>NZ_CP108463.1:0-3547500 GCF_036226385.1 Streptomyces sp. NBC_01261
GCGGCTCTTTAGTTGGCCTGGCGGCCAACTACGGGCCTGACGGCCCGTTAGGTGCCGTCGTCGTGCCTGACGGCACGACTGTGTGTCAGGTATCGGGTTGGCCCTGGCGGGCCAACTTGGTTGGTTTCTGAGGGAGTTGAGCGGGCCTGGCGGCCCGCTTGCAGCAAGAGGCTTGTGTCCCGCCTGCCGGCGGAACCGATGTCATAGCTGGGGGTTGCACAGTTATTTGAGTTGGCTCCGCTCCCCTTGGCGGGGAGCTCTGCTTGGCTTTCATGTCACTTCGGCTTGTGCCTCGTTAGGTTGTCTGTCCTGCCTTTGCAGTTGCCTGTCGGGGATCGGGTTGGCCCTGGCGGGCCAACTTGGTTGGTTTCTGAGGGAGTTGAGCGGGCCTGGCGGCCCGCTTGCAGCAAGAGGCTTGTGTCCCGCCTGCCGGCGGGACCGCACCGTGCTGACTCGCTGAGCGTGCGTCGGCAAGTGCCGTGGTATGCCGCCGTTTTGTCGGCCCGTGCGAGTCTTGGCGTTCGCCTCTGGAGGCTGGCCGTTGTCACGGCCATGGGGCCGTTACGGTGGCCGGGTGACTGCCACGAAGGACTCTGCGGGCGGCGATGCCGACCGCGCCGGTTTCACCGTGTCCGCTGAACTGTCGATGGCCTTGGCTGCTCAAGGGCCTCACGGTGAGCGGGCGTTGAACCTCCTGCGGGATGCTTCGGCGGTCTTGTCCGATCCTGGCCGGTGGAGCGCGCCGTACGAGGTGGCTCAGTCGTGCTGCCGAGGGGCGATCGACAGCATCCTCAATCTGGCCCCGAGGGACATCACAGGTATTGAGGCGGTGACGAAGGCCGTCACCGATGTTGCCAAGTCTGCCGTCGATGCCTGGCGTGCGGGCGGCCAGGTTCCCGAGGGGCTGCTGAACGAACTCGCAGCCGCGGTCGATGTGCTGCGTGCGGAGGAAGGCAATCCGGGCGGTCGGCGTATCCGTCAGATCGGGTACTTGGTGCAGGAGTTGACGCGGCAGGAGATGGGGCTGGCCGAGGTGGAGGCCGTCCGCAAGTCCTGGACCCGGTTCTATCGAGACACCTCTGGTGTCCTGCACGGTTCGGGCGCCACGCCCGAGGAGTCCCGCGAGCGGTTCGAGGGCGTGGTGGCGGCCTTCGAGCAGCTGTTTCTGGGGCTGCCGGAGCGTGCCGAACGGCTGCGCCAGCTGGCGCTGAGCGAGCAGCCGTCGCCGCAGGATGCCGCTGAGATCGCGTCGATGTCGGATCCTCGCGCCGGCGACTACTTCTTCCGCGCGGCAGTGAGCCCGCGCTGGCTTGGTCTGTTGCCGCTGGACCGGCTGCTCCCGGAGGCATCTCGGTGGCCAGCTCTTCCTTACCTGCGGGGGCAGTTGGAGGCCGATGCAGCGCAGGTGTGCGCGTGGGTGGAGCAGCATCTTGCCGTGATCGAGGCGCCTGGCCCGGGAGCGGTCGGCATGGCGGTGGGCCTGGTGGCCGAGGGCGGTATGACGGCGTGTGAGGTGATGCTGCAGATCGCCGACGCGCAGCAGGACCGTCATGTGCTGCTGCGCGTCGGTTACTGGGCCAGGGGTGTTGCGGTGTCGGACCGTACTGGGCCGTGGGTGCGGGTCGTCGAAGCCGTGCTGCGTAAGCCGCCTTTCGGCGTCCATGAGTCGTGGGAGGCGGCGCAGCTGGCGCGCAGCCTGGTCGAGACCGCTCACCCGGAGGGCCGACTGCGCGCTGCTGGGGATCGGTTGGGGGTGATTACCCGGTCCGCTCTTGCCTCTGTGCTCGCCGTGCATCTGGCGCAGGCTCAGGAGTGGGAGCTCAGTTTGGTCAACGACCTGCGGGAGATTGCTCTGGCCGATCCGCCGCGCAGCGTGCTGTTCACGCTGATGCGTGCCGTGCTCGATCTGGCCGGGGACGATACCCGGTTGGGCGTCCCGCTATCCGAACGGTTGCGGGTGCTGGACAACAAGCTGTCAGCCGGTGCTGCGGCCGACCGGCTGCGCGCGGTCGTTCTTTTGGAGAGTTACGGCGATGACCGGGCAGACCCGGCGTCGTCCGGCACCTGGTGGGAGCAGGCCCTCCCGCTGGCGGGTCGGCTTGCGGCTTCCGGATCCCCGCGGGCGGATGTCGCGGACTTCCTCGCGCTGATCGAGGAGGCCTGCCCCGACGAGCACCGGGCCGGGTTGCACGATGTGCTGGCCCGCAGTCTCGGACAGGCGCCGTCCGCGCAGGAGATCGCCGCCTGGAAGGACGCCTATGAGACGGCGTCCGAACCGCTGCCGCCTGCCTGGCACACCGTCTGGGAGCTGTCCCCGGTCCTGACCCAGGACGTGCTCGAGGCCTGGCAGCCGCTGTTGGAGACGCTCGCCGCGCTGACGGGGCAGCCTGTGCCCACGCGCCCGGAACCGGTCATGCGGGTCACCTCCTGGATTGAGAGCCATGGCGGTCTGTCAGCTGAGGCGTTCGCTGCCTGTGCCGTGGAAGAGGGGCCGGCGGCCGCGGCCGGCCGGCTGGTCGCCGCGCCCGTGGAGCGCACCGACGTGGACGCCAGTGGCGCTCGTGCCGGTCTGCTGAGCGCTCTGGTGGCCGAGGATCCGCAGCCGTGGGCCCGCGACCCGGACGGCGTGGCAAGGGCCGTGGCCGGTGACCCGACTGCGCTGGCCGCTTACTTCACCTCCCTGCACCGGGCCGCCCGTGAGGGAAAGCTCGCGGACGGCGAGCTTGCTCCGATCGTCCTAGCTGCCTTCGCTGCCCGCCCGGGTGCCGGGCACGATGGGCCGGGCACAGGGCAGTTGCAGCGGGTGATCTGCAATCTGCTGCACCGGGCGTGGGAGAGCGGTCTGCTGCTGGATGCAGCATCAGGCGAGGCAGATGGTGCCGTCGAGTGGCTGGAGAGCCTGGTCACCGGCTGGGCGCAGCCTCGTACCGATACCCCGCAGCCGCTGCTGACGGCCATCGACCAGCCGGGCGGGGCGGCGCTGCTGTCACTGATCGCCTGGGGCCTTAAGCAGGCTCAGCGCACTGGCCAGGCTCTGGTCGACCCGGTCCGCACTGTGCTGACCGGGCTGCTGGAGGAGGAGCCTGACGACCAGGCCCTGGCGGTCATAGGCTTCTGTCTTGGCCAGCTGGCACACGTCGATGCGGCATGGGCCGAGGAACACGCCGACCGGCTCTACGCGCTCGACGCCCCCTGGCGTGCCGCCGCCGCCTGGCTACGGCACGGACACCCATACGCGGGCGTTCTGGCACGGCTGAACCGTGTGGCGCTGTTGCAGGCAGCCGCCGGCCCGGAGGGCATCCCAGTCCTCGACAAGATCATTCTGGTGTTTCTCGACGGCTCCGAGGCCCTGGGCCCGCCCCCGGCACTGCTGGCAGAGCTCGCAGCGCAGGACGGCGGGCCCCCAGCGGTGTCCGAGATGCTGTCCCGCCTCGCCGGAGCCGTGATTGGCTGCGAGGAAGCAAGCCCGTGGCCCGAGCACGCCGCAGCACTGTGGCGCGGCGCGCTCGAAGCTCAGCTGGTACCCGCTGCTCTCACCGGCACAGGGCGGTTCGCCTACGCCGACCCCCTCGACGACGTCACCTGGCTGGAGCTGACCGCCCGTACCGTGGCCCGGCAGCCGGAGGTGGAGGCGCCCTACGCGGTCGCCGAACGTGCAGCGCGCCACCCCGACTCAGCTGACGCCCTGCGCATCGCCGCGGCACTGCTCAACGCCCCCGTGGACCCGTTCGAGCGGCAGGAGATCCAAGGACACGCCGCCCGGCTGTTCGCCCGCAGCAGCGCGGAGGGCACGGCCGAGCATGAACAGCTGCGGATCGCGCTGATCAATGCCGGTGCGATCGAGGCGGCCTACAAAGACTCCCCTACCGGCCCATGACCGCCCCGGCGCAGGGGAGTTGAGCCCGCCTGACGCTGTGTGCACCCGTCCGGGCTACGGTGTCGGGATGAAGTCGCACATTGTGCAGATCGTGCGGTGGAGCACCGCGCGGCCGCAGCGCGATGACACCGTGTGCAGCGCACACGGCACGAAGACGTGCACCCGGGACCTTGTCGCCGATGCCTTCCTCCGCGACGCGGGCAGCCCGCGCATCCACTGGACCGTGTGCCAGCACTGGCTCGATCATGAGCCCGACGTGGCCGCTTACGAAGCTGGCAGAGAAGACCACGGACCGGATCCTGACCGGACCAACCTGCGGTAAGACCGGGCTGAGCGGAGGGTCTGTCTGCGCTGGTGGCGGCGGCCCGCCACACTGTGCTCATGGGTGCCGACATCCCATCTGCCAGCCGTGTGCCCGTTCGGCATGCCCCACCGACCGAAAGCACCGTGAAGGAGCTGTACGCCACCGCGCTGGCCTGCGGGATCCCGGACTGCGGGGAGCCGCTGTACCGGGAGAACCCAACGACCGGCCAGCGCCTGCTCAACAGCCGGATCGCGCACATCCACGCCCGCAGTGAAGGAGGGCCGCGGTGGGATCCGGAGATGAGCAAGCAGGACAACCGCAGCTTCGGCAACCTCATCCTGCTGTGCGAGCGGCACGCTTCCGAGATCGACGCCACACCCGAGGACTATCCGGCAGATCTCCTGCGCGCCTGGAAGAAGACGCAGATCGAGACGCGCTCCCGCGCGGTGGGCCTGCTGCTGAGCGACGACGAGGCGGCCCAGGTCGCTGCCGTCTCCTTCAGCCTGGACGACCTCGTGGAGCACCTGAGCGCCGTGCTGCCGTTCACGCCGCGCCTTCGCTCTCGCCAGGACGCGCTCGACTTGGCCTCACGCAGCTGCCGGGCGCGCAGCCTCGTACGCCTGCGCAGCACCCCTGTCGACCGTGTGAGTGCCGTCCTGGCCTGGAAGGCAGAGCACGCCGGTCCGGTGGTGACAGTGCCCGAGGGCGCCCTCCGGGTCCTGGCCGCGCCCATGGGGGCGGGCAAGAGTGAGGAAACCGAACGCTGGTGGAGTCAGGGGCTGACCCAGGCGTGGGCCGATTCGGAGATCGACATTCCGCTGTGGCTGGAGGCCCGGGAGATCACCTCCACGCTGGCCCAGGCTGTCCAGGAAACCCTGGGAGGCGACCCGGTGCGCACGTGCCGGGTGGTTCTCGACAACCTCGACGCGGTCAGTCCTCGGCAGGCCGACCAACTTCTGTGTGATGCGCGGCAGTTGGTGCTGGTCTGGCCTCACGTGAGTGTGCTGGCGACCACCCGGCCGGGGGCGGGAAGCGTGGAGGACGGCGAACGTCTGCCCGTGCCGCCCTGGCCGGTGCGACGGGGTCTGGACCTTTTGCGCACCGTGCTCGGCGAGGAACCTCCCAGGATTCTGGAACGGCACGAGACGCGGCAGCTGCTGACCAGTCCCCTGCAGGTTCACGCCCTCGCCAGCCGCCTGCGCGTCGGCGGCGACCCGCACGTCACCGCGCGCGAGTTGCTCTCCGAGCTCGCCACCCACATCCTCCAGCGCGAGCACCCGCAGGCCTCACGGGACGTATGGGAAGCGCTGCCCCGCCTCGCCGCGCGGATCCTGGATCAGCAAGGCCCCGTCCAGGCCAGTTCGTTTGCCCAGCAGCATCTGGTCTGGGAGCTGGAGGAAACCGGCCTCGTCGTCCACGACGACGGTCTGCTGCGCTTCGCGCTCCCCCTGTTCGAGCAGCACTTCGCCGCCCAGGCACTGCGGGAAGGACAGACACCGCTCAGGTCCGCCGCCGCACCCACGTCCTTCCCCCACTGGCGATACGCCATCGCCTTCGCCGTGGCGACGGCGGAGGACGGGGACGCCGAGACACACCTGGACACCCTGGCACGAACCAACCCGGCAGCGGCCTCCTGGGTCCTGGACGAGATCGCGGCGGCCCCCAGAGGCAGAAGCCTCTCCCCGGCCGTGTCGGCACACGAAGCGTCCGACGGCGGCCAGGGCCGCGTGCCGAAGGTGGCGCGCCGGCTGCGGCACGCCACCTTGGGCTGGCTTGCCGGCCTTGAGAGCATCGGCCCTCTTCTCGCCCCGCACGAGCGGGGCAGGCTCGTTCCGTGGGCCGTCCAACTCGACCATGACTGGCTGACCGTCGCGCAGGCACGCCCCGGCGTCCTGGACGAAGACCTCGTTGTGTGGGCCGGTCTCGCGGACATGCCCGCGCCCCTGACGAAGTTTCACGACCTGCGGAGCTTCCCCGCCCCGCACGGACGCCTGGCCTGCTGGGACAAGGCACGTTCCCGGCTGCGCCCCGCCCTGGCCAGCCGGATGCAGCAACGCACCCTGCCCGTTGCGCCTACCTCGCCTCTGGCCACCGAACGCACATGGTTCCTCGCGCGGCAGATCATGGCCAAGGGCCGCCCCTCCCGGGTCGGCCGGCACATCTCTCTCAGCGACTTGCAGCCCGAGCTGGACATCCTGATGGATGAGGTCGCCAACACCGTCTGGGCATCGTGGCAATGGGGCGGCTCCAGTTACAAGATCAACTCTGATGATGTCCGCTGGCTCAGTGCACACGTGGAGCACGTGCAGGGGGACGCACTCGCCGACCCCCGCCCGCCGGGCGACCGGGCGCACGGCTCACACCGCTTTTTCTGGCAGGCCTACTCCCCCGAGCTCACCCGGTCCATCAACGCCGACGTGCTGCGCGACGCGCTCATCGGCTACCGCGACCTGGTCGAGCTCAACTTCCCCCGGTTCGGGGCCGCGCTCGGCCTGTACAGCATCTTCCCCGTCCGCGCCGAAGGCATCGTGACCATGCCCCCCGACGCGTCGCAGCCCCAGCCCGCCACAGTCATGTACGCCCTGCGCCCCGATGCGGCACCTACCCCACACGACCAGCCTGTCGTCGACCTCCATCTCACCGATGAGCCTCATGATTTCACCGACTCTCTCTGGGCGAGGCTGCGCGAGGACCGTTCCTCAGCCTTCCGCCTCCCCGGCATCGTCCATCAAGAGACGCTGCTTCCCTACCATGACCGCCAGGCCACGAACCTCGCATACCGCTGGCTCGCCCAGGACCTGCAGGCGGTCGGCTGGCTGGAGCGCGCAGTGACCTTTCCCCACTGACCGGAGCGCGCAAGCCAGCAATCTGTGCCCCCGAACAGCACCGCCTGGTGACGCCCCTTATTCAAGACTGAGTGACTTCTCGTCCCACGACCAGGGCTGCTCTTCGAGAAAGTCCGTTGATTTGTTCAGCGCTTCCTTATTCCGTATCCGGTGCGAGGCCGGTGGGAAAGAGATTGGCGGCGCCACCCGAGGCGCGCAAGAGGAGCCGGGAGAGTCTGAAGTACTCGGCAAATGGTCGGACCGACGGGTCCTCCCAACCGAGCCGAATCATCACGTAGGCCAGCAGCGCGCCTACGGGCGGGGCCTGCCCGCAGCCGCCGACTCAATGGCCTGCCGCGGGGCTCGCAGCACCGCGCAGGCGGCTGGCGGCAGATCGATCGAGTGCGTCACACCGGCTGGCCGCGTTCAGGCGGCGATGCCGAGTTCGGTGTGGGTGCGGTGGATGAACTCGCGGACGGCCGGCTCGCGCCGCCAGGGGGCGAGGGCGGTATTGAACTCGCGGACGTAGTCCTTGGCACGGGTGGACTGGACGCGGGCGAGGATGTCGACGGACCGGTTGCCGAGTTCGAGGCCGTGGTCGAGGTCGCGGGCCTGGAGGTGGGCGGTTGCGACGATGGCGAGCCGCATACCGACGGAGCGGGTGGAGGCCCCGGTCGGCATCGCGGCGGCCTGCTTGTTCCAGCCGAGGGCGGCCTTGGGGTTCTTCAGGTCCCGGAAGACCTCGGCGGCGTCCGCCGACAAGCGGGAGTGCGCATAGAAGTCGATCCATGCGGGCTCGTCGCCGCTGTCGTCCTTCGCCTGGCCCAGGAGGTCCTCGGAGGCTTCCAGGGCCAGGGAGGCGGCCCGGGGGTCGTTTTTGCGGGCGTGGGCGCGGGCCTCGATCAGCTTGGTGAACGCCAGCACCCTGGGAACGGCTTGGCCCTTGGCCCGGTTGAAGGCGCCCTGGGCCATGTCCACGGCCTCCGACGCGAAGCCCCGCATCAGGGTCTGCATGGCCATGGTGGTCAGCACATAGCAGCCCAGCTGTACATCACCGCCCGCGCGGGCGAGACGGAGGGCCTGAATGAAGTGCCGCTGGGCGGCATCGTGCTGGCCGACGTCGAAGGCCGTCCAGCCGGCGAGCCGGGACAACTCGGCTGTCACGGAGAAGAGTTCACGGCCGATCTCGTCGGAGAACGATCCTTGCAGCAGCGGTCCGGCCTTGTGGTCGAGGCAGTCGGTGACGGAGTTGGCCTTCCAGTTCCCGCCGCCGTATTTGGAGTCCCACCGCCTCGCGCCGTCGGCGGCCTCGCGCAGTTCGTCGAGGTCGGCCCGGCCGACCTGCTGGCCGCTGCTGTGGTCGGCGGTCTCGTCCGCAGGGGTGACGAGCCATCGGGTGACGGGGGTGCTGAAGGCGGAGGCGGCGAAGCCGGATCCGGCCAGGAAGTCGCGGCGGTTCACGGAGCTCCAGAACATGGTGGCGACGCGGACGGCGTCGGCGGGGTCTCGCGGGAAATCCAACCCCACCGACGCGTCGATTGTCTCCGCCTCGCCCATACCGATCTCACCCAGGTTGACCGGCCGGCCGAGCCTCTCGCCGATGGCCTGCGACAACAGCTTCGGGACCGGCCATTTCGGCGTCATCCCACGCCTGCACCAGTTCGCCACCGAGGTATGTGAGTAGTCCGTCTCTATCCCGGCGGCATGGGCAAGCTGGTTGACGCGCAGAGCCAGGGATTTGTGGCTCGCGCCGCTGGCTTCGATGAGCCGGGCCAGGTCCGCATTCGGCGGACGGGTCCGGCGGGTGGTCGATGCCACGACCTCTCCCTTGCCGGTCTCCGGGATCACGGCCGACTCGAACAGACAGCTGAGCACGTAAGTCTGTACTCGCCCGGGGCGAAGAGCCGTACGCGTTCTGCGTGTTGGGTCACCGAGGGTATTGCCTTCCGGGCCCGTGTGAACCGCATCTGCAAGTTGTGAGCCCCCCTGCGAGCCCTCCCCGCACATCTGCCGGGCGGCTGTGATGAGAGCCCAGGCCGCCACCGGAACCGGCACGGATCTCCTTCCGGCGGCGGTCGCCGTTAAGGCGCCACCACTGACTCGGGGGTGAACCAGATATGTGCGGAATCGCAGGCCTGGCCGGAGCCGACGCCGTCTGGCACGAGAGCACAGTCGACGCGATGGGCGCCTCGCAGGCCCACCGCGGACCGGACGGCACCCTGCACACCGCCAGCTCGGACGGGCGGGCGGTGCTGGCCATGAACACGCTGCTGATCGTCGACCCGCAGGCGATGCCCGGCCCTTACTTGGAGCGCGAGTCGGGGGTGCTGCTGGCCTTCAACGGCGAGATCTACAACTACCGGCAGCAGGCCGCCGCTTGGGGCATCCCGCTGGCCGCCGGGGAGAGCGACGCGCACTTCGTGGTGCGGGCCTGGGCGAAGATCGGGCCGTCCTGCCTGGACGGGCTGGACGGCATGTTCGCCCTCGCCGTCTATGACCCACGCGTCGGCAAGCTGTTCCTCGCCCGGGACCGGCTCGGGGAGAAGCCCCCCTACTGGCGCCTGGACGGCGGCCGCCTCGCGTTCGCCTCCGAGATCACCACCCTCACCGGCTACGGCACCGCCCCGCTCGTCCTGCGGCCCGAAATGATCGCGATCGAGACACCGGTCGGCGTCGACACCCCGTTCCAGGGCATCCAACTGCTGGCCCCGGCCACTCTGCTGGCCTTCGACATCGCGAGCGGCTCCCTGGACCAGCACACCTACTGGAACCTTCAGGACCAGCAGCCCTTCACCGGCACCTACAGCGAGGCCCTGGCGAAGTTCTCCGTCGTCCTGGCCGAGCAGGTCCCGCTGCGAGCCCCGGCCTGCGACTTCGCGCTCTTACTCTCGGGCGGCCTCGATTCGTCGGTGCTCGCCTATCTGCTGCGGCCGCCGGTCTGCGTCACCGTCCGCTACCCGGGACAAGACCGGCTCGACGAGTCGCAGATCGCGGCCCGGATCGCATCCGACATCGGGGCCGAGATGGTAGTGGTCGAGCCGGACCACGTCGACTTCACGGGCCGCCCAGCGCCCTCCGGAAGACGTACGACTGGAGCGAACCCGGGCAAGCAAGGCCCGAGGGCTTTTCGAATCCCCTGCCGGCCCCTCGCGTGCACCGGTCACGGCCGTTCAGGGCCCGAAGTCCTCCCGCGATTCAACCGCATCATGCCCCCCTGTGGTCTTGGAGGGGGAGAGTAGGCCATCCGCTGTAGGACCGCGGGCGTGAGTTCGGTCCTTCCGCCCGCTCAACTGCCATCGCCGGATTCTTACCTTTTCCGTTCGACTGACACTGCCCCGCAGACCATCAGGGGAGCCCAAGAGGGCGCCACTCTGATTAACCGGTCGCCACTCAGCCATGAATGAGCAATATCGACACTTTTCTGTCATCTGTCGGTGGTCAGCCGGTCACGGCTATACCTTGCCGACGCAGGCCCGGCCCATGGGTGCGTGGACGGTCTGTGTCCTGCCGCGGGGGCATGTCTCCGTCGCGGTCTGACGGTGCAAGAGGGGTGGGGTCGTGACGAGACACACGATGCTTCTGGGACGGTCACGGCGCAACGCCGTCGTCGCGGGATGCCTGGGTCTGGTGTGTGTCGCGGGACCCGTGGTCCTCCACCAGGTATCCGGCGACTCGGGGCCTCAGTTTGAGGCGGGACAGGCGTGGTTGCTGTCACGCCCAGCGGGACTGCTCACCAAAGTGGACGGAGCGACAGGCCGGCCTCAGGCACAGTTACCTTTACCTGACCGCACGACCGTGGGCCCCGTCGCGGTCGTGCAGCAGGGCAGTAACGTCGTACTGCGTTCCGGGGGCACAGTGTGGAGCGTGGACGACGCCCAGGAACGCTTCCGGGCAAACTCCCGACCCGTGGGCGCCGAGTTGCTCGTCGTGTCGGGTTCCACGGTCTACGGCGTTGAACGGCACGGGAGTTCCCGGACGGCGCCCACTGGCGTCGATGTCGTCTCCTCTCCTGTCATTGATGACACTGTCGATAGGGGAGCGAAGGTGCATCTCGACGGCCCCGTGGTGGCGTCCACCGCCGGAGAGAAGGGTTCTCTGTGGGTCGCTCAGGCCTCGTCCGCGACCCTTTTACACATCGACGGCGGCCGCATCATCCAGCGTGTACATCTGAAGAGCGTCGAAGGCCCCCTCCAACTGACAACCGCGGCGCACACCGCCGTGGTCGCGCTCGACGCCCAGTCCCTGCGGTTGACCGTCCTGGATACGACGGGAACCCGGCGGACTGTGTCACTCGCAGACCGCGTCGAGACCGCCTCCGATGTTGGACTCGGCGTACCCTCAGCCTCGTCGCTAGTGCCCCTCGTCCTCCGCCAGGCCCAGGTGCTCGCCGTTGTGGACACCGGGACAGGCAAAACGGCTACGTTCCACCTTCCGGTAGCCCGCTCCGCCCGACTCGGACGGCCTGTCGCCGCCGGGGCGCGCGTCTACGTTCCCGACGATAGCTCCGGCACCGTGCTCGTGGTGGACACGCGCACCGGCCGGACTGTGCGGACCGTCAAGCTGGCGCATCCTGGCGGGCACGCGCGGATCAGTGTATTCGTGCAGAACGGACTCGTGTGGGGCAACGACGAGGCCGGACCACAAGCCATGGTGGAATGCCAGGGCACGATCCGTGTGCTGACGAAGTATCCGCGCACACCCGCCACGGCACCCACGTACTCCGGCGGACCGGCCGTGCACACCAACTCGTCGCGGAGCCCCAGCCCCACGGTCACACCAAGCCCTGCTCCCTCCATCTCCTCACCCACCGCCAGCGCGCGTCCGTCGCCCTCCCTCTCCCCCACCGGAAGCCCCGCTCCCTCTGCCGGAAACAGTGCGTCAGGTCCGGCCCCGACGCCCTCTCCCGGCGGCTCGGGTCCCACGCTGCTCAAAACACTGGCCATCGCCCCGCAGAATGACTACCGCCTCACCAGCTTGGCGTGGGATCCGGCTTCGGCCCGCCTGATGACCGCACACGGCCCAAGCTCGGGTCAGTTGTGGGATGTCTCCGACCCACGACACCCCCGGCGCATGTACCCCGTGTCCGACAGCGACGCAGGCGACACCCGCGGAACCGTTTACGCCGCACGTGGAAGCCTGTTGTTCGTCGCAGGCCGTCGTTCCGACAACCACTATCAGGATTTCAGCATCTACGCGGCTGGGGACTTTGGCCCTCCCCGGCTGCTGTCCGCCACCACGATCGAGGGCAGCCAGGACCGCGGCATCGGCTCTATCGCCGCCGTCCGACCCGACGGGAAGGCCCTCGCGGCGGAGACCGGCGGTGCCGGGGGCGGCGTCGTCACTCTGTGGGACACATCCAACCCGGTCGCCCCCGAGCGTGCCGCCTGGGTGGAGGGCATCACCGGGCATCTGGTCAAGATCCTGGATATCGGCTTCAGCCCTGACAACCGGACTATGGCCGTCCTCAGCTACCACACCACGACGGATGCGAGCTACTTGCACCTCGTCGACGTCACCGACGTCCAGGCTCCGGCCGTCACCTCGACGGTCCGTGTGGGCAGCGGGATCTCCCCTGTGGTGTTCAACCCGGACGGCCGGTACCTGCTGGCTCCGGGCGAAGGTCCGTCAGCGGCGATACGGACGGTGGGAGGTGGAGTTGTCGGAGAGCTGCCCGCTTCCGTCAAGGTCATTGCTGCCGCGTTCAGCCCGTCCGGCGCGGTGCTGGCCACGGGTGAGGGCAACGGCACTGTGAAGCTGTGGGACACCGCCGCTGGACGTGCACCAACCCTCATCCGCACGCTCACCCGTCGGCCGAACGCCATCCACCAGCTCGCCTTCGACCCGCGCACCGGGCTTCTGGGCGTGGCCGACGCCATGACCGTACAGCTGTGGAAGCTCGGGTGACCCGGCGGATCACCGCGCCACGAGGGCGCACCAGCACTCAGGGGGACGCATGACACTGCCGTACGGCCGAGGTTCCGACGACTGCGGACGTTTCGCCGCGGACTTCGGCATGCTGGCCGATCACATCGGCCGGGTGATCCTCGGCAAGCGCAAGGAGATCGAACTCGCCCTCACCGCCCTGTTCGCCGAGGGCCATCTCCTAATCGACGACTATCCAGGACTCGGTAAGACTTCTTTGGCCCAGGCGATGGCCCGCGCAGTCGAGGGCACCTTCCACCGGATCCAGTTCACCCCGGACATCCTTCCCTCGGACATCACCGGCACCCAGATCCTCGACGAGAGCAGAACCGGGTTCACGTTCCGCCGAGGGCCCGTCTTCGCAAACGTAGTGCTGTGCGACGAAGTCAACCGGGCCTCACCGAAGGCCCAGTCGGCTCTGCTCGAGGTCATGGAGGAGCGGCAGGTCACAGTGGCGGGTATCGCCATGGACGTGCCGCGCCCGTTCATGGTCGTGGCCACGCAGAACCCGGTCGACTTCGCCGGCACGTATCCACTGCCCGAGTCTCAGCTGGACCGATTCCTGATCTGTATGCGCATCGGCTACCCGGACGCCGAGGCCGAGCGGGATGTTCTCAGGCAGGAGAGTTCGGGGCGCTCGGCGCCCACGCTGGAGCGCATCCTGCTCGCTGCCCGGCTTGAGGAAATGATCGAGACAGCCCGGCAGGTGCTGGTGAAGGACGAGCTCTACGACTTCGTGGTGCACATGCTCGGCCGCACCCGCGCCGACGACGCGGTGCGCCTGGGAGCCAGCCCAAGAGCCGGCATCGCGCTGATTCGCGCGGCACGGGTTCGTGCGGCAAGCCTCGCGCGGCATTACGTGATTCCGGCGGACATCGAGGCACTCGCCGTCCCCGTGCTGGCGCACCGTCTCGTCCTCGACCATGCTTCGGAGTTCAGCGGGGTGACGGCGGAGCGGGTCGTGCAGCGCGCAGTCGGGGCGGTCAGGCCGAGCCGATGAGCCTCACCCGAACCGGTGCCGGCGTCCTCGCCACCGCCGTGCTCAGCGGGATCGCCGCCGTGCTCCTGGCCGCGCCAGCACTCGGTGTCGTCGCCGGTGTGGCGGCCCTGGCGTCGCTGGCTGCGGCTGTGCTGGTGGCGACGGCGCCCCAGGCTGCCGTGTCCCTGTGCCTGGACGTGACTGTGGTTCGGCGCGGCGACCACCTCACCGCTCTCGTCGAGACCACGGCGCTGGGTCCGTTCCTGGAGGCGGAGTGGGAGTTGGGAGCCGCTCTGGGGCCCGGCATCGAGGTGATGGGACCGCCCGAGCGGCATGACGGGGGCCGGTGGAGTCTGCCGTTGCGCGCAATGCAACACGGCGTGTTCTCTGTCGTACCGCCGCCACTGGTGCGCACCGACCCGTTCGGGCTGTGCCGGAGTCGGGTGGCGGTGACTTCTGCGGGTCGCCTCCTGGTCCGGCCGGCCGAGGTGCCTCTGGCTAGGACGGCTCTGGCCAGCTTTGCACATGCCGTCTCATCGGGGCGGGGGCCCTCGGGCGACGGCGACGAGTTCGACACCGTGCGCCGGTACGAGCCGGGAGACGACATCCGGCGGATCCACTGGCCCAACAGCGCCCGTACCGGTGAAGTCCTGGTCTGTCTCCATAGCGATTCCCCGGTAAGGGAATTGGTCGTGCTTCAGGACACGGCCGTGTCCTCATTCGAGGACGCGGAGTATTTCGAGCGTGCCGTCGACTTCGCCGCCTCGCTCGTCCGCAGCGCCGGAGAACGGGGCATCGGGGTGCACCTGGTGGCCACACAGGGAGAGCGTGTCTGGTCGCTTCCGGCAGGTGACCGCTCCGCACCGTACGACATCAGTCAGGCGTTCGCTCCGATCGCGTTGGAGGATCCGCCGCCTCACCGCGCGCCTGGGCACGTGAGCCCACTCGACCGCGCCGCCCGCGAGACGCTGGGCCGGGGAACTACCGCAGTTCTGGTCACCGGTGCGCCCTCGACGGACCTGCTGGACGCTCTGACGGCGGTGGTACCGCCCATGAGATTGCGCGTGGTCTGTCTTGGGCCTCAGCGGACACGCACGGAGGTCACCGGCTGGGCACGGGGACGCGGGGTTGTTCTCGTGGACGGCGGGGACGCCCGCGCCGTGGCGGCACAGTGGACAGCGTGGGCCGGAGCTCCCCGGTGAAGGCCGCGTTCGTGCAGTTGGTCTGGCTCACCACTGCCACTGCGGCGGCGGGATTCGTCTTCGGTAACGCCTTCGACTACAGAGATCTGGTGGCACCCGTCCTCGTGGCAGTCACCGTATCGGCCACCGCGGTGGCCGCGCTGCGACGCGTCAGGCCGGCCTGGGGGCCGGAGGCCGATGTGCCTGTCCTCGCCGCAATCGGGCTCGTCGTGGGCACGGCTCTGCTGTTCCACCGGACTGTGCTGACCCAGGGACCGTGGGAGGCGCTGCGCACAGCAACGTCGGCCGCCGGGCATGTGTGGTCCCGGCTGGGAGTCACGCTGCCCGCTTCCGGCAGTCCGGAGGCACTGACCGCGCCCTTCGCTTTGACGTGGGCGGCATCCACCACGGCGGCGGAACTGCGGTTGCGGGCCGCTGTCGGGCCGGCGGCACTCCTGCCGGCGACGGGCGCAATGGCCGTGGCAGTCCTGTTGTGCGCGCCCCAAACCGCAGCGGGTGTCCTGCCTGCGTGCCTGTTCACGGTCGCGGCCGCGTGCGATCTCACGGTGCGCGGGCGGGAAACCGTCCGTCTCGGGTCACGGCACCGCGGCGTCTTCGTCCTGTTGGCCCTCGCCTGTGTGGCGGCGGCGGTCGCCTCGGGCACGGGCTGGCTCGGTGGACGGCTGCCGTACGATTTCGACCGCAGCACCGCCATCGCGCGAACCAGTGGTCTCGATCCTTTGGCGCAGGCCTCTTTGTGGGCTTCACAGCCTGGCCGGACGCTGTTCCACACCACCGGTGACGTCCCCTCGGAATGGGTCGTGTCCCGTCTCGACGTCTACGACGGTGTCCGGTGGTGGCCCTCGGCCCGCTATCTGCCGGCCGCGTCCTTGGCCTATCTGTCCTCTGGCCGGCCTGCGGCGGGGGACGTCGCCATGACGCGGGTCCGCGTGGAGTCGCTGACCGGGCCGTATCTGCCTGTCCCTGCGGATGCGGTCTCCGTGGCCGGGCTGCCCGTTCGAGCCAGTCGTCGCGACGGGACAGTCCTGGTACAGCACGCTCTGACTCGGGGTACCGCTTACCGGGCAGGTGCACTGCGGCATCCTTCCGTGGGCGTGAGCCGCGGGGCACAGGTCCCAGATCACGCGGACGTCTTGCCGGAGAGTCTCCCGGACGCCCTCTTCCCATGGCTCACTGCGGCGACGGCCGGCCTGCCCTCCTCGGCTACCCCGTTCCAGAAGGCTTCGGCGCTCGCCCGTCATCTGCGCACCCATTACGCGTACCGGCCTGCGGAGGGCGGTGGTCAGTCGCTCGGCTCCGTCCAGCGATTCCTGACGACCAAGCAGGGCCCGGCTGCGGCGTTCGCAACCTCGTTCGCCCTGGCCGCACGGGAGTTGGGCATGCCGTGTCGGCTGGTCGTCGGTTTCTCCTCCGGCCACCGGCTCAACAACGGATGGCGAGCCGTCGGCGGCGGCGACGTACAGGTGTGGGCCGAGATCCCCTCACCAGACGGCGGCTGGGCGGCTTTCCATTTCCTCCCACGAGCCACCACGGGTCCCGAAGCCGGGCTGGCACCATCCGCCGAGCGTTCCATCCGTCCCACGCCGACGCCCACTGCGACAGCCGCCATCCAGCCGAGCCGCTCTCCCACCGCGCAGTCCGCCGCCCCAGCGCCTACCGCGACCGGCTCCACGCGTGGCATAGGGGCACCGCGCTTTCCCTACCAGGTCTTTCTTGTCCTTCCCCTCCTGGCCCTGCTCGCCGCCGTCTGGGCGCGCCTGGTCGCGCCACGGCTGCGCCGCCGCAAGGCACGCCTGCATCCCACGGCGGCCGGACGGATCACGGGCGCCTGGGAGACAGCCGCGGACCGGCTGGTACGGCACCGGCTGCTGGGCCGGCGCTCGCCCCGCAGCCCCGACCAACTCATCGCGGGCCTGCCCTCCCAGGCTCGGGACGTGCTGGCCCCGCAGCTCCAGGCCCTCGGCTCCCTGGCCACCCAGGCACGCTACGGAGATCCCGACGAGGAACAAGCGGTGCTGCACCCTGCCTGGCCCCGGCTCGCAGATGCCGACGCCCACCGCGCATGGCAGCTGGAGGCCGAGATCGCCCACCGTTGCCGGACCGTAGCGAGGCGCTCTCGCGCAGACCGCCTGCGCCGATGGCGGCGGCCCGCTCTCGTGCGTGAGACGCCGTCCGGGCCACGAGGAGGACCCTCATGACCAGCTCGAAGGGTGTGCTCGGATCGGGGCGCGCGCAGGCGCTGCTCATCGGCTCCGGAACATACGATCCCGACGGCACCTACGGCCCGGGAGTCAGAGGCTGGCCTCCGGTGAAGTCCGCTCGCCGCGCCGTGGAACGCCTACGTGACATCCTCGTCGAACGCTGCGGCCTGCCTGCGGACAGTGTCAGCGAGCTCTATGACCCCAAGGACTCCCGGCAGGTGCTCGACTACGTCGATGCCGCTGCATCACGCGCCGACGGAGGCCTTCTGCTGCTGTACTTCATCGGCCATGGGGCCCCCGACTTCGATCGCCAAGGCCAAGGCCTACGGCTGATGACGCGTCACTCGGCGCCGCCGACCGCACCAGGCGCCTACTCGTCCAACTCTCAGGTCAGCTTTCACGGCATCCTGGACATCGTCCGCAACGGCAAGGAATCCCGCCCTCAGCCGGCTGCCGTGGTGGCCATCCTCGACTGCTGCATGGCCGACCGGGGGGCAGCGGACATGACGAACCTGAAGTCCTACTTCTTTCTCGCCGCCGCGACCCGGGACCGACAAGCCATGGCCCCGCCCGGCGCCGACTTCCCCCTGTTCACCGGCCGCCTCATCGAACTCCTGGAGAAGGGCGCACCCGAGTTCGGGCCGGACATCAGACTCGCAGATCTGGCAGAGCTACTGTGCCAAACCATGCCGGAAGGGGCACCCATACCCAAAGCCTCCGGGTCTGCCGGGCGTCTCGTGCTGGCTCCCAATCCGCACCCCGAGGCGTTCGACCGAGCCAGACCCCAGAGCACCCGCATGCTGTCCACCGGCCGATGCCCCTATCCGGGGTTGGCGGCCTTCACCGAACAGGAACGGCAGTGGTTTCGCGGCCGCGAGTACGACACTGACGTCCTCGCCGTCAGTCTCACCTCGGTGCAGTCACCCCCTCTTCCCGTCGTTCTCTCCGGAGCCAGCGGGGCGGGCAAGACCTCGTTCGTCCAAGCCTCGCTGCGGCCGCGGCTCGCCACCGTAGCCCCCGAAGGCCCCGCAGGCCGCCGCCGCACCACCCTGCTGCGCCCCGGATCACCACGGCTTGTCCACGACCTGGCACGGCATCTTGCCTCGCTCGTGCCCGGCGCGGACCCCCTCGTGTTCGAGTCACGCCTGCGCGAGAGCGAGGACGGCGCACAGGCCGTGGCCCGCGAGATACAGACCGCGCACGCCACGGCCGATGGCGTACCCGCCGAATTCGTCCTAATCGTCGACCAGTTCGAGAAGATCTACGGTCCCGACATCGAAGCCCCCGAGCGGACGGCCTTCGTTTCGGCCGTCTGTGCCCTGGCCGCGGCCGAGGCCCCCGCCCCCTGGCATCTGCTCAACGACGACCGGGCGGAGAACACCGTCCGAGTCCGTGTGCTGCTCGTCGTGCCGTCGGAATCCTCGGGCCGTCTCGAGGAGTCCGACGACCGCCTGCGTCGTGCCCTCACCACGACGCAGCACATCCTGGCCCCGCTCAGCGAGGACGAGGTGCGCCGAGCAATCATCGAACCCGCGCTGCTGGAAGGCATCGTGCCCGACGAGGACTTCGTGGCCGGCGTGTGTGCCGAGTTCGCCTCCGCGACCGCTCCGCAGTACGGCGACGCCCGCACCAACCTGCCTCCCGCACGGCTCCTGCCGTACCTGGCCCAGGCATTGCGGGCCACCTGGGAACACTCACCGCGCGATCGCCTCACGCTACGGGCCTATCAGGACAGCGGCAGACTTCAGGGCGCCATCAAGGAAACCGCCGAGCAGTGCTTCCTGCAGCTCGACGCCACCGACCGTGACATCGCCCAAGTCCTGCTGCTCCATCTCGTCGCCCACAACGACCAGGAGGTGTCCAGCGAGCTGAAGACCATCCCCCGGGAAACCCTCCTGCTGGAAGTCTCCGACAGCGGCGATCCGCACAGCCGCCTCAGAGCGGAGAAGGTACTCGACCGACTGCGCGAGCGCCGTCTGATCGTCGAGACCGTCGGCGGCATCACCCTCGTGCACCGAGCCCTGGTACACGCCTGGCCCCGCATGGGGCGCTGGATCCGCGACGACCGTACCTGGCTGACGATCCGCGAGCGTATCCAGACCGAGGCCCTCCGCTGGGAAAGAGACGGCCGCGTTGACCGCTCCACCCTCCTGAGCCCCTTCCTCGCCGATGACTTCGCCGCAGCGGCCCGCCGAGGAGGCACAAGCGGGCTCACCCAGCGGGATTGGGACTACCTCAACGTCACAATGGCCTCGCGCGACCAGGAGATACAACAACGACGTCAGGGCAGACAGCGGCAACGGATCACCGCCACGATCGCCGTCCTGGGCTGCATGGCAGCTACTGCGGGAATCTGGTTCGGCATCGGCGAGCACCACTCCTCCGCTTCGGCGCGCCACGAGCGGACAGCCTCCCAGCTGGCAGCGGCCGCGCAAGTGACCGCGGCGCGCCAGCCCGATCTGGCGGCCCGACTCGCTGTTGCTGCCTACCGTGCCGCCCGCACCCCCACCGCCTGGACCGCATTGCTGGAGAACGCGGCACGAGTACGCCCCACTCCGCTCTCGAACGCAGTGACCAGCCACCTGAGCGGCACCCGGCTCACCGTAGGAGCGGGAACAGCCGCCACAGTGACGGCTAGGGGCATCGCCCTCGACGCCACGGCCGACGGGCACCGTGTGGCCGTCCTGCCCGCGAGCATCGGTGTCAGCGAGATCACTTTCGGTCACCGCGGAACGATCTTGGCCGGGGTCGACGCCCATGGATCCGTCAGGATCTGGGACACCGACCGGCCCCGGCATCCGCCCCAGGTTTTCTCCACCGGCGTGCCGAGCGGAGAAGCCGGGGCAGTGACCACCAGCCTGACCTTCAGCGCCGACGACACGTTCCTCGCCGTCACTGCCGGTGAGGAAGAAGACGCAGGGGCCACAACCCCCTTCGCCACCGAAATCTGGCGGATCCCTCACGATGCCCGGCCGACACGGAAGAGGATGTTGCCGGACGACTACGCCGTGTTCACTGGATCGGGCACCACTCTCGCGGAGGCGGACCGGGCCGGCAACTGGCACCTTTCCGACGCCGCCCGTCCCCAGGCTCCCGTCGCGCTACCGCTGGCGCGCAGACCGGCGCGCGCCACCTGCTTCAGCCCTGACGGCAGCGCAGCCGCGCAGGTGGGAGGAGCGCCCCGGCTGTGGCGACTGGCCGACGGTGGCGCCCGTCCCGTCGGCGGCTTCACAGCACAGGGTGGTTCCTGCTCCTTCTCCCCGGACGGAAGAATGCTCGCGATCTTCTCGGCCACTACGGAGATCTGGCGTCTGCGTACGGCCCTGCCACCCGTGCGGGTCACCGTCCTTGACCGTCCCCACGACGAGCTCACTGCGGACGTGGGGCAGTTCGGTCCGGACGGTTCGCTGCTGGCCGTCCCGGGCAACCCGCCGCGGCTGTGGAATGTCTCCGGCCTGTTCCAACCGGGCCTGCTGACCGCGATCCGGCCTGCCACTGCCGCCGGTCCCACCGCGGTCGACTCCTCGGGAACGGTTGTCGCCGTCGCCATGGCGGGCGGGACGGTGGCCGTGTGGCGCCTCGACGGCCATGGCGGCCTCCACCGCCTGCCCGAGGCTCCCGCTCCGGGCAAGGAACGAGCCGTGTCACGACTGGACTTCGCCCCCGGCACGACAAGGCTCAGCATCACCTACCGGGACGGCCAACGCCGCACCTGGGATCTCGGTGGGCCAGCGGCCGAAGAGGTGCCCAATCCTCCCACCCCCGTCCTCTCCGGTCCGGCCGAGGCCTCGGCGGTCCATCGCCGCATACAGGCAGAGGCAGACGGCTCCGCCGTGCGACTCGCCGAAGGAGACGAGGTCGGGCAGGACGATCGCGCCGTGATTCCCGCCGCCAACGGTGGGGAGGTGACCGCTCTGGCGTTCAACGGCGACGGCACCCTGCTGGCTGTCGGAGACGACCAGGGCGACATCGCACTCGTGAAAGTAGGCGACCACGCGACCGTCACCGCGGTGGCCAGCCTGCCGGCGCGCTCCGCCGCCATCACCTCCGTGGCGTTCGGAGCGAAAGACCGGCTCCTCGTCGGCTCGGCGGACGGCACGGTCCTGCTGTCCACGGTGGGCCCGTCCGCTCTCATCGGCCAGATCTGCGCCACCCCGTTCACCGCCCAAGACGCCGCCCATTGGCCCGTGGACCTCGCCAGCAAGGCAAAGACCGCCTGCCCCGACGCCCCCTGAACATGACCGAATCCACCACTTGGAAAGAGGCAACATGGAATTCCTCATCGAGCACATGACCGAAGATTCGGACGACCTGCGGAACCTCCGGGCCGAACTGGACGCGGAACCTTCCGTCGATGGACTCAAAGAGGTCAGCTCGGACGTAGCAGAAGGTGCACTGGGCGGCGAACTCACCGGACTGCTGGTCCAGGTCGCCCCCGAGGCGCTCACCGCCCTTGTCAGCGCGGTAGCCACCTGGGTACAAGCACGGCGCAGCCGCCTGCGCCTCAGTCTCACCCAACAGACCGACGGCACGGTGCAGATAATCGTCGACAGCGACAACAACCACCAGGGGGCAGCCGAAGCCATCGAGGCGTTCGTCGACGCAGCACGCAAAGCCACCGGGACGGAGCCGAATTCACCCGCAGGAGGCGACACGGCCTGACGAATTCCCACTCGTCACTCATGCCGGCAACGGGTGAGCACCATACGTCAGCGTCAGCGACAACCGGCAAAATCCCCCAGCACCGCATCGCCTATCCACCCGCTACGAAGGTGAGCGTGGCGTGCCCGATTCCGGGGGCATCAGGTCAAGGAGGTGCGTGAGCACAGTGTCGTGTTCTTGATAGAGGACGCGCCCTGACGCACGCAGTTGGGCGGCCAGCGCGGGGGCACAACTGCTCGGCAGGAGTCCGAGAGGGACGCTGGATGGCAGGTCGCCTGCCTCCCTGACAAGGGTGGCGTCCATGGCGACGAGTTCTGCTCCGTAGATCTGTTGCACCGCCGCGGCAATGTGCAGGCCGGCGCCGTCCAGGTCGCCTGCGTAGCGGAGTTGCAGTCCCTGGTCTGTTGCAAGTTGGAGGAGGGCGTGGTCGACGGCGCGGAGCTGGCCGCTGGTGCAGGCGATCGGCCGAGTGCTGGCGTGTTCCATCGCCGCTTCCAGGACGGAGGGGTTCTCGACGACGGTGAGGGTCTGCGGGGCCAGCCGGGGCGGGGTGTCGGTGAGGTCGAGGAGGTTGAGGGCGACGGGGGTGGTGGCCTCGTTGAGCCGCCGGTCGATGGGTCCGTCGCCGAGAGCTCGGACGTGGTGGAGCAGAACGGTCGCGGAGAGCCTGTCGGCGAGGATGCCGTGGTCGGCGAGCAAGGCGCGGATGTGGTCGGGACGGGTGGGTTCGGGTCGGCCGGTCAGTTCGGCAACGGCGGAGATGAGGCGTTGCCCGGGCAGGGTGACGGGGTCGAAGTAGTGCGGGTCGCCGGCGTGGTCGTGGGCGAGTTTGGCCAGGGCCCGGGGTGGGGTGTGGGGCAGGTGGCGTGTGAGGGAGGCGAGTGCGTCGATGAGTCGGCGTGTCTCGGGCTCGGTGTTCTGGTCTGTTCCGATGAGGAGTCTGGCTCGCAGCCGGGGCAGGTGGGGCAGGTGGGTGGCCGCATAGTGGTCGAGGTCTTGGCGCAGTGTGTCGACGTCACGGCGGCCTTGCTTGCGGTTGACGACGGGGCGGCCGACTGCGTTTTCGACCAGGGCCTGCAGGTCGTCGGTGGGCAGGCCGAGGGCTTGGAGGAGGGGCTGCAGGGGGACTTTGGTGCCGCGGTCGGTGTGGGGTGCGCTGGTGCGTCCGCGGCGGCGCTGTTCGGAGGTGTCGAGCCAGGATCGCAGGGCGGCCACGGCACCGGGGGTGAGGCCGGGCACGGTGACGGCGACGATGTGTGTGGGCTCGGTGCCGGCGCTGAGGCGGTTGTGGATGGCTTGCCACAGCGGGGCGAGTTCGGGGTCGGCGGCGAGGAGTCTGCGGTCGGCGGTCACGGCGCGTCCTCGGGCTGGGCCGGGGTGAGGTCGAGGGTGAGAGGCTGAGGTTCGCCGTGGCCGTGCCACAGCCAGGGCACGGTGATGCGGCGGCGTCCGCTGGTGAGGACCTGGTGGATCATGGCGCGCTCGGTTTCGCGTTTGATCAAGGGGGTCATGTCTGGGGCGGTGGCCAGGACGTCGAAGTTCCAGGAGCGCAGCAGGGCCAGGACCTTGCGCAGGTTGGCTTCGTCGAAGGCGGCGTCGATTTCGTCGATGGAGAGCAGGCGGGGACCTGTGTAGCCGCTGGTGGAGTACATCGACCATGCGGCTGCCAGGAGGGGCAGCATGGTGGCCAGACGCCGCTCGCCGGTGGAGAGGCCTTCCAGGGGGTTGGAGCGCACGGAGATCTCGCGGAATTTTTCTTTGCCGGCGGCCTCGAAGGAGGAGTGGGTGACGGAGATCGTCCACTCGTACCAGGTGCGGTAGTCGAAGGTGTGGGCGACGCGTTCGGCCCAGGGTTCGCCGGTCTTTTCCTTCATGCGTCGGCGCAGTGCTTCGTACATCGCTTCGAAGGTGTCGTCGGCGGGCGGACGGGCGATGAGTTCCACCATGTGCTGGGCTTCGGGGTCGTTGGGCCGGACGTCCCATGCGACCTGGACGCCGACCTGGGCGACGCCGGTGCGGACGTCCTTGAGGGTGTGGCGGATCTTGTTGACGAGTTCGACGGCTGCCTCGCGGCGCGTCTGGATGTCGCGTTGGAGCCGGGTGAACAGGCTGGTCTTGAGAACCTGCTTGACGTCGGCGCGCAGGTCGTTCTCAAGTTGCGCGGCGGTGGCTTTGAGGTCGTGGACGGTGGTGGAGACGTCTTCGCCGCGCACGGCTGCGGGATCGGCGACGACGGCGCGTCGCCATGGGGTGTCGCCGATGCCCACCACGGTGACCTGGCGGTCGAATCCTGCCAGACCGGCGCTGGCCTTGCGGGCGGCGGTTTCCAGTGTGTTCAGGTCGCGGTCGCGCTGCCGTTCCAGGGCTTGGTGTCGGTCGGTGCCGGCGGACGTGTCGGTGAGCAGGTGTCGGGCCCAGGCCAGGCCTGCGGTGAGGTTGGCCGGGCGGCCGTTGTCGGCGGGCAGGTCGTCGGGAAGGACGGCGAGGCGTTCGTCGGCCAGGCGTCCGAGGCGGCCCAGGCACACGTCCCGGTTGTGTTCGGCGGCCGTCCGGCGTGGAGCCACCATTTCCCGGGCGGTCTGGGCGGAGCTGGCCTGCCTGTCTGCTTCCTGTCGGCGGGTGAGGCACCGCTCTGCGTGTTCTTCGGCCTGGTGGAGTTGTTCGGCGGTGGTGTCCCGGCGGGCGCGCAGTTCTTCGTACTGCGCGCCGTACAGGGTGCGCATTTCAGCGACGTGGGCGGCTTCTTCCTCGGCACGTCGCTGGATCCGGGAGGTTTCCTGCTCAGCTTGGGTGTGGCGGGTGTGGCGCTCGTCGAGCGCCTTGCGGTCGCTGTCCGCCCGTTTGAGCAGGTCGCTCACTCGGTGGGAGGCCGGTGCCCAGGCCTGGACGTGGCCGACGAGTCGGGCGACTGCTTCCCTGCGGTCGTCGAGGTATTTCGTTTCGGTGCGCAGCAGGTCGCCTCCGGGCAGCGTTGCGGCGCGGTTGAGTGCGCGTAGGGCCTGGGTGACGGCCTTGCCTGCGTCTTCGTGACGGGTGGTGGCTTTTACGGCGTCGGCGCGGGCCTGGTTGAGGTGTTGTTCGGCTGTGTCCTCGGCGCTGTGGGCTGCGTCGACGGTCTCGATCTCCTGACGGGGAAAGGCTGTCTGTTCGGTGTCGGCTGCCTGCTGTGCGTCGGCGGCGCGGGTGCGGGCATCGGCACTGGATTGGGCGGTGGCGGCCTGTTCAGCCGCTGTCTCTGCGGCGGCTTGGGCGTCTTCGGCGGCTTGCTGCGCGTTGCTGCGGGCGTGGTCGTGGGTGAGTGCGGCAGTGGCGACGGTGGCGGCGCGGGTGGCTGCTGCGGCTCCGAGTTCGGCGAGTACACGCTCCAGGGCCTGGTCGGCTTGGGCCAGGGCCGTCGCGGTGCGCTGCTGGAGTGTTTGCACAGTGGTGAGCTGGTCGGCAGCGTGGGAGCGGGCTTCGTCGACCTGTGTGGCGGGCGGGAGAGTGTCGCGTTCCTCGGCGGCGTCGGTGATGTCCTGGTGGCAGCGTGCCAGGTGTTCCTCGGCCACTTGGAGGGTGAGACGTGCGGCGGCCAGGTCGTCTTCGATGCGTTTGACCCTCTGGCGGCGGATCTTCTCGCGGGTGGTGCGGCCGATGAAGGCGGACTGGTATCCGGTGGGGGCGCTGGCGGTGAGGACGCCGTGGGCCAGCCGGCCGGCGGCAGGGTCGCTGCCGGGGGTGTCGACGGGGATGGCGGCGAGGATCTCCCGGATCCGGGTGGCCTCGATGGCCGGGTGGTCGTCGACGACCAGCAGGTCGGCCAGGGTGCGGCCCGGGGCCGGGGTGGCAGGGGTGAGGGTGAGGTCGCCGTCGCGCACCTGACCGCCGGGGGTGACCAGGGCATCGAGGAGGCCGGCCACCAGGAGTGCTCCTTCGAGGCGGTCTGCGTCGGCGGCGGGGAGGCCGGGGGCGAAGTCGACGAGTTCGCAGAGGGGGACGCCGTCCTCGGGTGTGCGGGTGCGCCATGAGGGTGACGGAGGCAGGGACGCTGCCTGCTGGGCCACGTGCAGTTTGTCAGTCAGCTCGGTGACGGTGGCGGTGGCGGTGTGGACCTGTCGGGCGGCGGTTTCGGCGTGGCCCTGGAGGCGTGTTGCGACGCGGGCGTGGGCGCGCACCGCTGCCAGGGTGAGGTCGGTGGGGCGCAGAGCGTTCAGGTCGGCTGCGGTTGTGGTGGTGTCGGGCAGGGTGATGTCGTCGGGGGCCAGGTGGACCAGGCTGGCACGCCAGGTGTGGAGGAGGCTCAGCCAGTCACGAATCGTCCGGAGGACGGTCGTGTCGGCTTTGGCGAGGGCCTGCTCGGCTGCATCGAGCTCAGTCCGGGCGCGGCTGCGGGTTTCGTGATGGTCGTGGTGGGCCTGGGTCTGGCGCGCTTCGTCGGCCTGTGTCTCGGTCTGTGCCTGGCGGAGGGCGGCCTGGTGTGCGGCGGCCGCCTTGTCGGCGGTGGTCTGGGCTGCGGTGTGCCGATGGCGGGCCTGCTCTGCGGTGGCGGCTGCGGCGCGGGCGAGGGCGGCGTCGGCGGTCGCCCTCGCCTGGTGGCCGGCCAGGTCGATGCGTGCGCGGGCGCTGGCGGCGGTGGCCGAGAGCCAGGTGATGAGCTGGCCGGTGTCGGTGCGCTCGTCGCTGAGGGCCGGATCGGTCAGCTCCTTCGGGAGCGGGCCGAGGTGCAGTGCGCTGTCCTGCCAGGTGTGGAGCTGGGCGAAGAGTTCGTTCTCGGTGTGCCGGCGTCGGCTCGTGGTCTGGTCGGCTTCCTCTCGGCGGGTGTGCTCCGTGTCGGCGGCGGCGCGTTGTTCGTCTGCGGCGGCGCGCTGGTTGTCCTGTGCGCCCTGGTAGGCGCTGAGGGCCCTGTCGATGGTCTGGATCTGGCGTAGATGGTCTTCCGCCCACGCGAGTGGGTGGCCGCGCAGGGATGCGGTGTCCGGCACGGGTGCGGTGCTGTGGTCGGCTGCGGCAAGGGTGTCGGAGGCTGTCAGGAGGCGTTCGCAGGCGATGTGGGCTCCCACGGCGCTGGCACTGGCGCGTAGGTCGTCGCAGATCCGGCGGAGCTGGGCCTGCGACGCCTCGGCGTCCTTGCGGCTGCCGGTAGCTTTTTCGAGTGCCTCCTCGACGTCGGTCTCAGATGTCTGAGCTCGTTCCTGTGCGGCTTCGGCCTGGGAGGCGAGATCGCGGGCGCGTTCCTCGCGGTGGGGTAGTTCGGCGCCGGCGTGTTCTGTCAGCAGGGTGTCGTCTGCGGTCAGTTGTCCCCGGGCGCGGGCGATGTCGCTCTGGGCGCGGGTGTACTCGCCGGCTGCTTCCCGGGATTCTTCGCGGGCGGTGTCGAGTTGGTCGTTGGCCTTCTTGAGGTCGCGGGCAAGATCGTCGAACTCGGTGTTGGCAGCGGTGAGGGCGGCGGCTTCCATCTGGGCGACGGTGCGCAGGTAGCGGCGGTAGCTGCGGTCGGTTCCTTCCAGGAGTTTGGCTTCCTGGTGGGTGCGGTCGAGTTTGGTCTCGAGTTCGGAGATGCGTTCCATCGCCTCGGCGACCTGGATGAGGTTGTCGGTGTCGAGCGCGGGGAGGGCATCGGTGAGGACTTGCCTCATGCGGGCGAGGGTGATGTTCTCCGCGGTGCGGACGCTGCGCAGGGATCGCAGGACGGCGAGCAGCGCCTCGAACTGGACCTCGTTGAGCGGGGCGAACAGTCGGGTGCGGACGGCTTGGCGGTAGGCGCTCTCGTCCTGTGGGGCGAGTTGGGTGAGAGAGCCGCGCAGTGTTCGGGAGTCGGTGAAGATCTCGCCGTGGCAGGCGGCGAGTTGACCGGCGAGGGCGTCCAGGCGGACGGGTTCGCGGTCGTGTTCCAGCATCAGGTCGGTGCCGACCCGGCCGGGGGTGAGGAAGAACGCTCGATGCAGGTTGCCTGCGGTGGCGCGCAGCCACAGACCTGTTGTCATGTGCCGGGTGGTGTCACTGGCGGGATCGTGTAGGCCGTACTCGAGCCACCAGATGCCGGTGCGGTCCTCGCGGTCGTTGAAGTCGGTGTGCCGGCTGGTGAGGGTGCCTGCGGCTTTGCCGGATACCGACAGGGCGGTCTGGGAGGTATCGGCGTCCAGCAGGACGGTGATCAACATGGAGGCGGTGAGGGACTTGCCGGATCCGTTGGGGCCGACGAGGGCGAGCCAGCCGTCGCAGAAGTACAGCTCTTCGCTTGCCCAGGCCCAGGAGTTGACGATTCCGGCGCGTGTGGGCTGCCAGCGGCCTTCGGCGCCGGGGGTGCCGATGTCTGGAATGCCGGCGCCTGTCAGAACTGGGTCCGGGGTGGTCTGCTCGACGGACTTCATCGGTCGTCTCCTTGGCTGGCCTGCTGCACGGTGTCGAGGGCGGGAGTGGTTCCGGTCGTCCGGTGGGCGGCAGCGTCGGATTCCGGTGAGGCGGTGCCGGGCGGCGGGGTGGGCTGGCGGACGCGGACGCGCCACAGGTGCACTCCGGATGTGGGCAGCCATGTGTCGGGGATGTCCGGCTGCGGGATGAGCAGCCCGACATGAGTGAGTTCGGCGGTGGCGGCCCGGGCCAGTGCGGGCATGCGTGCATAGGAAGCGGCCCAGCGGGGCTGGCGGGCGCGTAGCTGGGTGAACAGTTCTGTGATGTCGGTGAGGGTCAGCGGGGCGCTGGGGTCGTCGCGGTCGGGGAGGGCGGCCAGGAGGGCGAGGGCGGCCTGGCGTTCGGTGCGGCGGCCGTTGGGGAAGTCGAGTCCGGTGGCTTGGCCGCTGGGATCGGTGATCTGCCACCAGTCGCGGCGCACGGTCGCGGACAGTCCGAGGGCGGCGACGACGTTGAGGGCACGTTCGCGTCCGGTCAGAGTGTGCAGGTAGGGGGTGGTGTCGCCAGCGTCGCCGAGGGGGTTGGTGGCAGGGTCGTCGACGAGTCGCCGCATGGCGTTGAGGCGCCGCTGTTCCAGGGTGGGGGCGCTGTCCGGGGTGCGGGTGGTGTGGTCGAGAAGGGATTCCGCGGACAGGGCGGCGGCGTGCTGGTTGGCCGGCAGGCTGTCGAGTTCGAGGAGGGTGGGGGGAAGTGAGGAGAACTTGGCGGCGAGGCGGTCGCGGGAGGCGGTGACGACGAGGTCGCCGTTGTCGTCGGCCAGGGCTCGGTCGAGGTCGGCGTCGACAGTGACAGTGCCTTCGGCGACGAGGATTTTGAGGGCGTCGCCCAGGCTGTAACGGTTGTGGTGTGCTTCTTGCTTGCTGACGCTGCCGGCGGCGACAACGGGAAAGGGCGGCAGGTGTCCGTCCGCGCTGTCGGCGGCACAGACCTGGGCGATGGCTTGCAGGAGCTCACGCACGCTCATCCGGGGGCGGCGCCACAGTTGTTCGCAGGCAAGGCAGACGAGGATCATGACCAGGGTGCCGACGAGCGGCTGCCGGTCCCGTGCCAGTAGAGGACCGCGGTCGCAGGGGACGTCGGTTCGCCGCTTGTGCAGGCGGATCAGACCGGCGACTTCGTGGAACTCCACCGTCCAGCCCAGTTCGCTGCGGAAGTACTCAGCCAGGGCGTGGCGGTGCTGCACGGCCGCCCGGTAGTGCTCGGCGTCCTTCTCGATCGCTAGGCGCCCGGTCGACGCGAGCAGACGGGCGCTCTCTCGTAGATCGGGGTCGAGCAGCAGGGGATCGTTCATGCCACGCTCCGATCGGGATCTGCTGCCTGGGCGGGGGCGGCCCTGGGTACTGCGGGCGTGATGCTCTGTGCTGTGACGGTCAGCCGGAGGTCGGGCCCTGAGAGGCGTCCTTCGGCGAGGTGGACGGTGACAGTGGCGTGGGATTCGCCGGGCCTGACGATGACTTCGAGGCCGGCCTCGTCGACGGTGGCGCATCCGCTTCCGTCCTCGGGACGGTACTGGCTGAGCGCGACCTCGATGGCGTTGAGCAGGATGAGCGCCGCGTCGAACGGCAGTCGGGCGAGGTAGTCGAGGCCAACTTCACCGTCGGTGGCGAGCAGGGCGGCGAGGCGGCGGCGGCGCTGGGCGGCGGCCTGTGCATCCGCGTGCGCGGCCGCCCGGTCGGCGGTGGTGTCGGGCACTTTGCGGGGCCGTCCGGTGGAGGCCCCGTGCCGCTCGTGCTCCCTGAGGGTGACCTCGACCTGGTAGCGGCTGGCGCCTGCCCGGGCGGGAGTGCCGTGGGCGACGTCCTCCTCTCCCGTGCCGGTGACGGCGTGCCAGGACGGCCAGTCGCCGAACGCAGCCGCGTACACGCGGCGGGCCTCGGCGCCGTCCGGCTGCCGGTGCAGGCTGTGGGCCAGGCTGCGGAAGTCGACACCCAGGTCGCTGCCGCGGCGACGGGCCATGTAGCGGCGGTCGATGGCGACCAGCAGGGTGTGTACGGCGCCGCTGGCCGAGTCGATCAGCCTGTGGACGGTGCCGTCAGGCTTGAACCAGGCCTCCAGGTCGGCGAGGCGGCGGACCCGCTCGTCGATCCAGTGTTGCTGGTCGGCGGCGTTCAGCAGTCCGGCGTGCTCGGCGGCGGCTTCCACCGTGCGGGCGAGTCCGGCGGTGCGCAGTTCGGCGAGCGCCGCTTCGACCCGCGGCAGGCCGCGCCCGTACTCGCGGGGGAACTGGCGCAGTGCTTCGACGACGCGGTCGCGGTTCTCGCCGAACACGTCGTCGTCGGTCACGTCGGACTGCACCATTTTCGCGAGTGCCGCGTAGAAGTCGGCTGTCACCCGTTGCAGTTCGTCGATGCGCGTACGTACGTCTTCCAGATCGCCGGGCAGGCGCCCGTGATCGTTCTTGAGGTGGTCGAGGATCTCCCGCAGCGTGTCCGTCACCTGGTCCAGAAGGCGGCTGGGCAGTTGCAGGGCGCGCACCATGTCGACGACGGCGCTGCGGACTGCGGCGACGATGCCCCTCCCGCGTCGCGTCAGCGCCCAGGTCTCCTCGCGTGCGGACAGGCCTTGCAGGGTGCGCAGTGGTGCCGCGTAGTCGCGGAACGGCTCGGCGAACCCCCAGTGCTCCAACTGGTCGAGGCGCTCGCGCAGTTCGGCCTCAGGCAGGGGATCGTGGTACCCGACTGTCTTCAGCTGAGTGGTGATGTCCGACAGCGTCGCCATCGGCCCCCGGGTTGACAGCTCCTCCAAGGCCGCCAGCAGCGCCAGGTACCGCTCCTTCACAAGGCCGTCGGACATCCCGAACACGTGCCAGTCGTCCGGTACGACTTCCTTCCACCACAACCGTGAACGCAACACCAACCCCCTTGAAGACAGCAGGACATGCCAGTGCGGCAGCCTGCTGGAAGCCGCACTGCATTGCCTGGAAAAGCTAGACGCAGCCTCTGACAATCCGGCCGAGGGCTGCAGAATTCAGGGAGAAAGCAGCCGGTTCACCTGACTCGAAAACGTCTCTTCCGGAATCGGCGAGACCTTCCCCAGCTCTCGCACAGAAGAAGGCGTCCACTTCTCCGAATGATCATTCAAAGAGGGCTCTGTACTGGGCAAATGAGAGCCGGGCTGGCTGACCAAGCCGCTTCGCGCAGGGCTGTCACCAGGCCACGAAACCGCCTGGCCAGCCGACCGTCACCTGATAAAAACAAGTCACTTTCGCCAGGAGTTCGCCCATTCCCGCCCCTCAGGAAATCCGAACACGCATACCGCGTCTCAAAATTCGAGGATTTGTTCGATATTCCTGACGGGCCCACCTCCTCGGGCCGCTGACTGAGCGCATCCCGGCGCCACGACGGTTCGCCCCGAGGCAACGGACTTCCTCAGAAGGCAGTCTTCGTGGAGCTGCGGGAATCAACGTGGGCCGGTGCGTGCTCAGCAAGGCTCGCTCGTGCTTTGCGGCGCCAGGGGCGGGCGTAGCGCAGTGCGACGTGGATGTCGTGGTCGGTTGCGTCGAGTTCGATGTCCGTGACGGCCAGAGCGGGGCGGTTGTCGTCGGGGCAGCGTGCGAGCCAGCGCCCTCCGGGTGCCACGATCCCCGAGGGGACGGTGGCGCTGTACTGGGCGGGGATGGCGTAGCCGATCCAGTAGTCGTAGAGGGCGGCGTAGGCCTGGGCGATGACGGCGCGCATGGGGTCGTCGACCATCACCGACAGCAGGAGGCAGTCGATGTCGAGGCGTTCGTACTCCGCGAACAGCTCGGGGAAGTGCGCCTCGATGCACAGTGCTGCCCCGAAGCGGATGCTGTCGATCTCGAAAACCGTGGGGTCGGTGCCCGGCGTGTGCATGTAGGTGGCTTCGGTGTGTGACAGCAGCCGCTTGTCGTAGCGGGTTACGAGCTGTCCGGTGTCGGAGACGACGTAGAGGCTGTTGTGCGGGCGGTTAGGCGGCGTGAGCGGATGGATCGAGCCGAACGCGACCCACAGCCCGAGCTCACCGGCGAGAGCGGCGATCTCCTCCGCCTCCTGGCGCAGGATGTTCCAGTCGACTCGGGTCCAGTCCGATTCAGCGACCGTGTCGGGTCCTGCTGAGGACATCACGTATTTGCCGGGGTAGGTGATCGCCCCTTCCGGGAACTGCACCAGGCGGGCACCGGCCCCGGCTCGCCGCACGGATCAGACTGCGGATCTCCGTTCCGCTCACGCGGAGGTTCTGCGGATCGGTCGGGTCCTGTGGAACGGTGCTGTAAGCCACCGCCAGCCGTAGTGTCCTCGCCACATGCGGACAGTAAAGGGGACGGTGCGCCGCACGCTGCCGCGGCACGACACTTTTCTCCGAATTGCAGGCGCGGCGAGGCGGTTACAACAGGCCGAGTTCGGTGAGCATCGCCTGGCGCTGGGGGCTGAGGCGGGAGCGGCGTCGGCGCAGGTTGCTCAGCCACTGCCCCAGCCGCACGGGTTCGTCCCCGAGGTTCTCGACGTGCCGTTGTGGGACATCGAGGTGTCCCTCCCTGTCCTGGAAGGCCCGTGCGGCGGCCAGCCCGAGCTGGAAGGCCCGCTCGCGTGCTGGCAGCCGGCCGTCCCGGGAGCGAGCGGCAGGCACATCCGGCATGTGGAGTCCGAGTTCCTTCAGGAGGCGGCGTTGCTCCGGGTGGAGGTCGTCGCTGCGGGTGCGCTGGACGGTGAGCCACTCCCCCGCTGGGGCGCCCGCGGCGTGGTGCTCCTGGTGGGCGGCGTGGTAGGCGCGTTGCCAGGTGATCGGCCAGGGCGGGTTCCACCACTGGTCCAGGGCGGTGAGGGCGGCCGTGCGCTCGGCGGTGAGACGGTCGGCACGGGTGCGCTGGGTGGCGAGCCACCGGCCGAGGGGAAAGTCGTCATGGAACTCGTCGACCGGGACGGCGAGATGGCCGTGGCGGGAGGCGTACAGGGCTGCGTGGGCCAGGCCCCGCTCGAATGCCTTCTGACGGGGGTCCCAGATAACACCGAGGCGTTCGAGTGCCTGGCCACGTGCGGGATCGAGGGTGCCGAGGGAGTAGAGGTGGCGTTGCCAGCTCAGCCAGCGGCCCAGGGGGTAGCCGGCGGCGTCCTCGTAGGTCTGGGGGACGTCGAGATGGTGGTGGGTGCGGTGGTAGCTGCGGGCGGCTTTCAGCCCGCGGCGCCACTCGGCGCTCTTGGGGGCCAGGACCCTCAGGGACAGAGCGAGGGCAACTTCTTCGGCCTGGGCGGGACGATCGAAGTGCAGCCATGCCTCAGGATCGTCCGCAGGCATGGTGGGGCGGTGCGTGCGGGGGTCGGCCAGGCGGGCCTCCAGGCGGTCGTCGTGGGCGCGCAGGGCCTGGATGGTGTGCCACAGCGGGGTGTAGGCGTCGGCGCCGAGGAGGTCGTCGGGGTCTTCGCCCGGGGTGAGGTAGACGGGGACGACGAGGGTGGCCTTCTTGCCTGCGCCCGGCTGCTGGCGCAGGGCACGGCCGACGGCCTGGACGGTGTCGACCGGGCTGTTCTTGGGGTCGGCGAAGACGACGGCGTCGATGGCGGGCACATCGATGCCCTCGCCCAGCACGCGTGCGTTGGACAGCACGGCCGGGGCGTGGGGGCCGGCGTGGGAGGCGAACTCCAGGAGGAGGCGGCGACGGACCTGGGGGGCGTGGCGTCCACTGATCCAGTCCGCCCACAACCCTTCGGGGCGCAGGTGGCTGGGCAGGGTGGCGGCGGTGTCGTGCAGGGTGGCGGCAAAAGCGCGGGCGTCGGCGACGCGGTGGTGGAAGGTCAGGACGCGGCGCAATCGGTGGTCGTGGATGGCGCGCAGGGCGGCGACCTGGCGGCCGGCCAGGCGCAGTCCGTCGACGCCTGCGCCGGGTCCGGTGGCGAGCCAGTCGCGCAGGTCTTCGTCGGTGACGACGGGGACGAGGATCTGGTAATCGGCGAGCAGGCCGAGGTCGATGGCGTCGGAGAGGGTGAGCCGGTAGGCGACGGGGCCGAAGAGGGTTTCATCGTCCATGGAGGCCACCGCCTCCGTGTTCTCGTCCGGGCTGTCATCCGGGTCCCAGACGCGGGGGGTGGCTGTCAGGTAGAGGCGCCGGGCGGTGGGGACCTGGTCGTCGTGGTGGACGGCGGCCCAGGCCTTGCCCAGGCGGCCGGCGGTGCGGTGGGCCTCGTCGACGACGACGAGGTCCCAGGGGGGCAGGCAGTGGTTGCTGTGGGCGGCGACCACCGCAGGCAGGGAGGCGTAGGTGGCGTAGACAGTGAGAGGCCCGGGGCCGGTTGTGGCGGTGAGGGCGGTCAGGTCCGCGGGGTCGGTGGTCAGCGGGATGTCGGCGCCGAGCGGCTCGTGGTCGAGGGCCTGACGTGCCGAGCACACCGCCACGGCGGTCCCTTTGCGGCCGGCCAGGTGCCAGGAGTGGATCGTCTGCGACAGCAGGTCCAGTGTCGGCAGCAGCACCAGCACACGGCCGCGTGAAGCGACGCGGGCGGCGGTGCGGGCGGCGATCAGGGTCTTGCCGGTGCCGCAGGCGGCGATCACGCTCGCGCGGGGGTGGCGGGTCAGGGTCTGGGTGGCTGCGGCGACCGCGTCTTTTTGGTGAGGGCGCAGCGTCAGCTCGGTGGGTGCCATGGGCAGGATGCGGCTTCCGGTGCGGGGTGGTCAGGCGGCGGGGACGCGGTGCTGGGAGAGGTGGTCGAGGATGTGCTGGTGGGCTTCCCAGCCGTCGGGGAACTTGGCGGGGACGCCGAGGGCGACGGGCTCATTGGAGGGGTGGCGGTCGAGGAGGTCGGCGATGCCGGCGCGGGCGACCATGATGCAGGCGTGACGGTGGCGTGAGGCCAACACGCACAGGCGGCCGGCTTCGAGGTGGAAGGCGGAGGCGTCGCGGCGGCCGGAGAGGGGGTGCAGGACGATGGTGACGGCGAACTCGCGGCCCTGCAGGCGGTTGGCGGTGTCGGCACGCACTCCTCGGGTGTGGGGGCTGCGGTTGAGGAGTTGCTGGATGTGACGGGCCTGTTCCCGGTGAGCGGTGCCGATGGCGATGTCGGCGGGCTGCAGGCGCCGGCCCATGGGGTATTTCTCGCAGACGGCCTCGATTCCGCGCTCCAGGAGGCGGGAGGCCAGGGCGACGGTGGCGTGGGCGGCTTCGGCGTCGATGCGTGCGGTGTGGCGGGGCGGGAGTTCGTGCAGGGCCCAGCCGGTGCGTGCGGCTTCCTCGACAGTTGGGTCGAAGGGGGTGTGCAAGGCGTCGATGGTGAAGGTGAGGGCGCGGGTGGCGGGGGTTGTGGCGGGCTGGAAGGGGGTGAAGGGGTAGAAGGCCCGGGAGACGATGCCGGCTGCTGAGGCGGGAAGCCGCCAGGAGACGGGCAGGGTGTGGGTGCTGGTGTCGTTGTGGTTCGTCAGGACGGTGACGGCGTTGTTGAGGGGGTCGTGGGGCAGTCCGGTCCACCGGGGGGTGCTGACGATGGAGAACGGGTCGAGTTGCCCGGGGTCGCCGACGAGGAGGGCCCGGTCGAAGAGCTTGGCGATCAGCAGGAGGGCGTCGGAGCGCATCTGGTAGGCCTCGTCGATGATGGCCCACTTCCAGCGGGGGCCCTCTACGTACGCCCATTTCATGGCGGTTGCGATGATCACGTCGCAGGCGAGGGCGTCTTTGATGTCTTTGCTGATGATGGTGTCGGTCAGGGCCAGGACTTCTTCGGGTGCCTCGTAGTTGTGCCCGGCGAGGCGTCCCAGGCGCAGCCGGGGTGCTTCTGGGTCGGCGAGGCTGACGAGGAGGTCGTCGACCTGGTGGTTGGTCTGGGCGATGATGATGCACTGTTCGCCGGCGTCGGCAAGGGCACGGGCTGCGCTCACGACCAGGGTGGATTTTCCTGCGCCTGGGGGCGAGTCGACGACGAGGGGCCGCGTGGTGGTGCCGGTCAGTGCGGTCAGGACGGCGGTGACCGCTTGGCTGGCCAGTTCCGTGGGCGGGATCGGTGGCTGGGTCACGGCTGGGGCTCCTCGGTCTCCTCCAGGACGGCGGCTGGGTGGTTGTGCTGGGGGCCGCCGTGGGTCCAGGGAGTGTTCTCCCGGCTGGGGAACGGTGGCCGGCTGAAGAACTCGGGGGCGAAGGTCAGCTCGAGCAGATCGCCGACGGCGGGGACGGAGTCGGTCCTGGGCTTGTTCACGGTTCCGGTGAGCGTCTTCACTTCGAGCAGGAGATCCGTGCCCTGGCCTTGAGGGGTGATGGCACGCACGGCCATGTGCACGCGCGGGTTGTGGGGTCCGGCGAGCAGGTGCCCGATGTCCAGGCGTACCGGGTCGGTGGTGTGCAGGGTCAGGCGCGGGCGCAGTTTGGGGCTTCGGGCGCCGGGGACGGTGTGGTGGGCGTCGACCTCGGTGACGGTGCCGGCGACGGCTTCTCCGGTGGTGCGCCGCTCGGCCATGAAGTAGGGGTCCTCCAAAGCGCGGTGGGCGTCGAAGGCTCCTTGGGCCAGTTCCATGCGGGCGAGCCGGCGGGCGGCGGAGACGGGATCGTCCTTGATGGGCTGGGGGCGTCCGTCGGCCGCGAGGTAGGTGGTGTAGGCGGTGAAGCGGTCGCGGTCGGCGGCCCAGCGGCGCTGCGCGTCGTGGGTCTGGGGCAGGTTGCGTAGCAGGCCGAGGGCGTGCCAGGCGTCGTCCCAGGTCGGCTTGAGGTAGTTGTGCAGGAGGGTGTGCAGCCGGTCGGTGAGCCTCATCATCGCGGCGGTGTTGCCTTCTTTGGCGGCGTTGTCGTAGGCCGTCAGCAGGGGGTCGAGCTCGAGGCTGTCGAAGGAGGGGTCGGTGGCCGGGCCGGCGGGCCGGTGCAGTTGGCCGTCGGGGCCGGGGACTTGGGGGTTTTCGGCATCGAGTGCGGCGCGCAGGCCTGTGGTGCCGGGGGGTGGGTCGATCCAGGCCAGGAGGGAGGCAAGATGCTCGTCCTCCAGGCGGCTCTGGCCCGTGATCCAGCGGATGGCGAGCAGGTCGGTCAGGGCGAGCAGGAGGGCGGAGCCGGGGTGTTCGGCGTGGTCGGCGAAGAAGGTGAGCCACTGGCCGAGGCGGCCGACACTGCGGGCTGGGTCGCTGTCTTCGGGCGGTTCGGTGAAGCGCAGGGCGCGGCCCAGCCGCCCGACGTAGGGAAGGGACCTGCGGTTGGCGACCAGGAGTTGGGGGGCGTGGGTGTGACGCTCGCGGCCAGGCTTCTTGCCTTTCGCGGGCAGGTGTTCGGTGTTCTGGAAGCCTTCGATGTAGGTGAGGATGTGGCCGGCCAGTTCTTCCAGGAACGCGGTGGGCCGCCCATGGGGCGGTGCGATCAGGAGCTGGGGGCGGCTCGGTTCGTTGCCGAACATGACGGCCAGCAAGGTTGCTTCGGTACCGGAGCGGTTGAGCGGCAGGAAGATCAGTGGCTGCTCGGCAAGGTGGAAGTGGCCGACCATGCTGGCGTCCTGCACTGTTTCGGTCTCGGCTGCCTCAAGGCGCAGCAGGGTGGACAGTCGGCTCATGCGGACTCCCGCAGTTGGGTGCGGACGGCGTGGGCGTGCCGGAGGGCGGCGGCCAGGTCGGCCTGGTCGGCGGCGGGGGTGCGGGTGTTGTCGGCGAGGCGCAGGGCGGTGCCGATGTGGTCGATGCCGCCGAGGTCGTCGCTGATGTCGCTGCCCAGGACGTCGATCGATCCGTCATCGCGGGCTTCGCTTCGGCAGACGTAGGCCAGGTCGCAGAAATGACGGCAGGCAGGGGTGTAGCGGGTGGTGGTGGCTTGCAGGGCGGCGGTGAGTTCTTTGGGGTCGCGGGTGGGCCGCTTGTCCTGATCGAGGGCGAGGTCGAACGTGATGCGGGCCGGTAGTGCGTCGAGGAGCGGCTCGACGCGGGTGAGCCGGTTGAGTTGCCGGGTGAGAGCGGCGATCTTCTTGCGGGCATCGACCACGCTGGCGGTGGGGCGGCGGGTGAAGTTGCGGGGCGTGACGAGGATGACGTCGTGGGCGACTCTGTCGCCGTCGATGCCTTCTTTTGCGAGGAGTTCGCGCAGGGCGAGGACGTAGGCGGCGGCCTGGGTGACGGCGGCGGCCACTTTCGTTCCGCTTGCCTGCTGGTCGACGACGGCGAAGGACTTGATCTCGATGATGTGGAACACGCCGTCGATCTGGAAGGCGACGACGTCGGGCTCGAGGTAGACCGGGTGGCCGGCGACGGTCAGCTGCAGGATGGGGTGGTCCAGCAGCGTACGGGCGGGGCTCGTGGAACGGAGCGCTTCCAGGACGGCATTGCGGGTGTGGATGTAGCGCACTTGGGGGGAGGCATCCTGGGTGCCGACCACCGCGAGGTCGGTGTGGGCGGCTTCGGGCAGCGGCAGATTCAGGACATCACGCAGCAGGCGCAGCAGTTCGGCGCAGCCGTCGGCCTTGACCTGTTGTTCGAAGGTGGCTCCGCTCCTGAGAGCAAGGGAGGACTTGGCGAGCGGGCGGGGTTTGCCCAGATGGACGGCGATGGCGTCCTTGTCGATACCGGCGGCGTCGAGCAGGGCCCGGCGGTTGCAGCCGGGGTTGGCGGTCAGGGCCGCGAGCGTGCGGGCGTCGTGCCCTTTGGCGGAGACGGGGCCGCGCAGCGCGGCGAGCCGGTCGTTGAGCTGACTCACAGATCTTCCTTGCGGGGACAGGGCGCAGGCGGTCAGGGGACGGAGCGCAGGCGGCGGGCGGACTGGAAGGATCCTCCGAACAGCAGTGCCGCGGCGTCGAGTTGGCTGCGGGCCCGGGCGGCGGCCTGGGTGCGGGTGGTGGTGTCGCTGGCGGTGTGGAGGGTGAGTTCGTCCTCGGCGGCACGGCGCAGCAGGGCCAGGTCGAGGGGTGCTCCGGCCGGGCCTGGGTGCGCTATGGGGGGCTGGGCGCCGGGGATGTTCTGGGCGTAGCGCACGAGGAGTTGGCGGACGGGCAGCGGCAGGGTGGCCGCATCGAGGCGTTCGGCGGCGTCCGCGATGTTCAGGGCGCTGGTGAGGAAGTGGACGCGGGCGCTGAGCGGGCCGACGATGCGCTGTTCCAGGGACCAGGTGCTGACGGTGAGCAGGCCGCGCGCAGGTGAGAGCAGGTCGGAGGTGAGCGCCGGGCACAGGTAGTAGGGGCGGGCGCCGGGGGCGCTGCGGTAGGAGCGTTCTTCGTCACGGCGCAGGCTGGTCAGCCGGGAGGGGGCCAGTCCGCCGGCGAAGAAGGCTTCATGGACGGTGCTGATGAGTTTGGGGGCGGCGGGCACGGCGAGCAGGGTCAGGACCTGGTGGACCTGTTCACGTGCGGGCAGCAGGGTTTGCGGCTCTGCGGGAGTCTCCTGCGCCGGAGCGCTGTTCTCGCCACCGTCAAAAGCGTTGCTCTCCTCGCCCTCTTCGGCCTGCTCGAAGAGGGCGTCCCAGGCGCGCTGGGTACGCCGCAGGTCTTCACGGAGCTGTTGGATCTGCTCGCTGTCACGGGCCAGTTGGGCGCGCCGCATGGCCTGCTGCAGCTGTTGCATGCGTTGTTCGAGTGCGTCCAGGTGCTCGTGCATGGCAACCACTCTACCGCATTCCAAGGTTTTCCAGTTTTCTCCTGTGATTGCTGTTGTAGAGTCGTCGGCACTCCGCCAACTGCCGCTGCGCATCAGGCAATCGGGCAGTCCTGCCTTACCGAGGAGAGCCGTTCATGAAAGCCCTGCACACATCCGACTGGCATCTGGGCCGTACTCTGGGGCGCCGCTCCCGGGACGCAGAGTTCGACGCCGTCCTGGCCGAGATCATCGCCATAGCCGAGACGGTGCAGCCGGATCTGATCGTGCACAGCGGCGACCTGTTCGACACCTACCGGCCCGCGCACAAGGACATCCTGCGCGCGATGCGCTGCCTCGACAGCCTCGCGTGCATCGCGCCCACCGTGGTGCTGGGCGGCAACCACGACTCCCCCGAACTCTTCGACCTGCTGGGCTACGTGTGCACGCTGCGGCCGGAAGCCCACCAGGGCCGCCTGCACTTCGTGCACAGCCGGGGCGACACGGAACCGGGTACCGTGCTCGACTTCGGCAGCCGAGACGGACACGAGCGCATCCGTCTGGCCGCTCTGCCATATGTGCATCCCAACCGCTACCTGCACCTGTTCCCAGGTTTCGGGACCACCGCAGGCGCCTATGCGACCGGTCTGCGCGATCTGCAGGAGCAGCTGTTCACCCGGCTCAGCGACGGCTACGACGCCGGCCGTGACGTGCTGCTGTTCACCGCCCACCAGTACGTGGCCGGCGCCGAGCCCGCGAACAGTGAGCGGATGTGGGAGGTGCGCGAGCCCTACGCCACCGCCGCCGACGCCCTGCCGCAGGTCGCCTACTGCGCGCTGGGGCACATTCACAAACCCCAGCCTGTCGGCATCGGGCGGCGCTTGGCCGGCTACGCCGGCAGCCCCCTGCAGATGGATTTCGGCGAGAGCGAGGAGACCAAGAGCGTCACCGTCATCGAGGCAAGCCCCGGCCGGCGCACTCTCACCACTCCGCACACGCTGCACTCCGGACGGCGCCTGGCCCACTTCCGCGGCACCCTCGATGAACTCGGCGCCGCAGCAGCCCAGTACACCGACGCCTACCTCAAGGTGCTCATCCACAGCGACGACCCGATTCCCCGGCTCGGGGAGCGGGTCGCCGAACTGGTGCCGGACGCCGTCCTGGTGGACGTCGATGAAGAGTGCGCGGCCACCCGGGCCACCGTCCTGACGGGCTCCGACGCGGCCGGCGACGGGCAACTCGACGTCACCGCCGCGTTCAGCGCCTATCTCTCCGATACCGGCACCCCCGGGCAGCACGCCGACGAGGTCGTGGCCGCCTTCGCCGACCTGCTGAACACCCCCGACACCGTGCTGCCTCACTCCCCCGCCGAGCATCTGCTCGCCCAAGCCATCGCCGCCCCCTGGACCAGTGCCGCACACAGCGGAACGGAGACGACCCCATGAAGATCGTCCGCCTGACCTTCTCAGGGGTCCGCAGCTACCCCGGCACCTGCGAGATCGACTTCACCGGCAAGACCCTCGTCGGCATCCTCGGCGACACCGGCGCGGGAAAGACCAGCATCCTGGAAGCCATCAGCGTCGCCCTGTACGGCAGGTGTTCCTTCACCGACCAGGTCGCCCAGCTGCGCTCCGACGACTGCCAGGCCATGACCGTCGACCTCGCGTTCCGCGTGGACGGCCGGGAATGGCGGGTGCACCGCGTCTTCCACGCCACCCGCGGCACCCAGGCACGGTTGACGGACCCGGACGGCAGGCACACCGACGGCACACGAGCCGTCGACGCAGTCATCCGGGTGCTCCTGGGAATCGACTACATCACCTTCAAATCCTCCGTCCTGGTCCCGCAAGGACGCTTCGGCGACCTGCTCAACGCGCGCGACGCCGAGCGTGCCCGCATCCTGAAGTCCCTCTTCGGCGTCGACGAACTGCAGCGGGTACGCCAGCTCGCCGACGGAGCCGTCGGCCGGATCAAAGACCTCATCAGCCAGGCCCGGCAGGAAGACGCCCGGCTGCTCACCGACCCGGGCGTGCAGGCCCAGGCGGACCGGGAACGGCACGAACGAGCCGCCCTCGGCGCCACAGACCTCAACGACCGGCTGGCCGAACTGCGTCGGCTGCAGACCGAGGCCGCACAGACGTCGCAGCACGCCCGCCTCAGTGTGAAGGCCGCTGCCGAACTCACCGAGCGGCGCGTGACCGACTACGGCCGCACCACGGCCGCTGTCCGGCAGGCCCAGGACGAACTACTGCAGTTGCACGAGGCCAACGCCGCAGCCGAGAGCGCCGTCCAGGACGGCCTCACGGCTGTAGCTGCCGAGCAGGAGAAGGCCGTCGCAGCGGGCCTGGCCCCCGACACCCTTGCGGCAGCCGCCCAGGTCCTCAGGGACATGCCCGGCAGGCTCAGCGCCCTCGCGGAAGGACAAGCGGCACACGCCCAGTTCCTGGCCGAGCTCACGAACGAGGAAGAAGTCCTGGCCCGGCGCGCCGACGAACTGGAGAACGCCGAGAAAGACATCGTCGAGCTGCGTGGGCAGGCGCAGGACACTGACGCGGATGCTGCTGCTGCCGACGAGGTGCTGCAGGCACTGACGACTGCCGTCCGGCACGCCGGCGAAGCGACCGGCGTGCTGGCCCAGCAGCGCGCCAACCGCACCACCATCAGCAGCAAGCTCAGCGCCCTCATGCAGGCTCCTCCCGGCAGCGACCCTGAGAAGGCGCGGACCGCGGCGGCCGAGGCGCAGGGCGTGCTGGACGGCATCCGGCGCCGGGAGGCCGCACACACGGCGGGCAGTGGGCTGGGCCCCGGGGACGGCTGCACCGTCTGCGCCCGGCCGCTGCCCGAGGACTACCAGCCGCCACAGCCGCAGAACGGCGAAGCTCTGGCCCAGGCCGCGACCACGGCGAAGAAGGCCTCCGCCGCGCTGAGCAGCGCCGAGCAGGAACACGCCCGCCACGCGCACGAGGCTGAAGGGCTTCAGCAGGCCCTGCAGGAACACGAGCAGCAGGTCGAGGAAGCCGCCGCTCAGTTCGGAGCGTCCCTTCCTGCGGTGCGTGAGCAGGCGCTGAAACTCGCCTCGTGCACGGAGCACCCCCAACCGGCGGTGTACGCCGAGGAGTTGGAAGCCACGGTCGCGACAGCTCTTGCCCGCATGGCCGACGGCACACAGCCGACGGCCATCGAGCGGGAGGTCCTGACGGCTAACCTCCTGCAGGTCGCCCGCAGTCGCGTCGTTCAGCTGCAGGAAGCGGCCGACGCCAGCAGGAGTGAGCTGTCACGGGCAGAAGCCCAGCTGGGCGCGGAGCACATCTCGCTGGAAAAAGACACACAGGCCTCAGGCAAGGCCCGCGAGCAGGCCGGAAAACGGACCGAGCGCCTGGCGAACGAGCAGCGCAGCCTGTTGGCAAGCCTGTCCGCAGTGCCCGAGCCCGTACAGGTCGCGCTGCCCCGGCCTCCCCAACTCCCCACGGCCGACCACCTGGCAGCTACGGCCGAGGCGGTGCAACGCGAACAGAGCCGCCAGAAGAATCTGGCCGAACGACAAGAACAACTGCGTACACGCGTGCAGGAGCTGCTTACCGACCGGAGCGAACTGGCCGAACGCCAGCAGTACGAGGTCGCCGACCCCCTGCACCAGCTCGAAGTACGGCTGCAGCGCTGGGCGGACAGCATCAGCAGGGCAGCAGCGCTGGTCGAGGAGTCCGAACGCCCCGTACTGCCACCCTCGGCCACGGCGAACAACCCTGCAGCCGCAGAGGAGCACGCCACAACCCTGGAAAACGCCAGTGCCCTGCTGCTAGCGGCACTGGACGGACACGACACCGCGGCGCGCGCGGCCATGGCGGAGCTGACCGCACGGCTTGCCGCGCATGCCCAAGAGGTGGCGGCCTCCTACCCCGGCATCCCGATGCTGCAGATGACCGATGAGACGGATCCCCTGGACCCCACCCTCCTGGACGGCCTGAGCAGCCAGGCCGGCACACTGCGCAGCGAAGCCGAGCACGCCCTTGATGATGCGGAGAAGGCTGAGTCTCAGATCCCCCACAAGGAACGACTGGCAGACGCTCTGGCCGCGGGCGAACGCCAGCTGGCTGCCTGGCAGACTGTGAGCACCCACATGACGGACGGGAAGTTCCTCGGCCACCTCACCGACCTGCGCACCCGTGCTCTGCTCTCGCACGGCAGTGAGCTGCTGCAGCAACTCTCCGGCGGACGGCTGGGTTTCGCCGACGACTTCGACATCGTCAGCCTCACCAGCCACACCCGCCGCAGCTCACGCACGCTCTCCGGCGGGGAAACCTTCCAGGCTTCGCTCGCCCTCTCCCTCGCGCTGATGGAGATGCACGGCCGAAGCGGCACGCGCATGGAAAGCCTCTTCCTCGACGAAGGTTTCGGCACCCTGGACTCCGCCACCCTGGACAGCGCCCTGCAGGTCCTGCGCGCACACGTCGGCAGCGACACACTGCTGGCCGTGATCAGCCACCTGCGTCCGGTCGCCGAGACGGTGCACGACGTGCTGTGGGTCGAAAAGGACCACCGCGGCTCCCAGGCACGCTGGCTCACCGCTCCCGAACGCGACCGCCTCGTCCGCGACGACCTGCACAATCTCACAGACCCCACATGAGTACGCATCCCATACCTGCCGGGCGGCACAGCATCGGAACCATACGGGATGGAGGCTGGGGAAAGAAGAGGCGTTGACCGGCGGTCGTCTCACCCAAGTATCGTCAAAGTCCGCGACACGGCCCGACGGCCTGCAACCGGTTCCTCCTCCTTAGTTGTGAAACTCCTCTGCCACCTTCGCAGTCCAGGGGTCCACGGGTGCATCGCGCTATCCAGGATCCGGCACTGTCGCGCTCAATGTTCTCAACTACCCCCTTGAACGGGGTACTTACACATTTCCAGAGGGAATTGACGGCCATGTCAACGCTGCCAGACTGCTGCCGCCAGCGATGCACGAGGCGACTGCCCTTCGGCAATCGCCTCGCCGGTCAGCATCTTGCGATCTGCCGTCACGATCCCGGTCCGAACGGCACGGCCGTCTCCACCGATGCGATGGTCACCTTCGTCGACTTCGACATAGCAGTTCCTGGTAATGCATTCGATGACTGCTACTTCATTGAAACAGGCTTGGCCCATTCCCCCCACACCCAGTGCACCACCCGCTACTACTCAAGCACACGAGTTTGAATTCCGACAGGCGCGCACGGGCTCGATTCCGCAGATCACCCATGACTTCCGACACCACATTGAGGCAATGGACTCGCATTATTCGTCGGCGAGATTAAATACCTCAACCATTCAGGCTTCCCTCAGGGGCGCTGATCAAATGTGGCACAGTTCAATTTTCCGCTTTCGAAAGAGCGAGCTACACGGACAGATTCTCGCCAGCCTCACACAATGCGCTATCGGCTTGGCCATTATGCGGACGGAAGGTCGATCGGATCTCTCGCTGCCACCCAGCAAGTCCGTCTTATTTTACGGTGGAAGCTCTCCGCTCAACGTTGGTGGAGTCTCTGAGACTCCACCAACGGAGACTCCACTCTCTCCAGAAACGGAAATTTCAACCAAGATCCCACAAGATCTTCCATGGATCCCCATCTGGCACCAACGTCACAACACGCTGGCGCCAGCCTTCCTCCGGGATCTTCCCGGAGCGATTCGAATCAGCCGCACGAAGCGCAGGCGGACTCCGGGGGCGCATCACACAACGCACGCCCCTTTGCGAGCCCCCTGCGCCCCCACTCCCTCTCACGGAACGTAGCAAGAGGCACTGCGCACGCGCACCGAGAGTAAAGAAGGTGGCAGTTCGGTCTCAAGATCGCCACCGAAAGATAGGCGTCTCCACGCCTTACTTATCGCTGCTCTTCGCGACAGGGGTGGGCATAAACGGGGCTGAGTGACGACAGAGTATTGTCAGCTGAAACCGGTTGACGGCGGGCCGGGCCACACCGCTTCTGCGGTGTGGCCCGGCCCGCCGTCAACCGGAGGGAGGTGCCATGTCTGTCCGAGATCCTCCGGATCCCAAGGACGGAGATCAGCTCTAGGCGCTGCCCCCGCTGCAACGGGGGAACAACAGTGCTGGAGTGATCACCTGACGTGGATCACCTGACGTGGGGCCCCGTGTCACAGACTCAAAAGATGATGCGGGGTTCCACGTCGCTCGGCAGGTCGCTTCCGCTCTGCGCAGGTCTATACCGCCAGCCGCAGCTGCCGCATTGAAGAGGGTACCCATACAGCTTGCACGGCCCTCCTGGTCAGAAGCATCCGTCAGAGGGAAGTTCCCTCTGACGTGACCCGTCCGGCGGATATAAAATGGACCTCGTCGGCGAGAGGGGACGTTGTGGGGCGGGGCATGGCACAGATGTTCAGCGGCCGACGACTGCGGGAGGCGCGCATCGCCGCCCGCGCCGGCCGCGGGATGACGGCCGAGGAGCTTGCCCGTCTCAGCGGGACCAGCAAGTCCCAGATCCTCGCTTATGAGAACGACCTGCGGGTTCCCGAGCCTCCCCGGATCAAGGACCTGGCGTCCGCACTAGGAGTTCCACCTCTCGATCTGGCCGACCAGTCCCTGATGCCTGAATGGACACTGGCTTCATTACGCCGCGCCAGCGGTCTCCGCATTGCAGACGTGTGCAAAGAACTAAGAATAAAGCCACACGTCTACCGGCGTATCGAGTCCACAGGACTCACAGGGCAAGACTGCCATGGCGTCACTCCCCGCCTGGCTGCCATGATGAATGTTCTGGTGCAGGACGTGGAGAACGCTCTCTCCAATGAGCCCCTCTACCATTCCAGAATAACAGAGATTTCTGCACTAATATACGAGCTGGTGCAAAATTTCGTGAGACCCGGAAACTTGAATATGCCCCAGGCCGACGAGACTCTCGTCCGCCAAATAAGTGCCCATCTAGGTCGCCATGCACTGGCCGTTTCGAAGATTCTCGGGCATGAGATCTCCACTCTCAGGGAGACACACAGGCGTGCCATGATCGAAAAGGCGACCGCCCACTATGGCACAACTCATGAAGAGCAGGCGCGCGCCAGTCGGCGAATGAACGCCGAAAACCGAGTCTTAGCCAACGCGGAAACCGTCCTTGCGCAACGTCTGGATGTTTTTTTCCGCTCTCAGCTCTCAGCAGAATCGTGGCATCTGCTGGCGAAACTTCACCTGCGGCAGTCCCGAAAATCTTCCAATCCGACTCTGCTTTGCAGTCCATCCGCTGCTCAGGAGATCGGCGCGTTCGCAGAGGCTGCCGGAAAAGACGAGCGGACAGTCGGCATTACAGCGGAGGGACAGCGGCACTTCATATCCTTCAAGTCATGGTACGACCTGCAGTATCCGTGGATACAAAAAGAGAACGAAGCCTACGAGCAGTCATTGCTGTCGGGCCGGTCAGAGCTGACGACCCAGCTGCAACAGCGGTTCACAGAGGCGGAGACGATTCTGTTCAGTTTCGATGGAGTCCTGTGCCGCCTGTTCACCAGTGACGGCCGTGCCATTACGAGTCACATTGCGCAGGCAGCTCACAACCTACAACTGTTCACCAGCCCTGCAACGCCTGCAGACCCGGTCGCCCTACTCCGGTCAGTAGTCGATCAGGGGTCGGCCCAGCAAATCCGTGAGCTGGACGAGATAGTGGCGGGTTACGAACTGGAAGCAGCACGGCGTGCGGTACCTCTGCCTGGGGTTGTCCAGCTTCTGGAATCGCTCTCCAAAGGGCCGTGGCGTATGGCTGTAGTGACTGACCATGCCAGATCGGCGGTAGAGGCCTTCTTGTCTCCGCTACAGACGGAGCGCTCCACTTGGACCCTGGAAGTGTACGGGCGGCCACGTGATCCCCGGCTGATGAAACCGAACCCGCACGCGGTCGCCCTCGCAGCCAGTCAGTTGGGAGGCACGCGGTCACGAACGCTCCTCATCGGAGAATCCGTGGCGGACGCGCTGGCTGCGCGCGCAGCCGGGGTGAGCTTCATTGGGATCGCGGCCACCCGCGGCAGGGCCCGCATGCTCCGGGATGCTGGTGCAACGCGCCTTGTGGCTACGTTGTCCGAGCTGGCCATAGCTGTGCAGCTGTGCGCATCGGGGTCGGCCGATGCACCAGCCATGACCGGAGGACTCGATTATCCGCCGGTCGATGTCTGACCGGGTGGCGTGCACGAGACAACAGCCGCAGCGACCCGCTGGCTGTGGGGGTGATGCGGGCCAAGAGTGTCCGCCATCGCCTGCTGGACGGCGGTGAGCAGAGAATGTGCCCGTTCCATCTGGCCGCTGTCGCGCATCGCGCATCCGAGCCGGTAGGCGGTGTGCAGTGTCTGAGGGTGCTGAGGGCCCAGTACACGCTGTCGGACGCGGTGGATGCGCTCGTACTCGGCCAGCGCCTCGCCCAGTTGTCCCCGGTCCTGGACTAAGCACGCGAGGTTGTGGCGGGCGGTCAGGGTGCGAGGGTGCTCTTCTCCCATATGCGTACGGCGCCAGGCGAGGACGTGCTGGTACTCAGTGTGCGCGTCATCGAGACGCCCTAAGTCGTGCAGGACGCGCGCCAGTTCATGGCGGGCGGTCAGGGTGTGGGCATGCTCATCACCCTGAGTGTCACGACGTAGGGCGACCACGGCAGTGAGTTCGACCTCCGCATCGTCGAGGCGCCCCAGATCGTGCAGAACGCGCCCGAGTTCGTGGCGAGCGGTCAGCGTGTGGGAATGACGGTCGCCCAGCAGGATCCGGTAGCCGCGTTCCACCTGCCGGTAGGCAGATTCCGCCTGGGCGAGCTCTCCGAGCTCGTGCAGGACGCCGGCAAGGTTGTGGCGTACGGAGAGGGTGTCCTCGTTGTCGTGACTGTGCCGGTGCCGATGGAACTTGAGCAGACGGGAGAACTCATCGCGAGCGGGTCGCAAAAGACCACGGGCCAGAAGGTAGCGGGCGGCGTTCTCCGAGCCTCTCGCAACCGCTGTCTGCAGGGCACCGGGAAGCTCCGACAGGGCTTCTTGCTGGCGGATGAGGAAGAGAGAGTGTGGCGCCAAGAGATGCCAGGTCGGCCAGTTTTCTGGTTCCTCGGGCAGTCCGGCTTGTTGCAGGTCGCAGGCCCGGTGCAGGAGTTCGACGGCCAGTGCTAAGTAGTGCATCTGGCGACTCGCGTCACGGATAAGAGGGTGGACCCTCAGTGCGGAAGGCGTCTCGGAGCCGGCAGTCGTGTGCGGGTCATGGACGGGTGTGTCGGTGGCCATATCGATCAGATGAAGAGCAGAGAGGGCTTTGAGGGTGCGCCACAGAACCCTTCCGTCGATGCCCTGGAAGTCCGGGTGCCCGGCCAGCGTGGCAGGGTGCACCAGAGCAATCGGGATCGGCGCTTCGGCGAAAACCGACAGCAGACCGAGCAGAGGGCGGGCATAGACGCTGCCACGGTGGTGAAGGAGGTCGAGCGAGAGACGCCAGGTGCCAGCGATGGCTTGGGCCGGGTTGAGGGTATCCGCCTGAGGGCCGTCCAGGGCTCGTCTGAGGGCGGCGAAATCGTCGGGTGCGCCAGGTTCACGGAAGGCACGGGGCATGGCATTCACCTCGGCTAGGTAGGCACCCGCCAGCTTGAGAGCCAGAGGCAGCCCTCCCAGACGTCGAGCAAGACTGCGGGCGGCGGAGTGCGTTCCGACGTAGGGGCCGGCATGATCCGTCAAAATGCAGGAGGCGTCGTCATCACTCAGTGGGTGTACAGGGTGAAGTGCGGAGACGGCGCCCCAAAAACTGGGGGTGCCGTCGCTGGTGGTGACAAGGACCAGTCCGCAGGGGCAGGTGTGAGGACGGGCCCAACCCGTGCCAGCGGCAAAGAGTCCGGGGCCGTCGAGGACAGCGGGGTCGTCGGCACCGTCAACGATCATCATCCAGGGGGTTCGGGAACGGTTGAGCGTCTGCCACAGGACATCGACGAGTTCGTGAGCGTGGGTCTGACGGCCGCGCAGTCCCAGACGGCCTGCCAAGGCGCGCAGACTCTCTTCGAGGGGCTCCGGCCTGCGGGCACTAAGCCACCACAGAGAAAGCCGTTCGCCGAGGTGCTGCTGCGCGCGGTGGGCGGCTTCCAGAGCAATGGCCGTCTTCCCGCATCCGTTAAGACCGTGCAGGACGTGTACCCGGCCGTCTGACAAACCGGTGAGATGGACGCGGGTAAGGGAGTCCACAAGTGCCTCTCTCCCTCGCAGCGGCAGTGAAGGGTCACGCAGCCCCAGGGGCGCAGCCAGGGTGAGGGGGTGGCTGGCGGAGGCGCTACGCAGGATGGTCTGCTGAATATCGATGCGGCCGGCGGCCAGCGCCCCGTTCTGCGCCACGATTCGCGCCTGATGCGGAAGATCACTACCCGGAAGCGCCATCAGGGGCGCTGGGGGGGTAAAGGGGAGCCGATGTTCACCCCGCCTTCAACGTTAACGACAGCGCCAGCCACACCGTGATCGGCTCGGATAGTGATGTCGCCGCCGGCCGCTGCTCCCCCGACATGGGCGACCGGGCCGTGAGCATCGTGGACGGTATCGAGGATGGCTGCGAGCTGATGCGCGGCGGTGGTGCGGGCATCCACGTCGGTAATGCCACTCAAGAACGCTTCGAGCCGGGTCTGCCAGACACCTTCCATACGGTTCCGGTCGGAGGGAGCAGCTCCCGTCAGAGCCGCGTGGGTGCGGTCGAGGCGCTCAAGTTCAGCGGTTTCGGCGGCGGAGTCACCGCGCGCGAGCAAGCGGGCCAGCGCCGTTTTAACTGTGTTCCAGGTGTCGGTGCTGGCTGCCTGGACGACGGCGGTACCGCCTGCAGCCGCTAGCGCAGCGATCGCGTCGATGCTCATGTTTCCCCCTCGTCACCAGTGTTCTGCGTACCAGGGCAGCCAGATGGCTGCCCTACCAGGACAACCATTCCTCAAGGAAGCACAGGCCACTCTTAATCTTCGTTGATCGAATCTTCTTTTGAATCATCTGCTTTGGACATGCGTATGTCCCAAGAGCCGCAACTGTCGAGGAGCGTGGGATGGCAGAGAAGTAAACGCGCCAAGGACCCGGCATCGCTACTGTCGTACCCGCAACACGAAGTGACGGTGCCTCCGATTGCCGGCACCGACTGCGGATGCCTCTGAAAGGAGGGGTCTCCTTGATCGGTTCACGGCGCGTCGCCGGCAGGACGGCCGAGCAACAGGAGGTAATGCGTCGCCTGTACAAGCTTCATGTGGGACCGCTACGCCTGTTCCTCCTCCTGGAGTGCGCGCCGCTGACCATCGATCCGCTGGACATCGCCGACAAGGCGTTCTTCCAGGTGTTCGACCAGCAGGGCGAAGGATTCGGCTTCTGTGACCTGCGGAAGGCTGCAGAGGGAATCGTCAGTGCGCTCAGGGAGAGTGGAGCCGCACGCGCATATGCCACGTACCGACTCGAAGATGTCTTCGACCCGTACTTGACTGAAGATCTTGAACCGGTACGTCGGGCGCTCCAGGCCATTGACCGGCTCAGTCTTGCCGAGCGGCGGGCAGTGGAAGCTGAATGCCTTCACCTCTTGACCATGGACGGTCTGACTCAGGCAGTGGGCGGAGCGGCCTCGACAAGAAGGGTGCAAAAAGCAAAAGGGCTCGCCAAGTTGGCTGCGGAAGAAGTCAACCTAGACGTACTGAAGCCCTTTTTCATGCAAATGGGGAGGAACGCACAATGAGTACTACTACGACGAATAGGTTCGCAGTCATGCTCTACCGCCACTACCACACACTGCAGCGGCGGCTGGCAAGCGACGAACACGACCTCGACCAGCGATTCGACGCGATCATGGCGCGTCTGGACGCACAGGACCAGCAGCGTGCCGAACAGCGCAGGCCGTCACGCCGCTCGCGGTTGGCAACTGCTGTCTCTCGCCGCCGGACTCTGGGTGCGGCACGCGGAGCGTTTGCCGGCGGGGCGGCCATCGCCGTGGCGAAAGTTGCCCACGTGACCCAAGGAGCCCTCAGCCTCGTCATCGCCATCGCCGCCGGATCCGCCACAGCTGCCCTGGTCGTTGCACTCACCGACGTTAGGAGCGTCAAAAAGCTCCCCCGCCGCCAACACCGCGAGCGCAACGATGTTCCCGCATCTGCACCCTAAGACGGTGTTCTAGGCAACCTGCATCCCCCGACAAACAGGGAAGACCCGTCGGCAACGACGCTGGCGTCAGCAGATCGGGAGCGATACGCCCCGGAGTTGCCCCCGTCGGGCATGCGCCAATTTGACGTGGCTTCCTCATCAGCCGTCCGCCTCAGCGTGGGTTATGCCTTCGGACGTGGCGCAAGCGGTATCTGGATACGTCTACCCAGACCCATCGGGTGTCCTCGGGGTGATCTCTGCATCCGGGTTGCCGCGGATGGCGGATCGATCGAGTGACGTCACACACCGGCTGGCCAAGTTCAGGCAGAAATGCCGAGTTCGGTGTGGGTGTGGTGGATGAACTCACGGACGTAGTCCTTGGCTCGGGAGGACTGGACGCGGGCGAGGATGTCGACGGACCGGTGGCCGAGTGCGATGTCGCCAGCGGCCTGCCCCAGTTTCAGCTGGCTTCACCAGCCAGCACTGAGTAACCGAGGCGGCCAGCCCCCGCTGCTGACCGGGCCAAGGACACCATCCCAGCTCAACGACGCACTCCCGCGGCGGCCTGCCGAGACGTGTCTGCTCTGCGGAAGACGGACTGGTCGCGCCCGATCGTGCCGTGGCTACGTCATAGCGATCCGTGTGGATGGTCGTGGATCCAGGACAGGCCTCCGAGGTCGAGTCGGGAGCGGGTGCGCGTGACGGCGACATAGGCGAGGCGGGCGTCTGTGTCATGGATAGGTCCGGGTACGGCCCGGCCTTCGGCGTCTTGCTGGTCGGTGTTCTTGGGCGGGGTGAAATCGTCCGCGATCTTCACGCGGGGCCATTCGCGGCCTTTGGCTTTGTGGGCGGTCGATACGGTCACCTGGGCGTGCTGTTCGGGCACGAGCCGGGCGACGGCGGCGAGGATGGCGTCGGTGCCGTGGGTGTCGACGAGGTCAACGAGGGGCTGCAGGTCTCGGCCGGCGGGGTCGTGGGCGGCGTAGTCCTGCAGTTCGCCCCAGGAGGGGAACAGGATCAGTTCGGGGTGGGTGGTGCGGCGGCCGTCTTTCAGGTCGCGGGCGGCCAGGGCCAGGGCGCGCAGGCTGTCTCCTACCTCGACCAGCGCAACGCGGCATCCGGCAGTCATCAGGTCCATGACCTGGGCCATGGCGCCGACGTTGGTACGGCACAGCACCACGTCAGGCCGGGCGAGGGGGCCGAGTTCGGTGGGCACGTCAGGGGTGCCGGTCAGGCGGAGGGGGGCGTCGGCCAGATGCAGCCAGCGGTTGGCCTCCTCGGCGAGTAGGGGGCCGAAACGGAAGGACTGGGACAGGGCCAGCTGGGTGCCGTCGAAGCCGGTCATGACGTCTTTGGCGCCGCGCCAGTGGTAGATGGCCTGGGCAGAATCGCCGACCATGACGAGCTGGGCGTGGTCGCGCTGGCTGAGGAAGACCTGTTCAACGACGGGGTTGGTGTCCTGGGCCTCGTCGAGGAGCAGGAAGTCTGCGTCGATTCTCGGCCGGGTGAGGGCCCAGATCTTCAGGTAGTGGTCGTGCTCGAAGCGGACCGCGCCGTCGTAGGGGTGCTGCAGGTCGGCCCAGGCCTTGTGGGCGAACAGCACGATGTGAGCGGCGAGTTGGGCGTGCAGGTCGGTGTGTTCCAGACCGCGTAGTGGGGGCACGTGGTGGCGGGTGATGGCTTCGTCCGCGGTGTGGCAGAAGCGGGTGACGGTGCGCAGCGTGGCGTTGGAGAGAGCCTTTTGGGTCACCTCGCAGTCACCGATGCGGATGGCTTTGGTGATGTCGAGGGCCTGTCCGGTCTGCCAGGCCGGACGGCGCGGCGCGTTCAGGCGGCGGGTGTAGCGGTGGCCGACGGCCCCGTAAGCCAAGGCGTGCGCGGTCTTGCACTGGACGGTGTTCGGGAAGCGGGCGCCTGCGGCCTGGGCGACGGGCCGGTTGAAGGCGAGATAGCGGCCTCGACGCCGGGTGGCGTGGGCGAGGAGAGCGAGGGTGGTGGTCTTGCCAGTGCCGGCACCGGCCTGCAGGGCAAGGTGGTCGCCGGCCTGGAAGGCGTCGGCTGCTGCCACCTGCTCGTCGGTCGGTTTCATCGTGTGGGCCTCTCGGGAAGCCGGGTGAGTGCATGCCCGACGGCGGACAGCAGGTGCGCGGGGGTGGTGTGGGCCAGGAGTTCGCGTACCGCGCGGTCGAGGCGGTCGGTCTCCTGGTCGGCGTGCTGGGCCAGGGCGCGGTGCAGGGCCAGTTCCACGAAGCGCTCGGGGCTCTGGTGCGCGCGGCAGGCTTCGGCTGTGAGGGCGGTGTGGGTGGCGGCCGGTAAGTCGATGTTGAGGAGCACCTTGTGGTCGGTGTCCGGGTAGTGCGTGGTGATCACGTCGATGGGCAGCCGTGCCCCGAGCTGGTGGCGTAGTCGGCGGGCGGCCTGGTGAGGGGTCTTGGCGTGGACGAGGGTCATGAGGCGGGTGGTGTCGTGGTTGGCGGCGAGCGACAGTACGCGGGCGGCGCCGCGGAGTTCGGCCTGGGCCAGGGGGCGGGTGAGCACGATTTCCAGGGCGTGGTGCGGCATCGTCATCCCCTCCCCTGTCGGCGGGTCTGGGGGTGGGGCAGTCGGGTGTGGATGTGTGTCGCGTGCAGGAGGGGGTCGAAGGGCTGCCATCCGGCCAGGGCGAGTTCGGCGGCACCGGGGGCTGCGGCGTGTGTGGGGCAGCGTTGGGCGCGCCAGCGCAGTTGTTCGCTGTAGGGGAGCTTGCCGAGGTCGTAGACGGCCATCAGGCCGTCGGGGAGGGCGAGTTGGCCGTGCTGTGTTGTGGCCGGCAGCAGTCTCCAGGTCCCGGTCGGGCCGTTGGGGGCAGGGACGGTGTGGGTGCAGCGGTGGCGGTGGCGGGTTTGGGCTACGCAGCGGAGATCGTTGAGGGGGTGTTCGGCGAGGTAGCGGCAGAGCAGGATCTGTACGACGGGGCGGTCGGGTTCACCGGTGTCGGTATCGGTGGCGGTGGTGGGTTGTGTGCTGGTGGCCGGGGCGGGGGTGAAGTTGCCGGTGTCGATCATGCGGCGGGTGCGGACGGCGAGTTGGCGTCGGATCGCTTCGAGGCCCGGGGCGGTGTTGCAGGTGGGGGTGCGACGGGGGCAGAGCAGGGTGTGCGGGATGCGGCACCAGGCGCTGCCGTCGCCGTGCGGGTGGGCGATGCCGCCGCTCAGGTGCCAGCGGGAGGATTCGGGGACGTCGGCGGCGGCCAGTTCGGCCGGGTGGAGGGCGATGGGCCGCTGGTCGGTGCGCTGGTAGAGGTCGATGCGGTTGCCGCACTGGCGGCAGCAGCGGCTCTGGCCGACGCGTAGTAGGCGGCTGGGACTGGTGCCGGCCACCCGCAGGGGTCGGGGGCGGCGGGTGACGCGGGGGCTGCCGTCCCAGTGGCGGCCGGCGGGGGTGGGAGTGGGGCACATGGCGAGGACCGTGCCAGGCGACACGCGGCCCGGGGTGCCGCGGCGGCCGGTATGTCCTCCGGTCGGCCCAGCCGGAGGGAACGGGCGTGCGGGCTAACGGTCTTGTGTTCTATACCTGCTCACCGGTTCGGGTGATTTGCGGCGGGGTCCGTGAAGGGCGCGCCAGCAGGTCAGGAGCCTTGTGCGCCGGGCGGGGTGTGGTCGTCGCAGAGGGGGGCCAGCAGGTGCTCGATGGGTACGTCGAAGGCGTGGGCGAGGGCGTGCCAGGTGGTGACGCTGCCGGTGGTGCGGCCGTGTTCGAGGTCGATGAGGGTGCGGCGGGCCAGGCCGCTGCGCTCGGCGAGTTCGTCGAAGGTCCAGCCGCGTTCGCCCCGCAGGCGCGCCAGCGTGACGCGCAGCGCGGTGAGGTCGGGGTCGGGCGGCAAGATCGTCACTCCACCATCCGACGGTGCAGGACCCTGCCCTGTCAGTGCAGACCTCTGCACTATCTGGCGAGGCGGGAGTGACATTCACAGTGCAGAGATCTGCACTACCGTGCGTTCGTTCCGGCCTCCAACAGCCGGGCACCGACCACCGCGGCAGGAACAGAGGGGAGGACGACCAGCCGATGAGGCTTGCCCGGGCGCATGCGCCAGTGCGGCGCATCTGGACCGTGGAGCTGCGTCCGCAGACAGGCGGCCCGCTGCTGGCCTGCCCTCATCCCCGCTGTGCGGCAGCCACTCCTCTGTCGGCCTCCTCCGCACGGTCCGCCGCGCTGACACACCTGGCTCGTCATGCCCGAGCGGACGTACTGCCCTCGCACCTGCGGACCTGCCAGTGCCGGGCGCGGGGGTGTGTCTGGCACCGTCGCCACCGCGGGTGCGCCGGACCGGTCCTGCTCGCGTTGACCCGGGATCGCAGTGGCCGCACCTGGCGTCTGGCCGACGCCTGCTCCGCCTGTGCCGCGGTGATGAGCGACACGGCCGTCGTACCCGACACGTCGCTCAGGCCCGGGCCCAGATGCCCGGCGTCCCGAGCCCGATCTGCTCCGCCCAGGCCGCTCCACGGGCCGGGTGAGCGCACAAGGGTGCGGGAGATGCTCACCTACCTCGGTGCCGCGCTGCCCCGCTTCACCTCCCCCGCCGCCCGCCTGCTTGCTCTGCAGTGCGCCCTGCGTGCCGACGCCAGCGCTTATGTCCGGCTGCCGGGCGGACTGCTGCGCGGCATGCGGCTGCGCGGCCGCGGGGAACTGTGGGAAGAGCTGGAGCATGCCGGCTGGCTGAGCTGCAGAGCCGGCGGGCATCCGCACATGGAGGCCCAACTACTCGACGCCGCGGTCCTCGCTCAGCGAGCCGGACGCCGTACGCGGGCCCGCGCCGCCCAGTGGGCACTGAGCCCCGCCCCAAGGGCTTTGCCTGACGGGTGGCCGCCGTCCGTGCGACTGACTGCCCTGGCCGTGGCCTCCTGCACGTCGGACGAGGGAGGCAGGACCGACATGGAAGTACTCGCTCGCCTATGCGGGCACTCACCACACCAGATCGAGGAACTCCTCGACCGGCTGGTCGCCGCGCGCATGCTGGCTTCCTGGCAGTACTGCCAGGAGAGTGATGAAGTCTCCTGGCACTTTCCGTCCCCTGCCGAAGTGGGCCGCACAGATGTGCGGCAGTGATCGCGCTCCCCTCTCCCGCCGTGCCGCGCTCGGCGGGAGAGAATGAGACATCACTCGACAGGAGCATCTCGCTCCTCTCGTGCATACATGTTTCTAGACTGTCGCGGTCTGCGAACGGCTCAGTTGTCGTGGACGGACACACTCCACAGCTCTTCGCGGGCTCGGCACCTGCTACTTTCACCGCCACAGCCGCACATCGAAGAAAGGCCCATGTCATGTCTGAAAACCGGGCGCCCGCCACCGAACTGACATCGCAGTACAGCGCCCAGGTGGCAGGCGATCTCGATCGCAACACCAAGGAACAGGAACGTATCGCCGCCGAGATCGAGGCACTGCAGGAGCAGTTGAGTGCCCTGCAGCACGACCACAGTGTGCTGGTGAGCATGCAGCAGGCGCTCGGCGTCGCAAGCCCGGCCCGGCCGGACACCAGCACCTCGCAGTCCGCACCTGAGCGGACCTCTGCCACACCAAAGCCGGCCAAGCCCAAGAAGGCAGGCGCCACAGGCGCAAAGAAGACTGCCTCCAAGAAGCCCGCTGCCAAAGCCTCGCCTGCGGCAGCCTCCGCACCGACCCTCGTCGAACTGATCCGCACTCACCTGGTGGAGCAGGGCGAGCCGCGCTCCGCTGCAGAAATCTCCTCCGCGCTGGGACAAGCCCATCCCGAGCGCAACATCAAGACCACCGTCGTGCGCACCACCCTCGAAGGACTCGTTGCCAAGAGTCACGCTCACCGCGCCAAGCAGGGCTCATCCGTGTTCTATACCGCCGCGTCCGCCCCGGAGCCCACTGTGGTCGAGCCGCAGCCGGAGGCAGCGGCCGGCTGAGCATCCTCGGGCCGCCGCGCACTCCTCCGTCCCGCAACCCGTGGCCCCGGCACCGAATGCCCCAGGCGGGGCACAACGGGCGTGCCTCAGTACGCAGCAGGCAGTACGAGCAGTCGGGTGACAGGGATTGCCTGGGGTCCCGACCCGTAATTTCCGTACTGCTGTGGCCAGGCGGACAGTCACCCAGCGGCGGCGGGATGTAGGCACCTGCGATCCCAGCGATACCGCCCAGACGCATCAGCGCGGGCGCCAGGTGCGGATCTCCAGGTGGATGATGTGCACATCCGGACGGATGCGGCCGGTCTCCACCAGCCATTGATGAACGGCTGCGGTGACGTCTCCGCCCGCGGCGTCGACGCGTTGGGCAAAGCCGGCGGCGTCGTGCCCGCCAGTCTGGGAGGAGCCGTAGGAGCGCTCCTCGGTGTGGTCGGTGCGCTGGATGACGTCGCGGCGGATGCCGGGTGAGTCGGTGCGGCTGCCGGAGGGGTGCACGTAGCCGGTCTTGGCCAGACGGACGGTGAAGGCCAGGCGCAGGCCGTGGCGGGCGGCTTCGGCGATCAGAGGGCGCAGCCGGGAGGAGCCGGAGGCGATCGCCTGGGCGCCGACGCGACCGGTGCCGGAGCCGGTGGGAGTGATCAGGACGGCTTTGCCGCGTACCCGGGCTGTGGCACCGGAGGTGGTGGTGCGGCGGGTGATGTGCCGGCTTGCGATGGAGGCGAGGTCGGGGAGGTCGGTGATGCCGCCTGTCTGGACGGCGGCCAGGACCTGGCGCAAGGCAGGGACGAAGGCTGCGCCTTTGTTCTTTGTGTAGAACTGGGACACCAGGGAGGCGTCGCGGTTGATGATGCGGGCGATGTCGCGCTTGGTGTAGCCGGCTGACTGCAGTTGGTCGGCCAGCTGGGCGGCCTCGTTCAATTCGCGTTGCCCGGTGGGGCGGTTGCGGCGGGGGCGGGGTGGCATCAGGCCTCTCCTGCGCTGGGGGTGAGGGCGGTGCGTCCGGCGTCCCGCAGGGTAAGGAGTTCTGCCTCGGTGGTGGGTGCGGCTACGGGGCCGGTGAGGTGGCCCTTGAGGAGGTAGTCGCCGGGCTGATGGTGATGCGGCCAGGCCTGCGGCTGGGTGAGGTAGAGGGCGTCGGTGCGGAAGGCGACGACGCTGCCGGGTTCGGTGTGCAGGGCTCCGGCGTAGGTGTTGTCGTCGCGGTGGCGCTGGGTAAGGAGGGCAGCGCGGGCGCCGGACCAGATCGCGGCGGCCCATTCGGGGTGGGCGTTGGGGTCCCGGCTGAAGCCGGTGGGCTTCTGCCAGGTGATCTGTTCGTCGTCGAAGCCGATGATTTCGGCGTCCGGCGGGATGTCGCGCTCCAGGGTGCGGGGGGTGGTGCCGGTGACCATGCGGGGGCGCTGGGCGAAGGAGCCGATGCCGTACAGGAGGATGGCGCGCACCGCGCGGGAGGCGAGGTGGGCGGCGCGGGCCTGCTGGGCGTCACCCTGGAAGTGGGCCTGGGCGGAGAGGTTGGTCCAGGTCTCTTTGAGTTTCTTGGCCCAGTCCTCGAGGGGTTTGCCGTCCTCCCACAGGATGCCGTCGAGGATTTCGATCTTCCACGGGGTGAGGGGGTTGGTCAGGGCGGTGTGGATTTCGGGGCCGCCGGCCCAGGTGGTGAAGGTCGCGCCCGGGGTTGCCGGGTAGTGCCAGGCGCGGTCGCCCGGTGCGGGGGCGGGCAGGATGCCGACATGATTCCACGTGTCGGGGACGGTGGCCCGCACCTGCCAGTGGCCGCAGCCGTACAGGGCCCGGGTCTGTTCCTTCTCGCTCCAGGAGGCGAAGGTGGCGGCGGTGATCCGGCGGGGGGTACCGACCGGGGACTTCCAGGTGTGTTTGGCGTAGGCGAAGGTGCGGTCGTACTCGACGAGTTGGGGCAGTTGTTCGGGCACGCGGGGCGGGAGGATGAGTTCGTTGCGGCCCTGGCCGGCGGTGGCGTGCAGCAGGCCGCGCAGTTCCTCGGACAGGACGGGAAAGCCTTCGGCGTGCTGGCCGCGGGTGGGGATGGTGCGGGTCCACAGGTCGCGGCCGGTCTGGGAGGGGGAGCCCATGACGACGGCGTCGGTCCAGTGGCGGCGCAGCGCCTGCCACAGCAGCACGAACGCGTCCCGGACGGTGGCCGGGTCGTCGCCGCCGGTGTCGAACCACTCCCCCACCGAGCGGATTTCGACGTGGCTGTCGCCGTCCTCGCGCTGGTAACGGCCGACAGGATGGCGGGCGTGCACGAAGTGCCCGGCCATCCGGTCCTTGCCTCGGCCGGTGTCGGTGCGCCAGCCCGGCGTGGGGGCGTTCAGCCAGGCCGCGACCGCATCCCGCAGATACGGATAGCGGTCGGCGTCACGGTGCCAGGGGTCACCGGCGGTGATGTAGATGCGCTCCGTACCTTCGGGCAGGATATGGAAGACGGCGGTCAGAATGGCGGCGACCGAAGTGTTGGCCAGGTCGAGGCGGTAGGTCTGGCTGCGGTGCACCAGCACGCCCGTGTCCGTGTCCAGGAAGACCGTGGTGCGGGCCTGCTGGGTGAAGTTCGGCGGAGTGGAGAGCAGGTTCGGGGTGTGGGTGAACCAACTGTTGCCCGCTGCTCCCTCGGGGATCGACGGGAGAGCACGCGGCGCGTCCGGGGCTTGAGGCTTCCCGGAGACGGGGCCCTCGGCAGGGGCCGCCGGCAGCGCGGCGGCCATGGGCGGTGCTGGTGCGGTGGTGGTCATCGCGGGCGCCACCGCACCTGTCCGGGCGGTGAGGTGGGGCGGAGACTCAGCGTCTGCGGTGGCTGGGAGGTCCGGCTCGGGGTGGGACGGGGCGGTTTCAGCCGTAGTGAGGCGGTCGAGGGCCAGCGCAGGGGCCAGGGTGACGATGTGAGCCACGCTCAGTCCGGCCGCCGGAGCGATCCGTTCCGCCTTCGCCTTCGCATAGGAGGCCAGTTGGATGATCAGCTTGTCGCGGTCCGCTTCCTGCTTCGCCAGTACGGCCCGGGTCCTCTTGATCTGGTCCCGCACGGTGCGCAGATCGGCGAGCGCGGCGCTGTAGCTCTGTGCATCCATCGAGCATTCCTTGTCCGGGCCGGGTTCAGTCGACGGTGGCGTGAGTGGAAACGTAGGCGAGGGCTCCGCCCGAGTGGGAGACCAGCCGCGTACCCAGCAGCTGTTCGGCAAGCTGCCGGTCGCCTCCGGTCTGGGAGGTGAGGCAGGTATGTGGGGCGGCCAGGTCGGTGACGTAGCCGGCCAGACGAGCGCCGGGAAAGGCGTGACGGCCCTCGGAGTTCTTCTCCCACCGCTGAAGGCCAGTCAGGACGGCCACCACGTAGCCCGCGAGCGTGACCGGCAGCACTCTCCCGGCCGCAACACTCGCCGGGTCGCACCGCCACCAGCCGCGCAGCGCCTTGAGCAGGTCATCGGGCGAGAGGGCAGCAGCGAAGCCGAGCCAGGAGCGTTCCGGTCCCTGCGTCCGCCGGGCCGCATCGACCCGCAGGACGGCGATTTCCTGGACCGGCAGTCGATCGAGCGGCGCCTGCCGCCGCGTCTGCAGAGCCTGGACGACTTCAAGCGGGACCATGACGCGTACGCCGCGGCGGGACAGGCCCGGCAACAGTCCTGCAGCGATGAGGCGGCGAAACGTGGTGATCGCGCAGCCGAGCTCTTCCGCGGCCTGTCCGGTCGTCAGCAGCACCCCATCCCCACCTAATCCCTGCTCAGATATCTGATTCGGCATGCAGTGTAGTTCGGAAGACGAAAGGGCGTCAAACTCTTGATGGCATGGCGTGGCCAGATGCGCCGGCCCAACCAGCAGAGGACGCGCACACCGGACCATGACCCAGGCCGTCCGCTGCCAGGCAGCACAGGCGTCCTGCGGGCCGCATCGGCTGCGCCCTTTGGCTACACCTCGGCGGCCCGCCGCAACAGCGTCCGACAGTCGGAGAGCCGCCCGAGAACTGCGGTTCGGCAACGGCCACGACCTGATGCTCTCTGGTCTCGTCGGTCCTGGTCAGGTGGAGGAATCGAGTTGGTCGAGCCATGCGCGGGCGGCACTGGCTGCACGGCGGATAGCCTGCTCGTCGGCACCGACCCTGCTGATCACTCCGATCCTGCGGTTAAGGCGTGCGTTCACTTCCCGATGTGTGGCACCTGTCGCTTTGACGAGATCGTTGACCATGGCCGTCAGTCGGACGTGGGGGTTTGGACCGGTATCGACTTCACCGTCATACTGTCGTTCCCACTCGGGTTCCGGGTCATATAGTGACTCGCGTTCCGAGCAGTCGGCGCAAAACTCCAAGACTCCCTCGACCTGCGCTTGCCCGCAGCTGACGCAGACCCAGTTGTCGCAGTTCGCGCACGACATCGAGGCCCCGTCGGAGTCGTGTCCCCAGGCACGTTCCTGCGACGTGCACTGGCCGATGCACGGCCGCGACGCGAAGGAGGGGTTCGCTGCAGGTTCTGGCACGCCGCCGGAGGCCTCGCGAGCAGCCAGTTCTGCCCAGCGGGCTCTGTTTTCCTTTCCACGCCGATTGCGTGCCTGCTCGAGGGCTTCCCTTTCTTCAGGCGTGAGGTGGCCAGCGCACGCGGCTACAGGAGAAGGGAGGTCATCGTAGGCTGGCCATTCGGCGACCTGGCGGCGGCATCGGCGACCAGTGGTCTTGCCATACCGGGTACATTCTGATGCCTGACCCTTGACGAGATCCTCCCGGCCGACGGCGGAGGATGCTTCCTTGGTGTGCGTCTTGGACGCCTGCTCGGAGGCTGCCTCCTTGTCCAGCTCTGCCTGCAGGATTTGCCGCCAGTCGTCACCGATCTCGGGAAGCGCAAGAGCGGCACTGACGCCATCGACCTGCAGGCCATGCCGTCCCGCCACGTGTACGAACACCGGCTGAATGGCTGCGAGGACCTCGTCGGTGAACCGGGGAACGAGATAGGGCGACACAATGAGAACGGCTGCCCACCCCCCGGAGCAGTTGCCCGGTATCAGTTCCACGTTTCCTACATCCGCCAGCAGGGCAGCAGCCTCGCTATTGCCCTGCTCATACATCAAGAACGCCGTTTGACCCAGCACGCGATGCAGAGTGGATACCGCTGACGCGGCTGGCCGGGGTGGCAGGGCAGCAGTGGCGGCAGGTGCATGCGCTGGCACCGCCGTGCTTGCCGGCATGGAATACAGGGGCGCAGGTGGTGTTTGCTCGAGGACCGACTCAACGGCGGCTGGACGGCTGAGAACTTCCTCAAGCACCGCCTCGAGCACGGGCACGGAGTCCGAACTGACGAAGTTGTCCACCGCGCCCTGGTTGACCCAGGCCAGTGTCAGCGTGGCCCCGTCGTAGAAGGACACGTTCGCGTTCTGACTCAACAGAATCCAGGTGAACCGCCGCCGTTTCTTCACTGCTTCCAGCACCTGCGGCCACAGCTCCTGCACGACCACCGTCTCGTCCGCCATATCCGCTCCCCATGTGATGCGCTTTTAGCAGCGTAGAAAGAGGCACTGACAACTAGGTTCATCACAAGGGCAGTTGGCTTGACCTCGGCAACCGTTGCTGACCCGTCATGACATCGCTGCGTGCGACGAGGCAGAAGCCCCCTGATCCACAGCGCCGTCGGTGCCGAGTGGTTCCAGTTGACGGTGCCGGGCACCGGATCGGGTTGATGCACGCGGAGGCCACCGGCGGAGGCACCACGACTCGAGCAGGGCCGGGTTCAGCCGTCAGGCGTGCTGCGGCTGATGTCCCTGCCGCAGACGGCGCGTCGAACACATTTCGAACTTAGAGCGGGCTCACGCTCAGCAAGATTTTTTCGGTCATTTGTTCCCATGCCGTGGCCGGGATGCAACGCGTGTAGCGCGCGGCCGTCTTCCTCTCCTTCCTTGTCGTCAGCTGCGAGCTGAAGGTCGGCCGCGTCTTACTGTTCGCAACGACTATGCGCAGCTTGGAGCGTCGCGCCTGCGGGCACAGTGCGTGGTGGAGTACCTCGTCTTGGAGCAGAAGGCGGGGCAGTGTAGAGCGGGGGTCTGACAATGCATCCGCAACCGACGCAACGGAAATGGCGCGAAGTCTCGGCTACCGCCTGGTACTGAGATTGGACGCCTCAGGCGCGGCCAGACGGTGCGTCAGGATGCGCTCATGAGTCACCCTTCGTCTTGCAGGGAACAGGCGGCGGCGATGCCGCGCGTCCATGCCCTACTTCTGCCTGGCAGCATCGAGCGCTTGGATATGTCCGGCCGGATGCCGCAAACATCGCGGTGATCTGTTCGGAGGTTGCGGTGTCAGGTCTTCTCCCGACCTCGCCTACTTTCGCGGCCTGAGCGCGTCATGACGGCCCGACTAGTCGTCGTAGGCCAGGCCGGTCCTTGCTCAACACGTGTTCCAGGCACCTGTCTTGAGTCCAAGCGGTGCCTTCCGTCCTGTTTCCCTTGCAAACTGGAGAGTTGTTCGTGACCTCCCTGCCTTTCTCGGTGCAGGAGCAGTCTGCCCTCGCACCGCTCCTGAGCGCTGGCCGTCATTCCGCTAACCCGGCGCGCATGATGGCTCGGTTCGTGGATCCGCTCGGAGTCAAGCGTGAGGTGCCGTGGCTGGAAGCTGCCGAAGAGCAGGCACTGGAAGAGTGTCTGCCGATACGGCAGTTTCCAGTACTCAAGGGCCGCCGTACGGCACCGGGTTGGTGGTGGTCAGCGACTGACCGGTGTTTGGTGCCCTATGGATTCAAGGCCATGCGCACGCAGGTCATGATGCTGGACCACGACCCGAGGGTAGTGGCCCTGGCCTGTCGGCCGGTGGAGCTCCTGTGGCATGGCCGGGGCGGGAAAACCATCTCGCATGCGCCGCATCTGATGGCACGTCTAAGGCTTGTCCCGTAAATGATCTTCGGGTCGTCTCGGGCGTGGTTGGCCGCGTGGCGGTCCGCTTGCCTATCCGGTGAGGGCGAGGTTGTGCAGTCGGGCGATGCCGAGCATGGCGTGGTGGACGCCGGCGCCTTTGAGGCGACAGTCGCGGAGGATCTTCCAGGTCTTCATACGGGCGAAGACGTGCTCGACGCGGGCTCGGACCTGCTTGTGGGACTTGTTGTGTGCCTGCTTCCAGTCGGGCAGGTCTTCGCCTTTACGCCGGCGGTGGGGCATGACGAGTCCAGTGCCGGGGTAGCCGCCGTCGGCGATCGTGAGTGTCTTGCCGACGGCGGCTTTGGCGCCGGATTCTTCCCATGCCTTGCAGTCGTTGCGGTTTCCGGCGAGCGGGCGGCCGACCAGGACGACCAGGCGGGTGTCGGCGTCGATGACGACCTGGTGGTTGGTGGAGTACCGGTAGTTCTTGGACTGCGCGGCGATGGAGTGGTCGCGGGTGGGGACCAGGGTGCCGTCCACGATGAGCACGGTGTCCTTGGCGAACCGCTTTCGGGGCTGGAGCGCGAGCATCGGCCCGAGGTGGTCGATGATGCGGTCCGCCGCCGACTTCGACACCCCGAACAGCGGGGCGAGCTGGCGCATCGTCAAGTTCGTCCGCCAGTACGCCGCGACCAGCAGAGTCCGGTCCTCCAACGGAAGGCTCCACGGCCGGCCCTTGCGGACCGCGTCCGCACCTTCACGCCGCAGCACGCTCACCAGCTTCCCGAAACAACGCGGGCTCAGCCCGGTGAACGGGGCTATCCAAGACGGCTCCGACGCCGTGATCACACCAGCCACGCCAAGATCATCTCACCTGTGACCAGCAGTTACGGGACAAGCCTTAGCAGACGGCAGTGGGCTTCTGGTTGATTGTGCAGGCACGTTCGGAGCCGGGCGGCGGCTCGTCCGGCGTGCTGCACACCTCGAGGCTGCGGCCACGGCGGCAGGTTGGCGGTACCGGTTAGTGGGGCCGCCGCCGCGTGTGGTGGAGGCCAACGTGCGTTGGCTGGCCGGCTACCGGCATCCGCGGTGCGCCGGGGGCCGGTTGCCTGAGGTAATCGCATGCTTCCGCGCCCCGTTGTCCCTGATGGAGGGAGTGCATCTGCTGGGCGATCCGATCGCGGTGTGGCCGGTCGTGTTCCATGCGCTGTGGACTGGCGTGCTGAGCGTGCCGCTGGAGCGTGTACTGCACGAGCGCATGGTCGCGGTTGCTACGCGGACGGGGGCAGCACGATGAGCCGACCGATCCTTGCGCTAGGTGACGCCCTACGGCACGGCGGCCGGGAGTGGACCGTGGCCGGGATCGAGGGGGCCATGGCGTCCGGGGCGCGGATCTGGCTGGCCGACAAGAACGGGGACGGCTCCTTGGCCGTGTTCGCTCTGTCCGAGCTGCTGAGGGATCCCGGCTTCGGCCCGATGGCCGGCCCGCGTCTTCGAGTGCCGCAGGTCGGCCTGTTGGCGACGGTACCTGAGGATCAGCAGCTGCGTGCGCTCGATCTGGAGCGGCACGTCCGCGAGGTGGAGACCGGATACCCGACGCCAAGCGGCAAGGGGCTGGTGAAGCCTCAATACGACCCCGCAGTTACGACGCTGGCTCAGCGTGAGCAGGCGAAGGCCGATGAACTGGCCGCACAGGGCTGGCCGCGCGTGAGCCGGGCGACGGTGCGCAGGTGGCGGGCACGCTACCACGCGGACGGAGTGTGGGGGCTGGTCGTCAGGCGGCGTGGCTCGACGCGGCTGGAGCGGGCCGATCCCCGGGTGGTCGACGCGCTGCGTGCCCTGCTGCCTGAGGAAGCTTTGCGTTCGCGCTCGCGAGGGTGGAAGAAGCGGATGCGGCGGGAGACGCAGTGGTGGCTGGATACACGGCATGGTGAGCAATCGGTCGAGGTGCCGGCCATGTCCACGTTCAACAAACTCCTCGACGCTGTGGAGAAGTCCCTCGGGTTGCAGGGGACGGTGGCGCAGCGGCGTGCCCGCGCCGCGCGCCCGACACCGCCGTTCAAGCCGACCCTGGCGCTGCGGCCCGGCGAAATCGTGATGATGGACAGCTCGCCGCTGGATGCGCTGGTGGTCCTGGACGACGGGGTGGTGGGGCGGCTGGAGCTGACCACCGCTGTGGATGTGGCCGTGCGCGGGCTGTGGGGGGTGCTGCGGCCGACTGGGACCAAGCTGACGGATGTAGCGGTGTTGCTGGCGCAGATGATGACGCCGGTGGTGATGCGTCCGGGGTGGGACGCGGCGCTGTCGATGGCCGCGTCGGTGGTGCCGCACGAGCGGCTGACCGCTGTGGATGAGCGGCTGAAGGATGCAGCAGCACGGCCGGTGATCGTGCCCGAGACAGTGGTGGTCGACCAGGGCAAGGTGTTCATCTCCCCCGCCACGCGGGCCGCGTGCGAGAGCCTAGGGATCTCCCTGCAGCCGGTGCCTCCGGCCAATGGACCAGCCAAGGGGCATGTAGAGAGGGGCTTCGGCTCGATCGGCACTGAGTTTTGTCAGTGGCTGCCTGGCTTTACCGGCTCGCGTGTGAGTGAGCGCGGCTCACGTGTGGAGCAGGAGCGGCTGTGGACCGTGTCCGAGCTCCAGGTGCTGTGGGAGGAGTTCCTCGTGCACTGGCACCACCGCCCGCGCGAGGGTTTGCGACACCCGTTGATGCCGAAGAAGGCCCTCACGCCCAATCAGATGTGGGCGGCGCTGCTTCCGGTGGCGGGCTATGTGCCGGTGCCGCTGTCGGCGGACGACTTCGTGGAGTTGCTGCCAGTGCGCTGGCAGCCGATCACGGACGCCGGTGTCCGCTTCGACTACCGCACCTACGACGACCCTTGCCTCAACGGCCATCGCGGGCAGGACTCCGGGGTGGCCTCGGAAAAGGGTCTGTGGGAGGTGCACTACAACCCCTACGACCCCGTCCGGATCTGGGTCCGGTTGCCGGAAGGGTTTCGCGAGGTGGCGTGGATCCACGCCACCTCGGTCGGCCTGCCGTTCACTCACCACGTGTGGGAGCACATCTGCAAGGTGGTCGAACGCACCGGCTCGCGGGAGGAGCACGAAGCCGCACTGGTCTTGGCCCTGGATGGCTTCCTCAAGCGGGCCGCTCGCAAGGAGAAGCTGTCCACCGCGGAGCGGCGGGTGGTAGCGAAGTCCCGTGCCTCGGGTGCGGTGCCGGTGCCCGCAGGAGAGCTCAACGTGCTGGACGTGCCCGCACCGTCGTTCGGGCTGGCCGGCGTGTACGCCGTGCCCGACCTCGACGACGACACCGTGCCCGACGCATACGACGGCGGTGACGAGGGCGAAGACATCTTCGGCCCCCGTGACGATGAGTTGGAGGCCGGCCGGTCCGCTGGCGGCTGTCACATCCTGGGTGACACGGAAGCGGAGGAGGACCCGTGGCTGCCGTAACCAGCGCCGCAGACGACGACTTCTTCGACGACGAGGTTGCTCCTGGTGCGGTCACGAACGGCCTCCTCTGGCAAGCCGAGGTATCCCGCCCGCGTGTGCCCGCGCCCCCAGTGGGCGATCCGTCCTGGAACCGCAAGCGGCTGCTGGACTACCACTCCGAGTTCGTCACTCTCAAGACCCCGTTCATGGAACAAGCGCTGACCCAGCTCAGGCTGACGCTGCTGGTGAACAACCGGCAGCGGGGCACCGCCCGGCGTGGCCTGATCGTGTCCGGGCCTCCCGGGGCGGGAAAGTCGACCACGCTTGCCGAACTTGGCCGGTCCTTCGAGCTGAGCGAACGACGCCGCCTCGGGGGCCGGGAAGGCTACATGCCCGTGGCGTTCGCTTCCATCCCGCCCACCTGCACGCCCAAGAGCCTGGTCCAGGTCCTGGCCCGGTTCGCCGGTATCCCGGTCCACGAGCGGATGACTGAGAACGCCATCACCAACGCCGTGTGCCACGTGCTGTGCGAGCGGCGCACCCGGCTGGTTTTCTTCGACGACGTCCATCTACTCAACACCCGCACCCGGCCCGGGGCTGACACCTCCGACCAGGTCAAAACCCTTGCGGAGCGGGTACCTGCAACGTTCGTGCTGGCCGGTGTCGATGTGGAGCACTCACCGCTGCTAGCCGGCCCGCGCGGCGCTCAGCTCGCCGCCCGCTGCAAGATCCTGCGCACTCCTCCACTGCTCAACGGCACCCCCGTGCAGAAGGCGGCGTGGCGGGAGCTTCTGCAGAGAATGGACGGGGCGCTGCGGCTGGCCCGGCACCGGCCCGGAACGTTGGTCCGTCACGCCGACTACATCCATCTGCTCACCGGCGGTGTGATGTCCAGTCTCTCCCTTCTGGTGCGGGAGGCCGCGATCCGCTCCATCGTCGACGAAAGCCACGCGGTCACGAAGAAGCTGTTGTCGCAGGTGGTGCTCGACGTTCAGGCTACGAACGCGGCACGTGCCACGCGCAGGCAGCGCAAGGGCGGACTAGCCACCTAGCGCGGTGCCGCGGCCTTGGCGCCGCACCATCGCGGGCCGGTCATGTTCAAAGGACCCCAACTGCGGCCCCTGTTTCGGGGCTCTCGATCCTATCTGCCGCAAAGGACCACGCCTGTGCATTCCCCCCATCCAGCACCTGTGCCCTCTCTCCATGCACCAGTCAGCCGGGAGCTGACCGGCTCCTGGATTCGCAGGATGACCGCCGGATTCGGGCTGTCGGCACAGGACTTGCTGCGGGCAGTCCTGGACGGTCCGCACGGTGTTCACGTGACGGGCACACCCAAAACCGGACTGGAACTGTTTCTCAACGTACCCGCACAGGCAGCTATGGCCCAGTTCACCGGCACGCCCCTGTCCCAACTCACCGCCATGCTGCCCAGCCTCGCCGTTTGCCACAGCCGTCTCGAAGATGCCCCGCTCCGGCGGGCCGCCTGGTACACACCCGGCATGGCGTGGGTGGCGGCCTGCCCACCATGTACCGGACGGGCCTGGTTGGCGGGGCCGGGCGTGCAGGTGTACCCGGGAGCTGCCGGGCATATCTGCCGTCGCCACCGGCGCTGGCTTCTCGCGCGCGCCGGGAAACCAGCGGGCATTGCACTGCAGAGCCTGCCCGAGATCCTTGCGGCTCACCAGCGCCATGTCGCTCTCGTACGGACGCATCCGCGCGGCAGGGACGTGGTGGCCTTCGCCGCGGCGGTGGTGTGGTCGTGGCAGGTGCAGCGATGGAGATCGGAGACCATCTGGCAGGACCGGGTGCGCCGACTCGCCGCGGTCACGAGGTGCCCCCCGGCGGCCATCGTGCCTCATGCCCTGCTGGCCTATCCGGAAACGATTGCCGTCGCCCGGCTACTCGGGGACGGCCGCTGGCAGCAGCGCCTGCGCTTGAGCGTCGCAGCTGCAGGCGCTGCTGCCGCCGAGAGGTTGTTTCTCCAGGAGGTTGGCCTCCGCATCGGCAGGCCGTGGCTCGCGGACTGGCTGGGTGCCTGTAGCCGCGCCCGTGGCTGGGAGGCCGCACGAGCGGATCCGCTTCGGCAGTGGCTGCTCACCGTGGCAGACGGCACCAGCGATGACCGCTTGTGGATGGTGGACCAGTCCGTGGCACGGCCCGCCGAGTACAGCGACCGCGCCGCTCTCCTCGACGACGGTCGTACTCGCGCCTTGTCGGAGCAGGCCAGAGCAGCCTTCTTGACCAGCGGGTGGGAACCGCTTCCCTCGCTACGACCAGGGAGAGCACCGTACCTGTGACTCCCCCTGGATCACGGCGGATTCATCCGCTACCAGGTCGGCGCATGCCGCGCAGCATCGCCAGCCGTGGACCGCCACGGGCGGCTCTTTCCCCGCGGTCCCCCGCCTTTTCCTCAACGCGTGCAAGGAGATACATCATGCCGCTCATCAGCCCCGAATACGCGGGCCAGTTACTGAAGGAACTGACGAAAGGCTGCGCCGTTCCTGCAGCCCCGGCAAACATGGCCCGCTACGCTTTCCAGACCAGTGACCACGTGCTCATCGGAGATGTCGCCGTCCGCGGCTACAAACACAAGAACCGGTGGCGGCTGGACGAACGGGACATCCGCAAAGCCGGTGAACGGCTGGCCTCGCTCGCGATCGATCTCGACGATCTGGTCGACGCCCGTCCTCAACCCACCGACCGCGGACGCACGTGGCGTTTGCAGATCATGAACTGGTTCGACCAAGTTGCCTACGAGGACCAGACGGCCAACGGCTGCCACTGCGAAGGTCAACAACCATGCGACCGCACCCGGCCGAACCAGCACGGACTAGGGTGCGGGGCGACCCGGGAACAGGTCGAAGCACGCTACGGCCAGCAGAGTATCGCCTCCACGCGCCCACTGCCGCTATTGACGTGGTCCGGCGCGATCTGGATGGTCCCGCGTGCCTACGCCGCCCTTCTCGACCGGGCGGAGCAAATCGCCACCGAGTTCGCCGAAAAGGCCGCCCGCTGCAGCCGGTGCGGGGCCCAAGGAGACATCTGGGAATGGCGTTCCTCCAGCACTGCCGGCTACACCACCCTGTGTCCCTCATGCACCAGCGCCGCCGCCCGCCAGTACAAAGGCCATCTGCGGGGCAGGCAGTACAAGTCGCTTCCGAAGAACTCGCAACCGGACGCATTCCTGTGCGTCTTGTGCCCCAGCCCGCGGCAGGCCATGTGCTGGGACCACTGCCACGAGCACGGATTCGTCCGTGGTCCGGTGTGCGCCAGCTGCAATACGTACGAAGGCGGCGGCTACCAGTTCATCAACCGCCCGGGCGCGGTACAGCACCTCTTGCGGTGCGACGGCTGCCGTCGTGAAGGTATGGTGCCGCCGCGGCACCAACCCGACGTCGTGCTCCGCACATTCGTGTTCGACCCTCACGACTCGTGTACGCAGCCGCCTCGATATCCGTGGGGTGCGGTGGAGGGAGATGGGTCCATCCGCTTCCGTCTCCATTGCTGGCACCATACGTCCCCCTACCGATGGGAACAGGCCGTGCCCGCTTCCCAAGTCAGGCTCCTGGTGAGTGAGTTCGTGGACAAGACTCTGGCAGCCGAGACCGATACTCCTGACCAGGACTCCGCCTGACGTCCTGTCACAGTCGCTCTGCTCCTCTGGTTCCTACGCTTCCCCGGCCGGGCGGCTACCCCGCGCCGGGGGTCTCCAAGCAGAGCCGGTGCGCTCTTCATACCGGTCACGCACCGTGCCGTCTTGACCAGTCGGTTCCAGGGTCGCCGGGTTGCACCGCAGCGGCCAGGAAGCAAGAGCGAATTGGGCGGAAATCGATGCTGTGGAGGCGGTCCTGCGGGTGACACCCCTTCCAGGGGAAACGACGTGGTCTTTTCTGCACCGGGTGGCGTCCGCCTACCGGCTGCAGGTAACCGACCTGACGGCGTGGTGGCAGTGGGCAAATCCCGTGCATCAAAGGCATGGTGTGCGTCCCGACGGTGAGGTGCTCCTCAATGTAGTGGCGCAGGGGCAGTTGGCCGGTTGGTGCCGTGTGCCGGCAGGCCATCTCGCGCGGGCGTTGCCGTCCTGGACGGCAGGGCCGACGGAGCTGGCTGGCCGTGGCGAGGACGGGCAGGGGTGGGCGAGGTGGCAGTCGGGGGCTTCGGAGTGGGGGCCGGTGGTGTTCGGCTGCAGGTTGTGCGCGGCCCGGCGTGGCAGCGGCGTGGCGCCGGTCTGGGCGTACTGGCCGCAGTGGCGGCGGCTGTGTGCGCGGCATGGCCGGTGGCTGCTGGAGGTGGGCGAAGGCCATCCGGTGGAATTCGTTGATGCCGGGAATCTGGTGATGGAGTTGATCCGGGCGCAGCGTCAGTGGGACCGGGTGGAGCGGATAGGGCAGGCGGCCGACGCGGCGCCTCGTCAGGTGTTCGGGCTAGCGCGCGCGGTGGTGTGCGGGTGGTGGGGGCGGGAGGATTTCTGGGAGCGGGAGACGGTATGGGGGCCGCGCCTAGAGCAGCTGGTGGCGGCTACGCGCCGGTGGTGTCCGGATCCGGCGGGCTGGGGCGTTGAGCAGTGGCGGCTGCTGGTACGGGACGTGGTGGTGTTCCCGGAGGTCGTCGCGGTCGCGGAAGCTCTGGTGGATCCGCGGATGCAGCAGCTGGCTGCCGGAAGCGGTGCGGGTGCCCTGGTGCGCGGCCGGGGTGGCGGTGAGCGGTTTACTGCCGCGTTGGGCGAGCGTCTGGGACGGGTGTGGCTGGGCGAACTGGAAGCGGACGGCCATGGCGGCCCGTTGGCGTCCTGGGCTCGCGCGGCGGTACGCGAGCAGCGCCGTCCGGCGGGATCGCCGCCGCAGCAGGGGCGGTATGGGCTGTGGTGGGTACACAGCGCGCACCGGCCGACGGAAGTAGGAACGGGGCTGCGCCGGCTGTCAGACCCTCTGGGCGCAGGCCCAGGCGCCCGTGAGGGTTCGGGTGCAGCAGGACGTGGCGGACCGGCGGCTCGAGGGTGGCGGGTGGAATTGGCGGTGCCGCGGCGGACCGGACACGGCCGGGGCCTGGAACAGCGGCATGCACAGTTGTTTACCGAAGGACTTGAGCAGGCCCGTCTTCATGTGGAGCGGTTCGGGCATCTGGCCATCGCGCACACCGGCGGCCGAGCGCGGGAAGAGTTCGATCTGGGGCGATGGCTGGCCAACAGGCGTGCCGACGCGACGTCACTGACCGTGGAACAGACGGAACAGCTTCGACGCCTGGATGCATGGTGGAACCCGCCCTGGCCCGTCGACTGGCAGCGTGCCTGGTACCGCGCCCGCGCCCATGTGCACGAGCAGGGGCCGGTGCACGGCGGCGACAACCTGGCCGGGCTGCCCGGCTGGCTTCAGCGGTGGCTGCGCCACCAGATCGCCAGCTACGGGCAGTTACACGATGGCCAGCGGGCGCTGCTGGCTGAGATCGGGTTGTCCACGGGCGAGGTCGAGCTGTTCCACACGTGGTCCGGGCAGCGGCGTCCGGTCGCCGATGGCCTGGCTGTCGCTCATGCCTACACTGCTCGCCACGGCCACCTCGCCGTGTCTCAGCCCACCGTCGTTGACGGTTTCGCGCTGGGGACCTGGCTCAGAAATCAACGCCAGCGGCAGCGCAGCCTCGGCCGGCTCACCCGGCTGGGACACCGCCTGACGGACCTCGATGCATGGTGGAACCCGCCCTGGCCGGTGGCCTGGCAGCGCATGTGGTGGGCCTCCCGCTACCACCTGACCGGGCTCCCGGACGGTGTCGAGTGGTGGCCCGATGCCCCGAACGACGAGCACATCACCGCCTGGCTGCGGGAGCAGAGTGCGCGACGGACACTGTTGTTGCCAGAGCAGCGGCGTCTGGTTGATGAACTGCTTTCGCTGACCGGTGGGATGCCGGTGTGGCGGCCGCGGATCAGTGATGTCGCCTGGCAGTCCCTGTCCAGGCTGCTGCCCGCGCGGTCTCATACCGGGGGCCGTCCCCGTAGCGAACGGCAGATCCTGGAAGGCATCGTCCACATCGCCTGCACCGGACAGGCGTGGACACGGCTTCCCCCATCTCTGGGCTCCTTCCAGGCCTGCCGGCGCCGATTTCTTATCTGGAGCGACGACGGCACCCTCCAGCAGATCTGCTGCGCTGTCCTGTCCGAAGAGGACGCCGCCTGGCAGCAACGGCTGGCCGCCTACCTCGACCCGTCTGAGTGAAGAGGTCCGTAACCGCATGCGCCAGGAGTGTGGTGTGCATCCGGTGGTGGGGTGTTCGCCGACGCGGCGCCGGCCAGGGCATCTGGCAGGAGTCTTGCCGTCCGGTCTGCCGGACGGCACCGTCGGCTGACGCAGGCTCACCCGGGCATGGGCGGCCGTCACAGGTCGGGGAGGGCGGAGCGGTCCTGGACGGTGATGTGGAGGGTGTGCAGGGGCTGGGTCCGGGTGGGGCGGACGACCTCGAACCAGTCGGTGCCCTCCTGCAGGTGGTGGGAGATGCTGCGGTGGTGACTCCAGCCGAAGCCGATGCTGGTCTGCCAGGTGGTGTCGCTGTAGCGGCTGCCGATGACCGGTTCCCCGTGCAGGTAGACGGAGTCGAGGGGGCGGGAGGTGGCTTCGAGGTGGGCGAGGACGGCTGCCGCGGCGCGGCGCAGCGGGCTCGTCTCGCTCCAGCGGGTGAGAGCTTCGAGGGCTGCAGGGTGGGCGGGTTCAGTGTCGGGGAGCTGGAGTTGGCGGATGGTCGCGGCCTTGCGGTCGACGAGGTCGGTGAGATCGATGCGGACCGGGCGCGGGACCCAGCGGTCGATGCCGTCGAAGGCTTCGATCATGTGGTCGCGTGGGGCGCGGCCTGCCTCGGGGTCGGGGGTGATGGCGGCGAGCCGGGTGCGGGCGGCATCGACGGGTTCGCCCCGGGTCCACAGCAAGGTCAGTTCGAACCCTTCCGCTTCGAGGCTCTTGCGTTCACCGAAGTGGATCTGCAGGCCGCGGCTGTTGCCCTTCAGGGCGCGCTTCATCGAGGCGGAGGGGTCGCCGCCGTAGGACAGGGAGTGAAGGAACTCGGAGACGAGACGGTCGTCCCTGCGGTGCTCCACGACCAGGTCGACGTCCGAGGGGTTCAGTGCGCCGCGTGCGTAGGAGCCGAAGACGAGGATCTCGTCGACAAGGTCCAGCGGCCAGCCTCCCCCTTCCAGCCGGTTGAGCATGTCGTTGAGGAGCGTGGTGGCGCGCTCGCGTTTCACGGAAAGCCTCCGCTGGTCGGTTCGGATGACGGCTTTGGGCTTGTGGTTTTCAGCCGGTCTGCCGTGGGTTGGCGGGTGCTCGGGAGATGACTCTGCTGAGAGTTCCGGTATAGGTGGTGCCTAGTTCAGTTACGGTCCCGGGGAAGGGGCCCGGGACCGTGGCGCATGGCGCTGACGTAGTTCTCGGGCAAGAGCACACGGTCGCCGACTTCGAGCGTGCCGGAGCCGCTCCAGCGGTATCCGTAGCCGTCGACGGTGACAGCCTGGTCGCCGCCGACCTCGAAGCGGCGGTTCTTGGCGTCGAGTTCTTCCCGCAGGCTGCGTATCTGGCGCTCAAGGCGTTCGACCTGTGCGGCCTCTACGCGTTGTCCCCACTCTCTTTCTTGAGCACGGCCGGTCTCAAGGCCTTGCTCGTATGCCTCTACAAGGGCTTTTTCGTGGTCGGTGGTGTGCAGTTTGCAGGCGAAGCCCGGACCCGAGAACTGCGCACGGCAGGGAGCGCCGGACTTGGTGGGTCGTCCGCAGGGCCGGTGATGTACCTCTTCGAACACGGGGTTCCTCGCACAGTGTGTGGCGGTGGCGTACTACAGGGTGGTCGGCAGGGAGGTAACCGGCTGGGAGATGGCCTGCGGGATGCAGTCGGGGACGGTGCGGCCCGTCTGGGTGCAGGTCAGGGTGAGGAGTTGGAGGTAGCCGAGGGAGACCGGGCGTCCGGGGAGCTTGCCCGCTGCCTGTTCGAAGCGCTCGAGCGTGGCGGACTTGATGCCCAGGTGCCGGGCGGCGTCGTGGAGGTCGAGTCCCGCGGCTTCACGGGCTTGCCTCAGGAGTGGGGCGTTGTCGTGCCAGAGCTGCGGTGTGGTGTCGGTGGTGTCCCGGGCGACGGCCGCGCGGGCTACGGCGAGGGCGGTGCTGATCCGGTCGTTGCGGGGTCCGAGCAGGAACCGGGCGAGGCGGGCTGCGCCAGCCGTGCGGTCGACGCCTTCGCTCCAGGGCTGGGAGGCCTCCTCGTACACGCGGGCCCGGGCCGTGGCGCAAGCCTCACGCTCGCCGGATTCGGCGCCGGTGGTGCGGTGGCGGTCGCTGGTGCAGGCCCGTGTGCTGTCCTTGGCGAGGTCCATGTCGCGGTCCTCGTCGTCGGCTTCGATACTGCCGATGACGTCCCGGACCTGCTGGCGTTCTTGTGGGGTCAGGACGCTCGCGAGTACTTCCGCGGCCGCCTGGGCCTCAGGCCGTCCCGCGGGCTCGAAGCCGCCGCCCCAGGCGTGGGAGGCGTCTTGTCCCTCCGCCTTCTGGAAGGCCACGTCGATGGCTTCGAAGGTGTGCGGGCTCCAGGCGTGCATCATCAGGATGATTTCCCGCACGGCATGCTGGGCGGCCGGGTCCGTCTCCTGTGCGCTACCGCTGCTGTGGCGGTGCCGGGTTCCGCTCATCCAGTCGGTGAAGGTCTCAGGCCGGCGGGGGTCGGACGGTTGCGCTGCCGTAAACCAGCGCGCTGCCCGCACGACGCAGGCGTGCGCGTGCTGGATGGCGGCGTACCAGCCGAACAGTGCCTCGCGGTAGTCGTCCGCATGACGGTCCTCGGCAAAGGTGCCGGTCTCCGTTCGGCAGTGCTGCGGGCATTCCGCCGCGTTCACCCGGTAGAGAGCGGCGCGGGTTTCGGGGAACGTCAGCAGAGCGATGTCCAGGTGCTCGTATTTGGGGCCGCGGTTGCGGCGCTTTTCGAGCCCCTGGTCGAGGAAGACCTGAAAGCGGGGTTCCTCACGCCAGTTCACCGCGGCCCTGTGCACACGGGAGTCGCTCTGCCACGCTCTGGTCGCGATGACCTCCCGCAAGGCCGAAGCCACGTCCCGCCGCAACGCCGCACCCCATGTAATCAGGACCGGCAGGCACTGAGGATCACTCCCCAGCGCGGACATCACCAGATCGATGTCACCGTGACGGTGAAGATGACGCTGAAACACGAACGCCCCCATCGACGCAGCAGGTCCCATCCCCGGTCCTGGCTTTCCGCACAGAGACGAAGCCCGGTGCTGTCATCCTGCACCAGGGCTCGGACATCCGGCCCTCAAACTGGCGATCTACCCAACTCGGTGTCATACAGAAGGGTTTGCTCGCTGCTGCGCTTGCGGCGGCGGCCCTTCAGCAGATCCACTGAAGCGGGGCGCCGGCCAGGACGTCGTCTTCCCGCAGTGCCTGGCCGCCATCCGGCCAGGGTCCGGGGTGAGCGGAAAACAACGGTCAGGCCGCTGTAAGGACATCCGGGGATGCAACTCCGGGACAGCGGCCTGCAAGTTCAGGGACGGGTGGCTGGCAGGCGCATTCGCCGACGAGAAGGCGCGGCACGCTTCGCATCGCGATCGCACGGACAATGATCAGTCATGATGCCGACCGCATGGGCCTGACGGTCCGTCGGCCCATGCGCGAAGCCGCCGGAGCTGGCGCCCGCCTGCTGGAGGGCACCGACTGGTCCGAGGCCGTCCGCCCCCTGGCATGGGCGGCCCGTGTCAGCCCGGGCAGAACCGTTACGGGAACATGCAGTTCAACCCCGGTGTATCGCTTCCGGCCAATCAGACAACTCGCCGACACGGCGTACCGCAACCAGGGCACCCCACTCCGCCTCCGGGTCGTTGTCGATCCCGGGGTATCGAAAGGCCAGACTGCTCAAGGAGAAGATACGGCCACGCGGGCAGGCTCGTCGTGGGGCAGCATGCCTGCTTCATCGATGAGCGGTACGACAACGCGGTAGAGGTCTTCCCCGGCAGGGTTGACGAGCCCGCTGTGACGCTGTGCCACGGAAAATCCGGCGCCCGAGATCAGGTCTGCGAGCTGCAGCGAGGGGTGGTGTGTGGACTGCCCGCGCCGCAGGTGTCCCAGGTGTACTCCCCTGGAGAGGTGGCGGAACTCGGGATGTCCACGGCCATGTGCTTCCGTCTCGATGTCGTCGAAGTTCGCATCGGACAGGGCTCTTTGGTCGTCTACCAGCATGTTCACCCGCCCCAGTTTCCGGGACCAGTTCGCGGTGATCGCGGCAACGGCCGGAATCAGGGGCTCCAACGCCTGCGGAAGAAAGGCGTCCGGCCCGTGTGCGTCCCGAAGGTATTCGGTGGCTTCCTGCCGGGTGGTGCGCAGCAGCGCCAGGGCTTCGGTGACATTGCGCCGGCGCGAACGGGCCCAGGCTTCCTCCACGACCTCATAGAAATCGTCGACGGTCACCTGCTGCTCCCGGTTCTTGTGGGAGGTGAAGGCAACGGTGGACGACAGCAGCCGGTCGAAGAGCACCGGTCCCAGGGCACGCGGCCCCTCACCGAACAGGCTGCGGGCCATCTTGCGTGCGCGGTCGGCCCTGTAGAGGTTACGGCCCTGCCTGTGGGCTTGTTCCTCAACGAACAGGTCGATCAGCTTGCCCACGACAAAGTAGTGCTTGTCGATCAGATAGACCGATGCCCTCCCATACAGGGCGCCTCCCGGTGAAAGCAGCTCGGACAGAACCAGGCGCCGCTGGCCGTTCTTCGGGCCGGCGAAGGCCTTGGAGAACTTCAGCTCGGGTGCCTGCAGGCGGATGGCGGTGCGGATCTCGTCGACGATGGGCGCCGCGTCGGCGTCGCTGATGGCGACCGATCCGATCGACAGGTAACGGCTGCGCTCCTCACCGTGCAGTTGGTCCCCGTCCCATCCCGATTCGTCGACAGCCACCCACCGTCCCCCTTCCTCAGTGTCCGTGGTGGCACTGGGCTGGTTGTGGCGTGCATAGTTCGGGCCGAGCAGGCCTGTACCGGGATTGGGGTGATGGGAAGGATCAGTCATGGGCTGATGATGCGGTGCACGCTGCCAGCTGGGCAACGTGTTACCGGAGTGCAGAGCCTTCGGGCATGAGGTGGCAGAACGCCGCAGGACGACAGCTGACCTGTCGTCACCGCAGGCTCAACGAGGAGTTGGTATCAGAGTGCCGCACGGAGAGGCACCCGACCACAGCGGTGGCCGTGCCTCACAGGTCATCCCGTGCCGGTTCTGCCGACCGTCCCCATAGGCTCAGCTCAGCACCATGGCATCGCCTGTCCGCGGAGGAGCAGTTTCATGACCCGCTACTGTGTCGTGTTCGACCGGCACGAGCTGATAGCCGCCTGGGGAACCGGTGAAGGCGACCTGGCCGCTAGTGCCGCCGCCTTGCCGTCCGGCGCCGGCACCACCGGGCTCCTGAGTCTGGCCCGCGCTCTGACCCAGTTCTCCAGTGCCGCGTGGCGCACCTACACGCATCCCGCCAGCGCTGCGGGCTCCCTGGAGGCCAACAGCGAGGGATGGCGTCGAGAACAGGAGCGCAAACACTTCAGCGAGGTCGCCGACGCAATCACCCGCCCGAACCTGCCCAGCGGCGGTTCGATGACCGTCTCCTACAGCAGGCTCCTTGAATCCGCGCACCGGGTCGGACGGGCATTGCACCGCCTGGACGATCCGCAGCTGGTGAAGGCCGTGGCCGCCGAACTCGCTGCCGTGGAGAGCGCCGAACTCGGCGACCTCAGCGGCCGCGCCCAGCAGGCGGTTCTCCTCAGCCGTGAGGACGCCTCTCCCGTCCAGGTCGCCGCCTCGAACCATCTTCTGCAGGAAGACCCCTTCGGCCCTGCCGAGCTCTTCGTCGGTGTCGACCCGACTGCGGCCGCCGTCGCAGCGGCGCACTGGCTCGCCGCGGCGGCCGACGTCGCCGCCGAAGCGGCCGGGCTCAACCCCGCCGAGGTGGTTCTCGAGGCCGACAACATCGAGGCTCTCCCCCACGAGACGCCCACGCTGGTCCTCGATCTCATCGGCCAGGGCGCCAGCCCCCATCAGGCTGTCACCGGCCTGGTGCGCCACGCCATGCACGTCGCCGTCGGCCTGCTGCCCGACGCTGCCGCGCTGCGGGAGCAACTCGACGATCTGGAGGGAACGCTTGCCCAATACAAGGGCACAACGGAGGCCGACCTCACCCGCATGCCCCTGCGCCTGACTCCTCTCGACCCTCAGCGCCCCGCACGTGACCTCCTCGAAGACCTTCTTACGGGCATCCACGGCTGCTGGCTCCTCTATGACGAGTACGAGGGTCTTGAGCACGAGGGGGAATCCGGCACAGACGACGTGGAGGAATGGGACGACGAGCAGACCGAGCAGCACCAGGACCGCAGCCGCGAACACTTTGCCCGGCTCGTCCGCGACACCGCGGCCCGCGACCGGGACCGGCTGATCTGACCGGGCCGCGAGCAGACCCGGCGGCCTTGTCGGCCTGTACGGGGCCGGCCGGTGGTGTTGTCAGTCCTGGGAGGAGTCCAGAGCTGCGGCGAGGCGCTGGTAGAGGCGGCCTTCGGCCTGGGGGTCGAAGACGGGGGTCAGTGAGGTCGTGGTGAAGCTGTCAGCGGTAAGGGTGTTGATCCGGTACGGGGCGAGCGTACTGGGGTCTTTGAGGTCGTAGCGGGTGTGCCGGCTGCCGTACTTGCCGACGGTGAGCATGACGATCCGCCGGGTTCCGGCTGCGGTCAGCAGGAGGCGCGCCCATTCCAGGGACATGCCGTGGGTGGTGAAGTCGTCGACGACGACGACGGTTTTCGCGCCGAGCTTGCCGCGGTAGCCGGGGCCCAAGTGCACCGTCTGGGCCTGCGTGGCGATGGAGACGTCCTTAGCCGCCTGGCCCTGGCTGGCCTTCCAGCGCTCCAGGCTGGTGTCCGGGGCGTCGACGGCGCGGACGAGGAGGTCCTCGCGGTAGTAGCCGTGAAAGAGTGCGGCTGCCTTGTCCAGATAGGTCTTCAGCCGTTCGCTGACCTGACCGCTCGTGCTGCTGGGGTAGATGCAGAAGTAGGGACTGGCAGGGATCAGGTCTTCCAGATAGGCGTAGGCGAGGACGAACAGCATGAGGACGCTCCGGGCGTCCGCATCCCCGATCTCCACCGGCCTTTTGTAGGTGAAGACGTCCTGGAGCCTGAAGGTGGTGCCGGGCGAGGTCGAGGGCAGCCGCGCGGAAGCCGGCAGCAGCGAGCGCAGTGACCAGTTGTCCTGATCGGTGCGGTGCGACCAACTCGGGTCGCCCGAAAGGAACATCTCCAGGAACCTGTCCACGTCGCCGGGAGCGTGGGCGACGAGCGAGGTGGTGCCGCCGGGCATCGGGGCGGCCCAGGCGGCGTGCTGGTACATGACGCCGGAGTTGATGGCGGTGCGCCAGTCCAGGGCCGTGCAGCCGACATACAGCAGCTCATACCGCTGCAGGTGCAGGGCGGTGGTGACGGCATCGATCCAGGCCGGTGAGCCGCGGTTCTTGCCGCCGGCTATGTGGGACCGGTCGACCAGCAGGCTCGGGGCGGGATAGCCGAGCTGCTGTATCCGCTCTTTCTGCGCCGGCGAGAGCGGGTCAGTGGACAGGATGCACCACTGCAGTCCCCGCGCGGCAAGGCTGTGCAGCAGCGCGGCCGTCTCGGCGGCCGCGGCATTACCGGGCTTCAGAAGGAGGGTCTTGTAGTCGAAGATGACTGCCTTAGCGGGCATGACCACCGTCTTCCTGGCCCAGCAGATCATCCAGGAACTGCCGTAGCCGTACGAGGTCTTCGGGGGGCAGGGCACGCAGTTCCGCCTCGCGGCCGAGCTGGCGCTCGACCAGGCTCAGGCCGAAGGTGGTGTGTCCGTAGGAGTCGGCCGCGCTGCGGCACAGAGCGTCGAGGGTGCGGCGGCCGGCCGTGGTGAAGATGTCGATGAGCCGCCCGGTGGGCTCGGTGCCGATCAGGTCGGCCAGATCGCCAGCGCCGGGCCAGGTGAAGCCGATGACCGGGCGGCGGTAGGTGGCGGCAAAGCGCACGGTATGGGCGGTGCCGCCGGTGCGCCGTCCCTCGGCGGCGACGACGAGATCCGCGAGACCGGCCTGGAGGCGGTTGCGCTGGACGAACTGGGCCTTGCGGTAGTACTCGCCGGGCAGGTACTCACTGGCGACGGCCCCGCCGGTGCGGACGATGCGGGCGCGGATGTCCGCGGTCTCGGCCGGGAAGATGATGTCGATGCCGTGGCCGAGGAAGGCGACGTTGCGTACTCCGTCGCGCAGGGCGGCCCGGTGCGCGACCGCGTCGACGCCGTTGGCGAGACCGGACACCAGGGTGACCGGGTAGGCGGCCAGGGTGCGCACGGCGGCTTCGGTGGCGCGCACGCCGTCAGGTGTCACGTCCCGGGTGCCGACGACCGCGACGTGCGGGCCCTCGTACAGGGCACTGGGGTCGCCCTCGACGAACAGCCACAACGGTGCGCCCGGGAGCGCAGCGAGCCGGGCCGGCAGCGCGGAGGGGCCGATGATGCTGATGTTGTGCTGGGCGAGTTCGTCGGCCTTGGCCCGGGCCGTTGCCAGCAGGTCGGCACGATGGGTGCTGATCTCGTCTGCGACCTTGCGGGCGGTGGGGACTTTGACGCGGGCGAGCTCGTCGGCCAGGCGGCTGTCGGGAACGTCCCATAGCCGGCCGAGTTGTTCCCGGTGTTCCCGTACCAGCGCGTGCAGTCCCTTGTGTCCCAGGCCGTGGGCGGAACCGAGGGCGAGGAGCGCGACCGCGAAGGGCATGCCGGTGGCGGAGTCATCGGGGACCTGCCACAGCGTGGGCTGCCCGTCGGGAGCGGAACGCCCGCGTTCTCCCTGAGTGCCGTGCTGATCCACCCCAGCACCCTACCTGGCAGACGCCGGGCGGCGCCCGTGCAATGGGCGGCCGCAGGTGTGACTCGTGCCGGGATCGCGGGTTTCGGGTCCTCGTGCACCACCGCTGCCGGATTCTCCCTTCGAACCGGCAGCGGTGGTGCAGGGCGGGGGCCTGTCCCGGCTTGTCCTGCCACCGCAGCGCTCCTCGGACGGCGGCAGGACGGGCTCTTGGGGCCCGGGCATTTTGCAGGGGTGGCCGACGGGTCTTTCATCTTGTGTGCAAAGGGCGTCCGTGAAGCGGCGGACTGCTTAGGGTCGACATGTCCGGGCCGCAGGAGGAAGGCAGATCGTTGGGAAAGAAGTCGAAGGCGCAGCGTCAGCGGGACAACGCGCGGGCGCGTGGCCGCGCGGAGCAGCAGCGGCGCACGGCGGCGGTGGAGGAGTTCACCGAGGAGCATGCCCGGGTGGTGGCGCAGCGTCAGGGCGATCCGCGGTTTGTGCAGCGGCGCAGGGGGGCGGATGGTTCGGTCGAGGTGTCCTGGGCTGCCGGCTCGGAGGTGGATGTGCACATGCGGCAGGCGATGGAGGGGCAACGGGCCGCTTTCGAAGAGAAGTTCGGACGGCCGCCCGGCCCGCACGATCCGGTCTTCTTCGATCCCGACGCTGACGAGCCGCGCCCTTTGACGCAGGAGGGCATCGGCCCGGTGATGGACAAGTTGCTGGAGGCGGCGGACCGTTCGGGCGTGGATCCCGCGTTCGTGCACGCCTGGCGCGAGTGCGGGTATCTGGTGACGGAGGACAACCGGCACACCTTCTCCGCCGCCGAGGTGATGGCCTTCAGCGATGCCGTGCACGCCTACCAGTCGGCGGCACTCGGCGAACAGGAAGCCGCCGGGGCCGAAGCCGTCGCGGGCGAGGATCTTCCCGGTGACGGCCGGACGGCGGCGGTCGCCAGTCTGCGCAACGTGGTGGCCACGATCCTGGCGCGGCGCGATCCGCGCATCGCGCTGCGGGTTGTGATCGGGCTGGAGCGGCTGGCGGAGGAGTCCGGGGACGAGGCCGCCGGGCTGGCGGGAGGCGTGTCGTTCGGGGTGCTGGCGGGATGGCTGGCCGGGGCGCGGGAGTCGGGCCTGTCGCCGGCGCAGGCCAAGGCGGCCACGGCGTGGGTCGATGAGTACCTCGGCGGCCGGGCAGGCGAGACGGCCTCCCGGATGTCGGGGCTGATCGGAGTTCCCGGGGCCGGCGATGTGACCGTGGCGGAGGTGACCGAGGACCTGGGCGACGATCTGCTGCCGGCGATGATCTGGCTGACGTGCGGTGTCGTGGCTGTCGCCGGGGCAGGCAACGCCGACTGGCTGGAGCAGTTCGACCTCGACGTGCCCTGAAGACAGGAGAACGGGCGAGGAGGAGGCCGTGCACGAGAAGGGCCCCGCACTGGATCTGCCGGTGATGCAGATTCCTCGCCTGCCAACGGCCTCGGCCCGGGCCGGCACACCGTACTGCACCGTTTGCACGAGCAGTTGGCCGCCCGACGGCCCGGCTACCGTGCTGTTGGGGTGAAGGCGAAGTTCGAAGGCCCGCGGGTGCAGACCGACACGGGTGAGCAGGCCGCCCGCGCGGCGGCCGCCCGGTTCGTCAGGGCCGCCGCGGCGGAGGCTGCCGCGCTCGGCGCGGGCACGGGGCGCGCGGTGACACGCCGGCCGGGTGGGCCACGGCGGTGTGCGCCGGCTGCCACCGCGCATGGTCCCCGCCCACGAGATCATGATCGCCAACGGTGCTGTCCGGTATTCCGGACGGGGCCCGCACCGTCCCGCAGCGCCTCGCGAGGGCTGACACCACCCCTGCATCGGGCGGCTGCCCTCTCGTGCGAACGCCGGTCCTCCCGGCATCCGGCACGGCGGCGCTCCGCACGAAGGCAACGCACCGTCGCGGTGACAACTCCCGGACTGCCGCCTGTTGTTGGCCACACGGCCCCGCCCCCTGGGAGGGCGGGCCGGCGCCAGGCCGCGGTGTTTAGGTGCCACGGGCGGCGGTGCGTACTGCGAGGCGCGGCCGTTGTTCCTGCCTGGGCCTAGGGCGTCGTGCGCGGTGATCGCAGGACCGGATTCCAGGCGAACCAGCCCAGGCTTTCGGCGCCCAGTTCCCATGGGGCCCCCAGCAGCAGATTCCGGGTTGCTTCAAGGTCCGCGGTGACGGAAGCAGGAGCGGGACCGATACGGGTCATCAAATCCCCCCGTGCGCGCCAGAACTCCTCGTCCTCGCCGCGCAGTCGGCGTATCGCCGCGTCCACGCAGGCAGGCCACTTCGGCATGCCGTAATGGTCGTCGTGGGTCCCGATCCGGGGAGCGCCGGCGAAGACGAGGAAGTCGTCAGGCGGCAGGACCTTCTCGAAGTGCCCGAACATGTCGATGCGCTGTTTCACCTGCTTCTTGATCTCCCCGAGGAACCCCCAGCCGAAGTCCGTCAGGGTCCCCTCGCATCCCGGCCAGATCATGTCCCGGTCCAGGATCAGGTCCTCCAGCTCATAGAGACGGAACTCGTCGTCGGAGCCCAGGACGTCGAACGCCTGCCGGATGAGCCAGGTGTTGCGGGCGAACATCGTCCCGTCGCGCAACGCCTTGCGCCGACTGGTCGGCCGGGAAGCATGCGCGTTCTCGATCGGACCGTTGCGCCACACGGACATGACGAGGCCGTGAGCCGCCGCCCACCGCAGTCCGTCCTGTGCCGCAAAGACGCCCATCTCCTCAAGACGCTGCCGTGCCCAGCCCAGCGCATCCTGAATATCCTCGTCCACCGCTCCGCTCTCCCCCATGACTCGCCAACTCCTCCTCTTCTTCGCGGCGTTCGCGTCATCCGCGCCACTACGCCCCCGGAAGACGCGATCGTACGCGGGCTCCGCCGCCAACCCTCGGTGCCGTCATCTGCCGTAGCCGTGGGGTCCGGCAGGCCCGCTCTCAGGCGGACGGGCGGCGTTGGAAGGCCGTGCCGAGCGCGCGCAGTTCAGCGCGCCGGGCCTGCATGAGTTCCTCCGGCTGGCACAGGGCGGTGTCCAGAAGCCACACCCCGCGGCGGAACGGCTGGAAGCCGATGCTCTCCCACAGCGCGGCAATCTTCTTCTTCGCCTGGCGCCGGTAGGCCTCGGTGACCTGCTCACGGCCTTCGGGGTACTCCCCCATAGCGGGAAATACCGCCACCGCGCAACAGCCCCCGGACAGGCGGCGGACCGCCTCGCCGGCCAGGGCCGGCCCCAGCCCGAAACCTCTCCATTCCTTGTCGAGGCTGACGCGGTCGAGGATCAGCAGATCACCGACGGGGTGGGTGACAGCTTTCTCGAACGCGGCGCTGTAGCCGTCGCGTTGGGAACGGCCAAGGACCGCGGAGACAATGACCTCAAGATCGCCAGACTCGGCGTCCGCCACCTCCCACCGGTTGTCGCCGGTGTAGTCACGCAGCCTCCATAGGATCAGATGCCCGATCTCGGATCCCGCAGCCGGGGCACCATCGCCCCCGTCCTCTTCGTCTTCCCACTCCTCGTCACTCGCCATCCCGTAGGTGACCGTGACATACCAGGATTCCAGGGTGTCCTCGGAGTCGTAGGGCACCGCGGGATGCCCATAGCCGTAATGGAAGTGAAGACGGGCAGGATCACCCGGGAGTTCACTGACCGGCCGTCTGGGCATCGCTAACGTCATGGCAAAGAGACTAGGAGCAGGCACTGACATCCCACCGGGAAACGGTTCGAACAGGACCCTGGACGTGGGCTGGTCTCGTTTGAGCTGGGCGCCTTGGCCCCGCTTCCGGACCGGTTCGGTCGCGTCACCGGTCCCATGGCGTAGCGGGCACGTCAGGCAGGAGGACGCCTCCGCACCCGGGCTACTCGTTCCGTGCCGACCGCGGCACCCCTCAGCGGCGCAGGCGGTAGCGAGCCCACACCCCAGCAACGACAACGCCGGAACGGCCCGGCCCGGGTAAGGTTTGAGGCCCTCGCCTCGCCGTTGTGATGAGGCGCCCCAGCACCGCTACGGCTGTTGAACCCGCTGCCGGGCCGCATCCAGCGCACGACGTTCCTCGAAGGCCCCATCGGCGCTGACGGGAAGACGGCTGTAGCGCTCCGTCGCGACCTGGTCGATGCGCGCAGCGTAGCGGCTCGTGGCGGCCTTGACCGCCTCTGCAGGAGGCAGGAGCCCCTCTGCGGCACGCAGTGCTCGAAACAGCTCTTGAGTGAGCTGAAGAAGCCGGTCGAGTTCATCCCCAGCAGCGGGATACCCCGGCATACTGCCGGACTTAAGGCGCGCAGCGGCGGTCCGGGAGGCCTGCCGCTCCATCGCCACACACACCGCCTGACGGCGCCGCTCCAGGGCCCGGAACGTGGTGCTGGCCGGATCCGCGATGATCTCTTCGGCTGCTTTCACGGCCCGGGCCAGGGGCGGTGCGAAGCGTGTCGCCGCCAGCTCGGCCGCTTCCCGTTCCTTGCGCTCGGCTTCACGGCGCTGCTGCTGCAGTCCCGGCCAGTCGGGGAACTCCTCACGCCCCATGCGCTGTCCGCGCGTTCGGGGTGCCGCCTTCTCCGACTTGGTCAGGCGCCGGTCCCAGTCACCGTGCGCGGTGTAGCTGTAAGCGCTGCAGCCAACCGTTCCCCATCCCCCGAACCCGTAACGACCGTGGCTCCAGCGGTCGTTGACGAAAACGATCGGCTCACCGCAGTGCCGGCACAGTTCCTCCGACACCTCACGTTCCATCCCCACGATGCCCCCTTAACTGCGCGGCTCTCCCCCAAGCCGTGTGAACTGCTCCATCCTGCCAGGCCCCGGACGCACCGGAGCACCGAAGACCGCCACTGCCGGAAGGGGAAGGGACCGGCCGGTCGGGGCCCTGCGCCAGTTGCGGACCCACGACGCGGACTCCCGGACCGGCCGTGGCCGACTGACCGCCGAATCATTCGGTTTGATCACAGGCAACGTCAGAGCCCGCGTTACTGAGGGGACTTGCCGCCTGCGAGGTCAGATGCCGCCGTTTCGGGTGGTCGGGGAGGGCGCGCTGGAGAGCGGGCGGGGGTTTGGTCCGGCGGTGGCTCCGGTGGGGTTTCGCCAGGCCAGGATGAGCTGCCCCAGGCGGCGGGCGGGTGTCTCGCTCGGGAGGAACAGGACGAGCACGAGCAGGATGAAGGCGCCTGCGGTGAGTCCTGCGGCCACCCAGCCGGGTGGGCCTGCGTTCACCATGGCTGCCGCGAAGGCGGCCGCCGCCCCGAGCAGGCCGCCGATGCGGGCTGTCCACCTCATCGTCGTGGCTCCCGGCAGACGGGGCGGCGCAGGGTCATGGACAGGTGGGGCGTGCTGAGCAGCACCCGGAAGGTGAAACAGGCACGGGTGCGGCGGGTGGGCAGGGCGGCCAGTTCCGCTTGCCATTCCTGTCGCCATCGGGCTCGCTGCGCACCGGGCAGCAACAGAGTGAGCAGGGCCAGCAGGCGTGTGGTGACGGCGTAGGGGTTCGGTGCTGGCTGGAGCACGGCCGCGGAAAGATCGTGCAGTTCACGGCTGACGTCGGCCAAGCCCGCCGCGCGGGCCAGGGGGGCGAAGACTTCGATGGTCTCGCGGGCTTTGCCGTACTGCTTGGCCGCGGCGACGAACTCTATGGTGCGCATGTTGTGGAGTCGGTCGGCAAGGCGAATGACCAGCACCGCCTCGCTGTGCGGCCGCTGGACAGACCGCGGCGCGGCGTCCGGCGGGATGGCACGCAGGTCGACGGTGCTGACATCTGCCACCAATTGGGCGACGCACAGGCCGAATTGCCCGGCCAGACGACTCGGCGGACAGAGTGTGTCCTCGATGACGTCGTGCAACAGGGCGGCGCAAACCACGGTCGGCGGCATACCCACATCGGCGACGATCCGGGCAACGGCAAGACAGTGGGTCAGGTACGGGTCGCCGCTGCGGCGGGTCTGCCCCTCGTGCCAGCGGGCGGCCTCCTCGTGGGCGAGCTCGATGGAAGCGAGATCGGCGGCGGGGTGGTGCGCCCTCACGACACCCAATAGGCCTTCAAGGGAAGAACTGTTGTCATGCCGGCTGCCCGGCCGGGCAGCTAACCGGTGCCACGCCCTCATGACACTCCCCCATCGCCGACCGGGTGCACTGCCACCCAGCCCGGCAGCGGCTTTTTGCGGGCACGGTAGACGCGCGCGAGGGCCAGGCGGGCCTCTTCGGCTCCGTACTCGGTGATCCGGTAGAAGCGGCGGCGCGGCCGTCCGGCTTTCTCGTGTATGGCCGGGTCTTCCCAGGTGCTCTCCGCCCAGCCGGCCTCTTCCAGCCGGACGAGGATCGGATAGATCGTGCCCGGCGCCAGTCCCGCCAGTGCGGACAGCTCGAGGCCGTACCACTGCTTGGCGGGATCCACCAGCAAAGCCCGCAGCACCAGTTGGGTCTGCAGGGTCATACGCGGACTACCCATAGCCGTACTCTATATAGCCTATATATGGGATGTCTAGGGAACGTAACGCCCTCGAGGATGAGACCGGAGGTTTCGCCGCGCTGCCGAACCGGCAGCGCGGCCGCGTGAGATGCAGGGGCGTTAGAGCTGTCCGCCTGACCAATGCAGGTCCTGTGGCCGGCGACCTACTCACCACGTTCGCCGCACCAACCGACACGGCGCGGCAGCCCGGCTCCTCCGACCGACTTCAAGCGTCTCGATCTCCGCGAACAACCCACCAACCAGCAGCGGTTGAACCGACCAAGCAAGATCGCCCGACCACCACTCCAACCAGCCACCCGTCCGCTACTACCGGCGCCCCTCCCACACTGAGCAATCAACGCTCACGGAGAGCAGACCAGCTTAACCACTTACGAAGCCGCAGGTCACAGACACAAAGGAACCGACCAGGTCAGCACTGGCCATTGGTCAACCCCGGATGCATCCCGCTCTCCGAACTGAGCAATCCACAGGTCAGCGCTCAAGGATCTGCTCAGCAAAAGAGGACCGGGACAGCCATCGCCCGTGTCCAGCAGGTGAACCGGGCACTGGACTGCTCACTGGAGCCGGACACCGAACAACTCATCAACGACCTCCTCGGCGCACCACACCCCCACCGGACACAGCAGCCATGACCACAACCCAACCCTCACCACCACCCTCACCACCAACCCCCACACCCACCCCTCCCATCAAACCCAACCCCAACCCCAAACCGGGACCGGGACCGGGACCGGGAGCGGGAGCGGGAGCGGGCGCAGGAGCGGGAGCGGGAGCGGGAGCGGGAGCGGGAGCGGGAGCGGGCGCAGGCGCAGGACCAGAACCGGGAGCGGGACCGGGAGCGGACCACGATGCAGCGCAGACCGACGCCCTCCCACCCGGGCCGCACCGTGCCCCGGCCGCCCTCAGCCGCACCCAGCGAGGACTCATCGGCGTGGTCGTCTCCGGTGCGATGGTCATCGCCGGTATCGGCTTCGCCGGTTCGTACGCCGCCGTGCGCGAGCTCGCCCTGAAGAAGGGCTTCGGCACCTTCGCGTATGTCTTCCCGATCGGCATCGACGCGGGCATCTGTGTCCTGCTCGCCCTCGACCTGCTCCTGACCTGGATCCGCATCCCCTTCCCCCTGCTGCGCCAGACGGCATGGCTGCTGACCGCCGCCACCATCGCGTTCAACGGCGCCGCGGCCTGGCCCGACCCGCTCGGCGTCGGCATGCACGCGGTCATCCCGATCCTGTTCGTGGTCTCGGTGGAGGCGGCCCGGCACGCGATCGGCCGCATCGCCGACATCACGGCCGACAAGCACATGGAGGGCGTCCGCCTCACCCGCTGGCTGCTCTCCCCCATCCCCACGTTCCTGCTCTGGCGCCGCATGAAGCTCTGGGAACTCCGTTCCTACGAACAGGCCATCAAACGGGAGCAGGACCGCCTCGTCTACCAGGCCCGCCTCCACACCCGCTACGGCCACGCCTGGCGCCACAAAGCCCCGGTGGAATCGATCATGCCACTGCGCCTGACCCGCTACGGCGTCCCGCTCGCGCAGACGGCCCCCTCGGGCCTCGCCGCGGCGGGCATCGAACCCGTACTGCTGCCCCCCGCCCCGCAGTCGGCCGACGCGGCCGCGAGCAGTCGCACCCCCGAGGCGGCACCGGCCGTACAGAACGACACGGCCCCTGCTGGCGAACAGCATCCAGACCTTGATGACAACGAGCCCCACAAGCAGCCGGAACATGTTCAACACCCGGGGCCGGACGCAAGCCTGTGGTCCGACGATCTGCTGCAAGAGGCCGCCCACGAGGACGACTACGACCCCGGATACGACCTGGAGGAGAATGCCCACGGGGACGAGGAGTGGGAGTGGGATGAAGAACCGCCTGCCCTGCACACCGCTCCGGATGAAGCGGCTTTCAGCTCCATTCCCCCAGCCCTGGGGGCCGCAGAATCACTCCGCCCCGGACGCTCAGCAGACGCCGTGTCTCCACCGCGAAATGCGCAGGCCCCGCGTTCCGGCCAGGAAACAGACCCCAACACGGTGATTCCGCCCGACGAGTTGACGCCTGATAAAAGGACAACACCCCATCCACACAGCCTCACTCCTGTCGACCGCTACTACCTGGCCTGGCAGGACCTCCAGCAACAGCACAAGACAGAGCCAGACGCGACCGAGCTGTCGGCGTATCTCGCCAGCCAGGGGATCCTGGACCGCGAAAACCAGCCCCTCAGAGCAAAGACACTGGCCCGCTACTTCCTTCAGTTCCGGATCTACACCATCTGGGCCCAGCACCGAGCCATCGATGACCATCCAGCCCCCGACCGCGTCGCCAAGGACCTTGCACAGCACGGCATCACCGCCCAGTACAACCACCCCATCCACACGACCGACCTCAAAAAACACCACCACACCTTCGAACACCGCTGGCAAACACTCCACCACCACAAAACGGTCCGAGAGGGCGATTCGTGAGTTTCATGTCTGTTTCGGAAACGGCGAAGCACTTCAATTGGCGAATGAGCGCGTCGGGGCAATGTCCTGACTGGAGGAGTGCGGCTGTGGGGCCTCGTGACATGCTCGGCAGAGGTACGTCACGATGATCGCTATGACCGACGGAATTGCATGGCTTGCTGCTCCCCAGCCGATCGCCTTCGGTGGCTACAGCGTGGTCCTCGCCCGAGGGCTGGATGCCGAAGAGCTGGTATCTCGGCTGACCGCGACAGTGTTCGGGCCGCCGCGCACGCCGCGCAGTCTGGCCCAGCTCACCAGCAAGGACCTGACCGATGTCGTGGAGGACGGCCCCTGGGACCCCTACCCCGTGATAGGTCTGCGTTACGGAGAGATCGGCGAATGGGTCTTTGCGGTCAAGTACGGAGGCTGGCAGGCGGAGTTCGGCCCGCAACCACCTGTATCCCGGGGTGGTGCACACGTCTTCCAGCTGGAATTCGAAGAGGAGAACGGCAAGCCGGTACCACCTCAGTTCTCCTACCTCCACGACGAGCGTCTCATGTGTGCCTTCAATCTCCACCTGGACCGTTCATGGGGATACGACGGCGTGAGCGGTGACACCGAGGTAGCAGTACGCGTCGAGGAAATGCTGGCTGCTGCCGGCCTCCCAAACGCCGGCATGCCCCGCCGCGAAGTGCACCGCACCACACTGGAGATCATCGAACGGCACTTCGGCCTCACCCTGCCCCACAGGCAAATCCTAGAGTCCACACTTCCCGCCGTGGTCCTGGAGATCACAGAACCGGCAAACCCCTCCAAGCGAAGCGGCTAGTCACAGCGCGGTGAGGCTGCGGCAGGATCGCCGGTCGCTTCCTGCCTTCCTGGCGAAGCCGCCAGCATCGGCCCCAGGGCTGATGCGTTCTCAGTCGGCGAGATGAGCTGATCGCCTGCGTACCCGCGGACGCGTGGGACTGTTCGCCCGGTTCGCCAACGACGGGACCCCTGATGTTCAAGGTTGTTGACGCCCTTGATCACGAACAGGGGCCACGTCTGTCGTGCTTGACGATCCGGGAAGTCGGTGTCCGTGACCAGAACCGTGCTGGCCCTTCGTCCGAGCACACGATCCAAGCAAACCCTGTCGGTTCCGTGTCCTCGCCCCTGCATGTCGTCGTTGTCGAGACCGGCACTGCCTGGTGCGTCGGCCTGCCAGGTGCGTCAGGCGCGGAAGTAGGACCCGGCATCCAGGTCCTGGATGAGGCTGGGCCCGCTTGGTGCCCAGCCGAGGAGTTCCTGGGTGCGAGTGCTGGAGGCGGGGATGTCCATGGCGAAGAAGCGGCCAATCCAGCCGAAGTGTTTCTGTGCGTCCTGCGGTGCGATCGAGGTCACGGGAACGTCGAGTCCTCGTCCGATGGCCTGGGCGATCTCCCGTGTGGGGACTCCCTCCTCGCTCACCGCGTGCAGGAGCGTTCCCGCCGGGGCCTTCTCCAGTCCCAGGCGGGTGATCTGCGCGGCATCCGACCGGTGGACCGCCGGCCAGCGGTTCGTGCCGTCGCCGACGTAGCCCGCGACCCCTTTCTCCCGGGCGATCGCGACCAGGGCCGCGATGAACCCGTGGTCGCCGTCGCCGTGCACGGTCGGGGCGAACCGCACGCTGACCGTGTGCACGCCGCGATCGACGTACTCCAGCGCGAGGTTCTCGCTGCCGCCTCGGGGGGACTGCAGGCCGTGGAACGGTGACCTGTCGCCCTCGGTTGTCACCCGGCCCTGCGCCGGGCCGGCGACGCCGGACGCCAGCAGAAACGGACGGCCCGATCCGGTCAGGACGTCGCCGATCGCCTGCACGGCGGCCCGTTCGGCCTGACTGGAGACGGCGGGATTGTCGAAGTCGTGCTTGTTGGCGAGGTGGAGGACGGCGTCAGCACTCGCGGCTCCCTCCCGGATGCTGTCGAGGTCGTCGAGGTCGCCACGACGGACCTGGGCACCCTTCGCGTCGATGGACGCGGCCGAGGCGTCGGAGCGGGCGAGCCCGACCACCTCGTGGCCGGCGGCGAGCAGCTCGTCGACCGTGGCCGAACCGATCCACCCGGATGCTCCGGTGACGAAGACGCGCATGTGAATGATCTCCTTCGATGGCCAAGCCTGGTGAACGAAGCGAGCGATGTCAGTCACTGACGTCAGTGACTGACATCACTGTAGCTGCCATGTCGGCCGCTGTCATCACTAGAGTGGTGACCATGGTGCGATGGGAACCCGGGGCGCGGGAACGACTACAGGCGGCGGCGATGGACCTCTACATCAGTCGCGGCTACGACAGGACGACCGCGGCCGACATCGCCCAGGCCGTCGGCCTCACGGAGCGCACGTTCTTCCGCCACTTCGCCGACAAGCGCGAGGTGCTCTTCAGCGGCCAGGAACTGCTGGAGCAGGCGTTCCTGGACGGCGTGGCCGCGGCTGCGCCGCACGCGTCACCGCTCGAAATGGTCGAGTCCGCCCTGTCGGCCGCGGCGCCGTTCTTCCCCGCCGAGCGCCGCGACCACTCCAGGCGGCGGCGGACGATCATCTCCGGGAATCCCGCGCTGCAGGAACGGGAGCTGCTGAAGCTGGCCGGGCTGGCCACGGCGGTCACTGCCGCCCTCCGATCGCGGGGCGTCCCCGAGGCGACGGCCACGCTCGCCGCGGAATCCGGGGTCACCGTGTTCGGCGTGGCCTTCGGCAAGTGGATCGCCGAGGGTGAGGAGCGGTCGTTCCTCGACATCGAGCGCGAGGTGCTGGGCGAGCTCGTGGCGATGACCGCCGGCGCGACGCGATCAGCGCAGCGATGATCAACCCAGGTGGTGCGACACCAGGGGTGATGCGTTCTCAGGTTGAGAGTCGGAGCACGGCTGCAGCGTGCTGGGGCGTGAGCGGTAGCGGTCGGCTGCGGCGGCGATGTTGGTCCAGCCTGCCTGGCGCATGAGTCCGATGGCGAGGTTGCGCAAGGCTGCCATGACGCGGGGCGCGGTGCCGGTGCGTACTCGCGAGGCGCCCTCGCCGAACATCACATCTCTGACGTGATGCAGGGCCTCAACCGACCAGTGACTCTGGACGAGTTCGGCGAGTCGCGCCGGGCTGGCCTGTTCGGGCGGGAGGCTGGTGATCGCCCAGACGGTCTTCGTCTCGGCCTTCCCGGTCTTGCGGCGGGTGCGGCGGCGCTCGACGTCCACAGCCTGGACGGCGTGCGGGAAGAGCAGGCCGGAACGGACGGTGCAGACCTTCAGACGGCGGACCTCGCGGCGGCACGGCCGAACGACCAGCCCATGTCTCGGGCGACTTCCCGCTGAGCTGCGGCGATCTCCTCCGAGGTCGACCCTGTCACATCGGTGCCCGCGGCCCACTCCAGCCGTGACAGCAAATCGGCCAGAGCCTGCTTCTGAGCGGGGTGGGTGACCGGCACCGAGTCGAGATCCGTGCTCGTCAGCCAGTCGAACAACACGATGGCATCCGCACGCCACAGGCACACCGACACGGTCGGGAGATCCTCTTCCATTCGCCAATAGTGCCTGGCCGACGGCAGTGCCTCGAACAAGTCGCACGACCTCGAAGGGAGGCAATTATGCGGGACTGGTGGGTGTTCAGTTTCGCGAGAGCGTTGACACGCCCGGACAATCTCCTCCAGGGGGATCCCAAGCGCTTCCCCAACACTGCGGTGCCAGCGGGGCGTCGGGAGGCGGCTCTCGCGTTCCCAGCGTTTGAAGTTCTCCGCGTCCAAGAGCTCTCCAAGCGCCTGCGCCGTGAGGAGCACCGCATCCTCACGGGCTGCCCTGCGGGCCGCCATTGGTGCCCGGCGTTCTTGTAGTGGCCGATCAGCTCCTTCTTCTTGCTGTCGACGCTGATCACCGGGTCACCGGCGTCCTTGTGGTCTCGTGCCTGCTCATTCAGGTAGCAGAACTGGGCGTCCCGGTCCGGGTGCTGAGCACCCTCGATGGTCTTGGCGTTGGCCCGCAGGCTGAAGCTTTCTCCCGCAGCAGGCCCGCGACCGTGTCGGCGTCGGAAGGGCAGACGTTGAACCAACAGTCGCGCCACGGGAAGGTGCCGTCGAGCCCGATGTGCAGGGTACCGAGGGTGTTCAGGCGCGGCGGGCCTGGATGAGCTGGTCGACGACCGGGTCGCCTGCCTGGCGGTGGAGAAGGTCGATCGCCTCGACGGTGAAGCCGCGGTCGGTGAGCACGTCCTCCCACAACTGGGGAGTGAGCACCTTCTCCGAACTACCGCTACTCGCCCCTGTACGCCGTGACGTCATGGGCCTCCAAACAGCGCGCCACGCAGGTGTCAGGGTGTTGACTGGGTCAAGCTCCCGGCGAGATCCCAGCAAGTAGCCTGCAGCGCCAGGTGGGTGGTCGAGCGTTCCTGGTCGTGGATCATGCGGGCCTGCCGTCACTGCCGGAATTACGAACGGCTCCCCGAGATGAGCGAATCCTTGATCACCTGGGCGGCCATCACCTTGATGACGAGGCGCCTCACCCGCCGCACGGCCCGTTGTCGGCGGCGGTTGAACGCGGACCCACTCTGGTCGGTTGAATCGTGACCCGTGTGGCTTGTGGTTGGTGGTGTTCAGTCGGTTTCTGTTGTGGCGGTGGGGACGCGTCCGAGTTGCCGTCCGCGCATCCGGTAGGAATCGCCTTTGAGGGAATGGACCTCGGCGTGGTGGACGAGGCGGTCGATCATGGCGGCGGCCACGGTCTCGTCGCCGAAGACCTCTCCCCAGCGTCCGAAGGGCTTGTTGCTCGTGACGATCACGGACGCGCGTTCGTATCGGTTCGAGATGAGCTGGAAGAACAGGTTCGCGGCCTCCGCCTCGAAGGGGGATGTAGCCGACCTCGTCGACCACGATCAGCGGATAGCGGGACAGTTTGGTGAGCTCGGCCTGGAGGTGTCCGGCGTGGTGGGCGGCGGCCAGGCGGTCGACCCATTCGGCGGCTGTGGCGAACGCGACCCGGTGGCCGGCCTGGCAGGCGCGGACCGCGAGTCCGATCGCCAGGTGTGTCTTCCCGGTCCCCGGCGGTCCCAGAAAAACGGCGTTCTCCTTGCCGGCGATGAAGTCCAACGTGCCCAGATGCGCGAGCTGTTGGCGCGTTATGCCGCGCAGATGGGTGACGTCGAGTTCCTCGATCGTCTTGATCGCGGGGAAACGGGCGCCGCGGATGCGGGCCTCGCCGCCGTGGCTCTCACGGGCGGCGACTTCGCGCTGCAGGCAGGCGACCAGGAACTCGGCGTGGGTCCAGGATTCGGTGCGGGCCCGCTCGGCGAGGCGCTCGGCGGCGTCCAGCAGGGCCGGGGCCTTCATCGCGCGGGAGTAGAAGGCCAGGTCGGACGCGGTCTGCTCGCCGGTCCGGCCGCTGCCCGTCTTCGTAGTGACCGGTTTGATGGCGGTGCGGGCCATTCAGGACACCCCGTCCCCGGTCTCGTCGCGGCCGGCGTCGCCCTCGATGAGGGTGAACACCCGGTCGTAGTCGGTCAGTTCGCGTTGCTCGACGTCGACCAGGCGGTCGGCGGCGGCCGTGGCGCGGAGTCGGGCGGCCTGGGCCGCGGTGTGGTGGCGGTACTCACCGCGCAGGGCAGCGGCGGTGCGGGCGTGATCGGGATCGGTGATGGTCTGGTGCTTGGCCCAGCAGCGGGCATGGCGGGCCACGACGGCCCCGCCGGGAGTGAGGATGGCGATGACCTCCTCGATGCTGGTGGTGACCTGGACTTTCTTGCCGATCGCCAGGGGGTGCACGGAGTAGTCGCAGGTGTCGACGCGGATGTAGTGGTCGCGTCCGATGCGGGTGAAGAAGCGCGACCAGCGGGGCGGATCGACGGGCGGGAGGGCGAGCATGCCGGCCCGGTCGGCCTCCCACCGCTCGATGGGACGGGTGCCCAGGGTGCGGTGGATGCGCCGGTTGGCGACGTGCAGCCACCGTTCGAGCTGGGTGTTGAAGTCGCCGGGTCCGCTGAAGGTGCGGCCGGGCAGAAAGCTCGTCTCGAGGTAGCCATTGGCCCTCTCGACCAGCCCCTTCGCTTCTGGATCACGGGGCCGGCAGAGGAAGATCTTGACCGCGAGGAGTCCGGCGAAGGCGGCGAAGTCGACGGTGACCCTGCCCTGGCCGATACCGGCCTCGTTGTCCCAGACCAGCATTTTCGGCACCGCATTCCAGCCGGTCAGCAGCTGCCAGTGACCGTCGATCAGATCGCCTGTCATCCGGCTCGGCAGCATCCGTGCAGCGATGATCCTCGAGTAGCCCGAGACCATCACCAGCACCGGTGGCCGCCCGGACTGGCCATAGCCGAGCGGGATGTCCACCGGCGGGAACCACAGGTCGCACTGAGCCAGTTCGCCGGGCTGATACGTCGTGCGCGAGACCGGATCGACAGGGAGGTAGGCGGGCCGCAGCTCGCGGACGCGGTCCTTGAGAATCGTCATCCCGCGGTCCCAGCCGATCCGCTCCGCGATCACCGTCGCCGGCATCGTCGGGGTCTGTTTCAGCAGCTCACGGATCTGCGGTTCGACCGCGTCGACCGCCGAGCCCTTCAGCGGCCGGGAGTACACCGGCGGCCGGTCCGTGGCCAGCGCCCGTTTCACCGTGTTCTTCGAGATGCCCAGATGCCTTGCGATCGCCCGGATCGGCATCTCCTCGGCCCGGTGCAGCCTGCGGATCTCTGCCCAGTCCTCCACTTGGATCACCCTCTCCTCCCGATCTCCAATCAAGATCAGGTTGGTATGGATGCCACGAAGTGAGTCAGTTTTGATCCGCCGTCAGAGGGTCACCGTTCAGACGACGCCGACAGCCCCTCCCACTGCACGAGCTGTTTTGGAAGCAGCCATGGATGCACGCCTGCTGGGTAATGGTCTCGCCCTTCCCCACCCCCTTCTCGAAACTGCCGCACCCGGTTACCTCACCGACCAGGAGTGGGACCAGAGCAACGACGACTGGTTCGAGGAAGCCTTGGCCTACACCGCACAGCCCTGCCATGGAGCCCGCGGCGCGCTCACCCGGATCAAGCCCCGGCCGGGACAGGCAGCCTTCGACACCCCTCACTACCGGCTGGCCGACTACCTGGAGCAGCACCGCCGCGGAACCCGGTACGGCAGGAACGTTCCCATGGCTCTGTGGGAAGCGGCGTTCCGGCACGCCCGTCCCGAGGATCTGTTCGCCTTCGGCCGCTCTGCGCGCACCATGCATGACACGGACCACCTGAGGTTCCTCCTCAAAGCAGCACAGGCCGGGGACCACGCGGCAGCGTGGGAAGCCGCAGAGACCCTCAACAATTCGGGCCAACTCGCCGAAGCGCTCACCATGTACCAGCTCGCGGCAGACAACGGCGCCTTCGTGACGGCCCGCAGAAAGGCCGCAGGGTTGCTGCATCAGCTCGGGCGCGTCGACGATGCCTTGGAGGAGTACCGCGCGGCAGCCGCCCAAGGCCACCTTCTCTCTGTGTACACCGTCGTCGACGTCATGCTCGGCCAGGGCCAGTCCGCCGCAGCCGCCGTCTGGATCAAACAACTCGCGGAGCAGACGGACCTCGACATCCTCGACACCGCGATCGCCCTGCTCACTCAAACTGGTCAGGACACCGACCTCACGCAATGGCTGCGCCGCCTGGCCGACCTCGGCCGCCCAGGAGCCCTGGGACGCGCAGCCGGCCTGATGCTCAAAGCGGGCCAGGCCGACGAGGCGGTGGCCTGGCTCACTCCCCTGGCCAACGACGGGTACCTGGGAGCTGAGCTGCTCGTGGCCGAGATTCTGGATGAGAGCGGACGGCTCGACGAAGCCGCCACGTGGTATCAGCGGGCCGCCCAGTCCGGGTATCCCAGCGCCCGCAGTGCCCTGATCCGCCTCTCCGCCGGACAGGCCGTGGCGGACGAAGCACGGTGACCGAGCAGCAGAAGCTCTGCACGAGACTCGGAGCAAATCCCCTCACCCCCTGCGCTCATGAGGCGCAAGCGTGCGTAGTGCGTGGTGCCCTGTTGGTGAGGTGTCCGTCCCTGTGACAATGAGCTGTTTCAGGGGTGGGTGGGGCCGCTACACGGCAGGTGGGGCTGCGGGGCCTGTACGCGTATGAGGGGGGAATGTGAAGGCGTGGTTTGAGCGTATGGCGGCGATCCCCGGCATTGCCTTTGCCGGTAGTCCAGGTGTCGTGCGTGAGGCGTTGCCGGGAGCAGGGGTTCGGCCCGATGCGTCGTACGGCTCGCCGATGTGGCCGACCGCCGAGGGCAGTACATCTGCGACGCCAGCCAGTCGGCATGTGCCGTTCGACGCGCACGGGGCCGAGTTGGTCACCTGTGTCTGGGAGGCGTTGGAGCTTCCGGGTGCGGCCATGGACTACCACTTCGTCCTGCAAGGCGCGGTCGATCGACTGTGGAGTGCGCGGCGTGCGGCCCCTGAAGGCCTTGAGTTGCTCGAGGTGTTCGCCCTGCTGGATCTGGAGTTGATGGAGGCCGCCCCGCAGGCAGTGTCCTTCGACGAGACCGCCGATGCTCCGGTGACGTTTGTGCGGGTGACGTCTGTGCCGCGATTGATCGCTCTGCTGGAGCGCGAGGGCGCTATCACGGAAGCGCTCGAGCTGGCACGGCGGCTGGCCCGTTTCGGGCAGGGTGAGGACGTGTCGGTCCGGCTGTCGGAGAAGGCCGGTGCGCTGGTCGCCGAGGCGGCAAGGAGCGGACCGGTATGAGTGCTCGGCTGGAGCGGCTGATCCCCGCCTCCTCCTATCTGGAGGAGGCGTTCTTACGGTGGGTGCTCACACCGGCCGTGGATGCGTCGATCGTTTCGCGGGTGCACAGCCAGCACCCGGTCACCGTGAACGAGCGTGCCTACCGGCTGGATTACCTGGTCGCGGGTGAGTCGTTGCGGTTGGCCGTCGAGCTGGACGGGTTCGCCTTCCACAGTGACCGGGCCGCGTTCACCTACGACCGGCTGCGGCAGAACGATCTGGCCGCCACGGGCCTGACGGTGCTGCGCTTCTCCTACGATGCGGTCCGCGTGGACACTGCGCGCTGTGTGGCCCAGTTGCAGGCGCTGCTGCGACAGGATCCGCTCCTGGCGCCGCTGGTGACTGCCGTGCCGCGTATCGAGATCCCGGACATGGCCGGCGACCCGATGCGGGCGGCCGATCCGCCCCGCTGTGCCGAACTGCCGTCGGGCGGGGCGTACTTCGCCGGTGTGCGCGCCCAGGTGGACCGGGCGCCGCTGCGGGCGTGCCAGGACGAGGCGTTGGCCGCGTTGGCGAACTACTACGCCTGCGGCGGCCAGCACGCAGCTGCGGTGATGGCGGTGGGGTCGGGCAAGACAGCCCTGGGGGTGGCGGCCGCGCTGTCGTTCAGCAGCCGGCGGGCGCTGGTGGTGACCCCGGGCTCGGTCATCCGGGGGACTTTCGCCAAGGCCCTCGATCCGGGGATGCCGGGTAACGTCCTGTACGGACTGGCGGGCGGACCGCTGTTGCCCGGTGCCCGCCCGCCAGCCACGCTCGTCCTGGACGCGGACGACGGGCAGATCAGCCAGGTCAGCCGTGAGCGGCTGCTGGACGCGGACATCCTGGTCACGAACTTCCATGCGCTGGGCACGGGCGACAGGGACGGGGACCTGCTGGCCAAGCTGGAGCCGGACGACATCGACTTCATCGTCGTCGATGAGGCGCACATCGCGGCCAGCGCCTCCTACCAGCGATTGTTCGCCCACTTCCAGGGTGCGCGCACCCTACTGATGTCGGCGTGCTTCCAGCGTTTGGACGGCAAGCCGATCGACGCCGATGTCGTCTACCGCTACCGGCTGGTGGACTCCGTCGCGGACGGGTCGGCGAAGAACCTGCGGGTGCACCGGTTCGCTCCCGAGGTGGCGTCGACGGTGTATGAGGCGGTGTGGCCGGACGGGCGGCGCGAGCAGATCGTGGGCCGTGATGCTTTGCTGGCCATGCTGGGCGACGAGCGGAAGATGGCACGCATCACCGCGCAGTCCGAGGCGCCGATCCGCCAGGTGATGGCCGTGACGCGGGCGTGTCTGGATGTCCAGGCCAAGCTGCTTGCGCCCGTCAAGCCGAGGGTGCTGTTCGCGGCGATGGGCCAGGCGCATGCTGAGCAGATCGCGAGGATCGCCGAGGAGTACGGGATCCCCTGCGCCACGCTGCACCACAGCATGCCCCCCTCCGCGATCGCCTCCACCCGGCGGCGCTTCGAGTCCGACGCCGGGGATTTGCAGGGCATCGTGCAGCTGCGGATGCTCGGCCAGGGCTACGACTTCCCGCCGATCACCGTGGTCGTGCCGCTGCGCCCCTATGGCAGCTTCGGCGAGTTCTACCAGTTCGTCGGCCGTGGTGTCCGCGTCCTGCGCCAGACCTCGGTGTCTGCCGACCGGCAGTACCTGGACGTGGTCTGCCATGCCGAACTTGGCCTGGAGGAGCATCTGGAGGCCATGTGCGCGGACAACGACATGGATCCCGCTGTGCTCCTGGATGTCCCGCTGATCGACGCCACCACCCTGGAAGGGGATCTCACCGGCGGCGGCGCGGAGGGGGCCGGTGGAGGGTTGGGCGGGGTGGACGCGTTCGTGCTGTACGAGCGGGGACGCGTCGAGCAGCGCGTGGTGCACGGGCTGGATCGTGTGGAGGCACGAAGGAGCGAGCGGGAGATGCAGCTGATGGCCCAGCGCTACGCCGTCTATGCGCAGAGCACTGCTGCGCCGGTGCCGTTTGAGCAGTTCGTCGAGTACATGCGGAGGCTGACCGGTGGCCAGTGACCCGACACGCTGGTGGCAGCCGGCTGTGGAATGTAGTCCCGGGCAGGCACTCGCCCTGGAGCGGGCGGCCGGACAAGAGCAACGGTTCGCCGATATCGACGCCTTGGCGGCCGGACTGCTGGCCACAGGGCTCGCCGGACGGCCGGTGGCCACCGTGGTCCCCGGCCGAGGACGCCAGACGCCGGACACCGCCAAGGTGACTGCCCTCACCCGGGAAGAAGAAGTCTTCTGCGCCAACGCCTTCGGGGCCCAGGAGCAGCAGCGGCTCGGCGCGTGGTACCTGCCGCAGAAACTCTCGGTCAAGGCGGGGGCAGTCAACCTGCCGTATCTGCTGCGTGAACGCCCCGGCCACGCTCTGACGCTGGCCGCCGATGACACCGCCCGCCTCACCGCTGTGGAGGGCTGGGACACGGTGCTGCTGTGGGCGCTGCTGGTGCCGCTGTTCGACGCACTGCTTCAGCCCATCCGACTGCGAGCGGCAGGAGAGATCTTCCCTCGCACAGAACAGCAGCGGTTCTGGGCAGTCATCGAGGAGCGTTACCGGCTGCTGGGCGTCGACGAGAGTGCGCTGGAAGCCTTCCGCTTCGGCGGCGGCTGGCACCAACTGGACCGTGCGGGACAGCAGCAGGCCCGCCTGGATTTGCTGGACACCCTTGCCGCCGCCGACCTCGTGCAGCTTGCTGCACGTCACCGGATCCAGCGGTTGCAAGAGCTGATGGCTGGTTTCGCCAAGAAGGCCAAGACGGGAACGGCCCTGGCGCGCCGGGTGCTGACCAAAGAGCTGCAGCCGGTCGTCTCCGCGTACTTCGGGGGCGACTGGCTGGCTGTGCTGGATTACCTTCAGGCTCCCCCGCACCCGGATGAGGAGATCATCACCGCTCTGCCCGAGCCGCGTCTGTACGTCGGCATGACCGCGCAGACGGCCGGCATGGCTGCCGAGGCGGGGATCGCGGAGGACGAGGTCCATGCGATGCTCGCGGCCTTCCTCGGCGGCGGCAGTGCCGTGTCCCCGGTGGAGGAGCGGGCTGCGGCCCTGCGCGACTGGTGGGCGGGCTTCGACCAGGCGCATGCCGTCCAGTCACGGGGAATGCCGTCGTTGTGGGGCCTGGTCGATCAGGACCTGATGATGCTGTCCAGGACCGAGCAGGGGTTCACCCCCCAGTTGTACCGGCAGCGTCTGCCCGCCGATGTCCTCGAACGGGTGGGGCGGCTGTGGGAGAGGGTGACGCTCCAGCGGTACCCCGGCAGCATCGTCAGCAACCCGCGCCCGCACCAGACCATGGCCCAAGCCCTCGGTCCCGCGGGCGAGTTCTGGCACGGCGTGGCCTTGACCGCGTGGTTTGTGTGTGAAGGTCCCTACTCGCGTACCTCCTTGGACCGTGTCGACCGCTACTACAGCAGGCCGCTGGCCGCGCTGCGCGCGGCTGGATGCCCGGTGGACGCCGTCTTCTTCCGCGAGCTGCAAGCCGCTGAAGAGTTGCTGGGGCCAGAGGAGGAGATCACCGACAGCGAGGACAGTACGGTCGAGACCTCGTACGGGCAGGTGACGTTCACCTCCAGCATGAGTCACGGCGCCCGCCGGGACGGTTTCGAGCGAGTGCGGGATCTCATCACCCGGCACCGACGGGCCTGGGCCGAGCAGTATCTCGGTGCCTTCGTGGAGAGCCGCTGGCGCTCCGAGTTGGAGGAGGTCGCCCACCAGCATCACCGCGTCGTCGCCGCCAAGGGGCGTCCCCCCACGCTGGCCCAGTTCGCCCGGTTCGCCACCACGGCAGCCAACCACTGGACGGGCGGCGACCTGGGAGCGCTGTACACAGCCATCGGCGAGCCGGCATCTTCCCCGCAGGAGCGGCCCGCCCGCCTGCTGGCCGGCGACGGCTACGACTTCGCCCGCCGGGTATATCAGGAGCTAGGCGGCAAGCCCGTCGACCACAACACCTGGGTGAACAACCCGGAGGAAACCCAACGGCAGTGGCAGCTCAGCCGCCTGGCCACCGAAAGCCTGCGCTACCTCCAGTTACAGGAGGCACTCGGGCGGCCGCCGACCGCCAAGGAGTTCGGCGCCCAGCGGCTGACCTGGCCCTGGCCTGGCGAAGAAACCGAAGGCTGGCCCGTTCTCCAGCATGTTCTCGCCATGCTCACCCGCACCAGTCCACCCTCGGCCATGCCCCACTCCCCCACCGACCCGCCGCCTCTCACCGAGGAGAACGGCACGCGGCGCCTGCTGGCGAAGGGAACCAACACAGTTGTACACACCGAGCCGACCACGGTCCGCATCACCGCCACCGGCGCACCCGTTGATGTGTCCGCTGTTCTTCTCACCCGCAACGGCAAGGTACGCAGCGACCACGACCTCGTCTTCTACAACCACCCCAGCCAGGACGGGGTCAGCGTCGGCGGGGGCACCGTCACCGCCGACCTGGGCCTCGTCCCTGACGACGTCGTAACGATCGCCGTCATCGTCAGCATTGACCTCGAAGCGCAACCCGTCGCGGTGTTCGACCAGTACACCCTCTGGCAAGCAGGCATCACCCAGGCGTCCGGAGCCCAGCTGTCCTTCGCCCCGGGACCCTTCTCCTCGGGTGAGACCGTCACCATCGCGGTGGAGCTCTACCGCCACACAACCGGATGGAAGGCCCGTGCCGTCGGGCAGGGCTACGACACCGGTCTGGCGGGCCTGGCGACCGACTACGGCATCACCATCGACACCTGACGGGGAAGAGCTATGGGCGGTTCCAGCAGTCAACTCCCGGTCCTGTGACGGAGTCGAGGTTGAGCGGATGGCAAGAGGGCGCTTGGTCCAGGTGGTCAGCCAGGTCGTCTTTACGGTCGGCCAGTTCGCCAATGACGTCCAGGGCATCGGTTTCTGCCACACCCTGGGTGTACTGGATCTTGTGCCAGTTGCCCAGGAACTCCAGCAGCATGTCGACGACCCCCCGTGCGGCATGTGCGGTCATGGCGTCCGCTGGGGCCGTGAACTGCCCGCGGTGGATAGCACTGTTACGTGTGGCGTAGAGCCACTCGAGCAGTGCGTGAAGGACGTCCTGCTGGTCTTTGAGCCAGCCGGCGAGAAGCTTGGGGTCGGCCAGGCGGGCACGCCATAGTGTCAGGGCGTCCTGAGCGTAGCCTCCGGCCTGCCGGCCCAGAGCGTCGATCGCCGCTTGTGCGTCCAGTACATCGCGCACGGTCTGGGGACGCGGGGGCAGGAGGACGTCGAGCCAGCCGTTGACGTCGAGCATCCAACTGCTGAGGTTGAGCGGCTGGTCGTTGTCACCGCCGCCCAGCAGGACTCTGCGGAGTACGGCAGCATGAGAGGTCACTGTCTGTTCCAGCGCACGCACCGCTTGTTCCTGAGACACCACTTGCTCACGTGTCTGACGTGCCCGCTCGGTCAGTAGTGTGTGTGCTGCGCGTGCCGCGAGTTGGGCGTGCTCCTGCGTGTGCCTCATCGCCCGTTCCAGTTTGGCCAGGGCACGCCTGTCGTGGGACAGGCGCATCTGCGCGGAGCGCAGGTGGTTAAGCGCCGAGTCCGTGACCGTCTGGTAGAGGCCGATGAGTTGCTGGCGGATGGAATGCAGGGCGCAGGCCTTTGCAACCAGTTCGAGTTGTGTGGACTCAACTCCTAGAGAGTCGATGGCGCTCCAGGCAAGCACGGAGCTGGCCATCGGAGCGTCGAGCCGGGCAGCAAGATGCGCGCTGCGCAGGGCCGGGCGCAGAGAGACGGGCCAGTGGGTGGTGAGTGGGCGCGCAATGGATACCGAGGCGCTGGTGAGGTTGTGCTGTTCCAGGCGGGTATCGGCGGCGGCGGTGACGGCCCGACGGCCCACAGTCAGGTCGACCAGCCGCTGTCCGGCGGCGTACTGGTCGAGGGCTTCACTGATCTGCCGCCGCGCCCTGGCGACGGCGGTGGCCGGGTCGCCGGCTGTCACGGGAAGGTCGACCATGACCGCAGGGCCCGTGATGGCCGCAGCATAGGCGGTGAGTTCTTTGGCTCCCACGGTGATGGGGTGGGAGGCATGGAGCGGGCTTTGCCGGGCTCCGGAAAGGAGCTGGTCCAGATGCTCGAGTTGGTGTGCCCCTTCGACGACAACCGCAACGCGGTAGGTACGCGGGGCCGGCCACAGTACTGCCGTGATCGAGGCAGCGTCGTGGACAGCCCTGGATCCCTTCCGGATCAGGTCAACGTGCAGGGAGCGGGGATCTCGTCCCTCCAAGGTGATGAGCGCAGCAACCTCTCCCCTGGCTCGCGCCAACACGTCGGGGGGTAGAACAGGGCCGTCCCACAGGGAGGTCACCCAGGTACGGATGTGGGCGGCAATGGGGCCGATATGAGCGTGGACCTGCGGAGCGTACGTGGCGGCGGTGGCCTTGCTGGTCGTGCCAGTGAGCAGAGCGGGGAGCGAGGCGAGCAAGTCGTGGGCCTGTGTCGCCTGCTGGCCACCACCCAGCACCTGGTGGACCGGAAGCCCTGCGTCCACAGTGGAGGCAGCCGTTTTCAGGCACCGTTTGAGGAGTCCGAGTTGCGGCTGTCCGCCGGCTGCGTGGCCGTCCAGGGCTTGGTGCGCTCGAGTCAGGGCAACAACGGTGCTGTTGGCGGTGGAGACATGCTCACTGAGGTAGGCGCCTGGTTCGAGGCAACGCAGGAGTCCCTCGAGAAAGCTCCTTTGCTGATGAGGCAGCTGCCTGCGATCGAAGTTGTCCCTGATCTGCTTGTCCCACACCGAGTAACGCACGTGGGCACCCTACGTTCCAACTACCCGCGGGACAGCAACGAGACGCCTGAGCAGGGCCCCAGCGCCAAGCTCCGGCACCAAGGGCGAGGCCTGAAGCCTGAGGCCGAGCGTGCGCCGGACACAGCATCCTCAGTGCGGAAGAACGCGTGCCGCGCCGACGGAGTTGACAGAGCGGCATCAGCAGACTGACCAGGCTTGGGCCTACAGGACGGTGCTGAGGCGTTCGATCAGGACCCGTGCGGTCTCCTCGCCCCCGGTCACAGCCCCGGCTGTGACCGCACCTGTGGCGATCGGCGCAAGGTAGCCCTTGAGCGCGGCCACAGCGCGCCGGATCACGCCACGGTCCGGCTCAGGCTGTACGACCTCGTTGAGTACCTCCTCGCCGACCGCCGAGGCATCTTCCAGGTCCTCGTCCGACACGCCAAGGGTCGGGAGCTGCCTCAACGTGTCCACTACGGCCTGGGCGATGGCCTCGAAGCCCGGGGCGATCGGCTTGCTCTGATCCTGGCTCTGGTTCACGGAGTTGTTGCCCCAGGCCAGTTGGGAACCGCGGACGTCGCCATGGATGACCGGGCCGTTGAAGACGTTCGTGTCACCGAAGGACACATCGGGGTCGGCCTGCACCCTGGCAGTGACCGGGTACTTATCCATCTCTCGCTGGATCTCCCCCATCATCTGCCGGATACCCTGCCTGTTGATCTTGAATCCGCTGCTTCGAGCCACGAGGTATCTCCCTTGCCGATCGTGCTCCACTCCAAGTGTCGCAGGGGTCACTGACAGCAAGGCGCGCTCCGTCGCCCGCCCAAGCCCCCAGCAGCGCAAGGCACTGCCCTCCCAGCCGCACTACCAGCAGGCCCTGAATCCCGACACACGATGACGGAGCGGAGAAAGGGCTGACAGACACCCTCACACCCCGCCTCACAGCGCGCTGCGCCTCACCCTTACCAGAATCACGCCATGGACATGACAATCCCGACGGGCTCGATCACATCCTCCAAGTTCAAATAACTTACCTACAGGGTTGCAACATATTCCGTTTGAAATACCGCACCCCAGGTCAGAGTTCTGATGATGTTGCAACTTGACAGGTAAGTGACAGTCGGCGGCGACCGGTGCGGCCGGCCCATCGGCTACCAGGCCGGCTGCCGCGGCACCGCATGCCGCCACGCCCACCGCCCGCTCACCACACCCCAGCCCCCACTCCCCCACCAGCAGCCGTAGACCGACCCCGCCCACCCCGGGACGGCCCCGGGCCACGACCGGTCCGGCCCGGCGCGCCGTACGCCCGAGCCGAGCGCGGCCGGCTCCTCGCGGCCCCTGCCGCCCACGGTCCCCCCCGACGCCCTCTCCCCCGGTCACCGCACGAGAGGAGCACCGCGCTTCGAATTCCCCCAGAATTCACCTCCGAATTTAGTTCTCTATTTCTCTTCACGTGAACTCGAATAACCCGCTGTGTGGAATATCGTGCACGGATGTTCAGAGGTCCGGTCGAGAGTCGGTGTCAGTGGAAAGTGTGCGACCTGTGAGCTCAGGGCGTACGGAGCGGATCATGGCGTGATCTGAGCGCTGGAGCGCGTACGCGGGGGCGCGCGAGCCCACCGGGCACCACCCCGTCGGCGGGCGCCGAGGGCGGGTTATGTAACGCGCAGGGTGTAACGGCGGATTGTGTACCGGCGGAAAATGTAACGGCCGGAAGTATGTAACGGCGGCCCGCCACCTCCCGTCCCGCGGCCGGGGTGTTGAGCATTGCAATATTCAATACCCCGACTGCGAGACGGCGTCCGCGCGCTCGCGCCCCTGGTACCGCTACCCCTCAACTCCCCATGTCTGTAGGGGTGTTCAGTCCTGGCCGGGCCCGCCGGCTCGGCACTCCCCCCGCACTGCCCGCCAGCGTCGGCCCTTCGGCGTACACGGCGTCCCGGGGTTCCTCGCCGCCCGCCGTGCCGGCCACCACGGTCTGCTCGACGATCCAACCGCCCGCGGCGGGACTCCGACCGCGGGCAACCCCGCCTCCGCCCACCCGGCACGGCGAGACGTGTGAAGCGGGCCCTACCCGCGCCGGGCGAGCACGAGATCACCCTCCGCCGACCGCTCCACCCGGGCCGCGACACGGGCGACGAACTCGTCCGGTGAGGCACCCGACTCCCGCGCCAGCATCTCGATCCGCTCCCAGTCGTCGCCGTCGAAAGTGATCGTCCGCCTGACCGGTGGCCTGCTGCTCAGGCTTCTCCCGCTCTCGATCCTCGGTACCGGGATCGTAGGCCGGGCCCGCCGGTGCCCCAACTCCCCTCGCACGACCAGCAGCAGCGCGTCCCTGCCGTCCGGGCGGCCGGCGGCCAGGGCCGGCACGTGATCGGCGCGCACCCGCATCAGCCGAAGCCGCACCGCCTCCTCGACGGCCGCGTACCGGCACTCCGTGCAGGCCCGTACGCCGCGCCCGGGCGCCGTGACGTGCGGGCGCCGCCGTCGTTGACCACGCGGAGCCCTGCGCCGCTCCCCCGCCGATCCTGCCGCTGGAACTGCCCGTGCCGGTCCTCGACGCCCCGCCCGCCCTCGCCCCCAGGCCCGCGCTGAGCCCCGCCACCGACCGCCGCCCCGTCGAACAGGCCGTCGTCCGGGACGCGTTGAGCGGTGAGCCGCCCGAGACCCTGGTGGTCACCGACATCCCCCAGCCCGACGGCCTGCTCGTGTACCCCGCCTGGACCGACGGCGGCGACGTCCTCGGCGACCGGATCGACCGCACCGCGCTCGCCCGCGGGGTGGACGGCTGGTCCTGGATCGAAATCCTCCACCGCCACGTCCGCACCACCCACCGCGGCCGGATCACGATCCGCGCCTACCCGCTGCGCCGCGTCCTCGACGACGTAGAGCGCGGCTACCGCGGCGACGAGACCCACCGCGCGGCCCTCGCCCGCCTCCTGGCCGACGACGCCGCCCGCGACGGCCGGCCCCCGCTGCCGGCACCGGGCAACCCCTCCTGGGTCGGCGTCGGCCCCCGGCTGTGGCACGGACACCACCACGGCGCCATCGGCGGGCAGCGTGGCCGCCGGGACGCCGCGCCCGGATCGCCCGTCGGGCAGCGCGGCTGACGGCCCATCGAGCACGATCGTCGGGCGGCGCCGAGCGGCCCGCGACAAGGACGGAGGAGGCACACGGTGCCCGCGGTGTTCACCACGATGACCCCCGGCGATCCGGCGAGCGAGGCGGTCGCCCGGCTCCTGCACGGCGCCACCCTGTCCGACGCGGTCCGGCTCACGCCCGAGGAAGAGGAGCGCTGCCAGCTGGGGTTCACCTCGGCGTTGTGCAGCAGCCGCTCCCAGATCCGGGAGCCCCAGGTCCTGGCCGGGGGCCAGCCACTTCGTCGGCCGGTGGGCGAGCAGGAAGAGAGACAGGAGGATCTGCACGGCACCGTCGTACGACCGTTCAGACCGGGTGACACCGGGACCGTCCAGCAACGTCGTCAACTCCAGCCGCCTGGCTGCCCCGGCCGGGTGTGACCGTCGAGGAGAGCGGACGTCGGCGCGCGGTCCGGTCAGGGCCGGTACTGGAAGGCGGAGTTGAGGTAGGCGAGCACCCGGGCGCGGGCCGGCGCCTCCAGCGGGGCCAGTGTCACGATGCAGCCCGTAAGCTCCCCCGCCTCCGTCCTGGTCATCGACCGGGGAACAGGGAGCACCCATCCTGTCTCCTCGGGTCCCGCGAACTCCTGCCGCGTCTCGTCGGGCCACGCTCCCTCGGTGCGCCGCGCCGCGCCGCGCGCGGCGGCGCGCTCCTGGTCGAGGCCGGGCCGCCCGACGACGTCGAGGTAGGCCTGGACGCTCACGCGGGAGTCCTCGCCGAGGGCGGCGTTCAGTTCGGCGAGCACGCGCACCCGGGATTCCCCGCCCAAGGCCGACAGCCCCCTGACGGACGCCGCGAGCTTCCTGACCTCGGCCTCGGCCGGCGGCAGCGCGGCCGCGGTGTCCTGGACAGCCGCTGCGGCCTCGGGCTGCCGTGCCGCGACCACGCTGTCGAAGAATTCGTCCAGCGGCGGGACGGGTCGGGCCTTGCGGAGGGGGCGCTTGGTGGCGTTGCGAACCATGACCGGCACTCTAGGCCCCACCCCTGACAACCGACCGCCGCCGGCCGGGGCGATGCTGCGGAACAGCGGCGAGCAGCAGGGCCCCACCCTGATAGAGGGGCCGGCCGTTGGCCGGCGGGGGCGTGGCCCCCTGTCGGGGGCCGCGTGGGGGTGGGGGTGGGGTCCCTTTCGGGACCCTGGTCGGTCGGGTGCGGGGGCGGGGCCGTTGGCCCCGTTGGCCGGGCCGGGTTGGGCGGGCGGCGTCGTACGGAGCCGGCGGGCCATTGCTGTCCGGTGTGGTCGTGTGGCGGACCGGCTGGTGGGGCTGTCCCCGGTCGTGGTCGGCCGGTGACGCGAGAGGGACCGGTCTCCGTGGTCGGGGGCCGGTCCCTCTCGTCCGCGTGCACGCGTCACCGTGTCCTGCGGGGTGTCCCTGTCGCGTCGGTTTGCGGCCAGTAGCGGGTCAGGGGACCCGGGGGTCGGTGCTGCGTCGGGGCCCGGACCGACTGGTCCGGGCCCCGACGCGGCGCCGACGACCGGGTTGTGACGCAGCATCACTGCCGAGCGGCCGAGCGGCAAGGCAGGCTGGAACACACGCGGACCGTCCTGACGAGGCGTCATCGCGAGCGTGCTGGTCATGGGGACGCGACCGGCCGCACAGAGTGCGCGTACGCCGGGGACGTACCTGGAACACAAGCGGACCAGTAAACGGACATCGCGCCTCTATGGGATTTTCTGGGTGAGCGGGGCGGGGGCGGGCCGTGCCATTCTCTTCGGCACCGGAGGACGGCAGCCGTCAACTGCCGTCGGTGTCACCGGTTTTGCGGCCAGTAGCAACCACCCGCCCCGCCGCCGGATCCCGTTCGTGGACCGGCGGCGCGCGGCGACCCGTCAGGGAGGATCCCCCCGTCATGTCCACGCACCGCCCCGGCGCGCCCGCGCCCCGGCCCCTCGCGCCCCGGTCCGTGCCGGAGCCCCCGCGCGCCCCGGCGCGTACGCTCACCGCCGCGCAGATCTGCGGCATCAGCCTCTTCCCGCTCCTGGGCACCGGCCTCACCCTGGCCGGCACGCCCGTCAGCGACGTCCTCACCCTGCTCGCCGGGTGCGGGACGATCGGCGCGGCCACCATCGCCGCCGCCGGCGGCGGACGCCGCCTGCTCACCTCGCTCGCCTCCGCCGCCGCCCACGCGGCCGCCGGCACCGAGACCAGCAGGTAGGGGCCGCCGCGATGACATCCCCCTCGCACGCCGCCCACCGTCCCGGACGGCGCCACACCGACCTCGTCCGCGCCCTGACCTGGCTCAAAGAGGACTCCGGGCTCACCTTCGACGAGCTCGCCGCCCGCACCACCGTCTCCGCGAGCGCCCTCAAGCGCGCCGCCGGCCTGCACACCGCCGTCGCCCCCGAGCACGTCGTGATCGCCTTCGTCCGCGCCTGCGGCGCGGACGCCGACCAGGAGCCGGTGGTCCTGAAGCTGTGGCGGGCCGCCCGTGCCGAACAGCGCGGCATCCTCGCCACCCTGCACGCCCCCGCCGTGACCGCCATCCGCACCGGAGCCGACCTCACCGCGGCCCTCGCCGCCGCCTACGAACGCGCCGGCGCACCCGCCCTCCGCGTCCTCCAGGAACGCGCCACCACCGACGACACCGACGGCGCCCTGCTCCTCCCCCGCACCAGCGCCTGGCGCATCACCCGCCGCGAAGGCCGGCCCACCGCCTGGACCCAGTGCGCCGCCTTCCTGCGCGGCTGCGGCATCCACCCCCGTCACATGCCCGCCTGGCACGACGCCTGGACCCGCACCCAGACCCCCACGCCCGCCGCCCACCGCCCGCACGCCCCCCTCGGCCCCCTCCTGCTGACCGAGCGGGTGCACCTGGCCACGTCCCCCACCAGCAAGCGGACCTACCTGGCCCCGCCCACCGGCGGCAACTGGACCGCCCCGCTGCCCCGCGCCGACCGAGCCTGCCTTCCCGGCGAACAGCGGGCCCTCACCCGCTTCTTCGAGGGCCTGGCCCCCGCCGAGCGGTACACCGTCCTCGCCGCCGGCCTCACCCGCCTCCTCACCACCCGCGCCCGCCGTAACGGCACCGCTCCCGACACCGCCGTCGACGCCATCGCCGTCAGCGACGACGGGACCCTCCACCTGATCCAGGCCAAGCACTACGGAGACACCGCCCCGCCCGCCCCCGCCCTGCAGGCCCAGGCCGCATAGGCACCCGCCGGCCCACGAACAGCGCCGTCCTCGGACCGGATCCCGGCGGGCACCCGTCGTACGGCGACAGCCGCCGGACCCGGTGCGGGACTGCCCCGAACAGCGGCCCCGGCGCCGGGCAGTTGTACCGCGTCCGCCCCGCCCTCCCCAGGTGAGGCAGGGCGGGACGGCACGATCGTCTCCGCGCGGTCCGGACGGCGCCATCCAGAAACGTCCGGAACCGTCCAGCGACGCCCTCAACAGGAGCAGCACCCTGGCGTCGTACGCCGTCGCGGGGGGCGTATCCGGGTGACGTCACGCGTCAACGCGCTGTCCGGCTCCGGCTGTTCGGGCCGCCGCGCGAGCGCATGATGGTGCCGGCCTCGGTGAGCAGGCGGTGGACGAAGCCGTAGGAACGGCCGCAGCCCTGGGCGAGGGTCCGGACCGAGGCTCCCTTGTCGTACGCCCTCTTCAGCTCGGCGCCGATCTTCTGCCGGGCCGGCCCCTTGATGTGGACCCGGATTCCCAGCATGTCGCCTCCCTTCAGGCCCGTGCTCGTGACCGGCCGCGGCCGGCGCCGCGGTGGGCCGGGTGCCGGTGCCGGGCGCGACTCACCGGCGGGCGGCGGCGCCGAGGTCGCCGGCGTTGACCAGCACTGTCCTCAACTCCCCTACCCCGCGCGGGCGTTCGCCGGGGGGCAGGGCGGTTGCGGCGTCCAGCAGGACGCGGGCGTGGCGTCGTACGGCCGTCTCCTGCCACGTCCCGGGTGCGTGCGTGACCAGCAGCGCGGCCAGGAGCAGGGCGTCGGGACGGTCGGGGTTGGCCGCGGCGCGCTCGGCGACGAGATCGGCATCCGTCAGGGGCGGGGCGTGTTCGGCGCTCGCCCGCATCAACTCCAGCCACACCGCCTCCTCGACGGCCGCGTCCGCAAAGGCGCCCGCACCGGCCAGCGCACCCGCCGGGAGGCCAGCCGCGAGCGCGGCCCGCCACAGCGCCACCGCCGCCTCCACCCGGCCGGCGGCGGCAGGCGGGAGAGGGACGCCGTCGACCGCGCGCGGAGCACGGCCGCCGACCGCCTCCAGCAGCCGGGAGACCGCGGCGGCGCCCTCGTCGGTGCCGCCGGCCAACTCGGCCCACAGGGCGGCCGGATCGCCCAGGACGGCCGGGTCGTCCAGGAGGGCGTGCGCGAGGTGCCCGTCGGCTCCGGGCGCCTCCGCGCGCAGCGCGGCCAGGAGTTCGGCGCGGTCCAGGGCGGCGAGCAGCGGCCGGTCGTACGGTCCCCAGCGCAGCCACGAGGCGGCCGGCGAGGGCCGGCCGGGCTCGATCCCGAACAGGGCGGTGCGGTGGGCGGCCGTGAACGCGGGCGCGTACCGGTGCAGGGCCGGTAGGCGCACCCCGACCGCGGTGGCCACCGCCTCCTGGCCGCCGTGCGCGGCGAGGACGGCGGCGACCGTGTCCAGGACGTCCCCGGGTATGTCGCCGGCGGGACGGGCCCGGTGGACGGCGTACTCCAACAGCGCGCCCAGCGCCCGGACTTCCGGATCCGACCCCACCAGCACCGGCGCCGTCGCCTCCCCTGCGGCTGCCGGAGCAGCGGCGCCCGGGCCGCCGGCCGGGGCCGGAGCGGAAGTGGTGGTGTCGTCCTGGGTCTCAGCGGCGGGGGCGGGGGCGCCGGCGGGGCGGGTGAGCGGGGCGAGCTGTGTCTGCACGTACGCCACGGCGTCCTTCTCCAGGTCACCGGGTAGGCCGTCGGCGCGCCAGGCGGCGGTGAGCAGGTCGGCCAGCGCCTGGTCGGCGAAGAACGCTCCGGCGTGCCGGCGCCGTACGCCGTCGAAGCCGACGGTGGGGGCGATATCGCCGAGGTCGAGGCCGCGGCGCAGGCCGAGCGCAGCGGCGACGGCCGCCGCCAGCGCACCGTCCGGGAAAGCGCCGCTCCGGTCGGCGTGGGCGGCGGCCGCGGCGAGGTAGAACGCGGCGAGCTCCGGCAGCTTGATGGCGTCCAGGACGGCGGGCACGTCGCTCGTCCAGGCGGCCGGATCGGCGGCGACGAGGCGGTGCAGCACCATCGCGTACCCGTCGTCGCCGGCGTCCTCGGCGCCGGCCAGCGCGGTCGCGGCCGCCACCGGCCCTTGTCCGGCCAGCTCTTCCTCGCCCAGGACGGTGGTGGCTGTCACCGGCTCCAGCACGGCGCCGGCCCGCGGGTCCGCCGGGCCCTCGGGCTTGAGGCGTTCCACCGCGTCCAGCACCGGCTCCCAGCCCGCCAGCACCACCGCCGTCAGGACGGGCGACCAGTCCCACACCCGCAGCCACGAAGCGAGCGGCTCGACAGTCCCCTCGACCTTCTCGGCGCCGTCGGGCACCGCCTCCGCGACCATGTCGGCCGACGGCGGCGTGCCGAGCGCAGTACGGACGTCCTGCTCCAGCCGCGCGGCATCCTCCGGCGGGCAGGCGCGCAGCACGAGCTCGACGAGGCGGGCCGTCTCCGGCGCGGGCTCTTCGGCCACCAGCCGGGGGACGAGCTCGATCGCCTCCTGCCACCACTCGCTGTCCCCCGCCCCGCCGGCTCCCGCCGCGGCATCCGCCGGCGGCTGGTGGGCCAGATGCTCGGCGAGGAGACGGTCGTGCAGCCGGGCGTCGACGGCGGCCACCCGCCGCAGCGCGCGGGTGCGCACGGCCAGGTCCACACCGGCGTCCGCGTCCGCCGCGGCGACATCGAGCACGGCGCGCGCCAGCCGCGGCCCGCCGAACGCCGCGGTGTCACCCACGTGCACCCGGTCCAGGTCGGCGTGGAAAACGACCGTCCGGGCCGCCTCGGCGGTCAACTCGACATCCAGTGCGAGGAGTTTGGCCAGGACCACCCGCACAGCGGCGACGTTGCGGTGCGCGGGGCCGGGGCGGCCGGCCGGGTAGGCGGTGCGCGCCAACTCCCGTACCAGCATGGCGACGTCGTGGTCGGGCAGACGGGAGGCGCCCTCCAGGGCGAGCAGCTCGCGCATCTCCTCCTCGGCCACCACCCAGTCCGCACCCGCACCATCACCCACCGCGCCCTCGACGCCCTCGTCGACGCCGTCGAGGAGTCCGGCGGCCCGCATCTGGGCCTTCACCCGCCCGGCGACCGCGTCGAGTGCCAGGCGGCCGGTGTGCTCGTCCTCGACCGCGCCGGCCAGCAGTCCCTCCACCACGCCGATCCACTGGCCCGTCCGCTCGGCGCGCGGGACCGCGCGGGCCCACTGCGCGGCCAGGCGCAGCGTCGCCCCCACCGCCGGGCCGCCCCCGTCCCGGACCACCGGGCCGGCCAGCACGGCCCGGAGCTGGGCGGCGTCGACGGCGTCCCAGCGACGTACGGCCACGCCCAGCAGCGCGTCCAGGGCAAGACGGCCGGCGGCGGCGATCTGCTGGGCCCGCAGGACACCGGGGGCACCCTTGCCGGCGGGCTCGCTGAGCCAGGCGCGGGCGGCGGCGGGATCAGTGGCGGCCACATGGGCGAGGAACGGGGCGGCCGGCCACCGTCCGCCGGCCGTCTCGTCCGGCATCAGCAGGTGCGGCGCATGCTCCTGCAGCACGCCCAGCCACACGGGCGCCGGCGTGGAGCGGAAGAAGAAGTCGCTCGCGCGCGGGTCCGCCCAGCCGGCGAGCTCCTTCGCCTCGCCGGCACCCGGGTGGTCGAGGGCGACCAGCTCCAGCACACGGGCCGCGCGGTCCGGGAGCGGCACCAGCAGGTTTCGGGCCGCGCCGAGGACGTCCGCGTACAGGACGGCGGCCTCGCCCGCGTGAGCCGCACGACCGTGCAGGATCCCCGAAGCCACCGAGTACACGGTCCCCCACACATCCAGCGCCGTCTCCTGCGCCGCACCAAGCTCCACCCCCATCAGCCGCTCCACGATGCCCCGCGCCCGCGCCTGGTGATACCGGCCCGGACTGCTGAGCTCGTCCCGCAGCACGTCCGCAGCCGCCGTCACCCGCTCCCACACCGCACCCGCCCCGGCGGGTGCGGCACCGGCCGGGTCGGCGTCGGTGCCGGCCGACCCCACGACCTCGACGGAGTCGACCGCGGCCAGCAGGCCCTCCGACGCAGCTTTCAGTCCCACCGTGACCGGGGCACCGGGCAGGCCCAGCAGCGCGTCCGCCGCGGACCGCACACACGCCGCGGCCACCTCGGACGGCCGTACGAACTCGTCCCCGGCCAGGACCCGGTGGGCGTCCCGCAGCAACCCCAACGCCCGTACCCCCGCCTCCCCCTGCGCCGTCAGGGCGTCTGCGAGGACGGCGTCGACCTCCGGCAGCACGCTCGCGCCCACCGGCGCCACCACGTCATCGGCCACGGGCAACGCGTCCACACCGACCGGCTGTTCATCACTCACCCGTGCACCGTAGAACCCAACCGACAACACCCGACGGCAGAACCCAAAAAAGACGAGGAAGCCCCGCCCGCGGGCCTCGTCCGGTTTTCCGAGGTGGTCAGCAGGCCGAGTATCGCGTGTTCCTGCCAGTGGGCGCGCCAGCGCCCGGCTTGGTCGCGATCGGCGAACTGCCCAAGCCCCTGGAGGGTCGGCGGAGTCAGCTCGATGATAAGCGGCGGGGCAACCGGAACCGCCGGAAGGATCACACCCCAAATGCGAACTCGCAGCTCGGTGCTGGTGGGTCGTCCCTTCAGAGGAGCTACACCCGTTCCCATTGGGCCGTCGGCGTCCCGTCCGGTTCCAGGCCGTTCGGCCACAGGCTGGTGAGCACGTTCCGCATCACCATCAGGCTGAGCAGGGGGGCGGTGTCGCCGCGGTCGGCTGCTTGGCGGGCCAGGTCCTCGGCGCCCTGCCGGTCCCCGGCCGTCTCCCGCAGCATCGCCAGGCTGTACAGAGGGATGGTGATGCCGCGGTTTGCGGCCTGGCGGGCCAGGTCTTCGGCGTACTCCAGGTCCCCGGCCTTCTCCCGCAGTTCGGCCAGGCGGGCCAGGGCGTTGCTGTCGCCGTGGTGGACGGCCTCCCGGAGGAGAGCTTCGGCGCCCTGCCGGTCCCCAGCCTGCTCCCGCATCACGGCCACGTGGTGCAGGGCGCTGCTGTCGCCGTGGTCGGCTGCTTGGCGGGCCAGGTCCTCGGCACCCTGCCGGTCCCCGGCCATCTCCCGCAGCATCGCCAGGCTGCGCACGGGAATGGTGTCCCCGTGATTGATGGCTTGACGGACCAGGTCTTCGGCGCCTTCCCGGTCCCCGGCCTTCTCCCGCATCACGGCCAGGTGATACACGGCACTACTGTCACCTTGGTGGGCTGCGAGGCGGAGGAGAGCTTCTGCGCCCTCCCGGTCCCCGGTCTGCCCCCGCAGCTCGGCCAGACGACACAGAAGGCGGATGCGGAACTGGCCGGTAGCTAGGTGGGCCACGTCTTCGGCGCCCTCCAGGTCTCCACCCTCCACCCTCACCTCGGCTAGGCGGTACAAGGCGTTGGTGTTGCCGTGGTGGGCAGCCTGTCGTGCCAGGTCTTCGGCGCCCTGCCGGTCCCCGGATTCCTCTCGCAGCTCGGCCAGGCGGCACAGGGCGTGAGTGTCGCCGTCGTCTGCGGCTTCCCGGAGAAGAGCTTCCGCGTCCTGCCGGTCCCCGGCCTTCGCCACCAATTCGGCGAGACGATACAAGGCGTGAGTGTCGCCTTGGTCGGCGGCCTGCCGGAGAAGAGTTTCGGCGCCCTGCCGGTCCCCAACCTGCTCCCGCAGCTCGGCCAGGCGGTACAAGGCGTTGGTGTTGCCGTGGTCGGCGGCCTGCCGGAGAAGAGATTCAGGGCCCTGCCGACCATCGTCCTTTGCCCGCAGCACGGCCAGGCGGTAAAGGGTCTTGGTGCTGCCGAGGATGGCGGCCTGGCGGGCGAGGTCTTCGGCGCCCTCTTGGTCCCCGGCTCTCTCTCGCAACTCGGCGAGGTGGTGCAGAGCGTCGGTGTCGCCATGGTCGGCGGCGCGCTGGCGGAGGTGGTGGGCCCATCGCAGGCGCCAGCGTCCCTCAGCCGCCTGGGTGAGGCTGTTCAGGTCGTCGGGGTGGGTGAGGTGGGCGTGGGCGGCGTGCCAGAAGGAGGCGGGTGGGCACAAGTGGCGGCGGGATTCGCGGCCGTGTTGTTCGAGGTAGTCGGCGAGCCGGAACTGTGGGCCAGCCGTCTGCAGGGGCACAGTTCCGGCGTCGAGGGTGGGGGTGGGTGGGTGGCGTGGGGGTCGGGCGGCAGTGCGGCCCAGGGGGGCTTGTTTGCCGTGGACCAGTTGGGCGAGTTCGGCGTATGCCTGTTCTGCCCAGTCGTCGGTGAGTTGGTCGTAGTCGGTGTCGGTGAGGTAGTCGGTGGCGGCGTCGGTGAGGAATGTCTGCGGGATGTGGAGGCCGGCGCCGAGGCGGCGTGCGTCCATCGCCGCTTCCAGTACTGCTTTGGCGGCCGGGCTGGCGTGCTCGTAACGGTTGAGGAGTTCGGGGGCGCCAGCCAGGTCCTGGGTCACCCGTCCGTCGATGCGGGCGCGGGTAAGCGCGTCGCCCAGCAGCTGGTCGCCACCCTCAGCAAGGGCCCTGGCCGCAGCCAGGTCCCGGGCGTCGAAGGCGTCGGGGACGGTCAGAGTGCGGCCAGCGAGTAGTTCCCGCACCCGGCTGTGCGGATCCTCTGCTCCCGGTGTGGGCAGGGCCGTGTACGGGTGGGCGTACTGGGGCCAGAGCGTGCCCAGCACGAGGACGGGCCCGCGCTCCGGGTTGACCAGCAGGTGGTGGACGGCTGCTGCGATCCGCTCACCCACCGCCCGGTCACCGAGGTAGTGCTGGGCCTCGTTTAGCCACACTACGGTGCGGGGTTGAACACGGTGCAGGTCCTCCAGGGCGGCCTGTCCGCGGGTCGGGTCGAAGGGATGCCACAACCGCCATCCCTGGTTGGCGAGGGGCTGGACGGCCTCCCAGCAGGCCCTGGTCTTCCCTGTCGACGAGGTGCCCACCAGGACCACGATCCGACTGTGACCGGCCGCAGCATCACGCACCGCATCAGCCAGTACCCGGTCATGCTCGCGGGACACGTACCCGGGCAGCACCCGGACCGCCGGGGTGCCCGAGCCCGAAGCGGCCCTGCCGGGGCCGGCAGGATGAACTTCGAGGGCGTGCGGCTCCCACTCTCCGATCGGCCGCCCCGGCCCGCCCGCGGGGATAGTGCCCGACGTCTCGGCCGCAGTCCGCTGCAACTCCAGCAGTTCCCGCACGGGCAGCTTCAGCGCGCGAGCCATCGCGGTCACCGTCGGCGTGGACGGGGCAGGCTTTTTGGCCGAGAGCGCCTCCGACACCGTGGTGCGCCCCAGCCCCGATAGGCCGGCGAGGTCCGTCTGGTTCAGCCGGGCTCGGGCCATCCCGGCGACCAGCAGCTTGCGTAGTTCGGCCAGTGCCCGGTTCTGGCCGTTCTGCTCGACGTGCACGTGCTCGCCCCCGAACCGTGATGTATTCGCCGGTGTCCATCTTCGGCCCGGCGAACCACTTCGCACACCGTTTCCACGACCTTCGTCCACGCCAACGCCCCACCGTGTATCGGGAGTCTGCCGTGACCGTCACTGTCGTCCTTCTAGCCACCGCACTCGTGATCGTCATCGCGGTGCTGGCCCCGGCCGGCGCGGGCACCCTCGCACGGATGGACGGCGCCACGTATCCTGCCGCCCTCACCCGCGCCGCCGTCACCTTCGCCGCGGTCATCACCCTGGCCGCCGCCGTGACCGCAGCCCTCGCCGACCTCTTCACCTGAACCAGCCCTTCCACCCGGGCCGACAACCGATCGGGAGGATCATTACGAGCCCGCCGCTCTCCTTCAGTCCACAGGGCGCAAGTGACGGCCTTCAGGCGAGAACAAAGGCTCTACGACGGCCGTTTCGGCGTTGGGGAGCATGTACGGCCAGAAGGCCGGAGCTGACGCTCCCCCTCGAAATCGATCATCAACCGTCGCCGAGGAGGCCGCAGGAATACCGCCCTATGTCCATGGAGGCGTTGGTGTGCCATCTGGGTCCAGCCCGCACGGCCAATACTCACGATCGCGACCACCCAGGTATCGCGCACCCGCGTCTGCGGCCCGCCGAGCCAATTCCTCGGCACCTACCGGGTCCCCGGCCTTCTCACGGATCTTGGCCAAGGATGCCAAAGCATCTCCATCGCCGGTGTCAGCTGCCAGCCGGTACAAGGCCTCGGCGCGCTCCAGGTCTTCCTCTTCCTCACGCCACTGGGCCCATTGGAACAGGCCGCCGGGGTCACCTACGTCAACAGCCTGCCGGTAGATGCTCTCGATGCCCTCCGAGTCGCCCGCTTTCTTGCGTATTTCAGCGAGCCTGCGGAACGTGTAGAACTTACCGGCGTGGGCTGCCGTGTGGGCAAGCGTCTCTGCGCCGTCCCGGTCTCCGGTTTTCTCTCTCATCTCGGCCAGGCCGCACAGAGCCTGGGTGTCGTCGATGGGGGCGGCCCTCCGGGCAAGTGCCTCAGCGCCATCCGTGTCCCCGCTCTTCTCCCGCTTCACAACGAGGCGGCGTGCGGCGTAGGGCTCGCCAGCGCTGACGGCCTTGAGTGTCCAGGCTTCCGCGTGCCCCCGGTCCCCGGCTTCCTCGCGCAACTCGCCAAGACGGACCAGGGCAGTGGCATCGCCTGTGGCGGCGGCCTGCTGGTAGAGCGTCTCGGCGCCCTCCGGATTCCCGATCCTCTCCCGCCATTGGGCCCAGGAGAAGAGCTTGCTGGTGTCGCCGGCCTCGACGGCTTGCTGGTAGTACGGCTCGGGGTCCTTGGTCACCACCACCTCGCCATCCACCCTTGTCAAGGCCGAGACCACCGTCCACTCGTGATCCAGGCCCTCCTTTATCCGTTCTGCTTCGTCGGCGAGCTCCCAAAAGCCGGCCTCGTCCCCGGCACGCTCCCGCATAGCAGCCAGCGATTTAAGCCCGTTGGTATTGCCTAAGGCCGCGGCCCGTCGGGCAAAGGCCTCGGCTTCCTCTCGGTCCCCTGCCCGCTCCCGCGCATCGGCCAGGAAGCACATGGCAGGAGCATTACCCTCGTCAGCGGCCTGCCGGAACAGAGGCTCGGCAGCCTCCCATGCCTCAACCTCCCAACGAATCGTGGCCAAGTGGATGAATAGGCCCTCAACGCCGGCGTCGGCGGCCTTCCGGTACAGGTGGAACGCCCACTGAAGGCGGTAGCGATCGCGGGCTGCCCTGGCGAGGCGGACGGAGTCACCCGGGTCGGCAAGGTGAGTGTGGGCGTGCCAGAAAGATGCCGGCGGACACAGATGCCGCCGGGTGGTACGACCGTGCTGTTCGAGGTAGTCGGCCAGTCGGAACATCGGCCCGGCCGTCGGGTGAGGTGTGGTGACGGATGACGGGGCTCCGGGCGGACGGCCCTGGCGTCGGGGGGCGGTGCGGCACAAGGGGGCCTGCTTGCCGTGGACCACGCGGGCGAGTTCGGCGAAGGCCGCCTCGGACCAGTCCGGAGTGAGGTGGTCCAGTTCGGTGTCCGTGAGGTAGTCGACGGCTGCGTCGGTGAGGAACGCCTGCGGCAGCAGCGGGCCGACCCCGAGACGGCACGCGTCCATCGCCACTTCCAGTAAGGCCCGGGCAGCCGGAGTGCTGTGCTGGTAGCGGTGCACGAGCGCGGGGCCACCGCCGAGGTCCTGGGTGACACGTCCGTGGGTCCGGGTGCGCTGGAGGGCGTCGGCGAGATACCGGTCACCGTTCTCTGCGAGAGCGGTGGCGGCGGCGAGCGCGTTCGTATCAAAGGAGTCCGGGACGGAGACCATGCGTCCGGCGAGCAGTTCGCGTACCCGGCTGTGCGGATCAGGCCCGCGCGGAGCCGGGAGGGCGGTGTACTGGTCCGCGTACTCGGACCAGAGCGTGCCCAGGACCAGGACAGGTCCGCGCTCGGGCTCGATGAGCAGGGCGTGCAGGGCAGCTGCGACCCGTTCGCCGGTCTGCGGGTCACCGAGGTAGTGCTGGGCCTCGTTCAGCCACACCACCGTACGCGGCCGGACACGGTGCAGGTCCTCGATCGCCGCCTCGGCCCGGGTCGGGTCGAACGGGTGCCACAGCCGCCACCCCGCCCCGCCGAGCGACTGGACCGCTTCCCAACAGGCCCTGGTCTTCCCGGTGGAGGAGGTGCCCACCAGCACCACCATGCGGCTGCGGCCCTGCACCGCATCCTCCACTGCGAGTTGCAGGAACCGGTCGTGCTCCCTGGTCACATAGCCGGGCAGCAGCCGCGGCTCCGACGGCACACCGCCAATGGGGCCGACCGGGTGGACCTCCAGGCTGTGCGGATCCCACTCACCGATCGGCCGGCCCGGCCCTGCGGCGTCCACGGCGCCGCCTGCGACTTCTTCAACCGCAAGCCGCCGCAGTTCCAGCAACTCTCCCGGCGGCAGCTTCAACGCACGCGCGAGTGCCGTCACCGTCCCCGCCGAAGGCACCGGCCCTCCGCCGATGAACGCCTCCGACACCGTCGTACGCCCCAACCCGGCCCGGACGGCAAGATCCGACTTGTTCAACCGAATACGCGCCAGCCCGGCGCTCAACCTCGCACGGAGATCAGTGAGTGCCGGACTGCTGCCGTTCTGCTCGTCACTCTGCACGTACTCGTCCCCCGTAGTCCTGCCGTGTCCGCCGCTGTTCATCTTCCTCGCGGCGAACCCCGGCGAACACCGATTCCGCGACCTTCGGGCACGTCAACACCCCACCATCTACAGGGAGCCTGTCGTGTCGGTCGCCATCGTTCTGCTCACCATCGCTCTGATCCTCGTGGTCGCACTGCTGGCCGCCGCTGGCGCCGCCATGCTCGCCCGTCTCAACGGCGCTACCTACCCCGCGGCCTTCCAACAGGCCGCCCTTGTGTTCGCCGCCGTGATCAGCCTCGCTGCGGCCGTCACTGCCGCGCTCGCCTCCCTACGCTCATGACACACCACACACCGGTACCGAGCGGCCCATGTCCGGAACCACACCCAGCAACGAACAACGAGCGCAACCAGTCGACGCCGCTCCCACCCCACACTCATCGACGCCGGCGGCCGGACAAGTCCACAGCGACACCGGCAGGACTCGGTGAGGCGGAACCGGCAGCCGCCCCACCCGACACCGCCTCCCCGGCGGCAACTGGCGCGGCTGGGAACTCGGCGTCGATCGCGGACCGCAGGCCTTCCGCCGCGGATCATGCCGAGGTGATCGCACAGCTGGTCACCGGCAGAGCGGTACGGTCGCGGCGACCACTCCGCCGCCCTGGGCTGTCCGTCTGCTGCAGGGATCTGCACAACTCCACGGTTGGGCGTGTTAGGTCCTCCAACGGGACTTACCTGTTGGTGGAGGCGTAGCTGCGCTCTCCAGCCTTGGAATCAGGTGACTGGGCCTGTTTGGTCACGAGTGGGAGAAGTCGGCCGTGCTGCGGGGGAACGGTAGTGATGATCGGGGTATGGCAGGGCTCGGGGGGCGCCGTCGGCGGCGCAGGTGGCAGCTGATCGGGGCCGGGTGCGCCCTGGTGATCGTGTGGAGCACCGTGTACGCGGTCGTCCAGATCGCCCACGGCGGTCTGCAGCCCGGCGACACAACTGGTGTACTGAGCCTCCCCTTGGGCGTGATTGGGCTCGTCGCCGCGGTTGTGGCACTCCGGAAACCGATCGAGGGCAACGACGCCGAACTCGCCCGCGGCCAGGCCGCCACACTGGGTGACCATGTCGAGGCCAGGGAGAGCGCAGTGTGGCGGCAACTGCTGGGCGACGACAACCGGCGCATCAACCTCACCTACGCCCTGCACCCGACTACGGTCCGCCCTGCCACGGCGCCAGCCGCCGGCAGACTGGCCGCCCACGACCCCCCGGGCCCGGTGACACTGCCAGACATCGTCACCTACTACCGTGCCACCCGGCCGACGCGCTTGGTCATCACCGGTGCCGCTGGGGCCGGCAAGACCGTCCTGGCCTTGGAACTGCTGCTGGCCCTCTGCAAAGGCCGCGCCGCCGACGACCCGATCCCGGTCCGTATCCCGCTGTCCCGCTGGGACACCGAACGCCAGTCCTTGCCCGATCTTCTGCAGCAGCGGCTCGTCGAGGCCCACGACTGGCCCAAGGCCCTGGCCGCTGGCCTGATCGACCACGGCATGGTGCTGCCGGTCCTGGATGGCCTGGACGAGATGGACGCCCCACTCCCCGACGGCTCCCCCGACCCCGCCGCGCCCCGCGCGACGGCTGCAATCCGCGCCCTCAACGCCTATCAGCAGGGCCGTGACTCCGGTCCTCTGATCCTGACCTGCCGTACCCGGCACTACGATTCCCTGGCCACACACACCGAGGTCCTGGACGCCGCCCGCATCGCCATCGCCCCCGTCGGCGCCGACGATGCCCGCGCCTACCTGGCCGACCGCGCCCTCCATACGGCCCGCTGGCTGCCCCTGCTCGACCACCTCACCGCCCGTCCCGGCGGGCTCCTTGCAACTGTGCTGTCCACCCCTTGGCGGCTCTGCCTGGCCGCGACCGTGTACCGCAACGACGGCGACCCCGCGGAACTCCTCGCCCTCCCCGACGCAGATGCCCTGGACCACCACCTCCTGGCCCGCTACATCCCTGCCGCCATCCAGACCATCCCCAACCCGCGCGGCTACACATCCCACGACGTCCACCGCTGGCTCCACCACCTCTCCACCCACCTCGACCCCGTCGGCACCCTCCACACGACAGCCCCCGCGGGCGCGGAGGCCACCGACCTCGTCCTGCACGATCTATGGCCCCTCGCCGGGCGCGGTCGCGTACGCACAACCGACGCCATCCTCACAGGGCTCATCAGCCTTGCCGCCTTTGCCGCAGTTCCCGTTGCCGCCCTCATGGGCCTTCCACTCGCCCAAGCAGTCCTGCCAATGCCGATACGGACAATGACAGCCGGAGATATTGGCCTACTTAGCTTTTTTGTTGTCGCATCCGGAGCTGCAGCCGTCGCAACTGCCAGACCTAAGAGTCTGGGTAACTCGCTCTACACATCCCGAGGGCGTAGGACTATCGGGGTGTGGCTCGGGCTCGGGCTCGTATTAGGGGTTGGATTCGGGATATCGGCGTGGTCTGTGGAGGGGCGGAAGGTCGGGCTCATGGTTGGATTTTCCGCAGGGCTCGGGTGGAGCCTTTTCATGGGGCTTATGGGGGCGCTTTTCATCTCCGGCTTCCCGGGTGAACCGAGACTGAGCCTCGGTGGCCGAGCCCTCATCAGGAGTGACGCCTTGGTGGGGCTGGCTTTCGCCCTCGCGGGCGGATTCCTCGGCCCGGTCTCCCCGGGGATTGTGCTCGCGCCGACGGGTGGGCTCATGCTCGGGCTCACATTTGGCGCACAGGCTTCCCGACGATATCTGGTGTTCCTGCTCCGCTCGCGGCGCCGTCTGCCGTTCCGCCTCGCTCTGTTCCTGGACTGGACGGTTACTGCAGGACTCATGCGCTACAGCGGACCCGCCTACCAGTACCGTCACCGCGAACTCCAGCACTGGTTACGCCAACACCCTCGCCCCCCAACCACGCCCTGCTCACACAGCTCCTGACGGCCACACGAAAGACAAGCTGGACTGGGCATTCGAATGGGAGGTCGTCACGATGCCCCTCCCGAACAGAGCCGTCCTCACCTGGCCCACGGCGGCGTGGTGTTCGTCCCCAGCACGCACGGCCGTTGCGGCGGTACGCGTGCGGTGCTCACGGGTGAGACTCCGGAGCCTCACCCGGCCCCCAGCCGCCGATAACTGGTGCGATGGCGTCTCTCTGACCGACCCCGTCCGAAACGGCGAGGATGTTCCCCGGTTCGACCTTCGCCAGACGACGGCACCCCTTAGCGCTCCGTGGGCAGAACGCCGACGGTCAGCGGCCATAGCGCAGGCCCCAGTAAGCTCCAGGTGCGGGGTCGTGCCGGCCCGCCGCCGGTACGGCCCCGCACCATGCCTGCCCTATGCGAGCGCAAGCGTGACGGATCTCCGCGACCTCAACATCAGTGACAACGCCGGAGGCCGTCGATCCACCGGCTGGCCCCATCGCGGACTGTCCAGACGGTAGGGAGCACGGTATCGACCGCCGCACGGGCCACATGGGCCTGTCCGTGATAACCGACCTCCGTTGAAAGGCCGCACGGCTGGGACCTCATCTGATGGCCGTTGTGGTGAGGACGCCCTGGTCTTGGTCGACGAGCAGGGCGAGGTCCTCCCCGACTCCGGGCGATGCGGACCTGCGGGTCCGTTCCCGGGGGCTACGAAAGCTCGGCCAGCGGAACGGCGCTCGACGCAGAACGCCAGCAACCGGCTGCGTGGCGGCAACGTGGGCAGGACCGTACGCCAGACCTCTCGTACTGGCCCACCGAGTCGCGTCTGCGCGCCTCCCATCGCGTCAGCCGACGCGCCGCAGCAGGGCGACGACCGTCGCGTCGTCCCGGTATCCCTCACCATGCTCCTAGGCGCGGCGACTAACACCTCTGCCAGCGCCTGAGGGTCTCCACCGTGCATCCGACACAGCCGGGCCGCCGTTTCCTAGCCGAGCTAGTCGAAGCCTCCGTCGTAGACGAGCAGGACCAGGCGGACCTCCTCGGGAATCGCCGCCTCACGAGACGTCGCCGCTCCCGCCTGCGCCAACCGAGACGGGACCAGGGGTCACGCGCTGCCCTCCGGCGCGAGGTCTGGGCGCAGCCGGTGCCACGAGGGATGACGCAGGTAGCCCGCTCGCGTGCGGGAGGTGTATTTGACCTCGCCGACCAGGCGCGGCAGTACCCAGTGCGCGCCCGCGATCCGGGGCATCGGGGTGAAGGGGCAGGAGGCGACCGCGGCGACGGACAACAGACCGGCCAGAGCTGCCCGTTCACGCTCGCTCCACCCGGTGCCGACGCTGCCGATATAGCGCAGCCGGCCTTCGGTCCGCTCCCCGAGCAGGAGCGCCCCGGGCAGGCCTGCCAGATGGCCCCGCCCCGGCACCCACCCTCCGATGACGGCGTCGACAGTGAGCACATTCCTGATCTTGATCCACGAGCGGGATCGCACCCCCGGCTCATACCGCGAGGCCAGGCGCTTGCACACGATCCCTTCCAGCCCCGAGGCCCGGGTCAGGTCGAGGGCCTCCGCGCTGCGTCCGACCGCCGCGCCCGGCACCGACCAGCGCGGCCCGTCCAGCCCCAGCGAGCGCAGTACCTGCCGTCGTTCCGCATACGGCTGTGCCAGCAGACTCTGCCCGCCGAGGAACATCACATCGAACAGCACTAGGTGCGCCGGGGTCAGCTCTGCGGCCCGCTCGACAGCCCGGACCGGCGCCCTGGTGAGCCCCATCCGGGACTGCAACCGCTCGAAATCCGCCCGTCCCTCCTCATCAAGCGCGACGATCTCGCCGTCGAGGACCGCTGGCGTCCCCCCGAGCGCGCCACCCACATCTCGCAGCTCCGGGTACGCCGAGGTGATGACCTCGCCGGACCGGGAGCGCACCTGGACCGTGCCGTCTCCCGGCAGATACACGACCGCCCGCTGGCCGTCCTGCTTGGTCTCCACCGCCCACCGATCGTCGCCACCGGGCAGCGGCAGCCGACCCGGTGTCGCGAGCATGGGCGTGATCCGGGGCAGCGGGGCCATGGCCGAACCCTTCACCGCCCGCAGCACCAGACACACGCGGGCGGACGAGATTTCCACCGTATGCAGTCGCGCAGGACAGCCACCCGGCCCACAGCAGCGCAAGGTTCGGTGGACACCTGGCTGTGCCAGTTGCTAGGGGCTCTGGTCCACTTCTTGTGGGCGCGCACGCAGGGTGACTATTGATCTTCGTGTGATGCCGGTTGAGTTCGCCCGAAAATCGCCCGGCTGGGCGGTGGTGTGGTCGACAGTCCTTCGCCGTGAACGAAGTGCTGCCGCAGCTGGATGAGCTGTTGTTCTCCTCGGTCGAGGGTGTGTTGGTGGAGTCGGTCGAGGTGACAGACACGGTCGTCCGGGTCGTAGCTCGGACGACTGTCAAACGGGCGGCCTGCCCGGGGTGCGGATGTTGGTCGGGGCGAATACATGGCTCCTACCTGCGATTTCCTCGTGACCTGCCGACAGCAGGCAAGCTCGTCGTGGTGTCGTTACGTGTGCGGCGGTTCGTCTGCGCGGAGGACTGCTGCTCGCGCAAGACCTTCGCCGAGCAAGTCCCAGGGCTCACTCGCCGGTTCGGGAGAAGGACTGAGCGGCTGCGATCGACGCTGGTATCGGTCGGTCTCGCACTCGCAGGCCGGGCTGGCGCCCGTATGACGGATGCTTTCAAGGTCCCAGTCAGTAGAAACACCCTGCTGAGACTGATCGCCTCGCTTCCGGACCCCGCCACCGCCACACCCCGCGTGGTCGGCGTCGACGAATACGCCCAGCGCAAGGGCCGGATCTACGGAACCGTGCTCGTCGACGTCGAAACACGTCGTCCGATCGACCTCCTGCCCGACCGGGAGGCGGACACGCTCGCAGCCTGGCTCGCCGAGCGGCCCGGCATCGAGATCATCTGCCGTGACCGCGCTCCGTTCTTCGCCGAAGGAGCCACCCGCGGCGCTGCGCAAGCCCTCCAGATCGCTGATCGGTGGCATCTCTGGCACAACCTCGGAGAGGCCGCTGAGAAGTGCGTCTACCGGCACCGGGGCTGCTTGCGTCCCATGCCGGCGCAGCCGGAGGAACCTCGGGAGGAAGCGGAGCCGGCCGCGATATCGCCCTGGCCGACAGGGCACCGGTTCGCCGAACGCACCCGCGCCAAGCACGCGGCCATCCACGCTCTCCTTGCCGCCGGCCACAGCAAGCGATCCGTCGCCCGGCAGCTCGGCATGACCCTCAACACCATCCTGCGCTTCTCCCGCGCCACGACTCCGGAAGAGATGTTCACCGGTCAGTGGCAAAGCCGTGCGACCAGGCTCGACGACTACAAGCCCTACCTCGATCAACGCTGGCAGGAAGGCTGCACCAACGCCTGGAAGCTATGGGAGGAGATCAAGGAACGGGGCTATCCCCGCGGGTACGCCAGCGTCCGGGACTACGTCAGCAGGACTCTTCGCGGCAAGCCCCAACCGGTCGACCCCCGGCCGCCATCGGCCCGCGCCGTCACTCGCTGGATCCTCACCCACCCCGACGCGCTGTCCGAAGGCTACCGACTGCAGCTCAAAGCCGCCTTGGCCAACTGCCCCGAACTGACCGCACTCGCCGAGCACGTGCGCTCATTCGCTCACATGCTCGCCCACCTGCAAGGTCACCGACTATCCGAATGGATCGAAGCGGCCAGCGCCACCACCGAACTGCCCAGCCTCCGCCACTTCGCTCAGCACCTCATCCGCGACCTCGACGCCGTCACTGCCGGTCTCACCCTCCCCTGGAACTCCGGCGTCGTGGAGGGTCATGTCAATCGGATCAAGATGCTCAAGCGGCAGATGTTCGGCCGCGCGGGATTCGAACTCCTCCGCAAGCGAGTTCTCCTCACTCCATGAATCGCCGCCCCAGCACTGCACCACGAACTCGCCCCGGAACAACGCCTCATGAGGTCGGGTTGAACAACTTCCAGTGGCCCTCGGAGACCACCTCGATGGCGCCGTCGGACACCTTGATGGCGGTCTGCTCGTCAGTCGCGTACGCCGGACCCGCGATCTGGGCCGCCCATCGTTCTGCCGCGGCCATGGTGTTTTCCGGACAAGCCGGATGATCCAGGTGCGGGAAGATCGAAAAATCAACCAGGCCCAGCGTGCTGTCGCCTCCGGTGGGTGGCTTCCAGCCCACGAAGTCCTGCCCGATGCGCGGGGTCATCACCATGCTCCCGGCGCTGAGTCCCACGTAGACCGTGTCGGGCAGCGACGGCAGGAGCCCAGCCAGCCCGGATTCCCGCATCCAGTGGCACAGGTACAGCGCGTCGCCGCCATTGACCAGCAGGACGTCTGCCTCCCGGACCCAGGAGACCCAGCGCGCTGTGTCGATGCTGGGCAGCGCGGTGAGTTCCAGCACGCCCACCGACTTCCACCCCAACTCGGTCATGGGGCTGGGGGATCGTCCGCTGATGAATCGCCAGGGCCCATCCGGATCGGCGTCGGGGGCTCCGTACCCTGCGGTGGGGATGCAGAGGGCGTTGGACTCGGCGATCGGCTTATCCAGCAGGTCGACCAACGCGTCCTGGATGCTCGCGTTCTTGATACCGGAGTCGGTGAGGAGAAGCTTCATCATGTCCTTCCCGAGTTATGAATAGATCCCAGGTCAGGAGTCATCCTTAATGAGTCCAAAACCTTCAGGGAAGCCCTCCAAGAACTCGCGGCGCGATGGATCGGACTCCTCTGCAGTCATCGAATCGAGTAGGTCGATGAAGTCGCTTGGGTGCGGCTCTTTCTTAGTGAGCTGGTGATGCCGTGCGCCGTTGCCGTGCGTGCGCGGACGGCGGATCGTCGTGTCCCAGGACGTGGTCTTGGAGGCGGCGATGGTGTCGTGGCTGGAGGAGATCGAGCGGCGGGAGGCGGCTGCCCGGGCCGAGATCAGTGAACTTCGCTCGCGGATGGAGGAGTTGGCTGGTCGTCTTGCCGAGCGGGAGGCTGTGCTGTCCCGGCTGGAGATCACACGGGAGACGATGACGGAGATCCTGTCCGGCGAGGGGGCGGTGACGGTGTCCGTGGACGAGGCTGCGGAGGAAGTCCCGCTGCCGGTGGACCGGAGCGGGGCGGGATCGCCGGTCGGGGTGCGGCTGGTGCCGCAGTGGGAGCCGGGGGTTGAAGCGGATGTGCTGCCGCGCTCGTACCGGGACGTCGTCGAGGTGATGCAGGACGCGGTGCATCCGATGCGGGCGCATCATCTGTGCGCCGCGCTGGGGTTGCCGACGGACAAGAACAAGGTGGAGGGGTTCCGTTCGAAGCTGAAACGGCTGGTGGAGCGGGGCTGGCTGGCCGAGGACGAGCCGGGCCTGTTCGCGTGGGGTGGTGCGCGGAGGGCGGGCGCGGGTGCGCCGGAGCGGGAAGCCGCGGCCGGCGAGCGGCGTCGCGCCGGTGTGGGGCCGGGCTCTCGTCCCTAGCGTCGATGGTGCCAACCAGATCGCCACTGTCCGAAGACGAGAGCCCGATGAACGCAGCGTACGAAACGGCCGCGGCGGCTGACCCCTTTGCCCGCGTGTTTTCTTCCCTCACTTCCCTGGCCACCCGCCTCTCCAGCCCCGAAGCACTCACCGCGACGCATGAACAGGCCGAGGCCGACGTCGAAGCGGGCTCCCGGGAGCTGGGGCGACTGCTCCTGCAGGCCCATCTCGAGTGGCGGGCCCGCCACGAGGAGGACCACCTGTTGGCCCTCGGTCCGCAGGAGCGGGCTGCGCTCGCCGGCGGCCGGAGCAGGCTGGAGAAGGGCCACCGGCGGCAACTGGCCACCGTGCTGGGGCCGGTGACCGTGACCCGATGCGCCCTGCGCGGCGCGGGCATGACCAACCTCTACCCCGCCGACGCCATGCTGGGCCTGCCCCACGGGCGGCACAGTCTGGGACTGCGCCGCCTCGCGGTCCTCGAAGCGGCCCGCGGTTCATACGACACCGCGCTGGAAGCGATCGACCGCAGCTGCGGGGGCCGGGTGGTGGGCAAACGCCAGGTGGAGGATCTGGTGCGGGCCGCGGCCGTGGACGTCGCCGCGTTCTATACGGCCCGCACTCCCCACCCGGCCCCGGCCGGGACGCTGCTGGTGATCAGTGTCGACCAGAAGGGAATCGTGATGCGCCCGGGCCACCTGCGCGAGGCCACCGCGAAGGCCGCCGCCAGGGCCCGGCACACCTTCCGCACCCGGCTGTCGACCGGGGAGAAGTCCTGCCGCAAAAGGATGGCCACCCTCGCCGTCGTCCACGACGCGGAACCCGCAGTCCGCCGCCCGCACGACATCATCGCCCCGCCCGGCGGCCGCACCGGACACCGCACCGTCCGCAAAGGACCCATCGCACGGGCGAAATGGCTCACCGCCTCCGTCCGGGAGGACGCCGAAACGGTCATCGCCGCCGCGTTCGACCAGGCCGAAGCCCGCGACCCCGAACACCACCGGACCTGGGTCGTACTGATTGACGGCGCCACCCACCAGCGGGAGTTGATCCAGGCCGAGGCCGCCCGGCGCGGCGTCACGATCCACATCGTCCTCGACATCGTCCACGTGATCGAGAAGCTGTGGGCGGCCTCGCGGTGTTTCCACACCGCCACCGATCCCGTGGCCGAGGACTGGGTCGGCATCAAGGCCGCCCGGATACTGGCCGGCGACGCCCCCGGCGCCGCCCGTGACATCCGCACCGAAGCCGACCGCCACCACCTCAGCGACGACCATCGCGCCGCCGCTGACAAAGCGTGCCGATACCTCGAGAACAACGCCGACTTCGTCCACTACGACCAGGCCCTGGCAGCGGGCTGGCCGATCGCCAGCGGCGCCGTCGAAGGAGCAGCCCGCCACTTGATCGCCGACAGACTCGACATCACCGGCAGCAGGTGGACCGTCCCCGGCGCCGAAGCCGTCCTCACCCTCCGCACCGTCATCAGCAACGGCGACTTCCCCGACTACTGGATCTTCCACGCGCGGAAAGAGCACGAACGGCTCCATCCCTTACCCGACCAGCACATCTACGCACTTCAAGCCTGACGCGGGAACTCACTCAGACAGAGCCGCACCCAATTCGCTTCACCGTGTGCTTCTGCTTCGGCGGCGCGTCGAGGTCCGCCTGAAGCATCCCGTCGATCAGCGGCTTGTACGGGTCAAGCCGGGTCGGACGCGGCGCCTGCTTCTTGCGGGGCTCGGGCCAGTTCGAGTCCAGGGCCTTGCGGATCGTCCGCCAGGTCACCCCGTACTTGCGCTCCAGAGCGCGCATCGACAGACCGGCACGGTGGTCACGGCGGATCGCCGCGTACAGCTCGACCTTGCTCGTCGATATGTGCATTCGAACCCCCAGCGGGAGAAGCACACCGATCGTCCCACTGCAAGGCTCCAAGTGCCGTCAAAACTGGGCAACATCACCCTCCGCGACACGAAGCCGCCTCCCGTACCGGACGACAAACGCCTCCCCTACTCACCGACATAGCCAGGCGGGCAACCAACGGCGGCCAAAACCGACTACCCCCGGTTGGGCGACGTGCCCGAGCAGGTGGAATCGGACGGCACGAGCATTCTGGTGGGCGACCCACAGGCGCAGGTGACCGTGCACCTCTACGAAGACCCGCGCTGCCCGTACTGCAGGGAATTCGAGACCACGGGCGGCGGCCCGGTCCTGACCAAATGGGTTCTGCGGCACAAGGTCAAGGTCGAGTACACGATGGCGTCATTCCTGGACCCGCGGCTGGGCGGAAACGGGTCGACGAAGGCGGTCAACGCCCTGCGCGCGGCGCTGGCGAGGGGAAAGTTCGCCGAGTACCACACCGTCCTCTACCAGAACCAGCCCTCCGAGGAGGTGGACGGCTTCACCACCGCGCGCCTGCTGCAACTGGCCAGCAAGGTGAAGGGGCTGCGGAACCCCTCCTTCGACACCGCCGTGAAGTCCATGAAGTACCAGGCCTTCGTGGACTCCGCAGAGAAGGTGTTCGCCGCCGCTGGACATTACAACGGGCACGCCGGGCCCGGCACACCTACCGCCGAAGTCAACGGGTACCGCATCCCCGTCAAATACAGCGGGCTCCTCTACAAGGCCGACCTCTTCGACCAGTACCTCGCAAAGGTGATCAGCGCAGCGACATGAGGGACGGACGATCCGCCGGAGGCTTCGGGTCCCGACCGAGCAGGCAGGGCGACAGACCGGCTGCCGCAGATCATTTCTGCCCAACCATCGCACTCATTTCGCGGACCGCCGCATCGATGCCCTGACTCTTCACGATGGCCGTCAGCTGCGGCCGCAACCTGCCGAGGAAGGACACACCCTCCACCCCGACATTCCCAACCCTGAGTCCATTGCCAGGCACTTCGAACACCCAAAAGGTGATCTCCGTCGCCTCCTCATCGACCAGCGCGGAAGTCATCACCCTGAACTTGCCGCTGTCGTGAGGATCCGTATCTGTGATGACCAGGTCCGCGTCCGCCAGGGGCAGGTCAGCAACGCGCGCGGCAACGTGGTCAGTCATGGCATCCAGAACAGCTTCGCTCTGTTCGTCACTCAGCTGCTCCCACCCTGGGCCCACCGCGATCGGCGCCAACTCCCGCCAGTCCAAGACAGACGCGATGAACGCAGCTCGGGCCGACTCCGGCACTCGGGCAAAGTCGGTGAGGAATGTGCTGATGAATGCCGAGGCGGCTTCTGCGGTGGGCACAGAGGGAAACGTAGTCCCCTGAGACTGCCGTTGGAACATCACCCTGAAGACCCCGGGGCCACCTCAAGCCGGAACGACCACGTCGCGAGCCATGTAGTGGAACCAGCTCAGGCAGGAGAAGTGAGGTCGCCCCAAGCCGTCAATGCCAGAGCATGACCGCACGGCTCGATGACCTCACCACCGACGAACGCCAGGAGCCGCAGTAGCAGGCCCGATCGGCTGCCAAAGCCCAAAGAAGTCAACCGTCCTGACGGCCTGTCGTCGGGGCGGTCGCATCCGTAGAATGAAACCAGTAGGGCCGGAGCACATCAGGTGCAGCGATTCACCATCGCGCCGGCCCACCGGGAGAGATCGGGGTTCGAGTCCCCGAACGTCCATCGTGGCGTACTCGTTCAATTGGCAGGACACTCCCTTCCTTCCCGCCTTCAGCCGGATCGCCGGTCAGGCACGGTCCCATCCGGTGGAGGTTGGGCTCGTCAACCGGCTCACGTTCCATCCCGCTCGCGTGCCGCCTTCCAGTTTCTCGACCACATCCTGCTGACGGTCAGCCAGGTGCTCGATGACCTCGACGGCCGTCCGCTCGGGCTGTTCCGGTGTGGGTGTGGCCGCGTGCTGGTACCAGTTGCCGAGGAATTCCAGCGTCAGGTCGACCAGGGCGCGCCCGGCGTGGACGTCCAGAAGATCGGTGGCGGAGGCAAACCGGCCGTCGTGCAGGGCGGTGTTGCGGATCGCATAAAGCCAGTCGAGGCTCTTCTCGAATCGCCCAGCGGTCTCCTTGATCCATTCGGCGAGAGAGCAGGGGTCGGCCAGCAGGGCACGCCAGGTCCGCAGCCGAGCGGCGGTATCCCCGCCGAGGCGGTCGGTGAGAGCGGCCAGGGCGTCGGCGGCTGCGCGCAGCGCAGGGTCCGCGTCAGCGGACGACGCGAACGTGTCGAGCCAGCGGTCCGGATCACGCAGCAGCCCGTCATGCCCGACCCCGGTCCAGGCGTCCACCACCGCGCAGCACGCCTCGGCCTCCGAAGCACGCTCCAACACTGCACGCTGGCCGAGCTCTGTATCACGGGCCGCTGCCGCCTTCTCTCCCAGCAACGCTGCATGCACACCCTCAACGGCCTTGGCAGCGGCCTCCAGTCGGTCGGCTGCGCGCTGCGCCGCCTGATGGGCCGTACGCGCGGCGGACACTTCGGCCACCGCTGCAGTGCGCGTTCGCTGATGCAGGTCGATCACTTGCTGGCGGGCGGCCTGAAGGCTCAACGCACGCGCCAACTCGCCGGTGTTTCCCTTCTTGCCGGACTTCACGTCCAGCGCCTCCAAGGCTGCCCAACACAACCCGGCCGCCGTCGTGGGCGCCTCGGTGACCCGGGCGATGTGCCCGGTGCGCAGGCTTTCACGCAGCGCGGGCGGCCAGCCGATGGTCAACGGGCGCACCGGCCCCGACCCCAGGACGGGTACTGCGGCCCTCAGCACCCGGCCCGAGTCCGGGTCATGAGCGAGCGTCTCGGGCCGAAGCCGGATCTCCGCGACCCGCTGGCCCGCCACGTACTGATCGAGCATCTCCGATGCCCGCCGCCGGCCCAGGAGCGCGGCACCCCCCAGGTCACGGGCGCGGACCGTGAAGGTCAGCAGCACATGGCCGCCTGCCTGGTCCCCCGACCATGTGCGGCGCGCGGCGGACGCGGCCTCGGCCAGGTCGGCGAGCTCGTTAAGGTCGGCCGTGGCGTGCCCCCAGCCGGTCACTAGCTCACCGGGCAGGTCCCCCACCGCAGCCGCCGAGTTCATGAGCGTGGCCAGCGACTCCAGCCGGGAGGTGCCCTCGACCACCACAGCCACGCGGAAGTCACGCACCGCCGGCAGCAGCACCTTCAACAACCGGCCGGCACCGAGCGAGCCTCGGCTCAGCGCGGTGCGCACGTCGTCACTCAGCAGGTGGTGCTGACGGCCCTCCATGACGCACAGAGCCGCCATCTCCAGCGCGAGCTGCTCCCTAGGGCCAGCCGCCGCTGTCCCGCACCAGGCCGCCGCGAACCCGTCGGTGACGGCGGTGTGCACCTCGGCGACCCGGCCCGCCAAGAGAGCGGCCTGCGCCGCAGGATCCGTGGCACTCTTCAACCCCGCCGAGCCGCCCTGCTCAATGGCCGTCAGCGCGTTCACCGCACCGTCGACCCGCCCCGGCGGGAAATGCGACGCGAACGCCTCAAGGGTCTTCCGCGCGTCGATGACCAAGTCGAGCGCCTGCTCCGGGTACGGCTGTGGCTTCGACCGGCCCGGCCGTGCCCGGGACTCCAGGGCGGAGTACGCCCGGGCCAGCGTGGCGACCACGGTCGGGGCACCGGTGACGTGCTGGGTCAGGACCGCCTCGGGATCACTCGCCGCCAGCACGGCCTCCAACAAGGCCCGTTGGCCGTCGCTGAGCCCGGCCCTCTGGCACAGTCGGATCAGGTCGGCTTCCGCACGCACCAGAGACATGACCCGACTCTAGCGGCGCACTCGGAAAGAGAGGGCCTCCTCAACCCGAACTCCCGCACGCAGGACACAACTTGCCCGCCACCTCAACGCCCCGCGGCTCAATTCAGGCACGGGGAAGCTGCGTCCCCGCCCCAGAAACCGACACCCGCAGGCCGTCAGAAACGCGAGCCTGCTATCGCGGCCGACCCGCTCCGCGAACGTGGGGTCAGGGTCGGCGGCGGCCTGGTCGTCAAGGAGGGCGTGGCCGACCATGCGTCCGTCACGCGCGTAGGGGGTTGGTGTTGCGGCGGCGGGTCTTTGTCGAGGGCCTGGGGGCGGGCGGCTGCCACGGCCGCCCGACCCCAGCTGGTTCAGCTCGCGTCGCTGCCGGAGGCCGGCAAGACCGGCGCGCGGCCGGTGTCGTGGTCGTGTCGCGCGAGGCGGAGGTAGCGGCCGAGCACCTCACCGTGGCTCTCGGCGAACACGGCGAAGGTGAACGCGTCGGCGCGGTCGCCGTGGTCGAGATGCTCGCTCAGCGCGGCTCGTTCCTGGTGGGCCAGGTGGAGGAAGTCCGCCAGGGTCAGCTCCCGCAGCGGCCGGCGAGGCTGGTAAGGCTGACGCGCAGGCTGCGCCTCGGGGAAGGCGGCCCTGGTTGTGCTCAGCGCCACGATGAGGGCCACTCCGATCTGAGTGACGTACGCCTTCGTGATCGTGTCGTACATGTCGTCACGCTCGTCCCGTCCAAGGTGCTCGCCCAGGCCTGCGTGGTTGTCGGCGGCGGAGGCGAGCAGTTCGGCGAGAGTGAGGTCGCCGGCGCGGTGGTCAGCGGAGCTGGCCGGTGCCGGTGTGGTGTCCGGCCGTGCGGTGGCCTTGCGCCGGTCGTCGATCCAGTCGCAGACCTGCGCGGCAAACAGGGCTGCGTCCGTCTCGGCGTCGAGCGGGGTGCCGGAGCCTGCGAAGAGGGTGTCGATGTAGTTGCCCTCGGGGTCGTGGAGGTGCGCCGACCAGGGCTCGGTGTGCTCGCCGGCGGGGCGGTCCGCGTGCTCGCCGGCGTACATCAGGAGGTGTGCCGTGGTGTAGGCGGAATCCTCGTCGTCGGGGGCATCCGGGTCGGCTGTCGTGATCAGGAACGTCGCTCCCCCCTCGTCGCCGAGGTACGCGCGCCGGCCGCGCCGCGCCAGTTCGGCGATAAGGAGGTCGCCTTCGGTGGCCGTGGACTTCGTCGTCATGTAGGTGTCCCTTTCGGTGCCTTCGGTTGAGGCCCGGGACGGCCGTTTGCCACGTCGGCCGCCCCGGGGAACGGTCAGAACGGGAGCGGCTCCAGCACGCTGGACGCCTCGACGGCTTCGACGCCGGCCGGGCTGAACTTCAGCGTCTGGAAGGTGGTGGTGACGCCGTTGTCGTGCCCGGTGCGGATGCGGAGCGTCGCTTCCCCGAACTTCAGGGCGAGGTCGGCCAGGTCGACGATCCGGTCCAGGGGGTTGCCGAAGTGGCCCGTGCCGATGACGCCGTATCCGCGGTAGGTCACGTCGGCGACCGCCCACGTGTGACTGCCGCGGTACTCGAACCGGATGTCGAGGTTGGCACTGCCGATTCCGCCGTCCGTCACCGCGGCGACGATCGGCAGGGGGGCGGAATTGAAACGACGCAGCATCAAATGCCTCCGTGCAGACGAAAGGTGGGGGTGTTGGCCAACCTCCGACCAGCACTAGAAATATACAGCACTTTCATCACCGATGGGAATGGGGCGCGCCCATCCCCTCTCCTCCGGGGGCCTCGCCCCCAGTGCGATGTCCGGGTATGAGGCTGCGAGGCCGCCGGGCGTGGGATCAGCCGGTGAGCGTGACGTCGGGGGTGTCGATCGGGCGGCGGATCGGGATCGGCACCCCCTTCCTCCCCTTGAGAGCAAACTTGGCCAGGTCCCGCACCGGCCGGAAGAAGGTGCCCAGCCGGCCGTGACGCGCCGCCAGCGGGTCTCGAAGGAATTGCAAGGAATTGCGCTGCTTATCGACCACACCGACATGGGCGACCCCGCAGCGACTCCCGACGCGGCAGCTGGCGACACGCAAAAGGGCGCAGTGGCCTGCCGCGCGACGACAGGCCACGAGATCTAACCTGGATGTACCGCTCCATGGCGATCCCGCCAACGGAGGGAGTGGACATGGAACGCGCTGTGGTCCTGATCGGGGTACGTCAGTCAGGGAATCTGACCGAACTGAAGGCGGTCGGCGCGGGGATTGAAGCCATGCGCTCCTGGGCCGTCGGTCAGGGCATTCCCGCCGAACTCATCAAGACGTTCTCCGACCTCGACGGCCAGCCAGTGCGCATGCACGACATCTTCCAGGCCGTGCGCGCCTACGCGGACCGAGGCACTGTAAGGCAACTAGTCGTGTACTTCTGCGGGCACGGGATCTCCAACAGCAACAGCGAGTACTGGCTTCTGTCGGAAGCGCCGGAGAATGGGAACGAGGCGGTCAACGTTGAACTCAGCAGGCGGATAGCCGAGAACTTCGTCGGGATACCCCATATCGTTCTCGTCGGCGACGCCTGCCGCACCCGGCCCGGTTTCCTCCATGGACAGGTGACCGGCCAGTCCCTGTTCCCCGTTGGCGCCCCGCGGTCGAGTTCAACTGCCGTGGACCTCTTCTACGCCTGCCGGCCCGGCGAGGCCGCGAGCGAGATCGAAGATCTGAACGCGTCGGCGGGTAGCGGCTACCGGGCCGTCTACACCGAGGTCCTCTCCAGGGCGCTGCAGGGGCATTACCCAACGGTCGTGGAACGCGCCCCAGACGCCGCATCACCCATCTCTCTGGTCCGGCCAGTTCGGCTCAAGGACAACTTGCCGGGCCTTGTCGCCGACCGGATTGACGAGTTGGGTGCGCTCGATCAGGTCACACAGTGGCCGTCGAGCATTGTCTCCTCCCCTGCGGACTCCTGGCTGTCGCGATTCGAGACACCGCCCGACAGCCCGCCCACTCCCGTGCCTACCCCTCCTCCGGGACCGATCGGAGAAGGAGGCTCCGGCGACGGGGACGAGCACCAAGCGAGACAAGGCAGGTGGCGCCTGCGCCATGACTCCGCTCTGTCGCCCGCTGGGTGGGACCCTGCCGTCGTCGCGACGGTCGCGGCAGCTGCACGCCTTGAGAGGCGCAGGCCGGAAAGCAGCGCGGTCCGGGCAACGAGCGCGACCTTGCGGGTGGTCGGTTCGCGGCTGAGGGCCGCGTACGCGATCCCGTATAAGCCGCAATTGACCAAGTCAGAGGTCCGAATGCCCTCTCATTTCATGAATCCGACCGCCGCGATCGTCGTGATGGCCGGTGGGAGCAACGCTGTAATTCCCATGTTTCCCGGCCTCTTGGGGCAGCTCACTCTGGAGCAGGACCGGATCGCCGACCTGTGGTACGTCTCGCACGGGACGCCTGAGGACCCGCGGTACACAGAGTTCCGAGCGCATGTGGCGGCCGCCTCGCGGTTCGGGATCCCCTGGTGGGAGGGCAACTCATCTGATGCTCTCCTTCGCCAATTCGCGGATCACGGGGCGAGCGATCCCTCCCTCGCCGTGTACCTCGCCTACGCCTTGGCCGACATGGGGCAGCGCGACGCTGTCCGCACACTGATCGAGATTCATCCGCATGTCACTCGATTCCTGCCCGATCCGTGGCTCGTCCTGGGTGAGCGGCCACCGTTTACCCAAGTCCCGCCCCTGCCTCTACTCGCCCGCGGCTGGGCACAGTTGGACCCTCCGGGCCCTCAGCAGGGACTGCCAGTCCCGCAGCCGTCCCACTGGACGCTGTTCGCGCGGGCAGACCTTCCCCGTCTACGTCGTGATCAATCGCTAAGGAGCAGATGATGCGCAACCTAGTTCTGATCCACGGGCGTTCTCAGCAGAAGAAGGACCCTGAGACGCTCAAGAAGCAGTGGGTGAAGGCCCTGCACGACGGGCTCCACGAGGCCGGCCGAAGCGAGACGATCCCCGACAACAAGATCAGCTTCCCGTACTACGGCGACACTCTTTTCCCCCTGTCAAAAGACCCGAACGCCCAGGCTCCGGACGTCATCATCAAAGGCTCCGAGGACGACTCACTGGAGCAGGAGTTCGTCAACGAATTCCTGCACGACGTCGTAGAGCATCTGGGCATCTCGGAGGACGCCATCAGGGCCGCCTCGACAGATCCCAATGTCATCCGACACGACGTCCAGAACTGGCCCTGGGTGCTCGCCGTGCTGCGGGTCGTGGACGGGATAGAAGGCCTTGGCTCGCTGAGCCTCGCCCTGATCACCCGAGACGCCTACCGGTACCTCGACAGGCTCGGCATCCAGCGGCGCGTCGACGGCGGGGTAGCGAAGGCGTTTCCCCGTGACAAAGAAACCGTCGTCGTGGCGCACTCGCTCGGCTCGATCATCGCCTACAAACTCCTCGCCGAGAGGGGCAAGGAGCTGGGCCTGCAGGTGCCCACCCTCATCACCGTTGGCTCCCCCCTCGCGGTGAAAGCGGTGGCCGCCAAACTGAGCCCCGTCGCATGGCCTGATTGCGTTGGTTCCTGGTTCAACGCCTACGACCCCGTCGACGCCGTGTCCCTGTTCCCCCTCATGCCAGAACGGTTCAACGTCACTCCCATCGCGAACGTCAAGGTCAACAACCCCACCCCCAATCACCACGGCATCACCGGCTATCTCGGAGATCCCACCGTGGCGGCACGCATCCTTGACGCAGTGATCTCATGAGCCGTCGAAGCCCGAGGGCGGCGCCTATCACTCGCAGCTTCACCGCGCTGGGTGGTCGGGGATAGCCGCTGGTTCGTGCACACCGACGAAGACGGACTGCTCCGCAGGGAACAGACCGCAAGCCGCTTCATCCGTGCAGGGCAGGACCGGCCGGGTGAACCGCCTTGGGCTGCCGAGAGCTGTGCCGGCCATCAGTGAGCGCGGCGAGCAGTTCGGCGGGCTCAGGCTGCTGGTCCTCGCACAGGTAGCGGATGCCGTCGCCTGCGGGCGGGGTGCCGGTCTCCTTGCCGATCGGGTGGCGCCGGCTGACAGCGGTGCGCCAGCCGTAGCGTTCGTCCCACACCAACGCGGGCGTCCCCGGGCCGCTCAGCAACACGCCTGCGGCCAGGACGTCGCCCTCCAGCCGCTGCACCTGGACGTCCTGCTGCTCGGCCGAACCTGCGCCGACCAGGATGTCGGCGACGCGCTGCAGGTATGGCTGGACCTGGCGGGCGCGGAGTTCGGTGGCGGCGCTGGTGAGGGCCGTGCGGTGCACCGCGGTGGGGTAGCCGAGACGCACGGCGGCATCCTCGAGGGTCAGCTCCGGCTCGGACTCCATCAGGTCGGCGATCCGTTCTCCCCGTAGCCGGGGCAGTGCGCGAGCGGCCGCCGCGTAGGACAGACCAAGGTGCTCCTGGACGTCGGCGAGGGTGGTCCCGGGGTCCTCGTCGAGCAGAGCACCGACCCGGGCGGAGATCTCGTCGCGCGGGATCATGTCGCCGCTGCCCTTGGGCCGGCCCTTGGGTGCCGCGTCCGTGGTGGCGCTCTTCGCCGTACGGAAGGCCCTCACGATGCCGCGCGGGCAGTGCTCCACGCCCTTGATCTTGGTCAGGTGGGGGCTGATCTGGGGGTGGGTCTTGTAGTCGTCCCAGGTCTTGGGGGTGATCCCGAGTTCGGCCGCTGCCTCGTTGCGGTCGAGGAGGTCCTGGTCGTCATCCTCGGTCGGCCGAGCGGGGACGGGGCGGCCGGCCAGGTGGGCAGCTGTCTGCTCGCTGTCCCATAGCTTCACTCGCGCGCCCTCTGAGCTGATCAGGGGCGGGAAGTCCTCGGCGGTGAAGGGCTGCTTGTTTCGGAAGGTGCCGATGCTGATGCCCATCGCCTTGGCGAGCTCTTCGCTGTTCTGGGCGTACTTCTGGCGTCCGGCGCGGATCATCGTTCTCTCCTGGTCGGTAGGGCAGGGCGCCGGCGGCGGCGTTCCGAGCGGGGCAGCTGGGTATTGGGTGCGGGTCGGGGCGAGGGCAGAGGTGGTTACCTTCCGCTGGGCTTCGAGAGTGCGGACGTCAGCCTGGTAGCGGTGGCCGTCGTCGCCCGTCCGCGTGTCCTGGGCCTCTGCCAGGGCCTCGAGCAGCTCCGGCTGGTCCAGGAGGTGGCTGTCCAGGTCTACGGCGAGGCGGGCGCCAAGGTCCTCACGGACTCGATCGCCGCATCCACAGACGATCCCGGAGGCGGCGAGGAGCAAGAAACCTGTGGGGGCGAGCCGGTGTCCCCACGCGCGAGGTGTAACACGGCGCGCGGCCGTGGACGGTGCGGCATTGGAGTAACTCCTTGACGACGGTGACGACTTCGGTCCGGGGTGTGTTTGCCACAACACACCCAACGAAAGAAAGTTACCGGACTTCCGTCATCGCGGGCAAGGAGGCGTCTCCCGGACCTGCCGCGCCGCTACACTCGAAGACACGACCATGTCCGTGCGGGTCACTTCGTGCCCTGGACGGTGTGTGTCTTCGGTTGGCCGGTGCCCTTGCCACCCGCTTCGGCGGATTGGGCGCCGGCCGCTTTCTTTTCCGCGCACGCCAGTCAACTGCCCTGTGATGCGGGTGCCCCGCCGACGGGGGGACGGCGGGGCAGAACCAGTGTCGCAGGCCGGACGCCGCCCAGGGCGGCTTTCGCCGCACCGAGTCTTCCCACGGGGCCCACTCCGACCACTCGTTCACCCGTTCTGCTACTGACCGAGGATGCCGACGATCCGGGCGCGCTGCTGCTCCTCCTCGGCCACGACCTGGGCGAGGATCTCCCGGTCGATGTACGGGTCGACGGCCTCCAGGACCAGGCGCTTGAGTTCGGCCGGTTCCAGTGCCTCGACCTCCCACTGGACGGGGCGGTCGAGGTCGAACCCGTGGCGGCGGGCGAAGCCGGGCCAGCGCGGATCGGCTCTCTTTCCTTCGGCAGGCGGCAGCTGGTACTCGCGGACTTGTCCATCCGTCAGCAGCACCCGCTCCACCCGCCCCCAGCAGCCGGTGCGCTCCACCCAGTCACGTTCGATGTCGGACCCGCTGGCGTCGAAGTCGCCGATGTAGACCAGAGCAGCCGGTCGGGGATCGCTGCGCACGCGGTCGCGGACGACGTCGGCGTAGGACTGGCTGCCGAAACCTCGCACGACGAGCACCGGGATGCCGTACTCGGCGAGCCATCCGGTCAGCAGCTGGCGCAGCGTGTCCTTTTCTGCGGCCACGTACAGCGCCCACTCCTGCCCGCGGGTTCGGTCGAGGCGGAACCACTCGGGCATGTCCGCCATGAACGCGTCGGCGTCTTGCCAGGCCGGCGGGACGTGGACTTCGCGGATCGTGTCGATGAGGTCCGGGAATAGCCCGTCGCGCCGGGCCTGGGCCAGCCGGGAGGAGAGCCTGCGGTAGGTGGGAGCGGTGTTCGGGACAAGTCCTGCGGAAACCAGCCGGTACATCACCTGCCGTACGGTGACGCCGCCGTCGTAGCCGTCGACGATGTCGCGGGCCCGGTCGATGATGTCCTGCCACTTGATGCGTGCCATCCGGTACATGTACCAACTCCTGCTGCCCAGTGGTCAACTCCGTTTCCCAGAGTGCTGGTTACGAGCTCACTGCCGAATTCGCTCCGAGGCCGTGTCGGCGGAGTACCCGTGTCCCGCGTGTCCGGGCGACGGGCCCTTGGGCCCGCCGCGGGGGGTGCCCCTATCTGTTTCGTCAACCCTGGTGGGGTCGGCTTGTAGGGGTTGATCCTGGTTTTCGGGAAGGTCCCGCGAAGCGGGATGTTCCCGGTGGATCGGGTGGCTGATGGGCAGCCCGGTAACCGGCAGGGCCGCAGTGGCCGTGCCGGTGCGTGGGCGTGGGCGTGATGGGGCCTGGAGGGTAGGGGCGGTGGAGTCGTCAGGCAGCGAGGTCGACGTCGCCCGGGGTGCGTGCTTCGTAAAGAGCCCCGGTGCGGATCATCGCGTGGATGACGTTCACGCGCTGGCGGGCCAGGCGGAGGATCGCCTGGGTGTGGGTCTTGCCGCGTGCGCGTTGACGGTCGTAGTAGATCCGGGAGGACGGGTCGGCTTTGCAGCCGATCGCCGCGAACGCGGCCTGGAACAGGGCGCGTTTGAGGAGCCGGTTGCCGCGGTGGGGTGCGTGCTCGCCGCGGATCGAGGTGCCGGAGGACTTCGTGGCCGGGGCGAGCCCGGCGTAGGAGGCGAGGTGTCCGGAGCTGGGAAAGCCGGTGCCGTCACCGATCGCGACGATCACGGCAGCCGTGGTCCTGACGCCCAGGCCGGGCAGCGACGTCAGGAGGTGGAAAAGAGGGAGGGCCTCCAGCAGGGCGGCGATCTCCTGCTCGGCCTGGCGGCGCCGGGTGTGGGCGGCGGCGAGCTGAGCGGCCAGGCCGGGCACGATCAGCGCGGATGCCTCGGTGCCGGGAACGACGAGGGTCTGCTCGGCGAGCGCGTCGAAGATCTCGGTGGTGAGGTGGTGGGCCTTGCGCGAGCCGTGTGCCTTGAGCAGGGCCTCGCAGCGGGACCGGCCCAGTTTCTTCAGCCTGGCCGGGGAGCCGTGGCGCTGGAGGAGGGCCTGGATGTAGGGGTAGGCCAGGCGGGGGCCGAGGACGCGTTCGAGGGAGGGGTGGATCTGGGAGAGCAGGCCGCGCAGCCGGTTGGTGGTGCGGTTGACCTCGCCGGCCAGGTCGTTGTCGTAACCGGTGAGCATCGTCAGCTCGGCCAGCACCTCGTCGTCGCGGTCCACCGCCCGCAGGGTGTGCGGCATGGTGCGGGCGGTCTCGGCGATCACGAACGCGTCGCGGGCATCGGTCTTGGCCTCGCCAGGGTGCAGGTCGGCGGCCCGCCGCATCGACAGCCCGGGCAGGTAGGCCACTCGACAGCCCGCCGCGCGGGCCACCGTCAGCGGCAGCGCACCGATGTTGGCGACCTGGTCCACGATCACCAGAACGGTGCCGAACTTCGCCACCAGCCTGGTGAACAGCTCCAGCAGTCTCGGCTCGGTGTTGGGCAGCCGCTTGTCGTGCACGGTTCTGCCGTCCTGGGTCCGGCCGTGGGCGTGGTGGAACTCCTTGCCCAGGTCCAGACCGAGGAAGAGATCTATCGCGGTCGTGTCGACCATCCGCGTGTGCCCCTCGCCACTCGTCTCCTGAAACTCCCGGCCGTCCCTGCGGCACCACACGCCGGCAACCACGTTACGCAGACATGCCGCCCGTGAAGCGGCCCGGCATTGCGCCGGACCAAGCGGTCGTCAGGCCCCTCATCAGCGGTCAAGCGGTGCCCCGAAGCCCGGCGGCAACACCCCCCAGGTCATCGCCTTCGACAGGGGGCACACAGCCATACCGGACCCGGGGGCCAGGCGCCCCATTGCGGGGCCACGAGAAAAGTAACGGGGCGGGCTCCGGCCCACCCCCACTCCCACCCTGCGGGGCCCGCCCCCGCCTTCAGGAAAGGGATCTCGCCCGTGAACGACGTACAGGGGAACTTTGCCGCTGTCCGCACGGACCGTCGTGGTGGCGGGCGCGAACGGCGGCGTCGGAGAGGGAATGACTCTCGCGCTGCTGCGCCAGGGAGCCATCGTCGTAGCTACCGGCCGCAGCGAGCAACGACTGACCGGCCTCGCGGCTTACGCCAAGGACGCCGGTCCGGGCACCTTGATCACCCACACGGTCGATGTCGGTGACGCGGACAGCGAGTCGGTGTGCGCCCAACTGTCCGCGTACGGCGCGCTGGACGGTGCCGTCATCGCTACCGGCGACTGGGGCAGCCCGGAGCGCACCGGCATCCTCAAGACATCCGACACCGAGTGGCGGTCGATGATCGCGTCGAACCCGACGAGTCGTCGTGGCTCTCCTTACTGGCTCCGACAAGAGCTGCTGATCATGTGACTGTGGGCTGGTCTGCTCGTTGGTCTGGTCGTGGAGAAACGTCGGTCCCGGTCGCGGCCGTGGATCGTGTCGGATGAACTGTGCTCCCTCATCGAACCGTTGCTGCCCGTGCCGGCGCCGAAGCTGGTCGAGGGCAGACCTCGAGTGCCGGACCGGCAAGCACGGTGCGGGATCCTCTTCGTCCTGCACACAGGCATCCAAGGGGAGTACCTGCCTCAGGAGCTGGGCTTCGGATCCGGGATGACGTGCCGGCTGCGCCTAACCGCCTGGAACGAGGCCGGCGTCTGGGACCGACTGCACGTGCTGCTGCTGGAGAAGCTACGGTCGAAGGACCAGCTGGACTGGTCCCGGGCGGTGATCGACTCCTCCCACGTCAGGGCCCCTCGCCGGGGCCCGAAAGCGGACCCGGCCCGGCCGGTCGAGCACGTCCGGGCAGCAGGCACCACCTCACCGTCGACGGGCAGGGCATCCCGCTCGCGGTGTCACTGACCGGCGGGAACCACAACGACGCCACCCAGCTCCCGCCACCGCTCGACAAGATCCCGCCCGTCACGGGCCGCGTCGGCAGGCCGCGCAGGCGCCCCGACGCGCTGCTGGCCGACCGCGGCTACGACCACGACAAGTACCGGCGCCTGCTCTGGGCCCACGGGATCCGACCGGTGATCACGAAGCGCCGCGAGCCCCACGGCACCGGCCCGGGCACCTTCCGCAACGTCGTCGAGCGCATGATCGCCTGCCTTCAGGGCTTTCGCCGCTTGCGCATCCGCCGGGAACGACGCGACGACATCCACGAAGCGTTCCTCGGACTCGCCGTCCGCCTGATCACCCTCGCCACGTCCAACGGCTTTGTTAGGCGCAGTTAATGCGCTCAGAAGATCCGGGCCGACTGGCCCATCCCGACAAAGCGAGTCTGGTGGAGGCTTTGTAGGAGCCGGCTTCACGGACGGAGAGCATCCAGTGCTGGCCAGCGACGACGCGGTGGTAACCACGACTGCGCTCTTGCCGCGTGAAGTGCAGGGGCTCGCCCGTGTGGTCGATGTGATGGACATTGCTCGATCGGGGCGGGAACCCAGTGGCTCAGCCGCCGGAATGGATCCAGTGGCCGCGGCGCAGGGCGGCGATGAAGGCGGCTCCGTTCGGGGTGCCGATGCCGGTCATGGTGTCGTAGCCCTTGGCGGTCACCTGCTCGGTGTCGGGGCGTTTCTGGGCGTCGAAGATGTCGACGTTCGCGCTGCTGGAGGCGTCGTCGGGCGCGATGTACGCGGCCCGGTCGCGCTGCGGCGTGGACGTGCTGGTCGGCAGGGCGTCGTGAAACGCCTGGGCTCGGGCCCGGCGGTAGAGCAGCGGATTGATGAAGCCGTAAGGCGACTTCTGCCCCTGCTGGGCGTCGGCGACGAGACCCGCGACCAGCGGGGTTGCCAGGCTGGTGCCGGCGCTCGACACGGTGCGGTAGCGCCCTGGGTTCCCGTGGCTGTCCGTGTCGGTGTAGCCGGTCAGCATGCCGGTGTCGGGGTCGGCGTCGGCGGCGATGTCGGGCACGGTCCGGCCGAGCACCGTCTTGTGGGCCACCTTGACCCGTGCCATCGACGCCGGGACGACACCCTTCTGGTACGACGGCTGCCGGTAGACGTCGCTGACGCCCCCGCCGCCTCCGCTGACGCCGAGGTCGCTCCACGTGCCGCCGTCCAGCGAGCCGAAGTCGTCGGACCAGCCGGTCTCGAACACGCGGTTCTTCGCGGCCCCGATGCCCAGGGTGGTGCCGCCGACCGCCACCGCGTACGGGTCGGAGTCGGTGACGGTGAGGCCCGGGGTGTCGCCGGAGGCGAAGTACATGCCGACCCCCTCGGCTGCGGCCCGCACGTCGATGGCGTGCACGATCCACGGCGACACCACGCCCAGCGGGATCTGCCACGAGTTCGACGCGATGGAGGCCAAGGGGCGGTGGCCGTCCCCGGTCAGCACGGCCGAAGCCGCGTTCAGGAACGCCTGGTCCTCGTCGCAGCCGTCGCCCACCACCATCACCTGGTTCGCACCCGGCGCCATCGCGTAGACGGCCTCGGAGTCCATCTCCGCCTCGACGTCGACAGTGGCCGACTGCGCCGCACGGTCCGTCACCGCCGAGGACGCTTGACAGGCCCCGGCCTGCACCTGCCGGAACTGGGAGCGCCTCGGCAGCGGCAGGTGGTTGCTGCGGGCGTACGCGGTCAGCGTCCGGAACATCGCAGTCGGCTCGGTACTCTCGGTCAGCGCCACGGTCTGGCCTCTGCCGGTGTCCCGCCACGTCGCCCCGTAGGCAGCGCGGAGCTGCGCGGCGGAGTACCCGCACACCGGCAGCGAGACCCGGGTCAGCCCCTTGTAAGCGGGGTGCAGGGCATGCGCGTGCTGCGCCCAGTATCGGGAGCACGTAGCCGTCTTGGCCGCCGCGCGGCTCGGGAGGGTCGGCGTCGTGGTGCTCCGTGATGTGCCGGCCGCGCTGCTCAGCCCCGTCACACCCAGCACGAGGGAGGCCAGCGGGGCGGGCACCGACACCTCCCTGTCGTTCGACGTGAACACTGCCGACCGGCCGGGCGGCCCGCTTGCGGCAGCCCGGGCCCGGTACCGGCCGATCCGCACCTGAAAGGCTGACTCGACCGCCGAGACCGGTCCCCTCGCCGACACGTAGTCGCGGCCGGCGTCGACCTGAACCCCTGTTAGTCCTCTGCCGGTGAGCCACGCCGCCACCGCTCCGGCCTGCGCGGCGGAGGGGCCAAACCTGGCGGTGTAGGCGTCCGGGCTCAGGTAGCGGTGAAAGTCGGGGCTGCCCGGCGTGGCCACCGCGTCCGCGGCCGCGGCAGCGCGCGTCACGTCCGGGTTGAGCCACACCTGGACCGTCAGCCGCTGCGACGCGGGCGCGGCTCCCATTCGCGTGGCTGTGCCCACCGCGGCGGGTACCGACCCGGGCACCATGTCGGCCGACGCCGCCCGCGCGGAACCCGATGCCCCCGCACCCCCGCTGACAGCCACCATGGCCGCACAGACTGCCATCACGGCCCCCGTGCGAAGAATCCCGCTCATTGATACTTCCGCCCGTCTGCAAGCACAACGGCTCCATAGCCGCCGCTTCCCGCGCGTATGACGCAGGCCGCGAACGCCCGGTTGCGGACTGAACGCAAAGCCGTCCCATCCGGCGAAGCGCGTGGGCCGTATGCATGCCGACCTCGGCGCCAGGGACTGCGGGCGCGGCGGCTAGAGGGTTTGGTCCCTGGCCGATGAACAGTCCAGGAGATACTGGAGGCCCCTCGCGCGTCCTACGAGGAGCACTGGACACTGTGCCGCGCCGTTCTAGGGTCCGTCTTCAAACGGATCTTGCCCAGAGCAGGAATGATGCGAGTCTGACCGCTGCCTCGTAGGAGGTGGCGGTCTTGTCGTATCTGGTCGGTGCGCCACGAGGCGCCATGGAATCGAGTGAGGTGAGAGACCTTCACCGCCGGGTTGTCGCAGCAATCCGGCTGAAGCTGGGGGCAGTTCGGCTCAGGGGATGCCGAGCCGAGCGGTAAGCAGTTCCGACAACGTCGGGACGGGCTGGCACTGCCAGACAGCCCGGGTCCTGCAGCTGCTTGAATGGCCCTTGATGACTATCCCACGCACACGCTCGTTCATACAGGTCGACGTGTTTTCCACAAGCCCCTACTCCGGCAACCCGGTCGCAGTCGTCCTGGACGGGACCGACCTGACCGACGAGGAGATGCAGCGCCTCGCGCGCTGGACGAACCTGTCCGAGACCACGTTCGTACTGCCCCCCACCGTCCCCGAGGCTGACTACCGGCTGCGGATCTTCACTCCCCAGGGTGAGGTGCCGTTCGCCGGACACCCCACCCTCGGCTCCGCGCGCGCGTGGCTCGACGGCGGCGGCACACCCCGGCACGCCGAACGCATCGTGCAGGAGTGCGCCGTAGGACTGGTCACCGTGCGCCGCGGTGAGGACACTATGTCTTTTGCCGCCCCGCCTCGTGTGCGTGAGGGGGCGCTCGACGACGATGATCTGCACCGGATCGTGGCCGCATTCGGCGTCACGCGGGACCGGGTCGTGGCCCACCAGTGGGTCGACAACGGGCCCGGCTGGGCCGTGGTTCAACTACCCACAGCCGAGGAGGTATTGGCCCTCGAACCTGACTTCTCCCTCATCCCGACCGCTATGGTCGGCGCGATCGGGGCCTACCCCGACGGGCACCGGCACCGTTACGAGATGCGCACCTTCGCCCCTGGCATTGGCGTGCCCGAGGACCCCGCGTGCGGCAGCATGAACGCCGGTGTCGGGCAGTGGCTCACCTCCACCGGCACCGCGCCCTCCTCCTACCGGGTCTCCCAGGGCACGCGCCTCGGGCGGGCCGCGAGCATCGAGATCACCGCCGATACGGACGGCACCGTATGGGTCAGCGGCGCCGCCGTCGTGTGCGTCCGCGGCACCATCGCGCTCTGACCGCCCCACCGCCCGCGCTCCCGCAGCAGGTACCGGAGCGCGGGCAGCTATGTGCTGTTTCCACTGCGCACGCAGCCCCTCGACCTTCGGCTTGTCGGTGCTCAACCCAGCCGCGGCAGCCGCCTGGCCCGCTCGCAACGGATGCCCGGCACCGGCCAGCACCTCAACAAGGTCCTGGTACGCCTTCGGCAGCACCACCACCGCGGTACGCGGGCGCCGCGACGCGGTGTGGTGCTCGGTACCGTCAGGACCGGTCCACAAGGTTTTCGTCCCTGGTGATGCCAGCGATCAGCCAGTCGAGGCCGCACGTGAACGTCTCGCGGGCTGTCCCCATGTCTGCGCCGTGCAGCAGACCCGTCTCGCCCTCGGTCTGCTGCACGAAAGCGGCAAAGCCCAGGGCATGCACCAGCAGGACTGGCGTCGCGGTGGCCGCGACCCGCGACGACACCGCGGCGTCGAGCAGGAGTCGCTCGATGTGCTCGCGAATGGCGCTGGCCGTGGGTCCCGGTGAGGTACGGCGGTCGAGGTAGAGCAGGGCGAGCGCCGGACGGGCACAGATCGCGTCGAACACGGCGAGCAGCAAGCTGCGGAGCGCCTCCGCCGGTGCGGCGGCGTCGGGTGGGACCTCGACGCAGGCGAGGGTGTCGTCGATCAGAGCATCGAGCAGGGCAGCTTTGTTGTCGACCCACCGGTAGACCGCGTTCGGTGCGACGTCAAGCCGTTCGGCGAGTGAGCGGATGGTCAGGCCGTCCAGTCCACGCTCGGCGAGCAGATGATGTGCGGCGTCGAGCACTTGGCGCCGTGACAGGCCGGCGCGCTGTCCAGTGGTTCGTGGCATGACGCCAGCATATCTCGAAGGTGGACACCGTGCACCTCAGGTGTACGGTGTCCACCAGGGGTACTGCCCGATGAGATGAGAGGTTGCCATGCGGAAAATCATCGCTTTGGAGGAGCATCTGGCAACTCCGCGGATCGCGGACGCCTGGAAGGAAGCCCCGGACGCCGAACGGGACGGCTACACGCAGTTCACGAAAGTCGGGAAGGGAGCCGGTGCGCCGGGTGAGCGGCTTCTGGACCTCGGGGCCGGCCGCTTGGCCGACATGGACGACCAAGGCATCGACCTGCAGGTCCTGTCAGTGACCACACCTGGGGTGCAGAACCTGACACCGGACGTGGCGGTGCCGCTTGCCCGGGAGGCCAACGACGCGATCGCCGCAGCGGTCCGGTCGCATCCGGACAGGTTCGAGGGATTCGCGACGCTCCCGACCCCCGACCCCGCCGCGGCTGCCGAGGAGCTCGACCGCGCGGTCACGCGCCTCGGATTCTCCGGAGCGATGCTCCTGGGCCGAACAGGGGCAAAAAACATCGACCACCCCGACTTCGAGCCGATCTGGGCCACCGCGGCGCGGCTGCGCGCACCGATCTACCTCCACCCCCAGATGCCCGTCCCCGCCGTGCGCGACGCCTACTACTCCGGCATCGACCCGATCACCGACTTCCTGCTCGGTGGCCCCGGCATCGGCTGGCACTACGAGACCGGGGTGCAGCTGCTCCGCCTGATCCTCTCCGGCACCTTCGACCGGCACCCGCACCTGCAGCTCATCATCGGGCACTGGGGCGAAGTAGTGCTGTTCTACACCGAACGCCTCGCCAAGATGCAGCAGTGGAAGCAGCTCAGCCTCGATCGTCCCCTCATCGACTACTTCCGCTCCAACGTCTCCTACACCGGAAGCGGTGATCTCAGCGACCGCTACCTACGCTGGACCATCGACGTCGTCGGCGTCGAACGCATCATGTATGCCACCGACTACCCGTTCGTCGACACCGGAGCCGGCCAGGCCCGCCGCTTCCTGGAGAACGCGAACCTCACCGACACCGAACGCAACGCGATCGCACACGGCAACTGGGAACGACTTACCGCCCACCTCCCCGCCCCCGCGCGCCCGTGACGTGACACAACCGGCTCCGGCCTGCCCACCAGCCGTCCGCGGTGGGTCAAGCCGGCCGGCGCCCTGGCCAAGGAGGTCGTGGATCTTGTTCCAGCGTTCACGGGTGGTCTGCTCGCATGCCGCACCGGGGCCTGGGCGGGCTGATGGTGGCCCAGCAGCCGGGGCCTCCCTGCCCTGGAGGCACGGCCCGCTGTCGTCGAGGCCGCTGACGGGCTGCCGGTCCTGTTCGACTCCGGCATCCGCAGCGGAGCCGACATCGTCCAGGTCATCGCCCTCGATGCCACCGCCGTCGGCATCGGTCGACCCTACGCCCTCGTCCTCGCCCCAACGAGGCCGTATGAAGACACGGCAGCCACTACTTCGATGACCCGGGCTCATCTCTCATTTTCGGACCAGAGGCCTACGCAGTGGGGCGGGTGGGACTCGAAGCCACGGCGGACGGATTACGAGTCCATTGGAGATCTTGGCGACCCTTGCGGATCAACGCTCATGTCTGACGTTTTCCCAGTTCAGACGTGCTGATCAGTGTCCGTCCCGTGCGGTCCTTGTCGATGTGTTCCTGTCCTTGCGGCCCCTCAATGACCCCTGGGATCGACGAGTTGGCCGCTCACCCCAGAAGCAGTCGGGCCCGCGCAGTTCAGCAAAGGGGACAGAACCCTCGCACAGCGGATTCCTCTTCCCCGCCAACTGGACTCTTCGGCAGCCGGTTCACCCCCACGTACAGGCAGAGGACGCGCGTATCGTGCGCGGATCCGGGCTCCGTCACGCATAAGCCACCAGCCCGGCGGACCCGGTCTGCCAGCCGTCATCCTTTCGGCGGGCAAGGGACCCGCTGGTCATGGACGTGTGGCGGCATGACGCACGCATGCTCGGCAAGGGTGTCGAGGAACGCGGTGGTCAGTGGGTCCGGATGGGACCGGGTGTAGGCGGTCAGGGTGCGGCGTACGGGCGGGTCGGGGCGGAGCAGACGGCCGGCGAAATGGGGCGGGACGACGTTGGCGGGGACCAGCGCGGGGCCCAGGCCGGCCGCGGCCAGCAGGGGTGCGGCGGCGGTCTGTTCGGTGCGTACCGCCGTATGCGGGCGGAATCCGGCGGCAGCGCAGGTCCGGTCGAGGATCTCGGCGAGGCCGTTGCCTGCGGCGTAGTGCACCCAGCTGCGATCGGCGAGGGTCTCGAGCCGAACGCGGGTCGCGCCCTGCTCGGCGGCCGGGTCGTCGGCGGAAACGACCACGACGAACTCCTCGGTGCCCAACTCGCGCAGCAGACCGTCCCAGCTCGGCGGTCGTGGACCGACCGCGAGGTCGGCGTGTCCGGCGGTCATCGTGTCGTGGAGTTCCGCGGCGTGCCGGTGCTCCAGCAGGCGTACCTGAATCTGCGGGTGGGTCTCGTGCCAGACGTTCAGGACCGGCGGCAGGACGCCGAGGGTGACCGAGTACACGGCCGCGAGCTGGAGCTCGCCGGCTTCCAGCCCGGCCGCACGACGGGCCGCGGAGCGGGCCCGGCCCGCGTCGGCGAGGGCGGCGCGGGCGTGAGGCAGCATCGCGCGGCCCATCGGGGTCAGCCGGACCGAGCGCGGGAGGCGTTCCAGGAGGGGGCCTCCGCTGTCCCGTTCCAGGGCGCGGACCTGGTGGGAGAGAGCGGGCTGGGAGACATGCAGAAGCTCGGCGGCGCGGGTGAAGGACCCGGTGTCCACGACGGTCACCAGGTATTCCAGCTGCCTCAACGTTGCCATACACCCAGGTTATGCCAGAGGTAGAAAGTATGTCTTGGACGTATCAATGAGGCGTGGCGCAAGGTCGACATGACAGAGCCGTACGCACCGGCGTGCGGCGTGAGTGAAGAGATGCCTCCATGTCTGCCTCCCCTCCCCGCTCCGTTTCCCCGTCTCTCGAAGGCCGGCGCATCGTTGTCCTCGGCGCCGGCTCCCGCATGGGCCGGGCCCTGGCCGCGCGGACGTCGGCCGCCGGGGCCGAGCTGCTCCTCGCGGGTCCGGACACCGGCAAGCTCAGAGTGACGGCCGACGAATTGCCAGGAGCAGCCAGGGTGCTGGCGCTCGATCTCGCGGACGAGGCCTCGATCGCCGCGTTCGCGACCGAGGCCGGCGCCTTCGACCACCTGGTCTCGACGGCGGCGATGCCGGCCAACGGGCCGGTCGCCGAACTCGAACTCTCAGCGGTGCAGCGGGCGTTCGCCGCCAAGGTGATCGGCCCGCTGCTGCTCGCCAAGCACCTGGCCGGTCAGGTGCGTGAGGGCGGCTCGTTCACCTTCTTCTCCGGTGTGGCGGCGTGGCGACCCGCACCGGGCCGGGTGGTGATGGCCACCACGAACGGCGCGCTGGCCTTCCTCGTCGAAGCCCTGGCAGTGGAACTCGCCCCGCTACGGGTGAACGCCGTCTCCCCCGGCATCATCGACTCCGGAGCCTGGGACGCCATGGGCGACGGGAAGGAGGCGTTCCTGCGCCAGACCGCCGAGAGCAACCCCGCCCGCCGCGTCGGCACCCCCGACGATGTCATCCAGGCGGTGCTGTTCACGCTCACCAACCCCTACGTCACCGGCACCGTGCTGCACGTCGACGGCGGCGGACGCCTCGCCTGAGCCGACCCGATGGCCCCACACACGAACGGAGCGACACATTGAGTACCCAAGACGTGAGCGGTCTTCCACTCGCCGGAGACCTGATCGCCGACGGCTTCCAGGGCTGGCCTCCGCACCTGCGCCAGGAATTCCAGCGCAACGCATTCAACGGGCACGTCGGCCAGACGCTGCTGAGCGAGACCGACCGGGTGCGCGTGTGGGAGATCCGCCTCGCCCCGGGCGAGCGCGTGCCTGCCCACCGGCACGTCCTGGACTACTTCTGGACCGCGGTCGCAGGCGGCCGCAGCCGCCAGCACACCGACGACGGCACCACCCGGGAGATCGCATACCAGCCGGGCGACACCCGGCACCTCTCCTTCCGATCCGGCCAGTACCTCCTCCACGACCTGGAGAACACGGGTCCCACGACCTTGATCTTCGCCACCGTCGAATTCAAGGACGGCCCCAACGCCCCGCTGCCCTTGCACAGTTGACGGACGGGGCCAGGACACGGTCACCAGCGCCGCAAATTCGACATGGCCGACACCGAAGACGTCGGCGAACGCGTCCACTCCCTCGGGTGCCACGGCACGAAGCCGCTCGTCGAGTCCAGCACCGTACATCACCGGCTCCACCCGAAGGAGGTGAGCCCGTCACGGTCGGACTCGCCCGCGACGGGCATGACGCGCACTCCCGCGCGGCGGAGCGACCGACCGCGCCGAGCTTTCAGGTCCGCTGTTTCGGCAGCTCCGGCACGGGCTCTGCCTCTCGCTCCCGCTGCTCGGACTTGAAGTAGACGCGGACGAACGCCAGAAGGCCCGCGATGCCCGCTGTGACGCAGGTCGGCTCCCCGACTCTGGTAGCCGCCTTCATGACGAGGTCACCGTCGCCGGCTGCGATGCCCGCGATCTGTCCGAACGTGACGATCGTCCCACCGAGCAGGAAGACGAGCAGCGAGAGGCGAGAGGCTACAGAGAGGACTCTGTTCACGACGGCTCCGGTTCCCGGGCGTTGGGCAGGAGAGCGGGTCTGCGACCCGGTGGGCTGAAGGGGGACGGCCCAGCGGTTCACGGCACCCACAGAATCCCTGCGGCGATGAGGACCCCGAACAGGATGGACGGTACGAGGTAGTAGGCCATGATGGGCCCGAAGATCCGCACCGGGTTGATCTCGGCGATACCGCTCGCGACTTAGCTTGTTCTTTATGGTCTGAGCTGGTTTCGTTCTTTAACCTTGGGCCGGGCCCCTGCCGTTTGGCCCGTTCATGGGCCAGTGGCAGAGTGAGCCGGATGATCGGACGCCTGTACACCGTTGTCATCGACTGTCCCGACCCGGATGAGCTCGCCGGTTTCTACGAGAAGCTGCTGTCGCTCTCGCGGCAGGCGGACACCGGCGACTTTGTCGTGCTCCAGAACGCGGCGGAGGCCCCGGTGGTCGCCTTCCAGCGGGTAGACGACTTTCGCGCGCCGCAGCGGACGAATTCCGCGCGTCCTCAGCAAATGCACATCGACGTGATGGTCGCGGACCTCGATACGGCTGAGGCTCAGGTACTCGCCCTCGGTGCGACGCTGCTAGATGGTTCGGACAAGCCGATCGGTTACCGCGTCTACGAGGACCCCGTCGGCCATCCCTTCTGCCTGATCACTCCCGAGGGAGCCTGACCTTGCTCTTTAGGGCCCAGCGTCGAAATGGCCGTCGAACTTGGTCGCTCACCCGGGTATTCGCCGGACTCTGAGGCGGCCTTCGTCAGATCATGTGCCTCGACCAAGGACGCACGTGACCTCGACGAAGGCCGTGAGGGTGAGTTTGCTGCCTGACCATGCTCAGGGGGAAGCGTTCGCGAAAGCGTCACGCTTCCGGGAGGACTTATTCGACTGCCTGACCGCGCGCGGGGACGAACTGTTTGACCTCGCCGACGCGCTGTTGTGCGCCGACGGGCCGGTCACCTCGCCGGTGGACCTGACGATGGTGCCCGAGCACCGGCGTGGGCACAGCGCTTTGTACGGAGCTCTCAACTGGGGCCGGATCGACGTCGAGAGGCTGCGGACCTTGCTCGCCGGACTGCCGTTACCCCGGTTCGAGGGCGGGCGCCTGGTGCTGGCGGTCGACGTGTCGCCGTGGCTGCGCTCGGACGCGCCGTGCTCGGCAGACCGGCTGTTCTGCCACGTCTACGGCCGGGCGAAGTCCGCCTCCCCGTTCATCCCGGGTCGGCCGTACTCCTTCGTCGCCGTCCTCGAACCGGGAGCCACCTCATGAACGTCGATCCTGGACGTGGTCCGGCTCGGACCCGAAGACGACGCCACCGCCGTCACCGCCACCCAACTCCGCGCCGTGGCCCAACGGCTCATCTCAGCCGGCCAGGGGGCGCCCGGCGACCCGGACATCACGATCGTCATGCACGCGGGTTACGACGTCACCCGCCTGGCCTGGGTCCTGCGGGATCTTCCTGTCGAGCTGGTCGGGCGGATCCGCAGTGACCGGGTGATGCGGCTGCCGAAGCCCTTGCTCAAGGAGTACACCCTGGCCTATCCCCAGGGTGGGCGACCGCCGAAGCACGGCAAGGAGTTCCGCTTCGCCAAACCCGAGACCTGGCCCGAGGCTGCGATCACCACCATCACCGACACCACCAACTACGGCAAGGCCGAAGCCCAAGCGTGGGAGCGGGTCCACCCGAGGTTGACCCACCGCTCGGCCTGGCTGGAGCACGACGGTGAACTCCCCGTCGTCGAGGGCACCTTGGGCCGCTTGAAGGTCGAGCACCTCTCCAAGGAACGGGAAGCACCGCCGGTTTGGCAGTGGTCCTCCAAGACCGGCGCCGCCCCGGCAGACGTGGACCTGTGGTGGCAGGTGTTCCTCAGGAGATTCGATCTTGAGCACACCTTCAGGTTCGGAAAGCAGACTCTCGGCTGGACCACCCCGAAGGTCCGTACTCCCAAGGCCGCGGACCGGTGTATCTGGCTCGTGGTCGTCGCCCACACCCAACTCGGCCTCGCCCGGCCTCTGGCCGCCGGCCTCCATCGGCCCGGGGAGAAGCCGACCAGGCCCGAACGCCTCACCCAGGCCCGAGTCCGCCGAGGGTTCAGGAACATCCGAGCCCACCTGCTCTGTCCGGCCCGCGTTCCCCAACCTCGCGGCGCTGGTCCCGCACGACCGCCCGGGACCAAGAACCGCCATCCCGCACCCCGCTACGACGTTGGTAAAACCGTCAAACGCCCCGAGACCCTCAAGGCCATCGGCAGACCTGGCCGATCTTGGTAGATAAAGAACAAGCTGAGCCGGTGGTTCTTTCTCCCACCGCCGGGTGAAGGTCGGCTACGTCAACCCCTTCGCACTGAGCGCCGCCTTCAAACGCCTGCGCGGCATCACCTCGACCGAGCGCCGCGCCACCACACCAACGCCGGGACCCCGGCGATGTTCTGACCTCCGCCCCGCGCGCTCCACATCGAGCCATGAGCCCTGGTCTCCGCCACCTGCCGCCCCGGAGCGTTCCGTTCACGCGGGAGCGGCAGGGCGTTCGGGTCAGTGTCGGGCGAACTGGGCCCGTGTGCGCTGCACGACGTCCGGCCGCACCGCGATCCCGTTGACGGTGAGTTGTTGTCCGTAGATGTCGGTGAGCCTGATGGCGCCACCACACCCGCTGCCGTCGGGAGAGAGGAAGTAGTTGTAGTCGGTACGGGCCAGTTGGCGCCAACCGCCGCCGCTGCGGACCTCCAGCCGGGCCAGCGGGTTGCGGTGGCCGATCGCCTGGATACCGCACCAGTAGGGGCTGGACCCGGTCTTGTAACGGATCGAGATCGTGCCCGCCGTGTCGGGGCTCAGCAGGCTCCAGGTGATCGCGAGCCGGCCGGTCGAGACGGGGGCCAGTTCGGCGAAGGCCTGTTCGCTGAGGTCGAGTTGCCCAGGCGCACAGGGCAGCGGGCATTCGTTGGTGATCCGGACCGTGACGGAGGCGCCGTTCGCCGCGTGGACGCGTATGTACGCCCCGCAGGTTCTGGACGTCTCGTAGTCGGTGGTGTTCATCGCCGCGATCATCATGTCGCTGCTCGGCCCGTACGAGCAGGCGCCGTCCCCTACCCCGGCCTTGTAGACCGTGGCGACACCCTGGTACGTGGACTTGGGCCTGATTCGCCCGGCCGGCGAGGTCGTGACGGGAGCCTTCCGCGGGGAGGCCGATGCCCGCGCCGCCGACCTGGACGCGGAAGCCTTCGGCGTGGTCGGACCGGCAGACGGTGTCACGGAGCTCGTGGAGGTCGCGGACGGGGACGTTGAGGACAGCTTGCGCCCCGGCGAGGCCGCCGGGAGAGTCTCCTGGGAGTTGGCGACGGCCGTGGCCGCCGGCCCCGCGTCCTCCTTGCGGTCCGGTTGCCTCGTCATGACCAGGCAGACGAGAAGTCCCGTGACGATCAGTCCCGTGGTGGCGCCCACCATCAGTCGGCGTCTGTGCCTGCGCTGCCGCGCCGCCTGACGTGTTGTCTCTTGCATGTCCATCCGTTCGGAAGAGCGAGTCGGTGTTGCACTGCTCAGTGGTCACAGGTGGTGGAAAGGTTGCCGCCGATTTTTCGGCGGGTCGGGTACCGACGCATGAGCAGCCGGACAGGAGTGCTGGGCACGGTCTTTGTGGTTCCCGTGCTTCCGCCCTTGGATCCTCAGATGGGAGCACAGCCTGCTGCGGGCGCGGGTCGGTGCCTCTGCGGGTTGGTGATGCCAGGTGAGCCAAGGTGAGCGGGCAGCCTGGTGGGACTGTGCCGTTTCGGACGGCCCCTGGCTCCGGTGGAGGATCCGCTCGCCGTCGACGCGCTCCTGGTGACCGGCCTGCCGCTCCCATCCCGCGCTGTCACCGCCAAGGACTCCTCCGCACGCATCAGCCGAATTCCAACGCCGGGGCCCGGGCGATGAGACAGGGAAACCGGCACCGGCGGCGGACGCTTGGACCTCAGAGACTCCATACCGTCCGGCCGTCGGCGTGTGTGCCAGGCGTCGGAGGACTTTCCGGTGATGGCAGCCGCAGGGGCTGCTGCCTGTGGCTGCGTCATGTCCTGAGCGAGCAACTCTGCGGCCTCGGGCTGCACTTGATTCACGGGCCGCCGCTTGCTTCGAGGTCGGGCCGCCCCATCGGGATACCGCGTGCCGGGAGTGCGCCGCTCCCGGGACCACGCTCACCGCGAACGGATGACCGTGGCAGCTACTCGTCGAGCGCGGCGATGAACATCCGGGAGCCGGGTGGAGCGATCTGCCGGTAGTCGCGGCCCGTAGCCCGTCCCTCGTCGGATCCGAGCGCGGCTTCCAGGGACTCCATGTCCGTGAAATACAGCTCCGCGACTCGATGGAACGTCGACTCACCGCCGTCGGCGGCTCCGGAAACGCGTGCGGACTCCCATCGCTGGAGGCCTGGAACCGCCTCCACGAGGGGCGCGTGGACACCCAGGTAATGTTCGTCGAAGGCGTCGCCGTCGACGGGCTGCGTGTACAGCACCATCAGTTTCACGGTCATGCGCTGTCTCCGGCGGACATGAGGTTCCTCGTGGAGAGGTCGGCGAGCGGATCGCGTTCGAGCACGGCGGATGCCGCGACGAGTCCGCCCATCACCGCGCCGCTGACGCCGGCCGCGGCGATGTCCTGGCCGCTGAGGAACAGGCCGGGCACCGTGGTGTGGGCGCTCAGACCCCGCTGCGCAAAGCGTTCGGGAGTGTGCGCCAGCGACATGAAGTCACCGTGGGTCCGGCCCAGGAAGTGATTGAAGCTGAGCGGCGTGGCCAGCTCCATGTGATCGATCTTGCCTTCCGCCTTGGGATAGAACCGCAGGACCTGGTCGAGCAGTTCCTGGCTCAGTCGTTGCTTGAGCTGCTCGTACTCCCCTCCGCGACGCATCCAGGCGCTGTCCGCGAAGGGCTCGAACAGGGACCATGTCGTCACCCCGGCGATGTCGACCGTGCTCCGCCCGGGGTAGCGGTCGTTCCAGAGCGGATCCTTGGCCGAAGCAGCGGTCAGGAAGTACGCCGGCATCGGACGGTGCAGGGGATCCGCCTCATAGGCGGCGAACTGGGCGTCGATACCCGGTCCCTGGTGTGCCCAGATGTTGGACGCCTGCAGGCCGAGCCGGTCGGCCGGCTCCTTGAGCCCGATGTTGAGGACGACCCAGGTGAGCGAGGGTCCGATCGCCCGGCACGCCCGAACGAGGCCGTCGTCGCGTTTCGCTTCGGCGGGCAGCAGTCGGGTGAGGGTGTTGAGGGCGCCGGCATCGCTGATCACTACCGGCGCGTGGAACCCGCGGCCGTCGGCCATCGTGACACCACCGGCCCGTCCCCCGTCGTCGAGCAGCACGGAGGTGACTTCGGCGGCGATGAGGACCTCTCCGCCCGCGTCCCGGATCACCTCACTGATCGTCTCGGCCAGTCGGCCCGATCCGCCGACCGGGAAGTTGGCGCCGTCGATGTAGTGCCGGATGAGCATGGCGTGCATACCGAACGAGGCGCGCCCCGGTGTCAGTGAGTAGTCGCCGTAGTGACCGCACAGGACGGTCTTGAGCTCCTCGTTGTCGGTGAGTTCCGAAACGACTTCCGTCGCCGTGCGGTCGGAGAAGGCGCGAAACGGTGCGCACATCGCCTCGTAGAGCTCGTCGGCGGCCGGCTGCGGCAGACTGCGCTGCGCGAAGAAGTTCTTGGCCGTCCGGTTAGCCGAGAAGACCAGGTCCACGTAACGGCTGATCGCCTCGGCGTCGTCCGGGAAGTACCGGGTCATGCGCTCCTTGAACCGCTCGACGCCCGACGGGAACTCGTACTCGCGGTCGCCGACGACGATCCGGTTGTAGACGTCTGGCATCGGGGCCCACTCGAGCTTGCCGCCGGTGATGTGGTCGAAGATCCGGCGCAGCCCGCTGTTGGGACGGTGCACCTCGCCCATGTAGTGCAGTCCGGCGTCCCACTCGTACCCGGCCCGGCGGAAGGTCTGGGTGGCTCCGCCGGCCGTCGAATGCCGCTCCAGTACCAGAACCCGTTGTCCGGCCCGGGCGAGGAAGCCGGCGGTGGTGAGGCCACCGATCCCGGACCCGATGACGATCGCGTCCCATGACGTACCGGCATTGCTCCGGTGGTAACTCTGTCCGACGCTCACGCGCGCCCCCCTCCTCGACTGAGTCCGCATAACCGTACTCAGGCCTGGGGTGCGTGTAAAGTGCAGGCGTGTGAGGGGCCCACAGGCAGGCGCCGACCTGGGGAGACGGACGTGGCTGACGCATCAGACGGACAAGACCTGCCGGGCGATCCAACCCCGTGGAACCGTGATTCCTGGGACATCGAGCCCGACTCGATCGCCCTCGCCCTGGAGATCCTGAACCCCCGCGCGGCCGGCAAGATCATGAAGGAAGCCTTCTACGGCACGCGGCGCTTCGAGGACTTCCAGCGTCGTTGCGAGCTGAGCCGGACCGTTCTCTCGACGCGACTGCGTGACCTCGTGGCCATCGGCGTGCTCGAGAAACGCCCCTACCGCGAGCCCGGCGCCCGCGAGCGGGAGGAGTACCGGCTCACCGACAAAGGACTCAGCCTCGCTCCCACCCTGGTCGCCCTCAACGCCTGGGCCGAACACTGGCTTGCCGACGCGCCCGGGCCCACGGTCACGCTGATCCACCGCGACTGCGGGGCGCCGGTCCACTCGGTCATCACCTGCACCTCCGGCCACGAAATCGCCGCCGTCCGCGACATCACCGCGACGCCCGGCCCCGGAGCCAGGCCCGCCCGGCCCGCCCGGCCCGCCCGGCCCGCCCGGCCCGCAGCAGCGGATGCCCCGGCCCCTGACGGGCCGTGACATCCGCATCGCTTTACTGCCTGCGGCAGTTCGGACCACACGCTGACGATCCGCCACTGCTCCCGAGCGGCGTTGGTGTACGTGTACTGGTTGATATTGGCCTCGTCAGCGGTGGAAGCACCGTCCACATCGAGTGAAAGACCGCTGAGCGCCTGACGTGTGCCGACCAACATCGACACCGCCACACTCGCGGCACCGCGCAGGGCCCGCGTCACCGCCCGAGAGGTCACCTGGTTTTGGGCCGCCGGGATCCGCATGCTGCGCGGCCATGCCGACTCGTGGGCCCTCGGCCGACCGACCTTCGCGTCCTCCAGCTCGGAATGGCGCACTCACGTGCGCCGGGTCTGCGGGTTCACTCCGAACTCGACCGACAGATGCGGCAGGCGGCAGGCGGCAGCCCAGAGTGCAATCCTCAGGCGCGGCCGGAGATATCCGGATCTGGATGTACCAGCTCTCTCCTTGTCACATGACAGGCCGCACGCAGAGCGTCCATCTTCTCCCCGTCAGCGGTCTCGGCCGCGGTCGTACACGTGAGGATCCTGAGGTTGGTGCCGGCAGGCATCAGAACGTCGATGTCGATGGTGATCTCACCCACCCTTGGATGCTCTATGGTCCCGCGGCCGCCGGCCCAGGGGGCCGCCGTGCCGTTGAACCACAGTCGGGCGAACGCCGGTTCCCGTAGAAGCAGGCCTTCGACGAGTGAGGTGAGGTGTGCATCACGGGGATGGGCGGCCGCTGTCATACGCAGGTCGGCGACGAGGTCCTCCTCCTCGGCGTCGCTGCCTCTCCACCTCCGAACGGGCCACGCCACATCCGGGTCCCGCCCTCGCCCGGCTCTCGTCTGGAACATCCCAGCGACGAGATTGTGCGCCTCCCATTCGTACGTGCGGGGATCGCCGACCGCAGCCGTCCACATCCTGTTCCAGCCGATGACTGTCCAGTCAGCGGCGAAGACCCCGGCGGGGAACGCTCCCAACTGATGTACCAGTCAACGCACGCTCATGGGTGTCCGCCTGGAGATGGTCCCGGCGGAGGGCGATGCCAGGTTGGCACAGCGGAACAGATGGTCACGCTCGGACGGGTCGAGACGCAGTGCGCGTGCCAGGGCGGTGACCACTTGGGCCGAGGGATTGCGCGCGCGGCCCTGTTCCAGCAGCACCAGGTAGTCGACCGATATGCCTGCCAGACGGGCCAGTTCTTCGCGGCGCAGTCCGGGGATGCGCCGCTCCCCGCCCGCCTCCAGCCCGCTGTCCTGCGGCGACATGCGCTCGCGCCAGCCGCGCAGCGTCATGCCGAGATGGTTCACTGCGCCGTCCCCGTGCCCTCTGCATCCTGCGCGGCCTCCGCCGCACGCGTTGAGACGGCTGCCGCCGCGCGCCGGTCGCGGCCGGTGAGCTTCCAGCCGGCGAGCCGCGCCATCAGGGCAGGGGTCGGCGGGAAGACACCGAGCTGGCCGAGCATGGTCATGTCGTCGCGGACGGCCTCATGCCCGATCACCTTCGCGTCGCGCACGGTCAGTACATGGATCTGCTCGTAGTCCAGCTCGCGTCCGGTCGGCGGCATGACCCTCTCCAGCGTCCCGTCGCGGAAGAGCACGAACGGCCCGGTGTGCCGCCCCTGCATACGCACCCGGACGAACACCTGTCCGCGCTCGTCATCGACGCCCGTGTCAAGAACGGGGAAGCGCAGGTCGGTGAACGCCGAGCGCATCCAGGCGCCGGAGGCGAGCACCCCGGCCGGTCCGGGGATGGCGCAGGCGGCGGGAGAGTTGACTGCCTCCCGATTGTGGAAGTCGGCGTGGACGACCTCCGCGGCAAGTGCCGGGTCGCCGGTCTCTATGACCCTGAAGAGGGAGTGCGCGCTGTCGGTGGCGTTGCTGCCCATGGGAACTCCGCGGTTGTGGGTCGGCGGACGAGTCGCCTCGCCGAATTGGCTCCAACAGGAACCTATTGAATAGGACGATAGTATATCCAGGAGGTCCGGCAGGTATAGTGACGGCCATGCCGACCAAGCGCGCCTACGCCTCACCGCTGCGGGAGAAGGCGGCGGCGCAAACGCGGGAGGTGATCCTGCGGGCCGCGACGGAGCTGTTCGGCCAACGCGGCTACGCGCTGGTGACGGTCGCGGACATCGCCGCCGCGGCGGGCGTGTCGCCGAAGACCGTATTTGCCAGCGTCGGCAGCAAGCGCGAGATCATGGACCGCATCATCGACGCGGCCGTGATCGCGGGTCGCTGCGACGAGGCGATGGAGCAGTTGCGGCAACTGTGCACGCCGCGCGAGGTCCTCGCAGCGCTGGCGGCGGGCACCCGCTTCGGCAGTGAGTCACAGTTCACCGTGCACGAGGCGATCCGGCTGGCGCTGCCCGTGCACGAGGACGGCACGGCACTGTGGGAGCGGGCCACCGGCGGCTCCCGTGCGGCGATGAGCGACGCGGCACACCACCTGCACACCCTCACACCGCGCCCGCGCTACACGGCGGCGGAGACCGGCGACCTGCTCTGGCTCTGGTTCGGCCCGCACGGCTGGCGCACCCTTGTCGTCGATGCCGGGTGGTCCTGGGACAACGCCGAAACCGCGATCAGCGAGACAGCCGTCGCGGCACTCTACGGCGGCGAGTGCTGAACTGTGGCCCGCAGGGGACACTGCCCGGCCAGGAATGAGTCCCGCCGCGGCCCCCGTGAGGCGACATCCGCAGTCGCGTGCAGAGTCGGCCCTTCGAACTCCACCATCCGTCTGGAGGTGCCGATCGGGAGCCGGTGGACTCGTCAGCGGGCTCGGGCCAATGGTTCTTCAGGCCGGCGAGGAAGTTCTCGGCCAAGTGTGTGGATGGCTCGGACGATGGTGCCGATGCTCCGGGTTGAACATCGGGCTCGCCGTAACAGCCGCCAGGACTTCAGCTGTGCGAAGGCTCGTTCTCCCGGAGCTCGCAGCCGGGCATGGTCACGGTTGAACTGCTGGTAGTGCTCGGGCTGTTCGTTGTGGTGATGGCAGGGGGTGCGGAAAGTGGCACCGGCACCCTCGTAGGCCCGGTCGGCCAGGACCAGGATCTGCCGGGTGAGGCAGGCTTGGACGATGCTGTGGGCGCGGGGTCGCGGTCAGGTCGTGCGTGCGTGCGGCCCGGTGTCGCGCGTGAGAACCACAGTGGGGTGCCGTCCGGGCATGCGACGACCTGGACATTCATGCCGTGCTGCTTGTACTTCTGCGAGTGGTACGGCTGGTCCGCGGCGATACGGTCGGTGGGGATGAGCGTGCCGTCGACGATGACGAAGTCTCCTCCGCCCAGCCCGACGAGGGCCTCGTGCAGACACGGCGCCCAGGAGGCCAGGACTTCGAGTGTCTCGTCGACGTAACACGCCTTCGTGTGTAGATGAGCCAGGAGACATGCTCGACCAGCTCGTATGGGACATCGAGCATGGAAGGATACGGAACCAACAAAGCCCCCCGGCCGTCGGCGTGTTCAGTGAGATCACCACGCCAACGACGAGGGGCTTCGCCACGTCACCGCATCCGACCAGCCCATTTCATTCCCACGACACAGGATGAAAGAGGTTCACTCTCAAAATGACCTCTCACAGTTCAGACTCTTTGTACGGACCCGGGTCATGCGTCGCCATAACCCGCACAACCAGCTTGAAATGCCCCAAGAAGATCCGGTCATGATGCTGTTACAGGCTCTCAGCTATTCGGCGAGGGCGAACTGGGAGCTGCCCCAGCCACGACTCAGGTGATTGCATCGATGTCTACCGGAGTGGAAGTAGCGCTTGGCGGCGGGGTGAGGACCACCATCGGCTGACCGAGGGTCGGAGGCGGTGGGGTCAGGTCGGACGAAGGCAGATTAGGCGGAGTGGTCTGCCGCAAGAGGGTCTGGTCGAAGTTAACCAGACCCGTCCTTTCCATAACTGTGATGTGATCAAGTACGGTGTCGTTGGCTTGGTCGGCCAGGGCGCGAACGAGCGTATTCTTCGTGGTAGATCGAATTTTCGCAACCGTGTTGAAGATCGATCCGTGTGTCATGCGCAGGATGTTGGCAAAGTCCGAATCAAACTGCTCACGGGTGTCCGCTGTCAGTGCGGAAACAAATCCTTGCTGCTGAGGGCTCGCAACATTGGGCAGCATAATGTTCAACATTGGTGCTATCTTGCGGCAGGTGGAGTCCAATGCGGAATGACCGTCGATGAGGTGCCGACTCGCAGTGATAAGGGCCGCTGTGTTGCCTTTCTGCAGGCCGAGCTGGCCGACAGGGTATTCCCACAGCCCGGCCGCGCGGACCTTCACAACAAAGTCCCGGTCCGACTCGGTCAGAGGTCCCCACGGCGTCTCGGCAATGATGCTGTCGTGCGAGGCGGGGACAGCACTGGCACCCGACGAACCCGGGTAGACGAGGGCCGCGGCCGCAAGACTCACGGCGCCGCCGATAATGAACGCCCCCGTCATATTCCACGAGAAACGCACTGTACCTCCTGCAAGTCGTAGATCCGTCCACGGACGGGTGTACTCAGCGATACGCGCATAGCACGCACGTGACTCGACGACTTGGGCAAAAAATTGGCGGATTCTGGCTGACGTTGGTGCCGTGCTCTGACGGCGTGTGCCTGCTGGCCAGATTCAGTGAGCCTCCTCACCTCGATTTTTCGTGGCTTCTGGCGAGCAGGCCAGTGGCCCGACTGACGTATCGGGTGGGCGCGGAGTTCACTGCTGCGGAGACGTGGTCCTGCTCGCAGGGAAGGAAAAGCTACTGGTGAGACTGGGGTGGGTCAGCACCGGGCGCCTCCGCGCGGCCATCGTCGATCGCCTGATGTTCAACGGCACGATCATCGAGACCGGCACCGACTCTCCTGCGCCTCGCCACCACCCGGGCCTGAGTCGAACGGGGCGGGCGGTCCGGAGCCTCCACCGATCCCGGACCACTTCACAAAGCCCGTCTCCCGGATCACCCGCAGCCGCGACCACTCTCCCGCTCGGCCTCCCACCGCGCCGTCAACTCCGCGATCTGCAACGCAAGCTCCTCCACCCGCATCCGGGCAGCCGCCTCCCGGGCCTCCGACTCCCCGGACTATGTGCCCATCCAAGTCGGGGCCAGGCCCGCACGGTGTCGTGTCTGGCCCCGGTGTGTCAGTTCTGCAGGCGCCAGTGCTGGTTCGCGCCGCCTGTGCAACTCCACAGCTGCATCTTCGTCCCGTTGACAGTCCCCTGGCCGTTGGCGTCCAGACAGAGCCCCGACTGGGCTGCGGTGATCGTGCCGTCCGGATACATGTTCCATTGCTGGTCCGACTGCCCGCTGCAGTCCCAGATCGCCGCCGGGGTGCCATTGCCCTGGCCGGAGGCGCCCAGGCACTTGTTGCCGTAGACCATCAGCTGCTTTCCGGCGGTGTAGGTCCACTGTTGGTTGGAGCCGCCGTTGCAGTCCCACAGTTGTGCCTGCGTGCCGTTGGCCGTGGTGGAGTTGTTGATGTCGAGGCAGCGTCCCGACTGCTGGCCGACGACCTCCTGGTTGCCGGTGGGCGGTGGCGGCGGGTTCGAGCCGAACTGTGTGAAGAACTGCCACACCGCTGCCGACGTCCAGGTGTGCCAGCCGTCACCGGTGGAACCGTCTATGGGACCGGGGTCGTGGCCCGCTCCGTCGAACGCCGCCCAGACCACCGGGTATCCGGACTTGCATCCGGAGTAGGTGGTGATGATGTGCGTCAGGCTTCCGTAGGCCGGCTCGGGCGGGTTCTGCTGGGTGCAGCCGTTGGCCCGGACGAAGGTGTCGCGCAGTTCTCGTCCCGACGAGATCGGCAGCACGTTGTCCCTCAGGCCGTGCAGACCCATGTAGGCGATGGGCTGAGTTCCGCCGTTGCACCCGCTGAGGTTCGCGCCCGAGTAGACCGCGACCGCGCGGAAGACCGTCGCCCGCGAGCAGGCGAGGGCGTACGACATGGCTCCGCCGTAGCTGAAGCCTGCGGAGAACAACTGCGCGGTGTCGACGCACAGACCTGCTTCGATCTGGCTGACCATGGCGTCGACGAAGGCCACGTCCTGGCCGCCGGGGTTGGCCCAGCCGTTGCCGTTGCCCTGAGGGGCGACGAAGATCGTGCTGTTGTTAGCGTTGTCCGCCAGGCGCCGCAGGCCGTAGTAGGACCAGTTGTACCCGTCCGTTCCGCCCGAGTCGACGTCGTTTGCCGTACCGCCGCGCCAGTGGAAACCGAAGACCAGCCGGTAGGGGTGGTTACTGTCGTAGCCGGCCGGAACCCGCAGGATGTAACTGCGCGTCTGGCCGCCGCTCTGCAGCGTGTGTGTACCGCTCGTCAGCGTTGGGGCCTTGCCACAGCCGGCGGTCGCCGCGGCGGCGTCGGTGCTCGTGGCCGACACCGGCGCGCCGAGGACGCTGCTGAACGAGGTGCCTGCAGTTGTCAGGACGAGAAGTACCGCAGTGGCGATGGACATTAGGAGGGGTATGCGTTTCATACACTCCTTCTTCCGAAGTCGAGCGATGGGCGGGGAACGTCGGTCGACCGGGTTCAGACCCCGGTGATGGTCCATTCGTTGTTGGTGCTGGAGTTGGGTGTCCACATCACCGCCGTCGAGCCGACTGTGGTGCTGCCGCTGCCGTCAAGGGCGGTGCCGGTGCCCCGGTTGATGATCTGGTAGCGGTTGCCGCCGACACTGTTGAGCGACCACTGCTGGTTGTTGCCGCCGTTCCACGCCTCCTGGCGGGCGGGAGCGCCATTGGCGGCGTTGCCCCAGCTGTCGGCGACCATGCCGTTGGTGCGGTTCACGATGCGGGAGTAGCCGTTGCCGAGGTCGATGAGCTGCCACTGCAGGTTGGTGCTCCCGTCGGAGTTCCACTGCTTGAGGTTGGAGCCGGGCGCGACGTTGCCCCCGCTGTCGAGCAGCAGTCCGCTGGTCGCGTTGGCGATCTTGACCCAGGTGGTGGCGCCGCCCGGTGCGCCCAGGACGGGGATCTCACCGGAGAAGGTGAGCTTGACCGTGTACGCCAGGGCGCTGAACGGCGGGTTGGACGAGGGCATGGTGAGGTGCAGGCCGGCGGCGTCCTGGGCCGGTGCGGGCAGGTCGATATAGGTGCCGGCGGTGTTGTTGAGCAGTCTGGCGCTGGTCAGGCTGCTGAGGTTGATCTGAAGGGAGTTCAGCGTCGTGATGGTCATGGTGCCGCCCTGCCAGCCCAGCGTGGTGGCGTAGAGCACTTTGTTGTCCCGTCTGCGGGTGAAGCGGACGTCCTGCGGCTTGCCGGCCACCGGTCCGCTGAACGAGCCTCCGCCCATCTTGGTGGGGCCCTCGCCGTAACTGCTCCAGGAGCGGGTGGCGTAGACGGCCTCTCCGAAGCGGCCGAGCCAGTCACCCATGGCGAGCAGGATCGACTGCTGCCCCGAGGGGATGGTGCCGTCGGCCATCGGGGCGATGTTCAGCAGCATGTTGCCGCCCTTGCTGACCCGATCGATCAGCGAGTGGAGCAGTGCCTGCGTCGAGTAGTAGCCGATGCCCACCGTGTAGCACCAACTGGAGGAGGAGATGCTGTCGTCGGTCAGCCAGTAGGGGGTGAGCAGGTCTGCCGGGCCGCCGCGCTCGAAGTCGTAGACCTCACCCTTGTTGTCGAGGCCGTCCTTGTAGGTCGCGACCACGTCCTTGTTCCACGACACGGACTGGTTGTAGTAGTGCGCGAGGAACTGGAGCCGGTAGGACTCCTGCACCAGGCCGAGGTCGAAGTCCTGCCAGACCAGGTCCGGCTGGTAGCCGTCGATGACCTCGGTCAGCTTGTCGTACCAGAGCTGGTTCTCCGCGGCCGAGCCCTGCTGGCCGTAGAGGATGCGCAGCGTCGGGTCCGACTGGGACGGCACATGGTCGTAGTAGCCGTTGAAGTGATACGCGTGGTGCAGCGAGGCCATGAACTTCAGGCCCTGTCCGCGGATGGCCTGCGCGTGCAGTCCCAGGAGGTCGAGTCCGGGGCCGTGCTGGACCGAGTTCCACGGGTTGGAGCGGCTGTTCCACATGGAGAAGCCGTCGTGGTGTTCGGCGACCGGGCCGGCGAACTTCGCGCCTGCGGCCTTGAAGAGCTGGGCCCAGGCGTTCGGGTCCCAGTTGCCGCCCTGGGAGGGAAGCTTCGGGGCGAACTGCACGTAGTTGCCGGCCTTGTCGCGGGCGCCGTCGATGAAGTTGTTGTACGGCCATACCGAGGGGTCGCCGTAGGTGGTCTTGTGGTGGTTGTTCTCGGCCGAGCCGCCGATGTACATGTTGCGCGGATACCACTCGTTCCCGAAGGCGGGAACGCTGAAGACGCCCCAGTGGTAGTAGATGCCGAACTTGGCGTCCTGGAACCAGGCCGGGGCCGGGGGGTGTTGGTCCACGGAGGGCCAACTCGCGGTGTAGCTTCCGGGGCCGTCGGTCGCGGCGGCCTCGGGGGCGAACCGAAGGAGGCCGTAGGCCGTGGCCGCGCCGGCCGCCGCGAGCAGGCTGCGTCGGCTGACCGGGAGGGAGGAGGAGGGCATGCGGGGGCCTCTCGGGGGGATGGGCAGAGGTGAGTCTCAGGAATCCGGGATCCGCGGGATCGACCGCGGCTGGGCGGCGGACACGCCGGCCGGTCACCGGGTCAACTGCGCGTCCACTTCTGGTTGCTGCCGCCGTTGCAGGTCCACAGCTCCAGCAGGGTGCCGTTGGCCGTTCCCGCGCCGGAGGCGTCCAGGCACAGGCCGGACTGGACACCGGTGATCGTGCCGTCGGCGTTGATCGTCCACTGCTGGTTGCTGCCGCCACCGCAGGTGAAGATGTCCACCTTGGTGCCGGGGCTGGTGCCCTGGCCCGCGGCGTCCAGGCAGGAACTGCCGTAGACGCGCAGCTCCCCGGCCGAGGTGCTCGTCCACTGCTGGTTGCTGCCGCCGTTGCAGTCCCACAACTGCACCTGGGTGCCGGACGTCTGCGACTGGTTCGGCACGTCCACGCACCGGCCGGAGCCGACCCCGGTGACCGCGGCGGTCGTGCCGCCGGATCCGCCGCTGCCGGGCGTGATGGACAGGTTGTCGAACTGCGCCGTCTCGCTCTGGCCCGTCGCGTAGCCGATCTGGCCGCCGGCCCAGGTGTTGTCGTTCACGGAACCGACGGTGGAGCCGTCGATGACGGCGGTGATGCTGTTGCCGGAGAAGGTGAGGCCCAGGGTGTGCCACCGGTTGGTGCCCAGCGCCGTGGTCGTGCCGCGGGCCAGGGTGGAGACGTTGCCGTTGGTGTTGGAGTTCAGGACCGACCAGGCTCCGGTGTCACTCACCCGCAGGTGGTAGGCGTTCAGTCCGCCGGTGCTGCTGTAGTCCTGTGCGCCCGCGCGGCCGATCAGCTCGGCGTATCCGGACTGTTCGAGCAGCACGTCGGAGGAGACGGTGTAGTTGCTCCAGCCCACCTCTCCGAGCAGGGCGTGCGGATCGGACGGCGCGTCCCAGGTGATCGGCTTCTGCGGACTCATCTGGCGTACGCACTTGCCGCTACGGCCGCCGCCGCAGCCGACCGTCTCGAAGGCGCCCTGCCAGTCCATCAGGTACTTGGCCTCGATGCCGGTGGCGTAGCTGTCGAAGGAGTCGCTGTACGGCAGGTTCAGCGTGCCCCGGCCGGGACCGGCGGCGGTGCCCTTGCCCTGTCCGGTCGTGGTGGTCAGGGTGTACACGCGGCCGGGCTGCACGGTCAGGCTGAACGCGCCGCCGGACGGGGTGATGTCCGAAGCGCGCACGAAGTAGTCGGACGTGTTGTTGGATCTGACGTCGGTCGACCAGACGTGGACGGTCTTGGTGGACGACAGTCCTCCGCTGACGGTGAAGTTCAGCGTCTGGGCGCTGCCGGCGTCCATCGTCTCGATGACCGTGGAGTAGTCGGAGTTGTTCGTGGACTTCAGCGACACATAGCTGCCGTTGTTGCGGTTGCCGCCGATATAGCCGCTGGAGTCGTCGAGGTAGTGCCAGCCCGGGGCGGTGAACTGACTCGTCTGCGCCATCACCCAGGCGTTCTTGCCGATGGCGTAGTAGCCGGACCACGGCTGCGGGGCCAGGGCGAGACCCATGGTGGGGTACGGAATGTTCGGTGTGACCGAGGCGACCACAGGCCAGTTGAGATACGCGGTCATCCGGCCGTCGATGTATCCGCGGTTGATGCCGCGGGCCACGGCCTGCGCTCCCGCGTTGTAGTCGTCGGAGCCGTTCTCGCTCGCCCACAGTTGTTTGCCGGTCGAGGTGGCGGACGACGGCACCGTGCAACTGGTCTGGGAGGACCGGTAGCCGCACGGGTAGTGCGTACCGATGATGTCCACCGACGCGCGGAACGCCGCGTTGGAGTTGATGTCGTTGGCCACCCCCCAGTCCGAGTCGGCCGCGACGATCTTGACGCTGCCGTAGCCGTTGGAGTTGAGCGCGCTGCGCAGTTGCTCGTACCAGGAGACGTTGTAGCCGCGCTCGTTCCACCCGCCGAGGTAGTCGATGCTCAACCCGTGCTGTTTGGCACAACCGAGCCACGAGACCAGGTAGTTGACCATGTCGGTGGACCAGAAGTTGCCGCCGCCGATCCAGCCGGGCGCGCCCCAGGCGAGCCCGTACAGCTTGATGTCCGGGTTGCGCGCCTTGGCCTGCTCCATCAGCCACCACTCGTAGCCCCGGTCGCAGTTGAGGTCGGACCGGGTGTGCTGGTGGCTCGGCTCGGCGCCCGAGGTGGAGTTGGTGTCACCGCCGATCTCGGCTTTGAGGACCTGCAGGGCGGCGCCGTAGCCGGGCTTGAACAGGTAGTCCAGGACCTGGCCTCGTTGGGGCTCGGGATAGTCGATCAGGAGTCTGCTGTTGCCGCCCCCGCCGCTGATCGCGCCGACGCCGTCGAACGTACGGCCGCCCGAGGCGCCGTTGATCGTGATCGAGGTGGCGGCCCGGGCCGGCGTGGCCGTCGTGCCCACGATGCCGCCGGCGGCCAGAACGAGGCCCGTGAGCAGGGCTGTGGGGACGCGCAGGCGCCGCAACAGCCGACTGAGTGCAGACACAGTGGTTCCTTCCGCAGGTCGAGGGGTGTCCGGGGCGGAGCTCTGGTCAGCGCGGCACGAAGTCCTGGTTGGTGCCGGGCGCGTTCTTGCACGGCCACTGGTCCAGTTGCTGACCCAGGCTGCTGCCGCCGCCGTAGACGTCCAGGCACAGGGCGCTGTTCTTGTTCTGGAAGGCGTAGGAGCCGTCGGACTGCCGCACGGGCAGCCAGAGGCCGGCTGCCGCCGTGCCGGGGGCCTGCTGGACGATGTCCGGGGTGCCCGCCGCCGTGGAGCTGCCGGCCACGGCCACGTCCAGGCCCGAGTTCTGGGCCCGCAGTTCGCCGTAGCCGCCCGAGGCCGGCACGAACTGGAACTGCTGGTTGCTCTGCCCGGTGCAGGTCCACTGGTCGATCGCGGCGCCCGCGCCGGCGGAGTTGCCGTACACGTCAAGGCACAGGCTGTTCTGGGCGACCGCGAGGTGGTGGTACCCGCTCGGGAAGCCGCCGCCGTCGGCCGAGGCGGGTGTCAGGTAGACGGCGAACGCGTCGTGCGAGGCCCGGAACGTGAACGGCACGGTGATCGAGCCGCCCGAGGCGCTGACGTTCTGGTCGTACACGACCTGTGGTGCGGCCAGCGGCGCCTGGTCCGGGATGCGGTGCACGGTGACGTTCACGCTGCCGGCGTTCGCCAGCCACGGCACGGACACCAGCCCGTTGAAGGTCACGGACGCGGTGCCGCTGTTCCCGTTCGCGTCGCCGATGATCGCCACCACGCGCCTGTTGGCGGGGTCCTCGGAGGCCGAGATCGCGGTCGAGCCGACCTGTCCGGAGGTGTCCACGAGGGTGCCGGTCATGTCGGCGTAGTCCCGAAGCGCCCACCAGTTGCCGGTCGGCTGCCAACCGCCCCCGCTCTGGGTCAGGACTCCTGTCAGGTTCGGGGTGACGCAGCACACCCAGTTGCCACGCATCGCGTTCGTGTACCCGGACTGCGCGAACCGCGCCAGGTACCAGGCCGTCACCCCGGCGGTCTGCCGGTCGGCGGGCTGGTACTCGTTCGCGGACAGCGGCAGCGCACCGATGCCCGCCGTGGTCAGGGCACTGTTGAGGGACTGCGAGACAGTGACGGGGTCGTCGACATCGCCCTCGTCGTGGTTGGTGATCATGTCCGGCACCGTCCCGGCCGCCTTCACATGCGCGAGCCAGGTCCGCCATTCACCCGGGTTGCTCTGCGGCGTGAACGCGAGTGAGGGCCCCACGATCTGCGCCGAGGGGGCGAGGCGCCGGATCTCCCGGTAGGCGGTGTCCCACATCTGGAAGTACTGGGCGCTGTTCACACCGCGGGTCCAGAAGACGGAGATGTCCGGCTCGTTCCAGATGTCGTAGGAGAACTTCAGTCCCGAGGCCTGGAGCGCTCCCACCGTGGAGTCGATGAAGCTGACCCAGTTCGAGCAGTTGCCGTTGTCGCAGGGGTAGACCGTGTTCGACGGCTGGCCGCCGTTGGCGCCGTAGATGTCGCTGACCAGCACCTGGTACTGCGCGTGGTACGGCGGCTGGGTGAGCCGTTTCGCCTGCGCGACGATCGAGTCGAGGTCGGCCCGGGTGGCCGCGCCGTACTGGTAGCTGTCCTTGATCCAGCCACCGGAGAACCAGCCGCCGCCGCGGAACGCGTTGATCCCCAGCGGCTGAAGGAACTGGTCCACGGGCTGGCTGCCGTCCTGGCTGATGCCGTAGAGGAACCCCTCCCCCACGCCGGTCGACAGCCCTCGCGTCGATGCCAGGTTCACACTCAGCGATTCGTTCGATGCGGCCTGGGCCTCGGCCGTCGACAGCAGGCTCAGCACCAGCGCCAGGACGACGCCGGCTGCCATGGCCAGACGGCCGGCCCTCGCTCTCGTCCTCATCGGGGTTCTCCTTCGTGGATACTCCCGGCTTCAGCCGGGGGAGGAAGCGAAGCTCCTGCGGAGCAGGGCAGGGAAAGCCGGTTCGCCGTCAGGCGGACCGGCGTCCACCGTCTACCGGCCGACACCCGCCATTCCCAAGGGAGTTGGTACGTTGTGAGGTATGGCGCGGCAGGTCAAGCGGGCGTTCAAGTACCGCTTTTACCCCACGGACGGGCAGGCGGCGGAGTTGTCGCGTACGTTCGGCTGCGTCCGTCTCGTCTACAACAAGGCACTGGAGGAGCGCACCCGGGCCTGGTACGGCGAGCAGCGCCGCATCTCCTACATCCAGTCGTCGGCCGCGCTGACCCAGTGGAAGAAGACCGAGGAGCTGGCCTTCCTGGCGGAGGTGTCCTCGGTTCCGCTCCAGCAGGCGCTGCGTCATCTTCAGGCGGCGTTTGGGAACTTCTTCGCCAAGCGTGCGAAGTACCCGCGTTTCAAGTCCCGGAAGAAGTCGCGAGCGTCGGCCGAGTACACCCGCTCCGCCTTCACGTGGCGCAAGGGACAGCTGACGTTGGCGAAGATGGCCGACCCTTTGGACATTCGTTGGTCGCGTCCGCTGCCCGAGGGGGCGGAGCCGACCACGGTGAGCGTGTCCCGCGACGCGGCGGGCCGCTGGTTCGCGTCCCTGCTGTGCGAGGACACCATCGCCCCGGCCGCCGCGACCACAGCGGCAGTCGGACTGGACGCCGGGATCACCTCCCTGGTGACCCTGTCCACCGGGGAGAAGGTCTCCAACCCCAAGCATGAGAAGCGTGACCGCGTGCGGCTGGCCCGAGCGCAGCGGGAACTGTCGCGCAAGGCGAAGGGCTCGGCGAACCGGGAGAAGGCCCGCCGCAAGGTCGCCCGCGTGCACGCGCGGATCACCGACCGGCGCCGCGACTTCCTGCACAAGCTGTCGACTCGTCTCGTCCGTGAGAACCAAACGGTCGTGATCGAGGACCTCACCGTCCGCAACCTGCTGAAGAACCACACGCTCGCGCGCGCCATCAGTGACGCGTCGTGGACGGAACTGCGCTTCATGCTGGAGTACAAGTGTGCCTGGTACGGGCGTGAACTCGTCGTGATCGACCGCTGGTTCCCCAGCAGCAAGCTGTGCGGAACCTGCGGCACGGTCGTAGCGAAGATGCCGCTGAACGTTCGCGCGTGGACGTGTGATTGCGGTGCCGTGCATGACCGCGACATCAACGCGGCACGCAACATCAAGGCGGCCGGGCTGGCCGTCTCTGCCTGTGGAGCTGGTGTAAGACCTCAAGGGAGTTCTCCCGGCGGGCAGTCGGCGTTGAAACAGGAACCCCTACAGCGCGAGCCGTAGGAATCCCCCTCCTCCAGGAGGGGGAGGAAGTCAATCGATCCTCCTGCGGTTCGGCGCCGCCGCGCTGCGGCGCACGCGTGATGGACAGGGCCGGCTTCTGGAAGCGGTGCGGTGCGGTGACAATCCGGGGCGGCGGTCGGTCACCGCCCCGGCGCTGCGTGGTGCGGTCTCCTTACGGCGTCAGCTCGGCGACCACTGCTGGTTGGATCCGCCGTTGCAGGTCCACAGTTCGACGGGGGTGCCGTTGGCCGTGGCGGCACCGGTGACGTCCAGGCACAGGCCGGACTGGGCGGAGGTGACGGTGCCGTTGGCGTTGAGGTTCCACTGCTGGTTGGTCTGGCCGTTGCAGGTCCAGGTGACGACCTTGGTGCCGGGGCTGGTGCCCTTGTTGTAGGCGTCCAGGCACAGCTGGCTGCTGCCCGAGTAGACGGTGAGCTGGTGGGAGGCGGTCTGGGACCAGGTCTGGTGCGTCGCGCCGGTGCAGTCCCGGATCTGCGTCTGCGTACCCGGCGTCGTGGACGCACCCGGTACCTCCAGACACTTGCCCGCACCCACCGCGTGCAGCGCGGTCACCGTGCCGCCACCGCCTCCCGACCCGTAGCCGGCGGCGGTGACGGCTGCCTGCACGGCGTTCTCGGTGGCGTCGGAGGGATAGCCCGCCGTCATCGCGCCTTCGAAGAACTCCCCCACCCCATTGGGACTGTTGTCGCCCCCGGTGCCGAGCAGGACCGAACTGTCGACCTTCATCGGCGAGTAGCCGTTGGGCAGCGGGCCGGAGAACGCCGTGGTCAGGCCGCCGCTAACACCGTTGCCGTATTTGAGAGTGAAGTTGGTGGTGCCGTTGTTCTTCAGCCATGCGCTGACGAACGGGTAGTGCACGCCGGAGTTGTTCGGGTCTTTGTTGGAGCCGGTGTTGGTGTGGAACATGCCGTTCTCCAGGTCGGCCTCGACCCACGGGCCGCTGCCGGCGCATCCGCCGAACCAGCAGGCGGTGCCCCAGTAGATGGCGTTCATGGTGGCGTTGCCGGTGTCGGTGTGGGAGTTCTCACCACTGCCGTAGTCGAAGCAGCACCACTGGCTCGTGTAGTTCGACGACGTCACCATGTAGATGCCTTCGGGCTGGGACCCGGTGGGCACTCCGCTCGCGTGGTCGAGCCGGTAGCCGACGCCAGGGGTGACCTTGACCCCGAAGACCTGGTGGCCTGCCGCGGTCACCGGCAGCGCCATGGCGTCCGCACCGACGTCGGATCCGTTCGGGCCGGGGCCCTTCCAGTAGCCGCCCCAGGAGATCGGCATGTCGTTGTGCTTGGTGGTCTGGTCGTAGATCTTGGTGATCGTGCACGAGGTGCCCGCGCAGAACGACACCTGGGACGCCGCGTCGGCATATCCGCCCGCGCTGAGCACTCCGATGTCGCGGTAGCCGTGGTCGGAGGCCCTCTGGATCTGGTACAGCGGCCCGTCGTACGACGCGAAGAGCGCCCTGGTGGTGGCGTGCGCCGTCACACACGGCGTGCCGCCCGCGGCGTAGAGGTCGCACGGAAGCGAGGCGTCGGCCGCTGCGGTGTTCACCGTGTGGGCCGCCGAGCGGACGGTGGCGTCCGACCCGGTCCACGGGGACGTGGCGAACGCCGGTGTGCCCAACGCGGCCACGACCATCGCCAGGACGACCAGGAGCACGGCCGGGAATCCCCTGCGCCGGCGATCGGTCGCTGATCCGATCATGGAGACCTCCTCTGTGGCGGTGCCGCCGCACGGCGGCACCGAAGCTGCCGGTGGCCGAGGGGAAGGGGAGTCATCCCAGCGTCCACCGCTGGCTGCTGCCGCCGTTGCAGGTCCCCAGCTGGGCGAGGGCGCCGTCGGCCGTGGCCCCTCCCGTGACGTCCAGGCACAGGCCGGACTGGACGCCGGTGATCGTGCCGTTGGCGTTCAGCAGCCACTGCTGGTTGCTCTGGCCGTTGCACGACCAGGTCTCCACCTTCGTCCCCGGCGAGGTCTGGTTGTTGTAGGCGTCGAGGCACATCTGGCTGCTACCGGAGTAGACGGTGAGCTGGTTGGACGTGGAGTGCGTCCATGTCTGGTTGGCCCCGGCGTTGCAGCTCCAGATCTCCACCTGGGTGCCGGCGGTCTTGGCCGAGCCGGGTACGTCCAGACACTTGCCCGCACCCACCGCGTGCAGCGCACCGGTCACACTGGTGCCGCCGCCGCTGGTGCCGCCGGCGACCCGGTACATCACCGTTCCGTGCGCGGGCACCGAGGCGCTGATCGTTCCCGAAGTGGTCGAGGAAGCCCCCGACCACAGATCCGTCAGGGCATAGCTGGATGCCCCGGTCTTCCCGATCGCGGCCGCGGTGGTGGAGATGGTCGCCGTCGAGCCCGTCTCGTTGAACAGCGCCACCGATACGTCCCCGTTGGCCAGAAGCTTGGCCAGCACGTCCAGGCCGCCCGAGGACGACACCATGGTGCCCTGCTTGCCCAGGGAGTCCTGGTCGACCGCGATCACCCGGGAGTTGGTCAGCGTGGACACGGTGTCCGCACTGGCGGAGGGGATGTTCGTGCCCGCGATCAGCGGCGCGGCCATCTGCGCCCACAGACTGAACTCGCTGCGGCTCTCGGTGGACGTCATCGAGCCGTTTCCGACCTCCAGCATGTCGGGGTCGTTCCAGTGGCCGGGGCCGGCGTAGGAGGCGAGTCCCACGTTGCTGTGGAAGATCGACAGCATGCTGGAGAAGTTCGCGCTGACGTCCCCGGTGGTGCGCCAGCTGTTGCCGACGCCCGCGCCCCAGGTCCACACGTTCTCCTGGCCCCAGTTGCACAGGCTGTACAGGATCGGCCGGTTGGTGGCAGCCAGGGCGTCCCGCATCGCGGTGTACCGGGTCTGCCCGGGCACCCCGTTGTTGTTGCAGTTGTCGTACTTCAGATAGTCCACGCCCCACGACGCGAACGACTGCGCGTCCGTGGTCTCGTGCCCGAGGCTGCCCGGATACCCGGCGCAGGTCGCGGTGCCCGCGTCCTCGTAGATCCCCAGCTTCAGCCCCAGCGAGTGCACGTAGTCCGCGGTGCCCTTGATGCCGTCGGGGAACTTGGCCGGGTCCGGCACCAGACGGCCGCCGGAATCACGGTTGTGGGTCATCCAGCAGTCGTCGATGTTGACGTACGAGTAGCCCGCCGCCTGCATGCCGTTGGTGTGCATCGCCTGCGCGGTGGAATTGATCAGCGACTCGGAGACGTTGCAGCCGTACGCGTTCCAGTCGTTGAAGCCCATCTGCGGGGTCAGCGCGAGCCCGTTGCCGAGCGCGGCGGGCTGCTCCGTACCGACGGAGAGCGCGGCGGCGGGTTGTGCCGTACCGGCACAGAGCAGAGGAGCACCCGCGGTGAACAGCGCGGTCGAGAAGGCGAGGGCCAGTGTTCTGCGCAGGGACAGCAGCGACGGCAGGGGCCACAGACTCTTGGCTCTCGCGGTGGTCGTGGGCATAAGTCATCGACTCCTGGGCCGAGTTGGGAGCGGAGGGTCAGCGGTAGCCGGCGGCGGTGATGTTGGCCTGCACCGCGTTGTCGGTTGCGTCGGAGGGATAGCCGGCGACCATGGCTCCCTCGTAGAAGGTGCCGGCGCTCAGGTTGGCGCCGCCGGCGGGCTTGCAGCAGTCGCCGCCACTGCCCAGGACGATGGCCCCTTGCTTCTTCATGGGGCTGTATCTGCCGGGAAGCCCGCCGTCCCACAGGGTGGTCAGGCTCCCTGACTGGGCGTTGCCGCCTTTGAGGGCGAACCTCGACGTGCCGTTGTTCTTCAGCATCGCGGTGACGAACTTGCCGGGAAGAGCCCGCTGGTTGGTGTTCCAGGACTGGCTGCCGCCGGAGTACAGGCCCCATTCGAGATCGGCCTGCACCCAGGGACCGCTTCCCGAGCAGCCGCCGAACCAGCACTCGGTGCCGAAGTTGATCGCGTCCATCGCCCCCGCGGCGTCGGCCTTCCGTGTCGTCTCGCTGTTGCCGTAGTCGAAGCAGCAGCCGTTGTTGACGTGGGTGCCGCTGGTGACCATGTACGCCCCTTCGGGTGCGCTGCCGGTCGGCACGCCCGTCAGGTGGCCGTCGCGCCAATAGCTGTTCCCGGGGTTGACGTACAGCGAGTACGCCTTGGTACCCCCGGCGGTCAGCGACTCGGAGGTCGCCTTCGCGGGGCTGCTCTGGCTCGAGCCGGGGACCTGGGCCGATCCCTGGTACCACAGGTCGTTGCCGTGTCCGGACTGGTCGCGGACGGCCGTGATCACGCATGAGGTGCCGGCGCAGAACGAGTCCTGCGCGGCGGCGTCGGCGAAACCGCCGGCCGCCAGCACACCGATGTCCCTGGTCGCGTTGTCCGAGGAGCGCCTGACCTGGTAGAGAGAGCCGTTGTACGACCCGTAGAGCGCCCGCACGGTGCTGTGTGCGGCCACGCACGGCGTGCCCCCCGCGGCGTAGATGTCGCACGGGCCCGTCCCGTTGGGCGGGGGCGGAGGTGTGGACGTGGTCCACTTCTGGTTGCTCTGGCCGTTGCAGGTCCACAGGATGACCGCGGTGCCGTTGGCCGTGCCCGCCGCGCTCACGTCCAGGCAGAATCCTGAGGCGACACCGGTGAGGGACCCGTCGGAGTTCTGTCGCCACACCTGGGTCGGCCGCCCGTCGCACGGCCGGATGACCACCGGGGCTCCGGGAGCCGTCCGGCTGTCGTAGGCGTCCACGCACCGGGTGCCGTTCATCGTCCTCAGCTCACCCGCCGCCGTGGACTCGAACGCCTGGTTGGCCTGGTTGTTGCAGTCCCAGATCTCCAGCGCCGTGTCCGATGTGTCGACGTTGCCCTTGACGTCCAGGCACCGCCCCGACGCCGGGCTCACCAGGGCCGCCGCGGACGCCGGCGCCGACCAGGTCGGCGCTGACGCCAGCAGCATGGCCAGCAGAGCCATCACGCATACGGCGGCCGCCGCCGGTAAGCGGGGTGCGCGAGCCGCGGTACTGCAGAGCGGAGTGGATGAAGGCTGCATTCTGTGTCCTTGGATATGCGGGGGGACGCGGACGGAGAGTGCCGTGCCTGTCCGAACGGGGTCGGAAGAGGAGTCGACCGCTCCCGTCAGGGCGCCCGAGGGGCACTCACAGGGAACACTCAGACATCCCATGTCGCATAGTGATCCCACAGCCATATCACCGTGTCAATAGACATTTCCGAGCGACAAGAACCCGATCCATCCCATTTATTGGTCCTGGTCAGGCCGCCATGAGGGCACGCCGAAACCCGCGTCCGGCGACGGTCGCCGTGCCGGACGCGGGGTTTCGTTCCCAGGGCTCCCGACCTGGACTTCGCAGCAGGTCCGGGGCAGGAGCGCGCTGGGCGCCGATCACCTCACCGGAGGTTCCAGTGCTGGTTCGCACCGCCGTTGGAGTCCCAGATCTGGACCGGGGCCCCGTTGCCGTTCTGCCCGCTGGGGATCTCCAGCGCCCGGCCGGAAGCGACGTTGGTCAGGGTGTACGAACCGTCGCCGTTCTGGCTCGCCCGCCAGTGCTGGTTGGCGCCGCCGTTGGAGTCCCAGATCTCCATCCGCGTGCCATTGCCCGTCTGGCCGCCCGGCTCGTCCAGCACACGCCCGCTGGCGATGTTCGTCAGTGTGTAGGAACCGTCGCTGTTCTGATTCGCCCGCCACTGCTGATTCGCGGCAGTGCCATTGGCATCCCAGACCTGCAGGAGTGTGCCGTTGCCCGTCTGGCCGCCCGGCACGTCCAACATCCGGCCCGCAGCGCCGTCGCTCAGCGAATAAACCGTACCCGAGACGATACCCCCCGGGTTCCCCGTACTGCCGCCCAGCGCGGACAGGACCGAGTCGTAGGCCGGCTTCTTGTTGCCGTTGTTGTCGAACAGCAGCGGGTTCTCCCCCGTCCGCCACGAGTCGCTGTCCCTGATCCCCCACGTGGTGATGCCGGTGCAGCGGGCGACGTTCATGCACGCCCTGACCGTGTTGGCGTAGGCGGTGGGGGAAGCCTGGGCGATGTCGAGTTCGGTGATCTGGACGTCGACGCCGAGAGCGGCGAAGTTGGACAGGGTGGTCTGGAAGCTCGACGGCGGGCCGCCGGCGCCGAAGTGGGACTGGAGGCCGACGCAGTCGATGGGCACGCCGCGCGCCTTGAAGTCCTTGACCATCGCGTAGACGCCCTGGGTCTTGGCGTCGGTCCAGTTCTCGATGTTGTAGTCGTTGTAGCAGAGCTTGGCCGAGGAGTCGGCTGCCCGGGCGGTGCGGAACGCCTCCTCGATGAAGCCGTTGCCGAGCACGTTCTGGAACACCGAACTGCGGTGCTGGCCGCTGCCGCCGTCGGCGAAGGCCTCGTTGACCACGTCCCAGGCGTAGATCTTGCCCTTGAAGTGGTTCATCTCCGTGGTGATGTGGTTGTTCATCACGCTGCGCAGGGTATTCGCGTCGCCGATGGAGCTGACCCAGCCGGGCAGTTGGGAGTGCCAGACCAGGGTGTGGCCGCGCATCCGCTGTCCGTGTGCGGTGGCGTGGTTGACGATCTGGTCGCCGGGGCCGAAGTTGAAGTTGCCGCGGGAGGGCTCGGTGGTGTCCCACTTCATCTCGTTCTCCGGGGTGATCATGTTGAATTCCCGGTCGAGGATCGTGGAATACGTCGAGTCGCCGAGCTTCCCGGCGGCCACGGCGGTTCCGAAATAGCGTCCGCTGCCGGCCGCGGCCGAGCCCAGTGTGCCGGAAGCCGCATGTGCGGCGGGGGCCACGGTCGCGGCCAGGACCAGTACGGTGCCGACCGTCAGACCGGAGGCCGAGACCAGGGCCTTGCGGAGACGGGGCTCTTCGTTGAGCCATGACATGAACGATCATTCTCCTTGTGCGGGGACGGGGGATTCCGATCAGGGGGAAACACCGAACGCGAGACGCTGCTGCGGTGGTACCGAGTCCTGCGGCTCAGGAGACCGGCAGAGCGCTCCACTGCTGGTTGGCACCGCCGTTGCAGTCCCACAGGACCAGTTGCGTACCGTCGGTGGTGGACGCGCCGGGGTCGTCGAGGCAGCGGCCGGAGACCGGGTTGCGGTAGCCGCCGCTGTACACCTGCCATTGCTGGTTGGCACCGCCGTTGCAGTCCCAGATCTCGACCTTTGTGCCATCGGTGGTGCCGAGGCCGGTGGCGTCGAGGCACTTGCCGAGCGCCCGCAGGGTGCCGTCCGAGTGCGCGGACCACTGCTGCGCGTCGGAGTTGTTGCAGGACAAGATGTCCGCGGCGGTCCCGTTGGCGCTGTTGCCGCCGTTGACGTCCAGGCACTTCCCCGCGATCCCGGAGCGCACCTGTCCGCCCGCGGAAACCGGCGGCTTGATCCAGCCTGCCGCGTCCGCGGCCTGGACACCGACGTTGAAGGCGTCCGCCATCTTGCGGAAGCCGTTGTCGTTGGGGTGCAGGGAGTCGGACAGGTCCGCGCTGGTCAACGCGCTCATGTCCACCAGGCGTACGTGCTTGCCGGCGCTCTGCTCGGCCTGGACGATGCCGGGGAGCCTGGCGTTGAACGCGGGCCGGTTGGCCTCCTCGGTGCCGCTCGTGGAGACGATCACGGTGCCGACGAGGACGGTCGCGTCGGGGGCGTCGCGGGTGATTTGATCGATGAGCGCGCGGAGCCGGTCGGGGGCGGTCGGAACCTGGTAGTTGCCGTTCAGGTCGTTGGTGCCGATCTCCAGGGTGACCACGTTCGGGCGGTAGCGGGCCAGCACGGAGTCCGCGATGCCCGCGATCTGGTCGATCCGCCAGCCGGAGTGGCCTTCGTTGTCCGGGTCGGACATGGTGCCGTTGCGGCCCGAACCGACGAAGTCCAGGGCGTGCCCCTCGGCCGCCAACTGGCTTCCCAGGAAGCCCCGGTAGCTGTTCCCGGACGGGCTGCCGACGCCCCAGGTGATCGAGTCCCCCAGCGGCATCAGCCGCACGGTGGCGGGCGATGCGGCGGACGACAGTGTGCCGGTGGCGGCCGCCGCGGGTAACGCGGCGGTCATACCCAGCGCGCCGGTCAGCGCTGCGGCCAGGGCTGCCGAGTGCTTCTTCATAGGCGTTCCTCACTGGTGCGGGACAGTGGGTGGGGTGAACGAGCCGGCGAGCCGGTCAGCGGGGTGTGAAGTCCTGGTTGGTGCCGGGGCTGTTCTTGCAGGGCCACTGGTCGAGCTGTTGGCCGAGATTGTTGCCGCCGCCGTAGACGTCCAGGCACAGGCCGCTGTTCTGGTTCTGGAAGGCGTACGAACCGTCGGACTGCCGGATCGGCAGCCACAGGCTGCTGGACCCTCCGCCGGGGGCCTGCTGCACGATGTCGGGTGTACCGGCGGCCGTGGAGCCGCCCGAAACCGCCACGACCTGCCCGGAGTTCTGCGCCTGCAACTGTCCGTAGCCGCCCGAGCCCGGCACGAACTGGAACTGCTGGTTGCTCTGCCCGTGGCAGGTCCACTGGTCGACCGTGGCGCCGGCGCTGCCGGAGTTGCCGTACACGTCCACGCACAGGCTGTTGCTGCCGATCACCAGCCGGTGGTAGCCGGCGGGGAAGCCGCCGTCGCCGCCCGCGGGCTGGACGCCTGCCTGCTGGATGACCTGCTGCGCGCCCGTCGGCCAGTTGGTGCCGCTGACCTGGACGTTGCCGGTGAGGACGTTGTTGTGCGGAGGACCGGTGGCGACGTACGTGTTGCCGCCGTCGTACCAGTTGCCGGAGAAGGTGCTGTCGTCGGTGTGGTTGTTCGCGTTGGCATTGGTGAGCGCCCAGTTGCCGGCGTCCTGCACCACGTTGTTCGACACGGTCAGATAGCGGGAGCCCTCGTCGAGATACAGCGCGGTGGTGCGGTGGTTGTCGTACATGTAGTTGTAGGAGATCACCGAGCCGGGGTTCGCGGACAGGTTGTAGATGCTGCCGCCGTCGAACATCGCGTTCTTGGTGTCGAAGATCAGGTTGTAGGAGACGGTGTTGTTCTTCAGCGTCGTGGGAGTGCTGTAGATCGGCTGGTAGTTGTACGTGCCCCGGTTGACGTAGTCCTGGCTGCCGCCCGGGTCGTTGGCGCCCCAGCCCCAACCGATGTCGATTCCGTCGTAGGGCAGGTGGTCGCACTGGTTGTGGGTGATCGTCGCCTTGGTGACGTAGGTCGACAGGATCGCCGCGGTCTCTTTGTAGTCGATGCCCACTGCGCTGACCCGGTTGTTGCTGATGACGATGTTCTGGTTGGTCATCTGCGGGTTGCTCGGGTGGTGTGCGTCCGGCTGGATCCCGCCGACCTGGATGCCGCTGCCGGCGAGATCGGTGAACGTGTCGCCGGTGACGGTGACCCCGTTGGCGCCGAGTCCGGTGCCGGAGGCCGTGGCGACGCCGTCGTTGCCCACGCCGAGTCCGGCCTGCCCGAGTTCGGAGAACGTGTCGCCGGAGAACGTGATGCCGGTGGCGGCGGAGACCTGTACGGCCGCGGGCATCTGCGCCCAGTGGTTACGGGTGGCCTCGAACTGTGTGCACCCCGACTTGCAGGTGTTCAGCCAGTTGGCGGGCATCGCGTAGGCACCGGTGATGTGTGCGCCGCTCTGCTGGTCCGCGTAGCCGTCGGGTCCGCTCGGGCCGAGCCAGGAGGTTCCCGTGAACCGGATGCCGGTGAACGCCAGGCCGGTCGCCGGCGAGCCGTAGCTGCCGCTGATGCCGAGCAGGCTCTGCAGCCGGGGCAGTTCGACGTCGAGGCTGCTCGGGTTCTGTCCCTGCTGGGCCCGGTAGTAGAGGTCGCCGGTGGACGAGTCGAGATACCACTGGCCGGCCTGCTTCAGGAACGCGTAGTTGTTCTCCAGGTACATCGTCCCGCCGGCGAACGGCGCGTTGACGGTGTCGTAGCCCCAGGAGTTGTTGTTCCACGCGGGCTGCTGCATGGTGATGCTTCTGCCGCTGATCGACTGCACCGGCGCATAGCGGTCGGTGAAGGAGTTGAGGCTCTCGACTTCCATGTGGTTCTGGTCCGAGAGACCGGCCAGGTAGTCGAGGGAGGAGTCGGTGACGGTCAGGCCGGTCTGCGTGAAGGTGAATGCGGAGCGGGGCACCTGGATCGCCGCTCGCGGTGCCTCCTTGCCGTTCACGTACAACTGACGTGTGTTCACGCCGCTGCCGACGTGGACCGACCAGATGTCATTACTCTGATCATGAACCTGCCAACCCGATACCTGTTGGGCGCCGGTCACGACCGGCTGCTGCCCGGACACGGCCTGGTAGTTGATGGTGTGGCCGTTCTGGCCGCCGTCGCCGGAGCCGAAGGTCAGCGGCTTGGACAGTCGGTAGGTGCCACCGGCCAGGTAGACCACCACGTCCGAATCGGCCGAGAGCCGGTGCGCGGGCTGCCGCGCCTGGTCGACGGTGGCGAACGGCTGCTGGGCGCTGCCGTCCCCGCCGGAGGCCGCCCCCGGCGCCACGTACAGGGCGGCGGGCGCCGCTCGGGACTCGGCCGGTACGGCGCTCGCGGCCCCGGCCGTGGCCACGCTCCCGGCGAGCAGGGCGAGCAGACCTACGGGGACGGCCCAGAGGCGGCGGAGCACTCTGGCTCTGGACATCGTCATCCTCCTGTGGTGACGCGTGTGCCCGGGGATGTCACGCGGTTGCCTGTGTTACGGGGCCGTGCGCGCCCGTGGCCGACCCTGAGCCGGCCACGGGCTGCAGAGGTTCAGGTCAGCTGAGACGCCACTGCTGGTTCGATCCGCCGTTGCACGACCAGAGTTCGGCCAGAGCGCCGTTGGCCGTGGAGGCGCCGGTGACGTCGAGGCAGAGCCCGGACTGTGTGCCAGTGACGGTGCCGTCGGCGTTCACCTGCCACTGCTGGTTGGCCCCGCCGTTGCACGGCCAGGTCACCACCTTCGTACCGGCGGAGGTCTGGTTGTTGTACGCGTCCAGGCACAGCTGGCTGCTGCCGCTGTAGACGGTCAACTGGTTGGAGGACGTGCGGGTCCAGGTCTGGGCGGCGCCACCGCTGCAGTCCCAGATCTGCAGCTGGGTACCGGCCGTGGTCGACGCATTCGGCACGTCCAGGCACTTGCCCGCGCCCACCGCGTGCAGCGCACCGGTGCCCGACCCGCCGGAGGAGTTGCTGTATCCGGCCGCCGTGATGTTGGCCTGCACCGCGTTCTCGGTGGCGTCCGACGGGTAGCCGGAGGTCATCACACCTTCGTAGAAGGTGCCTTGGGCGCCCTTGCTGTTGTCGCCGCCGATGCCCAGGATGATGGCGCCCTGCTTCCGCATCGGGTTGTAGCCCGCGACGTTGGGACGCACCCCGTCGTAGAAGGTGGACAGGCCGCCCGACTGCGCGTTGCCGCCGCGGATCGCCCAGTGGTTCGGGCCTCCCTTCACGATGGCGGTCGTGTACCGGTAGTTGATGGTCGGGTCGTTCGCGTTGTAGTGCTGGTTGACTCCGGAGAACAGGCCGTTCTCCAGATCGGCCATGACCCAGGGGCCGTTGCCCGCACCGTAGCCCCAGACCTTGATGTTGCCGAAGTAGATGGCCTCCATGGTGCCGTTGCCATCGTCGTTGCTGTCCGTCTCGGCGTTGCCGTAGTCGAAGCAGCAGCCGCCGTTGTAGTGCGTGCCGTCGAAGATCGCGTACATGCCCTCGGGGTTGTCCCCGGTCGCGATGCCGTTGGTGTGGTTGTTGCGGTACCCCGTGCCGGGCGCCACGAAGACGCCGTAAGCCTTGTGACCACCCACCATGGTGGGCGCGGCGGTCGCGTTCGCGAGGTTGTCAGGACCGCCCGCGGCACCGCCCCCGGGCGCCTGGGTGAGGTTGTTGCCGCGGCCCGACTGGTCGTAGATGATCGTGATCAGGCAGGTCGTGCCCGAGCAGAACGAGTCCTGCGCGGCGGCGTCAGCGTATCCGCCGGCACTCAGCAGGCCGATGTCCCGGGTGGTGTTGTCCGAGGCACGCCGGACCTGGTAAAGCGGCCCGCTGTACGCGGCGTACAGCGCACGCGTCGTGCTGTGCGCCGCCACGCAGGGCGTGCCGCCTGCCGCGTAGATGTCGCACGGGCCGGACGTGGCGGCCCGTGCGGTGCCGGACGTGGCCGTGGCGCCGACCAGCGCGCCGGCGACGAGCACAGTTGCGGCCCCCGCCCGGGCGAGCACTCTCGCCCGAGAGCTGCGGGAGCGCTCCCACGAAGGGACGAATGCCTGGTCAGGCACGTTTTCCGCCCTGCCTCGGCGTAGTACCGCCGCGAGCAGCCGTCGGACACCACCATGTCCTGACAGGGGGCGGCGTCTTACACGTGTGGTTCCCATCTCATCTCCCTACCGTGCCGGCGCAACCGAGTCGGGTTGTGTGTGGGTGGCGCCAGTGAACCGGAAGCGCTTGCATGCCGTTTGTGCCGTGGGATTGCAGAGAGGTATCGGGGGGAGACGGTGCTCCCGCCTCACAGGGCTGTCAAGGGAGGCCGAGTCTTCTGCTCCGAACCTTGTCGCGGAATCGATTCGATGGCTGATTCCTGCGGACCGGAACGGATCGGCACGCCCGAGCAGGCCCCATGCAGCGGCAGCCAGGTGGGGGCTTGACCTCCCGCCGCGCACGTGCGGTCGGTCACTTCGGTGTGGCCCGCGGTCCGGCCCGGCATACCTGGGCGACCCGCCATTACGTCGGTGAACAGGGACGCAGCCACCAAACCCGGCCGATGGGCGGCCGGTTCGCCGAACACCGGCCGAAGCGGTGAGGCCTCGATCCGCGCGTCGGCGCCCATTCGCCTCGCGCACGCCATTGACCCCGCATGCCTCCGGTCGTAGTCTCCCGTCGAAGCGCTTGCATGGAATCGATTCGCTCCGTGCTTTTTCAGTGCTGCTGAGATGTGAATCCCAGGTCCCTCGGGCATCTTTGAGCGAGGCCCGTGGCGGGGCCGCACTCGTGTCGAGCCCGGTTCAGGAGGGTCCTGACCCCGCGGGTCCCGATGGTGACGTCGAAACCGAGGGTGTCGAGCTGGGCGGTCAGCCGCCTGGCGTTGCTCACGGCTGAATCGCCTTGCGGCCAGCGCAGCCTTCAGGCGCTTCGAACCGGGCCGGCTGTGTCCGCCCCTGCGCTTGCCGCCCGAAGCGTGATGTCCCGGACACTCCACCACCGCATGCCGTCGCGGATGTGGTGCGGTGGATCATCGGCCATCCCGAGAACCAGAACGAGCAGGCCCGGCAGGACCTCAAGGACATCTGCGACCGGTGCCCGGAGATCGCACAGACCTGCCGACCGGCCCGAGGGTTCACAACCATTCTGCGGCGCCGGGAAGGACACCGGCTCAGGGACTGGCTCCCCCAGGTCGACGACTGCGACATCAAGGCACGACGCACCTTCGCACTCGGCCTGTGCAAGGGCCTGACCGCCGTCGCCGCCGGGCGCACCCTGGCCTGGTGTTCCGGTGCCGTCGAGAGCAACGTCACGCGCGTCAAGCTCCTCAAACGCCAACACTGTGGCCGGGCCGGCTTCGCCCTCCTCAGACGCCGCATCCTCCTCGCCCACCAACCACGCCCACCAACCACGCCCTGCCCCTCGCCGCGGTCTCACGGTCTTTCGGGCAGCAACTGGACCACACCGACCCAAGGGAATTCGCCTGTTGTGTTAACCGCACGGACTCGCCACCGGCCAGCAGGCAGCGGAACAGGAGCCTGGTCCGGCTGGCCGCCGTCGGGGTACTCCTCATCGAGTTCGGCCCCCGGCGTGGTGGAGTCCATGAGAACGGCGGGCCCATCCCTCTCCCAGACGCCGACGTCGTCCCACTCGATGTCGCGATCGGCGAGGACGGTGTCGGCAGCCGCAAGAAGCTCGGACTCTGAGTCGGCAGCGAGCCAGCGGACAAAGACCCGTTGCTCGGGCAGGTACCGGCTGGTGGCGGGCTCATCCGCAAGGACCAGAGCCCGGGCACCACTGCCGCCGACATCAAGCATTCCGGCCCAGCCCTCGACCTCGCAGGCGCGGTCGTAGTCCTCCGAAATGCCCGCTTCCTCGCCCCAGTTCTCCGAACAGCCACCCCATTCGGCCAGCACGGACACGGGCACGACGATCAGCGGGCCGCCCAGCGACTAAACCCAGCCTGAAGAATTTCGTGTTGAACCAGGAACGGCGCGCGAAGAGTGATCCATGCCGTGAGTGTGCCCTCGGCCACTGACAACGCGCCGCCGAGAACCCGCCCCAAGACCGCCTGTTTCACGGGAAGTGCCGAAGAGCCAGTCTGCCGCGTCCGCTGACACCCGCGCACAGAAATCACACCACCCACCGGCCAGAAACCGTTACGCGCCCCGGAGTCTCATCCCGCCACGGTGCCGGCGCACAGCGCCGTCATGGGTACTTTCCAGTACTACGTCAGACACGGAACGCCGACGGTTCCCGGCGGCTCAACGCCGTTCCCCACGAACTCATCGCGCTCTGACCTCCTTCGCCCGCCCGGATCCCGCTGCGGCGCACACGCCTCCAGGGCACCAGCCCCGGCACCCGGCGCCAAGGTCATCACCTGACCCTGCAACGGTCACAGCAACCACCGATGGTCGTCGCCGAGTTGATCCCGCGAGCGCCCTTCCGCGACGCCCAATCCTCCCCCGCATCCGGCCACTTCGGCACCACCGGGCGGGTCCGCGACCAGCCCCTGCCTCAGGAGCGAAACATTTCGCGCGCGGTACCCTTGCGGTCTGTGGGTGAGTTCTTGGGAGCTGATTGACTTCCCCCACCTAAAGGCGGGGGATTCCAGCGGTCGCCCACTGGGGTTCCTGTTTCACCGACGACTGCCCCGTCCGGGAGGACTCCCGTTGAGGTCTTACACCGTCTCCACAGGCAGACGCCGCCGGCCCGGCGGCCACGATGTTGCGGGCCGCGTTGATGTCGCGGTCACGCACCGCACCGCAGGCGCGCGTCCACGCGCGGACGTTCAGCGGCATCCTCGCTACGACCGTCCCGCAGACCCCGCAGACCCCGCAGAGCTCGCTGCTGGGCAAGCGCCGGTCGATCACGACGAGTTCGCGCCCGTACCAGGCGCACTTGTACTCCAGCATCGACCGGAGTTGCGTCCACGACGCGTCCGAGATGGCGCGCGCCAACGTGTGGTTCTTCAGCAGGTTGCGGACGGTGAGGTTCTCGATCACGACCGTTTGGTTCTCACGGACGAGACGAGTCGACGGCTTGTCCAGGTGGTCGCGGCGCCGGTCGGCGATCCGCGCATGGACCTCGGCGACCCGCTTGCGGGCCTTCTCCCGGTTCGCCGAGCCCTTCGTCTTCCGGGACAGTTCCCGCTGCGCCCTGGCGCGACGGCCGCGGTCACGGCGCTCGTGCCGGGGGTTGGTGACCTTCCCACCGGTGGACAGGGCCACCAGGGAAGCGACGCCGGCGTCGATGCCGACCGTATTCTCCGTGGCCGCAGCCGGGGCAATGCGGTCGTCGCACAACACCGACACGAACCAGCGGCCCGCACCGTCACGGGACACGGTCACCGTCGTCGGTACCGAACCCTCCGGGAGCGGACGCGACCAGCGGATGTCCGGAAAACCGGCCACCTTCGCCAGAGTCGGACGGCCCTCGCACCACGTGAAGGCGGAGCGGGTGTACTCGGCCGACGCGCAGGATTTCTTCCGGGACTTGAAGCGTGGGTACTTCGCGCGCTTGGCGAAGAAGTTCCCGAACGCCGTGCGGAGGTGGCGTCGCGCCTGCTGGAGCGGGACCGAGGACACCTCCGTCAGGAAGGCGAGTTCCTCGGTTTTCTTCCACTGGGTCAGCGCGACCGCCGACTGGACGTAGGAGATGCGGCGCTGCTCGCTGTACCAGGCCCGGGTGCGCTCTTCCAGCGCCTTGTTGTAGACCAGGCGGACACAGCCGAACGTGCGCGACAGCTCGGCCGCCTGCCTGTCCGTGGGGTAACAGCGGTACTCGAACGCCCGCTTCACCTGCTGCGTCATGCCTCACGTTCTATCAACTCCCGTGTGAGTGGCGGGTGTCGGCCGGTAGAGGGCACACACCGGTCCGCCCTGGGTGCGCACCGGCTTTCCCTGCCCTGCTTCGCAGGAGCTTCGTTTCCTCCCCCGGCTAAAGCCGGGGGCATCCACGAAGGAGAGCCCCGATGAACATCGGGGAGATCGCCCGGCGCGCGGGCGTGTCACGGAGCACGGTGTCGTACGCGCTGAGCGGCAAACGTCCCGTCTCGACCAGCACCCGCAGACGTATCCAAGACGTGATCGACGAGTTGGGCTACCGGCCCAACGCGGCCGCGAGGGCCCTCAAGGAGGGGCGGACCCGGACGATCGGTCTCGTCATCCCGCCCGCCGGCAACCGGCTCACGCACATGCAGCTGGACTTCGTCGCCAGCGTGGTCGACGCCGCCGCCCGGGTCGACCTGGATGTGCTGCTGTCCCCTTCCGGCGGGGATCACGACCGTTCCTTCGAGCGGTTGGTTTCGGAGAGCCGCGTGGACGGTGTGATTCTCATGGAGATCCGCCTGGAGGACCCTCGTGTCGGTCGGCTGCATGACGCCGGGCTGCCCTTCGTCGGCATCGGGCACACGGCCGGCGACCAGCAGATGTCCTGGATCGACGTCGACTACGCCGGCTTGATCCAGCACTGTGTGCGCCACCTCGCCGATCTGGGGCACCGCCGGGTTGCTCTGGTCACCCGTTCCCCGGAACTCATCGCGGCGGGTTACGGCCCCGCCCGCAGGGCCAGGGAGGGCTTCGAGAAGGCCTTGGCGGAACGCGGTCTTGAGGGCATCGAAGTGCCTTGTGGGGACGATGCCCGTTCCGGCCAGGAATGCATGACGGCGCTTCTGCAGAGCCATCCGGACCTCACAGCTGTCACCACCATCAACGAGGCCGCCCTGCCCGGCATCCAGAGGGCGCTGTGGGACACCGGCCTGGAAGTGCCGTACGACTTCTCCATCACCGGAGTGGCGGCCAGGACCTGGGCCGAGGACTTCCGTCCGCCGCTCACGGCGGCGGACGTGCCTGCCCTGGAGATGGGTGAGAAGGCCGTGTCCCTGCTGGTGGGGCGCATCACCGCGCCGGACACCCCGCCTCAGCACATCTTGCTGGCACCCCCGGTCTCGCTGCGGTCCAGCACGGCCGCCGCGCCCACCGGCCGCCAGGCGCGCGTCAACGGCGCGGCGCGCTGAGCCGGGCGGCTACGGCAGACCCCTGCAGACCGTCGCGCACGAGCTCAACCACCGGCCGCGCAGAACGCTCGGCCGGGAAACCACGGCCGACCACCTGAACCGAGGTCACCCGCCACGAGCGCCCGGGTGTTCGAGGCGACTTCTGCCTGGTCCCGGACCACTACCTCGTAGCGTTCCCGCGCGAGCCCGGTGCCTTCCCGGCAACGACGCCGCCGGAACCCGCGGGCTGATCGAGGTTCTGCCGCCGGCCCGGCACCTGGACCACGAGCAGGTCGTCGCCGCCCTTCCGCGTCGGCGCGCTGACCACCGACCCGGAGGAAGCCGTCGCCGTCGGCTACGAAACCCTCGTGCAGCAGGCGATGGGCCCGTTCGAGCAGGCGTGGCCCCACCGGCTCGCGACCGCTCAGAGGTGGCCGACGTCGCCGTCACCGCGGCCGACGACGGCACACAGTTTCGGCACCTGGTCGGCGAGGACGTCGAGACCTCGGCCCGGATGCGGTGCGAGACCGACCCCGCACTGGTGCCGAACGCCTGCGCCTGCGCCTGCGCCTGCGTGGTGTACAACGCGTTCGCCCGCCGCCGTGTCGGAGAGATCGTCGTCACCGACCACGGCTACGATGCGGTCACCATGGGAGCCGAGCGGCTGGCACGCCGCCGGGGCGGCCGGATACCCACGGCACGGGTGCCGCTCGGCGCCGACGAGGACATGGCATACGAGGCCGTGGGCGCCGAGATGGGCGAGGCCACCGACCTCATCGTGGTCGACCAGGTCACCTCGGCGACCGCCCTCCGGCCACCTCTCGAGCGCATCGGCGCGGAAGCGCTCCGCCGAGGCGTGCCGATGCTCGCCGACGGCGCGCACGCGCCGGGCCTGCTCGCCGCGCCGCTCGCTGACGCGACGTTCGATCTCTGGACCGGCAACCTCCACAAGTGGGGTTGTGCCCCGCGCGGCACCCCGGCCCTGGTCGCCCACGGGCCCCTGCGGGACCTGATCCACCCGCTGATCGACTCCTGGGGTGACCAGGACCCGTACCCCGACCGCTTCGCCCAGCAAGGCACGCTCGACGCCACCTCCTAGCTGGCCGCGCCGACGTCCCTCGCCTTGGTCGAGCACGCCTGGGGCTGAACCGCGGCCCGCCTCTGCACGGACCGGCCGGCGGACCGTGCCGACCATGTCATCGGCGCCGCCCTCGAACGGCTGGCCGGTGAGAGCAGCCGACCCGACGTCGGTATGCCCGTCCCCGGCATGCGCTTGGTGCGGCTGCCCGACGGCCTCGGGCGCACCCGGATCGACGCCGACGCGCTGCGCGACCGGGTGGCCCGCGAACTCGCTGTCGAGGCGGCCTTCACCAGCTTCGACGGCATCGGTTACCTGCGCGTGTCCGCCCACGTCTACAACACCCCTGCCGACTACGAGTACTTGGCCGAGCAATGCGTCCCCGTACCGGGTGTCTGGGCCCGGGAGTCCCGCCGCTGAGACGGCAGTTCGGGAGTTCCGCCGCGGAAAGATCAGCCAAGGCGTTCCGGACGCTTGACTCGGCAGGCATGCGGCCCGATCCTCATCCCAGATATTGCGCGGGTCATGACAACCTCAACGGTCGGTCAACCGCGTCTTCCCGCCGACCGAGGGATGTGTGCCTTGACGCCGCTTCGACACTCGTACCGCAGACGCAGGCACACCACCATGCTGTCGCTGCTGCTTCTGGTACTGGCCATGGCCCTCGGGCCCAGCCCGAGTTCGGCTGCCGGCAACGACTGGTGGATCCCGACCGCCCGCCCCGCCCCGGACGTTCAGATCAACGTCACCGGCGAGCCCTTCACCGGCACCAACTCGGCAGGAGAGGTACAGGGGTTCGTCGACGCGCACAACCACCTCTTCGGCAACGAGGCCTTCGGCGGCCGGCTGATCTGCGGCAAGGTCTTCTCCGAGGCCGGTGTCGCCGACGCCCTGAAGGACTGCCCCGAGCACTACCCCGACGGCACCCTCGCGATCTTCGACTACATCACCCACGGGGGCGACGGCAAGCACGACCCGGTCGGCTGGCCGACCTTCAAGGACTGGCCCGCCTACGACTCGATGACCCACCAGGCCGACTACTACGCCTGGGTGGAGCGGGCCTGGCGCGGCGGACAGCGCGTGCTCGTCAACGACCTCGTCACCAACGGCATGATCTGCTCCATCTACCCCTTCAAGGACCGCAGTTGTGACGAGATGACCTCGATCCGGCTGCAGGCGAAGATGACCTACGCGCTCCAGGCGTACATCGACAAGATGTACGGCGGCACCGGCAAGGGCTGGTTCCGGATCGTCACCGACAGTGCGCAGGCGCGGCAGGTCATCGAGGAGGGCAAACTCGCCGTCGTCCTCGGGGTCGAGACCTCCGAACCCTTCGGATGCAAGCAGATCCTCGACATCCCGCAGTGCAGCAAGCAGGACATCGACAAGGGCCTCGACGCGCTCTACGCCCTCGGCGTCCGCTCCATGTTCCTCTGCCACAAGTTCGACAACGCGCTGTGCGGCGTCCGCTTCGACTCCGGCGGCCTCGGAACGGCCATCAACGTCGGCCAGTTCCTGTCCACCGGCACCTTCTGGCAGACCGAGAAGTGCACCGGCCCGCAGCACGACAACCCCATCGGGAGCGCCACCTCGGAGGCGGAGTCGGATCTGCCGGCCGGCGTGGACGTCCCCTCGTACGACTCGAACGCGCAGTGCAACAAGCGAGGCCTCACCGAACTCGGCGAGTACGCCGTGCGCGGCATGATGAAACGCAAGATGATGCTGGAGATCGACCACATGGGTGTCAAGGCCGTCGGCCAGGCGCTGGACATCCTGGAGTCTGCGTCCTACCCCGGCGTGATCTCCTCGCACAGCTGGATGGACCTGAACTGGACCGAACGGGTCTACGCCCTCGGCGGCTTCGTCGCCCAGTACATGCACGGCTCCGAGGGCTTCGTCGCGGAAGCCGCCCGGACCAAGGCACTGCGCGACAAGTACGGCGTGGGCTACGGCTACGGCACCGACTTCAACGGCATCGGCGACCATCCCGCCCCGCGGGGCGCGGACGCCGCGAACAAGGTGACGTACCCCTTCAAGAGCGTCGACGGCGGCTCCGTCATCGACAGGCAGACCTCCGGCGAGCGCACCTTCGACATCAACACCGACGGCGCGGCCCACGCCGGGATGATCCCCGACTGGATCGAGGACATCCGGCAGGTCGGCGGCCAGGACGTGGTGAACGACCTGTTCCGGGGCGCCGAGTCCTACCTGGACACCTGGCGGGCCACCGAACAGCACCAAGCCTCGGTGAACCTTGCCAAGGGGCAGCCCTCGACGGCCAGTTCGTCCGAGTCGAACCCGTTCACCAGCTACCAGCCGGGCCGAGCCGTCGACGGCGACGACGCCACCCGCTGGGCCAGCGACTGGAGCGACGACCAGTGGTGGCAGGTGGACCTGGGCTCCACCCACCTGGTCTCCCGGGTGACCTTGGACTGGGAGCGCGCGTACGGGAAGGCGTATCGCATCGAGATCTCCACCGACGGCACGAACTGGCAGACCGCCTGGTCCACCACGAGCGCCGACGGCGGCCTGGACACGGCCCGGTTCACCGGGACTCCGGCCCGCTACGTCCGGGTCCACGGCCTCGATCGCGGGACGGACTGGGGGTACTCGCTGTACGAGGTTGGGGTCCACAGCGCCTGAGCCGGGGCCGACGGACGCGACGTGTTCGCCTGGCTGTTGAGCGCCGTGGTGACCGGGCTGGGCATGGCCGGCGTCTTCTCTCTCGTTCTCCTCTACGCGCAACCCGTCAGCCGCATCGTCCGCCTCACCATCAACGACATCACTGACGACGAGACCACCGTCACCGTCCAGCTGGGAGACCCGCCGTCACCGCTACCGGAGCCCGTCGCCGACCTGATGCGGGCCTACATCCAGTCCCGGCAACACTTGCCCTACGCCAGCAGCAGGAGCTCACAGTGGCTCTTCCCCGGCCGTCAGCCCGGACAGCCGATGAACCCGGTCAGCCTGCAAGTCCATCTGCGTGAGATCGGCGTCCCTCCACAGCGCGGCAGGACCTCCGCGATCCGTCAGCTCGTCCCCCAAGCCCCGGCCCCCGTCATCGCGAGAGCACTCGGCTACCACGACAAGACCGCCACCCGCCTGGTGACCGAAGCTGGCGGAACCTGGAGCCGATACGCTCCTGGTGATCACTCGCGGTGACCGTCGGGAGCGGTTCGGTCGTTGTCTCACACGACCGATGCCCGGAAAGGATCAGTGGGAACGATCTCCGCCTCGTCGAAGAGCTGCTCCAACGCCTCATGACCCTGATGCCTGCGGAACTCGATTTCGGCGGCCGTCACAGGCAAGGTCCACAGGATGCGGGCCTGCCCCCCGGGCAGCGGACAGTGTTCAAGGTCAGGTCCGTGGAGATAGGGCAGGCTGATCAGCAGGTGGTCGCAGTTCGAGCCCGGCACCCATGGGTCACCGATCGGCATACTGTGCTCCAGGTCGAGCTGATGCCCACCGCAGTGGTAGTACGTGATCATGGCCATGAGGTCGATGAACTGCTGGTCGCGGATGTGGGCGGTCATGACGAACTCAAGCCCGTGACCGTCCTTCTCCGTCGCGGCCCAGCACCCGGCGGTCACATAGGCCCAGCTATCGCTGCGTGGACCGGGGCCGACAACGAGAACCCGCAGGTCGGGCAGGACCTCGCGACGTTCCGGCCCCAGGTCGCAGACGACGACCTCAACGGAATGCCCCTCGAAGAACGCACGGACATGTGACTCAACGGCCTCCACGGCCAGCAGCCTCGCATCACTCACCGCGCGATCATGCCAGACCCAATCAACCGGCCCGACTTCTCACCCAGCGTCATGGTCCGTGGGCCTCAACCGCGAATACGCGACACCTCAACATGCGGGCCTACCAGTCCCATGGCCGGATCCGCACCGGCCACACCTCGGAGAACATGGCCACCCTGCGCAGCTTCGCTATCAACCAGCTCCGCACCGCCGGCCCACCAGCATCGCCGCCGGACTCCGCACGACAGCCCTCCGACCCCGCGAACGACCACTGACCATCCTCGGACTCAACTGACCTGCACCGATTCATGATCAAAGGACTTTGCAATCACCCTGCCGCCGAAGCCCTACCGGGGGCACAGGAACCAATTTCTCCACGCCCTATTGTCTGAGAGGGCTGGCTCACCCACAGTGAGTCCGGGCAGACGAGTACCACGGCATCATCACCATGGGGGAAACACCACGTGATAAAAGTGACGTTCGAATCCGCAGCCAACTCGCAAGAGGAATTCCCCACCCTGAAAATGCGCATCAACGAGGTAAGCCAGACGCGGGATGCCACTAAGGTGCACATCGAGGACGGGCAGACCGGCGCCAAAGGACAACGTGCGCACGTGACGTCGAACATCGTCTTCCTCAACGCGTTACAGGATCTGATGCTCGATAAGACCTGGGTTGAGGCATGGTCCGAACTGCACAGCCTCTGGGTATTCAGCAAGAACCTTCTGCAGCAATGGTACGGCCAGGCCCTCATCGCACCCACCCACCCGGCAGGAAAAAAACACAAGGATTATCTCGAAAAATGGATCGCCGACGTGATCGATGAAATCCTGCCCAACTTCGAGCGGGGCGGAATCAAACTCGACCAGGCGTGGTACGTCGTTCCGACGACCGGCAAGGTGCAGGAGAAGCGAGCAGGCCGGATCTATTTCGACCACCTGCCGAAGGCGGCCGAGTACGACACCGCCAAGTTCGACGCCCCCCTCCGGTGGAAGCCCAATCTCCATACCGACTGGGTCGCAGACCTCGACCAGCAGCTGGAGGCGTGGCTGCGGTTCCGCGGTGAATTCCCCTGGACATCGGTGGACGCGGACTCCTACGTCACCTCGGACCGGGCAGGACTGACCGCGCTCGACACGACGATCGACGCCGTGGTGGGCGTCGATCCCACCGGTAAGGAGGCGAAGGCCATCGCCGAGGCGATAATCATGACGTTCGACTTCTTCCCCGACAGCTTCACCACGACCCGCACCATCCATCACGCGGCTGCCCTGGCAGCCCGGCATGTTGTGGAGCACTTCCGCTACCGTCCGAAGATCCAGACCGCCTGGCGGAAGAAGATCAGCGACGCCTTCCTCGTCGTCTGGAAGGAGAAGGTTGCAGAGGAGATCAGGGAGCAGAACACCGCCCTCCCCACGAAGCGACAGAAGACGGATTCGACCACAGCGAAGGCCACGGCCGCCGGACGGCCGACCAATGCCCTGGACACCCTCATCGTGAACTGGGCTACCGCAAAGACTTCGTACGGCACGTACTACACGGCGTTCGCCACAGCCCTCAACTGACCTCCGGCCTCCAGCGCCCGCCACAGCACGGCCGCATCCACATCGCAGCCGGTCTCCTCGATGACCCCCAGCTCCTCCATGACCACCTTCGAGACCCTGGCCGTGATCCGTGCCGCCCTCTCCAGCTGCGGCAGTGCCGAGAGCAGCTGCTTGTCCGTGGACCGCTTCGCGGTACTGATCAACCGAGTGGCCGTCATAATCCCGAACAGGTCCAGCGCGTCATCGATCGCCTTCGCCTCTAGGTGGCGCATCACCGCGACCACCGTGGACGTGCTCGGTGAGTGCGTTGACGACGCTGACGGCGTCCTTGCCGGGCACACGGACGAGCATCACGTAGCGCGAGTGGCGTTCGACCAGCGTGGCGATGTGGCTGTTCTTCGCCCCCGTGATCAGATCGCCCTCCCAGTGACCGGGAACGGCGCGGTCGGCGGCCTCGGCGGGACGCTCGCGGATAGAGATGGCGTCACGGATCTGTCCGCGAGCCTGGCCGGCGGTGGTGGCCTTCTTCGACCGGCGCATCGTGCGCCGCCCGCGCAGATGGGCGATGAGCTCCTTCTTCAGCACGCCGCGGGCCTGGATGAACAGGCTGCGGTAGATGGTCTCGTGGGACACGTACATACCGTCCTCCCGTCCGAAGCGGTCGACAAGCCAGCCCCATATCTGCTGCGGCGACCAGTCGGCGGCCAGCTTGTCCGCGACCATGTCCCGCAGGGCCCAATTGCGTTGCAGTAGACAGGACTTGGGGCGGCGGGCGCTATCCCAGGCCCGCTCGTCGGCGACCGCGGCCCGGTACTTCGCCTGGCCGCCGTGCCGGCCCACCTCCCGACTGACCGTCGAGGGCGCCCGCTCCAGCCGGACCGCAATCGTCCGGAAAGATTCATTGCGGGCCAGACCGCGGGAGATCTCCTCCCGCTCGGCCAGACTCAGCACGGTCTTCGCCCGGGTGCGCTCGGCGGGTACAAAGCCGCCGTTCGCTTTCACCACACCATGGATCGAGCCGGGTACCTTGCCCAGCGCGCGGCCGATCTCGCTGAGTGACTGCCCCTCCTTCCACCGCTGCCAGACTTCCCGCTTCTGTGCGTCCGACATCCCCGGACGACCGATCCTCGCCACCCTGCAACACCTCCGGCACCCGTTCTACCTGCAATGTTGCAGCGACCGGTTGAACCCAAGGTTCCTTCCTTCGGGACCTGCAAAGAGCCGGCCGCGCGGCGGCGACGGCCCGTTCTTACGGGATGGACTTGCTGCACTGGTTCCGATTCCTTCTCTGCACCGAGTCAAGCGGGAGTTGGTGGTTGCTGAAGTGGTAGCTCCGCATCGAGCAGTCGCAGCTCGGATTCGAGCGGCGGGTGGCCCTTCACAGCGCTGCGATTCCCGCCCGCTGTGCCTGCAGCTCCGAGCGGACGAGTTCCAGGAGGCGGCCTGCCCAGTTGCGGCCGCGTCCGGCGTTGTCCCCCCAGAAGCCCGAGTCGGCGTCGTCGTAGATCACGGTGGCGTCGTTCGTGGTCAGCAGGATCTCAGCCAGGTCGGGGTGCTGATCGTACTTCGCGCGCAGTAGGGCCGCCATTACCGCGGTGCGGGCGTGCTGCCAGCCCTCACGCTGTGCTGCCGCGGTCGCGGACTTGCGTGCGGTGGCATGGGTCTCTGCCGTGGCGATCACGGTCCGGACCTCGGGGTCAGCGACTGACAGCGCCCAGTAGGCGTGGGCGGCAGATGGGTAGCTAACCTCGCCGACGACGATCGGGGCCGGGTAGTCGTTGCGCAAGCCCCGGAATCCCGGGGCATCGACCGGTATGCTCGGATACGTGTGGTGCAGCTTGATCGCCGGGGCGAAGGAGGTCACTGGCCCGTCTGCCGGGACGCGTGCGGCCCGTTCAGCGGCCCATCGCGCCCGTTCCTCGAAGTAGGCGACGGCCCTGTCGTAGTCCTCCTGCATGATCGGCCCATCGGCCGGGATGTACGTTTCGCCGCCGGGTCCCGCCACCAACACCCGCAGCGGCCAGTCTTTGCTGTCCATGTCGCCCAGTGCGTAGCGGCGCTGCGAGATCGGGATGGCCAGGAAGGCGTTGCGGGCTGCAGCGCGGTTTCCCTCGGTCCGGTCGGCGAGGAAGGTGTCGACGGCGACGAGGCACCGGCCCGTCGAATCCGGGCGCCCGTTGAGTTGGTCGATGGTGGCTCGTATCTCGGCGACCAGCAGGTCGGGGGTGAGGTAACTGTGGGGCTCGCTGAAGGTCCAGCTGGCCAGTTCGAACGCGGATGCCTTGGCGCCGTCCGGCAGGGTGGTGGCTACCCAGCCGCTGCGGAGCTTGTTCTGGAACTCCTCAAGGGTGACCAGTTCCCAGCAGTCGATGAGGCCGTCGGCGTAGATGAACAGGTCGGTGAGGAAGTGCGTATCGCCGTTGCGGATGAAGGCGTGGCGCCATGTGCCGGGTATGCGAACGCCGTCCACCGTGCGGTGAGTGGTCTTGTTGCCGATCATCCGGCGATTGTGCCGCAGCTGCCGCTGCGGGGTCGGGGAATTTCCGCACGGTCGAAGTCCCTCACCCGATTGCTTGACGGGTGGTGGGCAGGCAGGGACTTGGCGGCTTCATCGGGCTGCAGCTCATCCCACTTGGTCGCAGCACCTGCTGGCATCACAGAGTGCCGAAGGCCGGTGCGTGACCATTGGCAGAACCATGTGCCGGGCGAACGTGGGCGGCTGCCGGATTGCACCACGCGGGGGCCAGAAGAACCGTGTGATGTGCTGGACGATCACGTACTTCTGCATGACTCGCGACCCGCTCCCCCGGGACGGCCGACTTCTGCCGACGCTCAGTAGTAGGACGCGCAGGAGCAGGACACGGTTGTGGTGAAGTGCCGTCCCGGGGTGCCAGAAGCTGCCGATCCTCGCTTCTGGTGACAGAAAGGCTGCCGGACGAGCACGTGCAACGGGTCGCTACACACGAGGCAGTTCTCGGCGCGTTCTGGACGATCTCCACATCGTTGTTCACGGCGTCCCGGAGCACGATCTTCGGATTCGCGCCCACGACCGCGAAGATCAGGTTCTTGAAGGTTCAGCGGGGCCCGTTCTTGAAGCGTTGTTCGTATTCGATCTCCTGCAGTTCCTCCGGGGCCTCACGGGTCGGCGCGAGAAAGCTCTTCGATGCACTCGCGGCGAGCCTGCCAGCCGTCTCCGCCGGACATGTCGTTCTTGCGCCAGGAGTCGTAGAACCCGCTGTGTGCCGGAACGGCAACTGCGGAGGCTTGAGCCCCAGGCGGCTGAGGACTGCGCGATGTGCCTTGACGGCGAGGACGACCTCTTCGTCGTTCATGCCCTCGTCGTGGCTGGTACCCATGGCGACGAAGTCTTCGTGCAGCAGCCGGGGCAGAGCCACAGCCACTTCCAGGTCCGGCTCGGCGGGCAGCGGACCGAAGCGCAGCAACTCCATCAGTTCGAGATCGAGTTCCCAGAGCTGACACATCCAGTGGCCGGGCCGACGCTCGGTCCGGCTCATCGCGTCGTCGGGCTCGGTGCGGAGGAAATCGTCTGCGTGCACGCCTCCGCCTCCCTATATTGCCAGCGGTGTGGCCTTCTCCGCTCCCACTGACAACGCGCGTCAGTTCCTGCCGATGGACCCGATACGACTTTCGGGTCGCTGCCGCTTCGCCGATCCTCATGCGGCAGGGTCTTACGCGAGCAGGTCCGCGATCTCGCGGGTGCGGCGCCCGACGCCGGTTGTGGGCGAGGCGACGGACTTCGGAGTTCGCGTACGGCATCGCGCTCTTGACGGCTGTCGTCACGGCGCGTGGCCGCACGCTTCAGATGCCTTGCCGACCTTTGCTCGATGTATGGATGGAGCCGGCAGGCGGTCGCCTCCCGCGAGCGTCGCTGCTGGTCCACTTTTCAGCCGTCGCCGACACAAGGTCTGGTCGGTGCCGTTTGGTGTGGCCAACCGCCACGGGCCGGCTTGATGGACCGCTTCCGCATGAGTCCGATGGAAGCAAAAAGACCATGGACCATCTGTGGTTCTGGTCTCTCCCTCTTCGCGGCGGATGCGGTCGGTGTCGATTCGTTCGCTTGCCGTCAGGTGGTCCGCGGTCACCGGTCGGTCCCCCACCACCAGGGGTGTGACGGTCGTATGTGAGTGCTCAGGTGCCGTCGCCGAGGCCTGCGACGGCGAGCCGGAAGGCGCGGTCCGCCGGCATCGCCGGGTCGGTGTAATTCTCGGTGGCCAGGGCGATTCCGACGATCAGTACGAGCAGATCGTCGATGGTGATGTCGGCCCGGACAGTCTGGTCGTCGATGGCCTTGCGCAACAGCAAGGCGCCCGCCGCGCCGATGGCTGACGCACAGGAGTCCTGGGTGGTCTCGTCCTGGAGGGGTTGGTAGGACAGGACGTCCGCCAGGCCACGCGCGGCCAGTGAGTAGGCGAGCAGCTCGCCCAGCCATTCCACCAGCGCGGAGCGGCTGTCGTGCTCGCCGCAGAGCGTCTGGGCGCGATCGCACAGGTCATGGATGCGCTGTTTGAAGACGGCTTCGAGGAGGGCTTTGCGGGTGGGGAAATGGCGCCTCACAGTGGCTGATCCGACGCCTGCAGTGCGGGCGATCTGCTCCAGGGACGCCTGGGCTCCTTGGGTTGCCACCTCGGCCTCGGCCACGGCGAGGATGTGCGTGTAGTTGCGGCGGGCGTCCGAGCGCTGGCCGGTCATGATCTCCCCAACATTGATTAGCGGCGGGCCCCGCCGTATTCTACCGAACACGAAACGGCGGGGCCCGCCGTTTATGGTGTGCGTGACCGCCGAGGAGCTGTACACATGACTACTGCCGCAAAGCCGGTTCTCGTCACCGGTGCCACTGGCCGCCAAGGCGGTGCCGCCGTCCGCGCCCTGGTCGCGCAGGGAACACCGGTGCGCGCACTGGTGCGCGACCCGAGCACGCCGCGTTCTCGGGTCGTCGAGGAACTCGGCGCCGACCTGTTCGTGGGCGATCTCACCGAACCTGCAACCCTTGAGGCGGCCGTGGACGGCGTACGAGCCGTCTTCTCTGTGCAGATGCCCGCTTACACCGAGCAGGGGTTCGACTTCGCCGGCGAGGTCAGTCAGGCCGACAACCTCATGACGACCGCGCGGACTGCCGGTGTCGAACAGTTCGTCCAGTCCTCCACCAGCGGCGTAGGGCAACATGTCGAGGCCCCGGGCTGGGCCGAAGGACGGTGGGCGATGTTGGAGGCGCCACTCGGCACGAAGGCTGCGATCCAGGACCGGCTGCGCGAACTCCACTTTCCCTACTGGACATTGCTCAAGCCGTCGTTCTTCATGGAGAACTTCGAGCCGTCCCTGCGCTTCTACTTCCCCCGCGGCGTCGAAGGGGGCCTGGTCACCGTCCTGAAACCGGGCACGCATCTGGCACTCGTAGCGGCCAAGGACGTGGGCCGGGCTGCGGCGGCTGCCATATCCGCCCCCGCCGAGTTCCACCGAGTGGAACTCGAGTTGACCAGCGACTACCTGACCATGACCGAAATCGCCGAGATCCTCTCGCACGCCATCGGGGTCCCGCTGACAGCCCCGGACATGACCGAGGAACAGGCCCGCGCCGCCGGAATGGGAGACATGGGCGCCACACACGAGTTCATGGAGGTTGTCGGCCAGCCCGCCCGGCCCGAGTTCGCCCGTGCGCTGGGCATCGACCTGACCAGCTTCGAAGACTGGGCGCAAGAGCATCTGCGGACCACCGCCTGAGGGGGAGCGGATGTCTGCCGCATCTGTGCAGGTGGGCGGACCGAACGCCCGCCCAGCGAGAGTGCAGGGATCCGCACTGCGGTGTGGGCGATCCCGCATAGCCGCCGTGAGACCGCCGCCAAGGACCAGCGGGCATCGGAGGCGTCGCTCCGGATCTCCGTGACGTGCTGAACGCACCCACCAGAGACCTACCCTTCCCGCCCCCCATCGCTCCCCTTCGCCCCCTGTCACTCCTCGTCGTCCCCGTCGACCGGCTCGGTCGGGGAGCCGGGGCCTCCGCGCGGAGTGTCGCCGATGAGCACGGCGCCGTGGAAGCCGTCCGGCGCTACGTCCGACATCGTGTCGAGGGACTCGTCGGGGACGGGCAACAGGTGGGCGTCGACCCAGGTGTCCCCCGTCGCCGCAGCGGCCCACGGGTCCTCGATGACGACGGCGCCGGGCACGGTGCCGTGGCAGAGCACCCAGTGCGGTACCTCGAAGCCGTGCATCCCGGCGAGCGAGATCAGCAAGAGCACCCGCTCCCCTCGCCCGATGGCGCTCCGGATGCCGGCCGGGGGCAAGGGATGTTGAACAATCGGTACGCCGATCCGTATCGCGTCCGTACGGGACATGCTCTGGAGGTCGGCACGCCACTCCTTCTCGGTCTCCGGGAAGTTGTCGAGCAGGACGGGCCGGTCCACGTCGAGGTGGACCACCACGGAGGACGACGGCCATGCCCGGCGCACGGCGACACCCAGTCCGACAGGTTCGCACGAGGGGAAGTTCGTCGCGTCGCGCCACAGCGTCAATTCCGCGCGCCGGTCGAGCGATTCCGCCGAGCCCAGGCCCGCGTGCGCCTGCGCGACCAGCGCGGTCACGGCACCGCAGGAGAAGTGCGTGGTCTGCCGGTAGTACGGCGGCTCGGTCACCTCGGCGCCTGCGTGCAGCCAGCGGACGTAACCGGACGCGGGCCCCACCTCATCTTCCGCGCCCTCCACGAGGGGAGGACGCAGGAGGGTGAAACCGGCGGCGGCGGCATCCTCGGGACGTGCCGTCCAGCCTTCCCATTTGACCTGTACGAGGGCTCGGTCGCGGGCGTGGTCCACGACGGCCGCGACAGTTGCCGGTATGTCGCCGACGGCGTCGACGATCTTCAGGTAGGCCGTGTGCGGGCGGGCCGTGACCAGCGCGGCACCGATCCAGTTCGCACCGTCACCGTCCTCGTCGTCCCCGACGGCCACGATGTGGGCGCCGTGAGCCGAGCGGTCGACCGACTGCCAGCGCTCCAGCACCTCATGGTGCCCGAGCCGCCACAACGGGCGGGGCAGAGCTCCGGGTTCGAACGGCACGACCGTGCGCTCGGCGCGCGCTTCCTGCTGGGACGAGGGCATTCCGGTACTCCTGGTGGGTGAGGGGCGACGAGGGGCAGGTGGAGGCGAACGGGCTTTGCGCACGCCCCTGTTGTCATGCGCGGGATTTCCTGAGCACCCAGATGAAGTACGGGCCACCGACCAGGGCGACCATGAGGCCCGCCGGTACCTGGGCCGGTGCGACGACCGTCCGCCCGAGGGTGTCGGCCACACACACGAGTACTCCGCCGAGCAGCATCGCGACCGGGATCGAGCGACCGTGCCGTGCGCCCACCAGTGACCGGGCGAGGTGCGGGGCGACGAGCCCGACGAAACCGACTACGCCGACGGCGACCACGCTGAGCGCGGCGAGGACGGCGGCGATCGCCAGCGCCGCGAAGCGGGTGCGTTCCACCCTGACGCCGACGATGCGCGGGGTGTCCTCGTCGGCGGCGAGCAGATCGAGCCTGCCGCGTATCGCGATCAGCACCGGGAGCGCAAGCGCGAGGGCCACCGCCACGGGTAGGACATCGGGGAACTCACGGCCGTAGGTCGTACCAGAGAGCCAGGTGAAGAGCTGGGGTGTGTTGTACGGGTCGGCGCGCAGCAGCAGGAACGTGGTGACGGAGCTGATGCCGTATCCGCATCCGATGCCGATCAGTACGAACCGGTCGGGCAGGAAGCCGCCACGCCAGGACAGCAGGGTGATCAGCGCGAAGGTGGCGAGGGCCGCCGCGATGGCGACCACGACGAGCACGGGCCGTCCGCCGGGCATGCCGGACGTGACGACGGCTGCCGCGCCCAGTCCGGCGCCCGCCGTGATGCCGAGCACGCCCGGTTCGGCCAGCGGGTTGCGGACCGCGCCCTGCACGACGCATCCGGCCAGTCCGAGCGCCGCGCCGGCGAGCACCGCGGCGGTCACCCGCGGGACCCGGTCGTCGAGCGCCTGGCCGATCAGGTCCGGGGCGGCACCGCGCAGCCACAGGCCGATGTCACCGGTCCGCAGCCAGATGCTGCCCGCCAGTGCGCCCACGAGGACCGCCACGAACAGCAGCGCGACCGCGCCGGTCACGACGAGGAGGAAACCGCGGCGCGAGCGTACGGCAACCCGTACGTGTGGCGGTTGCCGGAGTTCGCCGGTGTCGCGCAGGCGTAGCGCGAGGACCACGATCACGACGGAGCCGAGCAGCGCGGTCGGTACACCGGTGGGGATGGAGGCGGCGCCGTTCGCACCCTGGATCGCGCGGAGGGTCGCGTCGGCGAGGAGGATGAGCAGCGCGCCGAGCAGCCCGGCCGCCGGGATGAGGAGGAGATGCCGACGCAGCGCCCGGGCGTGCCCGGCGATCAGGCGGGCCAGGACGGGGGCGCCGAGACCCACGAAGGAGATCGGGCCCGCCAGGGTGACCGCCGTGGCGGTCAGCACCACCGCGCAGACCACGGCACTCACGCGAGTCGTCCGGATCGGCACGCCGAGGGTGGCCGCGGTGTCGTCGCCGAGGTTCATCACGTCGAGCCGCCGGGACAGTGCCAGCGCGACGCACAGCACCACGGCCATGACGGGGAAGGCGCGGAGCGACGCGTCGATGTTCATCTGCGCGAGCGAACCGCTCCCCCAGGCGAAGAGACCGATCGTGTTCTGCTTGAACAGGATGAGGAGCATCCCGCTCACCGCGTCCAGTGCCATCGCCATCGCCGATCCGGCGAGGATGAGACGGGCACCCGAAGTACCGGCGGCCCGTCCCGCGAGGAGCAGCACGAGACCCGCCGCGACGAGTCCGCCGGCGAAGGCGACGGCACCCGACGCCCACAGCGGGACGGAGATGCCGAAGGCCGCGACGAGCGTGAGCGTGACGTAGGAGCCGGAGGTGACCGCGAGGGTGTCGGGCGAGGCGAGCGCGTTGTGCGTGACGGACTGGAGCAGTGTGCCGGCCGAGCCGAGGGCGAAGCCCACGGCCACGCCCGCGAGCAGGCGCGGGAGGCGCGAGCCGGTGAGGATCTCACCGACCGGCGCCCCGCCGCTGGTCTGTCGCTCCCCGGCGAGGTAGCGCACCAGGTCGCCGACGCCGACGCCCGACGTCCCTTGCGTCAGATGCCACATGCCGACCAGGACGGTCAGCAGGAACAGCACGGCCAGGACGACCACCCCGGTGGGGCCGCCCCCGCGCGGCAACGCTTCGCCCGGCGGCGCCGCCACCGTCTCCCCTGTCGTTGTGCTCACTTGTCGAGTACGTCGACGTACGCGTCGATGGCCTGCTCGCAGGAGAGCGGGCCGCCCGCGCCCCACACCCCGGACGGGAACGCGTGCGCGCGTCCCTCCTTCACGGAAGGCATGCTCTTCCAGAGCGGGTTCTTCTTCAGCGCGGCGACGTAGCCGTCGGCGCCCTCGTCGGCGGAGTAGAAGAGGTTGGCGTCGCCCACCGAGGTCAGTCCCTCGACGTCGGTCTGTGCGAGACCGTAGGAGGGGTCGACGCCGCCGTCACCGTGGGCCTTGTTGATGGTGTCGGTCCAGGCGGGGGTCATTCCGAGTTCCTCACCTATCTGGGTGAAGAGGGCTCCCTTGCTGTAGGGGCGGACGACGAGGTTGCCGCTCTCCAGCCAGCCGTCGAAGAACAGGAATTTCTTCGTCGGCAGGTCGGCGTCGGCGACCTTCTGCTTCGCGGCCGCGAGGTGCTGGTCGAACTGCTTGAGCACCTGGTCGGCACGTTCGGTGCGTCCGGTCGCCTCGGCGATCATGCTGAACACGTTCTTCATGTTCCCGAGCGGGTCCTTCGGGTCGGCGCCCTTGGTGGCCATCACCGGAACGCCCCGCTTCTGGAGCTTCACGAGGGTTTCGTCGTTCGCCTTGAACGCCTCGACGACGATGAGATCGGGCTTCGTGGCGTACAGGCTGTCGAGGTCGGGCTCCCCACGGGTACCGATGTCGGTCACGCCGCTGGGCAGCTTCTCGGCGCTGACGTAGGTGCCGTATCCCTTCTTGTCGGAGACGGCGGTGGGGGTGACGCACAGGGTCAGCGCGTCTTCGACCTGCTGCCACTCCAGGACGGCGATGCGCTTCGCGGGCTTGGCGAGCGTCACCTTCCGGCCGACGCCGTCGGTGAAGGAGACCGGCTTCGTCGAGGTGGTCGTGGTGTCGTCGGCACAGCTCTTCGACGCGGGCGAGGCACTGGCACTGGTGTCCGCCTCGACCTTGTCGACATCGGTCGTGCCGCAGGCCGATACCGAGAGGACGAAGAGCCCCACGGAGGCCGACGCCGCCAGACGGTGGGCACGGTTCATGAACAAGCCTCTTTCTTGATGTCCCGCGGTGTCCCTGCGGGTGTTCCTACGAGTGGGCGCGGCGACGGAGGCGCCGCTGCGGACGGGGTGCCGTTTCAGACGGGGTGGCGGCCGATCGGGTCGATGCGGAGCCGGCCGGTGCGCGGGTCGACGCCGACCTCCACACCGATGTCGTAGACCTCACGAATGTTCTCGGCGGTGAGGACGTCGACGGGTTTGCCCATCGCGTGCACACGGCCCGCGCGCATCAGGACGAGCGTGTCCGCGACGCGGGACGCCTGGTCGAGGTCGTGGAGGACGATCCCGACCGCGATGCCGTGGTCCTCCACGAGATCGCGTACCAGGTCGAGCGTCTCGACCTGGTAGCGCAGGTCCAGGTGGTTGGTCGGTTCATCCAGCAGTACGACGCCGGTGTCCTGGGCGAGACAGGAGGCGAGCCAGACCCGCTGCATCTCGCCGCCGGACAGTTCGCCGACCGGCCGGTCGGCCATGTCCCGTACGCCGGTGACGCCCATGGCGCGGTCGACGGCTGCACGGTCCTCGGCGCTCGGCCCGGCGAAGCCGCGCCGGTACGGGTGGCGGCCGAACGCGACGACCTCCGTGACCGTGAGTCCCGGGGGCGCGGGTCGCGACTGGGAGAACAGGGTGACCTCGCGGGCGAACTGACGGGCGCTCAGCAGCGCCGCGTCGCGCACACGCGGTCCGTCGGTGTCCGAACAGGGCCGGTCTTCGGCTCCGTCGTCGGCTCCGTGACCGAGGGTGACCCGGCCGGCGTCGACCTTGTGCAGCCTGGAGAGTGCGCGCAGGAGCGTGGACTTCCCGCTGCCGTTCGGCCCCACCAGGGCGGTCGCGCGGCCGGGTTCCAGGCCGATGGAGACACCGTGGACGACCGGCTTGCCGCCGTACCGCAGCACGAGGTCGTGCCCGTTGAGGGTGGCGACAGGGGCGGCCAGGTCGGTGGCGACGCGGTCGGCGGGCCGGAAAAGGCTGGTGAACATCGATGGATCCGGACGGTCGGAGGAGCAGGGACTACGGCACCCTCGACCGGCGGGCACGGTAAACGCCGCCAACGGTCCGCACTCGAACTAAGGGTTACCTAACTCCGCGAAGCTTATGTTTCGGCCGCCCCGTCGACAATCAGGAGTTGTGGACAGGCGATACGGGATTCCGGACACTCTCGTGGACGGCGTCGCCCGTGTCGAAGAACGCGCCCGGTGTGGTGCCCATGACCCGCCGGAAGGCGACTATGAAGGAACTGGGCTGTGCGTAGCCGAGCGTCTCGGAGACCGTCATCACGTCGAGGCCCTCGGAGAGCAGCACCAGTGCCCGGTGCACCCGCAGCATCTGCCGCCACTGCGCGAAGGACAGCCCCGTCGCGGTGCGGAACGCGCGGGTGACGGTGCGCTCGCTCATGCCGAGCCACCGCGCCCACTCCTCCAGCGAACGGGTGTCCGCGGGATCGTCCAGCAACGCCTCGGCGATGGCGTCGATGCGGGCGTCACCGGGCAGATGCAGGGCGAACTGCCGCTCGGCGGGGCGGATCACGTCGAACACGACCGACTCCGCCCGCGCCCTGGCCGCCGCGTCCAGATCCGTGCGGTACAGGTGTGTCAGCAAGGACTCCAGCAACGGTGTGATCGCGATCGCCGTCGGCTCAGCGGACGCGAACGCGAACGACGTCGACTCGGGAGCGAAGAAGGCATGATGGAATTCCGCACCCGCCGTGGCCCGCCCCCCGTGCACCACTCCGGCGGGCATCCACAGCCCCTGTCCCGTGAACACGGTGAAGACACGGTTTTCCACCCGGGAGGTCAGCGTCCCCCCGCGCACCCAGACCATCTCATGCAGGGGATGCGAGTGCGGCGCCCACTCCGTGGGGACCGGGGGCACGTGGAACCCCGCCGCGATGGCGAACGGCTCGACCGTCACCTGCGGAAAGGCATCGGACGGATGTACAACAGTGCCCGCCTCGCGCCGCCACGTCCCGACGCTCACTTCACCACGGGACGACCGGACCATGCGGGGAGTCTATCGAGCCTGCGTCAGTCGCAGGCGCGGTGCGGGTAGGAGTGGCGCAGGGGCACAGAAGACTGTTGAGCTGGTCGAAGGCGCCTCCGGCCTGCCATCGGGCGAAGCAGGCGTAGATGGTGTTCCAGGGCGGGTAGTCGTGCGGGACGTGATGCCAAGGGGTCCCGGTGGGTTCACGTAGCGGATCGCGTCCGGGAAGCCGCGCAGGTCGGTGTCGGGCGAGCGGCCGATGTCCAGTCCGGGGCCGCGGCGTTCAGCCTGCAAGGCCCCGGCGCGTGTGTCGGCACTCGAAGCACACGGCGCAAATACCAGCGCCTCGGCATGAACAGGAGCAGGCGGGCCAAGATGCCCCACTCGATCAGCGCTGCTGCAACTTACTGATCGTCAGAATGTGACGGGCGGGCCGAGTGGGGTGAGTCCTCAAGGCGTTGAAGGATCTGCGTGGGCTCGCCGTTCCCGACCAGGCCGGTGAGGACCTGGATCATGTTGCGGATACCGACGTCGCGGACGATGAGCCCGTCCGAGCACCGGAAACAGCGATCTCCCAGAGCATTGACCTCCGAGTCAGTCCTGAACGCAGCCAGTAGTTCACTCGCGGATACCTCGTTCACCTCATCCCCCCGTGACACTTTCCCACGTTCCCCCGAAGTAGGAACTAATTTCGCGAGCCTGGATTTCTCCTAAACTTGCCGTTTAACGTTCCGCTTCGAACAGGCGAACCGGGGGGTGGCATGATCGGCTCCGGTTCGACTTGGCTGTGAGGTGGTGTGACGTGGGCGATTGGCGGACTGATCCGACGTTCGCAATTTGCCGGGCGTTGGCGGGCGGGGCGGATCTGTCCTCTTTCGCGGGCGGGCCGTTCGACGTGCGGGCGGCGGTGGCCGACATCCGGCCCGAGACCAAGGACGGATTTCTGCTCGGCCAAGTCCCCTGGGAGCGCTTCCCGCAGGGTGAACACGTCAGGGAGGCCGTTCACCTGCTGCACACCGGCGGCTCCCGTCGTTCCGGAGCGGGCGTGGTGAGCGGCATGTGTGCCAACGACATGCGGGCCGCCGCCGTTCTCGCCGTACCGTTCCTGATCCGCATCGCCGCCGACACCCGCCACCCCTGTCGTGCCGACGCTCTCGCCGTGGCCGCCTGCCCGGCCCGTGCCCTCCACTTCGGCGTCGCCTCCCGCGAGGAACTGCTGCTCCACCGCGCCGACTTCCAGGACGGCGATCTGCACGACGACTACGACGACTACGGCGTTGAGGTGACCGGCTACCCTGCTGGCTGGTCGGTCGCCGCTGCCCGGGTCGCGATCACCGCCGACACCACCCTCCTGTACCCCCTTCTCGGCGACCCCGACCCGTCGATACGTATGGACGCCGCCTACACACTGGCCACCGCCGCAGACCCCGACCGCGCCGTCCGTTCCTCCTTCCGTGCTCGGCTCGCCACTGAGCAAGATCCGAAAGTCAGCGCCGCCCTGGTCCTCGCCACCGCCGAAGCCACCCGCACCCACCCCCACGCGCCGACCACCACATGGATGCGGGAACAGTGGCGGGACCAAACACAAGCACCCGAGGTCCGCCTGGCCGCCGCGATCGGCTGGCTCTGCCTCACCGACGAACCCGCCCCCGACGACTTGCGGACCGCCGTCGACGACCTCGCCACCGACGAACGCGCCCACACCATGGACGACTTGCGCTGGATGGCCAACGCCGGGGGGTCCCACGAGACCGGACTGCAACGCTGCGTCCGAACGATGCTCCACCCCGACCAGCCCGATCCCGAGGATCGCGATGACCTGTGGGCCTCGCTCCGCTGACCCTGAGGACAAGCCACCAGCGCTCAATCTTCGTTCATGGACTCGGCGAGGCATAAAGAAACTCACTGGATGTCTCGCGGTTGTCTGCCTGGTCTCGAACGTAGTTCACGCGTGCGTGAGGTTTGCCCAGATCAGGGCACGTGGGAACGGCCTCCGCTGATGCTGTGCTCCGTCACAGGTACACCGCTCAGCAGGAAGGCCGTAAGGATGAGCTTGTTGTGTGTGAGGGTCCCGCAGGATGCGATCGCGCAACTGTCATGCTTCCGGGCTGACTTCTACGACTCCTTGACCAGTCGTGCGGATGCGCTGTTCGAGCTGACGGACTCCCTGCTGTGCGCGGACGGGCCCGTGAAGACGCTGGTCGGACTCGCTCTTGAGCCCGAACACCGGCGCGGGCACGGCGCGTTGTACGGCGGTCTCAACCGGGGCCGTATCGGGGTCGACCGGCTGCGGCGGGTGCTGGCCTCGGTGACGTTGCCGCGGGCGGCCGACGGACGGCTGGTCCTGGCTGTGGACGTCTCGCCGTGGCTGCGGCCGGACGCCGCCACCAGCGATGCCCGCTCCTGCTGTCACACCTACGGCCGCGGCGAGGACAAGCACCTGATGATCCCGGGCTGGCCGTACTCGTGGATCGTCGCCCTGGAGACGGGCCGCTCCTCCTGGACCGCGCCCCTGGACGCCGTACGGCTGCGGCCGGGCGACGACCTCGCGGCCGTGACCGCCGCCCAGGTGCGGGACCTGGTCAAGCGTCTGGTCGAGGCGGGCCCGTGGAACGTGGGCGACCCGCTCGTCCGAATCGTGTTCGACGCCGGCTACGACGTGATGCGTCTGGCCTGGGCTGCTGTCCGACCTGCCCGTCGAACTCCTCGGGCGCCTGCGCTCAGACCGGGTCATGCGCCGTCCGGCGCCCTCCCGCGAGGAGTACTACCGGGCCCATCCCCGCGGCGGCCACCCGCCCCGGCACGGCAGCGAGTTCATCTTCAAGGACCCCAAAACCTGGGACAACCCCGACGCGGAGACGAAGACCCTCACCACGCGCTACGGCACCGCCCACGCCCAGAGCTGGGAACGACTCCACCCCGAACTGCAACAACGCGCCGCCTGGCGGAACCACCCCGGCAAACTCCCCGTCATCGAAGGCACCGTCATCCGCCTCCAAGTCGACCACCTGCCCAGCGGAGGCGACCCCAAGCCCCTGTGGCTGTGGTGGTCACAGCCCACCGCCGCCCCGGCGGACACCGACCAGGTCTGGCAGGCGTTCCTCAGAGGATTCGACATCGAGCACTTCTTCAGAATGATCAAACAGAACCTCGGCTGGACCGCCCCAAAACTGCGCGACCCCGAAGCCGCGGACAACTGGACCTGGTTGGTCATCGCTGCCTACACCCAGCTCCGTCTCGCCCGCCCCCTGGCCGTCGACCTGGGACGCCCCTGGGAACGCACCGTCCCCTCGAACAGGCTCACCCCTGCCCGAGTACGCCGCGGGTTCCGACACCTGCGCACCAAGATCCCAACGCCGGCCCGAGTGCCGAAACCCACCCGGCCCGGCCCGGGACGCCCGATCGGCTCGAAGAACCGCCGCCCCGCCCCTCTCTACGACATCGGCCTCGAACTCGCCACCGGCCAGCCCTACCGCCGGCCCACCCACCACAAGACAGGCACAAAACCGCGCCGCAGCAGTTGAACCAGCCACCCGAACTCATCACCATGAAACCGACGATGTTGGATAGCGGCATGGCGAGACGCAAGAAGGAGCAGCAGCCTCCCCTCGGCATTCCGAAGGGGATCGTCCTGCTGGAAGCGCCCGACGGCTGGCGCTACACCATCCTCACCGAGGACGGCGGAATGCTCTGCGGCCGCCTGAACGTAGCGCCACACACCGCCCCACAGGACGCACGCGCTGCGGCAGAAGCAGTGGCGAAGGGTCTCGCTCGCGACTTTCACCGCACGGACGTCGAGGTGAACTGGGACCCGCCCCAAGACCCAGGGAGCTGGAACGCAGAAATCACCATCGGCGTCAGAAACGAACTCTCCTCGCCGGACGCCGGAGGATAAACGGCAAGCTAAAATCATGTGTCTGTTCGTGACGATCCTGCCCGCCGAGGTACTGCCTCTGCTGTACCCGGGCACGCAGCCGGGTACCTTCGGAATTGCGCTGCTTCAGGTGGGGAGCAACAGCATCGTCGCCCGCCTAATACTCCAGCTGTAGATCGCGATCTTGTTGTCCTGTGCCATCGCGCCTTGAGCGGATGCCGCCGAAGTCTGACTGCAGGGCGACTCGCTCATCGAAGTCTGATTTCCGCTGGTCACAGCCACTGCTGAGCGCCCGTCTGAGAGGATCGGGGCATGGCGGACACATCTATGCAGATCAATGCCCTCATCGTCGATGCCACAGACCCCGAGCTGCTCGCTGCCTTCTGGTCCGAACTACTCGGCAGACCGGTCGTGGGACGTATGGGCCCATACGTGTGGCTGCGGCGGGAGAACGGCCTGGGTCTGGGTTTTCAGCGAACTGCCGAACCCAAGTCGAGCAAAAACCGGACGCACTTCGACGTCACCTCTCCCGATCCCGCCGCCGAGCAGCAACGGATCGAGATGCTCGGCGGGCACAAGCTGGAGCAGTACGCCGGAGGTGGGTTCCTGGTGATGGCGGACCCCGAGGGCAATGAGTTCTGCATCATCCCTGAGGGCCCCTTCGAGCTCGACGACGAGGGGCGCGCGAACTACCTCGGCTGATGGTCGAACGTCGATGGCACAGGACCCTTGCTGGTCGGGGCCAATCTGTGAACGGGTACGGCCGCCGTTGATCATCGGTGTGTGAAGACAGAAGATCAGACGGCGGCCGCGGGCCACAGCATAGATTCCGGCCGCTGGCAGAAGACGTTCGAGGTCCTGATGGGCCGTATCGCTGGACGGTTCGCCCGGGTGGAACCACGGCGCCGGGCACGGGCGTTCGTGCTCGGATTGCTGTCTGACCTGCCACGCAAGAACTCCTGGACGCTCGCCGAGCACGTCGGGGACGCAAACCCGTACGGCTTGCAGCACCTGCTGTCGAGGGCCAAGTGGGACGCTGACGCGGTACGCGACGACATCCGCGGCTTCGTCGTCGGGCAACTGCACGACACCGCGGCGGTGCTGGTCGTCGACGAGACCGGTGACCTCAAGAAGGGCACCGCCACGGTCGGTGTGCAGCGCCAGTACACCGGGACCGCAGGACGCATCGAGAACAGCCAGGTCGCCGTCTATCTCGCCTACTCCACCCGGCGCGGACACGCGGCGATCGACCGGGAACTGTACGTCCCCCGTTCCTGGACCGAGGACACCGCCCGCTGCAAGGCCGCCGGGATACCCGACACTGTCGGCTTTGCCACGAAGCCCGCACTCGCCGCTCGCATGATCGGCCGCGCCCTGGACGCCGGCGTCCCCGCGTCCTGGGTAGCCGGCGACGAGGTCTACGGGGGCAACCCGCACCTGCGGACCGCACTGGAGCAACGGCAAGTCGGTTACGTACTCGCCGTTGCCCGTGACCACCAGATCGCCACCCACGCAGGCAAGTTCCGCGCCGACACCCTGGTGAAGAGGCTGCCGAGGCGGCCCTGGCAGAAACTCTCCGCCGGAGCCGGAACCAAGGGCCACCGCTTTTACGACTGGGCCCTGGCAGACATCGCCGACGACCGGCCCCGCCACCACCAGCTGCTCGTGCGCCGCAACCGGCGGACCGGTGAACTCGCCTTCTACCGCTGCTATTCAGCCACCCACGTATCGCTGTCCACCCTGGTGCAGGTCGCCGGACGCAGATGGACGGTTGAGGAGACCTTCCAGTCCGGCAAGGGCCTCGCCGGACTGGACGAACACCAGGTCAGACGCTGGACGTCCTGGCACCGCTGGGTCACTCTCGCGATGCTCGCCCATGCTTTCCTCGCTGTCGTCCGCGCCGACGAACACGCCCGCCATCCCGGACCGGACGAGCTGATACCGCTCACCTGCAACGAGATCCAGCGCCTATTCAACGCGCTTGTCGTCCCGCTCGTCCACGACACGGCCCACCGGCTCCTCTGGTCCCATTGGCGACGTCGCCACCAGGCCCGATCCCAGACCAGCCACTACCACCGACAAGCCGCTCAGGCATGAAGATCGCGATCTACAACTGGAGTACTAGCTACCGGCGAGAAGGATGACCACCCGGAACGGCGTCGGCTGAAGCTGAGCTCGCCGAGCAGGTACCGCCGGGGCGCGAGGTACCGCTGCAGGTCCAAGTCACCTGCGGTAGCGGCCAGGCAGGTGCACTCCTCCGGGAGTTCGAGATAGCGGCCGAGGGGGCTCGGCTGTTGATCACGGTGCACGCGCCGGGGCTTCTGGCGCTGGGTGACTTGCAGCAGGAAGTGCGGGTCGAGGCAGGGCGGGACTCTGATGTGCTCCGCTTTGGCCTACGTACCCACCGGCCTGGGTTACATGCGGTCACGGTGCGTGCGTTCAGAGGGGGGTCATTTCTCGGGGAGTTGCAGCTGTAGATCTCGGTCGAGGCGGACGTACCCGCCCGTGACGGAGGGCCGCGCACGGCGCCGCTGGACTCACTCGCCTTCGACCCGGGCGAGGTGACGCTACAAGTACTCAAAGCCGCCGACGGTTACAGCTTCCAGTTGTTCAGCGAGACCAGCTACGCCCCGGCGTTCCAGCTGAAGGCCGGCGACCCCCGGCAGGCCACGGAGAACATCTACCGGGAACTGCGCAGGTTCGCTTCGGCGGCCGGCGTCGGCGCGGATGCCCAACAGGTCGCAGACGTCTAAAAAACCTGGGAGTAGCCCTTTGGCGAGCTGCTGTACCCGACGCGGTGCGGGGACAGTTCTGGCGGGAAGTCCACAAGGTTCGCGCTTTCACCGTGCTTGGTGAGCACGACGTAGTGCGGTGGGAGTTGTTGTATCCGCTCGACGGAACACAGCAGGGCGACGGCTTCCTCGCTGAATGGCTTCCCGTGGTACGTCGTGTCCACGGTCAGGAGCGGGTTCGGCAACTCCTCCTGTCCCAAGCCACCTTCGTCGTACCACCCGGATCGCCACCCGAGGCGGAGCGGGAGGTCACCGCTCTGCGTACCCGGTTCGGTCCCGCGATGGGCGACGGCGGCATCCTGACCCGGGGCGCGGAGGTCCCGAGCCGCCTCGATGAAGGGCTGGACGGACTGTTGCACTTCGCCTGCCACAACGCGTTCACCGAGGCCGGTTCCCAGGTCACCATGGCTGACGGCCCCTTCGACCCACTGGACCTCGCCACCGCACAGGGATCCCGTGCCTGGAGCGCCACGTGCCCGCTGGTGTTCGTCAACGCCTGCCGCAGCGCCGGCCAGATCGACTGGTACAGCGCCTCCCCGGGCTGGGCACCACAGTTCCTCGAAGCGGGCGCCGGGGCGTTCATCGGCACCTTGTGGCCCGTGCGTTCGGACTCCGCACTGGCCTATGCGGACGCCTTCTACACCCACCTGGTCACCAGCAGACTCCCACTGGGGGACGCGTCGATGAAGGCCCACCAGGCCATCCGCAACCACGATGGCGACCCCACATGGCTCGCCTACGCCGTGTACGGGAGTCCCGCCGCTCGCGCCACCCCGGTGTGACCACGGCCCCGGACGTGGTGGCGCGGAGTGAGCGGGTGCGCAAGAAGACCCGCGGCGACGGCAGAAACAGAAGACCAACTGAGAGTGAGACCGAGCACCGACCACTCCGGAGCCGGAGAGGCGAGCATCGCGGGGCGGTTCTGTGCCCAGCCCCGGACAACGAACTTGTCCTCGGTGAACGCGCCGAGCGCGAGTAGACAGGTGTGGTTTGCGTAGCGATTGGTCGGAGCGCCGCGTAGCGAAGTGCTTCCCGAACTAGCATCGTGGCTCGACAAAGTTCAGGTGGGTCACTGTTCACCCACGGCGCCTGGTGTGGCTTGGATGGTTGGGCAGGTTCAAGCGAACTGATCGACGCGAAGGCAAATTGGGCCAGAGTAGAGCGTGTTCGGGGGAGGTGGCCCATGTCGGTGATACGTCGACGCTGGTGGCAGGTCGGAAGGATCTCGGCCCAACATGACGTCCCTGGCCTTGGCGAGGCCATCCGCACGCCAGTTCCGGCCGGGAGCCCGCATCTCGTCGCGGTCGTCAGCGCGCAAGGCAAAACCGGAAAGTCCACGACGGTCGTCGGCCTGGGCGCTGTGCTTGCTTCCGAGCGGGACGACCAGATCATCGCGGTGGATGCCAACGACGGCATGCTGGGGCGTTTCGCCCCCGCCCTCAACACCCAGGTGACTCTGCGGGACTTGGCCGCTCGCCTCGCCGAAGGCGGTTTTGACATAAGGGAGTTCACCTCCCGTGCGCCCTCCGGCCTGGAGATTCTTGCGGGCGCCGCGGCCACCACCGCACCGAGCGAGCCACTCGACGGGGTGTCCTACAGCACCCTCCTCACTGCCCTCAACCTGTATGGCGTCGTCCTCACCGACTGCGCCACCGGAGCGGATGGTCTCACAACGTTTGTCGCCCTGACGGGGGCTGACCAGCAAGTCTTCGTCAGCAGCCTGTCCGAGTCCAGTATTGCCGCCACCGCTCGCGCACTGGCCACGTATCGCTACCTTGCCGATCACACTCACGTGGTCCTGACCGGTGTGCGCGACCGCGACACCATGCTCGATGCCCGGGACGCTGCCGAGCACCTTGGCGGATACTGCCGCAGCGTTGTCATCGTGCCGTTCGACGAGCGGCTCGCGGACCCTGGCCGCGTGGACCTGGAGAGCATGCAGGAGGCAACCCGGGACGCGTACCGCGAACTGGCGGCGGCCGTCGCGGAAGGCTTCTCTCAGACAAAGCGTCAGCATCCCGGTAGCCAGGGCGCCGATTCCCGCGCCGGTCCGTCAGCCCCAGACCTCGGCGCGGGCAGCTTCCCCAGTGCCGGTGTGCCGGGCGGCGGCGCCCGTTTGCCTGGACGTGACCAGCTCAGTGCCGGTCAGGCGCCGCAGGCCGCGCTGCCATCGCCCGATGGCGGGCGTACTGAACTGGGGGGCGGCAACCCGCCGCCCAGCGTGCCGCGTCGGAGCTACGAGCACGCTGAGCCGCCGGTGCCGCGCGACGCCCCGCGCGGTCACGAACAGAAGGTCCCCGCCGCCACGTCGGAGATGCCGGCGATCCCCCGGCTCGACGCGCCGGAGGGTCCGGAGGCCATCTCGGAGTTCCCCCGCCAGGACTTCAACGCTCCGCGTCCGGGTGCGAACACCTTCCAGAACAGCGGGCAGTTCCCTCATCCGGGCACGAACGGGCAGCAGGGCACGGGCCAGTTCGCCGCCCCGTGGGCGTTCGACGCCAGCCCCACAGGCCAGTTCGCGACGCCGGGGTACGACAACGACTCCACCGGCTCGCATAACCTGCCTGGCCGTCAGAAACCCGCGCACACGGGGCAGTTCGAGCGCCCGCAGCCCAACGGGAACGGCGATGATGCCGACGACTCCGGCGGCCCGCGCCCGCCCGCCCCGCAGCGTCCCACCCGCCAGGGGCCCGAGGCGCTGCCGCCTGCCACGGGCCCCGGTGACGGCCGTACACCGCTGTACGACATGCTGGAGACCAACTGGTTCCACGGCCAGCAGGCGGAGCAACAGAGCGACGGCTCCACTCCTGCACTGCAACCGCAGGCACCGGCAGCCCCTCAGCATCCCACGGGCGCTGTCGGGTCCACCTCGCCGAATGACGACCTCGTCCGTCCGGCAGAGCGTGTCAGGGAGTCGGCCGCGGGCGTCGTCACCACCTCCGGCCTGCCGCGACGGGTGCCCAAGGCGAACCTCTCCCCGGGCACGGCTCGACAGCAACAGCAACAAACCGGTCCGCAGGTCTCCCGTGCGCCTGACGACATACGCGGCCGACTGACCAATCTCCGTCGGGGCATCGCACAGAGACAGAATGCAGCAACCGACGTGAACGACCAGGGTTTGCCTGCTCTGGCGGAGGCCCGCCAGAGCACGGAAGATGATGTGTTCGACAGCGCGGGATCGGGTTCAGAGCGCCCAGGGAATGAGCTTGAGTCCCTCCCGCGCCCAAATCCGTCCATCTCACCCGGAGCACCTTCGTCCGCTCCACACGGACTTCCGTCCTATGGCGGCCAGCAGCAGAATTCCCCCGCGATGCCCCAGCCAATGGCTCTTGTCCGCCCGCAGCGCCCGTCACCCATGGGCCAGAAACCGTCGCCGATGCGTGGTTTCTTGATCGATGAGGATGACGACGAGTTGGCGCCTACCGCCCCGACAACGGGAGCCGATGCGCTCTCCGAACCGCACCACCTGATCGCCGAACTGGCGGAGCAAGCCGCCCCGGACCGCGAGGTCCCGCTTCACGTACAGATCACGCGAGAGCCCGGCCAAGGGCAAGGCAGTGTCGTCATACGCTCGTTCCACGTGCCCAAGGAGGGTGCGCAACTGACGATAACCGTCACCGCGCAGGGCCTGCGCGCACTGGGGGACCTCACGCAGGAACTCATGGTGTACCCGGGCCGGGACTCCGATGTCCTGTACTTCGGCCTGCGCACGATGGCTTCGGGCCTTCACCACGTGACGGTCCGCGCCTTTCACAAGGGCACGTATCTAGGGGCGGTGCACCTCCAGATCTCGGTGACTGAGGGTGGGGTGACCAGGGACGGGCCGCTACGACGTGCGGTGTTGCCTGGCATAGCCTTCGAACCGGGAGAGGCCACGCTGCAGGTACACCGCGCCGAGGACGGCTCGTTCAGTTTTCAACTGCTGAGCGAGACCTGCTACCCCCCTGAGCTGTTCCGATACCGCGGTGGCGACCCAGGCGAGGCGACCGAGCAAATCTACGACCAGCTACGCGAGGCGGCCAGCCGGGCCGGACGTGCTTCGCCCTCCGACGCGGCCGGGCTGCGAAAGCGTCTGAAGAACGAGGGCGTGCAGTTGTGGTCATCGGCCGTTCCGGAGGCCATACAAAGGCAGTTCTGGGAACAGGCCGACCGCATCACTTCCTTCACCGTGCTGGGCGAGCACGACTTTGTGCCCTGGGAGCTTCTCTACCCGCTCGACGCAGATCACGACAACGGCTTCCTTGCCGAGTGGCTGCCCGTTGTGCGCCGCGTCTTCCGCCAGGACCGCGTCCATCAGATCAACCTTCCAGGTGCCGCCTTCGTCATGCCGCCGGGTTCACCAGCGGAGGCGCAACTTGAGATAAACGAACTGCGCGATCTGCTCGGGCCGGAAGTGGCGAACGCGGGAGACTTCACCAACCGTGAGGCACTCACCAGCTTGATCGAAGGCGGTCACGCCGGCCTGTTGCATTTTGCCTGCCATAACGCCTTCTCCCGCTCTGGATCCCGGGTTCACATGGCTGACGGCCACTTCACGCCCCGCGACCTCGCGACTGCTGCGCAAACCCGCAGCCTGCGTGCCCACCAACCGCTCGTGTTCTTCAATGCCTGTCGCAGCGCAGGTGAGATTCCCTGGTTCAGTGACACCCTCGGCTGGGCCCAGAAATTCCTGACGGCCGGGGCCGGCGCATTCATCGGCACGCTTTGGCCAGTTCGGTCCGACTCGGCCATGCAGTTCGCAAAGACTTTCTACGGACAACTCCTCGACGCCGGACAACCCCTGGGACAGGCTTCGCTCGCTGCCCGCCAGGCCATCAGAGACCTCGACGGCGACCCGACCTGGCTCGCATACGCGGTCTACGGGAGCCCCGCAGCCACGGCAGCGACCCGAGGGGTTTCCTGATCAACGAGCGGTGGCGCCTAGGTGGGCGGGCCGTAGTCCGCAAAGTCGGTGTTTCCTGCCCGGCGCGATCCGCGCCCACTGGCCCAACAGCTTGCGTCAGGGCAAGCCAGCTATCCACGAAGGAGCCACTGCTCATGAATGACCCGGTCTTCGTCATCCACGGTGTCGCCAACCGCGACCGCGATGACTTCACTACTGCCGTCGAAACCCTCCAGGCCGCCACGGGGACGTCCATGGTGCCGGTGTACTGGGGTGATCTCGGAGCCGAGGACCGCTTCATCACCGCGGCCCTGCCCACCCGGGACGCGGCATCCGCGCCCAACCTCGGGCCCAACAACGTGCTACGCAACGAAACACCCGACGCCCTTCCGCTCCATCTCTTCGCCAACCAACCGCGCACGGCCGACCAGTTGGAGATCATCGACGCTGTACTGCGCGACGAACTGGATACCGACTCCGGTCCCCTGCGTGACGGCCTGGGGTCGGGTGGCCCCACTCCGGACGACATCATGGACTGCCTCGCTGCGGAGTGGCAGGACACCCGCTGGCTCAGCCACATCGACGACCTGGCCTTGCTCACCGAGACCGGCCGCGCCCTGGCCCAGATGCTCCTGGACATGGACATTCAGGACTACGATGCGTACAGAAACGACGGTCTACGCAGCGAGCCTGGTCCCCCGGGGCGCCTGCGCCACGTGGTCCGGCGACGGCTCCGCGACCTCGACCGGGTTGCGGGCGCGGCGATCGGCGCCGTAGCAGGGCGCCTCAACGACGCCGTCCGCACGCGCTTCGGACCTGGCACCACTCGTTTCCTGGGCGACGTGCTCGTCTACCAACGGCACCGCGATGCGATTCACGCCCGTGTCAGGGCCCAGGTGGATGAGGTCGACCCGAAGCTGGGCCGCAGTCCGGAGCACCCCGTACGAGTAGTCGCCCACAGCCTTGGTGGCGTCATCGCCGTGGACATGGCCACCGCACATGAGCCTCTGTGGACCAACCAGTTGGTCACCTTCGGGTCCCAAGCGGCTTTCTTCCATATCTGCGACCCACGTGGTGGGCAACTCCTCCCCTACTCCGGAGATTCGCCGGTCCAACTGCCCACGTCACTCAGCCATTGGACCAACCTCTGGGAACCGTTGGACATGCTGGCGTTCGCGGCCTCCCAGGTGTTCCGGCTCAGCGACGGCAGCAGCCCGATCGACCGACCTGTGCCGCACTCCGCCAGTACCGGTCTGTGGACTCACTCCGTTTACTGGGACCTACCCGATGTCGCCGCGACCATTGCTGAGGTCATGAACGGTGTTTCGGCAACTGCCGACTAACGCTGTGCCCGTTCGAAGCACGAATACGGTACGGCAAGCTCCCTGCCGCGGACACACGGAAAGGCGAAGCATGACTGACGACAAGGACGCGGCGGCCGGAGGCGCGGGCCCATTCTTGCGGCAGTACGCGCCGACAGGCAGGTATCGGCATGTGGGCGCTGACCGGGCCTCAGTGCTCTTCTATCGCAACGGCGGCTACAGCGTAGTCACCATCTCGGGGACTCAACACGTCGACAAGCGGCCGCTGGCCCGGCCCTACACAGTCTGCGAGATCGCACTCGGAACCTTCCTGACAACGATCCGGATGGAGCTACCAGCCGCTGGCGCCACTGCCTTCTTCAAGGCCGAGGTGGACATCCAGTGGGCGGTGACCGATCCCTATCTAGTCGCCGTCGAGGTCGTCACGGATGTCGGCAAGCGGCTCACCACGCCGGTGCTGGAGCGGCTGCGCGAGGTCACCTCAACCTACGGGGCCGCTGAGGCCGAGCGGGCCAACCGGGCCGTTTTGCGAGAGTGTGCCGACGACCGCTGGGACGACCTGGGTGCCGAACTCGGCCTCCGCGTTCAGCTGAACGTCCGGCTGGAGGTGGACAGCCGGACGGTCGAACTCAGGGACAACCGCGGGACCACACAGGGCCAGGCCGAGCAACTGATCCGCGGGCGTGAGGATGCGCCTTGGCTCATTCGGCAGTCTCTAGAAGGGGAGCAGCTCGGCTACTTGCTGAACGCCTACGACGAGGGGGCTAGGGACTTCCTGGAAAAGGTCCGCCAAGAGGGCCGAAGCGACGAGAAGGAGCGTGTCGACCACCTCTACGCCAAGGCATTGAGAGGCGACCTGTCGTCCGCCGACCTGGGGGCCCAGGTCCTCAGTCTCCTCACCGAGGACGGCCACCGCCCTGATCAAGGCCCCACAGGCTCGGTGCCTGTCCATCGCGACCCCAGTCGGCCGGAGTCTGCCCGTGAGGGTACGGCAGTTCAGGACACGGTGTCCCTCGCCGAGATCGAGTGGTGCGGAGACCTGATCGTCGCGGCGTTGTCTGCCCGAGAGCACCGGCTACGAGACCGCACTCGCAGCCTGACCACCACAGCGATGGTGTCCGCCAAAGCGGAACAGGCTCACGCTGGGTGTGGGGTATGTCGCGGTGACACGTCAGGTGCGCGGAGCCAGGCCGAGGCAGCGGCTCTCGATCGCCAGGAGGCGATCGACGGCTCAGCCAGGGGCCCCCGCCGGCCCCCTACGCGATCGCCCACGGCGAGGTCATGCTCAAGGACAGCGCGGCGGACGACACAGGGACCCGACCGTGAGCCCTGCCGGTCGCGCCCCCTCGGTCGCGACCGACAGGATGATCAACTCAGCCGCACGGCACCTCGTACTTGGTCCACTTCCCGTGGACCTGTACCTCGATATAGCACTTCTTGGCGGTGTCGTTGGCCGCCGACGCCGTGACGCCGCCGCCTACGGTCATCCCGATCACCGCGACGAGTACGCCGATCGCGGAAGCCATTCGCTGTTTGCGGGTGCGTGCACTGTGGGGCATGGTGCTCGTCCTTTCGGCAAGGCTCCGCCGGGCCAGCCGGCGGCGCGGTGTGTGCCCCCCGGTGACAGGGGCGCGGTACGAGGATGCGACGACCGGGATGCCCGAGGGAGGTCACACCATGCCCTGGCGGGATCACGCGGCGAGACTCGCGCCTACTGGCAGGCGCCGAGATCGGCGACAAAGATGCCTGCCATGGACACCTTCGACGCCCTACGCGACTTCCTCATCTCCCGCCGGGCCCGACTGCGCCCCCAGGACGTGGGGTTACCCGACCATGGAGTCAGACGGGTGAGGGGACTGCGCCGCGAGGAGGTCGCCACGCTCGCGGCCGTCAGCGTCGAACACTACATACGGCTCGAACGCGGACAGGCGTCCCGGGTGTCGGACGCCGTGCTGGACGCCGTGGCCGAGGCGCTCCGGCTGAGCACGGGCGAGCGTCGCTACCTGCGTAGTCTGGCGAGGCCGAACACGGGCTCCGACCACGAGGGCTCCCGCAGTGTACGGCCCAGTGTGCAGCACATCCTCGACTCGATGGCTGACACTCCCGCCTATGTCGTGGGCAGGCGAGGCTCGATACTCGCGTGGAACCGCCTGGCGGCGGCCGTCTTCGCCGACTTCGACGGCATCCCCTCCGCACAGCGCACCGTCGGACGGCTCGTCTTCACGGATCCGCGCGCCCGGTGGCTGTACGTCGACTGGGAGGCGAAGGCCCGCGAGGCAGTGTCGTACCTGCGGACCGAAACCGGCAAGAGGCCCCGGGACCCGGAGCTCATCCAGGAGATCGATGAACTCGCTTACTACAGCGAGGACTTCCGCCGGCTCTGGTCGGAACAGCACGTCTTGGAGACCACGCACTCGACCGTCGTTCTGCGCTGCCACCCTCCCCACCAACAGCTGGAGTTCTCCTGGGAGGGGCTCCAACTGACCAGCGACCCGGACGAGATAGTGCTCGTGTACACGACCACCCCCGGGTCGCCGTCCTCCACAGCCCTGCTGGAGATGTCCCGCGCAAGCCGAGGCGGTCGGTGACCTTGTCGGCAGTGTCGACCTGCTGCCGCAGTACACAGGGCTCAGGAAGCGTCGCCGACCGGCTTTTCAGACGCCCTCTACTGACCTTTTCGGATTGGCATCGGGTGGTCTGAGAAAGCCTCCCCATACCGGTCGATGGGTGTGGTCAGTCGAACTGGGTTCTGGATCGGGTGATCGCGGCGGCGTCGGCGCCTTCCGCTGCGACGAGCGCGGCCAGCACCCGGTCGGCTTCCTCCCGCAGTCGTCGGGGGCTCGTAATCCTCGTCGTGATTTGGGGTATGCGGTGTGGCACCCGACGGAAGGATTCTCATGACCACCTACGTGATCACCGTGCCCGGCACCTTCACCGCTGGCGTCGACGACGCGGCAAGGCAGCGGCTGGGGCGGGCGCTGCGGCCCGCGGATCCGCATGGCACCAAAATGGGCAGCGCCGAAGACCTGGACGTGCTCGCCGTCAACGACGACAACACCTTCGCCCTCCGGGTCACCGTGCAGGCGGACACCAACGCCGACGCGGAGCGCGAAGCGCGGAGGCTCGCGGACACCGCGCTGCGGGACGCCGGACTCGACGCGGACGCCGTGCCGCTCGGCCCCGCAGTGATCACCGGCATCGACTCCGAGATCGCCTAACCTGTAGGAGACTGTCCAACCCTGCCCTTGCCGAATACCCTATCCACGCAGGTGGGATCAGGTTTAGGCGTCGGCCGAGGCCGATCGAGTCGCCGGTGTCGCACGGCGCCGGTTGGCGCGGCATGATGATCGGTCCTGCTGCTGAGACTGGCGTACCTGGGCGTGACGAACTCTGCGCCACGAGACCGGCGTTCTGGAACGGCAGCCGAACGGGCAGCAGGTCCGGTTCCACGCGAGCGACCGGGCGTTTTTGGCGTCGCTCCTCCATGGCCTGCCACCCGCATGCGGTTGCGGGTGGGCCGGGCACGGTACTGCGCTGGCACCGCAACGTCGTGGCCGCCGGGTGCACCTTCGCAAACGTGGTGGTGGTGCCCTGGTCGCACCGTTGTTGTCCAGCCCGCCGGTCTTCCCACGCAGCGCCTCCGTGATCCAGGTGTTGCGACGACTACTTGAATCGGCGCGCAGCCGGTGGGAGATCTACCGTGGGCTCCACGATCTCCGGCTTGGAGGCCGGCGCCGACGACTACGTGGTCAAGCCTGTCGACACCGCGGAACTGGTGGCCCGGATACGGTCCTTGCTTCGGCGAGCCACTTTCAGCCCCTCCGCCCGAGCCGCGTCGTACGGGCCCCGACCGAACCGGCGGGCTGTTCGACGCGGCCGGACGATTCCGTTCGACCGCGCGAGGCGGCCCCTCTCGTTTTCGGCGACCTGACGATTGACACCGTCGGCCTCGAAGTGCGTCAGGCGCGCGAACTGTTGCCGCTCGCCCCCACGGAGTTGCGGCTCCTTCTGGAGTTCGCCGCGAATCCCGGAGTCGTTCTGGACCGACACACGCTGCTGCGTGATGTATGGGACGGCGACAGCCGCGTGGTCGACCTCTGTGTCCAGAGGCTCCGCCGGAAGATCGGAGCCGAACGGATCCAGACTGTCCGCGAATTCGGCTTCAAGCTGCCACGTTGAGGTGGATGCTCCGCGATATCTTCTGAACTGGCGCTCGTTGCGCTGGAAGATTGCTCCGCTTGTTTCGATGGCCTGCTGTGCCATCGCGCTGACTGTTGGGGTGCTGGTCCATGACGGTACCTTGGCCCGGTCGATGAACGACGGCCGACCCAAGGCCCTTACGCAGTTGCCCGGGACCTGAGCGACCACGAGCGGGACCCGAGTGCGCCCAACTCGCTGCGCGTGCCGTCCGAGGACGTACCCGTCGAGCTGCTGCGGCGGCTTCGTGACCGGCAGGACTCAGCAGACGGCTACGCCACCTGGTACGACGGACACGGCGCCGGAGACCACCCCTCGATGTGGGCAGCTCGGATGTACCGGGGCGACCCTGCCGCGGTGGAGATCGACATGACACCCGATCTGCTCACACGGCGGGCCCTGGACCGGCACATGTGGAAGTACTCACTGGTCGCACCGGCCGTCGTCGTACCGTTGTCGGTGCTTGCCGCGGAATTGCCCCACCGAAGGCTGCGGAGGGTGGCGCGGACCGCACGCCGCATCGCGGCCGGTGACCTGTCCGCCAGAACGGCAGGCCGCCGCGGCAAAGACGAGATCGCCGCGATCTCGTCCACCGTCGACGCGATGGCCGACAGCCTCCACGGACAGCTGACGGCCGAACAGCGTTTCACCGCCGACGTGGCCCACGAACTTCGCACGCCGCTGATGGGCCTGGTGACGGCGAGCGATCTGCTCCCCGAAGGGGAAGCCACGGAGCTGGTCAGGAACCGGTTGGCGTTCCCGCCCACCCTGGTGGAGAACCTGTTGGAGATCTCCCGGCTCGACTCGGGAGCGGAACAGGCCGGTCTCAGGCCTGTTCCGCTCGTCGAGGTGATCAGGGAGTCGCTGGCCCGCACCGGACTGGAGACCCGGCTCACCACGCACAGCGCCGTGCTGGCCGAGGCCGACCCGCGCCGGCTCGACAGGATCGTTACGAACCTGGTCGTCAACGCGCACCGGCACGGCCGCGTACCCGTCGAGGTCGAGGTGGCAGGGAGCCATGTGACGGTACGGGACCACGGACCGGGTTTCCCCCGTGCACTGCTGGCCGACGGGCCCCGCCGGTTTCGGACAGGAGCGTCGGAACGCGGCCGAGGTCATCGCCTCGGGCTGACCATCGCCCTCGGCCAAGCCAAGGTCATCGGGGCTTCGCTGTCCTTCTCCAACGCACCCGATGGTGGAGCGATAGTCACACTCCGCCTGCCGCCTCCCGGCTGACGGATCAGTGAGGATCGCGATAACGCCAGCGGTTCACCCCCGCGTCGGCGGGGAGCACTGACGGGTCTCGGGGGCCGGGCCGAGGACGGCGGTTCACCCCCGCACCCGCGGGGATGGTCCCTGGTTCCCCCGCTGGCCCTGCTGGCACTGCCTCGTCGAGCCACGGCTCGGCGCGCCGATCGCGTCGGTGATCGCGCTGTACACGTCGGAGAGCGCCGAGGTGAGCACCCGGGCGCGGAATGTCGGGGCGTTGAAGCCGTGTTCGGCGTACAGCACCAGGGAGATCTCGAAGCAGCGGGCCACCTCGGGGGCTGGTACGGCGCCGAAGCACATGTGGAAGAACTGACCGTTGCGGAACCGGAGTCGGCGCACGCCTGACCCGCAGCGCGCAGCGGACGACGGGCCTCGATCGTGTCATCGACCGCCCCGGGTCCCGTGTTCGGGCAGGAGCGACGTGCGTCCGGGGCTACGCCCCGGCTGCAGGCATCAGCGTTCCCTCCTTTCTCTGCCTCCTCCTCCGCGTCTTGACACACACGGAAATGGGGGGCAGCCTTACTTGAGGAATTTCACTCCGCCGCCTCACCCAGGCGGTATCCAAGGGTTTGGCGCATGAGCGATTCGACGCTCAGAAGAGACCGTCCACTTCCTTCGAACAGCACGGCGCGCCTCCCAGGAAGCTGACCGCTCAAAGGGATTTCTCCCGTAATGGGACAGTTCCTTCACGAACCCTTCCCCTCGCCACTCCCCCTCCTTCTCTTTTCCCACATCGGAAGATCCGCGCCCACTCCCGCGAAATGGGAAAACGTTGTCACGATGGATGGGGACAGGCGACTTTGTCGCGTCTCCTAGCAATTCGCCACGACAGACGCACGAGAGATTCCGGGGTCGTTCATGAAAGTGTCCGATGTGCTGATCAGCGGTCTGGGGTCCTATCTTCCCGACCGGGTTCCCATCGGATGGGCGGTCGAGCGGGACCTGATCGACCGGACCGCGGCGGAGCAGTACGGGATCACCAGTGTCACCGTCGCCGGCGAGGTGCCGGCGCCGGAGCTGGCGGTGCGGGCATGCCGCGAGGCCCTCGAACGGGCCGGGCAGAGTGCCGCCTCCCTCAGCCTGCTGCTCTACGTCAGCGTCTGGTACCAGGGGCCGCACGGCTGGTGTCCGCAGTACTACGTGCAGCGCCACACGGGCGCCGGCCAGGCGACCGCGGCCGAGATCAGGCAGGGCTGCATGGGCATGTTCTCCGCGCTGGAACTCGCGGCGGGGCACCTCATGGCCTCGCCCGAACACGAGGCCGCGCTGCTCACTTCCGGTGACAACTTCACCTCCGACCTGCTGGAACGCTGGCGTTTCAGTCCGCATTTCGTCATGGGCGACGCCGGCTCCGCCGTGGTGCTGAGCCGCCGTGCGGGCTTCGCCCGGCTCAAGTCCGTCAACGCCGTCACCCTCCCCGAGTACGAGGCCATGCACCGCGGACCCGAGCCGCTGTTCCCGCCCGGAGCCGGCCGGCCCGGCAGGCTCGACTTCGGCGATTCCAAGGACCGCTGGCTGGACGGACCGGACCGGGACCCGGCGGGTCCGCTGAAGCTCGTGGCGGCGCAGGACGAGCTCGTCAGCCGCACGCTCGACGAAGCCGGCATCACGATGGACGACATCTCCCGCGTCGCCTATGCGAACGGTTCTCGGGAACGCGTCGAGGGCCGCGCGATGATTCCGCTGGGTCTGCCGATGTCCCTTTCGACATGGGAACAGGGGCGTACCGTCGGCCATATAGGCGCCAGTGACCAGATGGTGGCCCTGGAACAGCTTCTGCTCTCCGGCGAACTGCGCGGCGGGGACCATTTCCTGATGCTCGGAGTGGGGCCCGGACTGAATATCGCTTGCGCGGTGATCGAGATCACCGAGACCCCGCACTGGTCCACTGCCCCGTCGGCCATCGTTTCATGAAAGGCGACTCATGGATTTCAGCCTGAGCGCTGAACAACGGGAACGAATCGATCGAATCAAGGTGGCCGCGCAAAGACTTTCCGCCCCGGAGATCGTCGACGGATTACCAGGATCACACAGGGACACCTGGAAGAATCTGGGCACTGTCGGGTTATTGGGTGCGGCCGTCCCGGAAGAACACGGCGGCAAAGGATTAGGCGCTCTCGACACGGCCCTGCTGTACGAGGGGGCGAGCGACGGCGGTGCGGACACCGGACTGCTGTTCGCCGCCGCGGCCCATCTGTTCGCCTGTGTCATGCCGGTGCTGGAGTTCGCGCTCCCGCAGACGCGCAAGACCTTGCTGCCCGCGCTGTGTTCGGGCGAGCTGACGGCGGGCAACGCCATGACGGAGCCGGACGCCGGATCGGACGTCTCCCGGCTCGCTACCACGGCCACCCGGGTCGACGGCGGGTATCTCCTCAACGGCGTCAAAAGCTTCGTCAGCAACGGCCCGGTCGCCGACGTCTACGTCACCTACGCGACGACAGACCCGGAGGGCGGCTACTTCAGCACCACCGCGTTCGCCGTGGACCGCGACTCCCCCGGGCTGCTCGCGGGAGAGCCATTACGGAAATCCGCCCTGGTCTCCTGCCAGGCCGGTGAAGTGCGGTTCGCCCGCTGCTTCGTACCGGACGACCGGGTCCTGGGCAGACCGGGCCAGGGGCAGGTGGTGTTCCGGACGTCGATGCGGTGGGAGCGTTCCTGTCTCTTCGCGATCTACCTGGGCCAGCAGGAACGGCTCATCCGACGGTGTCTCCAACACGTCCGGGAGCGGCGGCAGTTCGGGAAACGGCTGGCCGACCTCCAGCCCGTCGCGGACCGGCTGGCGGACATGCGGCTGCGACTGGAGAGCGGACGGCTCCTGCTCTACCGCGCCTGCGTCGAGATCGACGCCGACCAGGACCCCGACCTGTGGGTCGCGTTGGCGAAGCTGGCGGTCTCCGAGGCCGCTGTCGCCACCTCGCTGGACACCGCCCAACTCTTCGGAGGCCGCGCCTTCCTGACGGAATACGGGATCGAGGAGGAGGTGCGCGACGCCGCCCCCGCCACCACCTTCTCCGGCACCTCGGCCATCCAACGGCAGCTCATAGCCCGGGAGATGGGACTGTGAGCCTCTACCGCCCGGTGGCCGACGCTGCCGCCCGCGCTCCGGACGCCCTCGCGGTCCGCGACCTCACCAACAGCCTGAGCTACGGCGAGCTGGACACGCGCGCCGACTGCTGTCTCGCCGCCCTGCGCGCCCACGGGGTCCGGCCCGGCGACCGCGTCCTGGTGTGGACGGACAAGACGGTCGCATCGGTGGCCGTGGCGCAGGCGGTTCTGCGGTGCGGCGCGATCCACGTCCCGGTGCCACGCGGCAACCCGGCACGGCGGGTCGCCCAGATCGCGGCGGACGCCCGCCCGGCCCTCGTCGTCACCGACCACGACGAGCACATCGCCGGCGCCGTCCACGTTCCCTGCGGGGACCTCTTCCTGGAGCGGGCGAACGGCCCGGCCGCGGCCCCCCATCCGGTCCGGCCTGCCGACCCGGCGTACATCCTCTACACCTCGGGGTCCACGGGAGGGCCCAAGGGCGTCTGCGTGAGCCACGGCGGCGCGCTCGCCTTCGTCGACTGGGCCTGCGGGGAGCTGCGCCTGACGGCGGCCGACCGGCTGGCGAACCACGCCTCTTTCGGCTTCGACCTGTCCGTCTTCGACCTCTACGCAGCCTTCCGGGCCGGCGCCTCGGTGCACCTCGTCGGAGAAACCCTCGCGCGGGCCGCGGAGCCGCTGGTCGACTTCCTGCTGGAGAGCCGGATCACCGTCTGGTACTCGGTGCCGTCCGCCCTGGTCCTCATGGCCGAGTACGGCGAGTTGCTGGAGCGCGGGCCGGGAGCGCTGCGCGCCTGTGTCTTCGCCGGTGAACGCTTTCCACTGAAGGCGCTCAAAGACCTGCGACGCGCCTGGCCGGACGTCCGCATGCTCAACTGGTACGGCCCGACGGAGACCAACGTGTGCACCTCGTACGAGGTGACGGACGCGGATCTCGCCCGCACCACGGACATCCCGATCGGGTCACCCGTCGCGGGGGACGCGGTGTCGTTGGAGGCCGGTGAGATCGTGGTCGACGGCCCGACCGTCATGCTCGGCTACTGGGGCGGCCGTCCGCAGAGCGGGCCGTACCGTACGGGTGATCTCGGCCGGTACGACGCGGAGGGCCGACTGGAGTACCGGGGCCGGGTCGACGACATGGCGAAGGTCCGCGGCCACCGGGTGGAGCCGGCCGAGGTGAGCGGCGTGCTGGTGGCGCACGAGGCGGTGCGGGACGCGGTGGTGCTCGTGGTGGGCAACGGACTCGACGCCCGGCTGCACGCCGTGGTGGTCCCCGAGCCCGGATGCGCGCCCGAGTTCGCGCAGCTGCGACGGCACTGCTCCGACTTCCTGCCGCCGTACATGTCCATCGACGCGCTGCATACGGTCAGCGGGTTTCCCCGCACCGCGAACGGCAAGGTCGACCGCGCCGTGCTCCGCAGCGTGGTGGCTCGGGGAGCGGCCGTATGACGGGCGCGGTCTGGGACGCCTTCTGGTCGGCGCTGCCCACCGAGCCCGGCGCCGCCCTCTGGGACTCCTCGCCCCGGCTGACCGCGGCCCGGCATCTGCCGCTGTTCCAGGATCACGCCGATCTCTCGCTGCCCCTGATCGATCTCGGGTGCGGCAGCGGACGGCAGACGCAGTGGCTGGCGGGTCACGTCGGGCAGGTCGTCGGACTGGACATCGCGGATGCGGCCGTGGACTTGGCCGCCGCCACGCACCCGGCGCCCAACGTCATCTACCGCCGTGCCGACCTGCTCGACACGGACACCGTGACGGCCCTGCGCGCGGAGTTCGGCGACGCCAACGTCTACATGCGCGGGGTGCTGCACCAGCTCACCCCGGACGACCGGGCGGGCATGCTGGCGACGATCCGGCTGCTGCTCGGCGGGCGGGGCATCCTGTTCGCCCAGGAGCTGACCGAGCGCACCGGCTGGTATGTGGCCGAACTCCTCGCCCAGGGAGCCCAGTTGCCCAAGACGGCCGGACTGGCGGCCCACTTCGACTTCGGCGCCCGTATCGCCCCCGCCCACGACGGGCGGCTGCGGCTGCTGTTGGAGGAAAACGGATTCGATGTCCTCGCCGACGACGACATCGCTCTGCACACCACGGAGCGCACCTGTGACGGGCAGCCGCTGGAGCTGCCGACGAGGTACGTCGTGGCGCGTGCGTCGGCACGGCTCTGACACCCGGAGGAACCGCAACATGACGGACCTTGACCGCGTGACGCTGCTCGAAGGCCTGCTCCGCTATGTGACAGACGAACTCGCGACGGGTGTGCCGTCCGACCAGATCACCGCCGCCAGCCCGCTGCTGGAGATGGGGATCCTGGACTCGGTGCGCACCGCTCGTCTGCTGTCGCACATCCGCACCGCGTACGGCGTGCGGGTGCCACCGGTGCACATGACCGGTGAGCACTTCCGCTCGCTGGAGTCGATCACCGACCTGATCCTGCTGCTCCGTTCGCAGACCGCCTCGCTCTGAAACCTCGCGCTGACAGGAGCACGGATGACGTACGACTACGACATCGGCATCATCGGCGGCGGCCCGGCCGGTTCCACCGCCGCCTCCTATCTGGCCAGGGCGGGGCTGTCGGTCGCCGTCTTCGACAGCGAGTTCTTCCCCCGCGAGCACGTGGGTGAGTCCCTGGTGCCGGCGACCACACCCGTGCTGCTGGAGATCGGCGCCATGGACAAGATCGAGGCGGCGGGTTTCCCCCGCAAGTACGGCGCCGCCTGGACCTCGGCGAACGCGGACGACGTGGACCCGCTCGGCTTCCAGGTCCACGACCACGGTCTCGGGGCCGCCGACGTGCTGTTCAACGAACGCGACCAGTTGGGCGTGGACCGCGACTACACCTTCCACGTCGACCGCGGCCGGTTCGACCACATCCTGCTCAAGCACGCGGAGAGTCTGGGGGCGAAGGTGTTCTCCGGGGTACGGGTGCGGGGCGTGGACTTCGCGGACGGCGCGCGGCCCGTGCTGCGGGTCGGGCTGGGCGGGACGACCGCCGAGGTGCCCGTGCGGATGGTCGTGGACGCCAGCGGACGCGGCACCCTGCTGGGGCGACAGTTGAAGGTCAAGGTGCCCGATCCGGTGTTCAACCAGTACGCCGTGCACAGTTGGTTCGAGGGACTGGACCGGGAGGCCCTGTCGAACGACGCGAACCAGGCCGAGTACATCTTCATCCACTTCCTGCCGCTCAGTGACACCTGGGTGTGGCAGATCCCCATCACCGACACGATCACCTCGGTCGGCGTCGTCACCCAGAAGGCGCGGTTCCGGGAGGGCAAGGACGATCTCGAAGGGTTCTTCTGGGACTCGGTGGCCAGCAGGCCGCTGCTGCACGACGCGCTGAAGAAGGCCGAGCGGGTCCGGCCTTTCAAAGCCGAGGGCGACTACAGCTACGGCATGACCAAGGTGTGCGACGACGGGATGGTGATGATCGGCGACGCCGCACGGTTCGTCGACCCGATCTTCTCCAGCGGGGTCAGCGTCGCGATGAACAGCGCCCGGCTGGCCTGCGCCGACATCATCGCCGCCGCCGAGGCCGGCGACTTCAAGGCCGCCCGGTTCGACACCTACGTGACCAAGTTGCGGCGCGGTGTGTCGAGTTGGTACGAGTTCATCTCCATCTACTACCGCCTCAACATCCTGTTCACCGCCTTCGTCCAGGATCCCCGCTACCGCATCGACGTCCTGAAACTGCTCCAGGGCGACGTCTACGACGAGCAGGAGCCGGCCGCTCTGACAGCGATGCGTGACTTCATCGCCGCCGTGGAGGCCGACCCCGACCATCTCTGGCACCCGCTGCTGGGAAAGATGAAAGTGTCCCTCAGCTCCCGGGCCCTGTTCTGACCGCGCCCTGGGCGGTGCTGTTCGACATGGACGGAACCCTCGTCGACACCGAGGCCCTCCTGCTGGACGCGCTGTCGGAGGTGCTCGCCGCGTCCGGGGTACCGGAGACGGCCCTGCGGCCGGAGGAGCTGCGGGGCCGTGACGTCGCCGCGAACCTGGCCCGGCTGACCGGCCTCATGCGGACGCCGATGCCCGAGCGGGACCTGTACGCCCGCGTCAGTGCCCGCATGCTCGACCGGTTGCGGCCCGGGATCACCCCGCTGCCCGGCGCCGTCGCGCTGCTCGGGGAGCTGCGGCGGGCCCGCGTTCCGTGTGCGTTGGTGTCGTCCTCGTACCGGGCGATGGTCGACGCCGTGCTGCCCTCGCTGGGCCCGGCCGGGTTCGCGGTGACCGTGGCGGGTGACGAGGTGCGGCACCCGAAACCGCACCCGGAGGCGTATCTCACCGCCGCCGCCCGACTCGGCCTCGCGCCGGGTCGGTGCGCCGTCGTCGAGGACTCGTCCACCGGGCTCCGGTCGGGACGGGCCGCGGGCTGCGTCACGGTCGCGGTCGCGCCGACGGCGGAACCGGTCGCTCTCGCCGTACCGGGCCTGACCGGGCTGACCGTGGCACGACTCGCGCGCCTGGTGGGCTCGGAGACCGCGCCGCGCACCGGTCAGTGGGCCGCCGGATGAGGAGGGACGCCCTCGAACCGAGGCGCACGGGGCGGCGGGCTCAGCGCGGTGTCCGCCGCCCGGCCAGAGCTTCCCGGCACGACGTACGACCAGGAGCCGCAGCCGCCGCTCCCGTCCGATCCGTACACAGCAGAAGGTGGTGCATCGCCGTGAACAGAGCCCGGCCCCCGCGCTCGGAGCGGGCCGCGTCCCGCAGGCACGCCGCCAGGAGGCCCGCGTGAAGCCGGCCGGCATGTTCCTGGCCGGGCTCGGCTGCTGGCAGCCCGACGCCTTCCCCGCGTCCGAGGCGGTCGCCGCGGGTCTGTACGACGCCACGGTCTTCGCGGAGAGCGGGCTGCGCAGTGTGCTGGTCGCCGGGCCGGAGTCACCACCCGAGATGGCCGTGCGCGCCGCGCGCACCGCGCTGGGCCACTCCGCCGGCGGGGTCGCCGCGATCGGCACGGTGCTGCACGGCTCGACGTTCTACCAAGGCCCCGAGATGTGGTCACCGACCGCCTTCGTCATGCGGGAGCTGGGCATCGCGGGGGCCACCGGCACCGAGATCCGCAACGGGTGCAACAGCATGCTCACCGGTCTCGAACTGGCCGCCGGGCTGCTGCCGTTGCAGTCCGACCGCCGGCCGGACATCCTCCTGACCACGGCGGACAACTTCAACTCGCCGCTGTTCAACCGGTGGGACAGCGGGCCGATGGGGGTGATCGCCGCCGACGCGGCCAGTTCCGTCGTGATCAGCTCGCGGGGTGGCTTCGCCCGTGTCGACGCGGTCGTCTCCCGGGTCTATCCGGATTTCGAGGCGATGGCGCGCGGCGACGAACCTCTGTTCCCGCCCACCGGTTCCACGGGCCGGCGTATCGACACGGTGGAGCGCGCCCAGCAGTTCAACGAGCGGGTGCGCGAGGTCGGCGGGATGAGTGTCGCCGACGGCATAGCGAAGGCCTGTTCCCAGACGGCGCAGGCCGCGCTGGACGACGCCGGAGTCAAGGCCGCCGATCTGCGCTGGGTGCTGGTGCCCAACGGTGACGAGGCGACCACCCGCAACTGCGTCATGGAGCCGCTCGGCCTGGACGTCGCCCAGTCGCAGTGGGAGTTCGGCTGCGGGATCGGACACGCCTCGTCCAGCGACCAGTTCATCGCCCTGGACCATCTGCTGCGCACCGGACGCCTCGACGCGGGCGACCACGTGCTCCTGTTCGGCGGCGCCCCGGGCTGGTCGGCCGCGGCCGCGGTTCTCACCCTCACCGAACTGCCGTCCTGGATCTAGGAATTGACGACGCCGACAGGAGGTGCCGCGTGACGGCGCAGCAGGACCCGGCCGCTCCCCAGCCGATCGCCATCGTAGGGATGGCATGCGAGTTCCCCGGCGCCGACGGCGTCGCCGCGTTCTGGCGGATGCAGCTCGCCGGCGTGGACGCCACGTCGGACGTCCCGCCCGACCGCTTCCCCATCGACGCCTTCCACAACCCGCGACCCCGCACCCCCGGACGGATCGTGAGCCGCCGGGGCGGCTTCCTGCCCGACATCCGGGGCTTCGACGCGGCCTACTTCGGGATCTCCGGGCGCGAGGCGAGTCACATGGATCCGCAGCAGCGACTGCTCCTGCACACCGCCGCGGCGGCCGTGCAGGACGCCGGGCTGACGCTGGACCGGCTCGCGGGCAGCCCGACCGCGGTCGTCGTCGGGCAGCGGACCGCCGAGTACTGGGATCTGCTGCGGGCGGCCGGGGCGCTGGACATCTACGCCAACACCGGCACGTCACGCAGCGTCCTGTCCGGCCGTCTGTCGTTCTTCTTCGACCTGCGCGGCCCGAGCACCTCCGTCGACACGGCCTGCTCGTCCTCGCTGGTGGCCGTGCACCAGGCGTGCGCCGCGCTGCGCGCCGGGGAGGCGACCCTCGCCCTGGCCGCCGGCGTCAACCTGGTGCTCACTCCGGAGGAGAGCATCACGTTCTCCCAGGCGGACATGTTGTCCGCGGACGGCCGGTGCAAGTTCGGCGCCGCCGATGCCGACGGCTTCGTGCGCAGCGACGGTGTCGGTGTCGTCGTCCTGAAGACACTCGCTCGGGCCGAGGCGGACGGCGACCGGATCCACGCGGTCATCCACGGCTCGGCCGTCGATAACGAGGGCCGCAGCAGCGGGTATCTGATGACGCCCTCGCAGACCGGCCAGATCGACACGATGCGGCACGCCTGCGCGCGCGGCGGCGTGGACCCGCGCGCCGTCGGCTTCGTGGAGGCGCACGGCACCGGCACCCCCACCGGCGACCCGATCGAACTGCGCTCCCTGGACACGGTCTACGGCACCGGCGCGGGCCGCACGGCCGCGGACCCCCTGCTGGTCGGTTCCGTGAAGACGAACATCGGGCACACCGAGGCGGCGGCCGGGATCGCAGCGCTCATCAGGGCGGCCCTGTGCGTGGCGCACGGCGTCGTCCCGCCCGCTCTGCACAGCGGCCGGCTGACCGACGCCGTGAACTGGGACAGCATGGCGCTGGAGATTCCACAGGCCGCCCGCGAATGGGGCGGGGAAAACGCCGTACGGTACGCGGCCGTCAGCTCGTTCGGCATCTCCGGCACCAACGCTCACGTCGTCCTCGGCGAGCACCGCCCCGCGCCCGTGACACCGCGGACCGACGCATCCGGTCCGCACCTGCTCGCCCTGTCCGCCCGGACACCCACAGCGCTGCGCCAACTCGCCGCCACCTACGGCGACTTCCTCGGACCCGATGGGGAGGGCCGCCGGCATACGCTGCGCGACCTCAGTTTCAGCACCCTGGCCCGCAGCACCCATCACCGGCACCGCATGACCGTACTGGCCGCCGAACACGACCAGGTCGTACGGCAGTTGCGCGACGGCCGACCGATCGTCGCCGCCAGGGCCGCCGCGCGCTGGAAGACCGTCTTCGTGTTTCCCGGGCAGGGCTCGCAGTGGTCCGGGATGGGGCGCGGTCTGCTGCGCACCTCGGCCGTGTTCCGGGAGGCCGTCGAGGAGTGCGACCGGCACGTCCGGGCCGAACGTGGCTGGTCCGTGATCGAGCAGCTGACCTCCGGCGACGAGGCGGCCTGGCCCATCGACATCGTGCAGCCGCTGCTGTGGGCGGTCGAGGTCGGTCTCGCCGCGCTGTGGCGGTCGTGGGGAGTCACGCCCGATGTCGTGATTGGCCACAGCATGGGCGAGGTCGCCGCCGCCTGCGCCGCGGGCGCGCTCACCCTCGCCGACGGCGCCGCGGTGATCTGTCGTCGCAGCGCGCTGCTCAGGACGATCGCCGGCACCGGAACCATGGCCGCGGTGGACCTGCCCGCCGACGAACTGCGCCGGGAACTCGCCGGCGTACCGGGCGTGGACGTCGCGGTGAGCAACGGCCCGCGGCGCACCATCGTCTCGGGCAGCACCCCGGCGGTGGAGAAGCTGCTTGAGGCGCTGACGCGGCGGGAGGTGCTCACCCGGATCGTCAAGGTGGACGTGGCCTCGCACAGCACCCACGTCGATCCCCTGCTGGACACCCTGCGCACCGCACTGGAGTCGGTCCGCCCGCGCGCGGGCGCGACTCCGCTGCGCTCGACGGTGACCGGAGACCTGCTGACCGGTGCGGAACTGGACGCCGACTACTGGGTGCGCAACCTCCGCGACGAGGTCCGCTTCCACGCGGCCGTCGACGCCGAGACCGCCGACTGCGAGGCGGCGGCCGTCATCGAGATCAGCCCGCACCCGATCCTCGGCGGGGCGGTGAAGGAGTGCCTGCCCACACAGCGCACCGACGACCAGGTGGTGTCGTCGCTGCTGCGCGGCACCGATGAGCGGACCACCCTGCTGACCGCGGTCGGGCAGCTCCACCAGGCCGGGTGTCCGATACGTCTCGACGCGCTGTTCGACGACCCGGCCGCGTACGTGACACTGCCCGCCCACCCCTGGCAGCGCACCGAGTTCTGGTTCGGACCGCCCGCCGCGACGAACACGGCGGACATCCGGGCCGGGCACCCCCTCCTTGGCACGCACACGGTCCTGGACGACGGTGCCCACCGCTGGGAGGGTCCGGTCGACCTGGACCGCAGCGCCTACCTCCTGGATCACCAGGTGCAGGGGATGGTCATCCTGCCCGGCACCGCCTACCTGGAACTGGCGGTGGCCGCCGCCGAGGCCGTCGGAGCCGAGGCAGCCGTCACGGACGTCCGCTACGAGAAGGCGCTCTTCCTCACCCCGGACGCTCCGCCGACGCTGCGGGTGACGCTCCGACCGGACGGCCCGGCCTGGGCGTTCGACGTCTCCACCGCCGACGGCACCGGGTGGACCCGGCACGCGCACGCCCGGGTCGAGAAGATCTCCGAGGGCACCCGCCTGCTCGACGTCCCCGAGGAGACACCCCGACGCATCGCGGAACGCGCCCCCGACCATCTCGCCGGCGCCGAGTTCTACCGTCGGTTCGCGGCCCGCGGCAACGACTGGCACGGCGTGTTCCGGGGCATCGGCCGGGTGTGGTGCGGCGAGGGAGAGGCACTCGCCGAGATCACCGTTCCGCCGGGCCTGTCCGAGCTGTCCGGCGGTGGGCGCCACCACGCCCATCCGGCGGTTCTCGACGCCTGCGGGCAGGTCCTCGCCGCGACTCTGCCCGACACCTGCGAACCCGGCGACCAGTACGCGTTCGTCCTGGGTTCCCTGGACGCCTTCCGCCTCCACGGACCTCTCACCGGGACTCTGCACAGCCACGTGGTACGACGAGACCTGACGGCCGAGTCCTTCAGCGGTGACATCTCCGTCCGGAACGAACAGGGCACACTGCTGGCCGAGTTCCGCGGTCTGCGCATCCGCTGGCTGGTACGGCAGGAGGACCCCGGCCCGCTCACCGACTGGCTCTACCGGCCCCGCTGGCTTCCTGCGCCCCCGCCCACGCCCGCTCCTGAACCGGCCGCGGGCGCCTGGCTGGTCTTCGAGGACGAGGAGTTCGGGCCCCGGCTTGCCCCGGCGCAGGGCGCCCGGATCGCCGTACGCCCCGGAGAGCGGTACGGGCGCGACGACGACGGGACCTACCGCATCGACCCGTCCCGTCTCGACGACTACGCCCGGCTGGTGTGCGAGGCCGGACGCGACCGGCCCGGAGGTATCGCGGCCGTCGTGCATCTGTGGAGCCTGCGGACGTCACGGCCGGTCGGGGAAGTTCCGCTGGGCCTGGGGAGCGCACTGCTGCTGGAACGGGCGCTGTCCACGGCCCGGTGGGAGGGGCCCCTCCCCCGGCTCGTCCTCGTGACCCGGGGCGCGGAGACGGTGGTGGACACGGACGGAGCACCGGACCCGGAACAGTCCGCCGTGTGGGGCTTCGGACGCACGACGGCGAGCGAACTGTCCACCGTCCCGCACACCCTGATCGACTTGGACCCGGCGCGGGGCGCGGAGCAGACCGAGGCGCTGGCCCAGGAGATCACGGTCGGCAACCGGGACGAGGACCAGATCGCGCTGCGCGCGGACAGACGCCACGTCCTGCGCCTGCACCGCTTGGCGCCGACACCCTGCCCCGACGAGGTCACCGAGCTGGTGCCGGGCCGCAGCCATGACGCACACCCGGTGCGTGCGGTGCCCACGACGCGACAGCCGACCACCGACGAGGTGCGGATCGCCGCGGCTTACAGCGCGGTCGGCTTCCGCGACGTCCTCCGGGCGGCCGGGTCTCGCTCCGCGCACGACGACGGCCTGACGGGCCGGGAGACGTCCGGCACGGTGACGGCCGTCGGCGCCTCGGTCAGAGGCGTGTCCGTGGGCGACCGGGTGGTGGCCATCACCCAACAGGGACAGGCCACAGAGGTCTTCGCCGATCGTCGGCTGACCCACCGGCTGCCCAGCTCCCTGGGCCTCGCCGAGGCCGCCACCGTGCCGATCCCCTACCTGACGGCTTGGTACGGCCTGGTCGAACTTGCGGCGTTGCGTGCGGGCGAGAAGGTCCTCATCCACTCGGCCACGACGGGCGTAGGCCTCGCCGCGCTCCAAGTGGCGCGGTGGCGCGGCGCCGAGATCCACGCGACCGCCGGCAGCGACCGGCGACGAGCCCTGCTACGAGCGATGGGCGTGGCCCATGTGGCCGACTCCCGGGGCGACTTCGCGGGTCCCCTGCTGGCCAGGACGCACGGCACGGGCATGGACGTCATCCTCAACTCGCTGACGGGCTCGGCCGTCGACCAGAACCTGAGCATGCTCGCCCCGTACGGGCGCTACGTGGAGTTGGCCGAACAGAATCCGCCGGCGGACCGTCCGACGGACCCGCGCGGGCTGCCGCACGGCTCCTCCGTCCAGGTGCTCGACATCGACGCCTTCTGCCGCGAGTGTCCCGAACGGGCGGGAGCGCTGCTCGACCGGGTCCTGCGGTTGGTAGCGGCAGGTGAACTCCCGCCACTGCCGGCCGAGTTGTACCCGCTGGACGCGATCGGTGCGGCGTTCGACGACATGCGCGCGGCCCGGCACACCGGCCGGGTGCTCGTGGACCTGGGGCCACCTCAGGTCGACCTGCCGATACCCCGGGCGAAGGCACCCGCACCCACACGGCTGCGGCCGGACGCCACCTATCTGGTGACCGGCGGCGCCGGCGGCATCGGCTCCGAGGTGTCCCGCTGGCTCGTCGTGCGCGGCGCCCGGCACCTGCTGCTCACCGGCCGCTCCCTGCCGGGTACGGCGTCCACGTCGGGAGGCGATGCCGCCGCCCTGCTGGAGGAACTGCGCGGTCAGGGTGTCGAGGTGCAGTACGCACCGGTGGACGCGGCGGACGAACGGTCGATGCGGCGTCTGGTCGAACATCGCCGCAGCACCGGCCACCCGGCGGTGCGGGGCGTCTTCCACACGGCCGGCGTGTTCATGTACAAGCCGATCGGCGAGACCACTCTGCGGGATCTGGAGGCCGTGCTGCGCCCCAAGCTGGAGGGCGGCCGGGTCCTCGACCGGATCTTCGAGGACGGCCTCGATCACTTCGTACTGTTCTCCTCCGGAAACGCGCTTCTGGCTTCACCCCACGTCGCCGCGGCGGCATCCGCCAACGCGGGCCTCGACGCCCTCGCCCGTGCACGCCGCAGCCAGGGCCGTGCGGCACTGTCGGTCAACTGGGGCTTCTGGAGCGACCGGGGCATGGCCGCGAGGGCGGGCGCGCGACTCGGACGGAACCTGATCCCCCGCGGCATGACCGGTTTCACGTCCACGGCCGGACTCGCGGCCCTGGACCATCTCTTGGCCACCGGTAGCGGGGACACGCTGGTCATGCCGGTGGACTGGGCGGAGTGGCGAGCCACTTATCCGGCGGCGGCCGCGTCCCCGTTCCTGCGGGATGTGGTGGATGGGGCGGGGGCACGCCCTGTAGCTGTCGCCCAGCCCACTCCATCGCGTGCGCACAGGACGACGCCCACCGCACCGGCACTCGCCGACCGGCCGACCGCTCCGACGCCGACGCCGACGCCGACGCCGCAGGATGGAGCGGCCACCGCTGGCGGGACGAACGGTGCGACGCGGACCGCCGGTCCGGACGACACCACACACCGGACACCGAATGCGTCGATGCCGACCGCCGACCGGTCGGCACTGTTCAGGGACGGGATAGCCGCCATCCTGCGCGTCGACGCCGACCACCTCGACCCGGAGCTGGACCTGACCAGCCAGGGCCTCGACTCACTGATGGCGGCTCAGCTACGGCAGGAAGTGCAGCGCTCACACGGCGTGCTGCTGCCGGTCGGCAAGATCCTCAGCCGCACAACACTCCGGGAACTGACGGATCACCTGCTCGCCGCTGCCCCGCCGGAGTGAGTGCGGCGCATCGACCCCGCCGACGCACCGTACGAGCCCTCTGCGCACAGGGTATTTGCCGATGCGCCGAACAGCGAAACGAGGAAAAGAGAACCGGTGGACACCGACTCACTCGTCACGCACGTCCTCGCGGCCCTGGCGCTGGTGATCACAGCCTCCTGGGCCTTGGGTGCACTGGCGCGCCGACTCCGACAGCCCCCGGTCATAGGGCAGTTGCTCGCGGGAATAGCACTTGGCCCGAGCCTGCTGGGATTGACACCGCACGGCATCCACGCGGCATTGTTCCCGGAGGAGATCAAGCCGGTCCTGACGGCAATGGCCCAAGTAGCCCTGGCACTCTTCCTGTTCGCCGTCGGCTACGAACTCGACCTCGGTCAGCTCCGTCAGCGCCGCGCGGTGACCACCGTCTCGCTGAGCGGCTTCGCCCTGCCGATGGTGATGGGAGCCGGCCTCGTCGTACTCCTCCCCGGGGCGTTCCGTTCCGTCAACGGCGGCCGACCGGTCGACGCGAACTTCACCCTCTACATGGCGGTCGCCCTCTCGATCACGGCGGTGCCCGTACTGGCCAGCATCATCAGGGACCAAGGGCTCGCCGGCAGCGGGCCCGCCACCATCGCGATGGCTGCCGCCGGCGTCATCGACGTGTTGAGCTGGCCCATCCTCGCGGTCTGCCTGATCGGTGGCGGACAGGATTCCCTGGGTGAGTGGCTCACCAGGACGGGGCTGCTGATGGCCTACGTACTGGTGATGGTCTTCGCCGTACGACGGCTGCTGGTGTGGTGGATGAACCGGCCGGGCTCCGTACTGACCGATCCCGTGCCCGTCGCCACCGCGCTGACCCTGGCCTCGGCGTGGGCGACCAACGCCCTCGGGCTGCATGTGATCTTCGGCGCGCTGCTGGCCGGTGTCGTCATGCCCCGTCAGCGCGACGGAATTCCCGACAGCCGGGTGCTGCGCCCGCTTCAGGAGACCGGAAGCCTGCTGCTGCCCGTGTTCTTCACAGTCTCGGGGTTGTCGGTCCAGCTCAGCGGACTCCGCCTCTCCGACGTGTTGTTGCTTCTCGCACTGTGCCCCGCCGCGGTGGCCGGCAAGGTGGCGGCCGGGTCTCTGTCGGCCCGGCGCGGTGCCCGACTGCCGTGGCGGGACTCGGTGTTGGTCGGGGTACTGCTCAACACACGGGGCCTCACGGAACTCATCGTCCTGAACGTGGGGTTGCAGGCCGGACTGATCGGGCCGCGCCTGTACGCGCTGCTCATCATCATGGCCCTCGTCACGACGGCGGCCACGGGACCGCTGATCCGCGCCCTGCGCCGACCGACCACTGCCGCCGAGGGGGCGGCGGCCGAACCCCGCGCCGCCAACGGGAGCACTCCGAACGCCCAGCCGGGGACCGGCACCGAGGCGACTCCGCGGCCGAGGAATTCGTAGAAGGCGTTGGCCACCTGCTCGACCGTCACACCCGCGCCTCGGTTCCTCGCGACCCGCACGACGTCCTGGCGGAACTCTTCCGGATACGGCTTTGGCACAGCGACATCCGTCCCACCTGCCCCACAGGGCAAGCCAGCCCAGATGGCCGACGCGGCCGTTCAGATGAGCAGGGTAGTTCGAACCAGGGCGCGTTCTTCAAGCCCGCGTCCGGGTGGTCCCTGCGCCAGTGGAGGCAGTTCGGTGACGCGGCGGTGGACGCGGACCATCTCGGTGTGGTCCCCGCGCCGGCGGAGGTAGTTCGATGACCCCGGCCGACGGCTGCCCGTGGGCGTCGTGGGCCACCGACCGGCGCGGCGGGTCAGAACGAACCGGGCTCGATGATCTCCTCACCCTCGTCATGAGGGGGCTCGAACCGGGCGTAGAAGTCGTCCAGCGCCTCCGGGGTGACGGTCAGCGCATTGCCGTCCTCGCGCTGGTTGCGCTCCTCCAGGCGCCGCAGCAGCTCTTCCCGGGGGACCGGAAAGACAGCATCTTCGGGCGGCCGACCGCCTCGACGACGAGCTTCTTCCACTCCTCGCGGTCCGAGCACAGCCACAGCCCGTGGTCCAGCAGCGTCCGGGTGTGTCCAATCAACGTGCTGTTCGCGATGCTCCGCGACGGCACATTCTACGAACCCAGAACCCCACGCGTCGCTTGACGAAAGACATAGAGGCACCCCCCAGGCGGCGCGGCTCGGAGACCACATCGACCAGGTCGCCCTCGCCAGCCAGCTCGGCGCATGCTCGCGGTAGCGCGCTCATGGGCGCCCTCCTGTCGTTGTGCGGTCCACACGGTGCGCGGTTGGAGGGGTGGCCGTGCAGGAGTTCTCGCAAGCCCCGGCGCCTCCCGCACGGCGTGCAGGTGCTGGTCGATCAGGGACCGCAGTTTGGGTGTCAGTTGCGGGTGGTCGCCGCGGGAAGCGGACTGGAGCAGTTCGGCGCAGACAACAAGGAGGGCAACGCGGCCGGCGGCGCCGTCGAGGAACGCGGCGAGTTCGCGGCGGATGCGTAGCGCGGTGTCGGGGCGAGCTGGGCGTAGGCGCAGAGCGTGGCCGCGTCGTAGCCGCGGGGTGCGATGCCCCAGCCCTCCCAGTCGAGGATGGTGGCGCGGGCGGTGAGGTTGGCGGCGTGGAAGTCGCCGTGCACGCACGTCCACTCGGTGATCTGCGGCGCCGGTAGTCCGGTGCACTGGGGGACGGCGCGGGCGATGTACTCCTGCCGTACGGCGGTGCGGTCGGTGGGGGTGGCGGCGATCGACGTGGACGTCGCGTACGGAACCGTCATGTTCCTGGAGAGAGGACAGCTGCGCGGTCTTCGCCACCGAATCGGGGACGTCCATCTCACCGGCTGACCGACGGCGACCTGAGCCGTCCGGTGCTGGTGGGTCGACGGCCCGGCCGCGATGTCAGTGGGTGTCTCTAGCATGGACGATGCCAGGGTGTTGGGCCGAGCGTGCTGAACAGGCCCAAGGCCCCGGCGCGTTCAGCGACCATACGGGCATCGGGACATCAGAACGTCAGGAGTGCTGTGCGATCAATCTTCGGGGATTCCGCCGCAGACCCGGAAACCGGGACAGTCGCGGAGCGGCTCAGGACCGTCGAACAGTGGGGCTCCTTCCTGGCTGAGTACGGTGCCGACGTTCTGCGGGTTTCGGCCGAGGGCGAGTTGTTCAACGTCAGCGACGAGCAGCGGGCCGCCGGGTGGCTGGGCTACGAGGGCGCTGACGTGCAGCGGATCGCGGCTCTGGAGGGCCGGCTCGGCACCCGGCTCCCGCCCAGCTATCGCTCGTTCTTGGGCGCCTCCGACGGCTGGTCGCGCCTCGGCCCGTTCATGTACGAGATGCGTACGACCGGCGCCCTCGACTGGCTCGACGACGATGACGCCGACATGTACATGGACACCTATGACGATGAGCAGGACGACACGAGCGAGCGCGTCAGGGCCCCCGTCCTGCTCATCGCGGACGAAGGCGACGCCCAGTCCTGGCTGCTGGACTCCGGGGACGTGTCGCAGGACGGGGAGTGGGCCGCGTACACCTGGTCGAGTTGGCAACCGGGTCTGAGCGACCGGTACGGGTCATTCGCCGAGTTGGTCGCGGCGGAGCGCAACTCGTTCGAGGAACTCAAGGGCTACGAAGGCCGCGCCGTCCGTCCAGATGGGGCCGAGCAGCTAGTGGCCGAGGGTCGCGCACAGGCCCTGCGGGGCGAGGCCGAGAGGGCGGTGGCCACCTTCGAGCAGGCCGCCGTCAAAGGGTCAGGGGCCGGTGCCTACCTGGCTGTCATACTGGGCGCCTTCCTCGACCTGGCCTACGCGCACCACCATGTCCGCAACGGCATCCTCGGGAGCCCGCATGTCATCGAGGCGGTCGGCCTCGAGCAGGTACGTGCGGAGGCCGTGCCGCTGTATCTGCGTCGCACGGTGGAAGAGTACGGACCCGGGAGGGACTTCTCGTCGGCGCTAGTGCCAGAGCTCCGTATGTCCGAGGGCAAGCCCGTCACGGACTGGATCCCCCACGCCGCCGCGTCCACCCCGCCGACGCTTCCCGAATCCCCCGTCTTCCAGGAGGCCCTGGACACGGCCCGGACGATCGCCCGGTCCGGCGCCACCGACGACGCCTGGACCGTCATCGAGACCGCTCTGCCCCACTGGCACTCCGAGTCGCCGCACCGCATAGCCCCGGTCATGCTCCTTACCGACCCGGCCTTCCGTGAGGTGATCACCGCACCCCGGGCCCGTCTCGTCGTCACCACGCCGCGAGGCGAGGCGCGCGAGCGGCAGCAGCCCGGGTGACGACGAGAGGGCTTCAGCATCGCGCTTCGCGAGATGGGTGTCTGATACTTGATCAAATAAGCCGGGAGCGTCTCTGCCCTGGGACGGTGGGATGTTTCAAGGGTCCTGTTCGTCGTCAGGAAAGCTGCACTACTCCGGTGCAGAAGCGTACCGATTCGTACCCACGTGTCCGCGTCGAGGATGGCGGCCGGGCGGTAGCCTCACAGGCCGAGAGCGTGCTGCTGGTCGAGACCGTCCGCAAGGCCGCTGTGGACACCGCGATATCAGCGGCGCTGACGCCGTGGCGCAAGCCGCGGGAAGTGCACGGTCCACGGCTGCACGAAGTGCGCGACGTCGTATCCCGCCCCTGACCCCACGGCATCATCGGCTTGCCGGCTCCCGGCCGACTCCGACGTGCGCCGCCGGACACCACCCTGTGCGTGACGGACAGCCGTCACGGGGTGACGTCTACGACAACGGCCGTCCTCGCGCGTCAGGCGGATGTTTCCCTCCGCAGCCGCCACGCCCGGGTACGGCACTTCGGCGAGCAGTACACAGAATCCGTCCGCTTACGGACGGAGACGGACACCCCGTACACCGGACAGCGCCCCTGCCCCCCACACCATCCCGCCTCCGGCCAGTTCCGCGTTCAGGGAGGAGACGGCCCGGCGGTAGGTGTCGTTGTACCGCTTCACCCGCCGCCGATGCCGGCCCCGGCACGTCGCACCGCAATACCGGCGCCTCGGCCCCGCATCCCGCGGCAACGGCATCCGGCACTCCCCGCAGCGGCGCATCTTCCTTCTCACCCCGACAGCCTCCCGCCCCCGCGCCCGCGGCGCGGAAGAAACCGCCGGACTCCCGCCTCTTGGATTCGGGTGCAGCTGATGAGGACCGTCAGTGGCTCGACTGGGCAATGCCGTCGGCGAGCTGCCCCACCACGTTCAAGATCCCCTGCCCGAAAGCGGTCGGAGCGGCCAGCACGCCGAACACCAACACGATGAGCACGGTCAGCTGCTCATCCGTCCGCTTCCTCGCCTGGGTACGGCGCCGAAGTCTCAGCACGATGATGACCGCCAGAAGCACAGCCACATTGATCGACAGCACCATGAGAGCCCCCTCCTCCGAATACACCTCGTTCAGAGGTAGCCAGCACGGGCAGTAGAGGCAGCTCAGCGACCGGCAGATGACAACAGACACACGCAGTTCGGCCGGATCCGCAGGGTTGCGCAGAACGCCGTGACTGCTTTCGACCTTGAACGGTCCGACCAGCGAATCTCCCTGATGGTCGAACCTGATCACAGGTCAGCCCATCCGGCCGGTGCGCGTGGATGGCGGCCCACCCCGATGCCAGGACGCAAACGGGAGTGCGGGACGCGGTGAGGAAACCGATTCCTGTACGGGGTGAACAGCCGCTCACACCTCAGCCTGGATGTATTCGCGTCCTGCGACGGGAAGGGGCCTGCGCCCTTGAGCAGCCCCGGTCTGCGCTTATGCGTCCGGGGAGTGTGTGCTGGTGTCCCGGCACGGCTTCCGCCTGTGACACTCGCTTGAGGAATTCGATCAGCGGGGCGTCACTGCATGCTGCGGCTGGTACTTCGCTGCTGTACGGCGACCTGCTCCACCTCATTGGTCCTGCTGCCGTTGCCTACGACGCAACCCCACGGCGCCAAGGACGGCGCCGCAGAAAGTGCCGCCTACTGTCATGGGGAGGTTGGAAGCGAAGGTCCTCAGAGGGGATGTTCAAGGAAGGCCCGGAAGAACGCGATTCCGATCAGGTCGACGGTCAGTGTGGTCGCCCACAAGATCAGTACGAGCAACCATGTACTCCGGGTACTCAGTCAAGAAGTCATGGGCTCATCATGCGTCCGACATGCCGCAGACCGCAGTCGCCCCCGCTGGCAAGTCGCACACGACCCGCCCCGAAAGACGGCCGGTTGAGCACCTGTTCTCCTCAAGCACGACCCGCCCCGGCTTCCATCCCGTCCACCGTCGACCCACACACCGTGGAGCGGGCGTGGTTGCTGGCGACCGGCGACTGGCCCACCCAAGTCTCGATTGTCGGACGTCCGGCCAGACAGGGGCGTTGTGCAAGCGGCCGGCGGCCGTCTCACTTGACCGGGGACGGCAAGTGTCACGCCTGGACGGTGGGGCGAACGTTGATCTCGCCGATCTCGACGTCGCTGGGCTGCTCGATGGCGAAGGCCACCGCGCGGGCGACCGCCGCCGGAGAGATGCCCACCGCGTCCATGTTCTTGCGCGTCTGCTCGCGGATGTCCGGATCTGCCATGGAGTCGGCGAGATCGGTGCGGATGTATCCCGGTGAGATGGCTGTCGTGCGCACTACCCCGTCGGTGGACTCCCTGCGCAGCCCCTCGTGTACGGTGCGCACCGCGTTCTTGGTCGCGGCGTAGACAGCCATCGAGGGGGACACGCCGGACAGGCCGGCCACGGAGACGATGCTCACCAGGTGGCCCGAGCCTTGCTCGCGGAAGGCGGGCAGCGCGGCGGCGATGCCGTTGAGCGTGCCGCGAAGGTTGACGTCGATCATGGCCGACCAACTCTCGGTGTCGAGGTCGGTCAGCGGGCTGATCGGGGCGATGCCGGCGTTGTTCACCAGGACGTCGATACGGCCGTACTGGCCGATGGTGGTGGCGACCAGGCGCTGCAGGTCCTCGGCCTTGGTGACGTCGACGACACATGTGGCGGCACGACCCCCCTGGTCCCGGATGTCGTGCGCTATGGCGTCGATGCGCTCGCTGCGGCGCGCTGCGAGGACGACCGCAGCGCCGCGCTGGGCGAGCAGCCGGGCTGTGGCTTCGCCGATACCGCCGCTCGCTCCGGTGATGGCGACGATCTTGCCGTGAAGAGAGAGCACTGCTGCCTCCAGGTAAAGTGGACACGTGTCCGGCGCGTGGTCCACCCTACCGGACACGTGTCCACTTGTTAGCGGCGGAACACCAGGAGAGGCCCTATGAGCGCGCCAGGACACCGTCCGGATGCGGTGCAGAACCGGACCCGCATCGTCGAGGCCGCCCGCGCAGCCCTCGCCGAGTCCCACCACGTCCACCTCAACGAGATCGCCAAGCGCGCCGGTGTGGGCCAGGGAACGCTCTACCGGAACTTCCCCAACCGCGAAGCGCTCCTCGCCGAGGTCTACCGGCGCGACGTGGAAGAACTCGTGACCGCCGCCCCCGCTCTGCTGGCGGAACACGAGCCCGTGGAAGCCCTGCGTCACTGGCTCGACCGAGTGATCGACTACGCCGAGATCAAGTACGGCGTCCTGGCAGCGCTCGAGCCGGCGGCGTGGCAAGGCCTTGTCGCCCACAGCCACAACCCCATCGAAAGCGCCCTCAACCACCTGCTGGACGCCGGGAAAGCAGCCGGTTCTCTCCGCACGGATGTGGACGCCCGGGGGGTCCTCCTGCTCATCGCCTACCTCGGCCGACTGGACCGAGACGAATGGGAACCAACAGCACGGCCGCTGATGAACGTCATCCTCGAAGGCCTTTGCCGACGGGACGTGGACCGGCGAGGGCAGCAGACCCCGAAGACATCCTGAACAACAACCACAGCATCACCAAATAGCAGAGGCAAGACGTCGGCTCCGCCATCGAGCAGTGTCAGTTCTCACCGATATTCCGCTGCTCGGTGATCGACAAATGCTGCCCGAACTCGGGTTCTGGCGCACTTTCCGTGGAGTGGTTACGGAGAGTCAGACTTTCGGGGCCATGCGATGACGGTCTGGATGGGCACAGAGTCGAGGCGAAGTGAGTTCGAGGGCCCGGTTGTCGCGTCCGGCGCTCATGTGGTTGAGCCAGCGTTCGTACCAGTCGAGGAAGTCGGTGGCGGAGGAGACGTTGGGGCCCCAAAACCCGTCGCTATTGCGAATCAGCATGCGACCGGTGAGAGGACCGGTCACTGCGATGAGGCATACGTCGGTGCAACCCATCTCGATAACGTGGAGGAAGAGGTCGCCTTCGTGATCCCCCGGTCCTGCGTCGTCAAATCCGCGGGGTGTTCCTGGCTCTCCGCGAGGATTCATGACCAGCAGGGAACATTGATCCAGCGGCATGAGGCCGTAGAACGGCGCCGCGCCCGAGCCGCTGATGTGCGTGAGGAACTGCCGATAGGCGCCGGGCAGGGCGATGTCGTGCTCGGCCTCAAACGCGGTGACGCGTGTTTCCGCCAGCTTCGGACCAAGGCAGAACTGGTGTTGCTCTTCACCGAAGGAGTGGCTGCGCAGTGGTTGGAACGGGATCGCTGCCAGCTTGCGACGCAGGCGGGGTATGCGGGGATCCATGGTGCATCTTCTCTTGTCCCAGTCACCCTATGGGTGGGTGTGGTCAGCTGGCCAGGAGAACTCTTTTCCGCAGGAGAGCGAAGCCGGCCCGGCCGAACATCTGCCGCTTGAGCATCTTGATCCGGTTGCCGTGTCCTTCAACGACGCCGGAACTCCAGGGCAAAGTGAGGCCGGCCATGACGGCGTCGCGGTCACGGTCGATGCCGGCGGCAAGGGAGTAAAGCCTGGGGAAGTCGTCGCGCCTGACAGCGTCGAGCCACTGCGGAAGCCGTTCGCCCTGGCGCTCGGTGAGCATCTGAGCGAAGGACCTGACGTGACCGGCAAGGGCGTCGGATTCGGGGCAGTTGACCAGGACCGTCTTGAGCCGGAGTTGTTCGATCTCGGTGAGGGATTCCGGGCGGCTGAGAATCCAATTGGTCACCAGGCGGGGCGCCGGTGGCTGTGCGGTGATCGGTCCGGGTGAGGTGCGCTTCCTCCTGATGTAGGCGCTGACGATGCCGTAGCTGCCTTCGTAGCCGAGCGGGACGATCTCCTCTCAGAGCTTCCAGGCATTGGTTGCGCCCTCGTTCCAGCGTTCGTCGAGGTAGGGCTTGTAGTCGTCCAAAGCGGAGGTCCGGTTGTATTGCCATTGCCCGTGGAAGGGGTCTTCGGGCCTGGCGGCGTCGGCGAGGCTTTTGACGGTGCGGTGGGTCATGCGGAGCTGGCGGCCGATGGAGCGGCGGCTGTGGCTGGCGTCCAGCATCGCGTGGACGGTGGCGTGCCTGGCCCGGATGCGGTTGGCGAACCGGTCGCTCTTCCAAGGCGACGTCATGGTCTCTTCAGACGGTGTGGGCTCGTCGCGATCTTCACCGTCACCGGCCGGTTCGGGAACCAGGACACGCAGGCACTGGCGGTGACGGGCTACGGCCCGTTCGGCGGCCTCACTGAGGTTGTGCCACAGGTGCCAACGGTCGGCAACCTGAGTCGCCTGGGGTGCTCCGGCCGTGGCGCCTTCGGCGAAGAACGGAGCCCGATCCCGGCAGACCACCTCGATGCCGGGCCGTTTGGCCAGCCAATTGGCCAGGCTGGACGCCTCCCGGTCAGGCAGCAGGTCCACTGGTCGTCGGGTTTCGACATCGACCAGAACCGTGCCGTAGACGCGGCCCTTGCGCGTGGCGTACCCATCGACGCCGACCACTCGCGGGGCAGGCGCCTCCGGCTCGGGCAACGCATCGAGCAGTCGCAGGACCGTGCTGCGGCTGACGGACACCCCGAAGACGCTTGCCATCCTGGCGCCCGCCCGGCCAGCGAGCGCGAGACCAACCGCAGCAAGCGTCGAGCGCAGCCGCTCAGTCCAGCGGCTGTATCTCCGGGTCAGCCCCGGCATTTGCTCGACAAAGGTCCGCCGTCCGCACGAAGCATCCCGGCAGAAGAACCTGCGGACCCGCAGACATAGGACAACCTGCCGTCCCGCGCTGGGCACATAGGCGGGAAACGGCAGGTAAGAGCTGTGTATCCGGCTCGAACCGTTCCCGCAATCCGGGCACGCGGCCCTGGACGCCGCGCTACAAACCTCGATACGTACCGTCTCGTCGTTCACGTCCACCGACAGCACCGTCACGTCTGCGACCGACGGGAACAACAACTCTTCCAGCCGGACCACTGTTTCTTCCACGGCGCCGAACTGTCGCCCACGCGAGCACCACCACTGATCATTTTCAGGCAACTTCCCGGAGGCCTCCGCGCGCGTCAGACGTCACTCACCGTGCGCACTTCACGGAAGTTGAGCCAGAACCCACTCCCACCTACGAAGCCACACCGCCTGTCCGCTCTCATCCAATCGAGTCGTTTATTCAGCGAACCCAGTCGTTTCGCCTTCCGTCGCAGCGAACCTAGTCGTGCGGGTGATCGCGCTGGGGGTGCTGGGTGGCTGTACCGGTTGGGGTGGATCTTGCGGGGCCGGCCCCCAGAGGGTGAGGCCCCTCCAGCAGGGCTGTCCCGCCTCATTTGATCTGGGCTGAGTCCAGGGCGGCGATCTGCGACGACCAGATCGTCCGAGACGCGTGCCTGTGGCAGATCTCAGGTGTTCTGGTCCCCTGCCCACGAATGCCAGCCGCCGTCTCGGTTGACCTGGTCCGGCGGCTGCCCTTGCAGATCGTGGCCGGGGCCGCCTCGTCTCCGTTGGGTCCATTCGAGCCCTTGACTATCCGTTGATAATCGACATCAATGCTGCGGTGAAGGGCGTGGGGTCCAGGTCGCCGCGGATGGCCAGTTGCTGGTTGTAGCTGATACAGAGGGCGACGAACCCTTCGGCGATCTGTCCGGCCTGCCCACGCCGACGGTCGGGTACCAGCTCGGCGACCGCGGCCCGCATGGCGGCGAGCTGTTGTTGAACAACGGCCGCCAGCGGCGGCGACACTGCGGCTTCGGCGTAGATCTGGGCGACCAGTCGAGCATGGCCGGTGTCACGCGCCAGAGCGCGTACGTGTTCGAGGAAACCCTCGACGGCCTCGGCAGTGAGCGTCCTCGGCAGGGCTTCGGTCCCCTGCTCGCAGACGGCGACGACGATCTCGTCCTTGCTGGCGAAGTACCGGTAGATAGCCCCGTTGGAGAGCCCGGACTCGGTGACGATGTCGGCCATGGACGTGCGGGCGAAGCCGTGGCTGGCGAACCGGGCGCGGGCGGCGTCCACGATCTGCTGACGGCGGGCGTCAAGGTGCGCTTGGCTGACCCTGGGCATAAAAAGAGTGACCCCTCGTTTTATTTGGTACGGTAGGGGAGCTTACCGCACCATCGACTTTCAGGAGCTGTCATGCGTTACCAGACGCTCGGCCGACTGACCGGACTGCGAGTGTCGGAGTACGCGCTCGGGACGGCGAACTTCGGGACATCGGACGCCAGCGCCGGTCCCGAGGGCTCGCGGCGGATCTTCGAGGCCTTCGTCGCCGCCGGCGGCACTACGTTTGACACGTCCAACCTCTACCAGGACGGACAGGCCGAAACCGTGCTCGGTGGGCTGCTCGGCGGCCAACGGGACGACTTCGTGGTGATCACCAAGTACAGCGGGACGCGGCAGGACCAGCCCCGCCCCGGCACGACCGGAAACAGCCGCAAGACCATGATCCGCTCTCTGGAGGCGAGTCTGCGCCGCCTGAACACCGACTACGTAGACGTCTTCATGCCGCACTTCCCCGACGGAACCACCCCGGTCGAGGAGATCCTGGCCGGATTCGACGACCTCATCCGCTCCGGCAAGATCCTCCACGGCGGACTCTCCAACTTCCCAGCCTGGCGCGTCTCCGGCGCCGCGGTCCGGGCGGACTTGTGTAACCTGGCCCCGCTGGTCGGCATTCAGACCGAATACAGCCTGGCCGAACGATCCGCCGAGCGGGAACTTCTGCCGATGGCGCAGGCCCACGGCCTGGGCGCGTTCCTATACTCCCCGCTGGCCGGAGGACTGCTCACCGGCAAGTACCGGCAGGGCGAACAGGGCCGGTTGACTGCTCGCGGCGACGCAATCGAGGGCACCGCACAGCGCACCGCCGTCGTCGACGCCGTACTGGCGATCGCCGACGAGGTCGACGCCAGCGCGGTCCAGGTCTCCCTGGCCTGGCTGCGCCGCCGGGCCGCCTTGGCCCACACCGCCCTGATCCCGATCGTCGGCCCCCGCTCCCTGACGCACCTGGAGGAATACCTCAGGTCTCTCCACCTCGAACTCAGCGAGCAGCACTACCAGCTTCTGGACCAGGTCGGTGCAGTCCGGATGGGAACCCCGCACGAGGACGTCGCGACTGCCCTGAACCACGGCTTCGACGGCGACCGCTCGCTACTCGACCCTCCCGCCGTGCCCGTCATCTGATCCGCACGGCTCGTACTTCACCGCTGTCCGGACAGCATCACGGGGTACGACCATCACAGATCGGATGAGATTAGCCAGATCAGAGGAGACTCACCCCACCCTGAAAGGTGAAAACCGGGCACGGTAGGCCACACACGCCGGGAGCCGGCCGAGTACCACCCGAGACAAGTGAGACACCATCAGGTCCGGTGAGACCGGACCAGACGGACCAGATCAACCGGGACGGCGAGCGAATCGGACCAGATCACCTGAGGCCTGGAGCTCCTCCACCCGCACCCGGGCGGCAGCCTCCCGAACCTCCAGCAACCCCATGACCGACGCCACCAGACACCTCCGCATGGTCGAGAACGAACCGATCACCCGAACGCTCCCACGACGACACTGGAACCATGCCTGACCAGCAGAAAATCAGTGATCACATCCGGAAAGACGGCTTCTCACCCGACCGGGCCGAGGTGCTTGAGGATCTGCTCGGCCCAGCGTGAGTGGCGGGCATGGTGGAAGGCGACGGCCTGTTCGTACGCGGCGCGGGCGCCGCTGCCGTCGCCGGTCTCCAGGAGGAGGCGGCCGAGGCTGACGGCGGCGCGGGGCGCCTCGTCCCTGTCGCCGGAGTCGATCGCCAACTGGTATGCGGCACGGGCGCCTTGGACGTCGTCTGCCTCATGCAGGAGCAGTCCGAGTGCGACCGCCGCTTTCGGCGCCGCATGGCTTCCGGGGTACGAGCAGGCCGTCCTGAACGCCTCCCGGGCCCCCGGGTGATCTCCCGCAAACTTGAGGAGGTCGCCGAGACGCAGCGCCGCCCACGGCACACGCTCCTCGTCCCCGGAGTCGACGACGGCCTGGTACGCAACGCAGGCCGCGGCGTAATCGCCGTTCTTCACATGCAGCCGGGCAAGGGCGAGGTGCGCCGGGTTCGCCACCTTCGGGTCGTCGGAGTCGGTGGCTCGCTGATACGCGGCTTGTGCCCCGGCCAGGTCGCCCGCGTCCTTCCTGATCTCCCCGAGCAGGTACGACGCCCCCGGGGCGGCCACGGGATGCCCGGAGTCGACGGCACGCTGGAACACGGCCCGCGCGCCGTCCAGGTCGCCCTCCTGGTAGAGGGTCCCTCCGAGGCTGAACGTCGCGCGCGGCACGATGCCGGCGTCCCCGCAGTCGATCGCGGTCTGGAACGCGGCTCGCGCGCCGGGCAGGTCGCCCTCGGAGTCGAGCAGGATGCCGAGGATGTAGGCCGCCCGTGCCCGTTGATCAGCGTGATCCGAGTCCATCGCCGACCGGTAGCAGACGCGGGCACCGGCGGAATCTCCCCGCTTCGCGAGCAGGTTGCCGAGGTGGATCGAGGCAGACGGCGCGTGCCGCGGGTGGCCGGAGTCGATGGCGTGCCGGAAGGCCGCGCGCGCTCCGTCGACGTCACCGGATTTCTGCAGGACGCTGCCGAGCCGGACAGCGGCCCATGGCGCCTCGTCCTCGTGGCCGGAGTCGACAGCGATCTGGAACGCGTCACGTGCGCCGTCCAGGTCGCCGGCCTTCGAGAGCAGGAGTCCGAGGCGGCCAGCGGCCTGCGGAGCCCATTTCGGGTGACCGGAGCGGGCGGCCCGGCGCCAGGCGGAGGACGCCGCCTCGGCGTCGCCGGCCTCGCTCAGCATGACGCCGAGGTCGAACGCCGCCGCCGGAGCATGCTCCTTGTGCCCGGAGTCGACGGCGGTCCGGAAGGCTGCGCGAGCGCCCTCGACGTCACCCGCATCCTTGAGCAGTCGGCCAAGCCAGTGCGCCGCCGACGGGACGCACGATGTGCGGCCCGTGCCGACGGCCAGCTCCAAGGCGGCCCGCGCACCGGCGGTATCACCCGCGTTCAGCAGTACCAGGCCCAGATTCAGCAGCCCGTACGGAGCAGCGTCCTTGCGCCCGGAGTCGATGGCGACCTGAAGCACGGCACGCGCACCCTCGACGTCACCGAGCCCTGCCAGTAAGGGGCCGAGGCTGACCGCCGCGAGCGGTGCGTACTTCGCGTGCCCGGAGGCCACGGCACGGGTGTAGGCGGTCCGGGCGCTTTCTATGTCCCCGGCCTTCTGCAAGCGCCAGCCGAGCCGGACCGCGTACACCGGCGGCAGGTCCGGGGTGTGCGGGTCCCTCAACTCCGCGGTGCTCTCCCGCACGGCCGCACGCACCCTGCCGAGCAGCTTGCCCGGCTTCCGCCACATCGGATCAGGCACGACTCCCCCTCGCACCGCCCGCCGAGTCCCCCTGCGCGCACCATAACGCGCCACGCCCGAACTGAGGATGGCCGTGCGTACTGATCTGAACCGTACGAGCGGGGACGGGACGCGACCTACCTCACGTGTCTTTCCCAGGGGGTAGTTGCCTACGTGTCGGCGACGCCCTGGACCTCTTCGCAGACCGACGCCCCCGCCATGACCTGGCCATCGCTACGAACCCGCCCCCGGCCGGACGACTGATCGACTACGAGGAGATCCGCCGCCCGCTCCACCAGACCCTCTGGCACCTCCAGCACCACCCCGCCATGATCGCGGCACAGTCCATCCGGCACAGAACCCACCCAACCGTGGCCGAAACGGATGAGGGGCTATGACGGCGGGAAGAAGATCAACGGCAGGCGCCGGCACGTCATCACGGACAGCCTCGACCTCTTGCTGATGGTCTGGGTGACCGCCGCGAATGTCACCGACCGCCAGGCCGCCCGCGCCATGCTGCCCGTGCTACGGACACGGTTCAGGGAGATCACTCTGGTGTGGGCCGACGGCGGCTACACCGGCCGCCTTGTGACCTGGGCGAAGGAAAAACTCCAGCTCACCCTGCAGATCATCAAGCGCAGTGACGACATGACCGGGTTCGTGGTGCTGCCGAGACGGTGGGTGGTGGAGCGCAGTCCGGGGTGGCTGATGCGCTCGCGCCGCCTGGTGCGCGACTTCGAGGCGCTGCCCGCTTCCAGCGAGGCGTTCATCCACATCTCGGCGAGCATGCTCATGGCCCACCACCTGGCCCGCACTCCCGCCGTGAACAGGCCGCTCAGCTCTCCGCAGCAGGCGCAGCCGACGCTCGCGGCATGAACCGGCCCGACGGCGACGCCCTCAGCCACTCCCGCTCGACCAGCCGTTTCGCCCTCGACCGCACTCCCCCGATCTTGGCCGGCACCAGCTCCAGCCCCAGCCGGGCCGCCAGCTCCTTCGCCGACACCCCCTCGCCGTCGCCCGGTTCACCCTGAAGCAGCTCAACGATCCGCCGGTACTCCGGCGCGAGCCCCTCCACCGTCATCTCCTCCCGGCGTCGCACCACCGTCGCCCCGGTAACCGGCACCCTGTCCACATGGGCCGGCGGTGCCGGAACCTGCACCTCCAAGCGGGGCGGATCTGCCGCATTGTCACCCGCGGCCAGGGCCTCGGCCAGCTCCACCCGAGCGATCACCCGACGCTCCAACACCACCTCGGCCACACCGAGTTCGGCCAGGATCCGGTCCGCTTCCGCCTGGAGTTCCTCCACGGCCGCCCGGGCAGCAGTCTCTCGTTCCTCCAGCAAGCCCATCACCGATGCCACCGGCTACATCCCCATCGCCGAGAACGAACTGAACGTCCGAACCCTCCCTCGGCGACACCAACACCATGCCCGATCAGCGGAAACTCAGCGATCACGACCGGAAACACAACGGCCTCTAACGTCGCTGCGACAGGTCACCGCCGACGCCTACGGCCCCCACACCGCCGAACAGCTGATCCGCAACCCCCTCTCCCCCTACCCGCAACACCTGCTGATCGCCACGAAAGTCGGGCTGGTGCGTCCCGGACCCGGCCAGTCGATGCCCCTCGGCAGCCCCTACTACCTGCGGGCCTGCGTGGAAGCCAGCCTGCGCCGACTACGTATCGAACGGCTGGAGCTGTGCCTACCTGCACCGACCCCGAGGCCTCACTCGACGACCAACTCGCCGTCCTGAAGGCTCTCCAGGACAAGGGCAGGATCGGGCACATCGGCCTGTCCAAGGTCACCCCCGAAGTCATCCGCCTCGTAGGCAAGACTCTGCCTGTCGCCACCGACCGCTTCGACGACGCGGTGGACATGTGCGGCGAACTCGGCATCCCCTACGTCGCCTACCGACCCCTCGACGCGGGCTTCCTCGCTTGTACGAACGGGCCCGCCGCACCCCTGCAATGGCTCCTCGACCGCGGCAGCCACATCGCCCCCATCCCCAGCACCAGCCAGCCACCTCACGCAGATCGCATCAGCCGTACACGGGGTATCGCGGTGGTGACGCCCGCCACCACCGCGATACCCGTGCAGCACAGCGCCGACTACGGGGACTGGAGGCCACCGATCGCCGGCCTCACACTCCTGACATGCACCAAGCCGGCCCGCACCGTGACACGAAGGCGCCCCGGACCGTGAAAGGTCCGGGGCGTCAGAAGGCTCGGAAAGCCCCCTGGCGGGCAGAGGGCGCGGCGGGAATCCGGGCGCGCCACCGACCTTCGGCGGACCACGATGGAACGGCGCGCGATGACTCCGCTCACCGTCGCGGGACGACTCGGGGCGTGAGTGATGGCGTCTGCCGGGTCACTGCTGGTAGGGCTGCTGCTGTGGCTGCCCATATGCGTGGCCGCTCACCGCCTGGGTCTGCAACTGCTCCGCCTGCTCCTTCGTGATCTTCTGTTCCAGTCCGCAGAAGGTGCACTGAGTCGTGTACTTCGTCGACAACGGAAACAGCGGCACGAAGAACAGCGTGAACTTGGTGATGCGCTTCCTGAGCGTGTGTGCTGCGGGATTGCGGCAGTTGCCGCACACCAGCGTCAGTATCACGAGCTGGTACAGGTATCCCTTGGTGCCGAAAATGATCATTTCGTTGGTCTCTCCCCGGACGGTGCCACCTGATGCGGTGGCACCGGGCGGCGAATGCGGTCGCAGGGCACAGTGTCTTACACCGTGACGCGCCAGGAGGACGACTACTCATCCTGCGCAGGTACCCGCAGTGCCCGTCGCACGCGACAGCGGTCGGCCAACTCGTGCGCTCCTTCCGCTGCTTGAAGCAGCCGTGGCCGCCGTGCCGCAGTTCGACGATCGTGACCTGGCCGGTGGGCGAGAGGCATCACGGCGTCGACCCGCTGAGCGCGGACGACGCCCGGGCCTCCAACCACTCCGCCTATCAGAGGCGGTGACTGCGGTGGCCGAGGTCGCCGTTGAGCACGAAATCCTCAGAGCTTCACCACGGCACGACTCCGTTGTCGTCGAACATCTGGCCAGTGGGCCCGTCGTCGGGAAGAGCGGCCAACCTGACGGCGATCGCCGCGCCCTGCTCAGGGGTCTGCGTACCGCTGAACCCGTTGAGGTCGGTGGCCACGTAGCCGGGGCAGGCGTTGTTGATCAGAATGGTGGTGCCGCTCAGCTCCTTGGTGTACTGGATGGTGACGGCGTTGAGGAAGGTCTTCGTCGGCGCGTAGGCCCCGCTGATCCCTCCGAGGTCGACACCGGGCGTGGTCTGTAGGGCCAGCGAGCCGACATGACTGGACTGGTTGACGATCCGCGGGTGCGCCGAGCGGCGCAGCAGCGGCAGCATCGCGTTGGTGACCCGGATGACGCCGATGACGTTGGTCTCCACCAGGCGCCGCACGGTCTCCAGGCCGATGGTGGTCGGCTCCTCCGGCCAACCGCCCGCCACGCCCGCATTGTTGACCAGGACGTCAAGGCGTCCCGCCCGCTCCTCGATCAGCTGCACCGCGGCAGTCACGCTTCCGTCGTCGGTCACATCCAGGGGCACGCCGAACGCGTCAGCACCCGCCGCGCGCAGTTTCGCCACGGCATCCGTCCCGCGCCGCTCGTCCCGGGCGCCGACACCGACACTCCAGCCCAGCGCGCACAGCCCGGCCGCGATCTCGTACCCGATTCCCTTGTTCGCGCCGGTGACCAGCGCGATCATCTTCTCGCTCATGACACCGAGCATGGCCGCGCTGCGACCGTGCACCAACACCCCCTCGGTAGCGCATCAATACCCGGGCGACATAGATCGACCATCCTCGAAGTACGGTGTGTGCATGGAGATACGCGAGCTGCGGTACTTCGTCGCCCTCGCCGAGGAACTCCACTTCGGCAGGGCTGCCCAGCGTCTGGAGATGGCCCAGCCGCCCCTGTCCCGAGCGATCGCCCGGCTCGAACGGCAGCTGGGAGTCACCCTGCTGGAGCGCACCACCCGCAAGGTCACGCTCACCGAGGCCGGCGCCGTGCTGCTGTCCGAGGGCCGCACGATCCTCAGCGCGGTGACCGCGGCCGAGCGGCGTACCCAGCAGGCCGCGCACAACCGCCCCCGCCTCGTCCTCGCCGTCAAATCCGGCACCGCCGACGAGCTGCTGGCCAAACTGCTCGACGCCTACCGCGCGGAACCCGGCGCGGCCACCGTCGAGTTGCTGCTCTGCGAAGCGCACCAGCACCAGACATTGCTGCAGAACGGGCAAGCCGACGTGGCGCTCCTGCACCTGCCGTTCGACTCCACGGCCGGACTCGACACCGAAACCCTGTACACCGAGGGACAGGTGGCGATCCTTCCCACCTCTCACCCTCTTGCCGGCCGCTCCCAGCTCCAGGTGGCCGAGGTCACAGCACTGCCGGAACTCCCGGTGGCACGCTGGCCCGATCCCGGCGGCACCTACCCGGAGGGACCAGGGGCAGAGGTACGCAACCTGACACAGCTCTTCCAGCTGATCGCACTCGGCCGCACCACCGCGATCATGCCCGAGTCCGCCGGCACCGACCTGCGCCGGGATCTCACCGCCGTACCGGTCCTCGACGCACCACCCGTGACAACGGTAATCGCCTGGCCGTCACAGAGCCGACTTCGCGCAGTCGCCGACCTGATCCGCATAGCAACAGGTCTTTGACCGACTGCTCTGCGTCCGCTCTCGCAGAAAGCGGCCGACTGTCCGGATCGGTGGCCGGAGCCCCCGTCCAACGACCCGACACTGCGGGCGCGGAAACAGGCTCGGCCCTGCCCTCGACGGACTTTAACCACCCCTAACGTTGTGAGCGGAGTGGTAAGCGCTCTGGAACAGGCGCCCCGATGGTGGGAAACTTGAAGGCCGCCGCCGCGTGCGGATGGGCACGGGCGGCGGCCGGGAGTGCGAGTACGGCGCCGGGTTCCCCTTCCACCGCCGTCTCGCACCTGACCGCCCTCATCAGCCACCCGGGGTGCGCGGGAGTACATCCCGGACTCAAAAAAGGCTGAGAGGGCGAAGGGCTGGAGCTGTGTAGTCGGCGATGCGGCTCCAGCCACTCACAGTGGTCAGTGTGACCCGGGGGCAGGGGGCCGAAAGATATGGGCCAATGAAGGTAAGAGGCCTTACCCGGGGACGCTACACCAGGCTGGGGTGATGGCGGCAGGACGTGATTCAGCCGATCTCGGCTGGGGAGATCGGTCCGCAATTTTGTGCAACGCGTAGGCGTCACACGGGAATTCTCTGTTCCCTGAGGGCCGTTGGTGGATTCGCGGTCCGTGATTCAGGGCGTCTTCCAGGGTGGCGAGGGGCTCGAAGATCGTGTGCAGTCCGACGGCTTCGAGTATGCGCAGGTGCCAGGAACGGACACAGATCAGCGCCAGGCGGCCATCCCGCTCAAGGACCCTGCTGCGTGTCCGGCACAGCGGACCGAGAGTGCAGCAGTCGATGAACTCGGCCGGTCGCAGATCTATGATCACGCGGACACCGTGCCGGGCGGTCACGACGTCGGTATGCGCCCTGATCTCCGGGACACTGCTCAGGTCGATGACACCGCGAAGCTCGATGACGATGACACCCCGGTGAAGGTAGCTTCGCGCCGACCGGCCGGAAGGCATTCCGGCAGTGAGCTACTCGACCGGGGTGTCCTGGATGCCGCCGACAACTGCACTACGAACAGAAGAGACCCTGGCGCTCGTCATGCACCCCAAGCACAAAACCGTCGACCGGGGCCTGTCTGTGACGGGCCCCGGTCGACGCTATGTGCCGTGTGGTCGTGCCGGAACATGCCATACGACGCGGGTGAGCAGGATCGTGCGCGCGTCCTGGGAGCACGGAACAAGGACGGCCCTGTGGGCGATCATCGCGATTGACGTCGTAGTGCGACTACCGGCATTGAAGCCTTTCCGGCGGACCAGGTGCGCGGCCCGGAACGGCACCGTAGGTACGATGGATCCGATCAGGCCGTCACTGAATAGGTCGAGGAACACTTCGAGTAGTCGCCCTTCACCACACACACCCACATGGTGTAGGTGTTGCCCTCGGTGAGATTGCCGGTAGCCGTGACGCTGTAGATGGCGTCGTGGCCACGTGTGCTCGCGACCCGGCCCGTGCTGAGGTGAGCCTCGATCCCGTAGCCGTCTCCCAGGATGTCCGTGGCGGTCAGGGCGTCTCCCGGCCGGCTTCCGCTGGGGTCGGCCCACCACTCGGCGGTGCCCGCCGCCTCCGACCAGGTGTTGTTGTTGACGACGATCACAGCGTCGTCCGAGTTGTCGATCCGATTGAAGCTGAAGCTGTCCTCGGCGAGCGCCCCAAGTCTTGTCTTCACTCGTGGCTGCATGTAGTACCTCTCCCCTAGTTATGGATGTAAAGCTGCCGCAGGTATTTTCCCGTAGGAAAAAATAGGCATGGCCGCAGTTATACGGCAGCTCTTCACGCTCATTGCGCCACTGGCTGTGACGGCTATGCACTGCCCGTCCTGCGCATACGCGGGAGCCACTCAGAAACGAATTGAACGTCTCGTGCCACTCCCCTGTGGCGGCACGGTACGGTCCCTGAGTTGTCGTCGCCTAATAGCAGGTTCTAATGGCAGGAGATCACCTTTCTGGACTCGACCGATTTCTCGGATGAGTGCCTTTGAGTGGCAAGCGGCCACCTCAGCAGCTTCACGCCATCCCGAAGCCTCAACAGGCCGGCGCAACGCCCCTCGATGACGTCGATGGTGCAGGCGGGGTGCCGGCGAACCGGGCTCCCTCCGTATGCCCCGTCCGGTTCATTCCTCAGGTCGGATCGCGAGGCCCCGGTACCCGGGGCCCAGACCCCGCCGCCGTGTCCGCCGGTCACCCGCGCGCGCCGGTACCGGAACCTCGGTCAGGCCCGGAAGCCGGCACGCGTCGGCGGTCGCGGCCGTGACCACGGCGAGGGCCTGGGCGAGTTCCGGCCCGATCTCGGGCATGTCGACGGCATCGAGCGCGTCCTCAGTGCCTAGGCACTGAGGGTGAGGGTGGCGATGTAGGAGGTCGCCGTGTCGGAGGGGGCGGTGTCGGTGAGTCGCCAGCCGGTTCCGGCGGCGAGCACAGCGAGTTCGTGGGGGGCCAGGCACAGGTAGTGGAACCAGGAGGTAGTCACGTCGCGGTAGCGGATGCGCAGGGTGCGTTGACCGGCGATGCGGCCTGCGCGCAGGTTGCGCTGGTTGTAGGGCAGATGCTGCGGGGCCTGCGAGTCGGTGATGTTGTGGCCCTGGCCGATGATGACGGCACCGGGAGCGGCCATCGCGGCCAGGACGCGCAGGAACCAGGGCGCCCGTTCCCGGCTTTCCAGCAGGCCCAGGTTGGCGCCCAGCAGCAGGAAGTTGTCGTAACGCGCCCCGGAACCGGAGTGTTCGTCGACCGTGCCGTGGGCGAGGGACTGAACGCCTCGCTGCCGGCACACCTCCAACGCGCCAGGTGAGACGTCGAGCGCGGTGACGTCATGACCGCGGTCCAGGAGGGCGCGCGCGGCGCGTCCGCCACCGGCACCGATGTCCAGGACCCGGCGGCCCTTGACCAGGTCCAGCGCTTGGCGGTCCTCGTCGGGCCACTGGTCGATCGGTGCGATCCAGGAGGCGACGGGAGCCGATTGCACGAAGCCGTCGTCGCGTTCGATGATCTGCAGGACCGGGGCGGCAGCCGGGTGTGCGGCAGTCCGGCGGGCGGCGAGCAGCATGTCCCCGATCGCGTCACCGGTGCGGGGGCCCGGTCGGTGTTCGGGGGCATGGGTGTTGCGGGGCTGGCCGGATTCACGGTCGGTGGCAGGCGTGACGGCGGGGGTGTTCATCGTATCTCCTTGGTCGGAATGGGCGGAACGGCGACCGTCCCGTCGGAGTGGGTGAGCGGCCGGAACGTGGCCAGCAGCATCAGCAGGGTCCCGGCCGCGCACCATGCGCCGATGACGGTTGGGGTGGGCAAGCGTTCGCTGAGTGCGCCGACGGTCAAGATCGCGGCCCCCTGGGCGAGTTGGACGCCGCTGTTCATCACGCCGAATGCCCGGGCCCGGTATTGGTGGGCGAGCGCTTGATTGAACAAGGTCTGGGCGGCAGGCAGCAGCAGCGACATGGCTACCCCGGAGAGAGCGACCACGAGCACTACCGCGATCAGTGGCGGGTCGAGCAGCGCGGGAACCAGAACCAGCGGTGCCAGGACGGCCAGCGGACGCATCAGCCGCATCCGGGCGCGGGGAGACAACAGACGGTTCAGGACCAGGCCGCCGATGGCTAAGCCGAGCGGGCTGGCGGCCATGATCAGGCCCTGGGTCCTGCCGCCGCCGCCGAGGTCGGATGCCCAGGCAGCGGCCAGGCCCTCCGGGACGATCACGAAGGTGACCACGCCGAAAGTGATGACTGCGATCGCGCGCAGCAGCCGGTCACCGAACACCACCCCGTACCCTTGGCCGGTCTCACGCCACAGACCGGTGCGGCGGGCGGCCGTCAGCGTCGCGGGACGTTTGCGGACGTAGAGGCGTAGCAACAGCGCCGACCCGGCGAAGGTGAGGGCGTTCAGCGCCAGAGCCGCCCGTGAGCTGTGTCCAGCGATCACTCCGCCGACCGTGTACCCGGCGACCTGGGCGGCGTACAGGACGGCATTGTTGAGGGCCAGGGCCAGCGGATACCGGTCACCGGTCAGGATCTGTGGGAGCTGGGCCGAGCGCGCGGCCTCGAATGGCGGCGCCGCCAGCGCGCTGGCCAGCAGCAGCAGGAACAGGACCGGGACCGGCATGCCCACCATCGTGACCAGCCCGACCAGTGCCGCCCGGACCAGATCACAGGAGATCATCACCGAGCGTGCGGGGTACCGTTCAGCGACTGCGGCGAGCACGGGGCCCGCGACCAGCCACGGCAGATACCCAAGGGCGAACGCGGCGGCCGAGGCCAGCGCCGAACCGGTCCGCTCGAACACCAGCAGACTGACCGCGGCCTTGCACAGATAGTCCCCGGTCCAGGACAGCGCACTCGCGGCGAGCACCGCACGGTATTCCCCCACCGCCAACAGCACCCGATAGCCCACTGGCCGGTCGGCTGTCATCAGACGACTTCCCCTCCCCCGCCGCAAGACACCCTGTGCAAGGCGGCGGCCCGCGACCGAAGCCGAACGGGCCGCACGCCGACAGGCCACGGCCCCTAGGCCCAGGTGAGGTCGCTGCTCATAACGCACCTCCTCCGATTCGAGTGATCGGGTCCCCCGTTGTTTCGTGGGATCAATCTAGGAGTGGTGCAAGTGGTGCGGTATCGCGTCGGTGCACGGTTGCGCGCCGCCGGCTGTCACACGTGCACGGTTGCCGGGTGGTGGGAAGGCTGTGGGCGGCCTGGAGCGGGGATGGGTGTTTCACCCATCGCCATGTGGGCCAGGACCACTTCGTAGAGTTCGCTTCCTGCGGAGAGCAGGCATCGTTGCAGCAGGGGTTCTGCGCTGCGGATGTGCTGGCGCACAGTCTGGACGTGCAGGCCGAGACGGTGGGCGGCTTGCTCGGTGCTGGCTCCACAGGTGATCCAGGCGCGAAGGGTGCCCCGTAGGTCCCGGTCGTCGTCGGTCAGGCGTCGCAGCAGGTCCTCTGCCCAGAGGCGGACTTCCGCTCCGGCGAGCATGCGTTCCAGGCCGGGTGGTTCCCCCGTCCCGGGCAGCGGGCCGGGGCCGGCGGGGGGAGCGGCGGCGTCGGCTCGGGCGTGCAGGGCAAGATGGAGTGCGGCCCTGGTGCTGAGGTCCGACAGGTCCAGGTCAAGGAGTTCGGCCGCCCGGTCCATGCGTGCCCGGACGGTGTTGCGGCTCACTCCGAGGATCTTCGCGGCGTTGACGGCGGTGAACTGCAGGCCCAGGCGTACGGTGGCGAGCAGTTCGCCCTGGGTGTGGTGGGGGAGCATGTCCAGGGGGTGCAGCAGCGCGGCGGCCCAGCGGTCGGCTGCGGCGGGGTCCATGAGTTGCGCCGGATGGGTCCGTGTGGCGTACATGGCGGCCCGTGCCGGCTGGAAATGTGCGACCGCCAGCGCGCTGAGAGCTTCTGCGTAGGCTGCGGCGGTGTGGGCGAGCGGGTGGCGGGTGCTGCCGCCGAGGAACACGCCGGGCCGCCGGGCGGCCAGCTGACGCAGGGCGGTACGGACGTCGTCGGTGTCCGCCCGTTGCGGCGCGACGATGATCAGGTGCTGGTCGTCCGCGGGGCAGCGGACGACCAGCAGCCGTCCTGGCACCGCGGCCTCGCAGTCCCGGGCGAGCCCGTCGCGGCCTTCGGGTCGGCCTTCGAGGACGTAGACGCGGCAGGCGTCGGTGTCGAGCAGCCCGGGGCACAGGCCCGCGGCGGCGCGGCTCGCCGAGGCGGTCTCGCCGACCATCAGCAGTTGGAGCACCGCGAGCCGCAGACCGAACGCGGCCTGTTCCAGCCGCTGGTGCTCCTGTGCCAGCGCGCTCTCGCGCAGTACCAGGTCGAGCACGCCGCCGGTACAGGTGAGGACGGCGGCAGCCTGCGCGTCGAAGGGCTGGGCGCGCTCCACCGCGAGGACCGGATACGGGCGCCGGTCTCCCACCGCGACCAGACGCACGTATCGGCCGTCCTGTTCCACGGCGGCGGCGGCTATTCTGCCCGAGGCGATATCCGCCACCAGTTCCCCGCCCAGCCGCACCGGCTCCCCGCTGATCCATCTGCCTTCGCCGTCCGTCAGCGCCACGGCACCGCCGAGGACCTCCCCGAGCCAGCCTGCCAACCGGCTCACATCACGGGCGCCAGGACGCAGCTGCTCCAGGAGCTGCACACCCCACGCCGGGACCGCCCGCCCCGGCCGCCCACCCTGCCCGTCGGCACAGGATCCGTCCTCGGGCGTACTCACCGATGAACCGGCCGTCACCACTGTGTCTCCCCGCTCTCGCAGTCTCCGCAGTCCGCCACCCGGAAGGCACGCGGCTGTCCCGGCCGGCGGCCGGTTCTCCATGGCGGCGTCCCGGGCTCATGGTCGTGGGCCTGCCGCGTTACAGCTGATACCAGTCGTCGCCGGCTCGGAGCGAACGGCCGAGGTAGTCCTGCAGGTTGTTGGCGACCCATCGACGACTGTCGCTCTCGTGCTCCCAGACGAAGATGTCGGGACGCTCGGGCTTCTGGACGAAGGCGAACTGGTCGCCGCCTCCGTTGTCTCCGAAGAAGAAGAGAGCGTCGAACGTCATGTAGAGCTGCGCGAACGTCTGGTCGGACCAGAAGAGCAGGTTCCTCTCGCAGATCTGATCGACGGGCCAGACGGTGTCCACGTGAGTGGGTCCGATTACTCCGTTGCTTTCGAGGAGCAATTGCCGAAGCTCTGCCGGCAGCGTTCGCCTGAGTCGCGTCTCCGCCACGACGAGATCGGATGCCTGGGCCGGTTCCCGGAAGCCGACGCCGGGAAAAGCCGCTGTCGCTGCCTGTCTCCACATGATCCGGAGCTTAGACGGTGTCCTACATGGTGAGTTGGCAGTTGTGTTGGATATGGGGAGTGGACGGTGGGGATGGATCGTTCCGGACGGCCTGTGGGAAATCGCGAGGCCGTTGCTGCCGCCGGCACGGGCAAGGCCGCAGGGTGGCGGGGTGGCAAACATCGATGATGAGGCGGTCTTCGCCGCGATCGTCTACGTCCTGGTCAGCGGCTGCGCATGGCGGGCGTTGCCGCCGTGCTTCGGGGCGTCGAAGTCGACCGTGCACCGCCGCTTCGCCATCTGGTCCCGGGCCGGGGTCTGGGGCCGACTGCACCAGCTACAAACGGCTCCTCAAACTGACCATGTAGGACACCGTCTTAGATGCACCCGAACTTCCATGGTGGAAGCGCCGAATCGAACTCTGCCCCACTTGGCCGACGGCCCTACCACTGCCGGGTGCTGCTACTTCTCACCCACATTCCGACGCCCCTTGAGGGCGAACCGAGACCAGGACTCGGCGACATTCGCTCTCCGCTCGCACCTACGCAGCCAACCGAGAGCCTGGCGCAGAAGGCCTTACAGGTTCCGGATCTTCAGTTGAGCCATATACCTTTCGTCCCCGTGACGTCTCTGGTCGACTGGTGACGGTGGATCGAGCCGCCGCAGGTCTTCGCATGGCTCGTGCGCTCTGCTACCTGACTTCGACGGAGTACGAGGCACCGGGGAACTCCCATCCGTCGGTGCCTTCGCCGATGTCCTCCACAATGACGTCGTCGACGAAGTGGTCCTCGAACTCGTCGTCGGTGAGTTCGCCGGCAAGCCAGCGCTCCTCGATCTCGTCCCAGTTGCCCCGGGTGCCGTCGATGCGCAGGGGCGCGGCGTCCCGGGTACCGCGCGTGCGTTCGTCACTCCCGGTCCTGACGACGCCGCTGATCTCGTACTGGCCCCGCTTGATGTGGTCCGGGATCGGGTCGGCGGGGAGGATCGCGACGTTCTCGTAGGCGGTGTGGATGAGGTCGCGGTAGCTGTGGCGGACGTTGTACTCGGGATCGGACAGCCAGTTGACGAGGGTCTTGACGGTCACGTCGAGTCCGGCGTCTTCCAGTGCCTGGTGGCCCCGCTGGGTTCCGGTGAGCTGGCTGAGCTGGGCGTGCCAGTGCTTGGCGGTGTACGACGACAGCCGGTGCCGGGGGGTGACCTGGGAGCGCAGAAGGTCGTTGAGAGCGGCGCCCAGGGAGTCACCGTGGCCTGTGGGGCCGGCCATCAGTCGTCACCTTCCGGGATGATCTCGCCGGACTGGACGAACTTGCGCTTCACTTCACCGAAGCCAGTGCCGATCCGGTACGTGTCGGGCGGCGTGTCGGGCGGAGTCCAGAAGATGGCCTGGTCGACGCTGCGCAACGCGACGAGTGTGTGTCCTTCCAAGACGGCCTTGAACGCGACCGTCCAGTGGCGGACGGCTGCCTCGGCGACCATGCTCATGCGCCAGTCCGGCCGCCAGAACGGGGACTTCTGTTCCTCGCGCTTGGGCCACAGCAGGCGCAGCGCGATAGACAGTCGGGTCTTGTACGCCGTGTAGGGCTCCCCGCCGACCTGGACGAGTTCGGTACGCGCCTTCCGGGTGGCCTCGTAGAACGGCTTGAACAGCGACTCATTGGCCTTCCCCGTCCAGGAGTCGTGGATGGTCGGCATTTGGGCGATGTGCCGATCGCGGACGAGTCTTTCGAGCAACTTGATGTGCGGGGTCGTCGCCCACACCCGGCCCTCTTTGTCAGGCAGCGTGGCGATCCGCCCCAGTGGGTGCGGCATGTCGGTGCGGTCCCACTTGGGGAGGTCGATGAGGTAGATGCCGGCGCTGGCCTTGTCGAACGCATCGAGCGGGCCGGTGTGCAGGAGCTTGTTCGGGGCGAGGGGAACAGCCGAACAGGCGGATGGGAAGCTGCCGTTGCGGTCGATCAGGCACAGGATGCCGTCACCGAAGGAGGCGGGCGGCACGTCGAGCTTGTAGCGGCGCACGCGCTTCCCGTTCGGCCGGACGTAGGGAACCCGGGTAGTCGTGATGTCGGGGTGAAACCAGCGGGGCTCGCCATCCATGTGCTCGCTGATCAGCGGCCACGGCCCGCTCTCCCGCTCCTCGGTGCGGATGACACGGATCGGGTGCATCTTCGAACGGTCGATCGAGGCCTTGAGGATCTTCAGTCCGGGGAAAGGCGCGCTGTCCGGCTCGTCCACCTCATCCCCCGGCTGAAGTTCCACTGCTCCTTCTGCGTCATCTTCATCGTCCGAGCCGGGCCCGCTGCTGCCCGCGGTGGATTGAACGGCGACGTCGGACTGCTCGGTGGCGTCGGCAGGCGCGGTGGTGTTGTAGGCGTTCAGCGCGACGGCGAGGCGACGTCCCTCGTCGGTGTCCGGCAGTTGGGGCGGCGCCGCAGCGAGCTCGGCGAGCGACGGCCCGAGGTCGTCAAGGGCCTCACGGTTGCCGTTCCTGAGCGCGGTGCGAAGCGCGGCCAGTACATGGGTGACGGCGGCGGGCAGTCCCTGCCGGGCGCCAGACGTGTAAGGAAGCGCCGCTTCGGCCAACTCCCGTCCCACGGCACTGCCCAGAGACCGCGCGGGTTCTTCACCGGTGGCAGGGACGGCGGGGGCGGTGCCGGCGTCGAGGAAGCGGGCGTGCAGCAGATCGGGGCTCAGGCACGCCGAGCCGATCGTGCCGAGGTCGCGCTCGGCGACCGTCACCTGGACCTTGGCAGGGTCCTCGGTCGGCGTGAACGTCAACGTGACGTCGGCGTCCAGGAGTCCCAGCAGGGTGGGATCGTCGCTGTCCACGATGGCGAGGACCGGCACGTGCAGGGTGCGCGCGATGGAGGCCAGGACCTGAGAGGCGTCCGGGAGACGGTCCCCGGACAACGGCAGGCGGGCGCTGCGGGCGGCCTGGAGGCGGTCCACGACCACGAGGGCCAGGCCCTCCATGTGCGGGGCGGTCTCCGCGATGTCCGCGGCGGTCAGATCGCTGCCGTCGTCAATCATCAGCAGGTCGCCCGCCTGGACCAACTGGTGGGCGACCTCATTCTCGTGCTCGGTGAGACGCCCCTGCTTCAGACGCGGGTAGTCACCCCCGGTCTCCGCCGAGACGATCCGGCGGAAGATGTCGTCCCGATTCGGTCCCGACGCCGCGTACAGGACCGTACGACGGTCCACGAGCGCGGTCTGCCGCGCAGCAGCGAGTCCCAAAAGGCTTCCGCCGACGTTCGGGGCAGCCGCCACGAGGGTCAGCCGGCCCGGCTGCAGACCGCCCGTCGCGGCGTCCAGCCCGGGTAGTCCGAACGTGGGGCCTCCGGTGAGGCCGGAGGTGAGGACGGACATGGCGTCGCCGAGCGTGGCGAGCCTGCGCGGCGTAGTGCCGCGGTCCTGGTCGGCTTGGCTGTTCACCGCACCTCCTGCGGTCGCCGCGCCGGGGTGCGCGGCCGGGTCGGTCGAGAGGGCACTTGAGGCGGGGTCGGCGGGGAGTAGTACCGCGACTGGTGTTCTGTTGCGCCGGAGCACCTGCGGATGGCCCTGAGCCGCCAGCGTGATGAGATCACCGAAATCCCTCTGTGCCGCACTCAGTACGTGGGTCGGGAACACGCCGGGCTGTCGGGCTGCCGGAAACCGGGCCAGCGGTACGAGCAGGGCGTGATCATCCCGCTTGTGGATCAGCGTCGAGACCCCGTCTATCTCGGCACGCTTCACCAGGGTGAAGAGTTCCGTGCGGGCCTCGGTCGCGGTCATCGCGGTCTCGGCCGACGGCTTCTGACTCTGGCTCACTCACCCTCCCAGGACGCTGAACTAACTGCCATTCTATCAAAATCCACTAAGATATTTCGAAAGAGTCACACATCTGTGCCTAGTATTCACTCACTTGTGAGATCGGCTGACGAGAGGTGACCGGGTGAAGCGCTTGCCGGCGAGCGGCGACGTACAGCCGCACGATAGGGCGGAGGCCGGGGCTCCAGCCTCCGCCCACTGACGACCAGACGGTTCTCAGCCGCGTGCCACCGACTCCTGCTCGTCAGGTATCTCCTTGTACGCGAGATGTCGACCTCGGAGTGGGCCTTGCTCAGAGTGCCGTTCAGTCCGCCCGCAAGGTCCATCGACCTGCCTCACAAATCGCTGAAACGCTCGATAGCCTCGTCGAGCGGCTCACCCCGGTAGTCGGTCATCAAATGTCCCCGGTCTTCGAGATCCCACAGGGAGGCTCGCAGGACTTCGATGGCAGTCCGTAACTCTCTGAAGGTACGGGCGAGGTAGCTGAAGATGCGATACACCTCAGCGGGCACGTAATCCCCCGGGTCTGCGGGGGGGACGATGAATTCGACGAGGGAGAGTGCCGCGTTCTCTCCGAACTGCTCAATGTTCGAGGTGTTCTCGCTCATGTGGATCCGGGCCTACGTCCAGGATGAGGTCAATGGCGGTCGGTGAACTGGATGAGGGCGTGTACGGCCGGTTTGCGGTACGGGGCGGCCTCCGCCTTGGCCGGGAGCAGCGACCCGTGCGCCACGGCCGGTCGCCTCCTACGTACGATTGTCGGCCTGGGGGCGGGCGTCGGCGTCAGTGCCGTGGTCCGCCGCGGGCGGGGTACGGACGACGGTGAGATCCGCCAGGCCCCCTGGCCGCGCAACACCAGGTCCAGGTGCTTGGGCCCGTAGTGCGTCCACAGCTCCAGCGCGGCCCTCAAGGAGCGCTGCGCGGTCCTCGCGCATCCTCTCGACCGTGGTCGCCAACAACCGTGCGTCGCCTGCGTGCAGTCGGGCGTGCTGGGCGAGGAGGTAGATGGCCCGCAGGGGCATGATGGCGAGACGGTCCGTATCCGGCTCCTGGATCACGTGCAGGTTGTAGACGGCCCCGGCGGTCACCGCGAGCGCGATCGGGACCTCGACGTCGAGGAACTTGGCCGCCAGGGACGCCCGGCATGGCGCGCACCCTTCGATGCACGCGCCGATCAGCGCGGCCGCGATCCGCATGTCCAGCGCGCTCGCAACTCCCCAGCGGCTGGGGACGGATGGCTGGAGATCTGTGGTGGAGGGGCCGCTGTCGTGGTGACGGAGGGTATACCCAGACCGCCGACCGGGCCGTCCCACCGTGTGGCCGATCTCAAGTGGCGACGATGTCCTGGCTCTGCTGACCGACGGGCGGCTGAGCAAGCACCCAGACCGAGCGCCAGACTCTGTTTACCGATTCTTCGGCCAGGCCATGTCCAGGCGGTCCAGGTATGCGGTAGACCGGGCAAGGGTACGGTCTGATGCAGTGTCAGCGACAGGGCTTGCCGGGGGGATGATGACGGGCATAGAGATAGCGGTCGGCTACATGTTCGCTTGGGCGGTCCGGAAGAGCCGCAGGGTCGCCGACCGTGCTGACGGGGAAGTCAACCGCGGGCTGGACGCCGCGATGGACAAGCTCCACACCCTGGTCAGCCAGAAACTGGGCGGAGATGCCGCGGTGCAGAAGCTGGCCGAAGAAGCCGACACCGGTCAGAACGAGCCGAGTGACCGCACCCGGCAACGGGTACAACTCGCGCTGGAGGACGCCGCGGAGCAGGATCCCGACTTCGCCGAGGCACTGCATCACGCGGTGAGGGAACTACAGGCCCTGTCCCGCCCGGACGGCGGACCGTCGACTGGTGACGGCGGGCAGGTCATCGGCGGGAACGTGACCATCCGGGCCGACCAGGGATCCGTGGCCGCCTGGAGTACGGGGAATGTGGCCTTGGGAAACCCTCCTCAGCCGGATTCGCACCAGGTCTGAGCGAACCCGGCGTCACCCCAGCCACACCGATCCAAGGCAACAGCCCGGGCATCTTCGCCACTCACGGCGGCATCGCCGTCGGTCAGATCAACCACAACGCCGCGCTCCGCCAACCGGCCGCCTGGCCGCACCAGGTCGGGCTGATCCCAACCCGCGCCTTGTCCTTCCAGAACCGGACCGAGGCCCAGCAGTTGCGGTCAGCGGTAGAGGCCGGGGGCACTGCGGTTCTGAGCCAGGTCCTGACGGGGATGGGTGGTGTCGGTAAGACGCAGCTGGCTGCCGACTACGCTCGCGCCGCATGGGATTTGGGCGAGGTGGACTTACTGGTGTGGATAGGTGCGGGCACCCGTCAGTCGATCGTGGCCGGGTATGCGCGGGCGGGTATCGAGGTACTGGGTGCAGACTCCGACGAGCCGGAGCAGGCCGCCCGGGTGTTTCTGGCGTGGCTGGAACCTAAGGCCGGCCAGGACCCGTGCCGGTGGCTGGTGGTTCTGGACGACCTTGCCGACCCGGCCGACCTGAGCGGCGGATTGTGGCCGCCGAACGGATACGGCCGCACTCTGGTCACCACCCGCCGTCGCGAGGCGGCCCTGACAGGACAGGGACGGCACATGGTGAACGTGGGCACGTTCATGCCCCGGGAAGGGGACGCCTATCTCACCGGTGTACTCGCCGCTCATGGCCGCGGAGAACCCGCCGACGAGATCGCTGCCCTGGCAGCCGACCTGGGTCACTTGCCGCTTGCCCTCGCTCAGGCCGCCGCGTACCTCATCGACGCTGCCATCACCTGCGCCGACTACCGCCGCCTGCTGGCCGACCGGCGCAGGAAGCTGGCCGACCTGCTGCCCGAGCCCGATGCGCTGCCCGACGCCCAGACAGCCACGGTGCAGGCCACCTGGTCGCTGTCGATCGAACACGCCGACCGACTCCGTCCTGGCCTCGCCCGTCCCATGCTTCAACTCAGCGCGATGCTGAATCCCAACGGGATTCCCGTCGACGTACTGACGAGCGACCCAGCTCTCTCATATCTCGCTGGGCACCGTCCCTCCGGTGACACCGGTGAATGTCAGGGCCAACAGGCCGACGTCACGGTCGACGAGGCCATCAGCGTACTACGGGCGCTGCACCGGCTCAGCCTGATCGACCACAGCCCGGATACGCCGCACGAAGCCGTCCGGGTGCACCAAGTGGTCCAGCGCGTCGTCCGAGACGCGCTCGCGCTGGACGAGCGCGATGGCCTCGCCCGTACAGCCGCTGACGCTCTGGCCGCCGTGTGGCCCGTCGTCGAAAATGATGCTCTCCTCGCCCAGGCGTTGCGTACCAACGCGGACGCCCTCACCACCCAGGCGCGGGATGCTCTCTGGCAGCCCGTCGCGCATGAGGTGCACTTCCGTTCAGGGCGCAGCCTGGGCGAGTCCGGCCAGGCCATCGCCGCCACCCAGCACTTTCGCCACCTCACCCTGCAATCCGGGCAGCATTTCGGCTCGGATCACCCCGACACCCTCAACTTCCGCAGCCAGTACGCCTACTGGCAGGGTGAGATGGGCGACGCGGCCGGCGCGGCAGCGGCCTTCGCCGAGCTCCTCACCGACCAGCTGCGGGTACTGGGAGCGGACCACCCCGACACCCTCACCACACGCAACGAACTCGCCTACTCACGGGGGGAGGCAGGGGACGCGGCCGGCGCGGCAGGGGCCTTCGCCGAACTCCTCACCGACCGGCTACGGATCCTGGGACCAGACCACATCGACACCCTCGCCACCCGAAGTCGACTCGCCTACTGGCGAGGGGAAGCAGGCGACGCCGCCGCCGCTGCGACCGCGTTCGCCCAGCTCCTCACCGACCGGCTGCGGCTGCTGGGAGCGAACCACCCCCGCACCCTCAACACTCGCAGCCAGCTTGCCCGGTGGCAGGGGGAGGCAGGGGACGCGGCCGGCGCGGCAGCGGGCTTCGCCGAACTCCTCACCGACCGGCTACGGATCCTGGGACCGGACCACCCCCGCACCCTCACCACCCGGCACAATCTCGCCCACTGGCAGGGAGAGAAGGGCGACGCGGCCGAGGCCGCCACGGCCTTCGCCGAGCTCCTCACCGACCAGCTGCGGGTACTGGGAGCAGACCACCCCGACACCCTCACCACACGCAACGAACTCGCCTACTGGCGTGAGGAGGCAGAGGACACCTCGCAGTCCCCGTCACCCAGTCAACGGCGCCGCCACCGGTCGCCCAGCCCCCCATTCCGCGGCACCCGATAGGCCCGCGCGGAACGTCAGGGCGGGTCCTGAGCGAAGTGTGTGCCGCCAGGCAGCACATCGTCGTGGTCGCGGAGACGAGTCGGCGCCACCTCGGAGCGATACCTCGAAGGCCCGGGTGGCTATGGCGGGCGTCGGCGACTCTGGCACAGATCCTGTGGAGTCCTCGCAGAGCGTCACCCGGCAGGTCGATTCGCGGCTGTGCTCACACCTGTTCCTGGTAGACCCTGATCTCCGAGCGATGGACATTGCGGACGATCGTCCAGAATTCGTGAAGCCTGAGGCCATCAACCCAACAGTCGAGTTCCTCGTCGGTGTCGTGGAAGAACCAGGACTCGAAGTGCCCCAGCGCCCGAAGTTGAGGGACGGGTTCGTACCGAAGTTCGCAGTGGAGCTGGATGTAATGATCATGCTCGCCTGAGGCATCGTTGACCTCGAACTGCCGGGCAAAGTCCAGCGTGAAGGCAGGCGGCCCGTCGAAGGCGTGGGTCCCGTACTGGCAGAGCAGGCCATCTACGTCGGGTGTGTTCGCGGTGTCGAAGCGTTGCGATCCGAAGCGCACGAACCCCAGCCACACCTCGTCCAAGTCCAGCTCGGCGAGAAGCTGTTGTCCAGGGCTCAGTTCCTGTCGAAGTCGCTCCTGGGCCTGCTCTACGGACAGTCTCCTGGACATTCCTGTCCTTCTCGGCATCAAGGGAATCTGACGTCTCGCGGCGATCCTCTCAGTCCGTCACAGTCGCTGGCGTGACCTGGGTCGGCTGCAGAGCCTGTGATGAGACGCTATGGGAGCAGGATCATCTTGCGGAAGAGTTCGAATCCGGCACAGCCGTAGAGCTGCCTCTTGATCTTCTTGATGCGGTTCACAGCATCTCCTGTGCCGCCGGAGCTCCGGTACACGGCGAGTCCGGCGATCACGGCTTCGAGATCAGTAGTGAGTCCGTGAGCGAAGCCGGTCATCCTTGGCAGCCGTGCGGGGGCACGATCTCGAACACCTCCGCATCCCAGGTGCCCGGGACCTCCGGGCCCCAGGTCCGAGCTCTGTCCGGTCGGCCGGGCTCAGTACCATTCACGGGTGTCCTGGATACGACGTCATACGCGCAAAGAGGAGCCGTCGGCGAAGCGGCTGCCCGACCTGGAGTTCCTCGCCCTGGTCAGGGCCGGGCTCGAAGAGTTCGCGCCCGGAGTGACACAGGGCGCCCAGCTCAAGGGCAACTCGTTGATCAGCCCGCATGGTTGGGCCGTGGCCGTGGCCCCGCCACACCACGGCGGCGGTCACCACTACGACCTCGTTGCCCTGCCGGACGTCAGCCTCCAGCCTGACGTGCCGTGCTTCGTGGACTGCGTCGTGTCGATGTCCGCCGATCCGCAGGACGCGGCGAACACATGGGTGCAGACGGCGGGCGCATGCCTGCTGGAACTGCTCGACCGCCGCGAGCACTTCGCGGACCACGCGGGCACCGGCGACGAGTGCGGCGTGCCCGGCTGGCACATGATCACGTCAGGTGCGGTCGGTCTCGGAAGCGACGTCGACGAGAACCGGCGGCTGCAGGGTGCGCTGCTGGCATCGAACGTCCTGCACAAGGTTGCGGGCTCGTTCACGGCGGACCTGGAATCGCCTTTCTTCAACGGCGTCAAGGTCTTCTACGGTGGTCGTGCAGGCGCGATGGAGGCCGAGATCCGCGTCAACGGTGAGCGCCACGAGGCCGCTTCGGCAGCGATGACGGCGCTCGGACTGCCAGAGCCCGCCACATTCACGGCAGTGCGGTTCTACGCGCTGCTGCTTCCGGTACCAGCGGGCGGCGACGAGCCCAGCTACCCGACGGCCCGGCTCTCTCTCGCTCCCACCTCGGTGCAAGCCAATGCCCACTCCCACGGCGCCGCCTGCGGCTGCGGCGGCCGCCTCGACCCGGAGCACCCCGGCTTCGACCTGGCCCTGCCCCACCTGGTCGCCGAGCTCTCAGAGGAAGAGCGCAGGCACCGCGTGAAGTCCGACACGGGCGCGATCATCATCGCGGAGGGCGTCGGCAACTTCCTCAAGGTCCGCCTCCCGATCCGTCTGGACGATGGACGCACGGTGGTCTACCTCGCCTGGATCTACCTCCAGGCAGCCGTGCTCGACGACTTCGTACAGCGGGTACGCGACGACAACCTGGCCGACCACCGCTTCGAGGGCCTGCTGTGCAACGCCATCGGCCCCTGGGGCCAGGACGTCCTGCGCTCCCCCGTCGTCCTCGGCGGCCAACGGATCAACGAGGACGGCTCGGTCCGCCACAGCGAGGTTCTGGAGTCCAGCGACCCCCTGCTCAGCAAGGTACTGACGGAAACCTGGCCCGCTGCCTTCGTCCTCGGCGACCGCAATCCCCATTCACCGTCAAACTGAGGTGCCGGCAGGGAAAGCGGGCCCCAGGACGGCCTCACGACGGTGGCTGTCGGACGCGCTCGACCCGGATCGGGGCGGAGACCGAGACGCCCGTAACCGCCCATAGCAGCGCACCGGTCCGCAGCCCGCACATGAGCCCACCTCCCAGACAGGACATGCCAGGGTCGCAGCCACAGCGGCCCGTTCGCCGCCAGTCACCACCAGGCCCACAGCGCTCTCGGCCCCATTACCGGGTCCGCCGAAGACTGCTCCGCATCTGTCTGGTCTTTGGGGATGAGGCAAGGGCGCTGGATGTGCTCTCCGGTATAGCGGCGCGCACGATCAACGATCTGAACCGCATCGCCTGGCCGTCGATGAGCCGTGCCAAGGACCGGGAACGGGTGGACGGAGTGGGTACCGCGGACGGTTCAAGGGGCCGCCCCGCTCAGGCCGCGCGATGGTGTGGCTGAGATCCACCAGCAACTGGCCGAACAGGACACACAGCCGAACGACCCCACTTTTCATCCTATGAATTTCCCCAACTCCTCCGTCTGTCCGCACAGTTGACAGCGTCTCACCTCTCCTCAATCATCAGACATCCGATGAATTGGAGCCGCTCATGGGTACGTATCCGAGACGTCAGGTCCTGGGCACCGCGGCCGGAGTCGCCGCAGCAGCAGCCCTTCCCCTCACCTCAGCCACCGCCGCACACGCCGGCGAAGCACTTACCGAGCACGCCGGGCCGTGGGTTCCCGTCCCCGAGCCGGTCCCTGTCCCGCTCGACGGCCTCTACGACAACGACGGCATCGACACCTCCTCCGCACGCGGCGGTGACTTCGACGGCTCGGGCTACACCTTCCCGGGCGAGGAACTCCCCACCGGCCGCGTCGAGGTCGACGGCATCCCCTTCCTCTTCCCCTCCTCGGCCGCGGGCGCCAAGAACAACATCGTCGCAATGGGCCAGCGCATCGAACTGCCCCACGGCCGCTACCTGTCGGCCGTCTTCCTCACCTCGGGCAGCTACGGCAACGCCTCCGGCAGCGCCACCGTCCACTACACCGACGGCTCCACCAGCACTGCCGGCCTCGGCGGCGCCGACTGGTACGCGGCCGGCGGCTCGCTCTCCGCCCCGTACCGCTACCAGCCGGACGGCACCAAGGACCAGCACGGCGTCGGCATCGGCACCTCGGAGGTCTGGCTCGACCCGCAGCGCGAGGCGGTCGCCCTCACCCTCCCGGTCACCAACCCGGCCCAGGCGGGCAGGACTTCCCTGCACGTCTTCGCCCTCTCGCTCCAACCCGCCGCCCAGGGACGGGCGTTGGCCCTGCGCGACGCCCACTCCACGAACTCGCTGCTGGAGTCGTCCGGCGCCCAGAGCGTCGAGGCGACGGTCGTGAACGCCGGCACGGTCGCGATCCTCGCAGGCGACGGAGTGTCCGTGCGCGTCGATGCCCAGGGTGCCCGTACGGTCGAGCCCGCCCGCGTCCGGCGCCTGGACCCCGGCGAGCAGGCCCGCGTCCGCGTCGGCATCCGCAGCGGCGCCACACCCGGCACCGTGCGGGACGGCACGGTGACCGTGACCGGACGCGGATCCCAAGCCGCGGTGTCCCACCAGCAGTTGACCCTCGGTGTCACCGACTACCGGCCTACCGAGACCTCCCTCGCCGGCCATCAGGCGCCGTACTGGTTCCAGGGCGCCAAGTTCGGCATCTTCATCCACTGGGGCGTCTACTCGGTGCCCGCCTGGGCCCCCGTCGGCCAGCAGTACGCCGAGTGGTACTGGGACCAGATGCAGGACCCGAACAACCCGACGTACGCCTACCACCGGGACACCTACGGCGAGGACTTCGCCTACGACGACTTCATCCCGCGCTTCACCGCCGAGAAGTTCGATCCGCGCGCCTGGGTGGAACTGTTCCGCGACGCGGGCGCGCAGTACCACGTGCTCACCTCGAAGCACCACGAGGGCTTCGCTCTGTGGGACACCAAGGTCTCCGACCGCAACGCCGTGAAGATGGGGCCGAAGAGGGACCTGGTCAGAGAACTCTTCGACGCCTCACGCCGCTACACGCCCGAACTCCACCGGGGGCTCTACTTCTCGATGCCGGAGTGGTTCAACCCCGACACCCCGTGGATGGGCCACGCCCCGCGCAATCCGTACACCCTTCAGCCGGTGCCGTACACCGGATACACCGCGGGCAAAGACTATGTGACGCAGTACCAGGCCCCGCAGATGCTGGAACTGATCCATGGCTACGACCCCGAACTCATCTGGTGCGACATCGGCGGTGCCAACGACAGCCTCCATGTCCTCGCCGAGTACTTCAACCACGCCAAGAACCGCCGCCGTCCGGTCGACGTGACCATCAACGACCGTTCGGGGATCGCCTTCCACGACTTCACCACGCCCGAGTACACGACGTACGAGAACACGGTCGTCGCCAAGTGGGAGTCCAGCCGCGGCCTCGACCCGTTCAGCTACGGCTACAACCGGGCGACCCCCGACGACGGCTACATGACGGCCGAGCAGGTCGTACGGAACCTCGTCGACATCGTGTCGAAGAACGGCAACTTCCTGCTCGACATAGGCCCACGGGCCGACGGCACGATCCCCGAGATCATGCAGACCCGGCTGCGCGAGACGGGCCGCTGGCTGCGCGTCAACGGCGAGGCGATCTACGACACGACGTACTGGTCGAGGATGGCGCAGCTCGGCGAGGATCTACGGTTCACGGTCCGCCCGGACGAGGCCTTCTACATCCACTCCCTGGCCAAGCCGAGCGCCAGACTCACCGTCGAAGCACCGATCCCGATCCGCAGCGGCGACAAGGTGACGATGCTCGGCCACGGCCGCCCGCTGACCTGGACCCTCAGCAACGGGGCACTGGTGATCGACGTCCCCGAAGCAGCACGCAAGGCGGGGCAGCATGCCTGGGTGTTCAAAGTGCACTGGCGCGCCTGAGACCACCCGGCGGACGTCCTGAGCTGCGCGGGCAGTTCAGGACGTTCCCCGTGTCCGGCCTCGACGACACCGCGACCAGGGGCGGCACCGCGGCAGAGGAGGTGGACACGGCCGCCGGACAGCCCGACGCTGAACCTGAAACTGTCGCCACATACGCCGGGTCCGGCAGGAAAGGTCTCGGTCTGCTGCGGATGCGCGGCGAGGCGATCGTGCTGCACGCGATGCGCCGGCCCGACGAGATCCGCGACCCGTCCGAGCTTGCGCCGGCGGCAACCAAGCCCGCCGACAACGAGATCTCCCAGGCGGAGCACCTGATCGACCGGATGACCCGCGACGACCTCGAAAGCCCCGACTTCACCAACCACCGCACCGACGCGGTCGCCAAGCTCGTCGAGGCGAGGTTGGACGGCCGCGAACTGCCCAAGACGCCCGAACCGGCCACCTCGCCTCGGACGACCGACCATGCAGGACACGGTCCAAATGGGCCGGAGGCCACGCCGTAGTGACGCATCGCGGGCCGCGGGGCCGCGTCAGGGGAAGGTGGTCCAGCGCGGGGCGGTCTCGGCCCAGGCCGTGTCCCACCGGGCGAGGTTGTGCCGCTCCAGCCGGCGGTCGGCCACGCCGTACACGGCGGCGCCGATCAGCGGGACGGTCAGGGCGGCGACGAGCGCCCAGCCCATGGAGTGGTTGCGGATCTGCTCCGGGGTGAGCGGCGGGCCGGTGACCTCTCCCGCGGCGTTCACCCAGACTCGGACGGTGCTGCCCGCGGGGAGAGCGGGACGGACGTGCGCCTGTGCGGTGCGGGATCGTCCCTGGGCATCGGTGAAGCGGACGGTGACAGGGTACCGGGCCTTCTTCGCCTCGTCCGAGCCCGGTTCCGGGTGGCGCGGGGCGTCCCGGACGAGCACGGCGGGGACGGGGTGCCGGGTCGCGATCTGGTGGCGGGCGGACTTCTCGTAGTGGCGGTACGCGGTGTCGCCGGCCAGGAATATGGTGGTGGGGATGCCCGCCAGGACCATCAGGAACAGGCCGGCCGCGACCCATGCCTGCACGAGATCGGTGCGGCGGCGCAGGGGGTTGCGCCGCCATCGCCACAACAGGACACGGGCAAGATCTTCGTGGGGCGGTTCCCCTGGGAGTACCGCGCGGGCCACGGTGCTTCTCCTTCCATACGAACCGGGTGAATTCCATACGGCCCCTACGACCGTGCTCACTTCGCCGGATGTTCACGGCAGGACCGGGCCGTGTTCGAGGCGTGAGTGTCCGGCTCGACTCGGATCATGCCGGGCGCCCCACTCCCCCTCCCCCGCCTTGGGCCGGGCACCCGCGCACACCTGATCCACGCGACCCGCCCCCGGTGGACGACGACGCCCTCAGACAGACCGTGGCAGCACGCCTGTGACGTCGCTGACCGTGGTGGTGGAGGGGTGGGTGTGGACGGCCTGGAGGAGCCTCGCGGCGCCTCGGACCGCCGCGGTCTGCGGGGCGGGCACCGGCTGGACGGGAGTGTGCAGCCTGCGGGCGAGACGGTACGTGATCTCGGGACGCAGAGCTCCCCCGCCGACCAGCAGCGCACCCCGCCGCAGCGCGTCGAGCGCCTGCGAACCGGGGCCCTCCTCCAGCATCGTGGTCACCATCGCGACGACCGCGTCCGCGATCTGCGCGGGTGGGGTGAGGCGGTCCAGGTCGCTGGTGCCCAGCGCGGTATGGCGGGCGTCGACGACCGCTCCGTCGGCCAGGAGCGCGACCTCGGTGAGATGGGCGCCGAGGTCCACGACGAGCAGCGGGCGGGTCAGGTCGGCGTCCACGGCCACGGCCACGGCGCGCGCGGTGGATACGGTCAGCACCGTGCGCGGGCGCAGGATCTCGACCGCGGTGCGGGCCTCGGTCCGGTAGGCGACCGCGCCCAGTACGGGCGTGGTCAGGATGACCACAGGACGGCCGAAGCGGGGCAGGCGGTGGCCGAGCATCCGGTTGAGCATCCGGGCCGTGCCGGGGGTGTCGACGATGCAGCCGCGTTGGATGGGATACACGGAGCCGACGCCCGGGAAGGTCACCGTGGGCATGTCGATGATCGTCCGCCGCCCGGAGAGCCAGGCACGGGTACGGGCGCTGCCCAGGTCGAGGGCGATGCCACAGCAGCGCCGGCACCAGGGCCACGGACGATGACGGGCGGACGTGGGGCGGGGGCCCAGCGGAGTTGTCACCGGCCGTCCTCCAGGTCTTGTTGGCAGCGGGCGCAGTAACGGGCCTGCGGGACGATCATGAGTCGTACGAGGGCGACGGGTCCGCGGCACAGGTGGCAGGTTCCGTAGGTGTCCTGGTCCATCCGCGTCAGGGCGGCCTCGACTTCGGCGAGGACCATCCGGGCGGAGGCGGCGAGCGTGACACGGACCTCGGTCTGGGATGCGGCCCGACGCTCGGGTGCCGCGGCGGCTCGGGTCGTGGCGGCCGCCGAGAGCTGCCGCAACTGCTCCTGGCGGAACAGGCGTTGCTCGTGCAGGTTCTCGCGCAGTGCGGCCAGGTCCTCGGTGGAGAAGTTGCTGCCGCGGTCGTCGCTCGTCTGCTGGTTCAGCATGTGACCCCTAGGGCAGGGCGGGAGACGGAAGGCGGAGGGGCGGTCGTCAGCCGGCATCCCGCTGACAGGGGACGCACCAGCTCGTGTACGGCAGGATCTCCAGGCGCTCGACGGGTATCGCCCGGGAGCAGCCTCGGCAGCTGCCGTAGGTTCCGTCCTGGACGCGGCCGAACGCGGCCTCGATCTCGGCGAGAACCCGCCGGATGGTGTCCTTCTGCGCGGACATCAGCTGTTCTCCCGCGTCGGGCCCCGCCTCGTCGACGGCCTGCAACTGCGTGAGACGGGAGGCGCGTTCGTGTTCCAGCCGCTGGCGAGCCTCATGGTCCGTCAGCCGCTCGGGGCGGGTCTCGGTCCGGGGTGTGTCGAGCGACATGGCGGGTCCTTCTTTCGACGGGGCGCGTAGCGCTGCTGAATGGTCGGGTCGAGGGCCGGAAGGCACCGCGGGTGCTCCGGTGCCTCCAGCGTGGTCGGTGGCCGGTGTGAAACCCATCGGGCGCGATGACCATCTACGGCCGGGCCCAGGGCCCATCGCGGCATGGGCAGGCCAAGGTCGCCAAATGGGTACTGGACCCCATCGACGTGGCGTACGGCAGCGGGCAGATTGGGAAGCGGGCCGGTCAGGGCCCATGGAGGCGCGTCCGCTCGGGGCGCGCGGTGACCGACACTGGAGACAACGCCGTGTCAAAGAGAGAGGCGTCATCCCGGTGTCACTGTTCTGGCGGATCTTCGCCCTCAACGCGGTAGTGCTGGGCAGCGCCACCGCGCTGTTGCTGTGGGCTCCGGTGACGGTGTCCGTGCCGGTGGTGCTGACCGAGGCGGTGATCCTCGTGGCCGGCCTGGTCGTCATGCTGGTCGCGAACGCGGCGATGCTGCGGATCGGTCTGGCCCCGCTCGACCGGCTCACCCGGCTGATGACCACGGTGGATCTGCTGCGCCCGGGGCAACGGCTGCCGGCCCAGGGTCACGGCGAGACGGCCGAGCTGATCCGCGGCTTCAACGCCATGATCGAGCGCCTCGAACACGAACGGGCCACCAGCAACGCCCGCGTCCTGACCGCGCAGGAAGCCGAGCGCCGTCGTATCGCCCAGGAACTGCACGACGAGGTCGGCCAGACGATGACCGCGGTCCTGCTGGCCCTGGAGCGGGTGGCCGCCGAGGCCGAGGAGCCCCTGCAAGGCGAACTGCGGCAGGTGCAGGAGATCACCCGGGGCAGTCTGGACGAGGTGCGCCGTCTGGCGCGCCGACTGCGGCCGGGGGTGCTGGAGGATCTCGGCCTGGTCAGCGCGCTGACCTCGCTGACCACGGAGTTCTCCACCCACGCGGGACTGCGCGTCGTCCGCGGTTTCTGTTCCGGTCTCCCCGAACTGGATCAGCAGACCGAACTCGTCCTGTACCGCGTCGCCCAGGAGGCGCTGACGAACGCGGCCCGCCATGCCGAGGCCGACCAGGTCGAGGTGAGCCTGGCCCACACCGACGAAACGGTGGTGCTGGCCGTCGTCGACGACGGCCGCGGCACCGGCGTGGCCCGCGAAGGCGCGGGCATCCGCGGAATGCGGGAGCGGGCCCTGCTGATCGGGGCCACGCTGGACGTCACCTCCCAGCCCCGGGCCGGTACGCGGATCCGGCTGACCGTGCCCGTACCCAGGAAGCAGCCATGACCACGCCCGACGCCCCCGCGATCCGCGTTCTCCTCGCCGACGACCACGCGCTGGTACGTCGCGGAGTGCGCCTCATCCTCGACCGGGAACCGGACCTTGAGGTGGTCGCCGAGGCCGGCGACGGCGCGGAGGCCATCGAGCTGGCCCGTACCCACGAGGTGGACCTGGCGGTACTGGACATCGCGATGCCGCGGATGACGGGTCTGCAGGCCGCCCGCGAACTCGTCGCCCTGAAGCCCGGAGTGCGGGTGCTGATGCTGACGATGCACGACAACGAGCAGTACTTCTTCCAGGCGTTGAAGGCCGGGGCCAGCGGATATGTGCTGAAGTCCGTGGCCGACCGCGACCTGGTGGCCGCCTGCCGGGCCTCCATGCGTGACGAGCCCTTCCTGTATCCGGGCGCGGTCACCGCCCTGATCCGCCACTATCTCGACCGGGTCCGCCACGGCGAGGAAGTGCCCGACCAGCTGCTGACCGCGCGCGAGGAGGAGGTCCTCAAGCTGGTGGCCGAGGGCCACTCGTCCAAGGAGATCGCCGAGATGCTCTTCATCAGCATCAAGACCGTCCATCGGCACCGGGCGAACCTGCTGTCCAAGCTCGGTCTGCGTGACCGGCTGGAGCTCACCCGCTACGCCATCCGCGTCGGCCTCATCGAGGCCTGACCCGCTGACCGCCTCAAGGCACGGGCCGCCCACTCCCCGGCCGGTGCCTTGAGGCCTCCGAGCTCTCCCGGCCGACCGCCACCGACATGCGAAGGGGACGGGGCATGGCACGCTTCACGCCCAGCGCCCCGTGCTGCGGGGGCCCGTTCCGGGCCGTGGTGCGGGTCGTCCTGCTCGCCGTCCTCACCACACTGCTCGCCGCACCGTGCCCTCATCCCCTTGACGGCACGGTGCGCGCTGCCGTCGCGACCGTGTCGGCCCACAGCCGCCCCTGCACGGAGGACGCGGACGCCGCTGTGTCCACCACCGCGGCCCGGAGTCAGCGCGAGACGACCGGTGAGCGTCCTTCACCACCGCTCTCCGTCCCCGTCACGTCGCACGTCACGGGAACGGACCTGCTCCAGTCCTCGCGGACCGGGCCGACCGTGCCGCACCCGGCGTCCTCCGACCGGCCGACGAACCGCCACAGGACACGCGCGCCCCCTCGCTCTCCGGCACCCGAACCTCTTCCTTCCTTCCCCTGACCGCGGTCGCAGTGCCGGCCGCGGCATGTCTGCCGGAGGCCCGCCGTGAAACGATCCCGGCGCACCAGAGCGCTGATCGCCCTCGCTGCCGTCGCACTGTCCCTGTACGTCGCGCTCACCGTGCCCGTCCACCTCGGACTCGATCTCCGGGGCGGTACCCAGTTCGTGCTGGAAACCCGGCCGACGACCGCCGCCGGCGGCGACAGCGACAGCGAGGCCACGGAACGCACGATGGAGGTGTTGCGCGGCCGTGTCGACGCGCTCGGAGTCGCCGAACCCACCATCACGCGCTCCGGCAGCAACCGGATCGTCGTCGAGCTTCCCGGCGTGCAGGACCCGCGGAAGGCGGCGGACGTCCTCGGCCGCACCGCCCAGCTCACCTTCCACCAGGTTCTCGGCACGGCGTCGGATGCCGGCGCCACGCCTGAACCGACGCCCGGACGGCCCCACCAGCTCGTGCTGGCCGACGAGTCGGGGCAGTCCCTGCGTCTTCGGGCTGCCTCTCTGACCGGCGACGCCGTCGACAAGGCCGCCGCCCGCTTCGACCAGCAAGGCGGCGCCGGGTGGCATGTCACCGTCGACTTCAAGGGACCGGGCCAGGACCGGTGGGCCCGCCTGACCGGTGAGGCCGCCTGCCAGCAGGCCGGGAACCCGGCCCGCCGGGTCGCTATCGTCCTCGACAACAAGATCATCTCATCGCCGCAGGTCGACCCGTCCGTCGCCTGCGGCTCCGGCATCGGCGGCGGCTCCACCCAGATCAACGGAACGTTCGACGACGAGGAGACCCGAGAGCTGGCGCTGCTCATCAACGGCGGCGCCCTGCCCGTGCCGGTCGAGACGATCGAGCAACGCACCGTCGGTCCCACGCTCGGCGCGGAGGCCATCACCGCCAGCGTCTGGGCCGCCGTCGTCGGCACCGCCCTGACCTCGTTGTTCATCATCGCCGTGTACCGGCTCGTGGGCGTCCTGGCCACCGTGGCACTGGGCTGCTACGGCCTCGTCTCCTACGCCGCCCTCGCGGCCCTCGGCGCCACCCTCACCCTGCCCGGCCTGGCCGGGTTCGTCCTGGCCATCGGCATGGCGGTCGACGCCAACGTGCTCGTCTTCGAGCGTGCTCGCGAGGAGTACGCCGCTCGCTCCCGCCCCACCCCACGGGCGTCCCTGACAGCGGGGTTCCGCGGGGCGTTCAGCGCGATCGCCGACTCCAACGTCACCACCCTCATCGCGGCCGGACTGCTGTTCCTCCTCGCCTCGGGTCCCGTCCGCGGGTTCGGTGTGACGCTGGGTATCGGTGTCCTCGCCTCCATGCTCAGCGCCCTCGTCATCACCCGCGTCCTCGCCGACTACGCCGTGGCCCGTCGCGGTGTGCGCCGCCGCCCCCGGATCACCGGCATCGCGCACACCGGCGCCATCCGCGACCGGATCACCCGCGCGGATCCGCACCTGATGCGTCATCCGCGCCGATGGCTGGCCGTCTCCGCCGCGGCCCTCGTCCTGGCCGCCTCCGGCATCGCCCTGCGCGGTCTCGACCTCGGGGTCGAGTTCACCGGAGGACGCCTCGTCGAATACGCCACGGCCGCCTCCGTCGACTCCGACCGGGCCCGGAACGCCCTCGCCGACGCCGGGTTCACCCGCGCCGTCGTGCAGACCTCCGGCGAGAACCAACTCAGCGTCCGTACCCACCACCTCAGCGACGCCGAGGCAGCCTCGCTCACCGAAACCGTCGCCGCCCTCACCGGCAGGGCCGACCTGCTCCGTGACGAAGCCATCGGCCCGAGCCTCGGCAAGGAGCTGCGCCAGGGTGGGCTCATCGCCCTGGCTGTCGCCCTCGTCGCGCAGCTCGGCTATCTCGCGGCGCGCTTCCGCTGGCTCCTGGGAAGCTCCGCGGTGACCGCCCTCGTCCACGACGTCGTGATCCTCGTCGGCGTCTTCGCCTGGCTCGACAAACCCATCGACGGGGTCTTCCTCGCCGCGCTCCTGACGGTCATCGGGTACTCCGTCAACGACTCCGTCGTCCTCCTCGACCGGATCAGGGAACTCCGCCGCCGCGACCGCGAAGCACCCTTCAGCCGCATCGCCGACCAAGCACTGCTCCAGACCCTGCCGCGTACCGTCAACACAGGCATGGGCGCCGCGTTCATCCTCACCGCACTGGCCGTCCTTGGCGGCGACAGCCTGACGGACTTCGCCCTCGCTCTCCTCATCGGCCTCGCGGTCGGCACCTACTCCTCCATGTTCACCGCCACGCCGCTGGCCGTGGAACTGCACAGGCGCGCATAGGAGTTCGCCCTCGGTGGTCCCGATCCGCGGGGAGGCCTGGGATCAGCTGGTGAAGGTGAACCAGTTGATGTTGGTGAAATCGGAGGTGCTGCCCGCGAAGACCAGGTAGACGTCGTGGACGCCGGTTGCGGAGGCGACGACGTTCGCGGGCACCGTCTGCCAGTTCTGCCAGCCGCCGTTGTTGCCGAAGTCGATCTCGGCGATCTTCGTGCCGCCGGTGCTGTCCAGACGTACCTGGATGGCGCCGCTGATCCCGGCGGCCGCGCCCGACGCCAGCCGGGCCTTGAACTGGCCAGGGGAAGCCGAACCGAAGTCCACGGACGAGAACTTGAGCCAGTCGCCGTTCGAGATGTACCCCACGTCGCTGCCGCCGCCGGTGTCGGAGCAGCTCTCCGTGGTGGTCCCGCTCTGCGCCGAGTAGGACTCGGCCTGAATGGTGCCGTACGCGCTGACGGTGCCCGAGCCCGGACCTCCCGGTCCGCTGCCGGAACCGGCTCCGAGAGTGATGGTCCACGAGGTGGGCGCACCGTCCTGGATGTGCCCGTCCACGGGGGCCGAGCCGGTGGCGCCGACGTCGTCGTAGGGGAAGGCGTAGCCGATGCTGGCGTACTGGTGGACGAGACGTGCGTAGTGGTTGGTGATCGCGTCCTGGTAGTACTGGGACGGTGTCACGCCGTCCGGCTGGTTGTTCCCGCCGGAGACCAGCAGTGAGCTTCGGTTGAGCGCGGCGGCGAGCCGCGCGGCGATCGCGCCGCGGGCGTCCGAGCCGGAGTTGTAGAGCGGGCCGGACGCGCAGCCGAAGATGTCGACCGCGCTCGGCTTGGTGAACGGTACGCCGTTGGTGTTGAGGCCGGAGAAGACGATGGCGCCGCCGGAGACGGTTCCGGTGTAGGAGCCGATGCCGCCCTGTCCGTTGACGGTCAGCGCGGTGGAGGCGTAGCGGCTCCAGACCCGGTTGAGGTAGTCGTCCCAGTAGCCGCCGAAGTCGACCGGCGAGTGCGAGGGAGCCATGACGCGCAGGACCGCGCCCGAGGAGTCGGTGACCACCAGCCTGTCCCAGGGGGCTCCGTCGGAGGCGTGCTGGGCCTGGAGGCCGGAGGCGATGGAGGCGAGGGCTCCGGAGGGCAGCGGGCTGACCGACTGGCTGCCCCCGCTCCCGGTGCTGGCCATCGAGACCGGCAGCGCGACCATGTCGACGTAGGAGATGTTGGCGTAGAGGTTGGCGCTGTTGAAGGTGAACTCGCAGAACGTCCAGTTGGTGGCCCAGTTGGGGTCGGAGCTGACCAGGGCGGGCTGCACCACGCCGGGTACGGTGCCCGGGTTGACGAAGAACTGGAGCTTCTGGCCGACCGAGAACCAGACCCGGCCGCCTATGACGTAGTCGTTCAGGTTGACCGTGGTCCCCGCCGAACCGGAGGCGCCAAGCGGGATGGAGTAGTCGGCGATGGGGGTCACGGGGGACGACGGGTTGGGCAGCCTGTTCAGGGCGCCGTTCGCCGAGACGAAGACCGGCCAGCCGCTGCTGTCGGAGCCGGAGATATAGGCGTAGACGTTGTCGTGGCCGGAGTTGTTGGCCAGTTTCACGGGGAGGGAGACCGCCGCCGCCGTGGCGGTGGGCGAGAAGGGGCTGAGCACAGCCGCGGCGGTGGCGGCACCGGCCGCGGTCAGCAGGGAGCGTCGGGAAACCACAGGTCCTCCCAGGGACTTGACCGTCCGTCAGCAGTGCGACGGTTGTGGGGTGTTGGGTCGTGTGGGGTTCTGTGCGGGGGTGACGCTATTGGACCGGACCAATACGGTCAAGGGTTCCGGAGGCCTGGAATCCGCGCGGTCCGCGCCTATTTTCAGGAAGCCGGCGCGAACGGCCACTCACACAGCCACGAAACGCCCGTCGGCTACAAGCCGCCCTGGGGAAAAGGGAGTTGCGGTCTGCTACGACATCGGTCACGACGTCGGAGCCCGACGGCAGCGGGCGGATGTGTGAACTCGACGCCCAGAGCCGGGGATTGAGGATCACGGCGGACTGGGGACTCCCCCGGCCCCCGCCTCCGGCATCCCCCGCTGCGGCGCGTGCAGAGGCCCGATGTCTGTTACGCGAACGTCAGGTTCAGCGTTTTCCGCCGTCCGGGTCGAGGGCGTCGTGATGGTTGCACAGGGCGTCCAGGATGCGGGCGAGCCTCAAGGCGAGGGCGAGTTGCCCGGCAGGCGAGGTCCGGTCAGGAATCGCCAGCTTGCGCCTCGCCTCCCGTGCGCAGGCGAGCGCCAGGCAGGCAGCGAGATCACTGCTCTGTGACTGGCGTGCGGCGATGGTCTCGACTTCGGGGATCATCACCTGGAGATGGCCGCGCAGTTGAGCCACAAGAAGAGCGAGCTCGCCGGTGGACGGCGGCCGGGACAGTCCCAGCACAAGCCGCGAAGTCACACGCATCGTCTCGACGTCTGCCGGATCATGCTCCTCATCGAGCAGAACGGGCATACCACCTGGGGTCATGCCGTCACTTCCGTCCGGGGCTCCGGAACGGATGCACTTCGGCGCGGATTTTTTTGGCGACCGCTGCCAACACCTCGGCGACTGCAGGGGATTCACCCGCCGGTCGGGGAACTCCACCGGCCGGCCCGCCCGGCGTGTCTCCTCCACCAGCGTGCGGAGTATGTCGGCGATGGGCGGGCCGGGCACGGCGGTGCGGTCTCGGTTGAGCAGGTCGAGCGGGTGCCGCAGGCCTGTGATGACCCTGCGACCGGTGCCCGTAACTCTCGATGACTCGCTCGCCAAGGCGACGCCCCTCCACTCCCCCGTAGAGCGCCACCAGCTCAATCGCCGTCACATACGCCGGGAAGCTGCCTCCGGGTGTCAGCCCGTCAGCTGTTGCCACTGTCGGTGACGGTCAGCGCTGGTCGATCGCGACCCCGCGTGCCGCGAGTTCGGTCAGGACGGGATCGCGTCGGCCTTGCAGTATCTGTCCGTTCATCTGCAGTGACTTGTTGAGCCGTCGCAACGACTTCATGTCGAGCAGTGGGCCCAGCTCGGTGAGGGAGTGGTGGCCGCCGAAGAGGAGTTCGGAGAGGTCGGGCAGGCCGACCAGCGCACCGATGTCCGTCACTTCGTCCAGGTAACCCATGCGCAGGGACTGGAGCGACGTGAGGCCGGCCAGGGGCGAAAGGTCCCTCCAGGGCAGGCGGGAGAGGTAGAGCCGGGTCAGGGAGCGAAGAACGGGGAGGTCGATCAGCTGCGGGGCCTGTTCCACGCTCAGTGCGCGCAGTTCGGGGCAGGCTTCGAGGATGCCCAGGGAGTCGAGCCTCGTGACCCTTTCGAGGGTCAGGTCGGCGACCGGGGTGCCGGCCAGCCCGCTGATGTCCGTGAGCGCACGGCAGTCCCACACACCGACCTTGGTGAGCGCGGTCAGGCCGTCGAGGCGGCCGAGGTCGGTGAGCGAGGGAAGACTGGTGAACCCCACTTCCTGCAGAGCCGGCAGATCGCCCGGGTCACCGGGGCTGCACAGGCTGTCGGTATGGCTGACGGACAGTTCCTCCAGCGCGTCATGGGAGTCGAGGCCAGTGAGGTCCAGCAGGCCGTGACACTTGTCGAGACCGAGTCCACGGAGGCCGCGGAGGGACGCGAACGGGGTGAGGTCCCGGATCAGGCCCAGCCCGTCCAGGTGAAGCCGGAACGCGGTGGTGAGGTCGGCCAGGGACGCGAAGTCCCCAAGCGCGGGGCAGTTCTCGAAGGTGATCTTTTCCAGGGAGGGCAGAGCCCCGACTCCCGCGAGGGAGGCCAGCCGTTCGCTTCTCACGATCCGCAACTCCGTCAGGTGCGTCAGCGAGGAGAGTCCCCGCAGGTCGGAGAGGTCCGGACAGCCCGATATCTCCAGCGTCGTCAGACGAGGGTGCTGGCCGAAACCACGGACGGAATGGAAACGGGGGCAATCCTCGACGACCAGTTCGGAGAGGTCCCCTGCCGCAGCGACGCCGGTCAGGTCACGAAGCTGCTTGCAGCTGACGAGGCGTAGAACCTCCAGCGCGGGCACGGTCGTCAGGCCGGTCAGATCACGGATGGCCGTCCAGCCGAGATCCAGGTGGGTGAGGCGGGTGAGGCCGGACAGCTGCGCCGGGGATCTGAAGGACCGACAGCCGCGCAGGTTCAGGTGCTCAAGAAGGGGCAACGCGGCTGCGAAGTCGGTCACCGAGCTGACCCGGGTCATGCTCAGGTCGAGGTGGCGCAGACGGCTCAGGGACAGAAGCGGCTCGACATCGGACACCGGACGGCAGCGGTGCAGGCTCAGCCAGGTGAGCTGGGTGAGACCGCTGAGCGGGCCGAGGTCCTCGACTCCCGCACAGCCGTTCAGGTCGAGGTGACGCAACCCGGTGAGCGCGCCGAGTTCCGTGAGGTCGGTTATCTCCTTGCAGCGATCCACCGTGAGCGCGCGCAGCATGGTGAGGTGCCGCAGGCCCGACAGCGAGGTCACGCGCTTCACTGTCAACTCCGTGCGGCCCTCCCGGAGGAAGGCTGGCGCCAGGAGGGCCGCGGCGAAGCCGTCCGGATCGCCGGCCGTCGGCCACAGCCGCAACAGCGTCTCCACGGCGAGGTCCGCGACCGGCGCGAAACGCGCCGCCAACTGCAGCGCGGCGCCGTCGTCGGTGACCTGCACCAACTCTCGCACCGCCTTGCGGGCCTGAGCCGGCTTCGCTTTTTCGAGCATGCCGGCGTAGGTCGTCACGCGTTCGTCCGGGCTTCCGCCGCCGATGATCGAAGTCATACGCGGAACCCTACAATCCGCCTCTGACAACCCCTCGACGCTGAATCCCCATGCCGGTTGTGCGGCCGCCAGGCAGGCGGCACGCCCACACCTCTTCCCGGGGGTACCGCTCCTTCCGAGATCCCCTTCCGCCTGGCCATCGCCGCCTGAGCCCGCGGACGGCCCTCCTGTCACACAGAGACGCCCTGCCGGGCGCGAGTACCGGCAGGGCGTCCAAGGAGAGCGACGGAGACCCCACGACGGGCCTACGCCGCTGCGGGTGGCTCCTGGTCCTGCTGTACGTGGGACGCGGCAGCTCCGTCAGCTGCGCCGAAGACGGCTGTTCCCTGGCTTTGGTTATCTCGTCACCAGCGCGTTTGAATCGTTGCCATGCTGCGCGCGCCCTGCTGGCGGAGTCGATCACGTCCGGGACCTGATCCAGCAGACCCTTCACGGAGAAGAGAAAGATTGCGGCCACGCCCACGACGGCGAGAGCGATTGCCCCGTCCAACTTCTCGGTACCTTTCGGATGGGTGACCGAGCGGGGGCTCATGCGCAGGGCATTCGTCAGCTCGGCCACTGCTTGAGTGGCTCGAACTGAGAAGCCCTGCGTCCGACGTATCGCCGGGTATCTCAGGAGGCCGGGCTAACACCCGACCGCAATCAAGTATGCATGTCCGCGACAAAATTGATCACCAATGTCAACGGCAGTCCGACGTCGGATGAACCGGGGTCATGCCGCCTTGCTGCCACAAGGCACCCGGTCCTGACGGGCAACACAGCTTCCGCAGTGCGAACACGGAAGCGACATGAAGATGATCTTGCCGAGCACCCACAGGAGTTCGCAGCTCCACCGTGGACACTACACCGAGAGTACCGCACGCCCTCTGAAGTATGCCCCGTCACTGGACAATTGGACGTTGAGCTGCCGAAACAGCGTTGCCCCGCCTCTCAGAACGAGGCGGGGCGGCGATGGTCTAGGCGGCAGGGGGCGGCTCCCGGTCGTCCGCCGAGGGCGGCAGCTCGGGCCTCTTGAAGCGGTGCCACTCGGCGCGCACGTTCCCGGCGGACTTGATCACGTCCGGAAGCTGGTCGAGCACGCCCTTCAGGACGTAGATCGCCATGGTGACCACGCCAGCGATGGCGAGAATGATGACGATGAGGGTGGTGCTGTCCACCGATCCTTACCTTCCCTGTCATGGGTCGGATCGGGTGCGCAGGCAGCCTCGATCCGAACCCTACGGTTCGGGTCGAGACACCCACGCTGACGCAGACGCGAATGTTCTCGGTCGGGCCTACTCTTCGGCCCATATCAACCATCGGCTTCTTTTGCTGCCCCCAGGCTCATCAGTGCAACTGTCCTGCGTCTAGGCGACGTTCGGATCCATCGCCAAGCCAGCGCTACTGACGCCACCCGCGCACCATGTTCGAACACGGCTGCGGACTGGATGGGTTGCGCCAACAACCCACCACGGCCAGATTAGCGCACATGGTCATGATCTTCGCCACGATGCAACTGAGCCCCACCCCGGTTGAGTTGGGGTGGGGCTCAGGCGCTGGTTGGACGTATGTGAGGGGGCGTCACCGGGTGGGGGCGTAGCGGTGGTGGGGGCAGGTGCAGCGGGGGACGAGGAGGATGCCGCCCCCGTTCGGGAGGGGGACGTCCTCGGTCTGCCGGCACTCGTCGTGCAGGCCCGCGTAGCCCGGTTGGTGGGCGACCGCGCACTCGGCGGACATGGTCGAGGTGTCCACGCTGTCCGCGTTCATCAGAGGATGCCGCCGCTACTCTCGGAGTTCAGCGCGCGGTTCCGCTCCTGCATGGCGTGGAGGCGCTCGTCGTTCGTGGCCAGGCGGACGAGCGCGGGGTCGGCGTCCCACTCGCGTCCACCAGTCACCGGCCGCAGCTGTACGTACGGGCCCTCGTGCCCCATGACGTAGCCCAGTTCGCCTCTCTCTGGGTCGTAGACCAGGGCGCCCGTCGGCTGCTGTTCCTGCGCCATCACTCAAGCCCTCCCCGCCGAAGTGCGATTGCCAGGCGGTCGGCCACATCGGCACGGATGCGCCCCAGTTCGACGAGCTTCAGGTCGGATGACGCTGCGTCGACCCTCAGGGAGGGGAAGACGATCCCGACCTCCGTGAGCGCTGCTCTCAGGGACTCCACTGCTGCGTACGGGTCGACGTCCCACACTTCCTTCGTAGCCATGAACGGGACGCTAAGGACGAGGAGTTGCAGCGCACCATGGTGTTTTCTTGAGTTTTCTCGTACCCGCTCTTGCTTCGCTCGCTTTTTCTCACGAAGGTGGCAGAACCCCGTAGCCCGAGGCGTGCAGCCTGGTGATGCTGGGGTGATCAGCCTCCGGCGGAAGGACTCTGGTCATGGCCCGACGACTGCGCTTCAACGGCACCGGCAGTGGCGAAGGAAGCTGCCCCGCGATTCACGAAGACCTCGACTCGGGTGAGGTCATCGTGCACGGGCCGCGCCTCACCGACCCTGCCGCCCTCGCCCAGCTCCAGCACATCGACGAGGACGAGATCCCGATCGTGATGCCGCGCAACACGCTGATCGACTTCGGCCCGAAGGAGCGCGAGACCGAGCCGCGCGTCTTCACGCCGGAACAGTTCGCCCGGCTCTTCGACAACTTCCAGCACAGCGCCTGGCACCTGGAGATGCGCGGTCGCTACGCGGTCGACGAGGTCACCGACACCTACGCCCAGTTCGTGCGGGGCGAGGCGCCGACCTGGGACCTGAGCACGCCGTGGAGCCTGGGCATCCGCGCGAAGACCGAGGACGGCGCCAGCGTCGGACGGGTCCGGATCGTCGACGACCCGCCCACCCCAGGGCAGTTGTACCTGCTGGCCCACGCGGAGAAGAACGCGGCGCTGGGCGAGGACATCCGCAACATGTGGCGGTCGGACGCCCAGCGCGTCAACCTCCCGGACGAGGACTTCTGGATCTTCGACTCCCACATCGTCGCCGTCTGCATCTTCGACGATGATGACAACCTCACGGGCGCCGAGCTGATCACGTAGCCCGCACGCGTGAACCAGTACAACCGACTGCGGGACGTCGCCCAGCACTACGCCGTCCCGTACAGGCAGTTCGCGGCTCAGGTGGCCGTGAAGGAGGCGTAAGCAGGTGTGTGCCGGTGAGTACGGACTATCAGCAGGCCCGCGAGGCGCTCGGGATACGGCTCCGGGAACTTCGGCTCTCGGCTTCTGACGGCCGGCTCACCGGCACGGCCCTGGCTCGCAGGCTCGGCTGGTCCAACTCCAAGGTCTCGAAGCTGGAGTTGGGCAGGCAGACGGCTACCCCGGAGGACCTGCGTGCGTGGGCGGCGGCGTGCGGCCAGCCCGCCCTGTACGAGGAACTACGGGCCAGGCTGGCGGGGTTCGAGTCGCACATCCGCTCCTGGCGCAGGCAACTGGTCGGCGGTCACAAGCCCGTCCAGGACGCCCACAACGAGGCACAGGCCGGTTCGAAGGTGCTGCGCGCCTGGGAGTCGTCGTGGGTCGTCGGCGTCCTCCAGACCCCCGACTACGCGCGAGCCGTACTGACCCGCTCCGCCGAACGGCACAAGTCCCCGCTCGACATCGAGGCCGCCGTGCGCGCCCGGATGAAGCGGCAGGAGCTGCTGTACAGCGGGGGCCGGAAGTACCACGTCATCTTGTGGGAACCGGTGCTGCGCTCGCTGGTCTGCCCGCCCTCGGTGCTCATCGCCCAGCTCGACCGCCTCGCGGGCGTCATCGGCATGGACACCGTGGAGCTGGGCATCGTCCCGCTCACTGCGTCGCTGAAGACGCCGCCCGGTCTGGGCTTCTGGATCTACGACGACCGCCAGGTGGTCACCGAGACCTGGCACGCCGAGATGTGGCTCGACGACTCCGACTCCATCGCCCTCTACCTGCGCATCTGGAACTCTCTCCGTGAGTCCGCGGTCTACGACACCGACGCCCATAACGTCATCAACTCGGCGAGGCGAGCCCTCAATCCCCGTTGACCTACCGGGGGAGTTCCTGGTTCGCCCCTCGGGTGACGCGGCTGACGACCGGCTCAAAGATCGCCGTAGCTCGCATAACCTTCACCAACTCGTCGTACGCCTCGTCGGCCTTGGCCGAGAGCTTCTCAACGTTCGGCCATCGCTTGGTCGTTTCGCGTACGGCCTCCGCGCGTTCCTGCTCTTCATGTCCGGGTCCGGTGCGCTTGTTCCAGTGCTGCCACTGGATGAACTCCACAAACCAGTCCCGGAACGTCTCGAACGCCGCCTGGTGGGCATCCTTCATAGTCAGTGATCCGTATAGCTCAAGGTTGGCTTGGATCTTCGCCACGTCGGCGCCGTCCACTGCCTTCGCCATGGAGTCCATGACGTCGCTGTCCGGACTGCGCATCGCGTCCCTCCGTGCCTGCGCGACAGGCCGTTCGTACTTCAGGGACTCTTCGATGACGGCAACTTGCCGCTCCCAGAGTTTGTGCTCCCGTTCTCGCTGCCGTGTCACGCGCTGAACCACTACGGCCACGATCGTCGTACTGAGCGAGCCGAAACCCGCCCCGATGAGGGTGGTTATCACAGGTGCGATCTGCATAGCGGCAGACGATAAACCTTGGGTGGCGTGTCTTGGGGGCGAAGCCCCGGAGTGCGCAGTTGGCACCCCGGGGCTTCAGCGCGTTCACAACACCTTGAGGGCCTTCAGCACCGCCAGGCACAGCAAGAGGCAACCCGCGAAGGAGCCCCCGGCGTACAGGACAGCCTGACCCGCAGGAGTACCAGGGGAGTGGCTGATGAAGCCAGCGACCATGGCCACGATGGTGGAGACCAGGGCGCAGATGACGACGATCAGCACCTTGACACCGAGAGAGAGGTTCAACGACCCGATTACCTTTCCGGTGACCGGGTGGGGACGAACCTCAGCCGATCACCACGTCACATACGTGTGATCTTGCTGAGGCCCACCGACGTGGGGGCTCATTGGGGTTGGCCTGGCCAAAGCCCTCGGTAGCCGTTCTCCCATTTGTGCTTCAGTGCATGTCGACTGACGGCCGCAAACGGTCCGCATACCTGAGGCGTCGGCCCCAGGCTCGTTAGGCACTGTGTGGTAGGAGCACTGCACTGCCCCCTGCGATGGGCAACTCTAGCGGAGCCAGGGGCGTTTGATGGGTCGAAGTGCGCCAGGGGGAGGTACCTACGGAGGAACCGCGCTGGCGGGTGCGGCCCCACGCCCCGCCCGGCCACGAAATCGCGTCTTTCGTCTCGGACTTCGTCGGCGTCCCAAGACGCTCGACTGAGCAGGTGCTGCATACCGGCCGGAGTGGCGTCACCGGCATGTTCGGCGATCGTCCAACAGTTCTCCCGCGGCAGCTCCGCAAGCAGGCACAGTACGAACGCCCGTGCTCGGCGCTGCGGATCCACCCGAGCGAACCGCCCTGCGATCCGCGCCATCAGGTCCTCGAACACCGGTTGCCACCGGGCAGGATCTACGCTGTGGCCCACGGTCGGCGGCTGATCTTCGTTTGTCCGCACAACCAACGATGATCAATGGTGGCCGCGTCCTTCTACGCCGACCAGCAGTACAGGCTCTGCGGCTTCCGGCCGATGGCGCAGAGCAGGTCAGCCAGACCACTCAAGATCCACAAGGCAATACCCTCGTCGAAGACCTCGCCGTCCGCCGACCGCTCCGCGACCCACACTCGGCTGACCTCGACAAGCCGTTGCTCATCAGCAACGGTCAGGGCGTCCTGGAGAGCCCGGGAGGCCGCAAGGACCACCGGGCCTTCACCTTCACCAGGATCGGCGACGACTTTGGGAACGTCAGCGGCGACGAGGTCTTCGAAAGTCTGACCGGTGAAGATGCTCTCCCACTCGATCAGCGCCCCTTCGGCGTCGAAGTTCCCGAACGTCAGCGACTCAAAGAAGTCGTCGGGTCCGACGTCTACGACGGCGGCTGCAGCAGCGTGGTCCGGCGCCACGAAGAACTTGATAATGGTGCTCACCGGTGCATAGTGCCTGCTCGACAGGTGCCAGCGCACCTGTCAGATGCAGCCGACCAGGCCGACAAGCTCCTCCACCCAGCGCCAAGATCAAGATCTACAGTTGAAGTACTAGAAGGTCCCAGGTGCCACTTGCGACTCTCTGATTGGGTTCCGGTGCGGCATGTAGCCCTCAGTTTTGTTAAACCCATGACGGATTTCATGATCCGCTGACACTATCTCGGGCTATGTCGTTACCGCAGGTGATCTTATCCGCCAAGTTCCACCCGAATGTGTGCACGAATGGGCCGCTGGACTGGAATCCCATCGGGTCGGCGGGGGCGTTCAGCGCCTTCTGCGGCATCCTCGCGGGCTTCGTCTTTTCCGGCGTTGTCATGGTTATCGGGCAGCAGAACCCGATGGGCGGAGACGGCCACGCCTCGCGGGGTCTGCGCCTGCTGATGCCCAGCTTCTTCGGTCTGGCTGTCACCTCCTATCTATACTCAGTAGTCACGGGTGAACTCGTCTGCAGGCGTGCTCTGGTAGAGCAGCTGTTCGTCGGGGGCGTTCTCGCAGCCAACGCCGTGGTAGTTATCGCTGCTCTGGCATGGCTATTTCTGGCGTATGGCCGAAATTCTGACGGTGAAGTGCGATTCCTGCGCGGTCTCGTCCTCGTCTCCGCGATTTTTGCCATGTTCATGCTAGCGACTTCGTCCGTGGGCTTCCATAACGCATGGACTGACCGCAAGGCGGCGGGGTGGGCCGACTGGATGGTGTGGGGCTCTTTCGTGGCACTGCTAGGGGGTACGGTCGTCTCTTGGCGCAAGCCGGTTCCTCCGGTACCCGCAGCGAATATATTGGGCTGGCCGTACGACATTCTCAACAAGCGAGTAAATTTCAGTGCGTGGCTGAACTTGTTGACCAGCGCGGGTCTCGCGGGGTTCAGTGGCTACTTCGTGGGTACCCCTTATGACAAGCTGAACTACCCTCGGTGGGAGATATACGCCATGAGCGAGGGGGCTCTTATCGTTCCTGCCGTAGTAATCATGGGCGTGCTGTGGGCGTTGCCAAGAGAATGATTTGAATCGCCGCTCCAGGAGATGGCCTCGCGATTGTGTCTGCGGCCTGCGACGTGCTTTTCTTGCTTCCGGCGAAATGGCATTGCGCCCATTCGGGAGGGAAAAACGCGAGCAAACCGCCGCAATCAATTCAAGTGAAGACTGGGCGAGGTCCGGCGAAGTCGACGGGCAATGGCTCGTCATTGAGCACTCGGCGCTGACCGGGCCATCCGGCCAGCGGCGGGTCAACGTCGCACAGATCAGCGAGGTGCACTACAAGGCGCCCCGCCCCTACCAGATCAACGGGTGGTTCGGTGTGAGATCGTCGGCGACACCAACAATGCGGTGGTGCGGGGCAACAGGGACAGTGTCGTCCAGACAGCGCACCAGTGTCCGCCCGAACCGCGGGTCACCGAGGCCGTCGAGGCGTTGAACCGCCTGCCGGACGACGGGGTGGTCCTCGACATTGACGGGGAACTGCATCGGCTGCCTTCCTGTTCATGGTTGATCGTCGGCTGTCGCCTGTCGTCGGCGAACCGACTCCTGAACCCACACGGACGGAACGCCGGCATCTGTGACAGACGGGCATGCACGGGCACCGAAAGGTGCGTGAGCGGGACTCGACGGGACCGACGGCGCCGGAGCGGGTACCAAACGGCAGGTGCCGGACGCCTCCCGAGGCTGTCGCCCAAGCAACTGATCAGCACTCGGACTTCAGGTCCGTCGACGCCGCCGGCGTCAACTCCGCTGCGGGCCGTACCGGATGACCCGGGTCGGGATCGTGATCCGCCGGGAAGCGGGAGGCTCCGAGTCCTTGCGGCTCAGGCGGTCGACGAGCAGCCGTGCTGCCTGCCGGCCGATCTCGTCGGCGTCGTAGGAGACGAGGGTCAGGGGGAGGCCGAGGATGTCGGAGAAGTCGAAGTCGTCGAAGCCCGCCACGGGGAGAGTGGTGCCGGCCTTGTACAGGGCTCGGATCGCTCCCTGGCTGATGCGGTTGTTCGTGCAGAACAGCGCGGTGGGACCATGGGCGAGATCGAGGAGTTCGAGCGCCGCCCGCTCGGCCGCTGCGGCGTCGTCAAGACCCTGCCGTATCAAGGAGTTGTCGGGCTCCACGCCGGATTCTTCGTGCGCCGCCCAGAAGCCACGCAGCCGTTCCGCCCCCGTGTACAACGCCGGTGGATTGCCGAGGAAGGCGATGCGGGTGTGGCCCTCCGCCAACAGGCACGCCGTGGCCTCACGGGCGCCGTGGAAGTCCTCCACCAGCACACAGTCGGTGTCGAGGCCCGCCGGCGGCCTGGCGGCGAGGACGACGGGGACGTGACGCATGGCCGCGGCGAGGTGCTGCTGCCGACTGCCGGCAGGGACGACGATCAGCCCCTCGACCCGTTGGTCGATGAGACCGTCGACCAGCCCCGGCTCACGATCCGCCCGCTCACCCGTGTTGCTGAGCAGCATCCGGAAACCGTGCTCGGTGAGGACCTCCTGGACTCCGAGCGCCAGACGTGAATAGAACGGGTTGGCAAGGTTGGTGACGACGAGACCGATCATCCCGCTGCCGCCGAGCCGCAGGCTGCGCGCGGTCTCGTTGCGCCGGTAGCCCAGGCGGTCGACCGCGGCGAAGACACGCTCGCGGGTGGCTTCGGAGACCCCGGGATCGTCCTTGAGCACCCGCGAGACCGTCATGGCGCTGACCTGCGCGAGTTTTCCGACGTCGTGCATGGTCGGGCCGCCGCCTCGGCGAGCGGTCATGCCCCTGTCCCTTCCTGCGTCTCCTGTGCCGGCGTCCCGGACCCGGTCAATCCTCAAAGCGCCGCGCTCCGCGTGTCCCGTGCCCAGCGGGCGGCCCCGATCAGCGGTGCCTCGGCCGGCTGCCTGGCGGGCAGCACGTGCACGGTGGCCCCGCCTGCCGGAACCAGCCTTACGGAGAACGCGGGGTGGATCAAGTCCCACGACTGGGCCATGGAACCACCGATCACCACCGCGGTGGCCTCGAAGCGGTCGATCCATGGGGCCAGGGCCTGACCGAGGGTTCCGAAAGCGTAGCGGAAAGCCTCTGTGGCGGCCGGGTTGCCCGCCTTGACCAGCGCGGCGATCTCGTGGACGTCGGGGAGCTCCCGGTCTTCCGCCACGGATGCGAGGCGGCCGTAGCGGTCGCGGATGGCGCGGCGTGAGACGAGGTCCTCCAGTGGCCGGCCGTGCACGGTCAACCGGTGCACGTGACCGCCGGGGGGAATGTCCGTGCCGTCGTGCACAGGAAGGCCGTCACGCAGGAACGAGGAGCCCACACCGGTACCCAGTGTCAGGCACACCACGCGTTCGTACCCCGCGGCGGCGCCCGCGTGGTACTCGCCGATGGCGAAGGCGTCGGCGTCGTTGAGGAAGCGCAGGTGTTCGGCCCGGTCGGCCAGCCGCCTGCGCAGGCCGGCCCCGACGTCGACGCCGGAGAGGGCCTCGAACTTTCCGATCCCGGTGAAGCGGCCTATCCCGGTGTCGTAGTCGAAGGGACCGGGTATGGCCACGCCCCAGCACGGTCCGTGCTCGGCGGGCAGTTCCAGGGCGGTCCGGGCGATGGTGTCCAGGACGTTGTCGGCGGTGGCGTCGGAGCCCAGGGGCCTGCGCAGCACCGAGGACGGCAGGGGGCTGTCGGTGACGGGGTCGACCAGGGCGGCGGTGACGTGCGTTCCGCCGATGTCGAGCACGGGGACGGGCGTACCGGCCGGGCGCGCGGCGCCGGTCACGGCTCGACCACCAGGGCCTTGACCACGTGTACTTCGTCGTCGCCCACCGGGCGGATGCGGTAGGGGCCTGCCGCGGCGGGCACGGTGATGGTCTCCGCGAAGGCCAGGAAGTGCTCGCCCGCGTCGCGGGTTTCGAGGACGGCGCCCTGGCCGGCGGCGATGTTGAGGATGTGGAAGCGGCCGGCGGTGTCGTCGTCCATGCCGGCTTCCGGGGCCATGACCAGGCGGTGCACCGCGTAGAACATCTCCGGCAGTGCGCCGATGACCTCCTCGCGCCAGCCCTCACCGGCACGCAGGGTGCGCGGCTGCTGGATCAGGTCCTTCGTCACGTCCTCTCCGCGCCGGGAGGTGTCCAGGTTGGCGAAGCCGTGTGCGTAGGGCAGCGGCCTGGACGCGCCGGCGGCGTCCTTGCGGAGCCAGTCGTAGAAGCGCAGGGAGTAGAGGTACGGCGTCGCGCTCACCTCCAGCACCAGGTTGCCCGCCCCGGAGGCGTGCGGGGTGCCCGCGGGGATCATGAACAGCTGGCCGACGGTGGCGGGGTGGCTCTGGACGTGGTCCCCGACCGGCATGGGGATGCCCTCGGCGATGGCATCCTCGACCTGGCGGCGCATGACGTCGAGGTCCGCGTGCTCGGTGAGGCCGAGCAGCACCTGGGCGCCGGGCTCGCCGGCGGTGACGTAGTACGTCTCGTGCTGGGTGTAGGGCCAGCCGAAGACCTCTCGCATGTACTGCTCCCGCGGGTGGCAGTGCAGGGAGAGGTTGCCGCCGCCGATCGTGTCGAGGTAGTCGAACCGGATCGGGAAGGAGGTGCCGAAGGTGCGGTGGACGTCCTCGCCGAGCATGGCCTCCGGGTGGAGGACGCACAGGAGTTGGAAGGGGACCTCGACCTGCGGACCGCTCTTGTCGCCGATGAGGACTCCTGCCTCGGGGGCGATGAGTTCGTAGCCGAGGGCGGTGTTGCCTGCCTGCGGGGCGAAGCCGAGCTCGCTCGCCGCCCATTGGCCGCCCCAGGGCGTGGAGTTGAAGTACGGACGGGTGCGCACCGGGCCACGGACCAGCTGTTCCAGGGTCGCGCGCAGGGCCAAGCCGTCCAGTGAGGCCGGAAGTCCCGGGTCCTGTACGTCGATCCACCGGTCGATTCGTGTCGCGTGCGCGTCGCGGTGCCGGTCCAGGACGGGCCAGTCGGTGTAGAACAACCGCACCAGGTCGCCGGGTTCGCCTGCGCGGGCCAGATTGGCGCCCACCGGCAGGTCCCCCTGTGCCACGGCGGCCTCGGCGTACCGTTTCGGCAGGTCCGCGAACCACAGCAGATCCGGGCCGCACAGTCCCGCGCCCGGACCGAACACCACCACCACGCCGTCGCCCGCGGGCCTTTCGGGCCGGGGAACGGAGTCGAAGAGGTCGGCGACCCGCGCCTCGGACAAAGCAGTGAAGAAGGGGTCGTCGGCAGGCACGGGCCGGGCGGTGATCCGCTCGGCGGCCGCCGGTGCGTAGTGGCGGCGCACGTCCACCAGCTCCACCTCGCGCCCCGTCGAACGGAGGGCCGCCGACAGGCCCTCGGTCAGCGCGTCCCAGTCCAGGGCGGCGGGACCGTCGACCGACAGCACGAGCGGGCCGGCCGGCAACGCGGCGACCGCGACCGGCCAGCCCGCTTCCACCTGCCCGTCCACGGGCTCGTAGCTCGGGCGGGGATCGTACGAACGAGACGTGGACGGCACATCTTCTCCTCGCTGGGCTTCAATGACTGAGTTAACGATAACAATCACTGACTGAAGTCGTCCACCACCTCACACTTGACGAATCTCAACTCCATTTACCATATCTGACCTGCAGCTACGCCAGGATGTCAGTTCGGATTCAAGTTCAGATCCGGACGAGGCCTTGATGTTGGCAAGATGTTGTCGTTAACTTCCCGGCAACACGTGTCCGGCGATGCGGCCGTTTCCTCGCCCTGCGTGCGCTCACTGGTTCACATCCGGCCATGCAGGTGGCCCGTTCGGTGAAGGTGATCAATGACAACATCGGGCACGCCCTGCCGTGCGGCCACTCCGCTCGCCCGGCGCCGCTTCCTCACCGGGGTGACCGCGGGCGCGGCCACCCTGGCGGTGGAGGGTTGCGCTCGCGGCAGCAGCACGTCCCCCGAACCGGGGACCACGAGCATCTCCAACGACAACGCGACCTGGGACGAGGGCTACCGCTCGGCCGGACACGCGCTCAAGAAGATCACCGGCTATGCGCTACGGCCCCTGTCGAACCCCTCGGTGACCTCGTACCAGCAGGTCGTCCAGATGACCATGCAGACCTCCAAGGCCACTGATCTCGTCAAGTGGGCGTCCGGCTACCAGCTCAAGCGCCTGGCACGCGCCGGTGGGCTCACCGACCTCTCGCACGTATGGGACACGTACGCGGCAAAAGGGTGGGTACGTGGTGCGACGCGCGAGACGGTGTCCTACCACGGCAAGGTCTACGGCGTTCCCCTGTACGAGTCGTACTACGTGCTCTTCTACAGCAGGCCGGTGTTCCGGAAACTGGGGCTGTCGGTGCCGGGAAGCTGGGCCGAGCTGCTGCACTGCGCGGAGGTACTCAAGCGGAACAGGATCACGCCGTTCCTGGCCAGCCAGGTCGGCGGATGGCCCGCGATCGAGTGGTTCCAGGAGTTCGTCACGAAGGTCGATCCGCGCTTCTACCAGAAGCTGGTGGCCGGCCAGGCCTCCTATCTCGACGCCCCGGCACGCCAGGCGATGGGCCTCTGGCACGACTTCATGCGCAAGGGCTGGATGACGTCGCCCGACTTCGACCAGGCCCGCGGGCCCGGCGCGATCAAAGCGGGCACCGTGGGCATGTTCCTGCACGGCACCTGGCAGGCGCAGGGGATGAGCGCCGCCGGCATGAAACCGGGCGTGGACTACGGCGCTTTCATCCTCCCCTCCGTGCGAAGCGCCACGCCGAAGAGCGTGATCACCGAGTCAGGTGTCTTCACCGTCCCCGCCCGTGCCTCCTCGCACACGGCGGCCATGTCCAACGTCGGCGCCTGGCTCGCCCCGCCGGTGCAGCGGGTGTGGAGCGACTTCCTTCAGGACAGCTCCGCCAACCCCACGGTCCGCTCGGCCAATCCGGTCGTGGCCCAACTGCAGCAGGACATCATCCGGGAGCACCGCCTCCCACTGATCAGGTACTGGGAAGCCAGCCCACCCAGTCTCATTCAGGGCAACACCGACGACCTGGGCGGCTTCATGGCCGGGCAGACGTCGCCGACCACCACGCTGCGCCGGATGCAGGAACGTGCGCAGGACGAATGGGCGGCTTGGAGGCGTGACGAGGCATGAGCACCTTCTCGACCCAGCAACGAACGCACATCGCCGGTGAACGACCTCCGGCGACACCCGCGGATGACGACCGCCTCCTTCCAACGCCGCACACCTGGCGCAAACGGCGCGAGCGCCTGACGGCAGGTGCGTTCATGGCACCCGCGGTGCTGCTGGTCGCCGCCTTTCTGCTCGCCCCCTTCGTGTGGACGATCTACCGCAGCTTCTTCAGTGACTCCAGGACCTCGCCGTTCAGCTGGTTCGACAACTACTCGCTGTTCGCCTCCGATCCGGCTCTGGCCCGCTCGATCCAGAACACCCTGATGTGGGTGGTGGGCACGGTCCTCCTGCCCTTCGTGCTCGGGCTCGCCATCGCGTGCCTGACCAACGCCACCCGCTGGTCACGCCTGGCACGGCTGTGCGTCGTGCTCCCCTACGCGCTGTCGGGCTCCGCGGTGGCGGTGGTGTGGAATTTCATGCTCACCACCGACGGCGCCGTCAACCAGGTTCTGACAACGTTGCATCTGGGTTCCCTGGCGCACGGCTGGCTGCTGACCTGGCCCGGCAACACCGTCGTGATGATCCTGGCCAACGCGTGGCAGGCCACGGGCGTGGCCGTCATCCTCTTCCTCGTCGGCCTGCAGTCCATCCCGCCGGAGACCGTCGAGGCCGGAGCGCTGGACGGCGCGGGGAGCTGGCAGCAGTTCCGTTACATCGTCCTACCGCAGCTCAGGCCCGTGTCGATCATCGTGATCGGCATGAGTCTCGTCAACGGTCTCAAGTCGTTCGACCTGATCTGGGTGCTCACCCAGGGAGGCCCCGGACGAGCCACGGAGACCCTCGCGGTGTCCATGTACAACGAGACCTTCCTGGACATGCGGCCCGGCGCGGGGGCGGCGATCGCAGTCGTCCTCACCGTGATCGTGCTGGCGGCTTCCTGGCTCTACCTGCGCCGGCAGCTGGACGTGAAAGGCGAATGACCATGTCTCTAGGCCGAGTTCTGCGCAACGGCACCGTCGTGGTGCTCGCCGCACTGTGGCTGGTCCCGACGTGGCTCCTGGTGGTCAACGCACTGGTGCCGGCGGATGAGTACACCGGCGGCCCGCACTGGCTGCCCAGCAGCTTCGGGCTGTTCGACAACATGTCCCAGGCCTGGGACAAGGCCCAGCTCGGTCCCGCGCTGGGCAACAGCCTCCTGTACGCCGTCGTCAGCGCACTGGCCGCCGTCGTGCTGGCTTCGTGCGCCGCGTTCGCGACCATCGTCATGCCCGTGAAACGGCAGGCGCTGTGGTTCTGGCTGATCTACTCCGGCACGCTGCTGCCGCTTCAGGTCTTCATCCGGCCGCTGTTCCTGTCCTACGCCAAGTCGTCGCTGTACGACACCCAGATCGGGCTCGTGCTGATCTACACAGCGATCGCGGTCCCCTTCGCGTTCTTCGTCATGCGCAACTACGCCCTCACCCTGCCGCGAGAGGTCATAGAGGCCGCGAGAGTCGACGGTGCCTCCTGGTGGCGGCTGTTCTGGCAGATCCATGTCCCGCTGTCCCGATCCGCCATGATCGCCGTCTTCGTCTTCCAGTTCGTGGCCGTCTGGAACGACCTGATGTTCGGCATCACACTCACCACGAGCCGCAACATCAGGCCCATCATGGCCGCCCTCGCCGATCTGCAGGGCAACTACTCCAACGTCGGGCCCCCGGTCGTTCTCGCCGGCGCCCTGCTGGTCTCCCTGCCGACCCTCGTGCTGTTCTTCTCCGCCCAGCGCTTCTTCATCAGCAGCCTCAAGATCCACCGCTGACCCGTGCACGTTCCCCGCTCGCCACGAAGGGCAACCATGCTGAGATCGCTGCTTCGCCGTGCAACCGTGACCGCCGCCTGCGCAGGCCTGCTCTGGACCGCCGTCCCCGCACACGCCCAGCCCACCGGATCCTCGCGCTCCCACCCCGTGTCCCCTGCCGCCTGGGCCGACCGCGCCACCGAGGCGTACGACGCCCTCCAGGCCCACCTCTACCAAGGCGAGGACCAGCACGGCCTCTACCTGGAACGCACCCCCCGCCAGGCGTCGGACCCCGATCACTCCTATCTGTGGCCGATGCGGGAGGCCGCGGCAGCCACGGTCGACATGCGGCGACTCCCGCGCACCGGCTCCGCGCACCGCACGGAGGCGGCCGAGCGCTTCGACACCATCGAGCTGTACTTCGCCCCCGGCGAGCGACCCGGCTACCACTCCTACCTGCCCGCTCCGCTGGGACCGGGCGGTGACGTGTACTACGACGACAACGCTGTCATCGCCCTGAGCGAACTGGACCAGTACGAGAGCACCGGCGACCGCACCTACCTGGCCCGCGCCGAGCAGGTCGTGCCAGTCGTCACCCGGGCCTGGGACACCGACACCACGAAGGCCTGCCCCGGCGGAATGGACTGGTTCGACGCGCCGGCCAACACCATCCGCGCCACCAACGTCACCTCTCTGTCCGCACAGCTCGCCGCCAGGCTCTACGAGCACACGCACAAGCGCGCCTACCTCGACAAGGCGAAGCAGTGGTACGGGTGGGTCCACTCGTGCATGCGCCAGGCCCCGGGCCTGTACGTCAACGACCGCGGGGACGACGGCAGCACGGACCCGACCCTGTGGACCTACAACTCCGGTTCCATGATCGGGGCGGCCACCGCCCTCTACCGTGGCACCGGCAACACCGACTACCTGCACAACGCCGTCGAGGACGCCCACGCCTCCCTGGCGTACTGGACCCAGGACGACCGCCTGCACAACCAGCCGGCGATCTTCAACGCCTTCTACTTCAAGGACCTTCTCGCCCTGGACGCCGTCCGGCCCGACCCCGCCTACCGCAAGGCGATCAGTACCTACGCGGACAACACCTACGCCGACAACCGGGACACCGCCACCGGCCTGTTCCACTTCCAGCCCTCGGGCGGCGGCGACTACGACCCCGCCGTGCCGGCCGAGACCCTCGAACAGTCCGCCATGGTCCAGATATTCGCCACCCTGGTCGGCCACGACCGCTGAGCCCCCCGGCACCCGACCCGCCCCCGCTCGTGACATCGCGCCCGACAGCGCATCACCCGCCCTCGACCCGAAGGACACCACGCACCATGTCCAAGCCAGCACTGACCCGGCCCTCCTGGTGGGACTCCGACATCGCGCGCGACATCCTGCGCGACCGTGTGGTCACCACCAGCACCGGCATCGGCGACATGCAGGTGCAGTTGTCGGGCGAACCACTGCTGCGTCATGACGGCAAGGGCGGGCTGCTCCAGTCCATCCGGCTGCGCATCCGCCCCGGCGCCCGCTCGAACGACGGGCCGCCACGCGTCACCCGGGTTCGCGTCACCACGAGCGGGGGCACGCCCGTGCACCACGAGATCCTGCACGGCCCCGGTGCCGACACCCGCATCCTGGTACCGAAGGTCGACGCGCCCACCGCGCTCCTGATCGAGCTGCCCGACCTCGAAGAGGGCACCCTGCTCCCCTTCGAGGCAGGCCCGCAGCGTCACTGGACGCTCCATCTGGTGCAGCACTCCCACCTCGACATCGGTTACACCGACCCCCAGGGGCGGGTCATGGCCGAGCACCGCGCCTACCTCGACTCGCTCCTCGAACTGTGCGACGACACCGACGGCCGGCCCGAGGCCGCCCGCTTCAGGTGGGCCGTGGAGGGCTTCCACTCCTTCGAGGACTGGCAGGCCAACCGGCCCCACCGGCAGGTCGAACGCTTCCTGGACCGGGTACGCGAGGGCCGCATCGAACTCACGGCGATGCCGTTCAACCTCCACACCGAAACGTGCTCCACCGACGAGCTGCACGAACTCCTGCGCCCCGCGACGGACCTACGCCGCCGTCACGGCATCGACATCGCCACGGCGATGCAGACCGACGTGCCCGGCCAGGTCGTGGGCCTGCCCGACGTCCTTGCGGACCACGGCATCCGCTACCTCTCCGTGGCGCACAACTGGGCCGGACGCGCCGTACCGCACCATGTCGGCGGAGAACACCTGCCCCGGCTGTTCCGGTGGCAGGCCCCGAGCGGCAACAGCGTCCTGGTCTGGCGCACGGACACACCGCACGGCCTGGCGTACATGGAGGGCTCGATCCTCGGCTTCGACGAGTCCTACGCCCGCGTCGACGACCTCCTGCCGGCCTACCTCGGCGCCCTGGCCCGCTTCCCCTACCCCCACGAAGGCCGAGGGATCCCCGGCTTCCCCGCCCTCGACCGCACCGCCACCGCCGACCCCTACCCCTGGGACGTGCTGCACCTCCGAGTGCTAGGCAAGTTCGCCGACAACGGCCCGCCCCGCCGGATCATCTCCGACACGGTGCACCGCTGGAACGAGCAGTGGGCCTTCCCCCGACTGCGCGCCTCCCGGAACCAGGACTTCTTCGAGGACGCCGAGAAGCGCGTAGGCGACCGGCTGGAGACCCACCGGGGCGACTGGAGCGACTGGTGGGTCGACGGGGTCGGCGCCGGAGCCGTCCCGCTCGCGGCCACGCGACGCGGTCAGGCCGCCGTCGCCGAGGCGCAGACCGTGGCCGGGTACGCCCAGCTCATGGGCGTACCCGGCGGCCGGGCCGTCACCGAGGCGGCTCCTGCCGTCTACCGGGCGGCCTCGCTGTTCAACGAGCACACGTGGGGTGCGGGTGACCCCTGGACACACGGCGACCACGGCCACGGCTCCGGCGAGACCCAGTGGCACTGGAAGTACTCCCAGGCGCTGCGCGCCCACGACGACGCGGAGACTCTCCTGGACTCCGCGGCCGCTCTGCTCGGTGAGGCCCTCGCGTCCCACTCGGACGCGCTGGCCTCGTACTACGCCGTCAACACCTGTAGCTGGTCCCGCACGGAGACCGCACGGATCTTCCTGCCCGAGAGCACGGTGGCGCTCGACGATGCCGTCCAGGTCCTCGACGCCAGGACGGGAACGCCCCTGCCGTTCGTGGAGGAGGAACAGCGCAACGACCGGCACCGGGCAGCCGGCCGATTCCTGCACGTGCCCGTGACGGACGTGCCGGGCTGCGGAACCGTACGCCTGGACATCCTCCCCGCCACCGCCGACGCGGAGGACGAGGAGACCGAGGAGACCGAGGAGACTCTGCCCGCGGATCCGACCGTCCTGGAGAACGAACACCTGCGCGTCACGATCAACCTGCGCGAAGCCTGCATCGGGTCCATCGTCGACAGACACACCGGCCGCGAACTGGTCCGCCAGGACGCCGTCATCGGCTTCAACGGCTATGTGTACGACGAGTACGCGACGGCCGGCGCGTTCAACCACCAGTCCAGCAAGACCGTCGCCGACGACTCGATGCATCTGCTCGCCTCCCGCACCACGGCACCGCCGGCGGCGCTCGTGGACCGCACGACGGACGCCACCGGCCACACGCTGGTCTACGAGTGCGCACCGGCCGGCGCCCGCAGGCTCCGCGTACGGGTGCATCTCCCCCATGACGCGGCACGCATCGACGTGGAGAACCGCATCGACAAGACCGCGACGCTGACCAAGGAGAGCGCGTTCTTCGCCTTCCCCTTCGCCTTGGACGACCCTGCCGTACGTATGGAGGCGACCGGGGGCGTCACGGGTACGGGGCGTGCGACCGTGCCTGGCTCCGCCACGCACATGCGAGCCGTCCGGCGCTGGATCAGCCTGAGTGACGGCCGGCATCACGCCACGCTGACCACGACGGACGCGCCCCTCGTCCAGCACGGCGGGATCGCCATCCCCTACGCCCCCTACCCCCCGTCACTGCCGCGGACGGAACCGGCCACCGTCTTCTCCTGGGTGCACAACAACATCTGGGACACGAACTTCCCGGCCCAGCAGGCCTTCGACCACGTCTTCCGCTACAGCGTCGCCTTCGCCGCCGCGGCGGGTCCCGCTGCCTCCGCCGCACCGGAGTCCGCAGGTCCAGGAGAGGAACTGGCCATGCGCACCGCGGCAGTGACCGGTCACCCGCTCGTGGCGGTCCGCGCCCGGGCCGAGTCCCGGCGCGAACTCCCGCCCCAGGTGCGGTTCCTGACCGTGGAGGACCCACGGGTACGCCTCGTGGGCCTCACCGTCCCGCACGAGGACGCCGTCATGGTCCGCTTGCAGTCCTACGCCGAGACCGGAGTGACCTGCCGCTTGAACATCCCGTTCCCCTTCACTCAGGCACGCGGGACCACCTACCTCGGGCTCGCGCCGCAGGAACTCGATCCGGAACCCGCGGGCACCGTCTCGATCGACGTGCCCGCACTCGGAACGGCTGCCGTCATCTTCCGGCTGGCTCCGTCGACGGATACGTGATCGCGTTCCTGCTCACCGTCCGCCCCGTCGAGACGATCGAGGTCTCCTCGGCAGCGCGGAGGTAGGGGTGTGGGACGGGTGCGGGTGCCCCCGGGCCTGGTTCTGCGGTGCCAGGGTGCGTACGACGTCGAACTCGTTGCCCTCCGGATCTGCCATGACGACAGCGGATCCTGGTACAGCCTGTGCCTGTATCCGGCCGGACGCCGGTGCCATGCCGAACAACACGAACTCCACCGAGAGCACACCTATCGGCCTGCTCACCGGCAAGGTCCTGCTCATCAGCGGCGCCAGCCTCGGCATCGGGGCGGCCGCGGCCCGGCTCTTCGCCTCCGAGGGCACGGCCGTCGTACTCGCCGCCCATAGCACGGACGCCCTGAATCGCGTCGTGAAGGAGATCCGTGCCGACGGCGGCGTGGCCGACGCCGTCGCGCTGGACCTCGCCGACACCGCGAGCATCCGCGCCGCCGTCGACCGCATCGAGGAACTGCACGGGCGGCTCGACGGCGCTTTCAACAACGGCGCGTTCAGCCAACAGAGGGGGTGCTCACGAGTGGGTCCGCACGGTGATCGTTTCCCCGGCGGGCCGGGGACAGCCACCGAATGCTCGGACCGGGTGGGGACGACGGTGCGTGCCGAACATCGACGGCGGGTGTGCGGAGCAGGGAGTGTCGGCCGCCGCCCTTTCCCCTTCATGGGCACAGAGATCGTCACGGTACTAGCGCTTTCCCGGGCGGCCGTCGTACTCCTCGCGGGCGGCGAGGACTTCCTCGATGTGTCCCACCGACCACTCCGTGAGCGCCTTCAGGGGACCCCGCAGCGTCTGGCCGAGCGGGGTCAACTCGTACTCCACGCGGGTCGGCACCTCGGGGTACACCGTCCGCAGGACCAGTCCGTCGCGTTCGAGGGTGCGCAGCGTCTGGGTGAGCATCTTCTCGCTCACTCCCGCCAGCCGCTGCCGCAGTCGGGTGAACCGGCACGCCCCGTGCCTGCCGAGTTCGCCGAGCACGAGAACCGACCACTTGCTGCCGATCTGGTCGAGCACGTCACGCGAAGGGCAGCCACGCGCGTACGGGTCCCATGACGGTATGGGCTCGGTCACATCCTCGGCGGTCGTCACACTGCTCACCTCGTTGCTTTCCTTCGGGTTGCCACCTTACCGAGAAGTGGCTCCTTACCAAAAGAGAGTGACCAGTTCAGGGTATGTCTCGTGCCGCGGGAGGTCCGCGGTAGGAAGGGACGAGCCCATGTCAATCGTGATCACCGGAGCCTCCGGTCAGCTCGGCGCGCTCACCGTCGAAGCACTGCTGGCGCGCGGGGTACCGGCCGCCGACATCGTCGCGACCGGTAGGGACATCGCCACGCTCAAGGGCTTCGCCGACCGCGGCGTCGTGGTGCGCCGGGCCGACTTCGCGGAGCCGGACAGTCTCGCGGCAGCCTTCGAGGGCGCGGACAAGCTGCTGCTGGTCTCGACCACGACCGTGGACGAGCGGGTCGCCAACCACCGCCGCGCCATCGACGCCGCAGTGGCGGCAGACGTGTCGCTGGTGGCGTACACGAGCATGTCGCACGCGGACAGGGCCACCACGATCCTCGCCTCCACCCATCGCGCCACGGAGGAGTACCTCCGGGAGCGCGCCATCCCCAGCGTGATGCTGCGCAACAGCTGGTACCTGGAGAACTACACCGCCCAACTCCCCCAGGTACTGCGCGACGGAGCAGTTGTCGGGGCGGCCGGCGAGGGCAGGATCAGCGCCGCGTCCCGCGCCGACTACGCCGACGCCGCCGCGGTCGTACTGACCACCAGCGGCCATGCGGGCGAGGTGTACGAGCTGGGCGGCGACAAGGCGTTCACCCTGACCGAGCTCGCCGCAACAATCTCGGCCGTCAGCGGGAAGCAGATCACGTACACCGCCCTCCCGGCCGACGGACTCGCCCAGGTACTGACCCGTGCCGGCCTGCCCGCCGGGCTGGCGCACGTCCTCGTCGACGCCGACCTCGGCATGAGTCGCGGCGAGTTGTTCACCGCTTCCGGTGACCTGCGGCGCCTGATCGGACGGCCGACCACGCCGCCGGCCGACGCGATCGCCGACGCACTGCGCTGACAGGCGCCTACGGCCACCGACTCGCTTTTCCCACTTGCCCACGTCCCTCCCGGTCACCCGAGGAAAGGTCCTTAACGATGTCCACCCGCACCACCGCGCACGCCACTTGGCAGCGCACGCTCCTGACCCTCAGCGCGGCGTCCGCCGCCCTGGCCGCCCTCACGCCTCCCGCCACCGCCGCGCCCGCCCACGACCGCAAGGACAACGACCACACGATCACGGTCGACGGCAGCCGGGCCTTCCCCGAGAGCGTCGCGGTCGACCACCACTACGTCTACACCGCCAGCATCGCCGACGGCGCCGTCTACCGCGGACGCCTGGGGGCGAAGACCCTTGAACCCTTCCTGCCGGGCGGCCAAGGGGGCCGTACCCAGGCCGCCGGGATCAAGACCACCGGCAACCGCCTGCTGGTCGCCGGCGCTTTCACCGGCCGCTTCTTCGTCTACACGAACACCGGGAAGCTCGTTTCTTCCTACACCGTCCCCGACACAGGCACGTCCACCCTCGTCAACGACGAGACCGTCGCCCCCGACGGGGACGTCTACATCACCGATTCCTTCCGCGCCGTCGTCTACCGGATTCGGGCCGCCGAGGTGAACGCCCCCGCCACCGGCGCCCATCGGACCCTGGAGGTGGCCTACCGACTGCCGGACTACGTGGTCGGCCAGTCCAACGGCAACGGCATCGTCACCACCCCCGACGGCAAGTCGCTGATCATCGGCTACTGGTACAGCGGCGCGCTCTACCGGCTCACCCTCGCCACCGGCGAGATCCGCAGGATCGCCGCACCGGCCCTGCCGAGCGCCGATGGGCTGGCACGGCGAGGGAACACCCTGTACATCGCCCGTTCCGTGAACAACGAGGTCGACGCCGTGCGGCTGTCCGGCGACGGCACCCGGACCGCCGTACTCTCCGCCCGCACCTACCCCGGGGCGGACACCACCACCGGTGTCGCCGTGAACGGGAACCGGCTGCTGGTGACCAACTCCCAGATGGACACCTTCCTTTACGGCGATCCGCTGACCAGCCCGGCCTTCACCCTCGACAGCCTGCCGCTGCGCTGACCCCGCGCCATCGGTTCGGTGCCGCGCTCGCGGCGGGTGGGCCTTCGCCTACGCCGTCGCCTGGCCACCGGCAAGCTGACCAAAGCCGGCTGACGGTCCGCTCACGTCGGCGCCCCGGAGGTGTCGGTGTGGGCGGTGACCCGTCCGCGGCTCGCGACGTCCGGTCCCTAGGCTGCGGATGAACGGGCGCCCACCGAGGTCCGGGGCACGCTCCAGCTGGCGAGCAGGGCCAGGGCCTGGGCGGAGGAGGAGCCGAGTTCGGCGGTGTACAGGCACACGGTCTGGTCCGGGTCGTTCGAGAGGCTCAGCGCTTCGTGGTGCAGGGTCAACTCGCCGACCACCGCGTGGTGGAACAGCTGGGTCCCGTATCCGCAGTCGTCCAGTTGGTGGCTCGCCCACCAGGCCTTGGACTCCGGCACTTTGGCGCCGATCTCGCCGATGAGGTCGTTGAGGCGAGTGTCGTCGGGGTGACGTCCCGACGACATCCGGAGGTTGGCCACGATGGTCCGTGCCATGGCCCCCCAGTCGTCGTACAGCTTCCGCGCGTCCGGGGAGAGGAGAACGAAGCGCGCGAAGTTGCGCTCCCGGGTCGGCAACGCGTCGAAATCCGTGATGAGCGCCCGGACCAGGTGGTTCGAGGCCAGGACGTCGAGCCGGTGGTTGACGATGAAGGCCGGTGCGAGGGCCCCCAGTACCTCCAGCATCTGATGCGCTTCCGGCCGCACCCGCTCGACACGTGCCCGGTTCCGCGAAGGCTGTGCGCCGCGCGGGCGGGCGAGGTGGAAGAGGTGGTCGCGCTCGACCGGGCCCAGCCGCAGCGCGCGAGCCACGCCGGCCAGCACGCTCTCGGAGACGTTGGGGTGCCGCCCCTGTTCGAGGCGGGTGTAGTAGTCGGTGCTCACACCGGCCGGCCGGGCCACCTCTTCACGCCGCAGACCCGGCACCCGGCGGGGCCGGCGGTACGTTCACCCAGGCCGTGCCCGGGGTCGTGGGCGAGGGTTGCTGGGCACGGGCGGGTGCCGCCGTGGCGAACAAAGCGGCACCCGGACCAACCAAGCCGTCACGAGGTCGAATCCGCCTCGCGGCCCGTGTGAAGGGAAGGATGACATGAACGACTCCCTCGTTCGGGCGGGGCCGAAGAGGAACACGTCGAGGCCGGCCACCGTTGGAGGGGCCGGCCACGACACGTGTGTCAGCAGTTGCGGACGGACCAGACGGGGCTCCAGTCCTGGTCACCCACCTGCGGCGGGGAGAAGGCGCGCAGCACGTTCCCGTTGGCGTCGTAGAGGTAGGAAGTGACCGACCCGGTCTGCTTGTTGAGGTAGTAGCCGTTGCCGGACCAGTTGGACAGGGAGTACCGGTTGCAGGTGTAGAGGTAGAAGATCTTCCACTTGGACACGGTCGGATCCCACACTTCGAGGCAGAGGTTCCCCGGGCCGCAGGTGAACGTCTGGTCGTCCGTGCGGTAGCTGACGGTGGTGGCCGGAGAGATCGTCGGGGAGACGGCGGCCGCGGCCTGTGCATGGTTACCGGTACGAGGGCCGGAGGCGGTTGCCGCCTGTGCCGGACCGGTGGCGAGGACGGCCATCAGCATGCAGAACACCATGCCGATGATGCCGAGCAGCGAGCGCTTCACGCGCATGGATGAAACCTCCGTGGAGACGGCAGCGGGTCATCTGGGACAGCGGCACGGAACGTGCCATGACGGCGACGATCGCCTATCGCGCGAGCCCGACGGAAGCCCTTCGAACCTCCTCGAAAGGCCGCTGTCACCGGGCATGGCCGCATCACGCCCACCGACGGCCAACTGCCCCAGGCCGCAAGCCCGTTGAGGCGTGACCGGCCCACAGGACGGCAACGGTACGGCCCACCCCGCACCCGCGGGGTGGACCCCGTCCGGAGTGCGACAACCGCACGGATGGAAAGCTGCCCGCCCCGGGCGCCCCAGCACTCGACGAGGTCTCCACCGAGTTCATGGAGAACCCCGGAAGTCCTGTTCGTGCTGCGAACCGGTGTCCCTTGACGGGACGCCACGGCGGAGACCATGAGCCTGCATGCAGCCCTGCCGACCGAACTGCGCCGCGCCGGTCTGCTGGACCTGGACGACTGTTCCGTATATGGGTCGGGTCACACGTCCGGGCGCTCAAAGGGCGGACCATGTCGGCCTCACACATCGATCGCGCCCGCACCGGCTCCAAGCACCACTTGATCGTCGACCGCCACGGAACCCCGCTCACCGGCGGCAATCGGCACGACGCCACCCAGCTCCCGCCCCTGCTGGACGCAGTCCGTCCCGCCGATCCGGGGTCCGGGGGGACGTTCCCACAACAGGCCACGGCGTCTGTATGCCGACCGGGGCTACGATTTCGACAAATACGCCCGTCTCCGGCAGTGGTGGCGGGTTTCGCGCTCCTCCTCAACTGACTGGCGTCGTCGGTGCTTCAGGCCCGCAACGGCCGAAGTGCCGCCGACGTAGGGCCGACTGGCCTGCGCCCTGCTGCGCCGCCGCGATCATGTGAGCGTCCGATCCGGCGCCTTGGTTCACCGCTGGGCGCTGTCACGGACGTGATGTTCCAGATTGGTCCACCAGCCCGAAAGGTCTCGGGCCGGCATGCCCCGAGTCTCGGGCTCGGCCACCAGCCGGGTAAGGAGCTCAAGTTCGTCTCCCATGGCGAAGGCATACACGAGGCGCTTGAGCACCTCGCGCTGGTCGGTCGTGCCGTGCGCGGCGTGGACGTGCTGGTGGAACACGGCACGCCAGTAGGTTTCCGGGCTGCGGCCCCCGATGTGTCCCAGTGCGTGGACCGCCGCCAGCGCGACCGCCCGGGGAACGCCCCGTGCAAGCGTGAGGCCCGCGACGACGGCTCGCTGCTCGGGTCCTCCGAGAACGCGCAGGGCGTGCAGTATCGGGATGGCTCGGTCCCCGGTGCGCAGGACCCCGACCCGGCGCAGGTCGGCGGCCAGCGCGGACGCGATCTGAGGTCCGTAAGGGCTGGCACGCAGCATCATCGCCGTGTAGAGCCGGACGTCGGCCACCGGGTGGTGGAGGAGATCGTCGATCAGAGTGCCCAGGATGGTTGCTGCCGGTCCACGTCCTGGCTCGTCGAGCCGGCCCAGGACACGGGAGACGGTGATCACGGCGGTGGCCGGGTCGGTCAGCGAGCCGTGCGTCACGATGGCGTTGAGGGCGAGACCCCCGTCGGATGCCGAGGTGGTGAGGCGGGCCCGGTGAGCGGCGGACAACGGCAATCGGTGCAGGAGTACCGCTGCGGCTTCTGCTGCGGAAGGCGGCAGGGAGAGGTGCGGACCGGTCAGGACGCCGTCCACGACGTCCACCAGGGTCCGTGTCTGCTCGGTGGTGAAGTGGTGCTTGCGGGTCTTGCGCGCGGCGGCGAGCAGGGCCCCGTAGCGGGTGTCGGCGGTCGTGGGGTCTGTGAGCTGGCGCAGTACGGCCCTGCCGGCGTCCGGATGCGGGCTGCCGTCCAGCGCGCACACCGTCTCGATCAGCCCGACGTGTTCGGGTTGCTGCGCGACGTCAGCGCACACGGCGATGGCCTCGGGTCCCCACAGCGGATCGGCCAGCAGCCTGCTGAGGGCTTCGAAGCGGCGCATCCAGGCAGCGCCGCCCGCTACCACGGTCTCCTCCAGCAACCGCTGCACGACCGCGTGACGGACGCGGCCCGGAAAGATCTGTCCGCCTTCGTAGGCGGCCCATCGGGTCAGGTCGTCCCAGTCGGTGCCGGTGAGGACTCCTCCGTCCAGGATCCGGGCAAGCAGGTCCTCCACACGAGGCCCGGGGCTTGGGGAAGGGTTGTTGCTGCGATCCGCCCGCAAGAACGCCGCCGCCGTCGTACCTCCCTCGTGGCGGGCTACGGTCTGGATCGGCGCCAGCAGGTGGCAGGCGCTCAGACCGAGCACGTCCTCGTAGCGGCGGACGGCTGAGGCTGACACCGGGACCAGGCCGTTCTCCCAGCGCGACAGGGAACTGGGAGAGATACCGGTGGCGTGCCGGGGGTCCTCGCAATAGGCGCGGGCGAAGCCCGCCAGCCGCCGCAGCGCCGGATCGGCATGGCACAGCCGGTGGGACCGCAACAGCCAGCCGGCCCGCACCTGCCATGGAGTCCAGCCGATGACCGCAGGCACGGCCGGGACCATACGCGTCATGTTCGCCCCCACCTGTGCCGGCCCAAAGTCACTCCACTTTGGACCCGCTGTCCCCGTGGCCGCGAGACCGATTCCGGACACGGCGGACACGCCGGGCATCACGAAGAGACCCGAAGAATGCGCCGTAGCAGAGAGAAGGAGCGGCTGCAACCGCTGTTGCACGGGCGTCGGTGGCCTGGAACACGGCGGCCAGTAGGTGGGCGGCCCGCCTACAAAGGAACTACACGATAAACCCGCCCAGAGGGACAGAGGTCAACATGGTGAAGCTCCCCCGCATCCGCCGGGCTGTGGCAGCTGCCGCAGCCATCGCCGCCTTGAGCGGTACAGGAGTGGCCCTCGCCTCCCCCGCTCTGGCCAGCGGCGCCTCCACAAGCGGTGCGTCCGTGTACTCGGACCAGTGGAAGAACGGCTACCGCGGGTACGTATCCGGGGGCGTGATCCTGATCTGCTGGGCCGACGGTGCGTGGTCCAACGGGACCAACCGCTGGTTCGCTGTCTACTACGGCGCCGGCTCGGGATATATCAACGCCAACCTCGTGGGCGGTCAGTACACCGTGAAGGCGTGCTGACGCACCGTGCATGACGGTCCATCAGCAGGCGGCAGCACGCGTCGGGGGTAGGCGTGCTGCCGCCGCCCCCTCGGGCCCGCGGGGGAACTGCGCGCCGCTCTCAACGACTGAGTACTGATCCTGATGCCCTCATGACGACGAGAAGCGGGCCGAAGGCGGAGGCGTCGTAGAGCACACCTCAGTTGCTTCAAGTTCATGGAGAGGCCGGATGTCGCAACAGCCACCAGACCGCACTGTGCAAAATCTGAGCATGGCCGACAAGATGCTGGGCCGGGAACTCGTGCGGCATGACACGAAGGCCAGTCTGCTCATCGCAGTCGACGGTGGCATCTTGGCACTGGTCGCGGCAATCACTCATAGCGAAGACCTGGGTTGGGACGTATGCCTGCCGGCGACATTCGGGCTCGCCGTCTTCAGGCCGGCCTTAGGCGGCCATGCCGGAGAAGGATGGGAACTATGGTCGGATTTAGACCGCGACAACCTCATGGTTCACATGAGGACGGATCGGAGCCCGGAGCGTGTTCTCTTCCTCTCGCGGATAGTCCGCCGCAAGTTCCGGCAACTGCGGCTCGCCGTTGACCTCCTGATTGCCGGGTTGCTCCTCTTGGCCGTCGCCACGTCCATCGCAGCGGTGAGGCGTTGAGGTAAGTCGCGACAACGCGGCACTCGCATCGCCTCCGCTCCCACTGGCTTCGTCACCAAGGTGCTCGGCTGTCCGCTCTTGTCCAGGTACACGGGCGTCGGTCACTCCACATTCCTGAACCCGGGAGTGTGCTGTCCGTGACACTGATGAACGCGGTGTCGCCGTCCTTCGGCGTGGCGTTCAGCACGGGCGATGAGCGCGTGTTCTTCGTACGGCTCTGGTGCAACAGCGTGTAGAGCGTTCCGTCAGGTGGGGCTCCGTCCGGGGCTGTCCGGGTGGTGTGTGATCTACGAACCCGCCGAGGCCGACGCCGACCACCGGCGTCGGCACAACGTCCGCCGCCGATAGGGGCCTGGAGCTCTCAGAGGACTGACGTGTGCCGATGCTCGCAGTCGGCGTCGAGAGCGATCGTTTGATCACCGTGGATGTTCGTGGTCCAAGCCCCTGCGGGGATCACCTCCCACCATGTCGAGGGCCATCAGCTCCATTCAGGACCGAGAGCCCCGTAGGTCGCTGGGGTCATGAACCACTGATCGGATGCAGGGCCTTCGAGCCCCTCCACTTCTGGCAGGCTCGCACGCTCAGCCCAGTGTGAACTTCTGGGCCGCGGTGCCGTTGCAGGTCGCGATCTGCAGCCGGGTCCCGTTGGCCGTCGCGCCGCTCGGCGAGTCGAGACAGCGGCCCGACTGCGGATTGAGCAGCGAACCGTCAGCCTGCTGAACCCACTTCTGGCCACCCACACCGTTACAGTCCCACAGCTCGACCTTCGTCCCGTCCGCCGTACCGTTGCCAACGATGTCAAGGCACCTGCCGAGCGTCGACAGCGAGCTGTCGGAGCGGTGGTACCAGTGTTGGTCGATCGCCCAGGACTGGCAGTCCCAGAGCTGTACGGCCGCGCCGTTACCACCGGTGTCGTCGGCGTCGACGTCAACGCATTTGCCGCCGGGGCCGGTTGCCGGGCCGCCGCCGTTCACCGCGAACTTCTGGGCGGCGGTGCCGTTGCAGGTCGCGATCTGCAGCCGGGTCCCGTTGGCCGTCGCGCCACTCGGCGAGTCCAGGCAGCGGCCCGACTGCGGATTGAGCAGCGAACCGTCGGCCTGCTGAACCCACTTCTGGCCACCCACACCGTTACAGTCCCACAGCTCGACCTTCGTCCCGTCCGCCGTACCGTTGCCAACGATGTCAAGGCACCTGCCGATGGTGCTGAGCGAGCCGTCGGCGTTGTGCTGCCAGTGCTGGTCCTCGGCGTAGGTCTGGCAGTCCCAGAGCTGTACGGCGGTGCCGTTGCCACCGGTGTCGTCCGCTGCGGCGTCGACGCACTTGCCACCGGGTCCGGCGATCGTCCCCTGGGGGCCGTTGGGTATGTCCGTCTCACCGGAGTAGCCGACGGAGACGATGTTGGCCTGCACTGCGTTCTCGGCGGCGTCCGTCGGATAGCCGGCGACCATGACCCCCTCGAAGAAGGTGCCACGGTTGCGGTTGCTGTTGTCGCCGCCGGTGCCCAGGATGATGCCACCCTCCTGCTGCATGGGCCGGTAGCCGGCACGGGTGGGCAGGGCTCCGTCCCACCAGGTCGACAGCGCGCCGGACTGCGAGTTGCCGCCCTTGAGCGCGTATCTGGTCTGGCCGTTGTTCTTCAGCACAGCCGTCACGTAGGCGCTGTTGTTGCCCAGGTTGGCGGTGTTGGAGCCGTTGTTCCCCTGGAACATGCCGTTCTCCATGTCGGCCTCGACCCAGGGCCCCGAGCCGGTGCACGGGGCGAAGTAGCACGTCGTCGCGATGCTCACGGCATCCATGTGGCCGTTGCCGGTGTCGGCCGGTGTGCTCTCCGCGTTTCCGTAGTCGAAGCAGCAGTCGGAGCCCACGTGCGTGCCGCTGGCCACCATGTAGGCGCCCTCGGGCTGGCCGTTGACCGCGACGCCAGAGGCCACACCGGTGTAGCGGTAGCCCACGCCCGGCGAGATCCAGATGCCGTACACCTTGTGCCCGCCCGCGGTCACCGCGATCTCGCCGGCGTCAGCCCCACGGTCCACGCCGCCCGCTGTGCCTGCCGGGCCGGGGGTGAGGTCGTTGTGCCGCGACGTCTGGTCGTAGACCTTCGAGATACGGCAGGTCGTGTTCTGGCAGAAGGTGTCCTGCCGGCCTGCGTCGGCGTAGCCGCCCTGGGCCAGCAGGCCGATGTCCGCCGTGCCTCCGTCGGAGGCCCGGGTGACCTGGTACAGCGGGCCGTTGTACGACGACAGCAGGGCGCGCGTGGTGCTGTGCGCGGCGACGCAGGGGGTGCCGGCGGCTCCGTAGATGTCGCACGGCAGTGAGCCCGCCGCCTGTGACGTCGTGGGAAGGCCCACGACGAACGCGAGGACGAGCCCGAGAGTGGTGGCCGCCGTGGCCAGACATCTTGCCGCCCTTTGGGCCACTCGGGGACCTCGCCTTAAATCCGTCCAGCCAATCAAGCGACAAAGCGATGCGTGCATGAGAATCCATCCCGAGTTCGGTTTCGCGTGCAATGCGTCAATGGTCGGCACGGAAGTTACGCAGCCTGTTGATACTCGTCAATATTTGTTTCATTGCTTAAGAACTCCTTTGTCAAACGGTTCGAATGTGGTCGTTTTCATCGCGTCGAAGTCGAGCACCCGTCACTACACCCAGCGCGTCACCGTGACCAGCACCTCTGGGACGCCCTGGGAAGGTGATCCATCACCTGCTCACGCCAGCCGCCACAGGTGGTCGTCAGTCCCGTTGTCGTCGAACTGCACCACCTGCGCGCTGTTCTGAGTGGACATCCCGTCAACGCCCAGAACCTTTCCGCTGTGCCGGTTGCGCACCAGGAACCAGCCGTCATTCTTGTCGACGAGACTCCACAGGTGGTCGTCGGTCCCGTTGTCCTCGTACTGGACGACGTGCGCGCTGTTCTCGGTCGACATTCCGTCGACACCCAGGACCTTGCCGCTCTGGCCGTTGCGCACCAAGTACCAGCCGTCACCCTTGTCGACGAGTTGCCACGCGTGGTCCCCGGTACCGGTGTTGTCGAACTGCACGACCCTCGCGCTGTTCGCCGTTGACATGCCGTCAACGGCCAGCACCTTCCCACTGTGCTTGTTGAGGATGCGCCGGTACGGCGGCTCCGGCAGCCACGTCCTGCCGTCCGGGGACGCTGTCGGGAACGACGTGATCCGCAACCGGGCCGCGCCCATCGGGACGAGCGTGACGTGCTCCACGGCACCGGTTGCCCGCGCCGGGCTCTGCTGGAGCGGGGCGACCACGTGTTCGTCGTCGGCGATCCACTCCGGGACGCGGCGCGCCTGCGCGGTGAGTGTGAGCGGGGTGGTGTCGTGGGTGAAGGGATTCGCCGCGACCGGACCACCGGCGCGGCTCAGTGCGAAGGTCGTGTCAGGTACGAAGCCGTAGTTCCAAGGCGTCGTGGCGTGGACCGCGTACTCGGGGAAGGTGTCGTCGCCCGCGTAGCGAACGTACTGCTCGCCTATGCGCAGCCCGTAGACCAGCGGTCCGCGGTTCACGCTGACGGCGCCGTGGTTGGTGGACCAGGTGCGGACGGCGGTACGTTGCGGGAGGGTAAGGGTGACACGGTCGCCGTCATTCCAGGTCCGCTGCACACGGACGAACGCGGGTCCGTCCTTGGCCGGGACCGGCTGCCCGTTGACTCGCAGTTGAGGGCCCACGCACCAGCCCGGCACCCGTAGCAGCAGCGGGAACGAGACCGGCTGTGGCGTGGACAGGGTCAGGGTGACGGTCTCGTCGAAGGGGTAGTCCGTGTCTTCGGTGATGGTGATTTCGGTGCCGGAGGCGACAGCGGCGCGGACGCTGCTCGGCGCGTACATCGCGGCGGCGAGTCCGCCGTCCGAGGTGGCCAGCCACAACTCCTCGCTGAAGTAGGGCCATCCCATTCCGTAGTTGTGGGGGCAACAGCGGTACTGGTCGACGCCGAGCTGGTACGACTGCATGGCGAAGCCGTTCTGGAACTGGCCCTGGGACTTGGGCGCGTTGTCCAGGTCCACGCTGTTGGCACTGGTGATGTAGTGAACGGCTCTGCCGTTGGGGTCCAAGGCGGCCGGCAGCATGTTGAATGCCAACTCCTCGCAGCGGTCCGCCCATACGGGGTCGCCAGTGATGCGGGTCAGCAACTCGTGGCTGGCCATGAACTCGACGATGCCGCAGGTCTCGAACCCCTGCCGCGGATCTCCGAAGCCCGGTCTGATGTTCTCGTCACCGGCGATCCCACCCCCAGGGAACTGGCCGTATCCGCCCAGGACTTGATCGTAGGTGCGGTAAGTGGCCAGGGTCAGGTCAGCGGAGCCCGAGCGCTGCGCGTACTGCGCCGGTTCGCGGAAGCCCTGTGCGATGTTGACGTTGTGCGCCGTGGGGAGGGAGCTGGTCCAGTCGGCACCCCACGCGTGCATCTTGTCGACGAGATCGAGCAGGAATGCCTCGCCCGTGCGGCGGTACAGCCACACAGCAATGTCCATTCCGTCGCCCCAGCGCAGCGAGACCCAACTCGTGTCGAACGCCCCCCGCCCCTGGGCGTTCATGAAGCGGAGGAACCGGACGAGGAAGGGCACGATCCGCTGATCACCCGTGTGTTCCTCGTACGTACGCAGCGCCTGGAGCAGTGGGAGGAACGGCCAGAAGTCGGGGCCTCCGTTCAGGGAGGTCCGCAGTGACCGCGGCCCGAAGAAGCCGTCGTCCTGCTCCGTGGCGAGGACCGCGTCGAACCAGCGTCGGGCCTGATCAAGTGCGGCGGCGTCACTGGTGGCGATGGCGAGGGGGACGTATCCCCGCAGCCAGTACGGGAGTTCCTCCCATCCGTCGCGGTCGGGGTGTGTCCAACCACTGGTCGTGGGGTCGAGGAAGTGGGAGCGCGTGGCGTACTGGCCGCACAAGCCCGCCAGTTGCAGGCGCAGCTGGCCGGCGAGCCAGCCTCGCGGGGTGATGCTTCCGGGCCGCAGCCGGGTCAGGGTATCGGCGGCGAGGCCGCCGGCCGCGGCAGCCGGCACTGCCGGGAGCGCACCCCCCAAGGCCAAGGAACCGACAGCGAGACCGCCGGTCTGCAGGAAGTGGCGTCGAGCGAGCGGCATACGGCTTCTCCTGTGGGGGGCGCGGGTGGGGGGAAGATCTGACTTCCGGGCGCTGGTGTGCCGGTCGCCCGTCGTTGGGGTGGTGGAGCGCCGTGCAAGTTCGTGTCGGCGCCATCGGAAGTTCAGAGGCTGTCGGTCGGAGTCTCATCGTTGTCTCCTACGGGGTCGACAACGTTGTCATTAATCCCGACAGCACGCCGACGGGTACGCAGCATCGTGGCGGGCCAGCGCATCCGGCGGCCCGGCGGGTGGAGGTCGGGACCTCGTTGAAAGCCAAGACCTTCGAACCTGAAGTCGTGGGCTTGGCGCTCTATCAACACGACTGACCTAGAGGACTGTTCGCGACCCGAGTCAACCTCGACTGGACCATCGGCGGCCGCCTCCACGTGCGCGCCCACCGCGCATCCCGCGGAAAGGAACGGAGGGCAGTGTCGACCGATGGGACTTCATACGCACGAATCCTCCTTGGCTCAGGAAGGGCGGCGGCTCATCGCACTCACTTCGTACAACGTCGCAAAGAGCGGCAGTTGACATCAGAGCACGACTTCCGAGTCCTGGCCAGGAGCATGACAAAACCGCGCGCGAAGCAGCCGTCGGGACGCCCTCCACGTACCGGCGGCCCGTCCCGGAGCGGCACAGGCCGCCGGGAGAGCCCTGGCACGCGGGCGCACCAGCTCGTGCATGCCGAAGGCATCGCCTTGCACGACCCACGTACCGCGCCCTCGATCCCGGCCGAGGCCGCCGTGCGACCCCTGCGCGAGGTCACGGAGAAGCACTGCGCCGTCCTCCTTGACGAGCCGTCCCGCATCGCGACCGCACATGGCCTCGCCGTGATCGCCGGCGGCTACGAGGGCAGCATCGCCGCCCTCCCCCACAACACCATCGTCGCCGTCTCCTCCGAGGGTGAACTCCGCGGCCGCTACCGGTAGATGCACCTCTGCGACGCCTTCGACCACCGGGAGTCCCGCGAGGTCCAGCGCGGTGGGGACGGGCCCTTCTGGTGCGCATCGGCGAGTTCGACGTCGGGCTGTTCAACTGCTACGACATCCGCTTCCCCGAGTGCGCCCGGCCCCTGGTGGAGATGGGTGCCGATCTCCTATCGGTGTCGGCCGCCTCGGTGCGCGGCCCACGGAAGGAGGACCGCTGAACGAGGATCACTGGACAACTCTGTTGCGCAGCAGGGCGGTCGAGCACAACTGCCGCCCGGTGGCCTCCTCTCTCTCACCGCGCCCGACTCCATCGGGATGAGCGTGGCCGTCGATCCGCGGGGCGTCGTGCGCGGCGAGGAGGAGCACGCCCTGTTCGTGATCGACGCCGACGAGCACCGCATCGACCGCGCCCGTACCGTCCTGCCGGCGCTCCGCAACCGCCGCATCATCAGCGGACCAAGGTGATCACCACGACGGGCAGAGCGTCGGTCAAGCCTGCGCGGAGCCAGCTGCGCTCGGCATCACGGCCGTGCACACCGACCGTGCCTCGTCCGTGCTGGAACACTCCGTATCGGCCGGTCCGGTGCGGTGCGGTCCCGTCCAGTGCGGTCCCGTCCGGTCCGAAGAACGGTAGCGGGTCGTCGGCCGCGTACGGATGGGATCGGTTGATGTTGGAACTCATCGGCGCCGTTGGATCACGAACTGGGCCTCATGCGGCCGTGGGCGCCTGCGTCTTGGCCTGGCGTATCCCGCGCAGGGCACCGGACCAGGCGATCACCTGGTCGAGCATGCTGCCCACGGCGGTGTCGAGGCCTTCCTGGGGGACGAAGGTGCCGGTGTGGAACGAGGGGTGTGTCGAGATGGTGGGCTGGGCGCGGACCGTGGCCACCTGGAGTTCGGCGAGGACGAGCCGCAGAGCCTCGGCGGCGCGGGCTCCGGCGACCCAGCCGCCGTAGCTGATGATCCCGGCGGCCTTGTCGTTCCACTCCCGGTAGACGTAGTCCAGGGCGTTCTTGAGGGCGCCGGGGTAGGAGTGGTTGTACTCGGGGACGAGGAAGACGTAGCCGTCGAAACTGTCGATGAGTGCGCCCCAGGTGCGGGTGTGGTCGTGCTGGTACTGCTGGAAGTCCGGGTTGCCGGGCTCGTCGAGGTTGCCGAGGTCGTGGTCTGCGAGGTCGATGAGTTCGTAGTCGGCGCCGCCGTGGGCACGGGCGGCCTCCAGTGCCCAGGCGGCGATCTGGTCGCCGCGGCGTCCGGGGCGGGTGCTGCCGAGGATGACTGCGATGCGGAGCGTCATGGCCTTCCTTCCGAGAGTTGTCACGTCAACTCTAGATTGCAAAGAGTTGATGTGACAACTCTGCTGGTCGCGGTATCCTCAGCGACATGACGGAGACTCAATCGCTGGAATCCGAGGAGTGGGGGTTCTGGGATACCTGGATGCGTGCGCAGCGCTTGCTCACCAGGGAACTGGAGCGCGGCCTGCAGCATGACTGCGACATCTCGAAGGCCGAGTTCAGCGTGCTGGTGACGTTGTGGCAGGCCGCCGATCGCGAGATGCGTGTCGGCGAGCTCTCCGAGTCGCTCGACTGGGACAAGAGCCGCGTCTCACATCAGCTGACGCGCATGGAGAAACGCGGCTTCGTCAAACGAACCCAGTACGGAGCCGACGGTCGCCGCGCGGGGATCGGGCTGACCGCCGAGGGACGCCGCGCCGCACAGAGTGCCGTCCTCGTGCACGGCGGCAACATCCGCCGCCACTTCCTCGACTCACTGAGCCCCGAGGAGGCATCAGTCATCAGGGCATGGAGCGAGCGAACACTCGACCGCCTGGAGCCACACCGCGGCGAGACCGCCAGCGACGGCGGGTCCTAGACCGCGCCTTGCTCGGCGGGCCCCGGCCGTACGCCGGTGGACTCTCACCTTCATGGAGTCCACCGAGACCACCCGCTCGATGGGGTCACACAGGCGCCGCCGGCAGCCATCACCGTCGTCGGCTCGGGCGACCGGATCCGCGGTCGGCGCACCCCTCGCGACCTGGCTCAAACTTTTGGCGTGTTCATGGCGATACAGACAGTGTATCGGCGTCTGATACTGCGGTCTGGACCAGCCAAACATGCGGCTGGCATACGACAGAGGCGTGGCGAACTCTGCCGTCGCGCCCAGAATTCCGAGGAGACTCTCGATGAAGGGTTTACGGATGACCGGACGTCTGAGATTGTCGGCGCGCGTCATCGTGGCCGCCGCGATCATGGTCGCCGGTCTCTCCAGCACAGCGGCCTATGCGACGGAGGCCGCCCCGCTCAGCGCCGCTCCGCAACTGGGCATCCAGTTCAACGCCGACGGCGACCCGGGTCAGTGCGGCGGGCAGACCGGGGAGCAGTGGGCCCCCTCACCTGACTGGACGCAGGCCATCCGCTTCGACACCGACGACCGTGGCGGCGGCTGCCAACTGGCCTTCGGCGTCTACGACCCCGACAGCACCCTCACGGGCTCCACCGTCAGCTACTCGCTCCAGCCCAGCGCCGGCGGCGACGCCGGTCAATGCGGGAGCTACCAGGACACCTACGCGGCGCCGATCCTGCCGATCCCGGTGTTCGGACAGTCCGTCAGGCTCGACACCGACGGCCGGCCCGGCTGGTGCAACCTCACCTTCAGCGTGACAGGCAGGATCGTCCTCGACGTCCAGTTCTACCCGGACGGCGACGCGGGTCAATGCCCCGACGCCCTGCCCGCCGGACAGTACCGCTCGGCCTTCGTGGGCACCCCGGTCACCGTCAAGATCGACGCCGACGGCCGTGCCGGCGGCTGCCAGTTCCTGCTGCGCCTTCGGCACTTCTAGAGTCCGTCCTCCAACTGATCGCGCCCAAAGCATGAATGACGCGAGACTGACCGCTGCCTCGTAGGAGGTGGCGGTCTTGTCGTGTCCGGTTCTGCTCCCAACACGCCCCCGGGCGCCGCCTTTTGACCACTGGTGGAGCCGACCGCGATCGGCTACTTCACCAACATGACTCCGCACGGCCCCTTTCCCAGCGACCTGTCGGACGCGCGCTGGACTCCCAGACCAGCAAAACTTCCGCCAATGTGCCCCGCGCCGAGCAAGGGACCGGTGCCGGGAAACTGATCACCGGGCGCAAGCGCCACCTCGGCTGCGACACCTTCGGTCTGCTGCTGACCGTGCTGGTCACCGCCGCGAGCGACTCGGACACCGCAGCCGGCGTGCCCCTGTTGTCCCGCATCGCGACCGCCCACCCGTACATCACGAAGGCGTGGGTGAACGCGGGCTACCGGACCACCGCCATCGGCCACGGGGCCCGCCTCCGCATCGACGTCCACCCCGCCCAACGCCCGCCCGGCGCCCGCGGGTTCACGATCATCCCGAGACGGTGGACCATCGAGCGCAGCATCGGCTGGCTCCTATTCACCTCGCGATGATCGATCTCATGGCCCGCAGACTCACCGACGAAGCCACCCTCAACTGGCGCGGAACCTGACCCGGGAGCAATTCGGCTACAAGGCCATGCGGGTAGGTAAAGAACAAGCTGAGAGAGTGTTTGGAATCTCGCAAAAGAGAAGCCTAGAGGCTTAGCAATTTTCAGGAGCGCTGCACCTTCCCAAAAATGCCGTCGGACCCACAGGTGTCTGCGGGTCCGACGATAAGGTCGAGACAAAGCCTCTCTCAGAAGAGATAGCCGAGGAGGTCGACAACTCCTTCATCCCATGACTTATCCGAAAGCATCTTCACCATCATTTCACCAAGAGGCTTTTCCGTCACCCCGAGAGTTTCGTGATCGTTAATCATGAGCCATTTCGCATGATTAGATACTTTTCGGTATCCATTGGCAAGATAGACGCGCGGGTCGTCTGCGAAGAGGAGGAGCGCGTCGACCCTGGAGGAGCGTGCCACGGATTCAATTTGGGTCAACATGCCACTAGCGATTCCTTTTGAGCGCGTCAATGAAGTCACGCAAAGGTCTATTATCCCGAAAATCCGCAACGGCACATCGCCGTTCCTGATCATTCGGTGATCAATGCCCACTTGAGCGACTAGGGCGCCTCGCTCCCAAGCGAGACATCTAAGATGAGGCAGCTGCTTAAAGTAGGCGCGTGATGGATATTCCGGGAAGCAGGATTCAAGAAGCTCGCGAAGTTCTTCCTGAGTGCTTGAATTAATCTCATGTTCCGGTTTTATTTCTACTTTCATTACTGTACTGTCAGTCAGGTCCATAGGGCGACGGTACCAGCATTCGGTTGGGGCAACGTCAAGATTTCTTCGACCGGTTCCTCCGCGGCTCTTTGCGGCTGAGCCTTCGGGTCATGAGGGTACGGAGTGCGCAGGTCAAGTGGGCTTCTGAGTGCTCCCGGAAGCGTTCGCAGTCGCGGACGTTGCATCGGTCTTTCATGATCCAGCTTAAGTTTCGTACAACTCTCCAGCGGCGAGGCAGAACGACGGATCCTTTCGCTCCGCGAGGGCGGGAGACCGTTTCAGACCGTGTACTACGTTGCGGCGAGACCGAGGAAGGCCAAGTAGTTGCGGGGATGGCGCTCATAGCGGGGACTGAGTCTGCGGTAGCCGGACAGCCACGACATCGTCCGCTCGATCACCCACCTGCAGCGCCCAACCGTTCGTTGGACTCGATGCCTTTGCGCGCGATCCGAACTCCGATGCGCTTGCCGCGCAGCCATTTCCGCAGGCTGGCGTGGTCGTAGGTTTTGTCTGCGTGGAGGCACTGGGGTTTGAAGTAGCGGCCTAGTTAGGGGTCGTGTCTCCATGCGTTGTTCCTGGGGTCTATTCCGGTCACTCGCAGGATCGGAAGGCTCAGGGATGCTGGGTGTAGCTGCGTGTCTCCAGCCCGGTGGTGGCTTCAAAGGATTGGCCGCCCGACTTCCCGTGACGACTCGACCATTCATTGGGATGCACGACAAAATCTCGCTTGGTAAGGACACGCTGGCGAGGTCGTCTCCTAGGACGGCTAAGGAACGACTTCGGAGGCGGCCGTGCCCCAACTGAGCCGGCGTGGACGCCGGCAGCTGTGGAAGCGTGGGGTCAACGACGAGAGTGCATTGCTCAAACTGTTCAGCGATGTGCTGGAGTTGGGCGATCACCAAGTTCTCCACACAGCCGATCCACTCCAGGGACCAGCGAGTTCTGAGCAGGCTCGGAAATCGTGAAGTCTTCGGCCCGCCAGGAGGCCAGAGTCCTGCCGGTGGGGAAGTTCGCCGAGTGGCGTCGCAGGCGGCGGATGGCGGCATCGCGGCCGGTGACCTCCTCGGCGATCAGCAGCCGCAACACCTCGGTGGGGGGCCTGGCGTCGCGCGAGGGCGGTGACCAGCACACCGGGGGCGGCTTTGGGCGTGTAGGGCAGGCGCATCAGCCTGTCCAACTCCCCCGGCAGGGCACGGACATGGGGAAACGTCACGGTCGTATAGCCCTTCGCTGGTCGAGGCGGGCGCCGATAGCCTCGGCGCGTGATCAATATGGCGGTGCGCGGTGACAGCGGAGACGTCGTGGCCCGAGCTAAGGCCGGGGTGGAGTGGACCGATGCCTTCGCGGACCTGGAGTCGGCTGACTTCCCGATGCTCTGGGCGCTGACTCCGTATGGGGACGCGGTGTTCAACCAGCGGCAGATGCCGCTGCTGCTGGCGGAACTCGACCGGCTTCCCGCGCCCTGCGGTGGTGACTGGGTCGCGCAGGCCCGCGAGTTGGGCCAGGTCGTCCAGCGAGGGCAGCACCTTTATCTGTGGTTTCTCGGTGACTGACCGCGTCCGGCCGGCCGATCGTCAACTGCCTTGAGGGGGAAGCCCCTTGAGGTCAGTGCTGGGAGCGTCCAGAAGTAGGACGAGGGCCTGGTTGGTGAGGTGGATGCGGCGTTCCAGGACGAGGGGGCGACCATGTCTGCAGGCAGGGCGCCGTTGTGAGTGAACCGGTTCCACAGCCAGGCGCGTGAGTCGGCACGGGTGGGATCGATGCAGAGTTCGTCGCGCAGGTCCGTACACCAGGCGTCGAAGGCTGGGACACCTGGCGCGGATGGGGTCGGCGGAGTTGTCCACGATGGCGTGCCCCTGCCCGGTACGTGAGTCGGAACGGCCCACAGGGTCGGAACGGACCGTCCCCGCAAGCTGGTTGAATCCACCGGCAGCCCCAAGCCACCGCCGGTCTTGGGGGTGACGGCACAGCACGGACGAGCAGCCTCCGCTGACTGAGATTCGTTACGGAGTGACCGTTCAGGAGGCCGCGCCTCGCGGTACTTTGCCGACCACTGCGTCGAAGATCTGCTGCGACCTTGTCCACCTCGGCGCCGTTGAACTCTCCGATGACGCCGCTCGGACGGTCGTACTCGAACGCGACCTCACGACATGTCGGTCCATCGCGGCTCGTGGGCCCGCCGCCATGCGGGCCCACGCGGTACGCAACACTCACGCGCATGACCACCCCCCTGCGTGTCGGCCTCCTCGGAGCAGCGGCCATTGCGCCGAGTGCGCTCATCAAGCCCGCGAACCGGCATCCCCGAGTCACGGTGACCGCTGTCGCGGCCCGCAGCCGGCAACGTGCCGAGGCTTTCGCCCGCAAGCACGACGTTCCCGTAGTGCACCCCAACTACGAGGCTCTGCTTGCCGATCCGCAGATCGACGCCGTCTACGTGCCGTTGCCGAACGCCTTGCACGCGGAATGGACGCTCAAGGCCATTGAGGCCGGCAAACACATCCTGTGCGAGAAGCCGTTCACCGCCAACCGCGCCGAGGCCGAACGGGTCGCCGATGCCGCTGACGCCGCCCACACACGCGGCGGCCTGGTGGTGATGGAGGCCTTCCACTACCGTCACCACGCCCTGGCCACGCGCATGCAGGCGATCGTCCAGAGCGGGGAGTTGGGCGAACTGCGCCACGTCGAGGCGGAGGTGTGTTTCCCACTCCCCCGCTTCGGCGACATCCGCTACGACTACGACCTGGCAGGCGGCGCCACCATGGACGCGGGCTGCTACAGCGTGCACGTGGCACGGCTCCTCGGTGGTGAGACCCCGGCGGTGACGGCCGCACGCATGCTGACGCTGCGCAAGGACCGTCGGGTCGACCGCGCCATGGAGGCCCATCTCGCCTTTCCCGGTGGAGCGTCCGGGCATCTCCGCGCATCCATGTGGTCGCGGCGAGTGTTGTCGATCCGGGCACGAGCGCTCGGTTCGAAGGGCGAGTTGATGGTCACCAACTTCCTGATGCCGCAGCTCTACCACCGGTTGACGATCCGCAGCCTGCCCGACACCGGCCCGCGCACACTTCGGCGCGAGCGGGTGGCCCGGCAACCGTCCAGCTACGCCTGCCAGTTGTCCGCATTCGCCTCGGCGGTCCTCGACGGCGGCCCGGTGCTCGCCTCAGCCAGGGACGCCGTCGTGACCATGAGCATCATCGACGACATCTACCGCGCGGCCGGTCTGCCACCGCGCGGCGAGTCGGAGTCGGCGTGAGCCGCAGTGATGCCCAACGCTTGACGAGCTTGGTATAGACTTTTACGTTACGGGCGTCAAGTTCCGCTTGTGCGCTGCCAGTTGGGTCTCCGACTGGCATGCGCGCAGTCCGGCACGAAAGGCAGCTACCCCACCTATGGCCGCTCGTCGTACCACTCCGCTCCTCGTCCTGCGAAGCCTCTCCCTCGGTGCACTGCTCACCCTGTTCTCCACCGCGCTGGCCGCCACGCCGGCAGCGGCGGCCATCGGACAGATCACAGGTCTCGCCAACAAGTGCCTCGATGTCGCCGGCGCGAGCCCCGTCGACGGCACCGCAGTCCAGCTCTACGAGTGAAACGGAACCGGCGCTCAGCAGTGGGATGTCAACGCGGACGGAATCATTCGCGCTCTGGGCAAGTGCCTGGACGTCACCGGCAACTCGACCGCCGACGGCGCCAAACTCCAGTTGTGGACCTGCACTAGCGGGTAGAACCAGCGGTGGACCGTGACAGCCGCCCACGACATCGTCGATCCGGCGGCGAACAAATGCCTTGACGTCAGCGACAATTCGTCGGCCAACGGCGCCCGGGCCCAGATCTGGACGTGCACGGGCGCGGCGAACCAGAAATGGAACGCCCCCGCCAGCGGCGGTGGCGGCACCACCCCCTCCGGCTTCGTGGTGAGCGAAGCCCAGTTCAACCAGATCTTCCCCAGCCGCAACTCCTTCTACAGCTACAGCGGCCTCACCGCCGCCCTCTCCGCCTAACCCGGCTTCGCCAACACCGGCTCCGACACCACCAAGAAGCAGGAAGCCGCCGCCTTCCTCACCAACGTCAGCCACGAGACCGGCGGGCTGGTGTACGTGGTCGAGCAGAAAACCGCCAACTACCCCACCTACTGCGACTGGAGCCAGTCCTACGGCTGCCCCGTCGGGCAGGCCGCCTACTACGGCCGCGGCCCCATCCAGCTGTCCTGGAACTTCAACTAAAAAGCCGCCGGCGACGCCCTGGGCATCGACCTCCTCAACAACCCCTGGCTCGTCCAGAACGACTCGGCCATCGCTTGGAAGACCGGACTGTGGTACTGGAACACCCAGACCGGCCCCGGCACCACGACCCCCCACAACGCGATGGTGAACGGCGCCGGCTTCGGCCAGACCATCCGCTTCATCAACGGCTCCCTGGAATGCGACGGCCGCAACCCCGCACAGGTCCAAAGCCGCGTGGATGCCTACAACCGCATCACCTCCATCCTCGGAGTCACGCCCGGCGCCAACCTCTACTGCTGACAGACCCAACGGGACCTCAGCGCCGCACGGTGGCCTTCACCTCGACGGTCACCGTGCCGGCCGCCGGATGTGTGCGTCCCTCCAGGACGGGCACGGACCTGGCGTTGATCATGAGGTCCACGGTCGGCGCGTAGGCGTCGGTGTACTTCCCCGGCTGGTGCTTGGGGTGGCCGACGCCGTCGTGGGCCGCCACTTGTCCGCTCTGCGGGGACCACTGGGTGTTGAAGTAGTTGTGGTTGGCGCCATGCACACCGAACTCGTGGGTGTCGGTCTTCCCCACGGCGGTCGCATCCTGTGCGAAGGAGAACGCCTCCTCACCGATATGTTCTCGGTCAGGACGTTGTACGCGGGGGCGAGCGCGAATAGGGCCTTGCTCCGCACCCCCGCCGGCCAGGCACGGCGATGACTGTCGGCGGCCTGCCAGGTGACCCCCGCGTCTGCGCGTGAGTGCCTCAGGGTGCCGGCCTCGCGCATGTCGACGTGGTGGGCGAAGTCGACGTCGACAGACCTGCCGGTGCCGATGTTCTGGAAGTGTCCGGCCAGTTGGCCGGTGGAGGTGAGGCACTGCCAGAGGGCGAGGTGCCTGTTGATGAGGTCGGCGCGCGCCGACGCGTTCTCGTCCCCCGAGCCCGCGGATGCGTTCATTCCGTTGGCTCGGATCGAGACGACGACGAAGCCCTGTGCGGCGCACTGTTCGCCGAGGTGGTCGTACCCGCGATCGGTCGCGATGGGCTTGACCCCGGGTAGGCACGGCCGGCTGAACGACCGTTGGCTCGCCTGGGCGTACGCGTCCCAGTCCCGGGCCTGTTCGGCTGCGGTGCGCGCGGTCTCCGCGGCGGCGTCGGCGCAGGTTTCGTGCCAGCCGTGCAGGGCGACGAGCAGCGGGTGCGGGGTGCCATTGAGGTTCTTCGGGTAGTGGACCGTGGCGGCCAGTTCGACTGGTTCCGCGGTGCCGGGGAGCTCGTACGCGCGCTCACCGAGGTTGTACGTGACGGGACCCACGGAGTACGCACTCCCCCTCCATCGCAGCGCCACACGGCCTCCCGGACTGCGGCGTCAGCGGCCTCAGAGCCGTCCAGGCGAGTCACCCACCCCGCGATGGTCCAGTCGGTCGAGGCTTCGCTCAGCGGCGTCGAGCACCTGCTCGGCAGCCGCTTGAGCCTGTGACGTGGGCTGGGCAGTGAGTAGCTCGGCGGTGACGGGCAGCCGGTCCGCCAGTTCCCCAGCGTGTAGGCACTGTCGCCGCAGGCCAGTTGCTGCATCTCGTGCAGCAACCCGGCCGACATGTGCGGTCAGCGCACTAGAGGGACGCGGCGGACTGTCCTGCCATCAGGTGTTCGACGAGCGCCAACAGCACATCGCGGCTGTCCGCCCGGTCGCGGGCATCACAGAGCACCAGCGGCACATGGGGGTCGAGAGCGAGTGCTGTACGGATCTCCTCTGTGGTCCTGTCCCGGATGCCGTGGAAGCAGTTGATGCCGACGACGAAGGGGATTCCTCGGCTTTCGAAGAAGTCGATCGAGGCGAAGCTCGCCTTCAGTCGCCGGGTGTCGACCAGGACCACCGCGCCCATCGCCCCATTGACCAGGTCGTTCCACATGAACCAGAAGCGTTCCTGCCCGGGGGTACCGAAGAGGTAGACCACGAGCTCGCCGCTGATGGTGATCCGCCCGAAGTCGAGTGCGACGGTGGTCGTGACCTTGCTGTCAAGACCTTCCAGGTCGTCGACACCGACGCTGGCCCGGGTCAGGTACTCCTCGGTGTGCAGCGGCGCGACCTCGCTCACCGAGCCGACCAGCGTCGTCTTCCCGACGCCGAATCCGCCGGCAACCAGAATCTTCACCGCCAAGGGGGCGGTGTCCGTACGGTCCGCCCTACGTTCCGAGGCACGGCCGGTCGCGTGCTCAGAGCTTGCGTAGTCCATCTCTCACCGCCTCAAGAATAGCCATGCCAGAAACTTCGCCCTGCTGGGTGAACGGCCGTGGCGAACGGGCCCACAGCCGCCCTGCGTCGACCAGATCGCCGATGAGGATCTTGGTCAGCGCCACCGGGAGGCCCAGTTCGGCGGAGACTTCCACGACCGCTTTGGAGTCCTGGCACATCGCGAGGATCGTGCGGTGCTCCGGTTGCATCCTGGGCACGGCGGGCGTTGCCCGCGTGGTGTCCTCGGGCACTGTTGTGACCAGGGTGATCAGTGTCAGATCCGCCCGCTCGGGGCTCGTACGCCCGCTCGTAATGGTGTAGGGACGGACCAGTTGCTCGTCGGCGTCATCGTCGTCGAACACCTCAGTCCAGTGTTTCATCCGGCTCTGCCCGCGTCATCGGCCGGCGGAGTACGCGCGTCGGCGCGCAGGCGCTGGCCGACCTGCTGAACCAAGGTGTGCATCGCGACGCTCATCAGCTCGGCGTCGACTTCCTGGGCGGCGATCACCGCCAGATGGGTACCGCGCCCGGCGGAGACGACGAACAGCCACAGGCCGGCCATCTCGACGATGACCTGGTGTACCGGGCCGCCGCCGAAGAGTTGCCCGGCGCCGCGCGCCAGGCTCTGCTGGCCGGTGGCGATCGCGGCGAGCCGCTCCGAGTCGGAGCGTTCGATGGTCTGCGAACGACTCATCACCAAGCCGTCGTCCGTGAGCAAGATGGCGTGCCTGGTGCCCGTCACCTGGTCGACCAGGCCGTCCAGAAGCCAGTCCAGGTCCACGTTGGTGGCCGTCGTTCGCTGCGTCATTCTCGATCATCCGTCCTAGAAGAGCCGGGCAATTCAGGCGAGGGGGGCTCTTCACTGTTGCCGTCGCTGTGGGCGTCGCCATCGCTGTTGCCATAGCCGAAGCCGCGGCCTGTGTCTGAACCGCTGCTGTCACCAGCATCGTCGTCGAAGCCTCCACGGAGGCCAGCGCTGCCGGAATCGTTGCCGAATCCACCTGCGGTGTTGCCGTCTGAGCTGTTCGCGCGCCGACTCAGCCGGGACTGCCGCTGGAACGCGCCGATCGTGGCGCCTGACCGGCCGGGCTGGTCGGGGATGGTCCAGGGCGCCGGATCATCCGGAATCTCAAGCTCCGCCGGGATCTGGAGTTCGGGCGCCAGGCTGGACTGACGGACCCGCTGGGGAAGAGGGTCCGCGTTGGCCGGCGTGGGCGGGGATTCATGGGTCTCGTCGGAGGACCGGAGACCGGAGGCCGTGATGTGGGCCATCGCGTGTCCCCTGGCGCGGACGGGCAGTTGCCCGTCCTTGTACGGCGCCTGTCGACTGATACCGGCGTCGTGCGGGTGGGGTTTCGGACCGGTCGGAAGCGGCGGGCCTTCTGGGGGCAGGGTGACCGGCGTGGGCGCCGTGTCGGGCTGCTCCACTACTACTTGTTCCGGCAGCAGCACGATCACCCGGGTACCGCCGAAGGCGGACGGCCGCAGCTCCACCCGCAGGCCCAGGCCCGCCGACAGCCGGGCGACCACGTACAGACCGAGCCGTACGTCATCGGCCTGGGTCATCACATCGAGTTGCGGAGGCGCCTCCATCAAAGCGTTGGCGGCGGCGTACTGCTCGGGTTCCATGCCCAGGCCGCGGTCCTCGATCTCGACCGCGATGCCCCGACTGACCACAACGGCCCGTACCTCGACCGGAGTTGGCGGTTTCGAGAAGACGGCGGCGTTCTCCATCAGCTCCGCCAATATGTGCGCGAGCGGGCTCACCGCCCGCTCGGACACCCAGGGATCGCCCTCCACGTCGATGGAAATCCGGTCGTAGTCCTTCACCTCGCCCTGCGCGGCACGCAGCACGTCCATCAGCTGGACCGGCTTGCGCCAGCGGCGCTGCGGCTGGCCGCCGCCGAGGATGACCAGGTTCTCCTCGTAGCGGCGGAGCCGGGCGGTGAGGTGGTCCAGGGCGAACAGACCGTCCAACAACTCGGGGTCCTCGTGGGTGCGTTCCAGCTCGTCCAGCTTGCGCAGTTGGAGGCCGATGAGGAGCTGAGTGCGGCGGGCGATCCGCTGGAGCAGGCGCTCGAAGCCACGGTGCTGTTCGGCCTGGCGCACGGCCGTGGACACGGCGCTGCGGCTGGCGGCGTTCAGGGCCCGCCCGAGTTCGCCGAGCTCATCGGAGGTCGGCTCGACCAGCCGGACCTCGCGGTCCACGTCGACGTTCTCGCCGCGCTCCAACCGGGCCACCACGTCTGGCAGTCGCTGCTGCAGTTCCACGGCTTCTTCGCGCAGGCCGTGGATCCGTCGGCGCAGCATGACGGTCAGGCGCCAGCTGGTGACGATGACCAGGATCACGGCGAGGAGTCCGATGGCGCTGACGATGACGAGGTTCTGCCGGAGCCGGCTGACGCTGTCGGCGGAGACCCTGTCGACGTTCGCGGCCCGTACATCGACCAGGCTCCGCAGCAGCGGGTAGTTGGCGTCCACCGAACCGCGCCATTGAGCGTGGATCTGTCCGAGTACCAACTCGCCTGGCGAGTGGTGGGGACCGGCGACGATGATCTGCTTCTCCAGGTCCTGCTGAGTCGCCCATGACCTGGCGTTCGCCAGCTTTTTGTAGGTGTCGCGTTCGTCATGGGTGAGGCTGAGGGCGACGCGATGGAGCAGGTAGCTCTGAGCGCCGACGGCATCGACGAACACGTCGTACTCGGCGACGCTCAGGTGCCCGATCTGCCAGTCGCGGCCGAGCAGGGCGTCCTCGCGCCCGATCATGTCGATGGCGCCGTAGAGATCGACACTCGTGTGCGCCAGGAGAGTCACGTCGGCGTTGCTGGTGCGACCCAGCGCGGTGAAGACGGTGATCAGGGAGTCGACGGTGCCGTTGTAGTAGTCGAATGCCGCTTTCTCGTCGACTGACCCGGTGTCAACTGACTTGCGCTGTACGGAGATCCGGTCGAGGTTGTGCGTAGTGTCGGCCAGGGCCGCGCTGAGTCCCTGTTGCCCGCGCGAGGTGTTCTCGGCCGCCACTGGACGGAAGTCCGCTATCGCCTTGTCAGTCGTTCTGCGCGCGGCGACCAGTTGGCCACGGGTGGCGTTGCCGGGGGCGGCCTGTGTCTCCGCGGTAAGCCGTCGCTCCTTTTGAAGGGACTGGAAGAGAACGAACGAAGGCCCGCTCAACGAGGCGGTGAGGTCCCCCTGGGTTCTCTCCGCCTGCCAGCGGGTGGCCAGTTGGTACGTGCTCAGACCCCACAGGGGTGCGAGTGCGAGGCTCGGTACGAGCACAAGAATGATCAGAACAGTACGCAGGGGAAGCCGACGGGGACCGCTTCCTGACCCGACTGCCGCTGAGGCAAGGTCGGTTGGCGTCGAAACAGCAGCCGAGGGCTGGTCCTCTACGGCCATGATTCTCGTTCGTCTGCCCCCGAACCTTCCCAATCCGGTCACTTTGGCGACACTCCCCCCACCATTCGGCGCGTCTATGAGGAAAAATCGCCAAATCCCGGCGACTGGACGGCTGATAGTAGCCAGATTCCATCGCAGCCTGTAGGCCTTTCGTAGCACTCTGCGGAACTGGCGTCCCACGGATCCCTTCCAGCCGCGTGCGCACGGTTCGTCGAGGGTGACCCGCAGGGGGGGTTGGGGTCCTGCAGATGCTGCCGGACACCGTTCACCGGATCCTGCCGAAGATCGTTGGCCACAGGACTTCAGGCTTGGGTGGTCAGTCGGGGCAGCGGATCGTGTCGGATGAACTGTGGTCGCTCATCGAGTCGTTGCTGCCCGAGCCGGATCCGAAGCTGGTGGAGGACCGGCCTCGGGTGCCGGACCGTCAGGTGCTGTGCGGGATCCTGTTCGTGCTGGACACCGGCATCCAGTGGGAGTACGCGCCGCAGGCGCTGGGTTTCGGTTCCGGGATGACGTACTGGCGGCGCCTGGCCGCGTGGAACGAGGCCGGGGTCTGGGAGGCACTGCACCTGGTGCTGCCGAAGAAGCCGCGGGCGGCGAAGAAGCTGGACTGGTCGCGGGCGGTGATCGACTCCTCCCACATGCGGGCCGCTCGGCGGGGCCCAGCCCGGGCGACCGCGCACGGCCGGGCAGCGAGCACCATGCCCAGACCTACGGCCAGAGCATCCCGCTCGCCGTGTCACCGACCGGCGAATACCGCAACGACGTCACCCAGTTGCTGCCCCTGCTCGACTAGGTCCCGGCTCTGGCCGGTGTCGTCGGTCGGCCCCGACACCGGCCCGACGCGCCCCGGGCCGACCGTGGCCACGACCACGACAAGTACCGGCGCCTGCTCTGGTCCCGCGGCATCCGCCCGCGCACCCACCGAGGCCAACCACCGTCCACCGCCTACCGGCTCCCCGCGCCTCTCCCCTTCCTGAAGACCAGCTCCGGATACCGCGGACCGGGTCCTTCCAGGAGGGGCGCCGGACGGTCGCGCAGATGCAGGCCGAAGAAGGCGAGCAGGACCTCGCGCTGCACGGCGAGCGAGCGGTGCCATTCCAGGGGGCCGATGAAGGCGGCGACCTGCTCGGGAGTCGCCCCGAGCCGCGCCGCGGCCTGCGGGAGCAGAGTTTCGTAGTCGGTGAAGGAGAAGTGCTCGGACCCGGTCAGGCGGACGAAACGGCGCCAGCCGCGCAGCCGGGGCCAGGTCTCCAGCCAGGTGGTGTCGTCGTCGTGGTCCGCTCCGAACAGCAGGAAGGGGCCGTCGAGTCCGCGCGTGACGACGTCTCCGAACAGGCTCCCGTCGAGGTTCGCCCCGGCCTTGATCGCCACTCCCCCGGACATCGCCTCCGCTGCGGTCGCGCCACCGAGCGAGTGACCGAACATGCCCGTCCGCGACAGGTCCATGATGTCCCGCAGCCCGGCGGGGAGGACGGAAGCGCCCCGCCCGACCGCCCGTCCCAACTCCGCCAGGGTGTACCGGACATCGGCCACTCGCACCCGGACGGCCTTGCGGACGATGCGCTCCTCCTCGTCCGGCGGCAGGGTCGGGGAGAGTTCGGGCATCGCGTACGTCTCGACGCGCCCTCCCGGGAATTCCACCTGCCCGGCGTCATAGGTGTGATCGATGGTGACGACCACGTAGCCGTGGGCCGCCAGGTCCTCGACCAGGGACAGACTGGAGCTGCGGTGCTGTCCGTGGCCGTGCGAGTAGAGGATCACCGGCCTTCGTCCACCGGCCCTGCGCGCGGGGGCATCCGGTGCCGCGTGGGTGTTCGGGAGGACGACGTACCCGGCAGGCAGCAGGCCCGAACTCTGGAAGTGACGGGCCGCCCCAGGCGCCATCCACGGCGCGCGGCGACGACTGTCCGTCCGCTCGGCCGGATACCAGACCTGGACCATGAACTCCCGTACAGACTTGGACGGCACCCACGGATCACGCCGGGAACGGTCCACCAGCCGCAGGGTGTGGGTGCCGATCGAGTGCCGGCCCGTCGGCGCGGGCAGTACGAGGCGCTCCGGCGGGGTCTGCGGCGCCGCACCGGGCGAGGCCGGGCGGCGTGCGGGCGACGCGACGGCGGACGACGCGCCGGCCACGGTCCCGACTGCCGCGAGAGCTCCGCCCAGGACCATCAACTTCCGCCGCGTCAAGGCGTGTTGCGATGCCGACCGCCCGTCTCCGTGCTCCTGGTTCCGATGTGTGGTCATGAGCTGCTGCTGCGTGGTCATGATCAGAGTCTTGACGCCGGTCGGCCCTGTCGCCGATGCCATCTGTCACGACTATCCATGACAACTGTCATGACGGATCTTCCGCACGACGGATCCATCCGACGGAAACGACGCCGGCCAACAATGTCATGCTCACACCTTGACCAAATTGGTCTAGACTTTTACTTTCGAGTGGTCAATCCCCTTCGGAACGCGCCGAGTTGAGGCCTGCACCCTCTCCCGCTCGCGCCGACGAACCGCTCGAAAGGGCCCCGGCACCCCCATGACCGCTCGCCCCCACCTCTCTCGCATCGCGCTACGCGGCACCCCCGCCCTCGCCCTGCTGGCCCTGCTGATCGGCCTCCTCACCGCGGCACCCGCGGCCGCGGCGACCGGGTCCATCACCGGCCTCGCCGGCAAATGCCTCGACGTCGCCGGAGCCGCCTCCGCCGACGGCACACCGGTTCAGCTCTACGACTGCAACGGCACCGGCGCCCAACAGTGGACGGTCGGCACGGACAACACCGTCCGCGCCCTGGGCAAATGCCTCGACGTCACCGGCAACTCGACCGCCGACGGCGCCAAGATCCAGCTGTGGACCTGCACCGGCGGCGCCAACCAGCGCTGGATCGTCACCACCGCGAACGACATCGTCAACCCGGCCGCCAACAAGTGCCTCGACGTCTCCGACAACTCCTCGGCCAACGGGACACGCATCCAGATCTGGACCTGCACCGGCGGCGCCAACCAGAAGTGGAACGCCCCCGCCCAACAGTCCGGGGAGCAGTGCTGGGCCACGCACTACGGCCCTGAGCCCGCCGGTGCCCTGACGGCCAGCGGTGAGGTCTTCGACAACAACGCGGACACGGCGGCCACTTCGCTCTCGCGCCAGCCCCAACTGCCCTTCGGTACGCGTGTCCAGGTCACCAATGTCGCCAACGGCCGCTCCCTGACCGTACGCATCAATGACCGCGGGACGTTCGCCCAGACCCCGCAGGAACCGAAGTGCCTCGATCTGACCGACGGCGCCTTCACCCGTCTCGGAGGCGTCCTCGACCCGGACGCCGGACACATCGTCGTCACCCAGACGGTTCTGGGCTGACGGCCGCGACACGCCCGGCTCGCGAGCCGGCCACCCCAGGCCGATCCCCCTCGGCCACCTCTCAACCACAGGAGCGAATCCCCATGGTCACCCCCCACTTCATACCGAGTCTCCGCAGACTCACGGCACTGAGCAGACTGACCCTCGTCATGCTGCTCGCCGCGGTTCTGTGTGCCTTGTTCACCGTCTCCCCCGCCCGCGCGGCGGACGGCCGGATCACCGGCCTCGCCGGCAAGTGCGTCGACGTCGCCGGGGCGAACTCCGCCAACGGAACCGCCGTTCAGCTCTACGACTGCAACGGCACCAGCGCCCAGACCTGGTCCAACCCCGGTGACGGAACCCTGCGCGCGCTCGGCAAGTGTCTGGACGTGGCCTCCGGCGGCACGGCCGACGGCACAGCGGTCCAGCTCTACGACTGCAACGGCAGCGCCGCCCAGAAGTGGGCCGTCAGCTCGGCGAACGACATCGTCAACCCGCAGGCCAACAAGTGCCTCGACGTCACCGGCAACAACTCGGCCAACAGCACTCGGCTGCAGATCTGGACCTGCACCGGCGCCGCCAACCAGAAGTGGAGCGCCCCCGCGAGCGGTGGCGGGACCACACCTTCCGGCTTCGTCGTCAGTGAAGCCCAGTTCAACCAGATGTTCCCGAGCCGGAACGGCTTCTACACCTACCAGGGCCTGACCGCCGCCCTGTCCGCCTACCCCGGCTTCGCCAAGACCGGCTCCGACACGGTCAAGAAGCAGGAGGCCGCCGCCTTCCTCGCCAACGTCAACCACGAGACCGGCGGCCTGGTCTACGTCGTCGAGCAGAACACCGCCAACTACCCCCACTACTGCGACACCTCCCAGCCCTACGGCTGCCCCGCCGGGCAGGCCGCCTACTACGGCCGCGGCCCCATCCAGCTGTCCTGGAACTTCAACTACAAAGCCGCCGGCGACGCCCTGGGCATCGACCTCCTCAACAACCCCTACCTGGTGCAGAACGACTCGGCCGTCGCCTGGAAGACCGGCCTGTGGTACTGGAACACCCAGTCCGGCCCGGGCACGATGACCCCGCACAACGCGATGGTCAACGGCGCTGGCTTCGGCCAGACCATCCGCTCCATCAACGGCTCCCTGGAATGCGACGGACGCAACCCGGCCCAGGTCCAGAGCCGCGTCGACGCCTACAACCGCTTCACCTCCATCCTCGGCGTCACCCCCGGCAGCAACCTCTACTGCTGACACCCGTCCTCCAACACGCCTGATACGAGGGCCGGTTCATCCGCGAACCGGCCCTCGCACCGCACCCGCCGACACGCTCCGGAAGGTGCAACCGCTCCACTGCGAACCGGGCGTCTCCCACCCCGGAATGCCTCAAGGCCACGAATGACGGCACCTCTGGCACTGGAATTGGTGTCATGACTGTCATCACGCTGCGCATTCCCGACGCCATGGACAAACAACTCCGGGACGCCGCCGCCGGCGCCTCGTCCCTGAACGACTACATCGTGCGCGCCGTACGACGCCAGATGACCCTCGACGCCGCACGCACACTCGCCTCCACAGCGCCCCTCGACCTGGCGGGCGAAGGCGACGCCCTGTGACCATCCGCAAGGGCGACGTCTGGGACGTCGACACCGGCAAAGGCACCCGCACCATTCTCGTCGTCAGCCTCGACGGACTCGCCGACGCCTACGGTGCCGTCGCCGTCAATCCCCTCCAGCTCTCCACGCTCCGCTTCCAGACCGGCACACCGCACGGGAACATCGGCCCCGAACAGCAGGAACTCGTCGACAACGCCCTCCGCGCGGTCCTCGACCTGTAAGCCCTGCGTGGAGGACAGGCAAGGCCCAACCGCTCGGACAGCCTTCCCTGCCGGGCAGACCGGCCTGGATCGCGACGACGTCGCCGTGCAACACGGCCCGACCCTCGGTGGCCGACTGCCGTGCACCACACCACGGACTCGAACTGGCATCGAATCGATGCACACATCGATTCGATGTGGCTTGTGAGAGACTCGCAGCATGCTGGAACTGGCGATATTGGGCTTCCTGGACGAGGGCTCCCTGCCCGGACACGAACTGCGGCGCAGGGTTTCGCAGTTGACCGGGTACACGCGGCCGGTCAGCGACGGCAGTCTCTATCCGGCGATCAACCGTCTCGTCAAGGCGGACCTGGTGGAGCGGCGCGCAGACCTGGCCGCCGGCGCGGCGCGGTACGTGTTGAGCCTGACCGGCGCCGGCCGCACCGAACTGCTGAAGCGGCTGCGCAAGCCGGCCGACCACGAGATCACGGACTTCACCCGCTTCTTCACCATCCTGGCGTTTCTCTCGCAGCTGCCCGACGTGTCCGAACAGCACGCGGTACTGCGCAGACGCCTGGAGTTCCTGGAGGAGCCGGCGAGTTTCTTCTCCGACGCCGACGGGCCCCTGCGGGCCGAGGCCGTGGCCGACCCCTATCGGCGGGGCATGCTGCTCACCGCCCGCGCCATCAGCAGCTCCGAACGCGCCTGGCTGCACTCGGTTCTGGACGGCACCGAGCCCACCGAACCCCCTATCTTCCCGCTCGACGAACCCGCGAGCTGACCGGCCACGGAGGTATCCATGCTTGCGTCCTGGTACGACGAACAAGGCCTCGCCACCGACGTCCTGCACGTCGGCGAACTGCCCGACCCCATCCCCGGCCCCGGCGAGATCCGCGTCCGCGTCACCGTCTCGGGCGTCAACCCCGGCGACACCAAGAAGCGGCACGGCTGGCTCGGCTCCTCGATGCCCCACCCCCGGGTGATCCCGCACAGCGACGCCGCCGGGGTCGTCGACGCCGTCGGCGAAGGGATCGACGCCCGCCGGGTGGGGCAGCGGGTGTGGGTGTACGGCGCCCAGTCCTACCGCCCCTTCGGCACCGCCGCCCAGTACACCGTCGTACCCGCGGAGTTGTCCGTCCCTCTGCCCGACCACCTCAGCGACGAACTCGGAGCCTGCCTGGGCATCCCCGGGATCACCGCCCACCGGGCCGTGTTCAGCGACGGCCCCGTCGACGGACAGGTCGTGCTCGTGCACGGCGTGCTCGGCGGTGTCGGCTCCCTGGCCGCGCAGCTCGCCCGGTGGGGCGGCGCGACGGTGATCGGCACCGTGCGGCGCGGCAGCGACCTGGACCGTGTCGACCCTGCCGTGGTCTCCCACGCCGTGACGCTCGACGGGGACGACCCCGTCACCGCGATCCGCGCGTACGCCCCCGCCGGCGTGCACCGGGTCGTCGAAGTGGCCCTGTCCGACAACGCGGACCTGGACAACGCCGTCGTCGCGAACGGCGCGGTGATCGCCGCCTACGCCACTCGGGACGACCGGCCCCAACTTCCCTTCTGGCCGCTGCTGTTCAACAACGTCATGCTCCGCATGCTCGGCAGCGACGACTTCCCCGAGCCGGCGAAACGGCAGGCGGCCCGCGACCTCACCGCCGCGGCCGCGGTCGGCATGCTGACCGTCACCGTCGGCGACCTGTACCCGCTGGAGAAGATCGCCCAGGCCCACGACCGTGTCGACGCCGGCGGCCGGGGCCGCGTACTGGTGACCCTCCCCGACTGAACTCCGCCGACCCCGATCCGGGCTGACCGGCGTCGCGTCTCAGCCTCCCCGCGTGGTCCCCTCGCTCACCCGCCCGCCGGACGTGTGGGTCCAACTCGGGACGCCACCCCGACGAACCCCAACTCGCCCAGCTGATCGGGGAGTTGTCCGTGCACAGCGAAGGCCTTCCGGCGGATGCGGGCCGACCATGACATCCTCGCCTACACCGTCGGCACCAAGCGCTTCCACCACCCGCTGGTGGGCGACCTCACCCTCGACTGCATCGTCCTGGCCGTCGAGGGTGACCCCGACCAGATGCTCACCGTCCTCACCCCCGAACCCGCGTCACCCTCCGCGAAGGCCCTCGACATACTCGCCACCAGCGCCCAAGGCCGAAGCCTCCGTACGGCGGACCGTCGAGCACTTCGGACGACTGGACACCCTCGTCAACAACGCCGGACGGATACTCCTGGGCCCGGCCGTCGGCGCGGACGCCGAGGAGTGGGACCGAATATCGGAGTCAACGTCCCGGGCCTCCTCCACACCACCCACGACCCCGCCAAGCTCGCCCGTACCCTGCTCACCATCGCCGACCAGGACAAGCCGCTGCCGCGCTTCGTCACCGACGCCGACGCCCGCGCACCGCCGAAAACGATGGCCGTACGGCCGGAACGGGCCGTGTCAGCCGACCCTGCCGTGCCTGCTCGTCCCGTTGGGCCACAGTCGTGGACGGCGTTTCGCGGCGATGTCCTCGACCCACCCGACAGCCAGGACGACCAACCCGATGAGAGGCCAGACGAGCAGGAACATGAGGACGTTGTACGACGTGTCGAGTGCCGACGACGCCTGGTCGCTCTGCATGAACGGCAGGTCGTACGCCTGGTCGATGATGGGCACGGTCGCCGCGATCAGCAGGTTGTGCCAGAGGTAGATGGTGACGGCCCGGTTGTTGGAGAGCGTCACGAACTTGTCCCACCTGCGCAGCCGACCGGGGAGTTCCTGCCAGGACGGGGAGTACCGGAGCAGGATCACCACGAACCCGAAGGACCAGCAGGCCTGGGCGAACGGGATGTCGTTGAGGTCCCAGCCGTCGGGCCCCAGGTGTCCCGAGGCCCACCACAGGCCGAGAGCCATGACCAGGGTCGAGACGGAGACGCCGAGGTAGCGCGGGACCTTCGCGAGCAGGCCGTCGTGATGGGCGAAGCCCAGGATCCAGCAACTGCCGTAGACCGCGAAGTCCGTGACCGCGTTGCCGGTCTCCCCCGGGACGGTGATCAGCCCGGTACCGACGATCGCCGTGAGCGCGAGGGGCGCGAACAGGGTGGGCCACGGGAAACGCCGGAACGCCCACAGCAGCAGCGGGGAGGCGAACACGAACCACAGGTAGGCGCGCAGGTACCACAGCGGACCCACCGCCTGTACGGCCCAGGTGTTCTCCAGGAGGCCGGACTGGGAGCCCAGGCTCCAGGGGAAGGGTGGGGCGCCGATCGGCACGAGGTAGTTGAGCAGTTCCAGCAGACCCCAACTCCCGCTGTGGTCGGGGTCCTTCACCGGGTTCCAGCCGCCCGCGAACATCATGGCCAGCACCACCGCGCCGAACACCCACAGCGGCGGTAGCAGTCTGCGCACCCGGCTCTTGATCACGCCGAGGGGAGGCCGGCTGAGGGACCGTGCCATCAGCGAGCCGGCCAGGGCGAACATCACGCCCATCGACGGGAACACCACGCTCAGCCAGGCCCAGCCGAAGAGGTGGTAGACGACGACCCGGACGAGGGCGATCGAGCGGAGGAGGTCGAGGTAGCGGTCACGGCCGGGCTTCTTCGCCGGGGACGTGACGGCTGCGGGCTCGGTGCTCGGGTGGTAGGGAATCCCGTATGCCGGTTCCGGGCTCGTGCCCGCCGGGTGTCCGTGGCTCATCCGACAGGGTTCCGATCGTGGGTGCTGTGGGCGCGCTGTCTCGGGATCGAGTCGCCCGGTGCTTCGACGGCTCCGGTGCGGCGCAGTTTCTGCCAGCGCAGGCGGCCTCCGGTGAGCGCGGTGATCCAGGACTGGAGCAGCACGACGTACATGAGTTGGCGGTAGAGGATCTGTTGCAGGGGCAGCGAGAGGAGATGGGTCATGCGTTCGCGGTCGAGGCGGAAGGCGTACGCGGCGCAGATGACCTGGATGGCGAGGACGCCGAGCCAGGCCACGATCGTCTTCTCGGTCGGGCCGAACACCAGGCCGTAGAGCAGGAACACGTCGATCAGCGGGGCCAGCAGTGGAGCCAGCACCATGAAGAGGGCGACCAGCGGGAGGCCGACGCGGCCGAAGCGGCCGGACGGGCCCCGGTCCAGCAGGGCGCCCCGGTGCTTCCAGATCGCCTGCATCGTGCCGTAGGACCACCGGTAGCGCTGCGACCAGAGCTGCTGGACCGTCTCCGGTGCCTCGGTCCAGGCCCGCGCCTTCTCGGCGTAGACCACCCGCCAGCCGTCCCGGTGCATCGCCATCGTGATGTCGGTGTCCTCGGCGAGCGTGTCGTCGCTCATGCCGCCGACCCGCTCCAGCGCGCTTCTCCTGAAGGCCCCCACGGCGCCCGGGATCGTCGGCATGCAGCGGAGCATGTCGTACATGCGGCGGTCGAGGTTGAAGCCCATCACGTACTCGATGTGCTGCCAGGCACCGATGAGGGAATCCCGGTTGCCGACCTTGGCGTTGCCCGCGACCGCGCCGACGCGCGGGTCGCCGAAGGGCTGGACCAGCTCCCGTACGGTGGCCGGTTCGAAGACCGTGTCGCCGTCCATCATGACGATGAGGTCGTGACTGGCGTTCGCCAGGCCGCGGTTGAGGGCGGCCGGTTTGCCCGCGTTGAGTTGCCGGATCACCCGTACGTCGGGCAGGCCCATGGCTTCCACGATCCGGGCGGTGCCGTCGGTGGAGCCGTCGTCGATGACGACGACCTCGATGGGGTGCTCGCCGGTCATGAGCGAACGGACCGTGTTCTCAATGCACTTCGCCTCGTTGTACGCCGGGACGAGGACCGAGACCGGTTCGGTGACCGGCGGGCCCCAGGCGAAGCCCCGGCGGCGCACCCGGCGGGCGTGTGCGGCGGACAGCAGCAGCATCAGGACGAACCGCGTGATCACCAGGGAACCGACCACCGCGAGGGCGACCACCAGGATGTCCGTGGCGTCGTCGGAGATCTGGACCAGGAAGACCCAGGCCTTGCCCTTCCAGAGATCGAGGTCGCTGACCGGGGTCAGGGCGCTGGGTGCGCCGAGCGCGTCCGTCAGGTTGTCGAACGTGTAGCCCCGCGACTGGAGTTGGGGCAGGAAGATGTTGAGCGCCTGCACGGTCTGGTGGCGGTCGCCGCCCGAGTCGTGCATCAGGACGATCGCGCCCTTGCCGCCGCGCGGGGTCGCGTTGCTGATGATCTTCGCGACGCCCGGCTTCTGCCAGTCCTCGCTGTCCGTGTTGTTGACGACGGTCAGGTAGCCGCGGCTGCCGATGTACTGGGTGACCGGCCAGGCCTTGTTGTCCATGGCATCGGCGAAGGAGGAGTACGGGGGCCGGAAAAGTGAGGTCCGGATACCGGCCGCACCGGTGATCGCGAGCTGGTTCTGGGACAGCTCCCAGTCGATCCGCTTCTTGGACTGGAAGGAGAGGTCGGGGTGGTTGAAGGTGTGCAGGCCCACCTCGTGGCCCTCGTCCACCATCCGCCTGACGAGTTCGGGGTAGCGCGAGGCCATCGTGCCGGTGACGAAGAAGACGGCGTGCGCGTTGTGCTTCTTGAGCACGTCCAGGACCTTCGGCGTCCAGGTCGGGTCCGGTCCGTCGTCGAAGGTGAGGACGATGCGGTGGTCGGGCACCTGGTGACTGGTCTCGCGGCCGCTGCGGGTGTCGATGACCGGGCCGCCGTCCAGGATCTTGTCCGGCACCTTGTCGGTCGCGGCCTCGGGCTGGATGCGGTGGTCGGCGAAGATCTCGCTGTGCACGTAGCCGTGGAGCATCATCATCGCCAGGAGGGCGACGAGAAGCAGCAGGGGAAGCAACAGCCGCAGGGGCACGCGGCGTTGCGGGGAGCCGGCAGCGGTGGTGCCTGCGGCTCGTCGTCGGCTGATGAGGGATGGCATCGAGGGGTGGGCTCTCCAGGAGCGGAAGCGAAGCAGGCGGAGGAAGCAGCGGAGGTGTGGGGAGGAGGGGAAGCAGAGGGAGTCGGGGAGGCAAGGAGGCGGAGGAAACGTTTCAGCAGATCCAGTCGGCGCCCAGGGTCATGTCGGCGAGGTGTCGGTCTCTGCGGAGGACGACGGGGAGGGGATCGTCGACGCGTCGGTGCCGTCCGTGGCGCTCGGAGCCGGGCTGGCCGACGAGTTGCCCGTGGGGGCGGTGCCCGGTGCGCTCACCGTGACCCCCGGCTCAGTGGCCGACGCGCTCGGCGACGCGCCGGAACTCGACGTTGCGCCGCTGGGCTGTGCGCCCGAGGCCGTCGGAGTGCCGGTGCCGGTCGGCGACGCGTCGGCCGCGGTGCCGACGGAGGGGGTGATGGCGTTCTGGCCGACCGTCGCGGAGGCGGACGGCGACGCCGACCGCGAGGGCTCCGGGGAGGTGGCGACCTCTCCGGCGGAACCGTCACCCTGCTGGCCCGGCACCGGCAGCCAAGGGGCCGTCGAGTTGCCCGAGAGCAGCGTCGCGCCGATCACTCCGGCGTAGAGGGCACAGGCGGCACCGAAGCCGATGCCGACGCGGCGCAACCGGCGGCTACGACGGCCGGACTCGTCGACGAAGACCGGCGTGTCAGACAGCTGCCGGGAGACGGTCCCGCCGAGGTCGCCCGGCGCGTCGGGGCATGGCGGCAGGTGCGCACGGTCCAACTGGATGGTGACCTCGTGCGGGTCGTGTACGCGCTCCGGGCCGCGAGTGTCCGGTCGCCTGCCGGACCCGGGTCGGTGGGGCGCCACCCCCGGGCCGTCGCCGTCGCCGTCACCAGCGCCGCTGCCACTGTCGTCGCCGTCGCCTGTCGACGCGTAGGCGACCTCTGTCGTACGGAATGCCCGATGCTCGCCCGAGTCGACGAGCTGTCGACTGGCACCGGTCTGCCAAGTGACCTCTGCGGTTCGGGGCGTTCGGCCGGCGAAGGCGGCTCCGTCGGGCGGGTCGACACGTCGATGCCGATCCGGTTGGGCGTCTTCTCGCCAGTTCTTCACGTACGCACTTCCCCCACAGAAGTGTCATGAGTGCGCGAGCGACCTGGGCCAGCGCCGAACGGGCCGGTTCATTGCCCAGCCTGAGCGCACCCTCTGACAGGTCTTGCCCGGATCGAGAAGATAACTCATGTGAGGGAAGTGTGTGCCATCGTGCCCAAATCGTGGACGTTGAACAATCAATTACGTCTGGATTTGATCGCTCCGTAAATGGCAAGAACATCGTTTTACGCATCTAACCGCCCATAGGGTCCGGTTCTGGTCGGCGAATGTTCCACCACGCCTTGCCCCTTGCCGCAGGACCGCCGACCGATCAGCAGGATGGCGCTCCGGCGGCGCCATCGGCAGTGCGGGAGCGCACCGACGCCTGGACAGGAATCGGGCCGTGACGTCCGGCGACCGCGCCTCACCGAAGGAGACACCGGACCGACTCGGCCCTGCCGATCAGCCGGCCCTTGACGGACGGCCGTCAGTAGCGGTCGCAGGTCTCGCGGACGTAGCCGTCGTGGCCAGCACCGGTCGCCCCAACCCGCACAGGCCTTCCTCATGTCCTTCTCGGTGTACTCGACGACGATGACGTGGTCACCGAACGCGTCGACGTAGGCCCCGCATTCGTCGTACTGTCCGCACTCCTCCACCACCGCGAAGTCCAGGCCGACCCGCTTGCGGTCCTTGGCGAGTTCGAGGGTGTTCTTCTGCGCGATGGCGAGGTGCCGGGCGTGCGCGTGGCGGGCGAGCAGGGTCTGGAAGGCCTCCGCGTCGGCCGCGGTGACCAGTCCGTGCGGGGCGCGGGTGTAGTTGTCGTAGTTGTCCGGCTCGGCCACGTCGAATCCCTTGTCGGCGCACGAGCCGATCCAGTCGTCCACCCCGTTGGGACGTCAGGAGCGACCGTGACACCCGCACACCTTGGAAGCCGTACGGCGCGAAGGCCGCCCTCGGCGATGCCGAAATAGCCGACGGCGGGTCCGGCGCATGCGCCCGGTCATCCGACATCACCACGATCAGGACCAAGCCCAGGCTCCCGAGCCGGTCGACGAGTTCACAGGGCGCGGGTAGTCTCCCTCGGGCCACCACTCCCCCACATTCCTCAGACGCCGCCATCTGTCGGTATCGGCACGGAGGGCACCTCATGAGCCAACTTGTCCGGTACCTGACATTACTTGTCCTGGGTGCTTCCCTCCTGTTCCCGATCACCGGAGCGGCCTCGGCGACTCCGGTGCACGGCAACGCGCCCGCCGTCCAGGGCTCCTGGCAGCCACCCCTCTCCACCCGTGGGCGCTACATCGTCGACGCGAACGGCGACCGCTTCCGGCTGAAGTCCGCCAACTGGGACGGCGCGCAGGGCTCTTGGACGGGCAGCGGCAGCGAGGCCGACAGCGCCAACCACCACGCCGGCCAGAACTCCTACGGCATCCCCCTGGGCCTGGACCGCGTACCCCTGGCCCAACTGATGGCCGACTTCCATGAGTTGGGCATCAACAGCATCCGGCTGCCGTTCTCCAACGCGATGATCCACGACACCACAGCCGTACCGGACGCCGCCGTGGCGGCCAACCCGCAGCTGCGCGGCCGGACACCGCTCCAGGTGTTCGACGCCGTGGTCTCCGCGCTGACCTCGGCCGGCTTCGCCGTCATCCTGAACAACCACACCAACACGTCCCGTTGGTGCTGCGGAGTCGACGGCAACGAGCGATGGAACAGCAGCCAGTCGACCCAACAGTGGGCGGACGACTGGGTGTTCATGGCCCGCCGCTACGCCGCCGACCCCCGTGTCGTGGGAGCCGACCTCTACAACGAGGTACGCCGTGACATCTTGAACGACCCGAACTGGGGAGGTGGCGACGACCACGACTGGTACGCCGCCGCTCAACTCGCCGCCGACCGTATCCTCACCGAGGCCAACCCGAACCTGCTCATCGTCATCGAGGGCATCAACTGGACCGGTCTGCCCATCGACGGATTCGCCCACGGCCGCCCCCTGCTCACCCCCGCCCGCACGCTGTCGCACACCCTGGTGGCCGCCCACAAACTCGTCTACTCGGCCCACTTCTACGGCTACACCGGCCCCCACCACAGCGGTGCCACCGGCATCGGCGAGACCAGTGACCCCCGTTACCAGGATCTCAGCCGCGACGCGTTGTACCAGGCCCTGTACGACGAGGCGTTCTTCGTGTCCCAGGACGACGGCAAGCACTACACCGCCCCCGTGTGGATCAGCGAGTTCGGCATCGGAGCGGGCGAGACCGGCACCGCCGCGCGCACCTGGTTCGGCAACGTGACCGACTACTTCGCCGACCACGACGCCGACTTCGCCTACTGGCCCCTGGTCGGCTGGCAGGGCCACGACGACTGGGCCCTGCTGCGCTACGACCCGGACGGCACCCGACACGGCCTCCTGGACGACGCGGACTGGCGCGCCGCCGGGTGGCAGCGACTCATGTCCGCCTCCTCGCTCAGCGGTCCCGTCAGCCCGGTACCCGACTGGCAGATGCTCGCCACCGACCACGGCGACTACGTCGAGTCCGTACGGGTGCGCGCCACCGGCGACTGGGACCCGGGAGCCTCCAAGGCGGCCTGCCCGGACGGCCTGCGGCTGACCGGTCTCGGGCACACCTCGGGCCGGGGCCTGTGCACGGACGTCAGCACGGGCGACCTGCGTGCCGCAACCGGCGCCCAGACGGTCGTCACCGACGAACGCAACGTCCCGCAGGGCGGCGACTGGGCCTCCGGATACACCAAACTCCAGTGCGCCCAGGGCCAGTTCCTCATCGGCTACAGCCACCGGGGGGTGCGGACGTCGGCAGCCCTGTGCGCTCCCGCCGGTGCCGCACTGGCGGGTACCGAACGCACGGTGTGGTTCGACCGGTCCGACAACCGGCCCAACAGCGCCGGCGGCGGAGACTTCGCCGTCAGCGACTACAAGGGCCAGTGCGCGGACGACGAGTACGCCGCGGGCATCGCCTACACCACCCGCATCGGCAGCTCGCCGGGCCCCGCGGCCCTGCTCTGCCGCCAACTGGCCCACTGACCTTGGTCGTTGACCTCACTCCCGTTTCGGGCGGACGAGTTCACGAAGGTTTCGCTTCGATGCTCCGAGGCGAACAGCCGCACCCGGCAGGCGAGTTGTGGATGCCGTCGAGCCGCCTGGTCGGCTGCCGTCACGCGGTCGGCAGGAAGCGGGCCCTGAGGTGCGCGGGAGCCAGTCGGTCGACGAACTCCAGTGTCACCGATGCCGCGTTCGGTGACTCGATGGTGAAGCGGTGTGCCAGCCAGGAGGTGGTCAGCGTCAGTTGACGCATGGTCAGCGCGGCGCCCAGGCACACTCGTGGTCCGGCACCGAAGGGGAGGTAGGCCGGTCCGGGGGCCGCTTGCCCGTCCAGCCATCGGGTCGGGTCGAACTCGTCCGGCCGGGACCACCAACGGGGGTCCCGGTGAATCAGGTAGGGATTGAGCAGTACGTCGTCGCCGGGGCTGAGCGACCACTCGCCCAGCGTGGTCGCCGTGGCGGCGGTACGGGTCATCAGCCACGCGGGCGGATACAGCCGGAGCGTCTCCCGGACCACGGCCTCGGCCAGCGGGGTGCCGCCGCCCGCCGGTCCGTCGGCCTCGTCGCGGAGATCGAGCACGAGCCGGGGGCGGCGGGCGAGTTCCCACACGACGGAGGCAAGGGCGGCCGCGGGGACGCCGTGGCCGCCCATGAGAACGCTGTGCAACGTCGACACCACGGTGTCCACGGGCGGGGCCGGTTCGGCTGCGAGAAGAAATCCGAGCAGGTCGTCGCAGGGCATGTCGGCCATCGACGCACGCCGCTCCCGGACCATCCCGGTCAGCCTTTCGGTCAGGCGCCGGTAGGTGCGGAAGTAGCGGCGATGGCGGGGCAGCGGCAGCCACGCGGGATACTCGTGGGACGCCTCCGCGAAGGCCTGAGTGGCACGGACGGTCTCGTGCAGCAGCTCGGCGATACCGGCCCGGTCCGCACCGAAGCAGTACTCGGCGATCGTCCGGGCGGTGAGCGTCCGCATCGTGGTGAGTACGTCGACATCCTGACCGGCCCCGTCGGCGATGACCGCGTCGAGGACCTTGGCGGTCAGGTCGTCGGTCGTGGCCGCCGCCGTCCGGTTGAGGCCCGGCCACACCGCCCGGCGTTCGGGTATCCAGGAGGTGGCGTGTTCGGCGGCCTGGTCGAGATCCCGCCGCATGTCGAACGGCGCCAGCTCGGTCACGAACGTGTCGCCGGTGCCGGTGAGCACCTCGTGGGCGAGTGCGGGATCGATCACGAACAGTGTGTGGTCGTCGTAGGAGAAGACGTCACCGTACTCACGGTGGCAGCGACGCAGGAATCCGATCCGGTCGGCCTCGTACTCGCGGGTGTTGCCCGTCAGCCAGTGCCCGCGTGGGCCCGGCGGCCGTCCGAGCTTCTCTCGGTACGCCATGCGCCCTCCCCCGGTGAATCGCGGGACCCCTCGTGAAGGGTCCCGCGATCGGCGTTCGCGCTGAACAGGTCGGGCTATCGGGCGTGGTAGGGCCAGTAGATGTAGCGTCCGCTGACCCGCTTCCGGCCCACCAGGTGAGCCATCAGGCGTCGTGTCCGTTTCATGAACACCTCACTGCCATCAGAGCGAATATTCGTTCGATCGTGCCACGGTCTCTTGCATCGGGCAATATCACGTCCGGGGCTTTCGCAGGCACGACAGATGACATGACGTCGCGTCAGATACCTTGCAGGACGAGGGAGTTGTTCGCGGAGCGATCAGAGCGTGCGGCTCGCAAGTCCCGAACTCCCCCTCCCCCGCGTCTGGTTGTCATTCGGGGCGGCTGAAGAGGTGGGCCGCCCAGAGCAGGGCCGTGACACCGATGGCGAGCAGAAGCGCGCCTTCCAGGAGCAGGGGAGGTTGCCGGCCGAACCACTCGATCCCCGCGCTGCCCGCCCGGTCCGGTACCCGTAGCGCGATGCAACGGCGGAGCAGGTCCACTCCGTACGCGAGCGGATTGACGGCGGTCAGTGCGTGCGCCCAGCCCGGCAGATTCGCCAGCGGGAAGAAGCCGCCGGAGAGGAACAGCAGCGGCATCATCACCAGGCCGAGCAACATGTGGAAGTTCTCGGGCCGACTGAGGCTTACGGCCAGCAGCAGGAGCAGGGCCGTGATGGTGAAGGAGGCCAGGATCATGCCGCCCAGAAGCAGCGTCAGAAGGAGCGGGTCGTAGGGCAGGCCGACGGCACCACCGAGGGCGAGGAGGACGGCGCCCTGGACCGTGGCGACGATGGTGCCGCCCGCGCAACTGCCGAGCAGGAGGGTGGACCGGCTGACCGGGGCCATCAGGAGTTCGCGCAGATAACCGCTCTGCCGGTCGGTGATCAGGCGGATGCCGACCACGATGGCCGGCGCCTGCACCGTCATCACGAGCACGCCCGGGAAGAGGTAGGTCTGGTATCCGACACCCAGTGAGGAGTTGGGGATCAGGGCGGCCAGTCCACCTCCCAGGACGAAGAGGTAGAGCACCGGCTGGAGCAGCATCAGGGCGGTGTGGGTGCGCTGGGCCGACAGGCGCAGCAGATCGCGGTGGACCAGGGCGTGGACCGCCCGTAGTTCGTGGCGCAGTACGGTCCCGCGCTCACGGCCGATGCCGCCGGAGGCGCCCGGCTCATCAGGGGTGTCGGAGGCGTCCGGGGCCGGGAGAGCGGATGCGGTCATGGGGCCTCCTCCTCGATGGTCGGCGTCGTTCCGTCCGGATCCGGGGCGGCCGGTGCCGGGTGGGGTCCCGGGGTGTGGATGCTGCGGCCGGTGTGGTGGAAGAAGACGTCGTCGAGCGTCGGCGGGGTCGCGGACGCGGCGTGCACCGCGATGCCGTGGGCTTCCAGCGCCGAGCAGAGACGGGGAATCCAGGCGCTGCCGTCGGGCACCCGCAGGGACACCCCTTCTGTGTCCAGGGTGACGGCGCCCGGCGGCGCGGTCCGGACCACGACCTGTCGTGCCGCCGTGTCGTCGCCGGTGCGCAGCGTGACACGGTCGTCCCCGATCTCCGCCTTGAGCGCGAGGGGCGTGCCCTGGGCCACGAGCCGGCCGTGGTCGATGATGCCGATGCGGTCGCAGTTCTCCGCCTCCTCCAGGTAGTGGGTGGTGACGAACAGCGTGTTGCCGTGCCGGTCGCGCAGGGCGCGCAGGTGCTCCCAGACCTGGGCGCGGGCGTGCGGGTCGAGACCGGTGGTCGGCTCGTCGAGGAACAGCACCTGAGGCGCGTGCAGCAGGCCGCGGGCCAACTCCAGGCGCCGGCGCATGCCTCCGGACAGGGTGCGTACCGGCGAGCGGTGCCGGTCTGCCAGTCCGACCGTCTCCAGGGTCTCGGCGGCGCGCAGCCGGGCGCGGCGGCGGCTCAGTCCGTAGAGGCGGGCGTGGATGTACAGGTTCTGTTCCGCCGTCAGGTCCGGGTCCAGGGCGCTGTGCTGGAAGAGCATCCCGACCCGCCGTCGTACCAGGTTCGGTTGAGTCCGTACGTCGACACCCGCCACCGTGGCCTGTCCGGCGGTGGGGCGGGCGAGGGCACACAGCAGGGCGATGGTGGTGGACTTTCCCGCGCCGTTGGGGCCGAGGAAGGCGTAGGTCTCGCCCCAGAGGACGTCCAGGTCCAGGCCTCGGACGGCGTGGGTGGTGGTGCCGTGCGGGCCCTCGTAGCTCTTGACCAGACCGCGTGTACGGATGGCGTACACCGGCTGGTCGGCGGACCGGGCGGCGTCGGGGTTCGTGCGGGCGGCGGTCAGCAGCGGGGCGGGAGTGGGAGCGGCGTCCTCGGCAGGTGGCTGCATATCGGGTCCTCGCTTACGGGGGGTCTTCCGCAGGCCTGCCGGCCGCAGCGGCCTTGGCTCCGGCCGGCGGCTGCCCGAGGCAACCACCGGCCGGAGGGTCTTGGCTATGCGCAGCTGACGCCCACGCAGACGGTCTGCAGGATCGTCAGCAGGCCGACGCACGCACAGGTGCCGGAGAACGATGCTCCGTCGAAGTCGACCGGGTCGGTCTCCGGAAGGGCGTGCAGGTGGGCAAGCAGTTCGAGGGCCTGGTTCTCCATGACATTCTCCTTCTGTGAGCGGTGGCGACAGGGATTTCTGTCGCTCAACCCGGCTGCTGGACGGACCAGAGCCGGGAGTCTGTGTGGAGGGTCCGCAGGAGGAACGCGAGGATTCCCGCGGAGCCGTCGCTCCAGCTCGTCGAGACGTCCCCGTACTCGTTGGGGAAGACGACGTGGCTGTCGCGGTGGGCGCGTTCGGCGACGAGGAGACGGGCCAGGTCCTCGGCCATCGCGCGGTAGGCCGGATCACCGGTGGCGTCGGCCATGTCGAGGAGGAAGTCGCCGTTGCCCGCCAGCCCGTGGCACTGGGTAAGGGCGGCACGGGAGGCGCGCTCGACTACGGCGTGGGTGGCGCCGCGAGCGAGATCGTCGAGCCGCTTGTCCCCGGTGCGCTGCCAGAGGCGGACCAGGAAGGATCCGACGCCAGCCGAACCGTGGCACCAGTAGGGGGCTGTCGGCAGATCCGTGGCCTGGGCGGGCCACTGGGCCGCCGCGCCGACCAGCACGGCGTGGGCCACAAGGTGTTCTCCCGCCGCCACGGCCAGTTCCCTGTGCCGCGGGTTGCCGGAGATCGCGGCGGCGGTGAGCAGGAAGCTGCCGATGCCGGATGTTCCGTGTGCGAAGCCCAGGTAGCGTTTGCCGGCCTCTTCGGACACGGCTTCCGCGGGGACGGGCCAGCTCACGCCGCCGGACGGTTCTGGCTCCGCGGCGGCGACCAGCCGGTCGGCCGCGTCGACGACCAGTTCGGCCAGGCGTGGGTCGTCGGTACAGTGCCACAGGTGGGCGGCGGCGAGTCCGCTGCCTGCCGAGCCGTGGGTGATGTCGTGGCTGGGTGTCGATTCCAGCGGGGCCAGCGCCAGGGCGACCGCGTGGTCCGTGAGCATACGGTCGTCCACGGCTCGTCCGGCGTCGTACAGCGCCCAGGCGATTCCCCGGCCGCCGAAGTGCAGTCCCGGGCGGATGGAGCGCAGGTCGGTGCGGGCGGCGATCCAGTTGCCCGCGGTGGAGATCAGCTCCGGCAGCCGGGGATCGCCGGTGCGCTCGAAGTACCAGGTCAGGACAGCCAGTACACCGGCCGCGCCCTGCTGGACGGTGCAGGGGTCGGTCTCCCCGGCCAGGACGGACACGGGCCACAGCCGGTCGGCGGCCGGGTTCATCGCGTCGACGAGGTGGTTCACCATCCCGGCGACCGCGCTCTCGACATCGGCCTGTGTCGCGACCTTCGGCTCGGCCGTCCGTGCCGCCGCGCCGGCACGGTGCCCCGGCGGCACCGGGTCCCTGCCCAGGAGAGCCGCGCGTGCCCTGGCGGAGTCCCAGCGCTCGCCGGGATCGTCCTTCATCAGCCCGCGCATCATCTCCGCGAGGTCGTCCGGCAGGCGCAGAGTCCCGGCGCAGGTGGTCAGCCAGTCGGCGAAGCGCTGCTCGTCGGACCGGTCGGCCGGCTCCTCGGGCAGCAGGTTCGGTACCTTCCCACAGAGCACGAAGCACACCGTGGCGCCGAGGCTGTAGTAGTCGGCCGTCGGGGAGACAGGAGCTCCCACCAGGCGCTCCGGGGCACTGAACCCGGGCGTCCCCACCTTCGTCGGGAGCGCGACATCGCCCTCCAGGACGGCGAGCTCCAGGTCGATGAGGCGCAGTTCTCCGTCGGGGCGGACCATGACGTTCCCGGGCGTGAAATCCCGCAGTACACAGCCGTGGGCGTGGGCCTCCGAGACCAGGTCCACCAGACGTCGGACCTGGACCAGCGCGTCCGCTCGGTAGCGTTTGCTGCCGACGTCACGGAAGCGCTCGGCGACCCAGACACGCAGGGGCACGCCCGGCACTTCCTCCTGGGCGAGGAACAGGTGTCCGCCCGTCTCGAACATCGCGAGCGGCTCGGGTGCCAGGCCCGTGTGCTTGAGCTTCTCCAGCGTCCTGGCCTCGGCCCGCAGCCAGTCGCGGACGTCGGAGCCGGACGCGTCGCCCTCGACGTGCGGCCGGGCCTCCTTGATCACCACCGGTCCGCCCGTGGTGACGTCGGTACCCCGGTAGACGCCCCCTTTGTTGGTGTGCCGGATCGCCTCCCGTACCGAGAACCGGCCGCCGAGCAGCACCGGGCTCCGCTGCGCCTTCTCCTTCTGCGGTGGAAGGGGTAACGATGCCGGAAAGGGGCTGACCGCCCAAGCGGGCGGGGCATACTGCCCGGTGCGCTTGTCCTCCACGGGATTGCCGTCCGGGTCCTCGATGAACCACACCAGCAGCCCTTGGTCCGACAGCCGCCGCCGGCCCACGAAAGCGCCGTAGCGATAATGCACCAGACTGTGGGGTGCGTACGGCTGGTCCGACAGAATCCGGGGGCCGATCAGCCCGGCCGTGGCCCGGTGCAGCGCCAGCGCCAATCGGGCCGCGTCGCTGTCGGAAGACGGGTATACGGTGATGAACTTGCCGGCGCTTCCCCGTGGTGTGGCACGGGAATTGAGCGCGCTCACCTGTTCGAGCGAGCGGACGAACTTGAATGCCGCGTCTTCGAGCAGCAGTACGTCCAATGCCCTTACGAGGACTTCCGGTGCGGAAGCGGCCGTCGCGGAGACATGTAGTTTCCAGCCTTGCCGACGTCGAATTCCGGACTGGAGAGTAAGGCGGCACCACATCTCTTCCGCGTCGGTCGTCCAACGCGCGTCCGTACCTGTGGCCTGCAATGCTCGGTGGAGCAGACTTTCGAGGTCGACTTCGGTTGCATGGCTCGTCATACGTGCCCCCCTCAACGACGAGAACCGCTGATTGAAATATTCCTTCAGTAGTAATAAATGCACAATGAGCCGCAGCGGGCGTGCGGCGTCACCGTGGGGGCAGGTGGCGTAGTCCGGCGCATATAGACGGCGCATATGCTTCGACGTAACAGATAATGCGTCACCCGTTCGATAATATCGCCCCCCATTTTCACGAAGAAACAAGCAGCCCAAGTCCATTCAGTCTGAATTTGTCGTTTATTGCCGTAATCCCATGCATCCGGTGAGATTTTCGGCTCGTTTGGTGATCCGCCCCGGGCTGCCACAAGGGTGGCTCAGCTCGGCAGGTTTCCCCCGCACCGCAAAGCACACTGGCCACTCCCAAGTCGGCAAGGTGCCGCTGCCCACCCCCGAAGAGCGCGCCGGACTGCGTCGACCGCGCGTATGCCTCTTACCGGACCGAGAACGGCCGCCCGCGACGGGGGACCGACCGGTCGAAGGCCCGTCGGGCACCGGGATCGTATGTCCCGACGGTCGCCGTGCCCCCCGAAACCGTGCCCGCCCGGAACACCGTCACGGCCACGACTTCTGTCGGAGCCGGTCCCGATCCGGTCACTCCGACGCGCCGTCGCCGACTCCGTGCCGAGTGCTCCGCCACCGGTCGCTCGCCGATCCGATCAATCGGGAATCCCGTTCACACGTATCCCTCGAAGAAATCGGATATCCAACCGCCACTCCTACAAGAACAGTTGACGACCAACAGTCATGGTCACTCAATAGATGACCAATAGCCGAATACTCGCCTGGACCCTCTCCTTCCGTCTCTAAGCTGCCCGTCCCTTGCCTGGATGCCCGGAGGTCCTGAATGCTGCACCGGTGGCCTGACGACGAGCAGAATCTCGTCCTGCCCAGTGGATTCGACGAAATCGTGCGTGTGGTCGACCTCTATGCGGCCGACCGGCAGAGCGGGATACCGCGGCTACGGCGGTCGGCGAACCGTCGGCTCCCCGCGCTGCTGTTCTCACGCTCGCCCGAGGAGCCGAACACCCCGTCCTCGGGCGACGCACCGCCCGTGGGCACCTCCGACCCGAGCGCCCTCGTCCGGGCCTACCGGAAGCGGCTGGTACGCCCGGGGCCCCGGGAGGCGGGCCATCTGACGAGCCTTGTTCCGCACGCCCTGGTCGACGAGGCGCGGCTGGCCTGCGAGCCCGTGCCGGACGACGGTTCGGCGGCGGAGGACCCGCATCTCGTCCTGCTGGACAAGGTGGCGCGCCAACTGCACGCCACGATGCCGGACGGCGCGGGAGCATTACGCCTGGGCGAGTTCGATGTCTGTCTGTCGGTGCTGCGCTGCCAGCTCCCGACCGAGCCGGCGGACGAGCGCACGGCCGTACGGAACCTGCTGTACGGCAAGCACGCCTGGGCCTTCGGCCTGGGCGCGGAGGTCACCCGCCTCGGTGAGGATCTCGGTCCCAAGAAGGCCGCCGCCCTGCTCCGGGCGGCGGCCGTGCCGGTGGCACTGCTGTGGCGCCGCTGGTACGGCCTACGGCTGGACCGGGGCCCCCGGCGCCGCTGGGTGGCCGGCATGCTCGGCGAGACCGGGCGCAGCTTCCTCGGTGCGGCGGTGGCCCTGCGCGAGGCGCACCTGCGCGCGCGAGCCGTGGCCACGGGCGAGGCACGGCATCCGGCAGCGGGAGCCGCCGCGGCCCGCGACGCGGCGGCGGTCCGGCAGATCCTGCTGACCGCACTGGTCCGCGACCTGGCGAAGGCATCCCGGCCCCCGTTCTGGAGCCGGCGCAGGCCACGGCGCCCGTGGTCGTTCGTCGTACTGCTGCCGGACGTGGGTGCCGAGGGAACACCCAGCCGGAAGTTCCTCGACACCTTCGCCGCCGTCGCCGAGGACAACCCGGCCTGCCCGCTGCTGGTGCTGGGCGCCGCGACCGCGGACATCCCCCCGTACGTCGTCCCGCACGCCCAGCAGCAGGGTGTCCCGGACCCGGCCCGCGAGATCGCCGCGCTGTACGCGTCCGGAGCCGCCGGACGGCCGGAGCAGACCGTTCACGCGTTCGCGCTGTCCAGCACTCCCGACGGCGGCAGCGCCGCCGACCGGCTGGCCGTGCGCCCCACCGTCCGGGTGGCGGGCGGCCGGCACCAGGGCTGGCCCCGCCCCCTCGCCGCCGTCACCGCCCTGTTGCTGGCAGCGGGCGTCGGCTGGTACACCCTGCTGCCCACGGCGCCCCCTGCTTCCGGCGACGACGGCAAGGCCGCCGCCCCGGTGGCGTCCTGCCAACGTGTCAGGACCGGCGAGATCGTCGGCCTGACCGACGGCAACGACGGCTGCGACCTCGCGCACGGCCTGTACGCCTCCCAGCTACGGGCCCTGGAACACACCGTCGGCGAGCAGAACGCGCAGGTCGACCTGTCCAAGCCGTACCGCACTCTCGTCTTCTTCGCGCCGCTGAGCGTGGGATCGCAGTCCCGCCGCACCGTGCCGACGGGCCTGCAGATCCTGCGCGGGGCGCTGCTCGCGCAGAAGGAGGTCAACTCCCTCAACCTCAAGCACCAGGTACAGGTGCGCCTGCTGGTGGCGAACGCCGGCGAGTACTTCCACTACGGCTCGCTCCACGGCCTCAACACCAAGAACCTCAGCCGCACCGATGTGTCACGCATGATCGCTGACCGCGTCGCGCGGGACCACATCGCCGCCGTCTTCGGTCTCACCCAGAGCCGTCCCGAATCCCTCCAGGCCGCCATCGAACTGGGCACCCGGGGCATCCCCGTCCTCGGCACGGGTGTCACCGGCCAGCCCATGGTCGAGGACTCCCCCGTGTCGTACTTCCAGCTCTCGCCACCCGACGAACGTATGGCCCAGATCCTGGCGTCGTTCGCGAGCCGGTCCCCCCGGTTGCACGCCCTGACGAAACCCGCACCCGGCCGCCCGGCTCCGACCGCGATCATCGTCTTCGACCCCGACGACACCTATTTCAGCGCCGACCTCAAGGAGAAGTTCAGTTCCGACTACGCCGCGGACGGCTCCGTGCGCCTGGTCCCCTACCGGGAGTCCGACGGCGGCAGCCAGACACCCGCCGTCGCCGCCAACGTCTGCACGCTCGTCCGCCAGACCAACGGCTTCGTCCTCTACACCGGCCGGTCCAGCGTCATGCACGACCTCTTCTACTACCTCCAGGCCGACAAGAACTGCCGTACACGCGGAGGCCGGGTGGCGGTACTGGCCGAGAGCCCGGCCCCGGACCTCGTCCTCCACCCGGAGCTGATGCCGCAGAACTACGACTCGCTCACGCTGTTCTACAGCCAGTTTAGCCTGCCCGACCCGGGCGGCCCCTTCACGCGAGGCTTCCGCAAGGGGTTCGGCGTCGCCACCGACAGCGACGCGGCGGCGGGCTATGACGCCTTGAAGATCCTCTTCGGGATCATGACCGAGATCTCCGGAACCGACCCGGATTTCAGGCCCGGTTCAGTCGTCACCTTCCTCCAGTCGCCCGGCGTCAAGGACTACGTCGGCGAGTCCGGCATCATGACGCTGGGCAACGGCGACAAGTACCCGCGCGACAAGGAGGTCCACATCCGGGAGATCACCTCGGCGGGCGCCACGGTCACCGATCTGACGTGCGGCGCGGTGTCCGCGAGTGCGGATGCGGTGACCCGGTGGGGCCCGTCCGGCCGTTTCCCCTGCCCGCCGGAGTCGGAACCGGGTCTCGGTTCCTCCTCGTGACGGGTGGGGCACTGCGGAGGTGATGGTCTACGAGCGCGGCGCGATGTCGATCGCACGCACGAGGGGCGTGACCGAGATACGCACCGAAGGGGCCACGGGATGATCTTGAAGCCCTGATCCACTCCGCTGTATGTGCGGCGACATGCAGCGAGGTCGCGTTCGGCGACGTGCCGGGCGACCGAGTCGACGCCGGGGCGGGCGCACCGCTCCAGGGAGCGGACGGAGGCGTAGCGGGAGCGGGTCGGCAGCCTCGGGGGCGAGGTGCCGTCGGGGCTTGACCCGGGATCATGTACACGGGCTATGCGGCTGGGGTCAGGGTAGTTGATGTTGAGTCGAGTGCTGTCTCGTAGGCGATGGGGCTGCGTTGCCCGAGGCGGCGGGAGTACCGGCGTCGGGTGTTGTAGCGGTTGAGCCAGCAGAACGCGTCGAGGCGGGCTTCGCGTTCGCTGGACCAGTGCCTGCGGCCCTGGAGCGTCTCGCGTTTGAACGTCGCGTTGCAGGACTCGGCGAGTGTGTTGTCCGCGCTGGAGCCGCTCGCGCTCATGGACCGGCGGACGCCGACCTGGCGGCAGGCGTCGGCGAAGGTCCGGCTGGTGTACTGGGCCCCGTTGTCGCTGTGCAGGATCGCCCCGGCGAGGCTGCCGCGGGTCCGTTCGGCGGGGGCCAGGGCGTCGGTGACCAGGTCGGTGCGCATGTGGTGCGCGATCGCCCAGCCGGCCAGGCGTCGTGAGGCGAGGTCGATGACGGTGGCCGAATACAAGAACTTCCCGCCCTCCAGCGGGAGATAGGTGATGTCGCCGACGTACTTCGTGTTCGGCTCGCTTGCGGTGAAGTCGCGGCCGATCAGGTCGCCGACCTACTGGCCGCCACGCCGAGCCCTCGACCCGAGCACCCGAGCCGTCCCCGGCAGGCGCGGCGCTCCAGTGACCGGGCCGCTCACTCCACTGGTCTGTCGACCGCCGCTGTCGAGGCGGTGGCGGTCGCGTGAACGCCGACGTCGAACTCCTCACCGTCCCCGAGGTCATGGCCCGCCTCAAGATAAGCCGCTCCACCGTCTACGACCTCATCCGCACCCGCCAACTCGCCTCCATCACCCTCGGCCGCGCCCGCCGCATCCCCGCCCACGCCCTGACCGCCCTCGTCCACCACCAACTCGCAGAGGCAGCCTGATGACCAGCTCCGAAACCAACCCCGCCCCCAGCACCAGTTCTCGCAGGGTCCGCGCCAACGGCGACGGCACCGTCTACTAGCGCAAGGACGGCCGCTGGGAAGCCGCCGGCTACGTCCTAGCCCCCGGCGACACCCGCAAGCGAGTCCGCGTCTACGGCACTACCCGCAAGGACGCCCTAGCCAAGCTCACCGAGAAGATCGCCACCAGCAACCGCGGCGTCCCCATCCCCTCTGCACAGGGCAGCCTCGCAGCGTTCCTCACCTACTGACTGGAGAACGTCGCCGTCCACCAACTCCGAGAGAACACCCACACCCGCTACACCGCCTGCGTCAACCGGTACCTCATCCCCGGCCTGGGCAAGAAGAAGCTCGCCAAGCTCGCCGCCAAGGACATCCGCACCTGGCTGAACGAAGTCCGCACCGTCTGCCAGTGCTGCGCGCGCGGCATCGACGCCGGCCGCAAGCCGGACGCGCAGGCCGACCGCCGCCCCCGCTGCTGCGCCATCGGGAAGTGCTGCCGCAAGCGGCTCTCCCCGCTGACGCTCGCCTACATCCAGTCCGTGCTGAAGTCAGCCCTGGAGCACGCGGTGCGCGAGGAAGAGATCCCGCGCAACGTCGCCCGCAATGTCCGCACCGGCACACCCCGGCCCCGCCGCTTCGAACCCCTCACCGCCGACGAAGCCCGCACCTTCCTCGCCGCCGCGCAGGGGCACCGCCTGCACGCTCTTCTCGAACTCGCCCTCCGCACCGGGCTCCGCAAGGGCGAACTCCTCGCCTGCGCTGGGAAGACCTCGACCTGTCCAGCGGAACCGCGAGCATCCGCCGCACCCTCCAGCGCACCAGCACCGGCGGCCTGACCAACCTTCCCACCAAGACCCTCAACTCCGAACGCCGCATCGCCCTGCCCACTCCCTGCCTGCGCTCACTGCACGACCACCGCGACCAGCAGGCCCAGGAGCGGGAGAAGGCCTGCGGAAGCTGGAAGGAGAGCGGTCACGTCTTCACCCGGCCCTACGGCCACCCGATCGAACCCGCCACCCTCACCCGACACTTCAAGGCACTCCTCCGCCGAGCAGGACTCCGTCAGATCCGATTCCACGACCTCCGCCACTCGACCGCGACCCTCCTCCTGGAACAGGGCGTCGAACTCGTCGTCATCAAGGAAATCCTCGGCCACGCCCACATCGGCGTCACCGCCACCGTCTACGCCCACGTCCGGTTCCGCCTCCAGCGCGACGCCATCGACCTCCTCGGGCGCGCCCTTCGCAACCCCGCCGAGGCCACCACCCGGCCCGGCGACGGCGACGACCCGACACTTTGTGCAGTCTCCGTCCGCTGACGTTGCTGTCAGCTACTGCCGTCAGACGCCGCAGAGGCCCCGCGGGAAGTAACTCCAGCGGGGCCTCTGCTAGCCATTCATGAAACTGGCCAGGGTCTATAGTTCCCAGGCCCCTACCAGCTGCGGCCTGGATCCATCGGCGAGCTTCGCGAAGAATTCGTCGGCACAGTCCGAATATGCGAATACCGAAGAGTCCATTCCGGCAAAGAACTTGCCAGAAGGTGACATGTAGACAGTGAAGTGAAACCCATTAATTCCCAATGGGCACAGCGAATCACCGGCCACCCCCGAGCACAGGGTCGCAATTCTCGCATCGCGCTCGGTGCATACACGCATCGGATCGAATTCGGTCCAGCAGAATATGTCTTTGCCGTCCATTTTGATGCTTGGCAGATGCTCGATCCGCAGGCGCCAGAACGCCTCTAGGAACCCATACGCCGCAGTTGGCACATCGAAGCCAGCATGTCTCATCTCATCGATAAGGCCAGAGATGTCAACCGCGCGCTCCGGGCTCCAGCCTGCCGCTTCAGCCAGGCTGCGACCTCGACCACGGATAGCGAAGTCCATACTCACCCTCTCGATAGGTCGGTAGCGCCCCGCCGCACAAGCGCGGTCTGACAGGATAGGCATGCCGCCTCTGGTGCGCCAGTAGAGCTTCTGACCGTCAGAAATTCGATGTCACTGAGGTTTTCTCAACGGTGATCATTTCCAGATTCCGTTGAGGACGAGGGCCGCTCGGGCGATGTCGCCGATTCGACTGGGGCTGAGCGTCACGTACTGCAGGGTGCGCCAACGCTGCTTGAGCTCGGCTGCAGTGCGTTCTCCAAGGGCCCGGACGTGCCGCAGCAGGGCGTTGAACATGCGGGTATCGACGTGAAGTGCCTGTTCAGACTTGCCTCTTGGGCGTCGGACCGGGATGCGGATGCCGATGCCCGCGCCGATGTAGCCCTTGTCCGCCAGCGTCGGCAAGCCCTCGGTCGCCGCCTTGTAGAGGGCCGGCAGGGCATGCATACGGGCGGCGGTGATGTCCGGTGTGGAGCCGGGTTCGACGTCGGAAACCCACAGCGGGGTGCCGTCCGGGGCGGACAGGAACTGGATGTTGCCGCCGAACGCCTTGTGCTTCTGGCTGAACCACAGGTCGTTGCCGTTCTCGCGAACGCCGGCGAGCCGGTCCGACTCGATCAGTGTGCCGTCCAGGATCACGTGCGCCATGCCCTCGCGCTGGCAGCGGGTCAGGACCTCGTGCAGGTCGGGGGCCTGGTCGGCGAGGACGGTGATGCCCTCGTGCAGGTAGCGGTAGCCGGTGGCCTGGGAGACACCCGCGTCGCGGGCCAGGCAGTGCACGCACCCGCGCTCGCGGAACCAGCGCAGCACCAGCACCGCCTGCCGGAACGGGCCCAGCGCCCGCGACCTGCGCGGCGTGCCGATCCGGTGGCGGTGGGCGGCGAGCAGGCGGGCGAGGTACTCGACGATGTGGCGCGGGACGTCGAGCGTGGCAGCATAGGTGACCAACGTGAGGCCTCTGGTTGAGCGGAAATGATCTTGTAGTGAGACCTGTCCTACCAGGGGCATCACGTCTACTCGCCGCCGGGTGATGCCCAGACGACCCGTCAGAACCATCCGGGATCAAGCCGCTTCACACAGATCAATTCGTTGAGAAACCTCACTGGGCGGTTTGAGCTGATCCCGGCAGGGAGAGCGGTCCTGCACTGATCGCACCCTGGTGCGAAACGTTGAGCTGTCGGAACACCCGCGTTGCGGCTCCCACCCACTGCGGGACCGGCACGCCTGCTGCAGTCGCCTGCCGGGCGGTCTCCTCAGCCACAGCAGTGCTGAGGTCTCGGTACCAGATCAACTTGTCAGACAGCGATGCGGCAAGGTCGGGCTGATCCACCACCTTCCGGGCCAGAACCCGGTCAACCCTGACCAGGAATTCGAGAAACACGCCCAGGTGCTGGTGCTCATTGAGCAACCCGAATGTCTCCCCGGCATAGTAATCGGCGTCTCCGGGATACCAGAACCCACCAGCAAGGGCCGCCGCAGTGACGGTGCCGTCCTCCAATTTGCGCCTGGTCTTCGAGACCGAGACCCGATGTTCCATGAAGGAAGCCGACAGGAACTCTTCCACGAGGGCCTGGGTCAGCGCCATGCGCTGAGTCTGACGAGTCGTCCATAATGAGACGATAAATCCCGCTATCCCACCGAGTAGCGCTCCCAGGAGCGTCGAAAGAAACGCCGCCACGTCAGCCTCCTTACTGAAGCGAGAAGGGGGCGAGCGAGCCTACAGCCGGTGCGTGTGGAGTGACGTGGACTCCCTCGCTGTCGCACTGTACGGGAGGACCGACGATCGGTTGAAGGTCTCGCCGCAACTGGCCCCCTGGCGGCCCGCGGCGGGCTTGGAGCGACAGCGTCGGCGCAGAACGGCTACTGCCACCGGCCACACCGGCTCAGGTTGCGGAGGCCTCCGCACGCAGGAACTCCAGGGCGGTCTCGGTGTTCCGCGACAGCTTGAACACGCTGTCCAGCACCAACCGCTCCTCGGCCCACGAAGCGAACACCTTCCGCCGCTGCTCGACCTCGTCCCACGTCGGTTCCCGGGAGCCCTCGATCCCCCGGGACCGGCCCTCCACCCGCACCAGGAACACCCTGATCAGAGACCTGCGCGCACTCGGCGAGCGCACCGCCGCCGAACTGAAGGAACGCTGGCGCGCCCTCAAGCACGTCACCCTCAGCCCCAGCCGCATCGGCGACATCGCCCGAGCCGCACTCGTACTCAACAGCCAATGGAAAAGATCACCGCTGAGAAAACCTCACTGAGTTGCAGCGGGCGCCCGAACGTTTCCTCGAAGTCTGCCGCATGATTGGCAAACAGGGCATTGCATGCGCGCATCTCCGCACAGTTTGCCGCGTCTCCCCCGAACATCTGCCCGCCGTCGGCGGCGGCCTCCTCAATCTCAGGTTCAAGGAAGGCAGGGCGAGAGGAGGCTCCGGAGTTGCCAATTTCCGTGATGTTCGTACCCCTGATGTTCGCAACAGCAGTCATTGTTGCGTCCTGAGGCACGTTCTTCGCGGCTGCACGGGCAGCGGCTCCCATATCTGGCCCACAGGAGTTGTGCACCAAGATCGGGACGCCACCCGCCACAACATAGTACGCGGTGCTGATCATCGACAGCGGTGAGGACTGACAGGTGGCGGCGCACATCGCGGCGGCCGGGGAGGTCCTGGACGCGCTCGCCAAGACCTCCGCCGCCCACACCCGCGCCGAACTGCGCCAGGCCGCCGCCCTATTCGAGCGGGCCACCCGCTCCCACGTAAAAGCCGAACACGGGCACGACCGTGCCCTACGCCAGGCCGCCCGCGACCTCATCTACAACGGGCCGGCACTCGGCCGCGGGGAAGACGGCGCCACCACCGCGATGGCGATCGACATGCTGTTCTTCCTCGTCACCGCAGCCGCCCACTGGCACGCCAGGAAGGAACACGCCCAGCAAGCCGCCGCAGCCCACCAGGCCGCAGAGCACCTGCGCAACGCTTACCGGGCCGCCGCCAGCGTCCCGTTGAGCGTGCTGTACCAGCGAGGTCTGCACCTGTCCCAGCCGCTGCGTCAGAGGCAGGCCACCCATCTACAGGTGGCCGTGCCCGAGTTGGCCGAGCAGATCCCGGCCGAGCCAGGCTGGCACGCCCTGGCAGCCACCCTCGCCGACACCGAGAGTGCCGGCCACGACCCGGCCACGCTGCTGGAGGAAGCTGCCGGACGACGGGAGTTGGGCACCGCCGGCTCGATCAGCGACGTACTGGTGTGGCGGCTACGCCGCATGGCCGACCTGCCCGCCGACGCCACCACGATGCCCAATCACTCCACCAGTGCGGCCAAGCGAAGCGGGCGCGCGGCATCACCCGCCCCAAGTCAAGACAACCGGCCCCGCCAGACACGGTGATTCAGCACATACGCCGGTGCCCTCTGCCAAGAGGCAGAGGGCACCGGAAAGTCGAGCAGTCAGGAGGCGGCCTGGACCTTGGTAACCGCCCTCTCCAGGTTGGCGTCCACAAGTCCCGACGGGCCGGAGACGATCACCAACACGTTGCCTGTACGGATCGCCGTCTGCTTGACGACGGCACGTTGCCCGCCGAGGGAGTAGGCGAGCGGTTAGCTCCACTGCTCGTCACCCAGATCAGGCGCGGCCGTCTTCTGCGTACTCATGTCGATGACGGTGCTGTCAGACACCATCTGGTACGTGGGGCAGGAGGCCATCACATCGAAGGTCTGCCAACCCCGGGGAAGCGATGACACACTCATCATGACAGGTCAGAGGGTGTTTGCGTAGGACTAACGGCACAGGCCACCAGGCTTGTTCGGCCCTCTCCGAGACACCCAGAATCTCCGCTATGAATCACTCGGGGAAAGTCGATCAGGACGACATCTTGCGGGCACGGAACATACTGCTCGCGTCGGGACGCCGCACTCCACGCGAGGAAGTCGACGCCTACCGGGTACTCGCCCAGGTCGGCCCCGCCGCCTACCTGCCCCGCCTGGCCAAAGCCCTGCAACGCCTGAGCTACGACACCAGCTCCGGCAAACGGCATCCAGCCTGTCTCGCGCTGCGCGAGGAGGCGGTGGCCGCGGCACGGGCCATCGATCCGGCCGAACCTGCCCGTGCGGATCTTCTGTACGAGGCACTCGACACCTGCCAGAGAGAGCTGTACACCCTGGGCCGGCGCGCCGAAGGGCTCGCCATGCGCGCCGAGATGCTCGCCATAGGCCGTGCTCAGGCCGAACTATCCGGAAACCCTGCGATCAAGGGGCTGAGTGACTGGGCTGCCGGTCTCTCCGAGGAAGGCCGCTATGCCGAGGCTGCCGATGCCCTGACCGAGTGGGTCGCGGCGATCCTGCCCAACGGGCCCGGTGAGGGGGCGCTCGCCTGGTCACTCCTGGAGTGGATCGCCGCGCTCCATGACGCCGGTCGGTCCGGCGAAGCACTCGCCGCGTTCGAGACACTCGTCAGCATGCAAGCGGTCGAGGCCGCGAACGACCGCGGCCCGACGGCCTGCCATCTCTACTCGCTGATCGGGTACGCACAGATGCTCGACGCCTGCGGCCGAGGCGAGCAGGCGACCCCCGTACGGCAGGAGGCACTCGCCTTGCTGACGGAGTTGGACGCCTCCGGTGAGCGCAAGTCCTGGAGTGGCTATCAGGCGTCCTATTGGGCGGTGCTGCTTTCCTTCTCCGGCGCCGACAGCGAGCGGCCGACGTCCGGTGGACCACGTCCGCCTTCGGGGGCGACGCCCATGCGGTGGTCCCCCGATGCCAAGCAGCGCTACTTCGACAGCCGTATCGCTCTGCGTGAGGAGGTCGACACCCTTGCTCCACGAGCCACCGAAGATCCGGACCAGCACCTGGCCGAACTGGTCCGGCTGCACCGGGTCCTCACCGTCCGCTCCGCCGTCTACTGGGAGGACCGCACTCATCTGTTCGCGGAGCGAGTGCGCCCCCTGTTCGATGACGGAGTGGGCCTGGCCCGCCAGCTGACCCAGCACAACCTGGCAGACGGAACCCCAACACTGGCCAAGATCCTGATAGATCGATCGACGTTCCACACCGCCGCCCGCGAGTACGGGCCCGCCCTCGATGACTTCCGCCGAGCCCTGAGCTACCTGGGGGAGGCCAACTAACGTGAGCCATCCGACGTCCGCATCAGGACTCATGCACACGAGCAGCTCGCGCCAGGCCGAGGAAGACTGGCCATCATTCCGCAACATCCAATAGCCGGGGTTACCAATACGACGCCCTTCGACAGCGTCGTGGCGCTGCCGCTGCACAGCTCCTCGGACATATCTCGGAGCCGCCACCACCGGAGTAGGCGAAGGACGCCCTCGCCTTGCGGAAGAAGTCGAGGCCGGCACCGGTCGCCGCGTCGGCGCCGAGCCTCTCCAGCGCCGGGCAGCCGATCACGGCTACGGCGTCCTGCGTTGCGCGGCGCGGCGGCGTGCGGGGGTAGCCCTCGCCCAAGTCACCCTTGTTCAGGAGCCGCTTGGTCAGAGCGGCCAAGGACAACAGCACTGATAACGAGGCATTCCCGGACAGCGCGGTCGCAGAGGACGCCACGTGGTTGGAAGGAACACCGCTGGTCGAGCAGCCCCCAACGGGAAAGACAGCGAGGGCGCTCAGGAAGAGGACGGGTGTGACGTGAAAGCGCATGTGAACCCCTAAGTGGCCTACGGAAAGGACGGGTTGACCAGGCCGGTCCTCCGGGCACCGGCAGCGGCAAGAGGCAAAGGGGTTGCGGAATTTCAGTGGCCGAGGTAACGCAGACCCTCTTCGAGCGTGGGGTGGAACCGGTCGACCGGACCGGAGTTGCGGTTGTACCAAGCCGCGTCCAGACCCAACTCCTTCGTCTCGTGGCCAGCCCGGCAGCGCAACCACACCGAGTCGCCACAAAGGCACAAGACGATCCAATCCCGGTACGAGCCACACCCCGGGCACGTACGGACCTCACCGCCGACGACGAGGGGCTGCTTCCAGCGCATCATCAACCCGGTCACTTCATGCCGCGAGGGAACCCGCAGATCCGGTGGCAGGAAGTCACCCACCACCGATTCCTCCGCAGCCCGAGCGGGTGCCGTCGGATCGGGGCGATACGGCGACTGTGCGGCCTGCAACTGCAACAACAGCGCGTGGCCCGCGCGTTGAGCTTCACGGAATGCCCGGTCCTCGCGAGCACGTCGAAAAAACAAGATCCTCTTTCTTCCTGTTGACTGAGGGGCGCAGAGGCCGTGTCCCACACGTACGACCGGCACCTCGCGGAAATGGGCGACGAGCAGCACCACCGCAGACGCCCAGCACTTGACGCGTCAGCAGCGACGGATGGTCAGCCGACCCTCGGCACTCTTGGGCAACACCCGGCGTGGCACCGGGGCCGGCGAGGCAAGCGAGGAAGCGAAAGCAGCGACCAGGTCATGCGGGACGCTGGCACTGAAGCTGGCGCACCACAGGTACGGGACCCCAACAACGGGCTCTGCCCACGCCTGCCAACCGAACAGATCAGGGCATGGGTCGGCGTCCTGGATGAACGGGGGCACTGGTTCCAGGGAGACACTGGAGGAGAGTCCGGGATCGATAGCAGTCGTACGAGGGCGATCCACGTCGCGGACCCAGCCTTGGGCGCCGAGCGCGTCGATCACCACCTCGGCCCCGTCGAAGGCGACGTCCGGCGCCTCACGAGCGTCGATTGCCAAGAGGAGATCGGCGAGCGCCTCGTACGGGACGCCCGTGGTGAAGTACGCGTTCCACTCCGCCATCGCGGAGTCGGCATGCCGGCGGGCACTCAACTGCCAAGCAATAGACAGCCCGCCCAGCTTGAACGGATAGGCAGCGAGGAGCCACTCCGCACCGCGGAGCCCGTCCGGACTCACGTACAGCAGGGTGTCGCGGGCAGTAGGCCACATGTGCCAGCCAAGGTCGGCCAGGGTGTCACCGATCCGCTCGGCGAGCACGCCGTCGTCACCGGCCAAGTGGCGCGGGCTGACCCAGTAGACCGGATCTGGCGAGTCGGGAGGGGACAGTTCGCCGGGATGGTGCGGGAGCAGGGGCGCCTCCATGGCCATGGGCTCGGAACGGCTCTCCGAGCAAGGTGTTGTACGTTGACATGCTCTGCCGCAGGACTCCAGTCCCTTCGGGATCTTCCGTGTCTGCCTCCGGCGAACTGGTGAATCAGGGCCGCCAGCTATCGGATCCGGCCATCCCTGAGCGCCCCAGCCAACTCACTGCTCGTCGCCCCGGCTTCGGCTACGTAAGGTCAACTTCCAGGCACATCTGGGAAGTTTCGGCAAGTTCCTAGTTCCACGGCACAGCCGCGGGCAAGCTCTGGCACAGAGAGCGAAGTCGGAGAACATCGAGCGCCTCAGGCAGATGGACATCCCCGACCACGAGTAGGTAGCGGAGATCCGCCAGTGCGTCGTGCAGTTCTTCCTGGAGGTGAAGAAGGTTGACGAGGACCCCGACGTTTGAGGAGCTGTTCCGCGACTGCCAGCGGACGGCCGTCCATCTGGAGATGCGCGACGCCTACATGAAGTCGGACCCGGCCTTCATCGACTGGAAGGCCGGCATCACGCTCGACCCGGCCGAGCGCTGGAGCGACTGGCACGCCATCGTCACGGAGGCGACCTCGCGAAGCGTCGAGATCCGCCGGGCCCGCGTCGTCTCGACTCCCGTCAGTGAGTACATCCGCTTCGAGTACGACGTGACGGACGGACTCAACATCGCCGCTGGCGAAGACGTCCGCTGGCTCTCCCGGCGAAACGCCACGGGCCTCGCGCTCCCAGGCAACGACTTCTGGCTCTTCGACTCCAACCTCGTCCTCGTCAACCCCTTCGACGGCGAAGGCGAGAACATGGAGGTGGAACTCACCGACGACCCAGCGGTCGCGAAGCTGTGCGAGTCTGCCTTTGAGGCCGTGTGGGCGCGGGCAACACCCCACGCAGAGTTCCAGTTGGCCTGACGCACCAACGACGCCTGCAGCGCCGCCGATCAGGTCCGTGCCGACAGCTTGGGGGCCAGGAGGTCCAGCGCCTCCTCCCATTGGAAGCGGTCGGCGCCACCGCCCGCTTTGGGCTTGTGCGGTTCGTACGAACCGACCAGCACTCCCATCCCCCGCAGCCGTGCCAGGCTCTGCTCGTACGCGGGGTGGGCGGCCTGTGCCGCATTCAGGTACGGCAGAACGGCGGTGGGGATGCCCATGCCGTACGCCTCGCACAGGATGCCCAGCGCGAGGGTGTCGGAGATGCCCGCTGCCCATTTGTTGACCGTGTTGAACGTGGCCGGCGCAACGGCGATCGCATCCGCGGGTGGCAGAGGCCGGGCCTCGCCGGGCGTGCGCCAGGCGGAGCGGATCGGGTAGCCGGTCTGGGTCTCGATCGCCTCGGTGTCGAGGAAGCCCAGGCCCTGCGGGGTGGCGACGACACCGACGTCCCAATGCCGCTCCTGCGCTGCGGTGATCAGTTTGCCGACGTCGCCGGCGATACCGCACGCGCAGACGACGACGTACAGGAAGGGCTTCTTGTCCGGGGCGTTCGGCTCGGTCACGCGGGGACTCCCAGTTGGCGGCTGAAGTGGTGCAGTTCGGGCAGCGTACGACGGCGGTCGCGGGCGGCCATGTCGGCGACCAGGTCGCGCACGGCGGGGCGGCGGACGTCCTGGGCGGCGCAGGTCTCGGCGATCCGCAGTGCCTGGTAGCCGTCGGAGAGGCGGCCCTGCTGGCTGTAGGCGCGGGCCGTTTCCACCCACAGGGCCGCCCGGCGTTCGGGGACGGGGATGTGCCGGCGCATGAGGGGCCGGGCCGCTTGCAGGGCGAGGCCCGCGTCGCCGAAAGCCACCAGGGAGCTGAGCTCGTGGAGGGCGACGTTGGTGGGGCTGAAGTTGGCCCAGGCGTCGGGACGATCGAGGGAAACGTACCGGGCCACTTCTTTGGCCTCGGCGAGAAACTCCTCGGTTGCCGCGCGGTCGCCTCCGCCGCTGGCCGCGGTCACCCCGCGCAGCAACAGCAGCCCGACTGCGGCAAGGTATTTCGGGGAGCGACGGTCGTAGGAGCCGACGAGTTGGTCGGCCGTGTGCCGGACGAGGGTGACGGCCTGGGCAGTGTGCTTCTCGCGGGCCAGGACGTGGGCCTGCACGCGGACGCTGGAGGCGAGGACCACCGGGTCGCCGGAGCGTTCGGCCTCGGCCATCGCGCGGCCGACCGCCAGCCAGGCGTTGCCCTGGTCATGTTGTTTGAGCAACAGGCTGGTCGAAGTCTGGTACGCGGTGGCCAGAAGCGCGGACAACGTGTCGCTGTCCGCCGCGCCACTGGAGGCGAGCCGCAGGTTGGCGATCAGCCCGGGCAGGGTCCGTTCGAGTTCCGTGTAGTCGCAGATGTAGAAGAGCCTGCGGGCCGCGCTGACCTGCTCACGGAGGACTGCCGTGGCCAAGGGAGCGCCGGTGCTCGCCGGGTACAGGCCCGGCAGGAGCGCTTGTACGAGGTCGTCGTGGGCGGCGGCCGAAGTGGCCGGGGTCGCGAGTGCGGCGATGCTCGCGGCAAGAAAAGTGCGGCGGTGCATGTCTTCGGTTTCGGTGTCGGCGGTAGAGGGATCAGGGGCCGCAGCAAGACCCAACTGCTGGGGCGGAATCTTGAGTTCCTGAGCAACAGCGCGCAGGACGCGAATGTCCTCCGTGCCTCGTCCGCTCTCCAGGCGGCTCACCTTGGACTGGTGGTAGCCCAGCACGGCAGCGACGTCCTTCTGCGAGCGCCGCTGTAACACCCGTGCCTGACGGATCACTTCGCCGATCCGTCTCACTTCGCCATGTCCTTCGGGCATCTGCCACGGCCCCTTCCGCCGTCGCCGATCCTGCCTGCCCAACCGAGCGTAGATCAGGCGCACTTCATCGTCATGCAGCTCCTGCATAACCGATGCAGCGCCGGCACCTGGGCTAACCACCCACCGCCACGGGCTGGTTGCGTGATGTGGCCGCACCTACCCCGGGAGGCTGCTCATGGCAGCGCACCAGCTCACCCTGTCTGTACCCACCACACCAACTGCGGTCACCGACGCCCGGCACCAGGCGATGACCGCGATAACAAGCTGGGAGGCGGAGCTGGACGACGAGCTGATGCACACCGTCGAGCTGCTGATCAGTGAGCTGGTCACCAACGCGGTCTGCCACGCCGGCCCCGGCCAGATCTCGATGACCGTGCGGCTCGTCGAAGGCGTCCTGCGCGTCGAGGTCTGCGACTCCAGCCCCGCGCTGCCCCAGCTCAGTTTCCCGGACGAGTGCAGCGAGAACGGCCGGGGTCTGTTCCTCGTCGCAGCTCTGGCCGACCGGTACGGCGCCGAGCCGACGCCCACGGGCAAACGGTGCTGGGCCGAGATCGACCTGTCCACCGGCTCGAACCAGAAAGACGCCATCTCCCTTCCCCTGCAGAGGAGTTGACCTTGACAACCACCGCCTCCACCCCGACCCGGGCCGCAGAGGTGATCGCTGTACGCCCCGGACCTCCGCTCGCCGGCACCGTCACCGTCGACGGCTCCAAGAACGCCGCCCTGCCGTTGCTGGCCGCCGTGGCAGCGCTCGGTCGCCCGGTGCGGCTGACCAACGTCCCGGCCAACACAGACGTGCAGATCATGCTCGCGCTGCTGCAGCAGGCAGGTTGGCACGTGGCGCAGCCTGTAGGCGAGCCGACCGCTGCGGTGATCCTGCCGACCGAGAGTCGACGCACGCACGCCGAGCTTCCCCAAGCCGCCCACATCCGTGCCTCCTACTACCTGGTGCCTGCCCTACTCGCCCGCCACGGGGAGGCCCGGTTGCCATGGCCGGGAGGCTGTCGAATCGGCGCACGTGGGATGGACCTGCACTTCACGGTGTACGAGGCGTTCGGCGACCGAACAGCAGTCGACGAGTCCGGCTACCGCGTCGAAGCTGTCACGCCGCGCACCGGCACCGTTTCACTGGTGTTGCCGTTCCGCTCGCGCGGGGCGACCGTGGCCGCCGTACTCCGGGCAGTCACGACCAGCCGCCCGTTACGGCTGGGCTCGCCCAACCTCTCCCCGGAGATCCTGTGCGTGCTCGACGCCCTGGAGACAGTGGGCTGGGAGACCCGGACGAGCGAGCACCTCCTCACCCTCACGCCACCGTCCTCAGCCCTGATCGACGGCATCGCCTGGGAAGTTCCCGGCGACAAGATCGAGGCAGGCACACTGGCGTGCGCGATCGCGGCAACCCGCGGTACAGCCCGCATCGAGGGCGTGCACGGCAGGGACGTAAACCCGCTCATCGCTGCCCTGCGACGGCTGGGCATCCCTGCCGGCGCCGACGCCGGCATTCTCTCCGTCCGTGCCCGAGACGCGCGACCGACGAGTCGTGGTCTGCGGGCCATCGCGTCCCTCAGCCCCGGCGGGCTGGACGCCGACTTCGAACCACCCCTGATGGCACTCGCCCTCAGCCTTCCCGGCACCCACCTGTTCGCCGACGCCATAAACCCCGGCCGCCACAGCAACCTGCTGCCCCAACTTGCCCGCCTCGGAGCCGACTTCGAGGAGCTCTCCCCCACCGAGTGCCGCCTGACCGGACCCCAACAGCTCACTGGGACAGGCGTGGAGGCCACCGACATCCGTACCGGCTCCGCTCTCATGGTCGCCGGCCTCACCGCCCAAGGCGTCACCACCGTCGGCGGCCTCGACCAGCTCCGCCGCGGTCACGCCGACCTGCCCGGCAAGCTACGCGCCCTCGGTGCCGACATCTGCGAGGTCACCCCATGACCCGTCATCGCACCGTGCGACAGATCGTGGCCACCACGGACGTGCACTCCTCCTTCGCCAACGCCGCCCCCTTCCTGACTCACCTCCATGCGCTCCGCCCCACGTCACTCGTCGTGGACTGCGGAGACTTCTTCGAGGGCAGCGGCTACTACCGCCTCGCCCACGGCACCGTCGAACGCGACATCCTGCTCAAGCTCTACGACGTACTCGCACCCGGCAACCACGGCTGGCCCCACCACTTCGAACCCGACCTGCACCGACTCACCGTCTGCGCCAACGCCGTCGACACCACAGGCCAAGCGCTCTTCCGCCGCCTGCACACCACCCGCATCGCAGGACGACACATCGCGATCACGGCCGTGATCGGGCAGCAGGCGTTCAACGCCATCCCTGCCGAGCATCGAGCCGATCACCGCGTGACCGAACCCGTCCAAGCCCTGCGCGAGGTGATGCTCACCCACCACCACGAGGTCGACGACTGGATCCTGCTCAGCCACTCCGGCTTCGACGAGGACCTCAAGCTGGCAGCCGCCTGCCCCTTCCTCGACGTGGTCTTCGCCGGGCACTGCCACAGCAACCAGTACGGCCCTGTCCGCGTCGCCGACACCCTCATCGTCAAGGGCCGGGAACTCGCCGACGGGTACGCCATCGCCACACCCGTCGGACAAGGCTGGGACGCCGGCACCACTCGCTTCCCGGACCGGGCTCCGGCCCGTATCCCGGCCGAACTAGCGCCGCTGGAAGCAAAGATCGGCGGACTCAGGCAGCAACTGACCGCCGTCCTCGGACCCGTGACCAAGGCATATCGGCACCGGACTCCCGATCGCCACGACCTGCTCGTCGGCCTCGCAGCACGCCTGCGCACAGGACTCGGCATCGACGCGGTCATCCTCAACGAAACGGTGCTGCGTCCCGCCCCGCTCGGCGACACCTTCACCCTGGGCGACCTGCTCGCTATCGAGCCCTTCGACAACCAACTGGTCCACGTGAACATCCCGGAGGACTTCCGCAAGAACCTTGATGGCCTGCTGGCCCATCTCACCGAACAGGCTGGCCCGCTCGTCACCGCACCGGATCCCCTGCCGGACGGCATCACCAGCGTATTGACCACCGACTACCTCGCCGGCACCTGCCTCGCAGGCCGCGCCCACGCCGCAGGGCTGCTGCTCAGCCAAGCCGTCAAGCACGTCCTCACCGCGCCGGCCCAGGGAGGCACTCGATGATTCTCACGGGCCCCGAGATCACCGCAGCCGCCCAGGACGGCCGCCTTCACATCGCCCCCTTCGTCCCCGACCAGGTCAACCCGAACAGCTACAACGTCCGCCTCGGCCCCACTCTGCTCACCTACACCGCCGACGTCCTGGACGCCCATCAGCCCAACCCCACCCGTGAGTTAACGATCGGCCCGGACGGATACGTCCTCCAGCCCGGCGAGTTGTACCTGGGTCACACCCTCGAAGAGGTCGGCTCCGACACGATCGTCCCGCTGCTGTTCGGCCGTTCCTCGGTCGGGCGACTCGGCCTGTTCGTCGAGATCACCGCCCCCATCGGAGACATCGGCTTCCACGGCCAGTGGACCCTGATGCTCACACCGATCCGCCCCCTGCGCATCTATGCGGGCATGAGGATCGGACAGATCATGTTCTTCGCTTCCGTCGGCCCGATCGCCCTGTACCGCGGCAAGTACCAGGCGGCGGCCGGGCCACAGCCCTCCGGCTACTGGCGCGACGTGACAAAACTTCGGACGGTGGCCTCGTGATCCTCACCGGACCCGGCATCGCCGCCGCCCGAGCCGCGGGCGAGATCACCATCGAGCCGTACGACCCAGCCCGCCTCTCCCCCAACGCCTACGACTGGCGCCTCGGCGACACCCTGCGCATCTGCGACGCCAACCTGGACGCGGCGACCCCCACCCCGTATTCCGAGACCACAATCCCCACGTCCGGGCTGGTACTTCAACCCGGAGTGCTCTACCTCGGCGTCACCCACGAACGAACCGGATCAGAGACGTACGCCCAGTTCCTCAACGGCGACCGCACCATCGGCGCGCTCGGCATCTGGGTCCACGTCTCCGCCCCACTCGGCCACCAAGGCCACGCCATCCACTGGACCTTGGAGATCCGCGCCGCCAGACCCGTCCGGGTCCGTCCCCGGATGACCTTCGGCAAGCTCGTCTTCCTCCACTGCCTCGGCACACCGGCCAGCTACCAACTGCACGGCCTCAAATACACCGCGACCGCAGGCATCGACATCTCCCGCCTCTACGAAGAGCTCGCCGGAGGTACGACATGAGCCCGCTGATCGCGACCGCCCTCGACCTGCCCTTCGGCAGCGCCGGCGGAAGTGTCGAGCTCTTCCTCGACCTCTATACCGGCGAGAACCCTCTCATCCCTGCCCGCGCTTTCATGCTCGCCCCGCAACCTCGTCCGCCACGTCTGCCTGCGGGACTGGAGTTGCTGGACGTGCCGGGCAAGTGCCTGTCCGGGCCGCCGTTCGCCCTGTACGTCAACGCACTGCGCAGGGCTTTGTCCCAGCTCATCGACCCGGCGGACATCGATGTGCTCCACCTCCAGCACCTCACCTTCGGCGGCACACCGGCCCTGATCCGCGCGCTGCCCACCCGCCCACGCATCGCACTCGTCCACGGCACCGACCTGCTCTTCGCCGAAGCCCGCAACGACCAACTCCGAGTCCTGCGAGAGAGCACCCGCGCCGCCGACGCCATCGTCGTCCCCACCGGCGCCATGGCTGATCGACTGCTGAAGCTCGTACCGACCACCAATCGCCGGAAGATCACGAACATTCCGTGGGGCATCCCCGACCACCTGCTGACCAACCCGCCACCCCGTCCCGGGCGACGTCCAGCCGGACATTTACGGCTGCTCTACGCCGGACGCCTCACCTCCGAAAAGGGCATGGAGACCCTCCTGCGCGCATTGCCCGCGATCGAGGCAGTCGAACTGAGCATCGCCGCACCGCCCCACCAGTTCCGCACCTTGACCCCGCTCCTGCGCCTGCTCAAGGTCCACGTCCGATATCTCGGCTGGCTGAACCGCCCCCAACTGTGGAACACCTTCGCCGACCACGACGCCCTCGTCATGCCGTCGACCACGCTCGAAGCCATGGGGCTCGTCGCCCTCGAAGCCCAAGCCTGCGGACTGCCGGTCATCTACCAGCCCGTCCCCGGACTGAGCGACGTCCTTGCCGTGAGTGGCCACAGCACCGACTTCACCAACCCGGCGGTCCTTGCTCATGACCTCACCCGGCTCCGCACCACACCTGGCCTGCTCCCGGCACTCCAGGCCGCAGGCCGCGCGAACGCGGCTCGCTTTCCCCTCACCGCTACTGCAGCCGCCCTCACCGACCTGGGCAAACAGCTCATCTGACTTGCTCGCGCCGCAGTCAGATCCGTACCGGCGCCTTACTACGCTGGCCCACGGGACATCACACGGCCCACGATCGATCGGGAGACCATGGCGCTCGACCTCGACACTGACCGCATCCACCAGCTCCTCCATGACGGGGTCCGCGACAGGGTCTACCCCGGTGCTGTCTGGGCGATGGGCAACAGCCTCGGGATCCTGGCCAGCGGCACCGCAGGCGTCCTGGATCCCGAACGACCCAGCGAGCCGATGCTGCACGACACGGTCTTCGACGTCGCCAGCCTCACCAAGATCCTCGCTGTGTGGTCGACCATCGGCTGTCTCGTCGAGGACGGAAAGCTCCAACTCGACACGCCGCTGGGCGACTTCTGGTCCGAGGTGAGTGGACGCCCTCTGGGGCAGGTGACCGCACGCCACCTGCTCACCCACACCGCCGGCGCGCCTCTCCGGGCCAACCTCAGGAACCTCTACGGCACCGATCCCCAGGACGTCCGCGATGGCGTCCTGCGCGAAGCCCTGCACCGGCCGCCCGGCGAGGCCGTTGAGTACACCGACCGCGCCGCCCTCATCCTGAGCTATCTCGCCGAGTACCTCGCCGGCCAGAACCTCGACGTACTCGCAGCCGACCGCGTGTGGCAACCCCTTGGCATGGCGGAGACCCGCTTCGGGCCGTTGCCGGCTGGTGTCGCTGCCCGCTGTGCACCAACCGAACTCGACGACAACACGAAAACCCATCTCAAGGGGTCTGCACACGACTTCTCCGCACGCTTGCTGGGCGGAGTGTGCGGTATCGCGGGCACGTTCTCCGTCCTCGACGACCTTGCCGCATTCTTGCGCTACCTCTTGGCCCCGGCCCGAGTGAGCCAGTCACCCGGATTCGGGCCGGACTGGGTCAAGGAATCCCTGCGGCTCCACACAGGTGAACTCACCCCGCCCCGTGGCCTGTTCTGGCACCCGGCCCCGGGCACCACAGCCCAGACCGACGACGTCTGGGTCCACTACGGCTTCACGGGAACAGGCATGTGGATCTCCCCTGGCAAGGACCGTTGGGCAGCTCTACTCACCAACAAGCTCTACTTCACCCGTGACCGCGAGCCACTCACACAGGTACGCAATGCATTCCGCTCACATGTCTTCACCTGAGCCGGGCCCTTTAGAAGTCATCTCATTTGGTGAGTCTGCGGTAGCAGATCAAGGTGCAGGCGATGCTGGTGAAAGCGAGGAAGTGATCGGCTTTGCGTTCGTAGCGGCGGTGCAGGCGTCGGCATCCGGCGAGCCAGGACATGGTGCGTTCGATGGTCCAACGGTGGCGGCCGAGTCGCTGCGAGGTCTCGATGCCCTTGCGGGCGATGCGGTGCCGGATACTCCGGCTGGATAACCAACGTCGCAGGTGGTTGTAGTCGTAGCCCTTGTCGGCGTGGAGTTTGTGGGGCCTGCGCCGTCGGCGTCCTCGGCGGGAGCGGATCGGCGGTATGCCTTTCACCAGGGGGATCAGTGCCTGGCTGTCGTGCGTGTTGGCGCCCGAAATGCCGATGGACAGGGGCAGGCCGGTCCGCTCGGTGATCAAGTGGATCTTTGACCCGTACTTACCCCGGTCTACAGGATTCGGGCCCGTCAGCTCCCCCTTTTCAAGGCCCGCATGTTCACCGAGTCGATCGCGCAGCGGGACCAGTCCAACTCGCCGCGGGAGCCGCGCTCGTCGAGGACCAGGCGGTGGAGCTTGGCCCACACCCGGGCCTTCGTCCACTCGGAGAAGCGTCGGTGAGCCGTCGCGCCTGACGGCCCGAACGACGCAGTCGGCAACTGCTGCCACGTGCAGCCGGAGGTCGCCACGAAGACGATTGCGGCCAGTACTTCCCGGTCGCCGTGCCGACGCCGGCCACCGCCCTGAGGCCGCGACGGCGCCTCCGGAACCACCCGCTGGAACAGTTCCCACAACTCGTCCGGCACCAGCCGCTCAACGATCGTTGCCACGACTGGCAGCTTACTCAGCCAAATGAGATGACTTCTTAGGACGCCTTCTGTGTGGAACTACTTCCGCCGTTGCTGCCGGTGCCACCGCCACCGCCCGAGGTTCCACCCGTGTACTCCGGGCACTGCGGATTGATGAGGCTCGGGCACGCGACCGCCGGCTTCACGGCCTCATGGGGCCGGCCGTTGCCGGGTGTTCCGTCAGGGCGGGTCGGGCAGGCGGGTTCACCCGGCTTGCCGCAGAGCAGGCCCATGCCGCTCGGGTCCGCGTGGCTCACGGGGTTCTGTGAGCCGTAGGTGTAGGCGTTGAGGGGCTGCGGGATATCGACCTGGAGAAGCGGGTCGACGCTGATGAACTGGCCGACGGCCGGGTCGTATTCGTGTGCGCCGATGTGGGTGAGGCCGGTGTCGGTGTCGGCGGTCTTGCCGAGGAATGCCTTGTCGTCGGGCCAAGTCGTCGTGCCGCTGCCCCTGTTGGTGCCGAACGGGGGGGCAGGTAGCGCTTGGTCAGCGACTGAGTGTCAGCGATGATCGCCACCGTGTCGGTGTTGTGCTGGTCACCCGCGAGGTAGGTGGTCTTCTCCGTGCCGGACTGGTTGCTTCGCAATGCGACGGTGGAACCGGCGTGCGTGTAATAGCGGTTGGCCCACTTCTTGCCCGCCTGGAGGTGCACCTCAGTGGCGCCCAGGTACAGGACCGTCTCCCCGTTGGCGGCGGCGTTCCGGCGGATGCGCAGGGCACCGTCGGCCACGTAGACGTAGTCCGTGGCGCGCGCCGCACCGGTCGGGTCTTTGGTCAGGCGGGAGAGTTTGCCCTCCCTGTCCCACTGGAGATCCTGTGCAGTGCTGCCGTCTGGGCGCTTGGTCGTGTTGCCGCTCGCGCCGTACGTGTACTGGGCAGTGGCGCCGGTGCAGGAACCGGTAGTTGTGGCGAGGAGGGTGTGGGGCTGGGTGTGGATCCGCCCTTGGAGCAGTAGTTCGTGGTGGTCGAGCCGCTGATGGCGTGGGCGGTCTCGGTCGCCCGCCAGCCCGCGGTGTCGTAGGTGTAACTCGTGCAGTAGGGAGCGGCGGCGCCGAGGTTGCACATCCCCGACCTGCGTACCAGCCGTATCCCGGCCCAGCTTGAAGCGGGCACCCGGTGATCCCTGGCCCGCACCGAACCAAGGGCGGCGCCTCCAGCTCGTCGCCGAGTTGCCCGCCCTGCCCGGACCGTTCGGTGCCTGGACCGACAACGACGACCAGGAGCACGAGGAACCGAAGACCGGCCCGGACGGCGCGGAGCCGTGGTGCTGACCAGAGCCGATGGCCGCGGGAGGAACGAACCTTCAGTGGCCAGGGCCGTGCGCCGATCGTTCGGGGTGAAGGGACTTCCGTGTACGAGATGCGACTTGTAGTCGTCTCGGCACCATGTGGACACCACACGCCGCTGGTCAACCGGTTACGGGCCGTAGATTCTTCATGAGCAGGCCGAGGGTGAACTCGAAGCGGTCGGGGCCGGTACCGGAGATCAACTCGGCGGCATGGCGTCGGGTCTGCGGGAATTCCTCGGCCGGCAATCCCGTGAAGAGGTCCAGCAACTCCTCGTGGCTGAGCACCCATTCCGGGTCCTGGTGCCGGCGCCGTTGCCGGACCAGCGACTGTTCCAGGGCGTAGGCGCTGACGTAGAGGGACAGCGCGTCGCGGGCCCATCCGGCCGTCCTCGGTTCGATGCCGCCCGCGAGCAGGATCGCCAGGATTCCTTCGCCGACCCGCAGCGTTTCCAGGCTGGTCGGCACCATGGCCAGCGCGGCGCGCGAGACTCCGGGGTATTTCAGGTACAGGTCGCGGATCTGTGTGTACACCCCGAGCAGTTGGTCGCGCCAGGCGGCCGGGTCCGGTTCGGGGAGCGTGACCTCGGCGTAGAGCCTGCCGATCAGCAGGTCGTCGATGTCGTCCTTGTTGACGATGTGCGCGTACAGCGACGACGGACCGGTGCCGAGCACGGCGGCGACCCGGCGGATGGTCAGCGCGTCGTACCCCTCGGTGGCGACGACTTCCAGGGCGGCGTCGGTGATCCGCTCGACGGTGATCGGCTTCTTGCGGGCCGCGCGGCGTTGGCGGGGATCGCGGGGATCGGCTGACATGCCGACCACCTTACCTTGACACGAACTTAGTTCGTTCAGTAGAACTTAGATCGTCAGAACGAACTACGTTCGTCAGTAAGGGCGAACCTGGTTCGTGGCGGGTCGAATTTCCGGAGGTGTGTGATGCGAGTTTCCGTAGTCGGAGCCGGTCTAGGAGGTCTCGCTCTCGCGCAGGGTCTGCGCGGTGCCGGGATCGAGGCCGACGTGTTCGAGCGCGACCCGGGGATCATCGCCCGGTTCCAGGGCTACCGGCTCATGCTGAACCCGGTCGGTTTCCAGGCGGTGCGCGACTGCCTGCCGACGCGCTGGCACCCGCTGCTGGACGAGATCGTCATAGACGCCTCCGCCGAGCAGCTGATCCTGGACCCGCTGCTGAACGAGATCGGCAGGCTCGGCTCGGGCCGCACCGGCATCGTGGTCGACCGGCAGGTGCTGCGCCACCTGCTCCTGACGGGCCTCACCGTGCACACCGATGCCGCGCTGACCGGCTACGACGTGCTGGCCGACGGCACTGTCCGAGCCCGGTTCGCCCACCGCGACCCGGCCACCGCCGACCTGCTCGTCGGCGCGGACGGCGTCACCTCCGCGGTTCGCGGGGTGCTGTCGCCGCGGACCACTCCGACCGACACCGGCGTCCGGTTCGTCATCGGCCGCACCCCGCTGACCGACGAGTTCGCCGGCCTGTCCAAGGCGTACGGCTCGAAGATCGCGGGCGACGGCGTCAGCCTCCTGCTCGGCGCGATGCGCTTCCGTACCCCTCCGAAGCAGGCCGCCGAGCGACTGGCCCCCGACGTCACGCTGCCCGACATCGGCGACTACGTGCGCTGGGCCATGATCCTGCCGTCGGACGGCTCGCTGGAGGAGCCGACCGCGCAGGACGCCGTGCTGTCCAGGATGGACGGCTGGCACCCGGAGCTGCGCGCGCTGATCGAGCAGGCCGACCCGGACAACAGCACGCTGCTGTCCATCCGCGTGGTCAAGCCCGCTGAGCGCTGGGCGTCCGGCCCGGTCACGCTGCTCGGCGACGCGATCCACGCCACCTCCCCGACCGGCGGTAACGGCGCCAACACCGCGCTGCGCGATGCCGACCTGCTGCGCCGCTGCCTGATCGAGGTCGAGGAGGGCCGCCAGGATCTGCTCGGCGCGGTCGGTGACTACGAGCGGCAGATGTTCGAGTACGGCGCCGAGGCCGTGCGCAGCAGTCTCGAAAAGCTGCCCGCGTTCGCCCCCGAAGCGAAACTGCTCTGAGGCCGAAGCTCATCTTGTGCGAACGACCGGACCCGCCGCTCGTGGACATACTGATCCCCGCCACTGGTTGGAGCGCAAGAACGAAGGCCTCCTCGTCGGCGACGTGCAGCAGGACGGGCCTTGACCCGGGATCGTGGACACCGGTTGTCATGCGGCGGTGGTCAGCGTGACTGATCGTTGTTCGAAGGAGTTCGGGCTGATCCGGCCGATGCTGGAGTGTCTACTTCTGGTGTTGTAGCGGGTGGCCCATCGGAAGACCGCGAGGCGGGCTGCGCGGGCTCCTGGCCAGTGTTTCCATCCTTGGACCGTCTCGCGTTTCATGGTCGCGTTGAACGACTCGGCCGCGGCGTTGTCCGCGCTCGTGCCCACCGCGCCACGCGATCTGATCACGCCGAGGTCGGTGCAGACCTGGGCGAACTCCTTCGAGGAGTACTGGGCGAGTTCAACGAGTCGTTGCAACACCGGGCTGTTGCAGCGAGCGCATCTGCTCTTCGAAGACCTCGGCGGGTGTCCGCCGGCCGAGGGTCTTGCGGGGCCGGTTGTTGACCGCCATGGCGACGGCTTCAAGGTCCGTGGACGACCACCGGGAGAGCTCGGTGCCCTTCGCGGTGAAGTCGCGCCGCAGCAGGTCGGGAACCGGTGTCGCCGACGGCTCGGGGACGGTGGTGCGGGCCTTCTTGCGCAGGTGGAAGCCGACGACGTCCCGCGCACGCATGACCCGGGCTACGCGTTTGTGGTTGACCTGTACTCCAGTGTCGCGAGGCTCGGCGGTGACCCGCGGGGCGCCGTAAGTCCCGTCGGACTCGACGTGGACGGCGGTGATCCGCTCGGCGAGGTCGGTATCCGCCCGGACACGTTCGGCCCGCGCGTCCGCGCCGGCCAGCCACCGGTAGAACCCGGACCGCGAGAGATACAGCATCCGGCACAGCCGCTTGACGCCGAAGGCGCCACGATGATCGTCAACGAACTGGAAGCGGCTGCTCACCAGCTGGTCTCCGCCGCAGAATACTTCGCGGCCCTCCGCAGGATCTCCCGCTCGGGCGCGAGTTCCTTCACTCGCGCCCGCAGCTGCCGGTTCTCCTTCTCGATCGCGTTGGCCTCGCCGGTGCCGGGCCGGGCGGCCTGCTCGGCGTCCCGCACCCAGGTGCGGAGCGTCTCGTGGTTGACGCCCAGGTCCTTGGCCACCGAGGCGTAGGTGCCACCGGGCGTGGCCGGTACAGCGCGACGGCATCGGCCCGGAATTCAGGCGAGTACTTCGACGTCCCCGACGGGAACTCCTGTCCTTCGGATCTTCTCGATCCAATGATCAGGGTGTCCACGATCAAGGGTGAAGTCCCAGGGACGAGACAGTCTGGCAACTGCCTCACTGCGCATGTGCCCGTCCTGCGCCGGAGCCACAAAGCCACCACACAGTGCGCTCCTGACCTCCGCGTCGAACAGCGGACACCACACGAGAGGAACGACTGGTTCCGTCTATCCGTAGTATCTCTACAGCACAACAATCTGCGGCGGTGCCAGCGTCCGCAGCCAAGACAGCACAAAGGGAGTACTTCCCGGTTCGAGGCCGTGAGCCTGGAACGCTGCCGCACACCAGAGAAAGGCCAGCATCATGTCGGAGAGCACGACTGCCACCACGGGCCTGACATCCCAATACATCGCCCAAGTGGCCGGAGACCTCGAAAGCAATCTCAAGGAGCAGGAACGCATCGGCGCGGAAATCGCCGCCCTGCAAAAGCAGTTGGCTGCCCTGCAGCAGGACCACAGTGTGCTGGTGAACATGCAGCAGGCGCTCGGCGTTACGCATGAACCGGAAGAACCGTCGGCCACATCCGAGAGCGCTACGGTTCCCTCTCCCCAGCAAAAGGCAGCAGCCGCGTCCCCCAAGAAGCGACGGGCACGGAAATCCGCAGCCTCTCAGGGCAGCACGTCGGCCGAGGAGCCGGCTGCGCACAAGCCCACGTCCAAGGCCGTCACCACGAAGGCACAGCCCACCCTGGTGGAACTCATCCGGCGTCACCTCGCCGAGCAGAGCGAGCCACGCTCCGCCGCGGAGATCTCCACCGCACTCAGCGAGGCCCATCCCGAGCGAGGCATCAAGACCAAAGTCGTGCGCGTCACCATCGAGGGCCTCGTGGCCAGGAGCCAGGCCCAGCGCGCCAAGCAAGGCGCCTCCGTCTTCTACACTGCGCCCGACAAGACCGCGGCAGTGGTCACGCCCACGACCGAGGAACAGCCCGCAGCCACCGACCACTGAAGCCACGGGGCATCGACTGCGCACCATCCCCTTCGTACGGCCAAGCGCAAGCCTCGATCGCCGGGTGGAGTTCGGCGAGGATCAACGCCGCACGCTTCGGTACTCAGGTGTCATTCCTCCATGCCGTCCGACACCCGTCGATCTCCTCCTGGAGCCGAAGGAGCGCCTGCTCGTCGAACCCCTCGTTCATCCGCAGGAGGATCACAAACCGCGTGGCCGCCTCGTCCAGGCGACTGACGAGGTCTGTCTCCATGTGTGCCTCCGTCTCGGGCAGTTCGCGGCGCGGTGGGAACCGGTGCCGGCCGACAGTCGACCGGGCCCGCATCGTGCCGGACGTGGCCTCGGTCTTTCGGGATGCAGCTTCCTGACCAGCGACGCCCGGCAGGGTCAGAAGCCGCGGATGGCTGCCATCACGCGCGGCCAGGCAACCGCTCCCAGCGCCGCGCCGGCCTCCGGGGTGCCACCGTGGTCAAAGCGAGTGGATGGAGGCGGCGCCACCTCTGCCGGGAAGATGATGCGGTGGCCTGCGTCTATCCGGGTGATCACCATCGCGTCCCGCCCGGACGCCGTGCGCCGGTCAGCGAGTTCCTGGACGAACCGCAAGGACGGCCACATCCTGTCCGCGCCCCCCGCGATCAGCACCAGATCGGCGTCGGCCTTCTCAATCGGGATAGCTGCGGCGTCGAGGCGGTCCTCGCCTGCTGTGAGACTGGATTCATACCAGTCGAGCACAGCAACCCGTCCCTCTGAAGGCTCCGCCGGGACCCAGGAATCGACATAGGGGACGAAGGGCAGGGGCCGCCCCTGCCAAGTCCAACTTGATCGATACGGGCGATCCCGCCCGTCGAGTCCAGGGCCGACGTTGGCCCAGACAACCGACGAGGGAGCCAGCGCGATCACAGCATCCGCGCAGTCCGAGAGCGTGGACACCAGCAACGCCGCCTCGGCGCTCTTCGAAAGCCCCAGGATGCTGACCCGTTCAGCACCACGCTCACGCAGCAGCTCTGTCGCCTCAACAAGAATCTCCAGCGGAACCTCGCAGATGCCCGGCGGCTGCCCGGGCCCGCCGAACCACCGAACCGTCGCCGCGGTCACACCGGCACGGGCGAAGAGCCGACACCGTTCACGCTCGATCCGGCCGCTCGATCCAGACAGCACAAGGACACCCGCATTGCTGCCACCCACGAGCGGCTCAGCGATGAAACCCGTCCAGGGCGCGGTCAGTTCGAACTCAACGATCTCGACGGCCATGCCGGCAACCTAGCCGAGGCCACGACGAGAGGATCAGCAACCCCAAGCGCATGGCGGGAACTTGAAAGACAGGAACTCATCCACCGCAACGGTGCCGGTGGCCACCGTGAAGTGCCCTGCCTTCGTGGAGATCCGCAGAACCCGGTGAGCGGCCTGGGCCGGGGCCAGCAGTGTCTTCGCCTCCCCGGTCTCGTAGTTGGGGGTGGTACCGACCTCGCCTTCGGCTATCCTCCGAAGGATTCTCCAGGGCTGTGCAGGGCCCGCCGGAGCTGGCTTCGACCCAGAAGCCGGGCAGCAACTCGCCGGGTGGAGTCCCGTGTTCTCCTCCCCGTCCTCCGATCGTGCGCGCCGGCTGTCCCGGATTCTCGAAGGAGCATGAATTGCGCGTGAATGTGCGTATTCGACGGCGCCCGCGCCTGACAGGGTTTCACGCAGTAGCAACACTTGCGGTGTCCGCGGCCCTCGTCGTGCCCCTCGCTGCGACCCCGTCGAGTGCGAACACGGTCCGCGAGAGTGCGGCCGTCGGCCCGCGGACGCTCGCGGCGGTCCGACAGGACGGCACTGCGCAGACACGCGCTCACCTGCGGGAGTTGGCGCGGAAGTTGGTGGAGGAAGGGGTCCCTGGGGTGATCGTGCGGGTGGACGACGGTCACGGCAGGCCCATCGAGATCTCCGAGCAGGCCGCCTGGACGACGAAGGACCATCGGCTCACAGCGGACGACGAGGTGCGAGAAGCGTCCAACACCAAGACGGTGATGGCCACCCTCGTCCTGCAACTGGTCGCTGAACACAGACTCGCCCTCACCGACCCGGTCGACAAGTGGCTGCCCGGCCAGGTGCGCAACGGCAGAGCGATCACCCTGCGCATGCTGCTCAACCACACCAGTGGGTTGTTCGACTACACCGAGGACCCCGCCCTCGCACCGGCCCTTACCGGCCGGGACTCCCACGTATGGACGTCGACGGAAATCCTCCGCCTGGTGAGCAGACACCCGGCACTGTTCCAGCCCGGCACCGAATGGTCGTACAGCAACACCAACTACATCGCGATCGGCGCCGTCCTGGAGAAGGCCACCGGTAAGAACCTCGCAACGCTGGTGCGCGACCGGATCGCCCGACCCCTGGCGCTCCGGCACACCTTCTACGCCACCGGATCCGCCTGGCACGACCGGCACGCGCACGGCTACGAACCCGACGCCGCCCACATGCCACCGGACGTCCCCGACGAGTTCCGGACCTACGCCGGACCGCGGCACGACGACCACGTGGACGTCACCGGCGACTACGTCACGGCCGACGGAGCGGATGCCGCGATCGTGTCCACCGCCGGTGACTGGTCCCGCTTCTACAGCGCGTTGATGTCGGGCCGCCTGCTGCCCGCCGCCCAACTGGCCCAGATGCGCACCACCGTGCCCGAGGACGGTCCCGGGGACCCGGACGGACTCGGCTACGGGTTGGGCATCGAGACGGCGAAGACCGACTGCGGCACCGTCTGGGACCACGTCGGCATCGTCCCGGGCTACGCGACCTACAACGTCACCGACTCCACCGGCCACCGCACGGCCGCCTTCTTCTTTGCCACGTCCACTCTCACCAAACAGGCGCACCAGACCGGCGCAGCCCTGATGGACGAAGTCAACTGCGCCATCTTCGACTGACCAGCGCGTCTCTGCGGGAGCCGCCTCCGGATAACGACGTGAAACGCTTGACTCAGCTGTTTCAACTTGGGTGATTGGGCCGCGAGTTGGCGTGGCGGTGGTGTCCGTGAACAGGTGAAGCTCCTGACAGACGGGCTGTCGACCAAGGTCAACCTGTCCTCCTGGATGTGGTCACCAGCGGCGGACAGATCGTGCTGACGTCTGCGGGCCTGCGTGGTCCGGGGACCCAGGCGTTTGAGGCCTTGTGCGTGATTGACCGTGAGCAAGGCGGCGCCGATGCCCTCGCAGCCGACGGCATCGGGTTCTTGTCGTTGCTGACGGCCGGAGATTTGCGGCCAGCTGCCACCTGCCCGGCGGGCGGTCCAGTCCGGGGCGTGGATCTCGGTGATGGCAAGGCGGGCTGCTGCTCGATCCGAGAAAGGGGGCGCTGCGGCCTCGTTGGAGTTGCGCGCCGCCTTCCAGGACCCGACAGCGGTCACAGCCAAGGCCGCGATCGTGTCGATGGTGGTCATGAAGCAAGACGGTATCCGTACCCCGAGCATGCAGCTGGCTCCTCGCGGCGCCAGCTGCGCGCCGGGCCCTGTTGTCGGCGTACACCCGTCTCTGTTCAGGACGGTGCAACCGAAGGTGCTCAGCTCCGTGGTGCGGGATGAAGGTGCTCGGTGTTATCGGGAGGCGATACGGGCGGGGTAACAGCCGACTGGGCCCCCAGGCACCTGGCTGGCCACTGCGCTCCCGTCACGGCCGCACTCGCCCGCGTCCTCGACCATCCTCCCGTGCCCGCGCCATACCGTCGCAGCGGCAGGACGGCGGGCCTGGCTTCGTCAGCCAAGAAGACAGGCTCTGGATTGCCATGGCGTGCGACGCGGTGGGCATGTGCGTGTGTACCTGCCTGGACACTTCGACGTGTACGCCGACACCCGTGGCCGTTGCCGTCGCCTGCGACGAAGAAGTGCCGTCGTTCACCCCGCAGAAGGCAGGCGCACCCTGTGGACATGAGCGGAAACAGACCCGCAGGTCCGCCACCGGGACCGACGTCGGATCACACGCCGTCCCCCGCCGTCCGTGCCTCATCCCTCCGAGGACGGATCACTCACGCCGCGGTCGCCCTGGGTGGACTGCTGATGGGACTCCTCATCGGTATCGTCGGGTCTGGAGGGGGCAAGGAATCACCTTCCGCAACGGTGACCGCCACCGCGACGGGCGCAGACGTACAGGCGGGTGCCGCTTCCCCCAGCGCCACTGCCGGGCCGCAGCAGGAGGCCGCGCCCAAGGGAGGGATTCCCGGCGATGGAACCTTCCTGGTGGGCAAAGACATCCAGGCCGGTACTTACCGCAGCGAGGGCAAGAACACGTACGGCTGCTACTGGGCACGCTTGAGCGACACGACCGGCGAGAGCAGCGCCATCATCGCCAACGGCAGCGCCCAGGGCCCGGCCATCGTCAAGATCGCAGCAGGTGACAAGGCGTTCCAGACCACCGACTGCAAGCCCTGGAAGAAGATCGGCTAATCACCAGCCAACGGAGCTCCGGCCACCGGGGTCAGCGGCGGCCGGTGGCCAGGATGACGAGGAACTGGCCGCCGCCCGGCTCGATATCGGCGGTCACCGGCAGCCCCGGTACCAGACGGGAGAACCGGTCCACCAGCCAATCCGCCGCCTCTTGGGCGTCCCGCCTGGTCGGACAACGGCCCACCATCTCGCGGCCCCCCTTGCGCTCCAGCCTCCCCGCGACGGTGATCAGCGGCGCGGGTTCGACCACGTACAGACCGTCCGGCCAGGCGATGACCACCTTGACCGCGCCCTTACGGGTGTTGCACCCACGGTGCGCGAGCCGCTCGGCGACCTTGGCCTTCCGGTCGGCGGTCCGGCTGTCGACGCTGGGCCCCCGCGGGTCGTTCACCGACTCGCCGGGGTCGACCGGTTCGTCACACACCCAGCAGCGCCAGCCATCGCGCTCGGCCACATCATCAAGGAGACTCACCCGAGCAAACTAGCCTGCCCGGCGACCACTCCGCACACCAGGTGCTCAAGGAACAGGACGGCCTGTCACACCCGGCACCGGCACCACGCCCAGATTCCCCGACTGCCCGCTCCACGACGGCGGCAGCCAGGCCGGCTATTGAACTGACGGCCCGGCCACACGGGTTCGGCGGCCTTCACCCTGAGCGTGGCGGCGCAGCAGGGCGGCCGGCGGAATCCGGGTCCAGGGGCAAGGCCGGCTTCACCGCTCAGATGAACCGGTCTTGCAACGACTGCAGCCACCAGACCTCATGGGCGTGATCCGATCACTGCGACCCAGCTCAGTACTTTCCTTGAATCCCATCCAACCCGCGCGGCTCGCCTCAGAAGGCCCTCAAGGTGAAAGCGACCTCTGAGCACCCATCGTCAGACCGGTGAGAGGTCTTGTGAGCCCTCGCCGTATTGCAGGGGATGTCCGCGCTGCTCTGCCGGGGGCAGAACAGCGGCCGGACCGGGTTCGGCGATCACTACAGTCCAGTCTCATGACGACGATTACGACGCGTACGGTCGAGTACCCGGCCGACGGACTGACGATGATCGGACACCTCGCGCTCCCGGCCGGTCTCGACCGCCGGCCCGCAGTACTGCTCGGACCCGAGGGCATGGGTGTCAGCGACGTCGAACGCCGCCGGGCCGACGCCCTCGCCGAGCTGGGATACATAGCGCTGGCCTTCGACCTCCACGGCGGGCGCTATTTGAGCGACCCCGAGGAGATGCTGGCCCGCTGCCTGCCGCTGCTCGCCGATCCCGACCGGATGCGGAACATCGGCCACGCGGCGCTCGACGTGCTGCGCACCGAACCGCGGACCGACCCCGACCGGATCGCCGCCATCGGCTACGGCACCGGCGGCGCCGTCGGGCTCGAACTCGGACGCGACGGCGTCAACCTGCGCGCCATCGGGACAGTCAACGCCACGACCACGGGCCGCCCCGGCGAGGCAGCACGCATCCGCTGCCCGGTGTGGGCCGGGGTCGGATCGGAAGACCCGATCATGCCGCCCGCGCAACGGAACGCGTTCACCACCGAGATGCAGGCCGCAGGCGTCGACTGGCGCCTCACGGTCTACGGCGGCGCCTCGCACGCCTTCCACCACCCGCCGGTCGACCACCCCACGGTCCCCGGCGTCGGCCACCACCCACAACACGCGCAACGAGCCTGGCGCGACATCGTCGACCTGCTCGCCGAATGCCTGCCCATGACGGAAGAACCACGGGCATGACCCACGCAGACATGCCGGCACCAGGCTTGCTCGGCGTCGGGCCTGGGACGCCTCAAGCAGCGTGGACGGGTTCGTCAGATCGGGGCCATGGATGCGTTGGGCTGGACGGCGGGCCGGGTGAGCCTCCGCGTCATAAGCGTGATCGAGGCGAGCCCCGCCCGCGCCGCCAACCTGCTCCGCGCCCTGCTCGTCCTGACGAACCTCGAACTTGACCGCTGACAGACGATCAAGACCGAGGACAGTCGCCCGCGACCAGCACGAGCACCCATGGACCCCGCCGCACCAGCAGCCGCACCAGCGAAAGCCAAGATGGTGGATCTTCAGTGAAGATCCGGCTGGACCTCGGTCAGTCGATGCCTTCGACGATGCGGAAGTCGCGCTCGACGCCGTCGGAGAGGGCGACCAGCGCCTCCTGGTAGGCCGCGCTCTCGTGCGCCGCGACGGCCTGCTCGAAGCTGTCGAACTCGATCAGGACGGTGCGCTCGGCGATTCCGGCGCCATGCGCCACGACCCGACCGCCACGGACGAGGACCCGACCGCCCCCGGCCTCGACGGCCGGAGCGGCCAGCTTGCTGTAGGCAGCCAGCTTCTCAGGGTCTGAAATGGTGCGGTAGGCGCTGACCCAGTAGCCCTTGGGCATGGAACCTCCAGTGTTGGGATGAGTGCATCTGACTTACGGGTTGGTCTCGGACGAGCGCCGGCGGGCGAGAGCGAGGCTTGTCAGCGTCGTGATCGCCATGGCGCCGATGCCCACCAGCGCCGCGGTGGTGTAGGCGCTGTCGTCGGGGAAGAGGCGGCCGGGGCCGGTGCCCGCGGCGAGGATCAGGCCGCCGATGGCGCTGCCCAGGGAGTACCCGACGCTGCGGACGACGTAGTTGAAGCTCATGGCGCTCGACGTCTCGCTCTTGGGGGTGACGGCCAGGATGACGCCGGGCATCGCGGCCGAGAAGCCGCCGACGCCGAAGCCGAGCACGCCCATCGCCGCGAACAGTTCGGCCAGGTCCGACCGGGCCGCCGCGAACAGCGCGAACCCGCCGCCGACCACGACGGCGCTGCCGGCCAGGAGCAGGGGGTCGGCGATCCGCGTCCGGACCCGCGGCGTGAGCTTGCCGGCGACGAACCCCAGCACCGAGAACGGGATGAGGACCAGCCCGGCGACGAAGGTCGTCAGCCCGAAACCGTAGCCGGCGCCGTGCGGCGTCTGCGCGTACCGGGTGATGAGCGTGAGCAGGAGGTACATGCCTATCCCGCCGGTGAACATGGCGAGGTTCGCCCCGGCGACCGCCGGGTGCCGCACCGCCCGCACATCGACCAGGGGCGTCGTGCTGCGCACCTCGATCACGGCCCAGCCGCGGAGCAGCACCACCGCGACGACGGCGAGGCCCGCCGCCACGGCGAGGTGCCGGCTCCACAGATTCCGTTCACTCGCGAGGAACAGCACCAGGAGCAGCGCGGCGGCCAGGACGACCGCGCCTGCCACGTCCACATGGGCGGAGCGGCCTTCGGGGGCTTCGGGCATGGAGCGCCACGCGGTCAGGAGAGCGGCGGCGGTGACGACCAGGCCGAGGCCGTAGGCGGCCCGCAGTCCGCCGAGCTCGGCGAGCAGTGCGGCCAGCGGGTAGCCGACACCTGCCCCGATGATCGAGACCACCGAGATCAGGGCGATCACGGCCGCGCTGCGCTCCTCGGGGAGGTGGTCCCGGGCCACGCCCATCATCAGCGCCGTCAGCCCGAGCCCGACGCCCTGGGCCGCCCTGCCGGCCAGCAGCCACGCGAACGGCAGCGGCAGCGGCAGCGGCAGCACGGTGAGCGCGCTGCCGGAGACGACGACCGCCAGCGTGGTGAGGATCGTGGCCCGCCGGTGCGGGCCGGCTCCGAGCCGGCCCAGAACCGGCGTGGCGACGGCGCCGCTGAGCAGCGCGACGGTCAGCGTCCACTGCGCGCTGCCGAGCGAGACATGGAACGAGGTCGCCACGCTGGTGATGAGCGGCGTTCCGAGGCTGGCGACCGCCGCCACGACCAGAGCGATGAACGTCAGGGCGGGGACCAGCAGCCGCGTCTCGGAACGCGCCACCGGGAACGCCTTCACCGCGACCCCGCCGACCGGCTGCCCGGTCGCTGCTTCGGCCCTTCGCGGTCCTGGCTTTCGAGCTCTGCCAGATGCTTCAGCGCCGGAAGGGCCGCCACCAGAGCCTCGACCTCGTCGCCGGTGAGCTCGCCGATCAACCGCGCGTAAGCGTGGACGCCCGCGTGGCGCCGCGTCTGGACATAGGAGGCGCCGGCCTCGGTCAGGCACACCAGGGTGACCCGCTTGTCGGTCGCGTCGCCCCGCCGCTCGACCAGGCCGGACTCCTCCATCACCCGGACCAGGGTGGTCATCGCGGGCTGGGTGACGCCCTCGACCGCGGCCAGATCGGTGATGCGCCGTGGGCCGGTCCGGTCCAGGGTGGCCAGGGTGGCGGCGGACGTCAGGCTCATGTCCCGGGGCAGGCGTCTCGCGGCCCTGGTGGCCAGACCGTAGAGGGCGGTCCCGATGGCGGCGGACGCGCCAGGAGCGGTGTCTTGACGACTCACACTCGAAAGCATAGTGCTTTTATATTCATCGTCTATGGAAATGGTCGACTCCGCTGTGGTGGCGCCACGGAAAGTGGCCCCCGGATCTCAAGATTCCCGACAGAGTCACGGAGAGCCCCTTCGACAGAGGTGGAACCGCCGAATCGAAGTGGCCACCTACCCCGAAGTCATCGTGCTCACTGGCCTGTTGGACACCCCGCACTGGCGCGACCACCCCCAACCGTCTGCAGAGGCAGCACGCAGTTTTGGCGTTGCTCAGACCCAGCTCGGTCGGGACTGGTCCGGAATGCCCAGCTCAGGAACCACCGGTCTCACCATGATCGATGAGACGCGAACCCGGCGCCGTGCTCAGCTCGCCCGGAAGCCAGGGCCTCCACGCCTGGAGTCGCAACCCAGCCCGGCACCCCTCAGGTCAGGGCTCCGACCCAACGACGGACATCGCCGCGATGATGCGCTACGCAGGCGACAGCTCCAGCACGTGCACATCGCCGACTCCTTCAACCACAAGGGGTCCAGCGGTCTGCGCTACATCCTCAACCCGCCGGGCACCACCGCCCGCATTCACCAGCACCTCGACATCGACCAGGGCGAAGTCGACTGGAACGCCTTCTTCGGCACCCTGCGCGAACTCGCCTTCGACGGCGTGGCCACCGCCTGCGTCTTCGCCTGGGAGGAACGCGCCCGCGACTCGTCCGCGTTCATGCTCGACCGCATCACCAAGGAACTCGCCGGGTGAACGACCGCCCCATCTGGCCGACTTGAGATGCGCTCCGGATGTCCGGAGGCGGGAGTACAAATCCCGTGCAGTGCGCGGGCGCAGCGCTTGTCCCGCCGGGACATAAGGGCCGTGCAGGCTTACCAGGGCTCTCCTTCGTGGATACCCCCGGCTTCAGCCGGGGGATCGTCGTCCCGCAGCACCCATGTGGCGGGCTGAGCGGTCATGTCGGCGATGCCGGTGTCCTCTCAGCCCCGGCGACCACACGAGAACTGCTGCTGATGCCACGGAGCGCAGGTGCCGCGGAAGTCGCGTGAGTGGATCGAGGACTTCACCCGCGTCTCGCCGCCGTACCGGGCCTCCGGAAGGCGAGGCGAGCCATCGGCTCTCCGCGAGGTCGCGACTCTCAGGAATAGAGCGGTCAAGCCGTCGACGAAGCGGACAGCAGTGGCTGGGTGGGCGGTTCCGGCCTACTTCGTGGCGCCCCGCGCGAACCCGTTGTAGATGTAGCGCTGGAGGAAGAGAAAGGCGACGAACGTGGGCACGATGACGAGGATCGCGCCCGCCGAGATGTCCTCCCAGTGAGCTCCGAAGGGGCCCTTGAAGCGGAACAGGGCCGTCGAGATGGTGCCCAGGTTCTCTGAGGGCATGTAGAGGAAGGGGATGTAGAAGTCGTTGTAGACCGTGATGCCCTTGATGATGACGACGGTGGCGATCGCCGGTTTGAGCAGCGGAAAGATGATCCGCCAGTAGATGGTGAGCGCGTTCGCGCCATCGAGCCGGGCGGCCTCGTCGAGGGATACGGGGATGGAGCGGATGAACTGCAGGAAGATGTAGATGGAGACGATGTCGGTGCCCATGTAGAGCACGATCGGCGCCCATCGGGTGTCGAAGATGCCGAAGCTGTTGACCACCTGGAACGTGGCCACCTGCGTGGTCACGCCCGGCACCAGGGTGGCGACCAGGAAGAGGCCCACGACCAGCTTCCTGCCGCGGAAGGTGAAGCGATCGATGGCGTACGCGGTCATCGACCCGATGATCACGGTGCCGGCAATGGAGAACAGCAGGATGAAGGCGGTGTTCCCGAACGCCGTCAGCATGTGGCCGTCACGGAAGGCCGTGACGTAGTTGGACCAGTTCAGCCAGTCGCCGGGGAGCCGGAACGCGCCGCCTCCTTCCGTCACTTCCTTCGACGTCTTCAGCGAGGTCAGGAACACGACGGCCAGCGGGACGAGGACCACCAGCGAGGCGAGGACCAGGGACAGATAGATGAGGACCGAGCCGATACCCCGGGGGCGACGGCCGTCCACCGCATGGGTGGTCACTGGTCCACCATCCTTTCTGTGGGCGTCGGTTGGGCGCTCGTGGTCATACGAGGTCCACCTTCTCTTCGGGTACGAGGCGGCGCTGGATCCAGGTGACCAGCAGGATGATCACGAGCAGGACGACGGCCGCTGCGGAGGCCAGCCCGACCTTGTTGAACTGGAAGGCGAGCTTCACCGTCTGGATGACGAAGGTCGTGGTTCCGGTGGCGCCGCCGGTCATGATGTAGGGGATCTCGAACACTGACAGCGAGCCGGACACGGCGAGGATCACGCTCAGGCTGATCACGGGCCGGATGCTCGGCGCGATCAGGTACCGGAACTGGTGCCACCGGGTGGCGCCGTCGAGCTGGGCCGCCTCGTACAGCTCGCCGGGGATGGACTGGATCGCGCCGAGGAAGAGCACGAAGTTCAGGCCGGTGAAGCGCCACACGGACACACCCGCCAGGGAGATGTTCGCGGAGGTCGGTTCGCCGAGCCAGACATGGTCGCTGCCCGCGCCGAACCAGGACATCACCGAGTCGAGGGTGCCGCCGTCCTGGAAGAAGTACAGGAAGACGAACCCGATGGCGACGCCGTTGATGAGGTACGGGAAGAACAGGATTCCCTTGAAGACGTTGCGCAGGCGCAGGTTGAAGCTGAGGACGGTCGCGAAGTACAGGGCGATGACGATCTGCACGGCGGACGCGACCAGGTAGTAGAGGCTGACGAAGAACACCCGGAACAGCTCGGGGCGGGTGAACAGTTCGGTGTAGTTGGATATCCCGGTGACGTGGATCTCCGGGCTGACGCCGTCCCAGTCGGTGAAGCTGTAATAGATCATGTTCGCCACGGGCACGTAGGTGAACGTGATCAGCAGGACCAGCGGGACCAGCAGGAACAGCCAGGGGGTGACGCTGCTCAGCGGGCCGCGGCCGGGACGGGACCCCCTCGTCACCGTCCGGCGTACCGGACCGCCGGCCGTGCGGGCGGCGGTGTTCCCCTTGCCCACGCGGGCCGTGGGCGTGTGTGTGGTGTGGGTCATGTCGGCCTTCCGGTCGTCCACGGATGCGGTCGGCGTGGGCCCGGCGGGGAGGCGCGGTCACCGGGCCCGTGCGCCGATCTCCGTCAGGAGCCCGCGGTCTTCCGCGCCTTGCTCCACTTCTTGTCGAGGTCGGCGAAGTAGTCCTTCAGACCGCCGCTCTGGACTCCGCGGGCCATGTCCACCAGCTTCTGCCGGTAGTCGGGCTTGGACAGGCCGATCTCGGCGGTGTTGTCGATGGTGTTGACCTGGGCGCTCTTGGCCTCGGACCGTTCGAGAAGGGTGACACCGTTGTCCTCGAAGGGCTTCAGGGTGTCCGGCAGGGCGCCCGACCTGGCCGTCGGGATCGAGCCCTCGTTCTGCGCGAAGCCGGACTTCTCGGTGAACCAGTCGATCCACGCCCGTGCGGCGGCCTTGTGCGTGGAGTGGATGCTCACCGCCTGCTGGTAGTCGGAGGAGAGGATCGCGCAGAACTTGCCGTCCTTCTGCGCGGGGAACGGCATGAAACCGATGTCGTCGGGGTTCTTCCCCGCCGTCTTGGCCGCGTCCTGCATCTGGGTGATGGCCCAGGAGCCGAGCTGCATGGTCGCTATCTCGCCGCGGGCGATCAGCCCCTTGGAGTTCTCCCAGTTGGTGGTGGTGGGGTCCTTCTCGGAGAGCTTGTCGTGGACGGTGTCGTAGAGCAGCGTGTCGATGACGTTGAGGTCGCTGCCGTCGGCCCAGGGAGCGGTGGAGGTCGCGAGTTTGTCGTTGGCCCGCGCGTCACAGCTGACGGAGCCGATGCTGGCGGTGCCGGCGGTCAGCGGCCACTGGTCCTTGAAGTTCGTGTAGTACGGCACCGCGTCGGTCTTCGCCTTGATGGCCTTGAGGTCGGCCACGAACTCCCGCGTGCTGGTGGGCCAGGAGGTGATGCCGGCCTTCTTCCAGACGTCCTTGTTGTAGACGAACCCGTTGGCGTTGCCCACCAGGGCCAGGCCGTACACCTTGCCGCCGACGTTCGTGTTGCCGGTGAAGCGGTACCCCTTGCTCAGCTGGGCGTTGCTGCCGAGCGAGGCGAAGAACGAGGGGTAGTCCTTCTTGGCGATCGCGTTCGGGATCATCAGCACGTCACCGTAGTTGTCGGTGTTCATGCGGATCTTGACCTCGCCCTCGTAGTCGGTGATGCCCTCGAACTTCACCGTCACCTTGGGATAGATCTTGTTGAACGCGGCTGCGTACTTTTTCATCGTGCCGTTCTGCACCAGGTCCGTGCGGTGCGTCAGGACCGTGATGGTGCCGGACACGCTGCCCAGGTCCGTCGCCTCGGCGGCGGACTCGCCCTTAGGCGCCGCCGCCCCGGTGCACGCCGTCGCAGTGAGCGCCGTCACGGCTATCAGCGCGGCGACCGCCAGCGTCTTCCTCCCCATTTACCCCAGCTCCTTCCACATCGCGGCTCAGGCTCGCCTTTGGGCTGTCGCACTATGGCACCGGGCTAATGAACCGGTAAAGCTCACTGTTCTCTCGCGATACCCAATCGTTACACTAGGGCTTCCAAATACACCGAACCAAGCAGCGTATAAGCGCAGAAAATGTATCAAATCATCGGACGCAAGCAGAGCTATACCGGTTTATGGACATCATTCGTGCGGGCAGCTAGGTTGGCGTGCGCCGTAACCGGAAACGACCTTGCGTCACGTGAGGGGAGCCGAACAATGAAGGACGTCACCCTGCTCAACGACGGGTGGGGGCTGCGCCACGAGGACGCGGTGCTGCCTGCCCGGGTGCCGGGCTGCGTGCACACCGATCTGCTGGCAGCGGGACTCATCCCGGACCCTTTCATCGGCACCAATGAGCACGAGGTGGCCTGGGTCGGCGACCGGGCCTGGACCTACACCGCCCGGATCCCGGCCGATACCGCACACGAGCGCACCGACCTGGTCTTCGACGGCCTGGACACCGCCACCGAGATCACCCTGGACGGGGAGCCGCTCGGCCGGACCCGCAACATGCACCGCACCCACCGGTTCGACGTCACCGGCCGCGACGGAGAGCTCCAGGTGCACTTCACCCCGGCTCGCGAGGAGGCCGACACGGTACGCAAGTCGGTCGGCGACCGGCCCAACGTCTATCCCGCACCGTCCCAGTACATCCGCAAGATGGCGTGCAGCTTCGGCTGGGACTGGGGCCCCACCGTGGTCACCGCCGGAATGTGGCGGCCCGTCCGCCTGGAGCACTGGTCGACCGCCCGGATCTCCCAGGTCCGGCCCCTGGTCACGGTCGCCGGGACGCGGGGGCGGGTCGAGGTCCACCTCGCGGTGGAACGCACCGCCGGGGGCACCGGGCGCGCCCTGACCGCGCGGGCGTCGGTGGCCGGGGTGGACACCGAGGTCACCGTCGAGGACGGCCACGCGCTGCTCTGCCTGGACGTGCCCGACCCGCGGCTGTGGTGGCCGCGCGGACACGGCGAACAGCCGCTGTACGACCTGACGCTCACCCTCTCGGACGGCGACACCGCGCTGGACACCTGGCGGCGCCGGATCGGCTTCCGCACGATCGAACTGGACCGCACCGCCGACGAGCACGGCACCGGCTTCACCCTGGTCGTCAACGGGGTGCGTCTCTTCGCGCGCGGTGTGAACTGGATCCCCGACGACGTCCTGCCCTCCCGCATCACCCCGGAGCGCTACCGGCGCCGCCTCACCCAGGCCGCGGACGCGAACATCGACCTCGTCCGCATCTGGGGCGGCGGCATCTACGAGGACGAGGCCTTCTACGACGTGTGCGACGAACTCGGGCTGATGGTGTGGCAGGACTTCCTGTTCGCCTGTTCCGCCTACCCCGAGGAGCAGCCACTGCGCGGCGAGGTGGAGGCCGAGGCGCGGGAGAACGTCGTACGCCTGATGCCTCACCCGTCGCTGGTGCTGTGGAACGGCAACAACGAGAACCTCTGGGGCTTCCGCGACTGGGGCTGGGAACCCGGACTCGCCGGTGACTCCTGGGGCGAGGGGTACTACCTCGGCATGCTGCCGCGTGTAGTCGCCGAACTGGACCCCACCCGGCCGTACACGGCGGGCAGCCCCTGGTCCGGTTCCTGGGACCACCACCCCAACGACCCTGCGCACGGCACCCACCACTCCTGGGAGGTGTGGAACCGCCGGGACTTCGCCGAGTACCTCGACAGCGTGCCCCGGTTCGTCGCCGAGTTCGGCTGGCAGGCGCCGCCGGCCCTGGCCACCCTGCGCCGCGCGCTGCCCGGCGAGGACCTCGCCCCCGACTCCCCCGGCATGCTGCACCACCAGAAGGCCGAGGACGGCAACGGCAAACTCGACCGCGGTGTCGAGCGCCACTTCGTGCTGCCCGAGGGCACCGGGGCCGACTTCGACCGCTGGCACTACCTGACCCAGCTCGTCCAGGCCCGGGCCGTCGCCGCGGGCATCGAGCACTGGCGCTCCCACTGGCCGCGGTGCGCGGGCACCGTCGTATGGCAGCTGAACGACTGCTGGCCGGTCAGCTCCTGGGCCGCCATCGACGGAGACGGTCGGCTCAAGCCGCTCTACCACGAGCTGCGGCGCCTGTACGCCGACCGGCTGCTCACCCTCCAGCCCGCCTCGCAGGGCGTCGTGCTCGGCCTGGTCAACCAGTCGGCCACCCCCTGGCGGGCCGAGGTCACCGTACGCCGGACCACCGCCGACGGAACGGTGAAGGCCCGGGTGCCGCTCACCGTGGAGGTGGCGGCGCGTGACGCGGTACGGGCACCGCTGCCCGTGGCCGCACTCGGCCTCCCTGAAGACGGGGAGTTCCTGGTCGCCGACGTGGACGGGCTGCGCGCCGTGCACTTCCCCGTGCCGGACCGTGAATTCCCCTATCCGCGTCCGCAGTTCGACGTACGAGTGGAGCCGGTCACCGGCGACCCCGATACAGTCGACGTCGTGGTCACAGCACACACCCTCGTACGAGACCTCCTCCTGCAGCCCGACCGCCTCGCCCCCGACGCGGTGGCCGACACGGGTCTCGTCACCCTGCTCCCCGGCGAGCAGACCACGATCCGGGTCGCCGGCTGGCCCGAGCCCGACGCCGGACCGGCCCGCGCCGCGCTCTTCTGCGTGGAACCGGCGTGAGCGCACCGACCCAACGCATCACCATCAAGGACGTCGCGGCCCGGGCCGGGGTGTCGAAGGGCGCCGTGTCGCTCGCCTTCAACGGCAAGCCCGGAGTGTCCGACGCCACCCGCGACCGCATCTTCCAGGCAGCCCAGGAGCTGGGCTGGGCTCCCAACGCGCGGGCTCGCGGCCTGTCGTCCGGCACCAGGGTGGACACCATCGGCCTCGCGATCTGCCGGCCGGCCCGGTTGCTCGGCCTGGAACCCTTCTACATGGAGTTCATCTCCGGGGTCGAGAGCGTGCTGGCGAAGCGCTCCTGCTCACTCCTGCTGCACCTGGTGCGGGACGTGGACGAGGAGATCGCACTCCAGCAGCGTTGGTGGCAGGGCCAGCAGATCGGCGGTTCGATCCTGGTCGACTTCCGCGAGAACGACCCCCGCGTGCCGGCACTGCGGGCCATCGGGCTCCCCGCGGTGGCGGTCGGCCACCCGTCGCTGACGGGCGGCTTCACCTCGGTGTGGACGGACGACGCCACCGCGGCCACGGAGGCAGTGCGGTATCTGGCGGCCCTCGGCCATCGACGCATCGCCCGCGTCGGCGGCCCCTCCGGACTCGGCCACAGTGCCATCCGATCGAAGGCGTTCACCGAAGCGACGCGCGAACTGGGCATCGCCGACGACCTTCAGATCGCCACGGGTTTCGAGGGCGAGGAGGGGGCCCGCGCCACCCGCTCACTGCTGCTCATGACCGAGCGGCCGACGGCCATCCTCTACGACAACGACATCATGGCCGTCGCCGGGACCGCCGTCGCCGCGGAACTGGGCCTCTCGGTGCCGCGCGACCTCTCCCTGCTCGCCTGGGACGACTCCCAGCTGTGCCAGCTCACCCACCCACCGCTGTCCGCGATGAGCCACGACGTGCACGGCTTCGGCGCCGACGTGGCGGAAACCCTCTTCGCGCTGATCGACGGCGAGGAACCCGTCTCCCACCAGGTCGCGACCCCCTCGCTCACCCCGCGCGGCTCGACGGCGCCGCCGCTGCGGTAGGCCCGGAGCTGGAACTGCTGGTCATCGTTGACATCCGCCGACAGGCAGAGGTCCGTCGTGGTCGAGCCATGCCGCCCGGCGATCCAGCCGGGGATGAAGCAGGTCCCATGCTTGCGCAGTGGCCTCGCCTAGAGGTCTGGGCCCGGCCTCCCCCATGATGAAACGAAGCACAAGTACGTCCGCGCACTACAGCACTGCCGAAGCGCGCCCGCCCGATACACGACGTCCCGGGCGCGCTCGTCGCGTGCCCGGGACGTTCCGCCGCGATGGCCGCTTTCTTACACCGCGGCGATGCCCTCCATGCCGGAGGCGGCGAAGGCGGGCAGTCCTGTGACCGTCGTGATCTTGGTGAGGGCGCCGGTGCGCCCGACACGGAAACCGTCGACAGTGCCCGAGGTCGCGTTCTGGACGTAGACGAACTTGTCGGCGGCGACAGCGAGGTCGATGACGCCCTGCGACATTCCGGACGGCGCGGCGGCGATGCCCGCCTCGTTGGTCAGGGCGAGTCGGCCGTGCGCGTCCTGGCGGTAGCCGCTGACGGTGGAGTTGCCGGTGTTGCCGCCGTAGAAGAAGTCACCGGCCCGCTCCAGCCAGCACAGGACCATCTGTCCGTTCGGCAGGGACGCCTGTACGGTCTTCAACTCGCCGTCGTGGCGCACCTTGTAGGTGGTGACGGTGGACTTGGCGGCCTCGGCGACCAGCATGCGGCCGGACTTGTCGAAGGCGATGGCGAACGGCACCATGCCCGCCGACTTGTTCACGGCCGGCTTGTCCGCCGGGAGGCCGTTCTTCCCCACGGGGAAGACCTCGATGGTGTTCGCCGACTTGGTGGTGACGACCAGGTCCCGGCCGTCCGGCGTGAACGCGACCTGGCCCGGCGAACTGCTGAACAGCGGTACCTTCTCGTTCTTCAGCGCCAGACTGCGGTTCGAACCGCTCAGCGGTTTCAGCCCCTTGGAGGTGATCCGGAAGCCCTGGACGCTTCCCGCGCCGCCCGCGTTCATGACGTAGGCGAGATTCCCCGATACCGTGACGGCGGACGGGAAGTCGCCTCCCGTGGACACTGTTTGACGATCCGTCAGTTTCTGGCCGTGCACGGCGAAGGACGTCAGGGTGCCGCTGCCCGCGTTGACCGCCAGGAGCCGGCCGGACCGGTGGTCGTAGACGAGCGACCCCTGCGAGGCGAGCGAGTCGGTGGGCGCGTCGGTCTGGTCGCCGCCCTTGCCGCCGGTCGCGTACTTCCCCGCGGCGGTCAACTTCCCGTCGTCGCCCCGTCGGAAGACGCGGACGGTGTTCCCGGCCAGTTCGTTGCCCTGGATGAGGACGGCGTGGTCGGCCTTTGAGGTGGCGCGCGGGGTCGGCGAAACCTGCGCGGCGGAGGCTCCGTTGACCACGACCACGGCCGCCGCGACAGCCACCGCCCCTCCACTCAGGACGGTCAGCCTGTTCTGCAGCTTCGACCTGCGTTTGTTGTGCTTGCTCATGTGCGGCTCCTCTGACCCGGGGGGTGTGTGGGACCAGAGTTGCCGCTGTGCAGGGGCGTATGAAGGCGTTCGGGCACCGCGTCAGAGTCTCGTAAGGTCCGGTCCCGCGAGGCGACCTCCTCGCCAACTCCTTCTGCTTCAAAGGAGGTTCTTGCACGGCGCTCCCGCCTGAGCGACCAGTACGACGCTCTCGGGCCTGCCGAGGCTACCGATGTCGCGCAAGGGGCTTTGGTCGGCCGCCACGAAGTCGGCGGTCTTGCCAGCATCCAGGGAGCCTTGTCGGTCGTCGACCCCGAGGAGCCGGGGCGCGGTGAGCGTGCCCGAGGTGATCGACCCGGCGCTCCGAACATCGACCGTCGCCGCAGAGAAGGAGTACGCACAGAAGCTCCAACACTCCGGCGAATGGCTGCACTTGTGGCGCTGCGCCGGTCAGTACTCCAACCTCAGCGTCTTCGACGTCACCGACAACGACCACCAACCGTGGCCATCCGGGCCAGGAGGCCATCGGCCTTCGCCACGTCGACCATCCCGCCCCACGCGTGCGCCGCGAAGTGCCCTACGCGTTCTGCGCGGACTACGTTCCCCGGACGCCCGCGGCCAGGGCCGCCCTGCTCACCCTCCTGCGCGACACGGACGCCGAAGCGCGGCTCAGGGCGTGTGAGGCGGGCATGCGGGGCGAGGCTGCGGCGGCACTGGCCAGTTCCCCCGACCGTACGCTCGCCCTCAGCGACGCCCAGGCCGCGTCACTCGGCGAGGACAACCACATCGTGCGTCTGGAGGCAGCCTACGGTCTCGCCCTGCGGGACGACCCGCGCACCGCCGAGGCAATCGAACGGATAGGGCCACTCGGTGACGGCTTCGAACACGACCATCGGGCCGACGAGTTCTGACGGTGGAGGTGGCGCAAGGACAACCCGGCCCGCGAGTGACGATGTCCTGCAGAACAGGCCGCGGTTCACTGACCTGCAAAGGCGCCAACTGGATTGGCAACACCGGCGGTCCTCGTTCTCCTCCAGATCGCAACTGCCCTCCTGTCGCCGGAGACCTGAGGCCGCAGACCGACGAGTGCGCCGAAATGGCCGTTGGCAATCAGGGACAAGAACTTCGCCCGCGTGATGCTCACCCGGCTGGTCGCAATGCGGCTGGTGTCGATCACGTTCCGGGAGTACCGACGGCGTTCAGCCCTTCGCCGGTGGCGAGGCGGGCCCGGACGGTGATGCGTGGGTTGTGGGGGGCGGGTACGGCGAGGGTGCGGGCCTGCTTCGTGGCTGTCACGTCTCCGCTCACCGTTAGGCGTGTGACGGCGCGGCTGCCTGCGGCCAGTGCATACCAATGGCCGTTCGGGGAGCGCCAGCCGTCGGCGGCCACGATGTGCTGGCCGAACCGGCTGCAGGCCGCGGTCGCGCGGGCCCGGGTGATGATCCGGGCCGGTGCGCCGGGTGCGTATGCGTTCGTGCGGAAGGAGACCGTCACGTCGCCGGGTCCGCGCCAGGTGTCGGCGCGGGCGCAGGTCCACACGGCGTGGCCGCCGCCGTCGGGCAGGTCCTGTTCGGCGAAGTCCCAGGTGTTGACGGCGCGTACGCCGGTGTCGCGCAGCAGCTGCAGGGAGCAGGCCTGGTGGGCCCAGGCCAGCAGGGCCTGGGGGCCGGTGGCCTCGCGGGGCTGGCGGGCGGGTGGTGTGCCGTGTCCGGGCAGGGGGGTGTAGGTGAGGTGGACCGGGGACAGGTCGCCCAGGGGGGCGAGCAGGAACGCGTGGTGTTCGGCGATGCGTTGCGAGGAACGCAGTTGCAGGACCGGCCGGCTGTCGCAGTCCCCTGTCGCGGGCCCGGTTGCGACCGGGTCCGTGACGCCGTCCTTCGAGACGTGCAGCGCGCGGGCGGGGACATCGGGGCGCAGCAGGTCGCGGGTCTGTGTCTCGGCGATCCAGGGGGCCAGCAGGTAGCGGGCGGTGCTGCCTGCCGGGGTGAGGGTGAGGGCCGCCGCCGTGGTGACGTCCGCGTCGTCGGCGCGGGCGACGCTGAGCTGCGTGTCCCGCGCCGCGGAGCGGGTCTCGCTGTAGCGGGCGAGACGCTGTCCGTCGTAGAGCAGCACCACGGCGCGATCGTTGACGTCCCCGGCGTACAGCAGTTGCGGTGCGTTCGCCGGCGGGGTCGTGGTCGTGGCGGGGGCGAGGTGGAGGTGTGTACGGGCCTGCGGGTGCGTCCATGCGGACAGGGCGCGGTCGAGCAGATTCTGGTCGTGGACGCGGAGGCCGCGGGCCGGCCATGCGGTGAAGTCGACCCGCGAGGTGTTGTCCCACACTCCGGCGGCCGTGCGCACCAGGTCCCCCGGACCCGGCATGCTGTGTGCCGCGGGCGCCTGGGTGGCCTCCCGGTGTGCCGTGCCGTCACCGGCCACGGCCAGGGTCACCAGCGTCACGAGTCCGACTGCGGCCGTCCCCAGGATCAGGCGGGTTCGCCGGGTGCGGCGCAGGAGATCGGTGGGGCCGGCCTGGAGGGCGCAGGCGTCGAACTCCTGTGACGCGAGCAGGGCGGCGGGGGGCCTGCGCGCGTCCTCCTCCAGGAGGTCCGCGGTGCGCAGGGCGGCGGCCGCGTCCGGTGTGTCCGCCGACTCCAGCAGGGCGAGGACGGTGTCGGGTGGCAGGCCGTGGATGGTACGCAGCAGGAAGGCCGCGCGGGCGGCGGCGGGCGCCGCGGACAGCCGCTGCGCCAGGGCGAGTTCGTCCGCCCCGCCCGAACGCGGGAACAACCGCAGCCCCCAGACCATGGGCAGCCGGGGCCGCAGAGCTCCCGGGTGGACGAAGCGTGCGGGCCACATCCGCGGACGCCGCCCGTACGTCAGCGCGGCGCGCAGCACTTCCACCAGTAGGCGGCGTTCGACGGTCTCCCCGCTGCGGGACTCCTGGCGCGGCAGGGGGACGGCATGTGCGGTGTGTGCCGTTCCCGCGCGGCGCAGCGTCCGCTGGACGAGGGAGTGCGCCACGAGTACCCGCCGGTGCCGGCCGAGTGAGGCGGGAAGGACGAGATGCGCCAGGCGGACGAGGTCGCCGTACTGCTCGACGAGGACGGATTCGGCCTCTCGTACCCGGGACCTGACGCCCCCGGCGCGGGGCCGGAGCGAGCGAAGTTGCATGGAGCGGGACGCTTTCCGGGAGGGGACGTAGCGATGTGCCGTTGCGTCAAACGAGTGAATCCCGGGCCGGTCACTGCCGGGGGGGGCGTACGGCGGCGTTCCGCGCGGTCACGCGGTTCGCGCGCGCTGTGAGCAACCGGGCCGTCTGCGTCGGCGAGTTGTTGTGCGGCCTGGGTCCGCCGACCTGATCGCAGCCTCGGTACCACGGGGGGCAAGCCTCAGCGAGAGTTCTTCCAGCGGGTGAGGGCGGACGTGGCGCAGACCGCCCCGGGCGCCGTCCTTCTACGTCGGTGACCACTCGGCCGGCGCCGAGTCCGGGTACTACGCCTGGCGGGACCGTCCGCCGTCGAACCGCCTGGTGGTCAAGCACGCCTGGCCGACCGAGGCCACCGCGGGCATCCACACCGCCTCCCGCGGCACCTACGGCTCCCGCCGGGTCCACACCGAACTTGGTCCGGGCCTGCACATCCATGTCAGCCACGGCACCCGTGGCGCTGCTGATGCAGCGCGCCGGTCTGCACAGCCTGCCCGGCAGCCGGCGACCCGCGCCAAGCGCTCGACTCCACCCAACTCGGGGCAGTCCGGAGCCCTCACCGATCCCGAAGCGCTTCATCTCCGGACGTGCCGTGGGGCTTACGCCTGATACCCACGGATGTTTTCGGACGTACGGTGCATCCGTAGGCCGGTGTCCGCACGAAGAGGTTGTAGAGGCGGCCGACGCCGAACCGGACGATGCATGGCCCGGACACCACGCCTGTGGGCAGGTACTCGGCTGTGGTGCGGCAGGGCAGCGGGCGGGCCCGTCCGTGGCGCGAGGCCGTCCCCGGTTATACGGAAAGACACTCGTGTATGCGGAAAGGCACTCGTGGGTATCGCGTGTGGCGCCGTGGCCGAGGGGCGACGGAACCGGGCGGCGCGGGCTTCATCGGCCCGTCCGGCCGCGACGCCCCGAGGGGCACGGTCACCTCGTTGCGGAGATGATCGGACGACGAGGCAACAGCGTCGGAGCAAGCGTGTGGAGGCAAGAGCGTGAGCGCGGACGGACAGCGGAACGCGACCGACGCCGCGGACGGACATGGCGGGCGCGGGCCCGAGCGGCTGCACTGCCTGGTCACCGGAGCGTCCGGCTATATCGGCGGACGCCTGGTACCGGAGTTGCTGGAGGCCGGCCACCGGGTACGCTGTCTGGCCCGTTCGCCGGACAGTCTCCGTGACCATCCCTGGACCGGCGACGCAGAGACGGTTCGCGGGGACGTCACGGACCCCGAGTCGGTCGCCTCAGCCATGCTCGGAATCGATGTCGCCTACTACCTGGTGCACGCCCTCGGGTCCGGCGCCGGGTTCGAGGACACCGACCGCCGTGCCGCGCACGTCTTCGCCGAACAGGCGAGGGCCGCCGGTGTACGACGGATCGTCTATCTCGGCGGACTCACCCCGAAGGGCGTGCCGGAAAGCTCGCTGTCCCCCCACCTGCGTTCCCGGGCCGAGGTAGGACGGATCTTCCTGGAGGCGCCGGTGCCCGCCACCGTACTGCGGGCAGCCGTGGTCATCGGCTCCGGATCGGCCTCCTTCGAGATGCTCCGCTACCTCACCGAGCGACTGCCGGTGATGGTCACCCCGAGCTGGGTGGACACCCGCACTCAGCCCATCGGGGTGCGGGACGTGCTGCGTTACCTCGTCGGCTCCGCGGCCATGCCGGACGAGGTCAACCGGACGTTCGACATCGGCGGGCCGGATGTCCTCACCTACCGCGAGATGATGCGCCGCTACGCCCTCGTCGCCGGACTGCGCCGACGGCTCATCGTGCCCGTTCCGATCCTGACGCCCAGGCTGTCCAGCCACTGGGTCGGTCTGATCACGCCCGTGCCCGCCTCCATCGCCCGACCCCTCACGGAGTCCCTGCGCCACGAGGTCATCTGCCACGAGCACGACATCACCCGTTACCTGCCCGCCGAGCCGGGTAGGCCACTGCCCTTCGACCAGGCGCTCGCCTTGGCGCTCCAGCGTGTACGGGAGGCGCAGGTGGTCACCCGCTGGTCGTCGGCCTCCGTGCCGGGCGCGCCCAGCGACCCGCTGCCCACGGACCCGGACTGGGCGGGCGGCAGCCTCTACGAGGACGAACGGCAGGTGTCGGTCGACGCGTCGGGGCAGGCATTGTGGCGGGTGATCGAGGGCATCGGCGGCGACAACGGCTGGTACTCCTTCCCGCTGGCCTGGGCGGTCCGGGGCTGGATGGACCGGTTCGTCGGCGGGGTCGGCCTGCGCCGCGGCCGGCGTGACGCCGAACACCTGCGGGTCGGCGACTCGCTGGACTTCTGGCGGGTCGAGGAGATCGAGCGCGGGCGGCTGCTGCGGTTGCGGGCGGAGATGCGGCTGCCGGGCCTGGCCTGGCTGGAGATGTACTCCGAGACGGACAGCGAGGGCCGCACCCGTTACCGTCAGCGTGCCCTGTTCCACCCCCGCGGTCTGCTCGGCCACGTCTACTGGTGGTCCGTCTCCCCCTTCCACGCGGTCGTCTTCGGCGGCATGGCCCGCAACATCACCCGAGCCGCCGCCAAGGACACGACCGGGCACAAGCGTGCCCCTCTCCGGAGAAGTTGAGGACTCGTACCGTGGCGCCGGCGAGTCCTACCGGTCAGACGACTCCGCCGAGGTCGTATGCGGCGACGTGAGGCGGGGCGAGCACATCCGCCTGCGGAGGGATGCGGCTGACGGTACCCAGTTCGCCGGTCGGGGCCCGTCGGTCCACCCGGCCGCGTGGATGCAGGCGGTGTGGTGCGGTGGGATCCGCTCCGGGCGTACGCCGGCGCCGCTGTCGAGCACACTGCCTCGGCTTTCGGGCACCGGGGCTGGAAGGGACAGCCCGTGAGCGAGCAGGACGAGGCTGCACAAGGCGGCACCGTAGCGGTAGACGGTCGCCAGGTGGTGATCGACGGCAAGTTCGTCTCGTAGCTTCATGCATGCTTTTCAAGCCGGATGGCCGACTTGAGTGCATTACGCCGCTCTTCCCACGCGGCCACTCGATCGGCGACACCTCCCGACACAACGGAGCCGGGCAGACCGGAGGGCGTGCGGGAGCAGCCGTTCAGCGGCTCAGATGGGCGAGTTCCTGGTTCATCTCGGCGAGGAAGCGGACGACGACCGCCAGTTCGTCGGTGGTGAAGCGCTCGCACGCGGCTGCGGTGCTGTGGGCCAGCGGCCGGAAGTACTCACTGGCGACGCGTCGGCCCGCCGCCGCGTAGCGCAGGTGCACCACACGGCGGTCGTCGACCGCCCGGACACGCTGGATGTGACCGGCCTTCTCCAGCCGGTCGATGCACGCGGTCACCGCACCGGACGTGAGGCTGAGCCGCTCGCGCAGCCGGCCGGGCGTCATGGGCCCGTCGTCCGCGTCGGTGTCGAGGATCGCGATCAGAGCCAGCACGTCGGTGAGATGCAGCCCCTGCGCCTGGGCGAACTTGTGGGCGATGCGATTGAACTCGGCGTTCATTCCGCGCAGGAGCACAGCGAAGGACTGCAATCCCGTCGGGTCGTCTCCGGGCAGGGGTGACGAGGAGTTGTTGACGGGCATGGCCCCAGTATATGTTCTCTCAATCATTGAGATACTTGATGATTGACTTAATTCGGCAGCAGCCTGAGGATACTCATGGGAACCACACCGCGCCGGGCCCGGTGGCTCGTACCGCTCGTCCTGCTCTTCATCTGGCTGGGCGCGGGCGCAACGCTCGGTCCGTACGCCGGGAAACTGGGCGAGGTGGCCACCAACGACCAGGCCGCGTTTCTGCCGCAGAGCGCCGAGTCCACCCGGGCACTCAAGGCCCGTGAGGCGTTCGACCAGTCCGAGACCCTCCCGGCCATCGTGGTCTGGACGGCGCACGGCAACCGGATCACCAAGGCGCAGCAGACCGCCGCCACCCGCGCGGTCGGCGCACTCGCCGGAGAGCCTGGAGTGGTCGGCCGTCCCTCCCCCGCCCTCCTCTCCGACGACGGACAGGCCATGCAGGCCGTCGTACAGCTGAAGTCCGACCTCGGGAAGAAGCTTCCGGATGTCCTCGGCACGGTGCGTGAGGCGGTCCGAGGTGTGCCGACAGCCACCACGCAGATCGCGGGCCCGGCGGCGAGCCAGACAGATCTGTCCGACGCCTTCGGGGGCATCGACGGACTGCTGCTGGGGGTGGCGCTCGGCGCCGTGCTGGTGATCCTGCTGCTCGTCTACCGCAGCGTCCTGCTGCCGTTCCTGATCATCCTCGGAGCGGTGTTCGCCCTGGGCGTGGCCTGCGCCGTCGTCTACGCGCTCGCGGACCGGGGCATCGTCCGGGTCGACGGGCAGGTGCAGGGAATTCTGTCCATCCTGGTGATCGGCGCCGCCACCGACTACGCGCTCCTGCTGACCGCCCGTTTCCGCGAGGAACTCGCCGTGCGCGAGGACCGGACCGCCGCCGCGGTGGCCGCGGTACGACGCTCGTTCGGCGCGATCACGGCGAGCGGCGCCACCGTGGCACTCGGCCTGCTGGCCCTCCTCGCCAGCGACCTCACGAACAACCGCGCCCTCGGCCCGGTCGGCGCCATCGGCATCGCCTGCGCCGTGCTCTCCGCACTCACCTTCCTGCCGGCCGTACTGGCGCTGCTGGGCCGCACCGCCTTCTGGCCTTCCCTGCCCAAGGCGTCGGACGCGTCCGTGGAAGGGCACGGTGGATGGGGGCGGGTCGGCGCGGCCGTGGACGCCCGACCGCGTCGGACCTGGGTGGTGACCGCTCTCGTCCTGGCAGTCTTCGCTGCCTTCTCGCCCGCCCTGTCCGCCAAGGGTGTCCCCCTCGACGAGATCTTCGTGAACGACGCGCCCTCGGTCGCCGCCCAGAAAACGCTCGGAGCGCACTTTCCCGGCGGATCCGGCAACCCTGCCGTCATCATCGCCGACGCCGACCGGAGAGCACTGGTGACTGCCGCGGCCAGAAAGACCAAGGGCGTGGCATCAGTCGGCGCCGTCTCCGCCTCGGGACGGCCCGACGCCGGCGCGCCGCTCGTCGTCGACGGCCGGGTGCGGATCGACGCCGTCTTGGAAGCCGCGGCCGACAGCGACGCCGCCAAGGAGACCGTCGCCCGGCTGCGCACGAACCTGCACGCCCTGTCCGGGGCCGACGCCCTGGTCGGCGGGTACACCGCACAGCAGTACGACACCCAGCAGACCGCCGCCCGCGACCGCACCGTCATCGTGCCCATCGTGCTCGGCATCATCCTGCTGATCCTGATGCTCCTGCTGCGCTCGCTGCTGGTACCGCTGCTGCTGGTGGCCACCGTCGGGCTCAACTTCCTGGCGACGCTCGGGGTTTCGGCGCTCGTCTTCGAGCACGTTCTCGGCTTCAGCGGCACGGACGCCTCGGTGCCGCTGTACGGGTTCGTGTTCCTGGTGGCACTCGGCGTCGACTACAACATCTTCCTGATGTCCCGGGTACGGGAGGAGACCCTCGCACACGGCACCCGGCGAGGCGTACTGCGTGGTCTGACCACCACCGGCGGAGTGATCACCTCGGCAGGCGTGGTGCTAGCCGCGACGTTCGGGGCCCTCCTGGTCATCCCGCTCGCCTTCCTGGTCCAGATCGCGTTCATCGTGGCCTTCGGCGTCCTCCTGGACACTTTCGTGGTCCGTTCGCTCCTGGTGCCCGCCCTCGTGATCGACATCGGACCCCGGGCGTGGTGGCCGAGTTCCCTGGCCCGAGACACCACCGGGCACGGGACTGGACCGAAGCCTCCGGCGTGACGACGGCGCTGTCCGTCGTACCGCCGCGCCGTCGTCACCGGAGCATCGCGATGCCGGGCGATGCACCAACCCCGGATCCGGCCGACAGTACTCCGAACTCATTGGCAGAGCGGTCACCTCCGGACGTTCCGGGAAGGGGACCTGTGCCTGATACCCACGGATGTTCTCGGACGTACGGTGCATCCGCCAGCCTGTGCCCGTCCGAAAAGGTTGGCGAGGCCACCGACACCGAACCGGACGATGCAGGGCCCGGACACCGTGCCTGTGGACAGGTAGTCGGCCGTGGCGCCGCAGGCAGCGGACCGTGTCCGTCGGCCCGCGGCGCCCCGACGGGCACGGTCACCCCGTAGCGGAGATGGGGCCTTACCCCGTGAAGGTGGGCACGCGGTTATTGATCACGCGGCGAGCGTGAGTTTAGCGGTGTGGTGTCGGTGTTCGTATTCGTTGGGGCCGAGGTGGCCGTTGGCCGAGTGCCGGCGGCGGGTGTCGTAGCGGGCCAGCCAGGGAAATATCCTCTTTCTCCAGGTGCCGACGTCGCCGTAGTCGCGAGCGCCCTGGAGGGTCGCGCGCTTCAGGGACGCGGGAAAATCTCGCAGGCCGCGTTGTCGGCGCTGGTGCCGACCGTGCCCATCGACCGGGTGACCCCGAGCTGGTCGCAGGTATGCCTTGCACTACTTCTCCAAACGCGGGAACGCCCCCAAGTCGCACCCAAGACAGCACAGAGATGGGCAGGCCTCGGCAGTCGAACAGGGAGATCCCGACCACCACCGCCGCACCAAGTCCGTGCGGCATACAAGCGCCTATGTCCAGTCTCGACAGATTTCACCGCCGCACGCGGGGGTTCAATCCGCCGCGTCCAACGACACACGAGAGGGCGCTATCGGTAGCTGTCTCGACATGCTGCGCGAGCGATGTCACCCATCCTGGCCCGAGCACGGCTCGCCAGAGAAGGCGCCATCGGTGCTCAAGTTCAGCCAGAGCAGGTCAGCAAGAGGACGCCGCATACATGTACTTCAGCGTGCAGCCGGTGCCGGGATGTCCACTACAGATCGACACCGGACCGCATGTGACGCCCGGAATGCCAAATACGTCGCACGCGCAGTGGACAGGGACGACCATACTTGCAGCCCGAATTCGCCCCCGATTCGACCCGGACAGTTTGTTCAGCGAGAACACATGCCCTCTGAACTGCGAAAATAAAGAGCGGCAGACGAGTCAGGCTGTACGCCGAGTATTCCTGACGCACCCTTCTGATCTGCGCTTTCGAGGATCGTATCGGTTGTGACCTGCTAGGACGGGTTGCAGAGGCGATCGGAGGCAGTCAGAGGAAATCGCTCGGATTCGACCCCGGTTCGACCCGGGCCACTCAGAGGCAGTCAGAGGCAGCGACCTCCGCAACTGGCCCTCCAGAGGCCCGAGTTAACGGGTCCGGATCATGGGTGGCGACTCTGGCGAGACCTCTGATTTGTCTTCGGTCGAGCCGTGATGGGAACGCCTGCCTTCCATCGGAGCCAGGTGTACGAAAGCCTCCAGGACCGGAAATCCTGGAGGCCTCGCTGGCGCCGATTGGAGGTCGGTACCGGACTCCACCCGTGGTTTTAGCCTCGATCATTCATGAGTCCTCGTCGGTTCGTTGACGGGGGCTCTGTGCTTGCGTGGTGCGGAATTTCGTGGGCTGGGGCAGGTTGGTGGCCCGGCTGTCGCGTCGGGTGGGCGCCGGGGTTCCACGGCTCCGGGATGTTGCTTTGGTTCGTCGGGATGGTCGTAGTCGCTGGTCAGCCGGGGTTCGGCAGGGCTCCGAGTCGCTGGATCGCGCGGGTGATCACATCCCTCCAGGGCCATCGGGCTGTGAAGCGGAGCCAGCGGCAGCGGCCGGTGGTGACCAGCTGGGCGGCGGCGGAGAACAGCCGCAGGCGAAGCCGTTTGGGCTCCCAGCGGCGGGTTTCTGCAATCAAGGCGAGCATCGGCATCCAGGCGAGGAGGTCGAGTGCGATCTGGACGATCTCCAGCCAGATCTGGTTCTGGGCGGTGTCGTGCAGGGGCAGGTTGCGCAGTCCGGTGGCGCGGGCGTTTCGGATGCGGTCTTCGCAGCGGGCCCGTCTGCGATGGCGTAGTTCGAGGTCGGCGAGTTGGCCGCCTTTGGTGTTGGTCGCGAAGCAGGTCAGCCGCAGTCCGTCGAGGTCGGTGAAGCGCAACTGGGCGCCGGGGTGCGGGCGTTCCTTGCGGACGATCAGCCGCATCCCCTTCGGCCAGGCGCTCAGGTCGGGCATGTCGGTGATCTCCGCGACCCAGGCGCCGGGCCGCTCGGTGCCGCCCGCGTCGTAGGCCGGCGTCCATGCCCTCTTCGGGATCTTCAGTACGGCCTGGTGGAGGGCGTCGGTGATGGTCATTCCGACGGAATACGACAGCCACCGGCCCCGGCGGGAGAGCCAGTCGAGGAAGGTGTGGGTGCCGCCGGCGGAGTCGGTGCGGATCAAGGTCTGGCGGCCCCGCCGCAGGTGTTCCGGCAGTTGGGCCAGGGCGAGTTGGGCCGTTTCGATGTGGTCGGTGGCGGTGTTGGAGCCGGCGTTGCCTGGCCGCAGCAGCGCGGCCACCGGTTCCCCGGAACCGGTCTCGCCGTGGTCGACGAACGCGACGAGCGGGTGATGGCCGAAGGTCTTCTTCCACGTTGGGGTGGCATCCTGCTTCTCGGAGTGCGCCAGGACGAGGACGCCGTCGATGTCCACGACCACGCTGCCACCGGCGGACGGACCATCCGCACCGGCCAACTCCCAGACCCGCGACCGTACTTCGGCCCGCGCCGACCGGATCGTGGTGAGAGCCTTCGGGCCGGCTGCAGCGAGAGCGTCGACGAGACGGGAGACCGTCGGATCGGAGGCCACGGGGCCGAACACGTCGGGCTCGGCCCGCAGCATGCCGACGTCGGCCAGACAGTCCCCGCCGAGCGCGACGGCCAGGGCCACATCCAGCAGGATCTTCCCCGGATCGTGCACTGCCCGCGGCTTGCGCCACGGTGCCAGTGCAGCCGATATCGCGGTGTCCAGCCCGGACTTGCGGACCGTCTCGACCAGCAGCACCGCCCCGGCCTGCGAGACCACCCCACGGCCGCCGCCCTCGACACGAACACGCGGATACGACCCGCTACGCTTCTTCACCTGGAGAGTGCTTCTTTCCTCGCAGCTGACAGGACCCTCGACAAGTCCCATCGTTGCAGGTCAGCAGCACTCTCCGCTTATTTGATCAAGACCCGGACAGGCCCACTCGCGAAAGCGCGAGGTTAGCGGGCCTGGGTGGCGTCTCTGTCCTTGCGGGACGGCTCCACAGTGGCACACAGCACCCACCACACCGACTCACACCCACGGCTTCCTCACCTGCACGAGCGACTGGGCCTTCACCGGCTGCCCCGGTCTGCGGCTGACCTGATCCTGCTCGGCGACCTCACCGGCCGCTACGCGGCAGGCAGTTACAGCAGGCTCAGCTCCGATCGCCGGACCCTTGTCCTGCGTGAGGACCGCCAGGGTGCGGCCGAGCACGGTCACCGGATCACCGCCGCCATCGCCTGCCACGTGGCCCGCGCCGGCGGAAGCATGGACGAGCTGGCGCAGTTGCTGCTGCACCCCGAGCACGAGGGTGGCCGGCACGCACGGCACATCACTGTCCGCTCGGGTCAGTCGCGGGCTCTGGACTACATACGCCGGGTGTGGGCCAGCGCGTCAGATGCCGTCAGCGGCACGAGAGTGCTGGAGTCGCGCCACCGTGCGCACGAGGTCCTCGCCGCGCTGCGCGACAGGATCGAGACAACGCCCTGGCGCGGGGAACGGGGGCGGACCGCGCTGCGGGTACTACGGGCCCATCTGGACTTCGCCGAGATCGCGGGCGGCCCTCTGCACCAGGCCAGCGAGCGGCAGACCGCGGAGGGGGCAGGGATCTCGCGGACGACCCTCCGGGTCGTCTATGAGACCGTCCTCAAACCGCGAGGCTGGCTCCGACGCCTGCGAATAGGACATGGCCGCGAGGGCTCGACCTGGTACCTCGACGACGGCAGGACCGCCCACGACGGCATTCCCGCTCCGCGATCTCGTTTCCGGACCACTCAGTACCCCCCCGACCCGGCACTTGAGGACTGGCCCAGCCCTGAGACAGATCTGTCGGCCGACATCGACTCCAGCGTCATCGGCCGTCTGATGGGCCACGACGCCTTCGCCCACCACGGTCTGGGCAGCGCCGCACTCTTGATCATCGGCGCGCTGCATGCCCGCCCGGCGCAGACAGCCAGCGAACTTGTCGGCTCGTCCTCGGTCTCCCGCGCCACGTCCTACCGCACTCTGCGACGCCTGGCCAACCTCGGCCTCGTCCACCACATCGGTGAGACCTGGACCCTCGCACCCGGCGCCTTGGAGGGCTTCGGGAGCAGTACTCCGGCGTCCGTGGACGCCGAGTGTGCCGAGCCGGCGCAGGGGTGGGATTCGCTTGCGCAGCGGCATGGAACCACGGGCGTCACGGCCCGGCGTAAGGCGCTTCACGCTACGGAGCGCGCGGCGTATCGCAAGGTGCTGGAGCGGCTGTCGGAGCACCGCAGCAAGGCTGTGGTGATCGTCCGCGAAGGGCGCCAGATCCTTGTCCCGGCACCCTGGCCCGATGAGGTCACATCCACCTTGCAGGCCAGGGACGGATGCGTCCTGGATCCGGTCACCGGACGGCCCACCCCTGACTGGCGGATCGCGACCGACGGTCGGCTGATCCTCATCACGCCTGCCGACCAGCGCAGTTACGACGAACTGGCTGCCGCTCATGCCGAAGCCCTCAGCGAATGGGAGTCCGCAGCATGAACCCACACCCCCCGAACACACCCCCGGACGGTGAACCACCGACTCCGCAGTCCCTGCGTCAACGGTACGAGTCCGGTTCCACCGTCGAGGAACTCATGGCTGCCAGCGGCCTGTCGTACGGCACTCTTCTCAACCGGCTGCGCGAGGCCGGGACCGTGATGCGCACCTCGTGGCAGACCCGCCGGATGCGAGCGGACCCAGAAGCGCGCCGACGTCTCGCGGCCCGTCTGCGAACCCTCTACGAGGAGCACGGAGCGACCCTCACCGAACTCGCCGCAGCGGCGGGTGAGTCGAGAGTCGTTGCCCGGCGCCTGCTCATCGAGGCCGGCGGCACCGTGCGCACCACGAAGCAGACGGTGCAGATCCGTTCTGCGGCGCGTGCCGCCAGGCAGCAGAAGCTCGCTCTGTCTCTGCGGGCGCGCTACGAAGCTGGCGCCACCGTGCCCGCACTCGCCAAGGAGTGCAGCTACTCCGTCGCCACCGTCTACCGGCTTCTGCTCCAAGCAGACACCCGTATGCGTCCCCAGCACGACCACGGTCCGGCTCGCGCTCCACGGAAGCCGTCATGAGCACCCCCGGCATCACCGGTGCCGGTCGACATATCGGACAGGTCAAGAACCCGACCCGCCATCCCAAACACAGCACTTGTGCTCGGGCGCCCCCGCCGTCGGACGACAGCCATAGCCCGACGTCAGCTCCGGCCGCCGAAATGCGCGGAACAACACCCCTTCCAGATACAGGAGATCAAAGACACGTGAACGAGAACACCCGTCACAAGACCGTGGCCGCGGCCACCGGACGCGTCTGGGACGCGTTCGTCATCGTGGTCGGCATGCTCAAGGGCGGGACTGCCAAGACCACCTCCGCATGGTTCATCGCCCTCTACTACGCCGTCGTCCTCGGCCTGCCCACCCTGCTTCTCGACGCCGACGCGTCCAGCCAGTCCGCCTACGACTGGTTCAAAGTCGCCCAGGCCGCCGGCTTCGAGATCACCGGCAACCTGCTGGTCGAGCGGTACCCGTTCGACGACATCGCCGAGTACATCCGTACCAAGCGCGCCGAGTTCGGCGCGATCGTGGTCGACGCCGGCGGCGGCAGCGCGAAGCTGTTCCACGAGGCCGTCACCGAAGCGAACCTCCTGCTCATCCCCGTCGCCCCCACCAAGATCGAACGCCGCAAGCTCGTCGCCACCTTCGACGAGGCCGAACGCGCCGCCGCCCGCAACCAGCGGGACGTCACCGCCCACGTGGTCATGGTGAAGGCCGACGACCGCACCAGCCTCCCCCGAAACGCCCGGGACAAGCTCCTGGAGCCCGCCCACGGTGAGGGCATCGGCCCCGACCGCGACGAACCCTTCCCGCTCGCCGACACCGCCATCCACTCCTGGGTCCACTACATGGAGGCCTTCGGCGAGATCCCCACCGAACTCAGCGAATACACCAAGCTGATGAAGGAGCTGACGGCATGACAGACCGCATGAAGCCCCCGGCCCGCCGCACGAGCGGTCGCGCCCTGGGCGGAGCCAACAAGGCGACGCCGCCGCCCCCTCCCCCAGCCGCCGAACTCACACCCGAGCAATTCGCCGCCGAACAGGCCGCCGACCACGGCGGAGACCGTTCCGCAGCCAGCAAGCCGCAGACTCAACCCGCACCTTCCGTGGTCTCCAACAGAGGGGCGGCGCAGGCTTCCGCCCAACCGACCATTGAGATCGCGCCGAGCGACCCCGTACGGGAGCCAGCCGTCAGTCAGCCGACTCGCCCCGCCATCGGCGCCTCCGAGGCGGAGATGGCATCCGCTGCGGAGCAGGTGGAGCGGCAGGCGCCTAGCATAGTCCCGGCCGTCGGCCTGCCTGCAGCATCTGCGGTTCAAGCTATGCCTCTGTCCGAACCTGTTGCACAGTACGGGCCGTCTCCCGTCACGTCGGCGACTCCTGATCCGACGACCGCCGCCGAGGTCGCCCTTCGCTCGACAGCGCCTCCGACACCAGGGGGTGCAGCGTTCCCGATCAGGACCGATGTTCCAGAGGCTCACCAGAAACAAGGCGTGCGATCGCAGACAGCGCCCAGCGAGGGAACACCATGGGCGCTCGGTCCCGGCCGGCCGAAGGACATTCCTGAGACGGCCGCTGTCCTCAATCAACGCATCATCGCTCGCGAGAGTCTCGACTCGTCGGTCCCCGCCGTGCTGAAGCTGAAGAAGCGGATCAAGCGCTTCGCACTGGACAACGAACTCGACCACCTGCCCATCGGTGACATCGTCTCGGTCGCGCTGGACGAGTGGCTCACCACACGCGGCTTCTGAACCCGACAGCAGTGCATAGGGTGGCCGCTCCCGCACCGGGCGCGGCCTCCCCTTCTGCCAGCTATTCCGATAACCCAATAGGCGGATAGCTATCCGCCTAGCCGGACCGACCGGAGCGGCTCACGTGCCTGATCACTCCCCCTACGCCCGTCGACTGCGTGAGATCGCTGACGCACTCGACGCCGAGTTCCAGCCAACCGACGATGCTCTTGGGCCGCACCCGGACACCCTGAACGTCATCAAAGACCGGCACACCAAACGCGGGCAACTCAACCACGCCGTCCCTGAAGCACTTCAGTTCCAGCGTCGTATCCGCCGTTGCAACGCCGACACCGACATCCCTCACGGTGACATCGTCGCTCTCGCCCTCGACACCTGGCTCCGCGCAAAGGGCTATCCGCCCGACCTCCAACGGTCAGAGACAGAAGTCCGTTGACTCGCCTTCTCATCCTCCTGAAGACATCGAGACGCCCGTTCCTCACTGTGTGCCCGAGCGTTCACCCGCCCGGCGAATAGGCTGCGAGCCTCGTCAACTGAGAACGCACCAGCCCTGGCAGGGCAGTGGGTGTCGGACGAGCGCCGGCAGTTCCGCGACAGCATCCGGATGAGGGCGACCGAACGGCACTTCAACAGGATCGTGTTACGAGCTCTACGACTCCGATCCCTCCAGGCCAACCGCTCTCTTCAAGACCTGCACATGAGGATTTCCGGCGAGCGACGGATATTCGGATACGACTCTCCCCAACTCTCTACGGATGAACTCGCCTCCAGCCGCAACAAATTCATCGACCGTGCAGACCACTGCACATTCCAGATAGCTAGGGATCACACGAAGGGATCCAAAGTTTCGATCCAGCTCGAAATCTATGGACTCATCATTCTCTGTAAAATCGATCCTACCAAGCCCTTGACCGCCTTGAGAAAAGAGCATCACCTGCTCAAGGCAATACATTGCATCAAATAGCGGCACCCACCCCCATGGCGGGCCGATATCGACGCCAGCATGTGTCAGACGCAAGGCCCCCAAGAAGTAGTACCACCTCAGGTCAGCTCGCGACACCGCCGCCAAGTCATCGCCGCACAGATTCTCTCGCCCATGACCCGAATACTCCGTACTCGAATCAAAAGATATCTCCATTTTCACTCACTTCACCGGGAAGGCGTTCCGGACATAATTCAGATCAGGGTCGTAGTAAACGCGGAGCGAGCTGCCGCCCTTCTGTGCGTCATTACCGCCACTGCTGGTCGTTCCGATGCTGCTCGTGCTGGCCGCAACGCCGGTAAGTTACGGACCTGTCGGCTCCCTTGACATGGCAACAGGGCTCCTGCGTCGGCTGGTTTCTGCCAAGAAGTCCGTCGACCCTGGAGGCCCTGTTGTCTTCGGCAGGGTCGCCAACCTCCCCGACGACCCATCCACCACAGCCGTCGTCCGCTGACGTTGCCGTCAAATCGTTGAAGGGCCCCACCGAAACACAACTCGGTGGGGCCCTTCAGGCCGATCGACTCATCTCAATGGAGATCGCTACCGGCGCCGCCCAGTCGGTCGTCCACAGCCACGCGAACTTCGCTCCAGGGGTCGTGCCGAAGGGATTCCAATGTCTCCCTCGACGTATTCCTGTGCTGCGCAACCCTCATTCTGATCGATTCGTCCACATCGTGAGCCAGGCGCTCAAGAAGGTCCGGTGAAAGTTTCCGCTTCATGGCCACCATGAAACGGACACGAGCATCAGGGTCGTCGATCAGCATTTCCAGAACAGCCAACGGCACCGTCTTGTTCTGGACAACTGCCACCCGTTCTTCCGGATATCGATCGACGACCTCCATCCATACCTGCGCAGGCATCTCCTCAACTGCCGCCCTGCGGTATTCCTGTGGATCTGAGCTGTTGCGCAGCCGTACGAACTCGTCGGCGGTCTCAATCATCCCTTGACGCCTCGCAATTTGCTGTTCGGTATAAATTTCCCCGTATCGCCCTTCCACTTGTCCGGCATGTAGTCGCCGTATTCATCGGCATCCGAAATCCATTCAAGACCCTTACTGGTCTCCCGATAGACCTTGAACGCCGATTTACCGTGGCCTGTCACGTCCGGAGTCCACCAGGTACCATCCGAGGCACTCTTATAGAAGGTGGTCTTGAACGGACCTCCCTTTAGGAGTTTCGTCGAGCCTTCTGTGGTCAACTGCCAAAGCCCTCGGCCAGTAACATCACAGTTGTTGTTATGAACGAGCACCGGCGTCTCGCCTGCCAGCACATAGTACGTGTGGAGTTGCTGGACGGTGAGGTTCCAGCGGTTGGCGGTGCCGGGTGTGGGGCGGGCGGCGACGACATAGGCGTGGTGATCGGTGGCCGTGTTGAGAGCGTCGCCCTTGTGGAGTTCGCCGGCCGATACCCAGATGTGGAGGGTGTCGTCCCAGAAGGGGTGGTTGGCGGTGGTGTGGAGGGTGGCGGTGTGGCCGTCCTCGGTGCGGATCGTGAGGTCGAGCAGGTCGTTGTCGTGGTTGATCCACACGTGCTGGACCGTGTGTGCGCCTTGGCGTTTGCCGGTCTTGGGGTCTGCGGCCTGGACCCGGTCGCCCGTCTTGATCTTGCCGATGGGTTTGGTCTTTCCCCCGTCCATGAGTACCGGCGTCTCCGGAGAGAAACTGCAGGTTGCTGCTGCTTCTCCCAGCCCGGCCCCTTCACCGGCACCCATCGCCATGACCGCTTCGTTGCCCAGCTCTTGCGTCCGTTCCCAGACTCGGGCGTCACTATCACATTGGGCTGCATGGGAAAGGCAGTAGGTGGCAGCAATCCTCTTTGCCCCGGCCACATCGTCATGGTGAGCGAGGTAGTACTCGTACGCGTGGTTACAGGCAAGACGGCCGTAACATACAATTTGAGACTTACCGGAGATGCTGGTCTGAGGGAACCAGTATCCGCCTGCCGTACTGGCCAGTTTGTTGCTTCCGAACTGGTAGTACGAGCTCCCCAAGCGTGTTGCATCGTTTGACGAAAGCGTTGTCCCGCTGATCCATTCGCTATCGCCCGTGACGTTCCCTTGACTGTCCGAGGAGGAGGTTCCGCTGTTTCCCTTGGAATCTTTCTTGTGAGGCTTGGTTTTGTTCATGCTTTTGATGTTGTCCAAGGAGCAGCTGCTGTTCGGGCCGCAGCTTTCGAGCCCCGTTGGATCGGAGAGGGTGACGGGGCTGTTGTCGGCGTAGGTGTAGCCGTTGAGCGACTGGGCGTCGCCGGTGTCGAGGACGGGGTCGACGCTGAGGAAGCGGCCGGTGGTGGAGTCGTATTCGCGGGCGCCGATGTAGGTGAGGCCGCTGGTGGGGTCGGTGGTTTTGTCGAGGAGGGTCTTGTCGTCGGCCCAGACACCGGTGCCACCGGTGCGTGCGGCGCCGAACGGGGTCAAGTAACGCTTGGTGACCGCCTGGGTGGTCGCGTCGACAGAGAGGCTGTTGGTGCCGTGCTGGTCGCCGGCGAGCCAGCTGAGGGTCTGGGTGCCGGTCTTGTTGGTGCGCAGGGCGATGGTCTGGCCGCCCGAGCTGTAGTACCGCTGCGCCCAGTACTTGGCGGTCGATGTCGAGGTGTCGAGGTGCACCTCGGTGCCGTCGTCCAGGTAGAGGACGCTCTCCCCACTCGCGTTGCGGCGGATCAGCAGGGTGCCGTCGGCGTCGTAGACATGGCTGGTGGTGCTCTTCGTGGTGCCGGTGCTGGACTTCTCGGTGAGGGTGTCGAGTTGGCCCTCGGGGGTCCAGGTGAGGCTCTGGGTGTCGGTGCCGTTGGGGCGGGTCGTGGTGTTGCCGGTCGCGTCGTAGACGTAGGTGGCGGTGACTCCCGTGCACGGGGACAGCGTGGTGGCGGTCAGCGCGTGGGGATGGGTGGCGCTGCTGTAGCAGTAGTTCTTGGTGCTGCTGCCGGCTGACGTGTGGGTCGTCTCGGTGGAACGCAGGCCGCTGTCCGTGTAGCTGTACGAGGTCCAGTAGGGCGATGCGCCGCCGAGGTTCGTGGTGGTGCGGCCGGTTGCGGAGCAGTCGGCCGTGGCGGGGGTCCATGCCTCGGTCAGGCGTTGGTGGCCGTCGTAGGTGAAGCACTGGTCATCGGCCTTGCCCGTGCCGCCGAGGGTGGTGGGGTCGGTGATGGAAGTGACGTTGCCCGCGTCGTCGTAGCCGTAATTCAGTTCCTGCAGTTCGTAGTTGTGGGTCTGGTCGGTTACGGCCGACTGCTTGAGGCGGTCGGTGCCTTCCTCCCAGATGTTGGTGATGTAGGCCTTCTTCGTGCCGGCGGCCGAGGAGGTGCCGAGGGTGAGCTGGTCGGTCTGACCGATGGCGGAGTAGCCGGCCCCTAGGAGATAACCGCTGGCGCCGCTGACCGCGGTGGGCAGGCCGACCGCGTTGTAGTCGGTGCTGACGGTTTCCGCGGACAGGCCGCCGGCCGCGGGTTCGGAGATGTACTGCTGGGTTCCGCTGAGGTTGTAGTGCGTCGAGAAGCTCAAGGTGGCCGCGACCGCTCCCGAGCTGACCAGCGCATCGGTGGACGGCAGGACGAGTTGCGTGGTCGTGGGCCGGTCCAGGCTGTCGTAGGCGGTGACCTTCTTGGTGTAGGCCGTCCCGGACACTCCGCCCACATAGCGGGTCGATGAGTCCAACTGGCCCTTGAGCAGGGTGTCGTAGGCCCAGTGGGCGAGTTTGTTGGCGTCGGTCTTGGACGTCTGCCACTCGTCGGTCTTGCGGCCGAGTACGTCGTAGCCGTAGAGGAGCGTGGAGTTGCGGGAATCGGTGGTGGTCGCGATCTGGTCCAGGTCGGTGTACGAGGTGGTGGTCATCCCCTCGTCCGGGTCCGTGGCCGTGACCTGGCGGCCGAACAGGTCATAGGTGTAGGACCACTTGGCGTTGTCCGGCCCGGTGACGGTGTCGGGCTTGCTGTCGCGGGTGTAGTTGTACTTCGTCTTGGTGAAGGCGGCGCCGACACCCGCGCCGTAGTCGGTGTCGGCCGGGTCGGTGCCGGAGTAGTCGCGGCGTTCCGTGGTGCGGCCGAAGACGTCGGTGATAGTGCGCACCGCGGATCCACCGGTCAGGGCGGTGGTGGCGGTGGAGTCACCGGTGTAGCTGGTGGTCGTGGACCATTTCTTGACGCCGTAGACGTACAGCGTGCTGGTGGTCGGACGCTCGGCTCCGTCGAAGACAGTGTCGGTCTGCTTGGGCGCCCCGCCGTAGACGGCCTGCGCGTATGCGCCGGAGGGCGTGGTGGAGGAGTCGAAGACGTCGGCGTACGTCTCGTAGGCCAGGCCTCGACTGTCGTAGCGGGTGTCGGTCAGCAGCCGGCCCCCGTTCGCCGTCGGGGACTGGGTCTGAAGTGGCCGCAGCAGCGAGTCGTAGATCGTGTAGCTGGTGTTGTAGACGCCATCGCCGCGGATGGACGAGGTGGAGACCCACGGTGTGGCGCTGTTGGTGACCGAGTAGGCATACGTGTAGTTGGGACCGTACGCGTCGGCGCGGGAGCAGTTGGGCAGCCAGACGGCCGTCACTCGGCCCAGGGCGTCATAAGTGGACTCGGTCAACTTGCTATTGACGTCATAGGACATCACGACGGAGCCGCGGGCGTAGTCGAGATATGTGTAGCTCTTCTGGCTCTTGGGATTGGTGATCGTGATCTTGGTGACCGGCCCGGTGGTGGCCGGGGTGTAGGCCGTGGTGGTGAAGTCGCCTGTCGCGTCGGTCGCGGTCAGAGTGCGGCCCAGAGTGTCGTACGTGCCTTTGGAGACCGTCTGCCAGGAGGTCGGGTACCGCTCGCCGCTGGTGACCGTCGCCGGATAGGCGGAGGCGCGTCCGGTCCACGTGGCATCGCCCAGGGTTGGTGTCTGCGAAGCCGTCCAAGCCGTCGCGGTGGTGCTGTCGTAGACCGTGGCCGTGTCGGAAAGCACGTCCCCGCGGCTGGTGGACGAGGTGGGAAGGCTCAGGTCGGTCTCGGCGGTGGTGCAGGCGCGGCCGACCACCCGGGTACGGGAGACCAGGGAGTTGATGCCGAGGCTGTCGTTGCGGGCGTACCAGGTCCGGGTGCAGGTCTCGTCACCCGTGACGGCCGTGTCGCCCGCGTCGTAGACGGCGGTGGGCATGCCGTAGCTGTCGTACGTGGTCGTCGCACTGCTGGTTCGCCAGGCGGAGGATGCCGTCAGGTAGGTCGAGGTCTGGGTCTTGTACGTGCGGATGAAGTAGGCCTCGATGTTGGCGTACGACTTCTGCTGGCTGGCGGTCAGTTGGGACCAGGGGTCATTGACCGTGACCGACACGGGAGTAGTGCCGTTGTAGGTGATCTGCTCACGGGTGAAGCCCGAGAAGCGGTCGTAGTCGGTCTGGTCCGGCACGGTCAGGCCCGTGAAGCCGACGCCCGGGACGGACACGGAGCGGGTCGTGCCGTCCTTCTGTCTGTCGCCGTCCATGCCCTGGAGGTAGACGGACACGGTCTTGGACTGGGTGGTGCCGGCCGCGCCCTTGACGGACGTGACCGTGCGGTAGCCGCGCCAGTCGGACCAGGTGCGTTCGTCGGTCGGGGTCAGCGGGTCGTTGGAGTAGTGCCACGCCGGGCCGGAGTAGCTGTAGTGGTTCTCCGTCGTCTGGCCGTACCCGGTGGGGTCGGAGGTGATGACGTCCAGCACGCGGTACTTGTTGAACCAGTCCAGGGTGGCCTCGGTGGCGCCGTTCTTGTGCCAGTAGGTCGGGTAGCAGCTCATCGTGTCGTTGTCCTCGGACGACGGCATGTTCGAGCCCGCCACGCACTCCGGGTCGGACAGCGTCACGCTGGTGATCGCGCCGGTCTCGGAGACGATGCCCGTGATGCGGGGCCGGTTCAGCGGCAGGATGTTGTCGGAGGACGAGTCGACCCGGTTGGGCCTCATCTGGTAGGTGAACGTCACCGGGTCCAGGGTGATGGCGGTGCCGTTCTTGCCGGTGTGCCGGACGCTCGCCAAGGTAAGGGTCTTGTCGGCACCCTTCCCGATGTCTCCGGGGTCCAGGAACTGTTGGGTGAGCGCCCAGGAGTCAACTGCCGTGTAGGCACTCGTGGTTGCCGACCAGGCGAGGGTGTTGACGCCGGTCAGCCGCTTACGGGTGAAGAACGACGGGCCGCTCGCGTTGCAGTCCGCGCCGGACGCGCAGACCGAGTCGAACGGCACGTCGGGCCAGTTGGACGCCGTCGATGACGTCAGCGAGGAGCAGTCGGACGCGGTGCACCGCTCGGTGTAGTCGAAGGTGACCTCGTTCGAGGCGGTGCCGGTGAACAGGGTGTCCTTATTCTGGCCGTAGAGGATCTTGTCGAGGTGACCGCCCCTCGTGTACTGGGCGGTGCCGGTGGTCGCGCCGTTCTTGGCGTAGTAGTTGGTCTCGGAGGTGTACCAGTACGACATCGCGTTGCCGTGCGGGTCGACGACGTAGTCCAGGTTCCAGCGCCAGGCCTGGTTCAATGCGCGGCCCGCGAAGGAGGTTCCGTGGGAGTATCCGGGCTCGCCGGAGTCGTCCCCGAACACCGGTACCGTCCATACGGAGTTGGTGCGCTGGGTGTCCGCGCCGGGCAGCTTGTTCTGGCCGAAGACGTACTTCGTGCCCGCGCCCGTGGTGACCGTCCAGTACTCGCCAGCGCCGTCGATACCGGAGTCTCCCTCGTCGCCGTTGTCGGCACCGGTGGAGTGGGTGACCGTGGAGGCGTCGTCGTCCTTGAGCCGCCAGACACCCTTGGTGTCGTCCTTGACCAGCTCGGTGGACTTGCCGTTCAGCACCAGCGAGGCGTTGTCGTACTTCCAGCACTCGTCGTACTTGCCGTCCTGGCCGTCGTCGTCGCACGAGCCGTAGGACCGCTCGACGTAGGAGGACCCGACATCCTCGAAGCCCTCACCGACCTGCGTCCCCTGGTTGTTCGTCGACGACGTCCTGCCATCGATGCTTCCCGAGTCGTAGGACAGCGAAAGATCGGGGGCCGGGCCGGCGGCGGACGGCGGAGTGCTCAGGGGGTACGACCAGGTGAACGCTCCCGATGCGCTGCCCGCCTCCCAACTGGCCGACGCCGAAAGCTTGCTGGCCGCGTAGTTGCCGGAACCGGAGGCCGATTCCCCGGTGGCGGCGGTCGCGGCCAGCACGGTCGCCGAGGCGGTCGTGACGGCGGCCGACAGGGAGGTCCGCGATGTCCGGCCCGCGTCGCCGGCATCGCCCGCCTCTCCGAGACCGACCTTGGCCGTCAATGTCTGCCCGCCGGCGTCATTGCGTGAGCCGAGCGGTATCTGGGTCCGGCAGACGGCCTTCCGCGGAGTGGTCAGGGCGCAGGCAGGGATTTGGACCAGGCGCAGGCGGCCCGACCAGTCGCCGCCGTAGGCCGCCGCGAACGACGAGTAGTCGACGGTCAGTTGGGCTGAACCCGGCTCCGTGGCCGCCGCGGTCAACAGTACGCCCTTGATGCCGGCGTCCTTCGCCTGCTGCTGTCCGAGGACCCGCACCTGGACCTGGCCGGTCGCGGTGTCGGTCCCCTTGACCGGGGCGACCGTGACCGGGAGTCCCCCGGCTGTCAGCTTCGTCTTCGTGCCGTGCCCGGGAATCCGTCCGGTCGTGGTGGCCGCGGTGGGCCAGGCGATGTGCTGTGGTGTCCGTGCTCGCTTGGCCTGGGCCGCGTTGGCGGCCTTGGTTCTCGCGATCCGGGCGCGGGCCTGCTTCGCGCCCGGATCGGAGTTCGTCCGCACCTTGTCGACCCGTTGCTTGGGCACAACCGGCTTGCCCAGACCGGCACTTGCGGCCTGGGCCATGGGCGCTGCGAGCCCGGCCGAGGCCATCAGTGCCATGGACAGCGTCGCAACCACCGGGGTCCGGCCGCGTTGTGCGTTCCGTCCCCGTGCCTGGGCACGCCGTGGCGTCAGCACACCGCGGATCAGGGCGCTGCGGATCCAGCGGGCTTTCATGACGGGACCTCCATGCAATCAAGCCGGGTGGGACGACGTGTGCCGGGTATGCGTCACGGGACCGCTGCGCGGGCCACCCATGCACGCCAAATCGTTTGGAAACAACGGGACTTGAGTGGATCAGTCCCCAACGGTGTCGATGATCTGCTGCTGGTCGGCCATGGCACCGGCCCAGAGCCTGATGTCGGTGATCTTTCCTGGCAGATAGTGGGCCCACGCCCCGCCGACGTATCCCTCACCGGCCGCGAAGTCGTCGGATCCTGCTACCGCCGTGTAGGAATGGGTGGTGTCGGCGTCGTTCTCGTCCGGGCCGAGATAGAAGTGGATGGTGCCGGACGGGGCGTCGTACGTGCCGGTCATCCGTACTGGGCTGCCGAGTTCGACGTTCTCGTCGGAGACAACGCCGGTGAAACTGTTGTCGCTGTTCAGCCGGCCGAAGTACCACTTGCCGACCGGTATCTTTGCGCCGGTGTCCTGATCGGTGTCGAACCTGTTCAGTTGGTACCAGAAGCCCCACGCGGATCCGTCCGCGCCCCGTTGGCCGACGACCTGAGCCTTGTAGCCGGCAGCCTTGGTCAACAGGGCGTCGCTGTCCACATCGACCAAGGTGGTGGCGGTGAACGAGGCTGTGTCGTCCAGCACCGGCCCCGGAGCGGTGGCCGCGCCGTCCGTTCCGTTCAGGACGATTCCCTCGCCGTCGAGGGAGGCCCCACCGGACAGCGTGAGGGTGCGGCCGTATCCGGAGGTGGAGTCCGCCAGTGTCGTGCCGGTGGCACCATCGGGGTTCCAGGCTCCCATCAGCTCCGTACTCGCCTTGCCGTCGGAGTCCAGGAGCCGGTCCTCGGTGGCGATCCCGTTCTCCTCCTGTGTCAAGTCCCGCTGCCAGACCGCCACTTCATCGATCCGGCCGCGCCAGTAGTTCACATAGCTGGGCGTGCCCACACTGAAATTGGCCCGGCCGAACTGCAGGGTGCCGTCGGAGGCCGTGGCGTCCGAGGTGATGGGCAGCGCCACCGGCGAGCCCTGCAAACGGCCGTTGACGTACAGGGAGAGGGTGCGCGCAGTAGAGTTGTAGACGCCGGTCAGGTGTGTCCACGTCTTCAGCGGGACTCCGGCCGCGTCGGCGTTCGCGCCCAGGTACTTGCGGACACCGCCCTCGTACCAGTTCCACAGGAACACCCACCGTTGGGCGCCCGGCGAGTAGTACAGCGCGAACCCGGAGCCGTCGCTGCCGGTTTCCGACAGGACCGTAGGGTAGTCGGAGGTGTCCGCCACGTAGGCCCAGGCCGAGACCGTGAACGACGACTGGGTGTTGACCACCGGAGCGGCGGTGGCCGCGTACCCGGAATGGCGTGTGGCGTCAGAGGTGTCGTTCAGCCACAGGGACCGGTCTCCGTCACCTCTGCGGGCCAGCGACGACCAGCCGGATCCGGTTGTGTACAGGGTTGCCGCGTGCCGCGTGCCTTCCGTCGCCGTGTCCGTGGCGGTGGTCGCGCCGGAGCCCGGCGCCGCGTCGTCGAAGTGCCAGCGGCCGATCGCCGGTTTGCCCTCAGCGACGTTGAACTTCACGATCGCCGCCGGACCCCAACGCCCGGCACTGTCCTCCGCCTTCACCTGCAGTTGCTGCGTGCCCGCCACCTGGGGCGTGATCCCCGCGGTGGGAGTGTTCCCGGAGACCGGCTTCGACCAGGCGGTGGAACTGGCCAGCTTGTACTCATAGGCGGCGTTCGTGTCTCCGGAGGCCGGGGAGAAGGCGAACTGCCCCTGCACGCCCGGGCCGCCCCCTGGAGTGCACGCGTTGGCGGTGCACACGGAGTAGGGGCTTCCGCTCGCGAAGGTCACCGTGGGTTCCTTCGGGCCGGTGGTGTCCACCTTGAAGTAGCACCAGTCCTGGGTGGTCACCGTGCTGTGCGACTCCAGATAGCTGTCACCACTGTCGTAGTACGAGCGGCTGAACACCGCGAACCGGTACAGAGTCCCCTCGGTCAGCGCGATCGGCGACGGGTAGGTGAGCACGACGCCGTTGCCGACGTAGCCGCTGGTGGGCCGCACCGGCTCGGTCGCCACCGACCAGGTGCCGGCACTGCTCTGCTGCTGGATGTAGAAATGCGCGCGGAGGCTCGCCCCACTACCACCGCCTGTCGTGGTCCACACCCTCGCGGTCAGGCTGGGGGTGGGACTGCCGATCACATCGGGAGTGGTGGAATCGTTCTCACAAGTAACGCCACCACTTTGTACGATGCCGGCCTTGGTCGGCACAGCGGGAAGCCCCACATAGGTCACCGACAGCACCGCGTCGTCCCGGAACCGCTTCCAGGCGCTGGTGTCCGTCTCGTCCCGGGCCTTCACCAACAGCGTCAGCCGGGAGAACTTGCCTGCCGCGAAGTTCCCGACCGTGGTCGTCAGGCTCGAACCGGTGAACTCGATCGGAGCCGGCGGCTGCGAGGGATCGCACAGCGAGCTCCGGCCGGCGGCGACGTCGTGGCTCGCCATCGTCCCCAGGTTGTTAGGGCGGGTGGCCCAGGTGGTGGACGACGAGATGTTACTGGTGCGCTCCAGGTCGACCCAGCGCGGATCGCACGTGAACGACCAGCTCTCGGTGGCCCTGAACGTCGCGGACAGCACTTTCTTGCCCGCCAGACCGCTCGGCGAGAACTGGAAGTACAGCCGCTCGGTGTAGCCGGGACCGCAGTAGTACCCGTTCCACGAGGAGCAGTGGCCCGTGCCCTTTCCCTCGTTGTTGCTGCCGTTGCTCCAGTTGAAGTCGGAGACACCGTCCGAGCGCAGATAGGTGTGGGCCGTCTGGTCCAGGCCGACACTGGGGTCGATGTAGACCGGGAACGCGCCGCTGTCGGTGTTGCCGAGCAGGGTCGCGTCCGGAACCACGGTCAGCGAGTCCGAACTGACCTGCACCGGGAGAACTGCTGATGCGTCGCCGTCGCCCGGCCCCGCGGTTCCGTCGTCCTTCGTGCCGGTGGACGGATCCGTGGTTGCCGACGGGGACGGGCTGACAGTCGAAGTGACGGCCGCCGTCCGCTCCAGCTGCGTGACTGCCCCGGCGGTAGCCGTATCTCCTTGTGAGTCCCACATCAGTGCGGGGGGAGCAGCGAACACCGGGCGCGCATCATCGTCCACGGCGGTCATCCCGCCACCGCTCGTCGGCGCGACAGTCAGCCCGTCGGACTGGAGCGAGAAGGCGACCTTCTTCAGCATCGGGTCGGCGGCCGCCTCTGGGGTCTTCACGATCAGCAGTTCGCGGAAGCCCTCGGTCGTCGCCGTCATCCGCAGGTCCACGCCGGGAAGGACATCGGCGTAGACCGCGTTCGCTCCGTCCAGCGTCGGCTTCGGCAGCGTCCCCGGCCACCCCAGCCGCAACGACTTGCCGCTCCTGGTGATGTCCACGAGCCCCGAGCCTTCGCCGCCGCCGGAGAACGCCAGGTCCACCACCGCCGCCTTCGGGCCGACGCTCCCGCCCGCCCGAACTGCCAGGGTCGCGTCAGGCTCCGTCCACGAACCGTCGCTCTGCCGCACCCGCACCGGCACGGTCGACTGATCCTGCGTGAACGTCGTGCCGTCCGGATTGGCGTACGTCGTCTCGTACTCCGTGCGATCGGCGGTGACCTCGACCGGAGAACCGTCCGCCGCGGCCTTCTGCGATGCGGCAGCCTCGGCAGACAGAGATGCCGGAGTGGTGGAACCGTCAGACTGACCAGCAGCCACCGCCGGATTCATGGCTGCCGCCGCGACGGGCTGCATCACCAGAACCACTGCGGCCAACAACGCCGTACGCACCAACCGCACACGTCTTCCCCCGCGCTCCCCCACAACCCACCCCTAGGTTCTTGACTCACCAATCACAAACACTTGGCGATCGAGAAGCCTGGCAGGGCCACTTCAGCCGATGCGTAAGGAATCTTCCAAGGTCGAGCAATTAGATACCAATTCGCAGGCAAAGGTTCCGTTCGTTCACTTCAATGCAAGCTAAGAAACCCCAACAAGAGGTGTTTGGTGCCGCGTTCGAGAGGTGATCTACCCAGCGTCGTGCGCGACTCCGTGAGCGCGAGCCTCAACACGACGAGGTAAATCCTGGATCGTGTCCCTTGTCGTGCAACACCGTGACTCTGTTGGCGATCTTGTGGGGGTCAGCTGAGGGTGGTGCAGAGGGCGTGGAAGTGACTGGGTGCCCGCCGGGAGCGGGTCGGTTCGGCGATCCAGTCGGCGATGCGGGTGACATTGCAGGCCAGTACGGTCAGGATGTGCCCGATGTGCGTTTTCGGCAGGCCTCGGTAGCGTGTTCGGCGCAGGCCGTGGGCGCGGACGTTCTGGGAGAGGGTGGCTTCGATGCCGACGCGGATCGCGTACCGGCGTTGCCAGTCCTCGGTGCGCTGATCGAGACGGTTGTGCTGCTGGATCTCATGCAGTTCGCGGGTGGGCAGCAGCGCGAGTGAGCGCGGACCACTGACCGCGTCCGCGCACTGGGGACGCACCGGGCAGGCCAGACAAGTGGCCTTGCCGAACGTGACCTGGATGTAGTCGTGGCCGCTGATACGCAAGGGCCCGCCACTCGCGACTGACGGCGCCTTGGGGACATGTGGCCTGGCAGCGACCCCAGTCAATGGCGAAGGCGGCCTTGTCGAACCCGGCTCCGCGGGCCTTGACCCAGAGCGCCCAGGTCAAGGCCGTTGCCGAGATGGATGTCGACGCCGCCCAGAACGGCTCCGGCAACCAGCATCGACAGCTGAAGAGAGGACCACCGGACCGTATCCGCTTGACCGGCCAGAGAGGCTGCGTCCGCGGAACGAAACATGGACGGCAGACCGCCATCGGTCAAGATCAGCTCGCTCGGCCCCCCAGACATGCTCACGATCATGACGATCGCGAGGGGGGCGCGCAAGGACTTCGAGGCAACGGGCCCAGCAAACGCAGAGATCCGCCTGGTAGTGCGCTTCCTCAGCCTGTTGGGCTCATCCGCGGGGCGCGAGCGCCAACGAGGATGTCGGTGGCGTCACGTACGCCCGCACAACCTTGGTGCGTCGTCGTGCACCGTCGCGCTCAAGCCTGGGCACCTCCGCGACTGTGTCCTGCTCGCCGAACACTCGCCCATCCTCGGCCCGAGATGACTCAGTGTGCCCATGCTGCGTCTCGTGGGACGAAACGAACATTGGGATGGGCCGGGTCCGCGTGGGGTTCACCACCCGGCAGCACAGGAGCAAGCACCTCGAAGACCCGCTCCATCACCCGGTCCGTGTATCCGGACGACGTCTCCGAGGCCTGAAGAAGCACCCCGCCCCCCTCCAGGGGAACCACGCGATAAAAGGCCCCCGACGCCTCCATCGCCTCCTGACCGCCCAGTCGGGTCGCCAGCTCCTGAGGACATACCGTCACCCATGCGTACCCACGCAGGAAATCCCGGTCCCCGGGGAGGGATTCGTCGAGATCGCGCATTAGGGCGACCTCAACGTTTGACCAATCCGAAAAGACATCGTGCTCAATGCGAGCGAACGCCGGATTCAGGTCGTGGAGCGCAGACACGAGGAAATCAACAAGTGCTGTGCAGAACTCCGCATCTGCCAAATTCAATGATCCCGCCCGGAGAGCGACGACGAACTTCGACCACTCTCCCTCTACCGGAAAATAGGAACACTGCACGCGGCCGAGGACATCTTCACCATAGAATTCCGTAACAGCCCACTCCGGACTTTTCTTCAGCTCCTCATTCAGTCGGCTGCGATTGCTGCCCAGATGAGGCATGCGGATACTGCGGCTGCCCTCGGATTGCTGGACGGACGTCCTGGTGTAGACGCCAGAAGACTCTTCCTGCTGGACGAGTTCACCAAGAAGCCCAGACAGCGCCCTCTCGTACCAGGCAACCACCGCTTTTCCCCGCTCGGCCGTGCCGAGCGGGTCGAGGGTCACCTCGATGTACACGTCCATCCGCTTCTCATCCTTCTCGCGTAGGTTCGCCCACTTCTCCGGAGCCACCGCCCACGATACGTGGTGGCGCATGGACAGACGCCGTTCAGCACATGCCGCCCAATAGGCAGCTCGGCCCCTTGGACAAGACGTTCCCCGCACCGGCCACCGCTGCCCAGATAGTGCCCGCGACCGCTGCGGCAAGGCCGTATCCCTTGGCGTCGGGCGCATAGGCCCCGGCCGGCGAAGACGGACCATATGTCCCGGTAGCCGAGGGAGTGGGCTCAGACGTCGGGGTACGAGTCGGCTCTCCTACAGGCGCATCGGTACTGCTGGGGCCGGGACTGGGCTGCGGAGTCGGGTCGTCATCGTCGTCGTTGAGGCCGTAATACCTCATTCCCGGGTAGTCGTTCCTGGACCACACTGCGCCCCTATACCTGGTCCACGTAAATTCCTTCCTGGCGATCAAAGGACCCGTTTGGACGGCTCGCCCATCTCCTTGGCTCCGCAAGTACTTCCTCAGCTTGCTCACATAGTTGTTGAGTTGCCTCGGTCCGTCCACGTAGGCGTACGTATCGTCTTTGTCCTTCCCCGGCCTGGGCTTGACCTCCCAGATGTAGACCCGGTCCTTGGCCCAGAGAATGACGTCCGCTTCACCGTCCGAACCGTCCGTCTTCTTTCGATGACCTTCCGGAATTTTATTGGTTGACTGCGAGCCATCACCGATATCCACGGTGACGTACCCGTCGATGTTGTGGGCTGTCGCCCACTCAGCAGCTGCCTGTCCGGTCTTGCAAACCGCAACATCGTGCGGGTTCTTCATCGCCCCCACGGCCGCGCCAGTGCAGGCTGTCGCCACGTTGGACTGTCCTCCGTTGCGGACGACCGTCGTACCCTGCTTGTCCTTCCCCTTGTCGTCGGTCTTGGCGTCCGCCCCGCCGCCCCCACCCTTGTTCATGGACTCGATATTGTCCGCGCTGCAGCTGGGGTTGGCAGGACCACAGCTTTCGAGGCCGGTGGGGTCGCTTCGTGTGACCGGGTTGTTGTTGGCGTAGGCGTACCCGTTCATCTGGAGCGGGTCGGCGAGGTTGAAGACAGGGTCGGCGGAGACGAATCGGCCGGTGTTCTGGTCGTATTCGCGGGCGCCGAGGTGGGTGAGGCCGGTGTTGGTGTCGTCGATGCCGACGCCGAGGTAGGTGTGCTGGTTCGGCCAGCTGGTCGGCTTGGTTCCGCGGGTCTCGCCGTAGGGCTTGAAGGCTCGGCGGGTGACTGAGCGTTTTCAGCGTTGCCGCTCCAGGGCGAGGACGGCGGCGGCGATTGACGTCATTCGATTCGGGCTGCACCGGGATCTGCGGAAGATGCGCCATGACTTCAGGCGTGCGATGCCTCGTTCGACCGGTGCCCGGGCTGCGGACAGTGCACGGTTGACGGTCTGTTGAGTGGGCGTGAGGTCGCGGCCCGGCGAGCGTCTGAGGGCTGTCGTCACCCATGGTCCGGCGCCCATGTAGGCACGGTCGGCGAGGACCGGGATGCCCTGGCGCTCACAGATCCTGATGATCCGGTGGTTGCGGGCCGCGGTGAGATCGTGCACGCGGCCGGGCAGAGCGGGCGAGATCCACAGCAGCCGCCCGGCCGGGTCGGTCACGACCTGCACGTTCACTCCGTGGCGTCGGTGTTTGTGGGAGAAGTCAGCCCGGCTGTCGCCGACCCGGTCGCACTCCGCGAGGGTGCCGTCGAGGAGGACGTAGTCGGGGTCGGCCGCACGCAGGGCGCGCAGCAGGCCGGGCGCGCGGCCGGCGAGCAGGTCGATGACAGCTGTCGTGTAGGCGTGGGCGGTGCCGACGGAAATGCCGAAGCCGGCAGCGAGTTGGGCGAGGGTGTCGTGCCGGCGCAGGTACACCAGGCCGACCAGCGCACGCTGGTGCGGCGGGAGCTTGCAGCGGCGGTCACCCTCGCGAGTGACGATGAGCATCGTGACCCACTCGACCAGGGCATGCGGCAGGTCGAGTGCGGCAGAATACGGAACCAACGCGGCTCCTGTGCCTGTGGGTTGAGACTTCGAACACCTCCCCCAACGGCACGGGAGCCTCGTGCGTTGCGCACCCCGTCGGCGTCACCCGATCAGTGGCCACTCTGAAACAGCTCAGTGTCTTGCCCGCTACACTCCCACCGCTCGACGTTTCCCCAGGTCAAGCCACGAAGTACTGCTGGAGTACTAGTACTACAGCCGGACTTCGCCACGGCCGTCACCGAAGATACGCGCGCCGACAGGCGGCACGCCGACATCCTGCCAGGTGAGCGCCGTACGAGACCCTCCACAAACTGACACTCCATCAGCCCGACCGGCTTCCCAGAACGGCCCTGACCTGCAAAAACGCAGAAGTCCGGCTGTGGTACTAAGGCGGGCGGGAAAGCCTTGCGCCCGGCGCGGCCATCCTCCGGGGAGAGGAAGTCCGCGCCGGGTCCGGCGGATATTACGGGATGGCCTCGGCGTTCACCCGGGTCACCCGCACTGGCTGAATCAGGCGGCCGGATCCTGGGCCACGATCGCGTCGCGTGTCACCTCGAAGGCAGCCTCCGCTTCCGGGTCACGCTCCATCATGCGCTCCCAGAAATCTCCTGCGATCCAATCCTTCGGCCCTATGCTCAGCCCGCCTCGCGGATGGATCTCCACGCTCCATTGAGAAGGGATGCCGCCAGAGACCTGCTCAAAGTACTTTCCGCTGTACAGGCCGGCAAGGTCGCCTGGCGAGTGCTCGATTCGCAGAGAGGAAGAACCGTCACTCCGTACATGCAGTTCGAGCACTACGTATTCCCTCCCCGGAATGAAGTGGTATCTGCCGTCGACCGGGTTGGGAGGAGATTCCGGGGCGCCAAGATAGCGAACTCTCACCTTCTCCGCCCTCCGCCCAGCTTCACCTTGTAGTCGTAGTAGTACATCTCTCCACTCACTTCATTTCTATAGAAATGGATGTCGAAAGTTCCCTCGCCTCCAGGGATGTTGAGCCGCGGAGTGGCGTATTTACCCCACTGCTCACTACCGCCGTGCGCCTCGAAGTACTCTTGCAGATGGGTGTTCCCCATCTGGGTGCCCTCCTGGATTTTCGGGGAACGCGCGATGGTCTCCGCAGTGAGGTCACCGTCCTTGGTGAACATCTTGGCGGCAGCGGCTGCATCGACCTCGTACTCTAGCTGTTTCGCAAGCCGGGCCCCGTTGGCGGCATTTGCCGCGCCCCCATATATGCTGCCAGATGGCAAGCTTCCGCCTGCGGCGCCGCCTGTTCCTATTTCGGCTACCACTTCGGCGCAACCACCAGGATTGACCAGGCATGCTGCGCTGATCTCTGGTCCGACAGCCACAGCGGCCGGCGCTGCGACTACGGCCGCCGCCACAGCCATGACGACTCCCAGCACGACCTTCTGCCAGGTTGCAAGCTTGCCGGTGTCGGGAAGGTCGTTGGCGTTCGGGTCGTAGTTGGGATTCGTTCCCATCGCCCAGCAGGACTTGCACTGCCATCCTTCCTTTTCCTGGGGCTTCGGGTCGGGTCCCTTCTTGAAGACCACTGTCGCCGACTTGACGCCCCCGACCGTGCGGACGGTGACGGTCATGCTGCCGCTACCGGTGCCGCCGCCTGCCTTCTGATACTGGAACGTCTGGGTGTATTGCTTTGAGCTGACGTACACCCAGGTCCCGTTCGGGCCCATGACCATGTTGTCGTGGTAACTGCCGCCCTTGCCGTCGCTGCACCCCCGGTCGCAATCGGTGATCGGCCGGAGGCCGGTGGGGTCGGACTTGGTGACAGGGGTGTTGTTGGCGTAGGCGTATCCGTTCAGGGACTCGTGGTCGTCGGAGGCCAGGACGGGGTCGACGGACAGGAAGCGTCCCGTGGCCGGGTCGTACTCGCGGGCGCCGACGTGGGTGAGTCCGGTGTCCGTGTCGGCGGGTTTGCCGAGGAAGCCCTTGTCGTCGGGCCAGGCCGACGGGGCTGCACCGCGTGCTTCGCCGAAGGGCTTGGTGTAGCGGCGGGTGACGGCCTGGGTGGTGGCGTCCACCGTCATTGAGGCGGTGCCGTGGTGGTCGTCGACCATCCAGGACAGGCCGGCCTCGGTGCGGACGGCGGTGGCATCGCCGGCGGGGTAGTAGCGCTGAGCGGTGAACTTCTTGGCGGCTGTGTCGTAGTGGAGTTCCTGACCGGCCAGGTAGAGCACGGTCTTGGCCGGGCCGCGGCGGATCAGGAGTTCGCCGTTGGCGTCGTAGAGGTAGTCGGTGGTCTTGGTGCCTTCGGTGAGGCGGGTGAGTTCTCCTTCGATGTCCCAGACGAGGCTCTGCGCGGTGCCGGTGAGGCCATAGCGCTTGGTGGTGTTGCCCTGCTCGTCGTAGGCGTACGGCTTCGCGGTGCCGCCGTTGACCGTGACCGAGGTCAGGGTGTGAGGCTGGCCAGCGCCGGAGGAGCTGACTGCGGGGTAGCCGTACGTGGTGGCGGTGTTACCGGTGGCCTTGTGCTCGGTCTGGGTATCGCGTAGGCCGCCAGGCTTGTAAGCCCAGCTGCTCCAGTACGGCGCAGGTCCACCCAGGGCGGTCGCCGAGCGGGCGATCGCGCAGTCGTTGGAGGTCGGGGTCCAGGCTTCGGTCAGGCGGCGGTAGCCGTCATAGGCGAAGCACTGGGTGTCCTTGCCCGACGCCTTGTCGGTGACCGACTTGACGTTGCCGGAGGTGTCGTAGACGTAGTCGACGTCGCTGGTGTTCCCGGTGTTGGTCTGGTCGACCGTGTGGGTGTTGGACAGGCGGCGGGTGCCATCTTCGTACTGGTTGAGGATCTGAAACTGCTTGGCGCCGGTGGAGGTGCCCAGGCGGGTTTCCTCGATCTCACCGTACGGGGAGTAGCCGATGTTCTGGACGTAGTCGGTCATGCCGTCGGTGCCGGTGAGCATGCCGAGGTCGTTATAGCTGTTGGTGACGGTCTCGGCGGGCAGGCCGGCCACCGCGGGCATGGAGGTGTTCTGGACAGTGCCGTCGATGTTGTAGACCGTGGAGCTGGTGAAGGTCTGGGGCGCGCCGGCGGTGACGAGGGGGTCGGTGGCGGCGATGACGGTCTTGGTGCCCTTGGGACGGCCGAGGGCGTCGTAGCCGGTGACAACCTGGGAGTAGATCTTGCCAGTGGTGCCGCCGACATAGCGGATCGAAGCGGTCGGCTGGCCCTTGGCCAGTGAGTCGTAGGTGAACTTGGTCAGCTGGTGGGCGTTGTCCTTCGCTCCGTCCCAGGTGCCGATGTTGCGGTTGAGCTCGTCGTAGTCGGTGATCAGAGTGCGGGAGGCGCCGTCGAGAGTGGTCGTGACCGTCAGCGGCTGATCGGCATCGTTGTAGCTGGTGTCGACCTTCCCCTTGTCGGGGTCGGTTGAGGTGGTCTTACGGCCGCGCAGGTCGTAGTCGTACGTCCAGACCGCGCCGTCCGGGCCGGTCACCTTTTTGAGCTGGCCGCCGGGGGTGTACTCGTACAGCGTGCGGGTGTAGTCGCTGCCGGTCGGGACGGGGCTGCCGTATTCGCGGCGTTCGGTGGTCCGGCCGCGGGCGTCGGTGATGGTCAGGGTGCCGGTGCCGCCTTCGGCGGCGGTGGTGGCGGTGCGGTCGCCCTGGTTGTCGGTCTTGGTGCGCCACTTCTCCTGGCCGTAGACCCGGAAGATCGATTCAGTGGCGCGGCCGGCGGCGTCGAAGACTGTCTCGGTGGAGGCGGGGACGGAGCCGGTGAAGGTGTTGGCCAGGGTGCCCGAGGGGGCGTTGTCGTCGTGGATCTGGCTGTTGGCCATGTAGGCCAGGCCGCGGTCGTCGTAGAGGGTTTCGGAGATCACCCGGCCGCCGCTCGGCGCGGGGGTCTGCTTCTGGCGGGAGCGCAGCAGGCCGTCGAAGATTTCGTAGGAGCTGTTGTAGGTCTGTCCGTCGGCCTTGAGGGCGTCGGTGCGGACCCAGGTCTCCTTGTCGTTGTTGATGCTGTAGGCGTAGCCGATGCTGGCAGCGTCGCCCAGCGTGCGGGAGCGGTCCGGCTTCCAGACCGACTTCAGACGGCCGAGTGCGTCGAGAGACCACTCCGTGACATTGCCGTTGGCGTCAGTTGTCTTGGTGGCCGTGCCCCAGGCAGGGTCCACCTCGGTGGCGGTGCTGTACAGCTTGGGGTCGGTGGTGGTCTTGGACGTCAGCGGGCCATAGCCGGTGTCGTCGGGGATGTAGGTGGTTTTGACGGTTTGGTTGAGGGCGTTGGTCGCTGTGAGCGGGCGGCCCAGTTTGTCGTAGGTGGTGCCAGAAACCTGCTGGTAGACGGGCTTCTTGTCGGCGTCGTAGCTCGCGACCCGGTAGGAGGAGGTGATTTCGCCCTTGGTGGGGGCCACACCGACCGTCTGGCCGTCGTAGGCCGTGGTGATGTCGGAGATGACGTCGTCGGGGACCACCGGGGTGGTCGCGCAGGCTACCGAGTAGGTCTCGGTGCGCGAGACCGTGTTCACGAGCCAGGCAGAGGTGTTGCGGGCGTAGCTGGTCTTCACGCACGACTCGTCGCCGGTCTTGGCGGCGTCGCCGCTGTCCTCGACGGTCATCGGTACGCCGTAGACGGGGTCGTACGTGGTTTTCTGCTTGACCGTGCGGGTGCCGGTGGAGGTCTTGGTGCGCGTGGTTGTCTCGCCGGCCTGGACGATCCGGGACTCGGTGGTGCCCCAGCTGTAGGCGTGGCTGCCGGTCTTGTACGAAAGGGGAGTGTTGATGGTGCCGCTGACTTCTTCGGTGCCGTTGTAGACGATGGTCTCGCGCACGAAGCCGGCGTACTGGCGGGTGTCGTCGATGGCCGTGCCGGTGGAGTCGGTGACCTTCTCCACCCGGGCGGTGCCGTCGAGTTCCTTCTCGCCGTTGAGGCCGCGCATGAAGAGCGTGGACTTCTTGGAGCGCGGGCCCCCGTCGGTGTCGCCGGAGGTCTCCACGACCTTGCCGTAGCCGCGCCACTGGGACCATGTGCGGTTGGACGGTTTGGTCAGGCCCTCGTCGTCGGCGTAGGCCCAGCCGGCGCCGCCCTGGTAGTCGTAGTATTTCTCGCCGGTGTCACCGTGGCCGTAGGGGTCGTCCTGGAAGACGGAAGTGACGACGTACTTGTGGAACCAGTCGGTAACCGGGGTCGCCCCGGACTGGGACCACTTGACCGGATAACAGCGGCGGGTGTTCTTGTCGACGTCCGCCGGCATGCTGGTGCCCCAGATGCAGTCGGGGTCGGAGTAGTTGACCGTGAGGGTGGAGCCGGTCTCGGACTTGATGGTGCGTACGCGCCACTTGATGTAGCGCAGGGTGTCAGGGCCGCTGCCCTCGACGTGGTTGGACAGCTGCATGCCGCCGAAGACGATCGCCGGCATGGCGGCCGTGGTGGTGTTGGCCTTGCCGGTGTTCTGGATGGACTTCAGCCACAGGCTCGCCGAGGAGGCGTCACCTGTGTCGGGGAAGCTGTGGTCCAGGTGCCAGGTGTCGACGTCCCGCTGGGTGGTGCCGCTGCCGGTCCACACGGAGGTGGTGATGTCAGTGAGGCGTTTGCGGGTGAAGAAGGCCGGGCCGATCTGGGTGGTGCACTTGGTGCTCGCCGCGCAGATCATGTCGAAGGGCACGTCGGGCCAGTTGGCCTTGGTGTCCTTGGTCAGGCTGGAGCAGCCGCCCGAGACGACGCAGCGCTCGGCGTAGTCGAAGCTGACCTGCTGGGCGGCGGGCTTGTTGTAGATCAGGTCGCTGCGCAGGCCGTAGTCGATACGGTCGAGGTAGCCGCCCCGGGTGTAACCGGTGCCGTTGACGGCGGTGTCGGCGTTCTTGGAGTAGTAGTTCGTCTCCGGGGTGTACCAGTACGTGGAGGCGTTGCCGTGGGTGTCCACGACGTAGTCCAGGTTCCAGCGCCACGCCTGATTGCAGAAGGAGTCGGCAAAGCCGGTGGACTTGTAGCAGGGCTCACCGGAGTCGTCGCCGAAGACCGGCACGGTCCATACGGAGTTGGTGACCGGATCGTCGGCTGCGGTGCCGTTGTCGCTCCAGCCGGGCATCCGGTGCTTGCCGAAGAAGTACTGGTTGCCGGAGGCGTCCGTGACCTTCCAGTACTCGGTGTTGTCGTCGCCATTGCCGGTGGCTCCGGTCAGGTGCTCGACACGGGTGCCGTCCTCGTTCTTCAGCTTCCAGGTGCCGCCAGATGCCTGGGACAGGGCTGCGGTGTCGCAGGCGGCCTTGTCTGCGCAGGTGTTGACCAGTTCCACCGCCTTGCCGTTGAGGACAAGGGTGGCGTTGGCATACTTCCAGCACAGGTCGCCCTTGCCGGACTGGCCGTCGTCCCTACAGGGGGCGTACTTGCGCTCGATGAAGGACTCGGTCATCGAGAAGCCTTCGCCGATCACCGAGGTCTGGTTGTTCTCCCCGGCCGTGCGGCCGTCCACCGAGGCGGAGTTGTAGGAGATCGACAGGCTGGGGGCCGGGCCAGCCGTTGCCGGAGGAACCCGCAGCGGGTAGTTCCAGGTGAAGTCACCCGTGCTGCCGCCGGCTTCCCAGGTCGCGGTGGGGGACAGCGGGGTGGAGGCGTAGTCGCCCCCGCCGCCGGAGCTGTCGGCAGCCGCTGCCAGGAGCATCGGGGTGCCGGCTTTCAGCGTGCTGGCGGGGAGGGTGCCGGTCAGGGTCTGGGACTTGGTGTCGTTGTCCGCGCCCGTCACTGGGGTCTGGGTGCGGCACGCCTTCTTCTGCGGAGTGGTCAGCGCACACGCCGGGAGAGTCACCAGGTGCAGACGGGGGCCGAAGTTGCCGCCGTAGACATCGTTGAAGGAGGAGTAGTCCAGGGAGACCCGGAGCCGGTCACTGTCGCCGGTGAAGCCCTCGGATGCGGCTCCGGCGGGGTCCACGGTGAGGAGGACGCCGTTGACACCCGCCTTCTTCGCGGCCGACTCGGACTGGACGCCGAGCGCCACCTTTTCCGCCGGACCGGTGGCCTTCGTGCTTTTCCCGGTCTTCGCCGACTTGGCTGCCGGGGCAGCGGGCTGCTGGGTCAGCGTCATGCCGAGCCCGCCGACCGTGACGGCGGCCCTGCCGGTCGCCGCGACCGCGGCGGTGGCCTTCCCGGGCTTCGGCCAGGCGGCCTTCTGCAGCCGCTCACGGGTCTCGCGGGACGCCGACGCGGCTTTGTCCTTGGGCGCTTTGGACGTGCCGGGCTTGAGCACGCCCACCTTGTCGGTCTTCGCCTCGAGCCGGTCCTCCAGCGGCTTACGGACAGTCTGGGACTGGGCCTGCGCGGCGAAGTCGTAACCCGGGGGAGCCACGACTTGCGGCAGGAGAGCGAGAGAGGTGACGAGTGCGCCACGGCCCAGCCAGCGGCGTATGACCGCCCCTGGCAAGCGTGTGCGAAAGGGTGTTGAAGGCACGGCGATGTCCCGTTTTCGGAAAGGGAAATGGGCAGGAGGCGCTCGGGCGGCGGTGTCGGTGCCCGAGACGCCGGATCTCGATGACGTGTCCGCGCAGACATGCGCAGCGTTGAGGGCGGAACGAAGAAAGAGCGGAAGAAAACAGGGTGGGACAGGGCGGGCAACTGGCCCGCCCTGTCCCACCTTGCTCCTAGTGCTGCTCGGTGTTGCGCCGGTTGGCGATGGCGTCGGTGGAGGTGGCTCCGGCCCAGACACGGACGCTGTCGATGCTTCCGGGGAAGAAGCGCGCGGCGGCGCCGTTGATCTTCGCCCGGCCGATCTCGAACGCGCCGCCACCCTGCCAGGGGGCGGAGTACGGCACGCCGTCCTCGTCGCCCATCAGGGCGCTGTCGACGTAGAGCTTGAGCGCGCCGAGCTTGGAGGTGTCATCGGGATCGGCTGCCGACTGAGCGTCGTAGACGACCGTCAGCATGACCGGGACACCCAGCTGGGCTGTGGTGAAAGCGGTGGACTCGCTCTTGGTCCAGGCCGCTCCGGTGCCGTCCTTGTCGGGGCGGCCAAACGTCCACCGTCCCTGGGTGCTGCCGGCCGGCTGCTCGTACCAGACGCCCCAGGCGGACTGGCTCGTTCCCGACTGGCCGAACACCTGCACCGCGTACGACTTGCTGGTGTCGGCGAGCTTGGCGGGGTCCAGCGTCACCCAGGCGGTTGCGGTGAACGAACCGGCGTCGTCCACGACCGGTCCGGTGGCGGTGGCGTACGCGCTGGTGCCGTTGAGGGTCATCGCCTGCGTGGTCGTCACCTCCTCGCCGATGTCCGGGTCGCCGGTGGTGAACTGGGTGAGCGCGGCGCCGTTGAGGGTGAGGTTGCGGCCGAAGCCGCTGGTGTCCTTCACCGTGGTGCCGGTCGCGTTGGCCATGTCCGTGGCGTCCCACTTGGCTACGAGCGCGGGGACCGGGTCGCCGGCGGTGCCGTCGCTCAGATCTTCGTCCTCCAGCCAGGCGTCATGGGCGAGTTCGGTGTCCGCGAGCGCGCGGGACCAGACCTTGACCTCGTCGATGGTGCCGGCGAAGTTCTCCTTGCCGGTCCCTGAAGCCACCAGGCGGCCGACCTGTAGTCCGCCGGACGCCTTCCAAGGGGTCACGGGGAACGGTGTCGGCTCGCCCTGCGGGACGCCGTTGACGTAGAGCTGGATCGTCTGCGCCGCCGCGTCGTAGACACCGGCGAGATGGGTCCAGGCGTTCAGGACCGGCGGTTTGCTTCCGATCGAGCGGGTGAGCACCGGAGTGGCGACGTCGGTCTGGTGCCGGTTGAAGACCCAGGCGTTGTAGGCCGTGGAGTAGTACAGCTGGAACCCGGAGGCGTTCGTGCCAGCCTGGGACAGGACGGTGTAGTTGACGTCCTTCTTCGTCAGACGAGCCCAGGCCGACACGGTGAAGGACTTGGTGGTGTCCAGCACCGCACCGGAGGTGGAGAGGTAGGCGGTCGTGCCGTTCAGCTTCGCCGCGCCGGGACCGCTGCGGGCCAGGGTGTCCCAGGTGGTTCCCGAGGAGGTCAGGGGGTGCTGGGTGGCGGTGGTGGAGTCGGTGAGGCCGTTGTCCACATGCCAGATTCCGGAGGGCTGTTCAGCGCCCTTCACCTGGAAGCTGTAGTAGCCAGTGTTCGAGCTGTGGCTTGCCGCGTCGAAGCCCCAGACCTGGATGGTGTTCTCACCGGCCTGGTTCGGCGTGATCGTCTGGGTGGTGGCCGTGCCCTTAGCGACGGGGATCGGAGCAGAGACCGCGCCGCTGTTCAGCTTCCACTTGTAGCTGACGACGTCCGACTGGATTCCGGCCGTGGTGGGGTTGGTGTCGCCGGGGGTGAAAGTGAACTTGCCCGGTGTGCCCACCCCACCTGAAGCCGGATCGGTCTCGGCCGACGGGTAGGCGCCGTCCGCGCTGGTCACCACCGGAGGCGGCGGCCAATCGGTGTCGACCCGGAAGTAGCACCAGGACGACCAGGACGAGTCCAGGACACCCGTGACGCCCCGGTCCGTCTTGTAGTACGCCTGCGTCTTGACCCGCATCCGGTAGTCCGCCTGCGGCGGCAGCGCACTGGAAGACGCGTTGCGCGACGCGTTGTCCGCTACCCAGGCGCCGTCCGGCGAGGCCGCGTACCAGGCACGGCTGGAGCCGTCGGCCTTCCACACCTCGAACAGGGCCCGCAGCTGGGAGTTGGAGCCGTCCGCCGACTGCACGGTCGCCAGCATCTTCGGCGTGGTGACGCTGGTGGCGAAGGGCAGCGAAGATGCGTTGCAGGCACGCCCGGTGGTGCCCTGCTGCACGCCGTAGGAGGTCGGCTTGCCCGGGTAGGACACGTAGGTCACCGACAGCTTCGCGTCGTTGCGGAACCGCGCCCACGCGCCGGCGTCCGACTCGTCGTGCGCGGTCAGCGAGAAGGTGATCTGTGGATCCTTGTTGGCGGCAGCGGAGGCCAGCGTGGTCGTCAGGTTCTCGTTGGGTTCGTCGGCCACGTTGTCGCTGAAGCGCACCCAGTTCGCCGGCTGCGACGGACTGCACAGGCTGCCCCGCCCGTAGGCCACGTTCCGGTCGCCCATCAGGTCGTCCGCTGTGGGGCGGGTCGACCACGTGGTGCTGGAGGAGATGCCCTTGGTGACATGGCTCAGGTCGTACCAGTGCGGGTCGCAGCTGAACGTCCAGAGCTGGTAGGCCTCCATCGTCGCGTCGAGAACCTTCTTGCCGTGGATCGACGAGAGCGGGTACTCGAAGTACATGCGCTGGGTGTACGGGGTGTTGGAGCAGAGATAGCCGACGTAGTTCGAGCAGCGGCCCACCCCCTTGTCCCCGTCGAACTCCCAGTACTTGGTGCCGTTGGAGGCCAGCGCCGTCCAGTCACCCAGCGCGATGCCCTTGGTCGGCGGGTCGATGTAGAGAGGGAAGACAGTGTCCTTGCCGTGGAGCAGCGCCGGATCGGGCGTGATCTCCAGGGTGGAACCGACGACCTTGAGCGGGAGTTCGGCCGCCGTGTCACCGCTGCCCGGTCCCTCCGAAGGAGCCGGCTCGCCGCCGGCAGCAGGCAGCGGCGTCCCGTCCGTCGGCTCCGGGTCCAGGGTTTCGGCTTCTGCCGAAGTGGCCACGCGGGAGAGCTGAGTGGTGACGTCGGTGGCCGGAGTGTCACCGGCCGAGTCCCACATCCGCCCCGCCGGGCTCTCGAAGACCGGGGTGCCATCGTTGTCGCGCGCAACGAACCCGCCGTCCGCCGTCGGCGCGATGTCCAGGCCACTGCCCGACACCGTCATCCTGATCGTCGCGAGCGCCGGGTTCTTTGCCGCCTCCGCGGTCTTGACCACGAGCACCGAGGTGTAACCGGAGTCCAGCGCCGTCAACTTCAGATCCACGTCCGGGAGAACGCTGGCATAGGTGGCGGTGGCGCCGTCGATCCGGGGCTCGGGGAGCCCGGTGGGCCAGCCAAGCCGCAGCGCGTGCCCCTCGTCCTTCAGCGTGACCAGCCCGTCGCCGCTGCCGCCCCCCGAGAAGGTGAGACCGGCTGTGGTGTTCGCCGCCCGTGCAGAGCCGTCGGCTTCGCGTACGAGGGTGGTGTCGATGGGGGCCCAGGTTCCGTCGTCCCTGCGGGCGCGGACCGGGGCCGCGTTCATCTCCTGGGTGAAGGTGCCGTCCGGGTTGGCGAACACCTGGGACGACTCGGTGGTCGCCGCGTCCACGGTGACCCGGTCGCCGGTCTTGGCAGCGAGGGAACTCGCCTGCGACTCCGGAGTCCTGTCAACCGCTGCCGAACCCGCCTTGTCATCGGCGAGCGCCGGAGTCACCCCGGCCACCGGAACCGCACACGCCAGGAGCAAGACGGCTATCGCCCCATTCCGCACCGCCTGACGCCAGCCATGGCGCTGTTGTTGTGAAAGCACACCCCACCCGTTTTCTTAACCTTTTCTTACAACTAGCTGTGAGGATCATGTGTTGATCGATCATCAAGGTCAAGAGTGTCGGGTATCACGTTGACCCTGCTCCATCTCGCCGGTAGATAGCCCTGGTTGGGCTGGTAGCCATTGATGAGGAAAATGCTGCTCATCGGTCTGCTGGCCAAGCTCCACCGGGTCCCTGCGCCGTCTTCCCTGCCAACTGGTGGCGCGTCGGGCGGAGATCGACTGCCGCTTGCAGTGCGGTGACATCTACCCAGGTCGGCACTACCCCGCAGCAGCACCGCCAGATGTCATGGTTCGCAGTGCCTGCCCTCGATGTGGGACGGGCTTTGACTGAGCGTTTTCAGCGTTGACGCTCCAAGGTGAGGACGGCGGCGATTGACGTCATTCGATTCGGGCTGCACCGGGATCTGCGGAAGATGCGCCACGACTTCAGCCGTGCAATGCCGCGCTCGACCGGTGCCCGTGCCGCCGACAGCACACTGTTGACGGTCTGTCGGGTGGGTGTGAGGTCTCGGCCGGGCGGGCGTCTGCGGGCTGTCGTCACCCATGGGCCGGCGCCCATGTAGGCACGGTCGGCGAGGACCGGGACGCCCTGCCCGTGCACGGCTCGCTGGAGGACGCGCCACCGGTGGTCGGGGTCAGCCAGAGCAGGCCGGCACGGGAGACACCTCGTACATGTACTTGTGAATTTGTCCGCCGCCTGGATGTCCGCTGCAGACCGATGCCGGAGAACCTTCAATGCCCGGAATAACCAGATCTGCCGCATGGACAGCGGGACGGGAACGACAATACGCGAACCCGATTTCGACCCAGATTCGACCCCAAGGTTTTGTTTAGTAATTATACATAGTCTCTGACCTGCGAAAATAAAGAGCGGCAGACGAGTCAGGCTGTACGCCGAGTCATCGCCCGCCCTGACGGCACACCGCTGTGGTTCTCCCGCGCGACACCCGGCCGCACACATGACCTGACCTCGACCCGCGCCCACGGCATCGTCCAGCCCTGCCTGACCCGGCAGATCCTCGTGCTGGCGGACGGCGCCTATCAGGGGACCGGTGCCACATTCCGCACCCCGTCTACCACCACAGCGAACAGCCCGAGCACTACCAGCAGTTCAACCGCGACCACGCCCAACTCCGAGCCCCCGGCGAACGCGCCTTCGCCCGGCTCAAGTCCTGGCGCACCATGCGCAGAGCACGCACCTCCACCCGCCGCATCAACCGCAGCGTCCAAGCCATCCACATACTACTGACATGCCACTATTCAGGACGAAAGAGACCCAATGGGAGGAACGTCGAGCTGGGCGGCGGCAGGGTCGATGGCTCCGCGCGTGACGCACTCTCGCGACTGTCGTCCGTCGCCCGTCCCGGCTGAGGACCGGGTCCTTCCGCCGCCCATTCGGTGTCAGCGTCCAGACGCAAGGCATACATGAGTAATTGCATGCGGCTGCGTGCACCGGTCTTGGCGCGAATTCGTCGGAAGTAGGTGTCGACGGTGTGCCGACTGATCTGCATGCGTTTCGCAATCGCGTAGTACGTCAGCCCGTTGGCCATATGCGCCAGCACCCGCCGTTCCTGCCGGCTGAGCGACGTCGAAACACCATCGGCGATTTCGTCCATTCGCATACCGCCTTCCTGGTCGTCGAGCGAGTGCCATCGCCCCTCGGCGGAGGGCTTACACACCGCACATCTCGCACGCAGAGGTAGGGGACCCGAGCCGGCCGTACGAAGCATCTCGTGCGTTCCGCGCGCTCTTCGCAAGTTGAATCCTCACAGAGGAACAGGTTGCGGGGTCTCGACCGCCCCCTCATCAAGCTGCCGGACAACAAGCGGACAAGCCACGTAACGGGAAAAGGGAACAAAGGGCTGCAGCTGTCGATGAAGTCATGCCTGACTCCGGCCTGGATGTCGTAGAAGCACCTACCGTTGCCGATCTCCCAGGCTCCGGACAGGGGGAGGCCGTCGAGACAACAACGCGGCTCCCCCAGCCTTCGGTCTCAACCACTTGAGCACCGCCACCAGATGCCCGCCCTACTCCGCGCCGACTTCCGTGCCATCAACTTCGACCACCGTCCGTCGCGACACTCATACCGGACCGCGGTCACTACGGTTACTTGGAGCAGTCGGCCAGGGCGAACCAGGCCCTACTGACGTTCTGCGGCTCCTTCGCCCGAGAAGGCGCTGCCACAGCCGTCACCGGACCTCGGCGGACTCGCGCAGCACCTCTCCGAGCGACCGGCGGGCCAGGGCGAGCCGAACGGACGACCCCACACCCGCAAGCGACTCCGGCTTCTCGGAAGGAGTAGGGCGCCTCAGTACGTCCGCCACCGAGGGGCCATCAGCAAGTCCTGCGACGAGTTCCCATCCATGGTCATGCACCGGCGAACTGACTGGACGGGTCGTGTCCAAAGCGGATCCGCCCAACTCGAAACAGCCACCGTTCCGGTCGTCCCGGCCAAGGAACGTACAGGCCATCTACTGCGCGACGACACCTATCAACGTCTCGCGGTTTGGTCCGGCCGCAGGTCAGAGTGATGCTGGGGCGCCGCTGGTCAGCAAACTCCCAGCATGAGTCAGGAGATCAGTACGTTGGCGACCCAACTCGTCCGCGGGATGGGCCGTCTCTTCAAGAACTGCGAGTGCACCCGTCAGAACCGGTGCCTCCACCCGTACGCCATTCGCTATCGCGACGCAACAGGCCGCCAGCGAGAGGAGACGGGGTACGCAAACCAGACAGCCGCCATCGACCGACTGAACCAGGTCTACGACGAAAAACGCAACGCCCCGCGCCAGAGGGCCGGTCTCAAGCGCGAGATCGGGAAGCAGTGCTTCGACTGCGTCATCGACCGGGACACCGTACGGATCTCCGTCACCCGCCATGGGCCACGATGTCGACGCCGCGCTGCTGGCCACCCTCCTGGTGGGCGCCCTGCGCCGGGCCCGGCAGGCCGGTGCCGACCTCGCCGAACAGGCCCGCCAGGCCGACCAGGCCATGCGTGAGCATGGCCGTCAGAGCTACGTCACCGGTCAGCTTCTCCGCATCAGCCTGATCGACGGCACAACCGAGTTCATCAACGCCGGCCACCCCTGGCCACTGCGCATGCGGAACGGCGAAGTCCAGGAGATCACTCCGAAGATCGACATGCCGTTCGGCTTCCACGACCCTCACACCTACCGGGTCCAGTCACTGGACCTGCAGCCGGGCGACCGGCTGGTGATGCTGACCGACGGCATGCTGGAGCGCAACGCGAACAGCCTCGACCGGGCACCTACGTGGTGGTCCCGGCCGCCGAGGATGTCGCCTCACGCCTGAGCGAGTCGATCATGCTGTGGTTCCGAGCCAGAGTGCAGAACTGGCGTCTGCTCCCACGGGTATCGGCCGCCGCCGGCCCGGGGGACCACTCCTGACGAACCAGCTCGTACGAGGGTGTCGGACCCAGTGACCCGGGTGGACCCAGCTCCCGGCGCGTTCCGTGTCCACCAGAGAAAACACGGGCCCAGGGACCCTGGTTCTGGGGCGATGGCCGGATCCGGCCGCGCGATGACACAGATGACATCAGGTCGGCCGGACTGTTCAGGCCGGGATACCCGGTACAACCTGACCGTTGGTGATCTGAACGATGGGACGGTCCACTGAGCAGCAGATCTGCTTCACAGGCCTCGGACCGAGATCATCCGGTCCACGGCTGTCTGAACCTTCGGCAGGAACGCCGCGATGGTCTCGCTGTTGGGTTCCTCGCCGAGCTGGTCCAGCGCGGTCGCGCGGGTGAGGACTACGTCGGGCTGGTGGACCAGGCCTGCCGCCCAGACGTCCAACTCCGCTTCGGTGCCCCCGTCGCCGGGACCGTAGTTGATGTACAGAACAGGGAGCTCAGCGGAAGAGTCCAAAAGGGTACGAATGTCCGTGACGGTTACCTGCGGCGCTGGCCGGTCGACGGTCGGTTCCATGGTGTGACGCTCCTCCGGCTGATAGTTGAGTCAGCCTATGTCAGCTGCGGTGATCAAACTTCGGTGTCACAAACCGGCGTTGGTCAACCTTCAGTGGCAACCGGTCAAGATCCGTGGCCGCACAGCCGACCGAACCGATGCCCTTTGTTATCCAATCGAGGTGTTTGACAACGAACCCGGCCGTTTCGGCTTTTTTGACAGTGAACCTGGTCGTGCGGGGTGAGCACGCTGGGCATGTTGGATGGCCGTACCGGCTGGGGCGGACGGGGCCGTGCCGTACGTCGAGGTGTCGTGCAGGGATGGTCGGCGCGAGCGTCGACGGCGTCCGCTGTTGGACTGCGTGTCGGTCAGGTTCTCAGCCCGCGTACGCAGGTTACGGCCGGCTTGGACGACGTCGCCACCGAGCCCGCATCGGGTGGCGAAGCAGAGGAGCGGCGAAGTGTCACCTGGTGACCATCAGGTGACCGCTGCTCGCCGGGCGATTTGTCGGATCCCACGGAACGATGGGCGACGTCACCAGGACCAGCCGCCGACACACCGAGCGAAGCATCCGAACCGCGCCGGAAGGACACACCATGACCGCCACCGCTCCCAAGGCCCCGACTGCACCAGGGGTGCGGTCCTGGTGGGGAATGCCGTACGCCACCGCCGAGCGGTACCGCCGCCCCGTGGTCGCGGACTTCGATCCGGGCCTCCGCTATGACCGCAAGGGCGTCGTCTCCGTCCAGCCCGACAGCGGCGACTGGCTCGAAGCGGACAGTGGGATGGGCGAGGACTGCCTGAACCTGAACGTGTGGGCCCCTGAGCAGCCCGCCGACAAGGCGCTCCCGGTGACCGTGTACATCCACGGCGGCGGATTCGAGTACGGCGCGAACACGCAGATCACCTCGAACGCCGCCGGTCTCGCCGCGTCGGGGCGCGTGGTGAGCGTGTCGGTCAACTACCGGCTCGGCGCACTGGGGGCGCTTTCGCTCTCGCAGTACGGCGGGCGACTCGCCGAGGCCAGCAACCTTTTCCTGCAGGACGTCATCGCCGCGCTGACCTGGGTCAAGCGGAACATCACCCACTTCGGCGGCGACCCCGACCAGGTCACGGTCTACGGCCACAGTGCCGGCGCCTACTCCACCTTCGGTCTGCTCGGGGCCTCCTCGGCCGACGGCCTGTACCGGCGGCTGGCCGGGTTCTCCGGCGGGCCCGCTCGTAGCGTCCCGGCCTGGTGGGCCGAGGAGCTCGCGCACCGGTTCGTCACCGATCTCGGCGTGGCGGACAACCCGGAGAAGCTGCTCGACCTCGACGCGGTCTCCCTGAGGGACGCCCTGCGCAAGGTCGCCCCGACGGACCTCGGAGTACGCGGCGGGGTGGACAACAAGGCCACCGGTGTCGTCCTGGACATCGGGCAGCCGGGCGCGGTGGTGCACGCCCATCCGATGGATGTCCTCGCCTCGGGCGCGCACCGCGATGTCGACGTGCTGCTGAGCATGGCGAGTGACGACATGGGTTGGTGGGTGGCGAACGACCTGGACCGTTTCGACCCGCACACCCTCGACCGCGTCGTCGACGAGGTCGCGGGGTGGCGTATTTCCCGCTCCCGCGCGAAGAAGATCGTCGACGCCCACGACCAAGGCGGCCGTACCCCGGCCGAGGTCCGCGCCGCGGTCATGGCGGACTACCTCTTCGCGCTCCCGGCCGTCCGCGGCGCCCTGGCGCACGCCGCCGCGGGCGGCAACGCCCATCTCCTGGTGATCGGGCCCGCCGAGGGCGCGCCTGCTGTGCACGGCAGCGAGATGTACGCCCTGGTCGGCCAGGAACAGCCGGGCCGCAGCGCCGAGCAGGCCGAGCGGGACACGCGGATCCGCGACATCGTCCTCGACTTCGCCACCGGCGAGCAGTCCCGTCTGTGGCCCGCCGTCACGGACAAACCCACCTCGGGAAGCGTCGGAAACCCGCCCTTCGAGGCCACCGCCCACTACCAGCAGGCCCTCGGCCTGTGGGAGGGCATCGACCGTCCCTGACGGCTGGCGGGACGCCATCCGCAATAGCGCACCAAGGGGGCGAAACAGAGTGAGGAACTCGGTATGAGCCAACGAACAGCAGCCGGCGGCGCCGCACCGGCGACGATGCGGGCCGTCGTCGTCACCCGGCCCGGCGGCCTGGACGCACTTCAGATCAAAGATGTGCCGGTGCCGGTACGCAGGCCCGGCTGGGTGCGGATCAGGGTGAAGGCGTTCGGCGTCAACGAGTCCGAAGTCACCACCCGCAAGGGCGAGTCGGACGCGGAGGTCACCTACCCGCGGGTGCCCGGGATCGAGGGCGTCGGCCTGGTCGATGACGCCGACGAGGACAGCGGACTGCGCCCGGGCCGGCAGGTGGCGACCATGATGGGCAACATGGGCCGCTCGTACGACGGCGCGTACGCCCAGTACGTCACCGTCCCCGCGGCGCAGGTCATCCCGTTCGAGACCACCCTGCCGTGGGACGTGGTCGGCGCCCTGCCCGAGATGTTCCAGACCGCCTACGGATCCCTGACCCGCGGCCTGGACCTCAAGGCCGGACAGACGCTGCTGATCCGCGGCGGTACCTCCACGGTCGGGCTGAGCGCGGCGGCGATGGCCAAGGACATCGGCGCCACCGTCATCTCCACCACGCGTCACGCCGGGCGTGCCGACGAACTGCGGGCCATGGGCGTCGACCATCCGATCGTGGACGACGGACACATCGCCGAGAAGGTTCAGGGCCTCGCACCGCAGGGCGTGGACGCCGCGCTGGAACTGGTGGGCTGCACGGCCCTGCCGGACACCTTCGGATGCGTGCGCGTGCACGGCACCGTCTGCTTCACCGGTGCCCTGGGCGGCGCGTGGGCCATCCCCGGCTTCACCCCGTTCATGATCCCCAGCGGGGTGCGGCTGACCAGCTATGCGGGCGAGGCCGCCGATCTCCCGGCCGACGTCTTCGCCCATCAACTTCAGGCCATCGCGGAGGGACGCCTCAAGGTCCCGGTCGCGAAGGTCTACCACGGCCTGGAGCAGGTCCGGGACGCCCAGGCCGACCTCGAATCCGGTACCACGCCGGGCAAGCACGTCGTCGTCCTGGACGACTGAGAACTGATCATGGGAAGCGACAAGGCCATCGCACACGTCGGCTCGATCGCCTCGATCAGCACATCGTGCGCGGTGAGTGCCCCAGCCCGGTGGTGAGTGTCGCCGCACCCTGTCGTTTCCGAAGGAGAGAACAGATGGCAGACCAGGCACCAGCAGACGACTTTGGCGCCGTGACCACCCGGCCTCCGTTGGACCCGGAACTCGCGCCCGTCGAGGAGGCGCGGGGGGCCGTCTTTCCGGCCCTGTCGGACGAGACCCTGCCAGAAATTCGACGGCAGATCGCCCAGGGTTCCCCCGGGCTGGATTCGGAGGCTCTGACGGCGGGCGGCAGAGTGCGGGTGGAGGAGCGCCAGGTACCGGGGCCGGAAGGCGAGCCGGACATCACTGTGCTGATTCTCAGCCCCGTCGAGGACCGGGGCCCCAAGGGAGGCATCCTCAGCCTCCACGGCGGCGGGATGATCATGGGGGGCCGCCGGGACCACGTGAGTCATCTCCTTCCCCATGTGATCGAGGGGAGTGCGGTCGTCGTGTCGGTCGAATACCGGCTGGCGCCGGACCACCCCGATCCCGCGCCGGTCGAGGACTGCTACGCGGGGCTGGTGTGGATGGCGAAGAACGCGGACGAGCTCGGTATCGACCCGGAGCGGCTCCTGATCGCCGGAGTCAGTGGCGGCGGCGGCCTCGCGGCGGGGACCGCGCTGCTCGCCCGTGACCGCGCCTTTCCCGCGCTCAGCCACCAGGTTCTGATCTGCCCCATGCTCGACGACCGCTTCGAGACGCACAGCAGTCGCATGGTGGACCGCGAAGGCGTATGGGACCGCTACAGCAACCTGTACGCGTGGACCTCCGTACTGGGCGGGCGGCGCGGCGGGCCGGACGTGTCGCAGTACGCCGCGCCGGCCCGCGCCGAGAACCTCAGCCGGCTGCCGCGCACCTACATCGACACCGGCTCGGCGGAGGGGTTCCGCGACGAGATCCTGATCTACGCCGGCCGCTTGTCGGAGGCGGGCGTGAGCGTCGATTTCCACATGTGGGGCGGAGCCTTCCACGGGTTCGACATGTCGGTGGGTCATGCGGCTGTGTCGCGTGCCTCCAGCGCGACCCGCGAGGAGTTCATCCGGCGGGCTCTCGCCAGGTGAGCGGTGCGACAACGCACAGACCGCGAAGACAGCCATTGCCTCCTGACGGGCAAGGGGCGTCCGCCGCGTTTCCGTCAAGCGTCGGACCTCGCTTCGCCGGCGGCGAAGGCGGCCGGGGTGAGGCCGGTGCGGTCGCGGAAGAAGCGGCCGAAGTTCGCGGGGTCGGTGAAGCCGAGGTGGACGGCCACGGTCCGGGCGTCCCACCGGGCGCCTCCCAGCAGGCGCCGGGCTTCCAGGAGGCGCCGCTCGTCGATGAGTTCACGTACCCCCTTGCCGGTGGCGTCCCGGGCGGCACGGCTGAGGGTGCGGACCGAGCAGCCGAGCAGCTCGGCGTAGTCCGCGGCGTGGTGCAGTTCGCGGAAGTGCAGCTCCAAGGCGTCCAGGAAACGCCCGTACCGGTCGGCGCGGCCGGTGCCGGCCGTGGCCGTGCCGATGGGGGCGATGCCCGGGGAGTTGGCCAGGCGCAGCAGCAGCGATTCGAGCAGGCTGCGCCGCAGGGCGTGGTGGAGGTCGAGGGGGCGGCGCCCCAGTGCGCGGTGTTCGTCCAGGAGCTGGAGTGCCGTCTGCTGGAGCCAGGCGGTGTCGTCGGGGTGCGGGCTGAGCACCGCAGGGGCCTCGTGCGCGGTGAGCGGGGCCAGGAGACGGGCGAGGTCGGGCCGCAGCACGTCGGGTTCGAACAGGATGAACGGGCCGCGGGCCGCGCCGGGCGGATGCCAGCACTGCGCGTGCCCGGGACGCACCCACAGCCACTGGCCGGGAGCGACGGTCCGCGTGATGTAGTCGACGTCGTGCCGCAACTCGCCCTCGGTGACGGCGATGAGGTAGTGGAAGGTGGCACGGCCCGGACGGGGCGGGTTCCACGGCCAGTCATTGTGCTGGGCGAAGAATTCCTCGACGGTATGCACCTCAAGGCCGTACGGAGTACCGACCGGGGGCTGGAAACCGTACAGCGGAACCGCAGCCGGTCCGGCCTGCCCGCTCGGCCCGGGGTGTCGCTTGTCGACCATCACGTGTCCGCAGCCTACCGCCCTTCCAGTCGGCTTCGACGGAAGGATGGGACGTGCCGCCGCGACCACCCGCTTGAGGAAGGCACCGCCCCATGAACGGAACGGACCTGCACAAGACCGCCGCCGACTGCGCGGAGGAACTCCCCGGAGCCCAGCTGGAGCATCCCTTCGGCCCGGACTGGGAGGTCTTCAAGGTGCGCGGCAGGGTGTTCATGCTGATGACCGAGGTCCCGGGGCGTCCCGTCGTGATCCTGAAGGCGGACCCCGGCGAGGCCGACGCCCTGCGGGAGCAGTACAGCCACATCACCCCCGGCTACCACATGAACAAGAAGCACTGGATCACCCTGGAGGGCGGGGCAGGCGTCGACAAGGAGCTCGTCGGGGAGCTCGTCACCGAGTCCTACCGGCTCGTCGTCGCTCACCTGCCCAAGGCGGAGCAGCCCGTCGACCCGCACACCTACGGCAGCGGAAGGCGGGCGGCCCGATGAGCGCGGCCGGCGACCGGCTCCAGGACACCGCCCGCCAGGCGGCACTGAGCCTCCCCGACGTCAGCCACGGATACCCCTTCACGCCCGGACTCGACGTGTACAAGGTCGCGGGCAAGGTGTTCCTGATCGTCACCGACGACCCGGACGATCAGATCATCACGGTCAAGTGCGAGCCCGAACACGCCCGCGCTCACGTACGCGGCCAGGCCTCGATCACACCGGGCCGCTACCTCGACAAACGCCACTGGATCTCCCTCGGTCCTGGTCCCGGCATCACCGAGGGGCTGATCACCGACGTGGTCGAGGACTCCTACGACCTGGTCACCAAGCGGCTGCCGCGACGCGACCGCCCCGGTGCCCGATGAGCGCCGCGAGCTTCCCCGCGAGCGGCTGAGCCGACGCCTGTCAGTGTCCCGTGCAAGGCTCGTCACATCCGCAGACGCCCGCCTCCCACCACCCGAGAGACCGATGGAACCGACCGAAGCGACCCTGCCGCTCTTCGGCGAGGAGCCCACCCGGCCCCTCGCCGACCGTCTGCGCCCCACCCGCCTGGAAGAGGTCGTCGGGCAGCACCACCTCCTTGCCCCGGAGGCTCCACTGGGCCGCATGGTCGCCCAACAGCGCCTCAGCTCCGCCATCCTGTGGGGCCCGCCCGGCGTCGGGAAGACCACCATCGCCCGGCTCCTCGCCGACGGCAGCAACCTGGCCTTCGAACCGGTGTCGGCCACCTTCTCCGGCGTGGCCGAGCTGCGGAAAGTGTTCGCCGCCGCACGCAGCCGGCGGGGCATCGGCCAGGGCACCCTGCTGTTCGTCGACGAGATCCACCGCTTCAACCGTGCCCAGCAGGACAGCTTCCTTCCCTACGTCGAGGACGGCACCGTCACCCTGATCGGCGCCACCACGGAGAACCCGAGCTTCGAACTCAACGGCGCCCTCCTCTCCCGCACCCAGGTCCTCGTCCTCAAACGCCTCGACGAAGCCGCACTGTCCACGCTCCTCGACCGCGCCGAGCAGCTCACCGGCCACCATCTGCCCCTGGACGACGACGCCCGCCGCGCCCTGCTCGCCATGGCGGACGGCGACGGCCGCTACCTCCTCAACATGGCCGAACAGCTCCAGGCCCTCCCGGACACCGGAACCACCCTGGACACCGCCGGGCTCGCCCAGCACATCCAGCAGCGGGCCCCGCTGTACGACAAGGCACAGGAGGGCCACTACAACCTGATCTCCGCGCTGCACAAGTCGATGCGCGGCTCCGACCCGGACGCGGCCCTGTACTGGCTCGCCCGCATGCTCGACGGCGGCGAGGACCCGCTGTTCGTAGCCCGCCGCCTGGTCCGCTTCGCGAACGAGGACATCGGCATGGCCGACCCGCACGCCGTCCAGCAGGCCCTCGCCGCCTGGGACGTGTACGAGCGACTCGGCTCCCCCGAGGGCGAGTTGGCGATCGCCCAGGCCGTCGTCTACCTCGCCACCGCCCCCAAGTCCATCGCCGTCCACCGCGGCTTCAACGCCGCACACCGATCCGCCCGCCGCACCGGCTCACTCATGCCGCCCGCCCACATCCTCAACGCCCCGACCCGGCTGATGAAGGACCTCGGCTACGGCAAGGACTACCAATACGACCCGGACACCACCGAGGGCTTTTCCGGAGACGACTACTTCCCCGAAGACATGGACAACGAGACGTACTACCAGCCCACCCGCAACGGCTACGAAGCCCAGATCAGCGAACGGCTACGGCACTGGAACGCATTGCGCGCCCGCCGACGCAGCGGCTGACGCGGACACGTGGGCAGCGTCCAGAGCCAACCCACGGCAGATGTCATGCACCGTCCTCATCGAGCATCTCCTCCGACCCAATGATCCGCGCTATCGACCGCCGTGTTGACATCCAACCCGGTAGCGCCCCCCTGTGCGGCGCGAGACGCCCAGGCGGTCCGCCAAGGCTTTGGTCGACCCCTTCGCCCGCGTGAGGAGGAATTTCACCTGAGCCTTCGCAGATTTCGGCGCGGGCCGGTGAAGACCTTCTGCTCCGCCCGTGGCCCGGGCCGTGCTGCGCCGTATCGCCGACCTGGGCGGCACCGCCACCTACGACGAGATACAGCACTACTTCGCCGGCCACCCGGACACACCGATCCCGCCGAAGGCGATCGGTGGGACCCTGACCAGCATCCGGGCAGTTCGTAGGCGGATCGGCCCTGACAGTCCGTCCATGCTGCTGGAGCGCGACGACCGCGCACGCCGCTACCGCATCACGCCGGTCCTCGTAGACGGACTCCAGCGGGTCTTCACGCTCGCCGACGCCCGCCCGGACCTGCTCCGCAGCTGACCGGCCGGCCACCTCAGCGGACGTTGCCGCGCCACCGGTAGAAGAATGTCTCGCCCGACCCCGCACCGAGCTGGACCGGCACCGCGGTGAGCAGAGTGCCGACGTCGATGGTCTCCCCCGGCCGCATCACCGTGAAGCCCTGGCGCCTGTAGTACGGCCCGAGGTCGCGCTCGGTGGCGAACTCGCCGAACAGCAGCATGTAGTCCAGCTGCCAGTACACCTGCACGCACCGCTTCAGCATCGACAGCAGTGCGTGCTGCTGGTAGCCCGGCAGCTGGGCGACCGTGCCGCCGACTGTGCCGGACGGGACGCCAAGCAGTGTCCCGACGACCTGTCCGTCGCGGTCCTGGGCGACCAGGGGCAGGGACACTGGGGCGGCAGACCGAGGCGTTCGCCGTATACGAGGAGTACCGGCAATTCCCGGCAGCTGAGTTCGGTCCGGGCCCCAGCCCGGTACTCGAAACTCAGTATCGCTCGATGCCGGCATGAGTCCGGTCCGAACTGGGCGGATCAGGTCGCCGCCGCTACGGCCAGGGTCGGCGCTTGACGTCCCGTGAGCATGCGCAGTGTCCGACCGCGCCCGGTGCCGGTGAGGTCGAAGGGGACGAGCATGATCTCGTCGACGTCCAGAGTTTTCGCGACCCGCTCGATGCCCTCCATCACCGTGGACCGGCCGCCGTGGACCACCTGCTGGTCCTCCAGGACCTTGCGGGTGAGGAACTCCTCCCGGGCCTTGTCCGGGGACTCTCCCAGAGCGGTCCAGGTGCGGCGCCGCACGGCGTTGCACGCGGTGTGCAGAGCCAGTTGCTCGGCCTCGTCGTCACTCCCCGCGCACAGTACGTTCAGCGAGGCGATGACGTAGGGCAGGGCATCTCGCGGGCCGGGGTCGAAGGTCGCACGGTAGCGCTCCACCGCCGCCGGGCGGCACTTGGACTGGCCCAGGTGGAGCCCGTAGACGAACGGCAGCGACCGCTCGGCCGCCGTTCGGGCGCCGTTCTCGCTGGTCCCCAGGACATACACCGGAGCCGGCGAGGCGACCCGTGGAGACAGGTGCAGGGTCGGGCGGTCCGGCTCGATCGGCGTCTGCGCACGGGTGGGCGCGTCCAGGAAGCCCATCAACTCGTCGATCAGGGCGGGGAATTCGAGCGCCGCCCTGGGGTCACGCCTGAGCGCCGCCTCAAGTAACTTGCTATGGGCCCCGGTGCCGCCCGAGGAGCGGCCTACGCCCAGGTCGATTCGGCCGGGGTGCAGTGCGCCCAGCGTGGCGAACTGCTCGGCCACAGCGTAGGGAGCATAGTTGGGCAGCATTACCCCGCCTGCACCCACCCGGATGCGCTCGGTGCAGGCGGCGACGTGCGCGATGAGTACCGCTGGTGCACTGCTGACGGCGTCGAGCGAGGCGTGGTGTTCGGCGACCCAGAAGCGGTGGAACCCGCATTCCTCAGCGGTCTGTGCGACGCCAACCACCTCCCGGATTGCCTGTTCGGCAGGCATCCGCCTGTCCGTTGCACCCAGTTCGAGCACGGACTGCAAGACGGCGGGACGGGCGCTACCGGCGCCAACGGGCATCTGTGGAGTGATCACGAGGGACTCCTGGCCGGTGCTGGTGTGCTTGTCTGCGGCGGCTTGGGCAAAGCGACGGGGACGGCTGCAAGCAGGGCGAACGCCATCGCGAAGGCGGCGGCAGTCGTCCCCAGTGACAGCCGGGCCAGCAGCAGCCCGGCAGCCAGCGGCCCACAGGGCTGGACGATCTGAGCGAGCAAGCCGCTCGTGGTGATGACCCGGCCGTAGATCTCCTCCGGCACGGCGACCGCCATGATCGTGCCGAACGTCGCCGAAATCACCGGGATGAGCAGGCACAGGGCGCAGAACCCGGCGACGAACGCGATGGTGCTCCCGCTGGTCCAGGCGACGGCCAGCAGCACGGCCCCGGTGGCGGGACCCGCGACAAGGGTCACTTTCAGGGAAACGTGTCGCTGGACGTACGGGGTGAGCAGGGAGCCGGCCAGTCCGGCCACCGCTGCCGCGCTCATGGCCGTTCCCACCGCGACCGCGCCGTCGGGCCTGCTGCCCACGCCGAGGATCAGGGCGAACGTGAGGGCGGAGAAAGCCAGGTTCAGCCCGGCGCCGTACAGCACGCACCAGCGCATGAACCGGTCTCTCGCCAGGTACCGCCACCCTGCGGTGAACCTCGTCAGGAACCGCTCAGCGACCGGCTGCGCACCCGCTGCTTCCGCGTCCCTGCCGCCTGGCGCCCCGTCGGGGCCACGGCCACGGCGCGGCGCGCGGACCGCCACGGCCACGCACAGCGCGGAGACGCCGAAGGTCAGCGCGTCCACCGCGAGCGGTACGGAGGGTTCGAGCGCCAGCAGCAGCCCGGCCGCCGCCGGCGCGGCGATGTCTGCGCCGTACGCCCGCGCCTGGTTCAACGACAGCGCCGCACCCAACTGCTCGGTCGGCACGATCCGTCGGATCACCTTGCTCTGGGCCGGGCGGAACACTTCCAGTGCCACGACCGACACGACCACCGTCACCAGAGCCAGCGCGATCGGCACAGGCCGTAGGAGCACGTACACCGCCAGCGACCCGACGGCGACCAGCCGGGCCAGGTCGGACCCGAGCATCAGCGCACGCTGGTCGCAGCGGTCGCTCAGGTAGCCGGCCGGCAGCCGTGCCACCAGCCCGACGGCCAGCGAGACCGTGCCGACGGTCGCGGCGACCGTGGTGGAGTTGCCCGCCGCAAGCAGCACCAGCGGCAGCACGATGTACGTCATCGAGGAGCCGAAGTCCGACAACGCCTGGCCGATCCAAAGCAGTTGGAAGTCCCGGTTACGGCTGAGCCGTGGCGCGGCGGCTGTGATCGGGGGGACGGTGGCGGTCATCCACGGCTCCCGGAAGCCGTCGGTGGCTCCTTCAGCAGGTCGTCCAGCAGGAAGTTCGTGTTGGTGCGCGCCCCGGGGCGCGCCCTGCGGAACCGGTCCAGGAAGAGCGCGACACCGGCCGAGCCGCTCGCCAGGTCGCAGCACTCCCGTACCGACTGTTCGCCGGGGAACACCACACCCTCCGGCCGCCGCACCGCACAGCACAGCACTGCCTCGGCTGCCCGCTGCGCGTCGCCCAGGAACTCCGGGTCGCCCAGGAACTCGTAGGCGTCCAACAGGGTGTTGCCGATACCGCTGATCCCGTGGAACAGCTGGGGAAACGTCGTGTACTTGCGCCGCACGTCCGGCAGTAGTTCATCGATGTGCTTACGCAGGCTTCCGTCCCCGGTCACGTAGTGGTAACGCAGCAGGGTGGTCAAGATGCCCGCGGTGCCCTCGTCCCAGTACTGGCGCAGTACCGGGGACGGTTTGTCGTCGGTGCGTGCGACGGCCGGGAAGGACAGCCGTCCTGTGGGTGAGTACTCGCCGCAGGCCAGATCGAACTCCAGCCCCGCGCGGCCCAGTTCCAGCACATGCACGTCACCGGTGGCCGCGTGCAGGGCCAGCAGGAACATGGCCACGCCGGACGCGCCCTCTCCGTAGCCGACGGGGACGTGCTTGCCGGAGCCGGTCCAGTGGGCCCGCACGTCCTCATGCCGCGCGCTCCGCGCGAAGTGCTCGCCGATCTCGCGGGCGCGGTCCAGGAACTCCGTGCGGCCGGTGTCGCGCCACAGCCGAAGGCAGGCCATGCCATGCCCGGCCGCCCCGGTCAGCACGCCCGGCTCGGCGTACAGCAGCCGATGCCCCGCGGCGTCGCGCAGCACCCGGGCCGCCACCTCGCGATGGCCCATCGCCGACAGCACCCAGGCGACACCTGCTGAACCGTAGTAAAGGCCCGGTGGCAGCGCCTCATGACCTGTCGGCTTGCGCAGCGCCCAGGCGAGGAAGGTGTCCGGCACCTCGCCACCCACGGTGTGGAGTGCGTAGAGGCAGCCGTAGGCACCGTGCGCGACGAACAGCGGGTTGGTCTCGAAGACCAGCGGGTCCGCTGGGAAGAGCCGGTCCTCCCGCTGCAGATCGGCAGTACCGTGCAGAAACTTCACCACGCCGTCCAGCGTGGTCTCGATCCGCCGTCTCAGGTCGGCCGCGGACTCCGGTTCGGGTGTCACCGGGTGTGCCAGCGGCGGGGGCTGCTGCCAGGCGGTGGTGAAGGGCAGGTCGGTGAGACGCCGGCGCAGCACAACCGGGTCGGGCAGCGGCGCGTTCTCGTCGTACAGGTCCCGGATCAGTGCGACCAGTTCTCCCGGCAGAGCCAGATCGGCTGCTACCTCGTCGAGGAGCCGCAGCGGGATGTCGTGGTCGACCAGGTCGTTCGAGTGGCAGGCCAGGACGCAGCACAGCAGCAGCCCGCCCAGCGCGTAGTAGTCGGTGCGCCGGTCGCCGCGCCCGGCGGCCATCGCCCGCCGGGTTACCGCACCCGGGGTGCTGAGCCCCGCGCCGCCGTCGGTCCCCTCGTGGAAGGCGGATTCCAGATCGATGACGCGGATCCGGTCGTCCGCGGTGACCATGATGTTGGTCATCGACAGGTCGCCCAGTACGATGCCGCGCTCATGGCAGGCCGCGATCGCGTCCGCCGTCTGCACCCACAGCAGACGGAACCGGTCGTAGTAGTCGGCCAGCCGGGCCGGGGTCAGGTCCAAGCCGTACAGGGGGTTGTGGGCGATGCTCAGGTGGCCCAGATGGCTGCCGTCGATGTAGTCCTCGGCGATGAACGCGTGCTCCCACTGCTCGAAGAACGCGATGGGGCGCACGAACAGACCGGTGTCGGCCAGTTCGGTCAGTAGCTGGTACTCATGGCGCAGCAGGTCCACCGCGTCGATGCCTCTGGGGCCCACCTCGACATACGGCCGGGCCTCGCGCAGTACCACGTCCGCGCCGGTCTCGGTGTCCACGCCGCGGTAGATGCCACCGCGGTTGCTGAACGCCAGCGCACTCCCTACCTTGAACCGGCCGCCCAGCAACCCCTTGCCCGCGCCCCCACCCGCGGCTCCGTCCTTGTCCGTTTCTGTTCCCCGGTCCGCACCCGCGTACGGATCCTGCGCCCAGTCCGGGACGAGCCAGTAGGGGGTGCGCACATCCGGGACCAGCGAGCCGTCGGGGGCCTGGATCATCAGATCCCGCAGGCCCAGGGGCTTGAGCTCGAAGCGGCTGACGAACCCGCCGTAGCGGTAGGACACCACCCGCGATCCCGGACAGCGCCGGTCGGTGAGGACATAGGGTCCGTCCAGCCCCGCCAAGGCCTGAGTCAGCGCTGCCGCGATGGCGCGGAACTGCGTGTCGTCGTCCGGGTAGACGGTGATGAACTTCCCACTCGATGCGCGGGGGAACGACTTTCCGTTGGCCTCACCCACTGCCGAGGGGTCCATCAGGAACTTAAAGCGCACCCCTGCATCCCGCATGACCGGCAATGCCCGCCGTAAGGTCTCGGTGCTGTTGCGTGAGGTCGACGAGACGTGCAGCTTCCAGCCCTGGCCGACTACGGGCGCGCCCGGCGGTTCGGCGATGATCCAGTAGCCACGACGCCAGGTGTGCCAGTCGTCCGGCAGCGCCGCCCGGTATTCGCGCATGTGCTCGCTGCTCGGCATGCGCCGGCTGAAGTTCTCGAACCACCGCGGATGGTGACTCATGTAGGACAGCATTGTTTCCCACGGCCGCTGCATTTCAGCCCGCCCCTTTTCGCGCTGGTGGTTGTGGTCCGGAGCCTGTGGGCCCGAGGATCTGACGCTGCGAGCGGTCCCGGATGGGACGAGGGAGCTTTGTCCGATGCAGTCCGGGACCGCAAGCGCTAAGTCGCTGTCAGCAGCTCAAGAGGTAGCAGGAGCTGCAACTGTCGACGATGACGCTGGTCTGGCTGTCGTCCTCAAGGTCGAGGCTCTGCAGCGACAGCACGAAATCCGCGTCGGTGAATCCGGTTTGCTCAGTCATGGGATCTCCACTTCCGATCGAAGGTGAATTTTTTCGCCACGACGACGCCCGATAAACGCCCTGGCGGGTTCGGAAACTCCGCCCGGCGTTTAAACGGGATTCGCTGACATCCTCGATACTGGGCGGGCCCGCTTCGAAAACGGTATGCCAATGGTATGGATTCAGTATTTCCCCAGGCCCGGAGCCGCGGACCTCGGTGCCATCAGTACCGAGCCAACTGGACAGGGCTCGCCCCGGAGACCGCAGAAGAGGGTGGGACTTGAGCAAGGACAGCGAGAACCTCGCCTTTGGCCAGAAGGTCGTTGGCGGGAGTTTGCGAGCCGCTCACGGTGCACGGTGGACCGTTCCTGCACGCGGACGCCGATCAGGATGCCCAGTGGGCCGATCACACCGGTCGCGATGGACGACGTCAGTTCCATGGTCATGTCTCCGTGTCTCGGGGTGAGTTGGGCGACAGAACGCTCAACCCCCGCCCTGTGGAAGGGGGTTGGCGGGGCTACCAGGTACTCGGGTTTACTGCTCGATCAGTCCCGTGAGCCACGCGGGCGTGGCGTCCACGTCGAAGGGGTTCGTGCTGCGCAGGGTGATGCTGGCGGTGTCCGTGTCGACGACGCCGTTGCTCAGGACGCGGTTACCGGAGACGACGGCCTCCCAGGTGGTCTCCGTGGCGCCCGCCTCCAGGCGGTACGTGATCGACACGCAGTACGGGGCGATCGTCTCCCAGCGGTCGCTCAGGTACCGACAAGATCGTCGCCTTCGACACGGCGACGCTCACGCAGAGCGCCGAGTACCCGACCGGCGCCGGAACGGCGCCGCGCCACATCGCGCTCACGCAGGGCCGGATCTGGTTCGGCTACGGCGACCAGTGGGATTCCGGGCTCGGCGAGGTCGACCTGACCGCGAGTCCGGCCACCGTGACACTCGACCTCGCCGGCGGCCACGACTTCGCCAGCCCGCCGATGCTGTACGCCGACCCGGCCAACCCGGACACCCTGGTCGCCCTGGACGGCGGAATCAGCTCCGGGCCGATCGTCGTCTACGACGTCTCCTCCGACACCCCCGTCATCCGCGTCACGAAGGACGAGGGCGGCTTCTACGGGGACGCCGCGCTCACTCCGGGCGCCCAGTCGATCGTGGTGGTCGGGCAGGGGGCCCGGGCGGTCACCGAATACCGGCTCTCCGACCTCGCGGAGGTGCACGAGTACCCGGTCAAGGACGAGCCGGAGACCGTCACGGTCGCCCCGGACGGCACCATCGCGACGACCACGCTGGACACCGAGAACACCGGCGACACCTACGGCTTCCCCGGCGGCACCGATGCCCCGGCCAGCGTCCGCAACCTGTCGTACGACTGGATGCCCTGGGGCGGTCATTCCACATCCTGGTCCGCGGACGGCACCAAGCTGTTCGTGCTGACCGGATCATCCGGCTCCATGCAGTTCCAGACGGTGAACCAACCACGCACGTACGTCACCACACTCGCCGTCAACGCCCCGCGCGCCAAGACCCTCAGCGTCAAGGGCACCCTCAGCGCCGGTCTCAGACCGCCCGCCGGGACACCGGTGAACATCGTGCGCACCGACCTGCTCTCCCCCGCAGGCAAGTCCCTGGGCACCACGGCGCTGAGTGCCGGCGGCGCGTTCTCGTTCACCGACGTGCCCCCGGCCGGCGGCACGGTCCGCTACACCGTGACGTATCCCGGGGACGCCGCGCACACCCCGGCGTCCGCCTCGGACACCGTCGCCGTCTCCCGCGCCACACCGGCCCTGACGCTCACCAACAACAAGAAGACGTACGACTACGGCAAGAACGTCGTCTTCACCGCCCACCTCGGCACCACCTACACCAACCGCACGGTGGAGATCTGGGCCGACCCCTACGGCCCGGACAGGCCCAACAAGCTGATCAAGAGCGGCAAGGTGGACGCGCACGGCAACCTGACGGCGGCCGTCACCATGTCCCGCGACACCGCGGTGAGCGCCGTCTTCAAGGGCGATCCCCGCTACAGCCCGCGGACCGTCAAATCCACCGCGTACGCACACGTCAAGACCGCCAGCTCGCTGTCCAAGTACTACCGCACCGGCACGATCGGCTCGACCCGCTACCGCTACTACCACAAGAACACCGACGCGATCCTGACCACCACGATGACGTACTACAAGAGCCGCAAGGAACGCCTGGACCTCCAGGTCCACTCCAGCGGCACGTGGCAGACGACCGACTCGGAGTACTTCGCCCTCGGCACGAACGGCAAGAGCATCGTCAACCTCGGCCACCCCGGAACCGCGGGCGTCCGCGCCCGGGTCCGCACGTCCTACGTCGATCCCGCCTCCGGCGACAACGTGAACACCACGACCTACGGCACCTGGCAGTACCTCTACTTCACCAACTGACCGGCGCAGCCCCACGACGAGATGATGATCTGACTCAACCACCAAGGCGGAGCAGGCCCGTTGGGCACGAAACGGGAGCGTGCCACCGTCGGTGGTACGGCCTGGGACCTGTACGTCGGGAAGATCGTCAACAAGGACCAGGCGGGCAGGGTAGTCAGCAGCTGGAACGTCTACTCCTACGTCCGCGTAGCCAACACCACCTCAGCGAACACAGACATCACCGCCATGGCCGACGCCCTCGTCCAGCGCAGGCTGCTGGCCAACAACGCGTATCTGACCAGCGTCGAGGCCGGGACCGAGGTCTTCCGCGGGCGGGGCAAGCTGAGCAGCAGCTCATACACCGTGAAAGTGGGCTGACCCCCTCATCTACTACTCCAGCAGCGTTTCACTATTCCTGCTGGTCAGGGGTGTCGCCGGGGTGCAGTTGGCTGATGACGTGTCAGGGGCGGTCTTGCCGGACCGCCCCTCCAACGAGTCGCCTTCGTCGGCGGTACTGAGGAGTGCCCGCCTGGTGTCTGCGCCGCTACTGCTACCAGCCCTTGGTGTGGCAGGTCCTCTGCCCGCAGCGTGTCCTCACCAACCCGTCTCTCTGACCAGACTCGTACGCCGCGCGCGAAGTTCGGTTCCGGGCCGTGAGCCAGGGAAGGCCCCGCCGCGGTACGCGGACATGACAACCCGTCAGGTTCCGGTGGGTCGGGCTGAACCGTGCCACCGACGTCGACGCCGAGGCCGTCAACCACGACGAACACGCCTGGCAGAACGTGCTGTTCAAGGAATTCGAGGTGCGGGTCGCCACAGCGGTGCACGGTGCGTGCGGGATGGTGGTGAGGCTCAGCGTCCGCCGTGACGCGGGCTCGTGTCCGGCTTGCGAGACCCGGCTCTCTGCCGTGCGGATACGCCGCCCATGGGGTGGCGAATGGTGTCGCCGGGAACATGCCGGTCGGCTTGGTGCCCGCAACGACGGCATGTGTGCGACTCGAAGCCGCGCCCTCGCTGCCGGCGGACCAGTCGTGCGGTTGCGCGGCCGGGGTTCATGAAGCCGTTGACGGGGAGGGCCAATGCCGGAGCAAATACCCTGATCGGGTCAAAAGCGTTCGCCACTTTCATGGGCGCAGCCGAGGCGGCGGGACGCCCCTGTGCTCCAGCCGCGTGCAGTAGGGCCGGCTCACCCCGGCCGGCGGCGTCAGTTCCTCGCGGCGCGAACCAGCCATACCCACCGAGGGATACCCGTCTCGGATGTGCTCAGAGGAGAAGCGAAGCCGCGCCCACCAAGACCGAGTGTCCTGGTGGGCGCGGGGTGAGCGGGGGACGTGGGATCAGGTCGCGGTCAGCGAAAGGTCGGCCGTCGTGACGCGGCCCGGCACCAGGGTCACCTCCTTGGATGCCGCATGGTGCCCGGCGGCCGAAGCCGTGATCCGCAGCGGGCTCGGGCGGGCGTCCAGCCAGAGGTCGTAGTGGCCGTCGGAGTCGGTGCGCACGGTGTGTGCGAGGTGGTCGCAGCCGGTCGTTCTGGCGTGCGCCACCGGGCAGATCAGGACAGTTGCTCCGGCGAGCGGTGCTCCCGTGTGCTTGTCGGTGATCGTTCCGGAGAGGTGTCCCCAGGTCCGCGGGATCGTGACCTTGAGGCTGACCTTGACCGATGCTCCGGCGTAGGGGGCGTCGGTGCTGTAGGTGAGCCGCGCGGTGTAGGTGCCGGCCGTGGCCACGGCCGAGGCGTCCGCGCGGACGGTGACCGTGGTGGACCGGCCGGGGGCGAGGTCGAACGAGGTCTTGTCCGCCGACAGCCAGGTGACGTCGTCGCCGTCGCATTGGTCGTGCCCGGGTAGGACCTCGGCCGAGGAGGCGGTGCCCAGGGACGTGGTCATGCCGCCGATGCGGTAGATCCCGCAGCCGCCGCCGGCCCGGAGGAGAGCGGAGCCGGCGTTGGGCAGTTTGGACCAGGTGTTGGACACCGGGTCGTATTCGACGACGGTGTTGACTGCGTCCACTCCGATGATGCCGCCGACGACCTGGAGTTTGCCGTCATTGCCGCTGGCGGTGGCGCCCCAGCTCGCCTGGGGCATGTCGGCCGCACGGGTCCAGGTGTCGGCGGAAGGGCTGTAGCGGTAGGTCTGTCCCTTGCGGGGGTCGACCCCTCCAGCGACGGCCGTGATGCCGCCGGCGCAGACCAGTTCACCGGTGATGCCGGTGCAGGCCCCGCGTTCCATGGTGAACGGGTAGTCGGCACGCCGGGTCCAGGTGTCGGTGGCCGGGGTGTAGCGGTAGACGGTGCTGACACTGTCTCCACAGCCGGATCCGGTGCAGCCTCCGATGACATAGAGGCTGCCGTCGAGGGTGGTCACGTCGGGCATGCCGATCGCCTGGGGCAGATCGGCGAGGCGGGTCCAGGTGTCGGTGGTGGGGTGGTACGCGTAGAGCGTGGCGCGGGCACCGTCGGCGGTCCAGCCGCCGGCGACGTACATGGTCCCGTTGACGAAGGCCCCACCCGGTGACTCCAGGGCCTCCGGGAGGTCGGCGATGGGTGTCCAGGCGTCGGTGGACGGGTCGTGCACATAGCCGCGGCTGAGGTACTCCCCTCCGAAGAGTCCGGAGATTCCGGCAACGGAGTAGACCTTGCCCTGGTAGGTGCCCACGGCGTTGTCCATGACGGGCTCGGGGTAGTCGGCGATGCCGGTCCAGGGCCCCGTCGATGCCGTGGCCGACGAGGCGCTCGACGTGCTCGTCGCGGCCTGGGAGGTAGAACTCATCGGTCCGGGTGAGTAGTTGCCCTTGACGCGCAGCGTCGGGGCGCCTGCCGAGGAGTCCGACGTGGACGTGGAGGTGCCGTCCGGTGAGGTGTAACCGGTGCTCTGCTCACCGAGGTTGACGTGCAGCGGCGCCTGCCCCCTGTTGGTGAAGGTGACCTTCTTGCTGCCTGATCCGCCGAGTGTCTCGCTGACGGACAGGGCGTTTGAACTCACCGCCAGGCGGCCTGCCTTGAGCGTGCGGTCGAACCGGTTGATCTTGTCCGGCCGTGTGGTGAGGGTGCCGGTCGAGGTGGTGTAGCGGGCGGCGACCGTCCGGTACGTGTGCCGTCCGGCGGGGGCGCTGAACAGCCAGTAGTAGCCGTCGGCCAACGCCAGGTCGTCGGGGGTCGCCACGGTGGTCGCCGTCGCGTAGCTGTCGGCGGTGTCGGTGACGGTGGCGGGTGTGATGGCGTCACCGGTGTTGCCGTCGACGACCTTTCCGGCGACGATGCCTCCGCTCACGGCTGCGCAGGAGCCGACGGTGACGGTGTCGAGCTGCCAGATCGACAGGCCGCTGCCGGAGTAGTGGAAGCGCACCTTCACGTGCTTGGCGTTTGCCGCCTGGGGCAGGGGGACCGCGACGTGGCCCAGGTACTCGGCCGTGTCCCGGTGCCACACCGTGGTCCACGTCGCGCCCGAGTCGAGGCTGAGGTCGACGTCGGCCACCGAGTCCTTGCTGGGGGCGTAGAGGGCGTCGAAGCCGAGGACGGGTGAGCCCTGGCCTGCCAGGCTGAAGGCGGGCGAGACGAGTTCGGTGTCCTCGGGAGCACCGCCCCGGCCGTAGGGATCGGCGGCGGCCCAGTTCCCGGTTCCGCCCGTCCAGTTGGACAGAAATTTGTCGGCGAAGTCCCAGGTGGCGCCGCTCGTCCCATGATCGACGACCGTCCAGCCATGCTCCGGAGTGGTGCCGGTCCAGCCTTCGAAGCCGGTCTCGGCCGGATAGGCGTGGCCGGGTGCGACGCAGGCCGTCGGGTCCACGTCCGGGGCCACGTCGGTCCGTGCGTCGGCCGTGCCCACCGGGACACTCAGGTCCGTGCTGCGGTAGCCGGGGTAGACGGGGGCCACATGGACGTCGTAGGTGGCCTTCTCGGGAAGCTCCACGCTGTACTTGCCGGTGTAGGGGTCGGTGTAGACGGCGCCGTTCGGATAGCCGTCGATGGTGATCTTCGAGTACAGGGGCCAGCCGTGGCCGCTGCCGTCCTTCACCGTGCCGGACACCGTGCGGGTGGGCAGTTTCACCAGCGTCAGGTCGGCGGTGGTGCTCTGGTTCTCGGCGACACTCACTGCGGAGCTGGTGTTCTCCTGGTAGCCGAAGTCGGTGGCGGCGATCCGGTAGTCGCCCACCGCGACGGGGAGGTTGTACGCGCCTTCGGCGTCGGTGGTGACGTGGTACTCCCTGCCACCTGTCGCTTCTTCGGAGATGGCCAGCGCCACGCCGGCGAGCGGGGCGCCGGATGTGCTGTCGGTGACGTGTCCGGACAGCGTTCCATGGGCGCCGAAGGCGAGCGCGGACACGCCGACCGGGGTGCCGAGACCGGTCGGGCCGTCCCAGCCGACGCCGGCGGTGCACACCACCGTGCCGCAGTCGTCGTTGGACCCTTCGGTGACATCGGTCATCCCGGAGGCGTTGATGTACGGGTAGGTCACCGGGTAGGTGCCCTCGACCGGGGTGCCCGCCAGTGCGTACATCGCCGTGATCAGCGGCGCGGAGAGGCTGGTGCCACCGACCTGCAGCCAGCCGTCTCTGCCCACCGTGTCGTACACGGCCAGGCCGGTCGCGGGGTCGGCGACCGCGGAGACGTCAGCCGTCGCCCGGGTGTCGCAGCCGGTGGTGAGGCCCCTCTGGTAGGCGGGCTGGGCCTCGTACAGCGAGCAGCCCGATCCTCCGGAGGTCCAGGCGGATTCCGTCCAGCCGCGCTGGGTGTCCTCGGTGCGGGTCAGCCGGGTGCCGCCGGCGGCCACCACGTTGGGGTTGGTGGCGGGCCAGTTCTGGACATGGCCGGTGTCGCCGGTGGACGCGACCACGGCCACCCCGGGATGGTCGTAGTGGTGGTCGTACCCGGTCTCGGAGGAGCTCTCGCTGGGCAGGCCGTACGAATTGGAGACGTACTTGGCGCCCAGGCGTACGGCGGTGTCGACCGCGGTGCCCAGGTTGTCCAGGCTTGCCGAATCACCCTGCACGAGAAGGATGTTGCACGCCGGACAGGCGGCGGACACGGCGTCGAGGTCGAGCGCGGTCTCCAGTGCCCAGCCCGCGTCGTCGGCGGGATAGTCCGTGCCGCCGTGCTGATCGACCTTGCGGAAGCAGCCGTTGGCGGTGGTGCACTCGGGCAGCCCGTAGTGCTCGCGGTACGCGGCCAGGTCGGCCTCGGCGTGCGAGTTGCCGTACGCGTCGACGATCGCGACCGTCCTGCCCCCACCTCCGGCGGGGAGGCTGTAGGCCGCCTGGATGTCGGCCGGGCCCAGCGCAGCGGACGGGGGTGCGCTCGCCTGCGGCCGGACGATGTGGTCGGAGTTGGTGCGCACGTCGGCGAAGCACTGGGCCACGCCGTCCTTGAGGCTCGGGTTGTTGCAGGCGGCCGGGACGTAGTTCTGCGGGACGTTGTCCTGCGGCACGGCGTTGAGCAGGTCGGAGGCCTTGGAGGAGTCGGCGTCGGATGACGAGGCCGGGGAACTGGGGGTGGCCGCGGCGGCGGCCGGGGATATCGCGGCGAGAACTCCGACGCCGAGACAGCCGGCCATGAGAAGGGAGAGGGGAGCGCGCACACGCGCACGTCTTGAGGACAGCAAGAAGGACAGCAAGGAGGCACCCTATTCATCACGTTCAGGACCCGGTCGGGCCGAGCTCAGAGGGGTTCGTAACCGCTGTACAAGTCGTCCGCGCAGGCGGGCTCTGCCGATGCGTCGTCGGCAACACCCGGTACAGCGGGCGTCGGTTCGGGGTGTCGTTCTCCGGCGGGCGGCACGTCGGTGTGCTGCGGTCCGGTGACGGCATCGGCGGGACTGTCGGCGCCGTCCGTACGGGCGTTCGGTGCGCCGGACTTCGGTTCGGGGGGTGTACTGCTCATCCGATGGATGGACGCCCTTCCGGTCATGTCCGGGTGCAGGTCGGCTCGGGGACCCTGCGCGCACTGAGTATCGACGGTTGCCGCGTGTCCTCGCGATGGGGCGGATGACCTAAAGATCGGAGCGCGTGCCGGTGGCGTGGTCTTCCGACGGGGTGATTCCGGCCTGCGTCAGGCTGACCGCCAGTGCGGTACGCGAGGTCACTCCGTATTTGCGCATCGCTGAGTTCAGTTGTGCGGCAATGGTCTTCGGGGAACGGGAAAGTGCTCGTGCGATGGCCGGGTTGGTCAGACCGGTGAGCATCAGGCGGACCACTTCCAGCTCACGCGGGGACAGTTGGTCGCCGTAGCCGCGGCGCCCACCGCGCCACATCTGACGTACCGGCTCCCCTGCCGCACGGCGCGCGACGTGCACCCGGTCGGCATCCGTCCGGGCTCCCAGAGCCGTGAATCCGGCCTGCGCGTGGGCGAGTTCGGCCAGTCCGGTATCCCTGTCCCCCGCTGCCAGCAGGCAGCCGGCCCGACGTTCGGCCGCGAGCAGTGCCTCATACGGTCGGGGCAGGCCCTTCCAGGCGGTGGCGGCCCGGCCGAACGCGGCGGCTGCCTCGACGCTGCGGCCCTCTCCCTCCGCCAGCAGTCCGCGGCACGTCTCCAGGGCGGCGTCCGCTGCCGGCAGGTTCCTGCCGGCGAGCCCTTCGGCCAGGTCCGCGACGAACTGCCGCGCCTGGTCCGGCCGTTCGACCGCGAGAAGCGCGCCGGTCCGCACCGGTGCGAACTCGGTGGCCCACAGCCAGATGTTCTTGCGGGCCACGACGGCGGCCGGTCCTTCCGTCAACTCCAGCGCCTCGGCGGCCGACCCCTCTGCGAGCCGGATCCGCGCCAGGGCGGCAGCGGGCTCCAGCGGCAGATCCACGATGCCGCGCCGCAGACCCGCGTCGAGCACCTGGCGCAGCCGCTCCTCGACGGTCCCTGTCCCGCCCTCGGTCACCGCCGCGCGGCCGGGATCCGCTGCGCTGCCGCCGACCGCCCCGTCCAGCAGAGCCGTGATCAGCAGGGCGTCCAGCTGGACCACGGGTTCCTCTTCCACCCCGGCCAGGACGGCGGCTCGCTCGGCCAGTCCGTCCCAGGCACCGGTGAACCAGTCCAGGTGCACCAGCGTTACCAGGATCATGTCGTGGAGCCGCTGGTACCGGTGTTCTTCGGCCCTGGCCAGCCCGGTCGTCAGCAGCGCTCTGGCCTCGTCGTAGCGGCCCCAACGCATGGCGGAGTTGCCGATGTTGAGTCCGGCGCGGGCCAGTTGCATCATTCCTTCCGGGGTCGTCGCGGTGTCGGGCAGTTCCGCGGCCACGGCCCAGCCGGCCTCGTCGCCCATGTCCAGCAGGGAAGTCGCCCGGTCCACCGCCAGAGCCAGCCGCTGGTCCGCCGTCATCGGCAGCCGGGCCGCGTCGGCCGCCCGGTCCAGCCAACGGCGGTGCTCCCCGGCGGACATCAGGGTGCTCGGCGGGCTGCCGAGCGTGTTCATCGCCCAGGCCGCCTGGAACGGTTCGTCGGCCAGATCCGGCAGCGCCTTTTCCAGTTCCGCCGCAGCGGCCGCGTACTCGCCCGTGTGCAGCAGCATCCTCCCCAGTTGGGTGCGGACGGCCGCGCGCTCGTGCGGGGAGAGCGTCTCCGCGTCCAGCACCTCGCGCAGCGCGCGGGTCAGGTCGGCTCGGCCGACGAGCCCGGTGAATGCCATGACCGGCATCTTCTGGGCCCACCGGGCCACCGAGGCGGCGGGCGGATCGCTCTCGGTGAGGAGTTCGTGCAGCAGTCCGACGGCGGTGCGGTGGTCCCCGGAGGCCAGCGCGAGGTCGGCGGTCCGTTCGGCGTACTGCCGCCACTGCCCGGTGTCCCCCGCCTCCCGGTAGTGGTGGGCGAGCCGTGCCACCGGCTGCGGTGTCATGGCCTGCAGGGAGCGGCCCGCTTCCCGGTGCAGGGCCCGGCGGTCGGGCGCGGGCGTCATGTCGTAGACCGCACGAGCCGCCAGCGCGTGCCGGAAACTGACCCGGCCTACACGGTCCTCACCTAACAGTCCACCGCGTACGGCGGCGTCCACGGCCCGGCTGACAACGTTGTGCGGGAGCCCGCTCAACGTCGCGAGAACGGGCAGGCCGACCGGTTCGGCCAGCACGGAGGCGGCCTGCAGCACGCGTTGTGCGACCGGGGTGAGATGCGAGGCGCGCTCGGCGACGGCGTCCCGGATGGTGGGCGGCACAGCGATGTCCGCCAGTGTCCTGCGTACCCACTCTCCGTCGCGCCGGACCAGATCGGCCCGGTCGCGCAGCAGCCGGACGGACTCCTCGATCGCCAGCGGCACGCCGTCGGTCCGCTCCTGGAGGAACGACGCGAAAGCCTCGGAGACGTGTTCCCCGTCGAGCATCGACGACATCAACTCGGCGGTCTGGGGCACGTTCAGCGCGCCAAGGCAGATCCGTACGTACCCGGTGCCTGCCGGGGGTCGGGAGGTCAGCCGCATCAGCACGGAGTCCGGCGCCACGTCCTCGGGACGGTAGGTCAGCACCAGGCTCATCCGGCGGGACCGACGGGAGGCGAGGAACAGCAGGAAGTCCAGGGTGGCTTCGTCGGCCCAGTGGACGTCCTCCAGGATCAGCACGCCGACGCCCATGGCGTCCAGCAGTTCGGCCAGTGCGCGGAAGAGTCGGTGCCGAGCGGCGCCCGCGTCCGACAGCGCCTCGGGGGCCGGCGGCAGATCCTGCCCCCACTCGGGGAACAGCGGCCGCAGCACCCCGGCGAGGGGGGTGAGGGTCAGCTCCGCCACATCGGGCCGGGCATCGCGGGCGGCATCGACGATCGGGCCCAGGGTGAGTGCCTCCCGGAACGGGGGGCACATGGCGGCCAGCGGCCGTCGGGCGGCGATACCGGGCTCGTCCAGCGCTTCCTGAACGAGTCGGCTCTTGCCGATTCCTGCCTCACCCTCGACGAGAACGGCGGCCGACGGCCGCGCCAAGGCCTGCCTCAGCCGGTGCAGTTCGACCGCTCGGCCGACGAATCGCGGCGCGCTGACGCTGGGTAGCACGCGCGGAAGGCCGCTGTCCGCCGAGTGCTCCATCAGACCGCCTTCCCCACCCCGCCCCGGGTTTGCGCGACCCAAGCGCCGACCGCATGTGCGAGCCTCGACACCGCAGCATGCCACGATGCCCGTACCAACCGCGCCCGGCTATGCCAACTACGGTTGCCTCAAGTATTTCTGATGCTGCGTCAGTATGAGCCAATCGCTAGACAGGCTCGTCGCCGCGCTGCGGGACACGCACAAGGACCCCTGGGGTGAGGGCGTGCGTGACTGCGGGACCGGCATGCCGTTCTTCCCGCTTCACGACTCGGCGACGACTGTGACGGATGGGTAGTGCCTGCGTACGTTGGCGACCAGTTCCTGGCCAGGAGTCCCCTGCGACCGTTCCGGTCGGGTAGGGCTCGCCAAGGTTTGAGTGTGTCCCTCCACGTCAACGCCGTTGCACGGCAAGGGACTCGACCCAGAGTTACTGCCTGCTGACCGGTCGTCGGCCGTTCGGCGACACCCCGTGAACGCGTGCTGCGCGGCTCAGGGCCCGGCAACACGGTCCGGTCCGTCCGGGGCCCCCGACGGTCCGGACCGATCACGACGCCCAGGAGAGATGTGGGAACAGCGACGATCCCAGCAGCCACACCGTCGGCCGCCTGACGGCGGAATACGCACAGCCAGGTGCGCACCGTGGTCCACGGCCCCACGGATCTGATGCGCCGGGCACGGGACCGGCTCGCGCCGCGCTCATCGCCAGGCAGACAGACTGCCAGGCGAGCTCCGTTCGAGGGCTCGTCCCCCAGCACGGCCACCGTCGGCGACGAGCACGGTTTCAACGAGCTCTACGGCCATCGCCGACTGACACCGGTACGGCTCGCCCTGCTCCTGGTGGACGATCTCCCGACGGCAGAGGACGTGGTGCAGGATGCTTTCACAACGCTCCTCCTCCGCCACGGCCGTCGGCGCGTGGATCTGGACGACCCCCAGGCATGTCTGCGGACAGCCTGGTCAATGCGGCCCTCTCGGCCCTACGCGGGCGTCGCACGTCACGTTCCTACGTCACTTCAAGAACGGTGTGTACGACCACGGTTCCGGCCGTGCCGAGGCACGCTTCCGCAACCTCCAATACTCCACGAGGCAACCGGACGGTGCGCAGACGACAGGCTCTCGCGGTGCTCGACGGCACCGTCCTGGCAGGCACGGCCGTGGTGCCCCCCCCAGCGACGCCGCACCACTACATGTGACACACCGACCAGGACCGGATGCGAGGGGTCAACACCCGCGTCACTGAGGCCTCAACACAGCCCGACAGCTTGAACAATTGATCCGATGTTTCATCGCCACAGTCATTGACGTCTCATCTCCACACCCCTACCTTCCCAGCATGTTTCCCACAAGAGAGCATGCGCACATCACGAGAACCGTGAACCCATTTCGGTTATTCATCGGGTCTTACCGTGTCATCGCGGCCTTCGTCTGTGCCCTTCTGCCCATCGCAGCGCTGACCCTCCCCGCACACGCGGCAACCGCGGTCACCTACTTCGTCTCGCCCACCGGCAACGACGACAACACGGGGACCAGCGCCGCCGCCCCCTTCCGGACGCTCACCAAGGCACAGACCGCGGTCCGGGCGATCGACACATCGACGTCCGGACCGATCACCGTGACCCTGGCCGGCGGCGTCTACCGGCTGACCGAGACGCTGACCTTCACCGCCGCGGACTCAGGCGGCGGTGCGGCTGGCACCGTCTGGTGGAAGGCGGCGGCCGGACAGACCCCGGTCATCAGCGGCGGCGCCCACATCACCGGCTGGGCCAGAACCAGTACGGGCAGCGACATCTGGTCCGCCCCAGCCCCCACCGGCCTGGACACCCGGCAGCTGTACGTGGACGGAGTGCGCGCCCAGCGCGCGACGGGCGCCCTGCCGGTGCCGGTGACGCAGACGGCAACCGGGTACACCACGGCATCCGGTGACCCCATGGCCGGCTGGCGCAACCCGTCGGCGATCGAGTTCGTCTACCGCGGCGGCCTGGGACTGTGGACCGAGCCGCGCTGCCCGGTCGCCTCGGTGACGAGCACGGCCATCACCATGGCCCAGCCCTGCTGGAACAACTCCACCCAACGGGTCATGCGCACCGACGACTCCGGCCGCACCTACAACCTGGTCGGCCGCAAGTCGATCACCGAGGCACCCACAGCAGTGGAGAACTCCTACGAACTCCTCGACAAAACGGGCGAGTTCTACCTGGACAAGAGCGAGCACCGGTTCTACTACATCCCGCGTGCCGGGGAGAACCTGGCCACGGCGGACGTCGAGGCACCCTCACTCGACACGCTGGTGGCGTCCTCCGGCAAGGCCTCGGACGAACCCAGCCATGTCGGCTTCCAGGGCATCCAGTTCAGCTACGCGAACTACACCACCTCCAACACCGGCACCGGCTTCTCCGAGATCCAGGCGACCTACCAGGTCACCGGCACCAAGGGCTACGCCACCCAGGGACTGTGCGACTTCGTCTCCGGCGGCACCTGCCCCTACGGCAACTGGACCAAGATGCCCGGCGCGGTGCGCTTCACCTACGACAAGAGCATCCACTTCGACCACGACTACTTCGTCCACCTCGGCGCGGCCGGACTGGACCTCGGCGACGGCTCGCAGAACGCCACCGTCACCGCCTGCGTGTTCACCGACATCTCCGGCAACGGCCTCGACCTGGGCGGCGTGGACATCCCCCAGCCCACCAGCGCCGCCCAGCACACCAGCGGGATCACCGTCAAAGACAGCCACTTCTACAACACCGCAGCCGAATACCGCGGCGGGATCGCCATCGACGCCGGCTACATCGAAACGTCGACCATCACCCACAACCAGATCGACCATGTCCCCTACACGGCGATCTCCATCGGCTGGGGCGGCTGGCCCGACAAGGTGAGCCTGCCCGCACAGCCCAACTACTCCCACAACAACACCATCTCGAACAACCTGATCTACGACCACATGTCGCTCCTCGGCGACGGCGGAGCCGTCTACACGAACGGGATCACCGGCACCTCCATGGCCACCGGTGAGCACGTAAGCGGCAACGTGGTCCACGACCAGCTCAACACCTCCGGCGGCCACGTCCTGTACACCGACAACGGCGCCACCTACGTGTCGATCCTCGGCAACGCCGTATGGAACATCAACGTCTCCCCCTGGGGCAGCAAACACGGCAACTACACCGCAGGCGACGGGACATACGATCCGACGGACATCGAGGGCAACTACTGGCCGAGCGGTCCCTCCGACTACAACAGCAAGGGCGTCCTGATCCAGGGCAACCACAACATCACCGCAGCGGACCAGATTCCGTCGAGCATCATCGCGGCCGACGGCATCGAGGCGCAGTACCAGACGATCCTCTCCTGGCAGCCGGCCTGACACGAAAGCGTCCCGGCGTGCGCCGCTCTCCGCGGATGAGGGAGCGGCGCCGCTCTCGCGGTTGCGTCCACGCGCGTGCCCGAACTCGGCATTGGTCACCGGCGGTTCGACCAGCGGTAGGAGGGCTGGCGGGCAAGTTGCAGGACCCTGCACGTGACCGGGACGGGAATCCCTTCCATCGCCAACTCTTTCACGACCGGACCGGGCGGCATCCGGTCCACTCACACCCCGGCCGGAACACTCACCAACAGGTAGGGAAAGCGTGAGCGCCTGCGTGCCGAACTGACTGATGGATATGCCGAAGATCGCCCGCCCGAAGAATACGATCGATCGGAATCATCAGACCCATGACGGCAATAGCGCCATGAAAGTATCGATCGGTCACCACACGCAATGGATGCGACCGGCGCCCCGCCTCAACGGAGTCGCGCGTCCCTGAAAGTAGGGATCGATGCCACGCCAGCGAGACAGATTCAGCTCGCTCACCAGGCACGACGTGGTTCGGCGTCCGCTGTGTCACGTACTCGCGTTACTTGCGCCAGCCACCCGGATGCGGATCTAATCAATCCGGTCAACTCGGTCCGTTCCATGTCGGCTTCACCCACCGAATGCATCACTCGCACCAATACCGGAATCGCCCTTCACTCATTCCACCACTCTTCCATTCTTCCGAAGCCTTATACCCCGGGGTTTTCGTCGTGCCGCAGACTCGAATGTATTCCAACTCAGCCTTGTCCGAGAAACCACCGGTGCTTGAGGAGTGGTACCGGCGTCACCTCGACCGAGCGAAACGGGACATCAGCTCCAGCGGAGTGCTTCCCTATACGTACGCCGAGATGCGTCGGCTGACCGGTCTCGGTGCGACAGACCTCGACGACATACTGGTCGACGACAGCACCTCTCAGGGATCGCCCGAACTGCGCCAGGCCATCGCCGACCGTTATCTGTCGGGCCGGGCCGAACGGGTCATGGTCACCCATGGCTCCAGTGAGGCGATCGCCCTCACCCTGGCGACACTCTTACGGCCGGGCGACCTCGTGGTACTGCCGGACATGCTCTACCACGCACTGGTCCACTATCCCGAACTGGCCGACTGCCGGCTGCGTCCCCTGCCCCTGGACCACTTCACCGCTGCCGGGACCGACCCCGGAGCCATGGACCGGGCGATCCCGCCGGACACCCGGGCCGTCATCGTCAACTTCCCGCACAACCCCACCGGCACCACGCTGACTCCGGCCGCGTACCGACGGCTCATCGACCGGGTGCGGGAGGTGGGAGCGGTCCTGGTGTGGGACGCGGCGACCGCGGAGATCTCCTGGAGCGGCCCTGTCCTGCCGGACCCGGGTCTGGAACATCCGGACACCATCAGCTACGGCACGTTCTCCAAGGCCTTCGGGCTGCCGGGCCTGCGGGTGGGATGGTGCACCGCCCCTCCCGAACTGATCGAGCGCAGTTTCGCCCTGCGTGACCGCAGCACCCTGTTCCTGTCCCCGATCGTGGAGGCGATCGCCACGGCGGCCATGCGCTCGGCGGACGCCCTCGTCGAGCCGGGGCGCGACCGGGCTCGTGCCAACCTCGCCTTACTGGAGCGATGGGTCGCGGAACACGAGGGGCTGGTCTCCTGGAAACCGCCGCAGGGCGGGGTCTGCTGTCTGCTGGAACTGACCGGCGTCACGGACTCGGAGCGGTTCTGCCTCGAACTCCTGGAGCTGGACGGGACATTGCTGGTTCCCGGTACCGCGTTCGGGCGTGAGGGCACTGTCCGGCTCGGCTTCGGCGGTGGTGAAAAGGACTTCGCCGACGGACTGGCGTCCCTCTCCCGGCTGTTGCGAGCCGGAGGAGGACCGCGTCGATGACCGCACCTGGCCCCGTCGTCGAGTCCGACGCGCTGCTTGAGTTGTGGCGTACCGTCGTGGCCCGCCACGGTGGACGTATCGCCCTCAGCGACGGGCAGCGCACCCTGACCTATCATCAACTGGCCGTGGTCGCGCAGCGGATCGCCGGCCGACTGGCCACCGCCGGTGCTGCCCCGGGGCAGCAGGTGATTCTCCAGGTGAACGCTCCCGTCGATGCCGTCATGTGCATGTTGGGTGTGCTGGAAACGGGTGCGGCCTTCGTCCTGCTGGAGGACGGGTTGCCTCGGGCGGCTCAGGCGGCACGGGTCGACCGGGTCAGCGCCGTGCTGTCGGCCGGGCGCGGACAGCCCGTGGACGCGTTGCCCCTTCCGTGGGTGGACCTGACTCCGGACCTGGACGGCGTCGAACCGCACGAGCCCGTGCCCGACGGCACCGCACGCCCGGGTCCGGCGGCGTATGTGATGTTCACCTCCGGATCCACCGGTCGACCCAAGGCGGTCGAGATCGGACGCGCCGCGCTGCACGGCTTCTCACTCGCCGCTGCGGACCGCCTCGCGCTCCGTCCCGGGGACCGGTGGCTGCAGCTGGCCTCCCTGGGCTTCGACGTGCTCATCGAGGAGGTCTTCCCGGCCCTGATGACCGGGAGCACGGTGGTCTGTCGCCCCGACAGCACGGCGCCGGATCCGCAGGAACTGCACGCCATGCTGAGCGACTTGGGTGTCACGATCGTGGAGTTGTCCACCCAGTACTGGCGCGAGTACGCCCGTTGGCTCGACGTCCGGGACGAGACGACGCCACCTGGACTGCGTCGTGTGCTCGTCGGGGGTGAACGAATGGATCCCGACGACTGGCGCCGCTGGGAGCGCTCCGGACGCGCTCCCCTGGTGCACGTCTACGGGCTCACCGAGTGCACCGTCACCTCGACCATGTACGACGGCCGGCTGCCTGCGGACGCCCCGGAAGTGCCCATCGGCACCCCGCTCGCCAACGCCGAGGTCACCGTACGTGGCGCCGACGGGCTACCGGTCGTGGCCGGCGAGCTCGGTGAGATCCACATCGGCGGCCCCTCGCTGGCGTCGGGCTACGTAGGCGATCCGGAACAGACCGCCCGGCGGTTCGTCCAGGATCCCCGTTCACCGGGACAGCGCCTGTACGCCACCGGGGACCTTGGACGGATCCTGCCGGACGGCAACCTGGAATTCAGGGGCCGCCTGGACGACCAGCTCAAGGTACGGGGGCACCGGCTGGAGCCCGCGTCGGTGGAACGACTGCTCACCGCGGACCCCGAGGTGGCCCAGGCCGTGGTCCTCCTCGACCTGAACACCCGGACCACCCTGTCGGCCTGCCTCGTCCCGGCCGGCCCCGTTCCGGAAGTGACCCGGGACCGTGCGCTGCCCGTCACCGGGGAGCGGCGCGAGGAACTGCTGGCCGGTCTCGCCGCGGAGCTGCCCGACTGGGCCATTCCCCGTCGGCTGTTCTGGACGGCCGAGCTGCCGAAGAACGCACACGGCAAGCTCGACCGCCCTTCCCTCGACACCATGCTCGCCACCGCGTCCCGCCCCGCTACCGAAGCCACCGCTCCGGTAGCCGGCGCCGACGCGTCCAGCGAGCAGCACCAGGCGACCGGGGAGGAACCAGCCCAGCTCGCCGCCGTTCTCCGCCTCTTCCGAGTACTGCTGGACGATCCCGGCTTCGGGCCCGACTCCAACTTCTTCGAAGGTGGCGGCCAGTCGATTCTCGCCATGCGCCTGGTCACCGAACTGCGCGCGGCCCTCCCCCGCACGCCCGGACTGCGGGCAAGCACCGTTTTCGACCATCCCACCCCTCGCCGACTGGCTCACTGGGTGGCCACGGAGACCGGCCGGAGCCGGAACGCTCCCGAGCGGTAGGGCCTCCACCTCCCCCGACGGCAGCGAAGGAGTCATCTGCAATGGCCACCGATCACAACCAGGTCCTGACCCTTACTCCTGACGAAGCGCGGCAGACGGCCGACCTGACAATCCGCCTCGCGGAGCGGTATGCCGGTGACGACGACCCGGAGCTGCTCCTCGACCTGCCCCGGCTCGCCGTCGGGCTCCCGGTACGTACCCAGCGCTTCCTGCGTACTTTCGCGACCGCGGAGCCCACCGGTTTCGGTGTCGTCAGCGGACACCTCTTCGATCAGGACCGCATCGGCCCCACCCCCGAGGACTGGCACGAACGGCCGCGCCCCAACAAGGAGTTCCCTGAAGAGATCCTCGTACTCCTGTACGCGGGACTGCTCGGGGAGCCCTTCGGGTGGACGACCCAGCAGGACGGCCGACTGGTGCACGACGTCTTCCCCGTCCGCAAGCACGAGCACGATCAGCTGGGCCTGGGCAGCAAGGAACTGCTCACCTGGCACACCGAGGACGCCTTCCATCCCTATCGCGGGGACTATCTGGTGCTCGCGTCCCTGCGCAACCCGGACCGCGTCGCCACCACCGTGGGCGAGTACGTTCCCGACGCCCTTTCGCCGGCGGATCTGGAGGTGCTGTTCGAGGAGCGCTTCCACATCGCTCCCGACGAATCGCACCTGCCCAAGAACAACTCGCACGCGTCCGACGGGGACACCGGACAATTCGCCGCACTGGAGGAGTTCATACACGAGCGCAGGCCTGTGGCCGTCCTGTTCGGTCTTCGACAGGAACCGTACCTACGACTGGACCCCTATTTCATGGAGGTCTCGGAGGACGACCCTGAGGCGCGACAGGCACTGGACAAACTGATCGCCGTCATCGACGCGGGCCTGCGCGAGGTCGCGCTGGAGCAGGGTGACTGCCTGGTGATCAACAACCACCGCGTCGTGCACGGCCGGGTGCCCTTCACCGCCCGTTTCGACGGAACGGACCGGTGGCTGAAGCGCATCAACGTCACGCACGATTTACGCAAGTCCCGGACCATGCGGGCCACCTCGTCCACCCGGCTCATCGGCTGACGACGGCCATGACCGACCTCCGTCCGTTCTCGGCGACCACCCTGGACCGACGGCCGGAGCTGGAACCGGCCGTCGACCGGCTGATCACGGGTAACGTGCCCGAGTTCATGACCTGGGAGTCGCCGGGAAACTGGCGCCGATACCGGCTCTACGACACCTTTCCCACCCACCAGTACCGCGTCCTGGACGAGCGAGAACAGCTGGTCGCCGCAGCCAACAGGCTTCCGGTCCACTGGGATGGCACGGTGGACGGGCTCCCCGAGGGGTCGGACGGCGTCCTCGTCTCCGCACTCTCCCGCACCGGCCACGACTCCCCCAACACGCTGTGCATGCTGTCGGTCAGTGTGGCCCCCCGCCTGCGCGGCACCGGCACAGCGGAGCGGCTGCTCGGCCCGGTGATCCGTCAGCCGAAGGACACCGCCCCCACCGACACACCAGAGGAATCACCCATGCCACCTCTACGTCCGGCTGCGGTCGGCTGCGGAGCCGCCGCGCGTTCCTGCCACCTGACCGCCCTGATCGACCCAGACCCGGAACAGGCCGAGGCAGCCCTCGATCGGTACCGGGAGCTGGGCGGCACGTCCCGGAACGTACGCGTCGCCCGGTGCGCGGACGAGTCGTCCGACGCCTCCAACGCGGCCGTAGTAGCTGTGCCGCACACCTCACACGCCACCGCCGCCCGCGATCTGCCTGCCCGCGGCAAGCATGTGCTGCTGGAGAAACCGATGGCGACGAGCGCCTCGGACGCCGAAGCCCTCGCCGGGGCCCTTCCGGTCACCGGTGGTCCGGGCGTCTGCAACGCCGTGTACGTGGACGACGTGGCCGACGCCCCTGTCGCCGCGCTCACGGCTTCCCATGTGACCGAGAAACGCTTCCTTCTCAACGGGCCAGGCACGGTGGGCCGGGGCGACTTCTTCGACCGCGTACGTGACCTGCGCGGGCTGACCGCTCCAGCGGGCACGGCACCCGGGCCCCCTCGTGTGACCTTCCAGGACGGCATGGACCTGACGGCTCGGTGGGCGCGCTGGGCCGGGTACGCCGCCGGAGCGGGCGGGGTCGGCCGGTGACCCGGGTCCTGGTGATCGCTCCGCATCCGGACGACGAGGTCATCGGGTGCGGGGGCTCCATCGCCAAGCTGGCGCAGTCCGGCGCGGAGGTCACCGTGGCCATCGTGATCCGCCGGGAACGGGGCACGCAGGACAGCGGGGTCACCGACGAGGAGTTCGCCGCCGAGACGGCCGACGCGTGCCAGGTGCTGGGCGTGAAGCGGTACATCTCCCTGGAGGAACCGTCCCGTGACTTCGCCGTGGACCGTCGTCTGCACCTTGCCGTGGTGAAGCTGCTGCGCGAGGTCCGCCCTGACCGCGTGTACCTGCCGCACCGCGCCGACGGCGACGCGGAGCACCGGGCGGTCCACCGGCTGGCCCTCGAAGCGCTCTGGATGGCGGAGTCCGACTTCTTCCAGGAGGCCGGGCCGCCCGCGCCGCCGCCGTCCCTCGTACTCGGCTACGAGATCTGGGCCCCGCTGGGAGAAGTCCAGTACACCGAGGACGTCACCGACCAGATCGAGCTGAAGGTCGAGGCCATGCGCTGCTACCGCTCCCAACTGCGGCACGCCGCCTGGGACGAGGCAGTACGCGGACTCGCGTCCTACCGGGCCGTCACGAGCACCGGACGGGGCCACAGCGAGGCCTTCGAGGTCATCCGGATGGCCGGCTCCCCGGCCTGAGCCGCGGAGCCGCTCACCCTGCCCGCTCAGTCCACTTGGGCCGCCGACGGGAGCAGTTCCTCGACCGCGGCGTCCGGAGAGCTCAGGAACCTGTGCACCAAGGAGGTGAAGACATGAACCAGTTCCCGTACCCCTTCCTCACCGAAGACGTCCGCGGGGAACAGCACGGTGAAGTCCACGCTCTCGTCATCGGCCGAGGCGAACAGCTCCAGGCTCTCTATCTGCTGCAGCTGTCCGGGGACCTCGGCCGGCTCCACCGCGAGGCCGGCGGCCTCGCGGTTGCCGCCGGTCCAGCCTCCGGGTGCCACGTCGAAGAACGTGCAGGGTCGCTCCAACAGTCTGCCGAGCATGTGCGGAGCGAGGGCCGACGTCACCTCGGGCGCCGGGACCTGCCCCAACCGCTGGCTCTCCATGACGGCCGAACGGACCTGGCGCGTCAGCTGACGAAACGACACGGAGGTGTCCAGCTTCACTCGCACGGTGACGTAGGTGGACAGGAAGCACACCAGGTTGAGCAGATGCTCCTGAGTACGGCGGGTCACCGGGATGAGCGCCGTGAGGTCGGCGCGACCGTTGCGGGCGTGCAGTGCGCACAGGTACGAGGAGAACAGCACGATGAACGGGGTGGTCCGGGCCGACCGGCAGTACTCCGTGAGCAGTTGGAACGTCTCCGGCGGCAGCGAGACGTCGAAGGTGCCGACCTCGTAGCGGTCGTTGGTCTCGCGCCGCATCTCCGGCAGGGAAACGGGGGCGTTGGTCCCGATCCCGTCGAGCAGCTCGGCGAAGCGAGCGATCAGCTGCCTGGGCTCGGGATCGCGGCCGAGCCACTCGGCCTCCCAGCGGACGAAGTCGGAGTAGGTGAAGGGCTGGTCGGGCAGCTTCGCCTCCCGGCCCTCCACCTCCGCGGCGTACAGCTCCCACAGCTCGTTCGCGAGGATCTCGAACGACTGGCCGTCGGCCACGAGATGGTCGACGGCGACGCCGAGCAGGTGGTCCTCGTCCCCGAGCCGGTATACGACGGAGCTGAACAGCAGCCCGCCGTCGAGGTCGGGGTTGCGGCTGAGGTACACACCTGCCCGGCGCAGGGCCTCGTCCAGCCGCTCCGCCTCGGGCAGGTCCCGCAGGTCCTCCTCGTCCGGTACGAAGGACCGGGCCGGCCTGATCTCCTGGAGTCCGGCTTTGCCGCGCTCCGGGAACGCCACGCGCAGTGCCTCGTGGCGGGCGACGAGCGCGGTCAGCGCCGAGCGCAGCGCGTCGGGCCGCAGCGATCCGGTGAGCCTGAACACCCTGCTGATCATGCGGACCTCGACGCCCAGGCCGCGCTGCTCCACCCACTCCTGAATCGCCAGGCGGTCCGCCTGGTCGGACAGCAGCGGAAGCCCTTCGAAAGGGCCTCCTTCGTTCACGGGGTGCATGTGAATTCTCCCTCCGGAAAAATCAGGACACGCCGGATGCGAAGGCACCCGGAACGAGATCCGAGACTACTGAATGGAATGCCGTCGATGCAATACGATCCACGCGATAATTTCTTCGGTGATTACGCCGACATTTACGCGGAGGCGCCTTACAATGATTTCACCGAGGGGGTAGCGAAAGACCTCCCCGAACTGCTTTCCTTCTACGGGGCGGGCACCGGGTCGTACCTGGACCTCGGCTGCGGCACCGGCACTCTGCTGATCGCGCTGGCCGACCGGTTCGGCCGGCTGGCGGGGGTGGACCAGTCGGCGGACATGCTGCGGCACGCCGGGGCCGCGGCGCTGCGGGCCGGCGTCCAGATCGACTTCACCCGAGCCGACCTGCGCGAATTCCGCTCCGAGCGGTCCCACTCGCTGGTGACCTGTACCTACAACACCCTCAACTACCTGACCGCGCCGGGCGATCTGCGCCGGGCCGCCGAGACACTGCGGGCAGCCACCGAGCCAGGCGGCCTGGTGGTACTGGACGCCCATCCCACCTGGTTCGTCGAACGCGCCTGGGCGGGGCGGGTGTTCGTGGAGCAGAACACCCCCGATCGCCTGGAGGTTTGGGAGAACCCCTACGACGCCGACACCGGCAGAGTGGACACCACGGTCACCGTCGTGAGTCGTACGGAGGACGGCCGCTTCGAGCGGGTACACGAGGTGCACCCGCAGCGCGGGCACGATCCGGGCGCGGTGACCGATGCCCTGGTGGGAGCCGGTTTCACGACCGTGGATACCTACGCGGGGCTCGGCCGGACCCCGATGGACGAAAACACTTCACGAGTCTGGTATGTGGCCCGGTGACCGAGACACTCGCCATCTGCGGAATCGGCCCCGGAATGGACAGATCACTCATCCACATAAAGAACATGGGGGATCAGCGCGGTGGCCGTGACCGAGCAGATCAGCGCACCCGCGGAAAAGGCAGTGGATTTAGTCGCGCGAGGCGCACCTGATCACCATGAAGACGCGATTTCCGTAATTGCACGGGACCGGCCGGGTAATATTTCGGAAGTCACGTCCCCCGAATATGACGATCGCCCCGTCGTGGCGCGCCCTGCAGCCGCGCTGGGGCTCCTAGGGGTGCCCGCGGAGATGGCCGACGTGACCAACACACTGGACGTGTGGGGCACCACGCGCTCCACCCTCGAACGGGCTCCGGCCCTCAGTCCGACAGGGCACGCGGTGGCCGGGTTCGCCCTCGACGGCGAGGGGCAGGATGCGCCACGCCTCGCGGTACAACTCGTCGATGCCGTCCAGCGACCGCGTCACCGCGCGGGCGTCGGCGCGACAGACCCAGAGGTGTTAGGCCTGACCGTGCAGCAGGTCCGCCGGCACCCGGTACGGACAGAAGCCGAGCCGGAATGCTCCACCCGGGTAGGTCCAGGCTCCGTAGGGGTCTGCCGCGGCGACGTGCCACTGCGCGGCTCCTTCGCAGGAACGTCCGAGCACTCCCATCGCGCCGCCGCACCAGGGCTGCCGCGCGGGCTCGTTCGACGGCTGCGACGAACCGGTGGCGCGGACGCCCGGCGATGCGCCGGCAACCTTCGCCCGCACCCCCCTCAACGCCCTGCCCTTTGGGCCGTTCCTCCTCAACCAGGTTGACCCGTAAGCGAGTTGAGCAACATCTGTTAACGTCCTCCTATGCCTCCTTAGGTCAAGATGCCGCACTCATCATCATCCAGTTCCTTCCGCGTGGGCTTCGTGTACCTGTACACCGGCCTCACCGAACTCCTCCCGCTGCACGCCGTCTACGCCCTGCTGATGGCTTCACACGGGATCTCGACCTCGCAGTTGTCACTCCTGTTCGCCCTGTGGACGGTGACCACCTTCCTCTGCGAGATCCCTTCAGGAGCGGTGGCCGACCGCTTTCCCCGTCATCGGGTCCTGGCGTGCGCGGCGCTCGCACAGTGCACGGGCTTCGCCCTGTGGATCGCGCTGCCTTCGCTGAGCTCGTTCGCCGCGGGCTTCGTCCTCTGGGGCCTCTCCAGCGCCCTCACGTCCGGAACCCTGCAGTCCCTGATCTACGACGGGCTGGCCTCCGACGGCAGATCCGACGAGTACACGCGTGTCAGCAGCCGGATGGCGACCGTCCAGGCCTGCTCGATCGCCGTGAGTTCGGTCGTTGCCTCGCCGGTGGTGCTGTTGGGCGGCTACAGCGCAGCCGGCTGGATCTCGGTACTGCTCACCCTGCTCGCGGTCCCCACCGCGCTGAGCTTGGGCCGCGGCCGACAACGCGTCCCCGCCACGGACGCCCCTGCCACGGACGGCACCGGCACCGACGACGTTCCGACAGAGGGCTGGCTGTTCCTGCTGCGCGCCGGTCTGGCCGAAGCACGCCACACACCCCAGGTGCGATCGTGCCTGCTGATGATCTCGGTCCTGGCCGGAGTCAGTGTCGTGGACGAGTACCTTCCCGTGCTCGCCAAGGAGGGGGGCGCTCCGTCGGCCGTCATCCCGCTGCTCCTGCTGCTTCCCTGGGGTGCGATGGCCCTCGGCAGCTTCATGGGATGGAGGCTGTCCGGGGCGGGGAACCGCGCACTGGCGGGTCTGCTGATCGTCGGCGGCTCGGCCCTGGCACTCGGCGCGCTCAGCCGCCACCCCGGTGGGTTCCTGGGCATCGCCGTCTTCTACTGGATCCTGCGCATGATCCAGGTCGTCATGGGCGCCCGGCTGCAGCACGCCATCACCGGCCCGGCCCGGGCGACGGTCTCCTCGGTCGCGGGACTGGGCGCGCAGTCAGTGGCGCTCATGATCTTCCTCGGCTCCTCCGTCTCCGCCCGGTGGGCCTCCGCCTCCGTGCTGGTCGCCGCCACGTCCATCCCGGTGTTCCTGACCGCGATGCTGCTCCTCCTGGCTCCACGCCGCCTTCCCCCACCCGTCGCACCGAGCGCGAAGGACGACGTGGACGACATTCAGCCTGTCGCCGTTTCCGGACCGACGCTCCAGGCCGATACCGGTGAGGACCGATCGGCGTCCACCAAGGAGGGCGACACATGACGGGCAGGACGATCACCGCCGTCGTCGAGAGCCTGGCTGACGACGTACGGCAGGCCCTCGGCCTCGCTCCCCAGGAACCGCTCGACAAGTCGTTCACGGGTCTGGGCGGCAGCTCCATGGAAGCCGCACAGCTCACCGTCCGCCTGCGCCGAGCTCAGGGACTCGCCATCGGCGCACATGAACTGCTCAACGCGGCCGACGTACAGCGGCTGCTGGACGAACTCGTCACCCGCCCCCGCGCCGAGCCGGCGGAGCACGCGGTCGACGCGGCGGCCACCGGCCGGGCACCGCTCACCTGGCAGCAGCGGGTGATCTGGTACGAGTCCGTTCTGGACCCCGGTTCCTCCCGACACGTCTTCCACGCCCTGTTCCACTTCGCCGGGGCACCCCGGCCGCCCGCCCTGCGCGCGGAACTGCGTCGGCTGCTGCGCCGGCACCCCGTTCTGCGCACCCGGATCGTCTTCGACGACGGCAACCCCTGGCAGGTGGTGCCGCCCGCCGACATCACGGACGCCGAGGTCGACCTGACCGTGGTGGACCTGCCGGGCGAAGCCGTCTCCCCGGAAGAACTGGTCCGGCTCAGTGGTGCCGACCGTCCTTTCGACCTCGCCACGGGCCCGCTGCTGCGCTGGGTGCTGGTACGGCTGCCGGACGGCCGGGCCGTGCTCGTGCACACCGCGCACCACCTCATCCACGACGGCACGTCCTTCGCCGCCCTGCTGGACAGCCTGGGCGACGGCGGCACCGACCCGGATCCGCGCTACTTCGCCTATGCCTCGTCCCAGTCGCCCGCGGACCCGGACGAGGTCCGCAAGGCCGCCGCCCGGGCCGCGCGGATCACCAGTCCGATCCTGGGCGCTGAAACCCCCGGAGCCGTCCAGGACACCTTCCTGCGCCTGCCCGTACCCGCCGCTCTCCTGCAAGCGGTCAGGGACGCGTCTCGGCGAACGTCGGTGTCGCTGTTCACGACGCTGTTCACGGCCTTCTCCCAAGCGCTGACGCGGTACGAAGGCGTGAACGCCGTCGTCCTGGGCAGCGCCGTGGAGAACCGCCCACCGGGCCACGAGGACACGGTCGGGACGTTCGTCTCGATCATCCCGGTGGTGGTCGAGCGGCGTCCTGGCGAACTGCCCGAGGCCACCCTGCGCCGTACCAACGGGGCCCTGCGCGAGGCGATGGACCACTCCGCGGTCCCCCTGCCGGACATCGTCCGGGCCGTCGGCGGAACGGCCGGACGCGGTGACGGTGCCGTGGTGCGGGCCGCCTTCAGCATGCACCAGCAGGCCGAGCGCGAGGTCCGGCTCGGCGGTGCCACCGCCCGCATCCAGCTCGGCGTGTTCAACGGGGCCGCCACGTTCCCGGTCAACGTGGTGGCCGTCACGTCGGGAACGGGCGACGACACCCAGGTCGAACTGCTGATGGAGGCCCAGGACGGCGCGGTCGACCGGGACGATCTGTGGGCCCTGTGGACCCACACCCTGGACTGGCTGCGCACCTGGGTCCAACTCCTGCCCAAGATGCGAACCCCAGCAGTGCCCACACTGGTCCAGCGGGTGCGAACCCGGGCCACGACCGACCCGAACGCGGTGGCCCTCGACAACGGCACACACCAGGTGACGTACGGGCGGCTGACGGCTCTCGGGGAATCCGTCCGGCACATCGTGGGCCGGCCCGGGGAGGTCGTCGGTCTTCTGGGGTCGGCGTCCCCGGACTTCTTCGCCTGCGCCTACGCCGTCCTGCACGCCGGCGGGACCTATCTTCCGCTGGAGGCCGGACAGCCCGCCGCACGGCTCGCCTCCATGGCGGATCAGGCGCGCTGCGGGACGATCGTCCGGCTCCCCGGTGTGCCGGACACGCTCGCCGACGCCCTCGACAGCCCTGACGGCCCACCGCGGCGGCTGCTGGACTGGGCGGAGCTGTCGGCCGAACGGCCGCCCGGACCCGCCAGGACCAGTGCCGGCCACGGCCTGGAGGGCGCGGCGCCCGCCTGCGTGATGTTCACCTCCGGAAGCACCGGCGACCACAAGGGCGTCATGGTGCCGCGCCCCGCTCTGGACCGGCTCGCCGACTGGGCCGTACGCGAACTGCGCCTGGGCCCGGCCACTGTTGTCGGCCAGTTGACCAACGCGGCTTTCGACGCCTCCGCCTTCGAGGTGTGGTCCGCCCTGTACGCCGGCGCCCGGGTCCGCTTCGCCCCCGCCGAAGTCCGCCCCGATCCACAGCGATTGGCGGCCTGGCTCGCCGAGGCCGGCGTCGAGTACGCCTTCGTGCCCACCCCGTTCGCCGAGCTCCTGGTGCGAGTGCCGAAGCCGGCAGGCAGCCGACTGACCCGTATCTCCACCGGCGGGGACAGGCTGCACGCCCTTCCCGACGATGTGCCGTTCGAGGTACTGAACATGTACGGCCGGACCGAGACGACGGTGGTCGCCACGGCTGGCTGGATCAAACCGGGCGGCACCGCGCTCCTCCCGATCGGCCGGCCTCTGCCGTACGGCTACGTCCGGGTGATGACCGCCTCCGGCGCTCCGGCGGCCCCCGGCGAGCGGGGCGAACTGTGGGTCGGCGGCGACGGTGTGGCCGTCGGTTACACGGATGCCCCCCGGCAGACCGCCGCCGCCTTCGTCGCCGACCCGCACACCGAGGACGGTGCGCTCGTCCACCGCACCGGCGACATCGTCCAGGTCGACAGCGGTGGCCGACTGCATTACTGCGGCCGTCGGGACCGGCAGTTCAAGCCGGCCGGCGTGCGGTGCGAAGTGGGTGAGGTCGAAGCGACCGCACTGCGGCAGCTCGGTGTCGTGCAGGCCGTGGCACTGATCTCGGAGTCGAGGACGGGCCCGCGGCCGCACCTCTTCCTGGTCCTCGCCACCGACGCCGATCCGGACCGGGCCGCCCGAGCGGTACGCGCCGATCTCCCCGCACAGCTGGGCCACCTGACGATCCATCATCTCGATGTGCTGCCCTGCACCGCCGGCGGAAAGGTCGACCGGCGGCTGCTCGCCGACCTCGCCGAGTACGGACGGCCGCACACCACCGGTCCTCCGCGGGCCATGGCACCGCGCCCCGTGAACGGCACCGGGAGCACGAACCTGAACCTGTGGCTCCCCATGATCGCCCCGCTGTCCCGGGACGAACGCCTGAGCCTCGTACACCAACTGATCGGCTCTGTACTCAGCGACAAGGAGACACGATGAAATCCACCCCGGCACCGGCCCCGGCACAGACACTGGAGGCCACCGCGCATCAGGCGGCCCAGCTGACCGCCTCGGCGAAGTCCGAGCACCACCACGTCGGCACACTGTCCGTGCGTATCGCCCTGGACGAGTCCGGGCTCGGGGAAGCGGGCCCGGCGGTGAGCCCGTCCACGGTCCAGCAAGCCTGGTCGGCCGTACTGCGCTCGTCGGCGGCACTGCGCGTGCGTTTTCACGACGCCCCCGGCCGGCTGTTGCAGGAACCGCGTGACTACGACGACCTGCCCCAGGAGACCACCCACGTGAGCGTGGGCGACACCGACGACGACACCGATGGTTTCGCCCCCTTCGGGCCGGTGCTGTTGACGGCCCGTCTCGACCTGGGCGGACAACACCCCGAGCTGGTCGTGCGGATCCATCAAGCACTGACGGACGAGCATTCCGTGCCGCTGATCGAGCACTCGTTCCGGCATGCGCTGACGCACCTCGACGCCGACCCGGCGGAACGGAATGTGGCCCTCTCCGCCATCCTGGCGGCGGCGGAGAAGATCTTCAACCGACCGATCGAGGCCGCCGAGAACTTCTTCGACCTGGGTGGAAACTCTCTCGCGGCGCTCCGGTTGATAGCTCTGGCCCAGGCTGAGGGCTTCCACCTCATGGTGGATGACGTGTTCGATCTCCCCGACATGCGGGCCCTCGCCGCAAGCGCCGTGCCCACATCCGACAGCCTCGACTGACCGGTGCCCAGGCCAGAACGCACGGCTGCGTGCATCCAGGACCATGTCCCCGATCCCGGCGCTCCCACCCAACCTGCCGACCCCACAGGACCCACCGGTCCGGCCGAGGAGTCTCCATGACACGCGACGTCACCGTCATCCGTGCGGGCCGGCCCTGGCCCGCACACTGGTCGGTGTCCATCTACCTGTGCGGCCCCACCCCCCGCGATCCACTGACTCCCTCCTGGCGTCCACACGCCGAGTCCTTGTTGCGCGAGCGGTGGGACGGAGACGGCCGCCTCGCCGTGTTCCTGCCCGAAGCCCCCGAGGGCGAGTCCGAACCGCCCTACGCGCAGCAGGTCGCGTGGGAAGAGGCCGCCATGCACGCGGCCGACGCCATTCTGTTTCATGTGCCGCGTGACCTCACCACGCTGCCCGGTCTCGTAAGCAACGTGAAGTGGGGTGCCTGGCACGACTGTGGCCGAGTCGTTCTCGACTCTCCGCCGACAGCGCAACGCAACGAGTACCTGCTGCACTTCGCGAACGCGCTGGCGATTCCCGTGACGGACAACCTGCCCGACGCCGTGACGGAGGCACTCAGGCTGGCCGGACCGAGTACCCGGCGCGCGGGCGCCGAGCGTCAGATACCCCTGGCTCTCTGGCTGTCACCGGAGTTCCAGCGTTGGTTCAACGGGCTGGTCGTACACGGTGACACCCTCTTGGCGGGACGCCTCCTGTGGAGCCGGGGCAACCCTGTCACCCACTGGGTCCTGGAGGCCACGCTGCGTTCGATGGATTCCGGGGTGGAACGGGTCGAGCTGGTGTCGCGCGGAGCAGGACTCGATCGCCCCCTCACGCCGTCCCGGGAGCCGGACGGCCTCGGCGTGTGACAGGGCGTGCCGTATGACGCCTTTCCGCCAGGCGCCTTCCTGAGAAGTTCCGGCGGTTCTCTTCGTGGTCTCCTCCGCGTTGACTCGTACGAGATCGATCCCCATCTCGCCGACGCGGCGGAGGTCGTCCTCAGCGGTGCCCATCTGGCTCCCTCGGAGGTCTGCCAGGACTCACCGATCGCACTGGCGCACATGCTGGAGGGCCGCAACAACGTCCTGCGGGTCGTGGCCGACTGCGCGTACACGAACACGAGTGCAGGGATTCAAAGTGCCGTATGCCCGCCGTGCCTTCGCGAATTTCGAGCAGCCGGAACGGAATGACGACGTCTGGGAGTTCGAGCCGACGCCGCGGATATCGACGCACATCGCGGCTCTGATCCTGGGCCCGTACCACTCGGTGCACGGCGCGTACGAGAAGGACGGCCAGTCGGTGCCACTGGGCATCTACTGCCGGCCCTCGCTCGCCGATTACCTCGACACTCTCGAATGCGTCGGGCGCCCTCGCGTAAAAACTCCCCGGCCGATCCGGCGTCCCGACGGGGCACTCGTACCGAACGGACGAGATTCCTGGTTCCACGTTCCCGACTGGGTGCCGATCCCGGGATCGATCGTACGAATGATGGAAACCCGCGCCGCGACAGCCGGCACCTGTACTGGCCGACAGTTCGCCCTGCGCGAGCAAGGTCTCACGCAGGACTTGACGGGAGCGGACAGGACGCGGTGACGCGACTCCATGCCGAGGCCGAGACGGTGAAGACCCTGAGGTCAGTTGGTTACGCGCGAGGATCGCGGCGCTGTGGTCGCCCTCTGCGCCTATGGCCGCACATGACCGATATGCGGAGCAATGAACCCCTGTCCTCATGATGCCAGACAGCTTGGTGAAGACCGCGGAATCTGGAGTGATGATCTATCCGCTGACATAATCGGACTCGACAGAGGAGGTATTCAATGACTCGGATTGTCATCGTTACCGATTGCAGGGATGTCGCTTTCAGTGAAATTTGCGGCGCCATCCATAAAGAAGCGGACGAGATAGGGCACCCGATTACGATCGAGCCGATCGTGGCCGTGGAGAACTTCTCAGAATTCAATGCGGCCTTTCTGACCCGCTTGGTGGCGGAGAGCTATCCGGCGGGGACGGTGATCTACACGCTGGTCTCGAAGTCCTCGAATATGCGGCAGCTGCATGACGTCATCTGGGGCGAGACGCGCACGGGGCACATCTTCGTCGGTTCCAACTTCGGCTATTTCGGCTGGCTTGCGCGAGACCTCGGCATCAAGCATGTGTACGAGATCCGGGACGTGCCGCAGATGAGTTTCTCCGGGAAAACCTTCATCCCTCCGATCGTGGCGCGGATCGCGGCTGACGACACGGAGAGTCTCACCGCATACCCGTACGAGGAATCGAAGATCGACGACACCCCGTTCGTCGAGGGCACCGTCGCGCACGTCGACAACTTCGGCAACGTGAAAGTCACGACGGAGATCGACGAACTGCCGCACGGGCAGACGCTCGCACTCGCCTTGAACGGGACCGCGCTGTGCGAGGCGGTTCACATCACGAACCAGATCTATCTACAGCCCGAACTCGGCAAGATCGTGGCCTATCGCTCCACCTCTTTCCCGGACATGACCGACATCGGCATGGTGCGCGGGAACTTCGCCGAGAGCCACGGAATCCGCGTGGGGGATCGTCTGACCTGGACCACCGAGCCGTCGGACAAGGACTGACCGTGGCCGCAATCACTGGCTGGACGGACCCGACGCGCGATCTGCGCGAGGCCGATGCCACTGTCGCTCAGCTGATCGCGGATCTCACCCCGCGCGCGCGAGGCGCCGCCTCGCTGTGGTCGGACCGGGAGGCAATGCTCGCCCATCGCGCCGACCCGACGTGTCTCCAAGGCACCGGACTCGCCGAGCTCCGGGACAACGACCGCACCATCGCGGTCGCGGTTCTCGACGGCTACCTCCAGAACACCGAGGAACTGGCCTCCGCCCTCGGGGCGGAACGCGGTGCGGGACCGGCTGACGTACTGCTGCACGGATACCTCGCCTGGGGGCCGGCCGTGGCCGAGCGTCTTGAGGGCAACTTCGCATTCGCCGTGTGGGACGCACGCGCCCGGCGGCTCGTCCTGGGCCGCGACCGCATCGGCATCACGCCGCTGCACTACGCGCGCGCAGGTGACGGCACGTTGTTCTCCTCGGATCTCGCCGCGCTGGTCGCCCATCCGTTGCTCCGGGCCGAGACAGACGACGAGGGCCTGTGCGCTCTCATCACGCAGATCCGTCCCCCCGGCCGATCGGCCCTGCGCGGAGTACGGGAGGTTCCGGCCGGCTGCGTCGTCGTGCTCTCCGGAACGAACGAGGAGGTGCGCCGCTACTGGACGCTGGAGGCCCGCCCCCACGAGGACGACCTCGACGTCACCTTGACGCGTGTGCGGGAACTGGTGGAGGACGCCATCACCCGCGATGTTCGCGGCATCCACCCAGCGGTGCTCCTCTCCGGCGGCCTCGACTCCAGTTCGCTGACGGGCTGGGCCACGAAGCTGACCGCTCAGCCGCCGCTCACGTTCACCGTGGCCTTCGGAGACGGCGCGTCGGCGGTACCCGACCGTCCCTACTCCCAGGACGTGGCCCGGATGTGGCAGACCGATCACCGTGAGGTCCTCGTCCGTCCTCAGGAGCTCTCGGACCCGGTTGTGCTCGCCACCGTGCTCGCGGCGAAGGACTACCCGTCCCCGTTCGGCGACAAGAACATCACCCCCTTCCTGTTCAGCAGGCGCGTCGCCGAGCACACCGAGGTGGCGCTCAGCGGTGAAGCGGCCGACACCGTCTTCGGCAGCCTCGGCGGCCAGATCAAGACCGGATACGAGCTGAGCACCTTCCCCTGGGTCGAGAAGGCCTGGAAATGGGGTGCGCGCAGCGGACTCGGTACCCGGCTGTTCGATCCGAAACTGCTGGCCGAGATCGGTGCGGAGTCCTATCTCAACCTCAGATTCCGCGAGGCGCTCGACGAGGTGCCGCACCTGCCCGGCGACCCTCAGCGCAACCGGCTGGGCCGGCAGTACGACTACCTCACCGTCACCCGCATGCTCGACCAGGCCATCAACCACTCCGAGCGCCTCGCCGCCGCCGCCGGGCTGCAACTGCGCTACCCGTTCAGCGACCACCGGCTCTTCTCCTATCTCTACAACGTGCCCGTGGAGATGAAGTGGTACGACGGGCGAGGCAAGAGCCTGCTGCGTACCCTCGCGAAGACCCTCGTCCCGGAATCGGTGCTCACCCGGCCCAAAGTGCCCTATCCGATCACCTACGCGCCGCAGTACAAGGCCGCGCTGGCGGCGCGGCTGCGCGGCCTGCTCGACGACTCGGACGCCCCCGTACGGCCGTTGCTCGACATCGCCGCGGCACGCCGGATCGCCGCCGATCCCGACCTGCTCGACCGCGGCGGCTGGTTCGGCCGGGCGGACGTCGAGTTCGCCCTGAACCTCGACGCCTGGCTGCGCCGCCTCCGTGTGCACCTGCGCCTATGAACCGCGACGAATGGATGTGCGATGTACTCCCTCTTTCGTGACCAGGCAGCCAGGCACGGCACGCATCCCGCCGTCCGCGACGAGCAACGGGCGCTGAGCTACGCCGAGTTGGCCGACCGTGCCGAAGCGCTCGCCGGTTCACTGCGCGAGCTCTTCGGCGACGACGACGTGCGGATCGGGCTCTACTGCGGGCGCACGGTCGACCTGGTGATCGCGGTGCTCGGGGTCGCCGCGGCCGGATACACCTATGTGCCGCTCGATCCCGCCTACCCGGAGTCCCGCCTGGACTTCATGGCCGAGGACAGCGGTCTCGCCGCGGTCGTCTCCGACCGTGTCCTGCCCGGAGCGCTGGCCGGGATCGACGTCCTGCGGATCGACGAGTACGACCAGGACGCCGCGGCACAGCCGCGGGAGAAGCTTCCGGAGCCGTCCCCGGACTCCACCGCGTACATCATCTACACGTCGGGCTCGACCGGCAGGCCCAAGGGCGTGGCGGTCCGCCGCCGGTCGGTCTCCGCGTTGGTCCGCGGCGTGCTGGACCAGTACGACTTCGACACCGAGGACGTCTGGACGCTTCTGCACTCCTACTGCTTCGACGTCTCCGTCTGGGAGATGTGGGGCGCGCTGGCCAGCGGCGCCACCCTGGTGGTGGTTCCCACCGAGGTGGTGCGCTCACCGCGGGCGACGATCGACCTGATGAGGCGTCACCGCGTCACGGTCATGAGCGTGGTACCCACGGTGTTCCGGTATCTGGCCGCCCATGTACGCACGTCCGGACACTGGCCGAGCACGCTACGGCGCGTCGTCTTCGGTGGCGAGATGGTCGACGCGGCCGATGTCAGAATCTGGCGCGCGACCGCCGGGAGTCACTGCGAGTTCATGAACACGTACGGCATCACCGAGACCACCATCTACGTCAGCACCCGGACCTTCACCGACGCCGAGCTCGATGCGGCCGGCGACGAGCGGGGGTTCGCCGCCGAACTCGGCCGCCCGATTCCCGGATGGGAGGTCGCGGTGCTCGACGACGAGGGCATACCCGTCGCGGTCGGGGAGACCGGCGAGATCTGGGTCGCGGGCGTCGGAGTCGCGGTGGGCTATGTCAACCGACCCGACCTCACCGCAGAGCGTTTCCGCATGCTGGAGGTCGAGGGAGGGCCGTCGCGCCTGTTCTACCGCAGCGGCGACCTCGCCGTCCGGGCCGCGGAGGAGACGTACCACATCGTCGGCCGGGCAGATCTCCAGGTCAAGATCAACGGTTTCCGCATCGAACCGGGAGAGATCGAGGTGGCGTTGCGAGGGATCCCTGGAGTGCTCGACGCCATCGTCACCGCGGGCAGCAGCCGCCGCGGTGAACCGATGCTCACCGCGCACTACACCAGCGAGTCCGGACTGAGCCCTGAGCGGCTGCGCGAACTCTTCGCCGCCGAGGTGCCCGCCCATCTCGTGCCCGGCGCGTTCGTCCGCATGACCGATCTCCCCCGCACCGCGTCAGGCAAGAGCGATCGCAGGGCACTGAGTGAGGACCTCACCGAAAGCAGGCTCGCATGACCGACGAGACCGAACGCCTTCCGCTTTCCGTCAATCAGGAGGCGGTGTGGATCGCGTGGCAGCGCGACCCCGAGCAGCGGTCGCACATCATCCCGCTCCCGTTCGAGGTGGAGGGGCAGCTCGACCTGCCCCGGCTGCGCCGGGCCGTGGAGGCTCTCGCCATCAGGTATCCGCAGCTCCGTGGACGAGTCGTCGCCACCCCGGACGGTCCCGCGCTGGACTGGTCGGACGCTCCCGCAATACCGGTGCGCGAGAGCGAACAGGACGGCAGTCGGAAAGAGGCTCTGCGACAGCTGTGGCAGCAGCCCTTCGACCTGCGCAGCGGTCCGCTGCTGCGGATCGATGTCCTGCGCCACGGTGACTCGCAGACCCTGCTGGTGGCGGCGCACCACCTGGTCAACGACGGCGCGGGCGTCCTGATCATGATGGACGCGCTGCGCGCCGCGTACAACGAGGGATCGATCGCCGACGGGACGGTGGCCGATCTCGCGGCGGCGCGCCACCACGCCGAACATTCCAGGGAACTCGCCGACGGGGACTCGGGACAGGCGCACCGCGCCTACTGGCGCGCGATCCTCGGCGACGGCGGCCCCGACTTCGAGCTGCCGAAGAGCACCGAGCCGAGCGGCTTCACGATGCTCGGCGACTACATCCCCCACCAACTTGAGACCCGGCTGCGGGCGTCTGCCGTGGAGCACGGCGTCTCCTACGTCACGGTCCTGCTCGCCGGCTACTTCGCGCTGCTGCGCCGGTACTCCGGCTCCGACGACCTCCTGGCCTTCCTTCCCTTCCACGGCAGGACGGCTCCCGAACTCGCCGACCAGGTGGGCTATTTCGTCAATCCGCTCCCTGTCCGGCACCGGATCCGCGCTTCCGACCGGTACCGCGATCTGGTGACTCGGGTGCGTCTGGAGGTCAAGGACGCCCTGCGGTTCGGCGAGCTGCCGTTGCCCAGCATCATGCGCGCGGCCGGGCTCTCCGGCCCGCAGGCCCACGCCCGGACCCATCAGGCGCTGTTCCAGTACTGGCATGCGGGACTGCGCTCCGGCACAGACCTGCAACATCTGGAATTCGACGGTGCCGTGCTGCGGCTGATCGACGTGGAGAGCAGCGCCGGGTTCAAACTCGCGGTCATGGTACGGGAGGACAGCTCCGGCACCCATGTGATGTGGAAGGACCCGGAGGGTGTCCTCGGGCTCACCCAGGTGCAGGCCATGGCGTCGGACTACCTGAACGTGCTCGGGGACATCGCGGACCGCCCGGGCTCGACCGTCGCTCCGCTCGCCTCGTCCGCCGCTCCGCCGGCCGGCCACCCGGTGGCCGGACCGCAGCCGGAATCCGGGCCGGAGGCCGCGCCCGGTGCCACCGTCGAGCGGGCACGGATGATCGAGGTCTGGCAGGAGGTACTGGGCGTGCCCGACATCGACTGGCAGGATTCGTTCTTCGAACTCGGCGGGCACTCACTGCTGGCGGAGTCACTGATCTACGCCGTAGGTGAACGTTTCGGCGTCGAGGTGTCGCTCAACACGTTGTTCGACTACCCGCGGCTGTCGGATTTCACCGAGCAGGTGCTCGGTGCCCCCCAGGCCGAGTCCGTGGACAGTGAGCCCGCGGCGGGTCCGGTCCGCACGGAGGACGCGGATCCGCAGTGGCGGCCCTTGCCGCACCGGATGGCCCTGGGACTGAGCCGAGAGCAGCGGCCGGACGGCGTCATTCCTGCGGAGAGCATCATCTGCAAGGTCTTCGAGTTCCCCGGCATCCGTGTCGACTCGCCCCGGCTGGACCGTGCGGTGCGATGGGCCGCGGCGGTGAACCCCTCGCTGACAGCCGAGTACCACATCGACGCGTCACACGGCCCGTTGTATCGAACCCGCCCGCCCCGCCCCGGACTGGTGGAAATGGTACGGGCGGCGTCGGACGACTGGGAGGCGGTACGGCGCGTCGCGGACAAGATCGCCAGTGAGGAGATCGTGCGCGACCTGGACGTACGTGAGGGCCAAGCGCTCTACGTGGCCTGTGTGCACGGACCCGAAGCCGGCTTCGCGCTCGTGGTCAGGATCGACCACTCGGTCTGCGACGGCCTGTCCTTCAACCGCTTCCTCAAAGACGTGAGCGACGCCTACGCGACGGACGACGAACGGGAGTTCCAGGCCGGGCACAGTCGTACCGACCTCGCGGACGTCGCCGTTGCGGAGCGCATCGCGCTCGAAGACACACGTACCGAGGCACTGCGCGCAGCCTGGCGCGCCCGCCTCCCTCGGGGTGTACCGGAAATGTTCATCAACGACACGACACCGTGGTCGGAGTGCCCGCCCCACGGGAGCAACGTCCAGGTCGTGCTGCGCGGCGAGGAGTACCAGCGGCACCTGGCGGAGGCACGGCAGCACCGAGCGACCGGGTTCATGGTCGCCACCACGAAGATCCTGCGCGCCCTGCGGCCCGTGCTGCTCAATGACGAACTCGCCTTCTTCTGCCCGTTCCCCGGGCGTTTCGTGCCGGAGGCCGCAGGTACCGTCGGAAACTTCGTCAACCTGCTGCCGGTGTTGGTCGACGCACCGCGCGGCACGGACGCGCCGAGCACGCTCAAAGCGGTCCGTAACGCGATGCTCTGGACCCTCCAACATCAGGGGCTGCCCTTCGCCACGGTGCTCGACGAGGTGCGCGAGGTCGACCCGACGGGCGAGCAGTACCCGAAGAAGCGCCGCTCCATCTTCATCGCGGGCAACGAGCCCGACCGCTTCACGCTCGACGGCGTCTCCGCCACCGCGCGGGTGCCCGACCTCACCTCCGCCATGTTCGATCTCAGTGTCTGGGTCACCGACACCGGCTCAGAGCTGGTCTGCTCCGCGGTCTTCCGCCGCTCGCTGCTGGATCACGAGGCGGTACACAAGCTGCTCACCGCGATCGGTGCACCGTTGGAGTCCCTCCCGGACAGTGGTGTGTGACCGAACCGGTCGGAACGCGGGCATGGGGCGGAGTCTGTACAGGACCCGGGTCGTCGGCAGTCGCAGAAGATCTGTAGTTCCTCCTCGGCCGACGACGTGCCCCCCGCGGGGCGCGGAGTTCGCGTCGAGGGTGCTGGTGGTGCGGGGTGACCGTGCCGCCCTCCCAGGCGTGCGCGATCGCCAGGCGGGTGTCGGCGTCCGCGACGACCTGCACGTTCGCTGACAACCGGTGGGTGCGGCTGGTCGGCACGCTCATCCCGGTCCCGGACCGGGATGAGCTGCCGCATCGTCAGGTCGGTGCGGCAGCGGACCGCCACGATCAGGACCCGCCGGCCAGCGGCAGCGCCCACGGCCGCTCACGCGCCCGCTCGGCCCTCAACACCCCAGCCATACACCGGAGATGCGCCGAGCCGACGGCCCCGGTCGCGCCGTACACGAGGACGGCCTGCCCGGCCCGCGCAAAGGCAGGGGCAGCGAACTCGCCGCTGTTCCGCTGAGGTTGGCGGACAGGCCGCACGACTTCCCCGGCCGTGAGATCGAGGCCGTCCGCTGCGAACCGCATGTGGATCGAAGTCCAGGGCATCGAAGTCCAGGGCGTGTCCGAGCAAGTGTGTCCCACGGGGTGCGGGTCTTCCCATGTGGTGACCGTCCGCGTGACAACAGGCCCCTGCCGGTCGGGGCGGCGCGCTATCGTGAGGGTTCGGCCGGTGGATCCAAAAGGTGGGACGGGCGGTCCACACCTCACCCCGGCCGGGTCACGCGCTCCCGGGCGGCCGGGTCGTCGAACGGTCGTGGCCGTGTGCCATGCCGTAGCCCCGACCGACCCGCGCCTCGCGCCGGGCGGTCCTTTCCGGTCCCGGCATGCCGTGCGTCCACGGGCATCCTGCCGCACGCCATGACCGACGACCACAGGAAGGCCCTCCCGTGCACCCATCCGCCCCCGAGGAGACCGTCGCTCCCGCGCCCCAACCGGCCGACCGCTCCCGCGCACTGTCCTGGATCCCCGGCCTGCTGCACGACACCGCGTTCCGCCGCTACTGGACCGCCCAGACCGTGTCGTACCTCGGCGACCAGGTGTCAGCCCTCGCCCTCCCCCTCATCGCCGTCACCGTGGTGCACGCGGGCGCGGCCGAGATGGGCTATCTCAGCGCCGCGGTGTGGCTGCCGCACCTGCTGTTCGGGCCGTATGCCGGACTGTGGGCGGACCGCCGCAGCCACCGACGCCGTGTCATGATCGCCGCCGATCTGGGCCGCTTCGCGCTGCTGCTCGGCCTACCCCTCTTCTACGCCTTCGGCACGCTGACGTTCACCGTCCTGTTCACGGTGGCCTTCGGCGTCGGGCTGCTGTCGGTCCTCTTCGAGGTGTGCAACCCCCCGGTGTTCAAGGCTCTGGTGCCGCCCGAGCACTACGTGGCGGGCAACTCGCTGAGCAGCGGCAGCCGGGCCATGGCGAAGGTCGTCGGCCCGAGCGCCGGCGGCTTCCTGGTTCAGCTGTTCTCCGCTCCCGTCGCCCTGCTGGTGGACGCGGTGTCGTACCTTGTCTCGGCCGTGCAGCTGGCGCGGATCGCGCCGCAGGAGGCACCGCCCTCGAACGAGCGTGCCCGGTTGCGGACGGCCGGCCGGTTCATCGGCCGCTCCCGGACCATCCGGGCGGCACTGGCCGCCACCGCCACCGTCAACTTCTTCTGCTTCGTGACCACCACGCTTTTCGTGCTGTACGCCACCACCGCGCTCGGTCTCGGCGCGGGCCTGCTGGGCACCGTGCTCGGTGCCGGAGCCGTCGGCGCGGTGGTGGGCGCCGTCTCGGCGACCCCGCTCACCCGGCGCCTGGGCGTGGGCCGGACCTTCCTGCTCGGCTGCCTGGCGACCGCCGCTCCACTGCTGCTGATTCCGGCGGCCCACGGGGCCAGGAGCACGGTGCTGCTGATGCTGGTCGGCGCCCAGTTCGGCTCGGCGATGGGCATCATCTGGATTGACATCACCGCCGCGACCCTGCTGACCTCGCAGGTCCCGGACGCCATGCGCTCCAGCGTGTTCGGCGCCTACCAGGGCGTGAACCTCGGTATGCGGCCGCTCGCGGCCCTGCTCGCCGGTGCCGTCGCCGGGCCGCTGGGGCTGCGGACGACGCTGTGGATCGCCGCGGCCGGGGCCCTCACCGCCTGCCTGTGGATCCTGCCCTCACCGCTGTCCCGCAGGACTCCGCACGAAGCCGTCCAAAAGTCCTGAGCGGCACAACCGACAGCCGAAAGTGCCGCTCAGGCTGCCTGTGACAGTGCCTTTCCGGCCGTCGTAGCGGCGTTAGCGTGGCTGTACCGATCGATGATCGCCGTCGCACGCAGCTCGCATGCACCCCCCGTTTCCCGGACGTCCGCCCGCGTCTGCCCGCAACCGCCGAAGCAGGGCGACCAGGACGGCGGGCGCACTTCGACAGACCCCCGGGCCGGCCGAAGTCGCCCCCGTCCCTTGGTCCTCGCCCCTCCGTCACCGCCCCTCATGGAGACTTCCGTGACATCAGCAGATTCCGGACACTTCCTCGACAAGTTCCTCCAGCAAGCCGCAGCAACCCCCGACCGCCCCGCGGCGGAGCTCGGCGACCGACACCTGACGTACGCCGAACTCGACGCCCGCGCCGCCGCCTCGGCCGCCCGGCTGCGCTCCCTCGGCGTGGGTCCGGGGGCAACGGTCGGTGTGCTCCTGGAACCGTCCCTCGACCTCGTGACCTCGGTCCTCGCCGTCGCCCGCGCCGGCGCCGCCTGGCTCCCGCTGGACCCCTCCTACCCGGCCGACCGGCTGTCGTACATGATCAGCGACTCGGGCGCCGCGCTGGTGATCACCGACGCGGAGGCGCCCGAGTGGCTGCGCTCCCTCGGCGTCCCGCTCGCGGACCCCGCCGACGACACGACGCCCGCCGAGCCCCTTCCGCTGCCCCGGCTGCGCCCTGAGTCCGCGGCCTACGTCATCTACACCTCCGGCTCCACCGGCCGTCCCAAGGGCGTGACGCTCACCCAGCGCGGGCTCGCCAACCTGACCGACGCCCAGCGCTCGACGTTCACCGTCAACCCGGGCCACCGGGTGCTCCAGTTCGCCTCGCCCAGCTTCGACGCCTCCGTCTTCGAGCTGGCCATGGCACTGTGCTCGGGCGCCACCCTGGTCCTGCCGCCGCGCCGCGACGTCCTGTACGGGCCCGGCCTCGGCGACTTCCTCGCCGACACCCGGATCACCCACATCACCCTGCCGCCGAGCGTGCTCGCCATGGTGCCGGAGCTGGAACTGCCGCACCTGGAGACGATCGTGTGCGCCGGTGAGGCCCTCCCCCAGCAGCTGGTCGACCGATGGGCACCGGGCCGAGCCATGTTCAACGCGTACGGCCCCACCGAGACCACCGTGTGGGCCTCGGTGTCCCGGACCGCACCGGGCGGCGGCAAGCCGGTGATCGGCCGGGCCATCGACGGCATGCGCCTCCATGTCCTGGACGAGTCGCTGCGCCCGGTGCTGCCCGGCGAGCCCGGTGAACTGGTCGTCGGCGGTGAGGGGGTGGCCCGCGGCTACATCGGCCGGCCGGCCCTGACCGCCGACCGTTTCGTGCCGGACCCGGACGCCCCCGGTGAACGGGCCTACCGCACCGGCGACTTGGTGCGGATGACGCCCGACGGCGAGCTGGACTTCCTCGGCCGCATCGACCAGCAGGTCAAGCTGAACGGCTTCCGCATCGAGCCGGACGAGATCGCCGCCGTGCTGCGCGAACACCCCGCCGTCCAGGACGTCGCGGTGGTCGTCGGCCGGGTCGGCGACGAGGACCGGCTGATCGGCTACGTCGTGGCGCCGTCGGCGGAAGCACTGGAGCTGCGCGAGTTCGCCGCCGGACGGCTGCCGCACTTCATGGTGCCGTCGGTCGCGCTGATCGACCGGCTGCCGCTGCTGCCCAACGGCAAGCTGGACCGCGCCGCGCTGCCCGCCCTGGACCGCGCGTCGCTGGGACTGGGCGGTGGCGGTGCCGAGGCCCGCACCGAGACCGAGCGTCGGCTGGCCGACATCACCGCGGAGTTCCTCGGCATCGACGGGGTCGGTGTCGACGACGACTTCTTCCTGCTGGGCGGACACTCGCTGCTCGCCGGGCGCCTCGCGGCGCGGGTCCGTTCGGAGTTCGGCACCGAGCTGCCGATATCGAGCATCTACGAGCAGCGCACGGTGGCGGGGATGGCCGCCGAGCTGGACCGGCTGGGCCTCAGCGCGCCGGCGCTCCCGCCGGTGGTCCGGGTGCCCCGGGACCGTCCGCTGCCGCTGTCCTTCCCGCAGGAGCGGATCTGGTTCCTGGAGCAGCTCTCCCCCGGCAACCTCGCCTACAACGCCCAGGCCACCATCCGGCTGCGCGGCCCGCTCGACGCCCAGGCGCTGGGCGCCACGATCACCGAGGTGGTCCGCCGGCACGAGATCTTCCGCACCGCGTTCTCCACGGTCGACGGGGCCCCGATGCAGGAGATCCGTCCGCCGATGACGGTCCCGCTGCCCGTGGTCGACCTCCAGGACGTGCCGGAGGCGGACCGGGAGCGCCGTACCGAGGAAGTCGTACGGGACACCATCCGCCGTCCCTTCGAGCTCACCGACCCGCCGCTGGCCCGCTGGCTGCTGATCCGCCACGCGGCCGACGACCACACGCTCGTCCAGGTGGAGCACCACTTCGTGCACGACGGCTGGTCGTTCGGCGTGCTCCTCGACGAGATCCGGGCGATCTACCCCGAGCTGGCGGCCGGCCGGCCGTCACCGCTGCCCGAACCGCCCATCCAGTACGCCGACTTCGCCGCCTGGCAGCGCGCCTGGATGCGCGACGAGGTCCTGGACCGTCATCTGGAGTACTGGAAGGGGCACTTGAAGGACGCCCCGCTCATCCTGGACCTGCCGACGGACCGGCTGCGGCCTCGTGTCCCGTCGTTCCACGGCGCCGCCCTGCGGGTGGAGCTGCCGGCCGAACTGAGCCGTGCGCTGCGGGAGTCCAGCGAGCGCTCCGGGGTGACGCTGTTCGCCTCGATGCTGTCGGGCTTCGCCGCCCTGTTGAGCCGCTACTCGGGCCAGAGCGACCTAGTGGTGGGCACGGGTGCCGCCAACCGCAGGCTCGCGGAGACCGAGCGGATGCTGGGCATGGTGGTGAACACCCTGCCGCTGCGGCTCGACACCTCGGGCTCCCCGGGATTCGAGAGTCTGCGGCGCCGGGTGAGCGACGTGCTGGTGGAGACCTCGGACTGGCAGGACGTGCCGCTGGACCGGCTGGTGGAGGCGGTGGCCCCGCCGCGGGTGCCGTCCATCAACCCACTGTTCCAGGTGATGTTCAGCTTCCACAACGCCATCGTCCCGGACCTGGAGTTCGGGGGTGTGCGAGGCACCGTCACGGAGCGGCACAACGGCTCGTCCAAGATGGACATGAACATCGTGGTGGTGCCGCGGGCCCAGCAGCGGGCCGGCCGTGAGGACCACCCGGACCGCGACCGGATCACACTGATCTGGGAGTACGCCTCGTCGCTGTTCGACGAGGACACCGTGCGGCGGATGGTGGACCAGTACATCACCCTGCTGGGATCGGCGGTCGCCGACCCGGAGCGGCCGATGGACCGCATCGGACTGGAGTCCGGCGCCGACGCGGACCGCGAGCGGGCGCCGCTCGGCGGCGGGCTGGGCGAAAGCGTCGAGTTCTCCGGCGGTCTGCTGACTGATCTGGTGGACGCGGTGGCGGCGGCGACCCCGCACGCACCGGCGGTCACCGACTCCGAATGCACGCTCTCCTACGCCGAACTCACCGGCCGCGCCAACCACTTGGCCACCCGACTGCGCGAGGCCGGAGTCGTCGCCGACACCCCGGTCGGCCTCTGGATGGACCGCTCCACCGAAATGGCCACCACCCTGCTGGCCATCCTCAAGGCGGGCGGCGCGTTCCTGCCGCTCGACCCGGACCTGCCGGTCGGCCGGGTGACGACCCTGCTGGCGGACGCGGGCGCCTCCCTGATCTGTGTGGACGGCCGGCGCGCCGAGTCCCTGGCGGCCGGGGCGTCCGGGGCGCTCACGGTCCTGGACTGCGGCCCGGGCACCCTCACCAGGTCCTCGCCCACGGCACCGGACAACGGTGTCACCGGGGACAACCTGATCTCCGTGTACTACACCTCAGGCTCGACCGGCACTCCCAAGGGCGTCGCGTCCACCCACGCCGGCTGGACCAACCGCATGCAATGGATGCAGGCCCAATACCCCCTCACCCCCGGCGACACCGTCCTGCACAAAACCGTCCTCAGCTTCGACGACTCCGCCGTCGAAATCTTCTGGCCCCTCATCGCCGGCGCCACCACCGTCATGCTCCCCCCCGGCCTCCACCGCGACCCCCGCGCCATCGCCGACTGGAGCAACAACCACCACATCACCGCCCTCCACTTCGTCCCCTCCATGCTCAGCCTCTTCCTCGACGAAATCACCCCCACCCGACAACCCCTCACCCACCTCCGCCACGTCATCTCCAGCGGCGAAGCCCTCCGCCCCGACCTCGTCACCAAATTCCACAACCGACTCGCCCACACCCCCGCCCACCTCCACAACCAATGGGGCGCCACCGAAGTCTCCATCGACTCCACCAGCCACACCTGTGTCCCGCAGGACGAGCAGGCCGCGGACGTGTCCCTCGGCGACGCGATCGCCAACAACCAGGTACTGATCCTCGACGCGCACCTCAACCCAGTACCCGACGGTGTCCCCGGGGACCTGTATCTGGGCGGCATGGGCCTGGCCCGCGGCTACCTCGGCGACGCCCGCAAGACCGCCGCCGCCTTCGTCCCCCACCCGTTCACGGACGGCGAACGGCTGTACCGCACCGGCGACCGCGGCATGCGGCGACCGGACGGCAGGCTGACGTTTCTCGGGCGCGCGGACAGTCAGGTCAAGATCCGCGGCATCCGCATCGAACCCGCCGAGATCGAACACACCCTCCGCCGCCACCCCGGCGTCAACGACGCCGTCGTCACCAAATGGGAACCCGCCCCCGGCGACCAACGCCTCGCCGCCTACATCACCGCCGAGCAGGTCGGTCCCGAGGATGGGCTGCCGACCGGGCTCACCACCCACCTCAGCGATCTGCTGCCCCTCTACATGATCCCCTCCAGCATCACCGTGCTGGACCGCATCCCCGTCAACGCCAACGGCAAAACGGACTACCGGGCGCTGCCCCGGCCGCGCTTCGAGGCGAACGCGGTCGCGGTGCGGCCGGCCACCGAGGCCGAGCAGCTCATCGACGGCATCTGGTCGGAGGTGCTGAACCACACCGACCTGGACATCCACGCCAACTTCTTCGCCCTGGGCGGGCATTCGCTGCTCGCCACGCGGATCGTCTCCCGGCTGCGTTCGGCGCTGTCCGTGGACATCCCACTCGCCCTCATCTTCGACAACCCCACCATCCACACCATGGCCACCGCCCTGGAGAACCTGCTGCTGGACGCGGTCGGCGAGCCGGAGGCAGACCTGGCCGGGGACGCCACCGCCGAGAGGAGCCACTCATGACCACGAGCAGGACACCTCTGGCGGACCCGCAGGAGGCGCGGCGCGCGCAGGTCAGGTCGCTGCTCCTGGGCGCCCGTGCCGCCCAGCGCGCCGACGCGGCGGTGACGGCCATTCCGGTGGCCGGACCGGACGCGGCGCAGGTGGCGTCGTACTCGCAGGAGCGGATGTGGCTCCTGGAGCAGATGATGCCGGGCTACAACACGTCCACCGTGATCAGGATCCGGGGCTCGCTCGACACCGAGGTGCTGGCCCGGAGCTTCACGGTGGTGGCCGGCCGGCACGAGGTACTGCGGACGGTCTTCGACGAGCGGGACGGCGCCCCCGTCCCCCGGGTACTGCCGGCCGCGCCGGTCCCGGTACTGGTCCACGACGTCGTCGGGGACGACGTCGGTGAACGGTACGCGGCGGGCGTGGAGTTCGCCCGTGAGCTGATGCGCGAGCCGTTCTCGCTGGCCGACGGACCCGTCTTCCGGGTCGCCGTGGCGCGGCTGGCCGAGGACGACGCGCTGCTGGTACTGGTGGTCCACCACATCGCGATCGACGGCACGTCGATGCGGGTGCTGTGGTCGGAACTGTCCCGGGCCTACACGGCCCTGGCGGCCGACCGCGAGCCCGAACTGCCGCCGCTGCCCCTGCAGTACGGGGATTACGCGGCGTGGAGCCGGGCCCACCAGACGCCGGAGCGGCTGGGGCACCAGCTGGAGCACTGGCGGGAGCGGCTGGCCGGCGCGAGCGCCGACGAACTGCCGACGGACCGGCCCCGGCCGGCCGTGCGGACCGGGAACGGCTCCCAAGTCTCGTTCACCGTGGACGGCGAACTGGGTGCGGCGCTCAACCGTTTCTCGCGGGAGCACAACGCGACCGCGTTCATGACGCTGACGGCCGCGTTCAGCGTGGTCCTCGCCAGGCACTCGGCGACCCGGGACGTCACCCTGGGCACGCCGATCGCCGGCCGGGGGCGTCCCGAACTCGACGAGCTGATCGGCTACTTCGTCAACACCCTGCTGATCCGCACCGAGTTGGCCGACGACCCGTCGTTCGAGGAACTGCTGGCCCGCACCCGCGCGAACACCCTCGCCTCCTACGAGCATCAGGAACTCCCCTTCGAGGCCTTGCTGGAGGAGCTCCAGCCGGAGCGGGACCCGAGCCGCAACCCGCTGTTCCAGGTGCTGTTCGCGCTGGGCGACGACGAGACCGACGACCTGATGCTGCCCGGTCTGGCGACCGAGCGGGTGGAGCTGGTCGACGGCAAGTCGCGGTTCGACCTGAACGTGGCCCTCACGCGCTCCGGCGACACGTTCTCAGGGATCGCCTACTACGAGTCGGACCTGTTCGAGCCGGCGACGATCAGCCGGCTGATGCGGCACTTCGTCACCTTCCTGCGCAACGCGCTGGCCGAGCCGGGCCGTCCCGTCTCCGGTGTCGGCATGGTCGACGCGGGCGAACGCGAGCGGCTGCTGGCGGCCGGGCTCGGCGAGGCCACGGTGTTCCCGGACGGTCTGCTGACTGATCTGGTGGACGCGGTGGCGGCGGCGACCCCGCACGCACCGGCGGTCACCGACTCCGAATGCACGCTCTCCTACGCCGAACTCACCGGCCGCGCCAACCACTTGGCCACCCGACTGCGCGAGGCCGGAGTCGTCGCCGACACCCCGGTCGGCCTCTGGATGGACCGCTCCACCGAAATGGCCACCACCCTGCTGGCCATCCTCAAGGCGGGCGGGGCCTTCGTCCCGCTCGACCCGGACCTGCCGGTCGGCCGCGCCGTCCAGGTGCTCACCGACGCGGGCGCCCCGGTGGTCTGCGCGGACGCGGAGCGGTTGGCCCTGCTCGCCGGCGCCCGGGACGGAGCCGGGGCACTCACGGTGCTGGACTGCGGTCCCGGCACGCTCACCGAGTCGTCGTCGGCCGCCCCCGGCAGCGGAGTCAGGGGCGACCATCTGGTCTCCGTGTACTACACCTCAGGCTCGACCGGCACTCCCAAGGGCGTCGCGTCCACCCACGCCGGCTGGACCAACCGCATGCAATGGATGCAGGCCCAATACCCCCTCACCCCCGGCGACACCGTCCTGCACAAAACCGTCCTCAGCTTCGACGACTCCGCCGTCGAAATCTTCTGGCCCCTCATCGCCGGCGCCACCACCGTCATGCTCCCCCCCGGCCTCCACCGCGACCCCCGCGCCATCGCCGACTGGAGCAACAACCACCACATCACCGCCCTCCACTTCGTCCCCTCCATGCTCAGCCTCTTCCTCGACGAAATCACCCCCACCCGACAACCCCTCACCCACCTCCGCCACGTCATCTCCAGCGGCGAAGCCCTCCGCCCCGACCTCGTCACCAAATTCCACAACCGACTCGCCCACACCCCCGCCCACCTCCACAACCAATGGGGCGCCACCGAAGTCTCCATCGACTCCACCAGCCACACCTGCACCATCGACGACCACGACGCGGACGTCCCGCTGGGCCGTGCCATCGCCAACAACGAGGTGCTGCTGCTGGACGAGCACCTCAGCCCCGTCCCGGACGGCATCCCCGGCGAGCTGTACCTGGCCGGCGTGGGCCTGGCCCGCGGCTACCTCGGCGACGCCCGCAAGACCGCCGCGGCCTTCCTACCGCATCCCGAGGTGCCCGGCGTGCGGCTGTACCGCACCGGCGACCGGGGCATCCGGCGCGCCGACGGGTCCCTCGTCTTCCTGGGGCGCGCGGACAGTCAGGTCAAGATCCGCGGCATCCGCATCGAACCCGCCGAGATCGAACACACCCTCCGCCGCCACCCCGGCGTCAACGACGCCGTCGTCACCAAATGGGAACCCGCCCCCGGCGACCAACGCCTCGCCGCCTACATCACCCTCAGCCAGCCCACGGCCGTGGACGAAGACGAACTCATCGCCGACCTCAACACCCACCTCGGCGACCGACTCCCCCAATACATGATCCCGTCCAGCATCAGCGTCCTGGACCGCATCCCCGTCAACGCCAACGGCAAGACCGACCACCGCGCACTGCCCCAGCCCACAACCGACACCCACACCACAACCACCCGAGCCAACGGACCGGCCGAGGAACTCATCGCCGGAATCTGGGCCGACGTCCTCAACCGCCCCGACCTCGACATCCACGCCAACTTCTTCGCCCTCGGCGGACACTCACTCCTCGCCACCCGCATCGTCTCCCGACTCCGCACCACCCTCTCCCCCGACATCCCCCTCGCCCTCATCTTCGACAACCCCACCATCCACACCATGGCCGAAGCGGTCGGACACCTCCTGCCCGTGTCCGGTACGGCCGACGGGAGGACGTCCCTATGACGACAAGTCCGATCGTGGAACGCGCGGTGGAGACCGCGCTGCGGGGGACCGGCTCCGGTCCCGCCGTGGACGCGCCGCTGTCGGCGGCGCAACGACGGGTGTGGCTCCTGGAGCACCTCCGTCCCGAACTCGTCGAGTACAACATGGCGCAGGTCTTCAAACTGGCCGGACTGCTCGACGTGGACGCCCTCTCCGCCGCCCTGCGGCTGGTCGTGGAACGGCACACCATCCTGCGCTCCCGTGTGGTGCAGGACGCCACCGGCGGACCGCGGCTGCGCGTGGGACCGGCGTCGGCGGTACGGCTCCAGCGGACCGATCTGAGCTATCTGGCGGTCGGGCCGGCGTACGAGGAGGCGTACCGGCTGCGGGACGCGGACATCAACGGCAGGTTCGACCTGGCCATCGGCCCCTGGCTGCGCGTCCGGCTGACCGAACTGCCGGATCAGTGCTACCTGTTCACCGTGGTCGTGCACCACATCGCCGTGGACGCCGCGTCCATGCAGATCCTCTGGCAGGAACTCTCCCAGGCCTACGCGGCGTTCACCGCGGGCAGCCGTCCGGAGCTGCCCGATCTGCCGATGCAGTACGAGGACTACGCCGACCTGGCGGCCCGGCAGCTGGAGACGCCCGAGGCCGCCGCCGAGGTGGAGTACTGGAAGCGGACCTTGGCCGGGGCGACCCCGACCGAGCTGCGCGGCGACCGGGCCCGGCCCGCGGTGCGCAGCAGTGCGGGCGCCCGGGTCTCGCACGTGATCGACCCGGCGGTCGCCGACGGGGTGCGAGAACTCGCGCAGAGGTACCGTGTGTCGCCGTTCATGGTGCTGTTCGCGGCCTTCGCCACGCTGGTGTCGCGGCACTCCGGCAGCCGGGACGTCACCATCGGCGTGCCGATGTCCGGCCGCACGCTCCAGGAGACCGAGGGCCTGATCGGGTTCTTCGTCAACACGGTGCTGCTCCGCACCGACCTGGAGGGCAACCCGACCTTCGCCGAGCTGTTGTCCCGGGTTCGGGGCACCACCCTGGAGGCGTACGAGCACCAGGGTGTGCCGTTCGACGTGCTCGTGGACGAGCTGCGGCCGGAGCGCGACCTGAGCCGCAACCCGCTGTTCCAGCTGCTGTTCAACCTGGTCGAGGAGCAGGCCTCGCATCTGCGGCTGCCCCAGGTGTCGGCCGGATCGCTGCCGGTCGAGGCGGACACCGCCCGCTTCGACCTGGACGTCACCGTGGTGACCAGGGGCCGGCGGATGGAGGTGTTGATCGCCTATGCGACCGAGTTGTTCGAGGCCGGCACCATCGCCCGGTTCGCCGATCACTACCGCCGGATCCTGGCGCACGCGGTCGAGCGGCCCGACACCCGGATCGGCGACCTCGCCCTGCTGGCGCCCGAGGAGGAGCGGCTGCTGCTGTCGGACTGGAACGACACCGCCGACCCCGAGTCGCCACTGCTCGTGCCGGACCTGGTGGACCGTCAGGCCGTCCTGACCCCGGACGCGGTCGCCGTGGAAGGACTCGACGGCGAGCGTCTCACCTACGCCGAACTGGTGCGGCGGGCCTCGGAGTTGGCCGCCGTGCTGCGCGCGGAGGGCGCGGGCCAGGACGCCCCGGTGGGCGTGATGGTCGAGCGGTCCCCGGACCTGTTGGTGGCGCTGCTGGCCGTTCTCAAGTCCGGCGCGGCCTATCTGCCCCTGGAGTCCGACTATCCGCCGGAGCGGCTGGCGTACGTGCTGGCCGACAGCGGCACCCGGCTGCTCCTGTGCCGCCCGGAGCTGGCGGCCCGGCTGGACCCCGCCCCGGACGTGCGGATCATCGATGTGGGCCGGCCCCCGAAGGTGCCCGCCGAGAGCGGGCCGGTGGCACCGGTCCGCCCGGACGACCTGGCATACGTGATCTACACGTCCGGCTCGACCGGTCGGCCCAAGGGCGTGATGGTCCCGCACCGCGGCCTGGTGAACTTCGTCGCGGACATCGGCCGTACCGTCGGCCTGTCCGCTGACGACGTGCTGTGCGCGGTGACCACCGTGGCGTTCGACGCGGCGGTGCTGGAGCTGTTCGTGCCGCTCGTCCGGGGCGCCCGGGTGGTGCTGGTGGACCGGGAGACCTCCGCGGACGGCGCCGCCCTGGCCCGGATCGTGGCGGAGTCGGGGACCACGGTCATGGCGGCGACGCCGGCCACCTGGCATCTGCTGCTGCTCAGCGGCTGGCAGGGCGGCGCCGTCCAGGCGATCTCCGGCGGCGAGGCACTCTCCGCGCAACTCGCCCAGGAGCTGGCCCCGCGGGTGTCCCGGCTGTGGAACGTGTACGGCCCGACCGAGACCAGCGTCTACTCGACCGTTCAGCTGATCGCCCCGGACGCTCCCGAGGAGCCGGTGTCGATCGGCCTGCCGATCGCCAACACCCAGGCGCACGTGGTGGACGACCGGATGCGGCTGGTGCCGATCGGCGCCGTCGGCGAACTGGTCATCGGCGGCGCGGGAGTCACCCGCGGCTACGCCGGGCGGCCCGCCCTCACGGCGGAGCGGTTCGTACCGGACCCGTTCGGGGCCGGCGACCGGCTCTACCGCACCGGTGACCTGGCCCGCAGGCGGCCCGACGGCAGGCTGGAGTTCATCGGCCGGGAGGACACCCAGGTCAAGATCCGCGGCCACCGCATCGAGCTCGGCGAGATCGAGTCGGTCCTCCAGCGGCACCCCTCGGTGGACCGGGCCGCCGTGATCACTGCGGGCGAGGACATGGCACGGCGGATCGTCGGTTACGTCTCCTGGCGGGACGAGCCCGACGAGCCCGGACTGCGCGCCTTCCTGCGGGAGCACCTGCCGCAGTACATGGTCCCGGCCGTGCTGGTCGGTCTGGAGCGGATGCCGCTGACGCCGAACGGCAAGGTGGACCGCAAGCAGTTGCCCGAGCCGGCCGCCGAGACCGCCGCCATGCCCGTCGCACCCCGCGACTCGCTGGAGCTGCGGGTCACCGCGATCTGCGAGCGGGTCCTCGGCCGGTCCCCGGTGGGTGTGCGGGACGACTTCTTCGCCGCCGGCGGCAACTCGCTCAGCGCGTTCGAACTGGTGGAGGCCGTACGGCGGGAGCTCAGTGTGAGCGTGCCGCTCAGCACCTTCTTCCGGTCGCCCACCATCGAGGCGCTGTGCGGCGCGCTGCCCGGACTGACCGCGGTCTCCGAGCGGCTGCTGGTCCCGCTGTCGACGGCCTCGCCCACCACCCGCTCGCCGCTGTTCCTGGTCCATCCGCACGGAGGCGGCGTCAGCTCCTACATGGGCCTGGCGCGGGAGCTGGAGGGCGGTGCCGACCTGTACGGCGTCGAGGCGGTCGGCTACAACACGGACGCGGCCCCGCTGCGCACCGTCGAGGAGATCGCCGAGCGCTATCTCGCGGAGATAGCGGAACTGGCCCCCGAGGGCCCGGTGCTGCTGGGCGGCTGGTCGTTCGGCGGTGTGGTGGCGTTCGAGATGGCGGTACGCCTGGAGCGGGCGGGCCGCGAGGTCGGCGCGCTGGTGCTGCTGGACTCGCCGGTGCCCGGCTCGGCGGACCTCGTCGGCGACGAGGACGTGCTGTCCCGGTTCGGGGCCGACGCCGGGCTGTCGTCCGACGAGATGGACGAACTCGACGACAACGCGCTCATCGCCGCCCTGGTCCGCCAGTCCCACCAGGACGGCCGCCTGCCCGACCGGATCGAGTCGACGGCCGTACGCCGCATGGTCGAGGTCGCCCGTGCCAACGGGGAGGCCGCCGGCCGCTACCGGCCCGGCGCGGTGGTCGACGCGGACGTCCACCTGCTCACCGTCGCCGAGTCCCACCCGACCCTCAAGAGCCCCGATGTCGACCCTGACGCCTGGCGGGCGCTGACCCACGGCCGGGTCTCCACCGTCCCGGTGCCGGGCAACCACCACGACATGGTGCACCCTCCGCACGTCGCCGAACTGGCCGCGCGGATCGCCGAGATCGTCCGCCCGCATCAGACCGCGGGCCGCCCCGCCGGTCGCGCGGACGCCTGAACGGGAACGAAGCCCGCCGGACGCGGGGCCCACGCGGCCTCGCTCTCCCGGCCCCCGCCGCCCCTGCGGCGGAACGCATGACCTCCATTACCCGAACGTCCGAGGAGGCGTAGGTGAAGATCGGCCTGCAAAGCCAGGACCTGCTGTCCGGACAGGACACGCACGGCCAGGCACAGAGGGAGCCGGTGCCCCCGCACCTGGAGCACGGCGTGCTCATCGGCACCGGAACAGCTCCCAGCCACCACGGTGAACTGCTCCAGGGGGTGTTCGAGGACGACGGCAGGCTCCGCCGCGGTCTGGTGACGCTGCCCTGCCCGCTGTTCGCCAGCAACGCGACGGTACGGCTGAGCCGTTGGGAGCCGGAGCTGACGGTCACCCCGCGGTGGAAGACGAAGGCCCTCGACGCCGCCCGCACCACCCTGGAGGTGCTCGGCATGAGCGACTACGGCGGGGAGCTGGAGATGCGGGGCGACGTCGCCGTCGGCCGCGGCCTCGGCTCGTCGACCAGCGACGTGACCGCGGCGATCCTGGCGGTGCTGGCCGCGGCCGGCCGTAACTTCGCGCCGGAGCGGATCGCCCGGATCGCGGTCGCCGTCGAGGCGGCCACCGACCCCTTGATCTACTTCGACCGGATGCTGCTGTTCGCCCACCGCGAGGGTGCGGTCATCGAGGACTTCCACCGGCCGGTGCCACCGCTCGCGGTGGTCGGCTTCTCCTCGGCGGACAAGGAGATCGACACCCTGGCGCTGCCGCGCGCTCGGTACAACGCCTGGGAGATCGAGTGCTTCCGCGCGCTGCGCGGCCTGATGCGCCGGGCCGTGGCCCGGGGCGACCACCGGGAGCTCGGCCGGATCTCCACCGCGAGCGCCCGCATCAATCAGCGGTTCCTGCCGGTGCCCCGCTTCGACCGGGTGCTGGAGATCGCCGAGGAGACCGAGGCACTGGGCGTGCAGGTGGCCCACAGCGGCACGGTCGCCGCCCTCCTCTTCGCGCCCCACCAGCCGGCACTGGAACAGCGCACGGCGCTGGCCGCCCGCCGGCTCGCGGAACTGCGCATCACCGACCACTGGCGCTACACAGCGGGGAGCGAGACACATGTCCCGTACGCACAGCAGTCGTAGGGCTTTCACGAGCGTGGTCGACGGCCACGTTCTGCCCAAGGTCATCCAGGTCGGGCCCAACGTGTACGGGGCCGCCTTCCATCTGATGAAGCTGCTGCCCGCGCAGTTCATCCTCACCAGTGCCATCGAGACCGGCGAGCTCACCGAGGGCACGACGGTCGTGGAGACCACGTCCGGCACCTTCGGGCTCGGGCTGGCGATGGTGTGCCGGCTCAAGGGCATCCCCCTGGTCCTCGTCGGGGACCCGGCGATCGAGCCGCCGCTGCGCCGTCGACTGCAGGCGCTCGGTGCCCAGGTGAGCATCGTCTCGGGTCCCGAACTGCGCACCCGCGGGGTGCAGCAGGCCCGGCTGGACCGGGTGGCCCGCTTCCAGTCCCGGCTCAGCTCCTACTACACCCCCGGCCAGTACGACAATCCGCTGAACCCGGTGTCGTACGGCGCGGTCGCCGAACTCCTGCTGGAGAGCATGGGCACGTTCGACGCGCTGGTCTGCCCGGTCGGCTCGGGCGGATCGTCGTCCGGGATCGGCTCGTTCCTGCGGGCGCTGAACCCGCAGCTGAAGCTGATCGGCGTGGACACCCCCGGCAGCGTGCTCTTCGGTGCCCCGGCCGGGCCCCGGCAGCTGCGCGGTCTCGGCAACGGGCTGATACCGCCGGTCCTGGAGCACACGCTGTTCGACGAGATCCACTGGCTGGACGCGGGGACCGCGTTCACCGCGACCCGGCGGCTGCACGCCGAGCACGCCCTGTACATGGGGCCGACCAGTGGCGCCGCGCACCACGTGGCCCGGTGGTACGCCGAACGGCATCCGGAGCTACGGGTGATGGCGCTCTTCCCGGACGAGGGCCACCGCTACACCAACACCGTGCACAACGACGTGTGGCTGCGCCGCAACGACTTCCTGACCCCGCCGCCTTCGGCGCCGCGCACCCTGGACCACCCCGCCCAGGCCGCCGGCAGCTGGTCCCGGTACTCCTGGCAGCGGCGCACCCGCGACGAGGTCGTCGCCCTCGCGGAAGGAGCGGTCGTATGACCCGGGACGTGTTCGTCCTCGTCGAGAGCAACACCACCGGAACGGGCCGGCTGTTCCCCGCGGCGGCCCGTACGCTCGGACTGCACCCGGTACTGCTGGCCGCCGACCCGTCCCGGTACGCGTCGGTCGGCGGCGCCGAGGTGGTCCGCACCGACACCGACGACGTGCGGGCGGTGATCGACGCCTGCCGCCGGCTGGCCGTCGGGCGGCACGTCGCGGGCGTCGCCACCAGCTCCGACTACTACGTGGAGACGGCCGCCGCGGCGGCCACCGCGCTCGGCCTGCCGGCCAACTCCCCCGCCGACCTGGCCGCGGTCCGCGACAAGGGCACGCAGCGGGCCCTGCTCGCCGCGGCCGGGGTGCGGGTGCCGCGGTTCACGGTGGCCGGCACGGTCGAGGAGGTCCTGGCCGCGGCGGCGGAGACCGGCTACCCCGTGGTCGTCAAACCGGTCACCGGCAGCGGCAGCCTCGGCGTGCTGCTGTGCGCGGACCCCGAGCAGGCGGCCGGACACGCCCGCGCCCTGCTGTCCCGTGGGTCCGACGAACGCGGCCGGCCGGTGCCGCGCCGGGTCACGGTCGAGGAGTTCGTGAGCGGCGCGGAGTACTCGGCCGAGGTCCTCGACGGCAGCGTGGCCGGGATCACCGCCAAGCACCTCGGCGCACAGCCCCTGTTCGTCGAGACCGGGCACGACTTCCCCGCCGCCCTGGCCCCGGCCGCGCGGGAGGCTGTCACCGAGGCGGCCGAGGCCGCCGTACGGGCGCTCGGCGTTGTCCTCGGCCCGGCCCACGTGGAGCTGCGCCTCGGCCCCGCGGGTCCGGTCCTGATCGAGGTCAACCCGCGGCTGGCGGGCGGCTGGATCCCCCGGCTCGTGCGGGAGGCGACCGGCGCCGACCTGATCCTGGGCACGGTCGCCGCGTTCAGCGGACTCCCGTCCCCGGTGGTCGTGACCTCGGCAAGGGGCGCGGCGATCCGGTTCGTGGTGCCGCCCGAGAGCGGCCGGCTGCGCGGTATCGACGGGGTGGCGCGGGCCTGCGCGGTCCCGGGCGTGATCGACGTGGAGACCTACCGGGAGCCGGGGACGGAGATCACCGTGAGCGGCGACTTCCGCGACCGGATCGGGCACGTGCTGGCCAGGGGCGCGACTGCCGCCGAGGCGGCCACCGCCGCCGAGGAGGGCGTGGGCCACATCACCCCGTCCCTGGTGGTCCGTCAGGGGGTGTCGGCATGACGGACTCAGGCCGCCTGCGCAACGCCGCGTCCCCCGAGATCCGCCGCATGCTCCTGGAGCGGCGGGAAGAACCGCGGGCCGCCTGGAAGGCCGAGCTCGACCGGATCACTCATGTCGACCTCGCCCATGTCGTGATGCTCGCCGAGCGCCGGATCGTCGGAGCCGAGACCGCCTCCACCCTGCTCGCGGCCATCACCGAACTGCGCGAGCAGGACTACCGGGCGCTGGAGACCGTGCCCGCCCCGCGCGGCCTCTACCTGGCCTACGAGTCCCATCTGATCGACATCCTCGGCGACGAGACGGGCGGTGTCCTGCAGACCGGCCGCTCCCGCAACGACCTCGGCGTCACCTGCCTCCAACTGGCGCTGCGCGAACCGTACCGGCGGCTGTCGGAGGAGCTGGCCGAACTGGGCCGGGTGCTGCTGGAACGCGCCCATGAGCACCGCGAGGTGCTCATGCCCGCCTACACCCACTTCCAGGCAGCCGTGCCGGTCACCTACGGCCACTACCTGCTCGGGCTGGCGCAGGCCTTCGAGCGGGACGCCCACGCCCTGGCCCAGGCCGGGGAACTGCTGGAGCGGTGCCCGCTGGGCGCCGGGTCGATCGGCGGGACGACCGTGCCGATCAACCCGGGGCGCACGGCCAACCTCCTCGGTTTCGGCGAGCCGGTGCGCAACTCGGTGGACGCCATCGCCACCCGGGACACCGCGCTGCGGCTGCTGTCGACGGCCGTGGTCCTCGGCGTCACCCTCGACCGGGCCGCCCTCGACCTGTTGATGTGGTCGAGCGCGGAGTTCGGGCTGGTGACGATCCCCGACGGACTGGTCGGGTCCAGCTCGATGATGCCGCAGAAGCGCAACGCGTTCGTCCTGGAGCACGTGCAGGGGAAGTCGGCCGCCGCCCTCGGCGGGCTGGTGGCCGCGGCGAGCGCGATGCGGGGCACTCCGTTCACCAACTCCATCGCGGTCGGCACCGAGGCGATGACCCATGTGATGCCGGCGCTGGACGCGACGATCGACGCGGTGAAGATCCTGCGGCTGGCCTACGACGGGGCCCGGCCGGTGCCCCGCGCCATGGCGGACCGGGCGACAGCGGGGCTGACCCACGCGACCGCCACCGCGGAGCTGCTGGTGCGCCAGGGGGTGCCGTTCAGACGGGCCCATCACCAGGTCGGGGAGGCCGCGCTCGCCGTCGTGGAAGGACGGACCTGCTCGCTGGGCGCGGCCCTGGAGGCGAACGGCCACCTGCCGGCCGGCGAGTCCGCCGACCTGAGGCCGGAGGCCGTGTGGTGGGCGGCGGAGTTCGGCGGCGGCCCCGGCCCGGCCTCGTTCCGCCGCTGCCACGAACCGCTCACCCTGCGCTGGGAGGACCATCGCACCCGGCTGGCCAAGGAGGCCGCCCGCTGGGGCGACGCCGACGAACGCCTGTGGAACGCCGTAGCCCAGGTGCACAGCAGGACGCGGGACACCGTCGCGGCCGCCGCACCCGATTCCGAGGAGGACTTCCATGCCGAGCACTGACCGCGGCGCCGCCCCGGCGCCCGTCGTCGAACTGCGCAGCGACACCTTCACCCTGCCGACGCCCCGGATGCTGGCGGAGATGACCAGGGCGCCGCTCGGCGACGACGTCTACGGCGAGGATCCCACCGCGCGTGAGCTGGAGGAGCTGGCCGCCCGGCTGCTGGGCATGGAGGACGCCTGCTTCATGCCGAGCGGCACAATGGGCAACCTGGCTGCTCTGCTGGCCCACTGCCCGCGCGGCACCAAGGCCCTCGCGGGAGCCGAGTCCGACATCTACGTCTACGAGGCCGGCGGCGCCTCCTACTGCGGCGGTGTGATCGTCGAGCCGGTGCCCAACCGGACCGACGGCAGCATGGCGCTCGCCGACATCGAGGCCGCCTTCCCGGAGGACCCCGAGGACCCGCAGTTCGCGCTGCCCGCCGTGCTCTGTGTGGAGAACCCGCAGAACCGCTGCGGGGGGCGGGTGCTGCCGCTGGAGTACCTGGCGAGGGTCCGGGCACTGGCCCGCTCCCGCGGGGTGGCGGTCCATCTGGACGGGGCCCGCCTCTTCAACGCCGCTCTCGTTCTCGGCGTGCCGGTGCACGTCGTCGCCGGTTACGCGGACTCGGTGCAGTTCTGTCTGTCGAAGGGGCTGTCCGCGCCGGTCGGCTCGATGGTCGCGGGCAGCGCCGAGTTCGTCCGGTCGGTCCGGCGCATCCGCAAGATGCTCGGCGGCGGCATGCGGCAGGCCGGGGTGCTGGCCGCGGCCGGGCTGGTCGCGCTGCGCGAGATGACGCTGCGGCTCGGCGACGACCACGCCACCGCGCGCCGGCTGGCCGAGGGACTGGCCGCGCTGCCCGGGGTGGTGGTGGAGCCGGTCGAGACCAACATGGTCTTCTTCCGGGTCGACGCCCCCGGTCTGACCCAGGCCCGGTTCATCGAACGGGCCTGGGCGGAGGGCGTACGCCTCGCCGAGCTGGGCCACGGCCGGATCCGGGCCGTCACCCACGCGGGGGTGGACGCCTCCGACATCGACCGCGCCCTGGCGGTCTTCCAGGAGCTGCTGCTGCCGCAGACCGCCGCCGCCTGACCCTTTCCACGACACCGACCACCTTTTGCCGACGACCTTCTACCTACCGACCGTTCCACGCCTCATCCGTACCACCGCAACCACCCGCTCCACCCGTTCGAACCCATCCCTGAAACCGTTCCACCACACGATCGGAGAACCGTCATGCAGCAGAACTCCCAGCAGTGGCTCGTCGTCGTCAACGACGAGGAGCAGTACTCCGTCTGGGCCGCCGACCGGGACATCCCGCAGGGCTGGCGCGCGGTCGGCGTCAGCGGTCCGAAGGAGAGCTGCCTCGACCACATCGAGCGCACCTGGACCGACATGCGCCCGCTGAGCCTGCGTTCCGCCACCGCCGCCTGACACCGGATCCGGGGGTGCCGGCAGACCTCGGTCCGTCGGCGCCCCCGTTCCGCACCCGACCATCAGGACCAGGACACAGGCCCGGAAAGGACTTCACGGATGACGACGGCCCAGCCGCTCATGCCCCGCACGGCCGACGCATGGGGGCACCTCCTGCTCGACTGCCACACCGCGGGACTGCCGCGGGACACCTACTTCGAGATCTGTGAACGCGACGACGGATACTTCAGCGGCTACGACGCCGTGGGCTTCTTCGCGAGCCCCGACGCCTGGCCCGAGCTGGACCGCTGGGCCTTCGCCCGGTTCCGCGGCCGGGTCCTGGACATCGGGGTCGGGGCCGGCCGGTTCGCGGTCCCCCACCAGGACCGCGGCGGGGAGATCGTGGGCCTCGACGTGTCGGCCGACGCGCTCGACGTGTGCCGGCGCCGCGGGCTGGCGGAGACGTTTCTCGGCACCGTCGACGACCTGCCGCAGAGCGCCCGGTTCGACACCTTCCTGCTGCTGGGCCGCAACCTCGGCCTGCTGGAGAGCCGGGAGCGCGCCCCGCGGCTGCTGAGCGCGCTGGCCCGGCTGGCGCGGCCCGGGGCCAGGATCGTCGGGACGGGGATGGACCCCTATCTGCTCGACGAAGCCCAGCACGCCGAGTACCTCACGGCGAACCGGCGGCAGGGCCGGATGAGCGGCCAGATGCGACTGCGGCTGCGTCACCGGCTGCTGGTGACGGACTGGTACGACTACTTGTTCGCCTCGCTGCCGGAGCTTGAGGCGCTGGCCGAGGGCACCGGCTGGCAGCTGGCCGAGGCCGAATGGCAGGGCGCGGAATACGGTGTCGTCCTCACCCTGACCTGACGCCGGGTTGACGCGTGGCCATGGACTGCGACCCGCCGGGTGCCACCGGCGGGTCGCAGTCCATGGCCACGCGTCAGCTCTCGCCCACCGCCACGGTGCGGACGCGGTCCTCGGGTCCGGTGCGGTGCATCACCGTCGCGCCCCAGCGCCGGGGTTCGCGGCGTGCGTCGGCGTACAGATGGCGGACGTGGTTGAGGACGGAGAAGCGCGGTTCGTCAGCGCCGGGGCTCTCCGGCCGTACCAGACCGTAGGTCACCAGGGTGAAGACGATCACGGCGGCGTCGGCGCCGGAGGTCCCGACGGCCGTCGCCGCCTCGGCCACCGACCAGCTGCGGTAGTCGTGGGCGACCGTGGCGAGGAAGGACACTCCGGCCGGGTTGAGCCGGCCCAGGGTGCGGCGCAGGCGGACCATCAGGTCGCGTGAGGGGGCGGCGGTCATGGGCGGCGCGGTCAGGCCGAACGGGCTGCGTTCCACCTCGGCCAGCAGCTCCGCCAGAGAGCGGACCAGGGCCCAGCCGCCGGCGAACTCCAGCGCCCTGGGCAGTCCGTCGAGGCGCCGGCACAGTTCGGCGACGACCGCCGCGTCGGAATCGTCCAGCCGGAACAGCGGGTTGTCGGCGCGGATGTGCGCGCACAGCAGCCGTACGGACGGCACCTGGGCCAGCAGTTCCGGGGCCGACTCGGCGCCGGGGGCGGGCACCGGCAGCGGGGCGAGGCGCAGGATCTGCTCGCCGGGCACGCCGCACGGCGCACAGGCGGTGACCAGGACGCGCAGCCTCGGACGGGCCCGCATCAGCGCGCCGAGCCGGTCGGCGCTGCCCGCGGTCTCGGCGTCGTCCAGCACCAGGACGGTCGTCTCCCCGGGGACGCGGTCGGCGAGTTCGTCAACCGGTATCTCCTCGCCGCGGGCCCGCCACAGCACCCGGGTGCCGTCGGCCGCGGCCCGGCGCACGGCCTCGGCGGCCAGGTGCGACTTCCCGACCCCTCCTATGCCGACGACGGACACCAGCCGTCCGCCCGGCTGTGCCAACAGGTCGGTGAGGGCGGCGACTTCGGCGTCCCGGCCGATCAGCGGACCCCGGGCGAGCCACGGCGTGGGACCGCAGCCCTGTTCCCCGGGGTGGTCGGCGGTGCCGGGCCGGCGCCGGACCGCGTCCAGCAGGGTCTCGCGCTGGGTGGGGCCGAGCCGCAGTCCGTCCGCCAGCAGCCGGACCGTGTCCGGCCGGGGGGAGGGGACCTTGCCCTGCTCCAGGTTGCGTATGGCGCGCACGCTCACGGTGGTGAGGTCCGCGAGTTGCCGCTGGGTGAGCCCGGCGCGCAGGCGGTGGTCTCTCAGCCGGACACCGAGGTCCTGCCGCGTTCGGATGTCGTTCATGACTTGCTCCGGTGGGCCGTTCCGAGGTGCTGGTGGAACCGGTGGGCGGGACGCCGTCCGAGTTGGTCGCCCGGTGCCGTTCCCCGGTCTCGTTGCGGGGCATCGCCGGTGGCTGCCGGGTGCCCGCCGGACGCCGACGCGGCCGGGGCCGGGCGCCCGCGGCGGCCTCCCGGCCGTGCCACGTCGGCGCCCGGCCCCGGCCGGCGCATCGTCAGCTCCAGGGGTTGGTGTTGTCCGTGCCGCCGCCGTCGGCCAGTACGCTCGCCGTCCGCTGCGGGTGCGCCGCGGTCTCGGCCGCCGCCGCGCCCAGGAGGGCGGCGACCGCGGTGATGATGACGACGGCGGCCCTCATGGGCTTTACGACCGGTGCGAAGCTGCTGTTCATGGTGGCTTCCTTCCTCTCCTTCGGCCCTCTGCCGGACTTCTGGAAGGAAAGTTAGGGATCGTTGCAATCACGCCACTTTGCCGTCGCTATCCCTCGTGGATAGCCGCCGTGGCCTGCGGGTTCTCCCTCTCGCGGCTACCAGGCGGAGGCTTCTCCCGAGGCCGTGAAGGAGGGTACGGCGGCCTGCGCGGCGTACGTCACTTCCTGTTCCCAGAGGTGCCAGCCCACGCGTTCCAGACCACGTTTGAGATAGCGCCGGTAGGTGCTGAAGGACAGCGCGAGTTCCCGTGCCACCGCCTGCTGGGTGCTGCCGCCCTTGACGTAGGTCGCCCAGACGGCGGCGCGCTGGCCTTTCGCCCGGGGGTCCTGGTCGATGGACTCGATGGCCCGTAGGACGAGCCTGCGCAGGTTTTCCTCCGGATCGCCGGAGCGCCGGGCGACGAACGCGGCGTGCAGCAGCGGGTTGCCGGCCAACCGCTCACGCTGGTGCCAGTCGCGCAGCACGTCGTGGACGGCCCGGTCGAAGGCGGCACGGGACAGGACGGTCGTGTGCGGCGGTCCGGTGATGCCGGGCGCGCGCAGACCGAAGAACATGTGGTCGTCGAGCAGATCGCACCATTCGCTCATTCCTGTGGTCCCCCAGTCGTGTGCGAAGAGCGCGCCACTCTGTGCGGCGAGTCGCGGCGCGCTGGGCAGGCGGCGGAAGTCGGCGTACTCCAGCAGGTCGTAGGAGCCGTCAGCGCACCATGCGTGGAAGGTCCAGGCGAGCCGTTCCTGCACGTGCAGCTCGCGAGTGACGCGGGCGAGCATGCCGGCGGAGGCGGCCACGAGTTCGTGCGGGCGACGGCGCAGCAGGGTGAACCGCACCAGGTTCACCCGCTCCCCGGGGCGGAGTTCCCGGTACGACTCGACGTGCTCGCGGACGACGGCGACCACCGGGTCGATGGCGGTCTCCACGGCGTCCCAGCGGTCGAAGTTCAACAGGCCCAGCACGCCGACGACCTCGCCGGTGCGGGCGCTGCGGTAGATCCGGAAGCCGCTCGGCCTGCGGTGCAGCCAGAAGTCGACGGCGGCCACGCCCTCCGGGCCGAGGCGTTCGCGGGCGAGTTCACGGGCGGCGGGCAGGTCCTCGGCGTCGCAGGTGGTCTCGTACACCGGATCGGCCGCGGCACCGGTGTGCTCGTCGCGGCCGAGTCCGGAGAAGCGCCGGCCCCGGGTCTGGATGTGGTTGAAGGCCCTCGCCGCGCGGAGCGAGACCGGCTCGGGGCGGGTGCGCATCAGCGTCTGGAAGTGGGCGCGCAGCGCCTTGTGCAGGGACAGGTAGGCGTCGGGTGCACGCCAGCCGAGATCACGGTCCAGGGCCTCGGCGACCACGGGCAGCAGCCGCAGTCCGGAGCGGCCACTGGTGACGTAGGGCTGGCGGCGCAGCCAGTCGAAGATCTCGTGGGCCTGTTCCGGCAGGAAGGCCCGCAGCAGGTCCTCGGTGGTCTCGGGGACGTGCGCGCAGATATCCAGGGCCTGACGGTGCAGGGCGGAGGGAACCGGGTCGACCACCCGGTCCAGGAGTTCGGCGACAGCGTCGGGCTCGGGCCGCCACTCGTCCCCGGGCGGCACGTCCAGGCCCTGGGCGGCGAGCCGCAGGGCGAGGGGGTGGCCGGCGGCGAAGGCCAGCCGGGCGGAGCGGGCGGTGATGCGGCCGGGCGCGGCGTCCTGGAGCAGGCGCCCCGACTCGGCGCGGGACAGCCGGTCCAGGCGTCCGACGCGCAGGGTGTCGGCCCAGGCCGGGTCGGTGCGCCAGCGCAGTCCCGGCGGCTCGCGGCCCGCGAGCACGACCAGCGAGCCGGGCGGCAGGCCGGTGAGACAGTGGTCCCGGAACCAGTCCTCCAGCGGTCCGAGCCGGTCGGCGCCGTCCATGAGGAGCACCGGTCGGCCCGTGCGCGGGATGTCCGTCGTGGCGGCGAATGCCTCCTTGGTGGGTCCGGTGCGTGCCGCGTCCACCTCGACGACGTGCCGTCCCCGTCGCCGCGCCTCGACGGCGAACCGGCGCAGCAGTTGGGTCTTGCCGATGCCGCTGGGGCCGTGCAGGGCCAGCACCGGAACGGTGCCGGGCGGCTGGTCCAGCGCGGCGCGGAACCGGGCCAGTTCGTTCTCCCGGCCGACGAAGCGGCGCAGGAACGTCTCTTCACGGTCGCGGACGGAATCGTCTGAGGCCGTCCGCCGGGGCGCCGGAGCGCTGTGCGGGTTCATGTGGGGGCTAGTACCTCTGGTCGGGGTCCGCGCTCGGCACGTGCACGGCTACGGTGTCGGCGTCACCGGTCCTCGGCGGCGCCGTCGGCGGTCAACCGGGCGAGCAGTCCGGTGGCCCGGTCCTCCTCCTCGGCCATGCCGAGCCGGCCGAACACCTCCAGGGCGTCGGTGAGCAGCCCGCCGGCCTTCGCGGTGTCGTCGCCGCGCAGGGACAGGTCGGCGAGGTCGACGCGTACGGAGGCGGCGCCGGCCTGGTCGAGGATGTCCTCGCGCACGGACAGCGCGCGGGCGAAGTACGAGGCGGCCTCGGTGAGTTCGCCGAGGTGGACGTGGACCCGGCCGAGATCGTGGAGGATGTATCCCTCGCCGATCACGTCGCCGTCGTCCCGGACCATGCTGAGGGCTTCGGTGAACGCCTTGCGGGCGTCGGCGGGCTGCCCGCGGTACAGGTGCATCTGGCCCGCGCGCTGGAGCACCCGGGCCTGCCCGCCGAGGTATCCGAGGTCGCGCCAGATGTCCAGCGCCTCGTCGAGTTCGGCCTCCACCCGGCGGACGTCGCCGCGCCGCAGGAGTATGACCGAGCGCTGGACGAGGACGGAGGCGCGGGCCCAGGGGTCGTCGCCGCCGAAGTCCCGCTCGGCCCGCTCGAACAGGTCCAGCGCGGCGGTGTCGTGGCCGGCCAGCCGTTCCAGCAGGCCGAGGTCGCGGCGGCACAGCCCGAGCCCCTTGGCGTGGCCGAGTTCCTCGAAGAGGCCGACGGCGGTGGTCAGCGACCGGCGGGCCTCGGGCAGGTTACGGCGGTTCAGGTGCAGCGAGCCCAGCGAGGCGAGCAGGGCGGCCTGGCCGAGGAGGTTGCCGCTGCGGCGTACCGCGGTCAGCGCCTTGCGGTGGGTGCGGGCCCAGTGGTCGAGGTAGCCGCGGGCCTCGTAGAACGGGGCGAGGTTGACGGCGAGTTCCCAGGCGTAGCCGTCCTCGCCCTCCTGGGCGAGGCTCTCCACGGTCAGGCTGAGGTTCTCGCGTTCGGTGTCGAGCCATTCCAGGGGGCGGCCGAGGACGGTCCCGACATGGTCGGCGGGCGGGTTCCAGCGGAGGGCGGGTCCGTCGATGTAGCGGGTGCCGAGGACCCGCCGCTGCGCCTCGCCGACCAGCGCGAGCCAGGCGCCGCCCACCCGGCGGATCGCGTCCCGCCGTTCGGTCTCGTCCGATTCGGCGGCCAGCCGGTCCCGGGCGAACAGCCGGATGATGTCGTGGAAGCCGTAGCGCAGTTCCCCGGTGGCGTCGACCCCGGCGACGTCCAGCATCTGCACGTCGATCAGGGATTCCATGAGGTCGGACGGGTACGGGTAGGCGTCCCGCACGTCGAGCAGGGCGCCGCCGATCCAGCTGGGGAAGGTGGAGCCCTTGGTGAGGCTGAGCAGCCGCAGCAGGGTGCGGTCCCGCTCGGCCAGTCCGTCGTAGGTGAGGGCGAGACTGGCCCGTACGGTCATCTCGCCGTGGGTCAGTTCGTCCAGCCGGCGGCGTTCGTCCGCGAGCCGCTGCACCATCGAGGCGAGGGGCCAGTGCGGGCGGGCGGCCAGCCGGGCGGCGATGATGCGCAGGGCGAGCGGCAGTCCGCCGACGGCGGCGGCCAGTGCCCTGGCGGCCTCGGGTTCGCCGCCGACCCGGTCGGCACCGACAACGTTGCCGATGAGTTCCAGTGAACCCTGCTCGTCGAGAATGTCCAGAGTGACCCGGTGGGCTCCGGGGAGCGCGGTCAGCCGGGCCCGGGTGGTGACCAGCACCCCGCAGGAGTGGCCGCCGGGCAGCAGCGGGAAGATCTGCTCCTCGCCGACGGCGTCGTCGAGGACGACCAGGATGCGCCGGGCGGCGAGCATGCTGCGGTAGATCTCGCCCCGCTCCTCCAGGGAGTCCGGGATGGCGGGACCGGGCAGGCCCAGGGCGCGCAGGAACCGGCCGAGGATCTCACGGGGGTCGACGGGATCGGCCCGGCCGCCGCGCAGCTGGCAGTAGAGCTGACCGTCGGGGAAGTGGGACTCGGCGAGCCTGTGCGCGACCCGGGCCGCGAAGGTGCTCTTGCCGATGCCGGAGCGGCCGGTGACGACCACGATGCCTGGAGCCCGGACCGGCGAGGTGTTCGTGAGGACGCCCTCGACCTCGGCGACGAGCTGCTGGTGGCCGACGAAGTCCGCGGTGTCGACGGGGAGTTGGCGGGGGACGACGGCGCGGGCCGGAGTGCGGACGTCCTCGTCCGTGGCGGCGTCGGGCCCGAGGTCCGTGCCGGGCCCGCCGGGTGCCGGCTCGGTGCTGCGCAGGTGGGCGCCGTCCGTGTGCGCCAGCCGCAGGGAGGCGTCCTCTGTCAGGACGGCCTGCTCCAGGCGGCGCAGGTCCTCGCCGGGCTGGAGGCCCAGCTCGTCCATGAGCAGGGTGCGGCCCTGCCGGTAGGACTCCAGGGCCTCGGCCTGCCGGCCGGAGCGGTACAGGGCGAGCATCAACTGCCCGCGGAAACGCTCCCGTAAGGGGTTCTCGCCCACCAACCGGGCTATCTCGGCGGTCAGTTGGTGATGGCGGCCGAGCGCGAGCTCCAGCTCGATGAACGACTCGGTGGCCGCGAGGCGTTCCTCGTCGATGTGTTCGGCGACCCGGGCGAGCTCGTCGCTGGCGATGCCGTTCAGGCAGGGGCCGCACCACAGACCGACCGCCGCGCGCAGCAGGGCGGCGGCCTCGCCGGTGCGGCCCTCGTCACCGAGCACGGCGGCCTCGGCGACGGTGCGCCGGAAGACGTTCAGGTCGAGCGCCGCGTCGTCGATCTGGAGGACGTAGCCGGGCGGCCGGGTCTCGATGGTGGCCTCGACGGCGGCGGCCGCCAGGGTCTTGCGCATCCGGGAGACGCAGATCTGCACCTGGGTGCGGGCGGTCTCCGGGGGATCCTCGGCCCACAGCAGTCGGATGAGGTGGTCGCGGTTCTGGAGCCGTCCGCTCTCCAGGAGCAGGGCGGCGAGGATGACCTGCTGTCTGCCCGCCGTGACCGGCACCGTGCCCCGGCCGCCGAACACCTTTAACTCGCCCAGTACTTGAAAGGTGAATCCCACTGCCCGGTCACGCGACTCAAGGTGCACTCCGGCCATGAACCCTCCCCGTCACACACAGCAGGCCACAGTGCGCCTGACCGCAAAGTCTACGGCCCAAACGCAGCTGCCCACCGCCCTGAGCAGTAGCTGAACAGCGGTGACCAGGGGGTGGACCAGGGCATTGATCGGGGCTGTGACACGACCGGCCCGCCACCGGAGTGCCCGCCGCGTCCCGGGGTGGCCAGTGGTGACCACTATTCCGAGCAACGGGTGACCAGGTCACCGGGGCGGGATAGCGCGGTGATAGCGGTGGGACAGCGACCGGCCGGACGATCGCCCGGTGGGAGCCGTCGGCGCCGCCACACCTGTCCGCCGAGAGCGAGAGGTCGGTCATCCAGTCATGAACAGCGACAACTTCCCTATGCCACCAGCCGGTTCGAAGGTGACGGCAGCCTGCGTGAAGCATGTGATGCTCACCTATCACTACTTGGACATCGGGGACATCGATGGGTATGCCTCCCTGACGGAGCAGAACGTGACGCTGGACCACCCCGGCGCGCCGCCGTACCGGGGCCGGGACGCGGTGCTCGGCGCGCACGCGGCGCAGGCGACCCTGCTCAGGCGGCATGAGTTGGACACCGTCGTGGCCGACGAGGGCCGGGTGGTGGTTCTCGGCCGGGTGGTGCACCAGGCGCCGGGCACTGGCCAAGGGGCGGCGTACGGCGAGGACTTCGCGGACGTGTTCACCCTGTCCGGGCAGACCCTGGTCCGGGAGTGTCGACGCTATTACTACGCGCCCCCGTCGGGCGGCCTGCGGGCGTAGCCGGAGAACCCCGCGGCGGGGTGATTTCCTGTCCGGCACCGGACCGCCGGCGGTCCGGGCGACCGCCGCGGCACACGCTCGGGGAAAGGTCCGGGGCGGGGCGGCCGTGGTGATCGGTTTGCTGACGGCGCCATGGTCCGAACCGTGCCGCTCCCGGATCCGATCGGCCCGCGGAACGGCGGCCGGACTCCGGTGTTCCGGTGTCGGACCGCTCGCCCGCCCGGTCGGCCGGGGGGTCGCGGGAGCGTACGGGGAAGCGCGCGAAAGTGAACCGCGGGGCGCTTGAGCCGCGTTCGCGCGGCGGCCCGGACCGGGACGCGAAGGAGTTCGCCGTCTCCGCCGTACGGCGGAGGACTCCTCATGTCGCACCCCTCCACGGGTCCCGTTTTCCGCTGTCGCCGCGGACATTGCGCTTCCGCGACCTTCTGTACTTTTCAGTTTAGGGTCGAATCCGACCAGAAGACAGTCACGCGATCGCGCGACACGCGGTCGCTGGAGGGCAAGCGCAGAGGCCCGGACCGGCACACGCCATGACGGGCGGAAGCGCAGGTGGGAGTGCCGGCGGGAGAGGTCACCGAAAGCAGGGGCCGACGGCGGGCGGCGACGGACCGCGGCGCGGCGGCATTCATCCGGCGACAGCAAATGCCGGCCGGAAACCGTAGCCGACACGACCCACTCCAGGCCCATAATCCGGTAAAGGAATTCCTCGGGGAGTTACCTGCCAGGCGTGAAGCAAAAGGATCATCGAGCGGCAGAATTCGGGATGGGCGCGGCGAAAAGTATATCTCACGCCACATGTAGCCCACATGATCTTCGGAGGGTGTTCGGAGAAGCCGGCCGCACGCCGTTACCGGCGTATTCAACTACCCTTTGCCAGGTCGACTTCACCGCCGCCCGATTCGCGTTCGGCAACACCCGGCCACCTGACGGGCGCCTCCGCCCGGAGGATCTACACCCGGAGAGCATGGCAGCCGAAGATCCTCTAGAGACAACGATGCCTCTACGCGCATAGATCCATGTGCGGAAGATCACTCAACCTTGCCCAATCGACTCTGGATTCTTCACCAACTGTGCAAATACTGAATGAATGGACGAGCAGCAAAGGTCACCGGGGTCCCCTTCCATCGACGAAGACGACATCCTCGTCTACGGATGGCTTGTCGACGGAGGCGGAGGCCAGGCCGAACAGGCGGCCTCAGAGCTCGGAATCCCGCAGGAAAGAGCCGCTACCGCACTGAAGCGGCTGACCGCCTTCGGTCTTGTGAGACGCGCACGGAACACAGCGAGCGAGGTCGCGGTCGTGGACCCGGACGCGGTGGCAGCCACGCTGACCGCGCCGTTACGGGCCACCATCCGCCGCCAGGAGGAACAACTCGATCTGATCCACGGGAAGATAGACCGCCTACGCGACCACTTCTTCACCGGCCGCACCGGCAACCGCGACGTCACCGTCGAGGTGATCCCCACACTGGAGGAAGTCAGGGCCGCCCTGAACCGGGCGTCGGTCGAGTGCCGGGAGGAGGTGGTCAGCAGCCAGCCCGGCGGCAGCGGGCGGGTCCCGGAGGCGATGGAGGAGGCTCTGGGCCGCGACCATGCCCTGCTCTCCAGGAACGTGCGCATGCGCACCCTCTACCACCACACGGCCCGCTTCAACGCCCCCAGCCAGGCGTACGTGGCGGCGGCGACGGCGCTCGGCGCCGAGTACCGGACCGCGCATGAACTCTTCGGGCGCGTCATCATCTACGACAAGAGCCTCGCCTTCCTGCCCGAACAGACCGGCAGTTGGGGTGCGGTCGCGGTGCGCGAGCCCACCATCGTGGGCTATCTGCACGCGATCTTCGAGCAGCACTGGATCCGGGCGACCCCGTTCTCCGACGCCGCCCAGGACGGCCTGGAACGGGTGGCCAAGGAGATCCACCAGACCATCGTGGACCTGCTCGCCGCCGGGCTGAAGGACGAGTCGATAGCCCGTCGCCTCGGCATGTCGCTGCGCACCGCCCGCCGGCACATAGCCGACATCATGGAAGAGCTTGGCGCCGACAGCCGCTTCCAGGCAGGAGTGCTAGCCGCCCGCGCCCGACTGACGGAGCGTCCGCCGACCGGCAGTGGCGAGGAATAATGACTTGCGCGACCCGGACCGGTGGGCCAAAGTCGCGATCGTGGCAGGTGTCGGCGCCAACTCGGCGGCATCTGTACGGTGGTTCCGCCGCATCCCGCGTCGCGTATCGCCCGTGTGCTCGCGGCTTTCACCGCTCGTACCCAGGAGTCGCCGGGCCCGAGCGCCGGCCTCACGTCCACGCTGTTGCCGCCCCCGCATCCCCGACGGTGGTGACACGGCCGGTACGTCCCGCAGTTCCCTCGCGTCTCAGCCGCGAGCACACGCCGGAACACGAACGCTCACCGAATCCGGGCCCACACCACGTCGGCGGAGCGCTGCCTCCGAAAGGATTCCCCGCAGTGCCTCCGTGCGCCCCGGACCGCACGAGGAGAAGTGCATGGACGCAGCATCAACCTTCGAGGCCGACCTGGAGGCCTTCCTCACCGACATGGTGTGGACGTTCACCACCCACGGCGGCCGCAGCGCCGCGGTGGTCTGGCCGCGGGGTGAGGAAACCGTCGTCCCAGCCCTGGTCGCGGCCCACGGGCAGCACGGCTCGGCCCCGCGACACCCGGCGCTCGACCTCGCCGAACGCCTCGGCACGCTCGTCGGCCGCCGGACCCGTGCCACCTACCGCACAGTCGCGGCCGGGGACACCACCGACGGGACGCCAGTCGCGGCCGACACCTTCCTGCTGCCGCTGCGAGAGGCCGTCGAGGTGCGCCTCACCCCGCTCGGGACGGACTGGCCCGCCGAAGTCGGCCGGCTGAAGCACCGGCTCCGGGCGGGCGAAGTCCTCTACCTCCCGACGGGCTTCAGCCGGGCGCTGTCCGCGCGCAGTCAGGCGCTCGTGCTGGAACTGACCCTCTCGCGGCGGGAACCCGACCGGGTGGCGACGAACCTCGGCTCGCTGGTGTAGCGGGCGCCGGAGGAGTCCGGCAACCAGAGCCGGTCCGGACCCGGAGTGCATCTCCGTCAGGGTGACGGTGGCATCCGGTCCCCCCCGGCACCGCGCGCACCGTCCTGGCCACCAGGAAGACGGCGAGCCGACCGTCGCCGGTCCAGTGCTCGGGTCAGGGATCGCCTGCGCGGAGCACGGTGACGTCGCCGGACATGAGCGCCCGTCTCGGGAAGGCTGAAGGCTGGAAGCGGGACGGCGGCAGGGCGGGACGGGAAAAGCGGGGAAGCGACCGAGCCGGACGGTCCCGGGCGGCGCGGTGCGCGTGCTGCTCGGGACCGGTCAGTGCCGGCCGCCGGGGGCCGGGGTGGCCTGGTCGGCCAGGGCGCGCATGTCCGGCAGGTCGAAGACGTCCTCCACCTCCAGGCGCAAGCCCTCGGCACGGACGAGCGCGGTCATCCGGAGCGCGGTCAGGGAGTTGCCGCCCAGGTCGAAGAAGTTCTCCTGGCCGACGATCGGCCGGTGGAAGATCTTCTCGGCCGCGGCAAGCACCACGCCCAGCGCAGGGTCCTGCGCCCCGCCCGCGGCACCGGCGCCGGGCGCGCCCGCCATGCAGGGGGCATCGGCGGAGGCGGTCCGCGGACCGCCCTCGGACAACGGCCCGGCGGCCGGCCCGTCCGCCCCGGCAGCGGCCGCCTCGCAGGCGGTCCGCACGGCGAGCCGGTCCGCCTCGCCGTTGCTCAGCCGCGGCAGGGCGTCCAGGACGACGAGTTCGGCGGGCAGCATCGCCTCCGGGACCTCGGCCACCAGCCGCCGCCGGACCTCCGCCGGGTCGAAGGAGACGGAGCCGACCACCGTGACGGCTGCGACCAGCCGCACCCGCTCGGGATCTCCGCCGTCCAGCACGACGGCGACGGCCTCACGGACGCCCGGCAGGGCCAGCAGCCGCTGCTCCAGTTCGCCGGGTGCCACGCGGTGGCCGCGGATCTTCACCTGGTCGTCGTCGCGGCCTCGGAAGTACAGGCGGCCGTCCGGTCCCGCGCACACAAGTTCACCGGTTCGGTAGGCGCGCGCCCCGTCGATCGTGGCCATCACGGTGAACCGCTGCCGGGTCGCCTCGGGACGGTTGAGGTAGCCGGGCGCCACCGAGTCGCCGGTGACGAGCAGTTCGCCGACGACGCCCTGGGGCACGTCGTGGCCGTGCGGATCGGTCACCAGCACCCCGCTGTTGGGCAGCGGCCGGCCCAGGGGCACGTCGGTGCCCTCGTCGCCGCGGACCACGTGGTAGGTGGCCCACACGGTCGCCTCGGCGGGGCCGTACATGGTGACGAAAACAGTGTCCGGGTAGGCCGCGCGCAGCCGTTGCAGGAGCGTGCCGGGCAGCCTTTCGCCGCCCAGCAGCCAGTAGCGCGGTGCGACGTCCCAGCGGCCCAGCGGGTGGCGCAGCTCCCGTGCGGTCAGCAGTTGGCCGGCCCGGGCGGGGGTGCACTGGCGGTGCTCGAACGGGCGCCGGTCGGCGGCGTTCTCGCGGGCGTCGGGCAAGCGCAGCTGGACGTGTCGGCCGTGGGTCAGCGGCCAGAACATCTCGACGTAGGAGGTGTCGACCGACGGCGAGGTCTCGGCCAGCCAGTCGCCCTCCGCGGCGCCGGGCAGGGCCAGTGTCATCGCCCGAAGGAACGCGGCCAGGTTGTGGTGGGTGACGGTCACGCCCTCGGGGCGGCCCGGGGTGTACATCGGACCGGAGGTGTACACCAGATAGGCGGGTTCGTCCGGTCCGGGTCGGCCGCCGGGTCGCGCGGTGCCGGCGTCCGGCCGCGGAGGCAGGGCGTCGGTGGTGAGGACGTCCCGTTCGGGTGTCCCGGACAGGAAGGGCGCACCGGCCGTGCCGCGGCCGCACACCACCAGCGCGGACGCCGAGTCGGCGAGTACGAACCGATTGTGTTCAGCGGGGCCGCCGGGGTCCACCGGCACGTAGCAGAGGCCTTCCTGCCAGACCGCCAGCGCGGTCGCCACCTGCCAGGTGTCGTGGCCGCAGGCGGCGGCGACCCGGGTGCCCCGGGGCAGTTCCCGGGACCGCAGCGCGGCCCGCACCCGGATCACGGCGGCCGTCAACTCGTCGTAGCTCCAGGCGCGTTCGCCGTCGCTGACGGCCGGGGCTCCGGGCGCCTGGGCGGCGGCGCGCTCGACGAGTTCGACGACGGAGGGAGCCGGTGCGCCGGCCGTCGGCGGGTGACCGCCGAGGTTCCGCCGCACCTCGGCGGTGCTCGCGGCGTCCAGCAGCGCGAACTCCCCCACCCGCAGCTCGGGTCGCGCGGGCAGGTCGGTCAGGGCCCGGACGACGGCCGAGGCGAGCTGCGGGGCGGGCGGCCAGGGGACGAGCCCGCTGCGCCAGTCGAAGAGGATCAGCCCGTCCTCGGGGCCGAGCGCCATCTCGACACTGAGCGGGGCGCCGGGCTCCGCGGACCATCGGGCCGCCGACGCACGCTCGTCGGTGCCGGGCGGCAGGGAGCCGTCCCGGAAGGCGAGCACCAGATCGGCGTTGGTGCGGTTGCCGGGGCCGGCGACGTCGTCCGCCCCGGCGCGGCCTCCGACGGACGCGAACTTGCGGCCGTGCAGGGCCGGCGACTCTGCGTGGACCCGCTCGACCAGTTCGCCGAAGGTGTCGGCCGCGGAGCAGGGGATGGTGGTGGGCACGACGTTGAGGTAGAGGCCGACGGCGTCGAAGCCGACCGCGCTCAGGTCGCGCAGGGTCATCGGCACGCCGACCACAGGGGTGCGGTCCGGTGCCAGCCGGTGCAGCGCGGCCAGGACGGCCGCGTGCGCCACGGAGACGGCGGAAGCGCGGGCCCGCCCGGCCGCCAGCCGCAACGCGGCGACCGTCCCGGGTTCCAGCCGCACCGCGTGGTGCGCGCGCTCCCAGGGGTCTCCGCCAGGACGACACAGCAGCGGCGCGTCTGTCGCGCCGGAGCCGGCCGGCCGGAGCGGTGCCCCGTCGCGCGGACGCGGCGGCAGCGCCTTGCGCGAAGCCTCCAGCAGCGCCTCCTGGGCGCGCCGGTAGCGGTCGGTGTCGTCCTCGGGGACAGCGTCGGGGTCCGCGAGGAAGTGCCGCAGCGCCCGGCCGACGAGCAGTACGGAGTGCTCGTCGACGAGGGCGTGGTGCACGCGCAGGGCCAGTACCGGGCCGCTGCCGCGCAGGTCCAGACGGGCCGTCAGCAGGACGGGCCCGATCGGTGCGAGACCGTCGGGGTCCGGGTCGTCGTCGTGGAGGGTGACCCGGACGGTCTCCTCGGGCAGATCGTCGTAGCCGCGCAGCTCCTGCACGAGCCGGTCGGGGGTGTCGTGGTAGCGGACGCGCAGGGCCGCGGTCGAGCGCAGCAGGGCGGTCCAGGCGCGCTGGGTCTCGGCGAGGCCGACCACACCCGCCGCCCCGCCGGCTCCTTCGGCGTCCAGCGGGACGCGGACGGCCAAGGTGCCGACGCGGTGCCGGTCGGACTGCAGAGAGGCGATCAGCTGGGCCGCCTGCTGCGGGTTCGCCTCCAGCGTGGGTGCCGGACGCGAGGCGGAGTTCATCGGGTCTCGCCGCCGGCCGCCGTGCCGTCGAGCACGGAGCCGATCAGTCGGTGGGCCAGGTCCAGCCGCTCCCCGCGGGACGGTGACGCACCGGAGGTGAGACCGAGGGCCTGCTCTACGCCGTCGGCCACGCTCTCCACGACGGCGGCGGCCGTGTTCGTTGTCATGCGTCGCTCTCCTTCATGAGGGTCGCTCGACGGCGTCGGCCCGTGCCGGAGGAGGGGGCTCGTCGGACCGCGGTGGTGGGACGTCGTGCGCGGCGTCCGGGCGCAGGGCCAGCCGGACGGCCAGCAGCAGCACCGGTACGGCGGTGAGGGCGACCAGTACGGCCGCGGAGGCCCAGCGAGCCGCGAGGCCGAGGGTCAGGAAGACGCCGAGGGCGACGGCCTGGGCGCCAAGGCCGGCGACCGAGGTGACCGTGGCGCGTGCGGGTCCGGAGATGGCGTGCTGGAGCCGGGTGCCGGCGACGATCTGGGCCAGTCGCAGCACCCAGTAGAACGCCGCGATGCCGAGGAACCCGGCCGGGCGGCCGGTGAGCGCTCCGGCGGCGAGGGCCGCGCCACCCGCGCCGAGCAGCACCGCCAGCAGTCGGTCGTCGGCCCCGGCCATGCGCCCGCCGGCGAAACCGCCCGCCGCCATCGCCGCCCAGGGCAGCAGCAGGAGCAGTGGTACGGCGGCGGCGGGCGTGCCGGCCTCGCGGGCCAGCAGAGGAAGGTACTCGTCCACCACGCCGAGGCCGGTGAGGGCCGCGACCAGCAGGACGGCGGAGCGCACCCGCGGGGTGTCACGGGCCTCGGCGAGCCCGGCGCGCAGCACGGTCAGATAGCCATGTGGCCCGGGTTTCGGTTCCGGTTCCGGTACCGGCTCAGGGTCCGGTACCGGGCCGGGGGTCCGGCGGCCGAGGCCCAGGGCGGTGGGAACGGCGAGGAGGGTGAACAGGACGGACACCCAGCCGGTCGCGGGGTAGCCGCCGAGCAGGACCAGCGGCGTGGCGGCCAGGGAGCTGGCCGCCAGCGAGCACGCCTGGACGGCAGCCATCCGGCTACTGATCCGGGCGTACTGTCCGGCCCTGCCCTCGGCGGCGAGCCCGTCGTAGAGCAGGGACTGGAGTGTCCCGGAGGTGAGGGCGGTGCCCGCACCCCACAGGACGAATCCGGCCGCGAACGAGCCGAGCGAGGGCAGCGCGGTCCACAGGGCGAATCCGGTGCACTGCGCGAGCGCCGCGGCGGCCAGCACGCGGTGGCGGGGGAAACGGTCGGCCAGAGCCCCGGAGGGCACCTCGCAGACGAAGGTGGTGATCGTCCACACCGCGAAGAGAACTGACAGCTCTTCCGTGGAGACCCCGTGCGAGGTCATCAGCAGGGCGTAGACGGCGTTCAGCGGGAGGAGTTCGGTCAGGCCTGTGTAGAGGTACACCAGGCCGACGCGGAAGGAGCCGGAGGACGGCGGTTGGGGAATTCGGACCTAATAAGGCATGGGAGGACGCTAGCACGAAGGCGTCCGGCTGACAGGAGGATCGGGTGCGCGCGGCACCGGGGTTCAGTCGGTGCGGCGGATCAGGAACGGGCCGAGGGCCAGTGCGTCCAGGGGGCTGCGGGCGAAGGTGGCGAGGGCGTCGGCGGGGGTCCACACGACCGGCTCGTCGCGGCCGTTGAACGAGGTGTTGAGCACGACGGCGTGTCCGGTGTGCTCGGCTACCCGGCCCAGCAGCCGGTGGTAGAGCGGGTCGTCCTCGGCGGTGACGGTCTGCGGGCGGGTGGTGCCGTCGACGTGGATCACGGCGGGCATCGCGGCCCGCCCCGCGTCGGGTACGGGGGTGGTGACGATCATGTAGGGCAGCGGTGTGCCGTCACCGAGCAGGGCGGGGGCCTCCTCCAGCCGCATGCTGGGCGCGAACGGCCGCCACCACTCGCGGTCCTTGACCGTGAGGTTGATGCGGTCGCGTTTGGCCACCGGGAACGGCGCGGTCACGATGGAGCGGTGGCCCAGGGCCCGGGGGCCGCCCTCGCCGCGTCCCTGGTGCCAGCCGACGATCTGGCCGCGGCCCAGCAGTCCGGCCACCGTGTCGGCTATGTCCTCGTGCTCGGTGTGGCGGACGCCCTGCTTGTGCAGCACTCGGCGGACGGCGTCGGCGTCCCACTGCTCGCCCCAGGCGAGGGTGCCGGTCATCGGCGTGATGGCTTCGCCGTGCTGGGCGGCCACCCAGCCGGCGGCGCCGAGGCTGACGCCCTGGTCGCCGGCGAGCGGCTGCACGAACAGGTCGCGCACCTCGGGCAGCCGGGCGAGCTTGCCGTTGAGGGTGGCGTTGAAGCCGACGCCACCGGCGACCAGAAGGGTGTCCTGGCCGGTCTCGCGCAGCAGCCGGCGGGCCATGGCGACGACCGAGCGCTCCAGTGCCTCCTGGGCGGTGGCCGCGAAGTCCCGGTACTCGTAGGGGTCGCGCTCGGTGCGCCGGATGTAGCGGCCGCTCCCCCGGTCGTAGTGGCGGCAGGTGCGGTTGGGCGGCAGCGCGCTGGTCTTCTCCAGGTGGGCGAGCCACAGCCGCAGGGTGTCCGTCTCCTCGTCGGTGCTGCCGGTGGACAGCAGGGTGCGCGGCACCGGTCCGACGGCGTAGCCGTCGTCGAGGAAGCTGAGGCCGCCGCCGAAGGTCAGGTCGCCGGGGGTGCCGTAGGGGGCGAGGCCCATGGCCTTGCCGGCGGCGTCGGCGCCGAGGCCCGAGTACTGGCAGACGGCGGCGTAGAAGTAGCCGAGGGACCAGCCGGGCGGGACGGCCTCCAGGACCTTGAGCTCGCCGCCGACGGCCGAGGCCAGCGTGGCGCTCTCGCACTCGCCCTGGCCGTCGAGGACCAGGACGGCGCCCTGGTCGCGGCCGGAGAAGTAGTAGGCGCTGGCCGCGTGGGCGGTGTGGTGCGGGACGAAGACCAGCTCGGGGTCGCGACCGCGGGGGAAGTACTCACGCGGGAACAGGAAGTCCAGCGCCCGCGCGCTGTCGGGGAACCAGTCCAGGCCGCGCCGGGTGAGCAGCGAGGGCATGTCCCAGCCGTGGGCGACGACGTCGATGTCCTCCAGGGCGAGACCGCCCTCCTGAAGGCAGAAGGCGGCGGCGTGCAGCGGGGCCTCGCCGTAGCCGTGCTTGTGCCGGGTGAAGCGTTCCTCCTCGGCGAACGCGACCACCTTCCCGTCGACCAGGAGGCAGGCGGACCCGTCGTGGCTCGCGCCCGGCCAGCCGTTCACACCAAGAATTCGCATGGCAAGTCATTCCCTTCGTACGGACCGTGCGGCCCGGTAATTGACGGACGACGACCTGTGCGCTAGAAATTAGCAGCGATACCGCGCCGAAGAAATAGGCGCCGGACTTTTTCCTTCTCTGGTGCCGCACCGGGCGGAAATCCGCCGGTCAGCTCGACCGACTCTGAGCCGTTACCCGCTTTTCTGCATGCCTCGAAAACCGCTGGACATTTCCGATTTCCATGCGCGAGAAACCAGAAGAAAGGGCACGCCATGCTTCGTCTGATCATGCACCCGGAAAGCACCGCCGACGTTCCTGACCAGGCGGATGTCCCGGCCGAGGACTTCCACCAGAGCGCCGACCGGTTCCGGCTGCTGTCGGGGCGCGGCGATCCCGTACGACTGCTGCGTGCGGGCCGCCCCGGCGGCCGGTGGGCCGCGACACTGCTGGAGGACGGCGGTCAGGACGGCTGGTTCATGTGGAAGGGGCCGGCCGGACACCCGGACCCGGAACTACTGTCTGCCCTGCTCAGCGGCATCGCCCAGCTCGGTCCGGCCACCTTGGTGCTGCTTCCGGAATGGGACTTCCCCGAGGTTCTGGCAGCAGCCGGGTACCGGCCCGGCCCGCCCTACGCCACCGGTCTCGTCCCCACCGGCGGCGGCGACGAGGCGATCCTCGCCCGGATGCGCCCGAGCACCCGCAGCCGGGTGCGCCGGGCGCTGCGCAGCGGACTGGAATTCGCCGACGACCCCGGCCGGATCGCCGAGTTCTACGATTTCTACGCACCGGCGATGATCCGCGCGAATTCACCCGACCTCGCCCCCCTCGACCTGCTGCACGATCTGCTGGAACATGCGTCGGTCCACCTTTTCACCGCGCTGCACGAGGGTCAGGTGGCGGCCGGTTCCATATGCTTCCGCAACAAGAATTCATTGGAAGCCCGCTTTGTGGCTACACATCCGGACCACCGCGTCGACGGCTCGATGAACTTCGTGCATTTCGAGACCATCAGGCGGGCGGCCGCCGAAGGACTGGAGCATTTCGACCTGAGCGGCATATCCACCGGTGAGGTGGACGAGAAGACGGCCGGGATCAACCGGTTCAAGCTCGGGTTCGGCGGCGAGGTCCTGCACTACCCCACCTACACCCGGTCCGCCGGCTGACAGGAGATGCCCGTGCGACTCGTGATCGAACGGGACGTGCCCGTGCCCATGAGCGACGGCGTAGTGCTCCGGGCGGACGTGTACCGCCCGGACACCGTCCGCCCGCTGCCGGTTCTCCTCCAGCGGACCCCGTACGGCAAGGGGGCCTCGGCGGGGGGCCGCTCCCTGGACTGGATGCGGCTGGTGGAGGCCGGGTACGGCCTCGTGGTGCAGGACGTGCGCGGCCGGTACGCGTCCGAGGGTCTCTTCCGGCCGTTCGCCGACGACGCCGCGGACGGCCGGGACACCGTCGGGTGGGCCGCAGGCCAGGACTGGTGCGACGGGACCGTCGGCATGATCGGGCGGTCCTACGAGGGTGTCGCGCAGTGGCACGCGGCAGCCGCCGCGCCACCCGCGCTGCGGGCCCTCGCCCCGCACGTCGCCGCCGCCGACCCCTACGAGGGCTGGACGTACCTGGGCGGCGCCTTCCAGCTCGGGTTCTGTCTGCACTGGGTGCTCGGCGACCTGCTGCACGGACAGGTCGAGCGGGCCGGCGGCACCGCCGCGGACGTCCGTGCGGTGGCCGAGGCGCTGGACAACATCGACGAGCTCTACCGGGCGCCGTGGCGGGCGCTGCCGCTGCTGGACCGGCTCGCCCCCTACTACCGCGAGTGGCTGGAGCACCCCGGCCCCGACGCCCACTGGAGCGGGCTGACCGCCGTCCCGGACAGGGAACGCCCCCCGGCGCTGGTGGTCGGCGGCTGGTACGACATCTTCCTGCCGGGCACCCTGCGCATCCCTTCGCCCCGGTCCGGCGACCGCCTGCTGATCGGCCCCTGGTCGCACTGCGTGACCGGCGGCGTGTTCCCCGAACGGCGTTACGGACTCGCCGCCGACGAGGCGGAGTTCGACATGACGGCAGCCCATCTCGCCTTCTTCGACAGGCATCTCAAGGGCGGGAGGGAGGAAGCCGGGCCGCCGGTGGAGGTGTTCGTGAGCGGGGCGGACCGCTGGGTCGCCCCCGCCGGTCCGCCCGGCGCGGACAGCGTCCCGCTCGCGCTGCACCTGGACAGCGACGGCGACGCCCGTACCCGGCACGGCTCGGGCGTGCTGCGCCCCGGCCCGCCGCGCCGGGAGGTCACGGACGTCTACCGCTACGACCCCCGCGACCCCGTCCCGACCGCCGGCGGGGCCACCTGCATGACCGGCATGCTCGTCGGCGCCGACTGCGGCCCCCTGGACCAACGCGCGGTGGAGGACCGCCCGGACGTGCTCTGCTACACCGGACCCCGGCTGGACGCGCCCCTGGTGGTGTCCGGACAGGTCGTCGCCGAGCTGTACGTCTCCTCGTCCGCGCCGGACACCGACTTCACCGCCAAGCTGGTCGACGTGCGTCCGGACGGCCGCGCGGAGATCCTCTGCGACGGCGTCGTCCGGACCGGGCACCGGGCCCGGCTGGACGGGGTGCGTCCGCCGCTCCCGGACACGGTGCACGCGCTGCTCGTGGAGGCGGGGACCCTCGTGCACGTCTTCCGGCCCGGTCACCGGGTCCGATTGGAGGTCTCCAGCAGCAACTTCCCGCGTTTCGACCCCAATCCGAACACCGGCGGCACCCCGCTGACCCTGGCGGACGCCCCGGTGGCCACGGCCGTCAACCGGGTCCACCACGGACCGGGCCGGCCTTCGCGGCTGCTGCTCCCGGTCCGTCCCGACCTGCCGGACGCTCACGACGCGGCCTGAGACGACGGTGCGGGCTTCGGGTCGCCGCCGGGCCGGAACACGGTGAGGTCGGTGAGCGGCACGATCCGCCGCCCGGCCCGAAGGTGCGCCCGGCGCAGTCGCTCACGCTGGACGGGCGTCAGCTCGGTGCAGTGCTGCGGGATCGCGCGCAGCATCCGGGCGCGGGCGGCGGTCGCCGGGTAGCGGGGCCGCACGCCGTAGGGGTCGCGCACCAGGTGATACAGGGTGCCGGTGTGGAACGCCGCCTTGAGCAGGGCGTAGTAGGCGGCAGCCCCGATCCCCTTGTGCCGGGCACATCCGGCGAGCGTTCGAGACGCCTCGTACAGCCGCCACAGCACCGGCACGGCGGGGGTGGTGAAGACACCGGTCTCCTGGGCGATGCCCTCGCCGACGCCGTAGCGGAAGTAGCTGCGCATGTTCTGGAGGCCGACCTGGGCGTCGTGGAAGATGCGGGCCTCGGGGACGTGCCGGACGGGGATGCCGGCCAGCTGGAGCCGGAAGTCGAACTCCCGGTCCTCGCACCAGTGGATCAGGCCGTCGAAGTGGTAGCCGCCGATGTGCTCGACGATCGCCCGGTCGTAGATGAGCGGCGGGGACAGGGCGCTGACGTACTCGCCCTCGTCGTACTCGCGCACCCGGGCGGTGAGCCGGCTCATCAGGCTGCCGGACTCGCCGTACACGACCTGGCCCTTGACCACCGGGTCGGTGGCGACGGCCGCGGCCATCATGCGGACCACGCCGGGGGCGAAGGTGCAGTCGGAGTCCATCAGCAGCAGATAGCGTCCGCTCGCCGCCTCGGCACCCGCGTTGTAGGCGGCGCCGAGGTTGCCCGCGTCGGGTATCTCGGTGACGGTCAGCGGCCTCGGGTGCTCGCGCAGCACCCGGCGGATCTCGTCGGTGGCACCGTTGAGCGCCAGCACTATCTCCACGTCCTCGTCGACGGAGTCGATGCAGTCCAGGATGCGCAGGTCGTCGCGGAGTGCGATGACCACGCTGGTGCTCGCCAGCACCCGTTCGGTGCGCTCCTCGCCGGGGGCGGCCTCGTCGGCGGTCATGCCTGCGCCCCGGTGTCCGGGACGCCCTGCTCGTCCTTGCGCAGCACGTAGACGTGGGTGGTGTGGCCGGGGGTGAAGCCGTCGCCGTCGATGTCGCGGACCCGGACCGTGCGCAGGCCCGCGGTCCGGCCCAGTTCCTCCATGGTGAACGGGTCGACGACGTACTGCACATGGGTCTCGCGCCAGAGCAGGCCGTCCGCCCCGTACAGGGAGAGCACCGAGCGGCTGCGGGCCAGTACGGGGTCCCAGCGGTGGGTGCGGTGCAGCCGGACGCCGTCGCGGGTCTCCTCGTGCTCCAGGTTCCGCCAGTCCTCCTGGAGGACCTTGCGGGAGGAGTAGTCGAAGACCAGGTGGCCGCCGGGGCGCAGGGCGGCGGCGGCGTTGCCCAGGCACTCGGCGAGGTCGGCGGCGGTCAGGTAGTTGAGGGCGTCGAACCCGGAGACCACGAAGTCGTAGGAGTCGGGCTCGGCGGCGAAGCGTGCCATGTCGCCGACGATGCGCAGCTCGGGCGGTATGCCGCCGTGCTCCAGCATGGCCGCCGAGCGGTCCAGCGAGGTGACCTCGCCCTGCGGCGCCAGGTCGGCCAGTACCCGGCTGCCCATACCGGTGCCGGCGCCGAGGTCGAGGATGCGAATGGGGCCGGGGGCGGCCAGCTTGGCCAGTTCGGCCCCGATGCCCAGGCGCCAGGTGTCCTCGGCCATGGCGCCCTCGAACAGTTCGTAGGTGTCGGACCAGTGGTCGTACGCGGTGGTGGTCATCGGTATTCCCTTGTCGGAGGGTGGAGCGCGGTCAGGGTGCGAGGGCGGCGGGTCGGTCGGTGAGGCGCAGAGGGAGGCGGGACAGCATCCGGGTGGCGAGGGCTTCGGCGGCGGCGGTGTCCGGGCCGCTGGTGATCGCGCCGGCCAGCACCTCGTCGCCGCCGCGGTAGGGCGGCAGCACGGTGCCGGGGGCGAGGTCCAAGCCCCAGAAGACGTCGTGGACGCCGGGGGTGCGGGCGAGTTCGGCCAGGTCGCCGACCCATTCGACGGTGCCGCCGTCGGCGGGCAGATAACGCTGTACGACGGCCCGGTCGCGGGTGGGGCGCAGTTCCTCCTCGGCGAGCGGGCGGCCCAGGGCGAGGCGGACGGCGTTGGGCAGCGGGTCGACGCCGGTGGCGAGCGGCATGACCTCGGTGGCGATGCGGGCGCCGGTCAGCCGGCAGGTGATCTCCAGCAGGTACACCCGCCCGTCGAGGGTGCGCAGGATGTCGGTGTTGACGACGGCGGTGCTCAGCCCGAGCGCGTCGACGCCCTGCTGGACCGTGCGCACCACCTCGGCGCGCTGTGCCTCGTCCAGGACGGAGGGCAGGGTGTCGCCGCCCTCGAAGAAGTGCGGGAAGAATCGCTCCTTCTCGCCGTATTCGCGGTCGGCGAACCCGGTGACGCGCAGCCGGCCTTCGACGGCGAACCCGGCCACGGTGTGCTCGGTGCCGGTCAGGTACTCCTCCACGACGACCCGTCCGGTCGGGCTCAGGGCAAGGGCCCGCTCGACGGGTTCCCGCGCGGTGCCGCGGTCGTCCAGCTTGGCGACGCCCAGGGAACCGGTGCGGTCGCTGGGTTTGACGACGGCGGGCAGTCCGATCCGGTCCAGCGCGGCGAGGGCGGCGTCGGCGGTGGTGGCGACGGCGAACCGGGGCACGGGCAGTCCGGCCCGGTCCAGGGCGGCGATCCGGCGGTCCTTCAGGGTGCACAGGTCGGCCACCTCGACGGGCACGCCGGGGCAGCCCAGTTCGGCGGCCAGCCGGGCCACGACCGGTGGATTGTCGTATCCGAGGGTCATGACGCCGGATATTATTCCCGGCCGTTCCGCACGAATCGCCGACAGCACACCGGCGAAATCGTCGGGGTCGGCCTTCAGGAATATATCGGCGTTTTTCTCCACGCGTTCGGTGATCTGGTCCGCGACGACCAGGATACGCATTCCCATTTCCTTCACACGGGCGAGCGACCTGTCCATTCCGGAGCCGATCCCGCATATCAGGAGAGTGTCGGTCACCTGGCCACGTACCAGACGCGCTGGGTGTCCTCGCGCAATGGCTCACGGTCGAGCCCGGCGTACGTGTCCACGCCGGTGAAGCCGGCCGCGAGCAGGGCACCGGTGACCGCTGCCGGGTCGTGGCCGCGCTGCGGATGGGTCTCGTGGACACGGTGCCAGCCGCCGTCGGGGGTCCGGCGCACGACGGTGACCGTGGTGTCCACGCGGCCGGTCGCGGCGTCGTAGGGGTTCTCCCAGACCTCCAGGATGTCCTCGGTGTTCTGCTCCACGAACACCCGTCCGGCCCAGGCCCGTTCGACGAACCAGGCGGGGTGCGCGTCGAACACGGCGAGGCCGCCGTCCTCGGTCGCGGCCCGCAGGGTGCGGGCGGCGAGCTCCAGGTCGCCCGCACCGACCATGTAGTTGACGGTGTTGTAGGTGCAGGTGACCACGGAGTGGCGCCGGTCGCCGCGGTAGTCGCGCAGGTCACCGCGGACCAGGTCGACGGCGACTCCGGCCCGCCGGGCGGCCGTGTCGGCGTGCCGCAGCATGGCGGGCGACTGGTCGACGCCGGTCAGCCGGCCGAAGGAGTCGGCCAGCGCGATCAGCAGCGTTCCCGTGCCGCAGCCCAGGTCGAGCAGCGACCCGCTGCCCGCACGGTAATGGGAGATAAGGTCGGGGAGCTTTTTCGACACTTCCTCCGTGAAATCAAGATAGGGTGCTTCGGCATAAACATCGGCATACTCTCCGAAGAAATTTGCGCCTGCTTCATATTGCGTCACGACTGCCCGCCCAATTCAGTAGACTCGATTACCATTCCTGGCACTTCCAGGCACGCCATTTCCCTTTCCTTTTCGGAAGGAGAATGCGCGTGCGCACCGCGAACGAGAGCCGTCACGAGGCGCTGCGCCTCGCCGTCGAGAGTCACGAGACCAACGGCAGTCGCGCGGTGGGCACGTTCGACGGCCGGCTGCCGCCGGAGACCTGCGCGCTGCTGATCCCGGCGCCCCGAGGGGCACCTGCCGGACCTGGTGGCCTCCTCGCTCGCCCCGAACCACCTGGGCCGGTTGCTGGAACGCCCGTGGACCTTCTTCAACGTGGCACCCGACGGCGGGAGCGGCGGCAACCGCGAGGCCGGCGGTGCGGCGGTGGAGCCGACCGAGGTGCCCGGTGACCGGTATCAGATCGAGAGCGCGGAGGTGTTCGCCCCGGTTGCTCATGAGTTCACCTCCCTGGTGCTCAGGTTCCTGGCTGCTCGGGACTCGGCGATCGCGGACGTGCTGCGGGCGGACCGGGTCGCCCGGCGGGACCGGTCCGGGGGCCGCACGGTCGGCCCCCGGACCAGCCGGTTCAGGGCCCGGTGCCGGCCATCCGGATGACCTCGAAGGCCTCGCTGTGGCCCCGTCCGGTGCTCGTGACGGCCCGGTAGGACGCCAGTCCGCGTACTGCCTCGTCCCAGGCGGCGTGCCGCAGTTGGGAGCGGTAGCAGCGCATGGCCTCGACCTTCAGCTCGATCTGGTCGGTGACGTCCTCGGTGTACTGGACTTCTCCCAGCGGGGCCCAGATCTCGTAGCCGAGTACGAGGGACGGCGGCGGCGCGGGCGGCCCGGCCTCCTCGAAGAAGTCGGACTCCGCCATCCACAACGACTCCAGGCCGAGCCGGTGCACGGCCCGGTGCTCCATGTCGCCGTCGTCGCGGTGCGGCAGGTACACCCGGTCAGGGCGGACCTCGCGCAGCACCTTGACGATGGCGAGGTGCAGCTGCCGGTCGGCGGCGAAGTCACGGGACGGCGCGTCCAGCGTGATGCACCGCTTGACGCCGAGCACCCGGCAGGCGTCGGTGGTCTCCGCCGCGAACTCCTCGTCCGCGACCTCGCGGTCGGCGAGTCCGCGTTCGCGGCGGATCACGATGACCACGGTGACCTCAGCGCCGGACTGCGCCAGCTTGGCGATGGAGCCCCCGCACCCGATGACCTCGTCGTCCGGATGCGGAGCGATCACCAGGACCCGGGTCACCGGCCGACCCCGCCCGGTACCCCGTACCCGGCCCAGCGCGCCCACTCCGCTGTCCGCGTCATGCCCTCGTCCAGGGTGGTCAGGGGCACGGCCAGGAGGCGCGCGGCGAGCGCGGCGTCCATACGGGCGGGGCTGGCGTAGAGCGCCTGCTCCCAGTCCGGGACGGCCCCGCCTGCGGGGGTACCGTCCGGCGCGGGCAGGCCGCGGATGCCGCGCAGCCGGTCGAAGAACTCGCCCCAACTCGGCTCGTCGGGCCCGCCCACGAGGAACTTCCGCCCGGCCACGGCGGGTTCGGCGAGCGCGGCCAGCACGGCGTCCACGACGTCGTCCACATACACCGCGTTGCAGGCGCCGCCCGCACCGGTCACCGCCAGCTCCTCGAACTCCTCGGCCGGGCGGGTCAGTTGGGCGACGGTCCACTGTCCGCCCCAGGGGCCGTAGACCACGCCGGGCTGGAGGACGACGGTCTCGGGTCCGTCGCCGTGCGCGGCGAGCACCAGCCGTTCGGCGGCGGCCTTCTGCTGCTCGTACTCGCGGTCGTCGGCGTCCGCACCGAGCGGCGGAGCGGTCTCGTCGAAGCGCGCCAGGCCGGAGGTGTCGTACACGTCGACGGTGCTGAGGTGCACCAGCCGCTCCACGCCCGCGAGTTTGGCCGCGGCGAGCAGGTTCGCGGTCCCCTCGACGGTGGTGCGCCAGCGGTCGTCGACCTCGCCCTGCGACCCGAACGCGCAGTGCACGACCAGGTCGCAACCGTGCAGGGCCTTGCGCAGGCTCTGCGGGGAGTCCAGGTCGACGGCCTGGAAGGTGAGCCGCTCCTGCGGCAGCACGGAGAGCCGGGCGGCTCGGCCGTAGCCGCGTACCAGGGCCCGGACCTCGGCCCCGGTGCCCAGCACCAGCCGCTCCACCACGCGTCCGCCGATGAACCCGCTGGCACCGGTGACCGCGACACGCCTGCCCGCGAAGTCGTTCATACCGTGCTCCTCGAAGTCGTTCCGGTCAGCCAGGGCTGGGCCAGCGGACGTCGCGCGGGCCCCGCGTAGCACTGCTCGATCAGCCGGGCGACCCGCAGGCCGTCCTCAGCGGTGGCGTGCGGCGCCACGTCCGCGCCGGAGCACACGTCGGCGAAGTTGCGCAACTGCTCGACGAAGAGGTCGTCCCACTCGTCCTGGGCGGGCGGCACGGCGCTCACGTCGCCGCGGTGCAGTTCCTCGCCGGAGGCGGTGATCAGGGTGCACTCGCCGGCGGGGAAGTCGGTGCCGACACTCACCTCGGCGGCCGTGCCGGTCACGACACAGCTGATGCCGAGGGCACGGACCCGGCTGAGCTCCAGCACGGTCTCCACTCCCCCGATGCGCAGGGTGGCGACGGCGTCGGCCTCGACCCCGCCGAGGCTGTCGTCGACGTAGTCGACCACCTCGACGTCCGGGCCGAGCCACCACAACAGGATGTCGAAGACGTGGGAGGCCGTGTCGGTGAGGACGCCGCCGCCCGCGAGACCGCGGTCGAACATCGACCAGGAGACCGGCTCCCAGCTGTAGGGGTGACCCTCGGTCCAGCGGACCCGGGTGACGGTGCCCAGGTCGCCGTCCTGGATGAGCCTGCGCACCCAGTCGTTGGCGGGGAACAACCGCCGGGGGTGGGCCATCAGCAGGCGGGTGCCCCGGGCGGCGGCCGCGGCGGCGGCGAGGGCCTCGGCGTCGGCGGCGGAGGTCGCCATCGGCTTCTCCAGCAGCACGTGCTTGCCGCGGGTGAGCAGGTCGCCGGCGACGGCGGCGTGCGCGGTGTGCGGTACGGCGACCACGGCGGCGTCGAAGGCGTCGGCGGCCTCCTCCACCGAGCGGGCGATCAGCACGTCCTCGGCGGTACCGCCCTGGTCCGTGTACCACTTGAGGGCGGCACGGGCTTGCTCGGGGTCCGGGTCGATCAGGGCGGTGAGCCGGATCTGCGGGACGTTCGGCAGCGAGGTCAGGTGACAGGACCGGGCGGCGGCTCCGCAGCCGACGACGGCCAGTCGCAGCGGTGGCATGGGACTCCTCAGGTGTGGGTGTTCCTCGGGTGTGGTCGTTCCTCAGGTGTGGTCGTAGGAGTGCGGCGGATCAGGTGGCCGGGTGGATCACCCAGAAGTTGGGCTCCGCGTAGACGCCCTCGCCGTCCGCGGAGACCTCCAGGGGGGCGAGGGCTCCCGGTACGAGGTGACGAGCCGGGCCGGGCAGCGGGTGACCGGTGATCTTCTCCCAGCGGGCGACGGGCTGGCTGATCACCAGCGAGCGGTCGCAGGGCGCGAGCAGTTCGGCGCCCAGCGCGGCGTGGGTGGCCAGCCAAGGGTCGAACGGTGTGCCGTCCGGCCGCTTCCAGCGGGCGTAGTCGGCCATGGGGACGAGCGGGTAGCGGGCCTTGCGGGTGGGGCGGACCGGGATGACGACGCCGCGCAGGCCTGCGGCCCGCGCCTCGTCCCTGGCCCGGGTCAGCAGCTCCTCGGCGAGGCCGCTGCCGCGCAGCCGGTCGGAGACGCTCACCGAGAGCATGCACAGCGCGTCGGCGCGGGCGGCAGGTCCGTCGAACGCGGAGACCAGCACGTCGTCGGAGCCCCCGGGGAGCCCGTCGACCGTGCCGTCCCAGGGGACCGGCAGGCCGTTGGCGGCGGCCACCAGCCGACCCTCCTCGTCCAGCACACAGACCTGGTGCGCGGGGTGGGTGTCGTAGAGCCGGTGCCAGCGCCAGTTGCCGGGCGACTCCCAGCTCATGAACGGGGGCATGTTGTCGGTGATCAGCCGGTCGACGGCCGACTCCAGCTCCGGTGCCCGCTCCAGACTGGTGACCGTGAGGGCCGACAGGTCCGCCATGGCCGCCTCAGCCGATCAGCCGGTTGCCGGCGCTCGCCCGCATGGTCCGGGAGCGGCGTAGGTCATGGGTGACGTTGATGCGCTTGAGCCAGCGGTCGGTGCCGTCGTAGCGGGCGGTGAAGGGCACTCGGCCGTGGACCACTCGGTGGTTGTTGACGACCAGGCAGTCGCCCTGCTCCAGGGCGACCTCGCGCAGCCCGGAGTCGACGACCGCGATCAGGTGGTCGAGGGCGCGACGGGCTTCCGGATCGTCCTCGGGGACCTCCATGAAGAACGGGTCCAGCCGCAGGTACGGCTCCTGGCGCGGGCCGAACAGCGCGGCCACCGGGCGGCGTTCGTCAATCAGCCGCTCGATGGTGGCGAACCGCTCGGAGTCGCCGCCGGAACGGGCGGAGTTGTTCTTGGGCAGGTGCGACTCGTCGGGGGCGATGTGGAAACGCTCCTCGAACAGCACCTCCAGGTCGTCCTCGGAGAGCGAACCGCCGGCGTACGAGCCCACGGTGGTGGCGACCTTGTCGGGGTTGCGCAGGGAGGCCAGCACCAGGTAGTCGCCGCGATGCGGGTGGAAGGCGTCCTCGGTGTGCCAGGTCAGCAGCTCCTTGCTGCCGAGGCCGAGCTGATCGTTCTCGTGGCTGCGGACGGGGAAGATGTCGTGCACCAGCCGGCCGTCCTGCTGGGTGGTCCAGCCGAACGGCTCGCCGAGCAGGCCCGCGTACAGCAGGACGAGTATCTCCTCGGGGAACTCCCGGTTGGGGCGGGGACGCCCGCGCCAGTGCTCTGGGGTTGGGCCGATGCGGTCCTGGTCGAAGAGGTGCCCGCTGACCACGCAGTAGCCGGTGGGCTCGTCGATGGCGAAGGTACGCAGGAAGCGCTGGGTGCGTACCGGGAGGTCCGCGGCGAGACGGGGCAGATCGAGCAGGAGGGCCGGGTCGTGGTCGCCGGTGTAGCGCTCCGCGGCACCGATCGTGAGCTCGGCCGTCCGCTGCGCCTCGTCCGGGGTCAGCATCAGGACGCGCTCCTCGGAGGGTGTGTCCATGGCAGTTCAGTCCTTACGTGAGGCTGGTGGGAACGGGGCCGGCATCGGGCGGGGGCGGGTCTGCGCCGCGGAGAGCCACTGGGCGAGCCGGCGGGATGTCGAATGGTCGAGGACGGTCGTGGCCCGCAGTCCGACGGTCCCGGGGAAGTCGGCGCGGAGTCCGGTGACCAGGCGCGTCGCGGGGATCGACCGGGCCCGGACAGGCCGGCAGGGCGCCGCGGGTCCGGGTGTCCACCGGGACGACGGCCTGAGCGACCGCGGAGGCGGCGGCCGGAAGCCGTTCCACCGAGGCCGGTTCGAGCCCGTGGCCGCGGATCCTGATCCGGTCGTCCGCCCAGCCGTGGAACTCCACGTTGCCGTCGGGCAGGATCCGCCCGAGGTCGCCGATGGCGTACAGCCGTCCGCCGCCGGGCTCCGGGCCGGTGACGAACCGCCGCACGGTCCGCTCCGGGTCGCCGAGGTGGCCGGGGGTCGGTGAGGGTCCGCCGATGTGGATCTCTCCGACGGTGCCGGGCGGCACCGGCCGCCGGCCGGAGTCGCGCACGCTGACCTCGGCGTTGGCGAACGGGGTGCCGATCGGCACCTCGGGGGCGTCGTCCGGCAGCCGCCCCTCGTCCAGGATGGAGATGACCGTGCAGTCGGTCACCCCGTAGACGTGCACGAGCCGGGCGCGCTCCCAGCGCCGCCGGCCGTCGGCGTCCGGGCGTTCGCCGCCGACCAGCACCCGGCGCGGCGCGGCGGGGGTGACCCCGCCCCGGCCGTCCAGCCAGTGCGCGTACTCGTGCCAGTACTGGGTGGACAGCTCCTCGGTGGTCACACCGAGGGCGCCGGGCAGGTCCTCCGGGGCCGGTACGCCGGTACGGGGGCGGCAGACGACGGTCCCGCCGCGGGTGAGGACGCGTAACAGCTCCTCCACGACCATGTCCAAGCCGAGGACGGCCAGTTGGAGCCACCGGTCCTCGGGGCCAAGGCCGGGCCGGGCGGCGGCCGGCGCGAAGCCGTGCGGCGCGTCCCGCCCCATACCGACGGCCTTGGGCTCATCGGTGGCCCCGGAGGTGAACATGGCGTACGGGGGCCGATCAGACGCGGCACCACCGTCACGGGCGGCGGAAGCCGGGCCGACATCGGCACCGTCATGAGCCGCGGAGACCGGCTCGGCGGTCACCGGTACCGACTCGTCCGGTTGGGGGCCCAGGTCGGTCCAGGGCGGGGTGCCGGTCCCACGGAGCGCGGAGCCGCGTCCGACGAGGAGGGCCGCGTCAGCCTCGCTGGACAGGTAGCGGTCGGCGATGACCTGGCGCAGCTCGGGCAAGCTCTGCGAGGTGCTGTCGTCGACGACGATGCCGTCAAGGCCGGTCGCCCGGAGACCGGTCAGCCGGCGCGGTTCGGCATAGGTGTGTGCTCCGCTGAAGTTGCTGTTCCGCTCGGCTCGGACGAGCCTGCACCGGTACCACCCCTCAAGTACCGGAGGTTCCGCATGGCGTGACGTATTGAATTCAATTCGAGTCTGCGACACGAAGAGAACCTCATCAAATAAGGGCTCGTAAAATTCGGTGAACGGCGAGTCCGGGCGCCCGCAATTTGCCCCGACTCGTCGGGAAGAAAATCGGTGCCGACTGCCCCTATTACACCAACAGGTGCATGATGGTTACAAGTAACGTATGTACGTGACAGGGCCCGCCCGACCACCGGCACTCCACCGTCAGAACACTCGCTTCGCAGGCAGAGACGGTTTCCCGGACCGTCCGGCCGGGCGTCCGGCACCGTCGGAGGGCCGACCGGCCGCCCAGAGGTGACCACTTTCGCAGCCCTCGCACCGACCCACTAGTGACCTGCCGAGTTCCCATGGCACTATTGCCGTCATGCGCCCAAAAATTCCGGCCGAAAGCATTCTATGGCTGGGCGATTTCCGTCAGATCCTTTTCACGGACAGCATCAGTCAATTCGGCACGCAGATCCTGACGCCGGCCCTGCCACTGGTGACGGTCGTCAGTCCGAACGACTCCTCGCTGGAGGTGGGGGCTCTGCCGGCCGCCGAATCGCCGCCCTGTCTGTCGGCGAGCGTCCCGGCCGGTGTGCGGGCGGACCTGATGCACAGGCGCCCGCTGCCGGCCACGGACGTCGCCCGTGTCGCACCGCTGCTGTGGGTCCCGGTCGCCAACTCGGCGGGCACGGTCGTCTCCAACATCCTCGTCGTCACCTTCCGCCGGTCCATCACCACGGACCGACTGCTGGTGTGGAGCACCCTGCCGCTGGGCGGGGTCCTCAGCGCGGTCCTCGGTCAACTCCTGGGCGCCCGCACCACCTTGTGGGTCGCGGGCCTCGCTGCGGCCCTGTCGTTCCTGTGGATCCACTGCTCGCCGCCGCGCACCCCGCGCGACACCTCCGAGGACTACGTCCTGGGCGGCTCCCTGACCGGCACCGCGCGGCAGGAGGCGGCCGGCGCCGGCAAGAGCGCGTCCGTCTCGGGCGCCCGTCCTGCGGGCGGCGACCGGACGGACTCCGCGTGACGGCCGCCGACGCGCGCGAAATCCTCGCCGCCGCCCTGGAGTCGGCCTCCTCCCGCGGACTGTCGCTGCGCCCGGGGACAGCGGTCCTCAACGACGCGGGCTGGGACTTCCGGGTGGTCGAGGTCGAGGACACCAAGGGCGCCGACTGGATCCTGCGGCTGCCCCGCCGCAGCCGCAGCGCCGACCGGATTGCCGTGGAGGCGGCCGTCCTCGCGGCGGTCAGGCCCGCGCTGCCGGTGGCCGTCCCCTGCTGGGAGCACGCCGACCGCGCGTTCATCGCGTACCGCAGGCTCGGCGGCACCCCCGCCGGATTCGAGGACCCGGTCGGCCTGCGCTACGAGTGGCACCCCGCGGCGAGCGGCGGTCGGCCCGGCACCGGGTACGTGGCCTCGCTCGCGGCGACCCTCGCCGCCCTGCACCGGGTACCGGTGGAGGAAGCCGTGGACGCGGGCGTCCCGCCGCGCGAACCGGGCCTGGTACGGGAGGATCTGGCCCGGACACTCACGGAGGCCCGGGTGACGGTCCCGCTGCCCGAGCGCTGGTACGCGCACTGGCGGGCCTGGCTGGACGACGACCGGCACTGGGCCCACCAGACCCGGCTCACGCACGGCGACATGCACCCGGGGCACACCCTCGTCGCCGCCGACTCGGAGGCAGTGACCGGGATTCTGGACTGGACGAACGCCGCCTTCGACGATCCGGCGGCGGACTTCGTCGACCAGTACCTGGCGGGCGGCCACCCGTTGCTCGACCGGCTGCTGTCGGCGTACCGGCGCGGCGGCGGCACTGTCGAGCCGGGCCTGCGCGAACGCGTCCTGCTGCGGGCATCGTTCCGCTGGGCCCACGTGGGGCTGCTGGGCGTACGGACGGGCCGTCCGGCGTTCACCACCGTGGCCCGGGACCGGCTCGCCGCGCCGCCCCCCGGAGTCCGACGCCCCGTCGGGCCCGGCGATACGACTCCCCCCGACATCCCCGCCCTCCCCTGACCGCCTCGCCCTCCGCCACCGACGACACCCCTCCGATCCGTTCACCGGTTCCACCAGATCGAGAAGGAGAACGAAGCGATGACTCCGACGGACGATGTGCACGCCCAGGCCCTGAAACTGGCCCGCACCTACCTTGGCCGGGACGACCTGAACGGCGGCTGGTTCGAACTGGGCGGCTCCTCGCTGGACGCGGCACGCCTGGTCAGCTCCCTGGACCACGACCACGGCTGGAAGATCGCTCTCCAAGACCTGCTCACCGCCCCGTCGGTCGCCGATCTGCTCACCGCCTCGACCGCCACCCCCGGGGCTCCCGTCGCGGCGGACACCCCGTCGCCGGTCACCGCACCGGCCGCAGGCGGCGCGGACGTACTGTGGCCGGCGCTGGCGCGGCTGCCCGCGGGCGAGCGACTGGCCCTCGCCCACCGGCTGCTGGGGTACGTGCTGAGCGAGTCCGGCGAACAGCCCTGACCGCCGGGAACCCGGTCAGTGCGTGCCGGTGAGGAACTCCAGCAGCGCGCTGTTCACCTCCGCGGGCCGCTCCAGGTACCCGTAGTGCCCGCAGTCCGCGAGCTCGGCGTAGCGCCCGAGGGGCAGGGCCGCGGCGATCTCGCGGCACAGCCACGGGGGCACGATCAGGTCGTGCTCGAAGCCGAGCACGAGGACCGGAACGGCCACTCGGCCGAGCGCGTCGAGCCGGTCCGCCGGCTCACTTCCGGCCGGGACCGGTACCGGGGCCGTCCCGGCCCGTTCGGCCGCCTCGAACAGGTCGAGCCAGTCCAGCAGTTCGTCCTCGCGCCGCCAGGTGGCGGGCGAAAGATTGAGCACGGCGCGCTGCCAGGCCGCGTAGCCCGGCGGCAGCAACACCCCGGCGGCCGCCAGCTCCCGTTCGGCGTCGGCCATCGCCCTGCCGGACAGGTCGCGGCGACCGCGCGTGGCCATCAGCACCGCCTCGGTCACCAGGTCGGGCCGGGCGAGCATGAGCTCCTGCACGACCTCGCCCCCGGACGAGACACCGACGGCCCGGAGTTCGGGGAGGTCCAACTCCGCGAGGACGTAGGACAGTTCGTCGGCGACCGTGCGCGGATCCGACGGCGCCGACGGATCCTGGAGCGATCTACGGTCGAAGGTGAGTACCCGGAAACCGGCCGCGCTCAGCGCGGGCACCTGATGCAGGTCCCAGACCCGCCCGGAGGCCCCGCCGCCCGCCACCAGCAGCACGGGGTCCCCCTCGCCCTCGTCCCGTACGTCGAACTCGGCACTCGCCACCCGCACTGTGCGCACGCGCCCTCCTCGCAGTCGGTCCCGGCGCGGGCGACCGGAGCGCGCCGGCCGCCGCACAACCGCCACACTAGGGCGGTGCAGGTCAGCGGCCAGGGGGCGAGGTCCAGCAAGGTCGCCACTTCGCACCGTTGTCCAGGTTTGACCCCTCCTCCTCTTCTTGCACGACAGCTTGATGAGCAGGCATCCACCCCACAGGACCCCGCTCCCGGGCCAGGATGTAGTCCCGGAGGGCCTAGCCCGGCGGGTACGGCTCTCCGGGCATAGCTCGGGATCCCCCTCCCGACCCGCCCACGCCGCACCGCTCACCACCGATGCGCGATCCGGCGATCGCGGAGACGGCTACCCGCCTCACGACCAGGAGAGCTGCAAGCGAATGGACCACGCTGCAACCGCCCCGGCCGCCCTACTGAGCCGACGGGAACGACAGGTACTGACGCACATGGCGCACGGGTTGACGTACGACGAGATAGCCCAGCACATGACACTCAGCCGCCACACCGTGGACACCTACATCCGCCGCATCCGGGCGAAGACCGGCGCGCGCAACCGCATGCAGTTGCTGATGTGCGCCCTGCCCCTGATGGCCGACTCACTCGACACGGCATCCGAACTGGCCCTCCAAGACTGAACAGCGCGCGAAACACGACAAACGAGCATCGAAACAAAAGTACGAAAGTGCAGGAGTTTAGTGATGAAGCGTCTGATCTGTGCCCAGCGCATCCGGTTCTGTGCGGCAGTCACCGCCCTTGTGGCATTCGGATTCGTGGGAGTCTCCCACCACACGGAGCACGTGCGGGAGTCGACCGTCACGACGGCCGACTGTCAGCCCCTGCCGCCGCGGTTGGGCTGTGACGACACGTCCTGGGGCGGCTGAGCCCCCCGAGCCGCACACCCGCCCAGTCATCCACGGACTCCCCGCCGCGGCGCGACCGGTCCTTCGCCGTTTCCGGCCCCAGCCAGGGCCATAGGCGCTGTCCACCCGCCGGTCTCACGGCCGGCACGGACTGAAACTGCAGGTGTCCCCTACCGTCTTCCTCGGCGCACAGTTACGGCTGGTTGTGCACGCGTACGACTTCCAGGGTGCGGGGGCCGTGGACTCCTTCGACACGGTCGAGTTCGATGTCACTGCTGGCGGACGGCCCGGAGATCCGGGTCAACGGGCGTGTCGGGGCGAGGCGTTGGAGGGTTTGGGGTACGGAGGAGACGACTCGGTCGGGTGCGCGGACGACGCAGTCGTGTTGGTCGGGGATGAGGGTGATGCGGCGCCCTTGGTCGGGGCCGGCGTCCAGGACGATGGCGCCGGTCTCGGCGGCGGCGATCGCGCAGGCGGTGACCAGGCTGCCGGTCCGGTCCAGTTCGGGGGGCTCGGTCCGGTCCGTGTGGCGAGCAACCCGGCGATGGCGGAGGCCAGTTCGGTCTCCGTGCAGCGAGGTAGTCGGCCGGGTTCTCCGCGAGCAGTTCCAGCGTCTGCTCGATGCTGCGCTTCCTATGCTCCCTGCGCTCACGCAGACAGTCCCGCCGGACGGCCTGCTCTCGGTATGGGAACGCCTCCACGCCGATCTCGGCATTCGGCTGCCGCCCGACCACCAACCGAGCGCTGGAACCCCACCCAGTGGATCCGGGACACCACCTGGGCACACAGCAGGGCACGGCAGATCTCACGCCCGGTGCGAGGACCCTGCCGAGCGGCGGCTCATGAAGGGTTCGGCAAACAGTCTCGCCGTTCCGCAGAGGGTCTGCCCGTGCTGGGCGAAGAGTGCGTCACGTGAGTCGAAGTGACCGAGATCTGTCCGGACGTAGGCCGAAAGATCGCACGAGGGCCCGGTGGCCGGGCAGACCGTCGTACCGTCCCAGTCGATCGCCGTCCGGGACAGCGCCTCGAAGAGTGTCTCCGGGCCGGTGTTGGTGAAGTGGATTCGTTCAACTCGTCGAGGTCTCCGAAGAGTTCCGAGACCGTCAGCCACGGTGCGGTGGGACGGCCGTTCCGCGGCGGACCCTCTATGTGGAACTCCGGCCACGCGAGCACGACTTGGTGCGGGACCAGCCGATGGATCCGGGGGAAGCGCGGGTGCCAGAAGCTGCCGTCGACCAGCAGGCCGCGCACGCGCGTGGCCACTCCGGTTGCCCGCGCGACCGCTTCCAGCACCGCCAGCCGCTGACTGCACGAGCCCCGTCCGCGGCGCAGCACCTCCGAGACGGGTCGCTCGTCCTGCACCGAGTACACCGGCCGCACGGCCGTGGCGATCCGTCGGTGGGCCTGCCGCAGGGTCGCCGTTCGGCAGGCGTCCGAGGCGTCTTCCGTGTCCGTCGGCAGGTCGAGACGGCGCAGCAGGGACGAGACGTTCGGATGCCGCCAGTCGAGAATCCGCGTCGGAGCCGTGCTGCCCGCCGCTTCTCCCAGGTCGGAGCCACGTGTGCGGACACGGCCTCGCGGCATGAGAAGTGAGCTCGTCATGACGGTGATCCTCTCCCCCAGCATCCTTCCCGGATGGCAAGACCCATCATGGCGGAATTTTTGAACGCGTTCAACTATGAGGTGAGGGGATCCGGGTATCGGGAGATGCCTGCTGTCCGGACGCCCGAGCGCCCGGACAGCGGGCGATCACCGGGCAGAAGAGCCACAGATCGCGCGCACAGCTCTCCCGCCGACCGAGCCGTCCCAGTGGGCGGCCGCCGCCAGAACGGCCGCAGCCGCACCGGTTCCGAGGACGGCGCCGGCGACGACGTCGCCCGGATAGTGCACCCCGGTGTGAACGCGCGAGTAACCCACGGCACAGGCCAGCAGGCCGAGAGGGACCGTGACGGCCGGGAACGCGGGCCCGACCGCCGCGGCGAAGGCGACGGCGGACGCCGTGTGACCGGAGGGGAACGATGCGGACGCCGGCATGGGTACGTGCCGACCGGGGAAGGGCGAGTCCTCGGCACGGTGCGGGCGTGGCCGCCGTACAAGTCGTTTGCCCAGGAGGTTGGCCGTGGTGGAAGCGACGCCGATCGCTGCCACGCCGAGCACCGCCGCGCGGCGGGAGTGGCCGGGGCGCAGGGCGAGGGTGGCGGCGATCAGAAGGGAGATCTTGGAGTGATCAGCCGCCGCGGACAGCCGGCGCAACGCCGAGTCCAGTGCGGGTGTGCTGGTGACCGTCACGGCCTCGTAGAGGGCCTGGTCGAGGCTGGCGAGGTCGCGCAGCAAGCCCTGCGGTACTTGCTGTTGCCGAGTCCGACGGTCAATCATTTTTCTGCTCCTGGTTCTTGTCGCGTGAGGGGGCTGCCCGGTCGTGGCTCCCGCGTGCTTGGGGCGACCGGTCGAAGGCGAGGCGCATGACGCGGTACCAGTCGACGGTCGGTGCGACGTACGGTGCCCCGGGACGCTCCCGTGGCACGCGGACCCGCAGCACGCCGGGCCGTATCGAGCACACGACGGGCGGAGGCAGGACGAGTGCCTCACCGTCCACGGCCACCGGGATCACTTCCTCGTCGGACTCCACGACGACGCTGCGCGTCGTCAGGACCGTCATGCCGCTGGCCCGCTCCCCCAACAGCGCCAGTTCGGCGGCCTGTACGGCTCCCCCGACCCGGACCGCGATCACGCCGAGCTCGCCCGTGTCGAGCCGCTCCCTGCGGCCACCGGTCAGCGGGTCGGCCCGCGCGTAGGGGTTGTTGCTGACCAACACCGCCTGCGGGGCCTCCAACCGCTCTCCGTCGGTCCGGGCACTGAGTACGGCGCCCGCCTCGCCCGCCAGCAGGTCCGGCAACTGGTCGAGCGCGGTGACCGCTTTGGCGTCGCGGTAGTCGGGGCTCTGCACGATGTGCGCGTACGTACCGAACGAGGCGGTGTTGACGAAAGGCCGGCCGGCGATGTCCCCGAGGTCGACGCGGAGTTCCACGCCGTCCGAGAGCGCGTCCAGGCTGCTCACCGGATCATCCCGGTCCAGGCCGAGGTCCATGGCGAAGTGGTTGCGGGTGCCGGCCGTCACGACCATGAACGGCAGACCGTGTTCGGCGGCCACTCCCGCCACCAGGGCCTGGGTGCCGTCGCCGCCGGCCACACCGAGCAGGTCGGCTCCTTCGGCTACGGCCTGCCGGGCCAGTGCCACCGGATCCGGATCCGTGTCGAGGTCGAGCAGGATCACTCGCGCGCCCAGTGCCTCGGCCCGCTCCACCAGTCCGTGCTGCACGACCTTCCCGCCGCCGGACTTCGGATTCATGATCAGCACGGCCCGACGGGGCGGGCGTACGGTGCGGGTGTGCATGCCGTGCGGCCTGCGCAGACGGCGCAGGGCACTCCGCGCGCAGCCGAGCGCGGCCGTCCACGCCGCGAGGGCGACGACCGCGACCACCCACAGGCCGGAGACGGCGTACAGCACCAGGACGCCGACGGGTGCGGTGATCGCCAGCAGTGCACCGAGGAGCCGGGCGAATCCGCGGTGCGCCAGCGCCCACCACAAGCCCGCGCCGGCCAGTCCGAGACCCGCCAGGCCCAGCAGCAGGATGAACCAATGGTTGGTGCCGACCACCACTGCGGCCACTGCCCCCGCGATGCACAGCAGGGCGAGACGGGCCAGGGCTCGCGCCGAGCGGAGACCCTCGTCGGGTCCGTGGCGTTCCGTCTCACGCGTTGTTCTGATCTCGTTCAATGTCGATTCCCCGTCATGAATGAGGCGGACGGCCGCGATCGCGCGGCGGGTTCTTCGTCTGTCCGTCACACCGGCGATTCATGTCGGTGTCCGTGAAACCTACGCGGTGTGCCCCGCCTCGTCCTCGACCGGGCTCGGTCGGCGGCTCGTGCGCAAGCCACGAAGCGGATCGCGGGGGTGTGCCGGTCCGCGCCGGTCGGACTGCCGATGCCCACGACACGGCTCCCGCGCGACGCATCCGGGGCGCGGTCCTCACCATCTCAACGACAAGCCCTTCCAACTACGGCCTCGTGTCCCTCGATACCGCGAGTCCGGCCGGCTCCGTCCACAGTGAGACACCGCCTCGTGGCGGTGTCAGTCCTGCCGTGCACAATGCCGCCCATGAGTGAGCGCTACGAGGTCGTCTTTTCCTGCTACTTGCGCGACGACACCCCCGAATGGGTCATGGCCGCCCTGCGGTGGCACTTGGGCATGGATGCGGAGTTCCCCGAAGGGCTCGATGACGAAGATGAATATCTGTACCCACTGCTCGTCCCCGATGACTACGCCAACCGCCGGATGCCCGGTGGAGACGTCGTGTCCCTCCGTCGCGAGGTGCAGGAGTTCACGAGCTCCGGGAAGCGGTATGAATGGGAGCTCTTCGCGCACAACGGCTGGATCGACGACTCCATGCTTTACCTCCGGAGCCTGTTGGACCTGATAGCCCCACACATCGCGCGACCCGGCTACGGAGGACACTTTCGCCACATATCCGACACCGAGGTGACTGTCTTCGACTTCCACGATGGAACGTACGAGCCCATCAGAATATGGGGAATCGACCCGCGGTAAGAGGACGGCAACGGGGCCGTTCCCCCGCGTGCTCATCCGAGGAAATCAGCGGAGACCTGGTCTTCGTCCGGCGCGCCCACGGCCACCACCATTCACCGCCGTACGCGCGCTCGTTCTGACCTGCCCGGTGAACCCCTACGAACGCCTCCGGACTGCCGCGCGGACAGGCTGCAAAGCGTGTTTGTTCAACACGCGGAGATGGGCGACGGGCATAAAGCAAGTGCCGGCGCACGCGCCATGGTTGAGGATGCCGCCATGACCAACGACCTGGTGGCGTTCCTCAAGGCGCGCCTGGACGAGGACGCCGAGGTGGCCTGGCGCTGTGACATGGCCGGATTCTCTGCGGAGTGGATCGCGTACAGAGCGGCGGTCGACTTCGGCCGAGGTGATCTCACCAGCTTCCACACCGCGATCGCGCAGCACATAGCCCGGCACAACCCTGCCCGCGTGGTGCGCGAAATCGAGGCCAAGCGGCACGTGCTGAACCGGCACACACTCAGCCCGGCCGAAGACGACCCCGAGCGACCTTGGGACGACCGCGACGACTGCCAGTTCGACGGCGACCTCTGGCCGTGCGACGACCTTCTCGATCTCGCCCTGCCCTACCAGGAGCACCCCGACTTTCCCGAGCGCTACAAGTCGAACCGGGTAACCGAGGAACGGAACGACCGCACCACAAGCGCACCAGACAAGGCGGGGAACCACGGTGAAGACAACCGAGCCCGTCGAAGCCGCACATCCGCCGTACGCCCTGGTCAACGCCAAGACCAGCCCCAAATGCCCGCAGCCTCCCAAGCCTGTGGCCTGAAGCTGTGAGCAAGGACCCCGCGTTAACCACATTCCCGGCCTCGCTCCCAGCATTGCCCAGTCGATGGCTCTGACTCACGATGATCGGCGTGCCGTCCATCGCGGATCCTGCCTGCTCTGCGCAGGGACTGTCATTGCCACCGACTGCAAAAGGGCGGCGTCCCGCTTCCACGCCAAGGCGATGAGTACGCAGCGGAACAGGTCACCCCGTATCTACGGCAGCTCTCCAGCGGGGCTGTTGCTCCTCGGAGTGACACGGCTCTTCCAGATCCTCGGCGGCACTGGCGTGGCCGCTGTCGGCGTCTACGCCCTCAGCCGATAGTCCCCAAGGGCCCCACGGCTTTTCGGTTGGCCATCCCTGAACCCTCATGGACCGCTCGGCAGGGGCCACATCGACATGGGGCTACCGTCGGAATTCGGTGACCTGCGGAAACGTGACCTCTGGCCGGTGGGGATCCCGCGCGGGTCCGTGCGGTTCCCGATGACCTTCCGGCCGTCGGCTGTCGCTGGTTCGGGTGTTCTGGAGGTTGCCGGAGTGGAACCCGTCCGTCAGCTGACGGACACTCGGGCGCAACCTTCCGGTGTTCTGGCGTGTCCACGTTGCGTGCTGACGATACGTAGAACATGGCGGACAGCGACTGCCGCCGCCTTCGCGACCGCCGTCATGGCAGTCGCAACCCCGGCCGCCCACGCCGCCGGAACGACGCTCGTCCTGGACACCCAGGAGAACTACTACCTCCCCACCGGGGGCGAGGGCCCGAACCTGGATCTCGGCATCACCGCCTCGGGCGGCGACGCCCATGACGTCTCGGTCGCCATCGACGCGTCCTCCCTCGCCGGGAAGGCGACGATGGTGATCACGGGGGACTGCGTGAGCACCGGCACCCTGAAGGTGAGGTGCGACGTGGGCCCGCTGTCGGGCAAGGAATCGATCGACCCGTTCTTCCTGAAGCCCACCGCCGCCGCCAAGACGGGCGACACCGGTGCCATCACCTACACCGCCACCGCCTCCGACGCGGCCACCGTGGCGGGGAAGACGGACGTCCTGGTGGGCGGGCCGAAGCTCGTCGCCCGGCCCTACCCGGCGCTGAAGGGCATCGCGCCCGGCGCCGACTTCGAGCGCACCCCGGCCTTCACCAACGCCGGCACTGCCCCCGCCGACAAGGGCGTCATGCTGCTGGTGCAGGACTCGGAAGGCATCGCTCTCGCCCGTGACCACTCCAACTGCCACTACTCGGACCGGCCCGACATCGGCGCCTGGTGCCGCTTCGACACCCCGGTCGCGTCCGGCACGGCCTACGAGACGGACGCGCCGCTGCGCTACACCGCCGCCAAGGACGCGATGTACGGCTACAACACCTACGTCGTGTGGCCGGTCGGCGGCACCGCGCCCGACTCCTTCGACCCGTCCGACTTCCCCGACACCGGTACCGGCGCGCAACTCGGCCTGAAGTCCGTAGCCTCCGGCTCCGGATTCACCGGCTCCGGGTACGGCACCTTCGCCACCACCCAGCACGCCGACTACCAGGCGCTCGGTGACACGGTCGAGGGCAAGGTCGGCGAGACGGTGAACATCACCGTGGGCGTGCGGAACAACGGGCCGGGCCGGATGGACTTCCGGTGGATGGACGCCGACAACTCCGGCACGTTCGTGGTGACCCCGCCCGCCGGCACCACCATCACCGGCGCCCCCGGCCCCGGCGAGCAGGGCGACCCCGGACCGCGGTGGAGCTGCACTCCGGGCAAGGTCGGCGCGAAGAGCTACACCTGCGACATCGCCAGCACGGACTTCCGGCCCGGCGCCTCGGTGAGCCAGGAGTTCACGGTGCGGATCGACAAGGTCGTCCCCGACGCGCAGGGCAGCGTGCGGGCCGCGGAGAACCCCGAGTACCCCAACCGTGACGACGACGCGTCGAACGACACCGCGGCGATCGCGGTGAAGGCCACCGGCTCGGGGACGGCCAGCCCGTCGCCCAGCGCCTCCGCGTCCCCGTCGGCCACGGCCACCGCGACCCCGTCCGGCTCCGGCGCGGGAACCAGCGGCGGGACGACAACTGGCGGCGGGCTCGCCGCCACGGGCGCGGACGGCGTCCTGCTACGGGCGGGCACCGCCGTCCTGCTGATGGCGGGCGGCGCGCTGGCGTTCCTGGTGGCACGGAGGTCGCGGATGCAGCGCAGCCGCTGACGCCGGTGCCCTTGGACATCGAAGGTGGTCGCGTGCAGCGCGCCGGGCCGCTGCCGACGCTCCTTCGGTTGCATCGTCGTGACCGCAGGGCCCGGTGACTCACCTCCGCCCCGCGAGAGTTCGACCGAGTACACGTCTGCTCGCGACTCGGACGCGGAACTGGCCCAACGCCGTGGCACGCGTCGACCGCGCGCCACGGCGTCCGAGACGTCAGGTGCCGTAGACCTGGAATTCCCAGAGGGAGTAGCCGTATTGGGTGGAGCGCGCGGTGCCGTTCATCCGCACATACCGCCCGGAACCGGTGACGGCCAGTGTCTGGTTGCCGCCGGTTCCGGCTGTGGTGGTGTAGATGGTCGTCCAGCTCACCCCATCGGCCGAGGTCTGAATCTGGTACGAAGTGCCGTACGCGGCCTCCCAGTTGAGCCCCACCGAGCTGATGGCGTGTGTGGCGCCGAGGTCCACCTGCAGCCACTGGGGATCGCTGAACGCACTCGACCAGCGGGTGCCGGTGTTGCCGTCGACCGCCATCGCAGCGGCGAAGCTGGTGTTCTCCGAGGACGAGGCGGTGGCCGGCCTGCCCTGCGACAGCAGCGTCGTCTCGGGGTTCCCGCCGGTTGTCGAACCGTAGAGTCTGAACTCGTAGAGCGAGGCGCCGTAGGCCGAGTTCCTGCCCGTCGCATAGATCCGCACGTATCTCCCGGACCCCGACAGCGCGGTGTCCTGGAGCAGTTGTGGACTGTTGTTGTTGGAGTAGATCGTGGTCCACGTACTGCCGTTCGCCGACGTCTGTATCTGGTAGGCCGATGCGGCCGCCGCCTCCCAGATCACCGTCGCGTGGGTGAGGTTGTAGGTGGCGCCGAGGTCGACCTGCAGCCACTGCGGGTCGCTGAACGTGCTCGACCAGCGGGTGCTGATGTTGCCGTCGGTGGCGTTGGACGCCGGGAACGAGGCGCTCTCCGCCGACGACGCCGTGGTGGGCTTGCCCTGGGCGATGTTGGTCCCCGTGGTGCCGGCCGGAGCCTTGTTGTAGACCGCGACATAGTCGATGTTCATCGAACCGCCGGACACCGTGGCCGCGGTGGGGCCGCCGCCGTAAGCGGCCGGGAAGGCGCCGCCGATGGCCAGGTCGTAGATGATGTAGAAGCTGTGGTCGACCGCGTTGGACCAGGCGGTGGCGTCGACCTGGTTGGAGCTGAGCGTGTAGTTGAGGGTGCCGTCGAGGTACCAGCGGATCTGCTCGGGAGAGGTCGAGCGGTCGATCTCCACGGCGTACGTGTGGTACCCGGTCTGGCAGCCGGAGCAGGCGCGTTCACCGGAGCCGACGCCGGTGGACTCGTTGCACGGCCCGCCCGGACTGACACCGCAGTGCAGCGTGCCGAAGGTGGAACTCCGGCCGTTGATGTCCTCCATGATGTCGATCTCACCGGAGCCGGGCCACACCGTGCCGACCCGCAGCGGGGAGCCCAGCATCCAGAACGCGGGCCAGTATCCGAGGCCGTTCGCCGTGCTGACGTTCGGCTGCTGGATGGAGGACTGCATCCGTACGACGCCACCGGGCAGCGCGCCGAAGCCGTCCGCCTGCGTCTCGACTCGGCCCGAGGTCCAGCCGGCGACCGGGTCACTGCCCGTGTGCAGAGCCTTCAGCACCAAGTGACCATTGCCGTCCTGGTAGACGTTGGCAGTGCTGTTGGTCATGGTCTCGACCTCGCCGGTCCCGAAGGTCCAGCCCTCACCCGCGTCGTAGCGCCAAGTGCCGGTGTCCAGACCGGTGTTGGCGGCGCCGGAGAAGTCGTCGCTCCAGGTGGTGGTGAAGCCGGCGGGCGCGGCCGGTACGGCGGCGGGGGCGGCGGCGGCCGCGGGTTGCGCCGCGATGGCCGTCACCGGGGACTGTCCGGAGGCCCCCTGTTCGCCGGGCGCACCGGCCAACACGACTGTCGCGAGGGCGGATACGAGCGTGAGCAGACCAACGCCGGTTCGTCGCCTGCCTCTTCGACGCGGAAGTCGGTGCGAGCTCATGTCTCTGATGGACATCCGTGCTCCTTCCCCTCGTGGGGGGCGAGGAGAACCACTTGAACGAGGTTCCGTCCGGTGGTGTCCCTGCGGGGTGGAGGTGAGAGCGCTCTCGGGAGCGTGTTCCTTTGGTCTGGTCCATGTCAAGGGATGCGACGGTGTTCACGGGCAGCTTCTGCCCGAGGCTGCGACCCGGCCTCGGGCGGCACGGGCGACGATGGCGTCAACCTGGCGGACGACGGCCTCCGCGTCGCCTTCAGGTACCAGAAGGCGGATGGCGGTACCGAAGCGATTCGCCAACCCTCACGGCCTGAAGTGCGCGCCGCCGGAGCGGGTCCGGAGTGCGTAGCCGAACTCCAACGCGCGGGTGGGTATGGTGACCACGCAGCCGTCGGCGTACTCGGCCGCCTCGATGTCGGCGCGGATGCGGAACGGCGCCCCGAAGCCGGGCTTGGGGAGCATCGGTCCCGCGGTCGGCGGGGGTGGGCACGCGCAGGAGCTTGGCAAGCCGGGGCATCTTGGTAAAGCGGTCGGTGTGGGTAGGTGCCGGCGACCGCGCCGGAGCGCGAGCGGCACGGCGAGCCGGGCTCGGCTCGGCAGCGCGGGCAGGGGTGGCTCTCGACATCGTCCGCGTCGCTCGCAGAAGCCTCTTGAGGGACCGTCATGGTGCCGGAGACTGTCCCAAACGATTGCCAGGAGTACGCCGAACCCACCTTTGTGTGAGAACGAGTTCCGCGACCCGAACCGCCGGTTCCCGATCACTGGGACGTCATCTTTGATCTTGCTCAGGCAAAGGACCGTTTGTGATAACCGATTCCCCGGGCCGTCTTTCCGGCTGATTCCGATTGGTGGAATGACTGTCTGTCAGAGAGACGTGGCGTGGTGGTGAGGTGCGTGACGGCTCGTGGCCGACCCGATCTGCGACGGTTACTGCGCAGGAGGACCACACGTATGCCGCTCGGTGCCTTTCTCTGATCCCGTTGAGCAGTTCGGGACAGGGACCGGGGAGGTGGGCGGGTGCCAGGTGAGAATCCAGCCGGCGGTAAGTGCCGCCGCGCCGCCTGCCAGGGCGATGGCGCCGCCTGTTCCGATGCCTGCGGCCACCGAGCCGAAGCAGACCGGCCCGACGCCTTGCAGCGTCATGCCGCCGGAGCCGAGCAGACCGAAGGCCTGGCCCTGGCCATCCTGCGGCAGGGCGTCCAGGAACGGCCGTTGCAAGCCGAGACCGTAGGCGAATCCGAAGCCGCAGAGCAGCAACAGACAGGACGAGACGCCTACTCCGGGTTCGGCGGCGAAGCCGAGCAGCGGCAGTCCCATCAGCGCGATCAACGGGACCACCAGTCGCTCCCGGGTGGGTGGTGGTAGGAGTCGGCCCACCAGCAGGTCACCGACAAGCATGCCGACCGGCAGGCAGCCCATCAGTACCGCGTACCAGCCGGGCGCGAAGTGGCGTCCTCCGGCGTAGGCGACGATCAGGCCTTCCGCGCCCGCTACGAACGCGGGCGGTAGCCACAGGGCCAGCATCAGTCGTCGCACCGTGTGTCCGCGCAGCAGCAGGCCGGCACCGCGCAGGCTTGACCGGACGGCCCCGCCGTCGCCCCGAGCGCTGCCGGGTGGGCCGTCGAACTCTCCCGGCTGCGGCCGGGGTAGCCGGATGCGGATAGCGAGCGCGCAGCCGAGGTAGAGGGCGGCGCTGACCGCGAGCGCCCGGCGCGGGCCGAGTGCCGCGACGGCCGCACCTCCCAGCGCCAGACCGAACAATTGCGCGCCGGAGGCAGCGATGTTGTTCAGTGAACGGCCCAGTACATAGGCGTCGCCCTCCAGCGACTGCGCGACCAACCGACTCGACGCGCCGTGAAACACCGGCGTGGCGAGGGCGACCAGCGCCACGACACCGAGGCTTGCCACGATCGGCATCCGCACCAGGGCGAGCAGCAGGGCGGCGGCGCACGTCAAGGCATAGCCGCCGCTGATGAGCGCGCGGGGCGGCAGTCGGTCGGCCAGTGAGCCCAGCAGCAGCGAGCCGAACAGCTGCGGGATGAAGCCGATGCCGAAGGCCAGTGCGCTCAACAGCGCGGAGCCGGTGGCCGAGAAGACCAGAACCGAGAACGTGGTGATCCGCAGCGCATCCGCAGTGATCGCGACGGTGCGGGTCGAGAAGAGCAGCCGGAATCGCGGCTCGGCCAGCACCTCCCGGTAGGTGGCACGGTGGTTGTCCTGCGCGGGTTCGGCGGTTGGGGTCATGACGCCCAGCCTTGCCGTGCGGCCACACCACTCACCAATGATTCGTCGCTCGACGAATCGGAACAGAAGTCCCGCGGTAGCCTCGCGGGGTGCTGCGCTTCGAAGTCTCCGTCGACGACCTGCTGCGCAGCCGCTTCGCGCTGTCGCCCGCGATGGACCTCTGCTTCCTGCTGCGCTCACTAGCCGGCCAGGACCGGCCGCTGCCGCGAGCCTGGGCCACCCGGCTCATGCCGGCCTTTGAACGGCTTCGCCGCGAGACCGAACTGAACGCCGCCCTCGCCCTGCATACCCCGCAATCCGGACCGGACTTCGTCGCCCCGCCCCCGCGCGGCCTCAACCAGACCTGGGCAGACGACCTGGCGATGATCCGGGCCACACCGCTGGAAGCGGTCCGCCACGAAATCGCCACCAACGGGACCGGCCCGTCCGCCCGTGATCCCCGCGTACGCGCAGTGCTGGACTCGACGGACGCCGCCTCCAGGATCGCCGAGGCGATGGACCAGGCGTGGCACGAACTGCTCGCCCCGGACTGGCCGCAACTGCGCGCGATCTGTGAGCGCGATGTCGTGCACCGGGTGGGTGTGATCGGCGAACACGGGTGGGCCACGACCATCGAGAGCCTGCACCCGAGCATCGCCTGGCAAGCCGGCGGTATCGAGATCGGCCACTTCCTCCAAGTCGGCACAGTCCGCCTCGCCGGCGACGGGCTGCTGCTGATCCCCTCGGTCTTCGTCGCGAATATCGCCGCCCACCTGGAAGACCCCTGGCCCAGGACCTTGGTCTATCGTGCCCGCGGCACCTCCGCCCTGTGGGGCGAACAGGAGACCGTCCCCCGACCGGACGCCCTGACCGCTCTGATCGGCCGGGCCCGAGCCCGGCTGCTGTTGGCGCTGGACGCCCCGGCAAGTACCAGCCACCTCGCCCGAAGCCTTGCCATGGCACCCGGCGCGGTAGGAGACCACCTCGCCATCCTGCGAGGCGCGGGGTTGCTCGTCCGCGCCCGGTCCGGACGGTCGGTGCTCTACCGGCGCACTCCGCTCGGCGAGGCACTGGTCGACCACGCAGTCCGCTGAGGATGCGCACTCGACGCGAGAATCCGGGTCTGCGCGCGCAATGAATCACGCGACCCGCGCTGCTGCCCATGCCGATCCTGCTCTGCACCGCGCGGGGGTGTGACCGAGGTACGCGCGAAAGGGGCAACGAGGTGATCTTGAAGCCCTGAGCGCTCGGCCCCCGTATTTCAGAGGGATACTCGCGCTGCTCTGCCGGGGGCAGAACAGCGGGCATGACCCACGCAGATATGCCGGCACCAGGCTTGCTCGGCGTCGGGCACTCACAGTCCCCTCCCTTCACGTCCTCATAGCGCGTTTCCCCCGACGTGATCGGAGCGCCAGTGCGTGTTGACGACCGGATCGACGCGCCCGGCATGGGCACGGGCCCACGCGGCGGCCGTGCAGCAGGAGCAGGTTGGCGTCAGGGTACGGTCTGCGCCGCCAGGTCACCCAGGTCGGGAGCCGCTCGCCGTGATCGTCATCCATCGGCAACCTCCCTGTATGGCGCGGGAGTTGGCGCGCATGTCACCGGACGAGGCTCACCATTCGGCGGGGCGCCCCTTGAGTTCCTGCCAGTAGCGCCGGTGTGCGTGCCGGGCCCGGTCGCTCGTCATCCCGGCGGGGAGTTCGGTGTCGAGCGGGTCGGCGAGTTCGGCGATGTCGCGCAGGGTGGCGGCCTGGCAGGCCCGTTTGGTGAACGCGTACTGCTCGACGCAGTCCTCGGGTGTCCGCTCGGCGACGGCGATGGCACGCTTCAGCAGTTCCTCGGCCGGGGCCAACTCGTGCACCATGCCCAGCGCGTGCGCCTGCTCCGGGGTGAAGATCTCCCCGAGCAGGCAGGTGCGGGCGGCGAGCGGGTCGCCCCAGGCATGGGCGAGCATACGGACGTAGACGGCAAGCATCGGGATGCCGATCGGCACCTCGTTGAGTCCGAACCGTGCCGATCCGTCGGCGACGGCGACGCGGTAGTCGCACACGGCGGCGGTGATCAGCCCTCCGGCGAAGGCGTGGCCGTTGACCGCGGCGACGGTCGGCCGGGGGTAGGTGAACAGGCGCATGTTCGTGGCCCGGTACTCCTGGAACCAGTCGGCGACGGCCGCCGGGTCGCCGGCGAAGAGCGGGAAGTGCTCGCCGAGATCGAGACCGGCCGAGAACCGGGCGCCGGTGCCGGTCAGGACGACGGGAGACGCGGCGTGCTCGCGTTCGAGCCGGTCGAAGGTCTCGTGCAGGTCGGCGAAGAAGGCGCGGTTCTGGGCGTTGACCGGGTTGGTCGTCATCGTCACGACGGCGACTCGGCCGTGCCGTTCGATCGTCCAGCTCATCCCTGGTCCTCCATGGGGTGCGTGCGGGCATCGCCTGCCGCGGCGCCCGCGGTCCTGGCCTCCAGCGCGTGCAGGACGGCCACCATGTCCTCGCCGCCGTGCCCTCGGGCGACGGTCTCGCCGTACAGGGCATGGCAGACGTCGAGGAGAGGGGAGGCCAGTCCGGCCTCGCGGGCGGCCTCCGCGATCAGCCGGTTGTTCTTCAGCACGTCCGCGGCCGCCGCCTGGACGGTGAAGTCGCGGGTCACCAGCTTGGGCCCCTTCACCCGGGAGACGGAGCTGGCCATCGGTCCCGCGTCCAGGACGTCCCGGAGCAGTCGCTGGTCGAGCCCGTGCCGGTCCGCGAAGTGGAACGCCTCGGCCAGTCCGGTGACGAGCGTGATCAGGAACAGGTTGACCGAGAACTTCATCAGCAGGGCGCCCGGAACCTCGCCGCAGCCGAACGTCTCCTGGCAGACGGGGGCGAGCAGTGGCCGTACGGCTGCCACGGCGTCGGTGTCTCCGGCCAGCATGCCCACCAACTTGCCCTGTTCGGCGGGGACTCGGGAACCGGAGACGGGGGCCTCGACGTATCTCCCGCCCACGGCCCGGATGTCGTCCTGGAGGCCGGCCGAGTAGTCGGCCGAGGTCGTGCCCATGTGCACGACGGTGTGTCCGGCGACGCGGGCGGCGAAGTCCGCGGTGCCGCGGCCGAGCACCGCGTCCATGGCCGTGTCGTCGGCCAGCATGAGGAACACGATGTCGTCGGCCCGCTCGAACACCTCGACGCTGCTCGCCGCGACCGCGGCCCCGGCGGCACGCAGGGGTTCGGATCGGCCGGGCGTGCGGTTCCACACCACGAGGGGTGTTCCCGCGCGGGCGAGGTTGAGCGCCATGGGCTGCCCCATGACCCCGAGGCCGACGAAACCCACGTTCTCCACGACACACACCACCGTTCCCGTCCCCAGCGAAGCCGGAACGTCTCCGTCGTCACCGATCATGACGGCGGTCATAGTAGTCCACTCTATGACGACGGTCATAGAGTGGACTCCGGACAGCACACGGCATGGTGACGGAGGTAGTGGAGAGCGATGGCAGAGGTGTCCGGACACGGTCCGCGCGAGCGGATGGTCTTCAGCGCGGCGCAGCTCATCCGGCGTGACGGGGTCGCCTCCACCGGTATGCGCGAGGTCGCCGCCCACGCGGGGGCTCCGCGCGGTTCGCTCCAGCACTACTTCCCCGGCGGCAAGGAACAGCTGGTCAACGAGGCCGTCGGCTGGGCGGGCCGGTACGCGGGCAAGCGCGTCGACCGTTTCCTGGCCGCGCTGTCCGAGCCGACGCCGAGCGGGCTGTTCGGCGAGATGGTGCGGCAGTGGACCGACGAGTACGAGAGCGCGGGTTTCGCGGGCGGCTGTCCCGTGGCCGCCGCGACGGTGGACTGTGCGGAGACGGTCCTCTCCACGCGGGAGGCCGCAGCCGACGCGTTCACCACCTGGACCGGGCCGGTGACCCGAGCCCTGGTCGACATGGGCGTGCCCAAGACGCGGGCGCGCTCGCTGGCCACGCTCATGATCAGCGCCCTGGAGGGGGCCATCCTCGTCGCCCGGGCCGAGCAGGACGTCCGAGCCCTGACGACTGTGGCCCGTGAACTCGGCCCGCTCCTCGACTCGGCGACGAGGGAGAACGGCTGACCGGGTCGCCCGCCGGGCCCCGGCGGGTTCGATGCCGTCCCCGGCGCACACGCCCTCGGCCGCGCCCAGGCCGAAGTCACCGGAGAACACCGACAGCCGGTCCCCCATCAACTGCTCGGCGGCACTCCGCTCCGTCGTGCACAGTTGTGGCGAGGCCGCCACTCTCTGTGCCGCAAAATGCGAACTCCGCTCCCGCAGCGAGAAGTCAGTAGAACTCGACGGTGTCCACCCGGTTGAGCATGCTGTGTCCGTCCAGGAGACGGGTGGCGTTGGCGGCGAAGAGTTCGGCGATGAGACGGTCCTCCGCCGCGTTGAGCGCGGCCGTGTGCGGGCTCACCAGCACCTGGTCATGGTTCCAGAGCGGGCTGGCGGCGGGCAGCGGCTCCGCCTCGAAGACGTCCAGCGCGGCGAAGCCACCTGCCCGCTGTCGAGGGCCTCGATCAGGGCGGCCTCGTCGACGACGTTCCCCCGCCCGACGTTGACGAGGGTCGCGCCCGGCCGCAGGGCGTCGAAGAACCGCTTGTCCAGCAGGTGTCGGGTCGCCTCGGTCCCGGGGAGCGTGTTGACGACGGCATCCACGGCCGGGGCCACCTCGACGAGCCGGTCGGGGCTCACCACCTCGGACACACCGGGGACGGTGACGTCCCGCCTGCTCGTGCCGACGACCCGGGCGCCCAGCGCGTGCAGTTTCGCGGCGACGACCCGGCCGATCCCGCCGAGGCCGAGGATGAGCACGGTCTGCTCGCTCACCTGCTTCATCGTCCAGCGGCCGCTCCACTCGCGAGCGCGCTGCTGACGGCCCAGGCGGGCAGGTCCTTGGCTCCGGCGAGGACACCGAAGAGGGCGAACTCGGCGAGCGGCTGGCCGTGGACACCGGCCGAGGTCGTGAAGGCCACCCGGTCGAGTTCCGCGGCGCCGAGTCCCGCCGCCTTGACCTGGCTGCCGCCGCCGGCCGCCATGGTGTGCACCCAGCGCAGCCGTGGGTTGGCCCGGACCGTGCGGGCCAACGCGGTCGGGTCGACGTCGGGGATGCCGTACAGCGCGTCGGCGGAGTCGAGGAGCGCTTCGTAGGCACCCTGCTGCCGAGGTGTTCGGCGCCAGGCCGGATCGCCCGCGAAGTCGGCGGGCCAGCGCATCGGCGGGAGGAGTGCCTGGTCGACGACGAGGTCGATGCGGGGCTCCAACTCCCTTACCCCAGCTCGGCCGCCGCGGCTTCTCCCTCAGACACACGCTTCTCGACGTAACGGTGGTGCATCCGCCACAGCGGATGCGTCCATGACCTCTCGGCCGCAGAAGTCACGCCTCTCCCCCCGAAGGTCAGCTGTGGAGCACACCCTACGAGCATCCACCGACAGCGCACTTGAAACAGACGAACGGACGGGCGCGTGCAGGCGTGCAGGCGTGCGGAGATAGCGACGCCAGCCGCCGACGCGGACGGTGCCGTGGGTGGCCACTTGGGGCAGGGGGCGTCGTCCCGTCCGTACCCGGACGCGACGTGGCGTCCATCGCTCGGCTGAGGGACTCTGCCCCTGATCCGGACGAGTGGTGGGTGTAAGACGGATCGATCGGCGCCCGGGGTGTTGCCGTGTTCGTGGGCCTGGGCCGGACCTGGTTCGTATCCGCCCAAGGCCACGGGGCTCGTCGCCCCGCACCGGCACGAGCGACGAGCAGGGAATCACCATGACCTTCTACTGCACGGATCCGAACTGCCCGTTCCAGCGGCCCGCGCGGATCGCCGGTCGCGCCGCGGCAACTCTGCCGGCCACCGGTAGCGCAGGAGCAACAACCCTGATGGCATATGAACTTGCCGTCCAGAATCCTGCAATGGCCATTGCATCCGCGGCAGCGGCTACGCTGCCCGGCACCTGCACCGCCACGGTCGCCAAGTGGCTCCGCAAGGGCCGCAACAACTCTTGAGCTGCCGCTGGTCGTAGCCGTCAAGCCAGTGTCGGCCGTCAAGAACTGCGACGGTTCGTGGACCGAGTAGCGGCTACGCGACGCGCCGCACGACGAGGATCGTGCCGTGCGTGGCGACCTTCGCCACCTCGACCCGTCCTGGACCTGGTCCCGCCGGCCGCCGAAGTCACGCACGTCATGGCCTGGACGGAGTGGGGCCACTCCGCCAACCTCCGACTCAGCGGCTTCACTTCACCCGACGCCTCATGGCCTCGGCCTGCCGCCGACGGTGTACGAGAGCCCGAACACCGGTGGCGTTCAGACCCGCGGGGCTTGATCGACGCCCACGGGTACGGTGGCGGAACAGGGCAAGTCGTCCGACCGGAGAGCCCACATGACCAACAGCCCGGCAGCCGTCGCAGAAGCGGCGTTTCAGTACTACAGGTCGCAGGATCGCGACGCGGCCTTCCCGCTCTACTCCGGCGATTTCACCTTCACGAGTCCGCAGGACGATCACATCGACAAGGCGGCCTTCTTCGAGCGGTGTTTCCCGACCGCCGACCGGTTCAAGGAGCAGCAGTTGCTGCACGTCACCGCCGCGGACGAAGAACTTGTCTTCGTCCAGTACGAGTACGAGCTCACGACGGGCGGCAGGTACCGCAACGTCGAGATGATCACTGTCCGGGACGGGCTCATCCAGGAGGTGCAGGTCTTCTTCGGCGGCAAAGTGTGAGCGGACCAGCGCCCCTGTGCCCCGAGATCGTGGTACGGCGATCTGGAGAGCTGCTCGGTAGGTGCCGCCTGATCAATTCTTCTGTCACTAAAGTTGTTGGACCTGATCCGCACCGGCATCCCGGGCGGCCCGGCTCACCTCGCCTTCGTTGACCTCTACCCGCTTCTGCAGCAACGGCTCGCCGCCCGCGGCCTGCCCCGGCCCGGCCAACGCGGAACCGGCACCGCCGACCGCCACCCGTTCACCAAGAACATGGCGATCAGACCCGCCGAACCGGCACCACCTGCTACCGCCGGCTCCGTATCACCCCCTGCCACCTCGCCAGCCGGACTCCCCAGCGAACAGGCACCGAACCCAGGCAACTCGTCGAGCGCATCCACGATGAGCATCGACGAGACCCTCCGCCTCAGCCACGCGCTGGTGAACGACTACCGCAGCGCGCAACTGGCGAGTCGCGGCCTGGAGTTGGTGGAGCGGCGGGCCGTTCGCCGGATCAAAGCAGCGCAGCATAGCCGTGCCACGGTCCTGGACCTGGGCCATCTCGTGCTGGAGCGGCTCCCAGCATCGCTCTACGAGCTCACCGACCTCACGGTGCTGAATCTCGGAGGCAACTGGCTGACCGAACTGCCGTCGGAACTTGTCCGGCTCACCAATCTCACGGAGCTGAGCCTGGACTACAACCCATTCACCAAGCTGCCGGACAGCATCGGGAACCTCACGGGCCTCACTTACCTGAGTGTCCACGGGTTCCGGCTTGAGACTTTGCCGGAGGGCCTCGGCCGCCTGAACAACCTTACCCACCTTGACCTTTCCGGCCAGACGCCAAGGACGCTGCCAAAGAGCATCGGCCAGCTCGCCCACCTCACCTACCTGGACCTCGGCGGAACCATGGAGCTCAGGTGGCCGCGGCCGACGGGGGAGGTCAACCGTCTCACCCAGAGTCGCACCCTTGTGACCGCGCTGATGAAGCGCACCCCCGGCCGGTTCATCGAGTTCGTCGGGGTCGCCTCCTCGTCAGCAGCCCGTGGGCTGACTGAACTGCCCGAGGAAATCGGCCGGCTCTCAAGGCTCACCCATCTCAACCTCTGCGAGAACAAGCTGACCACGCTGCCAAGGAGTATCGGCCGGCTCACCAACCTGACCCATCTGGATTTGCGCGAGAACAGGCTGACGGAACTGCCCGAGGAGATCGGCCAGCTCACCAACCTGGTCCACTTGGACCTCAGCGGCAACAGGCTGACTCGCCGACCGCTCGGCGTCATCGCCCAGCTCCCCCATCTCCAACTCCTGGGCATCGACGGAAATCCGTTCGACAGCTCGACTCCGGAGATCTCCTGAGCGTCTGGGCCTGCGCGTCACTCATCAAAGCTGTGGGATCGCATTTCGCCGACATCCGCTGCCGCCAGGGACTCATGGGCGAGCAGCACCTGCGTGATCGCGCCGAGTGTGTTCCAGTCGACCGTGGCACTCGTGAGCAGGTCGCCGAGCCGGGCATTTTCGACGTACGTACGCTCGGACTCCGCTCTCACTCCTTGAGCAGCGAGAGCGGAGCGCAGTTCGTCCAGTTCAGCCGCGTTCAACTGGAACGAGAACATGTGCGACCGGTGAGTGAAGAGGGTGTCGGCGACCTGCCGTGCCTGGTGTGCTCGCAACCGGGTCGGGCCGATGGCCAGCCCGGTCTCCTCGGTGAACTCGTCGGCCACGACGGCCCGCGGGTCAGCCATTCCGGCCAGACCGGAGCCGGCGGGCAGTTCGCGTACGTACCCGTCGTCGGCTGCGCGTGGAGTGCGGATCTGACGACGGCGTGGCCAGGACGTCGTGCAGAATGGCCACCCGAAGTCTCCTCGCCGGGTTGGACTCGGGCGGTTCGGCCTCTGCGGAGACCGCATCGCCTCGTGTCGCCCCGTATCCTTCGTGGTGTCTACGGCGTCAAATAGCGGGCGCCGAAAATGGAGGCAACACCCCGTGCTCATTGCTCAGCGTCCGTCCCTGACCGAAGAGGTCGTCGACGAGTTCCGCTCCCGGTTCGTGATCGAGCCGCTGGAGCCGGGCTTCGGCTACACCCTCGGCAACTCCCTGCGCCGTACGCTCCTCTCCTCGATCCCGGGTGCGGCGGTCACGTCCATCCGTATCGACGGAGTGCTGCACGAGTTCACCACCGTGCCGGGCGTCAAGGAGGACGTCACCGACCTGATCCTCAACATCAAGCAGCTCGTCGTCAGCAGTGAGCAGGACGAGCCGGTCGTGATGTACCTGCGCAAGCAGGGTCCGGGTCTGGTCACCGCCGCCGACATCGCGCCCCCGGCCGGTGTCGAGGTGCACAACCCCGACCTCGTCCTCGCCACGCTCAACGGCAAGGGCAAGCTGGAGATGGAGCTCACGGTCGAGCGTGGCCGCGGTTACGTCTCCGCCGTGCAGAACAAGCAGGTGGGCCAGGAGATCGGCCGGATTCCGGTCGACTCCATCTACAGCCCGGTGCTGAAGGTCACGTACAAGGTCGAGGCCACGCGTGTCGAGCAGCGTACCGACTTCGACAAGCTCATCGTCGACGTCGAGACCAAGCAGGCCATGCGTCCCCGCGACGCCATGGCGTCCGCCGGCAAGACCCTGGTCGAGCTGTTCGGGCTGGCGCGTGAGTTGAACTTCGAGGCGGAGGGCATCGACATGGGCCCCTCCCCCGTGGACACGGCGCTCGCCGCCGATCTCGCCCTGCCGATCGAGGAGCTGGAGCTCACGGTCCGCTCCTACAACTGCCTCAAGCGCGAAGGCGTTCACAGCGTGGGCGAGCTGCTGGCCCGCTCGGAGGCCGACCTGATGGACATCCGCAACTTCGGTGCGAAGTCCATCGACGAGGTCAAGGCGAAGCTGGCCGGCTTGGGCCTCGGCCTCAAGGACAGCCCGCCCGGATTCGACCCGACGACCGCGGTCGACACCTTCGCCACCAACGACGCGGACACGAGGTTCGTGGAGACCGAGCAATACTGAGCGGTAGGAACTGGGCATGCTGTGAACGGAGGTATTCCACTCCGTCATCATGATCAGCCCGGTAGTCGAGGCGGCGTTCCACAAACTTCAGCCGGGCCGGGCATCATCGCGGGTTTCCCAACCTTGTTGCGCTGAACGCGAGTTGGACACTCCTGCGGAACGACGAAGCTCCTGGTAGACGGGTTCTCGACCAAGATGACCCGTGTCCACCAGGAGCTTTGCGTGCTTCTCCACCCGTCCTCGATCGTTCTGTCCAGCCGCACCCTGCGATACATGAGCAGACAACTCACCGCCCGACAACGGGAGATCGGGACGCGGTGGCGGCGCCCGCCGAGCGGCCGCCAGGCCCTGCCGGCCCTGGCCCATCTGCGGTGCGGCGACACCTACGCCCAACTCGCCGCCGGGTTCGGCATCGGGATCGCGACCGTGTTCCGCTCCATACGCGAGGCTGTCGAGGTGCCGGCCGCCCTCGCACCGACCCTGGCCGAGGCGATGCAGACGATCCGGGCGAAGGCCTTCGTCATCCTCGACGGCACTCTGCTGCCGATCGACCGCATCGCCGCCGACACCCCGTACCAGTCGGGAAAACACAAACGCCACGGCATGAACGTCCAGGTCCTCACCGACCTTTCGGGCGCCTGCTCCGGGCCCCGCCCGGATCGGCCTACGACCGGACCGCGGCCCGGCAGCACGCAATGATCGAGGCCCTCGCCAACGTGGGACTCAAGTGCTGGGCGGACAAGGCATGTCAGGGGGCCGGCGAGGCCGTTCGGGTCCCGTTCCGGGGCCGCCGCCTCAAGCGATGCACCAACCGCATCACCGGCATGGTGAAGGCCGTCCTCGTCCTTCACCACGCATGAAGCTGAGGTTGGAAAAGGCGCACAGCCAGATCGATTCCCCTTTCCGGAAGGCCGTGCCGCCCTCTGCGTCGTATGACATGCGGGTGTTTTCCGGACTCGTTTCCATGGCACGTCGCCGACCGTCCCGACCAAGACCGTTCGCCCGGTCCACGCGTCCGGTCCGCATGAGACGGCTCCTCCGGGATACCCGTGGGCCGTGCTGAGAATCGGAATGATCGCGGTGGTCGTGGGTGCCACCCTCGCAGGCGCGGGTGTGGCCGTGACCGTGTCGCCCTGGTGGTGGCTGTTGGCGGTGCCACTCGCCGCGCTCGGCGTGATCGGTGTGTGGGACCTGGCCCAGCGGCGGCACTCGGTGCTGCGCAACTATCCGGTGATCGGGCACGCCCGCTTCCTGCTGGAGCGCATCCGTCCCGAACTCCAGCAGTACTTCGTCGAGCGGAACTTCGACGGCCGCCCCTTCGACCGGGACATCCGCAGCATCGTCTACGAACGGGCCAAGGGCACCGCCGCCGAGGAGCCGTTCGGGACCGAACGCGACGTGTACCAGGCGGGCTACGAATACCTGGTTCCCTCGATGGCCCCGCGCCCGGTGCCGGAAGACCCGCCGCGCGTACGCATCGGCGGCCCGGACTGCACCCGGCCCTACGACATGGCCCTGCTGAACGTCTCCGCGATGAGCTTCGGCTCGCTCTCCGCCAACGCCGTACTCGCCCTCAACCAGGGGGCCGCGGCGGGCGGGTTCGCGCACGACACCGGTGAGGGCGGGCTGTCGGAGTACCACCTGCGCCCGGGCGGCGACCTGGTCTGGGAGATCGGTACCGGGTATTTCGGCTGCCGGACCCAGGACGGGGACTTCGATGCCGGGGAGTTCGCCGAGAAGGCGTCGGGCGACAGCGTCCGGTGTGTGTCGCTCAAGCTGTCGCAGGGCGCCAAACCCGGTATCGGCGGTGTACTGCCGGGCGCCAAGGTGAACGCTGAGATCGCCAAGGTGCGGGACGTCCCCGAGGGACAGACGGTCATCTCACCGCCGTACCACAGCGTGTTCTCCACGCCTCGTGAACTCGTCCGCTTCATCGCGCGGATGCGGGAGCTGTCCGGCGGCAAGCCTGCCGGTTTCAAGCTGTGCCCGGGTTCACGGCGCCAGTTCCTCGCCGTGTGCAAGGCGATGATCGAGGAGGGCACCACGCCCGACTTCATCATCGTCGACGGCGCGGAGGGCGGCACGGGCGCCGCCCCGCTCGAATTCGCGGACCACGTCGGCACCCCGCTCACCGAAGGTCTGATGACCGTGCACAACGCCCTGGTCGGCGCCGGCCTGCGGGAGCAGATCCGGATCGGCGCGAGCGGCAAGATCGCCACCGGGACGGACCTCGTCAAACGCCTGATCCAGGGCGCCGACTACGGCAACGCGGCCCGCGCCATGATGTTCGCGGTCGGCTGCATCCAGGCCCAGCGCTGCCACACCAACACCTGCCCCGTCGGCGTCACCACCCAGGACCCGCGCCGGGCCCGCGCGCTGGACGTCGGCGACAAGGCCGCACGCGTACGACGCCTCCAGGAGGCCACCGTGGGCAGCGCCCTGCAGATCATGGCCTCCATGGGAGTCACCGACCCCTCCCAGCTCCGCCCGCACATGCTGCGACGACGCGTCGACCCACAGACCGTGCGCTCCTACGACGTGCTCTACGAGTGGCTCTCCCCCGGACAACTGCTGGCCGAGCCGCCCGCCGACTGGGCCGCCGACTGGAAGGCCGCCGACCCCGACCACTTCACCATCTGACCCGCACCCGCTGCACGATCCGACCTGGAGGAACTCCGTGGCACGAACCGTCGCCCGCGTCATCGTGGACGCCCTGAGCGAACTCGGCGTCCGCCAGGTGTTCGGCGTCGTGGGAGACGCGCTCAACCCCCTCACCGACGCCATCCGCACCACCGACGACGTGGAGTGGGTGGGCTGCCGCCACGAGGAGGCCGCCGCCTTCGCCGCGAGCGCCCAGTCCCAGCTCACCGACCGCCTCGGCGTGTGCATGGGCACGGTCGGCCCCGGTTCCGTCCACCTCCTCAACGGCCTCTACGACGCGGCCAAGAGTCGTACGCCCGTCCTGGCCATCGCCGGCCAGGTCCCCCTGTCCGAGCTGGGCAGCGACGCCTTCCAGGAAGTCGACAACGACCTGCTCTTCCGTGACGTGGCGGTCTTCCGCGCCACCATCACCGACCCCGACCAGCTGCCGCAGCTCCTGGAGACGGCGGTGCGCAACGCCCTGGGGCACAAGGGCGTCGCGGTCCTCACCGTGCCGGGCGACCTCGGCGACCGGGAACTGCACCACGACCGCCCGGCCCGCTTCTCCCTCACCACGCCCACCACCCGCCCCGAGGCGTCCGCCGTACGGCAGGCCGCCGACCTCCTCGACCACGCGGACCGGATCACCCTGCTCGTCGGGCAGGGCGCCCGCGCCGCCCGCGCGGACGTCCTCGCGCTGGCGGACCGCCTCGCGGCTCCGATGGTGCTGACGCTGAAGGCCAAGGAGGGCTTCGAGGGCGACAACCCCTTCCAGGTCGGCCAGACCGGTCTGATCGGCAACCCGGCGGCGGCCGCTGCCATGCACTCCGCGGACACCCTGCTTCTGCTGGGCACCGACTTCCCCTACCGCGACTGGTATCCCGAGGGCCGCAAGGTCATCCAGGTCGACACCGAACCGGCGCACATCGGACGCCGTGTCCCGGTGGACATCGGCCTCGTCGGCGACGTGGGTGCCACCGTCCGTGACCTGCTCGGCCAACTGGCCGCCCAGCCCGGCGAGTTGGGCGACCTGGACGGCGCACGCGACCGCGGGCACCTGGAGGAAGGACGGAAGCGTTTCCTGAGCTGGCGTGAGAGCCAAGCGCGCCTCGCCGACCCCGCACACGACAAGAGTCTGGTCGGCAAGGTCCGCTCCGCGCTGGACAACCGCGAACACGGCATCCGTCCGGAAGCGCTGGCCGCCGCCGTGGACCGCGGCGCGACCGACGACGCGATCTTCACCTCGGACACCGGAATGGCCACCGTCTGGCTGTCCCGCTTCGTCGAGATGCGCGGGAAACGTCGACTGATCGGCTCCTACAACCTGGGCTCCATGGCAAACGCCATGCCGCAGGCACTCGGCGCGCAGTACCTCGACCGGGACCGCCAGGTCGTCGCCTTCTGCGGCGACGGTGGCCTGAGCATGCTCCTGGGCGACCTCATGACCCTCAAGTCCTACCAACTGCCTGTCAAACTCGTCGTCTTCGACAACCGCCGCCTCGGCATGGTCAAGCTGGAACAGGAGCAGGCGGGACTCCCCGAGTTCGGTACGGTCCTGGACAACCCCGACTTCGCCGCCGTCGCCACCGCCCTCGGCATCACCGGCATCCGCGTCACCGACCCCGCCGACCTCGACGACGCCGTACGCCGCGCCTTCGCCACCCCCGGCCCCGTCCTCCTCGACGTCCTCACCAACCCGGACGAGATCGCCGTACCCGCCAAACCCACCGTCGAACAGGGCTGGGGCTTCGCCGTCGCCAAGATGAAGGAACTCCTGCGCAGCCACGGCGACGAAACCCAGCACTGACCACGGCAGCCGCCTTCGCCTTCTCTGGTGCCGCTTGTGCGGTGTCGCCGGTGACCGTGACCGCGGAGCGGGTATGGAGCGGCGCGCGCCACCTCTCCGTCGTGGCCGCTGTCGTGACGTCTGCTCCGACAAGCGGTGAGGCGTCCTTGCCCGGGTACACGAACACACGATCAGACGGTGGCAGGAGAACGCCGGTTGGGCCTGCCGGAAACACCGACGAAGGACAGAGGTGAGCACCCATGACAGCAGAAGGCTCCCCTCGCACCGACAGTGGAGCGCAGGAACCGGTCGGCGACCTGATCCAACATGCCTCGAAGCAGTTGTCGCGGCTGTTCCACGACGAACTGCGCCTGGCTCAGGCGGAGATGACTCAGAAGGGCAAGCGGTTCGGCAGGGGCGGCGGCACTGATCGTCACCGTTGACTTGGCCGCCGACGCCGGAACAGACCATTGACAGCGTCAAGGCCGACGTGGCCGAAATCAAGGAGAGGGCACAGCGATGACCGAGGACAAGCCGCACACGGGCGATGAGGCAACACCCTCCACGGAGGAACTGCGTGAGCAGGTCGAGGCGACGCGCGAGGAACTCGGCGAGACCGTCGAAGCGCTCGCGGCCAAGGCCGACGTCAAGGCCCGCGCCCAGGAGAAGACGGACACCGTCAAGCAGCAGGTCGAGGAGAGGACGACACAGGCCAAGGCCCAACTGCGGGACACTGCATCACACGTGGTTCATGTGGTGCAGGACAAGACCCCGGAGCCGGTGCGGGCCAAGGCCGCCGCGACCACGGAGCAGGTCCGGGACAAGGCAGCCCATGCCGGTCGGCTCGCCTGGGAGAACACTCCGGAGCCGGTACGCGAGAAGGCCGGCCAGGGCCTGCGGGCGGCACGGGCCAACCGCGCCCCGCTGCTCGCCGCGGCCGGTGCACTCATCGCGCTGCTGTTCATCCGCCGCTCCAGGAAGCACCGATGAAAGCGAGCAAGATCGCTTACAAACCACTCGGCCTGGCCATGGGCGCCCTCAGCGGCATGCTGGCAGGTGCGGCATTCAAGCAGGTCTGGAAACGGCTCGGCCATGACGATGACACCCCCAACGCCACCGACGAGCATCGCACCTGGCCCCAGGTCCTGTCGGCAGCCGCCCTGCAAGGAGCGATCTTCGCCGGTGTCAAAGCCGCCGTCGACCGTGGCGGCGCCACCGCCACCCGTCGGCTGACCGGCACTTGGCCCGGCTGATCACTCCTGTCGGCGTCCCCCGCAACCCGAAGGCGGTCAGACGCCGACAGGCAGCCGAACTTCCGGTAGGGAGAAATCGTCCACCTCCTCCAGCGGGCGTTCCTCCTGCACGGCGGGCATCAACGAGCACTCCAACCGCAGATCGCTGGTGCGACTTCCAACCGACCGCGCCTACGGGTGCGTGTCCGTGATCGCGATGACCTCGTCGAGGCGGTCCAGAGCAGCCTGCATGTCGTCGATCTTGGCCTGGATGCGGTCCCGCTCAGCGCGCAGCATGGCTCGTCGATCGGCGTCGGTGTGCCCGGAGTCCCAGCGCGGAAGGAGTTCGGTGATCCTTCGGCTGGTGAGGCCCGCGGCGAACATCTGCTGGAGGAAACAGACCAAGGCGACGGCGTCCTGCCGGTAGAGGCGCCGGCCGGATGGGCTGCGCTCCGCGATGAGCAGCCCCTGCTGCTCGCAGTAGCGCACGGCGCGTACCGAGACGTCGGCACATGTGGGCAACGCTGCTGTTCAAAATCGTCTCGCCGGTGTCCGAGTTCACGCGGTACAGCGGCTCCCGGCACTCGGGCTTCGCGCGTCGGAACGCGGTCCCGTACAACTGCTTGAACGTCGCGGGCATTGGTGGCCGGTGTTCTGCGAGATACGACGGCTCCTTCCTTGCCGCTGCCCCATAGTCGCAGGGGCCACCGACAGCGCACCGGAGAGATCGACTGCCCGTGATGTCCACCCGGGTGAAAGGCCGACGTTGACCCCACCAAGTGCCGACTGCGGCTGAACGGCCGTCGCCTTCCCCGGTTCTAGCCCCGATCTCGTGATTGGCCGTCAGCTCCTGCTGGCGGCCGATCTGCGTTCGGCGGTGATTCCAGGGTGTGCCGGAGCCCCGGCTGTCGCGTCAGGTGGGTGCGGTGCTACTCGTAGGGACGGGAACGTGCTGGTCAGTCCGGGTTCGGAAGGGTTGCGAGTCGCTGGATCGCCCCTGTGGTCACATCGGTCCAAGGCCACGGGCGGGCGAACCTAAGGTGCTGGCCGGGGGGGCGGTGGTGGTGGTGACCAGCTGAGTCGCGGCGGAGGGCAAGCGGATTCGCAGGCGGCGGGCATCTGCGGGTCGAGGGCGCTCTCGACCAATCCGGGTGGGCGGGCGGTTTCGGATCAAAGGTGAGCGGGCCGGGACGGCCGGCGCTTACTCCGGAGGCTGAATCGCATGATCACTTTGGTTCTGATCGGGTTGCTGGGAGGACTGATCACAGCCGTGTCGCCGTGCATCCTGCCGGTGCTTCCGGTGGTGTTCCTGGCAGGAGGCCCAGGAGGGCAGACAGGTGCGGGTGCGGGGCCCCCTGGCGAGGCGAGGCCAACTGCGGACGGGCGCCCCGGTCCCAAGAACGGCGACGGGGCCGGCGCGGCGGTGTCGGGTGACGTCCTCGTGGCCGGTCCGCCGACCCCCGCGCCCGCTCGCAACCGCCGCCCCTACGCCGTCGTCACGGGCCTGGTGCTGAGCTTCAGCTTCTTCACTCTGCTCGGCGTGACGATCATCTCCGCGCTCGGTCTGCCCGACGACATCCTGCGCTACGTCGGTCTGGTGATGCTGGTCCTCATCGGCATGGGGCTCGTGTTCCCGCCGGTGGAGCGGCTGTTGGAGAAGCCGTTCGCGCGGATCCCGCAGCGCCAGGTCAACAAGGAGGGCAGCGCGTTCGTCCTCGGCCTCGGTCTGGGTCTCCTCTACGTCCCCTGCGCCGGCCCCGTGCTGGCGGCCATCACCGTGGCCGGTGCGCGCGGTGAACTGAGCCTGGACATCGTGGCGTTGACCGTCTCCTTCGCCGTGGGCACGGCGCTGCCGCTGCTGGTGTTCGCCCTCGCCGGACGGCGGGTGGCCGAGCGGATCGGCGCCTTCCGCAAGCGGGCCAGGAAGCTGCGGATCGTCGCGGGATGCCTGATGATGGCGCTCGCGCTCGCCCTGGCCTTCAACGTCACCGACGCGATCCAACGGGCGCTGCCGGACTACACCTCGGCGGCGCAGAAGAAGATCGAGGACAACGACGTAGCACGTCAGAAGCTGTCCGGTCTATACGACAACTCCAACAAGGAACTCTCACGCTGCGAGGACGGGGTGGACGAGTTGCGTTCGTGCGGGCAGGCGCCGCCGATCGCCGGGATCTCGAAGTGGCTGAACACTCCTGACGGGCAGCCGGTCGATCTGAAGCAGGAGCGCGGCAAGGTCGTACTGATCGATTTCTGGACCTATTCGTGCATCAACTGCCAGCGCAGCCTGCCGCACATCGAGGCGTGGAACCGCGCCTACAAGAGCGCCGGTCTTGAGATCATCGGGGTCCACTCCCCTGAGTTCGCCTTCGAGAAGAACGCCTCCAACGTCGCAAGCCAGGCACGGAAGTTGGGCGTCACCTATCCGGTGGCCCTCGACAACAAGCTGACGACCTGGGACAACTACCGCAACCGGTTCTGGCCCGCGAAGTACCTGATCGACGCCAACGGCACCGTGCGCTACTTCAAGTTCGGCGAAGGCCAGTACGCGCAGACCGAGGACCTCATCCGCACGCTCCTCAAGCAGGCGAACCCGAATGTCCAACTCCCCCCGAAGACCGGGCAGAAGGACGTCTCGCTCACCAAGGACCGTACTCCGGAGACCTACCTGAGCAACCAGCGCATCAGCGGCTACGTAGGCGACCCGCTCCAGGACGACAAAGCGACGACCTACCACTTCGCCCGTGACATCCCGGTCAACAGCCTTTCCCTGGACGGCACTTGGACCGCCGGGTACCAGTACTTCACCGCGGGCGACAGCGCCCGCCTCGCCTTCACCTACCGGGCGAAGAACGTCAACCTGGTCCTCGGCGGCAAGGGCACGGTCACCGTCCTCGTCGACGGCAAGACGGTGAAGACGGTCCCGGTGTCGGGGACCCCCACCCTGTACCGCCTGGTCGACGAGAAGACGGCCCGCACCGCGCACCTCGAACTCAGGCTCACACCCGGCATCCAGGCGTACTCCTTCACCTTCGGGTGACCCCGGCCCTGCCCAACTACGCGCCCGCCCCAGGACGTTGCGACGCCTGGGGCGGCCGTCGTTCTGGGCCGGTGAGGACGATGGCGAGGGTGGTCACCGTCCTGGCTCGGCGTCGGCACGGGTCGCTTCGGGCATCGTTGCGGGATCTGGGGTCTTGGGGGGCTCGCCGGCGAGGGTGAAGGTGATCCGGGCGCCGTCCCGGTAGTCGGGGTCGACGGAGATGGTGCCGCCGTGGAATTCGACGATCTTCTTGCACATGGCCAGGCCGATGCCGCTGCCGTCGTAGGCGTCCTTGGTGTGCAGGCGCTGGAAGATCACGAACACCTTGTCGACGTACTCGGGGCCGATACCGATGCCGTTGTCGGTCACCGTGAACCGCCACAGTTCGCCGTCCTGGGCGGCCGTGATGTGGATGGCGGGTGGCTGGCCGGGGCGGTGGAACTTGACGGCGTTGCCGATCAGGTTCTGCCAGAGCATGCCCATCTGGGTGGGGTCGGCGATCAGCGAGGGCAGCGGATCGTGCGTGATGGACGCCTCGCTCTCCTCGATGCTCATGCTCAGAGAGGACAGGGCCTGCCGCAGTACCGCGCCGAGGTCGAGGCTCTGGAGTTCGTGATGGACGCGGCCGACGCGGGAGAAGTCCAGAAGGTCGTTGATGAGGACCTGCATGCGGTTCGCGCCGTCGACCGCGTAGTCGATGTACTGGTCGGCACGGGCGTCCAACTGCCCTCCGTAGCGGCGCTGGAGGAGCTGGGTGAAGCTGGAGACCTTGCGCAGCGGCTCCTGCAGATCGTGGGAGGCGACGTAGGCGAACTGTTCCAGTTCGGCGTTGGAGCGTTGCAGGTCGGCCGCCTGTGCGTGGAGGCTCACGCGTGCTTCTTCGGTGAACGCCAGCTCCCGTACCAGGCGCCGGCGCATGAAGTCGATCTCGCCGCTGAGCCGACGCAGGTCCGCCGGCCCGGTGGGGGTGATGGGATGTGCGAAGTCGCCGCCGGCGATGGCGCGGGCGTCCGCCCCGAGCTGGCCCAGGGGTGTGGTGATGCCGCGGCGCAGTCCTTCGAAGACCAGCACGCTCAGGGCGGCGATGACGAGCGCGATCGCGGCGAAGACCCAGTTGCGCAGCAGCATCGTGGAGGAGAGGTCGCTCGCGGCCTGCGTCCGCTCCGCCCGCAGGCGTTTCTGCTGGCCGGCCAGGGCGGCACGGAGCGCGTCGAAGTCCGTCTTTCCCGCCGCGGCGCGTTCGGTGGCCAGTGGTGAGGGACTTCCGGCGGGTGCGGCGGCGATCGGGCGGGCGACCCGTGCCTGCCAGGTCTCGGCGGCATCCCGCACGGCCTTCAGATCCTTCAGGCCGGTCGCGTCACCGTGGAGCAGCTTCGTCAGGCGTACGGTGCTGGTTGCCTGGTCGGCGAGTCCCTGCCGGTAGGGGGCGAGGAAGTCGGCGGTGCCGGTGAGGCCGTACCCGCGGATGCCGGTCTCCTGGTTCAGCAGCGCCGCTTCCAGTTGCAGTGCCGCGCTCAGGGCGGGAGATTTCACGTTCACGAGGTTCTCGGTGATCGACCCCGTCCGTTGCAGCATCCACGCTCCCGTCACCCCCAGGAAGGCCAGGGCCGTCAGCGAGACAACCGCCCCGACGCGAAGCCACCGCCGGGTGGTCCAGGCGGACAACGCACTCGCCCGCGATCTCGTGCTCCCGCTCATCCCCACTGCCCCTCCGCTGTGACGGCCGCCTGCACCTTACGGGGGCAGCGGCCACTGTAGAGGATGTACGACAACTGCAGTTGTCGAACGATCAGCCCGGGGCCTAGGGTGCGGACCATGCCCGGCAAGGACTTCGCTCTGCAGACCACCCCCGAGGAGACGGCAGCCGTCGCGGACGCCGCGGTCGGGCGACTTGCCAGGCGCCTGGCCCTCCAACTCCTGGACGACGCCCCGTCCCCGCCGCAGGAGTATCCGGCGGCGCAGCCACTGGCCCTGCTGTACCTGCTGGACCAAATTCAGCACGCCGCCGAACGTCTCCAACGGGACGCGGCCGTCGCCGCGGCCCGCACGGGCGCCGGCTACCCACAGATCGGCGCCGCCTGCGGCCTGACCCGCCAGGGCGCACGGCGCCGCTGGCCAGGACTCTTCCCCAACTCTCGCGAAGCACCCCTGGAGCATCCGATGATGACCACCCCCGCACGGCCCTTCGACGTCCTCCTCGTCGAGGACGACATGGCCGACGCCCTGCTCATCGAGGAAGCCCTCAGCGAGCGCGGCGCCCGCAACCTGGTCCAGGTCACCGACGGAGTCGCCGCACTGGAACATCTCCGCGACTCCGCCACCGCGCGCCCGGACCTGATCGTCCTGGACCTGAACATGCCCCGGATGAACGGACGCGACCTCCTGCGGATCCTCAAGACGGATGAGAACCTCCAGACCATCCCCGTCGTCGTGCTCACCACCTCCACCGCGCCCGACGACGTCGCCGGCGCGTACAACAGCCACGCCAACGCCTACGTGAGCAAGCCCGTCAACCTGGACGAGTTCGAGCACGCGGTCCAGAGCATCGACGCCTTCTACCTCGACACCATCACCCGCCCGCCCCGCCCCTGACGGGGGGCCTGCGGCTGTTTGGCCGGGGCGCCGGCGGCGGGACAGACGTGCGGCGGGGGAGGTGTGCTCCGCAACTGTCTGCGGCACGGGGCTGTGGCCAAGCTCAGAGGGTGAGCGCGGACCAAGCCTGCCAGGCGCTGTGGAGGTCGGTGTGCCAGTGCAGGCGTCCGTCGTCGGTCGTGTGGGAGCGCAGCAGTTCCGGCGCGAGGAGATGCACGGTGTGGGGTCCGTCCGGCCACGGTGGATCCGGCAGGAACTCGGCCACGGGGCACCGGAGTTGACGTAGATCCAGTCCTACCACCGTAGCGTCGGCGCATCGGGCGGTCAGCTCGGCGCGCAGGGTGCGGCCGGTGGCCGGGGTCAGCGTGCCGGCCACCGCGCACCACAGCCGGGTGCCCGAGACGGCGAGGACGCGAACGCGGAAGAGTGCCGACATGTGCTGGCTCCGTCATCTCTCATGATGTTCCGCTGGCGGTAGGGAAGTTGGGTACAGCGGTGAGGGGCGGGGCAAGTGCCCCGCCCCTCACCGGCTCCCCGTCACAGGAGTCGTGCGGCCGGGCACCGCGATGTCGGGTGCCCGGTCCTGCTGGTGGTGGTCCGTCAGCTGGTGGGCATCAGGACGGTGTCGATGATGTAGACGTTGGCGTTGGCCGTCTTGACGTTGCCGCAGACGACCTTCGCGGAGTCGTTGACCATGTAGTTCTCACCCGAGCCCGAGGTGGTGACCTTCGACTTCTCCAGCGTGGTGAAGGAGCCCTTCTCCAGCTCCTTGGGCGTCAGCTGCTGACCCACGACGTGGTAGGTGAGGATCTTGGTCAGCTGGGCCTTGTCGTTGAGGACCTTGTCCAGGGTGGCCTTCGGGATCTTCGCGAAGGCGTCGTTGGTGGGCGCGAACACCGTGATGCCCTGGGCGTTGTTGAGGGTGTCGACCAGACCGGCCTTCTTCACCGCGGCGACCAGCGTGGACAGCGCGGGGTTGTTGGAGGCGGCGGTGGCGACCGGGTCCTTGGCCATGCCGTCGAAGGAGCCGGCGCCGCTCTTCGGGACGCCGGAACAGGCGGTGCCGAAGGGCTGGTCGGCGGTCGTGGCGCCGGCGTTGTTCATGCTGTCGCTCGAAGCGGAGGCGGACGCCTTGGTGGAGGCGTCGGACTTCGCGGAGTCGCTGCCGCTGCTGCCGCATGCACTGAGGGCCAGCGGAAGCACGGCGGAGGCGGCGAGGACGACGGCGGTACGGCGGATACGGGTGCTCATGGTTTTTCTCCTGTTGAGGGTGCGGCGCGTGCCGCCTGTGGACGGGGAAGACGAAAAGCGTTCGAGGTCTGCCGACCGGCCGGAGGAAATCGCCGAACGCCGGAAGAATTCCGGGTGGTTCGCGTTTTCCTTCTCGTTGTCGGTCACGTGGGGAATCCGGTTCCGAAAGCTCGGCGGATTGGCCGTTTGCCCGATCGGATGAATATTTTTCTCAGACCAATCCGCACCCTGACCGGCTACGGATATATGGGTCGCCGGGATTCGGTTCCGCCGGTGGTTCCCGTTTCCGCACCCGTCCACCGCGGTGTCCGTGACGGATTACCTGTGCGAGTGAAAGGAGCTGATGTGCCATGGAACGCACCTGCGTGAGCTTCGCTCCCGCACCGGAGAACGGTCTGTGTCCCGTGCGCGGTGCCGTGCGCGACCAACTGGAACGGTGGGGCCGCGGCGAACTCACCGACGACGCCGTGCTCGTCGTCAGCGAGCTGCTCGGCAACGCCTTCGGACACGGCACGACACCGGTCCGCCTGTCGCTCGCTCTGCACGAGCGGGCCGGTCACCAGTCGCTGATGATCCAGGTCAGCGACAGCAGCCCGGGCTTCGACACGAAGGCGATCCGGTCCGGTTGGACGCGTCCGTCCGCCGCCCTGAGCGGCGGCGGACGGGGACTCCTGCTGGTCGAGGCGCTCTCCCGAGCGTGGGGTGACCGGCACTACCGCCGGGGCCACACGGTCTGGGCCGACCTGCCGCGCGGCATCGCCTGACGGCGGACACGGCCCCGCCGAACCGCGGGGCCGTCTCCCCTCAGGCGGAGAAGCGGGTCAGGGCGAGCGGCGTGGTCGTGGGCCGCTTCGAGCCGCCCGCGGGTTCGACGGTGATGCCCATACCCGAGGCCCCGTCCACCGCGCCCCGTAGCAGGACGGCCTGGTCGGCGCGGTCGGGGTTCATCAGGCCGGCCGGCCGCATCGTGCCGCTCTCGTCGAACCAGAGCTGGTAGACCTTCCCGGCCGGCGCGTGAGCCATCCCCGAGACCACGAACACCGCCCGGTCCCGGCTGTGCGAGACGACGACCGTGCCTTTGGCATCCCCGGGCAGCGGCACGACCTGTGCCCGGGCATCCGGCGCGGCGAGCACGGCGCTGATCCGCGTCGTCCCCTGTTCGGCCCGGTGTGCCTGGGCGAGCGCGCTCTCGGCCCGCTGGTGCTGCCATACGGCGGTTCCGCCGAGCGCGGCGGCAGCGGCGAGGCAGGCGGCCAGCGCCCACCGCGACAACAGCCGGCCCCGCCGCGCCGTGCGGCCGGAGCGGAGCAGCGGGGTGCCGGCCGGGGCCTCCTGACGGACCGCGGTGATACGGCCCAGGACCCGCTCGCGCATCTCCCGGCGGGGTTCCACGGACACGGCGAGGCCCAACCGGGCCACCGTGGCGGACAGTTCGGCGGTCTCCTGGGCGCAGGCCTCACAGCCCACGAGGTGCCGCTCGAACGCCTCGCGTTCCTCGTCGGACAGGGCGTGCAGGGCGTAGGCGCCGGTCAGCAGGTGCAGGTCAGCGGTGATCACGCGGTCACTCCCAGGCAGTCGCGGAGCCGGATGAGGCCGTCTCTCAGTCGGGTTTTGACGGTGCCGAGCGGCAGCGTGAGCGCCTCGGCGACCTGGCGGTAGGTCAGTCCCCGGTAGTAGGCGAGAGTGACGGCCTGGCGCTGGATCTCGGTCAGCGTCCGCAGACAGCGCCGTACCTGTTCCCGCTCCAGCCGGGTCTCGACCTGCTCGGTCACCTCGTCGAACTCCGGGGTACGGGCCAGCAGCGCCGCCTTGTGGTCCCGAGCCGCCGCGGCCTCCACCGAACGCACCCGGTCGATGGCCCGGCGGTGGGCAAGAGTGAGGATCCAGTTCATGGCCGTCCCGCGGTCCGGGCGGTAACACGGGGCGGTACGCCACACCTCCACCAGGACCTCCTGCGCGACCTCCTCCGACTGCGCGTGGTCGCGCAGCACAGCACGGGCCACACCGAGAACCGGGCTCACGACGACGTCGTAGACAGCGGCGAACGCGTCTTCGTCCCCCAAGGCCACCCGGCCCACCAGCTCCTGCAAATCTGGCCGCATCGACGGATTTCGACCGAAACTGATGGCTTCTTTCACAAGGATCCTTCGTGAGCGGGACATCTCCGGACGTAATCCGATCCTGAACCCCACCGAGGATTGGTCCCGGAGCATCACGAGCTTCCCCAGACGGACCCATCTGGAGCGCGGGCGGCTCGACGGGACATCTCCGGCCTGGGGAGCGTCTGTCCTGCGATCGGGTGAATGGCAGTCCTTCGACCAAGCCGTCAGGCGTGCCGTACCGGAGTGACTAGTGAGGGCCGGAAACAGCGGCCCCCTGCCGCGGGCACGAGCCGTGTGTCCGGCAGCAGTGAAGCTGGACGAGGTCCCTGTCTCCGGTCCGCAGTCGTTAACGGGGCGGCGCGGACCGGACGATCCCCTCGCCCTGACCGGGGGTCATGTCACCTCGGTCAGGAGCGGCAGTGGCGGGGGGATCCGCGCGGGTGGCGGTTTCGGCACCGCCACCCGCGGCGCCTCCACATGGGCGAAGAGGCGGTGCCCAGGCTCGGTTCAGGGCTGTTTCACCGTTCGGCCCAACAGATCCCACCGTGTCGGAATCGGATTCCCCGTCGGATGGCGGCCCCGAAATCCCCACCCTGCCTGTGAATTGACCGCCGGCGAATTCCCTTCGGGCCGGGGTGCGGAACGCGCCTGTCGTCTGCCCGGCCTCGGACGTGCTTTTCTTCTGCTCGCGCAGTACTGCGTGGTGGTGTGTCCGGGCCGGCAGTCCCCGTTGCCTTTTCTGTCGTCCTGGTCAGTGCGAATTCGTTCGCCGCGGTGCCGACCGTCAATCCGCCCAGCCCCCAAACCTCCGCCGTCCGGTCCTCCGGGCAGCGGGTGGAACCCACAGTTGGAAGGAACTCCGTGAAGGCAACGACCCCCGGGCCCCGTTCGCGACGTGTCCTGGACCATTCCCTGCTCGTCCTCGGTACCGGTGCGCTGGCGACCGCGCTGGGTGTCCTGACGCTGGCTCCCGGCGTCAGTCAGGCGTCCAGCCACCGTGAGGCACCGCTCATCGCCGGCGACCCGCGGGCCGACAACACCGACGTGTACGCGTTCACCAGCCCCGACAAGACCGACACGGTCACCCTCGTGGCGAACTGGATCCCGTTCGAGGAGCCCAACGGCGGCCCGAACTTCTACGCCTTCGCGGATGACGCGCGCTACAACATCAAGATCGACAACAACGGTGACGGCAAGGCGGACGTCACCTACACCTGGCGCTTCCGCAACCTGGTCCGCGACTCGGCGGGCCAGTTCCTCTACAACACCGGCCCGGTCACCTCGTTGACCGACCCGGACCTGAACTTCCGCCAGGTCTACGACCTGGTCGTCACCGAGGGCGGACGAAGCAGGGTCGTCAAGTCCGACGTACCGGTGGCACCGTCCCGGGTCGGCGCCGCGTCGATGCCGAACTACGGCGCGCTGCGGGCGAGCGCGGTCCGCGGTCTGCCCGGCGGAGGCAGCACGTTCGCCGGCCAGGCGGACGACCCGTTCTTCGCGGACCTGAGGGTCTTCGACCTGCTCTACGGCGGCAATCTGTCCGAGCGCGGACAGGACACGCTGGCCGGGTACAACGTCAACTCCGTCGCCCTGCAGATCCCCAAGAAGCAGCTCGCGCTGCGGGGCAACGCCTCGCGCAACCCGGTGGTCGGCATCTGGTCCACGACCGACCGCAAGGGCGTGCAGATCTCCGATTCCCGCACCCGCCACGACAAGTGGCGCCAGGTCTCGCGCCTGGGCAACCCGCTGGTCAACGAGGTCGTCGTCCCGCTCAAGTACAAGGACGCCTTCAACACCCTCAACCCGGACCAGGACCGTACCGTCAAGCCGGTCGTGGCCAAGGTCTACGACCCGATCCTGCCCAAGCTGATCCAGAAGGTCTACGGCGTCCCGGCGCCCGCCGTGCCCCGCAACGACCTCGCCGAGATCTTCCTGACCGGCATCTGCAAGGTGTGCGGTCCGATCAAGGCCGACCTCAACGCCCACCGGCTGAACAAGGACGCGAACCTCAGGCAGATCGTGCCCGCCGAGGAACTGCGCCTGAACATGGCCGTGGCACCCACCGCCCAGCCTCAGCGGTACGGCGTGCTCGCCGGTGACCTGGCCGGGTTCCCCAACGGCCGCCGTCTCACCGACGACGTCATCGACATCTCGCTCCAGGCGGTCGAAGGCGCGGCCCAGACCGGCACGCTGGTGCCGGCGCTGGCCGACGGCGACAAGGTCAACGCCAACGAGGTGCCCTTCGGCACGTCGTTCCCGTATCTGGCGCTGCCCCACACCAAGTCCGTGAACAGCGGACCCGTGGGTGACCAGACCCGGCAGTCCGCGCTGCGGACCTCCGGTGTGGCCGGGGTCGGCGCGCTGGGTTCCCTGCTGCTCGGCATCGGCGGCTGGCGACTGCGCCGCCGCAACTCGGCGGTCTGACCGCCGAGTTCACGGTCTGTGCCGGTGCCCGGCCCCCGTTACCGCGGGCCGGGCACCGGCTTCATCCGCAGGGAGCACCTCATGCACGCACAAGCCTCCGCGCATCCCGCATCGCCGACACGCGCCCGGATGCGCAACACCGCCGTCGTCCTGACCCTGGGCGCGGTCATGTTCACCGTGGGCGCCGTCGGCCTGGCCCCGGTGAACGGCGGCGCACCAGAGCCGGCCGTACACCTGTCCCCTCCGCGCGGCACGCTCGCGGCTCTCCAGTTCCGCGTGCGGCACACGCCCCTCGACTCCGGCGCGTGGGCCGCCCTGGGCATGTCCTACGTCCAGCAGGCCCGCACCACGGCCGACCCCGCCACCTACGGGCGCGCCGAGAAGGCCCTGCGCCGGTCGCTGACGGTCCAGCCCGCCGACAACGCCAACGCGCAGATCGGCATGGGCGCGCTCGCGGCGGCCCGCCACGACTTCCCCAGCGCCCTGAACTGGGCCCGGAAGGCGACCAGGAGCGCCCCGTACAACCCGGTCGCCTACGGAGTCCTCGCGGACGCCTACACGCAACTCGGCCGGTACCCCGCCTCTTACCAGGCCGTTCAGCGCATGAACGACCTGCGCCCGGACGCACCCGCCCTGGCCCGCGCCTCCTACACCTTCGAACTGCGCGGCCGGACCGGCGAAGCAGCCGCCCTGATGCGCCGCTCACTCGACGCCGCCTCCACGACCGGTGAACGGTCCTTCGCCCACGCCGTGCTGTCCACCCTCGCCCTCCAGACGGGCGACCCACGCCAGGCGTACCGGGAAGCCCGGACCGGGCTGCGCGACGCACCCGGCGACTCGGCGCTCCTCGAAGCCAGCGCCCGCGCCCAGGCTGCCCTGGGCAGAACCCGGCAGGCCATCGCCGACTATCAGGCCGCGATCGCCGTGGCCCCGCTCCCCCACTACCTGCTCGGGCTGGGTGAACTCGAACAGTCCCTGGGCCACACCGATCAGGCCGAGGCCCAGTACGCGGTCCTGCGCGGACAGGAGACCATCCGCCGCTCCGGCCGCACCCCGGCCGACACGGACGCGATCCTCTTCGAGGCCGACCACGGCAGCCCCGCACAGGCGGTCACGATGGCCCAACACGCCCTGAAGACACGGGGGTTCATCGCCGTGCACGACGCCTGCGCCTGGGCACTGCACCGCGCCGGAAGGGACCGCGAAGCACTGCGGCAGGCCGACCAGGCCCTCGCGCTCGGCACCCGCAGCGCGCTCTTCCTCTACCACCGGGCGGTGATCCGACACAGCCTCGGCGACGACGCCGAAGCCCGGGCCGACCTCGAAGCCGCCCTGCGCACCGAACCCCACTTCCATCCCCTGCACGCCCCCGCGGCGCGTGCCCTGCTCCGGCGGATCGACACCACCCCATGAACCACACCCTGCGACGCGCCACGCTCACCGCGGCCTCGATCGCACTCGCCTGCGCCTGCGGTCTGCCCACCGCGAGCGCCGCGCCGGCCCACCCCCTGGGCAACTTCACCGTCAACTACCACACCGGTCTCACCCTGCGCCCCGACCGCATCGACGCCACCGTCGTCGTCGACCGCGCGGAGATCTCCACCCTCCAGGAACATGCCCTGATCGACACCGACCACGACGGCACGGTCACCCCCGACGAAGCACGCGTCTACGCCGACGCCGCCTGCCCCGCCCTCGAACACCGGGTCCAGGCCACTGTCGCCGGAAACCGGGTCGGCTGGACAGCGGTCTCGTCAGGGCTGACCTACCAACGGGGCCAGGCCGGCCTGAAGACCAGCCGCCTCACCTGTACCGCCACCGCCCGGGCCGACCTGTCCCACCCCGTCGACATCGCCGTCCGCACCGGCTACGACACCCGGCGCATCGGCTGGCGCGAGATGACCGTCCGCGGCGACGGCATCCGCGTCACCGGCACCGACCTGCCCGCCGTGTCTCCCACGGACGAACTGCGCCACTACCCCCGCGACCCGGCCGCCAGCCCGCTGAACCAGCACACGGCCCGACTGCACAGCCGGCCCGGCAGCACCACCGCGACGACCCCCGGCAGCAGCCCACTATCGGGCCCGGGCTGGTTCACCAGCCTGCTCGACAGAACCTCAGCCGTCTTCGACTCACTCGTCGGCGCCCGCCAACTCACCCTGCCCATCGGGCTGTTGGCACTTCTGCTGGCCTTGGTGCTCGGTGCCTCGCACGCCATGCTCCCCGGACACGGAAAGACCATCATGGCGTCCTACCTCGCGGGCCGCCGAGGCACCCGACGCGACGCGGTCACCGTCGGTACGACCGTCACCCTCACGCACACCACGGGAGTGCTCGTCCTCGGACTCGCGCTCCCGGCGGCCACCCACCTGGCCGGCGAGACCGTCCTGTCCTGGCTCGGAGCGGCGAGCGGCGTGATCGTCAGCGGCATCGGCCTGTGGCTCCTCAGCGCCGCCCTCCGCAAGAAACCCCAAGCCGGCCACCACCATGGGCACGGCCACCACCATCACGACCACGGCGATCACGAACACCACGTCCACGACCACGTCCACCTGCTCCCACGGCGCCGCACACCGCACACTCCCCACGCCCCGAAACCGTCCGAGCACACCAGCGTGGCCACCCTCACCACACCACCGGACACCACCGCGGTCACCCCCGCCCACCACCACCATCACCCCGCACCGCGCCCCACCGGGCGAGCCGGCCTGATTGGGATGGGCATCGCCGGCGGCCTCGTCCCCAGCCCGTCCGCCCTCGTCGTCCTGCTCGGCGCCGTGGCCCTGGGCCGCACCGCCTTCGGCGTCCTCCTGGTCTTCGCCTACGGTCTCGGCATGGCCGGAACCCTCACCCTCGTCGGCCTGCTCCTCGTACGCCTGCGCGGACACCTCGAAGCACGCGGCACCCGTGCGTCCCTCAGCGGCCACACCGCCGTACGCCTGCTCTCCCGCATCGGCCCCACCGCGACAGCCCTCCTGGTCATCGCCGTCGGCCTCGGCCTCACCGTCCGAGCGGTCACCGGGGCCGGGTGAATCCCGCCGTCCGGCCGGAGGCCGAGCCGGGCCATACGCCCGGCCGGCCAACGGGGCATCAGCTTCACCGCAGTCGCCGTCGTGAACGCGGGGGCGCCTCGGCCACCGGTGATCTACCAGTCGTGGGGAGCCTTGGCCATTCCCGACTTTCCGTCGGCTGTCGGCCGTACGCTCAGGATCTGGTCGACGCCCATCCGGTGCTCCTCGAACGCCAGGGCCCCACCGACCAGATACAGCCGCCACACCCGGGCCGTCTCCTCGCCGACGAGCCGCACGAAGTCTTCCCAGCGCTCTTCGAGAGTGCGGTGCCACGCGGTGATCGTGCGGACGTAGTGTTCGCGCATCGACTCCACCGAGCGCACCTCCAGACCGGATTCCTCCAGCAGGGCGACCGTCTCACCGAGTGGGCGCATGTGCATGTCGGGGGCGATGTACGCCTCGATGAACGCGCCGCCGCCGGGCGCCGTCGTCCCACGGGACATCTGCTGCACCAGCACGCGTCCCTGCGGCCGGACCAGCCGGTGCAGGGCGGTGGTGAACGCCGGATACTCCGCGTCCCCAACGTGCTCGCCCATCTCGATGCTGGACACGGCGTCGTAACCGCCGCCCGTGATGTCCCGGTAGTCCTGGCACACCACCTCGACCAGGTTCTCCAGCCCGCGCTCGGCGACCTGTTCGCGGACGTGCGCCGCCTGCTCCCTGGCCAGCGTGACGGCGGTGACCTGCGCCTTGTGCCGCGCGGCGGCGTACAGGGTGAGCGAGCCCCAGCCGCAGCCGATGTCCAACAGCCGTGCGCCGGGCCGCAGACCGAGCTTGCGGCAGACCAGCTCCAGCTTGGCGCGCTGGGCGTCGGCCGGGCTGAAGTCCGCCTCGTCACTGGTCCAGTACCCGCACGAGTACGCCATGGTCTCGTCGAGAAGGAGGCGGTAGAAGTCGTTGGAGAGGTCGTAGTGGTGACTGATCGCGGCCCGGTCCCGGCTCCTGCTGTGCAGACCGCCGCGCAGTCGCGCCTGCGACGCGGGCGCGGGCGGGCGTGGGCCCGCCGCACCGAGGGACACGGCCGACCCGGTGGCGCGGGCCAGCTCCGCGAGTCCGAGCCGGGGCGCGTGCAGGCGCCGCTCCCGTGCCGCGGCCCACATCTTGCGCAGCCCCTGCCCGAGATCTCCCTCGACATCGATCTCGCCGGTGACGTACGCCTGGGCCAGGCCCAGTTCGCCGGGCTGCCACAGCAGGCGCCGCAGTCCGCGCCGGGAGCGGACCACGACGACGGGTCCTCCGGCCGGACCTGTCTCGCTGCCGTCCCAGGCGCGCAACCGCAGCGGGAGAGGGCCGCCGAGCGCGGTCTCGGCAAGCTCGGCGAGCCGGTGGGCGACACCGGGCCGGGTGCGGGTGGTCAGGGTGGTGTTCATCGTGCCGGGTTCTCCTTGGTCAACGGGTACTGCTGCACGTCGAGGTGTCCGCAGCGGAATCCGGCTTCGGAGCGGGCGAGGTGGAGGATCCACACACCACCGCCCGTGACGGCGAGGCTTCACCGCACGTGGTCACCACGGCTGGCCGCCTCCCACCACTCCTCCGGGCCGCCCCTGGAGCGCGTGACATCGCCATTCCTCCCCAGTCGGCAGCGGACACTCGTCCCGCGTAATCCGAAGCCGCCGCGGGAGCGGATTGGCCGGGAGTCCGGTCTCCCTTGGAATCGGAGAAGGAAGATCCGACGCACGGTGAACCGACTGAGGCAGTACGGCGGTGAGGATGCCGAGGTGCCGCGTCGAGGGGTGCCGGGCCCGCGCTACGACCGGCCTCCGTGAGCGGCACGCTCCGGCGAGGTGACGGGGCAGCAGCTCTAGGCGAAGACGGGCCCCGGACTGGACCACGCTCGATATGGTCCCGGCGCCTGAGGCTGTGAGACTTGGCGTACCGCGGACAACGCGGTGCGATGCCAGGTGCCGGCCCGTCGCACCATCCACGGGCCACCACCCCGGACGACCACAACACCAGCCCTGGCGCCTGCCGCGCGAGCCCGCTCCGCATAGCCCCACGCCTGAACCCCGGCAGCTCGGCCGTCGTGTCCCTGCACCAACAGAACACTCCGGCCGCCCAGTTGGGCGACCGGCTCTCCGGCGGGCAGCCACGGAGCCAGCGCCACCACGCCCCGCACCTGAGGGTGCGCAGCGACCCGCAGGGCGGCACGGCCACCCATCGCGTGCCCCACCAGGACCACGGGGACATCACCGACCAGCCGGCCCAACTCGCTCAGCGCCCGCAGCGCGTCCCGCTCCGCGTCACCGTCGTTCCACCCCTGACACCGATAGCGGACATGGCCCAGCAGCGCCTCGTCCAACGACACGGCCGACGCCGTGGACCGCAGCACGGGCCGCATCCGCAATGCCGCCAACTGCCAAGGGTGCGCGGGGCGATGCCCGGAGACCGGACCGTCATGCAGGGTGATCACGGCCGCACGCGTCCGCTGTGGCAAGTGACGCACGCACAGCGCCGAGCCCGCCGCCGAATCCCACCACACGGGCATGACACCTCTCCCCCTGCACGGACGCGGATCTCGCTCCGCGGGGAATCCGTTGCCGCCGCCGTCCTTGCTTGCCCGGATCCTGGACTCGATCGGGTGAACCACCAGGGCCCCAAGTGCCTGCGCGGCATCGAGTACACGAAGAGGTGGGGCCGAGGACTGTGGGACTGGCGGTGGTGTGCGTGGTGAGGATTTCGCCGTTCAGGGTCGCTCAGCGGGCTCCCGCCGGGGCACGGAGCTGTTCGGCCAGCCGCTCAAGTTCGGCCGCCATGGCAGGCGACAGGTCGCTGAGTCCGCTGTGCACGGCCGTCGGGCTCTTCAGGAAGCGCCTGAGCACGGCCACAAGGAGCCCTTGCGGCAGAGCCCGCAACGCGGCGAACGCGCGAGGTACCGGCGGCGTCTCCATCGCGGCGAGGTTCTGCCGTATGAGGTGGAGCATGCCGCGTACCGCGTCCGGGGCGTCGGCCAGCGCTACCGGGCCGCCCGCCGCGTAGACCGCCTGACCGAGCGGGACCTCGAACGCGGCGTGCGTCCTGAGCCAGGCATCCATCCGCGGCTCGGCCTTGGCGTTGATCCCGGCCGCACGGAACGTCTCCACGATCCGTTCCAGTCGCGGGGTGGTACGGCCGTCGGGCTCGCCGATCGGCATCGCGACCCGGCGGGTGATGAAATCGGTCTTGCGGTAGCGGACCACGTCGCCGTCCATCGTGCCCCCGGTCGCGGGGAAGCCGAGCAGCACCCGCTCGTGGCCGATCACCGCACCCAGCGCCTTCGGGCCGGCTGCCCAGTTGAGCAGGAACAGCACGTCACCTTGGACACCGGCGAGTGATTCCAGCACCGCATCCATCTGGTGGGTACGGACGAAGACGGTGATCAGGTCGTACCCACCGTCCGGGTGCTCTGTCACCGGTACCGGCACCCGCCTGACAGGACCGTCTTCCTCGGCAAGCCGCACTCCCTGCCGGCGCAGGGCGGTCAGGCGTTCGCCCCGGGCGAGGAGCGAGACGTCGTGGCCGGCCTCGTGCATGCGGGCGGCGAACATACTGCCGCAAACCCCGGCGCCGTACACCAGCAGTTTCATGACCATCCACCTTCATACAATCGTTTGATTCATACGTTCGTTTCATACAACCATATGTAGAGTCCCTCGTGTGGCGACCCCAGACACCCGCACCCAGATCCTCGACGCGGCCGAGCTCCTCTTCGCCGAGCACGGATACCGCGGCACCTCGGTCCGCGCGATCACCAAACTCGCCGGAGCGAACCTGGCCGCCGTCGGCTACCACTTCGGCTCGAAGGCGGAGCTGATGGCGGCAGTCGTCCGCCGCGTGGTCGATCCCATCACCGCCGCCCAGTGCGCCGGGCTCGACATACTGCTCGCCCGGACCCCCGACCCACCGGTCAGCGAACTGGTGGAGGCATTCGCGGGGCCGCTGTTCGACGAGATGCCGGCCGGCGACGAGGGCGGCGCCCGGACGTCCCGGCTGATCGTGACGATCCTCAGCGACCCGGCCGAGGAGGCACGCAGTTGGACCAGCCCGGCCGAGGACTCCGTCCGTGAGCGCTACTTCGCGGCCTTCGCGCGCGTACTGCCCGGCCTTTCCCCGGAGGAGCTGTGGTTCCGGATGCGGGGAATCTTCGCCGTGACGGCCGTCGACCGCCTCCAGGTCCACCAGCAGCCCTCCCCCGGCTGCGTGTCCCCGGTAGGGGGCGAGGCGGCCCGGCGATGGGCGATCACGTTCCTGACGGCAGCGATGAGTGCGCCACCGATCCGGCCCTGACGACCCGAGCCGGACGCCGGCGGCGCGGGTCAGGCGACGGTCGCCCTGCGGACGAGGGCAGTGAGGCGCTTGTCGGCGGCGTTCTTGTCCCGCCGGACGATCCCGGCGTTACTGGCAGCCGCACACGCGCCGACCTGCTGGCAGCGCTTGGTCGTCGGGCCGACGCCGAACCAGAAGCACCCGATCCCGCGAACGGGCCGCCGCCTTTCCGTAGACGTCGCCGTAGCCATAGCCATGGACGCCCCTGTGGCTCGGCCTTCTTCTGCGGTGGTGTGGTGTGCGGCCCAGGACCTCGTCGTACCGACCGATACCCGGGACTGCACACCACACGTCCGACAGGAGGTGCTCTCCCTCCTCGGAACCGCATGTCCGTCGGTTCCGACTCTGCGGTCTCAGCGCGTGGTCAGCTCTTGCCGAGCAGTCGCCAGATCTGGTTCTTCTTGGTGCTCAGTGCGCTCGCCGCGTCGCAGGTCCACTGGTGTATCTGCGCGCCGGCCGTGGTCGAGACGCCGGTGACGTCGACGCACTTGCCGCTGTGGACGGCGACCAGTTGGTAGTCGTGGGTGTTGCCGAGTGCGGTGACGGGGTTGAGGGTGAACTGCTGGTTGGCGGCGCCGTTGCAGGTGTACTGGATGACTGCGGCACCGTCGGTGGTGGAGGCGCCGGAGACGTCCAGGCACTTGCCGCTCAACTCGTCGACCACGGTGTAGGTGTTGGTCTTTGCGGTGACCGGCTTGAGGTCGAGCATCTGCTGGTAGCCGCCCTCGCAGTAGTACTGCTGGTACTGCGTGCCGTTGGCCGTGCTGACTCCGGTGTCGTCCAGGCACTGGCCGCTGTTCTGGCTGACGGCGACCGTGGACACCGTGGCGTTGGACGGGGGCAGCAGCGTGACGGTGTAGCCGTCCTTGGCGTTCGTCCAAGGGAGGCTCACCGAGGCGGCGTTGCCGCTGACCGTGAGGGTGGTGTCGGCGATGGTCTCCGGGCCGGTCACGGCGGCCCCGCTGTTGTACGGGACGCGCTGGACGACGGCACGGACCTGGCTGTTCTCCACGACCGACGTGGTGTTGAGCCCCGTCAGATTGACGGTGACGGTACCCGTGTTGCCGCTGCTGCCGAGCAACACCTTCGCGTTTCCTGCCGAGTTGTCCTTGGTGGCCAGACCGTCGGTGCCGGTGCCCGGGGTGAGCTTGACGATGTTGCCGGTCTGGGAACCGTAGTAGCGGTACATGAACCACTCGCCGAGCGGCAGGTACTGGCCCGCGCTGTTCTTGGTGAGCAGGTTGGCCTCGTTGTCGTGCAGGGCGGTTCCGGAGGCCCAGTTGCCACGCAGGCCGTCGGCGCCGGCGCGCTCCAGGCGGCCGATGAACCAGGCGCCGCCGCCCGGGGACTGCATGGACAGGGTGGCGTACTCGTTGATCTGGTAGGCGCGGGTGTTGGTCAACCCGGCGGCTGCGAGCGTGGAGTTGGCGCGGCCGACGTCGGTGGCGGGGTCACCGGGTTCGTCGTGCCAGCTGTAGATGTCGGGGGCGACGTTGTTCGCCTTGACGTAGGTCAGGTACGTCGTCCACCAGCTGTTGGAGGAGTTGGGCTGGCCCGCGATGCTCGGGCCGACGATGAGCTGCGAGGGGAACGCGGCACGTACCCTGGCGTAGAAGCGCGACCACATCTGGAGGTACTGCGTCTGGGACGCGCCCCAGAAGCCGCTGCCGTCGGGCTCGTTCCACAGGTCCCACTGGACCGTCATGTTGTTGGCCTTGACGTCACTGATGAGCTGGGTGACGAAGGCGTCGAACTGGGTCCAGTCACCGTTGTCGCCGGGCCAGCCCTGGCTGGTGGTGCCGTCGGCGCCCCACAGGTCGTGCGGCAGGAGGACGAAGGTGCCGCCGAGAGCTGCGGTGCGCTTGTACTGGGCGAGAGTTGAGGCCCAGCGGGTCTGGTAGTCGGCGAGGCTGGTGGCGTAGCCGCCGCTGTTGAGCTGGGCGCCGCCGGCTCGCATGAAGTGCCACTTGATGTCGGTGAAGAAGTGGTCCTGCGGCAGCGAGCCGTCCGGGGTCATCCCATAGATCATGCCGGAGGCGTGGTAGGTGGGGGCGCCGCCGGCGGTGGAGAAGTCGACGGTGACGGAGGTGTCGGCGGCGTGGGCCGTGGTCGCGGGGAGGGTGACGGCGGCGAAGGAGGCGAGGAGCGCCGCGATCACGGCGGTCCTACGGCCTCTCGGGACGGGTGGTCTGCCGGTGCGTCCGGCTGGGGAAAGGAAGCGAGATATGCGCATGTGCGGGTCTCCCGAAGGGGGAACTTCCTGGGCGCGGCTCGCCCAGGGGGTCTGTCAGCCGACGGCCTCCGTGGCCTCGGCGCGCCTCAGCTCGTGGGCCTCGGCGAGGAGGAGGTAGCTGCTGGCGGTCCAGGTGTAGGCGCGGTCGCGCAGTCCCGCGCCGGTGAGGGCGTCGAAGTTCTCGGCGAAGCCCGAGGTCTCGCACAGGGCGCGGAAACGGGTGCTGATCTCGTCCGCGAGGCGCTCATGTCCTGCGCGGCGCAGGCCGTCCTCGATCAGGACGGTGGACGGGGCCCAGATGGGGCCGCGCCAGTAGCCGTCGTCCAAGTAGTGCGGCGAGGTGGGCAGTTCGGTGGCGAGGCCGTACGCGGTGAGGTGCGCCTCGATGCGCTCGGCCAGTGCGTCGCCGATGCTCTCGGGCAGATGCTCGCCGAGCACGACGGGCATCAGGTCGAGCAGGCTGGAGCTGGTCCAGGTGGCCCCGCTGTCCGCCGAGCGGGCGACGAACCGGTCGCCGGTCCACAGTTCGTCGAGTAGTGCGGCCTGCGTCGCGTCGGCCGTTCGGGTCCACTTGCGCAAGTCGTCCGGCAGCCCCAACTCACCTGCCAGTGCGGCGAGTTCCCGCAGTTGCAGGACGAGAAACGCGGCGAGGTCGGCGCTGACGATCACGCGCTCGGGGTCGAAGGTGGTGGCGTTGTCCCAGCCGCTGTCGTTGCCGTGCTGGTAGTGCGGGAGGGCTGACCCGGGTGCGCGTCGCATGGTGAGCCAGAAGTCCGTCCAGCGGGCCAGCCGGTCGTACACCTCGGTCAACTCGGCCTGGGTGAGCGGCTCGTGGAGCCGTCGGCGCAGGTGGTGCAGGGCCCAGCCGTGGATGGGGGGCTTGACGAAGTTGTGGAGGATCTCCGAGTGGGTCACCGAGTCGGGCAGCGCGCCGGTCTCGTCCTGGTGGTCGAAGGGCAGCGAGAACTGGTCCAGGGCGAGTGCGGGGCATCCGGCAGCCAGGGCAAGGGAGTTGAAGCAGTGGTCCCAGCTCCACACCTTGTCCATCCAGTGCTTCGACATCAGCACCGCGGGCCGGGTGACGAAGCCCAGTGGGCGGACGGTCGCGGACCACAGCACGTAGGCGGCGAGTTCCGCGGCGGGCGTCTTCGACGTACGCCAGGGCGCGACCGCATCGGCGAAGGCGCCGAACGCGTCGCGCGCGGATTCCACGACCTGGTCGAAGGATGCCGAGGGCGTGTAGGGACGGCGCGCGGTCTGGTACTCCTCGACCGCGACCTCCCAGGCCGCGCCGTCCCCGGCGCCGATCGTGACACCTCGCGCCGCACTGCCCAGACTCTGCGTGCCGGACGCCTCGGTCACGGTTCCCGAGAGCACGGTGACGCGGTAGCGGCGGCCGGTCTCGTAGGAGGTGAACACGTGGGCCCCGGTGCCGGGTTCGCGGTAGAAGTAGGTGCCGCTGAACGGGGTCAGTACGGCCGCCGCCGCGCCGATGCGCAGGCCGAGCCCGGCACCGCGCAGCCGTACGGTGTCCGGTGACTCGTAGGTGAGGTCGGTGCGGCCTTCGGCGCCGGTCCAGCTGAGCAGGCTCGGTGTCGCGTGCGGGCTGGTGACGGCGCGGTCGCCGGTGGCCGGGTCGAGCGGGACGAGGCGCAGCACGGCGTGCATGCCGTTCTGGTGCGAGACGAGGTGCAGGTCTTCGGCGTACGTCTTCTCCGCCACCACGGGTGAGATGCCGAACCATGACCCGCGCGTGCTGAACGGGATGTCGTGGACGGAGAAGGCCGGGCCGGACGGGGCGGCGGTCATGCAGCGTGACTCGTTTCTGGAGCAGGGGCGATCGGCACGTGGGCAGGGGTGATCGGCACACGGGCGAGCGGGAAACAGGGAGACGTCAGTCCTTGACGGCGCCAGCGGTCACGCCGGCGGCCACGTAGCGCTGGGCCAGGACGAGGATCACCGTGGCGGGCAGTGAGGCCACGACGGCGGTGGCCATGATGGCGTTCCACTGTTGGTTGTTGTTGCCGATGTAGTGGTAGATACCGAGAGTGATCGGCTCGTGGGCGCCGCCGTTGGCGAGGGTGCTGGCGAAGACGAAGTCGGACCAGGACCACAGGAACGCGAACAGCGACACCGTGACGATGGAGTTGCGACTCATCGGCAGCACGATCGACCGGAAGGTGCGCACGGGCCCGGCGCCGTCCGTCTTCGCGGCCTGGAGGAGTTCGCCGGGGATGCCGGACATGAACGCGGTGAAGATCAGCACGGCGAACGGCACGGCCAGCGTGGAGTCCGCGACGATCAGTCCGGGCACCGACTGGAGCAGGCCGAGGCTGAGGTAGATGGCGTAGAAGCCCATCGCCATGATGATGCCGGGGATCATCTGGGCGACCAGGAAGAGGAAGCTGAGCACGCCGCCACCGCGCGGGCGCAGTTTGGCGAGTGCGTAGCCCGCCGGCGCGGCCAGGGCCACGGTGAGGACCACGGTTCCCAGGCCGATGACGAGGCTGGTGCCGAGGTAGGGCAACTGCTGGTCCAGGACGGCGCGATAGCCCTCCAGGGTGCCGTGCACGGGGATCAGGTCCGGCGGGCTCTTGCGCATGTCCTGGTCGCGGGTGAAGGACACGTTGAGCATCCAGTAGACCGGGAAGAGCATCACCGCGGTGAGCAGGACGCCGATGGCCGTCTGCCACCACGTGCGGTTGGCGCGTCGGTTCATGACAGTGCCGTTCATGACAGTGCCTGCTTCCGCTGAACTCTGACGTAGACCAGGCCGAACACCAGGGCGGCGACCACGAGCAGGTTTCCTACGGCCGCTCCCGGGCCGAAGGCGGGCAGCAGGTTGCCGAAGCCGAGCTGGTAGGACCAGGTGGCGAAGGTGGTGGACGAGTCAGCCGGGCCACCCTTGGTCATGATCCAGATGATGTCGAAGACCTTGAGTGTGTAGACGAGGCCGAGGAGGAGGGTGATCGCGGACACCGGGCGGAGCAGTGGGAAGGTGATCCGCCAGAACCGCTGCCAGGCGTTCGCGCCGTCGAGGGCGGCGGCCTCGTGGAGGCTCGCGGGGATGGACTGGAGGCCGCTGTGCAGGACCACCAGGTTGAACGGGACGCCGATCCAGATGTTCGCGATGATCACCGAGGCGAGCGACCAGCCCGGTGTGGTCAGCCAGTTGACCGGTCCGATGCCGACGGCGTGCAGGGCGGCGTTGACGACGCCGGAGTCGCTGTTGAGCATCCACGACCAGGTAGACGCGGAGACGATCAGCGGCAGCAGCCAGGGGACGAGGAAGAGCGCCCGCAGGGTCGCGGAGAGCCTGAAGCGCTGATTGAAGAAGACCGCGAGGGCCAGGCCGATGGCGTACTGGAAGAACAGGCACACGACGGTGAAGACCACGGTGTGCAGCAGGGCCGGGGCGAAGGTCGGATCGTCGAGGACCGTGCGGTAGTTGGCCAGTCCCGTGAAGGGCGCGTCGCCCTGGACGAAGGACCGGACCGTGTAGTCGCGCAGGCTCAGGTCGATGTTGCGGTAGAGGGGATAGGCGTAGAAGAGGACGAGGTAGAGGGTCACCGGGGTGAGGAATCCCCAAGCGGCCCACTGCTGGGAGGTGGGACGACGCCGGGCCCGGGATGGTGCGGTGGGGGCCGCCCCACTGGCCCGGCGCACGGGCCGCCGGTGCGGCACTTTCGTCATGTGACTCATCAACAGGCTCTGGTTCCCGGCTACTTGACGGCGGACTGCGCCGCGGCCAGCGCGTCCTTCGGCGACTGCGCGCCACTGAGGGCGGACTGGACCGCCTTCCACAACTGCTCGGAGATCTTCGGGTACTTGGTGCCCAGGTCGTCGCTGGTGCGTCCCTTGGCGGCCTTGACCGCGTCGACCCAGGGCTTCAACTCGGCGTTCGCGGCGACCTGTTTGTCCTGGACCTCGGTGGTGGGGGCCACGTAGGACAGCGTGGTGTCGGTGTTGAGGAGGTTGTCGGTGCTGGTCAGGCAGGTCACGATCTTCTGGGATGTGGCGTAGCGGTCGGTCTTGCCCTGGACCGGGATGGTGACGAACTCGCCGCCGGTCGGGGCGGACGCGTTGCCGCCGTCGGCGGCGGGGACGGGGATCACCCCGTAGTCGAAGCCGGCCTTCTTGGCGTTGGCGAGCTGCCAGGTGCCGTTCTCGCTGAACGCGTAGGTGCCGGTGGCGAACTCCTGCCAGCTGGTGGTCTGGGTGTTGTTGAGGACCGAGTTGGGGGCGTAGCCGTTCTTCAGCCAGTCCTTCCACAGCGTCAGCGCGGAGACGGCCTTGTCCGAGTCGAGCGCGGTCAGTCGGGCGCCCGATCCCCAGTACCAGGGCAGGAACTGGAAGGTGCCCTCCTCCGTGCCGATCGCGGAGAACGTGATGCCCTTCTTGCCGGCCTTCTTGACCTTCGCGAGCGCGGCGGTCAGCGACGTCCAGTCCTTGACCGTGGCTATGTCCACCCCGGCCTGCTTCAGCACCTTCTTGTTGTAGTAGAGGGCGAGGGTGTTGGCGCCGATCGGTGTGCCGTAGGTCTTGCCGCCCGCCTGTCCGGCGGCGAGGAGGTTGGGGTTCACCTTCGAGGTGTCCAGCTTGTTGTCCGCGGTCGTGGTGAGGACGCCGGCCTCGGCCAGGGTCGACACCACCGGGTTGTCGACGATCAGGACGTCGGCGGAGTTGTCCTGCTGGGCGGCGAGCAGCGCCTTGTTCGCCAGGTCGCTGGTGTCGAACGCGGTCCGCTTGATCTTCACCCCGGCCTTGCTGCCGCAGGCGTCGAGCAGCTTGGCCCATGCGGAGCTCTTGTCGAACTGCGGGTACGGGTCCCAGATCGTGTAAGTACCGCTGTCCGCCGCCTTGGTGCCGGTGCTGCCGGAACCGGAGGAACAGGCGGTGGCGGTGCCCGCGACGGCGAGGACGGTCACGGTCGCGGCGGTGAGGCGGAGCCGTCTGAGGGAGCTGTGCATGGCGCGTTCCTTCGATTTCGGGCACGGGTGTGCCGAGGGAGGGTGACGAGCGGGGGAAACGGGCATGCCGGACTGCCACGGCGGCGATGAGGGGACGGCGGTGCCCGTGATCCGTGGTGAGGAGGTCGTGCGCGGCGGGGCTGGGTCAGTGGGTCTCGGTGGACGACGGCGTGCCGGGCCCTGTGCTCGCGCGCAGCGAGATGGGCGGGGCCAGCAGGCGGTGTCGGGGCGGTGCGTCGGGGTGGTCGAGCCGCTCGACGAGGAGGTCGACGGCGTGTCGGCCCATCTCCTCCGCCGGCACGTCCGCCGCGGTGAGCTGCGGGGTCACCGTCTCCGCCCACCTGCCCGCCACGACGCCGGTGACGGAGAAGTCGCGCGGTACGTGACGGCCGGCCTGGGACAGCCCGCGGTACAGGCCGCCGAGCGCGGCCTCGTTGAGGGTGACCAGGGCCGTGGTGGCCGGGTCGTCGTGCAGGATCTGTTCCAGGCAGGCCTGGCCGGACGCGGCGTCGTCCCCGCAGCAGTACGTCCGGACGGTGAGCCCGCGTTCGGCCGCGGCCTTGGTGAAGCCGTCGAGCCCGCGGTGGGCGGACTCGTAGCCGGCCCGCAGCAGCTGTTCGGGACGGTTGACGAAGGCGACCCGGCGGTGGCCGAGGTCCGCGAGGTGGTGGACGCACGCCGCCGCCAGCGCGGTGTGGTCCAGGCCGACCCACCAGGTGCCCTCGGGGTGCGCGGTCCGGCCGATGGCGACGGAGGGGAAGTCGAGGGCGGCCAGGTGATCGACCCGGTCGTCCTCCAGCCTGATCTCCATCAGGATCGCGCCGTCGACCCGCCGCTCCCCCAGCATCCGCTGGAACGAACGGTCGCTGTCGACACCGCTGGGAGACAGCAGTACGTCGTAGTCCTGGGCGGCGGCCGCCTCCACCACGCTGCCGATGAAGTCGAGTTGCATCCCGGTGTAGTGGTTGCCGGCCGGCGGGAAGACCAGGCCGATCGTGTTGGTCCGGCCGTTGGCCAGTGCGCGGGCGCTGGCGTTGGGCCGGTAGCCCAGCTCGTCGATGACGCGCTGGATCTTCCGGCGGGTGTCCTCCGACACCGGGCGCTTACCGCTCAGCGCGACGGACACGGTGCTCCGCGAGACACCGGCTCGCCGGGCGATCTCACCGATGTTCACGGACACTCCTTGGCTGGGTCGAACCGGTTCGACGTTGCGTAAGCGCGACAGCCGGTCATCGAACCGGTTCGCGTGAAGTGAAGGTAGGAACAACCCCAGCCGCTGTCAACACCTCGCGCGGCACTTCTCGTAACGCCCCTGGAATCCAGGGGGAACGACAGAGGGAGCTGCGGGGAGAGCTGCCGCAACCACCTCCGCCGCAGGTATTGCCGGTGGATTTCCGCGCTGCTAGGTTCCGTCGAACCGGTTCGACCGGACCGGGGCCGCGAGTGACCCGCATACAGAACGCGGCAGGCACGGGCGGCCGTCAGGGCCCGTGCCTGCCGCGCTTCCTGGAGGGGGCTGCATCGGGCAGGTGTTCTGGAAGGCGACGGTGTTGGGGTCGTTCGGGGTCGGGCACAGGAACTGGTCGTAGCGGGTGTCGTTGTCGATGAAGCGCTTGAGCCAGCTGATGCTGCATTTCGCGACCGTGGTGTTGGCGCCGGCGAAGGTGAAGTGGTCGGCGTTCCTGATCTCGATGAACGCCTTGTCACGGCCGTTCGTCAGGGCGTTGTAGACGGGCAGGGTGAAGGTGGAGACGGGGGCGACGGTGTCACCGTCGGCGCCGTAGATCATGGTGGGCACCGTGATCTGGTCGCCGACGTTGACGATGTCCCAAGGCGCGAGCGCGATGGCCGCCTTGAGCGACGGGGTGCTGGCCGCGCTCTCCAGCGTGCCGCCGCCGCCCATCGACCAGCCCATCACGGCCGTTCGGGTGGGGTCGATCTCATTCTTCACCGCGCTCTTGGTCGTCAAGTAGCTGAGCGCGGCGAGTTGTTGGTTGCTGCGGTCGGTCGGGAAGTCCCACAGCGCGTTGCTGTCGAGGGTCATCACCACGAAGCCCTGGGAGGCCAGCCGGGGTCCGTACCAGGCGATCTCGGCCTGCGGGGCGACGAAGCCCGGCATGATGACGACCGCGCCGAAGATGCCCTGGCTGGTGTCCGTGGGGAAATAGCTGGTGCCGTCGTTGAACCCCTGGCCGCTGCCGGACGGCACGTTGACCTGGGCGACGGTGAACGGGCCGGTCTCGGCGGTGACGTTCGCCTCGGTCGGGGCCGGGCCGCGCTGGTAGGGGTTGCCGGCGGCGGCCTGGGCGGGGCCGATGAGGGCGAGGACGATCGAGGTGACGATCGCGAGGATCGCCATGAGCGCTCGGGGGCGGAGCAGTTTCACGGGATTCCTCTCGCACGCTGTCAGTTGGTGTAGACGGCGGGGGCACCTTCGACGCTGCTGTCGGTCACGGGGGCGTAGGTGGCCGAGAAGTAGCCGTTGGCCGCGCACAGCACCGAGCCGGAGAACTTGGTGAACGCCTGGTTGGTGAAGGTCAGGCTGGTGGCGCTGTCGGAGCTCACCGCGGCGAGGCTGGGCGCCCGGTACACGCAGGTGACGGAGCCCAGCAGCGTGGAGAGCACCACCGTGGTCCGGATCGCGCTGCCCGAGGCGGGGGTCACCGTGACGGTGCCGTCGGAGGAAGCGGCGGTGCTGCAGGGCAGGCCGTTGACGGTGATGTTCCGTACCGCGGTGACGCCGAAGACGTTGCTGGTGCAGTGGGATCGCCAGCAGGCGGATCCGGGTTTCGGGATCGCCGCCGTCCGCGAGGAGGCCTCGGAGGGTTTCCCGGATCCGCTTCGCCAGTCCGCAGCGGAGAAGGAACCCGTCGTCCAGGTCGATCGACCGCACCGGAGCAAGTGCGGGTTCCCTTGAGTCGGCGTCTTTCCAGCGCCTCGATGTCCCCGAGGCCGCCCACAAGGGTCGACGTCGGGTGTTTCATGCAGTGCCCGTCTTCCAACTCGGCCATCCGCTTGGTCTGTCCGCACTCCGAGATCAGCCTGTGCGTCCAAGACCCTGCATGGCAGGTCCCGCTGTTCACGGAGAACGCAGATGCCATGAGAAGCATGCCGAAGGGCCCCGTCCGGCCCATAAGACCAGTTCAGAGCCCCGCCGACAGACACGCCAGGCTATAGCCGGGGAGTGTCACCGCAGTGCTGTGGCCTACGCAAACGGGCAGGGAGTGGGCTTGTGCGTGCGGCTACCTTGATGGCTGCATAAGACACACCCCCGGGCCGTACGGGGTCACCAGGTGTGAGCCACGTCCACCACGAGATGGTTGGCCGTCTGGAAGACCTGGAACGGCAACCGGGCACGGACGCCGAGTCCGGCCTGGGTGTATCCCTCGGAGCCGCCGGTGACCTTGAACTCCCGGAAGGTCCGGTACCCGGTGACGTCGACGGACGGAAGCGGCGGGTAGGGCTGTCCGGTCGCCGGGTCGTAGCGCGAGGAGAACAGCGAGATCTCCAGAATGGCTCCGCCCTTGATCGGAACCACGATGTCGCTCGGGTCCTGGTGCAGTACGTCCACGTAGCGGACCGTGTAGCCGATCGGGTCGGCCGTCGTGCCCTGGGCGTCGAAGACCAAGCGGTCGAAGCACTCGTGCTGTCCGGTCCGTACGTCGGTCAGTCGCCTGGAGGCTACGGCGTCACCGGTCTTGTCCAGGCTTCCCCACGTCACGGCACAGTCCACGGCCGTCGGCGCGGCCACCGCCGGAACCGTGCCGGCCAACAGGCCGCCGCCCGCCAGCACTGTCGCGGCCAGTGCAGTACCTATCCGTCGCATGACTACCCCCGGTAGCTCGCGTTGGTGTGTGTCTGTTCAGACCGGCGGCCTTCCGGAAGGTTGTGCGCCTCCTGCCGTTCTTCCTGTCCTGTCCTGTCGTCACGGCTCACGCGGTCGTTACGGCTTGCGTGCGAGTCCACCGTGCTCGGCAATGACCTCCGGGGCTCCCGAACCGGGCTCCGGACGCCACCGGGTCACCGGGACGACACCGGGCTCGGCAAGCTCCAGGCCGTCGAAGAACGCGGTGATCTCATCAACGGAGCGCAGGTTGTACGGAACGGCGCCGCTGTTGTTGTAGTCGTCCTGGGCCTGCTCGAAGACAGGGTCGATGCCGCGCGACCCGTCGTTGATGGAGAGGTAACTGCCCGAGGCCAGGGCTTCCATCAGCCGGGTGACGATGGAACGGGCCTGATCGTGGTCGGCGACGTGACCCAGGATGTTGCTGAGGATGAGCGCGGTAGGACGACCGAAGTCCAGCGTCCTGGCGGCGACTTCGAGAATGCGGTCCGGGTCCGTCACGTCGGCGTCGATGTAGGCGGTCGCACCTTCCGCGGTGGAGTACAGCAGGGTGCGGGCGTGCGCGAGCACCATCGGATCGTTGTCGACGTAGACGATCCGCGCCTCGGGAGCGAGCCCCTGGGCGACTTGGTGGGTGTTCTGCGCGGTGGGAAGGCCGGTACCGACGTCCAGGAACTGCCGGATGCCCGCCTCGGAAACGAGATACGCGATGGTGCGACGCAGAAAGCCACGACTGGAGCGAGCGATGGTGACGATCCCGGGAAACACCTCGGTGTACGCGTCACCGGCCACCTCGTCGACGGGGTAGTTGTCCTTGCCGCCGAGCCAGTAGTTCCAGATACGGGCGGAGTGCGGCACCGACGTGTCGATCTTCTGCTGCTCCGCCGGCTCGGGCGCCGGCACGGCATCGCTCATGAGTCGTGTACGTCCTTCAACCGGGGCGAGGATCATCCGCGCCACATCCTACGATCCAACTCCCTTCTCCAGCCCACTAGTTCACGTCTTCTGGTCCATCTCTTCCGACTGGTGTGCCGGCCACGGGACGGGCCGAGTCCGGCTGTACGCCGGACCGTGCGGTCCTAACTCGCTGTGGACATCGTCGAGTTCCGGGGAGCGAGGCCGGTCCAGACGACGTCGGCGGTGCAGCCGGTGAGGCGGCTCGTGGCCGGCACGCCGGTGGTGACCGCGGTGACCGCCAACACCGTGAGCAGCGTGACCAGTTGCCGCGGCCGGACCGTCCGCCGTTCGACCCACGGTCCTTCGCACACGGCACTCGCGTCGATCGGACACGGGGTGGGAGTCGCACCTGTCGCTCGACGTTGTCCCTGTTCGTGTCCGCCAAGCTCCGTTGGGGCGACCTCACTTCACCCGCCGCGTCACTCGTCGTTCACCCAGCGCATGAGCCGTTGCAGCGGATAGAAACCGTCGTGGGACAGACCCGGTGGCATCCCGCCCGCCTTGCCGAGGGACACGACGCGCTGCACGCCGGCGCAGGCGAGGGCATCGCGCAGTTCCGCTTTGCGGGTGTCCGGATATACGCCGACCGTCTGCGTGGCGACTCCGGCGTACGCGACCGCTTCCCTCAACTCGGCCACCGGGACGACGTCGACGATCTTTCCGTCGGGGTGGAAGTCGACCGGTTCGGGCGAGCGGATGACCAGGCCCCGGCCGTCGTAGCCGCCCCACACCCGGTAGTCGGGTGTCATGGACCGCAGGACGTCGATCTCCTCGCGGAGTTCCGCGGTGACCCGGGGGCCGTCGGCCGAGCTGAACTCCCTTGCCACACCCAGGCGTTCGCGCAGCAGGGCGGCGTAGCGGTCGGCGTCCTCCCAGGTGCCCTCGACGAACTGGAAGCGGCTGGCCACGCAGGCCTGTTGGTTGAAGAAGGTGGCGTCGGTGGCGCCCGCGTCGGCGGCTCGGGCAAGGGCCTCGGGTGATTCGAACGCCTCGCGGCCGATGAGCGAGATGGAGGTCTTGGGGTCGAAGGAGACGAGTTCGAAGCCCGGGCCGACGTAGCGCAGCGCGCCGCGGATCGTGGACTCGCCGCCCCAGGCGACCAACTTGTCGAAGAACTGCGGGCGGAACAGTACGCTCTCCACCGCCTCGTCGCCGCCGCGCCAGTACACCGCGGAGAACGAGCGGACCACGGGGTGGCCGGGGGCCACCGCAGCCATCGTGCGCAGGATCGCGGTCGCGGTGAACAGGTCGTTCGAGGGCAGTTTCAGCAGGTTGACGCCCTTGGTGAGGGCGCCGCGGACGACGGACATCGCGGCGACGCCGGGGGCGTTGCCGGCGATGATGTGCACCAGGCGCGGCGGGAACGCGCGGGTGGCCGCGGTCCGGTTCTCGGGCAGGCGAACCTCGCGCCAGCCGTCGAGCACGTCCGCTCCGCCGAGTTCGTGGTCGATCTGGGCGTACAGGCCCGGCCGTTGGAAGCTGCGCCACAGGAGGGCGTAGGCGCGTTCGAGGATCTCGGCGGGCAGCGGGCTGACCGGGATCATACGGTCGAGGGCCTCCGCGAGCAGACCCTCCCGGTCCGTCTTGAGGGCCTCGCCGGTTTCCACGAGCAGGTCGACGATCTCCGCGACGGGCACGTGGAAGGCGGGGCCGGGTTCGGTGCGCGGCCAGACCAGGCGGTCCAGGTCGAGGACCGGTGCGGTGAAGGCCGATCCGGCGCGGCCGTACGCGACGGGCGAGCCGTGGTCGACCTCGCCGCGTACGACGTGCACGACCTCGGTGTCGGTCGTGGTGCTCATCCGTGGATCATCCCCCGCACATAGGAGTCGAGTGTCGCGGCGCAGGTGATCTTGTCCTCGCCGCCGAGGTCGCCGTAGCGCCTGATGTCCGGCAGGACGGTCGGGCCCGGCCTGCCGCAGTCGCAGGGCGAGAAGTCGACGAAGACCCGGTCTCCGCTGATCAGCCCGCCCCACCGGCCCTCCAGCGAGACGTCCAGGAAGGCGAACCGCCCCTCCACCAAGCCCTGTTCGGTGTTCAGCAGCTTCTCGCCCGGCTCGTCCAGGACCAGTGGGATCACCCATGGCGGCACGTGGTAGTTGCCCTGCTCGCAGGCGAGGCAGGAGCCCTGGAGTTCCGTCATGCCGTAGCTGCGCACGCGCCGTACGCCGTCGTAGAAGGCGGCGAACTGCTGCTGGTAGTCATCGGGCAGGACTCCGTTCTTGTTGCCGCCGCCGCTCAGGACGAGCGTGTCCGGGTGGAGGCTCCCGTCGGGTACGCCCTGGGCCCGCAGTGCCTGGATCAGGGTGAACTGCTGGTTGTTCATCCCGGCGATCAGCAGCGGCTCGGTCCGGTGCGCGGCGATGTCGTCGACGATCTGTGCGACGGCCGCGCCGAGTTCCTCCTCACGGGCCCCGGACGCGGTCTCGAAGGAGCTGATCTCCTGCGGGGTCGCGGTGCCCTCCGCCATCCGGCGGCGCAGCAGGGCGCTGCTCATCAACTCCGAGACCCGCATGGGGTCTTCGGTGAGCAGCCGGGTCTCGCCGGGCCGGACGAAGACCTCCGCGTGCCAGCGGTAGCCGTCGATGGAGCGCATCGGACCGCTCGCCGGTGCGAGGAGGTAGCCGCGGCGGGTCTGTTCGGGCGGCAGTGGGGCCGGCCAGCAGGTGAGGTTCTCCAGGATGTCGTGCAGGAAACTCAGGTCGCTCGTGGCGCAGTTGAGGAAGGAGACCTTCCCGGAGGTGCCGCTGGTGATGTAGGGGCGGTGGCCGGCGGCGGTGACGCGGTCGGTCCACTCGTCGATGTCGGTCACGCCCTCGACGTCGACGTCTCCCGGCTCGACCACCGACACCGTCGTGTACCAGCGCAGGAGCCGGTCCCACCGGCCGCCGGTGATGAGGGAGAGCGGGTACGACTTGTAGCTGGTGTGGGAGAACAGCAGGGGCACGAGGTCGTCGGGACTCTCGATCCCGTGCACGCCGCTCTCTTCCGCCCGGGTGCGCAGCAGCGGGATGCGCTCGCGGTGCTCGGCGAAGGCCTCGCGCGCCGCGTCGAGCTGCAACTCCCGGAGTTCCCGGGCGGGTTGGTCGAATGTGTCACCGGACCGGACGAGGGCCCGGATCTGCTCACGTGCGCTGGGCACGGCAACCACCTCCATCAGTCATGAGGACGGGTTCTTGGCGAGATAGGAGGACTCGATGGCGTCGAGGTCCCCGCGCAGTTCCTTGGGGGTGCCGGCCATGACGACCCGGCCTCGGCGCAGGACGTAGACGCGGTCGGCGATGTCGAGCACCTTGCGCACGTGCTGTTCGACCAGCAGTGCGCCCAGGCCCCGGTCGGCCGCCTCGCGGACGGCGCGCAGGAGACGGTCGACGACCAACGGGGCAAGCCCCAGGGAGAGTTCGTCGGCCAGGAGGAGCCGGGGAGTGCGGCACAGGGCACGCGCCAGCGACAGCATCTGTTGCTCGCCGCCGGACAGCATGCCCGCGCCGGTCCTCAGGCGTTTCTCCAGTTCGGGGAAGAGCGCCACGGCCCGGTCGGGCGGCACGCGCCCGACCCGCAGGTTGTCGGTGGTGTCGAGGCGGGAGAAGACCGCCCTCTCACCGACGTAGGCGAGGCCCTCGCGGGCGCGGCGGTGCAGGGGCGCGTGGCCGGGGGTGCCCAGCCAGCGGATCTCACCGCTCATCGGGGTCAGGTCGCCGGACAGCGCCCTGAGGGTGGTGGTCTTGCCCGCGCCGTTGGGGCCGAGCAGGGCGACGACCTCGCCCGGCCGGACCTCCAGGTCGAGGTCGTTCACGACGGGTCGGCTGCCGTATCCGGCGGACAGGGCACGGGTTGCTATCAGGGGCACATCTGTGTCGTGCACGAGGTCTCTCCTCAACCGGAGTCGGCCGGGAACCGAAGCAGGCCGGAAACGGCTGCCGGCCGGACCGAAGCGGGCTCAGCCGTGCGAGGCGGCCGTCAGCACCTTGCGGACGTCGACGAAGGTCGACCCGGCCTTGGCCCACTCGATCTTCCCGTCGCGGATGATCAGTTCGGTGGCGGTCGTGTTGTGGATGCGGTCCAGACCCTTGATCGGCAGGGCCGTCGACGCCTTCCAGTTCAGGGGCGGGGTCAGGCCTCCGGTGTCGATGCCTGAGGTGGTGTTCAGCTCCTGCACCAGCGCCTCGGCCGAGATCGTCGGGAGCTTCTTGGCGGCCTCGGTGAAGACCTTGAAGGCCACCCAGGTCGTCGCGTTGGCGCCGTTGGTGGTGTCGATGTCCTTGCCCTTGGCCGCCGTCACGAAGTCCTTCCAGACGGCGTCGGAGGTCGGCGGGTAGTAGCCGGTGATCGCGGCGCCCTCCAGCGGGCTGCCGCTGCCGCCGGTGCTCGCGGCCAGTTGCGGGGTGAGGTTGCCGACGACGCTGGCGAGCTTGGTCTTGTCGCCGGACTGGACGTACGACTTCACGAACAGGTCCGAGGCGGTGCCCAGGATGACGCTCACGCAGTCGCTGCCCTTGGTCGCGGCGACCTGCGGGGCGAGGTCGGTTGCGGTGAGCGGCACCTTGAGGTCCTTGGGTGCCGCACCGCCGGCGGAGGTCACGCCGAGGGTGAGGAACTGCGAGACCACGGCCGCGGCGGCCACGTCGTACCGTACGCCGGTGATCTTCTTGCAGCCCTGCTCCACCAGCTGGCGGCCGTGGGCGGCGAAGACCACCGGGGTGCCGCCGTTGACCGGGAAGGACAGCGGGTTGGAGAACTCCGCCGCGGAGACGCCGGTCCCGCCGATGTACGGGATGCCGGCCTTCTGAAGGATGGGCATGTAGCGGTCGCCGGCGAGGCTGTAGGAGCCGACGACCGCGGTGACCTTGTCGGCGACGGCCTGCTGGGCGCACTTCTCGGCCTCGTCGGGGTCGCCCTTCTCGTTGCAGAACTCGACCTTGAGGGGTCCGCCCTTGATCCCGCCGTTGGCGTTGATCCACTTCTCGTAGGCCGTGGCGGTGAGGTGAATACCCGGCTGGGCGCTGCCCTGGGTGTTCTCCGGCGCCCAGACCATCACCTTGACCGGGGTGCCCTTGAGCGAGGAGGTCTCGGCCGAACTGCTTGCCGCCTCTCCCCCGCATCCTGCGGCGAGCAGGGCTCCGGTCACCGCGAGAGCGCTCGCTGCGGCTGTTCTGCGTCGGCGTGAGTCGTTCATGGTCCCTCCGGGGCTCGCGCCCAAAGTGGGCGACGTCGAGATGCCGAACAGCATGGGGCGCATTTTAGGGTTAGTGAAGTACTCTCGGCACAATTATTTAAATGAATGCACTGTCTCGTCCCGTGTCTGGGAGGTTCCTCGGATGGACGACGTCCTGCGTTTCGCCCTGCTCGGCCTGGGGCTCGGCGCCCTCTACGCGCTCACCGCGCACGGCATCGTGCTGGTCTACCGGGGCTCCGGTGTCCTGAACTTCGCGCACGGCGCGATCGGGATGGCCGGTGCCTACGTCCAGTGGGAGCTCGCCGTCAACCACGGCGTGCCGTACTGGCCCGCCACCGCGTGCGGCGTGCTCACCTCCGCCGTCCTGGGCGTGCTCACCCACCTGTTGGTGATCCGCCCGCTGCGCAGGGCGTCCACCCTGGCCCGGCTGGTCGGCACCCTCGCGGTGTTCATCGTCCTCAGCGCGATCGCCGTCAAACGTTACGGCGACAGCCTGCAGTTGGTCCCTGGCAAGCTGCCCACCCGGCTGCTGACGATCGCCGGGGCGACGGTCTCCGAGGACCGCGTGTGGCTGCTCGGCATCGCGCTCGCCGTGACCGCGGTCCTCCATCTCCTCTACAAGCGCACCCTGTTCGGGCTGGGCACCACAGCGGTCGCGGAGAACGAGAGCATCGCCGCCTCGCTCGGCTGGTCCCCGGACCTGATCGCCGCCGGCAACTGGGCACTGGGCTCCGCGCTCGCGGGGCTCACGGCCATCCTGATCGTGCCGGTGATCGGTCTGTCGGTGACCGGGCTGACCACGCTGCTGCTGAGCGCGCTGGCCGCCGCCCTGGTCGGCAGGTTCTCGTCGTTCCCGATCACCCTGGCGGGCGGGCTGGTCATCGGTGTCGCGCAGTCCGAACTGACGCGTTTCGGCTCGGGCGTCACCGGACTCGCCTCCTCGGTGCCGTTCCTCTTCATCGCCCTGGTGCTGGTCGCGCGCGGCCGGGCGCTGCCGCTGCGCGGCACGTTCCTCGACCGGCTCCCGGCACTGGGCACCGGCAGGGTCCGCCCCGTCCCCCTCGCACTGGCCGTCGTGATCGGGCTGGTCCTGGTGAGCCTGTCGACACCACTGTGGGCCGACGCGATCACCAGCACCCTGGTGCTCTCCCTGATCATCCTGTCGATCATCGTGGTCACCGGGTACGCGGGACAGGTGTCGCTCGCGGCCTACGCCCTCGCCGGGACCGGCGCCTTCATCGCCGGGCACGCGGCGGCGGACTGGGGCTGGCCCTTCGAACTCGCCCTGCTGGCAGGCGTGTTGGGGACCGTACCGATCGGCCTGCTGTTCGCGCTGCCGGCCGTGCGTACGCGCGGGGTCAATCTCGCGATCATCACGCTCGGGCTCGGCACCACCCTGGAGGCGATGGTCTTCCAGAACACCGACCTGTCGACGACGCCCGGGAGCGACGGCATCGCGGTCGGCGGCCAGACGCTCTTCGGCATCAGCATCTCCGGCGTCGACCATCCGCAGCGCTACGCCGCCGTCGTGCTGGTCCTGTTCGTCGCCGCCACGCTCGTGGTCGCCAACGTCCGGCGCGGCAGGACCGGCCGCCGTCTCATCGCCGTACGGGCCAACGAGCGGGCCGCCGCTGCCCTGGGCATCGACGTCCGCGCGGCCAAGCTCTACGCCTTCGGTCTGTCCTCGGCCATCGCCGCGCTCGCCGGAGTGCTGACCGGCTTCCGCTCGACCTCCGTCGTCTTCTCCGACTTCGCGAGCTTCGACTCCGTCACCGCGCTCGGGCTCGCCGTCATCGGCGGTGTCGGCTTCCTCGTCGGCCCGCTGTTCGGCGCCACGTTCGCCGCGGGCACGGTCGGCGCCCGGTTCGGGGACCTGGTGGTGCCGGGGCTGAGCGAGTGGATGCCGTTGATCGGCGGGATCATCCTGGTGCTGACCCTGGTCGGCAACCAGGACGGCATCGGGAGGGAACTCGGCAGGCAGACAAGGGGACTTGAGCGAAAACTGCGACGGCAGCGCGCTGCCGTCACGCCCGGGAAGGAGACGGCTCCCCTGCCGGATGTCCCGCGCGCCGCACCCCTCCCTCTGCACGTACGCGACCTCACGGTCCGTTACGGCGGTGTCGTCGCCGTCGACGGGCTCTCGCTGGACGTCGAACCGGGCCGGGTGGTGGGTCTCATCGGCCCCAACGGTGCCGGCAAGACCTCCGCCATCGACGCCGTCACCGGCTTCACCCGGGCCGCGTCCGGCAGCGTCCGCCTCGGCGAGCGGGACGTGACCCGGGTGCCGGTGCACCGGCGGGCCGGGGCCGGGCTGAGCCGGTCCTTCCAGTCGCTGGAGCTGTTCGAGGACATGACGGTGCTGGACAACCTCTACGCCGCCTGCGAGCGGCCCGGGCGGTGGACCTGGCTCACCGACCTGGTCCGCCCCAGCAGCCGCCCGCTGCCCGCCCAAGTACTGGTCGCGGTAGGGGAGTTCGGGCTCCAGGACAGTCTGGACCGGCCGGTGGGAGACCTGTCGTACGGCGAGCGGCGGTTGCTGGCGATCGCGCGGGCGGTGGCGACCTCGCCGTCGGTGCTGCTGCTGGACGAACCGGCGGCGGGGCTGTCCGACGACGAGACACGGGAGTTGGCCCGGCTGGTGCGGCGGCTCGCCGAGGAGTGGGGCATGGGGGTGCTGCTCGTCGAGCACGACGTCGACATGGTGATGAGCGTGTGCGACCAGGTCGTCGTCCTGGACTTCGGCCGCCGGATCTGCGCGGGCACCCCGGACGAGGTGCGCCGCGATCCGGCGGTCCGGGCGGCCTACTTGGGCGATCTGGAGCCGGAGACGTCGTCCTGACGGTGGTTCAGGCGTCCCGCAGGTCCGCCACGTAGGGCTGGTGCGAGAGCAGCCCGCCGTCCACCCGCAGGGTGTGCCCGGTGATGAAGGCGGACTCGTCGGAGGCGAGGAAGACGACCGCCGACGCGACGTCCTCGGGTCGGCCGAGGCGTGGGGTGAGGTGATGGCGGAGCATCTTCTCCCGGATCGCCCCATGCGCCGAACCGGCGCTCGCCGGGGTGACGACGAACCCCGGGGCGATGGCGTTGCAGCGCACGCCCTGCTTGCCGTACTGGGTGGCGACGTACTGCGTGAGGTTGATGAGGGCGGCCTTCGAGGCGCCGTACGCGGGGTTGCGCAGGTCGCCCGCGAGACCGGCGCCGGACGAGGTGTTGATGATCGAGCCGGCGCCGCGGGCGATCATGTGCGGGACCGCGGCCTGGATCGCGACCATGGTGCCGCGCAGGTTGATCCGCATCGTGTCGTCCCAGACCGCCGGGTCGGCCTCCAGGACGGCGAGGTCCTTCCGGGCGGCCAGGTGGGTCGCCGCCGCGTTGTTGTGCAGGATGTCGAGGCCGCCGTAGGTGTCGACCGCCGTGGCCACCATGGCCCGTACGGAGTCGATGTCGCCCAGGTCGACCGGAACCGCCGTGGCGGATCCGCCGGCGGCCCGGATCTCCTCCGTGACCGCCTTGGCTCCGTCGAGGTTCAGATCGGCCACGACCGTGTGGGCGCCCTCGGCCGCCACGCGGCGGGCGGCGGCGGCGCCGATGCCGGACGCGGCCCCGGTCACGATCGCGATCTTGTCGTCGAGTCGTCCCATGACTCAACCACCTTTCTCAGTCGGTGAGTTCGCTGCCGACGACGGAGACGAAGGAGACGCATTCGCCGGGGCCGCCGCCGAGGTTGTGGGTGAGGGCGAGCGAGCGCCCTTCGGCGAGGGTGCGGACCGTCCGCTCGGGCGGTGCCTCGCCGCGCAGTTGGAGCCAGGCCTCGAACATCATGCGCAGCCCGGAGGCGCCGATGGGGTGACCGAAGGCCTTCAGGCCGCCGTCCGGGTTGACCGGCAGTGAACCGTCGAGGTCGAAGGCGCCGCTGGTGACGTCCTTCCATGCCTGTCCGCGCTCGGAGAAGCCCAGGTCCTCCATCAGCACCAACTCCGTCGGTGTGAAGCAGTCGTGGACCTCGGCGAGCGCGAGTTCGGCGCGCGGGTCGGTGATGCCCGCCTGCCGGTAGGCCTCCTGGGCGGAGACGACGACCTCGGGGAAGGTGGTGAAGTCGTAGTCGGGGTCGAGGAGTCCGTCGGCCGGTCCCGCGACGAAGGACAGGGCCTTCACGAAGATAGGCTTGTCGGTGTACCGGTAGGCATCCTCGGCCCGTACGACGATCGCCGCCGCCGAACCGTCGGAGACCCCCGAGCAGTCGAACACGCCGAGCATGCCCGCGACGATCGGCGCCGACCGGATGCGCTCCAGCGGCACCTCCTTGCGGAACTGGGCGCGCGGGTTGCGGGCGCCGTTCATGTGGTTCTTCCAGGCGATGCGGGTGATGACGTCCTTCAACTCCTCTTCCGCCAGGCCGTACTTGGCGGCGTAGGCGGGGGCGAGGAGGGAGAAGTTCGCCGGAGCGGTGATCTCGCCACGGCTGTCGTCGCCCGCGCCCGGCATCGTGGTGCCCGAGAGCCCGGACATGCCGGAGTCCTTGAGCTTCTCCACGCCGACCGCCATCGCCACGTCGTAGGCGCCCGAGGCGACCGCGTAACAGGCGTTGCGCAGCGCCTCGGAGCCGGTCGCGCACATGTTCTCCAGGCGGGTGACCGGCTTGTACGGCAGGTGCAGGGGGCGGCTGAGGGTCAGTCCGGAGACTCCGGAGGCCTGGGTGCCGAGCCAGAACGCGTCGATGTCGTCGAGCGTGATGCCGGCCGAGGTGACCGCCTCGCCCACGGCGTCGACCAGCAGGTCGTCCGCCGAGCGGTTCCAGTGTTCACCGAAGGGCGTGCACCCCATGCCGACGATCGCGACCCGGTCCCGGATTCCGTGCGAGCTCATGCGCCTGTCCCCTCGGTCTCGCCGGTGCGTACCGGCCGAGCCTTCCAGAAGTAGTTGTGGACGCCGGCGGCGGTGACCGTGCGCCGGAAGGTCATCTCGACCCGGGCGCCGATGACGGCGTCGGCCTCGGTGGCGTCGGTGAGCTGGCAGCGGAAGCGGCCGCCGCCGCCGTAGTCGACGACCACCACGAGCATCGGCGGACTCGGAGTGTGAGCCAGCCGGTCCACGGTGAACGTGGCGACCGTGCCCCGCACTTGCTCCATCGGCTCGTCGGTCATGGCGTCGACGCTCCGGCAGGACACGCACACCCGGTCCGGCGGCAGATGCCGGGTCCCGCACTTCTCGCAACGGGAGGCGACGAAGCCGTACTTCCAGCGGGTGCGGCGGTGCGCGGGCGGGGCGTAGGGCGGTTCGGGATCCGGGCGGCGAGGTGGTTCGCGGTCGAGGAGGCCGCGCCAGGAGAGGTAGGTGGCGTACGGCATGGGGGCGCCGCCCGCGGCGATCTGCGCGGCGACCGGGCGGGCGGCGCGGTGTGCGGGGAGGGCGTCGGTGGTGCGCAGGAGCAGGACTCCGGCGCCGTCGCCGAGGACGACGAGCGCGATGATCCGGCCGGGTTCGGCCCGGTCGAGTACGTCCGCGAGGAGCAGGCCGGGCTGGGCGGTACCGGCGTTGCCGATCTCCGCGGTGAGGTCGGCGGTCGCCGCCTCGGGGCGTACGCCTGAGGTGCGACGCACCGTGGCGCACGCGCGCGCGTGCAGGCCGGAGACGATGAAGTGGTCGACGGCGCCGCGGTCCAGGCCCGCCTGGTCGAGGGCGGCGCTGAGCGCCTTGTCCGCGAGGGAGGCGTAGATCTCCTCGGCGAAGCGCTCCTCCCAGACGCGGGAGGCGGGCGCGCCGGGCAGCCGCCAGCGGTCGAGGATCTCGTCGCTGACCGTGTCGTGGGCGAGCAGTTCCGCGATCACGGGGGCTCCGTTGCGGTGCCCGCCGAAGGCGAAGGCCGCCGCGCCGTCGCCGCCCGCGCTCTCGTCGCCGCCGCCGGGCAGTCCGGTGCGCAGGTCGGAGAGGACCGCGAGGGTCGGGACCGGGGAGCGGGCGGCGGTGACCAGCGCGCCGAGGCCGGAGCGGACGGAGCCCGCCATGTCGGCGGCGAGGACGTGCGCGTCCAGGCCGAGCGCGGCGTGGACGGCGGTCGCGTTGGTCTTGTCGAGGTAGGCGGGCGCGGCGGTGGCGAGGAACAACTGGCCGATGCGGGTGCGCAGTCCGTCCCGGGACAGGGCGCCCCGGGCCGCCTCGACGGCCATCGAGGTGGTGTCCTCGTCGTAGCCCGCGACCGCGCGCGTGCCCCGGGACGGGGGCGTCCCGAGGGTGGCGGCGATGTCGGCCCGGGCGAGGCGGTGGTACGGCACGTAGGCGCCGTATGCGATCAGTCCGGCCATCAGCGTCCTCCATTGGCGTCGATTGCGGGCGTCCGTTCGAAGACGGCGGCCAGGCCCTGGCCGCCGCCGAGGCACATGGTCTCCAGGCCGAACCGGCCCTGGCGGCGGTCGAGTTCGCGGAGCAGGGTGGCGAGGATGCGGCCGCCGGTGGCGCCGACGGGGTGGCCCAGCGAGATGCCGGAGCCGTTGACGTTGAACCGCTCGAAGTCGGCCTCGGTCAGGGCCCATTCGCGGGTGCAGGCGAGCACCTGGGCGGCGAAGGCCTCGTTGAGTTCGATCAGGTCGATGTCGGAGAGTTTCAGCCCGGCGCGCTCAAGTGCCTTGGCCGTAGCGGGTACCGGGCCGATGCCCATCGTCTCCGGGGGCACGCCCACGACGGCCCAGGAGACCAGGCGGGCCAGGGGGCGCAGGCCGAGTTCGGCGGCGCGCTCGGGGTGGGTGACGATACAGAGGGCGGCGCCGTCGTTCTGTCCGCTGGCGTTCCCGGCGGTCACGGTCGACTCCTGGTCCTGCCCTCCCAGTACGGGGCGCAGGCTTGCGAGTTTCGCCAACGTCGAGTCGGGGCGGGGGTGTTCGTCGGTGTCGACGACCGTCTCACCCTTCCTGGTCCGTACGGTGACGGCCACGATCTCGTCGGCGAACCGGCCCTCGCGCTGGGCTGCGACCGCCTTCTCGTGGGAGCGCAGGGCGAGTCGGTCCTGCTCCTCGCGGGGGATCGCGTACTCCCGTCGGAGGTTCTCGGCGGTCTCCAGCATCCCGCCGGGAACGGGGTGGTTGACGCCCCCGGAGGTCACCCGGCCGCGGGCCAGCCGGTCGTGCAGGGTGGTGCCCGCGCCGTGTACGCCGAAGCGGACGCCGGTGGTGTAGAACTCGGCCTGGCTCATCGACTCGACGCCGCCGGCCAGCACGAGGTCGCTCGCGCCGGTCTGCACCTGCATCGCCGCCGTGATGATCGCCTGCAGCCCGGAACCGCAACGGCGGTCGATCTGCAGCCCCGGCACCTCCACCGGCAGACCGGCGTCCAGTGCGGCCACCCGGCCGATGGCCGGGGCCTCGCCGTTGGGGTAGCACTGCCCCAGCAGTACGTCGTCGACGGCGGCGGGCGGGATACCGGTGCGGTCCAGTACGGCGCGTACGACGGCGGCGGCCAGCTCGGTCGCCGGCACGTCGCGGAAGACGCCTCCGTAGCCACCGACGGGGGTACGCACGGGTTCGCAGATCACCGCGTCACGCAGGAGGGCGGGCATCGGCCATGCCTTTCATGAGGGGTCACATGTACCGGCCGCCGGTCACCTCGACCACGGCTCCGGTGACGTAGCTCGCCATGTCGGAGGCGAGGAAGAGGACGACCTGGGCGACCTCGGCGGGTTCGCCCGCGCGACCGAGGGGGATCTCGGCGAGCTTCGCGTCCCAGGCGGCAGGCGGCATCGCCTCGGTCATGGCGGTGCGGATCAGGCCGGGCTGTACGGCGTTGACGCGGATGCCGGCCTTGGCGAGTTCCTTGGCGGATGCCTTGGTCAGACCGATGAGTCCGGCCTTGGCGGCGCTGTAGTTCGTCTGGCCGAAGTTGCCGACCTTGCCGGCGATGGAGGAGATGTTGACGATGCTGCCGCCGTGTCCGTGGGCGCGCATCGCCTCGGCGGCGTACCGCGTGCCGTTCCAGGCGCCGGTCAGGTGGACATCGACGACCGCGCGGAAGTCGGACGCGGCCATCTTGCGCAGGGTCGCGTCGCGGGTGATCCCGGCGTTGTTGACCATGACACCGACCGGGCCGAAGGTGTCGGCGCAGTGGGCGACCAGGGCGGCGACCTCGTCCTCGTAGGTGACGTCGCAGCGCAGCGAGCCGGCGGCCACCCCGTTCTTGACCAGGCGCTCGGCGGCTTGCGCCGCGGCGTCCTCGTTGATGTCGCCGAGGACGACGGACGCGCCCGCGGCGCCGAGTACGCCGGCGATCTCGAAGCCGATGCCCTGCGCGCCGCCGGTGATCACCGCGTTGCGGCCGTCCAGCAGTCCCATGTCAGCCCGCTCCCGACTCGACGCTATTCCACTTAAATAGATAACCTATTATGCTGAAACAATCAATACAGCGATCGGCTGGGCGAGCGGGGCCGGGCGAGGAGAGCACACGGGTGGACATCAGCTATCCCGCGGAGACCGAGACGTTCCGCACCGAGGTCAAGGAGTTCCTCGCCGAGGAGCTGCCGCCGGACTGGAAGGGCATCGGCGCCCTGGACGAGGAGGCGGCCTGGTCCTTCGCCCGCGACTGGCGGCGCCTGCTCGCCGAGCACCGCTACCTCTCCCTCACCTGGCCCGAGCAGTACGGCGGCCGGGGCCTGTCCAAGCTCCACCAGGTGGTCCTGATGGAGGAACTGGCCCTGGCCGGCGTGCCGTTCGGGCTGCCGCAGGACACCTTCGGCGTCAAGATGCTGGCGAACACACTGCTGCGCTGGGGCACGGACGAGCAGCGCGGCCACTTCCTGCCGCGCATCCTCAGCGGTGAGGACACCTGGTGCCAGGGCTACTCGGAGCCCGACGCGGGCTCCGACCTGGCCTCGCTCACGACGCGCGCCGTCCGCGAGGGTCAGGAGTGGGTGATCGACGGCCAGAAGGTGTGGACGTCCGGCGCCCATCACAGCGACTGGATCTTCGTCCTGGCCCGCACGAACCGCGACGCCTCCAAGCACCGCGGCATCTCCTTCCTCCTCGTCCCGCTGGACCAACCCGGCGTCGAGGTAAGGCCGTTTCGCATGATGAGCGGCCAACTCCACTTCAACGAGGTCTTCTTCAACGGCGCCCGCACCCGCGCCGACCTCGTCGTGGGCGGCGTCGACAACGGCTGGACGGTCGCCCAGAGCCTGTTGGGCGTCGAGCGCGGGGAGGAGGCGGCCACCAACCCGATCCTGTTCCGGGCCGAGGTGGAACGCCTGGTGCAGCTGGCCCGCCTGTACGGCAGGGACCAGGACCCGGTCATCCGGCAGCGGATCGCCTGGTGCTGGTCCAAGGTCGAGATCATGCGCTACCTCGGCTACCGCATCCTCACCGGCTGGCTCAAGGGCGCGGAGCCGGGCCCCGAGTCGTCGATCGCCAAGCTGTACTGGAGCGAGTACCACACGAAGGTCACCGACCTGGCGATGGACATCATGGGCCTGCACGGCCAAGTGCCGGTCGGCCGGCCGCCGTTGCGCACCTACCGCACCGACGACCCCGGCGCCGCGAACTCCTCGGCGTCCTGGTCGACGACGTATCTGATCGCCCGCTCCGGGACGATCTACGCGGGCACCTCGCAGGTGCAGCGGAACATCCTCGCGGAGAAGGTGCTGGGGCTGCCGCGCGAGCCGCGGGCGACGGCCGGTTAGGGCCGGTTCGGCGGCGGACCAGGTAGCGGCGGACCAGGGCTGCCGCCGTGTCGGCCGGCCCGATGTGGGCCTCGTCGAGAGATCGATGACGACGCCGCCGTGGAACAGGTTGCCGTCGAGGTCCCTGACTCCGCCGTTCCGGTCGGGCATCCGCTGGTCGGCGGCGGCGTCCTCGCGCCGACCCGGCCGAACCGAACGTGACATGGATCGGCGCCGTCCGAGGGAGACGAATCCGGCTGGGCAGACTCCACCTCCGCACAGCCGGCCTCGGCCAACCCCGGCCCCGCTTTCGGGTAGCCGCCCCTCAGCCCCGCCGACTCACTCGCTCGTCTCGAACGTCCCCAGTCCGGGAACCGGACGCGGGCCGGTCCCCGGACGCCAGCCCGCGTCCAGCTTGCGCAGGCCCACGCCATCCGGGGCCCAGATGTGGCAGCTGTTCAGCACCCCGGCAGTGGCACGTGGTCCGTTCGCGGGCTCGCCCGCGTCACGGCGTCGCGCGTTGGCCGACATCGCCGCCTGCACCACGGCGGGACCGAGCACCCGCGCCAGCTCGTAGAGGTGGGAGCAGCCGAGGACACCGCGGAACCGCTCCTGGATCGCCCGGTTGTATCCGGCGGCGACGCCGAGGCCGACCAGGCTGTCGAAGGCCGGGGTGATGAACGGGCATTCCGCGTGCGGAAACGTCAGCATGTCCGCGTCGGCGGCCACGACGGTCATGTCCGCGAGGCGGACCCGCACCGCCAGCACCATCCGGTGGATGTCTGCCGCCTCCGGCTCGGCCCACGGCCGCTCGTCACGCAGCTCCGCCTCGACCGAGATCTCCTCGCCGCCCGGCTCCTCGTATGCGGTGACGGTGACGGTCCGGCGATGCAGCGGGAGTTCGGCGCGGCTCACGACGAGGCCTCCGCCGGCTCCGACGCGGTCTCCCCCAACCCGGCGAACCCCGGCGGCCGGCGCTCGATGAAACTGCGCACGCCCTGGCGGTAGTCCGGCGCGCGCTTCGCCGTGGCCAGCAGCGCGGCAGCGGTCTCACGGCTCTCGGTGAAGCTTCTCGACTGGTCGTCGACGAGCTGCCGTTTGATGAGGGACATCGCGTACGGGCTGGCCGAGCGGGCCAGCTCCGTCGCGTACGCGAGGGCCGCCGGGAGCAGTTCCTCCGGCTCGACCAGACGGTTGACCAGACCCATCGCGTGCGCTTCTGTTCCGGTGACGCGGCGTGAGGACAACAGCAGGTCGCTCGCGTTCCCGTACCCGACGATCCGGGGCAGGAGCCACGAGACGCCGTCCTCGGCCACCAGACCGCGCGCGCTGAACGCGGCGGCGAACTTGGCGCCCGGCACGGCGAATCGCACGTCACACATCAGCGCCTGATTGAAGCCGATGCCGGCGCAGGCGCCGTTGACTGCGGCCACCAGGGGCTTGGGGAACGACATGGGCCGGGTGCGCGGCGGCAGCCGGTCGGTCGGCCACGGACGCGCGCCGGAGGACGCGTCGTCCAGGACGCTCATGTCCATGCCGGGACAGAAGCTGCGTCCCGCGCCGGTGAGGACGACGGCCCGTACGGCCGGATCCGTCTCGGCACGGTCGAACAACTCGTTGTAGAGCAGCTCCATCTCCAGCGTCCAGGCGTTGTGCCGCTCGGGCCGGTTCAGGGTGAGCAGCATGACTCCGTCGCCGGTCGGCTCGCTGAGGATCACCGGGGCCGCATGCTCGTTCATCGAGGTCACTCCCAGAGCCCGCGTTGGCTTTATAGCTAGATGAATCATCTATATACCCAACTGCGCCCCGGACGCCAGATCGGGCCCCGCAAGGAGAAGATCACTCAACCCTTGACCTGGTACCCTCGATGCACTAAGACGATTCATTTTGCTATATGGAGGAGCCCGCCGTGGCCGAGGCAGCCCGCGCAGAAACGCCGATCGTGCCCGTCCCCACGCGTGCCCGCGTCGGACGTCAGGTGCGTGTCCCGAAGACCGCCGAGCTGGTCGCCGCGGAGCTGCGTCGCCAGATCGTACGGGGCGAGCTGAAGCCCGGCGACGCCCTGCCGCCGGAGTCGGGGCTGATGGAGCAGTTCGGCATCTCGCGGCCGACCCTGCGCGAGGCGTTCCGCGTCCTGGAGTCGGAGTCGCTGATCACGGTACGGCGCGGTGCGCATGGCGGCGCCCGGGTGAGCGCGCCGGACTCCGATGTCGCGGCCCGCTTCGCCGGTCTGATCCTCGAATACCGCGGCGCCACCCTGGGCGACGTCTATCGCGCCGCGGCCGTCATCGAGCCGCCGTGCGTGCGCCAACTGGCCGCCAAGCACACGGTGGACGACATCAAGCGACTGCGCGACGCGGTGGCCGCCGAGAAGACCGTCCTGGACGACCCGCTGGGCCTGGTCGAGGCCCAGGACACCTTCCACGCCCTGCTGGTCGAACTGACCGGCAACCAGACGCTGATCCTCCTGTGCGGCATGCTGCGCAACATCATCGACCGGGCCAACGCCTCGTACACCGCGGCCGCCACCGACGCCGCCACCCAGAAGGCACAGGCCCTCAAGGGGCACCGCGCCCATGTGCGGCTGGTCGGCCTGATCGAGTCCGGCAAGGCGGACGAGGCCGAGAAGCTGTGGCAGCGCCACATCAGCGGCGCCGACGACGTGGTGAACGGGGCCGGCCCCAAGACGGTGCTCGAACTCATCGACTGACCGGGCGGACCGAGGATCACCGAGCCGTTCCCATCTCACCCCTTGCGTCTCCGAAACAGTTAGATAATTATAGGAGGCGTACTGAATAGATCTGGGGTCCGGAGGCGACGGCCATGGCCGAACAGCGCAAGCGCATCTTCGACTGCGACCAGCACATGTACGAGGAACGGGACTCCTTCACCCGCTACCTCCCGAAGGAGTTCCTCGGCCAGGCAGTGGCCCCGGTGACGCTCCCGGACGGCCGTGAGGTCATCCTCGCCGGGGACCGGATCGTGGTCTGCCTGGAACCGGAGTTCGGGCAGGTCTACCGCCCCGGCTCGCTCAAGGAGATGCTCAAGGCCATGGCCTCGGGCAACCCCGACGAGACGTACCAGTTCGAGCCGATGCACGAGTCCTACCAGAACCGCGAGGCCCGGCTGCGCGTCATGGACGAGCAGGGCCTGGACCAGACGATCATCTACCCGGGTGGCTGGGCACTGGTCGCCGAGGAGTACGTGCAGGGCGTCGAACCCCTCTACGCCAACTACCACTCGTTCAACCGCTACATGAACGAGGTGTGGGGCTTCAACCACCAGGACCGCATCTACGCCCCGGCCCTGCTGTCGCTGCGCGACCTGGACAGCGCGGTCAAGGAGCTGGAGTACGTCCTGGAGCAGGGCGCCCGGTTCATCATGCTGCCGACCGGGCCGCAGTACGGCCGCTCACCGGGCGACCCGTACTTCGACCCGTTCTGGAAACTGGTCAACGAGGCCAAGGCCAGCGTCTGTTACCACATCAGCGAGTTCTACTACAACTCGAACGTCGCCCCCGCCTGGGGCCACGACGCGAGCCCGATCCACTTCCGGATGTCCGCGTGGCAGTGGATGAACACCTACGGCCAGCGCCCGATCGAGGAGACGCTGTCCGCGCTGATATTCGACAACCTCTTCGGACGCTTCCCCGACATCAACGTCCTGGTCTCCGAGTTCGGCGCCGAGTGGGTGCCCCACTTCGTCCGCCACATGGACAAGAGCCGCGGCATGGGCCGCAACGGCCCCTGGATCGGCGGCCAGTTGGCGGAGCGCCCCAGTCAGGTGTTCCGCAAGCACATCCGTGTGGTGCCCTATCCGGAGGACGACATCCCGAGCCTGGTCAAGCGGCTCGGCTACCACGAGTCGATCGTGATGGGCTCGGACTTCCCGCACGCGGAGGGCATCGCCAACCCTGCCGACTACCGCAAACTCCTCGCGGAACTCGACGAGTCGGTCCAGGACGACATCATGTACAACAACGCTCAGCAGCTGATCAGCCGCTGAGCGTCGAAATGCCCCCGCCTGGCGGCGGACCCGGTCATCGGACCAGGTCCGCCGCCAGGTTCGCGATGTTCGTGAGCAGTGCCGTGCCCCGCCGGGAGTGGTCGTAGCCGGCGAGCGGGTAGCCGTTGCTCAGACAGGCGAAGGACAGACCCGACTCCGGGTCCATGAAGCCGAGTTGGTAGGCGGCTCCCGTGCTGCCGAAGAGCAAGGGCGAGCCGGTGGACGGGAGTTGGCTGCCGGCGTCCGGCCCTGCCACCGTCACGAACAGGCCCATGCTGGTACGTCGGCTGCCGCCGCCCCCGTAGATCTGCTCCCCGTGCGGGAGTTGGGTCAGCCGGATCCGGGTACCGTCCGCCACCGCCTCCGGCTTCCACAGGCCTGAGTGCTCCAACGCCTGGAAGTAGAGGGCGACATCGGCGGCGGTGGCGACCAGGGCGTGGCTGGGTTCGCCGGCCGCCAGGACGCGGGGGTCGGAGAGGTACCACGGTCCCCAGGGGTCGGGTTCCTGGGTGTCGTCGGTGCGGTCGGTGGCGATCATCGGGGCGACGGTGCCGGGCTGTTGACCGATGGGGACACCGAGTTCGATCGAGGTGAGGCCCAGCGGCCGGGTGATCCGCTCGTGGAGATAGTCGGCGAAGGGCAGCCCCGTGCGGCGCTCGACGATCTCGGCGATCAGCCAGGCGGCGGCGGTGAGATGGAACTGGAAGCGGGTGCCCGGCGGGGTGTCGAGCCGCCAGCGGCCGAAGGCGGCGAGCCGTTGGTCGCGGTCCAGCATCTTCGGGTAGCCGAGGGGCGCGAAGGGGAAGCCGGCGGTGTGTGTGAGCACCTGCTCGACGGTCACCGTCTCCTTCCCGTTCGGCGCGAACTCCGGGATGATCGAGGCGACTTGCTCGTCCAGGTTCAGGAGTCCCTCGCCGAGCAGCTTCCACACGACGCCCGCGACGATCGACCGCCCGACGGACTGCAGGACGTATCGAGTGCTCGGGCCCGCCGCGTCCCCCCACGTTTCGAAAGCCACCAGACGACCGCCCCGCGCGACGGCGACCTGCGCGGACGGCAACGGCCCGTGCTCGACCTCCAGGCGGATCCGGCGCAGCAGGACGTCCAGCCGGTGCGGGTCCACGCCCATGCTCTCCGGGCCGACGACGCAGTGGTCAGTCATGTGCTCCTCCTTGGCCGGGCTCGCGCAGCAGGCGCCGTACGACCTTGCCGTTGGCGTTGCGCGGCAGGTCGTCCACGAGCCACCAGCGGACCGGGACCTTGAATCCGGACAGTCGGGCGCGGGCGTGCGCCCTGAGCGTGGCCGGTTCGGGTGGGACGTCGGGGTCGGCGGGCACGACGAAGGCGACGACGGTCTGGCCTAGCCGTTCGTCGGGTGCGCCCGTGACCGCGACGTCCGCGACGCCGGGGTGCGCGGCCAGGACGGTCTCGACCTCCAGCGGATGGACGTTCTCGCCACCCCGGATGATCATGTCGCTGCCCCGGCCGTACAGGTAGAGGTAGCCGTCCTCGGCCACGCGGCCCAGGTCACCGCTGTGCAGCCAGCCTTCGGCGTCGATCCGGAAGAAGTGGTCGGCGCGGGCGTGGATCTCGCCGATGCCGTCCGGTCCGCTGTCGCGGACCCGCAGCTCGACGCCGGGCGCGGGTCGTCCCACAGACCGGAGAAGTTCGGTTCGCCCGGCGACCGCCTCCCGGTGGTCCTCGGGGGTGAGCACGCTGATGGGCGAGCCCTCGGTCTGCCCGAACATGTTGAGCATGCGGACGCCGGGCATCGCCTCGTACGTCCTGCGCAGGGTGTCGGGGCGGACGGGTGCGCCGCCGTACTGGAGGACCCGCAGCGTCTCGTGGTGCGCCTGACCGGCCGCCAGCAGGGTCTCCAGCATCGCCGGGACCATGCTCGTGTGGGTGGCGCCGAGTTCGCGCAGCAGGGCCCAGCCCTCGACAGTGAAGCGGGGCAGCCCGGTGATCAGCGCGCCCGCCGCGAGGGCGACGGCGATGTTGCCGAGCCCGGCGATGTGGTGGAAGGGGGCGCTGCCCCCGTAGAAACTGTCCGGATCGAGCGCGCAGAGGCGGCCGTTGACGCGGGCGCGGGCGGCCAGGCGGCGTTGGGTCATGCGGACGGGTTTGGGGAGGCCTGTCGTGCCGGAGGTGTGCAGGACGGCGGCGAGGTCGGCCGGCTCGGCGGTCAACGGCCTTGCGCTCGGGCGGAGTTCGGGGACGACGACGGCGCGGCGGCCGGACAGCCGGGCGACCTGCTCGCCGAGTTCGGCGAACTCGGGTTGCGCGATGAGGAGTTCGGCCCCTGATGCCTCGACCACGGCCGCGGTCTCGTACGGGGTCATACGGACACCGAGCGGGGCGAGCGGGTGGGCGGACCCGGCGCCGCCGATCACCAGTGCGAGGGCGTCGGCGGAGGTGGCGGCGAGGGCGGGCACCGGGGCACCGGGGGTGAGGCCGAGGGTGTCCAGCCAGTCGGCGGCACCGGCCGCCCGGTCGAGGAGTTCGTGTCCAGTCCAGGTCAGGTCCCCGAACCGGACGGCGGGGCGGGAGTGGTCGTAGGCGGCGCCGACCGTCGCCGTCCAGGTCAACTCCCGTTCGTCGCGCACCGGTTCAGGGCTCCAGGCGGGCCGTCGCGGTGCCGGTGACCACCTCGGCGCCGTCCTGGGTGACGGTGCGCAGCGAGAAGTGGGCGACCGGACCGGCCGGCGTGTCCTCGACCGACTCGACGGTCGCCGTGGCGGTGAGGGTGTCACCGGGCCACACCTGGGCCCTGAAGCGCACCCCGAAGGTCAGCAGCGACTCGACGCCGACCCAGTCGGTCAGGACCCGTCCCGTCATGCCCATCGTGAGCATGCCGTGGGCGAAGACACCGGGGTAGCCCGCGACCTCGGTGGCGAACCGCTCGTCGGTGTGCAGCGGGTTGAAGTCGCCGGACGCGCCCGCGTACTGGACGATCCGGGTGCGCCTGAGGTCGTCGACCAGCACGCTCTCGCGGGTCTCACCGGCCTTCACGTCGTCCGCGCTCAGGGTCATCGGGCGTCCTTCCGGGTCGCGGGGCCCTCGGGCACGACCGCCACGGTGCGGGCACTGACGACGGGTTCACCCTCGGCGTCCCGGTACTCGGTGACGCGCTCGCTGAACAGCAGCCGGCCGGTGCGGCCCTGCTTCTCCCAGCTGCGTCCGGCGACGGTGGTGGCGTACAGGGTCTCCCCCGCGCGCACCGGCCGGTGGTACTCGAAGTGCTGCTCGGCGTGCAGCCCGCCACCGCCCTCGGGCATCACGCCGGGCGCGGCGCCGGACCCGAACCACTCCTCACCCGGCTTTGGCCGCAGCCGGTATTCGGGGTCGTGGTGGGCGCTCGCCATGGTGAAGGTGGGCGGCGCGAGCGCGCTCTCTCCGACGTAGTCCGGATTCTCGTCGCCGATGGCCCGGGCGAACATCAGGATGTGCCCGGCCTCGACGGGGAACGGCTGCCCTGTCATCTTCCTTCTCCTCGGTCAGTACGGCAGGAACGCGTCACGGGTGGCCTCGTCGGGGTCGAAGTCCGGGGGCAGTCCCTCGAACTTGGGCTCCCGCTTCTCCACGAAGCTGGCGACCCCCTCACGGAAGTCCGGCGAGCCCGCGAAGAACTCCATGGCGGAGTACGAGCGGGCGAGCGCTTCGGTGAAGGGCCGGTCGAGGTCGCCGTAGACCTGATGGCGTACGACGGCCATGGCACGCGGTGAGCAGTTGCGGGCGATGTCGCGGGCGTAGGCGCGGGCGGCGTCGAGCAGGTCCTCGGGCTCCACGACCCGGCTGACGAGTCCGAGTCGCCTCGCCTCGTCGGCGTCGAAGACCCGGCCGGACAGGAGGAGGTCGAGGGCGTTCTCCAGGCCGATGACGCGGGGCAGCACGTAGGGGAGGTTGTACTCGCCGGCGAGGCCCCGGCGGGTGAAGGCGGTGGTGAAGCGTGCCCCGCGGGCGGCGAAGCGTACGTCGCAGATCAGGGCCTGGACCAGGCCGATGCCGGCACAGGCGCCGTTGACGGCCGCGATGAGCGGCTTGGGCATGTTCCGCCTGCTGTACATGGGCACACGGGCCTGGAGGTTGAGGGACTGACCCGGCTGCGCGTTCTGTTCCAGCCGCTGGACGTCCATGCCGGGGCAGAAGGCCCGGCCGGCGCCGGTGACGATCACGACGCGGACGGCGGGGTCGTGGGCGGCCTCGTCCAGGTGGGCGAAGAAGCGCCGTTCCATCGGGAGGCTCCAGGCGTTCTTGCGCTCGGGCCGGTTGAGGGTGACGGTGGCGACGCCGTCCTCGTCGACCTCGTACAGCACCAGGTCCCGGTCGGGTTCGTCCGGCATCGCGTCACTCCTCGGTCAGCGGTTCGACGGCGTCGATGGGTTGGATGGGTTCGCCGATGCCCGGCCGTTCCCCGGAGATGGTCACCACGACCTGCCCCCGGGCGCAGACGACCCCGTCGGTCATCACGTCGACGTCGGCGAAGTGCAGCCTGCGACCCCGGCGGACACAGCGCGCGTAGGCGACGGCCTCCCGGCCGCGGGCGGGCGCGAGGTACTGCACCGACATCGAGACGGTGCTGAGCCGACTCCCCTTCTGGAAGTCGTGCCCGGCGATCACGGCTCCCGCGCCCGCGGTGTCGATCAGCGCGGAGAGCACTCCGCCGTGGAACACGCCTTCGTGGGCGGTGAGTTGCTCGGCGTAGGGAAGGACGACCTCGACGCCGCCGGGGTCCCAGCGGACCATGCGCAGACGACAGAGGCGGTTGAACGCGACGCCGCGCTCCCAGCGGACCCGGAACCACTCGCGGCGTTCGCGCTGTTCCTGGTCGGTGAGGGGTCTCGCCGCGACGGTCATCCGCACGCCCTCCGGTCTCGGCCGATCAGCCGATCCATATAGTTACATGAATTGGATAGTTGAAGCAATCACACGAGGTGCAGTTCGAGCGTCAGATGTATTATTTATATAACTCATTCGATGTCCGTGAACAGAGGGAGACCTCGATGCCGTCGACCGCCCTGGCCGGGATCCGCGTCCTCGACCTGTCCCGCATCCTCGCGGCCCCGCTGGCCACCCAGATGCTGGCCGACCTCGGCGCGGAGGTCATCAAGGTCGAGCGGCCCGGCACCGGCGACGACTCACGGACGTACGGTCCGCCGTTCGCCCCCGGCACGGACACCGCGGCCTTCTACCTCTCCTGCAACCGCAACAAGCGGTCCGTGACGGTCAATCACGCCACCACCGAGGGCCAGGAGTTGATCCGCTCGCTCGCCGCCCGCTCGGACGTCCTGGTCGAGAACTTCCGCGCGGGGACGCTGGCGAAGTACGGCCTCGACCACGAGAGCCTGCTGGCACTCAACCCACGCCTCGTCTACCTGTCGGTCACCGGCTTCGGCCAGACCGGCCCGTACGCCGGGCGCCCCGGCTACGACGGGATCTTCCAGGCCATGTCCGGGATGATGAGCGTCTCCGGCCACCCTGACGAGCCGATGAAGGTCGGGGTCAGCATGGTCGACATCCTCACCGGCCTGTACGCCTCGACGGCCGTCCTGGCGGCGCTGCGGCACCGGGACGCCACGGGAGAGGGCCAGTTCATCGACCTCTCCCTGCTGGACTGCGGGCTGGCCTCGCTGTCGCACTTCGCGATGAACTACCTGATCTCCGGGGAGGTTCCGCGCCGACGCGGCAACGGCGGCTACGGCGGAATCCCCTCCCAGGCCTTCCACTGCGCGGACAAACCGCTCTTCCTCGTCGCCGGGAACGACAAGCAGTTCACCGCGTTCTGCACGGCCGCCGAGCGCACCGACCTGCTCCAGGATCCGCGGTTCGCCACGACCTCCGCCCGCATCACGCATCGGGAGGAGATCCTGCCGGTCCTCGCAGCGATCATGCGGACTCGGAGCCGTGACGAGTGGCTCACCCTCCTCGACGAACACGACGTGCCGGCGGGCCCGTTCAACGAGATGCCCGAGGTCTTCGCCGATCCCCAGATCCGGCACCGGCGGATGCTGGTCGAGGTCGAGGACCCGGTGTCGGGCCCGCTGCCACTGCTCGCCAACCCCATCCGGCTCTCGGTGACCCCGGTCGAGGGCTACTCCCCGGCGCCCGCGCTGGGTGAGCACACGGCCGAAGTCCTGCGCGGGCTGGCCGGGGTGACGGAGGATCAGCTCGACGGACTGCGGGCGCGGGGCATCGTCTAGGCGTGACGTCTCATGAGGTCGGCACCATGGCCCGATCGGTTCCGAAGCCCTTTGCGCAAGCCCGGCCCGGTCGGCTCGGCACACAGGCCGAACCTCTGAGTGGCCCAAGACACTCGACTTCGGCGCGCATGAGTTCGTCGACCTCGAACAGGACGCGCTGGACGCGGTCGGCGGCGTCGACCTGGTCTTCGATGTCATCGGCGGCGACATTCAGAAGCGGTCCGCCGACCTGGTCGAGGCCGGCGGAACGCCGGTGTCCATCGTCGGTCCGGTCGAGGCGCGGCCGGCTGCGGGTCTGGCGGTGGACTTCGTCGTCGAGGCCGGTCGTGCCGAACTGAGCGAGATCGTGCGGCGGGTTCGGGACGGACGACCGCGGACGAACATCGACGACGTCTCGGCCCTCGACGACGCCGTCGCCGCGCTCAATCCGACCGAGCGACGCAGGGGAAAGCCGGTCATCCGCGTTCGTCCGTGAGGCCACGGCGACAACGACCGGTCCTCCCCTCCTCGGGAACCCCGACTTGATTGCGGTTGGCGTGTGTGTCTGGGACGTCACCCGATGAGGGTCCGGCCGCCCTCCAACATCAGTGTCGCGCCGGTCAGATACGCCATGTCGTCGCTCACCAGCGCGGCCACCGCCCGGCCGATGTCCGCCTCCGGGGCGCCGAGCCGGCCGAGCGGGATCTCGCGGGCGAGTTCCTCCGCCTTGCGCGGATGCGCGGCCAGATAGTCCTCCGCCGCGGGACTGAGCGCGGCCGGACAGACGACGTTCACACGGATCCCGTACGGCCCCCACTCCCGCGCGGCGACCCGGCTCAGGCCGCGGATCGCCTCCTTGGCCATGGCGTACGCCGCGAAGGTCGCCTCGCCCTGCACGGCGGCCGAGGAACCGAGGTTGACGACACTGCCGCGGCTCTCCCTCAGATGGGGCAGGGCCGCCTGCATCGCGTGGAAGACGGCCAACGGCCCACTGCGGTAGGTGAGTTCGACATCGTCGTACGACGTCTTCTCCAGCCGTCGCTGCACCGACGACTGAGCGTTGTTCACGAGCACGTCGAGGCCGCCGAACCGCCGTACCGTCTCGGCCACCATCCGGTCGATGTCGTCCCGCTCCCCCACGTCCCCGACCACGGTGTACGCCTGCCCGCCGCGCTCGGCGATCTCCCCGGCGGTGTCCTTCAGTTTGGTCTCGGTACGGCCGGTGATGACCACGGCCGCGCCCTCGGCGGCGAGCGCCAGGGCGATGCCGCGGCCCACGCCCTGGCCGCCGCCGGTGACCAGCGCCGTCCTTCCTGCCAGCCGTGCCATCACGTCTCCTTCCAGAAGGCCGTCCAGGTGGGGAAGGCATCGGGGAGTCCCGGTTCGCCCGCGCCCTCCCAGCCCCTGAATCCGACCGCCTGGGGGCGGTCGGTCACGTCGGCCGCGTACCAGTGCTGTTCACGGCGCCGGGAGAAATACCAGTCGCCGTCCACGCGCACGTAGTCGTCGAAGTAGCAGATCGCCATCACGATCCACCGGTCCCCCACCTCGTGCTCGGCGCGGCAGTAGACCGCGCCGGTGGCGGTGTCGCGGCCGGTGAACTCGACGCGGTGGCCGCAGATCTGGTGCACGGACCGGTGGAAACCGCGCACGAGGGGCTCGATGTGCTGCCGCAGGACCTGTCGTCCGCGCCCGTGGCGTCCCATGTCCACGTCAGGGCGGAAGCAGCCGACCCAGGCGTCGAGGTCGCGGGAGTCCACGGCCAGGGCGTAGCGGATGGGCAGTTGCTGGATGGCCTGGTGGGACTCGACGCGGTCGAGGCGGTCCTCGGTCGAGGTCATGGCCGCGGCTCCCTCGGCAGACCGAGGATCAACTCTCCGATGATGTTGCGCTGGATCTCACTCGAACCGCCGTAGATCGTCTCCGCGAGGGAGAGCAGGAACGAGCGCTGCCGGGTGTCGAGTTCGTAGTCCTCGCCCACGATCTGTCCGGCGGGTCCGGCCAACTCCATGGCCAGGTGGCCGAGTTGCTGGTGGCGAGTCGAGGCGTAGAGCTTCGCCGTGGTGGCCTGCGCGCCTGGTGTGCGGCCCGCGGTCAGTTCGGCGATGGTGCGCAGGTTGGTGGTGCGCATGATGCGTACGGAGATCCAGGCGTCCACGATCCGGCGGCGCAGCATCGGGTCGTCGAGCGCACCCCGCGCGCGGGCCAGCTCGATCAGCGCCTCGGCCTCCCGCTCGAAGCCGAGTTGCTGGGGCAGCAGGGTGGTACCGCGTTCGATGCCGAGCGTGGCCATCGCGGTGCGCCAGCCCTGCCCGACCTCGCCGACGGCCATGTCCGCGCCGGTGCGCGCATCGGAGAGGAAGACCTCGGCGAACTCGTCCTGGCCTGCGAGGTTGCGGATGGGCCGGATCTCCACGCCGGGCTGGTCGGTGGGGAGGAGCAGCAGTGTCAGGCCTTTGTGGCGCCGGGAGTCGGGCTCGGTACGGGTGAGGACGTACAGCCAGTCGGCGTGGATGCCGAACGAGGTCCACACCTTCTGCCCGTTGACCACCCACTGGTCGCCGTCGCGCTCGGCGCGGGTGCGGACGGATGCCAGGTCGGAGCCCGCCCCCGGTTCGCTGAAGCCCTGTCCCCACAGTTCCTCGACGGCGAGGATCGGCGGCAGGAAGCGCTTCTTCTGGGCCTCGTCGCCCCTGGCGAGGAGCAGCGGGCCGAGCAGGTCGAGGGCGTTGACGGTGGCGCGGTAGGGGGCGTTCGCGCGGGCGTACTCGTACTCGAAGACGATCTCCTCGATCAGTCCGAGGCCGCGTCCGCCGTACTCCTTCGGCCAGGCCACGCCCAGCCAGTTCCCGGCCGACAGCTCACGGTCCCAGGCGAGTCGTACGTCCCAGGCGGCGCCGTCGGTGGGTCCGCCCACCCCCCGGTGCGCGGCGAACTCCCCCACGAGGTGGTCCGCGAACCAGTCCCGCAGTTCGTCGCGGAAGGCGCCTACGGCGGGCCCGAAGTCCACTTCCATGTCTGCTTCTCCTGGGTGTCAGATGCCGAGCCGGGCCGCGAGCAGCTCCCGGTGGTACGCGGGTGTGCCGAGCAGTACCTCGGAGCTCTTGGCCCGCTTCAGGTAGAGGTGCGCGGGATGTTCCCAGGTGAAGCCGATACCGCCGTGGACCTGGATGGTGTCGCCAGCGACCTTGGTGAAGGCGTCCGAGCAGAACGCCTGGGCGAGGGCCGCCGCCACGGCGATCTCCGTCTCGTCACCGGCGTCCAGGGCCCACAGTCCGGCGTACGCGGCCGAGCGGGCGGACTCGATCTCGACGAGCATGTCGGCGCACTTGTGCTTGATGCCCTGGAACGAGCCGATGGGACGGCCGTACTGCTCGCGGATCTTGGCGTACGCGACCGACGCGTCCAGGGCGGCGGCGGCCCCGCCGACCTGTTCGGCGGCCAGCAGCACGGACGCTGTCGCCAGGGCGCGTTCGAGGCCGGGCCAGGCCGCGCCCTCGGCGCCCAGCAGGCGGGCCGGGGTGTCGGTGAGGACCACCCTGGCCTGCTTGCGCGTCTGGTCGAGGGTGGGCAGGGGGGTGCGGGTGAGGCCCGGAGCGTCGGCGGCCTCGACCGCGAAGAGGCTGATGCCGGCGGGGGTGCGAGCGGCGACCAGCAGCAGGTCGGCGACGTGCCCGTCGGGGACGTAGGTCTTCACGCCCGTGAGGCGCCAACCGCCCGTTTCCTCACGGGCGGTGAGGCGGATGCCCGGCTCGTCCCAGCGCCCGTTCTCCTCGGTGAGGGCGAGCGTGGCCACCGTCTCGCCGGCGGCGATGCCCGGGAGCAGTTCGGCGCGGGCTGCCTCGTCGTCGCAGCGCAGCAGCGCCTCGGCGGCCAGGGCGACGGTGGCGAAGTACGGGGCGCACAGCAGGGCGCGGCCCGTCTCCTCGAAGACGACACCGAGGTCGACGTAGCCGAAGCCGGAGCCGCCGTACTGCTCCGGTACGGCGAGTCCCTGCAGTCCGATCTCCGTGGCCATCCGCCGCCAGATCCACGGGTCGTGTCCGTGCGGGTCGGCGGCCGGCCGGCGCACGTCGGCCTCGGTGGCGTGCCGGGTGAGGAACGACCGTACGACCGTGCGCAGTTCGTCCTGTTCCTCGCTGAAGGTGAGATCCATGCCGAGCTTCCCGTCCTCGGTGCGCCCGTGGGCCGGACGCTTGCCGCCCGCCTCTCGATACAGTTAGATAATTATAGTATCCGCACTGAATACACCAGGAGTGCGACGTGACCGATCCCTACGCCCCGTTCACGAGCCTGACCTTCGAGCGGCCCGCGCCCGGTGTGCTGCGCATCGTGCTGGACGCGCCGAACCTCAACGCCGTGGATCCGCGCATGCACGGTGAGCTGGCCGACGTCTGGCCGGTCGTCGACCGGGACGAGGAGACCCGCGCGGTGCTGGTCCAGGGGGCCGGCAAGGCCTTCTCGGCCGGCGGGACCTTCGACTCCATCGAGGCCATGACCGAGGACTACGCCGTGCGCGCCCGGGTGATGCGGGAGGCGCGGGACATGGTCTACGGGGTGATCAACTGCTCGAAGCCGGTGGTCTCCGCGATCCACGGCCCGGCGGTCGGTGCGGGGCTGGTCATCGGCATGCTGGCGGACATCTCGATCGCCGGCCGCAGGGCGAAGATCGTCGACGGGCACACCCGGCTCGGGGTGGCCGCCGGCGACCACGCGGCGATCTGCTGGCCGCTGCTGTGCGGGATGGCCAAGGCCAAGTACTACCTGCTGACCTGCGAGGCGCTGACCGGCGAGGAGGCCGAGCGGATCGGCCTGGTGTCGAAGTGCGTGGACGACGAGGACGTGCACGCCGAGGGGCTGCGGGTGGCGACCCTGCTGGCCGCCGGACCCGCGAGCGCCCTCAGTTGGACCAAGCGGTCCCTCAACCACTGGTACCGCACGGCCCAGCCGCTCTTCGAGGCCTCGCTGGGGCTGGAGTTCTTCGGGTTCGGCGGGCACGAGGTCGTCGAGGGACTCGCCGCCCACCGCGAGAAGCGCGCCCCGGACTTCGAGGGCGTGAGCGGCAAGCACCCGATCGACCTGTGACCCACGGACGCACGAGGAGCCCGCGATGACGGCAGAGCCCACCACCGAAATCCCCCCGCTGGTAAGGGGGTTGACCTACGAGGACATGCCGGTCGGGCAGATCTTCCGTACCGCCCGCCGTACGGTCACCGAGACCGACCTGGTCAACTTCGTCACCTGGGGCGGCTTCAACGAGCCGCTCTTCTGGGACGCCTCGCACGCGGCCGACGGCGGCTACAGCGGGCGGCTGGTGCCGGGCGCGCTGACGTACTGCGTCGCCGAGGGACTCGTCCTGCAGACGAACGTGCTGCACGGCACGGGCCTGGCCTTCCTGCACATGGAACTGACCGTGCGAGGACCGGTCTACGTCGGCGACACGCTGTACGCCGTCGTGGAGACCACCGGCTGCCGGCCGTCGGGCAAGCCCGGCCGGGGCGTGGTGACGAGCCGGATCACCGTACGCAACCAGCGGGACGAGGACGTGCTCGTCTACACGCCGGTACGACTGATCCGGGGCCGGGACTACGAGGCTCCGACCCGCTGATCCCGGGGGCCGGGCGGAACCAGGGTCAGCCCGGCCCCCGGGCCCGGTGCCTCGGGGCCCGCGAAGGCTCCGGCCCGCAGCCAGTCCGAGGGCATCGGCGGGCGCGGCGGGGGCTCGTGGTCGGGGACGGCCATCGCATAGAGGCGGGTGTAGCGGAACTTCGCCTCCAGGTTGTCGAGCACCGACCAGTACTCGTAACCGCAGACCTCCACACCGCGTTCGATCACCCGGCCCAGCCAGGACAGCCGGGCGCGCAGCAGGGCCCGACGGCGGGCGTCGTCGCGGTGGCCGGTCTCGTCGACGAGGTCCAGGTCGCCCATGCCGTTGTCGACGACGGACAGCGGCGGCAGCAGTTCGCCGTAGAGGTCGTGGAGGTCCGCGACGGCGTCGGCCAGCCCCTCGGGGAGGAGGGGCCAGCCGTACGCCGTCGTCTCGACGTCGTCGAAGGGGACGATCGCGAAGCCCAGGCCCACCAGGAGGCGGTTGACCTCGTTGAGCCTGCTCTGGCACTTGGCGGCGGGCAGGGCGCGGGCGAGGTTCTCCGGTGCGGTGACGCGAAACGGGGTGTGCCAGGACATGCCGAGCAGGTCCTGCGGGGTGGCGATGACGTCCAGGTCCCCGGGGCGTACGCAGCCGGCGTCCTCGATCGGTGCGACGTCGTCCTCGGTCACCATGTGCTCGGCGAGCAGCAGGGGGTCGAGGAAGAGGCGGTTGGTCCAGCTCAGCAGGCGGTCCAGGGCGAGCCGGTCGAACGGGTCCTCGGTGGCCGCGTAACCGCCGACGAGGGTGACCGTGGTCCCGATCCGGCCGCTCACGCCGGCGGCGCGGAGAGCGCGCGTCGCGAGTCCGTTGGCGAGCAGGATGTGGTGGACCGCGGGCAGGCCCGCGCGGCCGATGCCCCGGCCCGGCGTGTACATCCCGGCCACGTGGTCGGCGAGGGTGGGCCCGGCCAGGTCGGTGGAGGTGATCCAGCGGGTGACGCGGTCGCCGTAGCGGCGGCCCAGCTCGGCGGCGTAGGCGGCGAAGTGCTCGGCGGTGTCGCGCTCCAGCCAGCCCCCGGAGTCCTCCAGCCAGGGCGGCAGCGACCGGTCGAACAGGGTGAGGCAGGGGCGCAGGCCGAGTGCGAGCAGGGAGTCGAGTTCGCGGTCGCAGCGGTCCAGCGCCGCGTGGTCCCAGGTGCCGGGGCCGTCGGGCTGGAGCAGCGGCCATCCGGCGACCATGCGGTGGGTGTCGGGTGTGACGCCGACCAGCTGCCGGATGTCGTCGGTCCACTGCCTGAAGTGCCCCGCGCGTTCCGGCGGGGGCGGCGGTGGGGCCGCGAGGGCGTCCGCGGTGGCGACTCCCCAGTCGACACCGTGGAAAGACTCCTGCAGGAAACCATCGCTCATGGTCACCGTCCCGGGCGGAATAGCTAACGCATTCAACTGAATGCCCGCCGTCCGGACGCTAACACTTCGGGGAAACGACGACAATGTTTCGGACAGATCTCATCGGTCCGTCAAAGCGCCGGGGCGGGGTCGGCCCGTGTCCAGGGCGGGGCCGGAGGGCTTTCGGGCCACGGCCGTGATCGTCGGTTGAGGTTGCGGAAGAGCGTGGCCCGCAGGGCCGAGCGGTCGACGATGCGCAGGCCGGCGATACCGTGCACGCACAGTCGGAGATCTACGAGGTCGTCCCCGGCAAGGCCTGCCGGACACGTCGCGACTTCATGGTGACCCCGGCGGCCGTGGCCCCGGCCAGCGCCGATGATCTCCTGGCCGTCGCGGGCGATGGAGGCGGGGAGAGTTTCGGCCATGATCCGGTCGGCGACCGGGTGGTCCCGAAAGTCCTGGCGCACACGGCGGAAGAGGGCGGCTCCGACGCGGCGGACAGGCTCGGAACCGTGACGGTCCGGCGTGGTCGTGAGAGGTATCTCCGAGACGGCCGAGCCGACGTGCAGGCCGCTCTCGACCGTGGGCGCGGGATAGGGCCGAGCCCCCCGCCGAGACGCCCAACGACCCGTCCACGCACCGGAGTCCGCGGCCTTACCCCGCTCCGGTGCCGCCTACTCCCCCAAGGGCCGGAACTCCTCCTCCCGCCACCAGGGGTAGACATCCGGCAGGTCCTTGCTGACCCGGCCCGGGAACTCGGGCGGCCGTTTGGCGAGGAAGGACTCGACGCCCTCCACGGGGTCCGGACCTCCGCCGATCTGGCTCATGATCCGCGAGTCGAGCCGGTGCGCGGCCATCGGATGCGGCTCGCCGAGCATCCGCCACATCATCTGGCGGGCGAGGGCGACCGAGATCGCCGAGGTGTTCTCGGCGATCTCACGGGCGAGTTCGTACGCCGCCGGCAGCAGTTCCTCCGGCGGGTGGACGGAGCGCACCAGCCCGGCCGAGAGGGCCTCGTCGGGGCCGAAGACGCGGCCGGTCGCCACCCATTCCATGGCCCGTTGCATCCCCACGGCCCGCGGGAGGAACCAGCTCGCCGCGGACTCCGGCACGATGCCGCGGCGCGCGAAGACGAAGCCGAACTTCGCCGAGGTCGAGGCGAGCCGGATGTCCATGGGCAGGGTCATGCTGGCCCCGACGCCCGCCGCCGGGCCGTTGACCGCCGCGATGACCGGCTTGGTGCTGGCGAAGATCCGCAGCGCGACCCGGCCGCCGGTGTCCCGGTGCCAGGCGCCCGCCCCGCGGTGGTCGAAGGACGAGCCGCCGGAGCTGACGTCGGCGCCCGCGCAGAAGCCGCGGCCGGCGCCGGTCACCACGATCACCCGTACGTCGTCGTCGGCGTCGGCCGTGTCGAAGACGTCGAGGAGGTCGCTCATCATCCGCGGGTTGAAGGCGTTCAGTTTCTCGGGCCGGTCGAGCGTGACGGTGAGGATGCGGTCCGCCACCTCGGCCCGCACGGTCTCGTACTCCTGCTCCGGCATGCGCGTCCTCCGTCAGGTTCGTCACTCCACGACCCGGTTCTCATAAAGCTCAATTAGTTATAGCATTCAACTCTACTGACCTACTGAACTGTCCCTGGATGATGGCGGTGGAGATGACGGATCTGGTGGTGACGGCACTCGGGCCGGTCCGGCTGATCGAACTGAACCGGCCGGACCAGCTCAACGCGATGAGCGAGGAGCTGCACTCCGGCCTCGCATCGGTCTGGGACACGGTCGCCGACGACCCCGAGGCAAGGGTGGTCGTACTCACCGGCCGGGGGCGGGCGTTCAGCGCGGGCGGCAACTTCGACATCATGACCCGGGTCCAGCGCGACCCCGTCTTCCGGCAGCGGAACGTCGACGAGGCCCGGCGGATCATCACCGGCCTGGTCCGCTGCCCGCTGCCGGTGATCGCGGCGGTCAACGGGCCTGCCGTGGGCCTCGGTTGCAGCCTGGCCCTGCTGAGCGACCTGGTGCTGATCGCGGACGACGCCTATGTGTCCGACCCGCACGTCCAGGTCGGTCTCGTCGCGGGCGACGGCGGCGCGCTCGTCCTGCCCCTGCTCGTCGGCCTGACCCGCGCGAAGGAACTCCTGTTCCTGGGCGAGCGGGTGAGCGCCGAGGAGGCGGTCCGGCTGGGCATCGCCAACCGTGTCGTACCGAAGGACAAGCTCCTGGACGAGGCCATGGACCTGGCCGGACGGCTGGCCGCCCTGCCTGCGCAGGCACTGCGCGGCACCAAGCGGGCCGTGAACCTGCACCTGGAGCAGGCCATGGCCGCCGTACTGGAGCCGGCGCTGCTCGCCGAACGGGACAGCATGCAGGACCCGGATCACATCGCCGCGGTGCAGAAGATCATCGCCTCGCGCGGGCGCCGCCGAGCGGGTGCGGAGGGCTGAGCACCATGGACTTCGCGTTCAGCGACGAACAGGATCAACTCCGTCGCACGGTAAGGGCGTTCCTCGCGGACACCTCGCCCGAGACCGAGACACGGCGGCTGATGGAGACCCCCGAGGGCTTCGACCGGGCGCTGTGGCGCCGGATGGGGACGGAACTCGGTCTGCAGGGGCTGGCCGTGCCCGAGGAGTACGGCGGTGCCGGGTGCGGTTCTGTCGAAGTGGGCGTGGTGATGGAGGAGTTGGGGCGGGCGCTGATGTGCGCGCCCTTCCTCGCCTCGGCCGTACTGGCGACGACCACGTTGCTGCGCTGCGCCGACGAGGACGCCCGCAAGCGTCTGCTGCCGGGGCTCGCCTCCGGCGAACTGGTCGGGACACTGGCCCTGACCGAGGACTCGGCCCGCTGGGACGCGACGGGGATTCACCTCAACGCCCGTGCGTCAGAGGGAGGTTGGCTGCTCAGCGGACGCAAGATGTTCGTCCTGGACGGCGCCACCGCCGACGTCGTGCTCACCGTCGCCCGTACCGACGACGGCATCGGCGTCTTCTGGGTGGACGGCGACGCGGCCGGACTGACCCGCGCCCCCCTCCCCACCATGGACCCCACCCGCCGGCAGGCCCGGCTCGACTACGACGACGTACCGGCGACCCGGCTGCGTACGCACGGCGACGGCTGGGATCTCGTCTCGCAGGTGCTCGACCGGGCCGCGGTGGCGCTCGCCGCCGAGCAGGTCGGGGTGGCCTCCCGCGCGCTGGACATGGCGGTCGAGTACGCCAAGGTGCGGCACCAGTTCGGGCGGCCCATCGGCTCCTTCCAGGCCGTGAAGCACCTCCTTGCCGATGTCCTCCTTGAGGTGGAATCGGCGCGTGCCGCCGCGCACTTCGCGCTGCTCGCCGCCGAGAGCGAGGACCCGGGGCTGCCCGCGGTGGCGAGTCTGGCCAAGGCGTTCTGCTCGGACGCCTGCGTGCGGGCGACGGAACAGAACATCCAGGTCCACGGCGGCATCGGCTTCACCTGGGAGCACCCGGCCCACCTGTATCTGAAACGGGCCAAGACGTCACAACTCCTGTTCGGGGACCCGGCGTTCCACCGCGAACTGCTCGCGCGGCACATCGGGCTGGACGCGGTCACAGCGGAGGCAACGGCATGAAGGTCGACGGAAAACTGAGCGTGTGGGGTACCGCGGAGGTCGTGGAGGAGGCCCGGCACCACGAGAAGGCGGGCTACGACGGCCTGTGGGCCTCGGAGTCGAAACACGACCCGTTCCTGCCGCTGCTGCTCGCGGCCGAGCACACCGACCGGCTGGAGGTGGGCACGGCGATCGCGGTGGCGTTCGCCCGCTCCCCCATGCAACTCGCCCACACCGCACACGACTTGCAGGCCTTTTCCGGCGGTCGCTTCTCGCTCGGTCTCGGCAGTCAGATCAAGCCGCACATCGAGCGACGCTTCTCGATGCCGTGGAGCCGCCCGGCCGCCCGTATGCGGGAGTACGTGAGCGCGCTGCGCGCGATCTGGGCCGCCTGGAACGAGGACGAGAAACTCGACTTCCGCGGCGACTTCTACACGCACACGCTCATGTCCCCCTTCTTCTCACCCCCGCCCGCTCCCGGCGGCGCCCCGAAGGTCTTCGTGGCCGCGGTCGGGGAGGCGATGACCCGGGTGGCGGGCGAGGTCGCCGACGGGCTCCTGGCACACGGCTTCACCACCGAGCGGTACCTGCGGGAAGTCACCCTCCCGACCGTCGAGTCGGGCCTCGACCGGTCCGGCCGACCGCGTGACGGCTTCTCCGTCTCCCATCTCCTCCTCACCGCGACCGGCCGCACCGAGGAGGAACTCGCCCGCGCGATCGACGGCACCCGCCGCCAGATCGCCTTCTACGGCAGCACGCCCGCGTATCGCGGCGTCCTGGAGCTGCACGGCTGGGGCGCACTCGGCGACGAGTTGAACGCGCTGTCGAAGTCGTCCCGCGAGGACAGGTGGGAGGCGATGGGCGGCCTCGTCGACGACGAGATCCTGCACACCTTCGCGGTCGTCGCGGAGCCGGAGCGGGTGGCGGGCGAGATCAGGCGCCGGTACGGAAGTCTGGTCGACCGGGTGTCCTTCTACACCGCGTACGACATCGACGCCGAGGTGTGGGAGCCGATCGTGCAAGAGCTGCACGGTAGTTGACGGTGCGTCAGCCGAGCAGGTCCAGGACCGTCGTCATGGACCTGCTCTGCAGGAGGTAGTCCTCGGCCTCCTGGAGATGGAGGCGCCACAGTTCCTCGGCGGCCTCGGTGCGGCGCCCGGCGACGAGTTCGACGAGGGCGCCGTGGGCGCGGAAGCCCCGGCGGTTCGCCCGGATGTTCTCGGCGCTGCCGGCGTCGAGATCGACGTGGGACCAGTTCGCCTGGTCGATGATGTGCCGGACCATGCCGTTGAGAACGCTCAGTGTCTCGTTGCCGGCGAGTTCGACGACGAGGGCGTGGAACTCCATGTGGGCGCGGATGAAGGCCGAGGGGTCGTCCATGAGCCCCTCGGCCGCGGCGACGGAGGCCCGCAGCCGCTCCAGGTCCCGGTCCGTGCGGCGCTGGGCCAGCAGACCGGCGCACGGCGCCTCGATGACCGTACGGGCGTCGTAGACGTCCTTGAGGGTCGTACCGCGGTACTCAAGGACGACTCCCGCGTAGCGGGCGGCGACCGTGCCCTCCGGGACCTGGACCCGCGCCCCGCCCCGGGCACCCCGGCGGACGCTGATCAGCGACTCCGACTCCAGTACCCGGAACGCCTCGCGCAGGGTCGGCCGGGAGACGGCGAACTCCGCCATCAGGGCCGTCTCGGCGGGCAGCGCATCCCCCTCGGCCAGTTCCCCGCGCACGATCTTGCGGCGCAGCTGTGCCGCCACCAGTTCGGCCATCTTGGGGACCCGTACCGGCGTGTTCGTCACGGCATCCATCTCCTTCAGTCGCCCGGGACCGGCACGAAGTACGGCAGGGTGATCTCGTCGGTGAGGGGCCGGAAGTCCACGCGCACCCGCATGCCGATGACGACGTCGTCCGGGTCGCCCGCGTCGACGTGGGACAGCAGGGTGCCGCCCTCGTCCAGGTCGATCACGGCCAGCGCGAACGGTGTCTCGAAGCCGGGGCCGGGTGCGCGGTGGACCACGGTCACCGAGTAGACGGTGCCCCGGCCGGCACTGGGTACGTACCGCCAGTCCGCCGACATGCAGCCGGGGCAGGCCGGTTCGGGCACGAGGAAACGCAGCCCGCAGGCCGGACAGTACGGGACGACCAGGTCACCGCGCCGGGCCGCGTCCCAGAACGGCCGGGACAGCGCGGTGGGCACGGGCACGGGGCGGCTCATCGTGTCCTCCCCAGCACGCTCATCTCGTAGTGCTGCGCTCCGGATCCGGCGTTGCCGACGACCGCCAGCTCCGCGCCCTCGATCTGGTGGACGGCGGTGCCGCGCAACTGCCGTACGGCTTCGACGACTTTGAGTGTCATCTGCTGGGTTCCGTTCCACGCGTACGCCAGGCAGCCTCCGTCGGGATTGACGGGGTGCTTGCCGCCGACGGCGATGGCACCGCCGGCGGCCAGCGGGCCTCCCTCGCCCTCGCCGCACAGTCCGAGGATCTCCAACTGGCGGATGATCTCGAAGGAGTTGGGGTCGTAGAGGGAGAAGACATCCACGTCCTGGGGGCCGATGCCCGCCATGGCGTAGGCACGAGTGGCCGCGTCCCGGCCGAGTTGGCCGACTTCCCGGTACAGCGCGGGGTTGGCGTACGCGGCCTGGTGGTACTCCATGCCGCCGCCGAGCACGGCGACGGGCGGGTGGGGCAGGTCCCGGGCCCGTTCGGCGGTGGTCACCACGAGGGCGGCGCCGCCCTCGCCGACGATGCAGCAGTCCAGCAGGTGGAACGGTGTGGCCACCATGCGGGAGGCGAGCACGTCGTCGGCGGTGTACGGGCCACGGCCGAACATCATCGCCTCCGGGTTGGTGGTGCCGTTGTTGCGGATGGTGGCGGCGACCTCCGCGAGCTGGCGGGAGGTCGTCCCGTACTGGTGCATGTGCCGGGCCGCCACCAGCGCGAACTGGGCGACGACGTAGCTGCCCCAGACGTCGGCGAACTCCAGCGGTACCCCGGCGCCGACGGGACCCGCGCCGCGCGAGACCAGCTTGCAGCCGCCGACCACGACGGTGTCGGCGAGCCCGGCCCGCACGGCCGAGGCCGCCTTCAACAGGCCCCGCGAGCCGGCGTTGTCGAGCATCGAGTCGCTGGTCCAGCGCAGGTCCCGGCCGAGCATCCGCGCCCAGGAGCTGCCCTCGCCAGGCACACCGCCCGGGCCGGGCCAGTCGACCTGGGCGCCGTCGACGTCGGCCGGGGTCAGCCCGGCGTCCTCGATCGCGCCGCGCACCGCTTCGAGGGCGAGGCCCATCGCGTCGCGGTGCGGGAGGGACAGCGCCTGCTCGGTGGCGTGCACGCCGACGACGACGGGTTGGCGGTCGGTCACGGCGTCACCGCCCCGCGCCGAGTTGGTCGCCGCCGGGATAGCCGCCCCCGCCGAAGCGCTCGTCGAGCGCGTCGTAGTCCTTGCCGAAGTCCTCGGTGCGCGGCAACGCCTCGACGAACTCCACCGTCTTCGGCTTCTTGTACGAGGCGATCCGCGCCCGGCAGTGCTCGATGATCTCCGCGGCCGTGACCGGCTCGGCGTCCGGGTGGAGGACGACGATCGCTTTGACGTCCTGCGCCCAGCGCTCGTTCGGGACGCCGATCACGGCGGCCTCCTTCACCGCAGGGTGCGACTCGACGCAGTTCTCCACCTCGGCCGGGAAGATGTTCTCGGCCGCCGACTTGAGCATGCGGGTCGTGGTGCCGAGGAAGCTGATCGTGCCGTCGGATTCGCGCCGCCCGAGGTCGGTGGTGTGCCACCAGCCGAAGCGGAACCGCTCCTCGTTGATCTCGGGCCGGTTCCAGTAGCCGAGGTGCACGAGGTCGCCGCGGACACAGATCTCGCCCGCCTCGCCGACCGCCTGCTCCCTGCCTGTGCTGTCGAGGATGCGTACGGCGGTGAAGGGGCCCGGCCGTCCCGCGTTGCCGGTGCCGGAGCCGCCGTAGGCGCCGGTCACGGCGAAGCCGGTCACCTCGGTCTGGCCGTAGCCGCGGCCCTCGCCGCCGCCGTTGCGGGTGAAGCGGCTGATGTCGGTGGGGACCGTTCCCTGCCACAGGGGGGCGGCGACGCTGGCCCGCAGGTGCGAGAGGTCGTGGCCCGCTTCGCTGTTGAGGGCGACGAGTTGGGCGATCGTCGGCGGCATCAGGTACGCGTGCGTGCACTGCTCCCGGGCCAGCAGCGGGAGCAGTTCCTCGGCGACGACCCGGCGGACGACGACGTTCTTGCCGCCGTGCACGAAGGCCGGGACGCCCCAGAACTGGTAGTTGCCGATGTGGAACATCGGTCCGGCGCCGAGGAAGGCGGTCTCGGTGCCGATGTCGCCCATCCAGGCGGAACTCGCGCCCATGGCCAGGAGGTTGCGGTGCGAGAGCATCGAGCCGGACTGGCGTCCGGAGATCGCCGCGGTGTAGATGACCAGGAGCGCGGAGTCCGGGTCGACGTCGACGGCCGGGTCCTCGGCCGAACCCGCGGCCAGGAAGGACTCGTAGGAACCGGGTCCCTCGGTGTCGTGCCGCAGCCACAACGCCCGGTGGTCGCTGCCCAGTTCGGCCCGCGCCTTGCCGACCGTGTCGCCGATCTCCTCGTCCTGCCAGACCACGACCTTGGGGTCGAAGTCCTCGACGGCGAAGGCCATTTCGGGGGCGGCCCAGCGCCAGTAGCCGGGACAGACCATGGCGCCGGTCTTCGCGGCGGCGCCGAGCAGCTCCCAGATGCGGAAGGAGTTCTGCCCGAGCCAGAGGACGCGGTCGCCGGGGCCGACCCCCGCGACCGTGAGGGCCTGGGCGAGGCGGTTGGTGCGCTCGTCCAACTGCTGCCAGGTCAGGCGGACTTCGCCGTCGACGAGGGCGATGCTGTCGGGGAAGGACCTTCGGTGCTCACGGATGATGTCGCCGAACGTCAGGCGGCGGGCGGAATGCATGCTCTTGACTCCAAGGGCTTTCGGAAGGAGGCGGAAGTCGGAAGCGGCCGTGCACTCATCCAGATTAAATAGCTAACCTATTTATCCAAGGTAGTCAATGAGTACACCCGATGTCAGAGCCCCAGCGAGCGCCCGATGATCTCCAGCATGATCTCCGAGGTCCCGCCGAACACCCGCTGCACCCGGCTGTCGCGCCAGATCCGGGCGATCTCGTACTCGTTGACGTAGCCGTAGCCGCCGAACAACTGCATGCAGCGGTCGATGACCTGCCAGCATGTCTCCGAGGTCCAGTACTTGGCCGCCGCGGCCTCCTCGGGCGTCAACTCGCCCTGGAACAGACCCATGATGCAGCCGTCGACGTAGACGCGGGCGGCGCCCAGCTTGGCCTTGATGTCGGCGAGGGCGAACCGGTTCGCCTGGAACTCGCCGATCGGCTGCCCGAACGCGGTGCGGGTCTTGGCGTAGTCCAGCGCCAGTTCGTACGCCCGCTCGGCGGCCGCCAGCGAGGAGACGGCGATGGCGAGGCGCTCGGTGGGGAGGTTGCCCATCATGTGGTAGAAACCGCGGTTCTCCTGCCCGATGAGGTTCTCGGCGGGGACGCGGACCTCATGGAAGAAGAGTTCGGCGGTGTCCTGCGCCTTCATCCCGACCTTGTCGAGTTTGCGCCCGCGCTCGAAGCCCTCCGCGTCCCGCTCGACGACGATCAGGCTGATGCCCTTGTGCCCGGCGCCTGGGTCGGTCTTGCAGGCGACGACGACCAGGTCGGCCAGGATGCCGTTGGTGATGAAGGTCTTGGACCCGTCGATCACCCACTCGTCGCCGTCCCGGCGGGCGGTCGTGCGGATGGCCTTGAGGTCGGATCCGGCGGCCGGCTCGGACAGCGCGAGCGCGCAGATCGTCTCGCCGCTGGTCACTCCGGGCAGCCAACGGGCCTTCTGCTCAGGGGTGGTGAGGTGCGTCAGGTAGGGCGGTATGACGTCGTTCTGCAGTCCGAGCCCGATGCCGACCGAGCTGGTGGCCGCCATCTCCTCCGCCATGATCGCGTTGTATCGGAAGTCCCAGATTCCCTGGCCGCCGTACTCCTCCGGGAACTGCCAGCCGATGAGCCCGGCCTTGCCCGCCGCCGCCCACGCGGCGCGGCTCACCTGCCCGTCCCGCTCCCACTGCTCGGCGTACGGGGCGCATTCCCGCAGGTAGTAGGAGCGGGCGGTCTCCCGGAACTGGTCGTGCTCCTCGGTGAAGATCGTTCGGCGCATACTCGACTCCGCTCAGGCTTCTCGCTTATTTAGCTGAAGTAGTTATACGATAGCGCTGTATCGGCAGCCGGGCGAGGGAGGGCGCGTGAGCGTACGGGACAAGGTGGCGCTCGTCACCGGAGCGGGCCGCGGCATCGGCGAGGCGATCGCCGACCGGCTCGCCGCCCAGGGAGCCGCGGTCGCCGTCTGCGACCTGGACGCAAAGGCGGCCGGCAAGGTCGCGGGCCTGCTCGCGGAGCGGTACGGCGTGCGGGCCACGGGCGTCGGCGCGGACATCTCCGACAGCGCGGCCGTACGCACGGCCGTGGACCGCGTGACCGCCGAACTCGGCCCGGTGGACGTTCTGGTGAACAACGCGGCCGTCGACGTCATCGGCCGGTTCGTCGACAGCCCCGAGGAGACCTGGGACCGGATCATCGCCGTCAATCTGCGCGGGACGATCACGATGACCCGGGCCGTCCTCGACCCGATGATCGAGCGGGGCGGCGGCCGGATCATCCACATCGCCTCGGACGCCGGCCGGGTCGGCTCGTCCGGCGAGGTCGTGTACTCCGCGACGAAGGGCGGTGTCATCGCCTTCGGCAAGGCCCTCGCCCGCGAGGTGGCCCGGCACGGCATCACCGTGAACAGCGTCTGCCCGGGGCCCACCGACACCGCGCTGCTCGGGCAGGTCGCCGAGTACAGCCAGAAGATGTACGACGCGACCGTGCGGGCGATCCCGCTGCGCCGCGTCGCCCAGCCCGCCGACATCGCCGGTGTGGTGGCCTTCCTCGCGTCCGACGACGCCGCCTACATGACCGGGCAGACGCTCTCGGTCAGCGGCGGACTCACGATGGTCTGAGGTGGACACCGTGCTGCGTGTCGAACTCCGCGACAGAATCGCCGTGTTGACCCTCGACCGGCCGGGACAGCTCAACGCGATCGGGTCCGAGACCGTCGAACGGCTCGCCAGGGCACTCGACGGTCTGCGCGACAACGACGACGTACGGGCCCTGGTCGTGACCGGGGCGGGCCGGGCCTTCTCGGCCGGGGCCGACATCGGTGAGATCGAGTCGTTCACGACGCCCGGACAGTTCCGTTCCTTCGTGCAACGGCTGACGGACGCGTACGCACTGCTGGAGGACTTCCCCAAGCCCTCGGTCGCGGCCGTCCACGGGTTCGCCTTCGGGGGCGGTCTGGAACTGGCCCTCGCCTGCGACCTGTTGGTGGCCGAACGCGGCGCGCGGCTCGGGCTGCCGGAGATGAAGCTCGGTGTCCTCCCCGGCGCGGGCGGCACCCAGCGGCTGCCGCGCCTGATCCCGCCCGCGATCGCCAAGCAGATGATCCTCACCGGCGAGCCGATCGACGCCGAGCGGGCGCATGCACTCGGGCTGGTCAACGAACTGGCCGCGCCCGGTGAGGGGGTGAGCACCGCCGAGGCACTGGCCGCGCGGCTGACGGCCGGCGCCCCGCTCGCCCTCGCGGCGGGCAAGCGGCTGATCGACTACGGCCTCGGGATGGACCTGGAGGCGGCGATCTCCTACGAGCGCGAGACCGTCGCGGTGCTGTTCTCCACCGAGGACCGGGCCGAGGGACTGAAGGCCTTCCGGGAGCGCCGACCCGGCGACTTCCAGGGCAAGTAGCGGGCGGACCGACGAGACACCAACAAGCAGGGAGGTGGGCCGTGCGGCCACTGGAGGGCATTTCGGTCGTCGAGCTGGGCATGTGGGTGGCGGCTCCGGCCGCGGCCACCATGCTCGCGGACTGGGGCGCGGACGTGGTGAAGGTGGAGGCGCCGACCGGCGATCCCAACCGCTACACGCTCCGGCACGTCGGCCAGGACATCGACAGCGCGCCCCCGTTCGAGACCGACAACCGCGGCAAGCGCGGGATCGTCCTCGATCTGCGCTCGGAGGACGGAAAAGGCGTACTGGAACGGCTGTTGGAGCGCGCCGACGTGTTCGTCACCAACCTCCGCCCCGGCGCGCTGGAACGCCTGGGCCTGGCCCCGGACGAGCTGCGCGCCCGCCATCCCCGCCTGGTCGTCGGCACGTTGACCGGCTACGGCTGGACGGGCGCGGAGCGCGACCGCGCCGGGTACGACGTCTCCGCCTTCTGGGCGCGGCCCGGCATCGCCGCCATGCTCAACCCGGCCGGCGAGCCACCACCCGGAATCCGGCCGGGACTTGGTGACCGTACGGCCGCGGCGAACCTGGTGGCGGGCGTGCTCGCAACACTGCTGCGCCGCGAACACACCGGCGAGGGCGGCGTCGTGGACGTGTCGCTGCTGCGATCCGGCACCTACGCCAACGGGAACGACCTGGCCCTGCAGAACTTCTTCGGCAGGCGCGGCCGTACCCGGCACCGCACCGAGCACGAGTCCCCGCTCTACAACTCCTACCGGGCCGCCGACGACCGCTGGTTCTGGCTGGTCGGTCTGGAGGGCAACCGGCACTGGCCCGGTGTCGTCAAGGCGCTCGGCCGCGCGGACCTGGAGACGGACGAACGGTTCGCGACCGGCAGGCAACGGCGTGCACACGTACGCGAGTTGATCGCCGTGTTCGACGAGGAGTTCGCGAGTCGGCCGCTGGACGAGTGGGCTCGGCGGTTCGACGCCGAGGGTGTGTGGTGGGCGCCCGTGCAGACCCTGGCCGAGGTGTCGGCCGATCCGCAGGCGGAGGCGGTCGGCGCCTTCGTCGAACAGCCCGGCATGGGTGACGCGCCTCCGCTGCGAACTGTGGCAACACCCGTCAGTTTCTGGGGTGTTGACGACAAGCCGCGCAGCGGTGCGCCGACGCTCGGCGAGCACACCGACGACGTACTCCGCGAACTCGACACAACCGGGAGGTAGCAGGTGGGCATCCTCGACGACAAGGTCGCCGTCGTGACGGGCGGTGGGCGGGGTCTTGGCCGGGCGCACTGTCTGGCGCTGGCCGAGGCCGGCGCGACCGTGGTGGTGAACGACCTCGGCTCCGGCGTGCACGGCGAGAGCACCGGCGACTCCCCCGCCGACGAGGTGGTCGCCGAGATCACCAAGCTGGGCGGGCAGGCGGTCGCCAACCACGCGTCGGTGACGGACTGGGCGGCGACCGAGACCATGGTCGCGGACACGGTCGCGGAGTTCGGACGCCTCGACATCGTCGTGAACAACGCGGGGATCGTGCGCGACCGCATGCTGTTCTCGATGACCGAGGCCGAGTTCGACGCCGTGATCGCGGTCCATCTCAAGGGCACCTTCGCGCTGACCCGGCACGCGTGCGCGTACTGGCGCGAGGCGTCGAAGCGGGGTGAGCGTGTCACCGGCCGCGTCATCAACACGACGTCCGGGACCGGCCTGTTCGGCAACCAGGGGCAGTCCAACTACGGTGCCGCGAAGGCCGGAACAGCCGCTCTCACCGTCCTCACCGCCCTGGAGATGCGCAAGTACGGCGTCACCGCGAACGCCATCTCGCCGATCGCGGCCACGCGGATGACGGACGGCCTGTCCGTCGGCGAATCGCTGCGGGCCGTCGACGGTTTCGATCCGCGCGACCCCGCCAACGCCTCGGGCGTCGTGGTCTACCTGGCCTCCGACAGCGCGGCCTGGCTGACCGGCCAGGTCCTGCGCATCGAGGGCGACCGGCTGAACAGGTTGCAGGGCTGGACCGTCGCCGCCGTCCACCCCAGCCGGTCGGGCGGGGCCCTCACCTACGACGAACTCGTGGACGCCGTACCGCAGTTGTACGGTGTGGCACCCGCGGGACGGGCCACCGGAGTCGGCCAGTGAGGACACGGGGCCATGACGTCGCCGCGCTCGTCCTGCGGGCGACGCTCGGCCCGATGCTCTTCGCGCACGGCTGGAACAAGGTCGCCGGTCCGGGCGGACTCAAGGGCACGACCGGCTGGTTCGAGGCGCTCGGACTGCGGCCCGCCGAGATGCACGCCCGGATGGCCGCCGGGACGGAGATGGCGGCCGGCGTGGGGATCACGCTCGGCGCGGCCAGCCCCCTCCCGGCGGCGGCAGCCGTCGGCCTGATGACCGTGGCGGCCCGAACCGACCACCGGGGCAAGGGCTTCTTCGTCTTCAAGGGCGGCTGGGAGTACGTCGGTGTCGTGGGCGGCGCGGCCGTCGCACTGGCCGCGCTGGGCCCCGGCAGGTACTCGCTGGACGGAGTCCTGCGCCACCAACGCACGGGCGCGGGGCCCGCGTTGCTGGCCCTGGGGGTCGGCACGGCGAGCGCCGCCGCGCTGCTGGCCGCGTGCTATCGGCCGGAGCGGAAGCCGGACGAGACAGAAACAGCTGACTGAGATCGCTTAGGGCAACAAGGGAGTCGACATGGACGCGGCTGACTTCAGCGCGGTGCTGTCCGAGGTCCGGCGCTTCGTGCGCGAACGCGTCGTGCCGCTGGAGGCGGAGATCGACGAGAAGGACGAGATGCCCACGGAGATCCGCGAGGCGGCCAAGAAGATGGGCCTGTTCGGCTTCGCACTGCCCGAGGAGTACGGCGGGCTGGGGCTGTCGATGTACGAGGAGGCCCAGTTGATGTTCGAGCTGGGGTACACCACCCCGTCCCTGCGCTCGATGTTCGGGACCAACAACGGCATCGCCGGGCACGTCCTGATGGTCGGGGGCACGGAGGAGCAGAAGGCGGAGTGGTTGCCGAGGATCGCCTCGGGTGCGGTGCTGGCGTCGTTCGCGCTCACCGAGGCGGAGGCGGGTTCCGATCCCTCGACCCTGACCACGAGGGCGCACCTGGACGGCGACGACTGGGTGATCAATGGCGCCAAGCGCTACATCACCAACGCCCCGCTCGCCGACGTCTTCATGGTCTTCGCCCGCACGGACCCCGACGCCCCGCGCACCCGCGGCATCTCCACCTTCCTGGTCCCGGCCGGCACCCCGGGCCTCACCGTGGCTCCCAAGGACCACAAGATGGGCCAGTTCGGCGCGTGGACGGCGGACGTGTACTTCGACGACGTACGCGTACCGGCGTCCGCCCTCGTCGGCGGCGAGTCCGGTCTGAACCGGGGCTTCGGCACGGCGATGGGCTGCATCGCGCACGGCCGGGTGCACATCTCGTCCCTGTGCGTGGGCATGGCCGAGCGGCTCGTGGACGAGTCCGTGGAGTACGCCCGCACGCGCCGTCAGTCCGGGAAGCTCATCGGCTCCTTCCAGCTCGTGCAGGGCCTGATCGCCGACTCCATGACCGACTACTACGCCGGGCGTGCCACGGTCCTGGAGGCGGCCCGCGCGTTCGACGCGGGAACGGACACCAAGATCGGCCCGTCCTGCACGAAGTACTTCGCCAGCGAGATGGTCTGGCGGGTCGCGGACCGCGCGGTCCAGGTCCACGGCGGCGCGGGCTACATGCGCGGGGTCGCCGTCGAGCGCTTCTACCGCGACGCCCGGCTGTTCCGCATCTACGAGGGGACGAGCCAGATCCAGCAGGTCATCATCGCGAAGGCGCTGCTGGGCGAGGCGGCCCGGGGCTGACCGGCACCGAAGACGAGGAGGGCCCCGGGGTCACCGCCCCGGGGCCCTCCTCGTCTTCGTGGTCCCCTCAGATCCCGAGCCGGTCCAACAGCCGCTCGTAATACACGGCCGGGCCGCCGAACAACAGCTGCGAGGACTTCGCCCGCCGGAAGTACAGGTGCGCCGGGTGCTCCCAGGTGAAGCCGATGCCGCCGTGGACCTGGATGTTCTCCATGGCCGCGAACAGGTACGCCCGTGAGCAGCAGGCGTGTGCCACCGCCGCGGCGACCGGAAACTCCGCGGAGCCCTCGTCGGCCAGTCGCGTCGCCTCCCGCGAGGCGGCCTCGGCCAGTTCCACCTGGACGAGCATGTCCGCGCACTTGTGCTTGACCGCCTGGAAGGATCCGATCGGCCGGCCGAACTGGTGCCGGGTGCGGGCGTGTTCGGCGCTCGCCTCCAGACACCTGCGGGCGCCGCCCGACTGCTCGGCGGCGAGGGCGACCGACGCGATGTCCAGCACCTTGGCCATGGTCCGCCCGGCCGCCCCGTCCGCGCCGACGAGCGTCGCGGGCACCGTGTCGAACGTCAGCCGGGCCATGGCCCGGGTGGCGTCCAGGGTCTCCATCGATACGGCCGACAGTCCCGAGGCGTCCCGGTCCACCGCGAAGAGCGAGGGACCTGCGACGGTGCGGGCGACGACAAGAAGCAGATCGGCGGTCGTACCGTCGATGACGAAGGACTTGCGGCCGGTCAGTTTCCAGGCGCCGTCCCCGTCCGGCACGGCGCGTGCGGAGATCAGGGCGGGGTCCCAGGATCCGCTGTCCTCGGCGACCGCGAGGGCGGCCGTCGTCCGGCCGGCCGCGATGCCGGGGAGGTGGCGTGCGCCGGCCTCCCGGTCGCCGGAGGCGAGCAGGGCCTGGGTCGCGAGCACGACCGTCGCGAAGAAGGGGGCGCAGAGCAGGGCGCGGCCCATCTCCTCCAGTACGACGCCGAGTTCGACGAGGCCGAAGCCGTCACCGCCGTACTCCTCCGGGATCACCAGGCCCGGCAGCCGCAGTTGCTCGGAGGCCTGCGCCCACACCGTCGGGTCGAAGCGCTGCTCGCTCTCCATGAGCTTGCGCACGGCTTCCTCGGGCGACTTGGCCTCCAGGAACTCCCGTACAGCTGCGCGCAGTTCACGCAGGCCGGTCTCGTCGGCGGTCATGACCGCACCTCCTTGGGCAGTCCGAGGACGCGTTCCGCGAGGATGTTCTTCATGATCTCCTCGGTGCCGCCGAGAATGCGCAACGCCGGGGTGGCGAGGAGGAGTTCGGACCAGGCGTAGGTGCCCCACTGTCCGGTGTCGGCGATGATCCGGGGGCCGAGCACGTCGGACACGAAGTGTGCGGCGCGGGTGAGGTTCTGGCCGTACATCAGCTTCGAGACGGACCTCTCGGGGCCCGGTGTGCCGCCGGCGCGCAGGGTGCGCAGGGCGCGGGTGTTGAGGTGCCGGGTGGCCAGCGCGTCCACGAGGAGTTCCGCGAGCCGGGCACGCAGGGCGCGGTCGTCCCAGGTCCAGGTGGCGCGCATCAGGGCCGAGAGGTGGTCCGGGGACAGCGCGGCGGCCACCGGGCCGACACCCTCGCTGCCGACGGTCGCGCGCTCGTTCATCAGGGTGGTCAGGGCGACCGTCCAGCCGCCGTCGACCTCGCCGAGCCGGTGGCCGTCGGGGATGCGGACGTCGGTGAGGAAGACCTCGTTGAAGTCGGCACCGCCGGTCATCTGTCGCAGCGGCCTGACCTCGACGCCGGGGGCGTCCATGGGTACCAGGAAGGCCGTGATCCCCCGGTGCTTGGGCGCGTCCGGGTTCGTGCGGGTGAGGGCGAGGCCGATCTGGCTGTGCTGGGCGACCGAGGTCCACACCTTCTGGCCGTTCAGCACCCAGTCGTCGCCCTCCCGTACCGCCCGGGTGGCGACGCTCGCCAGGTCGGAGCCCGCGCCGGGTTCGCTGAACAGTTGGCAGGCGATGGCGTCCCCGCGGTACATCGCGGTCAACCACCTTTCTTTGACGGTCAGTTGGGCGTGGGCGAGGATCGTCGGTCCGATCATGCCGAGGCCGATCACACTGAGCACCCCGGTCTCGGCAACGTCGTACTCGGACTCGACGGCGTCGTAGAGCAGGTCGTGGACAGGGGTCAGGCCCCGGCCGCCGTACTCCACCGGGCCGGTGATCCAGCCGAAGCCGTTCTCGTGGCGGACGCGCTGCCACTCGCGCGCCCGCCGCACGTGCTCGCGTTCCGCCTCGGGCGGGAGGCTGCTGAAGTAGGCCATCGAGTCGTCGCCCTCGCCCCAGACGGGGGCGGTGCGGTCGGGGGCCTTGGCCGCGTGGGCGTCGAGGAAGGCGCGTGCCTCGGCCGCGAAGTCCCGCATGTCGTCTGCCATGTCCGCTCTGCCCTCAGGTGCTCAGGATCGTGACCGCCGACACGCCCGGCGCGCCGTACAGGTGGGTGTAGCCGACGTGTGGGGTACCGGGGATCTGCCGGTCTCCCGCCGTGCCGCGCAGCTGGTGGACGATCTCGTGGATCTGGCGCAGTCCGGACGCGCCGATCGGTTCGCCGTTGCCGAGGAGTCCGCCGTCGGTGTTGACCGGGAGTCTGCCGCCGATCTCGGTGGCGCCCTCGGCGATGAGGCGTTCCTGCTCGCCGTCCTTGCAGAGGCCGTTCTCGGCCATGTGGATGACCTCCGATCCGGCGTCGGTGTCCTGGAGTTGGGCGACGTCGACGTCCTCGGGGCCGATGCCCGCCCGCTCGTAGGCCTCCCGCGAGGCGTCCACGGTCGGGCTCGCGACGACCTCCCCCACCGGGAAGGACGGGCTCTGCACCTCGAAGGCGCCGAGCTGGCGGCTGCGCAGGGCGGTGGACCGGATCCGTACCGGCTTCCCGGTGTACTTGTGTGCCTGGTCGGCCCGGCACAGCACGAGGGCCGCCGCTCCTTCGTCCGGGCCGCAGTACATGTACTGGCGGAGGGGGTGGTTGAGCACGGGCGAGGCCAGAATCTCCGCCACGGACAGGGGGGTTCGGCGCCAGGCCTTCTCGTTCCGGGCCGCGTTGCCGAAGTTCTTGGACGCGACGCGCGCGAGCGTCTCGTGGGAGATGCCGTGGTCGTGCATGTAGCGGTTGATCTTCATGCCGAAGAAGTGCGTGGTGAGGAAGAGGCCGGTCTGCCCGTACCAGGAGGGGAGGCCGGCCACGGACGGGTCGGCGGCGAACGCCCCGCGCGGGTGCTTGTCCAGGCCGATCGCGATGGTCAGGTCGTGCTCGCCGGTCTCGATCGCCCGGGCGGCCAGCGCCACCGAAGTACCGGCCGTGGCACAGCCGTTGAACACCCCGCGCAGGGGTACGCCGGTCAGGCCGAGCCGGGCGACGATCGCGTCCGGGTTGGCGACCTCGTAGCTGCCGATGTAACCGCCCTGGATCCGCGGCCAGTCGACGCCGGCGTCGGCGAGCGCGAGCCGTACCGCGTCCGCGCCCATGTCCAGTGCGGGCTTTCCGGGGAACCGGCCGAAGGGGTGGAGCCCCACGCCGATGATGACGGCCTCGGTCACGGTGTCTCCTCCTCGGCCGGGGCGAACGCGAACGTCATGACCTCGGTGCCGTCGTCCTGCACGCGGTACGGCACGAGCGTCAGCCGCATGTCCTGCCCGATCCGCAGCTTGTCCGGGTCGGGTTCGGTGAGGCGGGCCTCGACCAGCAGTTCGCCGGGGAGTTCGATGTAGCCGACCGCGTAGGGCTCGAAGGCCTCGGGGCCGTCGTACGGCGGGGACGGCGGGCGGAAGTCCTGGGTGGTGTAGGTCCAGAGCGTCCCGCGGTCCGCCAGGAGCCGTTCCTTGGAGTCCGTGCTCGCGCACCGGACGCAGTCCGCGGCGGCGGGGAAGCTCACCAGTCCGCAGCCCGCGCACTCGGACCCGATGAGGCGGAGAGGTGTGCTCTCGTCGGGCGGCCAGGTGAACAGGCCCTCGGTAACGGGTATTTGAGTGGTCGTCATGTCCTCACACCCCGTTCCGGTTGCCCAGGGCGTCGGCGTTCGGAGCCGCCTTGGCCACCAAGTTGGGTACTACCGAGGTCAGTTCCTCCGGAGTCCAGCGCGACTCCGCACTCGCGCCGGGTCCGTTGGCCCAGCCTTCGAGGACCGTGATGCGGTTGCCGACGACGCCGAAGACCCGGCCGGTGACCTCGCGGGAGGCGGCCGAGCCGAGCCACACGACGAGCGGGGAGATGGCTTCGGGGGTGAGGTCCTCGGCCTCGGCGGCCTGTCTCATCATCGCGATGTCCTCGGTGAGCCGGGTGAGCGCGGTGGGCGCGATGGCGTTCACCGTCACGCCGTAGCGGGCGAGTTCGGCCGCGGCGATGACGGTGAGGCTCGCGATGCCGGCCTTGGCGGAGCCGTAGTTCGACTGGCCGGGGTTGCCGAAGATGCCGGACGGGGAGGTCGTGTTGATCACCCGGGCGTCGTTGTCGTGACCGGACTTGGCGCGCTCGCGCCAGTACGCGGCGGCGTGGTGCAGGGTGGCGAAGCTGCCCTTGAGGTGGACGGCGATCACGCTGTCCCAGTCCCGCTCGGTCATCGACACGATCATCCGGTCCCGCAGGATGCCGGCGTTGTTGACCAGCACGTCCAGGCCGCCGTAGGCGTCGACGGCCTGTCGGACGAGCCGGCCGGCGCCGTCCCAGGCGGAGATGTCGTCCGTGTTGGCCACCGCCTCGCCGCCGGCCGCCACGATCTCGTCGACCACGGTCTGGGCGGGCCCGGCCGAGGCGCCTCCGCCGTCGCGCGCGCCGCCCAGGTCGTTGACGACGACCTTCGCGCCGTGCGCGGCGAACGCCAGGGCGTGTGCCCGGCCGATCCCGTTGCCGGCTCCGGTGACGACCACGACCCGGCCGTCGACCACTCCTTCGGACATCCTCAACTCCTTGATGACGGTGACTGGTTGGCCTCGGCGAACAGGACCCGCGGGTCCTCGCTGCCGCAGGCGCAGCGGCCGGTGATCACGTGGCCGGGTATGCCGAGCGGGGTCTCGGGAAGCTCCGAGGTGCGCGCTTCCCCCGCCGCCACGGACAGCTGTCCGTCCCGCGCGCCGACCCGCCACTCGGCCGCGTTGACGTGCGCACCGCCTCGCTCGGGGCACTCCAGCGCGAGGGCCGGTCCCACGGTCGCGATCAGGGCGGCGGACACGCCGACCCCGCGCAGCACCGGTACGGCGGCGGGCCGGGCCAGCACGACCGACGTCGTCCGGAACATCTCACCGACGTCGGCCGCACCGGCCAGCCCCTCCAGGGTCTCGGCCGACAGGCCGATGACCGCGTGCGGGTCCAGTTCGCGGTGGAAGACCGCGGTCCTGCGGTGGTCCCAGCCCATCGCCTCGGCGATGCCGTAGGTCACCTTCAGTGTGCGCAGGGCACCGATCACCGCGTGGCCCCAGAAGCCCTCGAAGCCGGAGGTGGTCAGCAACGCCCGCTGTCCGGCGGCCAGTCCGTGGTCCCGGAAGCGGGCGGTCACCCAGTCGGTGTCGCGGGCGAGTTCCGCCCAGGTCAGTTCCACGTCCCGGATGCCCTCGGAGGCGGGGAAGCGGACGAGGTAGGCGAGTTCGGGCCGGTCGAGGGTGCGGGCCCGGGCGAGGGTGTCGGCGCGGGCCATCAACTCTTCACCACCCGGGGGAACTTGGCGACGCTGGTCATGGTCTTCAACAGGTCCTCCTCGGTGCGCATGTCGAGCACCGGCTTGACGCCGGTCCGCTCCCGCACGGCCTCCCCCAGTCGTCCGGCCAGGGCGTCGACGTCGCCGGTGAGACGGGGGTCGTAGCCGACGCGCAGGCGCAGTTCGTCGACCTCGCGCCCGGCACGGACGATCTGGAAGACGCCTGCCACGGTCTCGGGCTGGTCCTCGACCGCCTGCCAGATGTCCCGCAGGACCACGGAACGCCCCTGGACCAGGGTCTCGTCGCCGCGCCGGCCGGCCACCCACATCCGGGCGTGGGTGCGTCCGCAGCCGCAGCGGTCGCGGGAGAGTCGGACGAGGTCCTCGCTGCGGTAGCGGATCAGCGGTGCGGCCCGGTTGTCGAGGTCGGTGGCGACGAGTTCGCCGAGGTCGCCCTCCGCCGCGTCGCGCCAGCCGTGTTCGTCGACCTCGACGCACTCCGCGAAGACGGTGTCCTCCCAGAGGTGGAAGCCGTCGTGTTCGCGGCATTCCCAGGCGGTGCCGGTGTCGGCGGCGCTGGTGTACTCGTAGACGTCGATGCCCCAGTCCTCGCGGATCCGCTCGCGCATCTTCCGGCTGAGGGGCTGCCCGGCGCAGGAGGCGCCCTTGAGGGAGGAGAACGCCTCCTTGAGATCCGTCGTGTCGGCCAGGTGCTCCAGCTCCACCATCTGCGGATACATCATCTGGAGGTAGGCCGGCCGGTAGGTGCGCAGGGCCTCGACGACCTCGGGCATGTTCCCCATCCAGGTGTCCACCTCGATGACCACCGCGCCCAGCGCCTGGAAGCCTGCGTCCATGAGGTTGCGGAAGGTGCCGGGCGGGCTCAGTACCCGGTCCCCGGGCCTGAGTCCGAGTTCCCACAGGTCACGCACCTGTGCGGTGACCAGGGGCGGCGCGCCCTCCCAGATCTCGGCGAAGAACTCCGGGTCGCCGGTGGTGCCCGAACTGGAGGAGACCGAGGTCAGCTCCTCGGTCGGGACGCAGAGCAGACCGCCGAAGGGGTCGCCGGTGCGGGCCCGGTGTGCGCGCACCATGTCCTTGGTGATGAACGGGATACGGGCCCGGAAGTCGTCCAGGGTCCGGACGTGGCGCGGGTGCACCCCGTGCTCGTCCCAGAGCGCCCGGTAGAAGGCCGAGTTGGCGTAGGCGTACTCGACGAGTTCCACCACCCGCTCTTCCTGGCGTGCCCGCAGCTGGTCCCGGGCCATGGTCTCCACCTGTGGCTCGAAGTACCTGTCAGCAGTGTCCCTGTCCCCGGCCATGGCGCCTCCTCGCGGCTCAGCTGCCCAGATCTTCCAACTATCAGCGCAATCAGTCAACTAATTCGACTGAATCTCGGCGAACTCTCGCGCTGGCTCGATTCATATAGTTAACTATTAGCACTCATTAGAGCCTCGGGAGGGCGATGTGAAGATCGTTGTCTGCGTGAAGCACGTGCCCGACGCCACGGCGGACCGCACCTTCACCGAGGACGGCACCACCGACCGGGCGTCGGTCGACTCGCTGCTGTCCGAACTCGACGAGTACGCGGTCGAACAGGCCCTGCGGATCGCGGAGTCGGGCCCCGACGTCGAGATCTGCTATCTCACCCTCGGCCCGGACGACGCGAAGGACGCCCTGCGCAAGGCGCTCGCCATGGGCGGCGACTCGGCGGTGCACGTGGCCGACGAGGACATCGAGGGCAGTGACGTGTTCGCCACCTCGCTCGTGCTGGCCGGGGCGATCCAACGGCACGGCTTCGATCTCGTGCTGTGCGGGATGGCCTCGACGGACGGCGGCGCGGGCGTCGTACCGGCGCTGCTCGCGGAACGGCTCGGCGTGCCGGCCGTCACCCACATCGAGGAACTGACCGTCGAGGACGGCACGGTGACCGGCCGGCGCGAGGGCGACACCGCGACCGTGCGGGTGCAGGGCGGCCTGCCGGCCGTGGTGTCGGTCACCGACCGCTCCGGCGACGCCCGTTACCCCTCCTTCAAGGGGATCATGGCCGCGAAGAAGAAGCCCCTGGAGACCCTCGGCCTCGCCGACCTCGGGATCGACGCCGGGCAGGTCGGCCGTACGGCCGCGCGGTCGGCGGTGGACACCGCGACCAGGCGTCCACCGCGCACCAAGGGAGAACTCGTCTCCGACGACGGGACGGGCGGCGTCGGGCTGGCCGCGTTCCTCACCGCCAAGAAGTTCGCCTGACCGACACGTTCGTCCGACCGCCCCAAGGAGCCCAGCACCGTGGCCGAGATCCTCGTACTCGTCGATCACCTGGACGGCACCGTCCGCAAACCGACCCTCGAACTCCTCACCCTGGCCCGCCGGTTGGGCGAACCGTCGGCCGTCTTCCTCGGCCCGGGCGCGGACGCCGCGGCCGAGACCCTCGGCCGGTACGGTGCGCACAAGGTCTACGTCGTGGACGCACCCGAGGTCGAGGAACTCCTCGTCACTCCGGCCGTCGACGCGCTCACCCAGATCGCCGACAGCACGGCCCCGGCGGCGATCCTGCTGCCGTCCAGCCCGGACGGCAAGGAGACCGCCGCCCGGGTCGCACTCCGGCTCGGGTCGGGGCTGATCACGGACGCCGTCGACATCACGGCGGGCATGGACGGGCGCCCGGTGACAGAACAGTCCGCGTTCGCGGCGACCTACCAGGTCACGGCCCACGTCACGCAGGGCATACCGGTGATCACGGTGAAGCCGAACGCCACCGCGCCCGAACCGGCCCCCGTCACAGCCGAGTTGGAGAAGCGGGACGTCGTTCTCGGCCCGACCTCCGCCGCCGTACAGGTCCTGTCCCGCACACCCCGAGAGCGCGGCGACCGGCCCGAACTGGCCGAGGCCGACATCGTCGTCTCCGGCGGCCGGGGCGTGAACGGTGCCGAGAACTTCGCCGTGATCGAGCACGTCGCCGACGTCCTGGGCGCGGCGGTCGGCGCGTCCCGGGCCGCCGTCGACGCGGGCTGGTACCCGCACAGCCACCAGGTCGGCCAGACCGGCACCCAGGTCTCCCCGCAGCTCTACCTCGCGGCCGGCATCTCCGGGGCGATCCAGCACCGCGCGGGCATGCAGACCTCCAAGACCATCGTCGCCGTCAACAAGGACGCGGACGCCCCCATCTTCGAACTCGCCGACTACGGCGTCGTAGGGGACCTCTTCCAGGTGCTCCCGCAGCTGGTGGAGGAGATCGAGCGGCGTCGGAGCTGATCCCGGGCCCTGCCTGTGACCTCCGCCCCCGCCCGGCCTTCCACCTGGCGACCGATACAACTAAACTCACTAACTGATTACATCTATTGACCCGAAGGAGCACCATGACGAAGATCTGGGTCAACTCCGGGGACTCCCACGTGATGGAGCCCGACGACCTGTGGGTCCGGGCGCTGCCGCCGCGCCTCGCCGACCGGGCGCCGCGCAGTGAGCGCGGTGACAAGTACGAGGTGCTGTACATCGACGGCGAGCGCATCGACCGCCAGCTCAACGACTTCATGGACGCCATGCGTCCGCCGGGTGCCCGGGACCTCCAGGTCCGCCTGAAGGACCTGGACCAGGAAGGTGTGTGGGGTCAACTCGCCTTTCCCTCCATGGGGTTCTGGCTGGTGTCGATCACCGACCGGGAGCTGGCCCGGGAGACCGTGCGGGCCTGGAACGACTGGGCGCACTCCGAGATCCTGGGAACGCAGAAGCGGATCATCACCCCCGCCTGCGTGTCGACCGCCGACGTCGACGACGCGGTCGCCGAGGTGGAACGGGTGGCGGAGATGGGCTTCCAGTCGGTGTTCCTTCCGTGCCAGACGCGGCCCGGCGAGGAGTACGCCCTGGACCGCTGGGAGCCGCTGTGGACGGCGGCCGAGCGGGCCGGTCTGGTGCTGGGCTTCCACATCGGCACCGGCGGCGAGAACGTCGTCTTCCGCGGGCCCGGCGGCGCGGTCGTCAACTACATGGAGACGACCTACCCGGGCATGCGCGTCGTGTCCCACATGGTCGCGGGCGGTGCCCTGGACCGGCACCCCGACCTGAAGATCCTGATCGCGGAGGGCGGCGCGGGCTGGGTGCCGGCCATCGGCGACCGGATGGACGAGGCCTACCGCCAGCACGGCATGTTCGTCCGGCCGAAGCTCGGCCGGCTGCCCAGCGAGATCATCCGGCAGCAGGTGTACGCCTCCTTCCAGCACGACAAGAGCTCGGTGGAGATCGTCGAGTCGACCGGCTACCGCAACGTGATGTGGGGCGACGACTACCCCCACCTCGAAGGCACTTACGGCCACACCCAGTCCACCCTGCACGACCTGTTCGACGGCGTGCCCGCGGACGTCCGTGAACGCGTCACCCGGGGCACCTTCGACGAGCTGTTCCGCCTGCCGGAGCGGACTCCCCAGGAGGCGGCCGTCTGAGCGGCGACACCCCGATGAGCAGTCCGCCGTACCCCGAGGACCTGGAACGACCGGGCCTTGTGCGCACCGGCCGGTCGACGTTCGTCCGGCCCGTCCGGCCGGAGGACGCCGACCGCCTGGTCGCCTTCGTCGGCGGTCTGTCCCGGGCGACCCTGGCGTATCGGTCTCTCGGCCCGGTGGTCCGCGCCCGCGACGACGTCATCCGGCGTGGCGCGCACGTGGACTACCTCAACGAACTGGCGCTGGTCGCCCTGGCCGGTGACGAGATCGCCGGTCTGGTGCGCTACGTCCGCGACCCCGAGGAACCGGAACACGCGGAGGTCACCTTCACCATCCGCGACGACCACCAGAGCGAGGGGTTCGGCAGGCTGCTCCTGGAGCACATCGCGGGCGCCGCCCGCACTCGGGGCATCCGGGTCCTGGAGGCCGACGTCCTCGCCGACAACACCCGCATGATCAACGTGTTCCTCGGCTCCGGCTACCGGGTCGAGTCCGGGCCGCCCGGTCAGATCGTCCACTTCGAGATCGCCGTCGACCCGCAGGCCCAGGCCGTCGCCCGGGCCGAACGCCGCGAGCACACAGCCGTACGACGCTCCCTGCGACCGCTGCTCGAACCCCGCTCGGTCGCGGTGATCGGCGCGAACCGCGGCCCCCTGACGATCGGCCACGAGATCGTCGCCAACCTGCTGCGGGGCGGTTTCCGCGGCTGCGTGTTCCCGGTCAATCCGCGGGCCGAGCTGATCGCCGGCGCACGGGCGTATCCGAACGTCAGGGCGCTTCCCGAGGTGCCGGATCTGGCATTGGTCGCCGTGCGGGCCGAGGCGGTTCCCGAGGTCGTACGCGAGTGTGCCGAGGCCGGCGTCAAAGCCGTGGTCGTGGTCTCAACAGGCTTCGGGGAGACGGGAGTCGAAGGTCGGACGGCCGAGCTGGAGCTGGCCCGCTTCGCCCGTGCCTCCGGGATGCGGCTGGTGGGCCCGAACTGCATGGGCGTGGTGAACACGACGCCAGCGGCCCGGCTGGCCGCGACCTTCTCCCCCGCGCTGCCGACGCCGGGCCGGGTCGCGATGTCCAGCCAGTCCGGACCGCTCGGACTGGCGGTGCTCGACTTCGCGCGGCGGCTGCGGCTGGGCTTCTCCGGGTTCGTGTCGGTGGGCCACGCCGTGGACGTCTCCACCAACGACCTGCTCCAGTGGTGGGAGGAGGACCCCGAGACCTCGGTGATCCTGCTGCACGTCGAGACCTTCGGCAACCCCCGCCGGTTCGCCCGGGTCGCGCGCAGGGTCGCACCGCGCAAGCCGATCGTCGCGGTGCACCCGGGGCACGCGGACGCGGCGGTCGACTCGCTCTTCGCCCAGTCCGGCGTCATCCGTACCCGCAGCCTCCAGGAGCTCTTCGACGTCGCGCTCCTGCTCGCGCACCAGCCGCCTCCGCCGGGCAACCGGGTCGCCGTGATCACCAACGCGGGCGGGCCGGCCGCGCTGACCGCCGGGGCGTGCGAGGCGAGCGGACTGCGGGTGCCCGAACTCGGCGAGCGCACACGGCAATCACTCCGTACGGCCCTTTCGCCGCGCGCGGACGTCACCAACCCGATCGACCTCACGCCCATGGCCACCGCCGCGCACTACCGGCAGGCACTGGACGCGGTACTGGCCGACGACGGCTTCGACGCCGCCGTGGTGCTCTTCATGCCCCCGCTCGCGGACAAGCCCGACGAGGTGGCGGCAGCGATCCTCGACGCGGCCGAGGCCGCGCCCGAGAAGCCGGTGGTGGCGAGCTTCCTGGGCGACGCGGGCGTCGCCGACCTCCTGCACCGGGGCGGACTCGTCGTACCGACCTACGCGTTCCCCGAGTCGGCCGCGGTCTCGCTCGGTCACGCCGCCGCGTACCAGACCTGGCGCGCAACTCCGGCGGGTGTCATACCGGACCTCGCCGGAGTCGACCCGGACCGGGCCCGCGCACTGGTCGCCGCATGCGTACCCGGCACCGTGCCGGCCCGGACAGCCACCGACCTGCTGGACTCCTACGGCATCTCCGTACGGGACACGGGCTCCCAGGGCCCGGACGCCTTCCTCTCCGTCCGGCCGGACCCGGTCTTCGGCCCGGTGATCGCCTTCGGCCTCACCGGTGACTACGCCGACCTGATGGCCGACGTCGCCCACCGGATCACCCCGCTCAGCGACCGCGACGCCCGGGAGATGATCCGCTCGCTGCGCGCCGCGCCGCTGCTGGACGGCCGGGTGGGCGGCCCGGGTGTGGATCTGACGGCCCTTGAGGAGACCATCCTGCGGATCTCCGCGATGGTCGAGGAGCTGCCCGAGATCGAGTCGATGGACCTGCGTCCGATACGGCTGCTGTCGCCGGGGCACGGAGTCGCCGTAGCCCACGCGACGATCCAACTCACCGACGACACAAGGAGAGGCGGCCCCTCATGAAGGTCGGCATCTACTTCGACATGCGCAACCCCCCGCCCTGGCAGCGGAGTTGGTCACGCGTCTACGGATTCGCCCTGGAGATGTGCGAGGAGGCGGACCGCCTCGGCCTCGACTCGGTCTGGTTCTCCGAGCACCACGGCTTCGAGGACGGATACCTCCCGCAGCCGCTCACCATGGCCGCCGCGGCAGCCGCCCGCACGCGCCGGGTCCGCCTGGGCACCGCGGTGATCCCCGCACCTCTGCACGCGGCCCCCGAGATCGCCGAACAGGCCGCGCTCGTCGACATCATCAGCGACGGCCGCCTGGACCTCGGGCTCGGCACCGGCTACCGCGTACCCGAGTACCGGTTGTACGGCGCCGATCTCGCCAAGCGCTACTCCACGACGGACCAGCGGGTGCGGGAGATCCGCGGCCTGTGGTCGGAGTCCCTGGTCACCCCCGGCCCGGTCCAGGACCCGCTGCCGATCTGGCTCGGCTACCAGGGCCCGCAGGGCGCACGCCGGGCGGGACGGCTGGGCACGGGGCTGCTGTCCCTCAACCCGGCGCTGCTGACGCCGTACCGGGAGGGCCTCGCTGAGAGCGGCCACGACGTGTCGGCGGCCCGGATGCAGGGCTCGTTCACCACGTTCGTCACCGAGGACCCCGACGGCGACTGGCCGGTGGTGCGCGAGCACCTGGCGTACCAGTGGGACAGCTATCGCCGGTACATGGTCGAGGGGACGGACCAGCCCGCCCCCCGCCCCATCGACCCCGAGAAGTGGCGGGAGACGGGACTGCGGGCGGCCGGTGTCGGTCAGTTCCTCTACGGCACCCCGCAGGACGTCGCGGACGCCGTCAAGGAGTACGTCGCCGGGCTGCCGGTCGAGGGCGTGTTCCTGTGGGCCTCGCTCGCCGGGATGCCCGAGGACATGGTCGCCCGGCAGGTCCAGTTGATCGCGGGCAAGTTGCGGCCACTGCTCGCCGATGTCTGACACGAGGAGTTCGAGCATGTCGATGGGAACCGGTGGGACCGGAGTGTGGGCGGGGTCGGACTTCCAGGAACCGCCCCGCACCCGGGGCGGGGTGGCGCTGTGCGGTGCCTGCCGTGTCACCGGTTCCTGCCGCCTGGGCGTGGAGCGCGAGCGGCTCGACGAGGACGGCGTGGCGTGCTTCGGACTCGTCTGCCCGCGCTCGCAGGAGGGCGGGCCGAATGTCGCGCACGGCGGCTGGACGGCGGCCGTGCTGGACGACTGCCTGGGTCATCTCCCGCTGCTGCACCGGGTGTTGAGCGTCACGGCGGAGCTGAGCGTGAGCTTCGTGAAGCCCGTGCCGGTGGAACGGCCGTTGGAGGTCCGGGCGTGGGTCGAGCGGCGGGAGGGCCGACGCTGGTACATCGCGGGCGAGCTGGTGCTGCTGCCGAATCGTGCCGTGCTGGCCCGGGCCTCCGGGATCTGGGTGACCCGGGACCAGGGCCACTTCGCACGGCACGAGGCGTGGCTGGCCGACCAGGAGTCGGCGGGCGGGGCCGAGGGTCAGTAGGACCGCAGCCCCATGCTGCGGGCGATCCCGTTGCGCTGGATCTGGCTGGTGCCGCCGGAGATCGTGGCCACGATCGACTCCCGGTAGCGGAAGCTCATCACGCTCTCGGTCGAGAAGCCGTGCCCGGCACACACCTGCATCCCGAGCCGGGCGGCCGCCACATACGTCTCCGACCCCTTCAGCTTCGCCATCGAGCCCTCGCGGGTGCACGGCTTGCCCTGGGCGAGCAGCCAGGCCGCGCGGTACGCGAGCAGCCGGGCGGAGTCGATCTCGGTCTGCAGGTCGGCCATGTCATGGGCGAGGGCCTGGAAGTTCCCGATCGGACGGCCGAAGGCGTGCCGGGTGCGGGAGTACTCCAGCATCTCGTCCAGCGTGGCCTGCGCGGCGCCGAGATATCCACCGGTGATGATCACCTTCTCCAGTTCGATGTTGGAGAGCATGACCTTCCAGCCCTCGTCGCGCGGGCCGACGAGGTTCTCCTTCGGGACCAGGGCGTCGTTGAAGAAGACCTCGTTGGTGCCGAGGATGTGCCGGGCCAGCGTCGGCGTCCGGCGCACCTCGACGCCGTCCGTCGCGGGGTCGACGAGCAGCAGGCTGATACCGCCGTGCTTGGGCTCGCGGGGCCCGGTCCGCACGTAGGTCGCGATGGTCGTGTCGGGCAGGCCGCCGCCGGTGCACCACGCCTTCTGCCCGCGGACGAGGAACTGGTCGCCGTGGTCCTCGGCGGTGGTACGCAGGGCGGCGGCGTCGGACCCGCTGTCCGGTTCGCTGAGGCCTACGGCGAGTCGATGACGCCCCGTCATCACCTGCTCGCGGATGAAGGTTCGCTGGGCTTCGTCGCCCCACCGGAACACCGTGATCCCCGGGATGAGTACGCCGATGTAGCACATGGCGACGTCGAAACTGGCCCGCCCCAACTCTTCGGCGATCAGGACGAGTTCGAGCGGGCCGCCACCGTCGCCGCCCTCCTCCTCGCTGAACGGGAGGGAGAACCACCCCAGATCGGCCATGCCGCGGAACAGTTCGGGCGGCACGATGCCCTCCTCGTCCCACCGCTTGGCCTTCTCGGCCGGGCACACGTCGGCGACGAACTGCCGTGCCGTCGCGCGCAACAGGTCCTGCTCGTCGGTCAGCCCGAAGTCCACGGCCACTCCTCGACAGCACTAGGCTATTCATCTATCTAATTGTTCTATGTTAGCGGATACGGCGGCCCGACCGGAATACACCTCCCGCCACCGGCGCCTCGCATCCCGACTCCGGGTTGCCCTCGGTGGTGCGGGGGTCTCCGACGGCCGGGGCTTTCTCCCCCACCCGTGACCTGCCAAGCCGACCCGCCTCACCACCGCCGCGGGTGGGCGCACAGTTCGAAGTCGGCGTAGCCGCTGTCGACCAGGTGACCGTGACACCGGGAGCGACGGGCTGGGCCGCCCTCCGACTGGTCCATGGCGCGGGGCCCGATGAGCGCGAGGCCGGCCTTCTCCGCAAGGACGGCGAGTAGTTCGGCGGCGTCGAGGTTGCGCTGATTGGCGGGGGTCCGTGGGTGCCGGGGCGAAACACAAGCTGGTCTTCGTCGGCCGACTGTCAACCACCCTCGTCCACCTTCGCCATGGCGCCACCCATGGCGTGCCGACCTGCCGGTTCGGCGTCGACCGCTCCCCCATCACGCGCGCAATCGGCGATACACGGCCGCTGCCGTCGATGCGCGGCTGTACCGTCGCCCCCGACGTCCGCCTGCGTACGCTCGCCGAAGTCATCGACGATCTCGGCGCAGGCGGGCAGACCGGGATCATCGACGGCACCGAGATCCGGGTCCGCCGCCCGGCTGCCGGACGCAAGGACCGGGAGAAGTTCGTCTCCGGCAAGAACAAGCACAACGCCGTGAAGTCCATGGTCGTCATGGGCGCTGACGGGCGGCTGCTGTTCCGCGGCCCAGCCGAACCCGCGAGCTGCGCGGACATCACCCATACCGGGCAGTTGGGCCTGGTCGAGCTCCTGGCCAGCGGACCGGCCGTGGAGATTCTTGCCGACGCCGGCTACCAGGGACTGGGCGCTCAGACAGGCGGGCGCGTAGTGACACCACCGCACCGCAAGGTCAAGAAGAACGCCCTGGACTGGTACGAGGAGATGCGTGAAAGCCAGCGCACAGCCCACTCCTCACACCGCATCCGGGGCGAGCACGGCATCGCGCACCTCGACGTGCCAACACCAGCCATGGACGAGACGTGACGGGCGTCAAGGCCACGTGCCGCAGCGGCCGCTCAGAGGTGGCCGTCCAGAAGCGTCCGCACCTCGGCGGTGGTCATGGGCCCCGTGCCGTGCGCCACCGCCTCTCCCTCCTTCAGCAGGACGCAGGACGGGGCTCCGGTGATCCCGTATCGCTCGGTCGCGGCCGGACAGCGGGTGATGTCGGCGCGGACTGCCGTCAGGCGGCCCGTGTAGTCGTCGGCGATGCCACCCACGACGAGGTCCATCACCCGGCAGGGCTCGATTGCCTTGGGCCATGTCCCGGTGAAGTATGCGAGGACCGGGACTCCGCTCATCCCGAGGATGAAATCGAACTCCGCGTCCTCACGGGGTCGGTGAACCCGCTCCGCCATACAAGCTCCTGACCTCACGTTCCGTCATTTCATCCCTATCATCCCTCGCGCGGTGTGCCAGTCCGGCCCGGTCGGTCGTCCGGTTGACGTGTGGGAGGGGAGGCGCAGGGGCCGTAGCAGAACCACGGTGGTCCCCGGCGCTAGCGGCGCGGCCCGCGCCCGTGGGTCGGCTCGTGCCAGGACAGCGTCCCCGACGGGTTTCCCGAGGTCTTGTCCGGTCTTCGCGTCAACACCCGGTATCAGCCGGCTGACGGCACCGAGAACGAGGCACGATTCCCGGACCGCTCGCGGACGCGGTCGGTCGAAGTACGGGTCAGCCGACCCGAAGACCGACCGCCAGCGTCAGTTCAAGGACCCGGTGCGGCGATGCGAGATCCGGAAACAGCTCCCGCAGCTGCGACATCCGGTACCGGACCGTCTGGGGATGGACGAACAACGCCGCCGCCACCTCGTCCCGCCTGCCCTGGTGCAGCAGCCACTCCCGCAACGTCTCCTCCAGCCGCCGCGCGGTCGCGACAGGCAAGGTCCGCAGCGGTGCGAGGGCTCGGGCACGCAGGTCCGCGAACGCGTCCACGTCGGCGCTCAGCACCAGCTCGGGCAGGTGGTCCTCGGTGTCGCGAATGGCAGAGGACAGGGAGCGGGCTCGTACGGCTCGTGCGTACGAGGCGGACGCACGAGTCCATGGCCGGGCCGGGCCGACCACGGCGGTGCGCTCGGCCAGCTGCCGCAGGAGATGTGGCCGGTCGGCATCGGGGACGAGCAGCACACCGGTGGCGTCCGGCAGATCGTCGAGGACGAGGGTGCCCGGGTCGAGCGCGCGGTAGGCAGGTCGGGCCTGGGCGGCGGGCAGCAGGACCGCGGTCAGCGAGACCGGAGGCTGCCACCCGGCCCGTTGGACAGAGGCCAGCAGCACGTCCGGGCTCGCGCCGGCGAGGAGGTCGCGGGCCAGGTGTTCGAGGTGACGCTCGTGGTCCCTGCCCCGGGCGGTCAGTTCGTCGGCGTGGCCCGCGGCGCTCGCGGCGGAGAGCTCGTCGATGTAGGCGAAGGTCAGTTCGGCGAACTTGGCGACCTCGGCGGCGGGCAGACCCGCGGGTACGGCACCCGCCGCCAGGCATCGCCAGGCCACACGGGCGCCCACGCGGTAGGCGCTGAGCAGGGCGTCCATCGAACGGCCGTCGCGCACCTCGCCGCGGCCCAGCTCGTAGGCCGCGTCACCGGCGTCGCCGCCCGTGGCGTTGCCGCTCGCGAGGTCCAGGTAGTGCCCCAGGGCGGTGCGGACGGCTCGGCGCATGGTGGCGCCCATGCGGCCCGAAAGGGCGTTGGCGTAGGAAGGGACCTCGTCGATGATCGCCTCGACGACCTCGTCCGCGGTGGTCTTCAGCGCGGCCCGAAGTGCGGTGACCGTCGTCTCATCCAGGGCCAGTTCGCTGGCCCTCCGAACTGCATGCCCCATGTTTTGTTCCCTGCGAACAATTCAGCCGACCAGATTTACGTCCTGCGGTCAGGACTTTACGCCCTGAGGCGCAGCAGGCTGGAGTCATGACGAGTACAGCCCTTCGCAGCAGGGCGTGGAAACTGCTGGAGATGGTCACGACGCCGCTGCTGCCGTCGGACTACCTCGACCTGGTCAGCCCGCTGCGTGCGGGCGCTGACCTGCGTGGGCGCATCGAGGCCGTGCACCCCGAGACGGGTGACGCCGCGACCATCGTGATCAGGCCGGGACGGGGCTGGCGCGGCCACACGGCCGGTCAGTACGTGCGGATCGGGGTCGACGTCAACGGAGTGCGCCTGTGGCGTGCCTACTCGGTCACCTCACCGACAAACCGCCAGGACGGCCGCGTCACGATCACCGTGAAGGCGATCCCGGACGGCAAGGTCAGCAACCACCTGGTCCGCAGAGCGAAACCGGGCACGCTGATCCACCTCGACCAGGCGACCGGTGACTTCGTGCTGCCGCGGGCCAAGCCCGCCAAGGTGCTCTACCTGACGGCCGGCAGCGGCATCACGCCCGTGATGGGCATGCTGCGCGACATCGAGTTCGACGACGTCGTCATGGTCCACTGCGCGCCACAGCCGCAAGACGTGATCTTCCGCGACGAACTGCACGACCTGGTCGCGGACAAGAAGCTGCGGCTCACCGAGGTGCACACCGACACGGACGGCCAGCTCGACATCGCCCGTCTCGACGAACTCGTACCCGACTGGGCCGAGCGCGAGACCTGGGCCTGCGGACCCGCGGGCCTGCTCGACGCCGCCGAAGAGCACTGGACCGAGCACGGCGTGCAGGAGCGCCTGCACACCGAACGCTTCCGCCCCAGCGTCGTCGTCGCCGGCGACGGCGGCGAGGTCACCTTCAGCGCCACCGGCAAGACCGTCGACGCGGACGGCGCCACGCCGTTGCTGGACATCGGCGAGGAGGCCGGCGTACTCATGCCCTCCGGGTGCCGCATGGGCATCTGCTTCGGCTGCGTCACGCCGCTCAAGGCGGGCGCCGTCCGCGACCTGCGCACCGGCGAGATCACCGAGGCCGAACCGGGCGTCCTCATCCAGACCTGCGTGTCCGCCGCGGCGGGCCCCTGCGACATCGAACGGTAGGAGCACCTTGACCGCCACCGACCCCACCGCCCACCTGACCGCGGAGCAGATCGAGGAGCTCGGCCGCGAGCTGGACGCGATCCGCGACGAGGTGATCGCCGGCCGCGGCGAGAAGGACGCCGCCTACATCCGAAAGGTCATCTCGGCGCAGCGCAAGCTCGAACTGGTCAGCAGGGGCGTGCTGCTGTTCTCGCTCTTCCCGCCCGCGTGGCTGCTCGGCACCGCCGGTCTGTCCGTGGCGAAGATCATGGACAACATGGAGATCGGCCACAACATCCTGCACGGCCAGTGGGACTGGATGCGGGACCCGAAGATCCACTCCACCACCTGGGAGTGGGACCACGTCTCGCCGTCCGAGCAGTGGAAGCACTCGCACAACGAGCTGCACCACACGTACACCAACGTGATCGGCAAGGACAACGACCTCGGCTACGGCATCATGCGCGTCGACGAGGACCAGCGGTGGCACCCGTTCCACCTCGGCCAGCCGCTGTGGAACTTCCTCAACGCCTGCTTCTTCGAGTACGGCATCGCGGCGTACGACCTGGAGCTCGGCAAGAACCTGCAGAAGCGTCGCCGCAAGAACCCGGAGTTCCGCGAGCGGGCCAAGGCCGTGGGCCGCAAGATCCGCAAGCAGGTGCTCAAGGACTACGTGATCCACCCGCTGCTGTCGGGCCCGTCGTTCCTTCCCACGCTCGCCGCCACGTTCACCGCGAACCTGGTCCGCAACGTCTGGACCCACTCGGTGATCATGTGTGGGCACTTCCCCGAGGGCGTGCAGGTCTTCGAGCGCCGGTCGATCAACGGCGAGACCCGCGGCCAGTGGTACCTGCGCCAGATGATGGGCTCGGCGAACATCAGCGGCAGCAGGGCCATGCACTTCATGACCGGCAACCTCTCCCACCAGATCGAGCACCACCTGTTCCCGGACCTGCCGAGCAACCGGTACGCCGAGGTCGCGGTGAAGGTGCGCGCGCTGTTCGAGAAGTACGAGCTGGAGTACGTCACCGGGCCGCTGCCCAAGCAGGTGCTCTCCGCGTGGCACAAGGTCTTCCGGCTCTCGCTGCCGAACAAGAAGCCCAAGGTCAGGACGCCGGACCGCGAGCAGGAGCTCGTCGCGGCCTGATCCTGGTGTCAAGCTGCCGTAGTCGCTGAGGGCCCTTCGTAACACCGTCGGTCAGGGATCAGCGCCCACAGGACGGTGACGCGTCGGCGGGCGAGGGCGAGGCACGCGAGTTCGGGTCGCAGCAGACGCTGACCAGGGTGGAGGCGCAGAAGACGCGCTGGAGTCTTCGGTGGTAGGCGATCGACCGGTGGAGGTCGCCGCCGACCTTGCCGGAGTCGCGAGATGCGGGGGCGCCGCCGACGTAGGCCCCCAGGGCGTCCGGGGAGTCGAAGTCGTCCAGGCTGCCGCCGACAGCGGCGACGAACTCGGCGCCCAGGACGGTGCCGATGCCCGGGACGCTCTGGACGATGTCGGCGAGTTCGTGTTCGCGAAACCGGCCCTCGATGAGCCTGGCGATCTCGGAGATCTGCTCGTTGAGGGTGCCGGCTTCCGGGCATCGCGAACCGACCGGACGCCCTCGTGGCGGGCCGCGGCCGGCGCGGCGGAGCGGTCTGCGCTACGGGCGGACTCGGCGTCCGCCGGGGTCCAGGGAAGGCTGGCGGTGTGGGCTCGATCGGCGACGGCTGCGGCGTCTCGGGAGACGGCAGCGCTGAGGTCGGCGGCTGGCCGGGCGGCGGGTTCGGTCTCGGCGCGGGCGCGGCCGGTGGCGGCCGTGCGGCATTCGCGTTCGTCGGCCGCCCGCCGGGAGGTCTGCTCGCCAGTGCTCACCAGGCCTTCCAGGTCGGCCAGTTGCTCGATGACCTGGTAGGCGGCGGCGGAGCGCAGCTGGTCGAGACGGGCACGCCGGGCGGCGAGCGAGGCGTCGGCCGACTCGGCGCGTGGCTCGGCGGCGGCCCGCTGCTCTCGGGCCGCCGCCAGGTCCACGGCGGCGGTGGGCAGTGACGGCCGCATCAGGCCGGTAGTGCCGCACGAGGTCCGCCCGTCGGGCCGCTCACCACGCCGGACGATCTCCGGGCACTTCTGCGATGCCCGTCACGCGGACGTCGGAGGCGTCCAACGCTGCCCAGCGCTCCCCGTGCAGGTGGCGATGGTCAACTGGGTCTTGTTCGTCGCGCCGTTGCTCGAATCGGTGAGGCACAGACCTGAGACCGGGTTGACGATCTCCCCGGACGAGTACGCCTGCCACTGCTCGGCCTGGGTGCCGTTGCAGGTGTGCAGTTGGACCCTGGTACCGGACGTGGTCGCGCCGGCCGTCACGTCCATGCAGTCGTTGAGCACCTGGAGGGTGCCGTCCGGGACGACCTTCCAGGTCTGCGCGGCCGTGCCGTTGCAGGTGTAGATCTGGATGGCGGTGCCGTTCGAGGTGCCCGAGCCGGCGTCGTCGACGCACTTGCCGGTGGCGGTCTCGGTGAGCGTGCCGCTGGGCTGGGCCACTCCGGTGCCCGGGGTGCCGTCGTAGGACGGCGGTGCCGCCGAAGGGGTGGCGGCCCAGGAGGTGTTGGCGGACGAGGAGAGGGTGAAGACCAGTTCCGAGGAACCGGCCAGGTACGACGCCGGTACGTACGCCTTGTTCCAGGAGCTGCCGTTGAGGCTCAGCGACTGGACGTACGGCGAACCGTCCGCCGCCGCGGGGGCGTTGACGGTGAGCGTGTGTCCGCCGGCCGTGACGACCACGGAGGTGAACATCGGGCTGCCGACGGCCAGGTCGGCGGTGCCCGGGATCTCCGGGTAGAGGCCGAGAGCGGACCACACGTACCAGGCGCTCATCTCGCCGAGGTCGTCGTTGCCGGGCAACCCACCCGCGGTGTTGGTCCACAGCTGGTCCTGGACCGCTCGCACGGTGGACTGGGCCTTGTACGGCTTGCCCACCCAGTCGTACTCCCAGGGCAGCCCGATACTGGGCTCGTTGCCCATGTTGGACTGGGTGCCGATGACGCTGCCCAGGCCCTGGAAGCCGCCGAGCACACTGTCCAGGTACGACGCCAGGGACGAGGTGCCGCCCTCCAGGGACGCCAGCTTGGCGAGGTTGAAGGGGATCATCGGCGTGTAGGTGAAGGCGTCGCCCTCGGCGAAGTCGTTGCTCGAAGTGCCGCTGAGCAATTTGGCGTTGAAACCGTCCATCCAACGGCCGTTGGAGTGCAGGGGCTGAATGTAGCCGGAGGACGGGTTGTAGATGTTCTCCCAGTCCTGCGCCCGGTCCTGGAACTTCTTCTGCGTGGCGGTGTCACCGAGCGCGCCCGCGAACACCGACAGCGCGAAGTCATCGGTGTCGTACTCAAGTTGGGTCGAGGTGGTGGCGTACTCGTGGCAGCAGCCGTAGAGCGAGTTGGTGGGCAGGTAGCCGAAGGAGTCCAGGTACGTCACGCCGGGGGTGACGTCGGTGTCGGTCGTCTGCTCCTTGACCATGGCGGACAGGGCCGTCGACGTGTCGAAGTCGCGGGCACCGAAGGCGTAGTAGCCGGCGAGCAGCGGTACGGCCGAGTCGCCCACCATGATGTGCGTCTCGCCGGTCTCCATGCCCCACTTGATGAGCGTGCCGCCCTGCCGGTAGTCGTCGACGACCGACTGCGCCATGTCGGACGCGGCCGACGGGTCGAGCAGCGCGGTGAGTTGGGCTTGCGAGCGATAGGTGTCCCAGGTGGAGAAGTCGGCGTACTCCGCGGAGTGTCCGCCGCCCACCGTGTGCACCGCCTGGTCGAAGCCCCGGTAGGAGCCGTCGACGTCGCTGATGACGGCGGGGAAGAGCGAGGCGTGGTAGAGCGCGGTGTAGAAGACGTGCTGCTGGTCGGAGGTTCCGCCGGTGACGGCGATCTTCGACAGATCGGCGCTCCATGCCGAGGACGCCGCCGACTTGACGGCCGCGAAGGTCTTCCCGGTCACCTCGGCGTCCCGGTTGGCCGCGGCCTCCGTCACCGAGGTGTAGGAGATGCCGACCCGGGCCTCCACGGTTCTGCTGCTCGTGGTGTCGAAGGTCAGGTACTCGCCCCCGCTGAAGGTGCCGGTGGTGGTGAAGGGATGGTCGAAGGTGATCGCGTAGTGGAGCGTGATCGGGGTGGTGTCCTCGCAGAAGCCGGTGCTGGTGATCGACCCGGTCACGGTGTTGCCGCCGCTCAGGTCGAGCGTCGAGGAGGTGTACGGCGTCTGCGTGTCCTGCACCTTCAGGAGCAGGCTCGCCTGAGTGGTGGACGGGAAGGTGAACTGGCCGATGCCGGCGTGTGTGCCGGTGGTCAGCGCGACGCTGGTGCTGTTGCCCAGGCTGACGGCGTAGGAGCCTGGCGAAGCGGTCTCGCCGGAATGCGAGAACGACTCCGTCGTGGATGCCGGGTCCGAGCCGAGCGAGCCGACCACGGGCAGGATCGGCAGATCTCCGGCCGCGTCGCAGCCGACGCCGGAGACATGAGTGAGGCTGAAGCCCGAGACGGCCGAGTCGGCGTAGTTGTAGCCGCCGCCCTTGGGACGTGACGTGGTGTCGGGGGACCACTGGAGCATTCCGTGCGGCACGTCGGCACCCGGGAAAGTGTTCCCGGCGCTGAAGTCGCCGTTGCCACCGGTGCCGACGTAGGTGTCGACCAGCGACACGGGATCGGTCCCGGCCGCCGCCCGTGCCGTGCCGCCCGGTTGGCCGGACACCGCGAGCGCCAGGGCCGCGACCCCGACGGCCAGGACGCGCGGCAGCGTGCGAGGGCGCAGGGCGTCAGCCACGGGTGAGCACCTCCCCGAGCACACCGTCGGCCGGGGCGGTGATCCAGTCGCTGGAGACGTACGAAGCTCCGTCCGCGGCGAGTTGGGCGATCCGCGCCTGCGCATCGGCCAGCGACGGGGCGGAGGAACTGAGCGCGGGTGAGACGTCGTATGCGTCGGTGACGACCGTCAGAAAGTGGTTGGTGTCGTACCACTCGGTGTTGCCGTCACCGACCCAGGCGGCGGCGTCCGCGTCGAACACCACGAACCAGGGGCGCAGCGTGGTGTCGCTGTAGCGTGTGCGCGGGTCGACGACCTGTGCGCCGAGGACGCTGGGGAAGACCGCCGCCTGGCCGATGTTCCCCGCGGCGGCGAGGTCCTTGAGGTGCTGGGCGTAGACGACGTCCGACCACGAGGAGGCGGGGCTGACCGCCTGCTCGAAGGTACCGGGGATGATATCCACGATCGCCCGGCCCGCGAGAGAGCCGTAGTTCGCCCAGTTGTTCGCCTTGGCGGCGGTGTCGAGGTCCGGGTACCGCGTCCCGTCTTTCTTGGTGAGCAGGTCGGCAGGGGTGTAGAGGACGCTGCCGAGGTGTGCCTTGACGTAGCCGTCGAACTCGGTCGGATTCATGCCGAGGGTGTCGTAGAACCCGTTCTTCATCTCGATCTTGACCATGACCGGGTGGCTCGTCGGGTGAGCCTGGAGCCAGATCCGGATGTCGTCGAGGCAGCTGTCGAGGTTCTGGTTGCGGTTGCCGGTGTAGAGGTCGGCGGCCGTGCTCGCCTGGACGCAGTTGTCGTCGCTGCCCAGCGGGTTGCTGTGGCTCACGTCCCACTTCCCGTTGAACACGTTGTGCCAGGTGTCGAGTTCGACCAGGGACGTACCCGTGTCCAGGGCGTTGGCCAGGTAGGTGTATGTGGACTTGTCGTTGTACGTGTTGTGGATGCCGGTCCCGGACACGCCCGCCAGCGTCTGCCCGTTGACGTCGGCGGCGTGCGCGGTGGGTGACGCCACCGCACCGAGCAACAGGGCCGAGACGCACAGGAGCGCAATCCTCAGTCGGCGATGGATCATGCCCATGCCATCCTCTTTCCCGCAGTGCTCGGTGGTCGCGCAGAGCCTAGAGGGGACGGATGTCCATCCGCTACGCCCCGGTAACAACTTGCCGTCGCGGCAACGAAGTACAGCTGTGATGCGGAGAAAACCTCATGATGCCCGCCCCGCCCCGTCGAAAGAGTGGGGCGAACACACCGCAGGCATAAGCTAGTTGCGTGACGGTCGCACCCTCCGCACTGGGCGCCGCATCGACGCCCCCTTCGGCATGATCCGCGACGGCACCTTCTACCAACCGCTCACACCAGCTACGGCTCGACCAAAGCCGTAGAGGCACTCTGTGGCCCTGCCGTGGGCGGTGTCGTCGAGGCGATGCAGGACCGCTTCATGCAGGCGGCCCCAGACAGCGGCTCTCGACCAGATCAGGAACCGGCGGTGAGCGGTCGACTTCAATGTGCCGAAGCAGGGCGGCAGAGCGCGCCAGGCGCAGCTACTGACCGGCACGTAGACGATCGCCGCGAACAGCGGCTCATCAGGGGTGTCCTGTGTTCCGCCGCCCTGCGGTCGCACTCTCGGCATGTACGAGTGGGCTTGCTCGGCCGATACCGTGGAGGCGTTGATCGTCCATGGCGGGTACAGGGGAAGGGTGGCGGTGGCGTTCACGGACCCGACCGGGTGGGGAGACCTGTTCACGCGCGATGCCGTCTGGCGGATGTCGGATGGATAGGGGCCCCACCCCTCGCGACGGGTTGGTCAGCCCTGCGCCACGTTCGCCGCGCTCACATTCTCGATCACGCGGCCGAGTTTGGTCTTGGCCCGAGTCAGGTCCTGAATGCGTGCGGCGATGCGGTCGCGTTCGATGATGAGCTGGTCGAGCATGGCGGGGGTCGCGACGCCGGTGCTCACGCACGGCAGGAGTTCGACGACGGTACGGCTGGAGAGGCCGGCCGCGAAGAGGTCCTGGATGAGCTGGACCCGCTCCAGGGCTTCGTCGGGATAGTCACGCTGACCACCGGACGTCCGCGCCGATTCCAGGAGCCGCTGTTCCTCGTAGTAGCGCAGGGCCCGCACGCTGACCCCTGACCGCCTGGCGAGCTGTCCGATGCGCATGACGCAGGACACTCCCTTCCCGCTCATACCTCACGTTGACGTCAGGTTCAGGCTAGCAACACCGGCTCCGGTGGCGGACCCCAGGGCGTTCACGCGGTCCACATACGCACGGCAGTCCTCGCGTCGTGCCGGGTCGCCGCGCCTGCCCGAGGGCACATGGGTGTCGACCGTGGCGAGCAGCGTGAACCCTCGTAGTGGCACAGGCCCCCACACTCGCCCCCGCCCGCTCGGCGACCTCACCCGTCCGCACCTGCCCTCCCCCGGCTGAGCGGCAGTTGCGGCTTGCACCTCACGTCAACGTCAGGTTCTAGAGTGCCGAGCGTCGGATGAACACGTCATTCCGGCCCGTCAAAGTAAGGCAGACCACTATGCGCGCAGCCCGGTTCCACGAATACGGCGGAGCGGAGAGCCTCGTGATCGAGCAGGCCCCCGACCCCCACCCCGGACCCGGTGAGATCCGTGTCCGAGTCGCGGCGGCCAGCGTCAATCCCATCGACTGGAAGCTGCGCTCCGGCGCCCTGCACCAGCTGATTCCCCTGGATCTGCCCGCCGTTCCCGGGCGCGACGGCGCCGGTGTGGTCGACGAGATCGGCGACGGGGTGCAGGGGGTGAGCATCGGCGACCGTGTCTTCGGACTGGGCGGTGTCACTGGCGCGACCGCGGAACTGCTCATCCTCTCGGCCTGGGCGCACACCCCCGCCACGTGGAACGACGAGCAGGCCGCGGGCGCCGGTCTCGCGTCCGTGACCGCGATGCGCGGGCTCGACGCGCTCGGCCCCCTCGCGGGGCGCACCCTCCTCGTCGAGGGCGCCGCCGGAGGCGTGGGCAGCGCGGCGGTCGAGATCGCGGTAGCGCGAGGTGCCACTGTGATCGGGACAGCTGGCGAACGCAACCACCAGTTCCTCACTTCTCTCGGCGCCGTTCCCACCACCTATGGTCCCGGCCTCGCACAGCGTCTGTCCGCTCTCGCCCCGCACGGAGTCGACATCGTGCTCGACACAGCGGCCTCCGGCTCCCTGGACGACCTCGTCGCGATCGCAGGTGACCCGAAGCGCGTCGCGACGGTCGCCGACCACGCGGGCGGGCAGCGCCTGGGCACGCATGTGGTCAACGCGGAGAACGACTCCACCCTCCTGTCCGCTGCCGCGGAACTGGGCCGGCAAGGCCGCTACACACCCCGTATCGAGCAGGCCTACCCCCTGGAGCGGATCGCCGACGCCCACGCGCACGCCGAGTTCGGACGCACCCGAGGAAAGATCGTGATCTCCATCTGAACAGGCCCACGAGGTAGGCAACTCGCAACGTGCGGGCCTGCGTGGCGAGCGTGCCCTCGATCGGTACCGGCGAGAACCGCCATGGGCATCCAGGAGACGAATACGCCTTCGGGGCAGCGCCGGAATCACCCGATGCCGGGCCGGGGAAAAAGCCGAACCCGGGCCGGCACGCGCGCAGTTACCTTCTCCGCGGTGTCACCGTGGTCGAGTTCCACGGAACCATCGACCTGAGCAACATCCTTGACGTTCAGGCGCATACCGATGCCGCGACCACCCGGTCGGACGTCCGCGTGGTCATGGACCTGATGTCGGTGGAATTCCTCGACTGCTCCACCCTCGGACTGCTCTGCCGGGCCCGGCGCCGGGCCCTGGAACGCGGCGGCAGCCTGGCCTTGGTCTGTGTCCCACCCTGGCACCTGCGGATTCTCAAAGCCGCCGGGCTCCACCCGCTCTTCGAGCCACTCGCCACCCTGGACGACGCACTGGAGGACGGAGAGTCCCCCGTTATATTCTTCGCGGTCCTGCAAGAGGGCCGCTGGCCTCCGGGCCCGGCATGCCTGTTCCCCCCTGTCGAAGGCATGACCTGGGGGGTGGTGCCAGCCTGGTGAAAATTTGGCGCCAGGTGCCGTTCCTCTGCCATCGCCGGAACAGGTCATACACCCGGCCCCACGGCCCGTACTCGACAGGTATATCCAGCCACGGAACACCGGTACGGACCCGGAGGCGTATGCCGTCGATCAGCTGTCGCCGAGGCCAGACGGGCGGCCGCCCCGGCCCGGCGCCCTTCGGCATCAGTTGCTCCAGCACTGTCCACTGCTCGTCCGTGAGATCCCCCCCGCCCCATGAACCGTGATCATTCACAACCCAAGATCCACTTTCGATACACGGCCTAGGTCGGCCTAGGTCAGATGGCCATCCAGGTCGCCAAGCGGCTCGGCGCGGGGCGGGTTGTCGGCGCGGGCCGTGACCGGGCTCGCCTGGCGACCCTGCCGGGGCTCGGCGCCGACGCGACCGTCGCGCTCACCGACGACGCCGAGGCCACCGCGGCGGCGCTGGCCGAGACGGCCGCCGAAGTCGACCCGGTCGTGGACTGCCTCTGGGGCAGGCCTGCCGGTGACGCGATCATGGCGCTGCTGCGGGCCCGCGCCGGCCGCAGCCGCGCGCTGAACTGGATCCAGATCGGCTCCATGGCCGACCCGACCATCGAACTGCCCTCCGTGGCAATGCGTTCGGCGAACTTCCGGTTGCAGGGCAACGGCCAGGGCGTCGTGTCCACCAGGCCGTATCTGGCCGTACTGCCGTCCCTCATTGAGGAGATCGACGGCGGCACCATCGCGGTCACCGCCAGGACGATGCCCCTGGCCGAGGTCGGGACCGCGTGGACCGAGCCCGAGGTACCGGGCGTACGCACCCTACTGACGCCCTGAACCGCCGTGGTCAGCCGGGCAGTTGGAGAGTGAAGACCGTCTCGGTTCCGGGGGTGCTGGTGACGCTGAGGCTGCCGCCGTGGGCCTCGGTGAACCGGCGGGCGATGGAGAGGCCGAGGCCGCTGCCGCCGGTGTGCCGGTTGCGGGACTTCTCAGCGCGCCAGAACCGGTCGAAGACATGCGCCAGGTCCTCCGGGCCGATGCCGGAACCGGTGTCGCTGACCTGGATCAGGACGGTGTTCCCGGTCCGGCGGGACCGCACGGTGACGCTGCCGCCGGGAGGAGTGTGGCGTACGGCGTTGGACACCAGGTTGCCGACGGCCTGGCGCAGCCGCATGGGGTCCGCGTACAGCTCGGTGTCACCGTCGGTGTGGACGTCCAGGGTGATGCGGGCGCTCTGGGCCTGGCCGCCGTGGGCGGTGGCGACGTGGTGCAGGAGGTCGCCCGCGTCCAGGAGCTCACGGTGCAGCTGGAGCGTGCCGGCCTCGGCCGCCGCCAGGTCCCGGAGGTCGTCGATGATGTGCTGGAGGAGAAGGGTCTCCTCCAGCAGCACCGAGGTCACGTCGTCGTCCGGGGTGAGCACACCGTCCTGGGTGGCTTCCAGCCAGCTGCGGATGGTGCTGAGCGGTGTCCGCAGTTCGTGGGCGATGTCGCTGACCATGGCCTTGCGCTGCGCTTCGGTGCGTTCCCGGTGCTCGGAGAGGTCGTTGAAGGCGGCGGTGAGGCGGCCGATCTCGTCGCCGGTGGTCACCGGGACGCGGAGCTGCCGGCGGCCCGGGTTCCGTACGGCGCTGGTGAGCGCGCGCAGCGGTCTGACCAGGCGAACGCCTATCACCACGGTCACGGTCATGGTGAGCACGAGGACGAGGGCGACGACCCCGATGATGCGGATGGTGTTGGCCTGCGACAGGTCGAAGCCCGGAACCGCCGATCCGGCCGGTTCACTGACGAACAGCTGTGCCGCCGGGGCGACGTAGGCGGCTAACTGTTCGCGCCGGCTGGAGTTGACACAGTTCTGCGCGGCCCGGCTGTCGGCGTCGCCCGGCTTGTGGGAGAGCGTGAGGTCGAGCACCACGGTCGGCCGGCCCTGATGTGCCAGACAGGTCCTGATCAGCTTGTTGAGGCTGTCGAGAGCCTTCAGCTCGCCCGGTGTCGCGAGTGCGAGCTGGAGCGTGGATTCGCACTCGACCAAGGCGTAGGCCTCCTTGGTGCCGTCGTCGGTCTCGATGCTGGGGTGACCGCTGAGCGAGACCGAGACCTTGGCGGGGAAGCCGTATTTGATCATACAGTTCCTGAGCTTGCTCGCGCTCCTGAGGAGATCCTGGCGCTGTGCGGCGGAAAGCCGGAACGGGCCGAGGGCACGGGGGTCGATACGGTCGGCGCCGGCGTCGGGGAACAGCGTGGGGTCGACCTGGAGCGGGTCGATGACCGCGAACGCACGGTCGGGCAGCGGCGATGTGCCGGGCGCGGAGTCCGCGATCGTCCGGCGGCCGTGGTCCTGGGCGGTGAGGGTGATACGCCGGTTGGTCCGGTGGGCGAGCTGGCTGATCGTCCGTGTGACTCCGTCCCAACTCGGGTGGACGGCGGCGTAGTCGGTGAGCACCTTGTAGATGTCCGTGTCGTCGGAGAGGACCTGCCCCTGCTCCTGGCGGATCGCGCTGGTGGTGGTCCGTACCGCAAGCCAGGCGGTGGCGGTGATCGCGCAGAGGGCGACGAGAAGCGAGGAGGCCAGCAGTCTGACCAGCAGACTTCTGCGCAGCGGCACCCTGGTCTCGGGGGTCTCGGCGTGCACCGCGGGCTCAGTCCGCACGGTGGCCCTCTCGGCCGTCAGCCATCTTGTAGCCAACCCCGAAGACGGTCAGCAGGAGGACCGGCTGCTTCGGGTCGGCTTCGAGCTTCTTGCGCAGGTTCAGGATGTGCACGTCGATGGAGCGCTCGGTGATGAAGCGGTCGGACCCTCGGGTCCGGGTCAGCAACTGCCGCCGGGTGAAGACCCGTTCGGGCTCGGCGGCCATGACCGCCAGGACCTCGAACTCCCCCGGGGTGCATTCCACCTGCCGCCCCCCGAGGTGGACGGTGTGCCGGACCGGATCCACCGAGAGGGCGCCGGCCCGCAGGACCGGGTCGGCCGGCCGGCGGTCGTCAGGGACGGCGGCGCCACCGCCGGTACGCCGGCTGCGCCTCAGTAGGGTGCGGATACGGGCCATCAGCTCACGTGGGCTGTAGGGCTTGGTCATGTAGTCGTCGGCGCCGAGGTCGAGGCCGAGCAGCAGGTCCTCCTCGGTGGCGCGCGCGGTCAGCATCAGCACCGGGAGGCCGGACGACTCCCCCCGCAGAATGCGGCAGACGTCCAGGCCGTCGACCACTGGCATCATCACGTCGAGGACGAGCAGATCGGGCGGTCGGCGGCGGGCCTCGTCGATCGCGGCACGTCCGTCGTGCACCACAAGGGCGGTGTGGCCCTCGCGCTCCAGATAGCGCCGGATCACCGTGGCCTGTCTGACGTCGTCCTCGGCCACCAGAACATGTGCGCACATGCTGCCGACCATAGGGCGGCGCGTTGCGATTCAGACAGGTTTTAGATGGCAGCCTGACAAGATCCTCATATCGCTCGGCCATGGTGGCCGCCATGCCGAACACCAATGACCGCCCAGGCCTTGATGCTGTGGCCGCAGACGTGTCCCGGCTCCGTCCGGTAGCCGGCTCGTCCTCAATCGCCGCCGGACGGTCCCTGTGGCTTGTCCTCAATCGCCGGACGGGCGGCAATCCGCCCGTCCGGCGATTGAGGACACAGCGCTGCCGAAGACTGCGCAACCCGGCGAACCAATGCGGCCACAGCACCAGGTCCCGATCCGTCGTGTTGGCCGCCCTCGGGGTGGTGGCAGTTTCCGCGCTCACCGCGTGCGGTGGCGGATCATCCGGTGCGGGCAGGGCCGGTGACACCGATGTGGCCTCGATCTCCAGCCCGGCCGCGAGCGCCGGATCGGCCGGGCCGAGCGCCGACCCCGACTCCGGCCGCCCCCAACTGCGCCTGGACGGCAGCGAGGAGGAACACCGGAAGCTCAATAACGCCTGGGTGTCATGCCTTCAGGACCACGGAGTGAGGACGTACACGAAAGGCTCGGCGGGCGCCGAATGGATCTTCCCGGGTGTGAACGCTTCGGACTTTCCCGCATCCGCGAAGGTCTGCGCCTCGAAGCAACCACTTCAGCCCGTGGAGACGGACCCGAAGAAGAACCCGCATTACGCGGATGACTTCCGCGAATGGATCAGGTGCATGAACTCCAAGGGGCTCAAGGTTGTCGGGCTGCCCGACAACGCGGGCTGGAACTACGCCTCCAACAACCAGCCGGCAAATTCGGATGCAATCGAGAGCAGTTGCCGGCTGGAGGCATTCAGTGCGAAGAAGTGAGTACGCTCAGGCCGACGAGCCGCCCGGCAATGCGGCGCCGGGGAAAGCGCGGAAACGGGTCGTCATCGCGGTGGCCGCACTGCTCACGGCAGGCGTGGTGGGGGTCAGCCTGGCCGGGGTGAGGAGTGGCGGGAAGCCGTCGGGCGCCGCGGCGAGCGGTGCGCCCCGGGTGAGCACCGTCGCGGTGGTCAGGACCGACCTGTCCAGCACCCTTTCGCTGAACGGAACCCTGGGCTACGGCAGGACCGTATCGGTGAAGGGCGGCAAGGACGGCCTGGTCACCCAGCTGCCGACGGTGGGGGCCAAGGTGTCCAGGGGCAGGTCCCTGTACCGGCTGGACGATCGTCCGGTGCCGGTGTTCTACGGGACCACACCGCTGTTCCGCCCCCTGGACACGCGGGGTCTCATGGGCAGGGACGTCAAGGTGGTCGCGGACAACCTCAGGGCGCTCGGCTACGACATCGGCGCCCAGCCGGCGTCGGGCAGTTGGGTCGCGCAGCGGCCGGAGCCGCCCGGAGCCGCGAGCGCGACTCCGGGCGGTACAGCGGCGTCGGGGGCTCCGGCGAGCCCGTCGCCGGCCCCGTCGCCGGCCTACGTCCGGGTCAAGCCCGGCGAGGGGGTGCTCACCGCCTCCCTGATCGCGGCGGTCGGGCGGTGGCAGACCCAGGTCGGTATGCCCTCCACCGGAGTCCTCGGCGCCGGCGACGTGGCGGTGCTGCCGGGCGAGGTACGGGTCGGTGCCGTACAGGCGCAGCCCGGCGACCCGGCCACCGGAACGCTGATGTCGGTCACCGGTACCGCCAAGTCGGTGTCGGTGCCGCTGGACGCGACCGACGTCGACTCGATCCAGCAGGGTGACAAGGCGACCGTGACGCTGCCCGACAACTCCGAGGCCCATGGCACCGTCTCGGCCATCAGCACGGATGCCCAGGCCTCCGACCAGGCAGGCGGTGACTCCGGCGGCACACCGCAGCTGGTGGTGACCGTCTCGCTGGACAGCACGGCGGCGCTGCGCCGCCTCAACTCCGCACCCGTACAAGTGCAGTTCACCGGGCAGACCAAGAAGGGCGTACTGGCCGTGCCGGTCGGCGCGCTGCTCGCGCTGAGCGGCGGCGGTTACGCGCTCCAGCTCCCCGGCGGCCGTCTGCTGGCCGTCGAGACGGGGATGTTCGCCAAGGGACTGGTGGAAGTGACCGGCACCGGCATCACCGCGGGCACCAAGGTGGCAACGGCCTCATGACCGACCGCACCCCTCCGGTACTCACCGTCCGCAACGCGAGCATGGCGTATCCCGGCGGGGTCAACGCGCTGGACGATGTCTCGCTGGCCATCGAGACCGGTGAACTGCTGGCCATCGTCGGACCTTCCGGGTCCGGCAAGTCCACTCTGCTGAACATCATGGGCACCCTGGACCGGCCGACGAGCGGCACCGTGGAGATCGGCGGCCGGGACGTTTCCTCGCTCTCCGACCGGCGGCTGTCCGCGCTGCGCGGCCGCTGGCTCGGCTTCGTCTTCCAGCAGTTCCATCTCACCGAGGGGCTCACCGCAGCCGAGAACGTCGCCACCGGTCTGCTCTACGCGGGTGTGCCGCGCGGCCGGCGCCGTCCGCTGGCGCTGGAGGCGCTGGCCCGGGTCGGCCTGGCGCACCGGGCCGGACACCTCTCGCACCAGCTCTCCGGCGGTGAACGCCAACGCGTCGCCATCGCCCGGGCCCTGGTCAACAACCCTGCGCTGGTGCTCGCCGACGAGCCCACCGGCGCGCTGGACACCGCCAACGGACGGGCCGTCCTTGAACTGCTGACCGAGCTGAACGACGAGGGCACCACCATCGCGATCATCACCCACGACCGGGACATCGCCGAGCGGCTGCCCCGCCGGGTGGAGATCCTCGACGGGCGCCTCGTCGCCGACACGTATGAGGGGTCATGAACACCACCGTCACCGCGACGCCGACCGCCGTCACCGAGGCGAACAGCAGGCCGGTACGGCTGGCCCCGCTGGACCTTCTGGGGCTGGGTCTGCTCGGCATCCGTACCCGCAAGATGCGGGCCGCGCTGTCGGCCCTTGGCATCTCCATCGGCATCGCCACCATGATCGTCGTCACCGGGATCCCGGCCTCCAGCCAGAAGGCGCTGCTGAACGAGCTCTCGGCGATGGGCACCAACATGCTCCAGGCGCAGCCGGTCCCCAACCCGAACTCACCGGTGCTGCTCCCGCCGGAATCGGTGGACATGGTCCGCCGTATCGGTCCGGTCACCATGGCCAGTGCCGTCGCCAACACCCATGCCACCGTGCATCGTTCGGACCGTGTCGACCCCAGCGACTACGCCGGACTCAGCATCCTGGCCAGCAAGGCCAACCTGCTCCCGGCCATCAACGCCGAGGTGCGGTCGGGCCGCTTCCTCAACGCCGCCACCGAGAGGTTCCCCACCGCGGTGCTCGGTTCGGTCGCCGCCACCCGGCTCGGCTTCGCAAAGCTGAACGACCGGGGACCCGCCCCGCAGATCTACATCAACGACCGCTGGTTCACGGTCATCGGCATCCTTGCCCGGACCCCGCTCTCCCCCGACATCGACCGCTCGGTACTCGTCGGATGGGACGCCGCCCGCGCCCAGTTGAAGTTCGACGGACACCCCACGGTGATCTACATCAAGGTCAGGGAATCCGCCATGGAGGCGGTCCGGGGCGTGCTGCCCGCCACGGTCTACCCGCAACTGCCCGGCATGGTCCAGATCAGCCGCCCGTCCGACGCGCTGGCCGCGAAGCGCGCCACCCAGACCACCTTCTCCGCCCTTTTCCTGGGACTCGCCGGAGTCGCGCTGCTGGTCGGCGGTATCGGAGTGGCCAACACCATGGTCATCTCGGTCCTCGAACGCCGCCGTGAGATCGGCCTGCGCCGCGCGCTGGGCGCCAACCGGGGCCAGATCCGCGGCCAGTTCCTCACCGAGTCCGTCGTACTGTCCGCGCTCGGCGGTGTGGCCGGTACGGTCCTCGGCGTCCTGGCCACCGTCGGCTACGCCACCTACCAGCACTGGCCGCCGGTCGTCCCGCTCACCTCGGTGGCGGAAGGGTTCGGCGGCGCCGTACTCGTCGGCATGATCGCCGGTGTCTACCCGTCCATCAGGGCCGCCCGCCTCACCCCCACCGAGGCCCTCGCGTCGGCATGAACGACATGGGCGACATGGGCGAAGGGCGTTGGGCCGTTGAGCGGCCCAACGCCCTTGCGTATGCGCCTACTTCTGGAAGGCTTTCACCTGGCAGGCGGTTTCGATCTCATTGAAGTGCGGAGGATTCGGCTGGCTCTGGTCGAACGAGTAATCGGAGTCGCCGACCATGGTGGCCCTGATGCCGTGGGCGTTCAGGCACTTCACCATGACCCGCAAGTCGTCGGAGTAGTCCGGATTCTGGGCCGGGTCCAGCTCCGGCGGCGTGATCGGCTGCTTCGACGCGCAGGCCTTCGCTCCGGCCTTCGCGGCCGGGGTGGTCGGCGCCCCCTTCAGCGGCCCGCCCTTCGCCCTCAGGCAGGCGTACCAGCTGTCCCACATCCGGTTGGTCTCCTCGGCGGAGCTGTCCAGCCGGATAACGGGGCGGCCGGCGTCGGGGTCCGTTGTCCGTGTCGGTGTCCCAACTGCCTTGCCCGGGCTCGCGATCGAGGCGACATCGCTGTCGCCGGCACTGCTTCTGTCACTCCCGCTGCCCGAGCCGCCGCCACCGCACGCGGTGAGGACGACAAGGCTCGTTGCGCCGATGCCGGTGAACAGGGCTGCCCGCGCGGAGCGGCCGGGAACCGGCCGGCTGCGATGAGAGGGGTTCGTCATGGCGGCCACTGTGGCCGGACCATATGAGGATCCGGTCAGATTGCTGACAAGGGCCTGTGTCAACTTGACTCGGCCGTAAACGACCGGGCTTGGAGGTAGGGCACCACTGGCTGTGGTGTGCCCTCCTCCGTCCAGACACCTAGGAAGGTGCTGGGACACGTGACTCACGCCCCGCAATCCGCACAGCCTCGCCGCGTTGGGCGATGTTGCGGGAAGCAGCACACTTGGTCTTCACGCCCAAATACCGGCGTGGACCGTTCACGGACGAGATCCTCCGACGCTGCGAGGAAGTCATGCGCGCCGTCTGCGCCGACTTCGAAACCGAGCTGGTCGAGTTCAACGGCGAACGCGACCACGTCCACCTCCTCGTGCACTACCCGCCGAAGGTCTCCCTCTCCAAACTGGTGGGCTCCCTCAAAAGTGTCTCCGCCCGCAGACTCCGCCAGGAGTACCCCGACCACATCCGCAAGTACCTGTGGAGCGCGCACTTCCGGTCACCCTCATATTTCGCGGCGAGCAGCGGCGGAGCACCGTCGGCTGCCATCAAGGAGTACATCGAACAGCAAAACGTCCGTCGTGATCTGCACGTCAGAGCAATCCAGAAAAGCGATTCCTCCCGAGCGTGAACACCCCAGGGTTCCTCGCTCCGACCGCGTCATGCGACGGCCGACGGCCGACGCCCTCGCTCAAGGGCCCCTCGACCCGCTCACTCGGCAGAAACGCCTACGTGTCACGACGGACGTGTCCGTGCGCACAGTCATGTCGGCCAACACCGGCTTCACCCGCGCGCGGGCGAAAGACCGAGCCTGTTTCCCGGGCACGTGTTCAAGGCCGCGTGCAACCCACGCGAACTCTCAAGGGTGTTACTCACAGAAGTACGCGCTCCACGACCGGAGCGCGGAACAGCGGATGAAACGGGGAAACCGGGGTGCGCGTATGACGAGCCCTTGTACGCCTGCCGCCTCTGGGAGAGCGGCGGCCTGGAGATCGGTCCAGGAGACGGACACCAGCACGGGACCGGAGCGAGAGGAGGACCTGTCTGAGCAAGGTCTGCAGGATCTGGGGGACTTCGAGACCTACGCGGCCGTCCGCTGGTCGCGGATGCTGCGCATCGCCTACCTGCTGACCAACGGTGACCACCACGAAGCGGAGGATCTCGTCCAGACCACCCTCGCCAAGGTGTACCTGCGGTGGGACCACATACGTACCCTCGACGCACCCGACCAGTACGTCCGCCGGGCACTGATCAACAACAACACCACCCGGCAACGCAGACGACGGGTCGTACAGCTCCTCACACCTCACCTGGCCGAACCACGGACACGGCCGGGCGAGATCAGCGAACACGACACCTACGTCAACCGCTCCGAACTCCTGGACGCCCTCGCCGCGCTCCCGCCCCGCCAACGCGCCGTCGTCGTACTGCGGTACTGGGAGTGCCTCAGCGAACAGCAGACGGCGCAGATCCTCAATTGTTCGGTCGGCACCGTGAAGAGCCAGGCCAGCCGCGCCCTGAAGAAGCTGCGCGACAGCGCGGCACTGTCCGACTACGCCGCCGCAGCGGCACAAGGGTGAAAGGGGACACGCCATGACGACCGACATGTCATCGCAGCCACCGCTGCCCGAACTGTGGCAGGCACTCGACGAGGCCGCGCACGAGTACGTCCCCCCACCGTTCCCGCACGACCAGATCAGGCACCGCGGCCGGACCATCAAGCGACGCCGTGGATGGGCGGCCGCCGCCCTCGGCGCCGCACTGCTGGTACCCGTGAGCGTCGCGGTCGCGTCCCTGTCCGAGTCCGCTCCCTCGCACACCGTCACCAGCGCCGATCCGGCCCCCTCACACTCCCTTTCCGGGCACGACGCACCCAGCCGTGACCCGAAGGCGCGGATCGTACGCCCGGGAGAACGGGTGCAAGCGGGCCTCGGCGTCTGGTACCTGCTGAAGCCGCGAGAGATCTGTGACGCGGCACCCGGTCACGAGAAGCCCACCTGCGTGGGCTATCTCGACGTCAATCAGCCTGGCGCGGTGCCGATGACCATGAACATGCATCCGTTGCCCCAGGGCGTGGTGTACGTCCTCGCCTACACCGGGAAGACGCCCGCCGCCAGGATCACGATGACGGACAAGGGAAGGACCACCGAACTCCCCATCGTGCGGCTGGGCGGGAAGCCCGCCTACGTGAGCAGCTACGCCGTCGGCGCCCCCCGAGACGCCTCGATGGACAAAGAGGGCGCACTGAGGTTGAACGGGCCCGTCTTCCGTGTGTACGACGCCCACGGTAGGAAGGTGGCGGAGATGCAGGGATGGTGAAGGGCCTACCGCTCCCCCGCTCTCCTGGCGCCGGGCCACACAATTGCTGCCGCCCGAGTTGGTCGGCACGACGTGCTCCGCAGAGGGCGCACTCACAGGTCGACGAGCTCGGGGACGGCAACGTACTCAGGCGACAGTGGCAAGCGCCGCCACCATCGCCACCGCCGGGAACCTCAAGGAACAGGTGACGAAGACGCTTGCTTGACGACCTTTGTGCAAGAGTCCTCGCGCATGCAACCTCCGCACTCCGTCAGGGGTGTTATTCAATGGGGCTCGTGTGCTCCTTCGACCTGCATGCGAAAAAGTGGAAGTAATCGGGGTAAAGAGGGTGTGCGCAATGATCAGCGCTTGTGTGCCTGCCTTATCTGAAAGACGAACTGCCCGGAATGGGGACCGGGAAGCAGGGGTTGGCAAAAGGCAGTCGGCCTGCGCGGGAAATTCGACCGCGGCCGGAATCGGGGGACGATGAGCGGCGTACTGATCCATCTGCCACAGGACCCGCCGCAGACGCTACGGCTCGGCGCGGGCGAGGTCGCCCGCTTCGGCCGCGGCTCGGACACGGTCGCTGTGGAGTTGCGGCTGGACGATCCGGCGGTGTCGCGGTTGGCCGGGGAGATCCGGGTGAGCGAGGACCACTGGCTGCTGAGCAACCACAGCGCCACACAGAGCTATCTGGTGGAGAACCCGGAGGGCGCGGGCGAGTACCTGCGGGTGCCACCGCGCCGCCTGGCGGCACCCATTCCCTTCGAGTTCGCGCGCGTGGTCCTGCCTACGCGGGACCACGTGGTGAGCTTCCAGGTCTTCGCCCCCGACCACGCCTACCTGGACCCTCATGGGCCCGCCGGCGGCCGTCGCGGCACCCAGACCCTGACCGCGTACTCGCTGGACGAGACCGCCACGTACTTCCTGGTCCTGGTCGCCCTGTGCGAGCCGCGACTGCGCGACGAGTCCGCACTGGCTGTTCCCACCACGCCCGAGATCGTCGAACGCCTGCGGCGGCTTCCGCAGTGCGAGCGCCTCACCGCCCGCGGGGTGAGTGCTCACATCGACTACCTCGCCGAGGAGAAACTCCGCATCGTCCTGCCGGAGCAGCGTGACGCGGGCCGGGGCGCCCGCCGCAACGGCAAGCGCGAGGCACTGGTCGGAATCGCCCTGCGGTTCGGGCTGGTCGGCGAGACCCATCTGGGGCTGCTTCCGTCACGTTCGGCTGCCGCCTGCCACGGCGCTCAGACGCAGGCGGCAGCCCGGTGAACCGGAAGGCCGAGCGTGTTCCGACCGGCTATCGGCTCGGAGACTGGGAGGTCGGGGAGCCGATCGCGGACGGGGGCTGGGGATGGGTCTACGAGGGCCGGAGCGTGCGCGAGACGGACGAGCCGACCCTCGTCGCGTTGAAGTTCCTGCCCACGTCCGGACTCGCCCCTCGGCAGGCGCGCGGGCTGCTGGAGTCCGCCCACCGCGAGAGCGAGTTCGGGCGCCGGACACGGCATCCCCGTCTGATCCGGGTGCTCGACTCACTCGTACTGGACGATCAGGATCATCCCGAACTCGACGGCGCGATCGTGTTGGTGATGGAACGCGCCGAGCACAGTCTGCGCCAACTCATCGGTGCTGAAAGTGAGTTGACGGAGGGTCAGGCCGATCGGATCCTGACGCAGATCTGCGAAGGCCTGGCCCATCTGCACGACCTGGGCTGGGTGCACGGCGATCTCAAGCCCGACAACGTTCTCCTGATGGCGGACGGGTCGGTTCGCCTGTCGGATTTCGGGCTGGCCGCGGAACTCGACGGCACCCACGGCACGCACGCGTGGATCCCGCCCCAGGGCACGCCCGACTATCTGCCACCCGAACGCTGGAAGGCCCCGCTGGGCGAACGCGGCGTACAGACCCGGCCGAGCGCCGACATCTGGGCGCTCGGCATCATGGTCCACCAGATGTTCACCGGCGGCACCTCGCCCTTCCCCGGCGCGACCCCGGCCGCACGGGGAGCCGCGGCGCAGGAGTACGCAGGCGGACGGGCGTCGCTGCGCCTGGATCCCGCCGTGCCGCGGTTCTGGCGCGATCTGGCCACCGACTGCCTGGCTCCCACCCATGAGGCACGCGCCGCCTGCACAGCGGGAGGCCTGCTGGCCCGCATCGGCGCAGCGGCCCAAGGTGATGGCACTACGGTCGGCGGCACAGGTGCGGCGCGTGCCCGCGGCGGTCAGCGCCGCCGACGGCTCGTCCTCGGCACCGCGGTGGCCACCGCGGTGTGTGCGGCGACGGCCGCCGTATGGGTGCACGTCGCGGACGACGGTGCGACGCGGGACGACCCGGTTCATGCCGAGAATGTCTCCGAGACCGCCGACCCCTCCCCCATCAAGGTGTACAACGTGGAGCCGACCTGCCGGGCCCATGCGGCCGACCGCGATCAGCAGTGCAGCCTCGGTCTGGCGATCGACCCCCTGTCGCCGTACACCGTCGACAACGTGGTGACCACCCGCGTGTGGCACGGAGACGTGCTCACGGCGCAGTGCCGGTTGCCTCAAGGGCTGCCGGTGACCGACGAGTTCGGTCACCGTTCCACCCAGTGGTACCGCGTCCGGTTGCCGGCCGGCGCGTCCGTCTCCACCGCCTGGTTCCCCGCTGTGCGCACGAAGGACAAGCCTGCCCTGCCCGCGTGCAGGTGAGCCCTCCCGATCCGGCCGGCGCCTCCGCCGTCGGCCGGGTCAGGTGCACGCGGGGATGTCCCGGCCGTCGTTGTCCTTCGCCTCGTCGTTGCCCCAACGGTCGAGGTAGTAGGCGGAGACGTACGCCCGCCCCCGGCCGCCCGCCGTGACCTCGTCGAGGTCGGTCAGCAGCCACCAGTGGTTGTACGCCGCGCCGACCCGGACCTCGTCGCCCCACTTCCTGCACAGGACGTAGCTGGTGCCCTTGCGCAGCGTGCCCTGAGCAGCGCACCGGGGTGTGCCACCGTTCACGCAGTTTGCGTCCGGATAGCCGGTGGCGTCGGCGAAGGTGTCCACCCAGTACCGAGCCGGCTGTCCTCCCCCGCCGTCGCAGGCGTTGGTGCTGGTGACGCGGGGGAACGGGCCGTCGGGCGTGAGCCGGTACTCGGTGCCCTGGAGCACCGGGTTGACCATCTCGTCCGTCTCGCCGTCGTTGTCGCCGTTGGTGTCGTACAGCTGCTCGTAGTGCAGATGCGCCTCCTCCGTGCCGACCAGCCCCAACCGCCCGACCGGTTCCCCCGACGCGACCTGCTGGCCCAGGTGTACGTCGATCCGGTCCATGTGCAGGTAGACGCTGAACCAGCCGCCGCCGTGGTTGATCTCGACGCCGCCGGGCTCGAAGAACTCCGTGACCGTACCGGCGGCGGACGCGGTGACGGTGGCGCCCAGGGTCGGGCCGTCGACGTGGTACATGTCGAGTTTCTTGTCGTCGGGCTCGTGGCCCAGGTACGTCTGCAGCTGCCAGGTCTGTCCGCAGGGGAACGGCATCCGGAAGTCGGGGCGGGCGGTGGGCGCCGCCGACGCGGCCGGTGCGCTCGCGCACAGTCCCGCCGTCATCAGCAGCGCCGACAGTGCCGCCGCCCAACCCGCTCTTCCCCTCGGCCTCAACCTCATGGTCCTCGCCCTCTCTTCGTCACGGTGTGCAGGCAACGACGGTGCCGTACCGCGGCTCGGAAGGGACTCCGGCACGTTACGGGGTGACGGTCGGCACGGGACGGCTCAGGTTCCGCACTGGCGGGTCACACCGCCAGTCGCGTCCCCCTTGAGGTAGATGCCGCTGACGTAGCCCACGCCCCCGGAGTTCAGGGACAGTTCGATCCACTTGTCGCTGGTGTAGCCCTCGTCGGTGACGACCTGGCCGGTCTTCCAGCAGTTCGCCGGGTAGCTCTCGTTGGGGTACACCTTGCTGACCGCGCCGCAGGAGGTGGAGGCGCAGGAGCGGACGTTGGCCTCCATCCACGCCGTGACGCTCGACTGCCCGCCGGTGTCGCCGGACGGCTGGAAGGTCACGTCCACCCAGTCGTTGTCCGTCATGCCCAGGCCGTCCCAGAAGGTGCCGTCGGCCACGTCGATGCCGGCCGGGTTGGCGACCCTGCGCCCGAACTCGTCCAGGCCGCCGTTGTAGCCGGACTGGTAGGCCGCCTGCGCCTCGGGCGTGCCCTGCGGCAGGTCACGCCACATCTGCCGCTGCGCGGACGGGTTCCAGTAGTCGTCCTGGGTGTTCCAGGGACCGACGTCCCACACCGGTGCCGTCTCGCAGCGTCCCGTGCGCTGGTAGCACAACCGCACCTGGTACTCCTGGCCGCCGTTGGAGGCGAGCATCCGCCGGGACGGCAGCGCGACGAAGTGGTCGCGCTGCTGGATGACATGGCCGTTGGCCGTGGTCTGCCCGGCCAGGCCCTCCCGGGTGGCGAAGATCCGGTACGTCGGGGAGGCCGCCGTCAGCGCGCGGGGTGCCCGGGGAGCGGACTGCGCGAGGTCGGCGTGGACGGAGACGGCCGAGACCACGGGGTCGGCGGTGCGGCTGCCGAGCAGGGTCAGCCGCACCTGGACGACGGAGACGGCCTGCGCCAGCCGTAGCCGACCGGCGCGATCCGGGGTGGTCCACTGCGTCCACCGTCCGGGGTGATCGCTTCCCCTCACCTCGGTGACCACCTGCGTTCCCGTCGGCACGTGGGCCCGTGGGCGGATCGTGAACGCGTCGGCCTGCCGTCCGAGGCTGCGGGCCGGGGCGGTGTACACGGCGAACGCCCTGCCGGGAGTGGACGTGGTGCGGGCGCGGCGGTCTCCGATGGTCAGCGCGCCGTTCCCGCGATGGTCGATGTTGTGCTGATCGGCCGACGCGGCGGCGAGATCGATGCGCCAGTCGGTCGCCGGCCGGGCGGCGGGGCGTTCGTGGCCGGGGCCGTCGGCGGCAGCGGCGGCGACCGGCGGCAGCCCGCCCAGAACCAGCAGGACGCACAGGCCCCGTATCAGTCTCCTGGTGGTGGATCGCATGTCGCATCTCTCCAACTGGTCGTGAAAACAGTGCGGTTGTCGATGCACAGCCCTATCGGCCCGCGCGCCGTTCCGTCATTCCGGAACGTTCCGGATGCCGCCGGCCCGGGGGGCGCGGATAGCTTCCGTGCCGTCCACCAGAACTCACCGGAGAGGAAGCCTCGTGCGTCTGTTCCCGTACGCCGGACTCGTCACGGCCGCTGCCGTCCTGCTGCCGTTGACGGCGGCCCTGCCCGCCGTCGCGGCACCGTCCACCGCGGCCGCGTTCGCCGCCTCGTGCCCGACCGCCGGGGTCATCACCCAGGGGTACAGCGACAGCCACGACGGCGTCGACATCGCCAACGCCCAGGGCACGCCCATCTACGCCGTGGGCGCCGGCGAGGTCATCAACTCGGGTCCCGCCAGCGGTTACGGGCAGTGGATCCGCATCCTGCACGACGACGGCACGGTGACCGAGTACGGGCACATGTACCAGCGCGACGTCGTCGTCGGCCAGTACGTCCAGGCCGGTCAGCGCATCGCCCTGATGGGCAGCGAGGGCGAGGCGACGGGGCCGCACCTGCACCTGCGGGTCAGGATCGGCACGTCCACCACGGTGCGCGGCATCGACCCGGTGCCGTACCTGCGCGACCGCGGGGTGAACCTGCCCTGCACGCCCGGCGGCGGTGGTGGGCAGAGCGCCACCGTGACCGCCTGGGCGGAGGCCAACGTCCGCTCCTGCACGGCCACCAGCTGTGACGCCGTCAGCAAGGTGTATCCCAACGAGAGCTACCCGGCGAACTGCTGGAAGACGGGCCAGCTCGTCACGGCCGAGGGCTACAGCAACGACAAGTGGATCGAACTCCCCCTGAACTCCGGGGGCGTGGGCTACGTCAGCGCGATCTACCTCAAGGGCGACGACAAGGGCAACGTCGCCCGCCAGTGCGGCTGACCGCTCTCCGACCCGAGCGCCCACACCCGACTCCCCGCCGCACTCCGCCGCGGGGCACCACCACCCCACCGAAGGGAACACCCATGTCCGTCTCCGTCCTGACCCGCGTCGCGGCGCTCGGCGTGTCCGCCGCCGCCATCGCACTGCTGCCCGCCGCGACAGCCTCGGCGGCCGACGCCGTGAACACGTTCAAGAACCAGGCGACCAGCCGTTGCATCGACGACACCGACGCCGGCTTCCGCACCTGGGACTGCAACGGCTCCACCCCGCAGAACTGGATCGTCCACAAGTGGGGCGACGGCACCGTGCAGTTGAAGAACGCCTTCACCAACCGCTGCATGTTCGACAGCGACCAGGGGTTCAAGACCGCGTCCTGTGACTCCAGCACCAACCAGAGCTGGATCGTGCACCAGTGGGGTGACAACACCATCGAGCTCAGGAACCAGGCGACCGACCGTTGCATCGACGACAGCAACGCCGGCTTCCGCACCTGGTCGTGCAACTCCGGTCAGAACCAGAGCTGGTTCTGACACCTGCCCACCCATCCTCATCCCTCACGCGCTCCGGTGCCACCGTTGTCCGACGGTGGCACCGGAGCGCGCCGGTGTGGGAGCGCGACTTCCGGCACGCGCACTGCCCGAGCGACGAGCAGCGCTCCGTAAGCCTGAGAGCGGGGAGCGACCCGCAGGTCCAGTCGTTCGGGGCGATCGACGTCTGACAGCGGTACCGGGGAGCCGACTGCGGGCGGCGGCCGGCCGGTACCCCGGGCCCGCTCAGTGTGGTCGACTACGCGGGCCGGGCTGCGGACGGTGTCCGGCGGATCGGGATCACCGGGTTCGCCGCCCTGGACCACACCGGTACCTCGTATCTCGTCCGCTTCGCCCTCAACCGCTGCGCCACCGACGCACAGCCGGTGAAGACGGAGCTTTCCCTTTGGCCCCCAGCCCCCGGGCCCAGCCCTCGTCCTCCCAGCCCTGTTCGAGCCCGGGATGAACTCCCGCGCACCCCGGGTGGGTAGCGAGGACGGTTAGCGCGAGGCCGCGTGTGGGGGGCCGCGCCATCCTCACACCTCGCGGTCGCCGATGCTCACCCGCATACAGCGGCGGCCGTTGACGACTCCTACACCCGTGCTCCGGGCAATCCAACTCCACCTCAACGTCGGCGACCCCGACAGCCTGCCCACATCCCTCATCGCCCGCGGTTCGCTCAAGTTCTCGCAGCGCTAGCTCTGTCCGCAGTTCGACTCGTGCGGTGAATTCGGCACTCACCACGAACTTCTCCGGCAAGACACCGGCGTGTCCCCTGCGGCACCTGTCGCCGTCGAACCGACCGCGGTGACCTCACCTGCAACCGCGAAGGCGGCGCACACGTGAATACCGCGACGGTGGAGGGCGGACGAGCCCCGGCCGTGCCGGCGCCCCGGACGAGCGGGCTGAGGGCCGGGCAGACACTCAGCGGTCGAGAGGCACGTAAGTGCCGCCGCGCAGGTCCGGTGTTTCGGCGGCGTCGAGCATCGCGGCGGCGACGGTGGCGCGGCTGACGCGGGCGGGGAAGAGCCGGTGGGGTGCCTGGCTCAAGTCCACGGTGCGACGGTGTTCGCTGAGCGGTCCGGCGGACAGCGGCCCGCAGTGAAAGACCACGCCCCCGGCGTCGAGGATGGTGGTGTCGGCGGTGACCTTGTCGGTGAGTTCGGCACCCATGGCCCGCAGCAGGGTGCGCGTCAGGGCGCCGGCCGCGTCGGCGGAGGCGCCGGTGCCGAACGCCCCCATCCAGATGATGCGCTCGGGGGCTGCGGCCACGGCGCCACGAGCACCCGCGGTCAGCACGCCGACCTGGTCACGGCTGGGGATGCCCAGCGCGGAGATGATGGTGGTGGCGTCTTTGAGCGCACGTCCGAGGGCGTCGGTGTCCCGTACGTCGGCGCGCACTCGGCTCAGCTGGTCGTCATGGCCGGTGGCCGGGAGGCTGTCGGGATTGCGGGCGACGGCCGTGACGGTGTGGCCACGATCAAGGGCCTGCTGGATCAGCTGCTGCCCGGTGGCACCCGAGGCGCCCAAAATGGTGAGATGCATGGTCGAACTCCTTATAGGCAGGCGGTACTTGGGGGTTTGGCAATTTCTTCCGGGTGACGGACGCCGCGGCGGTTCAGGGGGTGCTGGACAGCACGTCCAGAGCGGCGGCGTGCACTCCTGGCGCGGCGACCAGCAGGTCGGCGCCCAGCCGCCAGGGCCGGCCATTCAGGTCGGTGGCTATGGCGCCGGCTTCGGTGGCGAGCAGCACACCAGCACCCACCCCTGACATCTCGGGCTGGAACTGCCAGTAGGCGTCGTACTGGCCGGCGGCCACACCCAGCAGCGGGAAGGTGCTGGGGATGGTGCTGCGTACCAACAACGCGTTGCCCAGCATGGCGGCGAACGCCTCCGCCATGTGTCGGCGTTGTGCATGGTCTTCGCCGCCGTCCTGGCTGGTGGTCGTCATTGCCACTTTGAGGTCGGTCTTGGCGGACGCCTGCAGCCGGGTTCCGTTGCGGAAGGCACCACCGCCGCGCACGGCCGTATAGGTGACGTCGCCGATGGGCTGATGCACCACGCCGAGCACGGGCTCGTTGTCGCGGACCAAGGTGATGGTGGTGCCCCATTCGGTCAGCCCGTGCAGGTGGTTGATCGCGCCTTCGACGATGTCGCTCACCCACCATTCGCCGGCGGGCAGGCCGCCTTGGAGCTGTTCCTCCTCGTCCTCGCCCAGCCAGGTGGCCTGCGGCCGGATCGCGGCCAGGGCAGCCTGAACGCCCTCTGCGGCTTCTTCTTCCATAGGTCCGAAGCGGTTCATGATGTCCTCACGGGTGGCCGGTCGGGCATCTGGCGAGTAGCGGGCAAGTACGCGGGCGCCGATCCGTTCGGCGACCTCGACGACGGCGGTGAGCATGGCCGAGTCGTCGGTGACCGTGGTCGGCACGGCAGAAGTGGACTTGGCAGGAGCAGACATGTCAGGGACCTCCGATAGGTGAGGGAGATGAGTGGAAGCCGCTGCTTCAGCGGTGGTTGTTCGTGTACGGGTGCATCTGCATACGCCCGGTGGCGACCTGAGACACCTGGTGGATGACCGGCACGGGTGTCCGGGAGCCGCGCTACTTGCGAACTCGGCCCCATGGTTTGAAGACCGAGAGGACCATGGCAAAGCTCAACAGCGCCAAGGCGGTGGCGGCGAGGAACGAGACGAACCAGATGTCCTGCAACGGCTGCTCGCCCGTGGTGAGTTCGGTGACGGGACCCAAAAACGCCGGCATCATCGCGCAGGCGATGACGTTGAGGACCAGCTTCACGGCGACCCACCAGTAGCGTACGAGGCCCCACTTGGTCGCCAACCCCAGCAAGGCGCCGGTGAGCAGGCAGATCGTCCCTGCTATGAGTGCCGAGAGCAGAAGAGGGACGACGAAGAAGTCCGCGAGTGCGCGATATACGGTGGTGCGGTCCTGGCCCGCGCGTGCCCAACCGATCGCCACCAGGACGATGGAGATGACATCGATGCCGATCCAGGCTCCCGCCGAGGCGACGTGGGTGACCAGGATGCTCTTGCGCAGCCGGACCGGGATGCTCCACAGGACCCGGCGAGCCCGTTGCGGTGGGGTGGTTGGCGTTGTGGAAAGTGTGGTCATGGCTGTCCCGGTCTGTGGATCTTCTCGGCTACGGCTCAGCAGTCGGAGCCTGTGACGGGGCCCGTCCTGAACGGATGGATGACATGCGGTGTGCGACCGTCCGGCCTGTCTGTCTCGCTGGCTCGCTGGCTCGCTGGCTGGCTGGCTGGCTGGCTGGCTGGAGCACTACGGACCATGTCCTCGCTCTGTGCGTGCCACAGCCAGTCGGCCCGGTCATACATCGACTCGAAGCCGGCGCGCACCAGGTTGCGCCGGGGCGGGGCGGGTTCGGCGGGGCCGCCGCGCTCGTCCGGCAGCATGGCCCCGGCGAACGTGTGGGCGCAGTCGGCGTCTGCCCGCGCGATGACGAGTTGGAGCGGTACGGCCAGGGTGATACGGCAGGGAAGCCGATCAGATCGAGGACAGGACGTCCAGCGCAGTGGTGTGGATCTGCGGGGCGGCGGCCAGGAAATCGCGGCTGGCCGCGTTCCAGGGTTTGCCGTCCAAGTCGGTGACGGTGCCTCCGGCCTCGGCGACCAGGAGGGCGCCCGCGACGAGACCGGAGCGGACGTCCGAGAACTGCCAGAAGGCGTCCATACGTCCGGCGGCGACGTGGATGAGCTGCAGCGTGGCAGGCACGGACACACGTACAACCAGACCGGCGGTGAGCATGACGGTGACCGCTTGCCCGACGCGGCGGAAGGTGTCGGTGCTCTCGCCGGGCCGTGCCTGTCCGGTGCCGATCAGCGCGGCTCCCAGGTCACTCTTCGCCGAGACCGTCAGCGTACGGCCGTTGAGCTGGGCGCCACCGCCGGCGGTGGCGGTATAGGTGACGCCGGTCAGCGGGAGGTGAACGACCGTGAGGACCGGCTGGTTGTCGCGCACCAGGGTGGCGGTCACGGCCCAGTCCGGCATGCCGTGAACGTGGTTGATGTTGCCCTCGGCCGGGTCGACGACCCACCACTCGCCCGGCGGAAGCGTCCCGCCGGCCAACTCGTCCTCCGCCCACTGCGATCCCGACCTCGCCCGCAACAGCGGCTCTCGCAGAACGGCGAGGACCGCGTCGTCATTCGCGTGGATCTCGCCGACGACCTCCTCCAGGCTCACGCCCCGGGCGTGGGTCGTGTAGCGCTCCTTCAGGGCGACTCCGGCGTCCTCCACCGCAGCGGTCACCGCGGACAGGAGCGTGGCGTCGGGGTCAAAAGGCATGGCTGTGGTCATGGGGCATTCCCTCGGGGTCGGTACAGGCGGGGTGTTCATGGACGCTGTCCCTGCCCCGCACCTCGAAGGTAGAAGCCGTCACTGTTAACAGCAAGTGCATGTTTCTCACTTGTATAGTTACTGCCATGCAACTGGATCTGAACCTGCTCGCCGCCCTGGACGCGCTCCTGGAGGAAGGAAGTGTCCAGGGTGCCGCCGCCCGCCTTCATGTCACCTCCCCGGCGATGAGCCGCTCTCTGGGTCGTATCCGCAAAGCCACCGGCGACCAGATCCTGGTCCGCACCGGGCGCCACATGACTCCCACCACCCGAGCCCTCGCCATGCGCACCCAGGTCCACGCCTTGGTGCAGCAGGCCCACCACCTGCTGTCCGCTCAGACGGAACTCGACCTGGCGAGGCTGGAGCGAGTGTTCACCGTCCGCTGGCACGACGCCCTCACCACCACCTGCGGGACCGCCCTCATCGCCGCGGTGCACCGCCAGGCCCCCGGGGTACAACTCCGACTGACCGCCGAGCCCGGTGACGACACCCCCGAGCTACGCCGCGGTGAGGTCGACCTCGCCTCCAGTGCCGGCCCGCCGTCCCTGCCCGACATCCGCCACCGCCTCATCGGCCACGACCGGCTCGTCCTGGCCGTCCGCCCAGACCACACCCTCACCCAACAGCCCGTCACCCCCGAGAGATACGCGGCGGCCGATCACCTCACCGTCTCCCGGCGCGGACTCCTCCACAACCGGATCGACGACGCCCTGAACACCCTCGGCCACAAACGCCGCGTCATCGCCTCCGCCCCCACCACCGCCACCGCACTCCAACTCGCCCGCGACACCGACCTCGTGGTCACCCTCCCCGACGCGGCCACCCGCTCCACCCGCAACCAACTCGGCCTGACCACCCTGCCAGTGCCACTCGACCTGCCCGAAGTACCTCTGCACCTGCTCTGGCACCAACGTCACGACAACGACCCCGCCCACACCTGGCTACGCGAGACAGCCACCCAAACCCTGCGCACCCTGTTCACCTCACCCAGCCAGTAGCAGCCCAACGGGCCACACCATCGCTGGTCGATCCACCTGTGTGCCGGCGGCCCGCGCTCCAACTCCCGCTCCAGCCTGGCCATTTGTGCGTCAGACAGTCGAGATCGACCAGGTGATCCCTTCTACGACGCCCCGGCGCGGCCGTTCTCGCGCCACAGCAGGCGCAGCATCGCGGTCTCCCTCTCGGGTGGCCTCAACAAGGTGACGGTGACCGGAAGTTCGTCCGCCACCCTCATCGACCGCCTCACAGTCATGCCGACCAAGGGCGCGCTCCCGGCACACACGTACGAGGCACAGGACGCGAAGCTCGCGGGCTCGGCAACGGGAACAGCGCGACATTCACCGTGACCGCCGACCGGACCGGGCTGTACGCACGACGCATCCGCTACTTCAACCCCGAGCAGGTCGAGGCCACCCACTACAACCCCGACCCGCTCGCCCGCCACTCCGTCATCAGCGTCAACGGAGGAGAGATACGGCGCGTCAGCTTCCCGCACGGCTTCCACCAGAACAACTTCTGGGAGCTGACCGTCCCCGTCCACCTAAAGAAGGGACAGAACACGATCACTTTCCGCTCCGAGGACGCGATGAGGTAAACACCACCGCTGCGGGTCCTGCGGGCAGGGTCTGGATCAAGGCGAGGGCCAAGAGTGCCGTACCCAGAATGTGGAGCCCGCTCACGCGCGTCGGCGAGTGACCGGTCAGCTCACCCATGCGCCGCAGCCGGTAGTCGATTGTGCTGCGGTGAACCATGAGTTCAGCCGCGGCACGGGCACGGTTGCCTTCTGCGGCGATGAGCGCTTGCGGCGTCTGCAGCAGTTCGGGCCGGGTGGCGACCGGCTCGATCAGCGCTGCCAGGTGCCGGGAAACCTCCGGACACCGGGCCACGACGTACTCGACGGGTGCATCCTCGCGCCGGTGGACTCCCGGTGGGCGTTTCAGCGCGCGCACCAACCTGAGGACGTCCTCGGCCTCCCGTACAGCCGAGCGCATGATGGTCGGCCTGGGCGACGAGGTCGCAGGAAGACACGGCCCTTCGTCGGCAGAGCCCCGAGTCACCCTTGAACAGCGGCGGGCTTCGGTGCAGGAGACCAAGAACGTGTGACGCACAAGGGGTCCTTGCCCTGGCTGAACACGTAGGCGCGACAGCGCAGTCAGCCAGGGAGGTCTGAGACCATTGGGCTCGGGCGTACGACCATCGGGAGGCACCGTGACGCGGGAGACAGGGCGGGGCGGGAGTTCCACCCCGCCACGCAGCGTGGATGTGGCCCAGTTGGCGGGGGTCTCCCAGAAGACGGTGTCGAGGGTCTTCAACAACGAGGCGTACGTCTCCGCGGACGTACGCCGACGCGTGCTCGAAGCCGCCGAGGAACTCGGCTACCGGCGCAACAACGCGGCTCGCGCGCTCGCCTCGGGCCGGACACGTTCCATCGGTGTGGTGACGCTCGGTACCGCCCTGTACGGGCCCGCGTCGCTGCTCATGGGTGTCGAGCGGGCGGTCCGGGACGCGGGATACGCGCTTCGTGTGGTCAACACCGTGGAAGGGGACCCGACGGGCATCGCCGGCGCCGTGGACTCGTTGCTGGACCAGGGTGTGGACGGCATCGTCATCTCCGAGCCGATCGACGAGGGTGGGGACGGAGCAGAGGGCTCCTTCCGCGTCGACGTGCCGGTCCTCGTCTGCGGCGCGCCGCCACCGTTCGTCGCGCCCAGGGCGCTGGCCGCGGGGGTCGGCGCCGAGCTGATGGCGCGGACGGTCACCGAGCATCTGCTCGACCTGGGGCATCTCACGGTCCATCACCTCGCCGGTCCACAACGGTGGTACGCCGCCCGGGACCGTCTCGACGGATGGCGGGCGGCACTCGCGGCCCGCAGCCGGGACGAGCCGCCGGTCGTCGAGGGCGACTGGTCGGCCGCCTCCGGCTACGCGGCGGGCCGTGACCTGGCCGCCGACCCCGACGTGACGGCGGTCTTCGCAGCCAACGACGACATGGCCATCGGGCTGATCCGCGCCCTGACGGAGGCCGGCCGTCGGGTGCCTCAGGACGTGAGCGTCGTCGGCTTCGACGACATCCCGGTCGCCGCCTTTGTGACCCCTCCCCTGACCACGGTGCGTCAGCCCTTCGACGCCGTGGCCCAGGAAGGACTCAAACATCTCGTGCACGCCATCGAGAACCCGCAGGCCGCTCCCTTGGCGGCGAGTGACCCACCGGTCGACCTCATCGTCCGCACCTCGACGGCGCCTCCCCCACCGTCGAACGGACGTACCTCCACACAGCGTTGACCAGCTCAACCGGAGGCAGCCGTCTCCGGGGTGACGTAGTAGGGGTTGGGGCCGTGTTTGCGGGTGTAGTGGCGGGCCGGGAGGTGCAGGGCCGCCGGGGACCCGTAGTCCATTTCCTACGAACCAGGCGTAGATGTCGCCGACGCCGCTCTGCCCGGCCTCGTAGCCCCAAAGTCCCGGTAGGATGCCGCCTTCGACCACCCCGCACATGCCGGGCACTTCGGCCCACTGGTCGCTGCTCATCACATGGCAGGTGGAGGTGCCCATGATGGCGACCATGCGGCCGGGTTCGACGGCGGTGGCCGCGGGCGCCGTCAACCCACCGGCTCGCTCGCCGAGTTGGCCGATCGGCTGGTCCAGCTTGTCGGTCACGAAGCCGGCGAAGGCGGGGTTCAGCGCGGCCAGGTAGTCGGAGGAGGGGTAACTGCCGTCCTGGAGCTGGCCCTTGTACCCGGCGGTGCACGCGTTGCGGACGTAGGCGCCGCTGAGACGCCACACGATCCAGTCGGCGGCCTCGATCCAACGCTCGGTCAACTCGTGGAGTTCCGGGTCCTCTTCGAGCAGTTGCAGGGCTTTGGCGAACTGTAGTCGGAGGGGACCTGGAGCGCCCAGTCGGGCGGCAGCGGGGTGCGGTCGAGGACGGCGTGGGTGTACGGGTGCTCGGCGACGGCCAGTGCGGCGCCGCCGGGCACGTGTTTCTCAAGCTCGGCGTCCACCATCGAGCCATCTCCTTTTCGGAATGTCGAACCTAGCTCGACATTCCGAAGACGGAGGAGCGATCCTGCGCTGTCAGGGGCCCGCGAGGCCTGGCCTGATCGCCGGGCCCCGACCGCACGCGCAGGGGCCTACTTGACCAGCTTCCAGTCCTGGGAACCATCCGTGAGCGCGGTCTGCAAGGTCAGTTGCGCTCCGGCCGACGCACCGGTCAGGTACAGACCCGTGTTCTTGACGGACTGCAGTTTGTAGAACCCGTCGCTGGTCTTGACGAGGTTCCAACTGCCGATGTTGCTGTTGTCGATCCACTGGCCGATCTTCTGTCCGGCCGTGGCGTTGCCGGTCCAGATGGCCGCCGCGCGACCGCCCGACTTGTTCAGCAGGCTCACGCCACCGTTCGGCTCGGTCGTGACGTGCCAGTACTGGGTGTCCGTGGTCGCTGCCGCGCCGGAGTCCTCCAGGGCCACGTCGGGCGCGTCCGCGTTGCCGAGGTTCGCGTCGTTGGTGTTGTTGCCGGTGCCGATCACCTGGCCCGTCTTGCGGTTCAGCAGCCTGTAGTAGGCGCCCGCCGAGTGACCGAGGTCGACCTCGGCGTGGGCGATCGTGGACGTGCCCTGGTTGTTGAGGATCACGACACGTCCGGTCCCGCCGACGTACTGCAGGTCGCGGCTGTAGCCGGCGGGCGAGGTGGTCTGGTACTCCTTCCACACGCCGTCGCCGCGTCCGCTGTCGTTGACCCAGACGTCGCCGCTGCCGGCCGCGTTGTAGACCAGGCGTCCGTCGGGAAGCCGGATGATCACCGGACTGCCGCCGGTCGCGAGGGGCCGGGATCCGGCGACGACCGGCAGCGAGGTGATAGCCATGCCCGTGGAAGAGCCCTTGAAGAACGTCAGCGGGTCGTCCGCGAGCACGTACCTGATGTTGGCGCCCCCGGCCCAGTACTCGAAGGTGAGCAGCCATCTCCCGTCCGTCGTCCGGACGACGTTCGTCATGCCCGGCCTGCCGCCGCCGATCTCCTTCTTCCCGCCGCCCATGTCCTGGTTCGAGCCGGCGATGTCGACGACCGGAGCACTCCAGTTCCCTTCGTTCCCGTTCCAGGTCCTGTGGACGAGGATCTGGCCGTGCGAGTCGGCGGCGGTGTCGTTGGCCGGGTCGAGGGTCGGGACGCCGGTGACCGGGTTGAAACCCGTGTAGTCGTTCTCGTCGGAGTAGAAGCAGACGAGCTTGCCCTTGTAGACCATCAGGTACGGCTCCCAGAGGGGATCCACCTGCTTGTTCGTGTTGGCGTCCGCGATGTTCTGGCCGATCGCGCCCGCGCTGCCGCCCTGCCAGCCACCGGTGGCGATGACGTTGACGACCCCCCAGGTCTTGCCGTCGTCGGAGCTGGAGTACAGGGCGATCGCCAGGTCCTTGCGGTCCCCGTCGTTGTTCGGCGTCCAGTTGGGGTCGGCCACCTTGTGCTGCTTGTAGTAGTAGTCGTCCCCCGACACCACGCTGGCCAGGAGCAGCGTGCCCTTCTTGAGTTTGCCGACCGTCTCCGGAAGGACGTAGAGGTACGGGTTGGTCCAGTTGCTCGTGTACCTCGCGTAGCGGGGGTTCTTGGAGAGGTACGCGGGAGCCTTGACCTGCGACAGCGGCTGCCATGACGTTCCGTCGTCGTCGCTCTTGTAGACCGGCAGGGTCTGCCCGTCGGCGCTGCCCGTCGCTGACACGACGGTGGACCTCTCGAACGACGCCACCAGGCGTCCGCTCGGCAGCTGCGCCGACTTCGGGTAGACCGCGCAGTTGCCCCGGCCCTTGAGGCACGGCTCGCTTCCGAGCTGGTACAGGGTCCCGCCGGTCGGGTTGTACGCCAGCGCACCGGACGCGGGTATGGCCAGCAGCGCGGTCGCCGCGGCGAAGGTACCCAGCGCCTTGCCCAGAGATTTTCTCTGCATGTTTCCTCCTTTGGGGGGTCAGCTGCCGGTGTCGGCGGAGACGAGCACGCGCACGTCCCACGGGCCCAGATCCAGGACGGTTCCGGCCGGTACGTGGTAGTCGTTCAGGACGTCGGACAGGTGCGCCGGGGCCTGGGCGCGCGCGGGCTCCCAGCTCCAGTTGTGCACGATGTGCACGCGGCGTCCGTGGGGGGAGGTCCCGGTCGTCACGGTCACGGACGCGGGGAGCCCCTGCCAGCCGCTGCGCGCCGCCGGCATCAGCCAGGCAGCCAGCGTCCGGGCGAGGTCGCGGCCGGGCACGGTGCCCACGCAGGTGACGCGGCCGGCACCGTGGCGGCGGGTGGTGACGGCCGGCCAGCGCCCGAAGTGCGGGTGCTCGTAAGTGGCCAGCACGTCGGCGTCGACGACGGTGAGACCCTCGGCCCAGTGCGTCGCCGTCGCGTTGGCGGGCACTTCGAGCGGGCCGCCGGGTACGGCGCGGACCGGGACCGTCCCCGCCAGGTTGCTGAACTCGTCGTAGGCGACTCCCGCGGCCTCGGCAAGCCGGCCGGGGGCCGGTTCGTGCCGGGCGCGGGCCTCATGGTCGGCGTACGCGGTGCGCGGTCCGAGGACCAGGTGGCCGCCCGCGTGGGCGTAGGCGGCGAGCCAGTCGACCGTGGCATCGTCGACGACGTACAGGGCCGGGGCGACGAGGACCGGGTGGCGTCGCACGGCTTCCTCGGGTGTCATCCCCGCCTGCTGCCCGCTCGGGTCGTGCAGCTGCCGGGCGTGCACGATCCGCACCTGTCGACCGGCGTCGAAAGCGCCGCGGTAGAAGGGGTCGAAGATGCGGTGGTAGGCGGCCGGGTCCGGTTCGCCGTCCGGCTTGGACAGCGGCGGATACTTCTGCATCAGCCATTTGCTCGGCACGGAATAGATCATCGTGATGTCGGCGTCCGGTTCGATGCCCGCGACGAGTGGGCCCGCCTTGTCGAACTCGGCTCCCAGACGGGCTATTTCGGCGTAGGTACGGCCGGGCCGGCCGCTGTGCGGGAGGACGCCGCCCCAGTAGGTCTCCGCGCCGAAGCGGAGGGTCTGCCACTGCCAGTACTCGATCATGCGGGCGCCGCGCGCGACGTGCGCCCAGGCCGTCTGCCGCCACTGGCCGTCGTACCCGGGGCGGTTGTCCCAGGGAAGGCCGATGGAGTTGGCGTTGGTCTCGGTGACCAGGAAGGGTTCCTGGCGGGAGGAGAACATCCAGTCGGCGGTCTGGTACATCGACCAGACGCCGGTGGTCTTCCACTGCTGCTCGTGGGTGTCGGGAGTGGGGTCAGGGAGCAGCAGGCCGTCCTGCATGTCGTAGTACGGGTTGCCCGACGCGATGTCGAGGCGGTCCGTCAGTTCGTCGTCCTCCACCCCCGGGCGGGTGTAGGAGATGCACGTGGTGACGAAGTGCTCGGGCTGCGCGAACTCGCGGACGATGTCCGCCTGCCAGCCGATGAACTCGGTGACCTGGCGGGCCTGGAACTCCCGCCACGCGACGTCGTACTGGGGTTGTTCGTTGCCGTCCGGGGTCCACAGGTCGGCCCAGTTGGACAGGCGGTGGGACCAATAGACCAGGCCCCATTCGCGGTTGAGGGTCTCGACGTCCCCGTACTTCTCCCGCAGGTGGTCCACGAAGCGCTGGAAGACACCGTGGTTGTGAAGAAGGTGCAGGCCCGGCTCGTTGTCCACCTGCCATCCGATGACCGCCGGGTGGTCGGCGTACCGGGCCACCATCTTGCGGATGATCCGCTCGGCGTGGAACCGGAAGGCGGGGTGGGTGAAGTCGATCTCCTGGCGTGCACCCCATCCGATGCGCTCACCGGTACGCCGCTCACCGGCGATCTCCGGGTACTGACGGGCCAGCCACTGCGGCGCGGCGTACGTCGGCGTACCGATGATGACGGAGATACCCCGCTCGTGGGCGCCGTCGAGCACTGGCTGGAGCCAGTCGAGATCGAAGCGGCCGTTCTCCGGCTCCCAGGTGGACCAGACCGACTCGCCGACCCGGATGACGGTGAAGTTCGCCTCGGCCATCAGGTCCAGGTCGGTCTTGAGGCGTTCGTCGGGCGGCAGTTGGGAGCCGTAGGCGGGCGTGTACTCGTGGTAGTACGCGGCGCCGAAGAGGACACGGGCAGGCAGAGCCGCCATGAAGGGAAACCTCCGGGGAAACGGGGAGTGGTGTGGGGAATGCGCGGGCTACTGCTTGACGCCACCGGTGGCCAGGCCGCTCTGCCAGTACCGCTGGAGCAGGAGAAAGGCCAGGACGAGCGGGATGATCGAGATCAGGGAGCCGGTCACGACTAGGGCGAGCATGTCGCTGCTGGCTCCGGCGCCGCCGTTCTGCGCCTGAGCGGCCCAGGAGGAGAGCCCGACCGTGATGGGGTACAGGTTCGGGTCGTTGAGCATGATCAGCGGCAGGAAGTAGTTGTTCCAGGTGGCGACGAGGGTGAAGAGGATGACGGTCACCAGGCCGGGGGCCAGCAGCCGCAGCGCGATCGTGACGAAGATCCGGAGCTCCCCGGCGCCGTCCATGCGGGCGGCCTCGATGAGGCTGTCGGGGACGGCGTCCTCGGCGTAGATCCGCATGAGATAGAGCCCGAAGGGGCTGATCAAGGAGGGCAGGATGACGGCCCAGGGAGTGTTCACCAGGCCCGCCTTGGCGAAGAGCAGGTAGGTGGGGATCGCCAGCGCGGTGGTCGGGATCATGACGGCGCCGAGTACGAGGTTGAAGGCCGCGCCATGACCGCGGAAGCGGTACTTGGCGAAGCCGTAGCCGGCCGCCGCCGCGAGCAGCGCGGCACCGAGCGCGCTCGCCCCGGCGTACATGACCGTGTTGAGCAGCCAGCGGCCGAACACGCCGTCGTCCTGGGTGAAGGTGGCGTGGATGTTGGACAGCAACTGCGGGGCGTGCGAGAACCACAGGCCGAAGCTGTTGAACAGGTCCTGGGTGCTCTTGGTCGAGGCGACCAGCAGCCAGAACAGCGGGAGCAGGAAGTACGCCAGGACGGCCAGCATCGCGATGGTGAGCGGGGTACTGCGGCGGTGCGCGGGCGAACGCCGCGACGGGCGGCCGTCGGCGGGAAGTCGCTTGGCCGGCACGGGGGTCGAGGTGGTGGGCGTCGTGGTGGTCATACGGTCCTCCTGCGGTTCGCGGTGAGCAGGAAGGCGTACGACACGATCACGATGACCAGTCCGAGGATGAAGGACACCGTGGCCGCGTAGTTGGTCTGCTGGCTGATGAACGCGACCGAGTAGGCGTAGAGGTTGGCGGTGTAGGAACTGCTGATCACGTCCGGAGCGACACTCATCAGCAGCTTCGGCTCGTTGAACAGCTGAAAACTGCCGATCACCGAGAACAGCAGGGTGAGGGTCAACGCCGGGCGCAGCGCGGGGAGTTTGATGGACCGGGCGATGCGCCAGGCGCCGGCGCCGTCCATGGCGGCGGCCTCGTAGAGCTCGGCGGGGATGGTGCGCAGGGCGGCGTACAGGATGATCATGTTGTAGCCGACGAACTCCCAGGTCACGATGTTCGCGAGGCTGCCGAGCATCCAGCCGTCGGTGAGGAAGTGCGGGGCCGGCAGGTGGAGGTCGTGGCTGATCTGGGCGAAGGGGCCGAAATCGGGGCCGTAGAGGTAGCCCCACATCAGGGTGGCGATCACGCTCGGGACGGCGTACGGGACGAAGATGCCGAGGCGGATCACCCGGGCCAGCCGCAGCAGGCCGCTGTCCAGGGCGAGGGCGAAGCACAGGGCGAGCAGCAGCATCACGGGGACCTGGATGACGAAGAACAGGGCGACTCGGCCTATGCCCTTGAGGAGTTGGGGGTCCTTGAGGGCGGTCACGTAGTTGTCCAGGCCGACGAAGGTCGAGCCGCCGATGAGCTTCTCCTGGAAGAGGCTCAGGTAGGCGGCGTAGCCGAGCGGGGCGAGGAAGAGGAGCAGGAACAGCACCATGAACGGTGCGACGAACAACGGCCCTGCCGACCGGCGGCGGCGTGTGCCGCCGCGCCGGGGGCGTGTCGGCCCGTCTCGGCGCCGGCCCTTGGGGGAGGCCGCGGTTGTGGCAGTCATCATCGGGCCTTTCTGAGGGGTGGAAGGGTGTTGGTGGGACGGATGGGTCCCACGCCGCGGTGCGGGACCCGACGAACCGTCAGGAGGTCTTGACGGTGAAGCCCTGGCTCTTGGCGTAGGTGGTGAGCCGCGTCTGCCATGAGCCGAGCGCGCGGACCGTGTCGGACTTGTCGGCGAGGGATTTGCCGACGGTCTCGGTCCAGTCCGTGGCCACCTGGTCGAGGAACGGCGGCCACTGGAACGAGGGATTGACCGTGCTGCTGATATCGGCGAAGACCTGGTTGACCTTCTGGCCGCCGTAGAAGGACGGCGCGTCCGCGACGAACTCGGCGTCCGCGAGCACGGCCTTCGTCGCCGGGAAGAAGAACTGCTCGGTGGCGAACATCTTGGCGCTGGCGGGGTCGCTGTTGAGGAACTGGGCGAACTGGGCGGCCGCGATCGGGTTCTTGGTGGAGCGGATCACGGCGGTGGTCGAGCCGCCCCAGTTGCCCGAGCTGGGCTTGGCGGCGTCCCACTGCGGGAGCGGGGCCGCCCGCCACTTGCCGGCGGTGGCCTTGGCGGAGCCGGAGAGGAAGGCAGGGCCCCAGGCGGCGGTGAGCCAGGTGGCGTACTTGCCCTTGTTGAGCCCGGCGTACCAGGAGTCGGTGAAGTCCGGCTCCACGCTGATCACGCCCTCCTTCGCGAGTCCGCCCCAGTACGCGCCGAGCTTCCGGGAGACGGCGTCGTCGACGCTGATCGCGATGTCGCTCCTGCCGGAGGTCACGTACGGCTTGGCGCCCGCCTGCCAGAGCAGGCCGTGCCACGCGGCGGCCTGGTTGGCCGCGAGGTTGGTGAGGTACACATTCGGGTCGGCCTTGTGCAGCTTGCGGGCCGCGGCGGCGAACTCGTCCCAGGTGGTGGGCACTTGGATGCCGTGCTCGTCGAAGATGTCCTTGCGGTACAGCATGCCCATCGGGCCGGTGTCCTGCGGGATCGCCCAGACCTCGCCCTTGGTGCCGCTGACCTGGCCCCAGGTCCAGTCGACGAACCGGCTCTTCAGCGCGGAGGCGCCGTACGGTCGCAGGTCCAGCAGGCTGTTGGTGATCGTGAAGGTCGGGATGGCCTGGTACTCGATCTGCACCATGTCCGGGGCGCCGCTGCCGGCCTTCAGGGCGGTGCGCAGCTTCGTGTACTGCGGGGTGCCCTGGCCCGCGTTGACGACCTTGATCTTGATCGCCGGGTACTTCATCTCGAAGAGCGCGACCTCCTGGGCGATGTTCGGCACCCACGTCCAGAACGTCAGCTCGGTCGGGGTCTTCATGGCCTTGTCGATGTCGGCCTGGCCGACCGGCTTGGCGGAGGTGGCGGACGAGCCGCCCGAGCCGCCGCCACCGCAGGCGGACAGCGTGCTCGCGAGCGTCAGGGCGCCGGTCGCGGCGAGCAGGCCACGACGGCTCAGGGAGGCCGAGGAGGCGGCTGTGGAAAATCTGGACATGGTGAACTCCGCAGACAGGCGTAGGGGATCCGCACACCGGGCGACGGCGTGCCGAAGGGATGCCGGATGGTGCGTTGAGGCGTGGGGAGCGGGGCTTGGCCGGCGGGGCGAACGCGTTCCGCTCGGATCCGGGGGCCTGGCACGTCACGCTCGTTGGCTGACAGGGGGCTCGCGCCGGTGAGGGCGTGAGACGGGGCGGAGGCCTGGGCTGTGATCGGCTCAGTGGGAGGCGTCCAGGCCGCGGCGCTGGTGAGTGGGCGGAACTCCCATCATGGTCGGGGAACGGAGGTCTCGCGGAGTCGGTCCGTGGTCCGTCGGCGGTCCGGGGTCGTCCGGTTCGGCGGGGGTGCGGTCGATTCACGGACGACGAGGTTGACCGGCGGGTTGTCCACCGGTATCGGATCCGCGTCCGGGTTCTCGATGGCGTGCACGAGCAGCTTGAGGCCGTCCTGCGCCGTCGCGTCGAACGGCTGTCGGACCGTCGTCAGGGGCGGTGTCACATAGGCGGCGACCGGAATGTCATCGAGACCGACGACACTGACGTCCTCCGGTACCCGCCGGCCGGCTTCCAGCAGCGCGCGGATCAGCCCGATGGCCATGTCGTCGTTGGCGGCGAAGACGGCCGTCACGGTGCCGTCGGCCGCCAACCGGCGACCGGCCGCGTAACCGGAGGCGGCCGACCAGTCACCCTCGATGACAGGTGGTTCCCGTCTGCCATGCGCGGCCAGCATCGCCCGCCATCCGTCGAGGCGGTCCCTGGCGGCATACCAGCGTTGGGGACCGGCGAGGTGATGGACGGTCGTGTGCCCCAGTTCGAGCAGGTGCTCGGTGACGGCCTGTGCCAGCTGATGGGAGACGAGCCCCGCGGTGACCACCCGGGAAGCGGCGAACGGGGGCGGTGCGCCGAGGATCAGGACCGGCATGTCGACGCGGAGGGAGAGGTTCGCGCCGCCCTCCTCGTCGATCGGCTCGGAGATGACGATGCCGTCCACGCCCTGGTCCAGGAGCGAGTCGACGGCACCGGCGATACCCGCGGCGTCGCCTTCCATCGTGTTGACCACGCGGAGCGCGTAACCGGTGTCCCGTACAGCTCGCTCGACGCCCATCAGCAGCGACGCGGGGCCGTACAGAGCCGTCCCGAGCGTCACCACACCGATGGTCTGGGTCCGTCCGGAGGCCAGCGCCCGGGCGGCGTGGTTCAGCCGGTAACCGAGCGCGTCGGCAGCTTCCAGGACACGTCGGCGTACGTCGTCGGAGACGTACTGCTCACCGTTCATGACCCGGGACACCGTCTTCTGCGAGACGCCCGCCAGCCGCGCCACATCGATGCTGCGCGGCGCGGTGCCGGTGCTGCGGGCTGCCAGTCGTGCCATGGGTGTCTCCTGATCGCCGACAGGTGACAGCGTGGCCAGTTTTCGCCTGACTGCGCCGTCATGACTGCGCAGACATATCTACGCAACGGAACGAGACGCGTCAAGGGGCTGCGCAACATCTCCGTAATCGAAGCGCGCTGCCGGATGGGGATGGTCCGGGTGCGAGGCAGCCGGTGCAGCACGGCGGCGACCGCTTCGACCGCGGCGTCAGACACGGGCGCTGGATGCCTCCACGGACTCGCTCCGGGCGCGGACATCACCAGCAACAACGGCCGGACAGTGGGGAGTTGGGACAAGGGCCGACTGGGGCACTCCCCATGTGGCTGATGGCTCCTGAGAGAGCGGTTGCGCGCATCCCGCAACGTCAACGACAGCGTGTACGTGGGCAACACGGGCAAGGACGCACCACGGACCGGGGATGGCTCCTCGGCCACTTCAAGGCGGTCGGCGATCCACGTCACAGCGAGGCCGTGGAGATCAAATGGGGTGTCCACCCTCGCGGTGACGAGCGACTGCAGTGGGTGAGAGCCGAGGAACGCACAGTACTTCTGGTTCTTGTCAGCGGGGCACAGCACCGCTGCGTCGCGATCGGCGAGGGGGCTGTCGTCGTGAGAGTGCGGTCAGGCGGCGAAGGAGGCGAGCAGTTCGTTGTACTGCTTGGCGGCGGTGGCCAGGTCCTCGCCGGAGAGGCCGAATGCCGTGCCGTGGAGCTTGGCCACCGGCTGGATGTCGAACTGGCACGGCCGCAGGGTGGCGTGCCGGTTGCTGAGGACGGTCTCGATGGTGGCCTGGTTGGCGCCTTCGGGGGTGTAGTGGTCGGCGAGGACGCCGGTGGTGACGGCGACGACGGCCTTCCTGTCGGTCGGTTGCGAGGCAGAGCCGTCCATGGTGAAGGCCCAGCCGAGGTGGAAGTCGGGGCAGGTGGCGTAGAGGTCGTGCACGGATACATGCGCCAGCTCGCGGACGGCGTCCACCAGGGCCTTGTTGGCCTTCGACTTCAGTGATCAGTGAAATGGGTGAACGGATTCGGGTCGGTCGGGTGCGACGGGTCAGCAAGTCGTCAGCTGAGGGCGTCAGATCACCGGTCGATGCTGGCCATGTTGGCCTCGTCATGGCGTTCGCCCGCGGCCGGTGTGAGGTTGTTCAGGCGGTCGAGCTGTACGGCGCTGAGTTCGACGGCGTCGGCCGCGATGTTCTCTTCGACGCGCGTAACCCGGCGGGTTCCGGGGATGGGGGCGATGTCGTCGCCGCGGGTCAGCAGCCATGCCAGCGCGGTCTGGGCCGGGGTGGCGCCGATCTCGGCGCCGATGGCCTGTACTTCGTCGACGATGCGCAGGTTGCGCTGGAAGTTCTCGCCGGTGAAACGCGGGTTGGTCTTGCGCCAGTCGTCGTCGGCGAAGTCGTCGACGGTGCGGATCTGCCCGGTCAGCAGGCCGTGGCCGAGGGGCGAGTAGGGCACGAATCCGATGCCCAACTCGCGCAGGAGCGGGAGGATTTCGGCCTCGACGTCGCGGGTCCACAACGAGTATTCGGTCTGCAGCGCGGCCACCGGATGCACGGCGTGTGCCCGGCGGATCGTCTCGGGACCGGCCTCGGAGAGGCCGATGTGGCGCACCTTGCCCTCGGCGACCAGTCCGGCGAGCGCGCCGATGGTCTCCTCGATGGGGGTGTCGGGGTCGACGCGGTGCTGGTAGTAGAGGTCGATGTGGTCGGTACCCAGCCGCAGGAGCGAGCCTTCGACCGCGGTCTTCACGTTGCCGGGGCTGCTGTCGATGACGCCGGGGCCGTCGCCGGCGTGGGAGACGAGACCGAACTTCGTCGCCACGACGACATCGTCGCGGCGGCCCTTGATGGCCTTGCCGACGATTTCCTCGCTGTGGAAGGGGCCGTAGATCTCGGCGGTGTCGATGTGGGTGACCCCGAGGTCCAGCGCCCGGTGGATGGTGCGGATCGACTCGGTGTCATCGAGTCCCCCGCCGGTGGTGTAGGTGCCGGCCATGGTCATGGCTCCCAGGCCGATGCGGGAGACATCGAGCCCGCCCAGTGATACGTGCTGCATCAGGTACTCCTTCGTGACTGCCGTCAGGCAGGTCGGTGGGCATGGTCAGGGGGTACGCCACCAGTTGGTGGGCCGTGCTCGGGTGGTCCGCGCGCCACTGGCGGGCGCGTCGTTGCCCGGGGAGCGCATCAGCGCCGCGGGTGTACCGGGCGGCTTCCGGCCTCGGCCGGGGCATGGTGTTCAGGCGTGGGCGTCGTCGTAGGCCAGGCTGTCGCCCAGTTCGCGGGATGCCTCGGCCTGGGCGAGGAGTTCCGTCGCCTTGGCCTCGGCGGCCTCGATGGCGTCCGCGCCGGCGACGAAACGCGGCAGCGGCTTGTCCTGGCCCGCGATGGTGAGCAGGGCGCGGGCGAGCTTGGCGGGGTCGCCGGGCTGCCGGCCGTTCATGCTCTTCATGCCCTCGACCCTGGGGGCGGTGCGCGGGGCGTAGTCGTCGATGGACAGCTCGGGCCAGTTGGTGGAGCCGTCCACGAGGAATTCGGTGCGGAAGTAGCCGGGCTCCACGATCGTGGTGTGGATGTTGTACGGCTCGACGTCGTGGCGCAGGGACTCCATCCAGCCCTCTTCCGCGAACTTGGAGGCGGCGTAGGCGGAGGTGAACTCCATGCCGACCAGGCCGGCGGTCGAGGTGATGGTGATGACGTGGCCGGCGCGCTGCTTGCGCAGGATCGGCAGGACGGCGCGGGTGACGTTCATCGGGCCGAAGAGGTTGGTCTCGAACTGCCGGCGCATCTGCGCGGGCGAGATCTCCTCGAAGTAGCCGGTGAAGAGGTTTCCGGCGTTGTTGATCAGGACGTCGATGCGGCCGAAGCGGTCGACGGCTGCCCGCGCGGCGGCCTCGGCGTCCTCGATGCTGGTGACATCCAGTTTGGTGACCAGCAGGTTGTCCTGCGGCCCGCCGAGGGTCTTCTCGACCTCTTCGGGGCGGCGGCCGGTGGCAACGACCTGGTTGCCTGCGGCGAGGGCCTCACGGGCGATATCGGTGCCGAGACCGCGCCCGGCACCGGTGACGAGAATGACCTTGCTCATGGGGGGGGTTCCTTTCAGGCGCCGTCATCCGGCACCCGCTGTGTGCGGGGGGCGGGCAGCGCTGACAGCGCTACAGAACCGTCTGTCCGGACGGTTCACACCGCCGTGGGCGGTGCACCACCAACAAAACCGCCTGTCACGCGCGTGTGGGAGTCCCTCTTGAGGGGGTCACTGACAGGGACCCCCAACCCGCCGGAAGCACTCGTAGAGTGAAACGCATGGCAGGCAGAAACGACCCACACGGCAGCAACCGCGACATCCGTGATGATTTCCGTGCGGAGATCCGGGAATTCCTTGGCACACGACGGGCCAGGGTCACCCCCGAACAGGCCGGACTGCCCCTCTACGGCGGAGAGCGCCGACGGGTCACCGGGCTGCGCCGCGAGGAGGTCGCCCTCCTCGCGGGCATCTCCAGCGAGTACTACACCCGGCTGGAGCGCGGCAACGCCACCGGCGTGTCCGAGAGCGTCATCGAAGGCATCGCCCAGGCACTGCAGCTCGACGAGGCCGAACGAATCCACCTGCTCGACCTCCTGCGCGGCGCCGGCACGACCCGCCCGCCACGCCGCCGCCCGGCCCAGCAGCGCGTGCGGCCCTCGGTGCAGCGCGTCCTCGACTCGATGGTCGGCACACCCGCGTTCATCCTCAGCGGACGCGGGGACATCCTGGCCGCCAACCACCTCGGGCGCGCCCTGTTCTCCCCCGTCTACGCCGACCCCGCACGGCCGCCGAACAACGCCCGGTTCGTCTTCCTCAGCCCACAAGCGACCGAGTTCTTCCGTCACTGGGACGAAGTCGCCAACGACACCGTCGCCATGCTGCGCGCCGAAGCCGGCCGCGACCTCTACGACCGACGGCTGACGGACCTGATCGGGGAACTGTCCACCCGCAGCGAGGAATTCCGCCGCCGCTGGGCCGCCCACAACGTCCGGATGCACACCACCGGCGTGAAACTCCTCCACCACCCGGTCGTCGGCGACCTCGACCTGCCCTTCGAAACCTTCCCACTCCCCGACGGCCCCAGCCAGTTCCTCATCACCTACACCCCCGAGCCCACCTCACCCTCTCAGGACGCCCTGAACCTGCTGGCCAGTTGGGCCGCGACCAACCACGACATCGAGCGTTCCGCGCCGGCCAACGACTCCCAGCCCGCCGACTCGGCCGAGACACCCGACTGACCGACGGGCCGCGCGAGACGATCCGCGGCAACTTTTGCGGAGCAGCGACAGCATCCGCTACCGATATCGAGGCCAGCACAGCGCAGCCGGCTACGCGAGACCGCTGGGGTGACGTTGCACTCCAGCTCACGGCACTGTGGACAAACGGGCAACTGCCAACCCCCGCGACAACTTGGGCTCCGCCGCATGACCCAACGGGATCGGCGGGGGGGCGTGGCGAGCATCGGATCCGGCAGGGACCAGGTCGAAGGCACGGTCTACGTCTTTCACCGCGTCCCGTGGGTACCGGGCGGTGTCGCCCGGTCAGCGGATCCGGGGCAGGGCCCTGTCCAGGTGCTCGGCGTGTACGTGCTGCACGGCGATGGTGGTGGCTATGCCCGCTGGTTCGCGATGCCGAGGTAAGCGCCCAGGTTCCGCTCGATCTCCTCGACACCGATCTCGGCGATGAACTTGCCGAGCTACGGCACGCGGGCCTGGAAGCCCTGCCAGGTGACCGAGTCCACGAACTCCGCCCAGGAGGCGCGCAGGTCGGCCACCGGCGGCAGGGTCGACCGGTTGATCTGCGCTCTCGCGCCCAGGACGGATTCCTTGTCGAAGGACGCGATGCGCGCCGCGACACCGTCGACAAAGTCGTCGAGTTCGGCGTCGGGGACGGCCCGGGTCACCCAGCCGTACTGCTCGGCGCGCTCGGCGTCGTAGTCCTGGCTGGTGAGGACCGCTTCGAGCGCGCGGTCCCGCCCCAGCAGCCGGGCCAGACGGTCGCTGCCGCCACCGCCGGGGACGATGCCGATCGCGACCTCGGGCTGGCAGAAGATTCGCTTCCTCGCGGCTGGCGTAGCGCAGGTCGAGGGCCAGGGTGATTTCGTCGCCTCCGCCTCGCGTGCGTCCACGGATGGAGGCGATCCTGATGAACGGGGCGCTGGTCAGGCGGGTGACGAGTCCGCGTCGATGCCCTGAGCAAGCCTGCGCCGGTGCTTCACCGTCGAATGCCGGTAGATCAGCTGGGCCTTCTCCGAGGACTGGCCGGCGCGGACCATGAGGTCCTTCAGCTTGGCGCCGGTGTCGGCGGCGAGGGTGTTGCCGGTGTGCCGGAGGTCGTAGAAGCGGAAGTTGTCCGGCATACCGACCTTGGTGCTTGCCTTACACCCCTTTCGAGCGAAGGTCGAACGGCGGAAGGGGCGCCCTTCTCACCGATGACGAGCAGACCGTTCACCTCCCTCTCCGCGAACCACTGCAAGTCGCGCCGCAACCCCGGGAGCATGAAGTCGCGCAGGTAGACGGTGCGCTTGCCCGCCCGAGTCTTGGGGCGCCGGTAACGCGCCTGCCGTTGGTCAGTTCCAGCGAAGCCTGCGTGACGCGCAAGGAGTATGCGGCGAGATCGACACTTCGACGGCGCAGTTCGGCCAACTTCGCCCGCTCCACAGCCTGGACAAGCTCGCCACCCTCATCAAATATTATTCATAAATAATGAATTGAGCCAGGCGTGATGCCGCACAAGAACGACGGGTGACCTCATGACCACCGCACAGCAGCAAGCGACCACGCGCGAGACCAAGGGTCGACTCGCCATCACCCTGTGGGACTTCAGCTGGTACACACAGGCAGGACCGGGCGAACCCTTCGCCGACCTCGACCGCGCCTTCGCCGAGACGGTCGAGCGGGGCTTCAACACCGTGCGCGTCTGCGCCATGCCCTTCCTGCTGTTCTCCGGACGCGTCCACGAGCCGGAGACGCTCCAAGTCCGCGGACTGGGCGATCAGTTCGGACAGCGCACCCGCTGGTACAACGTGCGCGGCGGCTATCCGCTGGACGGCCGCCGACGGCTCGTCGAGCTGTTCGAGGCCGCCGCCCGGCACGACTGCAAGGTGATCGTGTCCTCGTGGGAGTACCAGCAGTCCCCCAGCTTCGCCGACACCGACGTCTGGCACCGCGCCCTCGCCGAGGTTCCCGGCCCGGACCGCGCCGAAGCGGTGGCCGAAGCCCTCGCCGCGCTGCTCGACTTCCTCACCGAGCGCGGACTGGCCGACCGCATCGCCTACGTCGAGGTGCACAACGAGGTCGACAACTGCTCCCTCGTACCGGCCGACGGCACCGCCGGCCACTACGCCCGGCTGCGCGGCCCCCTCGAACGCGCCGCCAAGCTGCTGCGGGCCCGCCACCCCGACATCCCCGTCAGCTACTCGCTGGGCGAGCCCTGGCCCGACGAACTGGACGACCTGCCCGAGCAGGCGCAGATCGCACACTTCCACTTCTACGTCTACGGCGTGCTCGGCGCGCTGTACGAGGCGGTCGGCCTGGGTCACGGCACCGAAGCGGCGCCCGAGACGGCCACCTGGCCCACCCCCGAACTGGCCGCCATGCTGCGCCCCGACGCGCCCGCCTTCGCCGACTACCAGCCGGACGAACCCTGGCGACTGGCCGCCACTGGCATCCCGCGCGAACTGTTCTACGCGCACGACTGGGTGGACCCCGACCGCTGGGACCTGTGGCTCTACGAGAACTATCCGGCACACCGGCAGGCCATGCGAGAGACGCTGGCCGGGTGGGTCGAATCCGTCGCCGAGTTCGCCCGCCTGCGCGGCATCCCCGCCGTCCTCGGTGAAAGCGTCGTGGGATACACCCCGCTCCTGACCCGCTTCGAGGAGGACGCCGTCGGCAAGGACATCGCCGAGTTCGTCGTCGACCGCTGCCTCGCGGCAGGCTTCCAGGGCGTCGTGCTGACCTCCAACGCGGCCCCGCACCACCCCATGTGGCACACCGACCGGGACTGGATGCGGCGGGTCAACGCCCGTGTCACCGCGAACTGAACACGACCCCGCCGCGCCCCGAGTGCAGACGGCAAGGCAAGGACTGTCGGCCCAGGAGATACATTCCGTAGGACGGACCCGGCTGTCGGGCAGGCGGCCGGAGGGCAACCACCGAACGCCGGGGCCATCGGGTTCCAAGTGTCCGACCAGGTCTCGGTAACCGTCACAGAGCAGGAACGGAACGCCCGTTCGAGGGTTAAGCTCGTACGTTCGGCCGACACCGCGCGCGCCGGGACGGGTTCTCTGCCAACGATCCGACTATGCACAGCCGAAAACCCATCATGCTGCCGCTCGCCGTTCTCGCGGCCGTGGCCCTCGTCCCCTCGCTCCCCAGCACCGTCGCGGCAGCCGACCACCGGGCCCCCGCCACCGACTCCGCGCGGCCCGCCGCCGACTGGCCGGCCGCCAAGCGCGTCCAGCAAGTCCGCGCCACCATCAAGGTCACCGGCAACCGGGACTTCGACTTCACCCGCTTCGTCGGCGCCGGCGCGCTCGGCGGCGGTGACCAGGCCGAGAACCAGCCGCCGGTCCTGGAACTCGCCGACAAGGCCACCGTCTCGAACGTCATCATCGGCTCCCCCGCCGCCGACGGCATCCACTGCCGGGGCACCTGCACGCTGAAGAACGTGTGGTGGGAGGACGTCGGCGAGGACGCGGCCACCTTCAAGGGCACCGCCGCGAACCAGACCATGACGATCGACGGCGGCGGCGCCCGCAAGGCGGCCGACAAGGTGTTCCAGCAGAACGGCCCCGGCACGTTCGTGATCAGGAACTTCAAGGTCGAGAACTTCGGCAAGCTCTACCGCTCCTGCGGCAACTGCAAGACCCAGTACCAGCGGCATGTGGTGCTCGACAACGTCACCGTGAAGTCCCCCGGCCTCGACATCGTCGGCATCAACTCCACGCCGTACGGCGACACCGCCCGCCTGAGCCGCATCACCATCCAGGGCGACCCGGCGCGCAAGATCGTCGTCTGCCAGAAGTTCCGCGGGGTCACCTCGGGCGAACCCGCGAAGGTCGGCGCCGGTCCCGACGGCCGCAACTGCATCTACAAATCCTCCGACATCACCTACAAGTAGGAGCACGGACGATGTTCACGCTCAAAGCCCTCACCGCGTCGGTCGCGGCCGCCGTCGCCGCTCCGCTCCTGCTCGCCCCCTCCGCCGCGCAGGCCGCCGACAACTGCACCGCCTTCAACACCGTCAAGGCGTCCCCGTACTACCTGAACAACAACGTCTGGGGCGCCAGCGGCGCCACCGGCAAGGAGTGCACCTGGCTCAACTCCTACCGGGGCGGCAAGGTGAACTGGGAGACGTCCTTCGACTGGTCCGGCGGCAACCCGAACGGCGTCAAGGCGTACGGCAGCGTCGTGCTCGGCTGGCACTGGGGCTGGAAGGACACGACCACCAAGCTGCCCGTCCAGCTCAACAGCCGCCGCAAGATCACCTCCAACTGGACCTTCGGCATCACCCAGAACACCCCGTCCGTCCTGAACGTCTCCTACGACGTCTGGTTCCACCAGAAGTCCAACCCGGACTGGCAGGACCAGCCGCACGACGAGATGATGATCTGGCTCAACCGCCAAGGCGGAGCGGGCCCGTTGGGCACGAAACGCGAGCGTGCCACCGTCGGCGGTACGGCCTGGGACCTGTACGTCGGGAAGATCGTCAACAAGGACCAGGCGGGCAAGGTAGTCAGCAGCTGGAACGTCTACTCCTACGTCCGCGTCGCCAACACCACCTCAGCGAACACAGACATCACCGCCATGGCCGACGCCCTGGTCCAGCGCAGGCTGCTGGCCAACAACGCGTATCTGACCAGCGTCGAGGCCGGGACCGAGGTCTTCCGCGGGCGGGGCAAGCTGAGCAGCAGCTCGTACTCGGTCAACGTCGGCTGACCCGCCTGCATCCAGGGGTGTCGTGCGGACCGCCTCGGACCCGCAGGCAAACCGCACGACACCCCTGGCCTCAACGAGCCCGTGCTGCTGACGACGAGCCGCGCGGTTCAGGCGTGCGATACGGAGTCACTGTCGAGCTGGACGGCCCGTCGCGTATCAGCGCGAGCATCGCGACCAGTGAGGGAATGGCCTTCTCCTCCGAGACAATTCGCGCGACTTGGCCACTTCGACCCTCGTCCGCCTTGCCGCGTTTTTGGCCGTGCGGGACTTCGGCAAGCACCACCTGCGAGCGCCCCGGCCTGGCAGGCCTCAGGGCCCCGGGTGCAGCCCGAGGGAGCCCGGCGACGGGTCTCCCTTGACCTCCCCGACGTCGGGCACGAGGGTGTCGGTGGCGAACTGGTCAGGTGAGACCGATGCGGTGAGAGGCCGCAGGGTATGCAAGACGGTGCGCAGCCCGAGCTACCCGCGAGGCAAACCGGTCCTGCCCGGATGCAGGCGCTGACCTCAGAACATGGTGTTGTCGTTGGCGCTCATCTCGGGCACCTCCTGGATCACGTCCCAGTACTCAACGATCCTTCCGTCGGTGACGCGTCAGAAGTCGGCGACGGCCATGCCTCGGTCGCCGGGCTTGAGGTGCAGGCGCAGGTCGGGGAACTGACCGCGCAGCCGGTGGACCTAGCCGACGCACGCCTGAGGACTGTCCTGCGCCTCCGGGTTGTGCTGGGCGTGGCTCTCACCGAGATGCGCGGCGACCGCCTGCTCCGGCTGGTAGTCGTTGAACGCCTGCTCGTAAATCGCGATGACGAGCGCCTTGTTGTCGACAGCCGACACGCGCTTCCCCTGCTCTCTCAGTGCGGGGTGTAGTGCGTCTAGCCGGTCATGGCGTCGCGGACGAGAGCCGTGTCGACGAACTGCTCGAAGCGGACGATGTGTCCTGCGCGTACGACGAAGTGGTGGGCGACGCGGACGGCGATCGGTTTCCCGGTCGCCTTGTTGGTCGCGGTGTAGCGGGCGAGGACGACGACGTTCTCACCGTCGACGACGTAGGTGTCGTCGTGGGCGGTCCAGCCGTCCCAGTCCTGGCCGAGCTTCTCCATCACGCCGGCGGTGACGCCGTCGGGGGTGCGGTAGGTGCCGGCGAGCGGGAAGCCGGCCATCTCCGTCCACTCGACGTCGGGGGCGAGGGTGGCCCGAAGGGCCTCCAGGTCACCTGTCGCGGAGGCGAGGTACTGGCGGCGTACGACGTCGGCGGGGGCGGTGGAGGTAGCGAACTCGGCCATGGTCAGCCCCACTTCATTTCGCCCTTGGCGACCTTCGCGCCGATCTGGGCGGCGATCAGCATGCCGTTGTCGGGGTAGCGCTTGACCAGCGCCTCGGTCAGCGCGGCACCGTCGGCCGCCTTGCCGAGCTCCTCCTCGAAGGCGACGAGGTACTCGCGGGTGGCGGTGATGGCGGACGTGTCCGCCGCCGTACCCGGCAGCCGGTGGCCCGGCACGACCAACTCCGGCTGCAGCGCGGCCATTTCGTCGAGCAGGTCGATCCACGCGGCACGGTCGCCGGGGGTGGGGGTGTCGGCGACCCAGACGTGCTCCTGCTGGAAAAGCAGGACACCGCCGAGCAGGGCGCGGTGCTCGGCCTGCCACAGGTAGTGGCGGTCGGGCAGCGCGGCCGGTCCACCCTTGAGCTCGAAGCGGTGGCCCTCCAGGGTCAGGTCGTCGCCGGTCAGCGCGGTCAGGTCGACCAGACGGGTGGGCAGGTTCGGGCCGAGCGCGGCCCACGCCTTGAGCTTGCCCTCGTAGGAGTGCTGGATGTGCTCGATGACGAGCGGGGTGGCGACGAAGGTCGCGTCGGGGAAGGCGTCGGCGATCGCCTCGGCGCCGAAGTAGAAGTCGGGGTCGGCGTGGCTGACGAAGACGGTGGTCAGCTTCTTGCCGGAGTCGAGGATCTCGGCGGCGAGGCGGTGGCCGTCGGCGCGGGTGAAGGCTGCGTCGACCAGCAGGGCTTCGTTCTCGCCGGTGACGAGGGTGGCGGTCTTGTTCCTGCTGCCGGCCGGGAAGTCGAGGTCGAGGACCTTCAAGGAGAGGGTGCTCATGCGGGGGCTCCATTACGCGAGGGACGGGGTGGGGGCAAGGGAAGTTCAGTGGGCGGCGAAGCGTGCGTCGACCTCGTCGGCGGTGGCTTGGCCGTAGGCCAGCGGGGTGACGGAGTCGCCGTCGACGGCCAGCAGAGTGGGGAACCCGGTGACGCCGAGCTGGACCGCGCGGCGGAAGTCGGCGCGGGCCGCGGTCTGCGCTTCGGGCGCTTCGAAGGCGGCGACGACGGCATCCGCGTCGAGCCCGGCCGCCTCCGCGACCTTCCGATAGGTGGCCGCTTCGGACAGGCTGCGTCCGTCGACGTAGAAGGCGGTCTGCAGAGCCGCGGCCAGCTCCGCCGCGCGGTCGGGGGCGACCTGGCGCAGGGCTGCGACACCACGGGCGGCGGCCTCGGAGTCCATCACGAACGAGCCGTCGGCGATCAGCCGCTCGTAGGCCGCGCCGAACTCGGCGCCGGTCAACTCGGCGATCTTGGCGTTCGCGCCCTGGACGTAGCCGAACTGGCGGACGGGTACCTGCCGCGACCCGGTGAACAGCCCGCCGGAGACAACCTCGACCGGCAGTTCGGGGTGACGGGCCGCGACCTCGCTCAGTGTTCCGGAGAACCCGTGCGACCAGCCGCAGTAGGCGTCGAAGACGTAGACGAGCTTCATCGAAGACCTCGGCAGAGATGTGCGCCCGCGGGTTGCGAGCGATTCACCTGACAGAACAGTAACTGACGTGTCAGATATTTCAAGGTTCGTGTGAGGTGAGGCACACAGGTGTGGCCGACCACGTCATTACACCAGCGTGGCGGCTGGTACGCAGGTCAGGGCAGTCGGGGCAGCAGGTCCCGAGCCGTGTGGCTGAGGATGCGAAGATCCTCCGCGAACCGCTTCCAGTCCGCCGTGGGCAGCGGGTCCACTAGGTACTGCTTGATGTTCTCCAGGTGGACCCGGGACGCGCGTACGACCGTCTCCTCCCCCAACGGCGTCAGCCGCACCAGCTTTCCGCGCCGGTCGTCGGGAGAATCCGCGCGCGTCACGAAACCCGCCGCCTGCATGCGATCCACCAGCCGGGTGGCACCACCGGTGGTCAGCACCTGCTCCTGGGCGATGGCGCGCATCGAAAGCCCCGGCTCACCCGCGCGCCCGAGGATCAGCAGCACCTCGAAGACCAGATGACTGATGCCGCACTCCACCTCCAGCGCCCGGCCGAGGATGTACTCCAGCCGGTTCGCCGCCCCCTGCAGACGCCCGAACGCCAAGATGAGCTCGTGGTCGGCGGCCTCCTTCGCCGTCCTGATCTCCGCTTCCTCACCCACGGCAGCGCCGCCCCTCTCGTCGTCCCGGTACCACCGTACCGATCACCCTCAGACGTGCGCGGGCAGGTCGGGACAGCATCAGGGAAGCCGTCAACCCCGATTCGGCCCGAGGCGATGGCAATGCTCGCGCTCGTCGTGATTCGCCCGTCGCCAACCCCAGGGGGTGTGGTGAATGTGATCAGCAAGCTCTCCCGGGCAGGCGCCTACGGACTGCTCGCCGCGCCGGAGAACGAACGCTGACGCCTAGAAGGCGATGGGCCTCAACCAGCAGATCACTGAGGTCAGCAGGCTCATTGCGGCTCGGCTTCGCGAACACGAACCCCCCGCAGCGCTCCCCAGCGTGCCCGGGATCGGCCCTCTGCCGGGTACCGGACTCCTCACCTCCACGGCCGGCGACATGAACCGCTTCGGCACCGCCGACCGCCTGGCCAGACCTGCCGACGTCGCCTCGACTCCCGGGACTCGGGCAACGTCAGCGGCAGCATTCACCGCCCCAGGCGCTACCACCGCGGCCTGGGACGCGTCTTGTACACCTTCGCGCCGATCAGCATCTGCAGCTGCGACGCATCGTGGAACTTCTACGAACGCGAGCGCGCCGACGGCAAGCGGCACACTGAGGCCGTCCTGGCCCTGGCCCGACGCCGGGTGAACATCCTGTGGGCCTTGATCCGTGGCGGACGCCGAACGCGGAGCCGGCCGGCCTATCCCTCATTGGTCTCCTGGTCGGCGGCTGCGTTGGCGCGGTCGATCTCGGCCATGTTCTCCTCCGCCCAGGTCCGCAGCCCCGCAAGCGCGACTTCCAGAGACAGCCCGAGTCGGGTGAGCCGGTAGAAGACCCGCGGCGGCACAGTCGGTTCGACCCGGCGCGACACCAGTCCGTCGCGGGTCAGGTTCCGCAGCGTCACCGACAGCATCTTCTGCGAGACGCCGGGCATCCGGCGTCTCAGCTCCGCGAAGCGCACCTCGTCCGGTGCGGCATCGGCGAGCGTCTTGACGGCCATGGACGTCCACTTCGTGCCGATGCGGTCCAGCAACTGCCGCGTCGGGCACCAGGGATCGAACAGATCGCCGCGCACCCCGCGACCGGCGGTCCGGCCTCCTTGGGTGGTCACCTGTGGCTCACCACCTTCCCTGGAAGTGCCGTCTGGGCAGCGGTCGGACAGTTACCTATCGTTCTGTGGTCACCAATGGTAACCACCCAGAGGAGCCGTCATGGTCGCTACCACCGCACACCAACTCCGCCGCATCGCCACGAACGGCGTCCAGCTCAACGTCGCAATCGCCGGTGACGGACCCGCGGTTCTCCTGCTGCACGGCTTCCCGCACACCTGGCAACTCTGGAGCGGCATCATGGGCCGACTGGCCGGGCAGTACCGGGTCATCGCCCCGGACCTGCGCGGCTTCGGTGCCAGTACACGAGCCGTCGAGGGGTACGACGCAGCCACCCTCGCCGCCGACGCCGAAGGGCTGCTCGACGCACTCGGCGAGCCCTCGGCAACAGTGGTGGGCATCGACGCGGGCACCGCCCCCGCCGTCCTGCTCGCGCTGCGCCGGCCCCACCTCGTCCGGCGCCTGGTCGTGATCGAAGCACTGCTCGGCCGCCTGCCCGGAGCGGAACACGTCACTGCGGGTGGCGCCCCGTGGTGGTTCGGCTTCCACGCCGTCCCCGGCCTGGCCGAGACCGTCCTGGCCGGCAACGAGGCCCCGTACATCGACTTCTTCCTCGACTCGGGGACGCTCGGGCGAGGAGTACCCGACGACATCCGCGCGGCCTTCGTCCACGCGTACACCGGGAGCGAGGCCCTGCGCTGCGCGTTCTCCTATTACCGCGCCCTGCCCACCAGCGCGCGGCAGATACAGGACGGCATCGCGACGGCTCGGCTGACGATGCCCACCATGGCAGTCGGCTCCCACCCCGTCGGCACCGGGCTCGAACGCCAACTCCGTCCCATCACCGATGACTTGGTCGGCCACCACCTCCAGGACTGCGGCCACATCATCCCCCTCGACCGCCCCGACGCGTTGTTCGCGCTCCTTGCTCCCTTCCTCTCCGCCGATGTGCCGAAGTGACCGGAGCGGGGCCGAAGGATCACGGTCGGCGGTTCGGGCGTTCGTCCTGAGACGCGACGATCCGCCGTACGACCACGAACGGCGCACGACATCACCGGCTCACCGTGGAAGAGCCACACCCGCAGGATTCTCGGACCGGCGCCGGTCCGCTCCGGCAGCCAAGAGCGTAACCGCGGACGCGAGCATCCCTGGTCTGCTCTGGAGGCTGGACACTCGGCCATGCCCCCGCTCCCCCGCCGGGCCACCCGCGAACGACGACGCGCGAACGCACCCGCTTCCGCACGGCTGCGGCCGACGTGCGGCCCCGTTCACTCAACCGTGGACCCCGAGAACCCCAGCTCAGAGGCGCGCCTCACCACAGCAAAAAATCCTGAAAAGATCACTCGACCCCCAGGTCGGCGAATCATCCAAACCCCTGATCATCCCCGTCATCATCGACGCCTGACCGTGCCGTCACCTCAGCAGCGCCCGGCTCCCGCGCCGGGACGGAGTATGTTTCGATCCGCAACAGCACCGTGCGTCCACGCACGTCAGAAAGGTGAACGGATGGGCCTGCGCTTCGAGGAGATCGACTGGCAACCGACGCCCATCGGCGAGATCAGTCTGCGTCGGCGCCGCCACCCGGTCTCGGGGGAGGACGTGTACGAGGTGAAGCTCGGCGACGAGTTCCTCATGTCCAGCCTCTTCACCACCGGCGAGATCGCGCTCACGGAACTCGCCCTGGCCGAACTGCCGGACACCGAGTTGGACGTAGCCGTCGGCGGACTCGGACTCGGTTACACCGCCCAGGCCGTCCTGGACGATCCACGGCTGCGGACACTGACGGTGATCGACGCGCTCGCCGAAGTCATCGACTGGCATCAGCGGGGCTTGGTGCCCCTCGGAGCCCGGCTGTCCTCGGACACCCGCTGCCGCCTACTGCACGGAGACTTCTTCGCACTGGCCGCCGATCCGCGCGGTCTCGACCCCAAGGAGCCGGGCCGCCGCTTCCACGCCATCCTGCTGGACGTCGACCACTCGCCGCGCCATGTGCTCCACCCACGGCACGCGGCGCTCTACCAGCCCGCCGGACTCCGCGCGCTCGCCGGTCACCTCCACCCCGGCGGGGTGTTCGCCTTGTGGTCGAACGACCCGCCCGACGCGCAGTTCACCTCCGCGCTCTCCGAGGTCTTCGCACAGACAGCGGCCCATGTCGTCGCCTTCGACAACCCACTGCAGGGCGGTACCTCGACCAACACCGTCTACCTGGCCGGCAAAGCACTGGACACGCCCTGAGTGGCAGTTGTCCGCGCTGCGGGGGCGTCGATCGACACCGAGTGGGGGGGCCAACCTGCGCGAAGCCCACAGCGACGACGGCTCGCCACCCTCGCCGTAGTGGTCCCCAGCTGCGGAGCCTCAGCCTCTCCGGACGCCCTGCACTACGACTAGCGCGTGCGACATCGCCCGATTCGAGATCGCCATCGGCGACACACTCGGACATCCAGCGCAGCACGTCAGGGCCCACGTCTGGCGGACGTCAGCCCCCGACATCACGAGTTCACGTTCAGTGCTTGACAGCGCACGCGCGCCGGACGGCCCTGGACTGCGGGGCCGTCCGGCGGCTGAGGCCGGTGCGGTCAGTGCGCCCCCGGGTGGTGGCCGATGGTGATGCCGCAGGCGAGTGCCGCGGTGGGGCCGGCGTAGACGGTGGTGCCGGTGGACTTCTTCCACACGTTGATCAGGAAGGTGTCCGGGGAGTCGGTGGCGGTGATGCTGACGCCGTAGCCCTTGACGCCGTTGAGGGTGCCTGAGCCCTGGTAGCGGGCGCGGGAGCCGGTGACCACCAGCCAGTCGGACGCCGTGGAGCGGAACTTGAGGCCCGCTGCCTTGAAGTCGAAGGCGATCCTGCCGGTGGGGGTGGTGGCGTTCCTGCCGTAGGAGAGGTCGAAGGAGAAAGCCGCCTTTCCGGTCAGCCGGGGGGAGGCGGGGTAGGCGCCGGCCGGTGAGACGAAGGTGCCGGTACCCGTGGCCGGGCCGGCCGTGCGGTCGTAGACGACCAGGTCGGTGAGGGTCCTGGAGGTGGCGGCGCCGTCGTCGTCGGTGACGGTGACCGTCGGGTGGTAGATGCCGGCCTTGCGGTAGGTGTGGCCCGCGCGGCATGGGGTGGGGGCTGTGCCGTCGGCCCAGTCGACGGAGCAGCTGAGGGTGTCGCTGCGGCCCGGGTCGGTGTAGTGGACGGTGAGGGTGATCTTCGCGCCCACCGACACCGGCTCGGCGGGCCCGGTGGCGTCGCGGATCACCGGGGGCGCGTTGGTGACGGTGACGGAGACGGTGTCGCTGCTCCGGCCGCCGGTGAGGGTGACCTCGTAGGTGCCGTTGTCGGTGCAGGTGATGGCAGGGGTGAGGGTCTTGGCGTGGGCGATGGTGCACGGGGCGCCGGGTTCGGCACGCCACTTCGGGGTGACGTCCGCGCCGGAGAGTGTGCCGGTGAGGGCGATGGCGCTGCCCTCCGGCCCGGAGGCGTCGGGACCGGCGTGCGCGACGGTCACCGGGGCGATGCCGGTGAGGGTGGGGACCACCGGCTTGATCAGGCCGTCGGCGTCGAACTCCAGCTTGTCGACGGTGGTTTCGCGGTGGGTGCCGTCACCGCCCGGGATGGCGAACCGGTGGTAGGCGATGTACCAGTCGTCGGTGCCGGGGACCCGGACCACCGAGTGGTGGCCGGTGCCCTTGATGCCGAGTGCCACGTCCTTCGACAGGATCACGCCACGCTTGGTCCAGGGGCCCAGCGGTGAGCTGCCGGTGGCGTACGCGACCTGGTAGTTCTCGTCGCCGGTGTCGTTCTCCGACCACATGAAGTAGTAGACGCCGTGCCGCTTGATCGTGAACGCGCCCTCCCGGAATCCGTCGGGAGTGATCGTGGTGACCTTGGAGGTGTCCAGGGAGATCATGTCGTCGTTCAGCGGGACGACGTACGCGCCGCCGTTGCCGAAGTAGAGGTACGACTTCCCGTCGTCGTCGGTGAAGACCGCCGGGTCGATCATCTGGCCGCTGAACGTGCCTGCGGCGAGGAGCGGTTTGCCGAGTGCGTCCTTGAACGGGCCGGTCGGCGAGTCCGAGACGGCGACACCGATGTTGGCATCGGCGCAGAAGTAGAAGTAGTACTTACCGTTCTTCTCGGCGATCGTCGGTGCCCAGGCCCGACTGTCGGCCCAGGAGACGTCCGGGCCCAGGTCGAGGATGACGCCGTGGTCCGTCCAGTGCACCAGGTCGGTGGAGGAGTACGCCTTGAACTGGGTGCCGCTCCACCCGGGGAAGCCGTCGGTGGTCGGATAGATGTAGAAGGTGTCGCCGAAGACCACGATGTTCGGGTCGGCGTTCAGGCCGGGCAGTACGGGAGTTCTCATCTGCATCGCCTGTACGGTCCAGACGCGGGTCGCGCCGTCCGAGCCGGTGACGGTGTACTTGACCGGCTTGGTGAGGTTCCGGACCGTGCCGGAGGCGGGGCTGATGGTCGCGCCGTTGGCCAGGGTGAACTGCGGTGCCAGAGCGGTGAGTTCGGTGCCTTCCTTGACCGGCAGCACGATCCGGCTCTGGGTGTCGGTGACGATCGCGTCGGTCTTCAGTTCGGGGAGCGCGGCAGTGGCGATACCGGTGGTGTTGCCGCTCAGCTCCAGCACCTCGGCCGCGGACAGCGCGCGGTTGTAGATCCGGAAGTCGTCCACCTGGCCGGCGAAGTAGGGGTCGGCGGCGTACAGCGACTTGCCGATGTAGCCGCTGTAGCCCTTCGAGGCGTCGTAGAGATCCGACGGCTTGATCGTCACCCCGGTGGTCCGGGCCACCTGCACCCCGTCGAGGTAGAGAACGGCGATGCCGGTGGCGCCGTTGAGTGTGACGGTGATGTGCTTCCACTGGCCGGCGGTGAGCTTCGAGCCGGCCGACAGCTTAGACTCGGCGCCCCAACTCCCGGTGGTGACAGCCGAGTAGAGGCTCCCGCCGCCGTTCGACGGTGTCGCGAAGAGGTACTTGTCGCTGTTCGGGCCGAGGCCGAAGAGCCACTGGTTGACCGCCGTCGACGTCGGATCCCACTTGGCGTAGGTGGAGACGGTGACGCTGTCGGTGTCCTTCAGTACGCCGTTGGGGATCTTGACGTACGGCGAAGTGGTGGAGGAGCTGGATCCGCCGCTCATCACGAACGAACCGCCGTGCACACCCGTCCCGAAGGCCGGGGTGTTGACATAGGTGCCGTGGTTGCCGTGGCCGCTGGAGTCCCGGACGACATTGCCCGACGTCTCGTCGAAGTCGTAGCGCAGGACCAGTCCCGACGGGATGTCGGTGCCGCCGTCCTGGGACACCGTGACATGGGCCTGGACGCGGAGCGTGGCGCCGTCCGGCAGGGTGCCGTTCACGGTGAACGTGCCGACCGAGGCGTATGCCGATGCCGGGACGTCGTCCCAGGTCACGGAGACCGGGCGGGTGATGCCGTCGGCGTACTTGGCGATGACGGTCGCGGGCAGCACCGGCGCGCTGCCGATGGCGGTGGAGACCGTCACGTCCTCGGCGCTCTCCACCAACTGGTCGGGCTGGTAGGCGCGCAGCAGCCGGTTGTACTCGGCCTGGGTGACCGGAAGTACGGTGCCGTGGCGTGGCGTGGATGGCAGCGAGTAGTCGGTGGACGGGGTCCAGACGCCTGAGTCGAGGTCGGTCGTCTCGAACGGTATGTAGCCGCGGCCCCCGAACTCGTCGAGGAAGAGGTACCACTTCTCCTCGGTGTTGGACTTGAAGACCAGTGGTCCCTCGGCGGCGCTCATCGCGCCCTTGCCGATGCCCTCGGCGACGGAGTCGTAGTCGGTGTCGAGGATCGAGCCGGCCTTCTCCTCGAAGATGAACTTGCTGTTCGGGGAGGAGGAGCTGTTGTTCCGCTCGTCCTTGGAGAAACGGTAGTACTGGCCGTCGTGCTCGATCATCGTGGAGTCGATCACCGAGTAGCCGCGGTCGATCCACACCTTGGGCTTGCTGAAGGTGCGGAAGTCACGGGTGGTGGCGTACATCATGCGGTTGTAGGTGTCGCCGGTGTGCGCGTCGTTGTCGTAGATCTTCGACGCCCAGAAGACGACGTACGAGCCGAGGGACTTGTCGTAATACGCCTCCGGGGCCCAGGTGTTGCCGGCCTCCTTCGGCGAGACCGTCACCAGCCGCTGGTCGGTCCAGTGCACCAGGTCGGTCGACTCCCACACCATGATCGCCCGGCTGCCGGTGCGCTGCGCGGCGTCCCAGTCGCCGTTGTCGTAGATCCGCAGGTCGGTGGCGATCTGGTAGAACTTGTCGCCTTCGGGAGAGCGGATGATGAACGGGTCGCGCAGCCCCTTCTCGCCCAGCGTCGAGGTCAGTACCGGGTTGCCGCTGTTGATCTCCCGCCAGTTCAGCGGGTCGTTGCCCTTGCTCAGGCCGAAGCGGACCTGCTCGCCGTCGGCGGTGCCCTCGCCGGTGAAGTAGCTGAAGAGGTAGCCGGACTTGGCTTCCGGCACCGGGAGTTCGGGCACCTTGGCGGTGAACGTGCGGGTCGCGGATGCGTCGTCGCGGGTGACGGTCGCGGTCAGCTCGACGGTGGTCGAACCGTCGCCCGCGGCCGGGCGGTTGACGACCCCGTCGGCGGAGATCACGGACGGGTCGGCGGACGACCAGTCGACCGTGGTGGAGTAGTCGCCGGTGGCGGGCAGCGTCAGGTTGCCGCGTACGTCGTCGATGTTCGGGACGGTCAGCGAGGCTGCGGCCTGGTCCACGGCGTGCTGGTCGTCGAAGTCCGCCGGCACGGTGATGTCGAAGGACTTGGTGTCGGTCACCGCGCCCTTCTTCAGCGTCGCGGTGAGCGTCGCGTGACCGTCGGGCTCACCGCTCGCAGGGCGGGTGACGACACCGGTCGCCGACACCACGGACGGCGCGTCGCTGGACCAGCTGATCGAACTGCCGCCCGCCGTACCGGCGGTGGGCAGCGTCAGGTCCGACACGACGGCGTCGGTGCGGTCGCCGAGGCTCAGCGCGGCCTTGTCCCGCGCGACCCCGTCAGTGGCGATCGGCAGTGCCAACTGCGCGACTTCGGAGGCGTCCAGCGCCCGGTCGTAGACCCGGAAGTCCTTGATCTTCCCCTTGAAGTACTTGTCGCCGGAGTAGAGCGAGCGGCCGATGTAGTTGGCTGTGGTGGTGCCGCCGCCGATCGAACCGGGCGTGATGCTGACGGCGGTGTTGCGGGCGACCTCCACACCATCGTCGTAGAGCACGCCGGTGCCGCTTGCCGTCTGCGTGTAGGAGAGGTGCTTCCACACGGCGCGCGGCAGGTTGTACGAGGTGGCGGGCGCGGTGGTCTGCTCGGTCGACCAGTTGCCGGAGGCGATGGAGGTACGGAAGGTGTTGCCGGTGGTGAAGAGATAGCCGTTGCCGTTGGAGCCGCTGGAGTTGCCGAATCCGTAGATGAAGTACGGACTGGCCTGCGCGGAGTCGATCTGCACGTCCAGCGACACGGTGATCGCGCTCATGCCGCTCAAGATGTTGTCCGGCACCTTGACGTAGGTGTCGGACCCGTTGAGGGTGAGGCCGTCGCCGGCGTTCCAGCCGGCGGTGCCGTTCACGGTGCCGTCGCGGCCGTGACCCGAGGAGTCGGCGGCCAGTTGGCCGGAGGCCGCGTCCAGTTTGTACCAGAGGGCGAGGCCGTCGGTGATCTCCGAGGAGCCCGCGGCGGCTGCCGGGGTCCTGGCGTGTGCGGTGGTCGGCAGCAGCGTCATGCACATCGCGGCGAGGGCGACCGCTGCGAGCCTGCGGCGCCGGGACCGGCTCCGGGGCGCACTCCAACTTGCTCTAGACATGACAAATCGATGCGACATCGGCGGGCTTTCCTCCACGGTTGATCGGGGGCAGAGACAGGCCGACGGTGCGGCATTTCGACGATGTGATGTTGTGTTTCGAGAGTGTCAAACGGTGCGTCGTACAACGTCAAGAGGCGAGAGCACATGTGCGGCCGGTCGGACGATCCAGCGTGACGCGGAAGAGATTTGAGTGAGCGTGCGGAGCCGATTCGGCGGGCGGGATGACCGGACCGGCGGCCGGCGGAACGGGCCCGGATCATCCTGACGTCCGCCGACGGCAGGTCGAACGGGGGGCGCGGGGGAACCCCTCGCTACGGGGCGGACGGCCGGTCTTGGGGCACCGGCCCCATCGGCGGGCCCAAGACCGACCTGGTCCTGAGTGAGGTGAAGCGATATCAACTCACCCGGTGCGCGAGGCGGGCACAGGCGGGACGAGCACCTCCTACACCGCCAGGAACCGCACCCCCAGCGTCTGATCAGACAGCTGTCGGCTCTCGTCCACCCTCTCTTCCGAGGGGCTTGGTCCTCGGCGTGGAGATGCGCGGTAACCGCCGCGAGCGCGTCGGGCTTGCCCGACGCACTCGCAGGGCGGGCCGGTGGTCGGCCCGCCCTGCGAGGCGGTATGAGCGAGCAGTTGTGTCAGGTGGACGCCTCGTTGACCGAGGCTGTCACCGCCTCGGCCCCGAACTGCGCCACGGGCTCGGACGCGGCAGGCGGGGGTGCGAACATCAGCCGTAGGCCGAGGGTGGCGCAGAGGGGGCCCAGGGCGCACATCGCGGCGGCGCTGACGAAGGCGGCGTCCAGGTGGCCCGCGTCGTAGCCGAAGCCGCCGAAGTACGTCGCGAAGAGGGAGGCGAAGCCGAAGAACATGCCCGGGATGAGCGCGAAGGGCTTCAGTCGGCCGGTCGCCAGCAGAGTGCCGTTGACGACGAAGATCACCACGGCCAGGGCGAGGGTCTGGGCGAACGCGCCGGTGCCGAACATGGTGCCCGTCTCACGGTTGAGGAGCACGGCCACCACTCCGAATCCTGCCCCGGTGGTGGTGGCGGTGACCATGGCGATCGCGTTGGAGCGGCTCGGACCTCCCTGGAGGAAGGTTCCCGCCCAGGTGATGAAGATCGCCCAGGTCGGCATCTTGAGCGGGCTCATCAGCAGGAAGACGGTGGCGAAGGCGACGATCGAGGCGCTGACCTCGTGCGGGAGTCTGATGCGTCCGATGTGCATGACTATGCCAATCCACCGGGCTTGGCCAGCAGTTCCTTCAGGCCTGTGTCGATGAACTCGGTGTCCTTGGGGTTGCTGCCGTGGCCGGCGAAGTGGCCCCAGATGCCGGGGATCACGCGGAGTTCGGCGCCGGGTATGTGGCTGACGGCCCAGGCCTCGTCCTCCGGCGGGAAGTAGAGGTCCTTCTCGGCGGGCATGTCGAGCGTGGTCGCCCGGATCGAGCCGAGCGCCGCCTCGGTGTCCCCGTCGAAGCCCGGGGTGAGCCCGACGTCGCCGTTCTGCCAGGTCCAGAGCATGGTGAGGAGGTTGTTCGGGTCGCGGCCGTCGAGGAAGAAGCCCTCCCAGAAGCCGACGAGGAAGTCCTCCAGGGAGGTGTGGCCGAGTTTCTCGTACTCCTTCTCCCAGTAGAACGCCTGCGAGAAGCCCCATCCCGCGTACACCCGGGCGAGCGCCCGCAGTCCGGTGGTCGGCCACTTCTCGTCGTACCAGCCGCCGTTGTAGACCGCGTCGGCTGTCAGTGCGGCCTTGACGCCCTCCAGGAAGACCTTGTTGTGGAGGCTGGTGCGCGGGGAGCCGCAGAAGGGGGCGATCCGCTCGACCATCTCCGGGTGGCTGACCGCCCACTGGTAGGTCTGCCCCGCGCCCATCGACCAGCCGGTCACCAGCGCGATCCGCTCGATGCCGAACTCCTCGGTGACCAGCTTGTGTTGGGCCTCGATCTGGTCGTACACCGTGATGTGCGGGAAGCGGGCGCGGTCGTACGGCGGTGGGGTGTTGCTCGGTGAGGTGGACAGGCCGTTGCCGAGCATGTTCGGGACGATGATGAAGTACTGCTCCGGGTCCAGGGCCATGCCGGAGCCGATGAGCCACTCGTTGTCCCAGTGCCGGCCGGAGTACCAGGTGGGGTAGACGATCACGTTGGACTTGTCGGCGTTCAGCTCGCCGTACGTGGTGTAGGCGAGGGTGGCACCGCGCAGGGTGGCGCCGTGCTGGGTGGTGAAGTCACCCAGCTGGAAGGTGAGATGGTCGCGCATGAGTGGAACTCTCTTTCCTTGAACGGGAGTTACGACGTGACGGCGCACTGGCCGCGGTCGGCCTTCCTCGGGCCCTCGGCCGTCGGCTTGATGTCGAAGTCGAAGATCGCCGTGGGCAGGTAGAGGGTGCTGCACGCGTTCGGGATGTCCACGACTCCGCTGATCCGGCCCTCGATCGGGGCCGAGCCGAGGAGGAGGTAGGCCTGTTCGCCGCTGTAGCCGAAGGTGGTGAGGTAGTCGACGGCGTTGAGACATGCGTTGCGGTACGCCATCGTCGCGTCGAGGTAGTGGTTGGTGTCCGTGTCGTGGTCGACGGAGATGCCGACGAACGAGATGAACTCGGTGTACTGCGGTGCGACGTTGCCGGGCATGAAGATCGGGTTGGTCGTGACCCCGTACTTCTCCATGCCGCCCTTGATCAGGTCGACGTGCAGGTCGATGTAGCCGCCCATCTCGATGGCTCCGCAGAAGGTGATCTCGCCGTCGCCCTGGCTGAAGTGCAGGTCGCCGCCGGAGAGCAGGGCGCCGGGGACGAGGACGGGGTAGAAGACCCGGGAGCCGCGGGTGAAGTTCTTGATGTCGTGGTTGCCGCCGTTCTCGCGGGCCGGGACCGTGCGGGCGCCTTCGGCGGCGATACGGGAAGCGGCCTCGCCGCTCGCCGTTCCGGTCAGGGCACCCGCGGCCAGCGGGGGCAGGGCGAGCGCAGGTACGCGGTGCGGGTCGGTGTCGATGAGAGCCTGCTCGCGGGCGTTCCAGCGGGCCAGCAGTTCGGCGGAGGGCGCGGTGCCGAAGAGGCCCGGGTGGGTGATGCCGGTGTAGCGGACGCCGGGAATGTGGCGGGAGGTGGCCTGCTGACCGTGGAAGTCCCAGACCGCCTTGTACGAGTCGGGGAAACGGTCGGTGAGGAAGCCGCCGCCGTTGTCCTTGGCGAAGACGCCGGTGTAGCCCCAGCCCTGCCCCGAGCCCTCGCCGCTCGACTGCGGTACGGGACCGAGGTCGAGGATGTCGACGACGAGCAGGTCACCGGGTTCGGCGCCCTCCACGGCGATCGGCCCGCTGAGCATGTGGGCGTGGGAGAGGTCGACGTCGCGGACGTCGTTGGCCGAGTCGTTGTTGCCGATCTGGTTGTCCGTCCAGTCCCGGCACTCGATGCGGAAGTCCGAACCCGGCTTCACGGTGACGGCGGGCGGGATGTCGGGGTGCCAGCGGTTGTGGCCGGGAATCTTCTGGTCGCGCATGGACATGGCCTGGTCGACGCTGAAGACGACTTCGGGCATAGGACTGCCTCCAGGAAGAGGTGGGTCGTGTTTCGGGCAACAGGCTTCAGGGCTTGGGCAGTTGGGCTTGTCGGGGATCGGCTGCCGAGGTTGGGTGGCGGCGAGCCGGCGGTACCTCGGTGACGACGCGCGGTTCGTGGGCGCTGGCCTCCTGGGACTGGAGGGCTCGGGCCAGGGGGGCGGAGGTGCGGGGGAGCATCGGGGCGGTGAAGACACGGCGGCCGTGGAGGCCGCACGTTGGGCACTGCTCTTCGGGGAGGGCGCGGCCCATCGGACGGGTCACGTCGAAGGGACCGCAGCCCGGGCAGCGGTACTGGTATGTCGCCATGGACAACTCACTTCCAAAAGCTTCGAGAAAAAAGTATTTCCATCCGAAGCAATTGGGCAAGAGTTCACCGCGTTACGTGCGCGTAAAAGGATGAAGGCGCCGAGGTGTCGCCTACGGCAGCTGCTGGAGCACGTCCCACTGCAGCCCGTCGGCCGCGGCGAGGAACACCCGCTGGTGCAGGTGGCGGTCGCGGATCTGGACGGTGCCGCGCGGAGTCTCGTACTCCAGGCCCTCGGCGGTCTCCTGGATCCTGTCCATGTCCGCGCCGCCCGCCCGGCGCAGCAGCTCGGTGAGCATGCGCACGCCCTCGTAGCAGGACTCGCCGAGGCTGTTGAGCACCGGCGCCGCGGGGCCGAAGCGGCGTCCGTACGCGGCGGCGAAGTCGAGGCCCGACGCGGTGGGCAGGTCCTCGAAGTAGCCGGCCGAGGTCATCAGTCCCCGGGTGTTCTCCGGCCCGGTCGCCAGCAGGACGTTCTCCTCGATCAGCGAACTGAACCGGATGTGGTCGCGGTCGAGTCCGGCGGCGGTGAACGCACGGTTGAAGAGCACCGCGTCGTCGCCGATCAGCAGCATGAGGACGGCCTCGCAGCCGCTGGCCGCGACCCGGGCCAGGACCGGACCGAAGTCCCTGGTGCCCAGCGGCACATACATCTCGTCACACACCTCGCCGCCCAGCTCCCGCAGGTAGCGGTGGGCGGCGCGGGCGGAGGAGCGGGGCCAGACGTAGTCGTCGCCGACGATCGTCCAGCGCCGGATACCGAGTTCACCGGCGAACCACCGCAGCGAGGGCCGGAGTTGACGGCCCGGAGTCTCGCCGGTCAGGAACACTCCGGGCGACCGCTCCCCTCCCTCGTAGAGGGCGGTGTAGACGTACGGCACCCGGCCGTCGATGCGCGGGGCGACCACCTCACGGACGGCGGAGATGTGCCAGCCGGCCACCGCGTCGACGACTCCGCCGGAGACCAGCGCGTCGATCTCGGTCGCCACCTGCTCGGGCGGCGCCCCGCCGTCGACGAGCACCAGCCGCAACTCCCTGCCCAGCACACCCGAGCCGGCGTTGACCTCCTCGACCGCGAGCTGGGCGCAACACTCGCAGGACGGCCCGAAGATCCCGGCGGGCCCCTGGAGCGGTATCACCAGGGCGACGTCCAGCGCGTCCCGGGTCCGGCCTGCCGGAGAGCCGAGCCGGACAGACGCCTTCTCGATCATAGGGCTCACACTAGCGATTGGTTGCTACGAGAATATTTCACGGCGATAGGGAAATGACTGTAGCGTGGAACCACTCCACGCGAACCTTCTCTGCGGCGCGAGCACGATCGCTACCGCCGCAGTCCCACCCCCACACCACGACGACACTGGGCAGGGCGATGACCACGACCCCGGCGGCCGTATCCGAACTCGACTTGGCGCGAGCGCTCACGCTCGTGGAGCGGAGCGTCGTCCAACGCCTCGGTGAGGCGCTGAAAGCGGAGGGCGCGACGCTTGAGGAGTGGCGCGTGCTGTCGTTCCTCGCCGACGACACCGGTCACGCCATGGCCGAAGTCGCCGAGTTCGCCCTGCTGACAGCACCGACCCTGACCAAGGTCGTCGACCGCATGGTGTCCCTCGGCCTCGTCCTGCGCCGGGTGGACGACACCGACCGGCGGCGCGTCCTGGTCTTCGCCTCGGAGCGGGGAAACGAGGCACTCCCCCGCTGGACCGCCGCGGTCGAACGCGAAAAGGAGCACATAGTGACCGCCCTCGGGACCGAGGAGACGGCCCTGCTGCGGACACTGCTCCAGCGCGCATCGAGGCGACTGGGCTGACGTGCCTGCCCCGGGCGCCGAGGCCATCTGCCGCACGTGTCCGGCGAGATGACAACCCGACCCCGCAGGTCGGCTGCCTCGGCGCCCGCTCGGAGGCAGAACCGCCATGGCGTTACCGCGATCATGCGGCCGGAACAGCATGCCCATCACAGCGACGATCGGTAGCGGCACGTACACCGGATGGGGCAGCAAGCGGCGGTCGCCGCCACGCACCGCCACGCTCGGGTGCCCGGTCGGTCAGCAGATCAGTCCGGTGCCATGCTCCACGGCAAGGTGGCGCTCGGCCGGCTGGCTGTCCGGCTGCAGGTTCAGCGCGGGACTCCGGCGAGGTCTGCCATCAGAGCCATGTGGTGGTCGAAGTATTCGGCACGCGCCTCGATCAAGCCGTCCAGGCGACCGAACACCTCGAAGCTGATCAGGCCGAACAGGTGGGTCCAGCCGGCGAACACTTTGGCGAGTCGTTCCTCCGGCAGGTCACCCGGGTACTCATCGATCAGGCGGCGCAGGTCGGCGCGGACAGCATCGGGAACCGGCGCGGACTCCACTTGTTCCGCCGCGTCGCCGGCGATGTCCACGAGTAGCAGGACGACCTTCGCGGCAAGGGGAACCGTCTCCGGCGGCGCGGCGTAACCGGGCACCGGGCTGCCGTAGAGCAAGCCGTACTCCGCTGGATGCGAGAGCGCCCACGTGCGCACCGCGTGGCAGACGGCCAGCCACCGGCGGCGCCGGTCGTCGCTGGGCACTGCTGCGTCGGCTTCCGTCGCCGCCGTGCCCAGCTCCTCGTAGGCGTCGATGATCAACGCGGTGAGCAGGGCGTCACGGCTGGGGAAGTACCGGTACAGGGCCGAAGCGACGATGTCGAGGTCTCGGGCCACGCCGCGCAGGGACAGGTTCGCGCCGTCCGTGGCGAGGTGGCGGCGCGCGACTTGCATGATCTCGTGGCGCATCTCCGAGCGGACCCGGGCACGCAACGACGGTGCGGACATGCGTCCAGTGTCGCATAGATCGAGAACACCAGAACGAGACGAGAACACTGTTCTTGACCTGGCTGCCGCGCTTGAGTACGGTGCACCTATTCGAGAACAGTGTTCTCGCCCGAGTCAAGAGGGTGCCCATCATGTCCCTTCATGTCATCGTCGGAGCCGGCCCGGTCGGCACGGCCACTGCCCGGTTACTCGCCGACAAGGGCGAGCAGGTCCGGCTGCTCACCCGAAGCGGCGGCGGCCCGGAGCACCCGGGGATCGAGCGTCGCGCCACAGACGCGAGTGATGCCGACGCGCTCGCCCGGCACACCGAAGGCGCCCTCGCGCTGTACTGCTGCGCAGGCCCGGCCTACCACCGCTGGCCCACCGACTGGCCACCGCTCGGCGCGGCACTCGTGCGGGCCGCCGAACTCAGCGGCGCCGTGCTCGTCACGACCGGAAACCTCTACGGCTACGGCCAGGTCGACACCCCGATGACCGAACAACTGCCGCAGCGCCCCAACTCGGTGAAGGGCCAAGTACGAGCCACCCTGTGGGCCGACGCGCTGGCCGCGCACCAAGCCGGGCGAATCCGCACGGCCGAGGTCCGCGGATCGGACTACCTCGGCGCGGGCGCGATGAGCCCATTCAGCGCCATGGTTCTACCCAAGGTGCTCGCCGGCAGACGCGCTTCCATGCCTGCCGACCTCGACGCCCCGCACAGCTGGACCTACGTCGGCGACGTAGCTCGCACCCTGACCGCCGTCGCGACCGACAAGAACGCCTGGGGCCGCCCCTGGCACGTACCCACCGCCCCCGCGATGTCCATCCGCGCACTGGCCACCCGCGCCGCCGAACTCGTGGAAGCACCATCTGCCCGGGTGACCAGGATGCCCACCTTCCTGCTCCGCTTTGCCGGGCTCATCAACCCAGCCGCCCGGGAAATGCTTGAAATCCAGTACCAACTCCAACAACCGTTCATCCTCGACTCGACCGCTGCCACCGCCGCCTTCGGAATCGAACCCACTCCGACCGACGACGCACTACGGGACACCATCAACGGCCTGCGCACCCCAGCCGCACGCTGACCCGCCATTGGCAACGCCCTTCCCCGCGCCACGCACCGAACTGCCCGATCTGGTGGCCGTTTCGACGCCGCGACTGCGGAGAATGACTACGGCTTCAGCTCCTGAACTACGAGGCCCTGCGGGCAGTGTTCCGCCGGATCAACGCTGCCCTCGGCACCAACTGAGCGATGCGCGGTCTCCGGCGCGGGTGTGCGGTCAGGTTCAGGGTGCAGGTGCCGACGCCGTGACGCAGGGTGTTGGTGACGAGTTCCGAGACGACCAGGACCACGGCGTCGGCAGCCGCTGCCTTCCTCGCGTGTGCCGGCGACGGAGGTCGAGGAGCGGACGGCCGCGACGTTGACGCTCATGATGTTCATCAGGTCTCCCCGGTCTCCGGACCGTTGCCGGATTCGAACCACTCTGCAAGATGGTCCTGCTACAGCTCCAACAGGCACCCCAAAACGCCACCCAAGATCTGTGCCAGGACCGAGTAGCAGGAACTCTTGCTGCGGCGGGTGTGCGGATCGAGGTTCAGGTAGGTGCCCAGCCGTGGCAGGATCGCCTCATGTTGATCCGAAAGGGCGATGCCGCGTAGGCGTCCCAAGGCCGTCCGCGCAGAGCGGTTTCGGCCACGATGGCAGTGTCCGGTGCTGAAGGTCCATGGTGTCTCCGCGCGGACTCGTGCAGCGATCCGCAGGGTCGAAGACCAAGAGATGTGGCCCAACGCGGTCGCCAACGCGCTCTCTCGTATCGAGTGGGTTTTCGAGCAGGCTGGCCGGTACCTGGATGCCTCCGCATTCTGCTCGCCCGGGATAGCCGATGCCCGTGATGACCTGGAGTGGGCGATGCGGCACCTTCCTTCGGGAGCCAAGCGGGACTTGGGCCGACTGATCACGCGCATCGATGAGGAGTTCGAGCGCCGCACTCTGCCCGAACCCAACTACATCGAGTTGGCGACGTTCGGCTGGTGGTGGACCAGGGTGCGTGAACACTGACATGCCTGGAGCTACCCGCGGCCACTCCCCCAAGATGCGTGCCAGACCCGAGATCTCACCCGCGCAGCCATTCGCCGTATCAAGCGTCGGCGAGGGCTGCTCCCAGTTCGGCGACGAGGTCGACGGGCTCTTCGATCCCGACCGAGAGGCGGACCAGCCCTTCGGTGATCCCGAGGGCGTCCAGGTCGTCCTGGCGCAGGGACCGGTGCGTGGTCGTGGCGGGGTGGACGAGTGTCGTCGCGACGTCGGCCAGGCTGGGAGACAGCGGGATGGCAGGTCCGAGGCGGCGGATGAGCTCGTCGACCGCGGGCCGGCCGCGGGCGAGCTCGAAGGAGAGCATTCCGCCTGTTCCGTCTGGGTAGAGCCGGGCCGCGACGGCGGCGTGCGGGTGGTCGGGACGCGTCGGGTGGTGCACGCGTGTGACCGCCGGCTGCGTGGCAAGGAACCTGGCGACAGCCGTCGCGCCGAGGGTGTGCGCCCGCATCCGGAGCGGGAGGGTCTTCAGCCCGAGCAGGGCCATCCACGCGTCGAACGGGCCCAGTGTCGCGCCGAGATGGACCACCGACTGGCGGATCCGCGCGACGAGGCCGTCGTCGCCGGCGACGATACCGCCCATCGCGGCGGAGTGTCCGCCGAGGTACTTGGGGATGCTGTGCCACACCAGGTCGGCCCCGTGGTCGAGCGGCCGGATCAGAGCGGGTGTGGTGAACGTCGAGTCGACGACGAGCTTGGCACCGGCGGCGGCAGCGAGCGCGGCGAGGGCAGGAAGGTCGGGGACCCGCATCATCGGGTTGGTCAGCGCCTCGACGAGCAGGAGCCCGGTGCGCGGGGTCAGAGCCCGTTCGACGTCATCGAGGTCGGCGGCGTCGACGAAGGTCGTGGTGATACCGAGCCGGGGCAGGTCGACCGCGAGCAGACTGTGGGTGCCGCCGTAGGTGTTGCGATCGGCGACGATGTGGCCGCCCGCCTCGACGAGGGCGAGCACCGTCCCGGTGAGCGCGGCCATGCCGGACGCGGCGCTGACCGCGGCGGCCGCTCCTTCGAGACAGGCCACGGCTTCTTCGAGCACCTGGCCGTTGTAGTGCCCGAAGCGGTAGTAGACCTGCCCGCGCTCCTCGTCGTCGAGGACTCGGTGCAACGAAGCAAGATCCGGGTAGGCATGCACGGTGCTCTGGTGGAGCGCCGGTACCAAGGGCAGGGCCGCGCCGGGCGGGCTGTGGGTGCCCGCCCGTGCGGCGCGGGTCATCGGATGCAAGCCTGGGTTCGTCGTCATTGTCCGCTCCGGATCTCTGTTGCCGGGAGCGGGTCGCCGACCGGGTGCGTGGTCGGCGACCCGTGTTTCAGGTGAGCCATGAATACGCCGGTGCCGAGCAGTCTGCGGGGAACTGCCGGTCGGTTCAGATCGCCTCGGTGATCCGGGAGAACATCTCCTGCCCGTTGGTCGGGCGCGGCGGTGCGACCTGGTGCATTTCCGCAGTGCCGCTCAGTTGCAGGGTCGCTCCCGACTCCCGGTCCGGGAAAGGCAGGCCCGCCAACGGATTCACGCAGGGCTTGCCCGCGGTCATCATCGTGTCGCCCGCCTGGTCGGCGGGAGGGCTTCGGCGAACCGGGGTTGCCGCCTCTCTGCTGGACTTCCACACCACCGGCCACGACCGTCGCGGCGGAGAAGGTGCCGCCGCCCGGCACGAGAGCGGAGTCCCAACGCGCCAAGGGCTCCACCCGTGCCGTGACGGGGTGGAAGTCCCCCGGCATCTCGTCCCCGGAGGACCCGAGTCCGCGTGTACGCGGGCGGTTGCCGAACGTCTGGTGCACGTCCGCCCCGGCGCCCTCGCCGACCGGCTGTCACCGGCCGTTGATTGCGCGCCACCATGTCGACGGCCACGGTGCTGACGTCCGCCTCGTCGCGCAGGACCTCGGCCGGAGCGTCCGTCCGACACCATGTCTACGGCCGTCCGCCGAGTACGGGGTCGACCGCCGCCGGGAGCTCTTCCCGGCCCGCATGGTGGGGCCCGCATGGTGGCGGCCACGAGCAGCCCGTCGTGGTCCTGGGCACCCAGGACCACCAATGCGTCGGCGGGTCAGTAACTCGAACGCCTCACGCGTGACGGCGTCCGAGCGATCGGCCGGGCCGCGGCGTCAGAAGGTCAGGATCTGGTAGCCGGACTGCACCAGTTCGCGGATGCTCGCGATGCCGGGGGTGCCGGGCGCGTGGTTCTGACCGATCTGCTTGATCCCCTCGTCCTCGATGCCCTTGTTCGCCCCGAAGACGGTGGTGCAGCCGGAGGAGGCCACCGTGGCGACCTGCTTCTTCACTGCCGCGTAGAGCTCGTGCGCGGGGTGGTCCGAGTCCGCCAACACGGCGGGCCAGCGGGTGCCCGTTCCCTGGAACAGCACCAGGGCCTCACCCTCCTGCGCGAACTCCCACGCCGTGGCGAGGGCGTCGACCACCCGGCCCAGCGCTTCATCGGTACCGGTCGACGGGTCGGACAGCACCACGACTGCGGTCTTGCTGCTCATGGAAGATGCTCCTCAAGGTCGGATGGAGTGAACGTCTTCATTTTTACCGTACGTTCGGTAATTAGCAAAAGTGACACTCGCCACACTATTCGGCCGCGTTTTTTACCGTACATTCGGTAATGAATCAGCGGTGTGCACGTCGGGAAGGAACCATGACCGAGGGACTGAACGTCACGATCGGCGCGCGCGCGACCGCCCCGGAAGGGCCGGTCACTCCCACCCTCGCGGCCACCGACGAACGTGATCTGCCGGCGGGGCGCCCGCGCGCCCTCATCGACGTCACGCTCTCCAACGGGCTGACGAGTCGGCACTCGCCGTGCGGCAACCCAGCAGATCCGCCGAAGTGGCGCCTCGCGACGCTCCTGGCGCGCACCTCACGAGGCGGCTCCCTGCGGATCCACGAGCACGCCGCGGAGGAATCCTCTCCGACGGTCGGCGAGCACAGGAATGCGGTCGGCCCCGCCACTGCTGACCACGATCATCGACGTCGAGCGCCCAGCTGCCTCCGGGCCCTCGGGTACGGCGGTCGCAGCAGGGTATCCATGGCCTTCGCCGACAAGTTCGTCGGCGAAGGCGACCGCGTCCACATCACCGCACGCGACATCGGCGATCGGATTCCGATCTCCGACACCCCGGGGCGCCCCGGATCACCAGGACGACTTCCCCGGCCCCTCCGCACACCCTGGCGTGATGATGATCCGCGTCTCGCGCTCGCTGTGCCCGCGGCCGGCCCCTCGCCCCTAGTCCTGCTCGGGCATCAGGAGACTCGGCAAGTGCGTCACGGCTTCGGCGAAAGCGTCCGTGTCACCCAGCACCCTGGCCAGCACCAGTGCTCCCTCGATCCGCAGGAACGCCTCTCTGGCTGCGCGCTGGGCGCCTTCGGGGCTCCGTCCCGCGCGCTGCGCGGCCTCGGCCATCGCGTCGATCCACGTCCTGGCGAGCGAGCGCGCGTGGTCGCGAACCTTCGCCGGAGCCCCCGCCAACGACATCGTGTCGAGAACGCACGACAACGCCCCAGCCCCGTAGAAGTCACTGAGGCGGCGAGCGGTCTCGGCCATCCCCCGCGCGACATCGGAGTCCGTCCGCATCGGCTCCAGGATCCACAGGAAGCGCTCGCCGACCTTGGAAAGGACCGCGTCCGCGATCTCTTCCTTACCAGCGGGGTACCGGTGGTAGAGGCTCGCCCGCTGCAGCCCGGAAGCCGCCGTCAGGTCGCCGATCACGGTTCCGTCGAAGCCCTTCTCCCGGAACACGGACAGGAGCAGGTCGAGCAGCTGGGCCTCATCAATGGAGGGGGGACGCGCCATCCCTCAATGTTACCGAACTTTCGGTAACATTGAGGAGCGCCAGCGACGACTACGCCACAGTCCCGGCACGGGGTCCCTCGTTCCGCGGTGCGGCCCTTTCCGCGGTCGGCACCGACAAAGGCAGCGGGCAATTCGGCGGCGCACTCCTCGCCGGCTCCGCATCATCGCAGCCGACGCGCTTCCGATACCGGGCGCACTCGTCGAGGTCCTCGCACGAGGCCACGCTTTCCCCACGCGCTGCACGGCCGCAGCCGGCAATACAACGGCGGCACCCTCCCGGCAGCACGACACCTCGCCCGCGCCATCGCGACGTCCCATGTCGTGCGCGTCGCACCACCAACCCACCTTCCGGCCGGCACTTGTTCGGCATCATCACCATCAGGAGATCTGCATGTCAGTCTCGGATCTGTTCAAGCCGCTCACGCTTTCACATGGCCCGGAAATGCGAAATCGTTTCATGATGGCGCCGCTCACCAATCAGCAGAGTGAGCACGACGGCTCCGCGTCCGTATTCGATCAGGATTGGATCAGACAGCTCGCGCAGAGTGATTACGCCTTGATTCAGACCTCCGCCACCACCGTCGAAGCCGGCGCCAAAGCATTCGAGCGCCAGCTGGGCATCCATAGCGATGCCCATGTGCCTGGACTGATCGAAATGTCCACCTCCATCCGGGAGGGGGGAGGACTGTCCGCGGTGCAGTTGCACCACGCCGGCCACCGCGCCCGTCCCGATTTGGGCGGAATTCCAGCTCCTGCTTCCAGTTCCACGGTGCCAGGAGTGAAAGCGCTGACGACGGAACAGGTGAAACGAATCCGCGACAGCTTCATCGCAGCCGCGAAGAGGGCGGAGCGGGCAGGATTCGATGGCGTTGCACTGCACGGCGCTTTCGGGTGGATTCTGTCGGAGTTCATGTCGCCCTTGCTCAACGATCGCACGGACGAATACGGTGGAAGTATCGAGAATCGGGCCCGCCTCACCATCGAGGTGATCGAAGGAATCCGCAGAGCATGCGGTCCTGATTTCCAGATCGGCTGGCGCTTGTCGGTCGAACGCTACGGGCTGCGCCTGGAAGAACTACGTGAAGTTACCGCCGAGATTCTTGATCAAGAACTGATCGACTATCTCGACCTGGCCCTGTGGGATTCCGCCCAGATCGTCCAGGAGGGAGCGTTCCGGGGAAAGACCATGCTCAGCGTCTTCACAGACCTTCCTCGGAAGGACGTACGCGTGGGGGCGGCAGGCAAGATCATGAGTGCCCGGCGCGCCGGACAACTGCTGGACGAGGGATGCGACTTCGTGGTGATCGGCAGAGCCGGCATCCTTCAGCGGGACTTTCCTCGGCAAGTACGGGCAAACCCGCTGTATGACAGTCCGAAGCTTCCGGTGACGGCGCAGTACCTGCGTACGGGCGGATTGAGCGAGCGTTTCATCAACTACATGCGTGGATGGCACAGCATCGTTTACTGAGCCGCGTGCGATCGAACTCCCCCACCCGCCGCTTCGCGATCCCTGATCAAGGGTTCGTTGCCGTCGGGCTGGCGGCGAGCGGGCCAGGAGACCGGCGAATTCGCACTGCTCCAGCACTCATCGCATCGAAGACCCTTCGACCTAGGATTGTGGATATGAGCATGAATGCGGCAAAGAACGCAGACATCAACTTCTATTTCGACCCCATCTGCCCGTTCGCGTGGATGACGAGCAAGTGGATCCGACTGGTCCAGGCGCAGCGTGACTACACCGTCGACTGGCGGTTCATCTCACTGCGCCTGATCAACTCCCACATCGACTACGACACCCACTTCCCCGAGGAATACCACGCCCAGCACACCGCGGGCCTGCGACTGCTGCGGGTGGCATCAGCGGCCCGGGAGAAGCACGGCCGCGAGGCGATCGGCCCGCTCTACGCGGCCCTCGGCGCGCGCATCCTGGAGTCCGGACCCGATGAGGGCCGGGCCCTCGGCTGGCAAGGCACCCCCGATCTCGCCGCCGACGCCCTCACCGCAGCAGGCCTGCCTGTCTCGCTCGTCGACGCACTCGACGACACGACCCGAGATGTCGAGATCCAGGCCGAGTCCGACGAGGCGCTGTCCCTGACGGGCAGGGACGTCGGCACACCGATCGTGCACTTCGAGCCGCCCGAGGGCGTCGCCTTCTTCGGGCCGGTGATCAGCCGACTGCCCGACGAGGAACAGGCGGGGGCACTGTGGGACCACGTCATCGGCCTCGCCCGGTTCCCCGGCTTCGCCGAACTCAAGCGCAGCCTGCGCGAGCGTCCACAACTACCGTCATTCGGCATCACGGCGCAGGAGACGGGCAAGACCGAGGACTGGCACGCCGGAAGCCGCAGGCTCAAGAAGTAGCTCGGCCAGGGGTGCCCCACCGCTCATGGCGGTCGTGTCCCTCCAACGGGACCTACACAGCGGCCCTTGACTCCCTGCGCACCATCGGCTCGCAAGCCACCATCGCGCGATCGTCAATGGAGAACTGGCAACGAGATATGGTCTTCCAGCTGACAGCAGGCACTTCTGATCGAGAGACAGGGGCAAGCCGGCGGCACTCGCGCCCTCGTCTCCAGCTCGGCGCCATCCTCGGCGACCTGGTGGTTGCTATCGCCAGAATCATCGGCATCGCCAACCCGCGGGCTGGACGCATTGCCACCAGGGTTCGGCCCAGTGGGGTGGGTATCTTCGGACTGCTTTGCCCTGGAGTCCCAGAGGCGACTGACTGCCCATGAATTTCCGCCACCTGACCGCTGGTTCCTATGACGCGATAACCAAGGTGTGGCAGCTTCCCGCTGCTGATGCGATGTGGGGGACCGATCCCTTTGGTGGAGCGTCCGACCGCTGGGGTGCTTGCGGTCCTGTCGGTCCACCAGCGATATCCGAATCACACCCGCTACTTCAAGGGGTGGATCAGGACTGGATCGGATCAATGCCGGAATTCCCGTTCACGGGTGAGCTGATCACCGTCACGGAACAGGAAGAGCGTCGCATCCTCGTGCAGGACATTCGGATGCAGCCCAGTCATGTGGGGGTGTGGTGTGGGACGCCGGCGGGGGCTTCGCCGTGATGCAGGAGCGCTTCGTCTACTCCCCTGCCGCAACAGCCGGCTGGTTCGTGAGGGGCCGGGGCCCGGGGCCGTGCCGGCGGCCGGTTCGGTGGACGCCTGCTGGATGACCTGTCCGACGATCCGCCGGTGCCCTGCCGGACGTGCTGTCGTGTTCCGTCGTCAGCCGGCCGCTCGCGCCGAGGTGACCGCGGTGCGGGCCGCGTGTTCGACCGTCGCGATGCCGCCCGTCATCGACGTGTTGCCGTCGGAGAGCACCGCGACGAGGTAGTGGTGTGTGCCCGAGGTGACCCGTCCGACACTGTTGATGTCCCACAGGCCGGTGGTGCTGCGTTGCAGCCAGCCGTTCTTGAGCGCCCATCCGACGCCGGAGTCGGAGGCCGCCGAGACGCCCCACGACTGTCCGGCGGCGATGCGTGTCATCAGCGTACGGATGTAGTTCTGGGACGTCGCGGTCAGTACGGACCCGCTCGCCGACGAGGTCGTGTCGTCGGTGAACACCGCGCGCAGCAGGCGGATCTGGTCGCTCACCGTGGTACGCGTCAGGCCCCACATACCACCGGCCCCGCCCACGGTCGAGGACAGGCCCAGCCGCTTGTTCACCGCCTCCAGGCCGGGCGCCAGGCCGATCTCCCGCCAGAGGGCGCTCGCCGCGTCGTTGTCGCTGTGCTCGATCATCTCCTCGGCACGGGTGTGCTCCTGTTCGGTGAGGCCGCGGCCTGCGTCCTGCGCCTGAAGGAGCAGCGCGGCGAGGATGTCGACCTTGATGATGCTGGCCGTGTCGTACGGGACGTCCTTCCCGCGCACCTGCGGCTGGCCGGCGGGATGGTCCAGGTCCAGCACGGCGGTCGTCACGCGTGCCTCGCTCTTTCCGGTCGGCTGCGTGGTGCCGGCTCCGGAGCGCATCGGCGTTGCGGTGACGGCTGCCGCGGCCGGACCGGCCATGGCGATCGCGAGGAGGGTGGCCATGGAACCGGTGAGGAGCGCCGCGCACAGGCGGGCACTCCTGCCGCGTCGGCCGGGCGTGCTCACGCTCACGCTCGGGGTGGCCGGTCGGGAATTCGGGCGGTACGGCATGGGGCCTCGACGGTTCGGGGGCAGGGGCGGCACAGACCTGCGAACGTAGACGAAGTGGCGGCTCCGTGACGTGACCGGTGCCACGAAAAAGCCCTGACGGCACGATGTGTGAGGACACCCACAACTCCCGGACCACCCAGGGTCAGCATGATCGTCCACGCCGTCGCCGGGGTACTCGTCGAGACGCCCCAGGCGCCGGCCGCCGCCCTCGCTGTGGACGATGCGCGGGATGACTTGCCGTTCGCGCGGGTGGAGCGCGGAAGGACCGGCGGCCGGAGCGGACGTGCGTTTCACCCTCGCCGCCCGTGCGGCCGCCGCGCTGTCCGTCCACGACGCCCCGGCATCCCTGGCGGCGGTCCCCGTCCGGACTGGGAGCCGTACCGGCTACGAGCGTGCAAGGTTCGAGCACGGGACGGACGAGGCCCCGCCATCATGGTCGTGACGACGGCCATGACCACCATCAGCGAGTACAAGTCCCGTCCCAGGAAGCCCAGTTGCAGGCCCACGTCGAGGACGATGAGTTCGGTCAGGCCGTTTGACTACGCGGCGTCCGCGTGGGTCCTGAGGGAAGCCGGCCTCAACGAACGGCGCATCTCCAGCCTGAAACTGTGGGGCCAGGTACGAGTGCGCGCGACTCAGACGGAGGGGCCTTTGCGTCATTGCGCGGTGTTCGGTGCAGGCGAGGCGGGCACGATTCGGCCAAGCCGTGCCGAGAGTCTCGCGCTTCACAGTGATCGAACTAGTGTTCCCTCGTTGCCGGATCGACCGACCGGCAACGCAACGGGAGGGGACACATATGCGCCTAGCAAGACCCCTGTCCGTAATGACTGTCGGCTTGGCCGTGGTCGCTGTTCTGGGTTCCAGCACATCGGCCTCGGCGGTGACGCCGACCACTGTGGACGACCCGCACCCCTCAGTGGGGCACGTGATGGTGGACGGACACCGTGTGGTGGCGGGGACCACCATCGGGGAGTGGGGCAAGACGACGAAGGGCGAGTTGTACTCCTTCACCTACAAGGCTGGTGACGCCAAGCCCGCCGGGCCCGCCGCTCCGGCGGCGGCGAGCTGCTCGGTGCACATCTCGGACGTCTCGTTCCACGGGGCGGGCGCAGGGGCGTGGTTCCAGTGGGAGACCTCGCAGGCGTGCAGCGGCTCGTTCGGCACACAGAAGCTGCAGACACAGATGTGGCGCAGCTCGTGGAGCGGACCGCGCGGCTACAACAACTGGCACGGCACGGGACTGACCTCGAACAGCTTCATCGACTACGGATGGTCGACGGACTGCAACGACGGGGGCGGCACCTACACCTACTACCTTGTGATGCAGGGCTACGCCAGCGGGATCGGCTGGGGCCCCAAGACCCGCTCCGACAACGATCTGCGCAAGGGATGCGGGACCAGGTCTCCGAATCCGTAGGAGAGACGCATGGGTGAACAACCCCCCACCCGGTACTCGCCTGAAGGTACGCCCCTGGGGCGTACCGCGAACGACATCAGGTTCACCACCAGCTACTCCACCGAGACCCCACGGGCCCGCAAGCTGCGGTGGCTGATCAGGGACATGTTTCGTCGGCCGGTGAAGAACAGCGGGTAAACCACAGTCACGCGAGCGCCGGGCGTGAATGGACCCTTTCGGCGGGAACACCTCACGGGTAGGGCCCACCCGTCGGAAGAGGTTCGCCGGCTCCGGTAGCAGCGGCGAAGGAACCGAGACGCAAGAGGGAGCACAGGCGTCCAGAGCGTCGTCGTACGACTCGATGCGCTCGCCTACGGCCCTCATTCGCCCCCGATGGGATTCCTACCAGTGCTGACGTGGGGCTCAGCGGTTGACTTCGAGGTTCGTCGGGACGAGCAGGAGGGTGGGATCGGGCAGCGGGATGAGGTCGGGGCGTGCTTCGCGGACGAGTTCGGCCTGGCGATGACCGTCGAGGAATGCGGCCGCCTGTTCCTGGGCCTTGTCGCTGACTGGGCGGGGAGTGGTGGCGACGGTGTCGGCCTCGAAGCGTTCCTCGCACTGACGCTTCGCCCTGTCCAGGGCGGTGCGCAGGCGGTCGGCCGCGCGCCGTTCGTGAGGGCTGGCTGCGTCTGCAGGACGGCCAGGCCAAGGTAGGTGCCGTCCTTGGCGTCGAAGAGTTCGACGGTGCGTTCCTCTGCGGCGACCATCGCGGACGCCACCGCCACCGTCACGACGTCAGCAGCCCGGAGAACGCGGACGATGTCGCGGTCCGGGAGAACACTGGGCCCGGCGGAGAGCGGGACGCTGGACAGGCCGCTGCGCCTACGATCCTCCGTTCTGAACCCGGCTCGAACCCGGAAAAGTACGGGCCGGCCCGCTGCGAGCAGGTGTCGTCAGGACTTGAGGCGGTCCGCGTCGCGGGACAGGCCCCGGTACGTGGCGCAGGCCCGCAGCGGCATCACGCGGGCCAGTTGTCGCCGGGCTTCGGCTCGTCGCGCACCGACAACGTCCTGGAACTCCAACTACACTGACAGGACGGCTAGTTCAGTGCGGGAACGCACGATCCCGCCCAAGCCACGCCACCGTCCCGCCATGCACACCAGGCCCGTGGACCTCTGGCGCACCGGACAACCCCCGTCGCCGATCCGAGCTGCTTCCTCGCGTACACAGTCGGCCAGATTTGAGCTATGCCGTTCCGTGTTGCTCGCGTATCAATGGGGATCGCAAGTTCCGACGGACCGTCAGATCCGATCCCCCGCAGTGTGCCCGCACCCACTCGGCCCGGGGTCGCCATCCCACACATGGCACTCCCACCAACGGGAAGGGAACACGACTCCCATGAAGCGATTAACCACAGGTGCGGCACTCACGGCTGGGCTCATTGCCGCCACGACACTGGCCTTCGCGCCCTCCGCGTCCGCCGCCGTCACTCCAGGCTCCGCCACCATCACCGCCTCCTGCGGCATCTTCGGCGGCGGCGCGGCCACACTGACCGCGACCCAGGTCAGCAGTACGTCAGGCACCATCACCCTCAGCTCCACGGCCATCACCACGCCGCTCGCCCTGTCGGCGAACTCCATCAGCTCCACGCTCACCATGACCAACTCCACCGGCGCCAACCGGGTGTTCAGCGGCACCGTGAACCCGGCCATACCCGCCGGCGGCTCGGTCACCGTCGGTCCGCTTCCCGGCACCGTGGCCGTCGGCGACAGCCTGGACTTCTACAAGGGCTCGCTGAAAATGGTCATCTTCGGCATCTCCGTCACCTGTACGGCGAACGCAGCCCAGGCACCTGGGCCCTTCGTCTTCAGCTGAGCCTGCCGTGAGTGAGTGATTCGTTCCCGGTGCCGCAAGGACTGATGGACCTGACGATCCGTCATGTCCTTGCGGCATCTCCACCGACATCCAGGAGCCGCCGCACCCGCGCCTGCGGAGAACCGAACTGTCGCTCCGGGCGGACGACATCCTGGCCGCACCGGGATCACACCCCGGCAGGCTTCCACCCGGAGCGATGCCGTATCAGTCGCGAGATTCCCATGAGCGCCGACCACCACGTGTACACCCCCGAAGACACTTTCGGCGTTCTCGGCACCGGGAAAATCCGTGTTCAGACGATGGACTGGAGCAACGACCTCGCCACCCCACGTCACAGGTGGCTCTCATCCTCGCGGGAACCCACACCGGCGAGATCCGGGCGAGCGCAGCCCTGTCACACCTGTTCGTCCCCGCGCAGCGGCCCGACCAGCACTCCCCTGCACTTGTACCCCGCCGTCCCTGTGGCCCCCGGCCGCCAAGAACACCCCCACCACGAACACCAGGAGAGCGCTTCCCGCCTGGGTGACGGTCGGCTGCTGCGGACCGTGAATCGCCCGCGCGGAGGGCGGCACATCCACGCCGATACAGCTCACCCGCCCCCGCAACGCCTGTGTCCCCTAGCCAAAGCGGTATGCGCGGCCCGGCGTCGATGCTGTCGTCCGACACGTCGCCGAACGCGCCCCCTGCCGCCTATCGGCCCAGGTGAAGCCGAGCGCATCTGCGCGCGTGAGGTACAGCCAACTCGAAGCCGGCGTTCTCCAGCTGATCGTCGGAGCCATCGAGGACAGTGTTCATGCCTTCGGAGCGGAGACGGTAACCCGCCTGGTGCGGCCGGAGCTGCTGCGCGGTGCGGCCGAGGACGAACTCCCCGAAGAGGTGCGGACGGCACTGACTCCCGCCTGCGCGAACGTCCTGCCAATCAGCGCCGCCGACCTGCGCGACGAGCTTGCGACGACCTATGACGGCATCCTGATCGATGACGATCTGGACACCGGAGTCCTCACTCCCATCAGCGCGTCGGCCCACTGCAAGAGCTTCCTGGAGCGGAACCGGCGCGGCGAGCGCTACCAACTCGCCATCCGTTCCATCGAGGACGTCGACCACGAGGTCTCCGCCGCATACAACCGCATCCGCCGGCGGCTGGGCCCCGGCACGAAGCAGGGGCTCCGGACACACTGTGCGCGGTCCCGGAATCCAGCCCGTGATCTTCCCCACCCCCTCTGCACGCAGCGTGCGATACGACCACTCATACGCTCGCCGCGACGATGCGGGCCACCGGCGGGATGCCCGTCACCGCTCAGTCCCCGACCCGTACCAGCCCGCTCTCGTAGGCGAAGATCACCGCCTGGATCCGGTCCCGGAGGCCGAGTTTGGTCAGGATCCGGCCGAGGTGGGTCTTCACGGTCGTCTCCCCGACGAAAAGGTGGCCCGCGATCTCGCCGTTGGCCAGTCCCCGGGCCACCAGGGCAAGGACGTCCCGTTCCCGCTCGGTGAGAGCCGCCAGACGGCCACGCTGGGCCGACACGGACGCGGGGGCATGCAGGACGAAACGTTCGACCAGGCGCCGGGTCAACGACGGCGCCACCATGACCTCGCCCCTCAGCACCGCACGGACGGTCACCAGGATCTCCTCGGCGGGGGCGTCCTTGACGAGGAAGCCGTTCGCGCCGGCACGCAGGGCCGCGTAGGCGTATTCATCGAGATCGAAGGTGGTGACGACGAGTATGCGGGGTCCGTCGGGCTGCGCGCAGAGGTGTTCGGTCGCTGCGAGCCCGTCCAGACCGGGCATGCGTACGTCCATCAGGACGAGGTCCGGGTTCAGGGCGGCCACCCCCGCGATCGCCGCGTCGCCGTCGGCGGCCTCGCCCACCACGGTGAGATCGGGCTGGCTGTCGACGACCATGCGCAGCCCCATCCGGATCAGTTCCTGATCGTCGCAGATCAACACCCGGGACGATGACACGGTGCGCTTCGAGGTCGGGATCGGGTCGGTCATGGGGTCGCCCTGGTGGGCTCGGGCCCGCCAAGGCGCAGGGTTGCGGCGACCCGGTAGCCGCCGTCGGGTGTGGGCCCGGCGTCGACGCGCCCGCCGTACAGGGCGGTGCGCTCGCGCATGCCGGTGAGTCCGCGACCGGACGGGAGCAGCGGGGCGGTATGCCCGGCTGCTCCGGCCGAGTTCTCCACCTTGACGCGGACCAGCCGCCCGGGCCCCTGCCTGCCGGTGTCGACCCGCACATGAACCGTGGCGTCCGGCGGCGCGTGCTTGACGACGTTGGTGAGCGCCTCCTGCACGATGCGGTACGTCTGCGCAGTGAGATCCGCCGGAAGACCGCCGTACTCTCCGCGAAGGTGCAGAAGGGCGCGCCTGCCGCTCGTGTCGAGGCGTTCGACCAGCCGCCGCAGATCGGCCGCGAAGTGTTCGGCAGCCACACCGGCGCCTGAGTCGCCGATCGAGGCGTCCGCGCCGGGGGTACGCAGCACCTCCAGCAGCCGGCGCAGTTCGCCCAGTGCCTCACGGCCGGTCGCGCTGATGACGCCTAGCGTGCGATCGACGACGGCGGGGTCGACCTGCCGCATCAGCCGGCCGCCCTCGGCGTTCAGCACCATCACGCTCACACTGTGCGCGAGGACATCGTGGATCTCCCGGGCAATGCGCGCCCGCTCCTCGGCGACGGCGACCCTGGCCAGGGCGAGGCGCTCCGACTCGGCGAGCAGGGCCCGCCGCTCGAACTCGGCGATATAGGCGCGCCGCGCACGGACGTACTCGCCGAACACCCAGGCCCCCGCCAGCAGGAGCCCCACCGCGAGCGGAGTGAGCCAGGCCCCCCGGGCGCCCGGTGGGCCGTAGTCCCGCTGCCACGCGGGAATCCACAGCAGAACACAGCCGGCGGCACAGACCACTGTCGCCGCGGCAGCCATGCGCAGGCCACGCACCGTGAGGGTGGCCAGGACCGCGGCCAGGGCGACGGCGCCGCGTCCCGGTTCCTGTCCCCAGACCTGTCCGAGGTACTGCGCCCAGAACCCGGCTGTCACCAGGGCCGCGACGAGCACCGGCCGACGGCGGCGCCACAACAGGGGCAGCACCAGGGCGATGTAGACGCCCGTCTGCACCCAGACCGGCCGCCACCCCGGCTGGGGGCGGATCACAGGGGGCACGGCAACCAGCACGACCAGCAGCAGGTCCGACAGCCACGGATATCCGCGCCGCAGACGGGACAAGGTCTCGATCAGCTGTTGCACCGCCTCACGCTACGGCTGGGGCCCGCTCCCCTGCATCGTCCTGGCGGGTGTCACGAAGTCCTCCCGCAGTCGTACGGACACCGGCTGGGGATACGACGTGCGGCCACTCGGGACGTTTCCACCATAGGCGCCATGTCGATCACCACCGAGTTCCTCAGACGCCCCCTCATGACCGGTGCCGTAGCAGCCAGTTCACGACGGCTGGCGCACGCCATGACCGAGGGCATGGGCCTGGAGCAGGCCCGGACCGTTGTCGAACTCGGCCCGGGATCCGGGGTGTTCACCGACGCGATCCTCGCCCGGCTCACGCCCGACGCACGACTCGTCGCGATCGAACTCAACCCGGTGCTCGCGGCACGACTGTCGGCCACCCGGCGCGACACGCGCCTGACCGTTATTCGGGGTTCGGCCGCCGAACTGACCGCGACAGTGGGCGAACCGGCCGACGCGGTGGTCTCCGGACTGCCGTGGACGGTCATGCCGCGGGAACAGCGTGGGCACATCCTGGACGCCGTGACCGAAGTCCTCACGCCCGGCGGCCGGTTCACCACCTTCGCCTATCTGCACGCGGCCTGGACTCCGCCCGCCCGCCACCTCACCGCCGAACTCGCCTGCCGCTTCGACCGGCTGGAGCGCTCGAAGGCGGTGTGGGCGAACCTCCCGCCCGCCTTCGTACACCGAGCCACCAAGGAACATTGAGGAACAGAGCGAGCCAGTCTCACATGACCGAAAAGGCGCCCGTCACACCGCGCTCCCGTCGTCCCGACACCATTGCCCGATGGAGCCTTGCAGACCGTTTCCACCTGCCGGCCCGATACTCCCCGGGAGAACGCCGTCAGCGTCCAGAACCACTCCGCTCCCTGAGCCAGACGTAACCGAAACAGGGGTCAACCCGCCGGGAAAGTGGGGATGCCCGTCTCGACGAAGTCTTCGACCAGCAGGTCCGTCCCAGGGATCAGGGTCTCGGAGAAGCACAGCTCCGCGAACGGGAAACCCGGCCCGGCTCTCCTTGGGCGGCCCAGCAAGAACCGGCCGCCGGGCGGATCCATGGGGGGCCGAATTCACCGAAGGCAAAGATACGGTCCCGGCGCTCGTCAATCACGTACTCGATCCGGTCCAGCCGGACGTCGAGCCCCGGGTCGGACGAGTCGTCACATTCCATCGACGCAGGGCCAGTCCCAGCAACCTGTGATCGTTCCCGGTCACAGTACCGGCGAGGGGCGAACTCCAAGGCAGGCATGGTCACAGGCCGATACGGTGCCGTCGAGAGGAGGTCCAGTTCGACCACAAGCCCCTTCGTGCCCGACTGCCGCCACCCGATACACACACTGCGCGCCCCGGCCCCTCCAGGGACTGCGGGGACATCGCAACGCCCTCCACCATGCCGCACCGCCATCGCCGTGCGGATGCCGCCCCAATGGTCCAACGGCACCCGCGGCACCAACGAAAAGGCCCTACGCCGGTGCGCCTCGCGGGAGAAGGGAGTCGCGGCCCCCAGCTGCGGGTGCCGTACGCCGCCATGGCCTGCCGGGGAGCGGCACGCGGTGAGCCAACAGCAGGCCAACTCCCTGTTCCGGGACGGGTGTTACGCCCTCCCCTGCCACGTCCCGGACTCGTCCGGGATCTCGGTGAACGCCTCGATATGGTCCTGAGCCCACCGCCTGAAGGAACGGGCCGGACACCCCGTCACCCTCTCAACGGTGTCCTCCACCCGGGCCTTGGCGCCGGCCTTCTGCCGCTTCGCGCTCGCCAGAAGGGCCTCCACGACCGGAGGCGGCCAGCGTCCGCTCAGCTCGGCACGGGCCTCGTCCGGGGCCAGTTCCTCGAACCGCAGGGAGATGCCGAGCAGTCGGCCCAGCTCACGCGTCTGATCGACGGCGGTCAGGGCCCGCGGTCCGGTCAACGTGTAGGCGTGTCCGGCGTGGCTCTCCTCGGTCAGGGCCCGTACCGCGACCTCGGCGATGTCGCGGGGGTCGACGCAGGCGTTGGGCGACGTCCCGTACAGCGCGCGGACGGTCCGCTCGCGGCGGACACGGGCGGCCCAGGACAGGGAGTTGGACATGAACGCCCGCGGGCGCAGCAGGGTCCATTGCAGGCCACAGCCGCGCAGCAGGTCCTCGTTGGCGCGCTGCCGGCGGGTGATCAGATCGTCGGCCCCAAGGTCCAGGACAGCCGCCGCGGAGAGTTTCACCACCCGCCGTACCCCGGCGGCGCGGGCGGCCGAGAGGAAGCGGGCATCGTCGTCGCCGTCGACTCGCGTGGTGACGAGAAACGCCGTGCGTACTCCCTGCAGGGCCCGGGCCAGCGACGGCGGGTCCGCGTAGTCCCCGACAACCGCTTCCACCCCCCGAAACAGCCCCACGGCCTTCGCCTGGTCCCTGGTCATGAACCGCACGCGCAGGTCCGCGGGCAGGCCGCGGACCACTTCCCGCCCCACCGTCCCCGTCGCGCCCGTCACCAGAATCACCGGGCCCTCCCCCGCGCCCGGCCCGCCACGGCCCCGCCGTCCATCGTCAACCAACCCTCCACGCCTCCATCTCTCTACACACCCACCACTTTTGCCGCTTTACTGAAGATTCTCACGCTTCTCCCTTTTCCTGCTCGCCAAGCCTGCCGGGACGGGGACGACTCGGACGCGGCAAGAGCGGATACGCGGGTCGCCTTCAAGCCGCCAGGCATCGGGCATCGGGACCGTCACAGCGCCAGCATCTCTCGATAAAACAGCACGGACGGTTTGTCCATGTTCGAAGGGCACTCCGGCACCAGGGAGCACACGGATTCGGCCACCCAAGCCACCCCGGGGACCGTCACCATGCCGGAGTCCCCCGCAGTGGTCGACACGCGCATGCCAGCCCGGGCACTCCCGCGCTTGGGCGGCGCGACCTGAGAGGTGCTCGCCGCTACACCACTCGGCGTGACACCACCCGACCCGGACCGACGACGGCGAGCAACGCCTGGAGGTAGTCCGCCGAGTGGAGCCGCGTCGATCCAAGAGTGGCTCACATCCTGCCCGATTGCCCTTGCCGAACCTCCATCGAACCCGGCGAGACGCAACACACGGCACAGCAACGCGAGTTACATGAGGAGACCGGGCCCACGCTCGGCGGGACGCGGCCTCAGGCGCGGCATCAGAGGGGTGTCGCGCCCGGGTTTGCACGCGGCCATGACGACACGATTGAGGACTCTTTCCTCTTCCTCACCTGTGAGTCCGGTCCGTGATGCCGGGTCCCCCGGACGAGGAATCTGGCGACGCCGAGGTGGCTGCGAGACGCTCGGCGTGGGCAGCGACCGCCTCACGGTCTCCTCCGAGTGGTTCACCTTCACCGTCGGCCGGGCCCGCCGAGCGTCCGACCGGCTGGTCGATGCCACCCTTGACGGCCAGATCTCAGTCTTACGCGGACTGATCGTGAACCGGAGGCCACATCACGCCAACAGGAGGCCACATCACCCCCATCGGCCACGCCTGGTCCACCTGACGAAAGCCCCCGCGGCCCGGCAACCGACACGGCGGAACGGCTCAACGGCGACCGCAGCGCCGTAGACTATACGAACTGGACGGTATTTTTAACGGACGGGTTCCCGACCCGTGACGAAAGGGGCCCGCACATGCCAGAGCCCAAACAGGACCGGGCCATTCGCACCCGCCACACCATCCTCATGGCCGCAGCCGCCGTCTTCGAAGAGCGTGGCTACCAAGCCGCCACCATCAGCGAGATCCTCACCACCGCGAACGTGACCAAAGGCGCCCTCTACTTCCACTTCAGCTCAAAAGAACAACTCGCCCTGGGCGTCCTCGCCGGACAGGACCAGTCACTCGTCGTCCCCGAACGCCCCTGCAAAATCCAGGAACTCATCGACACCACGATGCTCCGCGCCTACCGCCTCCAGACCGACCCCCTCGTCCGTGCCGGCGTCCGTCTCACCCTCGACCAGCGCGCCGACGGCCTCGACCGCACCGGTCCCTTCCAGCACTGGACCGCCGTCACCAACGAGCTTCTCGACAAGGCCCGGAAACAAGGCGAACTCCTCCCCCACGTCGACCCCACCGAGACCGCTCAGGTGCTCGTCGGCGCCCTCACCGGCGTCCAAGCCATGTCGCAGGCAACCTCCAACTACCAAAACCTCTCCACCAGCGTTTCGGCTCTCCTCCGCCACACCCTCCCCTCGATCGTCCACTCCTCGGTCCTCACCTCCCTCGACCTCACCCCCCAACGCGGCCACGCCATTCACACCGAGACCACGGCAGCCGCGGCACCGACCGAGCCGACAACGGTCCTGGTTCCGAACGCAGTTGGGTGACGGCCGCGTCTCGGGCAACCGGTCGCGGACGAATTCCGGTTCGTAAGTCGTCGGCGACAGGGCATGGTGATGCAGTGAGCGACGACAACACGACCGCACCGGCCCCGCAACCGACCTCGGAGGAGAACCGGCACGCCAGTTGGTTGGAACTGTTCTTCGACCTGGTCGCCGTGGCGGGTGTGGCGCAGATCGCGCATCTGCTGCACGGTGTGCCGGACGTGTCCGACCTGGGCCTGTACGCGCTGCTGTTCCTGGCCTTCTGGACGGCTTGGATCTGCTTCACCCTGTACGCGAACGTGGCCTACGAGAACACCCACGTCCGTACGGTGCTGGCCGCGATGTTCGGCATGGCCGTCATGGCCGCGGCGGTGTCGGGGGTGCACGAGGGGGACGACCGGCACGCGCGGGTGTTCGCCCTCGCCTACGTCCTGATCCGGGTCCTGGCGAGCCGGGCCTGGCAGCACCGTCGTGAGGTCCTTGTCGACTGGCCGGCCGCTCAGATGTCGCTCGGCGTGATCCCGTGGATCGTCTCGCTCTGGGCGCACGACCCGATGCGCTACTGGCTCTGGGCCCTGGGAATCGCCCTTGACCTGTACGTCACGTTCGCGGTCTCCGCACGCGACATCGTCGAGCACCAGGAGGCCCGGGAACGTCACGACAGCCGAACCGCCCGGCGCGATTCCGCACGGGGCACGTCGCTCGCGCGGTCGCAGACGGAGCACCTGAGCGAGCGGCTCGGCCTCTTCGTCATCATCGTGCTGGGTGAGGGCGTCGCCCAGGTGGTCGAAGCCACGTCGGACGCGGAGTGGGACAAGAAGCTGTACTCGCTCGCCGTCGCGGCGTTCTTCCTGCTGGCCACGCTGTGGGCGTTGTCCTTCGGGCACGGCTATGCGGGGGTGCCGCACCTGGCGGCAGGGGTGCTGCCCGCCCGTGCGGCGCTGCCCCTGCACTGTTTCGTGTCCGGTTGCCTCGCCGCCCTGGCCGCCGCGCTGGGAGCCGCGGCCGAGCACCTGGAGACGCTGCCGGACGCCACCCGGTGGCTGCTGTGCTCGTCGCTGGCCGGGTACTTCCTGCTCAGCGGGCTTGCCTGGCTCGGCCGAGCCGGGCGGGAGCGGCCGTGGCTGCTGTCCGTGGCCCTCCCTTGCTGCGTCCTGCCCCTGCTGCTGGCGGTGTTCGGCGCGCATCTCGGCACGGTGACCGTGGTCTGGCTGCTCGTCCTGATCACCCTGTGGCCGATCCTCTACGAGCGACGGGCGACGAAGCCGGCCAAGAGGGCGGTGCGGACCGGGACTTGAGCCCTGGGGCGAGGTTGTACCGGTGGCGTGGACTCGGGCAGGCTGGCTTCCCCGTCGCAGGAGGAGCGCGACGACCGGAAGGAGTCACGAGCATGATCGACTGGGTGCCTCTCCGTACCGGAGCACGGCCTGTCCCCTCGCCCTTGGCCACGCCACTGGTCTGGGCCGCGGCGTCCGGCGGCGCGTTGGTGCTGGTGGCACTGCTCAATGCGCTGATAGGTACCGATCGGCCCTCTCCGGCGCTGGCCGCGCTGTCCCTGCTATCGGTGCTGCTCGGCCTGTGTGCCCGCTTCACGGCGGCTCCCGGCACCGCGGTGCTGTGCTGGCTCTTCCTGAACGGCTTCGCCGTCCCGCCCGCCGGCACCCTCACCTGGGCCGGACACCGTGACGCGTTCTGGCTCGCCTGCCTGTTCACCGCGGCCCTGCTGGGCACGGCCCTGGCCCGGCTCCTGCACGCCCGAGCCGCCTACCGACGTCTCAGCACGGACATCGTCGGCCCAACACAGACCGGATCGTGAACGGCGTGGCCGCTCGCCGGGCCATACCATCGCGCGGCTGCCCAGGGCGCCCTCTCCGAGCAGGCCACTCGGTCGGGTGACGGCCGACGCCATCGTCACTGCTCACCGAACCGAAAAGAGCCGTTTCCGGGCTGCCTGGCCAGATCCCTCCTATCGTGGAACGACACAGTGACCCTCGGCGTCGAAACGGGCAGACCATGCAGGATCCGGAGATCGACTATGAGGCGGTCTTCCGCGACCTGCCCGGCATGGTGGCGCTGCTCACCCCCGAGCTGATCTACCTCGATGCCAACGAGGACTTCGAGCGCCTGTCGGGACGCAAACGCGAGGAGCTGATCGGCCGCTACATCTTCGACGTCTTCCCCGAGAACCCCAAGGATCCGGCGGCGGCCGGCATGCGCGAGACCCGGGAGTCGATGCTGCGCGCGGCGACCACCGGCGAGCGCGACACCATGGCCCTGCTCCGCTACGACATCGAGGACCCGCTGCGGCCCGGCCGATGGGTGGAGCACTTCTGGAGCCCCGTCAACGCGCCCGTCCGGGGCAAGGACGGCGAGGTGACGCTGATCGTCCACCGGGTGGAGGAGGTCACCGAGTTCGTCCGGGCCATCGGCGGCCGGGCCGGCGACAGCCGGGCCCGGGTACTGGAAGCCGAGCTGTACACCCGGGCGCGTGAGCTGCAGGAGGTGAACGAGCGGCTGCGCAGGGCACACGCCCATGAGCGCGAGGTGGCCCTGACCCTGCAGGCGGCGATGCTGCCCCCGCCGCGACCGGTCGGCCACCACCGGGCGGCCGTCCGCTACCGGCCCGCCGTGGACGCCCTGAACGTCTGCGGCGACTGGTACGACCTCGTCGACCTGCCCGACGGCGGAATGGCGGTCGCCGTCGGCGACGTCGTCGGGCACGGTCTGGCGGCCGCCTGCGCCATGGGCCAACTGCGCAGCGCCCTGAGCGCGGCCTGCCGGGTCGCCGACGGGCCGGGCTCCGCCCTGGAGGCCCTCGGTCTCTACGCCCGTTTCGTCGAGGGCGCCGAGTCCGCCACGGCGGTGACGACGTTCATCGACTGGGACGACCACACCATCACCTACAGCTGCGCGGGCCATCCTCCCCCGGCCCTGCTCGACCCCGACGGCACGGTGACCTTCCTCGACCAGGCCACGGATCCGCCCCTGGGCGCCAGACCCGAGCATGTCGGCCGGCCGCAGACGAGCCTCCCCTTCGCCGAGGGGGCCACCCTCGTGCTGTACACCGACGGACTGATCGAGCGTCGTACGGAGGACATCGACCACGGTCTGGCCCGCCTCGCCGACTCCCTCGCCCACCACCGACACGCGGAACCCGAGCCCCTCGCCGACGCCCTCCTCACCGACCTGCTCCCGGCCGAGGGCAACACCGACGACACGGCCCTGATCGTCCTGCGTCTGTGACGCCGGTCTCGCCCGACGCCGTACCCGAGGCATGTCGGAATCGAACGCTGTCGATCCGGTCGGCGCCCCGGCCTGACCGGCAGCTCAGGTCCCCGCTCGTTCTGCCTGCCGTGGCGTCCCGTCAGTTTCCCGTTTCCGGTGCCTGAGTCATCCTCGGTTCCCGCTGTTCGGCGGGCAGTTCCTGTTGGACTCCGCGTCGCAGCCGAACAGGGCGACGACGAAGACGATGGCCATGATGACGCTCATGCCGAGCAGCACCGAGCGGGTTGCCTCGGCCACGTCCAGCCGGACGAAGTGCGGATTGGACGCGGTGCCACCACTGCTGCCCTGTCCTGAACTCAGCTGGGAGATCGACTTGGCCTCCCGGCTCGCCGCATCGTGGTCCATTCCCTGCGTGGTCAGGGTCCGGGTGATCCGTGACCGCAGTACGGAGGCGAAGATCTTGCCGAGGACGGCCAGGCCCAGGCTGAAGCGGCAGTTGCGCACGGTCTGCGTGACTCCGGCCGCTTCGCCGTAGGAAAGCTGGGGTACGCGGTTGGCCGCTTCGGTGTTGGCCTGTCCCAGCATCAGTCCCATTCGTGCTTGCGTGAGCACGATGCACCACACGATGTGGCTCTCGCTCAGCGCGATCACCCGGCACGCCCACAGGAAGTAGCCGACGCAGGACAGTGCGCCGCCCAGCACCACGGGCCGCTTGGCGCCGATGCGGCGGAGCATCCGTCCGCCGATCCACGCGGCCACCACGAAGCCGAGGAAGAAGTAGAGCAGGTCGAGGCTGGCCGCGGGGGCCTTCTTCCCGACGGCGACCTCGGCGTACACGCTCGTGAATAAGGACACCGGCACGAAGGCTGCCATGGCCACGCCCAGGACGATGTTCTGCACGGGGAAGGCCCGGTCGCGGAAGGGTTCGACGTCCAGCAGTCGATGGGTCGTTCGCCCTTCGACGGGGCCGAAGACCACCAGCAGCAGGCCCACGACTCTGCAGAATCATGTCGCCGCGGAGTGCCGACCCCACAGGTAGGACTTCCCAATCAGGAAGTCAAGCGGCCATGGTGATTGGTGGTGCCGCCTGATAACACGCTCCGTCGCGGATCCTGGCCCACAGGAGATTGGCTCTGCGGCGGGCGAGCGAGAGCACAGCCTGCTTGTGCCCCTTGCCTTCGACGCGCTTGCGCTCGTAGTACGCCCGCGATGCGGGACACGATCGCAGGCTGGCCATGGAGGAGAGGGAGAAGGCGCGCAGGAGCCCGCGGTGGTAACGGCGTGGTCGGCGCATGTTTCCGCTGACGCGGCCGGAGTCGCGCGGCACGAGGGACAGGCAAGCGAACGCGGCCAGCCGGTCGGCCGTGCAGAAGGCTTCGATATCGCCGCCGGTGGCGGCGATGAACGTGGCCCCGAGCATGGCACCCATGCCGGGCAGGCTGCGGATCACCTCGGCAGACGGGTGCTCGTGAAGCCGGATTTCGATGAGTGTGTCGAGCTCGGCGATCTCCTCTTCGAGAACCAACACCCCCTTCGCGAGACTGGCCGCCATCGAGGCGCCCAGCGTCTCGCCGGGCAGCGCGGTGTGCTGGAACTGGGCCCCCTCGACGACAGCCCGGGCGAGCGAGGCAACGCCGCTGACCTTGTGGTTCTTCAGCCAGGTCTCGATGCGCTTGGCACCGCTACGGCGGATCGCGGCCGGCGTCCGGTAGCCGGTCAGCAGCAGGACCAGGCCCTTGTTCGTCAGGCTCAGCACTCGCTCCAAGGCCGGGCAGATCTCCAGGAGTTGTTCACGGAGCCGGTTGAGCTGACGGGTGCGGTCGTTGACCAGGTCGGTGCGGCGCCTGACCAGAATCTTGAGGTCGACGGCTGTCTCGTCGCCTGGCCGAAGCACGCCAGGGTCCTTGCGCATGCGGGCCTGGGCGGCGATGACGAAGGCGTCTTTGGCATACGTCTTGCCCCGGCCCCGGTAGGCGGCCGACGCCTGGTGAACAGCAAGGCCGGTGAGATGGACCATCGGCTGATCGGGGCTGAGCAACAGACCGATGAGCAGGGCGGCTCCGCCGAGGTTGATGTCCACCGCCCCCAACGCGTCCTCGGAAAAGGCGAGTACGTCGCCTATCAGCTCCAGCAGCGCGGTCTCGTCGTTCAGGACCCGCCGCGACAACAGGCGTTCGCCCTGCGCGTCGATCACCACGCAGTGGTGGTGTTCCTTGCCGATGTCCACTCCGGCCCAGATCTCGGGCACGGTCACCGCCGCCAGCTCGTCGTCCAGATGCGGCCCAGCAGACGACCTCGCCGACGTTGTCCTACACAGCGATCAAGTCGCGTATCCCCATTAGCGGTCGAGTCGTCGCAGGGCTCCGGGCGGCCAAGTCATTTGAGCCATCCAGCGGCGACAAGCTGACAGCCATACCCGGAACCCCTGGGCCCGACGATCCTACGAAGGACCGCCTCAGACCCACGCTTGGAAGGTAGGACAAGCCAATCTCAATATGTCCACGAGCTGGGTCCACAGGGAGGCATAAAACGTGGCTTGACGGGCTACAAGCTCGACCGAGGCAGGAACGCCAAGATCCTCCACAAGCGAGCCGAAGTCCTCAAGTGGCTGGAGCAACAGAAGGTCTGCTAATGGATGTTCCGACTCGCAGATCCTCAACACCGACGCCGACGCTGGTCCGTGTGCGCCTGACCCGGCTACGAGGGCAGCGCGCGGGTGAGGCCGAGTCTCAGATGTGCCCGGCCCGTGCAACCCCCGCCTGCTCATCCAGCGACGCCCCGAGCGACATCGCCGCCCGATCAGCCCTTCTCCGACCGGATCACGGCAACGGGGCAGTCCGCGCGGTGCAGTGCAGCCCAGCTGACCGTGCCCAGCAGCGCACCCGCGAGGCGGTCCCGGTTTCGCGAGCCGACCACGACGAGTTGTGCTCGGCTGCTCGCCTCGACGAGTGCCCGGCAGAGCCCGCCCCGGACGGGGACTCGGGCACGGTGCGTGGTGACGTCCGGGTACTTCTCGCTCAGCACGGACAGAGCGGCGGCGAAGCCGTTGTGCGATCGGCTGTTCCACACGGTCGTCCTGGCCAGCACGACCAGGTCTGCGCCACGGGACGACGCCTCGGCGTAGGCGAACTCCGCCGCAGCCCGGGCCTCCTGTGTGTGGCCGCCGGCCAGCACGACGGCGCCGGACGGGTCCGGCCTGCCTCGCACCACCAGCACCGGTGAACGTCCATGGGCTGCCAACTTCCCGGCCACCGAGCCGGCTCGCAGTGAGCCGGACCTGCCCGGCGGACTGCTGCCCACCACGATAAGAGACGCCTCACGGGATCCGGACTCCAGCACCGTCACGGGGGAACCCATGAGGACTTCGTGCGTCACACGGACATGGGGCGCAGCGCTAAGGGCCCATCGTTCGGCCTCGGTCAACGCGCCCCTCACCACGCGGCACGCCCCGGCCCCACCCTGGTCCCAGGGTGGAACACCGGACGGCACATGAGCCGACGACCACTCGAAGGCGTGCGCCAACCGGAGCTCCACCCCTAACCGCTCGGCCTCGCGCGCCGCGGCCTCCACCGCCGCCATACCCGACTGCGAGCCATCGACTCCTACCACGACCGGGCCGCTCATGACGGTCCTCCCTTCCCCTAGCGCAGTCTCAGAACCTTGGCGCCTCGCTCAGCGGTTCACCGACGGGCGGCCTCGTGCCGCCGAATCCACAACCTTGCGGCGTCGGGCTCGGCGGCCCCGATCCTGCTTCCCAGGTCTCAAGACTCTCCTTGGGCGCGGCACCCCGACAGGGCCGGATGGGTCCCTGACGCACGCCGTCCGGCCCTGTCACCCGATTCCATCCGGTCGCAGCAAGCCCCCGCCGCCGACTTGAACTCGACAGCGCGGCAGCCCTGTTGCCCGTCGTCACCCAGTGGGGACGACGACCACGGGGCAGTGCGCGTGGTGCAGGAGGGTGTGCGCGGCCGACCCCAGGTGACCGCCGTGTCGGCTGCTCGACCGGTGCGATCCGATGACCACGACGACGCCATCCCGGGTGGCCTCCACCAAGGCGTGCGCCGGGGTGGTACGGGACGTCCGGCTCGCCACCGCCACCCTCGGGAGGCCCTCCTGTCCCGGCCTCGTCACCGGTATCAGTGAGGGCAGTTCGGGGGTCGGGTGCCGGTGCGTCCCGGAGCGCAGCACACGAAGGTGTGCACCTCGCCGCTGCGCCTCGTCAACGGCGTAGAGGGCCGCCTCTGTGTCTGTATCGGCCGCTACGCCGAGCAGCACATCGCGGTGGTCGTCGTGTGGGCGTTCCCCGCGTACGACCAGCAGCGGACCGTGCGCCTGCGTGGCGAGCCGGGAGGTCACCGCGCCGCACACGAGACCGGTCAGTCCGCCGAGTCCCCGAGTACCGATGACCGTGAGAACCGCGTCCGCGCTCTCGCGGGCCAACGCCCGCACGACGCCGTCCTCCACCGCTCTGGTCTCCACGGGCACCGCGGGGTGCCGTTCACGCACGCGCGAGGCCGCGGACCCGAAAACCGGACCGGCCTCGTCGCGGTCGGGCACGGCGTACACCACGCGCAGCGCGATGCCGCGTCGTGCCGCTTCCTCCGCGGCCTGGTCCAATGCCCGTACGGAGATCAGTGAGCCGTCCATTCCGACGACCACGTGTGGGTCAGTCATGGGCCTGCTTCCCTTCTGCGTGCTCAGGGTGTGCCCAGGACCTGTGCCTGGTGCAGGAGGCGCCGCAAGGCGGGTCCGCGGTTGACCAGGGGTGCCACCCGGCGATCCGGGCCGGAGTGCCTCCACCGACGATGCTCGTCGTCCGCCGACCCGCGGGGCAGGAGCCATGAGTACCCGTCAGAACGCCGAACGGCCCCTTGGAACAGGGCCGTTCGGCTTGCCATGCAGGGAGGGAGAAAGGTCGTCCGCCCTATGTGGGCCGGACGACGACGGCTCCGTCACACGGTGATCCGACGTCCCGTGACCGCCTGCATGTCGATCCGCACCCATAGTTCGCGCTCGCCTCCCGCCCACGGCCTGCTGTGGGCACCGTCCGCGAGCCGGCGTGCCTCGCCGGAGTCGGCCACCGCCCGCCCATGCCCCCGCACGAGCACGCTCCAGCCCCGGCTGAACGCGTCGTCGATGCGGTCCACCTCGAAGGCCACCCGACGGCCGACGGCCAGTGAAGGCGTCGCACCGGAGGCTGTCCGGAACACGATCGCGTCGTCGACGACGCTGTAGTTGACCGGCACGACGACAGGTCCCGAATCGGTCGATACCGCGATTCTCCCGACCCCGTGCGTGCCGAGCAGGGACCTGCACTCGCCCGCGCCCAGCTCCGTGAACTCGGGGCTGCGAGCGGCCTGTTCGAGCCCTGGCGGCAGATCGACGGCTCCGCCGGCGAGTTCCGACACCGTGGTCTCCAGAACATCGGCCAGGCCGAGGAGCGTGCCCCTGCCCGGTGCGGCACCGGGATGCTCCTCCAGGTACTTCAGATAGCTGGGCGCCATGCCCGCCCGGGTGGCTGCCTCCGGGAGGGTCAGGCCCAGTTGTACGCGCCTGGTGGCGAGGCGGCGACCCAGGTCGCCCAGGGGGCTTTCCGCCGGCGTACCGGTGTCGGTCCGTGTCCGTTCGGGCATGGTCATCACGTCCCTCGACTTGCTGATGGTCAGGGCGGGTTCTCGGCTGCCAGTACGAGTCCGGCGTCCCATCGTGCCGGGTTCGCCCCGCACATCCAGCGTGGCCTGCGTGCGAGGCGGACCGCTTGGGCCGGTCGGGCCATCGTCCCGACCGGACGGACCCTGCCGGGCGCGGCACGTACCGGGACCTGCCTGGCCCCACCTCCAGGGACCGATCGGCCCTTCCGTACGGACTTCCACTGCGGCTTTGATCTCACCATGACCGAAAACCACACGAGGTCCGCACCATCGCGCACCGTACGCAGCATCGACGGGGCGACCGTCGTGACGTGGCACGGCGAGGTCGACCTCGTGACGGCGATCCCGCTGGCGTCCCGCCTCGACGCCCTGACCTCGGGTCCGCACCCCGATCTGGTGCTCGACCTGCGGTCCGTGTCCTTCATCGACTGCTCCGGGCTCGGTGTCCTGTGCCGGGCCCGGACCCGGGTCCTGGCCCGGAACGGCCGGCTGCGGCTGGTCACCGGCAGCGGCGACTTCCTGCGGCTCCTGCGGGTCACCGGCTTGGACGGAGTGTTCGAGGTGCACCCGCACCTGCCGTCTGCTGGCGGCGAACGGCCCCGCCCCCTGCCGGGAACCAGTCCCGAGCGGCCCTCCGGCAACGCTTCGTCGGCCCAAGCGACCGCGTGACCAGGGCTGCCACCTCCACGGCGCGCTGACCACCGCACCTCCGCGTCCCGTAGAGGCAGCCGTCGAGGGCGGCTTGCTGGGCGCCTCTGCCGGGCTCTGTCCGGCCGAGAACCAAGCCCGAACCGAACAGCTCACCACTGGCTGAAGTCAGGTGCTGTCGCCGAGCATCCGTCACACTCCAGATTTTCGAACAGACGACCCGGTTCCGTTACCTGAAACCCGTCGGCCCGCTGACGCGGCCCACCGTCTGCCCCCGTGCCCCCGCGCCCGGAGGACGACCACACAGGCAGGGCACCAGAGCCCGCACCCAGTGAACCATTCCGCGGACCCCGATCCCTCGTCCTCCGGCCCACTCAAGTGGGGCGAACTTCCGCACGCCCCAGGCGCGGTGAGGACGATCCCGCGTGAGGTCTCGTGCCAGCGAAGACACGGGTCCTCGCGACAGGCGGCCGCCGCCATCGCCGACGAAGGGCGGCGGCCGCCACACTCACTGTTCCCAGGCGCTGCTTCAACTGACCGTCCCCGCAAGCGATGCACGGCACCTCCCACTCGGTGCCCCGTCTCATGACGTTCCACCTCCTCTCACAGCCCGCGCAGCCAGTCGTCGCTCACGCCGTGCAGTGCGTGCTCGTCGGCCCGCACCCGTGCGTCGTCCAGCCGGTGGGTGAGTTTGTCGACCACAGCGACCACGCCGTCGATCTGGCGGGTCATCGAGACGGCGATATCCGTCTCACTCCTGCGCTCCAGCTGGCCGGTGAGGGTGACAACCCCTTCCGTCACGGAGACGTCTATGCCGTGGGGCGGCACCCACAGGGTGCGCCCGAGCACGTCCTGGACGACCTCTTCATGGATCTCCGAGTCGGGCCGCAGGAAGACCTGGAGCAGGTCGCGGCGGGTGACGATGCCGACCAGCCGGTCCGCCTCGTCGAGAATCGGCAGCCGCTCGACGCGATGCTGGGCCATGGTCCGGGCGGCCTCGACGATGGTGTCGTCGGCGTGCACGGTGACCGGCGGCTCGGTCATCAGCCGACCTGCCGTACGGGCCTCGGTCTTCGTGGTCTGCTGCCGACCGCCGCGTGTCAGCGCGGCGAACCGCCGACGGCGTGGGGGTTCGTAGGGGTCGGGGGTCGTCGCCTGACGGACCATGAGGTCCGTTTCGGAGATGACCCCGATCACCTTGTCGTCCTCGTCGACGACGGGCAGTCCGCTGATCCGGTGGGCGGCGAGCAGTCTCGCCACCTCCTTGAACGGGGTGCCGTATTCGGCTCGGACGACGTCACTGGTCATCACGGAGCCGACCTTGTTGTGCTTCATGGCTGATTCTCCTCAGCGGAGTCGACGCAGGTAGGGGTCGTGGGGCGGGCGCGGCAGCAGGCGGACGCGTGCGTCGAGCACGGTGACCTGGTCCGGTGCCGCGAGCACCGGGTTGAAGTCGGCCTCGGCGAGCTGCGGCAGGTCGCTCGCCATCCGGGACAGTCGCAGCAGCAGTTGTTCCAGGGCATACAGATCTACGGGGCCGCTGGCGTCCGCGCCGAACAGCAGTGGGGCGCAGCGCGGGGACGTGATCAGGTCGTGCACGTCATGGTCGGTGAGCGGGGCGAGCCGGGCCATGGGGGTCCCCCCGGTCGAGCGAAGCCGAGACTGGGGGAGGTCGGCGAGTACCTCGGTGGCCGTTCCGCCGAGTCCGAACAAGACGAGCGGTCCGAAGACCTCGTCCTGGACGACGCCGGCGAACAGTTCGGTGCCGCGGGCGGCGAGCGGCTGTATGACCACCCCGGTCATCAGGCTCGCGAATCGCGTCTCCAAGTCCCGGAACGCGGCCCGGACTTGGGAGTCGCCCCGCAGGTCGAGGTGGACCGCGTGCTGCTGCGTCTTGTGCACAAGGCCGGGCCAGTGCGCCTTCATGACCACGCGTCCGTCGAAGCCGCGCAGCCGTTCCGCGGCCAGGGCGGCGTCGTCCTCGGTCTCGGCCCAGGCCCACGGGATCTGCGGGATGCCGTAACAGGCCAGTAGGTCGGCGCAGGTGCGCGGGTCGAGCAGGCCGCCGTCCGGATGCGCCCGCAGATGGTCCTCGACGATCGTGTGTGCCCGTTGGGTGTCGACGTCCGAGAGTTCCGGAACGGTGCCCGCGGGACGGGCGAGCCAGGCCGCACGGTGGGCGGCATGGGCGAGTGCGCGGGCCGCCGTGTGCGGTTCGGCGTACGAGGGGATCGTGCCGCCGCCGGCGGGCAACAGCTCGACCGGCAGGGCTTGTTCCAGGCGTACGACGGCGACCGGCCGGGCCCGGCGTGCGGGTGCCCGGGTGAGCGCCCGGACCAGGTCGTCGCCGGTCGCCTCGGCGACCGCGGTGGGGACGAGGGCCACCAGCACCGAGTCGATGCCCGGGCACTTCACGAGCCGGTCCAGGCACGCGCCGAGCTCTTCCTCGCTCACCGCGGCGGTGGCGTCGACCGGGTTTCCGACCGCAGCCCCCTCGGGCAGTACGGCGACCAGGTCGGCGACCGTCTCGGGGCTCAGCGGCGGCAGGGTGAGACCTGCCTCGGCGCAGGCGTCTACGGCCAGGACGCCCACGGCGCCCGCGTTGGTGACGATCGCGACCCGGGAACCCTCGGGCAACGGCTGGGAGTGCAACAGGGCCGCGGTTTCCAGAAGTTCACCGATCGAGCGGGTCGCGGTGATGCCGGCCTGGGTGAACAGGGCCTGGCGGGTCATGGTGCGGGTGGCGGCGGCCGCGGTGCGCGAGGCCGCGGCTCGGCGGCCCGCGTCGGTGCGGCCGGCGTCGACGGTGAGCACCGGCATGCGGCGGGTCACCCGGCGTGCGGTCCGGGAGAAGGCCTGCGGGTTGCCGAAGGACTCCAGGTGCAGCAGAGCGAGGTCGGTGGTGCCGTCGCTCTCCCACCACTGGAGCATGTCGTTGCCGCTGACGTCGTACTTGTCGCCGAGGGCGGCGAACGACGAGACGCCGATGCCCAGTCGGGACAGGCCTTCGAGCAGGGCGATCCCGACGCCGCCAGACTGCACGGCGACGCCCGCCGTGCCGGGGCTCGGGTGGTTGGCGGCGAAGGTGGCGTCGAGCCGCAGTTCCGGATCGGTGTTGGAGATGCCCAGGCAGTTGGGGCCCACCAAGCGCATGCCGTAGGTACGGCATGCGGTCAGCAGCGCCTGCGACTGATGGCTGTCGAGACCGGCGGTCACCACGAGCAGGGCCCGCACACCGGCCTTGCCGCTCTCCTCGGCGGTGGCCGGGACCGCGGCGGCGGGTACGGCGACGACCACCAGGTCCGGCGTCCTGGGCAGGGCGCTGACGGAAGGGTGGGACGGGATGCCCAGGATGGAGGTGGCACTCGGGTTCACCGCGAAGAGGCGCCGGGTGAATCCGCCGGAGTGCAGGTGGTGGAGGATCGCGCGGCCGATCGAGCCGGGCCGGCGTCCGGCACCGACGACCGCTACGACGCCCGGCCGGAACAAGGGCGTAAGGCTGGCCACGTCGGCTGCCCGGCTCCGGGCCTCCACGGCGGAGAGGTAGGTGTCGTCCTCGGTGAGCCGGATGGTGCAGCGCATCTCGGGGCCCTCGAAGCGGCGCTCCGTGCGCAGCCCGAGGTCGGCGAAGAGGCGGAGCACCTCGTGGTTCTCGCTGAGCGCGTCGGCGGTGAAGGTGACGATGCCCTCGGCACGGGCCGCGGAGACCAGGTGCTCGACGAGCAGGGTGCCGACACCACGGTGGTGCAGGCCGTCGGCGACGGCGATGGATATCTCCGCGGAGTCCTTGGCGTCGCCCCCCGTGTCGTACTCGGCAAGGCCGATGATCCGGCCCTGGGTCTCGGCCAGTAGGGCGCGATAGCCCGGGTGGGACTGGGTGCTGGCCCGGTCGGCGGCCAGGGCTCCCGACCGCCGGCTCGCCGCGAAGAACCTGAGCCGCAGGTTCTCCGGAGACAACTCCTCGTAGAACCGGTCCAGTTGATCGTGATCTCCTGGCGCCACGGGGCGGACGCACACAGTGGTGCCGTCCGCGAGCAGCGCGTGGACCGGGGATCGGTTGAGCACGTCGTCCGTCATCAGGGGTCTCCTCCAGGGCTTTGTCCGGCACTTCGAGCATCCAGCGGATCGGCGAGGGGTCCCATGGGCTGTCCGGGGTGTATCGGGGGCCGGTCGGCCCAACCTTTTCCGCCGGTCGTCCGTGACATGCGGAGGGGACCGGCGTCCCACGGCGCCGGTCCCCTCCGGGACGTGTCAGTCGTCGGCGACGAGGGCTGTGAGGTCGAGGAGACGGTTGGTGTAGCCCCACTCGTTGTCGTACCAGCCGAAGACCTTGACGAGCGTGCCGTTGGCCTGGGTGAGGGCCGGGTCGAAGACGCAGGAGGCGGGATCCCCGATGACGTCACGGGACACGATGGGCGCCTTCGACACCCGGAGGATGCCGTTGAGAGGTCCCTCGGCGGCCACGGTGAACGCCTCGTTGACCTCATCCGCGGTGACCTCGCGGTTCAGGACCACGGCGAGGTCGGTGAGCGAGCCGTCCTCGACGGGGACTCTGACGGCGATGCCGTCCAGCGCCCCTGCCAGCTCCGGTATGACGAGGCCGACCGCGCGGGCGGCGCCGGTGCTGGTCGGGATGATGTTCAGTGCGGCCGAGCGGGCGCGGCGCAGGTCCTTGTGCGGGCCGTCGAGGAGGGACTGGTCGTTGGTGTAGGCGTGGATGGTGGTCATCATGCCGCGCTCGACACCGAAGGCGTCGTGGAGCACCTTCATCATCGGTGCGACGCAGTTGGTGGTGCAGGAGGCGGCGGAGACGATCCGGTCGCGATGGCGGTCGTACGTGTCGTCGTTGACGCCCAGGACGATGGTGGCGTCCACATCCTTGCCCGGCGCCGACAACAGCACGGTATGGGCGCCGCTCTTGAGGTGCAGGGCCGCGGAGTCGCGGTCGCGGAAGCGGCCGGTGCACTCGACGACGACGCCGGCGCCGTAGTCGGACCAGTGCAGGGCGGCCGGGTCGCGTTCGGCGGTGACGGCGATGCGTAGCCCGTCGACCGTGATGGAGCTGTCGTCGTGCTGGACGTCGCGGCCGATGCGGCCGAACGTCGAGTCGTACTCCAGCAGGTGGGCCAGGGTGGCGGGTGAGGCGATGTCGTTGATCGCGACCACCTCGACGTCCTGGGTGCCCGCCTCGGCGCGGTCGAGTGCCGCGCGCAGATAGGTGCGGCCTATGCGGCCGAAGCCGTTGATGCCGACGCGTACGGTCATAAGGGTGAACTCCTTTGGGTGAGCGGTCGGTTGAGGCGTTCAAGGGCTGGTCCACGACCTCGGGCAGATCGGTGTCGTGCTCGCGGATCCAGACCAGGTGGCGGGTTCAGACGCCGACTGTCTGCTGGCGTAGGGCGGCGCGTAGTCGCGCACGACCTCAGGGCTCTTGTCGAGAACCTGGTCGACGAAGTCGGCGTCCGGGTGCGAGAAACCGCCGTGCCCCGGACCCTCCGGCGCTCACACCCGCTCGGGCACGATCACGACAGGGCAGGCGGAGTGGTGCAGCACCCCGTGGGCCACCCGGCCCAGTTGGAGCCCGTAGTGCCCAGGGCGACGCTTGGCTCCGATGACCAGAAGGTCCGCGTCCCGCGATGCGTCCACGAGCACGGTCCGGGTGCGGCCCTCGACCACACGGCGGTGTGACACGACATCGGCGGGAGCGTCCTGGAACGCCGCTTCCAGGACTTCCACCGCCTGCTGTTCGTGCAGTCGGGTGAGTTCTCCGGCGAGCAGTGGAAAATCGGTGCTCTCACGCGCGGGCCACCGCCAGGCGCGTACGGCGTCCACCGGCACCCCACGTCGCCTCGCCTCCTCGTAGGCGAAGCGCACCGCCGCCGAGCCCGCCGGCTTCTCTCCGACACCCACGACGACACGGCCGTGCGTGCCGGTCGGGGCCTGGGCGTCGTGGTTGCCGCGTACGACGACCATCGGACACTGCGCGTGCCCGGCCACGATCAGGCTCACCGAGCCCAGCAGTGTCTCGGCGAGCCCGCTGCGGCCACGCGTGCCCGTCACCAGTAGCGAGGCGGTCCGGCTCTCCCGGACCAGCGCGTACTCGGGTTCCTCGGGCAGTACGCCGGTGGAGACCTTCACGTCGGGCTGTCGGTGATGAGCGCGCCGGGCTGCCGTATCGACGATGTCCTCGGCTCGCACCTGCTCGGACGGCTTGTCCAGGTCCGTGGCGAGCAAGGTGCCCTCGTACCGTTCCCACAGAGACGCGTACACCAGCCGTAGCGGCGCCCCGCGCAGTACGGCCTCGTCTGCGGCCCAGTCGACAGCTCGCAGGCTTGGCTCGGAGCCGTCGACTCCGACGACGACCGGGAGGTCCATCGTCCTCACCGTCCCGTGCCGAGGTCGAAGACGATCCGGGCCCTGACGTCGCCGCGCAGCACGTCGCCGATGGACTCGTTGACGGTGTCCAGCGGGCGCGTCTCGCTGATCACCTTGGTCCGGCCGGCCGCGTGCAGCTGGAAGACCTCGGTGAGGTCCTGCCGGGTGCCGACGATCGAGCCGATGACCGAGGTGCCGTTCAGCACGGTGTCGAAGATCGGGACCTGGATGGTGCCGTGCGCGGGCATGGCGACCATGACGAGCTTGCCGCCGCGCCGCAGACCGGAGTTGACGGCGGCGAACGCGGACTCGTTCACGGCAAGGGCGATCGCCGCGTGCGCGCCGCCGTGTTGCTTGAGGACCTCTGCGACGTCGTCCTTGCGGGCGTCGATGACGAGGTCCGCACCGAGTGCGGTGGCGAGTTCGAGTTTCTCGTCGGTGACGTCGATCGCGGCGACGGTGGCCCCGGCGATCTTCGCGTACTGCACCGCCAGGTGACCGAGCCCGCCGATCCCGGAGATCGCGACGAGCTGCGCGGGCCGCACTCCGGCGACCTTGACGGCCTTGTACGTGGTGACGCCGGCGCAGCTCAGCGGGGCGGCGTCCACGGCACTCACGCCGTCGGGCACCGGCTGGGCGAAGTCGGCCCGGGCCAGCATCTTCTCGGCGTACCCGCCGTCACAGCCGTAGCCGGTGTTGATCTGCTGCTCGCACAGCGTCTCCCAGCCGGACAGGCAGTGCTCGCACCGCCGGCAGGCCCAGCCGAGCCACGGCACGGCCACCCGCTGCCCGACGGACAGATGGGTGACGCCGTCGCCGAGCTTCTCGACGAGGCCGACGCCTTCGTGGCCGGGGACGAATGGCGGGTTCGGCTTGACGGGCCAGTCGCCGTGGGCGGCGTGGATGTCGGTGTGGCACAGCCCGGACGCCTCGACGCGCACGCGGACCTGGCCGGGGCCGGGCTCGGGGTCGGGGCGGTCCTCGATGACGAGGGGTTCGCCGAAGGCTCGTACGACCGCTGCCTTCATGATTGCTGCTCCTCAGGTGTGGGTCAGTCGTGCGGGACGACGGCGACGGGGGCGGTGGAGTGGTGCAGGACGGCGTGGGTGACGGAGCCGATGTGGGCGCCGAGCGGGCCGCGGCGGACGCGGCGGCCGACGACGACCAGAGATGCCTCACGGGAGGCGTCGACGAGGTGGCTGCCGGGGGTGCCGTAGGGGCACTCCTCGGTGACCGCGGTCTCCGGGAACTTCTCGGTCCACGGGCGCAGGACCTCGGTGAGGGCGGTGGATTCGCGCAGTGCCAGGGCATCCTGCACTTCGAGGTCCACGGGGAGGCCGTAGGCGTAGTAGGCGGGCGGGTTCCAGCCGTGCACGACGCGCAGGAAGGTGCCACGGCGGGCGGCCGCGGCGAACGCGAACCCGATGAGTTCGTCGTCGGGGCTCTCGATGTCGAGGCCGAGGACGACGGGCCGGAACGGGGTTGCCGCGGACGGGATGCCGGCCGGATCCATCGCGTGTTCGTCGGCGGCCTGTTCCCCGGCGCGGACGAACACCACCGGCCGGTCGGCATGCGCCACGACCGACAGCCCGACCGAGCCGACCATGAACCCGCCGATCCCGCCCAGTCCCCGGGAGCCGAGAACGAGCAGCTCCGCGTCCTTCGCGGTGCGCGCCAATACGTCGGCGGGCGGGCCGGACAGCTGTTCAGTGGTCACGTCGAGGCCGGGGTGGCGCAGCCGAACGCCCTCGCCCGTCTCGCGGGGAATCCTCTCGGTCCAGTACTGCTGCGTCCCGGCTCCGAGTAGCGGTGCCTGCGCCATGGGCGCCGGTACGGGCTCCCAGACCTGGACCAGTTTCAGCGGCAGGCCGAGCAGCCGTGCCTCGCGGGCGGCCCACTCGGCCGCCGCCCGGCTCTCGGCGGAGCCGTCGAGTCCGACGGTGACGGTGCGGGTCATGATGTCCACCTTCTGAATCGGGGGGTCCTGATTCGAGCTTGGTCCTCGGACGAGGCGCCGGGCAGGGGCCACAGGTCCCTGCGAGGGACCGAGCGGCCCTGGCCGGTGTTCGGCACGGCGGGCCCACCGACGAGCCCGCCGCCCCTCCCGCGATCACCGCAGCCAGTGGCTACGACGGACCAGCGGGAGCTTCGCCCAGAGCCTGCCGAGGCCGAGGGTGTCGCCGGCGGCGACAGCGGCCAGGACGATCAGGGCGACGGCGTAGATGAGGTGGTAGTCCACGAACGGGTTCGACGACATGCTCGGCGAGCCGTCCGAGAGGTGCTGGGCGGGCGGCCACTCGGCCAGCCACATGAACGCCATCATCAAGGTGCCCGCGACGGCCGCGAAGCGCAGTGCGACGCCGGCGATGAGCGCGACCCCGATGCCGAGCAGACCTAGCATGAACAGCCAGTCGACCGAGGTGGCCCCGGCCCAGGTGTGGAACGTGGACTCCATCGGCCCCGCGGCGACGGAGCTCAGGAAGCCCTTGGTCGGCGAGCCGCCGTCGATCCAGCCCTTGTCGGAGGGGGTGGCGTAGCCGAGGCCGAAGGTCTTGTCGAGGAAGGCCCACAGGAAGACGAACCCGGTGAGTAGGCGCAGCGACGCGAAGGCGTAGGCCCGTGCGGCGTGGGTGTCACTGTGTGCCGACACGGCGGACTCGGAGACGGAGGCAGGGGCGGTCCCGTTGCTGCGAGAGGACGGCAGGTGGAAGCCCTGGCTGCGGTGAGGGGGCTCGTGAACGGCCATGGTGGTGATCCCTTCGGGGAGAGTGGGACTGTCGTCCGGTCGGTGTCTGACGCTCCTCACTCTTGTCTCGCGGGGCGGCCGGCGCCGGATGCCGAAGGTCCGTGGCTGCGGGGCTGAACGGCCCTGTCTGCAGGGACTGTTGGGGTGCCTGCCCGGCAGCCGGTGCCCCGGACACACCTCGCCTGTCACGGCCGTGCGCTGCCGGTGGATCCTGAGACCGATCCGGGAAATGTGGCTCATGTCCCCGGGGGAGGCTGCCTGGTGCCGCAGCTCACGCCGGTTGCCGGACTGCGGGCGATCCTGCTCGACCTCGCTCTGTACTCGCTGTTCGGGTCTTCACGTCTGCTCTGGATGGGTGCCGAGACCGACGTCGAGGGGGACATCACCGCACTCGACGCGGCCGACGAACTGCGCCACGAACTCACCCACCGCGGCGTCGTGTTCACCCTCGCCCGCGTCAAGCAGGAGGTCATGGCCGATCTCACGTCGTACGGTCTCGCGGACTCCACCGGGGCGGACCTGATCTTCCCGACCTTCCCGGCCGCCGTGGCCGCCTGTCGTGCTCGGTGCCGCGATCAGTAGGCCGACAGAGCGTGCGCCCGGAACTGTCCACGGACACGTTCGACCAGTTCGGGAGTGGGGACGGGGCTGTCGCGCAGCGGGAACGGAACGCCGAGGGCCTCGTACTTCGCGGCGCCCAGTTTGTGGAACGGCAGGATGTCCACGCGGTCGACCGTGCCGAGTCCCGCGACGAAGGCGGCAAGGCCGTCCACGGATTCCGCGTCGTCCGTCCGGCCGGGTACCAGGACGTACCTGATCCACATCGGGACCCCGAGCCGGTCGAGGCGGGTGGCGAAGTTCAGGGTGGGGGCGAGTTCACCGCCCGTCAGGTGGCGGTAGGCCGTGAGGTCGAAGGACTTGATATCGAGGAGCACCAGGTCGGTGTCGGCGAGGAGTTCGTCGGTGGCGCGGGCGCCGAGGAAGCCGGAGGTGTCGAGCGCGGTGTGCAGGCCCGCCGCCTTGCAGCGGCGCAGGATCTCGCCACTGAAGGCGGACTGCAACAGTGGCTCGCCGCCCGTGAGGGTCACCCCGCCGCCGGCGATGGTGATGAAGGCGCGGTACTTCTCGATCTCCGCCATCACCTCGTCGACCGTCGCCTCCCGCCCGTCACGCATGTGCCAGGTGTCGGGGTTGGCGCAGTACAGGCACCGCAGCGGACAGCCGGAGACGAAGAGGACGAACCGGGTCCCGGGGCCGTCCACGCCGGTGGACAGGTCCCATGAGTGGATCCGGCCGGTCGTCAGGGCCCGGACGGTGCTCACAGCGATCCGTGGAAGGTGCGGCTGATCACGTCGAGCTGCTGCTCGCGGGTCAGGCGGACGAAGTTGACGGCGTAACCGGACACCCGGATCGTCAAGTCCGGGTACTTGTCCGGGTGTTCCATGGCGTCTTGCAGCGTGGAGCGGTCAAGTACGTTCACGTTCATGTGGAAGCCGCCCGCCGCCATATAGGCATCGAGGATGCCCACCAGGTGCCCGGCGCGTTCCTCGGGGCGGTGACCGAGCCCCTCCGGGGTGATGTTCGTCGTCAGCGAGATGCCGTCACGGGCCTGTTCGTACGGCAGCTTTGCCACCGAGAGCATGGAGGCGGCGACCCCGTGCCGGTCGCGGCCGTTCATCGGGTTGGCGCCCGGGGCGAAGGGCGCTCCGGTGCGCCGGCCGTCGGGGGTGTTGCCGGTGTGCTTGCCGTAGACGACGTTCGAGGTGATCGTCAGCACCGACTGGGTGTGTTCGGCGCCGCGGTAGGTGGGGTACTGGCGCACCTTCGCCATGAAGGACTCGACGAGTCCTACGGCGATGCTGTCGGCGCGGTCGTCGTTGTTGCCGTACGCCGGGAAGTCGCCCTCGGTGCGGAAGTCGACGGCGAGGCCGGTGGCGTCCCGGAACACCTTCACCCGTGCGTGCTTGACGGCGGACAGGCTGTCCGAGGCGACCGACAGCCCGGCGATGCCGCAGGCCATGAAGCGGTGCACGGGGTAGTCGTGCAGCGCCATCTCGATGCGTTCGTAGGCGTACTTGTCGTGCATGTAGTGGATGACGTTGAGCGCGTTGACGTAGGTCCGGGCCAGCCAGTCCAGGACGCGATCGTAGGCCGCCGACAGCTCCGCGTAGTCCAGGTAATCCCCTGTCAGCCGAGGCGCTTCGGGTGAGATCTGTTCGCCGGTCATCTCGTCCCGGCCGCCGTTGACCGCGTACAGCAGCGCCTTGGCCAGGTTGACCCGCGCTCCGAAGAACTGCATCTGCTTGCCCACCGCCATCGCCGACACACAGCAGGCGATCGCTGTGTCGTCACCAGTCCGAGGCCGCATCAGCTCGTCGGACTCGTACTGCACGGCACTGGTGTCGATCGAGACCTGGACGCAGAACTCCTTGAAGGCGTGGGGCAGTTGGGGCGACCACAGAACCGTCAGGTTGGGTTCGGGGGCGGGGCCGAGGTTGTAGAGGGTCTGCAGGAAGCGGAAGGACGTGCGGGTGACCAGGGTGCGTCCGTCCTCGCCCATACCGCCGATGGCCTCCGTCACCCAGGTCGGGTCGCCGGAGAACAGGGCGTCGTACTCGGGGGTGCGCAGGAACCGTACGATCCGCAGCTTGATCACGAAGTCGTCGATCAGCTCCTGGGCACCGGACTCGTCCAACACACCTTCGTCCAGGTCGCGTTGGAGGTAGACGTCGAGGAAGGTGGAGGTGCGGCCGAGCGACATCGCGGCGCCGTTCTGCTCCTTCACGGCAGCCAGGTAACCGAGGTAGAGCCACTGCACAGCCTCGTGGGCGGTGGCGGCGGGGCGCGAGACGTCGCAGCCGTACGTCGCCGCCATCCGCGTCAGTTCACCCAACGCCCTTGTCTGCTCGGCGAGTTCCTCCCGATCGCGGATGACCTCGACGGAGGAGGCGCAGGCGTCGAGCAGGGCCCGCTCGGCCTTCTTGGCCCCGATCAGCCGCTCCGTGCCGTACAGCGCCACGCGCCGGTAGTCGCCGACGATCCGGCCGCGGCCGTAGGCGTCGGGCAGGCCGGTGATGATCCCGGCCTTGCGGGCGGCCCGCATGTCGGGGGTGTACGCGTCGAAGACACCGTCGTTGTGGGTCTTGCGGTAGGTGCCGAAGACGCGTGTGACGAACGGGTCGGGCTCGTAGCCGTACGCCTTCAGGCTGTTCTCGACCATGCGCAGGCCGCCGTTGGGCATGATCGCGCGCTTCAGCGGGGCGTCGGTCTGCAGGCCGACGATCAACTCCCGTTCCCGGTCGATGTAACCGGGCACGTGCGAGGTGATCGTGGAGGGGGTCGTCGCGTCGACGTCGAGGACTCCCTTGCGCCGCTCCTCCGGGAACAGGGCGCTGACCTTGTCCCAGACGGCGCGCGTGCGATCGGTGGGGCCGGTCAGGAAGGACGCGTCGCCTTCGTACGGCGTGTAGTTGGCCTGGATGAAGTCGCGCACGTCGACACGCTCGCGCCACGACGTGCCGACGAAGCCGTGCCATGCCTCGGTTGCGCGCGTTCCGACTACCGCTGTCGTTGTCATCGCCGATTCTCTCCCTTGCTCCGCACGGGGATGTCTCCCTGACTCCATGCTCGTGCGACGCACTGGTCGTGGGGAGAGCCGGACAGGGACGTGGCCCCGGCCGTCCGGCCCCCTCCTGCCAGGGCCGGACGGCCCTCCGGTCGGCGACCGTCAGCCGGCGGGCAGGTCCGGGCGCACAAGCGTGCCGGACCTGCCGTGGACGATCTCATACGCCGCGTCCAGGGCACCTATCGCGGCCAGTCCCCCGGTGCGTTCGACGAACCGGGCGGCGGCCTCGGCCTTGGGGCCCATCGAGCCCTCGGGGAAGCCGCCCCGGCGCAGATCGGCGGGCGTGGTACCAAGGACGGGCTGCTGGTCGGGGGTGCCATAGCCGGTGTAGACACAGGGCACGTCGGTGAGGATGAGCAGGAAGTCGGCTTTCAGGTGCTCGGCAACCAGGGCTGCCGTGAGGTCCTTGTCGACGACGGCCTCCACCCCGGTGAGCGCGCCGGTGTCGCGGTCAGCGGTGACGGGGACGCCTCCGCCGCCGGCACAGATGACGAGCGTGCCGCTGCCCAGCAGGTCGTGGATGGCGTCGGTCTCCAGGACGCGTACGGGTGCCGGGGAGGGGACCACGCGGCGCCAGCCGGTGGTGTCGGCGCCGATGTGCCAGCCGCGTTCGCGGGCGAGCTCGGACGCGATGTCGTGGGGGTACTCCTGGCCGACGAACTTCGTGGGGTGCTCGAAGGCAGGGTCGTCGGCCCGGACGAGGGTGTGGGTGACCAGCGCGGCGATACGGCGGCCGGGCAGGGCGTCGTACAGGGTGCGGAACAGCAGGGAACCGATCATGCCCTGGGTCTGGGCGCCGAGCAGATCCAGCGGGTAGGGGGCACTCAGGGCCGGGTCGGCGTCACTCTCGACAGCGAGCAGATCGATCTGGGAGCCGTTGCCGTGGGTGATGACGATCTCGTGGTCGTGGGCGAGGGCGGCGATCGCGGTGGTCACCCGGTCGATGTTCGCCTCCTCAACGACCGCGTCGGGGCGATCACCGCGGCGCAGCAGGGCGTTGCCGCCGAGGGCGATGACGATGCGCATGGCTCAGTCCTCCAGAAGGGCGACGCGTACGGCTTCGATGGCATGCGGGCGGTTCTCCGACTGAGCGGGACGATTGGTGCGGGTGAGGAGAACACGCCGTCGACGACTTCCGGTTCGGGCAGGGCCGGCAGACATTGCATGAACTCGACGTCGGAGTTTCCGGTAGCGGCCGGCATCTCCTCACCGACCCGGTACAAGACGAACAGACCGATCCGCCGACACCCTTCAGAGGTCTGGAGGGAATGAGGTACCCCAGCTCGCCCCTCCACCCAGCGGGTCGTCTCACGTACTCATGGAACAACCCAGGCCGTGGCGCCACAGCATGCCGGAAGTCCCCTGCTCAGAGCCGAGTGGCCCGGCCGGTGGACCGGGTGGCCCATGGTCGGCCGCCGGGCGTCGGGCACACGCTGGACATGACAGTTCCCCGTCTCGTCGGGAGGCACGCCATGATCACCACCCCCACGACCAGCATGCCGCGCGCGCTGCCGGTCGAGCACCAGCAGCGGCTCATGGGCTTCGCCCACGAGGTCTCCTTCCCGCAAGGGACGCGCCTGTTCGAGGAAGGGAGCCGGGCCGACCGGTTCTGGATCATCCGCACGGGCACGGTCCAGCTCGACATGCATGTGCCGGGCCGCCGCGCGGCCGTCATCGAGACCCTCCGGCACAACGAACTGGTCGGCTGGTCCTGGCTGTTCACCCCGCACTCCTGGCACCTGGGCGCCGAGGCGACGACCCCGGTGCGGGCGTACGAGTTCGACGCCGCGGCCGTCCGCCTGCTGTGCGAGGAAGACCCGGCCATCGGCAGCACCATCGCCCAATGGGTCGGCGACGTACTCGCCCACCGCCTCCGCTCCGCCCGGACCCGGCTGCTGGACCTGTACGCTCCGTACGGCGCCGGCAGCCGGGGCTGAGCGCGCCCGGACCCAAGCGAGAACAGAAGGTGAGGGCCGTGCCGTCGGCGTCGTATCGGAGGCCGATCCGCCGGCCAAGGAGGAGTTCGGCGACAGTGACCCCGGCCTCCCCACCCTGGCTTCACTCGATCGGGGGGACCTCCGTAACACAGCTACGGCGCCTGTCCTACCTGGCAAAGGCCGGCGCGAGTTCCTCCTTGGGGACCCGCGGCACGGCCGTCGGCAATCGTGAGAGTGGCTCTCCGTGCACGGCGCGCTCTCGGCCCCAGTGCCGTGGAAGACGAAGTTGCCCGGAACGCTGTGCGTTCCGGGCAGCCTGCGTGGGCGGCGGCCCCGAAGCTCAAGGAGGAGTCGCGGGTCTCGGCCGTCTCAGGCCCTGGTCGCCGGGTTCGGCGATTCTGCGGTGCGGCGGTGTTCTTCGTTGATGCGCTGGGCTTCTTCGAGCTGGTCTTCGAGGATGATGATGCGGCAGGCGGCCTCGACGGAGGTGCCGTGGTCGACGAGTTCGCGGGCGCGGGCGGCGATGCGCAACTGGTAGCGGGAGTAGCGGCGGTGGCCGCCCTCGGAGCGGAGCGGCGTGATCAGGCGGGCTTCGCCGAGAGCGCGGAGGAAGCCCTGCGTGGTGCCGAGCAGTTCGGCGGCTCCGCCCATCGTGTAGGCGGGGTAGTCGTCGTCGATACGGCCGAACGAGTCGTCTGCTGTCATCTGCACCTCTCCATGGAACGCGTGGAGGGGCCCTGGTGCTCGTCGCACCAGGGCCCCGAAGGAACTGCTACACCATCTGCCGGCCCTCGTACTGCGCCGGCCCTCTGTTTCCGCAGACCCGACCGGAATGCTGCCGGGGCTGCTGGGATCGCGGTTGCTTGACCGGAGACCACCTCACTATCGATGTCCTGCGGTACCCGGGTTCAAGATGTCGGCCCGGGCGATCCTGATGGCGCTCGGCTCCTCCGTTCTTCCCTCTGGGGTCAACTGCTTACAAGTGGGGTACTGCGTACTGCTGGTGATACGTACCGCTGATGATGCGAACTGCTCAGCAGCCTGTGACGGCGCCGCTCTTCGGCAGCCAGCCCCGTCGCCCGTCCTGCGTCTGCCCTGGCTTGGAACCCCACTGCCGAACCTCCCGGTGCGCGCGTCCGCAGCCGACGCCTTCACCGAGGTACCGCTCAATTACTTCACTGCTGGGTACCGCGAACTGCACTTACAGGTACTGCAACTGCGGTCCTGCTCACGGCGGCCCCTGACCACTGCGGGCCACCCGGTACGGTCGCCAGTCCCGTCGCCGTCCTGCAACCACTCTGGCTTCGCGACTCCACCACCGCACCGTCCTGCGAACTGCACTTGCATGTACTACCGCCCGGCAGTTCGTGTCTGCCAGGCCCTGCTGTCTCTCTGGGCTACGAGAGAACCATAACCACACCCCGAGGCCAATGTCTACTCCGACAAACACAGATTTCCGTGCGCTCGACAGCGAGGCAATCCACCTCGAACAGCGCCGGGGCGGGGGGGCGGTCCGCGGTCCCAACGGCCGATCACTCGCCAGCAGGGCCGCCGGGCCATCACCATCGGGCCGGCACGGGCGCGCCTCGAAGCCGACTGGGGCCGGTCGGCCCTAGTGCATCCGGGCCCGGCAAGCAAGGATCGTCCTCACGGGCAGCTCACAGACCGCCCGCCACTGGGGAACAGGGTGTTGTCATGGCCGAGACAGGTGCCTACACGGAGCAGAACCCGATCCGTGTCTTCCTGCTGGATGACCACGAGGTCGTACGACGCGGCATCACCGACCTCCTGGACTCCGAACCGGACATCTCGGTCGTCGGTGACGCGGACACTGCCGAGCGCGCTCTCGTCCGCTGCACGGCGCTGCGCCCGCACGTCGCCGTGCTCGACATACGTCTCCCGGACGGCGACGGCATCACGGTCTGCCGGGAACTGCGCAGCCAGATGCCGGAGCTGGCCTGTCTGATGCTGACGTCGTTCGACGACGAGGACGCCCTGCTCGACGCCATCATGGCCGGGGCCTCGGGCTACGTCCTCAAGCAGATCAAGGGCTCCGACCTGGTCTCGGCCGTGCGGACGGTCGCTTCGGGCCAGTCGATGCTGGACCCCGCGACCACGGCCCGCCTGATGCGCTCGCTGCGTGCCGAACCCGCCGAAACCCCTGCCCTCGCCCCCGAGTTGGCGAGCCTCTCCCCCCGCGAGCGGGACATCCTCGCCCTGATCGGGGACGGGCTGACCAACCGCGAGATCGGCAAGAAGCTCTACCTGTCGGAGAAAACGGTCAAGAACCACATCTCCCGGCTGCTGGCCAAACTCGGTGTCCATCGCCGGGTCCAGGCCGCGGTTCTGGCTTCCCAGTTGGAGCAGCCGCAGACCGGCGACCGCCCCACGAGGTGAACTCCGACTGGGCCGACCAGGACCCATCGAGGCCGGTCGGCCCCTGCCCCTCCCCCGGTGCCCGGCGCCACGCTGATCCGGTCACCGAAAAGCCCGACTGCCTCCCTTGGCACAGGGCGGGCAGGAGAGCCCGATGCGTATCGCAGCCCTCGACGGGACGACGCTGGCGAGGCTGCTCTCCGCGGCCGTAGCCGCCCCGTCGATCCACAACACCCAGCCCTGGCGCTTCCGCCTGGACCCGGAGACCCTCACCGTCGAGATCCGCGCGGCCACCCACCGCGGACTGCGCCACATCGACCCGACCGGCCGCGCCCTGCACCTGTCCGTCGGCTGCGCCGTACTCAACCTCCGAGTCGCGGTCGGGCACTTCGGCTGGGAACCGGTGCCCCGGCTGCTCCCACGCCCCGACGAGCCGGACCTGCTCGCCACCGTACGTCTGGGCGGCACCGCCAGGACGTCCTCCCGCACTTCCTTGTACGACGCCGTGTGGCGCCGGCACAGCAGCCGCTTCCCCTTCTCGGAACGGCCGTTGCCCGCCGCCCTGCTCACCGAACTGGCCGAAGCGGCACACGAGGAAGGGGCCCGACTGCTCCATCTCTCACCAGGACAGGCCGACCGTGTGCTGCGGCTCACCGGGGAGGCGGAGCACCGCAACGTCGACGATCCGGACCGAGCTGCGGAGAGCCGCCACTGGGTGGTCAAGACAGACGACTCCGGCCTGGGCATCCCACCCGAGGTACTCGGCCCCCAGGACTTCCGGGACCGTATTCCGATGCGGGACTTCGGCGCCCACCGCCACCAGAACGGGCTCACCGCGCGCCCCTTCGAGAGGCGGCCCTCCCTCGCGGTGCTGTCCACATCGCACGATCGCCGGGCCGACTGGCTCCGCGCGGGCCAAGCCCTCGAACGAGTCCTGCTGATCGCGACCACCCACGGCGTCCAGGCATCACTCCTGCACCAGGCGCTGGAATGGCCCGACCTGCGCGAAGAAATCATGGCGCCGGCGGACGCCCGCCCCTCACACGCGCAGATGGTGATCCGCCTCGGGTACGGTCCTGAGGGGTCGGCCTCGCCGCGCAGTACCAAGGCCCTGTTGTCGCCGGGAAACTCTTGACGAGCCTTCGGTTGTCTTCGGCTGCGGGATCTCGTCGGTCGCTGTGCGACGGACAGTCAGCAGGCTCAGCTCCGATCGCCTGCCCCTGGTCCTGCGCGAGGACCGCCAGGACGCGGCCGGGCATGGTCACCGGATCACTGCGGCCATCGCCTGCCACGTCGCCCGCACCGACGGATGCGTCGACGCGGTGACGCAGTTGCGCTACACCCCGAGCACGAGGGTGGTCGGCACATCGCGCTGCGCTCCGGTTAGCACCGTGCCCTGGACTGCATCCGCCGAGTATCGGCCCGCACAACGGCCGCCGTCAGCGGCGCACGGGGGCTGAAGTCCCGCCACCACGCCCAAGTCCTTCTTGAGCACTCCAGGGATGGCGGGTGGGATCACCGGATGCGGTACTGATGCTGCTCACCCTGCCTGGCCCGCCGCACGCCCCTCTGCATCGCGTGAGGCCACGGGCGTTGTGAGCGATGCGGACCTGGTTGCGTCATGGTGGCGCCGGACCCAGCGGAGGGCTTCGTCGGCTCCCCAGACGATGAGCGGGAACGGTGCGATGACCGCGAGCTGCGCCGGGCTGAGGGCCGCCGTGCCGAAGATGTGCTGGAGGGGCGGTGCGTAGACGACCGCCGCGGTGAAGGCCAGTTCGAAGGCGATGCCCCACAGGAGCAGGCGGTTGGTCCAGATGCCGACGGTGAACAGGGAGGCGCGGTCGGTGCGGGCGGCGAAGGCTGTGCCGATCTGGCAGGCGACGATGCCGACGAACGTGATGGTCGTAGCTTCCAGATACGCCTGGTGCAACGGGGTGCCGCCGCCCGTGGGGTCCCCTGGGTGCCAGCCCGCGTGCCACAAGGTGAAGAGGAAGCCGCCCATGACCAGGACCGCGGAGATGGTCCCCAGGAACGCCCATGCGCGGAAGAGCAGGGCCCGGTCGATGACTCCCGTCGTACGGGGTCGGGGCGGGCGGGACATGAGTCCGGGCTCGGCGGGCTCGCGTCCGAGCGCGAGCGCGGGGAGTGTTTCGGTGCCTAGGTCGATCGCCAGGATCTGCAAGACCGTCAGCGGTAGTGGGATGTGACCGCCGGAGAGTGCGAAGACGAGGAAGGGGACGACCTCGGGTACCGCGTGGGCGAAGATGTAGAGCACGAACTTGCGGACGTTGTCGAAGACGCGTCGTCCCGCGTCGACCGCGGAGACGATGGTGGCGAAGTTGTCGTCGGTGAGCACCATCGTGGCTGCCTCGCGGGCCACGTCCGTTCCTGACTTGCCCATGGCGACACCGATGTCGGCGTGGCGCAGTGCGGGGGCGTCGTTGACGCCGTCTCCGGTCATCGCCACCACTTCGCCCTGCGCGCGCAGAGCCTCGCAGATACGCAGTTTGGCTTCCGGTGAGGTGCGGGCGAAGACGATCTCCTGTCGTTTGGCGAGGAGTTCGTCGAGGTCCTTGTCGCTCATCCGGTCCAGTACGTCACCGGCGAGGACCGGGCTGCCGACGTGTCCGATGCCGACCTGACGGGCTATTTCCGCGGCGGTGAGTCCGTAGTCGCCGGTGATGACGTGGACACGGATTCCGGCCTGGTGCGCGTCCTTGACGGCGTCGGCGACGCCGGCACGTGCGGGGTCCGCCATGGCGACCAGGCCGATCAGGGTCAGTCCGGATTCCGCTGCCGACCGGTCCACCGGCACCGTCTCCCCGTGGCCCAGGAGGTGATGGGCGATGGCGAGCACCCGCAGTCCGGAAGCCGCGTAGCCATCGATGGTGGTGTTCAGTTCTGCGCGCACGGTGGCGTCCAGTTCGACGTTCTTTCCCTGCGGGTCGAGGAGGTGGGTGCAGCAGGGCAGGACGGCTTCGGGGGCGCCGTTGGTGTGCACCGTGGCGGCGCCTGCCTCGTCGTTCACGGTGGACATGCGCTTCAGGTGGGCGTCGAAGGGAAAGATCGTGCGGCGGTCGGACTTGCGCTGTGCGGGCTCGACGGCGACGCCGAGGTCCTCGGCCAGGCGGAGGATCGCGAGTTCGGTGGGATCGCCGCTGCCCTGAGGCTGTGCGGGTGTGGGTGCCTCGGCCGTGGTGCAGGCGGCGCCGCTCCCTGCGAGGACTGCCGCCTGCGGCTCGTGAGCGGCCCGGTCCGCGTCCATCTCGCTGCCCGCCAGCCACAGCCGGGTGACCCGCATCCTGTTCTCGGTGAGGGTGCCGGTCTTGTCGGTGCAGATCACGGTCGTCGATCCCAGGGTCTCGACTCCTGAGAGGCGTTTGACGACGGCTCCTCCACGGGCGAGTTCCCGTACTCCCGCGGCGAGGGCCAGGGTGATGGTGGGCAGCAGCCCTTCGGGGACGTTGGCGACGATCAGTCCGATGGAGAAGCTGATGGCCGCGCTCCAGCCCAGCCCGGCGGCGACGCCGATGGGCAGGAAGGCCGCGCCGATCGCGACCGCGACGACGGCGATGATCCAGGTGGCCCGCCGCACCTGCTTCTCCAGGGGGCTGCGTTCCGTATGCACGCGCTGCGACAACGCGGCGATGCGGCCCAGCTCGGTGTACATGCCCGTCCGGGTCACGACCGCTTCCGCCTCGCCGCCGCTGCACGTGGTGCCGCTGAAGACGAGCTCGTGTGCCTCCAGCAGGGAGCCGGTCTCGTCGGACGGCTCGGGCGAGCGGGTCACCGGAAGGGATTCGCCGGTCAGTGAGGACAGGTCGAGCGTGAGGGTGCCCTCGATGATCCGGGCGTCGGCGCAGACCCGGTCGCCCTCGGAGACGATGAGGATGTCGCCGGGCACGAGGTCCTTGGCCGCGATCTCGCACCGCACCTTGTCGCGTACGACCCGGGCGGTGGGCGGCAGGAACGCGGCCAGTGCCTCCACGGCTCGCTCGGCCTGCATCTCCTGGACGAAGGCGAACCCGGCGTTGAGAAGGATGACGGCCACAACAGCGATGGAGAGTGCCGGTGTTCCACCGGCCCAGGCCAGGACTGCTGCGAGGGCGAGCAGGATCGCCAGGGGCTGGGTGAACTGCGAGAGCAGTTCGCCCGGCCAGCGCCTGCCGCCGGACCGGGTCAGCACGTTCGGGCCGTAGACCAGTTGTCTGCGGGTCGCCTCCCGGCTGGTGAGGCCCGAGGGGGAGGTGCGCAGGTCGCGGAAGAGTTCCGCCGGCTGCCGCCGCTCGTCGGCCTGCTCGGCGTTGTCGGGTTCACCGGGCGGCTGGGATTCTCGCTCGTCGGTGTGTGATGACCGGGTCATGAGGGGCTCTCCCGGGAAGGAACGTGCCTGAGATGGTGCGGATGTGCCTCGAAGTCGTTGTCTGTCAGGGCCAACACGCCACGAGCGAGAGGTAGTTGACCTCGGCGGCCCGGTTTCCCGTCACGCGGGTCGTGGTTGGGGGATGACGACGACCGGGCAGGGCGCGTGCTGCACGCAGTGCTGGCTGACCGAGCCGAGCAGGATGCCGGTGAAGGTGCCGTGGCCACGGCTGCCCAGGACCAGGAGTTGTGCGGTGCGGGCCGCGTCCATCAGTACCTGTACGGGATGCCCCTCGTCCACGCGGATCGTCACCTCGGCCGGGTGGTCCAGCTGGTCGCGTACCGCGGCCACGGTTTCCTGCAGGGCTCGTTCGGCGATCTTGGCGAACTCGGTTCCTTCCGGCACCAACGGGCTCCAGCCAAGGGTGTACGCGTACACCTCGGGGGACTGCCATGCGGCGACCGCTTCGACGGTGCTGCCGGTCAACTCGGCCTGCGCCAGGCCCCACCGCGGTGCCGCCTGCGAGCAGGCCGAACCGTCGACACCCACGACGACGGGCGAGGGCCTCTCGTCAGCGCGCTGAGCCATGCCGTTCTCCTGCCGGTCGGTTGCCAACAGAGCCGGCGCGCCCCAGGGCAGCGCGGGCTCGCGCCGCCGGGACTTCGACGGAGGCGCCTCGGCAGATGTGCCGGCCACTACGGGGAGAGCCGGACAGACACCTTGACGCTACGCACCCTCGCCGAACGCATGGGCGGGCCAACCGGCCCTACCTCCAGGGCCGCATGGCCCTCTCTGTATGGCCCACCTGTATCCGGGCCGAGACGAACGCAATGGGGGACCGGTTGGCCCCTGCCTGCGCTGGAGGCGGCGAGCCATGCTGGGAACACGGTACGAACTGCGGAGCCCGGCCTGGGCCGCCACCAAGGGGCGTTCCCTCTTCCTGGCGCATGAGCCCGGTCCAGCTTCTGGTCTTCCTTCGGGCTCCGGCTGGAGCACGAAGAAGCCAGAGGTCTCGTGCCCTATCTGAGGAGCAGCACCATGGAAGTACTCATTTTCCTGATCATCGTGGTGGCCGTGCTGGTCGTCGTGGCGCTCGCCATGGCCGTCAAGGTCGTCAAGCAGTTCGAGAAGGGGGTGCTGTTCCGGTTCGGCCGACTGGTCGGGCCTCGCTCTCCCGGTCTGCGGTTCATCGTTCCATTCGTCGACGTGCTGCACCGGGTCTCGCTGCGGATCGTCACGATGCCCATTCAGTCGCAGGGGATCATCACGCGCGACAACGTCAGCGTCGACGTGTCGGCGGTGGCGTACTTCCGTGTCGTGGACGCCGTGAAGTCGGTCATCGCGATCGAGAACGTGCACGACGCGATCAACCAGATCGCCCAGACCACCCTGCGCAAGGTCGTCGGACAGCACACGCTGGACGAGACGCTGTCGGAGACCGACCGCATCAACCTGGACATCCGCGAGATCCTCGACGTCGCCACCGTCGAGTGGGGCGTGGAGGTCACTCTGGTCGAACTCAAGGACATCCAGCTGCCCGAGAGCATGAAGCGCGCGATGGCCCGCCAGGCCGAGGCCGAGCGGGAGAAGAGGGCGAAGATCATCAACGCCCAGGGCGAGTCCCTGGCCGCAGCGGCCCTCGGTGAAGCGTCGGACATCATGATGGACCACCCCCTGGCCCTCCAACTGCGCAATCTGCAGAGCCTGGTGGAGATCGGGGTCGACAAGAACACCACCGTCGTCTTCCCCGCCCCGCTGATGAGCACCATCGGCGAGCTCGGCTCCTTCCTCGCCCGTGAGACCGCGGCCGCAGGCTCCGCGACACCACAGCCCGCCAAGCGCGTCACGACCAGCCCGGATCCCGTACTCAACGGGGCACCCATAACCGTCTGATCACCCGCGTCACTGTGCCGGTGGCCTGCCAGGAGAAGCGTTCGGGCGGGCCACCGCCCCAGTGACGCGGGTGGTCCACCTATGTCTGACCCGGCGACTTACCGCCAGTTGACACGGATGTACCGGGGCGGCCCTGCAAACGGCCGCCGGTGCTTCCCCCTGCGGCCACCGGCTCGGTCCCGACTCCCTTGCCCATAGGCCGCGTTCACGGACGCACGGCGCTGGACCCGGAGCTCGTGACCGTGTCCTGGGGCATCGGCGAGGACCGTTGCTCCGGTTTCCCCTCCCAAAGACACACGTCCTGTCCCGCACCAGGCGCCGTGCCGACCGCTTCCGGATAGAGGCACCATGCCCACCCCTCAGGTATGCACCAGAACAGGCGAACCCGGAACCCGGAGCCGGTCGTGGTGACCACACCGGACAGGACCAAAGCCGCCCACACGTCACCCCATGAGCTCCGGACCGACCACCTCCTCGCCCGCCGGCGCACGGTCGTCGCCTGGTGCGACCGTCAACTGATGGCCATCCACGCCCTGTCGACCCTCATGACGGACGACCCGGGCGTAGTCGACGCGGCCCTGTCCGAAGTGCTCTGCGACCCCGTGGAACCTGCCGCCGCCCAGGACCGAGGAGAGGAACCCGCCACTGCTGCGCCCGCTCCTCACCAAGCACTCGCGCACCCCGCTCCCGCGCATCTGCCCGCTACGAGGGACCGCTGTCCCGACGTAGCCGCCTCCCTGTTCGACCGCGTCGAACTCGCTCTCCATCTCATCGGAGACCGTTCCTGCGCCGTCGTCTCCCATCTGCTCGGTCTCCCCGAGCGTTCCGTCGTCGCCTCCTTGCGCTCGGGACTGTGGGTGCTGTTCACCCCCTGCGACGGCGATTCCGGCCACTCGCCGCGGGAGCTCCGCTCCGCCACCGCAGCGGACCACCGCCACGGCCCGGGCTGAACCGCGGCGGACCCGGACCACAGCCTGCGGTGCCCGTCGTGGTGCCGCCGGCCCTGCACGTGAACAGACAGCGAGGAAGACCCCCTATGAGCACTCGCATGAACAACGAGGCGCCCGACGCCGCCCAACCGGCTCCGCAGGCCCCGCCCCCGGACAAGGCGGCGCCGACGGGGCGGTTCGGCCTGCCCACCGCCACCGCGCTGGTCATCGGATCGGTGATCGGTACCGGGGTGTTCGCGCTGCCGTCCGCACTGGCACCGTACGGCCCGATCAGCCTGGTCGCGTTCGTGCTGGTCACCATCGGCGCGCTGGCTCTGGCGTTCACGTTCGGCGCGCTGTCCAAGCGGGTGCCGGGCTCGGGCGGCCCCTACGTGTACGCCAGGGACGCCTTCGGTGACTTCGGCGGGTTCCTCAACGCGTGGTCGTACTGGATCACGGCCTGGGCGGGCAACGCCGCCATCGTCGTGGCGTGGGTCGGGTACGTGGAGGTGTTCTGGAACTCCGGACACGCCAAGACGTGGTCCATCGTGATCGCGATGGTCGGCCTGTGGATCCCGGCGGCCATCAACCTGTCCGGCGTACGCAGCATGGCGGTCACCCAGATCGTGACGAGCGTGCTGAAGTTCGTGCCCCTGCTGTTCATGGCCACCATCGGCCTGCTCTTCATCAGGGTGCACAACTTCGGCCCCTTCAACGCCGGTGGCACGTCGGCCGGTTCGGCGATCTCCGCCGCCGCCGCGATCGCGCTCTTCAGTTACATCGGCATCGAGACGGCGTCGGTCGCCGCAGGCCGGGTCCGCAATCCGCGACGCAACGTCGGCCGCGCCACCGTGCTGGGCACCATCGGCTGCGCGGTGGTCTACATCCTGGGCACGCTCACCGTCTTCGGCACCGTCTCCAACGCCGCCCTGCGCAAGTCGTCCGCACCGTTCACCGACTCGGCCGACGCCATCTTCGGCGGCCGGTGGGCCGGCCAGACCGTGGCGGTCGCCGCGATCGTCTCCGGCCTCGGCGCCCTGATCGGCTGGACCCTGGTCGTCGGCGAGATGCCGATGGCCGCGGCCAAAGACCGGCTCTTCCCCGCCGTGTTCGCCCGCACCCGGCGCGGAGTGCCCGTGTTCGGGATCGTCAGCTCGACCCTGCTCGCCTCCGTGCTGACCGCCGTCAGTTACACCCGCTTCGAGAAGGTCTTCACCACGCTGGTCCTTCTGTCCGTGGTCACTGCGGTCATCCCCTACCTGTTCAGCGCCGGGGCCCAGCTGTACTGGCTGCTCACCCGCGGACGGCAGACCCAGTGGCAGCACCTGGTCCGCGACTGCGGTGTGTCCGGCGTGGCGCTGGTCTTCTCGTTCTGGTCACTGGCCGGCAGCGGCTACCAGGCCGTCTACTACGGAACGTTCTGCCTGCTCATGGGCCTGCCCGTCTACATCTGGCTGAAGGTGGGGCGCGGCGAGTACGGCGAGAGCCTGGTCGTGCCCTTCGACAGCACGGCCGCCCTCACGTCCCCTGCATGCCCGCCCGACACCGGACAACTCCCCCAATGAGCCACCCCCACCACTTTGCCGAGGAGACCACTGTGACCCGCACGCTCGGAGTGCATTCCGAAGTCGGCCGACTACGCGAAGCCGTCGTCCACCGCCCCGGCCTGGAACTCAGCCGCCTGACCCCCGCCAACTGCCACGAACTGCTCTTCGACGACGTGATGTGGGCCGCGAAGGCCCGTGAGGAGCACGACGCCTTCACCCAGGTCCTCCGCGAACGCGGCGCCACCGTCCACCACTTCGACACCCTGCTCGCCGAAACACTGACCCTCCCCGAGGCGCGGGCCTTCGTACTGGACCGCGTCTGCACCCCGGAACAGGTCGGCCCCACCCTGGCCGGACCACTGCGCGCGCTCGCCGACGAGGCCGACCCGGCGACCCTGGCGGAACTCCTCATCGGCGGAGTGACCCGCATGGACCTCTCACCGCTGCGGGTGCGCAGCCTGCGCTGGCAGACCCTGGGCCCGGACGACTTCGTCCTGACACCACTGCCCAACACCCTTTTCCAGCGCGACAATTCGGCCTGGATCTACGGCGGGCTCACGATCAACCCGATGGCCAAGGCCGCCCGGCAGCGCGAATCCCTGCACAGCAGGGCCGTGTACGGGTTCCACCCGCTGTTCGCCGACACCTCGTTTCCCGTCTACTACGGCGGCGACGACACGGGCCACCAGCCCGCCACCCTGGAGGGCGGGGACATCCACGTCCTGGGCCGGGGCGTCGTACTGATCGGGATGGGCGAGCGGACCACCCCGATGGGCGTGGAGATCCTGGCCCGTGAGCTGTTCCGCAGCCGCCAGGCCACCACCGTGATCGCCGTGCAACTGCCGAAGTCACACGCGTTCATGCACCTGGACACCGTCCTGACCATGATCGACACCGACACCTTCGTCCGATACCCCTACCTCGACCCGAAGGCCATGCGCACCTGGGTGATCGTCCCCGCCGACCCGGAGGAGGTCGTCGAACACGACATGGCGGACCTGCACGTCGAGCACCGCGACGACCTGTTCGCCACCATCGCGGACGCCCTGGGCGTCGACAAACTCCGCGTCCTGTCCGCCGACGAGGACACCAGGGCGGCCGAGCGCGAGCAGTGGGACGACGCCAACAACTTCCTCACCCTCGCCCCCGGTGTCGTGGTCGGCTACGAGCGCAACACCGTCACCAACAGCATGCTGCGGGAGAACGGCATCGAGGTTCTCAGCATCCCCGGCAACGAGCTGGGCCGCGGCCGGGGCGGCGCGCGCTGCATGACCTGCCCCACCCGACGCGACGGCATCTGACCCGCCGCCACTCCGTCCACGCCACCCCGCCGCGAGGTACGACCCGAGGACGCTCCCCATGACTGCTCCACTGACCGCCACCGCCCGCCACCCGGGCTCGCTGCTCAAGGAACTCGACCTGGACAAGGCCCAGTTCCTCGCACTCATCACCCGGGCCGCACAACTCAAGCGGGACAAGGCCGACGGCACCGAAAGCCCCCGGCTGACGGGCCGGAACATCGCGCTGGTCTTCGAGAAGAGCTCCACCCGCACCCGCTGCGCGTTCGAGGTCGCCGCCCACGACCAGGGCGCCCACGTCACCTACCTCGGACCGGACGGCTCCCACATCGGTCACGAGGAGTCGATCCGGGACACCGCCCGCGTACTGGGCCGGATGTTCGACGGCATCGAGTTCCGCGGCTTCGCCCAGGACACCGTGGAACAACTCGCCGACCACGCCGGGGTTCCGGTGTGGAACGGCCTCACCGACTCCTGGCACCCCACCCAGATGCTCGCCGACATCCTCACCATGACCGAACACCACCCCGGCCCGCTGGAGCGGACGGCCTACTGCTTCCTGGGCGACGGCCACAACAACGTCGCCCGCTCCCTGCTGGTCACCGGCGCGCTCCTCGGCATGGACGTCCGTATCGCCGCACCCCGTGAACTGTGGCCCCCCGACGACGTCATAGCCGCCGCCCACCGCCTCGCCACCACCAGCGGCGCCCGCGTGCTGGTGACCGACGACGTCGAACAGGGCGTGGCCGGCGCCGACTTCGTCTACACCGACGTATGGGTCAGCATGGGCGAGTCCGACGAGCGATGGAGCGCCCGCATCGATCTGCTCCTGCCCTACCGCGTCACCGAGAAGATCCTGCACGCCTCGGGAAAGCCCGACACGAAGTTCCTGCACTGCCTGCCCGCCGTCCACGACCGCAGCACCCAACTCGGCGAGCGCCTCCACGAGTTGTACGGCCTCAGCGGCGCCGAGGTCACCGACGACGTCTTCGAATCGCACCGCTCGATCGTCTTCGACCAGGCCGAGAACCGGCTGCACACCATCAAAGCGGTCCTCGTCGCCGCCCTCGGCGACTGAGGCGGCCGGCATGCGCATCGTGGCCGCGCTCGGCGGCAACGCACTCCTGCGACGCGGCGAGAAGCCCGACGCCGTCATCCAGATCGAGCACGTCCGGGCCGCGGCCCGGGCCCTCGCCCCGCTCGCCGTACACCACGAGCTGCTCATCTGCCACGGCAACGGCCCACAGGTCGGCATGCTCTCCCTGGAGAGCGAGAACGACCTGTCCCTGACCCGCCCCTACCCACTGGACGCGCTCGTCGCCCAGACACAGGGCATGATCGGCTACTGGCTGACCCAGTGCCTGCACAACGCCGGAGTGACGAAGCCGGTCCTGAGCATCGTCACCCAGACACTGGTCGACGCCCACGACCCGGCCTTCGCCGCACCCACGAAGTTCGTCGGACCCGTCTACGACCACCAACACGCTCTGGAACTCGCCGAGTTGCACGGCTGGCAGGTCGCCGCCGACGGCGACCAGTGGCGACGCGTCGTCCCCTCCCCCGAGCCCCGGCGGATCGTCGAGCAGGACTCGATCACCCACCTGCTGGAGAACCAGACGGTGGTCATCTGCGGAGGCGGAGGCGGAGCCCCCGTCACCGACGACGGCACCGGCCAACTCCAGGGCGTCGAGGCCGTCGTCGACAAGGACTTCACCGCGGCCCTGCTCGCCGTAGCCGTGCACGCCGACCGGCTGCTGGTACTCACCGACGTGCCCGCCGTGATGGCCCATTTCGGCACGCCCCAGGCCGCTCCGCTGAGCCGCCTCGACCTGGACGACCTGGCCCGTATGCGGTTCCCGGCCGGCTCCATGGGCCCCAAGATCGCCGCCTGCCAACGCTTCGTCGCCACCACCGGCCATCGAGCCGCCATCGGTTCGCTGTCCGATGCCACGGCTGTCCTCGACGGCAGCGCCGGAACCACCATCACCGCGGGCCCTACCCGCCCTACGGATACCCGGTCCGGCGCCGGACCGGTGAGCGAGCCCGTGCCCACCACCGTGACGGGACAGGAACGCCGTTGACCCGGCAGACAGCCTCCGCCCCCGGCCGACGATCCTCCCGGCACCGATCCGTAGGAACCGCCAGCCGATCCGTTCGCGGACCCGAGGAGTCCCCGGACGGGTTCACGCCGTGGATTCGGCGCGCTCCTTGAGGGTGAGGAGCATCTTGCGCTCCATGACGAGGCTTCCGGGTTCCATGATGTAGCAGGAGAAAGCCCTGGACGCGAGGGAGGGATCGGGGGCGGCGATGCGGTTACGGCTCACGAGCCTGGTCGCGCCGCCCTGCGGGTAGAGGCCGAACGCCCAGACCCAGAAGCCGTCTTCGGAGCGCAGCACCAGCGTGTGGTCGGACTCCAGGACTTCGATCCGCATACGCGGACCGCGGGCGCCCAGGGGGATGACGTCGCCGGCCTTCAGGTCCTGGAACTCGGGCAGGATTTCGTTCGCGCTGTGCATGTCCAGGCCGAGGAGGTTCTCGATCCAGTCGTAGGTGTATGCGCCGCCCCGGCCGGGGCCCATCTGCACCAGCCAGGGCCAGATCGCCGAGGGTGGCGCATCCACAGTGATCGTCCGTGTCGAAACCAGCGGCGCCTCAGGCAGGAGTTCATCGCCGGGCATCGCGCGACCTGCTTCCGCGTGGCTCGCGCCCCACGTCAGGCACCGTCTGCTCCAGAGCAGCGGGTAGCCAGCACCGGCGAACACGGCGACGGCGGCAATGGCTCTCACGGCAACAGACCTGCTGTTCATCGCGGCCTCCTCGAAGGCTGTGATCGATGGCACGAGTCGTGCGTACAGGGTCAGGAGGCTTTCCTGCGGCGGTTCCTGGCGTGGAGCAGAGCTGCCACGACGATCAGCGGAACATGGATGGCGGGCAGGTTGTGGGCGAGCCGTTTCGGCAGGTAGATGTCGGTGACCGGGGCCCTGCTGCCGCCGAGCGGGACGGCCAGCTCGGTGAGGGGGCAACTGGCCCCGTTCGCCAGGAAGATCAGGCTCTCCCCGGCCACGACCGCGGCGGCGACCGCCGCCCGCCGATCGGATCGTCCGGCGACGCCGGAGTAGAGCAGATAGACCATGCACGATTCCACCGAGAACCAGATGAGCGTGTGAACGGCCTTGAGTGTCCGCAGCGCCACCGGGTGCGCCGGCCGCGGCGCGGGCCACGATGTCCCGGCGCCAGTGGGCGACCGAAGTACCGTCCCCGGAGAGACCGGCAAGCCGCCTGGACTGGCCGGGCGTGGGCCGCTCATGCGTCACGCCGTACGAGAAGGACCGCCGCGAGGGCGAGCGTCGCTGCGGCGTAGCCGGACAGGACGAGGAGCCCTCCCGCCGGGCTCAGCAGGTTGGGGAAATGAACCACGGCCGACATCGCGATCCCGGCCGAACTCGGCAGGTACCGGGTGACGTTGTCGTTCCACGGGGAGGGCAGCAGGGCCACCAGGCCGGGCACGACGAGGAGGACCGCGAACAGCACCGCGACCGCTCCCGCGGTCCGGCGCACGACGGCCCCCACGCCGACGGCGATGACTGCGATCAGGACGAGATGCGCCACTCCGCCGATCACGGCGCGCCGCACGCCCGGGTCGGAGATCGAGACGCCGCGTGCTGGGGAGCGAGGAGGGCCTGGCAGACGAAGAACGCCGCGACGCAGGAGACGAGGCCGATCGCGGCGACCACCGAACTGAACGTCGTGACCTTCGCGGCGAGCAGCAGACGCCGCTGCGGGGTGGTGCCGAAGGTGAGCTTGATGGTGCCGGTGACGTATTCGGAGGTCATGACGAGCACGGCGAGAACGCCGATGGACAGTTGGGCGAGGTTGATCCCCGCGAAGCTGTAGAGCAGCGGGGCGAAGCCGGTGGCCTCCGCGCCTGTCCGGCGGTCCCACCGGCTGACTTCGAGTCCCGTGAGAAGGGCTCCGAGGCCGACCGTGCTCACCAAGGTGAAGATCAGCGCCCACAGGGTGGAGCGGACCGTGCGCAGCTTTGTCCACTCCGCGCGCACGGCTGCCATGAACACCCGGGGCAGCGTCGGAGGGACCGGAACGTGGCGGGGGGCGAGAGTCTGGCTCATCGGGTGCTCCGCAGAGGGCTGTCGGCCAGGGCTCGGAAGTCGGCGTGCTCGTGGGTGAGTTCCATATAGGCGTCCTCCAACGAGGCGCGTTGGGCCGACAGTTCGTAGAGCGTCAGTCCGGCTCCGGCCGCGAGAATCCCCACGTCGCGGCACTCCATTCCCTTGACCGAGAGTTCTTCCGCGCCGTTCGCGGTGACCGTCGCCCCCTTCTCGCGCAGCAGTGCGGCGAGGCTGGGGGCTTGGGGTGTCGCCCCGCGTACGTGGTGGCCCGAGGTGCGTTCGATGAACTCGGCCACGCTCCCCGACGCCAGGAGGCGGCCTCGTCCGATGACGATGAGGTGGTCGGCGGTCAGAGCCATCTCCGACATCAGGTGGCTGGATACCAGCACGGTGCGCCCTTCGCCGGCGAGGGAGCGCAGCAGTCGGCGTACCCACAGGATGCCTTCGGGATCCAGGCCGTTGATCGGCTCGTCGAAGATCAGCACCTGCGGGTCACCGAGCAGCGCGGCGGCGAAACCGATCCGCTGTCCCATGCCGAGGGAGAAGGTGCCCGCCCGGCGATGCGCCACCTCGGTCAAACCGACCATCGCGAGGACCACATCCACACGCTGGCGAGGGATGGCGTTGGTGTCGGCGAGCCAGACCAGGTGGTTTCGGGCGCTGCGGCCGGGATGGACCGCGTGGGCGTCCAGGAGCACGCCGACCTCGTGCAGGGGAAACCGCAGCTTGCCGTAGCCGCGTCCCGCGACAGTGATCCGACCGGCGGTGGGAGCGTCCAGTCCGACGATCATCCGCATCGTCGTCGACTTCCCGCTGCCGTTGGGCCCGAGGAACCCGGTGACCTGTCCGGCGGCGACGGTGAAGGTCAGGTCGTCCACGGCCAGCGTCGTGCCGTAACGCTTGGTCACCTGTTGTGCCTCGATCATGACCGCGGCTCCAAGGCGGTGACGGATACCGTGTCGCGCTGCGGTCGGCCGAGGTTACGGATGGCGAACCAGCCCAGCAGCAGGACCAGTACGGCCAGGACCGGTGTGGCGATGCTCCACCAGGTGATGACGGCAAGGGGTAGCGCGCCGGCGGCCAGCACCACCATCGCGCCCGGCACGGAGCGGTGGGCCGCGACGAGGGCGGCGAGTAGGACCGGGCCACCGGCGAGTCCCAGGATCCGGTCCCGGTCGAGAACACCCCGCCGTCAACGGCCCGCCAGGTCAGGCCGGTTGCCCCGGCGACCGCTACGACACCGGACCCCAGCCCGAGGATCTGCAGGGCCTTACGACGGCTCACCGACCGCGTGACAACAGGTTGGCCAGGGGCGGGCGGCTGTTCCAGATCGGTTCGCACGGGAGCGGCGCCCTTCTCAACGCCGCGCACCCAGCGGGCACGTCGACGACGGTGGATGAAACAACCACCAGGGACCGGGGCGACGCCTTGACCCTACGCTCCATGGCCCCGATGAGAGGCGGACGGTGCGCGCGGGCACCGCTGGTCACGAGGCCCAGTGTCGGGTCAGCCCAGATCGTGGCCGTAACCCTGTTCACGGGCACCGGTGTTGGGATGTCGGTCACGGGCAACGCCTACCGGGTCGACCTGGGGCGGGTCAGCCGTCCGATGGGCCACGCGAAGAACCCGAGGGGCTTCGGGTCGTGACCTGCCACGACGTTCTCGCCTTCCTGGCGTGGTCCGGCCGTCGGGGACCAGAGCGTCGTAGCCCGGTCCGGGATCACGCCTGATTGAGCACAGGTGTCGATGGGCCCTGTCCCCCGGTCTGATCCCGGCGTCCCCGGGCGGCTGTCGCTGTCCAGGACCGAATCCGGGGACTAGTCTTGGTGGTGCCGCCCTGGTCCCCGGCCGCGCCGCTCCCACCGCGATGTCGCACCGAAGCACTCCGCCCACCCGTCGCAGGGCCTGTGTCCCGTTCCCTGCACACGGTGCTCCTGGGCAACCCGATGCGTCCAGCGAGGCATCTCCCGCTGCCCCGCCCTTCTCGACAGGCCATCGAAGCCCTGGCGGTGCTCATGTACGGACTGCTCCTCCCGGCGGTGCTCCCGCTCACCCTGCTCGGCACGATGATCGCGCTGTCCTGGTGGGAAGACTGCCTCCCGCCGCGGCAGACCGAAGGGCTCCCTGCGGCGTCGGTGGTCGTGTCCCTTCGCCCCTCTGCGCCTGCCGAGATGTCGGCCGTTGACCATCGCCCGCTCATCGGGGGCGTAGAAGCGCACTGGACGGTAAGACGCTCCACTGCGAGGTCCACGTGCCGACGTGCGCTCTTCCTGCCTGCGGACGACGGTCAAGGCGCGGAACGGGACCACACAGCTCTTACGCCGCTGAAGCGTGCGCCTGTTTCAGGTCTCGGCTCAAACGGGCGTGCTCGCGCACCCCGTCGCACCTGTCGACCTCTCAGAGAGGAGAACAAAGCATGAACTGCTACGAGTGTCACCAGTCCGGGACGACCACCGCCGCAGTCGCCGTCTGCCGGAACTGCGGCGCTGCTCTCTGCCCCGATCACGTCAACGTCGACCCGCAGCATCTGGAGCGGCCGGAGGGCATGGGTGTGACCACCCTCAAGGAACCTGCTCGCCGCATCACGTGCCTCACCTGTCATGACGCGGAGCACCAGTTCTGACCTGGCCGCGCCACCCACCGGGCACCAGCAACATCAGGGTCACCCGGGACGACCGAACGACCGGAGGCAGCAAGTGGACGTCGGGGAACACGCGCGGTCCGAGATGGTGCCGCAACTACGTCTGGACGAGCTGCTCGACGAACTCCAGGCCCAGATCCGCGTGGTCCGCGGCACCCGAGGACGCCTCCACGGACTGCTGCAGGCGATCCTGTCGGTGGGCCGCGAGCTCGATCTCTCCCAGGTGCTGCGCCACATCACCGAGGCCGCGGTGGTTCTGGTCGACGCCGAATACGGCGCACTTGGTGTCATAGGTCCCGATCAGCGCCTCACCCAGTTCGTCACGGTCGGGGTCAGCGAGGCCGAGCAGGCACGGATCGGGGCTCTGCCCGCCGGGCACGGGGTACTCGGCGAGCTGATCAGGCATCCGGAACCGCTGCGGCTGACAGAGCTGTCGCAGCACCCGGCCTCACACGGCTTCCCCCCGCACCACCCGCCGATGCACTCCTTCCTGGGTGTGCCCGTCAGTGTCCGGGGAGAAGTGTTCGGCAACCTCTATCTCACCGAGAAGCGCGGCGGTGCCCAGTTCGACAGCGAGGACGAAGCCGTCCTGTCGACCCTGGCCGTGGCCGCAGGGGTGGCGATCGACAACGCCCGCCTGTACGCGGAGGCGCAGGTCAGAGAACGCTGGATGGCGGCCGGCGCCGAGCTCACCCGCGGCCTGCTCTCCGGAACCCCGGAGACGAAGGTGCTGGAGCTGATGCTGAACCGGGCGCAGGACATCACCTCGGCCGATCTCGGCGTGGTCGACCTGGTCACCGTCGGAACGCGGGAACTGCGCGGCGTACTCGCGCTCGGGGAAGGCGCCGAGCTCCATCGTGGTGTGAGACTGCCGCGCGAGGGGACTCTGAGCGGGGCGGCCCTGGCCGCAGAGCAGTTGATCGTCACCTCGGACGTGGGAAGCGACTCTCGGATCACCTACTGCCCCGAACGTTGGACAGGGCTGGGGCCCGCGGTCGCCGTTCCCATGAGTACCAGTGACGGAGATCGCGGGGTACTCGTCCTCGCGCGCACCGCCGGGTGCCCGCCCTTCACCCAGGCGGAGATCGAGCCGCTGCCCGGCTTCGCCGGCCAGGCCGCCCTCGCCCTGGAACTCGCCGACCGACGCAAGGCGGCCGAGCAGGTGAGCCTGCTGGAGGACCGCGACCGCATCGCGCGCGACCTTCACGACCTGGCCATCCAAAGGCTGTTCGCCACGGGAATGACACTGCAGAGCGCGAACCGCTTCGTCGAGCACCCGGAGGCGACCGAGCGGATCGGCCGGGCGGTCGACGACCTCGACACCACCATCAAAATCATCCGGTCCACGATCTTCGGTCTGCGGGCCCACGACAGCACCGCGACCGGCCACGGCCTGCGCGCCCGTGCTTCCAAGACCGCCGAGGAAGCCGTTCCCACGCTGGGGTTCACTCCCTCCCTGCTCATGGAGGGCCTGCTCGACACCGATGTCCCGCACACCATGGCGGACGAAGTCGTTGCGGTACTGGGTGAAGCACTGTCGAACATCGCCCGGCACGCACACGCCTCGTCCGCTGAGATCGCACTCGTCGTCCGCAAGGAGCGGCTCACCCTGACCGTCACCGACAACGGCGTCGGGATCGGCGAAGGCGGACACCGCAGCGGGCTGCGCAATCTCAGCGAGCGAGCGCGGAACCTGGGCGGTGAACTCACCCTGGCCGCACCGCCCGAGAGCGGCACCCTTCTGCGCTGGGGCGTACCACTACCCGATCGGCGCTAGCGCGGCCCTGTAGATCACGTTTTGTGGCACAGCGGTGCGAGCCGGACCGCCTGGACCGCCGCCCGGACGCGGCGCTCGACCCCGAGTTTCACCAGAAGCCGCGAGATGTGGTTCTTCACGGTCTTCTCCGACAGATGGATACGTTTGCCGATCTGCCGATGGGTGAGGCCCTCACCGATGAGATCCAGGATCTCGCGTTCGCGCACGGTCAGAGCGTCCAACTGTCCCGCCCCTGACGCAGGTTGCCCGGAGGGCGCGCGCAGACTGCTCATCAGCCGTCCGGTGGTCGCCGGGTCCAGCATCGACTGCCCCGACGCCACCGTCCGCACCGCCGTGACCAGATCGGAGCCCTTGATCTGTCTCAGGACGTAGCCGGCCGCCCCGGCCATGATCGCGTCCAGCAGGGCGTCGTCATCGTCGAACGACGTCAGCAGCAGACAGGCCAACTCCGCTATCCGGTCCCGCAGTTCACGGCAGACGGTGATGCCGTCACCGTCCGGGAGGCGAATGTCCAGGAGCACGACATTCGGACGCAGCGCCGGGCCGCGGAGCAGCGCCTGGGCGCTGGTACCCGCCTCGCCGACCACGGTGATGTCCGGTTCCAGATCGAGCAGGTCGTGCACCCCACGTCGTACGACCTCTTGATCGTCGAGGAGGAAGACCCGGACCGGTGACTCCGGTGTGAAAACACGTCCCTGGCTCACATCACCCTCCGGGCTTCGGTTGTCCCCGTCCATCGGGCCGGGCCCCTTCGGCGCCCGCCGCTCCCAGCTCCGGGGCGTCGCAGCGCCATTGCCTCGGACCGCCACGCGCAGGGAGGGAACAGCTATCGCCACCCCACGAGCTGCCCCGGCCCCCGTGCCAAGGTGCTCTGCGGGAAGCCCCCTGAGGATGCCGGTCGTGCCAGACATGGACCGTTCCCCTCCTCACGTACAGGCGTCTCAGGCCCGATGAGCCCATTGAGGCTCGACATCGGCCCAGGCCCGATCCCACTCGATCAACCGCCGGCGAAAGCCGATACGTCCGACAACCAGCCGGACACCAAGCACCGCGACGATGACGCCCGTGAACGCGGCGACACCCGCACCCGCGGACCGCGCCACGACGGCACCGTGATCAAGCGGTGCCGCTGTGACTCGATTGCGCCGATCGACCCAGATCGTGGTTACCGTCCCGCTGAGGCTGTCGACCGTCACGGCGGCGATCCCGGTCGTCTCGTGGCCTCGGACGCCCCAGCGGACAACGGCCTTGCCTTTCGCACCGACCACTCCGCGCACTGTGTACAAGTCCTCCGCGGGAGCACTCCCGATCAGCGTCGCCTGCACCGGGTTCCGGGAACTTCGTTGCTGTTCCGCCCTGTCCTGCTCATGGCGGTAAGTGGCCTGGACCGCCACCGCGCAGGCGCTGGGCGCGGCGAGCAGGAGAAGCACTCCCATCAGGAGCCGGGTCCACGCCTCGACCGTGTCCGAGGTCCGGCGCAGCGGATTGCTCCGCCACCGCCACATGACGGCTCCGGCGCCTGTCATCGCACCTGTGCCTCTGCGGCGCTCGCCTGCGCGATACCGGTGGCCCACGAGGAGATCCGGTCGAAGTCCCTGAAGTCCCCGCCGCGTCCGGACTCGACGATCATCCGTGCCATACGGCCGCGCGCCCCGGCTTCGAGCCGGCCGCCGAAGGTCACGTGCTGCCGGGCGTCGAGGCGCATCGCCGCGCGCCGGGCGCCCCGTACCGGCGGGATGTCCCGCTCGTCGGCCGACGCGTCGAGCGGACCGCTGCTGAACAGCCATACCGCCCGATCCAGCAGCGCGGCACGGTGTCGGCGCGCGAAACGCACCGCGTCCCCGTGCCAACGGCCCGCGTACAGCGCGCCGCCGAGAACCACCACGTCGTACGGGGTCACGTCACTGACCTCGGAGGCGGGATACACCTCGGCCTCGATGCCGTGGGTGCGCAAGGCGTCTGCGACGGCCTCGGCTATCCCCTGAGTCGAACCGTTCTTCGTCCCGTACGCGACGAGTGCTCGCCGTGCCATGGCCGATCCTCCCTCTCAGAGTTTGTGGATCCAGGCGTCCGCGACGTCGTTCAGGTCCTCCTCCACCGCCTCGCCCACGCTGTCGTCGATACGCCAGGTCAGCTCGGAGACGACATCGATCACACCGTCGACCTGCTGGATCATCCGCTGCGCGACCGTGGCCTCGATGCGCCGCTCCACCTCGCCCGTGAGAGTGACCACCCCGTCGCGGACGTCCAGAGCAACCGCTGTGGGCGGCAGACGCAAGGCCCCGCCCAGGACCTCTTCCACGACCTCGCGGTGCAGGTGCGCGTCCGGCCGCAGGAAGAGCTGCAGCAGGTCCCGCCGGGTCACGATGCCGACCAGGCGGTCCTCCTCGTCGACCACCGGCAGCCGTTCGACGCCGTGCTGCGCCATCATCCGCGCGCCGACGGCGACGGTGTCCTCGGCGTGCACCGTGACGGCCGGCTTCGACATCAGCTGGCCGGCCGAATGGGCCCGGACCCTGACGTCGTCGTCCCCGGCGCCTCGCCCCTTGGGCAGGAAGCGCAGGCGCGGCCGTGGCTGCGGCGAGGCCGCTGTGCGTGCCCGGTCGAGCATGAGGTCGGTGCCGGAGACGACCCCGATCACCCGCTCGTCGCCGTCCACGACGGGCAGGCCACTGATCCTGTGGTGAGCAAGGAGACGGGCCACCTCCTTGAACGGAGTGCCGAACTCGACGCACACGACACCGCCCGTCATCACGGAGCCGATCTTGCTGTGTCGCATGACCGCCGTCCTCTCAGCTCAGCCAGCGGTTGTCGCGCACGATCGCCATGTGTTCCCAGCCACGGCCCAGACCCCACACCCGACCGGCATGACCGACAGCAAGCGCGATGAGGATCACGGCGTACAGGACGTGATAGTCGACCAGGGGGTTCGACGACATACTCGGCGCACCGGTCGAGAGGTGCCGGGCCGGCGGCCACTCGGCCGCCCACATCATCGCCATCATCACGGTGCCCGCGATCGCGGCGAACCGCAGCGCCACGCCCGACATCACGGCGACGCCGATGGCCAACAGCCCCAGCATGAACAGCCAGTTCACCCAGGCGTCGCCCGCCATGCTGTGGAACGTCGACTGCAACGGTCCCGCGGCGACCCCGCTCAGGAATCCCTTGGTCGGCGACCCTCCATCAACCCAGCCCTTGCCCGAAGCGGTCGCGTAGCCCCACCCGAACGTCTTGTCGAGGAAAGCCCACAGGAAGACGAACCCGGTCAGGATCCGCACGCCCGCGAAGACCATGGCGAACGCGGTCGACCGGGTGGTGTCACGCGCCGCGACCGATGTCGCCGAGGTCGCTGCCCTGCTGCGCGAGGGAAACCGTACTCCCGCTCGCCCGCTCGAATGATCGTGAACTGCCATAGCGATCCCGTCCTCCTGGCACTGCCACCGCAAGTGCGGTGACCTCTTCAATGTCCCGCCCCGGCCGTCATCGCGCTGTGGGCCGAAGGACCGTGCGGGGGGCCAACCGGCCCTAAAATGAAGGGCGATCAGGTTCTCGGCAGAAGCAGCCACGAGTCGCGGAGAGCACACGCCGGAGCTGTCCCGCGCTGGGTGAGGTCGAGTTGCTTGGTTTCAGACGACTGATGGAGTGGGCGTCAAGTCACACACCATCGGACACCTTGTGGGCGACCCTCGGCAAAAGATCCCTGCACAGTCCCCGGCCTGGCGCAGATCGCATCCACCCGCCCAGTCCGTTGCGAAAGCGGATCGTGTACGGGTGGGAGCATCGGGTCGGCTCGGTCCAGTCGCAGTCCTTGAAGAACGACCCCGTACCGCGGGCGAGCTGTCGAGCTGTCGAGCTGTCGAGCTGTCGAGCCACGTATCGAACCTTCCGGGGCGCAGGCGGACTTCTGCCCAGATCCGGCCGTGGCGGCCCCCGGTCAGCGAGCCGAGACTACGGGACTCCATGGTGACCTTTTGTTGACCTGCACGCACCCATGATGCCTCTGAGCTGCACAGATACCCAAGTGTTAGATCTTGACCGGAAGATGGCACGCCAGGTCCATTGCGTGAGCCAGCCGCCGAGGATCGGTCCGCCCGCGGTGAGACCGCCCGCGATCCCCAGGAAGAGGGCGAGGGCCCTGCCGCGTTCCTGCAGCGTGTAGGAGTTGACCACGATGGCCAGGTCGGCCGGGTACATGAGCGCCCCGTCGGCCCCCTGGAGCGCCCGGAACGCGATCAGCCAGCCCTCGGCGGCACCGCCCTTGGGCGTCAGTCCGCACAGGGCGGGAAGGCGAACAGGCCGGCCATCGCCAGCAGGTAGGAGTTGATGGCCCACTGCCCGCCGGTATTGGTCAGCCCCGGTTCCGCCTGGATGTTCGGTGCGCCGGCGAACACGATCGTCTGGTCGATGAACGTCATCGCCAACGCGAAGATCATCGCGGCCAGGCTCAGCCGGCTGGGCGAGGAAGAGGTTCCGGTGCCGGACATCGGTGTCCTTTCCAAGCCGTGTGCGCTTACGGGTGAACAGTCCCCTGCTCCGAACACGTCGGCGGGTCCGACCGCGGAAGGCTTGTGTCGCGGGCGAGCCCGACCAGGAGCCGCCGTGGCTGCGTCGAAGACGGGCCGACGGATCGACTCTGATTCAGGACATGATCCGGCCGGCCTCGGCGCCCGCGAAGGCCATCAGACCGCCCGCAGCGCCCGGAAGGGATGAACTGGGGCGTAAACCTTGCCCAGAACCTCGGCGGCCGTGTCCGCTCGGACTGTCGGCACCTGTCGGACAGAGGCGTCCCGGCGATGCCGGCGAGCAGGGCCGACGGTCCCTTCTGCGACGACGGGCAGGTTCGCGCGCACGGTGATCGGCGCGAGGCGGCACAGGGCAGACCGAAGAGGTTCGGCGGAACACGTCATACGAACATCTCCACTCGCCTCGATGAGGCTCATGATCGCCTCCGTCTGCGGCTTCGGCATCCGTCGGCCGGACAGGGGGCGCCGGGAGATGTCGGCATCCGCCGCTCCTCGGCACGATGACGAGGGGAGATGCCGCCTCTTCGGCACGCTTGGACCCGTCCGGTCCATGCGTGCCGGAAACGGCCGCCGCCACGTCACACGCAGGTTGCCGGGCGAAGTCCCGCGACGGAACTCGGCACAGAGGTCGACCGCGACGCGGCTGCCGGGCAGCGACCGGACCGCCTCAGGAAGCCTGCTCGTGCACCGGTCTGCGGGCTCCGCGGGCAACCGGATCGAGGCACTCGATCGACCACGCCACGGTCACCGGCCGTTCGGACGGGCCGGCGTCCACCCCGGATGGACGCCGGACTTTCCCGAGCGACCGCGACACCGCGCCGACCGGCGGGAATCGGCGCGGTGCGTCACCTGACGTCGACGAAATCGCCTGTCGCCGTGGAGGGTCCGGTGGTGGAGGTACCGGTGAAGACGAAGCGGTAGTAGCCGTCGGTCCTGGCCTTGGTGGTGGTTCTCAGCGTGCCGCCGACGCCTGTGGTGACGGTTTTCAGCGCGGTGTAGACGGAGCTGCCCTTCTTACGGAACTGCAGTTGGACCGGTCGCCCCTGGTAGCCGGTGTAGGTGCCGCTCTCCCAGTTCGCTCGGGTCAGCTTCCCGGTGACCGTGATCGTCCTGCCCTTCTTCACCGGCTCGGGCGAGGCGTTGACCGTCACCCTGGCGTACCGCTTGAAGTTCGCCGTACCGGCAGCGTCGATCTCCGTCCAGTTGTCGTGGGTGTCCTGCGCCCCGGCAAGCACCTTCCAGGCGCCGGCGAGGCCGTTGTGGTCGAAGTCCCGCGCGGCGCTCACAGCGATGCTCACCTCGCAGGTGGAGGTCGTCGGGTCGGCCCGCGACACCACGCACGTTCCCACCGGGGGGTACAGCGGCAGGCGGCCGTCGGCGTCGTCGGTGTTGGGGCCGTGCCACAGATAGGCCCAGGACGCGGCGACGCCCTCCGGGTCATGTGCCGTCCACGTGATCGTCACGGTCTTTCCGGTGGTCGGGCCGAGCACGATGTCCTTGCCTCCGTTGACCACGACGTTCGAGAACGTGGTGTCGTCGGAAGCGGCCGTGTCCGCCGCTCGGGCGGTCGCCGGAAGCATCGATGCCGAAAGGGCGGCCGTAAGGAAAGTGACGGCCACAGCCGGGCGCATACGCATGAAGTTCCCCTCGGGACACTGGGTTCGCCGCCACCCCGCACGACGAGATCTGATGATGTGTCATCGGTGGCTAGACCCGTGAGGGACGGTCCCGGTTGCCCTGTTCTTCCAACCAATGCCCGCATCCGCCGCGCAGGGAGACGAGCAGGGCAACCACGTCCCCGGTGCAGGCCGTCGCTGCGTCTCCACGCCTCCGCACGCGCCGAGCGCTCCCAGAAGCGACGCGCGCAGGTGACAAGGCTGCCGCCACGGAGACGGCTCGGCGTGAGCTGAGCCAGCGCCGTGTGGTCGAGATCGTGAAAGCCGAAGCCGCCGAACGTCTGGAGGCGGCCGCACAGTTGGCCACGCCCGCGCACGCGCACGGCATCGCACGGCTCCGAGCCGAGGCTGCCGTGTTGCTTCGCTACTTCGACGATGCGAACCCCGCGTAGGAACCGGCTTCGCTCACCCGCCTGGCAGCCGACGGCGACTCCTCCGGCGTCGGAGGAGTCCCCCGAGCCCCAGGTCCTCAGTCGTCGACCGCACCCCGCCAGCGAAGCCTCGCTCGGTCACTCGCACGTCAGCGTCGGCACCCCCCAGTCCGCGTGGTCGTTGCCGTTGCCGTCGCCCGCGTCGCCTGCCTTGAGGTCGATCACCTGGGCGCCGGTGACGTCGACGTCGATCGGTACCGCGGCCTGCCCGCCGCGGATCGTCGGCGTGGTGACGAGGGTCTTGCCGTCGGCGATCACGGAGAACGTCACCGTGCCCGCGCCGCCCGTCTCGTCGTCGACGCCGACGGACGCCGTCAGCCGCGAGCAGTGTCCGGCGAGGTAGAGCTGGACGTCGCTGACGGAGTTGGTGCCCAGGCCCTTGGCGTAGCCGACGCCCGCGATGGTGATCGGGCGGCCGTCACCGGCGGCCTGTTCGCCGACGCTGGTGTCCCGTTCCACCGGGCCCCATCCGTTCGTGGAGGACAGGAACGGCAGGGCGCTCACGTCGCTCTTCCCGGCGGGCGGAGCGGGCGGTATTCCGCCGACGACGCGCTCGTCGGCGCTGACGGCCTGCCGTCCGTTCTGCCGGTAGTGCACCGTGGCGGTGAGTGCCGAGGCGGACGGCAGCGTTCCGGTCGGGGGCACGACCTGCCAGGTGAAGGTGGCCGACGCACCGGGCCGCAGGCGGGTGACCGACGTGGGGGTCGGGGCGCTCACGCTCCAGCCGTCGGGGGCGGAGAGCGACGCCGTCAGTCCGGAAGCGGGCTGTCGGTCCTTCGGTACCCGCACCGTCGCCCGGGCGGTGAAGGCCTGTCCCGGCTGAGCGGTGTCCGGCACGTCCAGGGTGACGTCCGCTCCCGGGCGCCTCGGCATCGCGTAGGTCCGGGCGTCGTAGCGCGGGCTGTCGTTCTGCGCGACGCGCAGGGACGAGGCGTAGCTGCCGTAATTGGTCAGGGCGACCTTGCCGAGGCCGCCTGTGCTGCCGTCGAGGTTCCACACGGCGATGGCGATGCTGTTGTGGCCGTTCGGGTTCAGGATGCCGTTGGGGACCGGGAATGTGTGCTGCGGGCCGAGGTAGTTGACGTAGTTGCCGACCTGCCAGCCGTTCACGAAGATCGTGGCGCGGTACTTGCGTGCCGGGTCGTCGGTGAACGTCAGCCCGAGCGAGGTGTCCTGGCCGTGCGGCAGGTCCAGCTTGGCATCGGTGCGGTACCAGGAGACTCCGGGTGTCGTGTCGGTTGCCGGGAGGGACACGCGGTTCCACTTGGCGTCCGGGTAGCCCGGCAGGGACCAGCCGGCCCGTTCGCCGTAGAGGCCGCCCGTCGAGAGCGGGCCGCGGACCGTGTCCTGGAGGTCCTCGCCGCCCCGTACGCCCTGGAGGCGCCAGGTGACGGACGTCAGCGGCGCGCCGACGAGGGAGGCGCTGGTCAGGCCGCGCGCGGTCTTGTTGCCGTTGGAGGAGTTGTAGTCCTCCTCGTGCCCCATGTTGACGGTGAGCACGGACAGGACGTTGTCGCCGGTGGACTTCACGGAGCCGGCCGGGAAGGTGAAGTCGCCGCTGCCTGTGGTGGAGCTGCCCAGGAAGGTGCCGTTCAGCCAGGCGGAGAACGCCTGCGCTCCTCCCCCGGAGTCCGACACCAGGTGGATGCCGGTCTCCTTGCCGGTGGCGCGGAAGCGTCCGCGGTACCAGGTGTTGCCGGTGTGGAAGCCGTAGTCGTCCGCGTAGAGCACCGGCAGTGAGTTGGCGCCGGAGACGCTGTTGGTGGTCGCCTTGTCCGCCACCTGCCAGCTGGTGTCGTCGAAACCGGGGGCGGCTTCGGGGGATTCCTCGGCGTGCTTCCAGTCGGTGAGCGTCGGCAGGTGGATCGGGGCGGCCACCGGGATCCTCCCGGTGCGACTGCCCGTGTCGGTGACCGGGGTGCTCAATGTCCTGCCGTTCCAGGTGACTTGGGCGGCGGAGGTGAACACCTCGATGTTCTTGTCGTCGGCGTTGTCGCCGGTGAGTGCCACGGTGTGGCCGCCGTGCAGGCTGGTCGCGGTCCGCAGCAGGTGGGTGCCGCGCACGAGCACCGGGCCGCTCGCCGTGTCCTGCCGCCAGAAGGTCTTCGCCGTGGCCTTGTCGCCGAGGAGCAGGAGCAGCGGGCGCTGTCCGTCGCCGGTGATGCTGACGCGGATCAGGCCCTTGTGCGTGTAGTTGAGCCGCAGGTCTCCGGTGGCCGGGTCCCAACTGGTCGTGACGGTACCGCCGTTGGTGGTCACGGTGGGCTTGGCGCCGTAGCGCAGGACGGTCTCGCCGTCGCTGCCCTGGTCGCCGTAGAGGACGGCGATGTCCCGGTCCCCGATGGTCGCGTTGGTCATGATCTCGGAGGTCGAGTACTGCAACTGCGCTTGGCCGAGGCGGTAGTTGGCCACGATCACGTGGGAGTCGCGGCCGTCGAGGGTGATCGCGGTGCCGGGCTGCTGCGGCACGACCGGGTAGGTCGGCTCGGCGGTGGCCGCGGTCGGTACGTCGATGGCGTCGACGGCCACGTAGTTGTCCGTGGATCCCGAGCCGTGGTTCCCGGCAACGACGATCTTCAGCGTGTGCGCGCCCGGTGTCAGGCCGGTCTTCTGGAAGAGCACGGCCTGGCTCTCGCTGCCGGAGTCGTCGACCGTCGCCACCTTGGTGCCGTCGAGGTAGACGTCGGCGTTGCCGTGGTTGTCGGTCTTCGAACCGATCCAGCGGATCGCGGTGCCGTCGAAGGGGACGGTGAGCGAGTCGCCGGCCTTGTTCGAGAACGACTCTGTGTGTTTGTAGTCGCCGCCGGTGTAGCTCGTGTTGGCCACGTGCGACCACGAACCGGCGTACTGGAGCGCGGAGTCGGGGTCGTCCCAGGTGTAGGTGGTGTCATTGGTCGGCTGGGCGTTGAGGTCGAGGGAGATGTGGGTCTTGTCCACGGCGGTGGAGGTGGAGTTGCCGTGCCGCAGGACGTGGAACTGTGTCTTGGTGTCGGGGTTCATCCGGGCGGTGTCGACGACCGCGGAGTCGTCCGGCGGTGTGGCCCTGATCGCCTCGGTCTTGGTCAGCGGGGCGACCGACTGGGTGAAGTAGCCGATGAGTTTGTCCTCGTCGTACTTCGGATCGAGCTGGCGGGTCTCCCGGATCGCGGCCCCGTAGTCGTACGACGTGTAGTTCTCGGGCATGCCGAGCCAGCCCCAGTTGGTGCCGCCGTAGGTCATGTAGAAGCTCTGCGCGGTCGCGCCGACGGCGATGTTCTGTTTGTAGAAGACGTTGGCGAACTGGTCGTTGATGAGCTGGGCGCACTTGTCGTAGCCCGGTCCGCCCCAGGGGTCGAAGGCGCCGCCCTGGAACTCCGGTGAGTACAGCGGTTTTCCGGCCGGGTGGTCGTAGCTGATGTCGGGAACGCCGTTCCACTTCGCGGGGTTGGAGCAGTCGAAGCCCTGCGGGTAGGAGTCGGGGCCGTCGACATCGAGGGCGCCGGTACCGGAGTTGAAGGTGCCGTTGTTGTTGCCGGTGAGCGGGACCGTGATGCCGTCGGCGCGGGCCTTGTCCTCCAGGTGCTGCATGTAGGAACGGCCTGCTGCCGAGCCGTCGTAGTACTCGTTCTCGACCTGGTAGGCGATGACCGACCCGGTGCCGTTGGTGAGTTGGTGGCGGGCGATGATCCGGTCGATCCGGGTCAGCCACTCGTCCGCGTACTTCAGGAATCGCGGGTCGTCGCTGCGGTTGTTGCCTGCCTTGGTGGTCAGCCAGCCGGGCAGGCCGCCGCTGTCGACCTCCGCGTTGATGTACGGCGCCGGGCGGGCGATGACGTAGAGGCCGGCCTCCTGCGCCATGTCGAGGAGCTTGTCGACGTCCCGCACCCCGGTGAAGTCGTACACGCCCGGCTTCGGCGAGTGGTAGCCCCAATCGAAGTACAGGGAGGTCGAGTTGAAGCCGGCGGCCTTCATCTTCTGGAAGATGTCGCGCCACAGGTCCTGGCTCGGGAGCCGGAAGTAGTGGAACTCGCCGGACCACAGATAGGTGCGTTTGCCGTCCACGAGGAAGGAGTAGCCGTCGAGCGTCACGGTGTGCGCCTGCGGGCTGACCGCGGAAGGCCGCTCTCCGACGTCCCGCGCCGCCGCCGTGGCGGGCGCGGTCAGGCCGGCCGCCAGGGCGATGGTCGCGGCTGTCGCGAGGATCGCCCTCCACCAGCGACGGCGACCGGGTCTCGCACCCTCTGAACCGCTCCGACCATCCCGCACGGCGGCCTCCAGACCGACTGGGCGAACAGCATCAAACAGACTCAGGCAAAGCCGAACATTAGAGGGGCGCAGGCCCGACCACAATGGGTCGGAAGAACACAGCCGAGAGATCGGGTCCCCGGCTCACGTCCGGGACCCGCCCCGGCCTCCGACACACCTGGCCGGTGCCGCCGACGTCAAAGCTGGTGCGCGGAACTCGCCCACCCTCCAAGGGTGTTGCGCACGGCGCTACGTCCGGAGCCGGCTCTCCCACGGACGAGGTGCCCCGACGGCCCGCCCGACGCTCCTGCGGAACAACCCGGTCCGGGGATCCGACGCACTCGGTCGTCAGTCCTGTACGGATCCGTCGTGATGGTTCCGGACGGAGGAGCCGGGTTCGGGGTGGGCGCCGGTGAGTTCGGGCTCCAGGCCCTCGCTCAGGCCGGTGGGTCGACGGCCCGCGTCGGTGCGCCAGGCCTCGAAGGCCCAGGTGGTGAGGGCCACCACGGCGAGGCCCAGGAGCCAGCCGCCCACGACGTCGCTGAACCAGTGGACGCCGAGGGCGATCCGGGTGAAGCCGACACCGAGCACGGACACCACCGCGGCGGTCCAGCACAGCGCCCGCAGAGCGCGCGGCACCATGGGCAGCAGCACCAATAGCAGGATGGCGAACGAGGTGGTCGCGGTCATCGCGTGTCCCGAGGGGAAGGAGAATCCCGGCGCGTGCGCGACCGGGGCCTCCAGGGACGGTCGAGCCCGCTCGACCACCGTTTTGACCAGCAGCCCGATCAGTCCGCCGGCGGTGGCCGTCACGGCGGACCAGGCGGCGAGTCGCCAGGCCCGGCGGTACAGCAGCCACCCGGTCAGCAGCGCGACGATCGTCCGCAGGGTGACCGGGTCCCATACCCAGTCGGACAGGAAGCGCAGGACGTCCGTCCAGGCCGGGTGATCGAGCGCGGTCTCGTTCAACCGCCGTGCCGTGTCCGCGTCGAGACTCCGCAGGGGCTGCCACCGCCCCTCGACCAGCACGAGCAGCAGACCGAACGGAACAGCGGCTACGGCGGCGACGGCGACCGAACCGAGGAGATGGAGGCCGAATCTCCGGTCGGCCGCCCGACGGCGGCGGAGGTCGCTCAGTCGCTGGGCCGTGGCACGGACCACCATTCAGACTCCCGGGTCGGCTGTGATCGGGCCGGCCCTGAGCGCCCGCGCGGCCTCCAGCTGCGCGGCGAAGGACAGGCCCAGGAAGAGGGCGATGGACGTCAGGTAGGCCCAGAGCAGCAGGGACATGAAGGCACTGAGCGGGCCGTAGACCGTGTCGAAGGACCCGCTGATGTCCAGGTACAGGCTCAGCACCCAGGTCAGGGCCGTCCAAAGGACGAGGTAGACGGCGGCGCCGAAGGCCAGCCAGGTGTAGCCGGGCTGGCGGCGGCGGGGGGAACGGCGGAAGATCGCGCTGGCCGAGAGGAGGGCGAGCAGGAGGCCGAAGGGCCAGCGCAGGATCTCGCAGGCGGTCCTGGCGTCGCCGTCGAGGTGGTACACCGTCGCCGCCGCGGCGGCCAGGTCGCCGCCGGCCACCATCATGACGAACCCGAGTCCGAGCGGGATCCCTGCACTGAGGGACATCACGAGTCCGCGCAGGTACTTCTGGTGGAAGGGGCGGTCGCGTTCGTTGCCGTAGATCCGGTTGGCACCGCGTTCGATCTGGCACATCGCGGTGGTGACGTTGACCAGGGAGAACAGCAGGCCGAACCAGAGGGCGATCTCGTCGCCGTCGCCCGCGCTGTGGCGGCTGCGGTCCAGTGCGTCGTCGACGACGTCGGCGCTGGGGCCCTGCGCGATCCGGTGGATGGTCAGTTCGGCGAGTCTCCCGATGTTCTCCGTGTGCAGCGCGGTGGAGAGTCCGACGAAGGCGATGACCAGCGGGATCACCGCCAGCACCGTCTGCAGCGCGAGCGCGCGGGAGTGGCTGAAGCCGTCGGCGTAGCGGAACCGGACGAAGGAGTCGCGCAGCAGCGGCCAGCGGCCGTAGCGGCGGAGCGAGGCCAGGGCCTCGTCGGCCGAGAGGTCGTCGCCGGTCATGTCGCGGGTCTCGGGGACCTTGGTGGCGGTGCCCATTCACTTCTCCCGGGTGGGCAGCAGCACGGTCAGCGCGCCGGGGCTGACCTCGGCGGTGAGACGCCGGCCGTGGGACACCGGGTCGCCGTCGATTTCACGCGACTGCGGTACGGCGAAGGTGAGTTCGGCCCGCCGGAAGGTGCGGAACTCCACCGGTACTCCCTTCGTCCCGGTGCCTTCGGTGCCTTCGGGGACGAGCGTTTTCACGGTCGTGGGCCGCGTGTTCCGCCCGCGACCGCGTATCAGGATGCCCAGGGCGCGCATCCAGCCGCCGGGGCCGCGCGGGTCCAGGATCAGCAGGTCGAGCAGCCCGTCGTCGGGCCGGGCGGCCGGGAGGAGCGTCAGACCGCCTTGTACGGTGCCGACGTTGGCGAGGAGCACCATGCGGGCCGTGCGGTGCAGGACGGGCGCGTCGTCGAGCCGGACCGTGAGCCGCATCCGGGGTGTGCGCAGGGTGCCGACGGTGGCGAGTACGTAGGCGAGCCAGCCGACGGCGGACTTGGCGCGGTCGTCGGTGTGTTCCAGCATCGCGGCGTCGAGCCCGGCCCCGGACATCGCGGCGAAGTGGGTGGGGGCGAGGCCGTCGCCCTCGATGCGGCCGAGGTCGATGCGGTGCGGGGTGCCGGACAGGGCGGCGTCGAGCGCGGTGGCGGGGGTGAGCGGCAGGCCGAGGTTGCGGGCCAGCAGGTTGCCGGTGCCGCAGGGCACCACGACGAGGGGTACGCCGGTGCCGGCCAGGGCGTCGGCGGCTGCGCGGACGGTTCCGTCGCCGCCGCAGACCACGACCAGTTCCGCTCCGTCGCGGACCGCGCCGGCCGCCTGGCCGGTCCCGGGGTCGTCGGCGGTGGTCTCGATGAACTCCGGTGCGCGGTGGCCGTGTTGTTCCAGGATGCGCCGCAGTTTCTGGCGGGCCGCCGCGTCGGTCACCGTGGGGTTGAAGATCACGGCGGTGCTGCCGGGCTGGCGTTCCTGGGCCTGCGCGGTCGTGTCGGCGTGCCCGGTCCGCTGCGCGGGAACGGCGACCACGGAGCCGTCGGTGAACAGGGCGCGGCCGACGATCAGCAGGGACAGGGTGCCGTTGGCCAGTCCGCCGATCACGTCCGTGGGGTGGTGCATGCCCCGGTAGAGGCGGGAGACGCCGACGACCAGCGGTACGAGGAACAGCAGCCCGGCCAGCGGCCACCGCCACGGCCTGCGCACCCGGGACAGCACGAGCACCGCGAGTCCGGCGTAGAGCGCGGTGGCCGCGCCGGTGTGGCCGGAGGTGTAACTGGACGTGGGCGGGGAGGCGTCGAGGCGGTGCACGTGCGGGCGGGTCCGGTCCACCGACTCGGTGACGGCCAGGAACACCAGTGCCTGGAGCGAGACGGCGACGGCGAGGAAGACCGCCTGACGCCACATCGGCAGCCGGGGTACGAGCACCAGCGCCACGCAGCTCAGCAGGGTGACGGCGATCACCGTGAGGGTGTTGCCCGCCTCGGAGCCGAGGTACGAAAGGGTGGTGAGCGGGCCCGTACGGATCCGCTCGAACCCCTCGTCGACATGGTCCTCGACCGTCAGCGGCCACAGGTGCCGGGCCGGGCCCGTGATCAGGAGCCCGAAGCCCACGATCAGGGCGGCCTGACAGACGGTCAGTACGCCGATACGCGCCGCGGTACCGCCGGTACCGCGGGGCAGCACAGGCGACCGGCCCCGCCGGACCGCCTCGGATTCCTCCCCGGTCGCTCCTGCTGCTCTTCTCGGCACGGCGGTCGACATCGGGGCTCCCACGGGTCGGCGCCTCGCGGCGGTCCACGGTCGGGTGCCGTTCGCACCCGATCCATCGCCGTCTGCCCCCGAAGCCGGGGCGCAGACACCCGTTCACGTGGGAATCCACGAGCGCCTGCCTGGGGCACGCTGGGAAGGCGATCCTCCGGGACTTCACGCCGGTACGGCGGAGACCTCGGACAGGTCTCCGCCGTACCGGTTCAGGAGGTGCGTGCGGACTAGCGGCGCCCGCCTCGGCGGTCCGCGAGCCGGTGGACCGCCGCGATCAGCGTGTCCACCTCCCCGTGCGTGTTGTAGAAGGCGAACGACGGCCGGACGGTGGCCTCCAGCCCGTACCGGCGCAGGATCGGCTGGGCGCAGTGGTGGCCCGAACGGACCGCGATGCCCTCCTCGTTGAGCGCGGTGCCGACCTCGGCCGGCTCGTAGCCGTCGAGGACGAACGACACGATGCTCGCCTTGTTCGGGGCCGTGCCGACCAACCGGAGTCCGGGCACGCCGCGCAGGCCTTCGGTGGCGTGCTCGACCAGGGTGTGCTCGTAGGCGGCGATGTTCGGCAGGCCGATGCGCTCGACGTAGTCGATGGCCGCGGCCAGGCCCACCGCGTCGGCGATGTTGCCGGTGCCGGCCTCGAAGCGACCCGGCGGCGGCTGGTAGCTGGACTTCTCGAAGGTCACGTCGGTGATCATGTTGCCGCCGCCCTCCCACGGAGGCATGTCCTCAAGGACCTCCCGTTTGGCGTAGAGCACCCCGATCCCGGTCGGCCCGAACAGCTTGTGCCCGGAGAAGACCAGGAAGTCCGCGTCCAGCGCCCTGACGTCGATCGGCAGGTGCGGGACCGACTGCGCGGCATCGACCAGGACGCGTGCCCCGGCGCGGTGTCCGAGCTCGATGATCTGCTCGACCGGTACGACGGTGCCGAGCGCGTTGGACATCTGGGTGACCGCGACCAGCTTGGTCCGCTCCGACAGGAGCGCGGTGTACCGGTCGAGCAGCAACTGGCCCCTGTCGTCGACCGGGATCACCTTGATCACCGCACCGGTCTGTTCCGCCAGCATCTGCCAGGGCACGATGTTGGCGTGGTGCTCCAGATGGGAGAGCACGATCTCGTCGCCCGCGCGGATGTGCGCGGGACCCCATGCCTTGGCGACCAGGTTGATCGCCTCGGTGGTGCCACGGACGAACACGATCTCCTCGGCGGAACCCGCCCCGACGAACCGGGCGACGGTCTTCCTGGCACCCTCGTAGGCGTCCGTCGCCCGGGCGGCCAGTTCGTGCGCCGCCCGGTGGATGTTGGAGTTCTCCCGCGAGTAGAACTCGACCAGCCGGTCGATCACCGCCTGCGGTTTCTGCGTGGTCGCGGCGTTGTCCAACCAGATCAGCGGACGGCCGTTGACCAGCTCGGACAGGATCGGGAAGTCCCGACGGACCGCCTGCACGTCGAAGGCCGGGTGCTGGTCGAGCCGCGGTCCCGACGGCGCGCCGGGCACGTCGGGTTCCTCGACGAAGTAGTACGGCGCGGTCGTCACCGTCGGCGACATCAGCCCGGGAAGCGGCGGCAGCCCGAGGTGCCCGAAGCCGGGAAGCTCCGGCGCCCGGGCGGGGTACCCGGGTGCCTCGGTGAGGAAGTAGTACGGCCCGGGGTCCGGGAGTCGGGCCGGTGCGGACGGCGAGGGCGCGGACGGCGGTCCCGGTGGCACGGTCGGGACCGGTGACTCCGGAGTGGATCCGGCGCCGCCGGGCGCGCCCACGGCATAGGGGCTGGTCATGAACGTGGCCGGGGCGCTGGTCGGTGGCGGCCCGGACGGCGGGCTCATTCCGGCGGTCGGCGCCGGAGGCGGCGGGTCCATGGACGGCAGGCCGGTCGGCACCGGAGGAAGCGGTTCCGCGGTCGGCACGCCGGTGGACACCGCGAGAGCGGATTCGGCAGCGGGCGGGCCGGTTGGCACCGCGGGCGCGAAATCCGCCGTCGGCGCTCCGGCCGGGTGGGCAGGGAACGGGCCGGGGGCCGGCGGACCGGCGGGCACCGAGGGAGCGGACTGTGCGGCCGACGGCCCCGCAGAAGCTGTAGGAGAAGAGTCCGCGAGCGGCAGGCCGGTGGGCGTCGGCCATTCCGGCCGGCCGTCGAAGGCCGGATCCGGTGCCTCCGTGTCCGCCGGTTGCCCGGGGAGTGCTCGGAAGAACTCCCCGGCCATCCGGCTCAGCGTCTCCTCGTCCGGCAGCCACGCGGGGGCGGCTTCGTTACCGGTGGTCGGGGGCGTTGTCATGGTTACCGGTAACTCGGCGCGTAGTCATGGAACTTGTCCACCTCGACGTCGTCCAGCACGGCGAGGGCGTCCTCGGTGAGTACCGCGAGCGAGCAGTACAGGGAGATCAGGTAGGAGGCGATGGCGCTGCGGTCGATCTGCATGAAGCGCACCGACAGGCCCATCCCCTGTTCGCCCGAGAGCCCGGGCTGGAACAGTCCGACCACGCCCTGGCGCGACTCGCCGGTGCGCAGCAGGATGAACTTCGTCCTCCCGTTCTCCAGCGGGACCTTGTCCGACGGGATGATCGGCAGACCGCGCCAGGTCAGGAACTGGGAGCCGAACATGCTCACCGTGGCCGGCGGTACACCGCGCCGGGTGCACTCCCTGCCGAACGCGGCGATCCCCTCGGGGTGGGTGAGGAAGAAGGCCGGCTGCTTCCACACCTTCGTGATGAGGGCGTCCAGGTCGTCCGGCGTCGGCGGCCCGGTCATCGTGGAGATCCGCTGCGTCTCCGCCGCGCTGGCCAGCATCCCGTACTCCGGGCTGTTGATCAGCTCGCCCTCCTGATGCTCCTTCACCGCCTCGATGGTCAGCCGCAGTTGCTGTGCCGTCTGGTTGTGCGGGCTGGAGTACAGGTCGGAGATCCGGGTGTGGAGGTCAAGGACCGTCTGGACGGCCTTGAGCCGGTACTCCCGGGGTTCCCGTGCGTAGTCGACGAAGGTGTCCGGCAGCGGCGCCTCGTCGTAGTTGTCGCACTCGATGCGCACCGACTCGGGATGAACGACCTTGTTCACCCGGTAGATGCCGGCTTCGACCGGGACCCAGGACATCAGATGCACCAGCCAGCGAGGCGTGATGGAACTCATCTGGGGAACGGTCTTGGTGGCGTTCGCGAGGGTTCGCGCCGCGCTGTCGCTCACCGACATCGATCGCGACGGCGGGTTCACAGCCGTGGTCATGCGGCATCTCCTTTCCGCGCCCGGAGACCGGGCACGCGTGACGGGGTGAGATCACCGGCGGTCACCGACGGGAAGGTGTGCGGCCGCGATCTCTCGCACCCACTATCGATTCACCGTCGCAGTAGGTCCGGTAATGGTCCAATGCGTGTTTTCGAGGCCGTCATCGACGCGGTCTATGATTCGCGAATGATCGACTTGAGTCGGTTGCGTGTATTGGTCGCCGTCGCCCGCGAGGGTTCGATCACGGCCGCCGCCGAGGCACTGCACTACGCGCAGCCGTCGGTGAGCCACCAACTCGCCAAGCTCGAAGCCGAGGTCGGGATGCCGCTGTTGCAGCGGATGGGGCGCGGTATCCGGCTCACCGAGGCCGGCCGGCTGCTGGTGGACCGCGCCGAGTCGATCCTCGCGCAGGTCGAGTCGGTGCACGCCGAACTGGACGAGCTGGCCGGGCTGCGGACCGGCCGGGTCCGACTGGCGGCTTTTCCCTCGGCGTTGGCCACCCTGGTGCCGCTCGCCGCCGCCCACGTCTCCGACCGGTATCCCGGCATCGAGCTGACCTTGCGGGAGGCCGAACCACCGGACGCGCTCAACGCCCTGCGCAACAACGACGTCGACGTGGCGCTGATCTTCGAGCACGGCGACCCGCCGCAGCGCGATCGCCGCGACACCACGATGACACCGCTCCTCGACGAACCGCTGTACGTGGTCACACCGGCCGACCGCTCCTGGGACGGCTCCGGGACCGACCTGGCCACCTATGCCGACACCCGCTGGATCGCCGGGTGCGAACGCTGCCGCGAGCATCTCGTCGCGGCCTGCGGGCGGGCCGGGTTCTCGCCGATCGTCGAGTTCGAGACCGACGACTACGTCGCCGTACAGGCACTCGTCGCGGCCGGACTCGGCGTGAGCCTGCTGCCCGGACTCACCCTCCTCGCCAACCGGCACCCGGGTGTCCGACTGCACCGCATCGACGGCATGCGCAGACAGGTCGCTGCCGCCGTCTACGGCAAGCCGCCCGCGTCCCAGCCCGCCCAAGTGCTCCTGGACGCCCTTGCCGCGACCCTCACCGAACCGGAATGGCCGTCCTGACGACACGCGCGAGTGCGGAGCGCGCTTCAGCGGCGATCGTCCCTGAAGCCGTCGCGTGCTCAACTGCCCTGTCCGGCAGGGCTGTTGGGCGAAGGCGAGTCAGTCCCGCGGCGGCACCGACGGTTCAGCCGCCCGCGGCCCCGCGTCGGGTACGTGGAAACAGGCACTGACCGACTTGCCGTGGCGACAGAGATGCGACTCCCAGGTGTCGGCCACCGCGTCCACGAGGAACATGCCGCGTCCGCCGAGCCGATCCGTGCTGGCCTCGCGGGGAGTGGGCAGGACGGCGGACTTGTCGTGCACGGAGACGTGCAGGCAGTGGTCGTCGCACGTCATCACCAACTGGGCGCTGCTGTGGGCGTGCCGGTGCGCGTTGGTCACCAGCTCGGAGACGGTGAGCAGTACGGCGTCCACCGTTTCCGGAGCGGTGGTGGTCCAGTCCAGCCCCTCAAGATGTCCGCGCGCCCAGTCCCGGGCCGATTTCACTTCACTGTCCAACGGAAGTGTGCGGGCCCAGCCCACCGCCCGGAGTGACGAACCTTCCACAGCGATCATTCCTCCTTCGGTCGCGTGTTCCGCTCAGCGGACAGCGGGCCTCCCCCGGCCGCACGAGCGCGAAGCCGACGTGCTCAACGGCGGCCACGAAGTCTGCCCAACAACCGCCGGGCCTGGGCCTGGCGGCGCGGGTCGGCGGCGGCTCGCCGTACCTGTTCCACGGTGCGTCGCCCCTGGGGACTCCTGGCGAACCGCTTGATGCGTTCAACTACGCCCGACATGACGCTCCTTCTCCTCAAAGCACCGTGCTCGTCGCTGTCTCGACTACCCCCGCCCCGTCGACTCAGCCCTGCTACCTGGTACTTCCGAAGTGCCGAGGTGTGTCAGGAGATGACCCGAAGCCGCCCGTGGGACCCGCGGCGGAGGTGGTCGAGGGCCTGCGCAGTGCTGTCGTCCGCAGGCAGGAGGACGATCAACTGCTGGGCGTCCGAGGGGAGTTCGAGCGTCTCGCGGAGCAGTCGGAGGTCGCACCCGGACGGGTGGCCGAGGCGGAGCGCCCCGCGTCGGGGAACCACGTGCCGGTTCAGGCGGCGGGTGAAGTCGGGGCCGGCGACGCGGGCGAGTTCCGTGGTGAACCACTCGGAGTTCTCCACGGACGGCCCGAGCCACAGGTCGAAGGCATGTTCGTCCGCGATGTCGTCCCAGTCGGTGAAGAACGTCCGCGCGCGGGGGTCGGTGAAGACGTAGCGCGTGAGGTTCGGTGCATCGGCGTCGAGCAGTCCGGTTCCGCGTGTCACCGTCTCGTAGCCGCTGGTGTGGGCGAGGACGTCGCCCAGCCGGTTGGTGACCATGGCGATGCCCGGTTCCAGCAGGCGGAGCGTCTCCAGGACCGACGGGCGGACCTCGCGGCGCGGCGGCGCGGGTCGCGTGTGGGCGGAGCATTCGCCGCCGGTGATCTTCGTGAGGTAGCGCAGGTGGTCGCGCTCCGACGGGTTGAGGCTGAGCGCGTCGGCGAGCGCGTTGACCACCGCCACCGAGGGATTGCGGTCGCGGCCCTGTTCGATGCGGGTCAGGTACTCGACGCTGATGCCGGCCCGCGCGGCGAGATCCGATCGCCGCAGCCCCGGTGACCGGCGGCGGCCGTGATCGGGCAGGCCCAGCGACTGCGGCTGGACGCTGTCTCGCGTGGTCCGGATGAAATCCCCCAACGGCGAACCCATAGCGTGAGTTTACGGCGCCCCCGGCACCCGTGGAGTGCTCAGCGTGGCCCTGCGGGGGCCAGCCTGAGCACGGTCTGGCTGGGATTCCGGTGCGGTCCGATCGTGGTGGGCATGGAGAACAGACCCCAGTTGGTGATCATCGTCGGAAGCACGCGCGAAGGACGGTTCGGCCCAAAGGTGGCCTCGTGGGTCGAGGAACAGGTCGGCCCACACGACGTCTTCGAAGCGGAGGTAGTCGATCTGGCCGCCGTCGACATCCCGTTGGCGCTGCCCGCGGCCTCGCCGAAGTACGCCGGCGACGACTACCCCCGCCCGGCCGGGATGACCGCACTGACGTCGGCCCTGACGCGGGCCGACGCCTTCATCGTGGTCACGCCGGAGTACAACCACAGCTACCCCGCGTCATTGAAGGCGGCCGTCGACTGGCACTTCACCCAGTGGGCGGCCAAGCCCGTCGCCTTCGTCAGCTACGGCGGTGCCGCGGGCGGCCGGCACGCGGTGCTGCACCTGGAGAACGTACTGACCGAACTCCACGCGGTGACGATCCGCGACGGCCTCTCCTTCCCGAACTGCTTCACGGCGTGGGAGGACGGTCGTCCGCTCGATCCCCAGGCCCCTGTGTACGCCAAGACCGTGCTCGACCAGCTGGCCTGGTGGGCGGTGGCACTTCGGTCGGCGCGGGCGGCCGTTCCCTACCCGGGGTGAGCGGCCGGTTCGCTCGGCTTCGCCGCGGCTGCCAGGCCGGGCTGCAGGCGGCGGGCCGCGTTGAGGTGGTCGGCGGTCCAGATGATACGGACGGCTGTCGCCGTGGCGTGTCCGTCGTCGCCGCGCAGGTCACGGCGGAGGGAGTGGACCAGCCGTGCCTCCTCGTCGGGGTCGCGTGCGAGCGGCGCGGGCACGGCGGTGTGCCGGCCGAGGCCGACGGCCAGGTCGCGGTACCAGTCGGCCAGCCGGCCGACGGTGTCGAGCAGGGTGAGCCGGGCCTCGGAGCGGTCGGGTTCCATCGGTTCCTCACCGCCGTTGCGCTGCCACAGTTCCAGTACCGCGTCCGAGGCGAGACGCAGTCCTACGATCCCGGTGACCAGGGTGGTCATGTCGGACAGCCGCACCGGCTTGGCGCCGCGTTCGGCGAGGTAGCTGCGGAAGGCGTCGTCGAGCCGGCGGGCCGCGGCTGCCGCCTGACGGCCCGCCTCCACCGGGGCATCGGTCGGAATGCAGCCGATGCTGCAACGGCTCGCCGCGTACTCCACGGCGTCGGCCAGGTAGCGGGCACTCTCGGTGTACGCCGCCGACAGCGCCTGCTCCACGGCGGCTGCCGCGCCGCGCGGCCAGAAGAACAGGCCCACCAGGACGCTCACCCCGCAGCCGAGGGCGATGTCCTCGATCCGCAGCAGCACGATGTGCCAGTCGGGGTTCTGGCCGATGTTGAACAGGATGACCAGGGTGACGGTGAAGGCCGCCTGGCCGGCCGCGAACGAGATGGCGGCGGGCGCGATGCCGGCGACCAGCACGGCGACGGGGAGCAGGAACCAGAGCACGGTGCTGTGGTGCCCGATGAGCTGGAGCAACCCGGTCCCGATCAGCGAACCGACGAGCGTGCCGCCCAGGGCCCGGAGCGCGTTCTGCCCGGTGTTGAGCGCGTTGGAACGCAGCACCGACAGGGTTCCCAGCAGGATCCAGAACGAGTGCTGGACACTGGTCACGTTCGCCAGGGCCACCGCGATACCGAGGCCGAGCGCCCCCCGGAGACTGTTGTGCAGCCACACCGAGCGCGGCTCCAGGTGTGCGGCGGCGCGCTCTACGGCGGAGGCCAGCGGCTGGGTCAGTGCGCCGGGTTCCGTGCCCAGCAGGCGCTCGGGCCAGCTGCGGCGCTCGGCGGCCGCGGCCAGGTCCACGTTGCCGGCGATCTGGAGGGTGGCGTACCCCAACTCCTGTGCGCGGAACGACAGGTCGAGGGTTTCGATGAAGGCGCGGACCTCCGCCTCCGTGCCGGGCTTCGGCCGGTGCACGGGGAGTCGGTGGGTGGCGCGGAGTTCCATGCCGTCCATGGCCGTACGCAGGTTCACGAGGGCTGCGCGGAGGGCGTCGGGCGCGCTGCGCGGGGCGTCGAGGATGTCGGCCGCCTCGTCCAGGGCCGTGGCCGCCGCACGACGTACGGCGTGCGCGTCCGCGTCGCAGGCACCTCGGTTCTCCAGTGGCGGGCCGCTGTCCGCGACGATGGCGCTCAGCCAGGTCAGCTCGTCGACCAGCCGGACCAGAGCGCGGGAACCGGCCGACAGACCTGTGGGCCGGTAGAGCGTGGCGTCGAAGGCGGTACGCAGGTCCGCCGCCGCGGCGGCGGCCCGACCGGCGGTCACCTCGCACTGCCGGTCGGTGGCCGCGTCCGGCCCGCCGTCCAGCCACGACGCGTCGGTCCGCAGTTGCTGCGCCGCCGCGCGGCAGACCCGGGCGGCGGGTGCGCTGAGCGGGTCCGCGGCGGGCCGGGGCCACAGCAGCGAGATCGCGAGCATGGCGGCAGCCGCGGCGAGGCCCGCTCCGGCGAGCCGTTCGGGCAACTGGGACAGCGGGGCGGGCGAGGTCACCGGGAGGATGAAGGCCAGCAGCAGCGCGGTCGTCGCGCCCGCGAGAACGGAGCTGACCACACCCGAGAAGAGCACCAGGAAGCCGACCACGACCATGACGGTGACCGCGAGCCAGGTCGTCGGCGCCACCAGCGAGCCGAGACAGATGAGGACCACCCAGGCCACGGCCAGACCCACGTGCGCCCGCAGCCGCTGCACCATGGGTCCGGTGAACTCCACCAGCAGGAGCATCGAGAACGACCCGAACGCCGCGTAGGTCGCCATCGTCGGGGAATGCAGTACCTGGCCGCACAGGGCGAACAGCGCGGGCATCACCAGCGCGGTGCGCGCGGCCCGGCGGGTCGCCACCAGCCCGGCATCATGGTCGCGCAACCAGGCGGGGATCCGCCCGGGCAGCTCACGCCAACGTACGTCCATACGCTCGCGCACCTCCTGTCGGCACAGCACCCACATGCCCCGCCGTTCACGAGTATCCGGCATACACGGTCCGCCGTGCCGCGCCGGGTGCGCGTCGACCAACACCCGGCGCAACCGGTGGGCACCATGCGTGGCCGGTTTAGCCCGGGCCCGCGCGAGCCTGGCCCGCCCACCGGATCCTTCGAGGCCACGGTCACGATCCCGACCGGCAACTCACCCAGTACGTTGCGACCGCCGTCCGCAGTCCGCACCGGCGCCCGCGGCCGTGAGGAGGGCGGCTGTCTCGGGATGGGGACCGTTGCTCGCCCAGTCCAAGGGCGACCAGCCTTCGCCGTGGTCTTCCCGTACGTTCGGATCGGCGCCGTGTGCCAGCAGTTCGCGCACCGTGTCGACGTGCCCCCAACACGCGGCCGCGCACAACGGCGTGCCCTCCGCGCCGATTCCGCTGCTCTCGGTGTCGGGGGAGGCACCGGCCGCCAGGAGCAGCCCCGCGATCACGGCCTCTCCGTTCACCGCGGCGGCGTAGAGAGGTGTGGTGCCCTCGCTGTCGGCTCGCTCCGGGTCGATTCCGGCGCGCAGTACCGCAGTCACAACGGCGGTGTCACCTCCCTGTATTGCTCCGAAAAGACGTCTGGAGAGCTTCTTCCGCTGCCGCTGGTTCACGGGCCGAGACTAGGGTGAGCTGCGAGGCAGAGCCACTCATGTCCGCCGCACTTCCACCTCATGTGCCGGCAAGGGGATGATGACGGCCATGGCCCTGTCGACGGCGTTCACGAAGCTGTTCGGTGTGCGACACCCCATCGCGCTGGCCCCGATGGGCGGGTCGGCAGGCGGTGCGCTGACCGCGGCCGTCTCCCGGGGTGGTGGGCTGGGGCTGCTGGGCAGCGGGAACGGTGAACGTGACTGGCTGGCCCGCGAGTTGGCCATCGTCGCCGAACAGACCACGGCGCCCTGGGGAATCGGCTTCCTCACCTGGCAGATCGATATCGACGCGGTCGAACACGCCCTGTGGCACAACCCCGTTGCCGTGATGCTGTCCTTCGGCGATCCGAGCCCGTTCGCCGAACGAATTCGCCGGGCAGGTGCGGCGCTGATCATTCAGGTGACCGATCTGGAGGAGGCCAGGCGCGCGGTGGACCTGGGCGCCGACGTCGTCGTGGCGCAGGGATCCGAGAGCGGCGGGCACGGTGCCCGGCACGGTCGTTCCACCCTGCCGTTCGTGCCGGTCGTCGTGGATCTGGCGGCTCCCGTACCCGTACTGGCCGCGGGCGGCATCGCCGACGGCCGCGGCCTGGCCGCCGCGCTCGCCCTGGGAGCCGCCGGAGCACTCATCGGCACCCGCTTCCAAGCCACCACCGAAGCCCTGGTCAGCCCGTCGGTCAGCACCGCCATCATCCAAGCGCGCGGCGAAGACACCGAGCGCAACAGCATCCTCGACATCGCCCGAAACTCCCCCTGGCCGAGGAAATACACCGCCCGCACCCTCGGCCACCCCTTCCTCGACGAATGGCGCGGCCGGGAGACCGAACTCACCACCGACCCCCACGCCCAGCACGCCTACCAAGTCGCCCTGTCCCAGGGCGACATACCCTCACTCCCCGTATGGGCCGGCGAAGCCGTAGACCTCATCAACGACCTGCCGTCCGCAACCGACCTCGTCAACTCCCTTGCCACACAGGCGGAGGACGCACTCGCCCGCGCCGGGAAGGGGTGAGCGGACCACACCGGATCAGATCGGACCGGGAGTCGCCTCCGCCGGATCAGCCCTGAGGAGCCTCAAGGAGGAATTGGATCCCCAACGACTCGTGGCCGTTCATCGTGGACACGGTGATGGTTCGGGTGCCGATGGTTTCGAAGTCGGCGAGCAGTGTGGTGAGCCATTGCCGGGAGTGGTGGCGGCAGACCGCGCCGTCGTCGGTCTCGAAGACGCCGTAACTGCCGTAGAAGGTGGCGTAGTTGTTGTAGCGGCTACGGTTGCGTTCGTCGTCCTGCAGGAGGAAGTCGCTGATGTAGAGGAATCCGCCGGGCTTGAGGATGCGGTGCAGTTCGGCGATCAGGCGGCGTTGGGACTCGTCGCCGGGGATGCAGGTCAGCACGGCGAAGAGGAGTATCGCGTCGAATTCGGCGTGCGGGGTGGGCCAGGTCGGCGGTGTGTCGAGAGTGGTGAAGTGCTTTGTGGGGTGCAGGTGTTGGGCCCGTTTGATCATTTCCGGTGAGGTGTCGGCGCCCGCCAGGTTGGTGAAGCCGTGCCGTTCGAGTTCCGCCATGGTGCGCCCGTAGCCGCATCCGTAGTCGAGAATCGCGGCGTGCCTGCTGATCCCGTGCAGCCAGGGCAGGTGGAGTGGGTGGGTGAACGTCTTCGTCGCCGCGGCGGCGTTCCAGTAGGGGATCTGGCTGTTCGGGTCGGGCGGATACCCATGTGACCGTGGCCGCACGACCGCTCCCTTCAATCGCCCTGAGGATCGCACTGGTTGGGAATGTTCCCCGTGGCCGTCGTGTCGTATCCCCGACACGTCACACATCGCCCTCGCTCAGAATTCCGTACATCCGCGTGCGCCGCAGTACGGGGTTCGCGGCGGCGGCGTCGGCGACGTCAGGGGTCGGGTCCGAGAGGAGTTGGTGCAGCAGGGCGTCGGTCGCCTGGGGGTGGCGGGCGACCCCGCGGCGGAGGAACGGCTCGGGTATGGCGGCGAGTTGGTGGAGCACGGTCACGGGCAGTTCGGTGTCCCGCAGGGCGACGTAGCGGACGCGTGGGTCCGGTTCGGCGGCGAAGGTGCGGAGCGTGTCGCGTGGGAAGTCGGGGTGTTCGACGAGCGGTGGCCGGATGTGGCATTCGTCGCCGTGGGCACGGACGAGACGTTCCAGGACTTCCGGTGGTGTGTCCGGGCGGCGTGCCGCGGTGCGGCGGACTTCGATGTCCGGGTCGCTGTCCAGCCGGCGCCACGCCTCCTCCGGCAGGTCCCGGCAGGTCGCCAGTACGCGTCGGAACACCGGCTGGCGGCAGTTCAGGTAGCTCAGCCGCTCGTCGAGGGGCTCTTCGCGCAGCCAACTCGGTTCGGTGAAGCTCCAGTTGAGGGCTATGCAGGCTTTCGTACTTCCAGCCTCGCGCTCAGCTTCCACGAGCGCGTACAGCCGGTTCCGGGTGTCGGCGTCCACGTGCCGGCTCTGCGCGATCGCCACGCGCACGTTCGGGTCGTCGACGTCCAGGAGACGGGCGACCATGTCTGCGGACAAGTGCGGGTTTCCGGATACGAGCTCCCGGATCTCCTCGTCCTCGGTTCGCATCAGCTCGGTGAACCGGTCCGGCGTCAGCGGAACGCAGTGCGCCACGTTGGCCCGCACGGCCGGGTCGGCGATACATCGCTCCGTCCATTCCGGTGGGACGCCCGGTTGTGGCCGCACGCTGGCGGCTGCTCGGACCTGCGGATCCGGATCGGCGAGCAGTGCGGCCTGGACCGCCGTCGGGCGGTCGTGCCAGGCTCGTGCGACCGCGGCACGGAGCCTAGGATCCCGTGCGCCGGCAAGCGCCGTTCGGGGTTGGCCGTAGGCCTCCTCCAGGTCGGCGATGCCGATCCCACCTCGCGGTCCACCATGTGCCGAACGAAGTCCGAGTGCGCGTCACGGATCGCCGGATCCGGATGCTCGGCGATCCTGCGGCGCATCTCGGGAGAGATCCGGTCTCGTCGAAGCACCGCCGCGGTTCCGCTGCCGTCGTGTGTCAACAGGGCCTCGGCCACGGCATCCGCCAACTGCCCGTCGCGCAGCGCCAGTCCGTGCCGACCGGCCGGGTGCGCGGCCAGGCGGACCAGAACGTCCTGGGGAGCTGCCGGGTCGCGCGCCGGCCCGGAGAGTCGCGGATGGCCGAGGGATGTCATGCGGTCAACCCAGTTGGCCCCCAGTCAGCCCCTCGTCAGCCTTGTGCGCGGGCCTTCCCCGCTGGCAGGAGTAGCCAATTGACCACGTTCAGAGGCGAGTTGGCAGGCCCCTCGACCTCAACTCCACGCCACCGCCGCCCCCTCAGGCATCCCCCGCGCCCAGCACATACAGCCCCGGAAGGTTCACCACGATCGCCTCCTGCGTGCTCCGCGCGATCACCACCACCGCCTCTTCCGCCGGGTCCGGGTTCTCCTCGCGGTGCGGTACGAACGGCGGGACGAAGATGTAGTCGCCCGGGGACGTGCGCAGGCGGATCTCCTCCGGCTGGGGGCCCGTGTCGTCGAGGAAGACGAACTCGGGGTGGCCGCTCACCACGTAGATGGCGGTCTCGGATTCGCCGTGGTGGTGGTCGGAGGACGAGGTCGAGGGGGCCACGTGGGTCTGGCCCATCCACAGTTTTTCGGAGCCGACCGTCTTCCCGCTCACCGCGGCGAACCTGCGCATGCCGCCGCTCTGTGCGGTGTCGCCGTCGAGGGCGTCGGCCCGGACGTGGTGCAGGCGGGTGCGCAGGGGGGCTGTCGACTGCCCTGCGGCGTCGTGGAGATGGGGGTGGAAACCTTCGCCGGGGGTTGTCAACGGCTCGCTCATGGTTGGCGACGCTAGAACCGCCCCGGAAAGGATGTCAAGAGGTGTCCATTGTCCTTCACCTGCGGCAATGTTCCCGCAATGTACGAGGGGACGGATGCGTGGAACGCGTGAGGGGAACCCGTGGAAGCCCTCGTCACCCGGCCCGTGTCGGGCATCATGTGCGCATGCATATTTCCGCGAAGGCGGACTACGCCACGCGGGCCCTGTTGGAGCTCGCCTGCGAACCTGCCCGTCCGCTCACGTGCGAGGCGATCGCCTCCTCGCAGCAGATCCCGTTCCGGTTCCTGAAGTCCGTCGTGGGCGAGTTGCGCAGAGCCGGTCTGGTGCGCAGCCAGCGCGGCTGCGAAGGCGGGTACTGGCTCGGCCGGCCCGCCGACGAGATCACGCTCCTGGACGTAGCCCGCGCGGTGGACGGTGAGTTGATCACCCTCCGCAGCGAACCCCTGGCCGCACTCGACTACCCCGGCCCCGCCTCCGGCCTGCCCGGGGTGTGGCGCCGGATCGAGGCCGAGGCCGCCGCCGTCCTGGGTGGCACGACCCTGGCCACCCTGCTGCCCGCCACGACGGACGGACCCGCGCCCCCCAAGCACGCCCCGGGCGAGCACCTCACCCGCCAGGGAGCCGCATGACCACCGACACCGACACGAACGCCGACGCCGTAACAGATCAACCGCCCCTGGAAATAATCGAGTTCACCGACCCCCTGTGTCCCTGGGCCTGGGGATCCGAGCCCGTGTTCCGCCGCCTCCGCGCCGCCCTGGCCGGCCACAGCCACGTCCGCTGGCGCCGCGCCTACTGCATCCTCTTCGACCACGACGACGACCCCGCACCCGACCCCGCCGCGGAAACCGCCTGGTACTCCCGCTACGTCGAGGACATCAGCGCCCACACCCACGCACCCCGAGCGCTACGGCTGCGCCGCGTCGCCGCGAGTTCCTGGCCGGCCTCGCTGCTCGCCAAGGCCGCCGAAGCGCAGGGTGCGCAGGTCGCCGATCGGGTGCTACGGCGGCTGCGGGAGAGCGTGTTCGTGCTCGGGGAACCCGCGGACACCCCCGAGTCGGCGCTGGCCGCGGTGTCGGGCGTACCCGGTCTCGATGCCGCCCGGCTCGCGGCCGACGCGGCGTCGCCGGAAGTGCTGGCGAAGGTACGCGCCGACCGTGCCGAGGCGCGCCGCCCCGTCGACGAGGTGCTGTCGGTGCGGGGTCGCGACTCGCCGCATCCCGGCACCGCCAAGGAGACCCCCGACGGCCAACACCGTTACGCCCTGCCGACGTTGCTCGTACGCACCGCCGGCGGAGACCACTGCGCCGTGCCCGGCTGGCGACCGTACGAGGAGTACGTCTCGGCCATCAACGAGCTGAGCCCCGGGCTGCTGTCCATGCCTACGACGCCGAACTCCGGGCTGCGCCCCATGCCCACGACGCCCAACTCCGGACTGCCGCCTACGCCCACAACGGTGAACCCCGGGCAACCGCCCGCGTCCCCGCCGCCGCACCCGACAAAGGCCCCCGCGCCCACAACTCCGGCCCCGGGACCGCCACTCCGGCCCACGCCACCGGCCCCGCAACCGCTGCCCGGACCGGCCCCTCTGGACACCACGGCAGCCCTCGCCCACTACCGCACCCTCACGGACCCGGAGCGCACCCTGCTGACCACCGGCGGCCCCTGGCCCCCACCCGCCGCCGTGCGCATCGACACCGCCAACGGCCCCCTCTGGCTGCACCCGGACGAAGCCGCGGTACACCCCGCCACCACTCACTCCCCTCCCTGCCCCGCTCCCTCCACCACACCCCCCGTCCCCCGCTAGCCCTCTGATCTGCACTCAGCGATCGTCCCGCCGAATGAGACACCAATTGGTGTCCATTGACAGCCGCCGACAGCTGCCCCCAGGATGTGCAGCATGCTCACGACGCACCCCGGTGTGGTGTGCCGCTACGTGGACCTGCGGCGCACCTGCAGCGCTCTCTGTCGCTGACCCGCCGACTCCGGCCCACAGGCGCCTGACCCCGCTCCCGTAGGCACCGGCACTCCGCCGGTTCGCCGCCCAGCGCCGTCTCCTCGCGCGCCCCTCGCGTTTCGTCGCCTCCTCTGCCTCCCTCCGTGTCCCGGGCCCTCCCCCGCGATCCGCCGACGCCTCCTGCCCTGGGCGCGGCATGCCCCCGTGCGTATCGAAGCCGCACCGGCATGTCCGCCGTCCCGGTCTCCATGGTGTCCGGACCCCGGGTGTGCCGCCCTCGCCTCCTTTCCGCTGCCCCGGCGCGGCCGGGAGCCCTCGAAGAAAGAAACGAAGATGTCCGGACGACTCACGCCCCGCACCGGCCGGGCGGCCTTCCGCCCCGGCAAGCTGCGCGCCGCCGCCCTGGGTACCGCCCTCGCCACCGTGCTCGTCCCCGCCCTCAGCGCCTGCGGCGGCGACGCCTCGACGGCCAGCGGCGGCGCCACGCTGAAGTGGGCCTCCTCCTACTTCCCCGCCCACTGGGACCCGGTCGTCAGCGGCAGCGGCGCCCAGTTCCGTGAACTCGCCCTGGTCTACGCCTCGTTGACCCGTACGGACGCGACCGGCAAGGCCGTGCCCGACCTGGCCAAGAGCTGGGAGTACAACGCCAAGGGCGATCAGATCACCTTCCATCTGCGCCCGGGCCTCAAGTTCAGCGACGGTACGCCGGTCGACGCGTCCGCCGTGAAGGCCGCCATCGTGCGCGCCCAGAAGCAGAAGAACTCGGCGCTCTTCGGCGACCTCACCTCCATCAAGTCGGTGGACGCCAACGGGCTGGACGCGGTGCTCCACCTCAGCCAGGTCGACTACCAGATCCCCCAGCTCCTCGGCGAGCGCGTGCTCCAGATCGCCAGCCCGAAGGCAGCCGCGTCGCCCACCAAGCTGGACCAGAACCCGGTCGGCGCGGGGCCGTTCACCGTCACCCAGCTCGTCCCGGGCACCAAGGTGCTGCTGAAGAAGAACCCCGACTACTGGGACGCCAAGGACATCCACATCGACAACGTCGAACTGACCTCGGCCCCCGACGCGGCGACGGTCGTCTCCGGACTCCAGACCGGCGTCTACAACTTCGCCGACATCGCGCCCAGCCAGGCCGAGGCCGCCAAGAAGGCCGGACTCGACGTCTTCGTACAGCCCGGCTTCAACGCCTCCAACATCAGCCTCAACGTCAACAAGGCGCCGTTCAACAACGCCAAGGTCGTCGACGCGGTCCGCTACGCGATCAACCGCCAGGAGTTCGTGGACAAGCTGACCTTCGGCTACGGCTCGGTCACCAACCAGCCGTTCCCCAAGGGCTATGTGGCCTACGACCCGCAGTCCGCGAACGACTACGCCTACGACCCGGCCAAGTCGAAGCAGCTGCTGTCCGAGGCCGGTTACAAGGCGGGCCAGATCAAGCTCAGCCTGGTCATCCCGGCGGAAGACCCCTCGGCGGAGATCGTCCAGGCACAGTTGGCGAAGGTCGGCATCACCGTCGACATCAAGGTGGACAAGAACTGGGCCACCCCGTTCTTCGCGAAGAACCTGACGCTCTCCATCTACGGGACGACGGGGCGTGACTCCGCCGCACAGACCCTCACCGCGCACTTCGGTCCGAACGGCCCGCTCAACCTCAGTACGCCGTACGAGCCTTCGGGCTTCGAGGCGGCCATCGCCAAGGTACGCCAGACCCCGCTCGACTCACCCGACTACGCGAGCGTCCTCCAGGCGGCGACCCGGGCCGGTCTGCGGAGCAAGGCACTGGTCTTCACCTACTCCTCGCCCAACCTCATCGCGAAGAGCAAGTCCATCTCCGCCCTGCCCAAGAACCCGGCCCACATCGATTGGACCGGCGTGACCATCGGCTCCAATTGACGCTCCGTCACATCCCTTGCAGGCACCACCCGTACAGCCACTACAGAGAGGGGGCAAGCCATGACGACGACGGAGGCACCGGCCACACCACCCGACGTCCGTCACCGGATCGCCACGACCGGGACGCGGCATACCGTGGGCCGCGTCCTGGTCACCCTCGCCCGGTCGATCGCGATCTTCGTGCCCGTGTTCCTGGTCGCGACGTTCGTGACGTTCGCGCTGCGGTCACTGAGCGGGCTCAGCCCGGCGCGGATCCAGCTGGGCGAGGAAGCAACTCCCGAGGCGGTAGCCAGAGTTGAGGCGCACTGGGGCCTCAACCGGCCCTTCCTGGTCCAGTACGTGGACTGGCTGGGCGGGGTCCTGCACGGGCAGCTCGGCACCAGCTGGACCAACGGCGCCGACATCTCCACCCTCATCGGCCTCGGCCTGGGTGTGAGTCTGTCGGTGGCGATCTTCGCGCTGATCATCGGCGTGGTCGCGGGCTTCGCCCTCGGCACGGTCGCCGCACTGCGCCGTACGACCTGGATCGACCGCGCGATCACGGGCTTCGTCACGGTCATCTCGGTGATGCCGGCCTTCGTCGTCGGCATCGTGCTGGTCGCGGTGTTCGCCGTCGGACTGCATGTGTTCCCGTCCGCCGGATACGTCCCGGCCGCACAGGGGGTCGGGCCCTGGCTCGCACATATCACCCTGCCCGCCGTCGCGTTGAGCTTCGACGTCATCGCCGACGTCGCCCGCCAACTGCGGACGAGTCTCATCGCGGCCTACCGCGAGAACTACGTGACGGGCGCGGTCGTACGAGGACTCAGTCCACGGCGGATCTTCTTCGGGCACGTGCTGCGCAACGGCCTCGGCCCGGCGCTCGCCACCCTCGGTCTGAAGTTCCCCACCCTCGTCGGCGCCTCCGTCGTCACCGAGTGGATCTTCGGGCTCCAGGGCTTCGGCCGGTTCGCCAACGACTCCGCCCAGGCCGGTGACGTACCGGCCGTCCAGGGGGTCCTCGTGGTGTCGATCGTCCTGGTCGTCGTCTTCAACCTGATCGTCAACCTGGTGCTGGCACGTGTGACGCCGGCGTCCCAGCGGGGGGTGTGACCATGGTGCGCCGCGTGCTCTCCCTGACGTCCGGCCGGATCGCCCTGGTGATCCTGACCCTGATCGCCCTGCTCGCCGTCCTCGGGCCGTTCATCGCGCCCCACGACCCGCTGGCCACCAGCTCCGACACCCTCGCCGAAGCGTCGGGCGCGCACTGGCTCGGCACCGACTACCTCGGCCGCGACGTGCTGAGCCGGTTGCTCGACGGCTCCCGGGTCAGCGTCCTCGGCTCGCTCGAAGTCGCCCTCACGGCACTGGGCGTCGGGGCCGTCCCCGGCATCCTGTCGGTCTACTTCGGCCGGGTCTTCGAGTGGGTCACCCTCCGGCTGACCGACACCCTGGTCGCCCTGCCCTTCCTGCTGTTCGCCGTCGCCGTCGTCGCACTGCTCGGCAACGGCATCACCCAGGCGATGCTGGTCACGGGGGTGCTGGTCTCCCCGCTGTTCTACCGGGTGGCCCGCGCCGCCACGCTGGCGGTGGCCCGATCGCCGTACGTGGAGGCCGCGTTGATCTCCGGGGCGTCGATCGGGTGGATCGTCCGCAGGCACGTGTGGGTCAAGGTGCTGCCGCCGATCGCGGTCGCGCTCGCCCAGACCATCGGCGTCGGTTTCGTCATCGTCTCGACGCTGACCTTCCTGGGCATCGGCGTCCAGCCGCCCGCGCCCACCTGGGGCGGCCTGCTCGCCTCGGACCTCGGCTATCTCACCCAGAAGCCCTGGGCGCCACTGGTCCCGGCTCTCCTGATCATGGTCACCGTCTGGGCCTGCAACCTGCTCGCCGACGCGATCCGCGACGTCTCCGGGGAGGCGGGCCGCGCCCTGGTCAACAACCGCAAGGCGCGCGCCAATCGACTCGCCGCGACCGACCCCGACCTCGCTCACGTCCACGCCGGAGGTGCGTGATGGCAACTCTCTCCGAGAAGGTCCTCACCCAGGCCGAGCAGAACCGTAGTTCTGTAGTCGAGAAGCCCGACACCAAGACTGCCACTGCCACTGCCACTGCCACTGCCACTGCCACTGCCACTGGTCCGACCGAGCCCGTCCGCGAGGCCTCCCCGTCGACGCCCGTCCTGTCCGTGCGCGACGTCCGCATCAGCGACCGGGCCGCCGGCCAGGAGATCGTCCACGGCGTCACCTTCACGCTCACCCCCGGCAAGGCCGTCGGCATCGTCGGCGAGTCCGGCAGCGGCAAGACCCTCACCTGCCGGGCCACCCTGGGTATCCTGCCCGCCCACTTCGAGGTCACCGACGGCTCGATCGAGATCGACGGCCAGAACATCTCCGGGCTCTCGTCGGCCCAGTGGACGGCCCTGCGCGGCGCCACCATCAGCGCCGTCTTCCAGGACCCGGCCTCGTATCTCAACCCCTCGATCCGCGTGGGCGCCCAGATCGCCGAGGTCCTCAAGGTCAAGAAGGGACTCAAGCGACGCGAGGCCCGTCGGCAGGCGATCGACCTGCTCCACGCGGTACATCTGCGCGACCCGGAACTGGTCTACAGCCAGTACACCTACGAACTCTCCGGCGGCATGCTCCAACGCGTCCTCATCGCCGCCGCGATCGCCGCCGACCCACGCATCCTCATCGCCGACGAGGCCACGACCGCGCTCGACGTCACCGTCCAGGCAGAGATCCTCGACCTGCTGGCCGACCTGCGCGAGCGCAGAGGCCTGGCACTCGTCCTGGTCTCCCACGACCTGGCCGTCGTCGCCCAGCTCTGCGACGAGGTCCTCGTCATGCGGCAGGGCGAAGTGGTCGAACAGGGCCCGACGCACGAGGTGTTGCACCACCCGCGGCACGAGTACACCCGGCTGCTGATCGCCGAGCACGAGCAGTACGGCCTGGACAAGTTCCTCGGCACGGACGCCGTGGAGCCCGAGCGGACCGACGCCCTGGATGCCGTAGACGCCGTAGAGGAGGACGCGTGAGCACCGACCGCCCGGCGTCGCAGCCCGCCGAACCCACCCGACCCGTTCTGGACGTCAGCGACTTGGAGGTGCACTACGGCCTCCGCCGGCGCCGCCGCCAGGCCCTGAACCGGGTCTCCCTGAGCATCGCCCAGGGCGAGACCGTCGGCATCATCGGCGAGACCGGCTCCGGCAAGTCGACGCTCGCGCGGGCCGTGCTCGGCCTGGTCCGTGCCTCGGCCGGCTCGATCGTGATCGACGGGGAGGAGGTGAGCGCGTACGGCCATCGCCAGTGGCGCGCGTTGCGCCGACGCGGTGTCATCCAGTACGTCTTCCAGGACCCGCTGCGCAGTCTCGACCCGGACGTGACGGTCGAGGCGTCGCTGGCCGAACCCCTGCTCATCCAGGGCGTGTCCCGGCAGGAGGCGGCGACCCGGGTGCGCGCGTTCCTCGACCGGGTACGGCTCTCCCCCGAGCTGCTCGACCGGCTGCCCGGCGAGTTGTCCGGCGGTCAGCGTCAACGGGTCGCGGTGGCGCGGGCGTTGGTGACCGAACCACGTCTCGTGATCCTCGACGAGCCGGTCAGCGCGCTCGACTCCGCCAACCGCGTCCAGATCCTGCAGATCCTCAAGGAACTCCGCGCCGACGGAGTCGCCCTCGTCTTCATCTCCCACGACCTCGGGTCCGTCGCCGGGGTCGCCGACCGCATCGCCGTGCTGTACCAGGGCGAGTTGGTCGAGGTCGGCGCCACCGCCGACGTCATCAACCAGCCCCAGCACCCCTACACGCGCCTGCTCGTCCGCTCCGCGCCCACCCTGCACAACGCGGCGGCGGACCGGGCCGAACGCGACGCCCTGCGCGCCCTTCTCCACGCCTGACACACCCTCAACTCGCCCTGGCAGAAACACCCCTGACAGAAAAGGAACAGCCATGTCCCGCACGCTCCACCTCGCCCTGCACCCCTACGGCGTGGGCGGTCCCGGCCAGCACGGACTGTGGAAGGACCCGCGCGTCGCGAAGAACGCCAGCATCGACATCAACTACTACATCCGGCTGGCGCAGGCGGCCGAACACGCCCTGTTCGACGCTCTGTTCATCGTCGACAGCCAGTTCATCAACTCCACCTACCCGGCGCACTACCTCAACCGCCTCGAACCGCTGACCCTGTTGTCGGCCGTCGCCACCCACACCAAGCACCTCGGCCTGGTGGGGACGGCGAGTTCGACGTACAACTCGCCCTTCAACCTCGCCCGCCGCTTCGCCTCGCTGGACCACATCAGCGGCGGGCGGGCCGGCTGGAACGTCGTGACCAGCTTCGACACCGGTACCGCGCGGAACTTCGGGCTCGACGAGCACCTCGACTACGCCACCCGCTACGGCCGCGCCCTGGAGTTCGTGCGGGTCGCCCGGGGGCTGTGGGACTCCTACGAGGACGACGCGTTCCCGGCCGACGTCGAGCGGGGCGTCTTCCTCGACCCGGCCAAGCTGCACGAACTCGACCACGCGGGCGAGCACTTCAAGATCGCGGGCCCGCTGAACCTCTCCCGCTCCCCGCAGGGCCAGCCGGTGATCTTCCAGGCCGGCGTGTCCGAGGAGGGCCGTGATCTCGCCGCGCAGGTCGCCGAGGGCATCTTCGCGCCCGGGGGCACCCTGGAGTCGGCGCGGGACTACTACGCCGACGTCAAGAAGCGCGCGGCCTCCTACGGCCGTGACCCCGACCACGTCAAGATCCTCATCCACGGCGGCCCGGTCGTCGCCGCCACCGACGAGGCGGCCCGCCGTCGCGAGCGGGAGATCTTCGAGGAGGACGACGACTTCACCCGCAACCTGGCGCTGCTCGGCCGTTCCTTCGGGGCGTACGACTTCAGCGTGCACGACCTCGACGCACCCTTCCCGGATGTCGCCCACCTCGCCGAGAAGGGCGGGCGCACTGGTGCCACGCAGCTCATCGAGCGGGCAAAGAACGAAGGCCTGACGCTGCGTCAAGTAGCGGAATCCATCAACCAGTTCCGTCAGTCGCCGTTCGTCGGGGACCCGACGACCGTGGCCGACACCATCCAGCAGTGGTTCGACGCCCGCGCCTTCGACGGCATCAACCTCGCCTTCCGCACCGAGGAGGAGCTGAACTACTTCGTCGACGGCGTCGTCCCGATCCTCCAGAAGCGCGGCCTGTTCCGCACCGAGTACACGTCCGACACCCTGCGCGGCAACCTCGGCCTGCCGATCCCCGCCAACCGCCACTCCCGCGAGCGCCAGCTCGTGAACGACTGAGGGCCGCGCGATGACCGAACTGTCGGCGACCGGGGGACGTGATGTCCACACCGTCCGCTTCCCCACCGCCGCACCCCCGGCGACCGTCGACGTCCTCGTCGTCGGCGCCGGCCCGGTCGGCCTGGCGGCGGCCGTCGAACTGACCTCGCGGGGTGTCAGGGCCGCCGTAGTGGACCGCGCCCCCGCCGCGACGCTGGTACGGGCCGGGGCCATGGGGCACACCCCGCGGGTCGTGGAACATCTGCGGCGCTGGGGACTGCTCCAGCGCGTCCGGGACGCGTGGACGTACCCGCCGGAATGGCACCGGGGCACCCGGCTGGTCACCTCCCTCGCCGGGCACGAGCTGGTGCCCGTGCCCGCCCCGTCGTTCACCGACAGGGCAGGCGGCGCCGGGTACTCCGCCGACGAGGCGCTGCGTCGCCCGCAGACCGTGTTCCAGCGGGTGTTCCTCGACCACCTGACGGAACAGGGCGTCAGCGTGTCCGGCGGCTGGGAGCTGACCGGCCTGCGCGAGGACGCGAACGGCGTCGACGCGGAGGTCGTGGCCGTCGACTCCGGCCGCTCACGGATCATTCGGGCCGCCTATGTCCTGGGCACCGACGGAGGCGGCAGCACCACCCGCCGCCTGGCCGGCATCGACCGTACGGGCGAGCACGCCACCGAGAAGCGGTTGCGGCTCATCGTCCGCACCGGCGACATCGCGGACCGGGTCGGACCCGCCCCGAGCGCGACGAACATCGTCGTCAACGCCCGCGCCTCCGGCTTCCTGGCCGCCGTGAGCGCACGGGAGTGGCGGGTGTACGCCGGCCCGTACCCGCTCGAACACGAGCCCAGCGAGGGCGAGTTGCTGGACGTCGGGCGGGCCGCGTTCGGCCTGGACATCGACCTTGAGCTGGTGTCCGCGACGACCTTCTACCACGCCACCCGAATCGCGGAGACGTTCCGTCGCGGCCGGGTCCTGCTCGCCGGTGACGCCGCCCATGTCCGCACGCCCGGCGGCAACCTGGGCGAGGGCATCGGCGATGTCGTCAACCTGGGCTGGAAGCTCGCGGCGGTGCTCGACGGACAGGCCCCGCCGAGCCTGCTCGACTCCTACGACCAGGAGCGCCGCCCCCACAACCGGCGAGTCGCCGAGCACGCGTTGGAGCGTGCGCGGCGCACCCAGGCCGCCCTCGCCGAGATCCGGGCCGAGGGCATCCCCGACGACGCGGACCTCGGCGAGAACGCGGTACGACGGCGGGCCGAGATCGGCGCACGGCTGCGCCGGGACCGATTCGGCAGCGACGGGGTGGCCTTCGACGAACGGTACGACGCCTCGACGGTCGTCCGGTACGAACCCGGCCAGCTGGACGCCGAACAGCCCTGGCGCGCCGACGTCTACGAGGACGACCCACGCCCGGGCCACCGTGCGCCCGACGGTCCCGTCGACCCGAGCGGTGGCACGCTCTACGACCGCCTCGGCACCTCCTTCGGCCTGCTCGTCCTCACCGACGACCGGACCGTGGAGAAGGCCTTCGCCGCCGAAGCCGCCACCCGTTCCCTGCCGTTCACGGTCGTCCACCTCACCGACCCGGCGGCACGGGCCGTCTACGGCACGGCCAACGTCCTGATCCGCCCCGACCAGCACGTCGTCTGGCGCGGTACCCGGCTGCCCGACGCGGGCGCCGCCGCCGTACTCGACCAGGTGCTGGGGCATGCCGAGGCGGCGGCCGAACCCGCCCCGGTTCCCGTCACCACCGCAGCCTGACTCCGAAAGGCCATCACCCCATGACCACCGAGAGACCACGCTTCCGGCTCGGTTTCCTCACCCATGTCCAGGGCCGCGACGACGACATCGCCCGCACCTACCGCAACGCCCAGGAACTCTTCGTCGTGGCCGACGAGTTGGGCTTCGACGTCGGCTGGGTCGCCCAGCACCACGTCCCCCTCGGAGGCGGCGGACTGTCCTCCCCGTGGACCTTCCTGGCCCACGCGGCGGCGCGCACGACCCGCATCCGGCTCGGCACCGCCATCACCATCCTCCCCCTGGAGGACCCGGTACGGCTCGCCGAGGACATCGCCACCGTCGACACCCTCAGCGGGGGCCGCGTGGAGCTCGGCGTGGGCAGTGGATCGAGCGAGGTGGAGTACGCGGCGTTCGGCAAGGACGTGGCCCGCAAGCGCCAACTCACCAGCGACAACCTCGACATCGTGCGCCAGGCCCTCGACCGCCGCGAGGTGGGCACACCCGGCTTCCGCATCCAGCCCCGACCCGGCGACTTCAACGACCGTGTCTGGCAAGGGGTGTTCAGCGAACAAGGGGCCGAGTACGCCGCACAGGGCGGTGCGAATCTACTGCTCAACCGGGCGGCCTACGGCTTCGACGCCCCCACCGACGAGGTCCAACGCCCTTGGGCCGAAGCCTACTTGGCCGCCTGGAACCAGCCGCGACGCCCGCGCATCGGCCTCTCCCGGTTCGTCTTCCCCGCCAAGGACCGCCGCACGGCACTCGCGGCCATCGGCGACGACGTCCACCGGGCGGCGCTGCGCATGGCGGAGCACGGCGCGTTCCCCAAGGGCCTCGACCAGGACGAGGCGTTGCGCCGCTTCCACTCCTTCTACGGCCATCCCGACGAGATCGTCGCCGCGCTCCAGCAGGAGCAGGTGCTGCCTGTCGCGACAGACCTGATCACCCAGTTCAACCCGGCCATCCCCGACCACGACGCCGCCGTCCGCGCCCTCGAACTCATCGCGACCGAGGTGGCACCCGCACTGGGCTGGAAGCCCGCGCCGACGGCCGCGCCCGTATCCGCAGGAGTGTGAAATGACCCAGTACAGCGACTACTTCGGCCCCGAGGGCCTGCGCGTCCGGGGCACGGTCCTCGTCGTCCCCGGCCGCGGCGAGACCCGGGCGACCTACGCCCGCTTCGGCAAACGGCTCGCCGCCGACGCCTACCGGGTCCGCGTGATCGATGCCCCCGACCTCGACGCCGGCGATCTGGACGGTCTCGCCGCTCGACTGGCCGAGGCCGCCGAGGACACGGCCGTGGACGACGGTGTCGTACGGCCACTCGTCCTCGTCGGCGCCGACTCGGGCGCCGCCGCGATCGCCGCGCTGCTCGGGCGGGCGGCCGGCGGTGAGCCCGACGCCGTAGTCCTGGCGGGCCTGCCCGGCCTGGCCCCCGGTACCACTCCGACCGCCGCCAGCTGGGACGAGGAACTCGACGTCCGCACCTCCTGCCCCGCCCACCGGGGTGCCCTCACCCAGGACCCGGAGGTGCGACGCGGTTCGCTCGACGACGCGGTGCCGGAGGCGGTGCTCACCGCCGCCTACGACAGCGAGACCGCCGTACCGACCCTGCTTCTCGTCGGTGACGCCGATCCCCTCGCCGATCACGACGCACTCGCACGCACCGCCAAGTCCCTTGCCAGGGCACGGCTTTCGGTGGTGCACGGCGCTCACCACGACGTCCTCAACGACCTCCAGCACCGTTCGGTGGCCGCCGAGGTCGTCACCTTCCTGGAAAACCTGCGCAACGAGCTGCGGCCGCTGATCACGGTGCGGTCGAGCGCCTGGTGAGCGTCCGCCCGCCCGCTCGGTACGTCGTCTGAACCCCGATCCCGGAAGGTCCGTCATGGCCTCGATCCTGTCCGTCTCCGGCAGTCCCTCCCCCACCTCCCGCACCACCCGACTCCTGCGTCACCTGGACGACCGGCTCCGCCTCCAGGGCCATGACGTGACCCCGCTGGAGGTGCGCACCCTGCCCGCGCAGGCGTTGCTGGGCGCCGACTTCGGGCATCCGGCGATCGTGGCCGCCACGGCGCTGTTCGAGCAGGCGGACGGGGTGGTGATCGGTACGCCGGTCTACAAGGCCGCGTACTCGGGCCTGTTGAAGTCGCTGCTCGATCTGCTCCCGCAGTACGCGCTGACCGGCAAGACGGTGCTGCCGCTGGCCACGGGCGGCAGTACGGCCCATGTCCTGGCGATCGACTACGCGTTGCGGCCGGTGCTGAGTTCCATGGGGCCCTCGCACATCGTGCCGGGCTGGTTCACGCTCGACAAGGACATCACGGTCGGCGAGGACGGCACGCTGACCGTCGCAGCCGCCGCGGCCACGGCGCTGGAGCAGGTCACGGATCACTTCTCCAGCGCGTTGGGCGGTCGTACGGCGCTGCTGGCGTCCGCGGGGTGAACGGCGCCGGGGGCCGGCGTGGTTGTGGCAGTCGTGTTGCAACTCCCCACGTCACGCTGGTTCTCCGGCACCGGCTGTGGTTCTCTCGGTGCATGACCGTGCTCGTGACCCGCCGCCACGTCGACTACGTGCGTGTCACCAGCACGGGGTGTCCCGCCGAGAGCTGACGCTCCGCTCCGGCATCCGGTCCCCCGCTTCACCAGCGCGCCGCGCCGTCCTCCGTCCTGCCCGCTTCCGGTCCGGACGGCGGCCCCGCGGTCTCCTCACGCACGCCCGCACCCCGCACGCTCCGCACAAGGGAGAACCATGAGCCAGCCCATCGACTCCGTCGCCGCGGGTCACACCCCCGAGGACGAGCCCGCAGGTCCCGACACCTCGGCCTGGTCGTTCGAGACCAAGCAGATCCACGCCGGTGCCGTACCGGACCCGACGACCGGGGCGCGGGCGACGCCGATCTACCAGACCAGTTCGTTCGTGTTCCGCGACACCCAGCACGCCGCCGACCTGTTCGCGCTCGCCGAGCCCGGCAACATCTACACCCGGATCCACAACCCCACCCAGGACGTCTTCGAGCAGCGTGTCGCCGCCCTCGAAGGCGGAGCCGCCGCGGTGGCTGTCGCCTCCGGGCAGGCCGCAGAGACCCTGGCCATCCTGACGCTGGCGTCGGCGGGCGACCATCTCGTCTCCAGTACGTCCCTGTACGGCGGGACGTACAACCTCTTCCGACACACGCTGCCGAAGTTCGGCATCGAGGTGTCGTTCGTCGACGACCCAGACGACCTGGAGGCGTGGCGGGCGGCGGTCCGCCCGAACACGAAGGCCCTGTTCGCCGAGACGCTCGGGAACCCACGCGGCAACGTCCTCGACGTGCGAGGGGTCGCGGATGTCGCGCACGCGGCGGGGGTGCCGCTGATCGTGGACAACACCGTGCCGACGCCGTACCTCCTGCGCCCGATCGAGCACGGCGCGGACATCGTCGTCCACTCGGCGACGAAGTTCCTCGGCGGGCACGGCACCACGATCGGCGGTGTCGTGGTCGACGGCGGCACCTTCGACTTCGGCGCGCACGCCGACCGCTTCCCCGACTTCAGCGAGCCGGACCCCAGTTACCACGGCCTGCGCTACTGGCCGGCGCTCGGTCCGGGTGCCTTCGCCATCAAGCTGCGCGTGCAGTTGCTGCGTGACCTGGGCCCGGCGATCTCGCCGCACTCGGCGTTCCTGCTCCTCCAGGGCGTGGAGACACTGAGCCTGCGTATCGAGCGGCACTCGTCCAACGCGCAGGCGCTGGCCGAGTGGCTGGAGCAGCGGGACGAGGTGGCAGCCGTCCACTACCCGGGACTTGAGTCCAACCGGTGGTACGAGGCGGGCCAGCGCTATCTTCCGCGCGGTGCCGGTGCGGTGCTGGCCTTCGAGCTGCGGGACGGGGTCGAGGCAGGGAAGCGGTTCGTGGACGCCGTCGAACTCTTCAGTCATCTCGCCAACATCGGGGACGTACGCAGTCTCATCATCCATCCCGCCTCTACGACCCACAGTCAGCTGGACGAGGCGCAGTTGACGGCGACCGGCACCTCGCCGGGGCTGGTGCGGCTGTCGGTCGGCATCGAGAACCTCGCCGATCTGAAGGCCGATCTGGAGGCCGGGTTCCGCGCGGCCAAGGGCGCGTCCTGAGCACCGTACCGACACCGTCAGCGGTCCCCCTTCCGCCGGCCTCCGGGGCCTGGCGGAAGGGGGACCCGCCCGGACGCCGTCAGTGGCACACCCGGGAGAAGCCCCTCGCGCTGGAGGCGGGCGGTGAACTGCCCGGGGTGCGGCTGGCGTTCGAGACCTGGGGGCGGCTGGCGCCGGATCGCTCGAACGCCGTGCTGGTGCTGCACGCGCTCACCGGCGACAGCCATGTCGCCGGACCGGCCGGGCCTGGTCACCCCACGGCCGGCTGGTGGGACGCGCTCGTCGGACCCGGTCAAGTCCTGGACACGGAGCGGTGGTTCGTCGTCGCGCCGAACGTGCTCGGCGGCTGTCAGGGCAGCACCGGGCCGTCCTCGCTCCGGCCCGACGGGCGGGCGTGGGGCGGAGCCTTCCCCTTCGTCACCCAGCGTGACCAGGTCGCCGTAGAGGCAGGTCTGGCGGATGAACTGGGTATCGAGCGCTGGGCGTTGGTGGTCGGCGGTTCCATGGGTGGGATGCGGGCGCTGGAGTGGGCCGTGTCGTATCCGGAGCGGGCGGACGCGCTTCTGCTGCTCGCCACCACTGCCGCGGCGAGCGCCGAGCAGATCAGTTGGGCCGACATCCAGTTGCACGCGATCCGTTCGGACCCGTACTGGCACGGCGGTGACTACCACGACGCCGGCCGGGGTCCACACGCGGGACTCGGCCTGGCCCGCCGTCTCGCCCACGTCACCTACCGCAGTGAACCGGAGTTGGCGGTGCGCTTCGGGCGTACGGCACAGGGTGCGGAGGACCCGTGGAACGGTGGCCGGTACCAGGTCGAGTCGTATCTCGACCATCACGCCGCCAAGTTGGTACGCCGTTTCGACGCGGGCAGCTATGTCACCCTCTCCGAGGCCATGAACAGCCACGACATCGGCCGCGACCGGGGTGACGCGCGGGCCGCGCTGCGCCGGGTGACGGCGAGGACCCTGGTCGCCGGGGTCGATTCCGACCGGCTCTATCCGCCGTACCAGCAGGCCGAGTTGGCGGCCGGAATCCCGTCCGCGGACCGTCTCCGGCTGATCGCGTCGCCGTACGGCCACGACGGGTTCCTGATCGAGACGGAGCAGGTGGCCGCGCTCGTACGCGAACTCCTCGGTTAGCAGGCCGAGTTCACGGCTGACCGCCCGTCCCTACCTCCGACGCCAGGGCAGCGCCTCCTGGTCGTCCCCGGCGTCCTCCTCGCGATGGAGTGCGGCGTTGATGGCCTCGCCGATCTCCGCGAACTGGCGTACCTGCTCGGGTGTGAGCGCGTCGAAGACCGCGCGGCGGACGGCCTCGACGTGGCCGGGGGCCGCGCGTTCCAGGAACTCGCGGCCCTGCGCGGTGAGCATGGCGAGTTGGCTGCGGCGGTTCTCGGGGTCCTCGTAGCGGTCGAGGTATCCGGCTTCCTGGAGGCGGGTCGCGGCGTGGGTCAGCCGGCTGCGGGTGATCTTGAGGCGCTCGGCCAGTTCCGACATGGTCAGGGTGGCCTGCGGAACCGAGGAGAGGTGGGCGAGCAGGATGTAGTCGGAGTGCGTCATTCCGGCGTCGCGCCGCAGCTGGCGGTTGAGGTGGTCGGAGAGGAGGGTCGAGAACTCGACGTAGGCGAGCCAGGCTCGCCGCTCCTCGGCATCCAGCCAGCGTGGCGTCGTCGTCATGGTCGCACTGTAGCCGCCGCCGTTTGAACCTTCACACCACCCGGTCCGGCGCGCTCACGGTGATCCAGTCGGTGACCTGCCGCACGTACTCCCGGTAGCCGGACAGCGCGGCGGACACGACCGCGGCGACGTCCTCGGGTGCAGCGTCCAGACACAGCTGCACCAGGACGTGGTGCGGTCCGTCCGCCGGCGCGAGAGCCGCCGCCAGTTCGGCGCCGATCAGCCCGGCCCGCTCGGCCGCGCCGAACGAGGCGGTGGGTGTCTGCGGTGGTCGTTCGTCCAACTCCCTTGCGCAGACTTGTCGGTTGATGGCGAAGGCCAGGTCGTTCAGCAGCGCCAGGACGCGTTCGAGGGCCAGTCCGGTGCCCGGGTCGTTCTCCAGGCGCGCGCTGTCCAGCCGTCCGAGCGAGTCGAGTTGTACGACCGATTTGCGCATGGTGATGAGCCGGTGCTCGATCGCCGTCCGGTCCACGGTCACCGGCGCCGCCCCTGCCCTCGATGTGGTCATCGCCGCAGCGTGCCACGGCCGGACCGCACGGCCACCGCCCGATTCCGTCTGGTGGGACAACCGATGGACGACCGGTGCCGTCGGGGGGACAGTCGTTCTCCGTGGTCAACCGGGGCCACCAGGGCAAGGCGGGTACGGGATGCGGCAGTTGAGTGACCTCTTCCGTAATTTCATGCAGCTTGGATACGTGACGGACGACATCGACGCCGCTACGACGTTCCTGGAGTCGAGGCTGGGAACGGTCCAGTGCGTCAAGCACTTCAAGTCGTCGCTGGGCGGCGGTCTGCGGCCCGCCGGTGCCGACGACCCGCGCGGACCCTTCGTCGTGGTGGACGGTGTGCCCGCCGACGAGTGGGTCATCGATGTCGCCCTGGTCAACGCCGGTCCGACCAACCTGGAGATCATCCGCCCGGTCGGCGGCAAGGTCGACCTCTACCGCGGCGCCGTCAGGCCCGGGGAACCGGCGACGCTGCATCATCTGGGCTTCCGCGTCGACGACTTCGACGAGGCGTCCGCGATCGTCACCGCGAGCGGCAGGTCGTGGAAACAGTACGGGGACAGCGGCGCCATCCGGTTCGGGTATCTCGACATGACGGCCGAGCTGGGGCACTTCGTCGAGGTCATGGAGCTCGACGAGGAGGCCGCCCGGGGGTTCGCGCACCTTGAGGCGGCGTCGAACACGGGCAGCAACTAAGTGCACTGACTCATTCGGCACGGCCCGCTTTCGCATGAGCCGGCCCGTGTCCATCCCATGCTCGACACTTGGTGAGAGGAACCGTCATGAGCGGCGCAGGCACAGCTGATTCCTACGATGTCATCGTCGTCGGCTCGGGCGCGGGGCTGGTCGGCGCTTACGCCGCGGCCTCCCGCGGGCTGCGCACGCTGGTCATCGAGAAGACGGAGTACGTCGGCGGGACCACGGCCTATTCGGGCGCCGGGATCTGGCTGCCCGGCAACGCGGCCGAGCAGCGGGCCGGCGTCGAGGACGGCCCCGACGTCGCACGCCCCTACCTCGACGCGATCGTCGGCGTCGACTCGCCGGCCGCCCTGCGGGAGGCCTTCCTCCAGGCCGGTCCCACTCTGATCGACGAGTTGGAGAAGAACCCGCGGTTCGGCCGGTTCTTCTGGCAGGGCGTGCCCGACTACTTCGCCGGACGGCCCGGCAGCCTGCCCCAGGGCCGCACGATCTTCCCCGAGAACCTCGACCGGTCCGAACTCGGCGACCTGGAGCCTCTGGTGCGCAGGCCGCTGTGGACTGAACGCTGGGGCGTGGACGTCGAATCGGAGATGATCGGCGGGCAGGCCCTCATCGGCCGCGCGCTGCTCGCGTTCGTGGAGACCGGCAACGGAACGGTGCGCACGAACACCGCGCTGGAGCGCCTGATCGTCGAGGACGGTGCGGTCGTCGGGGTCGAGGCCCTGAGCGAGGGCGAGTTGGTGACCTTCCGTGCCGAGCGGGGCGTCCTGCTCGCCGCCGGCGGGTACGAGCGGAACGGCGCGCTGCGTGAGCGGTTCCAGCCCGGGGTCACCGACGAGTGGACCCAGGGCTGCGAGGGCAACACCGGCGACGCCCTCACCGCGGGCATCGACATCGGCGCCGCGACGGACCTGCTCGACGAGTCGTGGTTCGCGCCGGGCCTCGTCGTACCCGACACCCGCCCGGTGTTCTACACGTCGGTCTGGAGCGGCATCTGGGTCAACTCCGCCGGACAGCGCTACCTCAACGAACGTCTCCCCTACGACCGTGCCGGTCACGAGATGCTCAGGGCGCACCGGTCCTCGCACGTGTCGCACCTGCCCACGCACTGGGTGTTCGACCAGCGCCAGCTCGACAACGAGCGGGCGTTCGCCGGGCTGCCGGTCGCACCGCAGGTTCCCGGCTGGTTCGACGTGGAGAAGTTCCTCGCCGCGGGTGTGCTGAAGCGGGCCGACACGCTGGAGGAACTGGCGGAGCTGATCGGCCTGCCCGCCGGTGCGCTCATCGAGAGCGTCGAGCAGTTCAACGGGTACGCCCGCAACGGCAAGGACGAGCAGTTCGGCCGCGGTGAGGATCCCTGGGACCTGATGATCACGCACATGGCGGGGTCCCACACCGACGGCCCCAACCCCTGCCTGGGCGTGATCGACAGAGCGCCGTTCTACGCGGCCACGATCGTGCTGTCCGACCTGGGGACCAAGGGAGGCCTGAAGACGGACGAGCACGCGCGCGTGCTGCGGCCCGACGGTTCGGTGATCTCCGGTCTGTACGCGTCGGGGAACACGATGGCGCCGATGTCCGGCCGGATCTACCCGGGCGCGGGCGGTCCCGTGGGGTCGTCGATGGCGTTCTCCTACATCGCCGCCGTCGACATGGCGGACGAGGGCCGGTAGACACGCGGAGCATGTTCAACTCCCCCTCGAAGGCGGTCCTTTCGAGAGGGAGTTCCGTGTTCAGGCGGACTCGGTCGAGTGCCCGGGAAACAGGGACAACGCGGGGTCCAGGGCGACGGCGGCGTTGTTGACCGCGGTCGCCACCTCCCCGAAGCCGACGGACATCAGACGCACCTTGCCGGGGTACGCGGTGACGTCGCCGGCCGCGTAGACCCGGTCGACCGTGGTGCGCATCCTGGTGTCGACGACGATCGTGCGCCGCTCCAGTTCGACACCCCAGTCGGCGAGTGGCCCGAGGTTGCTGATGAAACCGAGGGCGGCCACGACCGCGTCCACCTTCAGCACCCGGGCATCCTCCTCCCCGTCCACCTTCAGGTGCGCCTGGCGCAGCAGGTCGTCGCCTGCCAGGGTCTCCACCTGGGCGTTGGTGACGATGTCGACTCCGCATTCGTGCAGTTCGCGCACGCTCGCCGCGTGCGCCCGGAAGGTGCCGCGACGGTGCACCAGGGTCACCGAGCGGGCGATCGGGTGCAGGGCGAGGGCCCAGTCGACGGCGCTGTCCCCGCCGCCGACGACGAGGACGTCACGGTCGGCGTGCTCGGCCGGGTCCGGGACGAAGTAGCTCAGCCCGCGCCCGAGGAACTCCTCCCCGGCCGGGAGGGCGCGCGGGGTGAACGTGCCGATCCCGGCGGTCAGTACGACCGCTCCGGCGTCGACCGCGGTGCCGTCGGCGAGGGTGACCTGGGGGCGTCCGTCGGGCGTGTGGGTGAGGTCGACGGCCTGGCGGCCGAGGAGGTAGGCCGGGTCGAACGCGTCGGCCTGGTCCTTGAGGGCGGTGACGACGTCGCGGCCGCGGGTGCCGGGGACGGCGGCGATGTCGCGGATCTCCTTCTCCGGGTAGAGCGCGGTGATCTGGCCTCCGCACTGCGGCAACGCGTCGACCAGGACGGTCCGCAGTCCGCGGAAGCCCGCGCAGTAGGCGCCGTAGAGCCCGATCGGGCCGGCGCCGACGATGAGGATGTCTGTGGTCACGGTCTCGGCCACGGGCCGGCCTCCTGGGGAGAGTGGTTCGGGGCGTGCCGCCTGCGGATCCGTCGCGCCGCGGCGCACGGGTGAGGGCGTCACGGCGATGGGCACGGCTCGGCGGAGGCGGTCGGCCGGCTGAGTGTAGGACGGGTTCGAGCAGAGCCGTCCGCGCAGGTCCCGGCTGATGGGACGGCCGGTGGACGGCCCCGGACGCCGCGTGGAGAGTCGTTTTCACCGCCACCGCGATGACGGCACGGCGTCCGCAGGGACAAGGAGGGTGACACGCGTGAGCGATGAGGTGCGGGTGTGGATCGATCAGAAACTGTGCACGGGTGACGGTCTGTGCACCCAATACGCCCCCGATGTCTTCGAGTTCGGCGGTGACGGCCTGGCCTACGTCAAGAACGCCGAGGACGGGGAACTGCTGACGCCCGAGGGCGCGCAGGCCGATGTGGCGGATCGGCTGCGTCTCGACGTGATCGACGCCGCCGACGAGTGCCCGGGCAACTGCATCCACGTGGTGCGGCGCGCCGACGGGACCGAGGTCGCCGGCCCCGACGCCGGCTGACGCAACCTTGCGGCCGCCTGGAGCCGTACACGCATGTCGAGTGGAGGAGTGGTCAGAGGTGTCTGCAGTGGTTGAGCCCCGAGTGGACCGTCGAGTCCCCTGGTTCGAGGGCGATGTTCCCGCCGAGAAGGTCCCCGAGAAGTACCGGCTTTCGCGTGCGTTTGTGCCCAAGGGCCGTTATCTGGACCCGGAGTTCCTCAAGCTGGAACTGGACAAGGTGTTCACGCGGGCGTGGTTGCTCGCCTGCCGTCTGGAGGAACTGCCGGGCGTCGGGAATTTCGTCGAGTACGAGATCGGTGGTCATTCGATCCTGATCGTGCGGGAGGCCAAGGACTCGATCCGCGCCTACTTCAACGCGTGTCGGCATCGCGGTACGCGCCTGGCGCGGGGCCGGGGGCGGGTCGGTTCGCTCATCTGCCCGTTCCACGGCTGGCGTTGGAACCTGGACGGTTCGATCAGGCTGGTGCTGGACCGTGAGGAGTTCGTGCCGCGCTCCGACGACGACCTGGGTCTGGTACAGGTACGGGCGGAGCAGTGGGGCGGGTTCGTCTTCATCAACATGGACCCCGACGCGAAACCGCTCCTCGAATACCTCGACCCGATCCCGCGGATCTTCGCGCCGTTCCAGTTCGAGAACATGCGCTACCGGTGGCACAAGAGCGTGCTGCTGCCGTGCAACTGGAAGACCGCGCTGGACGGGTTCCTGGAGGCCTACCACGTGGCGGGAACGCATCCGCAGCTCTACCGCTTCGACAAGTCGAACACCAACATCGCCTCGATGAAGGAACTTGAGAACCGGATGTGGGCGCCCACGACCGTGTACGAGCGGCACGCGCACTATTCGAGTGTCGGCCCGAAGGAGAAGACGGCTCCCGAGAACGCGGCCAAGGATCCTACGGACCGCGGCGGCACGGGAGGCATCACCGACGAGCGGCTCGCCGTGGCGCTGAGCGTGCAGTACATCGCCGACGACATGCGCGGCCTGGAGAACGAGCGGAGCCGGCGGGCCGCCGAGGCGCTGAAGACCGCGGAGGTGCCCGAGGGCATGACCGCCGGTCAGTACTACCTCCAGCTGTACAAGGAGTTGTCGCTCGCCGAGGGCTACGACTGGCCGGAGATCTCGCCCCGGCAGTGGGCGGAGGCCGGTACGGCGTGGAACGTGTTCCCGAACACGATCCTGCTGCCCAACCAGGGGTCGGTGTTCGGCTACCGGGCGCGCCCGGACGGACTCGACCCGGACAGCTGCCTGTTCGAGATCTTCAGCCTGGACCAGATCCCCGTCGCCGACTACGGCAAGAAGCGGGACTTCCAGCCCCAGTTCTTCGAGGACTTCCGTGAGGCCGACCTCGGTGAGATCTTCACGCAGGATCTGCTGAACGCCAAGGAGGTGACCGTGGGCATGCACTCCCCCAGCTTCGACGGGCACCGGCTGAGCGAGGAGCAGGAGATGACCATCTACAACCACCACCGGGTCGCCGACCGGTTCCTCTGGACGGACTGACCCCTCCGACGCCCGATCCGTGGTCCCGGCCCCCAGGGGCCGGGACACGATCGTGTCGAGAACCTACCGCCGGACCCAGCCGACGTCGTGCCAGCACGTCTCCAACTCCCGCACCGGCTTGGGCCAGGTCTCGATGTAGGTGACGCCCTCGGGTCCCGCCGTCATCGTGTACGGAGTGCCGGCCCGGCTGAGGAAGAAGTCCCCCGGCCCGACCCGCACGGTCTGCGGCTCGCCCGCTTCGTAGTGCTCGATGTTGTACTCGCCGGCGAAGACGAAGAGCATCTCGTCGACGTTGTGGTGGTGCCGGGGCACCGTGAAGTCCGGGCGTACGCGCAGCGGGTTGCGGTTGAAGCGCGGTACGTCGATGGGCTTGGTGGTCACCCACATCGCCCCGTCGAACGTCGCCGCGAAGTCCACCGGCGCGTCCCGCAGCAGACCGCCGTCGTTCCAGAAGTACTGCGGATGGCCCTGCTGGTCCAGGGGCATGGGAACCCAGTCCGCGTCTTCCACCAGATCACCGAATGTAAGAGTCACGCGGCGACCGTATGCACGGCCGGACACCGTGTCGTGGAGAGGTTCCGCTCATCGGGACCCGTCCGCCAGGGGCTCCGGTCCCGGCCAACGGGATTCACACATGACACGTCCCACCCCGGTCCCCACTATCGGGGCATGGGAATCGAGTTCTTCAATCTGCTGTCGGACGAGGGCTGGATCGAGCTGCCGGTCGACCAGTCCGCTCCCACATATCTGTGGCACGAGGGCGGTCTCCTGGCCGATGCGCCGGTCGACATGGAGCAGACCTTCAAAGGGAACATGTGGTGGTCGACGAAGGTGGACCCGTCGTTCAATCTGAACGGCCTGCGGTGCGCGCCGAACTTCGCGGTCCCCCGCCACCATCACAACCTCGACGAGCTGATCATCGTCTTCGGCGGCGCGTTCCATGTCGCCTGGGGCAAGGACGGGGAAGAGGGCAGCCGGACCATCGGTCCGGGCGAGTTCTGGATCAGCGAGGCCGGGACTCCTTATCTCATGACGGCCGGTCCGGAGGGCGTCAGCTACATCGAGACCTGGCCCGAGCCGATGGCAGACCTGGAGACGTACTGGCACGACGCGGGCTGGGTCCATCGCGGCCAGTGAACAACACACCCATATATTACGGCCCCTCATATCAGGCTTGATGCCGCATGAGGGGCCGATCTCATGGACGAGTCCCGTACGCCCCACTCCAGCGTGGCCGAATTACGTATACTCTTCTTGCTTGCGGGCCACTGCTTCCGAAGATCGGCCACCCCTCTCCCCTCATCGGAGCAGGTCCGTCTCGTCGCCGGTCATGAAGTCCTCGGCACGCCGGCCGGCATGGTCTGCCGCGGCGCCCGGCCCTCGTGCCGTTCGACCTCCACGCGCGGCTCTCTCTTCACTTTCTCGGACGGCAGCGTCGCCGCACGGCGCCGCCGGTCGCTGATCGCAGCGAGTGCCGGACACTCGCCGAGACGTTGGGACGCAGACATGATCGAGTCGGTCGGACGAGCCCTCTCCTCAACCCGGTCGCGCGCGTCGGTCGCGCTGGTGTCGACCACGGTCCTGCTCGCGGGATGCGGTGGTAGCGGTGACGGCGCCACCGCCGCCGCGGGCAGCACGAAAATACCGGCAGCACTCGCGAGCGCTTTCCCCGGGAAGAAGGCCGCCGGTTCCCCGGTCAGGATCGGCCTCATCACCAATGAGGGCGGCGCCACCACCAGTCAGCCCGAGAACAGGGAGGCCGCGGAAGCGGCCCGGAAGTACGCCGACGACAACCTCGGCGGAATCGCGGGCAGGCCGATCGAGTTCGTGATCTGCAAGACGAAGGAGGAGCCGGCGACGGCACGGGACTGCGCGAACCAGATGGTCGAGCAGAAGGTCGACGCGGTGGTCCTGACCAGCAGTGGTCTGGGTGACTCCATGGTGCCGATCGTGACCCGGGCCGGCATTCCCTGGACGACGTCCATCGCCGCCAGCAATTCCGAGGGCACCACCGCCAACGCCTTCTCCTGGACGGGCGGTTTCCCGACGACCATGACGTCGATGGCCGCGTACGCGAAGGAGAAGGGCTACAAGAAGGTCGCCGCGTTCGTGATCGACGCGCCCGCCGCGGTCAGCGGTGTCGAGGCCATCGGCAAGCCGGTCTTCGCCAAGGCCGGTGTCGGTCTGCAGATCGTGACGATAGCGGCGGGCACACCGGACGCCTCTCCTCAGGTGAGTGCCGCGCTGCGCAACAGGCCCGACGCCGTCGCCGTCGTAGGAGAGTCGACGGTGTGCACCTCCGTGCTCCAGGCGATGAACACGCTCGGGGCCGGTATCGCCCGGATGAGCGTCCAGTCGTGTGTGGCCCCCGAGGTCGTCGACGCGGTGGGCGCGGGCATGGACGGCCTGCAGGTGTTCAGCAGCTTCGACGTGGCCAGCGACGACATCGAGGCCCGGCTCTATCGCCAGGTGATGAAGACATACAGCCCCAGCACACCGACCCAGGGGTACGCGGCGATCGGATACCAGGGCGTGCTCGGACTGGTGCGCGCGCTGCACGGCCTGACAGGCACGGTCTCGTCGAAGACGATCACGGCGGCGCTGCACTCCGCGAGGAACGTCGTACTGCCCGCCGGCCACGGCATCACGTTCAGCTGTGACTCCAAGGCGGTACCGGGGCTGCCGTCGGCCTGCTCGGCGAAGGAAGTCACCGGCACGGTGTCCAACGGCAAGGTGGGAAAAATGGGGGTCGTCGATCCCAGTCCGTTGTTCGCGCAGTAGTCACAGCAGCCGGAAGGGACGGTCTCGCCGATGAGCCAGTACGTCGTGTTTGTGTTGCTGGGCCTGGGAAGCGGGGCGGTGTTCGGCGCGCTCGCGCTCGCACTCGTGCTCACCTTCCGCAGTTCCGGGGTGGTCAACTTCGCCACCGGGGCCATCGCGTTGTACAGCGCGTACACCTACGCGTTCCTGCGCCAGGGCGAGTTGCTGGTGCCGTTGCCGGGGGTGCCGAAGACGGTCGGGCTCGGCGGTCCGCTCGGCCTCTTCCCGGCGATGGTCATCTCCCTTGTCCTCGCCGCCCTGTTGGGGGTGCTCCTGTACGGGCTGGTCTTCCGGCCGCTGCGCACCGCGCCGCCGGTGGCGAAGGCCGTCGCGTCGATCGGGGTGATGCTGGTGATCCAGGCAGTGCTCGCCGCGGCGGTGGGCACCGGGGCGGTGTCGGTCAGGGCCATCCTGCCCAACGACCCGGTGTCCTGGGGCGGTTCACTCCTCCCGGGTGACCGGCTGTGGTTCGCGGCGGTGATCGTCGTACTGACCGTCGTGCTGGCGCTGGTGTTCCGGCTGACCCGGTTCGGGCTCACCGCCCGGGCGGCGGCGGAGTCGGAGAAGGGCGCGCTGGTCAGCGGACTGTCGCCGGAGCGGATCGCGGTGGCGAACTGGGCGCTCAGCTCCGCCATCGCCGGTCTGTCCGGCATCCTGATCGCGCCGATCGTGCCGCTGGTCCCGGTCTCCTACACGCTGTTCATCGTGCCGGCCCTGGCGGCGGCCCTGGTCGGCAACTTCACCGCGCTGATCCCGGCCGTGGGAGCGGGTCTGGTCATCGGAATGCTCCAGTCGGAAGTGCAGTTCCTCCAGGGGAAGTGGTCGTGGCTCCCCCAGGCCGGTCTGGCCCAACTGGTGCCGCTGGCCGTCATTCTGGCCTACCTCGTGGTCCGCGGACGGCCGCTGCCCACGCGCGGCTCGCTGATCCAGCAGGCATTGGGCCGGGCACCCCGGCCCGACCGCGTCCTCGTCCCGGCCGTCGTGACTACGACCCTGGGTGTCGTCGTGCTCTTCGCGACCACCGGAAGCATCCGCGCGGCGGTGATCACCTCGCTGACCCTGGCGGTGATCTCGCTGTCGCTGGTGGTCGTCACCGGGTTCGCCGGGCAGATCTCGCTGGCGCAGCTGACCCTGGCGGGGGTCGGCGCGTTCAGCCTGAGCAGGCTGAGCGTCGAATGGGGTGTCCCCTTTCCGCTCGCTCCGTTGCTGGCGGCCTTGGCGGCGACAGTGATCGGTGTGGTGATCGGGCTGCCCGCGCTGCGGATCCGCGGCCTGCCGGCGGCGGTGGTCACGGTCGCGCTCGCGGTGGCTCTGGAGGCCTTCTGGTTCCGCAACACACAGCTCAACGGCGGCCTGGGCGGCTCGAAGGTGCCCTCACCCCACCTGTTCGGGATCGACCTGGGCATCGGAGCGGGCGACGACTATCCACGCATCCCGTTCGCGTTGCTCTGTCTGGTGGTGCTGCTGCTCGTCGCCCTGGGCGTGGCGTGGCTGCGCCGCAGCCGCCTCGGCGCCGCGATGCTCGCCGTGCGCGCCAATGAACGGTCGGCAGCAGCGGCGGGCATCGACGTAGCCCGCACGAAGATCGTCGCGTTCGCGATCGGAGCGTTCATCGCCGGGCTCGGGGGCGCCCTGCTGGGCTACCAACAGACCGTCGCCGACGCCGAGATGTTCACCGCGATCGGTGGTCTCGGCCTGTTCGCGACCGCCTACCTGGCCGGCATCACCTCGCTGTCCGGCGGCCTGGCCGCGGGGGTGATGGGGGCCGGCGGTCTGCTGCCCGTCCTCCTGGACCGGGCCCTGTCCATCGGCGAGTGGTACGACGTGATCATGGGCATCGGTCTCGTCCTCACCGTGATCTCGAACCCGGAAGGCATCGTCGGCCCGGCGCACGAACTGATGGCCCGGATACAGCGCGGGCGCCGCCCGGCCACCGTCGACGACGCGGACACGGACGGCCTCACCGAGACCGCACCGGCCACCCGCGCCCCGGTCCCCGGTCCGGGCGAGGTGGTCCTGGCGGTGCGCGATGTCGGGGTGCGCTACGGCGGTGTGGTGGCCGTCGACGCGGTGTCCTTCGAGGTCCGCTCGGGCGAGATCGTGGGCGTGATCGGCCCCAACGGCGCCGGGAAGACCACCCTCCTCGACGCGATCAGCGGATACAACCGCAGTACGGGAACGGTCGAGTTCGACAACCGGACGATCTCCTCACTGAAGCCGCACCAGCGCGGGCGGGCGGGCCTCGGACGCACCTTCCAGGGCATCGAGCTCTACGAGGACCTCAGCGTGGAGGAGAACGTACTGGCCGGGGAGGCGGCGGCCCGGCACGGCGGCGACCATGTCGGCACCATGCAGGGCCTTGAGCTGCGGAACCGGCTGTTCGAGACGCTGCACCTGAGCCGGTTCCGCACTCAGCCGGCGCGTGAACTCTCCCAGGGCAGGCGGCAGTTGGTGTCCATCGCGCGCGCCCTGGCCGGCCGCCCCCGGATGCTGCTGCTCGATGAACCCGCGGCCGGCCTGGACAGCTCCGAGAGCCGCTGGCTGGGCGACCGGCTGCGGGCCGTACGGGCCGACGGCGTGACGGTCCTGCTCATCGACCACGACATGGGGCTGGTGCTGGACGTGTGCGACCGCATCGTCGTCCTGGACATCGGAAAGGTCATCGCGGACGGAACTCCCGCCGAGATCAAGGCCGATCCACGGGTCGCCACCGCCTACCTCGGTGCGACGCACGCCGATACCGACGAGGTGCGCGGGGAGGTCGTCCAGTGACCGGGCAGGAACTGCTGAGGTGCGAGGGCGTGGACGCGGGCTACTCCAAGGGCAGGCCGGTGGTACGCGGCTTCGACCTGAAACTGCTCCCTGGTGAGGTCACTGCCCTGCTGGGGCCCAACGGGGCGGGAAAGACAACCCTGTTGATGACCCTCGCCGGCCTGCTGCCGCGCCTCGACGGAGCGGTGACGCTCGACGGACGGGAAATCCGTGGCGGGCGGGCACGTGAGGCCGCCCGGCGGGGACTGGTCCTCGTACCCGACGACCGGTCCCTGTTCACCCAGCTCACCGTGCGGGACAACCTGACGCTCGCGCGGCGGCGCCGGGGCAGCACCGTGGACCAGGTGCTCGACTTCTTCCCGGCGCTGGGAAAACGGCTGAAGGTCGCGGCCGGGATGCTCTCGGGCGGGGAGCAGCAGATGCTGGCCCTGGGCCGGGCCATGATCCAGGACCCCCGGGTACTGCTCGTCGACGAGTTGAGCATGGGGCTGGCGCCGGTGATCGTCGAGGAGCTGCTGCCGATCGTACGGCGGATCGCCGAGGACACCGGCACGGCGGTCGTGCTGGTCGAGCAGCACGTGAGACTGGCGCTCGACGTGGCGGACCGGGCGGTGGTCCTGGTGCACGGGGCGACGGTGTTGAGCGGTTCCGCCGCGGGACTCGGGGCGGACCCCGGTCTGCTGGAGCGCGCCTATCTCGGCGAGCGGGCGCCGGATCCGGTCACCTGACCACGCCCTTGATTCCTTGCAATAGGGATACTCATTAGTCCGCTCGGGTACGGAGGGATCGTCGCTGCTGTCGCGACACGGAAACGGAAAGAACGAGGGACGGAACATGACGAACAGCGAGGACGCGGCCGAGGAGAAGCGGCGAGGACCGGGCCCGCACCCGGCCGGAGCACCCGCGCGAAGCGTGTCGGCGTGAGGACGCCCCGGCTTCCCGGCGGCAACCGGTACGACGACCCGGCGCTCGGACTCGGCGTCCCCGAGCCCGTGTCGACCCCGCAGGTCGAGTCGTGGACCCGGGCGGCGGGACCGGACGGCGCGGACGGAGACGGGTAAGGCGAGATGATCGCGCGCCTGCGCGGCTTCCTGGACCATGTCGCGGCGGCACGGCCGGACCCCGGCTCGGTGGCCGCGCTGTCGCAGGACCTGGGCGCCTGGACCGAGCGGCTCGCCGACATGGCCGTTCCCGAGCGCGAGCAGGTCTTCGGGCATCGGGAGGACATGCCGGGCCGTGGCCAGACGATGGCGCCGTCCTTCCTGGTCCCGAGGCCGACCGTTCCAGCGTCCGTGGCACGGTCCGCTTCGGCGCGGTGCCTTCCCGCGCTACAACCGCAATCCGGGCACCGGCGAACCCAGGGCGACCGCGACGACCCTCCGCGTCGCGGACCAGGAGGTGTTCCACGACCCCGGATACCCCTCCGCGGTGCTCCTGCCGGTGCGGCAGACGATCCGGTAGCCGGCGGGTCCGCCCGCCGCGTTTGCCTGTGTGGAGGCGGTCGGCTACGCGGACTGTCGAACGATCACTCGTGCCGGTTCGGGGATGGTGTCGGCCGCGGGCAGGCCCAGCGCGCTGCGTGCGGCCATGCGGCCGATGGCCTCAGCGTCGAGGTGCACGGTGGTCAGGGCGGGTGAGAACAGTGCTCCGTGCGGGGTGTCGTCGAACCCGATGACGGCGAGGTCCCCCGGTGCCCGCAATCCCGTGTTCCGCATCGCGGCGAGCAGGACGAGTGCGAGGTCGTCGTTGTAGGCGAGGACGGCGGTGACGTCCGGGTGTTCGGTACGGAATGTCCGCAGCCGCTCCTCGGCGGCGCCGAGGCTGCCGGGCAGGACGAGGGTCGGGCAGTCGGCCAGGCCCGCGGCGTGCGTGGCCCGCCGGATGAGCCGCCCTCGCAGTCCGGCCAGGGCCTGGAGTTCCGGAGTGTCCGGCATGGCCGTGGCGATGTGCCGGTGGCCCCGGTCGACCAGGTACCGGACCGGGACGTCGGCCTGCGCGGAGAACGCGTCGAAAGATGTCTCCGCGTCGGTGACGATGTCGTCCACGCTCTCCGCGTCGCCGAGATCGATCACGGCCCGCGCGGAGACGGCCTGCGCCACGTCGGACAGTGCCTGCGAGGAGAGGTGGCCGTGCATCACCAGCAACACGTGGTGATGTGCGGCGAGTTCGGCGTCGAGGCCCCTGATGTAGCTGCCGAGGCTGTTGCCGGTGGGGACTCCCTCGATGTTGAGCAGGACGATGCGGGACGCTCCTTTGCGCAGTGCCTGCGCCGAGCCGTTGGGGACGTAGTCGAGGTCGCGAGCAGCCTGTCGTACTCGTTCCCGTGTCTCCTCGGAGACGTGCCCGGCCGCCCCGTTGAGGACGAAGCTCACCGTGGTCTGTGAGACACCACTGGCCCGGGCGACGTCCTTGGCTGTCGCGCGTGCGGACCCGCTCACTCTCGCTCCTCGGAACGGGGCCGCCAACGGGCCCCTGCGTGCGGTCTGTCCGATCTGGCCCGGTCTGGGGGTTGTGCGATGTGCGATGCGTTGGTTACCGTACCGCACATCGCTGGTAATACGATTTACCACTGGCCCGGTAAGGACCCCGGACCGGATTCGAGGAGAGGCGCCCATGCAGCTCGACCTGGTCGACCCGGAGCTGCACCGCGCCGTCAGGCGGATGCCACGACTGCCGGTCCGCGGGAAGGTGGGGCGGCGCATCGTGCGCGCCGTGGTCCGCAGGGGCGGGATCGGCAAACCCGCCGCGGGCGTCACCATCACGGATGTCGACGAGGGACAGCGCATCCGCCTGTACACCCCTGCCGGTGGTGGTTCGGGGGCGGCCCTGCTGTGGGTGCACGGCGGCGGATACCTCATCGACGGCATCGCCCAGGACGACGCCCTCTGCTCCACGACGGCCCGCGAACTCGACATCGTCGTCGTCTCGGCGGACTACCGCCTCGCCCCCGAACACCCCTTCCCCGCCGCACTCGACGACACCTTCACCGCCTGGCAGTGGTTGCAGGCGTCGGCCGGGAAGCTCGGCATCGACCCGGAGCGCGTCGCCCTAGGGGGTTCCAGCGCCGGCGCGGGCCTGGCCGCCTGCCTGGTACAGCGGCTGCACGACGCCGGCGGGACCCAGCCCCTCGCGCAGTGGCTGCTCGCCCCGATGCTCGACGACCGCACCGCCGCGCGCCGCGAACTCGACCCCGCACAGCACCTGGTGTGGAACAACGCCGCGAACCGGACCGGCTGGGGCGCCTACCTCGGCGGTCTGCCCGCGGCCTGGATCGGCGTGGGCGACATCGACCTGTTCACCGACGAGTGCCGCGCCTACGCCGACCGGCTGCGCGAAGCGGGCGTGGACTGCGCCTTCGACCTCGTCCCCGGTGCTCCGCACGGTTTCGAGGGCTGAGCCCCCGACACCCGCATCGCCCGCGGACTGCTGACGCAGCCGTGCCTGGCTGGGCACGGGGCTGACCGGACCGGCCCCGGCCGCCCCCGGCCAGGCGTAGGCCCGAGCGGCACGGGGCCACAGGGCCCGAACAGCACCGGATCCCGCCGGTCCGAGACACCCCCGCACCTCACGGAGACCCCCATGATCCGCACGTCCTTCAACGACGGCTGGCACAGCCGCCCCAAGGTCAACCCCTTCGCCGAACTGTCCGGCGCGAAGATCCCCTACCGGCCGGTGGCGCTGCCGCACGACGCGATGATCGCGCAGGACCGCCCGGCGCCCGACGGCGAGGTCACGATGGAGGGCGGCGCGGGCGCCTATTTCCCGGGCGGAACGTACGAGTACCGCAAGACGTTCACGGTCCCCGAGGAACACCGGGGCCGGCGGATCCTCATCGAGTTCGAGGGCGTCCACCGCGACGCCGTCGTCCACATCAACGGGGACTACGCGGGCCAACGCCCCTTCGGCTACTCGCACTTCCGCATCGACGCGGACCGTTTCCTGCGTTACGGCGACGACGGCGACAACGAGATCCGCGTCGAGGCCCGCGCCCACCGCGACTCGCGCTGGTACACCGGCGCGGGCATCTACCGCGACACGTGGATGCTCGTCGGCGAACTGGTCCGTATCGCGCCCGACGGGGTTCGTGTCACCACCCCGGACATCGACGGGGAGCGCGCCGTGGTCGAGGTCGCGACGGAGGTCGAGAACGACTCGATCGCGATCCGTACGGTCGACGTCGTCACCGAGATCCGCGACGGCGGCGGGAATGTCGTCGCGAGCGACGTCTCGAAGGTCACGGTGCTGCCGGGCGAGCCCGCGACCGTACGCCAACGCCTGTACGTCCGCGACCCGTTGCTGTGGGGCACGAACACGCCCGCCCTCCACACCGCCACCGTGAACCTGAAGGACCTGGACACCGAGACCGTCACCTTCGGGATCCGTTCGCTGCGCCTGGACCCCGTGCACGGGCTGCGGATCAACGGGGAGACCGTCAAGCTGCGCGGTGCCTGCGTCCATCACGACAACGGGGTGCTGGGCGCGGCGACCTTCCCCCGTGCCGAGGAGCGCCGGGTCCACCTCCTCAAGGACGCCGGGTTCAACGCGCTCCGCATGTCCCACAACCCCATGAGCAAGGCGATGCTGGACGCGTGCGACCGGCTCGGCATGCTCGTCATGGACGAGACCTTCGACGTGTGGACGTCCGGCAAGAGCGAGTTCGACTACAGCCTGAACTTCCCCGAATGGTGGGAGCGCGACGTCGAGGCGATGGTCGCCAAGGACTTCAACCATCCCAGCGTGATCATGTACTCGATCGGCAACGAGATCCCTGAGACCGGCTCGCCCTCCGGCGCCGCATGGGGGCGCAGACTCGCCGAGAAAGTCCGGTCGTTGGACTCCACCCGCTACGTCACCAACGCCGTCAACGGCATGCTCTCCGTCATGTCCGAACTGGGCAGACTGGCCCAGCAGGCACAGGAGAAGAAGGCCGCGGAAGCGGGTGCGGACGCGGCCGGGACCGAGGGCAGGGGCATCAACTCCCTGATGACCGACGCGGGGGACATGATGAACGCGATCAGCGCCTCCAGCCTCGTCACGGAGAAGACGGCCGAGTCGTTCGCCGTGCTCGACGTCGCCGGCATGAACTACGCCGAGGCCCGCTACGCCCTGGACCGCGAGCTGTTCCCCAACCGGATCATCGTCGGCACCGAGACCTTCCCCACCCGTATCGACGGCAACTGGCGGCTGGTCGAGGAACACGGGCATGTCATCGGCGACTTCACCTGGACCGGCTGGGACTACCTGGGCGAGGTGGGCATCGGCCGCCCCCAGTACCTCTCCCCCCAGACGCCCCGCCCCGTCCACACGGCGCCCTACCCCTACCTGCTGGCGGGCTGTGGCGACCTCGACATCACCGGCCACCGGCGCCCCGCCTCCTACTACCGCGAGATCGTCTTCGGTCTGCGGACCGTTCCCTACGTCGTGGTCCGCCGCCCCGAACACCACGGCAAGGCCTACGCCGGGTCGCCCTGGGCATGGAGCGACACCGTCGCCACCTGGACCTGGCCCGGCTTCGAGGGCGAACCGGTCACGATCGAGGTCTACGGCGACGCCGACGAGGCCGAACTCCTCGTCAACGGCGTCTCGTTGGGACGACAGCCGGTGGGCCCGCAGCATCGCTTCCGTACCGAGTTCGAGACGTCGTACGAGCCCGGTGAACTCCTCGCGATCGCCTACCGAGACGGTGTCGAGACCGGCCGTACCACCCTGATGTCCGCGACCGGCCCGCTGTACCTGCGGGCCGAGTCCGACCGCCCGGTCATCACGGCGAACGGCGGGGACCTCGCGTACGTCTCCCTCACCCTGACGGACCCGGACGGCACCCTGAACACCGCGGCCGACCGAGGGGTGCGCCTCGAAGTCACCGGCGCGGGGGTCCTGTTGGGCTTCGGCAGCGCCGATCCGGCTTCCGAGGAACGCTTCGACGCCACCGAACGCCGTACCTACGAAGGCCGCGTCCTCGCCGTCCTGCGCCCGACTGGCCCGGGCGAGATCCACCTGACCGCCTCGGCACCGGAGTGCGCCCCGGTCGACGTCGTCGTCACGGTCGAATAGGCGGACAACCCCGGTCGAGCGGCGGGCAATGCCCCGTGCACGGATGTCGCAGTCATCGGAGAGGTGGGCGCCCGAGATCTCGCAGACCCGTCCGCGATTCTCCCGACGCCCCTCCCGAGAATGCGGGAAGCGGCTCGCCGGAGCGAGACCGCGATAGCGGACCGCACATGAGTGGACTAGACAATTAAGCGGCTTCAGCCCCCAGGCGATGTCCCGGAATACGGCGCCTCCAGGACCCGGCCGGTCCCGGCGTACATTGCCCCACCGAGACCGGCCCGACATGACGACTACTCAATTGTCATATGCCCCACCGTGTTTATACCTCCAGGCTGGCCTCAAGGCGCTTGAGGTTATGCCTCGCCAGCGCCAGATTGCTGCGCTCGCGGTCCAGCGCCAGATACAGGAAGAGCGAACCGTGCGCGGTCGCCAGCGGCCTGATCAGGTGGTACTGCTGACCGAGAGTGATCAGGATGTCCTCGATGCGGTCGTCCATGTTGATGGACTTCAGGGTGCGCTGCTTGGCCCGCACGACCTCGGTGTTGCCCGCCCCCGCGACCTCCAGGTCCAGATGCGGACCGCCGCCCAACGCCCCCAGCGTCATGCCGCTCTCGTAGTCGACCAGGGACACCCCCAGGGCCCCGTCGATAGTCATCGCTTCCTTGAGTGTCGCCTCAATGTTCACGTGGTGCCTCGTTCCCCTCACCCCGGCAAGATTCAGCATCTCGCCACGAAAACGGTCTCAATGCGAACCGCTCCGGTAACAGACAACACCATCTTTAGTCAGAGTTGCGATAGTTGGCAAATAAAGTAGTCTGCTCGCCGGAGTGACTGAAGGGGGGACCTTTGTCATCGCTCGACGCCGCGCTGGGCCGCGCCCTGAGCACGCCCGGCATCAGCGGAGCCGCGGTACTCGATGCCGTCACCGGCCTCTCCTATGCGGAGTCGGGGGATATGAGTGCCAGTCAGGACTCTTGCGAAATAGCTGAATTGGCGCGCACGCGCCTCGTTCGGGCAGGCGCGACAGGGGAGTTGGAGAGCGTCATCGTGACAACCTCCACCAGGCACCTGGTGACGATCCAACTCCCGCGGCAGGGCGACCCCTTGCTGCTGTGCGCGACCGTCGACCGCGACCGCACGAACCTCAGCTGGGCGCTGCGCGAACTGAACCGGCACGCCGACGAGTTGCTGGCATGACGGAAGGCACCGAGGAACCGCTCGCCGACTCCCGCAACGTTCCCGCCCTGTTGGCGGCGCTCCGGGCCCGACAGCGTTCCTGCACCGTGGTCGTGACCGGCTCCCCGGGCGGCTCGATCCATGTGCGCGACGGTCTTGTGGTGGCGATGGAGACCCCTGGCGCACCGGGTATCGAGGGGCTGCTGCTCAGGTCGGGCCGGATCGGTGAGCAGGAGTGGTCGGCGGTCCGCGCCTCCGACACCACCCATGAGCACCTCGCCGCCGAACTCGTGGCCCAAGGGCTCGTCGGCGCCGGCGAGTTGGAGGTCATCAGCCTCGGCGCGCTCTTCGACGCGGCCTTCGCGCTCTCCCTCGCCGTACCGGACAGCTGGGAAGTCAGCGACCCCGTGCCGACGTTGTACCGCAACGCCGGCGTCACCCCCGAGCGACTCCTCGGCGAGGTGTCCCGGCGCATCGACCTCCTTGCCGGGGAGCCCGGTTCGGTCGCCGCTCTCGCCCGCACCCGTATCCAGTCGGCTTCCACCGCACACCTCCCCGAATCCGTCGACGGACTTCCGGCCCGGCACCGAGCCGTCCTGGCCGCCGCGGACGGACGCCGGACGGCGAGGGACATCGCCTTCGCCCTCGGCCGGGGCCTCTTCGCCGTCATGCTCGACCTACGACACCTGCTGGACCGGGGCCTCGTCCTACCGCACACACCCTCGGCGAACGGCCGGCCGAGCACCGCACCACGCGTCACACCCTCCGCGGTGACCCCCTCGACCGTGGCGCAGCCCTCCGCACCCGACTCCGCCTCGCTCCCGCGTCGCCTCTCCGGCCGGAACTCCGCGCCGACCCGCCGGCCCCACGACTGAACCACCTGTCCCGCAGCCACGTCCCCACCGGGCTCCCCTCCTGCCTCGTTCTCCCACCGCCTGCACGCAAACAGGAAGAAGCCGCCATGAGCGACCCCGTGACCGACCTCCTCATCGCCCTTCGGGACAACGTGATGGGAGTCACCGAGACCACGCTGGCCACCAGCGACGGGCTCGTCGTGGCGAGCGACACGACCAAGACCCACCCCGAGTCCATGGCCGCGGTGGCGGCGGCGACCCTGGCCCTCGGCCACCGCCTCGCCGACCAGGGCGGCACCGGCCACCTCCGCGAGATCAGCGCGCGCTGCAGCACGGGGCACGTGATCGTGACGGCCGTAGGAGAGCGTGCGTTGCTCGCCGTGGTCGCGGACGACGGTCTGGACGAGGCGGCGTTCCGTCGCGAGGTCCCGGCCGTCACGGCGAAACTGCGCCGGCATCTGGACGAGGACGTGTAGCTGGGCACGTCGAATGCGCCGGTTCCCGATCGACGTGAGGGTGGAAGCAGCAGTACCTCCACGACTCAGGAGCACCATCGTGACCGTGACCGCGGATCTGGCCATCTCCCTCGACGGCTACATCGCCGGCACCGGCGTGACCGTCGACAACCCGGGCGGCGACGGCGCCGAACCGCTCTTCGAGTGGATCCACAGTCTGGCGAGCTGGCGGGAGCGCCAGGGCATGACCGGTGGGGAGGAGAACCGCGACTCCGAGTTGATGCGGGAGTGGTTCGACGCGACCGGAGCAGTGGTGATGGGCCGGATGATGTACGACACCGGGGAGGAGTTCTGGGGCGACAACCCGCCCTTCCGCACCCCGGTCTTCGTCCTCACCCACCGTCCCCGGCCGACCCTCGTCAAGGAGGGCGGCACCACCTTCACCTTTGTCACCGACGGCATCCACAGCGCGCTCGGTCGGGCGCAGGCCGTCGCCGACGGCCGGAACGTCGACATCGCGGGCGGTGCGAGCACGGTGCGTCAGTACCTCGGGGAGGGTCTCATCGACGAACTCCAACTCCATGTGGTGCCCGCCCTCCTCGGCGCGGGCCTGCGGCTCTTCGAAGGCCCGGGCGCGGGACCGCGGCGCGTCGAGCCGCTCAGGGTGGTCGAGACTCCTCGCGCCACGCACCTGAAGTACCGCTTCGGCAGCACCGAGGACTGACCCGTCCTGAGGGTGGTCACGCGGCCGTCCCCTCCAACGCGATCGGGTCGCCCACCCGGACCGTCCCCGCCTCCAGTACGTCCAGGTACACGCCGAGGCACGACAGCCGCCCGAGGTCGAACACCGGGACGCGGTGTTCCCGGGCGATCGCGCGCATGAGGCCGGGGTCCGGCGGGAGTTCGTCGTGGCCGAGGGTGGGGATCACGCAGCGAGGGGTGGGGACCAGGACGCGGAACAGCGCCTCGCCCACGCGCAGGCGCGACCCGACCCAGTCGTCCTCCGGAAAGCCGGGCCCGCCAGGGGTGTTGACGACCAGGTTCGGCCGGAAGCGGCGCGCGTCGAAGTCCCCGGCGGGATACACGCTGCGCATCCGGTCCAGGGCGGCCGTGGTGACGAGATGGACCCGGCCGAAGTCGAAGAACGTGCCCGGCGCGACACCGCCCGTGGTGATGCTCTCCCCCGTCGCGTCGACGGTCGCCGACTCCCGTACGACGTCCGGGACTCCGCCCTCGTACTCGGGTACGGCACGCTCCAGCCGACTGTGTTCCGGTACGACGCCGGACACGGACACCTGTCGGCCCAGCAGTTTGGACAACTCCGCGTCCAGCTCGGGGTCTTCGACCGGTAGGGCGGTGCCGTCCGGCAGGGCGACCCGGACCACACCGGAGTCGTCGAGTCGGCTCCGGCAGCGCAGCAACTCACCCCACTTCCGGGGGTGTTTGGCGCTGCCCACCGCACCCGTCCCGTCGAGGACGGCATAGGACCGGTCCCCGGACAGGCCACTCTCCGTGACCGCGACGGCGATCACGGCCTCACCCGACATCGACTTCACCGGATACCGGTACAGCGCCGCCACAGTCCCCATGGATCAACTATTGCCGACCCAACTGCCGTCAGAGGGTGAGGAGTTCCTCGTAGAAACCGCCGAAACCCCGTTCCCGGTCGATGAGATGGATCTCCAGGATCCAGTGACAGGCACGCCCGGCCTTGTCCGTGCGGCGCATGGGCGTGTCGTTCTCGGGGGTGACGTACGACTCGACGTGCGCGCCCTCGATCGTCTCGTGCGGGAACTCGCCGACCAGGTGCCCGGCGTGCCAACCGCCCAGTTCCCAACCGGCCTTGTCGGCAAGGCGGGCGACCTCGGTGTGCAGGCGGGCGCCGGTGATGTCCGGGGTGCTGTCGAAGAAGCGCCGACCGGCCGCGAACACCTTGGGGAGGTCGTCACGCAGCCGGTGCTTGACCGGGTCGTCGCCCAGCACGAAGGTCCGGCCGAAGTCGGCCTCGTACTCCTCGAAGATCGGCCCGAAGTCGGCGAACACGATGTCGTCCGCGCCGATCACCCTGTCCGGCGGGTTCTCCTTGTACGGCGCGAGCGTGTTCGGCCCCGAGCGCACGATCCGCTTGTGCCAGTGCCGGGTGGTCCCGAAGAGCTCGTTCGCGAGGTCACGAACCCGGTCGCTGACGGCCCGCTCCCCCTCGCCGGGCGCCACGAGCCCGCGCTCCTCGACCTCCGAGAAGAGCAGCGCGGCCTTGGCCTGGGCATCGAGCAGACCTGCGGCCCGCGTGGGTTCGTCATCAGCCATGGGGCGAACCTAGCCAGCTAGATCGTTCTCGGCAACGTGATTCCCTACGACGGGCTCGCCGCACCCGGCGATGCGTGACGCGCGGGCCAGGAAGTGGTGCGGGGCGTCCTCGTAGCGGGACAGGTCCCAGCCGGCCGTTCGCAGGGCGGGGCGGAGGTGCTCCTCGGCGAGGGGGTCGTCCGGGTCGAGGGGGCGGCCGTGGCGGGCGGCGCGTTCGGCGCGGCCGGAGGGGTGGAACAGGAGCAGGGTGCCGCCCGGTGCGGTGACTCTGGCCCATTCGCGCAGGGCCGTCGCCGGGTCGGGCACATGGTTGACCAGGCCCGCGCTGAAGACCGCGTCCACCGCCCCGGTCGGCAGGGGCAGTCGGCAGGCGTCGGCCAGGAGCAGGCTCCCGTCCTTGTCCCGGCCTTGCCGGAGGGCCGCGGTGAGCATCGCGGGTGTGAGGTCGATGCCTACGACGAGGCCCGCGTCGCCGACCGCGTCGCGCAGCGCGGGCAGCGCACGGCCGGTGCCGCAGCCCAGGTCCAACACACCCTGGCCGGGCCGGAGTTCCAGCCGCTCGACGGCCGCCGCGTACCGGGGACCGTCGTCCGCGAACCGTTCCTCCCAGGTGGCCGCCCGCCGGGTGAAGAACGCGCGCGTCGCGGTCCGCTCGGCACGCGCCGTGACGAACGCGGCGAAGCGCTGGAACACGCCGTCGCGGTGGCGGGCCAGCACGGCGAGTTCGGCGGACGCGTTCTCCACGACTCCGGGCGCGGTGGCAGCTTCCTGCGGGAACGCGTCGGCGAAGGCTCCGACCGCCGCCTCGTCCACCTCCAGGTGGAACTGCATACCCCACGCCGAGCCGCCGATCCGGAACGCCTGCACCGGGTACCGGTCGCAGGAAGCCAGCAGTGTCGCCCCGGCCGGCAGGTCCATCGTGTCGCCGTGCCAGTGCAGCACCCGCAGCCGCTCGGGAACGGCGGCGAACAGCGCGTCTGAGCATGCCGCCTCCATCATCCTTACGTCGGCCCAGCCGACCTGCGTGCCGTTGCCGGGCCGGGCGACACCACCGGCCGCGACGGCCAGGAGTTGCGCGCCGAGGCACACACCCAGCACGGGCACCTCGGCATCCAACGCGGCGCGCAGCAGGGCGAGTTCGGCGCTACGGCCGGGGAAGTCCTCGTAGGCGGCCATCGCCCCGCCCATCACCACCAGGCCCACCAGGTCGTCGGCCGTGTCCGGCACCGGGTCGCCCGCCCAGGTCCGGCAGACCCGCGTCGGCAGCCCGGCCGCCTCGATCGCGGCGCCGATGGCGTACGGGCCTTCCTGCGGTGCGTGCTCCACGATCTGGATCACGGGCCACCACCTCCCGCACGACCGTACCCGGACGACGGCCGGACCGAAACGCGGATGCGAGGGCGCAGGCCCAGGTCTCTTCGTATCTGCGAACCGATTTTCCACATCACCTCGGCATGCGCCGACGCCACCGACACAACGGCGGGATTCTGTTGCTCGCCGTCGCTGTTCGCGGGTTCCTCGGATTTGCCAGGCGGAAGCGAACTCCCAGGTGGCGGATGCGACGGGGTCGGTGACGGGCATGACGGGAGGGGCTAGCTTGTGGACGCACAGTCAGTAAGAAATCCGGCAATCCAGACCTTTCCTCTTCTCTGTGAGGCGTTCCGTCATGAGCTTGAGCATCCGCAACCAGATTCCCGGCACCGTCACGGCCGTCACGCCCGGCGCGGTGATGGCGACCGTGAAGGTGCGCCTCGACGGCGGCCAGGACCTCACCGCGGCGATCACCTTGGAGGCCGTGAAGGACCTGGGGCTCGCCGAGGGTACGGCCGTGCGCGCCATGATGAAGTCCACCGAGGTCGCGCTCGCCACGAGCCGGGTGGAGGGGGTGTCCATCCGCAACCAGCTGCCCGGCACGGTCAGCGATGTCGCCACCGGCGGGGCGATGGCCGTCGTCAAGGTCACGGTCGACGGGGGCGAGCTGACCGCGGCGATCACGAAGGACGCGGTCGGCGACCTGGGGCTGCGGACCGGTTCGCCGGTCGTCGCGCTGATCAAGTCGACCGAGGTGTCCCTGGCGACCGTCTGACGCGCTGCCGCCGTAGCCGACAATCGAGTGACGGGCGACGCGTGGGCGCGCACCGGGACCCGGCGTCGGCCCGGTCGCGTGTGAGCGCCTACGCTGCTCGGGGAAGGCAGCCGTAGCGAGGCGACCAGCGGAGAAGGGGCGTCACCCGTGGCAAGCGACCGACAAGGTACGGCCGAGGCCGCCGCGTCCCGTCCCGTTCCGCCCGGCCAGCGTCATGTGCACGGCTGGCCGGTCTCGCACTACGGGCCCGTCCCCCGTTTCCGTCCCGAGCGCTGGAACCTGCGCGTCCACGGCGCCACGGCCGACGGCGCCGAGCGCATCTGGACCTTCGACGAGCTGGCGCCGCTGCCGCATGTGACGGTCGTCGCCGATCTGCACTGCGCGTCCGGCCCGACCTCCACCGATCACGAGTGGTACGGCATCCCCTCCGGCACCGTCCTGGAGCTGGTGCCGCCCGCGCCGGAGGTCACGCACGTCATGGCCTGGGCGGAGTACGGCTACTCCACGAACCTCCGCCTCGCCGACTTCACGGCCGCGCAGACCCTGTTGGCCACGCACCACAACGGTGAGCCCCTCACCGCCGAACACGGCTTCCCGCTGCGTCTGGTGGTGCCGCATCTGTACGGCTACAAGAGCCCCAAGTGGCTGCGCGCCATCGAGTACCTCACCGAGGACCGGCGCGGGTTCTGGGAGGAGCGCGGCTACCACAACATCGCCGACCCGTGGAAAGAGCAGCGCTACTCCTACCAGGAGCAGGACGCCGACGAGGCACAGGCTCCCGGCCGATAGGACGAAACCCGCCACGCGGCTCGACAAGCACGACACGTAGCCTCGTCCGCATGGTTACGCATCGTTTTGTCGACGTGAACGGCATCCGCCTGCACATCGCCGAGCAGGGCGAAGGCCCCCTGGTGATACTCCTGCACGGCTTCCCGGAGTCATGGCACTCCTGGCACCACCAGATCGGCGCACTCGCCGACGCCGGGTTCCATGTGGTCGCCCCCGACCAGCGGGGATACGGCAGCAGTGACCATCCGGACGAGGTCGACGCGTACACCATCTTCCACCTGGTCGGCGATGTCGTCGGCCTGATACAGGAGTTGGGCGAGGAGAAGGCGTACGTCGTCGGGCACGACTGGGGTGCGCCGGTCGCGTGGCACACCGCGCTGCTGCGGCCGGACCTCGTCCTCGGGGTGGCCGGGCTGAGCGTGCCGCCGCCGTACCGGGGGACGCAGCGTCCGATGGCGATGATGCAGGAGATCTTCCAGGGCCGCTTCTACTGGAACTACTTCAACCAACCGGGCGTCGCCGACGCCGAGTTCGGGAGGGACACCCGCACCACGCTCCGCAAGTTCCTCTACTCCGCGTCCGGTTCGGCCTCTCCCTCCGGCGAGATCATGCAGCCGCTGGTCGACCCCGAGAAGGGCTGGCTCGTGGCCATGGAGGATCCCGAGGTGCTGCCGGAGTGGCTCACCGAGGAGGATCTCGACACGCTGACCGAGAGTTTCTCCAAGGGCTTCACCGGCGCCCTGAACTGGTACCGCAACCTCGACCGCAACTGGGACCTGACCGCGCCGTGGAACAACGCCGTCGTCACCCGGCCCGCCCTCTACATCTTCGGCGACCGTGACCTCGTCCCCGCGTTCCCCGGCGCCCGCGACGTCATCGACCAGCTCCCGAACTTCATGCCCAGCCTGGTACGCGCCCCCATCGAACTCCCCGGCTGCGGCCACTGGACCCAGCAGGAACGCCCCGCCGAGGTGAACGCGGCGCTGATCGACTTCCTGACGACCTGCGAGGGGCAGGACCAGGATCCGGAGGGTCAGCAGTCCGGTGGGGCCGTCCCGTCGTGATGACGCAATTTGGGCGGCGGTCACCGGTCCTCTGACGGCTTCGGAGGATGCGGGACTTGCGTCGGCAGATGTACATGTCCGGCTCGCCCCTCCCGCTCCGCCTCGTTGACAGCGATCGGAGCGGGAGGGGGCGGCAAGTGCCGGTAAGAGCTGCGAGAAGTTGTCGGTCCAGGCGAACCCGAGCGTGGCTCCTGCTTGTCTGCGGGACCTGTACCTCAAGTTGGGCGGGGCGCTCACAGCTTGGGGTGAGGTCGAGGTACGCATCTCATCGGCCGCGGACGTGGAGAAGGCGAGCCCGCCGATCCAGCGGGCCTTCGAGACAGCCGGACGCACAACTGACTGTGCCGGCTTCCTGGGACTGCCGCTCGCGGCCGAGGCCGAGGCCGACTCCTACGAGGTGGACCGTTCGATCATGTTCGGGTCGCTCCGCAAGCTCCACTCGTGGCTGGCGCCCGACGGCACTCGTGATGGTCTCGCCGCAGACGATGTGCGTGTTCAACGCGCAGAGGTTGGCAGTCTCGATCGCGACATTCGCGTAAATCGCCTTGGTCACCCTTGCCCTCGCGCACCTCGGCGGAACTCGGCCAGCCGCGGCCGCAGTCCGAGGGTGGTGAGTGCGGCGGCTGCGAGGAGGGCGCCGAGTGCCCAGGGCAGCAGCCGGGTGACGTCCGAGCGGCCGGCCGCGACGGACTCGTCGAAGTGCCGCTCGTTGATGGCGGTCACCTTGTCCAGCGTGTCCATCCAGGCTTCGAAGTGCGCGTTGGAGGTGCCCGGTTCCCAGCCCATGCAGAACTCGACCGCCCGGTCCTCCTTGCCCGCGACCAGCAGCGCGCGGACCTTGCGGTCGTCGCGCTGGTAGACGGCGTAGGTCTCCATGGCCTTCTCGGCCGCCTCCCGCTCCCCCGCGAAGGTGATGTTGTCCAGCTCGCGCCGGAACTCCCCGGTGAAGCGCAGGTCTTGGTGGTCGGACGTGTACGCCTGCCAGCTGGTGGCGAGTCCAGCGTCGTACGTCGCGAGCGTGGCGCCCTTGATGCCGTACACCTCCTGGGACTTGGCGAGGAAGGAGGCGGCGTACTGGTCGCGGCGCCCGGGGTCCAGGAGGTACCGGCTCTCGTCGGCGTTGGCGTCGTAGGCGATGGCCCGTGCGCGGGACAGCGCGACGACGGAGTCGAAGGCGTCGCGCCGGGCTCCCCGCAGGTCGTCGGCCGTGGAGGTGAGCAGTTGGGCGCCGAGGATCACGGCGAGCAGAGTACAGACGGTGGCGGCCAGCGCGCCGGGGTCGAGGATGCGCCGGAGGCGGCGGTCGAGGTACCAGTGCAGGGCGCCGAGCACGGCCAGGAGCAGTACGCCGAGCGCGACGACGGCGATGAGCTGGGCGAACAGAGTGGATCGGGCGGAGCTGTACTCCGCGTCGAACGCCTTCTCGTTGGAGGACACCAACGTCCTTGCTGACGGGACGAGTTGCTGCTGCAGGAGGTCGGTCGCCTTGCGGTAGTCGGCGAGCGCGGCGGCTTTGCCGCCGCGGTGCCCGTCGTTCTCCAGGGCCCGGCCGATCAGACGTCCGCGCACCGCCGTGCGGTGCCGGGGCCCCGGCACCGCACGGGACCGTGGCCGCTCTCTCGCCCACCGACCAGTCCGCCGCGCCCGGAGCGGGCTCTTCGAACCGGCCCAGCCGCGCGAGGCGGAACCCGACCGAACCCGCCGACAGCGCGTCCACACCGGCTGAGCGACCCGTGCCGTCAGGAGCCCGTCAGGATTCGCCGGTACGCCGTCAAGGGCCGGTAAGCGCCGGTCACGCAGGTGTGCACGCGCGCCTGGCGCCACGAGGCACAACAGACCGGTGGTCCAAGCCGGCGACCGCCACTGGCGTGGTAGCGCCCGGTTCGCGGTGAGGTGTGCCCTGCTGTTCTGCGCCACGAGCCTGCTGGTCGACTGGGACGCCGGACCTCTGACGCCACTCCGCACCGTGCTCTGGTTCACCATGTCGGCCGCCGTACGCGTCGTCCTCATGCCTCAGCGGGTGACTGCGGGCCCCGGCTGGCTGGCGGCACGTACCCCGCGCCGGCACCTGGTCCGCACGGACGCACCGGCAGCCGTACGACAGCACGAGGGCGTCTCCTCCCACCTGGTCCTACGGGACGTCCACGGCCACAGCCTGAAACTGTCCAACAGGCTCTCCGGCGCCTGGCCGCGCACCACCAGGGCGAGCTTCCAGCCAAGGTTGACCGCGTCCTGCACTCCCACGTTCAGCCCCTGCCCGCCGGCCGGGTAGTGGATGTGGGCCGCATCGCCCGCAAGCAGCACTCGGCCCTCCCGGTACCGGGAAGCCTGCCGTGCGGCGTCGCCGAACCGTGAGATCCACTTGGGGTTGTGCATGCCGAAGTCCGTGCCCGCGAGCCTGACCAGTGATTCCCGGAGCTGCTCGAACGTCGCGGGTTCGTCGCGATCCGCGACGTGGTCGTACTCGGATGTGAACACCCGGTGCCAGCCCGGTTCCAAGGCGATCGCCGAGAAGTGGCCGCCCGTACAGCGCCGCATGAAGATGTACTCCTCGGGCAGATCGGGGAGTTCGACGTCGCCGAGCAGCGCGGTCATCGTCGCCGGTGTACCGGGGAAGTCGATGCCTGACAACTTGCGCACCGTGCTGCGCCCTCCGTCACAGCCCACGAGGTAACGGGCGCGCAGCGTCGCAGGCGCCGCGTCCGCCGTACACAGTTCGACCTCTACGACGGCCTCGTCCTGGCGGATCCCACTCACCTCGGACGACCAGCGCACGCGGACCCCGAGTTCGGCGGCCCACTCCTCCAACAGCCGCTCGATGGCGGACTGAGGGAGCATCAGTGGGTGGGGGTATCTGGACTCGAATCCGTCGAGATCCAGCCAGAGCCCGGAGAAGTGGGCCACCGGCGTCAGTTCGCCGACCGCCAGAAAGCGGTCCAGGATCCCTCGCTGATCCAGTACCTCCAGGGTGCGGGAATGTATCCCGCCGGCTCGCGACTCGCCGGTCCGCTCTGCGAGCCGCTCGACCACCATCACGTCGACACCCGCCAGCCGCAGCTCACAGGCGAGCATCAAGCCCGTCGGCCCGGCGCCGGCGATCACCACGTCCGCGTCCATGCCGGCGTGTCCCACGTCGTTTCCCCCTCGGTCAACCGCGCCTCTGACGTCGTTGAATCACCTCCCACGTTCACGGAAGCGGATCAGCCGGTCAAGACAACACCCGCGCCGGGACGGGCAGTTCACAGCGAGGTTGCCTGCGGGACTGTCCCGCCGGCGGGACAGGGCGGGTGAAGATCAGCTATGGCCTACGGGGTCATTGCGCGAACATCGCTGCGGTTGCCGAACGACATCGACCTCGACGGGCCCTGCCATGGAAGGACCAACCGGCCGGCTGAGCTGGGCAGTCGTGCCATGTGAGACCGGCCTACCGGGACAGGCCCCGGTCCCGGGTCGTCGCCGCCTTGATATGACTTGTCCGCCCTGCGTCTGAGTCACTCATCAGCGAGGCCCGGAGCAACCGTCCGACCGTCAGCACCGCCAACTCGGAAAAGGCTCCCTACGTTGTTCTGCGGGACAAGGTGAGCCCTTCGTATGGAGCGTGAGTCGGTGGACATGCCGGAATTCCAGCACGGGACGCCGGGATCGACTTCGGCGCACCGGGCGCGGTCACGTCAGAATCGGCCAAGTTCTGGCTGACACAGCGGAGTTGGGAAGACGCAGGCAACCTTGGGAGTGGTAGCCGACGTTCTCAGGAGTGCGAGAGCCAGGTCTTCCGTGCGTTCATCCACCGCATCCGAGAGGAACCTCTCATGGTCGTGCGTCGGCACCGCATCTTCATCACCCTCAGCGCCGCTCTGATCAGCGCCCCAGCGATGCTTGGTCTTGTTGCATGTGGCCCGGACGACGCGGTGGGCTGTGCACGGGCCGCCGATGCGCTGTCCGAGAGCGTCGGCACTCTCGGAGTAGCCGTAAAGGACGCAGTCCTCTACCCGGAGAATGCCGACAAATCGATCGAGAGGATCAGAAAGAATCTTGACGACATCCGTGCCCAGCACCATGACAAGGACGTACTCGAAGCCATCGACGATATGGAGAAGGCCTTGGACAACGTGAAGAAGTCCGTGGACGACGGCGACAAGACCCCCGACCTCTCACCCGCCGTCAGCGCGACCGGAGAGATCGCCAAGGCCTGCGCACGCTGATGGTCTGGCCAGGGTACGAACGCGAGTCGGAACACTTCCTCGCCTTCGTCGCCATCGCCTGCGCTCTGCTCTGCTACCGCCGACCGGGCTGGCAGACCATAGGACAGCCAGCGCCGATGACAACCCATCCAGTTCTGGCAGAAGCTCGCGTTTCACGACCTCCGGAGATCACAGGTCCCGGAGGATCCTGTCGCCGACCGGCTCACGCGATCCTGTTTCCAGGCCGTGGTCATCGGCTCGTTCAGCACCCACTGCTCGTCCGACAAGCCGCTCGGACGCGGTGCTCACGCCACGCCTCGAACTCCGGCACATACATGCCCCCTCAGAACAACCCGAAGTCTCCGACGACCCTGAGACGGTTCAATGTGGCCTCGTCTGGCAGCAACCCTGCCCGCACATGTGTCAAGGTCACTGCTGTCCAGCCGCGAGACGGCGCCAGAGGGCAGACGCAGCAGCAGCAGGGAAACAACGAGGAATTACCCTCCCAAGCCCAGTCCAGGACGCTGAAACCATGGTGAAACCGAGCTGAATGCGCCCTGCCGCACGCTCTGCGGCATGACGACAACCACCGAGGAACTCGCGATCTCGGCCACCGGGCTGCGCAAGGCCTACGGGGACAAGACAGTCCTCGACGGCATCGACCTGGCCGTCCCGGCCGGTACCGTCTTCTCCCTGCTCGGCCCGAACGGCGCCGGCAAGACCACCGCCGTCAAGATCCTCTCCACCCTCGTCACCGCCGACGCCGGCAACCTGCGCGTCGGCGGCCACGACCTGACCACCGACCCACAGGCCGTACGGGCCACGATCGGCGTCACCGGACAGTTCTCCGCCGTCGACGGCCTGATCACCGGCGAGGAGAACATGCTCCTCATGGCAGACCTCCACCACCTCCCCAAACAGGAGGGACGACAGGTCGCCACCGAACTCCTGGAACGCTTCGACCTCACCGAAGCCGCCAAGAAAGCCGCCTCCACCTACTCCGGCGGCATGAAGCGCCGCCTCGACCTCGCCATGACCCTGGTCGGCAACCCACACATCATCTTCCTCGACGAACCGACCACCGGCCTCGACCCCCGCTCCCGGCACAACATGTGGGGCATCATCCGGGAACTCGTCGCGAACGGGACGACCGTCTTCCTCACCACCCAATACCTCGACGAGGCCGACGAACTCGCCGACCACATCGCGGTGTTGAACGACGGCAAGCTCGTCGCCGAAGGCAGCGCCGAGGAGTTGAAGCGGCTCGTCCCCGGCGGCCACGTGCGGCTCCGGTTCACCCACCCCGACGCCTACCAGTCCGCCGCGACGGCCCTGCGCGAGGTCACCCGGTTCGACGAGACGCTCTCGCTGCAGATCCCCAGCGGCGGCAGCCAGCGCGAACTGCGCGCCATCCTCGACTGGTTGGACGCCGCCGACATCGAGGCGGACGAGCTGACCGTGCACACCCCCGACCTCGACGACGTGTTCTTCGCCCTGACCGGCGGGCACCCGCATACGTGACCGGTTCGAAGAGACCGTCCGACGAGCACCTGGTCATCGACAACCCACCGACGGTCGCTCCATCCGCACGCATAGTGCGCTGGCCACGAACCTTTGCCCCGGGGGGCAGTCCGTTACGCGCCGGGGCGACTTGTCTGCGGTGGCCGTGGCGGACAGGACGTAGGGGGCAGCTGAGCCGGAGACCGGAATGCCGTGGACGACGCTGCAGGCCCGACTCACCGCGGACCGCGTCCGTACCTGGGCCGAGGTCTTCGGCTCCCCCCTCGCATCGGCAGCCGCAGTCCGGGAGTTGGCGATCGTGCTGCGCCACCAGGACTGTGGCGAGGAGGCCCAGTGCCTTATGTCGGCGGCGGCCTCCGGGGTACAGGCGACCGGACTGCGGACCGACGCGTCGGCGGCGGCGTGCGCGCAGATGCTCTGCACCCTGGCCTACACCCCGGCCCGGGGCGGCCACCGCGCCGGGGCCCTCGCGATGACGGAGGAAGCCCGCCGCGCCGCGAGCCGACAGCCTCAAACCGCCCCGCCGGGACGCCTGTTCCCCATCAGCCCGGCCGCCGTCGACCTGTACAGGTCGGAGTGCACTGGGCACTCGGCGATGCCGGCGCGGCCCTGGAAGCCGAGGTCTCCGACGCAGGCCAGAGGCCCTTTCCGAGATAAAGCCCCAAGTGGCAACTGCCGGGCCGGACCAGACCACCCGACCTGATCCCAAGGCCGGCGGGGAAACCCGCTCGACCCGGTCATCTCCACGAGGAGATCCTTCGGGCATGGAGTTCCTCTGCTACCACCGCGACCGGCCCGCTTCCCTCACCCTGCGCGACGAACTGCTCGAACGGCACTGGTCCTACATGGACCAGTACGCGAAGGAGATGATCGCCCGGGGCCCGACGCTCGCCGACGACGGTGACACCCCCACCGGCAGCGTGCACATCCTCGACCTGCCCGATCCGGCCACGGCCCGCGCGTTCGCCTTCGACGAGCCCAACTACCAGGCCGGCGTCTACCGGGACGTACTGCTGCGCCGTTGGCGCAACACGCTCGGGCGCACCATGTGGGACTTCCCCGGCGGCCGGACCGGCGGCAACCGGTACCTGGTGCTCGGCTTCGGCACCGGGCAGGCCGTGGACCTGGCTGTGCCGCCCGGCCGGGACGAACTGATCGCGTACGGGCCCCTGTTGTCCGACGACGGCGCCGCCTGGCTGGGCACGGCGGCGTTGCTCCGGGCACCGGACCCGGAGACGGCGCGCGCCGTGCTGACCCGGGACCGCTACGCCGACATCGAGGTGCACAACTGGCAGTTCGGCGGGCGTCCGACCTGAGCGCCTGCGGCACACAAGGGCAGGTAAGCCAGCAGCCGCACGCAGCTCCTCCCACGCCTTCAGCGCCGTGGCCTCGATGTCCGACGTGCCAAGCAGTCGGGCACCCGTGGTAACGATGGCGGCGCTGTGCGTGGCCCAGGTGTCGAGGTGGCCCTGAAGGACCGCCCGGATCCCCGGGTGCGCGTCGGTCAGGAACGTCAGCGGGGCCCGGGTCCAGCGGGCCGCGCACGTAGTCCCGGTACGGGACACGGAACGGCTCCTCCCAGGCGTCCCACGTGCCCTCCGGCATGCCACCCGGCGTACCACCCGCTGCCAGCAGAACGTGACACATGTCCGGCAGTCAGGTATGACACTGACGCCACGTCAGCAGCCGTCAGCACAGAGCGACTTGGAATCTCCCGACGTCATCACGACAACCTCCCGTGAGGATAGGCCCGTTACTCATACGTGCACCCGAACCTTTCCACCACCTCATCCCACGAACGCCCTCCCCAAAGGCAGTTCGCCCTGTCGGCCCTCGTCGGGACCGCGGTCGCCGCCCTGTTGTTGGTCGGCTGTTCCTCCTCGACGCACCCCACGGTCTCGAAAGCGGTCGGCTCGGCCACGACGGCAGCGGGAACGGGGGCGGGGGCGTCGAGATCGGCGGGCCCTTCCGGGGAGAGCAGACCGGTCTACTCGTACAAGAAGGCCGTCCGGGAGACCGTCTGGGTCGACAGCGGGCGCGACGACGACCGTGACGGGAAGAGCGACCGGGTGGCCGTCGACATCGTGCGTCCCGCCGAACCCGCCGCGAAGGGACGGAGGATACCGGTCATCATGGAGGCCAGTCCGTACTACTCCTGCTGCGGCCGCGGCAACGAGAGCCAGAAGAAGACCTACGACGCCAAGGGCCGCCCGGTCGGCTTCCCGCTCTTCTACGACAACTACTTCGTCCCGCGCGGCTACGCCTTCGTCGCCGTCGACCTCCCCGGCACCGGCCGTTCCGACGGCTGCACGGACGCCGGCGGGCCCATCGACATCCAGTCCACGAAGACAGTCGTCGACTGGCTCAACGGCCGGGCCCACGCCTACACCACGCACACTGGCACCACCCCCGCCAAGGCCGGCTGGACCAACGGCAACACCGGGATGATCGGCAAGAGTTGGGACGGCAGCATTGCCAACGGGGTCGCCGCGACCGGCGTGAAGGGTCTGAAGACGATCGTCCCGATCAGCTCCATCTCCTCCTGGTACGACGCCTACTTCTCCCAGGGAGCCGGGCTGATGGGCAACGCACCCACCCCGGGCGCGCTGATCCGCACGGTCGAGAGCGACGCCACCGGCAAGCGCTGCGCCGCCGTGAACAAGCCGCTCGGCGACGCGAACGTCAAGTCCGGTGTCTGGTCCGCGATTTGGGCCGAGCGCGACTATGTGACGGACGCGAAGAAGGTGACGGCGAGCGTCTTCGTCGTGCACGGCCAACAGGACCTCACCGTCCGTACCAAGAACGTCGGCCAGTGGTGGGACGCCCTCGCCGCGAACGGCGTCGAGCGCAAGATCTGGCTCTCCCGGACCGGGCACGTCGACCCCTTCGACTACCGCCGTACGCAGTGGGTGGACACCCTGCACCACTGGTTCGACCATGAACTCCTCGGCTACGACAACGGAATCGACCGCGCGCCGATGGCCGACATCGAGCGCACCCCGGACCACTGGACCACGGACGCGGTCTGGCCGCCTGAGTCCACAACTCCCTTGACCCTCAACCCCGTTCAGAGCACGCAGGCGGGCGTGGGCACGCTCAGCGCGAAACCGGGAAGCGGCGGGACCGAGACCTTCACCGACGCCACGAACAGGTCCGAGCTCGACTGGGCCGCGCACATCGACCAGTCGACCGGCGAGAAGACGGGCTTCATGACCAAGCCGCTCACGAAACCGCTGCGCGTCTCCGGGACCTCGCGGGTGACCGTCACCGCCGCCTCGACGACCGTGACCGCGAACCTGTCGGCGGTCCTCGTCGATGTCGGCCCGGCCACCATCCGGGACTACGACAAGGCCGGTCTGGGCATCTCCACGGTCTCCGGAACGTCCTGCTGGGGCGCGAACTCGGCCCAGGACAGCGGCTGTTACAAGAAGACGGCGGCCAGGACCAAGCACGTCACGCGCACCGTCTTCAGCCGGGGCTGGGCCGCGCTCGGCACCGCCGCCGACGCGCACAAGGTCCAGCCGCTCACGCCCGGCAAGCCGTACACCCTCACCCTCACGCTCGCGAGCGTCGACCACGTCGTCCCGACCGGGCACCGGCTGGCCCTGGTCGTCGCGGGCACCGACTGGGGCATCGCCAACCGCGCGCCCGACCGGCCGACGATCACCGTCGATCTGGCGCACACGTCCCTGCGCCTGCCGGTCGTGGGTCAACCGGGCCTGCCCGCGACGTAGTTGTCGGGGCAGCGGACTGGACGGGGGCCGGTACCCCGGAAGACCTGCTGGGAGGCGGTGCCTCCCAGCAGCGAGGAAACCGGTCGTGGCACCGGCACCGGTCACCGACGCATGCTGGCTGTCCGATGAACCACAACCGCCCCGGAACGGGTCCCCTCACCGTCACCGTCCTCGTCTTCCCGGGCGTCCGGCTGCTCGATGTGACGGGCCCGATCGAGGTGTTCGCGTCGGCCAACGAGTTCGGCGGGCGCTATCGGGTGCAGGTCGCCTCCGAGGACGGCGCCGGGGTGATCACCTCCGCCGGGACCCGCATCGGCGCCGACCTCGCCGTAGACGACGTGCGTGAGCCGTACGACGTCCTCGTGGTCCCGGGCGGTCCGGAATGGGAGACGGTGATCAAGGACGACGCGCTCCTGAATGCCGTGCGGCGGCTGCACGGTATGGCGCGTTGTACGGCGTCGGTGTGCACCGGCGCGTTCCTGCTGGCCGCGGCCGGACTGCTGCGAGGGCGTCGGGCCGTGACGCACTGGCGGCAGTCCCGGCAACTGGCCGTGCGTTTCCCGTCCGTGCGGGTCCAGCCGGACGCGATCTTCGTGCGGGACGGCCCGATGATGACCTCTGCGGGTGTCTCGGCCGGTATCGATCTCTCCTTGGCGCTCGTCGAGGAGCATTTCGGTGCGGAGGTCGCCCGGGCGGTCGCCAAGGACATGGTCGTCTTCATGCAACGGCCGGGAGGACAGTCGCAGTTCAGCGTACGCTCCCAACTCCCGCACTCCCGAATGGAGTTGCTCCGGCGAGTGCTGGACGCGGTCGCCGCGAACCCCGGCGCCGAGCACACGCTGGCCACCATGTCCCGCCGGGCGGGCACCAGCGTCCGCCATATCAGCCGGCTCTTCGACGAAGAGGTGGGGACGACCCCGGCCCGGTATGTGGAGCAGGTCCGGCTGGAGGCGGCCCAGGTACTGCTGGAGACCTCTGACGACGCCCTGCCGGTGGTGGCGCGGCGCACCGGCTTCGGCTCGGCCGAGTCGCTCCGCAGGGCGTTCGTACGGCACTTGGGGGTGACGCCGGGTGCGTTCCGGACGAGCTTCCGGACGACCGGCACGGGCGCGCACACGGACTCGGACTCGGACTCCGACACGGACACGGACACGGACACGGACACGGACACGGACACGACTATCGTGAACACGGAACAGGACAGGCAGGCATGACCCCGAACGACCGACTCCAACTCGACTGCTTCCAGCCGGAACTCGTCGTCATCCCGTGCGGCAGCCGCAAACTGGACCGGCCCGCGCGCGCCGCCGACCTGTACACCGGCTCGTACCACCGCGCGTGCCGCAAGGCCGCCGACGCGCTACGACCGGACCGGCTGCTGATCCTTTCCGCGCGGTACGGCCTGCTCGACCTCGACGACGTGGTCGAGCCGTACGACACCCCGCACGGCGCGACGGACGCCGTGACGTCCCAACTCATCCTGGAGCAGGCGACGTTGCGCGGCATCGTGCTCCTCGACCCGGTCGTCGCCCTCGGCGGCGCACGGCACGTCGGCCTGGTCCACTCCGTCTGGCCGCACGCCCTCACCCCGCTGGCCGGAACCCGCGGGATGGGTGAGCAGATGGCCCGCCTCGCGGCACTGCGCAATGGCGCGGTCAACTAGGCCAGGCCTAGCCCGGCAGCGTAAGGGAGTTACTCAGTTCCCGCGTCGCCGACCGCGCCGTCCTGGTGACGGCGACGTGACGCAGGGAGCCCCCGGCCACCACGATCCAGGCCAGGACGAGCAGCACGTAGAACACGACGGCCGGCCACACGAACAACACCGAACCGGTGCGCGCCGCAAGGGAGTTGGTGGCGGTCACGAGTGCGCCGAACGGGAAGATGAACGACCACCAGGTGGGCGCGAACGGCAGCCCGGCGCGGATCGTCCGGGCGGTCAGGGCGGTGGCGAGAGCCAGCCACAGCAGGGCGAAGCCCCACACCAGGATTCCGCCCAGCAGCGCGAGGGCCTCGGCGCCCCGGGCGTAGAGCGCGGGCAGTGCGCTCGGCGCGGCCGTGGCCAGCGCGCCGAGTGCCGTCACCGCCTGCCCCAGGGCCCCGAGGCCGATCCACACCGTGGGCACCATGGCGCCGGTGGGCGCGTCGTGGTGCACCAGGCGGCCGTAGAGGATGGCCAGGACCAGCAGCGCTGCGACGAGGCCCAGGCCGAGCATCGCGTAGCAGGCGAGGAGCAGGGCGAGTCGGAGTTGGCCGGCCGGGGTGTGCGGGACGAGCAGGGCGCCGGTCGCGGCGGAGACCATCGGGGGCACGATCGGCATCAGCCAGCCGCCGAACGCCGCGTCCGGCGCGAAGCGGTGCCGGGTGACCATCAGGTACGGGACCGTGCAGGCGGTGGCGAGGCCGAGTGCGGTGCCGAGCGACCACAGCACCCGGTCCACGTCCAGCGCGGCGTCGAGCCCGATCACCCGGCGGCCGAGCAGCAGCGCCCCGGCGCCGACCGTGAGCAGTGCCATCGGCGGCGCGCCGAAGAACTGCGCCACGACCGGATCCCCCGCGTGCGTCCGCAGTGCCCGGCCCCGGAGGTATCCGACGGCCAGCAGGACCAGCAGCAGTACGGCGCCCACCCAGACGACCGTGGCCGCGGTCCGCAACCCGGGCAGGCTCCGCGGGAGGGTGACCGCCGCGTCGGCGACGATGCCGGTGCCCATCACGGCCGCGAACCAGCTGGGGCTGAGGGGTGGACGGGTCGCGCCGGGGGCCGTGGGCGAGGATGTGGAGCGGATCATGGCCCCAACGTAGGTCGGGGTGGGGGCGGTGTTGTCGGTCGTGTCCTGATGCGAGGGAGGCCTGGCCCATATCGAGGGGACGGCCGGGTTCGCGGGCCGAGTCGGCGTCTCCCGGTGCGTCCGTGCCGCGTGAACCGATCAGTCCCGGGTAGGAAACCGGCTCGGGCACGACCGGACGAACGGTCGCGCCGTGCACGAAGGGACGGTTGGGACATGGCGTTGGAGCAGGTCGCCGAGGACGCGGTGGACGCGCTCGTCGTGAATGACGGGCGTGTGCTGCTGGTGGATGTGCAGGGTGGCTGGAGTCTGCCGTCCGGTGTCCCCGAGGAGGCCGAGACGGCGCAGGCCACTGCCGCGCGGGCGGTGTACGAACTCACCGGCTTCCTCGTGGACGGCACAAGCCTTCTGGAGTCCGAGTCCGCAGGCGGGCCGGCCGTGGTGTGCCAACTGCTCAGCGACGACCCGTCGGGAGAGGCTCAGCTCACCGCGGGGCAGGTGCGTTGGGCGCCGTTCGCCGATGCCATCGCCGCCGGGGTGCCGGCGGCCGTGCGTACCTATCTGGAGGGCCATACGCCGGTGTAGGAAATGCCGGGCCCCGTGCGTGGTACCACTGGTACCGTGGACGTCATGCCGAACACGCCGAAGGCCATGAACCTCCGCTTCCGAGACCCCCGGCAACGCGCGGCCATCGAGGCCGCCGCCAAGCAGGCCGGGGTCAGCCTGCAGGAGTACATCCTCTCGGCCGCCTACGCGCGTGCGACGGCCGTCGAAGAGCGGTTCCTTGAGGGCTTCAAGGAGTCGATGGCGCGCAGCGGCGCGGCGTTCGCGGCCGAGCCCGGCAGCGCCGATCCCAGCGCGGAGCAGCGGGCGGCCGAGGCGGACGCCCTCCGTGAACTTGAGCGCCAGGAGCAGGGGCACGCCGCGTGACCCAGCCCGAACCGCCGCACGCGCTCGACGTCACCTTCCTGCTGCACGCCGCCGAACTCCTCCACCGCGATCCCCAGGTCGACGACTACGGCCCGCTGTACGCCGCGGCCGCCCGGGTCGACGCCCGTGCGATGGAGCGTGACATCTACGGTTCCCTGCACCTGAAGGCGGCCGCGCTGCTGCAGACCCTGGCGAAGCTGCCGTGCCTGGAGCACTCCAACGAGGCCTTCGCCTGGCACGCCACCGAGGCCTACCTGATCCTCAACGAGCGCCGCCTCGACTACCCGCCCAAGGCGGCCGTGGCACTCGTCCGCGACACTGCCTCCGGGGAGTTGGGCCTCCCCCGGATCGCCCGCCAGTTGCGCGACTGGACCACCGCCTGAGCGCACGGGCCTTCGGTGCTCAGGCCGTCGCCTTGCGGATGCCGGCGAGCAGGGTCCGCAGCTGCGCCCGGTCCTCCGTGTCCAGCCCGGCCGTCGCCTCCGCGAGCGCGAGGCCGTCGATCTCCTCCGCCTCGCGGTGGCACTCCCGCCCCTTGTCGGTGAGGCGCAGCAGGAACGCGCGACGGTCGTGCGGATGGCGTACCCGCTCGACCAATCCGTCGCGTTCCAGGCTGTCCACGATGCTGGTCGTGGTCCGTGCCACGACGCCGGTCATCTCGCTCAAGTCCCGCATACGCAGAGGCTGTTCGGCATGCGCGAGCATCCGCAGGGCGCGCAGTCGCGCGACCGAGGCCCCGTTGGCGCGCAGCCGGGTCTCGACGAACTGGCGCAGCTGGTGCGTCGTCTCGTAGAGCTCGTCGACCAGGATGTCGCTGCTGCCGTGCACTGCCATGGCGTTCCCCGTTCCGTGGTGAGGGCCGATTGTACGAGCCCCGGGCGGCGACAATGAGCACTCACATAGTGAGTATGCTCAGCATGTGCTGCCGTTCCGACGCCCTCCCGTCCCCCTCGCCCCTCCCCTTCACCCACGAGACCCCCGAGACTCACGAGACTCACGAGTTCTCCGCCGCCTCCGCGATCTCCGCCCCGGCCAGCGTCTCGTCGTCCCCGTCATGTGCGTCTGTGTGACGTTCATAGCCATCGTCGACGGAGCGATCACGACCGTCGCGCTCCCGTCGATCGCCCGCCAGTTCCAGCTGACGACGGCCGCCCTGGACGGGGTGGTCGTGGTCTATCCGGTCTGCCTGGCCATGGCCATCCCCGCCTCCGCCTGGCTGGTCGAACGGTTCGGCGCCAAGCGGGTGTTGCTCACCGCCCTCGGCGCCTTCCTCGTCTCGTCACTGCTGTGCGGCGCGGCGGCCGACCTCGGTCAGCTCATCGCCTCCCGCGCGGTGCAGGGCATGTCCGCCGGAGTGCTCTTCGCGGCCGCTTCCTCGCTGCTCTACAGCACCTTCAACTCCTGGGAGCAGGTGCGGATCTCGCGGTACATGATCATCCCGCAGCAGATAGCCCCGGCCGTCGCCCCGATGCTCGGCGGCCTGCTGGTGGACCATCTGTCGTGGCGTTGGGTGTTCTACGTCAACCTGCCGCTGGGCCTGCCCGCCGTGGTGTTCGGGGCGTTGTTCCTAGCCGAGCACCGCGGGCACCGGCCCGGCCGATTCGACCTCACCGGGCTGCTGTTGAGCGCGGCGGCTCTGGGCGGCGTGATGTTCGGCGTCTGCGAGGGCCCCAACCGCGGCTGGACCTCCCCCTCCGTCGTCACCGCCCTCACTCTGGGCGCGATCCTGCTCACCGCGGCCGTCGTCTTCGAACTGCGGGTCTCCGAGCCGCTGTTGAAACTCCGGCTCTTCGCGGACCGGCTCTTCCGGGACACCAACCTGATCAATCTGGTGGGCCTGGTGCCGATCCTCGGCGCGATGTATCTCGGCCCGCTCTTCCTCCAGCAGGGGCAGGGCCGTTCCGCGCTGGAGTCCGGCACCAGCACCTTCCCCGAGGCCTTCGGCGTGCTGCTGACCGTGCAGATCGCCGGGATCCTCTACTCCAGGGTCGGCCCCCGGATCATCATCGGCTCGGGCCTGACCATGGTGAGCGGGGTCCTGGTGCTCCTCTCCACCTGCGACCAGGACACCGGCCTGTGGACCTTCCGCGGTTACATGTTCCTGCTCGGCATCGGCATGGGCGGCGTCTTCATGCCGACCACGGTGGCCTCGCTGGCGACGCTCTCCCGCAAGGACCTGTCCCAGGCGTCCACGCTCAACACGGTCGTACGGCAGACCGGCGGCGCCTTCGCGCCGGCGGCGGTGACCACGGCCCTGGTCCTGAGCACGCCCACGGGAGCCGCCGCGAACCCGCCCATCTCCGCTTACCAGCATGCCTACTTGACCCTGGCCGCCCTCGCCGCGGTGACCGCCGTCTTCGCCTTCACGATCCCCGACGGCCCGGCCCGCGCCGCCGCACGCGGCACCACCGCGTCGGGCGGCGGAAACGCTCCGGCCCAGCTCCGACGCCGGCACGAGGAGGCGCACTGAGGCCCGCTCCGCCACGACGCTCAGGGCCACCGACTCCCAGGGCGGCGCCGACACTCACGGCGTCGCCGGTGAAACCGACCAGGAATCCCTGGAGTTGAGCGCGGCGGTCGTGCACCCGGCGAGCTTCTTGTACCCCCGCGACACTGCCGTTGCATGGTCGGCGGGCACCGGGCCGCCGATCTCCTCGGCCATGGCGATGATCGCCCTGCTCGAACTGCCCGTCGCGCTCACCGCGCCGCAGCGCTCCGGAGCCGCGGTCCCCGAGCTGCTCCCCCTGAGCCGCCGCCTCCAGGCCGTGTTCGCGTCCCGCGTCGAGACGCTGCCCGCGCCGACCCGGCTGCTCCTCCTGTACGCGGTCCTGGACGACACCGGTGGTCTGCGCGTCCTCACGTCGGCCACGTCCGAGCGGACCGGCATGGAGGATCTGGCGGACGCGGAGCGGGCCGGGCTCGTGGACGCGACGACCGGGCGACTGGTGTTCCGCCATCCCCTCACGCGCTCCGCCGTCGTGGAACTCGCCACCGGCGAGCAGCGCCGGGAGGCGCATCGCACTCTGTCGGAGTACTGGTCCGACCGCCCCGGGCGACGCGCCTGGCACCTCGCCCATGCCACGGTCGAGCCGACCGAGGAAGACGCGATCCCCCTGGAGGAGGTGGCGTGCGACAACGTGCGGCGGGGTGACGCGGGCGGGGCCATCGGCGCTCTGCTGCGCGCCGCCGAGTTGAGCCCGCGCGGTTACGAGCGCGGTCGCCGGATCGCGGAGGCGGCCTATCTCGGCGCGGATCTGACCGGTGATCTGCGCGATGTGCCGCGCCTACTCGAAGAGGCCCGGCTGGCCGACGGCGGACGGGCGGGACCGTTGGTCGCCGCGGTCGCCGCCGCACACCACATCCTCCTCAGCGGTGAGGGTGACCTCGACACCGCCCACCGGCTGCTCGTCGGCGCGATCGACATGCAGCACCAGCCGTACGACGCCGCCGATCCCACCATGATCGACGCGCTGTACACGCTCGCCTGGCTGTGCCAGAGCAGTCAGCGCCCGGAGCTGTGGAAGCCGCTGCACCGGGCGCTCGGCCTGCTGAAACCGGAGGTTCCGGACCAACTCGCCCTGACGCTCTGCACGATGGCCGACCCGGCGCGCACGGCGCCGCCCGTTCTCGGGATGCTCGACGAGGCCATCGCCTCCCTCGACCGGGAGGCCGACCCGGTCCGTGTCATCCGGCTCGCCATGACGTCTCTCTACGTGGACCGGTTGCCGGCGTGCGGGACGGCGCCGCGGCGCGTGCTGCGCGACGGGCGGCACAACAGCTCGCTCACCGTGGAGGTCCGGGGGCTGGTGTACCTGGGCCGGGACCATTTCGTGTCAGGTGAATGGGACGCGTCGGAGGCGCAGGCCGCGCGGGGCCGGGATCTGGGCGAGGCCCCCAGCTACCAGTTGCTGTCGACGGAGTTCCTGTATCAGCGTGCGCTCGTAGCAGCCGCCCGGGGTGACGAGGCCGCGGCCCTCACGGACGAGATGACCCTGTGGGCGACACCGCGCGGTGTCGGCTCCTACCTGTCCTGCGCCTCGCATGCGAGAGCGCTCGCCGCGTTCAGCCGGGGCCGGTTCGAGGACGCCTACCGGCACGCGTGCGCCATCAGTCGCGCGGGGGAACTCGCCTCGCATGTCCCGCCGGCCCTGTTCGTCGTGATGGATCTCGTCGAGGCCGCGGTCAGAACGGGCCGGGCCTCGGAGGCAACGGCCCACGCGGCGGCGGCGGATGAGGCCGGCATCGCCGCGATCTCGCCACGGCTGGCGCTCCTGGTGAAGGCGTCGGCGGCGATGGCGGCCGTGGACCATGAAGCGCTCGACCTGTTCGAGGAGGCGCTCGCCGTACCCGGCACCGACCGCTGGCCCTTCGAGCTGGCCCGGGTCCGGCTCGCCCACGGCGAACGCCTCCGCCGGGTGAAGGCCACGACGGAGGCGCGCTCCCAACTCGCCGACGCCATCGACACGTTCGAGCGGCTCGGCGCCCGCCCCCGGACAGCCCGGGCGGGCGACGAACTGTGCGCGACCGGCCTGTCCATCGGCAGCGCCGGGGTCACCGGAGGAGCATCACTGACGCCCCAGCAACGGGAGATCGCCCTCCTCGCGGCGGCCGGTCTCACCAAGAGGCAGATCGCCGAGCGCCTCTTCCTCTCCCCGCGCACCGTCGCCGCCCACCTGCGCCAGCTCTTCCCGAAGCCGGGCGTGGCCTCCCGCGCCGCGTTGCGCGACGCGCCGGCGGACCCGCCTCCCGACTAGAGCGGCACCGGCGTTCAGAAGATGCCCTGCCCCGGAACCAGGATCCCCTTCGGGTCGTACGTCTTCCTCGCCTCGGCGAACCGCTTCCAGACCGGCCCGAAGTGCCGCTTCCAGTCGGCGTGTTGGAAGGGGATCGAGCCGACCGGGTACTGGGTGCCGCCGGCCGCCCGGACCGTCTCGTACGCGGACCGGTTGGCGGCCAGCAGGCGTCGTACGGTCGTCGTGTCCTCGGGCGGCGCGGCGCGCAGGACCGCGAACAGGTAGGGCATCGGGTCGTCGGGCATCCGCAGCAGCGGCGTGCGGAGGTGCTCGCGCAGCAGCGGGTACAGGAGGACGACGCCCGGTCCCAGGTCGGCCGGGGTGAGGGCGTCCAGCAGGGTGCCGGCCACGTCGGCGGTGCTACGGCCCGGCATGACCAGGTTGAGCCAGGGGTGGGCGTAGGCCCACAGGCCCGCTTCCTTCAGGGCAGCGACGGAGGCGGCGAGCCGGTCGAGGAAGTCGTAGTAGCCGAGGTCGGTGATCTGCGCGCCGGACGTGACGTAGCGCAGACCCCGCAGGAGGACGGTGTCGTCGGGGGTGTCCCCCACCGGCGGCCCGTAGGCGACGGCCTCGATGGCGAACTGGTTGAAGACCCCGGCGGCGTCCGCGCCGACCTGGCCCTCCAGGTAGGCGAAACGGCCCTCGATGGCGAGGAGTCGCTGGTCGTCGAGGAAGGTCTGGAGGTCGTCGTACGGCAGGAGGTAGTGCCGTACGGTCTCCGGGGCCGGGACCAGGCGCAGGGTGGCGCCGACGATCACCGCGCACTGGCCCAGGCCGGCGAGCACGGCGTGGAAGAGGTCGGGGTGGCGGGTCGGCGAGCAGCGGAGCAACTCCCCTGCTCCGGTGACGACTTCGAGTTCGAGGACGTTGTCGACCTGGGCGCCCTGCCGGTGGCTCTGGCCGCCCAGGCCGCCGACGGAGAGGGTGCCGCCGACGGAGAGTTCGAGGTAGTCGGTGAAGACGGGCGGGGTCAGTCCGTGGGCGATGGCCGCCTTGGCGACGTCGCTCCACTTGGCGCCCGCGCCGACCGTGACGCGTGAACTCCCCGTCCGTACCGGGCCGATGGAGGCGAGCGGCTCGGTCTCGATGATCAGGCCGCCCTCGACCTGCGCCTGCCCGTTCGTCCCGTGGCCCTGTCCGCGCGGCGCCACCTTGAGTCCGTGCAGATTGCAGAACCGCACCATCGCGACGACGTCCCGCACCGAGCCGGGGCGCAGCACCGCGGCCGGGCGCCGGTGCACGATGTGCCCGAAGTCGTCGGCGTCCGCGCCGAGCGAGGCGTCGTCGGTGTGGAGCGTCCCGTCCAGATGGGGGAGGCCGGTGAGCGGCCGGCCGGTGTCGGTCGCCGCCCAGCCACGGGTGAAGGGATCGAAGCCGATCACCACGGCTGAGCCTGCGACCAGGCCGCGCAGAGCGGTGCGTCGAGACGGGGTGCGGGGCATGTGGTCCTCCTGAGACCGTCCGTGAAACGATCAACGACGGCTCAGTCTAGGCATGTTGGGGTCCGGAGAAGGGTTGCCTCCCGGCGCGTTCCCCGACCGGTTCGGCACCTGCCGCGGTGACCCGACCTCGCTAGTCGTCCTGGCCGCTCGGGTTCTGGCCCCACCGCCGCTTCTTGTCGGAGCTGCGCAGGAGGTCGCTCGCGGAGAGGGTCACGGTCGCGACGACACGGGCCCAGCGGGGCCCGCCGCGCTCGGCCCAGAACACACACGCGCACCCGCCGACGAGGAGCGCCAAGAGGACCAGCAGTACTGCAGCGATCATGTTTCCCATCCCTGTCGCGTACGGTCCGGTGACGCGTACGTTCCTGATGATCATCTCAGGCCGGGACGGGTTGGCCCGGGTCACCCCTCCCGCAGCCACGCGCGCGTGCCGAACGAGGCGCATGCCCGAGAGGCCACGACGGCCGCCGCGCGCAGCGCCTCGGCGAAGCCCTCCGGTGTCGGGCGGGCCCCCACGAGGTGATAGGCGAGGGCCCCGTGCAGCACGTCGCCCGCGCCCAGCGTGTCCGCCACCTTCACCGACGGCACGTCCACCGTGCCTTCGCCGTCCGGCGCCGCCCAGACGATGGGGTCCGCTCCCCCGCTCACCGCCGACCGGGCGACGTCGTGTTCCCGCAGGAAGCGCAGCGTGTCCGCCGGTGTGCTCGTACCGGGTGGGCGGAAGTCGGCCGAGCAGACGGCCACGTCGATGAACGGCAGCAGGTCCTCGGTGCCGGGCTTCCAACTGCCGCCGTCGAAAAGGGTCTTGCGGCCGAGGGCGCGCGCGGAGCGGGCCGCGGCGACGGCCAGCGTTATGTGGTGACCGTCGAACTCGACGATGTCGGACGCCGCCACCAGTGCGTCGAGGTCCTCGGGCGGGGCGAGCCGGTGTGCCGTCGCGTTGGTCGAGGCGACGGCGCGTTCTCCGGTGGACGCGGTCACCAGGACGGAGGAGACCGCGGGCGGCTCCGCCGAGTCGGCCGCCAGGTCGGAGAGGGTCACGCCCAGCGCGTCCAGGTCGGCCGCCACCCCAACTCCCAGCGCGTGGGCGCCAATTGCCGTCAGGAGCGTGGCCGCGCCGCCCAAATGGCCGAAGGCGACCGCCGCGTTGGCCGCCGGGCCGCCCGCGGCGACCGCTTGCTCCCGAGCCGTGAGCTTCTCGTTCGAGCGCGGTGCGTGGTCCACGAGCTGGATGACGTCCAGGGTGCACAGACCGACGAACAGTCCTCTGGGGCGTCCTCTCTCCACCGATGGCCTCCTCACGCCATTTACTAACAATTGGTTGAGCAGTTCAGGCTGATAAATCTACTGTTAGTAACTATGAAGGTGAACAGCCCGAACGACACCGCTCAGCTCGCGTCCGAGCTGCGGCTCGCGGTGGGCCGGGTGACGCGGCGCCTGCGTCAGGCGCACGCCGTGGGGGACGTGTCACTCTCCGGAGTCTCGGTCCTGGCCCGGCTCGCCCGCGACGGCTCCGAATCGCCCACGTCCCTCGCCGAGGCGGAGCGGGTACGCCCGCAGGCGATGGCCAGCACCCTCGCGCTGCTCGAACAGCGCGGGCTGGTCCGCCGCAGCCCCGATGCCGCGGACGGGCGGCGGAGCATCCTGGCGATCACGGACGAGGGACGTGCCGTGCTGGCCGAGCGGCGCTCCGCGTCGGTCCACCGGCTCGGGGCCGTCCTCGACGAGTTCACCGCGGAGGAGCGCGCGACCCTCGCGTCGGCCCTGCCCCTTCTCGACCGGCTGGCGGAGCGACTGTGACCGAGCGCGCGCACATACCCGGCGACGGACAGCGGAACGAGGGCGGCAGGCCGTCGCTGCTGAGCGCCGTGCACTCCGGGCGTCGACAGGACGCTCCCCCCGGGCCGAACTACAAGTGGGTCGCGCTGTCGAACACCACGCTCGGCGTGCTCATCGCCACGATGGACGCCTCGATCGTGATCATCTCGCTGCCCGCGATCTTCCGCGGCATCGGCCTCGATCCGCTGGCGCCGGGCAACATCGGCTATCTGCTCTGGATGATCCTGGGCTATCTGCTGGTCTCGGCGGTGCTGGTCGTCGTGCTCGGCCGGCTCGGTGACATGTTCGGCCGGGTGAAGATCTACAACATCGGCTTTCTGATCTTCGCGTGCGCTTCCGTCGCGCTGTCCCTGGACCCGTTCCGCGCGGGGGCGGGGGCGATGTGGCTGATCCTGTGGCGGGTCGTGCAGGCCTTCGGCGGGTCCATGCTCACCGCCAACTCGGCCGCGATCCTCACCGACGCCTTCCCAGCCCGGCAGCGCGGAATGGCCCTCGGCATCAACCAGATCACCGCGCTCGCGGGCCAGTTCCTCGGTCTTCTCGCCGGTGGTCTGCTGGCCGTCGTCGACTGGCGCGCGGTGTTCTGGGTCAGCGTGCCGATCAGCATCACCGGCACGATCTGGTCGTACCTGAGCCTGCGCGAGACCTCGGCGGGCCGCCCCGGCCGCATCGACTGGCTCGGCAACCTCACCTTCGCGGCCGGCGCCGGCATCCTCCTCGCGGGCATCACCTACGGCATCCAGCCCTACGGCGGCAGCGCCACCGGCTGGGGAAACCCGTGGGTGCTCAGCGGCCTCGTCGGCGGCGTCGTCCTCCTGCTGATCTTCTGCTACGTCGAGACGCACATCGCCGAACCGATGTTCAACCTGGCCCTGTTCAAGGTGCGCGCCTTCGCCGCGGGCAACCTGGCCGCCCTGCTGACCGCGATCGCGCGGGGCGGGCTGCAGTTCATGCTGATCATCTGGCTGCAGGGCATCTGGCTGCCGTTGCACGGCTACGACTACGAGGACACCCCACTGTGGGCGGGCATCTTCATGCTCCCTCTCACCGTCGGCTTCCTCATCGCCGGGCCCGTGTCCGGCTATCTGTCGGACCGGTTCGGCGCCCGGATGTTCTCGACGGTCGGGCTGATCGTCGTGGCGCTCTCCTTCCTCGGCCTGCTCGCGCTGCCCATCGACTTCGACTACGGCATGTTCGCCGCGCTGCTGCTGCTCAACGGCCTTGGCCAGGGCATGTTCTCCGCGCCGAACACGTCGTCCATCATGGGCAGCGTGCCGAGCGAGTACCGGGGTGTCGCCTCGGGCATGCGCTCCACCTTCCAGAACTCGGGCACCGCCCTGTCCATCGGCGTGTTCTTCTCCCTGATGGTGTCCGGGCTCGCGTCCTCGCTGCCCAGGACGCTGAGCCACGGGCTTCAGCTGCACGGGGTACCGACCGGCGCGGCGGAGCAGGCGGCGTCGCTGCCTCCGGTGAGCACGCTGTTCGCGACGTTCCTCGGCAACAACCCCATCCAGCACCTGCTCGCGTCCAACGGAACCCTCGACCACGTCACCGCGGCCCAGCGCGCCGTCCTGACCGGCCACACCTTCTTCCCCCAGCTGGTCTCGGGCCCGTTCCACCACGGCCTGACCATCGTCTTCAGCGTGGCGGCGGGCATGGCCCTGGTCTCCGCGGTCGCCTCGGCGCTGCGCGGCGGCCACAAGCCGGACGCGGAACGCGAACGGTCACCGGCAGGTCTGCCGCCCGCCCCGGCGGAGACGCCCGAGACTTCGCAGGCGGGGCCGAACGGGGCTTCGTAGGGGCCGAGTTGGTGCCACGCTGTCGGTGAGGGCGAAGTCGTCGACCCCTCCGAGCCTGGTGGCCGCGGGCCGGAGCCCGCGACCGCTCATGATCACGCGTTCAGCGACCGTCCCCGCTGTCGCGGCTCGATGAGCTCGGCGACGTCGTCACCGACGACATCAGGCGCGAGCTCCCCTCGTACGCGGCACTGCCGCCGGCCGAGCGACTGCTCGCATTTCAGGCCGAGTCGCGCAGGAGGGCGTACTACGGCCTGCCCGTCCAGGACGCGCTCGCGACCTCTCGCATCGGCGCCCGTCGGCTGTGGGACGACCCGCGGGCCACGGCGCGCGGTAGGGCGGCCGAGGACACCGCCATCGAGTTGGTCGCACCACTGTGGATGTGGGTCACACCTCTCCCCGCGGGACGAGTTGGGGCAGAACGGGCGCAAGGCGGCCGGCGTGCGGGCCACTTGCCTCTCGCTCACTCATCGCTGTATCGTTTTTCGATAACATCGATAAACGATACACAGGGGGCGGTCCGCCATGACCGACAAGTCGACCGGGGCCGAGAACGGCAGCAGAAACCCGCTGGAACCCATGGCCGGCGTGGTCACCGTGCTCTGCGCGCTGGTCGCGGTGTTCCTGGCCCTGAAGACGTACGCCGCGGTCGGGATCGGCGGCGTCTTCGGATGGGGCGACGGTTCGGTCTGCGCCACCGATCCGTCCACGCAGGGCGGTGGCGAGGACTGGTTCAGCCGGGTCATGGAGCCCAAGCCCGGCATCGTGGTCTCGTTCACGCCGCGGTTCTGCGACTACTCACCCAGCGGCGGCGCACGTCTGCTCAGCACGCTGACCGAACTGCCGTCCTCCGCCCTCTACATCGGCGCCCTGTTCCTGCTGTACTGGCTGATCCGCGCCGCGCGCCAGGACGGCCCGTACACCTTCCGGACCGCGGGCCGTATACGCCTCCTGGGCTGGTACCTGGCCGTCGGCAGCCTCGTCTGCCACGTCACCGAGAGCGTCGCGGGAGCCGCGCTGCTCAACTCCCTGCGGACAGCGGACCACAGGCCGTTGCTCTACGACGTCGACCACGGCATGCCGTACTTCGCGCTGCTCACCGGTATCGGGCTGCTCTCCCTGGCCCGGATCATGCGGGTCGGCACCGTGATGCGCGAAGACCTCGAAGGCGTCATCTGATGTCCCCCGCCGAGGCCGACCCGCACGCCATCGAGGTCCACCTCGACCGGATCCTGGAGGAACGCGGCATGACCCTGGCCGAACTGGCCGCCCAGGTGGGCGTCACGAACGTCAACCTGTCCATCCTCAAGAACGGCCGCGCGAAGGCCATCCGCTTCAGCACCCTGACCCGCATCTGCGAAGTCCTCGACTGCCAGCCCGGCGACCTCCTCACCCACCGGCCGCAGCACGGGAAGGGGTGACGGCCTGGTGACGGTGACCTCGCCCCAAGGGCCGGTCGAGCTTCCCCGGATCGTCACCGAACTCGCGGCGGGGCGGCCGGTGCGGGCCGTGTCGCGGAACGAAGTCGGCGGTCTGACGTTTCAGGTCGGCCTCGGGGATGCGCGGCAGTTCGTGAAGTGGACGGCGGCGGGCAGCGGCATCGATCTCTCGGCCGAGGTGGTGCGCCTGCGCTGGGCGGTGGCGTTCGCCGTGGTGCCGCGCGTCCTCGACGAGGGCGCGGACGAGACGGGGTCATGGATCGTCACGGCCGGCCTGCCCGGACGTACGGCCGTGGACGACCACTGGAAGCGCGACCCCGGCACCGCGGTACGCGCCATCGGTACCGGGCTGCGCGCCCTGCATGAGCAACTGTCCGTTGGTGACTGCCCGTTCGACTGGTCGGCCGGGCAGCGACTGGAGGCCGTACGGTCCCGGGCGGCGGCGGGCCTGATCGATCCGGCGGACCGGCCCGAGGACTTCCAGCACCTCGGGACCGTCGCGCGTGCGCTCCGCGTGCTCACCGACATCCCGCCCGTCGATGAACTCGTCGTCTGCCATGGCGACGCCTGCGCCCCGAACACCCTGATCGGCGACGACGGCAGGTGCAGCGGTCACGTCGACCTCGGCGCGCTCGGAGTCGCCGACCGCTGGGCCGACCTCGCCATCGCGACGTGGAGCACGCGGTGGAACTACGGTCCCGGCTGGGAAGAGCCGTTGCTCGACGCCTACGGAGTCGAGCCGGACCCGGAACGCATCAGGTATTACCGGCTGTTGTGGCGGCTGTCGGACTGAGCCGCCGTACCCGCATGGTGCGGTGAAGCGGTCCGGGTCTCAGGTCACCAGGAGGTGTGGGTCTGCGACGGCTCTCTCGCCGGGAACACGGAGTCCCCGCCGAACAGCGGTGCCGGCTCGGGCTCCGACGTCTTCGCCGCGGCCTCGCCGAGCATCATGTCGGGGTCGAACATGACGATCACGGCGGCGACCAGGAGCACGAGGAGCGGACCGGCGAGCATGACGAGGAGGAAGGCGACCAGGTCGGCCGAGGACTGCGAGGACCCGGCCACGTCGGTGAGGTGGACGGAGACCGCGGCCATACCTGTGTAGTGCATTCCGGTCACGGCCACGCCCATCACCAGGCTCGCGCCGAGGCTCGCCCACAGCGCGTGGATGGAGACCGCCGCCCACAGCGCCGCGGTGGCGGCCGCGATGGCGATCACGATGGAGAGCGCCACGGTCCCGGTGTCGTAGTGAAGGGTGCCGTTCGTGTGGATGGCGGCCATCCCGAGGTAGTGCATGGCCGCGACGCCGAGCCCGGTGACCGCGCCGGCCACACCCAGGTTCAGCGGGGAGCCGCCCCGGTAACCGACGAGGAACACTCCTACGGCGACCACGGCGATCGCCACGAGGAGGCTCAACAGGGTCTTCGTGGCGTCGTAGTTGACGAGCGCGCCCTCGACGCTGAAGCCGATCATGGCGATGAAGTGCATGGTCCATATGCCGCAGCCGATGGAGACCGCGCCGAGCGCCAGCCAGCGGGCTCTGTGCTGCGGTCGGCGCAGCGAACGGGTCGTGCAGCGCAGCCCGAGGGCCGCTCCCAGGCACGCCATCAGATAGGCGGCGACCGGGGTCACCGCGCCGTAGTAGAAGTCGGAGACAGTCGCGGCGGCGGCTGTGGTCATGGAGGGTTCCCTTCACGTACGTGACGGCAGGCGGCACCGCAGTCGCGGTATGCCGGCACGGTGACGCGGCGCACGCTCCCGTCCGGCGGACCGCGGACGATTGCGGTTCCTGCCGGGCGCGGGCCTCCGGTCGGGAGGGGCGCGGGAACACAAGGTGCGCTACGGCAGGGGCGCGCGCGGATCCACCACTCCCGCCCCTGCCGCACGTTCGTACCGGCTCGGCCGGGCGGACCTGTACGAGCGCGCGGACATCCTGCTGAGGACACAGGACACGGGGAACCGAACGGTCGAGTTCAAGCCACCAGGCCGAGTTGTGCATGATTCAATCACGCCACTCACACAATTCATACACAACCCGGATGGGTGTTAGCCGAATCGATACTTCACCACCACTGCCCACAAAGCCCACCAGTGGGGGGAGTTCAGCGGCCGGCGCTCTGGCCGCCGTCGACGTGGAGGATCTCGCCGGTGACGAAGGTCGCTTTCTCCAGGAACACGATCGCGTCGACGACGTCGCCGACCTCGCCCATCCGTCCGAGCGGGTGCAGCGCGGCGAGCGACGCGGACGTCTCCGGGTGCATGGGAGTTCTGATGACCCCCAGCGCGACCGCGTTGCTGCGGATGCCGCGGGAGGCGTACTCGATCGCCAGCGCCCTGGTGGCGGACTGGAGCCCGCCCTTGGTCAGCGAGGCAAGCACCGCGGGGATCGTGGAATTGGCGTGATCGGCGAGGCTGGTGCTGATCTGGACGATGTGTCCGGTGCCCTGACGGAGCATCTGCCGGACGGCGAGCTGGGTGATGTGGAAGAACCCGGTCAGGTTGACGCCGACGACCGCCTCGTACTCCTCCCCGGAGTATTCGGTGAACGGCTTGGCGAGGTAGAGGCCCGCGTTGTTGACGAGGGTGTCGATCCGGCCGAACCGTTCCATCGCCGCGGTGACGACGCGCTCGGCCGTGGCCGGATCGGCGATGTCGCCCCGGACGGTGAGCAGGTCCGGGTCCTCGGAGGGGGTGATGCCGCGTGAGGTCGCGACGACGGAGTGGCCGAGCTTGCGGTACGCCTCGACCAGGCCGGCGCCGATGCCCTGCGACGCGCCGGTGACGACGGCGACCTTCTTGACGGGAACGTCCATGGTGGCCCTCCGGGTGGTGACGGTGCGGACCGGCCTTGTCGGCCGGTCTCGCTCAGGTGCTCATGGCTACCGGTGCGGAGGTCCGAGGTGGGGGAAATCGGGCAGCAGGTCGTCGTGCGGCATCACCCCGCCCGAGGTGACCTTTCCGTTCGTCAGGAAGGTCATCCGGGCGATGAAGACGTCGTCGGTGAGACCGCGCCCGTTGGGATAGACGGCGGGCCGGCCGCGGTCGTAGGTCAGGACGTCCGGCAGGACGGTGGCGGCCGCCGCGTTCGCCTCGGCGGGCGGATAGCCGTTCCCCTCCAGGATCTTCGACCACGGCCCCAGGTATTTCGCCACGTCGTCCGCCGGATGCCCGGCGTTGTACGCGTCCTTCGCGTAGTCGGGATTGATGAACGGGTTGATCGTCGGCTGCCCGCCGCGGTCCACCTGCACGAGTTCGCCGTCACGGCGCACGCTGACGGTTGCCCACAGGTGGATCAGGGGATCCGGGCCCAGCATGTCGTCGGGCACCTCCAGCGCGATGCACTGCACGTCCTTGTCGCCGAAGGCGTCGTCCCCCGTCCACGCGAAGCCGTGCAGGGCGCCTTCGGCGTCGGCGAAGAACGGATCGCTGCGTACGCCGGTGAAGAGGCGGCAGCGACCCGCCTCGACGGGCTGCGCCGACGCGTCGAAGCCGACCGGTACGGCACTGGCGAGCACCTCACCGGTCGGTTCCGCGCTCCGGGCGTCGGCGCCGGTGGCGTAGTAGGCCGTGCCCGTCTGCCTGCCGTCGTCCGCCTCCGTGAACACGAAAGAGAAGGCGGCGTCGGCCTGGTTGTCACCGTCGTTGTCGATGTTGATGCGGTACACCGCGTCGGGGTGCAGTTCCGCGCTCATCAGGAACGGCGGGGTCGCGCTCAGGCCCGTCGCGAACGGGTTCACGTCGATGATCAACACCGTTCTGCCGGGGTCTCCGGACGCCGGGAAGGCGAACAGGTCGGTCAGGTCCAGGCGCGCGTCGTCGCCGGGAAACTTGAGATAGGCCGCGCTGAAGTGGTTGGACATGGGCGATTCCCTCGGTCGGCCACGAGGAGGTCGCGCCGTGCGGAGTTCGTCGCCCTGGCGCTGCGGCTCGCGGGACGGTGGGTGACTTCGTCCAGGGTCCCGCGGCACGGGGAGCCCTCGCGCCCGTGGAACTCACTGGTCCGTGGCGGGACGATCGACAGAAGACGGGGACGTGCCACACCCTGGCCGGCCGTCGGCCAGGGAGGACCACGGGCGCGAGCGACCGCCCGGCCGATCGATCGATCCTGGTCACGATGACGACCCGGGTTCCGGGCGGAATACCGGCCGACGAGGTGGAGAAACGTCTGGGGGCGCCAGGCCGCGCATACCCGTGAGCCGGCCGCGCGGGGGCAGGTGCCGCGCCTGTGGCGTCCTCCGCCGCCGGGCGAGTGGCGCACGATCGGGATCGGCCTGTTCGCCGCCGACGACCCCGACGGCCTCGATCGGACGCTCGCCTCGATGCCCCTGTGTGTCCGGCGCACCGACGCGGTCACCGCTCTCGGAGAGCGGCCGGGAGTTCCTGGTCGCGCTCGTCGTGGAGGTGCCGTACGCATCGGGCGGCGAGACCCTTGAGGGGATGACCGCCCGTGAGGACGGCCTCGCCCGTGTTCCGGCGGCAGCTGCGGGACGTCGTGCGGTCCCCGCCGCTCACCCGGCACTCGTCCAGTGAACCGGCGCCTCCACGGCCGCCGGTCGCCGTGATCTCCACCCCGCTACGGAGGCAGCAGTGAACGATCTCTCAGGAAGCACCGTCGTCGTCATCGGCGGCAGCTCCGGCATCGGGCTGGAGACGGCACGCCAGGCGCGTACGGCCGGCGCGAAGATCGTCGTCACCGGTCGTGACCAGGGGCGGCTCGACGCCGCGCGGGACGAGCTCGGCGCGTCCGCCGCGAGGCTCGACCTGGGTGACGCCCCGGGACTGCACCGGTTCTTCGCGGAGCTGCCCGCGCCGGTCGACCACGTCCTGGTCGCGGGCGGCGGGCCGCTCTACTCGCCGATCGTCGACATGGACTTCGACGAGGCGCGGAGCGTGCTCGACGAGCATCTGCTGGGAGCGCTACGCGTCGCGCGGGAGTGCGCGACATGCGTCCGGCCCGGCGGGTCGCTGACGTACATCACCGGCACGCACGCCCGCCGCCCCGGCGTGGGTCTGAGCATCGCGGCCATCGCGGCGGCGAGTCTGCCGGCCATCACGGCGAACGCGGCCCTCGAACTCGCCCCGGTGCGGGTCAACGCGATCGCCGCCGGGTTCGTCGACACCCCGTTGTCGGCGCGGCTGCTCGGCGACGAACTGGAGCGGCGCCGGGAGGAGTTGCGCGCCACGCTGCCGATCCGCCGGGTGGTGGGACCGTCGGACGTGGCCGCGCTCGCCCTGCACCTGATGACCAACACGGCGCTCACCGGGGCGACTTACGACATCGACGGCGGCCAGCAGCTGATCCCCTGAGCGCGATCCCCTACTCCGGCGCGGCCTCGTACTCCCCGCGGGGCAGCACGTCACGGAGTTGTCTGCGGGAGGTGATCGACAGCTTGGTGAAGATCTTCCGCAGGTGCCACTCGACGGTTCGCGGGCTCAGGAACAGGCGGGAGCCGACCTCCGGGTTGGAGAAGCCGTCCTGCACGAGCGACGCGATCTGCTTCTCCTGCGGCGTCAGTTCGTCACGCGACGAGGCCTCCACCGAGCGCTTGCGGACGGTCTCCCCCGTGGCGAGCAGTTCCCGGCGGGCCCGTTCGGCGAACGCCTCCATGCCGATCGACCCGAACATCTCGTAGGCGGTACGCAAGTGCCCCCGGGCGTCGCTCCGTTGACGGTCCCGGCGCAGCCACTCGCCGTACAGCAGATGGGCGCGCGCCAGTTCGGGGCGCAGTTGTGTCCGGCCCAGTCGCTCGATCGCCCTGCGGTAGAGGCGGTCCGCGGGGGCTCCTGCGGTGAGCAGGGCCCGGCAGCGGGCCAGGATTCCCTGTGCCCAGTCGGTGTCGCACGGCTCCGCCGCGTCCGTGAGCCGGGCGAGCGCGTCACCGGCGATCTCCTCCTCCCCGGAGCGCACCGCCGCCTCGACGAGTTCGGGCAACACCCAGACGGAGACCCACAGTTCGGCGATGCGGCTGCTGATCTGGGCCGCGGACATGGCCTGTTCGTAGCGGGCGAGGCCGTTGTAGAGGACGGCGGCGGCCCAGTGGGCGACCGTGACTCCCATCAACTGGCCGCTCGCACCGGCCTCTTCGATGGTGGCGGCGATGAGGGCCTCCGCATCGGCGCTCCGGCCCCGCAGTGCGCCGAGCCGAAGCCCGACGTGCGGTGCCAGGGGGACGCCGGTCGCCGCGGCGACGATGTCCGCCTCGTCGACGATCGACGCGGCGGCGTCGAAATCCCCGGTCCACGTGGTCGCCATGCCCAACGACGCGAGGCACAGGGGGAGTTCGGTCAGGGCACCGGCGGTGCGCGCCACTTCGACGGCCCGGCGGTACGTGCTGCGCATGGCCCGGTCGTCCCAGACGGCCGCGCTGACGCCGTTCGCCACCCAGCCCCACTTCAGGACGTCGGGGGCGGGAAGATCCGCGAGTGCCGTGACGGCCCGTCGGAGTGCGGGGACGGCGGCGGCGCGGCCGTCGGTGACGAGCCGCGCGCAGGCCTCGATGACGAGATCGAGGGTGTCGGGAGTTCCCCTGGGCGCCGGAAGGTCTCGCATCGCCCGGGAGATCGCCATGAGGCTGTCGGCGTCCGCGGCGACCAGTGCCGAGGTGCCCCAGGCCATCAGGTAGGTCTCGCGCGCGAGGTCCTTGTCGAAGGGCTCCAGTCGCTGTGCGGCCGTCAGCAGCAGCGGTGGTGCCTCCTGGTTGAGGCCGGCCGCGAACGTGAGCTGGCCGTGCACGAGTTGGGCCCGGGCGCGTTGGAACTCGCTCTGGGCGTACTGGTCCGCGATGTCGGCGAACCGGCGGGCGGCGTCGAGGTCGCCGGCCTGGAGGCTGACGTCGGCGGCGGCCACCGCCCGTTCGGCGCGCCGTGACGTGTCGCCGGTGAGTGCCACGGATCGCTGGAGGAACGCCGCCGCCGCGGCCAGCCCGCCACGTGCCTGCGCGCGGTCGGCGGAGCGTTCGAGTTCGGCGGCGACGGACTCGTCCGGGCCCGCGGTGGCGGACGCGAGGTGCCAGGCGCGACGGTCCGGGTCGGCCTTCGGGTCGGTGACCTCGGCCAGCGCCAGGTGCGCGGCCCGGCGGTCCTCCTCCGCCGCCGAGCGGTACACGGCCGACCGGACGAGCGGGTGCCGGAACGTGACGCGGATGTCGAACGACAGCAGCCCGTCCGTGCCGCCGGCGAGCGCGGTCTCCGGTGTCACACCGAGACGGCCGGCCGCCGACCACACCAGGGCGGGATCGCCGACCGGTTCGGCGGCGGCGATCAGCAGGAGCAGCCGGGTCTCGTCCGGGAGTGCCTCGATCCGGCTCAGGAAGCTCTGCTCGATGCGGCCCGGGAGCGTGTCGCCGTTCAAGAGGCCGAATCCACCGGCCAGTTGGGTGATGGTCAGGCCGCGGGGCAGTTCGAGGAGGGCGAGGGGATTGCCCTTGGTCTCCGCGACGAGGCGGTCGCGGATGTCCTGGTCGAGCCGGGTGTGGGTGGCCGAGTCGAGCAGGGTGTGGGCGTCGGCGTCACCCAGGCCGGTGACCTCCAGCTCCGGCAGTCCGAGCAGGTCCTGGGGCCCTTCGCGGGCTCCGAAGACGAGGGCGACCGACTCCGCGAGCAGCCGGCGGGCGACGAAGCCCAGGATCTGTGCCGAGACCCGGTCCATCCACTGCGCGTCGTCGACCAGGCAGAGCAGCGGGTGTTTCGCGGAGGCGTCCGAGAGGAGACCGAGTACCGCCATCCCGACCAGGAAGCGATCGGGCGGGGGCCCCGCGCGGATGCCGAACACCGTCTCCAGTGCGGCGCACTGCGGCTGAGGAAGGTTCTTCAGGCGTTCGAGCAACGGCACGCACACCTGGTGCAGCGTGGCGAACGCGAGCTCCATCTCGGATTCGATGCCGACGGCGTGCAGCACGCGCAGGTCGGCCGCCGACCGGGAAGCGTAGTCGAGCAGTGCCGATTTTCCGACGCCGGGTGGGCCGTGGACCACGAGCGTGCCGCTCTCCCCGCCACGGGCCGCGCTGATCATCCGGTCGAGCCGGGCGCACTCGGTCCGCCTGCCGAGCAGGCCGACCTTTGACCCGTCCCGTGAGCTGTGCTCCGCATGCGCCACGGTTGTCCGCCTTCGTCGCGGTCTGCCCCCTGGTCACCCTGCACGTTACAGCGGTGGGCCCGCGGCCTGAATCCTGACCGGGAAAAGGCCTGGTCGCCGCCTCGTGACAGGACGCGTTCAGGCCGCGGAGTCGATGTAGGTCTGCGGCAGGTGGCGATGTCAGGTCAGAAAGGCCCGGATCCGTTGGGCGGCCTCGTCGGCGCAGGTGTCCAGGACGAAGTGGCCACCGTCGAGCAGATGGACCTCCGCATCGGGCAGGTCGGCCCGGTACGAATCGGCCTCCCGCGCCCGGAACGACGCGTCGTGACGTCCCCAGAGGACGAGCGTGCGGGGCCGGCGGGTGCGCAGCCACTGCTGCCAGACCGGGTAGGCGGCGAGGTTGGTGCGGTAGTCGTAGAACAGCTCCAACTGGATCTCCGCCTGCCCGGGCCGGTTCAGGAAGGCGTACTCGTCCGTCCACAGGTCGGGGTCGTAGCGGTCGGTCGCGGGGTCGTGGCCGAGGTGGCGGGCCCGTGTGGCGGCCAGGGACAGGAAGTTCTCGCGCAGTGCCGGCTCGTGGGTGGCACGGTCGGCCCAGAAGGCACGTCGTGTCCGCCAGAGCGGCCCCAGCCCGCTCTCGTGGGCCACCGCGTTCTGGATGATCAGGGCCTCCAGCCGCTCCGGGTGCGCCATGGCCATGCGGAACCCGACCGGCCCGCCGTAGTCCTGCACGAAGAGCGTGTACCGCTGGAGGCCGAGGGTGTCCACGAAGCCGTTCATGACCTCGGCCAGGTGGTCGAAGGTGTACGCGAACCCGGTCGGCGCGGGAGCGCCGCTGTGGCCGAACCCGGGAAGGTCGGGCGCGATCAGCCGCCACCGGTCCGCGAGGCGCCCCAGCAGCGGCTCGTACATCCGTGACGAGGACGGGAAGCCGTGGAGGAGCAGCAGGGCGGGGGCGTCGGGCGGTCCGGACTCGCGGTAGAAGATCTCAAGGTCGTCGACCTTCAGCGTGCGGTAGCGCGTCACGGTGACGCCTTTCGCGCCGCGGCCCCGATCTGCTCGTGCAGGTCCTTGAGCGCGGCGACGTAGATCTCCGAGAACGTGGGAAACGGCTGGATCGTGTCCCGGAGTACGTCCAGCGGGATGCGGGCGCGGATGGCGAGGGTCGCCTGTTGCAGCCACTCCCCCGCCTCCGGGCCGAGGGCGTGGGCGCCGGTGATCACCCGGCCGTCGCTGAGCAGCGTGAGGAACCCGTTGGCGTCGGCGTAGGCGCGGGTGTAGGCGGCCGTCTTGGCCACCCCGGAGATCGGGACGGTGGCGCTGAACCGTGCCTCGCCCGCACCCACCGACGCCGCCTGCGGGTCGGTGTAGACGACGCGGGGCACGGCGGTGTAGTCGGCCTCGCGGGGTTCGCCGAGGATGTTGGCGGCGACGACCTCGCCCTGGTACTTGCCGACGTGGGTGAGCATCCAGAGACCGGTGGCGTCGCCGACGACCCACAGCCGCTCGGCGGCACGCAGCCGCGAGTCGACGGGGATGCCGTGCTCGTCGGCCCGCACGCCCACCGTGTCCAGGCCGATGTCGTCGACGCGCGGGCGGCGTCCGGTGGCGACGAGGAGGTGATCGCCGCGCAGTTCCCGCCCGTCGTCGAGCGTCAGGACGTAGTCCTCGCCCTCGCGCCGGGCGGCGACCGTGCGCGGGCCGAGGACCAGCTCGACCCCGTCGCGGCGCAGCACCTCGCCGAGCGCCTCGCCCAGGGGCCGGGGCTCGCGGGGCAGGACGTACCCGCCGTGGGCCGTGACCACCACCTCGCCGCCCAGCCGGCGGACGGCCTGCGCCATCTCCACACCGACGGGTCCGGCGCCGAGCACGACCAGCCGGCGCGGGACCGCCTTCATGCCCGTCACCTCGCGGTTGGTCCACACGCCGGTCAGTTCGGACAGGCCCGGGACCGGGGGCATGATCGGTGCCGCGCCCGTGGCGACCACCACGTGCTCGGCGGTGTGGCGGGCTCCGGCCACCTCCACGACGCCCGGTCCCGCCAGCCGGCCGGAGCCTCGCAGCAGGGCGATGCCGGTGTCGGCCAGCCAACGTTCCTGCCCGGCGTCGGAGTAGTCCGACACCATGAAGTCCCGCCAGGCCAGGGCCTGTTCGACGTCGACCTGGGCGCTCGCCGCGGCCTCCCGTGCGCCGTGCACGGCCTCGCCCGGGCGCAGCAGCGTCTTCGACGGGATGCACGCCCAGTACGAGCACTCCCCGCCGACCAGTTCGCGCTCCACCAGGGCGACCCGCAGACCGCCCTCGGCGAGGGCACCGGCGCAGTGCTCGCCGGGCGATCCCCCGCCGATGACGATGACGTCGTAGTCATGGTCGCTGTCGTGGTCGCTGTCGTGGTTTTGACTCATGGGTCCGTCCTCCTCACCTGCGGTCACCACGTCTGGTCACCGGCGCGGACCAGCATCTCGTTGACGGCCACCCGTCGCTCCCGGGTGACGATGTAGGCGATCGCGTCCGCGACGTCCTCCGCCCGCAGTGGTTCGATGCCGCTGACCTGCCGGAGTGCCGCCTCGCGGGTGGCTTCGCCGAGGTGGTCCACCAACTCCGTTCGTACGGTGCCGGGTTCGACCACGGCGACCCGTACCCGCTCCACGAGCAGCTCCTGGCGGAGGGCTTCGGTGAAGCCGTTCAGGCCGAATTTCGTCAGGTTGTAGACGCTGCTCCCGGGGCGGGCGACACGTCCGGCCGTCGAGCCGACGTTGACGATGTCGGCCACCTGCCGCGGTGAGGTGGTGGACGCGTCGATCAGGTACGGGACGGCGGCGTGGGTGACGTGGAGCAGTGCGGCCACGTTGAGCGAGACCATCCGGTCCCACTCCTCGATCGTGGCGTGCAGGGCTGTGCCGAGCAGCATGATCCCGGCGTTGTTGACCAGGATGTCGAGCCGCTCCAGCCGCCCGAGCGTGACCTGGACCGCCTGGTACGCCTGGTCGGGGTCGCTGATGTCGGCCTCCACGACGTCGGCCCGGCCGCCCAGCCGCGTGATGTCCTGGGCGAGCCGGTCCAGGCGGTCGCGACGCCGTGCGACGAGCGCCACCGCCGCGCCCTCCTCGGCCAGCCGGCGCGCGGTCGCGGCACCGATGCCGCTGCTGGCACCGGTCACCAGCGCGACGGATCCGGCCAGCGGTTTCTCGGCCATGGCGGTCTCACTTCCTCATGTCGAGGACGACGCGGAACCGGGCGTCACCGGGGATCATCCGCGGGGACGTCGGTGGGGCGGACCCCGCAGGCCTCGACGCGTATCCGCACCTGCCCGGCAGCCGGTGCGCGACTCCTTCGCCCGACAGGCCGCGTACTCACGACGGCAACTCGGTCCCGGCCTGCTCGCGCACCATGTACCGCGCGTACCAGTCGGGCCAGTCCGGGTCCTCCGCGCCGGTGCGCGCCTCGTGCTCGCCGTGCGCGGCGGCGGCTCGGCGCAGTGCGCTCGCCAGGTCCTCGGCGGAGGCGAACGTCGTGGCCGCGGGGTCCAGGCGGCCCGGGAGCCGGGTGGTGATCTCCTGAAGAATCCAGCCGTTGCCGTCTGGGTCGCTGAACGACACGAACGAGCCGTAGCTGCTGCGCTTCGGGTCCGGGCCGGGCACCCGGGCGTCGGTCCCGGCGTGGTGGAAGACTCCGCCCTCGTCGTGGAACACGTCGCTGGGGTCGGCGCCGAGCCGCTTGAGTTCGTCGTGGGCGGCGGCGATGTCGTCCACGACCAGGTGCAGGCCCTGGGCCGAGCCCGGTGTCTGGGACGTGACCGAGGTGCCGAAGATGACCGATGCCGGGGAGCCCGGCGGGGTCACCTGCACCACCCGGAAGTTCTCGCCGGTGGCGACATCGGCGTCCAGCCGCCAGCCCAGCGCCGTGTAGAAGTCCTTGGCCCGGTCCACGTCCCCGACCGGCACCACGACCACTTCGAGCTTCATGTCCATGAGCTGCGCCTCCGTTCTCGGACGAACTGCCGACACCACCAGACTCGCCCCTACGGCCCCGGTTCGCGCCAGGGAGTCTCCCTGGTCCACGGGATCAGAGCCGATCGGCGTCCAGAACGGCCTGCGCGAACGCCTCGGGTGCCTCCTGCGGCAGGTTGTGCCCGATGCCGGCGAGGGCCCGGTGGTCGTAGGGGCCGGTGAACTTGGCTCGGTACGCGCTGCCGTCACCGGCCGGGGTGAAGGGGTCCAGCTCACCGTCGAGGGTGATCGTGGGCACGGCGACGGCCGGGCCCGCGGCGAGCTTGGTCTCGATGCCGTCGTAGCGCGGGTCGCCCGCCGCGAGGCCCAGCCGCCAGCGGTAGTTGTGGATCACGATGCTGACGTAGTCGGGGTTCTCGAAGGCCTTCGCGGTGCGGTCGAAGGTGGCGTCGTCGAACTGCCAGGTCGGGGAGACGTTGCGCCAGATCAGCTTGGCGAAGTCGTGCCCGTACTGGGCCAGACCCGCCTCGCCGCGCTCGGTGGCGAAGTAGTACTGGTACCACCACGCCAACTCGGCGGCGGGAGGCAGCGGTTGCTTGTTCTTCTCCCGGTTGGTGATGAGGTAACCGGTCACCGACACCAGCGCCTTGCAGCGCCCCGGCCACAGCGCCGCGATGATGTCGGCCGTCCGCGCACCCCAGTCGAAGCCGCCCAGCAGCGCCTTCTCGATCCGCAGGGCGTCCATCAGGGCGATGATGTCCCGTGCGACCACGGCCTGTTGGCCGTTGCGGAAGGTCTTCGACGAACGGAACGTCGTGGTGCCGTACCCGCGCAGGTAGGGCACGATCACCCGGTACCCCTCGGCGGCCAGCAGCGGCGCGACGTCGACGTAGCTGTGGATGTCGTACGGCCAACCGTGCAGCAGGACGACCACCGGCCCCTTCGCCGGGCCGACTTCCGCGTAGCCGATGTCCAACTCCCCGGCCCTGACCCGCTTGAGCGCCTCGAAGGACGTACGGCCCTTCGCCCGCCCGGCAGTTGACGCATCCCTGCCCAAGGAAGTGGCGGACGCGGGTGACGAGCTGAACCATCCCGCCAGGGAGGCCGCCGCGGTCCCCATGGCCCCCGCCCCGATGGTCTTGCCGAGAGCCCGCCTGTTGATCATGTGAACCGTCCTGCCTGTGGGGATGCCGGAGTGCCGCCCCCTGGAGGACGGCCTTGATCAGGTTCCGCTGCCGGTCGGCCCGGGCGCCACGACCGGCTTCCTTGCATGTGGGAGGTACAGCCTCTCGCCCAGGCACCAGTCACTCGCGGCGGCGCTACTTCAGCAACTCCAGCAGCCGCTCCCCGAGGACCGCGGCCGAGTCCGGGTTCTGCCCGGTGATGAGGTTGCGGTCCTCCACCATGTACGGCTTCCATATCTCGCCGCGGCTGAACTCGACGCCGATCTTGTCCTTCAGCTCCGTCTCCAGCAGCCAGGTGACCCGGGAGGCCAGGCCGACGCCTTCCTCCTCGTCGTTGGTGAAGCAGGTCATCCGGTAGCCCTTGAAGGGCGACTCGCCGTGGATCCTGGTGGCCAGGATCGCGGAGGGGCCATGGCACACGATCGCGAGCGGCTTGCCCGAGGCGAGCTGCGCCGTGAGGATCCGGCCCACGTCGGCGTCCAGTGCCAGGTCGGCCATCGGGCCGTGACCGCCGGGCAGGTACACCGCGTCGTAGTCCTCAAGACGGACGTCCGACAGCTGGAGCGGCCGGCGCATCACCTCCGCCGACCGGATGATCTCCTCCAGGTCGAGCGCCCCCTGCTCACCTCCCGCCATGGAGGGGCGCAGGCTCATCATGTCGACGTTGGGTGTCACGCCGTTCGGTGTCGCGACCACGACCTCGTGACCCGCCTCCGTGATCAGCTTGTACGGGGCCGCGAACTCCTCGGCCCAGTATCCGGTCGCGTACCGGGTGCCGTCCTTGAGCACCCAGTACGTCGCTCCGGTCAGCACGAAAAGGACCTTCGCCATCTGAATCACTCCTGCCGTCCAGGGCCCGGCACCCGCGTTCGCACCGCGGGACCGCCACCTGGAGCCACGGTGTCGCGTGCGGTGGGCCAGTCGCACCGGTGGGACACCCTGGTCGTCGTCCCTGGGCGGGCGAAGGCGACCGCAGGAGGGGAGACCTTCGGCTCGGCCGCCCTGCCCCGGGACCTACCGCGTCGCCCCGGCTGCCGCCTCGGCGGCCTTCGCCGTCACGTCCGCGGCGGCGCGCGCGGCTCGCCCCGTCACCTTCCACGCGAGCATGCTCAGCCCGACAGCGGGGCTCGGCGGGAAGACGCCAGCTGCCCGAGCATCGTCACGTCGTCCCGCACCGCCTCATGTCCGACCACCTTGCCGTCACGGAGGTCGAGCACATGGATCTGCTCGAAGTCGATGTCACGCCCGGTGGGCGGTATCGCCTGGTCGAGCGCGCCGTCGCGGAAGCGGACGAAGGGCCCTGTGTGACGGCCCCGCATGCGCAGCCGTAGCCAGACCTGCTCGTCGTTGTGGGCGATGCCGAGGACGGGGAAGCCGAGGTCACCGAAGGCGGAGCGCATCCACGCGCTGGAGGCGAGCACTCCCGCGGGGCCGGGGAGGGCGCAGGCCGTGGGTGAGACGGCCGACTCGCGGTTGTGGAAGTCCTCGTGCACCACCTCGGCGGCCAGTGCCGGGTCGCCGGTCTCAAGGATGCGGAAGAGCCCGTGGGCCAGTTGCGTGGCGTCCATGCCCATTGCGTGATCCCTTTCGAGGAGATGCGAGGGAGAAGGGAGATACGTGCGATGTGCGCCGAGGGGGTGCTGTTCTCGGCCCACAGCAATTGAGGTTACAACACGCCTATTTAATTCATCGCCGTAGGATGGATCCATGTCTCCCACGCGCCGTTACGTCTCCCCGCTGCGCGAACAGGCCGCCGCACGGACACGCGCGCTGATCCTCGAACACGCCACGGAGCTGTTCGCCGAGCGCGGCTACGGCCGGGTCACCGTCGCCGACATCGCCTCGGCGGCCGGTGTCGCCTCGAAGACGGTCTTCGCGAGCGTCGGCAGCAAGGGCGACATCCTGAACCTGATCGTCGACCAGGGCGTCCTCGCCTCGGGCCACGAGCAGGCCATGCAGGAACTGCTCGAACTGCGCACGCCGGAGGCGGTCCTGAAGGCGCTGGCCCACGGGACGCGGCTGGGCAACGAGGGGCAGTTCGCGGTGCACGAGGCGATCCGCAAGGCGCTGCCCGTCCACGAGGACGGCGAGGAGCTGTGGGAGCGGGCGACGGCCGCGTACCGGGACGCGCTGCACACCGCCGCCCGTCATCTGCACACGCTGACTCCGCCGCCGTCCCACTCGGCGAAGGAGACCGGCGATCTCCTCTGGTACTGGTTCGGCCCCACCGGGTGGCGCACGCTCGTGGTCGAGAACGGCTGGTCGTGGGACCGTGCCGAGGAGGTCCTCCACGGCACGGCGGTCGCCACCCTTCGCTGACCGCGGTCGCGGCCCCGCTCAGGCGCGGACGTACGCCGCCAGGTGCTCCCCCGTGAGCGTCGACCGGGCCTCGACCAGGTCGGCCGGTGTTCCCTCGAAGACGATCCTGCCGCCGTCGTGCCCGGCGCCGGGGCCGAGATCGATGATCCAGTCGGCGTGGGCCATGACCGCCTGGTGGTGTTCCACGACGATGACCGACTTGCCGGCGTCGACCAACCGGTCGAGCAGGCCGAGCAGTTGCTCGACGTCGGCGAGGTGGAGGCCGGCGGTGGGCTCGTCGAGGACGTAGACGCCGCCCTTCTCGGACATGTGGGTGGCCAGCTTGAGGCGTTGGCGTTCGCCGCCGGAGAGGGTGGTGAGCGGCTGGCCGAGGCTGAGGTAGCCGAGGCCGACGTCGGCGAGCCGGGTCAGGATGCGATGCGCGGCCGGTGTCGCCGCCTCGCCCGCGCCGAAGAACTCCTCGGCCTCGGTCACCGACATCGCGAGCACCTCGCTGATGTCCCGGCCGCCGAAGTGGTACTCAAGCACCGACGCGTCGAACCGCTTCCCCTCGCAGTCCTCGCAGGTGGTGGCCACGCCCGCCATCATCGCCAGGTCGGTGTAGATGACGCCGGCGCCGTTGCAAGTGGGGCACGCGCCCTCGGAGTTGGCGCTGAACAGGGCCGGCTTCACGCCGTTGGCCTTGGCGAAGGCCTTGCGGATCGGTTCGAGGAGCCCGGTGTACGTCGCCGGGTTGCTCCGGCGTGAGCCGCGGATGGCGCCCTGGTCGACGGAGACCACGTTCTCGCCCGCCGAGATCGACCCGTGCACGAGCGAGCTCTTGCCGGAGCCCGCGACGCCGGTGATGACGGCGAGCACGCCGAGCGGGATGTCGACGTCGACGTCCTGGAGGTTGTTCGCCGCGGCACCCCGGATCTCCAGCGTGCCGGTGGGCTTCCGTGTCGACTCCTTGAGGGACGCCCGGTCGTCGAAGTGCCGGCCGGTGATGGTGCCGCCGGTGCGCAGCCCCTCGACGGTGCCCTCGAAGCAGACCGTGCCGCCCGCCGTGCCGGCGCCGGGGCCGAGGTCGACGATGTGGTCGGCGATCGCGATGGTCTCCGGCTTGTGCTCCACGACGAGCACGGTGTTGCCCTTGTCCCGCAGGCGCAGCAGCAGGTCGTTCATGCGCTGGATGTCGTGCGGATGCAGGCCGATGGTGGGTTCGTCGAAGACGTACGTGACGTCGGTGAGCGAGGAACCCAGGTGGCGGATCATCTTGACGCGCTGCGCCTCACCACCCGACAGCGTGCCCGCCGACCGATTCAGCGAGAGGTAGCCGAGGCCGATCTCGACGAACGAGTCGAGGGCCTGCCGCAACGCGGTGAGCAGCGGCGCCACGGACGGCTCGTCGAGGCCGCGCACCCAGTCCGCCAGATCGCTGATCTGCATCGCGCAGGCGTCGGCGATGCTGATGCCCTTGATCTTCGAGGAGCGGGCGCCCTCGTTGAGGCGGGTGCCGTCGCAGTCGGGGCAGACGGTGAAGGTGACCGCGCGGTCCACGAACTCCCGGATGTGCGGCTGCATGCCCTCGCGGTCCTTGGCGAGCATCGACTTCTGGATGCGCGGGATCAGACCCTCGTAGGTCATGTTGATGCCCGCGATCTTCATCCGGGTCGGCTCGCGGTGCAGGAAGTCCTGCAACTCCTTCTTCGTGAACCTGCGGATCGGCTTGTCCGGGTCGAAGAAACCCGACTCGCTGTAGAGCCGGGAGTTCCAGCCGCCGCCCGTGTAACCGGGGACGGTGATGGCGCCCTCCGCGAGGGACTTGGAGTCGTCGTAGAGCTGGGTGAGGTCGAGGTCGGTGACCGAGCCGCGGCCCTCGCAGCGCGCGCACATGCCGCCGGTGATGCTGAAGCTGCGCCGCTCCTTCACCTTCTGGCCGCCGCGTTCCATGGTGACCGCGCCCGCGCCGCTGATCGACGCGACGTTGAAGGAGAACGCCTTGGGCGAGCCGAGGTAGGGCCTGCCGAGCCGGCTGAAGAGGATGCGCAGCATGGCGTTGGCGTCGGTGGCGGTGCCGACCGTGGAGCGGGGGTCGGCGCCCAGCCGCTGCTGGTCGACGATGATCGCGGTGGTCAGCCCGTCGAGGACGTCGACCTCGGGCCGGGCGAGGGTCGGCATGAAGCCCTGCACGAAGGCGCTGTACGTCTCGTTGATGAGCCGCTGCGACTCGGCGGCGATCGTGTCGAAGACGAGTGAGCTCTTGCCCGAACCGGAGACACCGGTGAACACGGTCAGCCGACGCTTCGGGATCTCGATGCTGACGTCCTTGAGATTGTTCTCGCGCGCCCCGTGCACGCGGATCAGGTCGTGGCTGTCGGCAGCGTACGGCGCGGACGACCGCGGGTCCGTCCTCGTGGCCTTGCTCATCGTGTCTTCCCTCCGTGTCCACCGGGCCGGCCCACCATCGGGTCCGCCGGCTGCCCCCACGCTAGAGGTGAGGTGAGGGTCCGCGCTTCTCGAATCCTGACCGAAGGGGCACCCCTCCCGCCTACTGATCGCCGCGCAGATACCGGGTGACCATGTCCACCGGCTCCTGCTCGAACGTCTCGACCGGGACGGTCCGCGGGTCGGCCATGAGCTTGTGGGTGTTGATCCCGACGGTGAACACGATCAGCTCGGCCGCGGTGTCGAGGTGTCGCACATGGACATCCGGGTGCCGGGCGAGGAGGTCGCGCACCTGACCGGCGCGAGCCCTTCCGTGCCGCTCGACCGTGTCGCGCAGTTCCTGCGAGACCGGTGCCTCTTCCATCATGATCCGCAGCAGTTGCGGATCGTCGCGGTGGTTGTCGATCGCGTCACGGACCAGCGCCCGCACCGTGGCTCCAGAGTGCCGGGAGACACCTTGTCCAAGGTCACCCTGGACATCACCGACCCGTGACCGCGCTCGTCGCCCTGGGGAGAGAGGAATTGTTCACGTCCCCGCAACCGCTCTTTGGATCCACATACTTACAGTGTGGATCCCCACAGTTGATCCCCCGCACCCGTCCATGATGCACTCCCGGAAGGGATCACGCCGATGCGCCGGCCGCCCCACCCGCACCCCTCATGACCCGCCACGGCGTACGCAGGATCGTGCCCCTGCTGCTGGGCTGGGAGGAACTCCCCAAGTCCGTCTCGGTGCACGGCGCCCCGTACGAGGAGCGGCTGCGTGAGCCCGTACCGGCCGTGCTCCTGGAGTGCGACGGTGGCTGGCTGCTGCTCGACACCGGCTTCAACACGGCGCTGATCCGGGACCCGGCCCTGCGCCGCCGCTTCTACGGCTCCCCCAACTACCGGCCGATCCTGCCGGGTCCGGGCGAGCCCCTGGAGGAGGCCCTCGACGCGGCCGGCATCCCGATGGACGCGATCCACGCGGTGGCCGTCAGTCATCTGCACGCCGACCACGCGGGCGGGCTCAAGCACTTCGCGGGGCGGGTGCCGGTGCACGTGCAGCGCGAGGAACTCTCCTACGGCCTGTCCGGCCTGCCCGACGTCGAGCGCCACTCGATCTTCCGCGTCGACTTCGACGACCCGCGCATCGACTGGCAACAGGCCGACGGAGACGCGGAGTTGGCCCCGGGAGTGACCGCCGTACTGACCGCCGGGCACACCCCAGGACACCAGAGTTTCGTCGTCGACCTCGCGGACGGCGGCGGCTTCGTGTTCGCCTTCGACGCCGCCGATCTCACCGAGAACATCGAGCACGAGCGTCCGATCGGCGCCTCGATCGGTGTCGACCCGGAGACCACCGTCGAGCCCATCCGCCGCCTCAAGCGCATCGCCGCCGAACGCGGTTACGAGCTCATCCCCGGCCATGACCCCGTGGTCTGGCCGGAGTTGATCCGCCGCAAGGGCCGACCGAGCGTGTAGCCGGTACCGACCCGCACTCTCCCCACAGCTCGGTTCACACGGCTTTAACACCCGGGACACGAGAGGGACCTTGTGGCCCGTGAACATGTTATTGGATCCAATCTTGACACTTTGAGATCCATTATTCGAGGATCGGTGCCCAAGGAGGCCCACATGCCGGACCAGTCAGCTGGATCGTCCTCACCCGGCTCCGCCCCGTCGACGGCGTCGCGCCGCACCATGCTCCGGGGCGCGGGGCTGCTCGGCGTGGGAGTCGGCTTCGGACTCCCCGCCCTGCTCAGTGCGTGCGGTGCCGCGGCCGACGACGCCAAGGGAAGCGGCAAGGGCGGCACGCTGACCCTGGCCATCGACGCCACCAGCGCGGTCAACGACCCGTCGTTCTACACCTCGTTGGGCGACTGGATGGCCGTCGACTGCATCTGCCGGGGCCTGACCTTCATCTCCTTCGAGACCAACGAGCCCACCCCCGACCTGGCCAAGAGCTGGACGATCTCCGACGACCAGCTCACCTACACCTTCGCCCTCCGCGAGGGCGTGAAGTTCCACGACGGCACCACGCTCACCTCGGCGGACGTCCTGGCCAGCCTGGGCCGGCAGTTCGACGAGAAGGACAGGACGCTCCCCAAGGGCGCCACCCGCCCGCTGTCCGACCTCGGCGCCAACGTCGCCTCACTGACCGCCCCCGACGACCTCACCGTGAAGATGGTCCTCAAGAAGCCGGACCGCACCGCCCTCGGCCAGCTCTCCGACATCGGCGGCCGCATCATCTCGAAGGCCGCGCTGAAGAAGTACGGCGCCGACATCGGCAAGCACCTCGTCGGCACCGGCCCGTTCGCCTTCTCGGCCGCCACCTCCGGCCAGTCGATCACCCTCACGGCCTTCGACGACTTCCGCCTCGGCAGACCACCCGTCGACCGGCTGGTGCTGCGCCAGGTCCAGGACCCGTCGACCATCGTCAGTTCGCTGCTCAGCGGCGACATCTCGGCCACCCAGTTCACCCCGTACTCCGCCGCCGCGCAGCTGCGCAAGGACGACTCGGTGACGGTCTACAAGACGCCGTACAACGCCAACGCCATCCTGATGATCGACGCCCGCCGCGTCCCCGAGCTCAAGGTCCGCCAGGCCATCAACCTCGCGATCGACCGCAAGGCCATCCTCGACCAGGCCTTCTACGGCGTCGGCGCGCTGCCCGGGGGCTACGCCATCCCGCCCGCGCAGAGCGGCTACGACACCGGCCTCGCCGACCTCAGCACGCAGGACGTCGCCAAGGCGAAGAAGCTCGTCGCCGAGGCCGGCGCGGGCGGGCGGCGCATCCGGCTCATGGCGGCCAGCGACTCCTGGCACCCGAAGGCCGCGCAGATCGTCGCCCAGAACCTGACCGACGTCGGCTTCAAGGTGGTCACCACCTCCGTCGACCCGGCCACCTACTTCACCCGGCTCCTCGACGGCAAGGACGACTACCACGACCTGATGATCTGGGAGCGCAACACCTACGTCCCGGACGCCAACGACATGGTCGGCGCCATGGCCAGCCCCACCGGGCTCTACGGCGCGACCATCACCGGCATGGACACGCTCAAGGACGCCGCCTCGCTCCAGGCGGAGCTGGACACGGCCAAGAACCTGCCCCTCGGTGCGCGGCGCACGGCGGCCTACACGAAGATCCAACGCCGTTGGGCCGAGGACTACATGGTCCTGTCGATGCTGGCCTGCTTCGCCAACCTGGTGGTCAGCGGCTCGCACGTGAAGCACATGAACACGGCGGCGCTGGCCAACCACCGGTGTTACATGGAGAAGGCCAGTGTCTGACACCACGACGGCTCCACCACCCGTGGCGGCCGTGCGGCCGGCTCCGTCGGCCTTCACCGGGCGGACCGTCCTCGCGGCATGGCGTCGCCGCCGCCTGGCACGGTCCTGGCCGGCCGTCCTGTCCTGGGCCGTCCTGATCGTGCTGGTCCTGGTGGCGGTCGTAGGACCGCTGTTCGTGCAGGCGGATCCGCTGCGTCAGACCTCGTCGGCGCTGTTGCCGATGGGGTCCGCGGGGCATTTCTTCGGCACGGACGACCTGGGCCGTGACGAACTGGCCCGACTCGTGCACGGCGCCCGCCCGTTGCTGCTCGTCGCGTTCGCGGCCACGGCGCTGGCGGCCGTGGTGGGCACGGGGATCGGGCTCGTCGCCGGGTACGCGGGCGGTGTCGTGGAGCAGGTGCTGATGCGGATCGTGGATCTCGCGCTCGCGTTCCCGTCCATCCTGCTGGTGATCCTGCTGGTGGCGGCCGCGGGGCCGGGCACGGTCAGTCTGGTCTTCGGCATCGGGGTGTCCCTCGCGCCCGGACTGGCCCGGTTGGCCCGCGCCCTCACCGCGCGCGAGGCGGCGCGTGACTACGTCGTCGCCGCCAAGCTGGGCGGCACCCGCACCCCGCGCATCCTCGCCCGAGAACTCCTCCCGAACATCGCGGGCCCGATGCTCGCCCAGGTCGTCATGACGCTGTCGATCGCGGCCGGTTTCGCCGCCGGCCTCTCCTACCTCGGCCTCGGCATCCAACCCCCGCAACCGGACTGGGGATACATGGTCCAGGCGGGCCAGGAGTTCCTCTACACGGCACCCCGACTGGTCGTCCTGCCCGCGACGTTCACGCTGCTGTTCGTCGTCGCCTGCAACTTCGTCGGCGACGACCTGCGCGACGCCCTCGACGTACGGGGGCCGGCATGACCACCGCCCTTCTCCCTCTTCCCCGGCCCAAGTGGGCAGCGGGAACAGCCCTGTTGGTCCTACGACGGCTCGCGGTCATCCCCGTCGTCCTGTTCGCGCTGGCCAGCCTGGTGTTCCTCGCGATGCGCCTGCTCCCCGGCTCACCGGCGACCTCGCTCGCGGCCGGCGGCAACAACCTCTCCGCGTCCGAACTGGCCGCGAACGAGGAGCGCGTCAACAAGGCACTCGGCCTCGACCGCCCGCTGATCGTCCAGTACGGCAGCTTCCTCAACGACTTGGTGCATCTCCGGCTCGGCACCTCGTTCTACGGCTCGAACAGCGTCCTGGGTCTGCTCGGCGACGCGCTCCCCGCCACCATCGAGCTGACGCTCGCGGCGATGACGATCGCGGTCCTGCTCGGAGTCGTCACCGGTGTCATCGCCGCGCTGCGCAAGGGGAGTTGGATCGACCAGTCGACGCGGGCCGTGGCCACGGTGAGTTTCTCGCTGCCCTGGTTCGCGCTCGGGGTGCTCGGCATCGTCGTGTTCGGCGTGTGGCTGCGCTGGCTCCCGGTGCTGGGCCGACTGCCCAGCTCGCTGGACTACAACCCGACCACCAACTTCGTTCTCCTGGACGCGATTCTGCAGAACCGCCCCGAGCTGGTGTGGCCCTGGATCCAGCATCTGATCCTGCCCGCCGTCACGTTGGCGCTGTCGATGGCCGGGTTCATCACCCGCATCGTGCGCGCCTCGGTGCTGGAAGTGCTCGACGACGACTTCGTGCGGACGGCCCGGATGAAGGGCCTGAGCGAGGGTGTGGTGATCCGCCACCACGTGCTGCGCAACTCCTGGCTGCCCATCGTGACCGTCCTCGGGCTCCAGTTCGGCTCCCTGCTGGGCGGTTCGGTGATCACCGAGACGGTCTTCTCGTACGCCGGTGTCGGCCGCCTGCTCGTGCAGGGCGTCCTGCAACGCGACTATCCCGTCGTGCAGGGCGCCGCCCTCGCCATCGCCCTCCTCTTCACCCTGGTCAACCACGCGGTGGACCTGCTGTACACGGTCCTCGATCCGCGCCTACGGAAAGGATGACCCGCATGGACATCGTGCTGGTCCACGGTGCCGGCGGACGGCCGACGACCTGGTCGGCGGTCCAGCCCCTGCTGGCCGCCCGCGGCCACCGGCTGTTCACCGTCACCAACCCGATGACCTCGCTGGCGGACGACATCGCCAACACGGCGTCCGTGCTGGCGGAGACGACAGGCCCGGTGCTGCTGGCCGGGCACTCCTACGGCGGCGCGGTCATCAGCAACGTCGGCCGCGATCCGCGGGTCAACGGCCTTGTCTACATAGCCGCGTTCGGGCCGGAGGAGGGCGAGACGGTCAACGAGATCGTCGAGCGGTACGAGGAGGCCGAGATCTCCAAGTACATGCGGCGCGGCCCGAACGGCGAGTGGAAGTCCGAGACGAGCGAGGAGTTCTGGGCCGAGATAGGCCCCGATCTCTCGCCGGAACAGCGGGCCGTCGTGGAGGCGGAGGGACGCAAGGCGGAGAACCTCATCTTCACGCAGCCGACCGGGGAACCGGCCTGGCGCACGCTGCCCAGTTGGTACCTGGTCGCGGACGACGACCGCACCCTGCGCCCCGAGATCCAGAACGACATGGCGGCCCGTATGAAGTCCACCGTCGAGCACGTGCCGGGCAGCCACTACACGACCCTCGTGTGGCCGGAGCGTGTGGCCGACCTCATCCACAGGGCGGCCGTGGCCGTGGGCGAGGGCTCATGACGTCGGCGCCCGTGCTCGAAGTCCGGGACCTGCGCGTCCGGTTCGACGTTCCGGGCGGCCGGCTGCCCGCCGTGGACGGAGTGGACCTGACCCTCCACCAGGGTGAAGTCCTCGCGCTGGTGGGCGAGTCGGGGTCCGGGAAGTCCGCCCTGTCGATGAGCCTGGTCGGCCTGAACCGCGGTCCGCGCACCCACATCAGCGGAAAGGCGACCTTCAAGGGCCGTGACCTCGTGGCCGCGTCGGAGCGGGAGTTGCGCCGGGTGCGCGGCAAGGACATCGCGGTCGTCTTCCAGGACGCCCTGGCCGCGCTCAATCCGCTGCACCGCGCGGGCGCCCAGGTCTCCGAGATGATCCGCGCCCACCGCGATGTGACGCGCGGTCAGGCGATGGACCGGGCCGTGGAGTTGCTCGGCGAGGTAGGCATCGCCGGCCCGGACCGCACGGCCCGCGCCTACCCCCACCAACTCTCCGGGGGCATGCGCCAACGCGTGATGATCGCGATGGGCCTGGCCAATGATCCGGCGGTACTGATCGCCGACGAACCCACCACCGCCCTCGACGTCACCATCCAGGCCCAGGTGCTCGCCGTACTCAAACGCGTCCAGCGCGACCACGGCACCTCCGTCCTGCTGATCACCCATGACCTGGGTGTCGTCGCGGAGGTCGCCGACCGGGTGGCGGTGATGTACGCGGGCCGGATCGTGGAGCAGGGGCTGCGCGCGGAGGTCCTTTTCCACCCCCAACACCCTTACACCATGGGCCTGTTGGGTTCGGTGCCACCGATCGACGGTCCTGTCGTACGACGGCTGCCGACCATCGCGGGCAGTCCGCTGACCGGGGTGGACCGGCCGGCCGGCTGCGCGTTCGCGCCCCGGTGCCCCTTCGTCCACGACGCGTGTTCCGAGCGGCCGGTGCTGCGGCAACGGCACGGCGAGGACGGCCACTTGGACGCCTGTGTGCTGCCCTCCCCCGCCCGCGCCACGGCCCGCGCCCAGGGAGGCATCGCATGACCGCCGCGCTCATCCGGGCCCGCGAGTTGCGCGTCGAGTACCCGGGACGGGCGGGTGGCCGGGTCAGGGCGCTGCGCGACGTCGACCTCGACATCCTCCAGGGCGAGACCCTCGGCCTGGTCGGCGAGTCGGGGTGCGGCAAGTCCACACTCGGCCGCGCCCTGTTGCGCGTGATCGAACCCGCCTCGGGCCGGATCGAGTTCGACGGCACCGACCTCACCCGGCTGCGCGGTAACCAACTACGCCGTACCCGGGCCGAGTTGCAGATGGTCTTCCAGGACCCGTTCGGTTCGCTGAACCCGCGCCGCAGGATCGCCGACATCGTCGCCGAACCCCTGCGCCGGTCACGCGGCGCCAGCCGCGCCGAGGCCGCGAAAGCGGTGGCCGAACTGCTCGACCTGGTCGGTCTCGGCGCCGAGGCCGGCGGACGCAGGCCGCACGAGTTCTCCGGCGGCCAGCGCCAACGCATCGGCATCGCACGGGCGTTGGCCTCGTCACCGCAGTTCGTGGTCGCCGACGAGGCGGTCTCGGCGCTGGACGTGTCGATCCAGGCGCAGGTGCTGAACCTGCTCTCCGACCTGGTCCGCGACCGGGGCCTGACGATGCTGTTCATCTCGCACGACCTGGGCGTCGTACGGCACATCGCCGACCGGATCGCCGTCATGTACCTCGGCCAGATCATCGAAGTCGCCTCCCGGGACGCCTTCTTCGCCGCCCCCGCACATCCCTACAGCCGGGCCCTGTTGTCCTCCGTTCCGGTGCTGCGGCCCGGAGACACGCGCGAACAGCAGGTGCTGGAGGGCGAGTTGCCCGATCCGGCGAACCCGCCCGAGGGCTGTCTGTTCCGCACCCGATGCCCGATCGCCACGGATCGGTGCCGCACCAGCGCGCCGGAACTGCGTGCGATCGCACCGGGCCGCAGTGTGCGCTGCCATCTGCCCCTGGTCTCCAGCGAGCAGCACGTCGCGAGTAGCGAGTAGCGAGTAAGGACGAACCGCTTTGATCATCGACGCGTACAACACCACTCAGGACGTCCGCGGCCGTTCCGACTACCTCACCGGTGCCCGCAAGGGCCAGGCACCGCCGCCGTACACGCCTTTCGAACCGCGCCGCATCCTCGACCGGATGGACGCGGCCGGGGTGGACATGGCGATGGTGTGCTCGCTCGCGCAGCGCATCGAGAACGACTTCATCGCCTCGCTGGTGACCTCGTACCCGGACCGGTTCTTCGGCTTCGGGCAGGTGATGCCGCAGGCCGACGACGCGCTCGACGAGATCGACCGGATGGCCGACGCGGGCCTGGTCGGACTGAAACTGCACCCGAGCCTGCACGGCTACCACGTCGCCGACCACGGGCTGTTGGACCCGGTCTTCGAGGCGTGCGCGCGGCGCGGCCTGCTGGTGCTGATCAACGCTCTCGACGACGCGTTCTGCGCGCCGCTGGCCATCGAGGAGATCGCCCGGGACCACCCCCAAGTCCCCACGATCATCGCGCACATGGGGGCGGTCTGGAACGTGCCGGAGGCGATCATCGTGGCCGAACGCCAACCGCACGTGTACCTGGAGACGTCGGCGACGCTGATGAGCGACGTCAAGCGGGCCTACGCACGGCTCGGGCCGGAGAAGATCCTGATGGGCAGCGAGTGGCCCGGCTCGGACTTCGACCTGGAGCGGATGAAGATCGCGAAGGCGGTCGAGGACGAGAAGGACCGTGCGCTGGTCGAGGGCGGCAACATGGCCCGGCTGCTGGGACTGACGGTATGAGCGCCATGGACGTGCGACCCGTGTCCGTACCGGCGTCGATGGACGAGGACGACGTCGAACTCCTGGCCACCGCACAGCACTTGCTGGCCAAGGTGTGGCAGTCGGGCCGCCACGAGGTCGCGACCGCGCTGCGCACCGCGGACGGCCGGGTGCACACCGGGGTCCATGTGGAGGGTTCCTGCCGGCGCAGTTCGATCTGTGCCGAGGGGGTCGCCATGGGCACCGCCCGCGGCGCGCTGCCCGCCGGGGCGGAGCTGAACATCACGTCGGTGGTGTCGGTGCAGATCAAGCCGGCGGGGTGGTTCCGGATCATCGCGCCGTGCGGGGTGTGCCGTGAACTCATCAGCGACTACAGCCCGGACGCCACCGTGTGGGTCACCACGGTCGACGGGGACAGGCCCGTCCCGCTGCGGGCCCTGGACCTGCTGCCCGAGAAGAGCCGACGCCGATGGTGAGCGCCGTCGATCCCGAGAAGAGCCCGTGCCGATGACGAACGCCATCGGTCCCGAGGAGAGGAGAGCCATGTCGTCCGTCTTCGTCACCGGTCCGTCCGGACGAACGATCCCCACAGGGCTCGATGTCCCCGATCTCGCCGCGCGGTTGGGCGGGTCCGGATCGCCGCTGCTGTGGGAGGAGTTGACCTGGTCGGAGGCGGAGTCCACGGCCGCCGGCCAGGACGCCGTCATCATCCCGGTCGGCGCCACCGAACAGCACGGCCCGCATCTCCCCCTCGCCGTGGACACCCGCATCTGCGAGGCGGTAGCCCTCGGCGTCTCCGCCCTGACCGGCGTGCCCGTCGTCCCGCCGCTGAGCTTCGGGGTGTCCGCGTCGCACGGCGACTTCGCCGGGACGGTGGCACTGCGGCCGGAGACCATGATCGCCGTCGTCGAGGACGTCATCGACTCGCTCCACTCCTCCGGTGTACGGCAGTTCATCCTGCTCAACGGACACATCTGGAACAACGGCGCGCTCGACGTGTCGGCGGAGAAACTGAGGGTCCGTCACCGGGACGCGCGGGTCCGGGCGTTGGGGTACGTGACGATGTACCCGGGGCCGGAGGTCGACGGACACGTCACCTACGGCCGGGCGTTGATGCACGCCAACTTCTTCGAGACGTCCGTGATGCTGCACCTCGCGCCCGAGCTGGTCCGGATGGAACGGGCCACCTCCCACATCGACGTCGACTCGTTCTGGGACTACCGCATGGACCAGGTCAGCGAGACCGGGGTCTGGGGCAGGGACGTCACCGACGCCAACTCCAAGCACGGCGAGGCGGAGTTCGACCGCTGCGTCCTGACCACAGCCCGGGCGGTGTCCACGGCGGTGCGCGAGCCGTGGCCCGACCCCACACACCGTCCCGGACGCCAGGCGTGAAGGAGAACACCGTGGACCCCAGTATCGACATCCCCCAACTGCCGGACTGCGAGCCCATGCTCATCGGTGGCGAGTGGACCACAGGCACCGCGACGGAACGCGTCCCGGTGCTCGACCCCGCCACCCGGGAACAGCTCACCACGGTCGCGCAGGCGGGCCACGCGGAGGTGTCGGCGGCGGTCGAGGCCGCCAACACCGCGCACCGCGACCGCCGTTGGCGCGGACTGCCGCCCCGGCAGCGCCGTGACGTCCTGCTGCGCCTGGCCGACTTGGTGGAGCGCGACGCCGAGCAACTGGCGGTGCTGGACACCCTGGACAACGGCAAGGCGATCGAACGTGCCCGGGGCGACGTGGAGTTGGGGCTCCAGGCCATCCGTCACTTCGCGGGCACCCCGACCCGGCTGGAGGGCACGGTGCACGCGGCCGGCCCCGACCGGCATGTGTACAGCGTCCGCGAACCGGTGGGCGTGGTGGCCGCCGTACTGCCGTGGAACTTCCCCTTCATGATCGCGGCCTGGAAGCTCGCCCCGGCCCTGGCGGCGGGTTGCACGGTCGTGGTCAAGCCGGCCGAGCAGACCCCGCTCACGGCGCTGCGGCTGGCCGCTCTCTGCCTGGAGGCGGGCGTGCCCGAGGGCGTGGTCAACGTCCTTACGGGCGACGGGCGTACGGGTGCGGAGCTGGTCGCGCATCCCGGTGTCGCCAAGGTGTCCTTCACCGGATCCACGGAGGTCGGGCGGCACATCATGGCCGCTGCGGCACCGTCACTGAAGCGCCTCACACTCGAACTGGGCGGCAAGTCCCCCAACATCGTCTTCGCCGACGCCGATCTCGACGCGGCCGTACCGAACGCGGTGCGCGCGGTGTTCGGGCACTCCGGGCAGATGTGCACGGCGGGCAGCAGGCTGCTCGTGGAGCGCACGATCGTCAAGGAGTTCCTGGACCGGCTGGTCCCGGCGGTGGAGGCACTGCGGATCGGTCCCGGGCTGTCCGGCGGTATCAACATCGGCCCTCTGGTGTCGCAGGAGCAGTACGACCGTGTAGCGGGCTACGTCGAACTCGGGCGCGCCGAGGGCGCCGAGGTGGCCGTGAGCGGTGAACTCCCCGACGGCCCGGGCTGGTTCGTGCCGCCGACGGTGTTCACCGAGGTCACCCCCGACATGCGGATCGCGCGGGAGGAGATCTTCGGCCCCGTCGCCACGATCATGCCCTTCGACAGCGAGGAGGAGGCGATCGCGCTGGCCAACGACACCGAGTACGGGCTCGCCGCCGGCGTCTGGACCGGCAGTCTGGCCCGCGCCCATCGCATCGCCGCCACGCTGGAGGCGGGGACCGTGTGGGTCAACACGTACAACGAGTTCGACCCCGCCGTGGCCTTCGGCGGGATGAAGCAGTCAGGCCTCGGCAGGGACCTCGGCGACGCCGCCGTCGACGGGTTCACCGAGCTCAAGAGCGTGACGATCGCCCTGTGAGCGCGCCCGTGACGGCCGGGACGGCCGCCTCGCCCCCGAACCCAACGCCCCCGCGCACCCTGAACGTCGCGGCCGAACGCGCCCGTACGCCGGGCTCGTTCACCGGTCACCACTTCAACTCGGCGGGCGCGGCTCTGCTCGCCAACGGCACCGTCGAGGCGGTCATCGACCATCTGCGCGCGGAGAGCCTGTCCGGCGGCTACGAGGCCGCGAAACACGCGGCTCCCGCCCTGGAGGCCGTCTACGCGCGTACCGCCGAACTCCTCGGCGCCCGGCTGGAGGAGGTCGCCCTCGTCGAGAGCGCGACGGCCGGCTGGCAACGGGCCGTGTCGGCGCTACGACTGCGCCCCGGCGACCGGGTGTTGGCGGCCCGCTCCAGTTACGTCAGCAGCGCGCTGCACCTGCTGTCGGTCGAACGCGACCACGGTGTCCTGGTCGAGCTGCTGCCCAACGGCCCTGACGGAGCGGTCGACTTGGAGGCCCTGGAGGCAGCGCTGCGGGCCGGACCGGCCGCGTTGGTGACGGCCGCGCATGTCCCGACCTCGTCAGGTCTGGTCGAACCCGCCGCCGTGATAGGCGCGTTGGCCACTGCCCACGGGGTGCCCTTCCTCCTGGACGCGACCCAGTCGCTCGGCCAACTCCCGGTGGACATGGCCACCATCGGCTGCGACCTGCTCATCGGCACCGGCCGCAAGTTCCTGCGCGGCCCACGCGGCACCGGCCTGCTCGCGGTCCGCCGCCCGCTCCTGGACCGGCTCGCCCCCGAGGCACCCGATGTCCGGGGCGCCCGCTGGACCGCCGAGCGCAGCTGGGAACTGGTCCCGGACGCCAAACGCTTCGAACTCTGGGAAGCCGCCCACGCGTTGCGCCTGGGCCTCGGCGCCGCCCTGACCGACCTGGCCACACTCGGCGTCGACACGGTCGCCCACCACCTGGCCACCCTCGCCGCGTCACTCCGCGACCGCCTCTCCGCACTGCCGGGCGTCCAGGTCACCGACCCGCCCGCCTCGGGCGGCGCCATCGTCACTTTCGTGGTCGACGGTCTGGACGCCTCCGAGGTACAGAGACAACTCGCCTACCGCCGCGTCCACTTGATCGCGGTACCGGCGGGCCACGGCCGCTGGGACATGGACCACCGGGGCCTGACCAAGGTGGTCCGGGCGTCCGTCCACGTCTACAACGACCAGGACGATCTGGACGCGCTGGTGGAGGCGGTGCGGGAGATCGTCTGCCTGCGGGGGCGCGGTACGGCGTCGGCCGTGGGGCAACGGGAAGCGGGAGACGCACGGCGGGGCAGCGCCGAGCCGGAGGTCGATCCCGCACCACCCACACCCTCACCGGCGACCCCATCGGTCCAGCACACTGCTCACCACTGCCACGACGCGATCGTCGTCGGTCTCGGCGTGCACGGCAGCGCCGCCCTACGTCACCTGGCCGCGCGCGGACTCGACGTCCTCGGGCTCGAACAGTTCGGCCTGCACCACGACCTGGGCTCCTCGCACGGGGCGACCCGGATGATCCGCCGCGCCTATCCGCACCCCGACTGGGACGCTCTGGTCGACACCGCCTACCGGGCCTGGGCGGAGCTGGAGGGCGCCTCGAAGGCCCAACTGCTCGACATCACCGGCGGGTTGTACGCGGCGCCGAAGGACCGGCCCGATCCCCTGCGCGGCCCAGGTTGCCGTGAAGTCGGTACCGAGGAAGCGGCACGGATCTTCCCGGGTCTGCGACTACCCCCCGGCTTCACGGCCGTACACGACCCGCGCGCCGGCATCATCGACGCGCGGGAAACGTTGCGCGCCCAACTGACCCTCGCCGAACGCTCGGGCGCGCACATCCACGACCACGCCCCCGTCCTCGGCTGGGAACCGGACGGCGACGAGGTCGTGGTCCGCACCGGCAAGGCCGTCCTGCGCACACGACGCCTCGTGCTGTGCACCGGCCCCTGGACGGCGACCCAAGTCCCCTCCCTGGCACCGCATCTGACGGTCACTCGCATCGTCAACGCCTACTTCGCCGCCGACCCGGCAGGACCGCTCGGCCCCTCCGGCCTGGGCAGTTTCTCCGTCGACCTGCCGCAGGGCCTCCTGTACGGGTTCCCCGCGACCGACGGCCGCGGCCTCAAGGCAGGGCTGGACAGCGGCCCGCCCTGGAACCCGCAGGCCCCCCGCCCCGAAGCGACCGCCGACGAACTCGCCCTGCTCGCCGAGGCGGTGGCCCAAGTCCTACCCGGTGCCGGACCAGTCACCGAGAGCCTGACCTGCCTCTACACGATGACCGCCGACCGGCGTTTCGTCGTCGGCGAAGTGCCGGGCGTGCCACAGGTGTTGGTCGCGTCGGCGTGTTCGGGGCACGGGTTCAAGTTCGGACCGGCGATCGGCGAGGCACTGGCCGACCTCGTGTGCGGGATCGCCCGCCCGGACCTGGACTTCCTCTCCCCGGCCCGGCTGTTTCCCGGCGGTACCCCGTGAAGGCCGGCACCGCGTCGCCCGGGTCACCCAGGACAACCCGCCGCTCAGCCGTGGAAGACCGTCTGGGAACGCCGCTCGTACCAGGCCGTCAGATGCTCGCCGGAACTGACGACGTGCTCGCGCATCAACGCGTCGGCACGGTCGGCGTCTTGTGCGGCCAACGCGTCGATCACCGCCTCGTGCTGACGGATGTTCAGCTCCCGGTGGCGTTCGTCGCCGGCGAGGGCGAGCGAGGAGACGTTACGCGGGAAGCTCTCGTTGATCCGGTCGATCATCCGGGTCAGCCAGGGATTGTCGGCCGCTTCACAGATGACCGTGTGGAAACAGTCGTTGGCGGCGGTCGTCGTGGTGCTCCCGCCCTCGGCATACGTACCCTCCGCATGCACACCTCCCGCACGCGCACCCTCCGCACTCCCGCCCCGCGCCCCCTCACCAGCGGCCCGCACCACCGCCTCGCACAGCACCGCGTTGTGCTCGCGCAGCGCGGCGAGCCCGCGTTCCGTGATCCGGGAAGCGGCGCGCCGGGCGGCCATTCCCTCCAGCTCGGCCCGGACCTCGTAGGCCTGGCGCACCTCCCAGGGCGCGGGCACCCGCACCACCGCACCGCGGTTCGGCTGCATCTCGATCAGCCCGCCGTTCTGCAGTTGGCGCAGCGCTTCGCGCACCGGTGTGCGGCTGACCCCGAACTCGGTGGCCAGCGCCGCCTGGCGCAGCGGTTTGCCGATCGCCAGCTCGCCGTTCATGATCCGCGCGCGGATGCGGGCCGCGATGTCGTCGACGAGGGGACTCTCGTCAGTCTGAGGCGTCATCGGAGTCGGTCAAACCCTTCTCGGGGGCGGTCGGGGGCTGCGCGGTGGTGGAGCAGTTTCCCACGCGGCCGGGGGCGTCCACAGCCGCTCATTTTTGGATCCACTTCCATGATATCCGCATCCAATAGGAGGGCCGCATGAATCTGGACTTCGCCAAGGCGATCGACGTGTCCGTTCCCATCCATCCCGGCATGCTCCACTGGGGCCGCCGCCCCGAGGTGGAGATCGTCGAGTCCCGCACCGCCGGCGATCCCTCCAACGTCAGCCGCTGGCGCATCGGCGCCCACACCGGCACCCACATCGACGCTCCGGCCCACTTCATCGACGGCGGCAAGACGGTCGACCGGCTCGACCTGACCGCCCTGAACGGAACCGCGCGGGTCCTCGACCTCACCCACGTCAAGGAGCAGATCACCGCCGCCGACCTCGACGCGGCCGGCCTCGGCACCGAGGAACGCGTACTGCTGCGCACCAGCAACTCCGAGGGCGTCCTGCGCAGCCCGTGGAAGGCCCGGGAGTGGGTCGGACTCGCCCCCGACGGAGCGGAGCGACTCATCGAGGCCGGGGTGCGCACCGCGGGCATCGACTACCTGAGCATCGAGGCGGTCGCCTACACCACCCACTGGGAGACCCACCAACTCCTGTGCGCCGCAGACGTGTTGATCCTGGAGGTCGTGGACCTTCTGCACGCACCGGCCGGGGTCTACGACATGCTCTCCCTCCCGCTGCCCCTCCAGGGCGCCGAAGCCGCCCCCTCCCGCACCGTGCTCCTCCCGAGGGACGCATGACAGCCGCCTCCCCGCTGATCCTGGCCGCACCGCACCCGGCGGCGCTGGCAGCGGCCCGCCGCGCGGCCGAGCGAGGCGGCAACGCCGTCGACGCGGCGCTCGCGGCAGCCGCCGCCCTCACCGTCGTCTACCCCCACCAGTGTTCCCTGGGCGGCGACTTGATCGCGCTCGTGCACGCCCCGGGCGGCTCGGTACGCGCGGTGGTCTCGGCGGGGGCCGCCGCAGAGGCCGTAGACGTCGAGACACTGCGCGCCGCCGACCGGCGGATGCCCGCGCAGGGGCCGCAGACGGTGACCGTGCCCGGTGTGGTGGCGGGCTGGGCCGCGCTCGCCGACGCCCATGGCACGCCCGGTGCCCTGGCCGACGCGCTTCGGGATGCTGCCGAACTGGCCGAGGACGGGGCCACCGTGTCGGCCGGTCTGGCGCGCGCCATCCGTGAACGGGCCCCGCAGATCGCCGCGGACCCCGGGCTCACCGCACTGCTGACCGGCCCCGGCGGCACACCGCTCGACGAGGACGACCCGCTCCCCCAGCCCCAACTGGCCGCCGTACTAAGGACACTCGCCGACGATCCGTCGTCCTTCTACCGGGGCGCGGTCGCCGAGGCGTTGGCGAACGGCCTGCGCCGGGCCGGGAGTTCGCTCACCGCGAGCGATCTCGCGGCCCATCAGGCGGAGGACGTCGAGCCGTTGACGCTGGACGTGGCCGGAACTCGTTGGTGGACCGCCCCGCCGCCGAGCCAGGGGGCGAGCCTGCTGGCCCTACTGGAAACCGCCGCGTCCGCGGCGAAGTTGCCCGAGCCGGAACGCACCGGCCTGCTGGCCGGCCGCTGCCAAGACGCCTCGGCGGCACGGGACTTGCTGCTCGGTGACCCGCTCGGCGCCTCTCCTGTCAACCTGGCCGGACTGCTGCGTCCGGCTCCGCTCGCCGGTGCGCGCCCGCCCGAGCCGTCCTTCCGGCCCGCCGGGGACACCGTCGCGATCACCGCCGTAGACGCTTCCGGGCTGGCCGTCTCGCTGATCCAGAGCGTCTACCAGACCTTCGGCTCCGGCATCCGCGAACCGGAGACGGGCATCGTGCTGCACAACCGGGGCTCGGCGTTCAGCCTGCTCCCCGGCCATCCCGCCCTCATCGGCCCTGGTCTACGGCCCCCGCACACCCTGTGCCCCGTGCTCGGCCGGTCCGCCGAACTGCTGCTCGCGGCCGGTTGCCAGGGCGGTCGGGCACAGCCGCAGATCCTCGCCCAGACCGTACCCGAACTGATGGACCCCGGCGCCGATCCGGTCGCCGTACTGGACCGGTCCCGGTGGGTGATCGGCGCCCGCGACATCGGCCACGAGACACAGACCCTGCTGGCCGAACCCGGGTCCGTACCGGCGGACGCGGACGCGTTCCCGTCGGTGGTTCCGGTCGTCGTGGCGCCGGGCCGTACCGATCTGGCCGGTCACACCCAGGCCGTACGACTGTCCGCCGACGGCCGGCTGGACGGCGCCTCCGATCCGCGCGCCGACGGCGGCACCATCTTGGAAGGAAGCACTCCGTGAGCACTCTCGCCCCCGAACCCGCACCGGCCGACGCACCCCACCCGTTGGACCCGCTCACCGTCACCGAACTCGCCACAGTTGTAGGGGTGTTGAGAGCCGACACCCGAGTACCCGACGACTCGCGCTTCTGGGGTGTGGCGCTGGACGAGGACCACGCCCGCCGTGCCGCGCCCGGGGAGACCCGGCGGGCCCGCGCGGTCGTGTTCTCCACCTCCGCGCGCCACGCCTTCGAGGTCGATCTCGAACTCGGCGACAAACCGCAGACCACCGCCTGGCGGGAGTTGGACGTACGCAGCCCGGGCTGTTCCTCCGAGGAGGCGCGGCAGGCCGCAGCCGCTTGTCGGGCGGACCCGCGTTTCCGGGAGGCGCTGGCGCTGCGCGGGATCCACGACGTGTCGCTGGTGATGGTGGACCCGGAGTCGATCGGCGGCTTCGAGCCGCCCGAGTACGCGGGACGGCGGCTGACCTGGGGCAGCGTCTGGCACCGGACCTCCGAGGACGACAACGGCTATGCGCGCCCGGTGCAGGGTGTGGTGCCGATCATCGACATGGAGACCATGGAGATCCTGCACATCGAGGATCACGGGGTGGTGCCGCTGTCGGAGGAGTCGGGCGTGTTCGCGGCCGGGACGGTGGCCGAGCGGCCGGGGTTGCAGCCGCTGGAGGTCGTCCAGCCGGAGGGGCCGAGTTTCACCGTCACCGGGCAGCGGATCGACTGGCAGGGGTGGTCGGTCCGGGTCGGCTTCAGTCATCGCGAGGGGCTCGTGCTGCACGACCTCGCCTTCGCCGCGGCCGGGAAGGGGCCTCGGCAGGTGATCCGGCGTGCGGCCGTCAACGAGATGTACGTCCCGTACTTCGACACGGCGTCCACCCAGTACCGCAAGAACTTCTTCGACTGGGGCGAGTACGGCGCCGGCCCGCTCACCAACTCCCTCGCCCTCGGCTGCGATTGCCTGGGAGTCATCCAGTACTTCGACGCGGCGGTGCTCGGCGGCGACGGTGTCCCCCGGCTCATTCCCAACGCGGTCTGTGTGCACGAGGAGGACGACGGCATCCTCTGGAAGCACCACGACGGGCGCACGGGCCGTACGGAGGTGCGCCGTTCGCGCCGGCTGATCATCTCGGCGTTCGCCACCGTCGCCAACTACGACTACGGCTTCTACTGGTCGCTGTACCAGGACGGTTCGGTGATGCTGGAGATCAAGATGACCGGCATCCTGTCCGCCACCGGCGTCGAGGAGGACGAGGCGACGCCGTACGCGCGCCGGGTCGCGCCGAACGTCGCGGTCACCAATCACCAGCACTTCTTCAGCGTCCGCCTCGACATGGCGGTGGACGGCGATCCCAACCGGCTGGTGGAGGTCACCGCCGAGCACGAGCCCGACCCGGTCCTCGACCCGTACGGCAACGCGGCCCGGACCGTGCTGCGGCCGATCCTCAGCGAGTCGGAGGGAGCCCTGCGCACCGATCCGTCCCGTGGGCTGCACTGGCGGGTGGAGAGCACCGAGTCCCGCAACCGGATGGGCGAACCGACCGCGTACCGCGTGCACTTGGAGAACACGGCGGTGCTGCCGGTTCGCGAGGACAGTGTGTGCGCCCGCCGAGCCCCGTTCGTGGGGCGGCAGTTGTGGGCCACGGCCTACGACGCGGACCGGCGGTTCGTCGGCGGCGAGTACCCGAACCAGGCCGAGCCGGGCGCGGACGGTGTGCACAAGTGGCAGGAGGAGAACCGGTCGTTGGACGGCACGGACCTCGTGCTGTGGGCCACGGTCGGCTCGCACCACTTCCCGCGTCCCGAGGAGTGGCCGGTGATGCCGGTGGCCAAGGCCCGGCTGCGGCTGGAGCCGGACGGCTTCTTCGACCGCAACCCGGCGCTGGACGTGCCCGCCCCCAACTCCTGCCACACGCCGGGCCCCTCGGCCCCGGACGACTGCTGCGGCTGACCGCGCCCCCTCCCCCGAAAGGCGTCCCATGCGCGAGGAAGAGAACACACGGCTCACCCGGACCGGTCCCGGCACCCCGGCCGGTGAGTGGATGCGCCGCTACTGGCAGCCGGTCGCCCTCAGCGAGGAACTAGACGGCGTACGACCGCTGGTGACACCCAAGGTGATGGGCCAGGACCTGGTCCTGTTCCGCGACGAGCAGGGCGAGCTGGGCCTCGTCGACCGCGGCTGTCCGCACCGCGGCGCCGACCTGGCGCTCGGCCGGCTGGAGGACGGCGGGCTGCGCTGCTGCTTCCACGGCTGGCTGTTCGCGCGTGACGGCTCCTGTCTCGACACCCCCGCCGAGCCCGTCGACAGCCCGCTCAAGTCCCGCGTCCGGCTGGGCAGTTACCCGGTCCGTGAGATCAACGGGATCATCTGGGGCTACCTCGGCCCCGGCGAACCACCCCAACTCCCCGCCCTGGACTGCTTCCAGGCGCCCGCCGACCACGCCTTCGCCTGGAAGGGGCTGCTGGAGTGCAACTGGCTCCAGGCCCTGGAGGTCGGCATCGACCCCGCCCACGCCTCCTACCTGCACCGCTTCTTCCAGGACGAGGACCCAGCCGACAGCTACGGAAAACAGTTCCGCGCCGCCTCCCAGGGCACCGACCTCCCGATGACGAAGATCCTGCGCGAGTACGGCCGCCCCGACATCGACGCCGTCCGCACCCCGTACGGCATCCGCCTCACCGCCCGGCGCGCGCTCGACGGCACGGACACCCAGGGCCTGCCGATGGACGGCAGCCGTACCCATGTCCGCATCACCCACCAGGTGTTCCCGCACGCCTTCCACATCCCCCTGGACGCGGAGACGGCGATCACCCAGTGGCATGTGCCGATCGACGACAACTCCAGTTACTGGTATGCCCTGTTCACCAGCGTCGGCGGCCCGGTGGACCAGGACGAGATGCGCCGGCAGCGGGTCGGCGCGGTCACCCTGCCCGACTACCGGCCGCGCTTCGGGCGCGCGAACGGCTACGGCTACGACCCGGTGGAGCAGCGCACGACGACGTACACCGGGCTCGGCACCGACATCAACGTGCACGACCAGTGGGCAGTTGAGGGCCAGGGAACCGTCCAGGACCGTACCCGCGAGCATCTGGGCCGCTCCGACAAGGCCATCGTGATGTACCGGCGGATGCTCGGCGAGGCCATCACCGCCGTCGAGCGCGGCGAGGACCCGCCGCTGGTGCTGCCGGCCGAGGAGGCAGGGCAGCTGCACGGACCGGTCGCCCTGGACGGGATCGGCCCCACCGAGGGCTGGCGGGAGCACTGGACGGCCGTCACCGACAAGCAGCGCGCCGACAGTAGTTGGGCGCAGCCGCTGGGAACGGACGGCTGAGCCGCGTGGGATTCATCGAACGGCACGGCCTGTGGAACCCCGAACAGGCCGCCGCCGCACGGGAGATAGGCGAACGTGCCGAGAGCGGCGGGATGACGGTGGTACGGCTGGTCTTCGCCGACCAGCACGGTCTGCTGCGCGGCAAGACCGTCACCATGGGCGAACTGGCCAACGTGCTGCGCGACGGCACCGGCATCGCCTCGTCCCTGCTCGCCAAGGACACCTCCGGACGGACCGTCTTCCCGCTCTTCACCAAGGAGACACCGCTCGGGCTGCCCGAACTGCGCGGCGCCGCCGACATGGTGATGGTCCCCGACCCGCTGACCTTCCGGATGCTGCCCTGGTCCCCGGGCACGGGCTGGCTGCTGTGCGACCTGCGCTTCACCACCGGCGCACCGGTCCCGCTGTGCACGCGCCGACTGCTGCGCTCCGTCCTCGACCAGGCCGACGGGCTGACGTACCGCACAGGCCTGGAGGTGGAGTTCCACCTCTTCCGGCTCGACGATCCGCGTCTGGGCCCCGGCGACCAGGGCCAGCCCGGCGCCGCGCCCGAGGTCGGCATGCTCAACCACGGCTACCAGTACCTCAGCGAGCTGCGCTACGACGAACTCGACCCCATCCTCGACGTCCTGCGCTCCAACATCGAGGGCCTGGGCCTCCCATTGCGCAGCCTGGAGGTGGAATTCGGCCCCAGCCAGGTCGAGTTGACCCTCCAGCCCGCCGACGGTCTCGGCACGGCCGACGCGATGGTGCTGCTGCGCAGCGCCGTGAAACAGGTCGCCGCCCGCCACGGCCATCACGCCACCTTCATGTGCCGCCCCCATCTGCCAGGCGTCTTCTCCAGCGGCTGGCATCTGCACCAGAGCATGCTGCGCGACGGCGTGGGCGTCTTCGCACCGGAGACCGGCGAACTCACCGCGTCCGGGCCGCCGTTGTCGCCGTACGGAACGGCGTTTTTGGGTGGGCTGCTGCGGCACGCGCGGGCCACGAGTGCGTTCTCGACGCCAACTCTCAATGGATTCAAGCGCTTTCGCTCGCTGTCGCTGGCACCGGACCGGGCGGTCTGGGGGCGCGACAACCGCGGGGCGATGGTGCGGGTGCTGGGTGACGGACCGTCATCCACCCGTCTGGAGAACCGGATCGGTGAACCGGCCGCCAACCCCTACCTCTACCTCGCCTCCCAACTCGCCGCCGGGCTGGAGGGCGTGGCCGGTGGCCTCGAACCCGGACCGGCCGCCGACGAGCCCTACGCGGCACGCGCCGAACCGCTCCCCCGCTCGCTGGGCGAGGCCCTCGACGCGCTGGAGTCCGACCGCATGCTCGCCGACCGGCTCGGCAAGGACTTCGTCGCGTACTACACGAGCATCAAACGAGCCGAGATCACCCGCTTCGGCGAAGAGGTGACCGACTGGGAACAGCGGGAGTACTTCCGTGTCTTCTGACCTCGGCACCTCCCGCGCGGCGACCGTACGGCTCCTGGTCCGACAGGCCCGTTGGATCGCCCACGACGTGCTGGAACTCCGGCTGACCCGACCCACCGGCGGCGCCCTGCCGACCTGGGAGGCGGGCGCACATGTGGAGTTGACCCTGCCCTCGGGGCTGCGGCGGACCTACTCGCTGTGCGGGGAGGCGACGGACACCGAGGCGTGGACGATCGCCGTGCACCGCGTGCCCGAGGGGCGTGGCGGCTCCCGGGAGATCCACGAAACCGCCCTGGTGGGAAGGGAGTTGGAGGTACGCGGACCGGTCAACCGTTTCCCGCTCCTACCCGCGCCGGGCTATCTCCTGCTGGCCGGCGGCATCGGCGTCTCCCCGCTGCTGCCGATGGCCCGCGAACTCACCGCCCGCGGCCTCCCCTGGCGGTTGATCCTCGGCGCCCGCGACCGGTCCCGGCTCGCGTACGCAGAGGAGTTGGCGGCGTTGGGCGGGGACCGCGTGCTGCTCGTACCGCAGGACGAGGCGGGCTTCCCTGACCTGGCCGCCGAACTCGCCGCCACCCCGGCCTCGTACGCCGTCTACGCCTGTGGCCCGCAACCGATGCTCGACGCGGTGACGGCTCTGTGCCGTACGGCTGACCCGGCGCGGTCACTGCACGTCGAACGCTTCACGGCGGCCGACGACATCGACCCAGTCCAAATCGGCTCACCGGGTGGTGAGTTCGAGGTGGTGCTGACCCGTTCAGGCCTGCGGCTGACCGTGCCCGCCGACCGTTCCGTGCTGGACGTCGTACGGGAGAAGCTCCCGGACGTGCCGTACTCCTGCGAGGAGGGCTACTGCGGTACCTGCGAGACAGCGGTCACGGCCGGGGTCCCGGACCACCGCGACACGGTGATCGAGCCGTCCGAACGACCCACCGCCACCACGATGATGATCTGCGTGAGCCGCTGCGACTCCCCGGTGCTGGAGTTGGACCTCTAGGTGGCTCGTCGCTTCGCCAGGCGATGCAGCAGAGCCCGGGGGCGGTACGGGATGACCTCGGCCAAGGAGATGGCGGTGCTGGTGCGGTCGACTCCGTCGATGGCGAGGATCGCCTTGGTGACGCGGTGCAGGTCCGCGGTGTCCTTGGCGACGACATGGGCGAGGAGGTCGGCGTCGCCGGTGGTGTAGTGCACCTCGATGACCTCGGGGAGATCGAGCAGGCCTTCGTGCACGCTCTCGGGTTCGGCCTGACTCACGGCCAGCGACATGAACGCCACCAGGCCGTACCCGAGGGCGGCGGGGTCGACGCGTCGACTAACGGGTTTGAGCACGCCGTCGGCGGCCATCCTCCGCAGCCGGGCGTGCACGGTGTTCCGGGCCACGCCCAGGGTCTGGGCGAGGGCGAGGATCGTCGCGTCCGGGTCGTCGTCCAAGGCCAGGATGATCCGGGCGTCCAAGGGGTCCATCAGCGTCATGATGTGCATTCTGCCACCAGAATTCAGGCCTATTGAGCACCTGTCGCACCAATCGGAACCTCTATTGCGCGAATGCCCGGCCGTGTGGTCAAGGTGGTGAGCCGTTCCACGCCTCCACCCTGTTGAAGGACCGCCCGCCATGGCCTCGAAGACACCAACTTCTGGCACCGGTAGTTCCTGGCTCGTCATCGTCGCCGCCGGAGTCGCTGCCGGGTTACAGGTGTGGAAGGTGCCGCCCGCGCTCCCGTTCCTGCGGCACGACCTGTCGCTGAGTCTGGTCCAGGCCGGGACCCTGCTGGGGATCGTCCAACTGGCCGGGATGCTCGGGGGACTTGCCGTCTCGCTGCTGGCCGAGTTGATCGGTGAGCGGCGCTGTCTGAGCGCGGGGCTGGTCCTGCTGTTCCTCGGTTCGGCGGGCGGTGGATTCGCCTGGTCGGCGGCGCCGCTGCTGGCCTCGCGGGCGGTCGAGGGGGCCGGTTTCATCCTGGTGGCGGTGACAGGGCCGGGGCTGATCCGGCGCACCGCTCCACCCGGCCGTTTCACCACGGCGATGGGGTTCTGGGGCGCCTACCAGGGCATCTCCACCTTCGCCGGTCTCATCGTCGGCGCGCTGGTCCTCCAGGTGATGCCGTGGCGGGTGTGGTGGTGGGGCATGGCCGTGGTCGCGCTGCTGCCGTTGCCGTGGGTCCTGGCCCGGGTTCCCCGGGACGACGCGGGTGGTGTGCGTGGCGCGGCGGCGGCCCTGGCGCGCATCGGCCGTACCGTCCGGGCACCGGCACCCTGGACGGCCGGTCTTGTCTTCGCCTGCTACACCCTGCCGTGGATGGCGGTGGTCGGATTCCTGCCCACCATCTATCGGGACGGCGGGATGACGGGCAGTTGGCCGGGCGTGCTCACTGCGGTGGTCGGTGCGGCGAACGCCGTCGGCTCGATCGCTACTGCGGCACTCATGAAGCGCGGCCTGCCCACCCGCGCCCTCATCGTCCCCGCGTTCGTCCTCATGGCCGTCACGTCCGTGCTGGCCTTCGCCGTGGACTGGCACGGCTTCCCGGCAGGCACCGCTTGGCAGTTCGCGTGTGTCACGGTCTTCTCGCTGACCGGCGGGGCGATACCGGCGACCCTGCTGCGCATGATCGGTGAGCTGACGCCGGCCGGCGGTTCCGCTCCCGCCACCATGGGCCTGATCCAGCAACTGTTCAACGCCGGGAGCTTCGTCGGCCCCACCGCCGCCGCGTGGCTGGCCACCTGTACCGGCGACTGGCACTCCACCTGGTGGCTGACCGGTGCCTGCACGGCCGCGGGCATCGCCCTCAGCCGTCTCCTGAGGCCGCGGACCACGGCCCCGGTACCGGACGCAACGGCCGAACCATGCGCCTGAGTCGAGAGGCCCGGCCGCTACGACAGCGGACCGTCCCCGACGCGCTCCCGCAACCCGGCGCGGATGGGATCGTCGTCAGGCAGGCCGAGTTCGGTGGTCAGGGCGAGCGCACGGGTCCACACCTCGTGGGCCGCGTCGGACTGTCCCGCGCTGCGATGGCTGTCGCCGAGGCAGGTCAGACAGGCGGCCTCGCTGTGCCGCTCCCCCGTCGCGTGGAACAACTGGGCGGCCTGCCGGTACCGGTCAACTGCCTGTTGATAACCACCCAGTTGGTGGTGGATGTAGCCGAGGCTGTCGGAGATGTGCGCCTGCCCGTCCACATCACCGGCCGCGTGGGCGAGTTCGAGCGCCTGCTCGCAGTGTGCGAGCGCGCGGAGATGGTCGCCGAGGTGTGCCTGCCGCCAGCCGATGTGGTTCAACGCGGCGGCCTGTCCTGCCCGGTCGCCCGCGGCCCGGTAGTGCTCAAGGCTCCGGTAGGCGTGTTCCAGCGCGAGTTCGTCGTTGCCCTGTCCCCCCGACATCCGCGAGAGATGCTGATGGGTGCGGGCCTGGCCCGCGTCGCTGCCGGCCGCGGCGAACAGTTCGAGGGCCCGCAGATAGTGCTCCCGGGCCGGTTCCGGGCACTTCAACCGGTCCAGGGCCAGGCCCAGTCCGCGATGGGCGCCCGCCCGTCCGGCCAGGTCGCCCTCCCGTTCGGCCGCCGCCAGCGCGCGGTGTCCGGCGGTCAGCAGCGCCTGCCAGTATCCGTGCCGGTCCAGGAAGGTGGTCAGTACGGTGACCAGGCGCCACACGTGCGCGTCGAAGCCGGGCCTCTGCTGCCGTACGAGCGCGAGCAGCACCGGGTGTTCGGCGACGAGCCAGGCGAGCGCACGGCCGTAGTCCTCGAACTCGACCGCGTTCGCGCCGGGTCTGGGCGTGGGCGACTCCACCGGATTGGGCTGCGGGGTCACCAGCACGTCGGCCGCGCGCGCGGAGTGCAGGTAGTGGTCCATCATCCGGTGGACCGCCGATCGCCGCTCCCACTCGTCGTCGTACGCGGTCACGAGTTCCCCCGCGTAGACGCGCAGCAGGTCGTGGAAGGCGTACCGCCCCGGAACATGCTCAACCAGCAAGTGACCGCCGGTCAGTTCGGCCAACAGCGCACGGACGCGCTCGGGTGGCACCCCGGCCAGGGCGGCCGCCGCGCGCTGGTCGAGGTCGGGTCCCGGGTGCAGTGCCAGCAGCCGGAACAGCCGGGCCGCGGCGCGGCTGAGCGCGCTGTAGGACCAGGAGAACACCGCCCGTACCTGGCTGGACTCCTCGCCCCCGTCGAGCGCGTCCAACCGGCCGCCCGCTTCCCGGAGTTCCTCGGCGAGTGTGCCGAGGGGCTGATGCGGCTGCGCGGCGGCCCGTGCCGAGACCACGGCGAGCGCGAGGGGCAGTCCCGCGCACCAGGTGACGACGTCCGCGACCGCCGCCGGTTCGGCCGCGACCCGGCCCGCGCCGAGCCGTTCCGCCAGTACGTCCCGTGCGGCGGCCGGTGTCAGCGGGTCCACCGCGAGGAGATGGGCGCCCTCCGTCGCGGCCAGCCCGGTCAGCCGGTTCCGGCTGGTCACCAGCGCCATGCAGCCGACGGCGCCCGGCAGCAGCGGGCGGACCTGTTCCTCGTCACGGGCGTTGTCGAGTACGACCATCATCCGACGCCCCGTCAACAGGCTTCGGTACAGCCCGACTTGGGCCTCAAGGCCGGGCGGCACCCGCTCCGGCCGTACCCCGAGCGCGTCCAGGAACCCGCGTACCGCCTCGGTCGGCTGCACCACCGATCCCTGCGGGTCGAAGCCTCGCAGGTTCACGTACAACTGCCCGTCGGGGAAGGCGCTTTCGACCCTCCGCGCCCAGTGCACGGCGAGGGCGGTCTTGCCCACGCCCGCCATGCCCGACACCGCGGAGATGACCACGGCGGCGGACTCTCCCTCGGCCGAGACGAGGATCGCGGCGAGCCGGGCCAGCTCGCCGTCGCGGCCGGTGAACCCTCGTATACCCATGGGGAGTTGGGCGGGAAGCTCGGTCTGCCGCAGTACCCCCGATGGCTCGGACTGTCGTAGCACCGTCGACGGCTCGGTCTGTCGTGCGACCGGGGACGGTTCGGGGCGTGGGGGCGACGCGGAGCGGTGGCCGCGCAGGATCGACTGGTGGAGCTGGCGCAGTGCCGGTCCGGTGTCCGTGCCGAGTTCCTCGGCCAGGCGTTTGCGGACGGCGGCGTAGCAGTCCAGGGCCTCCGCGCTGCGGCCGGTCTCGTGCAGGGCCCGCATCAGGGCTTCGGCCAGGGGTTCCGCGAGCGGGTACTCGCCGAGCAGGCCGGTCAACCGGCCGATGAGGGACGCGGGTTCACCGTGGCGCAGTTCCGCGCGGGCCCAGCCGACGGCCGCGTCCTGGTGCTGACGCCGCCAGGCCTCGCGCATCCGGGCCGCCCACTCCCCGTTCAGCCCGGACAGCGGCTCCCCGCGCCACAGGTCGAGCGCCTCGCGCAGCAGCACCGCCCGTACCGGTTCGACAGGCCCCGCCGCCCGCGCCTGGTCGACCAACTGCCGGAACCGGTAGACGTCCACCTGGTCCGGGCGCGCCTCCAGCAGGTATCCGCCGGAACGGCGCACCAGTAATAAGGGCTCTTGCGCGGTCTCGGCGGCCTGCTCGCACATCCGCCGTATCCGGGCTACATGGGCGTGCACCGCGCCGCGCGCGCCGTCGGGCGCGTGCGGGCCCCAGACCCGCTCGATGACCACGTCGACGGCGACGGGGCGGCCGACGTCCACGGCCAACGCGGCCATCACGGTGCGGCGTTGGGGCGGGCCCACCTCCACCGCGCGCCCCTCCGCCGACAGTTCCACCGGCCCGAGCAACTGCACGTCCACCATGGTGTGCGCCTCCCCCCTCACGAAGCCTCCTCCTTTTTTTCACAGACGCATATGCGGCGCGACAAGCCTTCGACAAGGTTTCCCGTCACACACCGGTGCGAATCTGCTGGGGAACGGACGGGGCGCCGACCGCGTCCCGTCCGGGCATGACGGCAGGGCCGTCGCCTGGCGGCTGCGCAACAGGCAAACGGGGGCGAGACGTGTGATCACACAGGGAGTGATGGCACCTGAGACACGGGTGCCGGTACGACGGCCGGAGACCTTACCGGCCGCCACGGGGAACGCCGGCGGAAGGAGCGTGCTGGAGGGCGCCTTCGCACTGCTGGAGGCGGTGGAGCAGGCGGTGGAGGCGGGGCCCACAAGGCTGGCGTCCGACTGCGGGCTGCCCAAGACGACCGCGTACCGCCTGCTGGAACAACTGGCGGACCTGGGCGCGGTCGAACGGTGCGGAGGCAGTTACCGGGTGGGCCCGCGGATGTTCCGCCTGGGGAGCGCGTGGCAGCCGCATCCCCGGCTGCGGGCCGCCGCACGGGAACCGATGCGCCGGCTCGCGCAGGTCACGGGGACGACCGTAGGAATCGCCGTGCTGTGGAAGGGCGAGACGCTGATGGTCGAGTGGTGTCCCGAGGACGCCCGACGGCCCGATCCGCTGGAGACCCGGATGACCTGGCCGTGGTTCACCGCGGCGGGCAAGATCCTGGTGGCAACGGCTACTCCGGCACCCCTGCTGGGGCCGCTTCCCGCGTCCTGGGCGCGGGACGCCGACGCGATACGGGAGCGCGGCGCCGCCTTCGACCGGGAGGAAGTGGTAACTGGCGTGTGCTGCGCGGCAGTTCCGCTGCTCGGGGTGCGCGGCACCCCCGTGGCGGCCCTGTGCGTCCTCACCGACCCGGCCCACCACCTGGAACGGCTCGCGGAGACCGCGCGCCGCACGGGGCGGATGATCAGCGCGGGGTTGCGGGGGCGGTGAGGGGTTGAGTCAGGGGCAGTTGGGGGCGGTGATCCGACGGGGTCGGCGGCGCACGGTCCGGCGGTCGGGCGGGGACGACCACCGGGCCGCGACGCCGACCCCGTCCTCGCACACGCCGGGCGCTCGGTCAGGGGCCGAGCGCCCGGCGTGGCGTTCTCCGTGACCGAGCCGCGTCCCGCGCGAGACGGCGGCCGATCGACCGCGGCCGAGGTCGACACCCCCGAAATCCCCTGCGCTCCCCACCTGTCCCCGTCGTACGCTGACGGCCGCTGTCTGCCGAGGGAGGACACACATGGGGATCCGAAGCCTGACCCGCATCGAAGCCGAGCGCCGGGCCGCGCTGCTCGCGGTCGAGCGGTACGACGTGGACGTCGATCTGACCGCACTGCCCGACGGGCCGGAGGTCCGCGCCGTCTCCACTGTCGTGTTCACGTGTCGTGAGCCGGGCGCGGAGACCTTCGTGGACTGTGCGGCGCGGGTGCTGAGCGCGACGCTGAACGGGGTCGAACTCGCCCCCGCCGAGGACGGGCGGATCCATCTGCCCGGCCTGGCCGAGCACAACGTGCTGCGGGTGGAGAGCGTCCAGGCCGACACCACGGCCGGCGAGGGCGTGCACAAGGCGACGGACCCCGCCGACGGCGAGGTGTACGTGTGGATGAGCTTCGAACCGGACGAGGCCCGCTTCGTCTGGGCCTGCTTCGACCAGCCCGACCTCAAGGCCCCGCACGCCTTCACCGTCACGGCGCCGTCCGCGTGGACCGTCACCAGCAACTCCGGCGACGCGCGCGTCGAGGAGCTGGGCGCGGCCCGCCGCTGGACCTTCCCGGACACCCCGCCCCTGTCCGTGTACAACACGGTCATCAACGCGGGCCCCTTCCACGAGGTCCGCCGCGAGGCCGACGGCCACAACTTGGGCCTGTACGCCCGCCGTTCACTCGCCGAGGTCCTCGACCGCGACGCCGACGAGATCTTCACCCTCACCCGCCAGGGCCTCGCCTTCTACGCCGAGGCCTTCGCGATGCCGTTCCCGCAGCGCCGCTACGACCAGGTGTTCATGCCGGAGTTCGGCGGGGCGATGGAGAACTACGGCTGTGTGACCTGGTCGGACGCGTTCCTGCGGCGGGCCGCGCCGACCCCGGCCGAACACGGTCTGCTGGCACGGGTGTTGCTGCACGAGATGGCGCACATGTGGTTCGGCAACATCGTCACCATGCGCTGGTGGGACGACCTGTGGCTGAACGAGGCGTTCGCGGAGTTCGCCTGCCACTGGGCGGCCGAGCGCGCCACCCGGCACACGGACGCGTGGGCGGGCCATCTGATGATCGGCAAGATCAGCGCGTACCTGTCCGACCAGGGTCCCGCCTCGCACCCGATCCACCAGCCCATCCACGACGTCGCCCAGGCCAGGTCGATCTTCGACAACATCACGTACCCCAAGGGCGCGTCCGTCCTCCAGCAGCTCATGACGTACGTCGGCGAGGACGACTTCAGGACCGGCATGGCCGCCTACTTCGCCCGCCACGCCTGGGGCACCACCACGCTCCAGGACCTGATCGACTCCCTGTCCGAGGCCAGTGGCCGCGACCTGGACACCTGGCGCACGGCCTGGTTGGCGACGGCGGGCACCGACCGCTTCACCCTGGAGCGCGACGGCGACTCGGTCACGCTGGTGGCCGCCGCCGACCCGCGCCCGCAGGTCCTGGCGGTGGGCGCGTACGAGAGGAACGGCGACGCGCTCGAACGCCGGGCGCTGGTACGGGTCGAGGTGACGGAGCCCCGCACCACCATCACCGGCCTCCCGCCCGCCGCCGATGTCCTGCTGATCAACGACGACGACCTGACCTTCGCGACGACCCGCCCGGACCCGACCACCAGGGACGCCCTCTTCCGTACGGCGGCACAGTTGCCGACGGCCATCTCCCGGGGCGTGGCCGCGGCCACCGTCTGGGACATGCTGACGACCGGCGAGGCCACGGCGGCGGAAGCCGGACGGTGCCTCACCTCGGTGCTGACGGTCGAGACGTCCGACGCGGTGATCGAGCCGTATCTGACCCTCGCGGCGAACGCCGCGGAACTGTGGGCGCCGCCCGCCGACCGCGTCGAGTTGTCGGCAGCGGTGGCCGCCGCCTGTCGCGACCTCGCCGGAGACCCCGGCCGCCGTCAGGTCGCGCTGCGCGGGCTGGCCCGTACCGCGACGACGGCGGACGATCTCGCCTGGCTGCGCGAACAGGCGGGCGACGACGTGGACCTGCACTGGCGCGCGCTGATCCGCGAGGCGGAACTGGGCGGCGACGTCACGGCGGAATCCGACCGTCTGCTCACCCGCGACCCGGACCCCGACGCCTGGGTCCGCGCCCTCACCGTGCGGGCCGCGCTGCCCGACGCGGCGACGAAGGCGGAGGTCTGGCAACAGCTGGTCGTGGACCGTACGGTCCCCATCAACTCGATGGGCCTGGTCGCGGCGGCCTTCTGGCGCCCCGGCCAGGACGAGCTGCTGGCGCCCTACGCCGAGCGCTACCTGGAGGCGGTCCCGAAGCTGCACCTGGGCGGGATGATCCTGGCGATGAGCTACACGCACCGCCTCTTCCCGCTGCACGCCATCGACGCCTCGTACATCGAGCAGGCCAGGCAGGTGTCCCAGGAGGCGGTCCCGGTGGTCCGCACGACCGTCCTGGAGCGGTCCGACGAGGTGAGCCGGATGCTCCGCGCCCGGGGCACGTCGGCCTGAGGCTCAGCGGACCGTTCCACCACCCAACCGGTCGGCCAGGCACGCGAGATAGAGCGCCATGGCCGTCCGGTACTCCCGCAGGGAGCGGCCGGTGATCTGCTCGATCTTGTTCATCCGGTAGACGACGGTGTTCCGGTGGATGTGCAGGACCTCGGCGGTACGGACGAGGTTGAACCCGCTCTCGCACCAGGCGGTCACCGTGTCGCGGAGGGCCGGCCAGTCCGGCTGGGCGCGCAGTTCGGTGGCCGTGAGGTCCAGCAGGCGGTTGCGGGCCGCCTGGCTCACCGCCGTCACCACCTGGTGGACCCGCAGGTCGGTGATCAGATGGACGGGGTCGGTGTCGGCGAACCGGGTACCGAGCCGCAGCGCGTCGCACGCGTCCTGGTAGGAGTCGTGCAACCCGCCGACGGAGGTGGCGGGTTCACCGATCCCGGCGCGGGCGACGAGCCCGTCCTGGGCGGCGATGAGATCGGTGACCCGTCGGCAGTCGGCCACGAGGGAGGGCGTGGAGCATCCGGCGGGGAGCCGGTGCAGGACGCCGATCCAGCCGGGTGCGGTGGCGGCGACGATGTCCTGGGGGTCGGCGAAGATCTCCCCCACGGTGCGCAGCAGTTCGGAGCGGACCAGGGCCATGTCCCGGGTCTGGGTGCCGCCCTGGCGGCGGGGCGCCGGGCGGGGCACGCTCACCTCGAAGGCGACGGCGACCCGCCGTAGGCGCAGGTCGAAGCCGAGTTCGGCGGCGCGGAACACGAGGAAGTCGCCCTCGACGACCTGGGGGTCGTAGGACGCGATGTCGGTGAGGATTTTCTCGGCGGCCCGTTCGGCGAGCAGCCGGGAGCGCAGCATCACGGACTCCCGGAGCAGGATCTCCGTCTGGCGTCGCCGGGGAGGTGGTGCACCGCGACGGCCGCATCGTCTGCCGCGACCTGCCGGGACTGCGCCGCACGGTCGGCATGGTCTTCCAGCGCTTCAACCTCTTCCCCCATCTCACGGCCGTGGAGAACATCATGGTCGCCCAACGCAAGGCCGGTGTACCGGAGTCGGAGGCCCTGGAGCGGGCCGTCACTCTGCTGCGCCGGGTCGGGGGCGCTCACCGCGGCCTCGCACTGCCCGACCGGCTCTCCGGCGGTGAGCAGCAACGCGTCGCCATCGCCCGCGCGTTGGCGCTCCGGCCCGACGGGCTCCCGGTCATCGACCGCGTCCCCGGGCACGACAACGCCTTCGCGGCGACGGGGCACGGCATGCTCGCGTCACCCTGGGGCCCGTCACCGGGCACCATCTCGCCGCCTACGTACGCCCCGACGTGCTCACGCCGTTCCGCTTCGGCCGGGGGTCTTGGACGAGGAGGGCCTAGCCCGCCGGTGCTGTCGGCGCCGGCCCGGACGGTTCCGGGTGCGGGCTGGACGGCGCCACGCGCAGTGGGCGGGCCGCCCAGGCGGGCAGGTGCCAGTTCCAGCCGCCGAACAGGGAGACGAGGGAGGGGACGAGGAGCATCCGCACGATGGTCGCGTCGAGCAGGATACCGATGCCCAGGCCGGTCGCCAGCGTCTTGAGATCGGTGCCCGGTCCCGAGGCCAGCGCGGCGAAGGCGAGGAAGAGGATGAGTGCGGCGCTGGTGACGAGTCGGCCGGTGCGGCCGATGCCCTCGACGACCGCGTCGTCGGTCGAGAGGCCGGCGTCGTACTCCTCCCGGATGCGGGAGAGGATGAACACCTCGTAGTCCATGGACAGTCCGAACAGGAACGCGAAGATCATGATCGGGATCCAGAACGTGACGGCCCCGGTCGCGGCGATACCGAAGAGCGTGTTCGAGCCGTGGCCGTCCTGCCAGAACAGCACCATCAGGCCCAGTGTCGCCGCCAGCGAGATCAGGTTGAGCAGCACCGCCTTCAACGGCAGCAGCAGCGAGCGGAAGGCGCGCACGAGCAGGACGTACGTCAGCAGCGCGATGATCGTGAGCATCAGCGGGAAGTTGCCGTAGACGGCGTGCAGGAAGTCGATCTGTGCCGCGCCGACGCCCGCGACACCGACGACGCCGGGCAGATGCTCGGTGGCGGTCTTGACCCGTCTGACCACGTCGACGCTCTTCGAGTTCACCGTCTCGGTGTCCGGGATGACGACGACGATGCTCTGCCCGCCCCGGTTGCCCGCGGGCCCGGTCGGCACGAGCACGCTGGTCACACCGTCGACCTTGGCCAGCTCGGCGGCGACAGGTTTCGCCTGGTCGGTGCTGACCAGTACCTCCATCGGGGTCAGCGCGCCGGTCGGGACGCCACCGCGCTCCAGGGTCCGCAGGGTGTCGTAGGCCGGGCCGCTCTTGGCCAGCGACTCCGAGGAGGCGAGGCCGATCTTGATGCCGAGGAAGACACCGACCAGGGCCGCGAGCGCGGCCAGCGCGGCGGCGGCCGCGATCCAGCGGCGGCGTACGACAGCGGCGGTCCAGCGGCTCCAGAAGCGGCTCGCCCGGTTCTCGTGCCGGATCTTCGGCCAGTCGACCTTGGGTCCGATGCCGCCCAGGATCGCGGGGGTCAGGGTGAGCGTCGTCAGCACGCTCGCGAGCGGGATGAGTGCGCCGCCGTAGCCCATGCTGCGCAGGAACGGGACGGGCAGGACGACCAGGGAGAGCAGGCCGATGGCGACCGTGACGCCGCTGAACACGATCGCGTGTCCGGCGTGCTGCATCGCGACCACGACCGCCTCGTGGTTGTCCCGGCCGCGGTCGCGCTCCTCGCGCCAGCGGGTGACGAACAGCAGCGAGTAGTCGATCGCCACGCCCAGGCCGATCAGGGCGACCAGGAACTGCACGATGAACGACACGTCGGTGGCGTAGGTGAGCGGCAGCAGCATCACGAAGGTCGCGAGGATCGACACCGCGGCCACGAGCAGCGGCAGCAGGGCCAGGAAGGAGGCGAACACGAAGGCGAGGACCGCGAGTGCGCCGACGGCGCCTAGGAGCGTCTCGCCGAGCACCCCGGGTCCGCCCCCGTCGTCGCCACCGGAGGCCAGGGGGTCCTCGCCGGTCACCCCGATCACCGCGCCCGCCGGCTGGGCCTTCTCCGCCGCCGCGCGGATCGGGTCGGTCAGCGGTTTCTGGCTGGGTGACGGGTTGAACCGGTAGAAGACCAGCGCGTAGGCCGTGCGGTCGTCCTTCGTCCGGAAGGCCTTGTCCCCGGTGTTCGCCTCGTCGATGAGCCGCACGCCCGGTACCGCCGTGCCCACGGCCGTGAACACCTTCCCGACGTCCGTCTCGTGACCGGTGATCGTCTGCCCGGCCGGCAGGGTGACCGCGACCAGATAGGGGTTGGTGTCGCCGCCGCTGCCGAAGGCGTCCTCGATCTTGTGCGCGGTCACGGTGCCGGGCTGGCCCGGCAGGGAGAAGTCGATCGTCAGCCGGTCCGTGGTGCGACCGGCGAGCAGGATGCCGGCGACCAGCACCAGACCCCAGAACGCCACTACCGCCTTGCGATGCCGAAGAACGAATTCCGCCCACCGTCGCATGCCGGACCTTCCCCGGATCGTTGGTTGCGCGAGTCTAGTCCGCCGCTCTCTTCCTCCGCTATTGGAGGGGTCCATCCGATTTACGGCGATCCGGAGGCGTGAAATCCGCACCCGCCGCCCTCGGGAAGAAATGACGCCGAAGGGGGCGTTGCCCTACTGGATCACCATCGGACGTCTGAGAACGGAGCAGTCGAGGTGAGCGACGCGATAAACGCCGACACCCGCAACCGGGTCGAGGCCCCTACTCCGACGCCCGACGTGCTGGAGCGGGTACGCCGACACCGGCGTCACACCCTGGAACTGCTCACCGTCTGCGCCGTGGGGCTCGTCCCGTGGACGGTCCTGCTGGCGACGACACTGCCGTCCGGGTACGAGGTCCACCAGTGGCGCCTGACCTGGGTCGGATTCGACGTCCTGCTCGTGGTCGCGATGGCGTCCACCGCGCTGCTCGGCTGGCGCCGGAACCGCGCCGTCATCCTGGCGGCGCTCACCACGTCGGTACTGCTGATCTGCGACGCGTGGTTCGACGTGTCCCTCGCCTTCGGCACGTCGGAGGTCTGGTGGTCGGCGGCGTTGGCACTGTTCGTCGAACTGCCGCTGGCCTTCTACCTGATACGCCGGGTGATGGGGATGATCTCGCTCGCCCATTGGCCGTCCGCCGAGACGTCAACGGGCGATGACAAATAGCTGACATCGCCCCCGAGTCGCGGTGAGGTTTTCGCAACTCCCCTTTGTTCCCGATGACTTCGTTCGGAAATCCCCAGGGCCGAAGTTTGTCGCCATGGAGAGCGGCGAGGTGGCAAGACCTCGGCGCGCGGCATGGAGGATGTCATGCCCGAGATGTATTTCGATGTGCGCTGGCCCGACGGACTGATCCAGCGCTGCTATTCACCCTCCACGATAGTCGAGGACTACTTCACTCCGGGCTCCGCATACGAGCTCGCCGAATTCGTCGAGCGCAGCCGTACGGCGCTCGGTATCGCCGGGGAGCGGGTACGGGAGAAGTTCGGCTTCTTCTGCACCGGCGCCTCCGACCAACTCGCCCGAATAGAGCGGACGGCCGCGGCATACGCAGACGTCAGCGGGGCCAAGGTCACGGTCGAGGCCCTCACCGGTGCCGACGGGAGCCCCCGATGAGCCCGGCGGTACGGCTGGCCGGCGCGCACTACTCGGTGGCCGTGGTGGGCGGCGGCCAGGCGGGACTGTCCGTCAGCCACGAGCTGCGTGAACGCGGCGTCGACCACGTCGTGATCGAGGCCCACCGGGTCGGACACGAGTGGCGCGAGCGCCGCTGGGACTCCTTCTGCCTGGTGACCCCCAACTGGCAGTGCAGGCTGCCCGGTTACCCCTACCAGGGTGACGATCCCGACGGCTTCATGGTGCGCGACGACATCGTGCGGTACCTGGAGGGCTACGTCGCCCACTTCCGCCCGCCGCTCGTCGAGGGCGTGACGGTCACCCGGCTGCGGCGTTCCCCGAGCGGGGTCTTCGAACTCGCCACCACCGGCGGGGACTTCACCGCCGACCAGGTGGTGATAGCAACGGGCCCGTACCACACCGCCTCGCTCCCCCCGATGGCCCAGCGCCTGCCCGACTCCCTCACCCAGGTCCACTCCTCCCGCTACCGCAACGCGGCCCAACTCCCCCCGGGCGCCGTCCTGGTGGTCGGCACCGGCCAGTCCGGCTGCCAGATCGCCGAGGACCTGCACCTCGCCGGACGCCAGGTGCACCTGGCCGTAGGCAGCGCCCCGCGTGTCGCCCGCGTCTACCGCGGCCGCGACTGCGTGGCCTGGCTCGACGAGATGGGCCACTACGCGAAGAGCATCGACGACTTCGACGACGCCGGCGCGGTCCGGATGCGCGTCAACCACTACGTCACCGGACGCGACGGAGGCCGCGACATCGACCTGCGCGCCTTCGCCCGCGACGGCATGCGGCTGTACGGCCGGCTCACCGAAGTCACCGGTACGGCACTGGAGTTCGCCGACGACCTCAAGATGAACCTCGACCACGCGGACGCCGTGGCCGAGGGCATCAAGGACGCCATCGACGCCCACATCACCGCCCAGGGCATCACCGCACCGGACGAACCCCGCTACGTTCCCGTGTGGGAGCCGGACGACCAGCCCCGCGAACTCGACCTGGCCCAGGCCGACATCACGTCCGTCGTCTGGTCGACCGGGTTCCGCCGCGACCACCGCTGGATAGAGGCACCCGTGTTCGACGGCCGCGGCTACCCGATGCACTGGCGCGGCGCCACCAGCGTCCCCGGCCTGTACTTCCTCGGCCTGCCCTGGCAGCACTCATGGGGTTCGGGACGCTTCGAAGCGGTGGGCAGGGACGCGGAGTTCCTCGCGAACCACATCGAGGCGTCCCGCCGCCTGGCCGACGTCTGCGGCACCCTCACCGGCGCCCCCACCGACCTCGTCTCCGCCCTCCCCATCGGCTGAGGAAGAGGACGAGGAGAAGAAGAGGACAAGGACGAGGAACGGGACGACACTCATGGTCTACGACGCACACCGCCACATCGGCGTCCTCCCCGCCTACCCCTTCTACGGCGGCCCGCCGGTCAACCCCGACACCACCGCCCGCGCCACCGTCAAGCAGCTCATCGCCGACCTGGACGCGGAGGGCACCGAACGTGCCCTGGTCATCCCGAACTACGGCGTCCCGGACCCCGCGATCGCCTTCTCCTTCAACGAGTTGGCGATCGAGGCCGCCCAGACCGACGACCGTATCCGCGCCGGGCTCTGGGTCTCCCCGCGCCCCGAGGACGAGCAACGCACCGCCCAGGCACTGGAGTTGGCGGGCGAACGGGGCGTGAAGGCGCTCAAGCTGAGCTTCCTGCTCGGCGGGCGGCCAACCGACCCGGCCTGCCGCCCCCACCTGGACCGCATCTTCGCCGAGGCGGCCCGGCACGGGCTGGTGGTGCACGTCCACACCTCCCCCGGTGCCGCCTCCGACATCGACGAGGTCGGCCACCTGGTCGACTGGTACGCCGATCAAGTCCCCGTCCATCTCGTGCACTTCGGCGGCGGGATGAGCGGCCACATCAAGCTCGCCGGTTCCCGGTTCTTCGACTGGATCACCGCCGGCAAGCACGTCTACACCGACCTCTCCTGGGCCATCGGTTTCACTCCCCGCTGGCTGGCCCGGGAGATCGAGCGCCGCGGTATCGGCCACGACCGGGTGCTCTTCGCCAGCGACCAGCCGTGGGGCGACTTCACGGGCGAGTACGCCCGCCTCGCCGAAGCGACCGGCGGCGGCGAACTCGGCGACCTGGTCTTCCGGGACACGTTCGCCGCGCTCTACGACTGACCGACTCCCCTCTCAAGTCTCAAGTCCGGTACGCACAAGGAGACAGCCATGTCCGAAACCGTCGAACTCAGCGAGATCGAGCAGCAGTCCCTCAACGAGATCCCCCACCCGTCCCTCCCCGACGGCACCAGCATCTACGGCGCCACCAAGGTGTTTCCCGACTACAAGGCCGAGGACGGCGAGACGTACTTCACGCTCGTCCACGGCATCGCCCACGAGTCCTCGGTCTCCTTCGTCGCCGTACTCCAGGCGACCCGCGCCCTGCGCAAGGGCTTCGAGACGGCCATCTACTTCTACGGCCCCGGCTCCCTCAACTGCCTTGCCACGCGCGGCTTCCCGACCACCGGCAACTCGGCCTTCCCCGGCGAGCACAACATCAACAACCAGCTCAAGACGTTCATCGCCGAGGGCGGCAAGGTCTTCTGCTGCCGCTTCGGCCTCTCGCTGCACGGTGCCCGCGAGGAGGATCTCATCGAGGGTGTCATCCCGACCCACCCGCTGGACGTCCAGGACGCGCTGATCCACTACGCGCGCAAGGGCGCCATCATCAACTCCACCTACCAGCTGTAAGGGGGCCGCTGTGAGCGTTGGCACCGAATCGACGAGTACGGCGGTGGATGTGCGCATCCTGACCCGCGCCGAACTCGCCCTGCACGGCGTCGCGTTGGACGCCCCCGTACGGCGGCCCGACGGCGCGGGTCCGAGCGGCGACGGTCACGTCCTCGTCGACGGTGCCAACGCCGCACTGCCCACCAACCCGGCCAGCCCCTACCGCGTCCGCGACGGCAAGGTGTGGCTCGGCGACGAGGACGGACAACTCACGGACACCGGGCTCACGTTGACCGCCGTGGACCGCCCGAAGTTCTACGACCTCACCACCACCGACGGCACACCCTACGAGCACATCGCCCGCCTCCACGGCGCCGACGTCCTCGCCACCACCGTCGTCCAGACCTGCATCCGCTACGCCGAGTCGGACCGCTGCCGCTTCTGCACCATCGAGGAGTCCCTGCGTTCGGGCGCGACGGTCGCCGCCAAGACACCGGCGCAGCTCGCCGAAGTCGCCGAAGCGGCGGTGCGGTTGGACGACGTCAGGCAGATGGTCATGACCACGGGCACGACGACCGGCCCCGACCGGGGCGCGCGCAATCTCGTCCGCTCCGTACGCGCCGTACTCGAAGCCGTCCCCGGCCTCCCCGTCCAGGTGCAGTGCGAACCACCCGGCGACCTCGCCTGGATCCGCGCCCTGCACGACGCCGGGGCCACCACGATCGGCCTCCATGTCGAGTCCCTCGACGAGGAGGTCCGGCGGCGCTGGATGCCGGGCAAGTCGACCGTCCCCATGGCCGAGTACGAGGCCGCCTGGGACGAGGCGGTACGGGTCTTCGGCCCGAACCGCGTCTCCACCTACCTGCTCGTCGGACTCGGCGAGAACCCGGACGAACTCATCGCGGGCGCGGGCGAGCTGATCGACCGGGGCGTCTACCCGTTCGTCGTCCCGTTCCGCCCGATGGCCGGCACGCTCGCCGCCCGCGACGGCATCCCGGCACCCAGCGCCGAACTCCTGACCTACGTCACCGAGCGCGTCGCGGCCAGGCTGCGCGCCGCCGGGATGAGCGGCGCCGACCAGAAGGCGGGCTGCGCGGCCTGCGGCGCGTGCAGTGTCCTGCAGTCGGCGGGCGGGTGATGGCCGTGTACCTCGACGGCTCCACGGCACCCCTCGTGACGGACGGGCCGGTCGACATCCTGGCGCTGCTGGGCGACCGGAGCACCCTCGACCGCCGCCCCGCGTTCCACATCGAACAAGCCGCCGACAAGGCCGAGTTGGCGGCCTACCGACGGCTGCGCACGGAGACCTTCGTCCACGAACAGGGACTCTTCACCGGCGACGACCTCGACGACCGTGACGCCGACGCCCGTACCGTCGTCCTGGTCGCCCGGGCCCCGGACGGCGGCGTGATCGGCGGGGTGCGGCTGGGCCCGGTCGACGACGGTCCCGACCTCGGCTGGTGGCAGGGCGGCCGGCTGGTCGTCGCCCCACAGGCACGCGGCCCGCACGGAATCGGCGCGGCGCTGGTCCGGGCGGCCTGCGCACGCGCCGAGGCGGAGGGCGTCCTGCGGTTCGACGCGACCGTACAGGCCCGCAACGAGGTCCTCTTCCGCCGCCTCGGCTGGCGGCCGGTGCGGGCCACGGAGGTCGCCGGTACGCCACACGTCCTGATGCGCTGGCCTATCGCGCGCATCGCGGCCCAAGTCGCAGCCACTAAGGCCGCGTTGGGCCAACTGCTCGCCGAACTCCCCGCCCCGCCCGGCTTCGTCGGCGACGACGGCGCGCCCGTCCCCGGCACCGATGTGATCGCCGCGTGCGACGCGATCGTGCCGTCGATGGTCGAGCGGGACCCCGAGTGGGCGGGCTGGTGCGCGGTCCTCGTGAACGTCAACGACCTTGCCGCGATGGGCGCTTCACCGGTCGGACTCCTGGACGCGGTGGGCGCACGCGATGCGGCGCACGCCGCGCTGATCCTCGCCGGACTGACCGAGGCCGCACGGGCCTACGCCGTCCCGGTGCTCGGCGGTCACACCCAACTCGGCGTCCCCGCCGCCCTGTCGGTGACCGCACTCGGCCGCACCGGCCGACCCGTGCCCGGCGGCGGCGGACGCCCGGGGCACGCCGTACGGCTCACGGCCGACCTCGGCGGCGACTGGCGCGCGGGCTACCGGGGCCGCCAGTGGGACTCGACCACCCGGCGTCGCACGGACGAACTGCGCACGATGACAAGGGCGGTGGCCGCCGCGCGACCGGCCGCCGCGAAGGACGTGTCGATGGCCGGGATCGCCGGCACGCTGGGGATGCTCGCCGAGGCGAGCGGCTGCGGTGCGGTGCTCGACGTGGCCGAGGTGCCACGTCCGACGAACGCCTCGATGGGCGACTGGCTGACCTGCTTCCCCGGCTTCGCGATGCTGACCGCCGACGAGCCGCACGCGCCGGCGCTGCCCGCCGGGCCCGCGACGGGCGCCGTGTGCGGGGAGTTGACCGCTGGGCAAGGGGTCGGGCTGCGCTGGCGCGACGGAGAGATCACCGAGGCGGTCGCCTCCGAGGTGACCGGAATGGGGACGGCATGAGCACGCTGCGGATGGCGGCCGTGGCCGCCGAGTTCGGCCGCGACCTGGAAGAGGACTTCGCGATCGCCGAACGGCTCATCAAGGAGGCCGGGGAACAGGGCGTACGACTCCTCGCACTCCCGGAGGCCTGCCTGGGCGGCTATCTGCTCAGCCTGGACGACGACAGCGAGTTGGACGAGGGCCCGCCCGCGCTCGCCCTCGACGGCCCGGAGATCCGCCGACTGGCCGCCCTCGCCGGGGAGTTGACGGTCGTAGCGGGATACTGCGAGGCCGCAGGGGACGGGCGGCAGTACAACAGCGTCGTCTGCGTGACAGGCGACGGCGTCCTCGGCAACCACCGCAAGGTCCACCAACCCCTCAGCGAAGATGCGAGTTACGCCTCGGGCGACCGTTTCCACGCCTTCGACACACCGGTCGGCCGGCTCGGGATGATGATCTGCTACGACAAGGCGTTCCCGGAGTCGGCGCGGGCCCTGGCGCTGGACGGCGCCGAGATCGGGGTGTGCGTGTCGGCCTGGCCGGGCGCTCGCACCAAGGCGAGCGCCGATCTCGAACAGGACCGCTGGAAGCGGCGTTTCGACCTGTTCGACCGGGCCCGCGCGCTGGAGAACCAGATCGTGTGGCTGTCCGCGAACCAGGCGGGCACGTTCGGGTCGCTACGCTTCGTCGGCAGTGCCAAGGTCGTCGACCCGGGCGGCGAGATCCTCGCCGACACGGGCGTGACGGCCGGCATCGCCGTCGCCGAACTCGACGTCGCACAGGCCCTGGAGACCGCCCGCCGGTCGATGGGACACCTGCGCGACCGGCGGCCCGAGACCTACGGACCAGCCCCGGGAGCAGTCACCGCTTGACTTCCTCCCCCGCCTAAAGGCGGGGAATTCCAGCGGTCGCCCGCGGGGGTTCCTGCTTCACCGACGACTGCCCGCCAGGAGTACTCCCTTGAGGTCTTACACCGTCTCCACAGGCCGAGACGGCCAGCCCGGCCGCCTTGATGTTGCGGGCCGCGTTGATGTCGCGGTCATGTACGGCGCCGCAGGCGCATGTCCACGTGCGGACGGTCAGCGGCATCTTCGCCGCGACCGTGCCGCAGGTTCCGCACAGCTTGCTGCTGGGGAACCAGCGGTCGATCACGACGAGTTCGCGCCCGTACCAGGCGCACTTGTACTCCAGCATCGAGCGCAGTTCCGTCCACGACGCGTCCGAGATGGCGCGTGCCAGCGTGCCGTTCTTGAGCAGGTTGCGGACGGTGAGGTCCTCGATCACGACCGTTTGGTTCTCACGGACGAGACGAGTCGACAGCTTGTGCAAGTGGTCGCGGCGCCGGTCGGCGATCCGCGCATGCACGCGGGCGACCCTGCGGCGGGCCTTCTCCCGGTTCGCCGAGCCCCTGGCCTTGCGGGACAGTTCCCGCTGCGCCTTCGCGAGACGAGCGCGGTCACCGCGCTCGTGCCGGGGATTGGTGACCTTCTCCCCAGTGGACAGGGTCACGAGGGACGTGATGCCGGCGTCCAGGCCGACGGCCGCTGTGGTGGCGGCGGCCGGGGCGATGGTGTCGTCGCACAGCAGGGACACGAACCAGCGGCCCGCCGCGTCGCGGGACACTGTCGCCGTGGTCGGCTCGCTGCCCTCCGGGAGGGGGCGCGACCAGCGGATGTCCAGCGCACCGGCCATCTTCGCCAGAATCAGCTGTCCGTCGCGCCACGTGAAGGCGCTGCGCGTGTACTCGGCCGACGCCCGCGACTTCTTCCGGGACTTGAAGCGCGGATACTTCGCACGCTGGGCGAAGAAGTTCCCGAACGCCGTCTGAAGATGCCGCAGCGCCTGCTGGAGCGGGACCGAGGACACCTCCGCCAGGAACGCGAACTCCCCGGTCTTCTTCCACTGAGTCAGCTCGGCCGACGACTGGACGTAGGAAACGCGGCGCTGCTCCCCGTACCAGGCCCGTGTGCGCTCTTCCAGCGCCTTGTTGTAGACAAGCCGGACGCAGCCGAACGTGCGCGACAACTCAGCTGCCTGCTCGTTCGTAGGGTAAAAGCGGTACTTGAACGCCCGCTTGACCTGCCGCGCCATACCTCACACCGTATCAACCCCCGTGTGAGCGGCGGGTGTCGGCCGGTGGACGGTGCACACCGGTCCGCCCTGACGGCGAACCAGCTTCTCCTGCCCAGCTTCGCAGGAGCTTCGCTTCCTCCCCCGGCCGAGGCCGGGGGTGTCCACGAAGGAGAGTCCCGATGAGCACCATCCGGATCGCGGCCGCGGCCGCCCACTTCGGCCGCGACCTGGAGTTCGACCTGGCCCGCGTCGCCAAACTCATCGACGACGCCCGCGGCAACGGCGCCGGACTGCTGGTGCTGCCCGACGCCACGCTCGGCGGCTACCTCGCCGACCTGCGCCACCCCGACCCGCAGACACTGCCCCCGGCCCTCATGCCGGACGACCCGCTGATCCTCCAAGTCGCCCGCCTGGCGGCCGAGATGGTGGTGTGCGTGGGCTATTGCGAGGACGGCGGGACCGAGCGCTACAACGCCGCCGTGTGCGTCAGCGGCGACGGCGTCCTCGGCCGGCACCGCAAGGTCCATCTCCCGGCCGGTGAGGTCGCCGCGTACACGGCAGGGGACCGCTTCGACGCCTTCGACACCCCGGTCGGCCGCCTCGGCATGCTCATCGACTACGACAAGACCTTCCCCGAGTCGGCCCGTTCGCTGGCCCTGGACGGCGCCGAGATCCTCGCCTGCCTCTCCGCCTGGCCCACCAGCATCACCAACCGCGCCCCCCGCATGGCCCAGGACCGCCAGGCCCGCCTCTTCGACCTGTACGACCAGTCGCGCGCCGCCGAGAACCAGGTCGTCCTGGCCTCCTCCAACCAGACCGGCGCCATGGGCGGCATGCGCTTCCTCGGCCAGGCCAAGGTGGTCGGCCCGGGCGGCGACATCCTCGCCCGCACCTGGTCCAAGGCCGGGCTCGCCGTCGCCGAGATCGACGTCGCCGCCGAGACCGACCGGGCCCGCCGCGTCCTACGCCACCTCGACGAACGCCGCCCCGACGCCTACCGGGAGTCCCGTACGTGAAGATCGCCCTGCTCAGCTACTCCACCAAGCCGCGCGGCGGGGTCGTCCACACCCTCGCCCTCGCGGAGGCCCTCGCGGCACTGGGCGAGGACGTCACGGTGTGGACCCTGGGCCGGGGCGGCGACGCGGGCTTCTTCCGCCCGGTGAACCCGGCGGTACGGCTCCAGATCGTCCCGTTCCCCGACGGCCCGCCCACGGAGACCGTCGGCGAACGCATCCTGCGCTCCATCGCCACCCTCCGCTCCGCCTTCGACGCCACTCCCTACGACGTCGTCCACGCCCAGGACTGCATCAGCGCCAACGCGGCCGGCCCCTGCGTCCGCACGGTCCATCACCTCGACCACTTCACCACCCCCGAACTGGCCGCCTGCCACGAGCGCGCGATCGTCGAGCCGTACGCGCACATCTGCGTATCGGGAGCCGTCGCCGGGGAGTTGGCCGCCGGCTGGGACATCGAGGCGCAGGTCATCCCCAACGGCGTGGCCTACGACCGTTTCGCCGCCACCGACCCTGCCGCGCGGGCGAGTTGGCGCTCCCGCCTCGGCCCGTACGTCCTCACCGTCGGCGGCATCGAACCCCGCAAGGGCTCGCTGGACCTGCTGGAGGCCTACGCCCTGCTGCGCGCCGCCCGTCCCGACGTCCGCCTGGTGATCGCGGGCGGCGAGACGCTCTTCGACTACCGCGACTACCGGGCGAGTTGGGAGGCGCGGTCGGCCGAACTCGCCGTAGAACCAGTGGTGTTGGGGCAGGTCGGAGAGGACGAGCTGCCGTCGCTGGTCGCTGCGGCGGACGCGTTCGCGTTCCCGTCTCTCAAGGAGGGCTTCGGTCTCGCCGCGATGGAGGCGTTGGCGGCGGGTGTTCCGTTGGTCGTGCGGGATCTGCCCGTGCTGCGTGAGGTGTTCGGCGGAGCCGCTCAATTCGCCACCACACCACGGGACTTGGCCACCGAACTCGTATACGCCCTCGCGACGCAGGACCCGACCCGCGCCGCCGCCGGACGTGCCCTCGCCGCCCGCCACACCTGGGACGCGGCAGCGCACAGCCACCTCGACTTCTACCGCTCGCTAGGCCGTCCTACGTAGGCAGCAGGGGCACCAAGGTCGTCAGCCAGGCCATCGTGTCGTCGGGGCGGGCGAACCTGTGTGTGGTGAGCGGTGCGAAGCGGGGATCGCTGATCCGGCGTTCGATCTCGCGGCGTCGGCTCGTGTGTTGGGCCCAGGCCCACCAGACCGGGTGTTCGCGGCTCAACCAGCCTGCCCAGGTCTCCCTGTTGCCGCCGAAGATGCTTTCGCGGGTGACCGTGCGTCTCACGGAGCGGCGCAGGACGCGCGGCATGATCACGCGTCTCGCGTAGTCCAGCCAGATCACCGTGTCGGCCTTCTCCCAGAGCACATCGCGGACTTCGGGCGAGCCGATCGAGTCGATGATCCAGCGGGGTTCGGAGGTGAGGCGCAGGACGTCGGCGGTCAGGGCTTCGTTGACGGTCCAGTCGGGGCCGGTGAAGTAGAGGGCGTCCATCTCGTGGTGCGGCACTCCGAGTCGCTCGCCCACGGCCCGTGCGAGCGTCGACTTGCCCGCGCCTGTCACCCCGACCACCAAGATCCGCTCCATCCACGCACCCTAACTACGATGTGCGGTGCCCGCCGATCATTAACAGGAGCCCCGCCATGAGCAGTCCGCACCACGCCCACGCCTCCCTCGACGGGCTGGTGATGGGGGACGCCTTCGGCGACGGCTGGTTCACGCGGTCCGACGAGCCCGCCGAGGAGTTGTGGGCGGCACGGGAGCTGCGCCCCGTGCCGTGGTTGTGGACGGACGACTCGGCCATGGCGTTCGTCCTGTTCGCCCACCTGGTGGCCCATGGCGAGGTCCAACCGGACGCACTGGCACGGGAGTTCGCCGCACAGTACGAGCGGGACCCGAATCGGGGGTACGGCCCGTCCATGCACAGCGTCCTGCGCCGCATCGGCGACGGCGAGGACTGGCAGGCGGTCACCACCGGCCAGTTCGGCGGACAGGGGTCCTACGGCAACGGTGCCGCGATGCGGGTCGCGCCGCTGGGGGCCTGGTTCCGGGATGACCTGAAGGCCGCCGCCGAGCAGGCCCGGCTGTCCGCGCTGACCACCCACGCTCACCCGGAGGCCGTAGCGGGGGCAATCGCCGTGGCGGTCGCCGCCGCGCTGGCTGCCGCCGGTGCGGGTCAACTGGCCGCGCCACGCGCCGAGTTCCTGCGCGAGGTCGCCTCGCACGTGCCGGAGAGCGATGTCCGCTCCGGCCTGCTGGTCGCCGCGAACTTCTCCGGGCGGACCTCCGTGCGGCACGCGGCCTCCGTGCTGGGATCGGGGACGCTGATCTCCGCTCCGGACACCGTGCCGTTCGCCCTCTGGTCCGCCGCGGGTCAACTGGACGATCTGGCCGAGGCGTTGTGGCAGACCGTCGCCGGGTGGGGCGACCGGGACACGACCTGCGCGATCGCCGGAGGTGTCGTCGCGGCCCGCACCGGGACGGGCGGCATCCCGTCCGCGTGGCGGGAGGCGCGCGAGGCGATCCCGACGTGGAGCGGCTGGGCCGAGCAGGTCGATCCGTCCCAGTGACCCGGCGTTGACCGGTGACCTTGGAGGCCGGCAGGCGACCGGCTTTCGAAGTGCCGGTGAGGGCGTCGCCCTCGACGGTGACCGCGAAGGTCAGGTTCAGGCGCAACGGCTTGGTGACCGCCTGCTTCCAGGTGATGCGGTCGCCGTCGACGACGACGTCCCGAGGGTGTGGTGACAGGGTCCGACGAGATCCCGCCACGCGTCGCGGACGCCGGCCGGCCTCCCGAACCTACGGCCGCGTCGCTGTCGTAGGCAGGTTCGACCGGTAGCTCAACTGCCGTGAACGCACATGAGGCACGCGCGCCGGTCGGCACACGTGCCCCAGGTCGGATTCGGCCTCGCCGGCCGGATGGCAGGGGCTGACCGCCGTACGGGAATGGTCTGCCAGCCTTACGGCGAGGGGTTAGCAAGGCACAACGAGGGGTCAGAGGCGCACGGCCGACGTCTGCCGGGCCACCGCGACGACACGCTCCCGCAGCAGCTCCATGCACAGCCGCATGTTCTTGTCCGCGATGACGTTGTCCGGGATGCGGCACGCGAACTGGAGGCCCTCGTGGACCCGGGTCACCCACGCGCACACCTGGTCGCCGTACGACACCCGGATCAGTCCGTACGCCTTCAGCTCCTGCCAGCGCTCCGAACCGGGCAGGGCGCGCGAGTCGACGTAGGAGACGATCGAGTACAGGTCGGGGGACGTGGGCCGGAAGTCGGCGCCCAGCAGGCGCAGGACGCGGGCGATGGGCATGCGGGCCAGCGGGCGGTTCTCGCGGAGGGTGGCGCGGACCATGCGCAGGGCGTGGTCGAAGTCCGTGGCGTGCTGCACGGGGATCTCGATCGGAGCGCCGCCCACGTACCAGCCGACCGAGTCCGCCCAGCGGGACTTGGCGCGGGTGTGGAAGGGGACGACGGTGCGGTACACGTCGAGGCCGCTGATCTCGCGGGCGGCGAGGGCGACGGCCGCCAGGATGCCGACGAGGCTGCCGCCGTAGGGACGGCAGTACGCCTCGAAGGCCGCCGCGTCCGTGTCGTCGACGAGCATCTCCTGGAGGAACTTCTGGGTGGGCAGCGGTCCTTCGGGGTCGAGGCCGAGGTCGACGGGGAAGTTCGGCAGCTTGCCGTCGCAGCGGGCGATGAACTCGCGCCAGCGGGCAACGACGGTGTGCGTGTCGTCGATCTGGTCGGCGTCGGTGCGCTCGCCCGCGCAGAAGTCGATGTAGCTGGCGACGGGCGCCGACTCGACGGCTCTCCCGGCGAGGCCGGCCTCGTACAGCTCGTGGACCTCGCCCGCGATGCGGTGCAGCGAGTAGGCGTCGACGTTGCTGTGGTCGAACGCCAGGTAGACGCTCGTGCCGTCGTCGCGGACGACCGCCGCGAAGAGGAAGTTCGGCCAGGTGAGCGCGTCCGCCGTCACATCGAAACGGTCCTGCAGGTACCGGGTCAGCGTCACCGCGTCCGCGAACTCCCCCACGTCCTCGCGGTGCAGGGCAACGGCGTCGGCGTCCAGGGTGAAGCGGCGCATCTCGTCACCGGCCCACCGGAAGCCGCTGCGCAGCGTCTCGTGCCGCAGCATCCAGGACCGCAACGCGCCCTGGAGCACGTCCAGTTCGATCCGTCCCGGCATGTCGAACGCGGTGCCGAGCCAGGTCGGCACGAACAACCCGTCCTCGCGTACCGAACGCGCCGTACGGATGTGGGACTCCTGCACGTACGCCGGTGGCCGCGCGTCGTCCGGGAGCGCCCGCGCCGCTCCTACGGCCGCCGGGTGCAGCGTCCACTCGACGAGTCGTCCGGGTCGGATCTCGCACCGCTGAAGGTCACTCATGCGCACAGGGCTCTCCGTTCGCCTGCCCACGGGAGGCCGCCGGGCACCACTGTCGATCCACGCCTCCATGCCGCTCGGGCACCGCTCACTGCATGGGAGATCAACGATCGGATATTCGGAAAGCAACGCTGTGAACCGGCTTGCTGATCAGTTCATTTCAGCCCGTGCGGTGGAGCCGCGCCGCGAGGTGGTGTTGCAGCGGTTGTCCTACGGCTTCCAGGTCGTGGGTGAAGGTGAGTGTGGCGGCGTCGGTGAGGGTGTAGCGGCGGCGGGTGGCGGTGACCTTCTTGGCGGTGGGGGTGAGGGCGACCTCGTGGGTGGCGAGGTCGACCGTGCCGTCGGCGGCGGTTCCGACGAGGATCTCGGCGATGCCGGTGGGTTGGGTGATGAGGGCCTCGATCCGGGCGTCGGGTTGCAGGCGCCACCAGCCGCTCTCGCGGGCAGCCGGGCGCAGCGGTGCGCCTTCGGCGTCGAGGATCCAGGCGCGGGCCTCGTAGTGCAGGAAGGGGCGGCCGTCGTGGCTGAAGGTGATGTCCTGGGCGTAGGTGAAGTCGCCGTCCAGGGTGGGGTATTCGCCTTCGCCTTGGCCGTGCCAGTGGCCCAGGAGGGCGAGTACGGGGGTGAGCAGGGGGTGGGGGGCGGGTTTCTCGTCCGGGTGGTGGGCGTCGGGGTACGGGTGCTTCGGTGAGGGGTTGGACACGGGTGGGCTCCTGGGATCGGTGTGGGTGTCGGGGCGCAGCCTAAGCGCTCCGCGCGAAGTACCCCGCGCGAAGAGCCCAGCGCGAAGTGCCCCGATATGCCGTCGTTCCAGTGGCGCGCCATCGTGGCTGGGCGCGCAGTTCCCCGCGCCCCTTTGGGGCGCCGCCCAAGCCGCCGACTACCAAGTTTTTGCTAACTGGCGGGAACCCCATGAACCACCCCCCACCTGCATGAAGTCCCCTTTGCCCAGACTCACTTGTGACGGGTAATCGTGAGTTCACCGGGGTTCTCTTCCACCCCGTTCTACGCGCGTGGTGTCATGCACCTGCCCGCCACCCCCCACGTGGGCATCAACTCGACTAGGAGTCACGCATGTTGAGGACGTTCCTCGGCCGCGCGGGTGTCGCGCTGGCAGCCGGCGCCACCCTCTTCGTCACGGCTGTCCCCGCCAACGCCGCGACGTACACCGCCTTCGCCTTCTCGCAGGCCGGCACCACTCAGCCGACCATCTACGACTTCATCAACTCGGCCACCTCCTCACTCGACATGACGATGTACGAGCTGGAGGACACCACCGCGGTCAACGACCTGATCGCACTGGAGAACAAGGGCGTCACCGTGCGGGTGGTCCTGGACCGCGCGCACCAGTCAGCCAACAGCTCGGCGTACACGGCGCTGACGAACGCCGGCGTGGGTGTGGTGTGGTCGCCGTCCAGCTTCGTCTACACGCACCAGAAGACGATCACCGTGGACGCCACCAAGTCGCTTGTCCTGACCGGCAATCTGACCTCCCAGTACTACTCGACCGGCCGCGACTACGGCGTCTTCACCGACGACACGCGTGATGTCGCCGCGATCGAGAAGGTGTTCAACGCGGACTACGCCGGCACCTCGATCACCCCGACCGACGGCGACCACCTGCTCTGGTCCCCCACCGACTCGCGCAGTCGGCTGCTCACCGTGATCAACGCGGCCACCACGACACTGGACGTCGAGGAACTGGAGTTCAGCGACAGCACGGTGGTCAACGCGATCGTGGCCAGAGCGAAGGCGGGCGTGACCGTGCGGGTGGTGCTGGAGACCCCTGGCGACTACTCCAGCGAGGTGTCCGCGATCAAGGCGGCCGGTGGCACGGTCGTCGGCTACTCGGACCCCGACGGCTTCTACATCCACGCCAAGGCGATGGTCGCCGACTACGGCCTGTCCACCCAGGAGGTGGAGGCGGGTTCGATGAATATCAGCAGCAACTCCCTCTCGAACAATCGGGAGTTGGGCATCATCCTCACCGGCACGGGAGTGGCCCAGTCCGTCGCCACCACCATCGAGACCACGTTCAAGAGCGACTACGCGGGCGGTACCGCCGCCTAGGGCTTCCGTGTGTCGTCGGTCGACTCCGGGGTCGGGGGCCTCGGAGTCTGCCGTACGGCGCGCAGGGCGAGGGCGAGTTCGGTGATGCCGCGCGGGTCGGTCAGGGAACGGCCGGTGCGTTCGGCGATGCGGCGCAGGCGGGTGCGTACGGTGTTGGGGTGGACGTAGAGCTGTTTGGCGGCCTCCTCGGCGGAGCCGCCGCAGTCGAACCAGACGTCCAACGTGTCGAGCAGCAGGGCGCGTTCGTCGGCGGGCAGGGCCTCGATGGGGCCGAGGACCTTGGCGGCGACACGGGCCATGACGTCGGGTGCGCCGGCTGTCGCGACCGCGAGCGGTGAGTCGTCGAAGACGGTCACGGCACTGCTCTCCGCGTCGCCGCCGCGCATCGCGACCTTGGCGAAGCGCAGCGCGTCGCCCGTGCGGCACAGGTCGTCGTAGGAAGGGCTCACGCCCACGCGTCGCTCCGCGTGGTCCCGCAACACCTCGACCAGGTCGGGCAGATCGCGCGGGGTGCGCAGGTGCACGATGCCGAGCTGGAGGTCGGGGCGCAGCCGCCAGGCGGAGCGGATGCCGCGCCGGGTCAGGAGGTCCGTGATGTCCGGGAGGGCCTGTCGGCCTATCTGCGGCACCTCGGCGGCGACCACGGTGAACGGTCCGCCGCGCGGCACGCGCAGCACCTCGGCGGCGGACCACACGGCGTCGGCGTCCATGCTCCTGCCCTCCAGGAGGGCTTCCACCAGCGCCGAGCGTTCCTGCTCGCCGGCGAGCAGCCGTTGGGCCACGGCGTCGTGGTATCCGGTGACCATGGCCTCGGTGATGCCGTCCTGGATCTCCCACATGGCGGTGGCGGCCGCGACCAGAACGTCGTTGCCCACCAGGGCGGTAGTGGTGGCCTCGGCGACGACCGACTCCCAGAAGTACTTCACGCCGACGCGGTAGGCCGTCATCACGGTGGGCAGCGGCACGTTCTGCCGGGCGCGGCGGCGGCCGATGGCCGCGGCGGCCTCGGTGTCCAGCGGTACCTGTCCGGTGAGTGCCTGGAGCGCGTTGCCCACGTGGGTCCGGCAGGCCTCCTCCAGGTCCTCCTCGGGCACCGCGTCGTAGTGGTACTCCCGTGAGCCGGCGCGGATCCGCGCCGCCATCTCCTTCGCCAGCTCCCCGACGCGTTCCAGCAGTACGGTCGCCAGGGCTCGGATCTCCTTGTCGACCAATGTCTTCTCCGGCTCACCGATCACAGGGGGCTTGTTCTACCGGTCACAGGGGCTTGTTCTACCGATCAGAGGGGCTTCTTCTACGGTACCGCCGGACCCGTGGCCCGCGCCGTGGCTCCGGGTGACATCGACTCCAGGGCGGCGCGGAGCGCGGCGCGTGAGGTGATGCCGAGTTTGGGGTAGAGCCGGTGCAGATGGGAGCCGACCGTGCGGTGGGAGAGGAACAGCCGCTCGCCGATCTGCCGGTTGGTGAGGCCCACGGCGGCCAGCTCGGCGATCTGGCGTTCCTGCACGGTCAGGGCGGCGGCCGGCGCGGCGGGCCCGCTGGGGGTGACGACGCCGGTGGCGCGCAGTTCGTTGCGGGCCCGCTGTGCCATGGCCCGCGCGCCGATCCGGTCGAAGGTTTCGAGGGCGGCGCTCAGATAGCGGCGGGCGTGGTGGTCGCGGCTGCGGCGCAGCCACTGTCCGTAGGCGAGCTGGACGCGCGCGTGCTCCCACGGCCAGCGGGCCGCGTGGGGCAGGGCGAGGGCCGCCTCGAACAGGGGCCCGGCGTCGTCCTCGTCGGCGGCGACGGCCTCGGCTCCGGCGCAGATCAGCGCGGTGCGCGAGGAGATCCGGTGGATGCCCGCCGTCCGCGCGGCGGCGACCTGCTCGCGGGCCTCGTCCGTACGGCCGGTACGGACGGCCGCCTCGACCAGGTCCAGGACCAGCCACCGGCCCGGGATGCCGGTGCTCGGTGCGCCGGAGGGATCGATCCGGCCCACTTGGACGTAGGCCTCCTCGTAGTCGCCCTGCCCCATGGCCGCGAGGTGGCGGGCCGAGCGGGCGTAGGCCTCCGTCACCTCGATGCCCCGGGGCGCGGCCCAGGTCGTGGTCTCCTCGCTGCGGGTCCGAGCGAGGTCCCCGTCGCCGCGCGCCGCCGCGCCCGTCGCGAGCAGGGCGCGGATCTGCCGTTCCCAGAAGCGGTAGCCGTGGGCCGCCGCCAGCTCCAGCCCCTCCTGTGCCAGCCGCTCGGCCTCGTCCCAGCGGCCGTGGACGTAGGAGTCGTGGCAGAGCAGCATCAGCGCGGGGACGGCCATGGCGATCGCGCCGCCGTCGCGTTCGCGTTCGATCATGCGGGAGACCAGGTACCGGTGGTCCGACAGGGCGTCCATCGCGACCGCCGCGCAGGCCAGCGGGATCAGTTCCCAGGGTGCCGCGTCGGCGGGCAGCTCCGCGAAGGCGTCGGCGAGGCCCTTGCGCAACGCGTCGGAGGCGGTGGTGGGGTGGACGTACGCCTCGTAGCAGAGTCTGATCGGGGTCATCGCGGTCGGTTCGAACCGGTCCAGCGCGGTCTTGAGGAGCCGCCACGGCTCGGGGCGGTGGGTGTGGACGCTGACGAGCAGCAGCGCGTACAGGATGCCGCAGTGTTCCCAGTCGTCGTCCGTGGCGGTGGCGGTGTTGGCGTCGAGCGCCCGGGTCAGGAGGCGGTGGGCGGCATCGATGTCACCCTCGTCGTGGGTGAGGAGCTGGGCGGTGGCGGCGAAGGCGAGTCCGGTCGGTCTGTCGGCGGCCCGTCCGGCATCGGTCAACAGCCTTGGTACGTCGTCGAGTTGGCCGGTGAAGGCCGCGAAGTAGGCGGCCTCGGTCAGTCGGCGGGACCGGTCGCCCGGGTGCGGGCTGAGTTCACCGGCCCGTACGAGCGCGGCCACGGCGGCGGACGCGGCACCCCGCCACCGGTCGCGGACGCCTGGCTCGCCGCGCCGCCAGGCGGACAGGGCCGCGTCGTCCAGCGCCCGGGCCAGCGTCTCGTCCGGTCCGGTCACGGCCTCGGCCAGGTGCCAGGCCCGGCGCTCGGGTACGTCGGTCAGGGCCGCGGCCAGGGCGAGGTGGGCGCGGCGGCGTTCGCCTGGGCACGCCAGGTGCACGATCCCGGCGCGGGTCAGCCGATGGCGGAAGGTGATGCGGCCGACGCGTGCGTCGACCTGGATCAGGTCGGCGTGCCGAGCCGGGGCGAGGGCATCGAAGCCGTCGGCCTCCCCCGCGGCCCGCCGGATCACGGGCCGGCCGACCCCGGCGTCAAGTGCGGCCATGAGAAGGGCTGTTCGGGTCGGTGCGGGCAGTCCCTCGACGGCGGAGGCGAAGGCCGCCTCCAGTCGCCCGGACAGGGGCAGAAGCGCGGGGAGCGGGAGGTGGCCCGAGCGCTGCCGGGCGCTCAGCTCCTTCGGCAACTCCCGCAGCGCGAGCGGATTTCCCGCCGCCTCGGCCAGCACCCGCCGCCGTACCGACGGCCCCAGCTCGGGCCACCGGCCGTCCAGTAACTCGACCGCCTCCGGCACGGCCAACGGCCCGATCTCCCGTACAGGCAGGTCGAGTTGGTCACAGAAGCTCTCCGCTCCGGAACGCGCGGCGGCCAGGAAGACGATCGGATGGTCGCTGATCCTGCGGACGACGAAACCCAGCGCGGTCGCACTGGCCCGGTCGATCCACGGCACATCGTCGGCGACCATCAACACGGGCCGCTCGACGGCGACTTCACCGAGCAGCGCGAGCACCGCGGTCCCGGCGGCCGACGGATCCGGCGACGGTCCGGGCGCGAGACCGAAGATCCGCTCGACGACATCACGATGGTGCCCGGCCAGCCGTTCGGCGTACCGGCGCAGCGGATAGAGGAGCTGGTGCAACGCCGAGTAGGTCATCCCCGCCTCGAACTCCACGGCGGAGGACCGCAGTACCCGCGTTCCATCCGCTACGGCCCGCGCCGCGGCGGCGTCCAGCAGTGCGGTCTTCCCCACCCCCGGGCCGCCGCGCAGCAGCAGGCCGGGGCAGTCCCCGTCCCGCCCGGCCGACAGCGCGTCCAGCAGCCGCGACTCGGCCGCGCGACCGACCAGGTCCGCTCCAGGCCGTGAGGTCACCGACTTCCCTCCGTCAAGTTGCTTGCCTAAAGAAATATATCCAGTCGGCGTGAGGGAATGCGCGTGCTCTTCCCTCCACAACAAGATCGTCGCTGATCCAGTGACAGGGGTCGATGTTCCCGGTCACAGCATTCGGAGCCGACGGCAGTGACCGCCCACACGGCCGCCTCGCCGTCGCGTCGGAACCGTCGCGCGACGACGGAGCGGGAGGCGATGTCGCGCCGTATCCACCCGTCAGAAGCAGCAGGCCGTGAGGGGTGTCCCACGACCCGCTGCCCCGGCGGTCCGGCCGGCCGTCGCACCCGCGGGTGCGTCAGAGGGCTACGGCTACTGCGCGGCCTCGGCCGCTTCGTCCGCCTCGACCCGCGCCAGCAGCGCGTCCAGCGTGGCGTACTCCGCCTCCTCCACGGCCGCGATCGCGAACTCGATCGCGTCGGCCGCGTAGTCCTCGGCGTCGTCGGCGGCGTGGCCCAGCCGCTTCGCGTCGCGTTCGGCCTTGCGGTCCTCCAGTTTGGTGCGGACCGCGCCCACGTGGTCCTGCCAGGAGGTCTGTACCTGGTTCCAGCTTCCGGTGACGTTCTCCTTGGCCCGCTGACCGCTCGACTGCAGCCGCTGCGCGCCCTGATCGGCCTTGTCCTTGGCGTCGGCCACCGCGGCGGACAGCTTCTGCCGGTCCTCCGCGACACTCGCGGCCACGGTGCGCTGGGCATCCTGGGCCTTCTGGGACAGCTCGGCGAGGCGGCCGGCGGGGCCGTCCGAAGTGGCGTTCTTCTGCGGCGTCGGGTCCGACATGGTGATCCCTTCCTTGACGGATACGTCCTGCTCGATGACGCGAGGTACCGAGGTACACGCCTCAACTGCCCGTCACTCTTCCCTCGCGCCGCCCCGGCCCGCTTGCGTCAATCGACTCAACGGACGGCGTACAGCGGCGCGGTACGGCCTTGCCCGCAGTCGTTTGACCCAAGGAACGCGCCCGGCCCGTCCCTACGCTGACGGACACCTCTCGTGAGCAGCGGATCAAGGAGTGCCCGTGCCCCCTGGAACCAATGGGTTGGACATACGACTGCCGAACGAGCAGGCCGTGCTCGCTCGCATGCGGGGAACCCAGGACCGGATCGCGGACGCGATCACCACCTTCGCCGGGACCATGCGGTTCGTGTACCTCCACGCGCTGTGGTTCGCGGTCTGGATCACCTTCAACGAGGGGCTGTTCGGCCCCTCCGCGGTCTGGGACCCGTACCCGTTCGGACTGCTCACGATGATCGTCAGCCTGGAGGCGATCTTCCTGTCGACCTTCGTGATGGTGAGCCAGAACCGCCAGGCGATCCGCGAGAAGGTCCGCGCCGACCTGGACTTCGAGACCAACATCCGCTCCGAGGTGTGGTCGGCCCACATGGGGCATGTCCTCGGGATCAGCGCCGAGCAGGTCGAGGAGGACGTCCGGACACTCCTGGCGCAGAACCGGGCGAAAATGAACGACTCCGAGCCGATACCGACCGCCCATCGGTCAATCGACTGAAGCCATGACGCAGCCCGGGCGACGACGATGATCCGCACCGGATCGACCCGTCACCGGGAGGAAGCGTCATGATCCCTCGCCACCGCCCTTTCGCCGCCTACTGGGACTGGCAGCAGCACGCCCTGTGCCGGGGCATGGACAGTTCCGTCTTCTTCTCCCCGCCCGGCGAACGCGGCACCGCGAAACGGGCGCGGGAGAAGAAGGCCCGGGCCGTCTGCGGAAGTTGCCCCGTGATCGAGGTCTGCGCCCGCATCGCGATGAACGGCCCCGAGTCCTACGGCGTGTGGGGCGGCCTGTCGGAAGGCGAACGCAGCGCGCTCCAGCGACCGCCCCGCGCGCCCAGGCGGAGGCGTACATAGCCCTGGAGCGACGCCGGATGGGCTCCGGCCCCGCCTCACCCGACCGCCGGACCGTCCTCGCCGGACGGCTTCAACAGCGGGGCCAGCTCACTGCGCGAGGTGATGCCGAGCTTGGGGAAGGCCCGGTACAGATGGGCGGCGACCGTACGGTGGGACAGGTACAGCCGCTCCGCGATCTCCCGGTTGGAGAGCCCTTCCGCGGCCAGCCGCGCGATCAACGTCTCCTGGGGCGACAGCAGTTCGGCGATGGACGGAAGCGGGTTGTCGGCTCCCTGCGCCGCGTTGTGGCCCGCCCAGTCGCAGGCACCGACGAGGTCGAAGGCGGCCCGCGCCGAGAACAGCAGCGCACGGGACCGGGCGGCCTGCCGGTGGCGTCGCAGCCACTGTCCGTACGCGTGTTCCGTCCGCGCCTTGACCAGCGGCCAGCGGGAGAGGTCCTGGTCCAACGCGGCCAGGTAGAGCTCCTCGGCCGCCCCATCGGGCGCCAACACGGCACGGGCATAAGGCAGTTGGACGTGCAGCAGCGGGGCTGGAGTCGCCTGTGCGGCTTCCTCCACGACCGCGAGAATACGCACGGCTTCCTGACGGTCGGCGCCCCTGTCCACCGCCACGACGAAGGGCATCAGCGCGGCGAAGCCCTGCCGTCGCAGGCCCTCGGGCGGCCGGTCGAGTAGCGGCCGCAACTCGTCGTACGCCTCGGCGTACCGCCCCTCCCCCAGCCGCGCCAGGCCACGCGCCAGCCGTAGCGTCGGGACGAGATCGGGACGCTGCCAGGCCGCCACCGTGTCGGCCAGCTCCTGGGCCCGTACGGCCTGTCCGCGCAGGGCGGCGGCGATCGCGTCCGTGCCGGCGAGTGCCGCGACCATGGCCGGCTGCCGGGTCTCGGCCACGATCCGCCGCGCCTCTTCGGTGAGTTGAGTGGCACGCGGCCAGTCCCCGAGCAGCAGCAGGTCGGCGGCTTCGGTGAGGAGGGTGTCCGCCAGCAGGCCAAGTCGGCCCTGTTCGCGGAGGATTGGTGCCGCTCGGCCGAGCAGGTCGACCGCACGGACCGGATCACCGATCTCGTGCGCCGCCATGCCGAGCAGCCGTAGCCCGTCGGCGTCGGGGCGGCGCCACACCGTGTCGTGCGACGGCAGCCGGTCGGTCAACTCCCGGCCGTGACGCACGGGTTCGGTGAGTGCCAGGGTCGCGAGGTGGCGGGGGTCGTTGGTGAGGGTGATCCGCTCGGCGGCCTCGACGACCTCGGCCCGCGCGGCCGGATCGGCGGCGGTGCGGTGAACGTGGAGTGCCGCGCTCAGCAGCAGGTCCAGGGCGAGGTCGGGGGCACACGCCGACAACTCGCCGAGGTCCGGCGGCACTTGCGCCCGTGCCGGACCGGGCTGCGGCTCGGCGTCCGAGATCTCCCGCAGCCACCAGGCCTTCGCCCGGTCCGGGGCGCCGAGTTGCTGATGTTCCGCCGCCTCGATCAGTGAATGGGTCAGGCGGATACGCCCGAGGCCGTACGCGTGCTCGGCCGCGGCCAGCAGCCGGTGGCCCCGGGTGACCGAGTCCGTGGTGAGCTGCGCCGAGCGCTCAAGGGCCCAGATGGCCGCGACGACTCCGTGCCGTCGGAGCAACGAGGCGTGGCCGTCGGCCAGTTCGTCCGCGAGTTCGTCGTCGGGGCCGTTGACGGACTGGGCGCGATGCCAGGTGCGCCGGTCCGGGTCGTCGGTCAACACCTGCGCCAGGGCCGCGTCGGCGGCCTGTCGGCGGGCCTGCGTCTCCGCCCCCGACACCGCGAAACGCACCACGGGATGACGGAAACGCAGGGTCGTCCTGTCGAGTCGTACGAGCGAGGCCGCGATCGCGCCGTCGAGCACGTCCACCGCGACCGCGCGCCCTGCGAGGGCGGTGGCGGCGGCCAGGATCTCCGCGAGGTCTCCGACCTGGTCGACGGCCGCGACCAGCAGGGCGTCCCGTGTCCGGTCGGGCAGTTCGCCGAGGTCGGCCGCGAACGCCGAAGCCAGGGTGGCGTTCACCGGCAGGTGGGTCCACGACCCCGGTGGCCCCAACGGGCGCCAGGCCGCGGGGAGTTCGACCAGGGCGAGCGGGTTTCCGAGCGCCTCGGCGAGGATGCGCTCGCGGACGGCGGGAGGCAGCGTGGCCGCGTGCCGGGCGAGCAGCCGTCGCGCCGAGGGCTCGTCCAGGGCCGACACGTCCAGTACGGGAACGCCCGGCAGGGGGTGTCCCGTACGGAGGGCCGCGAGGACGACGATCGGGTTGTCGTCGACCCTGCGGGCCATGAACGCCAGCACGTCCCGGGTGGACCCGTCGAGCCGCTCCACGTCGTCGGCGATCAGCACCACGGGCCGCTCGGCCGCTGCCGCCGTGAGCAGGTTCAACGCGGCGAGGGCCACCCGCAGGGTCTCCGGCGGCGATCCTGAACCGCCGTCGAACGCCGACCGCAGGATGCCGCCCTGCCCCACCGGCAGTGACTCCGACTCCGCCGTGTCGAGCACCGGCCGCAGCAGCTCGCGGAGCCCGCTGAAGGGCGTGTCGTCGGGGCCCCCGGCCACCTCCAGCAGCCGCCATCCCGCCGTCCGGGCGCGTTCCGCCGCGGCCCGCAACAACGCCGACTTGCCGACGCCCGGACCGCCCCGCAGCGCCAGCGAACCACCGGCGGCGGGCAGCCTGCCCAGCAGCTCGTGCAGGACCCTCACCTGCCGGTCGCGGCCGAGGAGCCCGGCTTCGTGCACGCGTCTCCCCGGACTTCCAGGACACTCCATGTCTTCACCAGCGGAATCGTAGGAGAACCTCCACGGCAGGGCTTCGGTCATGTGACCGCGCCCTGAACTGCAAGGCGGCGCCGCCCGGCCCGTCCAGCGTACGACTCCCTGGTACACCGACTCGTCACACGTAGCCCCGCCGCTGCACGAAGTTCAGGGCCAGGGCACCCAGCGGGACGTTCAGCCAGAACGTCAGCAGCCGGTAGACGAGCACCGCCGACGTGGCCGCCCCCGCCGCCACACCGAGCGTCGTCAGACCGGCGATGAGTCCGGCCTCCAGCGCTCCCAGCCCGCCCGGTACCGGAGCAGCGTTCGCGATCAGCCGGGCCGCCATGTACGCGGCGCCGACCTGGATGAAGGGCAGGTCGGCGCCCAGCGCGTGAAGGCTCATCGCCAGGCCGACGACCTGGATGAGGGGCAGGCCCAGCGCGCCGGCGACACCCACGACGACCTTGGCCGGTTCGGTGGCGAGCCCGGCGACGGTCGATCCGGCCGCGCGCAGGAACGGCCACACCTTGTCGTGCAGGAAGCGGCGGCCGGGCGGGGTGAAGCCGAGCAGGCCCCCGGCGGCGAGCACCAGGGCGACGGCCCACAGCGCATACCGCCCGGCGGACAGGTCGAGATGCACTCCGGCGTGACCTCGTCCCGCCCAGGCGAAGAACACGGCGGCGACAACGGTGTTGGAGAGCGCGCCGGCCAGGCTCTGCAGCCCGACGGAGGCTGTGGCGGCCCCGGTCTCGATCCCCGTCTTCTGCAGATAGCGCAGATTGAGGGCCATGCCGCCCACATTGCTGGGGGTGATCCGGTTGAGGAACGAACTGGCGAACTGCACCTGGTAGGTGGGGCCGAACGGCAACCGGTCCGGGATGGTGCCCTGTTGCAGCCAGGTCGAGAACGCCTGCGAGAGGAAGGTGATGGGCAACACCGCGAGCACCCACCACCAGTTCGCGTCCCGCAGCGCGTCGAGGGCCGCCGGCGCGTTGGCCAACTGCGGGAGCACCAGGTGCAGTACGAGGAACCCGCCCGCCAGTCCCAGGGCGCTCCTCCACGTGAACCGCGCCAGATGCGCGAGGGGAACTGCCGTGGCATCACTGGCGGTTGAGACCTCGGCGGCGAGATCGCGCAGCAGACTGGGCCGGCCACCGGCACGCAGCGTCCGCCGTCCGGCCTTCTCCCTGGCCGCCCGTGCGCGGGCCTGGTCGTAGCGGGCGACCGCGTGCCGCGCGGGTCCCATCAGCGCGAGCGGCTGGAGGTACGGCAGCGCGGTGGCGAGCAGTTCGGGACCCAGTCCGGCCAGCGCGCAGGCGGTGGCACGCGCCGGGCCGACCCGTACGGCTGTCGTGGCCAGCAGTTCGGCGAGGTCGCCGCCGAGCATGTCGGGCGGGGCGTTGAGCCGGCCGCGCGCGAACGCGGAGAGCCGGCTCGCACCGCCCGGTTCGACACGGATGTGCTCGGGGCGCAACTCCCCGTGTCCCAGCCGGTGTTCCTGGAGCCGGGCCACGGAGGTCCACACCCCGACGAGGAGCGGATCGGTCAACTCCTCGTCCGGCACGGCGGACAGCGCGCGGGAGTCCCACTCGACCGTGGCCACGAGCGCGCCGCCCCCGGTCACCGGGTACGCCATCACCGGTTCGTCCACCCGGGCGCCGGTGCGGGCCGCGAAGACGAGCATCAGCAGCTCGTGCTCGGCGGCTCCGAGCGGCAACTGGGCGGTGGCGTCGGCAGGATGGCGCAGCAGCGTCCGCCGGGCGAGCCGGTGGAAGAGGTCACGGTTGTGGTCCTCGGCGGCGAGCACCCGCACCGACAACCGCGAACCGGCCGTGGTCACGGCGCGGTAGACGGTCCCCTCTCCCAAGTTCTGTTCATCCGGCGGCAGTTCACTCAGCCCGGCGACCGAGATCCCGGAGTCGGCGAGGGCGTCGGCGACCGCCTGAATCGCCGGACGGTCGGCGGGAGCCCCGGCCAGCAGCAGGACGGTCGACCCGGCCGCGCCGCCCACGGCGAGCGCGGCGAAGGCGTCCAGCGGGACGATCGCCGCAGCCGCGACACTGAGCGCGCCGCAGCCGACGGCCAGGAACCACAGCGCCCGCCGCTGACGCGCGCCCAGCCACGGCCCCGCCGCGACGACCGCCGCCGCGCAGGCCGCCAGGTACACGGCCGACGGCCAGCCCGCCTGTACCAGGCCGTCCCGGCCGTCCAGCACCTCCGGCCACGCGTCCGGTCTCCCCCGCGCCAGTGCCAGATGCGTGAGCGACCACGCGCCCAGCGCACCCAGCGCCGCCGCGGGCAGAACCCGTAGAACAGGCTCGGCGCGCCGCCGTACGCACCACACCACCAGGGCGACGACCGGTGCGAGGAGGGCGACGGCCTGGACCGTTCCGACGAGGGCGTCCCGCAGGGCCGGGGGCAGGGTGGTCGCCGTGGTGAGGAGGCCCTGCTGGGCCGCGCGGACGAAGTCGCGGGTCGCGACGGCCAGGAGCACCGTCACGACGAGCACGGCCAGGGACAGCACCAGACGCCAGAGATCGACCGCCCGCCGGACGGACCGTCGCGGCGGATCCTCGATCACCGGAGCCGAGGTCGGCGGGCTGTCACGGCCGTCGATCCCACTGATCACGTCGGCTCCTTGTCGACTGGCCGAAAGGCGGGAGGCCCGATGCTCGCGCCCCAACTCGCCGCGCGCATCGGTCAGATGGCTGCACGGGTTTCTGCGACGACGGTAAGGGAGTGGAAGGAAGTAGCGGATGCAGTCGTATGACAGATCGCGGCGGGGAGGCGCGACTCTAGCCTTCCTGGCGAACCCCGGCCTCGGGCGAAGAACGAGGCGACATCCTCGTATGTGGAAGGTGACCATGTTCACTTCACCCAACGTGCTCCTCTGGCGCGGCCTGCTCGCCGTCGCCCTTGGCGCGGTCTCCGTCGCCTGGCCCGGCATCACCATCAACGCCTTCGTCATCCTCTTCGCCGTCTACGCGTTCCTGACCGCGGCGACGGACAGCGCCCGCGCCTTCGCGAGCGACAGAGTGGGGCCGGTCTTCGGCTGGCTGCTGCTCGCCGGGCTCTCGTTGGCGGCCGGCATCGTCGCGCTGGCATGGCCCGGCATCACGGCGCTCGCGCTCACCATCTGGATCGCCGCGTGGGCACTGACCACCGGTGCCATGGAGATAGCCCTGGCCTTCCAGCGCGACGAGACGGCGGGCGAGCGCACCCTGTACCTCCTGACCGGCGCGGTGTCGCTCGTCTTCGCGTTCTCCCTGTTCGTCCGCCCGGACATCGGCGCGGTCTCCCTCGCCACCGTCTTCGGCCTGTTCAGCCTCGTCTACGGCGTCTCGGCGGTCTTCGCCTCGTTCGAGGAGCGGCGCCGCCAGCACAAGGCGAGCCAGCGCGAGCCGGTCCGCGCCTGACACTCCGGCGACGGACAGCCGCGTGGCGCCGACCAGCCCGGTGGAAACGGCGCCACGCGGCACCCGGCGGGAAGGGACCGATCGTCCTACGGTCCCTTCCCTTCCACCCCTTCCCCTCCGCCCCTCTCCTTCTGTCTATTTCCTCCTGTCTATTTCCTTGCTTGACAAAGCATATATTGAGCCCGGCATACTCGACGGTGATCGATCCAGCGGTTCGCACGACGGAGGCCCGCATGAACCTCGGCATCGCCGTCGCGGATTTCACCCGGCCCGGCGGCCCGGCCGGCATCGCCCGCCACGTGGGTCAACTCGCCCGCACGGCAGAGAAGTTCGGCTTCACCCGTATCGCCGTCATGGATCACCTCTTCCAGATCGGCATCGTGGGCGCCTCCGAGCGGGAGATGCTGGAGGCGTACACCACGCTGGGCTACCTGGCCGCGTCCACCGAACGCGCCGAACTCCTCGCCCTGGTGACCTCGGTCGGCTACCGCGAACCCGGCCTGCTGGCCAAGATGGTCACCACCCTCGACGTCCTCTCCGAGGGCCGCGCCGCCCTGGGCATCGGCGTCGGCTCCGGCTTCAACCTCGCCGAGGCGCGGGGGCTCGGTCTGCCCTTCCCGCCGGTCGCGGAGCGGTTCGAGCGGCTGGAGGAGACCCTGCGGATCTGTCTCCAGATGTGGAGCGAGGACGAGAAACCCTTCGAGGGCCGGTACTACCGACTGGAGCGCACCCTCAACTCCCCCGGTTCCGTGCGGCGTCCGCACCCGCCGGTCCTGATCGGCGGCTCCGGCGAGCGGAAAACACTCCGGCTCGTCGCGGAGTACGCGGACGCCTGCAACCTCTTCCACGGACCCGACCTCCAGCACAAACTCGACGTCCTCCGCAGGCACTGCGACGACGTCGGGCGCGACTACGACGAGATCGAGAAGACGGTCCTGCTCCCGCTCGACCCCGGCACGCGCGGCGAGAACATCCCCGCCCTGCTCACGGAGTTGCGCCGACTGGAACACCTCGGCTTCGACCACGTCATCGGACCGATCCGGGGAGCCGATCAGCTTGCCGCGCTGCGACTGTTGGGCGAGCGGGTCGTACCGGAAGTCCTGAACGCCTGACCGCCTGAACAGCTGGCCCGCCACGCGGCAGAGTCACCCCATGCGGTGCACATTTTAGTTGCTTGCGAAAGCATATAGATACGAGGAGATGGACATGAGGACTACGAGCGAACACCCCGGGCACGGAGGCGACGATGACGCGGACGTCGTGGACATCGTGATCGTCGGTGGAGGTTCCGCCGGTGCCGTACTCGCCGCGCGGCTCAGTGCGGATCCGCGGCGCACGGTCCTGTTGATCGAGGCGGGCCCGGACTACCCCCAAGACCGCGTTCCCGAGGGCCTGTTGACCCCGCACGTCCTGGCCGACCCGGACCACGACTGGGGCTACACCGCACGTGCCACCGACCTCGCCCCGAGTATTGCCGCGCCGCGCGGCCGGACCATGGGCGGCAGTTCGGCGGTGAACGCGGGGGTGGCGATCCGGGCGCGTGCGGCGGATTTCGCGGCCTGGGGCGAGCGGTACGGGATCAAGGGCTGGTCGTACGACGAAGTCCTGCCGACGTTCCGGGAGATGGAGAACACGCCCACCGGGGACGACACTTACCACGGCCGCACCGGACCCTTCCCCGTCCGGCAGTGGACGTACGACCAACTCACGTCCTCGCTGCGGGCGTTCGTGGACAGCGCGGCGGGTCTGGGGTTCCGGCGCAACGACGACTTCAACGGCGCCCGGCAGGACGGTACCGGTGGCTACCCGGTGAACATCGTCGACGGGGTGCGCCAGAACTCCGCGCTGGTGTACCTGACACCGCGGGTGCGGAGCCGCCCCAACCTGACGGTGCTGAGTGACGTCACGGTCGACAGGGTGATCGTCGAGGACGGTGTGGCGCGGGGTGTAGTGAGCGCGTCGGGAACGGTCTTCCGCGCGGGTGAAGTGGTGCTCTCCGCGGGGAGTTACGGCAGCCCGGCCATCCTGCTGCGCTCCGGTGTCGGTCCGGCCGGGGATCTGCGGACGCTCGGTATCGACGTGGTCGCCGATCTCCCGGTCGGCCGCCGGTTGCAGGATCACCCCTTCTTCCACGCGCTGTTCGCCCTCGCGCCCGAGCACCAGACCCTGACGTCGGCCTTCGCGGCGCATCTGTGGCTGGCCTCGCCCGAGGCGCGGGCCGGCGAGCTGGACCTCGGCATCGTCGCGACCCACCTCCCGGACGGCTCCTTCAGCCCGACCGGCGGGGCGATCCTGCTGGCCACGGCCGTGACCCGCCCCGAGTCGCGCGGTTCGGTACGGCTGGCCAGCCGCGATCCCCTCGACGCCCCGGTGATCGACAACAACTACCTGGCGACGCCGAGGGACCGCAGCCGCATGCTGGAGGGCGTGCGGCTCGTACGGCGGCTGGCGAGCACTTCGCCGTTCGCGGGTGCGGTGGCGGCCGAGCTCGTTCCGGGTGAACTGGTGGGCGACGACGCCGAGTTGGAGGCGGCGATCGCGGCCGGAATCTCGACCTACGGCCACCCGACCTCGACCACGCCGATGGGCGGGCCCGGGGACGAGTGGGCCGTCGTCGACGAGTCGGGCGCGGTGCACGGACTGACCGGGCTGCGGGTGGTCGACGCCTCGATCATGCCGGAGGTCCCGTCGACCGTGACCAACGCGACGACGATCATGATCGCGGAGCACATCTCCCGGCGCGTGTACGGGAGTTGACGCCGGTCGATGTCGCGTCACGCGGAAGGTCCCGGACACGAGGAGTGTGTCCGGGACCTTCCATGCTCGGTACTCCGGGACCTTCCATGCTCGGTACGGCGACGCCTGCGCCCGACCTCAGTCGAACTTCCCGACCACCGTCTCGAACTGCCGCACCATGGCTGCCAGCGACCGGCCGTCGAGATGGTCCATCACGCGCTTGCGGGCACTCGCGAGGTGTATCGGATAGGCCGCCTGAAGCCGCTTCAGCCCTTCCGGGGTGAGGGTCGCGACATTCCCGCGCGCGTCTCCCTCGTAGCGCCGTTTCACGACCTGGCCGCGGCTCTGCAGCGCGTCCACGACGCGGGTGATCCGGCTCGCCGACAGCGCGGTCGCCGCGGCGAGATCCGCCATGCGGAGTTCGTGGTTCTCGGCCTCGGACAGGCTCATCAGGACGACGTACTCGGTGAGCGTCAGCCCTGTCGCCCGCAGCAGATCGTCGTCCAGCGAACGTGGCAACGCGACGATGACCCGCATCAGGGCACGCCAGAAACGCTCTTCCTGTGCGGTCAGGGGATCCTCGGCGGCGGTCATCCGTGCAGATTAGCGTGCTCAAGCAAAGAACCTCAAGCAAAGAGCCGTGAGCCCTGGCATCCCGCGGGCGCCGCCCGTCCCCCTGCCCACCCGTCCCGCTACACGCCCAGCCGGCGCACGTCGGTCACGCTGTACGACATCGAGGCGCGGAAACCGGCGCCGGTGCGCACGGGAGCCAGGTCCGCCAGTTCCTCACCGCGGGCCGCGAACAGGGTGATGTCGCCGGTGCCGGTCCACACGTCGGCGAGTCGGCGGTCGTCGAACTCGGCCATCACCAGTTCGTGCACCGCGGGCTTGTCGTACTCGCCGGCGGCCAGGCTCGGGAAGTGCCGGAGGTTGACGGTGGGGCGTGCGAACAGCGCGGCCGGGTCGGGCGCCGGCCGCTGGAGCGTGACCGCGGCCTCCGCGAGGGTATGCCCGGCCGCCGACAGGGAAGCACCGAACCGGCCGCCCGGCGCGAGGGTCGGCGACGCGCTGCCGGGCGCCGCGAAGACGCGGGTCTGGTGGACCGAGCCCAGCTTCTTCGGGAAGCCCTGCACCCAACCCCGGGCCAGGGCAGGGTCGTTGTCGACGTAGATGTACGGGCACCACGACACCGGTTCGTCCTGCCAGTGGGCGTCCACCAGCACCATGAACTCGCGGTACTGGCTGCGCACCGGGTCCAGGTACTCGTCGTGCCCGGCGGAGAACTGCCAGTCGACGAACAGCGCCACCGCGCGCCCGCCGGAGTCCGGGTCCGGGGTCAGCCCCTCGGGAAGTGTCGCCTCGGCGGCGGCCGGGTCCGTCCAGAACTCCACACCGACGATGTCGCCGGCGTAGTGCCACGGCGGCGCGGAGGCGAGGTTCGCCTCTCCGCGCGGTGACAGCGGGTAGGTGTAGCCCTGGAGCATCGGGTGCCTCCGCAGCAGAAGGTCGATCCGGAACGGCACCATGCTTCGCCAAGGAGGCCCGTCCCGGCTTGGGTCATGTGACTGCGTCTCCGTACCCGGAAGTCGCTCCGCCACCCTCGGCCACCGCCTCCAGCTCCCCGGCCAGCTCCCGCATCAGCGCGGGATCGAGCTGGTCCAGGACACGTCGGCGCGCACTGGAGAGATGGGCCGGACAGGCGCCCAGCAGCCGTTTCCGACCGGCTTCCGTGAGGACGGCCACGCTTCCCCGGGCGTCCGTCGCGTGCGGCCGTTTGACCACCAGCCCCTCACCCCGGAGCGTCTCCACGACCCGGCTGACACGGCTCGCGGACAGGCCCGTGGCGGCGGCCAGCTCGGTCATGCGCGTACGGTCGCCGTCCGCCTCGGAGAGCTGCATCAGCACGATGTACCGGCTGAGCGACAGACCCGTGGAGCACAGGAGATCCTCGTCGAGCGCCCGGGGCAGCGCCACGAGCAGTCTCTGCAGCGAGCGCCAGAGGCGTTCCTCCGCGCTGGTCAGCGGTTCTTGTACGGGGGCCATTCCCTTCCGTCCCTCCCTCCCGAGGCCGTAGGTAGAAACACTCAAGCACAACCATTACTTGCTTGACAAAGCATTTTTCAAAGAGTGAAGATACTTGCTAGAGCAAGCACTAGCGCACCAGCAGGGCCGTTCCGCGCGACGGCAAACGAGAGGAACTTCCGATGTCCCCCAAGATCGCAGTCATCTACTACTCGTCGACCGGCACCGTGCACGAGCTGGCGGAGTCCGTGGCGGAGGGCGCCCGCAAGGAGGGTGCGGAGGTACGACTCCTACGCGTGTCCGAACTCGCCCCCGAGGAGGCCATCGCCGCCAACGACGCGTGGTCGGCGCATGCCGCGGCCACCAAGGACATCCCGGTGGCGACCGGCGCCGACATCGAGTGGGCGGACGCGGTGATCTTCGGCAGCCCGACCCGGTTCGGCAACATCGCCAGCCAGTTGAAGCAGTTCATCGACACGCTCGGCGGGCTGTGGGCGCAGGGCAAGCTGGCCGACAAGATCTACAGCGGCTTCACGGCCACCGCCACGGCCCACGGCGGCCAGGAGTCCACGCTGCTCGCCCTCTACAACTCCGTCCACCACTTCGGCGGCATCATCGTCACCCCGGGCTACACCGACCCGGTCAAGTTCGCCGACGGCAACCCGTACGGCACCAGCCACGTCAACGGCCAGGGAGCGATCCCGGTCGACGACACGGCCCGAGCCGCCGCCGTGTACCAGGGCAAGCGCGTGGCCACGGTCACCGCGCGGTTCAAGGACGCGTAGGGGAAGGGTAGTTGGGCGCCGGGTCAGGGTCTTCGCGGCCCCGTATTTCGCCGCTCAGGCTTCACCCCGGCGCGCCAACCACTCTCTCCTCACCCGGTTCGGGCAACACCTGACCGCCCTCAACGGCGTTCCGGGCCGGGCCGTTCCGGATCACCACCATGACGTGACTCTCCTCGACTCCGGTGCTGCGTACGGCCGCCGCGGACAACTCCAGCGCCAGTCGCGTCGCGCCCTCCTGCGGATGCCCGCGCCGCGCCCAGCCCGTGATGATCAGGGGCGTTCCCGGTACCCCGCCGGCGAAGACGTTCTCCGAGGGCGGCTCGGTGAAGATCACGTTGACGTAGCGCGGTGCAGGCGTCGACGGGCATGTCGGCTCCTCACGGATCGGGGACGCGCCCAACGGATGACACCGGCGTCATGGTCTCTCCTGCCGTGCGGTCGCGGCTTCCGTCATCCGGCGGAAGCCGCGACCACAACCACCAACCAGCCGGTTTCCTACGGCAGTTACCCCTCCCCCGACCGACCCCGGCACGCCTTGACACGCCCTTCCCCCGACGCAATGCTTGCCGACGGAAGCAATAACTTCGGGTGGGAGACCGCGATGACCACAGGCACCCCGGACGACAAGGGCGGCTCGCTGCGGACGGTACTGGAAGGCGCCGCGTTCCGGGCGGATCCGCACGCGGTGCTACGGCAGTTGACGGACTCCGGAGCCGCCCACCGCTGCGAACCGGACGGTGCGCCACCGCAGTTGCTGATCACGGGATACGACGCGGCACGCCAAGTGCTCACCGATCCCCGCGTGTCCAAGCGGAGCGAACGCGCGGGGCTGGAGCCGGGCTGGCTGATGAGCGGGGTCCGGGACGAGGTCGGGATCGACTACATGCTGACCGTGGACCCACCCGACCACACCCGCCTCCGCAAACTGGTGACACGCGCCTTCACTCCACAGCAGATCGAGTCCCTACGGCCCCGCACGCTGGAGCTCGCGGGCCGGTTCGCGGACGACGTACTCGCTCTGGAGACACCGGAGTTGGTCGACGGCTTCGCCGCCCGTGTGCCCATCGCCGTGATCTGCGAACTGCTCGGCGTGCCGCTGGACGACTGGGACAGGTTCCGCTGGGCCTCGGAGCAGATCGTGTCCCCGGTCGCCGGCAGTGACCGGGAGGAGGCGTACGTCTGGATGAGCGGGTATCTCGCTGAGCTGATCGCGGCCAAGCGGGCCGACCCCGGCCAGGACCTGCTGAGCGCGCTGGCCAACGACACCGTCGAGGACCCGCTCACCGACCCGGAGTTGGTCGGCATGGCCTTCCTCCTGCTGATCGCCGGGTACGAGACGACCGCCAACCTCATCGGTGCCGTACTCCTCGGACTCGCCCAACAGCCCGATCTGCTCAAGGCGTTGCAGGCCGACCCCTCCCTCGTGCCCACAGCAGTTGAGGAGTTCCTCCGGCTGGACGGGTCGGTGCTCACGGCGACCGAGCGCTTCGCCACCGAGGACCTGCTGATCGGTGAAGTGCCGGTGCGGCGGGGCGACATGCTGCTGGTGTCCCTCGCCGCGGCCGACCGGGACCCGGCCCGTTTCGAGGAACCGGACTCCTTCCGCCTCGGCCGGTCGGCCGGCCATGTCGCCTTCGGGCACGGCGTCCACCACTGCCTGGGGGCGCCGTTGGCCAGGATGGAGGCCACGATCGCGATCACCGCGATGCTGGAGCGCGTCGAGAGTCTCGAACTGGCCGTGGACGCGGCCGACTTGGAGTGGACGCCGGGTCTGCTGATGCACGGGGTTCGGCGGCTTCCGGTGTCGGTCGTGGTCTCCGGGGACTCCAACTCGCCGCTGTGCTGAGCGACTTCAGTCCTGGCGGCGGACCTCGACGAGGAGTGCCTGCTCGGGGTTGAGGGTGGGCATGGGCAGGCCTGCTGTGGCCAGCACCGAGCCGGGCAGGGTCAGCCAGTCCTCCTGCGCGGCCGTCAACCACGGAGGCGACGCGATCTGGTGGAAAGAGGGCAGTCCGAGTTCGCCGCGCACCCGGAGTTGGTAGCGGGCGTCGGACCTCAGGCCGGGAAAACGCGTACGGCCGGACTGCCCCTCGGGCGAAGTGGCCACCCTCGCCCAGGAGTACAGCGCCCTTGAGCCGTCCTGGGCCACGACTCCGTGCAGGATGCGGGCCTCGTCCTCCAGGTCGGCGCGGACCGTACGACCGCTGTGCAGCAGCGGGCGCAGTTCGCGGTAGAGGGCGGTCCAGGCGGTCAGCCTGGTCAGCTCCTCGTCCGAGCACTCGGCGAGATCCTGCTCGATGCCCGCGTGGCCGAAGAGCGCGGTGATCAGGCGGAACGTGTCCGAGGTGACGCGTCCGGTGGTGTGGCTGCGCGCGGCGCCCACATGGGTGCCGACGAGTTCGGGTGGGAGGAGTTGGACGGTCCAGCCCTGGATCGACTGGCGTTCCACGGGGTCGTTGCAGTCCGAGGGCCACACCCGGTCGGTGCGGTCGAGTACGCCCAGGTCGATCCGGCCGCCGCCGCTCGCGCAGCTCTCGATCTCCAGGCCGGGGTGCCGTTGCTTGACCGCGTCCAACAGCCGGTACAGCGCCTCGACTTGGGCATGGCCTGCGGGCCGGTCGCCCAACGCGTGCACGGCTTCGAGGAGTTCGCGGTTGTGGTCCCACTTGAGGTAGGCGATGCCGTAGCTTCCGACGAGCGCGTCCAGTGACTTCAGCAGGTAGTCGAAGACCTCGGGGCGGGAGAGGTCCAGGACGTGCTGATGGCGGGCGGTCGGGCCGAGGCCCGCGGCGGGACCGAGGATCCAGTCGGGGTGGGTGCGGGCCAGGTGGGAGTCGAGGTTGACCATCTCGGGCTCCACCCAGAGGCCGAAGTCCATGCCCAGCGACCGGACATGGTCGGCGAGCGGGCTGAGCCCGTCGGGCCAGACGGTCGGGTCGGCGAGCCAGTCGCCGAGCCCCGCCGTGTCGGCGCGGCGCCCGTTGAACCAGCCGTCGTCGAGGACGAACCGCTCGACCCCCACTGCGGCGGCCCGCTCCGCCAGGGCTCGCAAGCAGTCGAGGTCGTGGTCGAAGTAGACGCCTTCCCAGCTGTTGAGGACGAGGGGGCGTGGGCCGCGCGGGTGTCGGGGGCGTGCGCGCAGGTGGCGGTGGAAGCGGTCGGCGATGCCGTCCAGGCCGTTCGGCGACCAGGCGAAGTGGCAGCGGGGAGTGCGGTAGGTGTCGCCGGGTGCCAGGCGGATCTCGCCCGCGCGGAGGAGTTCGCCACCGCCGAGCGCGGAGGCGTGAACGCCTGCTCCTTCCGGGAGTTGCTCGACGAGGTAGCGCTGGTCGCCGCTCCACGCCACGTGGACGGCCCACACCTCACCGGTGCCGAATCCGAATCCGGGTACGCCCGCCGTGAGGAGGTGCGGCGAGTCGACGCCGGGTTTTCCGCGCCGTACGTCGCGCACATGGGCGCCGTGGTGCAGCGGGTGGCGTTGCGGGGAGCGTTCCCGGCTCCACTTTCCGGTGAAGTCCAGGATCTCGGTGGCCCGGCGCGGGAGAGGCAGCAGGGTGAGGGCGCCGGCGAGGTCGTAGGGCGTCGAATCGGCGCTGCCCGCGCGGGAGATGACGGCGTCGGCGGTGAGGATGCCGTGCGGGTCCAGGGTGTAGGTGAGGGTGATGTCCAGGGCGGACGCCTCGTCGGTGAGGTGCAGTTCGAGTACGCCGCCGCCGTTGGGGTCCGTGCGGTGGGTGGCGCCGGTGAGGGTCGGGCGGGGTGCGGTGGCGGTGCCTGCCCGGTGGCCGTGGTGGGCCGGGGTGCCGGACCAGCCGTCGGCCTCGGTGGGCCAGACGGTGAAGCGGCGCGGGATGTCGGGGGCGTTGTTCAGGATCGCGGGTTCGGCGGTCAGGCTCAGGGCGGTCAGGTCGGCGGGGGTGAGGTCGCCCAGGTCGGCTCCCCAGTGCAGGACTCGGGGCACCGGTTCGGTGAGTTCCACGGCGAGGCAGGTGCCGGCCGCGCGCAGGCTGACGATGCGCGAGGGCGTTGTGGGCATGCAGTCTCTTTTCGGGGAGGGCGGCGGGACGCGCCGTAGGGTACGCGTCCGGCCGCGGGGCGCCGAGGGGGCGGCTGTTACTTCTGGGTGAGGATGGTCTTGGTCTTGGCCTGCATGTCGGCGAAGACGCTGTCGCTCTTCTGTCCGCCGAAGTAGCCCTCGATCAGCGGCTCGATCGCGTCCTGCAGGGCCGCGCCGTTGCGGAAGTCCGGTGACGGGTAGAGCTCCTTGTTCTTGAGCATGTCGGTGAAGACCGAGAGATCGACGCCCTGTGCCTTGAGGGCCTTGGCGGAGGCGTCCATCGAGGCGGGGATGGACGGGAAGAAGGTGCCGGTCGCCGACGCCTTGGTCTGGCAGGCCTCGGAGCCCATGTAGGAGACCCACTCCCAGGCCAGGTCGGGGTCCTTGGTACCGGCCCAGATGGTGTTGCCGTTGGAGTTGCTGAAGACGGCTCGGGTCTTGTTGTCGGGACCCAGGACCGTGGGGGCGATGCCGACCTTGACGGTGGGGATCTTGGCGAAGGTGGACGCCGACCACGATCCGCCCGTCTCCATCGCGACCTTGCCCGAGGAGAGCAGGTCGACGTCGGACACCGTGTTGGTGAACGTGCCGATCTTGGGGGCGTAGCCCTTCGCCACCAGGGTGCGGATCCAGTCCATGGTCTTCACCAGGCGCGGGTCGTTGTAGTTCAACTGGGTGGGCCAGTTGGCCTTGTTGCCGAGCCGCCAGCCTGTCGTGGAGACGAAGGAGCTCCAGGTGGACTGGCCCAGGAAGTCCTTGGCGGCCAGTTGCCCGAAGCCGTAGGTCTTGATGTTCGCCTTGTCGAAGCCCGGCTGGTCACCGCGTCGGCCCTTGGTGTCGAGGGTCAGGTGGGCGATCATCTTGCCGATCGTGCCGCCGTTGTCGGGGTTCCAGCTCAGGCTCTGGACGTCCTTGGTGGAGTAGCCGGCCTTGGTGAGCATGTCGGTGTTGTAGTAGAGACCGGTGGCGGCCCAGTCCAGGGGCAGGCCGTACTGGTGGCCGTCGGTGTACTTCCACGAGTCGACGCCGACGGAGAACCGCGACAGGTCGAACTTGTCCTTCTTGATGTAGTCGTCCAGCGGCAGGAGTTGGTGCTGGTCGGCGTACTGCGGGAAGAACTGGACGCTGTTCTGGAACGCGTCGGGAGCCTTGCCGGCCACGAAGCCGGCGGTGAGCTTGGTGAAGTAGTCCACGACGTTGTACTGGGTGATCTTCACCGTGACGCCCGGGTTGGCCTTCTCGAAGTCCGTGGCGCAGACCTTGTAGGCGGCGGCCTGCTTGTCGTCCCAGGTCCACCAGTTCAGGGTCGAAGAGCCGGAACTGCTACCGGAGTTGGCGGAGCAGGCGGACACGAGGGCCGTCAGAGTGAGCGCGGCTCCGAGTGCCACGGCCTTGCGAACTCTCATGGTTCCTTCTTTCACTGGTCACTTGAGGCACTGGTCACTTGAGGCCGGAGAAGCCGATGGAGTTGACGATGCGTTTGCCGAAGGCGAGGAAGAGCAGCAGCATCGGCAGCGCCGCGATGAGGGCGGCGGCCATCAACCCGGCCCAGTCGGGGGCGGCTTGGGGCGAGGACTGCTTGAAGACACCCAGGGCGAGGGTGAGGGGCTGGACGCTCTGGTCGTCGGCGATCAGCAGCGGCCAGAAGTAGTCGTTCCAGGCGTTGACGAACATCAGCAGCGACACGGTCGCGATCGGCGCGGACGTCATGGGCAGGATGATCCGGAAGAAGATCCGCAGCGGGCCGGCGCCGTCGATGATGGCGGCTTCCTCGACCTCATTGCTCAGGCTGAGCATGAACTGCCGCAGGAAGAAGAGCGCGAAGGCCTGGAACAGCCCGCCGGGGAGGATGAGTCCCGCGAAGGTGTTGATGAGCCCGAGATCCTTGGCCAGGACGAAGTTGGGCAGCAGCGTGAACACGCTGGGCACCATCAGGGCGCTGATCAGGATGTTGAACACCAGGTCGCGGCCACGCCAGTGCAGCCGGGAGAACGCGTAGGCGGCGGCTGCCGAGAGCAACACGATGAGCGCCGTCTGGACGGAGGCGTAGATCAGCGAGTTGCGCAGGTAGATCGCGATGTCGAGGGTGGCGCCGGAGCCGCCCTGGGCCTGTGCCTCGGCGGTGGAGGCGATGCCGAGGACGCGTTCGAAGGCGCCCCAGGTGAAGCCCACCGGCAGGGGCGAGGAGGGGTTGGTCGCGAGTTGGTAGTTGTTCGAGAGCGCGGTGCGCAGGATCCAGTAGAACGGGAAGAGGGTGACGAGGACGATGACGCCGAGGTAGGTCCAGGCGACGGCCCTGCCGGGTGAGAACCCGCGGGCGGTGTTCCGGGTCGGGCGGCGCGGTACGGCCGCCGGGCCGGGTGCGATGGTGACAGCCATGAGGGCGGCCTCCTTCAGTTCAGGTCGGATTCGTTGGCGCGGGCGAGCCGCAGCTGGGTGAAGGTGACCGTGATGAGCAGGGCGAACAGGGCCAGCGACATGGTGGCGGCGTAGCCGAAGTCGAACTGGCGGAAGGCCTTGCGGTAGATGTACATCTGCAGCACGTTCGAGGCGTTGGCCGGGCCGCCTTCGGTGGTGACCTGCACGATGTCGAACACCTGGAAGGAGTTGATCACCGTCAGGACGACCACCATGACGAGGATCGGGCGCAGCAGCGGCACCGTGAGCCGGCGGAACATCTGCGCCTCGCTCGCGCCGTCGACGCGGCCGGCCTCGTAGATGGTGGCCGGGATGGTCTGCAGTCCGGCGAAGATCAGCAGGGCGTAGTAGCCCATCCACTTCCACACGCTGATCGCGGCGAGGGAGGGGATCGCCCATCCCCCGCTGCCGAAGAACAGGATGGAGTGGCCGGTCAGGTGTTTCAGGGCGATGTTGACGATGCCGAGGGTCGGGTCGAGCATCCACTGCCACACCAGGGCGGCGATGACGTTGGAGATCAGGAACGGCAGCAGGATCACCCCGCGCAGGACCGACGACCGGGTCACCCGGTGCAGCACGACCGCGGTCACGAGCGAGATCGCCGTGCCGAGGACGACGGACAGCAGGACGAAGTAGACGGTGACGAGGAGCGAGTGCCAGAAGACGTCGTCCCCGAACAGCTCCCGGAAGTTGGCCAGTCCCACCCAGTTCGGCGGACTCAGGACGTGGAAGTCGGTGAAGCTGAGGTAGACGCCGCGCAGGGTCGGATAGGCGTAGAAGACCGCGAAGCCGACGACGGCGGGCAGGATGAGCAGCAGGGCGACCGGCAGGTCCCGGCGTCGCGCCGCCGCCGACCTCGTGGCGGTGGCGCGCCGTGCCTTCCTGGTCGGGCCCTTGCCCGGTGAGGCGGCCGTGGTGGCCACCGCGCCCGGCTCACCGGACCGCGGTTTCACCGGCGTCGCGTGGTTGCCCTGTGATGTGACCACCACAGCACCCTCCTTTGTGCGGTACGAATGCGTGCGGTACGAATGCGTGCGTACGAACTCGTGGATCAGACGGTGATCTTGTCGATGTCGGGTGCGTAGTCGGTGGCGTTGCCGAAGCGGAGCGTGTTGTCCCCGGCCTTCAGCGGCACCGGGACGGTGAGCGACTGCGGGGCGCCCCAGTTGTTGTCGTTGGTGCCGGGCACCGGGATCTGGAGCGTGGTGTCGCCAACGGACAGGTCGATGACGCGACTTGAGTCGCCGTCCACGTAGTCGAGCTTCAGCAGGTACGTGCCGTCCTTCGGGGCGCTGACGTGGTTGACGGCCACCTCACCGCCGCCGAGGTTGCCGATCTTCTGTCCCCCGGAGCAGCCGTCGCAGCCCGCGACGGTGGCGTTGCCGGTGAGGGTGTTTGCGGGTGCCTCGGCCTCGTAGGCGGTGGGTCCGCCGGACGCGGGGGTGGTGACCCCAACTGCCTTACTGGGTCCCGATGTTCGGCCCTTGGCATCGCGGGCGACGACGGTGAAGGTGTGGGCATTCGCGGCGCTCAGACCCGTCACGGTGGCCGTGGTGCCGGTGCTGGTGGTCACCGGCCGGCCGTCGGCGTAGACGGTGTAGCGGGTGCCGGGTGAGGCGCCGGTGTTCACCTTGTCCCAGGCCAGCGAGACGCTCGTCGCGGTGGCGGCGGTGCCGTGGACGCCCAGCGGGGTACCGGGGTCGGCGCCCTGTCGGCTCGGCGTGAAGGTGAAGAGCCGCGAGCCGTGCGCCGGCAGGTTCTCCGTGAGGTGCCCGGAGACGCGGCCGAGGTTCTGGTGCTGCCACAGGTCACGGACCGAGGCCGTGCCGCTGATGCCCAGGTCGGCGAGGTCCGCGGTGACATCGGCGGCCTTGGAGCCCAGGTTGAACAACGCGACGGTGTAACTGCCGTCGGGATTACGGGCGTACCAGGTCTGCTGGTTCGTGGTCTGGCTGACGGGCCGTGCCGGATGACCGGCCTGGTCCACGGCGATGACCTCGTCGTTGGTGAGCAACTTCAGCCCGTACGCGTCGAGTTTGGTGAGGTCGTCACCCGAGTACAGGGGTGCCGACTCGATGGCCCACAGGGTTGTGTAGCTCTGCCGCTCGGCCTCGGTGAGGCCGTCCATGGTGCCGACTCCTACGTTCAGGGAGTCGAGGTTGTTCCAGTGCCCGGGTCCGGCGTCGTCGATCCACTGCACGACGTCGTTCCAGCGCACCTTCAGGGAGTTGTCCCACGTCACCAGCGTGTCGCAGTAGCACTCGACGTCGGTGTCGATCCGCCAGCCGTTGGAGTCGGCCTTCCAGGTCGCCGCCTGGGTGTGGCTCAGCGACCAGGACAGCGTCAACTGGACGGGGCGGCCGGTCTGTTGGAGCGCGGTGTGCCACGCCTTCACGTCCGGGGTGTTGTCGTGGTCCGCGTCTCCTTGCCACGAGCCCGGGCCCACGCCGTCGACCTTCAGGAAGTCCACGCCCCAGCCCGCGAGTTGGTCGGCGACGGAGTCGATGTACTTCTGCGCACAGGGGTTGGCGAAGTCCATCTTGTACGCGGAGTTCCACCCGTTGGTCTTGCGCAGGTCGGGATAGACGGTGTCCGAGGTCGTGCAGCCGGGGGCGTTGTGGATCGCCGTGGTCCCGTCGCCGTACGCGGCGGGGTCGAGGCCGACGGCCAGGTACAGCCCGAATTTGAGACCCTTGTGGTGGAGGTAGTCGCCCAGGGACTTCATGCCGTGCGGGAAGGTGGTGGGGTTCGCCGTCGGCCGGGCGTACGCGTCGAAGCCCTTCGACCAGCCGGCGTCCACGTTGATGTACTCGTAGCCATGGGACTTGAGCTTCGAGGCGACCACGTCGGCCTGCTGCTTGACGTGTGCCTCGGTGAGCCAGTTCACCCCGCCGTAGCCGGGGTAGCTGGTGGCCTCCAGGCTCCAACTGCTCCAGCCCATATACGGCTTGGCGGCCAGGAGGGCCTGCTGCCCGCCAGGGCTGGACGGGGTCGGGGAGGCCTCCGCGACCGGTGCCGCGAGCGATACCACGAGCGCGGCGGCGGCCAGGACGGGCAGGTGACGCAGCCGCCCACCACCCGCACGAAGTCTGTGTCGTACGAATACCGCGGGTCCTGCTGGACGAGCCATGTGTTTACTCCATCTCGGCGCGAAAAGGCACGGCGGGGCCCTGGGAAGCTCCGGAAAGTGCCCCTGCACGGTCAGCCGCATGGGGAATGGGTGAGTGGGCGTTCGGTTCCGCCCTCGTAGCCGTACGACGACGGCCGGTCGGGGAGGAAACCGGCCGCCACCTGCGTCGGTGGACGTCCCATCCACCTGTCCTGAGGTGCCGCGAATGTAGCCAGGCTTTTCTTCCAGCGTCAACATATTGAGCCGCGCGAATCATCGGTATTCGTGGAAAGAATGAAGCCGGAATCAGGCGATGAGCGCGGAAGAAGGACGCCGATCAACGCGTTCCTTCTTCTATCTTCTTTTCCAATGGAAATGTATGGTCGCCGCATGACGCTCGCCGATCAGCCACCCGCGGCCGCTCTGCTGTTCCAGACCCTCCTCGCCCACGGCCCGCTCACCCGCGCCGAGATCGGGCGCCGTACCGGTCTGTCGCCCGGCGCGGTCACGAAGGTCGCCACTCCCCTGCTGACCGACGGCTGGATCAACGAGCTGGGCCGCTCGACCGAGCGCACCCAGGGCCGGCCGGCCACCCTCATCGCGGTCCGGGGCGAGCGCGCCCGCTTCGTGGGCGTGAAGATCACCGGTGACGAACTCATCGGCACGCTCACCGACTTGACCGCAAGACCCCTGGCCTCCGCGCGGGCCGTCCTCGGCTCGCGGGACGTCGGTACGGTCGTCCTGGCCGTCGCCCGGCTCGTCGACCAGTTGAACGCGAAGGCGGCACCGCACACACCGGGCGCGCTCCACGGCATCGGCGTCACGATCTCCGGGGACGTCGACGGCCACACCGGAACCGTCCAGTACTCCCCTTTCCTGAACTGGCGCCGCGTGCCCCTGGCCCAACTCGTCGAGTCCGCAACGGACTTGCCGACCGTCATCGAGAACGACGTCCGCGCCCTGACCGTCGCGGAACAGTGGTTCGGCGTCGGGGTCGGGCTGTCGTCCTTCGCCCTGGTCACCGTCGGCGCGGGCATCGGCTGCGGCATCTCCATCGGCGGCCGGGTCGTCTCCGGGGCGCACGGTGTCTCGGGGGAGGTCGGCCACCTTCCCGTGGGCGGCACCGACCGGGTGTGCACCTGCGGCAACACCGGTTGCGTCGAGGCCGTCGCCTCCACTCAGGCGATCACGGATCAGGCCCGCCAGGCGACGGGCGACCCGACCCTGACGATGGACGGCGCGGTCCGCCTCGCCCATGCAGGCAACGCCGATGTTCGCGCAGTCTTCGCCCGGGCAGGCCATGCCCTGGGCCTGGCCCTCGCGTCCGTGGCCAACCTCATCGGCCCGGAACGCATCATCATCTCCGGTGAGGGCGTGGCCACTTACGACCTCTACGAGGACCAGATCCGCTCCACCTTCGCCGCCCGGGCCTTCGGCGCCGCGGCCGACTGCGACCTCGTCGTCAGACCCCTCCCCTTCGAGGAGTGGGCCCGCGGCGGCGCCGCCGTCGCCGCGCAACACGTCTTCGCCCCCGCCAAGTAGCCGACGCCCACCGCGAGTTGCCCTCTTTCACCCCGTCCCGAAAGCACCCGCCATGCTGAAAGCGCTCCCCGACCAGAACGTCCGTGACCAGAGCCTCCGCGATGTTCGCGTCCCGCCCGGAACACTCCGCTACGACCGCCCCGCCACCCGCTGGTTCGAAGCTCTCCCCATCGGCAACGGCCGTCTGGGCGGCATGGTCTACGGCGGCACCGACCGGGAGTGGATCCAGCTCTCCGAGTCGACCGCGTGGTCGGGCGGCCCCGCCACAACAGACCTGAACCCGACCGCCCGGCAACAGGTCCCGCGCATCCGCGAACTCCTCTTCGCCGGAAACCACGCCGAGGCGCAACGGCTCGCCGCCGAGCATCTCCCGGGCAGAGCACCGTCGTTCGGGACCAACCTGCCCCTGCCCGAGGTGCAACTCACCTTCCCTGAAGGCGTTCCGGCCCAGGACTACCGGCGGACGCTTGACCTGGACACAGGCCTCGTCACCGTCACCTACGTACAGGACGAAGTCCGCTTCACCCGCGAGGTGTTCGCCACCAACCCGCATGGACTGATCGCGATCCGGCTCACCGCGGACCGGCCCCGGTCGCTCACCTTCGGCCTCTCGATCCGGGACGGCGTACTCCCAGGCAACACAACCGCCACCGACTCGTCCGTCACCTTCAACGGCCACGCCTACGAGAGCCTGCACAGCGACGGGCGGCAGGGTGTCGCCCTGGAGATCCGCGCCCACCTCGAAACCGAGGGCGGCACCGCGCACCACGCGGGAGACACGCTCCGCCTGGAAGGCGCCGACAGCGCGGTCCTCTATATCGCCGTAGGAACCGACTGGGCAGGAGCCGACCCCCGAGCGCGCACGGAATCGCTGCTGTCCGCAGGCCTGGAGGCCGGTTACGGGTCGGTTCGGGAGGCGCACATCGCGGACCATCGGGCGCTGATGCGACGAGTCTCCCTGGATCTCGGTTCGGCTCCGCCCGAACTCGCCGCTCTGCCCACCGATGCCCGTCGCGAACGGCTCGCCTCCGGGAAGGCCGACGACGAACTCATAGCGCTCTACTTCCAGTTCGGCCGGTACCTGACGATGGCCGGTTCCCGCGCCAACTCCCCTCTGCCGCTTGCCTTGCAGGGTCTGTGGAACGACGGCCTGGCGAGCAGCGCGCCCTGGACGAACGACTTCCACCTGGACATCAACACCCAACAGAACTACTGGGCCGCCGAGTCGACGAATCTGGCCGAGTGCCACGAGCCGCTGTTCGGGCTGTTGGAGCGTCTGGCGGACCAAGGCCGGGCGACCGCCGAGGAGTTGTACAGCGCGCCGGGCTGGGTCGCGCACACGGTGACCAACGCGTGGGGGTACTCGGCACCCGGTTCCGGCATCGGCTGGGGCATGAACGTGACCGGCGGAGCCTGGCTCGCGCTCCAGCTGTGGGAGCACTTCGAGTACGGCCGTGACGAGACGTTCCTCCGGGAGCGCGCGTATCCGGTCCTGCGCGGGGCCGCCGAGTTCCTCCTCGGCTACGCGGTCGAGGAGCCGGCGCAGGGCCTGCTCGTCACGGGACCGTCGGAGTCGCCGGAGAACTGGTATCTCGCGCCCGACGGCAGCCGGTGCTCGGTGTCCATGGGGGCCACCGCGGACCGGGTGTTCATGGAGGCCGTGCTGCGGATCTGCGCGGAGAGTGCCGAACTGCTCGGTGTCGACGCCGAGTTGAGGACCAGGATCGCCGCCGCGCGCCGCCGGCTGCCACCGTTGCGGATCGGGCGGCACGGGCAGGTGCAGGAGTGGCTGCACGACCACGAGGAGGCCGAGCCGAGCCACCGGCACACCTCGCATCTCAGCGCACTGTTCCCGGAGCGCCAGATCACCCCGCGCGACACACCGGACCTCGCCCGCGCCGCCGAGGTCACCATCGAGCGCAGGCAACGGGCCCCGGGCTGGGAGCAGACCGAGTGGGTCGAGGCCAACTTCACCGTCTACTACGCCCGTCTCCTCAACGGCGACACGGCCCTCAGGCACCTCACCAGCCTGATCGCGGACGCCAGCGAGGCGAACCTGATGTCGTTCTCCGCCGGCGGGGTGGCGGGCGCGGCGCAGAACATCTACTCCTTCGACGGCAACTCCGGCGGCACGGCGGGGATGGCCGAGATGCTGCTCCAGTCCGACGGCCGGGACGTGGAACTCCTGCCCGCGCTGCCCGCCGACTGGCCCGACGGCAGCGTCCGCGGACTACGCGCCCGGGGCGGTCTCACCGTCGACATCCGGTGGCGCGACGGGCAGTTGGCGATCGCCTCGCTCCGGGCGTCACGGGCTGCGGACGTACGCGTGCGCTACGGCGCCGATCTCCTCGAAGTCCGGCTCGCCGAGGGAGAGACGCTTGCCCTCGGTGTCGGCTGAGGGCAGGCGTCGGTGACCGGGTCACTGGGCGATCTGGCCGCCGTCGACGAGGAGGGTCTGCCCGGTCATGGCGGTCGCGTCGAGGGCCACGAACGTGACGGCGACCGCGATCTCCTCGGCCTCCAGCAGGCGGCCCATCGGAATCTGGCCGATCCACTGCGTCATCCGCTGGGGGTCGTCCATCCCGACCGTGTCGAGGATGGGGGTGCGGGTCCGGCCCGGCGCGACGGCGTTGACCCGCACTCCGTACTGCGCCCACTCGACCGCGAGGGACCGCGCGAGCTGGGAGACACCGGCTTTCGCGACGTCGTAGGCGACGTGGTACTCGGGGTTGGAGCCGATGAAGGCGGCGATGGAGGAGATGTTCACGATCGAACCGGACCCCTGGCGCACGAAGTGGTGGCCGAACTCGCGGCAGGCCACGAAGGTGCCGGTCAGGTCGACGTCGAGGACGCGGTGCCAGATCTCGTCCGTCACGTCGAGGGCGTCGTCCTCGTGGGCGATGCCGGCGTTGTTGACCAGGACGTCGACGCGGTCGAAGCGTCGTACGACCTCGCCAGCGACGCCCGCCACGGCCCGGGGGTCGGAGACGTCCAGGGGCAGGAAGTCGCCGCCGACCTCCTTGGCGACGGCTGTGCCGGTCTCGGTGTTGCGGTCGGTGACGACGACCCGTACGCCTCGGGCGGCGAGGGCCACGGCGATGGCGCGCCCGATGCCCTGGCCCGCGCCGGTGACGACGGCCACGCGCTCCTCGGTGTGCCGCTGGAGCGACTCGGTCATCTCGGTCCTTCCGTCGGTGGGCGGTCCGGGGTCTCAGAGGGTTTTGGTCGAGCCCACTCCGGGGAGTTGCCATCGCATCCGCGCGGCCGGGTCGATCGCGGTCGAGGCGCCGGGACCGTGCGGACGCTCCATGAGTCCCTCGCGTACGACGCTGCGCTCGACGAAGGCTTCCTGCGTCCAGGGGATGAACTCGACGAGTGGCGGCACCTCCGAGAGGACGGTGCCGACGAGGTGCTGGTGCACCTGCATCATGTCGCCGGCGTGCGGCGCGAACCGCAGGCCCCGTGCCGCCGCGTGCGCGGCGATCTGCAGGAACTCGGTGACGCCGCCGACCCTGGTGACGTCGGCCTGGACGACGCGGATGGCGTCGGCGGCCATGAAGGAGGCGAACTGGTGGTAGGAGTAGATGCTCTCACCGGCCGCCACGTCCAGCCGGGTCGACGCCTGGAGGCGGGCGTGGGCCTGGAGGTCGTCGGCGTGGAACGGCTCCTCGACCCAGTCCATCGCGGCTTCCTCCAGGACCGGCATGATCTGGTTGGCCGTGGACAGGTCCCAGCGTTGGTTGGCGTCGCACATCAGGGTCACGTCGTCGCCGAGCGCCCGCCGGACCGCGCGGACGCGGCGGGCGTCCTCGCGCCAGTCGGAGCGCCCCACCTTGATCTTCACCCGGGACCAGCCGTGGTCGACCAACGAGGTGAGATCCCGGACGAGTTCGGAGTCGGTGAGGTTGAGCCAGCCGCCGTCGGTGTTGTATGCCTCGACGCTCTCCTGGGTGCCGCCGAGGAGGCGCCACAGGGGCATTCCGGCCCGCTGGGCGGCGAGGTCCCACAGGGCGATGTCGACCATGGCGAGCGCCATGTGGACGACGCCGGCCCGGCCGATCCAGTGCGTGGGCAGCCAGTACAGGCGCTTCCAGGTGCCCAGGATGTCCTCCGACGAGGTGTCCAGGAGGGCGTCGGCATAGTAGGAGAGGATGACGTCGGAGAGGAGTTCGGGAGCGCAGTGCACGCCGGAGATCCCCGTCCCGACCAGGCCGTCGGCGGTGCGGATCTCGACCACGGGCACCGTCCAGTGCGCCATGGCGGCCGTGGAGTCGGCGATGGGGCGCTTCAGGGGCACGGCGAGGGCGTAGGTCTCCACGGAGGTGATCACGGCACCGTCGTCGCCGCGCAGGAGGTCCGCTCCGTGCGCGGACAGCAGCCCGCGGGCGGTGCCGAAAGAAGTCTGATCGGTCATTGTCCCAGTCGGCCATGGCCGCCGGAACTCGTCAACAGCGAAATACGAATACACATGATCTGCCGCGCAGATGACAGGCTGTCAGCGGGAATTCCCCGCCGATGGTGGTCCGGCCGCGAGGAGAGGAGGTTCGGTCAATGACGCTCGAACTGGCCTGGTTGCGTACCTGGGTCGAGGTCGTGGATACCGGCGGTTTCACCAGAGCGGCCGAAAAGCTGCATCTGTCGCAACCGCGTGTCTCGGCACACATCGCGAATCTGGAACGCGAACTCGGCTGTCTGCTCATCGAACGCCGTATCCGACCGCTCACCCTCACCGACGACGGGCGCGCTCTGCTCGCCCGGGCACGGTCGGTTCTCGCCGCCGCCGACGAATTGGTCACCGCGCGCCAGACCGACCGAGGTGATATCTCCGGAACGGTCACGGTCGCGAGTTTCGCCAGCGGGAGTTCGGAATTCCTCCCGGCGGTCATCACGGCACTCCAGAAGGAGTATCCGCGGATCCGGGTGGCGGTCCTGGACGGGGACGCGGGCTTCATCGAGGCGGCGCTGTCCGAGCGGCGGGTCTCGGTGGCCCTGCGCCCGGTCCGGCCCGAGCCGCACGACCACGGGTTCACCATGCGTCCGCTGTGGCGGGAACCCTTCGTCATGCTCGCCCCGACCGGTCATCCGCTGCTCAAGAAGAGCGGGATCGAACTCGCGGACTTCGCGGACCAACGCGTCATCACGATCGGCGATCCCCTCGCGAATACGGTCGTCGGATACGAGGCCGAGGTCGAATTGAGCATCAAGGACCTGGTCGCACCCTCCGGAACCGTCTCCCATCAGCCGACCACGCTCGGTGCGATGGTCCGCGCCGGACACGGAATCGGCATCATCAACTATCTGGGCGCGGTGATGATCCTGCGCGAGGGAATGGAGATGCGCCCCATTCAGCGTCTCAACCGCTATCGGGACGTGGGAATCTGGTGGCACTCGGAACGACCACTGGGCGCCGCCGCACAAGCATTCATCCGAGCGGTGATAAGAACGCCGAGGCCTGAAGGCACGACCGCCGTTCCACCGGTGTGACGCGGCCCGGATCCATTCGCGGAACGAATGCCGCTCATCCGTTGGTCGGCGTTGACGATCGCGTGCACCCGGGGCGAGGTTGAGGGAACGAGAGGCAGAGCGAATGGAGTCACGATGACCGATGTCCGCACGTACACGAATCTCGATGTGGCGGTACGCAATGACACGTCGGACGTGGGTGAGGGGCCGGTGTTCGATCCTCGTACCGGGCATCTCCTCTGGGTCGACATCTACGGCCGCAAGATTTTTCAAGACAGCCTGTCCGCCGGTCGACAGACCGTCACGGACGTCGGCACGATGATCGGCGCGGTAGCACCGCGTGCGACGGACGACGGTTTCGCCGTCGCGGTGGCGGACGGCTTCGGCTACGTCACCGCCGACGGGCTGACCCTGGTCGACGCGGTCCTCCCCGAGCCGAACCTGCGCATGAACGACGGCAAGGTGGACTCCCGCGGCAGGTTCTGGGCAGGCAGCAACGACATGGAGTTCGCACCGGGCCAGGGCCGGCTGCACCGGTGGGACGGCGACGGCCCGAGCGTCGTCGTCGCGGACGGACTCGTCCTGCCGAACGGGCTCGGCTGGAACGCCGAGGACACCGTCATGTACCTCGCCGACAGCTACGCCAACCTCCTGTACCGCGCGGACTTCCACGCCGAGCCGGGAGAACTCGGCCGCCTGGAGGTGCTGACCAAGACCGAGGGAGTCGGCGTACCGGACGGCCTCGCGGTCGACGTCGAGGGCTGCTTCTGGGTGGCCATGCACGGCGGACGCGAAGTACGGCGCTACGACCCGACGGGCCGCGTCGTCGGGCTCTTACCGGTGCCCGTGCTCCAGCCGACGAGTTGTGCCTTCGGCGCGGACGGCCGCCTGTTCATCACCTCCGCCCGGAACGGCCTCTCCGCCGAGGAGTTGACCAACTCCCCGCTCTCCGGCTCCGTGTTCGTCGTCGAGACCGGGACGGAGGGGGTTCCCGTCCGGCCGTTCCGCGCCTGACCCAACCGCCCTTCCGGCCCACCTCCCCTCGGGGCAGCGCGCATTCGTATTCCGGATGACGGACCATCGATAACCGTCTTTCCCCTGTGGGGTGTTGGCGTCCTACGGTCGATCACGTGAACCATGAACGTCGTGACGCAGAGGGACCGGGACCGGGTCCAGGACCGGCGGCAACCGTCAGGCCGCTGGTGCCTCGTCCCGGCGTGGACGACATAGGGCTGCTTCTCGGGGATGCGCCACGCGGAACGCTCCTCGAACTCGCCGACGGCACGACGCCGTCCGCCGAGGACATCCCCGCCGGGCACAAGGTCGCGCTGCACGCCATCCCGAAGGGCGCCCCGGTCCGCAAGTACGGCGAGGTCATCGGCGTGGCCCTGGCCGACATCCCGGCGGGTGGCCACGTCCACGTGCACAACCTGGGAGTCGGCCGCTGGGAGACGCCGACTACGAGTACGTCACCGACGCGCACGCGACCGACCGCCGGCTCCCCCGCCCGCGACCACTTCCTCGGCTACCGCAGGGCCGACGGACGCGCGGCCACCCGGAACTACATCGTCGTCCTCCCGACCGTGAACTGCTCCGCCACGGTGGCCCGCATGATCGCCCTGCGCGCCGACGCCCTGCACAAGGGAACACCGGGCCTCGACGGCGTCATCGCGCTCCCGCACGACCTCGGCTGCGGAATGGCGGAGGGCACTCCCGGGGACGCGATCCTGCGGCGCACGCTGCGCGGTTACCTCGGCCACGCCAACGTCGCGGGCTCCCTCCTGATCAGTCTCGGCTGCGAGGTGAACCAGCCGGAGAACATCGTCGGCGTGAGCGACAGCACGAGCACGGAGATGCTCACCATCCAGCAACTCGGCGGCACCACAGCCACGTTGAACACCGCACTGGACCGCATCTCGGACCTCGTCTCCCGCATCACCCAGACGCACCGCGTCCCGATCCCGCTCGCCGAACTCACCCTGGGCCTCCAATGCGGCGGCAGCGACGCCTACTCCGGCCTGACCGCCAACCCCACGCTAGGTGTGGCGGCGGACCTGCTCGTCGCGGCCGGCGGCAAGGTCGTACTCGGCGAGACCCCGGAGATCTACGGCGCCCACCACCTCCTGCGGGACAGGGCAGCAACCCCGGAAGCAGCGGCCCGCATCGACCAACTCATCGCCTGGTGGCAGGAGTACACGGCCGCCAACGGCGCGACCCTCGACAACAATCCGTCCCGCGGAAACCGGGCCGGCGGCATCACGACCATCTGGGAGAAGTCCCTCGGCGCCGTACTCAAGTCCGGGACCAGTCCGCTGAACGACGTCATCGACTACGCGGAGCCGGTCACCGCGCCGGGCCTCACCTTCATGGACACCCCCGGCTACGACCCGGTGTCGGCCACCGGCATGGTCGCCGGCGGCGCGAACCTGCTCGCCTTCACGACCGGCCGCGGCTCGCTCTTCGGCTCCCGTCCCGTCCCCTGCCTGAAGATCAGCACCACCAGCGGGCTCTACGAACGGATGCGCGGCGACATCGACTTCGACGCCGGGCCCGCGATGAGCCACGCCGATCAACTCACTTACGGCACCGCCCTGTTCGAGGCCCTCGTGGACATGGCCTCCGGTGCGGAGAGCAAGTCCGAGGCGCTCGGGTTCGGGACGGAGGAGATCGTCCCCTGGCGCATGGGAGCGGTCCTGTAAAGGTCAACCACGCTCTCGGTACAGGTCACGCAGCATCGCGATCTCGGCTCCGTGGTGCAGCACTTCCTGGTTGACCCACCACACGATGTCGATGAACGGCTCCTCCGCGTCGCTGCCGTGCGGATAGGTGCAGTACCCCACGGTGTCGAGCGCGGCCTCGCCGGCATTCACCAGCGCCTCCCGCCAGGCACCCGTACCCGCGTCGAAGGCATCGATCGCACCGACGGCGTCGCCGCTGACGGAGAAGTCGTCGCGGGTCAACGTACGGCTTCCCGCCGTGTGGTCGGCGCGCAGGGTCAGCAGCTCGGTGAGGTGGCTCAGCCGCCACGCGACGGTGGTGAAGGGCGGCGGCCACGGGTGCGGATAGGCGGCGGCGTCGCGCCCCCAATCACCCTGTCCCGTCAGGGCAGTTGCCCGCACTCCGGGCCCGTCCGTCCGCCGTCGCACCGACCAGCAGTCCGGCACCGGCTCCCAGAGGTACTCCGCGTCGGTCATGGGCCCGACCCGGGTGTCCGTCCCGTCGCCGCTGTCCATGACGGGCCCTGTCATCCGGCTGGAGAGGCGTTCGCACGCGAAGTCGAACTGTTCCAGAAGAGGTACCAGACGGGGTGGGATCACGGAGCACTCCTGTGGCGAGCCGGTCGGGTTTCGATACGGCGGTCTGCCGACCCGGCAACCTAACAGCGTCCCTGCTCCGCCGCCCCTCAATTACGGAGTACGAGCCCGCAGTCGGCGCAGCATCCGGGCGTCCTCGAACCCGACCGACCGCGCGGCGGCGTCGATCGTGGCGCCGTGGCTGATGAGGTGCTCGGCACGTTCGAGGCGCAGGGTCTGCTGGTAGCGCAGCGGGGTGAGCCCGGTGGCCCGGCCGAAGAGACGGGTCAGGGTGCGCTCGCTGACACCGACTGCCGCAGCAAGGGCGGGCAGCGGAAGTGCCTCGTCGAAGCGGGTGTCGATGAGGTCCTGGGCGCGGTGCACCGTGTCGTCGAGGTGAGAACGGTGCCGGAGCATCGCGCTGGTCTGCGGTTCGTGGCCGTTGCGGCGGGCGTAGACGACCATGTCCCGGGCGATCTGCGCGGCCACGGCGGGGCCGTGCCGGGTGGCGACGAGGTGCAGGGCGAGGTCGATGCCGCTGGCGATGCCGGCCGAGGTGATGACCCGGTCGTCGGTGGTGAACAGGACGTCGCGGACGACCGTCGCCTTCGGGTGGCGCAGGGCGAGTTCGTCCTGGACGTCGTGGTGGGTGGTGCAGTGGCGGCCGTCGAGGAGTCCGGCCCGGCCGAGCGCGTCGGCTCCGGCGCAGACGCTGGCCACCGTCCCGCCCCGGGCGTGGTGGTCCCGGAGCGCCCGCAGCGTCGTAGCGCCGATGGCGGGTGCGTCGGCCAGGGTGACGGCACGCCATCCCGGCACCACGATCAGGTCCTCGGGGCCCAGCTCGGGCCAGTCGAGCCCGGCGGCCAGCGGCAGCCCCTGGGCGCTGGTGACCTGGGGCTGCTCGGCGACGTAGGAGAGCGTGTAGGGGTGCCCGAAGTCGGCGGACGTGGAGAAGACCTGCGCGGGGCCTGCCAGGTCCAGCAGGTGGACTCCGGGTACCAGGAAGAAGACGACGTGGCTCACGATCCGGTCATCATGCCTGATGTGCGGCGGCGGCTTCCAGTTGGTCGACCGTCGCGATGGTGGCGAAGCGGCCGGCGAGGGCGTACTCGGTGCGCCGGATGACCTCGTCGGCGGGGAGGGTGCGGGGGTCGGCGAGGAGTTCGGCGACAGTCTGGTCGGCGGGGGCGTCGCGGTGCGGGATGGGGTTCGTCGCGGTCGCGTCGGTGACGAACGTGACCTGGTAGCCGAAGTCGCTCGCGACCCGGGTCGTGGTCTCGACGCACTGCTCGGTGCGGATGCCGCAGACGGTGATCTCGCGGACACCGCGTTCGGTGAGGAGCTGTTGCAGGTTGGTGGTGGTGAAGGCGTTGTGCGAGGTCTTGTGGAGGAGCGGTTCGCCGTCCGCGCGCTCCAGTCCGTCGATGAGCCGCACGTGGCCGAGGGCCGGGTCGAAGACGTCGCCGCTGCCGGGCTCGGAGTGCAGCACCCAGACCACGAGGTCACCGGCCCGGCGGGCGAGCTGGACCAGCCGGTTCGCCTGTTCGGCGATCTTCGGGTCGGAGATGGTCTCCCACAGCGGGCGGGCGCGGAAGGATTCCTGGACGTCGATGACGATCAGTGCTCGGGTCATGTCCCAAGACTGCGCCGTGCGGGCGGCGCGGCGACAGGCCGCATCGGGTCCGGGACCGGACCGATCCGGTCACCGGGTCGAACGGCCTGCCGCCGTACCGCCTGCCTGAAGACACCGGTCACCGGTTCGCGCCGCCTCCCGCCGTACCGCCTGCCTCAACTCCGGCCAGCGGGTCGAACCGCCCACCGCTGGCCCGACCACCTCAACTCCGGTCGCCGGATCGACCCGTCCGCCGCCGTACCGCCTACCTCAGTTCGACGAGCAGGTCGCCGCCCTCCACCTGCTGGATGCGGTTGATCGCGAGGCGGGAGACGCGGCCGGACTTGGGTGCGGTGATCGACGCCTCCATCTTCATGGCCTCGATCGTGGCGACGGTGACACCGGCCTCCACCTCGTCGCCCTCCTCGACCGCGAGGGTGACCACGCCCGCGAACGGGGCCGCGACATGACCCTGGTTGGTGCGGTCGGCCTTCTCTGTGACGGGGATGTCGGAGGCGGCTGCGGTGTCACGGACCTGGATCGGCCGGAGTTGCCCGTTCAGCGCGGACATCACCGTGCGCAGCCCGCGTTCGTCGGCCTCGCCGACGGCCTCCAGCTCGATCAGGAGACGGACGCCGGGCTCCAGGTCGACCGTGTACTCCTTGCCGGGCCGGATGCCGTAGAAGAAGTCCTTGCTGTCGAGGACGCTGGTGTCGCCGTAGGTCTGGCGGTGGGTCTCGAACTCGCGGGTCGGTCCGGGGAACAGGAGGCGGTTGAGGGTGGCGCGGCGGTCCTTGTCGAGGGCTGTGCGGTCCTCGGGGCTGAGTTCCTGGACGGGCTTGGGGGCGGCGCGGCCCTGGAGTGCCTTGGTGCGGAACGGTTCGGGCCAGCCGCCGGGCGGGGTGCCCAACTCGCCGCGCAGGAAGCCGATCACGGAGTCGGGGATGTCGTAGCGGTCGGGGGACGCCTCGAAGTCGGCGGGGCTCACTCCGGCGCCGACGAGGTGCAGGGCGAGGTCGCCGACGACCTTCGACGACGGGGTGACCTTCACGAGGTGGCCGAGGATGCGGTCGGCGGCGGCGTACATCGCCTCGATGTCCTCGAAGCGGTCGCCGAGGCCGAGCGCGATGGCCTGGGTGCGCAGGTTGGAGAGCTGGCCGCCGGGGATCTCGTGGTGGTAGACGCGGCCGGTGGGTGAGGCGAGGCCCGCCTCGAAGGGGGCGTAGATCTTGCGGACGCTCTCCCAGTACGGCTCCAGGTCGCCGATGGCCTGGAGGTCGAGGCCGGTGGGGCGGTCGGAGTAGTCGGTCGCGGCGACGATCGCGGAGAGGGACGGCTGCGAGGTGGTGCCCGCCATGGAGGCCACCGCCCCGTCCACGGCGTCCGCGCCGGCCTGGATCGCCGCGAGGTAGGTCGCGAGCTGACCGCCCGCCGTGTCGTGGGTGTGCAGGTGGACCGGCAGGCCGAACTCCCGGCGCAGCGCCGATACGAGCGTCGCGGCGGCGGGTGCGCGCAGCAGGCCCGCCATGTCCTTCACCGCGAGGACGTGGGCGCCCGCTTCTACGATCTGTTCCGCGAGGCGGAGGTAGTAATCCAGCGTGTAGAGGCGCTCGTTGGGGTCGGACAGGTCCGAGGTGTAGCAGAGGGCGACCTCGGCGATCGACGTTCCGGTGGCGCGTACGGCGTCGATGGCCGGGCGCATCTGGCCGACGTCGTTCAGCGCGTCGAAGATGCGGAAGATGTCGATGCCGGTGGCGGCGGCCTCCTGGACGAAGGCGTCGGTCACCTGGGTCGGGTAGGGCGTGTAGCCGACGGTGTTCCGGCCGCGCAGCAGCATCTGGAGGCAGATGTTGGGGACGGCCTCGCGCAGGGCGGCGAGGCGGTCCCAGGGGTCCTCGGCGAGGAAGCGCAGCGCCACGTCGTAGGTGGCGCCGCCCCAGCACTCAAGGGAGAGCAGTTGGGGCACGGTGTGGGCGACGACCGGGGCGACCGCGAGGAGGTCCTTGGTGCGGACACGGGTGGCGAGGAGCGACTGGTGGGCGTCGCGGAAGGTGGTGTCGGTGACGCCGATGGTCGGCGACTCGCGCAGATGGCGGGCGAAGCCCTCGGGGCCGAGTTCGGCGAGCAACTGCCTTGTACCGGCCGGGGGTTCACCGGTCGGGACCGGGGGCAGCTTGGTGGTCGGGTCGATCAGGTCGGGGCGCTCGCCGTGCGGCTTGTTGACCGTGACGTCGGCCAGGTAGGTCAGCAACTTGGTTCCGCGGTCGGCCGACTGACGAGCCGTCAGCAGCTGCGGGCGCTGCTCGATGAACGAGGTGGTGATCCGCCCGGCCTGGAAGTCCGGGTCGTCCAGCACCGCTTGCAGGAACGGGATGTTGGTGGACACACCGCGGATGCGGAACTCGGCGACGGCGCGCCGGGCCCGGTTGACGGCGGTGGTGAAGTCCCGGCCCCGGCAGGTGAGTTTGACCAGCATGGAGTCGAAGTGCGCGCTGATCTCCGTACCCGCGTGGGTCGTTCCGCCGTCGAGCCGGATACCGGACCCGCCGGGCGAGCGGTAGGCGCTGATCCGGCCGGTGTCCGGGCGGAAGCCGTTGGCGGGGTCCTCGGTGGTGATACGGCACTGGAGGGCGGCGCCGTGCAGGGTGACCGTCTCCTGGGAGAGGCCGAGGTCGGCGAGGGTCTCGCCGGAGGCGATGCGCAGCTGGGCCTGGACGAGGTCGACGTCGGTGACCTCCTCGGTGACCGTGTGCTCGACCTGGATGCGCGGGTTCATCTCGATGAAGACGTGCTTGCCGTATGGGTCGAGGAGGAACTCGACGGTGCCCGCGTTGCGGTAGCCGATCTCGCGGGCGAAGCGGACCGCGTCGGCGCAGATCCGGTCGCGCAGTTCGGGGTCGAGGTTGGGCGCGGGGGCCAGCTCGACGACCTTCTGGTGGCGGCGTTGCAGCGAGCAGTCGCGCTCGAAGAGGTGGATGACGTTGCCCTCGCCGTCGGCGAGGATCTGCACCTCGATGTGCCGGGGGTCGACGACGGCCTTCTCCAGGAACACCGTGGCGTCACCGAACGCGGACATGGCCTCGCGGGCCGCCGCCTCGATGGACTCGCGCAGGGTGGCCGGGTCCTCGACGCGGCGCATACCGCGTCCGCCGCCGCCGGCGACCGCCTTCACGAAGACGGGGAAGCCGATGTCCTCGGCGGCGCGGACCAGTTCGTCGACGTCCGTGGAGGGCGCCGAGGAGCCGAGCACGGGTACGCCGGCCGCGCGGGCGGCGGCGATCGCCGTGGCCTTGTTGCCGGTCATCTCCAGGATGTGGGCGCTGGGACCGACGAAGGTGATGCCCGCCTCCTCGCAGGCGCGGGCGAGTTCGGGGTTCTCGGAGAGGAACCCGTAGCCCGGATAGACCGCGTCCGCTCCCGCTCGTCGGGCCGCGCGGACGATCTCCTCGACGGAGAGATAGGCGCGGACCGGATGCCCGGGTTCACCGATCTCGTAGGCCTCGTCGGCCTTGAGCCGGTGCAGCGAATTGCGGTCCTCGTGGGGGAAGACCGCGACCGTTCGCGCGCCCAGCTCATAGCCGGCGCGGAACGCCCTGATCGCGATCTCTCCACGGTTGGCGACCAGCACCTTGCGGAACATTCCCGATCCCTTCAGCCTGCCGATGACGTGCACCATGGTGTCGGCGCAGCTCCTGTAACGCCATGTGAGCCGGGACACTAGTCGCAAACGTGTCGCGCGACGCGGTCCGCCGAGCCGACGGTAAAGAAATCGTATGGTCTAGTCCAAAGTGAGATTTGGTCCAGTCCAATCCATTGACGTGGCCGCGACAGCGCCAGAAGCTGGGCGCCTCCCCCACTCCCACCGGAGGCACAACGTGACACGTCTTCGTGCATGTCTGGCCGCGGCGGCCGCCGTGACGACCGCCGCCGCGGGCACGACCGCGCTGGTCGCGACCAACGCCCAGGGCGCCACCGACGCGGCCACCGCGCTGAGCAACCGCTGGTACGCCGCGGCCCCCTATCTGATGCCGACGGACAACAACCCGCCGGACGCGGGCGCCATCATGGACGCGACGGGCCTCAAGGCCTTCCAGCTCGCCTTCGTCCTCGCCCCCAACGGCGGCGGCTGCTCCCCCACCTGGGGCGGCACCTCACCGGTCTCCTCGGACACCGCCGTCCAGTCGGTGATCAACACGATCCGCGCCAAGGGCGGCGACGTCTCCGTCTCCATCGGCGGCTACGGCGGCACGAAGCTCGGCCAGGTCTGCTCCGACCCGGCCTCGACGGCGGCGGCGTACCAGCAGGTGATCACCAAGTACGGCCTGCACGCGATCGACTTCGACCTGGAGGAGCCGGAGTACGAGAACACCGCGGCCATCCACAACGAGATCGGCGCGGCCAAGATCCTCCAGCAGAACAACGCGGGCCTGTACGTCTCCGTCACCACGGCCGGCACGGCGGACGGCACGGGCTGGTTCGGCAAGCAGATGCTGCTGGAGGCGAAGTCGCAGGGCTTCACGCCGAACAACTTCTCCATCATGCCGTTCGACGGCGGCTTCAACGGCGCGGCCTCGCAGACCAGCGCGCTCACCAACTTCAACTCCATCCTGCAGTCCACGTTCGGCTGGAGCCAGGCGACCGCGTACGCCCACGAGGGCTTCTCGGGGATGAACGGCCGCAGCGACACCGGCGAGTACTTCACCCAGGCGGACTTCCAGACCGTCCTGAACTACGCCACCAGCCACAACATGGACCGCTTCACGTTCTGGTCCCTCAACCGCGACCGTCAGTGCAGTCCGGTCGACAACGGCGGTACGACGTCCGGGACTTGCTCCAGCGTGGCACAGAACGCGTGGGACTTCGCCAAGTACTCGGTGCAGTTCGCGGGCGTGACCCCGCCGACCTCGACGCCCACGCCGACCCCGACCCCGACGCCCACCCCCGGCACGTGCAAGACGGCGTGGAGTTCCACGGCCGTCTACACGCAGGGCAACGAGGTGTCGTACGGCAACCACAACTGGGTGGCCAAGTGGTGGACCCAGAACGAGGTGCCCGGTGCCTCCCAGTGGGGCCCGTGGCAGGACGAGGGCTCCTGCTGATCCGGCGGGATCAGTAGGACATGGGCTGCGACGTCAAGTAGGCCTTGAGAAAGGCGTACTTGACGTCGCTGTCCGCTGCCGGGAGCGGGGCGAAGCGGTCGCCGAGTTCCATCGTCTGCGGGCTGCCGGCGTCCAGGGCCGGCCAGGTGGTGAGGCTGCCGCCGTTGGGGTCTCCGGTGGCCGCGAAGTTCGCCACGTACGAGGCGGTGGTGTCGGCGATGTCGTAGTCGCGCCCCGCCCACGGCCGGTCGGTGTTGTAGAGGAAACCGAGCAGGTAGTAGACGTCGGACCCGTCGAAGGCGCCCGAACTGCCGCTCCCGACCACGGGGTTGGTGGCATCGTGGCCCGGCGGGACCCGGGTCCAGAAGTAGGTGTGGACCGGGCCGCGATTGCCCGCGGTGTCCTCGAACTGTCCGCCCCACAGGAAGGTCGAGACACGCTCCTCGTCCCGCGCGTAGGAGTTGTACTGCGTGGTCGCCTCGGCGTCGGTGGTCGCCGGGTACAGGCCGAGGAACGTGTCCGTGAGGCCGACAGGCCCGAACTGACTCTCGGCGTAGGCCTGGTACTCGGCCGGCGTGAGTGAAGCACTGCTCCCGTCACGGCAGTTGCCGGTGAGGACGGGTACGTCGGTCTCCCTGCCCGCCTCCATGGCGGCGGTGTACGTGCTCGGCAGGACGTAGCCGTCGAGCACGTCGCCGAATCCGGTGGCGTCGGCCGGTGCGTCGGCTGCGTAGGTCCGCGCCACGATCTCGTCGGCCGAAAGTGCGCGAAGGTCGGTGAGGGCCGAGCAGCCCAAGTAGTCCGCGAAGGCGGTGCCGTTGGTCTCGGCGTCCGCCAACGTACGGTAGCCGTACGGCGGTCGGCCGAGTGCGGGGTCCTTCGTGTAGTGCGCGCCGGACGGCAGCAGGGCCCGGTGGAACAGGCCTCGGGCCGCCTGCGAGGCCATCAGGACGTTGACGAGGTTCCCGCCGTTCTGCCAGCCGCCGAGCGTCACTCGGTCCGGGTCGCCGCCGAACGCGGCGATGTTGCGGGACACCCACTCCAGGGCCGCTACGGCGTCCAGGGCGCCCCAGTTGCCGGAGGCGGCGTGCCCGGACTCGGCGCTCAGGTCGGGGTGGGCGAGGTCGGCGAAGGGGCCGACGCGGTGGTTGACGCTGACGAAGACGACGCCCTTGTTCGCCAGCAGGGAGCCGTTGTAGATCTCCTGTCCGGTCCAGATCGCGGTGTCATGGCCGCCGGGGAGCCAGACGAGGACCGGTCTGCTGTCGCCCGAAGTGGCCGCGCCCGTCCAGATGTTGAGGTTGAGGCAGTCCTCGCTCAGGGACGGCACCTGGTCGCTCGGGATGCCCGAGACGGGCTGCGGGCAGGCGGGACCCCAGGCGTTCGCCTTGCGGATCCCGTCCCAGGACGGCGCGGACCGGGGCGGGCGCCAGCGGTTGGCACCGGCGGTGGTGTCCGCGTACGGGATGCCCTTGTAAGCGACGATGTCTTTCAACCCGCCCTGGATACCGGTGACTTGGCCGGACTCCGTGGTCACAGGGTCGTCGGCGCTCCGGCTGGTACGTCGGTCGGCGGCCGACGCGACACCGGAGTCGACGCCGGTCGCCAGCACAGCGGCGGCGGTACCGGCGAGAAAGCCACGGCGGTTGAGGTCTCGCGAGCGCACGGGAGCTCCCTGTCGAGTGGGGGGACGGGCGAGTCGCACCATGCTCGGGCGACCGCCGGGGCGCGGCAAGCGGAACGCCCGGACTCACAGACTCGACAGTTTCGACAGCCGTTCGACAGTTCAACTCGCTTGCTATCGAAGGATGTTGACCGCCCGCGCGACGACCAGGACCACGATCGACACGGAGACCGAGGACTGGCCCATCATCAGCATCTTCGCCCAGCGGGAGAGCGGCATCACGTCGGTCGGGCTGAAGGCCGTGGAGTTGGTGAAGGACAGGTACAGGTAGTCCAGGAACACCGGTTCCCAGTCCGGCGGCGCGGTCTCCGGGCTCTGCATCTGGACGAAGAGGAAGTCGGCGTACTGGTGGTGCCCCATGACCCGCGCCATCGGCCCGCCGCGGTCCCACTCCCAGTACCAGAGGGCGAACACGATGACGTTCGTCAGCCAGATGGCACCGCCGGTCAGCAGCAACGGCCCGGCGTCCAGGCCCTCGGTGCCCCTGACCAGACCCACCACCAGCCGGACCGCCGACCAGCTGTTGGCCAGGCTGATCACGCCCGTCAGAACCAGGCTCGGCCAGCGCAACCACCGGGTACCGGGCTCGATCCGCCGGGGATTGGCGACGAACAGGCCGACCATCAGCGCGAGTTCGAGGGCCGGCAGCAGCCAGTACGGCTGGAAGGCGAGCCGGTGCGGCAGCGCCATCTGCAGGGCGAACGCCACCAGGATCACGGCGGACACCGCCCACCGTGTCTCGCCGCGCGTCACCCTGCGCCACGCGGGCACCACATCGCGCCCGCCGTCCTCCAGCAGCCGCTCGATCCTTGCCAAGCGACTGCTGGAGTCGTCCCTACCGTCCGTACCGTCCGTCATGGCAGCGATTGTCCCCGGTCAACGGTAGATCGGATGACGCGCCCCACCCTTGACACCCCCGGGTGTTCCGGCCGGTCGCGGTTGGCCGGCACCGACCGACCCCGGCGGTTCGGCCCCGCAGCGGTTCCGCGAGTCGTCCGGGCGACCCCGCGACCGGTGCGGCCCGGGCAGGCACCACGTCGGTGTATCCGGCCGGTCCCGGTCAGCCCCGCAACGGCTCCGCCAGCCGCGCCAACAGCCCGGCGACCAGGGCGGTCTGCGCGGGCACGGTGTCCGGGTAGATGAACTCGCCCTGGGCCTGCGCCCCGTCGCCGACCGCCCCCATGCCGCACAGCACCGGAAGACCGAGCGCGGCGACGAAGTTGGCGTCACTCGCACCGCCGACGGCCGTGTCGCGCAGGGCGTCACGCCCCTGCTCGCGGGCGACCGTGCGGGCCAGGTCGAGCAGGGGTGCGGAGGCCGCGTCGAGGGTCATGGGGGGGCCGGTTCCAGGCATGGTCGATCTCGATGCGGACGCGCGGGTCGCTGACCTCGATGGCGTCCAACTCCTCGTCCACCCGGGCCTGTTCGGCTGCGCTGCCGACCCGGATGTCGACCCCGGCGGTGGCCTGTCCGGCGACGACGTTGATGGCCGAACCGCCCTTGATCAGCCCGGTGTTGATCGTCGTGCCCTGGTCGGGCGCGGCGACCTTCGCGGCGGCGACCACGAACTCGGACAGCGCGGTGATCGCGCTCGCCCCGTCTTGCGGCGCGAGCCCCGCATGTGACGCGACACCGGTGGCGGTGACGTGGAAGATCCCGGTGCCCTTGCGGGCGGTCTTCACCGGCACGGCGACCGCGACTCCCCCGGCGAAGCCGCTGAGCGAGGCCGAGCGCGGGGTCGTGGCCCAGCTGCTCCGGGACGGGGGCGCGTCCGCCGCGAGCATCGCCCGCACCGCCGACCTGGCCACCTCCACCGCGCACCGCGTGGTCCGCCGGGTCCTGGACGAGGGCCGGGTCAGACCGCGGCTGGAGATCGTGTCCGAGTGGCTCGGCTTCCAGACCGCGTTCATTCTCCGGCTGCGGGTGGCGCCGGGCGCGACCCCCGAAGTGATGCGCCGCACCGACCAGTTGCCCCGGACCCGGCTCGCCGCGCACGTCGCCGGCGACATGTCCGTGCTCGCCACCGGTCTGGTCACCGACCGCGCCGCCCTCGCGCTCCTCGTCGACAACGAGCCGGCGAGGATCCCCGGTCTCCTCGGCGTCAGCGTCGCCGTGATGCTCGCCGAACCGCGCCGCTACTGGCTGGACCGCGACCTGACCACCGGCCTCGGCACGTTCCACGCACCCACCCTGCTGTGAGCAGGCGGCGGGCGCCCCGGCACCGGGGTACCGGGGCGCCCGCCACCCTCGACTCACAAGCCCCGTAGGGTCATCCGGTGCCGAAGGCCCCCGTGCTGTAGGCGCACTCCGTGTAGATGTAGCCCGACCTGAGCTTCGCCGTGTCCGAGGCCGGCGTCGCGGTCGAACTGTCGGGACGGTGCACGAAGTACGTCGTGCCGGTGGGCAGACTGATCGTCTTCTGCGGGTAGTTCTTGCCGGAGCTGCACGGCTTGAACCCCCTCAGCAGGGTGGTGGTCAGGGAGTACGACGTGCAGCTCCCGCAGCCCTTGAGCGTGAAGCTGCCGGTCACCGGCCCGGTGTACAGGACGGTGATGTCGTCCGGGCTGTCGTTCTTGACGGTGACGGAGATGCTGCCGCCGGACGCGGTCGTCGGGAGCTTCTTGCCCGCGGCCGGGACCGTCCGCGCCACCTCGGCGGCGATCGCGATCTTCTTGGCCCGGGCCCGGTTCTTGTCGTGCGTGTTCTTCTTCACGAAGTCGTTCATCGTGGAGAGCGCCGAGTCGAAGTCGCCGTCCTTGTACTGGAAGACACCGCACTGATAGGCACCGGAGTCGGCGTGGCTGCTCGCCTGTCGGGCATCCGCGCTCAGCGCGTCGGACACATCCGCCCCACCGCCCTGAAGACTCCCGATCTGGGTGGAGAGACTCTCCAACCCACTGACGGCCGTGCACGGTTGACCACCCGTCACACCCTTCACCGCCTTGCTGACAGCCGACTTGACGGCTGGCTCGACCTGACCCGCCTGCGACGACTGCGGGAACGTGGCCAGCAGATCGCCGAAGTTCGTCGACCAGTCCGCGCGCTGGGCGGCAAGACCGGTGGAGCCGCACTCGTACAGAGAGGTGGCCAGCCGGTCGTCGGGCCAGGTGGTGAGCGTGCCCAGTTCCTTCTTGCCGATGGTGCCGGGGACGGTCCGCAGATACTTCAACTGGGGTATCGCGTCACAGTAGTTCTTCTGCGCGTAGGCGCCGGAGACCGTCGTGTAGAACGTCTTCAGCCGGTCGGGCACACGCTTGGCCGCCCGTGAACCGGAGTGGGCGGTGCTGAGATCGTCGTAGGCGACCAGCGCCTGCCGGTAGCGGGGTTCGGCCACCGAGAACGGCAACCTCCCCGAGTCCGCGACGAGTTGGTCGGCCTTCTCCAGCCGGTCGAGGAGCATCTGCTGGGTCGCCTCGTCGCGGGCGTTGTCGTAGAGGACGACTCCCCCGGCCGGTACGGCGAGCAGGACCAGGCCGAGGACGACCGCGATCGGTGTGGGCGAGGGCCAGGCGAGGCGGGTGCGCAGGCCGACGTACGCGCCGTGGACGGCGGCGAGTACGAGGAACACGACGTACAGGGTGACGACGGCGCCCGAGACGCCGTCCGGGTCGGCGGGCAGGGCCACCAGGAGCAGCACGATGGTCGCGACCAAGCACACGGCCATGAGCGGCCAGCGGCGCATCAGCGCGTAACCGAGCCCGAGACCGCTGAGGTTGAGGAGGCCGACCGCCACGGATCTGAGTCGATCCGGCGGGGCGGGGGGTGGGGACGACGGCATCGGTGGCACGGCGAACCCCTGGACAGACCCGTACTGATCCCCGGACATGATTCTCCCCCCGTTCAACAACGCCCCCGTTACCGTGACTTGTCAGTGTACGGTCGGGTTCACCGCCAGGACAGTGGGGTCCTCGTGGCCTCTCCGCCGCGCAGCACGCGGGACAGGCCCAGCGCTGCCGTCCGTACCGCCGGGGCGAGTTGGGCGGGCCGGAAGCGGGTGCGCGGTACGGCGACCGAGAGGGCCGCGACCGCGGTGTCGCCGGCGAACACCGGGGCCGCGATGCAGCTCACCCCCGACGCGGCCTCCTGCTCCTCGTAGGAGAGGCCGGAGACCTGGATCTTCTCCAGGGTCATGCGCAGCCGGGCCGGGTCGGTGATCGAGTACGGGGTGAGACTCGGCAGCGGACGGGACAGTACCTCCTCCGTCAACTCGGCGCCGGAGAAGGCGAGTAGGGCCTTGCCGACGGCCGTGCAGGTCAGTGGCAGGCTGCCGCCGATGCGGGAGGGGAGCCGCAGGGCCTCGTGGCCGTGGATCCGTTCGAGGTAGACCACCTCCATGCCCTCGCGTACGCCGAGGTGGATGGTCTCGCGGGTGGCCTCGAAGAGGTCCTGGAGGAAGGGCAGGGCCGTCTCGCGCAGATCGCGCCGGTGCGGCACGAGCGAGCCCAGCTCGAAGAGCTTCGCGCCGAGCAGATAGCGGGGGCCCGAGCGCTCCAGCCAGCCCAGCCGGACGAGGTCGGCGGCCAGCCGGTGGACGGTGGGCTTGGGCAGTCCGGTGTGCTCGGAAAGTTCCGACAGGCGGTACGGACCGCCGCTCGGACTGAAGCAGTCGAGGATGAGCGCGGCTTTCTCCAGCATGCTGCCGCTCGCGTTGTTCCGGGTCACGGAACAAACTTTGTCGCCTGGTGGGGATGCTGTCTATACCGGGAGCTGCACCCGCACCACTCCCCGGACCCACACCATCCCGGATCCGTACCGCTCCCCCGGAGGTAACCCGTGCCCACCGTGCCCGACGGCGCCCGTCCGGACGCCGTGTCCCCGGCCGTGGTCAAGGCCGCCGACCTGCTGGCGGAGGCCACCCGCACCGGGCTCGCCTGCCCGCCCGTGCGTGAGCTGCTCGACGGCGGCGACCTGGCGACCGCCTACGCCGTGCAGCGGCTGAACGTCCGACGCGGTGTGGACGCCGGCCGCCGCGTCGTCGGCCGCAAGATCGGCCTGACCTCCCCCGCCGTACAGCGCCAACTCGGCGTGGACCAGCCGGACTTCGGTGCGCTGTTCGCGGACATGGCGGTGCCCGACGGCGGCGAGGTGCCGCTGGGCCGGCTGCTCCGGCCGAAGGTGGAGGCGGAGGTCGCGCTGGTCCTCGGCCGTGACCTGCCGGAGCGCGAGTGCACGATCGTCGACGTGCTGCGCGCGGTGGACTTCGCGCTGCCCGCGCTGGAGATCGTCGACAGCCGGGTGCGGAACTGGGACATCTCCCTGGTCGACACCGTCGCCGACAACGCCTCCTGCGGTCTGTACGTCCTGGGCGCCACGCCCGTACCGCTGACCGCCGTCGACCTGCGCACGGTCACGATGACCATGACCCGGGGCGGCGGGACCGTCTCCGAGGGCACCGGCGCCGACTGCCTCGGCAGCCCCCTCACCGCCGCCGTCTGGCTCGCCTCGGCCCTCGCCGAGCGGGGCGACCCGCTGCGTGCGGGCGACCTCGTGCTGACCGGCGCCCTGGGTCCGATGACCCCGGCCGCGCCGGGCGACGCCTTCGAGGCCCACATCTCGGACCTGGGCTCGGTACGGGTCCGCTTCGCCGAGGAAGCCAAGGAAGGGGGCCGGCAGTGACCACGAAAGTCGCCGTCATCGGCTCCGGCAACATAGGCACCGACCTCCTGATCAAGGTCCTACGCCTCTCGGAGACCCTGGAGATCGCCGCGCTGGCCGGCATCGATCCGCACTCCGACGGCCTGGCCCGCGCCCGCCGCCTCAAGGTCGCCACGACCCACGAGGGCGTCGAAGGACTGGTCGCCCTGGACGAGTTCGCCGACGTCGACATCGTCTTCGACGCGACCTCGGCCGGTACCCACCGCCACCACGAGGAGGTCCTACGGCCCCTGGGCCGCACCCTCGTCGACCTCACCCCGGCCGCCCTCGGCCCGTACGTCGTCCCGCCGGTCAACGGCGACGCCCACCTCGACGCCCCGAACGTCAACATGGTCACGTGCGGCGGCCAGGCCACGATTCCGATCGTCGCCGCCGTGGGCGCGGTCTCGCCGGTCCACTACGGCGAGATCGTCGCGTCCATCGCCTCCCGCTCGGCCGGACCCGGCACCCGCGCGAACATCGACGAGTTCACCGAGACCACCTCCCAGGCCGTCGAGGTGGTCGGCGGCGCCGCACGCGGCAAGGCGATCATCGTCCTCAACCCGGCCGAACCCCCGCTGATCATGCGGGACACCGTGCACTGCCTGGTCTCCGACTGCGCCACCGAGGCGGTCACCGCGTCCGTCGAGGAGATGGTCGGCCGCGTCCAGGCGTACGTGCCCGGCTACCGCCTCAAGCAGAAGGCGCAGTACGACAAGGTGGGCGCCGACGACCCGCTGCGCACCCTCGCGCCGGGCGCGGGCGAACTGCTGAAGGTGTCGGTGTTCTTGGAGGTCGAGGGCGCCGCCCACTACCTCCCCGCCTACGCCGGGAACCTCGACATCATGACCTCGGCCGCGCTGCGCACCGCGGAACGCATGGCCGGCCGCGCCCGCAAGGAGGCGGCCACGTGACCCCGTCCCTCTACGTCCAGGACGTCACACTGCGGGACGGCATGCACGCCGTACGGCACCGCTACACCGTCGACCAGGCCCGCGCGATCGCCGGCGCCCTGGACGCGGCCGGGGTGGCGGCGATCGAGATCGCGCACGGCGACGGGCTGTCGGGCTCCAGCATCAACTACGGCGTCGGCGCGCACACCGACTGGGAGTGGATCGAGGCCGTCACCGGCGCCGTACAACAGTCCGTCCCCACCACCCTGTTGCTGCCCGGCATCGGAACCGTCCACGACCTCAAGCAGGCCCACGCCCTGGGCATCCGCTCGGTGCGGGTCGCCACGCACTGCGCCGAGGCCGACATCTCCGCCCAGCACATCGCCGCCGCGCGGGAGTTGGGCATGGACGTGGCCGGGTTCCTGATGATGTCCCACCTGGCCGAGCCCGCCGAACTCGCCCGCCAGGCCGAGCTGATGGAGTCCTACGGCGCGCACTGCGTGTACGTCACCGACTCCGGGGGCCGGTTGACGATGGACGGGGTCCGGGACCGCTTCCGCGCGTACCGCGAAGTCCTCTCCCCGGAGACCGAGTTGGGGATCCACGCGCACCACAACCTCGCGCTCGGCGTGGCCAACACGGTCGTCGCGGTGGAGGGCGGCGCGATCCGCGTCGACGCCTCCCTCGCGGGCCAGGGCGCCGGTGCGGGCAACTGTCCGCTGGAGGCGTTCGTCGCGGTCGCCGACCTGATGGGCTGGAAGCACGGCTGCGACCTGTTCCCCCTCATGGACGCGGCCGACGATCTCGTACGACCGCTGCAGGACCGCGAGGTACGGGTGGACCGCGAGACCCTCAGCCTCGGCTACGCGGGCGTGTACTCCAGCTTCCTGCGCCACGCCGAGACAGCCGCCGCGCGCTACGGCCTCGACACGCGGAGCATCCTGGTCGAGGCCGGGCGGCGGGCGATGGTCGGCGGCCAGGAGGACATGATCACCGACATCGCGCTGGACCTCGTCGCGCGTGCGGAGGGCTGACCCGGGTCAGGGGGTCGTGTCCATGCGCTGGGTGCCGATGACCGACAGCAGCCGCAGGGCTCCCTCGGACGGTGAACCGGGAGTGGCCGTGTAGATCACGACCCGCTGGTCCCGGTCGGAGATGTCGAGGACGTCGCAGTTGACGGTGACCGGGCCGACCGACGGGTGCTGGAAGGTCTTACGGAAGGTGGGCGCGGCGGCCACGTCGTGGGAGTCCCACAGCTCGGTGAACTCCTCGCTCCCGGCGAGGAGTTCGTCCACCAGCTCGGTCAGCTCGGGGTCGTCGGGATAGCGGGCGGCGGCGGCGCGCAGGTCCTGGGCCGCGCGGCGCGCGAACTCGTCCGCGTCCGAGACCCCGTACAGCCGTCGCCCCTCCGGGTGCGGGCCGAGGAAGACCCGGCGCAGGAGGTTGCGGTCGCGGCGCGGCACGGCGGAGAAGTCCTCCATGAGGGCGGCGGCCAGGTCGTTCCAGGCGATCACCTCGTGCGTCGCCGAGACCACGATCGCGGCGGCCTGCGGCAGCCGGTGCAGCAGGTCGAGGATGCTCTGCCGGACCTCGCGCGAGGGACCGGGCGGCGGGCCCGGCGGTACGCCCGCGAGGTGGTGGAGGTGGTCGCGCTCGGCGTCCGTCAGGCGCAGGGCGCGGGCGAGTCCGGCGAGCACCTCGCGCGACGGATGCGGACCGCGCGCCTGCTCCAGCCGTGTGTAGTACTCGGTCGAGATGAACGCCAGCTGGGCCGCCTCCTCTCGGCGCAGTCCCGGGGTGCGGCGGCGCGGTCCCGTGGGCAGCCCCACCTCGGCGGGGGTGATCCGCTCACGCCTGCTGCGCAGGAAGTCGGCCAGTTCTCGTCGGTCCACTCCCCCAGTGTGTACGCGCGTCGGCGGGTCCAGCCAGGTACTGCCGGTGCCTGGATCGGCCCCGCGGACCGGCGCAGGCTCGCTGCCATGACCAACACACCCACTTCCCCCTCCCTCGGCCTGCTGTCCGGCAAGGTCGCCTTCGTCACCGGCGCGGGACGCGGCATCGGCGCGGCGGCGGCACGGCTGTTCGCCCGAGAGGGCGCCCAGGTACTGCTCGCGGCCCGCACGGAGGCCCAGCTGAAGACGGTCACCGAAGATATCCGGGAGTCAGGCGGCGCCGCGGACTACGTGGTGTGCGACCTGGCCGACGCGAGCAGCGTGCGCGCGGCCGTCGACCGGACCGTGGACCTGTACGGCCGGCTCGACGTGGCCTTCAACAACGGCGCCACGATCCAACGCCCGGGCCCGATGGACGAGTTGCCGGAGAGCGACTTCGACCACGTCTACGACGTCAACCTCAAGGGCGTCTGGCTCGCCATGGTCGCCCAGGTCGCCGCGATCCGGGCCACCGCGGGAACCGGCGCCATCGTCAACAACTCCTCCGTCGGCAGCCTGATGGGCAACCCCGAACTGCCCGCCTACGGCGCGATGAAGCGGGCGGTCAACAGCCTCACCGAGTCGGCCGCCGTCACCTACGGTCCGGAGGGCATCCGCGTCAACGCCATCGCCCCCGGCAACACCCTCACCGAGATGATCCGTACCTGGGAAGCGGACTCCCCCGGTCTCCAGGACCGCCTCACGGCGCACACCCCGCTGCGCCGCGCGGCCGACCCCGACGAGATCGCCCAGGCGGCGGCCTGGCTGCTCAGCGACCGCGCCTCCTTCGTGACCGGCACGGTCCTGCGGGTCGACGGCGGCGCACGGGCCTGACCGTCGGATCGAGCGGCTGGGCGGTCCGCTGGACGGCCGGGGTTCAGGCAGCCGGTTCGGCAGCGGGTTCACCAGTAGGTTCCCGGCGGTTGTGGCGGCGGATGATCAGCCACGTTATCCAGCCGACGCCGATGATGAACCCGAAGCTGATGATCCGGTAGAGCACGACCGTGGCGATCGCGGTACTGGTCGCGACCCCGCCCGTGACCAGCCCGAGGATCAGCGCGCTGTCGATGAGCCCGAGGCCGCCCGGGATGATCGTGAGGGTCCCGGCGGCCATGCCCGCGCAGAAGGCGAGCAGCAGTTGGGCGCTGCTGATCTGCGTGTCGCTGATGGCGTGGAAGCACAGCCACAGGCAGCCCGCGTCGAGCAGCCAGTTGAGTACGGCGAAGACGGCGGCGGCGACCGCGTGCCGGGGTTCGAGCCGGGCGGTGCGGAGCTGCTCGACGAACCCGCGGACGCGGTCGAGACCCTGGGTCTCGGGAACGTGCCGCAGCCGGTTGACCTTGGCCAGCGCGGCACGGGTGGCCGGTTCGACCTTCTCGGGGTGGCGGGTGATGCGCCGGATGCCGACGGTGAGCAGCAGCACGGCCAGGCCGAGAGTGACGAGGCTGTGCCACTGCAGGCTCCCGTCGGAGGCGATCGCGGAGATCGCCGTGACGACGGCCAGGGCCGCCGCGGAGAGCAGGCCGGACAGCGCGATGCACCAGGAGGCGACCGCGGGCGTGGCTCCGAAGCGCCGCATCTGCTGGTAGTTGAAGTGGGTGGAGAAGGCCGGCCCGCCGGGCAGGGTGACGCTCAGCGAGTGGGCCGCGTAGGCGAGGGCGACGTGCCGTTGGATCGGCACGATCACCCCGGCCGAGCGCAGCAGCCTGCGTTGCATGCGCGCGTAGCAGCCCATGGCGGCCACCTCGGCCACGAGCGCGACGGCGAACCAGTTCAGCCGGGGTGCGCGCAGCTGTGACAGCGCGGAGGCCAACGACGGCCAGCCCAGGACGAGTTCGGTGGTGAACAGCGCGAGCAGGACCGTGATCACCACCGGCCGCAGCCAGCGTCGGGTGCGATGCGGGGCCGTGTCGGCCGGTTCGGTGGCGGTGGTGTCCGGAGCGTGCACAGGCAGGACCGTCGATTTCGTGAAGTGAGCTTCAGCCGTCGGCGATGCCGGCACCGCTCAATGCGGGGACGGCGTCCTCCGAGCGGACGAGGGAGCGGGCGCCGAGGCGGAACTGTTCCAGTTTATCCATGATGGTCCGACCGACGGGCGTGTGCCCCCAGATGCTGATGCCCTGGTGGGTGCCGGGCTCCCAGGTCGCCTCGTCGACGACGACGGGATTCCAGCCGACCTCCCACTCGAAGCCCGAGGGGGTTCGGGCGTAGTACGACAGCTCCCTGTCGTTGGTGTGCTGCCCGACGGACAGCGCCATGTCGAAGCCGAGTTCGCACACGCGCCGATAACTCCGCGCGAGGTCGTCGAGCCCGGCCGCCTGGATGTTGAGGTGCTGGACCCGGGTGCGGACCGGGTCGACGGGCAGCCCGCGCACACCGGCGATCGCGACGGAATGGTGCCGCTCGTTGACCCGCAGGAACCGGATCTTGATCTTGACGCCGCTGATGGTCTCGTCGATGTAGTCGGTCAGCCGCGCGTCGAAGACGGTGTGGAAGTACCCCCGCACCTGGGTAGGCCTGGCGGACGTGATCGCGACATGCCCCATCCCGGCGTCGCCGGTGACGAACCCGGACGCCAGCATGCGCAACGGCTCAGCGGACCGCACGGGAGTGGTGTAGATCTCCTGCGCGATGCCCTTGGGCCCGGGAAACCGCACGAGCCGCTCGACTCCGCGCAACGCCGCCTCCTCGGCGGTGCCCGCGACGACCGGAACGCCATGAGCACGCACCCGGGCCTCGATCCGCTCGAAGGCGGCATGGTCGTCGACATGCCACCCCGTCGCTACGACGTCCTCGGCCGGCCCGCGCCGCACCAGGAACCGGCACTCCTGCTCGTCGAGACGGAACCGCATCAGCCCGGTGTCGAGGGCGTCATGGTGCATCCCGATGGCGTCGGTACCGAAGCGGCGCCAGTCGGCGAGGCGCTCGGTCTCGATGACGAGGTAGCCGAGGTGGACCGAGCCGAAGACGGAGGCGGTGTCGGGTGCGCCGGATGTCCTCATCGCCGCCCCGCCAGGAAGTCGGCGCACACCTGGTTGAACAACTCGGCACGCTCCCACTGCACCCAGTGCCCTGTGTTGGCCACCTGGTAGAGGTCGCAGTTGGGCATCCTGTCGGCCAACAGGGCGCCGCCGGACGGCCTGTTGACCTTGTCCGCCGCACCCCACAGCACCAGCGTCGGCACCGGCAGTCGGGACAGCCGCCGATCGCGGGTGAAGTCCATCTTCCAGAGCGTGCGCAGGGCGGCGCACCCGGACGGCCGCCGCAACGGCGGTGCGGCCACCACCTCGGGGTCGACGCTGGCCGCGTAGCGCGCGTCGATGAGGGCGTCCGGCACCTCGGCCGCGTTGAAGACGAGGTAGGTGCGGACGAACTTCTCCAGCTTCAGCCGCGAAGGCCCGTCCCCGGAGTAGTAGTCGAGCAGGCTGTTGAGCCCGGGGGTGGGCAGGGCCCGGGTGGTGCCGATACCGCCGGGCCCCATCAGCACCATGCGGTCGACCCGCTCGGGTGTGTCCAGCGCCAGCCGCAGCGCGCAGGCACCGCCGTAGGAGTTGCCGACCAAGTGAGCCTTGTCCAGACCGAGTTGATCCATCAGCCCACGGATGCCGTCGGCCAGGTACCCGAAGGGGTCGGCACCGTCGATGCCCTTGGTGCTGCGACCGTAGCCGGGCAGGTCGGGCACGACGACCCGGTACTCCTTGGCCAACTCCGCGATGTTGCGGGAGTAGTTGGAGACCCCGGAGGCACCGGGTCCGCCACCGTGGAGCAGCAGTACGGACGGCCCCTCCCCCGTCTCCGCCACGAAGATCTTCTTGCCGGCGATGTCGAGCAGTGACTCCCGCATCGGCGGAGGCGGTGCGATACGCATGGTCATGCTGGATTCCTCACTGCGTGGTCGAGGCGGTCGTGCACGGCGCCGGCGTGAATCCGGCCGGGGGCGGCGGGAGCGCGCCGTCCACGTCCGGCAACGGGACGCCGGCGAAGAGGCCGAAGCGGTCGGGGTGGTCCTCGGCCAGTTCCGCGCTGAATTCGTTGACGGTTCGGGTGATCGCTCGGGACTCCGTGTCGTCGCCGAAGTGCGTGCCCGGTGAACTGACCGAGGGGATGCCGGTGGCTTTGGACCGGCGGTCCATCATCGCGAGCGCGCTCTGGGCGTCCCAGGCCGGCGTGGGCCAGCCGCCGGCCGTCATCTCATGACGGTCCATCAACTTCCGGTAGGCGGGCGGGAGGAGGTGCTGGTGGACGTCGATGCGGTGCGGGGCGGGCATGTTCTCTCGCTTCCTCGTCCTCGGGCGGGTCTGTCAACGGGCGGTGCGTGTCGAGGTGTTCAGACGGACTCGGCGTGCTCCTGCTCGCGACTGGTCTCCGTCGCCTTCGATTCGGGCTCGTCGGTGGCACGGCGGCCCGGCAGTACCGCGAGGACGATCAGCGTGCCGGCGGACATGATGATCCCGCCGACGAGGCTGGTCTGCGCGACACCGTGGGCGAAGGCCTCGTGCACGGCGTCGACCAGGGCCTGTGCCTGCTGCGGTCCGGCGGAGGGCGTCTTCGCGATCTGCTGGGCGACCGCCAGGCCGCCGCCGACCGAGTCCTTGGCGGTGTCCAGCGCGGCGGCGGGGAGGTGGCCGCCGACCAGGTCGGTCAGCTTGTCCTTGTAGGTGGTGCCCAGCAGCGAGCCGAGGACGGCGATACCGAGGGAGCCGCCCAGTTCCAGCGCGGTGTCGTTGGCGCCGCCGCCGACGCCGAGCTCGTTCTCCGGGAAGGCGCCCATGATCGTGTCCGTGGCCGGGGAGACGCTGAGCCCGATCGCGAAGCCCAGCAGCATCATCATCGGGAGGAAGTCGCCGTAGCCGGACGACTTGTCGACGAGCGTGAGCAGGAAGACGCCCGCGGTGCCGATCGCCATGCCGGTCACCACCATGGGCTTCATGCCCAGCTTGGGGGTGAGGCGTCCGGTGACCACGGCGCCGAGGGAGACGGCACCGGCCAGCGGCAGCAGTCGTACGCCGGTCTCCAGCGCGCTGTAGCCGAGGACGAACTGGAGGAACTGGGTGGCGTAGTAGATCGCGCCGTAGGTGCCGAAGAAGAAGAACAGGACCGCCGTCATCGAGCCGCTGAAGGATCGCTGCGCGAACTTGCGGACGTCCAGCATGGGGTGCGGGTGACGCAACTCCCAGGCCACGAAGGCGGGTAGGCCGACGGCGGCGACGACGGCCGCGGTGACCGGACCCGCGCCCCAGCCGAAGTGCGGGCCCTCGATGATCGCGTAGACCAGGGTGCCGACCGAGACGATCGAGAGCAGACCGCCCACGTAGTCGATGCGGCCCATCGCGTCCGCCTTGGACGGCGGTACGAGGACGAGCGCGCCCACGACCGCGACGAGGGCGATGGGCACGTTGATCAGGAACGTGGAGCCCCAGGCGTGGTCCTCCAGCAGCCAGCCCGCGACCAGCGGACCGACGGCGATGGCCAGGCCCGAGGTCGCGGTCCAGGCCGTGATGGCCCGCGCCCGCTCGCGCTTCGGGAAGATCGCGACCAGCAGGGACAGCGTGGCCGGCATGACCACCGCCGCGCCCACGCCCATGACCGCGCGGGCCGCGATGACCAGTCCGGTCTCGTGGACCAGGCTGCCCATCACCGATCCGGCGGCGAAGATCACCAGACCGGTGAGGAGCGCGCCGCGACGGCTGTACTTGTCGCCGATCGCGCCCAGCACGAGCATCAGCGCCGCGTACGGGACGGTGTAGCCGTCGATGACCCACTGCAGATCGCTGCTGCTCAGGCCCAGGTCCGTGGTCATGTCGGGGGCGGCCACGATCAGCGAGGTGTTCGCCATGACCACGATCAGCAGGCTCAGACAGAGCACGATCAGGGCGGACCGGCGCCGTGCGTACGGCCCGGTCATCTTGTCGACGGGTGTGGTGGCGAAGAGCGGCATCGGGGGCTCCTAGACGGCATTAATTGCTCACTGATGTGCAGACTATTTTATTGCTCACCGATGTGCAACTATGCCGAGACGGATCAGCCCCGCCAGGAGGTGTCGACGTGACCGCCCACAGCAGCGCCAAGGCGCGCGCCACCCGCGCCCGCATCCTGGACGCGGCCCGGCGCGAACTGGGCCGCGACCCCGACCGCGGCCTCGGTGCCGTCGCGGAGGCGGCCGGCGTGACGCGACGCACCATCTACGCGCACTTCGCCGGGCGGGCCGCGCTCGTCGAGGGCCTCGCGGCGGACGCCGGGGAAGCAGTGCGGCGTGCGAGTGCCGTCGCCCGGGATCCGACACCGAATCCCGTGACCTCCCTGGCGCACCTCGTCCTCACCCTCTGGTCGGTCGGCGACCGCTACCGCACGCTCGTCGCCCTCGCCCACCGCGACCTCGGCCCCGACCGGGTCGGCGCGCTCCTCGGCCCGACCCGTGACGCGGTCGCCGGAACCCTCGCCCACGGTCAGCGGCAGGGCGTCTTCCACACCGCCCTCCCGCCGGGCCCGCTCGGCAGAGCTCTGGAGGCCCATGTGCTGGCACTGCTGGACAGCGTCAACTCCGGCCTCTGGACCGACGACGGCACGGCCGCGGCCGCGGCGGTCCTGATCGCCATGGGCGTCGGACCCGACCTCGCGGCTACCACGGTCCGCCGCCTGCGACCGTCCCGTTGATTCCCGTCGATTCCCGTCGAAGGAGACCCATGTACGAGCCCTATCAGTCCTGGGACGCACACCGCCCGCCCCGGAGGAACCGGCGACCGGTCACCATCGCCGTCGGCGCGCTGCTCGCGCTGATCCTCGTGCCCGTCGGCGTCGACCGCTTGGCGACCGCACGGGTGGAGTCCCGTACGGCCACGGCGTTCCAGGCGGGCATGCACACGCCCGCGACGCCGGAGGTCCATGTGCGGGGCTTCCCCGTGCTGACGCAGTTGGCCGCCGGCACCCTGCGGCACGTGGACATCACCGCGCGCGACATACCGGCGAGCGATACCACCGGCCCACTGCCGGTCAGCGAACTCTCCCTCCGGCTCAGGGAGTTGAGGAAGTCCGACGACGACACCGAGGCGCTGGCCCGCTCCGCCGACGCGACCGCCCTGTTGTCCTACCCGGACGTGTCCGATGCCCTGGGGCTGGAGATCTCCCGGGGCACCCGTCCCGAGCAGGTCCGCGCGAGCGTCCAGCTCCCCACCGGCGACGACGTCACCGTGGCGGCAACCGTCTCGGTACTGTCCGGCAACCGCATCGCCTTCAAGGACTTCCAGGTCACGGGCGGCCTGCTCCCCGAGAGGGGGCGACTCGCACTCGGCAAGGTCTTCGAGCGGCCGATCCGGCTTCGCGACATCCCTCAGGGCCTGCACCTGCGGTCCGTCACCGCGACGGAGAGCGGGCTGGTCGCCCGGCTGTCGGGCGAGTCGGTCACCTTCCGGTCCGACGACGGCTCGCGGGGCGGTTCGGTGGAGGGCGACTCGTCGTACGGGAACGCCTGAAGCTCAGTCGTCCGCGACGGCCTCGCCCGCCGATGCGGTGTCGTCGCCCGGCGCGACCTCGTCCACCACGACCCGCGCCTGCTTCTCCGGCACACCGGCCGCGATGAGCGAGGCGACCGCCGCATGGGTCCCGTCGTCCTCCAGCTCCCCGGAGTTGACCTCTTCGAGCAGGGCGATCGACATGGCTTCGAGTCCGGCGCTCAGCACGGCGGCCGGCAGTTGGGTGTGGAAGACGCCGTCACGCTGGCCGCGGTCCAGGATGGTGGTGGCCGCGCTGCGGGCCGGCGACAGGATCTCGGTGACGCGCTCCACGCCCAGGTCGCGCCGGGCCAGCACCAGCAGGAGCCGATAGCGGTCGCCCACGGTCCACATCGACAGCACGAAGCGCGCGTACGACCGCTCGGCCGACTCCACCCCCGCACCGGTCGGCGCCGGATCGGCCGGCAGCGCCGCCCGCAGGGCCTCCGACGCCTCCTCGGCCAGCGCCTCCAGCAGCGCCTCCCGGCCGGGGAAGTGCCCGAACAGGGTGCGTCGTACGACACCGGAGGCTCGGGCGAGTTCCTCCAGGGTGATGTCCGGGTTCAGGCCGAGTTCCCGGCGGGCCGTGGCCAGGATGCGCTCCCGGTTGGAGCGCGCGTTGCTTCGCTGGGGGACACGGGCCGGGGGCTTGGTCACGGACAACCTCGGTGAAGTACGGGAGCTACGGAGCGGGGGCGAGCGGTACGTCCAGTCTGGCACGCGCCCTCGGCCCGACGGCGTCGCGGCGCCCTGTGCGGCCACCGACCTGTCCTCCGCCCCCGACCTGACACGCGAAACGAGGAGCCGGCCTCCGCCCGCCGTCCGTCCATCCGTCAGTAGGAGGCGCGAAGGTAGCGGTCGAGCCGGGACTGGGCGTTGTCCACGCTGAGCCCCAGTGCCTTGCCGAGTGCCTCGCCCGGCACGTCGTCGGCCTGCGCCCCGTACGCCGCCTCCTTGCCGACGCGGGCGGCCAGGCGCTCCAGGATGGCCACCGCCTTCAGCGCGGCGACCGGTGCCGTGTCCGAGAGCGCGTCGAGCCGTCCCTCCAACTGGTCCATCAGATCGGAGAGTTCCTCCGGCAACGGGACCGTCCGGCGTTCGACGGCGTGGATGTGTTCCCACCACTCGTCGTACGCGTCGGAGGTGTCCAGGTCGTCGAGGTCGTGGTCCGCCACCTGATCCCAGTCGATGGGGTGGCTGTCCCCGCGCCACCCGCAGGCGCAGGAGGTCCGCCAGCCGGCCGCCTTGGGCCGGCCCATCCAGCCGTTGTAGGCCCACCACTCACGCGTCTCGAACCCACAACTGCCGCTGCCCGCATCCAGATACACGGACTTCGGCTCACTGCCGTCGGCGAGGACCGCCCCCACGATGCCCTCGTGGGACTCCCCGAACTCCTCACTCCGCCACGCCACAACTCCCCCTTCCGGCAACCCCGCGACGGTCGGGCAGACACCTGAGGTGCCGACCCGGCCACAGTACGAGAGTGCCGCAGAACGGACATCCGGGGAGGGTGAAAGCACCCAACAGCCCGGATTGTTGGGCCGGATCGCCCGTCAGGCGACCGCGGGGTCGAGCAGCCCCGCACGCAGGCGGCGGAGCATCCGGCTGATGAGCCGGGACACGTGCATCTGGGAGACGCCGAGTTCCTCGCCGATCTCGGCCTGGGTGCGCTCCTCGACATAACGCATGTGGATGATCTTCCGCTCACGGTCGCCGAGTTGGGCGATGAGGGGGGCCAAGGAGCTGAGGTCGTCGACCAGTTCGAGGCTCGGGTCGTCCGAGCCGATGACGTCGGCCAGTACGGTCTCGCCCTCGGCGCCCGCGTCGGAGCTGAGCGCGGCGTCGAGCGAGGAGGAGGTGTAGCCGTTGGACGCCTTGCGGGCCTCGATGACCTCTTCCTCGGTGAGGCACATCAGCTCGGACAGCTCACGCGTGGTCGGCGTACGGCCGAGGCGGGACCGCAGTTCCTCGGTCGCCTTGGCCAGCTCGACGCGGGCCTCCTGCAGTCGGCGCGGCACGTGGACGGCCCAACTGGTGTCGCGGAAGAAGCGCTTGATCTCGCCGACGATGTAGGGGACGGCGAACGACGTGAACTCCACCTGCCGCGAGAGCTCGAACCGGTCGATCGCCTTGATGAGTCCGATGGTGCCGACCTGGACGATGTCCTCCATCTCGTTGTTGCTGCGGCTGCGGAAGCGCGCGGCCGCGTAGCGCACGAGGGAGAGGTTCATCTCGATCAGGGTGTTGCGCACGTACTGGAACTCGTGGGTGCCCTCCTCCAGCGAGGTCAGCCGGTGGAAGAACTGGCGCGACAGTTCACGCGCGTCCTTCGGGCTCACCTTCGACGGCTCCGCGATCAGCGGAAGAGTGTCCCCGGTCATCGGGAGCGCCTCTCGGGCCGTCGTCCGCCGCCCTGCCGTGGCCGGTGCCTGCGCTGCCGTCACGGCTGCCATAACGCCCACCCCATTCGTCCTATGGAACTGCCGACAAGAGGCCCCTGCCCCGGTTTTCGCGCCTCACTCCCCCTCATCCGGCCAAATCCGGGGCGGGCACCTCGTTTTCCGTACCGCAGTGCCCACCGAAGTACCCGCGGTCTACGCGCTCTTGGCGCCGACGCCCGCGTAGACCCAGTACTCCGACGGGTTTTCGGGGATCTCGTCCGCCGGGTCCGGGCGCCACAGGGGCACGTAGGTCAGGCCGGGCGCGACGAGGTCGAAGCCGTCGAAGAGGCTGAGGATCTCGTCGTGGGAACGGGCGGTGACGGGTGAAGTGGCCCTGGAGCTGTACAACTTGCCCACGGCGGCGGCCGTGTCCGGGCGGTCCTCGTTGGTGGCGTGGCTCATCGCCAGCCAGCTGCCGTCGGGCAGTTCGTCGCGGAAGGCGGCGACGAGGCCGGCCGGGTCCTCCGCGGGTGTGACGAAGTGCAGGATCGTGATCATCAGGACGGCGACGGGCTGGTCGAAGTCGATCAACTTCCGTAGCTGCGGGGAGGACAGGACGTCGGCCGGTCTGCGGATGTCGCCGTCGACGATGTCCGCGTCCGGGTTGTCGGCGAGGAGGGAGGCGCTGTGGGCGACGGCCACCGGGTCGTTGTCCACGTAGATCACGCGGGCTCCGGGGCTGGCGGCCTGCGCGACCTCGTGGACGTTGCCCTGGGTGGGGATGCCCGAGCCGAGGTCGATGAACTGCCGTACGCCGGAGGCGACAAGGAAGCGCACGGCCCGGCCGAGGAAGTCGCGGTTGGCGCGGGCCAGGGTGCGCACCTGGGGGTCTATCGCCGTGAAGGCCGCCAATGCCTCGCGGTCTATGGCGAAATTGTGTTCACCGCCCAGCATCGCGTCGTACATTCGGGCGACACTCGCCTTGCGAGGATCGATCCCCGGTGGCAGACCTGCGCTGTCCGGCACCACAACTCCCTTTCGCCCCAGGTTCCTTGACGCGTCATCATATAGTTGCCGAGGAACACACGGCAGACCGCTTGCCCCCCACGTCACGCGGCCGGTCCCCACCCGGAGAGGCACGACCCTGCGGAACCAACCGCGCAGTCACCACGGTGACGCTATCCCTGCCGGGCCCCCACGCCGCAGGCAGGCCTTCGCCCCGGCCGCGGACGTGATCGGCTCGGAGCTCGACCTGCGGCTGACCGGCAGCCACGTCGTGCACGCGCTGACGCCCGGGTTCTGCGACGCGGCGTCGGTGTATCTGCTGGAGCGGTGGGTGCTGGAGGAGAACGCGTATCCCGCCGTGGATCCGCCGCAGATAGAGGCGCGTCGGCTGGCGGTGCGGGTGGGCACGGAGGCGCCCGAGAGCTGGGACGGCGTGCTGCCGGTCGGCGAGGTGGTCGTCTTCCCGCGCGAGACCCCGTACGCGCGCGCCCTCGCCAGCGGTCACTCGCAGGTCCTCGACGGAGTGGACAAGCACACCTCCGAGCGGCTGCTGGCCTCCGCGGGCGGCGACGCGCAGCGCATAGACGATCTGCTGGGGACGGCGTCCTTCCTGGTCGTCCCGCTCCAACTGCGGGGCGCCACCGTCGGGTTCGTCGCCTGCACGCGCGGCCCGGAGCGGGACCCGTTCCTGCCCGGCGAGGCGGTGGCCGTGGAGTCGCTGGCCGCGCGGGCCAGTGTGGCGCTGGACAACGCCCGCCGCTACGAACGCGAGCGCCGCACCGCGCTCGCCATCCGCAACAGCCTCCTCCCGGACCCGGCCCAGGCGTTCCACGGCTGCCGCATCGCGCACGGCTATCTCCCGGCCGGCCAGGGCAACATCATCGGCGGTGACTGGTTCGACGTCCTGCCCCGCCCCGGCGGCCGGGTCGGTCTGGTCGTCGGCGACGCGATGGGCCACGGCCCCGAGTCCGCCGTGGCGATGATCCAGCTGCGGACGGCCGTGCGCACCCTGGCCCGGCTCGACATGGAACCGGCCGAACTCATGCGCAGGCTCGACGAGTTGGCCTACGACACCCCGGGCGCGTCCTTCGCCACCTGCATCTACGCCGAGTGGGACGCCCGGGCGCACTCCTGCACGCTGGTCGGCGCCGGCCACCCGCCGCCGCTGCTGCGCGGCCCGCACGGACCGGCCCTGCCGGTCACGCTGGCCAGTGCGGGGCTGCCGTTGGGGCTCGGCACGGGCAACTACGAGGCCACGCTGCTGACCATCGACGAACCGGCGCTGCTCCTGTTGTACAGCGACGGGCTGGTCGAGTCGCGGCACGCCGACATCGACCAGGAGATCGCCGGTCTGGCCCGGGCCCTCGACACGGCCGCCGCCGAACCCGTGCCGGCCGACGGACCGGAGGCGTTCCCCTCGCTGTGCGAGCGGCTGCTGCGCGCCCCGTCCGCGGTGCCCGGGGCGGACGACCGGACGCTGCTGCTGGCCGAGTTGACGCCCGCGACCACCTGAACAGGCCGCGGGCGTCCTCGCCCCCTCCAGGTGTCCGGCCTCAGTAGCCGGTGGACAGTGTGGCCCACACGGCTTTTCCGCCGGTGAGCGCGGATCTGTCGACCCCCCAGGTGTCCGCGATGGCCTGCACGATGAACAGTCCGCGCCCGCTCTCGTCGTCGACGCGCGGCTCGCAGCGGGAGAGATCACTGCCCGTGTAGTCGTGGTCGTGCACCTCGATGCGGAGACTACGGTCGGTGACGAGCCCGACACCGCACAGGAGTCGCGCGCTGGGTGTGTGGCACACCCCGTTGGTGGCCAGCTCGGAGATGAGCAGCACCGCGTCGTCGCGCACACCTTCGGGCAGGCGCCACTTGGCCAGTTGCGCGCCCATGGCGTGCCGGGCGGTACGGACACCGGAGCGGTGCGCGGGAAGTTCCAGCCAGTGCGCCAGGTCCGGGCTGACGACGTCTAAGAGCTGCGGGGAGGGAGTCGTGTGGGGGGACACGGTGGTTCGCCTTCCATCGGGGGCGGGCGCAGGCGGGAGACGCACAGCATCAGCAACAGGCCTGCCGTGGATGGGGTGTTCCAGCCTGAGGCCCAGGTCGCTCACGCAAGTAACTATGCCCATAGCTCAGTTCAAGCTGCAACCGACTCCCTGATAATTTCAGAACGTCGGTTTCTGTCTGGCGACATCAGCAAGTCGCTGTCAGACTAACGCCGGTGACAGTCCCTCAGGAGGTTGGGCGTGAGCGAAGCTCGGTCGAGCACCGGCGCGGGTGCACCCACTGTTCTCCGCATGATCCTCGGCCGGCGGCTGCAGGAGCGGCGACAGGGTGCGAACGTGTCCCTGGAGAGCGCCGCCAAGGCCCTGCGGGTGACCTCCCTGACCATCCGCCGTCTGGAGAAGGCCGAGGTCGGCCTCAAACCGCTCTACGTCGAGAAGCTGCTGGAGACCTACGGCGCCGACCGCCAGGAGATCGAGGAGTTCGTCGCTCTCGCGGAGCGGGCCAACGAGCCCGGCTGGTGGCACGCCTACCGCGATGTGCTCCCGGGCTGGTTCACCGCCTATGTGAGCCTGGAGACCGGCGCCAAGACCCTGCGTACCTATGAGCCGCACTACGTCACGGGACTCCTGCAGACGTACGACTACGCGCGAGGCGTGCTGAGCGGCGGCTTCCCGAACGACAACGACGAAGACCTTGAACGGCGGGTGCAGTTACGTCTGCGCCGCCAGAGTCTGCTGGAGAGGCCGGACTCGCCCACGCTGTGGGCGGTGCTGGAAGAAGCCGTGCTCCACCGGGTGGTGGGCGGTTCCGCGGTCATGCGGGACCAGATAGACCGGCTCCTCGAGGTTTCGGAACTGGACCACGTCAGTGTCGACATCGTCCCGTTCTCGGCGGGTGCCCACGTCGGGGCGTGCGCACCCTTCACCTATTTCCGGTTCCAGGAACCGGAGCTGCCCGACGTCGTCTACAGCGAGATCCTCTCCGCCTCCATGTATCTGGACCAACGGTCCGATGTCGTGGCCCATTTGGAGGCGCACAACAGGATGTCGTTGCTGACCTCGTCCGCGGACAGCAAGGCGCTCTTGAACCGCATGCGCAAGGAGTACTCATGACCACCACGGACGGCAAGGTCTACAACGGGATGCCCGCGTCGAACCTCGGCGAGCAGGGCTGGGAATGCCCCTGGAGCGGTCCCAACGGGGGTCAGTGCGTGGAGACGAAGCAACTGGCCGACGGGCGCGTCGCGTTGCGCCAGTCGACCGATCCCGCAGGACCCGCGCTGATCTACACGCCCCAGGAGATGGCCGCGTTCGTCGACGGGGTCAAGCGGGGACTGGCCGACCACCTGATGGCCGGCTGAACCGGAACATGGGCGATGGGGAGCCGGCCCGGCCGCGATCTGCCCGAGACGCCGATGCACACCACTTGAGAGGGAGAGCATGACCAACGCCCACGCCGCGCGGGACATCGACACCAGCAAGCCGCACTCCGCCCGCATGTACGACTACTACCTGGGCGGCAAGGACCACTTCGAGGTCGACAAGCAGGCGGCCGAAGCGGTCTCGAACGTCTTCACCGGCGTCTTCGTCGCCGCCCGGGAGAACCGCGGCTTCATGCACCGCGCCACCCGGGTCCTCGCGCGGGAGCACGGCATCCGCCAGTGGCTCGACATCGGCACGGGCATCCCCACCGAGCCGAACCTGCACCAGGTCGCCCAGTCCGTGGTGCCCGAGGCGCGCGTGGTCTACGCCGACAACGACCCCCTGGTCCTCAAGTACGCCGAGCGCCTGATGCGCAGCACCCGCCAGGGCCGCACCGCGTACGTCCAGGCGGACGTCAACGACCCCGAGACGCTCCTCAACTCGCCCGAAGTGGCCGAGATACTCGACTTCGACAAGCCGATCGCGCTGTCCCTGAACGCGCTGCTGCACTTCGTCACCGACGAGCAGGACCCGTACGGGATCGTGGACCGGCTGCTGTCGGTCCTGCCGTCGGGCAGCGCCCTGGCCATCAGCCACGTCACCCCGGACTTCGCCCCTGGGATCTGGGAGAAGGTCACCGCGATCTACGACGAGGCCGGGACACCGGTGAAGGTCCGCACGAAGGACGAGGTCGCGCGCTTCTTCACCGGGCTCGACCTGCTCGACCCGGGCGTCTCCGTCGGCTGGCGCTGGCGCCCCGACCCCGTGACCGAGGAGTGGTCCGAGGACGAGGCGCCCACGGACGCCAAGGTCAGCCTGTGGACCGGGGTGGGCATCAAGCCGTAGCCCCGGCGCGGGATGCCGACGACGTTACGTGCGGGAAACCTTGACGACGGCGGTGCCGGATGCCACGATTCCGGCGCCGCTATGTTTGCGTAAACATTTCAACGGACCGGCTCGGCCGACAGATCCGGTCGACGATTCCGACGCAGAATGTTTACGTAAACATCGCGTCGCGGCCGGTGGAGGAAGGGAGTACAGGAGGCTTCCGGCGAGCAGGGTCCACCGTGCCCCACTCCCCCAACACCACCGAGCCCACCGGGACTTGGGACGACGAGCCGACGTCATCCGTCCCGCCCGGTATCCGTTCCGACGGCCGCTCAGCCGCGCGCAGGCCTCACCATGCGCGGAGTCGCCATTCCTGAAAGGGCAAGTCGATGCGCACCATCCCCGCCAGAACCCGCATGCGGGCCACCTTCGTGGCCGTCGCGATCGCCGCGGTCACCGGCACCACGCTGGCCGGCAGCCCCGCCTCCGCCGCGCCGAGCACGAACACGTCCCAGTTCAAGGGCGTCAACTGGGCCGACCCGCGAGACAACTACGCCGACGACCCGGTCGTCCTGTCCGGCCTGTCGCTCACCGACACCTACGCCCAGACGTACGCCAAGGCCACCCGGGTGATCGCGGCGTTCCGCGCCAACCTCGGCGCCAACACGGTGCGGCTGCCCATCAACCCGTACACGGTGAACGGGAGTTACTGGAAGTCGTACCGCGGGGTGATCGACGCGGCGACGGCGCAGGGGTTCAAGGTCATCGTCTCGTACTGGGAGGGGACGGGCGCCAACAAGGACGGCTTCATCGACGACCCCGCCACGTACTGGCCCATGTGGAACACCGTGGTCAAGGCGTACCAGCACAACCAGCGGGTCTACTTCGAGCCGATGAACGAGCCGCACGGCTACACCGACGCCGAGTGGGCCGACCTCGCCGCCAAGTGGCTGGACACCTACTCCAAGGTGCCGCGCAACCGCGTCTTCGTGAGCGGCGCCGGCTACAACGACCACGTCACCACGGTCTGCGCCGACCCGCGCCTGAAGGGCACGTATCTCTCGCTGCACCACTACGGGTTCTGGAAGGACTACGCGACCTACGACCAGTGGGTGAGCGACCTCAAGGAGCGCCTCGGCAACTGCGCGAACCGCACGGTGGCCGACGAGTTCGGCGCCCCGATGACCACGGGCCTGAACTACAACGTGCCGACACCCGCCGACAACTCGGTCAACTTCATCCAGGCCGACACCGACACGTTCCGCAAGCTCGGCATGGGCTCGGTGTACTGGCCCGGCCTGCGCACGGACGACACGTACTCGATCCAGAAGCTCATCGGTGACGCGGCCCGCCCCTGGCTGGTCACGACGAACCAGTCCGGCGCCGACCGCCTGGCGTGGGCGTGGGGCCGCGGCAGGCCCGTGAAGTCCTGAGTCACCGCTCCGATCCGATGCCCTGATCCGTGTCTCCCGTTCAACGGGGCACGGATCAGGGCGCGTTGGGCATGGGCGGCGCCGACGGTCAGGCGTCGCCCGCCCTGACGCCGGGAATCTGACGCATCTCCGAGATCCTGCCGTCGGTGACGGAGAAGATCGCGATCACTCGGAATTCCCGTCGGCCGGTGTCTCCCTCGTCCGCGGCACCTTCATGACGTCGCCCGCGGATCAGGATGTCGTACTCGATGACGACTTCGTCTCCCGCCTCCAGATAGGTGTGGAACGGCTCCCGGATCTCCACCTCTTCGTATTGCCGGGGATAGATCCCAAAGTGTTTCCGCAGCTCCTCGATGCCGGCCGCCTTGACCTGACCGCAGGTGATGATGCGTCCGTCAGCTGCCCAGAATCGGTGAATCTCGTCGAGGGTGCCGTGATTTCCGGCGTCACTCAGACCGGATATCCACGTGAACACGCCGTGGAAGAAATCCCGATAGCGCAGAGTCGCGTTCATTGCCCGGAATGATCCTTTCGCACCAGAAACCACCTTGGTCGCCGACCAAGACCGTACCGCACTGCTTGGTCACCGCACAAGCGATCCGCCCGGAGTTGACATCTTGGTCACTGACCAACTTCACTTGCCGTGTTGGTCACTGAACAAGGGTATGCACTCCAGGAGGAAGATCATGGCGAAGACGTGGTTCATCACCGGAGCCTCGAAGGGATTCGGCCGGGAATGGGCGGAAGCCGCGCTCGAACGGGGCGACCGGGTCGCCGCGACCAGCCGTTCCGCAGCCGCCTTCGACGACCTGGTGGAGAAGTACGGCGACGCGGTGCTGCCACTGCGCGCCGACGTCGCCGACCGGGCAGCCGCGTTCGAGGCCGTGCAGCGGGCGATCGACACGTTCGGTGAGCTCGACGTCGTCGTCAACAACGCGGGCTACGGCCTGTTCGGCATGGTCGAGGAAGTGTCCGAGCGGCAGGCCCGCGACCAGATCGAGATCAACGTGTTCGGCGCGCTCTGGGTCACCCAGGCGGTGCTCCCCCACCTCCGCGCCCGCGGCTCCGGCCACATCATCCAGGTGTCCTCCATCGGCGGCCTCACCTCACTGCCCGGACTCGGCATCTACCACGCCTCCAAGTTCGCCCTGGAAGGCTTCACCGCGAGCCTCGCCGCCGAGGTGAAGGGATTCGGCATCAAGGTCACCCTGGTCGAGCCGGCCGGATACGCCACCGAATGGGCGGGGCCCTCCGCGGTGCAGACCGAGCGCCTTCCGGCCTACGACGATTTCCGCGCGGCCATGAGCGGTATTTCCTCCCGGCGAGGCGACCCGACCGCGACGCGAGCGGCGATTCTCACCGTGGTCGACGCCGAACAGCCGCCCCTGCGGATCTTCTTCGGGCAGGGCCCGCTGCAAAGGATCACCAAGGAGTACCAGGCGCGGCTCGACGAGTGGCGGAACTGGGACGAGGTCGCCGAAAACGCGTTCTGACCCCACGACGCGACGGCACATCCTCGATCAGAGTACAGCGAGCGCTACGCCGCCCTGACGCACCGTCAACTCCCTTCCCTGCGGCGCGGTTTGGTCGTCGGGGCCGACTGAAGGATCTGCTCGATTCCGAAGTCGAAGCGCCCGCTGTAGTCGATCGAGACATAGTCCTCCAGCACCGAGTGGAGGCCGGGGAAATGCCGTTCGTCCACCGTCTCTCGCAGACGGTCGTGGAACGCGGCCGGTGTCGCCTGCTCTTCCTGAACAAGCCCGAGCGTGAAGTAGAAGAGACTCCACGACGTCCACGCGGCCGACCTGCGGGTGGGGCAGCCCTCGAAGAGGACCGTCACCATCCGCTCGGAAAAGGCCAACGTGTTCGGCTCGACGGGAAAGGTCCCGGCGACGAGCAGGGCGCCGTCCCGATGTCCGAGCATCGCCTGCCTCAACCGCCGGAGCAGTTCGGCCACTTGCTCGCGCCAGTCGCCGTGCAGATCATCCAGGTCGACCTCGCCCAGGATGGACTCCGCCATCAGGCCGAGCAGCCGGTCCTTGGTCCGGATGTGCCACATGACCGTGTTCATCCGGACGTTGAGCTCGGCCGCGATCGCCCGCGCGGACAGTCTGGCGATGCCGTCCCGTTGCAGGACGACGAACGCGGCCTCCACCACACGGTCGAGTGTGATGCCGACCTTGGTCGGGGCAGCGCCTGGTGTCTTGGTCACCGACCGATGCTACCGGGGTCACCATCCACGGGCGGAAGCCGAGGCTCACAAGGTCGCGACCACCTCGATCTCGACCAGAAAGCCCTCGGCGAAGAGCGTCTCCACACCCACGCACGTACTCGCGGGCGGCGTCTGTCCTTCTCCCCGAGAGCCGGCGATGAGCCCGATCAACTGCTCCGCGTTGTCGGTGTCGTACCCGACGAGATGGATCGTCTCCTTGATGATTTTGCTACGGCTCGAACCGCCGGCGGCCAGCACCGCGTCGATGTTCTCGTAGGCCTTGGCGAATTGCGCCGCCAGATCGTCTCGACCGACGAGTTCCCCTTTGGCGTCCCAGGCGACCTGCCCGGACGTGTAGAGGAGACCGAGGTCAGGAATGGCCAGGCCGTGGGAGATCACGCCGGTGAGGGGCGGGAGTTGGGCAGGATTCAGAGCGACGGGTGACGACATCGGGAGCCTTCCTCATTTTCCTGGAATCACCGACGTGCACCCTGCGTGTTCACGCAATCCTCAGCGCGAGTCCGCCGAGTTGCGACGTGACGACGCCGGAATGGGGTGCCGCATCGGAACAGTTGCCGCTGTTGATGCGATCAGGACGGTCGCGACGGCATCGTCCTTGTTGGTGAGACGATGCTCCTTCGACGAATCGAAGTGCACCGAATCCCCGGTGTCGAGCTGAAGCGAAACCCCCGAGATATCGAGAGTGATCGCCCCTGACAGCACGTGCAGCCATTCTTCGCCGACGTGCCGGGCGGTCTTGGTGTTCTTACCGGCTGTCAATTCGAGCCGGATGACGGACATGGTTTCCCGCGGCCCGCTCAGCACGGTGTACCGGCCGTCCTGCCCGTCGCGAGTCATCGCCGCGTCGGCACGCACCAGATGGAAGTCGTCCTGATCGGGTTCCTGCACCAACTCGCTGATGGATACGCCGTAGACGCGGGCGATCTGCAGCAGGCTGCCGATGGACGGCTTGCGTACACCCTTCTCCAGGCGCGAAAGATGCGCCGAGGAAATGCCGGTCTGTTCGGCCAGTGTCGTCAGGGTGATGCCACGCTCGCCCCGCATGTCCTTGAGGCGTTGGGCAACCCAGAGATCAGTGTCCTCGATCGGCATTCCCGCACACTAACATGCCTCTGAGGCAATAGAGCGGGCCTGATAGGCACATCGAACGGCCTCCCCCTATACGAGGTTCAGCAGCTCCCGCTCAAGGATGTGCGGGCTCGTGAGCAACCCGACATGGGTGACATCGCGCAGCGCCACGACCCGGAATCCCCGTTTCTCCGCCGAGGCGGCGACATCGGTGAAGAGTGCCTGATCGGCACAGTAGATGTAGCTGACCGCCCTGCTCGCCAGAGCGTCCTCGCTCCCGGGACCGAGCGGCTCCTCGTGGGTGAAGCGCGGCATCGGGGTCAGCCTGCTCGAAAGCCACGCCGCCCCCTCGTCGTCCGCCCCGAGCAACGCGGGGTCGAGCGGCGCCACCTCCCACTCGGCCGGCCCCGGCGACTCGGAGAACGCCTTCTCCAGCCACGGCAGCATCGTGAACGCCGACTCGCCGGTCAAGGGGGCGAACGCGTCCACGTACACCACCTGCCCGACCCGATCGGGGGCGAGCGCTGCCGCTCCCGTGATCACCATCCCGCCGTAGCTGTGCCCGACGAGGATCGCGTCCACCACCCCTTCGGACGCGAGAAGTTCGGCGATTTCCCGTGCGTGCACGCTCAGGCCGACGTCCGGCGCGGAGAGTTCGTGCCGCTCGGCGAGGCCGGTCAGCGTGGGCGTGAGCACCGTGTGGCCGGCGCTCTCCAACAGGGGGCGCAGCCGGTCCCACACCCAGCCACCACCCCACGAACCGTGTACGAGTACGAACGTTGCCATAGCCCGCTCCTCCTGAGATTCCAGAGCCCCTCGGTCTTCCCACAGAGTCACGGTCCTGCCCTACCCACGTCAACCTCACGGGCAAAATAAATTGCCTCCTAGGCCAACAGGCCGACCGGTGAGGCAGCCGTCACAGCATCGCCAGCCCCGGTTCCCGCAGGATCTGCGCCGTGTTGGCCAGCAGCTCGGAGCCCTGCCTGCCGTCCATGAGCCGGTGGTCGAAGGAGAGCGCCAGCTGGGTGCCCCAGCGAGGCTCGACGCGTTCGTCTCCGTCGTCGTCCCGGACGACCCAGGGCATACGGCGGACGGCGCCGACCGCGAGGATGGCGGCCTCCCCCGGGTTGAGGATCGGCGTACCGGTGTCGACGCCGAACACCCCCACGTTGGTCAGCGTGACGGTGCCGCCGGTCATGTCCTGAGGGGACGTGCGACCGGCGCGGGCGGTCGCGGTGAGGTCCGCCAGCGCCCGGGCCAGTTCGTGCAGCGACATCCGGTCCGCGCCCTTGATGTTCGGCACGACCAGACCGCGGTCCGTCGCCGCCGCCACACCCAGATTGACGTAGTGCTTCAGGACGATCTCCTGCGCCGCCTCGTCCCAACTGCTGTTCGCCTCAGGGGTCTTGGCCAGCGCGATCAGGAAGGCCCGGGTGAAGAACAGCAGCGGAGTCACCCGCAGATCCCGGAACTCCCGGCGCCCGGCGACGAGTTCACGGAGCCGCATGGTGGCGGTGACGTCGACGGTGATGAACTCGGTGACGTGCGGTGCGGTGAAGGCGGAGGCGACCATGGCGGCGGCCGTGTGCCTGCGAACTCCCCTGATCGGTATGCGAGTTTCGGAACCCCGAGAGGCGTCCGGCGCGGGAACGGTCCGCGGGGTCACGCCCCGGGCGGCCTCGTGGACGTCTTCACGGGTGATGGTGTTCCCGGGTCCGGTGGGCGCGACGGTCGTCAGGTCGACCCCGAGATCCTTGGCGAGCTTGCGCACCGGCGGTTTCGCCGCCGGCCGAGCTGCGGCAGGCTCCGGCGCGCTGACCGCAACGCTGTCCGCGCGCTGCGGCTGTGCGGGGGCGGGGCGCCTCCTGCGACGACCGGCGCCGGTGCCCTGCGGGCCGTACCCGACCAGCAGTGCGGCCTGTTCCGCGTCCGGCTGCCGCACCGCCCCGGCGTCCGATGCTCCGCCCGCCGCCTCGCCCGGTGCGTCGGTGTCGATCGTGATGAGCGGCCTGCCGACTGGTAGCAGGTCGCCCACCTCCGCGTGGAGGGCGCTGACCACGCCGGCGTAGGGCGAGGGAAGTTCGACGGCGGCCTTGGCCGTCTCCACCTCGACGATGATCTGGTTGACCTCGACGACGTCACCGGGCCGGACCGACCAGGCGAGGATCTCCGCCTCCGTCAGACCCTCGCCGACGTCGGGGAGCAAGAACTGCTGCGGGCTCGTCACGACGGCGCCCCTCCTAGTAACTCAGGCTGCGGTCAATGGCGTTGAGGACCCGGTCGACACCGGGCAGCCAGTCCGACTCCAGCCGGCTGGGCGGGTACGGGGTGTCGTATCCCGTGACCCGTACGACGGGTGCTTCGAGGAAGTGGAACTCCTCGTCCTGCAACCGCGCGGCGACCTCCGCGCCGAACCCGTGCGAGAGGGCCGCCTCATGGACGACGACGGCCCGCCCGGTGCGGTGCACGGACGCGCGGACGGTCGTGACGTCCCACGGAGACAGACTGCGCAGATCTACGACCTCCACGCTGCGGCCCTCCTGCGCCGCGACGTCGGCCGCCTCCAGGGCGACCGGCACGGTCGGGCCGTAGGCGATCAGCGTGACGTCCGTCCCCGCGCGGCGGACGACGGCCCGCTCCAGCGGGAGGGCCGAGGCCGGGTCGACCTCTCCCTTGGTCCAGTAGTGCCGTTTGGGTTCGAGGAACACCACGGGGTCGTCCTCGGCCACGGCCTGCTGGATCATGTGGAACGCGTCGTGCGGAGTGGCGCAGGTGACCACCTTCAGCCCGGCCGTGTGGGCGAAGTACGTCTCCGGTGACTCCGAGTGGTGCTCGATCGAGCCGATGCCACCGCCGTAGGGGATCCGGATCACGACGGGCAGGGAGATGCGGCCCGCCGAGCGGTGCCGGAGTTTGGCGAGTTGGGTGACGATCTGGTTCACGGCCGGGTAGACGAATCCGTCGAACTGGATCTCGCAGACCGGCCGGTAGCCGCGCATCGCGAGGCCGATCGCCGCTCCGACGATGCCTGCCTCTCCCAACGGGGTGTCGACCACCCGCAGTTCACCGAAGTCCTTCCGCAGTCCGTCCGTCACGCGGAACACACCGCCGAGGCGGCCGATGTCCTCGCCCATGAGCAGGACTTGGGGATCGTCGGAAAGGGCTTGGCGCAGGCCGTCGTTGAGGGCCTTGACCATGGAAACGGTCATTTCCGCTCTCCGTCCTGCGGGCCGGTGGAGACGAACTCCATGTGCCGGCGCAGCTGTTGGCGCAGATCGGCGGGCATCCGCGCGTAGGTGTGCTCGAAGGGAGAGGACGCGTCGGGGTCGGCCAACGCGCGGCAGCCGGCGCGCAGTTGTTCGGCCAGGTCCCGCTCGCGCGCTTCGAGGTCGGTGAAGTACTCGTCGGTCACGGCGCCCGTCGACCGAAGATGGGCGCGCAGCCGCTCCAGCGGGTCCCGGGCGGTCCAGTCCTCGGTCTCCTCGACGGCCCGGTAACGCGTCGCGTCGTCGGCCGTCGTATGGGCGTTGACGCGGTAGGTGACCGCCTCGATCAGCGTCGGGCCACCCCCGGTTCGCGCCCGGTCCAGCGCCTGGCGCGTCGCGGCGAGGCAGGCCAGTACGTCGTTGCCGTCGACGCGGATGCCCGGAAAGCCGTATCCGGCGGCGCGTCGGGCCGCGGGGATGCGGCTCTGCACGCTGTAGGGGGCGGAGATGGCCCACTGGTTGTTCTGGCAGAAGAAGACCACCGGCAGGTTCTGGGCGGCGGCCCAGATGAACGCCTCGTTCGTCTCGCCCTCGCTCAGCGCGCCGTCACCGAGGAACGCCAGCACGGCCGTGTCGCGCTCGGGATCGCCCGAGCCGGTGTTGCCGTCCCGGTACAGGCCCATCGCGTAGCCGACCGCGTGCAGGGTCTGCGCGCCGATGACCAGCGTGTACAGGTTGAAGTGGTGTTCGTGGGGGTCCCAACCGCCCAGCGTGGTACCGCGGAAGAGCCCGAGCAGCGACACGGGGTCGAGGCCGCGGCACCACGCCACGCCGTGCTCGCGGTAGGTGGGGAAGACCATGTCCCGGTCGTACAGCGCGTACGCGGCTCCGACCTGTGCCGCCTCCTGGCCGCGAAGCGACGGCCACAGGCCCAACTCCCCTTGCCGTTGCAGGGCGATGGCCTCCGTGTCCAGTCGGCGGACGAGTGTCATGTCGCGGTGGAGGGCGGGCAGGTCGACGGTCGCCGGGTCGAGGGGGAGCCGCGGGTCCGTACCCACGTTCCCTGCCGGATCGAGCAGTTGGATGGGCCGATCGGCCAAGGACGTTTCCGGCGGCGGGTCTTGTACGGCGTGTGCCATGCGTGTTCTCTTTCCGGGCAGCGCTCTCGACGGGGAGCGCGGGTCAACGGGCCTTGTCGGTGCGGGGGTTCAGCGCGGGGCCATGCGCAGGGCGCCGTCGAGCCGGATGACCTCGCCGTTCAGCATCGGGTTGTCGAGGATGTGACTGACCAGGCCCGCGTACTCGTCCGGTGAGCCGAGACGGGACGGATGCGGTACGGCGGCGCCCAGTTGGGTCCGCGCCTTCTCCGGCAGGCCCGACAGCAGCGGGGTGTCGAACAGCCCCGGCGCGACGGTGACGACACGGATGGCCGTGTCGGCGAGATCCCGGGCCGCGGACAGGGTCAGCGAGACGACTCCGCCCTTGCTCGCCGCGTACGCGGTCTGGCCGATCTGCCCGTCGTAGGCGGCGATGGACGCGGTGCAGACGATGACGCCTCGATCCCCGTTGTCCGGGGCGTTGTCGGCCATGACGGCGGCTGCGGCGGCGAGCACGTGGAAGGTGCCGAGCAGATTGATCTCGACCACGCGCCGGAAGTCCTCGGCGGGCAGCACTCCTCGCTTGCTCAGGATGCGGCCCGGAGTCGCGACTCCGGCGCAGTTGACCGCCGCGCGCACCGGCCCATGACTTGCCGCGTAGGCGAAGGCCTGCCGGACCTGGCCAGGATCGGTCACGTCCGCCGCGACGAAATGCGCGCGCTCCCCCAACGCGTCGGCCGCTGCCTCCCCTTGGCTGTTCGGGAGGTCCAACAGCACGACGGTACGGCCCTGTCGGTGCAGCCGGTGTGCGGTCGCCCGCCCCAGCCCCGAGCCGCCTCCCGCTATGACGGCGACAGCATCGCGAGATGCCATGGTGCCCGCCTTCCTTCAAGTCGTCGGAATCCTGCAAAGCGCAGGAGAAGTGCAAGTCCTGCAAAACGAGGCCGAGTTCAGGAATCGGCGAGACGGCGGCTGATGACCAGGCGCTGGATCTGGTTGGTGCCCTCGAAGATCTGCGTGATCTTCGCCTCGCGCATATAGCGCTCCACGGGGTGCTCACGGACGTATCCGGCACCGCCGAGGACCTGCACGGCATCGGTGGTCACGGCCATGGCGGTGTCCGTCGCGATGAGTTTGGCGATGCTGGCCTGGCGGCTGAACTCCTGGCCGGAGTCCTTGCGCCGGGCGGCGACCAGGTAGGTGGCGCGGGCCGCTTCGGTGCGCGCGGCCATGTCGGCGAGCAGGAACCCGACGCCCTGGTGCTCGATGATGCGGCGGCCGAATGTCCGGCGCTCCCGCGCGTACTCGACCGCGTGGTTGAGCGCCGCCTGTGCGATCCCGACCGCGACCGCGGCGATGCCGAGCCGGCCGGCGTCGAGTGCGGACAGCGCGATCCTCAGGCCCTGGCCGGGCTCGCCGATCAGCCGGTCACCGGGGATGTGCACATCGTCGAAGCGCATCAGCGCGGTGGTCGAACTCCGCAGCCCCATCTTGCGCTCCGGGGCACCCGCGCTCAGGCCGGGCGAACGGGCGTCGACGTGGAAGCACGAGATGCCGTTGCGCGGATCCTCGGACGTACGCAGGAAGGCGGTGTAGAAGTCGGCTTCGCCGCCATGCGTGACCCAGGCCTTGGTGCCACGGGCCACCCACACCTCGCCGTCACGTGTCGCGCCGGCGCGGATGGCACTGGGGTCGGAACCCGCGTGCTCCTCCGACAGGCAGTACGCGCCCAATGCGGCGCCGCTGAGCTGCCAGGGCAGGAGCGTCTGCCGCTGTTTCGCGGAGCCGAAGGCCGAGACGGGGTGGCACGACAGCGTGTGGACGCCGACACCGACGGCGACAGCGGCCCACCGGGCGGCCAGTTCTTCGAGTACTTGCAGGTAGACGGCGTAGGGCTGGCCCCCGCCCCCGACGTCCTCGCCGAACGGAAGGGTCAGCAGCCCAGCCTCGCCCAGGACGCCGAACACCTCACGAGGAAAACGGCCCTCCTCCTCGAACTCCGCTGCGCGCGGGGCTAGTTCCTTGTCCGCGATGTCGACCGTCAGCTCCAGTAGCTCCCTGGCCTCGCCGGAGGGTAGTTCGCGCTCAACCTTCACCGCTGGGTCCCTTCCTCACGCCCTCGAACGGCGGTCGCCGACCAGTTGCAGGCGTTGTCAGTGGACCGGCGGAACACAGGCGGTGGCAATTAAGTTGCGGGTATCTTGCAGGCGATGCAAAAAAGTCGAGCGAGATCTAGATCGCCCGCAAAAAACGGGCGCCGCGAAGAAGAGGAGGAGCCCCGCATGACCGACACGGCACTCATCGACAGCGTCGACCGCGCGATTCTGGAGCTGCTGGTCGAGGACGGCCGCCGGACGATGACGGAGATCGCGGAACGGGTCAGCCTGTCCCCGTCGGCGGTCAAACGCCGGGTCGACCGACTGGAGCGGGTCGGAGTCATCGCCGGCTACACGGTCACCCTCGACCACGGCAAGCTGGGCTCCGGTTTCGAGGCGTTCGTCGAGCTGCGGTTCGCCGGCGACGTCAAGGTCGAGGCGATCACGATGGCCGCCACCAGCGTCCCGGAGGCCCTGGAGGTCTTCACCGTCGCGGGCGACCCCGACGCCCTGGTCCGCGTCCGGGTGACCAACGTGCAGCACCTGAGAGACGTCATCGACCGGCTCCGGCGCACCGGCGCCGTGATCGGCACGAAGACGCTCATGGTGCTGGGCGCGTGGCGCAGGGGTGACTGAGACGGCGGACGGGCGACATACCCAGGAGGCAATATTTCTTGCCTGTGAGGTTGACACAAGACAGGAGATGGTTGCAGCCTGAAAGAAATTCCCCGTGCCCCGTGACCCGCGCACGCTGAGCCGCGCACCGGAAAGGACGCACCGATGTCCCTCACCACCGGCAGCAACGACATCGACTTCGAGAACACCGAGGAACTGGACATTCCTCGGCTGGCAGAGAGCCGCGAGACCACAGAGGCCGAACGCGCCCACCGCAAGCGGCAGTTGGCGGCGGCCTTCCGGATCTTCGCCCGCTACGGCTTCGACGAGGGCATCGCCGGACACATCACCGCGCGGGACCCGGAGTTCCCCGACAGGTTCTGGGTCAACCCGTACGCGGTGCACTTCTCCAAGATCCGCGTCAGCGATCTGCTCCTCATCGACGAGGAGGGCCGGGTCATCGAGGGCGAACGCCGGACCAACAAGGCGGCCTTCTGGATCCACTCCTCCATCCACCGGGCCCGCCCGGACGTCGTGGCGGTTGCGCACGCCCACACCATCCACGGCAGGGCCTTCGCGTCACTCGACAAGCTCCTGGACCCGATCGTGCAGGAATCCTGCGCCTTCCACGACGACCACGTGCTGTTCGACGAGTACAAGGGCCTGGTGCTGGAGTCGACCGAGGGCGAGCGGATCGCCGTGCGGCTCGGCGATCGACGGGCCGCCATCCTCCGCCACCACGGTCTGCTGACGGTCGGGCGGTCCGTCGAGGAGGCCGCGTGGTGGTTCATCACCATGGACCGCGCCTGCCAGATGCAGCTCCTCGCCGACGCCGCGGGCAAGCCCCGCGTCATGACCGAGGAGGAAGTCACCCTGGCCCACCGGCAGTTCAGCAACGCCAACATGGCCCGCCACAACTTCAACCTCCTGGCCGACCTCGTGGTGGAGGAAGAGCCCGACGTCCTGGGCTGAGAACGCCCGAGCACAACCACCCGCCGACGGCTACACGTCGGGCGCGTAGTGCTTGCCGTCACCCCTGCGCTCCACCGGAGGCAGATTCCGCCGCGGCGTCTCGACCGGCCCTACGGCGAGACCGCGCGCCCGCCGCCAGGCTGCCCGGGCCCGCGGGTGGTAGCGCCGCTCGAACGGCACGAGGTGCCAGCCGAGCGCGACGGTACGGCCCACCAGCCACAGACCGACCGCGCTCCGACGCGACCAGCGACAGCCCAACTTGGCGCGCACCGCGGGCGGATACATCCCGACGGTGCTCCAGACGAAGGGCCGGGTCAAGGGACCCCGGATCACCCTCCACACCACGTCCGGCAGCCACTTCAGAAAAGGCGGCTTACCGATACGCCCGATGTCGAGCACGGCGCGCGCCGCCCAGTTGTCCTCCAGGGTGTCGGCACACATGCGCTCGAAGTAGGCGGTGAATCCTGCCCAGTTGGCGGGAGCGGCCCGGTCGCTGACCCCGTAGAGCCGGTACCACTGAAGGCTCTCCGCGTAGAGCTGCTCCTTCTGTTCCTCCGTCAGCGGCCGGCCGAAGTACTGGCACATCAGCACCGGGACCATGACGAAGGTCGCGTGCGCCCAGAAGAACGTGTCCGGGTCGAGGGCGTGATAGCGCCGCCCCTGGCGGTCAACTCCCTTGACGCCGACGTGATAGTCGCGGACCTCGCGGGCGATACGGGCCGCGTCCGGGCCGTCGTAGATCACTCCGGCGATCGGGTAGAGCGAGCGGAGCAGACGCTCCCAGCGCTCCTCGAAGAACTCCGAGTGTTCCTCGACTCCGGCGCCGAGGGCCGGGTGCATGTTCTGCATCGACCCGGCCCAGAGGCCGATCAGCATGCCCCGCCAGTCGCTGAAGTACCGCCAGATCAGAGACGACGGACCGAGCGGCTCGGGTGTCGACGGATCGCCGGGGGTGGTCAAGTGGAGCTCCTGACTGCCGAGTTGTGGTTCTTACAGGGCCCACCAGCAGTACAGCCGCCGGTTCTCCGCTGCGGCTCTCCTGGCCAGGCCGGACAACCGATGGAGCAGTTCCGCCGTCTTGGTGGGCGTGAATCCCAGTTCTTCGACAGCCGCGAACGGCTCTGCCGCCAGGTCAAGCCGCTTATCGGACGCCGTGGCCAGGGCGTCCCGGAGGGTGTCGGAGACGCTGATGACGAAGGCCGCCTCGGCCTCGGGGTCCGAGAGCAGTTGCCCGGAGCGGGGGCGGGCGCGCGCCTCGTCGTAGGTGCAGTCGGTGAGGATGCCTTCGAGCCGCGCCATCACGACCACCGGGTCGATGCCCTTGAGGGACAGCACGTCGAACACCGACGGATCGGGCCCGCCCGGTGCGTCGAGGACACCGACGGCAGCCTCGTCACTCGCGGCCGAGAAGTAATCGCACATCACCATGCCGTAGAGCGTGCCCTATGCCGCCGTCCGACGGCGACTGTCGTACGGTGACCGCTCGCAATGGGGGGAACGAAAGGGTGGGAATGGGAATTTACGGGGGCGAGTCGGTGCGTACACTGCCGGACATTCTGCGGGAGCACGCGACTCGGATCGGCGAGAAGATCGCATACCGGGACGACCGACGTGCCGTCACCTACCGGGAGTTGGAACAGCGCACCGCCCGGGTGGCGGGACATCTGGTGCGGCTCGGGGTGCGGCGCGGGGACCGGGTCGCGATCCATCTGGGCAACCGGGTGGAACTGGTGGAGACCTGGCTCGGGGTGCTGCGCGCCGGGGCGATCGGCGTTCTCCTCAACCCAGCCGCTTCGGAAGAGGAGTTGGCGTACTTCCTCGACGACAGTGGCGCCGTGGCGATGGTGAGTGAGGGACCAACCGCCCAACTCGCCTCCGTACAAAGGGTGATCGTCGTCGGGCAGGACGACCCGACCGAGGGCACGATCGCCTTCGAGAGTCTTGCCTGTACGGATTCGGGTACGGCACCCCGTGACGACCTCGATCTCGACGAGCCGGCCTGGATCCACTACACCTCGGGCACCACCGGGCAGAGCAAGGGCGTTGTCTCCACGCAGCGTTCGGGACTGTGGTCGGTGACGGCGGCCTACGTCCCGGCGTTCGGCCTGGAGCAACAGGACCTACTGCTCTGGCCGTTGCCGATGTTCCACGCCCTCGGCCACTCCGTGTGCCTGCTGGGCGTCCTCTCGGTCGGTGCGACCGCGCGCGTCCTCGCGCCGGGCGCGAACCTCGCCGAGGCGCTCACCGCCGACCAGTTCACGATCCTGGGCGGCGTGCCCGCGACCTACCGCCTCCTGCTGGAGTCGCTACGGGAGACCGCGCGTCCGGTGCCGCCCTCCCTGCGCGTGTGTGTCAGCGGAGGCGCGCCCTGTTCCCCCGAGTTGCGAGCCGAGGTCGAACTGGCCCTGGGCTCACCCCTGTTGGACGGCTACGGCTCCACGGAGACCTGCGGGAAGATCGCGATCGAGCGACTCGACGACTCCCGCGACGACCCCTCGCGTGGTTTCCCGCTGCTGGTGCTGGACGTCCGGATCACCGATCCGTCCACCGGTGCCGAGGCCGGCGAAGGGGACGAGGGTGAGATCTGGGTGCGTGGCCCTGGGCTGATGACGGGCTATCACAATCGTCCGGACGCGACCGCCGAGGCGTTCACCGACGGCTGGTACCGCACCGGGGACCTCGGCAGGCGCAACGCGACGGCCCAGCTCCATGTCACCGGCCGTGTCAAGGAGTTGATCATCCGGGGCGGTGTGAACATCAACCCCTCCGAAGTGGAGCGGGTGTTGCTGGCCCGCCCCGATATCGCCGACGCAGCTGTGGTCGGCCGACGGCACGACGTGCTGGGCGAGGTGCCGGTGGCGTTCGTCGTGCCCGGCCCGGACGGGGTCGACACGGCGCTGGCCCTCGCCGCCTGCCGGGAACGACTGTCCGGGTTCAAGGTGCCGGACGAGATCTATCCGACCGCGTCCCTCCCCCGTACCGCGTCCGGCAAGATCGCCCGGGCCGTGCTCGCCGAGCAGTTGCCTGAGCGCCTCGCGGCGGAGCGTACGACCGCCTCGGCAGCGCTGCGCGAGCGACTTGCCGCCGCGTCCGACGCCGTACTCGACCTGGTTCTCGAAGTGACGGCACGGACTCTCGACGTACCCGTGCGCGAACTGGACTCCGAAGTACCTTTCAACGAACAGGGATTGACCTCGCTCGGCGCTGTCCTGCTGCGTGACCGGCTCGGCACGGCGACCGGTCTGGCCCTGCCCGCGACGCTGGTGTTCGACCACCCCACGCCGACCGCCGTGGCGACGCTGGTGCGCGACGCGCTGCACGGCGACAGCCCCGCACATACAACCGGAGACAGCTACAACGCCGAACCCGGGGAACCGATCGCCATCGTGGCCATGGCCTGCCGCTATCCGGGCGGAGTGGAATCCCCGGAGGACCTATGGCAGTTGGTCGCCGACGGTACCGACGCGACCTCCGACTTCCCCGCCGACCGCGGCTGGAACGTGGCCGACCTGTACGACCCGGACCCCGACCATCTCGGCAAGTCCGTCACCCGCCGGGGCGGATTCCTGGACCGTGCGGCCGACTTCGACGCGGCCTTCTTCAGCATGTCGCCCCGCGAGGCCCTCGCCACCGACCCTCAGCAGCGACTCCTCCTGGAGACCGGCTGGGAGTTGCTGGAGCGGGCGGGCATGGACCCCGCCGGTCTGCGCGACAGCGACACCGGCGTCTTCGTCGGCGTCATGCACGCCACCTACGCGAGCCGCCTACTGCACCGCGGCGGGCACGAGTTGGAGGCGCATCTCGCCCTCGGTTCGGCGGGCAGCGTGGCCTCCGGCCGCATCGCCTACACACTGGGGTTGCGCGGGCCCGCCGTGACCGTGGACACCGCGTGCTCGTCGTCGCTCGTCGCGATGCATACGGCGGTACGGTCCCTGCGCGACGGCGAGTGCTCGCTCGCCGTCGCCGGCGGGGTCACGATGATGGCCTCGCCCGGCCCGTTCATCGCGTTCAGCAGACTGCGCGGACTGGCCCCGGACGGTCGCTGCAAGCCCTTCTCGGCGGCGGCCGACGGCACCGCCTGGGGCGAGGGCGTCGGCCTGGTCCTGCTGGAACGGCTCTCCGACGCACGGCGCAACGGCCACCCCGTACTCGCCGTACTACGCGGCTCGGCCGTCAACTCGGACGGCGCGTCCAACGGGCTCACCGCGCCCAACGGCCCTGCCCAGCAACGGGTGATCCGCTCGGCGCTGGCCGACGCGGGACTGACCCCGGCCGACATCGACACCGTGGAGGCCCACGGCACGGGCACCGCGCTCGGCGACCCGATCGAGGCACACGCGCTCCTCGCGACCTACGGCCAGGACCACACCGCCCAACGCCCGCTGTGGCTGGGCTCGTTGAAGTCCAACCTCGGCCACACCCAGGCCGCGGCCGGTGTCGGCGGCGTCATCAAGACCGTGCTGGCCATGCACCACGACCGACTCCCCCGCACCCTCCACGCCGATGAACCGTCGCCGCACGTGGACTGGTCGCCGGGCACCGTACGGCTGCTGTCCCAGGACGAGGAGTGGCTCCCCCAGCCCGGCCGCCCGCGCCGCGCGGCGGTGTCGGCCTTCGGTATCGGCGGGACCAACGCGCACGTGATCCTGGAGGAGCCCGAGGCAGCCGTAGTCGACGAACCGCCCCTTCGCCGCCCCGTCACACCCCCGCTGCTGCTCTCCGCCGCGAGCCCGGCAGCTCTGCGCGAACAGGCCGCACGCACGGCCGACTTCCTCCGCGCCCACCCCGAACTCCCCTTGCCGGACCTGGCGTTCACACTCGCCACCACCCGAGCCACACTCCCCCACCGAGCCACGGTCACCACCGACGACCGCACGACGACACTGACCGCCCTCGACGCCCTGACGACGTCAGCCCCTTCCTACGCCACCACCCCCTCCGCCCGCCTGGCCGTGCTCTTCACCGGCCAGGGAGCCCAACGGACAGGCATGGGAGGGGAGTTGTACGACACCTTCGCGGTGTTCGCGACCACCTTCGACGCCTTGTGCGCGCGCTTCGACGCCCACCTGGAACGTCCGCTGCGCTCCGTCCTCTGGGACGCGGACGCTGGCGCGCTGCTGAACCGAACGGACTTCACCCAGGCCGCTCTCTTCACCTTCGAGGTGTCCGTCTTCCGACTGCTCGAATCCTGGGACGTACGACCGGAGTTCCTCGCCGGACACTCGGTCGGCGAGTTGGCGGCGGCCCACTGCGCGGGCGTGCTGTCCGAGGCGGACGCCATCGAACTGGTCGCTGCGCGTGGAAGGTTGATGCGGGAGCTGCCGGAGGGCGGTGCCATGGTGGCGCTCGACGCCACCGAGGCGGAGGCGACGTCCGAGCTGACCGACGGGGTCGCGATCGCGGCCGTGAACGGCCCCCGCGCGGTCGTCGTCTCCGGCATGGAAGAGCCGGTCCTCGCGCTCGCGGAGCGGTTCGCCGTGCGCGGCCGTCGTACCGTCCGGCTACGGGTCAGCCACGCCTTCCACTCCCCTCTCATGGAGCCGATGCTCGCCGAATTCGGTCGGCAGGCAGGCGAGTTGACGTATCACTCCCCGACCATCCCGGTGATGTCGGGCCTGACCGGTCTGCCGGCCATCGGGGACGAGCTGCGGTCGGCCGAGTACTGGGTACGGCATGCCCGTGAGGCCGTGCGGTTCGGTGACGCCGTGGACTGGCTGGCGCACGACGGCCGGGTGACCGCGTTCGCCGAGATCGGCCCGGACGCCCAGCTCACGGCCCAGGCCGCGGCGAGCCTGGCGGGGACCGGCAAGGAACTCCTCTTCATCCCGGCTGCCCGCCGGGACGGCGCCGAGCCGCGGACGCTGTTCGACGCGCTCGGCCAACTCCACGTCCACGGCGTGCGGTTGGACTGGCACCGGGTGTACGCGGACAGCGGCGCCCGGCGGGTCGACGGCCTGCCGACCTATCCCTTCCAGCGGCAGCGCTACTGGCTGTCCGACACCGGCGCCGACGCGAGCGCCGGTTCCAGGCACCCGCTGCTCACGCAGACGGTCACGGTGCCGGGGACCGAACGCCTGCTGTGCACGGGCCGGTTGTCCGGCGCGGCCCAGCCGTGGCTGCGCGATCACGTCGTGGGCGGGCACACCCTCGTGCCCGGCGCCGCGTTCGCCGACCTCGTGCTGCACGCGGGCGACCTGTGCGGTCTCGCCGTACTGGAGGAACTCGCCCTGCTCAAACCGCTGTTCCTTCCCGAGGACGACGAAGCCGGCATCCAACTCCAAGTGGTCCTGGGCGAGCCGGACGACTCCGGGCGCCGCAGCGCGGACGTCTACGCGCGGCCCGAGGAATCCGGCGCGCTCGGCGCCTGGACGCAGCACGCGACCGGTCGACTCGGCCCCGCTGTTCCCGGCGTCCTGGACGGCGCGCTCGCCCTCACGGAGTGGCCGCCTCCCGGTACTACGCGGGTGGATCTCTCCGGTGCCTACGCGCGAGTGGCCGAGGCCGGGCTGGCCTACGGTCCAGCATTCCAAGGCGTCACAGCGCTGTGGCGGCGCGACGAGGAACTGTTCGCCGAGGTCGGCCCGTTGCCGGTCGCTGACGCCCGGCACCACATGCTCCACCCGGCCCTGCTGGACGCCGCCCTGCACCCCGGACTGCTCGCCGAACCGCCGACCGGCGCGCCCCGACTGCCCTTCGCCTGGCGGGGGTTGACCCTGCACGCCACGGGTGCGACGGCCCTGCGCGTCCGTATGACGACGACCGGCCCGGACTCGATCACCCTCGACCTCGCCACGCCCACGGGCGCACCCGTCGCCCGCCTGGAGTCGATGACGACCCGACCGGCACCGGAGCTGGGTCCCACCCCGGCCAGGGAGCTGTACCGGCTGCGCTGGACAGGCGTTCCGACCGCCGGCGAGGTACCCGCCGTAGCGATGTCGGAGACGGACGACCTGAACCTGGCCGCGTTCCTCGCCTCCGCCGACGACGAGTCGTCCTGGTCCGCGGAAACACCGGAGTTGGTCGTGGCGTCCCTGTCCGCGCCCGGCGACGCGAACACTGATCCGGTTGCCGCGGCGCAGGAACTGACCGTACGGGCGCTGGAGTTGCTGCAAACACATCTCGCCGGTACCGGACGACTGGCCGTGGTCACGCGCGGTGCCTCCGCGGCCTCCCCCGACCTGGCCGCCGCCACGGTCTGGGGCCTGTTGCGGACCGCCCAGTCCGAGTACCCCGGTCGCCTCACCCTCGTGGACGTCGACGGCCGCCCCGAGTCACTACGACAGGTGTCCGCCGCCCTCGCCACCGGGGAGCCCCAGATCGCCGTCCGTGAGGGCATGTTGAGCGTCCCGCGACTGGCGACCGCGTCCGGTTCGGCGACCGACGGCTCCGTCGGCGGGGGCACTGTTCTCATCACCGGTGGTACCGGGTCCCTGGGGGCGATGCTGGCCCGGCACTTGGTCGACCGGCATGGAGTTCGGCGGCTCGTACTCCTCAGTCGGCGTGGTGAACAGGCACCGGGCGCGCTGGAGTTGCAAGACGATCTACAGCAGGCGGGCGCACAGGTGGACTTGGTGGCCTGCGACATCGGCGAGCGCGACCAACTCGCCGCCGTAGTCGCGACGTTCGGGCCCGACCTGACCGCCGTAGTACACGCGGCCGGGGTCCTTGACGACGGCGTATTGGCCTCGATGACTCCTGAGCGACTGGCGGTCGTGATGCGGCCGAAGGCGGAGGCAGCTTGGCAGTTGCACGAGTTGACGAAGGAACTGCCCCTGGCGCGGTTCGTGTTGTTCTCGTCGGCCGCCGGTCTGTTGGGCAATCCCGGTCAGGCCAACTACACAGCGGCGAACTCCTTCCTGGACGCGCTCGCCCGCCATCGCGCTGAACTCGGCCTGCCCGCACTGTCGTTGACCTGGGGTGCGTGGGAGGACGAGGAGGGCATGGCGGCCCGCAGCGGCCGGGTTCACGGCGGGCCGGTGCGCGCGGTCTCCCCCGAGCAGGCGTTCGCGCTCTTCGACGCCGCGCTCGGCAGCGGTGAACCGGTCCTCGCGCCACTGCCGTTGGACCGCTCACCGAAGGCGGTCCCGGCCGGGACCGTCGTCCCGCCGCCCCTGCGCGGGCTGTTGCGCGCGGACCGACAGTCGGCCTCCGCCGGCCTCCGGGCGGACGGTGCCGCCGGGTCCTGGCGGGATCGGCTCGTGGCACTGCCCGTGCCCGAGCGGCTGCCCGCGCTGCGGGCGCTGATCCGTACCGAGGTCGCCGGTGTACTCGGGCACACGGACGCCGACGCGGTCGACCGGGACTTCTCGGAACTGGGCCTCGACTCCTTGATGCGGGTCATGCTCTGCAACCGGTTGAGCCTGCTGACCGGGACGCCTCTCGCGGTCACCGTGGCCTACGACTGGCCGGACACGGAACAGCTCGCCGAGCACCTGTACGGCGAACTGCACGTCGACCTGTCAGACGAGGTCTCCGCCGCGACCGTCCCGTCGCCGGTAGGGCCAGGTCAGCGCGGGCGCGGCGCCGGGCGGTCGCTGCCCGCCCTGTACCGGAAGGTCTGCGAGACCGGTGACGTCGTATCTGCCATGCATCTGCTGGTGACCGCGTCCATCGGTGCGCCTGTCTTCGGGCCCGAGGAGGCAGCCCGGCACGCGCTGCCGCCGTTGCGGCTGGCCGCCGGTACCCGGGGTCCCGCCCTCGTCTGTGTTCCCGGCTTCGCCAGCAATCTGGGTCGCCCCTGGTACGCGGGGCTCGCCCCTTGTTTCGAGGGCGAGCGGGACGTCTTCGAGGTGCGGCACTCCGGCGTCGACGACGGAGACGCGGTGGCCCGGGACCTGGAGTCGCTGACCGAGACGCACGCCACGGCCGTACGGCATCAACTCGGCGACCGGCGTTACGTGTTGGTCGGTCATTCCATGGGCGGTACGGCCGCCCACGCGCTCGCCACCCGGCTGACGGACCTCGGTGCTCCCCCGGCCGGGCTCGTGCTGATCGACTCGTACCACGTCACCCCGGACCGGGAGGCCGAGCCGTGGCTGTTGTCCCTGCCCGCGCGGATTCCGCTGATGGCCGGCGAGAGCTTCGACACGATGGTGGATGATCTGACGCTGCTGTCGCTGGGCGCGTACACCCGGATGTTCCGGGGCTGGCAGCCGGAGCACACGGAGGTGCCCACCCTGCTGGTGCGCGCCTCCGAGCCGCTGGCGGACATGCCTCGGGAGTGGCGTTCGTCCTGGCCGGGCGTGCGGGACACGGCGGACACCGCCGGCACGCATCTCAGCGTTCTGGAGGGGGACGCCGCGACGACGGCCAAGGTGGTCCGTGACTGGATCGAGGCGCTGGCGTAGTCCGGCACGAAACCCAATATCTACGTCGGCGACATGAGAAATGAAATTAACGTCCGCACATGGCCGATCGCGCCGTGCTACTATTGATCTCAGTTGCAGTTGTGGTTGCCAAACCCTTCAGATGCCCACACCGCCCTCCGGGACGGTGGAGCATTTTTTTGTGTGTCCGGTTTCTTTCCGGCGGGGTGATCATCACGGCGACACGGAGTCCGCACACTGCGGGCTCCGCTGACCGCCCCGAAGGAGAACAAAATGGCCAGTGGCACCGTGAAGTGGTTCAACGCGGAAAAGGGTTTCGGCTTCATCGAGCAGGATGGTGGCGGCGCTGACGTCTTCGCCCACTACTCGAACATCGCCGCCCAGGGCTTCCGCGAGCTGCAGGAGGGTCAGAAGGTGACCTTCGACATCGCGCAGGGCCAGAAGGGCCCGACGGCCGAGAACATCGTTCCTGCGTAACGACGACGTTTACTTCGCAGCTGGGGCCCGCACCTTGGGGTGCGGGCCCCAGCTCGCTGCATTTTCCATGCTTTCGGCGCTATTCCGCCGAAGCCACCGGCTCGTTCTTGCGATTCTCTGCGCCGTTCATTCACCGCGGGAATTCCTTGATACGTGCCATATCAAGGAAGGTTCCACATTTTGAACCGCGCACGTACGAATGACCGCTTCTCGCGAAAGCGTAATGGAAATCCGGAATCCGCAAAGAGCGGCGGCTACCGCTCGGCGGCCCCGTCCGGCAACCGCTCCAGCGCGCCGCGCCGCTCCAAGGGCGGCGGTGGCCGACCGGTCGCCCTCCAGGGCGAGTTCGCGCTGCCGAAGACGGTGACCCCCGGCCTTCCCGCCGTGGAGTCGTTCGCCGAACTCGACATGCCCGCCAAGCTGTTGGCCGCGCTCGGCCACGAGGGCGTCACCGTCCCGTTCCCGATCCAGGCGACGACGCTCCCCAACTCCCTCGCCGGCCGTGACGTGCTCGGCCGCGGCCGCACCGGCTCCGGCAAGACCCTCGCCTTCGGCCTCGCGATGCTGGCCCGTACGGCGGGCCGCCGCGCGGAGCCGCGTCAGCCGCTCGCGCTGGTCCTCGTCCCGACCCGCGAGCTGGCCCAGCAGGTGACCGACGCGCTCACCCCGTACGCCCGCGCCGTCAGCGTGCGGATGACCACCGTCGTCGGCGGTATGTCGATCGGCCGCCAGGCCGGGGCGCTCCGCGGTGGCGCGGAGGTCGTCGTCGCCACGCCGGGACGCCTCAAGGACCTCATCGAGCGCGGCGACTGCCGCCTGGACAGCGTGACCATCACCGTCCTCGACGAGGCCGACCAGATGGCCGACATGGGCTTCATGCCGCAGGTCACCGCGCTGCTCGACCAGGTGCAGACGGGCGGCCAGCGGATGCTGTTCTCGGCCACCCTGGACCGCAACGTGGACCTGCTGGTCCGCCGCTACCTGACCGACCCCGTCGTCCACTCCGTCGACCCCTCCGCGGGCGCGGTCACGACGATGGAGCACCACGTCCTGCACGTGCACGGCACGGACAAGCAGCGCGCGACCACCGAGATCGCGGCGCGCGAGGGCCGGGTCATCATGTTCCTGGACACCAAGCACGCGGTGGACCGGCTGGTGAAGCACCTGCTGAACAGCGGCGTCCGCGCGGCCGGTCTGCACGGCGGCAAGTCCCAGCCGCAGCGCACCCGCACGCTCGCCCAGTTCAAGGACGGGCATGTGACGGCGCTGGTGGCGACCAACGTCGCGGCGCGCGGCATCCATGTCGACAACCTCGACCTGGTCGTCAACGTCGACCCGCCCACCGACCCCAAGGACTACCTGCACCGCGGCGGCCGTACGGCCCGTGCGGGCGAGTCCGGCAGTGTCGTGACCCTGGTCACCCCCGACCAGCGCCGTGACTTCACCCGCCTGATGACCATGGCCGGCGTCACCGCCGAGGTCACCTCGGTGCGGTCGGGCGAGGAGGAGCTGACCCGGATCACGGGCGCCCAGGCCCCGTCCGGCGTCCCGGTCGTCATCCAGGCCCCGGTCGTGGAGCGCGAGCGCACCCGTCGTAGCCCGTCCTCCTCGTCGTCCCGGGGCCGTCGTGGCCGTCCGGCCGCGGCCGGCGAAGGCCGGTCCGCCGGTGGTGCGGCTCGGCGTGGCGGCAGCGGCGGCAGTGCCGGCGGAAGCAGCAGCCGGGGGCAGCGACGCTCGTCCTTCGGCCCTGCGGCCTGAGGACCAACTCGGCGCCTTCGGGCGCCCGTTCGGCCCCCGATCCTCCTTCTCTCTGTGAGGCAACATGCGCTGTGTCATCGCCCGGTATCCCTTCGACCTCACCAAGATGGGTGTCCTGGAGACGATGAAGGGCATCAAGCCCGAGCTGATCACGGGTGAGTCCGTGACCATCGGGCGGCGCCGCTACCCCGTCAAGCAGGTGGGGCAGGTCATCACCCGGCAGGACCCCCGTGACTTCAACAGCGGCGAGGTCGTCCGGGCCATGACCCGGCTCGGCTTCACCTGCCACGGACTGCCGGAGGTCGTGCCCGTGCACGCCCTCACTCCGCTGGAGAACGCGTCGGCGCTGCTGGGCAGCGGCGCGGCCCAGGACGTGTAGGGACCGTGTAGAAGCGACACCAGTACAGCCGAGAGGGCCCTGCCGACGCGCGTCGGCAGGGCCCTCTCGGCTGTCCGGGCCCGCTACGGGCCGGGCGGTACCCCTGCTGAACGGGCAGATGAACAGCGGGTTAGCATATGAGCGCCGCCTAGCTCGAAAGAGAAATCTGTGCCTGTCAACGAGGACTCGTTCACCAACTGGAAGACCCGCGAGGAGATCGCGGAGTCGATGATCCCGATGATCGGGAAGCTGCACCGCGAGCGGGACGTCACGGTCCTGCTGCACAGCCGCTCCCTGGTCAACAAGTCGGTGGTCAGCATCCTCAAGACCCACCGGTTCGCCCGCCAGATCGCCGGCGAGGAGCTCTCCGTCGTCGAGACCCTCCCCTACCTGCGGACGCTCACGGCGCTCGACCTGGGCCCCTCGCAGATCGACATCGGCATGCTCGCCGCGACCCACCGCAGCGACGAACGCGGTCTCTCCGTCGAGGAGTTCACCGCCGAGGCCGTCGCCGGCGCCACCGGCGCCAACAAGATCGAGCGCCGCGAGGGCCGCGACGTCGTCCTCTACGGCTTCGGCCGCATCGGGCGCCTGGTCGCCCGCCTGCTCATCGAGAAGGCCGGCTCGGGCAACGGTCTGCGGCTGCGCGCCATCGTCGTACGACAGGGTGGCGACCAGGACATCGTGAAGCGGGCCTCGCTGCTGCGCCGCGACTCGATCCACGGCCAGTTCCAGGGCACGATCACCGTCGACGAGGCGAGCAACACGATCATCGCCAACGGCAACGAGATCAAGGTGATCTACGCGGGCGACCCGTCCGAGGTCGACTACACGGCGTACGGCATCAAGGACGCCATCCTCATCGACAACACGGGCAAGTGGCGTGACCGGGAGGGACTTTCGCAGCATCTGCGGCCCGGCATCGACAAGGTCGTACTGACCGCGCCCGGCAAGGGCGACGTCCCGAACATCGTGCACGGCGTCAACCACGACACGATCAAGCCGGACGAGCAGATCCTGTCCTGCGCCTCCTGCACGACCAACGCGATCGTGCCGCCGCTGAAGGCGATGGCCGACGAGTACGGCGTGCTGCGCGGCCATGTGGAGACCGTCCACTCGTTCACCAACGACCAGAACCTGCTGGACAATTACCACAAGGCCGACCGGCGGGGCCGTTCGGCGCCGCTGAACATGGTGATCACCGAGACCGGTGCCGCCTCCGCCGTAGCCAAGGCGCTGCCCGACCTGAAGGCGCCGATCACCGGCAGCTCGATCCGGGTCCCGGTGCCGGACGTCTCGATCGCGATCCTCAGCCTCCGGCTCGGCCGCGAGACGACCCGCGCCGAGGTCCTCGACTACCTCCGCGATGTCTCGCTCACCTCGCCGCTCAAGCGGCAGATCGACTTCACCACCGCCCCCGACGCGGTGTCGAGCGACTTCATGGGTTCGCGCCACGCCTCGATCATCGACGCGGGCGCCACCAAGGTCGACGGCGACAACGCGATCCTCTACCTCTGGTACGACAACGAGTTCGGCTACTCCTGCCAGGTGGTCCGGGTCGTCCAGCACGTCTCCGGGGTCGAGTACCCCACGTATCCAGCCCCGGCTGTCTGAGGCCCTCTGCCCCCGCCCGCTGAACGTGTGACGGCCCGGCCACCCCCAAGTGGGGGCGGCCGGGCCGTCGTTGTCACCTACGTGCGCCTGAGTGCGCTGTGTCAGCGGGTACTGCGCTTGCCTCGGTACAGCACCACGAATCCGGCGACGAGCAGCAGCGCGCCGGCCACCGCGGGCCACAGATTCGCGCCGGTCTCCGCCAACCCGCCCTGTGCCTGCGGCTGGTTGGGGCCTACGGCGGCGTAGCTCTCCCCGCCCGAGGACGAGGCGGGCGGTGTCGTCGCGGCGCTGCCGACCTGACCGCCGGAGCCGTTGTCCGAACTCCCCTGCGTCTCGCTCGACTTGGACCCTTCGGTCTTCGTGTCCGCCTTGGGGACCGAGACCGCCGTCGTCAGGTCACCGGGTTCGGTGGTCTGGACGTCGGTGGGCTCGGGGGCGTTGGTCTCGGTGTCCGGGGCGCTGGTCGCGGGGTCCGCGGTGGGCTGGTCACCCTTGCCGCCGTTGTCACCGTTCCCGGCGCTGCCACCGTTGCCGCCGTTGCCGCCGTTGCCGCCGTTGCCCTGGTTGCCGCCGTTCCCGGCGGGCTCGTCGGACGCGGTGGCCGTCGGCGCCGCCGTAGCGGATTCGGTGGCCGACGGGGACTCCTGCGGTTCACCGGAACCCCCACCGTTCCCGGAGCCGCCACCCGAACCGGAGCCGCCACCCGAGCCCCCGGGGTCGTCGTTCGTCCCGGCGCCGCACTTGTCGCCGTTGTTGATGCAGTTGACCATGTCCTTCATCAGGCCCTCGTCGAAGACGTTGATGAAGTCGCCGTGGTCGGTGACGGGCTTGTGCTGCTGCTCGGGGAAGGAGTCCACCGCGAACAGCGGGCTCGTCCTGCCGCCGTCCTGGAGGCTCGGCGCGTCCACGTCGTAGACGATCCGCTGCACCAGCTGCGGAATGGCCTCGAAGCCCGTCGGGCAGGAGCCGTCGGCGGCCTCGAAGGCCACGTGGGTGCGGTGGTTGGCGCTGTCGATGTTGCGGCCGTCCCAGCAGCTCTGGAACTTGAAGGTGCGCACCACGTCACTGCCCGCGGGGCACAGCGGGTACTTGTCCTTGAGCTGCCGGTCCTCGAACCCGGTGCAGCTCCAGGAGGCGTTGGCGTTGGCCGGGCCGTTGACGAAGGCCTTGGCGTCGCCGGTGATGATGCGCAGGAGGCGCGGCATCGCGACGACCTTGCTCTTCGGGTTGCCCACGAACGTCAGCGTGGCCGCCTTCGCGGTCACGATCTGACCGGAGTTGCCCTCGGTGCCGCCGCCGGGCTTGTCCGCGTCCCGCTCCTGCTTGCCGTTCTGGAGGCGCAACACGGGCCAGTAGTAAGTGGACTTGTCGCCCGGGTTCTCGCAACTCGTGTCGGCCTTCGCCAGGTCGTCGTCGCTCGCGAAGGCGTTGTTCGACTGGTTGCCGACGTAGTCGTGGAAGTGGTGGGCGCCGTTGGTGACTCCGGGCGCGACGATCACGTTGTCCGAGTTGAACAGGCCGTTCTCGTTCACACCGCACGCGGTGACGAACGTGCCGCGGGAGGCGTCGGACTGGTCCTGCGGGGTGTTCACGTTGGGCTGCACGGAGGTGATGTCCGCGTAGTCCGAGGCGACCGGCCCGTTCGCGGACTGCTGGTTCCCCTGCTGCCCCTGGCCGTCACCCTGCTGCTGGCCCTGGCCGGTCGGGTCGGCGCTGCCGCTCTGGTCACCCCCGCTGCCGTTGTCGTCGCCGTTCGTGGGGGCGATCAGTGTGCAGCCGGCGAGCGCGTCGAGACCCTCCGGGCGATCCCCGACGCGGTCGATGGCGTCGTCGATCCGCCCGATGGTCGCGGCCCGCTTCTCCTTCAACGGATTCATGATCGCGTTGTCGGCGAAAGAGGCGTCCTGGCGTATGGACTCCGTCGAGTCCTTCAGTTTCTGATAGGCCTCGGTTATCTGCTGGTCCAGAAGCGCGAGTTGGGCGTCGACCTCGGTCTTCGCCTCGTCGGGGACGGACGTCAACTGGGTGCCGATGTCCGGGCAGTCGATCGTCGCGCCACTCGATGCCGCGTCGGGAGACCCTTGCTGAGACGAGTCACCGCCCCAACCGCCCTCGGACGCCGACGCGTAGACGTTCGCCGCCACCAGTCCTCCGCCGCCCAGCATCAGGGCGACTGCTGCCATCGTCGCGCGTCGTGCGCCCGTTGGGCGTCTGCGCGTGTTGCGTGCCAAGGAAGTTGCTCCTACACGTATCGGTCGGCCCGGATCGTCCCGGCATGGAAATCCCCCGTTCCCATACGGAGCGGGACGCCAGTGTGTTCAACCGTCCCAGAAATTCATAGCGACCTCATATGGATCACCCGGCTCGGCGGGCCCATGAGCCCTCGATGCGCGCAGCTGAAGTATCCGAGCGAGGTAAAGGTCACAAAAACGTATCGGACATATCGCGCTTCAACCTTCACACGAGGCACACACGTTGGCTAAGTTGACGCTCAGACCGTACGACCTACTCCGGCGATCAGCGCCGGGCCGCACGGTTTGCGCCGAGTCCGGTGTGTCGCTCGCGACAGCCGGAGCCGGGGACCCACCGACTTGGGGTGAATCGACCCAATTGCCCGTCCGGGCAAGGGTCGTAGGGCAATCCTTCCGTGATCGGCCGCCCGAACCCGACAGCTAACCCGGTAGGCGCGATACGGAAGGAGCACGTCTGCCATGCCGGCAGAACGACGCACGCGCACCGGAGGCAGTGGCCCCACCGTGGACGACCGACCCAGCCGTGACGAAGTCCAGCGGCGGATCAACTCCCTTTACGACAGGGCCGAGACGGCCACCGGAAACTACAACGCCACACGCAAGATGTCCGGCGGCCAGCGCAAGCGCGCCGAGCCCCGTCCCAGCGCGTCGCGTCCTTCCGACCCCGCCCAGGACGCCGTCACTCGGCAGTTGTTCGACCGCGCTCGTGCCCAACTGGGCCCGACCGTACCGGCGAAACTGCCGCCCGGCAGGACTCCCGCCCGCTCGGCGGCACCCCGGCCCGAGCGACGCCCCGAGCCCGAGGGCGGCGCCCGAGCGCTTGAGGCGCAGTCCAGCCGCGCCGTGGCCGAACTGACCGCGGGGACCGGTGCACCGGAACCCGCCACCCCTCAACTCGCCGCGCCCGTCGCGGAGTTGACGGCCGGACCGATCGCCGCGCTGCCGCCCGCCGCTCCGCAGTCACTCCAGATGCCGCAGATCACCGCGCCGCAGGCACTCCAGTCGCCTCAGCTGCCGTACATGCAGCAGATGGCTCAGATGCCGCAGGCGACCGTCCTCGACCTGCCGCCCGTGCCCGCCATCGAGGTACCGCCCACGCCCGTCGTGGAGGCACAGCAGTTCGCCGTCGCGGCCACCCCGGCGCCGGCCTTCGACCCGCTCACCGCGGACCTGGAGCTGCTCCCGTACATCGCCGCTCCGCGTACCGAACCCGCCCCGGCGAGTGCCCCTTGGGCGACCCCGGAGACGCCTTGGCCGGCCCCCGAGGCGACCTGGTCCACCGGCCAGATCCCGATGGTGGCCGAGCAGCCCGCCTGGTCGACCGGGCAGGTGCCCATGGTCACCGAGCAGCAGACCTGGTCCACCGGGCAGTTCCCTGTGGTGACCGAGCAGCCCGCGTGGTCCACCGGGCAGATGCCCATGGTCACCGAGCAGCCCGCGGCCCAGCCCGCCTGGTACCCCACGCCGGAACCGGACTGGCGCCCGCCGCGGCAGGAGTGGCAGCCGATCGCCCCCGCCGCCGAGGTCTCCTTCGCCTCGGCCCCGGCCGTCCTCCCCGAGTTCACGCTGCCCACGGCTCCGCCGATGGCCCCGGAGATCCTTCTCCCCCCGGCCCCGGCCATGAGCCCGATGACCAGCACCACGGCCGTCCCCGCCGCGCCGGACGCGGGCACGCAGAGCAAGACCGCCACCGCGCTCGCCTTCGCCCGCGCACAGATCGGCAGGCCCTGCCTGTGGGGCGCGGCCGGACCGGACGCGTACGACTGCTCCAGCCTCACCCAGGCCGCCTGGAAGGCCGCGGGCGTCCTCCTCCCGCGCACCGCCCAGGAACAGTCGGGCGCCGGCGCCCTCGTCCCGCTGACGGACATCCGCCCCGGCGACCTGATCTTCTTCTACGACAGCATCGACCACGTCGGCCTCTACACCGGCAACGGCCTCATGATCCACGCGCCGAGCCCGGGTACGCCGATACGCGAGGAGTCGATCTTCCACGCCGGTGCCGCCGCCATCCGGGGCGCCGTACGGCCCGCCTGATCCGGTCGGGGCCGGGCATTTCCCGGCCCCGACCGCACACCCCGCGACACTCCCGGCCAACCGTGTCATAGACCCGTACGAGTGGTGCATCCTGGGACACGGTCGTAGCGTCGACAGAGACACGACGACCGCGCACCGGCAGGCGGGCCCACCGCTGGTGCGGGGCGACGAGGACGAAGAGGCGGCCGGGAGCGGACATGTACAAACACACCATGGTCGGAATCGTCACGCTGTGTGCCGCAGCCCTGCTCGGGCCGGCCGTCGGCACCTCGTCGGCGGCCCCGAGCACGGTACCGGCGACCGCCCACCGGCAGCTCCAGGACCCCGTACTCGTCGACTGCCTGTGGCATCCCCAGGTGCGCCCCACCGACTTCATGCTCGCCTGCGGCGACGGCAACAGCCGCCTCGCGTCGCTGCGTTGGACGTCCTGGAACGGCAACTCCGCGACGGCCACGGGCGTCAACTGGGTGAACGACTGCAAGCCCTATTGCGCGGTGGGCAAGTTCCACTCGTTCCCGGTCACCGTCCGGCTCGACACCACGCGGACCTGGAAGCGGCACCCGCAGGCGCGGCAGTACACCGAGATCACCCTGACGTACCCCGGCGCGAGGCCGGACAAGTTCCAGCACACGGTGACCTACCCCCTCTGGAACTGACTCAGAGCGCCAATTCCACCACCAACGGCCGGTGATCCGAGATCGCCGTCCTCGGTGCGTGCGCCGTCCCTACGGCGTCCGCGCCGAGCCCCGTCGCCAGGATGTGGTCGAGCTGGACGAGCGGCCGGTGCGACGGAAAGGTCGCCCGCCGCACCGAACTCCGCCAGCCACGCGGCGCGGTCGCGTTCAGGGTGAACCGGGGAAGGGCGCCGAAGAGGTTGAAGTCGCCCATCAGTACCCGGGGTTGGGGCAGATCGGCGATCCAGCGGCGCACGGTGCGCAGTTGCCCGATGTTCCACCCCGGCACGAACGAGAGATGGACGGCCACGACGGTGAACGGGCCGTGCGGTCCCTCCAGTACGGCGGCCAGGGCGGCCCGGGGCTGATCCCGCGCCAGGACGGGAGCGGCCTGCCCGGCGACCCGCAAGGGCATACCGAAGGGCGCCGCCGGGAGCCGTAGGGCCCGCCATTCGTGGACCGGGAGCCGGGTCAGCAACGCCAGCCCGTGCGAAGGGACTTCGGGCTGCCGAGCCCCGGGTCCGTAGACGCGCATCCCGGGCTCGGTCGGGTCGGGGACCCAGCCCTGGCCGGGCACGGAACGGCAGTGCAGTGCCGTCGCGTATCGCCAGTCGTGTGCGTCCATCGCGTCGGCGGCGACGGCCGCCTGATCGACGCCGCCCGACCGTTCCTGGAGGCAGTCGATCTCCTGGAGCGCCACCACGTCGGCATCCAGGGACGCGACGGCTTCGGCGAGGGGCGCCGAGGGGTCGCCGGGGGCAGCGGGGTTCGGGCAGCCGTCCGGCTGGATCCGCCTGCCGTGCAGCACGTTGAACGTCGCGCATCTCACCAGTGACTCACCCATGATCAGGCCGCATTGTACGTAGGCCGTCTGTGCGTGGGGGTCCCCGGTCCCCCCGGTTCCCTCCCCTCGAAAGTGTACTTGCGTAACTCAATCAATCCGCTATAGTTGAGTAAGTCAAGCAAGCTTACGCGGCCTCATCACCGAGGCGCATCGTACGGAGCGGATGGAGACCGCCATGGACGACGCGCCCCGGACCCCGGCCGCTCCCGGTCCGCTCGCCTCCTTCGCCCGGTTCGTGGCGCTGGGCGGCGGTGTCGGGCTCCTCTCCAGCGGCGCCGTGGCCCTGCTGGCCGAGCGGCTGCCATGGGCGCTGGCGAATGCGCTGATCACCGTCGTCTCCACCCTCCTGTGCACGGAACTCCACGCACGTTTCACCTTCGGCTCGGGCCGGCGCGCCGGATGGCGTCGGCACTGGCAGTCGGCGGGCTCGGCCGCGGCGGCCTACGGGGTGACCTGCGCCGCGATGTTCGTCCTGCACCTGGTGCAGTCGTCGCCCGGGATGCTGACCGAGCAGTTCGTGTACCTCAGCGCTTCGGGGCTGGCCGGCCTCGCCCGCTTCCTGCTGCTGCGGCTGTACGTCTTCGCCACCGGTAGTGGCCGCGCGGCCACGACCGGCTCGCGGCAACTCCAGCGCCTTCAGGGCGTGTTGGAAGCTCCGGCTACCGTAGGCACCTTGCGGCAGCGGCAGTTCGCGCTCGCCTCCAACTGACGCCGCCCGGTGATCAGTTACGCTGACCGTTTCCACTTCACAGGGGGCGGGGGCATGTTCACCAAGCGATGGATAGTGGGCGGACTGACAGCACTTCTGGTCGGAGCGCTCGGCGCATGCGGGGGCGGGAGCGGAAGCGACGACAGCACGCGGTCCGTGTCCGGTGCCGGGCAGGGCAGTTCGAGCACCGCGCAGAAGGCCCGGCCCACCCCCGACACGGTGACGGGGCTCCGTGACTCGGTCCGGCACCTCGCCAAGCAGACGGCGAAGGGCACGCGCCCGCACACCGTCACCAAGTGCGCGTCCGCCTCCAAGAAGGTCCGGCACACGTCCAGTTCGGGATCGGGCTCCAAGAAGAAGACCCGCACCTGGTACACCACGGAGCGATCCCGGGAGTGCTCGAAGGTGCGCAGCGGCACCGAGACGTACACCCGGATCGTCCGCGCGGAGCGGTGGTGCGTGAGCCTCGACGACGTCGGCGGCAACACCGCGAAGGACGACGTCTGGTACCAGGTCACGCGCTCCGCCTACGACGAGGCGCGCATCGCGGACGAGCACGCGCGCGTGGAGTTCACCCCGACCGGTTCGGGCTGCTGAGAGCGCGGTCCGACGACCCGGCCCCGGAAGGAATTACGAATCGGGGGCCCGCACTTCGAGTGATTTCGCGATCACAGACGTACCTGCGGTCATGGGCGCCCAGCGCCGACCCGCCACGTCACCGACTCGGAGAACAGGCACCCCATGAACGCATCCGCACCGCACGACCCCGCCGCCGACGGAACCGCCCAGATCGGCGTCACCGGCCTCGGCGTGATGGGCCGCAACCTCGCACGCAACTTCGCCCGCAACGGCTACACGGTGGCCGTCCACAACCGATCGCCGCACCGCACCCATGAGTTGATGAAGGAGTACGGCGACGAGGGCGCCTTCGTCCCGGCCGAGACGGCACAGGAGTTCGTGGCCGCGCTCGAAAAGCCCCGCCGCCTGATGATCATGGTGCAGGCCGGTCCGGCCACCGACGCCGTGATCGACGAGTTCGCCGCGCTCATGGAACCCGGCGACATGATCATCGACGGCGGCAACGCGCACTTCGCCGACACCCGCCGCCGCGAGGCGGCCCTGCGCGACAAGGGCCTGCACTTCGTCGGCGCCGGGGTCTCCGGCGGCGAGGAGGGCGCGTTGAACGGGCCGTCCATCATGCCCGGCGGTTCGGCGGAGTCGTACGCCGTGCTGGGTCCGATGTTCGAGTCCGTCAGCGCGAAGGTCGACGGCGAGCCCTGTTCCACGCACATCGGGACCGACGGCGCCGGGCACTTCGTGAAGATGGTGCACAACGGCATCGAGTACGCCGACATGCAGCTCATCGCCGAGGCGTACGACCTGCTGCGCCAGGTCGGCGGCTACACACCGGCCGAGATCGCGGACGTCTTCCGCCGCTGGAACGAGGGGCGGCTGGGTTCGTATCTGATCGAGATCACCGCCGAGGTCCTCGGCCACACCGACGCGGAGACCGGCAAGGCGTTCGTCGACATCGTCACCGACGCGGCCGGGCAGAAGGGCACCGGTCGCTGGACCGTGCAGACCGCGCTGGAGCTGGGTTCGCCGGTCACCGCGATCGCGCAGGCCACCTTCGCGCGCGCCTCGTCCAGCCAGGGCGACCTGCGCGCCGCCTACCGCGGTCTGCCCGGCGGCACCACTCCCCCGCTGAGCCGTACCGAGGCCGACCGGTTCACCGCCCAGGTCGAACAGGCGCTGTACGCCTCGAAGGTCATCGCCTACGACCAGGGCTGGAAGATGATCCAGGACGCGGCGACCGAGTTCGACTGGTCGATCGACCTGGCCGCGGTCGCCGGGATCTGGCGCGGCGGCTGCATCATCCGCGCCTCCTTCCTCGACCGCATCCGTGCCGCGTACACGGCCGACCCGGCGCTGGTCAGCCTGCTGGGCGAGGAGCGTTTCGCGCAGGAGATCGGCGACGCGCAGGTCCCCTGGCGTGAGGTGGTCGCCTCGGCGGCCCGCCGCGGGATTCCGGTCCCGGCGTTCTCCGCCGCGCTGTCGCACTACGACACGCTGCGCGCCGACCGGCTGCCGGCGGCCCTGCTCCAGGGCCAGCGCGACTTCTTCGGCGCGCACACCTACGGCCGTACGGACCGCACCGGTGCCTTCCACACGCACTGGTCCCGGCCCGGCCGCCCGGAGACGACGGCCTGAGCCGTGCGGACATGACACCCCGGCCCTCCTGCTCAGGCAGGGGGGCCGGGGTTCTGTGTGCCGCTACCCGACAGGCGGTGCCGTGCTGTCGCGTATGACGAGTTTCGTGGGCACCAGCGTGGTGCCGTGCTCGTCGCCGCGCTCCCGCATCCGCCGTAGGACACCTTCCACGCACAGGCGGCCGACCTCGGCGAAGTCCTGGTGGACGGTGGTCAGGGGCGGCAGGAAGGAACCGGCCTCGGGGATGTCGTCGAAGCCGATCACGCTGACGTCCTCGGGAATGCGCCGGCCACGCTCGTGCAGGGCCCGCAGCAGCCCCAGGGCCATCTGGTCGTTGGCCGCGAACACCGCTGTGCAGTCGGCCTGTTGGGCGAGTTCCAGGCCTACGCGGTAGCCCGACTCCGCGGTCCAGTCGCCACGTACGACGGGAGGCACGGACCGTCCCGCGTCGGTGAGTTCGGCGCTCCAGGCGTCGGCGCGGCGCTGGGCCGCGAAGGACTCCTCGGGGCCCGCCAGGTGCCAGACCGTGCGGTGGCCGAGGTCGAGCAGGTGGCGTACGGCGGCCCGCGCGCCGCCGTTCTGGTCGGTGTCGACCACGCTGTAGCGGTCGCCCGCGTCGGAGTCGGCGACGACGACCTGGACATGGGGCGGCAGGGAGATGGTCGCCGCGTCCAGAAGGTGGACCTCCATGATGGCGATGACGGCGTCGACGGCGAGTTCGCCGAGGCGGGAGAAGGCGCCGCGTACCTCGTCCTGGGTGGGCACGGCGACCGGCAGGAGCGTGACGGCGTAGCCCTCGTGCGCGGCGGAGGTGGCGATCGCCTCCAGGGTGCGCATGTTGCCGGTGGTGGAGAGGTTGAAGGTGATCACGCCGATGGTGCGGAACTCACCGCGTTTCAGCGCGCGGGCGGCGCTGTTGGGCCGGTAGCCCAGCTCCTTCATGGCGGCGAGGACCTGTCGCCGGGTCTCCTCGTTGACGCCCGCGAAGCCGTTGGACACCCGGGAGACCGTCTGCGACGACACGCCGGCGACGCGCGCGACATCCGCCATGGAAGCGCTCGGGGCGCGTCTCGAAGATCGTTTCCCGGTGCGTCTGCGTGGCTTCTCCGTACCGCCCGAGGCACCGTCCACTGTGTCCACCTGTATCCCTCATATATCGATCCGATCGCCTCGGCCGTGTTTCACCAAACGACCCTTGACCACCGACATTGGGGCAGTGTAGACATGCCGCCATCAGATGTTTACGTAAACATAACAGCCCGGGGCCGTTCTGGACCGTGCTGGTTACGCAACATCGCGACGGCGTGTGACGCCGGTTCCGAGATGGACGAGCGAGGAACTACATGACGACGCTTCAACCCCCTGCGGCCGCGACTCGGCCTCCTACCAGGCCATCGGCGAAACGAGACCGCCGTTCCTGGACAGGGTGGGGTTTCATCGGACCCTTCGCGGTGGTCTTCGCCTTCGTCTTCCTGGCTCCGATCGCGTACTCGATCTATCTCAGCCTCTTCCGCGACCAGCTCATCGGCGGCAACCACTTCGTCGGCCTGGACAACTACAAGCAGGCCTTCCAGGACGACCAGTTCTGGTCCTCCCTGGAGCGGGTCTCGCTGTTCCTGGTGATCCAGGTGCCGATCATGCTCGGCATCGCCCTGTTCGTGGCGCTCGCCCTGGACAGCGGCCGGCTCTTCGGCCGGGACTTCTTCCGGATCTCGATCTTCCTGCCGTACGCCGTGCCCGCCGTGGTCGCCACCCTGATGTGGGGCTTCATGTACGGCACCCAGTTCGGTCTGGTCGGTGACATCAACAGCGCCTTCGACGTGACACTGCCCGACCCGCTCTCCGCGCACCTGGTGCTGGCGTCGATCGGCAACATCGTCACCTGGGAGTTCGTCGGCTACAACATGCTGATCTTCTACTCCGCGCTGCGGGTCATCCCGACCTCGCTGTACGAGGCGGCGGAGATCGACGGCGCCGGGCAGTTCCGGGTGATCACGGCCATCAAGCTCCCCGCGATCCGGGGCGCCCTGGTCATCGCGACGATCTTCTCAATCATCGGCAGCTTCCAGCTCTTCAACGAGCCGAGCATCCTGCGACCGCTGGCGCGCAACGCGATCACGACGGACTACACGCCGAACTTCTACACGTACTCACTGTCCTTCAACGGACAGCAGCACAACTACTCCGCGGCGGTCGCCATCATCATGGGGCTGATCACCATGGTCATCGCCTACGTCGTGCAGCTCCGCGGCATGCGCAAGGGAGCCTGAGCCATGAGCACCCCCGTCACCACCGCCTCTCCCTCCGCGTCCGCGCCGTCCGGCGGCGGCCACAAGGGCGCGCCCCGCCTGCGCACACCCCGCAAGAAGCACTCCCCCGGGCGCCCCAAGCGCAGCGTGCTGCTGACCGTGCTGACCGGTCTGATCCTGGTCTACACCGTGGTGCCGCTGCTGTGGCTGGTCATCAACGCGACCAAGACACAGCAGGGACTCGCCGACTCCAACGGCCTGTGGTTCGCCCACCACTTCGCCCTCTGGTCGAACATCCACGACACGTTCACCTACCACGACGGCATCTTCGTCCGCTGGCTGCTGAACACCCTGCTCTACGTCGTGCTCGGCGCCGGCGGTGCCACCTTCCTGTCGATCCTCGGCGGCTACGCGCTGGCGAAGTTCAACTTCCCCGGGAAACGCGCCATCTTCGCCGTGGTCATCGGTGCCGTAGCGGTCCCGGGTACGGCCCTCGCGGTGCCGACGTTCCTGATGTTCAGCAAGATGGGGCTCACGGACACCCCGTGGGCGGTGATCATCCCCTCGCTGGTCTCGCCGTTCGGCCTGTACCTGATGTGGGTGTTCGCCACCGAGGCCATCCCGGTCGAACTCCTCGAAGCCGCGCGGATCGACGGAGCGGGCGAGATCCGCACCTTCTTCCAGGTCTCGCTGCCGCTGCTCGCGCCCGGTGTCGTGACGGTCCTGCTGTTCACCACGGTCGCGACGTGGAACAACTACTTCCTGCCGCTCATCATGATCAAGAACCCGGACTGGTACCCCCTGACCCTGGGCCTGGACGCCTGGAACTCCCAGGCCCAGACGATCGGTGGTGACGTCATCTTCAACCTGGTGATCACGGGTTCGCTGCTCACCATCGTGCCGCTGATCGCCGCGTTCCTCCTGCTGCAGAAGTACTGGCAGTCCGGACTCGCCGCCGGAAGCGTCAAGGAATAACCCAACCCTCAAGAAGTCCCACCCACGAAGAAGTGGAAGCACCTCCATGCGCAGAACCACCAGCCGCCTGCTGCGCGGCCTCGCCGTCCTCTCCGTCCTCTCCCTGGGGGCGACGGCCTGCGGCAGCTCCGACGACGACAGCTCCAGCACCAAGGCGGTCTCCGCCTCGGACATCCAGGCGGCCCTCAAGAAGGGCGGCTCGGTCACGGTCTGGGCCTGGGAGCCCACGCTGAAGACGGTCGCCGCGGACTTCGAGAAGAAGTACCCGAAGGTCAAGATCAACCTGGTCAGCGACCGGTCCGGCGACAAGCACTACACCGCGCTGTCGAACGCGATCGCGGCCGGCAAGGGCGTCCCCGACGTCGCCCAGGTCGAGTACTTCGCGCTGAGCCAGTACGCGCTCACCAAGGGCCTCACCAACCTGGCGCCGTACGGCGCCGACAAGCTGGCCTCCAAGTACACGGCCGGTCCGTGGAACGCGGTGAGCGACGGCGACAAGGTCTACGGCCTGCCGATGGACTCGGGCCCGATGGCGATGTTCTACAACAAGAAGGTCTTCGACAAGTACAAGATCGCCGTCCCGACCACGTGGGACGAGTACGTCGTCGCGGCCCGCAAGCTGCACAAGGCCGACCCGAAGGCGTACATCGCCAACGACGCCGGTGACGCGGGCTTCACCACCAGCATGCTGTGGCAGGCCGGTTCGCGCCCCTACAAGGTCGACGGCACCAAGGTGACGGTCAACTTTGAGGACGCGGGCGCCAAGAAGTACACGGAGACCTGGCAGAAGCTCATCGACGAGAAGCTCCTCTCGCCGATCAACGGCTGGACCGACGACTGGTACAAGGGCCTCGGTGACGGCACCATCGCCACCCTGACCACCGGCGCCTGGATGCCCGCCAACTTCGTGAGCGGTGTCGCCGGTGCCTCCGGTGACTGGCGCGCGGCCCCGATGCCGCAGTGGACCGCGGGCGGCAAGGCCAGCGCGGAGAACGGCGGCTCGTCCCTCGCCCTGCCCACCCTGGGCAAGAACAAGGAACTGGCCTACGCGTTCGTCGAGTACGCCAACGCCGGCGCCGGCATCCAGACCCGTGTCGACGAGGGCGCCTTCCCGGCGACCAAGGCGGAGCAGCAGTCGGCCGCGTTCCAGGACAAGGCGTTCCCGTACTTCGGCGGACAGCAGGCCAACAAGATCTTCGCCGAGTCCGCGTCCGAGGTCGCTTCCGACTGGTCGTACCTGCCCTTCCAGCAGTACGCCAACTCGATCTTCAACGACACCGTCGGCAAGGCGTACATCTCCGGTACGACGCTGGCCCAGGGTCTGAAGAGCTGGCAGGACGCCTCCGTCAAGTACGGCAACGAGCAGGGCTTCACGGTCAACAAGTGACCCGCTCGAAGTAGCCGGCTCGAAGAAGCAACCGGCACCACCCCGGGAGCCGCCGCTGAGGAGCAACCGCTCAGCGGCGGCCCGCCCGGAATCCACCACGTATCGCGTACCGCCTGTGCAGTAACCGGAAGGACCATCATGATCTCCACCCTCCTGTCCCAGTTGCGGCACGGGCCGGACGGTGAGTCCACCACCCCCCGTCTCGCCTACGGCGCCGACTACAACCCGGAGCAGTGGCCGCGGGAGGTGTGGGACGAGGACATCCGGCTGATGCGCGAGGCCGGCGTCAACATCGTGTCCTTGGGGATCTTCTCCTGGGCCCGCATCCAACCGGCCCAAAACGAGTGGGACTTCGGCTGGCTCGACGAGGTCATGGACCTGCTGCACGCGGGCGGCATCGGCGTCGACCTGGCCACCGCCACCGCGTCCCCGCCGCCGTGGCTGAGCACGGAGCACCCGGAGATCCTCCCGGTGACCGCCGGCGGCGAGACCCTGTGGCCGGGCGGCCGCCAGCACTGGCGTCCCACCTCGCCCGTCTTCCGCGAGCACGCGCTGCGCCTGGTACGGAAGTTGGCCGAACGCTACGCGGACCACCCCGCACTGGTCGCCTGGCACGTCTCCAACGAGCTGGGCTGCCACAACATCTACGACTACTCCGACGACGCGGCCCGCGCCTTCCGCGACTGGCTGCGCGCCCGCTACACCACGATCGACACGCTCAACCAGGCCTGGGGCACGGCGTTCTGGTCCCAGCGGTACAGCGACTGGGAGCAGATACTGCCGCCCCGGCTGGCCGCCTCCTTCCCGAACCCCACCCAGCAACTCGACTTCAAGCGCTTCTCCTCCGACGCGCTCAAGGACCATCTGCGCGTGGAGCGCGACCTGTTGCGCGAGATCACCCCGGACGTGCCGGTCACCACCAACTTCATGGTGATGGGCAACACCAAGGGCATGAACTACGCCGACTGGGCCGCCGAGATCGACTTCGTCTCCAACGACCACTACGTCACGCCCGGTTCGCAGGACCGCGACGAGCTGTCCTTCTCCGCGAACCTCGTCAGCGGCATCTCCGCCGGCCGCCCGTGGTTCCTGATGGAGCACTCCACCAGCGCCGTCAACTGGCAGCCCGTCAACGTCGCCAAGCGCCCCGGCGACCTGGCCCGCGACTCCCTCCTGCACGTCGCGCACGGCGCCGACGCCGTCTGCTACTTCCAGTGGCGCCAGTCCGCCGCCGGTGCCGAGAAGTACCACTCCGCGATGGTCCCGCACGCCGGAGCCGACAGCGAGGTCTTCCGCGCGGTGGCCGAACTCGGCCGCACCCTGAGGACGTTGGCCCCCCTCGCCGGGTCGGACCGCGAGACGGCCCGGGTCGGCATCGTCTTCGACTGGGAGTCCTGGTGGGCGAGCGAGCAGGACTCGCACCCCACCGACCGCCTCGACTACCGCCAGGAAGCGCTCGACTGGTACTCCGCCCTCCTCGACCTCGGCGTCCGCGCCGACATCGTCACCGCGCAGACCGCCCTCGACCGCTACGACGTGGTGATCACGCCGGTCCTGCACATGATCCCGGCGGCCCTCTCCAAGGAACTCACCCGGTACGTCGAGCAGGGCGGCCACCTCGTCTCCACCTACTTCTCCGGTGTCGTCGACGAGAACGACCACATCTGGCTCGGCGGCTACCCGGGCGCCCTGCGCGACCTGTTGGGCATCCGCATCGAGGAGTTCGGCCCGCTGCTCGACGGCGACACGGTCGAACTGGACCTCGACGGCACGGCCACGGGCTCCCTGTGGACCGACCGGATCACGGTGGCCGACCCCGAGGTGGAGGTGCTGGCCCACTACCGCAGCGGCGCGTACGCCGGCCGCCCCGCCGTCACCCGCCGTACGGTGAACGGAGGTTCGGCCGCGTACGTCTCCACGCGCTTGGGCCGCGAAGGCCTCGCCGGTCTGCTCCCCGAGTTGCTCGCGCCCGCCGGTGTCGGCAGCGAACTCCCCGACTCCGCAAAGGGACTTGTCGAACTGACGGTGCGCCAAAACGCCGAGAGCCGCTATCTGTTCCTGGTCAACCGGACCGACGGGACAGTGCCGTTGACCGGCCTGTCCGGCGAACTCCTGGTCGGCAGCACGGGCGAGGACGGTTACCCCGTGCTCTCCCCCAGGGAGGTCGCCGTAGTGAGCCAGCCCGTCAGGTGAGTTCGAGCAGCCCGCGGCGGACGGCCTCCGACACGGCCCCCGCCCGGTTGTCGACCTTGAACTTGCGGTAGATCCGCACGAGATGGGTCTTGACCGTGGCCTCGCTGAGGAACAACGCCTCGGCGATGGCCCGGTTGCCGCGCCCCTCCGCCATCAGCCGGACGACCTCGACCTCGCGCTGGGTCAACTCCTGCGTGGGGCTGACCACTTGGCCGACGAGTGAGCCGACGACCTCCGAGGCAAGCCCGACCGATCCGGCGGCGGCCGTACGGACGGCCTGGAAGAGCTCCTCCGGCGGCCCCGCCTTGAGCACATAGCCACGGGCGCCCGCCTCCAACGCCCGTACGACATCGGCCCGTCCGGCATAGCTGGTCAGCATGACGACGGCCACGCCCGGCGCCCGCTGGGCGAGCCGTCGGACGGCCTCGACGCCGTCGATCCCGTTCCCCGGCCCGGCGAACCGCAGATCCATCAACGCGACATCGGGCGTCAACTGAGCTGCCAGACGCACGGCTTCCTCACCACTCCCGGCCTCGCCGACCACGTCGAGATCGGGTTCGCCGTCGAGCAGGGCGTGCAGTCCGGCCCGTACGACGGCGTGGTCGTCCGCGATCAGGAGGCGGAGCGGAGCGACGGTCATGCGGTGGTCGCCGCGGTGAGCGGTGCGACGGTCTGATTCCGGGGTGGGGCGGACACCGTGGCGCGGACCCTGGTCCCCCGCCCCGGCATGCTGCTCACATCGAGGTCTCCGCCGCACTCGCGCAGTCGTGCCCTGGCCGCGGTCAGTCCGAATCCGCGGTCCGCACGGGCACCGGCCGCGAAGGCGGCGGCGGGGTCGAAACCCCGCCCGTCGTCGCTCACTTCGAGTTCCACCCGGTTCCGGTGTCGCCGGTAGGTGACCAACACACTTGCCGCGCGGGCGTGTTCGCGTACGTTCGCCAATGTGCTCTGGGCGACACGGAAGAGGGTGGTGGCCGTGTGCTCGTCGAGGACAGGCTGGTGCGCGCCCACCGCGCGGAACTGGACCCGGGCCCCGGTGCCTTCCGTCCGCGACCGGGCGCACAGCAGCCGCAGCGCGTCCTCCAGGCCCGCCTCGGCGACGGCGGCGGGAGTGAGATCGCGGATCATCCGCCGGGTCTCCGCCAGATTCGCACCGAGTCCGTCGGCCACGGCACGGACCCGCGTGCGTGCCACGTCCGGCCGCTCGTCCCAGTCCCGCTCGGCGACCTGCAGCATCATCACGCTGCCGGCGAGTTCCTGAGCCAGGGTGTCGTGCAGGTCGCGGGCGATACGGGTGCGCTCGGCGAGTACACCGGCCTGCCGCTGCTGCTTGGCCAACGTGTCCCGGGTGTCCCGCAGTTCCTCCACGAGCCGCTGGCGGACAGCCGCGTCACGCTGCTGGGTCCGGTACAGGGCGACGGTCGCCCACACCGCCGCGACGGGCACCAGCGCGACCTCGGGGTCGAACCGGCCCGTGGCCCGGACGAGCGACCCGACGAGCACGACGGTGATCACGGCCACGGTCACGACGGCGGGCCGCCGGCCGAGCACGCGCAGTGCGGCGCAGGCGAGCGGAACGGCGCACCACACGTAGGCAGTTGTGAGCGGCGCCTGGGTGAGGAAGGTCAGCACGGTCCACAGCAGAACCAGTACGGGGACCCACGCGCTCCTGCCGAGCGAGCCGAGCCGGTCCCACCACGTGAGCCCCGCCGCGTACACCAGCGCCAGCGCTCCGCTGAGGCTCACGATGTACCAGCACAACGGGATGTCGATCAGGGCGAGCCGGACGAAGCCCGCCCCGACGACGAGGAACAGCGCGAGATGGGAGACGTGCTCCAGGGTGTGCCGACTGCCGCGGGCGGACGACGGAGTGCGAGCGGACACGGCGGATTCCCTTGGGCCACATGATCCGGACAGGGCCCCCGAGTCTATCGACCACCTGTATGACCGGTGTGAACAGTGAGACCCGTCACGCCCCCGGGTGCAGCCCCAGCCAGCCCGGCGAGGGATCACCCTTGACCTCGCCGAAGTAGAGGGCGAAGGTCTGCTTCCAGCGCTCGACCTCCGCCCGGTCGGCCATGAAGCGGGGGAAGCCGTCGATGTTCGCGTTCGGGTACTCCCAGAGCGGCTTCAGTCCCGTCGGGAGCGTGGTGTCGGTCCGGACCGACCAGCCGTTGAAGGACGCCCGCTGCTGGGTGTCGGACAGCTGCCAGTTGAGGTAGAGCTTGGCGGCCATGGTGTTCTTGGCCTGCTTCAGGATCGCGGCGCGCTGGCCCCAGGCCATGAAGGGGTGACCGTCGGGAACGACCCACTTCACGGGATTCGAGGAGACCAGCGTGCCGGCCGTGGAGATGCCGATCGCCTTCTGGCCGGCGTAGACCGCGTCCCCCGGGGAGTTGCTCCCCCGGGCGAACCGCACGTCCTGCCCGGCGAGCGCGGCCACCCAGTCCCAGCCGTAGCGCTGCGCGTAGAGCGTGTAGAGGTAGAGGGACGCGTCGTCGTCGTGCGGGTAGGACGAGGCGATCTTCCCCTTCCACTTGGGGTCGATCAGGTCGAGCGGGGTCTTGGGGGCGTCGGAACCGACGGCGGCGACGTCGTACAGGAAGCTGAAGCCGACCGCCCCGATGGCCACCCAGGCGCCCTGCGGGTCCTTGAACTTGTCGTACACCTTCGAGAACCCGGCCGGCCTGTAGTGCAGCAGCCGGCCCTGCTCCTTCCAGCGCGTGAAGTCCTGCAAGGTCTGGAGTTGCACGACGTCGGGTACCAGGGTGTCGGTCGCGAACTGGTTGTCCACGCGCACGTCGTGGTACTTGCTGTAGTCGACGATCAGCGTCAGATCCATGGCGGGGAAACGCTTCTTGAAGGCCGCCTTGGTGGCGTCCTGCTGGGTCGGCGTGTCACCCCCGGCGTAGATCACGAGCTTGCCACCGTCCGCCAGAGCGGCCCGGTACAGCTCGTCGAGCGTTCGGGTCTCCTCGGCTCCGGAACCACTCCGGAACGACCGCCCGCGCGAGGCCGCTACGGCGGGCGTGGCCGCGGCACCGAGCACACTCATCCCGAGGGCGGCACCGGCTCCACCGGCAAGGACACGTCGCCTACTGAGAAAACTGGACACTCTGGGGGCCTCTCTGAGGGGGGCGTGAAGCCATGAACCGCGTGGGCGGAAGCCCGGCGCCATGGTCATGGGTGATTCTTCAGCCGCCCGGGGGCCGCTCGCGTCGTCCGTACGGAGCGAGGGGTGTGCGCGAGGTTGAAGCGGGGTTCAACCGATCGGTTGAACGGGATGGGGCCGATCCCCTTCGCTCAGCCGCGCGACATGGCCCGCACCGTGTCGCCGACCTGTCGTACCTGATTCTCCGTCAGTCGGCGGACGTCCCACAGCAGTTCAGCCGCGTCGGCCGCCGCCGGGTTCCGGGGCGGGGTGTCGTCGGGGAGGTCGACACCGGTGACGGCGGACAAGGTTTCGGCGGGGACACCCAGTACGGTCGCGAAGTCGACGAGCAGGTCGGGGGTGAGTTCCTTGCGGCCGTTGCCCACCCCCGCATACGTGGACGCGGCCCAGTACCGGCCGGTCAGACACAGAAACGTCCGGGCCGTCCCGGCCCAGCTCAGGTTCCGGTTGCCGATCATGCGCAGGAGCACACCACCAGGACCCCGCTCGAACCGTTCGTAGACCCGCAATGCCGGTACCGGCTGTGTGCGCTCCTCCTGGGGCAGCGACCGGACGAGTTGACGCAACCGGCGCCTGTACTCAGGCGGCAGACCCATGGCGTCCCCCACCAGGCCAGGAAGCATGACACCCGCCCTCGCGTCCAGGGGAGCCAACTCCTCCGGTACCGCCACCCCGGCGATCACACACAGGTCCGCAGTCTGCAGGTGCAACGCGGACGCGAGCCTCTGGAGCAGCGGCGGGCTCGGCACCGTGCCGTCGAACACCGCCCGGAGTTGGGGTTCCGGGACACCCGCCGACGTCGACAGGTCGGCGAGGTCCAGTCGCCGGTGTCTCGCCAACCGCGCCAACAGGACGTCAAAATGCGGGAGTTCCGTCATTCCGGCGTCGGGCGCAGCCCCGTGACCGTGACCGTGACGAGTCGTCGTACCGCCGCTTTGGACGGCAGGACACCGGCTGCGGCGAGGGCGTGGAGGCAGTAGGTCGCGAGTTCGTCCGGGGAGACGTCGGCGCGGATGTCGCCGGCCTGGGCGCCCTCGGCCAGGAGTTCGCGCAGGAAGCGGTGGAGGTGCTGCTCGGCGCCGACGACGTGGTCGCCCTGGTGCAGCAGCGCGCCGAGTTCGGGGCCGTGGCCGTGGCGCCGTTGCTGGATGAAGGCGTACGCCTCCAGCACCGCGCTCAACCGCTCACCCGCTCCGCCGGGGCCGTCCCGGAGTTCGGCGAGTTCCTTGAGATGCCCGGTGATCCGCTGCTCGTGCCACGCCGTCATGATCGACTCGACGTCCGGGAAGTACTTGTACAGCGTGGCCCGGCCGATCCCGCTCTCCTCGGCGATCTTCGACATCGTCACCGAGCGCAGCCCACGCTCGGTGACCAGCACCGCGGTGGTCTCCAACACCGTGTCGCGTACCGCGCGACGGTGTTCCTCGATGGTCTCGTTCCAGAGCTTCGGCACAGCCTCAGCATACGTCTCGCCACCTTCGAAACACCATGCATTGACAGCGACACAGTGTCTCGATAAAGCTGACGGAGTTGATGCGCACGAGTCCCCCACACCTGGCCGAACCGAGGACCCCATGCTCACCGCCGAAGCACGCATCCCCACCGACCGCCCCAGCCGCTACCTCGTACAACTCTGCAAGCACTTCGACAACAAGGGCCGCCACCTGACCCATCGCCCACGCGCCCACACACTCCCGGAACTTCGGCCCGACCAGATCCAGGTCGAGTGGACGGACAGCGACGGGACACTCCGTCTGCCGTGGGGGCAGTGCACCCTGCGGGCGCTCCCCGGAGCGCTGCGCGTGCACGTCGAGGCCGACGGCCAGGAGAACCTGGACCGGCTTCAGGACCTCGTCAGCACGCACATCAGCAGGTTCAGCAGGCGCGATCCGTTGCGGGTGGAGTGGCAGTCGCCCGGGGCAGACGTCGACGTGCCACCCGGCGAACAGGCCCCGCCACACGCATTCGATACCCCCTAGGGGTATAGTCCTGCGAGACGTACGCCGGAGACCGGAGAGGAGCGGGTTCATGGGAGCGATCGGGCACGCGTTGTCCATTGCCGGTTCGATGACCTGGGAGGTCACCTGGGCGCTGATCCTCGGGTTCACGCTCTCCGCCGTCGTGCAGGCGGTGGTGCGTCGGTCGACGGTCGTACGACTGCTCGGTGACGACCGGCCGCGCACGCTCGCCCTCTCCGCCGGGCTCGGCGCGGCCTCGTCGTCGTGCTCGTACGCGGCCGTCGCACTCGCCCGTTCGCTGTTCCGCAAGGGCGCGAACTTCACGGCGGCCATGGCCTTCGAGATCGCCTCCACCAACCTGGTCGTCGAACTCGGCGTGATCCTGGCCCTGTTGATGGGCTGGCAGTTCACGGCCGCGGAGTTCGTCGGCGGCCCGATCATGATCGTCGTCCTCGCGGTGCTGTTCCGGCTCTTCCTGCGGCAGCGTCTGCTGGACCGGGCGCAGGAGCAGGCGGAGCGCGGGCTGGCCGGTTCCATGGAGGGGCACGCGGCGATGGACATGTCGATCGGGGGCGAGGGGAGCTTCGTCCGTCGGCTGTTCTCGCGGGACGGGTTCACGTCCGTGGCGCACATCTTCGTGATGGAGTGGGCCGCGATCCTGCGCGACCTGGTGGCCGGACTGCTGATCGCGGGCGCGATCGCCGCCTGGGTGCCGGACACCTTCTGGCACACGTTCTTCCTCGTGGACCACCCCCTCGCCGCGAAGCTGGTCGGTCCGCTCGTCGGCCCGTTGGTGGCCATCGCGACCTTCGTCTGCTCGATCGGCAACGTGCCCCTCGCGGTGGTGCTGTGGAAGGGCGGCATCAGCTTCGGCGGGGTGATCGCCTTCATCTACGCCGACCTGCTGATCCTGCCGATCCTCAACATCTACCGGAAGTACTACGGCGCCCGGATGGCCGGCTTCCTGCTGGTCACCTTCTTCGCCGCGATGGCCGTCGCCGGGTACATCGTCGAGTTCGCCTTCGGCGGCCTGGGGCTCATCCCGGATCAGGCCGACGCCAAGATCCCCGACGACGGCATCACCTGGAACTACACGACCTGGCTCAACATCGTCTTCCTGCTGCTGGCCGCGAGCCTGGTCGTACGGTTCCTGCGCAGCGGCGGCCCGGCCATGCTGCGGATGATGGGCGGCTCACCGAACGAGGGCGACCAGGAACACACGCACGAGGGCCACGAGCACCACCACTAGGACCTGTCCGGCACCGGGGTCCGGCCGGCGGTACGCGCTGCGGATCGGGCCCGGTCCCGTCCGACGACAAGCCGTGACCAGACCTCGGCTCGGTCACGGATGTAGTCGATGTCTCGGGCACGGTAAGCCTGTTGCTCGGTCGTGCCCCAGCCGTCGTGGTTGGCGGAGTGGGTGAGCGGGGGGCGTAGCGGTAGAGGACGTAGGCGAGGTCCCAGGCGCGGGGGCCGGGGCGGGCGGCGTCGAAGGCGATGAGTCCTACGGCCCTTTCGCGGGTGACGACGCGGTAGATACGGGACGAAGTCGCCGTGACAGATCACCTCGACCGGCACGAGCGCGTCGAACTGCCAGTCACTGCCCAGATGTTGGGCCAGGTCGGTAGTCGCGTCGTGGTAGTGGCGCAGGAGGTGGGCCGAGGTGGTGAGCGCCTGGCTGCCGCGGCTGGCGTCGGGCAGGGGGTAGCCGACGTCGCCCGCCGGGTAGGTCAGGATCATCCGGCCCCGCCCGTCGGTGGCGTGCACGGCGGGGGTCCAGAGCATCACCGGCTTCCGTACGGTCTCACCGACACGGAAGACACGGGAGGTGCCGCCGCGCCGTCAACTCGTGCTCCTCCGCCTCCACATCCCCTTCGTCGGAGTACGGGAGGGGTCGGCGGACATGTGGATCCTTGCGTGCCGGCGAAGGCGGATTGTCGATCAAGTAGCTTACGTGGGCGGCCTGTTACCGTGCTGCGGTCGAAAAAAGGGGGGATGCGATGTCGGCGGCGGTTGAGATCGAGAGGGTGTGGGCACCGTCCGTCATCGATCTCTGGGCAGGGCGGCGCCCCCTGTGGTGGACCGTCGGCCCGGCAGGGGAACTCGCCGTTCTGCTCGTTCATCGGAAGTACCTGCACCGCATCCACTACATCAAGGGCTGGGTGGGATGGGGCCCGAAGCTGCCGTTCGACGGGGTGTTGGTGATTCGGCGGGCCGACGGATCAGTTCAACACCGACCGATCAAGGATGTTCGGGTCTGGCCCAGTCACATCGCCCTTCTCCCGGACTCCCGGCTCCTCGTCGCGGGCGGTCGCACGCGCAAGGAGGACACGGGTTCGTGGAAGCCGAACGCCGCCGTGTTCTCCCTGACGAACGGCGAGCAGCAGGACTCCTTCTGCATCGGCGACGACATCCCGGCCTTGGTGACCGACCGCAACGGATCGATCTGGACGGCCCACGGTGACGAAGGCATCTACGGAGGGCATCCGGAGTCGGGGGCCGGGCTCGCCGGATGGAGTGGCGCGGGGGAAGCGGTCTGGGCCCCTGAAGGCCGGCTTCCCGACGTGCCTCTGCAGGGTTGCACCGCCGCCACCGAGGGCGACCGGGTGTGGCTGATCTGGTACTCCGGGACCCGTCGCGGCGGTACGTTCCTCACGCGGATCACCCCCTCCACGGGCGAGGTGACCAGCTGGCCCAGCCCTGTGCCCCAACCGGACGGATTCGCCGTACGCGGCGATCGGGCGGTCCTGACCAAACGCGATCACAACGAGCCGACGACCGAAGTCGTCCGGGCCGAGTTGCGCGGCGACACCTGGAGCGTGACCGAGCGGCACACGACCCAAGTGCCAGGGCGGGTCGTCCTGCGCTGCGGTCAAGGGCGTGACGGCTCCCTGTGGCTTCGCGCCGGCGACACCTGGCTTCGCATCGAGGCCTGAACCACCGCGCCGCACGGAACGTCGCGAGGGTCGAGAGCTGCTCGACGGAGACATCCGACAGCCGACTCCGCACCGAAGGCGCCCTGCACAAAAGGCAGTTGCCGATCCCATCCCGGTCATGAACGATCTCCGACCATGACGACGAACCCTGCCCATCCGCCTCCCCGCCCGCTCGCCCTGGTCACCGGAGCAGGACGGACCGTCGGCATCGGCGCGGGTATCGCACGTCAACTCGCGGCCTCCGGTTGGGACATCGCCTTCACCTACTGGTCTCCCTACGACGAACGCATGCCCTGGGGCCCCGAGGCCGACGCGACCTCCGCCATCACCGACACCCTCACTCAACACGGCGCCGCCACCACGGCCGTCGAGGCGGACCTCGCCGACCCGGACGCCCCGGCCCGTGTCTTCGACGAGGTCGAGCGCGAACTGGGCGGTGTCACGGCTCTGGTGATGTGCCACTGCGAGTCTGTCGACTCCGGCCTGCTCGACACCACGGTCGAGAGCTTCGACCGGCACTTCGCGGTCAACGCCCGCGCCACCTGGCTGCTGATCCGCGAGTACGGCCGACGGTTCACCGCCGCGCCGGGCAGCGGCCGGATCATCGCCCTCACCAGTGATCACACCGTGAACAACCTCCCGTACGGCGCCAGCAAAGCCGCCCTGGACCGCATCACTCTGGCCGCCGCGCACGAACTCGCGCACCTCGGCATCACCGCCAACGTCATCAACCCGGGGCCGGTGGACACCGGTTGGATGACCGACGAGGGACGAGCGCACGTGCTCCGGCAGACGCCGCTCAACCGCATCGGCACCCCGCGGGACACCGCCCACCTCGTCGACTTCCTCTGCTCACCGGAGGGCCAGTGGATCAACGGCCAACTCCTCATGAGCAACGGCGGGTTCGCGTAGCACCCGGGTGACCGACCCCCGCGACGGCCCCGACAGACACCCCTCATGCCCACACCGGCGTCACGCCGCACGTGCGCAGTCCTCTGCCAGTCGCAGACTCCGTGTGACGGCGTGCGGGATGTCGTCGACCGGGAACATCACGTGTCGTACGGTCCGTTCGGCGTCGACGATCAGGATCAGGCGTTTGTGGCGGAGGCGGCCGGCGCCTCGGAAGGTCGGGAGTCGTAGGGCCGCGCCCAGTTGATGGTGGGCGTCGGAGAGGAGCGGGTACGGGATCTCCTCGACGCGGACGAACTCCGCTTGTTCGTAAGGGAGTTGGGTGCTGACGCCGCGAATGTCGACGCCCGCCCGGCGGAAGTCGGGCCAGGCGTCTCGGAAGAGGCGGTTCTCCAGGGTGCAGCCGGCCACTCCGGGGATCCGCTCGTCCCAGTCGACTCCCGTGCCGGGGTGGGTGAACAGCACGGTCGCGGCGGCGTCCGGCGAGATCACGGGCAGCTCTGCGCCTTGCGTACCCGGGAGTTGGAGGTCTTCGGGCACACGCGTGCCGGCCAACGCGTGCACGCGAGCGTGCTCAGCACCATCCGCCTCAGCCGTGGCGGTGAGGCTTCCGTCGCCCAGCACCCACCGGTCCCCCCAGTCCTGCATGGCGACGAGCAAGGGCAGCAGCGCGACCCCCGCATCGGTGAGCACGTACTCGTAACGCACCGGTCGCCGCTGATAGAGACTGCGGTGCAGCACCCCGTTCGCGACGAGTCGGCCCAGCCGCTCGGTGAGGACGTTGCGGGACAGGCCGATCTCGGCGGCCAGGGCATCGAAGCGAACGTGGCCGCGGGCGATCTCCCGCAGGATCAGAACGTTCCACCAGTCCCCCAGGACCACGGCGGCCTGGGCGATGCCGCAGGTCTCGTCGGCGTTGTGCTTCCTCATGCACCCATAGTAAGTTCCTTTTCAGGACTCACTTTGTTTCCAGCCGGAACTTACCGCCCGCCGATGTCCGAGACGCGGGCCCTGCGTGAGGAGTTGCACCGTGACCGCCATCAGCCGGGTCGCCGCACGGGAGATCATCGACAGCCGGGGCAATCCCACCGTCGAGGTGGACGTGGAACTCAAGGACGGCTCGCTCGGCCGGGCCGCCGTACCGTCGGGCGCCTCCACGGGCGCCCGGGAGGCCGTCGAGCTCCGGGACGGAGACCCAACCCGCTTTCACGGCAAGGGAGTTCGGCGCGCCGTCGACGCCGTCAACGAGAGCATCGCGGACGCGGTGATCGGACTCGACGCCGAGCACCAGGCCGCCGTGGACCGGACCATGATCGAACTGGACGGCACGGACAGCAAGTCGCGGCTCGGCGCCAACGCCCTGCTCGGCGTCTCCCTGGCCACCGCCAAGGCTGCCGCGGCGGCCCACCGACTCCCCCTGTACCGCTACATCGGCGGTGTCGACGCCCGCCTGCTGCCGGTGCCGATGATGAACATCGTCAACGGCGGCGCCCACGCCGACAATCCGCTGGACTTCCAGGAGTTCATGATCGCGCCCATCGGCGCGGCCACCTTCGCCGAGGCCGTCCGGATGGGCTCCGAGGTCTTCCACACCCTGCGCCGCGACCTGATCGCCGCCGGTCACAGCGCGAACGTCGGCGACGAGGGCGGCTTCGCCCCCGACCTGCGCACCGCCGACGAGGCCCTCGACTTCGTCGTCCACGCCATCGAGAAGACCGGTTACAAGCCCGGCACCGACATCACCCTCGTCATGGACCCGGCCACGTCCGAGTTCTTCCACGACGGCGTCTACGACTACAAGGGCGAGGGCGTCCGTCGTACACCCTCCCAACACGCCGACTACTTGGCGGAGTTGGTCGACCGCTACCCCGTCGCGTCGGTCGAGGACCCGATGGCCGAGGACGACCACGCCGGCTGGCAGGCGCTCACCGCCCGCCTCGGCGAGCGCTGCCAACTGACCGGCGACGACGTGTTCTGCACCAACGAGGCGCTGTTGAGCGCCGGCATCCGGGACTGCATCGCCAACTCGATCCTGGTGAAGGTCAATCAGATCGGCACCCTCACCGAGACCCTCGCCACCGTCGCGACGGCCCACCGCGCGGGCTACACGGTCGTGATGTCCCACCGCTCCGGCGAGACCGAGGACACCACCATCGCCGATCTCGCCGTCGCCACCGGGTGCGGCCAGATCAAGACCGGTTCCCTGTCCCGCGCCGACCGCACCGCCAAGTACAACCAACTCATGCGTATCGAGGAGGACTTGGGCGACCAGGCACGGTACGCGGGGCGCGACGCGCTGGGGCTGCGCCGCTGAACCCTCGACGTCGGAGGTCAGGTGGTGGGCTGCGCCTCGACGACGGCGAACACTCCGGCGGGAGTCGCGGCGCGGGCCGGCTCCGGTCAGGAGACCTTGCTCCCCAGCAGGTCGACCGGGGCGATCACCGGCGGCGCGCTGAGCTTCGTCCGCGCCGCCTCCCCCAGCGCGGCGGCGATCCGCCCCGTCAGGTGGGCCTGGCGTCCCTGCTCGTCCTCGAAGGTGTCGAACACCCCGAAGGTGGTGGCGGTCTCGCGGAACGCGAACCACGTCACCGTGCCCTCTTCCCGCTCGGCCAACTCCTGGGCGCCTCGCAGCATGGCCTCCACCTCGTCGGCGTACTCCGGCTTGGCCTCGACGCGTACCAACAGACCGACCTTCACTGTGACCACTCCTCGCGTGCTAACCGCCGGGCTTCCGGCGCACCACGAACCTATGGCGGGGTTCGGTGATCACATCAGCGGCAGAAACGACACGGTTGATAGTGTTTCCGCCATGCGGGTAGCGGTCGTCGTCTACGACGGGGTGTTCGACTCGGGTCTCTCGGCCATCCTCGATGTGCTGAGCAACGCCAACGCGCTCGGCGGGCAGATCCACGAGTCCTCGCCCACCTGGAACGTGACCCTGGTAGGCCCGGCGCCGCAGGTGCGGACCGGCGCCGGCCTCCTCGTGGCGCCCGAGCCGCTCGATGTCGCCGATACCGCCGACCTCCTGGTCGTACCGGCACTCGGGGAGAGCGATCCCTGGGCGCTGCTCGACCATGTCGGCGGCGACGCGTCCCTGCCCGTCCGCGAGCTGATCGCCCGAACTCGCCAACGTGGTACGCCCATTGCCTCGGCGTGCGCGGGTACCTTCCTGCTGGCCGAGGCGGGCGTGCTGAACGGGCTGCGTGCCACGACGACCTGGTGGCTGTCGCCGGCGTTCCGGAACCGGTATCCCAAGGTCCAGCTCGACCACAGCCGGATGGTCATCGGCTGCGAGGGCATCACCACCGCCGGCGCGGCCTTCGGCCATGTCGATCTGGCGCTGGCGATCGTGCGGGCGGGCAGCCCCGCGCTCGCCGACCTGGTCGCCCGATATCTCGTGGTCGACGAACGCCCGTCGCAGGCGGCGTACACGATTCCCAGCGCGCTGGCCCAGAGCGATCCCACCGTCGCGGCCTTCGAGGTCTGGTCCCGCGAGCATCTGGCGGAGTCCATCAGCATCCCCGAGGCGGCCAGGGCCATCGGCATCAGCGAGCGGACCCTGCAGCGTGCCGTGCGGCGCACGGTCGGGACGTCTCCCATCCGGTTCGTCCAGGACCTGCGGATCGAACGCGCGTCACACCTGCTGCGCACCACCGATCTCTCCCTGGAGACCATCTCCAGGAAGGTCGGCTACGAGCACCCCAACACGCTGCGGGTACTCCTCCGCGAACGCACCGGGAAGACGACGTCGGCGCTGCGTGGCAGCAAGTGACGTCAGGTCGCCTCAGGGGATGAGCACGATCTTTCCGCGCGTGTGACGCTTCTCCAGCTCGGCGAACGCGTCGCGGACGTCGTCGAGCGGGTAGGTCGCGGCGATGGGGATCTCGATACGGCCGGAGGCGACGAGGTCGGCCATCTCGGTGAGGACCTCGCGGGTGGAGGCGTCGGCGCTGCCCGCGCTCCTGGTGCCGAGTTCCTGTGCCTTCTGGAAGGAGATGATCGTCTCGATCCGGTCCCTGGAAATGCCCAGTTCTACGGCGAGTTGGACGTACTCGGGGCCGAAGAGGTCGATGAACGCGTCGATCCCCTCGGGCGCCGCCGCGGTGAGCGCACCGGCGAGCTGGTCGCCGTACGGCACCGGGGTCGCGCCGTGGGCGGTGAGCCAGTCGGCGTTGGCGGGCGAGGCGATGCCGAGGACGTGCGCGCCGCGTACCGCGAGGAGTTGGACGACGACGGTGCCCACACCGCCGGCGGCGGCCGAGACGGCGACGGTCTCGCCGGGCTTCGGGGCCACCGCGTCGACGGCGGCCCACGCGGTGCAGCCGACGACGTAGAGGGCGCCGGCCACCTCCCAACTCAGGGCGTCCGGCTTGAGGATGAGCTGCGACACCGGTACGACGACGTGGGTGGCCTGGCTGGAGCGTTGCCAGGAGAAGCCGAGAACCTCGTCGCCGAGGCCGAAGTCGGTGACGCCCGGGCCGAGTTCGGTGACGACACCGGCGAGGTCGCTGCCCTGGCCGGACGGGAAGGCCGCGGGGAACCGCTCGTGCATCGCGCCCGAACGGATGGCCGCCTCACCGGGGTTGATGCCGGCCGCCCGTACCTCCACGAGGACTTCCCCCGCGGCGGGTCGGGGCATCGGCACCTCGGTGACGCGGAGGACGTCACGGTCGCCGTACTCGTCGAAGCGCACTGCTCGCGCTCGGGTGGTGCTCATCAGGTCTCCTTCGTCAGGGGTGTCGGGCTGGGTGGAGTGGTGGCGCGGAGCACGGCGAGCGCACCGGCCAGGTGACCGAGTGCGGTGTCCGGGAGTGGGGCGGACAGCCGTGTCACGAGTTCGCGGTCGAACACGGGACCCGCCTCAGCCACCGACTCCCGCCCGGCCAGCGTCAGTTCGACGATCGAGGAGCGGCGGTCGGCGGGGTGGGGGCGCCGGGTGCAGTGGCCGAGTCTCTCCAGCCGGTCGACGGCCTGACTCGCGCCGCCGACCGTGATCGAGAGGGCGACGGCTATGTCGTTCACCCGGCAGGAACCCTCGCGCTCGACGACGAGCATCACGTTCAGACCGCCCAGGGTCACGTCGCACTCCTGCCGGAGCCGGGCGTCGATGCCGTTCCACAGGTCGGTCTCGAAGCGCACCAGGTCGTCGAAGAGCTGCCGCAGGTCCACGGGCGGGGTCCTTCCAGCGAGATGCATTAGCTCTAATCATATTAGAGCTAATGCATCTCGCCGGCTACCTCTGGTCTCGCGTGATCAGACCTGCGTCGAGTCCTTCCCGTACGACGGCTCGATGACGAGCTCCGGCGCGGGCGCGGGACCGCCCTCGCTCAGACCGAACCGTGCGTGGAACCTGCGCAGGAAGCCGGGCGCGTACCAGGCCGCGCGGCCGAGCACGCGCATCGCGGCGGGGACGAGGATGCCGCGTACGGCGACGGCGTCGATGAGGATGGCCAACCCGCTGCCCAGGCCGAAGAGTTGCATGAAGCTGAGCTTGGCCGTCCCGAAGGCGAAGAAGCTCACGGCGAGCAGGCAGGCGGCCGCGGTGACGATGCGTCCCGTGTGGCCGAGGCCGTTGGTCACGGCGGACTCGTTGTCCTCGCCGAGGTCGTGGAGTTCCTTGATCCGGCTGGTGACGAAGACCTCGTAGTCCATCGAGAGACCGAAGGCGATGCAGAACATCAGCACGGTCATGGAGACGTCCATGGGCTGTGGCGTGAAGCCGAGCGCGGAGGAGAGGTGGCCGTCCTGGAAGATCCAGGTCATGACGCCGAGGGTCGCGCCCAGGCTGACCATGTTGAGGAGCAGCGCGCGCAGCGGCTGGACGACGCTGCCGGTGAAGAGGAAGAGCAGCAGGAAGGTGGTGAGGGCGACCAGGGCCACGGCGAGCGGGAGCCGGCTGCCGACGGAGTGCTTGGAGTCGACCAGTACGGCGTCGACTCCGCCTACCAGAGGGTGTGTTCCGGCGGGGGCCGTGACCGCCCGCACGTCCTTGACCAGGCTCTGGGCCGCGTCGGACTTCGGTGTCAGGGTGCTCACGACGTTGAGCTGCTGCGCGTCGGGGCGGGCCAGCGCGGTGTTGCCGGGAGCGGTCGCCGCGGACTGTCCGTCGGCATAGGTTCCCGTGCTGGTCTCGACGCGGACGACGCCCTTGAGCCCGGACAGTTCGGTCGCGTACGACTCCAGCGGGGCCTTGCTCAGGGACTTGTCGATGACGATGTGGAGGGCGGAGTCGTCGTTGCCGTTGAACTTCTCGCGCAGCACGGAGGAGACCTGGCGGCTCGTGGCGTTCTCGGGCAGAACGCGTTCGTCCGGGGTGCCGAAGGTGATACCGAGGAGCGGGCTCGCCGCGACCAGCAGGACCGCGAGGACGGGCAGTGCGGTGAGCGCGGGCCGCTTCATGACGGTGGCGGCGAGCCGTCCCCACAGGGGTGCGCGGGTGGCGGGACGCGTGCGGTTCGCCCAGGGCAGCCGCCCGCCGTTGACCCGGTGGCCGAGGACCACGAACAGGGCCGGCATGACGAACAGGGTGCTGACGGCCGCGATGACGACGACACCGACACCGGCGTAACCGAACGAGCGCAGGAAGTACTGCGGGAACACCAGGAGTGCGGCGAGCGCGGCTGCCACGGTCGCGGCGGAGAACGCGACCGTGCGGCCCGCCGTGCTCACCGTGCGCCGGACGGCGTCGTCCACGCTCGCCCCTGACGCGAGTTGCTCACGGAACCGGCTGACCATCAGCAGGGCGTAGTCGATGCCGAGGCCGAGGCCCAGCGCGGTGGTCAGGTTGATCGCGAAGACGGAGACGTCGGTGACGCTGCCGAGGACGTACAGCTCGGCGAACGTGCCCGCGATGGCGATGGTCCCGATCGCCAGCGGCAGCAGGGCCGCGACCATGCTGCCGAAGACGAGCAGGAGCAGTACGAGGGTGAGCGGCACGGCGATGGACTCCGCGAGGACGAGATCCTCGCCCGACTGGGTGCCCATCCCGCTGGTCACGGCGGCGCCACCGCCCGCCCGGACGGTGAGTGTCTTCTCGTACGTCCCCGTGTAGGCGTCGATGACGCTCTTCGCGTTCTCGTCCCGCTCGGTGTCGTTGCCCTTCACATGGGCGAGCACCATGGCGTCGCGACCGTCCTTGGAGCGGAGGTCCGAACTGCCCGTGTCCCAGTACGAGATGACGTTCTCAAGGTGCTGGTCCTTCTTAAGTTCGGCCACCAGGTCCAGGCCGCTCCGCCGTGCGTCCGGGGCATCGACACGCCCTTCGGACGCGCCGACCAGCAGGACCAGATTCGTCTCCCCGCCGAACTTCCGGTCGATGACCTTCGCGGCCTTCGTGGACTGGGAGGCTGGGTCGTCGTAGCCGCCGCCCTGCAGCTTGGCGAACGCGCCGACGCCCAGGACGCCCATGAGGGCCACGGCCACGACGGCGACGACGAGTACCAGCCGGGAGCGGCGGATCGCGAGTTCGGCTATGCGTTCAAACACGCCTGTTCTCCTTAGATATCCATATGTTTGATGTCCACACGGTGAAAAAGGCGCGAAACAGCCGGAGTTGATCAACGAGGCACTCTTCGTCGCCGAGCACGACGTTAGTGAGGAGCAAGAAGATTTGGCAGTGTTAGATTTTCCTCACACTTTGCGACACCGGGGCGTGTGAGAGGAGTCGGCGTCGTACGGTCGCCGCATGGCCGTCGACGAACGCACCACCGCCCCGCCCTCGCTGCGCGAACGGCGCCGGGCCGCCGCCACCCAGGAGATCGTGGACGCGGCCGAGCGCCACCTCACCGAACACGGGCCCGCCGCCCTGTCGTTGAGGGCGGTCGCCCGCGGCCTCGGCATGACCGTGCAGGCGCTCTACCACTACTTCCCGAGCCGGGACGCCCTCGTCACCACGCTCGTCACCAAGGCGTACGACGACCTGGCCGACGCGGTGCAGGCCGCGGTAGACACCCCGTCGGACGACCCGGACCTGCCCCGCCTGGTGATCGCGACCGAGGGCTACCGCCGCTGGGCCATCGCCCATCCCGAGCGCTTCCAACTCCTCTACGGCACACCGTTGCGGGACTACGTGGCCCCCACCGACGGCCCGACCACGCGGGCCTCGCGCCGGATGAGCGAGATCTTCGAGCGCGAGCTGTTCGAGGGGTTCAGCACGGAGCAGCTCGCCGCGGCCGACGTCCCCGTGCTCTCACCCTCGCTCCGGGCCTACCTGGAGCAACTGCCGCACTACGGCCAGGGTTACCTGCCCTCCCCCGCGACCGCTCTGCTCATGGGCGCGTGGGGACACCTGCACGGCCTGGTCGCCCTGGAGGTGTTCGGCCACACGTCCTTCCTCGGCGACCACCAGGCCGAGCTCTTCCGCATGGCCATGCGGAACCTGCTGACGGACATCCACCGCAGGATCCCGTGACACGGTCCGCTGGAGAACACCGGTGCGCGCAGCCCGCGTTGACTTCGCACCAGCGCGCCGACGCGAATCTCTGACAGCCGTACCCCCTCGGCAACTCGGGCCGGGGTCACCCGAGTTGCCGAGGTGTGGCGAGCGGCCGTAGCACTCAGAGCGCGGCGGCCGCCGCACGGCCCGCCTGGCGGCCGGAGAACAGGCAGCCGCCGAGGAAGGTGCCCTCCATCGAGCGGTAGCCGTGGACGCCCCCGCCGCCGAAGCCGGAGACCTCACCGGCCGCGTACAGACCGGGAATCGGTGTACCCGTGGAGTCCAGCACGCGGCCCGAGAGGTCGGTCTGCAGCCCGCCGAGGGTCTTGCGGGTGAGGATGTTGAGGCGGACGGCGATCAGGGGTCCGGCGCTCGGGTCGAGGATCTTGTGGATCGCGGCCGTGCGGCTGAGTGAATCCCCGGTGTAGGAGAGGGCGTTGCGGATGCCCATCACCTGGGCGTCCTTCGAGTACGGGTTGTCGATCTCCCGGTCCCGGGCCTCGATCTGCCGCTGGAGGTCGGCGAGTTTGATCAGGCCGTCGCCGGTGAGCTTGTTCATGCCGAGGACGAGTTCGGAGAGGGTGGTGGCGGTGATGAAGTCGACGCCGTTCTTCCTGAACTTCTCGATCGGCTCCGGCGTCTGCCAGATGCGCGAGAGAAGCATCAGGATGTCCTTGTTGGTGAGATCCGGGTTCTGCTCGGAACCGGAGAGCGCGAACTCCTTCGCGATGATCTTGCTCGTGGTGACGAACCACGAGTAGTCGTAACCGCTGGCGGTGATCGAGCCCAGCGTGTGGAGGGTGTCGTAGCCCGGCATGTCGGGTGCGGAGAACCGCTTGCCGGTGGCGTCGAACCACATCGACGACGGTCCCGGGAGGATGCGGATGCCGTGGTCGGGCCAGATCGGGTCGTAGTTCCTGAGGCCCTCGGTGTAGTGCCACATCCGGTCGGGGTTGACGATACGGCCGCCCGCCGACGCGGTGATGCCGAGCATCCGGCCGTCCACGTACGCGGGCACACCGGTGATCATGGTCTTGGGCGGGTTGCCCAGCCGGGCGGGCCAGTTCTGGCGTACGAGGTCGTGGTTGGCGCCTATGCCGCCCGAAGTCACGATCACCACAGGGGCGTTGAGTTCGAAGGCACCCACCACGGTGCGGGAGGTGGCCTTGCCGCGCTGGGCGGTGCTGGGTTCGAGGATCGCGCCGCGCACTCCGGTCACGGCACCGTTGGTGCGGACGATCTCGTCGACGCGGTGCCGGAACTTGAAGGTCACCTTCCCGCTGGCGACCCCGGCCCGCACCTGCTTCTCGAACGGCTCGACCACGGCCGGTCCTGTGCCCCAGGTGACGTGGAAGCGGGGCACCGAGTTGCCGTGTCCGTCGGCGAGGCCGCCGCCGCGCTCGGCCCAGCCGACGATCGGGAACCAGCGGATGCCGAGGCCGTAGAGCCAGGACCGCTTCTCGTTGGCCGCGAAGTCCACATACGCCTCGGCCCACTTGTGGGCCCAGTAGTCCTGGCCGGTCGGGTCGTCGACGCCGCGGTCGAAGCCGGCCGTGCCCAACCAGTCCTGCCACGCCAGCTCTTGGGTGTCCTTGATGCCCATGAGCCGCTGCTCGTCGGAGTTGATCAGGAACAGTCCGCCGAACGACCAGAACGCCTGGCCGCCGAGGTTGGACTCGGGTTCCTGGTCCAGGAGCAGCACTTTCTTTCCTGCGGCGACCAGTTCGGCGGTGGCGACGAGACCGGCGAGGCCGTGGCCGACGACGATGGCGTCCGCGGACGTGGTGTCCGCCGCGAACGCCGGTACCGCGTGCGCCGCGAGGGCGGTGCCGGCGGCGACACCGCCGGCCACCGTCAGGGCTCTTCGTCTGCTGATCGTCGTGGGGGCCGAATTCTCCATGGGGTGCCTTCCGGGTCAGGTACGGGAGGTGCGGGAGATGTGTCCGACACGTGGAACGTGCCGCGACACCACAGTTGTTACCGCCGGTAGCACCTACGGAAACCAAGCTGTGTCGGCCGTGTTGCGCGAGTGGGGTTCAGGACAGGACGAGCGGGCCGTCGCGGTCGACGAAGCGGCCCGATCCGGCGCCGGGTGATTCCGTCGCGAGCCGGACGATCGCGTCGGTTCCCTCGGTGACGGTCTGGGGGCCGCTGTGGCCGTTGAGGTCGGTCGCGGTGTAGCCGGGATCGGCGGCGTTGACGCGAACGTCCTTGAGCGCCTTGGCGTATTGGGTGGTCAGCATGGTGAGTGCCGCCTTGGAGGCGGTGTAGAGCGGCGCGACAACGGAGGACTCGATCCGCGAGGGGTCGTGGGTGATGGCGAGCGAACCCATGCCGCTGCTGACGTTGATGATCACCGGGTCGGGTGAGCGGCGCAGCAGCGGGAGGAACGCGGTGATCGTCCGGACCACACCGAAGACGTTGACGTCGAAGACGCCGAGCGCGTCCGCGCCGGTCAGGTCGGCGGGATCGCCGTGCGGGCCGTGTACACCGGCGTTGTTGATCAGGACGTCGAGGACGCCTTCGTGTGCGGCGACGTCGGCAGCCGCGGCGGTGACGGAGGCGTCGTCGGTGACGTCGATACGGACGAACCGCGCACCGAGCGCGGCGGCGGCCTCCGCACCCCGTTCCTCGTCGCGGGCTCCGACGATCACGGTGTGGCCGAGGGCGAGGAGGCGGCGGGCGGTCTCGTGGCCGAGGCCTTTGTTGGCTCCGGTGATGAACGTGGTGGTCATGCGTCGATGGTGCCCAGCGCGCGGGCGCGCTGCCAGGGACGCCTCGACCGTAGGAACGGCATTACCAGGATCGGCGGTTGAGGGAGGATGGAGGGCATGGCGATGAACGAGGGGCTGGGACCGGGATCAGGAGTGGGAGTCGGTCCGGGGCTGGGTGCGACGATCCGTGCCTGGCGGGAGCGGTTGTCCCCGTCGGCCGTGGGACTGCCGTCCGGCCGGTCCCGACGGGCGACCGGGCTGCGCCGCGAGGAACTCGCCGAGCGCGCCGGGGTGTCGGTGGACTATGTGGTGCGACTGGAACAGGGGCGGTCCACGGCGCCTTCGTCCCAGGTGGTCGCCGCGCTCGCGCGTGCCCTTCAGCTGACCGCCGTGGAACGGGAGCACCTCTACCGCATGGCCGGGCTGGTCCCGCCGAACGCCGAGCCGATTCCCGATCACCTGCCGTCGGGGGTGCACCGGGTGCTGAACCGGCTCGGGGACGTCGCCGTCGCCGTGTTCGCCGCCGACTGGCAGCTGATCTGGTGGAACCCCGGATGGGCGGCGCTGCTCGGCGATCCGTCGGACAGGCCGCCCGAGCAGCGGAACTTCGCGCGTGAGCGGTTTCCGGTCGGTTCCGGCGACGACGTACGGGACGTGCGTATCGCCTCCTGGCCGGTGCTGGTGCGGAACGGTGCCGCCTCGGACCTCGCGATCGTGTCCGACCTGCGCCGTGCCACCGGTCGTTTCCCGCACGACGTCCGCCTGGCGGAGCTGATCCGTCAACTCACCGCCGGCAACGAGACGTTCGCACGGCTGTGGGCGAGCGGCACGGTGGGCGCACATCGCGAGGACCGCAAGACGGTGGAGCATCCCGAGGTCGGGCCCGTGGACGTGGACTGCGATGTCCTGACGGACGGCGACTCCGACCTGAAGATCGTCATCTTGACCGCGGCGCCCGGGAGTTCGGACGAGGCCGGGTTGCGCCGGGCGATGGCCGGTGACAGCTTGCGCGCGCCCGCCCTCTGATCCTGAGCGGGTCAGTGCTTGGCGAACTGGACCCGTGTGGACTGCGTGACGTTCGCTCGCACCGCGAGTGCGGGGACGGTGAGTTGTTGACCGTAGATGTCGGTGAGCCTGAGCGCGCCGCCGCAGCCGCTGCCGTCCTCGGAGATGAAGTAGTTGTAGTCGGTGCGCTCCAACTGACGCCAGCCGCTGCCCACGGCAACTTCGAGGCGGGCCAGGGGATTTCGGTGGCCGATCGCCTGGATACCGCACCAGTAGCGGGTTGAACCGGTCTTGTAGCGGATCGAGATCGTGTCGGAGGTGCTGGGACTCGCCAGGTTCCAGGTGATCGGGATCCGGCCGGCCGAAGGGGCGGCGAGCTTGGCGAAGGCCTGTGCGCTGAGGTCGATCTGGCCCGGAGCGCAGTCTCCCGGGCATTCGTTGGTGATGCGGACCGTGATGGTCGCGCCGTTGGCCGCGTGCACGAGCACGTACGCCCCGCATGCCTTGGACGCCTCGTAGTCCGTGGTGTTCATCGCGCCGGTCATGACGTCGCCACTCGGGTCGTACAGACAGGCGCCGCCGCCGTCCGCGTCGTAGAAGGTGGCGACTCCCCGGTAGGTGGCGCCGGGGCGGATGCGTCCGGCCAACGGAGCGGTGCCGGAGGCCTGCTGGCGGGTCTTCGTGGCCGACGTGGCGGCCGGCCTGGTGGTCGCGCGGGCGGACGGGGTCGCCGACGGCTTCTTCGATGCGGCGGTCGCCCGTGCGGAGGCGGTCGAAGTGCCGGTCGGGGACGGCGAGTCGGCCGGGCTGGAACTGGTCGCGGAGGGTTCGGTCGCGGCGCTTCCCGCCTCGACCTTCACGTCCTCGCCGTCCTTGTGGCCGGGCAGGAGCACCAGGGCCAGGGAGACGACGATGAGTACCGCGGCCGCCGACAGGAACAGCCACCGCTTGGACACCGGACCTCCTAGATGGCCGCCACCCGTCGCTCGGGGTGAGGAAGGCAGCGATCGTGCCAGCCTCACGGTGACAGCGGCAAGCCCTTTCTCTGGTGGCGTAGTTGGGGACAGGTGTCGTGTCGTCGTGCTTGTGGGGTTCATGATGCGCGCCGATCCCGACTGTCGGACGCGCCGGCGAACTCACCTGCCTGAAGGCCCAGTCACTGCCGTTCGAATCCGTCGGCCCGGCTCCAACGGAGCGTGGTGTCCCTCCCGAAGACGACCTGCTGCCCGTCGCTGGAGACGGAGGCCCGCTCCCAACCGTCAAAGTCCTCAGTGACGTTGACGCTCCACTCGGTGAGACTGCTGGTGCCCACGGCGGCGATGGACTCGGTCGGTGGTTCACCGTCGTAGCAGTAGGAGCCGAAGTCGGCGATCGCGGCTACGGTTCCGTTCTTGGTGCGCAGTTGGATGCCCTGGCAGGCGTCGGTCTTGGTGCGGTAGATGACTTTCGGCTCGGTCCATGCCTTCGCCCGGGGGCTGTAGTGCTGCTCGACGAGGCCCTTGCCGCGCAGGTAGTGCAGGGCCACGCGGCGGCCGTCGTCGAGTTTCACCTCGGCGTTGTACGGGCTGGGGCCGCCGCTCCAAGCGAGGTCGCTCTTCGCCAACTCGGCTGTGTACACGGAGGAGTCCGGGGAGGCGGTCGCGGAAGGAGCTGTCGTCGCCGAGTGCTGGTGACCGCCGCATGCGCCCGCGGCGATCATCACCGACACCGCCGCCGTCGCCCTGGCCAGCACCTGAATGCCGGGCTTGTGCATACACACCTCCCGTTGCCCTACCTCAGCGCAGCATAGGCATGATCTGGCTGCTCAGGGTGGGGGGCGGTGGCCCAGCAGGTCCCTCGCGGCCTGGAGTGCGTCGAGCCGGAGAGCCTCGAAGGACCCGGTCCGGTCATCGTCCTGGCCGGCGAGCGAGATCGCGCAGTGGACGATCGGGGCGAGTGCGTCCGGGTAGCCGAGAGCCGAGGCGACCTCGGTCCAGATCAGATCGGCGCCGGTGGCAGGATCGAGGCTGCCGTCCGCGATCTGCTCGGCCAGCCAATAGGCGTGGGCCCATTGCGCGGCCGTAGGGTCTGCCGGTGGTTCGAAGGACAGTCCCAGTTCGTCGAGCACGTGGTCGAAGAGCTCGGGTGCTTCGGGTTCCTCTCTCCGTGCGAGGCCGGCGAGGAGGGGGAGGGACGGGCTGTCGACGTCGGCGAGGAGTGCGTCCAGGCCCGCCTGGATGAGTTGGTCGGATCCCACGCGGCAGCCGAAGGCGCGAGCCCTCGCGAGCCGCCCGAGCCGCGCTTTGGCCTCTTCCCCGGTCATGGCCTCGGCCTCCGTCCAGCTGGTGGGAGGCCGATCGTGTCACGACCGGGGGGGGGCGGTTCCGCCACCGGGTTTTCAGGGTGTGGTCGGCGCCGCGGTCCAGATACGCCGCTCGGCGCTCAGCGGGTCGTCCAGGACCTCCGGGACGGTGTCCCAAGTCATCGTCGTGCGGCTCTTGTTGGTGTAGCGGGGCCAGTTGGGGCCCGGGTCCAGGTCGCGGATGAAGGCGACCCATGCGGCGTGCATCGCGTCCGCGAGGGACTGCGGCGGATTCGGGCCCGTCGCGGCCGTGACGCGTTCGGCGTTCAGGAGGTCGAAGGCGAAGGGGATCTCTGTGCAGTGGGCGGCGCTGCCCCAGGTGAAGTGGTAGAGCCAGGTGGGGAGTTCGTGGTGGGCGCGGGACTCGGCGAGGGCGAGGGACGGGCCGCGGAAGATGGCGTCGGTGAGGGCTTGGCCCTTGCGGAGTGACGGGTCCGCCCTGTCCTGGAGTGCGGTGTACATGGTCACGGCGTCGGGGCCCAGGCCGTGGGCAGTCGGCATGGCGTCAACGGCCGCGACTGGTACGGGTGTTGGCGTGGCCCCCGATGGCGGGTAGAACGCGCGTTGGGTGAAGCCCAGCAGGAGCGGGACGGGGGCCGCGCCGCCGTCCGCGAAGGCGTCGGGGACCGGGATCAACTCCCCGTCCGCGAAGGGTGCCAGTGTCAGGCCTGCCTCGGGTGCGGCCAACGCGTCCTGGAGGGCGAGCAGTTCGTCGCCGGTGAGGTCGCTGAGGGCGGAGGCGAGGGCGGGGACGTCGGTGCGCCGGGCCAGGCGGGCCGAGTCGGCGAGGGCGTGGCGGCGGTGCTGGGGGGCTCTGACGGCACCGGACTGGGAGATCGCGGCGCGGAAGAGGCCGTGCGCGGAGGGGGTCGCCATCAGGGTCTGTGCGGCGCCGCCGCCTGCCGACTGGCCGGCGATGGTGACCTTTCCGGGGTCGCCGCCGAACGCGTCGATGTTGTCGCGTACCCAGGTCGGCGCGGCGATCCAGTCGAGCACGGCACGGTTGTCGGGGGCGTCGTCGAGGTGCAGGAAGCCCTCGATACCGAGCCGGTAGCCGATGGACACGAGGACGATGCTGTCGCGGGCGAAGGCGGAGCCGTCGTACCAGGGGCTGGCGGCGGATCCGGCGACATGGCCGCCGCCGTGGATCCAGACGAGGACCGGCAGGTCGGCGCCCGGGTTCGGGTCCGGGGTGAACACGTTGAGGTTGAGTACCGCGTCGCCCGGTATCGATGGCTCGGGGATGGTGGTGGGGCCGTCGCGGACGAAGGGGCGGCGTTGCGCGGTGGGCCCGTACGCGGTGGCGTCGAGGGGTTCGGTCCACGGCTCGGTCGGGACGGGGGCGGCGAAGCGGAGGTCGCCGACGGGGGCCTCGGCGTAGGGGATGCTGAGGAAGCGGGCGGTGGTGTGCTGCCACATCCCGAGGACGGGTCCCAGGGACGTGGCAGCGAGTACTGGCTCGCGCCCGGCCTGGACGAGCGCCCGGCGGGACGCCGGGCCCTGGCGCCCGACATGCAGCCGGTGATCACCTTCGGCGTCCTCGGCGGGGAAGCCAGGCTGCGCGGCGCGTTCCGGACCTGCCGGGACGCCCTGCTCGACGATCCCACGAGCGTTCCGGCACTCCCCCGGGCGCGGGTCACCGTGCCTTCCCAGTAGCCCGAAACCCTCGCCGCCGCCCTCCCGGCTTCCGGTGGTGGCTTCGTACGTCCGCCCTCGTACATGCATACTCGGGCTCTGCGCGCGCACCGGCGTTCGCGAGAAACGGGAGGTGGGCGATGGTGGTGCCGTCGGCAACGGGGACGGAACCCCGGAAAATCACGATCAATGACGTCGCCAAGTCCGCCGGGGTGTCCCGGCAGACGGTGTCACGGGCGCTGAACGACAAGGACGAGATCGACAGCGTCACCAAACAGCGGGTGCTCGACGCCGCTCGGGCGCTCGGATACCGGCCGAGCCGGTTCGCCCGGGGGCTGGTCCGGCAGGACACGATGGCCATCGGGCTGGTGATCCCCGATCTGCTCAACCCGTACTTCACCGAGGTCGCGGCGGCTGCCCTGGAGGCGGCCAGGACCCGGGGCTGGCAGGTCGTCGTGTACGACACCGGGGACCGGGCGGAGGAGGAACTCGGCACGCTCCAGGTGATCAGTTCCCAAGTGGACGCGGTCATCGGCTACTTCAGCTGCCCCGAGAGCGAACTGGAGAAGTTCACCCGCGGCATGCCGGTGGTCCTCATCGGCCGGGAGCAGCGCACGCGGTTCAGCGCGATCCAGATCGACGGGGCGTCGGGGGTCCATGCCGCGGTCGCCCATCTGGTCGCGCAGGGGCACACCCGGATCGGCATGCTCGACCATCACACCCGGGCCGAGCCGAGCATCCGGCACGAGTGGTTCACGACCGCCGCGGCGGCCCACGGGATCGACGCCGGCCTGGTGGTCCCGGCGGACCAGACGGCCGACGGCGGCGGATCGGCGCTCAGGGAACTGCTCGCCGACCACCCCGACGTCACCGCGGTCTTCACGTTCAACGACATCATCGCGATCGGCGCCCTGCGCGAGGCCCGCCGGCTCGGCAGAAGCGTCCCGCAGGAGCTGGCGGTCATCGGCTTCGACGGTCTCCAGCTCGGAGCACTGGTCGAGCCCCCGCTCACCAGCGTCGCCCTCGACACCCGCAGGCTCGGCGCCCTCGCCATCGAGCAGGTCGCACGGCTGCTCTCGGGAGAGGAAGCGCTTGCGGCCGACGACCTGGTCGTCCGGGGCGAACTGCGGCTGAGCGGCTCCGCCTGACCGCCACTCGTGCGCATCCGGTCCGAATGTCTTGACACCCGCCCGGGCCGAAGCGCAGACTTCCGAACATTCCAAAATGCATGTCGAGGTCTATCTGCAAGCAGTCCCGTGAGCGCTCACGGGAGCGCTCACGGGACGCTCTTAGACCTCCGGGAAATGGTGTGCCCACGTCCCTTCCACCCAGAAGGCATCCCGCCCTCGGGATCAGCATCGAGCCGCCTAGCACCGCCGCTAGTCGTTGTCTGGAACGGAAACCATGAGCAGCACAATCACGCGCATCCGCCTCGGCGCAGTAGCCGTGGCCGCCAGTGTCGCCGTACTCGCCGGATGCTCGTCGTCCTCGCCGTCGACGAAGACATCCGCAGCGTCCTGCGCACCGGCGAAGGGCAAGGTCACCCTCCAGTACTGGAACACCGTTCCGGGCATGGACAAGGTCGTCGCCCTGTGGAACAAGAAGAACCCGAACATCCAGGTCTCCACGAAGAACATCTCCAACGACCAGTACGGCACCCTCGGCAACGCCCTCAAGGCGGGCAAGGCGCCCGACCTGGCCCAGGTCGGCTACGACGAGTTGCCGAACCTGCGTACCCAGAGCGCGTTCGTGGACGCCTCGGCCTGCTCGGCGGCCACCGCCGCCAAGTCGAAGTTCGTGCCGTGGACCTGGTCGCAGGCCAGCTTCGGCAACACCGGCGTCTTCGCCCTGCCGCAGGACACCGGCCCGATGGCCCTCTACGTCCGCAGCGACATCTTCAAGAAGCACGGCATCGCGATCCCGAAGACGTGGGACGAGTACGCGGCCGCCGCGGCGAAGCTGCACAAGGCGGACTCCAGTCTCGACATCACGTTCTTCGACCCGAACAACGCCGAGTGGTTCAACGGGCTGCTCTGGCAGAACGACTCCCAGATGTACAGCTACTCCGGTGACAAGTGGCAGGTCACCGTCGCCTCGGAGCAGAGCAAGCAGGTCGCCGACTACTGGCAGAAGCTGATCGCCGGCAAGCTCGTGCGCACCGACCTCGCCAACGGTTCAACGCAGATGTACGCCGCGTACCAGAAGGACCAGATCGCCAGCTACGTCGGCGCGGCCTGGGGCTACAGCATGTTCCGCGACAACCTCCCCAAGCAGTCCGGGAAGTGGACGATCGTCCCGATGCCGACGTGGGGTTCGAACGGCACCTCCGGTGACTGGGGCGGCTCGACCGTCGCGTTCATGAAGGGCAGCAAGCACCTCTACGAGTCGGTCAAGTTCAACACCTGGCTCAACACCGACCCGGAGGCCCTCGCGCTGGAGAACCAGCTGGGCGGTCTCTACCCGGCGGCGAACGCGGGGCTCCAACTGCCCGCGCTGTCCAAGGGAGTTCCGTACTACAACAACGAGAAGATCTTCGACGTCTTCGCCGACTCGTCCAAGAAGATCAACACCAGTTTCGCCTGGGGTCCGACCCAGAAGACGGTGAACCTGGCGCTGCAGGACGCGATGGCCAAGGCGGCGGCCGGTGACGGCACGCTCTACGACGCGCTGACGACGGCGCAGGCAGCCGCGCTGAAGTCCATGAAGGACCAGGCGATCCCGGCCGCGGCGGGCAAGTGACGGGGCAATGACCGACATCGCACCCCGCGCGCCGCGTGTGGTGGCATCACCCGGGGGCCGTCGCCGTCTCAACGGCGGCGGCCCCCGGGCGGGCACCATCTTCGCGTTCGTGATCCCGTTCTTCCTCCCGTTCGTGCTCTTCTACCTGGTGCCGGTCGGCTACGCGCTGTGGCAGAGCGTCCGTGTCGTCCGCCGCACCGGGGGCCAGTACGGCACCTCCTACACGACCTTCGGCGGCTTCGACCAGTACGAGAAGGTCTTCCAGAACAGCGAGTTCTGGTCCAGCGTCGGCCGCATCGGCCTGTTCGGCATCGTGCAGGTGCCGGTGATGCTGTTCGTCGCGCTGGTCATCGCGCTGCTCCTCGACACTCCCCTGCTGAAGCTCAAGTCGGTCTTCCGCATCACCGCGTTCATGCCGTACGCGGTGCCCGGGGTGATTGCCGCGATCATGTGGTCGTACCTCTACTCGCCCCAACTCAGCCCCGTCGTCGACCTGTTGAACGACATCGGGCTCAAGCCCGACTTCCTCGGCCCGGGTGCCGTGCTGTGGTCGGCGGCGAACATCTCCACCTGGCTGTGGACCGGCTACAACATGCTGATCATGTTCTCGGCGTTGCAGTCGATCCCGCAGGAGCTGTACGAGGCCGCCAAGTTGGACGGTGCCAGCAACTGGGCCATCGCCTGGCGGATCAAGGTCCCGATCATCGCCCCGTCGATCGTCCTCACCACGGTGTTCTCGATCATCGGCACGTTGCAGCTCTACGCCGAACCGGCCGTACTGCGGCAGATCTCCTCGAACATCTCCAGCACGTTCACGCCGAACATGCTCGCCTACGCGGTGGCCTCCGGGAACAACTACCAGCAGGCCGCGGCGATCTCCGTGGTCATCGCCGTCATCACCTTCGTCCTGAGCTTCGGGTTCATGCGACTGACGTCGAAGAGGGCCGGCCTGTGAACAACCGATCCATGAACAAACCATCCGTGAACCGCGAGAGCCAGGTCAGCCGTACGGCCGCCATGGCCCTCATGGTCCTCCTGGCGATCTACTTCCTGCTGCCGATCTACTTCCTGATCGTCGCCGCCACCAAGCCGCAGGGCGACCTCGCCGCCACCAACGGCCTGACGTTCTCGCACTTCAACCTGTTCGAGAACCTGCGCGTCCTGTTCAGCCGCAGCGACGGCATCTTCGGCAAGTGGATCGTCAACACCGTGATCTACGCGGTGTTCGGCGCGCTCGTGGGAACGCTGATCTCCGCGCTGTGCGGCTACGCGCTCGCCAAGTTCCGTTTCCGGGGACGGGAGTTCCTGTTCTCGGTGATCCTCGGCGGTGTCCTCGTCCCGACCACCGCGCTGGCGCTCCCGCTGTTCCTGCTGTTCTCGGCGACGGGCATCGTCAACACGTACTTCGCGGTGTTCCTGCCCAGCATCGTCAGCCCGTTCGGCGTCTATCTCGCGCGGATCTTCGCCAACTCCGCTGTCCCGCAGGAGCTGTTGGAGTCGGCGCGGCTGGACGGCGCCGGTGAGTTCCGCACGTTCTTCTCGGTCGCGTTCAAGCTGATGACGCCGTCGCTGGTGACCATCTTCCTGTTCCAGTTCGTCGCGATCTGGAACAACTTCTTCCTGCCGATGGTGATGCTGCAGAAGGAGTCCCTCTTCCCGATCACGCTCGGCCTGTACGAGTGGAACGGCCAGACCGCCCGCGCCCCGCTGCTCCAGGAGTCCGTGATCACCGGCTCGCTGGTCTCGATCGTGCCCGTGATCATCGTGTTCATCCTGCTCCAGCGGTTCTGGCGCACCGGACTCGCCGCCGGTTCCCTCAAGTGACCGTCCCCGCACAGAAGGTGCCTCTCGCGATGCCCAACCCCGCTGTGTTCGTGCCCCACTTCCACTGGGACCGGGAGTGGTACGAGCCCTTCCAGGTGTTCCGGCACCGGCTCGTCGCCGCTCTCGACACCGTGCTGGAGACGGCGGAGACGGACCCGGACTTCCGCTTCACCGTCGACGGTCAAATGGCCGCGATCGAGGACTACTTGGAGATGCGGCCGGAGAACCGCGACCGTGTCGCGGCCCTGGTCGCCGAGGGCCGGCTCGCGGTCGGCCCGTGGCTGATCCTGCTCGACGAGTTCCTCTGCTCCGGCGAGACCATCGTCCGCAATCTGCGGATGGGTTGGGCGGTCGCGGCACAGCTCGGCGGCGCCATGCCCGTCGGCTATCTCCCGGACATGTTCGGGCACGTCGCGCAGATGCCGCAGATCCTGGCGCGCGCCGGTATCGAGCACGCGGCGCTGTGGCGCGGAGTGCCCGGCTCGGTCGACGGCCACGCCTTCAACTGGCGTGCGCCGGACGGCTCCCAGGTCCGTACCGAGTTCCTCTTCGACGGCTACGACAACGGCCTCGACGTCCTGCTGGTCCCCGACCGGATCGGCCGAGCGCTCGGCGACTACGCCGAGATGACGGCCGAACGCTGGGGCGGCGACCCGGTGTTGGCGATGGCCGGCACCGACCACAACGCGCCCGACCCCCAACTCGCCTCCTGGCTACGGCAAGCCGCCGCCGAGGGCCGCGCGATCACCATCGCCACCCTCGACGAGTACCTCCGCAAGCACGTCCGCGACGAGGTGTCCGCCCTAGTCACCGGTGAGCTGCGCAGCCATGTGCGCGGCAACATCCTCCCGGGCGTGCTCTCGGTACGGCTCGGTCTGAAGCAGCGCATGGCCGTCGCGGAGCGGACGATCGACCACGCCGAGCGCATGAACGCCCTGTGGTCCCGGCGCGACGACTCGCCGTTCCTCGATCTCGCCTGGCACAAGATCATCGAGTCGACCGCGCACGACTCGGTCGTCGGCTCCGGCACCGACGAGACCTGCGACCAGGTCGCCGCGCGCCTCGCCGAGGCCGCACAGACGGCCCGTGCGGTACGGGACGCGGCGCTCGCCGAGCCCGCCGAACTGGTCCCGAGCGACGGCTACCTGGTCGCCAATCCGCTGCCGTTCGACCGCTCGGTACTGGTCGAGGTGGACGTCGTGGCCCCGCCTGAGGGCACCGCGCTCGTCTCGACCGCAGCCGACGGCTCGACAGCCCCCGTACAACTGATCTCCGAGGCCCCGACCGTCCTCAGCGACGAGCGCGTGGACGCCTCGCAGATCGAGCGCGTCCTGCGCCGTATCCACCGCCGCGAACTCTTCGGCCGCCAGATCGACCACTACGAACTCACCCCCGGCGCCCTCGTGTTCCACCTTGCCGAGGTACCGACCAGCGGCCCCTTCGACCTGCTGATCCTGCGCCGCGAGGTGGCCGCAGCGGCAGCCCGACATCCGGGTGAGTGGCGGGTGTTGACGCTGGAGGAGGCCCGGGCCACCGCACTCGTCCCCGTGAGCGTTCCCGCCTCCGGGCTGGCGTCCTTCCGAGTCGAGCCGAGTGACCGCGCCTCCGTCGCCGTAGCCCCGCATGCGTCTGCTACGGCGACGGACCGCACCCTGTCCAACGGACTGGTCGAGGTCGCGGTCGCCGCCGACGGCACCCTTGATCTGACCGGGCCGGACGGCACCGTACTGCACGGAGTCGGCCGCCTCGTGGACGGCGGTGACCGGGGCGACAGTTACAACTACGCTCCCCCGGCGCACGACGTCCTCGTGACCGAGCCGACCGAGATCGCCGTAGAAGTCGTCGAGAACGGCCCGTTGCGCGCACGGCTGCGGGTCATCCGCGTCTACGAGTGGCCGGCCGCGCTCTCCGCCGACCGTGATCTCCGCAGCGAGCAGACCGTGCCGACGCCGGTGGAGACGCTCGTGGAGGTGCGCGCGGGCGAGCCGTTCGTGCGGGTCTCCACGTCCTTCCTCAACCAGTCCGCCGACCACCGGCTGCGCTTCCACGTACCGCTGCCCGAGCCGGTGGCCACGTCCGCGTCGGCCGGTCAATTCGCCGTCACCGAGCGCGGGTTGACCGCCGAGGGCGGCTGGGGCGAGTTCCCGCTGCCGACCTTCCCGGCCGATTCGTTCGTGTCGGCCGGTGCCGCCACCGTCCTGCTCGACCACTCCAGCGAGTACGAACTCGTCGGCGACGGCTCCGAACTGGCCGTCACGCTGCTGCGCGCGATCGGCTCCATCAGCGTCAACATCCACCCCCTGCGCGACGAACCGGCGGCGAGCGAGATCCCCGTACCCGGTGCGCAGGACCTCGGGATGCGGATCGAGAACCGGTTCGCCGTCGTCCCGTCGGCCGCCGGCTGGCAGGGGGCGAAGGCGGTCACTCTCGCCGAGGAGTTCCGCAACGACGTACTGGTCACGCGCGGCACCGCATCCGCGGGAAGCCAACTTCCGTCCGACACCGCCGGGTTGAGCGTCGACGGCAAGGACGTGCTCGTCTCGGCCGTCCGCCGTGTCACCGACGGCGAGCACGGGTCCGGCACCGAGGTGCGGCTGACCGCGCTGCGCGACACCGCGTCGACGGTCCGGGTGGCGGGGACGTTCACCGAGGCCGCCACCGTGGATCTGCTGGGCCGGACGATCTCCCGCACCCGGGTCCAGGACGAGCTCGAACTCGCCCTCGGCCCCTGGGAGATCCGCACCGTCATGCTCCGGTAGGCCGCCATGATCGAATGCAATGCACCCGTTCTGCTCTCACGAAAGCGTTGTGACCTCTTGCTTCCCGAGTTCTCCCCCCATGTTTCCGACCTCGCTCCCGGGCGTGGCGCCCTGCGTCCGGCGCGCTCGTGGCTGCACTCCGACGCGAAGTCGCTTTCCCTGAACGGGTCCTGGCGTTTCCGCCTGTCCGCCACGGCGTCGGCGGCGGAGGACTTCGCGGCCGACGGCTTCGACGACAACGCCTGGGACAGCATCCCCGTGCCCGCCCACTGGGTACTTGAGGGCGATGGTGCGTACGGCCGCCCGATCTACACGAACATCCAGTTCCCGTTCCCGATCGACCCGCCGTACGTCCCGGACGAGAACCCCACCGGCGACTACCGCCGCACCTTCGACGTGCCCGCCGACTGGTCGGACGCCGAGCGGGTCGTGCTGCGCTTCGACGGTGTCGAGTCGCTGTTCCGCGTGTGGGTCAACGGCACCGAGATCGGCGGCGCCAGTGGCAGCCGGCTGGCCCACGAATTCGATGTGACGTCCGCCGTACGCCCTGGTGAGAACGTCGTCGCCGTGCGGGTGCACCAGTGGTCGGCGGCCAGTTATGTCGAGGACCAGGACCAGTGGTGGCTGCCGGGCATCTTCCGCGATGTGACCCTGACCGCCCGTCCGGCCGGCGGCATGGAGGACGTCTGGCTGCGGACCGGTTTCGACGACGGACGCGGGCGGGTCGAGGCTGAAGTCACCGCCTCCGCCACGGCGTTCCCGGTCACCCTGCGCATTCCCGAACTCGGTGTCGAGCAGGTGTGGGCGACGCCGGACGACGTGGCGCCCGTGGACATCGCCGAAGTGGAGCCCTGGTCGGCCGAGTCGCCCCGCCTGTACGACGCCACCGTGTCGACAGCTGCCGAGACCGTCACCCTGCGGGTGGGTTTCCGCACGGTCGAGATCCGCGGGGACCAGTTCCTGGTCAACGGGCGGCGGGTCGTGTTCCACGGGGTGAACCGGCACGAGACCCACCCCGAGCGCGGTCGTGTCTTCGATGAGGAGCACGCGCGCGAGGACCTGGCGCTGATGAAGCGGTTCAACGTGAACGCCATCCGCACCAGCCACTACCCGCCGCACCCCCGGCTGCTCGACCTCGCCGACGAGCTCGGTTTCTGGGTGATCCTCGAATGCGATCTGGAGACGCACGGCTTCGGCAAGGTCGACTGGATCGGCAATCCCAGTGACGACCCGGCCTGGCGCGAGGCGTACCTCGACCGGATCGAGCGCACGGTGGAGCGGGACAAGAACCATCCCAGCATCGTGATCTGGTCGCTCGGCAACGAGGCGGGCACCGGCAGCAACCTCGCCGCCATGTCGGCGTGGGTCCACACCCGCGACGCCGAACGCCCCGTGCACTACGAGGGCGACTACACCGGCGAGTACACCGACATCTACTCGCGCATGTACGCGTCCGTGCTGGAGACCGAGCAGATCGGCACCGACGGCTCACGCGCCCCGCTGCTCAACTGCACGCCCTCGCAGGGCGCCCGGCAGCGCACCAGGCCGTTCCTGCTGTGCGAGTACGCGCACGCGATGGGCAACGGGCCGGGCGCGTTCGACCAGTACGAGGCACTGGTGCGCCAACATCCGCGCCTGCACGGCGGGTTCGTCTGGGAGTGGCGCGACCACGGCATCCTGACCACGACCCCGGACGGGACGCCGTACTACGCGTACGGCGGCGACTTCGGAGAGGTCGTCCATGACGGCAACTTCGTGATGGACGGCATGGTGTTGAGCGACGACGTGCCGACGCCGAGCCTCCACGAGTTCAAGGCCGTCGTGGCGCCGGTGCACTTCGCCTTCGACGGCGACAAGGTCGCGATCACCAACCTCCGGCATACGACCGACACGTCCGACCTGCGCTTCCACTGGCGGGTCGAGCACGACGGACTGGCCGTGGCATCAGGGGAGTTGGAGGTCCCGTTCGTCGCCGCAGGGGACTCGGGCCGGGTGTCGCTGCCGTCGGTTGCGGTGTCGCCCGACGCCGAGACCTGGCTGACGATCGACGCGGTGCTGGCGACCGGAACCGCGTGGGCGCCCGAAGGTCATGTCGTCGCGACCACCCAGCTGGACCGGTCGGTTCGCCGCCCTGTACCCGGTGGCCGTGGCCGGTTCGCCTGGCAGCCCGGCGACGGGACACTCACCCTCGGCGTCGCCGAGTTCGTCGGCGGGTCCCTCGTCAGGCTGGGCGAACGCGCCGTAGCGGGGCCGCGGTTGGAGCTGTTCCGCGCGCCGACCGACAACGACAAGGGCGCGTGGGGCGAGGTCGACGAGAGTGACGCGAGCGTCTCCGGGGTGTCCAACGCCGAGCTGTGGTACCGCGACGGGCTCGACCGGCTGACCTCGCGCCGGGTGTCGGTGGAGCAGAGCGCGGACGCGCTGCGCACGGTCGACAAGGTCTCGGCCGCCGACTCCGCCCTGTCGGTGCTGGTGGAATCCGTCTGGTCGCGGGCGGCCGACGGCGAAGTGGAACTGCGGGTGGAGATCCAGCCCTCGCACGGCTGGGAGACGGTGTGGCCGCGGATCGGGGTGCGCTTCGACCTGCCGGACGGCACGGCTCCGGTCGACGGCGCCGAGTGGTTCGGCCTCGGCCCGCTGGAGTCCTACCCGGACAGCGTGCGCGCGGCCCGCACCGGCCGTTTCTCCGCGACCATCGGCGACCTTTCCGTCGACTACGCGCGCCCCCAGGAGACCGGTCACCGCTCCGAACTGCGCCGACTGGACCTGACCAGCGGAAACGCCGAAGTGTTGCGCATCGAGGCGCTCCCGGACACGCACGGTCGCCGTCCCGGCTTCACGCTCAGCCGGCACACCCCGCAGGAGATCGCCAGGGCCGGACACCCGTACGAGCTGCCGGAATCGACGACGAGCCGGCTGTTCGTCGACGCCGCCCAGCACGGGCTCGGCTCCCGGGCCTGCGGTCCGGACGTGTGGCCCGAGTTCGCGCTGCGTCCTGAGGCCCGCACGATCAGGCTACGGATCACGGCACCGGAGTAGGCCGATACGGAGAGGGTGCGGTCTCGCACGGCGAGGACCGCACCCTCAGTATGGGAGGAGACGACTGCCGTCTCGGGGCCTCGACCGGCGCGATCGAACCCGGTCGTCCCCGTGGGAAGGAGCGCTCCGATGCCCACCCTGCTGTCGGTGAATGTCGGTATGCCGAAGGACGTTCCCTGGCAGGGCAAAACCGTCTATACGGGCGTATGGAAATACCCGGTGGTCGGCCCGGCCATGGTCCGCCGGCTCAACATCGACGGCGACGGCCAGGGCGACACCGCGGGCCACGGCGGCGAGCAGCGGGCGGTCCTCGTCTACCAGATCCAGTCGTACCGGCACTGGCAGCGGCACTTCGGCCGCGACGACCTCGACTACGGCCGGTTCGGCGAGAACCTCACCGTGGACGGCCTGCTCGACGACGAGGTCTGCATCGGCGACCGGTACCGCATCGGCGAGGCCGAGTTCGAGGTCACCCAGCCGCGCGTCACCTGCTACCGCGTCGGCATGCGCTTCGGTGAACCCGAGCTGGCCGCGCTGCTGGTGAGCCATCACCGTCCCGGGTTCTACATGCGGGTCGTACGGGAGGGGCGGGTGCAGGCCGGCGACCGGATCGTACGGACCAGGACCGGTCCCGGCGCGCTGAGTGTCGCCGACACCGACGCGCTGCTGTATCTCCCCGGCCGCGACCCCGCCAAGCTGCGCCTCGCCCTGGACGTGCCCGCGCTGAGCCCCGGCTGGCAGGGATCGTTCCGTGAACTGCTCGCCGCAGCCGACGGTACGACGACCACCACCGGCCCGGCCTGGGAGGGTTTCCGCCCGCTGCGGGTGACGGACGTGGTCCCGGAGAGCACGACGGTCACCTCGATCCGGCTGACCGCCCCGGACGACTCCCCGCTCCCGGTCGCCCGCGCTGGCCAGTACCTGACCCTGCGCGTCCCCGCCACGACGGGCCCCGCCCCGGTACGCAGCTACTCACTCTCCGCCGCGCCCGACGCCGGCAGCTACCGGATCAGCGTCAAACACGAGCCCCACGGCACCGCGAGCGGCTACCTCACCACGCGGCTACGACCGGGCGCCGTCCTCGAAGTCGCCGCGCCCCGTGGGGAGTTCGTGTACGCCGAGGACAGCGGACCGGTGCTCCTCGTCTCCGCCGGCATCGGTCTCACACCGGTGCTGTCGATGCTGCACGCGCTCGCCGGGGAGGGCAGCAAGCGTGAGGTCTGGTGGATCCACGGCGCCCGCGGCCCCCGGGAGCACCCCCTCGCCGCCGAGGCCCACGACCTGCTCACCTCACTGCCGGGCGCGCACGAGCACGTCTTCTACAGCGCGGCCACACCCGAGGAACTCCGGCACGCCCATGCCACCCCGGGACGCCTCACGAAGGACAAGCTGATCGCGCTGTCGGTCCCCGCCGACGCGACCGCGTACATCTGCGGCCCCGCCCCCTTCATGACCGACATGCGGGAGGCCCTCACCGAGGCCGGGATCAACCCCACGCACATCCACACCGAGCTGTTCGGAACCCTGGGCGCGATCAACCCCGGCCTCACCGACCACCCCGCCCGAGCACCCCACCTGCCCCCGGGCCCGCCCGGAACCGGCCCGCTGGTGACCTTCGCCCGCAGCGGCATCGCCGTCCCCTTCGACGCCGACACCCACGGCAGTGTGCTCGAACTCGCCGACGCCTGCGACGTACCCACGCGCTGGAGCTGTCGCACCGGCGTCTGCCACACCTGCGTCACGCCCCTGCTGTCCGGCACGATCACCTACTCCCCCGACCCGCTGGAGCCTCCGGCCGACAGCGAGATCCTGATCTGCTGCGCCCGACCCGGCACGGACATCGTCCTGGACATGTAAGGGCCGTCGCGCACGCCCCGTAGAAAGGCCAGGGCCTTCGCCACGGGAAGCGAGCCGTGGCGGCGACCCGCCAGTCCCGTCAGCACCGACGATTCGAGGAATCACCTGTCTGCGGGTCAGACCGTCCGTCGCGGCCTCCGCGCGGACCGGGTGCGGATCGCCCTGGGTGTCACCGGCGCCGCCGCCGCGCTCGCCATCGGCGGCTCGTTCACCGCCCACGCCGACAACTCCGCGTCCGGGCCCACGCCGGTGCCCAGCCAGGTGACGTACACCGAGCTGTGCCCGGAGCCGGTCGAGGCGGTGCCGAACGGGGTCGACAACGCCGTCGAGGACAACCAGGTCTCGTACACGACCCTCAGCGGGGACCTGGTCGACGCGGTGCCCGGCGGCGAGTGCGTGGACCCGGGCCCGAACATCGGCGACCCGGTCGACGCGGTACCCGACGGGAACGACACCGCCCCGCGCCATGCCGCCAGGGACGCCAAGCCCGCACCCGCCGAGCGGTGACGGAGCAGGCGGACGCGGCCGAGCGGCGCTGATCGGTTACGGGCCATTCGGCGGCCCGCGCCGAGGTGGAGCCGCCGGGTGCCTGCCCGGTGGCTCCACCGCCCGTCCGGTGATTCCGGGCGGTAGCACGAGGACCTTGCTGTCCTGGAGATCCATGAACGCGGCGACGACCCCGGCCCACGGTGTACCGACGGGCGGCTACAGACCCCTACATTTCCCGGCTCGTACCTGGTCGGACGCGCTGCGACGGGCGCTACGGCACTTGGTGCGCGGGGTGTCGCAGCGGCGCGAGGACATCCCGGTGGCGCCGGACGCACCCTCCGTCCCCGCCGACGTCCGCGCGCCCGGCATCGACGAGCTGTAGCCCACCGCCGTCTGCCCCTCGTCCGCCTGGCCCTGCTCCCGGTGGACGACCTCCCCACGGCGGAGGACGTCGTGCAGGACGTCTTCGCCGCGCTCTACCGCCGCCACGGCGAGCGCCTGGCCGGCCTGGACAACCCCGACGCGTATCTGCGCACCAGCGTGGTCAACACGTCACGCTCGGTCCTGCGCCGCCGCCTGACGGTACGGGCCCACATCCCCGAGCGCGAAGGGCACGCCCCGTCCGCCGAGGAACCCGTGCTGCTGCGCGAGGAGCACGGTGAAGTGATCGCCGCCCTGCGCCGGTCGATCCGGCGGCAGCGTGAAGTGCTGGTCCTGCGGTACTGGTCCCATCTCGGCGAGGCCCGGATCGCCGACTCCCTGGGTCTGTCCCGCAGGGCGGTCAAGTCCACCGCGAGCCGCGCACTGGCCGCCCCGCGCCGAGAGTTGGAGGCGTCCCGATGACGACACGCGTGACCCCGGAGGCGTCCCGATGATCGAGCGGGACCTCGGTTCCGGCCTCCCGCCGGACCCGCTCGAAGAACGGCCGCGCAACGCCCTGCGCGCCCGGGCCGACTCGGTCGACCCGCACGCGCTGCGTCCCCCGGCCCCGCCGACCGGACAGGCCCGGCTGTTCCCGCTCCCCGCCCTCCACCGCGTCCGCCGCACCGCCGTAGCGTTGCTCGTCGTGGCCGCCGCGGTGATCGGTGTCCTGTTCTTGGCGCTGCACCAGGTCCGGGAGACACCGGTCGGGCCCGCGAACCGCCCGTCGGTGTCACCCGCCCCCAACGCCACCGACGCCGTACCCGATCCTCCCGGGTCGGGCGGGCTCACCGCGTCGCTCAATCCCTGACCGAGCCCGATACACCTGCTCACCCGCGGGAACTGGCCCCGGCTCCGGCCGCCCACTCACTCGTCGGAAGCTCAAGAAGCCGTTCGATCCAGGCGCTGTCCGGCAGGGGACCGTGATCTGCGGTCACCTTCAGGGCCGATGCCGCCGTGATGTGTCCCAGCCGCAGCGCGCGCTCCATGCCCCCGCCGCGCAGCAGCCCGGTCAGCACTCCGGCGGCGAACGCGTCGCCCGCGCCGACAGGCTCCACCACGTCCGTGTCCAGCGCGGGCACGGTCAGTACGCCTTCGTCGCCGAAGGAGATGGCGGAATGCCCGCCGTCCTTGACGACGAGGAGACGCGGCTGCGGCAACAACGCCCGTACGTCGGCCGGTTGGAGGTCCGCGCCCCACAACTCCCTTGCCTCGTCGAGGCCGACGAAGGTGATGTCGGCCCGGTCCGCGAGGTCGCGCAGCACGGTCGCGGCCGTACCGGGCGGCCACAGCGCGGGGCGGTGATTGACGTCGAAGCTGATGGCGTACGGCCGTTCAGCGGCCGGGACGCCGAGCGCGGTGGCCACCAGGCTCCGGCAGGACGGGGACAACGCCGGTGTCACGCCCGTGAGATGGAGGACGGAGGCCGATCCCAGTCGGTCGTCGTCGAGTACGTCCGGGCCCATCGCCGAGGCCGCCGAGTTGCCGCGGTAGTAGTGGACCCGGGTCCGCGAACCGGTCGGCTCCTTCACGAGCAGCCCCGTGGGCCGCTCCGGATCACACCGCACACCACTGACATCGACACCCGCGGCCCCGACCTCCGCGAGCACCCGCCGTCCCAACGGGTCGTCGCCCACGGCCGAGAGCCACGAGACGGGAACCCCCAGGTCGGCCAGATACATGGCCACGTTCGACTCCGCCCCGGCCACCGACACCCGCAGATCGTCGGCGCACTCCAGCGAGGAGGACGGGGCGGGGGCAAGGGCCGCCATGGTCTCCCCGATACAGACGACCGCGCCTTCCGCGGACTGCCATCCGCTCGTCATGACACCTCCCGCGCGGACGAGGCTTCCTCAACGACGGCGAGGAAGGCCCGAGTTCGGGCGCGCAGCTCGGTCAGGCTGCCGCCGTCGGCCGCGTCGCCGACCAGGGGCGAGCCGACGCCGACGGCGGTCGCTCCGGCGTTCAGATACTCCCGCGCCGCCAACTCGTCGACACCGCCCACCGGTACGAACACCTCGTGCGGGAACGGGCCCCGCAATGCCTTGAGGTAGGCGGGACCGCCGGCCTCCGCGGCCGGGAAGATCTTCAGCGCGGCGACACCGAGGGGGCGTGCGGCGAGGATCTCGGTGGGGGTCAACACCCCGGCGATCACCGGCAGTTCGAGCCGGTGCGCCTCGCGGATGCCGTCCCCCAGCGCGGGGGTGACGGCGAAGTTCGCGCCGGCCCGGTGAGCAGCACGGGCATCGTCGGCGGTCAGGACCGTACCGGCGCCGAGGGGGCGGTCGGGGCCGAGTTCCTTGCGCGCCCGCTCGATCACGGACAGGGCGTCGACACCGGTCAGAGACACCTCGATCAGTTCGACGCCCTCCTCGGCGAGGGTCAGTACGGTGCGTACGGCTGCTTCGGGATCGGTGCCGCGGATGATCGCGACCAGACGGTGGGCGACCAGGGCCGCCCGAAGATCCATGTTCCGAAGATCCGTGTCTCGGAGATCCATGTGGCGAATTCCCTTCCTGTACAGACCGGTTCAGGCACAGCGGCAGTTCGTGGTCAGCGTGAGCCGCCACCGCACTTCGCCCGAGGCGGGTACCCGGGCGGCGTCATCAGGGCCCGCCTCGGCGAGGTCGAAGACGCGGCCGAGCATGGGTTCGACGCCCGTGCTGCGATAGGGGTGTTGGGCCGGGAAGCCGCCCAAGTTGCGCCACAGGGCGATGGACACGGGCTGTCCGTCGGCTTCGAGGGAGAGGGAGAGACGGTCGGCCCGGTCGTGGACGCAGCAGTGGGAAGCGTCCACGACGGCTCCTACCGCGGTGCCGTCATCCCGACCGAACCGGTCCAGGCGCAGCCCGCACGGCGCGGGCCAGTCACCCTCCACCCATGAGGCACCGTCGGGCCACGACCGGTCCAACAGCCGCGCCGCCTCGGGGAAGAGGCGGGTGCGCGCTCCGTCACGGATACGCGGAAACGCACGGTCGGAAAGGTCGAGCAGGGCATGGGCGGCCCAGACGAAGCGGAAGCCCGGGTCGGCCGTAAGGACGTAGTCGGCCACAACTCCGTCAGCCTCGGCACTCACCGTGCGTGCCAAGGTGAAGCGGTCGCAACGAACGACGTCCGCCTCTCCCTCCCGGGTCCAGGTCCGCGACCATGCGTCCCCGTGGTCGGGAGCGCCGCGGACAGTCGGTATGCACTCCTCCAGTCCCCCCGCGTCCACGAAGGCGTCGCCGGGGGAAACGTCGTCGCGCTCCGGAGCCTCACGCCGCCACAACCACTCACGCCCCGTCTCCCGCAACGAGGTCCAACGCCCGCCGCGGGTACGGTCGACAACGACGTCCAACGGCACGGTCACCACTCCGCGAAGGAGCCGTCGGGGTGCCGCCACACCGGGTTGCGCCAGGCATGGCCGGTGCGGTCGGCGGCACGTACGGCGGCCTCGTCGATCGTGATGCCGAGGCCGGGAGCGTCACCGCGCAGGGCGTGGCCGTCGACGAACCGGAAGGGCGCGGGGTCGACGAGGTAGGAGAGCAGATCGGCGTCCTTGTTGTAGTGGATGCCCCGACTCTGTTCCTGGATGAGGAAGTTGGGGGTGGCGAAGGCGACCTGCAGACTGGCCGCCAGTGCGATCGGGCCGAGCGGGCAGTGCGGGGCGAGCTGGGCGCCGTAGGCATCGGCGAGGGAGGCGATGCGGTGGACCTCCGAGATGCCGCCGGCGTGCGACAGGTCGGGCTGGGCGACGGCGATGCCCGCGGCGAGCACGGGCAGGAACTCGGCGCGTCCGTAGAGGCGTTCGCCGGTGGCGAGCGGTACCGGGCTCGACGCGACCAGGTCGGCCAGCTGACGGCCGTGTTCGGGCAGGACGGGTTCCTCGACGAACAGCGGGTGCAGCGGGGCTAGTTCGGCGAGGACGCGGCGGGCGCCGGCGGCGGTGAAGCGGCCGTGGAAGTCGACGGCGACATCGCGGTCCGGGCCGAGTGCCTCGCGGGCGGCGGCCACGCGGGCGACGATCGCGGCGGTCTCGGCGGGGGTGGGGATCGGTGAGGTGGCTCCGGCCGCGTTCATCTTCACGGCGGTGAAACCGGCCTCGACCTGGGCGGCTATCTGCTCACTGAGCTGGGCGGGTTCGTCGCCGCCGACCCACGCGTAGACACGGACGCGGTCACGCACGGGGCCGCCGAGCAGGGCGTGCACGGGAGCGCCGTACGTCTTCCCGGCGATGTCCCACAGCGCCTGGTCGAGGCCGGCCACGGCGCTGGAGAGGATCGGGCCGCCCCGGTAGAAGCCGCCCTTGGTCAGCACCTGCCAGTGGTCCTCGATGCGCAACGGGTCCTGGCCGACGAGGTGTTCGGCCAGCACGTCGACGGCGGCGCGCACGACTTCGGCGCGCCCTTCGACGACCGGTTCGCCCCAGCCGACCACGCCCTCGTCGGTCTCGACGCGGCAGAACATCCAGCGGGGCGGGACCAGGAAGGTCTCGACACGGGTGATCTTCACTGAGACCGGGAGCCTTCCGTTTCTTCGGAGTCCTGTGCGGAGTCCACTGGGGAGCCCTCGTCCTCTTCGGAGTCGCCGAGGCGGTCGAGGTCGCGGCCGGCCTGGTCGAGCAGGGCGCGCATCGCGGCCTCTGCGGCCTGCGGGTCCTGGTCGCGCACGGCGTCCAGGACGGCGCGGTGGGCCGGGACCGGGTCCTCGCTGTGCGGGGCGCTGTGCACGATGCGGTCGCGGTGCGCGAGGCCGGACTCGATCACCATCTCCATGCGTTCGAGGAGTTCGTTGTGGGTGGCGGCGAGCAGCGCGCGGTGGAACGCGAGGTCCGCCTCGACGGCGTGGGCGGCACCGCTGCCCTCCTCCCCCATCGCGTCGAGGGCACCGTCCAGGGCGGCCAGGTCCTCCTCGGTGCGACGCAGGGCGGCCAGCCGTACGGCGGCGGGTTCGATGATGGCGCGCACCTCGGCGAGGTTGTGCAGCAGCGCCCGGTCGGACTCCGAAGTGGAGGCGCCCTCGAACTGCCAGCGCAGCACGTCGGCGTCGAGCAGGTTCCACTCGGCGCGGGGGCGCACGAAGGTGCCGCGCCGCTGCCGGGCGTCGACCATCCCCTTGGCCGCGAGCACCTTCAGCGACTCGCGCAGCGCGGTCAGGCTCACGTCCAACTCGCTCTGCAGCGCCACGAGATCCAACGTGGCCCCCTCGGGGATCTCACCGCCCAGGATGCGGCGGGCGAGGAGTTCCACGGTCTGGCCGTGCACGCCTCGACGGGCATAGGGCGTCATGTCGTACAGCCTTTCTGCTGGTTGGGGAGCGTGGTCATGCGGAGGCCTTGACGACGCTCCAGCCGCCGTCCACCACGAGACTCGTCCCGGTGATGAAGGAGGCTTCGTCGGCGCTGAGGAACGCGATGGCCGCGGCCACTTCCTCAGGCGTGCCGAAGCGGCGTACGGCCGTCTCGGCGATGCTGCGTTCCCGTTCCTCGGGCGGCACTCTGTCCCAGGCGGCGGTCAGTATCGGGCCCGGCAGGACGGCGTTGACGCGCACAACAGGCCCGTACTCGACGGCGAGTTGGCTGCACAGGGAGAGCAACGCGCCCTTGGCGGCGGCGTACGCGGGATGCCCGGGGATGCCCTTGTGCGCGTGCACGGACGAGGTCAGCACCACCGCGCCCCGCCGCTCCTCCAGATCGGGAAGCACAGCCCGGAACCCGAGGAAACTGCCGGTCAGGTTGACGTCGAGCTGCCGCTGCCAGGACGGCAGGGTCATCTCGTGGGCGGGTGCGACGTCGACGGTGAAGGCGTTGCTGACAAGGACGTCGACGGGCCCGAAGGTGTGTGCGACGCCGACGATCCGCGCCCAGTCCTCCTCGACCGCGACATCGGCGGCCACGCACCGCGCCCGCCCGCCGTCCTTCCGTATCCGCTCCGCCACCGCCTCGCCCCGCTCCTCGGCGACATCGGCGAGCACGACGGCGGCTCCCTCCTCGGCGAGGCGTACGGCCGTGGCGGCTCCGATGCCGGAGGCCGCGCCGGTGACCACGGCCGTGCGTCCGGTGAAGCGGGCGCCGTGCCGTCGTACGGACTGGTCCATCGAGGTTCGACTCCTTCGCGTCCTGCGCGCTTCTCGCGAGAAAGGGCTTGCCGGAAACATACGGGGCTCACTCACGCAGCAGCACGATCAGGTCGGCATCATGATCGCCGCTCCACGCGAACGGCAGCCCGTAGTGCAGCAGATGCGCTCCGCTGTACGTCGTCCCCGTCGCCGTGTCCCGATAGCGCGCCGCCGGTTCCAGTCCCCGCAGCCGGAGCCGGTCCGCCCGCCCCGGCACGAGCGGCGCCCCGTCGAGCCGCCCGGTGCTCAGCGCGGCGACGACGGTCCGGTCCCCGGCGTCGTACTGCACCCCGCAGCTCGGCTCCTCCGGTGTACCGAGGAACCGTGCCTCACCATGGTGGATCACGTCCCGCACCTCCTTGTACCGGCCGATCCACCGGGCGGCCTCGGCCAGCTGCTCCGGCGTCCATGTGCGCAGGTCGGCGCCGACGCCCAGCACCCCGCACATGGCGTTGACGAAACGGAAGGCGAGACTGCGCGGACGCGGATCGAAGATGCCGGGCGCGTCCGTCACCCAGGAACTCATCACGTGCGGGGCGTGCGCGTGCAGGAACCCGTACTGGATGGACAGCCGGTCCAGCGGTGCGGTGTTGTCGCTGGGCCACACCACGTCGGTGCGCGCGATCGTCGCGTGCTCGATCCGCCCGCCACCGCCCGCGCAACCCTCGACGGTGACGTCCGGGTGAGCGGAACGGAGGTGGTCCAGGACGCGCAGATACCCGGCCACATGCTCGGCGTCCAGGTCGACGCGGCCGGCACCGGGACGGCCTCGCTCGGTGGGCGGCCGGTTCATGTCCCACTTGAGGTAACTGATCTCGTAGGTGCCGAGCAGCCGGTCGAGCGTCCCGATGACGAAGTCCTGGACGTCGGTCCGACCGAGGTCGAGGAGCAGCTCGTTGCGGACGAGTCGGCCGGGGCGGCCCTCGATCCGGTAGACCCACTCGGGGTGTTCGGCGTACAGGCGGCTCCCCGGGCTGACGGCCTCGGGTTCGACCCACAGGCCGAAGTCCAGGCCCAACGCCCTTACGTCCGCGATGAACCGGTCGAAGCCCTGCGGGAAGGCGGCCGGGTCGGGCCACCAGTCACCCAGTCCCCCGGTGTCGTCGGCGCGCCCGGTGAACCAGCCGTCGTCCACGACGAACAGCTCGGCCCCGATGTCGGCGGCCGTCTTCGCCAGCTCCAGTTGCGCGGCGGCGTCGACGTCGAAGCCGGTGGCTTCCCAGGAGTTGTAGAGGACCTTGCGGGGGCGGTGCAGGCGTTCGCCGGTGAGGTGTCGCTCGTAGCGGTGCCAGACGCGGGAGAGTCCGTCGAGGCCCTCCGGGCTGAAGGCGCAGGCGAGTTGGGGAGTGGTGACGGTCTCGCCCGCGGCGAGGATCACCGCGCCCTCGTGCGGGACGCGGCCCGCCCGGACCCGCACAGAACCGCCGGGTTCGGCCTCTGCGGTGATGTGCCAGTTGCCGGGCCAGGCGAGGGCGATGCCGTACGCGGCCGGCGACTCGCCGTCCTGCACCGCGAGCCAGGGCGCGTACGCGTGTCCCGGCACACCTTGCAGGCTGCCGATGCCGAACATGCCTCTGGGCAGGTCGAGTTGGGTGCGCTGGAACTCCTGCGACCACTGGCCCGTGAGGTACGTCAGTCGGGCGACGCCGGAGACGGGGATGTTCACGGCGGCCGAGTCGAGGCGCTCCAGGCGGAGTTCCCGCGAGGTGGCGGTGAACTCCGTCCAGCGGAGGATCACGTCCGTGCCCGGCACGGTCCTGTAGTGAAGGACGGTCCGGAGGCCCAACACCTCGTCGTGGAAGGCGAGTCGGAGCGCGCCCTCGTCCGCGTCCGCCCCGGCGAACTCCCACCACACGCCCCGGTCCTCGCCGTCCGGACGTGACGCCACCAGTTCCGATCCGGTGAACGGCCTCAGCCCGTACGGCAGGTACTCGGCCGGTGCCGCGTCGGCGGGCGTGATGAAGTGTGTGCGCCTCGACCGGTCCAGGGCCGAGGGACCGTCCTCGACGCCGAGCGGGCCCCATGCGTCGAGTTCGGCCCAGGGGCCGTCCGGGGACAGGCGCACGGTGTAGCTGGTGTTCTCCGTGCGCAGGGTCCAGCGCTGCTGGGTCACTTGACCGCCCCGAGGTTGAGCCCGGCCACGAAGTGCCGCTGGAAGCGCAGGAAGACGGCGACCGTGGGTGCGGCGGCGATGACGGAACCGGCCGCGATGACGTTCCACATCGACACGAACTGGCCCTGAAGTCCGATGAGCGCTGCGGTGATCGGCATCTTGGTGTCGCTGCGCAGGACGGTGATCGCCCAGAGCAGGTCGTTGAAGATCCAGGTGAAGGAGAGGGCGCTGAGCGCGGCCAGGGCGGGCCGGGTCAGCGGGAGGATGATCCGCCAGAAGATCTGCCAGGGGCCGGCGCCGTCGACGACCGCCGCCTGCTGGATCTCCGTCGGGATCGACCGCATGAAGCCGTGCAGGACGAAGACGTAGAAGCCGACGCCGAAGCCGATCTGTACGCCGACGAGTGCGGGCAGGGTGTCGAAGATGCCCATCACTTCGCTGAGCTTGGAGACCGGGATGAGGAGGATCTGCGGTGGGAGAAGGTTGCCGCCGAGCATGATGAGCAACAGGGAGCGGCGGAAGGGGAGTTCGTAGCGGCTGAGGGCGAACGCGGCCATCGCGGCGAGGGCCAGTGTGATCAGGACGCAGGGGATCGTGACGATCAGGCTGTTGATGAGGGCGCGCTGCTGGCCGCCGTCGACCCAGGCCTGGTGGAAGTTGCCGAGGGTGAAGGAGTGCGGCCAGCTGCCCAGGCCGTGGGTGGCGATGTCGTCGAAGGAGCGGAGGCTGGTCACCAGGACCAGGGCGATGGGCAGCAGCCACAGAATCGCCAACGCGCCCGCACCCAGGTGGAATCCGGCGGTCGCGGCGCGCTTGCGGCGCAGGGCCGTGGAGTTGGCGGACATCAGTCGGCCTCCCGGAACGCGCGGACGAGGTAGGAGCAGATGACGCCGAAGGCCAGTACGAAGATGACGACGGCGAGTGCGGAGCCGTAGCCAAGTCGCAGGGACTGGAAGGCGGTTGAGTACATGTAGGTGCTCAGCAGCTCGGAGGAGTGGTAGGGCCCGCCGCGGGTCAGGGACCACACGACGTCGAAGGAGCGCAGCGAGTCGATGACGATGACCGACAGAACCACCGCGTTGACACTGCGCAGTTGGGGCAGGGTGACGTGCCGGAGGCGTTGCCATGCGCTGGCGCCGTCGACCTTGGCGGCCTCGTACAGGGCCGGGTCGATGCCCTTGAGTCCGGCCAGGTAGAGGACCATGACGTAGCCGATCTGGCGCCAGAGCGCGGGCACGATCACGGCGTAGAGGGCGGTGTCCTGGTCGGCGAGCCAGGCGTGGCGGAGGCTGCCGAGGCCGACGGACTGCAGGAGTTGGTTCAGGACGCCGTCGGGTTGGTAGATCGCCTGCCAGACGAGGGCCGTGGCCACCAGGGAGAAGACGACTGGCAGGAACAGGGCCGCGCGGTAGAAGCCGACGCCCCGCCGCTCCTGCTGGAGCAGCAGGGCCGCGGCGAGGCCGAGCAGGGCGGACAGGCCGCCGAAGACGACGAGCCAGAGGACGGTGTGGCCGGCCGCGCCGCGGAAGACGTCGTCGTGGGCCATCTCCCGGAAGTTGTCCAGGCCGACGAACCGCGGTGGGGAGACGCCGTCCCATTTGGTCAGGGCGAGGTAGAAGCCCTGCGCGGCGGGCCAGAACACCCACACCGCCTCGACGAGGAGCGGCACGAGGACGAAGGCGAGCACCAGCGGGGGTGTGCGCCGGGGGCCCCGGACCCGCTTGCCCTTGGCGGGCGTACGGGCCGGGGACTTCCGGTCGGGCGCGGTCAGGACGGCCATGTCACGCGTTCCAGATCTTCTCGGCGTCGCGCTGCCAGTCGGTGAGGATGCTCCCGATCGACTTGGGCTTGGCCAGGAACTTCGTCAACGCGTTGTCCGCGGTGGGCTGGAGGGCGTCGCTGGAGTCCCGGTTGAAGAACTGGGTGACCTCGGCCGCCGCCTCCACGTGCTGGCGTCCCTTCTTGACCAGGGCCGTACCGGCGTCCTTCGCGGCGGGGTTGCAGGGCAGGACGGTACCGGAGGAGCCCTTGATGTAGATCTCCTGCGCCTCGGCGGTGGCGAGGTACTTCATCAGGTCGATCACCTGGTCGTGCCGACCGGTGCGGGCGCTGGCGAAGTAGCCGTCGACAGGCGCCTCTTCGGCGAGCGGGACCTTGGAGTCGATGACCGGGAAGCGGAAGAAGTCGATGTCGTCGAGGGCGTCCTTGGGTGCCGCGTCGGCGAAGAAGGTGCCGATGAGCATCATGCCGCTGCGGCCGTTGAGCAGGGAGGTCGTGGCGTCCTGGAAGGCGACGGCGGCGCCGTTCGGGTCGAAGTACGGCAGCACCTCCTGCCAGCGGTCGAAGACCTTGCGCACCTCGGGGTCGTCGAACCGGTGCTTCCCCGCGAGGAGTTGGCGGTGGTACTCGGCGCCGTTGATCCGGATGTCGAGGTAGTCGAACCACGCCGAGGCGACCCAGGCCGTGCCGCCGCCGGCTCCCAGCCCGATCGGGGTGACACCCTTGCTCTTGAGCTTGTCGCACAGGTCGAGGAACTCGTCCCAGGTCTTGGGCTCGGTCACGCCCCACTTGGCGAAGTTGGACTTCCGGTAGAACATGCCCCACCAGTAATAGGTGTTGGGGACGAAGACCTTCTTGCCGGAGCTCGCGGTGCACAGGGAGTTCAAGGCCTTGGAGTAGCGCTTGAGGTCGGGCGACGAGGTCCACGCCTCGTCGAGGTCGAGCAGCAGGTTCTTCTTGGCGTAGGCGTCCGCCACCGAGCCGGGGTACCAGGTGTACACGTCCGGCGGGTTGGCCGAGGTGAGGTACGTCGGCAGCTGGGTGCGGAAGGTCTCCGCCGCGACCGTGTTGAGGCTCGCGCGGTCGGAGCCCTTCTTGGCGTAGGCGGCGACGAGGTCCTCCATCGCGGCCTTGGCCTGCGGGGCGGAGAGGTTGGACTGGAGGCTCACCGCGCCCTTCGAGGAACTCTTGCCGGAGGAGGTCGAGGTGACACAGCCGCTGAGCAGTGCCGCCGTCCCCGCGGCACCGAGTCCGGCGAGGAACCGGCGTCGGTCTGGCTGGTGGTTCGTCATGGATGGCTCCTTGTGGATCCCGCGCGGATCCTGATGCGCGCGGGATCCAGGTTCACGTGGCGTCCCCACCACGTCAAGAATAATTACTAATTTAGTTGAACTGGGTCAGGTGAACGTAGCCGTCGACTCCGCGGAACACCGCGTCGACCGTCCCGCCCGACCCGGCCACCGCCCCGAGCGCACCGTCGAACGCGGCACTGGGGAACGCCGATCGCTTGGTCCAGCCCTGCCACGCACCGTTCTCGTACCGCTGCTGCCAGAGCGTGTAGTCGGCGGCCCGCGCGTACAGCACCACGGCATCCCCTACGGCGACCAGCGTCGGGCTCCCGCTGACGGTCCCGCCGACCGAGGCCCACGGCGACCACTCCCCCGACACGTCCCGGGACCGCGTCCACACGTCGTCGGCCGCGCTGCGTACGGCGACCTGCACCCGTCCTTGAGCGTCCACGGCAGCGGACGGCCGCCCGTACACCGCCCGGCCACCGGGTGCGCCGAGCGAGGTCCAGCCGGTCGACGGGCCGCGCTGGACGACCTGCCCGTCCGTGCCGGTGGCGAACAGCGTCCAGTGCGCGGGATCGGTGAACGCCACCGACGGCGCGTCGGCCACCCGGCCGCCCAGGCTCTGCCACGCACCCCAACGGCCACTGGCGTAGACCCGCCGGTACACCCGGGAGTCGGCCCCGCGCACGAAGAGGTCGATCCGGCCGCCGGCCGAGGCGTACGCGGCGGGCTGGCCGAGAATCCCGCCCTTCGCCGGACCGCCGAGGTCCCGCGACCTGCCGTCGGTCTGCTGGACGAGCGAGCCGTGCGCTCCGCGCAGGAAGGTGGTCAGCGTGTCGCCGTCACGCACGACGGCCGGACTCGCCGTGGTCTTCCGGCCCAGATTCGTACCGGGCAGGGCGTCCGCCCCGGTCAGTTTCAGGAGCGCGGTGCCGTGCGCGGGGACCTCGACGGTGTACGACCCCGTGTGCGTGCCCCGGTCGGCGCGAGCCCGCAGGTCGCGTACCCGGACCGACCCGCCGAGCCCGGTGTCCGCGAACTGCACGGTACGCAGGGCCGGTTGGTCGGACCGGTTGAGCAGGACGACCGCGCGCCGGCCGTCACCGGTGAGGACCTTGCTGTAGACGTCGCCGACGGAGTCACTGGCCACCCGTACACCCTGGACCGCGAGCGGGTCCTGGTCGACGGCGATGATCTCCGGGTTGCGCAGGGTGGCGAGCATCGAGTCGGACAGGGTGCGCGGGTCGGAACCCAGGACGAGCGGCGAGCCCATCTCCGCCCACATCACGTACTGCGTGGTGGACTCCTCCTGGGTCAACTCCAGCGTGCCGTCGGTCATTTGGCGCATCGGGATGAGGTAGTCCGGGTCGTTGTAGTGCCCGGGTCCCTGCGCCTCGGGGTGCCAGGCGTTGGCGTCCATGTTGCGCAGGATGTTGGGCCACTGGCCGGGGCTCGGGGTGCCCCAGGCGATGTCCGTGCCGGTACGCCAGGAGTCGGCGATGGTCGGGGCGTAGACGTACGTGTTGTGCGCGTCCTGCTCGGGGGTGTGCGGCAGACCCCAGTCGTCGGTGAGCGGGTTGCACAGGTTCAGCAGCATCGTGCGGCCGGACTTGGCCACCGCGTCGCTGAACTCCTTGTACGCCGGGCCCGGATCGAGCTTGGCGCCGATCCCGCACAGGAAGTCGACCTTGACCGCGTCGATCTTCCAGCCGGCGAACTGCCGTGCGTCCGCGTCGTAGTGGCCCCTGCTGCCGAGCCCGCAGCTCTTGCCGCCGTCGTAGGTGCCGGCGTCGGTGTAGATGCCCGCCTTCAGGCCGCGCTTGTGCAGGTAGGAGACGAGGGCGGGGATGCCCGAGGGGAACCGGGTCGGGTTGGCGACCAACCGCCCTTGCCCGTCACGCGGGTTGTCGGCCTGCCAGCCGCCGTCGAGCCACACGATGTCGTAACCGGCGTCCCGCAGACCGCTGTTGACCAGCTTGTCCGCGACGGAGCGCACTTGTTGTTCGGTGGGCGCGCCCAGACCGTAGTAGGTGTTCCAACCCATGTAGGGCGTCGGCGCGAGACCGCTGTCGTAGTAGTCGGGTGCGCCCTGGTCGGCACCGGTCCGCGCCGTGGCCACAGATGCCGTGTTCTGCGCCGTTGCCACCGGAGCGGCGGTCGCCGCCAGTACGGTCGCGATGGCGACGACGGTGGCGCGGCGCGTCCGTCTCGAAGCCGCGGGTGTGCGGACCTGCGGATGTGAAGTCACTTGCCTCTCCCGAGGGTTGGGAAGCAGGAGGACGTGACCCGGGCCGCACTGCGACAGGGGCTTCCGGCGTCACGGCGACGACTGTGGCGCGCGACCGAAACCCTGTCAATATTAATTCCTAATTTATTAGAAGGCTGCATCAGGGGTTGACACAGCTTCCCTCGCGTCACAGCCTTTGGCAACGTTGTCAGTGCCGCCGGTTTTTGATGGGACATCACGCTCATGACAGATCAGCCGAGTTCACCACACGTGTCGCGCCGCTCCATCGTCACCACGGGTTCCACGCTGCTTGCGGGGTTCGGCCTGGGTTCCCTGCTGCCCATGTCGACCGCCGGCGCCGCGAGTGCCGGCCCGACGACGGTGCCCTCCTCCCCCGGCGAACTCGCGCTCCACCGCCCCGTGTCCGTCTCCTCGACGGCCTACGCGCCGACCCCGGGTTCGTTCGTGGTGGACCGGCTCGGCTCGCCGGGAGTGCGCGGCAGCGGATGGCGGGCCGCGGCGGGCGACCCGCAGTGGATCGCGATCGACCTTCAGGCCGCGTGCACCGTCACGTCGATCCGCCTCACCTTCGAGGCCGACGCGAGCGACCCGGTGTTCACGCCTCCCGCCACGGGCAACCCGGCCGACGGCACGACGGGCAAGGAAATCCAGTCCAGTTACTCGGTCGAGTACGTCGTCGAGACGTCCACCGATCACACGACCTGGACCAGCGCGTACCGCACCACGGCAGGCACGGGCGGAGTGGTGAACATCCAGCCCGCACGCCCGGTCACCGCCCGCTGGGTACGACTGACCTCACTCAGACGCTCCCACCCCAACCCCCTTGGCCTCAACGGCTTCGAGGTCTACGGCACCGTCGCGGGCCACCGGCCGTCGGCCACGGGCTGGACCGACTGGGGCACCCACTCCGGACCGGCACCCAAGCTGGCGGTGGCCGAGGACGGCACGGTCCCGGTGGAGTCCGGCTGGCGACTGACGCTGGACGACTGGGCCGACGGCGACGGCGACGGCGACGGCGACGGCGACGGCGACGGCGACGGCGACGGCGACGGCGACGGCGCGAAACTCTCGAAGGCGTCCGTGGACACCGGTAGTTGGCTGCCGGCCACCGTCCCCGGCACGGTACTCGGCTCACTCGTGGACCAGGGCAAGCTGCCCGACCCCGTGGTCGGACTGAACAACCTCCACATCCCGGAGGCCCTGTCACGTCATTCGTGGTGGTACAGGCGGGAGTTCGAGCTGCCGCGCGGTCTGCGCACCGGGACCGGGCGCCGGACCTGGCTGGAGTTCGACGGCATCAACCACACGGCCGACATCTGGCTCAACGGTCACCAGGTGGGCGGTCTGACCTACCCGTTCGCCCGCGCCGCCCATGACGTGACCGAGCTGCTCGCTACGGGCGGGGCGAACGCGCTCGCCGTGAAGATCACGCCGATGCCGGTGCCCGGCAGCCCCGGCGACAAGGGCCCTGCCGGTGAGTCCTGGGTGGACGCGGGCGCCAACCAGATGAACCTCAACTCCCCCACCTACCTGGCCTCTTCGGGCTGGGACTGGATGCCGGCGGTACGCGACCGGGCCGCCGGCATCTGGAACCACGTCCGACTGAGGACGACCGGCCATGTCGTGATCGGCGACCCGCGGGTCGACACCGTACTGCCGGACCTTCCCAAGGTGTCGACCGCCGAGCTGACGATCGTCGTACCGGTCCGCAACGCCGACACCACCGACCACAGGACGACGGTCTCGGCGGCCTTCGACAACATGCGGGTCAGCAAGGTCGTCACCGTACCGGCGGGCGAGAGCGTCGACATCACGTTCACGCCTGCCGTCTTCGGTCAACTGCGGCTGCGCAACCCGGAGTTGTGGTGGCCCAACGGCCTGGGTGACCCGGCCCTGCACAAGCTCACCCTCACCGCGGCGCTCGACGGCTCCGAGAGCGACCGCCGCACCACCCGGTTCGGCATCCGTCAGTTCGGCTACGAGTACGAGGTGCCGCTGCCGTTCGCCAACTCCGGTGACGCGTACACCCAGTCGGCGACGTTCGACCGGCGACAGGCCCGGTACGTACGCGTCAAGTGCCTTACCCGGGCCTCTGGTTGGGGCTACTCCCTGTGGTCCCTGGCCGTACGCGACAGTGCGCGGCCCGCCACCGACCTGGCCCTGCACGCGCAGGCCGACGCTTCGACCACGGACGGGGACGACCACGCCGCCGGCAACGTGACCGACGGCGATCCCGACACGCGCTGGTCCTCGGCCTACACGGACGACCAGTGGATACGTGTCGACCTGGGGTCCGTGCAGCCCTTCGACGGGGTCGACCTGACCTGGGAACAGGCATACGCGAAGACCTACGTGGTACAGGTCTCCACCGACAACGCCACCTGGACCGATGCCGCGCCGGTGGACAACAACGCGGTCCCGCTGCCCTTCAACAACGGCAACGCGAGCCTCCAGGTGGAGGACTTCACTGCCCGGACCGCCCGTTACGTCCGCATCAACTGCGGGCTGCGCAACACCAGTTGGGGCAACTCCCTGTGGTCCCTCGGCGTCGTCGACAGCACCGCTCCCGGCACCGACCTGGCCCTGCACCAGAAGACGACCGCGTCCACCGAGGACCCCGACCACCCGGCCGCGCACGCCACCGACGGTGACACGAGCACCCGTTGGTCCTCGGAGTACGAGGACCACCAGTGGATCCAGGTCGACCTCGGAGCCTCGAAGAAGTTCGACCGGGTCGCCGTCCTCTGGGAGTCGGCGTACCCGAAAACCTACGTGATCCAGGTGTCGGACGACGCGGACACGTGGACCGACGTGAAGTCCGTGTCCAACACCCCCGACCCGTTGAAGATCAGCGTGAACGGCGTGCGGGTGCTGGCCCGGGGCGGCAACTGGGGCTGGGACGAGCTGCTGCGCCGGATGCCGCCGGAGCGGATGGACGCGGCCGTGCGGATGCACCGCGACATGAACTTCACCATGATCCGCAACTGGGTGGGCACGTGTGACCGGGAGGAGTTCTTCGCCGCGTGCGACGAGCACGGGATCCTGGTGTGGAACGACTTCCCCAACGCGTGGGGCATGGACCCGCCGGACCACGACGCCTTCAACTCGACCGCCCGGGACACCGTCCTGCGTTACCGCATCCACCCCAGCGTGGTCATCTGGTGCGGCGCCAACGAGGGCAACCCGCCCGCCGCCATCGACCAGGGCATGCGCGAGGCCGTCGAGGGACAGGCCCCCGGCATCCTCTACCAGAACAACTCGGCCGGCGGCATCATCACCGGTGGCGGACCGTACGGCTGGGTGGAGCCGGAGAAGTACTTCGACCCGACTACCTACGGCAGCAAGGACTTCGGCTTCCACACCGAGATCGGCATGCCCGTCGTCTCCACCGCCGCCAGCATGCGCACCATGACGGGCGACGAGCCCGAGTGGCCGATACGCGGCGCCTGGTACTACCACGACTGGAGCGAGCGCGGGAACCAGGCACCGCAGACGTACAAGGCGGCCGTAGAGGCGCGCCTCGGCACGACCACCGGCCTGGACGACTTCGCGCGCAAGGCCCAGTTCGTCAACTACGAGAACACGCGCGCCATGTTCGAGGCCTGGAACGCCAACCTCTGGGACAACGCCAGCGGTCTCATGCTGTGGATGTCCCACCCGGCCTGGCACAGCACGGTCTGGCAGACCTACGACTACGACTTCGACGTCAACGGCACGTACTACGGCGCCCGTTCGGCCTGCGAGCCCCTGCATGTGCAGGCCGATCCCGAGGGGCGGGTCATCGCGGTCAACCACACGCGTGACGGCCTGAAGAACGCCGTGGTCTCAGCACAGTTGATCGATCTGACGGGTCGTCGGCTCGGCGGGAACAAGACCGCCCGGCTGGACGTCGCACCGGCAGCGACCGCGGAGGCGTTCACCGCGGCCTGGACCGACGACCTGCCGGACCTGCATCTCCTCCGCCTGACGCTGACCGGCGGCGACGGCCGGGTCCTGTCGCGCAACACGTACTGGCGCTATCGCACACCGGCGGCCATGCGGGCACTGGGCAAGGCGCCACAAACGAAGGTGTCCGCGTCGCTCGGGCGCGTGTCCCGTTCCGGAGCCCGGACCGAACTGACCGCCACCGTCCGCAATCACGGGTCGGCCGTCGCCGCGATGGTCCGCCTCTCGCTGAAGGACGGGGCGACCGGCCATCGCGTCCTGCCGACGCTGTACAGCCACAACTACCTGTGGCTGCTGCCCGACGAGCCCCAGACCGTCACCCTGTCCTGGCCGACCCGGGCCCTGGCCTCAGGTCGTCCGCTCCTGGAGGTGGAGGCGTACAACAGCCTCCCGTCGACGGCGAGTTAGTCCCCGGGCTTCCCAGATATCGGTCTTTCAGGAGGCCTCCACCGCCGTCTTGATCCGTTGCCCGAACCCGGGCGCGTCCTTGCGTGCCGCACTCAGCGCGAAGCCCACGAGCAGTTTTCCGATGCCGTGGCCTTCGAGGACGTTGAAGATCCTCACCCTGGTCGTGCCCGGACCGGTGGCTTCGAGGTCGTAGCCACCTTCGTCCGCCGTCACGGTGTTCTTGGAGGTCTCCGTCCAGCGGATGCGATGGGGGGCCTCGAACTCGGTGATCCGGAACGTGCGGCCCGTCTTCATACCGGCGTCCTTGACCGTGCTGGTGAAGACGGTGCCCACGGCCGTCGGGCCCTCGGGAGTCTTGGTGATCTTCTGGACCCTCGGGCTGAACTTGGGGTCGTTCGTGCCCTCGGCGAGGAAGGCGAAGACTTCCTCGACGGGGCGGTTGACCTCGGCTGTCGCCTCGAACTGTCCGGCCACGATTCCTCCTGTGCTGCGGTGGGAGTTTTGGCTGGGTGCGCGCTGATGTGCCGAGCACCATCAGCTTATCGGCGCGGCTCCGCCCGTGCTCCCTGTCGGCGCTCCCGCCGGTTCCAGGACACTGAAACCACCGTGAAACCGAGCTGAATGCGCCCTGCCGCACGCTCTGCGGCATGACGACAACCACCGAGGAACTCGCGATCTCGGCCACCGGGCTGCGCAAGGCCTACGGGGACAAGACAGTCCTCGACGGCATCGACCTGGCCGTCCCGGCCGGTACCGTCTTCTCCCTGCTCGGCCCGAACGGCGCCGGCAAGACCACCGCCGTCAAGATCCTCTCCACCCTCGTCACCGCCGACGCCGGCAACCTGCGCGTCGGCGGCCACGACCTGACCACCGACCCACAGGCCGTACGGGCCACGATCGGCGTCACCGGACAGTTCTCCGCCGTCGACGGCCTGATCACCGGCGAGGAGAACATGCTCCTCATGGCAGACCTGCACCACCTCCCCAAACAGGAAGGCCGCCGTACCGCCACCGAACTCCTGGAACGCTTCGACCTCACCGAAGCCGCCAAGAAAGCCGCCTCCACCTACTCCGGCGGCATGAAGCGCCGCCTCGACCTCGCCATGACCCTGGTCGGCAACCCACACATCATCTTCCTCGACGAACCGACCACCGGCCTCGACCCCCGCAGCCGCCACACCATGTGGCAGATCATCCGCGAACTCGTCGCTGGCGGTACGACCGTCTTCCTCACCACCCAATACCTCGACGAGGCCGACGAACTCGCCGACCACATCGCGGTGTTGAACGACGGCAAGCTCGTCGCCGACGGCAGCGCCGAGGAGTTGAAGCGGCTCGTCCCCGGCGGCCACGTGCGGCTCCGGTTCACCCACCCGGACGCCTACCAGTCCGCCGCGACGGCCCTGCGCGAGGTCACTCGGTTCGACGAGACGCTCTCGCTGCAGATCCCCAGCGGCGGCAGCCAGCGCGAACTGCGCGCCATCCTCGACTGGTTGGACGCCGCCGACATCGAGGCGGACGAGCTGACCGTGCACACCCCCGACCTCGACGACGTGTTCTTCGCCCTGACCGGCGGCGCCAAGGTCGCCGACCAGCCCAGCGTGCCCAACCAGCCCAAGGAGAACGTCCGATGAGCACCCTCTCCCTCGCCGTCCGCGACTCGTCCACGATGCTGCGCCGCAACCTGCTGCACGTACGGCGCTACCCGTCCCTCACCCTGAACCTGCTGCTCACGCCGATCATGCTGTTGCTGCTCTTCGTCTACATCTTCGGCGATGTGCTGAGCACGGGCATCGGCGGCGCGGACCGCTCCGACTACGTCGCGTACCTCGTCCCGGGGATCCTGATGATGACCATCGGCGGCACCGTGATCGGGACCGCGGTGTCCGTCGCCACCGACATGAACGAGGGCATCATCGCCCGCTTCCGGACCATGGCGATCCATCGCGGGTCCGTGCTCGTCGGGCACGTCGTGGGCAGTGTGATCCAGTGCGTCGCCAGCGTGGTCCTCGTCGGCGCGGTCGCCGTGGCCATCGGTTTCCGGTCCACGGACGCCACGGTCCTGGAGTGGCTGGCGGCCTTCGGGCTGCTCGCGCTGTTCTCCCTGGCCCTCACCTGGATCGCGGTCGGGATGGGCATGGTCAGCCCGAGCGCCGAGGCGGCCGCCAACAGCGCCCAGCCGCTGATCCTCCTCCCGCTGATCTCCAGCGCGTTCATCCCGGCCGACACCATGCCGGGCTGGTTCCAGCCGATCGCCGAGTACCAGCCGTTCACCCCGGCCATCGAGACCCTGCGCGGCCTGCTGCTCGGCACCGAGATCGGCAACAACTGGTGGATCGCGCTCGCCTGGTGCGTCGGCCTGACCGTGCTCGGCTACCGCTGGTCCACGGCCGCGTTCAATCGCGACCCGAAGTAGTCGCCATGACAGCGCGGGCCGCCTCCCGCAACTCGTCCCGCCCCAGGGCGGCGTACTCCGACACCGCGTCGGCGTACGCCGCCCGGTCGGCGTTCTCGGCCGCCCGCCGGGCGAGGTCCGCCGACATCGTCGGCTGGAACTCCCGCAGCACGCCGAGCCGTTCGGCCAACGCGATCATCCGTACGGCGCCTTCGTCTCCTTCGCCGGACGCCAGCCCCACCATGCCCAGGGCGTGCAACATCGTCCCGAGCATGGGGAGTTCGTGGGACGAGCCGACCGGTTCGGCGAGCAGTGTCCGCAGCCGCCGGCGCAGCCGGTCGACCAACTCCGCGACCAGCGCGAGCCGTTCGGCACGTGCGTGGGCCGTCACGGCCACCGCCTGGACCATGAACGCCCACGGGTCGAGCCAGGCATCGGCGTCGCGCAGCGCACCGGCCGCGAGCATGCGCTCCACGGCACCGCGCCACAGGCCGAGTCCGACCTCCGTCAGCCCGCGGGCGAGCGCGATCTCGGCGCGCCCGCCGAGGTCGGGCCGGTAGAAGTCGTCCTCCGGCGGGGTGTTGTCGCTCTCCGCCTGCCGCAGCCAGTACTCCGCCTCGTCGGCGTCGCCACGCTGCAGACAGGCGAGGACGAGGAGCGAACGGATACCGACGTAGTCGTGCCCGTCACCGAGCCGCGGCAGCACCGCGAGGGACGCCTTGAGATGCTCGTACGCCTCCTCGCCCCGCCCGGTCCGCAGACACAGCTCGCTCAACCGCGAGTGCACCATGAGCTGCACGGACGGATTGTCAACTCGCGCCAGCCCTACGACAGTTCGGCGGGCGGAGACCAGCGCGCGCTCGATGTCGTGCTCGAACTCCCAGACGTAGCACGCCACGCACTCGGCGATACCGGAGAGCAACGGCCCCTCGCCGCCCTCGCCTTCGCACAGCCTGCGCAGCACGTCGTAGTCGGGCCGCCGTATCTCGGGGATCGCGCTCAGCACGATCGCGGCGGCGCGCATCAACGAGGTCGGCGGGGCCGACGGCAGCCGGCGGAGGGTGACGAGCTGGCGTACGGCACGCGGGCCGACGCCCATGAACACGGTCACGGTGCCCAACACGGCGGCGGTGCGGGCTACTTCGACGTATGCGGGCGCGGGGTAGTAGTGCGACAGCGCCGGTCCGGTGTCCTCGGTGAGGGCGATGAGGCGGGGGTAGTCGGTGCCGGTCGACCACAGACTGGCGAGGACGGCGGTCACGGCAGCGGTCGCGGGATCGTCCGCACGCGCCAGCGCATGCCGCAACGCCGCCACCAGGTTGTCCTGCTCGCCCTTGATCCGCTCCCACGCGGCCTGCGAGTCCGAACCGAAGAGCACATCGTGATGCGCGACCCCGAACTCCCGCGCCCAGACAAGGAATTGCTCTACGGCTGCCTCGTCCTCGCCCGCCTTCGTACGCCGGGCCGCGCTGAACTCCCGTACGGTCTCCAGCATCCGGAACCGCACACCGGCCGGAGTGTCGGCGACGGTGAGCAGCGACTGGTCGGCCAACTGCTCCAGCAGCACCAACGCGTCGTCGCCCAGCACCTGTTCGGCCGCCTCGCCGGAGAAGCCGCCGGGGAAGACGGACAGGGTGCGCAGCGCGGCCCTGGCGTCCTCGGCGAGCAGGTTCCAGCTCCACTCGACGACCGCGTGCAGGGTGCGGTGGCGCTCCGGGACGTCCCGCGCCCCGCCGCGCAGCAGCGCGAACCGGTCGCCGAGGCGACGAGCGATGTCCGGCACCGACAGGACGCGCACCCGCGCAGCCGCCAACTCCACGGCGAGCGGCAGCCCGTCGAGGTGCCGGCACAGCTCGGCCACCGCGTCCGGCGGCAGCTCCACCCCGCTCCGGGCGGCCCGGGCCCGCTGCGTGAACAGCTCGACCGAGACACCGAGACCGAGTTCCGGGAGCGCGTACACCGCCTCCGAGGTGAGGCCGAGCGGGGAGCGGCTGGTGGCGAGTACCCGGAGGTCCTTGGACGACGAGACGAGTGCCTGGACGAGGTCGGCGACGCCCCGGACGATCTGCTCGCAGTTGTCGAGGACCAGCAGCGCGGGCCCGGAGCCGAGCACACCGAGGATGCCTGCCATTGGGTCACCCGAGGCGGGCCCGTTCATGGCACCGGCGCCGAGCGCGGAGGCGACCTCGGCGGCCACGTCGGCGTCCTCGGTGACACCGGCGAGCGGCACGAAGTACACGACGCGCTGCTCGGCCCGCCGGCTGACGGCGTGCGCGAGCCGCGTCTTGCCCAGCCCGCCGGGTCCGACGACGGTGACGGCACGCGAGGAACGAAGCAACCCTTCCACCGCCGCGATGTCCTCGTCCCGGCCGAGCAACGGGTTCGGCTCGTGCGGGACACCATGCCGGGCCACGGGCGCCTCGCCACGCAACAACTCCTGCTGAACGGCCTTGAGTCCGGCCCCCGGGTCGGTGCCAAGGTCGTCGCGCAACTCACGCCGGTACGCCTCGTACCGGGTCAACGCGGCGGACGGCCCCGCCGTCGCGGCCTCCCCCCGCAACAGCTCACCGAGCACCTCCTCATCCCGCGGATGCGCTACGGCGGCCACGGCCAGCGGAGCGGCGGCCTCGGCGTGCCGTCCGAGGCGGGCGAGCGCGAGTGCCTGCGCGCGGACGAGCGCGTCGCGGACGGGGACGCGCTCTGCTCGCAACGCGGCCACGGGGTCGTCGGTGTCGCCGCCCTGGTCGGGGGTGCCTTCCCACAGCGCGAGCCCGGCCTCGGTCTCGGCCAGCGATCCCGCGTGGTCCCCGGCCCTGGCCCGGTCCGCGCTCGCGGCGGCGCGCAGCAGCAGGGCGGAACTGTCGACCTGGTCCTCGGCCAGGGCGAGCCGGTATCCGGTCGGCGTGCTGACGATGAGGTCCGCGCCCAGCTGCGCCCGCGCCCTGGACACGAGTACCTGGAGCGCCTTCCCCGGCCGCTCCGGCAACTCGTCCGGCCACAGGCCTTCCACCAGCCGCTCGGTGCTGCAGCCGGTGCGCAAGTCGCCTACGAGCAACGCGAGGAGACCACGGAGACGGGGCGCGGTGACCTCCTGTCTTCGATAGGCGACACGCGGCAGCAGGGTCAGGTCGATGCTCACCCGTGCAGATTAACCAAGGTCCGGCCACCACTCCCCTACTCGGTACCGGGCTGATCACGTGCGAGGGCGTCAAGATCCCCTCCCAGGCGTGCGAGCGGGGACAGCGCCAGCGCCACCGGGGACAGCACCATGCCCGCGGCCGTCACGAGAAGGCCGGTCCGCAGCCCCCACTCCTGCGCGATGAACCCGCCGAACAGTGAGCCCAGCGGCGTCAGCCCCATACCGGCGAACGTGATCGTCGCGGCCACACGCCCCTGCAACCCATGGGGAGTCACGGCCTGCCGGACGGCCATGACGGTGACGTTCACCAGCTGCCCGGCGACCCCGAACACGAAGTTCACCGCGAGGAGTACGGCAATCGTCGTCGCGGACGACCCCCGGAGCGCGGGCACACACAGGAACGCGCCGTCACCGAGTGCCGCCGCGACCACGATCACCCGGCCGTATCCGAACCGGCCCGGCAGCCGGGCGGCCAGCAGCGCGCCGGCGAGCGCGCCCGGACCGGTCGCCGCGAGCGCCAGGCCCACGGCGGTGCCCGACAGGTGCAGTTCCCGGGGGAGGAAGAGCAGGTAGACGGTCATCGTCGCCGCGAAGAAGAACTGAAAGGCGGTCGCGGCGAGGCAGACGGCCCGCAGCAAGGACTCACCGACGACGAAACGCAGTCCTTCATGGATCCGCCGCCCTACGCGAGGGGGATGCCCCGAACGCTCCGGGACGGACTCGGTACGGCCGATCCGGCGGATCGACAGGAACGACAGCGCGAAGAACCCCGCGCTGGAGGCGACAGCGACCGGCGCCGACAGCAGGGTCACCAACGCACCACCAAGGGCAGGCCCACCGATCTGCGCCGCGGATCTGCTGCCCTCCAACGCGCTGTTGCCGCGCACCAACCGATCGGACGTCACCAGCCGTACAAGAGAGGCCTGGTAGGCCACGTCGAAGAACACGGACAGCACCCCGGCGACGAAGGCCAGCACGAACAGGGCAGGCAGACCGAGCCAGTTGAGCGCTCCGGCCACGGCGGCAACGCCCAGCACCAGGCTGCGTCCGACGTCCGCCACCACCATCACCGTGCGCGTCCGCCATCCGTCCACCCAGGCGCCGACGAGGAGCGAGAGCAGCAGGATCGGCGCCTGTTCCACCGCACGCAGGACACCCAACTGCCCGGCACCGACGTCGAGCGTCAGGACGGCGAAGAGCGGTAGGACCACCAGGCTTGACTGTTCGCCGAGTTGGGAGACCGTCTGCCCCAACCAGAGCCACCGGAAGTCATTGTTCGAAGTGGACGGCACAGGAACCCTTTGAGTTGCCGGCAACGAGACCCGCGACCGGGCGCGCGAAGGACGCGCCCACGGTTCGAGCGGGGAGGGAAAGGCTCGCTGTGCCGCAGCGACTTCAAGGGCGGCACGCGATGACGGGCCGATCTCGGCCTATGCCGTCAACGCGCGCCCGGACGACCGGGCATCTCTGGGCTCCAACGTCTCGGCGGTCACCGGCGGTTCGGACCGTAACTCTTCGAGGGGCTCTCGCGAAAGACGGCCTCCGTCATTGCCGTAGCCCAGCGTGCGCACGAACCCTGGGTGCGCACGCGAGGGGAATTCACTAAGGCTGCTTTATAAAGTAGCCTTAGTACATGAACGACGACGACCTGGACCCGAACGCGGTCGCCTCGGCCCTCCTCGCGAGCATCGCCGTGCTGGTGCGGCGGGCCCGACAGGTGCCGGTCGAGGGCGGGCTCACGATGCCCGAGCGGAGCGCCCTGTCGCGGCTGGACCGCGCGGGCCCCACGACCTCCTCGGCGCTGGCCCGGGAGGCGCAGATCACCGCGCAGGCCATGGGGGCGACACTCAACGAGCTGCGGACCCGTGGCCTGGTCGAGCGCCGCCCGGATCCGGACGACGGCCGGCGCGCGGTGCTGACGGTGACCGACGCGGGCCGGCAGGCGCTGCGGAACAAGCGCAACGCGCGGGCCGAACTCATCGCCCAAGCCCTGACCGGCGGCGCGTTCACCCCGCCGGAGCTGGAGCAACTCGCCGCGGCAGCACCGCTGTTGGAGCGACTGGCCCAGCACATCTGACGTCGACGGAGCCACGAGGAAGCAGACTGATGACGACGGATCCTCCCACGACACGGGCCCCGCGCCGCCCGGCCGCCGACGACCGGTACAAGTGGACGGCGCTGACGAACACCACCGCCGCGGTCTTCATGTCCGCGCTGGACGGCTCCATCGTGCTGATCGCCCTGCCGACGATCTTCCGGGGCATCCACCTCGACCCGCTCGCGCCGGGCAACATCGCGTATCTGCTGTGGATGATCATGGGATACCGGCTGGTCCAGGCCGTGCTGGTGGTCACGGTGGGGCGGCTCGGCGACATGTACGGCCGGGTCCGGATCTACAACTCCGGGTTCGCCGTCTTCACCTTCGCCTCGGTCCTGCTCTCCTTCGACCCCTTCGACGGCGGTCACGGAGCGATGTGGCTGATCGGCTGGCGGGTGTTGCAGGCCGTCGGCGGCTCGATGCTGACCGCGAACTCGGCAGCGATCCTGACCGATGCGTTCCCCGAGGAACAGCGCGGCTTCGCCCTCGGCATCAACCAAGTCGCCGCCCTGGGTGGGATGTTCATCGGCCTGGTAGCCGGCGGTCTGCTGTCGGCCTGGGACTGGCGGGCCGTGTTCTGGGTGAACGTGCCCATCGGCGTCTTCTTCACCGTGTGGGCCTACCGCACCCTGCGCGAGACCGCCAAACACGACGGCGGCCGCATCGACTGGTGGGGCAACATCACCTTCGCCGTGGGCCTCAGCGCCACCCTGATCGCCATCACCTTCGGCCTCCAGCCCTACGGCGGCCACACCATGGGCTGGACCAACCCGCTGGTCGACGTCCTGACAGCCGGCGGACTGCTCCTCCTGGCGGCCTTCGTCGTGATCGAGAACCGCACCTCGGCGCCGATGATCCAGCTCAGCCTCTTCCGCCAACGGGCTTTCACCTTCGGCAACTTGGCGGGCCTGGCCATCTCGATCGGCCGGGGCGGAATGCAGTTCGTGCTGATCATCTGGCTCCAGGGCATCTGGCTCCCGCTGCACGGCTACGACTACGCCGACACCCCGCTGTGGGCCGGCATCTTCATGCTGCCGCTGACCGCGGGCTTCCTCGCCGCGGGACCGGTCTCCGGATATCTGTCGGACCGGCTCGGTTCCCGGGGGCTGGCCACCGGCGGTGCGGCGCTGTTCGGCGCCACCTTCCTGGGCCTGATGTGTCTGCCGATCGACTTCAGTTACTGGATCTTCGCGGTGCTGATCGCGCTCAACGGGATCGCCAGCGGGATGTTCGCCTCCCCCAACTCCTCCTCGATCATGGGCAGTGTGCCCGCCCGGTTGCGCGGTGTCGCCTCCGGCATGCGCGCCACCTTCCAGAACTCCGGCACCGCCGTCTCCATCGGCGTGTTCTTCTCCCTGATGATCGCGGGGCTGGCCAGGAGCCTCCCGCACACCCTCACCACGGGACTGCAACAGCAGGGCGTACCGGCCCACTTGGCCGCACAGGTCGGCGGGCTGCCCCCGGTCTCGTCCCTGTTCGCGGCGCAGCTGGGCGTCAACCCGATCCAGCATCTGCTCCAGCCCAGCGGAGTCCTGACCCATCTGACGGCGGCGCAGCAACACACCCTGACCGGCAGCGAGTTCTTCCCGAGCCTGATATCCGGGCCCTTCCACTCCGGCCTGGTCATCGTGTTCGCCTTCGGCGCCACCCTCGCCTTCCTCGCCGCGATCGCCTCCCTGCTGCGCGGCGCCGGCACCGGCCCCACGGCCAGGACCCCGGGCGCGCGCGAATCCGCCACCGGCGAGGCCCTCGCACGACCGGAGAGGTAAGCCGGCGGCCAAGCCCGCCCCTCCCCATCTCCACGCACCCGGACGACACCCACAGGAGAAGCAACTCCCATGCCACTGACCACAATCGACCCCGGGGCCGCGCTCGTCGTGGTCGACCTGCAGAAGGGCATCGTCTCGGCCCTCACCGACGCCCCGGTCACGGCCGCCGTCAAGCAGGCGACCCACCTGGCCACCGAGTTCCGGCGCCACGGCCTCCCCGTGATCCTGGTCAACGTCACCGGCCGCGCGCCGGGACGTACCGACACCGGACGGGCCGCCAACGCGGCGGTGCCGCCCGCCGGTTGGGCCGACCTCATCGACGAACTCGACGTACAGCCGACCGACCACCTGGTCACCAAGCGACGGCGCAGCGCGTTCCACGACACCGGACTCGACACGCTCCTACGGGACTTGGGCGTCAGCCAGGTCGTACTCACCGGCATCGCGACCAGTGCGGGCGTCGAGTCGACGGCACGCTCCGCCTCCGACCTCGGCTACCACGTCGTCCTGGCCACCGACGCCATGGGCGATCCCGATCCCGAGTCCCACCGCCACAGCGTCGAGCGCGTCTTCCCCAAGCTGGGCGAGACCGCGACCACCGCCGAGATCGTCGACATGGTGGAGGCGACGCGATGACCCTGCTCGGCCGACTCCTGAAGAACCGCAGAGCAGGCGAGACCCACACCGCGTGGAACCTGCCCAACCTCCAAGGCACCGACCAACTGACCCTCACCAGCCAGGACTTCGGCGCCGGTGCCACCATGCCGCTGAAGAGCTGCGCGAAGCAGATCGGCGGCGCCGACCTGTCCCCTCACCTGACCTGGACCCCGCTCCCGCCCGGCACCGCCCAACTCCTCCTGGTCGTAGAGGACATCGACGTCCCCTTGCCCAAGCCCGCCGTGCACTGCCTCGCGCTGATCGACCCGTCGGCAGCCGAACACCTGGAACCCGGCGCCCTGTCCGCACGGCAGCCCGGCCCCGGGGTGCGGATCCTCCGCTCCACGATCGGACGGGGCTACCACGGCCCCGCGCCCATCAAAGGCCACGGCCCACACCGCTACGTCTTCGAGCTGTTCGCCCTCTCAACTCCCGTGGACAGCGCGGCCACCACGACACCGATCGACCGGGCCCGCCCCCGCACCTTCCTGTCCACCGTCACCACGCCCGTCCTCGGCCGGGGCCGCCTGACCGGCGTCTACGAACGCTGACCCGCGAATCCGGACAGCTCTACCTCACGAGTGCGGTGGCACTTCGGTACGCCGCGGCAGCGGCGTCCCGCACCGGCAGCGCACGATGTGCGTCGGACAGGATCTCCACACCCCAGGGGCCGCGGAAACCTGCCGTGCGCAGCGCGGCGATGATCCCCGGCAGGTCGAACGAGCCCTCTCCGCACAGGCGTCGGCGATGCACGGTGTCCTCGAAGAGCGTGCCGACGACGTCACGGTCGGCGTCGTTGAGCTCCACGCCCACGATCCGTGACCCGGGGACGTCCGCCAGGTCGGCCGGTGGGGTGTGGGCACGCTCGACGTGCCAGGCGTCGATGATGAGACCGCCCGCCGGGTGGCCGGCGGCCTCGACGAGCCGTAGTCCGTCGTGCACGGTCCTGAGGTTGGACCAGGGCAGCGGCTCGACCCCGAGCCGGGCGCCCACCCCGTCGGCCTGGGCCGCCAGCACGGCGAACTCCTCGGCCCAGACGTCGAGTTGCCAGGGTTCGTCCGCCGCGTCGGGGCCGATCTTGAAGGTACGGGCGCCGAGCGCCTCGACGGCCCGCAGCATTCCGGCGCGGAGGGTGTCCGACGCGGCCCGCCGGGGTCCGTCGGCCCACCAGTCGGTCAGCAGCTCCAGCTCGACGTGGCGGATCCCGTTGTCCTCGAAGAGGGACCGGATCCCGGCGATCCCGTACGCGCGCTCGGCCTCCACCAGGTCCGCGTACAACAGCCCGAAGGCGGTGAATCCGGCGTCCCGTGCCGCCTCCACCCGTTCCCGCAGGTCGAGCGGACTGCGCTGGTCCTTCCGGTCGGGAGCGGCGTCCCCTGCCGTGGTCCAACAAGTGGCCAGGAACGCGTCAGCGGTCACTTCTGATCCCCGGATTCCTCAAGTACCGCGCCAAACCGTCAGCCATCAGGCACCAGGCCCGTATACGACTACTACTGCGCGACGCCGCGCAGCACCGAACGCAGGTGCTCGGCGCTGGCCCACACGTCCTCGACCGGGCCCTTCGTCGTGGGCTCCTCGGTGAGGATGGTGTCCTGTTCGAGGACGTACCAGCCGTCGTAGCCGCGGGCGCTGAGGTGGGTGACGATCGCCTCGACATCCACGTCGCCCGCGCCGAGCGGGCGGTACATGCCCTTGCGTACGGCGTCGGTGTAACTGAGCTGTCCGTCCTGGACCTTGGCGGCGAGGGAGGCGTCCACGTCCTTCATGTGCGTGTGGGCGATGCGCTCGGGCGCCTGGCGGGTGAGTTCGGCCGGGTCGGTGCCGCCGATGAGCAGGTGGCCGGTGTCGAGGCAGAGCGAGATCGCCGAGTGCTCCAGGACGCGCCGGACCTCGTCGCCGTTCTCGATCATCGTGCCGACGTGCGGGTGCAGGACGGCGCGGACACCGCGTTCGGCGGCCAGCGAGGCCAGCCGGTCGAGGTTGGACAGCAGCAACTTCCAGCCGTCGGCGTCGAGTTCGGGCCGCGAGTCGTAGCCGTCCTGGCCGGTGACTGCCGACAGGACGAGCACCTCCGCCTTCGAGGCGTCGTAGCCCTGAAGGAGCTGTTCGGCCTCGGGCAGCGGGTCGTGTCCGGGCACGTGCAGCAGCAGCGGGGTGAAGCCGCCGACGGCGTGCAGGTCGTGGTCGGCGAGCGTGCGGGCCATGGCGTCCGGTGCGCTGGGCAGGAAGCCCTCGGGGCCGAACTCGGTGGCGGCCAGGCCGACTTCACGCATCTCGTTCAGTACCCGCTCGGGCGTCAACTGGTAGCCCCAGCCGGGTACTTCGCACACACCCCAGGAGATGGGAGCGCCGGCGATCCTGTTCAGGGGGGACGTGGTCATGCTGTGGCCTTTCCGAGCTTCCGGTGGGGGTGGGCGACCGCGGCCGGCGACGTGACGTCCGGGGTCCGTCTCTCCGCCGCCGACGCTTCGTGCCATCGGCGTACGGCGAGCAGTTCCACAGGCGCCATCGCCTTCTCCCTCAACCTCAAGAGACCACCAAGGCTGAAGCGGTACCGATCAGCCGACGGCCAGGCCGTTCACACGGGCGCAACGCTAGACCGGGTACGGGGCAACATTGAAGGGGTGGAATCCATCATTAACCCGTCATCGCATACATCTTTTTTCCATCATCCGTGCCGCCGACGGTACATTCGCCCGGGATTGCCGACCGTTCACGGCGAAAGGGGTGCGGGCTCATGACAGATCGCGGGGTTCCGTCTCGGGTGGTGGCCGCTGAGCGCATCGCCTCGGAGCTGGGCTTCGAGCTGAGCTGCATCCCCGAGGTGGGCAGACTGCTCAAGGTGGCCACGGCCTCGAAACCCCACGGAGTCGTCGCGGAGAGCGGCACCGGTTCGGGTGTGGGCACGGCCTGGCTGCACAGCGGACTCGGCACCGATGCCCGTCTGATCACAGTAGAACGAGACGAGGAATCGGCCCGCCGCGCGGCCGGTCTCTTCGCGGACGACGATCGCGTCGACGTCCTCACCGGGGACTGGCGGCTGCTGGAGCGGCACGCCCCCTTCGACGTCTTCTTCTGCGACGGCGGGGGCAAGCGCGACGACCCCGAGCGAGTCGTCTCGCTGCTCGCCCCCGGAGGCATCCTCGTCCTGGACGACTTCACCCCGTCGCCCCACTGGCCGCCACGGTTCGGCGACGAAGTGGACGAGCTACGCCTGTTCTACCTGACCCATCCAGCGCTCGACGCCACCGAAGTACTCACAACACCGGCCAGTTCAGCGGTCGTTGCCGCCCGCCGCCGCTGACGCCTCACCGGGGCGGCTGCTCCAGGAACAGCGCGAGTCCGGTGAGGAGCCGGTCGACGTCCTCGACGCTGGTATAGGGCGCGAGCCCGATACGCAGGCCACCGGAGTCGCCGAGACCGAGCCGCCGGGAGGCCTCGATGGCGTAGAAGGAGCCGGAGGGCGCGTACACGCCACGTTCCGCCAGGAAACGGGAGGCGTCCTGCGTGCCCTGCGCACCGAAGGCTTCGTCCAGGGTCAGGAGCACAGTCGGCGTCCGGTCGGCCGCCTTCGAGTGGACGGTGATCCCGTCCAGCGCGGCAAGCCCCTGATCGATACGCGTACGCAGAGTCTCCTCGTGCTGATGGAGCGCGGCGAGGCTCCCTGTGAGCCGCTCACGACGACTGCCGGCGGCGCCCGTGTCGAGACGGGCGAGGACGTCAACCGCGGTACTCGTCCCGGCAAGCAACTCGTAGGGCAGAGTGCCGAGTTCGAAGCGTTCCGGAACCGCGTTCGAGGACGGCAGGAGCTTGTCCGGCCGCAGGGTTTCCAGCAGTTCGGGCCGGGCGGCGAGGACGCCGTGGTGCGGGCCGAGGAACTTGTACGGCGAGCACACGAAGAAGTCGGCGCCGAGTTCGCCGATGTCGACCCGGGCGTGCGCGGTGTAGTGAACGCCGTCGACATGAACCAGGGCGCCCACCTCGTGGGCGAGCCGCGACATCTCGGCGATCGCGGGCCGGGTGCCGATCAGGTTGGAGGCGGCGGTGACGGCGACCAGCCGGGTGCGCTCGGACAGAACGGCGCGGAGGTGGTCCAGGGTGAGTTCGCCGGTCGCGGGATCGAAGTCCGCCCAGCGAACAACGGCGCCGACCCGCTCGGCGGCCTGGATCCAGGGCCGGATGTTGGCGTCGTGGTCGAGCCGGGTGACGACGACCTCGTCTCCGGGCGACCAGCTCGCGGCAAGGGTGCGGGAGAAGTCGTAGGTGAGCTGGGTGGCACTACGCCCGAAGACGATCCCCGAGGCCTCCGCCCCCAGCAGATCGGCCATGGCCTCGCGCGCCCCGGTGACGATCGCGTCGGCGTTGCGCTCCCCCGCGGTCACCTGACCTCGGTTCGAAAGCGGGTTCGCCAGCGCCTCCGCAATGGCCTCGATGACCGGCCGCGGCGTCTGCGTACCCCCGGGACCGTCGAAGTGGGCAGGTCCCCCGCTCAGGGCGGGGAACAGAGCACGCAGGGCAGTGATGTCGTAGGCCACGGAAGTGAGCTCCTGTCGATGCCGTGTACGGGCCTCGGGGCCCCGGGTATGCACGACGATCATCGGACATCGACGGAGTTAGGGGCAGTCCCCTTCCACCGCGCGAGCGCACCCCTCGCGAACCAGCGCAGCTAGGTCTTCGGAGGCCCGGGGCAGCGCCGATATGCGGCTCCGCCACGCGAACGGTCCCAGAAGACCGGCGAAGCCCAATCTTCCAAGGGCGCGGCGCCCCACCACGCGAACCGTCGCCAGAAGACCGGCGAAGCCCAATCTTCCAAGGGCGCGGCGCCCCACCACGCGAACCCTCCCCAGAAGACCGGCGAAGCCCGGTCTTCCAGGGGCGCGGGGAACTGCGCGACCAGCCCCCACCGACCCGCACCCACAAGACGACCCAAAGCCCCCGACGCCGATAACTCCCTCCCCGAAAAACCCGGTTGAGAGCACTTGTCGAAACACCGGCCCAGCCCCTCAACGCCCCACCCGCCGAGGCAGCAACCCGATCTCCTGCGCCCGCAACACCGTACTCACCCGATCCCGCGTCCCCAGCTTCCGATACAGCCCCTCGACATGCTTGTGCACCGTACGCACGGAGATCCCCAGCCGATGAGCAATCGCCGAAGCCGTGAGCGCATCGGCGAGCAGCAGCAGAACAGTGACCTGGCGGGGCGTAAGCCGAGACTCCGCCGACACCTCCTCCCGCGCCTCCCGCGGAGCCATCTCCGCGCGCCAACGCTCAAGAAGTTGGCGCTGCTGCTCCACCCCGGCCAGCAGGGGCTGCAACTGCTCGGCGGCCCGCACCTGGTCCTCGGTGAAGTCCCCGCCCGCGCGGTACACGAGGCAACCAGTGACCGGGGTGGCCGTGCCAGGCAGGGGTATCGCCAGCACGTGGTCGGCATCCATCAACCGACTGATCGTGCCCGCCGTCCGACTGCGAGCCCATCCCCTGCCGGCCATCCGGCGCGCGGTCCCTGGCCGACGGGTGGCACCGGCCACCGCGTAGTGGTCCGCGAACGGATACCCCCGCCGCAACACCGCCATCGCGTCGCCCCCGATGCCGTCGACGCCGCCGATCCCCCCAAGATGCGCCGCCGCACCCGGCGAGAGCCCCATCGCCCCGCTCCGGTCCGTCCACTCACCGAGCTTGTAGATCAGCGCCTCGCCACCGCACAGCCCCGGCAGCGCCGCGGCGACCATCGGCCACAACCGCTCGGGTTCCCGTTCGTGCAGAGCCGCCACCGCGACCGCCAGCATGCGTTCGTACGCCCCAGCCGGCCCGCCCGTCATACGCCCTCACGATCCCGCGTGTGTCACGTCCACGTACGCATGGACGCGCGTACGTACTTCTCCCCATACCACCACGACCATCGCACCCGGCAGAATTCACAGCGTTCCGGCAGCGCCTGCGACCGTATGGATCAAGGGAGTTGACGGTACGGATCCGCCTGCGCGGGGGACAGGCGGATTTCGGCCGTCCCGGGTCAAGGACCCGGCACGGGAAACAGCAGGCAGCTGCTCGTGGCGTGGGCGAGCAACCGGTCCTTCCCGTCGAACAGTTCGGCCTGGGCGAGCGCGGTACGCCGCCCACCGTTCAGCACCGTCCCTACGGCGCGGATCCGCCCGGTGTCGGCGGTGACCGGGCGCAGGAACTTCACGGTCAGATCGAGCGACGTGTACCCCATGCCCTGCGGCAACGTGGACTGCACCGCGCAGCCGGCCGCCGAGTCGAGCAACGTGGCGTAGACCCCGCCGTGCACGCTGCCGATGGGGTTGTAGTGCTCCTCCCCCGGTATCAGTGAGAACACCGCGTGCCCGTGCTCCACCTCGTCGAGTGTGAAGTTCAGGGTGGCCCCGATGGGCGGCGCGGGCAGCCGCCCGCCGATCAGTTCCCGCAGGAACTCCAGACCCGTGGACTGTCCTACGGCGGCTGCCGAGACCCCCGGGTCCTCCCACTCGTACGTGCGTGACCGTCCCATACCGCGCTACCTCCCAGGCTGGCTTCCCAAAAAGAAGCTAGATCTCCTCGTAGCTGACTGTCAATGACAGAGCCAGGTGGCTAGGCTGGCGGCATGGAATGGCTCGACGTGAGCACGGAGAACTGCCCGGTCCAGAGCACGCTCGATCTCGTCGGCGAGAAGTGGACCCTGCTGATCCTGCGGGACGCGTTCATCAGGGTCCGGCGTTTCGACGACTTCCGGCGCCATCTCGGACTCTCGGACGCGGTGCTCGCCGACCGGCTCCGCAAACTGGTGGCGGCCGGGATCCTGACGACCGTGCCCTATCAGCAGGCGGGGAGCCGGACCCGGCACGAGTACCGGCTGACGAGCAAGGGCCGCGACCTGTGGCCGATCCTCATGGCCCTGCGGCAGTGGGGCGAGACGTACGCCGCCGACCCCGAGGGGCCGGTTCTCGACGTACGGCACACCGAGTGCGGCGCGCCGGTCCGCGTGGTGGTGGAGTGCGACGGGCCGCACGGCGCGTTGCGGCCGACCGAGGTCACGGCCGCTCCCGGACCGGCGGCCCGACCCGTACGAACTCCGCTAGCGGAGTGAGTTCCTGCGCGATCCGGCGCCGACCGTGAGCGAGGTGCCGTTGCCGCGGTGGACGGTGGCGGTGGTGAACAGCGGGGCGCTGCGCAGGAGTTGGTCGGTGCCGGGGACCTCGGGGTACAGGCCGAGGCTCGCCCACACCGCCCAGGACGACATGGCGCCGAGGTCGTCGTTGCCGACGAGTCCGCCGGGGGCGTCGGTGAACAGCGTGGACAGGGCGCGGTGGGTGACGGCCCCGGCGCGGTCGGCGTGGCCGACGTAGGTGTAGGCCCAAGGGGTCCCGAACGAGGGCTCGTTGCCGAGGTAGGCGTAGGGCTGATCGGCACCCGCGTTCAGGCTGCTGAAGAAGGTGTCGAGGCGGGCCGTGACAGCGGCCTCGCCGCCCATCGCCGCGAACAGGCCGGGCAGGTCCTGGGGGACCATCCACGCGTACTGGGCCGCGTTGCCCTCCACGTACTCCGTCTTCTGGGCCGGGGTGAAGGCGGGCCAGGTGCCGTCGGCGGCGCGGGGCTGGAGGTAGCCGGTGGCGGGGTTGAAGAGGTTGCGCCAGTTCCCGGAGGCCCGCAGCAGGGTGTCGTACGCCGTCGAGTCGCCGAGCCGGTGGGCGAGTTGGGCGAGCGCGTAGTCCGCGACGGCGTATTCGAGGGTGGTGGACACCGAGCCCCAGACGCCCTTGGTGCCGGCGGGGACGTATCCGAGGGAGTCGTACTGCGCGTGTCCGGGGCGCTGACGGTTGTCCTGGCGGTCCACGAGGGCCGTACGCAGCAGGGTGGCGGCGTCGAAGTCGGTGCCGCCGAAGGCGTGGATCGCGGACGCGATGGCGGGCAGCGGGTCGCCGACCATGACGCCGCTGCCGCCGTTCGCGAGGGTCCAGCGGTCGAAGTACCCAGCCTGGAGGCCCTGGTTGAGGACGGACTGCGCGATGTCGGAGGCCTCGCGCGGGGCGAGCAGCGCCAGCAGCTGGATCTGGCAGCGGTAGACGTCCCAGCCGGAGAAGTTCGCGTACTGGACGTGTCCGGCGACGGTGCGGTGGACGACGCCGTCCATACCGGTGTACCGGCCGTCGGTGTCGCTGAAGACGCTGGGGTGCAGGAGGGCGTGGTAGAGGGCGGTGTAGAACACCCGGCGCTGGGCGTCCGTACCGCCGCCGACGGTGATCCGGTTCAGCCACCCGTTCCAGTCGTCGCGCACGGCCTGCCGGATCGTGTCGTACGACCGCGCATCCTGCTCGGTGAGCGCGTTGCGGCGGGCCCCTTCGACGTCGACGAACGAGACGCCGACCCGGGCGGTCACCGTGCGCACGCCGGGGGCGAAGGTGACCATGGCCGCGCCCGCTTTGCCGTCCGGGTGGGAGGTCTGGGCGAAGGGCTGGTCGAAGGTGGCGTGGAAGTAGAGCCGGTAGCGGTTCTTGGCCTTGCAGAAGGCGCCGCTGTCGCTGTAGCCGGAGAGCGTGTCGGTCCCGATGTCGACGGATCCGGTGGCCGCGGTGAACGCCTTGGCCGCGTCGATGCTCACGGCGGCGGGACGGGTGTCGTTCGCCGGGTAGGTGAAACGGGCGATACCCGAACGCTGGGTGGTGGTCAGGTCGGTGCCGATGCCGTTGTCGAAGGTGACGTGGTAACTGCCGGGCGCCGCCTGCTCGTTGGCGTGCGAGAACGTGGCGTACGCCGGCGGTGCGGCGTCCTGCGTCGGCATGAAGGGGACGTTGCCGTAGGCGGCGCAGCCCGCTCCGGAGATGTGCGCGAGACTGAAGCCGCGGATGCGGTTGTCGCCGTAGGAGTAGCCGCCGTGCTGGTACGTCACCGTGTCGGGGCTCCACTGCATCCCGCCGAGGGGTGCCGTGGCGCCCGGGAACGTGTTGCCCGCGCCGCCTCCGTGGCCGAAGTCGGGGCCGCCGGGGGCGGTGCCGACGAACGGGTTCACGTACCGCGCGAGATCGTCGACGGCCCGGGGCCGGGACGTCCCGTCGGCCCGGACCGGGGCGGCGGCGGCCGCTCCGGACGCCACGAGCACCGAGGCCGCCAGGGCGGCCCGAAGCAGGGGAAGTCGCACCACGTTTCTCCAGCCAGACAGGGAACCCGCCGCCCGCGCGGCGCCGGACCGCGAGTGTCCCCAACCCGGCCCCACCTGCCGTGCCGCCACACCGTCCGGCCGCGAGGACCAGCCGGTCGGGTCATCACTCCGCAGCCTGTCGCCGTCACCGAGGAGGTGCGGAAACGGCGTGGTGCGGACGGCGGAACGTCTGTGAACATGGGGCCCTGGACGACGGGGGCGGTTGCTGCGACAGGTTCGGCTGGTGCGTGGGGTGCTGGGTGCGGCGCTGTTCGGGATGACGGCGGTCGGGTGTTCGGGCTCCGGGAGTGCGCAGTCCGACGGGACGGGGCATACGACGACCGCGTCCCCGCCCGCCTCCGCGTCGGCCTCCGCCGTGACGCAGAGCTCCGGCGGCGGACAGGACTCGTGGCGTGCCTGGACCAGGGACCTCTCCGGCTCGGACGGGGTGAAGGTCTGCGGTGCCACGGCTCACCAAGTCGTGTGCGCCACCGGCTCGGACGGTTTCGTCGGGCGGTCCCGGACCGACGGCGCGGTCACCTGGACCGCGCCCACCGCCGCCGCGGGCATGAAGGGCGTTTCCTGCACCGGGACTTCCAACCCGGCAATGTGCTGTTCGACGCGACACCCTCAAGCACGGCAGGCCCCCGCATCAGGGGGGTCGTCGACTGGGCACAGACCTCCTGGGGACCGGCGGATCTCGATGTGGCGCACTGCTCCAGCAACTTGGCACTGCTCCACGGGCCGGCCTGGGGTCTTCGGTTCGCCGAGGCGTACGAAGAGGCCGGTGGAGTGCTGGCCGAGACCGCGGGCGAACGGTTGTACTGGAGGTTGCTGGACGCGCTGGCGTTCGCGGCCGGCGCGGAGTCGGTGGCGCGGCCGTGGCGCAGGGCAGGGCGGGCCGAGCTGACGACGCGGGCCGTGGAGGAACGGCTGGATGCCTACGTCGCCGCTCCGCTGGACACGCTGGGCTGAGCGGGCGCAGAGGTCGGGGTTGGCTTCGACATCCGTCACCTGAACCGTTTCCGATGGACCGTCTGTTTCAGCTCGGCCCTGACACCGCCCACCGCTGTTCGGTCTCGCTAGTGCTCTGACCGGGAAGGTTCGCCGGGTTGGTGGTCGCGGCGGTTGGATGTCCGGTGACATCCGTTCGTCCGATCGCTGGGGGTGTGGTGGCTGAGCCTGTCCGTGTGCGCAGGTTGACCGACCAGGAGGGGCAGAAGCTGCAGCAGATCGTGCGCCGGGGCAGCACCAGTTCGGTGCGCTACCGGCGCGCGATGATGCTGCTGGCCTCGGCCGGCGGGAACCGGGTCCCGGTGATTGCCCAGCTGGTGCAGGCCGATGAGGACACCGTCCGGGATGTGATCCACCGGTTCAACGAGATCGGCCTGGCCTGCCTGGACCCTCAGTGGGCGGGAGGCCGTCCCCGCCTGCTCAAGCCTGACGACGAGGACTTCGTCGTCGCGACGGCCACCACCCGCCCGACCAAGCTCGGCCAGCCCTTCACCCGCTGGTCCGTCCGCAAACTTGCCGCCCACCTGCGACGCGTGCACGGTCGGGTGATCAGGATCGGCCGCGAGGCGTTACGGTGCCTGCTCGCCCGCCGTGGCATCACTTTCCAGCGCACCAAGACCTGGAAGGAATCACCCGACCCCGAGCGGGACACCAAGCTCGACCGGATCGAGCACGTCCTGGAGCGGTTCCCGGACCGGGTGTTCGCGTTCGACGAGTTCGGCCCGCTCGGCATCCGCCCCACCGGCGGTTCCGGCTGGGCCCCTGCCGGCCACCCCGAGCGGCACCCCGCGACCTACCACCGCACCCACGGCGTCCGCTACTTCCACGGCTGTTATTCGATCGGCGACGACACCCTGTGGGGCGTCAACCGCCGAAAGAAGGGCGCCGCGAACACCCTGGCCGCGCTGAGGTCGATCCGCGCGGCCCGCCTCGACGGCGCCCCGATCTACGTCATCTTGGACAACCTGTCCGCGCACAAGGGCGAGACGATCCGGCGCTGGGCCAGGAGGAACCGGGTCGAGCTGTGCTTCACGCCCACCTACGCATCCTGGGCCAACCCGATCGAGGCCCACTTCGGACCACTGCGGCAGTTCACCGTCGCCAACTCCAACCACCGCAACCACACCACCCAGACCCGGGCTTTGCACGCCTACCTGCGCTGGCGCAACAAGAACGCCCGACACCCCGACGTGCTGGCCGCCCAGCGCAAGGAGCGTGCCCGGATCCGCAGTGAGAAGGGCATCCGCTGGGGCGGACGCCCACTCAGCACAGCATCCTGACCCAACTGGTGTTGCTATCCGGTTGGATCTCTAATCGTCGAACTCGAAGCCCGAAGTCTCCGCCCGGGCGATGATGTCGCGGACTGCCTCGGGGCTCGTGATGACTGATTCAACGGCCGTCTTGAGAAGCGCGAGGTCGCTCGGACTCCCGACCGCGCAAAACATGCCGGCCTCGCTGTCGAAGTCGAGGCGCTCGGCGATGTCTGGCCAGGCAAACCGCACGAGACCTTCCCAGAAGTATCCGTTCGGCTCGTGTTCTGCATCGACCACTGCGGCATCAGCAGCCAGGTCGCCGACATCCAACGTCAGCGAGTGTTCGCCGTCGAAGTCATGAAGCTTGATGGTCACGGCCGCGATCCTCTCACGCCTGTCCCACACGGGCCGTCCACTCCCTCCAGAGGCTCATGCGCTCCCGACCCCGGTGAACCTTTCCGGGCACAGCACTAGCTGGCCCGAACGACTCGGTCGATGACCCTCTCGCCACGCTCCGGCCGCTCCGCGAACCAGTTGCCGAGGTGCTCCTGGACGGCCTCCGCGACGCAGACCCGCACAGCGGTGTTGCCCAGCAACGTGCGGGTGGCGCCAAGGTATTCGGGTTGGTCGAGCTTCACCGAGACGACCGCCGTGAGGTCCTCGACGATCAGGTCGGCTCGGGCATCGAGGTCGGACGCGGCCGACAGCCCCCGTTCCCGTGCGAACTCGGTGACCGCCGCCACCACTCCGTCACGGAAGCCGTCCAGGTGCGTGCCGCCCTCGTGAGTGGCCAGGCTGTTGGCGAAGCCGCGTATCCGCGCGCCGTGGGAGTATCCCCACAGCAGGGCCACCTCCATCGTGCCCGCCATTCTCGCGTCCTCCTGCTCGAAGGCGAAGACGTCCGCACGGGGGCACGCGCCCGCTTCCGCGTCGAGGGCGGCCACGAAGTCCCGCACTCCGTCCGGGAATTGGAACTGCACCCTCCGAACCCCGTCCGCCGGGCGCTCGTCGGTCAGCGAGATGACCAGACCCCGGTTGAGGAACGCCAGTTGACGGAACCGCTCCGCCAGCACGGGGAACGAGCAGCATGTCGTCTCGAAGATCTCCGTGTCGGGCCAGAAGGAGATGGTCGTCCCGCTTCCGCTCGCCGAACCCAGGTCACCGGTCAACGACCCTACGGTGTCAGGCTGTTCGGCCTCGACACCGCGCACGTACTCCTTGCCCCACCGGATCCCCTCGCCCCGCACCTCGACCGTCAGCCGACTCGACAGGACGTTGGCGACGAAGAGCCGCAACCCAAACGGCACAATGACCGCGGTGCGCCTGCCGATGGGGCCGGACTCCACGTGCAGACTGGTCAACTGTGCTGCGAGGTCAGGGGCGTCGGCCCCTTCGCTCCCCGCCCCGTCGTCGGCGACCCGCACACCGCCGTCGGACGTGAGCGTGACGTCGACGGAGCCGGCGCGGCCCGCCAGGACCTCTCCCACGGCCCGGTCGACGACGTCCGAAACGAGGTTGTACAGGCCGCGTTCACCGGTCGAGCCGACGTACATCCCGGGCCGCTTCCGAACGGCTTCCCGGCCGTCCAGCACCTCGATGTGAGCAGCGTCGTACTCCATGCCTTCCGTACTCACGAAGACCCCTCCCCTGACGTTCGGTTGATCACCTCAGCGTAGGCGAAATCAACGAAAACACCAGGTCAGAGCTGTTTCTCCGAGGTCGCAGACGGGCGGGCGAAGGCGTGCCGGGATGCGGGCGGCGCAGCCGTCGCGCACCGCACCCTGAACGCGTCCGGGGGGTCGCCGAAGCCGCGCACGGCCCCGTTTCGGGCACCCCTGGGGGCCTCAATTCCGTTGTGTGGCACGCCAGTCGGGGAGGCGGGTCGGATGCGGTGAACGAGGACGTGGATACGAGTGGACACGACTCGAATGACGTTCAGTCGCTCGGTGCCGGGGCCGCCAGCTTCGCGATGTCCTTGAGGAGGGGTCGGCAGCGGGAGAACTCGTCACGGCCCACCGTGACTCGGCGTCCCCCGGCGGTGATGGCGTACATGGTGGGAATGATCGGGTTCCTGGACACTCGCCGGACCTCGGTGACGTCGCGCCAGGCGCAGACCGTTTCGCTGCCCGCGCCGTCCGTCTCGACCATGCCGCCCTCGAAGTGGACGATGCCGCCCTCGGAGTTCCGCCACACGACGCGGGCGGCGAGCAACATACCGACGAGCACCACCAGGCAGAAGACGGCCCCCGCATACGTCTTGCCGGACACGCCGTCGTCGACGGTGTCGATCACGACGACGGGCATCAGGAGGGCCACGAAACCGCAGCCCGACACCGCGAGCAGCCACGTGCCGAACCGTGAGCGGTCGTAGACGGCCTTCAGCTCACCGAGCCCGGCCTCCCCGGCGGCACGCAGGGCCGCAGCACGTGCCTCCTGGCTCATCCTCGACACCGCGCCCTCAGCCCCCGCCCCGCCAACCGGAATGGACATCAGTCCGCCTTCGACCCGCCTTCACCGTCGCACGGCGGAAATACCCCACCGGCGCCCGGCCAACCGGCGACCCGGATGTGTACGGGACCGCGACCGTCGGCCCATCGCTGTGTCTACGGCGCCGTCAGGGCGGCCAGTTCCGAGTCGAAGAACAGCTCCGGGTCGAACCCCATGCCCGTGAAGTGGCCCGCGAGTTCCAGGGACAGGACGCCGTGCAGGCGGCTCCAGAGGGTCAGGGCGCGGTGGAGGGCCGCGGGTGGGGCGGGGTGGTCGCCGGCCCAGTGGCGGTGAGCTCTCAGGTCGACCTCGAACGGTGTCTCGGGACCGTCCGCGGGCAGTTCCGTGCTCGCGTCCAGCAGGGTCGCCATGATCTCGGACGCGATGCCGGTGATGTCGTCGGGCGCGTGATAGCCGGGGACGGGTGTGCCGTAGATGAGGAAGTAGCGCTGGGGGTCGTCGAGGGCCCAGCCACGCAGGGCGTGGGCGAGGCCGGGCAGGTCGGCGCCGGAGGCGGCGGCCGCGCGGCAGGTGTCGGCGAGGCTGCGGTAGGCGTCCCGGATGAGTTCGGTGATCAGGTCGTCGCGGCTGGCGAAGTACCGGTAGAGGGCGGGTCCGCTCATGCCCATGCGCTTGGCGATGGCGTTGAGGGAGAGCGCGGAGGCGCCCGCCGTGGCGATCTGTTCCCGCGCGTGCTCCTTGACCTCCGCGCGCACCTGGTCGCGATAGCGCTCGCGTGGGGTCTTCGTGCCCGTTTCCGCCATGACCGGCCGCCTTCCACTCCCACTCGACTACATGTTCACGCTTCAGTTAGAAGCTATCACGATCGCTATTGACGACCCCTTCTCGCGTGAGTTACAACTTATAACGAACACGAAAGCACCTAGCTCTCGGCGGATCGCAGTGGAGGTCACCATGAACAGCACGGACAACACGAACCACGTGGACAACACCACCGACGCACTCGTCGAGGTCGTCCTGCCGGGCAAGGTGGAGCCGGATGGCCTGGAGGTCCGGTACGGGGCCGTTCCCGTCGCGGGCCCCGGCCAGGTCGTGATCCGGATGGAGGCGACCGGGATCTCCTTCGCCGAGCAGCAGATGCGCCGCGGCAAGTACTACGACCAGCCCCCGTTCCCGTTCGTTCCCGGCTACGACCTGGTCGGCACCGTCCAGAGCACCGGCGCGGGCGTCGAGCCGGGCCTGGCCGGCATCCGAGTGGCCGCGCTGGTCAAGGTCGGCGGCTGGGCCAGCCACGTGCTGGTCGACGCGGCCGACGTGGTGCCGGTGCCCGAGGGGATCGACGCGGCCGAGGCCGAGACCGTGGTCGTCAACGGCATCACGGCCTGGCAGATGCTGCACCGCAAGGCCCGCGTCCGCGCCGGCCAGACGATCCTGGTGCACGGCGCGAACGGCGGCGTCGGCTCCGTCCTGGTCCAACTCGCCCACGCCGCGGGGGTGAACGTGATCGGCACGGCGTCCCCGCGCCACCACGACGCGCTGCGCGAGCAGGGTGTCGAGCCCATCGACTACCGCACCCCGGACCTGGCGGCCCGCGTCCGCGAGCTCTCCCCGCGCGGTGTGGACGCCGTCTTCGACCACGTCGGCGGCCCCAGCGTCGTCCGGTCCTGGCGCCTCCTCGCCCCCGGCGGCACGCTCGTCTCCTACGGCAGCGCCTCCACCCGTGACGACGAGGGCTCGAAGCAGCTGCCCGTGCTCAAGATCCTGGGCCGGGTATGGGTGTGGAACGCGCTGCCGAACGGCCGCCACGCCTACTTCTTCAACGTCTGGGCCGGGCGCGCCCTGAGCAAGAACAAGTTCCGCGCCCAGCTGAGTGCCGACCTGACCCAGGTGTTCGCGGCCCTTGAGCGCGGTGAGGTCAACGCGCAGATCGCCGCCCGACTCCCGCTCGCCCGCGTCTCGGACGCCCTGCGGCTGGCCGAGTCCGGCACGGTCGCCGGCAAGGTCGTCCTGACCCCGTGACGTGCGCCTCCCCCTCTCTCCCCCACCCCGCTCGGAAGGACCTGCCGTGACCACCGTTCCGCCCGCCCGCACACCCCGACGTCACCGTGCCCGGCTGCTCGTCCCGGCAGCACTCGCCGTCCTGGCCTGTACGGCCACGACCGCCACCGCGTCAGACAGCTCACCGAAGACCACCGCGGCGACGATCACGACCGTCCAGAGCCACCACGAGGGGGCGCGGCGGCCGAAGGCGATGCTCGACGACTGGCTCCGGCTCTGGAACGGCGACTACGAGCGGGCGCCGGGCATCATCTCCCCCGCCTTCCGCGTCCACGCCGCGCTCCTCGACGGCGGCGACGGCAGCTCGATCCGAGGCGCCGACGGGCTGGTCGCATGGATCACGCAGACCCGCGCGGCCTTCCCGGGCCTCCGGTTCACCGAGCAGGTCGCTCCGCTGATCGACGGCCACCACGCGTCCGTACGGTGGACGGCCACCGGCACCTACGCCGGCGGCTTCCCCGGCGCCAAGGCCGAGCCCGGGACCGTGGTCACGTTCACCGGCACCGACACACTCCGGATGCGGGACGGCAGGTTCGTGGAGTACTGGGTCAACACCGACACCCTCCAACTCCTCACCCAGCTCAAGGCGTTGTGACCACCGGGCAGCTGTCAGGCATCCCACGCCTCGACATGCGCGAGAACATAGTCGGCCAGTTCGGCCGGCTGGAGGTTCAGGGCCGCCACGGCCGGACGACTGAGCGCGACCCTGACCGGTTCGAAGTCGCCCGTGTCGGGGGCGTCGAGTTCGGGACCGTGCCGGCGGTCCAGGTCCATGTCCAGCAGGTTGGCGAGGAAGTAGTGCTGGACGACGGTGCTCGTCCCGCGCGGTTCGGTCAGGGTCAGGAACTCGGTGGCCGGACCGATCGTGGCCCCGATCTCCTCCATCACCTCGCGTCGCAGCGCCGCTTCGAGGTCCGCGTCCTCGGGCTCGACGCTCCCGCCGACGGTCGTGCAGTACGGATCACCACCGGGCCAGCCGCGTTTCAGGAACACCAGATGACCGTCGTCGAGCAGCACGGCACGCGCCTTGTGGCGAACCCTCATGACCCAACGGTAGTGGGCGGATCGGGAGTTGACCCCCGAAACCGTCGACCGGACGGCCGAGGCGCCCGCGAGGAGTTCGTCCGGCACGCCGTCGACGGAGCGGACTTCGCCGTTGCGCGCACGGAGGCCGCGGAGCGTCGCTGAGGTGGCCGGCACGACAAGGGTGGGCAAACCGTCAAGGATCGCCCTCGCACAGACACGCGACTCTCGTTCATAGCTACGAACTTGGCTCCAGGTGGGTGCCTTCGATGCCGAACCTCTGATAGTTAACTTTCCTATCAGTTCGACGGTACGACCAACTCCCCACCCCCCACCACCCTTTGGAGTCCCCGTGGTCCACCCGATCCACGACGCTGCGCCCTCCGAGCCGACGAGCCCCTCGCGTCGGACGCTCCTCGCGCTCATCGGCGTGTCGCTCGCCGCGGCACCTCTGCTGCGCGCTCCGCAGGCCTCGGCAGCCCCCACGGCCGCCGCGGCGATCGGCCTCGACGACTCGGCGAAGAAGGAGATCGCCATGAAGCTGGTGTCCAGCGCCGAGAACTCCTCCCTCGACTGGAAGGCGCAGTACAAGTACATCGAGGACATAGGCGACGGCCGCGGCTACACCGCCGGCATCATCGGTTTCTGCTCCGGCACCGGCGACATGCTCGACCTCGTCCAGCTCTACGCGACCCGCAAGCCCGGCAACGTCCTCGCCAAGTACCTCCCCGCGCTCCGCAACGTCAACGGCACCGACTCGCACTCCGGACTCGACCCGAACTTCCCCAAGGACTGGCGCACCGCGGCCCAGGACACGGTGTTCCAGCAGGCGCAGAACGACGAACGCGACCGCGTGTACTTCAACCCCGCCGTCAGCCAGGGCAAGACCGACGGCCTGCGCGTGCTGGGCCAGTTCACGTACTACGACGCCATCGTCATGCACGGCGACGGCGACGACCCCACCAGCTTCCGCAACATCCGCGCCCGCGCCCTGCGTTCGGCCAAGCCGCCGGCCCAGGGCGGCAACGAGACGACGTACCTCAACGCGTTCCTCGACGCGCGCGTGTGGGCCATGAAGCAGGAGGAGGCCCACAGCGACACGACCCGCGTCGACACCGAGCAGCGGGTCTTCCTCCGCAACGGGAACTTCGACCTCAACACACCGCTGAACTGGAAGGTCTACGGAGACAGCTACACCATCAACTGACGCGTCCCGTCGGCTCGTTGAGCGGTAGCGCGAGCGGACGGAGCGGCGCCGGGGCCTGCGGGGCCAGGCCCTGGCGCCGCTCCATGATCTGTACCGGTCGATGCCGCTCGTGCCCTGTGGCGGCCAGCAGTTCGTAGACCTCGATCCGGCTGGCGCGGAGCCGTTGTGCGGCATCGCCGTGCGGAGCGTCCGCCGTCGCGGCGAGGGCCGCCGCCAGCTTGGTGCGGCCCCGGCTCAGGCGGCTGCGCACCGTGCCGACCGGGATCCCGCAGACCTCCGCGATCCGTTCGTACGAGGTGCCCCCGGTGGCGAAGTAACGCAGTACCAACGGCACGCGCAGCACCGGGGAGAGTTCCTCCAGTGCCTGCCAGACCCAGTCGCGCAGCGCGTTCCGCTCCAGCCACTGCTCGGGGCCCATGTGCGTTGACTGCTGGGGCAGTTCGTCCACCGGCCGGACCACGGCGGCCTCCCGCAGCACCAGCCGACCGGCGTTGCGCACGATCGTCCGCAGCCACGCGCCCACCGCCTCCGGATCCCGTACGTCCCCGATCCGCAGCAGCGCGGTCAGCGCCGCGTCCTGCATCACGTCGTCGGCGTCGGCGCCCGGCCCCAGGACGCTCACCGCCACGGCGCGCATTCCGGCCCGGTGCCGTTCCAACAGCGGTCCCAGCGCGGCCACTTCACCCGACTGGGCCGCACGCGTCAGCTGCGCGTCCCGCGCGCGTGCCGCCCCCTCGGTGTCCCCCATCACGAGTCCCTTTCGGCACCTGGTCACGACTGTTCGGGGCACCCTGACGAGAGCCGTCCTCCGAACCCGGGCGTTCGGGCCCGGAGGACGGCTCACCGTTCACGGCTTCGACAGGGTGCGATGTGTCAGGCGTCCGCGAGCCAACTGCCGTGGAATCCGGCGGGTACCCGGCGGGGCAGGTGGATGGTGGCCACCGGCTCCCGGGTGAGGTTGTCGGCGTCGAGGATGACCAGGTCGCTGCGGTCGGTCGCGGCGTCGTAGACGTAGGTCATGAGCCAGCCGGGGCCGCCGGGTCGATCGTCGGCCGGCGCGAAGGCCGCCTCGCCCGGGAGGCGTCCGGGAGCGAAGTAGTGGCTGGCGACGCTCGACTTGCGGAGGTCGTACCGGTGGATCGCCGCACGCGACTCGTTCGGGTCGTACTGCGGGAGTTCCGGAACGGGTGCCGCGGTGGCGTGGCCGAAGCCGGCGGGCAGGCCCGCGAGTCGGTCGTCGATGCGGGGGAACTCCCCCGGATGGTCGTCCAGTTGCTCCTCGCTGATCGCGCCGGTGGTGAGATCGATGGTCCACCGCCACAGGTGCGCCGCCGTGGCCACGGTGACGCCGTCCCGCAGGGACGGATACCGCATGCCGAGCAGGACGAGACTCCGAGCCTCGTTCTCCTCATAGGAGTTGAGGGTGTGGAAGACGTAGCAGGGGTCGATGTCGAACCAGCGGATGTCGCCGTACGGGTCGTCCCTGCGCAGGACGCCGAGCCTGGCTCCGTAGGTGTCGGACCAGACGTACGGCATGCCGCTGTTCGGATCCATGGCCCGCTCGATGCTGAACACGGCGGGCAGGTCCATGAAGACGACGTGGTTCCTGGTGAGGTGGAAGTCGTGCATCATCGTGTGCGCCGGCACGTCGATCGGACGGCTGACGGTCAACTCGCCGCTGGCGTCGGCACGGTGATAGGTGAGGTAGGGCGCCGACAGCCCGCCGTACCCGTAGAAGTGCAGCTCGCCGGTGACCGGGCAGGTCTTGGGGTGGGCGGTCATCGGGGTGCGCAGGCGGCCGTCGAAGTCGTAGGGGCCGACGGTGTCGAGTTCGCGGCCGGGCTCGCAGCTCAACTCCTGCGGGAAGGACGTCTCGACGAGGGCGAGGGTGCGGCCCGCGTGCCGGATGACGTGGGTGTTGGCGACGCCCGCGGCGAGGTTCATCCCGCCGTCGCGGCCGTAGACCTGGGCGCCCGTTTCGAGGGTGGGGGTGCGGACCCAGCGGTTGCGGTACGAGGTGGCCTTGCCGGCGTCGAGGCGGACGCCGTGCACCATCCCGTCGCCGGTGAACCAGTGGGCCGAGGTGGCCTCGTGCGGGTTGGGGCCGTTGCGCAGGTACCAGCCGGTGAGTTCCGGCGGTATGGCTCCGGTGACCGCGAGTTCGGTGACGGTGATCTCGTCGGGGACCGGGGCGAAGTTGCCGGCCAGGTGCGGAGGCGGTGGGGTCTTGTCCGTACTCATGGGGAAGTCCTTGGGTTAGCTGGTCAGGCCGACGCTGCCTGCATGGCTTCGAGGCGGGCCTGGACACGCTTGGGATAGATCGAGGTGAAGACCGCGGGGGCGACCAGGCCGACGACGTGGGCGACGATGCCGACCCAGACGGGGGCGTCGGTCGCGCCGCTGATGGCCAGGACGACGGCGATGAACGTGAACCCGGATCCCCAGGCGGCCGTGATGGCGTTGTTGACGGCGAGGAAGCCCGGGGTGTTCCAGTACTCCTCGGGCGTCTGCCGACGGGCGATCCCGAGCGTGAAGGGACTGCGGAGCGCCATGCTGCCCCAGGCCGTACCGGCGAGCCAGACGAACGAGATGACGTCGCTGTGGTCCTGGACCGACGAGTCGGGCGAGCTGAAGGCGATCGCCCCGATGATGACGAAGTAGATGATGGTGCTGATCTCCAGCACCATCGCGTCCATCGCCACCCCCCTGCGCCGGTCCTGCAGAAGCAGCAGGGCGCCGACGACGACGCCGGCCACCGCGCCCCAGCGCCAGTCCACGGCGGAGACGAAGCCCGCCGCGATCCACGGGCAGAACCCGCGCATATAGGCCATGATGCCCACGTTTTACTTCCTCACAACTCGATGTTCCAACTTTGACAGGTGGAAGCTAGATGCTCCGCAATCAACATGTCAAGAGTGGAATATTGAACGAAAGTCCGCCGCGCCGGCGCCCGTACCGGCCGACACGAGCCCCACCTGCGCCAACCCCTTCGGCTGCACCCGGCCTCCACGCGATCCCCCTCCCGGAGGCACAGAATCCGCATGGGTAGTTTTCGACCTGTCAATATTGGAGTGACAGGCGTTAGGCTGGTCCGCATGAGCCTCCGCAACGCCCTCCTGGGCCTCCTCGTCTTCCGCCCCGGCAGCGGCTACGACCTCCTGAAGATGTTCGACACCTCGCTCGGTTACGTGTGGCCCGCGAAGCAGAGCCAGATCTACGGCGAGCTGACCAAGCTGGACGCGACCGGCCTGATCAAGGTCACGGAGGAGGGCCCCCGGGGACGCAAGCAGTACTCGCTCACGCCCGAGGGGCACGCGGAGACGGAGCGCTGGCTGACCGAGAACCGGGAGAGCAGGCCGCTGCGCAACCCGATGCTCCTGCAGACCTTCTTCCTCGGACTCCTGCCGCGCGAGGAAGCGGTCCAGCGGCTCCTCGACCACGCGGAGGCCTCGGCCAAGGAGCACGACACCCTGGTCGCCCTGCGCGACACGGAGGAGTGGGACAAGGACATGCTCACCGTATGCGGCCGGCTCGTCCTCGAACACGGCATCCGGCAGCGGGTGTTGGAGCAGGAGTGGGCCCATTGGGCGGCGGAGCAGCTGCGCACGGCGCACACCAAGGGTCCCGACATCCCGGGCCCCACCGAGGGGACGGCCGCGTCGGACGCGGACACATGGAGCGCCGGCGACGCCAACGACCAGGCGCGCCCGGGGCGTTGAGGCATCGCAGGGCTTTCCCGGTGACTCAGGAACGCCCGCAGTTCACGCCCTCGCGCATCCTTACCGCACGGCGTACGCCCGGATGAACGCGTGGACCCCGTCGACCATGGTCTGACGGACCCCTTCCGGGTCGGGGTTGGCCGGCACCGGTTGACGGTCGTAGGCCAACAGGACGGTCAGGGCGAAGAAGTGGTCGGCGGCCAGCCGTGAGTTGTCCGTGTCCAGGAGCCCGGCGTCGGCGAAGTGGGCCAGCCGCTCCGCGAACACCTCCTCCACCGCCCCCGTCGCGATGTCGTCCCGGGTCGTCGGAGTCCGCAGACGCTCCTGGGCGACAAGGGCGAACCCGGCGGCGTAGTCGGCCGAGCCCACGATCGACGTGCCGAGGTCGATCGCCAACTCCGTGAGCGAATGCTCCAGTTGGGGCACGGTCGTGATCCGCGCATCCTCCGGAAGGTGCTCGTCGAGCGCGCGCCGCACCGTGTCCGTCATGGACTGCGACACGTCGGCGAGGATCGCCAGGAAGAGGCGCCGCTTGTCGCCGAAGTAGTCGTACACCGTGCGCTTGGAGACCGCCGCCCGGGCCGCGATGGCGTCCATGCTGACGCGGTCCACGCCCTGGTGCACGAACAGTTCGCGCGCGGCGGCGAGGATCGCCGTCCGCTTCTCCAGGGACCCCTCGCGCACCGTCTTCTCCGTGCCCACCGCGCTCATCCGCACCTCCGGGGCAAACCCTACACCGACCGGTGCACTTACTACACTGCACGGTGTAGTGTCCGCGCCATGACCCCGACAGTGACGGCCTCGCAGGCCACGACACCGGTGCCTGATCGCCGACTGAACCTCATCAGCCTCGTCCTCGCCCTCGGTGTGTTCACGACCCTTCTGGACACGACGATCGTCAACATCGCCCTCGACCATCTGCAGGCGGTGTTCCACAGCTCGGTCGCCCGGACGCAATGGGTGGCGACCGGCTATCTGCTGGCCTTCGTGTCGGTGATCCCGGTGAGCGGGTGGCTGTCCGAACGGTTCGGCGCGCGCAACGCCTGGTTGTTCGCCGTGGGCGCCTTTCTCGGCGGCTCGCTCCTGTGCGGGCTGGCGGGTTCGCTGCCCGCGCTCATCGCCTTTCGGGTGCTGCAGGGAATCGGCGGCGGCATGGTCATGCCGATCACGCTCTCCATCGTCACGCGGGCGGCCGGACCGGAACGCCTCCACCGGGCCACGGCCGCCGTCGCGCTGCCCGGCCTGCTCGGACCGGTCCTCGGATCGGTGCTCGGCGGCGCCATCATCCAGTCACTGAGCTGGCACTGGCTGTTCCTCGTGAACGTGCCGGTCTGCCTCGCCGCGCTCGTTCTCGGCCGGATCCTGCTGCCCGCGACCGCCGGTGAACGCGGCCACCGCCTCGACGTCCCCGGCTTCCTGCTGCTCACGCCCGCCGTCGTCGCCGTCGCCTACGGCATCAGCGGGATATCCGGCGAGGACGGCTTCACCGCCGTCACCGCGTGGCTGCCACTCGTCATCGGCACCGCGCTGCTCGCCGCCTTCACGGCCCACTCGCTGCGCGCCCGCCGCCCCGCCCTCGTCGACGTGCGCATGTTCGCACGGCGCGGCTTCGGTCTGGGAAGCGTCATCACGTTCGCGGGCGGATTCTCGACGTACGCCCTCTCGTTCCTGCTCCCCCTCTTCTACCAGCAGGTGCGCGGCGAGACGGTCCTGCACACGGGCGTACTGCTCATCACGCAGGGACTCGGCACGATGTTCTTCGTCGTGGCCGTGCGCCCGGTCGCGGCACGGTTCGACAGCCGGTTCGTCATCGCCGGCGGCGCGGCGCTGACCATGATCGGGACCGTGCCGTTCGCCCTCGCGGACGCGCACGGCGGTACGGCGGTGCTGCTGGCCGCGCAGTTCGCTCAGGGGCTCGGCTTCGCCGCCACCACGTTTCCGGTCATGACGCTCGCCCTCGCGGGCCTGAGCCACGCCGAGACTCCCCGAGGGAGCGCGGCGTTCAGCGTCGTCCAACGCGTGGGCGCGCCCTTCGGGGTCGCGGTCGTCGCCATGATCCTGCAGAGCCTGCTCGACGGCGCGACCACGGCGGCCGACCAACTCGCCGCGTTCTCGGGGACGTTCTGGTGGATCTTCGGCCTGGGTGTGGTGCCGTTGGTCCTCGCGTTCTTCGTTCCGTCGGAACCGGAGGATCGGTCGGAACCGGAGGAACCGTCGGGGAAGAACGCCCTGCCCGAGCCTGCGGCTGAGGCCACGGACCCGGCACAGTAGCCGGGCCACTCCCAGCCCGGGCCGGCACCGCACGCCGAGCGGCTTCGTCCCCGTGGCATCAGAGCCGCTGGAACAGCACCGGAATCAGGGCAGGCACCGCGGGGACCAGCAGGTAGGCGACGATTCCGGTCATGGCCTTGCGGGTCGTGACCGGAAGCACTGGACCGGTCCAGACCTCCGCTATCGCCGCGCCGCACTCCTCACCGGAGAGGGTCTGGTACAGCAGTTTGACGTGGGCCTGCTTGACGGCCAGCGCGGAGTGGTAGCCGATCGAGGACGGGTAGACGATCACCAGCATGTCCACCACCATCACCCCCAGCACGATGAACACCATCCATGACGCCGCCGGCAACCAGACCATGAAGAGGACCAGCAGGCCGATCAAGTGGGCCAGGGCGGAGCCGTAGGTCCAGAGCATGAACTGCCGCAGGGGGCGCAGTCCTTGGAACCCGTCGCTGTCGAATTTCATGTTCGGGGTCACCCCGAAGCCGATCGCTTCGGACCGGTACAGGTACACGGTGAAGACGACGCCCATGACGAGTTGCTTGGCCAGGAAGTAGAAGGCGTACGTGCCCGCCGCGCACAAGGCCAGTGCCAGCTCGGGGTGGGTGTGCCGGTTGGCCCACCAGCCGGTGTAGACCTCCGAGCGCCAGACCGAGTCGGAGAGCCTGGTCGGGTTCCACGTCTGCATGAGGCCGTGCGTGTTGACGAAGGCGTACAGCGAGGTCGTGCCGATCGCCATGGCCGCCATGATGGCCGCGGACACAGCCCGGCGGCCGAGCGTGTCGAACCACTTGTTGGTCCGGTCGACCAGCCGATTGAGCCGGCCGATCTGTTCGGCGGACAGTCTCTCCGCACCTCCGTTGCGCTCGTTCATCTGCACGAAGTCGGCGATGGCCTGCACCTGTTGGCAGCAGAAGATCGGGGTTACGAAGACGACCGCCAGCACGATCAGGCCCGCCGGGTCCTGAAGCAGGAACAGGGTCACGCCGCTCGGCTCGGCGTTGTCGGAGAACAGGTAGCCCAGGGCCCACCGTTCATCCGCGCCGGCCGACGACACCAGCACGCCGCCTGCCTCGGCCAGTCCCAGCAGCGTGATGGAGGAGGCCAGGCTGATCAGCAGAATCTTGGTCTTGGCCGTCAGCGGCGAGTACAGCAGGCGGATCAGCAGGCGAGCCGCCCCTCTGCGCGACCGCGGCACCCGACGCAGCAGGCGCATCGCCCACCGGATGCCGACAGGTGCGGACGGCCGGAAGACAGCCGCGATCCGCTGTGGCTCCAGTGCTTTGAGCTGTTCCATCCCTTACCCCCGCACAAAGGTGACACCACGTCACAATCCTTCATACCCAGGGTGATTGGGGTGCCCACCCAGCCAGGCGAGGCAGCCCATGGCACGACTCAAGATTCTGATCTCCGGCGTGGACGTCACGGTCGTGGGGCGGTGGCCAACCGGTCGATCTCCGCGGGGTGTCCAGAGAGGCACTGCGCCGGACAGCTCCCCAGTAGGGCCTCGCCCTCGTTCCGGGGACTCCCCACCCCCGTTTCGGAGAATATATCTCCACTTTCTTCGGCCCGGAAAGAGCCCTCGACTCACCCCTCCCGGATGATCACCGGCCGCCCGTCCGGCCACTCCGGGCGGGATTCCAGGCACCCATCCTGACCAGCGACGTTGCCTGAGATCCGTGTACCGGGGGCGCACCCCTGAAGCCGCCCTCGCGCCGCGCTCGGCCTGCCGACAGTCGCCGCCGGGACGCCAACGGGGCCGTTCTCCACTTCGGTTCGATCCCTTGACAGCCCCAACCGGCCGTTCCCAAACTACCGACCATTCGGTAGACGGCCCGGGTCGAGCGCCCTCGCTGTCGACATTCCAGAAGGGTTGATCACCATGCCCGAAGTGTCGCTTCACGATGCCCAGAGCCCGCCGGTCCCGGCAGTCACCACCTCCCACATCGGTCACGCGACAGCCGTGGGGGCGGCGGGATTCGCGTGGTGCTCGCTCATCCTCGGCCTGCACACTGCCGGCATCATCGACGCGGCCGACGGCACGATCGTGCTGGCGGGGACCTTCTTCTACGGCGGGATCGTCCAACTCGTCGCGGGCTTCTTCGCGTTGGCGTCCGGCGCGTCGTTCGCCGCAGCGTTCCTGACGGCGTACGGGGCGTTCTGGCTCGGCTACACCGTCATCGAGTTCTGGGCGGCGCCCCACATCGCGGGAGCCGCGGCAGCCGCGGCGAAGGCGGGCGGGGCGTCGGCGGAGGCCTCGGCGGCCGCGGGCGGACACGCGGTGATGCAGTCGCTGGGTCTTTTCCTCATCGCGTGGCTGGTCGTCACGCTGGTCTTCGCCGTCGCGAGTCTGGGCACGAACGCGGTGATCGTGAGCGCGTTCGCCCTGCTGACGCTGACGATCGTGCTGCTGGTGACCGCCTACCTGGGCGCTTCGAGCGCGGGTGTACCGAGCGATTCGGTGCTGCACACCGCCGGCTACGTCGAGATCGCGCTGGCCGCCGTCGCCTTCTATCTGGTCCTGGCGGAGCTGACCAACGACATCCGCGGACGCGACGTGTTCCCGCTCTTCGCCCTGAACCGCGACCGTCAGGCTGCCGCGCAGACGGCCTGACCCGGACAGCATGACGACGAACCCCCCACCCGTCTCCAGGAGCCGCATGAAAACGCCCAAGGCAACAGACCACCGGATCAAGCTGCCGCACAGAGTCACCGTACTGAGCAGTGCCTCCGCGGTACTCCTCCTGGTGGCCGCAGGCCAGACGACAGCCACCGCGCTCCCCGCGCACGCAACCAACTGGACCCCACCTGCGGCGAGTTACGCGGCGAGCGCGCCCGTCCACACCACCGTCACCATGGACGACGGCGTGCAGATCGCCGTCGAGGTCGTCCATCCGACCGACCCGAGCACCGGCGCCCGCGCGGCGGGCCCGTTCCCCGTGCTCCTGACCCAGAACCCCTACGGCGCCCAGCGCTCCGACCCCACCGACAACGGCACCTACTTCGTGCAGCGGGGCTACATCTACGTGGCCTCCGCGGTGCGCGGCACCGGTGACTCCGGCGGCCAGGTCGACTGGTTCGGGGACCGCCAGGGCAAGGACGGGGCCGACCTCGTCGACTGGGCGGCCCACTCGCTGCCGGGGTCCAACGGCAAGGTGGGGCTTGACGGTTGCTCCTACCTCGGGGTCGACCAGTGGTTCACGGCGGCGGCCGTGGGCAAGAACTCCGCGCTGAAGGCCATCACGCCGTTCTGCACCGACTCGGACTTCTACAACGACCTCACCGGCAACGGCGGTGTCCCGACGCCCTTCGTGGCCGGCATCGCCCAGGCCGAGCCGCGCGGCCCCGAGGACGACCCCGCCACCGACCCGCAGTCGGTGACCGTCGCCCAGCAGGCCTCGGGCGGTTCACGCTCGTACGACGACGCCTACTGGCAGTCCCTGAACGTCCAGAAGAAGCTCGTGCCGAAGATCGTGGGCAACGGCATTCCGGCACTGACCGAGGCCGGCTGGAACGACCTCTTCCCCGGGGGGAACCTCGGCGCCTATGTGTCCGCCCAAAACGCCTACTACCAGCGGCCGTTGACCGATCCGATCGCGTCGGACGACCGCGTCACCGGGCGGTACCAGGCGATCGTCGGACCCTGGACCCACGGCGAGCACGTCAACGAGGCGACGCTGCAGGGCATCCGCCTGGAGTGGTTCGACACCTGGCTCAAGAACGCGCCCACGGGGATGGCGAACACATCGACTCCCTTGCACCTGTTCGAGAACGGCGCGAACACCTGGGTCGACAGCGCCGCCTGGCCCCTGTCCTCCGACGCCCGCACCTACTACCTCGGCAACGGCTCCCTCACCCCCGGGGAACCGACGGACGAGGGCAGCGACACCCTCTCCTGGAGCACGGCGACCACAGCCGACACTCTGACCTACACCACCGCCCCGCTCACCAAGGCGGCCCTGCTCAACGGCCCGACCGACGTCACCCTCTACGCCAGGTCGACGACCCCGGAGACCGAACTCTCGGCCAAGCTGAGCATCGTCGCGCCGGACGGCACTACAACCAAGCAGGCCGACGGAATCCTGCTGGGCAGCCGACGCGCCCTGGACACCCAGGAGAGCTGGTACGGCGCCAACGGCACCCTGCTCAAGCCGAGTCACCCCTTCACCCAGGCGTCACAGCGCCCGGTGACACCCGGTCGGACCACGCGCTACGACATCTCCCTGCTGTCCAACTTCACCAGGATTCCGGCCGGTTACCGGATCCGGATCAGCGTCAACAGCCAGCCCCCGGCCGACTTCCACTTCCCCGTCGCACCGACCCCGCAGGAACTGGCGAACCTGGCCGGTGGCATCTACACCGTCGAACGCTCCCCGCGGGCGGCGTCCTTCGTCAACCTGCCTCTGACGACGCCGAGTTCGGCCACGCCCAGCGACACCGACTGGGGACCGTCCTCCTGAACCACGAGGGTGCGAGACACGGGTGGCAGGTCTGCGCGTACGGCAGACCTGCTACTCCTGTGTCGAGGCGGGCCTGACCAGACCCATCACCTGCTCCACCGTCTCGTTGCTCAAACTGGGTGTCGTCAGCGGGAGGTTGTCGGGACGCTGCCGGATGCCGTTCAGGATGATCTCGAAGTAGCGGCGCCAGACATCGGGCCGCTTGCCCTGGGTGAACTGACTGGCGGCGCTGAGCATCTGCACGATGACGGGGATGTCGGAGGGAGTGACCTCCGCACGCAAGTCCCCGCTCTCCTGCGCCCGTTGGATCAGAGCCTCCAGGAAGGGGAGCATCCCGCCCCGCATCGTCTCCATGGGCTCGGAGCTGTGACTGCCCAGCATGATCACTTCTTGGAGGCCACGGTTCTCGGCGAGGTCGGCCCCCATCTCCGTCAGGAAGTCCACGAACCCCTCCCATGGATCGGGATGCGTGAGCGCGCGCTCCGCGGACGCCTGCCGCATCCCGAGATCCTGCTCGAACAGGGCCCGTACGAGGGTGTCTTTGTCGGGGAAGCGCCGGTACACAGTCCCGACCCCGACCCCCGCGTGCCGGGCCACGTCGTCGAGCGTGACCTTCAGGCCGTGCCGGCCGAAGACCTCCCGCGCGGCACGCAGGATCTTCTCCCGGTTGAGGGCGGCGTCGCGCCTCAGCGGGCGGTCGCCCTCCATCGGGGTATCAACCCCGGAACCCTCAGCCATAACCTCATGTTAACTCTGGTGATCACAGGCAGGTTCGGCCACCGCACCCCTCTCTCGAAGGCACCCGGCGGAAAACGTTGCAACGACCATCGGGGTACACTGACGCCGCCCATCAGAACCGCGTCGTGCCTGGTAGCACGGCTGTCACAGCGAGGGGGTGGACGCCATTCAGGTTGGCCCCGCCCGCATTCAGGATGTCGCGGCCGCCGCGGGAGTCTCGGTCTCCACGGTGTCGAACGTCCTGAACCGGCCCGAGCGCGTCAACGCCCGCACCGCCGAACGGGTCCGCGACGCGGTCGCCGCCCTCGACTACGTGCCGCATCCGGGAGCCGCGGGCCTGCGCACCGGCCACTCGTCCTCGATCGGCCTGGTCCTGCCCGACGTCGCCAACTCCTTCTACTCCCGCATCGCCCGCGGTGCCGCCGACGCGGCCTACGACCACGGCTACTCCCTCGTGCTCTGCGACAGCGGCGACGCTCCCGAGCGGGAACAGGGCTACTTCACGATGCTGATCGAGCAGCGGGCCGTGGGCGCGGTGGTGGTCCCCCTCGGCGCCGACCCCACCCGTCTCACCCGGCTGCGCGAACGCGGCATCCCACTGGTCCTCGCGGACCGCGCGCTGTCGGCCCAGGACGGCTGTTCCGTCTCCGTCGACGACATCGCCGGCGGCCGGGTCGCCGTGCGGCACCTCCTGGACTGCGGGGCGCGCGACATCCTCGTCGTGAACGGCGAGCGCGGCATCGTGCAGTGCGCCGACCGCTACCAGGGCGCCCGCCAGGCCGTACGCACCCGCCGCGAGGCACGGGTCCGCCAGGTCGTCGCCGACGAGATGACGATGGCCTACGGCCTGGAGATCGCCCGCGCTCTCGACGACCTGCCCGACGGTGTCTTCTGCACCAACGACTTCCTCGCCGCCGGACTGTGCCGAGGCCTCGGCGAGCGAGGCGTACGAATACCCGAGGAGATTCAGGTGGTCGGCTACGGCGACCTCGACATCGCCAGCTTCGTCGGTACGACCGTGACGACAGTCCGGCAACCCGTCGAGGAACTCGGCAGAGCGGCCGTGGGAATGCTGCTCGACGAGGTGGAGGCCCGCGCCGAACACGCCCACGAGACACGGGTGTTCGCGCCCAACCTCGTCCTACGGGACTCCACTCGACCCCCGTCAGTCCCGAATCCGTAGCGTCACCGGCCCCAGCAGCCCCGACGAGCGCTGGGACGGGAAGGCCCAGGCGGTGGGGGTGGCTTCGGCGAAATACGGGGCCAGGGTGTTGTTCACGGTCACTTCCAGACGCACCAACCGCCCTGCGGTGCCCGGGAGTTGTAAGCGGTACGGAGGACAGAACGCCTCGCCGAGGCACTCCCCGTCGACGACGACCGACACGCTGCCGCGTACCCGCCCGAGGCCCAGCACCGGGTCCGGCCCGGCAGGAACCTCGACCTCCCCGCGTACGTCACACCACCGCTCCAGCCACCCAACCCGAGCAACTGCCAGTCACCCAAAGGCAGTTGTGCCGGAGCAGTGCGGACGCGCACCGGTCCCCGCCAGGCCGAGCCACCCCGTAGTACGGCCGTTGGTGCGGTGACGACCTCGACCTCCGTCGGTTCCGGGAGCGGCTGAGCCAGTGTCAGACTCGGGCCGTCGGGCTGTGTCTCAGCGCTGTCGCCGACCTGCACCGTCGCGGGCAACTCCAGTGGCAGTTCCAGCGATTCGCTGCCCGGCGGCAGGGTGCAGCGGAAACGCTGGGCGCGTTCGTGGACGGTGTCCGTGGATCGCAGCGGCAGTACGACGGTGCCGAGCACCGGTGCGCCGGTGAGCCACTCGGTGTCCGGCAACGGGTGGGGTCGTACGGCCGCGTAGCAGTGCTACAACTCTGCCCACCGGTCCTCGTGTTCGACGGTGCGACCGCGCCACTCCCCCGTCTCGGCCTCACAACCGGCCCCGCTCACGAGGGAGTTCACGGCCGACTCCGCGCGGGCCACGCAGTCGACGAACACCGCGTCGGCGGGTGACCGCGCTCTGGACGTTGGCGCCGGAGAAGCCGATCTGGTCGTAGAACCACAGGCGGGTGCCGATGTCCCGGGCGATCCGGCAGGTGTCGGTGAAGCGGTCCCACCACTCCTCGCCGAACCACGGCGGGTCGTCGGTCCGGGCGCCGAAGGCGGGGCCGGCCGGGGCCAGGTTGATGACGACGAGGTTGTGGACGCCGCCGTCCGCGAACCGGCGCAGCTGCCAGGCGAGTTGCTCGCGGGTGACCTCGGCGCCGGACCACCACCACAGCGGGGTGGGGCCGAAGTCCTGGGGCGGGGCGTCGAAAAGCTGCTGCAACGCGGGTGAGATCACGGTGTTGGTCCTTCCGGGTGCGGCTCGGTCACCCTCACGGATCAAAAAACGTTTTATGTCGGCTCTGTTGGCCTCCACCTGCGATGTTGGCACCGGATCCGAAGCTCGGGAAGGAGGCCGGCTCTGCTTGCCCCAAATTCCTTCGGATACCTGCAAGAAGGCTTGTTGGAACGTTTTTTGAACTCTATATTCACCGCGACCCCGGCCCAGAGCCGCGAGGAGCCGCATCATGATCCGATTCTCGTCTGCACCGGAACACGCGGAACAACCGCCCATCCCGAGGCACCTGTGGAAGGTCGCGGCCCTCTCGGGCATGGCCTCCTACCTCGACGCCGCGCTCATCGTCAGCATCGCCGTCAACCTGGCGATCTACCGCGACCACTACGACATGGGCGTGTGGATGGCCGGGGCGATCAGCGCGATCGTCACCGGCTGCATCGCCGTCGGCTCCCTCGTCGGCGGCCGGCTCGCCGACATGTTCGGGCGCCGCCGCGTCTACAACCTGGACATCGTCTGCTACGCGGTGGGCGCGATCGTCATCACCCTCGCCCCGAACGACATCGTCCTCTTCGTCGGCGTGCTCGTCGCGGGACTGGCCGCCGGCGCCGACCTGCCCACGTCCCTGGCCGTCGTCTCGGACGCCGCACCCCTGGACGGCCGGGCGCGGCTCGTGTCGTTCACCCAGGTCCTGTGGGTGCTGGGCATCGTCGTCGTCATCTTCCTCGGCTACGTCCTGTCGGACACCGGCATGGTCGGCGCGCGGATCATCACCGGCCATCTGATCGTCGCCGCGCTGGTCACCTTCCTGCTCCGCGCCCGGCTGGAGCTGGCCGAACCGTCCGAGGCGGTACAGCAGGAGGAGGCCGCCGCGCTGGACGCCCCACGCGGCATCGAGCTGAAGAACGTCTGGAACCGCGCCGCGCTGCTGCCGATGGTCGCGACCTTCGTCTACTACGTCACCTGGGGCATCGGCGCCAACACCTTCGGCCAGTTCGGCACCTACCTCCTGGTCACGGTCAGCGGCGCCTCACAGAGCCTGGCCACCGGCGTCAACCTGGCCTTCCTGCCGATCGCGCTGGTCCTGACCTTCGTCTTCGTCCGGGTCGCCGACACCCCCTGGCGCGACCGGCTGTTCTACGTCTTCACCGTCGTGCAGGTCGTGGCCTTCTGCATCGCCTCCCTCTCGGCGGGCGCCCTGGTCGGCATGCTCGTCTTCTTCGTGCTGTACCAGATCTCCAACCCCTTTGCCGGGGAGGCCAGTTACAAGGTCTGGTCGCAGCTCACGCTGCCGCCGGACACCCGCGGCACCACCCAGGGCCTCACCTACGCCCTGTCCCGCGGGGTCTTCGCGGGCGTCGCGTTCGTCACGCCCGCGCTGATGGACCACAGCGCGTCGCTCCTGCTGTGGCTGATCACGATCTGCATGGCGGCGTCCGGGGTCGCGGGTGTGTACGTCATCCATGTCCTCATCCGGCGCTCCCCCGAGACCGCCGTCGCCCCGGCGCCGGGTCTGGGCGTGGCCCGGACCTGATCCCGCGTCGGACACCGGAAGGAAGAGCACGCACCGCACACCCGAAGGAACGCCGCCCATGGCAACGACCGAACCCGCGACCGTGACCACCGAACCCACGACCATGACCGCGGAACGCGCCGCCGCCCTGCGCGAGTTGCTCCCCCCGGCGCCCCGCCGCCGCACCCGGATCGGGCTCGTCGCGGGCGGACTCGGCGCCTACTGGCCCCAATTCCCGGACCTACTACCGCAGTTGAGGGAGTCGTCGGCGTACGTCGCCGAGCGCTTCCAGCGGATGGACGCGGAGGTGACCGACGTCGGCTTCATCTCCGACGCCCAGGAAGGTGCGGTCGCGGCGGAGCAACTGCGGCGCGCGGACTGCGACTTGATCGTGCTGTTCCTGACCACGTATCTGACCTCGTCGATGGTGCTGCCGATCGCCCAGCGCTCGCACACCCCCGTCCTGGTCATCGACCTCCAGCCGTCCGAACGGATGGACCACGTCTCCTTCGACACCGGCGCCTGGCTCGCCTACTGCGGACAGTGCCCGGTGCCCGAGGTCGGCAACGTGTTCCGGCGGGCCGGCATCCCCTTCCGGTCGGTGTCGGGCTGGCTGCGCCAGGAGTCGGCCTGGCGGCGCATCGAGCAGTGGATCCGGGCCGCCCACGTACGCGCCTCGCTCCGGCATGCCCGGCACGGGCTGATGGGGCACCTGTATCCCGGCATGCTCGACGTGTCGACCGATCTGACGCTCCTCCCCGCGACGTTCGGCTCGCACGTGGAGGTGCTGGAGTTCGACGACCTACGGCACCGGGTGGAGCAGGTGAGCGAGGCCGAGACCCGTGAGCGCACGGAACTCGCCCGGCGGATCTTCGCCGTGGACGACAGCGTGGTCGACGAGGACTTCGCATGGGGAGCGACGGTGTCGGTCGCCCTCGACCGGCTCGTCGAGGACTTCGGCCTCGACACCCTCGCCTACTACCACCGAGGACTCGACGGCGAACTCCACGAACGGCTCGGCGCCGGCATGATCCTGGGCGCCTCCCTGCTCACCGCCCGGGGCGTGCCGGCCGCCGGCGAGTACGAACTCCGCACCAGTCTCGCCCAGTTGGCGACCCAGAGCATCGGCGCCGGGGGTTCCTTCACCGAGATCCAGGCCCTCGACTTCGAGGCCGGCGTGGTGGAGATGGGCCACGACGGGCCCGCCCACCTCGCGGTCAGCGCCCGCGACCCGCTCCTGCGCGGCCTGGGCGTCTACCACGGCAAGCGCGGCTGGGGCGTCGGCGTGGAGTTCGACGTCCAGCACGGTCCCGTGACCCTCCTCGGTCTCGGCCAGGACGCCGACGGCACCCTCTCCTTCGTCACGTCCGAGGGCACCGTCGTCCCCGGACCGCACCTCGCGATCGGAAACACCACCAGTCGCGTCGACCTCGGCCGCGATCCCGGCGAGTGGGTCGACGCGTGGAGCGCGACGGGCGTAGGCCACCACTGGTCGCTGGCGCTGGGCCACCACACGGCGGACTTCCGGGCGGCGGCGAGCCTGTTGGGGATCGAGCACCGGGAGGTGTGAGCGCGGGCTCCTGAAGGACACCCCGTCAGTAGGGCAACTTGATCCGGTGCTCCTCCAACGCCACGGAGTAGCGGCTCAGCAGCGCGTCGAAGCCCGCCAGCAGCAGCCCCGCCGCCTCCCCCGCCTCGGCCAGGTCGCCCCGCTCGCAGGCCTCCACCACCTCGGCCACATCGCCGCGGAGGATGTGCAGCGAGTCGCCCTGGATGAGCACACCGGGCAACCGGCGGCCTGGCAACCGGACCACGGCGTCGTTACCGCCGTCAGTGAACAGCTCTGCGTCTATGCGCTCCATGGAGCCATCCAACCCGACATCCCCGGCCGACACCAACGACTTGGCGCGCGACGGAACTTGGGCATCGCGGAGCGGCACCCGTGAAAGGACCCCCGTCGCATTCGGCTCGACTCCCGCCGCCCCCGTCATGCCCGCGCCCGAACCCTGGCGGCCGGTGCTCGACAACAGGACCTCTGTCGGCGGCCTGCTCGGCATCGGTTTTCGCCACCGATCCCGGCACCGGGCACGATCTCGCGATGGTGGTCTCGACCGACGGTCACGGCCTGTTCGACGCGTTCACCGGTGAGAAGATCGCCCGTGACCGGGACCCCGATCCCGGAACAAGCACGCCCGACCGCCACCCGGATCTCGTCTGCCCCGGCCTCGGACCGATCACGGGCGTCCCGGTACGGATCGCCGGTCTCTTCGGCGGCGGCCTGCGCGGCGGGTCGTCCGACGGCTGGACCGTGGACCTCGTCAGCCCCGAGTGGCCGCACGACCGGGTCGTCCTCTCGACGGGCCAGGGCATCCACAAGGGGCAGGCCGGAGAGCCCTGGCGGCCCGTCCTCGACACCGACTACTCGGAACTGCGTGCTGCGGGCTTCTCGCCCTCCGGTCAGACCCTCGCCGTCGCCACGAGCAGCGACCTCACCCTGTGGACCCGCCGCGCCCCGCACTGACGTAGGGCCGCCTCCCCGGCTCCCGGTCGCGGCCGTTCACCCAGAGGAGCAGGACCACCGAGGACACCGCGGCGACCGCGCACCACGTCGAGACGAACTCCAGCTCCCACAGCGTCCAGCAGACCATCGCGCCGGCCGTGACCAGGATCCCGAGCACCACCAGTCCGCGCTCACCGGACAGGAGCAGCGAGCCGATCGTCGCCACGAGGTAGCCGGCGATGACCAGTTGGGCGTAGGGAAGGTCCACGACGTAGCCGAGAGTGTGACCGCGGATCTCGGCCGTCACGGGGTGCACGGCGAGGGCGTGGGCGAGGGCCGCCGCGGTCGCCGCGCCGAGCGCGACGAGCACGCCGATACGGGGCCGGGCCCGGCGTGGCGCGGCGCACCACACGCCCACCGGGACCCACACCGCCAGCAGGGGCATGGCGATGACGGCCCAGGCGAGGGTGGCGGGCCCGCTGCCCCCGTCGGCGGCCCACACCGCCGACTCCACGATCTGATGGGCGCCGAGCAGCAACGGCAGTGCCGCCATCGGGAGATCGGTCCGCCGGCGCGCCCGGACCACACAGGCCACTCCTACGGCGGCGACCGCCGCGCCCGCCACGAGGTCGGCCTTCGCACTCCAGCACATGGCACCTCCACGGGATCCGTTCGCGTACGCCTCGCCACGCTACGTCTCCGCCGCGCCGCGTCCCGGGTGACACGACGGCCGCAGCGCGCGGTCACGACATACCCGCGAGCCCGCCTCCGGCGCCCGGACCGGACAACACACCGCTCCCCGGGCCCAGTTGACGGCCCTGCCACGAAGCCACCCCCGGCCTGCGCGGGAACGTCCCCCCATGATTGGCTGACCCCGCCCACCGCACACCGTGCGCACGCACAGGAGGACACCGCAGCCATGAGCAACGCCTACACGTTCGAGTACAAGGTCGTCAGCTTCCGGGAGTCGCTGATCGGCGACGCGCTGGACAGCGACAAGCTGGAGAAGGTCCTCAACAAGCACGCCGAGGACGGCTGGGGCCTCAAGGCCATCACCGCCGCCGACGTCAAGGGCCGCATAGGTCCCGGCGCGGTCGAGGGCCTGCTCCTCACCTTCGAGCGGCCTCGCGCGTAACGACCGATGCCGTACGCGGGACGGGGGACGGGACTCAGCGCCGATGCGTGAACGGCCTACCGGGGCCCGGGATCTCCCCCGACCCGCGCGGGATCAGCTCGGTCGGCATGACGACCCTGCGCGGCGGTGACGTGTCCCCGTGGATGCGGGCGAACAGCAGATGCGCGGCGCTCGTCGCGAGGGCGACCGGGTCCTGCGCGATGACCGTGACCGGCGGCGTCAGCTGCGCGGCCAGCGCGAAGTCGTCGAAGGCGATGAACGCGACGTCGGCGGGCAGCACGGCCCGCACGCCGAACGCGAGGACCTCGTTGCCCGCGAGGACGGCCGTGGGCGGCTCCGGCGCGGAGAGGATAGCGGTGACAGCCCGGGCGGCGTCCGCGCCGGACCCCAGCCCGTGCCGCACGAGCGCCGGATCGGCATCGATGCCGGCGGCGTTCAGGGCCGCCAGATAGCCGCGGTGCCGTTCGCCGAAGGTCCAGATCTCCGGCTTGTCGCCGAGGTAGCAGATGCGGCGGTGGCCGTGCCCGATCAGATGGCGTACGGCCTGCCGTACCGCGCCGAAGTTGTCCACCACCACGGTGTCCACGTCCAGTCCGGGCGCCACCCGGTCCACGCACACGATCTTCGTGCCCCGGGCCTGCGCCGAGCGCAGAACGCGGTGGTCGCCCGCGACCGGGGTGAGAATCAGCCCGTCGACCCTGCGGGCGGTGAAGGCCGCGATGACCTCACGTTCGCGCCGGAGGTCGGCGCGGCTGGAGCCGATGAGGACCATGTTGCCGCGCCGGTGGGCGACGTCCTCGGTGGCCGAGGCGACGGCGGCCATGAACGGGTCGGCAACATTGTCCACCATCAGTCCGATGGTCTGGCTCCATCGGTCCGTACGGCGTAACTGCCGTGCCACGTCGTCGCGTTGATACCCCAGCTTGCGGACGGCGGCCTCCACGCGGGCGGCGGTGAGGGGAGCCACGCCCGCCTCGCCGTTGACCACCCGGGACACCGTCATCACGCTCACGCCCGCTTCCGCGGCTACGTCTTTCATCCTGGGACGGCTGGCCACGCCGCGTCCTCCAGATCTCGCCCAGCGCGACCGGACCGGCGGACCGACAGCGTCCGCCCGAATCCCTGTCCGTCCCGACCCTTGACGCCCACTCATGGGCCTCCCAGAATCGACGAACTGTTAACGATACCAACCAGAAAGCACAGCATGGCCTCTGCAAGGGAACCACTTCTCGCGGCACACGGCGTGGTCAAGCGTTTCGGCCATGTCCAGGCGCTCTCGGGCGCGGACTTCACGGCGTACGCCGGCGAGGTCGTCGCACTGATCGGTGACAACGGCGCCGGCAAGTCGACGTTGGTGAACGTACTTTCCGGCGTCCTCACCCCGGACGAGGGCGAGGTGCGCCTGGACGGGGTGCCGGTCCGGTTCACGGGGCCGATGGACGCGCAACGGCACGGAGTCGAGACCGTCTACCAGGATCTCTCCCTGGCGCCGGATCTTGACGCAGCGTCAAATCTCTATCTGGGAAGGGAACTTGTACGCGGAGGCCTGCTCGGCCGACTGGGCGTGCTCGACCGTCCCACCATGCGCCGGCAGGCCATCGCGGCGTTCGGTGAACTGGGCGTGGAGCTGAAAGATGTGACGGCTCCTGTGACAACGTTGTCAGGAGGGCAACGGCAGTCCGTGGCCGTGGCACGCGCGGTGGCCTTCGCCAACAAGGTCATCTTCATGGACGAACCGACCGCCGCCCTGGGCGTCGTGCAGCGCGCCCGGGTCCTGGAGACCGTCCGCAGGGTCGCCGACCGGGGCATCTGCGTCGTCCTCATCAGCCACAACATGCCCGAGGTGCTGTCGGTCGCCGACCGGATCGAAGTACTGCGGCTGGGGCGCCGGGTCGCCTCGTTCAGCGCGGCCGACGCCACGATCGAGAAACTCGTCGGCGCCATGACCGGATCACTGGACGAGCCCGTGCACAACGGCGACGACGGCCCGGTCGGCGCGACGGAAGCGGAGGACGGGCGATGAGCGCCAACAGCCAGGACATCAAGCCGGCCGCCCCGGCACAGGGGCCGCCCCCGGCCGCCGACGGACGCCTCGCGATACCCCCGTGGCTCCGACGGGCCGCCGGAATCAGCGAGTTGTGGACCTTCGTGATCCTCGTCGCGCTGGTCGCGTTCTTCACCATCGCGGCACCGGGCAAGTTCTTCACCACGTACGACATCACGCAGATCGCCGTGAACGCGGCCATCTATCTGGTGCTCGGCGTCGGCATGACGTTCGTGATCATCACCGCGGGCATCGACCTGTCGATCGGCTCGGTGCTGGTGCTCGCGGCGGTGGCCGCGGGCGAGTACAACATCCACCACGGCGGCCCCACCGCCGGCTGGTTCACGGTCGCGGTCTGTGTCGTCATCGCCCTTGCGGTGGGAGCGGGTTGGGGCGCGCTGCAGGGTGCGGTGGTGGCGACCGGGAAGGTGCCGCCGCTGATCGTGACCCTGGGCGGACTGGGCGCGGCGCTCGGCATCGCCGAACTCGCCACCGGCGGCCAGGACCCGTCCGGCGCGTCCGCGGCGCACCTCCAGAACAGCCTGGGATTCGGCAAGTTGCTCGGCATCCCCTGGATGGTGATCCTCGCCGCGGTGGTCACCGCCCTGTTCGGCGCGGTGCTCGGCGCCACCAAGTTCGGCAGCCACACCCTGGCGATCGGCTCCAACCCGACCGCGGTCCGCCGCGCGGGCATCCCGGTGGGCCGCCACCTGATCAAGGTCTACGGCCTGATGGGCCTCCTCGCCGGTCTTGGCGCGGTGATGTGGCTGGCGTCGTACGGCACGACGTCGATCGCCGGGCACTCCACCGACAACCTGAAGGTGATCACCGCGGTGGTCCTGGGCGGTACCAGCCTGTTCGGCGGGCGGGGTTCGGTGCTGGGCACCGTGATCGGTGTCTTCATCCCCGCGGTGCTGACCACCGGGCTGATCGTCATCGGCGTTCAGCAGTACTGGCAGGACGTCGCCGTCGGTGTCGTGCTGGTCGCCGCCGTCTACATCGACCAGATGCGCAGGAAGACCCGGGAGCGCGCATGACCGCGACCCCTGCCGCAGCCTTCGCCCCAACCCTCGTATGACCCAGGAGGACACCCTTATGTCGAGCATCCGCATCACGCGCAAAGTACTGGTCGCCGCGGGCACCGTGCTGGTCCTGACCGGCGCCGCCGCTTGTAGTTCGTCGAGCGACAGCGGCAGTTCGGGGTCGAAAGGAGGGGCCTCCGGCAAGAAGGTTCGGCTGATCACCGGTGTGAAGAGCGACCCCTTCTACATCACCATGACCTGCGCGGCACAGACCGAGGCCAAGGCCAAGGGCATGGAGTTCAGCGCCGACGGCTCCGCCCAGTGGGACGTGTCGGTGCAGCGCCCGCTCATCGACTCGGTGGCCGCGACCCGGCCGGACGGGCTGCTGATCTCGCCGGTCGACACCAGCGCGCTCACCCCGTCGCTCAAGCAGATCCAGTCGTCCGGGACCAAGGTCGCGCTGGTGGACACCACGGTCTCCGACTCCTCGATCGGCATCACCCGGATCTCGTCCGACAACGAGAAGGGCGGCCGGGTGGCGGCCGACGCGCTCGCCAAGCTGATGAACGAGAAGGGCTCGGCCATCGTCATCAGCGTCAAGCCCGGCGTCTCCACCACCGACGCCCGCATCAAGGGCTTCACGGAGGAGATGAAGAAGTACCCGAACATCAAGGTGCTGCCCACGCTCTACGACAACGACCTGCCGGCCACCGCGGCCTCCCAGATCCAGTCGACGCTGGCGGCCCACCCCGACCTGGGCGGTGTCTTCGCGGGCAACACGAACACCGGCCAGGGCATAGCCACCGGTCTCAAGCAGGCGGGCAAGGAGGGGAAGGTGCAGGTCGCCGCGTTCGACGCCGAGCCGGACGAGATCGCCTCGCTCAAGGCCGGCACCCTTCAGGTCCTGGTCGCGCAGGACCCGGCGGCGATCGGCAAGGAGGCCGTCGACCAGCTCGCCGACGCCTTCGAGGGAAAGACGGTCCAGAAGTCGATCGGCACCAACATGGTCGCCATCACCAAGGCCAACATGAACCAGCCCGAGATCAGCAAGTACTTCTACAAGGCGGGGTGCTGAGCACAGTCCCACCGCCGCCGCTGCCGGGTGCCCTCCTGCGTCACGGGTGCCCGGCAGCGGCGTACCAGAAGAGGGATCGAGTCGTATCGAAAAAGGGGATCAGAAAGGGGACTTTGCATGACCATGCGCGAGGGTGCATAATCTTCCCATGTCTAAGGTCCTCACCTCCCTCCCCACCGGCGAGCGCGTCGGCATCGCCTTCTCGGGCGGACTCGACACCTCCGTCGCGGTCGCCTGGATGCGCGACAAGGGTGCCGTCCCCTGCACCTACACCGCCGACATCGGCCAGTACGACGAGCCCGACATCGCCTCGGTGCCCGGCCGCGCGCAGGCCTACGGCGCCGAGATCGCGCGGCTGGTCGACTGCCGTGCGGCGCTGGTCGAGGAGGGCCTGGCCGCGCTGACCTGCGGGGCGTTCCATATCCGCTCCGGCGGGCGCGCCTACTTCAACACCACCCCGCTGGGCCGCGCCGTCACCGGCACGCTGCTGGTGCGGGCGATGCTGGAGGACGACGTCCAGATCTGGGGCGACGGCTCGACCTTCAAGGGCAACGACATCGAGCGGTTCTACCGCTACGGCCTGCTGGCCAACCCGCATCTGCGGATCTACAAGCCCTGGCTGGACGCGGACTTCGTGACGGAGCTCGGCGGCCGCAAGGAGATGTCGGAGTGGCTGCTCGCGCACGAGCTGCCGTACCGGGACAGCACGGAGAAGGCGTACTCCACCGACGCCAACATCTGGGGCGCCACCCACGAGGCCAAGACGCTGGAGCACCTGGACACGGGTGTGGAGACCGTCGAGCCGATCATGGGCGTGCGCTTCTGGGACCCGTCGGTCGAGATCGTCACCGAGGACGTGACGATCGGCTTCGACCAGGGCCGCCCGGTGACGATCAACGGCAAGGAGTTCTCCTCCCCCGTCGACCTCGTCATGGAGGCCAACGCGATCGGCGGCCGGCACGGCCTGGGTATGTCCGACCAGATCGAGAACCGGATCATCGAGGCGAAGAGCCGCGGCATCTACGAGGCCCCCGGCATGGCCCTGCTGCACGCGGCCTACGAGCGGCTCGTGAACGCCATCCACAACGAGGACACGGTCGCCCAGTACCACAACGAGGGCCGGCGCCTGGGCCGTCTGATGTACGAGGGCCGCTGGCTGGACCCGCAGGCCCTGATGGTCCGGGAGTCCCTGCAGCGCTGGGTCGGCTCGGCGATCACCGGTGAGGTCACCCTGCGGCTGCGGCGCGGCGAGGACTACTCGCTGCTCGACACCTCGGGCCCGGCGTTCAGCTACCACCCGGACAAGCTCTCCATGGAGCGCACCGAGGACTCGGCCTTCGGCCCGGTCGACCGCATCGGCCAGCTCACCATGCGCAACCTCGACATCGCCGACTCCCGCGCCAAGCTGGAGCAGTACGCCGGCCTCGGCCTCATCGGCACCGGCAACACCGCGATCGGCGCCGCCCAGGCCGCCGCGACCGGCCTCATCGGCAGCATGCCCGAGGGCGGCGCCGAGGCCATCGCCTCCCGCGGCGAGGTCTCCGAGGACGACGCGCTCCTGGACCGCGCGGCGATGGAGTCCGGCACGGACTGATCGACTCCGGGGATCAGCATCGCCGTTGGGCCGGTTCGACGCGTTGGGCGTCGGGCCGGCCCCTCGTCGTTCGGGGCGGGATCGGACCGGTCACCGAGGCCCACGTACCCTTCCTCCGTGACCACGCACAACACCATCGCCGTGAGCGTCGACGCGATGCTCGACGACCTCCGGACCCTCGTCGAGGTCGAGTCCCCCTCCCGTGACCTGGATGCCTTGCGGGAGTCGGCCAAGGCTGTCGCCGCTGTCATCGAAGGGCGGCTCGGTGGGCGGGCCGAACTGGTGGAGAGCGAGGGCGGACCGCATGTCCACTGGTCCGGTGGTGGGACGCCCCGCGTGCTGGTCCTCGGTCACCACGACACCGTGTTCCCGCTCGGCACCCTCGCGCGTCGGCCCTTCCTGGTCGAGGACGGGCGGGTGACCGGGCCCGGTGTCTTCGACATGCTGGGCGGTCTGGTGCAGGCGATCCACGGACTGGCGGCGCTGGACGACCTTTCGGGCGTCGAGATTCTGGTGACCGCCGACGAAGAGGTCGGTTCCCGCTCCTCCCGGGCGCTCATCGAGGAACGTGCCCTCGCCTGCGGTGCCGTGCTGGTGGTCGAGGGGGCCGCCGACGGCGGGGGTGTGAAGACCGGCCGTAAGGGATGCGGCACGTTCGAGGTCTCCGTCGCGGGCCGGGCCTCGCACGCGGGCCTGGAGCCGGCGGCCGGGGTCAACGCGCTGGTCGAGGCGGCGCATCAGGTGCTGGACATCGCGGCGTTGGCACGGCCGGAGGTCGGCACGACGGTCACGCCGACCGTCGCGTCCGCCGGGACACTGGACAACGTCGTTCCCGCGCGGGCGACCCTAGTCGTGGACGTGCGGGTCGAGTCGGCCGGCGAGAAGGAACGGATCGAGGCCGCGTTCGCCGCCCTCGCGCCGCATCTCGACGAGGCGGTGATCACCGTGGAAGGAAGCGTCGGCCGGCCGCCGATGCCCGAGTCGGCCGCGGCCGAACTGTTCGCGGTGGCGCGGGAGTTGTTGCCCGGACTCGAAGGACGGGCGGTCGGCGGCGGGAGCGACGGGAACTTCACGGCCGCGCTGGGGGTGCCGACGCTCGACGGGCTGGGCGCGGTCGGGGGCGGGGCGCACGCCGACCACGAGTATCTGCTCGTCGCGTCGATGGCCGAGCGGGCGCACCTCGTCGCCGGGCTGGTGGACGCGATCCGGAGCGCCTGACCCCCGGGTTTGTCGGGTCCGTTCCGGCGGCATCAACAGGCCGTCGGAGAGACATACTTGACCATGCGGGGGATCATCCCGTGATGGCCTGATACGGGAGCGGCATTCAGTGAGCAGTGTCAGCACAGTTGCGGGGAAGGTCGAAGTACGGCTCCGTTGGGATCCGAGTCCCTGGGGGCAGCAGCCGCGCCATCTGGACATCGTCGCGGCGACCTACTCGGCCGAGGCCCCGCACGGACACCCGGTGTATGTCGTCAACTCCGAGAGCCGCTCGCCGGACGGCACGATCAACATGAGCCGGCACAGCGAGAGCGGCCAGGGGTACGGCTACATGGAGGTGATGGTCCTCGAACTCGACCGGCTCGCCGCGTCCTTCGCTCGGGTGGTCGTGGGGGTGGCGATCCACCAGAACGGCGGGCCAAGGACCTTCGGTGATCTGTCGCACGCCAGGACCCTGGTCGTGGAGGGGTACAAGGAGCTGCTGTCGGACGACTTCGCGGGGGTGGCAGGGTCCACCGCCGCGACGGTCGCGGAGTTCACCAAGGACGCCTCCGGAGCCTGGGAGTTCCGCGCGATGGTGCGCGGGTTCGACAGCGAACCGGCGGGGTTCACCGCGGAGATGGGCAGCGTGTCTCGGCCCTGACCTGCTGCTCCGCCTCGAACTGCGGAAGCAGCGCCGTGACGGTCGGCCGCCGGTGGCGCACCTCGTGGACCACGCCGAGGACGACGGCGGTGGCCACCGCCACCAGGTGCTCACGCCCGGCCAGGTTGGGTTTCACGATCGACTCCCACACCATCGACCCGCCGGTGAGGAAGAACACGACGGGCGCGCGCCGGACGACGGCGAGATACGTGAACAGTCCTACGACCGCCGCGGACGGCCCGGTGTCGAGGACGTGCCCGATCTCGGGCCGCAGCCCGATGCCGCCGCAGCCGGGCCCGATCAGGAGCATCACGCGCACCGTGAGCGTGCCGGCCAGCGTCGTCGCGTAGGCGACGACCAGCGTGCGGGCGCGGCCGAGGGCCAGCTCCGCCAGCGCGAAGGCGAGGAACAGCTGGGTGATGCCGGCCCAGACGGGCAGGTCGAGGGCGGGGACGTACAGCGATATGGGGGTACGCAGCAGGGCGAGCCACAGCGGCAGGTCGCCCTGGACTCCGCCGATGTCCCGCACGATCACGGCACCGGTCGGGTTCTGGGCGAGGGCGTGGAAGAAGATGACGCCGAAGGCGGCGACGAACGCCAGGGACACCCCCATCAGTCCGCGCCGCAGCAGCTGTCGTACCGGATCGACGACGATGCCCTGCCATTCACCCCGCAGTGTGCGCCAGATGAACAACGATCCCCAACTCCCCCATCATCGGCCAAACATACGGATCGGAATCTAGCCCCCTGTGCGCTTCTTGTGCGTCCCGGGTCGGCGGGAGCCGTTGGCGCGGCTCGCGGACGGTACGGGTGGGGCTGATATTGAAGAGTGGGAAGCTTTCCCGACGGTTGTTCGACGACTGAAGGAAGCGGAGGGCCGGTGCGCACCTCAAGAGATCCGGCCGGCTCCACCGTGGTAGACGCAGGGCAGCGCTCCACACCTCCGCTCAGCTGGGCCGTGGTCGTGCTCTGGCTCGTCTTCGTCACGCTGGTGGTGGCGGTGACCGGTATCGCGCTGGGCCGGGACACCCGGCCGGCCCCCTTCCTGGTGGTGCTGCCGGCGCTGCTCGCCGGGCGCGGAACCGTGCGGCAGACCACCGTCGCCTCCGCGTGGGTGACACTCGTCATCATCGGCTCCCTCGTCGACACCCCGCTGGGCACGGCGGGCGCCGACGCGGCGGTCGTCGCCTTCACCCTGGTGTTCAACGGCCTCAGCGTGGCGCGGGCGGCGCAGCGGATCCGCTGGGAGGGCGAGATCGCCCGGCTGCGGTCGGCGGCGGCCGCCCTGCAGCGCCAGATCCTGCGCCCGTTCCCCCTGATGACCGACCAGCTCCTGGTCCACGGCCTCTACCGGCCCGTGGAGGAGGACAGCCGGGTGGGCGGCGACGTCTACGAGGTCGTCTCCTCGCCGTACGGCAGTCGCGTCTTCATCGCCGACGTCCAGGGCAAGGGCCTCCAGGCGATCAGCGCCGCGTTCGCCGTGCTGAGCGCCTTCCGCGAGGCGGCCGTGGCCGAGCCCACACTCACCGCCGTGGTCGACGCCCTGGAGGAGGCGGTGCTACGGCACAACTCCTTCGCGGCGCAGACCGGTGAGCGGGAGCGGTTCGTGACGGCGCTGGTCCTGGGCGTCGACGGTGAGCAGGAGGTGCAGGCGATCAACTGCGGTCATGTGGCACCGCTGCTGCTGCACAAGGAGCGGGCCGATCCGGTGCTCCGGCAAGAACCCTGCGTGCCGCTGGGCCTCGACTCGCTGGCCCCTGAGCCTCGTACCGTCGAATGGTTCGACTTCCCTTCGGACGGCACGCTTCTGCTCTGCACGGACGGCGTCACCGAGGCACGCGATCCGTCCGGCGCGTTCTATCCCCTGGAGGAGCGGGCGGCGACCTGGGGCGAGGTTCTCCCGAAGGACGTGCCGGCCACCGTCTACGGCGATCTGCGCCGCCACACGGCGGGCATGCCCCGGGACGACACCGCGCTGCTGGTGCTGCGCAGGCGGGGCGACGCGGGCCTCGCCTGACGGAGTGGGCCGGTCAGGGCCGACCACCCTGGCGGGGGTCGCCCGCGGTGAGGTGTTCGAGGACCTCGGCGAGTTCCTGGCAGGCCTTCTCCACCGAGAGTCTGGTGTTGCGCTGCTCGGTGATGACCGAGGACAGCAGCAGGGCGGTGAGGGCCATCGTGCCGTTGAAGGCCTGCAGTTTCATCATGACCTCGACATGGGTCAGCCCGGCGAACGGGCCCGTCTCCTCGGTCGCCGCGATGGTGGCCATGACGGAGGCGAAGAGGGCGCACAGCATGCTGCCCGCGAAGCGGAACCGCAGTGCCGCCCAGATCAGCAGCGGATAGACCAGGAACAGCAGACTGACGCGGTTGTGGGTGACGAGGGGGACGATCACGCCGATGGTCGCCGCGAGCAGCAGGGCCTCCTTCCACCGGTGCAGGTCCAGGGGCAGGCGCACGGTACGCAGCATGAGCAGGAGCGGGGTCACGATCAGCACGCCCATCGCGTCGCCCACCCACCAGCCCAGCCAGACCGGCCAGAAGGAGTGCGCGGCCAGCTTGTCGGTGAGGACGAGCAGCCCGACCCCGCAGGTGGCGCTGATCAGCATGGCGGAGAGGGCGCCCAGGAACACCAGGGCGAGGCCGTCCCGCAGTCGGCCGAGGTCGGTGCGGAAGCTCACCCGGCGCAGCATGAGGTAGGCGCAGGCGGGTGCCACGGTGTTGCCCGCCAGGACGACGAGCACGGTCGGCTGGAGCGAGGTGATCGACATGATCACGAGGAGCACGCCGAGGGCGATGCCGGGCAGCACCCGCGGCCCGAAGATCAGCAGGCAGGCGACCGCGACACCGGTGGGCGGCCAGACGGGGGTGAACACGGCACCCTCGACGACGAGCTCCCGCAGCAGGCCGAGCCGCCCCGCCGCGAAGTAGCCGCCGGCGACGGCCAGCGTCAGGAGGGCGTACCCGGCCGGTCGCCGCAGATCCTCGAAACCCACCACAGCTGCCATCAGACACTGAGGCGGCCGTGTCGGCGAGGCGAGCGGGGCGGGGCCGGGCGGCGCGGAAGGGCATCGACGGCTGACCTGTGCCGGTGAGCGGGCGCCGGAGCGGACGGCCGTAATTCCATCAAGGCGCCCCGGGTGCGGCGTAGCGGGCGTAGCGGGCGTAGCGGGCGTAGCGGGCGTAGCGGGCGTAGCGGGCGTAGCGGGCGTAGCGGGCGTAGCGGGCGTAGCGGCAGCCGGGTCGTGCCCCCGCCGGACCGGCCCTACGCCCCGGTGTCGGGTCGGCGAGGCGAGCGGGGCAGGCAGGGCGGCGCGGGAGTCGGCAGCTGACCTGTGCCGGTGGCGGGGCGCGGGCGACCGTAAGCCCGTCCAGGCGCAGCGGCAGCCGGGTCGTGCACCCGCCAGGCCGGCCCTACGCCCCGGTGTCGGGTGCGTCGTGGCCCACGACCAGGACCGCCGCGTCGTCCTCGTGTCCCACGCGCTCGGCGCCCTTGATCACGGCTGCCGCGAGGGAGCCCGCCTCCATGCCCGCCACGGCGGCGACTCCGGCGAGGCGCATCACCTGGTCGAGGCCCTCGTCGACGCTCATCGAGGGGCCCTCCACGACGCCGTCGGTCACCAGGACGAAGACGCCGCCGGTGGTGAGCCGGTGCTCGGTCACGGGGTACCGCTGTCCGGCGACGATGCCGAGGGGCGGGCCGCCTTCGTCGTCGGTGATGCCGGAGCGGCCGTCGGCGGTGGCCCAGACGGAGGGTATGTGTCCGGCCCGCGCGCTCTCCAGCACCCCGGTGATCGGGTCCAGGCGCATGAAGGTGCAGGTCGCGAAGAGTTCGGTGCCGAGGGACAGGAGCAGGTCGTTCGTCAGGGAGAGGAGTTCGCCGGGCTCGCTGGTGACGGAGGCGAGGGCGCGCAGACCCACCCGAACCTGGCCCATGAACGCGGCCGCCTCGATGTTGTGGCCCTGGACGTCGCCGATGGACAGGCCGATGCGCCCGTCGGGCATCGTGAAGGCGTCGTACCAGTCGCCGCCCACGTTGAGGCCGTGATTCGCGGGCGAGTACTTGACCGCGAGGTGGAACCGGGGAGTGACGGGCATGTCGCCGGGCAGCATGCCGCGCTGGAGGGCGACGGCCAGTTCGACCAGGGAGCGCTGGAGCTCCGCCCGCTCGCGCGCCTGGGCGGTCAGCGTCCCGAGTCTGGCCAGCAGTTCGTCACCGTCGTCCACGGGGTGCTTGCGGGACATTGACCACTCCAAGGGGGTTGGTACCGCTATAAGCATAAAGAACGGATTTTCTTCCCTCGGAAAAGCCCAAAAACAGGACGCAAAACAGGACGCACACGAAGAGGTACGACAACGGCCCGGCCACCGCGGGAAGCGGGGCCGGGCCGATCGGTCGTACGCGCGGGGTCAGCCCTGGCGGGCCTTGAAGCGCGGGTCCTTCTTGTTGATCACGAACGTCACGCCACGACGGTGTACCACCTGCGCGCCGGGCTTGGCCTTCAACGACCGCAGCGAGTTGCGAACCTTCATGACTGCCTCCCATACCGGCGCTCGAAGCGCTCCACCCGGCCCGCGGTGTCCACGACACGCGTGTTGCCGGTGTAGAACGGGTGGCTGGCCGACGAGATCTCGACGTCGATCAGCGGGTAGGTGTTCCCGTCCGCCCACTCGATCGTGCGCGCCGACCGCGCGGTCGAGGTGGTCAGGAACTCGGTGTCCGCCGCGCGGTCGCGGAAGACGACCGGACGGGACACGGGGTGGATGCCAGACCTCATGGTGCTTCCTTCCTCAGGCCGTCCGTTGCCGGACGGCCGCTCTGCCGTGTTCGTGGGACAGTCGCTCGGCTTGGCTCGCGGGACTGCCGCTCAGCTTGGTTCGTGGGACTCCCGCCGCGCTGGGCTCAACGCTCCTCGCGGAAGTCGACGTGCTCCCCCGCCACCGGGTCGTACTTGCGCAGGACCAGCCGGTCGGGGTCGTTGCGACGGCTCTTGCGCGTCACGTAGGTGACGCCGGTCCCGGCCGTCGACTTCAGGGTGACGACGGGACGGTTCGTGGTGCGTGCCATGAGGACCTCCTTCCGCCCACATCCCGGGATCTTGTCCCGAGCATGTCAGCTACGTACGTCTCAACACAGGCACCCCCCGGTCCATTCCCGGCCCCGTCCCCCAGTACGAGACGGTCTCCGACCAGGGCACGACGGCCTACGCCGCCACCACCGCCGCCCGCTCACGAGCCGCCCGTACGGCCTGCGAGAGGCCCTCGATGTCGTACGCGCCATGGTGCCTACGACCGTTCACGAAGAAGGTCGGCGTTCCCGCGACCCCGCTGAGGTCGGCCGACTCCACGTCCTCGGCGACATGGCCCGAGCCCTCGTGGGCCCGCATGTCGCGCTCGAAGCGGGCGGTGTCCAGGCCGATCTGTTCGGCGTAGGCCCGCAGGTCCTTGAAGCGCAGGGCGCCCTGGTGGCTGAGGAGCAGGTCGTGCATCTCCCAGTAGCCGCCCTGCAGCGCGGCGGCCTCCGCGGCCTCGGCGGCGAGCTGGGCGTGCTCGTGGACGTCGGTGAGCGGAAGGTGCCGCCACACATACCGCACCTCGTCCCCGAAGGAGCCGAGCAGCTCACGGACGACCGGCTCGGCCTGGCCGCAGAAGGGGCATTCGTAGTCGCCGTACTCCACGACGGTCACCGGCGCGTGTCGCGGTCCGCGCAGGTGGTCGCGGTCGGGGTCGACGGGGACGGACAGGTCGACGATGGTCTCGGCCCGGCCGAACAGGACCCTGGGCCGGATCTGCGGCGGCAGCAGTCCGATCACACCCGTGACCAGCCGGCCGACCAGGAACGAGCAGATGACGGCGCTGAGGATGCCCGTCTTCGCGTCCTCCAGGGTGGCCCCGTCGAAGGCGAGGGTGGCGATCAGCAGGGAGACCGTGAAGCCGACGCCGGCCAGCGTGCCGCCCGCGGTGACCGCGCCCCAGCCGACCGGCGGCCGGATGCGGCCCCGGGACAGGACGCTGGTCAGCGCGGTCGAGGAGATGATGCCGAGGGGCTTGCCGACGACGTATCCGATGAGGATGCCCAGCGCGACGGGCGAGGTGAAGGCTCTGGACAGCTGCTCCCCGCTGAGATGCAGACCGGCGTTGGCCAGCGCGAAGAGCGGGACCACGGCGTAGCTGGCCCACGGGTGGTAGATGCGCTGGAGCCGGTCGTTCGGGGAGATCGACGCCGCGATGCCGGCCCGCACGTCGCGTTCCAGCTCGGGGGTGGGCTGCTCGCGGAACAGTCGGAACAGGCCGGTCGCGCGCTCCAGGTCGTCGCGCCCCGCCGGGTAGGCGTACGTGATCAACCCCATGGCGAGGCCGATGACGACGGGGTCCACGCCCGACTTGAGCAGGGCGACCCAGGCGACCAGCCCGAGCAGCGCGTACAGCGGCCCGCGACGCACCCGGAACCGCCGGAGCAGCACGACGACGGCGAACATGCCCACGGCGACCAGGAGTGCCGGTACGGCGATGTGGTCGCTGTAGAAGACGGCGATCACCACGAGCGCCAGGAAGTCGTCGACGACGGTGATGGTGAGGAGGAAGACACGCAGCCCGGGCGGCATGTGGCGGCCCACGACGGCGAGCATGCCCAGCGCGAACGCCGTGTCGGTGGACATCACCGCACCCCAGCCGTCCGCCGTCCCGTGCCCGCTGTTGATCGCCAGGTAGATGGCGATCGGCACGAGCATCCCACTGGCGCCCGCGACCACCGGCAGCGCCAGCCGCCTGCGTTCGCGCAGCTCGCCCATGTCGAACTCGCGGCGCGCCTCCAGCCCGACGACGAGGAAGAACAGGGTCATCAGCCCGCTGTTGACCCACTCCCGCAGGTCGAGGGAGATCCCGTGCGAGCCGAGCCGGACGGAGAGGTGGGTCTCCCAGAACGACTCGTACGCCGACGGGGTGACGTTGGCCCAGACGAGCGCGACGAGCGCCGCCGCCACCAGGACGGCGGCACTGCCGGTCTCGGTCCGCAGGAAGTCACGCAGCGGGGTGCGGGCTTCGTCGCCGCACGTGGTCTGCCCCGTGTAGTCGGTCGTTTCGAAGGACATACGGGGTTCACTTCCGTCGTGCGTCATGGCTCACGTGTCGCCCCAACACCGGCTGCCACACCGTTCATTCCTGTGGCAGCCGGCCACACGGCCGACGGTCCGGTCAGCCGCCCAGCGCCGCCCCGACCACGGCCTTCGCCTCCTCCTGCACCTGGCCGAGGTGGTCGGGGCCGAGGAAGGACTCGGCGTAGATCTTGTAGACATCCTCGGTGCCGGAGGGCCGCGCCGCGAACCAGGCGTTGGCGGTCGTCACCTTGATGCCGCCGAGGGCCGCGCCGTTGCCCGGTGCCTCGGTGAGGACGCCGGTGACGGGCTCACCGGCCAGGGTGTCGGCGGTGACCTGCGCGGGCGAGAGCTTGGCGAGCAGCGCCTTATCCTCGCGGGACGCCGGGGCGTCGATCCGGGCGTAGGCGGGCGAGCCGAACCGGTCCGTGAGCGCCGCGTAGTGCTGGGACGGCGTCTTTCCGGTGACCGCCGTGATCTCGCTGGCGAGCAGCGCCAGGATGATGCCGTCCTTGTCGGTGGTCCACACGGAGCCGTCCCGGCGCAGGAAGGAGGCACCGGCCGACTCCTCGCCGCCGAAGCCGAGCGAGCCGTCGACCAGGCCGTCCACGAACCACTTGAAGCCGACGGGCACCTCGACGAGCCGCCGTCCGAGATCGGCGGCGACCCGGTCGATCATCGACGAGGACACCAGCGTCTTGCCCACGCCCGCGTCGGCGGGCCACTGCTCGCGGTGGGCGTAGAGGTAGGCGATGGCGGCGGCCAGGTAGTGGTTGGGGTTCATCAGGCCCGCGTCCGGGGTGACGATGCCGTGCCGGTCGGAGTCGGCGTCGTTGCCGGTGGCGATGTCGAACCGGTCGCGCTGGGCGATCAGCGAGGCCATCGCGTACGGCGACGAGCAGTCCATGCGGATCTTGCCGTCCCAGTCCAGCGTCATGAACCGCCAGGTCGGGTCCGTGAGCGGATTGACCACGGTCAGGTCGAGCCGGTGCACCTCGGCGATCCGGCCCCAGTAGGCGACGGACGCCCCGCCCAGCGGGTCGGCGCCGATCCGCACACCCGCCGTACGGATCGCGTCCAGGTCGAGGACGCTCGGCAGGTCGGCGACGTACGTGCCGAGGAAGTCGTAGCGGCCCGTGCCGGGGGCGGCGAGCGCACGGGTGTACGGGATGCGGCGCACGTCCTTCATGCCGCTCGCGATGATCTCGTTGGCGCGGTCCTGGATCCAGGAGGTGGCCTCGGAGCCGGCCGGGCCGCCGTTCGGCGGGTTGTACTTGAAGCCGCCGTCGCCGGGCGGGTTGTGGGACGGGGTGACCACCACGCCGTCCGCGAGGCCCGAGGTGCGGCCGCGGTTGTGGGCGAGGATCGCGTGGGACACCGCCGGGGTGGGGGTGTAGCCGTCCGCGGTGTCGATGAGGACCGTGACCTCGTTGGCGGCGAACACCTCCAGCGCGGTGACCTTCGCGGGCTCGGACAGCGCGTGCGTGTCTGCCCCGATGAAGAGGGGCCCGTCGGTGCCCTGGTCGGCGCGGTACTCGCAGATGGCCTGGCTGGTGGCCGCGATGTGGTCCTCGTTGAACGCGGTCGCCAGAGACGAGCCCCGGTGCCCGGAGGTGCCGAACGCGACGCGCTGCCCCGGCTCGGCGGGGTCCGGGTGCAGCGCGTAGTACGCGGTGACCAGACGGGCTACGTCTACGAGATCCTCTGCGCGGGCCTGTTCGCCCGCTCGCTCGTGTGGCATGGTGGCCCGCTCCTCCGTATCGACAGACTTCGCGTACGGCCCCATCTTTCCTCGTCAGGGGCGCGTTTAGCGAGTACACCCCCTCCGCCTGTGGAAAACTCCGGCCGCCGCTGTCCGTCAGTACCGGTGGCGCCGGTCCAGCTGCTTGAGCACCGCGCGCGCCATGGCCGCCTCGCCCTTCGCGTTGGGGTGCGCCGGAGCCGCCGGGGACGCGGGTTGCAGCGGCTCTATCCAGCGGTCGGCGGGCGCCTTGCACATGTCGTGGCCGACGGTCGGGCCGTAAGTGTCCACGTACTCCGCGCCGTTGAGCGCGGCCACCACGCGGAGCATCAGGTTGAGGCGCTTGCCGGTGTCCCGCAGATAGGGGAAGTCCTTGGCGGCGAACGGCGCCGACGGGTAGCAGCCGCTGCCGTCGTCGGGCAGCAGGTCCGGGTAGCCGACGACGAGCACGCGCGCGTGGGGTGCCTGCTTGTGCACCGCACGGAGGACCTTGGTGACCTTCGGCGCGGTGTTGAGGACGGCCAGCGCCAACTGGTCGACGCCGGAGGAGGTGTAGTAGCGCTGGCACGGATTGCCGGTCAGGTCCGTGGCGCTGAGTTTGGCGCAGGTGCCGATGATGGTGCTGAACCCGATGTCGTTGCCGCCGATCTGCACGGTCACCAGGTCCGTGTTCCGCTGTACGGCGTCCAGTTGGGGCGGGTTGGTGCCCTGCGCCTTCCACATCTCCGCGGTCGTCGCGCCGCTGCAGCTCACGTCCTTGAGGACGGTCCCTCTTTGGTCCGCCGTCACCACGGAGGGGTAATTGTGGTCGGAGCGCGCGCAGTTGGCGTCCACCTGGGTCGGTATGTACGGGCCCGAGGTGTAGGAGTCTCCGAGCGCCACGTACTGGGTTGAACGGCCGTGCCCATGGCCCGAGTTGTGCGCGGCCGCCGGTGCCGCGGACGCGACGACGAGGGCGCAGCCGCTGACCGCCGCGGCGACCGCCACGGCCCTGCCGCGATGGTGCGCCGTCATGACCGGATGCGTCTCACGCTTCATGAGGTTCCTCCCCAGGTACGAGACGGTGCGACGGGACGGGCCCGCTGCGGTCGTCTCTCGTTCAACTGGCCTTGTATACCGGTCGGTAGGTACTCGGGGCCAGAGGTCTGGCGGGACGAGTTCGCTGCCCGAAAGGTCACGGCTCCCGCCGAAGCAGTTCGGCCGGTTTGGTGGCCGGTTCCCGTCCCCGCGCACGTGGACCACGTCCGGCGGGTATCCCTACCCCAGGCGTCAACGCGCTTGGGGGTGGGGGGAGTTGGCTCTGTTGCCGCAGAGGCTGCGGAGGCACGAGAGACGTCAGTCGTGGCGCTCGCGAAGGCGCGAGGCGATCCGTGCGCTGCGCGCCCAGGGACGCTACGGCCCCGGACTGCGCGAGGTGCTGCCGGCCCTCGTCGTGGTCGCCGTCGTCGTGTGCGGGACCGTGGCCGGGCTCGCCGTGGCGTACCGCACCCTCGGCACCGCCGCGCTCGTCGGCGGGCTGGCGCTGCTCGCCGTGATCACGGCGGCCGTGGTCCGGCACAACCGGCCGCTGGCCCGTCGCCGACTGGGCTACTACACGCCGGAGGAGATCGCCGACCTGGATGTGGAGGGGCTCGCCCTGGCCGTGTCCCGGATGCTGCGCCGGGACGGCTGGCGGGCGCTGGCCCGGCCCGACGAGCAGGGCCAGCAGCGTGTGCGGGCGCGGGACCGGCTCGGCCGCCGTCTGGAGGTGGCCTTCCGGCCGGTCGCCGAGCCGCTGCCCGGCGAGGAGACACCGACGCGATCGGCACGCGCGGTCGGCTCCGGACCGCACCTCCGTCTCGTCGTGCACCGGGGCACCTTCAGCCGCCGTGACGTGCAGTGGGCACGACGGCAGGGCGGCGTCCAGCTCATCGACGGCTCACGCCTGCGGCGCTGGGCCCACGGCACTCCCCTGCACCGGCTGCCCGAGGTCCCCTGACGTGTCGCCTGACACGCACCCCGACACGCGGAACGAGCCGCGGCCACGGGGCCCACGGCTCGTTCGCGGTACGGCTCGTCAGTCCGCGGTCTCGCAGTGGTTGCCCAACGCGGGGTTCAGCAGACCGATGACGTCGATCGAGTTGCCGCACAGGTTCAGGTCCAGGTCGATCGGCACCTGAACGACGTTTCCGGAGAGCACGCCCGGGCTGTCGCTGGCGGTACCGACAGGTTCCGGGTCCGCGCTCGCCGTACCTGCGCACAGCAGCAACGCCGCACCCGCCAGACCCACCGTGGCCGTCAGACGCTTCCTCATGAAGAACTCCTGTCACTCGGAGGGGCATGTCCCTCCACGCTGAGGGCGCGTCGGGGGGTCACGACACTCTTCGGCCGCCGAACGGGTGGCGACCCCTTGCCCAGGCCGCCCGCTCAGGCCTCCAGGCCGGCGGCGACCGTAGCCCCCAGCTCCCAGCACGCCTCGACACCAGCCCTGTCCGGTTCGCCGGTCAGCGTCACCGGATCGGCGGCGCGCCGCCAGCCCAGCCCGGTCGTGATCGACTCGATGCCGCGCACCGCGCCCGTCACGTCGTTCCCGCCGTGCACGTAGTAGCCGAAGGGCCGGCCCCGGGTCTCGTCCAGGCACGGGTAGTAGACCTGGTCGAAGAAATGCTTGAGCGCGCCGGACATGTAGCCGAGGTTCGCGGGCGTGCCCAGCAGAAAACCGTCGGCGGCCAGCACGTCCGACACCGTCGCGGACAGGGCCGCACGCCGTACGACCCGCACGTCCTCGATCTCCGGGGTCGTCGCCCCGGAGACGACGGCCTCGAACATCGCCTGGCAGTTGGGCGAGGGGGTGTGATGGACGATCAGCAAGGTGGGCACCCGCCGAACCTACCCGTCGGACGGCACCACCCTGGTCACGGTGCCCTTGGTGTTGGCCTCCATGAAGCCGCCTGAGCCGTAGTCGTCGCTCAGATAGATCGCCATGCCCTTCAACGTGCCGTCGTAGGTGTTCGGCACCCGCAGCAGCAGGTACTGGCTCGTCGGCTTCTCGACCTTCAGTTCCTTCTTCGCGGTCTTCAACAACGCGGGAACGGCGTCCCAGTTGAAGTCGTCCAGCTCCACCGGCTGATCGCCTTCTCCCACAAGCCCCTTGTTGCCGTCCGGGTCGAACCCGGTGCCGGAACGGTAGGTGTAGTTCTGGACCTTCGTCCGACTGCCCTTCACCACCACATCCGCGATGACATACCCCGGATAGACGGAGAAGTCGGTGAAACGGTCACTGCCCGACTTCTCCTCGAAGGCCTTGATCGCGGTGCGGATACCGGCGGGCGTCAGCATGTCCTGGGTCTTCACGGCGGCGCTGCTCTGACTCGCCGAGACGCTGGGCGTGGCGGTCTGCCGCTGTGTCTGACCGGTGGCCCCCGGAGACGACGTACTCGTGTCGTTCTTGTCGTTCCCGCCCGGCAGCACCTTCCACGCGAGCGTGCCGATGAGCAGTACGCCTACGACGCTGGAGGCGACCGCGACGCCTCGGGACCGCTTCGCCGCCGGGCGCCGCCGGCTGCCTGTCGCCGTCACCGGCATGCCGTCGGTGGGCGGCAGTGACGGAGGCATCGGCGGTGCGAGCCGGTACGAGGTGGTCTCGGGACGGCGGTCCTCGGGCTGTGCCGCGGCGGCGTCCAGCATCCGGCCGAACGTCCCGGCGTCCGGCCGTGCCTCGGGGTCGCGGACCAGGACGCAGGACAGCGCCGGCGTCAGCGATCCGGCCCGTACCGGTGGCGGCACGTCCTCCTGGAGTACGGCGGCCAGTGTGGCCAGGGTCGTACCGCGCTGGAGCGGGTGGTGGCCCTCGACGGCGACGTAGAGCATCATCGCGAGCGACCACAGGTCGGCGGCGGGTCCGCCGCTCTGGCCGGTGACCCGTTCCGGGGCCATGTAGTCGGGGGTGCCGATGATCGAGCCGGTGGCGGTGAGGGCGGTGGCGTCGCGGATCGCGGCGATGCCGAAGTCGGTGAGGACGGGGCGGCCGTCGGTGCGCAGCAGGACGTTGGCGGGTTTCACGTCGCGGTGCTGGACGCCCGCCGCGTGTGCCGCGTTCAGGGCGTCGAGCACTCCGCGGCCGAGCTGGGCGGCCTCGGCGGGGGCCATGGGTCCGCGGGCCAACAGGTCGGCGAGCGAGCCGCCTTGGACGAGTTCCATGACGAGCCAGGGGTAGGTGCCCACGCCCTCGTCGACGATGTGATGGATCGTCACCACGTTCGGGTGCTCGACCCTGGCCAGGGCACGTGCCTCGCGCAGGACCCGCTGGCGCAGCATCTCCGCCGCGGCGGGGTCGTACTCGGCGAGGTCGATGTCCGGCGGCCGGACCTCCTTGACCGCGACATAGCGGTGCAGCAGCAGATCCTGGGCGCGCCACACCGTGCCCATGCCACCGCCGCCGAGCCGGGACTCCAGCTCGAAGCGGCCGTCCACGACCCGTCTGTCGGGCTCCCCCTCGTTCATGCGGAGGAGCTTATGTGACGAACGTGCACGCCTGTGCCGCGAGTTCAGAAGGTGAGAAACGTCCGGGCCGACCCGTAAGGGCCGACCCGGACGTCAGTGCTGCGGTGCCGTGGAACTACTCGGTCTCAGTCTCAGTCAAGGACTCAGACTCAGACGAGGTCGAACCGGTCCAGGTTGGAGACCTTGACCCACGCGTCGATGAAGTCCTTCACGAACTTCGCCTTCGCGTCGTCGCTCGCGTAGACCTCGGCGAGCGCGCGCAGCTCGGAGTTCGAGCCGAAGACCAGGTCGGCACGGGTGCCGGTCCACTTGACCGCGCCGGAGGCGTCGCGGGCCTCGAAGGTCTGCTGGTCCGCGGAGGTCGACGACCACGTGGTGCCCAGGTCGAGCAGGTTCACGAAGAAGTCGTTGGTCAGCGTGCCGACCCTGTCGGTGAGGACACCGTGCGTGGACTGGCCCTGGTTGGCGCCCAGGACGCGCAGGCCGCCGACGAGGACGGTCAGCTCGGGGGCGCTCAGCGTGAGCAGGTTGGCCCTGTCCAGCAGCAGGTACTCGGCGGCCAGGCGGTTGCCCTTGCCGAGGTAGTTGCGGAAGCCGTCGACGTTCGGCTCCAGCGCGGCAAACGACTCGACGTCCGTGTGCTCCTCGGTCGCGTCGACACGGCCCGGCGTGAAGGGGACCTCCACGTCGACGCCGCCGTCCTTGGCGGCCTTCTCGACCGCGGCGGCACCGCCGAGGACGATCAGGTCGGCCAGGGAGACCTTCTTGGCGCCGGAGTTGAACTCCTGCTGGACACCTTCGAGGACCCGCAGCACCTGAGCCAGCTGGTCGGGGTCGTTGGCCTCCCAGCCGCGCTGCGGCTCCAGGCGGATACGGGCGCCGTTGGCACCGCCGCGCTTGTCGCTGCCCCGGAAGGTGGAGGCGGACGCCCACGCGGTGGACACCAGCTGCGAGACGGTCAGGTCCGAGGCGAGGATCTTCGCCTTGAGGGCCGTGACGTCGGCGGCGTCGATGGTCTCGCCCTCGGCCTGCGGCAGCGGGTCCTGCCACAGCAGGGTCTCGGACGGGACCTCCGGGCCGAGGTACAGGGACTTCGGGCCCAGGTCACGGTGGGTCAGCTTGAACCACGCGCGGGAGAAGGCGTCCGCGAACACAGCCGGGTTCTCGTGGAAGCGCTTCGAGATCTCACCGTAGATCGGGTCGAAGCGCAGTGCGAGGTCGGTGGTGAGCATCGTCGGGAGCTTCTTGGCGTCGCTGTGGGCGTCCGGGATGATCGCCTCGGCGTCCTTGGCCACCCACTGGTTGGCGCCGGCGGGGCTCTGGGTGAGCTCCCACTCGTAGCCGAAGAGGATGTCGAAGAAGTCGTTGCTCCACTGGGTGGGCTTGGTGGTCCAGGTCACCTCAAGGCCGGAGGTGATCGCGTCGCCGCCCTTGCCACTGCCGTAGGTGTTGGCCCAGCCCAGGCCCTGCGCCTCCAGCGGGGCGGCCTCGGGGTCGTCGCCGACCGACTCGGCCGGGCCCGCGCCGTGGGTCTTGCCGAAGGTGTGGCCACCGGCGATGAGGGCGACGGTCTCCTCGTCGTTCATCGCCATGCGGCGGAAGGTCTCACGGATGTCGCGGGCCGAGGCCAGCGGGTCCGGGTTGCCGTTCGGGCCCTCGGGGTTGACGTAGATGAGGCCCATCTGGACGGCGCCGAGCGGGTTCTCCAGCTCGCGGTCGCCGGTGTAGCGCTGGTCGTCGAGCCAGGTGGTCTCGGGACCCCAGTACACGTCCTCGTCGGCCTCCCAGACGTCGGCACGGCCGCCGGCGAAACCGAAGGTCTCGAAGCCCATCGTCTCCAGCGCCACGTTGCCGGTGAGGATCAGGAGGTCGGCCCAGGAGATGGACTGGCCGTACTTCTTCTTGACGGGCCACAGCAGGCGGCGGGCCTTGTCGAGGTTGCCGTTGTCCGGCCAGCTGTTCAGCGGCGCGAAGCGCTGCTGGCCACGGCCGCCACCGCCGCGGCCGTCGCTGATGCGGTAGGTGCCGGCGCTGTGCCAGGCCATCCGGATCATCAGCGGGCCGTAGTTGCCGAAGTCCGCCGGCCACCAGTCCTGCGAGGTGGTCAGTACCTCGGCGATGTCCTGTTTGACGGCCGCGAGGTCGAGGGCACCGAACGCCTCGGCGTAGTCGAAGTCCGCGCCGAGCGGGTTCGCGACGACCGGGTCCTTGGCAAGGATCTTCAGGTTGAGCCGCTCCGGCCACCACTCACGGTTGCCACCGCCCTGGGTCGGGTGCGGGGCGCGCCCGTGCGCGACGGGGCAGCCCCCGGCATCCTCCGACTTCGCGTCCGTGACGATTGCGTCGTGGTTCTCAGACATGGGAATCCTTCCAAAACGGGGTGGGACACGTGGCTCAGGAACTTGGGGCTGCGGTACAGGCGGGGCACAGACCCCAGTAGATGACCTCGGCCTCGTCGATCGAGAAGCCTTGGTCGTCGGCGGCGGTCAGGCAGGGCGCCTCGCCGACCGCGCAGTCGACATCGGCGACGACACCGCACGACCTGCACATGAGGTGGTGGTGGTTGTCGCCGACGCGTCCTTCGAAGCGGGCGGGACTGCCTGCCGGTTCGATACGGCGTATGAGTCCGGCCGAGGTCAGCGCGTGGAGCGCGTCGTAGACGGCCTGGAGAGATATGTGTCCTACGCGGTCACGGACCCCGGACGCGACCGCCTCGACATCGAGGTGGTCGCCGTGCCGGACGGTCTCAAGCAGCGCGACGCGGGCTGCCGTCACCCGCAGGCCGACACCGCGCAGCTCCTCGGCGGTGGTCGGTGGCTGGGATGCGGTCATGCCGCTCAACCTACAGCCATAAACACGAGTGATTCAAGAAAACAAACAGTTCAAGTTAGATGTCGTCCCGGGGTGGACGGTGCGGACCGGTCCCACGTGGTGGCGGTGACCCCGCGTTCGCGCAGTACGCCCTTGCGAACCTTCCCGGTCTCGGTGAGCGGAAGCTCACGGACGGTGTCACGGAGGAGGAGATCCGGGCCGTGGTGGACGAGTGCCGGCGCCACGTCGGCTGGCCGGTCGCCGCTCACGCCCAGGGCACCGCGGGCATCATCAACGCCATCCGCGGCGGCGTCACCAGCATCGAGCACGGCTACGGTCTGGACGAGCGGGCGCTGGACCTGGCGGGTGAGCGGGGCACGTTCGTCGTGCCGACGCTGTCCACGGTGTTCGCGGGCATCGACTAGGACCTGATGCCGGAGCACCACTACCAGAAGAAGGTCCGCTGGTCGGGTATCACCAAGGGGAACATCGCCCGCGCCATCGACCAGGGCGCCCGCATCGCGCTCGGCACCGACGCGGCGGTCTGCCCGCACGGTCAGAACCTGCTGGAGCTGAGCCACCTCGTGGACCTCTGCATGGACCCGATGACCGCGATGGTCGCCGGTACCCGGGTCTCCGCCGAGCTCCTGGGCCTGTCCGACCGGCTCGGCACCCTGACCGTGGGCAGGACCGCCGACCTGATCCTGTGCGACGGCGACCCGCTCGCGGACATCGGTGTGCTCGGCGATCCCGGCGACATCGTGTGTGTCGTCCAGGACGGCGTCGTACGCAAGGATCTGCTGCCCGCGGCGGGAACCCGCTGACGGTCTCATCCCCGGCGGAGATCCGGCAGGACCGAGGCGCCGACGGTTTCGATCAGGTCGGTGGGCAGGTCGTAGGAGCCGACGTGCTGGAGGAAGACGTCGGTCACGCCCAACTCGCGCAGGGTGCGCAGGCGTTGGGTGATCTGTGCGGCCGTGCCGATGAGGTAGAACTCCTCGGCGAAGCGGATGGCCGCCTCGTCGCTGATCCAGGCCGAGCAGATCCTGACGGCCGCGTCCCGGTCCTCGGCGTGCACGAGGTCCGGGTAGACGCCCTCCACCGCGGCCGGGACGTCCACGTCGACGCCGGCAGGGCGAGGAAGGACGCGCCGCCGTTCTGGGCGATCGAGGCGCGGATCGGTTTGATCCGGCGGGCCTCGGCCTCGATGTCGTCGGTCACCGCGCAGAACGCGGACACGGTCACCGGGAACGCCTCCGCGCTCCGGCCGGCCGCCTCGGCGCCCTCCCGCACCCGGGCGGTGGCGGCGGCCGGGGTGCGCGGCGAGACACCGCTGAACAGGATGACACCGTCGGCGATCTCGCCCGCGAGCCGCAGATTGCGCGGCCCGCTGGCCGCCAGATGCAGCGGCACGGACGGCTGGGGTCGCGCAGCCGGGACCGGACCTTGCCCTCGAAGTCCCCCTCGCGCCCGTCCAGCAGCGCCCGCAGCATGCTCAGCTCCGCCGAACCGGTCTGCCGCAGACCGACGGGCGCGACGGAGCTGTTGCCCACTCCGAGGCCGAGGGTGAACCGCCCGGGCGCGCGTTCGGCGACACCGCGCGCGGCCGACGCCACGACGGAGGGATGCCGGGTGGCGAGGTTGGTGACAGCGGTCCCGAGGCCGATCCACTCGGTGGCGAAAGCGGCCGCGGTGAGCGTGGTGAACACGTCCCGCCACAGCAACTGCGAGTCGGGGAACCGCACTTGGTCGAAGCCGAGCTCCTCGGCCCGCCGTACCGTCCGGGCCACCCGGTCCGCCCGGTCGCAGGGCGGCACACGCACGCCGATCCGCAGCGGGCCCTCGTCCGTGTCCGTACCGCGAAGAACGCTCATGGCGACGACCCCAAGGACGGGTGAGGGGGCGCCAAACATCTGCGGTCCGCTGAGCGATCCGCCGCCGGATTCAGTGACGACACCGCTGAATCCGATGAGGGGGAACAGTTGGACTCAAGATTCTCGCGCGGGCACAGTAGGCGTGTCGGCCACCCCGACGCCGACGGCACACCCCTCATGCACCTCGCGGAGACCTCCCGATGACCCACGTCGCAGATCCTGAGCGCTACAACGGCACCATGCGCTACCGCCGCACCGGCCGCTCGGGGCTCGACCTGCCCCTGCTGTCGCTGGGCTACTGGCACAACTTCGGTGACGACCGGCCGTTCGAGACGCAGCGTGAGATCGCGCTGCGCGCCTTCGACCTGGGCATCACCCACCACGACCTGGCGAACAACTACGGCCCGCCCTACGGTGCCGCCGAGGAGAACTTCGGCCGGCTGCTGAAGCAGGACCTCGCGCCCTACCGGGACGAGCTGGTGGTCTCCACGAAGGCCGGCTGGGACATGTGGCCCGGACCGTACGGCCAGGGCGGCGGCTCCCGCAAGTACGTCCTGGCCTCGCTCGACCAGTCGCTGAAGCGCACGGGCCTCGACTACGTGGACATCTTCTACTCCCACCGCCTCGACGCCGGCACCCCGCTCGAAGAGACCATGGGCGCGCTGGACACGGCCGTCCGCCAGGGCAAGGCGCTCTACGTCGGCATCTCCTCCTACGACGCGGAGCGCTCCCGTGAGGCCGCCGCCATCCTCCGCGAACTGGGCACTCCGCTCCTCATCCACCAGCCGTCGTACAACCTGCTCAACCGGTGGATCGAGGACGACGGGCTGCTCGACGCCGCGCGGGACGAGGGCTTCGGGGTGATCGGGTTCACCGCGCTGTCGCAGGGGCTGCTGACCGGGCGGTACCTGGACGGGATCCCGGAGGGGTCGCGGGCCGCGCAGGGCACGTCGTTCGACGCGGGCTGGCTGACGGAGGACATGGTTCGGCGGCTGCGCGCGCTGAACGACATCGCGGGGCGGCGCGGGCAGACCCTGGCGCAGATGGCGCTCGCCTGGGCGCTGCGCGACGAGCGGGTCACCTCGCTGGTCATCGGCGCGTCCCGCACGGAGCAGCTCGAACAGAACGTCGCCGCGCTCGACAACCTCGCCTTCAGCGCCGAGGAGCTGGCCGAGATCGACTCGTACGCCGTCGACGGCGGCGTCGACCTGTGGCAGGACGCGCGGACTGGGAAACTCGGCTGAGTCGCACAGTGCCGGCCGTCATGGCCGGCACTTCCCAGGACACCGCGGAGGCATGACGTACATGACAGTTGACGGCTCGGTCGAGCACACGGACGGCAGCATCGGCGGCGGGAGCGTCCCGACGACTCAGGCGGTGCTGGAGTCGCTGACCCCGAGCGCGACCTTCCTGGTCGTCACCGTGGAGCCGGGGGGCGAGGAGACGGCGCGCCAACTCCTCGAAGATCTCGGCGGGTTGATCCGGTCCATCGGGTTCCGCGCGCCGGACGGGCGGCTCAGCTGTGTGACCGGCATCGGGTCGGAGGTGTGGGACCGGCTGTTCGCCGGTCCGCGCCCCGCCGAGCTGCATCCGTTCCGCGAACTCGTCGGCGAACGCCACACGGCCGTCTCCACCCCGGGTGACCTGCTGTTCCACATCAAGGCCGTACGGGCCGACCTGTGCTTCGAGTTGGCCGCCGAGATCATGGGGCGGCTGAGCGGTGCGGTCTCCGTGGCCGACGAGGTGTCCGGGTTCCAGTACTTCGACGTGCGGGATCTGCTGGGCTTCGTCGACGGCACCGAGAACCCGGTCGGACAGGTGGCCCGCGAGGCGGTGGTGATCGGTGGCGAGGACCCGGAGTTCGCGGGCGGCAGCTACGTGATCGTGCAGAAGTACGTCCACGACATGGCGTCCTGGAACGCGCTGCCGGTGGAGCAGCAGGAACGGGCCATCGGGCGCAGCAAGTTGACCAACATGGAGATGGACGACGACGTCAAGCCGGCCGACTCGCACATCGCGCTGAACGTCATCACCGGCCCGGACGGCACCGAGCGGAAGATCCTGCGCGACAACATGCCGTTCGGCAGCGCGGGACAGGGCGAGTTCGGCACCTACTTCATCGGGTACGCCCGGACGCCCTCGGTCACCGAGCAGATGCTGCGCAACATGTTCCTGGGCACCGACTCGGCGTCCCACGACCGCATCCTGGACTTCTCCACGGCCGTCACCGGAAGTCTTTTCCACGTCCCTTCCGCGGACTTCCTGGACGACCTTCCGGACCTTCCCGACCGATCGGACGGGTGACGTCCGGGCCCGGTCGCCGAGCCGTTTCCGGAGTCCGGCGCAGGGGGCGCCGGAAAATTCAGCGGTGGGCCAAGGCCCGTACATCGCAAGGGTGTTGACGTGCGCACACCCGACTGCAAAGGTCTGGACCTGGCGCATCCAGTAGCGCCCCCACAGTTCAGAACTGGAGTCGGCGTGCCCGAACTGACACCCCCCACCGACAACTCCGCGAGAGCGGCGAAGCCCCGGACGCGCACCCGGCGCCTTCGCCGCTCCGCCGTCGTCACCGTCCTCGGGGCGCTGGCCCTCGTGGTCGGGCAGGCGACGGCCGCCCAGGCCTCCGTCCTGCAGGCACTCCCGCAGAACGCGGACGGCCTGGAGCAGAGCTTCTCCCCGGCCTACGACTACGACGGCGACGGCTGCTACGCCACGGCCGCCATCGGCACGGACGGCACCCTCAACCCCGGGCTGAAGCTCGGCGGCGACGTCAACGGGCACTGCCACGACCTCGCCCAGCTGAACAACTCCAACACGTACTCGCGCGAGAAGTGCAACAACGACTGGTGCGCGGTGATGTACGCCAGTTACTTCGAGAAGGACCAGGTCACCCTGGGTCCGGCGGCGATCGGTCACACCCACGACTGGGAGCATGTCGTGGTGTGGATCAAGGACAACACAGTCCAGTACGTGTCGGTTTCGCAGCACTCCGCGTACCAGGTGTCCGCGGCCTCGGGGGTGCGTTTCGACGGCACGCACCCCAAGATCGTCTACCACAAGGACGGCATCGGCTCGCACGACTTCCGCTTCGCCAACACCAACGACGAGCCCGCGGAGAACGCCACCGGCAACTGGTTCTACCCGCGCCTGGTGGGCTGGAACGGCTACCCGGCCGGCCTCAAGGACAAGCTCCTGGGCGCGGACTTCGGCTCCGCCACGCTGAAGATCAGGGACAGCGACTTCAACTACGCGCTGTCCATCGCGAAGCCGTCCGGGATCTCCTTCGACCCGAACGCGTGACGCTCAAGTAGGCGCCGGCGTCGGCGGGTTCACCGCCGACGCCGGTGTCACACTTCGGCCCTCCCCCGCCCTCTTGAGTGCGGACACTCACGGGAGGCGCTCATGACCAGGACCGAACCGGCCGCGACGACCGCACAGCATCTGATCGAACTCTCGGCCGGGCCCGTCGCGTACGAGGACACGGGCGGCGACGGTCCCGTCCTGGTGCTGCTGCACGGGCTGTTGATGGACGCGTCGTTGTGGGCCGCCCCGGTCTCCCACCTGTCCGCCACGCACCGGTGCGTGGCCCCGACCCTCCCGCTCGGCGCGCACCGCCACCCGATGCGCGCGGACGCCGACCTGTCACTGCCCGGGGTCGCCCGGCTCGTGACGGAACTCCTCGACCGGCTGGATCTGCGGGACGTCACACTCGTCGGGAACGACACCGGCGGGGCGCTGGTGCAGCTGCTGATGGCGGAGGGTTCCGCGCGCGTGGGGCGGGTGGTGCTCGTCTCCTGCGAGGCGTTCGACAACTTCCCGCCGGGCCTGACGGGCCGCACGCTCGTGCTCGCGGGGCGTCTTTCGCCGTGGCTGTTCGGGCAGTTCATGCGGCAGATGCGGGTACGGGCGCTGCGCCGCCTGCCGTTCGCGTTCGGGTGGCTGACGAAGCGCGGGGACGCGGTCACCGCGCGCTGGACGGAGCCGGTGCGGCGGCAGCCGGAGATCCGCCGCGACGCCGTACGCGTGCTGCGTGCCGCGTCGGCGGACGGGCGCCGCCTGCTGGAGCAAACCGCCCTGCGGCTACGGGAGTTCGACCGTCCAGAGCTGGTGGTGTGGGCCAGCGAGGACCGGGTGATGCCGCCCGAGCACGGGCGCCGGCTGGCCCAACTCCTCCCGCAGGGGCGGCTGGTGGAGGTGGCCGACGGTTACACGCTGCTCCCGTTGGACCGGCCGGCCGAACTCGCCCGGCTCATCGGCGAGTTCGTACGCGCGACCGCTCCGCCCGCACCGGCCTGATCTGGTGCCCGCGGCGCGGCTTGGGGGCGTCGAGCATGCTGACGCCGTTGTAGTTCCGGCCGTGCACGTAGAACGTGGGCCCGGCGACGAAGGTGACGACGACGGCGACAACGCTGATCGGGAAGAGGACCGGGAGCGACTGCCCCTCGGGAAGGGTCTTGCCGCCTTCGTGGACGGCGTAGGCGAGGGCGGCGAAGAACACGACCGCGCACACGATCCCGATGACACGCATGACGGCCGCGCGCGTACGGGTGGTGGACGGGTCACGGACCTCGGCCAGCAGGGACGCCGAGCACTCGGTGCAGGTCAGCTCCACCGTGTGCTTGCCCGACGGGGGCCGCTCGACGGTGTAGTGGGCGGAGGCCCAGGTGATCGTGCGCGTCTTCGGTCTGAGGATTCCGCCCGTGACCTTGTCACTGAGTATGTGCCGGACTGCGACCTCCGCGGTCCCCGCTGCGCTCATGGTTCCTCCGACACGCCGGCCCGACGATCATCACGAATCCCGCACAGTGTGACCTGTGGGAACCGGCCACTCAATGGTCCTGGTGATTTCTTTTCCTTCGCCTACAACTTCTCAACTCAGCCATGACGTGCGGGACTTCTCCGGTCGCACCTCTTGACGGCTTTGGTGCAGACCTTTAGGTTCACCAGCCAACAGACCTCCCATGAATGCATTCCCCGCTCACATATGTGAACACTCGTGTTCACCTCTCACCGCCCTCACGCCGGCGGCGTCCACCCCCCACCCAGGACGAAAGGCCCCTCGTCATGCAACGCCTCGCCCTGCGCTGCGCTCTCGCCCTCTCCCTCGGCCTCACCGCCGTCGGCACCCTCGCAGCCCCCTCCGCCTCGGCCGCGACCGGCACCATCACCGGCCTCGGCGGCAAGTGTCTCGACGTCGCCGGCGCGAGTTCCGCCGACGGCACGGCCGTACAGACCTACGACTGCAACGGCACCGCCGCCCAGCAATGGACGGTCGGCTCCGACGGAACCATCAGAGCCCTCGGCAAGTGCCTTGACATCACCGGCAGTTCGACCGCCAACGGCGCCCAGCTCCAGCTGTGGACGTGCGGTGGCAGCGCCAACCAGCAGTGGACGGTCAGCGCCGCGCGCGACATCGTGAACCCGGCCGCCAACAAGTGCCTCGACGTCACCGGCAGTTCCACGGCCAACAGCACCCGCACCCAGATCTGGACCTGCACCGGCGCCGCCAACCAGAAGTGGACCGCCCCCGCCGGCGGCGGCACGACCCCGCCGCCCACGTCCTCCCCGATGGCCGTGGCCCCCTACCTGTACAACGGCTGGGGAAACCCGCCCAGCCCTACGACTGTCATGAACGCGACCGGCGTGAAGTGGTTCACGCTGGCGTTCGTCCTGAGCAACGGCTACTGCAACCCGCAGTGGGACGGTGGCCGCGCGCTGACCGGCGGGGTCGACCAGCAGACCATCAACACGGTCCGGGCGGGCGGCGGTGACGTCGTCCCGTCCTTCGGCGGCTACAGCGGCAACAAGCTGGAGAGCTCCTGCTCCAGCGCGAGTGAACTGGCGGCGGCCTACCAGAAGGTCATCAGCGCCTACTCGCTGAAGGCCATCGACATCGACATCGAGGCCGACGCGTACAGCAACGGGACCGTGCAGCAGCGGACCGTGGACGCGCTGAAGACCGTCAAGGCCAACAACCCGGGCATCAAGGTGTACGTCACCATCGGCACCGGCCAGAGCGGCCCCGACACCAGCCTCATCAACCGTGCCGCGTCCTCCGGGCTGACCGTGGACGCCTGGACGATCATGCCGTTCGACTTCGGCGGCGCCGGCCAGAACATGGGCACGCTCACCCAGCGGGCCGCGGAAGGCCTCAAGACCGCGCTGAAGAACGCGTACGGCTACAGCGACGACGCGGCCTACCGGGACATGGGCATCTCGTCCATGAACGGCATCACCGACAACAACGAGACCGTCACCACCGCCGACTTCCAGACCATCCTCGGCTACGCGCAGGCGCACCACCTCGCGCGGCTGACGTTCTGGTCGGCCAACCGTGACCGTCCCTGCCCGGGTGCCTACCCGAACGACGACACGTGCTCGGGCGTGAGCCAGAGCAACTGGCAGTTCACCAGCATCTTCGCCCAGTACACCGGCTGACCGCCGCCCCCTCCGACCTTTTCTCCCCACCCCCCATCACCACAGGAGAATCCGTGCTCAGACGGAAAAGACTGACCGGCCGCCACGCCATACCGAGAGCGCTCACGGCGGTCGCCCTCGTGGCGACCACCGTGACCGGAATCGAGTTCGCCACGCAGGGTTCGGCGAGCGCGGCGAGCACGGCCGCCGCCGCGCTCCCGACCGGGTACACCACCGTGGTCAACAAGGGCAGCGGCAAGTGCGTCGACGCGCGCTCGGCCGCGAGTGCCGACGGCACCGCCGTCCAGCAGTACACGTGCAACGGAAGCACCGCGCAGAACTGGCAGTTGGTCGCCACCGACGGCGGCTACTACCGGGTGAACAGCAACCTGAACGCGGCCGAGGCCTGGGACGTCACCGGCGTCTCGACCGCCGACTCCGCGCTCATCCAGCTGTGGACGTACTCCGGCGGCAACAACCAGCAGTGGCTGCCGGTCGCCGAGTCCGACGGCGCCTACCACTTCGTCAACCGCAACAGCGGCAAGTGCCTCGACGTGCCGAGCGCCTCCACCGCGGACAGCGTGCAGTTGGCGCAGTACACCTGCAACGGCACGGCCGCGCAGTCCTTCACGCTGGGCACCGTCTCCACGAACCCGCCGGGCACCCCGGACTTCGGCCCCAACGTGACGGTGTTCGACCCGTCGATGTCGGCGTCCAGCATCCAGTCCAAGCTGGACTCGGTCTTCTCCCAGCAGCAGACCAACCAGTTCGGCTCGGCCCGCCAGGCCCTGCTGTTCAAGCCCGGCACCTACAGCGCCAACGCCAACGTCGGCTTCTACACCCAGGTCGCCGGTCTCGGCTTCTCGCCGGACGACGTGACGATCAACGGCGCGGTGCACGCGGAGGCAGACTGGTTCCAGGGCAACGCGACCCAGAACTTCTGGCGCGACGCCGAGAACCTGTCGGTCAACCCCACGGGTGGCACCGACCGTTGGGCCGTCTCGCAGGCCGCCCCGTACCGGCGCATGCACGTGCGCGGCAACCTGGCGCTGGACGACGGTGGTTGGTCCAGCGGCGGCTTCATCTCCGACACCAAGGTCGACGGCCAGATCCAGTCCGGCTCGCAGCAGCAGTTCCTCACCCGGAACTCCACGATGGGCAGTTGGTCCGGCTCCAACTGGAACATGGTCTTCGTCGGCGACCAGGGCGCACCCGCCCAGTCCTTCCCGACGTACACCAACGTCGCCAGCTCCCCCACGATCCGCGAGAAGCCCTTCCTCTACGTCGACAGCGCGGGCGCCTACCAGGTGTTCGTGCCCGGACTGCAGTCGAACGCCGTCGGTACGACGTGGAGCGGGAAGACCCCGGCGGGCAAGTCCCTGCCGATCGACCAGTTCTACATCGTCAAGCCCGGCGCCACCGCGGCCGACATGAACACCGCCCTCGCGGCCGGCAAGAACCTCCTGGTCACCCCGGGCGTCTACCACCTCAACCAGACGCTCAACATCACCCGCCCCGACACGGTCGTGCTGGGCATGGGCCTGGCCACCTTCGTGCCGGACGGCGGGATCACCGCGATCTCCACGGCCGACGTGGACGGCATCGAGCTGGCGGGCCTGCTGATCGACGCCGGCACCACCAACTCCGGGACCCTGGTGCAGATCGGCCCGTCCGGTTCGACCGCCACCCACGCGTCCGACCCGACGCAGTTGTCCGATGTCTTCGTCCGCATCGGCGGCGCCACCGTCGGCAAGGCCACCAACTCCCTTGTCATCAACAGCGCCAACACGATCATCGACCACACCTGGATCTGGCGGGCCGACCACGGCAACTCCGGCACGGTCGGCTGGACCACCAACACCGCCGACACCGGGCTGATCGTCAACGGCGCCAACGTGACGGCGTACGGCCTCTTCGTCGAGCACTTCCAGAAGACCCAGGTCGTCTGGAACGGCAACGGCGGCAGAACGTACTTCTTCCAGAACGAGATGCCCTACGACCCGCCGAACCAGGCCTCCTGGATGAACGGCTCAGGCAAGGGCTATCCCGCCTACAAGGTCGCCGCCAACGTAACCAGCCACGAGGCGTGGGGACTTGGCAGCTACTGCTACTTCAGCAGCAATTCGAGCGTGGTCGCCGACCACTCCTTCGAGGTGCCGAGCGTGTCCGGGGTCAAGTTCCACGACATGGTCACCGTCTCGCTGGGCGGGGTCGGCACGATCAGCCACATCATCAACAGCACCGGCGGACCGTCCAACTCCAGTACCAACGTCGCCTACTTGACCAACTACCCGTAGACCGCACGGAAAGGATCGATCACCAGATGAACACCATCAGATCCGGTTCCACCCGCACGGCCCTGCGGGTCCTGCTCCTCCTGGCGACGGTGCTGGGCTTCGCGGTGGCACCGCCCGCCGCCCACGCGAGCACCGCGGCGACGCCGTTCAAGGTTCTCGCCCTCTACAGCGGGACGTACGACGCGGCGCACATCGACTTCGAGAAGGAGGCGAACGTCTGGTTCCCGCAGCAGGCCGCGGCGAACGGCTACACCTACACGTCCAGCACCAACTGGGACCTGCTTGCCAACGGCGGGGTCAACGCGTACCAAGTCGTCCTGTTCCTCGACGACTTGCCGCAGACGGCCGCCCAACGCACCGGTTTCGAGGCGTACATGAGGGGTGGCGGCGGCTTCATGGGCTTCCACGTCTCCGCCTTCACGACGGACGCGGCGAGCTGGTCCTGGTACCACAACACGTTCCTCGGCTCGGGGAACTTCGTGTCCAACACCTGGGGTCCGACCGCGGTGACCCTGAAGGTCGAGGACCATTCGATCCCGCCCACCGCCGCCCTGCCGGCCACGTTCACCTCGTCGGTCAGCGAGTGGTACAGCTGGTCCAACGATCTGCGGCAGAACCCGGACATCAAGATCCTGGCGTCGATCGACCCGAGCAGCTTCCCGGTCGGCACCGATCCCAACCAGTCCTGGTACAGCGGGTACTACCCGATCATCTGGACCAACACGAAGTACAAGATGCTCTACGCGAACTTCGGTCACAACGCGATGAACTACACGACCAACACGCGCCTGTCGTCGACGTTCGCGAGCGCCACCCAGAACCAGTTCCTGCTGAACGGGCTCAAGTGGCTCGGCGGGGGCAGCACTTCGACGCCGCCGACCGACACCCCGATCTCCGAGACGTCCTGGTACTCCGTCAAGAACGGCGGCAACGGCACGTGCGTTGACGCCCGTTCGGCGGCCACGGCCAACGGGACGGCGATCCAGCAGTACGCCTGCAACGGTACGGCGGCACAGCAGTACCAGTTCCGCTCCACCGACAGCGGCTACATGGAGATCACCGCGCGCGGCAACCCGGCGCAGGCCATCGACGTGACCGACCGCTCGACGGCGGACAACGCGCCGTTGCAGCTGTGGGCCTACTCCGGTGGCACGAACCAGCAGTGGCAGCCCGTGAAGGAGACGAGCGGGGCCTACCACTTCATCGCCCGGCACAGCGGGAAGTGCCTGACGGCCGCCACCGCGGCGACGAACAGTGTCCAGCTCACCCAACGGACCTGTGACGGCTCCACCGCGCAGGCCTTCCAACTCGCCGTGCAGTCCTGAGCCTGTCCGGCGGCCAGGGGCGCCCCCGCCGCATCGCGTGTCGATGCGGCGGGGGCGCCCCTTTGTCTTCACCCTCGCCCCCGTGCTTTCGTCGCTAACAGCAGATTGTTGTCATCGATACAAACGCGTGTTATCGTCGCTTACATGAACACGAGATCGCTGATAATCGAGGCGGCGGCGGAGCTGATCGCCCAGTCGCCGAGCGGCGACGTCTCGACGCGCGCGGTGTGCGAGGCGGCGGGTGTCCAACAGCCCGTGCTGTACCGGCTGTTCGGCGACAAGGACGGGCTGCTGGCGGCGACGGTCGACCACGTGTGGGACCAGTACCTGGAGACGAAGCGCGCCGCGGAGAAGTCGGCGGACCCCTTGCAGGACCTGCTCGCCGGGTGGGACAGCCATGTGGCGTTCGCGCTGGCGCATCCCAACGCCTACAAGCTGATGTTCGCCCCGGCGCTGCGCTCCACACCGGAGGCGGCGCGGGAGGCGCTGCGGATCCTCCGCGCGGTGCTGGAGCGGCTCGCCGCGCAGGGCCGGATGCGGATCGCGCCCGCGATCGCGGCGCAGATGGTCATGACGGCCACCAACGGTGTGGCCCTGGGGCTGATCACCCGCCCCGAGCTGTACCCGGACGCCGGACTGTCGGCACTCGTCCGCGACGCGATGGTCCAGGCGATCCTGCTCGTCCCGGCGGCGGACACGACGGCCCACGACGACGCCCGTACGGCGGCGGCGACCACGCTGCTCTCGTCCCTCGACGACCTCACCCCCGAACCGTTCACCCCCGCGGAGTCGGCCCTGCTGGGGCAGTGGCTCACGCAGATCCCCGGCTCCACACAGCTCCCCGCCTCGACTCAGCTCCCCACCTCACGGAAGGGCCCTCACCATGACTGACACCGACACCCCCACCCGCGTCGCCCTGGTCACCGGCGGCTCCGGCGGCATCGGCCGCGCGGTCGCGGAACGCCTCGCCAAGGACGGCATCGCCATAGGCGTGCACTACGCCGGCAACAAGTCCCGCGCCGACGAGACGGTCGCCGCGATCACCGCGGCCGGCGGCCGGGCCATCCCCGTCGGCGGCGATGTGGCCGACGAACAGGAGATGGCCGCCGCCTTCGACACCGTCGAGGCGGAGTTCGGCGGGCTGGACGTGGTCGTCAACACCGCCGGGATCATGGTCCTTTCGCCCATCGCGACGATGAACCTCGACGACCTCGACCGCATGCACCGCACCAACATCCGCGGCACGTTCGTCGTCTCCCAACAGGCGGCCCGCCGGGTGCGCGCGGGCGGCGCGATCATCAACTTCTCCACCACCGTCACCCGCACCAAGTTCCCGACGTACGGCGGTTACGTGGCGAGCAAGGCCGCGGTCGAGGCGATGACCCTGGTGCTGGCCCGCGAGTTGCGCGGCAAGGACATCACCGTCAACGCGGTGGCCCCCGGCCCGACCGCAACGCCCCTCTTCCTCGACGGCAAGGACGAGACGACGGTCCAGAACCTCGCCAAGGCGGCCCCGTTGGAGCGCCTCGGCACCCCGGACGACATCGCCGAGTCGGTCGCGTTCCTCGCGGGCCCGGCACGCTGGATCAACGGCCAAGTGCTGTTCGCCAACGGCGGGTTGGCGTGACGGGGAGAAGAATCCAGAGATGGCGTACGAACTGCGGGCAATGATCGCCGGAGACGCACCGCTCCGTTCCGCAGCACAGCACGTGCCCGGCGCCCGAGCGGCGACTCTCGCCCAGGGGCTGGCGCTGAAGCCGATGACGGACGAGGTCTTCGACGCCGTCACGGACGGCGGCTCGACCGAGCCCCCGGGGTTCCGGCTGCTGCCCGGCGGCTTCGAGAAGACGCTCGCCGAGTGGTCCGCCGCAGGGCCGGTCGCCGATGTGGAGGCCGAGTACTTCGGTGGGGTCGGTCGGCAACGGGCCGCTCTGTGGGCCGACGGGCCACTCGCGGCGGGCCCGTGGGACAAGCCGAGGAAGCTGCGGCTCTTCCGTACGCCCAGCCCGATCTCGCACGTTCTGCGTCGACTGGGCGCGGCGAGCGGACTGGGCGAGGACGAGTTCGCGGCCGTGGGCCTAGACCGCCACCGGAACAACGACGGCTGGATCTCCGCGTCCTCGTGACGGCCCGCCCGCCCCGACTACCTCACCGCGTCCGCCACTTCCCGCCGATACGACTCCCCGCCCCCGAACAGATCCTCGGACACGGCCCGTACGGCGTTGACGACCAGCGGAGCGACAAGTTCCAGCGGCGCACGGCCGTCCCCGACGACCGAGATCGCGCCGACCGGGCCGTCGGGTCCGCGCAGGGCGAGGCCGACGCAGCCCAGGTCGGGGAAACACTCGCCCCGGTCGATCGCGAGCCCGTTGCGACGGCGCACGGTACCCAACTCGCGGTGGAGCAGGTCGAGTCGGCCGATGCTGTGCGAGGTGCGGCACTCCATCGCCTGCTGGTAGCGGGCGTCGATCTCCTCCGGGCTCAGCCAGGCCAGCATGGCCTTCCCGAGCCCGGTGCAGTGAGCGACCGCGCGTCCGCCGACCCGGGAGGGGATGTCGACCGCCGCCCGGCCTCCCACTTTGTCGAGGTAGTAGATCTCCGGGCCGTCGAGCACAGCGAGATGGACGACCATTTTCGTGCGGACGGCCAGGTCGAGGAGTTGGGGCGCTGCCGCCGCCCGCAGCGTGCTGTGCCCGATCTCCCGCCCGCCGAGACCGAGCGCCCGCGGTCCCAGCGCGTACCCGGCGACCGTGTGGTGCAGCCAGTCCAGGCGCACCAGTTGGTCGAGGATCCGGTGGGTGGTCGAGCGCGGCAAGTGGGTCCGGCGGGACACCACTTCGAGGGTGAGATGTGTCTGGGGCCGCTCGAAGAGGTCCATGATCAGCGTCACGCGCTCCATCATCGACGGCGGCAGCGCATGCCGGTCGGCCTCGTATCGCGGGTCCAGGCGAAGGGCAGACGTCATCGTCAATGCCTCTCTGCTCAAACTGAAATCAATTCTAGTTCGGCGCCGGCGTCAACGTATCAACGGCATCGGACGCGGGCCAAGAGGCGTGCACGAGTTTATTGGTACGCCCGGTCTAAACAATGCATGAAAGCGCCGCCCCCCGGGGCACGGCCGGGAAGCGGCGACTTGATGGAAAAACGCGATCAACAGCCTCGGGTCAGGTCGAGAGCGATGTCCACGATCATGTCCTCCTGCCCGCCGACCAGCCCCCGCCTGCCGACCTCCTGGAGGATGGTGCGCGCGTCGAGGCCGTACTGTCCGGCGGCGGTCTCGGCGTGCCGCAGGAAGCTGGAGTACGCCCCCGCGTAGCCGAGGGTGAGGGTCTCCCGGTCGACCCGGACCGGCCGGTCCTGGAGCGGGCGGACCAGGTCGTCGGCGGCGTCCTGGAGCGCGAACAGGTCACAACCGTGTTCCCAGCCAAGGAGGTTGGCCACCGCGATGAAGGGCTCGATCGGGCAGTTGCCCGCGCCCGCGCCCTGTCCCGCCAGGGACGCGTCCACCCGGGTCACGCCCTCCTCCACCGCGGTCACCGAATTGGCGACCGAGAGGGAGAGGTTCTCGTGCGCGTGGATGCCGATCTGGGTGTCCGGGTCGAGTACGTCACGGTAGGCACGGATGCGGTCGCGCACGCCGTCCATGGTCAGCCGGCCGCCAGAGTCGGTGACGTACACGCAGTGCGCGCCGTAGGACTCCATCAGCCGTGCCTGGCGGGCGAGTTCGGCGGGGTCGGTCATGTGGGCCATCATCAGGAAGCCGGAGACGTCCATGCCGAGTTCGCGGGCGGTGGCGATGTGCTGGGCCGCCACGTCGGCCTCGGTGCAGTGGGTGGCGACGCGGACCGAACGGACGCCCAGCGAGTACGCCTGCTTGAGCTCGGCGATGGTGCCGATGCCGGGCAGCAGGAGGGACGTGAGCGTCGCCCGGTGGATGGCGCCGGCCGCGGCCTCGATCCATTCCCAGTCGGTGTTGCTGCCGGGACCGTAGTTGAGGCTGCCGCCGGACAGGCCGTCGCCGTGGGCCACCTCGATGGCATCCACGCCCGCCTGGTCCAGGGCCGCGCTGATGGCTGCCACCTTCGCGGGTGTGATCCGGTGCCGGATGGCGTGCATGCCGTCCCGGAGGGTGACGTCCTGGACATAGAGCCTGGGGGTCATCGGGTCACCTCCGTGGAGAAGCGCTGGGCGATGCGCTCTGCGACCCGCAGGGCGGCCGAGGTCATGATGTCGAGGTTGCCCGCGTAGGCGGGCAAGTAGTGTGCGGCGCCCTCGACTTCGAGGAACACGGACACCTTGGTGGTGACCTCGGAGGCGTCGCCGGTGAAGAGTGTGTGCACCGGATCTCCGGCGGGGATCGGGGTGAACTGCACCTGCTGCTTGAGCCGGTAGCCGGGCACGTACTCGGCGACCGCGTCCACCATGCCCTCGACCGAGGCCCGGATCTGCTCCTGGTCCGCGTCCCCGATCAGGCAGTACACGGTGTCCCGCATGATCAGCGGCGGCTCGGCCGGATTGAGCACGATGATCGCCTTGCCCCGCCGGGCACCGCCCACCTTCTCGATCGCCGCGGAGGTCGTCTCGGTGAACTCGTCGATGTTGGCCCGGGTTCCGGGGCCGGCCGACTTCGAGGCGATCGAGGCGACGATCTCGGCGTACGGCACCGGTGTGATCCGGCTGACCGCGTGCACGATCGGGATGGTGGCCTGGCCACCGCAGGTGACCATGTTGAGGTTGTCGGCATCGCCCGCGAGGTGCTCGTCGAGGTTGACCGGCGGCACGACGTACGGGCCGATGGCCGCTGGGGTGAGGTCGACGAGCCGTTTGCCGTACAGGGCGAGGCGCTTGGCGTTCTCGACGTGCGCCTTCGCGGACGTGGCGTCGAAGACGATCCCGATGCCGTCGAAGCCGTCCATCCGAATCAGCCCGTCCACGCCCTCGTGCGTGGTGGGCACCTTGAGGCGTGCGGCGCGGGCGAGGCCGTCCGAGCCCGGGTCGATGCCCACCATCGCGGCCATCTCCAGGGTGTCGGACAGCCGCAGCACCTTGATCATCAGGTCGGTCCCGATGTTGCCGGAACCGATGATGGCCACCTTGGTCTTCGTCATCCCTGTTCCTTCGAAGAGTCCGATGAGTCGGATGAGTTGGCTGGTTCCGCTCCGTCGGAGAACGTCGCGGTCACGGTGCCGAGGCCCGACATCTCGGCCCGTACGGTGACTCCCGGCGGGGTGGGGACGAGCGGCCCCAGCGCTCCGGAGAGCACGACCTGTCCGGCCCGCAGCGGGTCGCCGAACTCCCGGGCGGTGCGCGCCAGCCACAGCAGCGCCGCAAGGGGATCACCGAGGCAGGCCGTGCCGTCGCCCGCCGAGGCGAGCTTCCCGTCGGCGTAGAGCCGCATGGACACGCCCCGGGTATCGAACGCCTTCAACTCGACGCGCTCGCCGCCGAGCACGAACAGCCCGCTGGACGCGTTGTCGGCGACGGTGTCGGTGATCGCGATGTCCCAGGCGGCGACCCGGCTGTCCACGATTTCCAGCGCGGCGACGGCATACGCCACAGCGGCCCGCACCTGCTCGATGTCGAGATCGTCCTCGTCGAGGTCGGCGGCGAGGACGAACGCGATCTCGGCCTCGACCCTGGGCTGCAGCAGCCGTTCGCTCGGCACGGCCGGCAGCGCGCTGACGTCCATGTCGGCGAGGAGCACCCCGAAGTCGGGCCGGTCGACGCCGACTTGGCGCTGCACCGACTCGGAGGTGAGTCCGATCTTGCGGCCGACCACCCGTGCTCCGGCGGCGATCCGGTCGGCCACGATGCGTTGCTGGACGGCGTAGGCGAGGCTGATGTCGGTGGCGCCGAGCACGTCCCGTACGGGAGCGCAGGGTTGACGGTCGCGGGCCGCGCGCGTCAGTCGTACGACCGCCTCGGCCACCGCCGCCTCACGGTCCGCCACCGTCCTCGGTTCCCAAACGTCTGTCATTCGCATCCTCACCTCGTGATGGTCTCCAGCCTGGGCATCGGTGCCCGGTCACGGTCCCGCGCGTTCCGCTCACCGGGACTCGATCCGGGGGTGGAGAGGCGGTCTCGCTCAGCGAGATGACCGGCCGGAGCGGTGGAGTTGGCTCGATACCGTCGCCCGGCACATCGCGAGAGGTTGTGGCGTGGAGCCGCGCTCGGCCGTCGAGAACGTCAGCACACCCGAGGAGGTCATCTTGGCCAGCAACGAGGACGTCTACGACGTGATCGTCGTCGGGTCGGGCGGAGGACTGGTCGGTGCCTATGCCGCCGCCTCGCGCGGCCTGCGCACACTCGTCATCGAGAAGACCGACCGGGTCGGCGGCACGACCGCCTACTCCGGTGCCGGTCTGTGGTACCCCGGCTCCGCGCCGATGCGGCGGGCCGGGCTCGACGACAGTGTCGAGGACGCCAGGACCTACTTGCGCGACTGCGTCGACGACGAGTCACGCGAACCGCTTCAGGATGCCTACCTGCGGGCAGGTGTGCGGTTGATCGACGAGCTGGAGCAGAATCCGTGGTTCCAGTCGTTCGTGCATCTCCCGGTGCCGGACTACTATCCGTCGGTCGCCGGCTCGTCCCCCACCGGGCACACCGTGTTCCCGCCGCAGGTCACCGTCGCCGAACTCGGAGCACACGCCCAACTCGTCCGCGCCTGCCTGCCCGCCCAGCGGTGGGGCCACGACGAAGGCCCGGTCCTCAGCGGCGGCCGTGCGTTGATCGGCAGGACGCTGGCGGCGTTCCTGGAGACGGGCCACGGCTCGCTCCGCCTCGACACCGCGTTGGAGAGCCTCGTCGTCGAGGACGGCAGGGTTGTCGGCGTGCAGGCCGTGAGCGACGGCGAACAGGTCACGTTCCGCGCCACGGGTGGGGTGATCCTCGCGGCCGGCGGCTTCGAGCGCGACCGCGAACTGCGAGCGAAGTACCAGCCGGTTCCGGAGCGCGGCAGCGAGTGGACCCACGGCGCCCCGGGCAACACGGGCGACGCGCTCCAGGCCGGCATCGCGGTCGGTGCCGCCACCGACCTGCTCGACGCGGCCTGGTTCACGCCCGGACTCGTGTGGCCGGACGGCCTGCCGCTCTTCCACACGGGCACCCGGGGCGGGATCTGGGTCAACGCGTCGGGCGAACGCTTCGTCAACGAGACCCGCCCCTACGACCAGGCGGGCCGCGAGATAGTCCACCTGCATGCCACCACGGGCGTCTCCCACATCCCCGCCCACTGGATCATCGACCAGCGCCAGCTCGACCGGGACAGCTTCGGCGGCCCCCACGACCAGCCGGTCCGGCCCGAGTGGTTCGAGTCGGGTGCGCTCAAGAGGGCTGATTCCCTTGAGGAGTTGGCAAGGCTGATCGACGTACCGCTCGATGCGCTGCGCGCGACCATCGAGGAGTTCAACGGCTACGCGCACACCGGGGTCGACGAGAAGTTCCATCGTGGCGAGACACCTTGGGACCAGACGGCTCAGTACGTCCTGGGCTTCCCCGCCCTGCCCGAGCTGAACTACCCGGCACCGCCACCCACGACCGACTGGCCCAACCCGCTGCTGCCCCCGCTCGACACCCCGCCGTACTATGTCGCGACCATCCTCCCGGCCGACATCGGTACCAAGGGCGGCCTCAAGATCGACGAGCACGCGCGGGTGCTGCGCCCGGACGGCACGCCGATCGAGGGGCTCTATGCGGCGGGCAACACCGCGGCCGCGATGACGGGACGCGTGTACCCGGGCGCGGGTGCTCCCATCGGTTCGAGTGTCGCGTTCTCGTACCTGGCGGTGCTGGACATCACGAGCGGCACGGACTGACGTGTCAGAGCCAGCGACGGAACGGCTCCCGGAACACGACCACGTCCGGACGCTTTCGACCTACGGCCCTTTCCGCGAGGGTCGTCGCGGAGAAGTGTGAAGCCATCAGCGGCCAGGCGACGACCACCGTCGAAAGGGCGAGCATGATCGGATACTCGGTGATGAGCTGGTCCGCGCTCCAATACGTCAGCAAGGTGAAAGCCGACATGAAAGACGCGGGCAAGGAGAACACCCCCAACACGAGGGCGACTCCCAGCGCTGTCTCCAGAAGGGGCATCGCGAAGCCGAAGAAATGCGGCCATTCCGCGAGTGTGACATCCGAGAAACTCTTGAAGTAACCCGGAACCCTGCTGTTCGACTTCGCGCTGTTCGCCACCAGCAGGATGTCCGCCGCCCCGAAGTGCGCCCGGTATTTCAGCGTTCCTTCATGGAGCCACAGGACACCGAGGGTGACTCTGATCGCGCCGGCGAGAGCCGCCGCCATCAGAGCCGGTCGTGAAAGGGACGTCCTCATGACAGTTTCGCGGCGCCGAATACCGCCTTCGCCTTGTCGCAGTGGATGACCACGTTGCTGTACATGGACGCGTCGACGCCGTTGAGCGCGAACATCTGGGACGCCTTGTCGAACTTGACGGCACCGAGCTGCTTGCCCGCCGACACGGCCGCTTCGTCCGTGCCGTTCGTGAGGTACACATGCAGGTCCGGGCCCTCGTCGGACTTGAAGCCGGAGAGCGTGACGCCCGAACCGCTCACCTTCGCGGCGCCGGTCACCTTCTTGCCGTTGAGCCCCGCGAACATTCCCGCCCTGTCCGCCGACTGCATCGCCGCCTTCGAGGCCGACATGGTGGGCGCCGCCTTCGAGGTGTTGTCGCTGTTGTCGGACCCGCCGCACGCCGTGAGCGTGAAGGAAAGAGCAACGAGGGCCACGCCGACAAACCCGATTTTCCGCATGCCGAACTTCCTGTTCTTGATTCCGCTGGGAATCGGCGGCAAGAGGAACGGGCTGCCGCCGACGGGAACCAAGCTACCTACGGAATACGGGAAATGACCCCGCGACCGGGGGGACGTAAGAATTGCTTCACATTTTCGCGGCGACCACGGTGACCACGACGACTACGGCGTGAGGAGCAGCCGTGCGGCCAGGCGCATGGTGGTCTCCGCCTCGGCGGTGGAGAGTTCCTCGGTGAGCATGGCCACGAACAGTCCCCACCAGCCGTAGATGAGCAGGCGCGCCCTGCTGCGGTCGGTCTCCGAGGCCTCTCGGACGCCGCCGCCGAGCAGGCGCAGGATGGCCTGTCCCAGGGCGCTGTCGACGAGGTCCGTGCGGGCCGGGACGACGCTCGTGTACTCGGTGAACGACGACAGTGCCACCGCCGAGGCGAGCAGGGGGCTGTCGAGCAGCTTCACGCTGAGCGTGATGAGCAGCTCCGCGATCTCGGCGGCGGCGTCCGGGCCCTCGTCGTCCGCGGCGAGGTTCTCCTGACCGTTCTCGTGTCCGCCGAGGTACTGCTCGATGTGCCACTCCAGGACGGCCATGAACAGGTACGGCTTGGACGGGAAGTAGCGGTACAGGGTGGCGATGGCGACGCCGGCCTCCTTGGCCACGTCGTGCATCTGCACGCTGGCCAGCCCCTCGCGGGCACCGAGTTCGGAGGCGGCGCGGAGGATGCGGACCCGGCGGGCGATCTGCCGGCTCGACATCGGGGCCGCCGGTTGCCGTCCCTCAGCGGGTCTCGCCACGTCGTCCCCCATGTCGTCCGGTGCTCCCGCCGACGCTCAGGCTGCCTCGGGGCGGGTCAGGAAGGCCAGGACCGTGCTCTCCCAGGCCTCCTTCTGCTCGATCATGGCCCAGTGGCCGCAGTCGGGCAGCACATGCAGTTCCGCTTTCGGAATGGTACGCATCGGGAGCAACGCGCTCTCCAGCGGTGTGACCCGGTCGTCGCGTCCCCACGTCAGCAGGGTGGGCGCGGTGATCTTGTGGAGGGCGGCCCAGATGGGCTGGTCGGAGTGTGCCTGCGCGGCCTGCATGGCGGCCATGGCCTGGCGGCCGTAGATCCGGCGGGAGGCCTCCAGGGTCGCGGGGACGGTGGCGGTCTGCCAGCGTTCCTCGATGAGTTCCTCGGTGAGCAGGGCCGGGTCGTGGACCATCGACCGAAGCCACTGGACCAGGTTCTCGCGGGTCGGGTTCTCGGCGAACTCGACGAGCAGGTTGAGGCCTTCGCTGGGGCCCGGCGAGAGGATGTTGCGGCCCACGCCGCCGATGGTGACGACCCGGCGGAACAGGTCCTTGTGGGCGACGGCGAGTCCGGCGGCGACGAAGCCGCCCATGGAGTTCCCGATGACGTCGACCCGGTCGAGGCCGAGGCCGTCGAGGAAGCGCAGGACGGCTTTCGGGGCCGCCGTCATGGGGTTCTCGTCGGTCGGGTCGCTGACCCCGAACCCGGGGAATTCCAGGGCGAGGCAGCGGAAGTGCTTCGCGAAAACGGGGAGGTTTCCCCGGTAGTTGCGCCAGCCGGTCACGCCGGGGCCGGAGCCGTGCAACAGGAGCAGGGGCGGCCCGTCGCCCGCCTCGTGGTAGCGCAACGTGCCTTCGGCGGTGTGCAGTTCGCGCAGAGTGTCCTCAGCGGTGAGTGTCATGGCGGTGCGTGACCTCCGGTCGCGGGGTGACGGGCGACAGTCACCGTGCCACCGCGTCCCGGCCCGGCGCCCTGCTCCTCCCGATCAGTGGGACGTGCACGACCCGTGGTCGGCCGGGCTGATTAGCGTCGGGCTGCCAGGAGTTGACGACGGTGATGGGAGAACCTGATGGGTGTGCGCTCACTCGGGTATGTACGGCTGGAGTCCAGCGACATCGGGAAATGGAAGGTGTTCGGGACGGATTTCCTCGGCCTGATGCCTGTCGAGGGCGGCGACCCGGAATCCCTGTACTACCGGATGGACGACTGTCCGGCCCGCGTCGTGGTCTCCCCCGGTTCGCAGAGCGGGATGACCGCCCTGGGCTTCGAGGTGATCGACGAGCGGGAACTGGCGCGGCTCGTCGCCGACGTCGAGAAGACCGGCATCAAGGTGACCGCCGGCACCGAGGACGAGGCCGCGGAACGCAGGGTCACCGGTTTCGTCAAGTTCAACGACCCTGGCGGCAACCCTGTCGAGTTGTTCTACGGCGCGATCCTCGACCACGTCCCGGTGCACACGCCGCTGGTCTCGGGCTTCCTGACCGGCGACATGGGCTTCGGGCACGCGATCGTCTCCGCCGAGGACGCGCGGGGCACCTTCGACTTCTACGTCAACGTCCTCGGCTTCATCGAGCGCAACACGATGCGCTCACCGGGCGGCACGACGTGGTTCATGGGCTGCAACCCCCGCCACCACACCCTGGGCGTCACCCCGGCACCGGGCCCCGGGCGGCTGCTGCACTTCATGGTCGAGGGGAAGACACTGGACGACGTGGGCCGCGCCCTGGACCGGGCCGCGAAGCTCGACGTGCCGATGATGCACTCGCTGGGCAAGCACACCAACGACCACATGGTGTCGTTCTATGTGTGGTCGCCGGAGAACTACGCCGTCGAGTTCGGCTGGAACGGCCTGAAGGTGCCGGAGCCGGTGCCGGTCTACGAGATCACCGACGGCGCGTTCTGGGGCCACCGCTTCACCCCGCCGCCGCAGCCCGCCGGCTGACCCGAACACGCAAGAGGAGCAGCCCCACGGTCCCAGGCCGTGGGGCTGCTCCGTGTCAGCGCTCGACGGTGACGGCCCGCTCCGGGCAGGCCAATTCCCCGTCCCTGGCCGCCTGTTCCAGCTCGGGAGGTACCTCACCGTCGTAGGGCAGCGCATAGCCGTCGTCGTCGAGCCGGAAGACCTCCGGCGCCGCCGCCGCGCACCTCGCGTGCCCGGAGCACAGCGAGGAGTCAATCGTGATCTTCATCCACAACCCCGTTCTACGGCTTGTTCGTCGACCCGGCGTCGACGGTGAACTGGAGGCCGGTGACATAGCGCGCCTCGTCCGACGCGAGGAACAGCACGGCGTTCGACACGTCCCGCGGCTCGACGTACGGAGCGAGGGGGTTCATCGCGGCCAGCGCGAACAGCGGTTCCCGCGCGGCGAGTTCCTCGATCGGGACGCCGACGGTGATGCCGGTGTCGCTGACTCCTGTGGGGTGCACGGTGTTCACCCGGATGCGGTGCTGGGCGAGTTCGTTCGACAGCGCCTTCATCAGACCGACCACGCCGTGTTTGCTGGCCACGTAGTGGGCGTACGGCACATGGCCGCGAATGCCGGCGGCCGAACTGGTGATGATGACGGAGCCGCCCTGTCCGGCCTCGATCATCCAGGGGATCGCGGCCCGCACCGTGTTCCAGGGGCCCTTGAGGTTGACGTCCATGACGACGTCCCAGGCTTCCTCGGACAGTTCCCAGGCGGCGCCGATGCTCATCACACCCGCGTTCGCCACGACCGTGTCGAGCCGCCCGAACTCCTCCCGCGCCGCGTCGACGGCGGCCCGCACCTCGGCCACGGAGCGGACGTCGGCCTGGACGGCGACGCACCGGCGGCCGGTCGCCCGCACCAACTCGGCGGTCTCTTCGAGCTGTTCCTTCGACGCCAGCGGATACGGCAGCTCATCGCTGATGTCGTGGCACACGTCGGTGACGACGACGTCCGCGCCCTCCTCCGCCAACCGCACGGCGTGCGAACGACCTTGACCGCGGGCCGCGCCCGTGACAAGCGCGACCTTGCCCTCCACCCGCCCCATGCCAACTCCCTCCCGTTCAACGGACATTCAGGTCCTCGGCAGCCTCGCGCAGGGCACGCGCCCGGGTGTCGAGGAGTTCACGCTCGGCCTCGTCGTCCGGGCCGAGTTCGGCGAGCCGACGGACGGTGAGGCCGATCTCCTCCTGGAGGCGGCCGTACGCCTCGTCGCGGGTGAGCAGGTCGAGGTCGGTCCAGTCGGAGCGCTCGGACTCCGGGCGCCTGCTCACGCGGGGATGTTGTAGAGGCGGCGGGCGTTCAGCTCCACGATCTTGTGCACCTCGTCGTCCGGTACGTCGGCGAGCATCTCGGCCGCGTAGGCACGGCTCTTGGGCCAGTACGAGTCCGAGTGCGGGTAGTCACACTCCCAGGTGATCTTGTCCACGCCGACGTGGTGGCGTACCTCCACACCGAACCGATCGTCGATGAAGCAGCCGTGGAAGTGCTTGTGGAACAGTTCCGAGGGGCGCACGCTCTGGTTGACGTTCTGGTAGAAGCGGTGCCGCTCCCAGGTGCCGTCGCTGCGCTCCAGCAGGTAGGGCATCCAGCCGATCCCGCCCTCGGACAGGCCGATCTTCAGCCGGGGGTGGTTGTGGAGGACCGGGGAGAACAGCAGGTCCGCCGTGGCGTACATGGAGTTGCAGCCGAACAGCGCGATGGTCACCGCGAACGGCGCCTCCGGGGCTGTCTTCGGTGCGGCTCCCGAGGTGCCGAAGTGCAGGCACAGCGGCATGTCGGTCTCCTCGGCCGCCGTGAACACCGGGTCCCAGTGGTCGGTGTGGAACGACGGCAGGCCCAGCGGGACCGGGTTCTCCGGGAAGGAGATCGCCTTGGCGCCCTTGACCGCCGTACGCCGGATCTCGGCCGCGCAGGCGTCGACGTCCCACAGCGGCAGAATGACCAGCGGGATCAGCCGGCCGGGGGCGGTGGCGCACCACTCGTCGAGCACGAAGTCGTTCCACGCCTGGACGCAGAGCAGGGCGAGTCGGCGGTCCTCGCCGTCCAGGAAGATCGTGCCGGCGAAACGCGGGAACGACGGGAAGCACAACGCGCCCCACACACCGTCCAGGTCCATGTCGCGCAGGCGGGCCTTGGGGTCGTAGCAACCCGGGATCATCTCGTCGTAGCGGGTCGGTTCGAGGCCGAACTCCTCAGGTGTCTTGCCCGCGACGGCGTTCAGGCCGATGTAGGGGTAGATGCGGCCCTCGTAGTTCCACACCTCGGCCGGGGCCTGGCCCTCGCCGCGCGCCTGTTCCACGATCCGCGGCCCGGCCTCGCGGTACTTCGCCGGCAGGCGGTCCGTCCACAAACGCGGCGGCTCGATCAGGTGGTCGTCGGTCGACAGCAACTTCATCCATGGCTGCAATGGCATCGATGTGCTCCCTCGATCTCATGGACTCTCTAGCACCGGCCAAATTGTGTGCACTGTTCGAGTCCCACTCAACGGAAACCGATGAACGATCAGCGGAACCGACGCCGATCATGGATCACGAATGGCCTCATCGGACAACATTCAGGCTACTCTTTTATCTCCGGCGGAAGGAGCCCCACGATGGGCCGAGTACAGGACAAGGTCGTGTTCATCACCGGCGCCGCGCGCGGACAGGGCCGCTCCCACGCGCTCCGGCTGGCCGCGGAGGGCGCCGACATCATCGCCGTCGACCTGTGCGAGGACATCGCCACCAACGCGTATCCGCTGGGCACCCGGGACGACCTCGACGAGACCGTGCGGCAGGTCGAGAAACTCGGCCGGCGCATCGTGGCGCGCAAGGCCGACGTGCGGGATCCGGCGGCGCTGAAGGCGGCCGTGGCCGACGGGGTGGCGGAACTGGGGCGGCTGGACGCCGTGGTGGCGCAGGCCGGTATCGCCCCGCTGGGTCCGCGGCAGGGCGTCCAGGCCTTCATCGACGCTGTCACCGTCGACTTCAACGGTGTCGTGCACGCCGTCGAGGCCGCCCTGCCGCATCTGCCGGACGGCGCCTCGATCGTGGCGACCGGGTCCATCGCGGCCCTGACCCCGGCGACCGTCGACAGTCCGTCCAACGGCCCCGGCGGCCTGGGCTACTCCTTCGCGAAGCGCCAAGTGGCCGCGTTCGTGCACGACTTGGCGACGGTGCTGCTGTCCCGGCGGATCCGGGTCAACGCGCTGCACCCCACCAACGTCAACACGGACATGCTCAACAGCGACATCATGTACCGCTCGTTCCGGCCCGACCTCGACAACCCGACCCGCGAGGACGCCCTCGTCTCGTTCCCCGCGACGACGGGTATGGACATCCCCTACGTCGAGCCCGAGGACGTCTCCGACACGGTGCTCTTCCTCGTCTCCGACGAGTCCCGCTATGTCACCGGTATGCAGATGCGGGTGGACGCCGGCGGCTACGTCCGCAAGCGCCCCCAACTCCCCACGTTCTGACGGTGTTCGCTAGGAGGTGAGGTCCAGGACCACTTTGCCGGTGGTCCTGCGCTCGGCGACATCGGTCAGGGCGCTCGCGACCTCGGCGAGCGGGTGGACCCGGGAGACGAGCGGGCGCATCCCCTCCCGGACCATCCCGGTGAGGGCGCGGTCGGCGGCGGCCACCGCGTCCGGGGCGTACTGACGCACCATCCGGATCTCGAACCCCCGGACGACCAGGTCCTTGAGCAGCACCAGGTTCAGCGGGATGCGCGGGATCCTCCCGTCGGCGTACCCGACCGTGACGAACCGGCCGCCCCGCCGCAGCCCGCGCAGGGCCGCCTCCGCGTGGTCGCCGCCCACCGGGTCGATCACAAGGTGGGAGCCTTCGCCGCCGGTCAACTCCCTTGTGCGGAGCTTGAGATCCTCGTGGACGTAGTCGACGCCGGCCTCGGCTCCGAGCTTGCGGGCGACCGTCAGCCGCTCCTGGCTCGACGCGGCGGCAACCACCCTCATACCGAGTCGCGCGGCGATGTCGACCGTGGCCGAGCCGACCCCGCCGGCGGCGCCGAGCACCGCCACCCACTCCCCCGCGGCGGCCTGCCCGACCGTGACCAGGGCGTGGTACGCGGTGGCGTACGTGACGTGGAACGCGGCGGCGTGCACCATGTCGAGGCCCTCGGGGATCTGCCGCAGGCTCGCGACGGGCACCACGACCTGTTCGGCGAACGCGCCGGTGAGCACTGCCCCGGCGACGGATGAGCCTACGAGTGGTCCGGAGACACCCGGCCCCAACTCGGCGACCACACCGGCGAATTCACTGCCCGGAGTGAACGGCAGCGGCGCGGGCACCTGGTAGCGGTCCGCCACGATCAGCACGTCCGGGAAGTTCACCGCCGCCGCGTGCACCCGGACCAGCACCTCGCCAGGACCGGGCCGGAGATCGTCGAGTTCGACGACCGAGAGGCCACCGGGCGGCCCGTACTCCGTGCAGCGTGCGGCCCTCATGACGTCCTTCCCGCAGTCGTCGGCATCGCCGGGTCCCGGGGCAGCCCCAGCACCTGTTCGGCAATCGTGTTGCGCTGGATCTCGGCGGTGCCCGCGCCGATCGACGAGGCGCGGGTGCGCAGGAACCCCCATACCCAGCGCCCGTGTTGAACGGCATGCGGGTCGTGTCGGCCGAGGATTCCATAGGGCCCCAGCAGGTCGACCGCGAACTCGTGGAGCTCCTGCTCGAAGGTCACGATGAACAGGCGTGACGTCGAAGAGGCAGGCCCCGGTTCGCCCTTGGCCATGATGTCGGCGATGGTGCGCATCCCGGTGAGCCGCATGACACGCACCCGGATCTCGAAGTCCGCGAGCCGGTCGCGGACGATCGGGTCGGCCGTCGCCCCGCGCTCACGGGCGAGTTCGATCAGCTCGTCCAACACCCGCCGGTACAGGGCCGCTTGGTTCATCGCCCCGGCCGCGCGCTCATGCCCCAGGCTCGTCCGCACCAGCGGCCAGCCGCCGTTCTCCTCGCCGATGCGGTCGGCGACCGGTACGCGGGCGTCGTCGAAGAAGATCTCGCAGAAGTGCGCGTCCCCGGTCAGGTCGCGCAGCGGTCGTACGGTCACCCCGGGAGCGTGGGCGTCGATCAGCAGGTAACTGATCCCGTCCTGGCGGGAGTCGGGCGGTCCGGTGCGGACGAGAGTGAAGACGATGTCGGCGATGTCGGCCGAACTGTTCCACACCTTCTGCCCGTTGACGACGTACTCCGCACCTTCGCGTCGTGCCGTCGTGCGCAGCGCGGGGAGGTCCGAACCCGCCTCCGGCTCGGAGTAGCCCTGGGCCCACACCATGTCGCCGCGCAGCATGGGGCGCAGGTGCCGCTCCTTCTGTTCGGGCGTGCCGTACTTGATGAGGGTGGGGGCGGCGATGCCCAGTCCGGTGCCGAGGGGTCCGGGGACGCGGGCGCGCGCGTACTCCTCCTGGTAGATCACCTGGCCTGCGAAGGACAGGTCCATGCCGCCGTACGCGTGCGGCCAACTCGGGCCCGCGTAACCGGCGTCGTACAGCGTGGCGAGCCATTTCTTCTGCCAGGCCACCCGCTCGACGGGGTCCTTGGGACGGCGGCCGGGGTGCTGTTCCGTGAGGAAGGCCCGCAGGCGGGCGCGGAACCGCTCCTCGGTCTCGTCCGCTGTCATCGCGGAGCCATGCGGATGGCACCGTCGAGGCGGACGGTCTGGCCGTTGAGGTAGGGGTTCTCCAGCATCTCCACGGCGAGGCGGGCGAAGTCGTCCGGGTCGCCGAGTCGTTTGGGGTGCGGCACGGTGGCCGCGAGGCCGTCGCGGATGTCCGCGCGCAGGCGGCCGAGCATCGGGGTGTCCATGATGCCGGGGGCGATGGTGTTCACCCGGATCTGCCAACTGGCCAGGTCGCGGGCGGCAACGAGGGTGATGCCGTGGACTCCGGCCTTGGCTGCGGTGTAGGAGGTCTGCCCGATCTGGCCGTCGAAGGCGGCGACCGACGCGGTGAGGACTACGGCCCCGCGATCGCCGTCGACGACCTCGTTGCCGGCCAGACGGGCGGCGGCCAGGCGCAGCACGTTGTAGGTGCCGATCAGGTTGACGCGGACGACCTCGGCGAAGGTGTCGAGTTCACCGGGCCTGCGGTCGCGGTCGATGATCCGGGTACGGTCGCCGCCGCGCCCGGCGCAGTGCACGACGGCACGCAGGGTCCCGAGTTGCCGTGCGGCATCGAGAGCGGCGGTGACCTCGGTCTCGTCCGTGACGTCGGTGCGGACGAAGCGTGCGGCCTCGCCGAGGTCCGCGACCGCCTTGACGCCCTGTTCCTCGGAGATGTCGGCGAGGACGACCCGTCCCCCGCGTTCGATGACGCGCCGCGCGGTGGCCAGGCCCAGCCCGGAGGCGCCGCCGGTCACGAGTGCCGCTGAACCGTCGATGTTCACACCCAACTCCTCATGGTCTGCATGGCCTCAAAGGCCCAGGGACTTGCTGATGATGAGCTTCATGACCTCGCTGGTGCCGCCGTAGATGCGGGTCACGCGGGCGTCCGCGTACAGGCGGGCGATCGGGGATTCGAGGATGTAGCCGTAACCGCCGTGCAGTTGGAGGCAGCGGTCGACGACCCGCCCCTGTGTCTCGGTGCAGAACAGCTTGGTCCGTGCCGCGTCCGCGGGGTCCAGTTCGCCCGCGACGAGCGCGGTGACCGCCGCGTCGAGCAGGGCCTGCGCGGCGGTCGACTCGGCGTCCAGGGCGGCGAGTTCGAACTTCGTGTTCTGAAACTGGGCCAGTGGTTTCCCGAACACGGTCCGGTCGCGGACGTAGGCGACGGTCAGGTCGATCGCGGTACGGGCCTGGGCGACCGCCCCGACCGCGATGGCCAGGCGTTCCTGGGCGAGGTTGCGGCCGAGGAGGGTGAAGGCGGCGCCCTCCTCGCCGAGGAGGTTGGCGGCGGGCACGCGGACGTCGTCGAAGGCGAGTTCCACGGTGTCCTGGACGGCCAGGCCGATCTTCTCCAGCCTGCGCCCGACCGTGAAGCCGGGCATGCCCCTCTCCACGACGAGGAGGGAGAGTCCGGCGCGCCGGTTGCCCGGGTCCACGGTGGTGCGGGCGACGACGATCACCAGGTCGGCGTGGTGGCCGCCGGTGATGAAGGTCTTCGCCCCGTTGAGCACGAAGTGGTCGCCGTCACGGATCGCGCGGGTGGTGATCCCGGCGAGGTCGGAGCCGGTGGCGGGCTCGCTCATCGCGATCGCGGTGTACAGCTCGCCGGAGGCCAACCCCGGGAGCCAACGCGCCCGTTGCTCCGCATTGGCGAGGCCCGTGAAGTACGGGACGACGACGTCCAGATGGGTACGCAGACCGCCGAGCGTGACGCAGACGCGGGCACACTCCTCCTGGATCACCGCGTTGTAGCGGTAGTCGGCCTGGCCACCCCCGCCGTACTCCTCCGGGATGGCCGTGCCGATGATGCCGAGTTTGCCCAGCGCGGTGAACAGGTCGCGGGGGACGAGTCCGGCGCGCCGCCAGTCCTCGTACGACGGAACCACCTCGCGGACCAGGAAGTCACGGACCAGCAGACGGAAGTCCTCATGGGTCTCTTCGAACAGGGTCCGGCGCATCGGATCTCCTTCGGCTCGACCTATTCAGTATACCTAATTAGCCTCGCCCGACACAGCTCGGTACAGCAGAACGCCCCATGAGCCCGAAGGCACCATGGGGCGTTCCCGGTCGAGTGTCGGGGAATCAGTGCCACCAGGGAATGAGCGCGTCCAGGTGGCGACGCATCCGGTGCCGGGCCACCCCGGTGTCGCCCTCGACGATGGCGTCGAGAATCCGCTGGTGGACGTGCTGCACTTCGTCCGCCGCCGTGTCGCCGGGCAGCGGCCGGTCATGACCGGAGGCATGGCGGCGGAACAACTCGGTGATGATCGACAGGAACAGCGCGAGCACCGGGTTTCCGGAGAGCGCGGCCAGTTCGGTGTGGAAGAGGTCGGCCTTGCGCGGGTCGTCGGCGGGGCCCTCCGTGCTCCAGCGAACGGCCCTGCCGAGCCGTTCGGTCACCTCTTCGTCGCCCTCCGCGACCCGGGCGGTGACCCGGGCGACGATGCCGAGCTCGATGGCGTTGCGAACGGTCCGCAGGTCGTCGGCCGTGACGCCCTGGTACTCCAGGAACAGCGCCATGGTGTCGATGCTGGCCTGCGGCTCGGGCTCGGTGACGATCAGCCCGCCGCCTGGACCTCGGCGCATCCTGGCGACCGAGTGGTACTCCAAGAGCCGTACGGCTTCCCGCAGTACGGCCCGGCTGATCGAGTAGCGGGCGAGCAGGTCGGCCTCCGAGCCGAGCACCATGCCGGTCTGCCAGCCGCGCGCGGCGATGTCGTCGTGGATCCGGGCCGCGACCACTTCGGCGAGCTTGGCACGCGGGCCCTCGACCAGCTCGGGCTCGACCACGTTGCCCGCGATCCGCTGCCCGCGCCGCACCCGGTGCTTCTCGATCCAGCCCGCCACCGACTCCAGATGCGCGGTCAACTCCGTCTGGGCGCGGGCTCCGTCGTCGGCGATCACCGCGTCGACGACGGCTTTGTGGGCGCGGTGCGAGGTGTCCTTCGCCGCGTGCATCTCGGCCTTGGAGATACGGCGGGAGGTATGCGCGTAGCGCGCGGTGAGCCGGGTGAGCACGTCGACGAACAGGTGCAGCACCGGGTTGCCGGACAACTGGCCGAGCACGGGGTGGAGGGGGTCCTGCGCGTGGACGCCGGGGTCGTCCCAGTGGGCGAGTTCGGCTTCGAGTGCGGTGCGGAGGGTGTCGATGCCCTCCTCGGTGATCCGGTCGGCGGCGAGTCCGGCGGCGATCGGCTCCAGCAGGAGACGGGCCTGGAGCAGGTCCGTGACGCTGGTGCCGACGTATTCGAGGTAGATCACCATGGCGCGGGTGGCCGGGCCGGCGTCGGGCGCGCAGACGATCAGGCCACCGTTCGGGCCGCGCCGCATCCGGGCCACCTGGTGGTGCTCGACGAGCCGTACCGCCTCGCGCAGCACCGCCCGGCTCACCCCGAGCCGCTCCCGCAGGTCCACCTCGGACCCCAACGACTCGCCCACCGCCCAGCCCTGACGGATCACGGTCGCCTCGATACGGCGGGCGGTCTGCGCGGCCAGCTTGCCGACCGGGACACCGGTCTCGCCGTCGGCGGGCTCGCGGTCGACGGCAGTCGCCATGGCCAACTCCTCTGGGGCGGATATTGCGGACCCCCAGTCTATTCGCCACCTGGGCCGGAGACGCGCGGTTCGGGTACCTGGAATCAAGATGAGGCCACTTTTTCGGCCGTCTAACCCTAGCAACCGAGTGAACAGCATGGTTAGAGTAACCTCATTTCGCGTCACGGCATGAGAACAGGGAGCCGACAGCGATGCGCCTGGAATCCACGCCCGAGCTCGAAGCGTTCCGGAGGAAGGTGCGTGCCTTCGTCGCGGAGCACGCTCCGGGCACCAAGACCCGTGCGGGGGTGCGCGCACCGGAGCCGGAGTTGATGCCGGCGATCCGGGAGTGGACCGCCAAGCTGTACGAGGCGGGCTTCCTCGGGATCGACTGGCCGGCCGAGTACGGCGGCCGACCCGACGCGCACCCCCTGGAGCCGTCGGTCGTGGCCGAGGAGATCGCCCGGGCCCGGACCTGGCAGCCGATCGGCGCCGCCTCGCTGGCCTCGGCCGCGCTGCTGGAGTTCGGCACCGCCGACCAACGGGCGCGCTTCCTGCCCCGCATCCGCTCCTGCGAGGACGTGTGGTGCCAGCTGTTCAGCGAACCCGAGGCGGGCAGCGACCTGGCGGCGCTCCGGACGCGCGCGGTCCTTGAGGGCAAGGGCGACGACGCGGTGTTCGTCGTGGACGGCCAGAAGGTGTGGACGACCAACGGCCAGCACGCCGACCTGGGCTATCTGCTCGCGCGCACCGACCGCGAGGCGCCGAAGCACAAGGGCATCACGGCGTTCGCCCTCGACCTGCGCAGTCCGGGCGTCGACATCCGGCCGTTGCGCGAGATCACCGGGACGACCGACTTCAACGAGGTGTTCCTGGACGGCGTCCGCGTCCCGGCCGCGAACGTGATCGGCCGGGTGGACGACGGCTGGCGGGTGGCCATGAGCAGCCTCGGCCACGAACGCTCGGGCGTGGCCGCGCGAGGGGTCGAACTGGTCGCCGTGCTCGACGACTTGCTGCGTCTCGCCTCCCGCGTGTCGGTGGCCGGCGGGCCCGCACTCGACGACTCCGCGACCCGGCGGACGATCGGCGAACTGGCCACGCGGGTCCAGGTGAACGCCGCTCTGATCGGCCTCGCCCAATCACGGATGCTGCACGGTACGGAACAGCCCGCCGACGCCCTCCTCGGCAAGATCTTCTTCAGCGAGCTCAACCACGACCTGGTCGACTTCGGCCTGAACCTGCAGGGCACGGACGGCCTGCTCGTCGAGGGCGACGAGGACGCCGTGGCGGAGGGCTGGTGGCAGGACGCGCATCTGTACTCGCGGGCGTACACGATCGCCGGCGGGGCGAACGAGGTTCTGCGCACGCAGGTGGCCGAGCGAGGGCTGGGCATGCCGCGAGAGCCCCGCTGAACTGCAACGTTCTCAAATAGACCGCCCGGTCGATATCAATACCAAGAACAGCGGGACAGGCCACCGAGAGATTGATTGTACCGGTCGGTCGACGTATCGTTCAGCGAGGTATGGGCCGACGAGAGGACACCAGAACGATGACCGAGAACGTGGCCGGAACCGACGTCGCCGAAGAGCTGCCGGAGTACCCGTCGCCGCGGTCGGGCGAGTGCCCGTTCGCGCCGCCGCCGGGGCTGCTCAAGCTGCACGACACGGGGAAGGCCCTCGTCCGGGCCAAGACCTGGGACGGCACCACCCCCTGGGTCGTCACGACCCACGCCGCCCAGCGCGAGCTGCTGACGGACCCGCGGCTGAGCGCCAACATCGCCGCGTCCGGATACCCGCACACGACCGAGGCGATGAAGGCACACGCGGCCGACGTACGGCTGTCCATCAACAACACCGACGGTGCCGAACACGCCCGGTGGCGCCGGATGTTGACGAGTTCGTTCACCCGTCACCGGATGGAGAAGATCCGCCCGGAGATCCAGCGGATCACCGACGACCTGATCGACAGGATGCTGGCCGGTCCCCAGCCGGTCGACCTGAACCAGGTTCTGTCCCTGCCTCTGCCGTCACTGATGATCTGCGCGCTCCTCGGGGTGCCGTACGACGACCACGAGTTTTTCCAGGAGCACGCGGGAGTGACCAACGCGCGGTTCAAGACCCCGGAGAGGGCGGCGGAGAGCACGGCCACACTGGTCGGCTACATCTCCGAGCTCATCGAGGGCAAGATGGACGATCCCGGAGAGGACGTGCTCTCCGACCTCGCCGCGCGCGTCAAGGCGGGCGAGCTGTCCATGGAGGAAGCCGCGCCCCTGGGGCACATCCTGCTGGTCGCCGGCCACGACACCAGCGCCAACATGATCACGCTGGGCACCGCGCTGCTCCTGGAGAACCCGGACCAACTCGCGGGTCTGCGCGAGCACTCGGACGATCCGAAGTACGTGACGAGCACGGTCGAGGAGTTGCTGCGCTACCTCACCATCCCGCACCTGCTGGCACGCCGGGCGGTGCTGGACGACATCGAGATCGACGGCGAGACCATCCGCGCGGGCGAAGGCGTCATCGCGTCGCTGCCGGCCGCCAACTGGGACCCGCAGGCGTTCCCCGACCCCGGGAAGCTCGACCTCACCCGCACCGCGTCCCACCACCACGCGTTTGGCTGGGGCCCGCACCAGTGTGTGGGCCAGCAGCTCGCGCGCATCGAACTCCACGTCGTCTTCAGCACGTTGTTCCGCCGGATCCCGACGCTCCGACTCGCCGTGGACGTCTCGGAGCTGAAGTTCAAGGAGGACTCGCAGGCCTACGGCATCTACGAGTTGCCCGTCACCTGGTGATCCGCCGCCCGCGGAAGCCCAACTCCTCGATCGCCGGTGCGGGTGGGTTGGGCAGGGGCGGACAGATGTCACGGGAGCAGTTCGATGATCGTGGCGTTGGCGGTGCCGCCGCCCTCGCACATCGTCTGGAGCCCGTAGCGCAGGTTCCGTTGCCGCATCCGGGCGAGCAGCCGGGTCATCAGGATGGCCCCGGAGCCGCCGAGCGGATGGCCGACCGCGATCGCCCCGCCCAGCGGGTTGAGCCGCTCGGGGTCGGCGCCGGTCTCGGCCAGCCACGCCAACGGGACCGGCGCGAAAGCCTCGTTGACCTCGAACGCTCCGATGTCGTCGATGGACAGACCGGACCGGCGCAGCACCTTCTCGGTCGCGGGGATCGGGCCGGTCAGCATCATGACCGGGTCGGCTCCGCTCACCGCGCCGGAGTGGTAGCGGGCGATCGGCTTGAGGCCCAACTCCCTTGCCCGTTCGGGAGTTGTGATGAGCAGGGCGGCGGCGCCGTCGGATATCTGGGAGGCGTTCCCGGCGTGGATCACGCCGTCCTCCTTGAACGACGGTTTGAGTCCGGCGAGCGTCCCGACCGAAGTTCCGCGCCTCAGGCCCTCGTCCACGGTGAACTTCGTGCCGTCGACCTCGATCGGCACGATGTGGTCGTCGAAGACACCCGAGTCGATCGCCGCGGCGGCCTTGGCGTGCGAGGCGGACGCGAACTCGTCCAGTCGGGTGCGGCTGAGTCCCCACCGCTCGGAGATCATCTCCGCGCCGACCCCCTGGCTGAACCGAAAGCCGTCGTAGCGGGCCAGCACGGCGGGTCCGTACGGCTGGCCGGTGGTCCGGTGAGAGCCCAGCGGCACTCGCGTCATGGTCTCCACGCCGCCGGCCACCACCAGGTCGTACTGTCCGGCCATGACGGCGTGGGCGGCGGAGTCGACGGCCTGTTGGCCGGAGCCGCAGGCCCGGTTGATCGTCACGCCGGGCACACGCTCGGGCCAGCCCGCGGCCAGCGCCGCGAACCGGGCGATGTTGCTCGACTGGTCGCCGATCTGGGTGACACACCCCCACATCACGTCGTCCACGGTGCCGGGGTCCACACCGGTGCGTTCCACCAGCGCGGTGAGCACGTGCGCCGACAGGTCCGCAGCGTGCACGGCGGCCAAGGAGCCGTTGCGCTTGCCGATGGGTGTGCGGACGGCGTCGACGATGACGGCCTCGGGCATGGAAGGGTCCTCTCGATCGGTGGGGAACTGGACGACGTCAGTGGGGGAACTGGACGGCGGCGCCGCTGTCGACGAGTTCGTCGACGCCGGCGATCTCCCAGTCCCGGAACACAGCGCGGGTGTCGGCGCCTACGGGTGGTGCGGCCGGGCCGGGGCTCGACGGTGTCGCCGAGAAGCGGGGTGCCGCTGCGGGCTGGACGACGCCGTCCCGGGCGAACAGGCTGCCGCGCGCGGCTACTTGGGGGTGTGCTGCGGCCTCGGTGAGGCCCAGGACGGGGGCGACGCAGGCGTCGGTGCCCTCGAACAGGGCCGCCCATTCGTCGCGGGTGCGCTCCGCGAAGCGTTCCGCCAGGCGGCGGCGCAGCTCCGGCCAGGTCGAGCGGTCGTGCTGGAGGTCGGGGTGGACGTCGAGCTTCAGCAGGTCGATCAGGCACCGGTAGAACCTGGCCTCCAGGGCGCCGACCGCCACATGCCGGCCGTCCTTGGTCCCGTAGACGGCGTAGAACGGCCAGCCACCGTCGAGTTGGTTGATGCCTCGCTCGTCGGTCCACACCCCGCGCCCGAGTTTGCCGAAGGTGCTCGCGAGGAGATGTGTGGTGCCGTCGACGATGGCCGCGTCGACGACCTGGCCGACTCCCGTGCGCCCTGCGGCGTGCAGGGCTGCCAGCACGCCGATCACGAGGTAGCAGCCGCCGCCCCCGAAGTCGCCGACGAGGTTGAGCGGTATCTGCGGGGGTCCGCCGGTGTCTCCGATCGCGCCGAGTGCGCCGGTGAGGGCGATGTAGGTGAGGTCGTGTCCGGCGGCCGCGGCGAGGGGTCCGGTCTGGCCCCAGCCGGTCATCCGGCCGTAGACCAGCCGGGGGTTGCGGGCCAGGCACTCGTGCGGTCCGACGCCCAGGCGTTCGGTGACGCCGGGGCGAAATCCCTCGATCAACACGTCCGCGCACGCGGCGAGTTGGAGGAGGGCAGCGGGTCCTGCCGGGTGTTTCAGGTCGAGTACGACCGACCGTTTCCCTCTGTTGAGTACGTCCGCGGGGCCGCCCGCGTCGGGTTCGTCCGCCCGCTCGGGGCGGTCCACCCGGACGACCTCCGCGCCGAGATCGGCGAGCAGCATGCCCGCGAACGGGCCCGGTCCGATTCCACCGAGTTCGACCACTCGGCAGCCGGACAGCGGTCCTGTGGTCACAACACCCTCCCTGGCAAGCTGAGTTGACGATCCGACTGTGCTGGGGCGCTGTCAGCGTCCCTTCCAGACCGGTGGCCGCTTCTCCGCGAAGGCGGCGGCGCCTTCGCGCGCGTCCTCGGACGAGAACACCGGCGACGCGATCTCGGCCTGCCGGATCCAGCCCTCCTCCAGCGTCCAGTCGGCGGCGGACTGCGCGATCTGCTTGGTCGCGGCAACGGCGAGGGGGCCGTTCGCGGCGATGGTCGTGGCAAGTTCCAGGGCGCCGGCGAGCGCGCCGCCCTCGTCGGTGAGCCGGTTGACCAGTCCGACCTCGGCCGCGCGCACGGCGGTGATGGGCGCGCCGGTCAGGAGCAGCTCCAACGCGATGGCGTAGGGCACCCGTTGGGGCAGGCGCAGTGCCGCGCCGGCCCGGGCCACCAGGGACCGCGTCACCTCCGGGACGCCGACCCGTGCCGTGCGGGACGCCACGACGAGATCACAGGCGAGCAACAGCTCGAAGCCGCCGGCCAGCGCCCAGCCCTCGACCGCGGCGACCAGTGGCTTGCGGGGCGGGGTGACGGTGATCCCGCACAGCCCGCGGCCCTCGATCGCGGGGCTCTCACCGCGCAGCCAGGCCTTGAGGTCCATCCCCGCCGAGAACGTGCCGCCCGCCCCGGTGAGCACGCCGACCCGCAGCTCGTCCGACTCGTCCAGCTCGTCCACGGCGGCGGCGACTCCGGCGGCCACTCCCGCGTCGAGGGCGTTCTTCACCGTAGGACGGTTGATCGTGATGACCTGGACCGCGCCCCGGCGCTCCACCAGCACTTCGTCCGACATCCTGCCTCCTGATGCTCGTTCTCGATTGCCGATCACTTGACCGCGAACCGCTCCAGTTCGCGGGCGACCATGCCGTCCAGGTCCGGGGCGGGCGGCGAGGGAAGCTCGACGGCCCGCTCCCTGGTCGGCAGCAGCACAACTGCCGTGCCGGGTGTGGTGACTTCGCCGCGCTGGTTCTCGCAGCGCACCTCGATGTGCACCTCGCTCCGGCCGTCCACCTGTTGCTTGTCGACGACGGTGCCGCGTACCCAGGTGGTGTCGCCGAGGTAGTTGAACCTGCGGTGTTCGCAGCGGAGTTTCCACAGCCAACCGTCGTCGCCGATCCAGTCGGTGAGGAGATGGCAGAGCCAGGTCTCGCGCATGCCGCCGTAGTCGTAGGGGTTGGGCAGGCCCAGTTCCCGGGCGCGTTCGGGTTCCCAGTGCAGGCGTTGGACGGTGTCCGGGACGCCCAGCCGGTTGGGCGGGTAGAGGCCGGGAGCCTTGCGTCGCACGGCCGCGGCGATCCCGAACGCCCCGGGCGGGGTGAGCTGCATGCCCCAGCCCAGGTGCCAGACAACCACGTCCGTGGTGGTCAGCGGCCCCTTCACCCGGGGTTGCAGTTCCTCGCCGACCTCGACGTCCTCCCAGTGACGGGGTTCGGCGCCCCGCCTGCTCTCGGCCGCGTACGCCGCGTCGATCTCGGCGAGTCTCCCGGGCGGGTACGGCTGCTGTTCGAGCGCCTCCTTGGCCCGCTTCTTCGACGTGTGCCGTTCGGCGTTGATCCAGGTGCCGCGTCGCAGGGCGTGCATCTCGCCGTGGCCGTTGGCGTAGAGGTAGTCGCGGACGACGTGTGCGGTACGTCCACCGAAGTTGCTCTGCTTGAGCCGGACCCCGACCTGGGTCTGCAACACCCGGCAGCGGTCGCCCAGTTGAAGCGGTCGCCACCACTCGAACTCCATCACCGCCTGGTAGGAGCCGAGCCCCGCGAAGGGGTCCCCCTTGAGCAGGGCCTTGGTCTCCGGGTCCGGGATCGGGGCCGCGTCCTCTCCCATCGTGTAGAGGAAGGTCGGCGGTGCGACGAGGGAGCCCCAGCGGGTCTTCGCCGCGTACTCGGGGTCGCAGTAGAGCGGGTTGGCGTCGCCGTAGCCGTAGGCGAAGTGGCGCGAACCGTCCCAGGTCACCTCGTAGTTGTGCGGTGGATTGCGTTGCGGCTGGGGTACGCCCAGGCGGCGCCGGGAGCGTTCGACCGCCTCGTCCGTCAGCACGCCGAACCGCTCCGCCGCCTTCTCCTCGGTATCACTCACCGCTCAACCTCCTTGCTGGACACCGCGGTTCCTCCTTGGGACGCTCAGGCCTTGCTGTGCTCGGCGAGCCGGGCCCGTACGAGGTCGAGCAGTTCGACGCGGCTCACCTTGCTTGACGGGGTGCGGGGCAGTGCGTCGAGGACGACGATGTGGGTGGGCACCTCGTACGGGGTGAGGTGGGCGCGGCACAGGGCGGTGAGTTCGGCGGCGTCCGGTGCGCGCAGCCCGGGCTCCAACTCGACGGCCGCGACCGGCACTTCGCCGAGCCGTAGGTCGGGCAGTCCGGCAACTGCCGCCTCGCGTACGGCCGGGTGGGTCTCCAGGACGCGTTTGACCGTCTCGGGCTGGACTTTGAAGCCGCCGCGGATGATGGCGTCGTCGGCGCGGCCCTCGATCCACACGAACCGGTCGGCGTCGATCCGGGCCAGGTCGCTGGTCCGCACCCAGGTCCGGCCGCCGTGCGTGCTCTGCTCGGTGCGGACCTCCAGGCACCCGGTCCGGCCGACCGGCAGCTCGGTGCCGTCCTCGCCGGTCACCCTCAACTCGACGCCGGCGAAGGCGCGTCCGGCACTGCCGGCCTTGCGCTCCCACCAGCGGTCGTGCAACGGCAGGGTCCAGCCGGCGACGGCTCCGGCGAACTCGGTCGCGCCGTAGGTCATCAGGACGGGGACGCCGTACGTCCGGTGGAAGGAGTCGGCGAGTTCGGGCGGGCACGGTGCCGTGCCCGAGGTGACCACCTGGAGGGTGGCGAGGCGTTCCTTCGGTACGTGGGCGTCGAGTACGGCGCGCAGCGCGGCCGGTACCAGGCTCGCCGCCCGGAGTCCGTGGCGTTCGACAGCGCTCACCCAGGGTTCGACGGCGAACCTCGGCATCAGGAGCATGCGGCGTCCGGTGGCGAGGCAGGCCAGCGCCCGCCACAGGCCGCCGATGTGCACGAGCGGTGCGGCCACGAGCGACGCCGACTCCGACAGGAGCCTGCTCGGCTTCGGAGTCTGTCCGCCGGAAACGAGGGCCTGGTCGAGTTGCCCGATGCGCAGGTGGACGCGTTTCGGGGGGCCTGTGGTGCCGGAGGTGAGCATCTCCACGGCGATCCCCGGGCGGGTCGGTGCCTCGGTGGGTGCCGTGCCGCCGGCGGGCCGCAGGGTCCCGTCGGCGGCGAGTTCGAGGGCGGCGCCGTACGTGGTCACGGCGTCGAGGACGCCCTCGCGTGCGAGGGCGTCGGCGCCGGACACCACGACGGGTGGCCCGCAGCGGGCGATGTCGGCCGCGAGGCGTGCGGCGGGCTGGAGCGGGCTGAGCATGACCAGGCAGCGCCCGGAGGCGATCACCGCGGCGACCACTGCGACGTGCTCGGGCCGGTTCTCCAGGACGACCCCGACGCGGGCTCCGGCGTGCAGGCCCATCGCGTCGAGTGCTTCGCCGAGTCCCTTCGCGGTCCGCTGGACCTGTCCCCAGGTCCACCAGTTCCGGTCGTACTCGATCGCCTCGGCAGCCGCCGGCGCTTCGGCCAGCAGACGGGACAGGCGGTCGCGGATTCCCACGTGATCAGCCTTTCGACAGGACGTCGGTCTCAGATTCCGACCAGGTCGGCCAACCGGGTCCGGTGCATGCCCGGCCCCCCGAACAACTGTTCCGACGACTTCGCGCGCTTGAGATGGAGGTGCGCGTCGTGCTCCCACGTGTAGCCGATGCCGCCGTGGATCTGGATGTTCTCCTTGGCCGCGTGACTGAAGGCGTCCGCGCAGCAGGCCGCGGCGAGCGCCGCGGACACCGGCAGTTCGGACGAGCCCTCGGCGGCCACGGCCGCCGCGTGGTAGGCCGCCGACCGGGCGGCCTCGACCTGGACGAGCAGATCCGCGCACTTGTGCTTGACGGCCTGGAAGGAGCCGATGGGGCGCCCGAACTGCACGCGGACCTTCGCGTACGCCACGGCCGCGTCGAGACACGCCCGGGCTCCGCCGACCTGCTCCGCGGCGAGCGCCACGGCGACGAGATCGAGCACGGTGCGCAGATACGGTGAGGAGTCGCCGTCCGGGCCGACCCGTCGCACGGGCACGTCGTCGAGGTCGACGCGCGCCAGCCGCCGGGTCGGGTCGAGGGTCTCCAGCCGGGTCCGGGTCACGCCGGGCGCGTCACCGTCGACGGCGAACAGCCCGGGTCCCGTGCCGGTGCGGGCCATGACGAGCATCAGGTCCGCGGTGTGGCCGTCGACGACGAACATCTTGGTGCCCGAGACCGTCCCGTGCTCGGCGGACGTCTCGATGTCCTCCAGTCGCCACGACCCGCTCTCCTCCGCCAGGGCCAGCGTGGCGGTCGTCGAACCGTCGGCGATACCGGGCAGCCAACGCGCCTTCGCCTCCTCGTCGTTCGAGGCCGCGAGGGCCTGTCCGGCGAGGGCCACGGTCGCGAAGTACGGCGACGGCAGCAGCACCCGGCCGAGTTCCTCCAGTACGATCCCCAACTCGACCGGGCCGCCGCCGAATCCGCCGTAGGCCTCCGGCAACGCCAGTCCGTGCAGGCCGAGTTGGTCGGCCATCTGTCGCCACAGCCGGGGGTCGTGCCCCTCGTCGGAGTCCATCGCGCGGCGCACCGCCGCGCTCGGCGCCTTGTCGGCGAGGAACCGCCGCAGTGTCGTGCGGAGTTCTTCCTGCTCCTCGGTGAACGTCAGTGCCACGTCGGTGCCTTGGAGCGGAGGTAGGCGGCGAAGTCGGGCATGCGGGTGCGGTCCACAATCTCGATGCGGACGCCGTACGGGTCGAGGTGGTAGGCGAAGATCGACATCGAGTCGTCGACCACCGCGCAGGCCTCCAGCGGGAAGCCCGCCTCCTCCAGCCGTGCCGACGTGGTCGGCAGGTCGTCGCAGAAGTAGCCGAGGTGATGGGTGGCGAGGCGTCCGGCAGGCGTCCACGGTGTCCCCGGGATCTCCTGCACGAGTTCGATGTGCGGGGCGTCCAGTGAGTACGCGAAGCGCAGCGGGAGCACACGCTCGCCGTCGGCCAGGCGCACGAGGAGGTCGAAGGACTGGGTCTCGGTCCAGCGGTGGCCCGCGATCCCGGTGAACCAGGTCTTCCACTCCTCGATGTCCGGAACGACAATTCCCGTGTGGTACAGGTCTGTTGCGTTGAGAGGTGAGGCCATGGCGTCGCTCACCACTCCAGCCGGAGCTGCTTGATGCCGTACATGTTGCCGTGCTGTTCGAGGTCCTGGCCGGGGGTGATCCGGTAGTCGGGGATGCGCCTGTGCCATTCCTCGACGGCCACGTTGAGTTCGAGGCGGGCGAGGTGGGAGCCCAGGCAGCGGTGCGGGCCGGAGCCGAACGCGATGTGGTTGGTGGACTTGCGCCGCAGGTCCACGTCGAGGGGGTGCTCGAAGCGCTCGGGGTCGCGGTTGCTGACCGCGAGCGGCAGCATCACCATCTCCCCGGCCCTCACCGGGCAGCCACCGATCTCCACGTCCCGGGTCGCCTTGCGGGCGGGCACGACGAACGAGTAGACGCGGAGGATCTCCTCGACCGCCGTGGGGATCAGGGAGGGGTTGTCGACGATCGCCCTGCGCTGTTCCGGGTGCGTGGCGAAGTGGTAGAGGGCCCAGCCGATCGAGATCGGGACCGTGTCGAAGCCGGCCTGGAACAGCAGGACGCAGAACGCGTGCATGTCCCGGTCGCAGATCGGCTCGTCGTCGATCGTCCAGGCCATGGCGCGGGACAGGAGGTCGTCACGCGGGGCCTCGCGCCGGACGGCGATCTGTTCCTCGAAGTACTCCGACACGGCGTTCATCGCCCTCAACTGCCGCTCGCCGTCCGGGTCCTCACCATGGGACAGGTGCAGCAGATCGTGGATCCAGTCGAGGAACCGCGGGAGATCCTCCTCGGGCAGACCCATCAGACGCATGAAGATCAGGGTCGGGAAGCGACGGGCGAACATGTCGAGGACGTCGGCGGAGCCACTGTCCTTCAGCCCGTCGACGAGTCCGGACGCGACCTGCCGGATCTCCGGTTCGCGGGCGGCGACGGTCTTGGGCGAGAAGGCGCTGCCCAACAGCCGCCGCCACGCGGTGTGTTGCGGCGGGTCCAGCATCTCCGGGATCCACAGGAATCTGGGGTCGGGGTCGAGCGCCGTCACGGACGTGTTCGAGAAGGTCCGCCAGTCCTGGAGTGCCGTCTGCACGGCCTCGCCCTCGGTGACGACCCAGTACCCGCGTGCGGTGGTGCTCCGGAATCCGGAGTGGGCGCGGGCGATCTCGTCCCAGCGTTCCTGATGGCTGAGGACCGGGCCGCCGAGGCGGTTGTCGAAGTGGTAGGCGGGGACGCCCTGGTGGGTCCCGTCGGGTTCGAGCGTCGCGCTCATCACGGCTCCTCTCGTGCGCTGTTCGGTTCTCGTACGGTGCTCATGTCGCCGCCCCGTCGATCTTCAGCGCGATCAGCTCCTCGTCGGAGAGGCCGAGCGAGCGCAGCACCTCGTCGGTGTGCTCCGCGAACTGCGGTGCCCGCGTGATGTCGGCCGGGGTCTCGTCGAACTGGACGGGGCTGGCGACTAGTTCACGGCCCACACCGTCGGCGTCCACGACCGGGGCGATGAGTCCGTTGGCGCGCAGCGAGGGGTCCTGGCCGACCTCCCACGCGTTCTGCACGGCCGACCACTGGCCCTCCCCGCGGGAGAGGAGCTGGACCCACTCCTCGAAGGGGCGGGCCGCGATGAGTTCGGCGACGATGTCGGCCGCCTCCGCCGCGTTCGCCATCAACTTCTCGGTGCTGTCGAAGCGTTCGTCGGTGGCGAGTTCACCGCGGCCTGCGAGTTTGCAGAACTCGGCCCAGTACCGGCCGGGTTGCAGCATCGACAGTTCGATCCAGCGTCCGTCCGAGGTGAGGTAGGCGCCGATGAGCGGGTTGGTGCGCGATCCGTGCCGGGGCTGGACGTTCTCCGGCAGCGGCCCGCCGTTCATCAGCGCCATGTTGACCGTGAACTGGGTCGCCCAGGCCCCGACAGCGAGCAACGACACGTCCACCACGGAGGGTTCACCGGTCGTCGCGCGGGAGTAGAGAGCGGCGGCTATACCACCGGCGATCGTCATGCCGCCCATCGAGTCGCCGTAGGCGCCGGCGGGCATCCGGGTCATCCGGTCGGCACCCGCCGGTGTGACACCGGCGGCGCTGCCGCCGCGCGCCCAGAAGGCGGTGCTGTCGTAGCCGCCCTTGGTGGCCTCGTCGCCTCGCGGGCCGAAGCCACTGCCGCGTACGTAGATGATGTCCGGGTTGATCGCCCGGATGTCCTCGACGTCGATGCGCAGTTTCGTGCGCGCCTCGGGCAGGAAGTTGGTGAGGAACACGTCGCTGCGGCGGACCAGTTCCTCGAACGCCTTGCGGGCCGACGGTTTCTCCAGGGCGAGGCCGACGCTGCGTTTGCCCCGGTTGGGTCCCTCCACGATCGGGAAGAACGAGGATCCCCTGCTGGTGGCGTCGTAGCCGAGGACCCGGACCAACCCCCTCTGTCCGTCGCCGCGTTCGGCGTGCTCGATCTTGATCACATCGGCGCCCCAGTCCGCGAGCACGGCGCCCGCCGCCGGGACGAAGGTGAACTGGGCTACTTCGAGAACGCGAACGCCCTCCATCGGCCTGCGCATCGACCAACTCCTCATACTCAATCTGCCGTCACGCGCTCCGAGTATGGACCGAACCTCGCTAAAAAGTATACTGTTTTGCCGTCACCGTCCGCCCCGCACCTTCCGGAGAGCCGATGCTGGACTTCTCGATCGAACCCGAGTTCCAGGACAAACTGGACTGGGCGGCGGCCTTCGTCCGGGAGGAGATCGAGCCGCTCGACCTCCTGTTCCCGCACGGCGGCGATCCGTACGACACGCGCAACGAGAAGGCGCGCGCGATCCTGCGGCCGCTCCAGGACCAGGTCCGGACCCAGGGCCTGTGGGCCTGCCACCTCGGCGCCGAACTCGGCGGGGCGGGCTACGGCCAGGTGAAGCTCGCCTACCTCAACGAGATCCTCGGCCGCTCCTACTGGGCGCCCACGGTCTTCGGCACGGCGGCCCCGGACACCGGCAACGCCGAGATCCTGGCGATGTTCGGCACCGGCGAACAGAAGGCGCGCTATCTGCGGCCCCTGCTCGACGGGGACATCGTCTCCACCTTCTCGATGACGGAACCGCAGGCCGGAGCCGATCCCAAGGAGTTCGTGTGCCGGGCCACGCGCGAGGGGGACGCGTGGGTGATCGAGGGGGAGAAGTGGTTCTCCTCCAACGCCCGGTACGCGGCCTTCCTCATCGTCATGGCCGTCACCGACCCGGAGGCCGCGCCGCACGCCCGGATGTCGATGTTCATCGTCCCGGCCGAGACACCCGGCATCGAGATCAAGCGCAACGTCGGCACGATGGACGAACGCGACTCCCTCGACGAGGGCATCCACGCCTACATCCGCTACGACCGGGTGCGGGTCCCGCTCGACGCCATGCTCGGCGGCCCCGGTGAGGGCTTCAAGGTCGCCCAGGCCCGGCTGGGCGGGGGCCGGGTGCACCACGCGATGCGGACCGTCGGCAAGTGCGCCCGTGCCTTCGACATGATGTGCGAGCGCGCGCTGTCCCGGCGTACTCAGGGCACTCTTCTCGCCGAGAAGCAGGCCGTGCAGCAGTTCATCGCGGACTCCTGGGTGGAGTTGCAGCAGTTCCGGCTGCTGGTGCTGCACACGGCCTGGATCATCGACACCCAGCCGCACGGCGCCGCCCGCACCCAGATCGCGATGTGCAAGGTCCAGACGGCGAAGGTGTTGCACGACATCATCCAGCGCGCCCTGCACCTGCACGGCTCGCTCGGCACCACCAACGAACTCCCGCTGGCGAAATGGTGGATGGCCGCACCGAACCTGGCCCTCGCCGACGGCCCCACCGAGGTCCACCGCACCACGATCGCCAAGCAGCTGCTGAAGAACCGCCGGCCGGCCGAGGGACTGTTCCCCAGCGAGCACATCCCGCCCAGGCTGGAGGCCGCCCGCAAGCGGTACGCGCACATCCTCGACGACGAGAGCCTCTCCGGCCGGGTGGAGGCATGAGCGCGCGGCGTGACACCAAGTCCCCGGCTCCGGCAGCCCTGTTCGACCTGTCCGGCAAGGTCGCGCTCGTCACGGGCGGCAGCCGCGGCCTGGGTCTCGCGATGGTGCGCGCCTTCGCCGGCGCGGGTGCCGACGTCGTGATCGCCAGCCGCAAGCTCGACGCGTGCGAGACCGCGGCGGCCGAGGTCCGCGGCCTGGGCCGGCGTGCCCTGCCGGTCGCCGCCCACGTCGGCCACTGGGACGACCTCGGCCGGCTCACCGACGCGGCCTACGAGGAGTTCGGCAAGATCGACGTCCTGGTCAACAACGCCGGCATGTCGCCCCTCGCCCCCTCCTCCGCCGACACGAGCGAGGAACTCTTCGACAAAGTGATCGGCGTCAACTTCAAGGGCCCGTTCCGGCTGGCCTCGTTGATCGGCCGGCGGATGGCCGACGCGGGCGGCGGCTCGATCATCAACGTCTCCTCCTCCGGCGCCCTGATGCCCCAGCCACGCTTCGGCCCGTACGCCGGCGCCAAGGCCGCCCTCAACGCCCTGACCACGGTCTTCGCCCTGGAGTACGGCCCGACCGTACGGGTCAACACGATCTCGGCCGGGCCGTTCCTCACGGACATCTCCCAGGCCTGGGCGGAGGAGAAGCGGCAGACCACGCGCAGCGCGATCGGACGTCCCGGGCAGCCGGAGGAGATCGTCGGTACCGCGCTGTATCTGGCGAGCGACGCGTCCAGTTACACGACGGGGGCGCTGATCCGGGTGGACGGCGGGCTGTACTAGCCGAGCAACTCCAGTGCCTCTTTTAGCAGTTCGGGCAGCGCGGGCAGCATCCGCCGGTGCATGGTGTTCAACTGCCCGGTCTTTCTGCCCCGCTTGATCAACAGCGCGGTCGCGGCCGACTCCTTGTACTTGGTGAGTGCCTCGAACCACGGCAGGTCCCGAAGCGGTTCGCCTCGCGACTCCTCATAGGCGTCGACCAGTTCGGCCCTGCCGGGCATGCCGGTGGGCTCGTCCGACAGGGCGGCGGGGTGGCGGGCCTCGTCGGTGAAGAAGGTCAGCCAGGTCATGTCGACGCGGGGGTCGCCGCGCGACCAGATCTCCCAGTCGATGACCGACGTGACGAAACCGTCCGCGCACAACGTGTTGCCGAGCCGGTAGTCGCCATGGGTGAACACCGGCGTCATCGCGGCGGGCACGGTCGCGTGCAACCGGTCCGCGACCGCTTCATGCCCGGTACGCAGGTCGTCGGAGACGGTACCGAACGCCCGCGTCCAGCGGTCGATCTCCCCGGCGAGCGTCACCACCGGCTCCGCCGCGAGCGCCGTACGCGCCGGATCCACCCGGTGCAGGGCGGCCAGCATGCGCGCCGCGTCCAGGGCACGCCCCCGCACCTCCCCCTGGGTCAGCGTGCCGCGCGGCACCAGCACCGGCTCGACGCACTCCCCCGGCACCAGTTCCATGGCCACGAAGGGCTGGCTCTCGGGGGGCTCGCCCGCGTCGCAGAACAGCACCTTCGGCACCCTGACGCCCGGCTGCCCGGCCAGGGCCGCCATGAGCCGTGCCTGGCGCAGCACGTCCCGGTTGCGGACCGGGGCCAGGCCGGGCGGTGCCACCTTGAGGACGACGCGCTCGTAGCCCGCCGGGACACCCGCCAGGGCCGCTACATACGTCAGGCTCGACGTGCCGCCGGTGAGCGGTTCGACGCCTTCCACCGTGGCGCCGGGTATCCAGCCGCCGACCACGGCGGCTGTCCGATCCGTCAACTCCCGTATCAGCGCGGGGCTGTTGGTGGCGACGCTCAAGGCTGCCCCTTCGTCCCGTTCCCGGGTGCGGTCAATGCCGCCACGATGTCGCGGCGCACCAGCTTGCCGGTCACCGTGCGCGGGAGTTCGGTCCAGTACGTGATGCGGTCCGGGGTCTTCGATCCGCGCAGTGTGCCGCGTACGGCCGCGCGCAGCGCGCCGGCGTCGGCCTTCGCGCCGTCGCGCGCCACCACGACGGCCTCGATGCGCTGACCCCACTCCTCGTCCGGGACACCGACCACCACGGCGTCGAGCACGTCCGGGTGCCGTAGAAGAACGTCCTCTATCTCGGCGGGCGCAATGTTCTCCGCGCCGCGGATGATCGTGTCGTCGGCTCTGCCCTCGATGTGGACATAGCCGTCCGCGTCGAGGCGGCCCCGGTCCCGGGTGTGGAAGAAGCCCTGCTCGTCGACCGCGGAGCCCTGCCCCGCGTACTCCCCCGAGACCTGCTCGCCGCGCACCCAGATCTGTCCGGTCTCCCCCGCGCCGAGAGGCTGCCCGTCCACCGCCCGGACCTCGATCTCGATGCCCGGCACCGGCAGTCCGGCCGACCCGAGCCGGGCGCGCACCACCGGGTCGTCGCTCGCGACAGCCGCCCGGTGTTCGGCCGGGCCCAGCACCGAGACGGTGGACGAAGTCTCCGTCAGGCCATAGGCGTTGACGAAGTCCACGCGCGGCCAGGTGCGCAGTGCCGTCTCGATCACACGCACCGGCATCCTGGCTCCACCGTAGGCCAGCGAGCGCATGGAGGGCACCGAACGGTCCAGCCCCGCCGTGTCCATGATCCGGGCGAGCATGGTCGGCACGATCATCGCGTGCGTGATGCGCTGCTCCCTGACGAGGGCGAGCCAGCCCTCGGGGCTGAACTGGTCGAGGGTGAGGGTGCGCCGGCCCGCGTAGAGGTTAGTCAGCACATTGGAGACGGCGGCTATGTGGTAGGGCGGCACACTCATCAGCGCCGCCTCGGCCGGGTCCGCCGCGGCGAACTCCACCGTGCCGAGCACGTACGACACGAGGTTGTGGTGACGCAGGACCACGCCCTTCGGAGCCGAGGTGGTTCCGCTGGTGTAGATCAGTACGGCGGGGGTGTCGGGCGATGGTGCCGGTCCCATGGCGCCGTCGACGTTCGCGGCTGCCTCCGTGAGCCACGCGGCCGGGCCGCGGACCGTCAGTCCGGCCCTGCGCGGAGCCATGGCCTGGTCGGGAGCGGCGATGGCCAGAGCGCGCGGGTGGTTCGCGAGGAGGGCGTCCAACTGCTCTTCGCCCAGGCGGTAGTTGACCGGGATCAGTGGAACACCGGCGTGGGCGGCGGCGAACTGGGCGACAGCGAAGGCGGGGCCGTTCGTCGCCAGGTACACGATCGCGTCGGCATCGGCCGCGCGGACCGACCGGGCCCCGCCGGCGGCCAGTTCGCGCAGCCGTACGGGAGTGAGCCCGTCCTGTGCGCGGCCGATCACGACCCGGTCGCCGAAGCCCTCGGCGGCCATGTCCAGGATCATCGAGACGTTCATCGGCGCACTTCCCGCTTCCCGTTTCTCAGTCTTCCCGGTTGTCAGTCCGAGGCCGGGAGCGGTTTGGCGCTCTTCACCGGCAGGGGCACGCCGGTGACCGCGAGCGTGCCCTGTCCCTGTTTCGTGCAGAGCAGTTCGAGTCCGAGGTCCTCGTCGGCGTAGCGCTTGCCGAGGAGTGAACCGCCCATCAGGTCCGGGTCGGCCGTGCCGGTGACGGCCCCCGGCGCGGTTCCCTCGATCATCGCGGCACCGCCGCAGGTGATGTCCAACTCGCTGTCAGGGCAGCGCACGACGATCACCGCCGTCGTGTCCACCGTACTGGCGAGCATCTGTCCCACTCGTGGCCTCATCGCAGCTTCCTCCGCGGATCTTGTTCCGTTCCGGGCACCCGAAGACCAGAAAAAAGTATACTACTTACCTCGATCGCGTCGAGATGACGAACCGAGCCGACATACCGAGCTGACGAACGGAGTCGCCGGATGGATCTCAAGACCGTCCTGTTCGAGGTGAGCGACCATGTCGCCACGGTCACGCTGAACCGGCCGCAGGCCATGAACAGCTTCAACCAGCGGATGCTGGAGGACTTCTCCGCGCTCTGGGACAGGGTGAAGACCGACGACGACGTGCACGTCGTCGTGTTGCGCGGGTCGGGCGAGCGCGCGTTCAGCACCGGCATGGACGTGAAGGAGGGCATCGACCGGCATCCCAACGCGTGGTCGCAGACCGACCCCGGGGAATTCCTGTCGCCGAAGCTGAACCAGGTGTGGAAACCCCTGGTCTGCGCGGTGCACGGGATGGCCGCCGGCGGCGCGTTCTACTGGCTCAACGAGGCCGACATCCTGATCTGTTCGGAGGACGCGACCTTCTTCGACCCCCATGTCAGCTACGGACTCACCGCAGCCCTCGAACCGATCGGGCTGGCCCGCCGCATCCCGCTCGGCGAGACCCTGCGCATCGCGCTGCTCGGTCTGGACGAACGCCTGTCGGCCGCACGCGCTCTCCAGATCGGCCTGGTCAGCGAGGTGTTGCCGGGCGAACAGCTCTGGGACCGGGCGGACGAGATCGCGCGCGTCATCGCCGCCAAACCGCCGGCCGCGATCCAGGGCACGGTCCGCGCGATCTGGGAGTCCCTGGACGCGACCCGCACCCAGGCGCTGCGCACGGGACTGTCGTACACCCAGATCGGAAACCCGATCGGGAAGGCGGAAGTAGATCGCGCAGCGGTGCCCCGCAGGCGGTGGACACTGCGCTGACACTCCCCTACGCTCCATAAAACAGTATCCTTTATTATGACGTTCCATGGAGGGCTGGCTCCGATGCGCTTTGGCATGCCCTGGCCGGGCCGTGAGGTGGCACGTGAGGCCGAGGAGGCCGGTGCGGGTGCCTTCTGCGCCGGCGAGTTCGTCGACCATGACGCCTACCTCACCCTCGCCGAGATCGTCGCGAACTCCGAGCACGCCCTGGCGGGGCCCGCCATCGCCTACGCCTTCGCCCGCACCCCGTACGCGCACGCCACCGCGCTGCGCCAACTGCACGCCCAGGCGCCGGGGCGGCTCTTCCTCGGCCTGGGCAGCGCCGCGTTCCGCATCAACCGCGACTGGCTCGACGTGCCCGCCGACCGCCCGGTGGACCGGATCGCGGAGACCGTCGGCGCGGTCCGCGCCTGGCTGCACGCGGAAAACGGTGAGCAGGTCCGCTACTCCGGCGAGTTCTACTCGATCGACGCGGACGTCCGCGCACCCGTGCTCGGCCGGCTCGACATCCCGGTCCTGCTCGCCGCGTTCAACACCCGCATGGCCGCCACCGCGGGCCGGGTCGCCGACGGCGTCATCGGCCACGGGCTGTTCACCGGCTCCTGGTGGAACGACGTCGTACGCCCGTCGGTGGAACGCGGCACGCTCGCCGCGGGCCACGCCGAGCCGCCGCTGGAGCACGGCTGGGTCATCACGGCGGTCGACGACACCGCCCCCGAACGCGCCGTGGCCGACGCCCGGCGCATGATCGCCTTCTATCTGACGGTGAAGACATACGACCCGTTCGTGGCCCACCACGGTTGGGAGGGCCCGGTGGCCCAACTGAGGAAGGCGTTCCGGGCCGGTGACACCGACGCGATGGCCGCCGCCGTCACCGACGAGATGCTGGCCGGGATCGCCGTGTGCGGGACGACGGCCGACGCGAAGGACATGCTCGCCCGTCGCGCCGGTTCGCTGCCCCGTGACGTCGGCTATTTCGCGCCCCCGAGTTTCCTGGTGAGCCAGAGGCGCCGGGCCGCGTACGCCCGGGCCTCCCTCGCCCTGATCGACGAACTGCCCACACCGTGAGAGAAGCGGCGGGCGGCACCCTCGGGCCGCCCGCCGCTGCCATCGCGTTTCAGTACCCTGAAACGCCGTTTCGCGGGTCAGGCGTTTTCGGTGGCCGGGGCGAGTTTCCTGCTCTTGTCGAAGTGCACGACGTCCGCGAGGGTGCCGCCCAGGATGGCCGCACGGTCCTCGTCGTTCACCCCCTCGAAGTTCTCCGCGACACACTCCGCACTGCTGCGGAAAGTCCCCTCCGCATGCGGATAGTCATTGCCCCACATCACCGTCGACAGACCGGTGATGTGCCGCGCCTTGACGGCCGTGGGGTCGTCCGCGAACTGCACGTGGATCTGCCGACGGACGTACTCGGTCGGCTTGAGCGGGTAGGGCCACTTGTCGTTGATCGCGAACAGCCGCCCCATCGAAGGCTGTTCGGTCGCCGGACGGTTGTCGTCCCAGAAACCCAGCCACCAGTCCGGATCCTGACCCGTACCCGTCTTCCACGCCTTGTCCATGTACCCCATGAAGGAGACCAGCCAGCCGGCCGTGTACTCGATCAGGTTGAAATGCAGATCCGGGAAACGCTCACACACACCGCCGCCGACGAGGCTCGCGATGATGCCCTGCGGACCCGCCACCCCGGCACCGGCCGCGAAGCCCATCGTCCGGCCCGCCACCATGTCGTCGGTCAGGTTCCCCTTGCCCATGTTCATCGACGTCATCAGTCCCCGCACGGTCTGCGCCGTCCCGGAGATCTCCTGCTTCACCTTCACGCCGCCGGTCGCCACATGGATGAACACCGGCAGGCCGTGCGCCTGGGCGGCGGCCCAGATCGGGTCGTACTCCCGCGAGTAGTACGGCTGGGGCGGGATCTCCGGGAGGAGGATCGCACCCAGCCCCAGCCGCGCGATCCGCTCGATCTCCGCCACCGCCGCGGGGACGTCCGTGATCGGGATCGCCGCCGTGGGACGCAACCGGTCCCTGTAGGGCAGGTAGCGCTCCACCAGGTAGTCGTTCCACACCCGCGCGTGCGCCATCGACAACTCGTGATCGTCCGTGAACAGCACGAACAGCGACAGATTCGGGAACATCACCGACGCGTCGACGCCGTCGAAGTCCATGTCCCGCAGGATGTGCTCCGGATCGCCGTCCGGGGTCTCCCCGCCCGTCTGGCGGTACTTCGAGATCGTCCAGCCGTCGAACCCGATGGTGTGGAGCTTCTTGAACTCCGTGTGCCCACCCGGCACGATCGGCTCGTCCAGCGTGAACTCCTCCTCCCACAGAGCACGCTCACGCAACTCCTTCGGCAGCCGGGTCCTGAACAGATCGACCGGCTCGATGATGTGCGAATCGCCGGACACCACAAATTCCTTGAACACAGGCGGTACCTCTCTTCGAACTCCGTCGTCCGTAGCCAAAAGGCCGACCCCCAGATGTCTGCGAAGTTAGCTGTACCGACCGGTCGAGTCAATAAAAGGTGCACACTCCTGACCTCCCTCCGCTAATTCAGTACACTCAACCTTGGGACACGGCAATGAGGAGACGGCACACATGACGACGACGTACGCGTTCTCTTCCCAGCTCTACATCGACGGACGGCACACCGACGGCACCTCGGAGGCACAGATCGTCGTACGCAATCCGGCGACGGAGGAGACCCTCACCGAGGTTCCCGACTCCTCGCTCGCGGATGTGCGTCGTGCGGTCGAGGCGGCGCGGCGGGCCTTCGACGAGGGACCGTGGCCACGGATGAGGCCCGCCGAGCGGGGCGCGGTCCTGCTGCGCATGGCGGAGGAGTTGGAGCGGCGGCTGCCCGAACTCGTCGCCGTCAACATGGCCGAGGCGGGTTCGGTGCGGGCGCTGGCGGAGAGTCTGCAGACCCGGGTGCCCGTGGCGCATCTGCGGGACATGGCCGAGCGGGTGATCCCGGCCTTCGCGTGGGAGCGTCCGATGGATCCTACGATAGCGCCGGGCATCGGCATCTCCCAAGGGGTGCTGCGGCGCGAGGCGTTCGGGGTGTGCGCGCTGATCCCGGCGTACAACTTCCCCTTCTTCCTCAGCATGATGAAAGTGATCCCCGCCCTCGCCGCGGGCTGCACCGTCGTACTGAAACCGGCGCCCCAGACGCCGCTCGACTCGCTGCTGCTCGGCGACTTCGCCGACGCGGCCGGGCTGCCGCCGGGTGTGCTGAACATCGTGACCGGCGACGTCGAGGCCGGCCGGGAGCTGACCACCCACCCGATGGTGGACCTCGTCAGCTTCACGGGCTCGGACACGGTGGGCCGCGTCGTGTACGCCCAGGCCGCCGCCTCCATGAAGAAGGTCGTCCTGGAACTCGGCGGCAAGTCCGCCAACATCGTCCGCGCCGACGGCGATCTCGACGGTGCCGTTCGTTCCGCGCTGGTGGGCATGACCACCCATGCGGGGCAGGGTTGTTCGCTGCTGACGCGCACGCTGGTGCACGAGTCGGTCCACGACGAGCTGGTCGACCGGTTGAGCGCGGCCCTGGTAGATGTCAGGGTCGGCGACCCCGCCGACCCGGCCACCACGATGGGGCCGCTGATCAGCGCGGCCCAGCGGGACAAGGTCGAGAAGCTGATCCGGATCGGCGAGGAGGAGGGCGCCCGTATCGTCCGCGGCGGCAGGCGCCCGGCCGGTCTCGACAAGGGCTACTTCCTGGAACCCACGCTCTTCGCCGACGTGGACAACGGGATGGCCGTCGCCCGGACGGAGTTCTTCGGACCGGTCGGCGTCGTCATCCCGTTCCGCACCGACGAGGAGGCGGTGCACATCGCCAACGACAGTCCGTACGGACTGGGGGGTGCCGTCTGGAGCGCGGACACGGTGGCCGCGTACGACATGGCGACCCGGTTGCGGACCGGTGGTGTCGCGATCAACGGCGGCAGCGCCGGGGTGAACCCGCGGGCGGCTTTCGGCGGCTACAAGCAGAGCGGACTCGGCCGCGAGTGGGGCGAGTTCGGGCTCGACGAGTATCTGCAGACGAAGACGGTGAGCTGGGCGGCGCGCTGACCGGTGTGCCGCCCGGCGGGCCGCTCGTCACACGGTGAGCACCATCGCCGATCCCATGCCGCCACCCGCGCACATGGCCGCGACCGCCGTCCCTCCCCCGCGCCGCCGCAGCTCGTGCGCGAGCGTGACGACCATGCGCGCGCCGGTGGTCGCGATCGGATGCCCGAGACTGCACCCGCTGCCGAAGGGATTGACCTGCTCCGGGTCGAGGTCCAGCTCCCGGGTGGCGGCGACGGCCACGGCGGCGAACGCCTCGTTGACCTCGAACAGGTCGACGTCCTCGATCCGCAGCCCGGCGCGGTCGAGTGCCTTGCGGATGGCGGCGATCGGGGCCAGTCCCGTCTCGACGGGGTCGACGCCGACACTCGCCCACGACCGTACGGTGGCGAGCGGCGCGAGCCCGTACTCGGCGGCGACCTCGGAGGAGGCGACGACGACCGCGGCCGAACCGTCGTTCACCCCGCTGGAGTTGCCCGCGGTGATGGAGTAGCCGTCGATCTCGGGGTGCAGCACCTTCAGCGCCGCGAGCTTCTCGATGCTGGTGTCGCGCCGAGGGTGTTCGTCGGTGTCGAACACGGACTTCGTCCCGTCCCGGTCGATGACCTCGACCGGGACGATCTCGTCGGCGAACCGTCCCCCGTCGATCGCCCGCACGGCCCGCTGGTGCGAGCGCAGCGCCCAACTGTCCATCTCCTGACGGGAGATGCCGGCCAGCCGGGCCGCGTTCCAGCCGACGAGGGTGGCCATGTCGTCGTTGGGCGCCTCCCGGGTCGGCACGTGCGAGGGCGACATCCAGGGGTCCTGCCAGTCGTCGGTGCCCGGAATCCGGCGCCGGGCCGCCGGCGCGGTCGAGGAGGACTGCGTTCCGCCCGCGACGACCACGCGGTCCATTCCGGCGCGTACGCCCGCGGCGGCGGTCGCCACGCTCGACAGTCCCGAGGCGCAGTGCCGGTTGTGCGCCAGGCCCGGCACATGGGTCAGCCCCGCTTCGAGTGCCGCGTAGCGGGCGATGTCCCCGCCGCCGGCCAGGGTCTCGCCGAGGACGACGTCGTCGATCAGTTCGAGCGGCACCCCGGAGCGTCGCACCGCCTCGCGTACGACGACGGTGGCGAGGTCGAAGGCGCTCGTGTCACGCAGCGTTCCCCTGTGGGCGGTACCGATCGCGGTGCGGCAGGCGGCGAGCAGAACGGCATCAGTCATGCAATTCATGATACTCAACTCGTCACACGACGCGGAAGAACGCCCAGAAGCACCCCAGGATCTCGACCGATTCTCTAAAAGAGGATACCTTCTTCATGCCGTGGCTCTGCCGTCGATCTGCCGTGGAACGGGTGGTGGCTGGTGAACTTCGAGCTCAGCGAGGAGCAGGCCATGCTGCGCGAGGCCTCGCGCGACCTGCTGTCCGACCGGGCCCCGATCGCCCTCGTACGAGCATCGATGGACGGCACCGAGGACGTCGACCCCGAACTCTGGCGGCTGACCTCCGACCTCGGCTGGCCCAGTCTTGCCCTGCCCGAGGAGTACGGCGGGTCCGGCCAGGGATTGGTCGAACTCGCCCTGGTCGCCGAGGAGATCGGGCGCGCGTTCGGCCGGGGCCCGTTCCTGCCGACAGCGGTCGTCGGCCGGGCGATCGCCTACGGAGGTTCCGAGCGGCTGCGCGGCGAGGTACTGCCCGCGCTCGCCGCCGGAGAGGGCTGGGCCACGTGGGCCTTCGCCGAGCCGCACGCGCCCTGGACCCTCGACGGGGTCCGCGCGACCGCCCGTACGGACGGGGACCGGGTCGTCCTGGACGGCGTCAAGACCGTGGTGCAGGACGCCGGCGGCGCCCGCTGGCTGCTGGTCACCGCGCGCCACGAGGGCGAGCCGGCGTCCTTCCTCGTCGACCGCGCGGCCCCCGGTGTCACGGTCCGGCGTCAGCGCGTGCTGGATCCCACCCGCGCGTTCCACGAGGTCCGGCTCGACGCCGTACGCGTCCCGTTCGACGCCCGTCTCGACGGCGGGCCGGCCGACATCCAGGCCCTGCTCGACGAGGCGTCCGTCCTGCGGTGTGCGGACGCGCTCGGCGTGATGGGGCGGATGCTGGAGCTGACCGTCGAACACACCGGCAGCCGGGTGCAGTTCGGGCGGCCGATCGGAAGTTTCCAGGCCGTCAAGCACGCCTGCGCCGACATGGCACTGCTCGTGCACGGCACCCGTGCGGCGACGTACTACGCGGCGATGGCCATCGATGCCGGCATCGACGACGCCGCCCGCGCGGCCTGTGCCGCCGCCTCCTACGCCACGGCCGGTAGCGGTGAAGTCGCCGCCAGGGCACTGCAGTTGCACGGTGGCATCGGCTTCACCTGGGAGCACGACCTCCACCTCTACCTGCGCCGGGCCAGGGCCGACCGGGTGCTCCACGGGGACACCGCCGTCCACCGCGACCGGCTCTGCACCCTCCTCCAGCGGTCTTCCGCGTCCGCCTGAGCCGAGCGAAAGGGAATCGACCGATGGAGATCAAAGGCAAGAAGGCCGTGGTGTTCGGCGGTGCCTCCGGAATGGGGCGCGCCAGCGCCGAGTTGCTCGCGGCACGCGGCGCCGACGTCGTCGTACTCGATCGTCCGGCGTCGGCCGGTGCCGAGGTCGCGGCGGCGTTGGGCGGGCGTTTCCAGCCGGTCGACGTCACCGACTTCGAGGCGACGGAAAGCGCGCTGGCCACCGCCGTCGAATCGCTCGGCGGGCTGCACGTCTCGATCACGACCGCGGGCGGCGGTACGGCGAAGCGGACGCTCGGCAGGAGCGGGCCGCACGACCTCGACACCTTCCGCCGGGTGCTCGACCTCAACACCGTCGCAACCTTCAACGTCAGCCGGCTCGCCGCCGCGCACATGAGCCGGAACGAGCCCGAGGACCCGGACGGCGAGCGCGGCGTCATCATCAACACGTCGTCGATCGCCGCCTTCGAGGGGCAGGTCGGCCAAGTCGCCTACGGGGCCGCCAAGGCCGCCATCGCCGGGATGTGTCTCACCATGGCCCGCGATCTCGGCTCACTTGGCATCCGTGTCCTGGCCATCGCCCCCAGTCTGTTCGACACGGGCGCCGTCGAGAGGATCCCCGACGAGGCGCGGGCGGTCCTGGTCAAGGACGCGGCGTTCCCCAAACGCCTGGGCCGCCCCGAGGAGTACGCGAAGCTCGCGCTCGCCATCGTCGACAACCCGATGCTGAACGGCCAGTGCCTGCGGCTCGACGCGGGACAGCGGTTCGGGCCCAAGTGACCGGTGTGCGGCGCTGGTTGGAACCACGACGACGACGGGAGCATACGTAATGCCGGAACAGGACGAGCACCACGGCAAGGTCGCGTTCATCACCGGGGGCGGGCGCGGGTTCGGCAAGGCGTTCGGCGCGGCTCTGTCGGCGCGGGGTACGCACGTCGTGCTCGCCGACATCGACGGGGACGCGGCGCGGGCCGCCGCCGCCGAACTCACCGCCGCCGGCGGCAGCGTGACCGGGGTGGCATGTGACATCGCCGACGAGAGCGCGGTCGAGACGGTCATCGCCGAGGTCATAGAACGACACGGCGGCCTCGACATCCTCGTCAACAACGCGGGCCTGCACGCCGCTTACAACCGACCGTTCACCGAACTCGGCCTCGCCAACGTGCGCCGCGTGCTCGACGTGAACGTCATGGGCGTCATCATCTGCTCCCTCGCGGCACAGCGGGCCATGCGGGGGCGCGCCGGTGCCGCCATCGTCAACATCTCCTCGTCGGCGGCCTACGCGAACCGCAGCATCTACGGCGTCTCCAAACTCGCCGTACGTGGACTGACCGTGTCCTTCGCTCGCGAGTTCGCCGCCGCCGGCATCCGCGTCAACGCGATCGCCCCGGGCCTGATCTTCACCGACACGGTCCGCGCCGAACTGTCCGAGGCCGAGGCGAGGCGGGTTCTGGGCGAGCAGATCCTCCAACGGGAGGGCGAGGAACGGGACATCGTCGAGGCACTGCTGTATCTGGTCTCGTCGAAGGCTTCCTTCATCACGGGTGAGACGTTGCGGGTGACGGGCGGGTTCGCGCTCTCGGTCTAGCGTCCCGGGAAGCGTTCGTGCCGACCGGACTTGGGCCACATCGTCCACTTCCTCGGCAGTACCTCAAGTAGCCGAGAATCAGTCGGAGTTGCCGATGACACCACGGGCCGCGAGCCGGAAAGCCCTCACTCTCCGGTAGAGGATGCGCTCCCGTTCGGCGGCAAGGGCCACGCCCTCGGCTTCGCGGGTGACGTCTCCCCGGCGCGAGCGTTGTCGGCCAGACGACGTAGCTTGCCATCGACATCGGGCAGTTCGGGCTCGTCCGAACGCAGTGCGTCGAAGTCGATTACGGCGTCCGTGGTGATGTCGCGGTCATGGAGCGCGCCCAGGTAACCGGCACAGGCATCGCGGCGAGACCTGCTGCCGGCCGCCCAGTCCGCCGTCGCCGGACACCGTCCGGAAACGTGTCACGGTTCGTCACGCAGCGTGCGGCCGGGCCGGTGCGTCTGACACAGTGTCCCCTCATCCACACATCAGGGGCGTACCGTGTCCAACTCCGTATCTACGCCACCAGGTCGGCCGTCATGGGCCGCCGGATCACCTCCGCGGAAGAGGCGCGACTGGAAGCTCGTCGGTGGAGTCACCGCGGGCATCCTCGTCATCGGCGGCCTCGGAAGCGCCTGCCACGCCACCACCTCCGCGGGCAGTACAAGCGGCACCAGCGGCAACGCCAAGACCGGCGGCAAGACCAGGACCGTCCCCCACTTCGTCGGAATGGGACTTCAGTCCGCGCAGGACACCGCCCAGAAACAGGGCTTCTACGGCCTCAAGTCCCACGACTCGCTCGGCCGTGACCGTCACCAGATCCTCGACCGGGACTGGAAGGTCTGTTCCCAGAACGTGAAGGCCGGTACGACGACCTCCACGGACACCCAACTCGACTTCGGCGCGGTGAAGTCGGACGAGACCTGCCCGTCGAAGGACCAGTCAGCACCCACGTCGGCCGGCACAACGATGCCGGACTTCAAGGGGAAGTCGGTGAACACCGCCCGCGACGCGCTCGACTCCAGCACGTCGATCACGGTCAAAGACGCCTCCGGCAAAGGGCGTTACGTCCTCGTGGAGTCGAACTGGCAGGTGTGCTCACAGAAGCCGGCCGCCGGGACGAAGCTGAGTGGACAGCCGGTGCGGTTCTCCGCGGTGAAGTTCGGGGAGTCCTGCCCGTAGCGGCGCCCAACGACCCCGACGCGTCGCATCCGGCCGACGCCGCCGACGTCCGTTCCCCGCCCGGGTCCCCGGCCCTGGTCGGGACCACCGCGATCTCGCCCGGCCCGGACTCCGCGTAGGCGTTGATACGAGCCCCGGCGGTGGCGGCGCCCACGAGGGCGACCTGGTGCGCGGCCTCGGGCGGGAACGCAGCAGTGAGAGCGCCGGAATCGACGCCTGAGCGGGCCCGTTGCACCATCTCGCCGAAGCCGGCCCCGGCGAACACGGCGCTGCGGCCCGGCACCGTCGGACAGCCGAGCACGCTGCGCAACACCCGTGTGAGGGACTTCCGTTCGGGATCGACGGCGGCGGCCACGGCGATCACACGGGCACCGGACTCGGCCTGTGGCTCAGTCAGGATCGGAGACGGTCGCAACCGCTTCGCCGGTACTCGCGGCCTGCGGGCATACGCCGCTTCCCTCATCACCAGAGTCTCCGGGACGGTCTCCGTACGATCCAGTACCACCCCCACCTCGTCGACGGCTGCCTCACCGAAACCGGACTGTCACTCACACCGACGGCAGCCCGAGTTCAAAACCGTCAGGTGCTCGCCGGCGCGGAGGATTCCGCCGCACTCGTGGCCGCCTCCTTTTCTTCGGATCTCACAGCGCGCAACAGCACGATCGGGGTGGCGATTTTCCAGATGAAGTACGCCACCGTGGGAAGCACGTTCGCGAGAAGTCCGTTCCAGGCGAACGGTCCGGTCTTCGTGAGGAAGACGAAGGCGCCCGGGATGAGCAGAACTCCGAGCACCAGATTGAGATAGCCGAACCAGCGAGGGAACACCGGCTCGGCGCGGTTGTCGACGAGTGCCGCGTATCCGATCGACCAGACCTGGAGGACGAATATGCAGGCGTTGCCCACCAGCATGAGCCAGTAGATGTCCGACATCGCGTAGAGCACGTCGGGCGAGTGGCTTTCCGGTCGATAGGCCGCCGCGGCGAGTATCGCGATCGGGAAGAAGAAACCGATCGGCGCTACGACACCGGTGAGCAACTGAATCATGGACAGCAGGCCCCAGCCGCCTTCGATCCGGCGCATCTGCATGCTGGTCACGACGACGAACGGGTACTCGAACGGCACGACAAGGACCATGATCGCGGCGCAGGCGAGAATACCTGTCTGATGGTCGGTGAGGAATTGGACGACACCCTGGGCATTCTCTGTCGGGTCCATCGGCGTGATGAGATGGCCGACGGAGTAGGCCACGGCGAACCCCAGCAACAGCACGAATCCGCACCACGCGGAGATGCGTTCCAATCTGAAGTGCAGGTCTTGTCGCATCAACGGATCTCCTTTGATCTCGCGATCTCGCGGCTCATGTTGTGCTCTCCTACCAGCCCACCAGCCTGTCCAGCAGCAGCGCCGCGCTCGACAGATAGTCGCCATAACCACCGCGGAAGAAGAGCAGTGGGGTCTTCATCGACTCGACGCGGAGTGTGCGGACGCGCCCGACGACCAGCTGGTGATCGCCGAGTTCGACGATCTTCTCCACCGTGCAGTCGACCCACGCGACGATTCCCTCCAGGACGGGATTTCCGAGCGGGGATTCCTGCCACGCGGCGCCTTCGAAGCGATTCGGGCCGCCGGCCATCTGCCGGGAGAGGCGTTCCTGGTTGCCCGCCAGCGCGTTGGCGCAGAAACGTCCGGCCGCCCGGATCGTCCGCAGGGTGTTGGAGGAACCGTCCACCAGGAAGGACACCAGGGGCGGTTCCAGGGACACGGACATGAAGGTTCCGACGATCATTCCCCGGGGTTGCCGGTCGGCGTCCGTCGTGGTGACGGCGACGACGCTCGTGGGGAAGTGGCCCAGCACCTCACGGAAGTGGCGCCCTTCGACCGCGTCCGTCACGGCCCCTCCTTGGTTCTCGCACGTTCGTTCTTGACGATCCGTCAGATCAGGACCCGCATCGCCTCGGGCAGTTCGAGTCCCATCTGGGCCAACGCGTTGGCGTGATAGGCGGATCCGGGGACGTGGATCATGTGCTGGAGTCCCACGTGTGCGTCCCGCCAGAACCGCTGCATCGGGTTGTCGCGCCGGATCGCGTTGCCGCCGGACCGCACGAAGATCTCGTCCAGGGCGGAGACGGCACGCCACGCGCAACGGACCTGGTTCCGGCGGACGTTCGACCGGTCCTCGATGGACACGGGCCTTCCGGCCTCGACCTGGTCGTACAACCGGCTGATGCCGTCGATGAGTTGGACCCGCGAGGCGGCGATCTCCGCGGCGGCCTCTCCGGCGGCGTACAGCACATAGGGGTCGTCGCGTACTTGGACCCCGGTCACGGCGACCCGATCGCGCTGCTGGCCCAGATGGAGAGCGAGCGCGCCCTCGCAGATGCCGATGACGGCCGCCGTGATCCCCAGCGGGAACATGGAACTGAAGGGCAACCTGTAGAGGGTGTCGGTGAGTCCGACCGCCTCGGCGGCGCTGCCCTCCTGGACCGCCTCCTGCCCGATCGTGCGGTAGGCGGGGATGAACGCCTTGTCGACGACGACGTCCTTGCTGCCGGTGCCCGCCAGGCCGATCACGTCCCAGGTGCCGTCGATGATCTCGTAATCCGAGCGCGGCAGTACGACATGGAGCACGGAGATCGGGCCGGCGGGCCTGCCCTTGCCGTCGCCGACGAGCGCGCCGAGGAAGTCCCAGTCGCAGTGGTCGCTTCCGGAGGAGAAGGGCCAGCGTCCGCTGAGAACGTAGCCGCCGTCCACGGGGTCGGCGATGCCGTTCGGCATGTACGGCGAGGCGATCCAGGTGTCCGGGTTCTCGTCCCACACCTCGTGCGCGAGCCGGGGGTCCAACTGGGCAAGTTCCCACGGGTGTACGCCGACGACACCGCACACCCAGCCCGCGGCCCCGTCGTGCCGTGCGACGGCCATCACCGCTTCCGCGAAGTCCCGGGGGTGGGCGCCGTGGCCGCCGAACTCCTTGGGCTGCAGGAGTCGGATCACTCCTGCCGAGCGGAGCAGTTCGACCGTCCGGTCGCTCAACTTGCCCAGTTTCTCGTTCTGTTCGGCGAGCGCGGCCAGTTCGGACCCGAGATCCTCGACACGGTTGACCACCTCATGCGTCACGCCGCACACCTCCTGCTGAGTGATACCTCGCAAGTGCCGCACACGCGCGGCGGGATGGTCACAGTGTCTTTTCCGGCATCGACCACCCGCTGAGCACTTTCCGCTGACCGGGACCTTTGAGGATCAGCGTGTGATGCGAGGCCGCAGGGCCGCGGTGGAGCGGCCCCTGAGCGCCGACAGCCACACGCCGGCCCCGTAGGCGAGGTCGTCGAGGCGGCGCGCGACGCCGTAGCGGACCGGGTCGAGAGGAGCCCGGTCACGCCGGTACTCAAGGGCGATGTCGGCCAGCGCGGCCACCGCCGCCGCCCTGCGCACCCGGCGGGACGCCACGCACCCCACGACCGTGAGGGGCCACCAGTGCCGGTTGGACAGGGCCGAGGCCTGGGCCAGAGCGGCCACGGCTCCGTTGGCCGTCAGCCGCACGGCCAGCTGGTGAGGGTGCTGGATGCCGTCGACCTTGTGGCCGATCCTCAGGGTGACGCCCACGAGGACAGCACCCGCGACGGGCACCGACCACCTGCGCTGGGCGAGCAGCGCGGTCAGGAGCGCCGCGCTCCAGGGGGCGAACACGGCCGGGGCGATGAACCGCGGGTGGCGTTCGGCGAGGGGCTGCGCACCGGTGCCGTAGACGGCCTTGCGCAACAGCCAGTCGTCGAGCCGCGCCCGGTGTTCATGTGCCGCTTCGGCGCTCGGCTCGTAGCGCAGCCGCCGGCCCTGTTCGATCAGCCGCCAGCACAGGTCGACGTCCTCGCCGACCCGCATCCGTTCGTCGAAGCCGTCGGTCAAGGCATCCACGCGCGCTACGACACATGCCGTGGAGGCCCACGAGACAGGACTCCCGGGCCGCACTCCGGCCGGGTGGACGCCCAGGTCCAGGGAGGAGCGGGCGTTCTCGTACCGTTCGATCCAGGTCGGAGCAGGTGAGGGCAGCCCGGTGATGCGGGGTACGGCCATGGCGACGGCCGGGTCGGCGAAGTGCCGGAGGAGGGTGGGCACGGTGTCGGGGGCGAGCACGATGTCGGAGTCGGCGAACACCACGAAGGGGGTCGTCACGAGCCGGAGTCCGGCGTTGCGGGCGCCGGCCGGTCCGAGGTTCGTGGTCAGGGCGACCAGCGTGGCTCCGTGTTCCGCTGTGACGGCGGCGACGGCCTTCGGATCGCTGGACGCGTCGTCGACCACGATCACGGGGTGGTTCCCGCCAACACTGCCTAGCAGGCGGGCTAGTTGACGTGGGCGGTCACGGACCGGCACGACGACCGTGCAGCGGGGGTCGGTGGGCGGGGGCAGCGAGGCGACGACGGGATGGGCCATGCCGAGGTCCAGCAGCCGGTCCGCGAGAAGCGAGCTCGCCGCGTCCCGTACCCGCAACGTCCGCCCGGTGAGGAGCCGTTGGGCCCGCGGGGTCAGCCGTATCAGCCGGGTCGGGAAGCCGCCGACGAGGGCCCGGCCGTCGTCGACGATCCGGGTGTGGCGGTCGAGTTCCACCAGGAAGCCCACGGGCAGCGTCATGGCCGTACGGCCTGATGGTCCAACTCCCGTGACGTGGGCGGGTGTTCCGGATCGGTGAGCCGGCCCCGGTGGTCCACGGTCCAGGCGGTGATCCGGCGGACGGCGGCCGACGCCATCGTGTCCATCACGCCGCGTCCCTCTGCCGCCGAGGCGCCGGTCGGGTCGCCGAGGACGCCGGAGGGTGAGACCGCGCGGACCCCATGGGCCACCAGGTCCGGGAGGAGGGCGGTCAGCGGCCGGGTGTCACCGGCGACCGCCACGTCCAACCGCACCTGATCCGGGGCGAGATGGAGCATCACCGAGGTCTCGGTACGCCCGGCGTGCGCGTCGGCTCCGGGGACGGCGCAGCCGGTCCAGGCCACGTCGTGCCCTTCGGTGCGCAGCAGGCGGAGGGCGGTGTCGAGGGTGGCGGTGTTGCCGCCGTGGCCGTTGACCAGGACGATCCGTCCGGACCACAGTGCCAGCGAGCGCACGGCCTCCATCAGCACCATGCGCAGCGCTTCGTGGCCGATCGAGACGGTTCCGGGGAAGCCCGCGTGCTCGCCGCTGGCGCCGTAGGGAAGGGTCGGTGCGACGAGCGCCGTGGGCAGGGCGGTTGCCGTCCGCCGCGCGACGGCGTGGGCGATGACGCTGTCCGTGTCGAGCGGCAGATGCGGGCCGTGCTGTTCGGTGGACCCGATGGGCAGCAGGACCAGCACGTCGGACGGCACCAACGGCCAGGCGGTGTGGGCGAGTTCGGTCGCCGGGTCCCCGACCATGCTCAGGCGGCCGGGGCGTCGCGGCCCAGGACGAGGGGGAAGCCCGGGGGTACGACCAGGTCGTCGGGGGTCAACTCGTGGACGGAGGAGTGCCCTAGGCCCAACACCGCCGAATCGAGACCGCTGCGGAGGATGTCCAGGACGTTCTCGACGCCGGCCTGCCCGTTCGCCGCCAGGCCCCACAGATAGGCGCGCCCGATCAGGACGGCGCGAGCACCCAGCGCGAGGGCCTTGGCCACGTCGCCGCCTCTCCGCACACCGCCGTCGAGGAGCACTTCGATCTGCGCGCCGACCGCGTCCGCTATCGCGGGGAGTACGCGGATGGTGGCGGGGGTGGTGTCGAGGTTGTTGCCTCCGTGGTTGGAGACGGACAGCGCGGTCACTCCGGCGTCGACGGCCCGCCTGGCGTCGTCGACGCGGGTGACTCCCTTGAGCAGAAAGGGTCCGCCCCACTCCTTGCGGAGCCACGCCACGTCCTCCCAGGTCGGGGGTGTGGTCTGCGTCCACTCGCCGTAGGCGCCGAAGAAGGTGGGGGCCGCACCGCCCGGGGGCCGCAGGTTGGGGACCGAAAGGTCGGGCAGACTACGGGACTTGGCGAACCTGAGCAGCCAGCCGGGGTGGGGCAGCACATCGGGCGCGAACCGCAGCATGGTCTTCAGGTCGAGCTTGTCGGGGATGGCCGGGCTCCCCCAGTCCCGCCCGTGGGAGAAGGACCAGTCGAGGGTGACGATGAGGGCTTTGGCGCCGGCCGCCCTGGCCCGGTCCATGCGCTGCGTCATCGTCGCGCGCGTGCCGCTCCAGTACAGCTGGTAGAAGAAGTCCGGCTGGGCGGCGGCGACTTCCTCGACCGGCTTGCCGGCGAAGGAACTCAGGCCCATGACGACGCCTCTGCTCGCCGCCGCGCGGGCGACGGCCACCTCGCCCTCGGGGTCCACGGCCTGCACACCGGTCGGCGAGATGAGCACCGGAAGCGAGGTGGGCACCCCGAGCACGGTCGTGGACAGGTCGCGCTCCGCGTGATGGCCAACGACCCTGGGTGCGAAGCCCAGTTCGGCGAACGCGGCCGTATTGTCGTCGATCGTACGGCCGCGCTCCGAGCCCGCGACGAGCGCTCCGTACACCGTGCTCGGCAGGCGCCTCTTCGCCCGGCGCTGCGCTTCGGCGACCGTCTCGAACCAGGGGTTCCTGCCCATGTGCCACGTCCCTTCGATCGAGCTGTTCGTCGGCTACGGCCGGCCGAGGCGCAGGCCGGCCAGGGGATCCTCGGCGCAGTCGCTGACCGGGGGCCGTTGCGGGCCCCGGCGCCGGGTGAGGACGAGGTCCACGGGCCGTCGCCGGGAGTGGTCGGCGGACGGCTTGGGAAGGTCCGCACCGCCCTTGGCACGCTTGGCGAGCTGCTGTTCGCCGTACCCCTGCACGCACTCGGGGTCGGGGCCGTCCAAGGGCAGTCCGGTGAAGAACTTGGCGGCCATGCAGCCGCCCTTGCAGGTGTCGTAGAACGCGCAGGACGCGCAGGCTCCGCCGTGCTGCGGGGTGCGCAGTCGCGCGAACAGTTCCGAGCCGCGCCACACCTCGGTGAAGCCGCCGGGTGCGCGGACGGTGCCGGCGAGGAACTCGTCGTGGATGGCGAAGGGGCAGGCGTAGACGTCGCCGACCGGGTCGATCAGGCAGACGACGCGTCCGGCACCGCACAGGTTGAGGCCGGGGAGCGGTGCACCGTACGCGGAGAGGTGGAAGAAGGAGTCTCCGGTCAACACGTAGTCGCCGTGGGCCAACAGCCAGTCGTACAGCTCACGTTGCTGTGCCGCGGTCGGATGCAGGTCGTCCCAGACGTCGGCTCCGCGGCCGGAGGGACGCAGCCGGGTCAGACGGAGTTGGGCGCCGTAACGATCGGCGAGGGCCTTGAACCCGTCCAGCTGGGGGATGTTGTGGCGGGTGCAGACCACGGAGATCTTGAAGGTTCGCATGCCTGCGGCGGCGAGGTTCTCCATCGCCCGCAGCGCCGTCGCGTACGAACCGGCGCCGCGTACCGCGTCGTTGACGTCGGCGGTCGCGCCGTCGAGGGAGATCTGGACGTCCACGTAGTCGTTGGCGGCGAGCCGGCGAGCCGCCTCGGGCGTGACGCGGACGCCGTTGGTGGAGAACTTCACGCCGATGTGGTGGGCGGTGGCGTAGTCGAGGAGTTCCCAGAAGTCGGCGCGGACGGTGGGTTCTCCGCCGCCGATGTTGACGTAGAAGACCTGCATGGCCTCCAGCTCGTCGATGACCGCCTTGGCTTCGGCGGTGCTCAGCTCGCGCGGGTCGCGGCGGCCGGAGCTGGAGAGGCAGTGGGTGCAGGCCAGGTTGCAGGCATAGGTCAGTTCCCAGGTGAGGCAGATCGGCGCGTCGAGTCCGGACTCGAAGAGGTCGACCAGCCGTGTGGTGCCGGCTGTGGCGGTCATGGGGTCCTTCCGACGAGCATCTGCGACTCGGCGAGTGCGGCCAACGCCCGGCCGTAGCGGGGCAGTTCGGCCTCTTCGACGCCGGCCGCCAGGCAGGCGTCGCGGGCCGTGGGAGCGTCCGCGAGGGACTCGACGGCGGCGAGCAGTCTGCGGTCCTTGAGGAACGTCAGTCTGCGGGTCCCGAAGTGGTAGAGGAGCGCACCGAACGGTTCCGGCCGCACCGAGACCTGGGGGTGCAGACCGAGGGCACGGTCGAGGGTGGGCGCGGTCATGCGGGCGGCCTAGTAGACACCGCACATGCCATCGATGGAGATCTCCTCGATGAGATCGTCGGCCTCGATCAACTGCTGTTCCGTGACAGGCTCTTCGGCCTTGATCTCGTTGGCCGGGACGGTCGATGGGGACTGGAGCTCGTTCATGCGACTCTCCCTGGGCATCCGGCTGGGCATCCGAGCGACTGCGCGGTCGACAGTAATGGCACTCAGTGCCGAAAGTGAAGAGGGAGCAGTCATGATTCTTTCGACCGATCGGTCTACGCCAGTTCCGGGTTCCGATTGAGGTGCCCGGACGTCGTCGTCGTGGGGGCGGGAGGCAGCGGCGCTCCGCTTGCCGCACGGCTCAGCGAGGACGCCGACCGCAGCGTGCTGATGCTGGAGGCGGGACACGTGCCCCGCCAACAGGCTGGCTTCACACGGGAGTTGCTGGACGCGCGAATCGTCCCGGGCGCGCAGCCCGGACATCCCGCCGTTCAGCCGTACGCGGTCCGTCTCACGCCGCGCCGGCCGTACACGGTCGTGCGGGGGCGCTTTCTCGGTGGGTCGACCACTGTCAACGGCGGCTACTTCGTACGTGCTCGGCGCGAGGACTTCGAGCGCTGGTCGGCCGCGGGGGGCGCCGCCTGGTCGTACGACCGGGTGCTTCCGTTGCTGCGCTCGCTGGAGTCCGATCTCGACCACGGCGCCGACGAGGTGCACGGGGGCGGGGGTCCGGTGCGGATCCGGCGGGCGGGTCCACGGCACCCTGCCGCCGCGGCATTCCGGTCGGCCGCACGGGAGTTGGGGTATCCCGAGGAGCCCGACAAGAACGCCCAGGGCGCCCCCGGGTTCGGGCCGGTGCCGTCCAACTCCGTGGACGGGATACGCGTCAACACCGGCGTCAGTTACCTGCTGGGCGCACTCGATCGCCCCAACCTGACTGTGGAGGGCGGCAGTTCGGTGACCGAAGTCGTCATCGAGCGTGGCCGGGCGACCGGCGTGGTCGTCGACCGCGACGGGCGTCGTACGACTCTGGAGTGCGGTGAAGTGGTGCTGTGCGCCGGGGCGTTCCGCTCCCCCCAACTGCTGCATCTGTCGGGTATCGGACCGGGCGACGAGTTGGAGCGCCTGGGCATCGCGGTGGCCGTGCACTCCCCCGCCGTAGGAGCCCGGTTCGGCGACCATCCGCAGCTGGTGCTGGAGTGGCAGCCGCGGCGGCCGATGCCCGAGCCCGTGCACTCCTGGCTCGGCGGCTGCCTCCACCTGTCCTCGTCGGACGGCTACCACTCCGGCGATCTGGAGATCCTCCAGTCGCTCGTCCCCATGGCGGGCCTGGTCGGCGGAACGGTGACCGTGCCCGGCGCACCGCTCGCGTTTCTGGCGTCCGTCCAGTCACCCCGACTCAGCGGCCGACTGCACACGTGTTCCCGGGACGCGGCCACTGCCCCGAGGCTCGACTACGGCTATCTGGAGACCGCCGAGGACCGGCGGCGCATGCGCGAAGTCGCCCGTGCCACAGCCGCGTTGATCGCCACCGACGCGTTCGAGGAGGTGTCCCGCGGGCTCCTGGAGCCGGGACCGGAGGTGCTGGCGGACGACCGGATGCTCGACCGCTGGGTCGAGACGCATCTCGGCACCTCGCACCACACCTGCGGCACGGTTCCCATGGGCCCCGCAGACGATCAGGGGGCAGCCGTCGACCACTACGGGCGCGTGCACGGCGTCGTCGGGCTGCGTGTCGCGGACACGTCGATCCTGCCGACTCCGCCGTTGCGCGGCCCGGCGGCCACCGCCGTCCTCGTCGGCGAGCTCGTCGCCGACGCCATGCGACGTGACCTGCCATGACCCGGTTCAGGGAAGGACCGGGGCCGGGCCGTCGAACCCGGCCGCGAGTTGGCGCAGGCCCTGGTCCAACAGGTCGCCCAGGACCGCCTGTTCGTCCGCCAGCCAGTGTTCGTACGCGGCGACGCACGCGGCGAGGACGGTGTGGCCGATCAACCGGGGCAGCAGGTCCGAGGACGCCCTGCCCGTGCGTCGCGCGGCGAACTCCGTGACCAGTGTCCGCCACGAGGCATAACGCACGGTCGAGTCGGCCTGCAGCGTCGGGACCCGCAGGATGAGCGCCATGCGCTCCCGGTGCCAGGGCACGGCAGCCGGGTCGAAGCGATTGAACTCGACGACGGCGCCGCGCAGCGCGTCCATCATCGGGACGGCCGCATCGGTCGCCGCCAACAGGCTGTCCAGCTTGACCAGTTCGGCCTCGAAGTCGCCCCACACCAGGTCGTTCTTGGAGGCGAAGTAGCGAAAGAAGGTGCGGCGGCCGATACCTGCCGCGGTGGCGATGTCATCGACGGTCGTCCGGTCGAATCCCTGCCGTGCGAACAGTTCGAAGCCCACCTGCTCCAGTGCGGCCCGCGAGGTCGCGGGCGGTCGGCCTGTTCTGGTCCGTCTCTGTCCGTTCTCACCGTCCACAGCGCACATCATGCACAAGCGTCCATCAGGATGCCCGCCGCCGCTCTCATCCGGGGCCTGCGCAGATCGAGGACGGGGCTCGGGTTCGAGAGGCCGTGGGAGGCCAGCAGGTTCATCAGGGCCCAGACCGTGTCGGGGCGACCCGTCAGCGGGAGTTCCTGGCCGTCCGGGGCGATGACCGTGGCCGGGGTGACGCCCGCAAGAAGACTGCTCCGTGCCCAATCGACGTCGTACGAGATGCCGTTGGGGCTGACAGCGAGGACGACCTCCTTGGTGCGGTGGAGGACGGTCAGGTAGTCCATCGGTACCGTCAGTCGTCGGGTGGCGTCGAACGGGGGTGTGCCGTCCGCCGGTTGGATGCGCAGGACCGTGTCGAGGACGGGGCCGTGGTCCTGGAAGGTGGTCCTCGCGCGCATCTCCAGGAAGCGGCCACGCACCAGGACACCGCCCCGGCGCGACCAGCGTCGGCCGACCGAGCCGAACGCGGCCTTCTCACCCGGCAGTTGGTCGGCGAGCCAGCGGGCTTCCTCGCCCGGTTCGCTCACCGGTGCCTGTTCCTCGGGGACGGCACGGTCCCGGTCGGCCAGGGCGGCGTAGCGTGCGGCCGTGTACGGGTCCAGGCGCCGGAGGTCGACCGTGTCGCCGGTCATGACGACGCCTCCGGCCTCCCGGGATATCCGCATCTGCTGGAGCTGGCGGCCAACTCGCCGTGTCACCTGGGACGTTCGGCCTTCGAGGTCGATCACCCGGTAGGTCCTTGTGCCCGAGAGCAGGGTGCTGCGCGGCCAGTGGGGAGTGACGGTTCGCTGGGCCCCCGGAGCGGCCGGGGTGTCGACGAGGACGACCAGGCGTCCCGCTGTGATCGCCGAGAGGCACAGGGACGGCACCCGCCACTCCCCCGTCACCTCGAACCCGCCGCTCCCGCCCGCCTCCTCGGTCTCCTCGGCGTCGTGCACCCGCAGCCTGAGCCGGATCAGCGGCGTGAACTCGTCGGGCGTGTAGTTGCCGTAGTGGGTCGTGAAGGTCGACTCGCCGTCGGGGTTGTACCGGACCAGTGACGCCTCCAGCACATCCGCCCGCACCAACTGCGCCTGCGCCGAGCCCTGTTCGGACCGGGGCGCCCACATCACGAAGGTGTCGTCCGGGCATCGGTGGCTCACGTCCTTCACCCGGTGCCTGCGCGTGATCCGGGGAAACTCCTGGCGTGTGGCGGTGATCGCCAGGACGGGAATCATGATCGTGCCGGCCAGCCCCGCGGCGAACATGATCGCCGGCCAGTCCCGGCCGGGGTAGTCGCTCCAGGCCGAGTACCCGACGAGGAGGAAGAACGGGGCCGCCGAACAGCAGACCGCGATGAACAGCAGATTGCCCACGAACACACCGGTCTGACTGCGCATGTGCCCCTCCTCCTCCATGCAGTCGCTCAATCAACGCGCTGACTCTCCGCACTCGCTCACAACTCGACACGGAACCGCCCGCCCGACGCGTCCACCACGGCCCCGAGCCGACGGCCGACCCGCAGGCCGGGATGGTGCGTACGTCTCCAGGTCGCCTCGAAGGTCCGCAGCTCCGACCCGCTGACGCGCAGACCGACCTCGACGCCGGAACTCTCCACGTCCCGGTCGAAGTCGGTCAGGTCGGTGATCTCGGCGACCGCCGGTACTCCGACAGCGTCGAGCCGCCGGCTCTCCTCCCGGCTGACGGCCGTGTTGCCCCAGAACCCCAGGCCCACAGGAACGAGGACCACCGTGAACACGACGCCCATGACCATGAGGTCCGCGCCGGTGAAGACCGCGAAGCCCAGCATGACCGGGCCGCACAGGACCATCACGGCGGAGACGGCGTACAGGAACGCGGCATCCCACGGGCCGACTTGATCGATCACCGCCATCCGCACCGGCTCGGGACGGACCCCGTCGTCGGTCATGTCAGGACGCCGAGCCCCCGGACCCGATCCGCTCCAGTTGCTCCGCCAGGGCCTGCAGGCCGGCGCGGCGGGGTGGGTCGTAGAAGACGGTCTGGCGGCGTCTGTTGGGGCGGGTGCGGATCACCAGGAGGCGGCTTCGGCCGGGGCGGAACTCCAGGCGGGGCTTCTCCCAGATGTGGTAGCGGCCGGCGTCGATCTCACCGAACACCTCCAGCACGGTGCCGTCGAAGGAGAGCATCGTAGAGTCGGTCAGCGGCACTGCGGAGAATGGTGTCCGGGTCACGGTGCGACGCCGTCCCCGGCGTAGAGGTAGCTCCCGGGCCGCGCGGGGTCGGCCACCAGCAGGACCTGGTCGCCGGCGCGGGGTATCCGCAGCTTGGAGACGATGGTGTGGAGGGTGATCCGGTCGGTGCTCCCGGTCGGCTGGACGACCAGGTCGACCACCGGGTCGTGGTTGACCAGTTGGCCGGTGTCGGCGATCGACACGACGACGGCGGTCGTGGTCGGCGCCCCCGCGGCGAGCAACTGCTGAACTCCGAGGCCCGAGTTGTACGCGCCGACCGACTGCTGGACCCTGGCGAAGTCCTCGTTGCCGAGGAACGCGCGGGTGGTTCGGCCGTAGAAACCCTTGCCGCTGGCCACCTGGCCCGCGATCTCGGCGGCCCGCTCCTCGCGGCTCTTGCGACGCCCGAAGATTCCCATGACGGCTGCTCCTTCTGGTCGGGGTGGATTCCCGTGTTTCCCGCTGTCCTGGTGGACGCTAGGCGGCCCCGGTCGCCTACCGATCCCAGGTTCGCCCGCCCGATCTCGGACGACGTACCCTCCTGACATGCCGCTTCCCAGCCAGCCGACCGGCGCGCGCCGACCGCGCGCCATGGTCATCGACGGCGCGTGGCGCGCCCTCGGGCCGGGTCTGGAATCGCTGAGCGGCCCCGGCGGCGCCCCGCTGACCCGCACGGTCAAGCTGATCGTCCTGCCGCTCATCGTCAGGCCGGCCCTGCACCCCGAACTCGCGGCGGACTTCCTCGCACCGGAGCCCGCGGCACGTCTCGACGCGCTGATACGGGAGTCCGGCACACGCCTTGTCGCTACGGCACTGTGGTTCACGCTGCTCAAACGGACCCGCCGGGCGCTGGGCGTCGTGGCGGGCAACCCCCAGGATCTGTACTTCCAGCGGTGCTTCGAACTCGCCGCCGAGCACGGGGAACCCGGCGCCGAAGCGGGCGCGTTGGCCAGGGCCGTCGTCGAGGACGTCGCGGATGCGGACGGCGGTCGTACGGTCGACGCGCTGAAGCGGTATCTGGCGGATGTCGCCCAACAGGACCGGCTGGAGGTGGAGTTGGGCGTCGCGTGGGAGGGGCGCCGACTGACTCCGGCCGCCGATACGTCCGTTGCGGTCGCGCTGGCGAGTGACGTTCTGGAGACTTGCGGTGGGGTGGAGGGGCCGAGGAACTCACCGGCGTACTCGTCCATGGTCGAGGCGGGACTCGGCGAGCTGCTCGGCCGGACCCTGTGGACGCACGCGAGCGGGGTCTGGGGGCGGGACGGTCTGCCGGCCCATCTCGGCCTGACGGAAAGAGAGTTGCCGCCGCGCCCACAGGTCGGCCGGGGTGCGTCGACGGCCACGCTGCCCGCACCGCTGGACCGCACGCTCTTCGAGCGGCTCTTCGTCGTGCTCCAGTCGTCGGCCCGGCGCGAGGAGCTGCCCACGGTGCCGGAACTCGTCGGGCGGGAGGTCGGCCGCAGTTGCGCTCCGCTCGGTCTGTACGATGAGACCCTGCGCGTCGCCGCCCTGCTCGGCGGTCAACTCGCGGTCGGGCTGGACCCGTTGGGCATCAAGGCACCGCCGTCGGGGTGGACCGAGGCACACCGAGCCGTCAACGGCCGTTGGCGCAGGGAGGCTTCGGTCCTGCGCGCCCGGCGGATGACCGTCTCGCCCCGCCCTGATCCGGACGGCGGGGTCCTGGACGCCCTGGCCCAGGATCTCCGTACGCCCTGGACCGCCTACATGCGGCGGCTCTGGGTGCGGTTGCACGGGCGGGACGTCCGCGACGCGCCGCTCACGGATGCCGCGTCGGCCTGGGCGGTCCTGGACGGGGTCGCCCGCTCGGTGATGATGGACCATCGCGCCCGAGTCCGGTCCGCGCTGCGGACGTTGACGGCTTCGGCGGTACCACCCGCTGCCGTGGCCGAGGCGGCCGAGTCGAGGAGTGCGTGATGGCGCGGGGCCCTGTCGACGTCCATGTCGTGCGCGGTGATGACGGCGCGATCCGCATCGCCGCCGATCCTGCGACCGCCGCTGTTCCTGCCACCGGTCCCGCCGCCGCTCCCGATTTCGCGCGTGCGGTTCTCGATGTCGCGGGCGCTGTTCTGACCTGGTCCGTTCTCGGGGACCCGGTGCCGCCGGTGGCGGAGATACATGACGTGGGGCGGGCGCAGCAGTGGCTGTGGGCGGTCTACGGCGAGCGCGTGGCCGGTGCCGTGCACGCCTGTGCGGCAGCCGAGTTGGCCGATGTGGGGGTGCCCTCGGACCTGACTCCGCTCGCGGGCCGCGCCGCCCGGCTCGGGTTCGGGCACTGGGCGGCGCGGTGGTGGCCGGCATCGCACCTGGACGGGATTCCGGCTCTCCAACCGGATGTGCTCGGGCTGGAGTTGGCCGCGCTCACACACGAGTGCCAGCAGTTGTTCGACGACGAGGGTGATCAACCCGACGACTGCGTGGCCGAGTTGGTCGGGGATCACCGAGTCGCCCTCGACCCGCTGATCCAGTGGTGGCACGCCACACCGCCGTCGACGGACACGGCACGCCAGCTGGAGAGCGTCCTGCGGTCGGTCGACGACGCGGCGGACAGCGCCGGGTTGGACGGGCCGGCTCTGCGCCGCCTTCGGTCGGCCCTGGATCGGCCCCGTCGTCCGGACGGCACCCCGGTCGATCTCGTCACGCTGTTCGTACGGCATGACGACTACGCCCTTGCCGCGGGCGACCCACTCGTCGCGGGCGGCCGATTGATCGCGCGGGGCTCGGGGACCAACGACTGGCGCCGCTACCCGCCCGGCTTCGTCGATGCCGCCGAGACGGCGGTTTCCTGGACCGCCCGAGCATTCGGCGCCCGACGGCGGATCGAGGTCGAGGTCGTCGCGCACATCGCGGCGCCCGTCACCGCCGTACCCCTCGCGGCGGAGGTCCGGGTGAACGACGGCCCCCGGAATCGGGTGCCCCTCTCCAGGCGGGTCGACGTGTGGACCGGCCGCGCGGACCTGGACCTCCCCGCCGGAGAGACACAGCCGCACATCGAACTCGGCGTGCTGCTACCGGGGTTCGACCCGGGACCGGGCCCCGAAGGCGGTGCCGACCGCGACTCGATCCGTGCCCTGATCCGACGACGCCTCGCGACAGCGGCACAGTCCGACGCGCACAACTCACCTCCACACGAGGACGCTTATCGGCCGTTCCTCGCCGAGATCACCGCCGCGACCACCGATGAGGACTACTGACGGATGTCGGACGAGGAGGACAACGCGGTGGGCGACGGAGCGGACGACAGCACGGGCGACGGGGTGACGCGACTCTACGGAGAGCCGTTCGACAGCGGCTTCGCCCAGGCCGAGCACTTTCACCTGGCCGCCGATCTCACCGCCGCGCTCGCCGTCTACGAGGAGTTGCTCACCCTGGCCGAATCCATCGAGGACTCCCCCGACGTGCGGTTCCTGCGGGCGCATCTGCTGGCGGACATCACGAGTGTCCACCTCACCGCGACCGATGTGGTCGGGGCGGAGGACACCAACCGGCGGTCCCGTGCCCTGCTCGACGACATCGCCTCGGCACCGATGGGGCCGCGCGGCCGTCAGCTGTGGCTGGAGATGCTGCTGCGGACACTGATCGCCGGAGCCGACCTCCTGCGCAGGACCGGACGCCTGGACGAGGCACTGGCCTGTCTCGACGAAGCGGCGGCCAGGCTGCCCGAGTTCGACGACCCCGACGGACTGCGCACCTCCGAACTCGGCCTGAACCGCGTGCACCTGCTGATGGACCGAGGCGAGTGGGGAGCGGCCGAGGACCAGGCGTCGGCGCTGCTGTCGACCACGCCGACGACCGCGATGGAGACCGTCCCGCGGCTCCTGGTCGCCCTCGGGCTCATCTGCTCCTCGACCGGGCGGTTCGACCCGGCCGAGGACCACTTCGCCCGCGCGGAGGAGCACTTCCGAGCCATCGGCGACACCGGTGGGCAGCGGACCCTGCTCGCGCACCGGGCGTACGCGGCGATGCACCGGGGTGAACTCGACCTCGCCGAGCGGCTGTTCGCGGAGGCGTCCGCGTTCTTCGAGCAGCAGCGGTGGTTCGGCGACCTCGCGGTCTGCGAGCAGGCCCGCGCCTTTCTCGCCGGCCGGCGCGGCGACGCCATCGGCGCGGAGGATCTGCTGGCGGCCAGCCTGTCCCGGTTCGAGCGGCTCGGCGCCTCGATCGCCGCCGCCGACACCATGCTGCTGGGCGCCCAACACGCGTACGACCAGGGCGACATCGACGAGATGAAGCGGCTGGCCCAAGGCGCCCGGGACGTGTACCAGGAGCGGGCGGTGTACGAGCGGTGCGCGCAGGTCGACCTCATGCTCGCCCGCACGCTTGCGGACAACCTCGCCCGGACCGATCACGGCGATCACGAGCGGGAGTCCATCGACACCGCGCTCTCCTTCGCCCTGCCCGCCGCGCTGGCCCTGGAGGCGGCGCGCTACGACTTCACCACCGCACACGCCCGCAGCCAGTGGCTCGAACTCGCCGACGAGGCAATGCGGTTGGTGTTCCGCCTCGCGATCCGCCGCCAGGACCAGGGCCTGCTCTTCGAGCTGGCGGAACACCGTTGCGCGGGCGCATCGTTGGCCCTGGACCGCACACCGCCCGCCGGCGAGCCAGTGGAAGCGACCGCGTCGGTCTTCCCGAGTGCGGCCATGAAGTCGTACCCCCGACCTGAGCACGCCGAGGGCACGATGACGCTCGGCGGTGTCGCCGCGCAGGCCGCCGCGTCGGCCGGCCTGCGGGTCGCGCCGCCGCCGAAGGTGCGGATGTCGGCGCAGTCGGGTCCGGGCCGTGTCGCGCTCCAGGAGTACATCGCCGCGGCCGAGTTCCGCTATCACCGGCGGATCGTGCACGAGGAAGCGGTGCCGTTCTGGATCACCGACGACCTCACTAGTCGCCCCGTGGTCCAGGTCCGACTGGCCGACGCCGGCGACCTGTTCATGACCTGGACGTGGGCGGGCGGGGCCCGGGGCTTCGGCACCGGTCAGGGGCCCGGTGCCGAAGTCGAGCAAGCCGTACGGGAGTTGACCGACGCACTGCCGGGAGCGGGCGACGGGGCGGAGGGCATGCGGCGGGCGTTCGACTCGGGCGCGCTGGCCGAGCACGAAAGCGAACGCCGACTCGCGCGCACCCTTACAGAAGCCCTGTGGCCGGAGCAACTGACCGCGCAGATACGCCAGGTGGCTGAGCGGGCGGGCCGTCCCCTCGTACGGATCCAGCCCTCACCCCGCGTCGCCCAGATCCCCTGGGAACTGCTCGCCGTCGACGACGGAACCGACGTACGGCTCATCGACCTGGCGGACGTCGTGACCACCGCGCCGGCGTCGTTGCGGCCACGTACTCCGACGGCCCCGAAGCCGCAGGGCACGGACACCGACCTGGTCGTACTCGTCCTCGACCCCCGTATCCCCGGCTTCCGCGCCGATTCACCGCTCGGCTCTGTCCTGGGACCGCCCGGCTCCGACCCGGAGTTGCTGTCGCTGGTCCGGCGCCGCCTCGACGCGGGCGCCGTCGTACCGTCCGTCGCGTCCCCCGCTGAAGCCTTCCGCCGCACGGACCTGGACCGGGACTGGCTCAGCGAGGTACTCCGCGAGGGCGCCCGCAGGCTGATGTACGTCGGGCATGTGAGCGGTGCGCCGGTCGAGGGCGGGCAGAGCGAGGACGGCACCCTGCACCTGTGCTGCGACGCGGGCGCCTCCGGCCTGGCCGAGCCGCTCCGCACCCACCGGCCGCTCTCCGCCAAGGACTTGCTGCTGGGCTCGCTCCCCCTGCGCGCGGACGGCGAACCGGGCGCACGGATCTGGCCCGCACCACCCCGGGTCGCCCTCATCGGCTGCGAGAGCGGCGGCGATCTGCGGTTCGCCGAGTCGTTCGGCCTGGCGACGGCGATGCTGTACAACGGCGCCGAACTGGTCACCGCCACCCGCTGGGTCCTCCCGACCAGCTTCGCCTTCCACCGACTGGCCCGACTGCCGGAGTCCGTAAGGCCGTTGACGGAGGCGATCATCGCCGTGGACACGGCTCACGAGGACGACGACCCCGTGCGGAGCCTCGGCGGCTGGCAGCGCGAGCAGCTCGACCGCTGGCGCGCGGACGGCCGTATCGAGCACTCGCCGCTGCTGTGGGCGGCGATGACCTCCATCGTCGTATGACCGGGATCGCCCTACGACGTAGCGCCCTACGACGTGGTCAGAGCCGCACGATGATCAGGGCCGTGTCGTCGGTGGCGCCGCCGTGCGGGAGCAGTTCGAGGAGTACGGCGTCCGCGAGGGCTTCGGGGTCGGTGTTCCGGTGGTGGACGAGGGAGTCGGCGAGGCGGGCCAGGCCTTTGTCGATGTCCTCGCGACGGCGTTCGATCAGACCGTCGGTGTAGAGGACCAGGGTGGAGCCGCGGGAGAACGTGGTGGTGGCCTGCGGTCGGGGCATCGGGTCGGGGCGGGCATCGAGGGGCGGGTCGGTGGCCCGGTCCAGGAATTCCACGCTGCCGTCGGGATGGACCAGGGCGGGCGGTGGGTGCCCGGCGCTGCTGTAGGTGATGGTGTGGCGGTCGAAGTCGACGAAGGTCGTGACCACCGTGGCGGACTCGGCGCCGTCGACCACGTTGGCGTACCGGCCCAGGACGTCCAGGGCCTCGGCCGGGCCGTCCGCGACGCGGGAGGTGGCGCTCAGCGCGCTGCGCAGTTGCCCCATGACGCCGGCGGCGGCCAGGCCGTGGCCGACGATGTCGCCGACGGAGACGCCGATACGGTTGCCGCCGACCAGGTCGACGACGTCGTACCAGTCGCCGCAGACGTTCAGGGAGCCGACCGCGGGCCGGTAGCGCACGGCGATCTGGTGGCCCGCGCCCTGGCGGTGGGTGGGCAGCATCCCCTCTTGCAGGGCCAGGGCGACCTCGCGTTCGCGGGCGTGGGCGCTGCGCAGGCGTTCGTTGACCTCCTGCAGTTCGCGGGCGCGGGTGTACAGCTCGGCCTCCAGGACGCGGGTGCGGCTGCCGCCGGAGCCGCCGCGGGCCCGGATCAGTTCGGTGACCTCCTCGACCCGGTGGACGAGGAGGACGACCTTGCCGTCCGGGTCGACCACGGGGGCGTTGACCGGGCTCCAGTAGCGCTGGTCCCACTTCCCGGGGCACGCCGTCGACTCCACGTCGTAGCGCTGGAGGGCCATGGTGTCGCGTTCGCCGGTGGACAGGACGCGGCGGAGCGAGGTCTCCAGGTTGCGCATGCCGGTGGCGGCGGGGTCGTTCGGGTTGTCGGGGAAGACGTCGAAGAGGAAGCGGCCGACGACCTGCTCGCGGGTGCGGCCGGACATGCGCAGGAATTCCTCGTTGGCGTCCGCGTACACCAGGTCGGGGGTCAGCAGGGCCACCATGCCGGGCAGCCCCTGGAACACCGCCGCGTAGTCGATCTCCGCGTCCGTCATGGCCCTGCCACCAATCGCCGCTATCACACCATTTTCCCACGATATAAGCAGACCGGGTGCGCCTCAGGAGGCACTTTGCGGTCACCCGGTCACTCAGCGCCACACGATGGGTAGGGTGCTCCGGTGACAACGTCCTCCTCCCCCACTCAACTGATCGTGGTGCGCGGCAACAGCGCCTCCGGCAAGAGTTCGGTGGCCACGGGTCTGCGTGAGCGGTACGGCCGCGGTATCGCCCTGGTCCGCCAGGACGTCCTCCGGCGCGAGGTGCTGCGCGAGCGGGACATCCCCGGCGGCGCGAACATCGGCCTGATCGACCTGACCGTCCGGCACGCCCTGGCGAACGGCTTCCACACCGTGCTGGAAGGCATCCTCCACCTCGCCCACTACGGCGAGATGCTGGCGGGTCTGCTCGCCGACCATCCGGGCCGCACGCACTGCTACTACCTCGACGTGCCGTTCGAGGAGACCTTGGCCCGGCACGCCACGAAGCCCATCGCCGACGACGTCACCGAGCATCAACTCCGTGAGTGGTACCGGCCGTTGGACCTGCTGCCCGGCGGCGTCGAGACGGTGGTCCCGGCGGTGAGTCCGCTGGAGGGGACGGTCGACCGGGTGCTGCGCGAGTCCGGCCTGTGGGTCGGGGACTCGTCGATCGACCGTACGCCGGCTCCGTGATCGAGAGCGGGACTCCGGGTACGGCGGCGGCCCGGCTCACCGGGTGCACGGTGGTCGGTGAGCGTCCGCTGTCCGGGGTGGTCACCGAAGTCACGCTCGACGGTGGGCGGTTGGTGATCGTCAAGGGCGACGCGGCTCCCGGCGCGGTGCGGGCGGAGGCGGCGGGGCTGCGCTGGCTGGCGGACGCCGGTACGGTCCGGGTGCCCGCCGTGCGCGGGGTGGACGAGCACTGGCTGGTCACCGACCACGTCCGCACCGGCCCGCCGGGTGCGCGGGCGGCCGTCCGGTTCGGCCGAGACCTGGCCGCCCTGCACGCCTCCGGCGCACCGGCCTTCGGTTCACCACCGCCCGGCGGCCCGACGGACGCGTACATCGGGCTCGCCCCGATGCGCAACGTGCCCGCTCCCGACTGGCCCAACTGGTATGCCGGGCAAAGGGTGTTGCCGTATGTGCGCCGAGCGGTCGACGCGGGCACCCTGCGGCCCGCCGAGGCGACGGTGGTGGAGCGTGTCTGCGAGCGGTTGCCCCAACTCGCCGGTCCCGCCGAGCCACCCGCGCGGCTGCACGGCGACCTCTGGAACGGGAACGTGCTCTGGGGCGCCGACGGACACGTCCGGCTGATCGATCCGGCCGCGCACGGCGGACACCGGGAAACCGACCTGGCGATGCTGCACCTCTTCGGCTGCCCCCACCTGACCGAGGTGCTGGACGGCTACCAGGAGACCGCGCCACTCACCCCCGACTGGGCCGACCGCATGGGGCTGCACCAGCTGTTTCCACTGCTGGTGCACGTGGTGCTGTTCGGGCGCGGCTATGCCGAGCAGGCGTTGTCGGTGGCACGGGCGGCTCTCGCCGGGTGACATCGGGCGAGGCTGCGGCTGTCCGGCACGGGGGCCAGGTCAGAGGGTGCCGGTGCACGTCGTGCCGTTCGGACACGGCTGCGCCGAGCGGACCACCTGAGCCGCGCGTGTGGTCCTGGCCGAGTGGCAACCGACGAGGCCGCCCGGCACAACGGGTCACGCCAGACGCTGCCGGTGCACACCGTGCCGTTCGGTCCCTGCTACGCCGAGCCCACCCCGACCGCGCGGGCGACCCCGCCGGAAAGACCAGGGGCGAGGGCGCCCGGCACAACGGCCCAGGTCAGACGGCACCGGTACACGCCGTGCCGTTCGGCCCCGGCCACGCCCGGCGGGCCGTCCCGGTCGCGTGGGCGGCCCTGGCCGGCTGACACCGGTCAGGGTCGCTCACCGTGTGTGGCTGGTCAGACGTGTGGGCGGCGGCCTCGTTCCTGGTGGGGGAACTTCTGGTCCGCGCCCGGCAGGGTGGGCTTCGGCAGTGTCGCCACCTCCTCCTTCGCCTTCTCCAGCTGCTCGGCCGTGTCGTCGGGCAGGCGGGGCGAGCGCGGACGGGCGTCGCGGAAGCGGAAGGCGGAGGTGAAGTCGCCGAAGGTGTCACGTCGCCAGTCGGTGACGTTCGGCTCCTCGACGCCGGTGAACCGCTCCAGGAACTGGAGCGCCGAGGTGTGGTCGAAGGCCTCCGAGGCGACCCAACCACCCACGGTCCAGGGGGAGATGATGATGGCGGGGACGCGGAAACCGCCACCGATCGGCAACCCTTGGATGAACTCGTTCGCCGTGCCCGCGGGCGGGGTCGGCGGCACGACGTGGTCGAACAGCCCGTCGTTCTCGTCGTAGTTGAGGATGAACGCGGTCTTGCGCCACACCTTCGGGTTGGACGCGATCGCCTCGATCTTCGACGCGACGTAGTCGGCGCCGGCGGCCGGGAGGTAGTCCGGGTGCTCGGACTGGTAGCTCGTGGGGCAGATCCACGACACCGTCGGCAGCCGGTCGTTGCGCGCGTCGTCCTCGAACGTCCCGTGCGGCTGCGGGCGTACGCCCCGCTCGTACAGGTCGGAGCCGGGCTGGGCGTTCTTGAACGACGCGAACTGCTCCAGCATGTTGGTGCCGTAGTCGTCCTCCTCCTGGTACACCTTCCAGCTGACGCCGGCTTTCTGGAGGCGCTCCGCGTACGTCGTCCAACGGTAGGGCGTCGGGGCGACGTTGCTGATGATCGGGCCGCCCTGGGTACCACCGGGGTCGATCGAACCGGTCATCCACATCAGCCGGTTGGGCCAGGTGGGCCCGAACACCGAGCAGAAGTAGTTGTCGCAGATGGTGAAGGTCTCAGCGAGCGCGAACTGGAACGGGATGTCCTCGCGCGTGTAATAGCCCATCACGTAGGGGCCGTTGACGCCGTCGGCCGCGCGGTGGGCCGGCAGCCACTGGTCCATCTTGCCGTTGTTCCAGGCCTGGTGCTGTACCGACCAGGCGTGGCTGGTGGACGGGATGGCCTGCGCGCTGGAGGTGTGGGTGTCGAGGTGGAACGGGAGGAGGTAGCCCTTCGGGTTCACCGCGTCCGGCTGGTAGAAGACGCTGCGCCCGGTGTCGAGTTTGCGAGCGTGCGGATCGGCGAATCCGCGAACGCCGGACAGGGTGCCGAAGTAGTGGTCGAACGACCGGTTCTCCTGCATCAGCATGACGACGTGTTCGATGTCGCGCAGCGAGCCGTTCTTCGGCGGTTCGGCGGCGACGGCTTTCTGGACGCTCGGCGGGAGGAGGGAGAGTGCCGCGGCGCCGCCCACCGCGCCCGCGGCGGAACCCAGGAGTCTGCGACGTGTCAACTCGGCCATGATTGCCCCTTCTTGAAGAGCTTCGAGGGATCTCGTGGACCAGACCTCGGATCACTCTCCGCCCATTTCGGCATGGGGTGTCAGGGGCGTGCGATGAATTTGCGGCCAACGTGCGGAAAGGGGTTGGCCAAGCCGTGACCGGCAACATCCGGGCGTTGCTCGGGTGTTGCCAAACCTTGGGGGACGGCTGACGGACGCATGAGCCGGCCCCTCCGGGGACGCCGGTGCCGTACGTGTTTCCCGTTTGCGAAGTTCCTAGGCGGAGTTCCTCGGGCGCAGCCGGGCGGCGATCGCGGCCACGTCGTCCTCCGCCTCCTGGACGTGCAGGCGCAGCACGATGTCGTCGAGGAGGCGGGAGACACCCTGGCCGGGGTGCAGGCGGAGCCGGGCAAGCCGGGCGAGGGAGACGTCGATGTCCTCGCCGCGGCGTTCGACCAGGCCGTCGGTGAACATGACCAGGGTGTCCTCGGGGGTGAGGGTGAGCGTGGTCATCTCGTAGTCGGCGAGGCCCGTGCCGAGGGGTGGGCCGACGGGGACGGGGATCAGTTCGCCGGCGCCGTCGCGGTGGAAGACGGCGGGCGGGAGATGGCCCGCGCTGGAGAAGGCGGCCGTGCCGCGGTCAGGGTCGAGGAGGGCGAGCAGGCAGGTCGCGGGGCGGCGGTTGTGCTCCTCGGACATGGCGGTGTCCATCTGGCGCAGGATGCGGTGGGGCGGGAGGTCGGTGGAGGCGACGTAGCGGAGCATCGAGCGGTACGCGTTCATGTCGACGGCCGCGTCCAGGCCGTGGCCCATGACGTCGCCGATGACGAGGAGGGTGCGGCCGTAGTGCAGTCGTACGGCCTCGAACCAGTCGCCACCGACGAGGGTGCCGCTGCCGGCGGGCAGGTAGCGGGTGGCCATCTCGACGTTGGGGTGGGGGCGGCTGGGTTCGGTGAGCAGGACCTGTTGCAGGTTCAGGGCGGTGGTGCGCAGGCGGTGGTGTTCGACGGCGTGGTGCAGATGGGCCGCGGTGAGGCGGGCCGCGTAGTGCACGGCGGCGGCCTCGTCGTCGCCGAACGCCCGCCCGGCGCGGATCGCGAGGAGCGCGCCGTAGGCCTTGCCCCAGGCGGTCAACGGCACGGAGAGGGCGGCGAGTACGCCGTGGTCGTTCGTGGTGAAGGACGTGGTGATCGGATGGCCGGCGTCCAGGGCGCGGACCATGACGTCCTCGCGCGGCACGGTCCGCAGGCTGTCCAGCAGTTCCTTGCGGCCCACGGCCGCCATCGGGTGCAGCATGCCGTGCGGTGCCGGACGGGCCTCGTCCTGCGCGAACAGGTCCACGGCCGCGGCGTCGCACAGCCCGTCGACGAGGAACCCCGCACACTCCGCCGCGGTCCTCCGCTCGTCGAGCGACGACCCGATCGCGGACACGGCCCGCTCCGCGAGCGCGAACCGATCGGCCGCCCCCACCTCTGACCCACCAACCCCGTCGCCGTCCACCAAGGCCCCTTTCTGCCACCCCCATCCCAACACCCGCGCGAGCGTTCGGACGGTAGCGACCCGTTGCGCGGTGGGATCGGGTCGGGGCGGGGGGCCGGTCACGGGGGTGTGGAACTCCTTGGCCGTAGCGCCCGTAGCGCCGATATCGTCCGATCCGATCCCTTGATCCCCTGCGCGGAGAGCGACTCCGATGACGACCCAGCAGCCCACGACCACCCTCTGGCGCCCCACCGGCCCCAAGGAGCTGGACCTGGTCCGGGCGCTCGACTGGCGCGCCTGGCCGCCCCGGCTGCCCGAGCAGCCGATCTTCTACCCGGTCCTCAACGAGGACTACGCAATCCGGATCGCGAGGGACCGGAACGTCAAGCACGACGGCGCCGGTTTCGTGACGCGCTTCGACGTGGAGTCGGAGTTCCTGGCCCGGTATCCCCTCCAGCAGGCGGGCGGCCGGACGATTCTGGAACTGTGGGTGCCGGCCGAGGAACTGGACGAGTTCAACGCCCACATCGTCGGCGAGATCCGGGTGGTGCACGAGTTCCACTGAGCCTTCGGAGCTCGGGGTTCGTCGCCGGGGCGGCATCCGCTCCGGTAAGCCACGGAACCGCCGCATCCCGGACGGCGACTATCAGCCACCGAACATGCGGGCCACCGCAGGGCCCTGTCCTGGACGACATACGAAAGTGTTTCGTAACCGAGGAATTTCCCGTGCTTGTCCTGGGTGTGAATTCCGTGTCAGTGTCCCGGCCAGCAGGCAGGCGACCCGCGGTGGGGCATCCGAAAGCCTTTCGGGCCGGTTTCCGTTTTCGATCTGCCTGGCCGAACTACGGCATGCCGAAAGAAGAGAGGCACACCATGCGGGGAATCCCGGTCACCGGACATCTCGGAAGCCCGAGAACGCGACGCGCCGTCGCAGCCGCGGTCACCCTGGCCGCCGCAGCGAGCCTGGCCGCCTGCGGGTCCTCGGGACCGTCCAGCACCTCGTCGGCGAAGGGCCTGACGATGTGGGCGCTGAACGACCAGACGATCCTCAAGCAGTCGGTGGACGCGTACAACAAGGACCACCCCGACGAGAAGATCACCCTGCGGCTGTTCGCGAACGACGACTACAAGCAGAAGCTCCGCGTGGCCTTCGGCGCGAACCAGGCCCCGGACCTCTTCTTCAACTGGGGCGGCGGCGCCCTGAACGACTACGTCAAGGCCGGCAAGGTCGACGTCCTGAACACCTCGGACGTCAACACGGACCGGTACACCGACAGCGTGATGCGGAGCGCGACCTTCGACGGCAAGGTCTACGGCGTACCCGTCAACGGCCTCGCCCCGGTGGTCCTCTACTACAACAAGAAGGTGCTGTCCGACGCGGGCGTCCAGCCGCCGAAGACGTACGACGACCTGCTCGCGGCGGTGAAGAAGCTCAAGGGCAGGGGAGTGACCCCGCTGTCCCTCGCGGCCAACTCCAAGTGGCCGACGCTGATGTACCTGGAGTACCTGCTGGACCGCACCGGCGGCTCCCGCGTGTTCAGCGACATCGCCGCCGGTGACGCCGCCGCGTGGAAGGACCCCTCGGTCACCAGGGCCAACGAGAAGCTCCAGGACCTGGCGAAAGCCGGCGCCTTCGGCGACAACGCCTCCTCCGTCAGCTACGACCAGGGTGCCTCGACCGCGCTGCTCTACACGGGCAAGGCCGCGATGGAGGTGATGGGCACCTGGGAGTACGCCAACATGGCCAAGGCCGCGCCCGACTTCCTGAAGAAGGGCGAGCTGGGCTACACCGCGTTCCCGGCGCTGACCGGCGGCGCCGGAAGCGCGGCGAACATCGTCGGCAACCCGTCGAACTTCCTGTCGCTGAACAAGTCGTCCAAGAACAAGTCGGACGCGCTGACGTACCTGAAGAACTACGTCCTCAACGGCTCCCAGGTCGACGCCTACCTCGCCTCGGGCAGCGTCCCGCCGGTCAAGGGCCTCGACGCGAAGCTCGCCGCGGTGAAGTCGTCGTCCGACAAGGCGTGGCTGACGTTCGTGTACGACCTGGTGGACAAGGCCCCGAGCTTCCAGCTCTCGTGGGACCAGGCGTTGCCGTCCGACCAGGCCGACCCGCTGCTGACCAACACCGACAAGTCGTTCCTGCGGCAGATCGCGCCCGCGGAGTTCGGAGTGAACATGAGCAAGGCGGGCTCGTGACCATCACCACCACCCCGTCGCGGCGCAGAGGAGGGAGCGGCCTCCTCATGGCCGCCCCGGCCCTGCTCCTCTTCGGTCTCTTCGGTTTCGTGCCCCTGGTCGGTGTGGCGGCGCTCAGCGTCGCCCGCTGGGACGGGCTGGGTTCCATCAGCTGGGCGGGCCTCGCCAACTGGACGTCCGTCCTGACCGACAGCGCCACCTGGCAGTCGGTGTGGCTCACCCTCAAGGTGATGGTGGTGAGCTGGCTGGTGCAGACGCCGATCGCCCTGGCGCTCGGCCTGTTCCAGGCGCCCAAGGGGCGGCTGCGCGCACTGTTCGCCGTGCTGTTCTTCCTGCCGCTGCTGCTGTCCGCGGTGGCGATCGGCCTCACCTGGCAGGCGCTGCTCGACCCGTCCTTCGGCATCGGCTCCACCCCCGGACTGCACTGGCTGGCCCAGCCGCTGCTCGGTTCGCCCGAACTCGCCCTGTACACCGTGATCTTCGTGATCGCCTGGCAGTTCCTGCCGTTCCACGCCCTGCTCTACCAGGCGGGGATACGGCAGATCCCGACCGCCCTGTACGAGGCCGCCGCGCTCGACGGTGCCGGACCTGTGGCCCGCTTCCTGCACATCACGCTGCCGCAGCTGAAGTACACGCTGGTCACGTCGAGCACGCTCATGCTGGTCGGCTCGCTGACCTACTTCGACCTGATCTTCGTCCTGTCCGGCGGCACCGGCGGCCCCGGCACCGCGACCCGCGTCCTTCCCCTCGCGATGTACATCACCGGTTTCCAGTCCCACGACATGGGCCGGGCCAGCGCGGTGGCCACGCTTCTCGTGGTCTTCGGCCTCGGCCTGTCGCTGCTGACCACCCGCCTGTCCGGCTTCACCCGGATGGACAGCCAGCAGGAGGGCATGTGAGCACCACCGTGACCAAGAGCCGCACCACCACCGGACGGGAGAGCGCCCCCAGCCACCGGGCGGTGCCGCCGACACCCGTCCGCCGGAACCCCGTTCCCGGGTTCCTCCGCCGCACCCTCACCAGCGGCGCCACCCTCTTCTGGACGGCGATCGTCGTCATCCCCATCTACTGGCTCGTCGTCACCAGCCTCCGCAGTCAGTCCGACTTCACCTCCGACAGCCCCCTCGCGCTGCCCAGCCACCCGACGCTGGACAGCTACCGGACCGTCCTGGACGGCGACTTCACCACCTACCTCCTCAACAGCGTGATCGTCACCGCGGGCACGGTCGTCATCGCCGTCGCCGTCGCCCTGATGGCCGCGTTCTCGATCGTCCGCAACGCCGGCACCCGCTTCTCCCGCGTGTCGTTCCGCCTGTTCCTGCTCGGCCTGGCGATCCCGCTCCAAGCGGTGATCATCCCGGTCTACCTGCTGATCATCCGCATGCATATCTACGACAGCCTGCTCGCGATCGTCCTGCCCTCGGCCGCGTTCGCGCTGCCGATCACCGTGATGATCCTGGTCAGTTTCCTGCGGGACGTGCCCCGTTCGCTCTTCGAGGCGATGATCGTCGACGGCGCCGGCGACTGGCGCATGCTTTGGTCGCTCGCGGCGCCGCTGGCCCGCCCGGCACTGATGACGGTCGCCGTCTACGACGGTCTCCAGGTCTGGAACGGCTTCCTCTTCCCCCTCATCCTCACCCAGAGCGGCGACAAGGCCGTCCTGCCGCTGGCACTGACCCTGTTCCGCGGCCAGTTCGGCATCGACGTACCGGCCACGATGGCGGCGGTGGTGCTCTCCACCCTGCCGATGCTGGCCCTGTTCATCCTGGCCCGCCGTCAGCTCGTGGCCGGTCTCACCGCCGGTTTCTCCAAGTAGCCCCCACCACCGGGCAGTTCACCCGCACGTAGGCCGGGCCGTGCGCCCGGCCCCGTCGGCGTGCCCGCGCAACACCGAGGAGTCGTGAATGACGACCACCATGCCCGACCACGGCGGCCTCCCCCAGGAGGAGAGCGACCGCCCCTGGACCGACCCCGCCCTGCCCGTCGCCGACCGCGTCGAAGCACTGCTCGCCCGGCTCACCCTGCCGGAGAAGGTCGCGCAACTGAGCAGTACCTGGGAGGACATCGAGGCCGACGGCCCCGAAGTGGCGCCGGGCAGCAACCACTTCGGCCGCGTCGGCGACCTCGACGAGACCGCCCGGCACGGCCTGGGCCAGCTCACCCGCCCGTACGGCACGCTGCCCCGGCCCGCGTTGGAGCACGCGCGCCTCCTGGCCCGGCACCAGCAACAGGTCGTGGCGCAGAGCCGGTTCGACATCCCGGCGATGGCCCACGACGAGTGCCTGACCGGCTTCACCGCCTACGGCGCCACCATCTACCCCACCTCGCTCGGCATGGCGGCCACCTTCGACCCCGCGCTGATCCGCAGGGTCGGCGAGGCCATCGGCTCCGACATGGCCGAGGCCGGAGTCCACCAGGGCCTCTCCCCCGTCGTCGACGTCATCCGCGACTACCGCTGGGGCCGCTGCGAGGAGACCTACGGCGAAGACCCTTACCTGGTGGGCGAGTTGGCCGAGGCGTATGTCACCGGACTGCAGAGCGCCGGGGTGTACGCGACCCTCAAGCACTTCGCCGGGTACTCCGCCTCGATGGGCGGCCGCAACCACGCCCCCGTGCACGCGGGCCGCCGTGAACTCTTCGACGTGATCCTCCCGCCGTTTGAACGCCTCGTCGCGGCGGGGGTGCGGTCGGTCATGAACTCGTACGCCGAGATCGACGGCGAGGCGCCCGCCGCGAGCCGCTGGCTGCTGACCGAAGTCCTGCGCGAGGCCTGGGGTTTCGAGGGGACCGTCGTCTCCGACTACTGGTCCCTGCCCTTCCTCGTCAACGCCCACCGAGTGGCCGCCGACCTGCCCGCCGCGGGCGCGCTCGCCCTGCGCGCCGGCATGGACGTCGAGCTGCCCGACCAGCGCGGCTTCGGCAACGCCCTGGTGCAGGCCGTCGAACAGGGCATGGTGGACGAGGAGTTCGTGGACCGGGCGGTACGCCGGGTCCTGCGCCAGAAGGTGGACCTCGGACTGCTCGACGCCGACTGGGACCCTCGCCCGCCCGCCCTGCGCGCCGGCGAACTGGACCTCGACAAGCCCGTCAGCCGCCAACTCGCCCACGCCGTGGCCCAGTCGAGTGCCGTTCTGTTGTCGAACGACGGTGCCTTGCCCCTCCCGACGACCGGCCGCATCGCGCTCATCGGCCCGTGTGCCGACGACGTGCGCACCATGTTCGGCTGCTACAGCTTCCCCAACCACGTCCTCGCCGAACGCGACGACCTCGGCGACGGTGTCGAGGCGGTCTCCCTGCGCCACGCCCTGACGGCCGAACTACCCGACGTGGAGTGGGAGTTCACGCAGGGCTGCCCGATCCGCGAGGCGGACCGCTCCGGAATCGCGACCGCGGTGGTGGCGTCCGCCGGGGCCGACCTCACCGTGCTGGCCGTCGGTGACAAGGCCGGCATGTTCGGGATCGGTACCTCGGGAGAGGGCTGTGACGTGGAGGATCTGCTCCTGCCGGGCGTGCAGGAGGAGCTGATCGAGGCGGTGTTGGCCACCGGGCGGCCGGTCGTCCTGATCGTGAGCAGTGGCCGTCCGTACGCGGTGGGCCGGTTCGCGTCCACCGCCGCAGCGATGGTGCAGGTCTTCCTGCCGGGCGAGGAGGGCGGCCGTGCGGTGGCCCAACTCCTCGCAGGCAAGGCGAACTTCAGCGGCAAGCTCCCCGTGCAGATCCCGACGACGCCCGGCGGCCAGCCCTACACCTATCTCCACGCGCCGCTCGGCGACCGGCAGAGCTGGCTGTCCAACCTCGATCCGACACCGGCGTTTCCCTTCGGGCACGGGCTGTCGTACACGACCTTCGAGACCGACGGACTCGGCGTGGACCGTGAACTGGTGCCGGTGGACGGCGAGTTCACGGTCAGCGTGCGGGTGCGGAACACGGGGGCGGTAGCGGGTGCCGAGACGGTCCAGCTGTACGCGATCGACCCGGTCGCCCAGGTGACCCGGCCGGTGCGGTCCCTGCTCGGCTTCGCCAAGGTGGCCCTCGAACCCTGTGAGCGGGCGACGGTCCGCTTCCATGTCCACACCGACCGGCTGGCCTTCACCGGCCTGGCCGGCACGCGCGTCGTCGAGCCCGGCGAGATCCTGCTGGAGGCGGGCTCCTCCAGCCTGGACACACCCGTGCGCGGTGCGATCCGACTCGTGGGCGAGGAAAGGGATGCGGCGGTTCTGCGGCACCACGCGGTGCCGGTGAGCGTCGAGCGGGAGTAGGCGGCGGGGACGTACACGAAGCGGCGCCACCGTATCCGACGGTGGCGCCGCTTCCGTCGTGTGCCTAGGCGCGGCTCCACTGCTGGGTCGCGTTGCCCAGCCCGGTCCACAGCTCGACCTTCGAGCCGTTGGCCGTCCCCCAGTTGGTCACGTCGACGACCAGGCCGTTGGCCCGGTTGACGATCGTGCCGTCCACGCGGAACGCCCACTTCTGGCTGGACTTTCCGTTGCAGGCCCAGAGGATGAGCGTGGTGCCCGCGGTGGTGCCGTCGCCGTTCGCGGCCAAGCAGCTGCCGTTGACGCGGAGTTCGCCGGCCGTGGTCTGCGTGATGGTCTGGTAGGCGTTGCCCGAGCAGTCGTAGATCTGGACCTGGACGCCCGTCGCACCGTTCGGGACGTCGAGGCAGCGGCTGGAGTACGTGCCCTTCAGGGTGAAGGTGGAGGCGGTGGGGAGCGGGTCCTGGACCAGTTGCCAGTCCTGTGAGCCGTCGGTGGTGGCCGCCGCCACGGTGACGGAGCCGCCCGCGGTCGAACCGGTCATGTAGAGGCTGGTGTTGAGGACCGAGCGGAGCTTGTAGTAGCCGCTGGTCGAGGACGCGACCTGGGTCCACTGTTTGTCGGTGGCTCCGTCGTCGACCCACTGGGCCAGCTTCTGCCCGGCCGTCGCCGTGCCGGTCCAGATGGCCGCCGCTCGACCGCCGGCCTTGTTGAGCAGCGTGACGTTGCTGCCCTTGGCGGTGAGGTGCCAGCGCTGGGTGGTGGCCGCGGTGTCCGCCGCGAGGACGAGGTCGGGGGTGTTCCCGGTGAGGTTCGCGTCCTGGGTCTTGCCGGACGCGGTGCTGAGCACCTGGCCGGTGAGCCGGTTGACGAGGCTGTAGTAGGCACCGTCGGAGCGGCCGAGGTCGACCTCGGCGTAGGTCACGGGGCCGACGCTGGTGCCGCTCCAGGACGCCTGGAGGACGAGGACGCGTCCCGTGCCGTCGACGTACTGCAGGTTGCGGCTGTACCCGGCGGCGATCGGGGTCTTGTACTCCTTCCAGGTGCCGGTGGACAGTCCGGACTCGTTCACCCAGACGTCGCCGCTGCCTGCGGCGTTGTAGACGATCCGGCCGTCCGGCATCGGGAGCAGGACCGGGCTGCCGCCGGTGGACAGGGTGGCCCCGCCGGAGGGTACGGGCAGTGAGGTGATGGCGGCGTCGGTGGCCGAGAAGAACTTCGTCGGGTCGTCGGACATCCGGTAGCGGACGTTGGTACCGCCGCCCCAGTACTCGTACGTGAGAAGCCACTTGCCGTCGGTCGTCGGGGCGATGGTCGTCATGCCGGGCCGACCGCCGCCGATCTCCGTCTTGCCGTTGCCCATGCTCACCGTGGAGCCCGGCACGTCAACTACCGGAGAACTCCAGGCAGTTGTCGTACCGCCGTCCCAGGTGCGGTGCAGGAGGACCTGGCCGCCGGAGTCCGTCGCCGTGGCGTTGTCCGGGTCGAGGGTCGGGGCGCCGGTGGTGGTGTTGTAGCCGGTGTAGTCGTCCTCGTCGGAGTAGTAGGCGATCAACGTGCCGTTGTGGGCCAGGAGATGGGGTTCCCACACCGGGTCGACCTGCGCGTAGGTGTTGGCCGTGGAGACCCGGCCGACGCTGCCCGCGCTGCCGCCCTGCCAGCCGCCGGCGGCGATGATGTTCTGGATGGTCCAGGTCGCACCGTCGTCCGTACTGGAGTACAGGGCGAGGGCGACGTCCTTGCGGTCGCCGTCACTGGTGGGGGTCCAGCTGGAGTTGCGGGCCTTCTGCTCCTGGTAGTAGTAGTCGTCGCCCGAGACGATGCTCGCCAGCAGCAGGGTGCCGGCGGTCAGGCTGCCGACGTTCTGCGGGAGGACGTAGAGAAACGGGTTGGTCCAATTGCTCGTGTATTTCGCGTACTTGGAGTCGCTGGAGAGGTACGCGGGCGCTTTGACGTCGGACAGTTTCGCCCAGGTAGTGCCGTCGTCGTCGCTCTTGTACACGGGCAGGGTCTGGCCGACCGGAGCGGTCTGGTCGTTCTCGAAGGTGGCGACGATCCGGCCGTCCGCCAGCTGGGCCGACTTCGGGTAGAGAACACACGGGCTCTTGCTGCACGCGGCGGTGTTGGTCGCCGTATACAGATTCGCGGGACTCGGCTGATAGGCCGACGCAGTCGTCGTGGAGGCGATGGCGAATGCCACGCCCATGCCGAAGGCGGTCGCCGCAGCGAAAGCCTTTCGCGCCCAAGATCTGGTCAACGGCGTTCCTTTCACCGGGGGAAGGCGCGCACCACGTTCCAGGGATGCCGGAGTTTCCGGAGGTCCCAGGGGGATGGAATGGGGGTGCGGAGCAGGAAGCCAGTATTCGGATGGGACACCGCGATGTCACCGGCATGTGTCGAAAGTGTTTCGCAGGATTGCGAGTTACGCGGTATTGACGTGCTTGATCGGGCGGCGCACGGAGGTCGAGGTCCGCAGGACGAGTTCCGTGGCCAGCTCGATGCGCGGGGACACGGGCTGCCTGCCCTGGGCGAGTTCCAGGAGCACCCGGGTCGCCTCGCGCCCCAGCTCCTCGAAGGGCTGACGTACGGCGCTCAGCGGTGGGCAGGCCATGGCCGCGACGAGGGTGTCGTCGAAGGACATGACCGCCAGGTCGTCCGGTACGGCGAGCCCCTGCTGCCGGGCCGCCTCCAGCACGCCGAGCGCCTGCGCGTCGCTGGCCGCGAAGACGGCCGTCGGCGGGTCGGCGGCGCGGAGGATCTGGCCGGCGGTGGCGAGGGCCTCGGCGTAGTCGAAGTCGGTCGAGCGGACGATCGCCGGATCGTAGGCGATCTGGGCCTCCTCCAGCGCGGCCCGGTAACCGTGCACGCGTGCCGCCCCGGCCAGGGAGTGGGAGCGGCCCGCGACCATGCCGATCCGGGTGTGCCCGAGCCCCAGCAGGTGCTGTACGGCGTCGCGGGCGCCGCTCCAGTTGGTCACGCCGATGCTGGGGATGTCCTCGGAGGGCGCGCTGAGCGGGTCGATCAGCACCACCGGGAGCCGCTGCTCGACGATGCGGCGCTGGTCCTCCTCGGACAGCATCGAGATGACGATGACGATCCCGGCCGCGCCGAGCGCGACGCACTGCTCCAGCCACCCGGAGATCGACCGCCGGCTCGTCGTGCCGGTGACCACGTCGATGCCGAGCGCGCCGGCCGCGTCCACGATGCCGCGGACCACCTCCAGCGTGTACGGCCCGGACAGGTCACGGAACACGGCGATGATCTGCCGGGGTGTCGCGGGATCGCGTTCCCACGGGCGCACGAAGCCGTGCCGGGCGAGGAGTTCCTCGACCCGCTCGCGCGTCCTGGCGCCGACGTCCCGGCGCCGGTGCACCACCTTGGACACCGTGCTGAGCGAGACCCCCGCCTCCGTGGCGATGCTCGTCAGGAGGCCGTACTGCGCCTCCAGTTGCCCCTTGCCGCGACCTGTCACCCGATGCCCGTTCCGCTCGCCGAACACCGATGCGCCGGACCGCATCGCGTACCTGGCCAGTAACTTTGCCGCAACGTAACGGGACGCGGGCCGCCGGGGCAAGACCGGTGCACGCCCCTCTCACACGGCTCGACCTGCGGGGAACGCGCGACCCTCATCCCATGCGAGTCGAATCAGTGCCGCGATGCACGGTCTCGGCGATCCGCACGAAGGACCGGATCAGTGGCGTGGTGCCGTCGGCGCGCCAGGCGATGACGAACCTGCTCGGCGGCATGTCGGTCAACGGCACCACCGTCAGCCCCTCCGGCAGGTCGTGCCCGAGGGGCATCAGGCCCACGGTGCCGTTCCACAGGACGGACTGCAGGCACTCGCGAGCCGTCCGTACGACGGGCCTGTCACGGCGTCGGCCGTGGCCCGCCGAGCCCGTCCAGTAGGCCTGCCACACCGTGTCCGTGCCGTCCGGGAAGCGGAACCAGCGGCGCTCGGCGAGGTCGGTCAGGCGCAGGCTGTCGCGGTGGGCGAGCGGGTCGTCCGTACGGAGGACCACGCCGACCCGTTCCGAGCGCAGGGTGCGGGTGGTGATGCCGGTGTCGTCGAAGGGTGCCCTGGTCAGCGCCACGTCGACGAGTCCTGCCCGTAGTCCCGCGGTCGGATCGGTCAGGTCCGACTCACGGACGAGGATGCGGGCGGCGGGGTGGTGCTCCCGATAGGCGGCGGCGAGCCGGGTGCCGAACCGCTCCGCGCTGTCGGCGAGGGTGCCCACGGTCAGGGTGACCGGTCCGGCCGTCGCGGTGACGCGGGCCCGCACCCGGTCGGCCTGCGCCAGCAGGGCGCACGCCTCCTCGTGGAGCAGGACACCGGCCGGGGTGAGCGCCACCCCCGTGGGCGAGCGGAGCAGCAGGACACAGCCCAGCTCGGTCTCCAGCTGTTTGACCGCCCGGCTCAGCGGCGGCTGGGTCATCCGCAGGCGCACGGCGGCCCGGCCGAAGTGGAGTTCCTCGGCGACCGCCACGAAGTAGCGCAGCGTGCGTAGCTCCATGACCGGCGATGATACCGACGCGGTATCGGCCGTACAGGATCGGTCTTGGACACCCCTGGGGGTCCGGCGGTGGAGTGGTGGACGGACGAGATCGCCGTACCGCTGAGGAGTCATCATGGCCGACCACGTATCGCCCGACCGGGTGCCGCACGACCCCGTCGTGCATGTCGCCGAAGTCCGGGAGCTGGGACGGGACTTGGTGGTCGTGCCCGACGGGCGGGTGCGGTTGGTGCCCAACATCGGGGTCATCGGCGGCCGGGACGCGGTGCTCGTCGTGGAGACGGGACTGGGCCCGCGGAACGCCGAGAAGGTGCTGGAGTTCGCGGCCGAGTACGCCGGGGGCCGCAGGCTGTACCTCACCACGACCCACTTCCACCCTGAACACGCCTTCGGGGCCCAGGTGTTCGCGGGCGAGGCGACGTTCCTCGTGAACCGGGCCCAGGCCGAGGACCTGAAGGTGAAGGGCGCGGGCTATCTCGACATGTTCCGGGGACTCGGCGAGCCGGTCGCCCGGCAGCTCGAAGGTGTCGTCCTGCCGGAGCCCGACCTGGTCTACGACGAGACGTACGACCTCGAACTGGGCGGCCGGATCGTGCAGTTGAGGGCCACCGGGCGGGCGCACAGCAAGGGCGACCAGGTGATCCGGGTGCCGGACGCGGGCGTGCTGTTCACGGGGGACCTGGTGGAGGCGGGGCAGTTCGCCATCTTCCCGTGGTTCCCGCCGTACGACACCGATGTGTCCGGCACCCGCTGGCTCGCGGTGACGGAGCGGCTCGCGGGCGAGGGGGCGCGGGTCGTCGTACCGGGCCACGGGGCCGTCGGCGGGCCGGAGTTGCTCGCGGACGTCCGTGACTATCTGCGGCTGCTGCGGGACGAGACGTGGGCCCGCCGCGACTCGGCGTCGAGCGAGGAGACGATCGTCGAGGAGGTCCGGGCGCTCATGGTCGAGCGGCATCCGGAGTGGGCCGAACGGGACTGGATCGACAAGGGTGTTGGCTGCCTGTGCGCCGAACACCCGCAGTGAGGAGGCGAGTTACGACGCGCTGGTGACGAAGCCGTCCCTGGCCGTGTCGAAGACGGGACGGTAGGTGTCCCACTTCGCGTCCGGGGCCGAGAGGTAGATGTCGTACTCGCGGTCGCCCTCCCGGCCGAAGCCGAGGTCGATGGCGCGGAACACCCGGACCCGGCCCTGGAAGGTGAACTCCCAGATGGCGGCGGGCTGTTGCCGGAAGGTGGTCTGCTGCATACGGAGCCTGCGGTACGTGGGGTAGTTGACCTTGGTGTTGGCCTCGGTGTCCGCGAAGTGCGTGCTCGGATTGGGGCCCGCCGGGTCGACGATCCCGATGGTGAGTCCGGCGAGGCCCGTCTCGTCGGTGTAGGTGACCTCTTCCGCCGTCCGCTTGCCGGCCTTCCAGCCGTCCGGAACCGGGAAGGAGACGCCGAGTCGGCGGTCCCGGACGAGGTGGTAGCCCTCCGGCAGGGGTGATGCGGAGGCCGTGGTCGTGGGCCGGGAAGTCGCGTGACCGGGCGCTGACTCGGACGTGGCGTGCAGCACGAACGCCGTGGCCGCCACGGCAGCCGCGGCAGCGGTGGCGATCCCCCCGAGGAGGAGCCCCTTGCGGCTCCGCCGCCGCCCACGACCGGGCTCTGCCGCAGGCTTCGGGTCCGGTCCCGCGACGGGCAAGTCTGCGGTGGCCGGGGGCAGTTGGTCCGTGGACTCGCCCCACCAGGCGGTCTGCAGGGCCCGTTCCGTCTGTTCCGCCGTCGGCCGCTCGGCGGGCTCCTTGATGAGCAGCGCCTCGATGAGCGGCTCCAGCGGTCCGGCCTGCTTCATGGGTTCCAGGGGGTCCACGGCGATGGCGTACGCGGTCTCCATCGCGGTGACCCGGCGGAACGGCGGGCGTCCCTCGACGGCCTGGTAGAGGGTGGCGCCCAGAGCCCACAGGTCGGAGGCGGTTCCGGGGGTGAGCCCGCGGATGCGTTCCGGGGCCATGTAGTGGATGGAGCCGACCATCTCGCCGGTCTTGGTGAGGGTCGACGTTCCGTCCGTCATGGCGATGCCGAAGTCGGTGAGGACGAGCCGGTCGCCGGTGCCGAGGAGGACGTTGCCGGGTTTGACGTCACGGTGCAGCACGCCGGCGGCGTGGGCGGCGCGCAGGGCGGCGACCATGTCGAGGCCGATGCGGGCCGCCTCCTGGTACGGGAGGGTCCGGCCGTCCTTGAGGAGTTCGGCGAGCGTGGGGCCCGGGACGTACTCCATGACGATGCAGGGGCGCCCCTCGTCGTCCACGACGTCATGGACGACGATCACGTTCGGGTGCGTGATGCGGGCGGCGCTGCGGGCCTCGCGGCGGGTGCGCTCGAAGAGGGTGGCGAGTTCGTCGGCGGAGAGTTCCGGGCGGACGTGCAGCCGCTTGATCGCGACCTGGCGGCCGAGCACCTCGTCGTCCGCCCGCCAGACGGTGCCCATGCCGCCCCGACCGATCTGCTCGGTCAGCCGGTAGCGCCCGGCGATGCGACGCCCTTCGTCCGACACGGTGTCCTCCGCCGGTTCTGTCCATGTTCGATTCGCCTGGTCACCATAACCGGCTCTTGTCCCGGATCGTGTGGGGTGGATCACGGCGCCCACCGTCGACGGGAAGGCAGCGCGCCTCGGCTGGCGGGTCCCCACCTCGACTGGAGGGTGGAGAGGGTCTAGTACCCCGGTACTAGTCACCCCGGCCGCTTTCACTTCCCCGGTGCTGCGGGTGCGAGGAAAGCCGCTCCTAGCGTGAAGGCGTGGGTCGCGCAGGCCCACCACTTTCTAATCGAACCTGGTGGGAGTACCCCATGGCCACCTTCCTCTACCGGCTGGGCCGGTTCTCGTTCCGGCGCCGACGGCTCGTCCTGATGCTGTGGATCGCCGCCCTGGCCGTCGTCGGCATCGGTGCCATGAATGCCACGACGAGCACGTCCGACAGCTTCAGCCTCCCCGGCACGCAGTCGCAGAAGGCGATCGACCTGCTGGAGAAGGAGTTCCCGCAGGCGTCGGCCTCCGGCGCCACCGCCCGCGTCGTGTTCGAGTCGCCCAAGGGGCGCACACTGGCCTCCGGCGCCGACAAGGCCGAGGTCCGGTCGCTGATCGCCGACCTCAAGGAGGCGCCCCAGGTCGCGAACGTCTCCGACCCGTACCAGAGCGGCCTGATCAGCGAGTCCGGCACCATCACCTACGCCCAGGTCACCTACAAGGTCGGCCAGCCCGACGTCACCGACGCCGCGCGGGACGCGCTGCACTCCGTGGCCGACCGGGGCGAGAAGGCCGGCCTCGCGGTCAGCCTGGGCGGCAACGCCGTACAGGAGAAGGCGGGCAGCAGCAGCACCGAGCTGATCGGTCTGCTGATCGCGGCCGTGGCGCTCGTCATCACCTTCGGGTCGCTGCTCGCGGCCGGGCTGCCGCTGCTGACGGCGATCTTCGGGGTCGGGACGGCGGTCGCCGCCATCACGGTCGCGAGCGCGTTCCTCGACCTCAGCTCGGCCGCGTCGACACTGGCGCTGATGCTGGGCCTGGCGGTGTCCATCGACTACGCCCTGTTCATCGTCTCCCGGTACCGCAGCGAGATCCGCGACGGCCACGAACCGGAGGAGGCCGCGGGCCGCGCGCTGGGCACCGCCGGTTCCGCGGTGGTCTTCGCAGGTCTCACCGTCGTCATCGCCCTGGCCGGTCTGAGCATCATCGGCATCAGCATGCTGACCACGATGGGCCTGGGCGCCGCCTTCGCGGTCGTCGTCGCCGTACTCATCGCGCTGACCCTGCTGCCCGCGGTGCTGGGCTTCGCCGGGATGCGGATCATGGGCAGCCGGTTCACCAGTCGCCGGATGCGCGCCCTCCAGGAGGGCGGCAAGGGCGAGACGGCGGGCGTGCGCTGGGCCCGGTTCGTGACCCGCAACCCGCTGAAGATGCTCGTCGTCTCCGTCGTCGGGCTCGGTGTCCTCGCGATCCCCGCCCTGTCGATGCGTCTGGCCCTGCCGGACGACAGCACGTCCTCGCCGGGCACCAGCGAGCGCATCGCCTACGACACGATCACCAAGGGCTTCGGCGACGGCTACAACGGCCCGCTGACCGTGGTCGTCGACGGCCGGCACAGCAGCGACACCAAGACCGCCGCACAGGACGCGGTCGCCCAGCTCCGCAAGCTGTCCGACGTCGCCGCCGTACGCCCCGCCGTGTTCAACCAGAGCGGCGACGTGGCGCTGATCTCCGTCGTACCGAAGAGCTCGCCCAGCAGCGCGGCCACCGTCGACCTGGTCTCCGACATCCGCGACCGGGGCCCCGCCCTGAAGACCGACACCGGCGCCGAACTGTTGGTCACCGGCACCACCGCGCTGAACATCGACGTGTCCAACAAGCTCAGCGGCGCCCTGATCCCCTACCTGGGTGTGGTCGTCGGCCTGGCCCTGATCCTGCTGCTTCTCGTCTTCCGCTCGATCCTGGTCCCGCTCAAGGCGGCCCTCGGCTTCCTGCTCAGCGTGCTCGCCACGCTCGGTGTGGTGGTCGCGGTGTTCCAGTGGGGCTGGCTGGCGGACCTGTTCGGCGTCGACCAGACCTCGCCGATCGTGAGCGTCCTGCCGATCTTCATGATCGGCGTGGTGTTCGGACTCGCCATGGACTACGAGGTGTTCCTGGTGACCCGGATGCGGGAGGAGTACGTCCACGGGGCCGAGCCCACGGAGGCCGTGATCGCGGGCTTCCGGCACAGCGCCCGGGTGGTCACGGCCGCCGCGGTCATCATGATCTCCGTGTTCGCCGGATTCCTCCTCGACGACGTGGCACTGATCAAGTCGATCGGCCTGGGCCTCGCCGCCGCCGTCCTCTTCGACGCCTTCGTGGTCCGCATGACGCTCGTGCCCGCGATCATGACCCTGCTCGGCCGCCGCGCCTGGGCGCTGCCCGACTGGCTGGACCGCGCGCTGCCCAATGTCGACGTCGAGGGCGAACGGCTGCGCCACCTGCTGGCCGAGACCCCGGACACCGGCTCCACCGGCCCGGACAAGGCGCCCGTGTCGTCCGGCGCCACCGGCAAGAGCTGAGGCGGCGGCCGTACGATCCACACCAGGACGCCGTCCGCCGCCGTACGGCTGCCCCTGTTCGACCACACCGTCCCCGCCCGCCGGTCCCCTTCCCCCGGGACCGGCGGGCGGCCCGCCTGCACCATGGAGGGTGTCTCCCGTGACCGCCCCGCCCAAAGACCGGTCCGTCCATCCTGAGAGCCTGATCGGACGGACCCGGCTGGGCGACTCCGAGTACCGGTCGGTCGTCCGGCTGCTCACGTGGCTGGGGCGGGTGCGAGCGGTCGACCTGGCTCATCCGCGGGTCAGGCGGTGGGGGGTGCCCGCCTGCTATGCCCTCGCCGGTATTCCGGCCCTGGTCCGCGCGGGCCACGATTCCGTCGCCGCCTTCGTGCTGATGCTGGCGATCACGGCGGGGTACACCGTTCCGTTGCTGTGGCGGCGGCAGCGACCGGTGCTCGTCTTCGCCTTGCTGGTGGCCATCTCCGAGGTGTCCCTGTCCCTGGGGGTGGACTCGGGTTCGAGCGCCACCCAGCTGGTCGCGCTGCTCAACCTGGGACGCTTCGGGGCCCCCGGCCAGCTGGCCATCGGCGTCGCCTACACCCTCGGGCAGACCGCCGTGTCGTTCATCTTCTTCAACGGCGGCTCCAGGCTGGCGAACGACGATGCCAGCACCTCGGTGCTGGCATTCCTCGCCGTGGTCGCCGTGCTGTCGATGGCCGCGCTCGGTCTGGCCGGAAAACTGGTGAACGCGTACATCGAGGCCCTCCAGGAGCACGCCGTACGGCTGGAGAAGGAGCGCGACCAGCGGGCCCAGTTGGCCGCGGCGACCGAACGCGCCCGCGTGGCACGGGAGATGCACGACATCCTCGGTCACACCCTCGCCGTGATCGTCGGTCTCGCGGGCGGCGCCGCCGGGCTCGCCGAGACCAAGCCGAAGCGGGGCGCGGACACCCTGCGGATCATCGCCGACAGCGGGCGCGGCGCCCTGGCCGAACTGCGCAGGCTGCTCGCGGTCATCCACGACGACGAGCCCGACGACACCCCGCTCGCACCCCAGCCCGGACTGGCCGATCTGCACGCCCTGATGGAACGGGTCCGGGCCGCGGGACCCGCCGCCACCCTCCACTTCAAGGGCGAACTCACCTCTCTCGCCCAGGGACTTCAGCTCGCCGTCTACCGCATCGTGCAGGAAGCCCTCACCAACACGCTGAAGCACACGGCACCGAACACGACGGTCGAGGTCACGGTGACGGCCGCCCCGGACGCGGTGATCGTCACCGTCGAGGACACCGGCCCGCACGAGGCGCCCGCCACCGACGAACAGGGCAAGGGCCTGGTCGGCATGCGCGAACGGGCCGCGCTCTACGGCGGACAGGTCGTCGCGGGCCCCAACTCCCGTGGTGGCTGGACCGTCCGCGCCCTCCTGGTCCCCCTCTCCACCGCCCCCGACCTGACGGAGAAGCACCCGGCATGACCACCGTCCTCATCGTCGACGACCAGGCCCTGCAACGCCTCGGCTTCAGCATGCTCATCGAGCAGTACCCCGACCTGAGCACGGTCGGCGAGGCCACGCACGGCGGCGAGGCGGTCCGGCTGACAGCCGAACTCCGCCCCGACGTCGTCCTGATGGACGTCCGCATGCCCGGCATGGACGGCATCGAGGCCACCCGCCGGATCGTGCGGTCGGGTGGCCGCTCCCGCGTCCTGGTCCTCACCACGTTCGACCTCGACGAGTACGCGTACGCCGCGCTGCGCGCCGGGGCCAGCGGCTTCCTCCTCAAGGACGCGCTGCCCGAGGAACTCGTCGCCGGCATCCGCGCGGTGGCCGCCGGGGACGCCGTCATCTCCCCCGGCCTGACCCGCAAACTCATCGACGCCTTCGCCGACCGCATGCCCGGCCGCACCGCCGAACAGGACCGCCGCCTGGACGCCCTCACCGACCGCGAACGCGAGGTCCTCACGGTCATGGCGGCCGGCTGGAGCAACACCGAGATCGCCGAACGTCTGTGCCTGGCCGAGTCCACGGTCAAGTCCCACGTGAGCCGCATCCTCGCGAAGATCGGCGCGCGGGACCGGGTACAGGCGGTGATCTTCGCGTACGACGCGGGGTTGGTACGGCCGGCTTGAGGTCTTCCCTCAGGCTGCCGGCACGGTCACGAACTGCCCGAGCAGCGCGGTGAGTTGGGCGGGCTTCTCGACGGGCAGTTCGTGCCCGGAGTCGACGATCCGCACGACCGCGTCCGGGTAGGCGTTGGCCATCCGCAGCATCTGGGAGAGCGGCAACTGGATGTCGTGGTATCCGTGCGCGATGAGCGTGGGTGCGCTGATCCCGCCGACGCGGTCCAGTACATCGAAGGCTCGCATGGCGCCGTAGCAGGTCATGACGACCTCGCGCGGTGTGGCGGCGGAGGCGTCGACGTACTCGCGGATCTTCTCCTTGGGGTAGCCGGGGGCGAAGGCACGCTGGATGTTGACGGCGACGAACAGCTTGAACGGCAGCAGCGTGGACACCGCCAACAGCAGCCCGCGCGCCCAGCTGTAGGTCATCCGGCTGATCGAGTCGACCAGCACCATCCGTTCGACCCGCTCGGGATGATCCAGGACGAGCGTCTGGGCGATCATCCCGCCCATGGAATGCCCGACCGGCACGAACCGGTCGACCTCCAGATGATCGAGCAACGCGACGACGTCCGCGGCGAGTTCACCGACCGTCCGCGCCCCCGCACCGGTGCTCTCCCCGTGCCCGCGCAAGTCGAGCCGTATCACTCGCCGCCCGACCGCGAAGTGCGCGAACTGGTCGTCCCAGCGGTGCCGGTCGGCCGTCCACCCGTGAATGAACACCAGCGGCGCACCGCCGTCTCCGTCACGGGGGCCCTCGTCGTCGTACGCGATTACTGCGCCGTTGACTTCGAGCTTCGGCATGGGGGGCTCCTGTGGTGCGGCATCGACCGGCGTGATCCCGATCCTGCCCTGGCCCAGGCGGAGTTGGCCTTGCGGGCGGGTATCGCAACAAGATCGAGATCGTCGGGATGCGTGGGGTGGTGCAACTCCCCTTCGGGCGCTGGCCTGTTGGCCAGGCCGAGGGTGTGGCGAGGTCGGCGCACACGCTGGTCTTGCCGCCACCGGGACAGTTGTCGTCGAATCCGATGACGGAATGTCCGGACGAGGTCATCACGACCGGCACGGACACCACACGCGCGCCGACCTTGAGCGCTTCGCGGCTGTTCGGACCGTACTCGACGATCCCGCCGACGAATTCATGCCCGAGGACGACCTCTTTCTCCAGGTCGGGACTCGCGCACGGCCCGCCCGTTTCACGGGACAACTCGACCATCCTCTTCCCGCCCCGCAGGAAGTGAAGGCCGGACGCACAGATCGCGCGGGCCCGTATGCGCACGAGGACCTGACCGTCACCGGGCGTCGGCTTGTCGACCTCACCGACGAGGAGCTCTCCGTCGAGTACATGTGCGGCTCGCATCGCAGTCCTTTCGTGAGGATGGCGCAGCTCCGCCGAACCCATCGCCCTCGACGGAACCACCGATTCAGCAGCCTTGAACCGGTTTGTCAACGAGGGTGGCCCATGGCAGCAGGGGACACTCCCGGCGCGCGAACCAGGTCATTCCGAACCAGGTCACTGCCCGGACAGGAGCCAGCCGATGTGCAGTTCCTCCGCACCCGGGCGGACCATCCGCAGGAGCTCGGCGCGCTCGGGGCCGCCCTCGGGGAGGTGCTCGGCGAGGAGGGCCTGCGCGGCGATCGCCTGGGGCCGGGCACCGAGCGCGGCGCGCAGGTTGAGCGAGCGGCGCAGCATCGCCGTCCGCTCGGCGGGCTCCTTGTGCGGGGCGAGGTGCCGGATGATGTACGACTCGAAGTAGCCGTCGCCGGACTTCGTCGCGACGGCGAGGGACGACTCGTAGAGCGGGAGGGCGGCGGCCGGATCCTCGTCGATGTTGTCCAGCAGGACGGCCCAGTGGTACTCGGCCCAGGCGCGCGTCTTCTCGTCGCCGCCCTCGATCGCCGCGCGGTAGCCGGCCTCGGCCACGGCGTGGTCGTCGGCGCGGGGTTCACGCCCGAACAGCAGGCGGCTGTAGGCGAGTCGCGCCGTGAGCAGGTGCGCGGTCGGCGATGCCGGGTCGAGCGCCGCGACCGCCTTCTCGGCCTCCTCATGACCCTCGATCCGGAAGAACCAGCGGTCCACGGCGATCTCCGCACGCAGCTCGGGGTCGGCGTCCGGGCCCAGGACGGCGAGCGCGGTGTCCCACTCCCCGAGCATCTGCAGCCGACGGGCAATGTAGGTGTCGTCAGTTATCATGGCACCTACGGTAAGAAGCGGCGATGTAGGCGGTCAAGTGCAATACGATGACTACATGGCGAACGTGGCGCGGCTGGCCGTCGAGCTGGCCAACACCGGGACCCTCGACCAACAGGGCGAACTGGTGGGCGCGTTCTTCGCGGAGCACGAGGTCACTCCGCCCTCGGGCGGCGGCTACGGCGAGCTGCCGGACCTCGTGGGCACGGCGCTGGCGCAGACGGTCGACGGCGCCGACCCCGAAGCGGTGCACCGCCTGCTGCGCGACTATCCGCCGGAGATGCACCTGTCCGACCACGACGGCCTCGACGGCTGGCACATCCACTTCAGCCGCAACGGCACCCCGGCCGAGCGCTGGCTCGGCCAGCTGATCGCCGCCGAACTCGCCCTGGTCACGGCCGGGGACCCGGGGGTGACACTGGGCCGGTGCGCGGCGGCCGGGTGCGAGAACTACTTCGTGGACCAGTCACGGAACCGCACCCGCCGGTTCTGCTCCAACGCGTGCGCGAGCCGGACGACGGTCGCGGCGTATCGAGCCCGGACGGCGAGGAACTCCTAGCGGAGCGAGGCCTGTTGGGGCCGCACACCCCGCAGCTGGAGGAATCGATCGGCCGGCAGCACCGGCATCGGTCAGCCGCCCTGGCCCGCACTGCCGACCGGGCCGACCGTCACGGAGGAGCCGGAGCCGTCCGTGACGGGCAGGGTCGCGGCGCCCGGCCAGTTCAGGGTGACCGACTTCGTCTCGTTCGGCGGGGTCACCACCAGGCCGGTGATGCGGACGCCGGAGCCGCCCGACTTGTCGAACGGGTAGTTGACGGGGAAGTAGGTCGACTTCCCGTTCTTGAGGACGGCCGACGTGGTCTCCTGGCCGGTGCGCTTCGCGGACACCGTCCCCGCGTTGGTCCTCAGGTCGACGCCCGCGTACCCGGAGATCACGCAGTCCCGGCCGCCACCGTTCTTGAACTCGACCACGACGGTCCGGTCGGCGTCGCCGTCGATGGTGTTGTCCTTCGCCGTGACCTCCAGCTCGTCGGTACGGCACTTGCCGACCTTGGCGTTCACGTCGGAACCGGTACCGGCAGCCGTACCCGTGCCGCCGGAGCTGGACCCACCGGAGCTGGTCCCCGTGGTGGCCTTCGCGCCGCTCTGGTCCGAGCCGCCCGTGTCCGAACCGCCGCCCGAGGACGAGGCGTTGGACCCGGACGACGCCGTGGGCGCGGACGACGAGTCACTCTTTCCCGTGTCGGCGCCATCGCTCTGGCAGGCCGTGAGCGAGAGACCGGCGGCGACGGCCAGGGCGGCGAAGGTGAGCTTGCGAACGCGCATCGATTCATCCTCAGGATCGGTGGTGTCAGTGCCGGCCGCTCAGCACGGGTCGTCGGTACGAGCGGGCGTTTCTGATCATCAAGAGCGGCTCGGCCGGGTCGACCGTTCCGCGCAGCCACCGCACAAGACATTCCTGTTACACGCACCTCCCCGTACGACGTCCACCGCCACCAGGCACAACGTGCCGGAGCGCCCCAACCACGAGCCCGGGTGGCAGTTCCCGCAGCCCTCGCGAACTCGCCGACGGTCACCGCCCGTTGGGACAGACCCGTAACCCGAGAACCACAACCGACCGCCGGCCTTGAGCATCCCGCGGACCGAACGAAGGAACTCGCCGAAAACCACGGGCTCCAGACGGGTCGTCAGTCACTTCGCCGACTCTGTCGGTTCTCCCTGCCCCTCCCACGGCCTGGCCAGCGCGACCAGTGCGACTCCCGCCGCTGCCACGGCGATCAGCATGATCACCGCCATCGGCAGCGACCCGTCCTCCCCGAACACCCCCACCAGCGGCGCCGCGAGCGCGCCGAACAGGAACTGCAGACCGCCGAGAAGGGCGGAGGCCGCGCCCGGGGCGTTGCGGCCGAGGGCCTGGCCGATGCTCAGGGTCGACGGGAAGACCATGCCGATGCCACCGGCCGTGATGAACAGGGTGATCCAGGTGCCGGCGAGGGTCTCCCCCACGGTCAGCACCAGCAGCACCTGGCCCAGCGCCCCGACCGAGGCGACGGCGACCGCGGCGACGAGGAGGGTGTTCAGCCGTACCCGTCCGGCGAGTTGGGAGAAGGTCGCGCCGGCGATCAGCATGGCGACCGCGTTACTCGCGAAGATCAGCGAGTACGTCGTGGCGGACACCCCGTGCAGGTTCTCGAAGACGAAGCTGGAGCCGCTGATGTAGGCGAACAGTGCCGCCGAGATGAACGCCAGGACAAGGACGTAGCCCATGAACGTACGGCGTCCGAGCAACTCCCCCATCGCGCGGAAGGTGTTCGTGATCCCGCCCGCGTGCCGCCGCTCGGGCGGCAGGGTCTCCGGGACCTTGCGGACCACGCCGAACAGCAACAGGCCGCCCATCACGGTCAGTACGACGAACACCGCGCGCCAGGTCGACACGGCGAGGATCGCCCCGCCGAGCACCGGTGCGGCGACCGGCGCGACGCCCATGATCTGGGAGAGGACCGCGAAGTAGCGTGGAAGTTCGGCCCCTTGGAAGCGGTCGGTCAGCACGGCGCGGGCGAGCACCATGCCGGCCGCGCCCGACACGCCCTGAAGGAATCGGGCGCCGGTCAGGACCTCGATGTCAGGTGCGAGGGCGCAGGCGACGGAGAAGACCGTGAACGCGGCCGTTCCGGACAGCAGGAGTCCGCGGCGGCCGAGGCTGTCGCTCAGCGGGCCGATCAGCAGCTGGCCGACGACGAGTCCGGCCAGGAACGCGGTCATCGTCAGCTGTACGGCCGAGCTGCTCGCCCCGAGCGTGTCCCCCATCGCGGGGAAACCGGGGACGTACATGTCGGTCGCGAGCGGGGCGACGGCGGTCAGCGCGGCGAGGACGGCGACCAGGGCGACGGCTGTGCGCCGCGAGAGGTCGGTGGGGTCGGCCGGTGCGGTGGCGCTCGTGGCGGCGGGCCTGGAGGGGGACGGCGATACCATGACCATAACGGTAACCGATGGTTCACTGGTTAACAATGACGGATCGGTGTAGGCCTTCGCCAACCCGTGAAGACCCGTGAAAGCCTGTGGATCGGGTCCACAAGGGCCTACGAAGGCCCTGTCCAGGAAGTGAGAACACGAGCCGCATGTCGCCCTCCCCCGCCGATGTCCGCGCGCAGTGGACCGACCACAACCCCGGCCTCGACACCTCTCCCATGGAGCTGATCGGCCTGCTCAAGCACGCCACGGGGCTCCTGAACCGGGCCGTCGAGCCCCTCTACGCGGGTGCCGCGCTCACCGCCCCCGAGGTCGACATGCTGATCCCCCTACGGCACGCGACCGACCCGGTGATCGCCCGCCGCCTCGCCGAATGGCTCGGGCTGTCCCGCGCGGGCGTCAGCAAGGCCCTGGGCAAGCTGGAGAAGCGCGGCTTCATCGCCCGTACACCGAACCCGGCCGACCGGCGTGCCGCCCTGGTGACCATCACGCCGGCCGGGGCGAAGGCCGTGGACGACCTGTTCCCGCGCCAACTCTCCGCCGAGGTGCGGTTGTTGGCGGGGCTGGGTGAGGACCGGGAGCGGGTACTGAGTGCGCTGGGGCGGTTGGTGGAGGTCATGGAGCGCCAAGTGGGCCGTGACTGAAGGAACTTGACGGAGCGTCACCCTCGGGGCCCCGGCTCGGCATCACGTCGTGGCGTCCCACAGCACATGCAGCGTCGGCGGCTTGCGGAAGACCAGCCCGTGCGGGGCGGTGGGGTGGTCCGGGTCGAGGCGCAGGGCGGGGAGGCGTTCGAGGAGGTGCTGGAGGGCGATACGGGTCTCCAGGCGGGCGAGGTGGGCGGCGAGGCAGTAGTGCGGGCCGTGGGCGAAGGCGAGTTGGAGGCGGGCGTTCTCGCGGCGGACGTCGAAGCGGTCGGGGTCGGGGAAGACGGCCGGGTCGCGGTTGGCGCCGGTGAGGGAGACGGTGACCAGGTCGCCCTCGCGGATCGTGGCCGGGCCGAGGACGGTGTCGCGGGTGGCGTAGCGGTCCACGACGGCGGCACCGGGTTCGAGGCGCAACGACTCCTCGATCGCGCCGTCCAGAAGACCCGTATCGGCCTGGACGAGGGCGAGTTGGTCCGGGTGTCGGAGCAGATGCAACAGGGCGTTGGTGATCATCGCCTCGGTGGTCTCGATGCCGCCGAACATCAACACGGCGGCGTTGGAGGCGACTTCGGGCAGTGTCAGCTGTCCGGCGGCGGAGCCGAGGAGTGAGGCTCCGCCCCGGTCGGCGACGGTGGCTTCGACCGCGGCGCGCAGTTCCGCGTACGCACTGGTGCCGGCGGCTCCCGCCTCGTGGCCGGCCGTGATGTCCGAGACCGCCCGCACGATCGCGTCGTACCAGGAGAGGACCGTGTCCGGGGTGGCGCCGGTCAGCCCGAGCGCCTCGGTGACGACGGCGACCGCGAGCGGCCCCGCGAAGGCGCGCCGCACTTCACCGGCACCCGCCGGTCGCAGCCCGGTGACGAGCCGGTCGGTCTCGCGCTCGATGAACGAGGCGAAACCCTCCCGTACCTCGCGGGGGCGGAAGGGCGCGGTGAAGGGTTCGCGGTGACGGGCGTGCCGCTCCCCGTCGAGCGACAGCATGCTCGGGCCGACGACCTGGGCGGTGGAGAAGCGCGGGTCGTCCACGGTGAACGTGGCCGCGTCCCGCATCACTCCCAACGCGAGATCCCGTCGCGTGACGAGCCACCCGTCCAACTCCGGCAGCCAGGACACGGGTTCACTCTCCCGAAGCCGCGCCAGCCGTGGGTGCGGGTCCTGAGCGAGTTCGGCGAGCGTCGTCCCGGCACCGAGCGGGAAGGAGGCGGCGGCGACCGTACTCATCGCGAACCGTGACGGGGCGGGGGGAAAGGGAAACTGGCCATGCCCGAGGCTAACAATCGGGGTGCGGGTGGGGTGGGCGGGGGCTGTGCGGTGCGGTTCCCGTGCCGAAGACGCCGCCATGGCCGGCGAATCGGAGGCAGGCCGGTCATTTCCGGCGAGGGCAACAGATCGAATTCGCCCCGCGCGAGGCGTAGTTTGCGCCATCCTGAACGCCATGGGTCGAGGACCGATCGCTGACGCGGGTCGGACCTCAACTCCCTTCTCCTGCCTGCCTACTTATCGCGTCGATGCGAAAGGGCTCAGCCCCATGGCCACACCCCGGTCCGCCGGAAGAACGCTCGCCGTACCCGAGCGCACCGGCCGGACGACGCACGACCGTGACGCGGCGGACCCGGCGACGACCGACTGGTCCGCCGGGTTCCGGAGGGTCGGCCACGAGCACCCCGACCACGCAGGGGCCGTAGACCTCGACGTACGCAACGCACAGAGCGACACCTCGCACGTGAAGGACGCGCTCCCGTACGACGCCCGCACCCCGGGCGACCGCAGCACCACCCCCGGTCGGCCCACCCCCGTCGCCTGACCCGCGAAACGCCCTCCGCACCCACGCCGAGGGGCCTTCGTCATGAGCCGACGACACCGGCCGAACCGCCGGCCACACCGCCTGTGGCACCCCGCATCCGACCCCACCCACACGTGAGTCACTCTTGATCACTTCATCAGACCCCGACGGACCGGCGATACCCGTGTCTCTCCAGCCCATCCCGTCCGCCCAGGTGACCCGGGCCGCGTCCTGGCGCATTCTTGCTGTGTCACCCACCCGGCGCCACAGGGACGAGGTAGTGCCCCAATGACTGGGAGTGCCGAGCGCGAGAAGGGGACGCCCGGACGGCTCGCCGAGCTGCTCATCGACGCCTCGACGGAGGCGATCGACGCGGCCGGCGGCCACTCCGGTGGCGTCTACCTGCGGTCCAGCACGCCCGGACTGCTGCGTCTCGGCGTGCTGGCGGGGCTGCCCGGGCCGCTGTTCCGGCCCTGGGGTCGGCTGCACGTCGACAGCAAGTTCCCCGTCGCCGACGCCTACCGGCTCGGCGTCCACGTGGTCCTGCCGAACGCCACCGAGACCATGCGCCGCTATCCGCAGTTCGCCGCGAGCCTGCCGTTCCAGTTCGGGTCCCAGTACGTCCCCGTCATCGGCGGGTCGACGACGTACGGCGTGCTGACCGTGCTGCGGCCCTCCGCCGCGGACACGACCGAGGTGCTGTCCGGGCTGGACCGGATGACCCGGCTGGCCGAGGAGCTGGGCAGGGCGCTGGCCGAGCTGGAGGACGAGCACAAGGACGAGGACGGTCCGTACGTCGCCTGGGACGGCGAGCCCGTCTGCGTCCGGACGACGGCCACGCACCACCCCGAGGGCCGTATGGCCAGGTTCGTGTGGGATCCGAGGACCGCGGCCGTGACCGGGGACGGCTCCCTGCACGCCCTGCTGGGGGTGGAGCCCGCGGAGTTCCCCGGCACCGCGCAGGCGCTCGCGGACGTGGTGGCGCCGGGCGACACCTACCAGGTCATGGCCGCGCTGCGGGCCACGGCCGCCGGGAAACCCCCGCCGCTGCCCCTGCGGGTGCGGGCGGCGGACGGTTCGGCCCGGCTGCTGGACCTGTGGACGCCCGCCACCGGGCCGCTTTCGCCGGGCGGCGGGTACCCGGTCAGCGGTGTCGTCGTCGACCCGGGCTCCGCGCCGATGGCCGACAGCGTGGCCGATCTGCTGCCGGACGGCGTGTTCTGTCTGGACCGGCTGGGGCTGGTCACCTACGCCAATCCGCGCGCCGCCCAGCTGCTGGGCCGGCCGCGCGAGGAGCTGCTGGGCCGCCCGCTGTGGGAGGGCGTGCCCTGGCTGAACCAGATCGGCTGCGAGGACCAGCTGCGCGGCGCCCTGCTCTCGCTGGGGCCGGTGCACTTCCACGTCCGGCGCCCGGACGAGCGGGAGCAGGGGCAGGAGCCGTACCAGAGCGACTGGCTGGCGATGGCCGTCCATCCGGGCCAGGACCGGCTGACGTGCACGGTCGCCCCCTCGACCCGGGTGTCGGGGCCGCCGCTGCCGCTGGTGCCCGTGCGCGCCGACGGGGACGGCGGCCCGGACAACGGCGTCACCTCGTTGGCTCCGCTGTACCGGCCGATCGTGCTCGCCATCGCGCTGACGGAGGCGGTCACCGCCCGCCAGGTGTCCGCGGTGGTCATGAAGGAGCTGCTGCCCGCGTTCGGCGGCCGGCGCCTCGCGATCTACCTGCTTCAGGAACGGCATCTGTACCTGGCCTGGGAGACCGGCTTCCCGCAGGGTTTCCTCGCCCCGTTCGACGGGGTCGGTCTCGACGCCCGGCTGCCCGGTGTGGAGACCCTCACCACCGGACGCCCGCTCTTCTTCGACTCCATGCAGCAGCTGGCGGACGCCTACCCGGGCATCCCGCTGGACGCGGAGGAGGGCGCCCGCGCGTTCCTGCCGCTGATCGCGTCCGGGCGCCCGGTCGGCTCGGCGATCCTGGGCTTCGACCGGTCCCGCAGCTTCAGCGGCGAGGAGCGCGCGGTGCTCACCGCCCTCGCCGGGCTGATCGCCCACGCGATGGAGAAGGCGCAGCGCTACGACTCGGAGGCCGCCCTCGCCCGCGGCCTCCAGCAGGCCCTCCTCCCCCGCCGGCTCTCCGCCCACCCGCAGGTGGAGACCGCGGGGCGCTATCTGCCGGGCACCCAGGGCATGGAGGTGGGCGGCGACTGGTACGACGTCGTCGAGGCCGGTGACGGTCTGGCCCTGGTCATCGGCGACGTCCAGGGGCACGGCGTCCAGGCCGCCGCCACGATGGGCCAACTCCGCAGCGCGGTAAGGGCGTTCGCGCTCGGCGACCGGCCGCCCGACGAGGTGATGAGCGGCACGAACCACCTCCTCATCGACCTCGACCCCGGGCAGTTCGCGAGCTGCTGCTACCTGCGCCTCGACCCGGCGAGCGGGCTGGTCCGGGTCGCGCGGGCCGGGCATCCGCCGCCGCTGATCCGTACCCCGGACGGCCGCACCCGCGTCTGGGACATACCCGGAGGCGTGGTCCTCGGGGTGGACCCGCACGCCCAGTACCCGGTCGCGGAGCTACAACTGGAGCCCGACTCCATCCTCGCGCTCTACACGGACGGCCTCGTCGAGCGGCCCGGTTGCGACATCGACGACGGCATCGCCGCCCTGCGCGTCGCCCTCGCGAAGGCGGGCGGGTCCGCCGCGCGGCCGGGCGGGGGTGGCCTGGGCGGTGTCGCCGACCGGCTCACCGCGACGGCCCGGCACGCGGCCGACCGCCCGGACGACATCGCGCTGCTGCTCGCCGCGCGCCGCGCCAAGCCCGGACGGCACCCGTGACCCAGGCCGGCCACTGCCTGTCACCACCCGTGACGCCCCTCGCCTCCTGAGGTCAGGCAGTGTAGACATGGGCATATGGTCCGCCTGACGGGTCGGCCCGGGGCCCGGTCGACCCACCGCCCCGACGGTCTGCGCGCGCAACGCCCGTACGACCGTGCCCGTCGGGCGCGCGAACACCGGCGGGCACCGCTGGGCGGGAAGCTGGGTGGCCGCAGCGTCGCCGGGCAGGTGTTCATGCTGCAGCTGGTGATCGTGCTGCTGCTGGTCGTGTCGGCCGTGGTGGCGCAGGTGCTCCAGGTGCGGCACGACAGCACGCAGGAGGCCCGCAACCGGTCGGTGGCCGTCGCCGAGACCTTCGCCAACGCGCCGGGCACGGTCGCCGCCCTGCGCAGCGCGGACCCCACGGCGATCCTCCAGCCGCGCGCCGAGGCCGCGCGCAAGTCGTCCAAGGTCGACTTCATCGTCGTGATGAACACCGAAGGGATCCGCTACACCCACCCGAAGCCGGACCGCATCGGCAAGAAGTTCGTCGGGGACATCGCTCCCGCGCTCGCCGGGCACGTCGTCACCGAGGAGCTCACCGGCACCATCGGACCACTGGTGCAGGCCGTTGTTCCCGTCCGGGCCGACGGCGGCAAGGTGGTGGGCCTGGTGTCGGCCGGGGTGACGAAGGCGAACGTCGGCGGCGCCGCCGACCAGCAGCTGCCGCTTCTGCTGACCGCCGCCGGGGTGGCGCTCGTCCTCGCCCTCGGGGGTACGGCCCTGGTCACCAGACGTCTCCAGCACCAGACCCATGGCCTGGGCCCGCACGAGATGACCCGGATGTACGAGCACCACGACGCGGTGCTGCACGCCGTACGGGAGGGCGTGATCATCGTCGGCGGCGAGGGCCGGCTGCTGCTCGCGAACGACGAGGCGCGCCAGCTGCTCGATCTGCCCGAGAACGCCGAGGGGCGCCTGGTCCTCGACCTCGGACTCGACGCCGACATGACCGCGCTGCTGGCCTCCGCGCGGGTCGCGACGGACGAGGTGCACCGGGTCGGCGACCGACTGCTCGCCGTCAACCAGCGCCCCACCGACCTCAAGGGCGGCCCGGCCGGCAGCGTCACCACGCTCCGCGACTCCACGGAACTCCGTGCCCTCTCCGGCCGCGCCGAGGTCGCCCGCGAACGCCTCAACATGCTCTACGACGCAGGAGTGGGCATCGGCACCAGCCTGGACGTCACCCGCACCGCCGAGGAACTCGCCGAACTGGCCGTCCCCCGCTTCGCGGACTTCGTCACGGTCGACCTCTACGACGCCGTGCTGAGCGGCGAGGAACCGCAGCCCGGGACCGAGCTGCGCCGCACGGCCAACACCGGGGTCCGGGACGACGCCCCGCTCTACCCGGTCGGCAAGCAGATCCAGTTCGTGCCGTCCTCCCCGCAGGCACGCAGCCTCGACACCGGCGAGGCCGTCGTCGAACCCCGGCTGAGCGACGCCCCCGGCTGGCTCACCCAGGACCCCGAACGCACCGCGCAGGTCGTCGAGTACGGCATCCACTCGCTGATCACCGTGCCGCTGCGGGCCGGTGCCCTCATCCTCGGCGTGGTCAACTTCTGGCGCGCCGACAAGCCGGACCCCTTCGACGTGGAGGAGCTGGCCCTCGCCGAGGAGCTGGTCGCCCGCGCGGCCGTGTCCATCGACAACTCCCGCCGCTACACCCGCGAACACGGCATGGCGGTGACCCTCCAGCGCAGCCTGTTGCCCCGCCGGCTGCCCGCACAGACCGCTCTCGACGTCGCCTACCGCTATCTCCCCGCGAAGTCCGGGGTCGGCGGCGACTGGTTCGACGTCCTGCCGTTGTCCGGCGCCCGGGTCGCCCTGGTCGTCGGCGATGTCGTGGGCCACGGTCTGCACGCCGCGGCCACCATGGGACGCCTGCGCACGGCGGTCCACAACTTCTCCGCGCTGGACCTGCCGCCGGACGAACTCCTGGGCCTGCTCGACGAGTTGGTGGGCCGCATCGACCAGGACGAGACGACCGAGGACAGCGTCGCCCCGGTCACCGGAGCGACCTGCCTGTACGCGATCTACGACCCGGTGACCCTGCGCTGCACCGTCGCCCGCGCCGGCCATCCCCCGCCCGCCCTCATCCTGCCGGACGGCACCGTCGAGTTCCCCGACGTCCCCGCAGGTCCCCCGCTCGGCCTCGGCGGACTCCCTTTCGAGACGGCCGAGTTGGAGCTGGCCGAGGGCAGTCGGCTGGTCCTGTACACGGACGGCCTGGTCGAGGACCGGGAGCGGGACATCGACGTCGGCCTGGAGCTGCTGCGCACCGCGCTCACCGGCTCCGGCGACTCCCCCGAGGACACCTGCCGGGCCGTCCTCGACTCGGAGTTGTCGGTACGCCCGAGCGACGACATCGCCCTGATCGTCGCCCGCACCCGCGCCCTGGGCGCCGACCGCATCGCCGAGTGGCGTGTCCCGTCCGACCCGGCCGCCGTCGCCGACATGCGCGCCTCGGTCACCCGTCAGCTCACCCACTGGGGCCTGGACGAGCTGACGTTCACCACCGAACTCATCCTCAGCGAACTGGTCACCAACGCGATCCGCTACGGCAACGACCCCGTCCGCGTCCGCCTGTTGCGCGACCGCACCCTGATCTGCGAGGTCTACGACGGCAGCACCACGTCACCGCATCTGCGGTACGCGGCGATGACGGACGAGGGCGGCCGGGGCCTGTTCCTGGTGGCTCAGCTCTCGGAACGCTGGGGCACCCGGTACACCCCGGCGGGCAAGGTCATCTGGGCCGAACAGGCGCTGTGACCAACCCCGTTCACGGGCAGCGCCCGCACCGGCCGCCGAGCCGGTACGGGCGCCGTCACGCTGCTTCCCCTTACTCGTCGATCGCCGACCCGAAGCCCGACCCCTTCGCCGCGCCGCCGAGGTCGGCCGCGCTGTAGAGCGAAGAGCCGTCGGCGAGCAGGCCCTTGGGGCCGGCCGGGAGCAACCAGACATAGCCGTCACCGGCGTTCTCGCCGGGCGCGGAGGCGACCAGTTCGCTGCGGCCGTCCGCGTCCGTGTCGGCGAGCCGGACCTGCGAGCCCCAGGCGTCGTCGGCCTCGGCGGTGCCGGGGATGTTCGCGGTGTTCTGGTCGAAGGACTGGGCGCCGGTCGCGGTCACACCCTTGGCCGAACCGCGCAACAGCCATACGGCGCCCGCGTCCTGGACCGTGCCGATGTCCTCGCCGGGTGCGCCGACGGCGATGTCCGCGTAGCCGTCGCCGTTGACGTCGCCGACGGAGAGGTCGTTGCCCCAGGCGTCACCGTGCTCCGAGGTGCCGGGCACGCCCGGGGAGTTCTGCGACCACCAGTCGGCGGGACCGGCGGGGCCCTGCGAACCGCCGTAGTAGACAGCGATCTTGCCGCCGTCGTCCCCCTCGGCCTTGTCGTCGGCGCTGCTGAGCTGGCCGACCACCAGGTCGTCGTAGCCGTCACCGTTGATGTCGCCGGAGGCGGTGCCGAGGCCGCCGTTCAGGTCCTGACGGTACGTCAACTCGGTGTCGCCGCCCGCGTAGAGGGCCGACCAGCCCTGCTGGTAGTCGTCGTCGGGGCTGTAGCCGGAGACGACCAGGTCGGCGAAGCCGTTGCGGTCGTAGTCGCCGGTGGTGAGGTAGGCGGGCTGGATGCGGTGGCCGCCGGGGGCCGTGGTCGTGTTCAGGGCGCCCATCAGGTGCAGGATGTCGGTGTGGAAGGCGAAGATCTGGGCGCCGTTGTCGTCCAGGACGGCCATCTCGTCGGCGTCGGTGGCGCCGGTGAAGCGGGCCGCCGCCACGGACTGGCCGAACCGGGCGTCCGCCGCGGGCTTGGTGGAGGTGAAGGAGGTGTTCGCCTCGGCACCCAGGCCGGCCTTGGAGCCGTAGAGGACGGTGACGCGGCCGGCGTTCTCCAGGCTGCCCTCGTCCTCGCCGGGGGCGCCGATGATCGCGTCGTCGTAGCCGTCGCCGTTCACGTCGCCGGTGGCGATCGCCCGGCCGAAGGAGTCGTAGGCCTCCGAGGTGCCGGGGACGCCGGGCGTGGACTGGCTGATGACGGCCGTGTGACCCCTGGGGACGGTGTTGTTGGTGGCGATGCCGTTCGGGGCGCCGTACTGGACGGTGACGTAACCGGCGCCCTTCTTGCCGTCGACGGTGCCGTCCGGGGCGCCGATCAGGACGTCGTCGTAGCCGTCCCCGTTGAAGTCGCTGTTGCGGTCGACGGCGCTGGTGCCGCCGGGGACGCCCGCGTAGCTGGCCGGGGCGGCGACGATGCCGGCGCCGGCCAGGAGCAGGAAGGTCGCGGACGCGACGGCGGCGGAGACCTTCTTGCGTGACACGTTCGTCATGATGTGTTCCCCCGTGGATCAATTGTGTTGCGGTCAACGGGTTCGACACGAGTCATGCCTCGGTGGTTGTGGTGCTTCGGTGTGCTGTGACACCTCGGTGACACTTGTTGCGCGGCCCGGACGAGCGCGGCCGGATCAGCCGAGGGCCTTGTCCAGGTTGAACGCGGCGCTGATCAGGGCGAGATGGGTGAACGCCTGGGGGAAGTTGCCCTGTTGCTCGCCGGTGCGGCCGATCTCCTCGGCGTACAGGCCGAGATGGTTGGCGTAGGTGAGCATCTTCTCGAAGGCGAGGCGGGCCTCGTCGACGCGGCCGGCGCGGACCATGGCCTCGACGTACCAGAAGGAGCAGATCGAGAACGTGCCCTCGTCGCCGCGCAGGCCGTCGGGGCTGGCCTGCGGGTTGTAGCGGTAGACGAGGGAGTCGGAGACGAGTTCCTCGGTCAACGCGTCCAGTGTGGAGAGCCACTTGGGGTCGGTGGGGGCGATGAACTTCGCCAGCGGCATCATCAGCAGGGCGGCGTCGAGGACGTCGCTGCCCTCGTACTGGACGAAGGCCTGGCGCTTGACCGACCAGCCGCGGTCCATGATGCGGCGGTAGATGGTGTCGCGGCAGCCGCCCCAGTACGGCAGGTTGGCGGGCAGCCCGCGGCGGTTGGCGAGGCGGATCGCGCGCTCGATCGCCACCCAGCACATCAGCCGTGAGTAGAGGAAGTTCTTGCGGCCACCGCGGGTCTCCCAGACGCCCTCGTCGGGCTGGTCCCAGTTCTCGCAGACCCAGTCGACCAGGGCGCACACGTCGTCCCACTGCGCGCTGGAGATGGGCTCGGCCCACTTGTCGTAGAGGTAGATGGAGTCGATCAGGGCGCCGTAGATGTCGAGTTGGAGCTGGTCGGACGCCGCGTTGCCGACGCGGACCGGGGCGGATTTCTGATGGCCTTCGAGGTGCGGGAGTTCGCGTTCGGTGAGTTCGGTGCGGCCGTCGATGCCGTACATGATCTGGAGCGGGCCGGAGGGGTTGCCGTCGCCGGGGCTGATGTAGCGGGTCACGAACTGCATGAACGCCTTGGCCTCGCCGGTGAAGCCGAGGCGCAGGAGCGCGTAGACGCAGAAGGCGGCGTCGCGGATCCAGACGTAGCGGTAGTCCCAGTTGCGCTCGCCGCCGAGCTGTTCGGGGAGGCTGGTGGTGGGGGCCGCGACGATCGCGCCGGTGGGGGCGTAGGTCAGCAGTTTGAGGGTGAGGGCGGAGCGGTGGACCATCTCGCGCCAGCGGCCCCGGTAGCGGGACTGGGAGATCCAGCGCCGCCAGTAGGCGACCGTCGAGGCGAACTCGTCCTCGGCCTCCTGCCGGGCGCAGGGGCGCGAGGTCACCTCGCCGTCGACCTGGTCCAGGGCGAACACCTCGGACTCGCCCTCGTCGAGCTTGAAGTCGGCCCACACGTCGACGTCGTCGCACTCCAGGGGGACGGTGGCGGTCAGCGCGAGGGATTTCTCGGCGGACTCGAAGAGCGCCACGTCGCCGACCATCCGCGCGGTGTGCGGCGAGGCGCCGTAGTCGAACCTCGGGGCGACACGGGTCCGGAACGGCACCGAGCCGCGCACGCACAGCACGCGCCGGATCAGCCGGTGCCGGGCGGAGGCGTCCGCCTCCCCGGTCACCGGCATGAAGTCCTGCACCTCGCCGACGCCCTCCTCGGTGTAGAACCGGGTGATCAGGACGTTGGTGTCGGGGAAGTAGAACTGCTTGGTCCGCGCGGGCACGGCGGCGGCCAGCTCGAAGGAGCCGCCGCGTTCCGCGTCCAGGATCGCGGCGAAGACGCTGGGGGCGTCGAAGGACGGACAGCAGTACCAGTCGATCGTGCCGTTGGTCCCCACCAGCGCCACGCTCCGCAGATCGCCGATCAGTCCGTGCTCGGCGATGGGCAGATATCCGGGTCCGGTGGGGGTGTCCTGTTCGGGCGGGGTCTCGACCATCGCGGCAGCCTCCCTGGTTCGGGCCCGCGCGGGCCGGTTCCCAGCTTAGGGTCTGCCCGCCGGAGCAGGTCGCAGAAATGGAACAGCAACTGATCGACGCCGGTGAGCGGGGCGTGGTGCGTGCAGCTGCAAGGCGGAGGAGGGCGTCAACGCGGAGCGTTGGCAACCGACGACAACGCCGCAGATGTGCGTGCCACGCCCCGCGTCTGCGACATGATCCGCCGGGCAGGCCCTGGGTTCAGGTTCTCGATCGGCCACTCTTCCGGATGCGGGGAGCGGCCGGGCGGGGAATCGTGGGAGTGGGACCCACGGCACTCGTACGATGCCGGTGGACCTGTCCGGTCCCGAGGAGGAGGCCCCATGTCGACGTCCGAGTCCGACGCGTCCCGTTCGCCCGAGGACCGGGCCACACCGGACGACCTGCTGCATGTCCGCACCGGGACCGAGGTGGCACCGGAGGATGTGGTGCTGGCGGCCGGACGGGACGTGACGCCGGAGAATCTGGAGTGGGCCCGGCGGAAGATCGAGGTCGAGGGGGCGGCGGCGCTGGACAGACTGCTTCCTTAGCCGTCTCGCCGGCACCTGGTTACCCGTTCACCCTTTCGGAGAAGGCACCCCGGCTGACAGACTCCGGAGGTGCCCGACTTCGACATGCTTGTCATCGGTTCAGGACCGGGTGGCCAGAAGGCCGCCATCGCCGCGGCCAAGCTCGGCCGCCGGGTCGCCGTCGTCGACCGCCCCGACATGGTCGGTGGGGTCTCCATCCACACCGGGACCATCCCCTCCAAGACGCTGCGCGAGGCGGTGCTGTATCTCACCGGTCTCACCCAGCGCGATCTGTACGGGCAGAGCTACCGCCTCAAGGACGACATCACCGTCGGCGACCTCACCGCGCGCACGCAGCACGTGGTCAGCCGTGAAGTCGACGTCATCCGCAACCAGTTGTCCCGCAACCAGGTCTCCCTGTTCGCCGGCACGGGCCGCTTCGTCGACCCGCACACCGTCGCGCTGACCGAAATCACCGGCCACGAACGGCTGTTGACCGCGGAGCACATCGTCATCGCCACCGGGACCCGCCCCGCGCGGCCGGACACCGTCGAGTTCGACGGGCGGACCATCATGGACTCGGACAACGTCCTCGATCTGCCCAAGGTGCCGCGGTCCATGGTCATCGTCGGCGCGGGTGTCATCGGCATGGAGTACGCCTCGATGTTCGCCGCGCTCGGCAGCAAGATCACCGTGGTGGAGAAGCGCGCCGGGATGCTCGACTTCTGCGATCTGGAGGTCATCGAGTCGCTCAAGTACCACCTGCGGGACCTCGCCGTCACCTTCCGCTTCGGCGAGACCGTCGCCGCCGTCGAGCGGCACACCAACGGCACGCTGACCGTCCTGGAGAGCGGCAAGAAGATCCCGGCCGACGCGGTGATGTACTCCGCGGGGCGACAGGGCCTGACCGACGAACTCGACCTGGACAAGGCGGGGTTGTCCGCCGACCGGCGCGGCCGGATCGACGTCGACGAGAACTTCCGCACCGCGGTGCCGCACATCTACGCCGTCGGCGACGTCATCGGCTTCCCGGCCCTCGCGGCGACCTCGATGGAGCAGGGCCGTACGGCCGCGTACCACGCCTGCGGTGAGCCGGTGCACCGGATCGACGACCGCCAGCCGATCGGCATCTACACCATCCCGGAGATCAGTTTCATCGGGAAGACCGAGGACCAACTCACCGAGGAGTGCGTGCCGTTCGAGGTCGGGATCTCCCGCTACCGCGAACTCGCGCGCGGCCAGATCATCGGCGACTCGCACGGCATGCTCAAGCTGCTGGTCTCCCCCACGGACCGCACCCTGCTCGGCGTGCACTGCTTCGGCACCGGCGCGACGGAGCTCATTCACATCGGCCAGTCGGTGATGGGCTGCGGCGGCACGGTCGACTATCTCGTGGACGCGGTCTTCAACTACCCGACCCTCGCGGAGTCCTACAAGGTCGCCGCCCTCGACGCGACGAACAAACTACGGCAGATCGACCGACTCGGCGACTGACCGTTCACAGGAGATTACTCGCTGGTCAATCTTGAAAGGTCAAGAGGTACGGCTATCATCACACCCACACACGGTGTGACCGTCCGCCGACGCAGCGGTTCAACGGGTATCCACCATCCCCTATTTGTTGTTCCGACCGGCCACTGACCCGAGGCCACCCCATCTCCGGGTCCGGGGCCGGTTCGCGCAACCCCCCACGTCGTGCAAGACGGAAAGCAGCGCATCCATGAGCAACAACAGGGGCAGAGGGCTGCAGGCCAACGCCCTCGGTACGTTCGACACCGTGGTGATGGCCGTGGCGGGCAGCGCCCCGGCGTACTCGCTGGCCGCGACCACCGCGGTCCTGGTCGGCGCGGTGGGGCTGGCCAGTCCGGCGGCCCTCCTCTACTGCGCGATACCGATGCTGGGCATCGCGCTGGCGTTCAGCTATCTCGGCCGTATCGACGTGAACGCGGGGGCCAGTTACTCCTGGGTGGGCCGCACCCTGCACCCCTTTCTCGGCTTCATCAGCGGCTGGGCGCTGGTGGTCTCCGCGACCATCTTCATGGTCGCCGGGTCACTGCCCGCCGGGTCGATGACGCTGTCCCTCTTCGATCAAGGCCTCGCGGACAACACGGCGTTGTCGACGGTGGTGGGCGCCGCGTGGTTCGTCATCATGCTGCTCGTGGTGCTCGGCGGCGCCCGACTCACGGTCCGGGCCCAACTCATCATGTCCGGCGTGGAGTTGAGCATCCTGGCGCTGTTCGCGGTGTTCGCCCTCGTCCACTCCGACAACGCCCGCGCCTTCGACTGGTCCTGGCTCGGCTTCAGCCACTTCGACGGGGTGTCCGGCTTCGCGTCGGGCGCGCTCATCGCCGCGTTCTACTACTGGGGTTGGGACGTCACCAGCAACCTCAGCGAGGAGACCCGCAACAGCCGTCGTACGACCGGACTCGCGGGCCTGATCGGCGTCGGCATCGTCTTCCTGCTCTTCGAGGTGTTCACCATCGCGGTGAACATCATCCTGACCTCGCGGCAGATCGAGAACAACGACGCCAACGTGCTGGCGGTGCTCGGCGACGAGCTGTGGCCGGGCTGGGGCGGCAAGTTGCTCATCGTGTCGGTGATGCTGTCGACCATCGCCACCCTGGAGACCACCCTCATCCAGGTCACACGGTCGCTGTTCGCGATGGGCCGCGACCGTACGATGCCGGCCGCGCTGGGCAAGGTGCACCGCACCTGGAACACGCCCTGGGTCGCGATCACCGTGGTCGGCGGAGTGGCGCTGGTGATGTTCATCGCCTCGAACGCGCTCGGTTCGGTGGGCGAGATCCTCTCCGACGCGATCTCGGCGATCGGACTGCAGATCGCCGTGTACTACGGCCTGGCGGGCCTCGCGGTGGTCGTCGCCTACCGCAAGATGCTGTTCAAGTCGGCGGCGAACTTCCTCTTCGGCGGGCTGTGGCCGCTGTTCGGCGCCCTGTTCATGTTCTGGATCTTCGTCGAGTCGCTGAGCAGCCTGAGCGACGCGGCGATCACCATCGGCGTGGGCGGCCTGGCCGTAGGGCTGGTCCCCATGTTCTGGTACTGGAAGCAGGGCAGCGACTACTACCGCCCCGCACGCCTCGACGCGGCACACACCGTCGAGACGGACTACGTCCCGGACGACTTCGTGCCCGAACAGTCCCGGGTCCATCAGGGTCTCCCGACCGACTTCTGAGGGGCACCCCGATGGCGCGAGACCGCTACACCCCCGACTTCGACCCCGACTGCGGGGACACGTACCTCAGTTCGGCCCGCCAGGACATCGTCATCGGCCGTTGGCAGGGTCTGCGGGACCTGCTGCGGAACACCGGCGCGCACTGGCTCGGCCGGGGCCACCGGATCCGGACACTCGCGCAGGCCTGCGCGAGCAGTTCCACGGTCGAGTCGTGGCTGGCCGCCGAGCCCCACAGCGGCGACGCGCTCACGCTGCGCGCGGCGACGGAGACGGCCCGCGCGTTCAACATCGCCATCGCGGCGGGCCGGGGCGTGCCGATCGACCGGAACCGCATCGACGCCGCCGTCATGGCCTGCCTCCAGGCCTCGGAGGCGTACCCGGACGACCCCACCCCGTGGATCTCCCTGATCTCCGTGGCCCGCCTCTATCCCTCGGGCGTACGACGCCAGGAACTCGCCCGCTGGTGGGACGAGTTGCACCGGCGCGACCCCTACAGCGTCGAGGGCCATCTCCAGGTCCTCCACTACTACTCGTCCCGCTGGCACGGCAGCCACGGCCTCATGTACGACTTCGCCCGCGACGCGGCGGGCGTGGCACCGCCCGGCTGCACCCTGCCGGTCCTGGTGCAGTACGCCCGTGTCGAGGAGTACCGCTACGCCCTCGACGCCGCGAAGGGCCACCAGGCTGCGGTGGGCCTCGGCCAGCACTGGACCCACGACGGCGCGGTGAGCGACGTCCGCCGCACCTGGCAACGCTGGATCACCGCCCGCGAGGACGGCCCCTTCCCGCCCGGCGAACTCCGCGACCTCAACTACCTTGCCCACGCGGCCTGTTACGCGGGGACGAAGGACATCTCGGCGGCGGTGCTGGCCATGATGGGCAGCCGGGCGACGACGACTCCCTGGTCGTACACCGGGGACGCGGAGAAGCAGATCGCGAAGTGGCGCAAGGAGTTGGGGATACGACCGTGAGTGGTCCGGTTCGTCAGACTGCCCAATAGCGGCTATTCCGCGGGCTGTTGCGCCGGTTGAGCCAGGCTCGCCGTCCACTTCTCCTCGATGCGGCCGAACTTCCACACCAGCAGGGCCACCACCCAGGTCGCGAAGAACAGGCCGACGATGAGGAAGCCGATGATGTTGAGGTCGAGGCCGGCTACCCAGTCCCAGAAGAAGCCGTGGAGGTCGAGCTTCTCGGCGAACAGGCCCAGGAGTTCGACCGTGCCGATGATCAGGGCGACGGCGACGGACAGGCCGGTGATCGTGAGGTTGTAGTAGACCTTGCGGACCGGCTTGGAGAAGGCCCAGCCGTAGGCGAAGTTCATGAAGGTGCCGTCGATCGTGTCGAGCAGCGACATGCCGGCGGCGAACAGGACCGGCAGGCACAGGATCGCGTACCAGGGCAGGCCGGACGCGGCGCCCGAGCCGGCCAGGACCAGCAGCGCGATCTCCGTCGCCGTGTCGAAGCCGAGGCCGAAGAGCAGGCCCAGCGGGTACATCTGCCAGGACTTGGTGATCGACTTCATGAAGCGGCCGAGGATGCGGTTCATGAAGCCGCGGTTGTTGAGCTGTTCCTCCAGCGCTGCCTCGTCGTAGTGGCCCGAGCGCATCTGGCGGAACACCTTCCAGATGCCGGCCATGATGACGAGGTTGATGCCGGCGATGACGTAGAGGAACGTGCCCGAGACGGTCGTACCGATCAGGCCGGTGACGTCGTGGAGCTGGGAGTTGTCGTCGCGGACCGGGTTGGCCAGGGCCTTCACGCCGAGGGAGAGCAGGAGGGTCAGGCCGAAGACGATGCTGGAGTGGCCCAGCGAGAACCAGAAGCCCACCGACAGCGGGCGCTGCCCCTCGCTCATCAGCTTGCGGGTCGTGTTGTCGATCGCCGCGATGTGGTCCGCGTCGAACGCGTGCCGCATGCCGAGCGTGTACGCGGTCACGCCCATGCCGATGCCGAAGGACTTCTCGCCGACGCTGTAGTGCCCCGGCGCCACGATCCACACGAGCGTGAACCAGCCGATCACGTGCAGCCCCAGCACGAAAGCGGCCATCCCGCCGACCCGGGTCCACTCCTGCCGCGTCATCGACGTACGGACGCGGTACCAGAGCGAAGGCCGCGAAGCCCCGGCCGTGACAGGGAGGGTCGACGTGGATTCAGGGGCGGCCGTCATCGAGGAGGGCCTTTCTGCCGGGTACAGGTACGGGTGCGGGTATGGCTGCGCGGTTGCCGCCGGCAACCTCGTGCCATCCTCCCGTACCTGCAACCTATTCGCAGTAACGGTCGGCAAAGACCACGGCAGGTCTTGCCCAAAGGGAGGGAAAATACCAGGTCAGGTCGCCATCAAACCCCTGCCGAGCCAGTCCTTGGCATCCTTCACGCCCGGCAGCGCGTAGAAGTACCCACCGCCGGTCGGCGAGATGTAGTCGACGAGGGGTTCGTCGATCAGGCGGGTCTGGGTGGCCTCGAACTGCCGGTGCACGTCCTGCTGGTAGCAGCAGAAGACCAGGCCCATGTCGAGGTTGCCGACGGCGTCGATGCCCCGGTCGTAGTTGTAGCCGCGGCGCAGGATGCGCGAGGCGTCGGTGGCGGTGGTGCGCGGGTTGGCGAGGCGGATGTGGGCGTCGAGCGGGATCGCCGCGCCCTTGGGGTCCTTGGCGTAGTGCGGGATGTCCGTCTCCTTGGCGCCGTCCAGCGGGGCGCCGGTGTCCTTGCGGCGGCCGAACATCAGCTCCTGCTCGCTGAGCGAGACGCGGTCCCAGAACTCGACCAGCATGCGGATGATCCGGATCACCTGGTAGCTGCCACCGCCCGCCCAGGCCGGTTCGTCCTGTCCGTCGCCGACCCAGATCAGCCGGTCGGTCTCGCGGGTGGACTTCACGTCCGGGTTGGCTATGCCGTCCTTGAAGCCGAGCAGGTTGCGCTGGGTGCCGGTGGGGCGCGGGGTGTTCTGGAAGCCGTCGATGCGCCACTTGATCTGCATGCCGCCGCGCGTGTGCCGGGCGATGTCGCGCAGCGCGTGCAGCACCGTGTCCTGCCGCGCGCCGCACACCTGGAGCGACAGGTCGCCGTGGCACTCGGCGGCACGCAGGTTGTCGTTCGGGAAGGTCTTCATCGGGGTCAGCCGGCGTGGCTTGGCCTTGGCGAGTCCGTACCGGTCGTCGAAGAGGGACGCGCCCACACCGACGGTGACGGTGAGGGCGTCGGCGGGTACGTCCGGTCCGAGGATGCCGTTGTCGGCGGGGGGCGCGCCGACGCCGAGGTCGGCGGGGGTGCCGCCGGAGGTGAGGAGGCGGGCCCGTTCGGTGATCGTCCGCAGCAGGTCGGCCAGTTCGGCACGGTTGTCGGCGATCACGTCGAGGGAGACGAAGGTCGCGGCGGCCGGGGCGGGGGTGAGGATGCCGGCCTGGTGGGTGCCGTGGAAGGGGATCTTGCCGGCGTTCGTGGTGTCGGCGGCCTGCGCCTGAGCCGTACCGCCGGTCTCGGCGAGCGCGAACGCCCCGCCGGCCAGCACCGCTCCGGCGGCCCCGGCACCGAGCGCCGTCCGCACGAAGGAACGACGACCGGTTCCGGCCGGACATCCCGGGGTTTCAGCAGACGGCATCGGACGGGTCCCTTCACTGCGGGGGGTCTGGGAGCGGCGGGTGTTGTCGGCGCCTCGGGTGTTCCCGGCGCCCTGGGTGTTTTCGGTGCCGCGCGTGTCGTCGGCGCCCTGTCTGCCCTCTGTGCTCATCAGGCAGACTTCCTGATCTCCAGCAGGTCCGGCACCGGTGCCAGGTCTTCCAGCAACTGCCCGGTGGCGCCGTCGAGTTGAGCCTTCGCCGTACCGTCCAACTGCTCGACCGGCGTCCAACTACCGCCCTGGTGCGCCAAGTCGAGCAGCTTCTGCAACCGGGCGATGTCGGCGTCGACGCCGGGAAGCAGTTTCGGGGACTCCTCGGTGAGGAGCGGCTTGAGTACGGTGAGCAGCTCGCGCGTGCCGGCGAGGTTGCTGTCGACGGTCGCGAGGTTGGTGCCGCTGCCCTCGTCGGTGTCGCCGGTCAGCTCGAACTGCAGGGCGTTCTCCAGGATTTCGTGGGCCCGCAGCGGCAGGTCCCCGGGGTCGAAGTCCTGAGTCGGGAACGCCTTCCGCAACCCCACCACCGCTGCGGCGAGTTGCTGCGCCGGCGCCTTCAACTCGCCCGCCGACTGCCCGTGCCACAACCCGTACTCGATCCGGTGGAAGCCCGCGAAGTCCTTGTTCTGGACGCCCCCGGCCAGCCCGTCGGCCCGGCCGTTGATCTTCTGGTCGAAGTCCTCGAAGGTGCCGTAGGCCGCGCCGAGGGAGGAGTAGGTCCGGTGTGCGGTAAGCCAGTCGGTGCGCGCCTTGGCGAGGTGGTTGCCCGCGATGTCCCCGCTGAGCTGCCGGGTCTGGGTGATGAGCACGGCCAGGCCCTGGTCGACGTACGCCTTGTAGGTCTTGAGGGGTACGGCGAGGTCGCTCTCGGAGACGGGGACGACCGCCCTCACCGCGCCTCCCGTGCCGCTGACATGGACCGTGGCGGAGGTGACGGCCTTCGCGCCGGTGGGCACGCAGCGCCAGGCGTACGAGCCGCCCGCGACCGTCGCGACCAGGTCCCGGGTGGTGCCGGGAGCGAGGCCCTCGACCTCGCCGTAGACCGCGTTGGTGGCCGGGTCGATCAGGTACACCTCGGCGGTCTTGTCGCCGGTGTTGTGCATCTGAAAGGTCTGCCGGCCGGTGTCGGGTGCGGTGAAGCCCTTGCCGCACTCCGTCTCGGAGACGGCCACCGTCTCCGAACTCGCGGGCTTGGGGCGGGAGACGGCGACGACGAGACCGGCCACCACCGCCGGTACGGCGACCACCGCGACCGGGACGACCCAGGCGGGGCGGCGACGCTGCGACGGGGACGACTCGTTCAACCGGGCTGTCGCGGAAGCGGATTCGGGCGCGGGTTCGGGCACGCGTTTGGGCGATCGTGTCTTTGCGCCGCGCACGAACAGCGGCATCACCACAGCCAAATAGCCGACGTAGCCCACCATTTGGAGCCAGGTCATCGTGGGCATCAGGTTGAACACGCCCTGGATGAGGGTGCTGTACCAGGAGCCCGCGTCGACGCTGCCGCTCAGGTCGAAGGCGTAGGTGGTCGGGCCGGGGAGGACGCCGCCCTCCTGGAGGTCGCGCAGACCGTAGCCCAGGACGCCTGCCGCGATGACGATGAGAACGACGCCGGTGGCGGTGAAGAACTTCGTCAGGTTGATCCTGAGGACGCGGCGGTACAGGCCCCAGCACAGGGCCGCCGCGAGGACGAGACCGACGCCGGCGCCCGTCAGCGGACCGGCGGACTCGCCGGCCGCGCGGGCGGTGGTCCACAGGAACAGCGCCGTCTCCAGGCCCTCGCGGCCCACCGCGAGGAACGAGGTGAGCATCAGCACGCCCGCACCCATGCCGAGCGCGCCGGTCACCTTCTCCCTGATCTCGCCGGAGAAGGTGCGGGCCGAGCGACGCATCCAGAACACCATCGCGGTGACGAACGCGACGGCGATCACGCTGAGGACACCGCCGAAGGCTTCCTGGGCCGTGGCGGAGAGGTTCGCCGCGGTGAAGGTGAGGACGGCGCCGAAGCTCAGCGCGAGGGCGATCGCGGCCAGGACCCCCGTCCACACCTGCGGCAGCCGGGACCTGGCATCGGCGCGGACGAGGGTGGCGACCAGGATCGAGACGACGAGTCCCGCCTCCAGCCCCTCCCGCAGCCCGATCAGAAAGCTCGGAAACGCGTCGTCCCACATGTCGTGCGGCCCTCCCCCGGCCGGTACCGGCCCCGTGACGTTGGTTAGCGAAGGCACGCCTTACTGCCGCGGACCATCATGACTACATGCGTGTAGTCGGACAGTCATGAATCGGCAACGACCGGGCAAAGGTGCGGAACTTCTCGTGCGCCGCGATCGTCTACAGTTGAGTAGACCGTCTACAGATTTGTAGTCAGACTGTCTGTAGTCAGACCGGCGGAAGGGCGCGCGACGATGACCACACCCCTGGACCTGGCCTCCCAGCTCGCTGTCAACGTGCTGGACGCCAGGTCACTGCTGGCCGCCTTCGGTGTGCTGGGGGTCGGCGTGGTGATGTTCGCCGAGACGGGGCTGCTGATCGGGTTCTTCCTGCCCGGCGATTCGCTGCTGTTCACGGCCGGCCTGTTGTGCACCGGTGGCGCCGACAGAGCGGTGAAGCTGTCGTTGCCGCCCCTGCTGGTCGCGGCGGCGGTGGGCGCGCTCGCCGGGGCGCAGTGCGGGTATCTGCTCGGCCGGAAGGCGGGCGGTGCCCTGCTCGCCCGCAGCCGCTCGGCCCGCCTGCACGAAGGCGCCCGGCGGGCCGAGGAGTTGCTGGAGCGGTACGGCTACGCGAAGGCGGTCGTACTGGCCCGCTTCGTGCCCGTCGTACGGACGGTCCTGAATCCGATGGCGGGCGCTCTCGGGGTGCCGGTCCGGACGTTCACCGTATGGCAGGTGGCCGGCGGTCTGGTGTGGAGCCTGGGGCTGACGCTCGCCGGATACGCGCTGGGTTCCTCGATCCCGAACGTCGACAGGTACCTGTTGCCCATCGTCGCCCTGATCGTGGTCGTGTCGCTGCTCCCCCTCGCCGCCGAGGCGTACCGCTCCCGCAGGGCCACCCGCGCCGCCAGGGCCGGGGAGGTGCGCTGATGATCCTGATCGCCTTCCAGGGGTCGTCGATCGACGGCGAGGCCTACACGGATGTGGTCGACTCCGCACAGCACGCGCCCAGTTGGCTGGACAACGCGGTCTCGGCGTGGTCGACCTACGGGCTCGTGGTGTTCGCCGTGCTGATGGTCATGGGCTGGTGGCGGGCGCGCCGGATCGGTGCCGAGGCGGCGGTGACGGCCCTGGCCGTGCCGGTGGTCGTGGTCGCCGCGTACGGCATCAACTCGCTGCTCAAGTCGGCGGTGCGGGAGAGCCGGCCCTGCCGGAGTCTGCGGGTGGTCACGCTGGAGGCCTGTCCGGCGCCGGGCGACTGGTCCTTCCCCAGCAACCACGCGACGGTCGCCGCGGCGGCAGCGGTCGCCCTGTTCTTCGTCTCCCGCCGGCTCGGTGCCGTCGCCGCCGTGGCCGCGCTCGCGATGGCGGGCTCCCGGGTCTGGGTCGGGGTCCACTATCCGCACGACGTGGTGGCGGGCGTGACGGTCGGCGCGCTCCTGGCGCTCGGCGCGATGACGCTGCTGAAACGGCGGCCGAAGTCCCTGACCCGGCGGATCACGGCCACCCGGCTGCGACCGTTGCTGGTGTCATGAACCGCGAGGACATCGCCGAACTGGCGGGCACCGCGGGCCTCGGCGCCTGGACCGCGTTCGGCGTGCTGAGCATGGTCGTGATCGGACACGAGGGCGCTCCGCTCTTCACGGACGAGGACGCACTGTCCTGGTCCGTCGCACATCGCCCGGACGTGGCACTGGCGTTCGCCCGGGGCCTGACCGCGACGGGCACGGGCGTCATCCCGTACGCCCTCGTCATCCTGGCCGGACTCCTCACCGGCCGCACCACACGCCAACGCCTCCTCGCCGCGACCCTCGCCCCGGCCTGCCTCGTCACCGGCCAGGGCCTGCGCTACGGCGTGCTGGAACTGATCGCGCGACCCCGCCCGGCACTGAGCAACTGGGCCGGAAACGCCTCGGGTTGGTCCTTCCCCTCCGGCCACACCACCACGGCGGCGCTCACCGCCGGACTGGTCATCCTCGCGATAGCCGTGCGCGCCCCGCACGGCAGAACCCCGCTCTGTCTGGCCGTCGGCTGCTGGGGCGCGCTGGTCGGGCTGACCCGGGTGTATCTGGGCGTGCACTGGTTCACGGATGTCGTCGGTGGCTGGCTGTTCGCCGTCGGCTGGCTCGGGGTGTGCTTGTGCGCGGCGGCCTGGTGGCTGCCCCCGCGGTTGATGGCCGCCGGGACGGACACGGCCGGGCCGCCTCGGGAGCGGACCCGCCGGTAGACCCGCTCACCGGTGGACGCGCTCAGGCGGAAACGGCGGCCTGTGTGGAATCAGGGCGCGACCGAGGCTCCGTGCCCGGCACCGGTCGCCGCGGTGGTACCGGCTGCGCAGCCCAAGGTCTTCGGAGCAGCCCAGCAGCCCGAGATCCTCGGCGCGCTCACCGTCCGGGCTGTACTGGTGGTCCGCCCGCTCGTGATCCAACTCCGTGCAGCCGTGCGGCTCTTGAGCCCGTGGCCGGGCCGGTGCCGGGAGGTGCACGTCCGTCTCAGCCACGTCAACGCCCGCGCCGCCCGATGCGCCGATCTCCAGCTCGAACCACACCTCCTTGCCCTCCTCCACGAGCCGACTGCCCCATCGGTGGGCCAGCGCGTCGACCAGGAACAGCCCCCGGCCGTTCTCGCTGTCGGGGTCCACGGCGAGGTCGTCGTCGCGCTCGACCTGCCGGTGCGGGGGCCGGGGAAGGTGTCGCCGCTCGTCCGCGACCTCGCAGCGCAGTATGCCGACGCCGAGGGACAGGGTGAGCCGGTAGCGTCCGCCCGCGTGCACGACGGCGTTGGTGGCGAGTTCGCTGACGAGCAGTTCGGCGATGTCCACCAGGTCCTGGAGGCCGTACTCGGCGAGCCGCTTGCGGACGAGTTCCCTGGCCTGGCGGACCGAGGACTTTCCCGGGCCCAGGATCGTGGTGCAGCCTTCGCCCACGGTCGGCAGGCCGCGTGGACGGTCGTTCGGCATGGATGTTTCCCTTCAGCCCCGGGGGCGTTCGGTTCGTGCGGTGCGAGGACGGGTCCGGCAACAGACCCGGCCTCGTATCCACCATGCGTCCCCCGTGCCCTTCGAGGCGCGGGGGGAACTACCCGAATCCACAGGCCGGTTCGTCAACCTGCCGATACGAGGGCCGTCTCCATGCGGATGGTCCACCCCTCTTTCGCCCCGTCGCCGGACCTCATGTCGACGAACTCGCAGACCTGGCGGGTGTGCCAGAGCCCGTCCTCCGGCCGCACTTCGGCACCCGGCGGCCGGAAGCCGAGGAACGGGTCGGTGATACGGCCGCGCGGGGTGCGCAGTTCGCAGATGATGCGCTGCCGGGTCGACCACAGCCGCAGATGTGCGCGCTCGCAGCCCTGGGAGGCCGCGTAGCGCGTGGCGCCGGACACGGCCTGCCCGAAGCGGGCCGCCTCCTCGGGTGCCATACCGCGTGCCCGCGCCTGGTCCGCCGCGAACCGGTCACCGGCGGTCAGGTCCCCGTCGAGGCCGACGCCGACCGCGTCCCGCGGCGGCGCGGGCAGCGGGCCGAGATCCTGGGTCGCGTAGGCGGCGGGCTCCGTGAAGAGCGAACTGGGTTGCACGCCTTGCCGGTTGAGCTCCGTCGGGTGGGTGTGCCGGGCCGCGTCGACGACGTCCGGTGGTGCGGTCCGGGTGTCGTACAGGCACATCAGGTCGGGCGGGGCGCCGGTGAAGAGCTCGGTGGCGAGGGCTTCGTACCGTTTCCACTCGGGGATCTGGCGCGGCGAACGGCCGTCCCAGACCGGCTCGCCCGTCATGTGGAGGAGGCCCTCGGGGCCGGCGTGCGTGACGTAGTAGTCGAGGGCGGTGGCCATGCTGTTGGCGGGGCTTCCCCGGTACCAGCGGGCGGAGTCGCGGAAGTCGACCTGGCGGGCGTCGGGGCCGAGCGCGTCCCGCAGCAGGTCGAGTTTGCGCGGGGTGGTGATGACCACCGGGTCCGGTTCCTCCTCGGCGACGATGCCGTCCCTGAGGAACGGCACCACCACCGCCAGGAACTCCTCGTCGGACGAGTGGATGCCGGCGTGGTGCTTGACGCGGGGGGCGGGTGGGACGGGTCGGGTGAGTGTGGTGGGTTCTCCGTGTTCCATCGGTCTGCCTTCCTTCTCGTTCGGTTCGCGGCCGTACGTGATCTCTGCAGTACGTGGTCCCGGCAGTACGTCATTGCGGCTGTACGTCCTTACGGCCGCACGTCGTCACGGCCGTACGGCATCAGGGGCGGGTGGCCCGACGCGCCTCGGCCCAGACGGCGACCTGGCTGCGCGAGGTGAAGCCCAACTTGCTGAGAATGCGCTCCACATGGCCCTCCGCCGTGCGCAGCGCGACGACCAGCCGGTCGGCGATCAGCTGGTTGGTCAGCCCCTCGGCGATCAGCTCGGCGACCTCCGTCTCGCGGCGGGTGAGCGGGCTGTCGAGCACCGACCGTGGCGCGGACTCCCGCTCGCCCAGCGCGTAGGCGACCGCGTGGTCCGAGGTGAGTTCGAGGCCTTCGCGGTAGGCGTTCTTGAATCCGTCGCCCAGCAGTGCGCGGGCGCCGGCCTCGGCCTCGGTGCGCACCGGGCCGTGGGACGGGGTGCGGTCCAGCGCGACGTGGGCGTCCTGCCAGATCCGTTTGGCGGCGCCCAGCAGGACGGCGGCCGGGCGGCCCTCGCCGTCGCGGGCGTGGACCGCGGCGAGCAGTTCCAGCGTCATGCCGGTGCCGAACACGTCGCCGACCGCCCGCTTGAGCCGCAGACACTCCCGGGCGTGGACCCTGGCCGCCGTCTGGTCGCCCTTGGCCCACTCGGCGAAGGCGAGGATGCGCAGGAGGTAGGAGTGGATCCACTGTTCGCCGTAGGTCAGACAGACCTGCCGGAACTCCTCGCACAGGGCCGTCGCGCGGTCGTACTCGCCCTGGATCGCGAGGACATGGGCCAGTTCCACGTACTTGAAGCCGACGAGGCTCATCGACTCGCCCTCGCGCGGCGGGAGGGCGAGCGCCTCCTCGTACACGGCCCGTGCCCGTTCGTAGTCCCCGCTGATCAGGCAGGCGCCGCCGCGGCCGAAGAAGGTGTGCGCCACCTCGGCCTCGTCGCCCAGCCGCAGGGCTAGTTCGCGGGCCTCCTCGACGAGGGGCGCGGCCCGGCCGGCGTTGCCCTGGCTGAGCAGCATCAGGGCGAGGGCCCACAGGGCGCGGGCCCGTTCGGCGGTCGGCTCGGGGGCGGCGGCGAGCAGTCGCTCCAGCCAGTACCGGCCCTCGACCAGGGCGCCGGTCGCGAACCAGAAGAACCACAGGTGCCCGGCCAGTTTCAGCCCGGCCCGCGGCTCCCCCGGTGTGTTCAGGCAGAACTCGAACGCCGAGCGGATGAGGTCCGAGTCCGCGTGCAGCCGCCGTACCAACTCCGGCTGGTCGGGGCCGAACCAGCGCCGCTCGCACTCCTCGACGAAGTCCAGGCACCAGTCCCGCACCCGGCGCCGGGCCGCCGGCTCGGCGCCGGCGCCGTCCTCGCGGAGCCGGTCGAGGCCGTACTGCCGGATCGACTCCAGCATCCGGTACCGGGCGTGGACGGCGTCGCCGTCCCGGACCAGCAGCGACTTGTCGACCAGACCCGCCACCGCGTCCACCATCTCGTCACGGTCGAGGCCGGGCCCGGCGCAGACCTCCTCGGCCGCGCCCAGGTCGAAGCTCCCGTTGAAGACGGAGGCGCGTGCCCACACCGTCTGTTCCTCGCGGGTGCACAGGTCGTGGCTCCAGTCGACGGCCGCGCGCAGGGTGCGGTGCCGGGGCAGGGTGTCCTCGCTGTCGGCACCGCCCGTGCTGTCGGCCAGCAACCGGTAACGGCGGTCGAGGCGTTCGAGCAACTGCTGCACGCCGAGGGCGCGCATCCGCACCGCCGCCAGTTCGATCGCGAGCGGCAGCCCGTCCAGTCGACGGCACAGGGCGGCCACCGCGTCCTGGTTGGCCGTGGTGAGGGTGAACCCGGGCAGTACGGCGGCGGCCCGGTCGGCGAAGAGGGCCAGTGCCGGGTACTCCAGCGCGGGCTTGGGAGGCAGCGGCTCGCCCGGCGTGGGAGTCGCCAACGGCTGTAGTTCCAGGACGTGTTGGGCGGTCACGTCCAGCGGATGTCTGCTGGTGGCCAGCACCCGCACCGCCGCGGTCTCCGCGAGGAGCGTCTCGACGAGCCGTGCGCACGCGTCCGCCAGGTGTTCGCAGTTGTCCAGGACGAGCAGCGTCTCCCGGCCCTGGAGATGGTCGACGAGGACCCGCACCGGCGAACGACCCGACACGTCACGGATGTTGAGGGCCTCGATCAGGGCGAGTGGCACCAGCGACGCGTCCCGCACACCGGCCAGCTGCACGATGTGCACCCCGTCGGCGAACGCCCGCGCCAGCCGCGGCACGGCGTGCAGCACCAGCCTGGTCTTGCCGACCCCGCCGGTCCCGGTCAGACTCACCAACCGGTGGGCGCCCACCAGACGTTTGACCTCGGCGGTCTCCTGACGCCGGCCGACGAAACTCGACGCCCTGACGGGCCTGCCGATGTTCTGCCTTGTCACGGATACCCGCACAATCGGTCCCGCCTCCGAAAGTGATACGCCCGGTGCCCGCCATGGCCTCGCCGCGCATGGACTTTCAAGAACTCTATGGGCGGGACGCGAACGAAGCGCCTGTAGCCCGGCATTGCCAGGTGAAGGCGACTTTCTGACGGAATATGCGCAGAACCTGCCCCAGGCCGATCACCGGTGGATCAGCCGTGCAACGACGGCCCGGAGCCCGCCCGTTCGGCGGAAGGGAGAGCTCCGGTACTCCCGTGCCCGAGTGCGCGACTCAGCTGCCGCTCAGCCGCACCAGAACAGCGGTGTTGACCCGAGGCAGCGACACCGTCAACCGCCCCTCCGCGGCGTCCCATTCCGCACCGGCGTCCGCACTCGTCGGATACAGGACCGCAGCGTGCACATGCGCCCCCAGCAGATGCGGAACAGTGAAGGTACGGCTGCCGCCGTCACCCGACTCCCGCCGCCAGACCATCACGTACGTAGCGTCCGACCCCCGCAGCCCGTGCGCGATCCACCCGTCCTCCCACCCGGGAAGCCCCAGCGGCCAGAACGGATGCGCCGTGCCGATCTCCTCCCGGACCTCCTTGTAGACGGAGACCGCCGAGCGGACGAGGCCGAACTGCTCGTCGTTCATGAGGTTGAGGAAGCCGGAGAGGTGGATACGACCGAGGAGCGGGCCGGTGAGGGTGAAGGCGATCTCGTCGACGGTCTGGTCCGGCTGGGGGTACGCCCACACCGCGGCCTGTTCGGGCGTCGCGGCGGTGGCCGCCGCCGCGGTGATGGGCGGGTAGCGCAGCGGGTCCTGCTGGTCGCTGGTGGACTGGAGCTGGGCGACGGCCAGTTGGGCGTAGTCCCAGCGCAGACCGCCCGATCCGCAGTTCTCCAGCACCAGGTGGGGATGGCGGTCGAGGAGTCCGGCCATCCAGTCGAGGTGGGCGCGGTGGTGCCCGAGCAGTCCGGCGCCCGCGCTCTCGGTGCCGTTCTCGGTGCCGGGGCCGATGTTGATGTTGTAGTCGAGCTTCAGATAGCCGACGCCCCACTCCCCCACCAGCCGGTCCACCACCTCGTCGAGGTGGGCGCGGGCGGCCGGGTGGCGCAGGTCGAGGTGGTGCCGGCCGTGTTCCGTGACGCGCAGGCCGCCGCGCCGGAAGAACGCCTCGGGCGGCAGGGTCCGGGCCAACGGGCTGCGTACGCCCACGACTTCGGGTTCGAGCCAGAGACCCGGGGTCATCCCGCGCTTCGTGATGGCGTCGAGGACCTCCTGGATGCCGCCCGGGAAACGGTTGGGCGCGGGCTCCCACGCACCGACGGAGTCCCACCACCCTTGGGCGTCGTCGTCGTACCAGCCCGCGTCGATGACGAAGACCTCGGCGCCCGCGTCCGCCGCCGACTCCACGAGCGGCAGGAGCCGTTCGGTGGTGGGGTCGCCGTTCAGGGTGTTCATGTAGTCGTTGTAGATCACCGGGAGGGTGCGGTGGTCGGGGTGGTCGCGGCGGATGCCCCGGCGGTAGTCCGTGAGGGTGCCGAAGGCGGCGTCGAGTCCGCCGGTCTCCGCACGGACGAGAACGGCGGGGACGGTGTGGAAGTCCTCGCCGGGGGCGAGGAGTTGGTGCCACTGGTGGTGGGCCTCGTCGGGGCCGAACAGCGCGATGTAGGCCCCGCCCTCGCGCTCGCCGGTCTCGAAGCGCCAGCCCGCGCTGGACTCGATCTGCCACAGCCAGGCGTTGCCCTCCGGGTCGGTGAGGGCGGCGACCGGGAGGTGCCGGCCGGTGGACCAACTCCCCTGCGAGGAGCGCTCGAAGCAGCCGCGCCCCTCACGCCCGTGGGCGAACCGGCTCAACGGCACGACCTCGTCGCGGAGTTCGGCCTGTCGCCAACGGCATTCCGCGAGCCAGTCGTTGTCCGCCCAGTGCAGGGTCAGCCCGTCGAGACCGTCTTCGGCAACGGAGGATGCGGCTACGGAGGAGGTGATCCCGCCGAGGGTCAGGGTCGTCACGCTCTCCAGCCGGAGCGGCTCCGCACCCTCGTTGACCAGCCGTACCCGCGAGCGCAAGAACCCCGCGTCGGCCCCCGCCTCCAGGGTGACCTCGGCGAGCAGCCCGGTCATCGGGTCCGCGAGCCGGATCGTCGTACGGTCTCCGCTTCCCTCCCGCACGGTCTCGTGGTCGCGGTACGCCAGACGGTCGCCGATCTCCGTCTCGATGAAGCGCTCCCCCGACCACATGCGCCCGTGCCCGGTGGCGGTGACCTCGACGAGAGGCACCAGGCGGGCCCAGTCCTGATCGGGCGCTCCCAGCCGGACCGCTCCGGCGGCATCGACGACGGCGTGCAGCCCGAGCGCCGGATGCGACCAGATGCGGGACCTCTCGACTGTTCCTACGACACTGGTCAACGCAATTTCCCCTTCTGGGACGGTTCGGTACTGCGGCTCTCGTACGGACGCTGAGCTGGGGCTTCTCACCCGGCGCGCCGGAACTCTCCGCTCCGGCCGGTGTGTTCGAAAGGTAAATCCCCAGTTACGGTCTCTTGACGCCCACGTTGTGACCGCTCACAATCCTCGCATGGATGTGACCGGTCACACAAGCTCCGGCGGCCACGGCGACCCCCCTCAGGGGCCGCAGAAAGCCGCCAGTATCCGCGACGTCGCGGCTGCCGCAGGCGTCTCCTACCAGACCGTTTCGCGGGTCATCAACGGCCACCCGAACGTCAAGGAGGAGACCCGAAAGCGCGTCGACGCCGCCATCCAGACCCTCGGCTTCCGGCGCAACGCCACCGCGTTCGCCCTCGCCAGCGGGGTCACCCGATCGGTCACGGTCATCACGTCGAACACCGTCCTCTACGGCTATGCGGCCACCCTGCAGGGCCTGGAGGAGGCGTCCCGCGCCGCCGGTTACGCACTCGGTGTGCGGGTCGTGACCCCGGAGGACGACCTGGACCGGACGATCGCCGCGGCCGCCGACACCGGTGGCGGCGTGGTGGTCATCGGCTACGACCGCATCGGCGCCGCCGCCCTGGACCGCGTACCCGCACATGTGCCGTGCGCCGCGCTGGTGGAGGCGCCGGCGCCGGGCCGGACGCCGAGCCGTCCGGCGGTGTGGGCCGACGACCGGGAGGCGGCCCGTGCCGCCACCGAGCACCTGCTGTCGCTCGGGCACGCGAACGTCCACTACGTGGCGATTCCCGCCTCGACCGGGACCCGGCGCCTGGCGGGCCCCCGCGCCGAGGGCTGGCGCCAGGCACTCGAAGCGGCCGGCGTCACCCCGCCCCCGCCGTCCGGCAAGGGCTGGGACGCCCAGGCCGGCTACGAGGCGGGAAAGAAGCTCGCCCGGAACAAGGACGTCACCGCGATCCTGTGCGGCAACGACGACCTGGCACTGGGTGTGCTGCGCGCCCTGCACCACGCGGGCCGGCGGGTCCCGGAGGACATCAGCGTCATCGGCTTCGACGACGCACCGCACTCCGCTTTCGTCACCCCGTCCCTCACCACCGTCCGCATGGACTTCCACGGGCTGGGCCGCGCCGCGTTCGGACTGCTGCGCGCCCAACTCGACACCGACCAGCAGGAGTCGGCGCCGGTACCGGCCGAACCCACCCTCGTCCTCCGGGAGAGCTCGGGGCCACGGGAGGCCTGAGCCGGACGTCCGTCATCGCCCTGTCCGTCACGTCCGCCGCACTCGCCCTCGCCGTATCCGACAGCCGTCATCCCCGCAGTCGTCGCACATCTCCGCAGCACCCCCCTGCCTTCCCTCCGCGTACGAACAAGGATCCGCCATGAGAAGAGCCGTCTCCGTCCTCGCCACCGCCTGTGTCCTCGGGCTGACCGCCACCGCGTGCAGTGACAGCACCGGTGGCGCCACGACCGCCGCACCCGAGGGTTCGGTCGACCCGACCGCCTCCCTCAAGGGCGTCAGCCTCACCATGTGGGTCGCCCAGAACAGCGTCTCGGAGCCCAAGCAGGCCATCGAGGCGTTCGAGAAGGCCACCGGCGCCAAGATCAACACCGAGGTCATACCGGACCCCTACGAGTCGAACGTCCCGACCAAGCTCGCCTCGGGCGTCAAGCCGGACCTGATGTTCTGGCAGCCCACGGGCAGCACCCTGCCGTTCGTGCAGCCGGCGAAGAACCTGCTGACCCTCGACAACGAGGACTGGGTCTCCAAGCTCGGCACGACGGAGAAGACCCTCGGCCAGGTCGACGGTCACCGCTACGCGGCCATCGTCACCAGCCCCGCCGTGCTCGGCGTCTACTACAACAAGGACGTCTTCGCGAAGGCCGGCATCACCACGATGCCGACCAGCTACGACGAGCTGCTCGCCGACGCCGCCAAGATCAAGTCGAAGGTCTCGGGCGTGGCCCCGTTCTTCGAGGTCGGCGGCGACAAGTGGCCGCTGCAGTGGCAGGTGCAGGCCCAGATGACGGATCTGCCGCAGTCCTTCTGGGACAACCTCAACAAGAACAAGGACAGTTGGACCAACAAGACCATCGTCGACGCGATCACCAAGTACAAGACGAAGGTCCTCGACGGCGGTCTCGCGCAGAAGAACTACAAGACGGCGACCTTCGTCGACCAGGGCAAGGCGATCATGGACGGCACCGCCGCGATGGCCGTCAACGTCACGGCGCTCCAGTCCGAGATCCAGGCCACCTCCACCACCGCCGAGATCGACAAGAAGCTCGGCTGGTTCCCCATCGCCAACAGCTCCGCGAAGGCGGAGTACTCGCCGGACCAGACGAACGGTGTCGTCGCCTTCGACACGGGTGACACCAAGCGGCAGAACGCGGCCCGGCAGTTCATGTCCTTCTGGCTCGGCCCGGACTACCCGGCCTACATCAAGGCCAACAAGCTCGTCTCGGTGGAGCCGTCCGTGGCCAACCCCGACGGTCTGCCGCAGACCGCGATCGCCCAGGCCAAGGCCCTGTCCAGCGCGTCGGGCGTCTTCCAGGTCAAGGCGCTCACCGCCCCGGACATGCACCTCGCGCTCGCCGACATGATCTACGGCAAAAAGACCCCGCTCCAGGTCGCCCAGGCTGCCGAGGACCAGTTCAAGCAGGTCCTCAAGGCGCGCGGCGTCACCGGTTTCTGACCGGCGCCCCTGAGCCCAGCCCGTCCCCCGGGCCGCCCGTCGGCGGTGTGCCCGGGGCCCGTACCGGAGGTAAGAAAGTGGTGGACACCGCCACGATGGACGCTCTCGACGCCACGCGTGCGAAGGACCGGGACCGAGACCGGGACAACGTCCAGGACCGGCCGTCCCGTCGTAACCGGCTCCGCGGCAAGGCCAACCAGCCGTGGTGGTTCGCCCTGCCCGCGCTCGCCGTGTTCGGCGTGTTCTTCCTGCTGCCGAATCTGCTGAACTTCGTCTACCCGTTCACCGACTGGTCGGCGTTCCACTCGCGGATCGGCTTCGTGGGACTGTCGAACTTCAGCACCATCCTGCACGACGGGTCGATGGCCCGTGACATCCGCATCACCCTGGAGTACGCGGTCCTCGTGGCCGTCTTCCAGAACGGCTTCGGGCTCGCCCTGGCCCTGCTGCTGGAGCGCGACACCCGCTTCAACCGCTTCTTCCGCGCGGTCTTCTTCCTCCCGGTACTGATCTCCGCGCTCGCCGTCGGCTACATCTTCCGCGCCCTGCTCGCCCAGGACGGAGCGCTCAACAGCGTGCTGTCCTCGCTCGCCGGACACCACGTCGACACCCCCTGGCTCGGCTCGACCACCTGGACGCTGGTCGTGGTGACCCTCATCCACGGCTGGAAGTGGATGGGCCTGGCGATGCTGATCTATCTGGCGGGCCTGAAGAGCATGCCCGGTGATGTGCTGGAGGCGGCCCGGATCGACGGGGCCGGCTGGTGGCGCACCTTCTGGTCGGTGCGGTTCCCGCTGCTCGCGCCCGCCGTCACGTTCAATGTGACGACCGCGCTGATCGGCTCCATGAACACCTTCGACATCGTCCAGGCGACCACCGGAGGCGGTCCCGGCGGCGAGACCGAGGTCTTCAACATCTACATGTTCCGCATCTTCGGCCAGGGCCTGTACGCGCAGGCGTCCGCGATGAGCCTGGTGCTCTTCCTCATCGTCGTCGTCCTCGCCGTGCCCGTCATCGTCGGCCTGCGCCGCAGGGAGAACAACCAGTGACCACCGTTACCGCGTTCGCCCCCGCACACCGGCGCCCACTGCGCTGGGTCCAGCCGCTCGTCGTCCTGATCGTCGCGGGCGTCACCATCGGCATCCCGCTCTGGCTGGTCGCGGTCACCTCGTTCAAGCCGCAGGCCGAGGCGATCAAGCCCAACCTCTCCCTGCCGCACCACGTCCAGGCCGCCGCGAACTACAAGCAGAGCTTCGACGAGGGCAAGATCGTCCAGGGCTTCGTCAACAGCCTCCTGGTCGTCGCCCCGTCCGTCGTCCTCGTGCTGCTCCTCGGGGCGGGCGCCGCCTGGGTGTTCGCGCGCCGCAAGGGCCGCCTGGTCAACACCCTGTACGCGCTGAGCATCAGCGGACTGCTGCTGCCGCCCGCCGTGATCACCATCGTCATGGAACTGCGCCAACTCGGCCTGGCCGGCACCCGTCCCGGCATGATCGGCGTCTACGCCGGGATGTACCTGTCCACCTCGATCTTCTTCATGACGGGGTTCATCCGCGCCCTCCCCGAGGAGTTGGAGGAGGCCGCGCGCATGGACGGCGCGGGCCCGGTCCGCGTCTTCTTCCGCATCATCCTGCCGCTCCTGCGCCCGGTCATCGCCACCGCCACGATCATGGTGATGCTCTACGCCTGGAGCGACATCTTCTACGCCTTCTTCGTCCTCGGCGGAGGCGACAAGGCCACCCTGCCGCTCAACCTCTACCAGGTCGCCAACGCCCAGCTGTACCTCAACAACTGGCACCTGATCTTCGCCTACGTCGTGATGATGAGCCTCCCCATGGTCCTCGTCTTCGTCATAGCGCAGCGCCGCATCGTCTCCGGCATCACGAGCGGCGCCGTCAAGTAGGCCAAGCAGCCCCGGGGAAAGGCCAGTTGAGCCGCCCCGGTCACCCCCGAAGTACCCGACAGCCTCCCGCAACGCCGCGGGAGGAGGAGGACAGCCATGCCTCGAACACCCCGTAGATCCCGTTCCGTCCGCGCCCTCATGGGCGTGACCGTGGTGACCGCCGCCCTCCTGGGCACGGCGCTGACCGTCCCCGCCGCGCAGGCGGCCACCCCTACGCTGAGCGTCGACCTCGGCACCACCACCGGCGCGGTCATGCACGGAGCCAACGGCGCCCTGTACGGCCTCAGCGACGACGGAGTCCCCGGCGACAACCTGGTAACTCCCCTGCACATGACGTCCATCGCCCAGAAGGCACCGGACGGCACCCAGCATCCGAACGGTGACGCGCTGGTCGTCCAGCCGGAGTTCGCCCGCGGTGGCGGCGGCGACAACCTCATCTACATGCAGGACATCTACGCCTCGTGGCCGTACGAGAACCTCGGGCTGAGCGACTACCTCACCAAGGTCACCACGATGGTCACCAAGGTCGCGGCCCGCTCGGACGCGAGCACGTTCGTGTGGGTGCCGTTCAACGAGCCGGACGGCAACTGGTACACGGGGCTGGGTAGTTCGACGACCGCCACGTACAACAGCGCGCTCGCCGGCTTCGAGAGCGACTGGACGACGGTCTACAACAAGATCCGCTCGATCATCCCGAACGCCCGGATCGCCGGCCCGAACGAGACGCACTACGACGCCCGCCTGATGGGCGACTTCTACCCGTGGGCCAAGGCCAACAACGTCCTTCCGGACATGACCACTTGGCACGAGCTGGACCCGACCTCCCTCTCCAACTTCGAGGGCAACCTCGCCGCCTACCGCACCATCGAGACCAACGCCGGCATCAGCGCCCGCCCGGTCAACATCAACGAGTACGGCGACCGCCGCGACCTCTCCGTGCCGGGTCAGATGGTCCAGTGGATGTCCATGTTCGAGCGGAACAAGGTCTACGCCGACCAGGCGTACTGGGACATCGCGGGGAACCTGGACGGCAACGTCAGCCAGACCAACATCCCCAACGGCGACTGGTGGCTGCTGCGTTGGTACGCGGGCCTCACCGGCCAGACCACCAAGGTGACCCCGCCGCAGGCCAACGTCACCGACACGCTCCAGGGCATCGCGTCCCTCGACACCGGCCGCAAGCAGGCGCAGGTGCTCCTCGGCGGCGGCACCTCCGGCTCGGCGAACACGGTCGTCAAGAACATACCGTCGTCGTTCGGCAGCACCGTCAACGTCTCGGTGGAGCGCACCGCTTGGAGCGGCTACGAGGGTGCCGGTCCCGCGCCGACCGTGCTGGCCCGCAGCACGTACACGGTCGCCTCCGACGGCAGCATCACCGTCCCGCTGACCGGTCTCGACCCGATGTCGGCCTACCGCATCGTCGTCAACCCGGCCGGCACCGGCACGCCCACCGCCGCGAGCGCCCCGGCGACGGCGTCGTACGAGGCCGAGAGCGCGACCATCACCGACGGCACCGTCTACACCCAGGGCAGCGTCACCAACGCCTACGGGTACGCCACTTCGGGCACCAAGGACGTCGGCAGCCTCAACCAGTCGGACAGCAAGGTCGCCTTCACCGTCACCGCCCCGACCACGGGCACGTACAACCTGAACGTCTTCTACGGCAACCAGTCCGGCGGCCCGGCGACCCAGACCCTCACGGTCGACGGCGGCTCCTCCCAGACGGTCACCTACACGCCGACCCTGAACTGGACCTACCGCTCCACGGCGAGCGCCTCCGTCTCCCTCACGGCGGGCACGCACACGATCACCCTGGCCAAGGGCACGAACGAGGTCACCCTCGACAAGATCGACCTCACCCCGGCCTCCAGCGCGGACACGTCGTACCCGGCCACGTACGCGGACATCACGGGCTCGCCGACCTACAACTACACCGCGTCCGGCACGACCGGCGCCGGTGCGCTGGCCCTGACCTCGGGCACCTCCGCCGCCTTCGACGTCTACGCGCCGACCGACGGCTACTACACCGTCCACACCGACTACTCCTCCAACGGGTCCGGCACCCTCACTCTGGACGGCGCGACCGCCGTCACGCTGGCCTCCACGAGCGGCACGCTCACGGACAAGAGCTCACGGCTGTACCTGTCGGCGGGCAACAACCGCATCACGGCGGCCACTTCGGGCTCCACCACGCTGACCGTGCGCGATCTGCGGGTGGCCGCGAGCGGTGACACCACGGGCGTCTCCGCCTACGAGGCCGAGAGCGCGACCCTCGCGGGAACCGCCGTCGCCACCTCGGACAGCTGGGCCTCGGGCGGCAAGTACGTCGGCTATGTCGGCAACGGCTCGGCCAACACGCTCACCTTCCAGGTGACCGCGGCCGGCGCCGGGCGGTACGTCATGAACGTCCGCTACGCCAACGACCAGGTCTCCGGCTCCGGGAACTACAACACCAACGTCGTCTCCCGGGCGGCCCAGATCTCCGTCAACGGCGGCACCGCGCAGACCATCATGTTCCGCAACAACTACAGCTGGTCCAGCTACTGGGACCTGCCCGTCCCGGTGACCCTCACGGCCGGCACCAACACGATCAGCTTCGCCAACGCGAGCGCCTACGCACCCAACATCGACCGCGTCACGGTCGCGCCGGTCTCCGGCTGACCGACAACTCCGGTCGGGGCCCGGGCACTTGTGCCGGGACCCGACCGGGGGTTCCATCCCAGAGATTTATTCTGCACCGCATTCGACAGCCCGAACAGCGACTGACATATCGAACAGAAGGGCGGCCCGGTGGTGAACGCCGAGAACAGCGAACACACCCATCCCGACACCTACGTCATCGGAGTCGACTACGGGACGCTGTCCGGACGGGCCGTGGTGGTCCGTGTCGCCGACGGCGCCGAACTGGCCGTCGCCGAGCACCCGTACACCCACGCCGTCCTCGACCGGACCCTCCCCGACGGCACCCCGCTGCCGCCCGACTGGGCGCTCCAGGTCCCCGCCGACTACATCGACGTCCTGCGCGTCGCCGTACCCGAGGCACTGGCCCGCTCCGGCGTACGACCGGACCAAGTCGTCGGTATCGGCACCGACTTCACCGCCTGCACGGTACTCCCGGTCCTCGCCGACGGCACGCCCCTGTGCGAACTCCCCGACCTCACCGGCCGCCCGCACGCCTACGTCAAACTCTGGCGCCACCACGCCGCACAGGCCCAGGCCGACCGCATCACCGAGCTGGCCGACGCCCGCAAGGAACCCTGGCTCCAGCGCTACGGCGGCAAGATCTCCTCGGAGTGGGAGTTCGCCAAGGCCCTGCAACTGCTCGAAGAGGACCCGGAACTCTACGAGTTGACCGAGCGCTGGATCGAGGCCGCCGACTGGATCGTGTGGCGGCTCAGCGGCGCCTACGTCCGCAACGCCTGCACCGCCGGGTACAAGGGCCAGCTCCAGGACGGCAGTTACCCCTCCCCCGACTACCTGGCCGCGCTCAGCCCCGCCTTCGCCGGCTTCGTGACCGACAAGCTGGACCAGCCGATCGGCCAACTCGGCGACCGAGCCGGTGGGTTGACGGCGGAGGCAGCCGCGTGGACGGGCCTGCCCGAAGGCATCGCCGTGTGCGTCGGGAACGTCGACGCACACGTGACGGCGCCCGCGGCCACCGCCGTCGAACCGGGCCGGATGGTCGCCATCATGGGCACCTCCACCTGCCATGTGATGAGCAGCGACCAGTGGGCCGAAGTGCCCGGCATGTGCGGGGTGGTCGAAGGCGGCATCCTCCCGGGACTCTGGGGCTACGAGGCCGGGCAGAGCGGCGTCGGCGACATCTTCGGCTGGTTCGTGCGCACCGCCTTCCCCGCCACCTACGCGGAGGAGGCCGCCGCGCTCGGCCGCGATCCGCACGAACACCTCACCGCCCTGGCATCCGAACAGGGGGTGGGCCAGCACGGGTTGATCGCGCTGGACTGGCAGAGCGGCAACCGCAGTGTGCTCGTCGACCACGACCTCAGCGGTGTCGTGGTGGGCCTGACCCTGTCCACCCGCCCCGAGGAGATCTACCGCGCCCTGCTGGAGGCCACCGCCTTCGGCACTCGCACCATCATCGAGGCGTTCGAGACGTCCGGCGTGCCGGTGCGCGAACTGATCGTCGCGGGCGGGCTGATGAAGAACCCGCTGCTGATGCAGATCTACGCCGACGTCACCCGGCTCCCCTTCGGCGTCATCGACTCGGCGCAGGGTCCGGCGCTGGGCGCGGCGATGCACGCGGCGGTCGCGGCCGGCGTGTACCCGGACATCCGGGCCGCCGCCCACGCCATGGCCAAGGCCCGCCCTGCCGTGTACCAGCCGGACCCCGAGCGGGCCGCCGCGTACGACCGGCTCTACGCCGAATACCGGCTCCTGCACGACTACTTCGGGCGCGGCGCCAACGAGGTCATGCACCGGCTGCGCCACCTCCGCGCCGAGGCCTCCGCCTGAGCGGCACACCTCCCCCACCCGGTGGTCAACTCCCTTTGAAAGGCACTCTCATGGACAGCAACGCCACGCCCTACCCCGACCAGGAGATCTGGTTTCTCACCGGCAGCCAGGGCCTGTACGGCGACGACATCCTGCACCAGGTCGCCGAACAGTCCCGGAGCATCTCCGAGATCCTCGGCGGCCCGGGGAAGATCCCGGTCAAGATCGTGTGGAAGCCGGTGCTCACCGACGCGGACGCGATCCGCCGGCTGTGCCAGGAGGCGAGCACCTCCGACATCTGCGTGGGCGTGATCGTGTGGATGCACACGTTCTCCCCGGCCAAGATGTGGATCGCCGGACTCAGCGCCCTTGACCGGCCGTTGCTGCATCTGCACACCCAGTACAACCTGTCGCTGCCCTGGCCCAGCATCGACATGGACTTCATGAACCTCAACCAGGCCGCCCACGGCGACCGGGAGTTCGGGCACATCGAGTCCCGGCTCGGCATCGAACGCAAGATCGTGGCCGGTCACGCCACCGACCCGAGGGTCGTGCGCCGGGTGGCGGCCTGGGCCCGTGCCGCCGTCGGCCGGCACGCCTCACGCAGCCTGCGCCTGGCCCGCTTCGGCGACAACATGCGCGATGTCGCCGTGACCGAGGGCGACAAGGTGGAGGCCCAACTGCGGTTCGGCTACTCGGTGAACACGTACGCGGTCAACGATCTGGTGGCCGTCGTGGACGAGGTCGAGGACAAGGAGGCCGCCGAACTCGCGGCCGAGTACGTCGAGTCGTACGACGTCGTTGCGGCGCTGCGCCCCGGCGGCATCCGCCACGACTCCCTGCTCTACGCGGCCCGCCAGGAGATCGGGTTGCGCACCTTCCTCACCGAGGGCGGCTTCACCGCGTTCACCACCAACTTCGAAGACCTGGGCGGGCTGCGCCAGTTGCCCGGTCTCGCCGTCCAGCGCCTGATGGCCGACGGTTACGGTTTCGGCGGCGAGGGCGACTGGAAGACCTCGGCGCTGCTGCGCACGATGAAGGTCATGGGTGCCGGCCGGCCCGGCGGCACCAGCTTCATGGAGGACTACACCTACCACCTCGGCCCCGGCACCCCGCGCATCCTCGGCGCCCACATGCTGGAGGTCTGCCCCACCATCGCCGACGGCCGCCCCAGCTGCGAGATCCACCCCCTGTCCATCGGCGACCGCGAGGACCCGGTCCGCCTGGTCTTCAACGCGGCCCCCGGACCCGCCGTGGTCGTCGGCCTGTCCGACCTCGGCGACCGCTTCCGGCTGACCGCGAACACCGTCGACGTCGTCACCCCGAGCGAGCCCCTGCGCCGGCTGCCGGTGGCCCGGGCCGTGTGGAAGCCGCGCCCCTCACTCGCGGAGTCCGCCGAGAGCTGGCTGCTGGCCGGTGCCCCGCACCACACCGTGCTCAGCTCGGCCGTCGACACCGAGACCCTGACCGACTACGCCGCCATGGCCGGCGTGGAGCTGCTGACCATCGACGAGACCACCAGCACCGGGTACCTCGCCAAGGAGATCCGCTGGAACGCCGCCTACCACCGGCTCGCCCAGGCCCTCTGACACCCGTGATCCTGATCGATCTGCAAGGAGACGCCCGATGACCGCGCGAGTCCGTGACGGCCTGCGGCAAGAGGTACTGGACGCCAACCTGACCATCCCCCAGGCCGGACTGGCCACTTTGACCTGGGGCAATGTGAGCGGCGTCGACCGTGAGGCGGGAGTGTTCGTCATCAAGCCCTCGGGGGTCCGCTACGAGGACCTCGCCCTCGACGATCTGGTGACCGTCCGGCTGTCCGACGGCAAGGTGGTCGAGGGCGACCTGCGCCCCTCCACCGACACCGAGACCCACCGCTGCCTCTACCTCGCCTTCCCGTCCGTCGGCGGTGTCACCCACACCCACTCCACCCGCGCGGTGGCCTTCGCCCAGGCCCGCCGTGACATACCGGTGCTGGGCACCACCCACGCCGACACCTTCAACGGGCCGGTCCCGTGCACCCCGGACCTCACGGCCGACCAGTGCGCCAAGGACTACGAGTACAACACCGGCCGGGTGATCGTCGACCTGCTGGAGAGCGACGACCGGCGGGCGAGCGAGGTCCCGGCCGCGCTCGTCGCCAACCACGGCCCCTTCACCTGGGGCGCGACCGCCCGCACCTCCCTGGAACACGCGATCATCTGCGAGGCCGTAGCCGACATGGCCATCAACACCCTGGCCCTGTCCCCGACGGCCCCGCCGCCCCCGCACCTGCTGGCCCGGCACTACACCCGCAAGCACGGCCCCGACGCCTACTACGGCAACCCGGCACCCGCTCCCGGCGTCTGACCGGATGCCACAGCCACCCTGGTCGCTCAGGGCGCGACGGTCGGTCCGTCCGGGTGGCTGTGGCGTTGCTCGACCATCTCGCGGGTCAGGGCCTCGGTCTCCGGTTCGGGCAGCCGCTCGAAACCGTCCTCGGTGATGACCGAGACGATGGGGAAGATACGGCGGTTGATGTCCGGGCCGCCGGTGGCCGAGTCGTCGTCGGCCGCGTCGTACAGGGCCTGAAGTGCGGCGAGGGCCGCGTCACGCCGGGACATGTCCTTGTGGAACAGCTTCTTCAGAGAGCCTCTGGCGTACGGGGAGCCGGAGCCCTCGGCGTGGAAGTCCGGCTTCTCGTAGGTGCCGCCGACGACGTCGAAGGTGAAGATACGGCCCTTGGCACCTTCGGGAGCCGCGGGGTCGTAGCCGACCAGGAGCGGTACGACGGCGAGGCCCTGCATGGCCTGGCCGAGGTTCTGGCGGATCAGTCCCGCGAGGCGGGTGGCCTTCGCGTTGAGGGTCATCGGGATGCCCTCGATCTTCTCGAAGTGCGTCAGCTCGACCTGGTACAGCTTCACCATGTCGACGGCGAGCCCGACCGTACCGGCGAAGGCGACCGCGGTGTAGTCGTCCGCGGGGTGCACCTTCTCCAGGTCGCGCTGCGCGATGACGTTGCCCATGGTGGCCCTGCGGTCGCCGGCGATCAGCACGCCGTCGCGGTAGGAGAGGGCCAACACCGTGGTGCCGTGCGGGAATTGGTCGGCGCCGGCGCGGACGCCCTCCGGTAGGGGACGGCGGGTCGGCAGCAGTGCGGGCCGGTGTGCCGACAGGAACTCGGCGAAGGACGAGGTCCCGGGGGTGAAGAACTCGTCCGCCAACCGGCCGCTCATTTCATTCAACCGGCCGCTCATTTCATTCTCCGCCATACAACTCCCCCTCGCCCGCGGACAGATATCGGAAGTCCTACCTGAACCGACCGGACGGGAAACGCGGTTGAGGTCAGAGTGCCTTGCGCCGGACCAGCACCCCGAGCACCAACAGGCCCGGGATCAGCGGCAGCCACACGGTGAGCAGCCGGTAGCCGAGGACGACGGAGGCAGCGGCCGACGCCGTGGTCCCCGACTCGGTGAGCGCGAAGACCAGCGCGGCGTCGAGGGAACCGATGCCGCCCGGGGTCGGCAGCAGGGCGGCGGCGCTGCTGGCGGCGAGGTACAGCAGCGCAACCCGGGCCGGGGACAAGGGCAGTTCGACGGCCTGGGTGACACAGATCAGCACCAGGCAGTTCAGCGCGGCGAAGGCCAGCGAGCCGCCCCACAGGGCAGCCGCCCGGTGCGGCCGGACGTGCACGGCCCGGATGTCGGTCAGCACCGTGCCGAGGGCGCGCCGACACCGGGGCCAGAGCGGGCAGTTGAGCAGCACGGCGACGAGGACGACGACCGCGAGGACGACGCCCACGATCCCCACGGAGATGTCCGGGACACGCAGCACCCCGGGACAGACCGCGGCGAGAACGCCGATGAGCACGATCCGGACGGCCACGCCGGCGGTCGCCTTCACGGCGAGAGCGCTGGCCGAGCGACCGACCGGCAGCCCGCAGCGCATCAGGAACCGCAGATTGACGGCACCGGCGCCGAGCCCGGCGGGCAGCACATGGTTGGCGGCCGAAGCGGCGAGCTGCGAGGCCACCAGCCTTTTGCCGGGCAGCCGTTGGGGCACGGCACCCTGCTGAGCGACCGCCGAGGACACCCACGTCCCGAGCGCGGCCGTCGCGGCCACGAGCAACCACCCCTGATCGGCGACGGCCAGCCGCCCGGCCCCGCTCGCGAGCACGGGCCAGTGCCGCCGCACCATACAGACGACGGCGACCAGGACAACGAGGGTCAACGCGGTCTGCCAGTACGCGTGCCGGCGGCGGCGAGTGGTGGGGGCGGGGTTCGTCGTCGGTGTGGAGGCGGGCGGTGCCGTCATGCGCCGCCACCGTCCACCGTGGCCGGGGCGACGCCGAGACCGAGCGCGCCATAGCGCCAGACGTGCCCGCGCATCGCCGTCGACACAGAGGCGGACCCTGCCGTCATGCCCCTGCAGACCGTCCCCGGCGCCGGAACGACACGGAAGCCGAGCGCGCCATAGCGCCAGACGTGCCCGCCCATTGTCGTCGACACAGAGACGGACCCTGCCGTCATGCCCCTGCAGACCGTCCCCGGCGCCGGAACGACACGGAGGCCAAGCGCGTCGTAGCGGCAGACGTGCCCGCCCATTGTCGTCGGGGCAGAAGCGAGCCGTGCCGTCATCCGTCGTCACCGCCCTCCGTGTTCGGGGCAACGCGGAGGTCGAGCCCGCCGTGGCGGTGGGCGGGCCAGTCGCGGGCGTAGGCGGGTGGGCGGCTGCCGGCCGGGGTGATGTCGGCGACGGGCATGTGGCGGGCCGTGCGGTCGAGGGTCGTCCGGGACGTGTTGGCGTTGTGGCCCCCGGTCGCGGCGGAGGCGCAGCCCGTGTAGAAGGCGATCGGGATGGCGTCCTGGCCGGTGAGCAGGCAGGGCTTGCGTACGCCGAGGCGATGGAGTTCGGCGGCGGTACGCGACCAGTCGCGGTGCTGGGTGTTCGTGCGGTCCACCGTCCGTTCCAGGACGGCGAGTTGGATCGCCAGATGCCCGGCGAGGCCGATCGCGAGCAGGGTCGCCGCGACCGGGCGCCCTGCTCCGGTCGGTCTGGTGACCAGGTGGATCAGCGCGTCGGCGACCGGGATCGCCACCAGCGCGTAGGCGGGCAGGAGGAAGCGGGGAGCCGCGTACCCGATCATGAACAGGTACGGGAAGGCGGCCGTCGCGGCGCAGGCGAGGGGGACGAGGGTGGCCGCCGTGCGCCGCGCGCGGATCGCGACGACCAGTCCGACGACGGCGAGTACGGGCAGCACGAGCCACCAGACGTCGACCGCCGGGTTGGGCATCTCCCCCGTGCACGGGCGGCACAGCGCGCGTCCGCCCAGGCTGCGCAGTTGGTCGACGACCGCGACATGCCAGCCGAGTCCGCCCTCGATGGCCGAGGCCTCGTGCAGCCGCTGTGTCAGGCCGCCGTAACTGACGTACGCCTCGATCACCCACTCCAGGGCACCGGACGCGAGCCCGGCGAGGAGGGCGACGAGGAGGCGCCAGTGGCGGACGGCGACGAGGAACGCCAGCAACGGCAGCGTCACCCAGACCGCGTCGGTCGGGCGCATCCACGCCATCAGGGACGCGCTCGCCACCAGGCCCCACAGGGCGGCCCGGTCGGAGCGGTCGGCCCGGGCGCGCAGGCAGCAGCCCGCCGCGGCGAGCGCGCCCACGGCGACCCAGTAGTTGGGCATGGCCTGGATGCCGTAGAGGAGGGTCACCCAGAGGGAGGCGAAGAGGGCGCCTGCCAGGGCGAGTACGCGGACCGGGAAGAGGCCGCGCCAGGCGCGGAGCGCGAGGAGGAGGGCCAGGCCGGAGAGGGCGGCGAGGTAGACGCGCAGGAGGGTGGTGGACGAGGACCAGGACGTGATGGGGGCGACCAGGAGCGAGATGCCGCGGGCCCGGGGCGCGCTGAAGAAGGCGGCGGGGGCGTGTGCGCTGAGCTGGCTGACGTAGACGGTCTCGTCCCAGCCGAGGCCCAACCCGGGTCGTACGAGGACCAGTTGGGCGAGGGTGAAGGCCCCTGCCACGGCCGCGAGCGGGTACTCCGAGCGGCGGGACGCGGTCGGCGGTCCGAGCCGTCGCGTCCCGGCGAGTGTGGCGTACGCGCTGCCGGACATTGCCCACCCCTCCCCCTACAGTTTGTAGGGTTTCCTGCACCCTACAGCCAGTGGTTCTGAAGGCGGGAGCCAGGGAAAACATGGACAAACTACCTCGCGACCGACGGGACTGCGGCCTGTGATTCAGCCAAGCGACTGACGGCCCCGCCCGCCGTACGGCTCCTCAATGGATGCTCGCGCTCTCCCGGTCCGCTTCCGGGGCGAAGCCGTAGGTGTCCTTCCCAGCGGTCGATTGCCCTGATCGCGTGCGTCGTTGATCGCTGCTCGCAGCCGCAGCCATGTCGGATCCGCCGCCGTCGCGGTGGTCGCAGTCGCCGGATCGTCCGATTCCCAGGTGCGCGGCATGCCTACGTCTCCTACGTCCCGCACGGCTTCGTCGCCACCTGGACCGGCGACGGCACACCGGCAGCGGACTACGGCACCCAGCTCTCCGCCGACGCCGACCCGGTGCGGACCGCCACGATGGGCCTGCGCATCCACCGCAGGACGGCCCGCCGCGAGGCCAAGGACCGGCTGCGGTTCCTCCCGATGCACCTCGCGCTGGAGGGCTACCTGGCACTGCACTTCGGCGGCCCGACGGTCGCCTGGGAGGAATGGTCGCAGCGCGCGATCCGCCAAGGCCTCTCCCCGCGCGTCGAGGAGGCCTACGCGGGTGCCGAAGTGCGCGGTCTCGCCGACGCGTTGCGCGTCTTCGAGATCCACCCCGGCCAGTGCGGCGTACTTGTCCACGTCTCGGACGCGTTGGCCGCCGTGTTCGTGGTCCCGCATCCCGAGGACTACCGGGCGCTGCACTCGTCGCTCCTTCAGGACCTGTACGGGGAACTGATCCACCACTACGCCCTGTTGATGCCGCCGGTACAGGACTTCCGGGCCCGCATCCCCGACGCGGGGATCCGTTCCCTGGCCGGTCTGCGCACGGCGGTCGCCGAACAGGAGCGCGGCTGGGCGCGGTTCCACGACACCACCATGGCGGCCGAGTTGCTGGAGCAGGAGCACACCTGGCGGTCGGTCCACCGGATGGGGCGTTTCACCCTCTCCCGCTTCCTGCCGCGGTTCCGTCCCAAGCAGGGCAACCACATCGGCGAGGCCATCACCGACGACAGGGGCCGGATCACCTACCTCAAGACGTTCCGCCTGTCGGAGGGCCAGGTCCGCCGCGGCCATCTCCTCAGCAGACTCGCCGCCCACGACTGGCACCTGGCGGACACCGCGGCCGAACTCGGCCTCACTGCCGATCAGTTGGGCCTACGGCTGGACTCCGCCGGTTTCGGCTTCCTGCTCCGCCAGGATGTCCTGGACGGATACCGGAAGCAGCACCGAACCTGAGGCCACCGGGGGCAATCTCGCCTTCCACGCCCAAGTCGCCTCAGGCCGACGGGACTTCAGCGACGACCGACGTCCGGAACCGCTCGCAGGACCCAGCCGGTCCAGGAGCACGTCCGCATAGGCCGCGAGGAAGGGCGTGTGGGGTGCGGGGGAACGGGTGACCAGTCCGGAGAGCTTGACGGCCACATTGGGGCGACGGCCCAGTCTGCCCATGAAGGCAGCCCACGGGGCCAGGGCGTCCGGTCCCGGAGAGAAATTTGATGGACACCGAGAACTCGCCGTCGGCATCCCAACCCGCCCAAGACATCAGGTGGATTCGCGGACGACGAGTCGGCAGGGAACGCTGTGCAGTCCGCGCGACGGCTCGGAGTCGATGGCGTCCAGCAGGAGCAGCGCGGCCCGTCGGCCGACCTCCGAGAGGTCCGTGTCGATCGTGGTGAGGGGCGGGCGGGAGGCCAGGGCCATCACGTCCCAGTTGTCGTACCCCACGATCGACACGCTGCCGGGGACGTCGAGGCCGTTCTCGCGCAGCGCGTCGGCGACGCCTCTGGCGATCTGGTCGTTGCCGCAGAAGAAGGCGTCCGTGTCCGGTGCGGTGCGCAGGACCGCTTCGGCGGCGCGGCGGCCCCACGCCTCACTCCATTCCCCGAAGTGGACGCGGCCGGTGGCGAGTTCGATGGCGGAGTGCTTGAGCAGGTCGAGGGTGTGGTGGGCGCGGTCACGGGCGGCGGCGTGGTGGGCCGGGCCGGTGATGTGCGCGATCCGGGTGCGGCCGGTGGCCAGCAGGTGCTCGATGGCCAGTTGGGCTCCGCTCCGGTCGTCGGACACGACGGAGATGTCGTCCGGGTCGGTGGACGGCGAGAGCGCGTAGACCGTCGGGATCGGTTCGATGCCCTTCAGCGGCGGACGCGGGTCGGTCCTCCGGCCGGTCACGATGATGCCGTCCACCCGGCGGTCCATGAGATTGCGCAGGTGGTGCTGCTCGCGGATGGCATCGCCGCGGGTGTCGCACAGCAGCACGGAGATCTTTCCGGCGCCGAGCGCGTCCTCGGCCCCGAGGAGGACGGGCGTGCTGAAGCGACCGATGCCGTCCGTCGTCATCAGCCCGACGGTCCAGCTGCGGCCGGTGTGCAGGCTCTGCGCCTGCTGATTGGGCCGGAAGTCGAGTTCCTCGACGGCGTCCAGGACGCGCTGCCGGGTCTCCGGGCGCATGCTCCCGCTGCCGTTCAGCGCCTTTGAGGCCGTCCCGACACTGACACCGGCCAGCTTGGCCACGTCGGCGAGCTTCGCCCGCCCGGTGGGCGGAAGACTTGGAACGGCGGTCACACGCAACCCTTTTCCTGGACGATATCGGCACCAGCATCCTGACACCGTTCGCGACAGCTGACCAGCCCCGGACAGGCGAAGAGATTGTTTGCGCAGACCTCTTGACGCGCACTCGGTCCCGTTCCTACCTTTCCCGGCAGAAAAACGTTTTCCTAAACCGGTTCGAGAGACGGAGCCACGCCCGTCCGACCTCAGGGACGCCCTGACGCACTTCGCGCGTCGGGTCCCCGTCCTGCCTCCCACCTACCTCTCCGGAGAACCATGCCCCGCCCACGTTCCACCGCGCTTTCCCCGGCCCCGGCCTCGTCCGAACAGGCAGGCGCGTCCACCGGGCCGGTCCGCCTCGGACCGGGCGCCAAGGCGGCACTCGCGCCCGCCGCGGTCGAGGTGCGCGCCGGCTTCTGGAGCACCCGCCGCGAGGTGAACGCGCGTGTCTCGCTCCCGCAGGGTCCCGAGCTGCTGGAGTCGGCGGGGAATCTGCACAACCTGCGGCTGGCGGCGGGCTCGATCGAGGGCGAGTTCCGGGGCGCGTACCCGTTCGTGGACACGGACATCTACAAGTGGCTGGAAGCCGCCTCCTGGCAGCTCGCCCAACAGCCAGACAGCGAACTGGAGTTGGAGGTCGACCGGATCGTCGCCCTGGTCGCCGGCGCGCAGCGGCCCGACGGCTACCTGAACACGTGGTTCCAGCTGGTCAAGGGAGGCGAGCGGTACAAGGACCTGCGCTGGGGCCACGAGTTGTACTGCGCCGGTCATCTCATCCAGGCGGCCGTCGCCCACCACCGGGCCACCGGTAGGCCCCAACTCCTGGACGTGGCGTGCGCGTTCGCCGACCACATCGACTCCGTGTTCGGCCTGCCCGGCAGCGGCAAGGAGATCGACGGCATCGACGGCCACCCCGAGGTCGAGACCGCCCTGGTCGAGCTGTACCGGGAGACCGGCGAGCGCCGCTACCTCGATCTGGCCGGCTACTTCGTCGACCGTTTCGGCCACGGTCTGCTGGGCGGCGAGGCGTACTGCCAGGACCGGGTGCCACTGCGCGAGGCGGACACCGTGGAGGGCCACGCCGTACGGCAATTGTACCTGCTGGCAGCCGCCGCCGATCTGGCGACCGAGACCGGTGACGCCGAACTCCGGGCCGCGGGCGAGCGGTTGTGGCAGGCGATGACCGCCACCAAGACCCACCTCACCGGCGGCCTCGGCGCGCACCACGACGAGGAGGACTTCGGTGACCCGTACGAACTCCCCAACGAACGTGCCTACTGCGAGACGTGCGCCGCCATCGCCTCCGTCCAGTGGAGCTGGCGCCTGGCCCTGCTCACCGGCGAGGCCCGCTACTCCGACCTGATCGAACGCACCCTGTACAACGGCTTCCTGGCCGGGGGGTCCCTGGACGGCGAGCGCTGGCTGTACGTCAACCCGCTCCAGGTCCGCGACGGCCACACCGACCCCGGCGGCGACCAGTCGGCCCGCCGCACCCGCTGGTTCCGCTGCGCCTGCTGCCCGCCGAACGTGATGCGGCTGCTGGCCTCGCTGGAGCACTACCTCGCGTCCGGTGACGAACAGGGCCTGCAGATCCACCAGTTCACCACCGGCCACTACTCCTACGGCGAGATGTCCGTCCGCGCCGAGACCGACTACCCCTGGCACGGCACGATCGCCCTCACCGTCGAGGACACCCCCGACCGGCCGTGGACCCTGTCCCTGCGCGTCCCGCAGTGGTGCCGTGAATTCCGGGTGCGCGTCGGGGAGTTGACATACGACCAGACGGACGCGCCGGTCGAGGACGGATGGCTGCGACTCGAACGGACCTGGGCGCGGGGCGACTCGGTCGTCCTGGAGCTGGTGCTCGAACCCCGGCTGACCGCCGCCGACCCGCGGGTGGACGCCGTGCGCGGCTGTGCGGCGATCGAGCGCGGACCGCTCGTGTACTGCCTGGAGCAGGTGGACGTCCCCGGCGGCGGTCTGGACGACATCGTCCTCGACCCCACCCGCCCGCTCGCCGTGAAGCACCGCCCGGACCTGCTCGGCGGGGTCACCACCGTCGTCGCCGCCGGGTACCGCAGGCGCCTTGCGGACGACGGGAGTTGGTGGCCGTACCGGGCTCCCGCACCCGACGCCGCACCGACCGGCGACTCGGTCGAGCTCACCGCGATCCCCTACTACGCGTGGGCCAACCGGCAGGACGGCGGCATGCGCGTCTGGCTGCCCACCTCCTGAGCCCTCCGCACCCACCCCCTGACTCCCTCCTCCGAGCCGCACCAAGACAACGAGGTCACCGTGAGAAACACCCGCCGCACCCTCCTCACCGCCATAGCCGCCGTCGGCGCGCTCACCTCTGTCGCCGCCTGCGGGGGCGGCTCCGACTCCTCCGCGTCCGGTTCCGGGAAGGCCGGCGGGACGTACAACTTCTGGGACCCGTACCCGCAGTTCGACGCCTCCTCGGCGTGGGGCAAGCTCGTCACCAAGTGCGGCACGGATGCCGGGGTCAAGGTCAAGCGCACCAGCATGGACACCACGGACCTCGGCAACAAGGCGCTGCTCGCCGCCCAGCAGGGCAACGCCCCCGACGTGATGCTGGTGGACAACCCGGTCGTCTCCACGCTCGTGGAGGCGGGGATCCTCAACAAGACCAGCGACCTCGGCCTCGACACCTCGTCGATCCAGAAGAACATCCTCGGCGCGGGCGTCATCGACAACGCCTCCTACGGGGTACCGATCGGCGCCAACACCCTCGCGCTCTACTACAACAGGAAGATCCTGACCGCGGCCCACGTCGACCCCGCGTCCGTCAAGGACTGGGCCTCCCTCACCGCCGCACTGGAAAAGGTCAAGGCCGCGGGCAAGAAGGGCATCACCTTCTCCGCGATCAACACGGAGGAGGGCAGCTTCCAGTTCCTGCCGTGGTTCTGGGGCGCGGGCGGCGACCTCACCAAGCTCGACTCGGACAAGGGTGTCGCCGCGCTGTCGCTGTGGAAGCGGTGGGTCGACGGCGGATACGCGCCGAAGGACGTGCTGCAGAACACCCAGACCACCAGCTGGCAGGAGTTCGCCACCGGCGACTACGCGTTCAGCGAGAACGGCACCTGGCAGCTCGGCAACGCGGACAAGGCCGGCTTCGCCTACGGCGTCCTCAACATCCCCGGGCAGAACGGCGGTTCGGCGCCGGTGCCGACCGGCGGCGAGTTCGTCACCGTCCCGGTGCAGAAGGACTCCTCCCGCTACGACGTCAGCAAGAAGATCGTCACCTGTCTGACGAACCCGACGAACCTGCTGACCACCGACACGACCCTGACGTACGTGGCGCCCACCGCTCAGGTGCAGGCCCAACAGGTCAAGCAGAACCCCGAGTTGAAGCCGTGGGTCGGCGCGGTGGCCGCGGCGCGCGGCCGTACCAGCGGCGGTCTGGGCACCAAGTACCCGACGATCTCCCAGCCGTTGTGGACCGCCGTGCAGAACGCCCTGTCCGGCGGCAAGAGCCCGCAGGCGGCCCTCGACGCCGCCCAGACGGCCGCGAGCAAGGGCTGACACCGGCCTCCGCGCTTCTCCGGACACCGCACCGCCACCGCCGGGACACCGCCGCCGGCCCGGACACGCCACCCGCATCCAGGAGTACCCATGACCATCGCCCGCGTCGACCGCCGCGCGCAGCGGTCCCCGGCCGGGTCCGGGGCGACCGGCACCGGACAACGGACGGACGCGTCGGACCTGCGGCGCCGGCAGCGTCGTAGGAGCCGGCTCACAGCGCTGGCCTTCATCGCCCCGCTGCTCGGCTACCTCGCCGCCTTCTACCTCTATCCGCTCTACCGCAACCTCGACCTGAGCCTGCGCGACTACACCGTCCGGTCGTTCGTGCAGGGGGACGCGCCCTTCTCCGGCCTCGACAACTTCAGGACCGTCCTGGACGACCCCACGTTCGGCCCCGCGATGCGCCACACCCTGGTCTTCACCTTCGCGTCGATCGCGTTCCAGTACGTGGCCGGACTCGCCCTCGCGGTCTTCTTCAACCGGCACTTCCGGCTCGCCGGGACCCTGCGCGCCCTGTTCCTGATCCCCTGGCTGCTGCCGCTGATCGTGTCGGCGTCGACCTGGTCGTGGATGTTCAACAGCGAGTCCGGTGTCATCGACTACGCCCTGCACCTGGTGGGCGTGTCCCCGGTGGACTGGCTCAACTCGCCGGACTGGGCGCTGACTTCGGTCGTCATCGCGAACATCTGGATCGGCATCCCGTTCAACCTCGTCATCCTCTACAGCGGGCTGCAGAACATCCCCGGCGAGCTGTACGAGGCCGCTTCCCTGGACGGGGCCGGCGCCTGGCAGCAGTTCCGCCGCATCACCTTCCCGCTGCTGCGTCCGGTGTCGGCGATCACCCTGCTCCTCGGACTCGTCTACACGCTCAAGGTGTTCGACCTGATCTGGATCATGACCAAGGGCGGTCCGGGTGACGCGTCGTCCACCCTCGCGACCTGGTCGTACCAGCTCGGCTTCGGCACGCTGCTGCCGAAGTTCGGCCCCGGCGCCGCCGTCGGCAACATCCTCATCCTCATCGCGCTCGTCTTCGGCCTGCTGTACATCCGCGTCCAGAGGAGGCAGGAAGCGTGAAGTCCCGTACGGGAAAGCGCCGTTACACCGTCATCGGCGTCCTGCTGACCGCGCTGATGCTGTTCCCGGTGTACTGGATGATCAACGTGTCCCTCACCCCGCAGCAGGACATGCGCAAGACCCCGCCCGACCTGCTGCCCCTGCACCCCACCTTCGAGGGCTACCGGGCCGTCCTGAACGACCAGTTGCCCTACCTCGGCACCAGCCTCCTCATCGGCCTCGGCACGGTCGCCCTGACCCTGGTCCTCGCCGCCCCGGCCGGCTTCGCCCTGGCCAGACTGCGCCCCCTGGGCGGCGGAACCCTCGGACTCGCCCTGCTGGTCGCCCAGATGATCCCGGGCATCGTCATGGCGATGGGCTTCTACGGCGTCTTCCTCGACCTCGGCCTGCTCAACTCCTGGTGGGGGCTGATCGTCGCGGACTCCACCATCGCCGTGCCGTTCGGCGTGATGATCTTCACGGCCTTCATGTCGGGCATCCCCGGCGAACTCATCTCCGCGGCCCGCATCGACGGCGCTGGCACCTGGCGCACCTTCCGGTCCGTCGTACTCCCGGTCAGCCGCAACGCGGTGGTCACCGTGTCGCTCTTCAGCTTCCTGTGGGCCTGGTCCGACTTCGTCTTCGCCAACACCCTCGACGGCGGCGGCGATCTGCGGCCGATCACCCTCGGCATCTACAAGTACATCGGCAACAACAACCAGGAGTGGAACGCGATCATGGCCACCGCCGTCGTCGCGTCGATCCCGGCGGCCGTCCTGCTCGTCCTCGCCCAGCGCTACGTGGCCGCGGGCGTGACCGCCGGCGCGGTCAAGGACTGATCCACGGTGCAGGCAGCCCCGCGTCAACCGGTCGGGCGGGGCCGCGGACCGCCGATGCCTCCCCGAGCCACCTCCGCACCGCATCGCAACTCCCCGCACCGCCCTTGGCAAGTCCCCATTCCTCAGGAGAGCCGCTGATGTCATACCTGAGCCACCGACACCGCTCCAGAGCGCCCCTGGGCCGCCTCGGTGCCACCGTGACGGCCACCGCCCTGGCCGCCACCGCCCTCGTCCTGACGGGCACCCCCGCCCAGGCCACCCCCACGTCCGCAACCACCTTGGTCGTCGACGCCGCGCAGACCCTGCGGTCCGTCACCCACGTCGGCACGGGCAGCCTCTACGGCCTCGCCAGTGCGAGCACCCCCGGCGACAGCCTCGTACAGGCCCTGAAACCCCACACGTTCGTCCAGATGGCTCCCGGCGGCAGCCAACTCCCCAACGGAGAGCCCGCGCCCGCGGGCGACGCCCTGCTCGTCGCCCCGAAGGCCGCGGCCGCGGGGGCCGAGGTCGTCGTACGGATGCCGGACTGGTATCCGAACTTCCCCTACCAGTGGGTGAGTTGGAGCAACTGGCTCTCGGCGGTCGACCAGCAGGTAGCCGCGGTGAAGTCCTCCGGCGCCACCAACATCGGCGCGTACGAACTGTGGAACGAGCCGGACTGGACCTGGGACACCACCAACGCGGGCGCCTTCGACGCCGGTTGGGCCCGCACGTTCAAGGAGGTCCGCACCAAGGACACCACGACCCCGATCCAGGGACCGAGTCACTCGGTGTGGAACCAGTCGTGGATGACCACGTTCCTCACCGACGCGAAGGCCAGCGGTACGGTCCCCGACGTCATCGCCTGGCACGAGTTGCAGGGCAGCTCGGGTATCGCCGCCCATGTCGCGGCCTACCGCTCGCTGGAGAGCAGCCTCGGCATCAGCCCACGCCCGATCGACATCGAGGAGTACGGCACGCCCGCGGAAATGGGCAACTCGGGTGCCCTCATCGGCTACGCCGCCAAGTTCGAGCGCGCGGGCGTCCGCGACGCCGAGCTGGCCTTCTGGAACCACTACGGCACCCTCGGCGACACTCTGACCGACACCGGCGGCTCGCCCAACGGCTCCTACTGGACGTACAAGTGGTACGGCGACATGTCCGGGAACATGCTCACCACCACACCGCCCGCACAGACCGGCATCGACGGTCTCGCCTCCCTCACCAGCGCGGGCAACCGGATCAGCGTCATCGCCGGCGGCTGCACCGGCTCCTGCGCCGTCACGGTCAACGGGCTCTCGTCCCTGTCGGCCTACGGCAGCACGGTCCACGTCAAGCTGGAGTACAGCCCCGCCACGGGCCGCACCACCGCTTCCCCGGGCCCGATCACCGTCTCCGACGCGGACTACGCCGTCTCGAACGGCTCGATCACCGTGCCGGTCACGATGAACGCCGCCGACGGCTACCACCTGACGATCACCCCCAGCGGCACCTCGACCTCCCTGGCCGGGCGCTACCAGATCACCAACAAGAACAGCGGCCTCGCCCTGGACACCCTCAACGCGGCCACCGCACAAGGCACTTCGGTCGTCCAGGCCACGTCCACCACCGGCACCGACCAGAACTGGACCCTCGTGGCCGCGGGTCAGGGCCTCTACAAGATCGTCAACCAGAAGAGCGGCCTGCTCCTCGGCATCACCGGCGCGGGCACCGGCAACGGCGGAACCACCCTGATCTGGGGCGACAACGGCACCGCCGACCACCTCTGGCAGATCGTCCCGGCCCGCGACGGCTACGCCAAGATCGCCAACTACAACAGCGGCCTCCTCCTCGGCGTCGACCAGATGAGCACCGCCTCCGGCGCCCAGGTCCTGCAATGGTCCGACAACGGCACCGCCGACCATTTGTGGAAACTCACCTCACGGTGAGGTAGCCGGGAAGGGTCCCGCGTTGGTCGTCCACGGCGAACGCGGGAAAACCTCACCAACCGGCACATCGCCGAAGAGCCTGGTCAGAGCGCCAACACCAGGCACGTCAGGCCCTACAGGCTGTAAGGTGAGCGCCATGTCTGGCAGAGACCCGCAGGTCCGGGCGGCGCGGCGCGGCGCCGGTGAGCTGGAGAGCGAGGTCCTCGCCTCCTTGTGGGCGACCGACCGCCCCCTGACACCGGCCGAGATCCAGGCCGGAATCGACGGCCCGCTCGCCTACAACACCGTGCACACGATCCTCAAGCGGCTCTACGACAAGGGGCTCGTCCTGCGTGACGCCGACGGGCGGCGCGGTACGTACCGGCCGGCGAAGAACGCGGCCGAGCTGACCGCCGAGGCGATGCACGAGGCGCTGGACCGGGGCCCGGATCCGATCGGCGCGCTCCAGCAGTTCGTGAGCGGACTGAGCCCCGAGGAGGAGCGGGCTCTGCGCGATCTCCTGGCCGGGGGCGCACGGTGAGGCGGCTCGGCGAGGGACGGACTGCGCCTTGAGCGGAGCCCGTCGGCCGTCAGCGTCCGCGGGGCTTGCCGCGCTTGGTTCCCTTGGCGCCGCCGGAGGAGCCGCGAGGGTTCTTGCCGGTGTTTTTGGTCCTACCGGTCGCCTTTCCGGCGGCCGGCTTGCGGCGCGCCGGGGTTTCGGTGCGCTTGGCCTTCGTCTTCGGCTGAGGGGGCGTCGGAGTGCGGCCCCGCGTGCTGTTGACCGTGCGACCGCGGACGATACCGATGAAGTCCTCGACCAGTTCCGTGGTCGCGTCCTCGGGCCAGGAGAGGGCGACGTCCGACTGGGGGGCGTCGACGACGGTCCGGTAGGTGAGGTCCTTGCGGTGGTGGAGCCGGGCCAGGGACTGGGGGACGTAGAGGATGCCGATGCCGGACGCCACGTGTTCGACGGCGTCCTCGGTGGTGGCGGGACGCTCGAACGCGGGCTCCCCCGGCGGCTGTTCCCAGTCGAGGACGTCGTCGAGGGGGTGGAGGACCACCTCGTCGGCGAGTTCGTCGAGGGACACCTCTTCGGCCGCCGTCACGACATGGTCGTTCGGGGCCACGACCACGGTCGCCTCGGTGTAGAGGGCGATCGCGCTGAAGACCTCACGGTCGACCGGCAGCCGTACGAGTCCGGCGTCGGCCTCGCCGCGCCGCAGCACATCGGACACCTCGGCGGACGGGACCGGTACGAGGACGAGGGGGACGTCGGGCAGGCGCTCGTTCCAGATCCGCACCCACTTGGCGGGCGTCACCCCGGGGACGTACGCGAGCCGGAACGAGGGGGATGCTTCCGAGCCTGTCACCCCGCAAGGTTACCCGCCGTGGTCGGAGGTCTCGAACGCGGTCGATACTCTTGACGGTATGAAGTCGCACCAGACCGCCCAGACCATGAAGCCCGCCACGGCGGCGAAGAAGCTGGGTGTGTACCTAGAGGCCACCCCCGCCGAGTTCCAGAAGGCCGAGGTCTCCCGCACCGAGCTGAACGAACTGCAGGCCAACCCGCCCGAGTGGCTGCGCGAGCTGCGCGCCAACGGCCCGCACCCGCGCCCGGTCGTCGCGGCCAGGCTCGGCGTCTCCATCGCCGGTCTCGCCCGCGGCGGGGTCACCGAGCCCCTCACCACCGAGCAGATCGAGGCGCTGAAGAAGGACGGCCCCGAGTGGCTGGAGAAGGAGCGTGCCACGCAGGCCGAGGTCCGCAAGGAAGCCGAGCGGATCAAGAACAAGAAGAGCGCCGAGAACGCCGACAACGACTGACGGCCTCGCACCCAGGGAGACGCGCACGGTGACGGACGGCCCGGCCGGCACGGGAAAACCCCCGGCGATGTACCGCAAGGTCGCGGCCGACCTCGGCCGCGAGATCGGCGAGGGCCGCTACGGCTCCGGCGGCCGGCTTCCCGCCGAGGGCGAACTCGCCGAGCGGTACGGCGTCTCGCGGGGCACGGTCCGCCAGGCGATGGCCCTCCTGCGCACCGAGGGCCTGATCGCCTCCCGGCGCGGCACCCGCCGGGTCGTGATCGGCTCGCCCCGCCCGCAGAGCTTCGGCGAACTCCTCAGCTTCACCCGCTGGGCCCGTTCCACGGGCGAGGAACCCGGCGCCCGGACCGTCACCGTGGAGACCCGCCCCGCCGACACGGCCGAGCGGGACCAACTGCGCCTGCCCGCAGGGGCGGAGATCTACGAGGTACGGCGGCTGCGCACGCTCTCGGGACGACCCGTGATGGTCGAGCGGACCGTATATCCGTCGGCCGTGGGCGAGTTGATCGCCGAGCTGCCGCCGGACACCGTGTCGCACACCGTGGCCCTGGAGGAGTCGGGCGTGCTGATCGCGGACGCCCAGCACACCATCGACCTGTGCCGGGCCGACGAGGAGGACGCCCGCCTGCTCGGCTGCCGACCCGGCGACCCGCTGCTGCGCGAGCGCCGGTGCAGTACGGATCCGGCGGGCACACCGGTCGAATGGTCCGAGGACCGGTACCTTCCCGAGACCGTGGCGTTCACCGTCCACAGCTCGGCCGCCTCCGGCTCACTGGCCCGCCGCCCGGCCGACGACGCCTGACCTCAGGTGCTCCGCAGCAAGGCCGTGAGCAGCGGCCGGAAGTGTGCGAAGTCCGGGGTCGGCGCCTCGGGGTCCTTGCCCTCGTCGTCCCAGCGGCGCACCGCGACCCCGTCGGCCGCGTAGGGATTCGCCTCGTACGTGGCGACCTCATCCGGAGACATCGGACCGCCCTGCACCTCCAGCGTGTACACCGAGGCCTGGGAGAGCCGGCCGAAGTAGCCCGGTTCGACCGCGCACAGGTACCGCTTGGCGGCCACGTGGAGCCGGATCGGCTCGGTGACCTCGGGACCGAACCACTCGGCCAGCCGGTCCGCCCCGGTGTGGCTGTGCCGGTTGTCGGTGCCCTCCATCAACTCCTCGCCGCTGACCGGCCCGTGGAAGTGCCCGAGGTCGTGCAGCAGCGCGGCGGCGACCAGTGCGTCGGGCGCACCCGCCTCCTCGGCACGCGCCGCCGCCTGGAGCATGTGCTGCGCCATCGTGACCTCCTCCCCCAGGTAGGCGCTCGCACCCTCACCGGCGAAGAGTTCGGCAAGCTCGTCCAGGAACTCCGCGCCCGCCACGGCCCGTTCGCGACGCAGGACCGCCAACGTGCCGGCCAGCGCGTCGATGTCGGCGTAGGCGCCCTGGAGGTGACGGGCACCGCTCTCCTCGAAGGCGGTGCGCGCGTGCAGCAGGCGGACGTTGTCGAAGATCAGGCAGTCGCCGGGCAGCAGCCGGAATTCCAGCTGGAGTTCGGGCCGCAGGGTGATCTCGGCGAAGATGCGGTAGGCCCGGTAGAAGGCCTCCAGTTCGACGGCGGGCAGCAACAGGGTGCCGATGGAGCGGTTGTTGAAGCGCACCTCGCGGATCCGGCCCCGGCCGTCCACATCGATCAACGGCCGGTCGGCGGCCAACTCGGTCTGCGCGTCGCTGAATTGGAACGGCACCGGCGTGCGCGTCAGCACCGCGAACGCCTCCGGGTCCTCGGCACGCAGCAGCGCGGCGGCCTTGAACCCGTCGACCAGTCCGGAGTCGCCGCCGACCGCCGCGTTGGACAGGCAGTGCAGGAGTTGGAGCGTTGGCACCGGGTCGCGGTACGGGTTGTCGGTGTGCGGGGTGATGCGGGCGCCGGTGAAGGCGAGGTTGTTGGGGTCCGGTTCGACCCGTACGTCGAAGAGCCGCCCGTAGTTGGTCTCCCGGACGTACCCGAAGGTCTCCACGACCTCCAGCACCCGCCCCTCACGGCACGGCACATCACGCAACAACGCGAACCCCAGCCCGAGGACCGACTCCAGCACCCGCGCCTTGACCGCGGGATCGCCCAGATACTCCGCCCAACTCGCCCCGGGGAGACGGTCGTTCAGGTCGGCGGCGACCCACAGGGTCTTGCCGTTCTCACCACGCCGGTCCCCTGAACCGCCCCCACCGTCGGGCCGGTTGGCGGTCAGCCACTGCGCGGAGTACGCGGACCGGTGCCCGTCCGGCGCCCAGTCGACCTCGACACCGTCGGCGGTTCGCCGTACGCCGTCCAGCGCCAGGCCGGTGGGCAGTTCGGTGATCTGGAACAGCTTCTGCCCGTTGCGCGGGTCGCGGCACCGGGGGCAGGGACAGTTGTCCCGCAGCCAGGTGAGCGGCAGGTCCTCCATGAGGCCCTCTACGGACGGTGACATGACCATCACTCCCTCTCGAAGTTGTATAGCCAACTTTTCCAACAGAGGGAACGTCTCAGCACGGGATGAGCAACAGGTGACGCGCCGGCTACCCGCGCATGAACGAGACGGCGGCAACCCGGTCAGCGGGACCGGCGCACGCCCGCGACGAAGACGTCGACCAGGCGGAGCGCGTCGTAGCGGTCGTCGCCCTCCGCACCGGCGCAGAGGTTCCCCACGCCGCGCATGATCTCGTAGGCGGTCAGATCGGAACGGACCTCGCCGGCGGCGGCGGCGGCGTCGAACAGCTCGGCGCACACAGGCAGCAGACGGTCCAGGAAATAGCCGTGCAGGGCCTCGAAACCGGCGGTGTCGGACCGCAGTACCGCGGCGAGTCCGTGCTTGGTGACCAGAAAGTCGACGAAGAGATTGATCCACTCCCGCAGCGCGGCGTACGGCGTGGCACTGTTCGCCAGCAATGCCGGACCGGCTTCGGCGCAGGCCTCGACCTGGTGGCGGTAGACGGCGATGACGAGATCCGCGCGCGTCGGGAAGTGCCGGTAGATCGTGCCGAGTCCGACACCCGCCTCGCGCGCGATGTCCCGCACGGGAGCGTCGACACCGGACGCGACGAAGACCTTGGCGGCGGCGTCGAGGAGTGTCTCCTTGTTGCGCCGGGCGTCGGCCCGCTTGGACTGGCCGCCCGTCCCTTCCACCTGCCGGTCCGCCTTGGCCGCGCGCCCCGCATCCACACCGTTCTCGCTCACCGCGCAACTCCTCACCCTCACGACTTGCCAAACCGGAACCGCGTTCCGTATCGTTTCCGGAACAAGGTTCCGCTTGCTCATGATGCCAGAGCGGAGGCCGGACGACCAAGCGACACCCGAGCCACGCCTGCCACCACGCGGTGCACAAGAGCGGTGCAGAAGAACGGAGGGCACCATGCCCCACACATCCCGCCCCAGCTTCGGAATCATGACCGCCCCCATGCAGGTCGGCTACCCCGACCTCCTTCGCGTCTGGCGCGAGGCGGACACCGTCCCGGAGATCGAGCACGCCTGGCTGTTCGACCACCTCATGCCGATCGGCGGCGACCCGGACGGCCCGGCCTTCGAGGGCTGGACCCTGCTCTCCGCCCTCGCCGCGCAGACCCGGCGCCTGCGCCTCGGTGTGATGGTGACGAGCAACCGCTTCCGGCCGCCCGCGATGCTGGCGAAGATCGCCACGACCGTCGACATCGTCTCCGGCGGGCGGCTCGACTTCGGCATCGGCGTCGGCTCACGCCCGGATCATCCGCTGGCCCGGCGCGAGTACGAGGCGCACGGCCTCCCCTTCCACGACTCCGCGCACGCCGTGGCGAGCCTCGGCGAGGCGTGCACGGTGATCCGGCGGCTGTGGACCGAGGAGAAACCGTTCGACTTCCACGGCACCCACCACCACCTCACCGGAGCGTTCGGCAGCCCCAAGCCCGTCCAGCGCCCGCACCCGCCGATCCTCATCGGCGGCCGCTCGGCCGCGACCCTGCGCGTGGTCGCCGAGCACGCCGACCTGTGGAACATCCCCGGCGGCGACATCGAGGACGTCATCAACCGCGGCGCACTCCTCGACCGCTACTGCGCCGAGATCGGCCGCGATCCCGCCACGATCACCCGCTCCATCCACCTCTCCGTCTCCTACGACCGTCCCGAGGCCACCCGAGCGGCGATCCGCGAGGCGCTCGACGCGGGCTTCCACCACATCGTCCTCGGACTGTCCGCGCCCTACCCCGCCGACGTCGCGCACTGGGTCGCCGACGAGGTGATCGGCAAGGCGTCCTGAGCGCCCTTCCCCCGTCAGTCGTGCGGGAACGAGTGGTGTTCGTGCGCGACCAGCCACCGGCCCCGCTCCTTGCGCAGTCCGAAGGTGAGCCGAAGCCGCAGGGTGGGGTGTTCGGCGAACTCCTCGGGGGTGCCGCACCGGAGCAGGGCATGGGCGTAGGCGACGTCCGTGCCGGCCGTGATGTCGAGGGAGTCGATGTCGAAGCAGGCGCCCTGGGCCTGCCAGTCGAAGAACGGCGGCCAGGTGGCGCGGTAGGCGGCGAGGCCGTGGATGCCCGCGTGGGGCGGCGGGACGTCGTACATGACGAGGTCCTCGGTGTGGTCCGCCATGACGCGGTCGAGGTCGCCGCGGTGGACGGCCTCGGCCCAGCCGGTGATGAGGGTGCGGATCTGTGTCGTGTCGTCGGTCATGGACGGCTCCTGTTCCTGTCCCCCACTCCATGGTCTCTCTGCTCGGTCGACTCCCCGATCTTCCGCACATCATCGACCCGGCCGGGCAACCGGGACGGATGGCACACTCTCCGTGTGCCGCTGACTTTCGACGATCTCCTCACCCGTGCCGCCGCCCTCGCCGTCCCCGGCCGACGTGCCGTCCTCGGTATCGCCGGCAGTCCCGGCGCGGGCAAGACGACCCTCGCCGAGCACCTGGTGCGCACGCTGAACGGGAGCGGCGCGGAACCGTGGGTCGCGCACGTCCCCATGGACGGCTTCCACCTCGCCGACGTCGAACTGGACCGCCTCGGCCGCCGCGCCCGCAAGGGCGCCCCCGACACCTTCGACGCGGCCGGTTACGCGGCGCTGCTTCGTCGGTTGCGCGAGGAGACCGACGAGGTCGTGTACGCACCGGACTTCGAGCGGGTGCTGGAGCAGCCCATCGCCGGTGCGATCCCGGTACTGCCCACCGCCCGGCTGGTGGTGACGGAGGGCAACTACCTTCTGTCGCAGGCGGGTTCATGGGCGCGGGTACGGCCGTGCCTGGACGAGGTGTGGTTCTGCGAGGTCGACGAGGACGAGCGCGTCGGCCGACTCGTCGCCCGGCACGAGGAGTTCGGCAAGGACCACGAGACGGCGGTGGCCTGGGTGTCGGGCACGGACCAGCGCAACGCCGACCTGGTGGCGGCGACCCGGGACCGGGCGGACCTGGTCGTGCCGGTCGGCGCACTGCCCGCGCCGGAGCGGAACTCGGCGGCGCGGGCAGGCGGTTGAGGACCCTCAGGCCAGCAGGGTGAGCTCCGGCTCGGCGTCGGCATCGCCCGCCGGGTCGCCGAGCACCGCGGTGAACGCCTCCGTGCGGACGGTGAGAGTCAGACCGTCCTCGCCGGTCTCGAAGGCGGGCGTGAACTCCCCTGCTCCCGGGCCGTACCGTACGGCGAACACGTGCAGGTTCTCCGGCGCGCCCGGTGCCGGGTCGGCCTCCAGCGCCGTGGAGCTGATCAGATGGCGCCAGCCCTCGTCGGGGTTGCCGTAGCCCCGCGGGTCGGCCGCGAGGGCGAACGCCGCCTGTTCCTGGGTGAGTTCGGAGCGGGCGTCGAAGTGGTCGGCGCCCTGGCCGGTGGGGTGGGTGAGGCACAGGGCGCCCGCGGAGGTGACGTCACCCTCCGCCGTCCTGCGCACCCGGTCCCCGTCGTCCGCCGCGTACGGCAGCCCGGCCAGCAAGTACGGTGCTCCGTCGAGGCGTTCGAGGGCCACCGTCATCCAGAGACGAGTGCCGTCGGTGACGTACAGGGAGCGGATGTGCCGCAGAACGTGGTCGCGGCCGACGACCGGCTTGGTGACCAGCTTGGCGGTCAGTCCGTCGACTTGGAGGTCGCGGACCCGTACCGCGCCCATCGGGCGGCACAGCAGGAAGCCGTCGAGCACCGGGCCGAAGCCGTGCTGCCGGTTCACGGCCGCGGGCAGGTAGTACGTGCCGTCCGCCTCGACGAGTGACGGGGTCATCCTGCTGTCGAAGGCCACCGAGACGGTTCCCGACCGGAGTTGGTGCCGGGCGGGCGTCGTGGACGGTGTGCGGTGCCAGCGTGTGCCGTCCTGGATCTGCCAGACCAGCATCCACGCGAAGTGCCCGTCCACTCCCCCGTCCGGCTTGGCCGCGTGCCGGGCCCAGCGGCTGTCGCCCCGGTAGCGGCCGATGTCGGAGCCGATACGGCTGCCGAAGTAGCGCAGACCGAGGACCGATTCGAAGCCGGAGTGCTGTTCGCTGTAGCGGGGGCCGCCGTTGTCGAAGCCGCCGTTGGTGAGGCGGGCGTCGATGTAGCGGGCCAGCGCCTCCCCGTCCTCGGCGAAGACGTCCTCGCCGCTGACGATGTGGGCCTGCGCGAGGAAAGAGAGGGAGATCGGGCCGTAGTTGTTGTCGTACGCTCCGCCGTGCTCGGGCGGGAGGAGGGCGCCGCGGTCGCTCACGCGGTGGGCGCGGATTTCGTCGCCGTACACACGGAGTGCGCGTGTGCGGACCGACTCCCCTTCTTCCGGAGGGAGATGGCGGGCCAGCATCAGGCCGCCGACGACACAGCCGATGGCCTGGTTGCCGGCTTCCTGCGGGTTGAAGAAGGTCGCCTCGGTGAGCCGGCGCCAGTAGCCGTGCGCCAACTCCGCCAGTGCGGTGCGCTGTTCGTCGTCGACGAGGCCGTCCGCCGCGTCGAGGATGTTCACCGCCTGGAGCAGTGCCCACGCCGTGCTCGGCCAGTCACCGATGGGGTGCGCGCCCGCTTCCAGGACGTAACGGGCGTACGGGAGACCGGAGTTGCGGACCTTCAGGTTCGGGTAGCCGGGGTTGTCCTCGGTGTAGACGCGCTCCCGGAGGTGGAAGCCGAGGCTGCGCCGTACCGCCTCCGGCAGTCGCGGGTCCTTGCCACGCTGCCAGGCGAAGGCCAGCAGGGAGGTCATCCCGAGTGACGTGTCCCCGATGTCGTCGTAGCAGTCGGGGTGTTCGAGGTTCCCCTCCGGTGTGATGCGTCGCAGGGCCTGCTCGACGACGTCGGCGAGGACCGCGTCGTAGGCCTCCGGGGTGTCGGGGAGGTCGTGCAACGGGCCGCGCTGGTGAGGGAGTTGCATCGCGGTGGATCAGCCCTTCATGCCTGAGGTGGCCATGGCGTGGGTCGTCGGGGTCAGCGGGCAGGTGCGGGGCGGCCGGCGCGCAGGGCGACGCTCAGGGTCTGGGGGCCGTTTCCACCGAGGTAGACGCGGTTCCCGGTCGTCGCGTCGGTGCCGCCGACCACGGTGTAGTCCTGGCCCGGGTCGTACCGTAGTACGTCGCCGCGGTCCGGGCCGGCGAGAGGTTCGCCTGCCTCGACCTGCACCTCGACGCGGATCTCGTCGTCGCCGACGCGGTAGGTCACCGGGCCGGTCGTCAGGCACCAGCGTCCGTCGTCGAGCGGTACGGCGCCCTCTACGACTCCCCCTGGGCGGAAGGTCAGTTCGAGGGCCCAGGGCACTCGTGGTCCGCTGATGTCGATCCGCAGGTCGGCGCCGTCCTCGCGCAGTTCCACGTCGATCCGGGTCGTCCGGGAGACCTCGTCCTGGGGCCGGTCCGGGAAGGCCATCGCGGCGGAGAAGCGTCCCTCGTCCGCCATGGAGTAGGCGGCGTCGTCCCGTCGTAGGTCCGATGGGAGCGGCTGGTAGTAGGCGGCCGAGAGGGTCTCGGTGAGCCGGTACCGGTTGTCGGCGAGCCGCTCCATGTCGGCGGCGCGGAACGGGCCGAGATCGAAGAAGCCCTGCGCGAGGCGGACCGCGTCGAGGACGGCGTCGCCGGCGAACAGGCGCAGGAAGGTGGGGTTGCAGGCGAGGCCCGAGCGGATGCGGCGGAACGCGGGCACGTCCGAGCCGCTGTAGAGGACGCTGTGTGCGGTGGTGGTGGCGCGGGAGGCGAGGCGGGCCGTGGGGATGTGGCGGGCGCGGGGCAGGGGTTCCGGCGTCGGGGTCGGGAGCTCGTGGCGGAGGTCGGGGGTGAGGATGGTCTCGGCGAGGAGGTCGGGGTCGTCGATGCCGCCGGCGGCTGCCCAATGTGCCGCTCGGCTGAAGTCGCCCCTGCCGGTGCGGATCGCGAGGAGCCGGTAGTGCGGCAGGTAGGGCGCCAGCGGGAACGGGCCGTTCTGGTCCTGTCGGCGCGAGAGGACGGTTTCCACCGTGCCGTCGGGTCGGATGAGGTCCAGGGTCGCGGTGAGGTTGCGTTCGACGGCGTCCCGCAGGTCGGGGCGGTCCAGGACGTCGGCCAGGAGCAGCAGCGACGGGTTGGACACGTGGGCCGCGTAGTTGGCGCTGCGCTCCGAGTACAGGCCTTCCGCGTCGATGTCGACGCCCTCGGCGAGCCACTGCTCGACGCGGTCGAGCAGCCGGTCGTCGGGGAACGAGCGGTGCAGCCGGGCCAGTGCCGCGGACAGTTCCCAGCGGTGGTTCGGGGTGTGGACCCCGCCGGTCAGGAGACCGGCGGTGGCGGCGCCAGCGATGTCGGCGAGCGCGGCAGTGACCTCGCTCAGTTCCGGCCCCGCGCCCGCCGCGAGGACGTGCGCGTCGCACACGTCGTTCATGGTGAACGCGGAGTCCGGCGGTGACTGCACGTTGTCGCCGCCGGCGAAGAGGCCGGTGGCGGTCTGCGTGGCCCGCAGGGCGTGGAGGTGGGTCAGGGCGGCGGCGACGGCCTGCCCGCTGCCGTGCAGTGCCGAGTCCGGGGAACGGTAGGCCGCGATCAGGGTCTTGACCCGGCGCGCCAGACCACGGTGCGCCACACCGGCGGGTTCCTCGTCGGGGCCGGCCGCCAGCGGGGCGGCCGACCGGTCGGCGGCGCGGGCCGCCGCGCGGACGAACTCGTGGTCGAGCGGGGTGCGCAAGGTCAGTCCTTCAGTCCGGCGTTGATGTCGGCGCTCATGACGTAGCGCTGGAACACCAGGAAGATGACGATCAGCGGGATCATGGAGATGACCGAACCGCCGAGCAGCACCGACCAGTTGATGTTCTGCGCGCCGACGAGGCTCTGGATGCCGATCTGCACGGTGAACTTGCTGGGGTCGTTCAGCATCAGCAGCGGCCAGATGTAGTCGTTCCAGCGCCACTGGAAGGACAGGATGGCGAGGGTCAGCATGATGGGCCGGGAGATCGGCACCATGATCCGCAGGAAGATCGACAGTTCCCGGGCGCCGTCGATGCGCGCGGCCTCGACGAGTTCGTCGGGGACCGTCAGGAAGAACTGCCGGAACATGAAGCAGCCGGTCGCGGTGAGCACGGCCGGGAGGATGATGCCGGCGAACGAGTTGTAGAGGCCCAGGTTGCGGACCACCAGGAACTCCGGGGCGAGCATGACCTCCGACGGCAGCATCGTGGTGGCCAGGATGCAGAGGAAGAAGAACTTCAGCCACTTGTTGTTGTACTTGGCCAGCGCGTACCCGGTGCAGCAACTGACGCCCACGGTGAGGATCGTCGTGATCACGCACACGATGGCCGTGTTGATGAAGTACTGGGAGAAGTTGGCGCTGTCCCACGCCGCCTTGTAGCCCGACACGGTGGGGTTGTGCGGAAGCACCGTCAGCGGAAGGGAGAACAGGTCTCCCGCCGGCTTGAAGGAGCTGAGGACGAACCACGCGACCGGGAGTCCGTAGAGGGCGGCCAGGATCCACAGCAGTGTCGTCGCGGGTACCGCGCGCCGAAGCCCACCGTCGCGCTCGTTGCGTCGCTGCCTCTTGGAACGTGCCCGCACTGAGTCGGCGCCGGCCGGACGCGGCGTGTCTGTGGTTGTCATCGGTTCTCCACCCGCCGGTTGACGATCAGCTGGATGATCGCGACGGCCATCAGGATGAGCATGAGCACGAACGACGCGGCGCTCGCGTAGCCGATCTGGCCCCGGTTGAAGCCGGTCTGATAGATGTACTGGACAAGCAGGTTGTTCGAGGTGCCCGGTCCGCCGTTGTTGAGGGAGACGAAGAGCGGGTATTCCTTCATCGCGTTGATCGTGTTGAGCAGGATGACGATGAAGGAGGTGGGCGCGATGCTCGGCAGGGTGATGCTGACGAACTGGCGCCAGGGTCCCGCGCCGTCGAGCGAGGCCGCCTCGTAGTACGACACCGGCACGTTCTTGATCGCCGCGATGAACAGCAGCATCGAGAAGGCCGTTCCCCACCAGGCGCCCGCCATCACCACGACGCCCAGCGACAGGTCGGCGTTCGACTGCCACGGAACGGCACTTCCGCCGAGCTTCTCGACGACGTAGTTGATCAGTCCGAAGTTCTCACCGAACAGCCACCGCCACAGGACACCCACGACGATGGGCGAGATGAGCCACGGGATGAAGAAGACGACACGGGCGACCGACGCGCCCTTGGCCTGCTTGCTCACCACCAGGTTGGCGATGAACAGCGAGAGCACGAAGTTCAGCGGGACGACGAGCACGGTGTACAGCAGCGTCCGGAACAGCGCGTCGTAGAAGGTGGAGTCCCCGAACAGGTTCTGGTAGTTGTCCAGCCCGATGAACTGGAACGCCCCCACACCGGTGTAGTTCGTGAAGGAGTAGACGAGCCCGATCACCGCCGGCCACACGAAGAACAGCGCGAAGAGCACGACATTGGCCGCGATGAGGACGAGCGGCGCGAGTGTGTAGGTGCTACGTCGTTTCCTGGGCGGCCTCACGGACACGTCCGCGGCGCTTTTTGTCATCTTCCTGACTTCCGTGCTGGTGGAATGGATCGCTGTGGGCTCACGTCATGAGCCCGGCATCACCTGGGCGACCGGGGCCGGGCGGCGGTGTCGCCGCCGCCCGGCCCGTCGGCCCACGATCAGCCGCCGACCGCCGTGTTGTAGCCGTCCACGATGTTCTGCAGGGCCTTGTCGGCCGACTGCTGGCCGTTGATCGCCTTGCCGAGTTCCGTCTTGGTCGGGTCCTCGGTGAGGCTCTTGCCCTTCAACACCCAGTTCGTCTGCGCGTTGTTGAAGTAGCCCGAGATCGGGGCGTAGAGCGGGATCTCCTCGTTGTAGAGCTTGAACGCCGCCTGCGCCGCCGCGGACTTGAAGGGGTACTTCGGGGTCAGACCGCTCTCGACCGGGAGGAACCCGGAGGTCTCGACCAGCTCGGTGTAGTTCTTCGGCTCGTACACCCAGGACATGAACTTCTGCGCGGCGGTGGCCGCGGCACCGTTGTTGTTGAAGCCGACCATCATGCCGCCGCTGTTGACGTCACTGGCCTGCACCGGCTGCGCGGGGGTCGGGACGCTCGCCCAGTCGAACTTCTTGATGCTCGTCGCGAAGGCGGGAACCTGCCACACGCCGGACCAGTAGGCGACCACGTCACCGCTCTGGAACATGGCGGACGGGTCGGCGCCGCTGGTCCACACCGACTTCGGCATGACCTTGTCGTCGTTCAGTCCGACGAAGTACTCCACGGCCTTCTTGGTCGCGGCGTCCGCCGAGAACTTGCCGGAGGAGTCCGCGTGGACGTACTTCCCGCCCATCTCGTACACCATGGCGCGCAGCCGGGACGGTGACTGGTCGAACGTCAGCGAGTACTTGGCGCCGGTCTTCTCGCGGACCTTGTTGGCCGCCGCGATGAACTCGGTCCAGGTCCAGGTCTTCTCGGGCGAGGCCGGGACGGCGACGCCGGCCTTCTCGAACAGCGACTTGTTGATGAACAGGCCGGACGCGGTGACGTCCGAGGGGATGGCCAGCACCTTCCCCGACGAGTCCTTCGCGAGGAAGTTCGAGTTGATGTTGTAGCTCTTGTTGCCGGCGATGGACTTGAGGTCGATCAGCTTGCTCGACCAGATCGGGTCCAGCGCGGGCACGTCCGCCACGTCGGGCAGGGAGTTCGCCTGCGCGGCGTTGTGCAGCTTCGTCGTGTACCCGTCGTAGGGGATGTTGACGAGCTTGACCTTGACGCCGGTTTCCTTCTTGTACTGCGCGACCAGCTTCTTCCAGCCCGCGTCCTGTCCCGGAACCGTGGAGATCCAGAACGTCAGTGACTTCGCGTTACCGCCCGAGCCGGACCCCGACCCGCAGGCGGAGAGCAGCAGGGCACCGGACACGGCGACGGCAGCGAGGGGAACCAGGCGGCGCATGCCGCCGCGGCCGAGTCGGCTGGAGCGCCGCACACCCACAGTGGTCATCTTCGATCCCTTTTTCGTCGTAGGGGACGGAGCACGGCGCCGATCGATGCGGCACGGGTGCATTTTGCAGGAAAAGTCACTTTCCGGGGGCGCGGCCTCGCCCGGCCGCGTCGTCCACGCGGGGCGAGATCTCCGGCCGTCATGGCCGTCACCGCACAAGCACACCCTCGTGCGGTTGCCGTACGTCACGTACGGGCTGAGAAGCCTCACCCCAAGTCGGCGTCCCGGCCGACTTAGAAAGCGCTTGTCCGGACATTGGCAGACCAAGTCGGAGGCCGTCAATCCTTCGCCCCCGCACCATCGGTCACGGTTTGGACTCCTCTGGCGACCGCGAGCCGGGCCGCGCCCACCACGGTGCCGAGATCACCGACCGTGCTGCTGACCACCTCGGTGGGCCAGCTCAGCCGCCCCAGCTCGGTCCGCACACCGGGCAGGAGCTGCGGGTCCGTGCCCGTGCTGCCCCCGAGGACGATCAGTCCCGGGTCCAGTACGGCGGCCACGGCGGCGGCCAGTCTGCCCACGTCGGCGGCGTGCCGGCCGACCAGTGCGCTCGCCGTGTCGTGTCCCTGCCGGGCGAGGGCGAAGAGCTGGTCCGCGCTGCCGGGGCAGGGTTCTCCGGTGTCCGGCCAGGCGGCCGCCGCCCGGCGCAGCAGCGAGCGGGCGCCCACGTACTCCTCCAGGGCCTCACGGCGCGGCTCCACGGCGTCGTCCCACGGGTAGGGCAGCCGGGCGAGCTCACCGGCCGCGCCGTTCGCGCCGCGCAGCACCTGGCCGCCGACGACGATGCCGAGGCCGATACCGACGCCGATCCGCAGATAGCCGAAGGAGAGGCGGCCCCGGGCGGCGCCCTCGTGCAGTTCGGCGAGGGCCGCGCAGTTGACGTTGTTCTCCAGATGGACCGGCACGCCCGGCGGCAGGGCGACCGTCATGGCGTCGAACACCGGGCCGGCCTTGGCGGTCGCGGGGCGCATCCCGGCGCCCGCCCGGTCCCGCGCGGCGACATCACCGACGGCGACGACGACGGTGCGCAGCGGAGTTCCGGCGGGCAGCGCGCCGAGGGCCTCGCGCACGGCGGCGGCGGCGTCCTCCCGCGAGCCGGTGGCCTCGGCCAGCAGGGTGCCGTCGAGGGCACAGCCACGCACCCGGGTGAGGGCGGGGCCGAGGTCGACGGCGAGTACGGCGCCGGCGGCCGGGCCGAGGCGGTAGACGGCGGCGTTGCGTCCCGTGCCGCCGGAGGCGGTGCCCGAGTGGGCGGCGAGCCCGACGTTCTCCAGCTCCACGACGGCGGAGGACACCGTCGGCTTGGACAGGCGGGCCAGGCCGGCGAGCTGCGGACGGGTCGCGCTGCCGGCTCTCGCCAGCACCTCGAACACCGCGCTCGCGCTCTCGGTCAGCCGGGCCGCCCGCGCCACGACGTGTTCCACACTTCCCCCAGTTCACAGGCCGCGTTCCCGATGGGTGTCCGTGGGATGCGGCGATGGGATGTCCTGACGTCACACGGGCCCGGACAACGGTCCGTGTGACCGAGTTCGCGATGACTCTTGACGCACTGTACTTCGTTAGTTAACTTCCTAACGAACGTCACGGTACTCGCCTGCCGTGGTCCGTCAGAAGCCCGTCCCGGGGCTTCCCTAGTGCTCCAACTGCCGTCCCCCCGGACACGGTTCGCCCAACCGTCGCAGCACTGCGCAACGACGAAAGAGGTTCCGTGCAGGACTTCACGCCCCTCGTGGTCGGCATCGACGTGGGTGGCACCAAGACACATCTGCGCGCGTGCGCGGGCCCGGATGTCGTCGCCGACCACATCCGTGCGAGCAGCGGCTGGCGGCCGCACGACCCCGCGGCCGCCGCCGACTGGCTGACCGCACTCGTTCATGACGCCCTGCCCGCCCGCACGCGCCCGTCCGCGGTCGCGGTGGGCGGGCACGCGTGCGAGACACCCCGCCAGTGCGCCGAGATCCGTGCCGCGCTGGAGGAACGTCTCAAGGTGCCCGCACTGGTCGTCGGGGACGCCGAACTGCTCGTCCCCGCCGCCGGGTTGGACAAGGGCGTCGGCCTGGTCGCCGGCACCGGTTCCGTCGCGGTGGGCCTGCTCGCCGACGGCGGGCGGCTCCAAGTGGGCGGCTGGGGCGCGGTACTCGGCGACGAGGGCGGCGCCGCTGGTCTCGTCCGCGAGGCGGCCCGCGCCGCCTGGGCCGCGCACGACCGCGGCGAGGCCCCGGACGAACTCGCCCTGGGACTCGTCGAGGCGTTCGGGGTGGCCGAAGTGCCCGCGCTGGGGGCCGCTTTGGAAAGCGCTTCCGACGTCTCCGCCGACTGGGGCCGCCACGCCCGTGTCGTCTTCACCGCGGCCGACGCCGGCTCGCTCCACGCGCGCGAGGTGATAGCCGAGGCCGGCCGGTCCCTCGCCGCACTCGTCGTACGGCTCGCCGAACGCGGCGTCCCCGTCGACGACGTGGTGGTCTCGGGCGGCACCGTCCTCGCCCAGCCCCGCCTGTACGACGCCCTCACCGCCGCACTCGCCGAGCGGGTGCCGGGGGCGCGGCCGTGGCCCATCCAGGTGCCGCCCGTCGAGGGCGCCGTGGCATTGGCCCGATCGATCCTGTGAACCGCACGGCCCCCGTTCACCCGGGGGTCACGCCGTGGACGCCGGACCCCCTCCGACGGGACACGGTCCACCGTAAATCTTCGCACGTACGCACCAGTTGACGTATGCGCTTTCTCGCGTCGTACGGTGCACCCCGAACCACAGCCGATCGCACGATCCCCTCCCTGGTCGCACGACCTCGCCGGCCTCATCGGCCGTAGAACTCAAGAGAGGCTCACCCATGCCGTCACCCGCCGGGCAGCGCACGAACGCCGTTCGACCCGCCGTGAACAGACGTGGTTTCCTCAAGACCTCGCTCGGCGCCTCGGCCGCCGTGGTCGCCGCGCCCACGCTGGTCAGCTGGCTGGCCACCGCGGACGCCAAGGCCGCCACGGCTCCGCTCGCGTTCGTGGACGACTACAAGACGAACGTCATCGCGAACCTGACGCCCGAGACCAACGCCGTGGTCCGGGTCCTCGGCGGCATGGCCCAGATATGGAAGACCGGCGCCACCTGGAACACCGGCACACCGCTGCGCCCCGAGATCCTCCGCGCCAACGTGCGGTACTGCGTCGACCTCACCACCCACCGCACCGAGGCGCAGGCGAAGGAGGCGTTCCTCTACGACCGTCAGCACCAGAGCTACGCCATGATCGCGGGCCTGGGTCCGCTGGCCGACCTGTACAAGTCCGGTGCCCTGGCGGTCACTTCGATCACCAGCGCCCCGGACGGCACGCCCGCCACCACGATCAACGACGCCGTCCCCGCCGACGCGCCCGCCGGTGCCGCGCTCGGCGCCGGCTCGCACGACTCGGCGCTCGGCAAGGTGGCCGAGCTGGTCGACACCCTGCGCGGCAACTACGCGTCGGGCAACCCGGGCAAGTACGCCTACCAGTACCCGCGTCCGTGGCGCATGAACGAGAAGAGCGAGGTCGTCGACACCGGCAAGGTCGACGCGCTCGGCTTCCCGGTCTACGACTCGAAGGTCATCGTCGCGCCCCAACTCCTGCGCCAGCGCAGCACGTCACCGGTGGACGACGGCGGTTTCCCCAGCGGCCACACCAACGCCTTCCACCTGGCGGGCCTCGCCTACGCGTACGCCGTGCCGGAGCGTTTCCAGGAACTGGTCACCCGCACCTTCGAGTTGAGCCACACCCGGATCATGGCCGGCATGCACTCGACGGTCGACGTGATGGGCGGCCGCATCATGGCCACCGCGCTGGCCGCCGCCACACTCGCCGACCCGGCCAACGCGGCGCTCAAGGCAGCGGCGCGCGCGCAGGCCCTCGCCTACTTCGAGGCGCAGACCGGCACGACGGCGGACACCCTGTACGCCTACGCCCACGCGGCGACCACCGCGACCGACCCGTACGCGGACCGGACCGCCAACTCCCGGCTGGTGAAGCCCAAGTTCACCTACGTACTCACCCGCAGCGGCCGTGACAAGGCACTGACCGTGCCCAAGGGCGCGGAGGTCCTGCTGGAGACCCGGCTGCCGTACCTCTCCGCGACCCAGCGACGCGAGGTGCTGCGCACCACCGCGCTGCCGTCCGGGTACGTCCTGCTCGACGGCTTCGAGCAGTGGGGCCGCCTCAACCTCTTCGCGGCGGCGGACGGTTACGGCTCCTTCGAGTCCGACGTCGTCGTCGCCCTCGACGCGGCGGCCGGTGGCTTCGGCGCGGCCGACGCCTGGCGCAACGACATCGACGGCTGCGGCGGTCTGACCAAGCAGGGCACCGGCACGCTCACCCTGACCGGGCACAACGCGTACACCGGCGGGACCGTGCTCAAGTCCGGTGCGCTGGTGGCCGGTTCGGCGCACGCGCTGGGCCACGGCGACGTGAGCGTGCTCGGCGGTGCGCTGCGGGTCCCGGAGTCCGTGCAGATCCACGGCGCCTACACCCAGCAGTCCGCCACGCTGAAGGTCACGCTGCGCTCGGGCCACCAGCCCGCCGTCGAGGTCACCCGGCGCGCGACCCTCGGCAGGGGCAGCACGCTGACCCTCCAGTTCGACGCCCAGCACCCGCCGGTCGCGGGCTCCACGGTGCGGGTCCTGAGTGCCTCCTCGCTGCGCGGCCAGTTCGACAGCATCACGGTGAACTCGGACAAGCTGCGGGCCGTACCCGTGTATACGGCGGAAGGTCTGTCGGTACGACTCCTGAAGCGGTGACGCCCCTGGTGGCGGGAGCGATGCGACAGTAGGGCCATGACCCGGCCCCCGCCCGCTCCCGCCACCGCGCGGCCGGCCTCACCGCAGGGCGGATGATGGCGCGCGAACAGCACTCGGTCCTCGACCCCGACACGCTCGACGACGGCGGTGGCGGGGACTCGCCGCCGCGCGCCGACGGCTCGCGGTCGACCCGCCTCTACGCCGGACTGCGGCGCCGTAAGCGATGGCTCCTGCCGCTCCTCGTGGTGGTGCTCCTCGCGCAGATGGCCGCCGTGATGGTCACGACCGCCGTACAGCAGACACCGACCATCGACGAGCCGGTGTACGTGGCCACGGCCACCGTCTATCTGCGCGAGCACAGCCTCGACTACAACCCCGAGCACCCGCCCCTCGGGAAGCTGGTGATCGCCGCCGGAATCGCGGTCGCCGACCCGCACTTCGACGCCAACTACAAGGGCGACCAAGGCGAGTTGGGACGCCATCTGCTGTACGAGTCGGGCAACGACCCCTGGCGGCTGATGTTCTGGGCCCGGTTGCCGGTGATCGTGCTGACCCTGCTGTTCGGGCTGGTCGTGTTCGCGTTCGCCCGTGAACTCGTCGGCCCGGCACGCGGGTTGGTGGCCCTCGCGCTCTACGCGTTCTCACCGGATGTCATCGCACACGGCTCGCTGGCCACGCTGGACGTGCCGCAGGCCGGCTTTCTGCTGACGTCGGTGTGGCTGCTGTGGCGGGCCAGGCGACGGCCGCGGCTGTACCTGCCGCTCGCCGGGGCGGCGCTCGGGGCGGCCGTGGCGACGAAGATGAGCGCCCTGCCCGCCGTCCCGGTGCTGATGCTCCTGGCCGTCGTGTCGGTGTGGTCCGCCCGCCGAACGGCCGATCGCGCCGCCCGGCTGCGGGTGCTGGCGCTCGGGGCCGCGGGCGCGGCCGTGGTGGCGGTGGTGGCGCTCGCCGTCGTATGGGCGTCGTATCTCGCCGTCGATCCGCAGCTGCGGTTCACGTCCACGGAACCGGTGCCCGTCATCCACGGGCTGCGCGGGCAGTTGGTCCCGCTGCTGCCTTTCCCGCGCGCGTTCCGGGACGGGATGCTCATCCAGTTCGGCCTGGAGGACTACCCGTGGCAGGGCTTCCTGTTCGGGCACCTCTACACCGGGTCGCACTGGTACTACCTGCCGGTGGCCCTGATGGTGAAGACCCCGCTCGGCATGATCGCACTGTGGGCGGCGGGTGCCGTAGCGGTCGTGGCGGTACGGCGATTGCGGCCCGCAGCGCCGTACCTGCTGGTCCCGACCGCCGTGTTGCTGGCCACGGCGATGGACGGCTCGCGGGACTTCGGCACGCGGTACGCGATCTTCGTGCCGATGTTCCTGGCGGTCGCGGCGGCCTGTGTGCCGGCGCTGCGGTCGTGGTGGCGGTGGGCTCCGCTGTCCACGGGGCTGCTGGTGGCGTTCGTCGCGGTCAGTTCGCTGCGCACGTTTCCCTACTATCTGCCGTACTCCAACGAGGCGTTCGGCGGTCCGTCGAAGACCTATCTGCGGCTGCACGACTCCAACGTGGACTGGGGCCAGGACCTCGGCCGCCTCGCCGACCGGCTGCGCGAGCGGTACGCGGGAGAGCGGGTCTGGCTCGTCTACAAGGGCAGTGGTGTGCCGTCGTACTACGGCATCGAGTCGGCCGATCCACGCAAGGCAGGGGTGGGCGATGTGCACGGGCTGTTGGTCGTTTCGGACACCGCGATCGACAAAGCGCAGGGGAAACTGGCCGAGTTGATCGACAGCAGTCGTCCGATCGATCAAGTCGGTCATTCGATCACGATCTACCGGCGCTGATCACTCTCTGGTCACAACGCTCTGTGAGCTATGTTGAGTGGCTGTGGGAGACAAAGGAGGCGCACCGGTGCCATCGCCGCAGCAGGCACGCGCCCAGGCATCCGTGATCACCTCGGGAAAAACCGACCCGGAAGTCGGCGCGGCACCGACGTCCCAACTCAGGGAACTCTTCGACGGGCCACGGCTGTCACCGGGCCAACGGCGCATCGCCCAGTACCTGATCGAGCACATCACCGAAGCGGCGTTCCTCTCCATCACCGATCTCGCGGAACGCGTCGGCGTCAGCCAGCCCTCGGTGACCCGGTTCGCCGCGGCGGTCGGCTTCAGCGGTTACCCGGCGCTACGGGAGCGGCTGCAGGCGATCGCCCTGCGCACCCTCGCGGGCGGCCCGGCGGCCGAGGAGAACCGGAGCAACGAACTGCAGGCCGCGGTCGACGCCGAGATCGCGAACCTGGAGAACCTGCGCCGGGACTTCGCCGACCCCGACCGGCTGATCGAGGTCGGCCGCGAACTGTCGGCGTCCACCCCGCTGACCGTCCTCGGCCTGCGCATCTCCGTCTCGCTGGCCGAGTACTTCGCGTACGCCGCGCGCCGCATCCACCCCGATGTACGGCTGGTGACCCGCGGCGGGAGCGTCGCCTACGACGCGATCCTGCAGTCCCGCGAGGCGGGCGGCACCTGGCTGCTCGCGTTCGACATGCCCCGGCACGCGCACGAGACGCTCACCACGCTCCGGGTGGCGCGCAGCGCCGGGCTCAAGGTGGCCCTCGTGACCGATCTGGCGCTCGGCGCGCTGGCCGACGAGGCCGACGTCACCTTCGCCACCGGCACCGGCTCCCGCCTGGTCTTCGACTCGTACGCGGCGCCCGGCGTGATGGCCTCCGCCCTGCTCCAGGCCATGACGGACGCCGATCCCGAGCGGACCCAGGCCCGCCTGGAGGACTACGAGCAGATCGCCGAGCAGCACCAGTTCTTCATGCGGGACTGACCCACCACTCCCCCCTCATACGAACTCTAACTGGGATGATTACGCCCAATTCACGCATGAATGTTTTCATACGCCTTGCAAAGCGGACGGCATATATAAATACTGCTCACGGATCGCACCCGCCCCGAGAAAGCCCGGTCCGCCCATGCGCACCTCCGCTCGACCCGCCGCGCCGGCGACACCCGCTTCCCGGGGCCCTCTCACGAGCACGCCCAGCCGCCGTCTCCTACCCGCGTCGGCGCCGGACGTGTTCGGTAGGGCATCGCCTCCGCGAGCGCCCAAGGCGGCCTCGGCCATCCCCTGGGCCGGGGCCGCCTCACACCGTCGACCCACCCCCGCGACGCCGCACACCGGGAAGCGATGACATGCAACTCACCACCACGCGCATCAGCCAGGACTGGCCCTGTCAGGTCAAGACGCCCGGCAGCTACGACTGGGAGCGCTCGGCGGCCAAGTGGCTGCGCGAGCTGGTGCCGGCCCGCTACGCCAGCTATCCCGCGTTCATCCGCCACCCGGTCCTGCTCGCCCGCCACGCGCAGATCCAGGTCCAGCACGAGATCCGGGTGGCCCGCACCGCCCTGCAGACCGCGCGCGCCGACCTGCCCGGCATCGGCCTGCCCGAGTCGGTCATCGAGCACACCATCAAGCTGTACGCCGCCGAGGTCCTCCAGCTCCAGCACATCGCGCGCAGCGTGCGGGCCGTGACCGAGGCGCTGGTCGGGCACAGCACGGGACGCTGACGTCAGCGCCGGCCGGGGTCAGTCGTCGTCGCGGTGCCGCCAGTACCAGAGCGCGCCCACGACGAGGGCCAGCAGCAGGACCCCGGGCAGGATCAGACCGGGAACGCGGGAGCCGCTCATCGGCGTGGCCTTCGGTTCGGAACGGACACGACACCGCCGACCCGCGGCGCCGCGCTGTCCATGATGAGGCTCCACGGCCCCGCCACCACCGACTTTCCCCAGGCCTTGCCGCGCGTTCGAAGACCCGGGGGCTCGAATCCCGGTGCGCCTACTGCCCGTTGTCGAGCGTCGTGCGTGACTCCAGGTCCTTGCGGGTGTCGTCGCCGTACACACCGTTCTCGTCGCCCCGGATCCCGTACCAGAGCTGGAAGCGGGCGACCGCGGCCGTGAGGGTCGCGTCGTACTGGCCGCTGGTGGAGCCGTTCTCGTAGACGTTGGGGATGCGCAGGAGCCGTTGCTCCAGCTCCTTCACCTCGGGGCCGCTGTCGCCCTCGCGGAGGGTGCCGGCGCCGTCCGGGTCGGCGGTCGTCGTGACCGTGGCGGACGCCACCGGAGTCGGGGGGCTGATCGGCTGGGCCGTACTGGCCTCACCCTTGCCCGGCAACAACAGGGCGCAGGCGAAGCCGACCAGCGCGGCGGCGCTCACGCCGACCACGATCGCGGCCCGGCGCAGTCCGGGTCCGAAGGGACCCGTGGTGGTCGGCAGGGGGTGCAACTCGCCGGGTACGGGCGGCAGTTCCTGTGTCTCGGCCTCGGAGCCGAAGATCGGCCTGGGCACCGGCACGGACTCGAAGACGGAGGAGTCCCGGCGGGGCTCCCGCATCAGCGCCGCGAGGTTGTCCGAGCGGCGGCGGCGCAGGACCCGGGCGGGTTCCAGGACCGGGCCGCCGGGCGACGATCCCGGTTCGGGCGGTGTAGACACACTGCTCTCCTTCCGTTCCGCGCGCACGGATGTCCGCCATCCCCCTGGAGAGATACGCGCGCACGGCCGCCGGAGTTCAGCTCAACCGCCCGCTCGCACGAACCGGTGCAGGGACGCCGTCAGCGCGGCGACGAAGGCGTCCCGCCGCGTGTCGTCGAGCGCCTCCAGCGAGAGGTACGGGTTCAGGTCCTCCAGCTCGACCAGGAGCAGCCGGCCGTCCGGGGCGCGGCAGGCGTCGACGCGCTGGATGCCGTGGTCGACGCCGTTCCAGTCGATGAACCGCTGCGCGAACTCCAGGTCCGCCAGGGCGGGTTCGTACGGTTCCAGCTGCCAGCGCTTCTCGGTGTCGGGGGCGTGGAGGGCGTACTGGAAGTCGTGGTCGACGAAGTAGAAGGACACCTCGTACGAGAAGTCGACGCAGGGCTGGACGAGGACGCTCCCGTCGGCCAGGGCGGGCAGGCGGTCGGCCTCGACGATCTCCAGGCCTATGGAGTCGGCGCCGAGTTTCGGCTTGACCACGTAGCGGTCCGTGCGGGGCAGCCGGTCCAGGTCCTCGACGCGGTCGACGGTCGGGATGACCGGGAACCCGGCGGCGCTCAGGTCGAGGAGGTACTGCTTGCCCGCCATGTCCGCCCGGCCCGAGAGCTGGTTGTAGACCCGGGCCCCGGTGCGGAGCGCGCGCTCGCGGAACGCGTCGTACTCGGCCTGGTAGCCGAGGACGGGACCGCTGTTGCGGACGACGACCGCGTCGAAGCCGTCCATCAGCGCGACCGCGTCCAGTGGATGACACAGCGCCAGGTCGAAGTCGTCGCGCAGTCGGGAGGTCAGGTCGATGTCCTCGTCGCAGTAGCGGCGACCGCGTGCGGGGTAGGTCAGGTCGGTCACGTACAGGATGCGGGGACGGGCGAGGGGTGTGGAGGCCATGCCGGTTCTCCTTTTCTCCGATCGAGGGCGTTCACCGAGAGCGTTCGCGCGGAATGATCAAAACGGTCGGCCCGTGATCAGCGGTCGAGCGTCTTGGCCCCGCAGGACGAGCGGATCCTCAACTCGGGGAGGAGTTCGACGTGTTGACGCGGGGCAGGCCGCCGTCCGCTCCCGTGCTCGGCGAGCCGTTGCAGGAGGAGCTTCGCGGCCGACTCCCCCACCGCTCGTTTCGGCGGGGCGACGGCGGTGAGCGGCACGTCGGCGAGCGGGGCGACCTCGTCGTCGTAGGCGATGAGCGCCAGGTCGTCCGGGACGCGGATGCCGCGGGCCTGGAGTCGGGGCACGAGCACGATCGCGTCCTCGTCGCTGTGCACGAGGGCGGCGGTGACTCCGCGCTCGCGGACCGCGTCGACCAGGTGGTCCACGCTCGATTCGTGGTCGCCGTGTTCGCGGACGGACGGGGCACCCCGGGCGTCGTCGAGACCGAGGGAGCGTACGGCCGCCTCGTAGCCCGCGAGGATCTGCGCGGCGTGCGGGCCGTCCTGGAGTACCGCGGTGATCCGGTGATGACCGAGCGCGGCGAAGTGGCCGACGGCGACCGCGGCTCCGTGGGCGCGGTCCGTGCGCACCCGGTCGAGGGCGGCGGCGGGGTTGCCGGGCGGGGCGGAGCGTTCGACCAGGACGGTGGGTACACCCCGGTCGAGGAGCCACTGTTCCTGACCGCCGACAGGCACACCGCCCGGCCAACTGGGCGCGACGAGCAGCCCTTGCGCGCCACCCGCGAGAAGATGCCCGGCCTGGACGGCGTCCTCCGTGTCGACGTATCCGGAGACTCCGAGCACCAGTCGGCCGCCCTGTGCTGTCACGACTTCGCGGGCACCGCGCACTGTGCCGGCGAAGATCGAGGCGGTGGTCGGCACGATCATTCCGATCACGACGCCCTCGGCGGACGCGGTGGACTCGCCAACCTCGGCGGCCTCGGCCGACTCCTGTCGCGCCGCCCGCGTCCCGACGGTGTTCTCGCCGCCCGGCCACACCACCGCGCCGTGCAGCCGGTGCACCCGGCCCTGGCCGGCCAGGGCCTCCACGTCACGCCTCAAGGTGACGGCGGAGACGCCGAGTTCGACCGCGAGTTCGGCGACCCGCAGGCTGCCGCGCTCACGGACGAGTTCGAGCACCCGCTCATGGCGCTGGTCGACGTGCGGTCGCATCGGTCCCCCTGAAGGTGAAACTGGTCGCGGTCACTCTATGCGGCGGATCGTATCGATCGTTTCGATCACATCGGTCGCTCCAGATCCGTGAGGGGACTCAGTCCCCATCTGGAGCGCACTGAGTGCCATCCATGTCGGCCTGGTGCTACGTTCCCGTCCATGAGCTCCAAGCCGCCCATGCGGGACGCCCTGGTGGCGGCCGCGTTCCAGCTGTTCCTGGAGCGGGGCTACGAACAGACCACCATCGACGACATCGTGGCGCTGGCCGGGGTCGGACGGCGGTCGTTCTTCCGCTACTTCCCGTCCAAGGAGGACGTGGTCTTCCCCGACCACGAGCGTTGCCTGGCCGACATGACGGCCTTCCTCTCCGCCGGCGGCGACGAGCACGAACCCGTACGGCGGGTCTGCGACGCGGCCCGGCTCGTACTGCGCATGTACAACGAGAACCCGACCTTCTCCGTGCAGCGTTACCGCCTCACCAAGAAGGTGCCGGGGCTGCGCGCCTACGAGTTGTCGGTGGTGTGGCGCTATGAGCGCGCCCTCGCCGACTATCTGCGCGGGCGCTTCGCCGGGCGGCGCGACGGCACCCTTCAGGCGGACGTGATCGCGGCGGCCGTGGTCGCGGCGCACAACAACGCCCTTCGCTCCTGGCTGCGTTCGGACGGGCAGCGCGACGCGGGTGCCGAGGTGGACCACGCTCTGGGGTATGTGCAGTCCGCCTTCGGACACCCTCCGGTGCGGGCCGTCGGCGTACGGCAGGAGCAGCGCCCCGAGGACGTCGTGGTGGTCGTCTCCCGGCGCGGGGCTCCCATGTGGCGCGTCGTCCAGGAGATCGAGTCCGCCTTCGGCCGCGACTGAACCGGAAAAGCCAAGGGTACGCAGTGTCTTTACGCTTGGCACTGAGTGCCATACCCTGTGGTCGTGCACGGTGGCACGGCAAGCCGCGCACATGCGTGCCCGGCCAGCCCGTGCGCGCGGGATTACCGGCCGAGCGCAGGGAGTTGACAGCGTGTACCACCACTCAGGATTCGCGACCCGTCCGGCAGTCGGCTCCCCGGCGGGCCTCCTCGATCCGCCCACCGCGGACGGGGACACCATCCTCTTCCAGCGCTGCACCTGGTGCGCCACGGCCATGTACCACCGGCTGTTGTGCCCCGTCTGCCAGGGCGGCGACCTGCGCACGGAGCGCAGCGAGGGCACCGGCACGGTCCGCCACTCCACCGTCGTGCACCGCAACACCCCCGCCGCCCGCAATGTGTCGCTGATCGAGATGGCCGAGGGCTTCGTGGTGCGCGGCCGGGTCATAGGCCCGCCCATCGGCATCCACAGCGGCGACCGCGTCCGGCTGTCCACGGCCAAGGACCCGGTGCGCGGCGAGCCGGTCTTCCAACTCCTCGACGAGCCGTACCGCGCCTGGCACTGACGGCTGTGGCGCGAGCCCGGGTTCGGGCCCACCCGACGAAGATCGGCCGAATCCTCCTCCACAGGCAACCCACAGGCTCCGCTTTCCGTCCTCCGGGGCGCGAGAGGCTCCCGTGATCGACGGGGCGCCTGAGCCTGGGGTTCGAGGAGGAGAACACATTGTTCCGTGCCCGGCGAATATGGGTCACGGCCGCGGCGGTGCTCGCGGTGACGGGAGGGATGTCCGGGTCGGCGCAGGCGGCGCCACCGTCGGACGCCGGACCGTTCACGGCGGCGGCGACGGCCAACGACGGTACGCTCCCGCCGGGTTGGCGGATCACGGGGAAGGGTTCCGCGCAGCAGCTGGTCTGGCGCTCGGGCACGCGGGTGCCCATGGGGGACGCGCGCGTCGAGTTCCACGCCGGGGGCCGGCTCCTCGGTGTGCCGAGCCCGGCGAAGGACGGACGGACGTTCCGGCTCGGCCTCGGCGCCGTAGCCCCCCAGCAGCTGACGGACCTTCAAGTACTGGCCGCAGGGCGGCGGTTGGACGCCGCCGGTGACAACAGCGGCTCCGGCAAGGGACGTTCGGAGGTCGCCGCGCGGCCCGCGGCCCCGCTCCCGGCCGGCGCGATCGATCCCGGCAAGCCGGGCACGTACCGTACGACGACCGGCGAGTACACGCTCGACTCGGTCCGGCTGCCCGGGTATCCGCAGCCGATCGAGATGCGGGCCGTCGTGGTCGCGCCGAAGGGTGCCACCGGCAAGCGGCCGCTCGCGCTGTTCCTGCACGGCCGCCACTACACCTGCTACAAGCCCGGCACCGAGGACATCACCGGTGACTGGCCCTGCCCCGCCGGCCTCAAGTCGGTGCCGAGCTACCGGGGTTACCTGCGCGACCAGCAACTCCTCGCCTCCCAGGGCTATGTCACGGTGTCGATCTCCGCGAACGGCATCAACGCGCAGGACGCCGAAGCCGAGGACGCCGGCGCGCAGGCCCGTTCGTCGCTGATCCGGCAGCACCTGGCCCACTGGGCCGACTGGTCCGCCCACCCGGACACGGCTCCGGCGGTCGTGCGGAACGCACCTCGGGCCGACCTCTCCCGCGTCCTGCTGATCGGCCACTCGCGCGGTGGCGAGGGCGTCAACCGCGCGGCGATGGACAGCCTCTACCCGCCGCCGGCCGCCCAGGACGGCTATCACGGCCCGGTCCGCTGGAAGATCCGCGGCACCGTCCTCATCGGCCCGACCATCTTCGGCCAGAACCCGGTGGCCGACGTCCCGTCGGTGACGATCCTGCCCGGCTGCGACGGTGACGTCTCCGACCTCCAGGGCGAGGTCTACGTCGACGGCACCCGCGGGGTCAGCCGGGGTGCCGCCCTGCACAGCGCGGTCTACGTCGAGGGCGCCGACCACAACTTCTTCAACACCGAGTGGACGCCGGGCCAGGCCGAGGCGCCCGCGTCCGACGACTTCTACGACGACCCCGACCAGCGGGACGCGGTGTGCTCGCCGGGCGCCGCGACCCGGCTGACCGCCGACCAGCAGCACAAGGCCGGCTCCACCTACATCGCCACGGCCGCACGGCTGTTCATCGGCGGCGACGACCGGGCGCGCCAACTGCTCGACGGCTCCGGCCGCCGGGCGCCCTCGGCGGACCCCGCGCGAGTGCTCACCCACGCGGTGGGCGCGAACCGCGGCGCCGGGTTCCTGCCCGACGGTCAAGTCACCGTCTCGGGTGGCAAGTTGTGCTCCGCGGTGGACCCCGACCCGGCCGTCGCCTGCCTGAGCGAAGACGCCAAGGGCAGCTCGCCGCACTTCGCGCAGTGGGAGGCCTCGAAGGAGGTCGGCCGCCGCGCCGTCGCGCTGCGCTGGTCCGCCGCCGGTTCACCGGTGACGGTCCGTCCGAGCAAGCCCGTCTCCCTCGGCGGCGCCAAGGGCCTCGCCCTGCGCGTGATCGTGCCGCCCAACACCACCGGCACCCAGCTCGACGTGTCCGTGACCGACACCTCCGGCCATCGCGCGACCCTCGGCCGGGTCCGCGTCGACGGCCTCCCCGGCACCCAGCGCACCGCCTCCTACTGGGCCCGCGAAGTCCGCGTGCCGCTGGCCGCCGCCTCGCACGCCGGGCTCGACCCGCGCCACATCAAGTCCCTCGACCTGACCCCGCGTTCGCGCTCCGGCCAGGCCTGGCTGATGGACGCCTGGGCCTGGCGCCCCGGCACTCCGGCGGTCACCTCGGCCCCGCTCCCCCGCGTCGACATCGGCCGACTCACCGTCAAGGAAGGGGACTCGGGCGTCAAGACGTACCGCGTACCCGTCCAGGTGTCCGGCCACGGCAGCGGCCAGGTCCGGCTCTACGTCGACAACCCGGCCACCGGCGAGGACACTTCACGTCTGGTGACGGTGAGCCCCGGCAGCAACGCCATCGACATACCGGTGAAGGTCGAGGGCAACACCCGCTTCGACTACGGCGTCCAGCACGACATCTTCGTGAAGGCGGTGCACGGCGCGGTCGTCGGCGCCCACCGCGGCGGGGTGACCACCGAGAACGACGACCCGATGCCCACGTTCACCGTCACGCCGATCGCCGACCGGGTCACCGAGGGGCAGCCCCTCCAGTGGAAGGTGACGCTGTCCGCGCCCGCCGACGTGGAACTCAACCCCGCGTTCCTCGTCCAACCGATCGCCTCGGGCCCGGAGTTGTCCACCCTGGACGTCGACCCGCAGTGGCTCAGTGAGAACTCCGGTGAGGAAGCCGCGCCGGAGCGCCCGCTGTCCAAGGTACTGAGCCTGTTCCTCTGGACGTCCGTCCCGGCGGGGCAGCTCAGCGGGGAGATCAGCGTCCCCACGATCACCGACCGGGTGACCGAACAGCCCGAGTCCGTACGGTTCCTGGCCGTGGACGACAACGGCGACCCGCAGAGCGGCGGACCGGAACTGACCGGCACGGTGCTCGACGCGTCGTAGCGGAAGGTCGTAACGGAAAGTCGTAAGGGAACATCGCACCAAATGAAGGGGCCGCAGCGCGAGAGCCGCGGCCCCTTCATCGTGCGACTGGCCACATCATGCGATCGTGCGGGTGCTCAACTCGGCTTCTGTGTCCCGCTGTTCATCTTGGCGCGGTTCTCGGTGAGGAGTTCCTGGACGCGTTGTTCGACCTCGCGGGGGTCGAGGCCGAGGGCGGCGCCGATGTGGGCGGACCAGACCTCGGAGCGGAGGTTCGTCTCGAAGTCGAGGTCGGCACGGACGTTCTCGCGGGTCGCCTGACGGTTCTGGCTCACCATGACGAAGGTCGACAGGAAGATGGCCTCCAGGCTGACGATCATCGTGAGCAGGCCGTACGGGTACGGGTCGAATATCCCGGCCCGACCGAGGAGCCCTTCGTTGAGGGCGATCCAGACGGCGAACCACAGCGCGTGGATGTAGACGAAGAGCATGGTGCCGGCGAACGCGGTGATCGCGTCGGCGACCCGGTCCTGGGTACCGCGCATCCGGGCGAAGACGACGCTCTCCTGCCGCAGGGGCAGATCGGCCGGGTTCAGCGCGGGGTCCACGGGCTCTCCCTGGGTTCGGTGTGCAAGGGAGTCGTCCTCAGGGTGCGAGCGTCACGCGGATGCCGATGGTGCCGTCGAGCCCGCGGCGCAGCCGGCTGCCGAGGAGCGTGATGCGCCCGGTGAGGCCGTACTTGCGGGTGATGAGCTTGCGGTAGCGGGCGGTGGTGTCGGCGTCGCAGATCTCGGCGGTGCCGGGGACCTGGTTGCCGGTGGGGTTGCCGCGCAGGTCGCAGGGGCCGACGAGGACATCGGCGCGGGCCCGGATGCGCTTCACCTTCCAGGAGTCGGCGACCGTCCACACTCCGAGTGTCTCGCCGTCGCGCACCACCCACACCGGGGTGGCGACCGGGGAGCCGTTCTTGCGGTAACTGGTGATCAGCAGGTACTGGCCTGCGCCGAGCCGGTCCAGCGGGGTCTCGTCCATGGTCGGCAGTCTAAGCACCCGCCGGTGCCCGCAGGAGATCCAGATACCGCCGAGCGAAAAGGTAGGCGTCACCGGGCCAGCGAGCCGACAGATAGGCGCCGTCCCGCACGACGAACGCATGCGTGTCGTCACTCGCGGTACCCCGCCGGGTGAGCTCCTTGGGCCCGCGCTCGAACTGCGTCCCCGGTTCGTCGAGAGCGGCCCGCACCTCGTCCTCCACGTAGGCGGGGTAGGTCCGGTAGTAGCGGCCCAGCCGCCAGCCGGTGGTCAAGTAGGCGGTACGTTCCATGTACTTGGGCAGACAGGTCGTACGGCGTCCGGCGATGACACTGCGACCGGTGTCCGGGTCCTGGGTACGCGCCAGCACGAGAACACCGTGGCAGATCGCGCCGACCGGACGGCCGAGCCTCCAGAACTCCCCTGCCTTGGCGCTCAGTTCAGGGGATCCCAGGTACTGGCGCATGCCGGGCGCGTGCCCACCGGGTAGCAACAGCCCGTCGAAGCGGCTCACGTCCAGGTCCGCCCACGCGACGGTGGCAGTGAACTCCGGTGCGGCGGTGAGCTGTTCGTAGAACCGCTTGGGTTCGTCCTCGGCACCGAGCTGCCGCAAAAGCACCCCGGTCAGCAACCGAGGATCTGCGGCGGGCAAGGTCCCGGCCCGCTCGGTGGCGAACACGACCTCGTGCCCGGCATCGGTGAGCAACCGCCACGGCACGGCGACCTCGGTGACATCGAAGTCCCGGTCGGGGACCGGCATCAGCACGCGCATGGGGTCATCATGGCAGCCGAGGTGGGTGTCCATGAGGGCACGGCGGCCCGGCTCGCTTCGACACGGACTCCCCACTCACCGCAACGCCCCCACCGCCAGGGGATTCGGTTCACCGGACGTCTCCTGCGGGATGCTGGTCATGAGGCACAGGACAGGGGGATGCGCGATGACCGGGAATCCTGAGAACGGCGCCCTGACGGAGATCGCCTGCGACGAGTCCGGCTCGGACGGCGAGAACCTCACCGGCGGGAACACGGACGTCTTCGCCCACGCGAGTGTGCGGCTTCCCGTGGAGACGGCCGCCGAGTACGTGCAGGAGATACGGCGCCGGATCCGCTCGCCGGCGACGGAGTACAAGGCGAACCATCTGCTGCGGGACAAACACCGGGCGGTGCTGGAGTCGTTCCTCGGCCCGGCCGGACCGTTGCGCGACGGGAACGCCCATGTGCATCTGATCGAGAAGACCTTCTACGTCGTGGACCGCGCCGTCGACCTGCTGCTCGGCGAGAACGGGGACGGCGACGAGGCGGTCACCCTCTTCCGGGAGGGGCCCCGGACCTTCGGCGAGCGCGGCTGGCGGGACTTCCTCGCCGCCTCCAACCAACTCCTCCGGGTCAGGAACGACGCCGCGGCGACCGTCCCCGCCGATGTCTTCTTCCGCACGGTCGACACCCTGCGCGACGCGCACTCCGGTACGACCGCGGGCGTGATCGTGGGGCGGCTCGCGGCGGCCCGGTCGCGGGCGGAGTCGTACCGGGAGCGGATGCGGGACTCCCCGGTGCTGTTCCCCGTCCTCAATCCGCTGCTCCCCGCGATCGTGAGCACGGCCCGGTACTGGCTCGCCGGTGGCCGGTCCGTTCGCCTCGTGCACGACCGGCAGAACATGCTCACCCCGGAACGGATCGCCTGGATCATGGAGTCGGCCCCGCTGAGCGACGTACAACTCGTCGCCGCCCGGTCCGACGCCCGGGTGCAGCTGGCCGACTTCCTCGCCGGTATCGCCCGCAAGCTGGCCTCGGACGAGCTGAACGGCCGCGGCGACCCTGCGCTCACCTCGCTGCTGCGCCCGTACGTCGGCACGGATTCCGTCTGGGGCGACGACGACAGCGGGCTCCGGCTGGGCACCGCCGAGGCCAACTCGGCCGTGTAGAAGGCTCGTTGGCCGCACGAGCTGAAGCCGATCCTCCGTGAGGTGAACACGGGAGCGCCGGGCCACGTATGGAGGAAGGGCACTCAACGACCGGAGAGCCCCGCGGTGTCGTACCGCACGTTCGGGGTTCGGGAGCCAAGCATGAGGCACGCACGACGACGGGTCATCCGGCGAGTTACACGGTTGGCGGCCGTCGGCGGACTCCTGCTGGGAGGTGCCATGGTCACCCAGGCGGCCATGGCCAGTGACTCTTCCGGCACGTCCGCCGCCACGCTCAGCGCGCCGCAGACGCCTGCGGACAAGGGTTCCGCCCTGGTGGCGAAGCTCGGTTCGACCCGTACGGCGGGCAGTTGGGTCGACTCGGGCGGCCGTACGGTCGTCGCGGTGACCGATGCGACGACGGCGGCCCAGGTGACGAAGGCGGGCGCCGAGGCGAAGGTCGTGCGGTACAGCATGAACGTGCTGAACTCGGCCGCCACGACACTGAGTTCGGCGCCCAAGGTGCCGGGCACCGCGTGGGCGATGGACTACCGCAACAACAGGGTGCTCGTGGAGGCCGACAGCTCGGTCTCCACCGCCGGCTGGAACGCCATGACGAAGGTGGCGACCGGCATCGGCGCCTCGGTCCAGATGCAGCGCACGCAGGGCAAGTTCACGACGCGGATCAACGGCGCGCAGCCGATCCTGTCGACCGGCGGGCGCTGTTCGGCGGGCTTCAACGTGACCGACGGGACCAACGACTTCATCCTCACGGCCGGGCACTGCGGGCCGGTCGGGTCCATCTGGTTCGCCAACAACCAGGGGGACCAGCAGTTGGGCAAGACGGTCTCCGACAACTTCCCCGGCAGTGACTTCTCCCTGGTGCAGTACGCGAGCGGTTCGGCGGGCGACGGCGCGGACGTGGTCGCGATCGGCAACGGCAGCGGGGTGACCATCACGGGCCTGGCCGACGCGGCCGTGGGCGAGAAGGTGTTCCGCAGCGGCAGCACCAGCGGGCTGCACGACGGCGAGGTGACCGCGCTCAACGCGACGGTGAACTACCCCGAGGGCACGGTCACCGGTCTCATCCAGACCACGGTGTGCGCCGAACCGGGCGACAGCGGCGGCCCGTTGTTCGCCAACGGCATCGCGCTGGGCGTGACGTCGGGCGGCAGCGGTGACTGCACGGCGGGCGGTACGACGTTCTTCCAGCCGCTGACGAAGGCGCTCGCCGCGCTGAACGTGAAGCTGCTGGTGGCGCCGAAGACGGCCGCCTCGCCCGCTCCGTCCGCCTCGGCCGCCGGCAGTGGGGCAGCCGCCGGTGCGGCCACGCCCGGGATCTCGGCGCCCGCGACGAACACCACATCGGGGTCGACGACCCTGGCGTCGCGGCTCACGGACCCGAAGAACGTGGGCCCGGGTCTGCTGGTGATCGCGGGAAGCCTGATCGCACTGGTGGCGACGCGCTGGATCCGCGCCGAGCAGGACCGCAAGGCCTTCCAGCGGCACTACTCCGCGATGTGGGGCTGATCATTCAAGGAAGTTCGACGGGGGATCGGGTCGGTCGGGTCGACAGGGGCTCGGCCGGCTGGACCGGGGTCACGAGGAGGGCCGGGCGGCGAGCTACCGACAACGACAGCGACACCTGCGTCGGTCGACAGCGGTGGCGCTCAGGCCGCCTCGGCCGACGGCGGAGCCGCGGCGGCCCACTCCATCACAAGCCGTCGGTACTCCTCGCGCTGTTCGACGCTCAGTGTCCCGCCCGATCGGTGCCACAGGGCCCTGATCTCCTCGTTGACCTCGGCTGCCGATCGCTCGGTGGCTGATTCAACGCTGGTGGACATGGTGTGAAGCATACGTCGCCGAAGGTGAAGGCGATGTGAGTAATCACGAGCGAACCGGACATATCGGACCGTGTTGCTGATCACGTCATCTGTCAAGCCCTGTAACGCAATTCACACCTCGGCCACACCGAGCACCAGCACCTGGATCGCCAACACCGCAGCGCCACGCGCCCAGTCGTGGAAGTCGGAGACCTTCGTCTCCACGTCGAGCGGGGCGGCCAGCGGATGCCGGTGGGCGCGGAGCGTGTCGTCCACCGTCTTGCCCGCCACGTCGATCAGGCCGACGCCCTCCCCGGCGAGCAGGATCTTCTGCGGCAGCACGAAGTTGGCGATCTGGGCGACCAACGTGCCCAGCGCGCGGGCCGCTTCGTCGATGACACGGGCGGCCATGGGCTCACCGGCGGCGGCACGGGCGAGGATCTCCTCGTAGCTCAGGTCGAGTCCGGTGGCGGCCCTGATCTGGTAGCGGATGCTGGGGATGGTCAACAGCGAGACGGCGCTGCCGCGTTGACCGGCGGGGGTGATCGGGCCGTTGGGATCCAGGATCCAGTGGCGGCCGAACCCGCGGTCCTCCTCGGCGTACGGCACGCGCTTGCCGCCGAGGACGAGGCCGTAGCCGATGCCCGCGCCGATGGTGAGGACGACGAAGCGGTCGAGGCCGCGCCCGGCGCCGAACCAGGTCTCGGCCTCGACGAACGCGGCCACGTCGTTCTCGACGACGACCGGCAATCCGGTGCGCTCCTCGACGAGTTGGGCCAGCGGGACGTCGCTCCACTGCAGGAAGGGCGACTCCCCCACCACGGCACGGTCCTGGACGAGTCCGCCGACGCCGATACCGATGCCGGTGAGCGTGGGGAACCGGGCGGTGATCTCGCCGGTCATCTCGCCCAGCAGATCGGCCACTTGGGCGGGGTCGTGGGTGGTGAGCGGCCGGTCGAGACGGGCGACGATCTCGCTCCGGAGGGTGGTGACCACGCCGTAGACCATGTCCTCGGTGACCTTGATGCCGAGGAAGGTGCGGGACTCGGCGACCACGTCGAGAGGTTGTGAAGGGCGGCCCTGGCGGACCTCGGCCGGGCCGCCGTCGTCGGGGACCTCGACCAGCAGGCCGGACTCGGTCAGCGGCTTGGTGAGGCGGGTGAGGCTGCCCGCCGAGAGGTCGAGCCGGCGCGCGAGGTCGGTGCGCGACAGCGGGCCGTGCACGAGCACCTCGATCGCGACGGAGCGTTCACCGGGGCTCAGCGGCTGCCAGCTGGCGGCACGTGTGGTCATGAGGGTCACACTCCCACAAGGATTCCCTCCCCGAGGTTTCTTTTCCTCTGGAAGTAACAGAGCCACTCTACGGCCGCAATCCCGCACGGAAAAGAACTCTGCACAGCTATTGACGCCTGGATTCTTTCGCGACGAAAGTAAGTGGCCCGAGGACGAGCCGTCGTAGACAAGGGAGTCTCCAGATGACCATCGCCTCCAGCAGTCCCCCGACCCGCAGGCCGCGGGCCCGTGAAGACAGCGGCGACGGTCGGCTGGCGGCGGTCTTCGTCGCCCCGGCCCTGCTGGGCTTCCTGGTCTTCCTGCTCTGGCCGACGCTGCGCGGCATCTATCTGAGCTTCACCCGCTTCAACCTGCTGACCCCGGCGAAGTGGGTGGGCCTCGACAACTACGACCGGATGGTCCACGACCCCATCTTCTGGTCGTCGTTGAAGGTCACCGTCGAGTACGTGCTCATCAACATCGGCATCCAGACGGTGGCGGCCCTCGCCGTCGCGGTCCTGCTCCAACGGCTCACCCAGTCCGCCCTGTTGCGCGGGATCGTGCTGACGCCCTACCTGATGTCGAACGTCGTCGCCGGCATCGTCTGGCTGTGGATCCTCGACACCCAGCTCGGCATCGGCAACGAGATCATCGGCGGGCTCGGCTTCGACCACATCCCCTTCCTCGCCGACAAGACCTGGGCGATCCCGACGATCGCCCTGATCAACGTGTGGCGGCACGTCGGCTACACCGCGCTGCTGCTCTTCGCCGGGCTGCAGGCCATCCCGGGTGACATGTACGAGGCCGCGAAGGTGGACGGCGCGAGCGAGTGGCGCATGTTCTGGCGGATCACGATGCCGCTGCTGCGGCCGGTCCTCGCGGTCGTGCTGATCATGACGGTGATCGGTTCGTTCCAGGTGTTCGACACGGTCGCGGTGACCACCGCGGGCGGCCCGGCGAACGCGACGAACGTCCTCCAGTACTACATCTACGGCTCCGCCTTCGGACGCTTCCAGTTCGGCTACGCGTCCGCGATGTCCGTGGCCCTGCTCATCGTGCTGAGCGCGATCACGTTCCTCCAGTACCGGCTCACCCGCGCCGGCCAGACCGACCTCGGCTGAACGGAAGGAGTCGACATGGCCACCCTGACCACCACGCCCAACGTGCCCAACACCCCTACGACCAGGGCAAAGCAGGAGACCGTACGGCCGCCCCGGCCCCGGCCCTCCGTCGGCAAGGTCGCCGCCTGGGTCGCGATGGCCGCGATCATGCTGATCACCCTGCTGCCCTTCTACTGGATCCTGCGCACCGCGCTCTCCACCAACACCGGTCTCGCCGCCCACCCCTCGGACCCGTTGCCGGTCGACTTCACCACCGGCGGTTTCGAGCGGGCGCTCGGCCTCCAGTCCACCAAGGAGGCGATCGCACAGGGCGGTTCGGGCGGCGGGCTGAAGTTCTGGCGCTATCTGCTCAACTCGGTGATCGTCTCGACCCTGGTCACCGTCGGCCAGGTGTTCTTCTCGGCGATGGCCGCCTACGCCTTCGCCCGCTTGCGCTGGCGCGGCCGGGACCGGATGTTCGGTCTCTTCCTGGCCGGGCTGATGGTGCCGGCGATCTTCACCCTGCTGCCGAACTTCGTCCTCATCAAACAACTCGGGCTCGTGGACACCCTGTTGGGGATCTCGCTGCCGACGATGTTCATGACGCCGTTCGCGGTGTTCTTCCTCAAGCAGTTCTTCATGAACATCCCGCGCGAGGTCGAGGAGGCCGCCCTGCTCGACGGCGCGGGCAAGGTCCGCGTCTTCTTCCGGGTCCTGCTGCCGATGGCGGCCACGCCGGTCCTGACGTTGGGCGTGCTGACGTACATCACGTCCTGGAACGACTACTTCTGGCCGCTGATGGTCTCCTACAGCGACAGTTCGCGTGTGCTGTCGGTGGCGCTGGCCATCTTCCGCTCGCAGACCCCGCAGACCGGCTACGACTGGTCGGGTCTGATGGCGGCGACCCTGATCGCCGCGCTCCCGATGCTCGTCCTCTTCGGGGTGTTCGCGCGCCGCATCGTGAGTTCCATCAGCTTCACCGGAATCAAGTAAGGGGCAGGGCATGCGATTTCGTACGGTCATGGCATTGACCGGGGCGCTCGCGCTCTCCCTGACGGCGGGCTGCGCGAAGGGCGACTCGGTGGGCTCGGCCTCGGACACGGTGACGTACTGGCTGTGGGACTCCAACCAACTCCCGGCCTACCAGGCCTGCGCGAAGGGCTTCGAGCGGCAGAACCCCGGACTCAAGGTGAACATCACCCAGTTGGGCTGGGGCGACTACTGGACCAAGCTCACCGCGAGCTTCATCGCGGGCACCCAGCCGGACGTGTTCACCGACCACATCCAGAAGTTCGGCCAGTTCGCCGACCTGAAGGTGCTCCAGCCACTGGACGACCTCGACATCGACCCGTCCGCCTATCAGCCCGGACTCGCCGCCAACTGGCAGGGCCAGGACGGTCATCAGTACGGCACGCCCAAGGACTGGGACACGGTCGCCCTCTTCTACAACCAGAAGATGGCCAAGTCGGCGGGCCTGAGCTCCGACCAGCTCAACAGCCTGTCCTGGAACCCGACGGACGGCGGCACCTTCGAGAAGGCCATCGCCCATCTGACCATCGACAAGAACGGCAGGCGGGGCGACGAACCGGGCTTCGACAAGCACCACGTCAAGGTGTACGGCATGGCCACCGGGGGCGCCGGTGACTCCGACGGCCAGACGACGTGGAGCCCTTTCACCGCCTCGGCCGGCTGGAACTACACGGACAGGAAGCGCTGGGGCACGAAGTACCAGTACGACAGCAAGACCTACCAGTCGACGGTCAAGTGGTACTTCGGCCTGGCGAAGAAGGGCTATCTCGCGCCGTTCACGGACTACAGCGACGGCGCGAACCCGCCCAACGCGCAGATAGCGGCGGGCAAGGCGGCGACCGCGTTCGACGGCGCCTGGATGATCTCCACGTACGCCGCGGCCAAGGGAATCAAGATCGGCACCGCCTACACCCCTACCGGTCCGACCGGGAAACGGGCGACCATGATGAACGGACTGGCCGACTCGATCACCAGGAACGCCCACAACAAGGCGGGCGCGCGGAAGTGGGTGACCTACCTGTCATCGGACAACTGCCAGAAGACAGTGGGGAGTTACGGCATCGTCTTCCCCGCGACCCCGGACGGCACGAAGGCCGCCGTCGCCGCCTACAAGAAGAAGGGCATCGACGTCACGGCCTTCACCCGGCCGGTCGCCGACAAGAAGGACTTCGCCACCTTCTCCTTCCCGATCACCAACTACTCGGCGGATGTGTACGCGTTGATGCGCCCCGCCATGCAGGACGTCTACGCCAACGACGCACCGGTCAGCGGCCTCGGCAAGACCAACAAACAGATCAACTTCATCCTCGGACAGTGATGTTCGTCCAGTGATTTCCGCTCAGGGAAATCCCCGTCAGAGAAGGACACGCACCCATGACGTTCTCCCTCGGCATCGTCGGAGCAGGCCAGTTCTCCGGCCAGTTCGCCCGGCTGTTCCAGGCCCATCCGGGCGTGAGCGAGGTCTATGTGACCGACCTCCTGCCGGAGCGGGCGGAGCAACTGGCCGCCGAACAAGGGCTGGCGGGCACTTTCCCCTCCTACGAGGCGATGCTGGAATCGACGGCCGTCGACGCCGTCGCGATCTTCACCCAGCGCTGGACGCACGGCCCCCTGGTCCTTCAGGGGCTCGGCGCCGGCAAGCACGTGTACTCCGCGGTCCCCATGGCGATCAGCACGGAGGAGATCGCGGCGATCATCGACGCGGTCCGGGCCACCGGGCTGACGTACATGATGGGCGAGACCAGCCAGTACAACCCGGCGACCGTGCACGCCCGCAACCAGATCGCGGAGGGCGCCTTCGGGCGGATCTTCTACGCCGAGGGCGACTACGTCCACGACATGGACCTGGGGTTCTACGAGGCGTACCAGTACAGCGGCGGCGACGGCTGGAAGGCGACCGCGAGCTATCCGCCGCTGCTGTACCCGACGCACTCGGTGGGCGGGGTGCTCGGCGCGTGGCAGACGCACGCGGTGAGCGTGTCGGCGATCGGTGTCGTGGACGAGCGCGGGGACGGTGTCTTCGACAAGGACGTCAGCCAGTTCGGCAACGACTTCTCCAACGCCACCGCGCTGTTCGAGGTCGCGGGCGGCGGCTCGTTCCGTACGAACGAGTTCCGGCGGGTGGGTTATCCCTCGCAGATCCGGGAGTCGCGTTTCCGGTTCTTCGGGACGGACGCGAGCATGGAGCAGCTCGCGACGGTGGCCTTCTGGCAGGACAAGAAGGGGGTGCAGGACATCAGCGAGCTGCTGGAGCCCAAGCCCACCATGTCTCCTGACGACCCGTCACTCCAGCACATCGCGCCGGACCTCCGCGCCGCCTTCACCTCGGGCTCGGCGCCGGTGCACGACCGGTCGCGGCTGCCGCGGGAGTTCGACAACCTGCACAACGGCCACGAGGGCAGCCACCACTTCCTGGCGGACGACTTCGTGACCGCGGTCAACTCCCGCACCCTGCCCAGCGTGAACGCGTGGGTCGCGGCCCGCTACACCCTGCCGGGCATCATCGCGCACGACTCGGCACGGCAGGGCGGGGCGCGGCTGGAGATCCCGGACTTCGGGGACGCGCCCGAGTAACTCGGCTGTCACGCAAGCCGGGTGACCGACTGTCAGGTCCCCGGCTTGCGGCCGTAGACGAAGACGTCGTCGCCGTTCTTCAGCAGCGACCAGTACTTCTTGGCGGTGGCCGGGGTCATGTTGACGCAGCCGTGCGAGCCCGGCGGGTTCCACATGCTGAGGTTGACCGAGTGGAAGGCCTGGCCGCCGTCGAAGAACTGGCTATAAGGCATGGGCACGTTGTAGATGTTCGAGACGTGGTCGATGTCCCGCCAGTAGATCTTCTTCAGACCCGTGCGGGTCTCGTAGCCGTTGCGGCCGGTGCGCACCGGGACCGGGCCGTAGACGAGCCGGCTGCCGTCCTGGATCCAGCTGATCTGGAGCGTGAGGTTGACGCAGGCGATGCGGCCCTTGTTGGTCGGGCACTTGCCGGCCGCGTTGGGCTTGGTGCCCACGGCCTTCTGCTTGTTCATGAGGTCCATCACGCCCCAGGTGACGGACCCGGCGTAGCCGATGTTCGGCGTGATGCCGTGCTTGGTCTGGAAGGCCTTGATCGCCTTGCAGTCGGCGGCGGACTGCTTCCCGTCGACCGGCCGGCCGAGGAACTTCTCGACCTGCTTCTGGTACGGCCCCTTCTGCGTCGTACAGCTCGTCGCCGCCTGCGCCGGAGCGCCGCCCAGCACGAGCGTGAGCGGTGCCACCAGCCCGGTGATACCGAGCGCTATGGCACCTCGTCTGCGTATGTCCCCCATGTCGGAACCTCCCCCTTCGCCGGAACTGCGATCTCTGCCACCTAGACCGGTGCGCGGGCGACAGGGTTGTGGCCCGGGCCGGACCGCGACGAAACGGTGACATTCTCCGCCGCCCACCGGGCTCGGCGGAAGACGGCATCCGTAAGCGGACGGTGGGTTTCCGGGTGGGTCACATGGGTTACCTGTGCTCAATCAGGGTTTCGCCACCGCGCGGCGCGCGAAGCGGAACCACCGACGACGACGCACAGGTGCACATGAGGTCAGACAAGCGGGACCCCACAGGCCCGAACGACCCACGAAGTGGGCTCGGCTCGGGAAACGCGCGCACCGAACGCATGGTGCGGACGCTGCTGCGCCGGCGCAAGAAGACCCTGAGCCCGGACGACGTGAAGGTGGCCGACCGGCCGGCCGTACGACGGGCCGTGTCAGCCGCGGCGCTCGGCAACACCATGGAGTGGTTCGACTTCGGCGTCTACGCCTACGTCGCCTCGACCCTCGGCAAGGTCTTCTTCCCGGGCAGCTCACCGGGCGCCCAGGTCATCTCGACGTTCGCGACCTTCGCGGCGGCCTTCCTCGTCCGGCCGCTCGGCGGGCTCGTGTTCGGGCCCCTCGGCGACCGCGTGGGACGCCAGAAGGTCCTCGCCGTCACCATGATCATGATGGCGATCAGTACGTTCGCGGTGGGATTCCTGCCGGGCTACAAGACGATCGGCCTGGCCGCGCCGGTCCTGCTGCTGCTCTGCCGGCTGGTGCAGGGCTTCTCGACCGGCGGCGAGTACGCCGGGGCCACCACCTACATCGCCGAGTACTCCCCCGACCGGATGCGCGGCTTCCTCGGCAGCTGGCTCGACTTCGGCACGTTCGTCGGCTACTCCCTCGGCTCCGGCCTGGTCACCGTCCTGACCGCCGCCCTGTCCGAGGACCAGATGGTCGACTGGGGCTGGCGGATCCCGTTCTACGTCGCCGGTCCGCTGGGGATCATCGGCCTCTACATGCGGCTCAGGCTGGAAGAGACGCCCGCGTTCCAGGAGGTCGAGGAGAAGCGCGGGGAGGAGGCCCGGATGTCCGGGAAGGGCCGCCTCAAGGAAGTGTTCACCGACCACTGGCAGGCCCTGCTCGTGTGCGTCGGTCTCGTCCTGCTCTACAACGTCACCAACTACATGGTCACGTCGTACCTGCCGACCTACATGAGTTCCACCCTCGGCGAGTCCGAACTCACCGCCCAGCTCCTGGTGTTGGGCACCATGGTGCTCGTCGCCCTCACCATCACCGTCGTCGGCCGCTCCTCGGACCGGTACGGCAGGCGCCCGCTGTTCCTGTGGGGCGGCGGCGCCATGGTGGTCTTCTCGATCCCGGTCTTCCAGCTCATCCGCCAGGGCGGCATCGTGCTCCCCGCCATCGGCTGCGTGATCCTCGGCCTGTTCCTGGTCTGCTTCGCGGGCACGAGCGCCGCGACCCTCCCCGCGCTCTTCCCGACCCATCTGCGCTACGGCGGCCTGTCCCTGGCGTACAACTTCTCCGTCTCCCTGTTCGGCGGCACGACCCCGCTGATCGCCTCCGCACTGGTCGACGTGACCGGCAACGAACTCGTCCCGGCCTACTACCTCATGGTCGCGGGCGCGATCGGGGTGATCGCCGCCCTGTTCCTGCGCGAGACGGCGCGCAAGCCGCTGCGCGGGTCCTCGGCGATGGCCGCGTCCGAGCAGGAGGCGCGCGAGATGGTCGCGCACAGCCGCACCCGTGCGGGCCGCCGGGCCCGCGACACCTGGCTGCGGCTGCGCCAGGGGCATCTGCCGCACCGCTCCCGCCGGGACGAGTGACACCGGCATGCTCGGGTGTGATCCAGTCCAGTTCCGTCGAAGTGGCCCGATACCCCGCGCGTGACCTCGGCCTACGCTGCCGCCCATGCACCGCACTCTCGCCGACGACCTCTCCCGGCTCCCCGCGCTCCTCCAGTCCGCCCGCGACATCGCCGCCCGTGAGCTGGACGGGATGGCCGAGCGGCCGGTCGTCCGGCGGGACAAGGCGCCGGGCCGGGAGCCGCTGCCGGTCGAGGGGGCCGGTGGCGAGGCGGCTCTCGCGCGGTTCGCCGAGCGGTGGGCGCCCGGACTGTCGGGGTCGGCGGGCCCGCGTTACCTCGGCTTCGTGACCGGCGGCGCGACACCCGCGTCGGTCGCCGGGGACTGGCTGACCAGCGCGTACGACCAGAACGTGTCCGGGGCGGCCGGTTCCTGGGCGGCGGCGCTTGAACGGGAGACGGTCGGCTGGCTGCGTGAGCTCTTCGGGCTCGGAGAAGCGCACTCGGGGGCCTTCGTCACCGGCGCGACCATGTCCAACACGGTCGGGCTGGCCGTCGCCCGCGAGTGGCTCGGCGAACGCCTGGGCGTGGACGTGTCCCAGGACGGCGCCGCCGCGCTCGGCCCGGTCGACGTCCTCTCCGGCAGCCCGCACTCCAGCGTCGGCAAGGCACTCTCCGTGCTGGGCATCGGCCGCGACCGCATGCACTACGTGCCCGTGCTCGCCGGGAACCGCGAGGCCGTCGACGTGGCCCGACTGGACGCCGCTCTGGGCGAGTTGAAGGGCCGCCCGGCGATCGTCGTCGCGAACGCCGGGACGGTGAACACCGTCGACTTCGACGACCTGCGGGCGATCGCCGCTCTCAAGGAACGGCATGCCTTCTGGCTGCACGTGGACGCCGCGTTCGGCGGCTTCGCCGCGCTCTCCCCCGCGTACGCCCACCTCGTCGACGGCCTCGACGCGGCCGACTCGGTCTGCGTCGACCTGCACAAGTGGCTCAACGTGCCCTACGACGCGGCCGTCCAGTTCACCCGCCGCCGCGACCTCCAGACCAGGGTGTTCCACAACGCGTCCCCGTACCTCGGCCCGCCGACCGGCGACCCGGACTTCCTCCACCTCACCCCCGAGAACTCCCGCCGGCTGCGTGCCCTCCCCGCCTGGTTCTCCCTCATGGCCTACGGCCGCGCCGGGCACCGCGAGATCGTCGAGCGCAACGTCGGCCTCGCCCACCGGCTCGGCGAGGGCATCGCGACGCTCCCCGGCCTGCGGCTGTCGGCACCGGTCCGGCTGAACGTCGTCTGCTTCACCCTGGCCGAGAACCCCACCCAGGAGCGGGTGTCCGCCGTCGCGGAGGCCGTCGCCGCCACCGGCGAGGCGTTCCTGACGCCGACGGTCTACGACGGGACCCCCGCGCTGCGTGCCGCGTTCAGCAACTGGCGTACGTCCGAGGCCGACACGGACCGGGTGCTGGCCGCTCTCGCCTCACTCCCACTTGGCCCTGCGCTCTGAAAGGGCCCGCAGGAAACCGGAGTTGACCGCGGTGAGCCCTCCGTCGACCGCGAGCGTGGTGCCGGTGATCCAGGAGGCGTCCCGCGAGGCGAGGAACGCGACGGCCGCGGCGATGTCCTCGGGCTCGCCGACCCGGCCGAGCGGATACAGGCCGCTCACCGCGTCCAGTTCGGCGTCCCGGCCCTCCCAGGCCGAGGTCCGCACCGTGCCCGGCATCACCAGATTGACCCGCACGCCGCGCCGCCCGGCGTGCCCGGCGAGGGTGCGGGTCAGCGAGGTGAGTCCGGCCTTGGCCGCGCTGTAGGCGTGGTTCCCGAAGTCCTGACTGCCGTTCACGGAACCGATGTTGACGATCGCCCCGCGTCCCGAGGCGACCAGGTGCGGGAGAGCGGCGCGGCAGCAGCGGTACGTCCCCGTCAGCGTGATGTCGAGGTCACTCGCCCACTCGTCGTCGGGTTCGTCCTCGAAGAGCGGGCGGTCGGGCGTGCAGTGCGCGGCGCTGTTGACCAGGACGTCGAGCGCCCCGAAGGACTCGACGGCCCGGGCGACGGCCCGCGCCACCGCCTCCCGGTCCCCCACATCGCACCCGAACGCCTCGGTCGCCAGGCCGAGTTCACGCAGCGCCGCCGCCGTCCTCTCCGCCTCGGGCAGATCGACGTCGGTCACCAGAACCCGCGCCCCCTCCTCCGCGAGCCGCCGGGAGATGGCCGCTCCGATGCCGCGTGCCGCACCGGTGACGAGAACTCCGTACCCCTCGAAGCGCGTTGTGTCAGTCATGGTCCCGAACGTACTGCCGGAACGATCAACTCGGCAGATAGCGTGCGGACATGCACGCGTTCCTACAGCAACTGCCGGCGCTCATCGGCGTCGTGGTCGGCGCCCTCGGCTCGTACGTGGCGATCGTGCGGGGCGATCAGGCGAGGTTCCGCCGTGAACGGGCGGCCCGTTGGGAGGAGCGGCGGCTGGAGGTGTACGCCGAGTACGCCCGGACGCTGAAGAAATCCGTGACCCTGACCTACCGGGTCGCGTCCCATCTCGACAACGACCCGCACCCTCATCCGCTGAGCCTGACGGAGGCGGAACCCCTGCTGGCCGAGGCGACCGTGGGCCGCGATCCCTCCGGTGAGGCGCTGATCCTGCTGGGAAGTCCGGAGGTGGTGGAGAAGGCCCGGGCGTGGGTCAGCGCGGTGATGGAGATGGAGCGGTTCATGCGCGCGGAGACCCACGACCCGGATGCCTGGCGGCAGTTGATGGACCATCAGCGCGCCGGCCGCGAGGGCTACTACGCGGCCGTACGCGAAGACCTGGCGCTCCCGCCCGGCCACTCGGGCCGCTGGCTGACGACCCAGGCGTGACCTGGTCCCTCACCGGTACCCGGTCACGTCCGCGGGTTTCCCCGCGTCCTGCACCTCCACCAGGTACCGCCACGCGTCCGGGCGGCTGCCGTCGAGGTCCGTGAAGCCGTACACCGGGGCGAGTCCTCCGCTGGACAGCGACTGCCCGTTCCAGCGGGCCACTTCGGGGTCGGCGGCGAGGGCGGCGACGGCGCGGCCGACGTAGCGCGGGGTCTCCGAGATGGCGAAGTGGGGGACGCGTTCCAGGGCGTCACGCCAGTTGTCCTCACCCACGCCGAACTGGCCGAGCATGATCTCCGAGCGCAGCCAGCCGGGGGTGAGTGCCACGGCGGTGGCGCCGCGCGGGCCGAGTTCGTGGCCGAGGGCGAAGGCCATGCGCAGGACGGACGACTTGGCGAGGTCGTAGAAGAAGGAGACCCGGTAGGTGTCGCGGTTGTACTCGGCGGTCCCGTCGGTCATCTCGACGACCAGGCCGCCGGGCCGGCGCAGCAGCAGGGGCAGCGCGTGGTGGCTGGTGATCGCGTGCGTCTCGACCGCCAGCCGGAGGAGCCGTAGTCCCTTGTCGAGGTCGTGTTCCCAGACGGGGGTGTCCCAGGCGAAGAGGTGCTCGCCGCCCCAGATGTCGTTGACGAGGAGATCGAGGCGCCCCTGTTCGTCGTCGATCCGGTCGACGAGGGCCCGTACGGCCGAGGGCTCCAGGTGGTCGGTGGGTACGGCGATGCCCCGGCCACCGGCCGCGGTGACGAGGTCGGCGGTGTCCTCGACGGTCTCGGGCCGGTCGTACTCGGAGCGCCGCGCGCGGGTGCTGCGACCGCTCACGTAGACGGTGGCGCCGGCCGCGCCCAGTTCCACGGCGATCCCGCGTCCCGCGCCGCGCGTCGCCCCCGCGACCAGCGCGACCTTGCCTTCCAGTGGACCCGGCATGTCCGACCTCCCGTGCTCGTTCGACTCGCTGTCATGTCGATCGTGCAGGAGAAGCCGGACATCTTCTGTCGGGTTTTAGCGGGTGCCTCTCAGTGCCCCCGCGCGATCCACTCCTCCAGGTGCGCGGCCTCCGCCCCGACGGTGGTCGAGTCGCCGTGTCCCGTGAGCACCTTCGTCTCGGCCGGGAGGGTCAGCAGCCGGTCGCGGATGGAGTCGATGATCGTCGGGAAGTGGGAGTACGACCGTCCCGTGGCGCCCGGTCCGCCGTGGAAGAGGGTGTCGCCGGTGAAGACCACGCCGAGCGCGGGGTCGTAGAGGCACACCGCGCCCGGGGCATGCCCCGGCGTGTGCAGCACCTTCAGGTCGGCGCCCGCGGCCTCGATCACCTGGCCGTCGGCGAGATGGGCGTCGGGGTCGCGGTCGGGGTGGGTCTGCTTCCACAGGGGCAGGTCGTCGGGGTGCAGCCAGATCGTGGCGCCGGTGCGGTCGGCGAGTTCGGGGGCGGCGTCGATGTGGTCGTTGTGGGCGTGCGTGCAGATGATGGCGGTCAGCCTGCGGTCGCCGATCGCGGCGAGGATGGCGTCGGCGTCATGGGCGGCGTCGATGACGACGACCTCGGTGTCGTCGCCCACGATCCACACGTTGTTGTCGACGTCCCAGGTACCGCCGTCGAGGCTGAACTGCCCCGAGGTGACGAGGTGTTCGATACGGGCGCCCATCACAGCTCCACCACCGAACGCAGCACGTCGCCGCCGTGCATCCGCTCGAACGCCTTCTCCACCTCGTCGAGTTGGATCGTCTCGGTGACGAACGCGGCCAGGTCCAGGCGCCCTTGCTGATGCAGGTCGATGAGCATCGGGAAGTCGCGGGAGGGCAGGCAGTCGCCGTACCACGACGACTTGAGCGAACCACCGCGTCCGAAGACGTCCAGCAACGGGAGTTCGAGCTTCATCTCCGGGGTCGGGACACCGACGAGGACGACCGTGCCCGCCAAGTCGCGGGCGTAGAAGGCCTGTTTGTACGTCTCCGGGCGGCCGACCGCCTCGATGACGACATCGGCACCGAAGCCACCGGTCAGCTCGCGGATCGCCTCGACCGGGTCGTTGGCCTTGGAGTTGACCGTGTGCGTGGCCCCCATGGAGCGGGCCTTCTCCAGCTTGCGGTCGTCGATGTCCACGGCGATGATCCGCGCCGCACCCGCGAGCCGGGACCCGGCGATCGCCGCGTCGCCGACGCCACCACACCCGATGACCGCGACCGTGTCACCGCGCCCGACGTTGCCGGTGTTGATGGCGGCGCCGATGCCGGCCATCACGCCACAGCCCAGCAGCCCGGCGACCGCGGGAGAGACGGCCGGATCGACCTTGGTGCACTGTCCGGCGGCGACCAGGGTCTTGTCGGCGAAGGCGCCGATGCCCAGGGCCGGGGAGAGTTCCTGGCCGGTCGAGGCGAGGGTCATCTTCTGCTTGGCGTTGTGGGTGTTGAAGCAGTACCAGGGGCGGCCACGCAGACAGGCCCGGCAGTTCCCGCACACGGCACGCCAGTTGAGGATCACGAAGTCGCCGGGGGCGACGTCGGTGACGCCTTCGCCGACCGACTCGACGATGCCGGAGGCCTCGTGACCGAGCAGGAAGGGGTAGTCGTCGCTGATGCCGCCCTGTTTGTAGTGCAGGTCGGTGTGACAGACCCCGCAGGCCTGTACCTTCACCACGGCCTCGCCGGGTCCGGGATCGGGCACGACGATCGTCTCGATCCGGACCGGCTCGTTCTTGCCCGGTGCGATCACGCCGCGTACTTCCTGCGCCATGGTCCTGAACCCTTTCGTCGCCGTTGTCCCTGCCCTCCGACCCTACGCGTGACTGATCGGTAAGGGCGCGACGGCGTCCTCCTGCGGAGTGGCCGCTCGCACCGGGATCCCGGTGCCGGGAACCGGCCGGACGTCCAAGTCACGGAAGCGGCAGGCGTGTTGCCGGGGTGGCGTAGGCTCGCGGCATGGCACATGGCGCACTGGTTCTGGCCGGCGGAGGTCTCGCGGGGATCGCGTGGGAGACGGGGGTGCTGCTCGGCATCCAGGATGTCGAGCCGGAGGCGGCAGCTCGTGTCATCGGGGCGCCGACGACCTTGATCGGCACGTCGGCCGGATCGACCGTGGCCGCTCACCTCTCCACGGGTGCACCGCTCGAAGCTCTCTTCGAGCGGCAACTCCACGAGACGCCGACCGAGGTGTATGTCGAAGCCGACTTCGACGCCTTCATGGCGAGCATGGCCGCGGCCCACAGCGAGGCGACCTCGCCGGACGACGCACGCCGCCGGATCGGCGCGATCGCCAAGGACACCAGGACAGTTGACCGTGCGGTCCGCCGCGGCACGATCGAGGCTCGGCTCTCCGGCATGACGTGGAGCGACCGCGATCTCCGCATCACCGCGGTGGATGCGGACACCGGGGTCCCGGTCGTGTTCGACCGGACGTCGGGGATCTCGCTCGTCGACGCCGTCGAGGCGAGTTCGGCCGTTCCGGGCGTCTGGCCCGTCGTTCCGCTGGCAGGACACCGCTACATCGACGGAGGGGTGCGCACGATGGCGAACGCGGACCTCGCAGTCGGCTTCGACCCCGTTCTGGTGCTCCTCCCGCAGCCGGAGCGCACGGCAACGGAATATTCGATCGACCCCGCGGAACTCGCCACGCTCGCGCCGTCACGCGTGCACGTGGTGTACGCGGATGCCGCCGCGGTCGCCGCGTTCGGCACCAACCCGCTTGATCCGGGCGTGCGCGGGCCGTCCGCCCTTGCCGGTCGCGACCTCGGACGAGAGATCGCGTCGCAGGTCGCCGCGTTCTGGACAGGCCACGACCGGCCGACACCGCGGGCGGCGACCGACGTAGCCTGAATGCTCCGACCGACTCCCGAGGAGCGCCGTGAGCATCGCAGGGACTCAGAGCGGTCCGCCGGCCTGGCGGTTGCTCCTCGACTACGTACGGCCGCACCGCTGGGCCCTGTTGGCGGGCGCGCTGCTCTCGTTGGTCACCGGGGGCACCGGGCTGCTGTTGCCGCTGGTGGCGCGGGGGCTCATCGACGACCTGTCGCACGACCGGACGATCACCGGGGCGCTGCTCGCGATGTCGGCGCTGGTGGTCGCCAACGCGGCGTTGGGCGCGCTGGGTTCATACGTTCTGCGGCGTACAGCCGAGTCGGTGGTGCTCGGTGCGCGGCGCGCGCTGTCGTCGTATCTGCTGCGGTTGCGGATCGAGGCCGTGGACCGCAGCGAGCCCGGCGACCTGATGGCCCGCATCACCTCGGACACGACGCTGCTGCGCGAGGTCACCACGGACTCGCTCGTCGGACTCGGCACCGGCGGGCTCACGCTCGTCGCAACTGTCGTCATGATGGGCATCGTTGACCCGGTACTGCTGGGCGTCACCCTGGCCGTGATCGCGGGCGCGGGCACCGTGCTCACCCTGATCCTGCCGCGCATCAACCGCGCCAGCCGGCAGGCGCAGGACGCGGTCGGCGTGATGGGCGCCTCGCTGGAGCGGATCCTCGGCGCGCTGCGCACGGTGAAGGCGTCCGGCGCCGAGGAGCGCGAGGAACGCACCCTGCACGCGGCGGCCGAGGAGTCGTGGCGGCAGAGCGTGCGGGCCGCCAAGTGGAGCGCCGCCGCCGGCAATACGGCCGCGCTGTCGATGCAGGTCGCCTTCATCACGGTCCTCGCGGTGGGCGGGGCGCGGGTGGCGACGGGTGCGATCGACATCGGCACGCTGGTCGCCTTCCTCCTCTACGTCTTCTACCTCATGCAGCCGATCCAGCAGGTCGTCGGTGCGATCACGCAGTACCAGACGGGCACCGCGGCCCTCTCCCGCATCCAGGAGGCGCTCCACCTCCCCGCCGAACCCCCGTCCCTGCCCGCCCAGTTGCCCTCCCCCGGCGCCGAACCAGCGGCCCTGGCCTTCGACGACGTCCGCTTCCGCTACGCCGACGACCTCCCCTACGTCCACCACGGCGTGACCTTCGGGATACCGGCCCAGGGCATGACGGCGTTCGTCGGCCCATCCGGCGCGGGCAAGACCACGGTGTTCTCCCTCATCGAGCGCTTCTACGACCCCGAGTCCGGCGCCATCACCCTCGACGGCCGGGACCTCGCGGAGTGGGAACTGTCCCAACTCCGGTCCGCCATCGGGTATGTGGAGCAGGACGCCCCGGTCCTGTCGGGCTCCTTGCGCGACAATCTGGTGCTCGGCAACCCTGACGCGGACGACGACGCCGTCATCCGCGTCCTGAAGACGACCCGGCTCGACGGCCTGGTCGCCCGCCTCCCGAAGGGCACCGACACCCTGGTCGGCCACCGCGGCACCCGCCTCTCGGGCGGCGAACGCCAGCGCGTAGCCATCGCCCGCGCGCTGCTGCGCCACCCCCGCCTGCTCCTCCTCGACGAGGCGACCTCGCAGCTCGACGCGGTGAACGAGGCGGCCCTGCGCGACACCGTCGCCGATGTGGCCCGTACGACGACGGTCCTGGTCGTGGCGCACCGGCTGTCCACGGTGACGATGGCCGACCGGATCGTCGTCATGGACGCGGGCCGCGTCCGCGCGGTGGGCACGCACCGGGAACTGGTGACCGCCGATCCGCTCTACGCGGAACTGGCGGCGACACAGTTCCTGGCGACGGCGGGCTGACCTCGCGGAACGGCTGAGGGCCGCCCGTTTCCGGACGGCCCTCACGGTCTGCGTGCTCCGCGGGATCAGTACTGCGGGCTCACGGCTCGATGCTGGGGAGGAGTCCCGTCACCGGCGCGGCCATGTCGGTGACCTGGTGCAGCTGCTGGAGGTCGTTCAGGTGGTTCATGCCCTGAAGCTGACTGGCGACCTTCGGGATCTCCGCCTGGTGCTCGGCGGGGATCTCACTCACCGCGAGCGAGTCCAGCAGGGCGACCGGGCTGACCTTGCCGTCCTTGAAGGCGGGCGCGTCGGCGGCGTTCGCCATCGGCGCGACGAGGCCGGTGACCCCGACGGCAAGACCAACGGCGGCGGCGATACGTCGTGTTGAGATCATGCCCTCAGCAACGCGGCCGGTCCCCACGCGGTCACGGGTACCGGGCACCGCTCACCCGTGAGGCGGAGCGCGCCGCCCGGTTTGCCGACCCCGGCGCGGCGGAGGAGTCTCGTAGGAGAGGCCCGCCGCGGCTCGCTCCCGTTCGGGCCGCGGCCCTCCGAGGAGGTCACCATGGGCACCGCGGCACGCCCCGGCTTCGACACCGAAGCCCTGCGCCGGGGCATCGAGGACCACACGGCGGCGACACTGCTGTCGCTCTACGCGGACGACGCCGAGATCCACGTCGTCGACCACCAGACCCAGCCCAGTCACCCCAAGGTCCTGCACGGCCGGGACGAGATCGGCGCGATGCTCGCCGACGTCTACAGCCGCGACATGACCCACAAGCTGGAGGAGTGCGTCGTACAAGGGGACCGGGTCGCCTACAGCGAGTCCTGCCGGTACCCGGACGGGGCCCGCGTCCTCGCCGAGTCGATGCTCCTGCTGCAGGACGGCAAGATCACCCGACAGACCATGATCCAGGCATGGGACGGCTAGCGCGGATGGTGCCGAGAGTCCGGATCAACACCAGTCTGACCTGGACCTTCTCGGCGACCACGGCACCCGCCCGCTCCGCCGCGACGCGACGCCGAGCACCGGTTTCCGCAGCGGGCCTGCGAGCGTCCGCCGCTCTGCTGGGGTCGGTGCTGCGAGCGGCACGATCCCGACCGCTTCCGCCACCACCTGCTGGTCGGACCCACCGCGTCCGGCGTCGGTGAGCGGGCCCTGACGGCCGTGGACCTGTCGGTTAGGCTGTTCGTGGGTCGTGACTGGCGCTGAGGTGGAGCACCACCGTGGAGCGGCCCACGCGGAGTCGATGCCGTGCGCCTGGGCGATTGGTCAACCAGCTCAGGAGTGGATCATGTCTCAGGCACGGCTCATGGACGGCACCGCGCTCGCCCGGCGCATCGTCGAGGACACCGCGAAGAAGGCCGCCGACCTCACCGCGCGCACCGGTACGGCGCCCTGTCTGGCGACGGTCCTGGTCGGCGCGGACCCGGCCTCCGTCACCTACGTCCGGATGAAGCAGAACCGCAGCCGCAAGGCCGGCATCGAGTCCCGGCACGTGGAACTCCCCGCCACCACGACCACCGCCGACCTGGTCGCCACCCTCGACGCGCTCTCCACCGACCCCGCCGTACACGGCATCCTGCTCCAGCACCCGATGGGTGAACACATCGACGAGCGGGCCGCGTTCGAGGCGATCGCGGCGGAGAAGGACGTGGACGGCGTGACCTTCGCGTCGTTCGCGACGATGAGCTTCGGCCTGCCGGGCTTCGTGTCCTGCACGCCCGGCGGCATCATCCGGCTGCTCGACGAGTACGACGTCGACCCGTCCGGCAAGCGGGCCGTCGTGGTCGGCCGCAGCGCGATCCTCGGCAAGCCGGCCGGCATGCTGCTCCTGGCCCGCGACGCGACGGTCACCTACTGCCACTCCCGTACCCGGGACCTGTCCGCGGTGGTCCGCGAGGCGGACATCGTGGTCGCCGCCGTGGGCCGCCCCCGGCTGATCCGCGGCGAGGACATCAAGCCCGGCGCGGTCGTCGTCGACGCCGGCTACAACGCGGGCAACGTCGGCGACGTGGACTTCGAATCCGCCGCCGAACGCGCCTCGTTGATCACGCCGGTGCCGGGCGGCGTCGGCCCGATGACGATCGCCACGCTCCTGGAGCAGACGGTGACCGCCGCGGCCCGGCAGCTCGGGGTGTGATCAACGCGTCCACGCGCTGTAGTCCATGACGTCCCCGGCCTTGACGCCGTACTCGGGCTGGTCCTTCGTGAAGGTGCTCTCCATCCCGAGGACGGCGCCGGTGGCCGGGTCCATGATCAGCATCAGGCGGGTGGCGGACCGCTGATAGACGTACGCCTGCCCGTGCCGCCCGAGGCGGTCGGTCACCTCCCCCACCGGCCGCAGCCCGTCCGCCCCCGCGAGCAGCCGCGCCAACCCGGCCGACTCACGCGCCCCGAGCGTCCAGTGGTCCAGCAACTCCCCCACGGCCGACAGAAGTTCGGGGGTGGTCAACGGCGTCTTGCTGTACGCCGTCTCCTGGAGGTACGCCCGCAGTCCGGCCATGTCGTGCGGGGGCCGGGCATCGGGCGGGACATCGCTCCAACTCGGCGGAAACGTCGTCTCCTTGAGGACATGCCCGTCCTCGACGACACGTTCCGTGTGACTGGCGTCCGCGTTCCAGCGCACGATGCGTTCCTCGGGGATGGTGACCGGCGGCTTGTCGTCGGACATGCCGAGACTCCACGACTGCACGTGAGTTCCCCTGCGCAGAGCGGGAGTTCCGTCGGCCGCGACCGCCGCGGCGAGGGCGGCGAGCTGCTTCAGGGACACGGGCGTGGAGTGCGCCTGCACGACCAGAGCACGGGGAGCCGCCACCGCCGGGGTACTGCTCGGCCCGCCCAGCACCAGAGTGAGCACGGTCGCGGCTACGGCAGCGGTGGCCGCAAGGCTCCACAGCAGTCGGCGACGCCGTGAACGCCGGTCATGCAGCAGCCCGTTGAGCCGACGCTCGGCGTGATGATCGAGCGGCCCGTCGCCGTAGGGGGACCCGTCGCTCGTGAACGGGTTGGCGCTGCGCAGGAGTTCGAGTTCATCAGCCATGGCGATGTTCCTTCAGGGTGACTGTGGCGCCCTCAAGGGACGCGGGGAACTGCGCGACCAGCCACGACGGCGCCGCGGAACACGTGTTCATCGCCCCGCCCCTCCAAGCACCGCGAGCCGATCGATCTCCGCTCTCAACCTCCGCCGCGCCCGATGCAACCGCATGGCCGCAGCACGCGTCCCGCACCCGAGAACGACGGCGACCTCCTCCACACCCAGTTCCTCCCACGCCGTCAACCGCAGCACCTCCCGATCAGCCGGAGACAACCGCGCCAACGCCTCGTGCACCCAGCCGCCGGGCGCGTCCGCACCGGGCCCGGCCACGACCTGCCGCCCATGCGCGCTCTCGTCGTTGCCCAGCCGGTCGACGAGCCGACGCCGCCGCCCGTACCCGCGCACCGCGTTGGCCAGGCAGTTACGGGCCACGCCGTACAGCCAGGGCAACGGGGTCGGCGGCAGATCCGCACGGCGGCGCCAGGCGACGGTGAAGACCTCCGCCACCACTTCCTCGACCTCGCTGCTCCGCCCGTCCAGTCGCCGCGCGACATAGCGGCTGACCGCCCAGTAGTGCTCGCGATAGGCAGCGGCGAAGTTCTCGTCGTTGCTCATGTTCCGTTCGTGTCCGGCACCGGGGCGATCGTCACACCCGATTTCGTGATTCTCCTCGCGTCCGTCGAGTGTGACGTGCGGGCGGCGCGTGGACACAGGCGGGGCGTGAGAGACCTCAAGAGCATCAAGTGGCTGACGACCACGGACCACAAGACGATCGGCACGCTGTACCTGGTCACGGCGTTCGGGTTCTTCTGCATCGGCGGCGTGATGGCGCTCCTCATGCGCGCCGAACTCGCCAGACCCGGCCTGCAGATCCTGTCGAACGAGCAGTTCAACCAGGCGTTCACGATGCACGGCACGATCATGCTGCTGATGTTCGCGACGCCCCTGTTCGCCGGTTTCACGAACTGGATCATGCCGCTGCAGATCGGCGCGCCCGACGTGGCGTTCCCGCGGCTGAACATGTTCGCCTACTGGCTCTACCTGTTCGGCTCGACGATCGCGGTGGGTGGCTTCCTCACCCCGCAGGGCGCGGCGGACTTCGGCTGGTTCGCGTACAGCCCGTTGTCGGACGCGGTCCGTTCGCCGGGTATCGGCGCCGACATGTGGATCATGGGTCTGGCCTTCTCCGGCTTCGGCACGATCCTCGGTGCGGTCAACTTCATCACCACGATCATCTGCATGCGCGCACCGGGCATGACGATGTTCCGCATGCCGATCTTCGTGTGGAACGTGCTGCTGACCGCGGTACTCGTTCTGCTGGCCTTCCCGGTTCTCGCCGCCGCGCTCTTCGCGCTGGAGGCGGATCGGAAATTCGGGGCACACGTCTTCGACGCCGCCAACGGCGGGGCGTTGCTGTGGCAGCACCTCTTCTGGTTCTTCGGGCATCCAGAGGTGTACATCATCGCGCTGCCGTTCTTCGGCATCATCTCCGAGGTCATCCCGGTCTTCTCCCGCAAGCCGATGTTCGGCTACATGGGACTGGTCGCCGCGACGATCTCCATCGCCGGTCTGTCCGTGACGGTGTGGGCCCACCACATGTACGTCACCGGCGGAGTACTGCTCCCGTTCTTCTCCTTCATGACGTTCCTCATCGCCGTACCGACCGGCGTGAAGTTCTTCAACTGGATCGGAACCATGTGGAAGGGCTCCCTGAGTTTCGAGACCCCGATGCTCTGGGCCACCGGCTTCCTCATCACCTTCGTGTTCGGCGGCCTGACCGGCGTCATGCTCGCCGCCCCGCCCATCGACTTCTCGACCTCCGACTCGTACTTCGTCGTCGCCCACTTCCACTACGTGGTCTTCGGCACCGTCGTGTTCGCGATGTTCTCCGGCTTCCACTTCTGGTGGCCGAAGATGACCGGCAGGATGCTCGACGAGCGCCTCGGCAAGATCACCTTCTGGACGCTGTTCATCGGCTTCCACGGCACCTTCCTGGTCCAGCACTGGCTGGGCGTGAACGGGATGCAGCGCCGGATCCCCGACTATCTGGCGGTGGAGGGCCTGACGACACTCAACACGGTGTCGACGATCTCCTCGTTCCTGCTGGGCCTGTCACTGCTGCCGTTCTTCTACAACGTCTGGAAGACGGCCAAGTACGGCAAGAAGGTCGAGGTCGACGACCCGTGGGGCTACGGCCGTTCACTGGAGTGGGCGACGTCCTGCCCGCCGCCGCGGCACAACTTCGTCTCGCTCCCCCGCATCCGCAGCGAGTCCCCGGCGTTCGACCTCCACCACGCCGACATCCCCGCCCTGGAACGGGAGTTGACGGCCCGGTGACCGCCATGGACGAACACCCCGTGGACACCGGGGCCTTCCTCAACGACGTCGAGGGCCACCTGCTGATCGCCGCGGCCCGCGCGGAGGGCCGTACGGCCGCCGCGCGTTTCACGGCACGGCTCGACTGGCTCACCGACGGCCAACGGGACGAGGTGCGGCGGCAGTTCGAGGCGGAGTACCTGACCCTCACCCGGCTGTCGTGGCAGCGGACGGCCGAGCGGGGCCGTCAACTGCGCGACGAGTACGAGGAGACGTACCGGCGACTGCGCCAACGCGCCCTCGCCTGCTGCCTGTTGGCGTGCGCCCTGCTGGCGGCGACGGGTCTGGTCACCGTCGCGCTCGCCTAGGGACGCGGGTCCCGCCGGTCCTGACGACCGGCGGGACGAGGTGCCGAACAGGAGGCGGTACGGCTAGCTCAGCGTCCACTTCTGGTTGGTCGCCGTGCCGCAGGTGTACAGGATCAGCAGGGTGCCGTTCGCCGTGGCGGCGCCGGAGGCGTCCAGGCACAGGCCCGCGTTGACGTTGGTGAGGGTGCCGTCGGAGTTGGCGGTCCACTTCTGGTTGTTCTGGCCGTTGCAGTCCCAGATGACGACCTTCGTGCCGTTGGTGGTGCCGTTGTTGTAGGCGTCCAGGCACTTGTTGCCGTAGACCACGAGTTCCTTGCGGGAGGTGTACGTCCAGGCCTGGTTCTGGCCGCCGTTGCAGTCCCAGATCTCGGCCTGTGTGCCGTTGGTGATGGTGTTGTTGTAGACGTCGGCGCAGCGGCCGGACCCGGTGCCGACGACCAGGGTGCCGTTCGTGCCCGGGATCGGCTGGACGTTGACGGTACCCAGGGTCGGCAGTGAACTGCCCGTCAGGGTGAGGGAGTTGGCCGATCCCTTGGACAGGTTGGCCTGCACCGAGATCGTGCCGGCGCTGGAGCCGGTCGGCGGGAAGGAGACCGTCGTCGCGGTCTGGCCATTGACCGAGAGGGTGCCGGTGACGGCCGTGGAGCCGGTGTTGGTGTAGGTGACGTCGACGACGTTCAGGCCGGTGCTGGCCGCGCTGATGCCGGTGTACTTGCCGGTGGAGGTGGCGGTGTAGTTGGTGCCGGCCGCCTCGGTGCCGCCGCTGATCTTCAGGAACACGGAGCCGCCGGCCGGGACACTGGCCGTGTAACTCGTGCCGTAGGAACCGATGTTGGCGCGCGACCACAGGTCGCGGACGGTGGCGGACGCGGTGGTCAGGCCGAGGTCCGGCCAGCGGACGGTGATGTTCTGGGCGGAGGAGGTGCGGTTGAGGAGGGTGACCGCGCGGTTGCCGAGGCCCGACAGGACCTTGCCGTAGACCTGGAGTCCGGTGGTGTCCTCGGCGACCTTGACGCCCTGGAGGCCGCGCGCGTCCTGGTCGACCGCGACGACCTCGGGGTTGGTGAGGATGCCGGTGGTCTCGGTGGTGAGGGTGGTGAGGTCGTTGCCGGCGAGGAGGGGGGCGCCGGAGATCGCCCAGAGGGCCATGTGGGTGCGGTTCTGGGCGGCGGTGAGGCCGGACATGCCGACCATCAGCATGTCGGGGTCGTTGTAGTAGCCGGTGTGCTGGGCTGCCGGGTGCAGGCCCTGGTCGAAGTTGGACAGCATGTTCGTCGTCGACGGCGAGTTGCCGTAGTAGATGATGTCCGTGCTCGTCCGGTACATGGGGGCCAGGCCGGGGGCCCAGTTCCAGGGGTTCTGGTCGCCCCAGTCGCAGATCGAGAGGGTCAGCGCGCGGCCCGTGGTGGCGGTGGCCTTGGTGACCGAGGCGCTGATCGCCTTGTACGCCGTCGCCGCGTCGAGGCCCTCGGCGTCGCCGCCGCACCAGTCGACCTTCACGAAGTCGAAGCCCCACTGCGAGAACTGCAGCATGTCCTGGTCGTAGTGGCCCTCGCTGCCGGTGTTCGCGGCGGCGGGGCGGCCCGTCGGGTAGTAGTAGCCGCAGCCGTTCGCGCCCGCATCGGTGTAGATGCCGGCCTTGAGGCCCTTGCTGTGGATGTAGGCGGCGATGGCGCTCATTCCGCCGGGCCACTCGCTGGTGTCGACGGTGATGTTGCCCGCGCTGTCGCGGGTGCCCTGCCACCAGCCCTCGTCGATGTTGATGTACTTGTAGCCGGCCGCCGGGAGGCCCGCGGCGACGAACGCGTCGACCTGCGCCTTGATGACGCTGTAGTCGATCTTCGCGGCGAAGCTGTTCCAGGAGGCCCAGCCCATCGGGGCGGTGGGCACGGCGATCTGACGGGTCGTCGAGGCGACGGGGGCCGTTCGGAGGGGGGCCACGGGGGCGGGTCCGGTGACGAGAAGCAGGGTGACTGCCGCTGCGGCCATCGCCAAGGCGCGCAGGATGGGGGTGCGGAACATGCGGCTCCTTTGCCGATATTTCGAACCTGGATCGGGTCGCCGAACAAAGCGGCGCGCTGAAGGTAGAACCACCCGGGGTCGAAGTCAACGGCTGTGACACGAGGGGCAGTTGGAATCTCCCGGCGGGAATCCCCCACTCGTCTGCCACCGGACGCGATACTGACCGGCGTGCGCGTAGCGATCATGACAGCGGGATCCCGGGGCGACGTCGCCCCCTACACCGGCCTCGGGCACGCCCTGGCCCGCGCGGGCCACGAGGTCACCCTCGTCACCCATGCGGGTTTCGCGCCCCTGGTGGCGGGCTCGGGCGTCGGCTTCCATCCGCTTCCGGTGGATCCCCGGGCCGAGTTGGAGTCCTCGCGGGGGCGCGGGCTGCACCGCAGTGCCTCGGGCGGGGGCAAGTTGCTGCGGGTGGTCACGATGGCGCGGGCACTGGTCGGGCGGATGACCGACGACCTGCTGACGGCCGCCCGAACCAGTGAAGTGCTGTTGCTGTCCAGCTCATTGGGGCCGCTCGGGCATGCCGTCGCCGAGGGGCTGTCGCTGCCGAGCATGGGCGTGTACCTCCAACCCCTCGCGGCGACAAAGGAGTTCGCGCCGCCGGTGCTCGGCGGCGGCTCCTGGGGCGCGGTCGGCAACCGGGTCGCCGGACGCGGGGTGAACCGGGCGGTGGAGCACGTCTTCACCACCGCCGTACCGGACGTGCGCTCCCGACTGGGCCTGCCCCGCACCCGCCCCGGCGCCGCGCTCCGCTCCCGGGAACGCCAGAACTGGCCCGTCCACCACGGCTTCAGCCCCCTGGTCGTACCCCGCCCGGCCGACTGGCGCCCCGGACTGACGGTGGCGGGCTACTGGTGGCCGTACGACGGCGAAGCCCAACTCCCGCCGCGGCTGAGGGACTTCCTCGACTCCGGTCCGGCCCCCGTCTTCGTGGGACTGGGCAGTGCCACCGTGCCCGATCCGGAGCGGCTGAGCGCCGAGATCGTGCGCGCGCTGCGCCGGGCGGGGTTGCGCGGGGTGATCCAGCGCGGCTGGGGCGGTCTCGAAGCGGCCGGTGACGACGTCCTGACCGTCGGCGAGGTCCCGCACTCGGCGCTGTTCCCGAGGATGGCGGCCGTGGTCCACCACTGCGGCGCGGGCACGACGGCCGCCGGGCTGCGCGCCGGGGTACCGGCCGTACCGGTGCCGATCCAGTTCGACGAGGGCTTCTGGGCCGCGCGGCTGGTCACGCTGGGCGTGGCGCCCGCTGCCGTACCGCTGCGCGGCCTGACCGCCGACTCGCTGTCCGCCGCGCTCGTACGAGCCACGGGTGAGCCTGCCTTCGCCGAGCGCGCGCGGGTCCTCGGTTTCCAGGTGCGCGCCGAGGACGGCTTCGCGCCCGTGCTGGCCGCCCTGGACACCCTGGCCTAACGCTCCTGCCGCGCCACGGCCTCGGGGGTGACCGGTGTGAAGAAGTTGATCAGGTTGCCGTCGGGGTCCCGGAAGAGGAGGGAGCGGTTGCCCCAGGGCATCGTGGTCGGCTTCTGGACGAGCTCGCGGTCGAGGGGCGCCAGGCGCTCGTACTCGGCGTCGACGTCGGCCACGCGGAACTCGGTGATCACCGAGCGGTTGGCGGCGGGGCGCGCGGAGTCGGTGCCGAAAAGGGCCACGGTGCGGGTGCTCGCGATCGCCAACGTGCAGGCGGGCGTGACGAGTTCGGCGAAGTCGGGGGTCGACCACGTGGCCGTGACGCCGGTGACCTGTTCGTAGAACCCGACGAGACGGGCGACGTCGTCGGTGATGACACGGATCGAGACGAAGTTCATGAGGGTCTCCCTGCCAGAGGTCGGAGGCGGTTCCGGATGAACCGGCGTCCCTCACGCTAGGACCGATACCGGACACCTTCCGCCCGGTATTCGAGGCAGACTTCCGGAGTGACCACATCGACCGCCCGCGTGCTCGCCCTGCTGGAGATCCTCCAGGGCGGCGGCCTCCGCACCGTCCCCGACCTGGCCACCCGCCTCGGCGTCGACGAACGCACGGTCCGCCGCTACGTCGGCCACCTGCTGGAACTGGGCGTACCGGTCGACTCGGTGCGCGGTCGCTACGGCGGCTACCGGCTCGCCCCCGGCTATCGGATGCCGCCGCTGATGCTCACGGACGAGGAGGCCCTGGCCGTGGTGCTCGGGCTGCTGGCCGGCCGTAGGGCGGGGCTGGTCACCACGTCCGCGGCGGCGAGCGAGAGCGCGACGGCGAAACTGCTGCGGGTCCTGCCCGCCGCTCTGCGCCGACGACTCGACGCCCTGCTGGACACGGCCGACTTCACCGCGCGGCCCCGTACCGCGACCGCCCCGGAGACGGACGTACTGCTCGAACTCGCCGAGGCCGCGCTCCATCGGCGGCCGGTGGCGATCGGCTACACCGACCGCGAGGGCCGCGGCAGCGACCGTACCGTCCTGCCGTACGGCCTCGTGGCGCATGCCGGACGGTGGTACCTGACCGGCGCGGACCCTGCCGACGGCGAGGTCCGCACGTTCCGGCTGGACCGGATCACCTCGATGAGCGTGCGGTCCGGCTCGTTCGCCGTCCCGGATGACTTCGACCCGGCCGCCACGGTGCTGGACAGCCTCGCGCGCACGCCGTGGACCCATGATGTGTCGCTGCGGATCCGGGGCAGTGCGCGGCACATTCGCACGCGGCTCCCGGCCGAGATCGCGACTCTGTCCACGGTCCCGACCGACGATCCCGAGGCCGACGACGCCGGCGAATGGGTCCACGTCCGGATCCGGGCCGAGCGGCTGGAGTGGATCCCGCCCGTCCTCGCCGCCCTCGACCGCCCGTTCGTCATCGAGCGCCCCGCAGCTCTGCGCGATCTCGTCCGCGCGCTGGCCCGCCGACTGGACGAGCACGCCATGGACGGCGCGGGAGACCAGTAGGACCCCGCGCGTCACGTCACACCAGGGCCTCGGTGTCGCGTCGGAAGCCGATCGCGTCCCCGGTGTCCGCGTCCAGGAGCCGGTGGCCCAGGGCCGTCAGCGAGTGCTGTACGTACTGGCCCGCCCGTCGGCTGGCCACCAGGCCTCCGTCGCGCAGGACGCCGAGCTGGTAGCTCGCGCTGGGCAGGGTGATGCCGGTCGCGTTGGCCACGTCGGAGGTGGTCTGGGTGCGGTGACGGGCGACCTGGGTCAGGACGGAGGCCCGGGTACGGCCCAGCAGCCGCATCAGCCCGTCGCTTCGCACCGCGGCCGTGTCCAAGGGGCGTGTGGTGACCGGGTGGACCAGGACCGGGTCCAGGGTGGGATCGGCGAGGACGGTGGGCCTGCGCCAGCAGAAGACGGGATGAGCCGCAGGCCGCGGCCCTCCAGGCGCAGTACCTGGTCGACGGGGAAGTCGACCTCCAGGACCGGGGGTTTCCACCGGGCGAGCGGACGGAGACTCTCCAGCAGGGCGCGGACACCGCCGTCGAGGAGGACGCCGGACGGCAGGCCGACCTCGTCGTCGACCGCTCTGCGGATGTGGGCCCAGTGCGGTTCGAGCAGGGCCCGGGAGGAGACCTCCAGAGCCGACACCAGGGCCGGCATGCTCCTGCCTCCGGGCCTGACGAGTGCGGTGGCCCACGACGGGAGGCCGCGGGCGGCGGCGAGCCTGCCCAACTCGTGCCGCATCCTGCCGCGCGGAGTGGTCCCCACCTCGTCGAGGGCCGCGGACAGGCCGCCCTGTGAGACGGACGGGGTGAGGAAGTCGGGGATGTAGCCGGCGGGCGGGACGAGCGTGCTCAGCATGAGCAGCGCGCGGTGCGCCTCCGGATCCTGGCCCACCCGCTCGTGCACGCCGCCGCGCCACGCCCCGAACTCCAGCGGCCCCTGCTGCGTGGCCATCCGGCAGACGGCGCACACGAGTTCCCACAGCGGATCGGGGTGACGGGCGATGCGGATGTTCTGTAAGTCGAGGGGCGTGAAGTGGATGCGGAGCATGCGACCTCATTCGTGGCAGTGGGGGGCCGAGCGGGATCGCGGCGCAGGTCGCGTCGGCAGCCCGAGAACCCGATGGCGAAGAGGTCGGCATGTCGCCGGGCTCCGAGGGGGCGGTCCGCTCCAGTACTCGCGGAACCCGGTGCAGGAGGCCGCCCACAGCGAGCCGCAGCCGCGTACCGTCACGGCGCGGCAGCAGTTGCTCGCGCAGGTGCAGCCTCTGTTGCTGTCGCAGCACCCCCGGCACACGTAGCCGCCGGTGCACCAGTCGTCCCACGTACAGCAGTTGCACGCACTCGCCGGCGCGAAGTCCGCCGGTCCCAGTTCGGTGAGCGGTGACCGTGCCTCGTCGATCCCGAAGACAGGGCCATCGCCGTTCCGGTCCAGGCGCGCACGGCGTCCGGGCCCACCCGTAGAAGGGTGGGGGCCGCCGGTGCGTCCGCGCCGAGCGCCTCCTCACGCCGGCGGGCGACGTTCCGCTGCGTCAGCGGGAGGACCTCCAACCGGTCGCCGGAAGCGGAGTTGATCGCGTCGGCCATGCCACGGCACGTTCCGCAGGACGCGTCGAAAGCGAGAATCCACTGAATCGGCGACTGGGACATGAGCCACTCCCGAAATGATCGTGCAGTGCCGTCGGCGGCATGAGCAGTCGGGCTGTTCGGCCGTTTCCGAAACACGAGGAGATTCCCGTTGAATTAACCGACAGGCACGGATCAGGTGTTCCCGGTGCAGAATTGCGGTACGCGACCGCCCCCACCGCAGGCGAAGATGGAGTGCGCGGTGAACACCTCGCCCGTGTTGATCGGACCGGGCCCGTACGTTGCCGACTGCGTGATGATCTGCCTGGTCGTCGCGTCGTAGATGCCGACCCAGACAGAGTGGTCGGTGTTGCCGGGATCGTAGTATTCGGCGTGAATACCGCCGTTGCTGGTGTTCCACCACAGCCGGACCACCGCGGTTCCGCTCCACTTCTCGGTCATCTCGACAAAAGAAGCCGGCGCCCTGGTTGACGCATTCGCCGTCCCGGTCTGTACGACTGCGGCCGTCAGCAGCAGTACGGCCATGGCGAGGACAGTCCTGAATTTGCGCATCGAGTTCCCCCTGTGTTTCCTGGTCAAAGGGCAGCGGCTTTTGTCGCCCTTCGAGGATGGGGAGCACGAGGAGAACACACAAGCAGTTCAATCCTCGTCGAATAGCGCCTCTCGCGGCACGGCCTGGCCGGTCCAGCCCGGCGGCCGCATGATCCCGAGGAGCTGTCGGACCAACTCCTCCACGACCTCGTCCAGTGTGGCGTCCACCCAGCCCGCGCTCCAGTCGTGGAGCAGGCCGTTGACGCTGCCGATGAAGGCCGCGGCGGCGATCCGGTAGTCGCGCCGGGCCGCCTCCCCGCGCTGGGCGGCGGCCCGTGCCTCGGTGCAGATGAGGTTGATCCAGCGGGCGCGGCGGGACAGTCGCTGTTCCTCCAGCCGGGCGCTGACGCCGATGATCTCGACGAAGGTGATGCGGATGCGGCGGGGGTCCACGGTGACGTTGGCGGCGTACGCGTGGAAGATCGCGGTGGCCCGCTCGGCGAGCGGCAGGCCATCCGCGGATCCCAGCGCGATCAGGACGGCTTCCTCCGCCCAGTCGTTGACCTGGAGGTGGAGGGCGGCCAGGACGTCCTCCAGGCTGCGGAACTCCTCGTAGAACTGCCGGGTGGACAGGCCGGCTGCCTCACTGAGGGCGGCGACGGTCGTGGCACGGTAGCCGGGGGTGTCGCCGAACAGCTGGAGCGCGGCGTCCAGGAAGCGTCCGCGCCGCTCGGCCTGCCGCTGCTCGGCGGACTTGCCGCCGTAACGACCCGTCGGCGCCTTGAGCCTGCCCGTCACTGTCACACCCCTGTCTCGTCGACCACCGGCCATCTTGTCGTGTCCGTGGTCTTTCAGAAAAGAGCACTCCTTCCTCACTTCTCATCAAGTTCACTCCGAATTTGCATTTGTTCGGATGTCTTCACATAAATATGGAAGGGCGCCGGCCTCCTGGAAGACCGGCGCCCCGTGGTGCTCAGCTGTGCGATGCCGCCCAGGTGGCCAGTTCGGACTTGGCCGCGCTCAGCAGCGTCGAGGAGGGGCTCGACGCGCCGTTGGCGATCAGGGCGTAGTGCAGGGTTCCCGAGCCGGTCGCGGAGAGCAGAAGGCGGTGGCTGCCGGTACCGCCCGGTTCGTTGGCGTAGCCGATGGGGGTCGAGGTCGTGTACGCCGGGACGCCCGAGATCGCTCCCAGATCGGAGACCACGGTGGTGGACGCGGCCGGGAAGGACGCCGGGAGGTGGAGTTCGGTCGGCGCGGTGGAGCTGTTGGAGCGCCACATCAGCAGGCCGTACTGGCCGGAGCCGACCAGCGAGGACACGTTCGGGAGGGAACTGGGGACCGGGTTCCAGGTCAGGGTCGTCGAGCCGTCGCGGGAGCGGTCCTCGTAGGTGAAGGCGACCGTGGTGCCGGCGGTCGCGCTCGGGTAGATCCGGTCGAGCAGACGGGCGTCCTGACGGAGTGTCACCGTTCCGGAGTCGGTCATGTTGACGGCGGAGAGGTCCTCGTCGTTCCAGGCGTCGCCGGAGGCGAGCACCTTGTCGGGGTTGTCGTTCATCAGCTCGCTGTGGCGGCCGTTGTAGATGTCCCACTGCCACTGCGTACCGGAGAGGACCGGCCCGGAGCCCGCCGGGTTGGACCACCAACTGGCGCCCGGCAGACGGGAGTCGAGGGCCTGGTACATCGCCTTGAGTACGGTCGGCGCCTTGCCGGAGACCGTTCCGGACAGCGGATGCCCGAACTCGCTGACGATGGCGGCGGTGCCGGCCGCGGCGGCCCGGTCACGGACCGTCCCGAAGTCGGTCGAGTACTGGCCGTCCGCCGCGTTGCCCCACATCAGGATGCCGGAGATCGCCTTCTGGTCGTAGAAGTGGGTGTTGAAGACATAGCGCGAACCGAGCGTGCCCGCGTCGAGGAGTCCGCCCACCTGCACCTGGCTGGAGATGTTGGAGTTCCAGAAGAGGTTCGGCTCGACGAGGGCGGGCTTGGCGCTCCAGCCGGCCGCGTCCATCCGGGCCCGGAACTTCACGTAGAACGGCCAGAGCAGGTTCTGTTCCCAAGTGCGGCTGGTCTGGCCGGAGTCGTAGGTGCCGGCGAAGGGCTCGTTGTACGGGTCGAAGCCGACGACACCCGCGAACTCCTCGGTGGTGAGGTGCTGTTGGATGTACGTCATCGTCGACTGCGCGGTGACGAGGAACGCGTCCTGGACGCCGTAGTTGTTGTGCCAGAAGTCGTACTGCGCCTCCGTCACGGCGGCGTTCTGGGTGATGTTCTGACCCCAGAAGAGGCAGATGCCGCAGGACTCCTGCGGGTAACTCCCCAGCGCCACGGCCCACTTGGGGGCGCCGTCACCGGTGTACCAACTGCCGCTGTTGAAGAGGTACTTGGAGTAGAGGTCCTGGTGGAAGTCGGGGTAGACGCGGATGCCGGCGTCGAGGAACGCCTGCATCTGCGCGGTGGCGGCGGCCAGGTACGCGGTGTCGACCTGGCCTCGGACGGGTTCGGCGTAGGCCCAGGAGAGCAGGAAGCGGACCGAGTTGCCGCCACCGAGGGCGCGCAGCGCGGTCGCGGACTTCTTCGCGTCGGCGACCGAGGCGAAGGGGAGACCGTCGTTCTCCGCCAGTTTGGTCTCGCCGGAGACGTTGTAGCCGCGCAGCACGACCTGGCGGCCGTAACTGTCCACGAAACTGCCGTTCTGGACGGTCAGCGCCGAGCCGTCGAACCAGAGGGAGTCGGTTGGGGTGGCGGCGGTTGCTGGCCCAGCGCCCAGCACCGACAGGAATCCGCAGAGGACAACCAGGACAACGATCAAACGCGCCCGGATATTCGTCATGTCCACTACAGTCCGGTGATTTCCGGACACTGTCAACACTTCTGACTCATGAGTAAGTCTGCGCGCCACAAGCCCTGTTGACACATCTCAGGCCACCCGACGTGTCACGTTCAACAGATACTCCTTCCGGTTGAGCGGGTTGTGGTCGGTGCGTGCCCGTTCCGGAACGGTCCCGTGCGCGACGGGCGCGTAGTGGTCGAAGGCGCTCTCCCACTCCCCCTCACCGCGCGTCAGCCCCGGCAACTGCCGCTCCAGCCCGTGCACTTGAGCCGCCGGCAGCTCCCCCTCCAGCACACAGAGCGAGCCGTGCGTCTCGGTGGTCTGCGGGACGGCGCGCAGTGCGGCCAGCACCGGCAGCAGCGCGGCGAGGGTGTCGGACGGGGCCTCGACGCGGAACCGGTGCATCGGCTCGTACACCTGACTGCCCGCTCCCCGCAGCGCCTCGACGAGGACGAGCGGGGTCAGCCCGCGGAAGTCGGCGCCGGTGCTCGACATGCTCTTGTCGAAGCCCTGGTGGGCGTGGCTCTGCCGGGCCGAGTAGCCGGAGTGCGTCATGGTGACCACGCAGTCGGTGACCCGCCAGCCGTGCAGACCCTGCCCGAGGGTCTCGCGCACGCTGTCCTCGACGGCCTTGAAGAAGGCGTACGGCATCGCGCCCAGCTCCACCTCCAGGCCGAACCGCACACCGGAGCCGACCGGGCCGGGGTCGACGCGCAGGCCGACCGTGGCGAGGAAGGGGTTCGCGTCCTTCTTGTTGAACTCGACCGCCGCGCCCGTGCCGACCGGCCGCTCGACGCAGAGCGGGGTCGTCTCGCGGAAGGTGACGTGCACCCCGAACTCGTCGGCGAGCGTGGCCTGGATGACCTCCTTCTGGACCTCGCCGTAGAGGGAGACGGCGGTCTCCCGGCGCACCTCGTCGTGGCGCAGGCCGATCAGCGGGTCCTGTTCGGCGAGTTGGGTGAGTGCGAGGTGCAGGGCACGGCGGTCGGCGTCCGGGCCCGGGACGACGACGGTTTCGAGAGTCGGAGGCGCGAAGAAGTACTCAACCGCCTTTCTCGGCACGCCGATCGAGTCCCCGATCCTGATCTCGCCGAGGCCTCGCAGTGTGCCGATCCGGCCCGCCGGGACGGAGTCGCTGTCGATGTCCGTCCCGTGGTCGAAGACGCTGATCGCGGTGACCTTGCCCTCGTCGCGAGTCTCGCGGGTCTCGCCGGTGTCACCGCCGGCGCCCGTGTCGCCCGCGCCGCCGAAGGTGATCCGGTCGCGGGTGCGGAGGGTGCCGGAGAACATCCGCGCGTAGGCGACCTTCTCCCCCGCCGGGCCGCGCTCGACCTTGAACACCGTTCCGGAGAGCGGGCCTTGGGGGTCGCCCTCGGCCGGGGGCAGCAGTTCCCTGATGCCGGTGATCAGCGCGTCGACGCCGGCGCCGGTGATGGCGGAGCCGAAGTAGACGGGGTGCACGAGGACTTGGCGGGTCTGGGTGGCGAGGGCGGTGCGCAGGAGGTCGTAGGACACGGTGTTCTCGACGTACGCGGTGAGGACTTCGTCGTCGTGCTCGGCGAGGACGGCGGGTGCGCCCGGGCCGAGCCCCGGCAGGAAACCGGCCTCGCGGGTCCCGAGTCCCTCGACCGTACCCATGGGGACGACGGCCGCCCTGAGCCGTTCGGAGATCGACGGGAGGAGGTCGTCGTAGCGTGCGCCTCGTCGGTCGACCTTGTTGACGAAGAGGAGGGTGGGGATGCGCAGCCGTTGGAGTGTGCGCATCAGGATGCGGGTCTGCGGCTGGACCCCTTCGACGGCCGAGACGACGAGAACCGCGCCGTCGAGCACGCCGAGCACCCGTTCCACCTCGGCGATGAAGTCCGGGTGGCCGGGGGTGTCGATCAGGTTGACGGTCACGTCGTCGACCGGGAACGAGACGACGGCCGACTTGATGGTGATGCCGCGCCGGCGCTCCAGCGCGAGGGTGTCGGTACGGGTGTTCCCGTCGTCGACGCTGCCGATCTCGTCGATCACACCGGCCGAGTGCAGGAGGCGCTCGGTCAGGCTGGTCTTACCTGCGTCTACGTGCGCGAGAATCCCGAGGTTGAGCAAGTGCACCTGGTGTCATGTCCTTTGGCGAGGGGGGCGTTCCTTCCTGGGTGGACATGAACGGTGCGCGCATCTCAGTACTCCTCGGTCGTCGCTGACTCGTCTTCGGTAGTTCAGCAGGGGTGGGGGTGCGGCGGCAACGGATTAACGCTGGGCCGGCGAGCCGGGGTGGGGTGGGCGCGTGGCGCTCCGGTGCAGGCCGGCGCCCGGATGCGACGCTTGCGCCGTCCGGCGGCGGTAGCGGTGGTGACAGGAGCCGAGCATGCGTGACCTTCTCCCGGTGCTGGGCGGCTGGTACGCCGCGGGCGCCCCGTTCGGCCTGGCCACGGTGGTCGCGGTCAGCCGCAGCGCGCCGCGCGATCCCGGTGCGGCGATGGCCGTGGGGCCGGGTGACGAAGTCGTGGGGAGTGTGTCGGGTGGCTGCGTGGAGGGGGCGGTCTTCGAGCTGGCGCGCGAGGTCGTGGCGAGCGGCGAGGCCCGGCTGGAGACCTTCGGGTACAGCGACGAGGACGCGTTCGCGGTGGGGCTGACCTGCGGGGGCGAGATCACCGTACTGGTCCGGCTTGTCACACCTGAGGTCGATCCCACGTTCGGGGCGGTGGCTCGGTCGGTCGCCACGGGTGAGCCGGTGACGGTGGCGACGGTGGTCGATGGGCCGGGGGTGCGGGGGGCCGTGCTTGCTGTTTGGGCGGAGGGCGTGGGTGGGGGTGCTGGTGATCTCGGTGGGGGCGGTGCCCTTGGCGGGGGCGGTACCTCTGGCGGGGGCGGTACCTCCGGCGCTTTCGGAGCCGCCGGCGCCATCCGCACGCCTGGCAGCCGTGGTGCTTCCGGCTCGCCCGGTGACCCTGGTGCTCTTGACAGCTCTGATGCCCTCGGCGCTCCCGGTACTCCTGGCGCCTCCAGCGTCCCTGGCACTCTCAGCACCCCAAGTACCGCCGGCAGCCTCGGCATTCCTCCCGCTCCGGGCGCCTCTGGTGCTTCTGACACTCCCAGCGCCCCTGGCACCCCCAGCGCTCTCGGTACCGCCAGGTCCCCGGGAACACCCAGCACCCCCGGCACTCTCGGCACCCTCGGCCCACCCGGCCTGGACGTGGCCGTCGCCGCCGATGCCCGTGGTGAACTCACCCTCGGGGCAACGGGGTTGCGGCACTACGGACCGCGTGGTGAGCGGCGTGAGGACTCCGTCGCGGTGTTTCTGCACTCCTTCGCGCCGCCGCCCCGGATGCTGGTCTTCGGTGCGATCGACCACGCGGCGGCGGTGGCCCGGATCGGTGACTTTCTCGGATACCGGGTCACCGTGTGCGACGCCCGCCCGGTGTTCGCCACGCCGAAGCGGTTCCCGGCGGGTGTGGAGGTGGTCGTGGACTGGCCGCACCGCTATCTGCGGGGCACGGACACCGACGAACGGACGGTGATCTGCGTCCTGACCCACGACCCGAAGTTCGACGTACCGCTGCTGGAGGAGGCGTTGCGCCGGCCGGCCGCGTACGTCGGGGCGATGGGCAGCCGCCGTACTCATGACTACCGTATGCGGCGACTGCTCGAATCCGGCCTGAGCGAGGGCGAGTTGGCTCGCCTGCGCTCACCCGTCGGGCTCGATCTCGGCGCGCGTACGCCGGAGGAGGTGGCCGTGTCCGTGGCCGCGGAGATCGTCGCGCTGCGGTGGGGTGGGACGGGGGCGCCGTTGACGGGGGCCGTGGGGGCGATTCACCGGGGGCCGGTGCGCTGACCTGGCCGACTCGGCGGGCGGGTTGACGCAGGAGTACCGATCGGCCGTCACAGAGGCGCTCAGGCTCCCGGACGGAAGGGGGCGTCGATCGTGCGCCCAGCAACAGGACCCGGGGAACGGCCAGTTGACCCGGAGTCTGAACCGACCGGTGAGCTGCCTACCGGCGAGCGGGCCGCCGGTAGGCAGCCGGCGCACCTGACGAGCAGGACGGTGCGGGGTGCGCTGTCCCGGCGAGCCGGATGCCGCGCCCCGGTTTCTCGCGTGTCGGCCATGCCGTCCTGCGCACCCCGGGAGGCGCCCGCGGTCCCGGTCAGCTTCTCGGCGGCAGCCGGTGCAGTTCGAGGTCCGTCAGCGTGCCGTCGTCCACCGTCACCGTCATGTACGTGCAGTACGGCTGACGTCGGCGGTCCGTCGGAGAACCCGGGTTCAGCAGGCGCAGTCCGCCCGCGGCCGTCGTATCCCAGGGAATGTGGCTGTGCCCGAAGACCAGCACGTCCAGGGCGGGGAATCGGGCCGCGCAGCGTGCCTCGCGGCCCTGGGCGGGGCCCGTCTCGTGGATGGCGCCGAAGCGCAGGCCGCCCAGCTCGGCGTACGCCGACTCGGGGAGCCGGGCGCGCAGTTCGGGGCCGTCGTTGTTGCCGTACACGCCGATGAGCCGACGGCTGCGGCTCTCCAGCAGGTCGAGGGTGGCCGTGTCGACCCAGTCGCCGGCGTGGAACACGACGTCGGCGCGCGGGAGTTCGGCGAGGAGTCGCGCGGGGAGTTCCTTGGCGCGCTTGGGGAGATGGGTGTCGGACATCAGGAGCAGTCGCACGGTCTCAGCCTAGGGGGGTGCCCCTGTCACAGCTTCCGGAAGCGTTCCAGTTCCCGGAAAGGATCTACAGGCAAGACTGATCAGTTGTGACTGGACAGTTTGTTCTGCCGGTTTTACGGTGGGGTTCATGGATCACCAGCTCACCGGCGCGCCCGCGGGCATCTCCGACTCCGCGGCCCGCTCCGCGCGCGATCTGCGCGTGGTGCTCAGCCGGCTGCGGCGGAGAATCCGCGAGGTCGCGACCGACGAGGACCTGACCCCGTCGCAGGAGTCGGCGCTCACGCTCGTCGGCAAGCACGGCGCGGCCACGGCCAGTGCCCTGGCGGCGGCCGAGGGGGTCAGGCCGCAGTCGATGGCCGCCACCCTCGCCGCCCTCGACCAGCACGGGCTGATCCGGCGCAGCCCCGACCCCGAGGACGGCCGTAGACAACTCGTCACCCTCACCGAGGCCGGACGCGCGCGGATCGAGGACAACAGGCAGGTCCGCGAGGAGTGGCTCGCGCGGGCCTTCGAGGACCGGTACACCGAGCGGGAGCGGCGGACGATCCTCGACGCGCTGGCGTTGATGGAACGGCTGTCCGAGCAGTGATATCGAAGCCCACCCAGGCACTACGGACCACGCGTCCCGCCCCCACCGGCTTCGACCGGCGCCTGATCGCGCCCATGGTCCTCGGCTCCGTTCTCAACCCGATCAACTCCTCGATGATCGCCGTGGGCCTCGTGCCCATCGGCATCGCCTTCGGGGCGCCGCCCTCGCAGACGGTCTGGCTGGTCTCGGCCCTGTATCTCGCCACGGCCGTGGGGCAGCCGGTGATCGGGCGGCTCGTCGACATGTACGGGCCGCGTCGTCTCTACCTCATCGGTACGGCCCTGGTCGGTGTCGCCGGAGTCATGGGCGCCCTCGCGCCGTCGCTCGGCGTGCTGATCGCCGCCCGGGTCCTGCTCGGGTTCGGCACCTCGGCCGCGTATCCGGCCGCGATGCGGCTGACCCGCAGCGAGGCCGAACGCACCGGCGAGGACAGCCCGGCCGGTGTCCTCACCGCGCTCGCCGTCTCCGCCCAGACGGTGTCGGTGATCGGCCCCACGCTCGGCGGCTTCCTCATCGGCGTCGGCGGCTGGCGCGCCATCTTCACCGTCAACGTGCCACTGTCCGTGGCCTGTCTGATCCTCGGCGCACTGCGGCTGCCGAAGACGAGCAAGGACAAGGACACGGCCGGCACCCGAGGTGATGTCGACCCGCCCGGCATGATCCTGTTCGCCGTCATGCTGGTCTCGCTGATGATGTTCCTGACCGCCCCCAGACTCTCCGAGTGGTACCTCCCGGTCCTCAGCGCCGCCGCGGCCGTCGCCTTCGCGAGACGCGAACTCCGCGTCCCGGAACCCTTCGTCGACCTGCGCGTGCTCGGCGGCAACCTCCCGCTGGTGACCACGTACATCCGCCAGTTCCTCGGCTACACCACCTCGTACGCCTTCCTCTACGGCTACACGCAGTGGCTGGAGGAGGGGCGCGGCCTGCACGCCTCCGCCGCCGGGCTCATCCTGCTGCCCCTGTCGGCCACCGCCCTCGGTGTCTCGACCCTCACCGGGCGCCGCGAGGCGATCCGCGCCAAGCTGCTCGTCGGCAGCGCGATCCAGGTCGTGGGCTGTGCCGCGCTGTTCCTGGTCGGCTCCGACAGCCCGGTCTGGCTGCTGCTCGCCGTCGGCGCCGTGTTGGGCGTACCGCAGGGCCTGCTCGGTCTGGCCGGGCAGAACGCCCTCTACCGGCAGGCCGAGCCCGCGCGCATCGCGTCCGCCGCCGGACTGCTGCGCACCTTCATGTACCTCGGCGCACTCGCCGCATCCGCGGCCACCGCGGCCTTCTTCCCGCACCGCGCCGACACCCCGGGACTGCACGACCTGGCCCTGTTCATGGCGATCGGGTCGGCGCTGCTCCTGGCGATCACCCTGCCCGACCGTTCCCTGCGCACCCTCACCCCGCAAGCCGCCTGACACTCCAGGATTCCCCAACACCCTTGAAAGGCCTGCCCCATGGCACTCACCACCCTCGACCCGCGCACCGCCCTCGTCGTCATCGACCTCCAGGGCGGCATCGTCGGCGCCCCGACCGAGCCGTACAGCGGGCCCGAGGTGGTCGCCCGTACCGTCGAACTCGCCGACGCCTTCCGGGCCGCCGACCTACCCGTGGTCCTGGTCCGGGTCACCTTCGCCGCCGACGGCGCGGACGCGGTCCCCGGCCGCAGCGAGCAGCGGCGGCCCGGTGGCGGGGCCCGCCCCGAGGGCTGGGACGTCATCGTCGACGAGCTGGCCGGACACCCCGGAGACATCCACGTGATCAAGCGGAACTGGGGCGCCTTCCACGGCACCGACCTCGACGTACAGCTGCGTCGCCGCGGTGTCACGCAGATCGTGCTGACCGGCATCGCCACCAGCATCGGCGTCGAGTCCACCGCCCGCGCCGCCCACGAGCACGGCTATCACGTGACCCTGGCCACGGACGCGATGAGCGACCTGGACGCCGTCTCGCACACCCACAGCATCGAGCGGATCTTCCCGCGGCTGGGCGAAACGGGCACGTCCGCCGAAATCCTGGAACTTCTGGCCAAGACCCACGACGCGAGGTGACGTCCGTCCACGGCGGGTGAACCGTTGCCCAACACCGGCCCAATGGGCGGCATCGAGGCCGACCGGGTTAGCATCAGCCCACCGCGCCGTTCCGATTTCGGGGGACGGGCAGCGCAAACAAGGGGGCTATAAACCGGATGTCGGTCAAGGTCAGTGTCGTCGTCCCTGTGTACAACCCAGGGCCTTATATCGAGGATTGCATCTCCTCTCTCCTCAGGCAGTCGCTGCCCAATGATGAGTACGAGGCGATCTTCGTCGACGACGGCTCGACGGACGGCACGCCCGCGCGGCTCGACGAGATCGCCGCCGAGCACCCCCACATGCACGTGATCCACCAGGAGGCGTCGGGCTGGTCGGGCAAGCCCCGCAACGTGGGAATCGCCGCCGCCAAGGGCGAGTTCGTCATGTTCGTCGACAACGACGACTACCTCGGCGACGAGGCCCTGGAGCGGATGTACGAGTACGGCGTGGCCAACGGCGCCGACGTCATCGTCGGCAAGATGGCCGGCAAGGGCCGCGCCGTACCCGTGGAGCTGTTCCGCAGGAACTACCCGCACGCGTCGGTCGCGACCGCGCCGCTGATGGACAGCCTCACCCCGCACAAGATGCTCCGGCGCGCGTTCCTCGACCGCATCGACCTGCGGTTCCCGGAGGGGCGTCGGCGCCTGGAGGACCACGTCTTCGTGACGGAGGCCTACCTCGCCGCGGACAACGTCGCCGTGCTCAGCGACTACGTCTGCTACTACCACATCAAGCGCGAGGACGCCTCGAACGCCGGCTTCCAACGCTTCGACCCCGTCGGCTACTTCAAGAACCTGCGCGAGGCCCTCGACGTCGTCGAGAAGTACACCGAGCCGGGTGCGGCCCGCGACAAGATCTTCCGCCGTTGGCTGCGCGTGGAGATGATGGAGCGCCTCGGCGGCGGCCGGCTGCTGAAGGCCCCGGACGAGTACCGCCGTGAACTCCTCAAGGAGATCCGCGGTGTCATGACCGAGCGCTTCGGCCCCGGTGTCGCGGCCGGTCTCGGCCCGCGGCTGCGGGTCGTCGCCGCCCTCGCCGCCGCCGACCGCTACGACGACCTCGTCGAGCTCGCCGAGTGGGAGGCCTCCCTCAAGCCGAAGGCCGTCCCGGGCGAGATCGAGTGGCGCGACGGCAAGCTGCTGGTCCACTACCAGGCCGAGTTCGTCATCGACGGCAAACCGGCCGTCTTCGAGGCCAAGGGCGCCCCCGCTCCCAAGCACCCGGAGCCGAAGACCCTCGCCGAGGCGACGGCGATGCTGACGGCCGACGCCACCGCCAACTTCAAGAAGGCGACGGCCGACCTCGTCGTCCGCGAACGCACCAGCGCCGCCTCGCACTTCCAGCCCGTGCAGATCTCGCACGAGACGGTCGCCGACGGCGACGGCGTCCGCCTGGTGCTGCACGCGACGGCCACCATCGACCCGGCCACCGCCGCGGTCGGCGCCCCGCTGGACAGCGGCCTCTGGGACACCTACGTCCGCGTCGTCATCGGCTCCTGGAACAAGGAGTGCCGCCTCGGCCCGGTCCCGCAGCACGGCGAGAACGCCGGACACGCCGGTGTCGTCGCCGGCCAGGTCACGCTCCCGTACTACACGGAGCCGCACGGCAACTTCTCCCTGGACGTCGGCAAGGCGGGCCAGCGCCTCGGCCTCGCCGACCTCAAGCCCGACGACTTCACGGTCACCGGCGCCCGCGTAGGCGTCCTGCTCCCCTTCTACGTCCCCGCCACCACCGACGTCCTGCTGCGGCTGACCCACAAGTCGTCCGGTACGACGCTGGACGTGCCCGGTGTGGTCTCCCCCGAGTCCTCCGGCGCACGGCTGGCCGCCGAGGTACCGGCCGCGGATCTGAAGGACGCGGTGTGGAACGCCTCGGTGTGCCTGACCCCGGCCGCGACCGGGCAGCGTTTCCTGGCGCTGCCGGTGCGGCTGACCGGTGACGCCGGTGGCATCCGGGTGGAGGCTGCGCCGAAGTCCGCGAAGCCCGCCGAGCCCAAGCCGGCGCCGAAGCCGGCGGCGGCCGGCCCCAAGCCCGGACTGGCCCGCCGGGTGGCGCGCAAGTTGAAGCGCGCCCTGAGCAAGTAGCAGTACCCGTAAGCGAGTTGCGGTACCCGAGCAAGCAGCAGTGCCCGAGCAAGTCGGAGGACGGAAGAACGTGCGATCACTGGGGATTGAAGGCGCCTGGGTCCTGGAACCCAAGGTCTTCCCTGACGACCGGGGCAGTTTCCACGAGTGGTACCGCGGCGAGGAGTTCCGCGAGGCCACCGGGTACGACCTGGCTCTGTCCCAGGCCAACTGCTCGGTCTCGCGGCGGGGTGTGGTGCGCGGAGTGCACTTCTCCGACGTGCCGCCGAGCCAGGCCAAGTACGTCAAGTGCGTGCGCGGCGCCGTCCTCGACGTGATCGTGGACATCCGCGTCGGTTCTCCCACGTTCGGTCAGTGGGAGGCCGTCCGGCTGGACGACGAGACCAAGCACGCCGTGTTCCTCGCGGAGGGTCTCGGGCACGCGTTCATGGCGCTGACCGACGACGCGACGGTCGTGTACCTGTGCTCGACGGGGTACTCCCCCGGGCGTGAGCACGGGATCAACCCGCTCGACCCGGCGCTGGGCATCGCCTGGCCCGAGGGCTTCGAGCCGGTGCTGTCGGACAAGGACGCGGAGGCTCCGACATTGGCAGAGGCGGAGCAGTCAGGACTCCTTCCGTCCTACGCGGACTGCTCCGCCTACTACGAGCGACTGCGGAGTGGACAGCTCAGCGACTGACGCCGAGCCGCCGCACCGAGCACCGACGGGGGGCTCCCCGCCGCAAGACCACTTGGTCTTGCGGCGGGGAGCCCCCCGTCGGTCGTCCCCCGGAAACCCGCTCGGACCAGCGCCGAACCGCACCCTCCGGCCGAGTGCTGTCGAGGAAAAACGTCAAGACGATCGAACAAGTCTTCGCTCGGCTGCTTTAAGTCAACATCCACGACACCCGTACGCCGTGATCGTCTCAGCACCTAGAGTTACTCAGGAGTCGAACACGCATCCGAATCTGGATTGACTCGTTCCACTAGAGGCACCACGTTCATCAAAGGAGACAGATGAAGCGCAAGCTGATCACCGTGCTCGGACTGGTGGCGGCCGGGATCTTCGCGGGGGCGGGAACCTCCTCGGCGGCCGACGCGGGCGTGTACACCACCACCGGAGGTGGCTGGGGTGGTTGGACCGAGAACGGCGACACCTTGACCGTCTGCGACCTCAGCTCGGACGGTTACGGAGTGCGGGGCTACATCTACACGCCCTCCTCCGACGCGCCGCAGAACGGCACGGTCCTCATCAAGGGGAACGACCCGAGCAACGACGGCAGCTGTGCGACCTTCGCCGAGAATCTGAGCGAGACGATCCACATCTCGATCAAGGTCTGCGAGTACGCGGGTGACGTCGTGACGTACTGCGACTACACGCCCATCCGGTAGGCCTGACGCAGCGGAACACGGCACTCTCCACCATCTTCGGAGAGTGCCGTGTTCCGTTCGTCGTCCTACGAAGTACTCGCGGGTGAGGTGCCGTAACGGTCCTTGAGCGCCCGCTTCTTGTTCGTGCCCTCCGCGTTCGCGCCCTTCTCGATGATCACGAGATTGTGGAAGAAGTGCACGGCGCGGATGTTGAGGTCGAAGTACGTGGGCTTGTAGTCGTCGTCGACGAACTCCTCGTAGTTCAGCCCGTCCGTCAACCGCTTGAGCATGCCCATGCTGGTGTCCGGGGACTCACGGTCCTCGCTGCCCAACCACTCGGGCCAGTACGAGGACTGGGTGTCCTCGACCACGTAGATCCCGCCATCGCTGAGCAGCGGGAACAGGGTGTGGAACGTGGTAACGACGTGCGGGCTGCGGTGGCTCCCGTCGTCGATGATCACATCGAGCCGGCCGATCTTCTCCTGGATGGACAGCAGCGACTCGGGGTCGGACTGGTCGCCGATGAACGTGGTGATCCGGTCTTCGTCGACGAAGGACTTGTCCTGAATATCCATGCCGTAGATCTGCGCCTGCGGGAAGAAGTGCTTCCACATCCGCAGCGACGCACCGCCCTCACCGGCCCGGTTGTAGCCGCCGATGCCGATCTCCAGCAGGTTGAACTCCTCGCCCCTGAGGTGTTGCAGGTAACGCTGGTAGTGCTGCGCGTACTTGTGGGCGCCCCACTTGTCGGTCTTGAAGTGCGCGGCCAGCTTGCACAGATCGTCGGAGATCGCGGCGACACCCGTGGGCTTCGGAGGAGCCACAGGTGCCTTCGGCCGATTGTTACCGACCGCCTTCCGCTTGACCCGGCGCAGCGCCTGCCAGCCGCGCTCCCCGACTACGGGTTTGACGACCTTCTTCACGACAGACTGGATCGACATGCTCCGAAATCACCCTCGCAATAGTCAGTTCAGGGACGGCAAGGCCGCTGCCAGCGCCTCCCGCCAGTCCCGTAGCGGTTCCAGCTCCGCTTCCTTCCACCTGTCGTGCCCGAGGACGCTGTACGCAGGCCGCGGCGCCGGCCTCACAAACGCCTCGCTATCGGTGGGACGCACCCGGTCCGGATCGGCCCCGATCAGTCGGAACACCTCTCGGGCCAGTTCAAACCAGGTCGCCTCACCGGAGCTGGTGGCGTGGAAGATACCGTGCGGGCCATCCCTGTGGGACAGCTTTGCGCCAAGGATTACGACTTGTTTCGCCACGTCCGCGCTCCAAGTGGGCTGACCGCACTGGTCGTCGACCACGTCGAGGGTGTCCCGACGGGCCTCCAGCTCGATCATCGTGCGCACGAAATTGCGGCCATGAGCCCCGTAGAGCCATGCCGTACGCACCACCGCGCTCGCCCCCGGAAGCTCCTCCAGAACGGCCTGCTCGCCCGCGAGTTTGGTCCGGCCGTAGGCGGTGCGCGGGGCGGTGGAGTGGTTCTCCGGATACGGCGTGGCCCGGGCCTCGCCGTCGAAGACGTAGTCGGTGGAGACGTGCACCAGTCGCGCGCCGGAGGCGGCGCAGGCGCGGGCGAGGAGCCGGGGCCCCTCGCCGTTGATGCGAAGGGCCCGCTCCTCGTCGGTCTCGGCGTCGTCGACGGCGGTGTACGCCGCGCAGTTCACCACCACGTCGGGGTGGTGCTCCGCGAACGCCCGGTCCACCGACGCGGGGTCGGTGATGTCCAGGGCGGCGCGGTCGAGACCGACGAACTGCTCACCGCGGCGGGCGAGTTCCTCCAGCACATCGTGGCCGAGCATCCCGCCGGCACCGGTGACCAGCCACTTCATCAGCCGCGCTCCACCCGTGCCTTGAGGGGCTCCCACCAAGCACGGTTGTCGCGGTACCAGGCGACGGTGTCGGCGAGGCCGCTCGCGAAGTCGTGCTGCGGCTGGTAGCCGAGCTCGTCGTGGATCTTGGACCAGTCGACGGAGTAGCGCAGGTCGTGGCCCTTGCGGTCCTCGACGCGCTCGACCCGGTCCCAGTCGGCGCCGCAGGCCTCAAGGAGGAGGCCGGTGAGCTCCTTGTTGCTGAGCTCGGTGCCGCCGCCGATGTTGTAGACCTCGCCGGCCCGGCCCTTGGTGCGCACCAGCTCGATGCCCTGGCAGTGGTCCTCGACGTGCAGCCAGTCGCGGACGTTGAGGCCCTCGCCGTAGAGGGGGACCTTCTTGCCGTCGAGGAGGTTGCTGACGAACAGCGGGATGACCTTCTCGGGGAACTGGTGCGGCCCGTAGTTGTTCGAGCAGCGGGTGACGCGCACGTCCAGACCGTGGGTGCGGTGATAGGCCAGGGCGAGCAGGTCCGAGGACGCCTTCGACGCGGAGTACGGCGAGTTGGGCGCCAGCGGGTGGGTCTCGGGCCAGGAGCCGGTCTCGATGGAGCCGTAGACCTCGTCGGTGGAGACGTGCACGAACGGGGTGCGGTAGCGCAGGGCCGCGTCCAGCAGGACCTGGGTGCCCACCACGTTGGTGCGGACGAAGTCGGCGGCTCCGTTGATCGAGCGGTCCACGTGGGACTCGGCGGCGAAGTGGACGACCTGGTCCGCCTCGGCCATCAGCTTGTCGACCAGTTCTGCGTCGCAGATGTCGCCCTGGACGAACTCCAGGCGCGGGTGGCCTATGTCCAGGTTGTCGAGCGTGCCGGCGTACGTGAGCTTGTCCAGCACCGTGATGCGGGGCGCGTCGGCCGCGTCCGAGGCGAGGAGCGTGCGGACGTACGTGGAACCGATGAAGCCGGCGGCGCCGGTGACGAGGAGATTCATGAACGGATCTGCACCTTGCTGTGGTCTCCGAGAACGAGGCGGTGGGCGCTGGGTACCCCCGGAGCGGGGGTCACTTCGACGTGCTTGCCGATGAGCGAGGACTCGATCCGGCCCACCCCGAGAATGGACGAGTCCTGCAGCACTATGGAGAACTCCAGCTCACTGTCGGTGATCTTGCAGTTCTCCGCGACCGAGGTGAACGGTCCGACGTAGGAGTTGCTGACGACGGTTCCGGCGCCGATGACGACGGGTCCGACGATGCGCGACTTCTCGATGCGCGCGCCCTCTTCGATCACCACGCGGCCGATGGTCTCGGACACGTCGTCCACCTCGCCGTCGATGCGGCGGTCCATGCTCTCCAGGACGGTCCGGTTGACCTCAAGCATGTCGACGACGTTGCCCGTGTCCTTCCAGTAGCCGTGGATGACCGAGGAGCGCACGTCGGCGCCGTCGTCGATCAGCTGCTGAATGGCGTGGGTGATCTCCAACTCGCCGCGCCAGGACGGCTTGATGGCGCGTACAGCGTCGTGGATGACGGGCGTGAACAGGTAGACACCGACCAGAGCGAGGTCGCTCTTGGGGTGCTCCGGCTTCTCCTCCAGGCCGATGACCTGGCCGGATTCGCTGAGTTCGGCGACGCCGAAGGAGCGGGGGTCGGGCACGTGGGTAAGGAGGATCTGCGCGTCGGGCTTGTTGGCCTGGAAGCCCTCGACGAGACCGGTGATGCCGCCGACGATGAAGTTGTCACCGAGGTACATCACGAAGTCGTCGTCGCCGAGGTACTCGCGCGCGATCAGGACGGCGTGGGCCAGTCCGAGGGGACGGTCCTGCGGGATGTAGGTGATCTGCAGGCCGAACTTCGACCCGTCACCCACCGCCTCCTCGATCTCCGCCGCGGTGTCACCGACGATGATGCCGACCTCGGTGATTCCCGCGTCGGCGAGTGATTCGAGCCCGTAGAAAAGGACGGCCTTGTTGGCCACCGGGACGAGCTGTTTTGCCGATGTGTGTGTGATCGGCCTCAGGCGGGATCCAGTGCCGCCGGAGAGAACGAGAGCCTTCATCGCTTCACCTTAGCGTCATCTTCGGACGTGCATCGTTCCTCCCTGTGTTCGTTTGTTACGACCGGCCAACGATGAGGAGGCCGTGCGGTGTCTAGCCTGCCGAAGGACCGGACCGACCCCCCGCCACCCGTGCCACGTCCGCCTCCACCTCGGCCCGGTCGAGACCCTCGTCCCTCGCGTACTCGTCGGCGGCGGACTGCATGTCGCGGGCGAGGTCGCGCCAGGCCCGCCAGGCGGTCTCGTAGATGTCGGTCTCGGCCTCGGTCCAGGACTCGTGGGCGGGGGCTCCCAGGGAGTCCCGCATCTCCTGGACCCGGGCGCGTGCCGCCTGGGCCGCGCGGTGCTTCTCGACCAGTTCTTCGAAGGTGTGTGCCACAAGCACGCACCCCATCACGGTGGACCCGCGCAACCGTCCCGACCTGCCGCTGCGTGCCCGAACAGGCACCCGTGCGGCGGTCAAGGCAGGGGACTACCGGTCGAGTGCGATCTCGGCCCACACCTGTTTGCCGCCGCTGACCGGCACCGTGCCCCAGGCCGCCGACATGGCCTCGACGAGGAGGATGCCCCGGCCGCCGGTGGCCTCCCAGCCGATGCTGGTCGGTTTGACCGGGGTGCGCGGCGAGGAGTCGGCGACGGCGACGCGGAACCGCCGGTTGACGAGGGTGAGGTCGAGGCGGACCGGCCCGTCGGTGTGCACCAGGGCGTTGGTGACCAGCTCGGAGACCACGAGCAGGATGGTGTCGGTCTCCTCGGTGACACCCCAGGTGCGCAGGGTGCGCCTGGTGAAGCGGCGCGCGTGCCGGGCGGCCTCGGGGACGCGCCACACCGTCCAGTTCTCCCGGCGCGGGCGGGTCGCCAGGCCGTCGTAGCGCATGAGGAGGAGGGCTACGTCGTCCTCGCGGCGGGCGTTGCCGAGCAGCGCGTCGGCGACGAGGCCCAGGTGGGCGGGGTCGGAGACGGCGAGGCCGTGGGCGAGGCGGTCGAGGCCCTCGTCGATGTCGGCCTCCTTGGACTCCACGAGGCCGTCGGTGGTCAGGGCGACGACCGTGCCGGGCTGGAGCCGCAGCGGGCTCATGGGGAAGTCGGCCTGGGTCACCACGCCGAGCGGTGGTCCGCCGTCCGCGTAGGGGATCTCGGTGCTGCCGTCCGGGTGGCGCAGGACGGGCGGGAGATGGCCGGCCCGCACGTACCAGGCGGAACCTTCCTCCAGGTCGACGTCGACGTAGCAGCAGGTGGCGAAGAGGTCGGTCTCCAGGTCGATGAGGAGACGGTTGGCGTGCGAGACGACGACGTCGGGCGGGTGTCCCTCGACGGCGTAGGCGCGCAGCGCGGTGCGCATCTGGCCCATGAGGGTGGCGGCGCCCGCGTTGTGGCCCTGGACGTCGCCGATGACGAGGGCGACGTGGTTGTCGGGCAGCGGGATCACGTCGTACCAGTCGCCGCCGACCTCAAGCCCGGCCGTGGTCGGCAGATAGCGGGCCACGGCGACCGCGCCGGGCAGGGTGGGCAGGCGGCGCGGCAGCAGCTGGCGCTGGAGCATGCCGACGAGTTCGTGCTCGGCGTCGAAGGCGTGGGCGCGCATCAGGGCCTGCCCCGCGAGGCCGGCGGAGGCGGTGAGCAGGGCGCGTTCGTCGGGCCCGAAGACGTGCGGGGCGTCCCAGCCGATGAGGCAGGCACCGGACACCCGGCCGCCCGCGGACAGCGGCAGGACGGCGAGGCCGCCCGGGCCGACCTCGGCGAGGGCGGGTTCCAGGTCGGTGCCCGCGGGCCAGATCGCGGCGCGGCCCTCGCGCAGCGCGGCGGCGAGGGTGGGCATCGTGCGCACCGGTGCGTCGGGCCACTCGCTGCGCCACTCCAGGCGCCACAGCTCGGGCCATGCCTCCGGTTCGGGCGGGTCGAGAACGGTGACGACGAGGCGGTCGCCCTCCAGTTCGGCGAGCGCGATCCGGTCGGCGCGCAGCGGTTTGCGGAGGGCGGCGACCACGGCCTGGCTGACGTCGCGGACCGTGCCGGCCATGGCGAGGGCGGCGGCGAGGCGCTGGACGCGGGCCACGTCGTTGACGCCGGAGCGGAGCTGGGAGGCGGCGCCGACGGTGCCGACGAGGCGGGCGGGGCGGCCGTCGCCGCCGGGCAGGAGCCGCCCGCGCAGCCGCAGCCACTTCGGTGTTCCCGAGGGCTGCAGGACCCGGAACTCCAGTTCACGGTCGCCGATGGCCATGTGGTCGGCCTCGACGACGGACATCAGCGAGGGCAGATCCTCCGGCACGGTCATCCCCAGCAGGGTCTCGACCTTGCCGTCGAAGTCGCCGGGGCCGAGCCCGAACAGCTCCAGGACGTCGCCGCCGACCTCGACCCGCCCGGTGTCCATGGCCAGGTCGAACGCGCCCGCGGCCACGTCCTCGCCCGCCACCGACTCGGCCGGTACCGGGATCGCGACCGCCTCGGCGATCAGCGCGAGGCACTCCCGGTCCTCGGCGCCGAAGCCGTCCGGGCGTTCCCCGACCGCGAGCAGACAGCCGCCGCCCCGGTCGCCGCGCACGGGCAGCGCCGCCAGATGGAACTCCCCCGACGGCAGCCGTCGCGCGTCGAAGCCGGCGGCCAGCTCCTCGGGGCCGAGCCACACCGCGCGCCCGCCCCGCCGCACCTCGGCGACCGGTGATCCCCCGGCCGCCGGATAGCCGTCCCGCAGCCCGTACAGCGTCCTGGGCACCCCGACCGACTCGACCAGGCACAGCAGGTCGGCGCCGTCACCGGGTGTGTACACCCCGGCGAAGCTCGCACCGGCGAACACGAGGGCCTGTTCGAGGACACGACGCAGCCGTTCGCGGGGATCGAGATCGACGGTGAGCGTCTTGAGGGCAAGTTCGGCACGCGACGTTCGCGTTCCGCGTCCCTCAGCGCCCTCACTGACCACGTCCGCAATTACAGCGCTTATGCGCCGACTGCGCAGCCCCTGTGACCGTTCCGTGGAGATGAGGGTCCGTATGGCCCTCTTCCGACTCGAAAGGTGCCGAACAAGTCTTCACCCATGCGTTCCGCACGGGGATCTCGTGACAGGCGTGACTGTCCGCGACCGTCGCCCGGCTGACAGATTCGAGCCGGGCCACGAAGGGGGACGACCATGGACAAGCGGTACGAGGTGTACGCGCTCGCCGACCGGCACTTCTACGAGACACCGGACCGCCTGTCCGCAGACGGCACGGGCACCGCCGCGCCCCTGTTCGACACGGCGGGCCGCGAGGTCCCCGAGGGCTGGAGCTCGGCCCGCATCGGCGACTGGCTGACGCTGACCCCGCTCGACGACGACGGCGGCCCCTTGCCCGGCCCTGCCCAGGGCTGGAAGATCCACGCCTCGGCCACCCGGGTAAACGCGGACCGCGTCGCCGCCCTCGTCTGGGACTACTGCGTCCCGCGCCGCATCCCGTTCAAGTTCGTGCCGGGCCCGCACTTGCTCCACCTGCGCAACGCGAAGTACGCGGGCCGCGACACCAGCGGCAAGTTCGTCACGGTCTACCCGTCCCACGAGGACCGACTCCACGAGATCCTGAGCGAGTTGGGCAAACTCCTGGAGGGCTTCGAGGGCCCGTACATCCTCACCGACCTCCGCTGGTACGACGGCCCGCTCTACGTCCGCTACGGCGCCTTCGCGCGCACCTTCGTCGTCGACGAGCGGGGCTCGCTGGTACCGGCGGTACGGGACGGCGCGGGGCGGTCGGTGCCGGACCGGCGGGCGCCGTCCTTCCAGGTCCCGGAGTGGGTGACGCTGCCGGCGTTCCTGGAGCCGCACCTCGCGGCACGCAACACCACGACGGTGGGCGAACTGCCGTACCGCATCGAGAAGGCGCTGCACTTCTCGAACGGTGGCGGGGTGTACACGGGCACCGACACCCGGGACGGGCGCAAGGTCGTCCTCAAGGAGGGGCGGCCGCACGCGGGGCTCGCCTCGGACGGTGCCGACGCGATCGCCCGGCTGGAACGGGAGAAACTGGCGCTGGAGCGGGTCGCCGGGACCGGGGTGGTGCCCGAGGTGCGGGACTGGTTCCTGCTGGGTGAACACCGGTTCCTGGTCATGGACTTCGTCGAGGGGCGCCCCCTCAACTCCTTCTTCGCGGAACGGCATCCGCTGCTCACCCCGGACCCCGACCCGGACGCGGTGGCCACGTACACGGCGTGGGCGCTGAGGATCCACGCGGCGGTCGAGCGGGCGATGGAGGCGGTGCACGCGCGCGGGATCGTCTTCAACGACCTGCACATCTTCAACGTCATCGTCGCGCCCGACGAGGAGTCCGTGTTCCTCATCGACTTCGAGGCGGCGGCCCCGGCCGAGGAGAACGGCCGCCAAGTCGTCGCCCACCCGGGCTTCTTCGCCCCGCCGGACCGCAGGGGCGTCGCCGTCGACCGGTACGCGCTGGCCTGTCTGCGGCTCGCCCTGTTCCTGCCGGTGACCACGCTGTTCGTGGTGGACCGCGGCAAGGCGGCACATCTGGCCGAGGTGATCGCGGGCCAGTTCCCGGACGTGCCAGGGGAGTTCCTGGACAAGGCGGTCGCGGAGATCACCCGGGGCACGAGCACGGTCGCTCCGGCCTTCGTACGGCCCGGCGACTGGCCCTACAGCCGCGACTCGATGGTCAAGGCGATCCTCGCCTCCGCGACCCCGGACCGGGACGACCGCCTTTTCCCGGGCGATGTCGCCCAGTTCTCGGACGGCGGTGGCCTCGGCCTGGCGCACGGCGCGGCGGGCGTGTTGTACGCGCTCGACGCGACCGGCGCCGACCGCTACGAGGAGGGCGAACGCTGGCTCCTGGACCGCACCGCCCCGCCCCCGATCGGCACCCCGCTCGGCCTGTACGACGGACTCGCCGGGGTCGCCCACGTGCTCGACCGCCTCGGCCACCGCCAACGCGCCCTCGACCTGATCTCCGGCATCCTCGCCGAACGCTGGCAGAACCTCTCCTCCGACCTGCACGGCGGCCTGGCCGGCCTCGGCCTGGTCCTGGGCCAACTGGCCGCAGACACAGGCGAGTCGGAGCTGCGCGAGCGGGCGGCGGAGGCCGCGGACCTCCTCGTACGACGCCTCGCGGAACCGCGCCCCACCACGCCCCGGCGGCGCGCCGGACTGCTGCGCGGCGCGAGCGGTCCCGCGCTGTTCCTGCTGCGGCAGTACGAGTTGACGGGCGACCGGCGGTTGCTCGACGCGGCAACTGACGCCCTGCGCAGGGACCTTGAGTGCTGCGTCGTGCAGCGTGGTGGCGGCCTGGAGGTGGACGAGGGCTGGCGGACGCTGCCGTACCTCGGCGACGGGAGCGTGGGCGTGGGCATGGTCCTCGACGACCTCCTGACCCAAGTCGACGACGAGACCGAGGAGTTCGAGCGCGCCCGCGCAGGCATCCTCACCGCGGCCACCTCCCGCTTCTACGCGCAGCCCGGTCTCTTCCAGGGCCGCGCGGGGATGATCCTGCACCTCGCCCGGACGACCGCGCCGGGCGCCGACGCCCACAGGCTCGCCGAACAGGTCGCGGGACTCGGCTGGTTCGCGATGTCGTACGAGGGCCAACTCGCCTTCCCCGGGCACCAGATGATGCGGCTGTCCATGGACCTGGGCACCGGAACCGCAGGCTGCCTGCTCGCGCTCGGCGCGGCCTTCGGCGATGCCGGGTCCATGCCGGGGCTGCCCTTCCTGCCGCCGCTTCGGCGGCCCACTCAGCGCGGCTCCGCGAACTGACGGAGTCGTGACACCACCCCGTCCCCACAACGAAAGGACTTCTCATGGCACTTCTCGACCTGCAGACGATGGAATCCGACGAGCACAACGACGGCGGCGCGAGCACCGTCAGCCTGCTCTCCTGCGTCAGCGCCGCGAGCATTCTGCTCTGTCTCTGACGCCACGGTGAACCCACGGCTCCGGGCGGCCCCCTCCCACGAGGGGAGGGCCGCCCGGGGTCCACGTCACGTCACCCCGAGGGGCCGCCGCATGACGACGCACGCCGAGGGCGACCCGGTGAACGACTCGCTGCTCCGGTCGGCCGTCCGCGCCGCCGGGGTGCGCTGCGTGGCGCTGGGCGCGGTCAGTACGGCGTCCACGGCGGCGGCGCTGCTGCTGCCCGCCGTGCTGGGCCGAACCCTGGACCACCTGCTGGCGCATGCCCCGGCGGCGCGTTGGGTGTGGGGGTGCGCGGGGCTGGTGCTGCTGATCGGAGTGCTGGACGCGTGCGGGACGGTGCTCGGCGGTACGGTCACGGCCGGTTCGACGGCGTGGCTGCGCCGACGCGTCACCGGGCACGTACTGGCTCTCGGCCCGCGCGCCAACTCCCTTTTCGGAGCAGGGGAGTTGGTGGCCCGACTGGTGGGCAACGCCGCGCAGGCCGGGACGGCGCCGGGTGCGGTGGCCGCGCTGCTCGCGGCACTGGCGGGGCCGGTCGGGGGCGTGGTCGCGCTGGCGTTGATCGACCCGTGGCTGGCGGCCGTGTTCCTCGCCGGGGCTCCGATTCTCACCTTCCTCCTACGCGCCTTCGCCCGGGACACCTCGGAGTGCGTGACGCGCTACCAGCAGATCCAAGGCCGGATAGCGTCGGCGCTCGCGGAGGCGATGGGCGGCTTCCGCACGATCCAGGCGGCGGGTACGGCGGACCGCGAGACGGCCCGGATCCTGCGACCGCTGCCCGAACTCTCCCGTGCGGGCCACCGCATGTGGCGGGTACAGGGACGGGCCGCGGCGCGGGCGGTCACCGTGGCGCCCCTCCTCCAACTCGCCGTCGTCGCCGTGGCGGGCCACCTGCTGACCAGACACCGCCTGACGGTGGGCGAGGTGCTGGCCGCGTCGCGGTACGCGGTGCTGGCGACCGGCGTAGGCGTCCTCGTCGGCCAACTGTCGGGCCTGCTGCGCGCGAAGGCGGCCACGCAGCGCCTGGCCGACATCCTGACCGAACCGGCCCCCGTCCACGGACACCGTCAACTCCAGCCGGGATCGGGCCACTTGGAGCTGCGCGGTGTCACGGCCCGGCACGGCGAACGCACCGTACTGGACGGCATCGACCTGGTGATCCCCGGCGGTACGACCCTCGCCGTCGTCGGCCGCTCCGGCGCCGGCAAGTCGCTCCTCGCGGCGATCGCGGGCCGCCTGACCGACCCGGACGCGGGCGTGGTCCTCCTCGACGGCGTCCCGCTCCACGCCCTGAGCCACGCCGCGCTCCGCGACGCGATCGGCTACGCCTTCGACCGTCCGACCCTGCTCGGCACGACGATGGAGGACACGATCGCGTTCGGCCTACGCTCCCCGTCCCCCGCCCGGGTCCGGGAGGCGGCGGGAAAAGCCCACGCGGACGCGTTCATCCGCCGCCTCCCCCACGGCTACGCCACCCCCGTGGCCGACGCCCCCCACTCCGGCGGCGAGTCCCAACGCCTGGGCCTGGCAAGGGCGTTCGCTCATCCGGGCCGCGTCCTGATCCTCGACGACGCCCTCTCCAGCCTCGACACCATCACGGAACACCACATCACGAACTCCCTCACCGGCCCCGCCTCCACAGGCACCCGCCTCCTCATCGCCCACCGCGCGGCTACGGCGGCCCGCGCGGACCTGGTGGCGTGGTTGGACGGGGGGCGGGTGCGGGCGGTGGGGACGCATACGGAGTTGTGGGGGGTGGCGGGGTATCGGGGGGTGTTCGGGGAGGGGGATGAGATCGGCTTGGGAGTGGAGGGATCAGGGGGTGCGGGGAGGGGCTTGCGTGGAGGGGCTCGGGGCGCAGAGGGCGGGGCGGGCTGATGTCCGGTGGGGAGGGGGCACCGATGCCGGGCGGGGAGGATCGGGCGGGCGGACGGAGCGGGCCGATGTCGAACGAGGACGATCGGGTCTGCCAGAGGGCACCCACCTGCCACGACGACATCGGCGGTCACCCGGAACCGAACCCGCCGCCGGACCTCGCGGAAGAGCTGACGGGGCGAGGGCCCGGGGAACATCGGCGCGATGGCGCGGCCGAGACCGGACGACATACCGGGTCGGAGGACGACGGCGGTGGTGGCCGTAGGCGCGGCCTCCGTGGTCTACGCGGGCGACGACAGAACCCGGCGCCGCCCGACACCGAGCCGACGGAGACCCGCCTCCGCACCCGCCGGCACCGCCCTTTCCGCCATCGGCAACAACAGGAGCCGACACCGCTCGATGCCCACCCGAACGAGACCGCGCGACCCACCGAGCCCCACACCGACAGCGGCGCCCCTCGGCGCAGCCTGCGCTTCCCTCACCGGCGGCAGGAATCCACGCCGCCCGAAGTCCGGTCTGCAGAGACCATGCCGTCCCCCGAGTCCCACGACAGAGGCAGCACCCCCCAGCGCGGCCTCAGCTTCCTGCGCGGACGACGGCAGGACTCGGTGCGGCCCGATACCGAGTCGGCGGACACCTGGCGACGCACCGCGCCCCCGCGCCCCGTCCGGCCCCACAGCGGCAGCACCACCCCTCGGCGCGTCCTGCACGTCCTGCACGTCCTGCACCTGCGACGGCAGGTACCCGCGCAATCCGAAACCCGGTCGCCAGAGGCCACACCGCAAAAGACCACCCCACCGGACAACACCGCCACCATCCCTCGCCGCGGTCTCCGTTTCCTCCGCGCCCGCTGGACCGTCCTCGTGCGGCTGGGTTGCTGGTCCGTGCTGGAAACCGGGCAGACCTTCCTCGTCGGGTACGGGCTCGCCCGTGCGCTGGACGCCGGGTTTCTCGTCGGGCGGGGTGGGGTCGGGCTCGGGTGGCTCGGGGTGGCGGGAGTCGGGGTCGTCGTCGGGGCGTTCGGGACCGGGCGGGTCTATCGGGGTGTGGCCGATCTGGTCGAGCCGCTCCGGGACCTGCTCGTGCAGCGGGTCGTCGCGCGCGGGGTGCGGGAGGCGAACGGCGGAGCGTTGTCGGGGCTGACCCAGCAGGTGGAGCTGGCCCGGGACACCTTCGCGGGGCTGGTGATGGTGTCCCGGTCGTTCCTGTTCACCGCGGTGGGTGCGCTGGCAGGGCTCTTCTCACTCGACCCGCTGCTGCTTCTCGTCGTGGCGCCACCGCTCGTCGCCGGGGTGTGCCTGTTCACGGCGACCCTGCGTCCGCTGGCCCGGCGACAGGAGACCTTCCTCCTCGCCGATGAAGCCCTCGCCGACCGACTGGGCACCGTCTGCCCCGGCCTGCGGGACATCACGGCGGCCGGTGCCGAGGAACGGGTCGCCACCGACACCGGGCACCTCGTCGACGCCGAACTGCGTGCCGCCCGTTCACTGGCCCGCTGGGGCGTCCTGCGTGTGACGTCCCTGGCGATCGGCGGCCAGTTGCCGATCGTGCTGCTCCTCGCCACCGCCCCCTGGCTCCTCGACCACGGCGTCACCCCGGGCGGCCTGGTCGGCGCCCTCGCCTACGTCACCCAGTCCCTACTGCCCGCCCTCCAGAACCTGGTCCACGGCCTGGGCACGAGCGGCTCCCGCCTCGCGGTGGTCCTGCGCCGCCTGGCACCACCGTCGGCCTCCGGACCTCGATCCACGGTCCCCCACCTCTCCGCGCCGCCGGGCGAGCCCCTCCTTCGCGATGCCGACCCCGCCCTACCCCAAGGCACTCACCTGACCGTCGTAGACCCGAGCGGCACTCCGACCACCGTCACCCACCTCGCCTCACAACAGGCCGGCGAACCTGTCCACCTCCCCTTCCCTCAAGGCGCCCATCCCGCCCCACCACCAGCCGGCGAACCCGTCCCCGACAACCCCAGCCCCCCAGCCCTCTCCCTGGCCTCCGTCACCTTCGCCTACGGAACCGCCGGCGCCCCCGTCCTCCGCGACCTCACCCTCGCCCTCCCCCAAGGCGCCCACCTGGCCGTCGTAGGCCCGAGCGGCATCGGAAAATCCACGCTCACCGCCCTCGCCGCCGGACTGCTGAAGCCCGTGCGCGGCACGATCCGGATGTACGGGCAGCCGGTGTCCGAGACAGTCGCCCAGCGTGTGCTCATCCCGCAGGAGGCGTACGTCTTCAGTGGGACCCTCGCCGAGAACCTCGGGCATCTGCGGCCGGACCCGTTACCCCAGGCGGAACTGCTCGCCGCGGCCGACGCCGTCGGGCTCTCCCCACTGCTCGACGCCCTCGGCGGGCCCGACTCCCCCGTCGACCCGGCCGCGCTGTCCGCCGGCGAGCGGCAGCTGATCGCGCTCACCCGGGCCTACCTCTCGTACGCCCCGCTCGCCCTCCTCGACGAGGCGACCTGCCATCTCGACCCGGAGGCGGAGGAACGCGCGGAGCGTGCCTTCGCCCGGCGGGAGCGGAGCGGCGGCGCGTTGGTCGTCGTGGCGCATCGGATCAGTTCGGCGCGGCGGGCCGGGCGGGTGCTGGTCATGGACGGGCGGGAGACCGCGCTCGGCACGCACGAGGATTTGCTCCGTCGCTCTGCGCTCTATCGGGAACTGGTGGGCCACTGGTCGTCAGAGCCAGCCCTCGCCCTGCGAGATACGGATCGCGTCGATGCGGTTGCGGGCCCCGGTCTTGCGGGTGATGGCAGCCATGTAGTTGCGCACGGTCCCGTGGGACAGGTGCAGGCTCCCGGCGATCTCCGCGACGGAGGCGCCCTCGGCGGCCAGGGTTAACACGCTCAGCTCTCTGCGGGTCAGCGGCATCTCCGCGGCCTTGAGGAATCCGAAGCCCAGCGAGTCGTCAACGAAACGTTTCCCCGCTGCGACGCGCCGGATGGCGTGCACCAGCCGGTCCGGTGGGCTCGCCTTGTCGACATACCCGAGCGCACCCTCGTCCAGCGCGCGTTTCAGCAGGCCGGGGCGGTGCGCGGTGGCCAGGACGAGGAGGCCGGGCGGGGTGGGGCCGGTGCCGCGCGGGCCCACTTCGCCGAGTGGCGGGATTCCGTACGCGTCGTCGCAGTCGAGGTCCGCCGCGCAGACGTCCGGCCGTACGGACCGGACGCGACCGGGTGCGGTGTGCCACGGGGTGTCCCAGACCCCGAGGCCCGGTTCGCGGCGGAGCCATTCCGCCAGGACCGATCGCACCAGACACGCGTCGTGCACCAGAAGTAGCCGGATCACTGCCGTCCCCTCAATTCGGACCTGCCCGGCGGGTCATGCCGCGGACGCGGGGTCCGGCACTGATCAGGCACCGCCGGTTTCCCGCGACCTGATCCGCCGGACAGGCCCTGACCGTTCGCCGGTTTCTCGGTGGTTACGCGTGTTCCCCATTGTTCGCGACCGTGACCGCGCGCGGGCCCGGAGTTCTGGCCAACAGGGTGCGCGGGGGCGCGCGCGGGGCGCCCGTACGCCGCCGCGCGCTTCGATTCGGGAGGTATACGACGGGGTGTTCGGGGTACGTCCGACCGCTTCACCGCACGGGAACTATCTCGCTCGCCGTGCGCGTCGAGCCCCCAGGGTGGAGCCTGATCACTGGGACCAGGACCGCGCGGCCGTACGAGGAGGTGGTCGGCGTGTCCGACGGGCAGGTGTCCCGGCAGGCGCCGGTCGGGCGGCCGATGCTGTCTCTCGCGCTGGCCGCGATGATGGACGCCGTCCACGCGCACGCGGGCGCGGTGTATCTGCTGACGCCCGACGAGCCGGTGCTGGAGATGGCGGTGATGGCCGGGCTGCCGCGCGCCTTCGCGGCGCCCTGGGAGCGGGTCGGGCTGAGCGCGCCGATCCCGGTCGCCGAGGCGGTGCGCGAGCGGCGGCTGATCTGGGTCGGCGGCGAGGAGGACATGGCCCGCCGCTATCCCCGTATCGCGGTCGTGCTGCCGTACCCCTTCGCACTGGCCGCCGTGCCCGTGGCCACGGCGGCCAGGGTCTACGGCTCGGTCTTCGTGACCTGGCCCGGTTCGCATCCGCCGGTGCTCTCCGACCGGGACCGCGACCAGCTGACCACCGCCTGCGACCGGCTCGCGCTGCGGCTGGAGCGTGCCGTCGAGGATCGGCACCCGGTGCGCGCGGAGCCCGATCTGCTCGCCACCGGGCCCGCGTCGAGCGTGGCCGGAACGCTGGGCACGGTCGAGGCGGCACGGATGGTGGCCCGACTGCCGTACGGGCTGTGTTCGCTGGACCTGCACGGGCGGGTCGGCTTCGCGAACGCGGCGGCCGGGGAGCTGCTCGGCATGTCGGTGAGCGCTCTGCTCGGCACCCAGCTGTGGGCGGCGGTGCCGTGGCTCAACGACCCGGTGTACGAGGACCGTTACCGTGCCGCGCTGCTCAGTCAGCAGGTCACGTCGTTCGTGGCGCTGCGGCCGCCCGGCGAGTGGCTGTCGTTCCGGCTGTATCCGAACACGACCGGGCTGAGCGTACGGATCAGCCGGGCGCGGGCGGTCACGGAGCTGAGCCGGGCGGCACCAAAGCCGGGGGAAGGGCCGTCGCGCCTGGTGACCATCTCGCAGGTGCTGAGCCTGGCCGGGGCGCTCACCGAGGCGGTCGGGGTGGAGGACGTGGTGCAGCTGATCGCGGACGAGATCGCCCCGGCCGTGGGCAGTCGGGCGCTGGTGGTGCTCGGTTCGCAGGGCGGGCGACTGCATGTGCTGGGGCACCGCGGCTACGCGGACCCGCATGTCGTGGAGCGCTTCGACGGGATGGCGCTCAACGGGTCGACACCGGGGACGGTCGCGCTGAACAGCGGTGTGCCCGCGTTCTTCGACTCCCGGCAGGAGCTGGAACGGCTGTATCCGAGCCGGCTCACGACCCCCGACGGCTTCGCGGCCTGGGCGTATCTCCCGCTGATCGCGTCCGGACGCCCGGTCGGCACCTGTGTGCTGGCCTACGGCGAGCCGCATGTCTTCCCCGCGGACGAGCGGGCCGTGCTGACGAGTCTGGGCGGCCTGATCGCGCAGGCGCTGGAGCGGGCGCTGCTCTACGACGCGAAGAACCAGCTGGCGCACGGGTTGCAGGAGGCGCTGCTCCCGCACTCGTTGCCGCCGCTGCCGGGCATCGAGGCCGCCGCCCGCTATCTGCCGGCCACTCAGGGCATGGAGATCGGCGGCGACTTCTACGACCTCGTGACCTCCGAGGGACTCGCGGCCGTGATCGGTGACGTACAGGGGCACAACGTGACCGCGGCCGGGCTGATGGGCCAGATCCGGACCGCCGTCCGCGCGTACACGACGGTCGGTCAGGCGCCGGAGGAGGTCATGCGCAGCACCAACCGGCTGCTGATCGACCTCGGGTCCGAACTCTTCGCGAGCTGTCTGTATCTACGGCTGGATCCCGCGCGCGGTACGGCCGTGATGGCCCGCGCCGGGCATCCGCCGCCGTTGCTGCGCCGCCCCGACGGGCGGGTGCGGGTGCTGGACCTGGCGGGCGGTCCGCTGCTGGGCATCGACGCGAATGCCGTCTATCCGACGACAGAGGTCGATCTCGCGCCCGGTTCCGTCCTCGCCCTCTACACCGACGGGCTCATCGAGTCGCCCGGCGTCGACATCGAGGACGCCCTGGCCGAACTGGGCCAACGCCTCGCAGCGGCCGGGGACTTGCCGCTGGAGGAGATCGCCGACGAACTGGTGCGGCACAGTGCCGCCGCACAGGAGCGGATCGACGACGTGGCGCTGCTTCTGCTGCGGGCCCGGGAGCCGGGACCGGATCAACTGACGTGAACGCAGGGCGGTCCGGCCCTCCCGCCGGAGGGCCGGACCGATCCACCGCCGACCTTTGGAAGGGGTCGGATCAGTGGTTCGAGGTGAGCGAGGAGCCGTCGTCGGCCCCGTTGCCGGTGTTCTGGCCGGTGCCGCTCTGGTCCTCGCCGGTGCCGGTGCCGTCCGTCGCGGACGGGTCGACGGCGCCGGACTGGTCACCGGTGCCGTCGGTCGCGTTCGGGTCCACGGCGCCGGACTGGTCGCCCGTGCCATCGGTCGCGGACGGGTCGGCGGCGGTCGCCGACGGGTCCGCCGTGGCGGTGTCGTCGCCCGCGCCGGCACCCGCGCCCGCGTCGCCGAGGGTGGCACCGGTCGCCGTCAGCGCGGCGGTGACCGGCTGGAAGAAGGTCTCGCCGCCGGCGGTGCAGTCGCCGCTGCCGCCGGAGGTGAGGCCGACCGCGCCGCCGTCCTGGGTGAAGAGCGAGCCGCCGCTGTCACCCGCCTCGGCGCAGACGTCCGTCTGGATGAGGCCGTTGACGGTGTCGACACCGTTGGGGTCGGTCTCGCTCTGGAAGTTGACCGTCGCGTCGAGGCCGGTGACCGAGCCGTCGTGCAGACCGGTGGTGGAGCCCATGCGGAAGACCTGGGTGCCGACCGTGGCGTCCTCGGCCTGGGTGATCTGGACGGTCTGGCCGTTGCCCACGTTGACGTCGCTGGTGGTCTGCGTGGCCGGGTCGTCGTACTTCACGAGGGAGAAGTCGTTGCCGGGGAACGTGGCCTGGTCGACCGTGGCGATCGGTTGGCCGTCCTGCGAGTCGGACCACTGCTTCGCCGCGACACCGCAGTGTCCGGCGGTCAGGAAGGCGGGGGTGCCGTCGCTCGCGGTGACGTTGAAGCCGAGGGAGCAGCGCACGCCGCCCTGGTCGGTCTGGGCGAAGATGGCGTCGCCGCCCGAGACCAGCGTCTTGAAGGAGCCCGCGGTCTTCTTGACGGTGGCCATGCTGGTGCCGAGGCTCTTGACCGTCGACAGCACGGTGTCCCACTTGGTGCCCGTGACGGTGCTGTCCGCGAGGACCTGGATCTTGTTGGTCTTCGGGTCGACCGACCAGGCGGTGCCGGGGACGGTCGCCTTGGTCTTCAACACCTTCGCGGCGGCGCTGAGTTCGGCGGTGCTGTTCTGCACCTCGCGCACCTTGGCGCCGGCCTTCTCCGCCTGCACGACCACGTTGTTGTTGTCGCCCGGGATCACGTTGACGACGAGCTGCTGGGTGGCACTGTCGTAGTAGGACCCGGCGAAGGCGTCACCCAGCAGTCCGGCGAGCTGCGAGGAGAGGTCGGAGGCGCCCGTCGCCTTGAGGGTCTTGGGGGTGGCGGCGCCTGCCGAGTTGTCCTGGGACGCGTTGGCGTTCGGCAGCAGGATCGCCGCCGCTCCGAGAGCTGCGACACCTCCGACGGCTATGACGGCCTTGCGCTTCGGAATTCGCTTGTGACTCAAACTGCTCGACCTCCTGGGGACCGGGGTCTGTGCCGCCGGGGCGGCGGCTTATGGGGGGCGCCTGGATGCCCGTTGATACGCACGTGTCACGTGGGCCGTTCAATTCCGTTTCTCAACTTCCTTTGCGAAACCACGAATCGGCCATGTGCAAGCCCTGACCCGGCGGGGGTACGAAGCGGCTGCGGGCCAGTGCCCACGGCATATCGGCCCCTGTCCGTCCGGCGCGCGGCGAGCGGGCGGATGTCTTGATCGAATCGGTGCCGCCCAAACCTGCCTGTGCGGGTGGGCAGTTCACACGCTCCTGATCCATGGTTGGCCGGCTCCCGAACCGACACGGAACGCGACCGGTCGGCGACCGTCCGTCGAGAACAGCGGACAGAATCCTCGCTTCAGGGAATCTGCACAGCGCGTACCCAACGAAGTCACCGGCCTCCACGGATCTGCACATGCACACGCTCCCTGCAACGCCTTTGGTGGGGAGTGCCCGATTCCGCTTCGGTGCCGCAAGCCCTCCCGCGGAACGATGCCGTGCAGCGTGTGAAGAAGTCGCCGACACCTCGTGCCCACGCCTGCACGGTTCGCGGCTCCTGGGGCTCAAGTGCCCTGGTGGGACAGGAGTTTGATTGGCTGCGTCCGCCCGCAGCGTGCTTTGATCCATCGCACCGCAGGAGCCACGAGGGCTCCGGAAACGGCGCCCGGCGCCTGCGGTCGCGGCCGTCGTCTGTCCCCCAGAGGGGGCCGCTCCCCCCTTGTGAATATCCATATGAAGGGAAGTTCCCCCATGAACTCCACCCCCCAGGTCCAGACCGTCGAGATCTCCGACGCCGAGCTCGACAACGTCTCCGGTGGTCTGTCCGTGAACGCCCTCGGCTCCGTCACCAACCTGGTCGACGGCGTTGTCCCGGTCTCCGGCCTGGTCGACTCGGTCATCGGCACGGTCGAGGGCACCACCGGCCTGAACGTGGCCCCGGTCACGGGCCTGGTCGCCGGTCTCTGACCGCACCTTGTTCCACCGAGTCCCGGAGCCGTCTCCCGGCTCCGGGACTCTCGGGTCGCCGTAGAAGATCTCTCCCCCAGGTGAGGGAAGTCCCGTGCAGTTCCGCCAACAGGCCCTCGCCAAGCTCCAGTCGCCCGAAGAGCTCGATCTTCCGGTGCGCTTCGCGCGTCCGCAGGGCTGGCTCGTGCTCTCCGTGACGGTGGCCGTGGTGGCCGCCGCGTCCGTGTGGGCGGTGACCGGTTCGGTGGCCTCGACCGTCAACGCGTCCGCCATCCTCACGCACGGAGAGGGCAGTTACATCCTCCAGAGCCCGGTGGCAGGTCAGGTGACCGCCGTCCTCGCCCGGGAGGGTGACCGGCTGCCCGCCAACTCCCCTGTCCTGAAGGTCCGTTCGGGCGACGGCGACTCCGTCGTGCGCACGGTCGCCGCGGGCCGGATCACCGCGCTCGCCGCCACCATCGGCCAGATCATCCAGACCGGGGCGAACGTCGCCGCCGTCGAGAAGGTCGCGCACGCCGCCGACCCGCTGTACGCGACGGTGTACGTGCCCGCCGAGAACGCGGCCTCCATCCCCGCGAACGCCGCCGTCGACCTGACCGTCCCGTCCGCTCCGACGCAGACGTACGGCGTGCTGCGCGGCCATGTGAAGGCGGTGGACCGGTCCGCCGAGTCGGCGCAGCAGATCTCCGCGTTCCTCGGGGACAGCCAGCTCGGCGAGCAGTTCACCAAGAAGGGCCGCCCGGTGGCCGTGCTGGTGAGGCTCGACAAGTCGGCACGGACGAAGAGCGGTTACAAGTGGTCGTCCCAGGACGGGCCCCCCTTCGCCCTCACCTCCATGACCATGGCCTCGGCCTCGATCCGGCTGGCCGATCAGCGCCCCCTCGATTGGCTGCTGCCATGAGCCCCGCACAGGACACCCGTTCGCGGCGCCGCTCCGCCCCGCCGGAACGCCCGGTCCCCAAGGGCCGTGCGAAGACGGTCCGTTCACCCACCGTCCTGCAGATGGAGGCCGTCGAATGCGGCGCCGCCTCCCTCGCGATGGTCCTCGGCTTCCACGGCCGCCACCTCCCGCTGGAGGAACTGCGCATCGCCTGCGGCGTCTCCCGGGACGGCTCGCGCGCCAGCAACCTCCTCAAGGCGGCGCGCAGTTACGGCCTCACGGCCAAGGGCATGCAGATGGACACGGCCGCCCTCGCCGAAGTGCGGTCCCCCGCCGTCCTGTTCTGGGAGTTCAACCACTACGTCGTCTACGACGGCATGGGGCGCCGCTTCGGCCGCCGCGGGGTGTACATCAACGACCCCGGCAAGGGCCGCCGGTTCGTGCCCATGGAGGACTTCGACGCCGGCTTCACCGGTGTCGTCCTCGTCATGGAGCCGGGCGACGGCTTCGAGAAGGGCGGGCGCAAGCCGGGTGTCCTGGGCGCGATGCCGGCCCGGCTGCGCGGCACCGCCGGCACGATGCCCGCCGCCGTACTCGCGAGTCTGCTGCTGGTGCTGGTCGGCGCGGCGATGCCCGCGCTCAGCCGGACCTACATCGACATGTTCCTGATAGGCGGTCAGACGTCCCTGCTGGGCGTCCTGTTCGCCTCGATGGGCACCTGCGTCCTGCTCACGCTGGCACTGACCTGGCTCCAGCAGGCGAACCTGCTGCACGGCCGCATCATCTCCTCCACGCTCTCCAGCGCCCGCTTCCTGCGCCATCTGCTGCGGCTGCCGGTGACGTTCTTCTCCCAGCGCAGCCCGGCCGACCTGGTGCAGCGCCTCCAGTCGAACGACGCCGTCGCCGAAACCCTGGCCCGCGACCTGTCGGCGGCGGGCGTGGACGCGGTGGTCGTGGTGCTCTACGCGTTCCTCCTCTATACGTACGACCCCCAACTCACCTATGTCGGCATAGGTGTTGCCCTGCTGAACGTGGTGGCGATGCGGGTCGTCATCCGGCTGCGCGCGACCCGTACCGCGAAACTGCGCGCCGACAGCGCACGGCTCACCAACACGGCATACACCGGGCTCCAGTTGATCGAGACGATGAAGGCGACCGGCGGTGAGGACGGCTACTTCCGCAAGTGGGCCGGACAGCACGCCACCACCCTGGAGGAACAGCAGCGGCTCGGGGTGCCGAGCGCCTGGCTGGGTGTGGTCGCCCCCACGCTCGCCTCCCTCAACAGCGCGCTGATCCTCTGGATCGGCGGTATGCGCGCGGTCGAAGGGCACATCTCCGTCGGCCTGTTGGTCGCCTTCCAGGCGCTCGTCACCCGCTTCACCGCGCCGATCACCCGGCTCAACGGCGTCGCGGGCCGCATCCAGGACTTCGCAGCCGACGTGGCCCGCCTCAAGGACGTCGAGAACTTCCAGGCCGATCCCCTCTACTCCCGTGCGGGCGGCGCCGATTCGACCCGCCGACTGCAGGGTCACGTCGAGCTGGAGAACATCACCTTCGGCTACAGCCCGCTCGACAAGCCACTGCTCACCGGCTTCGACCTGACGGTCGGCCCGGGTCAGCAGGTGGCGCTGGTCGGCGGTTCCGGCAGCGGCAAGTCGACGGTCTCCAGGCTGATTTCGGGCCTCTACACGCCCTGGGAGGGCGTGATCCGCATCGACGACCACCGGCTGGAGGACATCCCGCGCGGCGCGCTCGCCGCCTCCGTGTCCTTCGTCGACCAGGACGTGTTCCTCTTCGAGGGCTCGGTGCGCGACAACGTGGCGCTGTGGGACCCGTCGATCCCGGACGAGGCCGTGACGGACGCGCTGCGGGACGCGGCCCTGTACGACGTGGTCATGCGACGGCCCGGCGGCATCCACAGCCGGGTCGAGCAGGACGGCCGCAACTTCTCCGGCGGTCAGCGTCAACGCCTGGAGATCGCACGGGCGTTGGTGCGCAGGCCCAGCATCCTGGTGCTGGACGAGGTGACGAGCGCCCTGGACGCGGAGACCGAGCTGGTCGTGATGGACAACCTGCGCAAGCGCGGCTGCGCCTGCGTGGTGATCGCCCACCGGCTCAGCACCGTGCGGGACAGCGACGAGATCGTCGTCCTCGAACACGGGACGATCGTGGAACGCGGGCGGCACGACGCCCTGGTGGCGGCCGGCGGCGCGTACGCCACGCTGGTCAAGGAGCGCTGAGATGACGTCCGTCCACGAGGGCGACCTGGTCCTCGGCGCGCTGGGAAGCCTGGGCACACCGATCGACTGCGCCGGGTTCAACCGTCTCGACCTCGAAGGCCCGCAGGTGCTGTGGCTGGTCGCGTCGGGCGCCATCGACCTGTTCGCGGTGGACGCCGTGCAGCAGGGGCACTGGCACCACCTCGGCCGCCTGGAGGTCGGCTCGCTGCTGCTCGGCCCGGTCACCGGTCCCCAACACACTCTGGTGGCCCGCCCGTTGCGCGACTGTGTGGTGCGCCGCATCAACCTGCGCGAGCTGTACCAGCCCGCGAACACCCAGACCTGGTCGTACGACGAGTACGGCAACCCCCAGTACGTGCCGCCGACTTCGAGCCCGCTCGAATACGCCCTCGCCCTCGGTGTCGGCCGCGGCCTCTCCATCCTCTTCCAGGCACCGATGGCCACCGAACGGGCCGCCGCGCCCACCGACGACGACGTCTTCTGGATGCACGTCCCCCCGGGCAGCGTGCAGTACGGCTCGATGTACGGCGCCGAGGCCGCCGCCGATCTGCTGATGGACCCGGCTGTCTGGCAGGGCATGGTCGACCAGCAGTACCGGCTGCTGTCCACACTGGACAAGTGGATCGAACAGCTGGAGCGCACCCACGAGACCCGAACCGCCGCCGGTATCAAGGCCGGTGAGGCGGTGCGCGCACAGGCCGACCGGACACTGCTGGCGTCGATCGGCAAGTCCTCGGCCCGGCGTACGACGGCCGCGGATGCCGACGCGTCGTACGCGGCCTGCAAGGTGGCCGCCGAGGCGGGCGGTCTCACCCTCGCCGAGCCCGCGCAGAGCGGCAGCGAGAGCGACCGCCTCGACCCGGTCGAGCGCATCGCCCTCGCCTCCCGGGTCCGGGTGCGGGCCGTACGGCTCGACGGGCGCTGGTGGCGGGACGACGTCGGCCCGCTGGTGGGCCGTCGGGCGTTGTCGGGAGCGCCGGTCGCACTGCTGTGGCGGCGCGGCGGCTATGTCGCCGTGCATCCGGCGACCGGGCGCGAGACGCCGATCGAGAAGGCGAACGCGGAGGAGTTCGAGCCGCGCGCGGTGATGTTCTACCGCCCGCTGCCCGAGCGGCGGCTCAGCCCGTTCGGGCTGCTGCGCTTCAGCATGCAGGGCACCGGCAGCGACCTGACGAACCTGCTGATCAGCGGGCTGGTGACGGTCGCCATCGGCGCGCTGGTGCCGATCGCGACGGGCAGGGTGCTCGGCGAGTTCGTGCCGAAGGCCCAGACGAACCTGATCGTCCAGGTCTGTCTGGCCGTGATGATCACCAGCGTGGTGGCGGCGGCCTTCATGCTGCTGGAGAACCTCACGATCCTCCGTCTGGAGGGCCGCATCGAGGCGACCCTCCAACCGGCCGTCTGGGACCGGCTGTTGCGGCTGCCGACGAAGTTCTTCACCGAGCGCTCGACGGGTGAACTGGCGAGCGCGGCGATGGGCATCAGCTCGATCCGCCGCCTGCTGGCGGGAGTTGGACCCGTCGTCGCCCAGTCGGTGACGGTCGGCGTGATGAACCTGGGCCTGCTGTTCTGGTACAACCCCTCGATGGCGCTCGCGGCGATCGGCATGCTCGTCGTGATCGCGGCCGTGTTCCTGAGCCTCGGCCTGTGGCAGGTGCGCTGGCAGCGCAAGCTGGTCGTCCTCAACAACAAGCTGAACAACCAGGCGTTCCAGACCCTGCGCGGCCTGCCGAAACTCCGCGTCGCGGCGGCCGAGAACTACGCCTACGCCGCCTGGGCCTCCGAGTTCGCCCGCAGCCGCGAACTCCAGCAGAAGGTCGGCCGCATCAAGAACCTCACCACGGTGATGGGCGCGGTGTACCTGCCGGTCTGCACCCTGCTGATGTTCATGATCCTCGCGGGCCCGGCACGCGGCTCGATGTCGGCGGCCTCCTTCCTCAGCTTCAACACCTCGGTGACGATGCTGCTGACCTCCGTCACCAGCCTCACCGGCGCCTTCGTCTCGGCGGTGTCCGCCCTCCCCCTCTTCGAGGAGATCAGGCCGGTCCTGGACGCGGCCCCGGAGGTCCGCACCGCGAGCACCCGCCCCGGCCGACTCTCCGGCGCGATCGAGGCCCGCCGGGTCTCCTTCCGCTACGCCGACGACGGCCCCCTCGTCCTCGACGACGTGTCCTTCAATGTCCACGCCGGCGAGTTCGTGGCGATCGTCGGCCCCAGCGGCTGCGGCAAGTCCACCCTGCTCCGCCTCCTCATCGGCTTCGACAAACCGGTCTCCGGCAGCGTCCTCTACGACGGCCAGGACCTGGGCGCCCTCGACCAGTCGGCGGTGCGGCGGCAGTGCGGGGTGGTGCTCCAGCACGCGCAGCCGTTCACCGGTTCCATCCTGGACGTCATCTGCGGCACCGAGCCGTTCACGCCGGAGGAGGCGATGGCGGCGGCCGAGATGGCGGGGCTCGCCGAGGACATCAAGCGCATGCCGATGGGCCTGCACACGATCGTCTCCGGCAGCGGCGCGGTGTCGGGCGGCCAGCGTCAACGCCTCATGATCGCGCAGGCGTTGATCCGCCGCCCACGCATCCTCTTCTTCGACGAGGCGACCAGCGCGCTGGACAACGAGACGCAGCGGACGGTGATCGAGAGCACCAAGGCCCTCAACGCGACCCGGATCGTCATCGCGCACCGCCTGTCGACCGTGCTCGACGCGGACCGCGTGATCGTCATGGAGGACGGCAAGGTCGCCCAACAGGGGCCGCCCGCCCAGCTGTTGGCGGACACGGGCGGACGGTTGCACGAGCTGGTGCGGCGGCAGATGGCGTGACGGGTCACCAGGCCGGGCACGGGTCAGTCCAGACCCGGCACGACCGCGCCGGAGGGCACCCCGGCCGCCAAGTAGCCGTCGTAGAAAGTCTTCCAGGGCGCACCGGCACCGGTGTGCGGTCCCTCGACGCGCTCACCGCGCGCCTTCGCGTCGAGCGCGCCCAGGCAGACCTCCCAGCCGGCGCCGTTGCGGGACGCGGTGTTCTCGGCGCTCAGAACATTGGTGAGCGTGAAGCGGGTGCGCTTCTCCTCGATCTCCTCCAGGTCGAAGTGCAACTCGTCGTCGCCCCATGCGAAGGACAGGTGCCGGGGCGCGTCGACGGCGATGACCCGGCCGGTCGACGCGGGCATGTCGGGGTCGCCGCTGAAGGTGACCGTCCCGCCGGGACGCAGGTCGAACTCGGCGCGTGAGGGGAACCATCGGGCGAGTTCGTCAGGATCGGTCACGAACTGCCATACGCGGTCGAGGGGTTGGTCGTAGGTACGGCTGAAGCGGACGGCGGGGCGGCCGTCGTCCAGGGTCAGATACGTGCCGGTGAGGTCGACGGACATGGCGGATCAGCCCTTCGGGGTGGGTTGCGACGTGTCGCCGTCCGAGGTCTCTTCGAGGCGTTGGCCCAGCCGGTGCAGGCTGCGGTTCCACAGCTCGCGGTAGGGGGCGAGCCAGGCGTCGAGTTCGGCGATCGGGGCCGGGTCGAGGGCGTAGACACGGCGCTGCGCGTCCTGCCGTACCCGGACCAGGCCCGCGTCCCGCAGCACCCGTAGATGCTTCGACGTGCTGGGCTGGCTCAGACCGCAGGCCTCCCCGATCTCGCCGACGGGCCGGGGCCGCTCCAGGAGCAGGCCGACGATGGCCCGCCGGTGGGGATCGGCGAGAGCGGTCCAGAGCGAGGCGTCGGGTATGACCCCAATATGCCGCTGCGGTTATATTCCCGTCAAGGAATACAGCACCCGGAAACCCGGAGCGCACACCTCCTCAGGCGACCGGGCGGCCGTACCCCGCGACATCCCCGTGATCCACCCCGTGCGCCGCCCAGCTGTACAGATGCAGGTCGAGGCCGTCCGGGTCGTTGAACACCAGCAGCCAGCCGATCGACGCCTCGATCACCGGCGAGTGCGCGACACCGAGGGTGTCGAGATGGGCGGCCCACGCCTGCACGTCAGCCTTGTCCCGGACCGCGAAGCTGACCGGGTCGAAGCCCTGACAGCCTTGCGCAGCCTGGGAGTTGACGCGCAGGCAGAGCATCGAGTCGCCGAGCCCCGGGACCTCCCCCGCCACCCCGCGCACGACTCCGTCCGCGTCCGGGAACTCATGGGTGACCGTGAGGCCGAGGACGCGGCCGTACCAGTCCCGCGAGCGGTCGAGGTCGGTGACGGGCAACTTCACGTGGTGGATTCCGGCAAGCTCCGGCATGGCGCCCACACTCCTCATCGCCCTGATTCTCACGCCGTGATTCATTTCACCGCAGTGCCACTGCGGCTATTTTCTTCTAGACTCCTCCCCATGTCCGACCCCGTCAACCAGAAGAGCGACCACAAGAGGCCGTACCGCTCGGCCAAGCGAGCCGAGGCCGCGGAGGCGACCCGCACCCGCATCCGGGAAGCAGCCGCCCGCCTCTTCACGGAGAACGGATACACGGGCACGCGGATGAAGGAGGTGGCGGCGCTGGCCGGTGTCGGCGAGCGCACGCTGTACGACGCGTTCCCCACCAAGGCCGCACTGTTCGGGCACACCCTGGGCGTCACGCTCACCGGTGACGAGGAGCCGGTCGCCGTACCGGAGCGCCCCGAGACCCTGGCGATCCGGGACGAGCCCGACCCCGAGCGGGCGATCGGCCGCGCCGTCGACCAGATGACCGACCTGCTGGAACGGGCCGGTGACCTGATCATGGTGACCGTCGAGGCGGCCGGCGCCGACCCGGACATGCGGGCGTCGGCGGACGCCGGTGCCGAGGCGACCTACGGCGTACATCTGGCCCTGACCACGGCACTTGAGGAGCGCGGAGCCCTCCGCCCGGGCCTCGACGCGCGCACCGCCGCCGACACGCTCTACGCCCTCGCCTCACCGCACACGCATCAACTCCTGCGCAGGCACCGGGGTTGGACGCCGGACGCCTACCGGGCTTGGCTGCGGCGGGTGCTGGTCGCGGAACTGCTCGGGCCTCGCTGAGCGGTGCCGCCCTGCCAGAGGTGCGGGACGTCGCCCGTGCGGCTGTGCATCCCGGTCGCCAACACCCTTACAGCAGCGGCGAATTGGGACGGGTTGCGCAGGAACTCCATGTGGATGCCGGGGAATTCGAGCCACGGCACCCCGATCCGACGGGTGATCTCAATCGACGGCAGGGCGTATCCAGTATCGCGACCCTCCGCGCCCACCCCCAACACGACAGGAAACGGGGCCGACTTGAGCGCGGTCCCGTCGAGCCGGAAGGCGGTGAAGCCGGGCCGCTCCGTGCCGAAGAGGTGGTCCTGGTTGCCGAGGAACCGCTTCCAGAGGTCGGCGGGCCAGCGGTACGTTCCCTCGCCGCGGATCGTCTCCGCGAACCGGCGGCCCGCCGCGGGTGCCCCGCCCGGCTCGTACAGTGCGGCCAGGTCGGCGAGGAGGTCGCGGCCCGGGTCGCCGTCGGGCAGGACGTTCACGGCGGGCGGTTCATGGGCGATGAGGCCCGCCATCGCCTCCGGGTGCCGCGCGGCCGGCGTGAGGCCGATGATCGCGCCGCCACTGTTGCCGAAGACCAGGGCCCGCCCGCCGGCCAGGCCGTCGACAAGCGCGCGGGCGTCGGCGGCCTGCACGTCGAGTTCCATCGGCGTCCGTGACCTGCCGGAACTCCGCGAGTTGCCGCGCCGGTCGTACGAGATCACCATGAATGCGTCGGAAAGGGTCTCGGCGATGCCGGAGCAGTAGCCGGCGTCTCCTCCGGCCCCGCCGATCATCAACAGCGCCGGGCCGCTGCCACGCACCTCGTAGTACAGCCCGGCCCCATCGACCTCGAACACGCCACTGCGCACGCCTGCTCCCCGCCCTCTGCGAAACGTTGCCGTTTCGCAGAAAGTGGTCTACTCTCCGATGTGTACGAAACCGTTTCGTTTACATTTTGGTAAACCCCGAACGACTTCCCTGGAGTGGTTCCCGATGTCCCAGAAGACATTGACCGAAGACACCCGGTCGGGTGCCGGGGAGACGCAGTCCGCGTCCTCCAAGCGGTGGTGGATCCTCGCGATCGTCGCCATCGCACAGTTGATGGTGGTCCTCGACGCCACCATCGTGAACATCGCCCTGCCGTCGGCCCAGAAGGACCTCGGCTTCTCCGACGGCAACCGGCAGTGGATCGTCACCGCGTACGCCCTCGCGTTCGCCTCGCTGCTGCTGCTCGGCGGCCGCATCGCCGACCTGTTCGGCCGTAAGACCGCCTTCCTCGCCGGTGTCGTCGGATTCGCCGCCGCCTCCGCGCTCGGCGGCGCCGCCACCAGCTTCGAGATGCTGGTCACCGCACGCGCCCTCCAGGGTGTCGCGGGCGCGCTGCTCGCGCCGGCCGCGCTGTCCCTGCTCAACACGACCTTCACCGACGCCCGTGAGCGCGCCCGGGCCTTCAGCGTCTACGGCGCCATCGCCGGCGCAGGCGGCGCGGTGGGTCTGCTGCTCGGCGGTGTGCTGACCGACGCCTTCGACTGGCGCTGGACGCTCTACGTGAACGTCGCCATCGCCTTCGTCGCCTTCGCGGGCGGCTGGGTCCTGCTCAGCAACCACCGTGACGCCGCGGGCTCCAAGCTGGACGTGCCGGGCACGGTCCTGGTCGCCGGTGGTCTGTTCTCCCTCGTCTACGGCTTCTCCAACGCCGAGACGCACGACTGGAGTTCACCGCAGACCTGGGGCTTCCTGATCGTGGGCGTCGTACTGCTCGCGGCCTTCACCTGGTGGCAGAACCGCGCCGCGCACCCGCTGCTGCCGCTGCGCATCCTGCTCGACCGCAACCGGGGCGCCTCGTTCCTCGCCGTGCTGATCACCGGTGCGGGCATGTTCGGTGTGTTCCTCTTCCTCACCTACTACCTGCAGCTGAACCTGGGCTTCAGCCCGACCAAGACCGGTGTCGCGTTCCTGCCGATGATCGGCGCCCTGATGGTCATGGCGCAGATCGGCACCACGGTGCTCGTACCGCGCCTCGGCCCGAAGGTCATCATTCCGCTGGGCTTCGCCATCGCCATGGTCGGCATGGCCTGGCTGACCGACATCGGGACCACCTCGTCCTACGCGACGCACGTCCTGCCGCAGCTGATCGTGATCGGCGCGGGTCTCGGCATGGTGATGCCGCCGGCGATGCAGCTCGCCACGGGCGGTGTGGCCGCGGAGGACGCGGGTGTCGCCTCGGCGACGGTCAACGCCATGCAGCAGGTGGGCGGTTCGATCGGTACGGCGCTGTTGAACACGCTGGCCGCGAGCGCCGCGACGGACTACCTGGCCGGGAAGGACGCGTCCAGCAAGCTGGTCCAGGCGCAGGCGACGATCGAGAGCTACACCACCGCGTTCTGGTGGTCGGCGGGCTTCTTCGCCGCGGGCACGCTGATCGCGCTGGCGCTCTACCGCCGCGGGGTTCCGCAGCAGGACGCCGACGCCGCACCGGTCGTCCACATGTGACCGGCTCCGCCCGAGCCTGAGCCGCACAGACCGAGGGGCCGCCGTCCACAGGGAGACGGCGGCCCCTCTTCACTGGCCTATCGACAGAAAGTCAACCTTTCTGACCGAAGTTCACCATGTCGAGTGAACCAGATCTTGCGCACGGCGTGTCGGGGATGCCCGGGGCTCCTCCGGGGTAACTACCGAGACCGAATGCGCCCCGTGCCGAGGTGGAGCGGCCATGACAGCGGAAGCGGACGAACGCGACAGTCCCGCGGCCAACTCCTGTGCCCGTACGCGGTCCAGGGGCCGCTTCACGGTGGTCGAGGTCTCGGGCGAGATAGACATGGCGACGGCCGGCTTCGTCGTAGAACATCTGGACGCCGCGACGGCGGTCGAGGAGCCCGACGTGCTGGTTGATCTGCGGCCCGTCGAGTTCTTGGACTGCTCGGGGCTGCGGGTGCTGTGCCGGGCCGAGCGGCGGGCCAGGGAACGTGGCGGGCGGCTGCGCGTGGTGTCCGACGGGCCGCGGATCGACCGGCTTTTGCGTGCCTCGGGGCTGCTCGGCCGTTTTCCACCGCTGCGTGTGCTGCCTTCGCAGGCCTAGCGGACGGACGACGACAGGGGCCGGCTCGGGCGACCCCACACCGCCCGGCCGGCCCCTGGTGCGGGACCGCGGTACTCCGTGACAAGGGGTACGCACTCCCCAGCCACGGCCCCTCCCTGGTGCTCACGGAGACGACACGGCCCCGGTCTCTCAGAACGTGAAGACGCCTCCGTGTCCGTAGGAGTCCTTCACGCACTCGTTGGAGAAGACGCGCTCGTAGGAGACGCGTCTGCCCTGCCAGACACCGTCGATGGTGACGACGACGGGGCGGTAGAGCTTGTTGCAGAGCACGTCGTCCCGGGCCGTGAGGGCGTCGAAGTCGCCCCCGACGCCGCGCAGTTCGGCGCAGGCCTCGGCCGCGGCCGGGTGGGTGCCGGAGGAGGTGGGCGCGCAGGTGAGGGTCACCGCGCGTTCCGGTGTGGCGAGGGCGGCGTCGTCGCCGTGGCCCATGGTGAGCACCAGGGCCGAGGGGGCGTAGAGCGCGGCCGGGCCGGCTCCGTGGGCGGCGAGGGCGGACCCGGTCAGGGGTCCGCAGACGGCGGTGGCCGTCAGACCCAGGGTCGCTGCCCAGCGCGCGGTGTTCCGCATTGTGTGCATCCTTCCGCTCGATACGAACCGATCGTGAACCGATCGGTTCGAGGAGGTGCCGGTCCCGCTCGGTCGGTGCCGGACCGGCGGGCGCCACTCTGCCGAGTCCGTCGCGGAAACTCACATCCCACCCACAGGTTTCAGTAACCTTGCGTGTTGAATCAGTGGCGCGAAGTCACGGAATTCGAACGTGCGAACCCCGCAACCATGGGGTTCTTGATCGTCGGAGCGGGCCGGATGGCCGGTTTACCCGTGCTCGCCAATCGTCCTGAAACAGTCCCGAAACATTCCGCTTCAGCTCTCGGCGCACTCCGCCGCAGCCCCTTGCGTTCGTTCTGCTCGCGAGTAATCGTCATTACATGATTACGACAGAGCAGCAGGAGAAGCTTCGCGGCTGGTTCACCGGCCGTCTGCCCGACGACCTGTTCGACGAGCTGGTCGAGGTCACGGTCGACCGCGAGGAGGTCACCGTCATCGGCCGCATCCCCGCGCCCAAGCTCGCCGAGGGTGTCTCGGACGCCGAGCGGGAGTCGGCCGTCCAGGGCCGGGTCCAGGAGTTCCGCGAGCGCACCCGGGAGACCCGGATCGCCCTCGCGCGCGAGGCCGAGCACCGGTTCCGCAGGAAGGTCTCGTGGGGGGTGGAGTGCGCCGGGGAGCGGTCCCTGTTCACGCACATCGCCGCGCCCGTCATGACCCGGCTGCGCCAGCCCGAGCGCCAGGTCCTCGACACCCTCATCGCCGCCGGCGTGGCCCGCAGCCGCAGCGACGCGCTCGCCTGGTGCGTCCGCCTCGTCCAGCGCCACACCGACGACTGGCTCGGCGAACTGCGCGACTCCCTCGAACACGTCCAGCGGGTCCGCGCCCAGGGCCCCGACGCCGAACCGGAGGACGCCCCGGGCGACACCGCATAGGAACAGCGGTGGATGATTCCTCCACCCACGGCACGGAAGATGGATGAACCGTCCTCTGGTGCGGGTGTCCCGGCCGGCCATAACGTCGGCAGACCTCCTGAGGACGGCATCCGTTCATCCCGCCCACCCCGCGCGCGTGAACGGCCGTCCCCTCCGCCACCGCGCTACAACGCGCTCCACCGCCGTCCCCCGCTGGAGCCCCCGTGTCCCCATCGTCCGAGCAGCCCGCCCCCTCCCCCGCCGCGCCGAGCCAGTCCCTGACCGAGGTCGAGACCTACGGCGTCGAGCGCATCCCCGACGCGGACCGCACCGCCTCCCCGCTCGACCTGTTCCGGGTCGCGTTCGGCGGTGCCAACACCTTCTCCACCTGTGTGCTGGGTGCCTTCCCGATCCTGTTCGGCCTCTCCTTCTGGCAGGGCCTCGCGGCCACGCTCCTGGGAGTCGTCGTCGGCGCGCTGATCCTGTGCCCGATGGCGGTGTTCGGCCCGGTCAACGGCACGAACAACGCGGTCGCCTCCTCCGCGCACCTCGGCGTGCACGGCCGGGTCGTCGGCTCGTTCCTGTCCCTCCTCACGGCGGTCGCCTTCTTCTCCATCTCGGTGTGGAGCTCCGGCGACGCCCTGGTCGGCGGCGCGCACCGCCTCTTCGGCCTGGAACAGAGCACGCTCTCCTATGTCGTCGCGTACGCGCTGTTCGCGGTCCTGGTCCTCGCGGTCTGCGTCTACGGCTTCCGGTTCATGCTGTTCGTCAACAAGATCGCCGTGACCTCCGCGACGATCCTGTTCCTGCTCGGCGCGATCGCCTTCGCCGGTGACTTCGACCCGTCGTACGCCGGTGTCTTCACGTCCTCCGCGGACGCGGCGACCCAGTCGCTGTTCTGGCCGTCCTTCATCGGCGCCGCGCTGATCGTGCTCTCCAACCCGGTGTCGTTCGGCGCGTTCCTCGGCGACTGGTCGCGCTACATCCCGGCGAACACCCCGCGCCGCAAAGTAGTCGGGGCCGCGTTCCTCTCCCAGATAGCGACCCTGCTGCCATTCGTCTTCGGCCTGGCGACCGCGAGCATCATCGCCACGAAGGCCCCCAAGTACGTCGACCCGGCCGCCCCGAACTTCGTGGGCGGACTCCTCGCGATCTCGCCGAGCTGGTTCTTCCTGCCGGTCTGTCTGCTGGCCCTGATCGGCGGCATGTCGACGGGCACGACCTCGCTCTACGGCACCGGGCTCGACTTCTCGTCGGTCTTCCCGCGCCTGTCGCGGGTGCAGGCGACGTTCCTCGTCGGGGTGCTGTCGATCGCGTTCATCTTCGTCGGGCGCTTCGGCTTCGACCTCGTGCAGTCGATCTCCACGTTCGCCACGATGATCATCACCTGTACGACACCCTGGATGGTCGTGATGATGCTGGGCTTCTACACCCGCCGCGGCTGGTACGACCCGGACGCGCTCCAGGTCTTCAACCGCCGTCAGCGCGGCGGGTGTTACTGGTTCGCGCACGGCTGGAACTGGCGCGGCATGACCGCCTGGTGGGTGGCCGCCGTCGTCGGTGTGCTGTTCACCGACATCCCGGGACAGTTCGTCGGCCCGCTCGGCGACCTGGCCAACGGCGTCGACATCAGCCTCCCCCTGTCGCTGGCGGTGGCCGCCGTGCTGTTCCTCAGCCTGCTCCGGCTGTTCCCCGAACCCCGGGCCGCGTACGGGCCTGAGGGGGCGCGGCTGGCCCGTACCGTCGAGGCCCCCGTGCCGCCGATCACCGGCCCCGGGTCGGCGGCCGAGGCACCCGCACCGGCCGCCGCGAGCAACTGATGCCGGCCTGGATCGACCTGTCGGTGCCCGTCGTCACCGGGATGCCCGTGTATCCCGGTGACCCGGCCGTCGAGGTCTCCCCCGCCCTGCGCGCACCCCGGGACGGCGTCAACGTCCTTCAGCTGCACCTGGGTTCGCAGTCGGGCACGCATGTCGACGCCCCCTACCACGTGGACGACGCGTGGCCCCGCCTCGACGAACTGCCCCTGGAGCGCTTCGCCGGGCACGCGGTGGTGGCCGACGTACGGGGGCTGCCGGACCGCGCGCCGATCACCCCCGCCCTACTGGCGCCCGCGCTGCGGCAGTTGAGGCCGGGGTCCCTCGTTCTGCTGGCCACGGGCTGGTCGGCGCACTGGGGCTCCGACCACTACCTCGCCCACCCGTGGCTCACCCCGGAGGCGGCCGAGGCGCTCGTCGCGGCAGGGGTCCGTACGGTCGCGGTCGACGCGCTGAGTGTCGACCCGACGCCCCAACCCGGCGACGAGACGGCCGACTTCGGGCTGCCCGCCCACCGGGTGCTGTGCGGCGCGGGCGGGGTGATCGCCGAGAACCTCACGGGTCTGGAACAGCTGGTGGGCGTCGCGGACGTGGAACTGTTCCTGTTCCCGCTGCGGCTGCCGGGCGCGGACGGTGCGCCGGTGCGGGCCGTGGCACGGGCGGTCTGATCACCTCCGGAAGGTCGTTGTCAGACCCGGCGGTTACGTTGGGATCATGACTCGATTCGTGGTGGTGGCGGGCGCGTGGCTCGGCGCGTGGGCATGGGACGAGGTGGTGCCCGAGCTGCGCGCGGCGGGGCACGAGGCGTATGCGCTGACCCTGTCCGGGCTCGCGGAGAAGCAGGGGGTTCCGGCCGGACAGCAGACCCATGTCCAGGACATCGTCGACGAGGTCGAGCGCCTCGACCTGCGGGACGTCGTCCTGGTCGGACACAGCTACTCCGGTGTGCCTGTCGGTCAAGCCGCGGAGCGGATCGGCGACCGGCTGGCCCGGGTGGTGTTCGTCGACTCGGGCGTGCCGGTCGACGGGGAGACGGCCCTGGACGGCTTCCCGAGCGACCACGTCAGGAAGTCCCTCGCCGGGAACGGCGGTTACTGGCCGCCCCTGGACCCGGCCGACTACGCGGGCCAGGACCTCACGGACGAGCAGATCGCCCGCATGGTCACCGACGGGACCCCGCACCCGGGTGCCACCCTCACCGAACCGGCGGTCCTGGCGCACCCGTTGGCCGATCTCCCGGCCACCTACGTCAAGTGCCTGCTCGACGGCGACGAGTTGCCGGCCCCGGCGGACGAACTGGTCGCGAGCGGGCGCTGGGAGCTGGTCCGGATGGACACGGGCCACTGGCCGATGTTCTCCCGGCCGCGCGAACTGGCCCGGATACTGGTCGAGTCCGCCACCCGGTCCTGACGCAGACACGGCCGCCCGCCTGCCTCCCCCCACCCGACGAGGATTTCGTATGCCCTCCACGAAGAACGTCCTGGCCGTCGTCCCACCCCACATGGGCGGCCGAACCGCGGGAGCCGGACTCGCGACGCTGCTGCCCGACGGGGTGGACGTCACCGTCGTAGAGACCGTCGACGAGGACCCGCAGGCGCTGCGCGCGGCGCATGTCGTCATCACCGCGCTCTCCCCGGTGAGTGCCGAACACCTCGCCGCGGCACCGGAGTTGGAGCTGGTGCAGTGCGCGAGTCACGGCTTCGACTACGTCGACCTGGAGGCCGCCCGCGCCCGAGGGGTCGTCGTCTGCACCATCGGTTCCAGCGGTGCCGAGGCACAGAACGTGGCCGAGCAGACCTTCGCCCTGATGCTGGCGCTGGCCAAGCAGCTCGTCCCCGCGCACACCGCACTCGTCGAGGGCGACTGGGCGCTCCCCCGCCTGCAACGCTCACTGACCGAACTGTCCGGCAAGACGCTCGGCATCGTCGGACTGGGCGCCATCGGACAGCAAGTCGCCCGCCGCGCGTCCGCGTTCGACATGACCGTCGTCTACGCCGGCCGACGCCCCGTCCCCGAGGAGACGACCGCCCGCCTCGGCGGCGCCCGGCACGTCCCGCTCCACGAACTGCTGCGCCTCTCCGACTACGTCACCCTGCACACCCCGCTGACCGCCGAGACCCGGCATCTCCTGAACGCGGAGCGGCTCGCGCTGCTCAAGCCGAGCGCGTTCGTGATCAACACCGCGCGGGGCGCCCTGATCGACCAGGACGCCCTCGCGGACGCTCTCGAAGCGGGCGCCCTCGCGGGTGCCGGCCTGGACGTCTTCGACCCCGAACCACCCACCCCGGCCCTGCGGTTGCTCAAGGCCCCGAACGTGGTGCTCTCGCCGCACGTCGGAGGCGTGACCCGGGAGACGGTGCTCCGGATCGCACTGGCCGCCGTACAGAACGCCGCCGGTTACCTGACCGGCACGTCGCCGTCCGATGTGGTCAGTTGAGGCGGTCCGCGATCTTCGCGGGGCGCGGTGCCGGGGCTCCCGTGCCGGCGATCGACAGCGAACCGGGGCTGGCCGTCACCGAGTCGGTCAGCCAGCGTTGCGCGGTGGAGCCGTCGCGGACCTTGAGGACGATGTCGGCGCCCGGGTCCTTGGTGGTGGAGGTGAGCGCGAGGTCCGAGTTCCAGCGGGGCAGCAACTCGCCCTGCACGGTGAGGTCGTAGCGGACGTCGTTGCCGCGCTCGGACTTCGCGTCGGCGCAGGTGCCGAGGACGACGACACCGGCGTCCGCGTGCGAGTCCAGGCACAGCCCCGGGCTCGACACACTGCGCAGCAGCCCGTCGGTGTCGTACGACCACTCCTGGGTCCCGGCGGACGAGCACACCGCCAGGACGACGCCGGCGCCGGCCTTCGCGGTGCCCTGGATGTCGAGGCACAGGTCGGCGGCGGCGTTGTGCAGCCGCGTCTGCTGGGGTGCCGTGGGGAGCCGGGCCGTGCCGGGTGCCGTCGACGACACGTGTCCGGAGCCGCTGTTCGTGGTGCTGGACGCGACGGGACCTTCGGCGCCACCGCCGCTGTCCGGCCACAGGACGACGGCGCACACCGTCGCGAGGACCCCGGCACCGATCAGACCGACGCCGACGAACAGCGATCGGGACGACCGTTCCGCCCGGGCCGCCCGAGCCGCGTCCACGAGACGGCGGCCGGGTGCGGGGATCCGGGACAGCAGCCGATGCCGACCCGTGCTGCCGCCGGTGTGTCCACCGTGCCGGGAGGCGGTCCTGGCCCGCGCGTCGCGACCGGCACGGCCCGGACGCGAGGCGAGGTAGGGGCGGGCTCCCCAGCCGAGCACGGCCTCGGCGAGGAGGACACCCAACCCGCCTTCGAAATAGCTGAGTTGTTCGGCGGCGAAACGGCAGTAGCGGCACTGGGCGAGATGCTGCTGGACATCCGGCAGCAGTCCGCCGCCGCGCCGAATCGGGACGTCGAGGAGACGGTTGTAGAAGCGGCAATCCTGGGTCGGCGCGAGTTCCCGGTGGGCGCGTACACAGCCTTCGCGGAATTTTTCGTGTGCCTGCTGGAGAGCGGCCGACGCGTTGTCGGTATCCATGCCGAGCAGGGCCGCCGGCACGGTTATCGACTCGGCCTCGACCTCGGTGTGCCACAGCAGACACTGGGCGAACGGCGGAAGAGTCTGGAAAGACCGCTCGGCGAGCTTGCGATTCTCGGGCGTCATGGACTTCGCGGCACGCATGGCGCGGCCCCCGGACGGATTCTCCAGGTCGGGAACAACACTGGATATCCGCTCTTCCGTCGACCACTCCCGGATCGTGTCGCGCACGGTCAGCAGCAGCCGGGGCCGCAGCGCCACACCGTGTTCGCCGAACGTCAGCCGGTCGAACACCCGGTGGAAGGCGGCCGCCGCGGCCATGGCTGGCACGGCCCCCTCGGCGGCGAGACAGATGCCCGCGTAATCCTCGACCGGCCGCCAGTGCCGCGCCATGAGCAGCGCGACGGAATGAGCGGCCTCGTCCTCCGGACGGCCCCGCAGCCGTGCGGCCAGGGTCTCGTCGGATTCCTCGGGGGCCCCGCCGTCCGGCGGCGGGTAAGGAGGACGAGGGGGATGCGGGATGGACACGGAGTGGATTCCTCGGATTCGGTTCATCAACGGGCCAATGAGCCCCGGGCATTCGCCCCCGCGCGGGTGTTTCACCCTTGCACAACCCACTCGACCCAACAAGGCACTTGGGTAACTTCCATACCATTGAAAGAAAGTCAGATGCGGTGACAACTCGGTTCACCAGCACCGACTTTCGATTTTCCATGCGCCCCGTGTGAACCATGCGCACACGCCGGTGCGTCACGCACGCTCCCGGCACACGGCTCACCGCGGTCCACTGGGTTCGGCCCTTCTCGGAGGCCACGCGCTGGACGGCGGCTCTCCCGCGCCAAACGGCCGCCGACCCTGCTCCTCCCGCCCTCGGTCGGCGGCCCCGAGGGCGGGGGCGGCCCACCCCCGCCCTCCCCCGCATCAGGCCGCGGCCCCACCGATGGTGTCGAGTTCGGCGATCGCGTCGGCGGGCAGCACCAGGTCCGCGGCGGCGATGTTGTCCCGCAGATGCGCGCGGGAGGAGGTGCCGGGGATCAGGACGGTGCTGGCCGACCGCCGCAACAGCCAAGCGAGGGCGACCTGTTGGGCCGAGGCGTCCAGCCGCGTGGCCACCTCGGACAGGGTCCGCGACTGCAGCGGGGTGAAGCCGCCGAGCGGGAAGTACGCGGCGAACGCGATGTTCTCCGCGGCACACCGCTCGACGAGGGCGTCGTCCTCCCGGTTGGCCAGGTTGTACAGGTTCTGCACGGTGACGACCGGCGCGATGGCCTGGGCCTCGGTCAGCTGGGCGGCGGAGACCGTGCTCACCCCGAGGTGCCGGATCAGCCCGGCCTTCCGCAGTTCGGCGAGCGCCCCGAACTCCTCCCCGATCGGCTCCTCGTAGGCTCCGTGATCGGTACCGACCCGCAGGTTCACCACGTCGAGCGCGTCGAGCCCGAGGTTGCGGAGGTTGTCGTGGACCTGCGCCTTGAGGTCCTCGGGGTGCCGGGACATGATCCAGCCGCCGTCGGGGCCGCGCCGGGCGCCGACCTTGGTCACGATGTGCAGGTCGTCCGGGTAGGGGTGGAGGGCCTCCCGGATGATCTCGTTGACGACGACGGGGCCGTAGAAGTCGCTGGTGTCGATGTGGGTGATGCCCCGCTCGACGGCCTCCCGGAGGACGGCCACCGCTTCGGTGCGGTCCTTCGGCGGGCCGAAGACTTGGGGGCCGGCGAGTTGCATGGCGCCGTATCCCATGCGGGTGAGGGTGAGGCCCTCGGCGAGGGTGAGGGTGCCGCCGGAGACGGTGTCGGCCATGATGGCGCGCCTTTCGATGGGTGATACGTGCTGCTTCCTGCCATCGACTCTGTGCCTGTCGCGGCCGGGCAGGCAGTACCCGGATGTTCCTGGTAGTGACAGGGACACGCACCTCCGCGCATTCGGACCTACGGTGGTGGGTGTGGACAACATGAACGCGCTCGGGGAGTTTCTGCGGGCCCGCCGGGAGCGGGTCCGGCCCGAGGACGTGGGCCTGAGCGGCGGCGGGCTGCGCCGGGTGCCGGGGCTGCGCCGGGAGGAGGTCGCCCTGCTGGCCGGTATCAGCTCCGACTACTACCTGCGGCTGGAGCAGGGCCGCGACCGCAACCCGTCCGCGCAGGTGCTGGAGGCACTGGCCCGGGTGCTGCGCCTGGACGCCTCCGCGACCGCCCATCTGCTGAGCCTCGCGCGGCCGGAGCGGCCGGCCGTGTCCCGTCGGCGGGTCAGGCGGCCCGAGGCGGTACCGACGAGCGTCCGCGAACTGCTGGACACCTGGTCCGGCCACCCGGCGTATGTACAGAACCGGTTCACGGACTGCCTCGCGGCCAACGCGCTGTGCCGGGCGCTGTCCTCGAACTACACACCGGGCGTGAACCTCCTCCGGGCGGTGTTCCTCGACCCCGCCGAGCGTGAACTGCGCCGCGACTGGGAGGAGTTGACAGCCGAGGGCGTGGCGACCCTGCGCGGTCACATCGGCCCCGACGTCGACGAACCCCGGCTGGTGGAGCTGGTGGGCGAGCTGTCCGTGCGCAGCGACCGCTTCCGGCTGCTGTGGAGCCGCCACGAGGTACGGCCCATGCTCGGCCGGACCAGCCTCCTCACCCACCCGCTGGTCGGTGACCTGGAGCTGCGGTCGAACAAGTTCGAGATCCCGGGTACGAACGCGTTGAGCCTGGTCGTCTTCCACGCCGAGCCGGGCAGCCGCAGCGCGGAACTGCTGGGGCTGCTGGGCAGCCTGACGGCATCCGGCGCGACCCCCTGGCGGGAGGATGCACGGACCGCGTCCGACGAGACGCCCTCCGAGCAAAACCTACGGGCGGCGGGCGGCGAGCCCTCCCGTCGGGGCGACCGGCGAACGGCGTCCGGCGAAGCACCCCGCCAAGGCGACACCCGGCCCGCGTCCAGCGAAGCGCCCCCGCAGGGAACTCCGCTGGGGCGCAACGAAATCGCCCGCCTCGACGAGGACCGCTAGACGGACCTACCTGTCAGGCCCGCCTCTCAGATCTGCCAGGAACGCAGCCGGTCCGCCGCGCCGTAGACATCCGTCTTGCCGGAGATCAGGTCGCGGGCGAGGTCGACGAGGGCGCCGTAGGGCGGATCGATGCCGGCATCACTCACGAACATGTAGGCGACGGCCGTGGCGCAGGCGAAGCGGGCGTTGGCCGAGGGCAGCGGCTTGAGCAGGGCGAGGGTGTGCAGGAGGGCGCCGGCCCGCCAGGCCGGGTCGGAGTCGACGCCGAGGCGGGGCGGGTCGACGCGATGTCGGGCCACGGCCGCGACCAACGCCGAGAAGTCGTTGATGGTGGGCTGGTCCGGCAGGACTTCCTCATGGCGCTGAAGCAGCCAGGGCACGTCGATATGGATGACCGGAGTGACGGGCATGCGTCAGGCGACCCGCCCCTCGCCCTTGGCCGCCGGTTCGTCGTCGGGGAACGCGGCGGCGAACTCGTCGGCGTGCGTGGCGAAGAACCGGCGGAAGGCCTCGGCACCCTCCTGCAGCGCCCGGTGGCGAGCTATGTCGGCCGCGGCCGCCTCACGCACCAGAGCCTTCATCGACGTACCGCGCTCCTTGGCGATCTGCCGCAGGTCCTCTAGCTCGCGGTCGCTGAACTCCACGTTGAGAGCTGGCATGCCAACACGGTACCGCTCGGGTACTTGACCGTAAATACCCCCAGGTCAAGAGCTACGCCCGACGGTACCGAGCGGGTCCCAGCTCCATGTCCGAATCCCGCCGGTCCCGGCCACGATTCCGGAGCAGACTCATTCCCATGACCACGATCTGCACACTCACCGACAGCCCCGTGGGCGAGCTGCTCCTGACCGGCGAGAAGTCGGCCGACGGCACCACCCTCATCTCCCTGACCATGCCGGACCACCCGGCCATCGGTGCCGACCGGGAACGCGACGACCAGGCCTTCACCGAGGCCACCCGCCAGCTGTCCGCGTACTTCGCCGGACACCTCACCCACTTCGAACTCCCCCTCGCCGCCGAGGGAACGGAGTTCCAGCAGCGGGTCTGGCAGGCCCTCGACGACATCCCGTACGGCACCACGACGACATACGGCGCCCTCGCCGAACGCCTGGGCGTTCCGCGCGCCGAAGTCCGCGCCCTGGGCGCGGCCCTGGGCGCCAACCCGCTCCTGCTGGTGCGCCCGTGCCATCGGGTGATCGGCGCGGACGGCTCGATGCGGGGTTATGCCGGCGGGGTCGATCGCAAGGTCCAACTCCTCACCCACGAGGGCGCGTTGCAGCCGATGCTCGGCTGACGGACCACAGGGATACGGAGGAAGTCGTCATGGATGGCACCAACTGGTCAGCTCTGACCGCCGAGTTGGACCTGTACGGCAGCGCGCCGACCGCTCGACTGCTGGCACCCGCCGAGTGCCGCGACCTGGCCGCGCTGTACGAGAAGCCGGAACTGTTCCGCACCACCGTCGACATGGCCCGGCACCGCTTCGGCTCCGGCGAGTACCGCTACTTCACGCACGACCTGCCCGCACCGGTAGCCGCCCTGCGCTCCGCGCTCTACCCACGCCTGCTGCCGATCGCCCGGGACTGGGCGGCCCGCCTGGACCGCCCGTCCCCCTGGCCGGACGACCTGGACGAGTGGCTCGCCCTCTGCCATGCGTCCGGCCAGGACCGTTCGGCCCAGATCCTGCTCCGCTACGGCGAGGGCGACTGGAACGCCCTCCACCGCGACGTCTTCGGCGAGTTGGTCTTCCCGCTCCAGGTCGTGATCGGCCTCGGCGAGTACGGCACCGACTACACGGGCGGCGAGTTCCTGATGGTCGAACAGCGGGCCCGCGCCCAGTCCCGGGCCACCGCGACCCCTCTACGGCAGGGCCACGGCCTGGTCTTCACGACGCGGGACCGCCCGGTACGGACGAAGCGCGGCTGGTCGGCCGGGGCGATGAGACACGGGGTGAGCACCGTACGCTCCGGCAGGCGTCACGCGTTGGGGTTGGTGTTCCACGACGCGACCTGAGGGCGACCGATGAACTCCGTTGCACGACAGCGCCCCTGGCGAGCTGGGTACCCCAAAGCCCCCAGCCACCGATGGTCATCGCGCGGCTTCCTCCAACTCCGGCTCGGACATGGGCAAGGCATGCGGATTGCCGGACGGCCCACGGTGTCGCCGTACGGCGAGACAAGCGACCGCACCGGCCAGCAGGACGGCGACGGCCACATACACGGCGGGCCCCATCGCATGGACGAACCCGTGCCCGAACACCTCACCACCAAGCACCCGCATCCGCTCGGCAACCCCCCGCGGAACCCCGCCCGGCGCGCCCCCCTGCTGCCCGGCACCGACATCGGACTCCGCCTTCGAGAACGCGGCGACGAACGACTCCCGGTAGGCAACGGGGAGTTGACCGGCCCGAGCCCGCGCCTGCTCGGTCAGGGAAGAGGCGAGCCGGGCCTGGAGCACGGCCCCGATCACCGCACCGGCGAGCACCGAACCGACCTGCCGAAGCGCGTTGGTGACTCCGGACGCGGCGCCCGCGAGCCGGGGCGGGACGTTGCGCATGACCTCCGTGGCCATCGGCGCGAACGTGCAGCCGACGCCCAACCCCGTGAGGAACAACGGGAACGCGATGGTCAACCACCCCGTACCGACGTCCGCGACACCGACGACCCACACCAGTCCGCCCGCCCAGGCCAGCAACCCACCCATCAGGATGAACTTGCCGCCGACCCGGTCCGCGAGCGCCCCCGCGGGCCCGGCCATGACGAACGACCCGAGCGCCACCGGCAACAGCACGAGCCCCGCCTTCTGCGCGCTGAAGCCGAGCACGGACTGCAGATAGATCGTCAGCGTCAGGAACATCCCGACGACGCCGAACGACACGGTGACGCCGACGAAGTTGATGAGGCTGAAGTCGCGGTCCTTGAACAGCGAGAAGGGGACCAGGGGTTCGCCGTTCTGCTGTCCGCGCTCGTGCAGCAGGAAGCCGGCGAAGAGGACGACGGCCGCACCGAACAGGCTCCAGATCCAGGCGTTCCAGTCGTACCGTTGCCCCTCGGTCAGCCCAAACGCCAGGCAGAACAGGGCAGTTGAGGCGAGGGTCACGCCCAGGGTGTCGAAGCGGCGCCGTACCGTGCGCCGGGAGCCCGGGATGATCGCCATGGTGAGCACGAGCACCAGCGCGCCGATCGGCAGGTTGACGAAGAAGATCCAGCGCCAGGACAGATGGGTGATGAGCACCCCGCCGAGGATCGGACCGAGTGCGCCGGACACCCCCGCCACCGCGCCCCAGATGCCCATCGCGACTCCGCGCCGGTCGGCCGGGAACACCTCGGCGATGATCGACAGGGTCTGCGGCATCAGCAGCGCCGCGCCCAGCCCCTGCACCGCGCGGAACCCGATGAGCTGGGCCGGGTCCTGCGCGAGGCCGCAGGCGAGACTGGCCAGGGTGAAGACGGTGACTCCGGCGGCGAACAGGTTCCGTTTGCCGCGCAGGTCGCCGAGGCGCCCACCGGTGATCAACAGGACGGCCAGCGCCAGCGTGTAGGCGTTGACGATCCACAGGATCTCGTCCAGGGACGCGCCGAGGTCCTCGCCGAGCTGGGGGATCGCGATGTTCACGATCGTCAGGTCGAGGAGGGTCATGAAGAACCCGAGCGAGAGCGTGATGAGGATCGCCCAGGGGTTGCCGTGCCACTTCTTGAACACGATGTCGACTCCTTACATCCGAACATCCGACAACGCGTCCGACCGCACGTCGGACTCGCGTTCAAGAGGGCCGCCCGGCCGAGGGGTGTGACACGACGCCCATGTCCCGAGACCTACGTCACATTCAGGCCGTCGGCTGTCACATTCCGACCCCCGCGACCCCTCGCAGTGGTGAGCACGCCACTGGGGAGGCGCATACATGTCCGATATCTCCGGGATCGCTGTCACCGACGAGGCGACCACCGTCTTCATGGACCATCGGGAGCTGCTGTTCGGCCTCGTCTACAACATGCTGGGCAGCGTCGCCGACACCGACGACGTCCTCCAGGAGAGCTGGCTCTCCTGGACGTCGCGCGCCCGGCGCTCCCCGCTCGACACCATCACCAGCCCACGCGCCTACCTCGTCCGCATCGCCGTCAACCACGCGCTCCGGCGCCGGGCCACGATCACCCGCCGCCGCGAGACGTACGTAGGCCCGTGGCTCCCGGAGCCGCTGGTCGACCAGCCCGCCGACGGCGACCCCGAGGACCCCGCGCTGCGCGCCGAGTCGGTCTCGATGGCGATGCTGGTCGTCCTGGAGTCGCTCAGCCCGCTGGAGCGCGCGGTCTTCGTCCTCAACGAGGTCTTCGGGTACGCCCACACCGAGATCGCGGACATCATCGACCGCACCCCGGCCGCCGTACGACAACTCGCGCACCGGGCGCGGGCCCATGTGCACGCGCGGCGGCCGCTGTACGAGGCGCGTCCCCGGGTGCGGCGGGAGGCGACCGAGCGGTTCGTGCGGGCCGCGATCGGCGGGGACATCGCCTCGCTGATGGAGATCCTCGCGCCGGACGTCACGGTGTGGACCGACAGCGGGGGCAACCGGAAACCGGCGGGACTGCGCCCGGTGCACGGGCGGGACAAGGCGGTCCGCCTCATCAACTCGTTCGCGGCCCGGCGCCGCGGCCCCCAGGACCTGGAGCTGCGCTACCGACGCGTCAACGGCGACGACGCGGCCGTGCTGTTCGAGGGCGACTCGCCGTACGCGGTGATGGTCATGGACCTCACGCCCGAGGGAGACCAGGTGTCCGGGGTCTACATCGTGACCAACCCCGAGAAGCTCACCCACGTGCACAAGGACGACGGGGAGGACGACCGGTGACCGGCACCCCGGACCCCTCGCGGGGCGAACGCGTCGCCGACTGGTTCGACGGCCGCCTCGGCATCCACACCCTCGGCAAGCGGTACCTGCGGAAGGTGTTCCCGGACCACTGGTCGTTCCTGCTCGGCGAGATCTGCCTCTACAGCTTCGTGGTGCTGATCCTCACGGGCGTCTACCTCACCCTGTTCTTCCACCCGTCGATGAACGAGGTGACGTACCACGGCAGTTACGTCCCCCTCAACGGCATCCGCATGTCCGACGCCTACGCCTCCACGCTGCACCTCAGCTTCGACGTGCGGGGCGGGCTGCTGGTCCGGCAGTTGCACCACTGGGCGGCGCTCGTGTTCATCGCCGCGATGCTCACGCACATGATGCGGCACTTCTTCACGGGCTCGTTCCGCAAGCCGCGCGAGCTCAACTGGCTTTTCGGCTGGGCCCTGTTGTTCCTCGGCCTGTTCGAGGGCCTCTTCGGCTACTCGCTCCCGGACGACCTGCTGTCGGGCACGGGCATGCGCTTCGTGGACGGCGCGCTGCTGTCGGTCCCGATCGTCGGGACGTACCTCTCGATGTTCCTGTTCGGCGGCGAGTACCCCGGCCACGACATCGTGTCCCGCTTCTACTCACTCCACGTCCTGTTGATCCCCGGCATCATGGCGGCCCTTGTGGTCGTCCACCTCCTCCTGGTCGTCTACCACAAGCACACCCAGTTCGCGGGCCCCGGCCGTACCGAACGCAACGTCGTGGGCTCCCCGTTCATGCCGGTCTACCTCGCGAAGGCGGGCGGCTTCTTCTTCCTGGTCTTCGGCGCCCTCACCGTCCTGGCGGCGGTGGCCTCGATCAACCCGGTCTGGTCCTACGGCCCTTACCGCGCCGACCAGGTCTCGACGGGCGCCCAGCCGGACTGGTACCTGGGCTTCGCGGAGGGCCTGGTGCGGGTCATGCCGGGCTGGGAAGTCACCTTCTGGGGCCACACGTTGGTGCTCGGCGTACTCATCCCCATCGTCGTCTTCCCGCTCCTCCTGGTCTTCATCGGCGTGTACCCGTTCCTGGAGTCCTGGCGGACCGGCGACAAACGCGAGCACCACCTCCTGGACCGCCCGCGCAACCGCCCCACCCGCACCGGCATTGGCGTGGCCTGGATCAGCCTCTACCTGGTCCTCCTGGCCGGTGGCGGCAACGACATCGTGGCGACCCGCCTCCATCTGTCGATCAACACGGTGACATGGGCGGTACGGGTGGCGGTGTTCGCCGCACCGGCACTCGCCTTCGTCGTGACCCGCCGCATCTGCCTGGGCCTCCAACTCCGGGACGCGGAACTGGTGTTGCACGGCCGCGAGACGGGTGTCATCAAGCGCCTGCCGCACGGTGAGTACGTGGAGGTGCACCGCCCGCTGGACCAGGCGGAACTCCACACACTCACCGCGCACAAGCGACCGAAGGAACTCGTGGAGCGCGAGCCGTGATCAACGACCCCGTGCAACGGCCCGGACCGGACACCAGCACCTCCCGTCCGGGCCGTTGACGACTGCCCTATCCGGCCGGAGCCGCCACCTTGCTTATCCGGAAAGCCCCTTGAGCCGTCCCCGGATGACCGCTCGTCAGCGTCAGCCGCACCCGCGACCCGCGCACGGCACCGAAGGTGACGACGGTCGGGGCGTCCGAGGCGGTGGCCCAGTCGACGGCGGTCCCCTCGACCGGCGCCCACCCGCGCCCGTCCCACACCGCGACCTCGACCGCCGTGGGCAGACTGTGCGTCGAGTCCACGGTGAACGACACCTCCACCCGGTCGAAGGACCGCCCCCTCCCCCAGTCCACCGACACCCAGTCCTCCGCACGCGCACCGCTGAACGCGGGCAACAGGGCCGTGGCCGACTTGGCGAAGGCGTTGGACCAGCCGGTCGCCGGGTCACCGTCGAGCATGGCGGCGGGGAGCGTGTCGGGGCGGCCCGAGTAACTCGCGTCGGCGTAGGGGTAGTTGAACGGCGCGGGATAGTCGGCCTCGAAACGCGGCGCCGAAGTCGTGGCCGCGTCCCGACCCGGTGTCGTCCGTACCGTCACCGTGCCGCTCCGCAGTCCCTCCGCGCGCGCCGTCACCTTCAGCGAGCCCGCCTTCGTACCGGATCGCACGATCGCAAGTGCCTTGCCGTGGAAGGCGGTTCGGGTGCTCGCCTGGTAGCGCTCGACGCTCTCCTCGCGGCCGTTGTCGAGGCCGGCCAGGGACCCGCCCTTCACCGCGAAGGCGATCAGATCCTCCGCGTCGGGCAGGACGACACCGTGGGCGTCCACGACCTCCGCTGTCACGAAGACCAGTGAACGGCCGTCGGCGGCAAGGGACTTGCGGTCGGCCGTGAGGCGGACGGCGTGCGCGGGACCCGCCGTGCGCAGCACGTCCGAGGCGACCGCCTTGCCGCCGCTGCTCGCCACCGCCTTCAACTCGCCTGGCTCGTAGGGGACGTTCCAGGTCAGGTGGAGCTTGCCCGCGCTGCCGTTCGGGCTGGTGTAGCTGCCCGGGTAGGGGCCGGTGGTGAAGGTCTTGTCGTCGCCGGTGGCCTCGGTGGTCTCCAGGTAGGTGCGGCCGTCGGTGGTCTTCTTGGTGTCGAACTCCCTTGTCCCCAGGGATTTTCCGTTGAGGAACAGCTCGACGGTGTCGACGTTGGCGTAGGCCCAGACCTCGACCGTGTCTCCGGGCTCGTGATTCCAACTCATCGGCACCAGATGGACCATGGGCTCGTCCACCCACTGACTCCGGAAGAGATGGTACATGTCCTTCGGGAAGCCGGCCGTGTCGACCGCGCCGAAGAAGGACGCCTTGACCGGGAAGACGTCGTACGGCGTCGGCTCCCCGATGTAGTCGATGCCGGACCACAGGAACTGGCCCGCGAACCACTTCCGGTCCCGGTCCTTCTTGTGGCCGTACTCGCCGCTCATCGTCCAGGAGGCGAGGTTGTTGTCGTACGAGGACGTGTCGCGTCTGCCGGGGGTGTGGTTCTCGCCGGTGTTGAGGTGTTGCGGCTCCTGGTAGGCGCCGCGTGTCGAGGTCTCCGAGGAGGACTCGGACTCGAAGAGGAACAGGTTCGGATAGGCGGCGTGCAGGGCGTCGACCGACTTGGCGGTGTTGTAGTTGAGGCCGAGTCCGTCGAGCTTGGCGAGCATGAGGTCGGCCGCGGAGCCCTTGGCGGGCACCCCGTGGTACTTGTTCGAGCCGATCACCACCGGCCGGGTGTCGTCCGCCGCCCTGATCGCGCCGATGATGCGGTCGGCCATCGCCAGTCCGGCGGTGGCGGTGGAGTCGGGGATCTCGTTGCCTATGGACCACAGCACCACGGCGGGCGAGTTGCGCGCGGTGAGGACCATCTCGGTGGCGTCCCGCTCGCACCAGTCGTCGAAGAAACGGTGGTAGTCGTAGGTCGTCTTGCCGGTGTGCCAGCAGTCGAAGGCCTCGACCATCATCACGATGCCCAACTCCTCGCAGGCCTGGATGATTTGGGGCGAGGGCGGGTTGTGGGAGGTGCGGAAGGCGTTGACGCCCATCGACTTCATGATGCTCAACTGCCTGCGTACGGCGTCGAGGCTGATCGCGGAGCCGAGGGCGCCCTGGTCGTGGTGGAGGTCGACGCCCCTGATCTTGGTGTGGACGCCGTTGAGGGAGAAGCCCTCGTCCGGGTCGAAGCGGTAGGTGCGGATGCCGAAGGAGGTGCTGTACGTGTCGACCGTCCGGCCCGCCACCCGCAGTTCGGTCTCCAGGATGTAGCGGTGGTCCGGGGTCCCGATGTCCCACAACTTGGGCTTGGGGACGGCGAGTTCATGGGTCTCGGTGCCCCGGTCGGCGACCGTGGTCGTGGAGGCGGCGCGGGCCACCGTCCGGCCGCCGGGGTCGACGACCCGCGACCGGACCTCGACCTCGCTCGCGGTGCCCGACTCGTTCACCACGGTCGTCCGCACCCGTACGACGGCTCGCTCGGCGGTGATGTCCGGGGTCGTGACGTACGTGCCCCGGCGTTCGACGTGCACCGGTTCGGTGATGACGAGGCGGGCCTCGCGGTAGATGCCGCTGCCCGAGTACCAGCGGCTGCTGGGGAGTTGGTTGCGCACCTGCACCGCGACGACGTTCTCCGTGCTGCCGTCGGTGTGCGCCAGGTCGGTGAGGTCGAAGGCGAACCCCGTGTATCCGTAGGGGTGCCGGCCGACCTGCGTGCCGTTGCAGTGGACGTACGAGTCCATGTAGACGCCGTCGAACTCGACCGAGATCCGCTTGCCCGCGAAGGCCGACGGCAGGGTGAAGGCGATCCGGTACCAGCCGAGGCCGCCGGGGAAGAACCCGGTGCCGCTGGTCGTGCCGTAGGCCGTGGTGGGGGTCTGCTCGATGCTCCAGTCGTGCGGGACCGCGACCTGGCGCCAGGCCGAGTCGTCGTAGTCCGGTGCGGCGGCGTCGGCGTAGGCGCCGGTCGGGTCGGTGGTCCCGCCCGGGTTGACCAGCGCGAAGCGCCAGCCGTCCCTCAGGGGGACCGTGTGGCGGCCGGACGCGCCCGCTGCGGCTGCGGCGGCGCGTGCGTCCGGGGCGGACAGGAGTGATGCGGCCGTCGGCGCGGCCGTGGAAGCGATCAAAACCGATCTGCGAGTGACCGTCATGGCGGCTCTCCCTCATCAGGGCCCAAAAGTACTCACAACTGATCGTGACCGAACAGATTCTGACGGGGTGCCACACCGGGCCGTCAAGGGTGCGGGGACGGACAGCCGCCCCGAGGGCCACTTCGACCGGATTTCCCCCTTGCCCACCGCGGCCCCCGGCCCTGGGGGTTCTCGTCCGCGCGAGAGCGTGACGCACTAGGCTGGAACGCAAGTGGCGTGACTGTTCACTGTGAGTGCGCGCAATGGAGTGGCGACGATGAGACCGGTCTACCCGTTCGACGATGCCGCGACGGCGCGGGTTGTCATCGACGACGCGGGCACTCTGGTGGAGTGGAACGACGGGGCCCGGCGGCTCCTCGGCCACACCGCGGACGAGGTCGTGGGCCGCCCGGCCGGGCGGCTGCTGGCCGACGGCGCCGAGGCGCTGCCCGGGATCACGGGTGCCCGCTGGGACGGCACGGTCGCGTTGCGCCATCGTGACGGGCGGGCCGTGTCCGTGTGGCTGCTGGCCCACCATCGGCGGCCCCGGGACGGCGGGCCGGGCGACTGGCTCGTGGTGACCCCGCTGGAGGGCGGCGGCCCCCGCGCCTCCGAGGACCCCCTCGCGACCGCCGCGCTGACCCAGTCGCCGTGTGCCATCGCGGTCTACGACGAGCGGCTGCGGCTGAGCCGGGTCAACGACGCGATGGCCGACGTGATCGGGCTGCCCGAGGAGCGCATCCAGGGGCTGCGGATCACCGAGATCGGCGGGAAGACGCAGAGCACGGAGCTGGAGCAGTACATGCTGCGCGTGCTCACCTCCGGCACCGCCGAGGACTTCCAGATCTACATGCGCACCGGCGGCGAGGACGCCGCGCACGCGTGGCTGGCCCGGATGGCGCCGATCACCGACGCCGAGGGGCGGGTGCGGGGCGTGTGTCTGGCCGCGCACGACTTCACCGAGAACTACCTGTCGCGGGAGCGGCTGCAACTCGTCAACGAGGCGAGCGTCCGCATCGGCACCACCCTCGACGTCACCCGTACGGCCCAGGAGCTCGCGGACGTCTGTGTGCCGGCGCTCGCCGACTTCGTCAGCATCGATCTGCTGGACCCGCAGGAGCACGGCGGCGAGCCCCCGGCGGCGATCACCGCGCCGATCCGCCTGCGCCGGGCCGCGCACCAGTCGGTGCAGCAGGGCAGCCCCGAGGCCGTCGCGAAACCGGGCCAGCTGAACCTGTATCCGGAGCAGTCCCCGCAGGCCGACGCGCTGGTCGCGGGCCGCACGCTCGTCGCCTCGGGCCGGGCCCTCGAACTCTGGCTCGCCTGGGACCGCACCCGCACCAGGCGCGTCCAGGAGTACGGCATCCACTCCTCGATGGCCGTGCCGATCCAGGCCCGCGGCGTCACCCTCGGCGTGGCGGTCCTCACCCGGTACCGGCGCAACGACCCGTTCGCCGCCGACGACGTCCTGCTGGCCGAGGAGGTCACGGCCCGCGCCGCCGTCTGCATCGACAACGCCCGCCGCTTCTCCCGCGAACGCGAGACCGCGCTCGCCCTCCAGCGCAGCCTGCTCCCCCGCAAGCTGCCGCGCACGGCCGCGCTGGAAGCGGCCTCGCGGTATCTGCCGGCGGCGCGCGCCGGGGTCGGCGGCGACTGGTTCGACGTGATCCCGCTGTCCGGGATGCGGGTCGCCATGGTCGTCGGGGACGTCGTCGGCCACGGCATCCAGGCCTCCGCCACCATGGGCCGGCTGCGCACGGCAGTCCGCACCCTCGCCGACATCGACCTGGCCCCGGACGAGCTGCTGACCCACCTCGACGACCTCGTCGTACGGCTGTCCGCGGAGGCCGGCGGCGAGGGCAGCCCGGGCGAGGTCGGCGCGACCTGCCTGTACGCGGTGTACGACCCGGTGTCCCGCCGCTGCACGCTGGCCCGTGCCGGGCATCCGCCGCCGGTCATGATCCGGCCCGGCGGTCCGCCCGAGCCCGTCGACCTGCCCGCGGGACCGCCGCTGGGCCTGGGCGGGCTGCCCTTCGAGTCGGCCGAGTTCGAGCTGCCCGAGGGCACCGTGCTCGCGCTGTACACCGACGGGCTGGTCGAGAACCGCGACCGGGACCTCGACGACAGTCAGCGGCTGCTGTTCGACGCCCTATACGCCCCCTCGGACTCCCTGGACGAGACCTGCGACCGGATCCTGCACGCCGTGCTCCCGCCGGGCGGCGCCGCCGACGACGTGGCGCTGCTGCTGGCCCGCACCCAGGGACTGCCCGCCGAGCAGGTCACGACCTGGGACATCCCGGCCGACCCGTCACTCGTGGCCCCGATCCGCAAGCAGGTCGTCGAGCAGCTCGACCTGTGGAACCTGAGCGAGGCCGGGTTCACGGCCGAGCTGGTGGTGAGCGAGCTGGTCACCAACGCGATCCGCTACGGCGCGCACCCCATCCGGCTCCGGCTGATCCATGACGCGACCACGCTGATCTGCGAGGTCTCCGACACCAACCACACGGCCCCGCACCTGCGCCGCGCCAAGACCTGGGACGAGGGCGGGCGCGGGCTGCTGCTGGTCGCGCAGCTCACCCAGCGCTGGGGCAGCCGGCACACGGCCGACGGCAAGACGATCTGGGCGGAGCTGTCCCTCTTCGACGAGGTCTGAGCCGTATCAGAAGAGGCCGGTCGGCTCAGGAGAGGTCGGTCAGCCAGGGCCTGACCTGGCGGCGGGCCTCGTGCAGCCGGGACTTGAGGGTGCCGAGCGGGATACCGAGGCGCTCGGCGATGTCGGCGTACTCCAGGTTGCAGATGTCCCGGTACACCAGCGGCGCGACGAGGTTCGGCTGCTCCCGCTCCAGGCGCTCCAGCGCCTCCAGGAGGTCGATCTTCGACCCGGCGATCACGCTCGTGGTGCGCGGGTCGACGTGCTGTGACGTGTCGATCTCGGCGGGCTGCTCGGCGGCCCGCCGCTTCAGCTCGCGGTACTTCTGCCGGGAGCCGTTGGCGACGACCGTGTAGAGCCAGGTGCTGAAGAGGCTGCGGCCCTCGAATGTGCCGATCTTCCGCGCGACTTGCATCAGTACGTCCTGCGCCGCTTCCTCGGCGTCCTCGCGGCACGGCAGGAACCGCCCGCACCGCCTCAGGACCTCGGGTCCGATCGACCGCAGGAGCTCGTCCAGGGCACCCGTGTCACCGGCCGCGGCCCGCCGCGCCAGTTCCTCGGTCCGTACCGTGTCCCGCACTGGATCCACTCCTCCGCCTCGGCCTACGAGCAGGCATGATAGTCGCATGCACTTCGTCGAACAGATCGGCCGCTACAGACTCGAACGCCGCCTGGGCACCGGCGCGTTCGGCACGGTCTGGCTCGCGCACGACGACGTGCTCGAAGCCCCGGTGGCCGTGAAGGTGCTCGCCGACAACTGGGCGCACCGCCTCGACATCGTCGACCGCTTCCTCTCCGAGGCCCGGCTGCTGCGCCGGGCCGACTCCAACCGGGTCGTGCAGGTCTACGACATCGGTGAGCTGCCCGACGGACGGCCGTACTTCGTCATGGAGTACGCCGACGCCGGCACCCTCGCCGATCTGCTCACCGCGGGTCCGCTGCCCGTCTCGGAGGCGCTGCGGCTGACCGCGCTGGCCGCCCGGGGCGCCGCCGCGCTGCACAAGGCGGGGATAGTGCACCGGGACATCAAGCCGACCAACGTGCTGCTGCGCACCGCCCCGGACGGCAGCTACCGCGTTCTGCTCGCCGACCTGGGCCTGGCCAAGAGCCTGGCACAGGGGTCGGGCCTCACCCTGGCCGCCGGTTCGGCGGGCTATCAGCCGCCGGAGCAGGCACAGCCCGGGTACGGCATCGACGAGCGCGCCGACGTGTACAGCCTGGGAGCGGTCGGCTACGAGCTGCTCACCGGCACGGTCCCGGGGGCGCCCGGACAGGTCGTACGGCCGGACCGGCTGCGGCCGGACGTGTCGCCCGACGTCCAGCGGGCCGTGGTGCGCGCGCTGGAGCCGGACCGGGTGAAGCGCTGGCCGACGGCGCGGGAGTTCGCGGAGGAGCTGGAGCGGCTGGCCGCCGAGGCGGCCCCCACGCGCAAGCAGCGCAGGCCGCACAGCCGCCACCGGAGTGTCGCGCTGATGGCGGGCCTGTTCGTCGTGGTGGCCGCGGGCGCGGGCGCCGCGGTGCTGAACTTCCCTTTCTCGTCCGGGAGTTCAGATCTGCGGGTCAAGGACAGCACCGGCCGGATCGTGGCCGAGGTGCCCAACGCGTGGGGCCGTCAGCTGCGTGACTCGGGCTGGAATCCGCACGCCCTCGGGCTGACGGCCGGGCAGGAGCCGGGGCTGGCCGTCGCCGACGACCTCTCGAAGTGGCCGGACCTGTCGGCGGACGTGAACGGCGTGTTCATCGGCCTGAGCGAGCACGGCAGCGTGAGCACCGAGGTGGACGGCATCGCCCACTCCGGCTGCCACTACGACGGCAGCCACGCCTACTCCAGCGCCACCTGGCGCGGCACGATCCGTACCTGGAGCGACTGCTCGGGCGGCACGGGCACCCTCTCCGAGACCGCGCTCCGCATGGTCGGCGGCGCCGCTCAGCCCCAGGTCTACGTGCAGATCCGGCAGCACAGCGGTGACGCGACCTCGCGCATACTCCGCTCGCTGCGGGTCAGCTGACTACTGTCGGAACCCAAGTACAGGAAAAGATCCCGGCGGACTCGCGAACTTTTCGGCGCCCATCCGTATCGGACCAGTGTGACGGCGCACGATGCGCGGTCGGCACGCCGAAGTGCGTGCGGTGAACCACCAGGAGTGTTGAAGATGGCGAACACGTCCCAGTCCCTGCGCCGGGCGGCCCTGCTCGTGAGCGCGATCGCCGTCCTGGGTCTGACGACGACGGCCTGCGACGACGGCAGCGGCACGGTGAGCAGTCCGCAGACCCAGTCGGGTACGGCCGCGCCCGCGGGCGGCGACCCCTCGGCCGACGGGTCCGGTACGCCGGCCTCCTCGGGCGGCACCGGCACGGCCACCGCCTCGGACTCGGCCGCGTCGGGTTCCTCCACCTCGACCTCCACGTCCTCGGGCTCCGGCGGCACGAGCACCAACACCGGGACCGCGAGCAGCACCCGGTGCCACACCTCCGAGCTGCGCGCGAAGGTGGGCGCCAACGACCCGGGCGCCGGGCAGGAGAACTTCCCGATCGTCCTCACCAACTCGTCCGGCCGCACCTGCACGGTCCGCGGCTATCCCGGCGCCGCGTTCCTGAACGCGTCCGGCACGCAGCTGGGCGACGACCCGCAGCGCGAGTCGGGCAGCACCGTCACCACGGTCACGCTGAAGCCGGGGCAGAGCGCCTGGGCGGGCCTGACCTTCTCCAACCCGGAGGTCAGCGGCGCCAAGACGGCGACCGCGAGCTGGCTCGCGGTGACCCCGCCCGACGAGCAGGACGCGCTGCACGTGAAGTGGACGGCCGGCGCGGTGCCCGTGTCGGGCAACTCGTCCTCGGTACGTCTGACGGTGCTCGGCGCGGGTACCGGTTCCTGATCACGGGTTGCGCGCCCCGGCCTGGTTACATGGGGCAGGCACCACGTCCCGCGTCCCGGAGGACCGTCCCCTGAACACCCCGCTCGCCGAAACCCTGTCCGTCGTTCTGCTCGTCGCCGTCCTCGTGTGGGCCGTCGTCCGTCCCTTCGGGTGGCCGGAGGCGGTGATGGCGGTCCCCGCCGCCGGTATCGCCGTGGCCACCGGGGCGATCTCGCTCGACCACGCGCGGGCCGAGGCCGAGCAGCTCGGGCCGGTGGTCGGGTTCCTCGCCGCGGTCCTCGTGCTGGCCCACTTCTGCGATGTGGAGGGCCTGTTCCGGGCCTGCGGTGCCTGGATGGCGGAGTGGGCTAAGGGCAGTCCGAGCCGGCTGCTGACCGCGGTGTTCGCGCTGGCCTCGGTGATCACGGCCGTGCTGAGTCTGGACGCCACCATCGTGCTGCTGACGCCGGTCGTGTTCGCGACGGCGTCCCGGATGGGGGTGCGTCCCAAGCCGCACGTCTACGCGTGCACGCACCTCTCGAACACCGCCTCGCTGCTGCTGCCGGTCTCCAACCTGACGAACCTCCTCGCGTTCGCGGCCAGCGGCCTGAGCTTCACCCGTTTCGCCGGGCTGATGGTGCTGCCCTGGCTGGTCTCGATCGGCGCCGAGTACCTGGTGTTCCGGCGCTTCTTCGCCCGCGACCTCGCGGCGGCGGCGCCCTCGCCGGTGTCCGGCGACAAGCCCGAGCTGCCGGTGTTCGCGCTGACGACCGTCGCCTGCACCCTCGCCGGGTTCGTGCTGACCTCCGCGATCGGCATCGATCCGGCGTGGGCCGCGCTGGCGGGCGCGCTCGTCCTCGCCGGCCGGGCGCTGCTACGGCGGCAGGCGACCCCGATGACGATCGTGCGGGCCGCCTCACCGTCGTTCCTGGCGTTCGTGCTGGCGCTCGGGATCGTCGTGCGGGCCGTGGTCGACAACGGGCTCTCGGACGCGCTGGGCCACCTCCTGCCCGGCGGCACCGGCATCGCGGCACTGCTCGGGATCGCCGCGCTGGCCGCCGTACTGGCGAATCTCATCAACAACCTGCCGGCGGTCCTGGTCCTGCTGCCGCTGACCGCGCAGTCCGGGCCGGGGGCCGTCCTCGCCGTACTGCTCGGAGTGAACATCGGGCCGAACCTGACCTACGCCGGGTCGCTCGCGACGCTGCTGTGGCGGCGGATCGTGCATCAGCACGAACATGACGTGGATATCAAGGAGTTCACGAAGCTGGGGCTGATCGCCGTGCCGTCCGCTCTCGTCCCGGCGGTGCTGGCACTGTGGGTGTCGCTCCAGGTTCTCTGACACCGAGGGAGGCCGAATGCGTGTGATCGCCTGGCTGGTCGAAGGCACCTGGCCCGCCTGCGTGGACGCCGTACGGACGCATGCGCCGGAGGCGGACGAGGTGGTGCTGCTGCATGTGAGCGGGCCGGACGTGCCCGGGGTCGCGCACGGCGCGTTCGCCGGGCTGCTCGGCCGGGGTGGTCCCAAGCGTGATCCCGGGACCCGGCTGGAGGATCTCGGCAGTACGTCGGCGGCGGAGCTGCTGGACGCGGCGGCCGAGCGGCTCGGGCGGCCGTGCACCCGGATGGAACGGGCGGGGCGGGTCGAGCGTGAGGTGGTGGCCGCCGCCGGGGAAGCCGATCTGCTGGTGCTGGCCCGTGACGGTGACCGGGCCCGGCTCGGCCCGCACAGTCTCGGGCCCGCCGTCCGGTTCGCCGTCGATCACGCGCCCTGTCCGGTGCTGCTGGTGTGGCCGGAGGCGGCGCCGGGCATCGCGACCCTGCCACCGCCACCGCCGCATCCGCCGCACTGAGTCTCAGCGGCCGTGCCCACCGCCGCCGTATCCGCCGCCTCCGCCCCAGCCGCCCTGGCTGCCGCCCGTGCAGTACGACGGGTAGTAGTCGCAGTAGTCCATGGTCGGGGCCGAGGTCGTCGGCGTGGACTGCGGGGTCGACGCGCTCGGCGTCGGGGTGGGCGTGGCCGTCGGCGTCTTCGAGGGCGTCGGGGCGGCCTTCTTCGTCGTGGGGGTCGGCGAGTCGGTGCTGTCGGTGTCCCAGTTGACGACCTGCATCTGCGGGTCGGCCTTCGAGGTGTCGAAGACCCAGCGCTGCGCCGAGCCGTCCGCCCGGTTCTTCAGGACGAGCGCGCCGCCGCCGTCCGTGGAGGCGGGGGTCAGGGCCAGGTCCTGGTTCCAGCGCGGTACGAGGATGCCCTGGAGCGTGAAGTCGTAGCGGGTGTTCTTCGCGGTCGCCGACGACGTGCTCGTGCAGGGGGCGAGCTGTACCTCGAAGGCGAGGTGCGAGTCGAGGCAGAGGCCCGGGTCGGCGGTGCTGCGCAGCCGGCCGTCGGTCTCGTACGACCACTGCTGGCCGGCCGCCGAGGAGCAGGTCTGCAGTTCGGCCTCGTTGCCCTTGAGGGGCTTGTTGCCGGCGACGCCGATGCACAGGCCGGACTCGACGTTGTGCAGTCGGCCGCTGAGCGTGCCCTGGGTGGTGTCGTTCTTGCTGGCCCAGGAGGGGTCGGCGGATTCCTTGCCCGCGCCGGAGGCGCCGGCGGCCTGGTTCTCCGTGGCGGTCTTGCCGCCGCCGGAGCCGCCGGTCGACCACAGGACGAGCGGGAGGACGACCAGTCCGCTCACGGTCAGCACGGCCACGGCGAGGTTGCGGCGGCGGACGCGCCGGGCCGCCTTGTGGGCCGATCTGAGTTCGCCGCGCCGCGGGCCGGGGTGCACCGTGAGTTCCGTCGAGGCGGACGACATCTCGGCGGGCAGCGCGCGGCTGCCGGCCCTGACCTCCAGGTACGCCCGCGCGCCCCAGCCGAGCACCGCTTCGGCCAGTGCGATGCCGAGCCCGGCGTTGAACTGGTTCAACTGGTCGGCGGTGTACCGGCAGTGCTTGCAGACGCTGAGGTGCATGGCGAGATCCGGGTCGACCTCCGCGCCGCCGCGCCGGAAGGTGACGTCCAGCAGCCGGATGTAGCGCATGCACTCGTCGTCCTGGGCGAGTTCGCGGTGGACCTGGAGGCACTCCTCGCGCAACCGCCCGCGGGAGCGCCCGAGTTCGATGTCGGCGCCCTCTTCGTCCAGGCCCAGCAGTCCGGCGGGTATCGCATAGGGCTCGGACTCGACCTCGATGTGCCAGAGCAGGGTGCGGGCCGCCTGGGGCAGCCGCTGGAACGCCCGGGAGAGCAGGCGCCGTTCAGGCACGGGCAGCATCCGGGCCGCGCCCCGGTCGCCGTCACCGCTCGCCCAGCGCAGGTCGGGGTGGAGCATTTCCTGCCGGTGGTCGGCGACCCATTCCGCGGCGATACGGCGGACGGTGACCAGCACCTGGGGGCGCCAGGCCGCGGTCGGTCCCGACTGCCGCAGGGATTCCCCGAAGAGCCGGGTGAAAGCGGCCGTGGTGAGCATTCCGGCGTGGTGCGGTCCGTCGGTGCACAGCCGCGCATAGGAGAAGGCCGCTTCCCAGTGCCGGTCCAGCAGTTCGCCGACGGGTTGCAGCGCTGGCGTCGTCCCCGTCCACTTCTTCAGCTCGGCGCTGAGCTGCTCGTCGGTCACTTCGAAGTGGTGAGCGGAAGTCGGGGAATTCGAGGGACCTGGGTCCGTCACGGCTGCATTCCTCCAGGTGAAACGCGGAACTCGGCACATACCGGCGGGTATGCGACTCCGTCGACAGGTCGACAAAGTCCACCCGTCCGATTGATGGCATCGCGAACGTCCGCCTGGGGCAGCTCTTTTGAAGCAAGGGGGGTGACGTACGGGAGCGGCCTCGAACGCGCGGAGGGGAATCATCAATGTGCCCGCGCGTCGACAGGCACACCTTTGCACAGGTCAGCGAGACGGAACAAGGTCTCCCTCCGTTTTGTGCATTGCGGTCCGGACCTCATCATTTGACGATTCGTCAATGGGGTCCGTTATGGGATTGCCGCCGTATCCACACGGGAAATCCCGAAACCATTGACCGGAGGCGGCACGGCGCACCTCGCGCGTCGCGCGCGAGGACGGCCCTTCTTCCGGTTTTCCCAGGTCATGTTCCGGCCGCCCGGCTGATTGCCCGCCGAGTCACTGGCGTCACGGGAGTTGCCGACTTCCACTCCATCACCGATGAGAGCGTTCACGACCAACCAATAGGCACACGCCCGGCCTCCTGACACTGTGGTGTGACATGACACTGAGGAGGTCTGTATGACGGCCACGGACATCGCCGCGTTCGAGGAGGACGGGTTCACGATCGCGCGCGGATTGTTCGCGTACGACGAAATCGACCGGCTCTGTGCGGAGTTCACGGCACTGCACGCGGCCGGCCCGGTGCCCGGGCACTTCGAACCGTACGACTCCCACGATCCTCTCCGGACCCACCCGAGGGTGATGCACCCTCACGAGATCAACGGACTCGCCCTGCGTTTCCTCCTGGAACCCCGGCTGCGGAGCGTCCTGGAGACCCTGTTCGGCGAAGAAGTACTGGCCGCGCAGAGCATGTTCTATTTCAAGCCGCCGGGAGCGCGGGGCCAGGCGCTGCACCAGGACAACTTCTATCTGCGGGCCGAGCCGGGCACCTGTGTGGCCGCGTGGATCGCCTGCGACGAGATCGACCGGGACAACGGCGGCCTGGAGGTCGTGCCCGGCACCCATCGCATGGACCTGTTCTGCCCGGAGGAGGCGGACGCCGGGGTGTCCTTCGCGCGCGAGTACGTGCCACCGCCGCCGGGGCTCGCGGCCGTACCGGTCGACATGGCGCCCGGGGACGTCCTGTTCTTCAACGGCAGCCTGGTGCACGGCTCCCGGCCCAATCGCAGCGCGGACCGCTTCCGCCGCTCGTTCGTCGGGCACTACGTGGGCCGCTCGGCCGACCGTATCGGGAGGTTCTACCGCACGATCTCGATGAGCGGCGAGCGGGTGCCGCTGGCGGAGAGCGCCGGGGCGGGCCCGTGCGGCACGGAGTTCGCACCGCACGGCCCGAACTGACAGACCGTCAAGACGGCCTGGAGCAAGCTCAGTTGATCTGCTCCAAGGGACATGGAGCAGGCCCTGTCGAGATGCGTCAGGAATGCCCGCTGATCGCGTGCGGAGTGTAGGGCTGCTCCAGCTCCTCCAACTCCTTGTCGCTCAGCTCCAGTTCGACGGCCGCCACGGCGTCCTCGATGTGCTGCGGCTTGGCCGCGCCGACGATCGGTGCGGCCACCGTGCTCTGGTGCAGCAGCCAGGCGAGGGCGACCTGCGCGCGCGGCACGCCCCGGTCGCCGGCGATGCGGGTGACCGCCTCGACGATGGCGCGGTCACCGTCCTGGTAGAGGCGGTTGCCGAAGTTGTCGGTGCTGCTGCGCTCGGTGGTGGTGCCCCAGTCCCGGGTGAGCCGGCCGCGCGCCAGCGGGCTCCAGGGCAGTACACCCACACCCTGGTCCGCGCAGAGCGGCAGCATCTCGCGCTCCTCCTCGCGGTAGAGGAGGTTGTAGTGGTTCTGCATGGAGACGAACTTGGTCCAGCCGTGCCGCTCGGCGACGTGCTGGTGCTTGGCGAACTGCCACGCGTACATCGAACTCGCCCCGATGTAGCGGACCTTGCCCGCCTTCACCAGGTCGTGCAGCGCCTCCATCGTCTCCTCGACGGGGGTGTGCGGGTCGGCGCGGTGGATCTGGTAGAGGTCGACGTAGTCGGTGCCGAGACGTGCCAGGCTGTGATCGATCTCGGACATGATCGCCTTGCGGGAGAGTCCGGCGCCGTTGGGTCCGGGGCGGGTCCGGCCGTGCACTTTGGTGGCGAGGACCACCTCGTCACGGCGGGCGAAGTCGCGCAGCGCCCGGCCGGTGATCTCCTCGCTGGTGCCGTCGGAGTAGACGTTCGCCGTGTCGAGGAAGTTGATCCCGGCCTCCAGCGCCTGCCGGATCAGCGGGCGCGACGCCTCCTCGTCGAGGGTCCACTCGTGGGTGCCGCGGTCCGGGAGGCCGTAGGTCATGCAGCCCAGAGAGATCCGCGAGACGTCCAGGCCGGTCGAACCGAGCTTCACGTACTGCATCGTTGCTGCTCCTGCCTTCGAGTTCGGTACCGCTTTGGAGCGTACGACTTCGTGGGTGCTCGAAGCCGCGCATGTGCGCGCACCCTTGACGAGTGGCGCGGCCGGGCGCTTTGATCCTGGACGTGCCCGCGCGTGCGGCGCGGTACGCAGAGGTGCGCCCAGCCGGTAGCGGACAGGTTCCAAGCCCGGCCACAGTCGCCAGGACCGCGGCTCCATCCGGTCCGAGGCGGGGTCGTATCCGCGATTGATGGAGCGGACATGCCCGTCAAGGGTGTCTCCCGCGTCGGAGGTCTCGGGACGGCCGCGGTCCTGGGCGGCGCCGTCGTGACCGCGGCGGTACTGACCTCGTGCGGAACCTCGACCACTTCGGCGCCGGAACGACCGTCGCGCGCGACACCGAAGAGCCTGTCGCGTCCAACGCCTTCGGAGCGTCCGTCCCGTGCGGCGCCGTCGAAGAGCGCCACGCCTTCGGCGAGTACCTCCCGTCCGGCGCCCGGCACAGTCCGACTCCCGCCCCTCCACGCCGACTTCGACTACCGGATCGGCGGCGCCTATCCCCCGCCGGCCGGTGTCCGGATCGTCAGCCGTGACCGTACGGCGTCGCCCGCGCCCGGCCTCTACAACATCTGCTATGTCAACGCCTTCCAGGCCCAGCCGGACGAGCGCGCCTCCTGGCCCGCCGACCTGCTGCTGCGGGACGCGGACGGCGAGGTGGTCGTCGACGAGGACTGGGGCGAGGCACCGCTCGACATCGGTACGGCGGCCAAGCGGGAGCGGGTGGCGGCGCGGGTGAACCGGTGGATCGACGGCTGCGCGGCCAAGGGCTTCGACGCCGTCGAGCCGGACAACTACGACAGCTACACCCGCTCCCACCACCTCCTGACGGCGAACAACGCGACCGCCTTCATCACCCTGCTCTCCCGGCACGCGCACGCCCGACGTCTCGCCATCGCCCAGAAGAACACAGTGGAGTTGGCCGGGCCGAGGAAGAAGACGGGACTCGACTTCGCGATCGCGGAGGAGTGCGCCGAGTACGACGAGTGCGGGGAGTACGCCCGGGCCTTCGACGACCGGGTCATCGTCATCGAGTACTCCGACTCCGGTCTGCGCGAGGCCCGTTCGGGCTTCGCCGGGAGGCTCGGCATCGTGCGCCGGGACCTGGACGTGTCGACGCCCGGCAGTGCCGACTACGTCCGCAAGGTGCGGTGAGGAGACCGTGATGGGGAACGGGATGTCACGCCGTGGGCTGCTGCTCGGGGCCGCCGCGATCGGTGCCGCGAGTGGCTGTGCGGGCGGTACCTCGGACGGGGTCGGTGCGGACGGCCGGGTGACCGTGGAGCTGTGGCACGGGCAGGTCGACACGGGCCGCAAGGCGGTGGAGGCGCTGGTCGCCGAGTTCAACCGGACCCACCCCACGATCCGCGTCGACCCGGGCGGCGGTGGGGTGTTGGCCGACGCGATGCTCCAGAAGGTGACCGCCGCGCTGGCCGCCGGCTCGTACCCGGACATCGCCTACATCTTCGGTTCGGACCTGGCGAGCGTGGCGCGCAGCCCGCGCGTCGTCGACCTGACGTCCGCGATGCGCGACGGGCCGACACCGTGGGAGACGTTCTGGAAGCCGGTGCGGGACGCGGTCACCGTCAACGGACGCGTGCGCGCCGCACCCGCCGTGCTCGACTCGCTGGCCGTCGTCTACAACAGGAAACTGTTCCGGCAGGCCGGGCTCGACTACCCGGAGCCGGGCTGGAGCTGGAACCAGTTCACCGACACCGCGCGGCAGTTGACCGACCACGACCGGGGTGTCTTCGGCACCGGCTGGCCCGCCGTCGGCGACGAGGACACGGTGTGGCGGCTGTGGCCGATGCTGTGGGATCTCGGCGGCGAGGTCGTCGCGCCGGACGGCAAGCACATCGGCTTCGCCGACCAGGGTGTACGAGCCCTGCGCACCCTCGCCCAACTCGGCCACGACAAAAGCGCGTACCTGGACACCAAGCCCGGCAGCGAACAGCTCTACCAGGTCTTCCTCAACAGCCGGATGGCCATGGTCGCCACCGGGCCGTGGGAACTCCCCGACATCATCAACGCGAAGATCGACTACGGGGTCGTGCCGCTGCCGACGTACAGCGGGCACGCGGTCACCATCTCCGGGCCCGACACGTGGACGGTCTTCGACAACGGCTCGGCCCGGTCCCGGGCGGCCGTGGAATTCGTGCAGTGGATGAACTCGCCTGCCCACGACGTCCGTTGGGACATCTCGGCGGGCGGGCTGCCGTTGAGCACGGGCACCGCGGCACGGCCGGAGTGGCGGAAGCACAGTGCCGGGACGGTCGGTCTCGACGTCTTCACCGACAGTCTGCGTTCGGCGCGCGTCCGGCCCGTCCACGCCGCGTATCCGCAGATCTCGCAGGCGTTGGGCGAGGCGATCGTCTCGGTGCTGCTCGGCCGGGACTCCCCCGAGAAGGCGCTCCGTTCCTGCGCCGACAAGGCCGACGCGGCCCTGCTGATCCCCAGGTGACTTCCCCCTTCCGGGAGACCCCGATGTCCACACTGCCCCGCGCCCTCACCCTTCCCGCTCAACCCGCCGTCACCACTCAGGCCGCGCGCCGCGCCGCCCGCCGTCGCGCCCGTCAAGAGCGGTCCACCGCCTGGGCGTTCATCGGTCCGTCCGTCGTGGTGATCCTCGGGCTGAGTGTCGTACCCGTCGTCTGGTCGCTGCTGCTGTCGTTCCGCGCGGACGACCTGGTCACACCAGGCCGCTGGGTCGGCCTCGACAACTACCGCGCCCTCGCCCAGGACCCCACCTTCCGTACGGCGGTGGGCAACACGCTGCTGTACGCGGCCCTGTACGTGCCGCTCAGCCTGGTCGGCGGACTGGCGCTGGCGTTGGCGCTCAACCGCCGGATCCGGCTCATCGGCCTGTACCGCACGCTGGTGTTCATCCCGTTCGTGGTGTCGGCGACCGCGCAGGGCGTGCTGTTCTCGTTCATCCTCGACCCGGAGTTCGGCGTCGCCAACGCGCTGCTGCACCAACTCGGCATCTCCGCCCAGGGTTTCCTCGCCGACCCGGACCAGGCGCTGTACCTCCTGGTGCTGATCTCGCTGTGGAGCGGAGTCGGCTTCTGTGTCGTGGTGTACCTGGCCGCACTCCAGGACGTGCCGCCCGAACTCGTCGAGGCGGCCCGCATCGACGGCGCGGGCCGGGCACAGATACTGCGCCATGTGACGCTGCCCGCGCTCACGCCGGTCACCGTCTTCCTGCTGCTGTGGCAGCTCATCACCTCGCTCCAGGTCTTCGACCTGATCTATGTGACGACGAAGGGCGGCCCGTTGGGCTCGACCACGGTGATCGTGTACTTCGTCTGGCAGCAGGCCTTCCAGATGTTCACCGCGGGCTACGGCGCCGCGTCCGCGTACGTCCTCGCGCTGGCCCTGCTGGTGGCGGGCGGCGCGCTGCGGGTCGTACGACGGCGGCAGGGTCGTACGGAAGGAGGGGTCCGATGAGTGCGCGGCGGATGAGTGCGTGGCATCTGGTGCTGGCTCCGCTGGCGTTGTGCTTCGCGCTGCCGTTCGTGTGGCTGCTGCTCAGCTCGGTGATGACGAACGCGGAGATCAACCGCTTCCCACCCGCCTTGTGGCCCAAGGGAATTGATCTGGGCGGATACCGCTATGTGCTGGGCAACGCGATGTTCCCGCGCTGGTTCGCCAACTCGCTGATCGTGGCGTCGGTGGCGGTGGTGTCGAATCTGCTGCTGGGTTCGCTCGGCGGGTACGCGTTCGCGCGGATGCGGTTCGTCGGGTCGCGGCTGCTGCTGGGGCTGATGCTGGCGACGATGGTCGTGCCGTTCCAGCTGACGATGATCCCGACGTTCCTCGTGATGAAGTGGTTCGGGCTCATCGACACGCTGGGCGCGCTGATCCTGCCGTCGCTGGTGACGCCGTTCGCGGTGTTCCTGTTCCGGCAGTTCTTCCTCGCGCTGCCGAGGGAGATGGAGGAGGCGGCCTGGATCGACGGGTGTTCGCGGCTGCGGGTGCTGTTCTCGATCGTGATGCCGCTGGCCCGACCCGCGCTCGCCACGGTCGCCGTCCTCACCTTCCTGTCCACGTGGAACGACCTTTCGTGGCCGTTGATCGCGATCAACCACGACACCCGGTACACGCTCCAGCTGGGCCTGACGACCTTCCAGGGACAGCACCACACCAAGTGGGCGGCGGTGATGGCGGGCAACGTCATCACGGTGGTGCCGGTGCTGGTGGCGTTCCTGCTGGCGCAGAAGACGTTCATCCAGTCGCTGACGTCCAGCGGCCTCAAGGGATGAGCCGCACACCCCGACTCCGCTTCCCTGAAAGGACCTTGATGACTGACGGCAGCGCTGTGAAGGTGGCCTTCATCGGCGCCGGCAGTGTGGTGTTCACGCAGGGCCTGCTCGCCGACCTGTTCGCCTTCCCCGAACTCGCCCGCGCCCGGATCGCGTTGCACGACATCGACCCGGAACGGCTCGCGACGGCGGAGGGCGCGGCCCGGCACATCGCCCAAGTGCGCGGCGCCGAGCCGGAGATCACCGCGCACCTCGACCGCCGATCGGCCCTCGCGGACGCCGACTTCGTCGTCAACATCGTCCAGGTCGGCATGAACGAGGCCACCCGCACCGACTTCGCGGTCCCGGCCCGCTACGGCCTGCGCCAGACGATCGCCGACACCCTCGGCATCGGCGGCGTCTTCCGCGCGCTGCGCACCTTCCCGGTGCTGCGGTCGCTGGCCGAGGACATGGCCGAACTCTGCCCGGACGCCCACCTGTTGAACTACACCAACCCGATGGCGATGAACCTGCTCTACCTGAGCCGCATCGCCCCCGCCCTCAGCGCGACGGGCCTGTGCCACTCGGTGTACTGGACGATGCACGACCTGTCCCAGCTGATCGGCGTCCCCTTCGAGGAGGTCTCCTACCTGGCCGCGGGCGTCAACCACCAGGCGTGGGTGCTGCGTTTCGAGCGGGCCGGCCAGAGCCTGTACCCGCTCCTCGACGAGACGATCGCGAAGGACCCCGAACTCCTGCGCAGGGTCCGCGTGGACATGTACCGCAGGCTCGGCCACTACCCCACGGAGACCAGCGAGCACTCCGCCGAGTACGTGCCCTGGTACCTCCACCACGACAGCGAGATCGAGCGGCTACGACTGCCGGTCGGCGCCTACTTGGAGATCATCGAGGAGAACACCGCGAGCTACGAACGCACCCGCGACGCCCTCGCCTCCGGCATCCCGCTCCCCGTCGAGGGCACACTGGAGTACGCCCCGCAGATCATCCACAGCATCGTCACCGGCACACCCCGCACGATCTACGGCAACGTCCCCAACCGCGGCCTCATCGACAACCTCCCCGCCGACTCGGTCGTCGAAGTCCCTTGCCTGATCGACGCGTTGGGCGTCCAGCCGACCCGGATCGGCGCCCTGCCCCCGCAGTGCGCGGCCCTCAACAGCGCGTACGTCTCCGTCACCGACCTGGTGGTCCGGGCGGCCACGGACGGCGACCCGCGCCACATCCGGCACGCGGCGATGGCCGACCCGGCGACGGCGGCGGCCCTGCCGGTCGAGCGGATCTGGGACCTGTGCGACGACCTCGTCCAGGCCCACGGGGACCTGCTGCAACCGGAGTTGAGGGCACTGCTCGGACACTGACGTCGGCGACTAGAGCCGGTCGAGCAGGTCCAGGCCGGCCTCCCACCCGAACTCCGGTCGCCCGCCGTCCTCTTGGGCCTCGCCGGAGTACGGCTCCCCGAACCTCACGCCCATCTCGCAAAGTCGCACCAGGCTCGCCCGGTAGGCGGGATGGGCGGCCAACGCCTCGCCCACACAAGGGAGTACGGCGGTCGGGACGCCGAGGCCGTATGCCTCGCACAGGGTGCCGAGCGCGAGGGTGTCCGCCGCGCCGGCCGCCCATTTGTTGATCGTGTTGAAGGTGGCGGGCGCGACGAGCACGGCGTCCGGGGGCGGGAACGGGCGCGGATCGCCGGGGGTGCGCCACGCCGAACGTATCGGGCGGCCGGTCTGCGCCTCGACGGCGGCCGTGTCGAAGAAACCGCCCATCGCGACCGGGGTGGCGAAGACCCCGACCTCCCAGTCCCGCGCCTGCGCGGCGGTGATCAGCCTGCTGACGCCCGCCGCGATCCCGGCGGCGCAGACGACGACGTAGAGGAAGGGTTTCGAGTCCTGTTCGGTCACCCGGGGAGCCTACTGAAGCGGGAACGACCGTCCGCGCTCCTCCTCGGGTCGCGTCCCGAGGACGCGGCGGTCCTTCTCCTCGATGGCCAGGTCGTTGATGCTCGCCTCGCGCCGGGTCATCAGGCCGTGCTCGTCGAACTCCCACAGCTCGTTGCCGTACGACCGCCACCACTGGCCGTCGGCGTCCCGGCACTCGTACTGGAAGCGGACGGCGATGCGGTTGCCGTCGAAGGCCCAGAGGTCCTTGCGAAGCGCGTACTCGTGCTCGCGGGCCCACTTCGCGGCGAGGAACGCGACGATCTCGGCGCGGCCGGTGACGAAGGTGTCGCGGTTGCGCCAGACGGAGTCCTCCGAGTAGGCGAGCGCGACCCGCTGCGGGTCGCGGGTGTTCCAGGCGTCCTCGGCGGCCTGGACCTTCTGGGCCGCGGTCTCACGGGTGAAGGGCGGGAGGGGAGGGCGGTCGGCCATGGTCGTCTCCAGAGCGGCGAGATACGGAGAACGTGCGTTCTCTCGATGACTGCTAACGTAGAGAACGCACGTTCTCAGGTCAACAAGGGGTCGGTTCGATGGACAGCGCAGTCGCCCGGGAGCAGGCACTGGACGCCGCCGAGAAGCTGTTCTACGGACGGGGGGTTCAGGCCGTCGGCATGGACGCCGTCCGCACCGCCTCCGGGCTCTCCCTCAAGCGGCTCTACCAACTCTTCCCCGCGAAGGACGAGTTGGTGGCGGCGTATCTCGAACGGCGTGACCTGCGCTGGCGCGGACGCCTCGCCGAGCACGTCGCGCTCCACGATGATCCACAGGAGCGGATTCCGGCCGTCTTCGACTGGCTGGAGGAGTGGTTCGGCGAGGCCGACTTCCGCGGGTGCGCGTGGATCAACTCGTACGGCGAACTGGGCGCGATCTCGGAGCGCGTGGTGGCCCAAGTGCGGGCGCACAAGCGGGCGTTCCGCGAGTTTCTCGCCGGGCTCGTGGCGGACGCGGGGCTGCCCGCGGTACTCGCCGGGCAGTTGTTCCTGCTGGCCGAGGGGGCCATGGTCACGGCGGGCATCACCGGGAGCGCGGAGCCTGCGGCGGAGGCGCGGGAGGCCGCCCGTTCGCTGTCGCGGGCCCGCTGAGGTCAGGCTGTGGCGAGTGCCGTGAGCCGGGCGCGGGCCCGGGTGAGGGAGGCCGCCGCCAGGTCCTCCAGGCCGGCCAGTTGGGGCAGGACATCGACCCGGGTGAGTTCGGCGGCGACGAGGTGGAGGTTCTCCGGCGGGACGCCCAGGCTGCCGAAGTAGGCCTGCAGATACGGCATTTGGAAATCGAAGTGTTCGCGCGGGGTGCCGGGGCCGTATCCGCCGCCGCGTGCCGTGACCGCGATCACGCGGGTGTGGCGCAGGAGGCTCTCGCCGGTGTCCGGGTCGGTGAGCGCGCCGGGGAAGGTGACGCGGTCGATCCAGGCCTTCAGGGTCGCGGGCACCGAGAAGTTGTACATCGGGACACCGAGCAACACCGTGTCGGCGCTCAGGAGTTCGGTGACCAGCGGCAGGGTCAGCTCCCACTCGTGCCGCTCGTCGGCGCTCTCGAGCAGTGCGGGGACCTTGGCGGGCGGGACGAATCCCTCGCGCTCCACACGGCGGCCGAGGGTCGTGTAGGCGGGGGTGATCGGCGGCACCGGTGCGGCGGACAGGTCCAGGTGGCGGTAGTCCGCCGTGCTGCCGTGCGAAACGTGCCAGGTCCGCGTGAAGGTCTCGGTGAGTTGCCTGGTCACGGAGTCGGCGGTCGTGTCGGCGCTGGAATCGATGTGCAGCAGCATGGTGTGGTCACCTCGGTCGGCTCGGGTTCGTCGGACTGGTGACGGAACACGACGAGGAAAGGTGACCCATGCGGGGGCACGACGAGTTGGCGGAGCGGTTCGAGGAGCGGCGCGGGCGGCTACGGGCGGTCGCGTACCGGATGCTGGGCTCGCTCGGCGAGGCCGACGACGCGGTGCAGGAGGCCTGGCTCCGGCTCAGCCGTACGGGCGACGACGGCGTCGACAACCTCACCGCCTGGCTGACGACGGTCGTCTCCCGCGTCTGCCTGGACATGCTCCGCTCACGCGCGTCCCGACGGGAGGATCCCTACGGCGACGATCTGCCGGAGCCGAGCACCGACGAGTTGCCCGAGGACGAGGCCGTCCTCGCCGACTCGGTGGGGATCGCCCTGCTGGTGGTGCTGGACACGCTGGGTCCGGCGGAGCGGGTCGCGTTCGTGCTGCACGACCTGTTCGCGGTGCCGTTCGACCGCGTCGCGGCGGTCCTGGACCGGTCCCTGCCCGCCGCGAAGAAGCTCGCCAGCCGGGCCCGGCACAAGGTGCGGGGCACGCCGGTGGTGCCGGGCGCCGCACTCGGCCGGCACCGGGAGGTCGTCGAGGCGTTCCTGTCCGCCGCGCGGGGCGGTGACCTCGGCGCGCTCCTCGACGTGCTCGCCCCCGATGTCGTCCGCCGCGCCGACCCCGCCGTGCTGCCGCCGGGCGTGCCGGCCGAGCTGCGCGGCGCCCGGGCGGTCGCGGAGGGGACGGTCCTGCTGCGACACCGGACGCGGTACGCGTCCGTCGCCCTCGTCGACGGGGACGCGGGCATTGTCGTCGCGCCGGGGGGACGGTTGCTGCTCGCGCTCCGGGTGCGGGTCGAGGGTGGGCGGGTTGCCGGGTACGAGGTGATCGCGGGGCGGGAGGGGTTGCGGGGAGTCGAGGTCGGGGTGCTTGGGGTGGCGGGTTGAGGAGGGCGGGCTGAAGGGGATCGGCTTCCCGGCAGGAGGAGGTGGTTCGGCGGGCCGGCCACCACCTCGTCAGGAACCGCTCGGCCCAGCCCGCCCGCCATCGCACTCAGGAACCGGTCGCCCAGCAGCCCGCCCCCTACCGAGCCGCCCGCTCAGCCCACCGTGTCCGACACCGTGATCGCGCTCACCGGGCAGGCCCGTGCCGCCTCCCTGAGCATGGGGTCGTTCGTGTCCTCCTTGCCCGGCAGCACCGTGCTGTAGCCGTCGTCGTCCTGGGTGAAGACGCTCGGGGCGGCCAGGGCGCACTGGCCCGCCCCGATGCAGATGTCCTTGTCGATGTGGATTTCCGTGTGCATGGAGCGCAGCCTCTTACCAGGTCACGGGGAGTTCCAGCATCCCCTGGATCGTGTCGCCGGGTTTGAAGGGGATCTCCTCCGCGGGGACGGCCAGGCGCAGCGTGGGCAGCCGGTCGAAGAGGCTGCGCAGGGCGATCTCCAGTTCGGCGCGGGCGAGGTTCTGGCCGAGGCACTGGTGGATGCCGAAGCCGAACGAGACGTGATGGCGGGTGGGCCGGTGCCAGTCCAGGGCGTCCGGGGCGGTGTAGACGTCCTCGTCGCGGTTGATGACCGCGGCCGAGAAGATCACACCCTCGCCGGCCCGGATCGTCGTGCCGTCCACCTCGATGTCCTCAAGGGCCTGCCGCATCAGCCCGTCCACGATGGACAGCGACCGCATCAGTTCCTCGACGGCGTCGGGCAACAGCCCTGCATCGTCCCGGAGTTCGGCGAGCCGCTCGGGGTGGAGCAGCAGCGTGAAGGTACCGAGGGAGATCATGTTGGCGGTCGTCTCGTGGCCCGCGACGAGGAGGATGATCGCGAGGGAGATCAACTCCTCGCGGTCCAGCGCCCCTTCGCTCAGCTGGTCCCGGACGAGGTCGTCCAGCACTCCCTCGCCCGGACTGCGCAGCTTGCGGTCGATCAACTCACCGAGATACGACTCCAGTTGATCGCGGGCGTCCTGGCTGTCCTCGGCCTTGGGACCACGCAGCAGGCGCCGGGACTGGGCCTCGAAGAACTCGTGGTCGGTGTACGGGACGCCGAGCAGCGCGCAGATCACCATCGAGGGGACGGGCAGCGCGAACGCGGGCACCAGGTCGGCGGTCGGGCCCTGGGCGATCATCGCGTCGAGCCGTTCGTCGACGATCCGCTGGATGTCGGGGCGCATCGCCGTGGCGCGTTTGACGGTGAAGGCGGGGATCATCATCCGGCGCTTGGTGCGGTGCTCGGGGTCGTTCTCGCCGAGCAGGGCGACCTTGCGGTTCCGGACCGCCGCGAACCGTTCGTTGGTCGCGGGGAAGTCGGGCCGGCTGCGGTCGGAGGACAGCCGCTGGTCGGCCAGCAGGGCGCGGGCGGCGGCGTGCCCGGTGACGAGCCATGCCGGACGGCCGTCGTAGAGCGTGACGCGGGTCAGGGGGCGGGCGCTGCGGAGGGGGTCGTAGCCGGTGGGCGGGTGGTAGGGGCAGGTGCGGTCCTGCGGGAAGGAGACGGGTTCGGGCTGGTCGGTCCGATCCCTCAGTTCCGTCAGATCCGTCATGGAAGACCTCGCAGACGAAGAGTGCGTCTTGCCGATCTTCATTAGATGCCCGAGGCACCTATAGGGCCACCTCAAGTTCGGCCAGATCGGTGGTGCCTACAATCTGGCCGAACCTGATGGCCCCGGCCGGCCCGACGATCACGGTCGTGGGACCGGTCCAACGTCACCCGCCCGCGACCGGAGTCCCGCCGTCCGCCGGGGCGAAGGCCAGGAACACGGCGAGGCTGTCCTCGTACACGTGATGACGGACGATCAGCCCGCCCCGGACGGTGAGATGGAGGGCGAACCTGGCGCGATACGACCGTCCGGTGGGCCTGGCGGTCAGCCGGATCTCGCCGAGAACCACCGCGTCCTCGCCGTCGACCAGGACGCGCTCGATCTCCGTGCCCACCTGCCCCGGCACATGGTGGGCGACGAGATCCCGGAAGTGGTCGGCGGTGTCTGCGCGGGTGGCGCGGTGCCGGATCCACGGGGTGGCGGGGCTGCCGTGCTCGTCCTCGGGCCAGTCGAGCCTCCAGTCGACCTGCTCGGCGTACAACTCGGCGATGCGCTCGGGCTCGGCGTGGCCGATCCGGTGCAGGAGGTCTGCTACGACGGTGCGGGTGGTCGGGGTCGTGGACATCGGGCGCGCTCCCTGGGCCGGTGGTCGTGCGGGGTGCCGACTGTGCCGGAGAGTCCGTTCCGGTGCGATTACCTCCGAGGTAGTCACCCGGTGGAGGGGGCATGGCCGAAGAGAGTCGCGGTATGGATGAATCACGCACCGGCTGGTGTTGAATCTCGGTGCCAGACAGCCGTAGAACGCGAGATGGGACGAATGACATGCCTCTTGAGGGCGAGTACGAACCCAGCCCGTCGCAGTGGGTACGCGACCAGGTCGAGCTGTACGAGGGCTCCGGCGGCACCAAGGGGACAACGTTGGCGGACACCGGTCTGCCCGTCATCGTGCTGACGACGGTGGGCGCCAAGAGCGGGAAGATCCGCAAGACCCCGCTGATGCGTGTCGAGCACGACGGGGTCTACGCCGTCGTCGCCTCGCAGGGCGGCGCGCCCACGCATCCGGTGTGGTTCTTCAACGTCCAGGCCGATCCGCACGTCGAGCTGCAGGACGGACCGCAGAAGTGGGACCTGACGGCCCGCGAGGTCACCGGCGACGAGAAGGCCGAGTGGTGGGAGCGGGCGGTCGCCGCCTACCCCCCGTATGCCGAGTACCAGACGAAGACGGACCGGCAGATCCCGGTGTTCGTCCTCGAACCGGCCGCCGCCGGAAGCTGAGTCCCGGGGACTGACCAGCCCGGAGGAGGTTTCTTGTTTCCGGGGCGCATGAACCGGTGACCGTCGGGCATCCGACGGTCAGGCCCCGCCGCGCTCCCCCGTCGCGGCGGGGCTTTTCCGTGCCTCCTCCACCGGCCGGTCGGTGATGTCCAGGAAGATCTCGCCGGCCTCGGACACCGCCTCGCCGAGCGACCGCTTGATGCGCACGGAGACCTCCTCGACCCGCTCGCTGTCCATCCCGGGGACCAGGTCGATCCGGGCGGCGACCATCGTCGAGTCGAGTCCCATCCGCATCGTGAACAGTGCCTCCACGCTGTCGATCTCGGGCTCGGCCGCCAGCAACGAGCGGATCCTGTCGCTCAGTTCGGGGTCGACGGCCTCGCCGATGAGCTGGTCGCGGGCGTCGCGGCCGAGGCGGTAGGCGACGTAGCCGAGCAGCAGTCCGATCGCGATCGACGCGGACGCCTCCCACACCACCTGCCCGGTGATCATGTGCAGCGCCATGCCGATGATGGCGAGGGTCACGCCGACCACGGCCGTGCCGTCCTCCGCCACGACCGTCCGCAGCGCCGGGTCGCGCAGCGCGTCCATGCCACCGCCCTGGGCGCGCACCTGGTGCAGGGCCCGCAGCAGGGAGATCCCCTCCACGACCAGGGCCACGGCGAGCACGATCAGGCCCACCGCATAGCCGGTGGACGTCTCCTCGGCGCCGTTGCGCAGGGCCTCGACCCCCTGGAACACGGAGAAGCAGGCGCCCATGACGAAGATCCCGACGGCCGCGAGGAGCGACCAGAAGAACCGCTCCTTGCCGTAGCCGAAGGGGTGCCGCTGGTCGGCCGGGCGGCGGCTGCGGCGCAGGGCCGCGAGGAGGAAGACCTCGTTGAGGCTGTCGGCCACCGAGTGCGCTGCCTCCGAGAGCAGCGCGGGCGACCCCGCGACCAGACCACCAACGGCCTTGGCGGCCGCGATCACCAGGTTGGCCGCGAGCGCGACGAGAACGGTGACCCGGGTCTTCCGGTCGGATGCTTGGTCGGCAGCTGTGTCGCTCATCTCCCCCGACTGCCCCTGAAGGTGCTGCTCACACCCTCTACCGAAGGACCGCTTTCGATGACACCGTCGGGGTGCCGAGCGGGCCGACCCGCCCGTTCGTCCGCAGAAGGAGATCAGCGTGGCCAAGATCAAGAAGAAGAAACTCCCCCTCGTCTACCAGCCCGTGGGCCTCGTCCTGGGCCTGGTGAGCGGCGCCCTCGCCGGCCGTGCCTTCCGCGCCACGTGGAAGGCGGTACGGCACGAGGACAACGCCCCCGACCCGCTGGACCGGGACCGCGGCTGGGCCGAGATCCTGCTCGCCGCCGCGCTCCAGGGCGCCCTCTTCGCGGTGGCGCGCAGCGCGGCGGACCGCACCGGCGCGAAGGCCATCGAGCGCTCGACCGGGATCTGGCCGGCGAAGGACAAGGGCGGCCGGGAGTAAGGCAGTTAGGAACAGGACCCTCGGGAACAGGACCCTTGGGAACCGGGCCTCCCCGGTATCGCCTCAGCCCTGGCCGGCGGCCGTCGGCGGTACCGGGCGCAGCGTGAAGGAGTGGCCGGCCGGGTCCGCGTACACGCGCTCCTCGTGCGGGCCCGGCATGTCCTTGGTCTCCAGCGGGCGGCCGCCGAGTCCGATGATCCTGCGCTCGGCCTCGTCCATGTCCTCCACCAGGAAGTCCAGGTGGACCTGTTGGTTGTTCTCAGCGCGGGGCCAGCTCGGCGGGGTGGCGCTGAGGTCCCGGCGGAAGGCCAGCCGGGTCCCGTCGGCACCCCTGATCTCCACCTGGTCGAGGGTGATGTCGGTCTGCTCGCCGTCCAGCAACTCCGTGTAGAACACGGCGAGTTTCTCCGGCTCGACCGCATCGAGCACCACGAAGCTAGCGTTGACCAATGCCATGTGTCCTCCGAAGAACTGGGGCGGGCAAGGGTCGAGTCCGGTTGCCTCGCCCCCAACGGATATCCCCGTTCCGCGAGTTGATGCCGCCGACCGGCGTCGATCGACGAACGTGCAACAACCGCACGGCTCCCCTGGTTCGGGTGGGACACGGGATGTAAGGGTGAGACGGGTGAAGCCTCGTATCGCCGTAGTGGCCCTCGCCGTCTGCACCGCGCTCGCTCCGCTCAGCGGATGCGGGAGCGGCACCGGCGCGCACGAATCGTCGCCGTCCGCGGGAGAGCCGACGACGGCCGCGGTGAGCCGAACTCCCGTTCCGGGCAAGGGTTCCAAGGACCCCGACGACATCAACGGCGACGGCCACCGCGACCTCGTGGTGCCGATCGTCGTCGGCGGCGGCGAGGGCGCCACCGACGAACGGGTCGGTGTGGTCTACGGATCGGCCAAGGGCATCGACCCGTCGACGCGCACGGTCTACGGCCGCACCGACCTGGGCCTGCCCGCACCCGGCAGGCAACTCCTCGCCCCGAAGGACTCGTTGTCCGCGGCCGACCTCACCACCGCCGATCTGGACGGCGACGGCTTCCCGGACTTCGTCACCACCGTCCAGGGCGCGACGACATCGGACGGCAACATCACCGCCCCGCGCACCCTCCCGTACATATCGTGGGGCGGCCCCGGCGGACCCACGGCGAAGACCTCCGCCACTCCCGTCCAACTCCCGCAGAGCGCGGCGAAGTTGGGCGTCCAGTCCGTGGTGCGCGGCGACTTCGACGGGGACGGGCACCACGACCTCGTCGGGTTCGCCCACAACCAGTCGTCGATGGTGGTGATGTACGGCCCGTTCACGCGCTCGGGCACACCCGCCCGCACCGACACGAGCCTCCCCTGGTCGGACGGCGACCTCACCGCCGACGCCATCGCCCCGTCGGGCACGCCCCGCGCGACCTCGCTCCTGATGCACGCGGTGAGCGACGGCGAACAGTCCGGCAACATGCTCTACACCGCCCACCGGGGCTCCCAACTGTCCGCCACCGGAAGGCAGTTGAGGAGCGGCAATGCCCACGCGTTCGGCGACTTCGACGGCGACGGGCAGCGCGATGTGGCCGTGGGCGACGACGGCAGCCGTAACGACGAGCCCGGCTACGAGACCGAGTCGGCCGACGTCGACGGTTCGCTCGCCGTGTATCCCGGCGACGGCGGCGCACCGGTGACGTACCGGCTCCCCGAGGCGCCGAAGTCCGCGCGCAGCCAGTACGGGCCCGGTGGTTACGTGTCCGCCGACCCGGACGGCGACGGCCGTGACGGCGTCCTCGTCGCCACGTACGAGGGCGCGACGCTCATCGACGGCACCCGGCGGACCACGGTCCTGCGCGACGGGCCCGCCGAGGAGGACGGCAGGAGGATCCCGGCGAAGTGGCGGCACGCCCGGCCCGCGGGGGCCGCCGACTTCGACGGTGACGGCAAGGACGAACTGGTCCTGAATTGGGGCGCGGACACGAAGTTCGGCACCTACGGGGAGCTCCCCACGCGCTGGTGGCTCACCGACGGCACGACGACCGCGAACAGGACGACGTTCACGACGACGGCGTTCGCCCCGCGCTCCTCGTAGGCAACCCCGCGCGCCTCATGGGGAGCGGGCTCAGTCGGCCACCAGCCACTCCCCGTCGCGCATCAGGTCCCGTCCCTTCAGCTCGTTGGCCTCCCGCCAGGCCTGCACGCGCTGCGGGCGGATCCTGAAGTACAGGTAGGGCGTGGTCAGTCGGCGCGGGTCGAAGCCGGTCTCCGAGGCGAAGATCTCGGCGTCCTCCTCGGGCAGGTCGGCCGGCGTCAGTGTCACGACGGTGCCCTCGATCAGCACGACGTCCCGGGTCGGCCCGACGGCGAGCCGGGCGACACCGGTGGAGACCAGGTTGCGGCCGGTGGGGCTCGCGGCCGGGGTCGCGAACAGCAGGGTCGTGCCGTCCCACACGAACGACAGCGGAACGAGATAGGGCGCTCCCCCGTCCTCGCCCGCCGTGGCGACCCAGGCGTCGCCACCGTCTTCGGAGCGCTCAAGCCGACGGAGCGTGTCCTGCTTGCGCTGTTCAGCGGTGCGTGCGGGCTCTTGAGTCATGGCCCCAGTCTGCCGCTCAGCCCTCCGCCGCCGCACGGATCTCGGCGAGGCGTGCCGCCGCCGCACTCAGCAGCAGATCCAGGGCGGCCGGATAGGAACTGTGCCGCATGGTGGCGACGAGATGCCGGGCCGTGGCCGCGATGTGCGGGTACGTGTCGGCGGGCAGCCGCGCGTACGTCGCCTGCCATACGGCCGCCTCCGCCTCGCGGGCCGGTTTCGGCAACGCCGTGTTCGCGGAGTCGAGGGCACCGAAGGCGAGGGCCTGGTCGACATAGGCGTGGTAGATCCGCACCGCCTCCACGTCCGGGAACCCGGCCCCGCGCAGCACCCCGAGGATCGCCTCCACGGCCTGGATCTCGTACACCCGCCCGGTCACCCGGTACGAACTGAGCACCGCCGCCCTCGGGTGCGCGAGCGCCCCGGCGTGCACCCGCAGGCCCAGTTCCCGCAGGTCGGCCCGCCAGTCCCCGCTGGGCCGCCAGGTGCGCAGCGTCCGGCCGATCAGCTCGTCCGCGACGGCGAGCATCAGCTCGTCGGTGTGCCGGAAATAGCGGTACAGGGAGCTGGGGTCGGCGCCCAGGGCACGCCCGAGCCGGCGCACGGACAGAGCGTCGGCCCCGTGCTCCTCGATCAGTCTCAGGGCGGTCTCGACGATCAGTTCCTCGGACAGGACGACGCCCTGCTTGGTGGGGCGCCTGCGCTGCCGGGCGGCGGCCGGGACGACACGCTCGCTCATACGGCACCTCCTCGATGGTCCGTCCGGGTGCTCGCACCTTACGACAACACCGTTGACCTGTTAAGTGCGCGGGCAGTTTCATGTGCGTTCACCGGGGCCGTTCAGGCCCCCCGGTGCGAGCGGAGAGCACGCCATGAACGACACGCCACCCCCGTCGGGGCCCGCACTGCGCAAGTCCCTCGGCCTGCTGGACGGCGTCGCCATCGCCGCGTCCAGCACGGCCGCGACCACCAGCATCGGCATCGGTCTGGGTGTGACCGCCGGCGTGGTCGGGCTGCATCTGCCGGCCATCATGCTGCTCGCGTTCCTGCCGATCCTCGGCATCGCCGGCGCCTACTCCCGACTGAACAAGGTCGAGCCGAACGCGGGCAACGGCTATGTGTGGGTGGGCCGTTCACTCACTCCCTGGCTGGGCTTCCTGGTCGGCTGGGTGAACATCGTCGCCACGATCGCCTTCCTCGCCTACACCACGGCGGTCACCGGCTCGGCCATGATCCAGCTCGCCGGGGAGGCCGGAGTGCACAAGGCGGGCGGCCTCACCCTCGACCCGGGATCGACGGCACAGACGACCTCCGTAGGCATCGTGATCCTCGTCGCCGTCACCCTCACCGCCGTGACCGGCGTCCGCACCGCCGCCCGCCTCCAGACCGGACTGCTGATCTTCGAGTACGTCGTCCTGCTCGGCTTCTGCGGCTACGGCATCGTCACCGGCCCGCACGCCTTCAGCCTGAGCTGGTTCGACCCGTTCGCGATCCCCTCGGCGTCGGCGCTCGCGCAGGGCCTGCTGCTGTCGGTGTTCTGCTACTGGGGCTTCGAGGCCGCGTTCACCGTGAACGAGGAGGTCCGCGACCCACGCGACGCGTCCCGGGCCGGGCTCATCACCCTGGTGACGATGCTGGGCCTGTTCCTGCTCGGCTCGATCGCCTTCCAACGGGTGCTGTCCGAGGACGAGTTGGCGGGCCACGGCGCCCAGGGCCTGGCCTACTTCGGCGACCGCCTGGCCTCCCAACCGCTGGCCGCGCTCCCCCTGGTCGCCCTGATGTTCTCGGCGGTCGCCTCGCTCCAGGCGGGCGTGATCCCCACCGCCCGAGGCATGTTCGCGATGAGCCGCGACCGCACCCTCGGCCCGGTCTGGGGCAAGGTCAGCGCCCGCTACGGCACTCCGGCCCTCGGCACCCTGCTCATCGGTGCGCTGGCAACGGCGGTCGCTGCACTGGCACTGGTGATCCCCCGTCTGGCCGACATGATCATGGCGACGGTGAACGCCGTGGGAATCGTCGTGGCACTCTCCTACGCCCTCACCGCCCTGGCCGCCGCAGTCCGCTTCCGCGCTCTCCTCCGGGAGGACTGGCGGCAGGGCGTGCGCGCGGTCGTGCTGCCCACGCTGAGCGCCATCTCCCTTCTGGCACTGGGCGGTTACCTCTGCTGGTCCTTCTACACCTCCACCGATCACCTCGAAGTCAGCGCGGACAACGGCTGGTTCCTGCTGCTCACCCCGCTGGCGATGATCGCGTCCGGCTTCCTGGCCGCCGCGTGGGCGAAGTGGGTGCGCAGATCGCCGTACTTCCACTCCGGCCGAGGCACCGACGCCGACGCACCGCAGCTCCTCGCCACCTCCCGCTAACCCCCGCAAGGATACGAACCATGCACGCAGACCTCCTCTTCACCAACGGCCCCGTCCTCACCCCCGAGGGCCGCACCGCGACCGCCGTGGCCGTCACCGGCGACCGGATCACCGCCGTGGGCCATGCCGAGGTGCACGATCTCGCCGGGCCGCGCACCCAAGTCGTCGATCTGGCGGGGCGGTTGCTGCTGCCGGGGTTCCAGGACGCGCATGTGCATCCGGTGCCGGCGGGGCTTGAGCTGACCCAGTGCGATCTGACGCGGGCCAAGACGGCGGAGGACACCATCGCCGCCGTACGGGCCTATGCCGACGCGCATCCCGAGCGGGAGTGGATCACCGGGGGCGGGTGGTCGATGGAGGCGTTCGAGGGGGGCACGCCGACGAAGGAGCTGCTGGACTCGGTCGTTCCGGACCGGCCGGTGTACCTGCCCAACCGGGACCATCACGGCGCCTGGGTCAACAGCCGGGCGCTCCAACTCGCGGGCATCACAAGGGACATGCCCGACCCGGTCGACGGAAGGATCGAGCGGGACGCGTCCGGCGAACCGGCCGGGACACTCCAGGAGGGCGCGATGCAGCTGGTCGGTCGCCTCACGCCACCGGCGACGCAGGCCGACCGACTCGCCGCACTGCTGCATGCCCAGCGGCATCTGCACGCGCTCGGCATCACGGCCTGGCAGGACGCGCTGGTCGGGGAGTTCCTGGGGATGGACGATCCCTCGGACGCGTATCTCGCCGCCGCCCGGGAGGGTTCGCTCACCGCGCGCGTCGTCGGCGCGCTGTGGTGGGACCGGGAGCGCGGGGCCGAGCAGATCCCCGAACTCGTCGACCGCCGAGCCGCGTTGAGCCACGGCCGATTCAGTGCGGGCAGTGTGAAGCTGATGCTGGACGGGGTCGCCGAGACCGGCACGGCCGCCCTGCTCGACCCGTACCTCGACAAGTGCGGCTGCGCGACGGCCAATCGGGGCACCAGCTTCATCGACCCGGAGCAACTGCCGAAGTACGTCACGGAGTTGGACGCGCTCGGCTTCCAGTGCCATTTCCACGCGCTGGGCGACCGGGCCGTACGGGACGCGCTGGACGCGGTCGAGGCGGCGCGGGCCGTGAACGGGCCGAGCGACACCCGACCGCATCTCGCGCACCTTCAGGTGGTGCACCCGGACGACGTGGCGCGGTTCGTACGCCTCGGTGCGGTGGCGAACATCCAGCCGCTGTGGGCCGCGCACGAACCGCAGATGGACGAGCTGACGATCCCGTTCCTGGGACCCCAACGGGCCTTGTGGCAGTACCCGTTCGGGGCGCTGCTGCGCTCCGGGGCCACGCTCGCGGCGGGCAGCGACTGGCCGGTGAGCAGTCCCGATCCGCTGCAGGGCATCCATGTCGCGGTCAACCGGGTCGAACCCGGGGGCACGGGACCGGTGTTCCTGCCGGGCGAGCGCCTCGACCTCGCGGCGGCAATCACGGCGTACACCGCGGGTTCGGCGTACGCGAACCATCTGGACGAGACCGGCCGCATCGCGGAGGGGGCGTTGGCGGATCTGGTGGTCCTGGACCGTGATCCGTTCGCCGCTCCGCCGGAGGAGATCGGAGAGTCGCAGGTAGCGCTTACCTATGTCGGAGGAACGGAAGTGTACGCAGCTCAGGAGGCATGAGCAGGAACGGGGATCACGCTCGGGGCGCGGTGTAGATCATCTAGGCTCTGGGCAGCTTCGTAACCGCCGCTTCCAGGTCCAACTTTCGTACCACGGAGCGCAGTTCGAGGGCGCGGGCAGTCGATCGGACCGCCCGCTCGCAGTGGGGGGACCCCGTGTTCCGTCTCCCGAAAGGAAAGCGCATGCCTCAGGACGTCACCTTCGACCTCCCCTTCGACACCCCCGTCAGCGACCATCTGGAGTACGCCCGGGCCCGCCATCTGCGCTGGATCTGGGACATGGGCCTGGTCCGCAGCCAGGCCGGGTTCGAGGAGTACCGGTCGTGGGACCTCCCGCAGGCCGCGGCCCGCACCTATCCGCACGCGTCGGCCGCGGACATGGTCGTCCTGATGAACTGGTTCTCACTGGCGTTCCTCTTCGACGACCAGTTCGACGCGAGCCGACCGGACCGCGCCGACCGAATCCTGGACGTGGCGCGGGAGTTGATCGTCACGCCCCTGCGTCCGGCGGGCAGCAGGCCGCGGGTGGTCTGCCCGATCACCGTGGCCTGGGCGCAGGTCTGGGACCACCTTTCGGATGGCATGTCCCTGACTTGGCGGACCCGGTTCGCCGCGTCCTGGGGCCGGTTCCTGGTGGCGCACTGCGAGGAGGTCGACCTGGCGGCGCGGGGCATCGCGGGCACGCTGGACCTCGACGAGTACACGGAGTTCCGGCGCCGTACGGTCGGCATCCACCACAGCATCGACGCCGGCGAACGCAGCCGGGGCTTCGAGGTCCCGGCTCAGGTGCAGGCACACCCGCTGATGGAACGGATGCGTGACCTCGCCGCCGACACCATCGGCTTCATGAACGACATCCACTCCTTCGAACGCGAACGCCTCCGAGGCGACGGCCACAACCTCATAGCCGTCCTCCACCGCGACCGCGGCCTGTCCTGGGAGGCAGCGGCCGAAGAGGCCTACCGCATGACCAACGCCCGCCTCACCGAGTACCTCGACCTGGAGTCCCAAGTCCCCCAGATGTGCGACGAGTTGGCCCTCACCGAGAACGAACGCCTCCGGGTGAGCCAGGGCGTTGAGGCCATCCAGCACTGGATCAACGGCAACTACGAGTGGGCCCTGGTATCGGGCCGCTACGCGGCAGCGGAGGCAGGCCCAGCGGTGAAGGGTTCGGTGGACGACCTGTTGGCAGTGTGAGACGGGGCGTGCTGCCCGGCCAAGGGGCCGGGCAGCACGCCCCGTCTTTAGGGGCGCGGGGCTGTATCGATTTGCGGCTCCGCCGCGTGGGCGCGACCGGCCCCAACCCGCCCGCAGACAAGAAAATCATCGACTCAAACCGCGAACTCAACGGGCAGCCGATCCAATCGCGACTCCCACGTAGACGCCGTAGAAGTCAGCTCCTCAACCCCCACACCCAACCGCAACCCCGGCAGCCGATGCAGCAACACATCCACCCCGACCTCAAGAATCGCCTGCCCGATACTCTGCCCCGGACACTCGTGCGGCCCCGAACTGAACGCCAGATGCGACTGGTTGCCCTGCACGGACACCCCCGCATCAGGCCGAACCTCCGGATCGACATTCCCCGCGGTGAGCCCAAGGACGAGCAGATCCCCCTCCTCGATCCGATGCCCCCCGAGCTCAAGATCCGCCGTAGCGAACCGCCCCGGCAGAACGGCGAGCGGCGGGGTGTCCCACATGACTTCCTCGACCACAGCCGAGACGGTCAACTGCCCACTGACCAGCCCGGACAGCCGGGACTCATCGGTCAGGATCCGCTGCAACACCCGAGCCAACAAGTTGCTGGTGGTGGTGTGCGCGGCGATCAGCACGAGCCGCAAATGCATGACGACCTCTTCCGCATCGAGCCCAGCCGGATGCTCGATCAACGCGGTGGTGAAGTCGGAACCCGGCTCGGCCCGCTTGCGCTCGGCGAGTTCACCGAGGATCTCGATGATCCGGTGGTTGTGCGGCAGGGCGTCCTCCCCGCCCTTGAGGACCTGCGCACTGGACTCGACGAGCCGGTCCCCGTCCCCCGCGGGAAGCCCCAGGATCCGGGTCAGCACCAGCATCGGCAGATACTCGGCGTAGTCCGCCACGAGATCGGCCCGACCGGCGTCCGCGAACGCGTCGATCTGCTTGTTGGCGAAGTAGGTTGCGTGTCGCCGAACCCCCCGCCCGGCCGCGGCCGACAGCCCGTCGGTCACCGCGCCCCGCAGTCGGCGGTGCGGTTCGCCGTCCTGCGAGACACAGTCCGGCCGCCACCCCACCATCGGCATGATCGGCGAGGTGTCCGCGATCCGCCCCTCCCGCCAGTCCCGCCAGATCCGGGCGTCCCGCGAGAACTGCCGGGGGCTGTCCAGCACCCGCCGGTTGTCGCGGTACCCGAGCACCAGCCAGGCGGGCACGTCTCCTTCGAGCAACACCGGTGCCACAGAACCGTGTTGCTCGCGCAGCCGCTCGTAGATGCCGCGCGGATCGGTCGCCGCGTCCGGCCCGTACAGCCGGGTGCGGTCGTCGCCCCGGCCGTGGGCGACGGGGCAGCCCCTCGGCGCATCGGGGTCGTTCAACGTCTGGTCGGTCATCGGGACTCCAGTGCGACGACGGCCGAGCGTTCCTTCAAGTGGCTTATCAGCACGGCCAGTACGTCACGGCTGGAGTGGCGGTCGCGGGCGTCGAAGGCCACGACGGGGATGTCCGGGGAGATGTCGAGGGCGTCCCGGATCTCGTCGACCGGATGTTCCGGGGAGTCGGGGAAGATGTTCAGCGCGATGACGAACGGGACGTCCTGCCGCTCCATCTCCTCGATCGCCCGGAAGCTGGAGGCGAGGCGGCGGGTGTCGACGAGGACCACCGCGCCGAGGGCGCCCTTGAACAGGCCGTTCCACAGGAACCAGAACCGTTCCTGGCCGGGTGTCCCGAACAGGTAGAGGACCAGTTCGTCGTTGAGGCGGATCTTGCCGAAGTCGAGGCTGACGGTGGTCTCCGTCTTGTCGGTCACCCCGATGAGGTGGTCGACGCCGGCGCTCGCCTGGGTGAGGGTCTCCTCCGTGGTGAGCGGTCTGATGTCACTGACCGAGCGGACCATCGTGGTCTTCCCGGTGCCGAACCCGCCGGCGATCATCACCTTCACCGAGCGAGTGCCGTCACCGCCCGAGGAGCCGGGATGGTCAAAGCCTTTGAAGTCCACTGAGTACCTCCTCAAGGAGTGCGAGGTCGGGCCCGCGACCGGCGCCGTGCGCCGGGATGGGGTCACGGGCTTCGACGCGGTCCGCCTCCAGCAGATCCGCCAGCAGCACCGCGAGAATGTTGAAGGGCAGTCCGAGGTGGGCGCCGAGTTCGGCCACCGACAGCGGCTCGCGGCAGCGCCGGAGGATCTCCTCGTGCTCGTGCTGCATGCCCGGTACGGGCGCGGCGCGGGAGACGATGAGGGTCGCCACGTCGAGGCTCGACGCCGAACCGCCCGGTCCGCTGCGCCCTCCGGTGAGGACGTAGTAACGCTCCAGACCGGAGGGGTCAATTGGCCGGCGGGGAGCACTCATCCAGAGTGCTCCTCCAGGCGCGCGGTGGTGCCGAGGAGTTCACCCATCCTGCGGGCCAGGTCCCGCATCTGGTGTCCGAGCAGGCCCTGGTCGAGGCCCTCCCGGGCCAGTACGCCGAGGTACGTCTCCACACCCGCGCGGACGACGAAGAGATGGCCGCCGTCGACCTCGATCATCGCCAGCCGCAACTGCCCCGCGTACTTGGGGAATTGCTCGGCGACGGGCAGGGCCAGCGCCTGCAGGCCGGCCACCACGGCCGCGAAGCGGTCCACGTCGTCGGGGTCCTCCGCGCCGAAGGAGGTGATCGCCTTGCCGTCGCTGGAGGCCACGAGGGCGAAGCGGATCTCCGGGATGCTCTCCACCAGATCGCGGAGTGCCCAGCTCACGTCGGTTCCCTGTTGCGTCATGTGGACTCGTCGCTCTCTTCAGTGCTGTGCTCGGTGAACTCGCGGCCTGTGGACGCCGGTTCCTCCTCCGGTGCCTCCCGTCCGGCCGCGGCGAAGGCCGCCAGGCCGGTGAAGGAGGCGTCGGGCGGTACGGAGGAGACAGTCATCTCTCCGGTCCGCCCGGCCGGTTGGGACCGCGCCGTCTCGCCACGCCTGCTACGGCGCCTGGGCAGCCCGCCGGGTGTGGTGTCCTCCGCCCCGACGCTCTCCGCCGGGGTCTCCGCGTCGGCGCTCCCACGGCTCGGCGTCGCGGTCGCGGCCGTCGCGGCGGCCTGGAAGGACGGGGTGCCGGTGACGGCGGACGCGGGCAGCCGGCTGAAGTACTTGTGCGGGACCACGACGACGACCGAGGTACCGAGCCAGGGCGAGTCGGCGAAGGTGACGCGGATGCCGTAGCGGCGGGCGAGGGTGCCGACGACCCGCAGGCCGATGCTGGCGTCCTCGGAGACACCGCCGAGTCCGGGGCCAGCGAGGGTGCCGGCGAGGGCGTGCTCGGCGTCGCGCTTGGACTCCTCGCTCAGGCCCTTGCCGGAGTCCTGGATCTCGATGCCGACGCCGTTCGGCACCTCCTTGCCGGAGACGATGACCGGCTCGGTGGGCGGCGAGTAGCGGGCCGCGTTGTCCAGGAGGTGGGCGAGGATCAGCGTGAGGTGGTCCACCAGACCGCCGTCGACGCCGAGTTCGGGCAGCCGGCGTACGTCGACGCGGTGGAAGTCCTTGATGCGGCCGATGCCGCCGCGCACCACGCTGAGCAGGCGCTGCGGTTCCTGCCACTGCCGGCCGGGCCGGTCGGAGCCGCCGAGCACGCCGACGCTCGCGGCGAGACAGTCGGCGGGGCCGATCTCCTGGTCCAGCTCCATCAGTCCGCCGGCGACGGCGGGCAACCGCCCGTGCTCGCCCTGCAGTTCGTGCAGCCGGCCGCGGAGTTTGCTGGTCAGTACGTGGATGCGGTTGCCGATGCTGACGACGGCCTGCTCGGCGGCGGTGGAACGGTTGAACTCCTCCTCGACGCCGATGAGCGAGGTCCGCAGCACCTTGCGCAGTTCGGCCTGGAGCTCGGCGCTGACCTTCGCGCACTGGCTCGCGGCCGGCAGCAGGTCGTCGATGGCGTCACCGGCACGCAACTGCTTGAGCGCCTCGGGGAGTTGTTCGTCGGCGAGGCGGGCCACGGCGGCGAGCTGGTGGGCCAGCTGCTCCTGCCAGACCTCGGCCCGGTCGGCGAGCTGCGCCTCGTAGGACGCGGCCTGCTGGGTCAGCCGCTCCTCGAACGCCCTTGTCCGCTCGGCGAGTTGGGCCTCGTAGGCGCCGGAGCTGTCGGCGAGCCGGGCCTCGTGGACACCGGAGTACTCAGTCAGCTGCGCCTCCAGCGCGGCGCGATCGGCGCTGAACTTCCGCTCCAGGCCCGCCACATGCTGCTGCCACTGCTGGGAGTGCTCGGCCTGCGCGGTGTGGAAATCGCTTTCGGAACGGCGCAGTCGAGCCTGGCTCCGGACGAGCAGTCGTACACACACGGCACTGGCCACCGTCGCCGCCGCTCCGGCCGCCGTCGCGGCTATGCGCTCCGGGCTCATGAACGTGGCGGCGACGGTCCCACCCCCTGAGGCCAGCGGCAACAGCCACCAGCCGTACCAGGCGACAGGTGCCCGCGCCGCCGGCGGCGGAGTGGCGAGTTCCATCTGCATCCTTCGAAGCGACACGAACGAACAGGGGGGTGTGCGAGGACAGACCGCACTCAGGAGGACGCACCACGAGCCGACCGGTCACGATCACGCCAACTCGCTGCGCCGCTGGGGAGCTTATCGGGTTTGAACGGTAGAAGATCAACCTCAAGGCGGTGCGGAAGTGAGGGTTCCGTCACGCTCCGAGAAGTCTGAACTTGGACATGTGTCCAGCTATAGTAGACACCTGTCCAAGTTGACGAGGAGTCGATCGATCATGGAAACGCTCGCGAACGTGCTGGTCGGACTGGTGGCCGCGCTGCACCTGTACATCCTGGTGCTGGAAATGTTCCTGTGGGAGAAGAAGCCGGGGCGCGGTCTGCACGGCTTCGACCCCGAGATGGCCAGAGCCACCGCACCGCTCGCCGCCAACCAGGGGCTGTACAACGGTTTCCTCGCCGCGGGTCTCGCCTGGGGCCTGATCGCCGCCGACCCGACCGGCTTCCGCGCCCAGGTGTTCTTCCTGAGCTGCGTCGTGATCGCGGGCGTCTACGGCACGGTGACGGCGAACCGCCGCATCCTGTTCGCGCAGGCGCTGCCCGGCGCGGTGGCCCTGGCCGCCGTGCTGATCGCCCGGTGAGCCGCGCCGAGCCCGAGGACCGGCGGACCGCCCGCACCCGGGCACGGCTGCGCCAGGCCCTCCTCGACGAGTGCGCCGAACACCCCCTGGAGGAGGTCGGCGTCGCCGCCCTGGCCCGCCGTGCCGGGGTCGGCCGGGCCACCTTCTACGTCCACTACGACGGCCTGGAAGCGCTTGCCGTCGACGCCTGCGCGGACGTCGTACGGGAGGCCGTGGAGGCACTGCACGCGTGGCGCGGGCGGCCCGATCCGGTGCACGCGCCACCCGCGCTGCCGGAGTTCTTCGCCGGGCTGCTCCCCCACGCGGCCCTGTACCGCGCCCTGTTGAGCCCGGGCGGCGGCGGCCCGCTCGGCCGGGTCCTGCACCGGGACCTGCGCGCCTACAGCCTCCGCGAGCGCGAACTCGCGGGCGCGGCGGACGCCCCGCTGGTCGCCTCGGCCGTCGCCGGGACCTTCGGCGGGGTCCTCGCGGACTGGCTGCACGGGCTGTTGGAGGGCACGGCGGAGGAAATCGCCGACCAGGTATGGCAGTTGCTGGTCGCCCTGCACATGAGCCGGTGACAGACGCTCAGAGGCAGCCCTCGCCCGACTTGACCGCGGGCCAGGCCTCCACGCCGTCCGGCGTGCGCACGTACGCCTTCGACGCGTCGGCGGTGAGCCACAACTGCCGGTCGCGGTACCGGTATCCGGTGTCGTGGGCACTCGCCGGCATACGGACGTCACCGTCATAGGGGGCGGTGAGCATCTGGCGCGGGAGCACCTCGTCCGGATCGCGGGCGTACAGCCTGCCCTTCGCGCCTTCGCCGGTCCGCAGGAAGTGCGCCTTCTGCCAGTCGCAGTGCGCGGCACCGACCGAACTGCTCACGACCGTGGTCGCCACCCGCTTCCCGTCCTTGCCGGTCCAGATCTCGTATCCGTGCGCCTTGGTGAAACCCTCCGGGAGTTCGGCCGGGTCGCAGGAGGCGCTGGTCTCCGGGCCCCAACCCGGCCTGTTCTTACGGTCCTTGGCGACGACGACGGCCACCTTCGTCCGGCCGCCGACGTCGTAGGAGAACAGGACGCGGCCGTCCGCCTTGCGTTCGACGCGGTAGCCGGTGCGCGGCACGTCCGGCTGCTCCATGTCGAAGTACGCCCGCAGTCCGCCCTCGGGGGTCGTGCCGCCGTCGCCCTTGCTCCACGCGTCGGCGCCCCCGCTCTCGTACATCGCGCCGTCGCACTCCAGCGCCCGGCCCGCCGCACCCGACTTGTCGGAGCCGGTGGCCGGTACGTACAGCGGACCGGCGTAGGCCGTGGCAGGCGCTGTGCCCGCGACCACGACGTTCTTCCCGTCCTCCGTGCCGCATCCCAGCGCCGTCACGGCCACCAGTGCGGCGACCCCCGCGAGCCCTCTGCGCATGCCCTGTCCCCTCATGTCGTGTTCCTACGACGCACGGGCGGGCCGAAACGTTGGGGTTCAGCGAGCTTCTTGGAACGTACGGCGGTACGCCTGCGGGGAGACCCCGATCGCCGCGTGCAGGTGCTGCCGCAGGGACGCGCCCGTGGCGAAGCCGACGCGGCCGGCGATCTGGTCGACCGAGAGGTCGCTGGCCTCCAGGAGGTCGCGGGCGTGGGCGACCCGCTGCTGGATCAGCCAGCGGCCGGGGCTGAGGCCCACCTCGTCGTTGAAACGGCGGGCGAAGGTGCGCAGGCTCATCCCGGCGTGCCGGGCGAGGTCGGTCAGGGCGAGCGGTTCGTCGAGCCGGGTCAGGGCCCAGTCGCGGGTGGCGGCCGTGCTGGTGACCCCGCAGTCGGGCACCGGCTGCTGGATGTACTGGGCCTGGCCGCCGTCGCGGAACGGCGGGACGACGCAGCTGCGGGCGACCTTGTTGGCGAGTTCGCTGCCGTGGTCCGTGCGCACGATGTGCAGGCAGATGTCGACGCCGGAGGCCGCGCCCGCGGAGGTGAGGATCCGGCCGTCCTGCACGAACAGCACGTCCGGGTCCAGGTCGACCTGCGGATACAGGGCCCGGAAGCGGTCGACGACCTGCCAGTGGGTGGTGGCGCGGCGGCCGTCGAGGAGACCGGCGGCGGCGAGCACGAAGGCGGCCGTACAGATCGAGACGATCCGCGCATCCGGGCGGATCCGGGCGAGGGCGGCGGCGATCTCGGTGGGCAGCCCGGTGGGGATGCGCGGGGTCGCCATGGAGGCGACCACGACCGTGTCCGCCGTTTCGAGGATCTCGGGTCCGTGCTCCACCGCGACCGAGAAGTCGGCGTTGGTGCGCACCGGACGGCCGTCGACCGTGCAGGTCAGCACCTCGTAGTGGCCGTCGGCGGCGCCGAAGATACGGCTGGGGATGCCCAGCTCGAAGGGGTAGACGCCGTCGAGCGCCAGGACCACGACCCGTTCCACATGCAGCATGGCACGATCCTATCGAAGGTTGGCCATCGTGCCATTTCCTTGTCGTGCGGGACCCGGCAGGCTGACTGACCATGAGCACTGTGAACACCATGCGCGTCATCACCCAGAAAGTCCTCGGCGGTCCCGAGGTCCTCGAAGTCGCCGAGGTCGAGCGACCCGCGCCGCGCGCCAACGAGATCCTGATCAAGGTGCGGGCCGCCGGAGTCAACCCCACCGACTGGAAGCACCGGGCCACGGGGGGCTTCCTCGGCGAGCCGCCGTTCACCCTCGGCTGGGACGTCTCCGGCGTCGTGGAGGCCGTCGGCGTCGGTGTCGCCCGTCTCGCACCCGGCGACGAGGTCTTCGGGATGCTGTCCTACCCGTGGGGCCACGGCTCACACGCCGAGTACGTCGCCGCCCCGGCCCGCGCCTTCGTCCACAAGCCGGCCGGGATCGACCACGTCCAGGCGGGCGCGCTGCCCCTGGTCTCGCTGACCGCGTGGCAGGCGCTGGTGGAGAACGCCGAAGTCCAGCCGGGACAGCGGGTGTTGATCCACGCGGCGGCCGGCGGGGTCGGACATGTGGCCGTGCAGATCGCCAAGGCGCGCGGCGCCCATGTGATCGGCACGGCGAGCGCGGCCAAGCACGACTTCCTGCGCGAACTCGGCGCAGACGAGGTGATCGACTACCGGGAGACCGACTTCAGCGAGGCCGTGAAGGACGTCGACGTCGTCCTCGACATGCTCGGCGGCGAGACCGCGCTCAAGTCGCTGCGGGTGCTGCGTCCCGGCGGGATCGTGGTCTCCATCGTGCCGATGGGCAAGCCTGACTTCTACGAGGAGGCCGAGCGGCTCGGTGTCCGGGCGGTCCGGATGCTCGTCGACGCCGACCGCGCCGACATGCGGTCGATCGCGGAACTCGTCGAGGCGGGCAAGCTGCGCGCGACGATCGCCGGGACGTTCCCGCTGGCCGATGCCGCCGAGGCACACGCGCTCGGCGGCACCGGCCGCACCGCGGGCAAGCTGGTGCTGACGGTCGACTGACCGACCGAACAGGTCAGAAGGTGAGCACCGGCTTGATCGCCTTGCCCGCGCTCATGTCCCGCACCGCCTGGTCGATGTCCGCGAACGGATATGTGGTGATCAGGCGGTGCAGCGGCAGCCGCCCCTCCTTGACCAGTTGGACGAGCGCGGGGATGAAACGCTGCGTCTCGCTGTCGCCGAGGGTGAGACCCACGATCCGCTTCCCGGGGAGCAACCCGTTGACGTCCAGGGCGACTTCACTGCCGAACGGCGGTGCCCCCACGACGACCAGGGTGCCCCGGGCGGCGAGCGCGTCGGCGCCCTGGCGGAGGACTCCGACGTTGCCGGTCGTCTCGACGACGCCGTCGGCTCCCCGGCCGTCGGTCAGCACCGCGAGGGTCTCACCGAGGTCGGCCGCACCCGCGTTGACGGTGTGGGTGGCTCCCAACTCCTCTGCCAGCGAAAGGCGTTCGGCGACCCGGTCGACGGCGATGATCCGGGTGGCCGGGGTGAGCGCGGCGGCCATCACCGCGGACAGGCCGACGGCTCCGGCGCCGAGCACCACGATCGTGTCGCCGAGTCGGGGCTTGAGAACGTTCCAGACGGCGCCCACACCGGTCTGAACTCCGCAGCCCAGCGGCGCGATCGACTCCAGCGGCACGTCCGGGTCGACCTTCACCAGACTGCGCTCGTCGACCAACGCCCGTTCGGCGAAAGAGGATTGGCCGAAGAAGTGCCCGCCGAGGGGCTCGCCGTCGCGGCTGATGGTGCTGCTGCCGTCGGCCCGTCGGCCGCCGATGAGGTTCAGCGGCAGCCAGGTCGCGCAGTAGGCGGGGTGCCCGCCCCGGCAGTTGCGGCAGTCGCCGCAGGACGTGAAGGACAGGACGACGTGGTCGCCGGGTACGACACCGGTGACGGCCGAGCCGACCTCCTCGACGACACCGGCGCCCTCATGACCGAGAACTCCGGGGAGCGGAAAGGGCAGTCCGCCGCTCGCCGCGCCAAGGTCGGTGTGGCACAGGCCGGTTGCGACGACCCGGACCAGCACCTCGTGCGGGCCCGGCTCGGCCAGTTCGACGGCGGTGAGGGTGAAGGGCGCGCCGCCCGACTCGACGACGGCCGCGCGCGTGGTGGTGGACATCGTACGAACTCCTAGGTGGGCGTGGTCAGTCGAGGGAGACGACGACGGACTTGGTCCGGGTGTAGGCGGCGAGGCCCTCGGGGCCGTACTCGCGGCCGAAGCCGGAGTCCTTGACGCCGCCGAAGGGGACGTTGGGGTCGAGCATCGCCCAGTCGTTGATCCAGACGATGCCCGCCTGGAGCCGGTCGGCGATGCGGTGGGCGCGGGCGAGGTTGCCGGTCTGGATGCCCGAAGCCAGGCCGTAGGGCGTGGAGTTGGCGAGTTCGACGGCCTCGTCCTCGGTGTCGAAGGGCTGCACGGTGAGGACCGGGCCGAAGATCTCCTCCTGGATCACCCGGGAGTCGTCGGCGAGGTCGGCGATGACGGTGGGCTTGTAGTAGTAGCCGCCGTCCAGGTCGAGCCGTTCGCCGCCGCAGACGATGCGGGCGCCCTCCTTGCGCGCGAGGTCGACGTACTCCTCGACCTTCCGCAGGTGCCGCTCCCCCGCCATCGGGCCGACGACGGTCTCGGGCAGCCGGGGGTCGCCGAGCGGTACGCCGGGGACGGCGTCGGCGAGGATGTTGAGGAGGGTGCTGTAGACGGGGCGCGCGACCAGCAGGCGGGGGCCGCCCATGCAGAACTGGCCGGTGTTGAAGACGAATCCCTTGATGACCGCGCCGACGGCTTTCTCCAGGTCGGCGTCCTCGAACACGAGGTGGGCCGCGTTGCCGCCGAGTTCCATGGTCACGGGCTTGAGGTTCTCGCCGGCGACGCTCGCGGCGTGCCGGCCGACCGCGGTGGAGCCGGTGAAGGCGATCTTGTCGACGCCGGTGTGTCGCAGCAGGGCCTCGCCGGCGACCGGGCCCGCACCGGTGACGACGTTGACGACGCCGTCCGGGACGCCGGCCCGCTGGAGCAGTCCGGCCATGTAGAGGGCGCTGAGCGGGGTCTCGTCGGCGGGCTTGTGGACCACGGTGTTGCCGGCCGCGAGGGCGGGGGCGAGTTTCGAACCGGCCAGAATCAGCGGGAAGTTGAAGGGGGTGATCGCGGCGACCACGCCGAGTGGCTCACGCTTGGTGTAGGCGAGGGCGTTGAGCGGGGTGTCGCGGGTCGAGCCGTCGAGGGAGAAGGCGAGGGCGGCGTAGTGCTCGTAGTCGTTGGCCGCGTTGGTGACGTCGACGGCGTGGCACAGGGTGATGGGTTTGCCCACGTCCAGGCTCTCCAGCCGGGCGAGTTCGTCGGCGTTCTCACGGATCAGCTCGGCGACACGGTGCAGGATCCGGCCGCGTTCGCGGCCGCTGAGCCCGGACCAGTGGCCGCTGTCGAAGGCCTCGCGGGCGGCGCGGACGGCGGCGTCCACATCGGCGGGGCCCGCCTCCGCGACCGTGGTGACGACCCGTCCCCGGGACGGGTCGACCACCTCGGTGCGCGCTCCGTCGGCGGCCTCACGCCACTGGCCCCCGACGAACAGGCGGCCGGGTTCGATCTCGAAGGCGGTCATCGCCACTCCTCAGCATCGTTGCCAGGACTATCGTTGCCAAGATTTCAATCAACAGGATTCCTGTTGGTTACTCGTCTGGTCCGCAGTCTCGTTACAGACAGGTTTCCTGTCAATGCTCTAGGGTGAGTCCATGGCTGAACCCCTGGTTGAACCCCTTGTCGGCACCCACGCGACAAAGGCACCCCCATCCCTGCTGTACATGGTCAAGCAGGTGGAGCTGGTCGTCCGCTCACGCCTGGACGAGCTGGTCAGGCCGTACCGGATCACCGCACTCCAGTACACCGCGCTCACGGTCCTGGAGCGACACGACGGCCTGTCGGCGGCGCAGCTCGCCCGGGACTCCTTCGTCACCGCGCAGTCCATCGCCGACCTCGTGCGCTCCCTGGAGGGGCGCGGGCTGATCCGCCGGGAGCGCAATCCGCGGAACCGTCGCGAGCTGCTGATCCTGCTGACCGAGGAGGGGCGGGAGCTGCTGACGGGGTGCGCCGGGCCGGTGCGGGAGCTGGAGGAGCGGATGGTGCGCGAGCTCACGGGGCACCAGAGCGAGCAGTTCCGCCTGGCACTTTCCAAGGCGTGGCACGCGCTGTCGTAGGCCGGGGCGTGCGCCGGTGCGTGGCTGCCGCGCACATCACAGAAAGCTCTGGCTCGATTCGAAGACATATGTCAATCGAACATGCTCAAATTCACTCCATCGAGGGTAACTTGCAGGGCGGGGAGCGCTTCTACGCTCAACCCCGCTTCACCGAGGGCCGGTTGGAGGCGAAGTGGACGTGCAGCAGGAACCCGCGCCGCTGACCCGGCATCTCCGGATCCACCGGGACCGCGGGTTCACGGTCCTGGAGTTCCGCGGGGAGATCGACATCGCCGCGGCGACGGAGATCCAGCCGTATCTGGACCGGGTGACGGCACGGCCCCGCGCGCGGATCGTGATCGACCTGCGGCAGGTCGAGTTCTTCGACTGCTCGGGGCTGCGCCTGCTGTTCCGGGCGCGGCAGCGGGTGTTGGAGCGCGACGGGCGGCTGCGTCTCGTCTGCACCCACCCGCTGACCCTGCGCATCCTGCGGGTCACCGGGCTCAACCGGCTGCTGCCGCCGCAGCCGACGCTGGACGCGGCCCTGGAGCAACCCGAGGCCACGTCCGGCACGCTGTGAGCGGCGATCCGCCGCGCTCTTCCGCGAACTCCCGTGCGGGCAGGGCTACTTGAGGATCTTGGTGACCTGACCGGCCCCCACGGTCCGCCCGCCCTCCCGGATCGCGAACTTCAACCCCTCCTCCATCGCGATGGGTTGGATCAGCTCGACGTGCATGGTCGTGTTGTCGCCCGGCATGACCATCTCGGTGCCCTTCGGCAGGGTCACCACTCCGGTCACGTCCGTCGTGCGGAAGTAGAACTGCGGGCGGTAGTTGTGGAAGAAGGGCGTGTGCCGGCCGCCCTCGTCCTTCGACAGGATGTAGGCGCGGGCCTCGAACTCCGTGTGCGGGGTGACCGATCCGGGCTTGATGACGACCTGGCCGCGCTCCACGTCCTCGCGCTTGACCCCGCGCAGCAGCAGTCCGACGTTCTCGCCGGCCCGGCCCTCGTCGAGGAGTTTGCGGAACATCTCGATGCCGGTGACGGTCGTCCGGGTCTTCTGCGGGTGGATGCCGATGATCTCCACCTCGTTGTTGACCTTCAGGACGCCGCGCTCGATCCGGCCGGTGACGACCGTGCCCCGCCCGGTGATGGTGAAGACGTCCTCGATCGGCAACAGGAACGGCCGGTCCACGTCCCGTACCGGCTGCGGCACGAACTCGTCGACGGCGGCGAGGAGTTCGAGCACCGAGGCGGTCCACTGCGGGTCGCCTTCGAGGGCCCTGAGCGCGGAAACCTTGATGACCGGGAGGTCGTCGCCGGGGAACTCGTACTCGGTGAGCAGCTCCCGCACCTCCAGCTCGACCAGTTCCAGGATCTCCTCGTCGTCGACCATGTCCGTCTTGTTGAGGGCGACGACGATGTACGGGACGCCGACCTGCCGGGCCAGCAGGACGTGTTCCTTGGTCTGCGGCATGGGTCCGTCGGTGGCCGCGACGACGAGGATCGCGCCGTCCATCTGGGCGGCGCCGGTGATCATGTTCTTGATGTAGTCGGCGTGCCCGGGGCAGTCGACGTGCGCGTAGTGCCGGTGTTCGGTCTGGTACTCGACGTGTGCGATCGAGATCGTGATGCCGCGCTGCCGTTCCTCGGGCGCCTTGTCGATCTGGTCGAACGGCGTGAAGGGGTTGAGGTCGGGGAACCGGTCGTGCAGCACCTTCGTGATGGCCGCTGTGAGGGTGGTCTTGCCGTGGTCGATGTGCCCGATGGTGCCGACGTTCACATGGGGTTTGGTCCGCTCGAACTTCGCCTTCGCCACGGCGAGTCCTCCTGATCACCTCGGTGCTGCCGAGCGTTGCTCCGTCCCCTCATGTCTATTCGTTCGGCGGCGCGTCGAACAGGGCGCTGACGGACTCGCCGTTGTGAATGCGGCGTACGGCCTCGGCGAGCGCGGGGGCGATGGACAGGATGCGCAGCTTCTCGGTGCGCTCCTCCTCGGGCACCGGCACCGTGTTGGTGCAGACGATCTCCAGTACGTCGGGCTGCTCGCCGATCCGCTTGAGCGCGCCCGCCGCGAACAGGCCGTGCGTACAGGCGACTCGGATCGAGCGCGGCCCCAAGTCCCGCAGCCGGTCCAGGAGTTCGAGGACGGTGCTGCCCTTGGCGATCTCGTCGTCCAGGACGATGACGTCCCGGTCGGCGATGTCACCGATGACGGAGCTGATGACGACCCGGTCGTCGGCGTACCGCTGCTTGGCGCCGGCGGCCACCTGGGCGCCGATCAGCCGGGCGAACGCGGCGGCCTCCTTGGCGTTGCCGAGGTCCGGGGAGACGACGGTGGTGCGGGAGAGGTCGTACTGCCGGAAATGCGCGGCCAGTTCACGCAGCGCGTGCAGATGGTCGACCGGCACCGAGAAGAAGCCGTGCACCTGCGGCGAGTGCAGGGTCATCGCCAGCACGCGGCTCGCGCCCGCCGCCACCATCAGGTCGGCGACGAGCCGGCCGCCGAGCGAGATCCGGGGGGCGTCCTTCTTGTCGGAGCGGGCGTACGAGTAGTGCGGCATGACGACGGTGATCCGCCCGGCGGAGGCACCGCGTGCCGCGTCGCACATCAGCAGCAGCTCCACGAGGTTCTCCTGGACCGGCTTGACCAGCGGCTGGATCAGGAAGACGTCCCGTTCCCGGCAGTTGGCCTGGAGCTGTACCTCCAGGCAGTCGTTGGCGAACCGGCTGACCCGGGTGGGGCTGAGCGGTACGTCGAGATGCGCGCAGACCTCCCTGGCCAACTCGGGATGGGCACTCCCGCTGAACACGGCGATGTCTCGCACGATCTGCTCCTCGCATGATCATTCCCGGCCGTGCCTCATGCTACTGACCCGCGAAAACGGCTTGCGTACCGCCCACTCCTGTGGGCCATGATGGCGGCGCCCGTACTCCCTCGCATGTCAGGAGCCCCAGATGCGCCGACTCCTCGGAATCCACCGCCCTGCCCACCGGACGACGGTTCTTGAGGACTCGACCACGCATGCACACCCTGAACATCGGAATTCTGGCCCACGTCGACGCCGGTAAGACCAGCCTCACCGAGCGGCTGCTGTTCGACCACGGCGCGATCGAGCGGCTCGGCAGCGTCGACGCGGGTGACACCCGTACGGACGACGGCGCGATCGAGCGGCAGCGCGGGATCACCATCCGCTCGGCCGTCGCCGCGTTCACGTCCGGCGACACCCAGGTCAACCTGATCGACACTCCGGGCCACTCGGACTTCATCGCGGAGGTCGAGCGCGCCCTGGAGGTGCTCGACGGCGCGGTCCTGCTGCTCTCCGCCGTGGAGGGCGTCCAGGCGCAGACCCGCGTCCTGATGCGGACCCTGCGTCGGCTACGGCTGCCCACGCTCGTCTTCGTCAACAAGATCGACCGGGCGGGCGCCCGCGCCGAGGACCTCCTCACGGACATCCGCCGCCGGCTGACCCCGCACGTCGTACCGCTGACGGACGTGACCGGCCTCGGCACACCCGCGGCACGCGTACGCCCCCGCCCGCCCGCCGACCCGGACCTGGCCGAGGCCCTCGCCGAGGTCGACCCGGACATCCTCGCGGCCGTCGTCGACGGCCCCCACCCCACCCCGGACGACCTGCGCACGTCCCTGGCCGCCCGCACGGCCGACGGCTCGATCCACCCCCTGTTCCACGGCTCGGCCCTCGGCGGCCAGGGCGTCACCGCCCTCGTCGACCACCTGGTCCGGCTGATCCCACCCACACCCACCGGCTCAGACACCCCGAGGGGCACGGTCTTCGCGGTACGCCCCGGACCGGGCCGCGAACGGACGGCGTATCTGCGGCTCTACGACGGTGAGGTGGCCCCGCAGGAGCGGCTCACGTTCCGTCGTCACGGGGCGGACGGCCGGACGGTCGAGGTCTCCGGACGGGTCACGCGGCTCGATGTCATCGGCCGCCCGGGGCCGCTCACCGCCGGGAACATCGGGGCGCTGACCGGCCCGAAGGACATCCGGGTCGGTGACCGGCTCGGTGAACTCACCGCGCGGGCACCGCAGTTCGCGCCGCCGACGCTGGAGACGGTCGTACGGGCGCGGCGGCCCGAGCAGGCGGCGGCGCTGCGCTCGGCGCTGCTCGCGCTGGCCGACCAGGACCCGTTGCTGCACGCGCGGCCGGCCGCGTCCGGGGCGACCGTGCTGCTCCTGTACGGCGAGGTCCAGAAGGAGGTCGTCGCGGCGACTCTCGTGCAGGACTTCGGAATCGAGGCCGACTTCGAGCCGAGCCGGGTGCGGTTGCTGGAACGCCCGGCCGGGACCGGTGAGGCCTGCGACGAGTTCCCGTGGCACGACCACACCCACTACTGGGCGACGATCGGGCTGCGCGTGGAGCCGGCGGAGCGCGGCTCCGGCGGGGTCTTCGGCTACGAGACCGAACTCGGCGCACTCCCAAGGGCGTTCCACCAGGCCATCGAGGACACGGTGCACGCGACCCTGCTCAGCGGGCTGGAGGGCGCGCCCGTGACGGACTACCGGGTCACCCTGACGCGCTCGGGGTACGCGGCCCCGCTCAGCACGGCGGCGGACTTCCGCGGTCTCACCCCGATCGTGCTGCGCCGGGCGCTGCGGCTGGCGCGGACGCGGCTGTACGAGCCGTACGTCACGTTCGAGACGGAGGTCCCGCTGGACGCGCTCGCCCCGGTGACCGCTCATCTCGCCTCCTGCCGCGCCGAGTTCGCCGGGACGACGGGTGGCCTCGGCAGCTGGCTGATCACCGGCGAGCTGCCGGCCCGCCGGGTGCGGGACGTGGAACTGGCCCTTCCCGGGCTCACGCACGGGGAGGGAATGTGGTGGTCACGGCCGTCGGGAGACCGTGAACTACGGCCGCACTGAAGGGTGTTACCGGCCAGTGTCACAAGACGGACCGGACCGTGCTCCGGAAAGGTCACGGGACGCATGAGGTGAAGCGGCCGGGAAATGCTGTCTGCGGCCGGCCGGGACTGCCGGCGGGCCGCAACCGTGACTTTTCACCCCTGTGCGCCCTCCGTGCCTCCGTCAGATGGACCAATCGACCAACAGGTCTGTCTGACAGGGCATTTGGGGGGCATGCGCATACCGAGGAAGGGAGGGCCGTCCCCATGACGACTTCCATCAGCCGTATACCCCGGCGGATGCCGGGCTGGGCGAAGGTGCTCACCGCCGTCGTCGTTGTGATCGCCGTGCTGTTCGCCGGACTCCGGCTGGCCGTGCTCCCGGGCCTGCGGGACATCTTCGGCACCGAGACCCACGACAATTCGGGTCCGGCGCTGCTCAAGTCCATCCAGGACATGAGCCGTTACGACGCGGCCTCCGGCAACTTCCAGGTCGTCGTGGATCTGGAGAAGGACGCCAAGTTCCTGCCCGACGCGATCCGCGGCACCCGCACGCTGTACGTCGGCGCGGGCACCGTGGAGGGCTATGTCGACCTCGGCAAGCTGGGCAAGCAGGACGTGACGGTCAACGCCGACCGCACGACGGCCAGCATCAAGCTGCCGAAGGCGACCCTCGGCAAGCCGGCACTGGACCCGGACCACTCCTACACGGTCTCCAAGCAGCGGGGCCTGCTGGACCGCCTGGGCGACATCTTCTCCGACAACCCCAACGGCGAGCAGGCCGTGCAGAAGCTCGCCGCCAAGCACATCGCCGAGGCGGCGAAGACCAGCGGGCTGACCACGCGTGCCGAGACGAACACCACCAGCATGCTCAAGGGTCTCCTCGGTTCGCTCGGCTTCAAGACCGTGAACATCTCGTACAGCGCCTGACCGGGCGCTGCTGAACCATCGAAAGCTGGAGGCCCACCGCATGGCCCGTACCGTCCCGCGCCTGCGCACCAACAAGAAGGCGGAGCCCGAGTCGAAGCCGGCCCGACCCGACCGCGGACGCCACCGAATGTCCCTCCCCGTGCGTGTGTTGGCGATGCTGATCGGGTTCGTCCTCATGGTGGGGTTCGCCGTCGTACTGGCCAAGCTCACGCTGGAGCCGTCCCCCGCGTCCAAGGCCCTCGTGCACACCAATCTGCACCCGGGCCGCTCCCTGAAGGCCTACCTCGACCAGCCGGCCATGCGGGACGCCATCAAGCAGATCGGCGGGAACATCGTCCTCGGTATCCCCTTCGGCGTGCTGGTGCCCGTGTTCGCGCCACGGGCACGCGGCATCCTGAAGGTGCTGCTGCTGACGGCGACCGTCATGCTCCTGGTGGAGTTCGCGCAGGGCGCGTTGATCACCGGGCGGGCCTTCGACATCGACGACGTCATCCTCAACACCTCGGGCGCGCTGATCGGTTGGGTCCTGCTGGGGCGCCGGCTGGGCCGGGCGGTGCACGCGCGGAAGCCCGTCGTGAAGGCGGCCAGGACACCAAAGGCATCGAAGGCGTCCAAAGCGCCGAAGGCCACGTCGTAACGATCAACTACTGGTCCGTACCAAGGTATTGACGCTCTCCTTATCTCACTCCTTAAATCAAGAGGCGACGCTTTCACCCCCCACCTCAGTCGGCGTGTCGGTCCCCACGTCCGCCGTACAGAAGGGAATGCCGTGGCCTCCCCACGCGTACTCCGCAGATGCCTCTTCGCCGCCCTGTCCGCCGCACTGGTCGCGTCCGCCGCGATCGGTCCGGCGCAGGCGGCTTCCACGTCGGACGCCCAGGCCGACGCCGTCACGTTCTCCGACACCTTCGACGGGGCCGCCGGTTCTGCGGTCAACTCCTCGAAGTGGACGCAGGAGACGGGCGACAACGTCAACAACCACGAGCGCGAGTACTACACGTCCGGCACCAACAACGCGTCCCTGGACGGCCAGGGCCACCTGGTGATCACGGCCAAGAAGGAGAACCCGGCCAACTATCAGTGCTGGTACGGGACGTGCCAGTACACCTCGGCGCGGATGAACACCTCCGGGAAGTTCAGCGCGCAGTACGGACATGTCGAGGCCCGGATGAAGATCCCGCGCGGGCAAGGCATGTGGCCCGCGTTCTGGATGCTCGGCACCGACATCGGGTCGGTCGGCTGGCCCAACTCCGGTGAGATCGACGTCATGGAGAACGTCGGCTTCGAACCCTCCACGATCCACGGCACCATCCACGGCCCCGGCTACTCCGGCGCCAACGGGATAGGCGCCGGCTACACACTGTCGGGCGGCCAGGCCTTCGCCGACGCCTTCCACACCTTCGCCGTCGACTGGGCCCCCAACTCGATCAAGTGGTCGGTCGACGGGGTCGTCTACCAGACCCGCACCCCCGCCGACGTGGGCGGCAACACCTGGGCGTTCAACAAGCCGTTCTTCCTGATCCTCAACCTCGCGGTCGGCGGCGACTGGCCGGGCGACCCGAACAGCGCCACGGCCTTCCCGGCCCAGCTGGTGGTGGACTCGGTCTCGGTGACCACGAGCGACACCGCCGCCGGGGTGGCGATCAAGGGCCTCGCCGGCAAGTGCGTCGACGTCAACGGGGCGAACTCCGCCAACGGGACCGCCGTACAGCTCTACGACTGCAACGGATCCGCCGCCCAGCAGTGGACGGTCGGCTCGGACGGCACGATCCGCGCGCTCGGCAAGTGCCTGGACGTGAACGCCGGCGGCACCGCGGACGGCACCAAGGTGCAGCTCTACGACTGCAACGGGTCCGCCGCCCAGCAGTGGGCCGTCAGTTCGGCGAACGACATCGTCAATCCGCAGGCGAACAAGTGCCTGGACGTCACCGGCAACACCTCCGCCAACGGCACCCCGCTGCAGATCTGGACCTGCTCGGGTGGCGCCAACCAGAAGTGGACGGTCGGCTGACCTCGTAGAACCCCGCTGTTCAGTGCCTAGTGCGGCATCCAGGTGAGTTTGTCCCCGCCGACCCAGCGGATCACGTCCGGGTCGTCCAGGTCATGCACCGTGATGCCGCACACGGCCGCGACCTGCAGGACGTCCGTGAGGGTTCTGGCCTCGCAGACCATCTCCCCGTCGATCTCCACGATGCGGAACGGCGGGGTACCGGGCTGCACCTTGAGCACCATGATCCGAGGGCTGGAGATGTGCGGGCTGGACATTTCGGTCATGCAATAGAGCCTAGAACGCATCACGCGGACGCGGGCGGTCCACGGTTCCCGGCCGGGAACCGCCCGCGGGAGGAGGCTCGATGGATCCCGTGCGGGCGCTGGACCGGATCGCCTTCCTGCTGGAACGCTCCCTGGCCCCGACCTACCGCGTACGCGCCTTCCGTACGGCGGCCAGGGTCCTGGCGGCGCTCCCCGAGGGCGAGGTCGCCGAACGCGCGGCGGCGGGGACGCTGGAGTCCCTCAAGGGCATCGGCCCGAAGACCGCGCAGGTGGTCCGCGAGGCCCTGGACGGGCGGGTCCCCGCCTATCTGGAGCAACTGGAGGCCGAGGCCCCCGTCCCCTCCGGCCCCGGCGGCGAAGGACTGCGGGCGCTGCTGCGCGGCGACTGCCACCTCCACTCCGACTGGTCGGACGGCGGCAGCCCGATCGAGGAGATGGGCCGTACGGCGGCCGGGCTCGGCCATGAGTGGGCGGTGCTGACCGACCACTCCCCCCGGCTGACCGTGGCCCACGGACTCTCCCCGGAGCGGCTGCGCGAGCAGCTGGACGTGGTGGCGGCGCTGAACGAGACCTGGGCGCCCTTCCGGCTGCTCACCGGCATCGAGTGCGACATCCTCGACGACGGCTCGCTGGACCAGGAACCGGAGCTGCTGGAACGGCTCGACGTCGTCGTGGTCTCCGTGCACTCGAAGCTGCGCATGGACGCGCGCGCCATGACCCGCCGCATGGTGGCCGCCGTACGGAATCCGTACGCGGACATCCTCGGGCACTGCACCGGGCGGCTGCTGATCGGGCGGAACGGGGGTGCCCCCCGGCCCGAGTCCGTCTTCGACGCGGACGAGGTGTTCGCCGCGTGTGCCGAGTCGGGTACGGCCGTGGAGATCAACAGCCGTCCGGAGCGCCTCGACCCGCCGAGGCGGCTGCTGCGCAAGGCCGTGGACGCCGGGGTGCTGTTCTCGGTCGACACCGACGCGCACGCGCCCGGTCAGCTCGACTGGCAGATCAACGGCTGCGCGCGGGCGGAGGAGTGCGGGGTGCCCGCCGAACGGGTGGTGACGACGTGGTCGGCGGACGCACTACTGGACTGGACCAATGACAAGTGATGCACATCACCGCCTGCGGCTGGTCGCACAGGAACACTCGCCGGTAGTTTGCCGTTGAACAGATCGTGGGTGCGGAGGGAACAGTGTCCCCGGGCCTCAACCTCCGCCCACAGGGAAGATCGTTCGGCTGAAGCCCTGTGGAGCCTTTCGCCGCGAGGCGACCGCCTTCCGTGCCCGCCCTTTGGCCGCCCCGGCCGTGATTCCCCCGTCGCGGTCGGGGCTTCTCCTCGACCTGGATCCTTGACTTGGAGCGCACTCCAATTCGTAGCGTTCCGGTATGACCACTGCACAGCACAAGATCGGTTCCGGATTCGGCGCGAAGAGCACCGCCGACGACGTCCTGCGGGGCATCGACCTCACCGGAAAACTCGCCGTCGTCACCGGCGGCTATTCGGGTATCGGCCTGGAGACCACCCGTGCGCTCGCCAAGGCGGGGGCCCGGGTCGTCGTCCCCGCACGCCGTCCCGACACCGCGCGCGAGGCCGTGGCCGGACTCGACGGTGTCGAGCTGGACGAGTTGGACCTCGGCGACCTGGAGAGCGTGCGCGGCTTCGCCGACCGCTTCCTCGCCTCCGGCCGCACCGTGGACCTCGTGATCGACAGCGCCGGCATCATGGCCTGCCCGGAGACCCGGGTCGGGCCCGGCTGGGAGGCGCAGTTCGCCACCAACCACCTCGGCCACTTCGCCCTCGTCAACCGGCTGTGGCCGGCGATCGCGGCGGGCGGCGCGCGGGTGGTCTCGGTGTCCTCCGGCGCCCACCACAACTCCGGTATCCGCTGGGACGACATCCAGTGGAGCCACGGATACGACAAGTGGCAGGCCTACGGGCAGGCGAAGACCGCGAACGTCCTGTTCGGCGTCCACCTCGACAGGCTGGGCGCCGACCACGGCGTACGGGCCTTCGCGCTCCACCCGGGCGGCATCCTGACGCCGCTCCAACGCCACCTGGCCACCGAGGAGATGGTGGAGCGCGGCTGGATCGATGAGGACGGCAACCTGCTGAATCCGGACGCCTTCAAGACCCCGGAGCAGGGCGCGGCCACCCAGGTCTGGGCCGCGACCTCGCCCCAACTGGACGGCCTCGGCGGTGTCTATCTGGAGGACTGCGACATCGCCGAACCCGCCCCCGCCGACGGTGAGCGCATCGGCGTCAAGTCCTGGGCGACGGATCCCGAGCAGGCGTCCCGGCTGTGGAAGCTGTCCGCCGATCTAACCGGTGTGGACGCGTTTGCCGGATAGTTCCGGGCACGGCCTCACGAGAGGTCGAGATCCTTGGGCCCGTAGAGGGCGGCGGGCGCGCCGGTCATCAGCGCCCAGTAGCGGTCTCCGAACGACCAATGCCACCACTCCGTCGGGTAGTTGACCAGGCCGACCGCGCCGAGCGCCTTGCCCAGCACGGCGCGGTTGGCCCCGGCCTCGGCGGTGATGTTGTCGGCGCCGGTGTAGCAAGCCCCGTCGCTCTCCTCCGGGTTGGCGTTCATCGGGGTGCCCATGTCGAGTTCACGGCCGTCGGCGTCGGCGAGGGTCAGGTCGACGGCCGCGCCGGCGGAGTGCGGGGCGATCTCGGGCGGCGACACATAGCGGCTGGCGGCGGACCGGATGCGGTCGGCGGACCAGTCCGGGTGGGCGGCGCGCAGCTCGTCGCCGTAACCCTCGAAGTAGCGGCGCTGGAGGGCCGGCGGCCGGTAGCCCTCGACGAACAGCAGGCGCAGGCCGTCGGGCAGCAGGGCTTCCGCTTCCAGGAGCCGGTCCAACACGCCCTGGCGCAGGTGGAGTTCGGCGCCGTTGTCGTTCTTGCGGTCGTCGACCAGCAGTACGTCGCTCACGTCGACGAGGGGCTCCCCGCACTCCTCGACGGGGATGGCGGCGACCCGGGCGTCGGACATCAGGATGATCTCGCTCATGGAGTGATCATCCCCCACCCTGCCCGTCCCCTCAGTGCGGGGCTCGTTCCTCCAGTGCCGTACGCCAGGCGGGCGGCGGGCCCGCGGTTTCGGGTTCGGCCCGGCGGCCACCGCGGGCGAAGAAGTCGGCGAGCGGGAGGATCGCGGCGCCGACGGTGACCGCGTCGGGACCGAGACGGCCCAGCTCGATGGTCACGCGTCCGGCTGGGTGGCGCAGCGCGTACGCGGTGGCGTGATGGCGTACGGCGGGCAGGAAGCGGGTGCCGAGCTGGAGTCCGGCCCAGCCGCCGATCAGGATGCGCTCGGGCTGGAAGAGGTTGATCAGGTCGGACAGGCCGGCGCCGAGGTATTCGGCGGTCTCCTCCAGGACGGCGAGCGCGACGGGGTCGGCCTCGATGCCCTCGGGCGGGTAGGCGGCGACCAGCAGCGCGGTCATCGCGGTCTCCTCGTCGGTGCCCTCGGGCGGGCGTCCGCCCTGCTCGCGCCAGCGGTCGAGCAGCGACTCGGCGCCCGCGTACGCCTCCAGGCAGCCGAGGGCGCCGCAGCGGCAACGGCGGCCACGGACCCGTACGGTCAGATGCCCCCACTCGACGGCCCGGCCGTTCTCCACCTCGGGGGTCACCAGGCAGGCACCGACGCCGGAGCCGAAGAGGACGACGATCGCGTTGCGCGCACCGCGCCCGCCGCCGAACCACATCTCGGCCTGGCCGAGGGTCTTGGCGCCGTTGTCGATGAAGTACGGGACGGCGTCGGGGAGTTGGGAGGTGGAGCGGAGCAGTTCTTCGAGGGGGACCGCGTCCCAGCCGATCGTCTGGCCGTGCACGACGGCGCCGCGGTCCGGGGTGTGCTCGACTATGCCGGGGACGCCGATACCCACGCCGAGGAGCTGTTCCGGTGCGATGTCGGCGGCGGCGAGGACCTCGGCTATGCCGTCGCGGATGTGGCCGACGATGACCTCGACCTCGTAGCGCTGCTGCTCCAACGGGCGTTCGGCGCGGGCGAGTTCGGTGAGTGTGAGGTCGAACACCTCGACGCGGACGCGGGTCTCGCCGACGTCGACGCCGATCATGTGGCCGCTGCGCGGGGCGACTTGGAGCAGGGTGCGGGGACGGCCGCCGTCGGAGTCGACGCTGCCGGCCTCCTCGACCAGACCGTCGGCGACGAGGTCCGCGACGACATTGCTCACCGAGCCGGAACTGAGCCCGGTCGCCGGGCCCAGTTCGAAGCGGCTGAGGGGTCCGTCGAAGTACAGCCGTTGCAGCACGGCCGTACGGTTGGCCCGCCTGAGGTCGCGTACCGTGCGCCCGTTCCGCCCCGCCATGTGGCTCCCTCCGAACCCCGCACCCGCTTAATTCACGCCCTGAACTAAGGGGCGGTGGAATGCACACTACGTGGTGGAAGCCGTCTCGTCGATCTCTCCCAGGGCGGCGAGGAGCTCGGGGCCGACCTTCTCCCGCCGCCAGCGGTTCTCTTCGTCGCCGAACTCCCGGGGGACCGCCTCGGCGAGCATGATCAGGTAGAGGTAACTGCGGTAGAGCGCGTAGCGGAGTCCGGCCGACCGGTCGAACTCGGCCCGCCCGCCCGCTTCACGGTAGCCCGCGAGGAACGCCTCATCCTTCCTGATGTCCCCGAGCAGCGCCAGGGAGACGAAGTCGGCGAGGGGGTCGCCCCAGAACATCCGCTCGCCGTCGATGAGTCCGCCGACACGGGGTGTTCCGTTCGTGCGGTCGATCAGGATGTTGCCCTGCCACAGGTCGAAGTGGACGGCACACGGGACGGTGACCTCGTCCAGGGCCGCGTACGCCGACCGGGCCGTGCGGGCGATGTCGTCGGCGGGGAGCGGCAGCCATGCCTCGTAGCGGCGGGTGTCGTCGAGGACGGCGTCGTAGAGCGTGGTGAACGCGGTGCGCCAGTCGGGGGCGAGGGGCCCGAGGGCGCCGGAGGGGTAGCCGAAGCCGGGGCCGGTGATCTCGTGCAGCCGGGCGAGTTGGCGCCCCAACTCCGTCCGCAGGTCGGTGATTTCGGGGGCGGTGAAGGTGTCGTCCCAGGGGTCGCCCGGACACAGCGTCATCAGGAGGGTGTCGCCGTCGAGGACCACCACGCGCGGCGCCGCCACCCCGGCCTTGGCGGCGGCGCCGTAGAAGTCGGCCTCGGAGACGAGGAGTTGGCGCTCGTGCGATAGGCCGGGGTCGGTGGGCGCGGTCTTGAGGACGTAGCGGGTGCCGTCGGTGAGGGTGAGTTCCTCGACGGTGTTGTAGGTGCCGCCGCCGAGGGGGCGGAGGTGGGCGAGGTCGCCGGGCCGGATGCCCGCCGCGCGGAGTACCTGTCGGGCTCGCTCCGAGGAGTCCGTCACCGTGCGCCCACCTCTCCCTCTCGGTCAGCCGGCGGCGTACACGTCCTCGACGTAACGCCCGTCCGCCATCAGTGTGTCGAGCCACCGCTCGGCCGCCGCGTCGTCGGCGCCGGGCGTGCGGTCCCGGTACAGGGTACGGAACGCCTCCCGAACTCCCGGTGCCATGCGCGAGCCGTCACCGCAGACGAACACCCGCGCGCCGGCGTCCAACAGGGCCCACACCTCGTCGGCCTCGGCGGCGACGCGGTGCTGGACGAAGGCCACTCCGTCCTCCGGGGCCGCGCTGAAGGCCGGTCGGAGCGAGACGGCTCCGGCGCGCTCGGCGGCGCGGAGTTCCTCGGCGTGGAGGTAGTCGGCGTCGGGGGCGTCGCAGCCGAAGTAGCAGAGGGCCGAGGCGAGTTCGGCACCGGAGGCGAGGGCGGCCGTACGGTCGGCGATGGTGCCGCGGAAGGGGGCGAGGCCGGTGCCCGCCGCGATCATCACGACCGGGGTGGAGTCGTCGATCCGGAAGGCCTCGCGGCACGGCTGGACGCGGGCGTGGATCGTGTCGCCGGGTGCGACGGTGTTGAGGTGGCCGGAGCCCGTGCCCCGATAGACGCCCTTGCCCGAACGGGCCGGTGCCTCCAGCAGGGAGACCATCAGGTCCGCGTGGCCGGGGTCGACGGCGGGCGAGGACGAGATCGAGTAGTGCCGGGGGCGCAGCGGGGTGAGCAGATCGAGGAGCGTGGGCCAGTCCAGGACGCCGCGCAACGCCGGGTGGTCCTCGACGAGTTCGACGAAGGTGCGCGGGTCGTCGGTGAGGGCGGCCAGGGCGGTGCGCTCGGGCGGGCAGGGGTTGGCGGCGGCCAGCGCGACCAGTTGGCCGGCGCTCGGGCGGTCCTGCAACTCGACGTAATGGGTGAGGAGTTGACGTACCGTCACGGGCCGGTCGACCGCGAGGCCGTCGCGGCGCGGGCGGGCCGGGTGGATGTCGAGGACGGTGTCGAGGTCGACGCCGAGGGCTGCCGCCGCGCGTTCGACGAGGGCCGGGGCGTTCGCGGGCAGGACGGTGAGATGGTCGGCGGTGCGGTAGGCGGTCCCGTCCGGCAGGGCGACGCGGACGAACCGCTTGCGCCGCGGGTGGCCGGGGGCCGTCAGGTCATGGGCCTCGGTGACGGTCATGGGGACGAGGTCGTGCCGTGCGGCGAGGGCGTCCAGGTGGCCGCCGGTGAGGGTGCGGACCTCGTAGGCAGGGATCTCCTCCATGGGTCCGACGTGCGTGGCGTCCGGATCGCCGTACGTCTCCAGGAGCGCTGTACGCAGCCGGGTCGTGAACTCCCGTACGGCGCCGGTGAGATCGCCGGAGGCGTCGGCGGCGGCGCGGTCGGTCAGGCGGGTGGCGCCGAGTTCGGCGAGGCGGGCGTCGATGCGGGTCGGCATGTGCTGGTAGGTGGCGGCCCAGTTGCGGTCGCCGACGCCGAGGACGGCGTAGGTCACGCCGGTGAGGTCATGGGTCTCCTCCAGCCAGGCGGCGAAGGCGAGGGCGTCGTCGGTGGGGCGGCCGTTGTAGGAGGCGGAGGCGATGACGACGGGCCGGTCGGTGGGCAGTCCGTCGGCGTACGCGTCCAGCGGCGCGACTTCCACCGAGCATCCCGACAGAGCCGCCTCGTCGGCCAGTTGGGCGGCGAACTCGCGGCAGGTGCCGTAGTTGCTGCCGTGCAGGAAGAGGGCTGCGGTGCCGGGGCGGACGCGGGCGGGCAGGGTGGCGGTGTCGGCCGTAGGAGTCGCCGGGGCTTCGACCGCACCCGGCAGCGGAGTGTGCACGCGGTCGGCGGGGGTGCGCGGGGTGAGGGTGAGCGTGAAGCCGTCGGGCTTGAGGGTGAGGGTCTCCTTCACCGTGAGTTCGTAGTCCGCGTGGTCGTGCAGCCGGTAGCGGTGGACGAGCATCGCGAGCAGCATGGTCGCCTCGTGCAGGGCGAACTGCCGTCCGATACAGGCGCGTTCACCGGTGCCGAACGGCTTGAAGGCGTGCACGGAACGGGTCGCCTCGGCCTCGGGCGTGAAGCGCGAGGGGTCGAACAGCTCGGGGTTGTCGCCCCAGCCGGGCTGCCGGTGCAGCATCGGCGCGATCACGGTGACGGCCTGCCCGGCACGCAGCGGAACGCGCCCGCCGAGCACGGTGTCCTGAAGCGCGTGCCGGCTGAACGCGGCGGCCGTGGGCCACAACCGCAGTGCCTCGTTGAGGACTTGGCGCGTGTAGGTGAGCCGGCCGACCTCGTCGTACGTCGGTTCCGGGTCCGCGGTGTCGCCCCACAGCGCGTCCACCTCGCGCTGCACGAGCTGGAGCGCGGCCGGGTGCTTGGCCAGGTAGTACAGCGCGAACGACATCGCGCCGGACGTCGTCTCGTGGCCCGCGATCAGGAAAGTGATCACCTGGTTGCGGATGTTGGCGGTGTCGAGCGTCGTGCCGTCGACCGGGTGCTCGGCGCTGAGCATGAGCCCGAGCAGATCCTCGGCGTCGCCCTGGTCGGTGCCGGTGCGGGCGGCGATGACCTCGTCGACGACCTGGGCGAGGTGGTCGGCGTCGGCGCGGAACGCCGCGTCGGCCGCCGAGTGATCCTCGCCCGGGACACGCGCCGGCCGGGTCATGCTCCACTCCAGGCAGCGCACCATGGACTCGACGAAGGGGTGCGGCTCGTCGCGCTCGAACGACCCGAAGTCGTAGTCAAATCCGGCGAGTCCGATGGTGTCGAGGGTCATCCGGGTCATGTCGTCGGGCACGTCGACGGGCTGCCCGGCACGGGCGCCGCGGTCCCAGGCCTCGACGAGCCTGCGGGCCACCTTCAGCATCACGGGGTGGTAGGTGCGCATCGAGCCGAGCGCGAACGCGGGCATCAGGATGTCGTGCGCCTTGGCCCAGTTGGGCTCGTCGTTGTACGCCGTGAAGAGGCCGTCGGCGGCGAAGGCCCGGACGTTCTCCAGGGCGGGCCCGATGTGCTTGGCGAACCGCCGCTCGTCGGCGAGCTCGGTCACCAGGTCGAGATCGCTGACGAACAGCGAGTCCCGCCCGTGCAACCGCCGTACGAACACCGGTCCGTGACGGCGCATCAGTTCCATGATCTGCTGCATCGGGGTGCGACCGGGGCCGGTCGCGGTGATGTCGACGACGGGCACGCCGGGGAGCGTGTCGACGGGCTGGGGGTGCGGCGCGGTGGGGGGCATGGCGCGACAACTGCCTTTCGCGGTACGGAAGTACTGCGTTCCAGCGTGCTCGCCCCGCCCCGGCGGACCGCGCCGCGCGACTACACGATCGTGTAGCGGAAACCACGGACGGCGTCTTGCGCCGACGCCCCCGTCCGGCTAGACGGGCGCCCCGACTGAGTGCGCGTACTCATGCGCTCCCCGTGATCGCTGCGGCAGGGTGGGTCCCATGACGCAGGTACTGCCCGAACATCCGCCTCGGCAGCGCCGGTGGCCGTGGTCCCACGGGACGTCCCGCACTTCGGACGTTCTCGCCGCCATCGCCCTGTTCATCGCCGAGGCCGTCTTCTTCGCCTGGTCGATGTTCACCTCCGGCATGGAGGGCTGGGCCGCACAGGGCGACCAGGACAAGATCGACGCGGCCACGCTCGCGAACATCGCCTGGACGGAACACTTCCTCTACGTCCTCCTCGCCCTGGCAGGGCTCGCGGCGCTCTCCCGCGCACCGTGGACGGCGGTGTCGCACCTCGTCGCCGCGGGCCTCGTGTTCACGCTGCTCACCGGTATGCAGCACGAGTGGGACCGCACTCATCCGGCCCCCGCGCCCACGCCGAGAGCCGGCTACTCGCCCTGTTACAGCGGCAGCGGGACATGCTCCTGAGCCGCATGATTGTGGAGTGGGGTGCGGCGTGACAGGAGGTGCCGGTGGACTGGACCCGCAGGGAGGGCGTGGTGTGGCGCAACCGTGCCCTGATGCTCTTCGACCGGGTGGCGGTGCCGGTCGCGGTGTGTGATGTGTACGGCTCGGTGCAGGCCGCCAATCCCGCGATGGCGGCGGAGTGCGGTACGACGCCGGGTCGGCTGCGCGGCCGGGACGTGCTCGACCTCTTCCAGCCGCAGGAGACCGGACAGGTCGAGCGGATCGCGCAGGCGCTGCGGCTGCGGCACCGGTCGCGCTACCAGGTGTCGGTACGGTGGCAGGCCCCCGACGGCAGCGAACGCCATGGGCAGTTGACGGCCGACCCGGTCAGCGACACGGTCGAGGAGACACCGGCACTGCTGGTCATGCTCCGCGTACAGGGCGAGGGCGATCCCGGCGCCGACAGGCCGGGCGAGGACTCCCCCGCGCGGGCCACCCCGATCGAGGCCCGCATCCTGGCCCTGCTCGCCGGCGGCGCCACCACCGCCCGCGCGGCCCGCGAGACCGGCCTCACGACGGATGGCGTGACCTATCACCTACGACGGCTGTCGGCCCGGTGGGACGCGGCGAACCGCACCGAACTGGTCGCCCGCGCCTATGCAGTTGGGGTACTGACGCCGGGGGTATGGCCGCCGGCACCGGTCATGGACACCGACGAACGGTAGGCCGTACCCGCTCCCTCCGGCGCCCCGAAGCGGGCGAGGGTGTGCCACACCATCTTCAGGTCCTGGAGTTCGTAGCGACCGGTACGGGCCGCGTCGCCGATGACGCGTGGGTCGACGACACCGCGCTCGGCGATGCGGGCGCCGAGGTCGGCGTACTCCTGGCCGCGGTAGTCCGCGTGCCGGTGCAACTCCCGCACGGTGAGCCGGTATCCCGGGTGCCAATCGACGGGGCAGGGCAGGCGGCGGGCGGCCGTCTCGACCGGGGTGCCTCGGTAGCTCGCGTCCAGGACGAGGGCCTCCATGTCCCGGGCGAGGACGACACCGCCGTGCACCTGTGTCTCGATGTAGTCGTCGAGGGCGTCCTGTTGGTCTTCGTCGGCCTCGGCGAGCGCGATCAGGTTCATGCCGGAGGCGACGCCGAAGTCGGTCGGTTCGGCCGCGCTGTCCGGGTAGCAGAAGGTCGCGCGGGCGAGGGTCGTACCGGTAAGCCGGAAGTGCGAGGAGCCGAACCTCGGTGCCGCGCCCACCACTTGGCGGCGGAAGTCCAGCGCGCCGTACACCGGTCGCTCGGGCGCGGGCGCCTCGTCGTAGGCACCGGCGAAGATCCGGCTCTCCCAGCGCCAACGGTCGCCGCCGGGGCGGGCGGTGAGGCCGCCGTTGCTGGTGCCGGTCACGAACTGCGAGTGGTACGTGCCGTCTTGGGCCAGCGCGTCGAGGATCGCGCGGCCGGTCGCCGTCGCCGTTCGGTCGGGATGGAAGTTGAGGGTGATGCGGAGACATGGGTCGACGGGCGGGCCCGAGGAGCCCTCGGCCACATGCCGCAGCGCCCGTTCCTGCCGCGCACCGATACCCCCGAAATCCATTGGCTCCTCCGCCGCTCGCCTTACTACCCTGGACCGAAACCTAGACCCCCTAGGTTTCGGAAACAGGCACCACCCCAGGAGACTCCCCCATGAGATCACTCACCGAGCAGGACATCCGCAACTCGTTCGTCAACTGCTCGAAGGGCGAGGCCAAGCGGCTCGCGATCCCCCGCGATCTCGACACCCGCCCCTGGGTCGACCTGGACTTCCTGGGCTGGCGAGATCCCGGGGCACCGGATCGCAGCTACCTCGTCACCGAGCGGGCGGACGGGCTGATCGGCGTCACGTTCCGCTTCCCGTCCGCACAGCGCGGCCTTCTGCACCGGAGCATGTGTTCGCTGTGCGTGACGACCCACCCGGGTGGCGGCGTCTCCCTGATGACCGCGCGCAAGGCCGGCGCGGCGGGCCGCGAGGGCAACTCGGTCGGCCTGTACATGTGCACGGACCTCGCCTGTTCCCTCTATGCGCGCGGCAGGAAGATCCCCGAGTCGGGCATCCGCATCGAGGAGAGCCTGACCGTGGAGCAGCAGATCGACCGGACGGTGGGCAACCTGACCGCGTTCCTGGACAAGCTGTACGTCTGACGTCAGCTCGGCCGCCCGCCCGGAATCACTCCTGGCCTACGGCGATCACGATCTTCCCCCGGTTGTCCCGCCGCTCCAGCCGCTCGTGGGCGGCACGCGCCTCGGCGAGCGGTACGACGGTCTCGATCGGCACCCGGTACGTGCCGGCGGCGACCCGCTCGGCGAGTTCCCGCAGGTCAGCGCGGGGGTCGTAGCCCCCGTGGATCTGGAGGTTGGTGAGCTGGAAGCCGAGGATCGACGCGTTCTTCGGGTAGAAGTCGCGGGTGTCGACGGTGCTCGGCTCCAGGGCGACATTGGCGAGGGCGACGACCCGGCCGCCGTGCCCGATCTCGCGCAGGCTGCGCCCGAAGGCCGGGCCTCCGACGGTGTCGAGGACGATGTCCGCGCCCCGTCCGCCGGTGAGCCGTAGCACCTCGTCGACCTCCGCGTCGTCGGGGTAGGAGGACGTGTCGAGGGTGGACTGGGCGCCGAACTCCCCTGCCCAGGCCGCCTTTTCGGGTGATCCGGCGAGGGCGACGACCCGGGCGCCGGTCTCGGCCGCGATCTGTACGGCCGCGCTGCCGACGCCGCTCGCGGCGGCCTTCACGACCACCGTGTCCTCCTTGGTGACCCGGGCGAGGTGCCGCAGGCAGTACCAGGCCGACAGCCAGGCGACGGGCAGGGCGGCGGCGTGCGCGAGGTCGATCCCGTCGGGCAGAACGGCGACCTGGGTGGCGGGCACGGCCACCAACTCGGCGTAGAAACCGGGTGAGTTGACGCCGTCGAGGGCCACGACCCGCTGCCCGACCGTGAAGCCGGTGACGCCCTCCCCCAGCGCGGCGACGGTCCCGGCGCCCTCCACTCCCGGGATCAGCGGCGGCTTCCCGGCCCGGTGGTAGTTCCCGGACCTGATCAGGGCGTCCGCGCGGTTCACCCCCGCCGCGGCGACCCGCACCAGGACCTGCCCGGGGCCCGCGACGGGGTCGGGCACCTCGACCGGTACCAGCACCTCGGGCCCGCCGAAATCGTCGATCCGTACCGCACGCATACCGCACCTGCTCCCTGTCCTGGCCGGCGAACCCGGCCGACACCTGTTGAACTGGTGTCACCATGCGACACCCGATGAACCGGTGTCAAGGGCGGCGGCCGGCTTCGCGTACACCGCATGAACCGGTGTACGCGAGGTACGCTCGCTGTCATGACCCAACCGCCCGTCTTCCCGTTCATCGGCGGACGCCCGTGCCTGAACTTCGTGGCGACGCTCGGCAAGCGCCACGGCACGCCCCTGGAGCGACTCGCCGATACCGCCGCCCTGGCCGGCTGGATCACGGAGGCGGAGCTGTCGGTGGGCACCGAGCCGGTGCGGGTCACGGCCCGGGAGCTGGCGGACGCCCGCACCCTGCGCGAGGCGCTCTACCGGGTCGTACGAGACGCGATGGCCGATCGGGAACCGGCGGCGGCCGATGTCGAGCGGGTCAACGAGGCCGCCGCGCGGCCGGATCTCGCGCCCCAACTGGGCGACCGGCGCTGGAAGTCGGCACATCCGGCGCGCGCGGCGCTGGCGACGGTGGCCCGGGACGGCGTGCTGCTGGTGGGCAGTTCGCTGCTGGAGCGGGTCAAGGAGTGCGAGAACCCGGAGTGTTCCCTGCTGTTCCTCGACGACTCCCAGGCCCGCCGCCGCCGTTGGTGCTCGATGGACCGCTGCGGCAACCTCGCGAAGATCGCGGGCTATCGGTCGCGCAGCCGGGCCGCCGTGACCGAGTGAAGGTGGATCAGCACGTCGTAGCTGCGGGCCAGTGCGATGGTCCGCAGGTCCTCCGGGTAGTCGGTGCCGATGCTCCGGGTCGGCCGTGCCTCCGCCAGCCATGCGCGGGCCGGTGATCCGACCGAGCGGAGATCGACCAGGTAGTCGGTGAACCGCACCTGGTCCAGGGTCTGTTCGTTGCTGCCCGGGGCTGCCGGTCCCAGCGTCCAGCGGTGGATCGCGTCGTCGGGGCCGGTGGCGTTGAACGAGCCCCGGTCGAAGGTCAGGCCGACGCTGCGATACCCGGAGCCGAGCTGTTCGCGCAGGAACGCCCCTTGCATCTTGGGGTAGTTGGCGGGATCGGACGGCACATAGCCGATGTGGGCGTCGTGCGCGGACAGCAACACCTTGGTGCCGGTGTGCCGTTGCCACCAGACGACATTGGCCGCCATCGTCTCGTCCCGGTAGCGCATCGCCGCGGGAACCTGCGTGGGGTCGTCGAAGTCGAAGTCGTACTGCCGGGCCACCTGGTCGACGACGGTCGCGTCCTGCACGGCCCGGTCGTACGCCTCGCGGTCCTTCCCCGGAGTCTGCCTCTTGAGCAACTCCAGTGCGCGGCCGGTGCGTTCGGCCATCTCCTGCCGTTCCGCGTACGGCTTGTCCAGGTACTGCTCGATGTACGTCCCGGCCGGCACGGTGGGCCGCAGGCCTCGGTACAGCTCGGCGAGACGGGCGCTCGACTCGGGGTGGGTGTCGGCCACATAGGCGGTGAGCGAGTCGTAGAGCTCGGGTCCGGCCCAGCCGATGTCGTCGCCCATGAAGCGCACGGGGTCGCCGGGATGCCGGACGTTGTACGCGCGCATCCACTCGACGAGCTTCAGATAGTCGGTGTTGTCCCACCACAGGTAGTCGCGCTGGAACTCCTCGCGGAAGATGCGCCGCGGATCCCCTTTGCCGTGCAGGACATAGTCGTTGAGGCGCAGGCCGGTGCTCCAGGCCCCCTCCAGGGCGAAGGTGCGGAAGCCCTTCTCCTCGACGAGGTGGCGGAAGACGCGGTCCTTGAGGGCGAGGAAGTCGTGGGAACTGTGGGTGGCCTCGCCGAGGCCGACGACCTTCGCGCCGCCGATCATGCGGTCGAGCGGGCGCAAGTCATCGGTGGCGCCGCCCGGTTCGACGGTCCGCAGCGGGTGGGCGGAGCGGTCGAGAGCCGCGACCACGTCCGACGGTAAGGGAGTTGGCGTTGCCGTCGCGGCCGGGGTGCCGGCCGCGACGGTGCCGAGGCTGATGAGCAGGGTCAGGATCAGTCCGGTCCGATGCCGTTTCATGGTGCGAGGGTTGCGTGCCCCGGGGGCGGAGACCATGCGGTGGTCCTCCGTATCGGGGTGGGGTTTCCCTCAGGAACCGGCGGGTGACCAGTGCGGGTCTCGGCCCAGGAAGGCGAGGAGCGTCTCGGCACGGTCGTACTCGTCCTTCGCCTCGCGCGCGGGTGCGAACACCCGGTAGGAGTCGCGGAGTTGGTCGACGAGCCGGTCCGCGGTCGGCCAGATGCCCTCGGCGAGGTCCGTGCCCAGTGGCCGGTTCTGGCCGGTGGCCGCCGCGATGTCCCAGGCGTGCACGGCCGCGTCCATGGCGGCCGTCGCCGCGGCGAACGGGAGGGGCATCGGGCCCAGCGGTGTCGGCACCTGGTCGGCGTCGGCGGGCAGGTGGGCGTAGGCGTCCGCCACCCTGCGGAGCACCTTGTCGAGTTCGGCGACCGGGTCCCCGGCGAGGGCGTCCTCCGGGTGGAAGGGGTCGGAGTCGGGCTGTTCGCCGGTGAGGACGAGGCCGTAGGCCTGCTGGTCGACACGTGCGTGGTTGAGGACCTGCCGTACCGTCCACGCGGTGCACGGCGTCGGCGCCGCCCAGGCCTCCTCGGGCACGGCGGCGACCACCTCGCGCAGATAGTCGTGCGAGCGGGTCAGTACCTCGATGCCCTGGATGTTCGTCATGAACGTTCCCCTCCCCTTCGTTCCGTGCGGTGATGACAATCTAGGAGGCCTTGCGGACACCTACTGTCCGCAAGAGAGACGTTCGGCGCATCGGTGAGAGGGAATAGGCCAAGGATGCGAGTTGTCCGTGAGTGGACGGCGCCACTGGTGCGGTTCCTGGGGCGGCACCGGGACCCGGTGGTCGTCCAGACACTGCGGTCGGCGACCGCGGCGACGGTCGCGTACGTCGTCGCCCTGCGGCTGAGCCCCGAGCCCGCCCCGCTGACCGCTCCCCTCACCGCGCTCCTCGTCGTCCAGGTCACCCTCTACGCCACCCTCACCAACGGCATCCGCCGGGTGACCGCCGTGGTCGCGGGCGTGCTCGTCGCCATCGCCTTCAGCCTGCTGGTCGGTCTGACCTGGTGGAGCCTGGCCCTGCTGATCGTGGCCGCGCTGGTGGTGGGGCGGCTGGTGCGGGTCGACGAGTACGTGCCCGAGGTGGCGATCAGCGCGATGCTGGTCCTCGGGGTCACCACGGTCGGGAACACTGCCTGGGCGCGGATCGTGGAGACACTGATCGGCGCGGTCGTCGGACTCGGCTGCAATCTGCTGCTGGCACCCCCGGTGTGGGTGGACGAGGCCGGCGAGTCGATCGAGGGCCTGGCCCGTCGGTTGCGGCGGCTGATGCGGCGCATGGGCGAGGAGGCGGCGGGCCGCACACCCGTCGACCACGCCACCGCGCGGCTGCACGAGGCGCGCCGGCTCGACCACGACATCGTCGAGGTGGACGCGGCCCTGCGGCAGGCGGAGGACAGCCTGCGGCTCAATCCGCGCGTACGGGAGGGGCTGCTGCACCGGGTCGTGCTGCGGACCGGCCTGGACACCCTGGAGATCTGCACGGTCGTGCTCCGCGTCCTCGCCCGCACCTTCACCGACCTGGCGAAACAGCGCGACCCCGAGCCGCTGTTCGCACCGCCGACGGGTGCCGCCGTGGAACAGCTGTTGTCCGAGGTCGGTGACGCCGTGGTCAGTTTCGCGGTGCTGGTGACCACCGACGTCACGGTGAGCGCCGAGTCCGCGGAGTCACGGCTCACCACCGAGCTGCACACGGCCGCCGCGACCCGCGACAAGCTGGCCCAGCTGCTCCTGGAGGAGGTGCAGCGCGACGCGGCCCAGTGGCAGCTGCTGGGCGCCATGCTGACCGAGGTCAACCGCATGCTGGACGAGCTGGACACCGAGCACCGCTCGCGCCGGCTGCTGGAGGAGCTCGACCGGTGTGCCGGCGAGCAGCGCAGGCGCCTGCCGTGGCTGACCTGGGTGCGGGAGCGGGTGGGCGTGCCGGACCGGCTGCGCAGGAACCGGGGCGGGGGCGCCGATCGTTCTAGGTGACGAGGTCACCTGGGGACGTGGCGGCCCCAGGAGGTCGACACGGCACGGCGGAACTATGGGGGCGGGCGTATGACCGACAGCACCGTACGGATCGACGGGAACACCTTGCGGCTGCCCGGTGGGGTGGCGGTGCGGTTCGTCCGCACGCTGCGGTTGCCCGAGACGGGCACGCATCCGTTGCCGCCGGGGCTCGGCGAGTTCCCGGTCCGGCGGGTCGCGGACTTCCCGGACACGGTGCCCGCGGAGTGGCGGGCGCGGGGCGGGGTGCTGCTGCCGGTGTATCTGCGCGAGGCGATGTGGCTGAGCTTCGCGGGCACGCGGGAGCCCGCCGCCCTGCAGGTCGGGGTAGGCAAGGTGTGCGCGGTGTCGGGCGAGCCGTGGAGCGACCGGCTGTCCCGGGACCCGCAGAACTACGTGGTGCTGCCCCGCCAGCCCTGGCTCGACGGCATCAACTCCGGCAAGGGCACGGTCCGTCAGTTCGTGGCGGTCCCGCTCGGTCTCGGCGCGACCGTCGAGGGGCAGGTCACGGGCGAGGAGGTGTGGGGCGGCGTCCAGCTCCAGTCCTTCCCGCTCGGCGAACGGGAGTTGACCAAGTGGCGCGAGGCCGAGCGACGCCGCTCGGAGCGGGCCCGGAGGACGCCCCTGCCGACCGGCGGCTACGGCATGCCCGCCGCGCCGATGATGTCCGCGCCCGGCGCCCCACCGGCACCGAGCCCCCGGGCCGCCGCCATGGGGCTCGGAGTCGGCGGTTCGATGCACCAGGAGGTCTACGAGGACGACCGCCCGCTCAAGGACTGGGCCGACGCGCCCGCCGGGCGGGTCTTCGTGCACCTGGTGACGCCCCCGGAGTGGCGCCGCATCACCGGCGAGGCCCCGCCGCCGTCACCGGTGGACCGTGCCGCGTACACCCGGGCGGGGCTCCCCTGGTTCGACTACTACGACCAGGACGCCGAGGATCTCGCCCCCACCGACACCCTGGGCGCGGTACAACCGGTCGGTGACTGGCTGGGCGACGACCACGAACCCTGGCAGGAACCCGCGGCCGACCAGGTAGAGCCCCTCAAGGACGCGCACGGCAAGCCGGTGGAGGACGGCGACTGGTAGGCCGTTGACCGGGCAATCGACCGGGTAGGTCAACCACCCGCCACTCATTGCACCCTCCGCAACGCACGTTGCCGGTCTTGCGCTCAACGGGCCCCGCACGCCAAGGTTGCCGTGACGACCGAGGCGAGCGACGACCTGAGGGTGTGGGCATGACGAGTGGTGCGGAGGCGTCACGCGAGGGCTGGAGCAGGCGCCGTTTCATCGGCGCCCTGGGCGGAACCGCGGCGGTGGTCGCGGTTCCCGCACCGGCCGCCACACCCGCGGACCCCGGATCGTCCCGTACGACCACGCCGGAACCGTCGGCCGCGAAGGCACCGGCACCCGGCACCCACCGCGCCGGAAAGGCCGCGGGCCCCCGCCCCCTCCACATCGGCACGTACACCTCGGTCGACGGCGGCGGCAAAGGCATCGGCCTGGCCACCTACGACGCGTCGACCGGTCAGATCACCGGCGCGGGCACGCTCACCGGGGTCGCCGACCCGTCGTACCTCACCGTGCATCCCGACGGCCGCACGCTGTACGCGGTCGACGAGCAGACGGCCGGCGCGGTGACCGCCGTACGGCTGGCGGACCGCAAGATCCTCGGTGCGCGGAGCACCGGCGGGGCGGGCCCCTGCCATCTGTCCGTGCACCCCACCGGGCGCTGGCTGCTCAGCGCCAACTACACGTCGGGCAGCGTGGCCGTGCACCCGATCGACAGCTCGGGCGCGCTCGGCGAACGCACGGCGCTGGCCAAGCACTCCAGTCCGCGGCCCGGTCCGGGGCAGGACGGGCCGCACGCGCACCAGTTCGTGACCGCTCCGGACGGCGGCCATGTCCTCGCCGTCGACCTGGGCACCGACACGGTCTACACCTACCGCCTGGACACCACGAAGGGCACGCTCGCCGAGGTCTCGCAGGCACACACCCGCGCGGGCGCGGGCCCGCGCAGCCTCACGTTCCACCCCGGCGGCCGGTACGCCTACCTGGCCAACGAGGTCGACGACACCATCGCGGTCTGCGCCTACGACCCGGCCACGGGCGCCCTCTCGATCGGCGCCCCGCAGTCCAGCGGCAGTACGGGCAGTACCACCAACTACCCGGCGCAGATCCTGGTGACGTCGAACGGCGCGTACGCCTATCTGGCCAACCGCGGCGACAACACCCTTGCCCGGTACGCCGTCGAGGCGGACGGCGCCCGGCTCAGGCTGCTCGGCACGGTGCCGGTGTCCGGTGACTTCCCGCGGCAGATCGCCCTCTCGCCGGACGGCACGCTGCTGTTCACCGCGAACCAGAGGTCGAGCACGGTCAGCGTGTTCCACGTGGACGCCGGTACGGGTCAACTGCGGCTCGCGGGCGCGCCGTTCGCGTCACCGGTCGCCGTCTGTGCGCTGCCGCTGTAGGGGGCGTGGGCAGGACGCGGCGCTGGCCTGGGTGAGCAGCACGTGCATGCGCTCGGTGAGGTGGGAGACCGTGTCGGCGGGCGCGTGAAACGGCAGGCGTACGTCGCCGTGGGCGCGGGCGCGCTCGATGCGCAGCGTCAGTCCGTGCCGGTCGACGGCGAGGGGCTGAACGCGAACCGCGCCGTGCAGGCTGTCGGGTTCGACGAGCCGGGTGAGCCGCTCGACCGCGTCGGAGTGGCAGTCGGCGAGATGGGTCAGCAGTTGGGCCTCGGCCAGGGCCAGCGGGTCGGGTTCGGCGGCGGCGAACTCGTCGAGGCCGACGACGACCGCGCCGGTCGCCGGGCGCAGCACCACGCGCGTTGCCCGGAAGGCGAGTTGGTCGTCCTCGGGGACGAACCAGCCGGCCATCCACAGCCGGGCCCGGATACGGTTGCGCACGGGGACGGGTGCGACGTCCGCGAACTCCAGGACGGCGGACGGCTCTCCGCGGGGCGCGCAGATCGCGGCCGCCAACAGGGCGCTGTCCTCGGGCACTTGCAGGAGCACCCGGCCGTCGTCGTCCACGCTGTGCGCACCGACGAACTCCTCGCGACCGCCCTCCGCGGTCACCGCGCAGGACCATGCGGCGGCGAGCACCGAGCGGGCTCGCTCGGCCGCGGCAGGCACGGCCGTCCACGTCTGGCTGTCACCCATCCCTGAACCTCCTTAGGTAAGCCTTGCCTAACCTACCGAAGATCGGGGCGCACGCCAACCACGCCGCGCAATCTCTCCACCAAGTCGTCCGGGAGGAGTTCCGAGCGAGTCCAGGACGAGTTCAGGGCGAGATGACGCCCAACAGCGCCCGCGCGCACAGATCGCGCACCTGCTCCCGGCTCAACTCCGGCCCCCGCAGCCACTCCAGACAGACGGCGGTGGTGAAGGCCAGCCACCCGCGCACCGCGAGCTTCGCGTCGGGCCGCTCGGCCACGGCCGGCCCGAACTCGGGATCCGCGGCGAGCGCGCCCAGGATCTGCCGCTCCTGCGCCGCCAACGCCCGCTGATAGACCCGTCGTACGGTCTGGTCCCCCGCCGCGTCGGCTCGGTGGAAGGCGCGGTAGCCGTGCGCGTGGGTGTGCACGTACTCCAGATACGTGTCGAGGGCGACGGCGAGTTGCTCACGGGCCGCCACGCCCGGCACGGCCGCCGTCATCCGCAGCATCCGCTCGCTCTCGCGCTCGACGACGGCCGCGAAGAAGTCCCGCTTGGTCGGGAAGTAGTGGTAGAGCAGCCCGCGGGAGACCCCGGCGATCTCGGCGACCTGCTCGATCCACACGTCGTCGTACGGGTCCTCGGAGAACAACCGCGCGCCCACCGTGAGGAGTTGCTCCCGACGCTCCTCGGTGCTGAGCCGACGGCGCGTGCGCCCTCCCTGATTCGCGGCCATTCCCGCACTTTACTTGACGTCGGTTCGCCGACGGGATCACACTGAAACACGTTATTGAACCGACGTACAACAGGCTCAACCTGCCGCAGGATCAAGGGAGATCGCGTCATGGCGGAGACGACGACGGCGACGCCGACCGCACTGCCGAAGGGATTCCGGGACGCCGAGCAGGGCTGGCCCCACCTCGACCGCATCCCGCATCCCCCACGCCGGGTCCCGCTGCTCGGTGACGTCCTCGGCGCGGACCGCCGCACTCCCCTCCAGGACACGCTCCGCCACGCCCGTCAACTGGGCCCGATCTTCCGGCGGAAGGCGTTCGGCAAGGAGTTCGTGTTCGTGTGGGGCGCCGACCTGGTCGCCGACATGGCCGACGAGTCGCGGTTCGCCAAGCATGTCGGCCTGGGGGTCGCGAACCTGCGGCCGGTGGCGGGGGACGGCCTGTTCACGGCGTACAACCACGAGCCCAACTGGCAGTTGGCGCACGACGTCCTGGCCCCCGGCTTCAGCCGCGAGGCGATGGCGGGTTACCACCCGATGATGCTGTCCGTGGCGGAGCGGCTCACCGACAGCTGGGACCGCGAACTGGCGGCCGGACGCTCGGTGGACGTGCCCGGCGACATGACCAAGCTGACCCTGGAGACGATCTCGCGCACCGGCTTCGGCCATGACTTCGGCTCCTTCGAACGCGACCGCCCGCACCCCTTCGTGACGTCGATGGTGGGCACGCTCAGCTACGCGCAACGCCTGAACTCCGTACCCTCGCCGCTGGCCCCGTTCCTGCTGCGCACCGCGACTCGCCGCAACGAAGCGGACATCGCCTACCTCAACCGCACGGTCGACGAGATGGTGCGGACCCGCCGCGAGGCGAGCGGAACCGGAGACGGCGACCTCCTGGACCGGATGCTGGACACGAGCCACCCGGCGACCGGCGAACGCCTCTCCCCCGAGAACGTCCGCCGCCAGGTCATCACCTTCCTGGTCGCCGGCCACGAGACGACCTCGGGTTCCCTCTCCTTCGCGCTGCACTACCTGGCCCGCCACCCCGAGATCGCCGCCCGCGCCCGCGCCGAGGTGGACCAGGTCTGGGGCGACACGCAGACCCCGGGCTACGAGCAGGTCGCCAAGCTGCGCTACGTCCGCCGGGTCCTCGACGAGTCGCTGCGGCTCTGGCCGACGGCCCCCGCGTACGCCCGTGAGGCCACCCGGGACACCGAGCTGACCGGGGTCCACCCGATGCGCCGGGGCGGCTGGGCGCTGATCCTCACGCCGATGCTGCACCGCGACCCGGAGGTGTGGGGCGCGGACGCCGAGGAGTTCGACCCGGACCGCTTCGACGCCAAGGCCGTACGCTCCCGCGCTCCGCACACCTTCAAGCCGTTCGGGACGGGTGCGCGGGCCTGCATCGGCCGTCAATTCGCCCTGCACGAGGCGACGTTGGTCCTGGGCCTGCTGCTGCGCCGCTACGAACTGCGCCCGGACCCCGCGTACCGGCTGCGCGTGACCGAACGCCTGACGCTGATGCCGGAGGGCCTGCGCCTGCACCTCGACCGCCGCCGCACCGCGACAGCGGCCCACACACCGGTCACGGTCCCCGACGAGGTGCGGTCAGAGCCCCGCTGCCCAGTGCACGGGACGGACGACTGACTCCGGCAGCCTGGTCCCGGCGCTCCCCCGCGCCGCGTTGACCTGCGGCTGGGTGAGGAAGAACGCGCCGGTCAGATCGGCGTCCGTGAGATCGGCGTCCCGCAGGTCGGCACCGATCAGATCCGCGCCGCGCAGGTCGGCCCCGGTGAGATCGGCGGCGATGAGACAGGCACCGCGCAGATTGGCCCGGCTCAGATCGGCGCCCCTGAGCCGGGCACCCATGAGGTCGGCGCCCCGGCGCTCCTTCTTCTTGCCGCGCACCCCGGCCCGCACCAGCTCACTGGTCCGCAGCAGCAGCACGTTGACCTCCTGCCGATGCGCGCCCACGTCCAGCGCGGCGAGTTCTTCGGGTGTGCCACGCGTGAGTTCCTCGGTACGGCCGAGGGCCCGGCGCAGGTCGGGGTGGACCGGGCCGGCCGCGGGCAGGGTGAGCGCCTCGGTCAGATACCAGAGCAGTTCGTGGAGCTGCCGTACGACGGGGAACACGTCGAACATCCGCCGGGCCTGCTCCCGGGGAGCCGTCCGCCAGTCCTGTCCGGCGAAGGTGACCTGCGAGACCCGCTGCCCGGCGCCGAAACAGTCGTAGACCGTGCAGCCGGTGAAGCCACTGGGCCGGAGCTTCGCGTGGATACCGCAGCGGTGGTCACCCTGAAGATTCGGGCACGGTGTCCCGGCGGCCTTGTCGAGCGCGAAGTCGGCCGAGACGGCGAAGGGCAGCGCCACACAGCACAGGCCGAAGCAGCGCTCGCAGTCGCCGCGGAGGTCGGAGCGGGCCGCTATGTGATCTTCCATGCCGTTCAGCGTACTGACCCGGCCGCGTCGAGGCGCGCCAGCCGATCCGGGTCGGACAGGATGTACATCGCGGTGATCCGGCCGTCGGCGACGGTGACGCCCATGACCGAGAGGACCTGTCCCTCGGGGGCGTTGACGACGCCCACCGAGCCGTTGACCAGGGCGAGTTGGGCGTGGCGGGCGAACGGGGCGAACATGAGCGCCTGTTCGGCGACCGCGTGCGCGCCGCGCATCGCCTTGGACGCGGCGGCGCCTCGGACCAGGGCTCCGGAGTCGGCGCGCAGGGCCACGTCCGGGTGGAGGAGGGCGACGAGGGCGTCGAAGTCGCCCTCGCGGGCGGCGGCGAGGAAGGCCTCGACGATCTCGCGCTGGCGGGCGAGGTCGGGGGCGGTCGAGGGGCTGGCGCCCTGGACGCGGCGGCGGGCCCTGCTGGCCAGTTGGCGGGTCGCGGCCGGGCCGCGTTCCACGATCGGGGCGATGTCGTCGAAGGGCACCGCGAACATGTCGTGCAGGACGAACGCGAGCCGTTCGGCGGGTTCCAGGGTCTCCAGGACGACGAGCAGGGCGAGGCCCACCGAGTCGGCGTGGAGTGCTTCCGTTTCCGGGTCCAGCTCCGTGAGGGGACTGATCAAGGGGTCGGGGACGAAGGTCCCGGTGAAGGCCTCGTCCATGGGGTCCTCGCGGCGTGACGCACGGGAGCGCAGCAGGTCGAGGCAGACCCGGCCGACGACCGTGGTCAGCCAGCCGCCGAGGTTCCTGATGTCGCCCGCGTCGGTCCGGCTGAGCTTCAGCCATGTCTCCTGGACGGCGTCCTCCGCCTCCGGCACCGAGCCCAGCATCCGGTAGGCGACCGCGCGCAGACGGCCCCGGTGTTCCTCGAAGCGGTCCGCCAGAAGTTCCTCGTCGTTCATACCGTCCCCGTGGTGGATTTCTCGCCGGCGGCCGGTCGTCCGTCGGCTCGCTGGACGTACTGAAGGATATGGACGGAGCCGGCAGGCGGCGGCATGATGACCGACTGCGTGGCCTACGCCGAACCTCCCACGACCGTCCCCGGCACGGTCTCCCGGCGGAGGCAGAGGGACCAGTGTCTCAGGCCGTTGTCGCAGCCCGATCGCCTCGGGCGGGGTTGCCGGGGAGCCGTCGCTCAAGGCGTGGAAGGCCGCGATGACAGCCCGTAGGAACTTCAAGCGCCAGGTGCGCGCCCGCGCCGCCAAGACCGGCGAGTCCTGTACGACCGCCCTCCGGCACTTCCGTCTCACTCCATCAGGAGACGTCATGCCGGAAGCACGGAACCCCGGGCGCGTGCGGCTCGCCGTGGCGCAGATCCCCGTACGCGAAGACCCCCGAGACGTCGAAGCGCTGCGCGAGAGCGGGCGTGAGGTCCGTGCGCTGATGCGCGAGGCCAGTGCCCAGGGAGCGCGGATCGCGCACGTCCCGGAAGGCGCGATCTGCTTGCCGACAAGTTCGTCATGTCCGTCGACGGCCCGGACGCGGTCGGCCCGGCGGACTGGGACCGGTGCCAATGGCCCGCTCTCCGGGCGGAGTTGGCCGCGATCGCCGAGCCGGCCCGCGAGCTGCGGCTGTGGACGGTGGTCGCATCGGTGCACCGCCTGACGGGCCCGAACCGTCCGCACAACAGCCTCTACGTCCGCTCCGATCGCGGCGAGGTCGTCACGCGCTACGACGAGCGCCTGCTGTCGAGGACCAAGGTCTCGTACACGTACTCGCCGGGCGTCTCACCGGTGACCTTCGACGTCGACGGGACGCGCTTCGGCTGCCTGCTCGGCAGGGAGATCCACTACCCGGAACTGTTCGCGAAGTAGGAGGAGTTGGACGTCGACTGCGTCCTGTTCTCGACCAGCGGCACACCGGGCGACATCGCCGCGCAGGCCCAGGGCCATGCCGCGGTCAACAGCTACTGGGTCAGCCTGTCGGTGCCCACGCAGCGCAGCGGCACCGCACCGTCCGGGATCGTCGCCCCCGACGGGCACTGGCTCGCGCGGTGTCCCACGGACGACTCGCCGTCGGTGGCCGTCGTGAACCTCGACGACAGTTCGGAGGCAGCCGCCGACGCGGTGGCCTACGGCCGTCCCTGGCGTCGTGAGGCACGCGCTGGCCTCTACACCGAGCACCGGGTGACCGACCCGCGCAGCGAGGACCGGACGGCGGCCTTCTGGCCAGGAAGGGGAATCCGGTGCCGCGTCGAGGCACCGGATTCTCAATAGCGTTGCGCCTTCGCCAACTTGGGGGTCAGCACCGGCTCCGGAGGCTTGGCGCTGATGGCGACCGGCTGGGCCTTCGCGCCGGGGGCGAGGTTCTCGGCGCCGACGTAACGGGTCTCCACCACCTTCCCCGAGGAGTCGAGGAAGTCGACCTGGACGGCGTAGGACGCCTTCTGGTCGGTCTTGTTGGTGATGGTGACGACGACGGCGAGCAGACCGCCGGTCTGGGCGCGCGGTTTGCCGGTCATGGCGACGTCCGACATCGCGTTGCCCTGGCCCTTGACGTCCTTGAGTTCGTTCTGGGCGTCCTTGCTCGCGCGGGCCACCTCGGACGACACGGAGGCCTCGAAGGAGGACGCGGCGGCCGATGCGGAGGACGCGGCGGCGGAGGCCTGCGCGCGGGCCGACGCGACCGCCGACGACGCGGCCGACTTCAGGGCCGACGGTGTCATCCCCGAGAAGGAGGCCGCGTCCGGGGTCGAAGGCCGCGAACTGCTGCTGCCGGAGCTGTCGTTGTCGTCGCCGCACGACACCAGCGCGACCGTGCTCGCCGCGACGACGGCGAGGACCAGGGCGGCTGAGCGTCCCCGGCGGAGCGACTTGCTGTTCTGTGGCTTGGTATTCATCGAAATGAACCTTATGCCGGACATTTCGGCACTGCATGTCCTCGACGGCCACCCGGTGGAGCCCACGCCCGTCCGCAGCGCCCCTGCCTTATGCCCTACGCCTCGTCCCGCGTCAGAGCGAGCAGGCGGTCCAGGACGCGCGGGCCGCCCGCCCGTACCCCGTCGTGCTCGAACTCGTCGGTGACCCAGGTGCGCAGGCCGCGGATCGCGCGGGCGGTCCGCAGCGAGTGGGTCGCGTCGACGTACATGTCGTCGTGGTAGACGGCCGCGGCGACCGGGACCTCGTTGACGGCGAGGCGCGCGGGGTCGTAGAGGGGCTGCCAGTCGGTGTGGGCGGCGAGGAGTTCGGCGGTGTCGCGGAGCGGGCGCAGGGCGGGGTCGCAGTCGAACATCCAGGGGTGGATGGTCTCACCGGTGAAGAGGAGGGGGCTGTCGCCCGTCAGGGTCTTGGCGGCGTCGAACTGCGGGAACTCGGCGCGGACCCGCTCCGCCGACCAGGCGGTGGGGCGGCCGTCCTGGCCGTAGACCGACTCGTGGACGAGGGCGTAGAGGGGGTGGCCGGCGTAGGACAGGGAGTTCTGGACCTCTTCCTGGAACGCGTCGGAGAGCTCGAAGCCCTGCGGGGTGCGGACGAAGGCGTTCTCCAGGAGGAAGTGGAGGCGGTGGCTGCCGTCGCTGCCGCCGAGCATGATGCCGAGGGACTGGAAGGCCTCGGCGGTGAGCCGGTAGCCGTTGGGGAGGACCGGCTCGTGCCGCATCAGGTGCTCGGCGATGCGGCGGGCGCGTTCCACGTCCTGCGGGTAGCGGTCGTAGTGGGCGGCGACCTTGCGCTCGATGCGCGGGTAGGCCGCCCGGTAGACGTCGTCGGCGTGTGCGTCGAGGGACGGCAGGCCGCCGGTGAGGACGGCGGCGCGCAGGCCTTCGGGAGCGGTGGACAGGTAGTTCACCGCGCAGAAGCCGCCGAAGCTCTGGCCGAGGACGGTCCAGGGGGCGCCGCCGGTGAGGGCGGGTCGGATCGTCTCGCAGTCCCGGACGATCGAGTCGGCGCGGAAGTGCGTGAGGTGCGCGGCCTGCTCGGCCGGGCCGCCGCGCAGCGGGAGCGTCTGCCGGGTGAGCGGGGTGGAGCGGCCGGTGCCGCGCTGGTCCAGGAGGAGGACGCGGTACTCGTCGAGCGCGCGGCCGAGCCAGGCCTGCCTACCGACGAAACGATTCGCCCCGAAACCGGGTCCACCCTGGAGATAGAGCAGCCACGGCAGGTCCTCACGGTGCGCCTTGTCGCTCGCGACGACCTCACGGGCGTAGAGCTCGATGGTCTCGCCCGTGGGGTCCTCGTGATCGAGGGGCACGGTGAAGTGGCGGTCGGTGAGGACCACGCCGGGCTGGCGATAGCTGACGGACAACGGGGGTCTCCTGGGACGGACGATTTACGGGCCGCGTCACATCTCAGCACATGCGCGTCCGATATCCGACCCCCGGGATCATGAAATCCCGCGGATCCCTACTGACCGACCGATCAGCGGGCTGCCAGGCTGGAGCGGCGCACCACCAGTTCCGGCTGGAGCACGACCCGCCGGTGCTCGTGCGGACGCGCGGCGGTCTCCGCCTCCGTTTCCTCCAGGAGCAGCTCGGCGGCCAACGCGCCCATGGTGACGGCCGGTTGGCGGACCGAGGTGAGCGGTACGGCCGCGGCGGCGGCGAACTCGATGTCGTCGTAGCCGACGATCGCGAGGTCGTCGGGGACACCGACCCCGGCCGCGTACATGGCCTGGAGCACGCCGAGGGCGAGGAGGTCGTTCGCGCAGAAGACCGCCGTGGGCCGGTCGGCCAGGCCGAGCAGCCGGGCTCCGGCGTCCCGCCCGGCGGCCACGTCGAGCCGGTCGGTGGGCAGCTCGCGCAGCGCGTCGGGGTCGAGACCGGCCTCGGCGAGCGCGTTCTTCGCGCCCGTACGGCGGTCCCGCACCTGGTTGAAGCCGGGCGGCCCGCTGACGTACGCGATCGAACGGTGCCCCGCGTCGACCAGGTGCCGCACGGCGAGCGCGCCGCCGGCGACGTCGTCGACGGAGACCGAGCACTCGGTGGTGCCCTCGGCGACCCGGTCGACGAGCACGAAGGGGATGCCGTGCCGCCGGAACGACTCGATATTGCGTCCGGTCGCGTCGGCCGGGGTCAACAGCACGCCCCGCACCCGCTGTTCGGCGAAGAGCGAGAGGTAGTCGGCCTCCTCGACGGGGCTCTGCGCGCTGTTGCAGACCATCACGCCGAGCCCCGATTCGCGCGCGGCCCGCTCGGCGCCGCGGGCCACGTCCACGAAGAACGGGTTGCCCATGTCGAGGACGAGCAGCCCCATGATCCGGCTGCGCCCGGCACGCAACTGGCGCGCGGACTCGCTGCGGACGTATCCGAGGCGGTCGATCGCGGACAGCACCCGGGCCCGGGTCTCCGTGGCGACGGTGTCCGGGCGGTTGATGACGTTCGAGACCGTACCGACGGAGACTCCGGCGGCGCGGGCGACGTCCTTGATACCCACCGGCTGGGCCATCAGGCGGAGACCTCCAGGGTGACATGGGGCGGCGGGCAGGTCTTCACATTACCGCCATGACCTGTGCCGACTCCTACGACCGCGCCCCTCACGCGGGCAGGGCGAAGTCGACGACGTGGAGGGCCGAGGGCGTCGTACCGCTCGACCTCTCCTGGTACATGAACGACAGCACGTTGTCCGCCTTCACCCGCGGCTCGTCGACGACGACCTCGCCGAACGCGTTCAGACCGCTCCCGTCGTACAGCAGCGCCCAGTCCGTGTATCCGGAGGACTTCGAGGCGCCCGCGATGCGGCCGTAGGGCAGGACCGCGTAGGCGTTGTCGTACCTGTCCAGGACCAGCTTGGTGCGCTGGCTGGAGTTGAGGGGGATCGGGATCTCGGTCTTCTGCCAGGTCCCGGCGGAGTTCCTGCGGACGTGGAAGGCGCGGCCGTTGGCGGTGCGGTCGGTGACGTAGTTGGTGGTGCACTGCCCGAAGCGGCCGGGGACATAGCTGATGACCGCGTGCGGGAGGCCGGTCGAGTCGGTGGCCTGGCTCTCCTGGTTCATCAGGGAGTGGTCGGGGTCGAGCGGATCGACGACCAGTCCGGCGTCCGTGACGGCCACGGTGTTCGAACCACCCGTTGTTCCTACGACAGTTCCCGCGTCGTTGCGCCAACTACGGCCCCGGTCGGTCGAGTAGACGTAGCCGGTGTCGTGGTTGGTGATGCCCCCGCTGTTGCACATCACCGCGGCGGACTGCTCGCGCCAGGTGAAGAAGGCGTGCAGCCGGCCGTTCACGTCGTAGTCGATGCCGTGCAGGTACATGTTGCGGGCGGTGCTGGAGCCGTGCGCGCTGGTGTAGGTACCGGTCGAACCACTCCACTCCCCCAGCGCGGTCCACTGTGAACCGTCGTACTCCGCAAGGGCGTTGCGGCCGTTGCCGGAGATCCCGACGCGGTAGCTGAGCTGCAGCCTGCCTTCAGGGGTGGCGATGAACTGGGGGTAGGTGAACTGGCTGGTGAGTGTGACGCCGTCCAGCGATGTCTGTACGGCGCCGAGGACGGCCGAAGTCCAGGCGGTGGACGCCGGGTTGTCGAGGAGACCGGCGATCGACTTGACGTAGAAGAAGCCGTCGCTGTGGGAGTCCATGTTGAGGTGGAGGCGGCCGTCGACCTGAGAGACGCCCATGGAGATGACGTTGTGGGAGTCGTCGCTCTTGAGCTGGTGGGAGAGGGTGATCGTGGACCATGTCGAGCCGCCGAGGACACGGCGGGCGACGACGGCGTACTTGGTGGACGTGTACCAGGCCGCGTACTGATAGCCCTTGTAGGTCAACAGGCCGTTCTTCTGGAACGAGTTGTTGTTGACCAGGCCGTCGTACGAGACGAAGTAGACGGCCTGGGCGTCGAGTCGGGTGGTGCTCTTCTTGGTGACGGACGGGCCGGGGTCGGCCGCCCGCGCGATGCCCGGCGTTGCCACGGCCGCAAGTATGGCGGTCGTGAGCACGGCGCGTCTTCTCATGAGCGGCTCCTGTGGGGGATCACGCGAGGTGGAAGACCTCGGTGAGGGGCTTCATCGCCTCGTCGGGACGGGCGCCGTCCAGGGACTCGAAGAACGGCGCCATCTCCGCCTGCCAGCGGGAGTTGATGTCGGTGGCTTCCATGCCGGTCTGAGCGGCGGCGAAGTCCTCGGTCTCCAAGTAGCCGACCAGCAGGCCGTCTTCGCGCAGGAAGAGCGAGTAGTTGTGCCACCCGGTGGCCGAGAGTGCGTCGAGCATCTCGGGCCACACGGCGGCATGCCGCTCGCGGTACTCGTCGAGGCGGTCCGCCCGGACCTTCAGCAGGAAGCACACGCGCTGCATCAACACCCCTTGAGGGAAAGGGACTTCAGGGACTAGAAGTTGAACTGGTCGATGTTCTTCGCGTCGAAGACGGTCGGCTTGCCGAGGCTGATCACGCCGTCCTTGCCGATGGTGTACGACGTCCCGCCGGCCTTGAAGGTCTCGCCCTCCTTGCCGGTGATCTGCCCCGACACCAGCGCCACGGCCGTCTGCGCGGCGAGGGCGCCGAGCTTCGCCGGGTCCCACAGCTCGAAGCCGTCGACGGTGCCGTTCTTGACGTACTTGCGCATGTCGTTGGGGGTGCCGAGGCCGGTCAGCTTGACCTTGCCCTTGTACTTGGAGCCGGAGAGGTACTGGGCGGCGGCCTTGATGCCGACGGTGGTCGGGGAGATGATCCCCTTCAGGTTCGGGTGCTCCTGGAGGAGACCCTGGGTCTGCTGGAAGGACTGCTGGGCGTCGTCGTTGCCGTAGGCGACCTTGACCAGCTTGATGTTCTTGTACTTCGGGTCCTTCAGCTCCTCCTTCATGAAGCCGATCCAGGTGTTCTGGTTCGTCGCGGTCTGCGCGGCCGACAGGATCGCGATCTCGCCCTTGTAGCCGATCTGCTGGGCGAGCAACTGCACCTCGGTACGGCCCAGGTCCTCGGCGCTGGCCTGCGAGACGAAGGCGTTGCGGCACTCCGGGTTGGTGTCGGAGTCGTAGGTGACGACCTTGATCTTGTTGCTCATGGCCTGCTTGAGCGCGGTGCACAGGGCGCCCGGGTCCTGCGCGGACACGGCGATCGCGTTCACCTGCTGCTGGGTGAGCGTGTTGACGTAGGAGACCTGACCGGAGGTGTCGGTGGCACTGGTCGTGCCGACTTCCTTGTACTTCTCGCCCAGTTCGGTGAGCGCCTTCTCGCCGCCCTTGTCGGACGTGGTGAAGTACGGGTTGTTGACCGCCTTCGGCAGGAAGGCGACGGTGAGCCCCTTCTTGAGGGCCGCGTTCGGATCGGCCTTGCCACCGGTGACGGCCGATCCGGTGTTCTCGTCCTTCACGTCCTTCTTGGTGGTACCACCGCAGGCGGTGGCGACGAGGGTGAGCGAAGTGACGGCGACGAGGGCGGCACAGGCACGCCGAAGGGATGTTTTGCGCATGTCGGTTCCTTTGTGACGAAGGTGAGTACGACGCGCCTTGAAGGGGCGCGGGGAACTGCGCGACCAGCCTCAGCCGGCCGGCAGCTTTCGAACGACCTATCCGACGGCGCGCGCAGCGGCCCTCGCGATGGCAATCTGGCGTGCGACCCGAGGCCCAAGTACCGAGACCACGAGCAGAACACCGGTAACAACGATCTGCGACTGCGCGGAGACATTCACCAGGCTCATCACGTTCTGCAACGCCCCGAGCAGAAAGACCCCGGCAACCGCACCTCCCAACGTCCCCTTTCCACCGTCGAAGTCGATCCCGCCGAGCAACACCGCGGCTACGACGGACAGTTCGAGCCCGGTCGCGTTGTCGTACCGAGCACTCGCGTAGTGCAGCGCCCAGAAGACCCCGGTCAGCGAGGCCATCAACCCCGTGACCGTGAACAGGATCAGCTTCTGCCGCCGAACCCGGATGCCGGCGAACCGAGCAGCCTCCACATTCGCCCCGATCGCGAACAACGACCGCCCGAACGGTGTCGCGTGCAACACGACCACGGCGATCGCGAGCAACACGAGGAAGGGCAGGAACGCCTGCGGCAGGAACGTCCCCCCGAGCCGCCCCGACGCGAAGTCCAGGTACTGCGTGGGGAAATCGGTCACCGCGTCGGAGCCGAGCACGATCTGCGCGATCCCCCGGTACGCGGCGAGCGTGCCAATGGTCACCGCGAGGGACGGCAGCCCGAGCCGGGTGACGAGGAGCCCGTTGATCAACCCGCAGACCACGCCCAGCAGCAGACAGATCGGGATGATCGTCTCGATGGTCATGCCGTCGTTCCACAGCTTGCCCATCACCGCGCCCGACAGCCCGGCCGTGGAGGCGACCGACAGGTCGATCTCGCCCGAGACGACCAACAGCGTCATCGGAAGGGCGATCAGCGCGATGGGAAGGGTGTTGCCGATCAGGAACGACAGGTTCAGCGCGTTGCCGAAGCCGTCCACGAAGGAGAAGGAGAACAGCAGCAGGACGATCAGGAGGGCGCCGACGACCGTGTCCCAGCGGATCGCGCGGTTCGCAAAGGACGCTGGCTCAGGCATGGCGGGCGTTCCTCTTCTTCAGTGCGGTGGCCACACGCAGGGCGACGATCCGGTCGACGGCGATGGCGAGGATGAGCAGGATGCCGTTGATGGCGAGCACCCAGACGGAGCTGACGCCGAGGGCGGGCAGCACACTGTTGATCGAGGTCAGCAGGAGTGCGCCGAGCGCCGCGCCGTAGACGCTGCCGGAGCCGCCGGTGAAGACCACGCCACCCACAACTACCGCGCTGACCACGGTGAGTTCATAACCGGTGCCGGTGCCGGAGTCGACGTTGCCGAAGCGGGCGAGGTACATCGCGCCGGCGAGTCCGGCGAGCCCGCCGCAGAAGGTGTACGCGGCGAGGATCCGCTTGCGGACGGGGATACCGGCGAGCCGGGCCGCCTCGGGGTTGGAGCCGAGCGCGTACAACTCCCGCCCGCTGCCGAAGTGTTTGAGGTAGTAGGCGGTGGCGATCAGCACGGCGAGCGCGATCATCGCCAGCCAGGGCACGGCCGACAGGCCGCCGGAGCCGAAGTCCACGAATCCGCCCGGGAGATCGGCGGCGGTGATCTGCCGTGAGCCGACCCAGATGGAGTCGACGCCCCGGATGATGTAGAGCGTGCCGAGCGTGACGACCAGCGCGGGCACCTGCCCCAGACTGACCAACAGGCCGTTGACCAGGCCGAGTCCGACACCGAGCAGGACCGCCAGCAGGATCGCGATGACAGCGTTGCCACCGCCCTGCAGATAGGTGCCGGTGGCGAAGGCGGTGATGCCGAGCGTGGAACCGACGGACAGGTCGACGTTGCGGGTGATGACGACCAGCGACTGCCCGGTGGCGACCAGCACCAGGATGGTCGCGTTGAGGAGCAGGTCCTTGATGCCCTGCTCGGACAGGAACTCGCTGTTGCCCGCCTGGGTGATGCCGATCATCACCAGGAAGACGACCAGGATGGCGAGTTCACGCATCTTGAAGACCCGGTCGACGAGCCGCGTGCTGCTCGACTCGGGCACTTCGGCGGCGGGCGCGGGATTGGGAGCCGTGACCGTCATACGGCGGCCCTCCCGAAAGCGGCGATCGTCATGAAGGCGCTGCTCATGCGGCGGCCCTCCCGGTGGCTGCGGCCATCACGGTTTCCTCGGTGGCTTCGGAACGGGGGATCTCGGCGGTGAGGCGGCCCTCGTGCATCACCAGCACGCGGTCGGCCATGCCGAGGATCTCGGGCAGATCGGAGGAGATCATCAGGACGGCGACCCCGTCGGCGGCCAACTCGCTGAGCAGCCGGTGCACTTCGGCCTTGGTCCCGACATCGATGCCACGGGTCGGCTCGTCGACGATCAGCACCTTCGGGCCGGTGGCCAGCCACTTGGCGAGGACGACCTTCTGCTGGTTGCCGCCGGACAGGGTGTTGACGGTGTCGGCGATCCGCGCGTACTTGACGTGCAGCTTCACCGCCCAGTCGAGGGAACGGCTGCGCTCGGCGCCCCGGTCGACGAGGCCCGCCCTGACGGTCGTCCGCAGGCCGGTCAGGCCGATGTTCCGCTCGATGGACATGTCCATCACCAGGCCCTGCGCCCGCCGGTCCTCAGGAACGAGGGCGAGCCCCGCGGCCATCGCGGTCGAGGGGGCGCCGTTCGTCAGCGGCCTGCCGTCGACCTCCACCCCGCCGGCGTCCCACCGGTCGATGCCGAAGACGGCCCGGGCGACTTCGGTGCGGCCGGCGCCGACGAGCCCGGCGAGACCGACGATCTCCCCGCGCCGTACGTCGAAGGAGACGTCGGTGAAGACACCCTCGCGGGTCAACCGCTTGACGCTCAGGGCGACTTCACCGGGTTCGACGTCCTGCTTGGGGTACAGCTCGTCGAGATCGCGGCCGACCATGCGGCGTACGAGATCGTCCTCGGTCATCCCCTCGATCGGCTCACTGGAGATCAGGGCGCCGTCGCGCAGGGTGGTGACGCGCCGGCAGATCTGGAAGATCTCCTCCAGGCGGTGCGAGATGAACAGGACGGCGGCGCCCTGTTCGCGCAAAGTGCGGACGACGCCGAAGAGGCGCGCCACCTCGCTGCCGGTGAGGGCGGCCGTCGGCTCGTCCATGATCAGGACGCGGGCGTCGAAGGAGAGCGCCTTGGCGATCTCCACGATCTGCTGGTCCGCGATGGACAGTCCGCGCGCCGGGCGGTCCGGGTCCAGCTCGACGCCGAGCCGCTTCATGAGGGCGGCGGTCGCCGCGTAGGTGGCCTTGTGGTCGATACGGCCGAGCGCACGGCGGGGCTGGCGGCCCATGAAGATGTTCTCGGCGATCGACAGGTCGGGGAAGAGCGTCGGTTCCTGGTAGATCACGGCGATACCCGCGTCGCGGGCGTCACCGGGGCCGTGGAAGACGACGGGCGCGCCGTCGAGCAGCACCTGGCCGGCGTCGGGCCGGTGCACACCGGCGAGGGTCTTGATGAGAGTGGACTTGCCCGCGCCGTTCTCACCGGCGAGTGCGTGCACCTCACCGGGGAACAGTTCGAGGGACACGTCCCGCAGGGCGCGCACCGCGCCGAAGGACTTGGAGATGTCCTTGAGCGCGAGCACCGGGGCCGGACCCGCTTCTGACGGGTGGGTCATGAGGGGCTCCTCGACGACGCCGGCGGGTAGGCCCTCACAGCGTCGTGAAAGGTTTCAACTTGGTTGCCGGGACGTTAGGCGCGCCAGCCTTGTCACGTCAATGGGTCCGCCTCGAAAAACTTTCGATAGCCAAAGGTCACATTGGAGTCACGGGCCACAGGCTTCGCCGTAGGGCTTGACACCCCTTCGGGAGGCTCATAACTTCGCTCTCTGAATCGTTTCATACACACGCCGTTCCGTCGCACGTCACAGGAGCCCTCAAGTGACCGATCTCGCCGCGGTGAAGGCCGCTCTCCAGACCCAGGCAGTCGAGACGCCGTCGTGGGCGTACGGGAACTCGGGGACCCGCTTCAAGGTCTTCGCCCAGGAGGGCGTTCCCCGGACTCCGCAGGAGAAGCTGGAGGACGCGGCCAAGGTCCACGAGTTCACCGGCGTGGCGCCGACCGTGGCCCTGCACATCCCGTGGGACCGGGTCGACGACTTCGGGGCGCTGGGGAAGTTCGCGGAGGACCACGGGCTGAAGCTCGGCGCGATCAACTCGAACACGTTCCAGGACGACGACTACCGGCTCGGGAGTGTGTGTCATCCCGATGCGGCGGTGCGGCGCAAGGCGCTGGATCATCTGCTGGAGTGTGTCGACATCATGGATGCGACGGGCTCAGCCGATCTGAAGTTGTGGTTCGCCGACGGGACGAACTATCCCGGGCAGGATGATCTTTCCGCGCGTCAGGATCGGTTGGCGGAGGCGCTCGCGGCCGTGTACGAGCGGCTTGGCGACGGGCAGCGGATGTTGCTGGAGTACAAGTTCTTCGAGCCGGCGTTCTATGCGACGGATGTGCCGGACTGGGGTACCGCGTACGCGCATTGCCTGAAGCTGGGGCCCAAGGCTCAGGTCGTGGTCGACACCGGGCATCATGCGCCCGGTACCAATATCGAGTTCATCGTCGCGACGCTGCTACGGGAGGGGAAGCTCGGGGCGTTCGACTTCAACTCCCGGTTCTACGCGGACGATGACCTGATGGTGGGGGCGGCTGATCCGTTTCAGTTGTTCCGGATCATGTACGAGGTGATTCGGGGCGGGGGGTTCACCGCGGATGTGGCCTTCATGCTGGATCAGTGTCACAACATCGAGGCGAAGATTCCGGCGATCATTCGGTCGGTGATGAATGTGCAGGAGGCTACCGCCAAGGCGTTGCTGGTGGACCCCGTCGCCCTGGGTGCGGCTCAGCGGGCCGGGGACGTGTTGGAGGCGAATGCCGTGTTGATGGACGCGTACAACACGGATGTGCGGCCCCTGCTGAGGGAGTTGCGCGAGGAACAGGGGCTTGACCCTGACCCGATCGCTGCGTATCGCTCCAGCGGGTGGCAGGAGCGGATTGTTGCTGAGCGGGTTGGGGGGCAGCAGGCCGGGTGGGGCGCCTGAGCGTCTGCCGGGTATCTGTCGTTCGCGGGTGCGGGCCGGATGTGGCTGGTCGCGCAGTTCCCCGCGCCCCTCAGGGGTAAAGCTCACCTCTCTCGAAAAGGACTGGAAGTTCATGGCACCGCACCCCGAAGCTGATGCTCTCCTCTCTCGATCCAATCGGCTTGGCTCCGATCCTCGTAATACCAACTACGCCGGCGGGAATACGTCCGCGAAGGGCACCGACACCGACCCCGTGACCGGGGGTGATGTCGAGTTGATGTGGGTCAAGGGGTCCGGAGGGGATCTCGGGACGCTCACCGAGGGTGGGCTGGCTGTGTTGCGGTTGGATCGGATGCGGGCACTGGTCGACGTGTATCCGGGGGTGGAGCGCGAGGACGAGATGGTGGGCGCGTTCGACTACTGCCTGCACGGGAAGGGGGGTGCGGCGCCCTCGATCGACACCGCTATGCACGGGCTGGTGGACGCCGCTCATGTCGATCATCTGCATCCCGATTCCGGGATCGCGCTCGCCTGTGCCGCCGATGGGGAGAAGCTGACCGCCGAGTGTTTCGGGGACAGTGTGGTGTGGGTGCCCTGGCGGCGGCCCGGGTTTCAGCTGGGGTTGGACATCGCCGCCGTCAAGGCCGCCAGTCCGCAGGCCGTTGGGTGTGTGCTCGGAGGGCATGGGATCACCGCGTGGGGTGACACGTCCGAGGAGTGCGAGCGGAACTCTCTGCACATCATCCGTACCGCCGAGGCGTTCCTCGTCGAGCGGGGGAAGGCTGAGCCCTTCGGGCCCGTCGTCGAGGGGTACGGGGCGTTGGCCGAGGGTGAGCGGCGGGAGCGGGGGGCCGCGCTCGCGCCGTATGTTCGTGCTGTTGCCTCTCAGGACCGGGCGCAGGTGGGGCACTTCACCGATGCTGATGTCGTGCTCGATTTCCTCGCTCGGGCCGAGCATCCGCGGCTTGCCGCGCTCGGTACCTCGTGTCCCGATCACTTCCTGCGGACCAAGGTCAGGCCGCTCGTTCTCGATCTGCCGCCCACCGCTCCGCTGGACGAGGCGATCGCGCGGCTGAAGGAACTGCATGCCGTCTATCGCGAGGAGTACGCCGCCTACTACCAGCGGCACGCTCTGCCCGATTCCCCCGCGATGCGTGGGGCCGATCCGGCGATCGTGTTGATCCCGGGTGTCGGGATGTTCTCGTTCGGCAAGGACAAGCAGACGGCGCGGGTGGCCGGCGAGTTCTACGTCAACGCCATCAACGTGATGCGTGGGGCCGAGGCCGTTTCCACGTACGCGCCGATCGAGGAGTCGGAGAAGTTCCGGATCGAGTACTGGGCGTTGGAGGAGGCCAAGCTTCAGCGGATGCCGAAGCCGAAGCCGCTCGCTACTCGGGTCGCGCTCGTCACCGGTGCGGGGAGTGGGATCGGGAAGGCCATTGCCCGGCGGCTGGTCGATGAAGGGGCCTGTGTCGTTGTCGCGGATCTCAACTCCGCCAACGCGCAGGCCGTTTCGGAGGAACTGGGTGGGCCCGACAAGGCCGTCGCCGTCACCGTCGATGTGACGGACGAGGCGCAGATCGCCGATGCCTTCAAGGCCGCCCTGCTCGCCTTCGGCGGGGTCGATCTCGTCGTGAACAACGCGGGGATCTCCATCTCCAAGCCCCTGTTGGAGACTTCGGCCCGGGACTGGGATCTGCAGCACGACATCATGGCCCGCGGGTCGTTCCTCGTCTCGCGTGAGGCTGCCCGGGCGATGATCGCGCAGGGACTCGGGGGCGACATCCTGTACATCGCCTCCAAGAACGCCGTGTTCGCCGGGCCCAACAACATCGCCTACTCGGCCACCAAGGCCGACCAGGCCCATCAAGTACGGCTGCTGGCCGCCGAGTTGGGTGAGCACGGTATCCGGGTCAACGGGATCAACCCGGACGGTGTCGTGCGTGGTTCGGGCATCTTCGCGGGTGGTTGGGGTGCGCAGCGGGCGGCGACCTACGGGATCGAGGAGGAGAAGCTCGGCGAGTTCTACGCCCAGCGGACCATCCTCAAGCGCGAGGTGCTGCCGGAGCATGTCGCCAACGCCGTCTTCGCCCTCACCGGCGGGGACTTGACGCACACGACCGGGCTGCACGTCCCGGTCGACGCCGGCGTTGCGGCCGCCTTCCTTCGGTGAGCGCCGACCTGAACGTGTACGCCGCGGTCGACCTCGGCGCGTCCAGCGGGCGGGTCATGGTCGGCCGTGTCGGGCCCGACTCCCTGGAGTTGGCCGAGGCCCACCGTTTCCCGAACCGGCCCGTTCGGACTCCTGAGGGGCTGCGCTGGGACATCCTCGCCCTGTACGCGGGTGTCCTGGACGGACTGAGGGCGGCGGGCGCGGTCACCGGCGGGCGGCTCGACTCGGTCGGTATCGACAGTTGGGCCGTGGACTACGGGTTGTTGGATGCGGACGGGGCGTTGCTGGGCAATCCCGTGCACTATCGGGATCCCCGCACGGAGGGGGTCGCCGAGAAGGTGTGGGCGACGGTGCCCGCGAGTGAGCTGTACGCGTCGACCGGGTTGCAGTACGCGCCGTTCAACACGCTGTACCAGCTGACCGCCGCTCGCGACTCGGCCCAACTGGCCCACGCCGAGCGGTTGTTGCTCGTCCCCGATCTGCTGTCGTACTGGCTCACCGGTGAGCAGGGCACCGAGCTGACCAACGCCTCCACCACCCAACTCATCGATCCCCGGACGCGCGACTGGGCGTACGACGTCGCCTCCCGCCTCGGTATCGACCTCGGGCTGTTCGCGCCCTTGCGGCAACCGGGCGATCCTGCGGGGGCGTTGCGGGACGAGGTGCTGGAGGAGACGGGGCTTCGGGGGCCCGTGCCGGTGACGGCGGCGGGGTCGCATGACACCGCGTCAGCTGTGGCCGCTGTTCCGGCAGTTGAGGAGCGCTTCGCCTATATCTGTACCGGCACCTGGTCGCTGGCCGGTCTGGAGCTCGACGCGCCGGTGCTCAGCGAGGCGAGCCGGGCCGCCAACTTCACCAATGAGCTGGGCCTGGACGGCACGGTCCGGTATCTGCGCAACATCATGGGGCTGTGGCTGCTTCAGGAGTGTGTACGGGCCTGGGGCGAGCCGGAGTTGGGCGAGTTGCTGCGCGGGGCCGCTCGGGTGCCGGCGCTGCGGTCGGTCGTGGACGCGGGGGACGCGGCGTTTCTGGCGCCGGGCCGGATGCCCGAGCGGATCGCCGATGCGTGCCGCGGTTCCGGGCAGCCGGTGCCGGAGTCCCGGGCGGAGATCACACGCTGCATCCTCGACTCCCTCGCGCTCGCCCATCGGCGGGCGGTCGGTGACGCCCAGGAACTCGCCGGCCATCCGGTCGACGTCGTGCACATCGTCGGGGGCGGTACCCGTAACGCGCTGCTGTGCCAACTGACCGCCGACGCCTGCGGGTTGCCGGTGGTCGCGGGTCCCACGGAGGCTGCGGCCCTCGGCAACGTGCTCGTCCAGGCGCGGGCCCATGGGCTCGTGGGTGACCTGACCGGGATGCGGAGACTCCTCGCCCGCACGCAGCCGTCGACCCGTTACGAGCCCCAGGGCGACACCGCGCGGTGGCGGGCGGCGGAGGCCCGGCTCGCCGCGCGGCCAACTGGGGACTCCCCCTGACGGTGACCTCCGACTACGCTGCATCCATCCGATGATCGACCACTAAGGAGCCGCGATGCGTGTCGCCCTGTTCCTGACTTGCGTCAACGACACGCTCTATCCGGACACCGGGCGCGCCGTGGTGAAACTGCTGACCAGGCTGGGCGTCGAGGTCGACTTCCCGATGGCCCAGACGTGCTGCGGGCAGGCGCACTACAACACCGGTTACCGCCATGAGGCCGAGCCGCTCGCCCGGCATTTCTCCGATGTCTTCGGGGAGTACGAGGCGATCGTCACGCCGTCCGGGTCGTGCGGGGCGATGGTGCGGGAGCTGTATCCGCGCATGGGCGAGCGGGCCCGGGCCGAGGGGCGCGGGGACACCCTCGCGGCCACGTTGGCGCCGGTGGTGCCGAAGACGTACGAGCTGACCGAGTTCCTCGTGGACGTGCTCGGGGTGACGGACGTCGGGGCCTGCTACCCGCACAGGGTGACCTACCACCCCACCTGTCACGGGCTGCGCAGCCTCGGGCTCGGCGACCGGCCGCTCAGACTGCTCCAGGCCGTCAAGGGGCTGGAGTTGGTCGAGCTGCCGGGTGCCGACGAGTGCTGCGGGTTCGGCGGGACCTTCGCCGTGAAGAACGCCGACGTCTCGGCGGCGATGGGCGCCGACAAGGTGCGCAACGCCGAGTCGACGGGTGCCGAGGTGCTGTGCGCCGCGGACAACTCCTGTCTCATGCACATCGGCGGCACGATGGCCCGGCTCCACACGGACATGCGGCCGGTGCACATCGCGGAGATCCTGGCCGCGACCGAGATGGAAGAGGAGACGGGCGCATGAGCGGCACCTTCGTCGGAATGCCCGCGTTCCCGGCCTTCCCCGTGGCCGCCCATGAGGCCGTCAACAACCAGACCCTGCGCGGGAATCTGCGCCACGCCACCCACACGATCCGCGCCAAACGGGCCAAGGCCGTGGCGGAGCTGTCCGACTGGGCCGCCCTGCGCGAGGCCGGCAAGCAGATCAAGGACCACACCCTCCGTCATCTCGACCGGTATCTGGTCCAGTTGGAGGAGTCGGTGACGGCGGCCGGCGGCATCGTGCACTGGGCCGCCGACGCGGACGAGGCCAACCGGATCGTGACTCAACTCGTCAAGGAGACGGGCGAGTCGGAGGTCGTCAAGGTCAAGTCGATGGCCACGCAGGAGATCGGGCTGAACGAAGCCCTGGAGGCGGCGGGCATCCGCGCCTACGAGACCGATCTCGCCGAGCTGATCGTGCAGTTGGGCAAGGACCGTCCCTCGCACATCCTGGTCCCCGCGATCCACCGCAACCGCGGTGAGATCCGGGAGATCTTCGCCCGCGAGATGAGCGAGTGGGGCCGCCCCGCCCCGGACGGGCTGACCGACACGCCCGCCGAACTCGCCGAGGCCGCCCGCCTCCACCTCCGCGAGAAGTTCCTGCGGGCCAAAGTCGGCGTCTCCGGCGCCAACTTCATGGTCGCGGACACCGGCACGCTCGTCGTCGTCGAGTCCGAGGGCAACGGCCGGATGTGCCTCACCCTCCCCGAGACGCTGATCTCGGTGGTCGGCATCGAGAAGATCGTGCCCACCTGGCAGGACCTGGAGGTGTTCCTGCAGACCCTCCCCCGCTCCTCGACCGCCGAGCGCATGAACCCGTACACCAGCACGTGGACGGGCACGAACGACGGGGACGGGCCGCGCACCTTCCACCTGGTCCTGCTCGACAACGGCCGCACCGACACCCTCGCCGACGAGGTCGGCCGCCAGGCCCTGCGCTGCATTCGCTGCTCGGCCTGCCTGAACGTCTGCCCGGTGTACGAGCGGGCCGGCGGGCACGCCTACGGCTCGGTCTACCCGGGCCCGATCGGCGCGATCCTCAGCCCCCAACTCCGGGGCACGGCAAGCGAGATCGACGCCTCGCTGCCGTACGCGTCCTCCCTGTGCGGTGCCTGCTACGAGGTGTGCCCGGTCGCCATCGACATCCCCGAGGTGCTGGTGCATCTGCGCGAGCGGATCGTGGAGGGCGGGCCGGTCACCCGCGAGGGCAACAAGGTCGTCCTGCAACCCGCCAAGGGCCATGCCGCCGAGCGCGCGGCCATGCGGGCGGCCCGCTGGACGTTCTCCCACCCGGGCGTCCTGCGCACCGGCCAACGGCTGGCGTCACGCTCCCGGCGCTTCCATCCACGGACCCTGCCCGGCCCCGGCAAGGCGTGGACCGGCACCCGGGAGCTGCCCGCCGTACCGGCGGAGCCGTTCCGCGACTGGTGGCAGCGCACGTACGGCGAGAACAGCGACAAGGGGGCGGCCAAGTGAGCAGCAGGGAACGGATCTTGGGCCGCGTGGAGCGCGCGCTCGCGGACGTGCCGAAGGACGACACGCCCTACGACCAGGCCTTCGAGCGCGGTTATCTGCGCGAGCACGGGGATCGGAGTATCGAGCAGACGGTGGAGCTGCTCGCCGAGAACCTGGCCGACTACCGGGCGCTTGTACACCGGTGCACGGAGGCCGAACTGGCCGCCGTGATCGCCGGGTTGCTGACCGAGCGGGGTTCGAAGACCGTCGTCGTACCGCCCGGGCTGGAGCCTGCGTGGCTCGCGGCGGCCGACGCGGAACAGGTCGCCGATCGGGTCGAGAGCACTCCCGCCGAACTGGACCGGGTCGACAGCGTCGTCACCGCGTGCGCGGTGGCGGTCGCCGAGACCGGCACCATCGTCCTGGACGGCGGCCCGGACCAGGGCCGCCGCCGGATCACGCTCGTCCCCGACCACCACATCTGTGTCGTACGGGTGCCGGACCAGGTGGTGTCCTCGGTCCCGCAGGCGCTCCAACGCCTCGACCCGGCACGTCCGTTGACCTGGATCTCCGGTCCCTCCGCGACCAGTGACATCGAGCTGGACCGGGTCGAGGGGGTGCACGGTCCGCGCACCCTGGAGGTGGTGCTGGTGAGCGGTCAGGCGAGCGAGGAGGTCAACTCGTAGGTGCCGGACGGCAGTTGGTAGGAGGCCGTGCCGTCCGTGAAGCCGAGGAACTGCACGCCCAGGGCCCCGGCCAGGGGCCGCGTGCCCTCGTGGACGGTCGACGGGTCGGTGGTGGGGATGCGCAGGGTCGCCGTGCTGTTGGCGGGGACGACCGCCCGGTACGTCAACTTCCCGTCCCTCGCGGTCCATTCGCTGACGATCTCGCCGTAGGGAGAGACATGTGAGCCGCGCACCTTCGTGATCCTGCCGGTCGGGTCGATGTGGGGCCGGAGGAAGAAGTGCTGGAAGCCCGGGTGTTCGGGGTCCTTGGCGATGCCGGCCATGCTCTCGTACATCCACTCCATGATCGCGCCGTAGGCGTAGTGGTTGAAGGAGTTCATGTCGACCGGGCCGAAGCCGTCCTGCTTCGAGTACGAGTTCCAGCGCTCCCAGACCGTGGTGGCACCGTTGGCCACCGAGTACAGCCAGGACGGCATCGCGTTCTGGTGGAGGAGGCCGTACGCGAGGTCGGCGCGGCCCTCTTCGGTGAGGACGGGGGCGATGACGTTCACGCCGAGGAAGCCCACGGCGAGGGTGTTCGCCGGGTACTCCACGCGGGTGCTGTCGGGGTGGGCCGCCTTGTAGGCCGGACTGTTGCCGATGTTGTCGGCGAGCAGGGCGACCAGTCGGCGGTGCTGCGACTCCGTGTCGTAGAAGCCGAGTTTGAGGATCCAGAGCAGGGCGGTCTGGGTGTCGTCCTCGGTCTTGCCGGCGCTGTTGCCGGGGGTGTGGGGCGGTGGGTCGCCGAGGCTCGACCGGACCGTCAGCTGCCCGGTCAGGGCGTCGGTGACGAGGTACTTGGTGATGAAGGCCCGTTTGATGCGGGTGAACAGCCGCTCGTAGGTGGCCGCTTCGGCGGTGCGGCCGGTGGCGCGGGCCATGTCGGCCATGAGGCGGGCGCTGTAGCCGTAGTAGACGTCGCTGATGAGTTGGGTGCCGGTGATCTGGAAGGCGAGCCAGTCGCCGAAGATCGCGCCCTGGCCGGCGTGGGTGTCGCCGGTGCGACTCCGGATCCAGTCCAGGTACTTGGTCATCGACGCCCAACTGCGGTCGATGATCGTGGTGTCGCCGGACATCTGCCACACGGTCCACGGCACGACCACCCCGCAGTCCGACCAGCCGCCGGCCGGGAGCGGCTGGCTGAAGCGGTGGCCGGGCGCGACCCAGGGGAACTGGGCTTTCCCCGCACCGTAGTTGTGCTGCGAGTCGATCAGGGTGTCCTGGAAGTGGCTGAGGAAGGAGACGGCGTCGGTGTTGTACAGGCCGGTGTTGGAGAAGAGCTGGGTGTCGCCGGTCCAGCCGAGGCGTTCGTCGCGTTGCGGGCAGTCGGTGGGGATCCAGAGGTAGTTGCCGCGCTGACCCCAACGGACGTTGCTGATCAGCTGGTTGACGTCCGGGTCGTCGGTGGTGACGGTGCCGATGTCGTGGAGGGCGGAGGTGGCGACCTTTCCCGTGAGTTCGACGAGAGTCACGGTCTCGGTCGTGGTGACGGAGACGTACCGGAAGCCGTAGAAGGTCAGCGAGTCCTGGTGGGTCTCGCCTGCCGGGTCGCCCTTGAGGATGTAGGTGCTGGTGGCTTCGGCGGTGCGGAGGTTCGCTCGGTAGACCGAGCCGGCGGGGCCGTCGGCGCCCGCGCTGTCGTCGTTGAGCATCTCCCCCGGTTTGAAGGCGACTTGGGCGCCCGCCGGGCCGCGCAGGGTGTAGCGGGGCACACCGACCAGGTTCTGGCCGAGGTCGATGACGGCGGTGTCGCCGGGGTGCAGGGTGACGGAGACGGTGGACGCCCGCACCGGGTCGGTGACCGTGCGGGCGGGGTCGACGACGATACGGCCCTCGCCGTTCGCGCTGCCGTCCTGACCCAGGACGCCCGCGATTCCGGCGACTTCCGTGACGCCGGTGACTCCCGTGTAGACGGTGACGGAGTGCGGCTTGCGGTCCCACTCGGGCATCAGGCGGGCGCTCTCGCCGGGATACGCGACCAACTGGGCGTCGGGGAAAGGGTCTTGAGCCTCGACGGGCGACCAGGCCGAGGTGTCGAAGCCGTTCGCCGCCCAACCCGGGAGTTCCTTGCGGGCGTCGTAGAGCTGGCCGTCGTAGATGTCGTCGGTGCGGTAGGGGCCGGTGTCGGTGGCTCGCCAGTCGGCGCCGGGGGCGGTGACGATCGTCCGGGTGGAGCCGTCGGCGTACCGGACGAGGAGTTTCGCCTTGAGGGCCAGGGGGTTGCCGTCGGCCGAGTAGTGGGTGCTGTTCTCGGAGACGCGGCCGTTGTACCAGCCGTTGCCGAGCACGGCGGCCAGGGTGACCTGGGCCGGGTCCGCGAGCAGGTCCGTGACGTCGTAGGTGAAGTAGTTGACGGTGGTGTCGTAGTTGGTCCAGCCCGGGGGCAGGAACTCGTACGTGGTGCCGTCGCCCTGGGGCACGGAGACACGGCGGCCGTTGACGTAGGCGTCGTACACGCCGAGCGCGGAGAGGTACAGCCGGGCCTCGGTGACCTGCCCGCCCGTCAGCGCCGTCTGGCTGCGTAGCAGGGGTGCGCCGGCGGTGTTCGGGCGCTTGCCGGCCATGCCGATCCACTGGGCGCCGTCCCAGCCGGTGACGCCGTCGGTGCTGAGCAGGCCGGTCTCGAAGTGGGCGCCGGGTGCGGCGGTGACCGCGCGGCCGTGCTCGTCCCACACCGTCACCGTCCAGTGGTAGCGGGTCGAGGCGCGCAGTGCGGGGCCGGAGTAGCGGACGGCGACCGAGTCCGCCGCGTCGACGCGGCCACTGTCCCAGACGTCGGCGCTGCCGTGGGTCAGGTGCCGGGGCGAGGTGGCGACCTTGATCCGGTACGCCGTCTGGTGCCGGCCCCGCGCGGTGGACGCCATGCGCCAGCCGAATCTCGGGTGTGCCGCGTCGATGCCGAGCGGGTCGGTGCGGTGTTCCACGGTCAGGCCCGACACCGTGGTGCCGGCCGAGGCGATTCCTCCGGCGCCGTTCCCTCCTGGCATCGCCGCGGGGACGACGCTCAGGGCCGCCGCCGTGGTGAGCAACGTGCGGCGCCGCAGCCTTCCGTTGCGGGCCGCCGCGTCGGCTCCGTCGACTCCGTCGTCCATGCCGCCGTCCCTTCGGCCCACCGGGAGATGCAGGTGTCTCGGATCATTCCAGGGTCCGCGTGTCCGCGTCACCAGCCGGTGGGACGCTGTTGAAGGGCGGTGCGGGACCGGCGCCGTTAGCGTGAGGACATGATCCGGTTCGAGCAGGTCAGCAAGCGGTACCCGGACGGTACGACGGCCGTGGACGGGCTGTCCTTCGAGGTGAACGAGGGCGAACTCGTCACGCTCGTGGGCCCCTCCGGCTGCGGCAAGACGACGACCATGATGATGGTCAACCGCCTCATCGAGCCCACCTCCGGCCGGATCCTCGTGAACGGTGAGGACATCGCCACCGTCGACCCGGTGCGACTGCGCCGCCGTATCGGATACGTCATCCAGCAGGTGGGCCTCTTCCCGCACCGCACGATCCTCGACAACACGGCGACCGTGCCGTCCCTGGTCGGCTGGAAGCGGACGAAGGCGCGGGCCCGGGCCGCCGAACTGCTCGATCTGGTGGGCCTGGACCCGAAGACGTACGGCCCGCGCTACCCGGAGCAGCTCTCCGGCGGCCAGCGGCAGCGCGTCGGGGTGGCGCGCGCACTCGCCGCCGATCCGCCGGTGCTGCTGATGGACGAACCGTTCGGCGCGGTCGACCCGGTGGTGCGCGAGCAGTTGCAGGACGAGTTCCTGCGGATGCAGGCCGCTGTGCGCAAGACGGTGCTGTTGGTCACGCACGACATCGAGGAGGCGGTAAGGCTCGGCGACCGTATCGCCGTGTACGGGCAGGGGCGGATCGAGCAGTACGACACCCCCGGCGCGGTGCTGGGCAAGCCGGCGACGCCGTATGTAGCCGAGTTCGTGGGCGCGGACCGGGGTCTGAAACGACTGTCGGTGACGGAGATCGAGCCCGACGACCTGGAGCAGCCGCCGGTCGCCCGCGTGGACGAGCAGGCACAGCGGGCCGCCGACCGGCTGCGGGTGGAGGGCGCGCGGTGGGCGGTGGTCCTCGACGAGCAGGGCGAACTGCAGGGCTGGGTCAAGGCCGACGAACTCGCCGCGGGCGGCACGGTCGGTGAACTCGCCCACCGCATGAACGCGTGGGTGCCGGTGGGCGCCCCCTTGAAGCAGGCGTTCGGCGTGATGCTCCAGCACGACGCCGGGTGGGTCGCCGTACTGGACGGGGCACGCTTCCTCGGCGTGCTGACCCCCGCGAAACTGCACGAGGCGCTACGGCGGTCCGTGGACGCGGACGCGCTCGGGGTGCCCCGGGGACAGGTGGACTTCGACTCGGTGGCGGACGCGTGAGGAGCGCTCGGCGGCTCAGGAGTAGGTGAGGGGGCAGCCCTGCCGGAGCGCGTGCTGGGCCGCGCGCAGATACAGGGCCACGTAGAAGGCCGTGTCCAGGTCCTCGCTCCAGAGCCCGGGACGGGCTGCCGCCCACTCCTCTGCTTCTCCCTCCAGGAACCAGAAGGTGAGGGCCAGGTTTCCCGTCACCTCCGGTATCCCGACGGGCAGTTCAAGTGCCGCGGCCAGGCGCTCGGCCAGGGCCAGCACCTGGGGTGCGCCCGCGATCACCGTCTCGTCCGTGTACGCGGAGCCGATCGGCAGGCGTATCTCCTCGTCGAGCGAGACCGGCACCAGCACTGTCCAGTCGCCGATCAACTCATGCTCGGCAGGCGTCAGTCGGGCGCGGCACAGCGCGTCGAACCCCTGCATGGACGGGCTCAGTTTCTCCTCGAACGCCGACCCGAAGTCCCGCTCGGGCACGGACGCGTACGGCGGCAGCCCGCGCCGGGCCAGCTCCGCGTCGAGCCCCTTGGCGATCGCACCCATGCCCCCTTCCCCCGTGTCCTCACTCAGCCACTCCCCCGCACCGACATCGACCAGATAGACACCCATGCCGGAAAGGTACAAGCCGCCACTGACAATGCGCCTGGCTCCGCTTCCGCCTCACTTCAGCAGGCCCTTGTCCTTCAAGTACGTCCGCGCCACGTCCTGCGCCAACCGCCGCCAGCTGTCCACCTGTTGGTTCATGGACGCCAGGTCGGCCGTGGTAAGAACGTCATTCAGTCTCCCCAACGCCTTGGTCACGCCGGTGCTGCCCGCCCGGGAGCGGTTGACGACCGGGACGACGTAGTCGGCGTTCTGGAGGTGCTTGTCGTCGGCGAGGAGGACGAGGCCGAACTGGTCGAGGGTCGCGTCGGTCGTCGTGGTCAGCACCATCTGGTCCTGGCCGTTGCGCACCGCGCTCTTCGCCTGTGTCGTGCCGACGCCCTTCGGGTCGACGGCGGTGATGTCGATGCCGTAGGTCTTCTTCAACCCCGGTTCGCAGTAAGGCCGTTGCACGCACTCGTCGCCCGCCGCGAGCCGCACCCTCAGTCCCGAGGCGCCGAGGTCGCTGAGGGTCTTGAGGTGGTGTTCCTCGGCGTACGAGCGGGCCACCGCGAAGGCGTTCTGGTCGACGGCCCTGCCGGGGTCGAGGACGGTGAGGCCGCGGGGCGTGGCCAGTCGGCGGAGTGCCTTCATCGTGGTGGCGAGGTCGGGTGAGCCGACGGCGGGTGCGTCGGGGCCGTTGGTCTTGGCGTTGAGCCAGTCGGCGAAGGTGGCCGCGTACTCGGGCACGACGTCGATCTGCCCCGATTCCAGGGCGGGTTCGTAGAGTTCGCGGTTGGCGACGGTGAGCAGGGACGTCTGGTAGCCGGCTTGCTTCAGCAGGAGCGAGTACATCTGGGCGAGCAGGTCGCTCTCGGTGAAACCGGCCGATCCGATGGTCAGGTGATGGCTGTCGCCGGGTGGTGCGGTGACGGCGCTCTGGTTCTCCAGGGACGGGCCGGTCGAGCAGCCCGCGACCAGGAGGAGGAGACCGGCCGCGGCCGTGCGTCGCAGTCGCAGTCGCTTCATCGCGCTCTCCCCGCCCATCGGGGCGCCAGCCGTTCGGCGACCTCGAAGACGCCCTCGACAAGCAGCGCGAACACGGCGACGAGTACGGCACCGGCCACCACCTGCGCGGTGTTGGCGAGGTTGAAGCCGGCGGTGATGATGCGGCCGAGTCCGCCGCCGCCCGCGAGTGCGGCGATCGTGGCGGTGGCGACGAGTTGGACGGCCGCGATCCGTACGCCGTTCATCAACAGCGGGAGCGAGAGCGGCAGTTCGACACGGAACAACATCTGACGACCTGTCATTCCCATCCCGCGCGCGGCCCGCACCACATCGCGGTCGACCTCGCGCATGCCGACGTAGGCGTTGGTGAGCAGGGGCGGTACGGCGAACAGGACCAGGGCGACGACCGTGGGCCCCTCGCCCCACTGGCCGACCGGGGTCAGGAGCAGCAGGACCAGAACGGCGAAGGTGGGTACCGCGCGGCCGATGTTGGAGATGTTCACGGCGAGCGCGCCGCCCTTGCCGAGGTGGCCGAGGACGAGCGCGATCGGCAGCGCGATCAGACAGCTGATGACCAGGCACACGACCGTGAGCACGAGGTGCTGCGCGAGCCGGTGCCAGATGCCGTCGTCGCCGGACCAGTGGGCGGAGTCGGTGAGCCAGTGCCAGGCGTCGGTCAGGGTGTTCATCCGCGCACCGCCCTTGTCCAAGGGGTGATCAACCGTTGCACGAGCAGCAGGAGCAGGTCGGCGACGATCGCGATCACCACGCACAGCACGGACGCGGTGAGCACCTGCGCCTTGAAGTAGGTGTTCATGCCCGCGTAGATGAGGTTGCCGAGTCCCCCGAAGCCGACGATCGCCCCGACCGTGACCAGGGAGACCGCCGAGACGGTGGCGATGCGGAGGCCTGCCATCGCGGCGGGGAGCGCGAGGGGCAGTTCCACGGTGAGAAGGAGGCGGATCGGGCCGTAGCCCATGCCGCGTGCGGCCTGTCGGGTCTCCTCGGGTACGGCGCGCAGGCCGGCCAGGATGTTCCGGACCAGCAGGGTGAGCGAGTAGAGGACGAGCCCGGCGACGACGAGGGTGGCGGAGAGGCCGTAGACGGGCAGCAGCAGGGAGAACATCGCGAGGGACGGGATCGTGTAGAGGATCGTCGTCACCCCGAGCACCGGGCCCGCGGCCCAGCCCCAGCGGCGGGCCACCACCGCGAGCGGCAGCGCGATCGCCAGGCCGATCAGCACCGAGATCGCGGTCAGCTGGAGGTGCTGGACGACCGCGTCGACGAGGATGTGGCGGCGGGTGCTCAGGTACTCGCCGCAGATCCACTCGTTGCGGGCGAGGCAGTCGTCCGGGGGCGCGGTCACAGGTTCATTGCATCGGGCGGGGCCGGGAGCGGCGCGTTCTGGTGACCCGTATGGGCGGTCGGTCAGGGGTTCCAGTAGGTGGAGAGGGAGGCGATGAAGGCCGCGGCGGAGGTGAGGACCACGAGTTGGGTGACGGCCGTGGTCCAGAGGCGGCAGGCGATCGCCAGGGCGACGGTCACGGCCTCGACCCGGCAGAGGAACATGACGCAGTCGTACTGATAGGAGAGGGCGGTGGAGTCCGCCGGGCCGGGGTATCCCATCCAGCCCTCCGTGAAGACGCCGTCGCCGCCCAGCGCGAGGATCGCCGCGACGAAGAGGACGTCCAGGCCGACGAGAAGCGCGCAGAGGACGCCGTCGGTTCGCCTGTGTTCGGGAGAGCGGCGCAGAACACGCCCCACGAAGCCGACTGCGGGGGTGTCGGGGTCCGTCATGGGGTGCCTCCGCCGGAGCCAGTGGTGCTGGTGCTGGTGCTGGTGGTGGTGCTGCTGCGCCATGGTCCGACGCCGAGTCGTCCCGTCGTCCCGAGGTCGAGCCCGCCGTCCGGTGACAGGAGGACGGGCAGCGCCCCGGAGCGTGCCTCGACCGTCAGATACGGCACGTGGGCCGCGCCGCCGAAGCCGGTGGTGTTGCGCCACAACAGGCCGGCGGAGGCCCTCTCGCCGGGGGCCGGCGTCACCGCGTTCGGCGGTTCGTCGAATCCGCCGACCGTGGCGATGCCGGCACTGCCGTGGAGCACCGAGACGCCGGTCACGTGCCGCTGGTCGCGGTCGAGGAGCCGGATCTCGGGGTAGCCCTGGACGCGGTAGGCGCGGGTGCCGCAGTTCTCCAGGGTGAGGTCCATGGCGCGCAGTCCCATCGCGGGGTTCACCGGTCCGGCCGTGACGCGGATGCCCTCGTGCGGGCAGACCGGGCCCGGCTGCGCCCGTCCGGCGGCGGGATCGTCGTAGGCCACGTCCGCGACCGTCCAGATGACGGCCCCGACGAGGAGCCCCACCACCGCGACCAGCGCGGAGTCGTACCCGCTTCTCGGCATCCTTCTCGGCATCCACGAAGTCGATCAAGCCAGGGGCGGGATCGCTGTGGCGGAAGCCATACCTCCGGTCACAGCCCTGTCACAGCAGGTGCTGCGGACCCGAGCGCGGGGGTGTCGCTGAGTACACCCCGCGATACGGGTTCTGCGCCCAATGTGCGCAACCGGCGTTCTCCGTAGCGTCGTTGACGAGGCACAGGGCGTGCCGCACGGAGGGTGACGGCGATGTTTCGCAGCGCACGACGGACACACGACAAGGGACCCGCCGCGGAGGCGCTGCGGCTGGTCAAGGTGAGCAGGACCTACGGCCGTGACGACAGCGCCGTGACCGCTCTGGACGGGGTGACGCTGAGCCTGGAGCGGGGCACGTTCACGGCGGTGATGGGGCCTTCGGGGTCCGGGAAGTCGACGCTGTTGCAGTGTGCGGCGGGGCTGGATCGGCCGGACAGCGGGATCGTGATGGTCGACGGTGCGGAGATGACCGGCGGGAGCGAGGCGGAGCTGACGCGGTTCCGGCGCAGTCGGATCGGGTTCGTGTTCCAGCAGTACAACCTCCTCGACACGCTCACCGTCGCGCAGAACACCGTGCTGCCGCTGAAGTTGGCGGGGCGGCGCGTCGACCGGCGGCAGGCCCAGGAGGTCCTGACCGCGGTCGGGCTCGGCGACCGGCTCGGTCACCGTCCCGACCAGCTCTCCGGCGGTCAGCGGCAGCGGGTCGCGATCGCCCGCGCGCTGGTCACCGAGCCTCGGGTGATCTTCGCGGACGAGCCGACCGGCGCTCTGGACACGCGCAGCGCGCGGGATGTGCTGCTGCTGTTGCGGGAGGCGGTGCGGGTGCACGGCCGGACCGTGGTGATGGTGACGCACGACCCGGTCGCGGCCTCGTACGCCGACTCGGTGGTGTTCCTCGCGGACGGCCGGCTCGCCGGCCGGATGCACGCGCCGACCGTCGACGCGGTCGCCGAGCGGCTCGCGCACCTGGGCGACGACATGACGGTGGGGGTGTGAGCGATGTTCGTACTGGCGATGCGTTCGATCCGGCAACGGCCGGGCCGTTTCCTGGCGACCCTGCTGGCCGCGTTCCTGGGCGCGGCGATCATCATGACGTTCAACTCCCTTCAGGACACGGCGAATCGGCACGGCATCGACTCGGTCAGCGCCGACACGCTGTCCACGTCGGCGAGTGTCGTCGGGGGGTACGGCACCCTGCTGGTGTTCTTCGCCGTGGCGTCGACGCTCACCGTCAACGTCCGTCAACGGTCGCGGGAGTTGGAGACCCTGCGCTGCTCGGGGGCGACCCCGGCGCAGCTGAAGCGGATGGTCGTGGGTGAGGCGGTGGCGGTCGCCCTGCTGGGCGCGCTCCTCGCCGTCGGTCCCGCGATGCTCGGCGGCCGGGCGCTGCTCGGAGCGTTCAAGGACAGCGGTCAGGTCGCCCGGTCCGTCGACTACTCCTTCGGCCCCTTCGCCCTCCAATCGGGCCTGGGCATCACGCTGTTGGCCTCGGCGGGCGCCGCGTTCCTGGCCGTACGACGGGCGACGCGCGGGCAGCGGCAGCGGGGCCGAGCCCGGACGTTCCTCGCCTACGGCGCGCTGGTCGCGGGTGTGGTGTCGGTGTCGTCGACCTTCGCCCTCTCGGCCACGGACGCGGCGTTGATGGCGGCCCCGGCGTACGGCGCGATCCTGCTCTCGGTCGGCCTCGCCCTGCTGGCACCACGCCTGCTGAAGGACCTGCTCGACCGGCTCCAACTGACGGGCGCGAGCGGCTGGTTGGCCGTCCGCAACCTCCGCGAGCGGACCGACCAGCTCGCCGGGATCCTGATGTCGCTGATCCTCTTCACGGCGGTGTCCACGGCGACGCTGTACATGCAGGCGGTGGAGAGCGACGCGGTGAGGGCCTCGGGCCTGACGAAGTCGGTGGACGCCAAGAACCTGGAGACCCTCAACTTCACGGTCGTCGGCATCATCGTGGTCTTCGTCTGCGTGATGCTGGTCAACTCCCTTTACTCTGCGACGACTTACCGCTCCCGCGAGTTCGGCGGCCAGCGCCTGGCGGGTGCGACTCCGGGTCAGGTGCTGCGCACGGTCGCCACGGAGACGGCGATCCTGACGATCACCGGCATCCTGTCCGGCACGGCGGCCGCACTGGCGGGCATCATCCCGTTCACCATCGTCCGTACCGACTCGGTGCTCCCGCACCAGGGACTCGGAATCTGGCTCACGGTCGTCGCGGTGGCAGCGACGTTGACCCTGGGCACGAGCCTGCTGACGGCCCGGCGCGTGCTGCGCACACCGGCGGTGGAGGCGGTGGCGCTGGCAGCGTGAGCACGGTCGGACGGGAAAGGGGCAGCCGCTACGCCGGCTGCCCCTGCCTCATGTCCAGGGGGGCTGCCAAATACGCCGGGTTCGGCCCCACCCCAAGGGGCGCGGGGCTGTATCGATATGCGGCTCCGCCGCGTGGGCGCGACCAGCCACGACGGCGCCGCGGCCAATCAACGACATGACCCAACGCTCAGACAACGCCCGCCGCATCCAGCAACGTCCGCACGGTCTCCACGGTCAACCCGTCCAGGGACTCCAACTTCGCACCGGCACGAGCACTGGCCCCGTCGAAGACCAGCATCAACTGCCGTGCCAGCAACCCCGGATCACGTGCGCCACCCAACTCGGCCTGCTCCCGGAACGCGTCCCGCAACTTCTCCTTGGCGACCCGGGCAACCCTGCTCGCCGGATGCTCGGGATCCTTCAGCTCGACCATCGTGGCAAGAAAGGGACACCCCAGATAGCCGGCCTCGGTCGACGACTCCTCCGCCTGTTCGAAGACGTACAGGATGCGCTCACGCGGCGTACCGGCATCGTCCGGACCGGGCATGAGCCGCGCCGCGTACCCGGGGGAACGCCGCTCCAGGCTCGCGGCGAGTACCTCGTCCTTGCTGTCGAAGAGCTGGTACATCGACCGCTTCGAGACCCCGGCGGACTTGCAGAGCGCCTCCACGCCGATGGAGACACCGTCGCGGTAGAACAGCTCGGCCGCCGCGTCGAGCAGCCGGTCCCGGGGTGACGCCTTGTCTGTCGTGGCCATAGTCCGAGGTTACCGCGCCGAGAGCCAGGAGGAAACCGATCGGTGTACGAGCTTGCGCGGGCAGCTGATTCCGGGTGACAGTGAAGGTGAACAAGCGCTTAGATATGTTGCCGCGCACCGACGCACCACCCGCGATCCGCCGGAGGCCCCGTGTTCCGTTCCGTCGACGAAGTCGCCGCACGCCTCGCCGAGACCGGCTATCTGGCGTCACCCGCGGTCGCCACGACCGTCTTCCTCGCCGACCGCCTGGGCAAGCCGCTCCTCGTCGAGGGCCCGGCCGGCGTCGGCAAGACGGAGCTGGCCAAGGCCGTCGCCGAAGTGGCCGGCGCCGAGCTGATCCGGCTCCAGTGCTACGAGGGCGTCGACGAGTCCCGGGCGCTGTACGAGTGGAACCACGCCAAGCAGCTGCTGCGCATCAGCGCGGGCCGCGACGAGAGCTGGGACGAGACCCGCACCGACATCTTCAGCGAGGAGTTCCTGCTCCCCCGCCCGCTGCTCACGGCGATCCGCGGCGACGACCCGAAGGTCCTGCTGATCGACGAGACCGACAAGGCCGACGTCGAGGTGGAGGGTCTGCTGCTGGAGATCCTCAGCGACTTCCAGGTCACCGTCCCGGAGCTGGGCACGATCACCGCGACCCGCCGCCCCTTCGTGGTCCTCACCTCGAACGCGAGCCGCGAGCTCTCCGAGGCCCTGCGCCGCCGCTGCCTGTTCCTCCATATCGGCTTCCCCGACGAGGAGTTGGAGCGTCGGATCGTACGGCTGAAGGTGCCGGGCATCGGTGCGGCGCTGGCCGGGTCGGTGGTCCGGGTGGTCGGGGCGCTGCGCGAGATGGAGCTGCGGAAGGTGCCGTCGGTGGCCGAGACCATCGACTGGGCCCGCACCCTCCTGGCGCTCGGCGCCGACACCCTCGACGAGACGGTCGTACGGGACACCCTCGGCGTGCTCCTCAAGCATCAGGACGACATCCTCCGGGCCGCCGCCAAGCTCGACCTGGACGCCGTGTGACCGCCGCCGGTGTCACCGAGCGGCTGACGGGCCTCGTCGGGGCGCTGCGCGCGCACGGTCTGCGCATCGGCACCGGCGAGACCGTGGACGCGGCGCGTGCGGTGGAGGCGCTCGGGCTCGCCGACCGCGAGCTGCTCCGCGAGGGACTGGCCGCGACGCTGCTGCACGGCACGGGCCAACGCCCGGTGTTCGACCCGGTCTTCGACCTCTACTTCCCGCGCAATGTCGGAGCACCCCAGGGCGAGCCCGCCGCCGACCGCGAGGACCTCCGCGACCGGCTCGCGGCAGCCCTAGCCGCCAACGACCAAGCTCTGATGGGGCAGTTGGCGGCGGAGGCCGTCGACGGTTTCGGCGGATACGGCAACTCGCCCTCGTCGGACGGCTGGTCGTCGTACCAGACGCTGGACCGGCTGCGTCCGCAGACGCTGCTGGCCCGGGTGCGTACGAGCATCCGAGCGGAGGGAGCGGGCGGGTCCGGGTTCACCGACCGGCTGCTCGACGACGAGATCCGGCAGCGCATCGAGGGGTTCCGGCGGCAGGTCGCCCTGGAGGCGCGGCGCCGGGTCGCCGAGCGGCGCGGCCGGGACGAGATCGCCCGGCGGGCCATCGCGCCGACGGCCGACCGCGTCGACTTCCTGTTCGCCGGACGGGCCCAACTGGCCGAGTTGCGCAGGGCGGTTCAGCCTCTGGCCCGGAAGCTGGCCACCCGTCTCGCCGCGCGCCGCCGCCGCGCCTCCCGGGGCACGATCGACCTCCGCCGCACCCTGCGCGGCTCCCTGTCCACGGGCGGGGTGCCGATGCGGCCGGTGCTGCGCCGACGCCGGCCGGTCCGGCCCGAACTGGTGCTGCTGTGCGACGTGTCGGGCTCGGTGTCGGGCTTCTCCGACTTCACGATGCTGCTGGTGCAGGCGCTGCACGACCAGTTCAGCAAGGTGCGGGTGTTCGCCTTCGTCAACCGCCTCGACGAGGTGACGCCGCTCCTCGTCCACGGCACGGCCGACCCCGAGGGCCTCGGCACCCGCATCCGCGACGAGGCCACCCTCACCGGCTGGCACGGAAGCAGTGACTACGGCGTCGCCCTGGGCGAGTTCGCGGAGCGGTACGGCGACGCGGTCGGCCCGCGTACGACCGTGTTCGTGCTCGGCGACGCCCGCACCAACATGAGCGACCCGAACCTCCCGACCGTCCGGCAGATCGCCCAACGGGCCCGCCGGGTCCACTGGTTGAACCCCGAGCAGCGCACCCAGTGGGGGACCGGCGACTCGGCCGCGCCCGACTACGCGGAGCTGGTCGAGATGCACGAGTGCCAAAACGCGCAGCAACTCAGCGCACTGGTCGGCCGGTTGCTGCCGATCTGATCACTGCCGGTCCGGTCAGGCGGCCAACTGCGGGTACAGGGCGCCGCCTTCGGCGGAGAGCCCGGCCTTGACCTGGCGGGTCAGGTCGTCGGCCAAGACCTCGAAGGCGCCGGACTCGATGCCGTCGAGGGCCTGCGCCGCCACGCTCTCGGGAGTGGACTTGGGTGCGTCGACGTGCGCGGCCATGTCGGTGTCGACGTAGCCGACGTGCAGTCCGGTGACGTCGATCCCGCGCGGCTTCAGGTCCAGGCGCAGGGAGTTGGTCTGTGACCAGAAGGCGGCCTTGGACGCGCTGTAGGAGCCGGCGAGACCGATCCAGGACAGCACCGAGTGGAAGTTCAGGATGTGGCCGCCGCCGTTGCGCTCGATGATCGGCACGAAGGCACGCGTGACGAGCAGCGGGCCGTAGAAGTTGGTCTCGAACTCGCGGCGGATGTCCTCGATCGGCGAGTCCAGGAAGTTCGCGTTCACGGACGCGCCGGCGTTGTTGATCACGATCGTGACGTCCTGCGCCTGTTCGGCCGCCGCCGCGACGGAGGCGGGGTCGCTGACCTCCAGCGCCAGCGGTACCGCGTCCGGGTGCGTGACGGTCTTCGGGTCGCGGGCGGTGGCGTACACCTTCTTGGCGCCGCGCTCGTACAGGGCCTCGACCAGCGCCCGGCCGATGCCGCGGCTGCCGCCGGTGACGAGGACGACGGAACCTTCGATGTTCGTCATGGGGGGATCTCCTGAGCTGAGGCGAAGAGCGGGGGAAACCGATCGGTTTCCTCATGTGGACCACAGTAAACCGATCGGTTTCCATGGGCAAGTCCACCAGCGGATCGGTCTCCGAAACGCGCGATGATGTACGCCATGAGCGACGAGCCGCACAGCGCCCCGCACGTGGAACTGGCCACCTTCCCCACCCCCGTCGAACCGGCCCCGAGACTCGCCACCGCGATCGGGCTCGGCCCGGACGACCTGTGGATCAAGCGCGACGACCTGACCGGCCTCGGAGGCGGCGGCAACAAGATCCGCAAGCTGGAGTGGACCGTCGGCGCGGCGCTCGCCGAGGGCGCGGACACCCTGGTCACGACCGGCGCCCCGCAGAGCAACCACGCCCGCCTGACCGCGGCCGCCGGAGCCCGGCTGGGCCTGGACGTGGTACTGGTGCTGCGTGGCTCGCCGGGTGTGTCGCGCTCGGGGAACCTCGCCCTCGACGGCCTCTTCGGCGCCCGGATCGCCTGGGCGGGCGATGTGGAGCAGGCAGGGCTGGACGGGGCGGCGGCCGAGGTCTGCGAGCAACTGCGCAGGTCGGGCGCGAGGCCCGCGCTGATCCCGTTCGGCGGTTCCAGCGTGCTCGGGGCACGCGGTTATGCGCGCTGCGGCGAGGAGCTGCGCCGACAGCTCCCGGATCTCCGTACGGCCGTCGTCGCGCTCGGCTCGGGCGGCACGATGGCGGGGCTGGTGGTCTCGCTCGGGGCGGCGGCGGTGCTCGGCGTCGATGTGGGTGCACTGCCCGAACCGGCCCCCGCCGTAAGCGAGTTCGCGGGACTGCCCTCACCGGAGGGACTACGGGTACGGCGCGACCAGATCGGCAGCGGCTACGCCACGCTCACCGCACCCACCGCGGACGCCCTCGTTCTCGCCGCCCGCACCGCCGGGCTCGTCCTCGATCCGACATACACGGGACGCGCGATGGCCGGCCTGATCGCGGCCGTGCGGGACGGCGACATCAGGCCGGGCGAGCGGACCGTGTTCGTGCACACGGGCGGGCTGCCCGGCCTGTTCGGACACGCGGAGGCGGTTGCGTACGCCGAGGGGCAGGTCGTCCGGTACGGGTCATGACGACGCGCCGACCTCGGAATCGGAAGCTGACGACGGAATCGGAACCGGACGCCCGCGTGAGCCGTGAGGCATCAGGCATCAGGCATCAGGCATCAGGCAGGGCTGCTCGCGCACAACCGCGCGAACCGCTCGCTGTCGATGTTGCCGCCCGAGACGATCATCCCCACCCGGCGCGGGAGTTGGCCCGCGCGCCCGGCGAGGAGCGCGGCCAGCGGGGTGGCGCCGCTGGGCTCGACGACGATCTTCAGCCGCTCGAAGGCGAACCGCATCGCGTCCTTGATCTGCTCGTCGCCGACCAACGCGATGTCGTCGACCAGTCGTTGGTTCACGGAGAAGGTCAACTCCCCCGGTGTATCGGCCGCTTGTCCGTCGGCGATGGTGCGCGGCACCGGGATGGACACGCGCCGGCCCGCCTCCAAGGAGCGCTTGGTGTCGTCACCGGCCTCCGGTTCGACGCCGATCACACGGGTGCGCGGGTGCAGTCCCTTGACGGCGGTGGCCGTCCCGGCGATCAGCCCGCCACCGCCCACAGGCACGATCACAGCGTCCAACTCCCCCACTTCCTCGACGAGTTCGAGCGCCGCCGTGCCCTGCCCCGCCATGACGTGCGGATGCTCGTAGGGCGGGATGAGGGAGAGCCCCCGCTTGGCGGCCAGGGCCTCGCCGATGGCGACCCGGTCGCCGCTGTAACGGTCGTACGTGACGACCTCGGCGCCGTATCCCTCGGTGGCGGCCCGCTTCGAGGCCGGGACGTCCTCGGGCATGAGGATCACCGCGGTGGTGCCGAGTTCGCGGGCGGCGAGGGCGACGGCCTGGGCGTGGTTGCCGGAGGAGTAGGCGGCGATACCGCACGCGAGTTGGTCCGGTGTCAGCCGGGAGGCCGCGTTGTAGGCGCCGCGGAACTTGAAGGCGCCGATCCGCTGGAAGTTCTCGCACTTCAAGTACACCTCGGCGCCGACGAGTTGATCGAGGGTGCGCGAACGCAGTACCGGTGTGCGGTGTGCGACGCCCTTGATCTGGGCGGCGGCGCCGAGGACGTCGTCGAGGGTGATGGGCGGGGTGGTGGTCACGCGGTTCCTCCATCGGAAGCGGGAGCGGAAGTGACGGGGGTGCCGGTCGCGGCTCGCGCCTGGGCGAGGTAGCTGTAGGCGGAGGCCCGGGAGATGCCGAGCCGGGCGGCGACCTGCTCGATGGCCCGGCGCACGGCGAACACCCCGTGCTCGTCGAGACCGCGGAACAGCTCCAGCCGCTCCGCGCGGTCGAGTTGGACCCAGGTTCTGCTCCGCCACAGCTGATGGGCGTCGACGATGGCCTCGACGACGGAGTCGATGTCATTGCCGAAGGTGGTGGTGGCCGGCGCCTGGGCCGCGACACCCCCACCGATCCCGGCCAACAGAGCCTGCGCCTGCCGCACGGCGGTCACGTCGACGTTGACGCAGAGCGCGCCGAACACCGCGCCCGTGGAGTCCCGTAGCACCATCGTGGACGACTTGAGCTGCTGCCCGCCCTTGGTCCGGGTGAGGTAGTTCAGCTCGTCGGCCGCCCCGTCCCCGCGCGCCAGCATCCGCAGCCCGATCTCGCTCATCGCCCCGCCCACCGACCGCCCGGTCAGCGCTCCGGCGACGGCGACCACCGACTTCTCCGGTTGCCGGTAGTCGTGCAGCACCACCTCGCACACCGGACCGAACGTCGCCGCGATCCCGTCGACCACGGGCACCAACGCGGCGATGATCGCGTCGCGTTCGGCGTCCGGGGCCGGGTTGCCGTCCGCCATTCCCACCCCTCGTTTCAGACTGTGCGTCCAAACATTATATCCACAGTCCAAAACAATCCCGGCCGACCGTCATCGGATCCCTTCGGCCTACTTGAGGCCACCGGTCACCAGGTCGATGCGCCAGTACCGCTGCAGGGACAGGAAGAGCGCGATGACGGGGACGACGGACAGCAGTGTGCCGGTGATCACCAGCGAGTACAGGGATGCCTGGTTGGCGCCGTGCCGCAGCAGGCTGTAGAGGCCGACCGTCAGCGGGAACTTGTCGTCGTTCGTCACCATGACGAAGGGCAGCAGGAAGTTGTTCCAGATGAGGATGAACTGGAGCAGGAAGACGGTGATCAGTCCGGGCGCCATCAGCCGCAGCCCGATCGCGGAGAACATCCGCCACTCGCTCGCCCCGTCCATCCGCCCGGCGTCGAGCAGCGAGTCGGGTACGGAGGCCGCCGCGTAGATCCGGCACAGGTATATGCCGTAGGGGTTGAACAGCTGGGGCAGGATCACCGCCGAGTAGCTGTCGGTGATGCCGACCCGGGCAAGCAGCAGGTACTGCGGCACGGCCAGCACGACCTGCGGCAGCAGGACGCCGGCCAGGATGGTGTTGAAGAGCAGGGTCCGGCCCCGGAAGCGGTACTTGGCGATGGCGTAGCCGGTCGCGGCGGAGACGGCGGTGGCCACGAACCCGCCGACCCCCGCGTACAGGAAGCTGTTGAGCATCCAGTGCCAGAAGATGCCCGAGTCGTACGAGGAGAGGTCGGCGACGTTGTCCACCAGCCCCGAGCCGAACGACGGGAGATAGGTCGCGGTGGAGAACAACTCGCTGCGCGACTTCGTGGACGCGATCAGGATCCACAGCGTCGGCACCAGGCAGTAGACGGCTCCGAGCAGCAGTATCACGGTGGGCAGCAGGGCGATCCGTCTGCGGCGGGGTCGTCCGGTCCGGGTGGCGGTCACCGGGGACGCCACGGGACGGGCGGGCGAGTCGATGGTCATCGTCCCTCCTTGCCGGCGGCTCCGGCGGCGCCCCACCAGGTCTGCGCGAGGCGTCCGACGATCACCGAGACGGCGAGGATCCCGGCCGCGAAGACGACCGAGGTGGCAGCCGCGAGGTTGATGTCGGAGTCGACGAAGGCGTCGGTGTAGATCTTCATCAGGGGAACCCAGGTCAGGGAGATGGCGTTCGACAGCGGCTGCAGCGTGTTGGGCTCGTTGAACAGTTGCAGCGCGGCGAGCACGGTGAACAGGGTGCACATGGCGATGGCGGGACGGATCAGGGCCACCTTCACCCGCAGCGCTATCTGGAGTTCGGAGGCTCCGTCGATCCTGGCCGCCTCGTAGATCTCCGGCGGAAGCGCGCGCAGGGACGTGTACATCACCACCATGTTGAAGCCCACCGCACCCCACACCGCGATGTTGGCGACCGAGACGTAGACCATCGAGCTGCCGAAGAAGTCGAGGTGCTGGCCACCGATGGGGCTGGTCGCCGGCAGGTAGAGGAAGCCCCACAGGAGGGTGGCGATGACGCCGGGCACCGCGTACGGCAGGAAGATGGCCAGCCGTGCGAACCGGGTGAGCCGGGCTCGCGCCGTGTCCAGGAGGAGCGCGAACAGCAGGGCGAGAAGCACGGTCGCCGGTACGGTGATCGCGCCGACCAGGAGCATCCGGAGCAGGCTGTGCCACAGCTCGGTGTCGTGGATCACGGTGGAGTAGTTGTCCAGGCCCGCGAAGACCGTTCTGCTGCCTGTTCCCAGCAGGCCCCCGCTGACCTTGCGCTGCTGGAAGCTGAGGAACAGCGCGTAGCCCCCGGGGGCGACCACGAACAGCAGGAGGAGCAGGATCGCGGGCAGGACCAGCAGATAGGGCAGACGGCTGTGGCCCGCCCGGCGGGCCCGCCGCGACATGCTTGTCGCCATCGACATCGTCCTCATCGGATGAATGGCTGGTGCCAGTGACTGGTTGCTTCGGTGCCTGGTTGTTTCGGTGGTTGATGCCGGCGGAGCCGGCCTGGCCGCCCGGCGCGGGGGTCAGGAGCCCGCGCCGGGCGGTCGGGGCGCCCGGGCTAGTTCAGGGTGAACCCGAGCTTCTTCATGCCGGCCGTGGTGTTGTTCTGCATGGTGTCCAGCGCCCCGGTGAACGAGCTCCCGGACTGCAGCGCCGCGCCGAAACCGTCCCGGTACGCGGAGAAGGTCACTGTGACGTTCGGGCCCCACATCGAGAAGCTGCGGGCGCCGGGTGCGACCTTCTTCACCTCGGCGTAGAAGTCCGGCTGGTTCGGGAAGAAGGCCGGCGGCTGGTCGAGGATCCGCAGGGCGCGCCCCGAGGTCGAGGCCGGGTAGATGTTGATGTTCCTGACCTGGGCCGTGACCGCCTTGTCGTCGGTGTTGAGCCAGCTCGCGAACTCCGCCGCCTCGGCGGGGTGCTTGGAGTCGGTGGTGACCGTGATGGCCGAGCCACCCCAGATGCCGGTGGTGGTGTCGCCCGCCGTCCAGGCCGGGAGCGGCGCGGCGGTCCACTTCCCCTTGGTCGACGGGGCGATGCCGCCGATCTGCGCCGGGGCCCAGGCTCCGGAGATCCAGGTGAGGAGGGTGCCGTTGTTCATCTCCTTGTTCCACTGCGGGGAGAAGGAGGGGTTCTTCTTCACCAGCCCCTTGTCGACCAGGCCCTGCCAGTAGTCGGCGACCTTGTCACTGGCCGTGCCGTTGATGTCCACGTGCCAGGAGTCGTCCTGCGTGGTCCACCAGTCCGCTCCCGCCTGCTGGGCGAGGCCGGTGAACCAGCCGGGGTCGGCGGCGTCGAAGTTGGTCATCGAGGCGCCGGGGTCCTTGGCGTGCAGCTGAGCGGCCACCTGCGCGTACTCCTGCCAGGTGGTGGGCACCTTCAGGCCGTACTTGTTGAACAGGTCGGCCCGGTAGAACATCATCAGCGGGGCGAAGTCCTGCGGGATGCCGTAGACCTTGCCCTGGAAGCGGGTCTGGGCCAGCGTCGCCGCGTCGAAGTCCGTGACCGCCTTCTTCGTCTCGGCGGTGATGTCGCGGACCACGCCGTTCGCCACCAGGCCCGGCAGCGACTGGTACTCGACCTTCGCGATGTCGGGGGCGGTCTTCGCCTGGTGCGCGGTGATCATCTTGCTGACGAGCTGGTCACCGCCGGCCGGGTTGCTGAGGGCGACCTGGATGTTCGGGTGCGTCGAGTTCCACAGGGCGACGACCTTGTCCATGCCCGGGTCCCAAGCCCACATGGTCAGGCGGACCTTGCCACCGGTGGGCGCCGATCCACTGTCGGAGCCCCCGCCGCCTCCCCCACAGGCGGCGAGAACCAGTGTTGCGGCCAGGGTGGCGCCTGCGACTGCGGCGAATCTGGTCTTCATTGGCCAGTGCTCACTTTCATGTCAGAAGAGGGCCTGCTGCGGTCGTCCCGCCACTGAGGCAGTCGCCCGGTGGTCCCCCTTGGGACCTGAACCCATGGCCGACCAGCAGTCGACCTGCTCCGACTTTGACTTCGACTTAAGCTAAGTCGCGGCTGAGGTGGGGTCAATATGGCCGACGTACCGATTTACGACGTGTCGATTTCTTTGTGGGAGGAAGTCCGCGGGGTGGTGGTGGAGGCAGGGGCCGGCTCGCACGGCAGGGTCGCCTGGCCTCTGCACCGTGCGTGGCGGGGCGCGGGGACGGGAGCCCCGGCGGGACCTCCTCCAGGGCGGCGGCGCCGGCCGCGTGCGCTCTGCGGAGCGAGCCCGTGCTGTGCGGGCGTCTGGGTTCGCGAGCTCGTCGCGTGGCGTGGCGCGTGGCGTGGCGCCGTCCGGCGGCAAGGTCGACAGGCGGGCATCCGCCATCCCACACGTCGCCTCGGCCGATGCACCGTGCGTGGCGGGGCGCGGGGACGGGAGCCCCGGCGGGACCTCCTCGAGGGCGGCGGCGCCGGCCGCGTGCGCTCTGCGGAGCGAGCCCGTGCTGTGCGGGCGTCTGGGTTCGCGAGCTCGTCGCGTGGCGTGGCGCGTGGCGTGGCGCCGTCCGGCGGCAAGGTCGACAGGCGCGCGTCCGCCATCCCACACGTCGCCTCGGCCGACGGAGCGTACGGAACGCGTATGAGGCGTACGGCGGGACCGGACCGCTTACGGCGGACAGCTTTGGGAGACCGGCCGGGCGCCGCCGCCTCGTCGGCGGTGACGAACGATCGGATCGTCGAGCAACGTCTCCGGGGCGAACGGCCGCGGTGGTTCCAGCAGCCGGCGCCCCATCCTCGACGCGTCGGCCGCGTCGGCCGCGTCGGCCAGGGCGGCCAGGGCGGCCAGGGCGGCCAGGGCGGCCGTAGGGCGATAGTTGCCGATGGCCGGACAACGGTGGAGCACCGGCGGATCAGCCCCGGATCGGCGCGGCGCCGTCGGGACTCGCGGGGCGCTGTCGGCACGTCCGTGGTGACCGGCGGGGTTATCGGCGGCGTGTACTCCGCGACCGGGATCTCGTCGGCCTGGGCCCCGAGCCGACCGTGCCGTGTCCTGCTCGAAGGCGGCCCCGTCCAGATGCTCGTGACCGGGCGCCCCCGCGCAGCACGGCACGCGGGCGCGGTGCCCGGGCCAGTGCGTCGTCGGCGCCCCCCTGGACAACCTCAGCCGGTCAGCGGGATGCCCGGTCCTGGCCAGCACGGCACGCGGGCGCGGCACCTGGGCGCAGCGCCCGGGCCGATACGTCGTCGGCGTCCCCCGTGGACAGCCTCAGCCGGTCAGCGGGATGCCCGGTCCTCGCGAGCGCGGCACGCGGGCGCGGCGCGGCGGAATACCGGACTCGGTTCCTCCAGCCTCAAGGCAGGTTGCCCCTCGGCGGCGGCCCCGGCTCGATCTCGCGGCGTGCCTCGTCGCAGGGGACGAGCGGCCGGTCCGGCAGGGGCCGCCCGTGATCGTCACCACACCCGGCCGCTCGTCCCCCGTCGGCTGGTTCACCGGGCCGCCCAGAGCAGTCCGCGTGTGGTGAGCGCCCTTACGGTGGGCTCGCGCAGGTCGTCCGGGTGGTGTCCCAGGGCGGAGAAGAAGACGCGACCCCGCCCCCACTGTCTGGTCCATACGACCGGCATGTCGACCGACCGCTCACCCTGCCCGGCGGCGCCCGGAACGACGGTGGTGGACGCGAGGACCGTGCTGAACGCGTCGGTCAGCATCCAGTACTGCTCGGTGACCACCGTCATGTCGGGCAGCCCGGCGACGACCGGGTGCTCCCGGTGTTCCGGCTCGATCCGGACCCGGTACTCCAGGAACTCCTCCGGATGGTGCAGGAACAGGCCGCCGACCATGCGCAGGTACGCGGGACTGTCGTAGAACGTCGCCACCACGCCGCCGTGCCAGCCGGCGAAGCCGGTGCCCGCGTCGACGGCCGCCACGAGCCCGGCGCTCTGTTCCGCGGTCAGCCGGCCCTCGGTCCAGCACTGCACGACGAGATCGGTCCGCGCCATCAGGTCCGCGTCCGCGTAGACGTCCAGGTCCTCCCGCACCGTGACCGCGAACCCGGCGTCGGCCAGCGCGGGCAGGAACAGGTCGGTGCACTCCCGTGGGGAGTGGCCCTCCCAGCCGCCGCGGACCACCAGCGCCGTTCGCGCCGCGGCCATCAACGGGTCGCGGGGTCGGCGGTCCACGACGGCAGGGTGAGCGGTGTGCGTTGGAGACCGATCCACTGCCGTTTCGTGAAGCCCGCCATCTGGTCGTCCGCGCCGTGCCGCGCGTGGGCGTCGTTGACGTGCACCTCGCCGGCGTCGAGCCGCTCGGCCACCGACAGGCCCCGTACGAGGTCGGCGGAGAACACCGAGTTCATCAGCATGGGGAGCCCGTTGGTCACGGTCACCGCCTCCTCCTGGTCGTCCACCACAGTGACCGGGAGGACCGGGCCGAAGATCTCCTCGGTGAAGGCGGGCATGTCGGGCGTCACCTTGGCCAGCACGGTGGGCCGGTAGAACAGTCCGTCGAACGTGCCGCCGGTGAGCACCTCCGCGCCCATCTCCACCGATGCCGTCACGAGGGCGTGCACCCGGTCGCGCTGGCGGGTGCTGATCAGGGGGCCCAGTTCCGCCGTACCGCTCATCGGGTCGCCGACGCGCAGGGCGGCGGCGCGGCGGGTGAGGGCGTCGAGGTACCGGTCCGCCACCGCGCGGGTGACGATGTGGCGGCTGGCGCTGATGCAGGTCTGTCCCTGGAACTCCAGGGAGGCGACCATCGCGCACGAGGCGGCGAGGTCGATGTCGGCGTCGTCGAGGACCACGAAGGCGTTGCTGCCCCCGAGTTCGAGCCGGACCGGCCGCAGCGTGGCGGCCGCGGAGGCCGCGATGGCGAGGCCGACCTCACGGGAGCCGGTGAAGTCCAGCAGGTTCAGGCCGGTGTGCTCGGCGAGCGCGTGCCCCGCGTCGGGGCCGTCGCCGGTCACCACGTTGAACACGCCCGGCGGCAGTCCGGCGTCCCGGGCCGCCTCGGCGAGTACCTGGCCGCCGATGATCGGGGTGAGCTCGGCGGGCTTGAGCACGACGGTGTTGCCGAAGGCCAGCGCCGGTGCCACCGCGCGCATGGCCAGGTTGACCGGGTAGTTCCAGGGTGTGATCACACCGATCACACCGAGCGGTACCGCCCGGGACATCGAGAGCTTGCCCGCCTTGTACGGCGGCAGCAGGTCGCCGGCGTTCTCGCTCGCCTGGATCATGGAGATCCGCAGCTGGCGGATGCCGGTGGACACCTCGTCCTCGGCCTTGGCCCGCACCCCGCCGGTCTCGCGCATGCTCTGCTCGACCAGCTCGGCATGGTGTGCCTGGAAGAACTCGGCCATCCGCCGCAGCCCCGCCGCGCGCTCGGGAGCGCCGAGCGCCGCCCAGCCCGGTTGGGCGGCGCGGGCCGCGGCCACCGCCCGCCCGACATCCACGGCCCCGCCGAGGGCGTACGTACCGATCACGGCACCCGTGGCCTTCTCCACGACGTCGGCGGTCCGCCCTGATGAGGCCGGGCGAAACGTTCCGTCGATGTAGAGCTGTGCCACGGGGAACTGAGACGTCATGAAGACTCCACGGAGGTCAGGGAGACTTTGGCTTTGACTTAAACTAAGAGGCGAACGTCATCGACGTCAACAGTCCCACCACACCACCGCACAGCAGATTTACGGGCGGGTCTACACCCAGGCCCCGGCGCCGGACCCCGACCCGGACCCCACAGCGGACCCGGACCCGGACTCGATCTCCGGACGTCGGCCGCCCGTGGACAGCAGGTGCGCCACCGGCAGGGTGGCCGCTCCCATCGCCACCGCCTCCTGGCCCAGCCGCCCGACCTCGATCCGGGTACGCCCCCGCAGATACGACAGGGCGTGCCGCTCGGCCGTCTCCCGCACGGTGGGCAGAACCACCCCGCCCATCACCGAGCCCGCCCATCCGGAGAGCACCACGAGGTCCGGGTGGAGCAGGTTGATCAGGTTGCCGATCCCGATGCCGATGTACTCCCCGATCTTCTCCAGGGTCTCCATCGCGACCGGATCGGTGGCCGCCCGCGCCGTCAGCTCCGCGAGCCGACCCTCGGTCCCGGAGGCGCGGAACGGCTGGCTGCCCAGGGTGGCCTGGTACCGGTGGAGGATGGCGTCGGCTCCGACGTACGCCTCCAGGCAGCCCCGCGAACCGCAGCGACAGGGCAGCCCTCCGGCGTAGATCACCGTATGGCCCCACTCGATGGTGGCCGGGGCCAGGCCCGTGGTGCCTCCCTCCGTGCCCGACCCGAGGGCCGCTCCCACCCCGACGCCGATGAGCGCGGTGACCACTCGGTCGGCGCCCTGTCCCACGCCGCGCCACATCTCCGCCTGGCCCAGGGTCCGCGCGCAGTTGTCCAGCATGAGCGGTGCGGCGACCCCGGGCGCGAGCATCTCGCCGAGTGCCACACCGGACCAGCCGAGTGTCGGCGCGTGCACCAGCATGCGCCCGGGAATCCGCGGGTCGGGCTGGACCGCGCCGGGCACACCGACGCCGACGCCGAGCAGGTCCGCGGGGTCGACGCCCGCGGCGCGGGTCACGTCGGAGATGCCCTGGAGGACCAGCGCGGCCACCGATTCGGCGTCGAGCCGGGTGTCGGCGATCGGGTAGACCTCGGAAGCGATCACCGACAGGGTCCAGTCGAACAGCCCGATCCGGACGTGCGTCTCACCGATGTCCACCCCGATCACGGAGCCGTAGTCCGGGCGGATCTCCAGCACCGAGCGCGGCCTGCCCCCGTCGGAGTCCTCCGAACCGCCCTCCGCGATCAGGCCCTCGGCGAGGAGTTGGGAGACGACGTTGCTCACCGTCGCGGAACTGAGGCCGGAGACACGGGTCAGCGTGTTGCGGCTGGTGGGTCCCTGCACGTACAGGGCGGAGAGGAGGATGGACCGGTTGTGCCGCCGCAAGTCGCTCGTCGTTCGCTTCACCACGGATTTCACAGAACGAAGTCTGCCAGCCCACAGCGCCTCGGATCCCGCCACGTCCGCCCGACCGCCGCCGCCCGAACCCCCAACCCCCTCCACACCGGTCACCGCGCTCACGAGCCCGTCCCGGCGTATCGGATCGGGGTCAGCGCACCCTCCCCCGCGGCTTCAACCCCACCGGAGGCAGTTCAGGAGCCGGCAGCGGCGCCCCGTCGTACCCCTTCACCTCGCCGAACCGAGACCCTGTCATCCAGTCCTCACGAGCCTGCTGGATCTCCTCCTGGGTGCGGCCGATCCAGTTCCAGAACATGATCAGTTCCTCGTCGAACGGCTCGCCCCCCAGCAGCATCAGGCCCGCGTCCGACGCGGCGCGCAGCGGGAGTTCGGTGCGGCCGCAGCCGAGGTAGAGCATGGAACCCGGGAGGACCGGGACGCCGTCGACGTGGGCCTCGCCGGACATGGCGAGGACGGCGTACTCGAAGTCCGGTTCCAGCGGCAGGCGTACGTCCGCGCCGGCCGCGAGAGCCAGGTCCGCGCCGACGATCGGGGTGTAGGTCGTGCCGGGCGAGGCCGCGCCGTCGACGTCGCCGAGGACGATGGTGGCGCGCAGGCCCGGCGCCGTGACGACCGGCAGTTCGGCGTGGTGCTCGAAGTGCGGCTCGACGTGGCGGTCGCTGTCGGGGAGGGCGACCCAGAGCTGCGCGCCGTGCAGGAAGCGGGCGTGCGTCTTGGGGCTCTGCTCGGCATGGCTGATCGCGCGGCCGGAGGTCATGAGGCCCAGTTCGCGCGGGCGGATCGTCGCGACGCTGCCGGTCGAGTCGCGGTGCAGCACCTCGCCCTCGTGCAGCCAGCTCACCGTCTGCAGGCCCATGTGGGGGTGCGGGGGCACCTGCATCCCGGCCTCGTCGGCGATGTCGTCAGGACCGTAGTGATCTACGAAGCACCACGCGCCGACCATACGGCGGCCCAGGTTGGGCAGCAGTCGGCGGACTTCGGTGGACTCGCCGAGCTGCACCCGGCGCGGGCTGAGGAGTTCACGGACGGGCTCCGCCACCACGAAACCGCGGCCGCCGCACAGGGCCGGAACCGCTTCGCGATCAAGATTGCTCATGGCGACAACCTAGTCCCGCCGAGGCCGTTCCGTCAGTCCGCGGGCTCCTCACCGGCCCGGCCCGTCAGCCCCTTCACGGGCCCCTCCCCCGCCTCTCCTGCCGCCCTCCCTCCGAAAAATAGTAGCCATGGACATAATAGCTATGTACCGTATCGGCCATGAGTACGGCATCCGAGGGCGCGACGCCCGGTTTCCTGGTCTGGCGACTGTCGATGAAGTGGCGCGTGGCGGTCGACCGCGCGGTGGCACCCCTGGGACTGACCCATGCGCAGTACTCCCTGGTGGCGTCGCTGTACGGCATGCGGCGCTCCGGGCTGCGCCCCAGCCAGCGTCACCTCGCCGACCACACCGGGCTCGAAGCCCTCTACGTCTCGAAGCTGGCCCGCGCCCTGGAATCCGCCGGCCTCGTCGAGCGCACCCGGGACCCCCGCGACCCCCGCGCGGTCCAGCTGGCCCTCACCGAACAGGGCCGCGAGGTGACCGGGCGGGCGATCAAGGTCGTCCAGGGACTTCTGGAGCAGTTGCTGGAGCCGCTCGGCGGTCTCGACAGCGCCCGGGCCCGGGAGTTCAGCCGGGACCTGACGACCCTGCTCGACACACCCCTTGCACCTGTCCCTGCGAGTGAGCACGAGAAGGAGCAGACATGACCACCACCACGACCCCCGCGGACGCCCGCGCGCTCGGCCTGGCCCACTACGCCGCCCGCGCCGTTCTGGAGCGCGTCCTCACCCGCCACGACCTCGACTTCCAGCAGCAGATCGTCCTGCGGCCGCTCGCCCTCGCCGCCGGGCCGGTCGACCGCGGACGGCTCACCGCGGACATCGTCGCGGCCCTGAAGACCGACGAGGACTCCGTGGACAACACCATCGACGAACTGATCGCGGCCGGACTCGTCGCGGCCGACGCGTCCGAGGTGCGGATCACGGACGCCGGCCGCGCTCTGTACGAACGGATCGTGCGGGAGACGAGCGCGGCGAGCGCCCGGATCTGGGGCGGCATCCCCGAGGAGGACCTCCTGACCGCCGGCCGCGTGCTGACCCTGGTCGCCGAGCGGGCGAACGCGGAGCTGGCCGACACCGGAAGGTAGTGGAATATTCAACCAACACCGGCCGTTGTGGCATGTCGAAGGAGGTCAAGTGGACATGACGTACTACGACCACGGAACACCGGCGGAGCGCTGGGAGCGCGCGCAGATGTTCTTCGACGCCAAGGACTACGCCGCGGCGGCGCGGGTGTTGGGCGGGCTGGTCGAGGAGGTGCCCGAGCAGACCGGGCCGCGCCTGCTGCTGGCGCGCTCCTACTACCACTCGGCCCAACTGCGGCGCGCCGAGGCCGAGTTGCGCGTCCTCGTGGAGCGTGACCCGGTGGAGCACTACGCGCGGCTGATGCTGGGGCGCACGCTGGAGCGCCAGGGGCGGCACGAGGAGGCCGGCTCGCACCTGCGGATCGCCTCGGCGCTCGCGGGTGACTTCGAGCAGGTCTGAGACGCGGCGGTCCAAGCACGGATGGGGCCCGGTTCCGGAGCGGAACCGGGCCCCTTCTGTGCCTCGCTACTTCGCGTACGTCCGCTGCCCTCGCCGGTGCGCGACCTCGCCCAGCACGACGTCCACGGCGATGAACGCGGCCAGCGGAATCCCCAGCAGCGGGACGAAATACCCGAGTACGGCGATCACCGCCAGGCACGGGACGAGGAGCGGCGGGGACATCTGGGCCCAGGCGCCGCGCGGTATCGGACGGCCGAAGGACGAACCCCGGCCGCGCTGCCACCACATGCGGTAGCCCCACACGATCAGCAGGATCAGCGAGCCCGCGAGCAGCATCAGGGCTATCTGGTTGACGAGACCGAAGAGGACGCCGGTGTGCAGGTCGATGCCCCAGCGGGTCAGTTTGGCGAGCAACGGGTAGTCCGCGAACCGGAGTTCGTCGGTGACCTTGCCGGTGGCGGGGTCGACGGCGACGGCGTCCTGTTTCTCGGGCCAGCTGCGTTGGACCTGCCGGACGACGTACGCGGACTTGGCGTCGGCGGGCGGGACGATCTCGACGGGGTTGCCGAGGCCTTCGGCGCGCGCGGCGGCGAGGATCTTGTCGAGTCCTACGCCGTGTTGGGCGTCGCCGGTCGCGGTGGAGCCGCCGTGGCCCGCGTGCTCGCCGCTCGCCGCGGCCGACACCGAGGGCGTGGACTGGCCCAGGGAGGTGCGGAGTTGGTCGATGTTGGCGCCCGCGTAGGTCGACCAGGTCAGTCCGGTCGCCGAGAGGAAGATGAAACCCACGGCGGTCCAGACACCCACCGTGCCGTGCAGGCCGAGGGTGCGGCGACGGCCGCTCGTGCCGCGCACCTTGCGCAGGGCCCGGCGTCGGGAGAACCACAGCACCAGGCCGCCGCCCGCGATGACCCACAGCCAGCTCGCGGCGAACTCGCTGTACAGGCGGCCGGTTTCGCCGAGTTGGAGATCGCGGTGGAGTTCGTCGATCCAGGTGCGCAGCGGGAGCGCGCCGGTCGAGCCGTACTGCTCGAGCGCGCCGCGGACCTTTCCGGTGTACGGGTCGACGAACACCGCGAGGGTGTGGTCGGCGGCTATGCCCTTGACGCCGGAGAGCATCACGCGGGTGGTGGCGCCCGCCTCCGGGGAGGGTCGTACCGCCGAGACCGTGCCTTCGGGGTGTGCCTTGCGGGCGGCGGTCACCTGCTGCGAGATGGGCAGTTCGCGGTCGCCGACCGGGACGGTCAACTCGTGGGCGTACACGATCCGTTCGGCCTGGAAGGCACCGGCGTACAGGAAGCCGGTGGCGGCGGCGACGAGCAGGAACGGGGCGACGAGCACTCCGGCGTAGAAGTGCAGACGCAGGACCAGGGGGCGCAGCGGGGCCCAGCGGCTGGGGGACGGTGCCGGGGTGGGCTCCTGCGGGGCCTCGGCCGTGGTGGTCGAGGGAGCGGTGGACATGGGCAGGTTTCTCCGGGGGCGAGGAGGAGGGGACGGGGGCGCGGAATCGAGCGGGTGATGTGTCGTGGCCGTAGTGGTCCAGTAGTCGGGGCGTGAAGGCCGCGAGTTCCCGTGGATGTGTATGGCGTGGGTCACACCAGATGGCGCCGGGGGTCATGGCATCCTGGCGCGATGGCACTTCCCAGTGATCGCGTACCCCTGGCCGAGCTGGTCGAGGAACTCCTCGCCGTCGACGGCCCGTTGCCCATCGTCTCGGCCGGTGACCCGGTGCTCAGGCGCGGAATCGAGCCGTTCGACGGGCAGTTGGAGCCCGCGCTGCTGGCCCGGTTCGTCGAGGCGTTGCGCGTGACCATGCACGAGGCACCGGGCGTGGGTGTCGCGGCGCCGCAGGTCGGGGTGGGGCTGCGGATCGCGGTGATCGAGGATCCGGCGCCGGTGCCGGACGAGGTGCGGGTGGCGCGCGGGCGGGTGCCGCAGCCGTTCCGGGTGCTGGTCAATCCGTCGTACGAGCCCGTGGGTGACGGCCGGGCCGCGTTCTTCGAGGGGTGCCTGAGCGTGCCGGGCTGGCAGGCCGTGGTCGCGCGGCACGCCTCGGTGCGGCTGACCGGGCAGGACGAGCACGGGCGGGCGGTGGACGAGGTGTTCACCGGGTGGCCCGCGCGGATCGTCCAGCACGAGACGGACCACCTCGACGGCCTGCTGTACCTGGACCGGGCCGAGCTGCGCTCGCTGTCGTCGAACGAGGCGATGGCGGAGCGCTGGGCGCAGCCGACACCGGATGCGGCGTCGGCTGCGCTCGGCTTCGAGCTGCCGTAGGGAATCGGCTCAACTACCCATGGGTGTCAGGTGTGTTCAGCCGCGGTACGCCTCCAGCAATCGCAGCCACACCTCGCTGATCGTCGGGTAGGACGGGACCGCGTGCCACAGGCGGTTGATCGGGACCTGGCCTGCTACCGCGATCGTCGCCGAGTGGATCAGTTCGCCCACGCCGGGGCCCACGAACGTCACGCCGCGCAGGATCTCGTCGTCGAGGTCGACGATCATGCGGGCGCGGCCTCGGTAGCCGTCGGCGTAGAGGCCGGCTCCGGCGACCGAGGAGAACTCGACGTCGACCGCGCGGACGTGGTGGCCGGCCTGTTCGGCCTCGGCGAGGGAGAGGCCGACGGACGCGGCCTCCGGGTCGGTGAAGACGACCTGGGGTACGGCGTCGTGGTCGGCGGTGGCCGAGTGGGCGCCCCACGGGTCGGTCTCAAGGAGCGGGACGCCTTCGGCGCGGGCGGCGATCGCGGCGCCCGCGATGCGTGCCTGGTACTTGCCCTGGTGGGTGAGGAGGGCGCGGTGGTTGACGTCGCCGACCGCGTACAGCCAGTCGCTGTCCGGGACGCGCAGGGTGTCGTCCACCGTCAGCCAGGAGCCCGGTTCCAGTCCGATCGTGTCGAGGCCGATGTCGTCGGTCTGCGGGGCGCGTCCGGTGGCGAAGAGGATCTCGTCGGCCTCGACGCGGTCACCGCTGTCGGTGACGGCGACGACGGTGCCGTTCTCACGCGTCACCGAGGTGACGGACGTGCCCGTGCGCAGGTCGACGCCGGCCTCGGTGAGCGCGTCGGCGACCAGTTCGCCGGCGAAGGGCTCCATGCGGGGCAGCAGGCCCTTGCCGCGGACGAGGAGGGTGACCCGGGAGCCGAGCGCCTGCCAGGCGGTGGCCATCTCCACGGCGACGACCCCGCCGCCGACCACGATCAGCCGGCCGGGCGCGGCCTTGGCGCTGGTGGCCTCGCGGCTGGTCCAGGGCTTGACGTCGGCGAGTGCGGGCAGGTCGGGGAGGAGGGCGCGGGTGCCGGTGCAGACCGCGACGGCGTGCCGGGCCGTGAGGACGTGCCGTACGCCGTCGGGGCCCGTCACCGTCACCTTGCGGGGGCCGTCGAGGCGGCCCTGGCCGCGGTAGAGGTCGGCGGCGATGCCGTCGAGCCACTGGACCTGGCCGTCGTCCTTCCAGCCCGAGGCCTCGTAGTCGCGGTGGGCGAGCACCGCGGCGGTGTCGAGGTGTCCTTGGACGAGGTGGCCCAGGCCGGGCACGCGGCGGGCGTCGGCGCGGGCGATGACCGGGCGCAGCAGGGCCTTGCTGGGCATGCACGCCCAGTACGAGCACTCGCCGCCGACCAGTTCGCTCTCCACGATCGCGGTGGAGAGACCGGCCGCACGGGTGCGGTCGGCGACGTTCTCCCCCACGGGCCCGGCCCCGAGCACCACGACGTCGTACGCGATGGATTCCGTTTCCGTCATGGGGCCAGTCTGCTGGGTGGTGTGCGCTGAGGCCACACGGGTAGGGGCGCGGAATACGGGACCGGACGGCCGCGTTGTCCGGGACGGCTTCGCCCCCACATCGAGGAAGAGGGAATCACGTCATGACCACCACCGTGGAGCTCACCAAGGAGAACTTCGACCAGACGGTCCAGGACAACGACTTCGTCCTGATCGACTTCTGGGCGTCCTGGTGCGGGCCGTGCCGTCAGTTCGCCCCGGTCTACGAGAAGGCGGCCGACGAGAACCCGGACCTCGTCTTCGGCAAGATCGACACCGAGGCCCAGCCCGAGCTGGCGCAGGCCTTCGGCATCCAGTCGATCCCCACGCTGATGATCGTCCGTGACCGCGTCGCCGTGTTCGCCCAGCCCGGCGCCCTGCCGGAGGCCGCCCTGACGGACGTCATCGGCCAGGCCCGCAAGCTCGACATGGACGAGGTCCGCAAGTCCGTCGCCGAGCAGCAGGAGCAGGCCGAGCAGAACGGCCGGTAAGCCTCTTCGTCAGTACTGGCCTCTTCGTCAGTACTAGAAGGGGTACGACGCCACGTCCCCGCGCACCGTCGTCCAGCGCACGTCGGTGAAGGCCTCCAGGTTGGCCTCGCCGCCGAAGCGGGCGCCGGTGCCGGAGGCGGCGACCCCGCCGAAGGGGGCCACGGCCTCGTCGTTCACGGTCTGGTCGTTGATGTGGACGATCCCGGTGGGGATGCGTTCCGCCAGGTCCAGGCCGCGGGCGCTGTCGCGCGTGACGATCCCGAGCGACAGGCCGTACGGTCCCGTCGCGGCCAGCGCCGCCGCCTCATCGGGGGTGGCGAAGGACCGTACCGGCGCGACCGGGCCGAAGACCTCCTCCGCGTAGGCGGGGGTGTCGTCGCCCACGTCGGCGAGGACCGTCGGCCGGTAGAAGAGGTCCTCGTGGGTGCCACCGGCCGCCAGCCTGGCGCCCGTTGCCGTGCTGGCCTCGACCAGGCCGTGGATCTTGGCCAGTTGAGCACCGTCGATGATCGGCCCGAGGTGCACCTGCGCGCGATGCGGGTCGCCCACGGCCAGCAGGTCGGCCTTGGCGGCGAGGCGTTCGACGTACTCCTCGTAGAGCGACTCGTGGACGAGATGGCGGCCGGTCGTCATGCAGATCTGGCCCTGGTGGAAGAACGAACCCCAGGCCGCCGTCGAGATCACCGCGTCCAGGTCCGCGTCCGCCAGCACGATCAGGGCCGAGTTCCCGCCCAACTCCAGGTGCGCGCGCTTGAGATGACGCCCCGCCGCCTCACCGACCGCGCGCCCGGCGGCGGTTGAGCCGGTGAAGGAGATCACGGGCACCTGCGGATCGGCGACCAGCGCGGCTCCCACGTCGGCGCCACCGGGCAGTACGTGGAACAGTTCCTCGGGCAGGCCCGCCTCCGCGAAGACCGCCGCGAGCGACAGTCCCCCGCAGACCGCCGTGCGCGGGTCCGGCTTGAGGACGACCCCGTTGCCGAGCGCGAGCGCCGGGGCGACCGAGCGGATGGAGAGGATCAGCGGGGCGTTGAACGGCGCGATCACGCCGACGACCCCGACCGGGATGCGGCGGGTGTACGACAGCCGGGGCGCCTCCGTGGGCAGGACCTGTCCGGCGGGGCGGGAGGCGAGCGCGGCGGCCTCGTAGCACTCCTGGGCGGCGACGTGCAGTTCGAAGTCCGCCTTGCCGGGGATCGACCCGGACTCCCGCACGAGCCACTCGCGCAACTCCTCGGCGTGCGCGGCGAACAGGTCACCGGCCCGGCGCAGCACACCGGCGCGGACGAAGTGCGGGACGCGCGCCCACTCGGCCTGCGCGGCAAGGGCCACCTGGACGGCCGGCCGTATGTCCTCGGCGGCGGCGAGCGTGACGGTGCCGAGCGTGTCGCCGGTGGCGGGCTCGGTGACCGGGTACTCGGGGCCCGAGAGGGCGCGGGGCTGCCAGGTCTTGGGGTCGAGCAGAGTCATGGCGGTTCTCCGATCCGTCACCGGCGGGACCCACCCGGGCAGCGCGAGTCCCGTGTCTTCGCGGCCCGTTGGGCGACCGCGCGACGGGATGCGGTGATCCGGCACAGACCTGCGAGCCGCGTCCGGTGTCCGCACGCATCCCCATCTGGTTGAGCACGCAACATCCTAGTCGCCTACGGCCGGATCGCCCCGGGCGCGGTCGCCGGGCGGATCGAGCGGAACGACTCGGGCGAACCTGCCGGGACGCTCCAGGAGGGCGATGCGGTCGGTCGGCTCACGCGACCGCCCACGCGGGCCGACCGCCTCGCCGCACGCTCGCCCTCACCGCCCGGCAGGACGCGCCCCGCACCCCGCTCACCGGTGCTGGTCAGGCACCGCCGTTTCCCTCGGACCTGCTCCGCCGGACCGGCCCCGGTCGCGTACGGCCGATTCGCGCCGGGCGCGGTTCCCCGACCCGGGTCAGCTGGAGTCGCGGTGTACCACCGACGCGCCGAGGAGTTCGTGTGTGCCCGGTACCGCGCCCGGTTCGCGGACCGCGGTGTCGACGAGCTCGGCCAGTTCGTGGCCGGACGGCAGTTGGATGTGGACGGTGCTCAGGCGCGGGCGCAGCAGGCGGCCGATCATGAGGTCGTCGGCGCCGATCACGGCCGTGTCCTCGGGGATGCGGATGCCCTCGTCCTGGAGGGCGCGCATCAGCAGCATCGCGTACTCGTCGTTGTAGGTGAACACCGCGTCGAGGCCGAGGGCGCGCCAGCGGACGGCGGTCCGGGCGGCGCTCTCCTCGCTGTAGGCGAGCGGGAGTTCGGTCACCGTGGCGTCCGTGCCGAGCAGGGCGCGGCGCACCCCCTCGACGCGGGGCCGGGAGAAGACCCCCATGCCGGGTTCCTCGGGCACGACCACGCCGATCCGGCGCCGGCCGCGGCCGTACAGATGCGCACCGGCGCAGTGGCCGACGCCCTCGTGGTCCAGGAGCAGGGCGTGCGCGCCCTCGACCTTCTCGGGGCCGAGGGTGAGGACGGCCCGCGCACCGGAGCGCTTGAGGACCTCGACGCCCTGCGGGCCGAGCCCCGCGCCGGGCACCAGGACGGCGACCGGGCGCAGTTCGGCCCAGGCGCGGGCGGCCTCGTCGCCGCGCAGACCGACGGACCCGTGCTGCACGACCGTGTAGTCGAGGCGGCTGAGCGCCCACTGGAGTTCGTTGATGAACTGGCTGTAGAGGAGTCCCACCGGCATGGTCGGCGCCGGCATCAGCACCATGCGGCTGTGCCCGGCGCGCAGACTGCGGGCCGCCGCGTGCGGGACGTACCCGAGTTCCTTGGCGGCCTCGTGCACGCGGCGCCGGGTGGGTTCGCTGATCCGTACGGCGCTGGTGTTGTTGAGGACGTAGGAGACGGTCGCGCGTGAGACGCCGGCCAGGCGGGCCACATCGGCGCTCGTGGGCACGGAGCGCGCTGCGGGCGACGGAGCTGCGGGCGTTTTCGGTATCTGCACCATGACGTACGGCATCTTGGCAGAAGCCGGGGCCGAGGAGTGCGGCGGGGGAACGGCCGTCACGAGAGCAGCATGGTCCGGTATTTTACGAACATGTTCGTCACGAACTTGTTCGGAGCGAACATGTTCGTTATCGTGGAGACATGACAGCTCGCCCCGACGCCCCGCGCAGCCGCCGTGACCGGCCGGCGAAACCCGCCCTGAGCAGGGAGGGCATCGTCGCCGCCGCCGTCGCGGTACTGCGTGCGGAAGGTCTGAAGAAGGTCACCATGCGGCGCCTGGCCCAGGAGCTCGACACCGGTCCGGCCTCGTTGTACGTGTACGTCCGCAACACCGCGGAGCTGCACGCTGCCGTGCTGGACGAGCTGCTCGGCACGATCGGACGGGCACCCACCGAGGGGTCCTGGCGCGAGCGGATCGAGCAGGTCCTCACGGCGTACACCGCGATGCTCTTCGAGCACCCGAGTCTCGCCCGTTCGGCACTGACGGCCTGGCCCAGCGGCCCGCACTACCTGAACCTGATCGAGACCCTGCTGGCCCTGCTCGACGAGGGCGGCGTCCCACCGGCACAAGCGGCGTGGGGCGTGGACCTGCTGCTCCAGCAGGCCACCGCGACGGCCGCCGAGCACTCGGGCGACGACACCGCCCGGGACGACTGGGACACCCTGACCGACGCCGTGCGCACCGTGTCCGAGCGGACCCACCCACACATCGCGGCCCGCTCCGGCGACCTGCTCGCCGGGGCGCCTCTGGCCCGCCTGTCCTGGCGGTTCCAGGCACTGATCAACGGGATCGAGCGGACCGCCGTTCCCAACTGACCCTGTTTACCGCCCACTTCACGGAGGCCATCATGACCACCCCCCATCACCCCATCGCGATCGTCGGCGGCGGACTCGGCGGGCTCACGCTCGCCAGGGTCCTGCACGTGCACGGCATCGAGGCCGCCGTCCTCGACCTGGACGCCTCCCCCGCCGCGCGCACCCAGGGCGGCATGCTCGACATCCACGACGACTCGGGCCAGCCGGCGCTGCGCGCGGCCGGCCTGTACGAGGAGTTCCGCGCACTGGTCCACGCGGGCGGCGAGAGCACCCGCGTCCTCGACAGGACCGGCACGGTCCTCCTGGACGACCCCGACGACGGCACCGGCGGGCGCCCCGAGGTGGACCGCGGCCAGCTGCGCGACCTGCTGCTCGGCTCGCTGCCCGAGGGCACCGTCCGCTGGGGCGCGAAGGTCACCGGCGCCCGCCCGCTCGACGGCGGCCGGCACGAGGTGACACTCGCGGACGGCACCTCCTTCACCACCGATCTGCTGATCGGCGCGGACGGCGCCTGGTCCAGGGTGCGGCCCCTGCTCTCGGACGCGAAGCCCGCGTACGTCGGCATCTCGTTCGTCGAGGTGGACCTGCCGGACGCCGACGTACGGCATCCCGTGAGCGCCGAGGTCGTCGGCGGCGGCATGATGATGGCGCTCGGCGCGGACAAGGGCTTCCTGGCCCACCGCGAGACCGACGGCAGCCTGCACATCTACGTGGCGCTGGCCGTCCCCGAGGACGCGTTCGACGGCGTCGACTTCACGGACACCGAGGCGGGGAAGGCGTACACCCTGGGGCACTTCGCGGACTGGGACAAGAGTCTGCGGGCGCTGCTCGCCGACGCGGACGGGCCACTGACCCCGCGGCACATCCACGCCCTGCCGATCGGGCACCGCTGGGAGCGGATCCCCGGCGTCACACTGCTCGGCGACGCGGCCCATCTGATGTCGCCGTTCGCGGGTGTGGGCGCCAACCTGGCCATGTTCGACGGGGCCGAACTGGGCGAGGCGCTGGCCGCGCACCCGGGCGCCACCGAGGCCGCGCTGGCCGCCTACGAGGAGAAGCTGTTCCCGCGCAGCGAGGAATCGGCGGCCGAGTCCGCGGCGAACGGGATCCTGATGTTCGGCGAGGACTCCCCGCAGGGCATGCTCGACTTCTTCGCCGGCCTCGGCTGAGCCGGGCTGTTCAGCGGGGCGGGTTGTTCAGCGGGACGGGCTCAACTGGGCGGCTGCGTACGGGTGACGCGGGCGACGAGGTCGGTCCAGCCCGCCTCAAGCCGCTCCATGGGCATCCCGCACTGCCGGGTCAGATGGTGGATCAGGGCCGGGTCCAGATACGCCATGAGCGTCTGGGACAGCAACTCGTGGTCGGCGTCCGGGAGGATCTGCCGCAGCAGCATCGTGACGTGGGTGCGCAGGGCCCGGAGCGCCGAGTGGGCGAACCGGCGGGAGGGCTCGGGCTGTGCGGCCATCTGCAGGTCCAGCTGCTCGGCATGGCGGTACAGCACGGCGACGCCGAAGGCACGCAGCCGCTCGACCGGCGGGGCTCCGGGGCCCAGCGGGGGCGGGCCGCCGAGGAAGTCGGCCTGGAGCGTCTGCGCGGAGTGGTCGAGCAGCGCCATCAGCAGGCCGGTGCGGTCGCCGAAGCGGCGGAAGACGGTCCCTTTGCCGACCTGGGCGGCGGCGGCCACCGCCTCCATGGTCACGCCGGCCGCCCCGTGCTCGGCGATCAGCCGGGCGGCGGCCTCCAGCAGCTTGGCGCGGTTGCGGGCCGCGTCGGCACGCAGGCAGGGCTCGTCGGCGTAGGAACGGACCTCCAGCAACTGGGGTTCGCCTATCGACTCCTCGGGCTTCGGAAAGGGCGGCAGGGCGCTGGACATGAAGACAGCGTAAAGCACTGGGAACAGAACTGGACCGCGGTCCGCTTAGCCTGGTACAACTTTTAAGCGGACCTCGGTCCGGATCGTAACGGCAGTGTTTCAGCCCCCCTCTTGGAGTCCCCCATGTCTGTTCGTATCCTCGCGCTCGTCGGCAGCCTGCGTGCCGGCTCGCACAACCGCCAGCTCGCCGAGGCCGCCGTGAAGTTCGCGCCCGAGGGCGCCGACATCGAGATCTTCGAGGGTCTCGCCGAGATCCCGTTCTACAACGAGGACATCGACGTCGAGGGCGACGTTCCGGCCGCCGCCGCCAAGCTCCGCGCGGCCGCCGGATCCGCCGACGCGTTCCTCTTCTTCTCCCCCGAGTACAACGGCACCATCCCGGCCGTCCTGAAGAACGCCATCGACTGGCTGTCCCGCCCCTACGGCGCCAGCGGCTTCGGCGGCAAGCCGGTCGTCGTCGTCGGCACCGCCTACGGCCAGTTCGGCGGCGTGTGGGCGCAGGACGAGACCCGCAAGGCCGTGGGCATCGCCGGCGGCAAGGTCATCGAGGAGATCAAGCTCTCGATCCCCGGTTCCGTGGTCCGCTTCGCCGAGACCCACCCGTCCGACGACGCCGAGGTCGTCGCCCAGCTGACCGAGGTCCTCACCAAGCTGCACGGCCACGCGGGCGAGGCCGTCGCCGCCTGATCCAGGCACCCCGCCGCACAGCCGAAGGGGCCGGAGTCCACCTGGACTCCGGCCCCCTTCTTGTCCCAACGGCCGCTCCGGTCAGTCCAGTTCGGCCAGGCGCGGCACCGCCGGTGCCACGAACCGCTCGATCCACTCGACCGGTTCGCCGGTGCGCGGACCCAGGATCACCGTGTCGACACCGAGCTTCGTGAAGCCGTCGATCTCCCGCAGGAACGCGTCGAGGTCGCCCGTGGTGACCGACTCGCCGGTGTGGACGATCGTCTTGCGGATACGGTCGTAGTCGCGCCCCAGGTTGTCGCAGTGACCGCGCAGCACATCGAGCTTGTGGCGCAGTTCGTCCGGCGTCGCCACGATCAGGTTGCAGGCGTCGGCGTACTGGGCGACCAGCCGGAGGGTCTTCTTCTCCCCGCCACCACCGATCATGATCTCGGGGTGCGGGCTGCTGATCGGCGCGGGGACGCACAGGGTCTCGGCGAGCCGGTAGTGCTTGCCCTCGAAGGGGCCGTTCGTCTCCGGGTCCCACATCTGCAGACAGATCCGCAGGGTCTCCTCCAGCCGCTCGAACCGCTCCGCGACCGGCGGATAGGGCACGCCGAGACCGTGGTGCTCCCGGTCGTACCAGGCCGCACCGATGCCGAGCGTGGCCCGGCCGCCGGACAGGACGTCGAGCGTGGTGGCGATCTTCGCGAGCAGTCCGGGCTGACGGTACGTCACCCCCGTGACCAGCGCGCCCAGTTGGACCGTGGACGTGCGGCCCGCGAGATAGCCCAGGGTCGTGTAGGCCTCCAGCATGTCGTCCTCGGCGCCGCCGTTGAACTCCATCTGGAAGTAGTGGTCCATCACCGAGAGCCAGCTGACGCCCGCCGCCTCCGCCGCGGCGCCCGCGGCGGCCAGCTCGGGCCCGACCGACGCCGGCCCTCCGGGATGGTTGAACCGGTTGATGTGTACGCCGACCCGCATGCCCAACTCCCTTTCACGGTCAACTTCTCAGTGCGCTTCGTGGTCCACCCGGACCTTCACCGTCCCTCGTGACGGTAGGTCTTCGAGCGCTCTCGAAGTCAAGCGCTCCGCGTCCGCGTGGCGCGCAGGCTGGTGAACGTCGTCACCGCGAGGACCAGCACGATGAAGCCGAGGGAGAAGGGGATGGAGATCTGCGGGACGTGCACACCGGACTCGTGCAGGGCGTGCAGCACGAGCTTGACGCCGATGAAGCCGAGGATGATCGACAGGCCGTAGCTGAGGTGGACGAGTTTCTTCAGCAGGCCGCCGATGAGGAAGTACAGCTGGCGCAGGCCCATCAGGGCGAAGGCGTTGGCGGTGAAGACGATGTACGGGTCCTGGGTGAGGCCGTAGATCGCGGGGATGGAGTCGAGGGCGAAGAGCACGTCGGTGGAGCCGATGGCGAGCATCACGACCAGCATCGGGGTCATGATCCGCTTGCCGTTCTCCCGGATGAACAGCTTGGTGCCGTGGTAGCGGTCGGCCACGCCGAAGCGGCGTTCGGCGATCTTGAGGAGCTTGTTCTCCTCGTACTCGTCGTTCCCGTGGCCCTTGCGGGCGTCCTGGACCAGCTTCCAGGCGGTCCAGATCAGGAACGCGCCGAAGAGGTAGAACACCCAGGAGAACGTGGAGATGATCGCGGCACCGGCCGCGATGAAGCCGGCGCGCAGCACCAGGGCGACGAGGACGCCGACCATGAGCACCCGCTGCTGGTACTGGGACGGCACCGCGAACTTGCCCATGATCAGCACGAAGACGAAGAGGTTGTCGACGCTCAGCGACTTCTCGGTGATGTACCCGGCGAAGAACTCCCCGGTCGGCCCGCTCCCGCCGTAGACCAGCACTCCGAGCCCGAACAGGCAGGCCAGGACGACCCAGACGACGGTCCAGACGCCGGCTTCCCTGATGGACACGTCGTGGGGTTTGCGGCCGATGAGGAAGTCGACGCCGACGAGGGCGCACAGGGCGGCGATCGTCAGCAGCCAGACGGTCAGGGAGATGTTCACGGGTGGTGCTCCTGGTGCATATGGGATCTTGACATCGTTGTTGGCGCGGATGATCCCTTCCACGTCCCGAAGGTGAACAACAGGTCACGTCCTGACAAGGCACCCGCCGGACGGCGGGGAGGTTCCGCCGTCCGGCGGAGGGCGGATCGGGGGTGGATACGCGGAGTATGGCCGTACGAGCCGCCGCACCCAGCGTCAGGAGAACCACATGACGTCCGTCCCGCCTCCGCCGCCTTTCGACCCCGAACTCGCCGCGGCGCTGGAGCTGATCAGAGAGTTCATCTCGCCCGGGATGACGATGGAGGACATCGACGAGATCCGTCGGGGTCCGATGATCACGCAGTCCGCCGAGCTGGATCTGACGATGGGCGGGGCCTTCGACATCGAGGACCGGGAGGTGCCGGGTCCGGTCGGCGAGCCCGCGATCTCGCTGCTGATCTGCCGTCCGACCGCGCCGGCCACGGCCGGGGCGCTGCCCGTCGTCTATCACGTGCACGGCGGCGGAATGGTGCTCGGCGACCGGCGGGTCGGGGTGACCGGCGCGCTGGACTACGCACGCGAACTGGACGCGGTGGTGGTCTCGGTGGAGTACCGGCTGGCGCCCGAACACCCTCATCCCGCGCCGATCGAGGACGTGTACGCCGGTCTGCTGTGGACGGCGGAGCACGCGAAGGAGATCGGCGGCGATCCGGAACGGATCGTCATCATGGGCGCGAGCGCCGGCGGCGGCCTGTCGGCCGCGCTGGCGTTGCTCACGCGGGACCGCGGCGGCCCGCGTCCCATCGGCCAGCTCCTGCTCTGCCCGATGCTCGACGACCGCAACGACACCCCGTCCGCCCACCAGATGGCCGGCGTCGGCGTCTGGGACCGCACAGCCAACGAGACCGGCTGGACGGCCCTGCTCGGCGACCGCCGCGGCACCCCCGACGTCTCGCCGTACGCGGCCCCGGCCCGGGCGGAGGACCTCACGGGTCTCCCTCCGGCCTTCCTGGACGTGGGCTCCGCCGAGACCTTCCGCGACGAGGTGGTCACGTACGCGTCCCGCCTCTGGCAGTCGGGCGGCATCGCCGAACTCCATGTCTGGCCGGGCGGCTTCCACGGCTTCGACGGGTTCGCTCCCCAGGCGGCGGTGTCGCAGGCGGCCCGAGCGGCACATGTGAGTTGGCTGCGGAGGCTGTTGGGGGCGGGTTGAGAGCGGGGTGCGGCTGGGGTGACAGGGGTGTGCCGCGGGGACTCCGGGCCGGCCGGGGGGCTTCCACGGCCTCCCAGGATCCTCGCCCCGGGCCGCGATGTCGCAGGCGGCTCAGGCGGCTCAGGCGAGGTACGTGAACCGACGGCGACGTGGGAGCACGGCCGCCGTGACGCACGGCGCGCCATGCACGAGCGGCACGCCGGGGAAGCTCCTCGGTCACCGCCCTCCAGGAACGGCCCGCGATACGCATGTCCTGTCCCTCCTCTCCGCCGGTGGCATGCCGCACCATGGGCATATGAAAGAGCTGGCCGGGCGCCTGACCGCGCTGGATCCGGACGCCGGTGCCGCCGTGCGGGTCATCGGGTACTTCGATCGGCTCGCCGAGTCGCGGGCCGGGCTTGAGGCGCTGGTGCGCGGGGCGGCGGTGCTGGCCGGCTGTGCCGCGCGGCTGGTCGACGCCGAGCGGCGGGTCCGGGTGCGGGTCGAGGCGGACGGTACGCGCAGGGACAGTGCGACGCCGCCGGATCCCTCCTGGCCGTCCGCCGCGCTGACGCCGGGCGGGGCTTCCGCGCTCTGGCTGGAGCGTACGGCTCAGGCCGCGCCCAGTGTCGTCGACGCGGTGATCCTGGAGCGGGCCGCCGGTGCCGTACGGCTCGTGCTCGATCGCACCCGGGGCCGGGTTCCCGTCGACGACCCGGAGCTGGTCGAGACCCTTCTCGACGCGACCGCTCCCGAGGCGGCCCGGCTGCACGCGGCCCGCCGCCTCGGCCTCGACCCGGCCGACCCCGCGACCCGGGCCAGGGTCGTCGCCCCGCTCGACGGAGCGCCCCGGGTCGTCGCCGCGCCGCGGGAGACGACGGGTACGTCCGGCACGCGACCCGTGTCGGACAGTGATCCGCAGACAGCCCCGGACGGCCTCTGCCCTCAACCACCGCACGCGGACGCCGAGTTGCCCGCCGGTCGCCTGGGCATCGGCCCCGCAGTCCCCGTACTGGACCTGCCCCGCTCCTGGGCCGCCGCCCGCACCGCCCTGCGCTTCACCGCCGACGGCACCGCGCAGGACCCCGGCCACCGCATCGTGCACGCCGACGAGCTGGGCGGCATCGCACTCCTCGCCGGACTGGTCGCACCGGGTGCCGACCCGCCGCCCGACGTCCACGACGTGGAAGCGGCGGCGGCCAACGCGCCCTGGCTGCTGGCCACTTTGAACGCCGTGGCCACTACCACGAGCCTGCGCGCGGCGGCCGTCGAGATCAACGTCCACCACTCCACACTCCAGGACCGGTTGACCCACGCGGAGTCTCTGCTGGGCTGGCCGGTACGCACTCCGCAGGGGCGGCTGCGGCTGCAACTGGCGCTGACGATGCGGCACTTGGCGCGGCCGTAGCGGTGGCCGTGGCGGTCAGGGGCGGTGGTCGGAAGAGAGCGGGTTCCCGCCCCCACCTCGCCTCGTTCTCCGACAGCCGTCCCCGGTGATGTGGATGCCCTGTCCCCTACCTGTGGACCGTATCCCCCCGCACCGACAACAAACGGGCACACAAGAGGAGTTGGCCATCTCGGCGCCACGCGGAATTCCTGATTCGGTGCCGCTGAGGGGGAGTCATAGCAAGCGCTTGTCGCTACATTTTGACATGCTCGCCGCATCACCCTCCCCCTCTGTCACTCCGCAGGAGGCACTTCCCCATGCGCAGACTTCTCGCCTGTCTGGCGACCGCAGCCGCGGCCCTGGGTGGGCTCACGGTGGCCGCCGCGACCCCGGCCGCCGCCGCGACGTCGGGCAGCTTCAGCGTGCTCAGCTACAACGTCGCCGGGCTCCCGGAGTCGTTGTCCAGCGCTTCCACGCCGCGCGACACGAGCACCACCGCGATTGGCACGCGCATCGCCCCGTACGACATCGTGAACGTGCAGGAGGACTTCAACTACCACGCCTACCTGTACTCCACCGACACCCACCCGTACCGCACCGCGACCAGCGGCGGTGCCGGTATCGGCAGCGGGCTCAACACCGTCTCCAACTACGCCTGGGACGGCGACGACTTCGAGCGCGTCCACTGGAACTCCTGCCAGATCGACTCGGGCGACTGCCTGACGCCGAAGGGCTTCAGCTTCATGCGGGAGCGGCTGTCCGAGGGGGTGTACGTCGACTTCTACAACCTGCACACCAACGCGGGTACGAACGACGGCGACGAGGCCTCCCGCGCGGACAACCTCAGCCAGCTCACCACGTTCATCCAGTCCCACTCGGCGGGCAACGCGGTCGTCGTCATGGGTGACACCAACACCCGTTACACCCGCTCCGCCGACACCATCGCGGAGTTCGGCGCGGCCAACGGACTCACCGACGCCTGGGTCAAGTTGATCCGCGGCGGCGTCGCGCCGGTCAAGGGCAGCGACGCGCTGGTGTGCGACCAGACCGGGGCCACCGTGCCCAACACCTGCGAGGTCGTGGACAAGGTCCTCTACCGCAGCAGCAAGCTGGTCACGCTCAACGCGACGTCGTACAACAACGAGCACGCCAAGTTCCTGACCTCGGACGGCCTGATGCTCTCCGACCACGACCCGATCACGGTCGGCTTCACCTGGTCGCAGAACGCGGACTACCAGCTCAGCGAACAGTTCGGCGGCCCGCACGGCGACTACTACCAGGACATCGACAGCGTCCCGGCCGCCGCCCGCGCCACCAAGATCTCGCTGCGCTCCGGCTCCCGCGTCGACCAGGTCGGCATCACCCTCGCAGGCGGCACCACCCTCACCCACGGCGGCACGGGCGGCACCGCGTCCTCGCTGACGCTGGGCAGCGGCGAGTACGTGACGACGGCGTACCTGTGCGAGAGCAAGTACAACGACACCACGCGGATCTTCTACGCCAAGTTCACCACCAACCTGGGCAACACCCTGGCCGGTGGCACCACCACCTCGGACTGCGTGACCCGCACCGCCCCGTCCGGCTGGCAGATCGCCGGCTTCCACGGGCGCTCCGGCGACGAGCTGGACAAGGTCGGCTTCATCTACACGAAGCGCTGACCCGCCACCGCCGACCTGCCGCCGTAGCCACGAAGTAGCGTGCAGCGTACGGCAGTTGTGAGCCGGATCATCCGCCGCCGCGGGTGGTCCGGTTCGGTGCGTCCCGGCCGCCCTACGCGAACGCCGGGGGCACCAGTCGCCCGCGTGAGATGAGCGACGCGGCCTGCTTGAGGCGGTGGACGTGGATGCTCACGCCATAGCCGTCGATGCCCGCGACGGCGGCGACCTTGGTGGTCAGGTACCGGTACAGGTGCTCCGTGTCGCGGCAGATGACGACGACCATGACATTGGAGTCGCCGCTGACGGCGGCGGCGAAGGCGACCTCGTCGTGGTCCGCGAGTTCCTCGCCGACGCGTTCGAGGCGGGCCGGGGCGACGCGCAGCCACAGGGTGGCGTTGAGCGCGAACCCGAGGCGCGCGGAGAGCAGTTCGACGTCGTAGGCGAGCGCCCCCGAGTTCTCCAGGGCGTCCAGTCGGCGGGCCACGCGAGCCGTGGACCAGCCGGTGAGGTCGGCGAGTTGGGTGTGCGTGGCGCGGCCGTCCTCCGCGAGGGCGTCGAGCAGCGGGGCGTCCTCGTCGGTGAGGCGTACGGGCGGTCCGGTGGGGAAGTCGGCCCGCTCGCCCACGAGTTGACGGATCTGCTCGGGCGTGAGGTGACCGCCGTAGCCCGTCCAGTCGCTCGGTCCTGATGTGCCGAAGGAGTGGATGAGCAGGTCGATGGTCACGTCGAGTACCGATGCGGACTTGGGCAGTTGACGCAGCAGGACGTCGTCGCGTGTCACGTGCACCGGCGCGCTGATGACGCAGATGATCTCCGAACCGCCGGACGCGAGGCCCGCGTAGGCGATGTCGGGCCGGCGGGCGAGCGCGTCGGCGAGCGGGCCGACCCGGTCGGGACGGCAGCGGATCCGGGCGACCCAGCGCGCGTCACCGTGGACGGCGGGGTCGACCAGGCCGACCACCCGCATCACCCCGGAACGGCGCAGGGCGTGGAAGCGACGGGCGGCGGTCTGCTCCGAGACCCCGGCCACCTCGCCGATCAGCCTGAACGAGGCGCGCGGCGCGCACTGCAGCGCGCGGAGGATTTTCCCGTCGAATTCGTCGATCATGAGGGAAGTCTGCCACCGCAGAGACCTCGCATAGAGGTTTCTCGCCGCTTTCCGGTCGTGCGTTGGAGATTGTCCATGGCGGAGCTGATCCTGGGGCGCGTGCCTGTTCGAGTTCGAGGGCACCGCATTCGAGAAGGAGAGTTCCCCGTGAACGTCACGACCCCGGCGAGCGGGCGGCCCGATCGGCGGGCGGCCACCCTCGTCATGGCCTGCCTCGGCGTCTTCGTCGCCTACTTGCCGGTGACCACGGTCGCCGTGAGCCTGCCCGCCATCCAGACGGCACTGAACGCGTCGACCTCCCAACTGGCCTGGGTCCAGGACGCGTTCGTGCTGCCCATGGCCGCGTTCATCCTCACCGCCGGCGTCTTCGGCGATGTGCACGGACGCAAGAAGGTCTTCCAGGCCGGCCTGTTGTTCTCCGCCGCCGGTGCGGCCGTGGCCCTGTCCGCGCAGTCGGTCCACGTCCTGTGGCTCGGCCAGGCGTTGGCCGGTCTCGGCGCGGCGACCCTGCTGCCGACGACCCTGGCGCTGATCAGCCACGCGGTGCCCGACCACCGGGAGCGCGGCAAGTTCATCGGCCTGTGGGCGACCGCGCTGATGGCGGCGCTGGCCGTCGGCCCGCTGATCGCAGGCGTCATCCTCGACCACGCCGCCTGGCGCTGGATCTACCTCGTCTCCGTCCCCGTCCCGCTGATCGCGCTGGGCGTAGCCGCCCGCCTGCTGCCCGACTCCCGGGCCCCGCACGGACGCAAGCTGGACTGGCCCGGCCAGCTCACCGCCGCCCTCTCCATCACCGCGCTGGTCTACGGTGTGATCGAGGGCGGCGCCGGTTCCTTCACGGACGTCAAGGTCATGGTGGCGCTGTTCACCGCGGTGGTCGGCGGGGTCGCGTTCGTCCTCGCCGAGCGACGCAGCGACAGCCCGATGCTGGACCTGACGCTGTTCCGCAGCCCGGCGTTCACCGCCACCACGCTGGTCGCGATGATCGCGTTCCTGGCGCTGATCGGCTTCTTCTTCCTCCTCAGCCTCTACTTCGGTCTGGTGCAGCAACTCGACACGCTCCAGGCGGCGTTGCGGCTGCTCATGGTCACCGCGGCGGCGATCGTGGTCGGCCAGCCGGTCGGCCGGCTGATGCACCGGGTCACCCCGCGCGTCCTGATCACCGGTGGTCTCCTGGCCATCTCCGGCGCGCTGTTCGCGCTGACCGGCGTCGACGCCGACACCTCGTTCGCGTCCATCGCCTGGCGGCTGGCGCTGCTCGGCCTGGGCATCGGGACCGTCATGACACCGATGACCGCGACCGCCGTGGCCTCCGTGCCGTATCACCAGGCGGGGATGGCGGCGGCCGGAAACAACGCGTTCCGCCAGGTCGGCGGCGCGCTCGGCCCGGCCGTCCTGGGCGCCCTGCTCACCACCAAGGCCCTCGACACCCTGCCCGGCCACCTCACCGACGCCGGGGTGACGGGCGCGACGCGGCAGAACATCGTCTCGACCGCCGACACGGACGGCCTCGGCGCCGTCGCCCACATGAACCTCGGCCCGGACACCGGCCGGGCCCTGGCCGCCCTGAGCGACTCCTTCCTCGACGGCATGCGCCTGTGCCTGGTGGTGGCCGCCTCGCTGACCCTCCTCGCCGCCCTGGTCTGCGTGCTGTTGCTGCGCCGCCCACGGCAGGTCTCTTCGTCTACGGCGACTCCGGTGACGGAGGGGAACACCACCGCCTCCGGGACACCAACAGCCTCCGCCGCAGCGGCAGTTGAATCGGCCCCGAACCGCTGAGGCACGAACTACCCATGGGCGGGGCCCCCGTTGCGCGTCTTCGGGGCCCCGCCCGCTGTCACCTCGGATCGACACGGCGACAGCGGTGAACGCGGGCGGCGGTCGTAGGGACGTCGAAGCGCGGGTCGGTGATCGTACGGCGCAGGGTCGCGGTGCCGACCTTGGCATCGAGGCCGAACACGCCGATCCGGTTCAGCCCGTTCTGGACGACGTACGGCATTCGCTCCGGACCAGTCGGGATGCGCGCGCCCCGACGCCCGCCCGACGCCCCTGACCGCCCCTCGGCCGCTGAGGTCCCGTCCCTGGCCGCGCGGGTCAGTTCCCGCAGCTCAGCGAGTGCATACGTTTCCTCCACCACCCGTCGAACGGGACGACCGAGGAGGCAGGCTCGTGAAGGAAGACAGCCGGTTGGACACATGTGTGATCGGGGCGGGGCCCGCCGGGCTGGCCGTCGCCCGGGCCCTGGCCGAGCGGAACCTGCCGTACAGGCATCTGGAGCGGCACACCGGGCTCGGTGGTATCTGGGACATCGAGAACCCGGGCGGCCCGATGTACGAGTCGGCCCACTTCATCTCCAGCCGGACCCTGTCGGGCTTCGGCGGTTTCCCGATGCCGGACCACTTCGCGGACTACCCGCCGCACCGGCAGATCCTGTCGTACCTGCGGTCCTTCGCCGACGCCTACGGACTGACGGACCGGATCGAGTTCGGCGTCGGGGTGGAGAGCGTCGAGAAGAACGCGGACGGCACCTGGACGGTCGTCCGGGCCGACGGGCAGGAGAGCCTGCACGGGCAGGTCGTGGTGTGCACGGGCTCGCAGTGGCACCCCAACATCCCTGAGATTCCGGGGGAGTTCAGCGGTGAGGTCCGGCACACCGCCGGATATCGCAGTGCGGAGGAGCTGCGCGGCAAGCGGGTGCTGGTCGTGGGCGCGGGGAACTCCGGCTGCGACATCGCCTGCGACGCGGCCCGGACGGCGGACCACGCGGTGATCAGCATGCGGCGCGGGTACTGGTTCATCCCGAAGCACCTGTTCGGGATGCCGGTGGACACCATCGCCAACAGCGGCCCGCACCTGCCGATGTGGCTGGCACAGCGCGTCTTCGGCGGACTCCTGCGGATCGTCAACGGCGATCCGACCCGCCTTGGCCTGCAGAAGCCGGACCACAAACTCTTCGAGACCCACCCGGCCATCAACTCCATGCTGATCCACCACCTCCAGCACGGCGACATCACCGCCAGGCCCGGCATAGCCCGCGCCGAGGGCAGCACCGTGCACTTCACGGACGGAACGAGCGACGCCTTCGATCTGATCCTGTTGGCGACGGGCTACGTCCACAAAGTCCCGGTCGCCCAGCGGTACTTCGGCGACGAGCAGCATCCCGACCTGTATCTGTCGTCGTTCTCACGCGAGCACCGCGGCCTGTTCGGGATCGGGTTCGTGGAGACCAATTCCGGTGCCTACCAACTCTTCGACAGCCAGGCGCAGTTGATCGCCGGGTATCTGAACGACGCGCGTCACGATCTGCCCAGCGCCGAGCGGTTCACCCAGATGATCCGCGCCGACCGACCCGATCTGTCCGGCGGCCTGAAGTTCGTCGCCTCGCCGCGTCACACCGGTTACGTCGACAGCGGGGCGTTCGTGAAGTACCTCGGCAAGGTCGCCCGCCGGCTGGGCTGGCGCACCGAGGGCCAGGCACCGCCGGTGCGGTCCGCCGCCCAGCGCGTGGAGGCGACGGCATGAGCGGGAGGTTCGACTTCACCGACAAGGTCATGCTGGTCACCGGCGGCGCGGGCGGCATCGGCAGCGCGCTGTGCCACCGCTTCGCCGCGGGCGGCGCGCGCTGTGTCGTCGTGGACATCGACGAGGTCCGCGCGGAGAAGGTGGCCGCCGAGCTGCCCGGCGCCGGACACACCGGCATCGGCTGCGATCTGCTCCAACGCACCGCCGTGGAGGGGCTGTTCGAGCGGATCGCCGATGACTACGGCCGTCTCGACGTGCTGGTGAACAACGTGGGGATGACCAGCTCCGAGCGCTTCGACGTCCGCAGTGTCGAGAGCATCGAACGGGAGATCACCCTCAACCTGACCTCCCCGCTGGTCGCGACCCGGATCGCGATTCCCCTGCTGAAGGCCTCCCGGGACGCCCGCGTGGTCACCACGGTCTCCCTCGGCGGGATCTTCCCGCTGGGCGAGACCCCGATCTACACGGCGTCCAAGTTCGGGCTGCGCGGCGCGATGCTCGCCATCGGCCTCGACCTGCGGAGCAAGGGAATCCTGGCCGGGTCGGTGCTGCCCTCGGCGACCGACACCCGCATGCTGCGCCAGGAGGCCGTGGACGGCGGCAACTCCATGCAGTTCCAGGACCAGCCCCAACAACCCGCGAACGTAGTCACGGCCGTCGTGAGCCTCCTCGACAGGCCTCGTCTGGAGGCCTACCCCCGCTCCGGCGAGTCCCGTCTCGTGCGGTGCGCGATGCTCGTACCGAACCTCCTGCCCCGGATCTTCCCCCTGTTCCGCAAGCGCGGCGACCGCGGCATGGCCCGCTATCTGGAGGAACTCCGCCGCCGCGGACTGGCTCGACAGACCGACGGGCGCTGGGAGTTGGTGGAGGAAGCATGACCACGAACGCGACCCTGACCGTCGTCGCCCCCGCCACCGGCGAACCGATCACCACCTTCCCGGCGGCGAGCGCCGACGACATCACCAAGGCCGCCGAACAGGCCCAACTCGCCTACGACACCGGGGCCTGGTCACGCCGACCCGTCCGCGAACGTGCCGCCGTACTGCTTCGCCTGGCCGACCTCATGCAACGCGACGCCGAGCTCCTCGCCCGGCTGGACAGCGAGGACGCGGGCAAGCCGATCACGGAGTGCCGTACGGGGGACGTGCCGGGCGCGATCGAGTCGATCCGCTGGTTCGCCGAGGCGGCGGACAAGGTCTTCGGCCGGATCGCACCGAGCGGACCCGACGGCCTGGGCCTCGTCACCCGCGAACCGGTCGGCGTGGGCGCGGCGATCCTCCCCTGGAACTACCCCTTGGCGATGGCCAGTTGGAAGATCGGCCCCGCCCTCGCCGCGGGCAACTGCCTTCTGCTCAAACCCGCCGAGGCGACCCCTCGTTCGGCCCTCCACCTGGCCGCCCTCGCCACCGAGGCCGGCCTGCCCGACGGCGTGCTCACGGTCCTCCCCGGCTACGGCGACGAAGCCGGTGCGGCCCTCGCCCGCGACCCCCTCGTCCAGGCCCTCTCCTTCACCGGCTCCACCGCCACCGGCCGCCACATCCTCAAGGCCGCCGCCGACAGCAACTTCAAGCGCGTCTCCCTGGAGATGGGCGGCAAGAGCCCCCAGATCCTCCTGCCCGACGCACTCTCCTACGGCGACGAGCTCATCGGCGACATGATCGAGGCCGCGTTCCTGACGATGGGGCAGAACTGCACCGCCGGTTCACGGGTGTTGGTGCACCACAGCATCGCCGAGGAGGTCGTGGAGCGGTTCACGGCAGCCGCGCGGGATCTCGTCATCGGCGACCCGGCCGACCCGCGCACCCAGCAGGGACCGCTCATCAACCGCGCCGCCTTCGACCGGGTCGCCGGCGCCGTGGACGCCGCTCGGGCGGCCGGCGCCCAGATCCACACCGCGGGACTCCCCCACGGGCTGCCCGCGCGCGGCGCCTACTACCCGCCCACGGTGATCACCCGCGTGCCCGCCGAAAGCGCCGTACTCACAAGGGAGTTGTTCGGTCCCGTGGTCACCGTCGAGACCTTCGGCCCGGAGGACGAGGCGGTGCGGATGGCCAATGCCACCGAGTACGGGCTCGCCGCCTCCGTCTGGACCCGCGACCTCGACACCGCGCTGCGGCTGGCCCGGCGCATCGAGGCGGGCGTGGTCTCCGTGAACGCGTACAGCGAGGGGGACATCACCACCCCGTTCGGCGGCTGGAAACAGTCCGGGTTCGGTGGCGCGGAGAAGTCGACTGACGCCTTCGACCAGTGGACGCGGGAGAAGACGGTCTGGATCCGCACCCGTTGACCCGGCCGACGGACGAACCCGCCCTGGATCCATACCCGTCGACCGGTCACTCGCGGTGCGCCGCCGCCCGGAGCAACTGCTCCCGCAACTGGACCGGCGAGGTTCCGTGCCAGCGGCGTACCGCGCGGCGCAGGGCGCGTTCGTCGGAGAATCCAGCACGGCGGGCGATCTCACGGAGTGTCAACTCCGGGCGGAGCAGCAGCTGTTCCACGCGTTCCCGGCGTACGCCCTCGGCCAGTGCCTCGTACGTCGTGCCGCAGTCGGCGAGCCGACGGCGCAGGGTCCGTTCGCTCGTCGCGTGCCGTCGGGCCTGTTCGCCGAAGGACGGGATCACCGGGAGGCTCTGCGCGACGGACACCTCCAGGACTTCGAGGAGGTCCTGTTGGTCGGTGCGGGAGGCGAGTTGGGCGTCGAGGGTCTCCAGGGTCGAGGCGTAGGTCACCGGGTCGCGCCCCGGCATCCGGGCGCGGGCCCATGCGGGGTCGATGACGATGCGGTCGGCCGGGGCGCGGAACCGGACCGGGCAGCCGAACAGGGCGCCGTAGAGCTCGCGTCGGCGGGGTGGCGGTGAGGCGAACTCGACCACGCGCGGGGTGAAGTCCGGGCCGACGGCGAGTCGGGAGAGGGTGACGACGGAGGCGAACCCTTCCTCGATCAGGAAGGTCGCCACGCTCGGGTCGACGGCGGGGTCGGGGAGGTCGGCGCGCAGGACGAAGGCGCCGTCCTCGTCCAGGGTCGACCACACGGTCATCGCGCCGGACAGGTTCTGGTACTTCACGCCGGTCTCGATGGCGTGCCGGAGTGTGTCGTCGGCGAGTAGTGCGAAGCCCAGCAGGCCCCAGGCGGTGAGGTGTTGGGCCGCGCCGACCCGCAGGCCCAGTCGCTCGTCGCCGGTGAGTTCCACCGCGCGCCGGATCACCGCGCTGCCCTGGCGGTACGACACCCGCAGTGCGGCGGAGCGCATGAGGGTCTCGTCCAGGCCGACCTCGCTCAGCAGGGGCCGTAGGTCGATGCCGCGTGCGTCGGCGACGACGACGAGATAGCGCAGGATGTTCGGCTGGATCGTCGCCGACGTGCTGCGGCTGGTCCCGGGCGGGTCCGCCGGTGCGGGGGCAGGGAACATCGCACTCACCTCCTCGTGGGCGACCACCGTAAGCATCCGGACGGCAGCGGTCGTACGGGCTGGCCGCCGAAGTCCCCTCAACGGCCCCCGGCGTCCTGCGTCCGCCCCGCCACCGCTGATTACGGTCTGCGCATGTCAGTCAGTACTCCGGGCCGGGCCCGTGTCGGGCGCCCCGCCGACAGGGCCGGTGCCCGAAGGGCGACGACCCTCGCGTTCGCCGCGCAGGGCCTGTCCGTCGCCGCCGTGTACACGACCGTCCCCGCCGTCACCGAACACCTGAGGCTCTCCCCGCTCCTGACCACCGCCACGCTGGTCGGGGTCGCCCTGACCGCGGGAGTCGGCAGCTTCCTGGGGCTGGCCGCGGTCCGCGTCGCCGGTCCCGTCGCCACGACGCGCGGAGCGCTGCTCACCGCCGCCACCGCGCTCACGCTGGTCGGCTGGGCGCCCGGCACGGCGACCGTCATCTGCGCGTACGTCCTCTTCGGCCTCGCGGCCGGCACCCTCGACGTCGGGATCAACACCCGGGCCGCCGCGGTCGAACGCGCCTACGGCCGTAGCGTCTTCGGGTCGTTCTACACGGCGTGGAGCGTGGGTGGTGTGCTCGCGGCACTGCTCACCGCGGGGGCGGCCCGGCTGGACCGGCCGGTGGGCGAGGGCCTGGCCGTGCAGGCGGGCGTGCTGTTGGCCGTCGCCGTCTGTCTGCGCACGCACACCCTTCCCTCCGTCCAAGTGCCGTCCGCGCAGCCGCCGTTGGAGCGCGGTCTGTGGCTGCGGCTCCTCCCCTTCGGGCTGGTCCTTCTTGTCGTCTACGTCGTGGACTCGACCGTGTCCGCGTGGTCGTCGGTGTATCTGCGCCAGACCCTCGACGCGTCGCTCACGGTGGCGCCGATGGCGTACGCGGCGTACCAGGCGGGCACGGTCGTCGGGCGGGCGACCGTGGACCGGCTGGTGCAGCGGGTCGGTACCGTCGCCGTCGTGCGCACGGCCGCACTGGTGGTGGCGGGTGCGCTGGTGGGGATGGCGGCGGCTCCGAGCTGGCCGGTCGCCGTACTCGCGGCGGGAGTTGTGGGGCTGGGGGCGTCGGTGCCGGCGCCGCTGTGTCTGGCCTCCGCCGCGCGGTTGCGGCCCGCCGCCTCGGAGACGGTGCTCGCCCGGCTGAACCTCTTCAACTACGCGGGCGTCGTCACCGGCGGCGCGGTGAGCGGGCTCCTCGGCTCCACCGGCGAGTTCCGGCTCGCGTACGCGGCACCGGCGGCGCTCGCGGTGCTCGTCCTGACCGGTGCCCGCCACTTCACACGGCCACCGGGAACATCCGAGACATAGGAAACGAGCCAGGCAATGGGCGGGATATGGCCATCCCATGGACAGGCCGCAATCGGTCGTTCAACCGGCGCTGCCAGCGTCGCACCCATGAACACTCCTCGCATGGGCCTTCCCGACCGGCTCGCCGACACCCTGAGCATACCCGAGCAACACGCATACCTCCGCCGCGCCTTCTCCCGCCGCGGTCTGCTGCGCGGTGGCGCGGTCGCCGCGACCGGCGTCGCCCTCGCGGGCGGCACCGCCGGTGCCGCGGTGGCGGCGACACCCACGCTGGTGCCGGGTTCCGCCACATCCACCGTGCACGGTTCGCTGGTCGCGCCGTTCGGGCGGCACATCGCCTACGGCGCCGATCCGCGGACGCAGATGCGGGTGTCGTGGCAGGTGCCGCTCCCGGTCAGGAAACCCTTCCTCCGGATCGGCCGCAGCCCCCTCGACCTGAGCCACCGCATACCGGCGGAGGTGCGCGACCTGTTCACGCCGACCGGGATCGGCAAGAGCGCGGACATCGACCAGTACTACGTGCACGCCGCGTTGGACAACCTGAGCCCCGACACCACGTACTACTACGGCGTCGGCCACGACGGCTTCGACCCGGCCGACGCGGGTGCCGCGCACACGGTCTACTCCTTCAGGACCGCGCCCCGGACGCACAGCACCCGGCCGTTCACGTTCACCGCCTTCGGTGACCAGAACCCGAGTTACACCTCGATCGGTCTCAACGCCCTTGTCCAGGCGCAGAATCCGGCGTTCCATCTGCACGCGGGCGACATCTGCTACGCGGAGGAGACCGGGCACGGGCTGCCGGGCGACGCGAGCAACTACGACGCCCGCCAATGGGATTCGTTCCTCGCACAGATCGAGCCGCTGTCGAGCCGGGTCCCGTGGATGGTGGCGTTCGGCAACCACGACATGGAGTCCTGGTACTCCCCCAACGGCTACGGCGGCAACGAGGCCCGTTTCGCCCTGCCCACCAACGGCTTTGACGCCACGTCAGCTCCCGGTGTCTACTCCTTCGTCCACGGCAACGTGGGCGTGGTCTCGGTCGACGCGAACGACGTGTCGTACGAGATCCCCGCCAACAAGGGCTACACCGGCGGCAAGCAGACCGCGTGGCTCGACAGGCGGCTCACCGAACTCCGGGCCCGGACGGACGTCGACTTCATCGTCGTCTTCCACCACCACTGCGCCTTCTCGACCACCAGCTCGCACGCATCCGAGGGCGGGGTCCGCGAGCAGTGGGTGCCGCTGTACGAGAAGCACCAGGTGGACCTGGTGGTCAACGGCCACAACCACGTCTACGAGCGCACCGACCCGGTCGTCCAGGACAAGGCCGTCCGGACCCTGCCCATCGGCGGCACCCACGAGCCGACCCGCGGCGGTGTCGTGTACGTGACGGCGGGCGCGGGCGGCGAGAGCGTGTACAGCTTCCCCGTCGCCGACAGCTACGAGGGCCACGAGGACGCGATCGACTCGGTGCCGACGTACTGGACGGGCAAGGACGGCCAGGTCACCGAGAACGTCGACTGGTCCCGGGTCCGCTACACCGGCTACTCGTTCATCCGCGTCGACGTCGAACCGGCCACCCCCGGTCGTACGACGACCCTCACCGTGCGGGCACTGGCCGCGACCGGCGCCGAGGTCGACCGGTTCACGGTGTCCCGCAAGGTGAAGAAGGCCGGGCACGGCTACTGACATACCGGATCCGAACCATCGCGATGCCGTTTCCGAAGCGGCTCTCCCCAGCCTGGGAGATGTCGGCGTACCTCGCCGGCATCGACTGAGGAAGGAGACCTTCATAGCCAAGGACATCGAGTCCGTCGACGCCGAGTTCGTCCTGTCGCCGCAGGGCATGGAGATCGAGACCCCCACCAGCTCCATCGTCCTCAGCTGCAGCTCCCGCGGTATCACCAGCTGCTGACCGCACCTGAACTCGGCGGTCCCGGACGGCATCGGCCAGGCGCTGTCGGACTTCGGTTCGTCGACGACGTTCATCGTCATGCCCCTGGTGCTGCCGGCGGCGGGCTACTCCGCCACGGTCGCCGCGACCATCGGCACGCCCTCCCTGGTCGTCGCCCTGGTGACCCGGCTCCCGGCCGGCTACCTCAGCGACCGCTACGACCAGCGCACGCTGAGGCTCCTCTGCGACCTGCTCCGGATGGTCGCCCAACCACGCCCCCCACGTCGTGGCCGAACAGTTCGCCACACTGGGCGCCCTGCGCCCCGGCCGCATCGACCTGGGCCCGGGCCGCTCATCGAGCACGGCGGGCACCGGGACCTACGGCGCGCTGCCGAAGGCCGCGCTCCGACGCGACGACAGGGCGACGACCGAGTTCCCCGCCCTGATCGACGAACTGACCGGCTTCCCCGACCCGTTGACGGAGAACCACCCGGACGACTCGACCCTGTTCCCCTCCCCCCGGATCCCCGCACCGCCCGAGCTCTACGTCCTGGGCGCAGGCGAGAGTTCGGCCCGCACCGCCGCCGAACGCTCGCTGCCGTTCGTCTACGGCCATCACCTGGGCCGCTCCAAGTGCCGCCCGGCGACGGTGGAACGCTACCGGGAGGCGTTCGTCCCGGTTCGCACGATGCCCGGCCCTACGTCATCGCCTCGCTCAACATGCTGTGCGCGGAGAGCGACGACGAGGCCGTGCCGCCGGCCCGGGACGAGTTCCTCGCCCACAGGTTCCTGGAGGACCAGCAAGGGTGGTGCACGGCGCCCGGAACACGGTGGTGAAGGCCATCGACCATGTCGCGGGCACGCTGGACGCCGACGAGATCATGCTCGTTCCCATCGACCTCACCGGAACGGAACGCGGCCGGACCCCGCGGACGCTCACGGGCCCACGGGCGCCGACCTCGCCGCCCGCCCCGGCCGGCTGACCAGGTCCGTGCCGCCGGTCAGCATGGAGCGGTACAGGGCTTCGAGGACCGGGCTGGGGCCCAGGCCGAACTCCCCGGCCAGGAGCTGCCGGTACTCGTCGTAGACGGCGAACGCCGCGGTCTGGCGCCCCAGTTGGAACAGCGTGTTCATGTGCGCGGCCCGCAGGCGTTCGCGGTGCGGATGCAGCACCGTCAGATCGGCGATCGTGCCGACGACCGCCCGCGCGTTGCCCAGCGACAACTCGGCCTCCGCCCAGTCCTCGTAGACCTGGAGGTACTGCTTGTCGAGGTGGTCGGCCTCGTCGGACAGGGGTCTCGAACATCGGAGTTCCGGCAGCGCGGGCCCGCTCCACAGGTCCAGTGCCCGGTTCAACAGCCGTGCGGCTACGGCGAGTTCGCCACCGTCCGCCGCCTCGTGTCCGGCCGCGGCGAGGTTCCGGAACCGCAGGAAGTCCAATTCCTCCTCGCCCACCGACAGCAGATAGCCGCCCACCCCACGGACCAGCCGTCCACCCGCGCCGCCGCTGTCGTCGAGAAGTCTCCGCAGCGCCCAGACGTACACCTGGACGTTCTTCCGGGCCGTCCTGGGCGGTCCGCCGTCCCACAGGGCATCCGTCAACACATCCACGGAGACAAGGGTGTTGGGACGGCACAACAGCATGGCGAGAAGCATGCGCTGCTTGAGCGGCCCGAGCGGAAGGGGCCCTTCGTCCTCGCCTCCGCCGGTGACGGACAGCGGACCCAATACGGAGAACCGAACCTGGCCGGGCCGCTGATCGGCCGCCCCTGCATGCATCTGCATCCCCAACTGTCGGACCACAGGACGAAAGAGTGATCCCCGGAACCGCACCTGTCGCGTCCGGTTCCGTTGAACGGAACCGGACGACCGGTCGGCTGCTCCGCTCCCCTCCTTGCCGGGCAGCTGACCAACGTGGAGACCCCCGGCAAGAACCCCGACAACGCCTGGCGGGACGCGGCGCCAACACTGGTGCCCCGCGCGGGCGTCGGCGGCGGCACGTGCCGCCGCATCTCGCCATCTCGCCGTACTACGTGGGGTTCCAGCAGTACCGCCGGCTGCTGCACGACTCGGTGTTCCGGCACTCGATCCTGAACACCTTCGAGATCCGGTCCATGTGGACGGGGCGAGCAGCAGGCAGACCCTCTTCCGGGTGCTGGTACCGCAGTTGAGGCCGGTGATCCTCTTCGCGGTCATCACGTCCACCATCGACGGCCCGCAGATCTTCACCGAGTCGCAGGTGCCCTTCCACTCGGACGGCCCCGGCTCCACCGGCGGCCCCGGCCAGGAAGGTCTGACCATCGTGCTCCATCCCTGGCAGAAGGCCTTCAACGACCACCAGTTCGGCTACGGCGCGGCGATCGGCTGGTCACTGTTCGCTCTCGTCGCGCTGTTCGCGATCATCAACTGACGGCTGGTGTCCGGCTCCGGGCGCGACGACCGTCCTCGTCTCGCCTGGCGCGAGGGAGCCCGCGACGGCCGCCGGCCGGACGACCGCCGTCGGCGCGGGACTCGCGACCGGTTCCGGCAGCAGGCGCTCCCGTGTCGCCGTGCGGGTGTTGCTGCTGCTCGGTGTACTGGTGTCGCTGTTCCCCTTCCGCCGGCTCGTGGTGATGGCGTCGATCACCACGCGGGAGATCCTCCGGTTCCCGCCCCGGCCGGTGCCGGGCACCCGCCGCCTGGAGAACATGCGGCAGGCGATCCACCGGATCGATTTCTTCGGTTCGCTGTTCAACACCGTCGTCGTCTCGGTGGCGGGCACGGTACCGGTGCTGTTCTTCGACTCCCTTGCCGCGTTCGCCTTCGCCAAGTACGAGTTCCCGGCGCGGAAGCCGCTGTTCGGCATCCTGTTCGCGACGTACATGATTCCCGGCCGGCTCTCGCTCGTGCCCAGTTCGTCACCATGGCCGCCTTCGGCTGGGCCGGTTCGCTCAAGGCCCTCGTGATACCCGGGCGGCCAACACGTTCGGAATACTCTGGATGCGGCAGTATGCCCAGAACTCACTGCCCGACGAACTCCTGGACGCGGGGCGGATCGACGGGGCCGGATTCTTCCGCCTGTACTGGCAGGTGGCCCTGGCCAACCTCGACGTGGCCCACGACACCGACTACGCGGTGGTGATGGCCGGTGTCCCGATGTGCGTGATCCCGCTGATCGTGGTGTTCCTCGTCGGCGCCCGGCACTTCCCGCGCGACCCTCGCGGCGGGCGCCACGAAGATGTGACCCGAAGGCGGCACCCGAAGGCGTGACGGGAAATGCCGTGATTGCCTCGCCGCCCCGTGCCCTATGGGCGACAAAGTGGCTTTCTTTCCGCCCGCTGTCTTCTGGGTACGGGGAGGTGCGGCGTACGCCCTGAGGAGATGTCCGCACCGGATATGCCAAATCTCTTTTGACTGCGCTATATTTCACGCCTCAACTCCGCTTGCCCATAGGCGTTTTCCCCTCTCCCCGCCCCCGCGAATTCATTTCGCCTTGGTCGGTACCAATCGTTTCCCCTCCGCGATACGCCTCACTGAAAGCTTTCCATTCCGTGGCCATCACCCTGCACGAGGACCGGCCGCCCGCCGGTCGCCATGCAGCCGTTCCGTCCGGCAGCCTGTTCCGACGGATCTACGCACCGCGCATCAGCGACGCCCTGGCGTTCTCCATGTCGACGTACGCCATGCCGCTGCTGGTCCTGGCGATCACCCGGTCCTCGTCGCTGACGGGTCTGGCGTTCGCCCTGGAGTGGACACCGCGGATCGCCGCGTTCGTCCTGGCGGGCAATGTGGTGGACCGGCGCGGCGCGGCGATCGTGTGTTTCCTCGCCTCGCTGCTGCGGGCCCTGGTCCTCGCGGGCGCGGCCGTGGCGCTGGTAATGCTGCCGCGCGGCACCGCGGAGACGGTGACCGTGCTGGTGCTGGCCGCGGTGACCGGCACCCTCACCCAGTTCAGCTTCGTCGCGAACGAGGCCGTGGGCGCGATCGTCACCCGGCGGGCGGAGAACCGGCCGCACGGCGTGCAGTCGGTCCTCATCGGCATCGACCAGACCGCGATGCTCGTCGGCCCTCTGCTCGCGGGCTTCCTGCTGCTGGTCGGCCCGGGCTGGATGCTCGGCTGCCTGACCGGGCTGTCCCTGCTGGCGGCCGTGCTCGGTCTGCAGACCCCGCCCACCCCGCTGCGTGCCGGACGGCCGGTCGGCGAACACACACCCGGCAGTCTGCGGACCGGGCTGCGCATGTTGCGCAAACTGCCCGCCCTGCGCTGGCTGGTGGCGGGCCTGGCCTGCTCCAACCTCGCCCTCGGCCTGCTCCAGTCCGCGAGTCCGATCATCGTGGTCGAGAACTTCGGCCGCTCCTCCGCCGACGTCGGCACCCTGTGGTCCGCCGCCGCGGCGGCGACCCTCCTCGCGGTCACCTGCTGCCGGCTCGCCCTGAGCCACGTCGACCTGTGGGGTGTGGGAGTCGTCTGCGCGACGTTCGCCTCCGCGGCCTGCCTCGCCCTGCCCCAAGCCCCGTCCTACGCCGCCTACATGGTCCTCATCGCGCTGTTCATGGCGGGCGACGGCGGCCTCACCGTCGTCCTGCGCACGCTGCGCTCGCTGGTCATCCCGGCGACGGCCTTCGGCACCACGCTCTCCCTGACCATGCTGCTTCTGCTGCTGCCCTTCCCGGTGGCCGGCATCCTCGTCGCCGTCACCCCGCCGACCCACCTCGACACGGTCGTCCTGTGCTGCGCCCTCGTCCAGGCGGTCGCCCTGGCCATCACCTTCGTCCGGCTGCGCAACGAGCCGACGCTACGCGCGTCCGCCCACCGGCCGCCCCACGCCATGCTCCCGAACGAGCCGTCGACGACGCCGCGTTGACGGTCGGTGGCCTGCGGTAATTCGGTTGAACACAGACCCGCTCGGCGTGCAGGCTTGCGCGGTGCAGAGGGAATGGAACCCGGGTTGTCTGAACTGGGACGAGGTCGAACCCGCGCGTCATCCCTTCGACCCCGAGGCGGCGGCGGAGGTGCTGCGCTCCCTCGGACCGGCCCGCCGGATGCCGACCCGCCCCGACGTCCCCTACGGCGATCCCGTTCTGCGTGACTGGAGTTGGGACGTGGCGAGGCCCTGGGCCGACGCCATGTCGTACGCCCTCGCCGAGCGCTACGGCGACTGGGCCGTGGGCTGGCGCTGGGCGCACGACGAGGGCGACTTCGACGGCGGCCCGGTCGGCAGCTGGTGCTGTGTGACGCACTCGTACACCACACCGGAGGAGACCCTCGACCGGGTGGTCGCCGGACTGTGCGAATGGCGCGACTGGCTGGAGCGGCTCGCGACCCTGTTCGCGGCGTACCCGCTGGACCTGGCCGACGTGGCGGACCAGCGGATCCTCTGGGAGTGCGCCGCCCGCAACCTCATCTTCCAGGCGTACGACCGCACCGGCTCCGGCAGCGGCTGGTACGGGCACTGCCGTCAGGTGCTCACCTGGTTCCTCAGCCACTGGCGCATCGACCCCGACACGGCACAGGAGTTGGTCGACACGGCGATCGACGGCCGGTTCAAGAGCTGGACCGGCCCGGACCGGGTCCTGGTCGACGACATCGCGGAGCGTCTCGCACTCTCGCTACGGCCCGACGACACCGTGGGACCGCCCGCCCCCGGCCCCTTGCCGGACCATCTGCGGAGCTGGCTCGCGGTCCGCGAGACCGTGCCGTGGGAGGACGCGCCGGACGGCGGCGGGGACGAGCCGGTCGTTCCGTCGCGCGACGGCGCGGCGGAGTACATACGCGCCTTCGACCGCACCGTGTCGGCCGCTCGCGGCGAGGGCCTGCTCACCGCCCTGGACCTGGTGCGGGCCGACGCGGCGCGCGGTGCCCGGCTCGACTTCGAGCTGCTGCGCGGCTGGCAGCAGCACGTCCTCGGCACACCCGAACCACCGTCGTTCCGCACCCTGCCGGCCTTCGCCAAGAAGGGCAGGGAGCGCTACGGCGTCGGCCCCGACACCCGTCAACGCCTCGACGCCTGCCTGGCCGAGAGCACACGGGACGCAGACCGGCCCCTCCCGCTGACCGCCCGGGCCGCCCGTGTCTGTCTCGACGTGTGCTTCTTCCATCCCTTCGACGACGGCAACGCCAGGTCCGCCTTCCTCGCCCTCGTCTTCGTCCTGGCCCGCGAGGGCGTCACCCTGGACTCGGTCACTCTGCTCCGCCGTATCAGCCACGCGGCCGACGACCCGCGCAGCGGGGTGATCATGTGCCGGTCCGTCGACCTCCACCTCAGGGAGACCCGGCGTCACGTCGCCTCAATCACCGCCTAGGTAGGGCGAGTTCACCACCTGGGGAGTCTCAGCTCGTACTCGGGCCGGACCCGCCGCAGGTACCCGGTGTCGTCCCGGCCGCGCACACCCGAGTCGAGGTAGAGCCGGTGCAGCCGGTCGAGGGCGTCGTGGTCGAGTTCCACACCGAGGCCGGGACCGGTGGGGACCCTGACCGCGCCGTCCCGCAGCTCCAGTACCCCGGGGACGACGACGTCGTCGGCCGAGTTCCACGGGTAGTGCGTGTCGCAGGAGTGGTCGAGGTTGGGGATGGCCGCCGCGACATGGGTCATGGCGGCGAGGCTGATGCCGAGATGCGAGTTGGAGTGCATGGACAGTCCGAGCCCGAACACCTCGCAGACGACGGCCAGTTCACGGGTCCGGCGCAGTCCGCCCCAGTAGTGGTGGTCGGTGAGGAGGACCTGGATCGCGCGCTGCTCGATCGCGGGCCGCAGATGTTCCCAGGCGATCACGCACATGTTGGTGGCGAGCGGGAGCGGTGACTCCTTCGCGACCTGGGCCATGCCGGGGATGGTGGCGGTCGGGTCCTCCAAGTACTCCAGGACGCCTTCGAGTTGGCGGGCCACGTATGTCGATGTCTGTTGCGTCCAGGCCGTGTTGGGGTCCAGCCGCAGCGGCCGGCCCGGGAAGGCCTCGGCCAGGGCCCTGATCGCGGCGATCTCCTCGTCGGGCGGGAAGACACCGCCCTTGAGCTTGAACGACCGGAAGCCGTACCGCTGTTGCATCAGCCGGGCCTGCTCGACGATCCCGGCGGGGTCCAGCGCCGCGCCCCAGTCGTCGCCCACCGCGGGCTTGCCGTCCAGGGCGGGGTGTTCGGCCCACTTGTAGAAGAGGTACGCGGCGAAGGGCACGGCGTCGCGGACCTTGCCGCCGAGCAGGTCGCTGACCGGGCGTCCGAGCAGCTTGCCCTGTGCGTCGAGGCAGGCCACCTCCACCGCCGAGCCGGTCCAGCCGCGTTCGTGGGAGCTGGGGACGGTCGGCAGCAGGGCGGCGTCGATCGCGGCGACGAGGGCCGTCGTGTCGAAGACGTCCATCCCCACGACGACCTTCGCCGCCGCCTCAAGTCGCTCCAGCCGGACCGTGCCGCCCGTGGACTCGCCGAGGCCCACGGTGCCGTCCTCCAGCACCAGTTGGAGAACGGACCGCAGGGCCAGCGGCTCGTGGACGCCGTTCGAGTTGAGGAGGGGCGGGTCGCGGAAGGCGATCGGGGTGACGATCAGCTCGCGGATCCGTGTCGCTGCCGTACCGCTCATGCGCCCAGCGCCTCCAGGCCATGGCTGGTCAACGTCGTGCGCATTCTGCCCCGTTCCGGCGGATCACAGTCATGTGTCTCAGGCCCAGGCCGTCACGGGCACGAACGAGCTGTCCGTCCGGAAGAGGTCCGTGCCGTCCGTCGGGTCCACCCGCAGTTGGTAGTTGTAGTGGCGGAGGTAGTGGCCGGGGTAGTTGTACGACTCGAGACGCAGCGCACCGGTGCCGGCGCCGGTCCGGGCGTAGAACGTGGCGTCCCCGGCGAAGGTCGCCGTGCCGTCGTTCGCGTCGAAGCGGCCCCGGAAGTCGTAGTGGCGCAGGTACTTGCCGGCCGCGTCCCGGAAGGAGAAGCCGGTCGCGTCGGCGAGGCCGGCGACGACGGTGAACGTGGACGCCTGCTTCAGGGCGGTGCTGCTGGAGCCGGTCACCACCGGCAGGTTGAGCAGCGAGGACACCTCCTGCCAGTAGCGGGTGGGGTAGTTGGCGGACTGGAAGGAGCGGGTGACACCGGTCGCGAGGCTCGGGCCGCCGGACACCGTCTCCTTGATGACCGTGAAGTGGCGTGCCGTACCGGAGAGCGTGGTGAGCGCGGTCGGCGCGGACCAGGTGGCGAAGGTGTCGTAGCTGTCGCTGTAGTAGTAGGTGCCGTCGCCGTAGCCGTCGAAGAAGATCCGCCAGCCGCCGTTGTCGAGTTGTACCACCGAGGGGCCCTCGCGGTAGCTGCCCCAGCCGGCCCAGTCGCCGGTCCGCGAGATCGTGTAGGGGCCGGTGAGGCTGGTGGCGGTGCCGTACTCGATGTACTTCGCCGTTTCGTTCTTGGTGAAGGCGTGGTAGGTCGAGCCGATCCGCACGATGTAGGTGTCGATGTGGTTGGAGCCGATGCCGGACAGGGCGACCGGTGAACTCCACGCCGTCAGGGCGGAGTTGGTCGCCTTCAGCCGGTACGGCGTGAAGATCCACTCGTCGTCGGTGGTGGAGCAGGACACGATGACGTTGACACTGCCGTCGCCGTCGACGAACCACTCGGGCGCCCAGGCCCGGGACAGGCCGGTGATCGGGACGGTGTAGTCGTACAGGAACGTCCAGTCGACCCGGTCGGCGCTGCGCGCGAAGCCGATGGTGGTGCTGACGTCCTCCCAGGTGTGGGTGGTGTACGTCAGGTAGTAGGAGCCGTCGGTGTGCTTGAACACGCCCGCGTCGCGGATGCGGTTGCTCGGCGGGGTGTAGGCGGAGGCCTGGACGAGGCGGAAGTCGGTGGCGTCGTCGGACTGGTAGACGTTGACGGTGCCGTCGTCGCTGTTGAGGAACGGGACGATCGTGTACCGGGTGGCGTAGCCGCTCGACGGGGCTGCGGCCGACGCCGTGCCGAGCAGTCCGGGGGCCTCGCCCAGGACCAGCGCCGAGGCGGGCAGGACGGCCAGCGCGCGCAGCAGGGTGCGGCGGGACGGCGTGCGGGGCGGTGTGGGGGGACGTGTGGTCACGGGCGGCTCTCCCGGAGACTCGGATGTTCGTCATGTCGAACGAGGTTCGTGAATTCGGTCAGAAAGTAGGGGTGAGGCAGGAGCACGTCAATGGTTTGCGCAATGCTGGATGATCTCTGTGGGACGCCTGTGACGTACGGCCGGTGCGCGGCCAATCGTGCACGCCACACGGGAAGTTGCCACATCCGCGGCACACCGGCCGCCCGGACGTTACCGTTCGGTAGACCAAGCGCTTCCGGAGGTGCCGCATGACGCCCGACCGTTCCGCAGGCCTGGCCGAGTCCGCCCGCGCGCTGGCCGCCGGGGAGGTGACCGCGCGGGCCCTGACCGAGGAGGCCCTGGCCCGGATCGAGTCGGCTCAGGCCTCCCTGAACGCATTTCGGCTCGTACGGCGGGAGGCGGCGCTCGCCGAGGCCGAAGCCGCGGACAAGGAACTGGCCGCCGGAGTCCGCAAACCGCTGCTCGGCGTGCCGGTCGCCGTCAAGGACGACATGGACGTGGCGGGCGAACCGACCGCGTTCGGCTGCCGGGGCGAGTTCCCGCCGGTGACCGCGGACGGCGAGGCGGTACGCCGACTGCGGGCGGCCGGGGCCGTGATCGTCGGGAAGACGAACACCTGCGAGTTCGGGCAGTGGCCGTTCACCGAGGGGCCGGCGTTCGGCGCGACCCGCAATCCGTGGAACTCCCTTCACACGCCCGGGGGTTCGTCCGGTGGATCGGCGGCGGCGGTCGCCGCCGGCCTGGTCCCGGCCGCGCTCGGTTCGGACGGCGCCGGTTCGGTGCGCATCCCCGCCTCCTGGACCCACCTCATCGGCGTCAAGCCGCAGCGCGGCCGCATCTCGACCTGGCCACGCGGCGAGTCCTTCCAGGGCATCACCGTCAACGGCACCCTCGCCCGTACGGTCGCCGACGCCGCCCTGCTCCTGGACGCGGCCAGCGGCAACCACGCGGGGGACCTGCACCGCCCGCCCGCGCTCACCCTCGCGGAGGCGGTCGGCCGCGACCCCGGCCGACTGCGCATCGCCCTCTCCCTGAAGCCGCCGTTCACCGCGCTGCCCGCCCGGCTCCAACCGGAGGTACGGGCCCGGGTCCTCGAACTCGCCGAGCAGCTCGCCCAGTTGGGCCACACGGTCGTAGAGGACGATCCGCCGTACGGCCGGATCGGGTTGACCTTCCTCCCCCGCGCCACCGCCGGTGTCGCCGAGCGGGTCCGCGAGGCACCGCACCCCGAACTCCTCGACCCCCGCACCTTGGAGGCCGCGCGCCTTGGCCGACGGCTCGGCGGGGCCGCGCTGCGGGCGGCGCGGCGCGCGGAGGCGACCCTGCACGACCGGTTCGGGGCGTTCTTCGGGAGGTACGACGTGGTCCTCGCGCCGACAACTGCCGCTCCCCCGCCCCTTGTCGGCGCGATGCTCGACCTGGGCGGCCTGGCCACCGACCGTGCGATGGTCGCCGCCTGCCCCTACGCCTGGCCGTGGAACATCCTCGGCTGGCCCGGCGTCAACGTCCCCGCGGGCTTCGTGGCGGGCGGACTTCCGGTCGGCGCCCAGCTGTTGGGCCCGTCGAACAGCGAGCCTCTGCTGCTGTCCCTCGCCGCGCGGTTGGAGGCGGACCTGCGCTGGCACGAGCGGTGGCCGGAGCCGGTCACCGCGGATTCCCCGGCGGCACAGGCGGGTCGGGCCCGTACCCTGTGACCATGCAGGATGCGTCGATGGTCGGGCTGATGGGGCGGGTCACCGGGACGGTCGGGCCCGGGCTCGTCGGCGAGGTGATCGTCCGGGTGCGCGGGGGCGCCGAGCACTTCCTCGCGTACGCCGCCACGGGCACGGACCGGATCGAGCCGGGGACCGTGGTGATGGTGGTGGAGTACCTGCCACCGAGGACGGTCTACGTCACGCGGGCATACGACAGTTGAGCTGCCTCCTTCGCAGGTGAGAGCGATTCAGCTGCGTATGCGTCAAGATTGCAACAAGGATCCGTCAGCGTCTGTACCCCGGTGTCGCGCAGGCGCACACTCCCTTCGTTCGGTGCCGAAAGGGCACCATCACAAGGGGGCGTATGCCGATGGTCATCGGCGTCGTAGCGGGGGTGGCGGTTCTCGCCGTTCTCGTACTGATCGGTCTGTTCAAGTCGATGTGGCGGGTCGCGGAGCCCAACGAGGCACTCATCATCTCGGGTTCCAAGCACCGCACCGAAGGCCTTGAAGAGGGCATGGGGTTCCGCATCGTCACGGGGCGCGGCACGCTGGTGCTGCCCGGTGTGCAGGCGGTGCGCAAGATCTCGCTCGACCTCAACGAGACCGAGCTGCACGTGGATTGTGTGACCACGCAGGGAATTCCGCTCAAGGTGCGGGGCGTGGTCATCTTCAAGGTGGGCGACGACTTCGTGTCGATCGCCAACGCGGGACGTCGTTTCCTCGACCAGCAGAAGATGATGTCGGAGCGGGTGCACAACGTGTTCGCCGGTCATCTCAGGTCCATCGTGGGCGGGTTGACGGTCGAGGACATGATCCGCGACCGCGAGAAGCTGACGGGGCAGACCCGTGCCGCCTGCGGTACGGAGATGGAGAAACTGGGTCTGATCGTGGACTCGCTGCAGATCCACGAGATCGAGGACCCGACCGGGTACATCAAGAACCTCGCGATGCCGCACGCCGCCGCCGTACAGCGGGACGCGCGCATCGCGCAGGCCGAGGCCAACCGTCTTGCCACCGAGGCCGAGCAGAAGGCCGCGGCACGGATGTCGGAGGCCACCCGGGACAGCGAGATCCTCCAGGCCGGCTACCAGGCCGAGCGCGACAAGGCGGCGGCGAAGGCCCGACAGGCCGGACCGCTCGCGGACGCCGCCGCCCGGCAGGACGTCGTCGTCCAGGAGACCCGGATCGCCGAACTCGACGCCCTGCGCCGGGAACAGCAGCTCCAGGCGGACGTCCGCAAGCCCGCGGACGCCCAGGCGTACGAGACCCGGGCCCGCGCCGAGGCCGAGCGCGACGCACGGATCTCTGCGGCTCAGGCCAAGGCCAAGGAGACCGAGTTGGCGGCCACGGCCGAGGCGAGCCGGATCAAGACGGCCGCGCTCGCCGAGGCCGAGGCGACCCAGGCACGGGGTGCCGCCGCCGCGACGGCCACCAGGGCGACCGGTGAGGCCGAGGCCGCCGCAGCGCAGGCGAAGGGTCTGGCCGCCGCCGAGGCGACCCGGGCCCAGGGTCTCGCCGAGGCGGAGGCCATCAAGGCGAGGGCCGCGGCTCTCGCCGAGAACCAGGAGGCCGTGGTCGCGCAGCAACTCGCCGAGAACTGGCCGGAGATCGTCAAGGCCGGCGCGTCCGCGTTCGGCAGCATCGACAACATGGTGGTCCTCAACGGGGCCGACGGCATGGCGGAGATGCTCGCCAAGGCGCTCACCATGGGCGGCACGGGCCTCGGTCTGGCCCGCCAGCTGCTCTCGTCGATGAACCAGAACGGGCCGACCCCGAACGGGACTTCGGCCCTGAACGGAGTCACGGCACCGCCGTCGCAGAAGGTGCCGGTGGAGAAGGAGTAGCGGTGATCGTCTGACGGGCGCCCGGCGTCCGGGGTCACGGAGGCACGTTCTAAGGTGCCTCCGTGACCGCCTTTACCGATGAGAACGTTCCGGGCCGCTTCGGCCCCTCCGCCACCACCGAGGCCGACCCGCGCGAGGTCGGCAAGGTCCGTACCGAGTACTCCCCCGCGCACGACGGCGACCCCGACCCCGGCGAGATCGTCTGGACCTGGGTGCCGTTCGAGGAGAACGACGGCCGGGGCAAGGACCGCCCGGTCCTCGTCGTGGCCCGTGAGCCCGGCGGGACCCTGCTCGCCGTCCAGCTGTCCAGCAAGCGCCACGACGGCGACCGCGAGTGGGTGGCGATCGGCAGCGGCCCCTGGGACAAGTCCGGCCGCGACTCGTGGGTCGACGTGGACCGCGTCCTGCGCCTGCACGAGGACGGCATGCGCCGGGAGGCGTGCGCGATCGACCAGATGCGCTTCAACCTCGTCCGGCACCGGCTGCACGAGCGCTACGGCTGGACCTGAGGAGTTACTTCTGCTTCTGGAGCTGACGCTCCGGAAACGTCCGTACGAACGCGTCCCGGACCGTCGCACCCGGTGTGCGGTCCAGGACGCCGAAGACCACGTGCTCGAAGGCCGCGGCGAACCGTCCACCCGGCCCGAGCAGCGCGTGGAAGGCGCCCGCGACCTGCGCCGGGTCGTTCCGGAACACCCCGCAGCCCCAGGCGCCCAGGACCAGTCGCCGGTAGCCGTGCAGAGCGGCCGTCTCCAGGACCCGCTCCGCCCGTACGGCGACGGCACGCGGCAGCTCGGCCGCGCGCTCGGGTGCCGTGCGCAGGACGACCCCCGCGTTCGGTGCGGCGGCGGTCAGGAATCCGGCGGTGTACGGCTCGTCCAGGAGGCGGCCCTTGTCGTCGCGGAAGACGGGGACGGCCGGTGAGTGGATGACCCGGTCCGTGTAGAACGGATCGCGGTGGTCGCGGTGGTGGTCGTAGAAACCGCGGGTTTCGAGCAGGCACGTGTACAGGGCGGAGGCGCGGCAGAGGGCCTCTTCCTGGGCCTGTGCGCCGTTGAGAAAACCGCCGCCGGGGTTGCGGGCGGAGGCGAAGTTCAGGACGGCGACCGGGCCGGTCAGTCGGCGGGCGGCCTCCAGGCTGCTCTCACCGGTGACCTCGACGACCATGTCCACGGGCGAGAACGGCGATATCCGCACCGGTTCCGGTCCGTGCAGGCGCGTGCCCGCGCGGGCCGCCTCGGTCTCGGCTGCGATGGACACCTCGCGCCCGTCCGCCGCGCGATAGCCCCCGGCCGCGACGATCTGCTCGGTCTGCCGCGCGATGCCGCGCAGGCGCGCGCTCATGGCATAACCCCCGTGTACGCCATGAACGCGCGCCCCGCGATCTCCCCCGTGTTCTCCCCCGTCGTGCTCATACCTGCATCCTGAGCGATGCTGGTCGTGCGGTGCAACGGAGTTTCCGGGCCCCGCGAACAGACGGCGAACCGGAGATTACCGATCCCGAACGTGGCAATACGCACCCTTGTGCGACGCGGCACGAGGGTCTTGGGTGGTACGAGTGTGCCGACCCGGGCCCAACCGAAACCGGGCCGGTGGCATGGTGGAATCTCAGGAGGATCCCGACATGTCCGATACGGCAAGTGACTGTAGCGACTGTACGGAGCCCCGTACCGCGGTCACCGAACCCGAGGTGGAAGCCCTGGTCAGGGGCATCTGCTTCAAGACCGGTCCGCCCCGAACACTCGGGGTCGAAGTGGAATGGCTCGTCCACGAGCTGCGCCTGCCGCAGCTCCCCGTGACACCCGAACGACTCGAAGCGGCCTACGCCGCCTTGAGGACCGTGCCTCTGAGGTCGGCGCTCACCGTCGAGCCCGGCGGCCAGCTGGAACTCAGCTCGTCGCCCGCCGCCTCCCTGATGGAGTGCATCGGTTCCGTCTCCGAAGACCTGGACGCCGTCCGCGCGGTGCTGCGCCGTGACGGCCTGGGACTGGTCGGTGTCGGCCATGATCCCTGGCACCCGCCGCGCCGGTTCCTGCACGAGCCGCGCTACGACGCCATGGAGCGCTGCCTCGACCGCACCGGCCCCGCCGGCCGCCGCATGATGTGCACCTCGGCATCGGTGCAGGTGTGTCTGGACGCCGGTTACGAGGAGCCGGGTCCGCTCGGCCTCGGCCGGCGCTGGTGGCTGGCGCACCAGTTGGGCGCGGTCCTGGTGGCCGCGTTCGCCAACTCCCCGCTGGTCGGCCGCAGCCCCACCGGCTGGCGCTCCACCCGGCAGCTGATCTGGATGGAGATCGGCCCCGGCCGCGCGGGCGGTCCGGCCCTGGACGCGCGGCCGCGCGACGCCTGGACCGATCACGTCCTGGACTCGCCGGTGATGTGCATACGGCAGGACAGCGGCCCGTGGGAGGTCCCGGAGGAGCTGACGTTCCGGGAGTGGATCAGGTCGGGGGCGCCCAGGCCGCCGACCCGTGAGGATCTCGACTACCACGTCTCGACGCTGTTCCCGCCGGTCAGACCACGCGGCCATCTCGAACTGCGCATGATCGACGCGCAGCCCGGCGACGATGGCTGGATCGTCCCGCTGGCCGTGACGACCGCGCTGTTCGACGACCCCGAGGCCGCCGAGACCGCGTACCGGGCCGTGAAGCCGCTGGCCGAACGGGCCCAGGGGCTGCCCGCGCCGCACAATCCGCTGTGGATCGACGCGGCCCGCTACGGGCTGTCCGACCCGGAGCTGCACGAGGCCGCCCTCGTCTGCTTCGCGGCGGCTCTTGAGGCCCTGCCCCGGCTCGGCGCGACCGCCGGGGTCACGGACGCCGTCCGCGCGTACTTCGACCGCTATGTCGTCCGGGGCCGCTGCCCCGCCGACGACCTGCTCGACCGCGTGCGCGGCACGGACAGCCGCCCGCACGGGAAGGACATCCGCACATGACCGACGCCGACACCTCCACTGACATCGATATCGAGGCGCTCAGGCAACGGGCGTTGACCACCCTCACCACGGCCCGGGACCGCACCACACTCCTCACGAGCTGTGTGGACGAGCCCGAACTCACCGCGCAGGTCTCGCCGTTGATGTCCCCGCTGGTCTGGGACCTCGCGCACATCGGCAACCAGGAAGAACTGTGGCTGCTGCGGGCCGTCGGCGGCCGGGACGCGATGCGGCCCGACATCGACGGCCTCTACGACGCGTTCGAGCACCCGCGTTCCGAACGCCCCTCGCTGCCGTTGCTGCCGCCCCCGGAGGCGCGGCAGTACGCGGCCGAGGTGCGCGGCCGGGTGACGGACGTACTGGAGAGCCACGCCTTCCGCGGGACCCGGCTCACCGACATGGGCTTCGCCTTCGGGATGGTCGCCCAGCACGAACAGCAGCACGACGAAACGATGTTGATCACCCATCAGCTCCGTACGGGCCCGCAGGCGTTGACCGCCCCGGACCCGGAGCCGGTACCGCTGTTCACCGGCCCGTCCGAAGTCCTGGTCCCCGGCGGCCCGTTCACGATGGGCACCTCCACCGAGCCATGGGCGCTGGACAACGAACGGCCCGCGCACCGGCGGGAGGTGGCCCCGTTCCACATCGACACGACTCCGGTGACGAACGGCGCGTATCTGGCGTTCATCGAGGACGGCGGCTACGACGACCCGCGCTGGTGGACGAAGGAGGGCTGGGCGCACGTCCGCCGCACCTCCCTGACGGCGCCGGAGTTCTGGCGCCGGGAGGCGGGCCAGTGGCTGCGGCGCCGGTTCGGCGTCACGGAGGCCGTACCGCCGAACGAGCCGGTGGTGCACGTCTGTTGGTACGAGGCCGACGCCTACGCCCGGTGGGCCGGACGCCGGCTGCCCACCGAGGCCGAGTGGGAGAAGGCGGCCCGCCACGACCCGACGGCCGACCGCTCGACGCGCTACCCGTGGGGCGACGCCGACCCGGCACCCGAGCACGCCAACCTGGGTCAACGGCACCTGCGCCCGGCCCCCGCCGGCAGCTATCCGGCGGGCGAATCGCCGCTCGGCGTACGTCAGTTGATCGGTGACGTGTGGGAGTGGACGTCGAGCGACTTCCTGCCGTATCCGGGGTTCAGGGCGTTCCCGTACAAGGAGTACTCGGAGGTGTTCTTCGGCCCCGAGTACAAGGTGCTGCGGGGCGGTTCGTTCGCCGTGGACGAGGTGGCCTGCCGGGGCACGTTCCGCAACTGGGACTATCCGATCCGGCGGCAGATCTTCTCCGGCTTCCGCACCGCCCGCTCGGGGGCCGTCTGATGTGCCGTCACCTGGCGTACCTGGGACCCGAGGAGCCGCTGGGCCGGCTCCTCGTGGACCCGGAGCACAGCCTGTACCACCAGTCCTGGGAGCCCCGGCGGCAGCGGCACGGCACGGTCAACGCCGATGGTTTCGGGGTGGGTTGGTACGCGGAGGGCGACCCGGTGCCGGGCCGCTACCGGCGGGCCGTGCCCATCTGGGGCGACCAGTCCTTCGCCGACCTGGCCCGCGTGGTCCGCTCGGGGGCGCTGCTGGCCGCCGTACGGGACGCGACGTTCGCGGGCGGGGACGGGGAGGCCGCGGCGGCGCCGTTCGCCGCGGGCCCCTGGCTGTTCAGCCACAACGGCGCCGTCACCGGCTGGCCGCAGACACTGGCGGCCCTGGCCCAACGCCTGCCGCCGGTCGACCTGTTGTCGCTGGAGGCCCGCTGTGACTCGGCGTTCGTCTGGGCACTGGTCCTGAGCCGACTGCGGGCCGGTGACGAGGAGGGCCAGGCACTGGCCGACACGGTGACGGAGGTCGCTCACGCGGCCCCCGGCTCCCGCCTCAACCTCCTCCTCACCGACGGCGAGACGATCGCCGCCACCGCCTGGGGCGACACCCTCTGGTACCTCTCGGAGCCCGGCCGCCGCACGGTCGTGGCCTCCGAGCCCTACGACGACGACCCGCACTGGCAGGAGGCCCCCGACCGCACTCTGCTCACCGCGACCCGCACCGAGGTCCTCCTCACCCCCCTGAAAGACCTCGCACCATCGAAGGAGCCCCGTACGTGAGCCCGTTCCTTCTCACCCGCACCCTGCCCGAGGACGCCACCGACGCGGCACTGCGCGCCGACGTCCTGGAGGGTCTCACCAGCACCCCGAAGACCCTCCCGCCGAAGTGGTTCTACGACGCCCACGGCAGCGAACTCTTCGAGCGGATCACCGAGTTGCCCGAGTACTACCCCACGCGCGCCGAGCGGGAGATCCTCGTCGACCGGGCCGGCGAGATCGCCGCCGCGACCGGCGCCCGCACGCTCGTCGAGCTGGGCTCCGGATCCTCGGACAAGACACGTCACCTGCTGGACGCGCTCACCGGTCTGGCCGTGTACGTCCCCGTCGACGTCAGCGAGAGCGCGCTCACGCAGGCCGGGCACGCCCTCATCGAGGAGCGCCCGGGTCTCGACGTGCACGCCCTGATCGCCGACTTCACCGGCGACCTCACCCTGCCGGAGACCCCGGGCCCGCGCCTGCTGGCGTTCCTCGGCGGCACGATCGGCAACCTGCTCCCGGCGGAACGCGCCACCTTCTTCGCCGGCCTCCGCTCGCTCCTCTCCCCCGGCGACGCGCTGCTCCTCGGCACGGACCTGGTGAAGGACGAGCAGGTCCTGGTCAGGGCGTACGACGACGCGGCCGGGGTGACGGCCGCGTTCAACAAGAACGTCCTGACCGTGGTCGACCGCGAACTCGGCGCCGATTTCGACGCCGACGCCTTCGACCACGTAGCCCTCTGGGACACGGACAACGAGTGGATCGAGATGCGGCTGCGGTCCCGCACCGACCAGACCGTGAAGATCCCCGCCCTCGATCTCGCCGTCGACTTCACGGCCGGCGAGGAACTCCGTACCGAGATCTCCGCGAAGTTCCGCAAGGAGGGCGTGCGGTCCGAACTGGCCGCGACCGGGCTGGAGTTGGCCCACTGGTGGACCGACCGGGAAGGACGCTTCGCGCTGTCGCTGAGCGTGGTGCGCTGACATCGGGTGACGGGCCGTCTCGCGCACCGCCGCGCCGTGGGGCACGGTGGAGTAACGCGTGACGCGCCCGTCACGGCCGAGAGGAGTACCCGCATGTCCGAGCACACGTACCGGGTCACCGAGATCGTCGGCACCTCTCACGAGGGCATCGACCAGGCCATCCGCAACGGCGTCGCCCGCGCCGCGCAGACCCTGCGCAGTCTGGACTGGTTCGAGGTGACCCAGGTCAGGGGCCAGATCCAGAACGGGCAGATCGAGCACTTCCAGGTCGGCCTGAAGGTCGGCTTCCGCATCGAGGACGAGGACTGACCGCCCGCCTTGAGCACGAGTGCCCTCAGGTCCGGCCCTCCCCCTCCTGCGCCGCCTCCAGCGCGGCGGAGGGGGAGGTCCAGCGGGCCCGTACGACCCTGAACCCGGCCCGCTCGGCGTCGTCGCAGACCAACTCGTCGTCGTCCACGAGGACCCGGATGTCCCGGTCGCGGGCGAGCCGCTTCAGGATCTCCAGCTTGGTGCGCCGGGCGGGCCTGCGGTCGTCGTTGCGCCGCATGAAGACCCGGCCCTCGGGCAGTCCCTGCGCGGCGAGCCAGGCGAGCGTGTCGCGCCGGCAGCGTTCGGGCCGTCCGGTCAGGTAGACGACCTCGCACTCCTCGGCGCTCTCCAGAGCGAGTGCGACGCCTTCCGCCAACGGCGGGTCCTGGGCGGCGGCACCGAAGAAGCCGTCCCAGTCGCGCGGCTTCCGCTCCAGGAACGGTTGCCGGTGCGCCGTGTCGGCGAGGGTGTTGTCGAGGTCGAACACGGCGAGCGGGCGCTTGTTGTCGGCAGTCACCCGCCCACCCTAGACAGCCGGTCCCGCCACCCCGGCAACGGCCCGCGAGATGCCTGGCCTCATGCTTCTTGCATGTCTGCCGCCACTCCCGCTCCCCGTACGTTCCTCGTCGGCGCCGCCCGCGAGCGGCCCTGCACCCTGGTCGTGTGCCGGGGCTGCTGCTGCGGCGACCCGCGCAAACACCCCGGCACCGACCACGTCTGGCAGCTGGAACGGCTGCGCGCGGGTGCCGCCGAGCACGGTTTCGCGGTGCGTACGACGGACTGCCTGGGCCCCTGCGACCAGGCCAACGTGATCGTGGTCCAGCCGTCGGCGGCGGGACGCCGGGCCGGTGGGCGGCCGACCTGGGTCGGGTTCGCGATGGACGACGACTGCACGGAGGAAGTGCTGGAGTGGGCGGCCGCGGGCGGACCGGGCATCGCCGCGCCGCCCGTCACCCTGGAGCTGCAGTTCATCGACCCGCCCCGGGACGCCCGCGTCCGGTCCCGGCGATGAGGGCCGTGCACGCGACCCCAGATTGCTAATGGGATCCATTTTCACATAGCGTCCTCGGTGCCTGCCAGCCCACCGAGGAGGAATCCCCATGGCCGTTCCCAAGCGGAAGATGTCCCGCAGCAACACCCGCCACCGCCGCGCCCAGTGGAAGGCCACGACGCCCACGCTCATGCCGGTCACCGTCGAAGGCGTGCGCCACCTCGTCCCGCAGCGCCTGGCGAAGGCGTACGAGCGCGGGCTGCTGCGTCCCGAGAACTGACCGCCGCGGGAATGCCGAGGTCTCTCGGGCGTTGACACTGATGTGAGTTCAGTGATCGCCTCGACCCCCTTCTCCGTCCTCGACCGGTCCCGCACCCGCGAGGGGCATCCGCCCGCCGAGGCGCTGCGCGACACCGTGCGATTCGCGCGGGAGGTCGAGGAGCTGGGCTATCACCGGTTCTGGGTGTCGGAGCACCACGGCGTGCCCGGGGTCGCCGGTTCGGCGCCGACGGTGCTGGCCGCCGCCGTCGCCTCGGCCACCCGGAGCATCCGGGTCGGGACGGGCGGGGTGATGCTGCCCAATCACCAACCTCTGGTCGTGGCCGAGCAGTTCGGGGTGCTGGAGTCGCTGTTCCCGGGCCGGATCGACATGGGCCTCGGCCGCTCGGTCGGCTTCACCGGCGGCGTGCGCAAGGCGCTGGGCCGCGACAAGGACGACGCCGACGACTTCGCCGGGCAACTCGCCGAACTCCTCGACTGGTTCCGGGGCACGTCACCCACCGGCGCGCACGCACACCCCTCCGAGGGTCTGAGCGTCCCGCCGTTCGTGCTCGCGATGGGCGAGGGCGCCGACATCGCGGCCCGGGCCGGTCTGCCGATGGTCATCGGCGACCTCCGCAACAGGGAGAGGATGCGGCGCGGCATCGACCACTACCGCGCCCGCTTCCGCCCCTCCCCATGGGCCGCGCAGCCGTACGTCGTCATCTCGGGCACGATCGCGGTGGCCGCCACCCCCGAGGCGGCCCGGCGCCTGCTCGTCCCGGAAGCCTGGTCGATGGCTTACTCGCGGACTCATGGCACCTTCCCGCCGCTGCCGCCCGCCGAGCGTGTGGAGCAACTGCCCATGACCGAGAAGGAGTTCGGCTTCTACGAGGCCGGGCTCGGCGGACAGCTCGCGGGCACCGAGGAACAGGTGGCCCACGAGCTGGAGACGGTGCTGAAGGAGACGGCGGCCGACGAGGTCCTCGTCACCACCAGCACCTACGACCGCGAGGCCCTGCTGGACTCCTACCGGCGGCTCGCCTCCCTCATGGCGTGAGCACCATCCGGAAGCGCGCGGCGCCGGACAGCATCCGCTCGTAGGCCTCACCGGCCTGGTCCAGGGGCACGGTCTCCACCGACGGGCGGATGTTGTGCAGGGCGCTGAAGTCCAGCACGTCCTGCACGTCCTGCGCGGTGCCGGACGGGTGGCCCCGAACCACCCTGCCGCTCATGAGCAGTTGGAGCGGGCTGATCCCCAACGGCGCGGTGTCCGCCCCGATGACGACCAGCTCGCCACGGGGCCGCAGCCCGTCCACGGTCGCCGTCGCGGCGTCGGCATTGCCTGCCGTGGCCAGCACGACCTTGGCGCCGCCGAGGGCCTGCAACGCCTCCGCGACCTCGGTGTCGGCGGTGCTGTCGACGTAGTGGTGGGCGCCCAACTGCTTGGCGAAGTCGGCCTTTTCGGGACCTCGCGCGATCGCCACGGTCTCGAATCCCATCGCGGCCGCGTACTGCACGCCCAGGTGACCGAGGCCGCCGAGTCCGAGTACGGCGACCAGGTCGCCCGGCCCCGCCGAACTGCGCCGCAGCCCGTTGAACGTGGTCACGCCCGCACACCCCATGGGCGCGGCGGCGCTCGCCGAGAGGCTGTCGGGGATCCGGGCGAGCGCGTCGACCGGTGCCACGGTCATCTCCGCGAAGCCGCCGTCGTAGGCCCAGCCGGGCACCTTCAGGTTCTCGCAGACGATGAAGTCGCCCTGCCTGCACGGGGTGCAGTGGCCGCAGCTGCCGCCGAACCAGCCGACGGACACCCGGTCGCCGACCCGCCAGCCGCTGTCCGAGGCGCCCTCGCCGAGCGCGTCGATGTGCCCGGCGATCTCGTGCCCGGTGACGAGCGGGAACCGTACGCCCGGCACTCCGGCGTTCACGAAGAAGGTGTCGCTGTGACAGATCCCGCAGGCCTCCACGGCGATCCGCACATGGCCCGGTCCCGGCTCCGGCACGTCCCGCTCGGCGATGGTGAACTCGCCGCCGGCCGCGCCCACTTGCGCGACTCGATAACTGCTCATGCCTGTCTCCCTGAGAGATGCGAATGCGGTCCGGCTAGTGCGCGACCGCCTGGCGTGCGCTGATCTCGATCGTTCCGTCGCCCGCGTCGACCCGGGCCTGGTCGCCCGCGTTCAGTTCGCCGGCGAGGAGCATGTCGGCGAGCCGGTCGTCGACCTCGCGCTGGATGGTGCGGCGCAACGGGCGGGCACCGAAGGCGGGTTGGTACCCGAGGTGGGCCAGCAGGTCCGCCGCCGCGTCGGTGACCTCCAGGGTGACGTCCTGGGCGTGCAGCCTGCGCCGGGTGTGTTCCAGCAACAGGTCGACGATGTCGCGGAGTTGGGCGCGTTCCAGGCCGCGGAAGACGATGATCTCGTCGATGCGGTTGAGGAACTCGGGGCGGAAGTGCTGGTTCAGGACCGGCATCACCGTCTCGCGGACCTTGGCGTAGTCGTCGACGCCCGCCGCGAGGATGCGGTCGGCGCCGATGTTCGACGTCATGATCACCACGGTGTTCTTGAAGTCGACCGTGCGCCCCTGCGAGTCGGTGAGCCGTCCGTCGTCGAGGAGTTGCAGCAGGGTGTTGAAGACGTCGGGGTGCGCCTTCTCGACCTCGTCGAGCAGCAGCACGGCGTACGGCTGCCTGCGGACGGCCTCGGTGAGCTGGCCGGCCTCGTCGTGGCCGACGTATCCGGGAGGCGCTCCGACCAGGCGGGAGACGGTGTGCCGTTCCTGGAACTCGCTCATGTCGAGGCGGATCATGCGGCTCTCGTCGCCGAAGAGGGCGGCGGCCAGCGCGCGGGCCAGTTCGGTCTTGCCGACGCCGGTGGGACCGAGGAAGAGGAAGCTGCCGATGGGCCGGTTCGGGTCGCTCATGCCGGCGCGCGCACGGCGTACGGCACGGGCGACGGCGGTGATGGCCTCGTCCTGGCCGACGACCCGCTCGTGGAGGTGCTCCTCCAGCTTCATCAGCCGGGCGCGTTCCTCCTCGGTGAGCTGGGCGACCGGGATGCCGGTGGTGCGGGAGACGACCTCGGCGATGTCCTCCGCGGTGACCTTGGGCGCCCGCTCCTCGGCGGAGCCGCCCGCCTTCAACTCGGCCTCGGTGTCCTTGATCCGGTCACGGATCTCCTTGGCCCGCTCGTACTCCTCGTCGGCCACGGCCTGGTCCTTCTCCCGGTTGAGGGCGGCGAGCCGGTCCTCGACCTCGCGGTTGTCGGAGAGCGGGGTCTTGGCGCGCAGCCGTACCCGGGCCGCGGCCTGGTCCATCAGGTCGATGGCCTTGTCGGGCAGGAAGCGGGCGGTGACGTAGCGGTCGGAGAGTTCGGCCGCCGCGACGACGGCCTCGTCGGTGATACGGACCTGGTGGTGGGCCTCGTAGCGGTCGCGCAGTCCGCGCAGGATCTCGATGGTGTCGTCGACGGTCGGTTCGCCGATCAGGATGGGCGCGAAGCGGCGCTCCAACGCCGAGTCCTTCTCGATGTACTTGCGGTACTCGTCGACGGTGGTGGCACCGATGAGGTGCAACTGCCCACGGGCCAGGGCGGGTTTGAGCATGTTCCCGGCGTCGAGAGCACCGTCTCCCCCGCCACCCGCACCGACGACGGTGTGCAACTCGTCCAGGAACAGCACCAGTTCGTCGGCGTGCTCGCTCACCTCGTCGAGGAGTTTCTTCAACCGCTCCTCGAACTCGCCCCGGTACTTGGTGCCGGCGACCATGCCGGCCAGGTCCAGCGACACGAGCCGCTTGCCTTCGAGGGTCTTCGGCACGTCACCGGCGACGATGCGCTGGGCGATGCCCTCGACGACGGCGGTCTTGCCGACACCGGGGTCGCCGATGAGGACGGGGTTGTTCTTGCTGCGCCGGGAGAGCACCTCGATGGTCTGCTCGACCTCGTCGTCCCGCCCGATCACCGGGTCGAGCCGCCCGGCGCGGGCGTCCTCGGTGAGGTCACGCCCGTACTCGTCGACGGTGGGCGTGCTGCTGGGCCGCTTCCGCTCGGGCTCGGCACCGGTGGGCACCCGGTCGCCCTCCCAGCCGCTGCCCGCGAGGGCCTGTCCGGCGGCCGACTCGGGGTTGGCGGCCAGGGCCCGCACCAGGTGCTCGGGGCCGATGTACGAGGAGTCCTCGGCGCGGGAGATCCGGTACGCGTCGAGAAGGGTCCGCTTGGCGGCCGGGGTGAGCGTGCTGGGTTCGGTCTTCGGGCCGCCGGCCGCGCCGGCGGTGAGCCGTTCCCGGATGCGGTCGGGGTCAGCGCCCGCCTCGGCGAGCAGCCGTCGGGTCGACTCCTGCTCGGTGGCGGCGGCCAGCAGATGACGGGCGTCGAGTTCCTCGCTGCCCTCGACGGCGGCGATGTCCCGCGCCTGGGCCACCAGCTCACGGGCCCGTTCCGAGAGCAGACTCCCGATGTCCACGCGCTGGGTCCGGCGTGACGGCGCCGCCGGCCCCGAACCGCCGAAATACCGGGACATCAGCTCGTCGAATTCCTCGAAGGGGCTGCGTCCGAAACCGAATCCGGGAGTGCTCATGACCACGGACCTTCCGTGCGGCGACTGTGCGCGGCGACTGTGCGGCTACTGGCATCCGTGTCCTCCAACGTGGCACAGCCCGAACGCCCCCGCACCCCCACAGGTCACCGGGCGACACACGGCGTGCTCGCATAGACTCGCCGGGTCATGCACAGCCCCGGCACGCCCCGCGCCCCCCGCGCCCCCGACTCCTACGTCCGTGTCCGCGACGCCCGCGAGCACAATCTCCAGGGCGTCGACGTCGACATCCCGCGGGACGTGTTGACCGTGTTCACAGGCATCTCCGGCTCCGGAAAGTCGTCCCTCGCCTTCGGCACGATCTACGCGGAGGCCCAGCGCCGCTACTTCGAGTCGGTGGCGCCGTACGCCCGCAGACTCATCCACCAGGTAGGAGCGCCGAAGGTCGGCGAGATCACCGGCCTGCCCCCGGCGGTCTCCCTCCAGCAGCGCCGCTCGACCCCCACCTCCCGCTCCTCGGTGGGCACGGTCACCAACCTCTCGAACTCGCTCCGGATGCTGTTCTCCCGCGCCGGCGACTACCCGCCCGGCGCGGCACACCTCGACTCCGACGCTTTCTCCCCCAACACGGCGGCGGGCGCGTGCCCGGAGTGCCACGGCCTCGGCCGGGTCCACCGCACGACCGAGGAGTCCCTCGTCCCCGATCCCTCGCTGTCGATCCGCGAGGGCGCGATCGCCGCGTGGCCGGGCGCCTGGCAGGGCAAGAACCTGCGCGACATCCTCGACACCCTCGGCCACGACGTGGACGTACCGTGGCGCGAACTCCCCGCCGAACAGCGGGAGTGGATCCTCTTCACGGACGACCAACCGGTGGTCACGGTCCACCCGGTCCGGGACGCGAACCGCATCCAACGCCCGTACCAGGGCACGTACATGAGCGCCCACCGCTACGTCATGAAGACGTTCTCCGACACGAAGAGCCCCACCCTCCGCACCAAGGCGGAACGCTTCCTGACCAGCACCCCCTGCCCGCTGTGCGGAGGCGGCAGACTGCGCCCCGAGTCCCTGGCGGTGACCATCGCGGGCCGCACGATCGCCGACCTGGCCGCGCTACCGCTCGCGGAGTTGGCAGGCACCCTCAACGGCACGTCGGAGGCGGCCCGCGTCCTCACCGAGGACCTCACCTCCCGCATCGCCCCGATCCTCGAACTCGGCCTCGGCTACCTCAGCCTGGACCGCGCGACCCCCACCCTCTCGGCGGGCGAACTCCAACGCCTGCGCCTGGCAACCCAGTTGAGGTCCGGTCTCTTCGGCGTCGTCTACGTCCTGGACGAACCGTCCGCCGGACTGCACCCCGCGGACACGAAGGCCCTGCTCACGGTCCTGGACCGCCTGAAGGCCGCGGGCAACTCGGTGTTCGTGGTGGAGCACCACCTGGACGTCATGCGCGCCGCCGACTGGCTGGTGGACGTGGGCCCGCTGGCCGGCGAGCACGGCGGACGGGTACTGCACAGCGGACCCGTGGCGGAGCTCGCGGCGGTGGCGGAATCGGCGACGGCCCGTTTCCTCTTCGACGACTCCCCCACGCCGGCCCGCGAAGTCCGCTCACCGCGAGGCGAGTTGAAGGTGGGCCCGGTGACGCGGCACAACCTGCGCGACGTGACGGCCGAATTCCCGCTGGGCGTGTTCACCGCGGTAACCGGCGTCTCGGGCTCCGGCAAGTCGACACTCATCGGCGAGATCACCGAGGAACTCCCGGGCATGGAACGCCTGGTGTCGGTCGACCAGAAACCGATCGGCCGCACCCCCCGCTCGAACCTGGCGACGTACACCGGCCTCTTCGACGTCGTCCGCAAAGTCTTCGCGGCCACGGACGAGGCACGCCAACGGGGTTACGGCGTAGGCCGGTTCTCCTTCAACGTGACTGGGGGTGCCCCCTCTGGGGGAGGCCGCTGCGAGACCTGTCAGGGCGAGGGCTTCGTCAGCGTCGAGTTGCTCTTTCTGCCGAGCACGTACGCGCCCTGCCCTGACTGCGGCGGGGCGCGCTACAACCCCGAGACACTCCAAGTGACGTACCAGGGACGGAACATCGCGGAGGTCCTGGACCTGACGGTGGAGAGCGCGGCGACCTTCTTCGCGGACACTCCGTCCGTGACCCGCAGCCTGACCGCACTGCTGGACGTGGGCCTCGGCTACCTGCGACTGGGCCAGCCCGCCACCGAACTGTCCGGCGGCGAGGCCCAACGCATCAAGCTGGCCACGGAGTTGCAGCGCGGCCGACGCGGCCACACCCTCTACCTCCTCGACGAACCGACCACCGGCCTCCACCCGGCCGACGTCGAAGTCCTGCTACGCCAACTCCACGGCCTGGTCGACGCGGGCCACACCGTGGTGGTGGTCGAACACGACATGGCGGTGGTGGCGGGCGCGGACTGGGTCATCGACCTGGGCCCGGGTGGAGGCGAGGAGGGGGGCAGGATCGTGGCGGCGGGCCCGCCCGCGGATGTGGCGAGGGCCAGCGAGAGCACCACAGCCCCCTACCTGGCAAACGCGCTCGCGTGAACGCCCTTCTTCTAGGGGCGCGGGGCTGTATCAATGTGCGGCTCCGCCGCGTGAGCGCGACCAGCCCCCACCCACCCGCAGCCGACCAACTACCGCAGAAGACCGGCAACCCACTCCCGGGGCAGCCCATGAGTGTCATGAAGGTAGAGATAGTCCTCCTCACTCAACGGCCCCCGAAACTCCGGCCGGGACAACACCCGCCGCCCCCGTTCGAGAAGGTGGGAGAACCGCCGCTCCTCATCGAGCAACACCTCCCGCACGGTGTCGACTTCAAGGGACTGCCGGAAATGATCAAGCGTGCGGCCAACAAGCTCCACCGGCAGATCGGACACCGTCCGCGAAGGATCATCGCGCCACAGACTGGTGAGCAACCGCCGGATCAAGCGCCGTAGGACATACCCACGCCCGGTGTTGGACGGCCGCACCCCGTCCCCGATGACGACCATGCTCGACCGCAGATGATCGACGACCACCCGCATCGAGTGGTCGTCCAGCACCCACAGCGTCGGAAGAATCCGCATCCACGGCTCGAACAGATCCGTCTCATAGACCGACCGTCCCCCTTGGAGGACGGACACAAGCCGCTCCAACCCCATCCCCGTATCGACGTTGACCTGCCGCAACGGAACCAGCCCACCGTCCTCGCCCCGCTCCAGCCGCATGTGCACGTGGTTCCAGATCTCCACCCACCGCGAATCAGTCGTCGGGCTCCCCTCCGGCGGCCCGTCGCCGGTCCAGTAGAAGATCTCGGAGTCGGGGCCACAGGGACCCACGGGCCCGTTGGACCACCAGTTCTCGTCCCCGGTCGACTCGACCGGCAGCCCCAACTCCCGCCAGGTGTGCAGCGATTCAAGATCGGGCCCGACCTGTTCATCGCCGCCGAAGACAGTGACGTACAACTTCTCGCGCGGGATACCGAAGCCGTCCCGCAGCAGCTCGTACCCCCAACGCAGGCTCTGCGGATGGTCGTAGTCGCCCAGTGACCATGAGCCGAGCATCTCGAACACGGTCAGGTGGGTGAGGTCGCCGATGTCGTCGAGGTCCGTAGTGCGCAGGCAGCGTTGGAGGTTGACCAGCCGCCGCCCCTGTGGATGGGGGCGCCCCTGGAGGTACGGCGTGAGCGGGTGCATGCCGGACGTGGTGAAGAGGACCGGGTCCGAGGGCGGTGGCAGGAGTGTGCTGCCGGTGATCGACTCGTGCCCGCGTTCGCGGTAGAAGTCGAGGAACGTACGGACGATGTCGTCGGTGTTCATGGCGGTGGGTCCTTCGGGTCGGTCGGGGACCGGAAGGGACCGTGGGGCAGCGCGTGAGGCGGGGTGGAAACGACACGTCCCGGCGGTCCGTTTCCGGCCGCCGGGAGAGGTCTGGTGAGGTCAGGCGTCGGCAGCCGGCGAGCTGGTCGCTCGCGCGGTCGCGGTGCCGGTGTGCCTGATGATCCTCATGGACGCAACGCTAACAGGACGCCTCCGCGCCGTCCTGCGGATTTTCACCGGGGCCTGCGCCACCGACGTGCAGTGGTCCCGGTGCTGGGGCTGAGCCGTCACCCCGGCCTGCGCCGCGTGGGCGAGGGAACGGCGGTCGGGGTGGCTGCCGGGGGCGATGGTCTCGCCCACCTCCACTTCGGCGACGAGCCCGCGCGTCGACACGACCCGCCAGACCGAGGTGAGCAGGGAGTCGCTGCCGACGAAGGCGGGGGCGGTGCTGGCGGTGCCGTCGGTGAGGTAGTGCAGGGCGACGGGTTGGACGGGGACTCCGGCGTCCAGTGCGGCCTGGAAGACGGCCCGCCGGAAGTGGCCCTGGGCCCGGCCGCACCAGGTGCTGCCCTCGGGGAAGACGGCGACCGCCCCGCCCGCGCGCAGGGCTCCCGCGATGGAGGCGACCGTCTCAGGCAGGGCGCGCAGCCGGTCGCGGTCGATGAACAGGGCGCCGCTGCCCGCGGTGAGCGTGCCCGCGACGGGCCAGTGCCGGATCTCGGCCTTGGCCAGCATGCGGGCGGGGCGTACGGCGGCCAGCAGCGGGATGTCCAGCCACGAGATGTGGTTGGCGACGAGCAGCAGTCCGCCGGTGGGTGTGGTGGTGCCGGTGATGCGGAGCCGGATGCCGGCGGACCGGACGATCGTCCGGCACCACCAGCGCACCGCGCGGGCGGGGATCCGCGCGCCGACGGGGGTGAGTGCGGCCCCGGCGGCGACCACGACCAGGACGGTCACGAAGCGCAGCACGGCGCGCGGTACGGCCGTGACGGACCCCTTCGACTCGATGCACGACCTGGGGGTGCAGGGCGCGCTGGGCAGCCAGACGCTCATCACGCCGGGACGAGCGAGAGGAAGTGCCGCAGATAGCGCGGGTTGACCCGGCGCATCGACAGCAGCACGTACAGGTCGGCGACCCCGAAGTCCGGGTCGTGGGCGGGCTCGCCGCAGACCCAGGCGCCGAGGCGGACGTATCCGCGCAGCAGCGGCGGGAGTTCGACGCGTCCGGCGGGGCGGGCCACGCCGTCGGCGCTCCAGGGCAGCAGCGGTCGTACCCGGAACTCCTCGGGCGCGAGGTGCTTGGCGCCGACCCGGTCCCAGGTGCCGGCGGCGAGGGTGCCGCCGTCGGCGAGCGGGATGGAGCAGCAGCCGGCGAGCCATTCGTGGCCGCGGTCGACCATGTAGCGGGCTATGCCGGCCCAGATGAGGCCGATGACGGCGCCGTCGCGGTGGTCGGGGTGGACGCAGGAGCGGCCGACCTCGACGAGGCCGGGGCGGATGCCGTCGAGGGGGGCGAGGTCGAACTCGCTCTCCGAGTAGAGCCGTCCGGCGACCGCGGCGCGCTCGGGCGGCAGCAGCCGGTAGGTGCCGACCACCTGCCCGGTGACCGTGTCGCGGACGAGGAGGTGGTCGCAGTAGGCGTCGAAGGCGTCGACGTCCAGGCCGGGCTGCGGGCTGGAGAGGTGGGCGCCCATCTCCCCGGCGAAGACGTCGTGCCGCAGCCGCTGCGCGGCCCGCACCTCGTCCTCGTCGCGGGCGAGCGTGACGGTGTAGCGGGTCGGCGCGGCGGGCTGCGAGGGACGGTCGAGGGTGGAAACGCCGGTCATGGCTCTCTCCTGGTCACGGGCCGGGGACGGCTCAGCGGCGAGCGGTGCCGCCATACCTGTTGTGCCGACGCCGGCTGTCCGTGGTGTGACCCGCGAAGAGAGAGGCGATGTGGGGTTGTTGAATGCCAGGGGTGCTTGGCGGAGCCGGGGTTGAGCACCACTGCGGCTCCGCCCGTCCGCACCCTGCCGGCGAACGTTCGGTGAGCTGGGACGTCTAGCGCTTGGCCACCTTGCGGGTCGCTCGCAGCCATTCCTTGTTCATGCCGGTGATGGAGAACAGCGGGATGCCCTTCGGGCAGGCGGTGGCGCATTCGCCGGCGAGGGTGCAGCCGCCGAAGCCCTCCTCGTCCATCTGGGCGACCATGTCGAGGACGCGGGTCTCGCGCTCGGGGGCGCCCTGCGGGAGGACGTTGAGGTGGTTGACCTTGGCGGAGGTGAAGAGCATCGCCGCGCCGTTCGGGCACGCGGCGACACACGCTCCGCAGCCGATGCACTCGGCGTGCTCGAAGGCGAAGTCGGCGTCCGGTTTGGGGACGGCGGTGGCGTGGGCCTCGGGAGCGGCGCCGGTGGGGGCGGTGATGTAGCCGCCGGCCTGGATGATGCGGTCGAGGGCCGAGCGGTCGACCACGAGGTCCTTGACGACCGGGAAGGCGGAGGCGCGCCACGGTTCGATGTCGATCGTGTCGCCGTCCTCGAAGGACCGCATGTGGAGTTGGCAGGTGGTGGTGCGCTCGGGGCCGTGCGCGTCGCCGTTGATGACGAGGGAGCACGCGCCGCAGATGCCCTCGCGGCAGTCGTGGTCGAAGGCGACCGGGTCCTCACCCTTGAGGATGAGTTCCTCGTTGAGGGTGTCTAGCATCTCCAGGAACGACATGTCCGTGGAGATTCCGTCCACTTGGTAGGTGGACATGGTGCCTTCGGCGTCGGCGTTCCGCTGCCGCCAGACGCGCAGGGTGAGCTTCATGCGTAGCTCCGCTGGGTGGGGTGGACGTACTCGAAGACCAGGTCTTCCTTGTGCAGTACGGGAGATGAACCGGTGCCGGTGAACTCCCAGGCGGCCGCGTAGCCGAACTCCTCGTCCCTGCGCTCCGCTTCGCCGTCGGGGGTCTGCGACTCCTCCCGGAAGTGGCCGCCGCAGGACTCGGCGCGGTTGAGTGCGTCGAGGCACATCAGCTCGGCGAGTTCGAGGTAGTCGACGATCCGGTTGGCCTTCTCCAGGGACTGGTTGAACTCCTCGCCGGTGCCCGGGACCTTGATCCGCCGCCAGAACTCCTCGCGGATCTGCGGGATGCGTTCCAGTGCCTTGCGCAGTCCGCTGTCGGTGCGGGCCATGCCGCAGAACTCCCACATGAGTTCGCCGAGTTCACGGTGGAAGGAGTCGGGGGTGCGGTCTCCGTCCACCGCGAGGAGGAGGTTGAGGCGGTCCTCGGTCTCCGCCAACACCTCCTGTACGGCGGGGTGTTGGACGTCGATCCCCTCGTGTCCTGGGTGCCGGGCGAGGTAGTCGTTGATCGTCGCCGGGAGGACGAAGTAGCCGTCGGCGAGGCCCTGCATCAGCGCGGAGGCGCCGAGGCGGTTGGCGCCGTGGTCGGAGAAGTTGGCCTCGCCGATCGCGAACAGGCCCGGGATCGTGGTCTGGAGGTCGTAGTCGACCCAGAGGCCGCCCATCGTGTAGTGCACGGCCGGGTAGATCCGCATCGGGACCGTGTACGGGTCCTCGGCGGTGATCCGGGCGTACATGTCGAAGAGGTTGCCGTACTTCTCCTCGACGGCCTTGCGCCCCAACCGCCCGATGGCGTCGGCGAAGTCGAGGTAGACGCCCTGCCCGCCGGGGCCGACTCCCCTGCCCTCGTCGCACACGTTCTTCGCGGCGCGGGAGGCGATGTCGCGGGGCACGAGGTTGCCGAAGGCCGGGTAGATGCGCTCCAGGTAGTAGTCGCGCTCGTCCTCGGGGATCTCGTTCGGCGGGCGTTCGTCACCCTTGGCCTTCGGCACCCAGATCCGGCCGTCGTTGCGCAACGACTCGCTCATCAGGGTGAGTTTGGACTGGTGGTCGCCGGTGCGCGGGATGCAGGTCGGATGGATCTGCGTGAAGCACGGGTTGGCGAACAGGGCTCCGCGCCGGTGGGCCCGCCAGATGGCGGTGGCGTTGGAGTTCATGGCGTTCGTCGACAGGTAGAAGACGTTGCCGTAGCCGCCGCTGGCGAGGACGACGGCGTCCGCGAAGTACGTGTCGATACGGCCCGTGATGAGGTCGCGGGCGACGATCCCGCGCACCTTCCCGTCCACGACGATCAGGTCGAGCATCTCGGTGCGGGGGTGCATCTCGATGTTCCCGGCGGCGATCTGCCGGGAGAGGGCTTGATAGGCGCCGAGGAGGAGTTGCTGCCCTGTCTGGCCTCGGGCGTAGAAGGTGCGGGACACCTGCACGCCACCGAAGGAGCGGGTGTCGAGGAGGCCGCCGTACTCGCGGGCGAACGGCACGCCCTGCGCGACGCACTGGTCGATGATCTCCACCGAGATCTGCGCCAGGCGGTGGACGTTGGACTCCCGCGCCCTGAAGTCGCCGCCCTTGACGGTGTCGTAGAAGAGGCGGTGGACGGAGTCGCCGTCGTTGCGGTAGTTCTTCGCCGCGTTGATGCCGCCCTGGGCGGCGATCGAGTGGGCGCGGCGCGGGGAGTCCTGGAAGCAGAACTGGACGACGTGGTAGCCCTGTTCGGCGAGGGTGGCGCCCGCCGAGCCGCCGGCCAGGCCGGTGCCGACGACGATCACCGTGTGTTTGCGGCGGTTGGCGGGGTTGACGAGTTTGGCCTCGAAACGGCGGGTGTCCCAGCGTTCGTTGATGGGGCCGGTGGGCGACTTGGTGTCGGTGACGGGTTCCCCGGTCGTGAAGTCGGCGTATTCAAGGGCCATTTCAGCTCACCACTCCGGTCATGACGCCCACGGGTACGGCGATGAAGCCGGCCGTGAGCAGCAACGCGAGGACATTGGCGACGGTCTTCAGGACACGGTCGCGGCTGCGGCTGCCCGCGCCGAGGGTCTGCGCGGCGCTCCAGAAGCCGTGCCGGACGTGCAGGCCGAGGGCGAGCATCGCGACGATGTAGATGGTGTCGCCGTACCAGGTGGAGAAGGTGTCGACGACGTTCTGGTACGGGTGGCCCTCCTGGAAGCCGCCGGAGTGCACGGTGCCGGTGGTCAGGTCGAGGATGTGCCAGACGATGAACAGGGCGAGGATGATGCCGCCCCAGCGCATGGTGCGGGTGGCGTAGGTCGCCCGGCGTTTCTTGTGCGCGTACTTGCTGGGGCGGGCCTTGAGGTCGCGGCGGCTGAGCTGGTACGCGGAGACGGCGTGGGCGATCACGGCGACGACGAGGACGATGCGGATGAGCCAGAGCGTCCACTCGTAGTGCATGAAGGGTTCGCCGACGGTGCGCAGCCAGTGGGCGTAGTGGTTGAACTCGCCCGCGCCGAAGAAGATCTTCAGGTTCCCGATCATGTGGACGACCAGGTACAGCAGCATGATCAGGCCGCTGACGGCCATCACTGCCTTCTTGCCGACGGAGCTGTCCCACACCGTGCGCGCCATCGACGGCCGTCGGTCCGTCCGCGTTGCCAGAGCCATGTCCACGGACGTTAGACGCGAGAGAGTCGATCGGTCCAAGACATGATCTGCCTGGTTTCGATAGGTCACGGCTATCGTGGGTGTATGCAGTTCCAGCAGCTCCAGTACTTCGTGGCGGTCGCCGAGACCCGGCACTTCACCCGGGCCGCCGATCTGGTCCATGTCGCGCAGCCGTCGCTGTCCCAGCAGATCAAGGCGCTGGAGCGGGAACTGGGCGCGGATCTGTTCCTGCGGGCGCGGGGCAACATCACGCTCACGGACGCGGGCGAGGCGCTGCTGCCGCTGGCCCGTCGCATCCTGGCGGACGCGGACACGGCTCGGCACGAGGTGCAGGAGCTGGCCCAACTCCGCAGCGGACGGATCAGGTTGGGCGCGACCCCGAGCCTGTGCACGGGCCTGCTGCCGGACGTACTGCGCGCCTTCCACGACCGCTATCCGGGCATTCGGCTGCTGATCGAGGAGGGCGGTTCGCACGATCTCGTACGCGAACTCGCGCGCGGCGCCCTCGACTTGGCGTTGGTGGTCCTGCCGTTGCCCACCCCCTCACCGGCGTTGACGACGGTGGAGCTGCTCCGCGAGGACCTCGTGGTCGTGTCCTCACCGGAGGCACCGGCGCCGGGCCGCGGCCGGACGGTACGCATCTCCGACCTGGAGGGCGAGCGCCTGGTGATGTTCCGCCACGGCTACGACCTCCGCGAACTGACCGTCGCCGCCTGCCGCGCCGAGGGCTTCGAACCGGACTTCGCGGTGGAGGGCGGCGAGATGGACGCGGTCCTCGGCTTCGTCCGCGCGGGACTCGGCGTGGCCGTAGTCCCGCGCATGGTCGCGACGAAGTCCGGGCGGGGGCTACGGGTGACTCCGCTGGCGCGGCCCGGGCTGCACCGGACGATCGCCCTCGCGCACCGAAGCGATGTGGCTCCGCCGCGGGCGGCCAGGGAGTTGCAGCGGATGTTGTTGGAGCGGTGAGGTTGGCTGCGCGGGCTCGGCGGGGGGGGCTGGTGTGGATGCCGGTTGTAGCGGAAGTGGTGGGGGGCGCGGGCTCGGGTGTCGGATGCGGCGGCTGCGGTGAACCCCTGCGGACTCGGCGGGGCTCTGATGCGGATGCCGTGGGAGCGATGAACCACAGCGCCTCACCCGGGCGATGTCGCTGATACCCAGCGCGGCAGGTGCGGCGGAAGCAGCCATCTCGCGGGCCCACCCGGGCGTCGGCGCGGACGCGGGATGCGGCGGCTGTGGAGGCGATGCCCCCGCGCGAACTCGCCCGGACCCTGATGCTCATGCCACGGGAGCGGTGAGCCGCAGTACCTCGACCGGGGGCAGCGGCCGATACCCAGCACAGCAGGGGCTACAGGAGCAGCCATCTCGCGGGCGGCACCCGGACACCGGATACGGCAGGCGCCACGGAAACGATAAGCACCTCCAACCCGGCCGGACCCTGATGCGCATGCCACGGGAGCAGTGAGCCGCAGTACCTCAACCGGGGGCAGCGGCCGATACCCAGCACAGCAGGGGCTACAGGAGCAGCCATCTCGCGGGCGGCACCCGGACACCGGATACGGCAGGCGCCGCAGAAGCGACGAGCCCCTCCAACCCGCCCGGACCCTGATGCACATGCCACGCGAGCAGTGAGCCGCAGTACCTCGACCGGGGGCAGCGGCCGATACCCAGCACAGCAGGGGCTACAGGAGCAGCCATCTCGAGGGCGGCACCCGGACACCGGATACGGCAGGCGCCACGGAAACGACGAGCCCCTCCAACCCGCCCGGACCCTGATGCACATGCCACGGGAGCAGTGAGCCGCAGTACCTCGACCGGGGGCAGCGGCTGATGCCGATCGCGGCACGTGCGGTGGGGACGGTCGGCCTCGTGGGGGCACCCAGACGGCGGGGGTGGTGGGAGGGGGCGGTCGCGGGGTTCCACGTGGTCGCCGGTGCCGGTGGCGATTGCCGCAGTCGCCGTAGGCGCGGCGGTAAGCGAGCGTTGCCGTACGGGAGTTCAGCGTTCGTCGGTGCCCGGGTGGGTCACCAGGTCGGGATCAGGCCGCCGTCGATCACGAGGTCGCTGCCGGTGAGGTTGGTCGCGCGGTCGCCGGCGAGGAAGAGGACGACGTCGGCGATCTCGGCGGGCTTGGAGAAGCGGCCGGTGACGGTGGCTTCGGCGGCCTTGGCCGCGACCTCGGCCGGGGTGAGGCCGGTGGCGGCCGACACGGTTGCGGCGACTCCGCCGCCGCCGAGCCACAGCTCCGTCTCGACCGGGCCGGGGCTGACGGTGTTGACGCGGATGCCCTTCGGGCCGACCTCCTTGGACAGGGCCTTGGAGAAGGCGACCAGGGCGGCCTTGCCCGCGCTGTAGTCGATGACCAGCGGGTCGGGCAGGGTCGCGTTGACCGAGCCGATCGTGACGATGGAGCCCCGGCCGGCGGCCAGCATCAGGGGCAGGGCGGCACGGGTGACGCGTACCGCCGTGAGGAGGTTCAGGTCGAGGGTGCGCTGCCAGTCCTCGTCGGTCACGGACAGGAAACCGCCGGTGCGGGGCGGTGCCGTACCGACGTTGTTCACCAGGACGTCGACCCGCCCGCCCGCCGCCTCGATCAGCCGCTCGGCCGCGCCGTGCTCCGCGAGGTCGACCGGCACCCAGGTGACGGAGCCCTCCTTGACCAGCGCGTCCAGCCCCTCGGTGGTCGTACGGGACCCGGCGACGACACTCGCGCCCGCACCGGCCAGCGCCTCCACGACCGCCAGCCCGATGCCCTTGCTGGCGCCTGTCACCACGGCGGTTCGGCCCTGCAGTTCGGTACTCATGGAGTCCGGCTCCTTCGAGATGAGGCCTGCATGTCAGGACGGCGGCCCGCCGACCGGGTGTGCGTCCGCCTCGGGCCATCCTCGCGCAGCCACCGCGAGGGCGCCGCGCGAGTCAGGAACCCGGGGCACCGCCTCACCCCGTCGCGTCCACCAACGCCAGCTCGTGCAGCCGCTCCGGCGGTCCCGGGCGGGCGTAGAACCAGCCCTGGGCCGTGTCGCAGCCGAGTATGCGGAGTTGTTCGGCCTGCGCGCCGGTCTCGACGCCCTCGACCGTCACCGTGAGGTTCAGGCTGTGGGCGAGGGAGACGATGCCCTCGACGATCTTGAGGTCGACGGGGTCGGCCGGGAACTGCTGCATGCTCTGCGTGAAGGAGCGGTCCAGCTTGAGGATGCTGACCGGCAGACGGCGGAGGTTGGCGAGGTTGGAGTAGCCGGTGCCGAAGTCGTCCAGGGCGATGTCGACGCCCATCTCGGCGAGGCGGCGCAGCGGCTTCAGGAGGTCGTCGTCGGCGCCGATCAGCGCGGACTCGGTGACCTCCAAGCAGAGCGCGTCGGGTGCGACGCCCGTGCGCTCCAGGATGTCGACGGTGTCCTGGACCAGGCCGGGGTGGGTGAGCTGGCAGGGCGAGAGGTTGACGTTGATGCGCAGGGGGACGCCGTCGCCGTAGGTCTCACGCCACGCGCGGGCCTGGCGTACGGACTGTTCCAGGACCCAGCGGCCCAACGGGACGATCAGGCCGGTGTGTTCGGCGAGCGGGATGAAGCGGTCGGGGCCCAGGACGCCGTGCTGCGGGTGCAGCCAGCGGACGAGTGCCTCGGCGCCGCGCACGCTGCCGTCGCCGAGGTGGACCAGCGGCTGGTACTCGATGAAGAACTCGTTGCGGTCCAGGGCGGCCGGAAGTGCCGTCGTCAGGCCGTGGCGGGTGATCGCTCGGGCGTCGGCCTCGGGATCGGCGAGTTCGAAGCGGTTGCCGCCCGCGGACTTGGCGCGGTACATCGTGATGTCGGCGCTGCGCAGCACCTCCGCGGGGCCGCGCTCGCCGGCCGGGCCCTCGACGATGCCGATGGAGCCGCGCACGGTGAGGTCACGTCCGTCGATGCTGACAGGGGTGATTAGGGCGTTCATGATGCGGCCCGCGAGTTCGTCGACCTCGCGCTCGGTGTCGGGGCCGGTGGTCAGCGCGACGAACTCGTCGCCGCCGAGCCGGGCGACCATCTCGCCGGGTGCGGTCGCGCAGGACTGCAGGCGGTCGGCGACCTCGACGAGCAGCCGGTCGCCGGCCGCGTGGCCGAGGCTGTCGTTGATGGTCTTGAAGCCGTCGAGGTCGAGGTAACACAGGCCGAACCGCTGGTTGTTGCCCGCGCCGAGCGCCTTCTCCAGGCGTTCGAAGAACAGGGTGCGGTTCGGGAGGCCGGTGAGGGCGTCGTGGGTCGCCTCGTAGCGCAGCCGCAGGTTGAGCAGCCGCCGCTCGGTGGTGTCCTCCATGAGCGCGAGCTGGTACTGCGGGTCGCCGTCGGCGTCGCGCAGGAGGGAGACCGTGAGGTTGGTCCACAGGACCGTTCCGTCAGGTCGGTAGAACGCCTTCTCGACGTGGTAGTGCTCGCGCTCGCCGCGGACGAGCTCGTCGTAGAGGGTCCAGGTCTGGGGGGCGTCGTCCGGGTGGGTCCACTCGCGGACGTTGCGGCCGCCCATGGTCTGGTCGGAGATCCCGAACATGCGCAGCAGCGCGCCGTTGACCTGGAGGATGTTGCCGTCGAGGTCGGCCATGCCGATACCTATGGCCGCGCCTTCGAAGACCGCGCGGAAGCGGGCCTCGGTCGCGTGCAGGGCCTGGGCGACGACGCCCTGGGCCTGCAGGGCGGCCACGGAGATGGCCTCCTGCTCGGCCAGCGTGCGCTCGCGCAGGGCCTGGGCGAAGCCGGCGGCCATGGCGTGCTGGAGCCGGGCCGAGCGGATCCGCAGGTCCTCCTGGGAGCCGTCGCCGCCGCAGTAGAGCACCAGGTAGGCGTCGACGCACTCCAGGGTGCGGGTGAGGGCGTCGGGGTCGGTGCAGTGCGCGGAGACGAGGGCGGAACCGACCGCCTTGCCCTCCTCGACCTCGAAGGTCCTGGCGCGCAGCGCCTCGCTCAACCGCCGTGCCAGCGGCAGGAGCAGCTCCTCGAACTCGGGCGGGGTCAGCGACGTGGAGGTCGCCGGGAACACCGCCCGGCTCCAGATGGTCGCGAACCTGCGCAGTCTGCCCTCAGGCCCGTCCGGCTCCGCGATCACGCCGCGCGTCCTACGCCGGCGAATCCGGAGAAGGAGTACGGATCCTCGTCCTCCAGCACCGTGTCCGGCCGCCACTCCGGCATCGGCACCAGTCCCGGTTCCACCATGTCGTACCCCTCGAAGAACCGCGCGATCTCGTCGCGCGAGCGCATGATCAACGGATTGCGAATGTCCTTGTACACGTCCACCGCGCCCTCCGCCCGCTCCGGTGGCAACGGGATTCCCTCGTACGAGGCATGGGTGAGGATCAGCAGGCTGCCGGGTGCGAGTGCCTCGCGCAGCTGTGCCACCGCTCCGTACGGGTCGTCCGTGTCTTCCACGAAGTGCAGTATGGCAACGAGAAGCAGGGCCACTGGCCGATTCACGTCGATCAGCCGCTGCACCTCGGCGCTCGCCAGGATCTCCTGGGGCTTGCGGAGGTCGGCCGCGACGACGTCCGCGGTCGTGTTGTCCGCCAGGACGGCCTGGCTGTGCGCGACCGCCACCGGATCGTGGTCGACGTACATGACATGGGCGCCCGGGACGGCCGCCTGGGCCACCTCGTGGACGTTTCCGAAGGTGGGAATTCCGGAGCCGATGTCGAGGAACTGGGTGATGCCCTCGGCCGCCGCGAATCGTACGGCGCGACGCATGAACGCCCGGTTCGCCTGCATGATCTTGGGAAGTCCCGGGAGGAACTCCATGGCCTTGCGGGCCGCTTCCCGGTCGACCTCGAAGTTGTGCGAACCGCCCAGGTAGTAGTCGTAGATACGCGAAACGCTCGGCACCGAGATGTCGATGCTTCGTGGTGCCCAGGCGGGACGCTCCATGTATCTCTCCAAGGCGTAGGCGATCCGGTGTTCGAGCTGAGGCTACTGATCGCCTGCCAAAGGAGCGAGCGGAAACGGAAATTGACCATCCGTTCCCGGTCACTGCCTGCGTCACATGCCGAATTGACGTGCGGGGACATGCGGAGAGGCGCGGAGAATGCCGGAATTGGCGGCCGGAATACGCCAAAGCGGCCCGCCCCCTCCGTGCGGTGCGGAGGGGGCGGACCTGAGGTCGCGCGCGCTGCTGTGTTGTTCGGCATTTCTGTCGCTTGCCCGCGACCCTCCCTTCCGCGTCTCGGTGCCGAGTGGGCGGGGGGCGATCAACCCTGGGGAGGTTCTCGCTACTCCGCGGGCGCGCCGACCGGCTTGCCTTCAGGGGAGACGGCGTACCAAGTGCCGCCCACGCCCTGACCGTTGGTCTGTCCGGCGGCCGTGTCGCCGGAGAAGGTGTAGATGGGCCAGCAGTTGACGGTCATCTGCTTGACACCGTCGGGGCGGGTGAAGCCCATGAGGCCCTTCTTCTGCACGCCCTTGGTGTCGTTCGCCGAGACGATGCCGACGGCCGGCCACTTCTTCGCGCAGTCGCCGAGGCAGTTCGACACCGACTTCGGCCATGCCTTGTCCTTGAGGAAGCGGTAGACCGTGTGGCCGTTCTTGTCGACGACGATGTCGCCGAGCTTGGCGTCCTTCTTCACGGACAGACCGGGCAGGCTGGCAAGGGTCGCCTTCTTGCCGTCGGGGGCGAGCGCGTACCACTTGCCGCCCACGCCCTGGCCGTTGACGTCACCGGCGTTGACGTCCTTGGCGTAGCGGTAGGCGGGCCAGCCGCCGATGGTCAGCTGCTTGGTGCCGTCGGTGCGGGTCACCTCGCCGAGGAGGGACTTGTCGATACCGGCGCCGGCCGTGGCGTCGTCCGCGGGAACCGGCGGCCAGGCGGTGGCGCAGTCGCCGTCGCAGTTCGACTTGGGGGGATTGGCCGTGTCGGCGTCGAAACGGTAGAGGGTGAGACCCGCACCGTCGCTCAACACCTTGCCGAGGTCGGGGTTGTTGGCAACGGTCAGCTGGCCCGCGGGCTCGGCGGCCGCGGCCTGCTGGCCGTCGGCGCCGTAGCCGTTGCCGGCACCGGTGCTGGGGCTCGACGTGGCCGCACCGACGCTTCCGTAACCTCCGGCCGCCGCCGTGGCACCGACGTTCTGTGCCGCAGAGGAAGGCGTGGTCACATTGTCCGAACCGCACGCCGCCGTCAACGCCATGACGGACACGGCCGTCGCCGCGAGTGAGGCGCTCCGCCAGGAGGTCTTCATCGTCAACTCCCCATAATCACCTGGATGTTGCAGCGCCCGTCTGTGCCGCCGCACGGTCCTAGGTACGGGTGGGGACCACGGAAGTGTTCAACCGCCGCACAAATTTCTTTCCGACCCCTGTGACACGGCGGCTCCTTCTCGTACGCCCGTGCGCATCCGGCCACGTCCGGAGGCCGGTTCGTCAAACGGCCGTACCCCGTCTTCCACTCCTTCGGGGCATTCCTCCCGCGCCCCGGCGCGCCCCCGCCCGCGAGGGCTCATGATCTCCGTCGTGCATGGACCCGAACCGACCCGAACCGCCCTCGCCGCAAGGGTGTTGACCCTGGTGACGCTGACATGGCTGCTGGCGGGCGCACCGGCGGGCCTGGCAGCGGCCGACGCCTGTGCGTACGCCTCGACGGGGCCGGACGGCACGGAGGCGGTGGCGGTGGCCGGCGACGGCTCCTGGCCGACTCCCCCGGCCTGCCCGAAGCCGACCCCGCCGCCACCCTGCCCCTCCCCGACGCCCACCCCGCCACCGCCGAAGCCCACACCGCCTCCCCCGCCGAAACCCACCCCGACCCCGACGCCCAAGCCGACGCCGAGGCCGCGGCCCACCCCGAAGCCCACCCCGCCACCGCCCGCCCCGGCGCCGCGTCCGGCACCCGCGGCTCCGCTGCCCCGGGTGATCCCGACCCCCACGCCCACTCCGACACCCACCCCGACCCCGACTCCGACTCCGTCGCCCGAGCCGACCCCGCATCCCTCGGCGTCCCCGGTGAGTTATCCGAAGTACCACGCCCAGCCGCGCCAGCGGCCGACGCCCGGTCGGACGTCGCCGGTCGTCTACGTCCTGCTCATCACCGTGCCCGCGGTGATCGCCATCGTCGCGCTGCGTCCGCGCTGATTCCCGGAGGAACCTCTTGTCGGAATGGCTTGTTCTCGTCCTCGCGATGGCGGCGGCCTGTGTCGTCGTCGTCATCGTCACCTTCCTGCGTGAACGCGCGGCGTCCGAGGACGAGGACCCCAGTGAGACCCCGGACGTCATCGAGTACATGACGATGTGGATCGGCGTGGTGTACGCCATCGTCCTGGGCCTCGCGATCGCCGGTGTCTGGGAGGCCCGCAGCGCCGCCCAGGACCACGTACAGGCGGAGGCGCAGGCGCTGCACGAGATCTCGGAGCGGGTGCGGGTCTATCCGCCGGCCGAGCGTGACCGCGTCCGGGCCGACGTCGAGGCCTATGTCTCACAGGTCGTCAACGTCGAGTGGAAGACGATGGCCGACCACGAGAAGCTCACCCAGCGCGGCACCGACCTCCTGAGTCGCATCCGCGCGGACGTCACCGACTACCAGCCGACGACGGACTTCCAGGCGCAGGCCTACCAGCCGCTCGTCGACCAGGTGACCGCCGTGGACGCGGCACGCAACGCCCGTTCGGACTCCACCGGGGCGACCATGCCGTCGGTGGTGTGGTTCGGGCTGCTCGCCGGGGCCGTGATCACCATCGGCATGGTGTTCGCGCTGCAGATCCGGCGTACGACACGGGAGCTGATCCTCGCCGGGCTGTTCTCTGCGCTGATCGCCTTCCTGCTGTTCCTGATCTGGGACTTCGACGCGCCGTACAGCCGTGGAATCACGGCCTCGGCACAGCCGTTCCTGAACCTCTTCCCGCACATCAAGGACTGACGGCCCCTCACCGGAGCCGGTCATCGGGGGACGTCCGCCACGCCGCGGGCGTCCCCCGGTCGCACGAACGGGGTCCCCTGTGCGGCCCACACGATTGCCCCATTCGCGCGACTGCGATCGCGGGAGCGCACACATGTTCCTAGCGTTTCGGTCATCGAGGTGCATTTACGGCGCAAGCGGAAAAGGTCCGCTGCTGCTCCTCGGGGACCCGGAGGAATCACCATGCGCGCGATACGCGTCGCTTCGGCCGCACTGCTGGGCATCAGCGCCCTCGCCCTGTCCGCGCCGGTCGCCGTCGCGAAGGGCGACGGCAACCACAACATCACGCCGTTCGGCTTCAGCGTCCTGCCCTCGACGATCGCGGCGGGCGGCCAGGTGACCCTGCAGCTCGACCGGGACCAGGGCGGCTGCAAGGGCTCCGCCACGGTCTCCTCCGGGGTCTTCGACACCGTCAGGATCTCGCCGGGGCAGTCCTCCGCCACGGCGATGGTCGACTGGGACGCCAGGCCGGGCGCGGTGTACCAGGTGACGTTCACGTGTGACGGCGTGAGCGGCTCCACGGGTCTGACCATCGCGTCCGGCCGCACGAACAACAACATCCAGCCGCTCCAGCCGGCCCAGCAGATTCCCCGAGGGGTCCACGCCGGCGAGGGCGGCAGCATCGCCGGCTTCGACCTCAAGGAGCTCGGCATCGGCGCGGCCCTCATCGCGGGCTCGGTGGGCGCGGCGTACCACTTCTCGCGCCGCCGTACCGGGGAGGACGGCGTCTGACCACGACACCACCCGCACAGGCCTTCGCCCCGGAACCCGCAAGGGTCCGGGGCGAAGGCCTGTCACATGCGGCTGGACTCCGAAGGGGAGGAGGTCAGATCCCGCGCTCGGTGCGGCGGCGCATCCAGAACACCCCGCCGCCCACGACGGCCGCGGCGACGAGGCCGCCGCCGATCGCCATGTCGGTCGGGGTCGCCCCAGCGCTGCTGCTGCCGCCGAGCCCGCCCCGGACTCCGCCGATGACGGTGTAGGCGTCGTCACGGGTCAGCGAGGAGCCGTTGGAGCAGCGGACGGTGATGCTGTACGCGCCGGGGGTGGCCGAGCGGCTGATCCTGGCGGTTCCGCTGGACGTCGTACCGGAGTTGCCGAGCAGGGACAGGTTGGCGGGGCGTTCGAACCCCGGTGAGGTGGCGATGGCGTTGCCGCCGCTGAAGCAGCCGTCGACCGTGACGGTGAGCTGGCCGCCGCGGGCGATCACGCTGGGCAGGGCGACGATGTTGCTGGGGCTGGCGCCCATGCCGTCCGCGACGGCCACCGGGGCGGCGAGCCCCAGGACGGCCACCGCGGCACCGGCGGCAGCCAGGGCACGAGTAGTACGCATGTCATCCTCCGCGGAAGGCGCCCCGGGACCCGTCCCCGGTCGATCGGCGAGAAAACGCCTCCCAGACGCACCCTCAGATGCCTTGCGCGCGACCGCATTTCGAGAATGGTCCGTCCTGGTGAGAGGACACGCCGGGGGAAAAGCGCACAATCGGATATTGCCGCAGGTCACGGACCGTCAGAAAATTCCTGCGGGCGTCAACTCGTATGGCGCACATAAGGATGTCCGGGCCACCCGTTCGCGCTTTCCCCGTCGCCGGTTCCGGCTTCGGGACTTAGCGTTCTCGTATGCGCGATGGACGGGGCGACGGCCGCGTCGAGAGGGGATGGCGAATGTCTGCGTCGGAGCTGTCCGAGCTTGCCGAAGAGGAGGAGCGGCAGAAGAAGCGCGCCCCGTGGGGAGTGATAGCGCTTGTTCTGCTGACCGGTCTCGCGCTCATTCGGAATGGTTCCGGGGAGTTCGACATCGGGCCGCCGCAGCCCGCCTCCGCCGCGGCCGCGGATGCCCGGACCGGCCACACCACGTTCGGCAAGGTCCCGGCCCCGCTGCCGTACTCCGTCGCCGACCGGGTGCGGATCCCCGCGATCCGGGTCGACGCCCCGGTCATGCCGGTGGGCCTGGACGCGGACGGCTGGGTGGGTGCTCCGCCGCCGGAGGACCCGAATCTGGCGGGCTGGTTCACCGGCGCCGTCTCCCCCGGCGAAAAGGGCACGGCGGTCGTCGTCGGCCACGTCGACAACAAAATGGGCCCGGCCGTGTTCTACGGGCTGGGGGCCCTCAAGAAGGGAAATCGCGTCGAGGTCGAGCGCAAGGACGGAAAGACGGCCGTCTTCGAGATCTACGGCATCGAGGTCTTCGAGAAGAAGGACTTCCCCGGCGACCGCGTCTACGCGTCCAAGGGAACTCCGGAACTCCGTGTCATCACCTGCGGCGGCGGTTTCTCCAAGCAGAACGGCTACGACGGGAACGTCGTCGTCTTCGCCCGCCTGGTCGAGGTCCGCTGAGCGTTCCCCGGCCGGGCGGGCGAAAGCCCGTCAGGTGGTGGTGCGGCGGCGCGGCAGTGTCATGTGGTAGCCGGAGTCGAGCAGGTGCGGCAGGTATTCGCGCAGCGCCTTCACGCTCTGGGTCCGGTCGCCCCCGGCGTCGTGCGAGAGCACCACGATGCCGGGGGCGGCGCCGTCCTCGACCGCGTTGACGATGTGGCGGACGCCGGGGGTGTCCCAGTCGAGGGTGTCGACGGTCCACGCGAGGGGTTCCATGCCCATCTCGGAGCCGAGCTGGAAGGTGGCCCGGTTCCAGGCGCCGTAGGGCGCGCGGAACCACTGCGGGCGTTCGCCGTAGGCGTCCTCGATGACGTCGCTGGTGCGTTCCATCTCCGAGCGGATCTGACCGCGGGTCATCTTCGTCAGGAGAGGGTGGGACCAGGTGTGGTTGCCGACGACGTGGCCCTCGTCGGACATGCGGGCGAGCAGGTCGCGGTTCCAGTCGGCCATCTCGCCGCAGACGAAGAACGTGGCGCGGACGTCGTACTCGGCGAGGGTGTCGAGGATGTGCGGGGTGTAGCGGGGGTCGGGTCCGTCGTCGAAGGTGAGCACCATGGTGTTGCCGCGTCCGGACATGCGCAGGAAGGGTTCGTGCCGCACCGGGACGTGGGCGGGGGCGCTGTGGGGCGCGCCGTATCCGGCCACGGGCTGGAGGCGGTAGGAGGAGGGTTTGCGCGCGAGGCGCGGCGGGGGCCCGGCGGCGGGGGCGATGGTCCGGGCCGGGGCGTCGTCCGCGAGTCCGGAGTACAGCAGACCGGCGGTACCGGCCGCCCCGACGGCGGCGGCGCCGGCGAGCAGGGCCCGTCGGCGCGTGAGCAACTGATCCTTCTTCATGACTCATCAGTCGCCCGCGCGAGCCCCGCCGCCCCACGGCGACACCGGTGCGGCGGCGGGAAAACACCCGCCCGGCCCAGTGTTCGCGCGCTCAGCGGCGCCGGACGAGGGGGAACGGCAGCGTCTCACGGATCGTCAGGCCGGTGAGGAACATGACGAGTCGGTCGACGCCGATGCCGAGTCCGCCGGTGGGCGGCATCGCGTATTCGAGTGCGTCGAGGAAGTCCTCGTCGAGCTCCATCGCCTCGGGGTCTCCCCCGGCGGCGAGCAGCGACTGAGCGGTGAGGCGGCGGCGCTGTTCGACGGGGTCGGTCAGCTCGGAGTAGGCGGTGCCGAGTTCGGTGCCGAACGCGACCAGGTCCCAGCGTTCGGCGAGCCGCGGGTCGGTGCGGTGCTGCCGGGTGAGCGGGGAGACGTCGGTCGGGAAGTCCTTGTAGAAGGTGGGCAGCCGGGTCGGCTCCTCCACGAGCCGTTCGTACATCTCCAGGACGACGTCCCCGCGCCCGTCGTCGGCGCCGTACGGCACGCCCGCGCGGTCGCAGAGCCGGTGCAGGCGGGCCAGTTCGGTGCCGGCGTCGATCTCCTCGCCGAGCGCCTCGGAGATCGCGCCGTGGACGGTCTTGACGGGCCAGGTCCCGGAGATGTCGTACTCCTGGCCGTCCTTGCGGGCGACGGGCGAACCGAAGGCCGCCGTGGCCGCGCCCTGGATGAGTTCGCGGACGAGGTCGAGCATCACGTCGTAGTCGGCGTACGCCTGGTAGGCCTCCAACATCGTGAACTCGGGGTTGTGCTTGTAGGAGACGCCCTCGTTGCGGAAGGTGCGGCCCATCTCGAAGACCTTCTCCATGCCGCCGACGCAGAGCCGTTTCAGGTAGAGCTCGGGGGCGATGCGCAGATACAGGTCGAGGTCGTAGGCGTTGATGTGGGTGGTGAAGGGGCGGGCGTTGGCGCCGCCGTGGATCTGCTGGAGCATCGGGGTCTCGACCTCCAGGTAGCCGCGCTCCAACAGGCCCTGGCGCAGGGCCTGTACGGCGGTGCAGCGGGCGCGGACGACGTCACGGGCCGCCGGGCTCGCGACGAGGTCGAGGTAGCGCATGCGGACCTTGGCCTCGGGGTCGGTGAGGCCGCGGTGTTTGTCGGGCAGCGGGCGCAGGCACTTGCCGGTGAGCTGCCAGGAGGAGACGAAGACGGTGGGTTCGCCCTTGTCGCTGGTGCCCGCGCGGCCGGTGGCGGTGATGTGGTCGCCGATGTCGGTGTCGGTGACGAAGCGGTCGAGGTCGGGGCCCGACTCGGCCCGGGTGAGGGCGAGTTGGTGGTCGCCGGACCAGTCGCGCAGGGTGAGGAAGACGATGCCGCCGAGGTCGCGCACGAGCATCACCCGCCCGGCGACGGTGACTTGGTCCCCCGTGCGGACCTCGGCGAGGGTGTGGGTGCGCTGCGGGACGCCGACCGGGTAGGGGTCGATGCCGGCGGAGCTGAGGCGGTCGAGTTTGTGGTGCCGGACGCGGACCTGCTCGGGCAGGCCGCTGTCCGGGCCGTCGGCCGCGTCCTCGCTGTCGAGGCCGAGCGCCGACAGGGGCGGCAGGTCCGCGGTGGTCGCGGGGCGCGGGCCGCTCTTCTGGTGCCCCTTTCCCCAGAGTTGGCGCAGCGACGGTACGGAGACGAAGCCCTCGGCGATGCCGGAGGCGAGGCTGATACGGGCCAGGGAGGCGGTCTCGCCGTAGCAGATGAAGCGGGGGTACCACTCGGGGTGGTACTTGGCGTTGGAGCGGTAAAGGGCCTCCAGTTGCCACCACTTGGAGAAGAACAGCAGGAGGCGGCGCCACAGGCGGAGCACCGGGCCCGCGCCGATGCGGGCGCCCTCCTCGAAGGCCGAGCGGAACACGGCGAAGTTGAGGGAGATGCGGTGGACGCCCAACTTCGGTGCTGCGGCACAGAGTTCGGCGACCATGAACTCCATGACGCCGTTGGGGGCGGTGCGGTCGCGGCGCATCAGGTCGAGGGAGACGCCGTCGCTGCCCCAGGGGACGAGGGAGAGCAGGGCGAGCAACTTGCCGTCCTCGCCCAGAGCTTCCACGAGGAGGCAGTCGCCGTCGGCCGGGTCGCCGAGGCGGTCCAGGGCCATGGAGAAGCCGCGTTCGGTCTCGGTGTCGCGCCAGGCGTCGGCGCGGTCGACGACCTCCTCCATCTCCGTGTCGGTGAGGGTGGCGTGGCGGCGGATGCGGCAGGTGGCGCCGGCGCGGCGGACACGGCTCACGGCCTGCCGGGTGACGCGCATGTCGCGGCCGGCGAGGTCGAAGTCGGCTACGTGGAGGATGGCCTCGTCGCCGAGTTGAAGGGCGCCCAGGCCAGCGCGGGCGAAGGCCCTGGCGCCGTCCTCGGAGGCGCCCATCGCGGCAGGAGCCCAGGCGTGGCGCCGGGCGAGGTCCAGCCAGGCGGCGATGGCGTGCGGCCAGGCCTCGCGGTCGCCGACCGGGTCGCCGCTGGCGAGGCAGACGCCGGCCTCGACGCGGTAGGTGACGGCGGCCTTGCCGCTGGGTGAGAAGACGACGGCCTTGTCGCGCCGGGTGGCGAAGTAGCCGAGGGAGTCCTGGCCGCCATAGGCCTTCAGGAGGGCGCGGATGCGGTCCTCCTCGTCACCGTGCAGGGCCGCTTCGAGACGTTGGGAGCGGAAGAGGACGGTGGCCGCGTTCAGGAGGGCGAGCGCGCCGAACAGGCCGAGGAGGAAGAACAGGGCGCGGGGCGGGCGTCCGTCGAAGGAGCGGCCGGAGACCAGGCCGCCGCAGACCCGGTCGGCGGCCCAGCCGAGGTGCTGGCTCGTGGGGAGGGTGCCGGGGAACAGGGCGACGAGTCCCCAGCCGGCGAGGATCGCGACGGCGAGTCCGACCAGGAGGACGGCGAGGGCCCGTCGTACGGCCGCGCGACGGGAGGCGGCGTAGAACTGTCCGCGCGCCACGATCAGCAGGACCAGCAGCAGGGCGCACACGATGAGCGACGGGAGGGACTCGGCGTACAGGCCCAGGGCCACGCCGAGGATGTCCGTCAGGACGAGCAGGCCGAGGTAGACGACGACCAGCCACCAGGCGATCCTCTTGCGGGCGGCGGTCGCGGCGGCGAGCAGGAAGAGGAAGACGGCGTAGGCGAGGTTGGCGCTGACGGGGACGATCAGCAGGTCGAGGAAGCGGACCACCGGGCGCAGCACGCGGCGCAGCGGGGCGATGAACGCGAGCAGGACGCAGAGCAGGCCGAGGGCACCGAAGAAGGTCGCGAAACCCTCCGGCACCCGGCCGAGGAACCCGTTGCCGGGCGGCCGTATCGGACCCTTGGTGTCCTTGGACCTGGCAGCCTCCACCGTGGCAGTCATGGTTCCGACTGTAGGAACAGGGCGGGCGGCGCGCCCGTCGAGCGCTCCCGGGCGGGTTCAGGACCTGCGGGTTCCGATAACCTCACGGCCGTGACGGAACAGCACTCAACCCAGTTCGAGCGGGGCACGGACGGGCCCAAGGTGATCATGGCCGGAATGGACGGCTCCGACTCCTCCCTCCGGGCCGCGTCCTATGCGGCGGGCCTGGCCAGACGCCAGGGCGCGCTGCTCGCCCTCGTGTACGTACAGCCGGTGCTGGCGGCGGGCGCGGCCATGGGGGCACCGGTCGCGGACACGACCGACGAGATCGCGGAGAACCTCGTCGCCCAGATCCGCCACGAGACCGAGCGCATGAAGGGGATATTCGACATCCGCTGGGAATTCCACACGTTCCGCGGCGACCCCTACGGCGGCCTGGTGAAGGCGGCCGACGAACTCAAGGCCGACGCGGTCATCGTGGGCGCCTCGGAGCAGGCGGGGCACCGGATCATCGGCTCGGTGGCGGTGCGGTTGGTGAAGGCGGGGCGGTGGCCGGTGACGGTGGTGCCGTAGCCTCCGGCGGTCGGGCGGTGGCCGGTGACGGTGGTGCCGTAGCCTCCGGCGGTCGGGCGGTGGCCGGTGACGGTGGTGGCGTCACCAGTGGGGGTGGGGTCGTCGCCGGTGATCGTCGGGCAGTGACCGTGCAGCCGGTGACGGTGGTGCCGTAGCCTCCGGCGGTCGGGCGGTGGCCGGTGACGGTGGTGGCGTGGCCCGGCGGTGATGCCATAGCCACCGGGCGGTCGTGCGGTAGCCGGTGGGGGCGGAGCGGTGGCTGGGCGGTGACGCCCAAGCCGCCGACGGCCGCGCCGAAGATGGTGCAGGTGGAGCACTCGCCGGGCGGTGCCCCCTACCCGCCGGCGGCCGTGCCGTAAATGCTGAGGTGGAGCGCTCGCCGGGCGGTGACGCCCTAGCCGCCGGCGGCCGTGCCGCAAGCCCGGCGGGGACGCCGTAAGCGCCGGCGGTAGTGCCACAGCCGGTGGCGATGGGCCGGAGCCGGGCGGCGACGCCGTAGCCACCGGCGGCCCTGCGTAGCCAGGCGGTGATGCCGTAGCCACCGGCGGCCGTGCGTAGCCAGGCGGTGATGCCGTGGCCGTCGGCGGCCCTGCATAGCCGGGCGGTGACGCCCAAGCCGCCGGCGGCCGTGCCGCAGCCCGGCGGGGAAGCCGTAAGCGCCGGCGGTAGTGCCACAGCCGGTGGCGATGAGCCGGAGCCGGGCGGCGACGCCGTAGCCGTCGGCGGTTGCGCGGTGGTCAGGCGGTGACGCCGTGGCCGTCGGCGGTTGTGCGGTGGTCAGCCCTCCGCCTCGTTCCGGCGGAGGGCGCCGAGAAAGTCCATCAGGATCTCGTTGAAGCGTTCCGGCTTCTCCATGTTCGGGTAGTGGCCGACGCCCTCGACGGTCGTGGAACGGCCGTTCGGGACGGTGTCGGCGAGGCGTTGCGCCATGGCGATGCTGTCCGGCCAGTCGACGGCGCCGTGGATCGCCAGGACCGGGACGTCCAGCTTCGGGACGCCGGACCAAGGGTCGGTCAGCGGGACGTACCAGTCCTTCTCGCCCGGGGTGTGCTTGGAGATCGTGTGGGCGGTCAGTTCGCGCAGGCGGCGGACGACGGACGGGGCGACCTCGGCCACCGTGCGGCGCGGGCCCGCCACGCCTCGGGCGAACTGGTCGAGCCAACCCGGGATGTCGCCGGTGGCGAGCAACTGCCCGGCGCGGGCCGTGTGTTCCAGCAGCTCGGGGTCCTGGTACTCGAACGCGCTGGTGCCGCCGCCGCTGACGACGATCGCGCGGACCAGTTCGGGATGCTCCAGCGCGGTGTCGGTAGCGACGGCCGCGCCCATGGACAGGCCGACCAGGACCGCGGGGCCGAGGTCCAGGTGGCGCAGGAGACCCGCCAGGTCGTCGGCCCAGCGGAACGGCCCGCTCGCGTTGGCCGAGAGGCCGTGACCCCGGATGTCGGGCGCGATGACGCGGAAGTCGGCGGCGAGGGACGGCAGTTGGTCGTCGAAGACGCGGTGGTCGGCGAAGCCGGAGTGGAGGAGGACCACGGGGTCGCCGGTGCCCACGTCGCGGTAGGCCAGGTCCCCGTCGGCAGATGCGAAGAAGCTCAGTTCCGAAGCAGCTGTCATGACAACCAAGGTGTCATCTTGGGCATGGGTTTGGCAACCCAGGTGTCATGATGAGGCCGTGAACGACTCTCCTCCCCCGGCGCCCGCTCCCCTCTCCCCCGACGAACTCGGCCACCGCCTCACCGAGGTGTTCGACCTCGTCGGCCCGCTCTACCGGCGCGCGGCGCGCAAGGTGGAGCAGGCCGAACCGGTCGAGGGCGTGTCCGCGGGCGTACGCGCCGTCCTGAACCTGCTGCGCCTGCACGGACCCATGACGGTTCCCCAGATGGGCCGCGACCAGGCACTGAGCCGGCAGTTCGTGCAGCGCATGGTCAACGACGCGGCGGCGCACGGCTGGGTCGAGAGCGTGCCGAACCCGGCGCACCAGCGGTCCTCCCTGATCCGGCTGACCGACACCGGCCGCTCGACCATCGCCGATGTGCTGGGCCGCGAGCACTACCTGATGCGCCAGGTCGGCGGCGAGCTGACGGAGGCCGACGTCCACGCGTGCGCAAAGGTGCTCACCCAGATGCTGGAGACCTTCGCGCACGTCGACGTCGACTGATCCCCGGGGCTACTTCCCCATCACCAGCCCGTCCTTCGCCGCGCCCCGACTCAGCACCACCTCGCGGACGCGGTCGCGGTCGCCGGTCAGGTCGGCGCCCTGGCCGATCGCCTGGTTGATGTCGACGACCCGGCCCGCGTCGATGTCGAACAGCTGCGGGACGAACTCCGCCCTCGTCACCTCCCAGCGCCCTCCGGGCCGGGCGGGCGGCACGAAGGTGAAGCGGCCGAGGGTGCTCAGGTTGCCGCCGGGGTCCTGGGTGCCCGCGTTGTCGTACATCTCGCCGGTGATCTGGTCGCCGAGCCCGTAGACGACCCAGGTGCCGTTGACCTTCTCGTACGCCTGCGGGGTGCGGGCCTGGTTGCCGAGGACGAGGTCGATGTCCGGGCGGCCGTCGGTGCGGGCGGCGGTGAGTTCCCTGGCGAGCGCGAGCTGTTGCGGGTCGGGGGCGTTCTGGCCCGCCGTGCCCCAGCGCACGGAGACGACCACCACGTCGGCGCCCGCGCGGCGGGCGGCCCGGGCGTCGGCGAGGACGCGGGCGGGGTCGAGGAGGTTGACGGCCCAGGGCTCGGCCGGCGGGAGCGGGACGCCGTTCGCGTCGGCGGTGTAGGCGAGGTGGGCGACCTTCGCGGGACCGGCGCGCAGCAGGGTGACCGTGTGCGCCTCGGCGTCGGTGCGTGCCGTTCCCGCGTGCCGTACGCCCGCGCGGTCGAGGGCGTCGAGGGTGCGCTGGATGCCGACGGCGCCTTGGTCGAGGCTGTGGTCGGAGGCGGTGGAGCAGCTGTCGTAGCCGGTCGCGGCGAGGCCTTGGGCCGCCTCGGGCGGGGACGTGAGGGCCGCGGTGCCGGTGGCGGAGTCGCCGTAGACGCTCTCGACGTGACACAGCGCCAGATCGGCGCGGGAGACGAGGGGCTGGACCGCGGCGAGCATCGGGCGGAAGTCGTAGCCGGTGCCGCCGGCGTCGAAGCGGGCGCGGTCGACGACGGCGCTGTGCGGGAGGATGTCACCGGCGGCGACGAGGGTGAAGCCGCGGGCGGCGGGGGGCGCCGGACGGCCGGACGCCTTCGAGTCGTGGTGCTGGGCCTGGCAGGCGGCGGCCGCGGTGAGAAGGCCGGCGACGGCGACGGCCACCTGCTGTCTGCGTGCGATCATCAATTCACCCCACTGTGGTCATATTTACCCACCAATAGGTATGAACTTCACCGCCCCCGCAAACGACTTCCGGCCTCTGATGACCCGTCCGGTGTGCGCGTGCGGCGGATCGCCGGGGGACGCGGACCGTTCGTCGCACCGTTCGTCGACGCGATCGACCGTCCGCCGCAAGCCCCTCGTGCGCCCCCTGTCCCCGAACGCCCCCCTGCGATGCCATACGGCCATGACGGCCGGACCCACGCTCAGAGACGGAACGACCGCCGGGCACGAGCTCGCCGCACTGCAGCGCGAGCACGGCAGGCCGCTCTTCGCGCTGCTGCTCCGGCTCTGCGACGGCGACCGCCAGCGCGCCGAGGACCTCGTCCAGGAGACCCTCGTCCGGGCCTGGCAGCACCCCGAGGCGCTGCGCGCCGACGCCTTCGAGTCCGTACGGCCGTGGCTGCTGACGGTGGGCCGGCGGCTCGCCATCGACGCGCGCCGGGCCCGGCAGGCGCGACCGCCGGAGGTCGGGGACGCGGTGCTGGAGAACGCACGCGTCTGTGCCGATCACGCGGAACGGTCGGCGGCGACGCTCGATGTGCGGGAGGCTGTGAAGACACTCACTCCGGAGCACCGGGAAGTCCTGGTGCTGGTGTATTTCCACGGGGCGAGTGTGGCGGAGGCCGCGGCAGCACTGGGGATTCCGCCCGGTACGGTGAAGTCCCGCGCGTACTACGCGCTGCGCGCCCTTCGCCGGGTGCTTCCGGGCTATGCGGCCGACCTGCGGTGAAACCAATCCATTAGTCAAACCTCCGTAAAGCGCCTTGCTCAGAACCCGGTTGAGTAATCGGCTGTCCTCATCCGTGTTCCGGACTGGGGGGCCCGGGGTTCCTGACGGAGCCCCGGGCCGGGCGACGCGCACGCACCGGAGGAAGGCAGGAAGGGATGCTGCACAGAGGTCAAGAGAGCACGGACGGCACCGGTGGCGGTGAACTCACCGTCCCCATGGCGTGGTTGTACGCCGAGTACATCGCCGACGAGTTGCTGCGGACCGGCGACCTGATGCCGCCGACGTCCTTCGAGTTCCGCGCGGGTCGGGACGCGCTGGCGCTGACCATCTTCCTGTCCGACACGGACGGTGAGTTGTCCGGTATCCGCGTGGTGACCCAGTTGGAGACCTGGCTTTCGCTCACGGCGTACGACCAGCCGTGGCAGGACTGGGTCGCTGAACGTATGTCCAGATTGACGGCCGAGGCCGCCGAATCCGGCGCGGACGCACCGGACCTGGCGCTCGCGGAGGCCGCCTGGCGCTGGCTGGAGGAGACCGAACTGCTCGCGCCGGATCTGGACGCGGTACCGGGGCCGGGAGGCGGTCCGGTGACCGGTGAGGACGACGGGCCGAAGGTCTGGACGCCCGCCTGGCAGCTGGGTCTGCCGCTCGGCCATCTCGCCATCCATCTTTTTTGAGATGGGACCAATCCGCGGGCCCGACCGCTCCGAATCTGTTGCTTGGGATTCTGTGTGCCTTGAGTGATTCGACTGTCTGGTGCGTACCGATGGGAGCAAGGAGTAACCCCACCCGCACCTAACGGCACGAGGATTCGGCATGAGGTCCCTGGAAAGGCATCGCGACGTCGGCGCGTACGCGCTCGGCGTGCTGGACGAGGCGGACGCCTTCCGCTTCGAGGATCACCTCATGGAGTGCACCAGTTGCGCGGCTCATGTGACCGAATTCGGTCCCGCCTCACGGCAGTTGATGCTGTACCGGCGTGCGACGCCGCGCTCTGTGCACCCCATGGCACAACCCGGTCCGCGGCTCCTGGACCGGTTGCTCGGCGAGGTGGCCACGCGCCATCGGGCCGGACGGCGGCGGTTTCTGTACGCCGTGGCCGCCTCGGTGGTGTTCGCCGTCGGCGGTCCCGCGGTGGCGACCCTCGCCGCGCACGGCGACGGTGCCGTGCAACTCACGGCGACCGACGCCAAGTCGGGCGTGTGGGCACAGGTCACGGCCGCCAACGAGAACTACGGCAGTGATGTCTCCCTGAAGATCAAGGACGGTGCGGGCCCTCGATCCTGTCGTCTCGTGGTCGTCGGCCGCGACGGTTCCGAGCAGACCGTGACGAGCTGGATGGTGCCCGAGCACGACGCGACGATGATCACGATGCAGGGGGGCTCGGCGATGCACCCCACCGAGATCGACCACTACGACGTGCGGACGGCCGACGGACAGCGGTTGGTACGGCTCACCTCGCACTGATGTCCCGTCCCGGGGCGGCCAGTTGCCGCAGGGCCCGTGCGGAGGGGGTCCCCGGGTCCGCGGTGACGAAGACGACCTCCTGGTCGTCGTGCGGGACGGTGAGCACATCGCAGTTCACCCGGAGCCGGCCCGCCTCCGGGTGGGTGAGGGTCTTGGTGCGGTGGCCGGGGGCGTGCACCGGGTCGGTCTCCCAGATCGCCCTGAACTCCTCGCTCCCGGAGCGCAGTTCGGCCAGCAGACGGCCGAGTCCCGGGTCGTGGGGGTAACGGTCGGCGGCGCGCCGCAGCCGGGACACCACGATGTGGCCGAACTCCTCGGCGCTGGAACTCTCTTGGGGCCGCCCCAGGAACCGCCGACGCGCCAGGTTCGGCCGCGCGTCGAGATCGCCGCCGAGGACGGCACCCGCCAGCGGGTTCCAGGCGATGACGTCGTAGGTGGCGTCGGTGACGATGGCCGCCGTGTCCGGGATACGGCTCAACAGGGCGGCCACATGCGGGCGGACGCTCCGCACCGGCGCGGCGAGCGGCGTCACCTGTGTCCCCGCCAGCCGGAACAGATGGGTCCGCTCGGCCGGCCCGAGCCGGAACACTCCGGTGAGGGCGTCGAGGATGCGGGGTGACGGACGCGGCCCGCGCCCCTGCTCCAGTCGGGCGTAGTAGTCGACGGACATGTGGGCCAACTCGGCGACCTCCTCCCGCCGCAGCCCGAGGGTCCGCCGGGACGGTTCACCGGCCAACCCCACATCGGCGGGGATCAGCAACTCCCGCCGCCCCCGCAGAAATCGGGCCAGTTCCTGTTTCCCGCTCACGGTGCCTCCCTCCGACAGCCGGCCGGCCACGCTCCGCCCGCTCTCCGGCTGCCAGGGATCGGTTGTCCCTGGTTCGGCGGTCCCGGCTGCGGAATCGTGGTCCCCATGAACGATTCCACAGCACTGGTCACCGGCGCGAACAAGGGCATCGGCAAGGAGATCGCCCGCCTGCTCGTAGCCGAGGGATTCACGGTCTACGTCGGCTCGCGCGACGCGGGCCGGGGCGAACGGGCCGTCGAGGAACTGGGCGGCGGCGCAAGGCCGTTGACCCTCGACGTCACGGACCCCGACAGCATCGCGGCGGCGGCGCGGCAGGTGAACGCCCTGGACGTCCTGGTCAACAACGCGGGCATCATGGCCGGCAGCGGCCCCGCACCCGAGGCGACCCTCGACGACTTCCGCCGCACCTACGAGACGAACGTCTTCGGCGTCCTGGCCGTCACCAACGCCTTCCTCCCGGCCCTGCGCCGCTCCCCGCACCCCCGCATCGTGAACGTGTCCAGCGGCACCGGCTCCCTGACCTGGAGCGCCGACCCGGACCGCGAGTTCGCCCTCCACGCCGGCTCGGGCGCCGCGTACCGCTCGTCGAAGTCGGCCCTCAACGCCCTGACCCTCTTCTACGCCCAGTCCCTCGCGGCAGCGGGCTTCAAGGTGAACGCGCTGGCCCCCGGCCTCCGGGCGACGGACCTCAACGCACGGGCGGCGGCGAGCGCCGGGGATCCGGCGGAGGCGGCGAGGGGGGCCGTCGACCTGGCGTTGCTGCCGGACGACGGGCCTACGGGGCGGTTCCTGTCGTGGGACGGGACGGGGGTGCCCTGGTAGCTACTTGAGCAGTTTCGACATCCGCCGGTCCGCCAGCGGCTTGCCGCCCGTCTGGCAGGTCGGGCAGTACTGGAGCGACGAGTCGCTGAAGGAGACCTCGCGGATGGTGTCGCCGCAGACCGGGCAGGGCTGGCCGGTGCGGCCGTGGACGCGTAGGCCGCTCTTCTTCTCCGCCTTCAGGCGGCCTGCCGCCACGCCTCGGGAGCGTTCCACGGCCTCTTCGAGAGTCGTGCGCAGGGCCTCGTGGAGCGTGTGCGTCTCGGCCGGGGTCAGTGACGACGCGAGCTTGAACGGGGACATCTTCGCCGCGTGCAGGATCTCGTCGCTGTACGCGTTGCCCACCCCGGCGATCAGGGTCTGGTCGCGCAGGGCGCCCTTGAGCCGGCGGCGTTCGTCCTTCAGGAGTGCGGCGAAGCGTGTCTCGTCGAAGTCGTCGGCGAGCGGGTCGGGGCCCAGGCGGGCGATGCCCGGGACCTCCTGCGGGTCGGCGACGACGTACACCGCGAGGCGCTTCTGGGTGCCCGCCTCCGTCAAGTCGAAGCCCTCGCCCGTCTCCAGGGCCACGCGGAGCGCCAGCGGGCCCTTGCCGGGGCGGGGCGGGCCGTCCGGGAGGCGGTCCTTCCAGTGCAGCCAGCCCGCGCGGGCGAGGTGGGTGACGAAGTGCGGGCCGTCGGCCGTCTCGACGTCCAGGAACTTGCCGTGGCGGTGCACGGCCACCACCTCGTGCCCCTCCAGCGCGGTGGGCGGAGGGTCGTACGTCTTCAGGACGCTGATGGCGACGGGCAGCACCCGTACGAACTCGTGGCCGACGAGGTGTTCGGTCAGGAAGTCCTTCAGCGCTTCGACCTCGGGGAGTTCCGGCATACGTCCAGGGTGCCACCAGAGGCCCGTGGGGTCAGGTCGTGCCGGATCAGGTGCGGTCCGGGAACAGGAACTCGCACCACACGCACTTGCCGCTGCCGCGTGCCTCCACGCCCCACACGTCCGTGAGCAGGTCGACGAGGAGCAGACCGCGCCCGGAGACACCGTTCTCGCCCGCCTCACGGCGGCGCGGGAGGGCGCTGGAGGAGTCCTCGACCTCGACGCGCAGCCGGCGTTCGGTGCCGTTGAGGACCCTGAGGGTGACGATCGCGGACCCCTCGGTGTGCGTCAGCGCGTTGGTGATCAGCTCGTCGGCGACCAGCTCCACCTCGTCGGAACGCTCGCCCGCGCCCCATGCGCGGACCGCGGCCCGGATCATGTGCCGCGCCTCGGTGAGGGCCTCGGAGTCACCGGGGGCCACATGCTGCTGGAGCCGCCCGCCGGGTTGCGGGGCGTCGAGCCCGCGCCGGCGCAGCAGGAGCAGCGCCACGTCGTCCTCGCCGCCGCGTTCCTCGGCCACGTCGATGAGCAGATCGGCGAGGTCGCGTACGTCGTCGGGGCCGGAGGCGATGAGCGCGGCGAGGGTCTGCATGCCGTCGTCGAGGTCGGCTCCCGGCTGTTCGACGAGGCCGTCGGTGCACAGCAACAGGGTCTCGCCGGGGTCGAGTTCGATGGTGGAGACGGGATATTCGAGCCGCCCGAACTCGGCGGAGAGCCCGAGCGGCAGCCCGCCCACGACGGTCATCCGACGGGAGGTCCCGTCCAACTGCCGCACGAGCGGGTCGATATGACCGGCCCGGACCACCTGCACCACTCCGGTCGACAGGTCGACCTCGGCGTAGAGGCAGGTGGCGAAGCGCTCGGTGTCGAGTTCGTGGAGGAAGACGGAGGCGCGGGCCATCACCGTGGCCGGGGTGTGCCCCTCGGCGGCGTACGCCTTGAGGACGATGCGCAGTTGCCCCATGACGGCGGCTGCGTGCGTGTCGTGCCCCTGGACGTCGCCGATGACCGCGCCGACCCGCCCGCCCGGCAGCGGGATCAGGTCGTACCAGTCACCGCCGATGTCCCGCCCGAGCTTCGCGGACCGGTAGCGCACGGCGACATCGGCGCCCGGGACACTCGGGATCGCGCGCGGCAGCATCGCCTGCTGAAGACCCTGCGCGAGGTCCTTCTCCTGCTCGTAGAACATGGCGCGCTGGAGGCTCTGCGCGATGCTGCTGCCCAGCGCGACGAGCACGTTGCGCTCGTCCGCGGAGAACCCGCGCCGGTCGCTGTAGAGCAGCCCCATCGCCCCGATCGGCCGCGCCTGCGCGATCAGCGGAAGATAGGCGGCCGCGGTGATGTTCAGCTCGGTGATGTGCGGCCACAGGAGCGGATACCGCTCGGCGAACTCCTCCGGCGACTCGATGAACGCCGGCGCGAGGGTCCGTACGACCTCCCCCATCGGGTACTGCTCGTCGATCCGGGTGACCTCCGTGCCGGGCACGAAGCTGTCCTCGGGACCTTCCGCGACCAGCCGGATACGGCCGGCCTCGACCAGGCCCATGACCAGGCTGGTCGCGCCGAGGTGGACGAGACCGTGGGTGTCCTTGAGGACGTCGATGACGTCCTGGACGGTACGGGCGTGCGCGAGGGCGGCGGTGGTGAGCTGGACGACGTTGGTCTGCCGGCGCAGCGCCGCGTCCTGGGCCGCCTGCTCACGGCGGGCCGCGCTCTCGGCGAGCTCCCGCGTGGCGTCCCGGAGGATGCCGATGATCCGGCGCGGGCGACCCGTCTCGTCGCGCCGGATGTAGCCCTGGGTGTGGGTCCAGCGCAGGGTGCCGTCGCGCAGCCGCACCCGGAAGTAGGCGCCGTAGTTCTCGCTGCCGTCCTTCAATGCCTGGGAGACGAGACCGTCCAGCCGGTAGCCCTCCGTCGGCGGTACCCGGATCTCCAGTGACTCGGGGCGGCCGTCGTATTCGTCGGGGCGCAGGTCGAAGACCTCGTGGGCCTGGGCGTCCATGTGGAACAGGCCGTTGTCCAGGTCCCAGTCGAAGCTGCCCATGCGGTTGAGCGCCAGGATCGGGTCCGGGTGGGCGGGCCAGTCGTCCGGGAGTGACAGGGCGCTCGCTCCCCGATCAACCATGCGGCCCACCTTGCCAGGATTTGCCCGATTCTTCGACTTGTCCGAGCGCTACGCGGCACCCTGCGCGGTCAGCCGTCGAACACGCTCGTGGGGCTGTCGAAGATGCTGCCGGTGGTGGTGTCGTCGGGGATCAGCCCGCCGCCGTCGGGCAGGTCGGGGGTCTCCGGCACGCTCGGCGGACCGATCTCGTCCGGGGAGTCCTGGCCCTGGGACGGCTCCGACGCGGAGGGCGTCCCGGCACCCGGAGTGGCTCCGCGCGGCGAGGGGGTGGACGTGCTGCCGGGCGGGCTGGTCGTCGGGGTGGCCGTGACGGTGGCGGCGGGGCAGTCGGTGGGCCCCGGGGAGGGTGGCTCGCCGGGTGCGTCGCCGGTCGCGCCCGGGGTGACCGTGACGGTCGGGGTGACGCAGTCGGTGGCGGACTTCTCCGGGGCGGGGCTCCGGCCGTCGCTCGGGGACGCGCTCCCGTCGCTCGGCGAGATGCTCGGAGAGGCGTCCGGAGAAGTACTCGCGCTGCTGCTCGGCGACGGACTCGTATCGCCGGGCGAGGCACTGGACCCGCTGTCGTGCGGTCGCGGCGACGGACCCGTACGGGACGGTGTCGGCGTCGGCAGCATGTGCGGCGGCCGGGGTACGACGTGGTCGTGATGGGGCCCGCGATGCCCGAGGGGCCGTTCGATCCACGTGTTGTCGACGATGTCGATGATCGTGATGTTGGTGATCACCTGGGGTGCCGGGGTCACCACGACCACCTCGGCGGGCCGGAACCCGGACCAAGGCCGACCGCCGTCAGCCATCGCGCCCTGGCCCGCCGCACCCGCCTTGAGCGGGTTGCCGCAGGCACAGCGGACCCGGGGCACGCCCCGGTTGTCGACGAGCACGGCGGTACCGGACTGCAGCACCGACTGGAACCCGGTCACCCGAGCGTCCCGGAACCCGTGATTGGTGACCTGGGTGTCGGCACGCAGCACGACCGAGGTCAGGCCGCGCAGATAGCCGGGGATCCCGCCCGGGGAGATCCCCTCGGCCTGCGCGAAGGCACCGGCCTTGGCCTGGTCCCGGGTGAGATACGAGATCTGCCGCTCCACGTCACAACTGCCGGTCCGCGCGGTCCCGCCGTACAGACCGGGCGTGGCACCGGAGACGGAACGCATGTGGCCGGAGGGCGTGGACATGGTCCCCGTGGGTGTCACCCGGGGAGGCGAGGACTTCGGAGGTGTGGACTGCGGCGTTCGGGTGACCCGTGGTGGGACGCTCGGCGCGGTGGCCGTGGAGTCCGTGAAGGGGTCGGGGCCCTGTGCCGCGACGGGCTGCAGAAAGACCTCGCCGCTCGGCTTCGTGTCCTTGCCGCCGTCGCCGCCGCACCCGGCGACGAGGAGCGTCGCCGAGAGCGCGCAGGCCGTGGCGATGGTTCCGGTGGATATGCGCACCGTGCTCTCCCGCCTCAAGCCGGGTGATTCGCCACTATTGTCTGCTTCACTCACTTGGGTTACGCAACCGGAGGCATGGAACACGGAGAGTGAAGGTCTTTTCAGGCGTGAAGACGAAGGGAGGAACGCACCGGACATGGCCTGGTTCACCGCACCCGACTACTGGCTGAGCCGACTGGTCTTCCAGCGGGCTCTGGCCGGCGTCTACCTGGTCGCGTTCCTCACGGCGGCCCGCCAGTTCCGCGCGCTGATCGGCGAACACGGCATGCTGCCGGTCCCCCGCCTCCTCGCCCGGACGCCGTTCCACCAGGCCCCGGGCATCTTCCAACTCCACTACACGGACCGCTTCTTCGCGGCCTGCGCAGGGACGGGCTGCGCGGTGTCGGCGGCACTGGCGGCCGGGCTCGACTCCCGACTCCCGCTCTGGGCCGGGATGTTGCTGTGGCTGGTGCCGTGGGTGCTGTACCTGTCGATCGTCAACGTGGGCCAGACCTGGTACGCGTTCGGCTGGGAGTCACTGCTGCTGGAGGTCGGCTTCCTCGCCGTCTTCCTCGGCAACGACGAGGTGGCCCCGCCGGTCGTGGTGCTGTTCCTGCTCCGCTGGGTCCTGTTCCGGGTGGAGTTCGGCGCGGGCCTGATCAAGCTGCGCGGCGACGCGTGCTGGCGGAAGCTGACCTGTCTGGACTTCCACCATGAGACCCAGCCGATGCCGGGCCCGCTGAGCTGGTTCTTCCACCACCTCCCCCGACCGCTGCACCGGGTGGAGGTCGCCGCCAACCACGTCACCCAACTCATCGTCCCCGTGCTGCTGTTCACCCCTCAGCCGATCGCGACGGCCGCCGCGTCCCTGATGATCGCCACCCAACTGTGGCTGGTCCTGTCCGGCAACTTCTCCTGGCTGAACTGGATCACCATCGTGCTCGCCCTCTCCGCGATCCGGTTCCCGCACACACCACCGCACGTACCCGACCCACCGCTCTGGTACGAGGCCGTGGTCGTCGCGGTCGCCGCCCTCCTGCTCTGGCTCAGCCACCGCCCGGTCCGCAACATGATCTCCCGCCGCCAGATCATGAACCGTTCCTTCGACCCGCTCCATCTGGTCAATTCCTACGGCGCGTTCGGCACCGTCAGCCGCGTCCGCCACGAGGTGGTGGTGGAGGGCACGACGGACGCCGTACCCCGCGAGGACTCCGACTGGCGGGAGTACGAGTTCAGGGGCAAGCCGGGCGATCCACGGCGCTGGCCACGCCAGTTCGCGCCGTACCATCTGCGGCTGGACTGGATGATGTGGTTCGCGGCCCTCTCCCCCGGCTACGCCGACCCGTGGTTCGGCGCCCTGGTGGAACGCCTCCTGGAGAACGACCGGGACACGCTACGGCTGTTGCGTCGCTCCCCGTTCCCGCCCGACGCGCCGCCGCACTTCGTCCGGGCCCGTCTCTTCCGCTACCGCTACACGAGTTGGCGGGAGTTGCGGGAGACGGGCGCGTGCTGGGAGCGGACGTTCGTGCGGGAGTTTCTGCCGCCGACGCGGTTGGCGGCGGCAGAAACTCAGAGGCCGTAGACGCGGGTGGCGGTGCCTTCGAGGACCTCGGCGCGTTCAGCCGCGCTGAGGTCGTCCGTCAACTCGCCGGCCGCATCCGCTACTTGGCCGTACGTCGCCGCCAGCGTGCAGACCGGCCAGTCCGAGCCGAACATCAGGCGGCCCGGCCCGAAGGCGTCGAGTGCGGTGTCCGCGTACGGGTGGAGGTCCTCCGTGCTCCAGGTCTTCCAGTCGGCCTCCGTGACCAGTCCCGACAGCTTGCAGTACGTGTTGGGGAGCGCGGCGAGGGAGCGGAGAGAGGTCGTCCAGGGTTCCAGCTGTCCCGAGGCGATGGGCGGCTTGCCCAAGTGATCGAGAACGAAGGTGAGTTGGGGCAGGGCTGCGGCCACCTCCACGGCGGCCGGGAACTGGTGGGGCAGGACCAGCAGGTCGTAGACGAGTCCCGCGTCGGCGACTGCCGTGAGGCCTCGGCGTACGTCCGGGCGCAGCAGCCAGTTCGGGTCGGGTTCGCCCTGTACCTGGTGACGGATGCCCTTGAGGTGGTGGCCGCCGGGGAGTTCGCGCAGGCGCGCCAGTTCGTCGGTGATGTCGGGACGGGTGAGGTCGATCCAGCCGACGACTCCGGCGATCAGGTCGTGCGCGTCGGCGAGGGCGAGGAACTCCGGGGTCTCCTCGGCGACGGTGACGGTCTGGACGAGGACGGTCCGGTCGACGCCGGCCGCCCGTGCCTCGGGTTCGAGGTCGGTGACGGTGAAGTCGCGGCGCAGGGGCTGGAGTTCGGGGCCGGTGATCCAGTCCTGGTCGCGGACCGAGAGATCCCAGACGTGGTGGTGGGCGTCGACGGTCACGGCAGCTCCCATACGACGGGCAGGCCGGCGTCGGTGCCCTCGCCGGAGTAGTCGTGCACCACGGTGAGGAGCTGCGCCATGCGGGCCTGCCAGGCCACGTTCACCGGGAGCTGGTCCAACTCGGCGAGCAGGCGGGCGTAGTCGTCGCAGTCCAGGACGTGGAAGAGGTCGGTGCCGCTGCGCCAGATCGTCCAGGAGGTGGCACCGGCGGCGCGGATCGCGGCGGTGAGTTCCTTGGGGACGTCGAGGTGGGCGCTCTCGTACTCGGCGATGCGGTCGGGGCGGACCTTGGTGTGCAGGGCGACTCTCATGACGGCTCCCGGGTGGGGACGGGGGCGTCCGTCGACAGGAGTCCCGCCTCCCGCAGTTCCTGCCAGAACGCGGCGGGCACGGGGAGGGCGAACTGCTCGGCGCAGTCCCGTACTTCGGCCTCCGACCGGGCGCCGACCAGGACACTGGCCACGGCCGGGTGGGCCGCGCAGAAGGCCAGGGCGGCGGCGCGCAGAGTGATGTCGTGACGCTCGGCCACGGCCTTCATGCGCAGGGCGCGGTCCAGCAACTCCGCCGGTGCCTGGGCGTAGTTGTACGTCGCGTCCGGCTTCGGGTCCGCCAGCAGACCGGAGTTGAAGGCCCCGCCGACGACCACCGACCTGCCGCGTGCGACGGCGGCCGGGAGCAGTTCGGCGAGGGCGCTCTGGTCGAGCAGGGTGTAGCGGCCCGCGCACAACACGACGTCCACGTCCGTGTCCTGGACGAACCGGGTGAGCATCTCGGCCTGGTTCATGCCCGCGCCGATCGCCCCGACGACACCCTCCGCGCGGAGCTTCTCCAGGGCCGGATAGCCCTCGCGGAAGGCCTGTTCGGCGTGGTCGTCGGGGTCGTGGAGGTAGACGATGTCGACGCGGTCGAGGCCCAGCCGTTCCAGGCTGGCGTCCAGGGTTCGGCGTACTCCGTCGGCGCTGAAGTCCCACACGCGGCGCTGGGTCGCGGGCACGGCGAAGCCGTTGGCGAGGTCGTCGCCGGTCGCCGTCTCCACGGGTTCCAGGCGCCGTCCGACCTTGGTGGAGATCGCGTACGACGAGCGCGGGTGCTCGCGCAGGGCCGCACCCAGGCGCCGCTCGGAGAGCCCGAGGCCGTAGTGCGGTGCGGTGTCGAAGTAGCGAATGCCCTGCTGCCAGGCCGTGTTGACGGCCTGGTGTGCCTGGTCGTCGCTCACCCCGGTGTACAGGTTGGCGATCGCCGCGCCGCCGAAGCCCAGCCCGCTGACCTCGACCCCGCTCGCCCCGAGGGCGCTCACTGGCCCACCGGCCGCAGCCGCAGGCCCTGCATGCCACCGTCCACGGCGAGTGACGTGCCGGTGGTGGCGCCGGACAGCGGGCTCGCCAAGTAGGCGATGGCGCCCGCGACTTCGGCCGCCGAGACGAGGCGTCCCGAGGGCTGGCGGGCGGCCAGGGCGGCGCGTTCGGCGGCCGGGTCGGACGCCGAGTCGAGGAGCCGGCCGACCCAAGGGGTGTCCGCCGTACCGGGGTTGACGCAGTTCACACGGACGCCCTCCCGGAGGTGGTCGGCGGCCATGGCGAGGGTGAGGGAGTACACGGCCCCCTTGGTGGCGCTGTAGAGCGCACGCTGCGGGAGACCCGCCGTGGCCGCGATGGAGCAGGTGTTGACGATCGCCGCGTGGGACGACTCGCGCAGGTGCGGGAGCGCGGCGCGGGCGACGCGGACCATGCCGAGAACGTTCACGTCGAAGACGTGGTGCCATTCCTCGTCGTCGTTGTCCTCGACGGTGCCCTGCGCGCCGATGCCCGCGTTGTTGACCACCACGTCGAGTCCGCCGAGGTCGGCGACGGCGGCGGCCACGGCCTGGCGTACGGAGGCGTCGTCGGTGACGTCGGCGCGGTGGCCGAGCAGCGGCTTCTCGACGCCGGAGGGGTCGAGGTCGAGCACCGCCACCGACGCGCCGCGTTCGGCGAGGAGTTCGGCGGTGGCCCGGCCGATGCCGGAGGCGCCTCCGGTGACCAGGGCCCTGAGGCCCTCGAAGTCGGTCATGCCGCGTGTCCCTTCTGGCGGTCGAGGTCGGCGGCCCAGAAGGTGCCGCCGGGGAACGTGTAGCGCGCGATGGACTCGGGACGCATGGTGGCCGAGAACCCGGGTGCGGTGGGTGCCATGTAATGACCTTCGCGGATCACCACCGGATCGAGGAAGTGGTCGTGCAGATGGTCGACGTACTCGATGACGCGGTCGTCGGTCGTCCCGGAGACGGCGAGGTAGTCGAACATCGAGAGATGCTGGACGAGTTCGCACAGTCCGACGCCGCCCGCGTGCGGGCAGACGGGGACGCCGAACTTCGCGGCGAGCAGCAGGATCGCCAGGTTCTCGTTCACGCCGCCGACGCGTGCCGCGTCTATCTGGAGGATGTCGAGGGCGCCGGCCTGGAGCAACTGCTTGAAGACGATGCGGTTCTGGACGTGTTCGCCGGTGGCGACCTTCACGGGGGCGACGGCCGCGCGGATCGTGGCGTGGCCCAACACGTCGTCGGGGCTGGTGGGTTCCTCGATCCAGTACGGGTCGAACTCGGCGAGGGCCGTGGTCCAGCGGATCGCCTCGGCCACGTCCCACCGCTGGTTGGCGTCGATCGCCATCCGGATGTCGGGGCCGACCACCGAACGGGCCACCCGGCAACGGCGGATGTCGTCGTCGAGGTCGGCGCCGACCTTCAGCTTGATCTGCCGGAAGCCGTCGGCCACGGCCTGCACCGCGAGCCGGGTGAGCTTCTCGTCGTCGTACCCGAGCCAGCCGGGGGAGGTGGTGTACGCGGGGAAGCCGCGCTCCAACAGGATGTTCCTACGGCCTTCCGCGCCCGCTTTCCCGCGGCGCAGGATGTCGAGGGCCTCGGCCGGGGTGAGCGCGTCGGTGATGTACCTGAAGTCGATCTGGCCGACGAGCCATTCGGGCTCGGCGTCGGTGAGGAGCTGCCACAGCGGTTTGCCGGCGCGCTTGGCGGTGAGGTCCCAGGCCGCGTTGATCACGGCGCCGATCGCCATGTGCATCACGCCCTTCTCGGGCCCCAGCCAGCGGAGTTGGCTGTCGCCGATCAGCTCGCGGTTCAACGTCCCCGGATCCGCGCAGAGTTGGTCCACGGACAGGCCGATCACATGGTCCCGCAGCGCGTTGATCGCGGCGACCTGGACATCGTTGCCCCGCCCGATGGTGAAGGAGAACCCGTGCCCCTCGTGCCCGTCGGCCGCGTCGGTGCGCAGCACGACGTACGCGGCCGAGTAGTCGGGGTCCGGGTTCATCGCGTCGGAGCCGTCGAGCTCGCGCGAGGTGGGGAAACGGATGTCGTAGGTGTCGACCGCGATGACGCGGGCGGGGGTCGGGGACACGGAGGGCCTTTCGGTCGGGAACAGGGATCCGGTGCCGTGCGGGTGCCGGAGGCCGGTGGGTCAGTCCTGGGCGCGGCCGGTCGTCACGCGGGCGATCATGAGGGCGACCAGGATGATCCCGCCGTAGATGGCCTGGATCCAGAAGGACGGGACCTGGGCGAGGGTGAGGAGGTTCTGGACAACTCCCAGGAGGAGTACGCCGGTCAGAGCGCCGAACATGGTGCCCTTGCCGCCGTCGAGGCTGATGCCGCCGATGACCGCCGCCGCCATCACGGTGAAGATCATGTTGTTGCCCTGGTTGGCGCTGATCGCGCCCACGTAGCCGGTCTGCATGATGCCGCCCACCGAGGCGAGCACGCCGGCGACGACGGACACCCCGAGGAGCATCCGGTCGACGCGGATGCCGGCCGCGCGGGCCGCCTCCTGGTTGCCACCGATCGCGTAGAGGGCGCGGCCGACGCGGTGGTACTTGAGGGCGAACCCGGCGATCGCGAAGCAGACGGCGGCCAGCCACACCGACATCGGGACGTTCAGGAAGGTGCTGGTGGCCAGGGTGAAGAAGGAGTCGGGCATGCCGAACAGCGTCTTGCCCTTGGTGGCGCCGACCAGCAGACCGCGCAGCACGATCAGCATGGCGAGGGTGACGATGAAGGCGTTGAGCTTGAACTTCACGACGAGGATGCCGTTGAAGGCGCCGATGATCCCGCCCACGACGAGGATCGCGACGAGGGCGAACGGGGCCGACCATTCCGTGCCCCAGCCGGACTCGGCGGTCGGCAGGACCAGCAGGGCGCCGATGGCGGGCGCGATGCCGACCACCGACTCCAGGGACAGGTCGATCTTGCCGGTGATCAGGATCAGCGACTCGGCGAGGACCACCATCGCGAGCGCGGCGGAGGCGCCCAGGATGGAGATCAGGTTCCGTTCGGTGAGGAACGAGTCGTTGACGATCGCGCCGAGCACCAGGAGCACCAACAGGGCCGGTACGAGGGCGAGTTCACGGGCCCGGCGGAGCAGGACCGTGCGGGCCGAGCCCGCCCCGGTGGCGCGTGGGGCGGCGAGCGGCGGGGCCGCCTTGGTGTCAGCCATGGTCCACTCCTTCGATGGAGGCGATCAGCTCGTGGTCGCGCCAGCCCGCCGGGTGCTCGGCGACGACGCGGCCGTGGAAGAGGACGAGGACGCGGTCGCAGCGCCGCAGGTCGTCGAGTTCGTCGGAGACGACGAGCACGGCGGTGCCGTCGTCGCGGGCGCTGTCCATGCGGGCCAGCAGTGACTCCTTGGACTTCACGTCGACGCCCGCGGTGGGGTTGATGAGGACCAGCAGCCTGGGGTCGGAGGCGAGCGCGCGGGCCATGACGACCTTCTGCGCGTTGCCGCCGGACAGGTCCGAGACGGGCTGTTCGGGGCCCTCGGTGTGGATGTCGAGCCGGCCGATCAGCTCGGTGGCGAACGCGCGCTTGCGCTCGGTGCCGACGAACCCGAAACGGCCGAGCCGGTCCAGGACCGTCATCGTCGCGTTGTCCCCGATGGACATCCCGAAGACCAGCCCCTGCCCGTGCCGGTCGCGCGGCACGCAGCCGACACCGGCCTTCAGCGCCGCCTGCACATCCCCGAACGGCAGCTGCTCGCCGTCGAGTTGAGCGGTACCGCCCGTGGGCGTGTACAACCCGGTGAAGGACTCGGCCAGTTCGACCTTGCCACTGCCGCTCGATCCGGCGAGTCCGACGACCTCACCACGACGCACGGTGAGATCGACGTTCTCGTACGACTCGGAGGTGAGCCCGCGCGCGTCGAGGAGGACGGGTGCCTCGGTGTCCAACTCCCTGAGCTGGACCTCCAGTTCGGCGATCGACTCCCCCGCCATCGCCTCCACCAGGGCCCGGCGCGGGAGGTCGGCGACCGGTGCGGTCGTGATCCAGCGGGCGTCGCGCAGCACGGTGACGGTCTGGCACACCTCGTACACCTCCTGGAGGTGGTGCGAGATGAACAGGAAGGTGACGCCCGACTCCTGGAGCGCCCGCATCCGGGTGAAGAGGCGCTCAATCTCCCGGTTGTCGAGCTGGGCGGTCGGTTCGTCGAGGACGATGAACCGGGCGCCGAAGCTCAACGCCCTGGCGATCTCGACCATTTGGCGGTCCTCGACCTTGAGGTCGGCGGTGCGCGCCTCGGGGTCGACGTGCACGTCCCAGGTGTCGAGGAGTTCGGCGGCCTCGGTGCGGAGCCGACGCCAGCTGATGACGCCGCCCCGGGACTGCGGCTGCCGGTTGATGAAGAGGTTCTCGGCGACCGTCAACTCGGGGACCACGGTGGGCTTCTGGTAGACGCAGGCGACCTTGCTCCGCCAGGTGTCGCGGTCGGTGAGCGCGGGTGCGGGTTCACCGTCGAAGCGGACCGTGCCCTCGTCGGGGGCCTGGAGTCCGGTGAGGACGGTGACGAGGGTGGACTTGCCGGCGCCGTTGCGGCCGACGAGGGCGTGGGACTCGCCCGGCAGTACGGTCAGTCGACCGTCGGCGAGGGCGACGGTGGGGCCGTACCGCTTGACGATTCCCGTCGCCTCCACCAGCGGGGTGGTCAGTGGGCTGCTCATTTGACTGTGTTGCCCCAGAGCTTGGGGTCGTCGACGTTGTCCTTGGTGACCAGGGGCGCGGGGAGTTGGTCCTCCAGGATGCCGCTGGGCAGCTTGACGATCGTGGAGTCGTGGTCGGTGGGGCCGGGCTTGAAGGTCTTCCCCGCCATCGCGGCCTTGATGTAGTACATGCCGTACTTGGCGTAGGCGTCGGCCGGCTGGGACACGGTGGCGTCGATCTCGCCCTTGCGGATCGCGTCGAACTCCTGCGGGATGCCGTCGTTCGAGACGATCGTGATGTGCCCGGCCTGGCCCGCCGTCTTCAACATGCCCTTGGACTTGAGGGTTTGCAGGGTCGGCGCGAGGTAGACGCCGCCCGCCTGCATGTAGATGCCCTTGATGTCGGGGTTGGCGTTGAGGAGCGTGTCGAGCTTCGAGGCGGCCGTGTCGGACTCCCACTTGGCGGGGATCTCCAGGACCTTGAGCTTCGGGTACTTCTTCTTGACGCAGGCCCTGAACGCCTCCGACCTGTCACGGCCGTTGACGGACGCGAGATCGCCCATGATCTGCACGACCTTGCCGCTGGTGATGTGCGCGCCGAGGTACTCGCAGGCCTTCTCGCCGTACGCGACGTTGTCGGCGCGTACGACCATCGCGACCTTGCCCTTGTCGGGCGCCACGTCGACGGCGACGACCGGCACGCCCTTGCGCTCGGCCTGGTCGAGGCCGGCTTCGATGGCGGCGCTGTCCAGCGGGGCGACGACCAGGCCCTTGACACCCTGGTTCAGCTCGTTGTTGATGTCGGTGATCTGCTGCGAGGGGTCGCTGTTCGAGTTGACCGTCTTCAGCGCCTGGACACCTTCGGACTTCGCCATCTTCGGCACATAGTCGTTGTACGACTGCCAGAACGGCGAGGTCAGCAGCGGCAGGATCACCCCCACCTTGCCGGTGCCGCCACTGGCGCTGTCGGCGCCGGTGTCCTTGGTGCTGCCGCACGCCGTGAGCGCGAGGGTGCCGCACGCGGCCGCAGCCGTCGCACGCACCGCCCACGCGGTCAGTCGTCTGCCTTGCCGTCCGTTCCGCACTGTGCTGCCGGCCATCTGTCGGGCTCCTCATCGAGCGTGTTCGAGCAGTTGCCGGAATATTTATCAGACCACTTCGGGGCCGCAACACCCTCAGGAGCCAAATTTTCGCAGTTTCGGGCCGTAGTGGTCGGACCACATCCATGGCTAGACTGCGCGGACCGGCGACAGGAGGAGTGGCGTGGACGAGACCCTGCCGAGCGAGACGGAACCGGTGGCCGCTCCGCCGAAGGGCACGGTGACGCAGCGCGCCATCGACTCGATCAAGACGCTGATCGGCGAGGGCCGCCTGGAGCCGGGCCAGCGGCTGCCCACCGAGCGCGACCTCGCGGCCCAACTGGGCATCTCCCGCAGCTCGATGCGCGAGGCGATCCGCGCGCTGACCGTGCTCGGCGTGCTGGAGGCACGGCACGGTTCGGGGATCTACGTCACGCAGTTGGAGGCCGGCGACCTGCTGGAGACCTTCGGTGTCGTCGCCGACCTCTCGCGCGGCCCGGGTCTGGTGGAGCTGCTGGAAGTCCGCCGCATCCTGGAGTCCACGGCGACGGCCCTGGCCGCGGCCCGCATCACCCCGGACCAGCTGGCCGAGGTCGAGAAACACCTCACGGCGATGAACGCCACCGACGACCCCGAGGAGATCCTCGCCCACGACCTCGCCTTCCACCGCGAGATCGCCGCCGCCGCCGGCAACGACACCATGGCCGCGATCCTGGAGGGTCTCTCGTCCCGCACCTTCCGGGCCCGAGTCTGGCGCGGCTACCAGGAAGCGGACGCCTTCGCCCGCACCCGCCGCGAACACGCCGCGATCCACCGCGCACTGGTCGCCCGCGACCCGGAAGCGGCACGGGCTGCGGCGGCCTCACACGTGGGCGAGGTCGAGGAGTGGCTGCGGGCCCAACTCGGCACTTAGCAACGGGGGTTCAGCTGCCCGGGGCGGGCAGCTGAGGGCACCCGCACTGCCCCGTCCTTCCGGCGCCTGCGGCGGACACCGGGGGGTATCCGCGCGGTTCAGGTATTCCGTGCCTGCGGCGAACAACAGAGGACGAGCGTGCGGTTCCGGTACACAGGGCCCTGCCGCGGACAATGCGGGGCACCACCCCTGACCCGGTAATCGGACGCCCGCAGCAGAGAGCAAAAGGCATGCACTCGGTTCCGCCATGCGGGCCCTTGCTGCGAGCAACGGAGGGAACCTCCCCTGAGCCGGCACGCAGACACCCGTGGCGAACAACGGAACCCACCCGCGCGGACCCGGCATTCAGATGCCCACGTCGAGCAGCGCAGGACACCCGCCCCACCCGCCTCCCACACACCCGCGACGAACAACGAAACACACCCCGTGCGGTCCTGGGCCGCCTGCAACGAGCAGCGCAGGACACCCGCCCCACCCGCCTCCCACACACCCGCAGCGAACGACGAAACACACCCGCATGGTCCCGGGGCGCCAACAACGAGCAGCCCAGGACACCCACCCCACCCCGCCTCTCACGCCCCTGCGGTGGACGTCAAAGTGCACCCCTCGCGGTCCCGGCATTCAGACACCCGCGGCGAGCGGCCCAACATGCCCGCACCGTTCCGGCATTCACGCGCCCCCAGTAGGCAGCGGCGGTTCGCCGCGTTGGCCCTGGACCTCTGTCCATCCGCGTAGTTCGCTGGTGCCCACCTCGTCGATCGCCCGGTGCAGGGCGGCCCGCGCGTCTGGGTCGCGGTCGGACTGCGGGAGCAGGAGGTAGCGGTCGATCGCACGGCGCAAACCCTCCCGTGCCTGGGCGGCCAGGACCCAGCGTGAGCCGGGACTGAAGAGTTGGCGCATGCCGGTGAAGAAGACGGCGGCGCCCGCGATCAGGGCGGTGAGCCAGGCGGGTGCGTGCAGGCCCGCCGCCACGACCGTCGCGGACGTGGCGGCGAGGGCGCCGAGTTCCGTCGTGTAGTGCAGCCACCTCGCCCGGTCGCACGCCCCCGCGTAGAACTCCAACTCCTGCCGGGCGAGCGCCAGTAGCGGATCCGGTTGCGAGGCCCAGGCCTGGCCGACGGCCGTTCTTCGTCTCATCGCCATATCATCGGGCGATCACGGCCGTCGGCGAAAGCCGTACCGGGTCAGGAGCGTCCGAGGCGAAGCGTCATCAGCTCGAACGGGCGCAGCCGCAAGGCGAGTTGATCGCCCTCGCGGGTCACCTCCTCGGCGTCGGCCGACGGCCGCTCCAGCAGGTCCACGACCTCCACCGCGTCGAACGCGAAGCCCACCGTCAGTGTCGCCCTGGCCCGTCCCCCGTGCGCCTCGTGGAAGCGCACCACGACATCCCCGCTCCCGTCGTCCGCCAGCTTCACCGCCGTGACGACGACCGCGTCCCGGTCGACACTCACCAGCGGCGCGACCTCCTGCCCGCCCTCGACCCGCCGCTCGGGCAGGTTGATCCGCCATCCCTCGCGCACCGCGTCGCCGATGCCCGCGCCGGGCACCAGTGCGTGCCGGAAGCGGTGGACGCCCTGGTCGGTCTCGGGGTCCGGGAAGCGTGGGGCGCGGAGAAGGGAGACGCGGACCGTGGTGGTCGTACCGTTGTCGCCGTCGCCGCGGACCGTACGGGTCACGTCGTGGCCGTACGTCGAGTCGTTGACGACGGCGACGCCCCAGCCGGGTTCCTCCATGTGCACGAAGCGGTGGTTGCAGGCCTCGAACTTGGCCGCCTCCCATGAGGTGTTGGTGTGCGTGGGCCGGTGGAAGTGCCCGAACTGGGTCTCGGACGCGTACCGTTCGGCGTGCACGTCCAGCGGGAAGGCGAGCTTGAGGAACTTCTCGGTCTCGTGCCAGTCGACCTCGGTGTCGATGAGCAGTCGCCGCTCCCCGGGTGCCAGGGACAGGAGTTGGGTGACCTTGGACTCGCCGAAGGACCGCACGATCCGCACCGCGTTCCCGTCGGCCACGACCTCGTCCGCGTCCGTGAGATCGGTGACCGTGTTGCGGTAGAACTCGTCGACGTCCCAGGCGTCCCACATGTTCGGGAAATCCGGGTGGAGTTGGAGCAGGTTGGCGGCCCGGCCGGGGGCGACGGTCTCGCGGTCGGCCTCGATGTCGTAGGCCGAGACGACCAATCCCCGGCCGTCGATCTCGACGCGGAGGAGGCCGTTCTCCAGTACGTGTCCGCCGCCGACCCGCGTCGCGAGTGCCGTCTCGCCCTGGACGACCGGAGTCCGGGCTCCGCCCGCGGGGACGCCTTCGCGGGTGTGGGGCGCCGAGTTGAAGACGAGCGGGGTCGTACCCTCGCCCGCCAGCGCACCCTGCGCCGCGTCGATGATGGCGTTCAGCTCCGAAGCGACCCGCTCGTACGTCCGCCGGGCCTCCCGGTGCACCCAGGCGATGGACGAGCCGGGCAGGATGTCGTGGAACTGGTGCAGCAGCACCGTCTTCCAGATCCGGTCCAAGTCCTCGTACGGGTAGGGGAATCCGGCCCGGACCGCAGCCGTCGCCGCCCACAACTCGGCCTCGCGCAGGAGGTGTTCGCTGCGCCGGTTGCCCTGCTTGGTCTTGGCCTGGCTGGTGAGGGTGGCGCGGTGCAGTTCGAGGTACAACTCACCGACCCAGACCGGAGGTTCGGGGTATTCGGCCTCGGCCTTCTCGAAGAACTCCTTCGGGGTCTCCCAGGCCACGGTCGCGGAACCTTCGAGGTCGCGCAGACGGGCCGCCTTGGCGACCATCTCGCGCGTGGTGCCGCCGCCTCCGTCGCCCCAGCCGGTGGGCGCGAGGGAGTGCCGGGCGACGCCCTTGTCCTTGAAGTTGCGTGCCGCGTGGGCGATCTCGCGGCCCTGCATGGAGCAGTTGTAGGTGTCGACGGGCGGAAAGTGCGTGAAGATCCGGGTGCCGTCGATGCCCTCCCAACGGAAGGTGTGGTGCGGGAACTTGTTGGTCTGGGACCACGAGATCTTCTGCGTCAGCAGCCACTTGGAACCGGCCGCCTTGATGATCTGCGGGAGTCCGGCCGCGAAGCCGAACGTGTCAGGCAGCCAAGCCTCCTCGTTCTCGATGCCGAACTCGTCGAGAAAGAACCGCTTCCCGTGCACGAACTGACGGGCCATCGCCTCCGAGCCCGGCATGTTGGTGTCCGACTCCACCCACATGCCACCGGCCGGCACGAACCGCCCGTCCGCCACCGCCTTCTTGACCCGCGCCCACACCTCGGGCCGGTGCTCCTTCACCCAAGCCCACTGCTGGGCCTGCGACATGGCGAAGATGAAGTCCGGCTCGTCCTCAAGTAGGGCCGTCATGTTGGACGTTGTGCGTGCCACCTTGCGGACCGTCTCCCGCAACGGCCACAGCCACGCCGAGTCGATGTGCGCGTGCCCGATCGCGCTGATCCGGTGCGCGGACGGTACGGCGGGCGTCGACAGCACGGCCGCGAGCTGTGAACGGGCGTGCTCCGCCGTGCCGTTGACGTCCTGGAGGTCGACCGCGTCCAGCGCCTTCTCGATCGCCCGCAGGACGTCCCAGCGGCGCGCCGAGTCCACCGGCAGCTCGGCCATCAGCTCACCGAGGACCTCCAGATCGAGGACGAGGTTCCAGACGTTCTCGTCGAGGACCGCGAGGTCCATGCGGGTGAGCGTGTACTGGGGCTCGCTGCCGGCCGTCTCCTTGTCGCCCAACTGTGTGGGCAGGAAGGGGTGGTAGTCGAGGACCACGGGGTTCGAGGCGGCCTCGATGTGCAGCCGCACCTCCTCGCCGCCGGCGACGGGCGCCCCGATCCTGACCCACTGGTTGCGCGGGTTGAGGCCCTTCACCGGGGTGCCGTCGGGCCGGTGGACGAGACCCTCGCACTGGAAGCCGGGCATGTTCTCGTCGAAGCCGAGGTCGAGCAGCGCCTCGACGGTCTTCCCGGCCCACTCCTGGGGGACGGTCCCGGTGACACGGAACCAGCTGGTGCCCCAGGGAGCACCCCATCGGGCGCCCACCTCGATCCGTTCGGGTGTGCCGGCGAGCCCCTCGGCCACGGGCACCGGCTCGTCGGGCGCGTGCCAGACGGCCACCTCCAGCGGCACGGACTCGGGGTACACGGCGGGACGGATGCGCTCTTCGAGGACGCGCTTGAGGCGGGCTTCGACCAGGCTGCGGTCGTCATGCATGTGGGGTGCTCCGTAGCTCGCTTGCGGGTTGGGTCACGGGTACTGCCGGGCGGGTGTCACCACGTGTGCGCGCGACGGCCACGGGGACCGACGCTGTGTAGAGCTCCCCTGTCGCGCGCAGTTCGAACCACGCCTGCTGCTCACCCTGTTCGGCCTGCAGGCCTCCGACGAAGAACGCCCGCTGGCAGGTACCGCCGAGGAAGCGCCGGGTGCCGTCGGGGAGGAGCCGGTGAAGCGTGTAGTGGCGTACGGCGCCGGGCGCGGCATCCCAGGCGAAGCGCAGGTCGCCTCCCGTGGCGGCGGTGATCCGCAGGTTGGAGGGGGCTGCGGACGGCTGGGTGTCGTTGACATCGCGAACAGCGAGACCGCCGAGCCGCCAGTTCACAGTGCTTCCGCTCGCATCGCCCGCGGTGAGCCGTACACCGATCACATACAGCGTGCCGGAGAGCCCTGTGAGCGGCACTGTCACCGTCTGCCACCCGTTGACATCCGTCACAGCCCGCACGCCGTTAACCGAGTTCACAGGCAGATACGTGTACGGCGGTGTCGACCCCGCCGTGCTCGGTTCGGCGGTGGCAACGGCCAGCTCGACGTTCACAGTGCCACTGCCACTGCCACTGTCGGTGCGGAAGGTCAGGTCGACCACGGTGTCATCACCGATCGGCAGCTGTGAACCGTACACATCCACAGTCGTCGGTTGATCGAGTACACCCGAGACCAGGACGCTGCTGCCGCCCCGCCAGGCGTCCGCGAAGTCGAACGAGACCGTGGGCCGGGTCCCGGTCGTCCGCACGACCCACCGCCGCGACGGCAGCCGGTCCTGCAACCCGAGGTGGTTCCATGCCGCGTCCGAGGTGACGACCCCGTCCTCGTACCACCGCAGCCCGTGCCCGGTGTTGAAGACGCTCGCGAACGGCAGCGCGCCGCCCACCGTCGACCGGTCCGCGACCGACACGGCCGGCGCCCGCCAGGTGTCCGTGCCGTCCGGCAGCGAAGGGTCGAGCGAACGCCCGGTCCAGAAGCGGTCGTCGGCCGCGTGGAAGTCGCCCGGGGTACGGCTCGCGGGAAGGTGGTTGCGGGTCCACTCCGGCCGGTAGAAACCGATCGACGTGATGTGCGCCTTGGTCGTCGGCACCATCGCGTCCCAACTCACCGACGTACTCGACCCGTTGGACTCGACATCGACACCGGCCCACAACTCGTAGCGGCTGCGCCCGAGCCCGTCCGCCTTGGTCCCGGAGGCCGCCAGCGTGCTGCTGCTCCACCGGAAGTCGATGAACATGTCGTTCGCGGCCTGGAAGAACGCCTGGTTCGAGGAGTTCAGCGCGCCCTGCCAACTGACCGTCCCGTTCACGGTCATCGCGTCGTACCAGGTCACCCGCTGCCCCTGCGCGGCGGCGAGGGACTTCAACTCGCTCACGAAGCCCTGCGTGTCGGTGCCGAGGGCGGTGTTCCCGCCGCTGGTCTCGGCGTTGACGAACCAGCCGTCGAAGCCGTACGCGGCGGCTACGGCGACGAGTTGGGCGGCCAGCGGGTAGTGCCCGGCGGAGTCCTTCTGGACCAGGTCGCGGGTCCACTGGAGCTGTCCGCCGTAGGCGACCGGCGGCAGGAAGATGTTGCCGAGGACGGGGACGCCGTGCCGGTGGGCGGCGTCGACGATGGGCGCGTTCGGGGCGAGGATGATGCCCTCGCCGGACGAGCCGCCCCAGAAGACGAGTTCGTCGAGGTAGGACCAGTGTGTGAGCGCGTAGTAGTCGGCGGTGGCCGCGCCCTGGGAGGGGTTGCTCGACGTCGGTCCGAAGGAGACCAGGGACTGGATGCGGGCCTGTCCGGAGCGGGCGGTGCTGTTGGCCGGGGTCGGGGTGAAGCGTGCGGCCAGGGGGACGGCGGCCGTGTTGAAGGCGAGGTCGGCGTCCGACGCGGCGGTCCAGGTCTTCAGGCTGTTCCAGGTGATGCCGGTGCCCGGGGTGCCGGAGGGGAGGGAGTCCGGGTACCAGTAACCGGCGTACGGCTGACCGGTGTTGGCGGCGGCCTGCGCGGCGGCGAAGGCGGGCGTGGGCAGTTGGGGCAGCAGGGTGGCCGCCGCGCCGGCGAGCAGGACGGTGCGTCTGGTGGGGCCTTGGGGGTTCACGAGCTGGTGCCTCCTTGTGGGGTGGGGAGTACCTGTTCGGGAGTGACGACTTCGGTGATGCCGCGCGCGGCGAGGTGTTCCTTGTCCGCCGCGCGTACGTCGAGGACGGTCGCCGGGCGGGCTCCGTCGGCGACGAGTCGGAAGTAGGCGTCGAAGACCGGCCCGCCGGGACCGCAGACCGAGCGGACGGAAGGATCGGCGGGCACGACGAGCGCCGTGGTGCGGGTGGCGGGCGTGTACGTGGGCTCGCGTGCCGCCTCCGCCAACACCAGCGCGATGTCCTTGGGTCGGCGGTCGTTGGTCAACAGGCCCAGCCCGTATTCGAGTTCGGGAAAGTCGGCGAGGTCGCGGGACACGTCGTGCGAGCACCACCAGGTGATGCCCCAGAGGTCGGGGCAGTCAAGGGCGTTGGCGATGGTCGCGGAGGCGAAGTCGGCCGCGTGCTCGGCGGGTACGAGCGGCTGGGGCGCGCCGACCTCCTGGAGCCAGACGGGCCGGTTCGGTTCTTCGGCCCACGCCTTGCTCAGCTCGATCAGGTACGCGGCATGGTGCTCGGAGGGGACCGAACCGCGGCCGTGGCGTTGGGCGGTGCCGTTGAAGACCCAGGAGTGCACGGCTGTCATCGCGCCGTGGCGAGCGGCCTGGGCCGGGGTGAACGGCATGTCGTCCTGGTACCAGGTCGCGTCGTACTCGGCGTGCAGATGCGGCTTGCCGGGCGCGCCCTGCGCGCAGGCCGCGAGCATCCGCGCCAGCCAGGTGTCGATCTGGTCCTCGGTCGCCCGGTCGGGGTCCGGGTGCGGTCCGGCCGAGAACTGGTTGACCTCGTTGCCGAGGGTCATGCCGATGAAGTTCGGGCGGTCGGCGAGGGCGGCGGCGAGCGTGCGCAGATAGGTGGCCTGGCCGTCGAGGACGTCCGCGTCGGTGAAGAGGTTGCGCCGATGCCAGGTCCGGGTCCAGGCGGGCAGGTAGTCGAAGCTGCTCAAGTGCCCTTGCAGACCATCGACGTTGACGTCGAGCCCGCGCTCACCGGCCGCGTCCACCAGCTCAACCAGCTGCTCCACGGCCTTCGTTCGGATCAGGGTCCGGTTGGGCTGGAAGTAGGGCCACAGCGGGAAGACACGGACGTGGTCGAGGCCCAGTTCGGCGATCGAGTCGAAGTCGGCGCGTACGGAGTCGAGGTCGAAGTCGAGCCAGTGGTGGAACCACCCCTGGCTGGGCGTGTAGTTGACGCCGAAGCGCACGGCAGAAGACATCGGGATCCTGGTTCTGTAGTGCGTACGGGAGGAGTCCGGGGTGCGTACGGAAGGGGTTCGACCCGGCGATCAGCCCTTGACCGCGCCTTCGCCCACGCCCCGGAAGAAGAACCGCTGGAGGCAGGCGAAGAGGGCGATCAGCGGTGCCACGGCGATGACCGTGCCCGCGGCGACGAGGCGTTCGTCGTTGGCGAAGGTGCCGTGCAGATAGTTGAGGCCGATGGTGAGCGTGAACCTGGACGGGTCGCTGAGCACGATGAGCGGCCACAGGAAGTCGTCCCAGGCACCCATGAAGGCGAAGATCGCGACGACCGCGATGGTGCCCTTCACGGACGGCAGCGCGATCCGCAGGAACCGCTGCCACACGTTGGCGCCGTCGACGAAGGCCGCTTCCTCGATCTCGTACGGCAGGTTGAGGAAGGCGTTGCGCATCAGCAGCACGTTCATCGCGCCGACGCAGCCCGGGAGGACCACCCCGATCAGGGTGTTGTTGAGGCCCAGCTCCCGCATGGTGGTGAACTGGGCGATGATGATCCCCTCCACCGGCACGAGCATCGCGAGGATGAAGACGAGGGTGGCCACGCGGCGGCCCCGGTAGCGCAGCCGGGCCAGGGCGTAGCCGGCGAGGGCCGAACCGACGCAGTTCGTCACGACGTTGGCGGTGGCCACCTTCAGCGAGTTGAAGGCGTAGTCCCAGACGGGGATGGTGTCGGCGACCCGCTTGTAGTTGTGCAGGGTGGGGTGTTCGGGGAGGAAGGTCGGCGGTGAGCTGTAGATGTCCTCGGTCGGGCCCTTGAGCGAGGTGGAGAGCTGCCACACGAAGGGGCCGACGGTGATGGCGAGGACGATGAGCAACAGCGTGTAGCGCAGGGCGAGTTCCCAGACGCGGATGCGGCGGCCGTGCTCGTCGGTGATGCGGGGTTCGCGAACCGCCGTCTCCTGGACGGGCCTTGTGCGCTCGATGACGCTCACGAGTCCTCCTTCCGGTCGGCCCGCAGTACGAGCAGCATCAGCGCGACGGTGACCACGAAGACGACGACCGAGAGCGCGGAGGCGTAGCCGACCCGGCCGGTCAGTCCCGTCCCGGTGCGCTGGACAAGCATCACGAGGGTGGTGTCCTCGCCGGCCGGTCCGCCGCTCGGGCCCGCCATCAGGTAGACCTCGGAGAACACCTTGAAGGCGGCGACCGAGGACAGCGCCCCCACCAGCACCATCGTGGAGCGGACGGCGGGCACGGTCACCGTGAAGAAGCGGCGCACCGCGCCCGCGCCGTCGACCGACGCGGCCTCGTGCAACTCGCGTGGCACGCTGGCGAGTGCGGCCAGATAAATGATCATGTAGTAGCCGAGGCCCTTCCAGACCGTGACGGCCATCGCGCTCAGCAGGAGCAGCCACTGGTCGCTGAGGAAGCCGATCTGTCCGACGCCGATCGTCTCCAACAGCGAGTTGACCAGGCCGCGTTCGTCGAGCAGCCACACCCAGATCAGTCCGACGACGACGATCGACGCGACGACCGGCGTGTAGAACGCGGACCGGAAGAAGGTGATGCCGGGGATGTTCTTCTGCACCAACAGGGCGAGCAGCAGCGGGAGTACGACGAGTGCGGGGACCACCCCGACGATGTACAGGGTGCTGTTGCGCAGGCCGGTCCAGAACATGTCGTCGTGCCACAGTTCGCGGAAGTTGGCGAAGCCCACGAAGTGGCCCGGGATCAGGGTGCGCCGGTCCGTGAAGGAGTTGATCACGGTGGAGGCGAAGGGGTAGAGCACGAAGGCGCCGACGACGAGCAGCCCGGGGGCGGCGAACAGCCAGGGGCTGGTGGGCAGTTGGCGCCGCACGCGGGACACGTCGGCCATGGGGACCTTCAGCCTTCCTGCTGGAGCAGCGTGTCGCACTGCTTGACAGCGTTGTCGAGAGCCGTCTTGGGGCTCTCCTTGCCCTGCAACGCCTTGGCGACCTCGTTGCGGAGCGCGGTCTTCATCTGCTCGCTGAACAGCACCGGCGTGTAATTGACCGCGTTCTTCAGGGACTTGGCGGCGGCGATCCGCACCCGGGTCTCGTCGGTGCCGTCCTCCTTGGTGAAGTACGGGTCGTCGAGGGAACCGGCGGTGCTCGGGAAGATGGCGACCTTCTTCGCGAACGACATCTGCTGCTGGGCGTCGGTGACGTAGTGCGCGAAGGCCACGGAGGCCGGGGTGTGCTTGGTCTTGGAATTGACCATCACGCCCATCACGTACATGTTGACGTGCCCGGTGCTGGTGATCTGGTCGGTGATGCCGATGTTCTTGTACAGACTGGGCGCCTGCTTCTTGAAGTTGTCGAGGTCCAGGGCGCTGCCCGGGTTCATCGCCACGGCGCCGGTGAGGAACTTCTTGCCGGACGACTCCGGGGTGGCGGTCAGCGCCTGCGAGTCGAGAGCCTTCGCGTCGTACAACTCCTTGTACTTGGTGAGGAGTTCGATGCCCTTCGCGTCGTTGAAGGCGAAGGCGGTGCCCGCCTTGTTCATGAGCTCGACGCCGTAGCGGCCGAAGTCCTCGACGGTGGGGACGTTGGCGAGGGTGGCGACCTTGCCGTCGGTCTTCTTGGCCAACTGGAGGGCCTGGGCGAAGAGTTCGTCGTACGTCTTCGGCGGCTGGTCGGGGTCGAGTCCGGCCTGCTCGAAGAGGGACTTGTTGTAGAAGAGCGGGCCGGTGTTGAGGTACCAGGGGAAGGCGTAGGTGCCGGTCATGCCCGGTATCTCGTGGCTGGCCCAAGCCCCGGGCAGGTACTCGCTCTTGTACTTCGCGGCCGACTTGTCGAGGTCGAGCGCGAGGCCCGCCTTGGCGAGCGGGGCGACGAGGTCCGGGGAGACGTTGACGACGTCGGGCAGGGTGCCGCCGGCGGCGTCCGCGCTGATCTTGTCGGCGTAGCCCTCGGCGGGCTGGTCGATCCATTTCACATGGGTGCCGGGGTACTTCTTCTCGAAGTCGGAGATCACGCCCTCGAAGTACGGCTTGAAGTTGGCGCGGAGGTTCCAGGTCTGGAAGGTGATGTCGCCCTCGACCTTGCCCGAGGCGTCGGTCGATCCGCCGTCGTCTCCTCCGGAACCGCAGGCGCTCAGCGGCATGAGGACGACGGCGGCGGCTGCTGCGGTGAAGACTCTGCGGGAGATGCGCACGGCGAGTGGCTCCTTTGCAGTGGGGGTTGGCCAATCGTGCCGGGGCAGACCTTGCACGCTGTTCACGGGGCCCGTCAATGGATTCCGCTCAGCTAAATTCATTAGTTGGCCGGTTCTGGCCAACTGCACTGGTCAGAGAGGTGTGTTCGCATTCTTGCGGTGGATCACTAATGCGCTTTAGGGTGTGCTGACTCAAGCGCATTAGTGCGTGTCACCGGCGGAATGGAGTGCGAGCTTGTCAGGCAAGCGGTCGCCCGCGCGTCGGCCGACGATGAAGGACATCGCGCAGCGCGCCGGCGTGTCCGAGAGCGCGGTCTCCTTCGCGCTCAACGGCCGGCCCGGCGTCTCCGAGATCACCCGCGACCGGGTGCGCCGGGTCGCGGAGCAGCTGGGCTGGCGGCCCAGTACGGCGGCACGGGCGCTGTCCGGGGAGGGGGCGGCGACGGTCGGTTTCGTCCTCGCCCGGCCCGCGGACACCCTCGGCGTCGACTCCTTCTTCCTCCAACTCGTCTCGGGCATCCAGGAAGTGCTGGCCGAACGCCATCTCGGCCTGCTCTTCCAGATGGCCGAGGACGTCGACGACGAGTGCGCGGTGTACCGGCGCTGGTGGGCCGAACACCGGGTGGACGGCGTCCTGGTGGCCGACCCGCGCACCGCCGACCCGCGGCCCGACCTCCTCGACGAACTGGGGCTGCCCGCCGTGGTGATCGGCGGCGCACCCGACGAACGGCACCCCGGGCTGTCGACGGTGTGGGCCGACGACGCGGGCGCGATGGCCTCTGTCGTCGACGAGTTGTCCGCGCGCGGCCACCGGCGGATCGTGCACATCGCCGGTCTGCCGGGCCTCGCGCACACCGAGCGCCGCATCCGCGCCCTGCGCGCCGAGGCCGCCCGGCGCGGGCTGACCGAGGTGCACTCGGTGACCACCGACTACTCGGACGCGGCCGGCGCCGCCGTCACCCGCCGGGTCCTCGAAGTCCCCGCTCCCCCAACGGCGTTGATCTACGACAACGATGTGATGGCGGTCGCCGGGGTGGCCGCCGCGTCCGAACTCGGCTTCTCCGTACCGGCGGACGTGTCGGTGGTCGCCTGGGAGGACTCGGCACTGTGCCGCATGGTCCGGCCGTGGCTGTCGGCGCTGTCCCGGGACAGTGTGGAGTTCGGCCGTACGGCGGCCCGGGAGTTGACCGCGCTGCTGGACGGCGGTCCGGCGCGCACGGTGCGGGTGCCGGTGCCGCGGCTGATCGAGCGGGACAGCACGGGAGCGGTACGGGCATGAAAGGGGGCGTGTCCCCCGTTTCGAGTCCGAATCGCCGGACACCGCCGGGTACTTCGTGTGAGGCTTTGCCCATGACCTCCGAAGACCCGCTGGCCGACCGGCTTCAGCTCGACCGGCCGCACTCCGCCCGTGTGTGGAACTTCCTCCTGGGCGGCAAGGACAACTACGCCGCCGACCGCGAGGCCGGCGAGATGATCGTCCAGATGTTCCCCGACATCGCCCTGCTCGCCCGCCTCCAACGGCGGTTCCTGGTAAGGGCGGTGCGCTATCTCACCGAAGAGGCGGGCATCCGCCAGTTCCTCGACATCGGGACCGGCCTGCCCACCGTAGACAACACGCACGAGGTCGCGCAGCGCATCGCGCCCGAGAGCCGCATCGTGTACGTCGACAACGACCCGCTGGTGCTGGTGCACGCCCAGGCGCTGCTCACCAGCACCCCGGAAGGCGCCTGCGCCTACCTCGACGCCGATGTGCGCGACCCCGAGGGCATCCTCGAAGTCGCCGCGCGGACCCTGGACTTCAGCAAGCCGATCGCGCTGACGATGCTGGGCATCCTGGGCCAGATCCCGGACTCGGACGAGCCCGAGTCCGTCGTGGGCCGTTTCCTGGACGCCCTGCCCCCGGGCAGCTACCTCGCACTGAGCGACGGCACCGACACCAACGCGGCGCTGAACCAGGCGATTTCGGTGTACAACGCCAACTCCGCCAGCTCGTACCACCTGCGCGGCCCCGAGCGGATCGAGGCGTTCTTCACGGGCCTGGAGGTCATCGAGCCCGGCATCGTGCCCACCTCGCAGTGGCACCCGGAGCCGGTCGACGTGGGCCGCGACCCGTCCGACGTGGACGCGATCTGCGGCATCGGCCGCAAGGCCTGAGCACCGACACGGAAGAGGGGCACCGGAGTCACCGGTGCCCCTCCTTCTTTTCTCATGCCGCTCTCGTCAGCGGCCTGGGTGTCTCGGGTCAGATCCGGAACAGCGCCCAGACCGTCTTCCCACCGCCAGAGCGCAGGTTCCAGCCCCACGACTCGCTCAGCGCGGAGACCACCTGCAGACCGCGCCCGGACTCCGCGAACTCGTCGGGGTGTCCCTCCACGGGTATGCGATCACTGTCGTCGGTGACCGCGCACACCGCGTACGGCAGCCGGTCCCAGACCGCGAGCCAGAGTGAAGGCTGCGGCTCAGCAAGGGAGTTGGGCGCCCGGCCGTAGCGCAACGCGTTGCTCACCAGCTCCGACACGGTGACCGTCACGTCGTCGACGAGTTCGTCCCCGGCCCGGTCGGCCAGCGCCGCGCGGGTGAAGTCCCGTGCCACCTGGGCCGATTGAGGCATCGGCGGCACGACCAGGACCGAACAGAGAGCGGGGTCGCGCCCGTCGCCGACGGCGGGGACCAGGGTGACGGTCCGCCCCGGCTCGGGCGGTCCCACCTGGTCGACGACCCGGCACAGCCACTCCCAAGTCCCCCCGATCCGCAGGGTGTCGACCGGTCGTACGACTTGCTCTGCGGACATCGCGACCCCTGAGACCCCTGGGAAGAGAGAACAACTGCGCGCACTACACCTGTCCGGAGCATCGTCCTCCGCGCGCCCCTGCGAACGCAAGTGCATCGGCAATTACCGCTGCAATTGCAGACGATCTTGCGAGCGGTCCCTCCGAGGGCTATCGTCCTCCACATCACCAATGGGTGCAATTGAAGCTGCAATTGCATTCGATCTTCCGGGGGAGCGATGAGGCCTCACATAGAGCACGCGAACGGCATGGCGGCGACCCTGCTGAGCGACGCGCAGTGGCGCAAGAGCCACCACAGCAACCCTGAAGGAAACTGCGTCGAGTTGGCCGCGCTCTCCGACGGTCAGGTCGCCGTACGCAACTCGCGCCACCCCGAAGGTCCGGCGCTCGTCTACACCAGCGCCGAGATCTCCGCATTCGTCCGCGGTGTGAAGGACGGCGACTTCGACGGCCTACTCCCCGGCCGCTGAGGTCAGGCAAACCCGCGGATTGGCCGGAAGGCGCCGGACACAGGCCGGCACCTTCCGGCTCCTTCACTCCCTGCAGTTATCCGGAACCTCGGTGCTACGATCCTCTTTTGAGTCCCGAAAACTTGCGGACGGTATCGGCGCGACCGCCGAGGGGATGAACATGACTGCAGCTCAACCGGAATACGCGCCCTCGGGTTCGGACGTGCTGAGCCTTCAGCGCGGCGGCCCGACGGTCCAGCGCATCATGCTGGGCACGCGCCTGCGCCGCCTGCGCGAATCCCTCAGCATCACCCGGGACACGGCCGCTTCGGCGATACGCGCCTCGGACGCCAAGCTCTGCCGGATGGAGCTCGGCCGGGTCGGCTTCAAGGAGCGTGACGTAGCCGACCTGTTGACCCTCTACGGCCTCCAAGAGCCGGACGCACGCCAGGAGTTCCTGGACTCCGCCCGCCGTGCCAACGAACCCGGCTGGTGGCGCGCGTACGGCGACGCCTTCCCGACCTGGTTCGAGCAGCACCTGGGTCTGGAGGAGGCCACCTCCCTCATCCGCACCTACGAAGTGCAGTTCATCCCGGGCCTGTTGCAGACGGCCGCGTACGCCGAGGCCGTCATCCGGCTCGGCCGTCCCGTCGACACCCCGGACGCCATCCAGCGCCGTGTCGAACTCCGCATGACCCGGCAGGAGTTGCTCACCAGGCCCGGCGCTCCGAAGCTGTGGGTCGTGGTGGACGAGGCCGCGCTGCGCCGTCCGCTGGGCGGGGCGGACGTGATGCGCGAGCAGCTGCGGCACCTCATCGAGACGGCCGCCCTGCCGAACGTCACCCTCCAGGTGCTGCCGTTCCACGTGGGCGGCCACGCCGCCGCCGGCGGCCCGATCACCGTGCTGCGCTTCCCGGTGCCGGACCTGCCGGACATCGTCTACCTCGAACAGCTCACCAGCGCCCTCTACTTGGACAAGCCCGAAGAGGTCGACCGCTACCTCGCGGTCATGGACCGGCTGAGCATGGTGGCGTCACCGGCCCCCGAGTCGGTCTCCTTCCTTGAGAAGCTCCTCAGCGAGATGTGAGCGCGGGCGGTTTCCGGCCGCCGCTCAGACCCGCGACCGGTACAGCCCGAACTCCGCGATCCTTACGGCGTCCCGGGCTGCCGTCACGCGAACTCGCCACCGACGGGCGCGTACACGCCCGGCCAGCAGCAGGATGCGGCTCGCGCCGATCGTTCCGGCGCGGGTGACCTCCGTCCAGGCCCCGTCGACGTACGCCTCGACCACGAAGGCCTCGACCTGCTGGCCGTAGCGCGCTGTGTCCTCCGCCAACCGGACGCGGTCGACGGCCTGTTCGGTGCCGAGGTCGACGGTGACCCGGCCCGGTGAGACGGTCGTCCGGGCCCGGATCGCCAGGTCCTCGGGCAGCTCCCGGTCCACGCGCTCGCGGAACTCCCGCAGGCGTGCCACGTCCGGGGCCGCCAGCACGCCGTCCGTGTCCGGTGGCACGTTGAGCAGCAGGACCGCGTTGCGGCCGACCGAGCCGAAGTAGATGTCGATCAACTCGTCGACACTCTTGGGGACTTGGTCCGGGTGGTAGAACCAGCCGTCGTGGATCGACACATCGCACTCGGCGGGCCACCACTGGAGGTAGTCGGTGTTCGGCTGCGCCGAGACGAGCGCGCCACGGCTGCCCTCGTCGGAGGTGTCGTACGACAACGCCCAGTCCGTGCGCCCGTATTGCTCCTCCTTGACCGGGAGGACGCTCCACTCGTCCTCCCGTGCGATGCCGCCCTCGTTGCCGACCCACCGCACATCCGGTCCGGTCACCGCGATCGCCGCGTCCGGGGCCAGCGACCTGACCAGGGTGTACCAGCTGTCCCAGTCGTAGTCCTCGACGTGGCCCGGCGGGATGCGGCCCTGGGCCCCGTCGAACCAGACCTCGTCGATCGGGCCGTACTCGGTCAGCACTTCGTAGAGGGTGTTGAGCATGTGGGCGCCGTAGTCGGTGGCGTCCAGCGTGTGGAAGGCGTCCGGTGTGCGGTCGTCGCCGTCGACGAGTGTCGGGATCGTGCGCGTGGTGCGTGCACTGCCGTTGGCGTAGACGCCGTGCAGGTACTGGTTCTCGTCGGCGGGCGAGAGGTAGACGCCGGCCTTGAGTCCGTACCGCCGCATGGAGTCGGCGAAGGAGCGCAGTACGTCGCCCTGCCCCGCACGCCAACTGCTGGAAGCGACCGTGTGGTCGGTGTAGCGGGAGGGGTAGAGGACGAAGCCGTCATGGTGCTTGACGGTGAGGATGGCGAGCTTGAAACCGCCGTCGCGCAGGGCGCGGGCCCACTGGTCCGTGTCGAGGCCGGTCGGCTGGAACACGTTGGGATCCTCGTCGCCGGTCCCCCACTCCAGGCCGGTGAAGGTGTTCACGCCGAAGTGCAGGAACGCCGTCCGCTCCAGCTTCTGCCAGGCCACCTGCCGTGCGGTGGGCCGGACTCGGGAGGCCTTGCGGACCAGTTCGGCCTCCGTGTCGTCGGGACTGACGGGGATGCGGGAGCGGGAGTCGGACGGGAACGGAGGCGCTGCGAGGGCGGATGCCGTGGCGGTGCCGGTCGCGGCGAGCGCGGTGGCCGAGAGGACGAAGAGGCGTCTGGAGAGGGCCATGGGGTGGGACTCCTCTGGTTGCTCAGTGGGTGGTCACGTGCCAGGTGGCGGGCTGGTGTTGGTCCGACGGGTACTGCACGAGCCGGCCGTCGTCCGCGACGCTCAGCGCCATCTGCGTGATCGCGTTGACGAGTCGGTAGCCGCCCGCCGCGGGAGCCAACTCCCAGCGCTGCATGGTGTTCGCGGCATCGCAGGGCTGCGGGGTCGCCGAGACCCCGGGCTGGAGCGGCACGTTGAGGGTGAGCCTGCCGCCCCGCACCTCAAGGCAGCCGTCGGCGGTTCGCAGCATCGCGTAGCCGTCCGGCGTGCGCCGCACCGTGGCGGCCATGCCGGCGCCCGCCGTCCGGAAGGTGTACGTCCCGTCGGTCACCGGTACCCGGGTCAGGTCCCGCCACCCGGGCGCGTGCCCAACTGCCGTACCCCGGGCGGTGAATGCGGCGTACGTGGCGTCGGGACGCGGATCGCCCCAGGTCGCCTGGGCGAGGTGTCGGAGCGCGGGCTCGGTGTCGGTGGCGACCTCGTTCTCGGTCTCGCCGCGGCCGTTGTCGGGCCAGAGGCTGATCTTCGCCCCGGTGATGCCGTCGCTGGAGGTCAGCTTCTCGCCCTCGAAGCTGCGCGGGTCCCAGCTCTGGTCGTAGAGGGCCTCGGTGTCGCTGTGGAAGCCGCCGCGGACGAGGTAGAGGGAGTAGGCCGCGTTCATCAACGGGTAGCCCTCGGCGATGAGTCGGCTCGGCTTCTCGGTGACGTTCAGCCAGTGTTCGACCGTCGTGCCCGCCGCCACCGGCACGGTGTTGGCGCCGGTGAGTCCGTCGTTCCAGACCCGCAGCTTCTTGCCCTTGCTCGCCGCGTAGGCCTGGACGCGGTTGATGAAGTCGATGTACGCGTCCTGCGGGGTGGCGTTCGCGCCGTACTTCTCCTGGGCGTAGCGCAGCATCTGCGGGTACTTGGAGTAGTCGGAGCCGAGCATGTACTCGTCGGCGCCCATGTGCCAGGACGTCGCGGTGAAGACCTGCGCGTACTCGTCCATCAGGCTCGTGTAGTAGTCGAACGCGGCCTGCTGGGTGACGTCGAGCCGGGCGGGCTGCTTGTCGCCGTCGCTGTCGGTGAGTTGGAGATCGGGGCGGTTCTCTATCCACGGGTCCATGTGGCCCGGGGAGTTGATCTCGGGGATGATCTCGACGTGGTACTTGTCGCCGAGGGCGACGAGGCGGCGCATCTCGTCCGGGGTGTAGTAGCCCCAGGTGTTCGCCTCCGGATGCGCGGCGCTCTTCACCTTGAGTTCCAGGAGCAGTTGGTTGAGCTTGTGGTACGCCATCTCGCGCACCAGGTTCTCCAGCCAGGGCAGGGAGACGTGGATGTAGCAGGCGCAGACGCCGACCCCACGCTCCTTGTAGCGGGGCACGTCGACCGTGCGTCCGGCCGGTATGTGGTCGCCCCGCGCGAGGAGTTGGAGGAGGGTCCGGGTGCCGTAGAAGGCGCCGGTCTCGGTCGCGCCGGTCACCGACAGCCGTTTGCCCGCCCGGAGTTCGTATCCCTCCGCACCCAACGAGCCCTTGCCCGGCCGGACTTCGATAACGATGTCACCGGGGCGGGTGGCACCTCCCCGCACTACGGGCACTGTTCCGTGACCGGCCGCCTTGAGGTCGTCGGCGAGAGTGTCGGCGACATCGCGTGCACTCTTGCCGTCCGCCACGAGTCGGGTGCCAGGCCCGAAGTCGTAACTCCCTTGCTGAGGCGTCCAGTTGGACAGCGCGGGCACGGTCACCGGCACCGCGCTCTCCTGCTGGACCGCGACCGCCGGCACGGGTGCCGCGAGCAGTGCGAACACCGCCGCGAAGCCGATGAACCGGAACCGTCTCTTCCTGCGCTCAGCCATGCCACTCCACCGGTCGCGATTGATCGGACGACTGATGATTGGACTGCACTCAGGGGCTGTCAATGGGCAGCGGGAGCAGCCGAGTTGGGCCATTGATCGGATGACCAGCAGGTCAGTCGGCGCCCACCCGGTACCGGCTCACGAAAAGTCCAACAAGACGGCCTCGAATGTCCAAGACCGGTCACCTCTCGACGCACCGCCCCGGCCGAGGCACAGTTCTCCCTACATACTCGCGAGTAGTGAGAAGGAGCGCGCCCGTGACCAGCTGGGTCGGCCGTACCGCCGTCGAGATCGCCGCCGCCGTCCGCGAGAAGCGGGTCACGCCCCGTGAGGTGGTGGCCGAGCATCTCGCCCGGATCGAGCGGCTCGACGGGCGGATCGGCGCGTTCCGGGTGGTGCGGGGGGAGGCCGCGCTCGCGGAGGCCGACGAGGTGGGCGCGCGGGCCGATCTGGACGAACTCCCCCTGGCGGGCGTGCCGGTGGCCGTGAAGGACAACCTCCCGGTGACCGGCGAGTCCAACCGGGTCGGCTCCGCCGCGACCCCGGACACCCCCGCCGACCACGACCACGTCACCGTGGCCCGGCTGCGGGCGGCGGGCGCGGTGGTCGTCGGACTCACGAACGTGCCCGAGTTGTGCATCTTCGGTACGACCGAGGGCGTCCACGGCACCAGCCGCAACCCGTGGGACACGGCCCGCACGGCGGGCGGTTCGTCGGGCGGGAGCGCGGCGGCCGTAGCCGCCGGCATGGTGCCGATCGCCCTCGGCAACGACGGCATGGGCTCGCTGCGCATACCCGCGGCCAACTGCGGTCTGGTCACCATCAAGCCGGGGTTCGGGGTCGTACCGGCCGGTATCGGCGACGGCGACTGGTTCGGAATGTCCGAGAACGGACCCCTCGCGACGACCGTCGAGGACGCCCGGCTGATGTTTTCGGTCATCGCGGACATCGAGGTCGTACGCCCCGACGAACCCACCGTCCGGAAGATCGCCGCCTCCGTGCGGAGCCCGCTCACCGGAGTGGTCATCAGCAAGCCGTATACGACCGCCGTACGCGAGGCGGCCGGACTGCTGAACAGGGCGGGCCACACCGTGCGGCGCGCCGATCCGCCGTATCCGCTCTCCCTGAGCACCACGTCGCTCGCGCACTGGACGGCGGGGACGTCGGTGGACGCGGCGGGGCTCGACCCGCGGAAGCTGACGCGGCGGACCCGGGTGCACGCGGCGATCGGGCGGCGGTTCGTGAACAGTGTCCGTACCGGCAAGGGGCGGGAGCGGCTGCGGGAGCGCCTCGCGCCGTTCTTCGCCGAGCACGACATCCTGCTGACGGCCGCGTTGGCCCGCCGCTCCCCCGAGGCCGGGCCGTGGCACGAGCGGGGCTGGCTGCGCAATGTGCTGGCGAACACCAACTACTCGCCGCTGACGCCCCCTTGGAACCTCACCGGCTGGCCCGCGATGTCGGTCCCGTTCGGCACCCTGCCCTCCGGCGCGCCCTGCGCCGTACAACTGGTGGGGCGGCCGGGGTCGGAGGCGGCGCTGCTGGAACTGGCGGAGGAGCTGGAGAAGCTGCACCCGTGGCAGCGGACGGCGCCGCTCGACTGGAGGACGCCTCCCGAAGGTGCTTCTCGACGGCGCTGACCGGAGGCGCTTCTAGAGGGCGCGGTACATGACGTGCAGGCCGACGCGGCCGTCCCGGGGATGGTCGAACGCGTCCGGGACCGTGCCCAGGATCGTGAAGCCGAGGGAGAGCCAGAGCTTGACGGCGGGGTTGGTCTCGACGACGGCGTTGAAGACCATGCCGCGGAAGCCCTGGTCGCGGGCGGTGGTGAGGATGTGTTCGGCGAGGGCGCGGCCGATGCCGCGGCCGCCGTGGTCGGGGTCGACCATGAAGCCGGCGTTGGCGATGCGGTCGGCGGGGCCGCCGTAGTTCGGGGTGACGAAGGCCGAGCCGACGACGGCTCCGGTCTCGTCCTCGGCGACGTACACGCGCTTCGGCGGGGACGTCCACAGGGCCCGGGCCGCCTCTTCGGAGGTGTCCCGGGCCCAGGTGTAGGTGTCGCCGGCGGCGACGATCCGGTGCCAGAAAGGCCAGATCCGCGGCCAGTCGTCGGCCGCGGCTTCTCTGATCAGCATGGGCGTGATTTTCGCACGCCCACGCTGTCGGCGATCGCGAAGGGTCCCGTGGGGGTCAGTCCACGCTGGGCAGGATGTGGGGCTCGGCGAGGTCGTCCTCGTAGCCCGCGAGACGGATGGGGGCGGACCGTGCCCACACGGCCAGGCTGCCGAGCTCGTCGGACCGGCGGCCCGCACGCTCCGTGTGTTCCTTGGGGCGTTGCTCGCGATTCGTCTTCTCCGGTGTCACCGCGCACTCCTTATGTGTCGGGTAACCCTCGGGGCACAACCGGCCGTCTCCGGTCCGGTACCTGGCCCGCTCGGGCGTGGGTTGAAGGCAGTTCGGACGCGGTGGCGCCGGTTACTCGTGTGAGAGCAGGCCGTTGTGACCGGCTTGTCCCGGGACGGACCATGGGTGTGGGTGGGACCCCTTGTCGCTGTCCGTCCGCCTCAGGTTAACCAAATGAGCGACCGGGCGCTCGATGGGGCTGAAAACATGGGGTAAAGATTAGGGACATGCGGCCACCGGGTCTTGCCTGCCCGGATCGGATGAGCTGCGCGCGGGCGGTTGCCTTCGACTCCTGAAGCCGTCACGCGAGGTCTGCGCACGGCGTCGAATGCCGTCGGTGAGACGACAGGACCTCTCTCCCGATGCCGGCGTCACAGAACCGCAGCTCAACGGGGCACCATCGCGCTCGATCGATCGCCGGAGAGCGCTCCACAGCCCGGCCGAGCCTGGTTCGGACCTTTTCCGGAACTCCATAGAGCGTCGCCAGGTGACCTGGTCGTCAACCGATCACGTTGAAGCCATTGACGCATGGTGAGCCGCGCCGGACACTCCTGCATTGAAACGGCGATTTCCGCCCGGTGAACGGCCAACTCAGGCTCGTCCCCTACGACATGGCGGATCGTCCGTAACCAGCCGCGCGCACCAGGATCCCCAGTGCGGCGGCGTCGACGCAGAGGAGGGCAACGAAGAACCGCAGACTCATGATCACTCTGAGAGCGCTCTCAACGATGTCAGCAGACCATGTCGCCAGACGACGGAGACGACCTGCTCCCCGGCCCCACCAGGAGGCAGGCCCCTGCAGCACTCCCATCCCGCATGCTTGACAGGGAGCACCACAACGATGACAACCTCCCCACCACCCGCCGGTGTTCCGGCCGGCAGACAGCGAACCGTCCCCCTCGTTCTGGGCAGCGCACTGGTACTGCTCATCGGCGCGCTCGCAGGCCTGATCGGCAGCGGCGGCAGCGCCTCGGCGGCCGTACCGGGCGCTCCGACCGGCTGGACCACCCTCTTCTCCGACGACTTCAACGGCGCGTCCGGCAGCGCGCTGAACCGGACCAACTGGCTGTACGACCTGGGTACCAGTTACGCCGGAGGTGCCGCCAACTGGGGAACGGGCGAGATCGAGTCGGCCACCGACTCCACCAACAACGTCTACCAGGACGGCCAGGGCCACCTGGTCATCAAGGCTCTCCGCGACGGGTCCGGCCACTGGACCTCCGGACGCATCGAGACCCAGCGCACCGACTTCGCCGCCCCGGCCGGCGGACAACTCCAGATGAGCGCGTCCATCCTCCAGCCCAACCCGGCCGGCGGACTGGGCTATTGGCCCGCGTTCTGGGCGATGGGCGGTGCGGCCCGCCCGGTCGGCGCGACCAACTGGCCGAGCATCGGCGAGTTCGACATCATGGAGGACGTCAACGCGCTGAGCCAGCACTCCACCACCTTCCACTGCGGTGTGTGGGCGGGCGAGTGCCACGACCCCGACGGCATCACCAGCAACCTTCAGCCGTGCGCGGGCTGCCAGACCGGTTACCACACGTACTCCGCGATCATCGACCGCACGAACACCGCCGCCGAGCAGCTGCGCTTCTACCTCGACGGCAATCTGACCTTCACCGTCAACGAGAACCAGGTCTCGGTCGCCACCTGGCAGGCCGCCGTCGACCACGGGTTCATGGCCATCTTCGACCTGGCGATCGCCGGTTCCTACCCCGACAAGGTCTGCGGTTGCAGCTCCGCCGCGCAGGCGGGCAGCATCACATCGGGTGCCGCCATGAGCGTCGACTGGTTCGCCGTCTACCAGCAGAGCCCGAGCGGGAGCACCACCGGCGGCACGACGACCGGCGGCACCACGGGCAGTACGACGGGCGGCAGCACCGGCGGGACCACGACGACGCCGGACTACACCGCCGGGGTGACCCATGTGAGCGCCAGTCAGGCACAGATCACGTTCGTTCCGACCACACCCGCGGCGTACGTCGATGTGCACTACCTGATCAACGGCGCCGGCCAGCAGAACTTCCGGATGACCAACAGCGGCGGCACCTGGACGCAGAACGTCACGCTCGCCGCCGGATCCACCCTGACCTACTGGTTCACCTACGAGAAGAACGGTCCCCAGTACGACAGTCCGCACTACACCTACACCCAGTGAGCCCTCCCGGGCCGGTCCAGCGGGGCCGGCCCGGGAACTCCTCGCGCGACCGGGGTTCAGGGAGCGATCCCCACGCCGTCGATCCGGCTCCACGCCCGTTCCTGACCCGCGGTCATGGCTGGCCAGGCGAGCCCGCCCGGCCGGGGCCGGATCCGGGAGGCGTACGGCGCGGGGTGGAACGCCGGGTCGTAGAAGCAGCCGCTGCCGTACTTCCGGTCGAAGGCCGCGCACGACGCCGCGATCGAGCGCGCGGTCGGCTTGCGTCCGTGGCGGACCCAAGTGTCCAGCGCGGCAATGGAGTTGGCGTACTCGGAGTCGCTCAGCGCGCTGTGCTCGGTCTCCTTCGTGAAAGTCTGGACGAGGTTGCCGCCCCGGCCGGCGCCCTGAAGCGTGGCGCGGTAGGCCGCCTCGTGCTCGACGAAGGCCGTCGGATCGTCGATCGCGTGCATCGTGAGCACCGGGATGGAGACCTTGCCGGTCAGGTCGCTGTCGTAGGAGAGGTCGCGGCGTGCGGTGGGGTCGGCCGTGAAGCGTTCGACGCCCGCGTTGAGCGCCTTGTCGTCGTGTGAACCCGAGTACCGCACACCCTTGTTGGTGAAGGGATTGCGGCCACCGAGGCGGGTCGACACGATGTCCCGGAACGTGAAGGTGGCGAACCGCAGATGTGATTCGAGCGCGCGCTCCGGGATACGGGTGACCGCGAGGATGTCGTCGAGGTTGCGCTGCTGGAGCGCGGTCCGGTCCGCGGGAGCGGAGGCGAATCCGGTGCATTCCTGCAGGCGGGCGCGGAGTCCGGCGCTCGTCATGGTGGAGTCCGCGCGCAGCCCCTGCCACAGCGGGTACTGCGGCTCGGTCGGGCGGGGGTGGTTGTGGCAGTAGTACTGGTAGACCACCCGTAGGTCGACCCGGTAGTCGTAGCCGCGCGAACCGCCGCCGAGGACACCGCTCGTGAGCAACGCGCCGTCGTAGGCCCCGGCGTGTCTGCCGTAGGTCTCCGCGACCTTGGCGGCGACGTCGCCGCCCCAGGACTGGCCGTGCACATAGGTGCGCTTGGGCTTGCCGAACTCCGAGACGAACAGCTTGCGTACGTTCTCGGTGTCGGCGGCGGCCATCCGGGTGCCGTAGCCGCCGCGACGGTAGGACGAGCCGGCCCACGCGTATCCCTCGTCGACCATCACCGCCCAGCGCTGCAGATCGTCGGTGCTGCGTGCCGGGTCCGAGGCGTCGCCGAGGTCGGGTCCGCCGTGCGCGTGCACGACGAGGGATCCGTTCCAGCGGGTCGGAACGGCCATCGCGTAGTACGCCCCGTTGGTGTCCCGGCCGGTGTAACACGTCGCCTTTCCAAGGAGGTTGGGCGGGCAGGCGGCCACCGCGGGCCGCTCTGCCTGTGTCCGGGGCGCGGGGGCGTTGCCGAGCGTGCCGAGGAGTGCCGCGGCCACGCCGGCGGCCAGTACCGCCCGACGGTAGCGAGCGGCCGGGAGTCTCCGGCGTAGCGGTACGGGCGGGTCAAGTGTCGTCACGGGAGCGGCTCCTATGAATTCGCTGTGCGAAGTTGCCCTGCGAACCGTGATGTTAGGAACCGCCGCTGGTGGGGACTACCCGTCGATCATTGCGTTCATAGTGTTCGCCCGTCCCGCGACGGGGTGACGGTGACGAGTTGGTGTTTCATCAGGGGCTGGTCGCTCTGCCTGCTGTAGTCGTCGAGCCCGCAGAGGATGTTCAGTTCGGGCATGTAGCCCGCGACGCCAGCGGGCGGGATGTCGTAGGCGATGACGCGGTAGCCGTGGACCGACCGGGTGCTGCCGTCGCGTGCGTGGCTCGTGATGTCGATCAGGTCGAACTCGGCCAGGCCCCGCTCGGCCATGTCCTTGGGGTTCATGAAGAGCAGGGTGCGCAGGTTCTTGACCCCGCGGTAGCGGTCGTCGTCGGAGTACACGGTGGTGTTCCACTGGTCGTGCGAGCGCATCGTGGAGAGGACGAGCATGCCCTGGGGCGGGGTCACGTCGGGGAGTTCGCCCGGGTGGAACTCGGCGCGGCCGGAGGCGGTGTGGAACTCGCGCTCGCGGGCGGGCTGGGTGATGCGGAAGCCGAGCGGTTCACGCACCCGGCGGTTGAAGTCCTCGAAGCCCGGGAGGACTTGGGCCATCGTGTCGCGGATCCGGTCGTAGTCCTCGACGTACCCCTCCCACGGTGTCGCCGAGTCGGGCAGTGTCGCCCGCGCCATCCCGGCCACGATCGCGCACTCGGACCTGAGGGTCTCGGCGGGCGGCTTGCGCATGCCGAAGGACAGATGCACCTCGCTCATCGCGTCCTCGACGCTCACGCCCTGCTCCCCCGTCGCCCGGGTGTCCTTCTCGGTGCGGCCGAGGCACGGAAGGATGAGGGCCTGGCGGCCGTGGACGAGGTGGCTGCGGTTGAGTTTGGTGCTCACCTGCACGGTCAGTTCGGTGGTGCGCAGCGCGGCCGTGGTCGCGTCGGTGTCGGGGGCGGCGAGGACGAAGTTGCCGCCCATCGCGACGAACACCTTCACCCGGCCGTCCCGCATCGCCTTGATGGTGCCGACGGTGTCCAGCCCGTGCGCACGGGGCGCGGAGATCCCGCAGACCTCGTCGAGCGCGTCGAGGAACTCGGGCGCGGGGCGGTGGTCGATGCCGCAGGTGCGGTTGCCCTGGACGTTGCTGTGGCCGCGCACCGGCGAGGGTCCGGCTCCTTCGCGGCCGAGGTTGCCCCGCAGCATCAGCACGTTCACGATCTCGCGGACGGTGTCCACCCCGTGGTCCTGCTGGGTGATGCCCAGGCACCAGGAGATGACGGTGCGGTCGGCGGTCATGTAGCGGTCGGCGACCTCGCGGATCTCCCTCTCACTCACCCCGGACTGCCGCACCAGCTCGGCCCAGTCGGTGGCGCGCACCAGGTCGCGGTACGACGCGAAGCCCGCGGTGTGCCGTTCGATGAAGCCGACGTCGAGCACCGCCGGGTTCTCCTCGGCCCGCTCGAACACCGCCTTGGCGATCCCGCGCAGCAGGGCGAGGTCGCCGCCGATGCGGACCTGTACGTTCTGGTCGCCGGTCGCGGTGGAGTGGAAGGCGGCCATCGCGGCGAACTCGTGCGGCACGATGGTCCGGCGCGCGGCGGCCTCGACGAGCGGGTTGACGTGGACGATCTGGGCGCCGCGCCGGTGTGCCTCGGCGAGCGTGGTGAGCATGCGCGGGGCGTTGGACGCCGCGTTCACGCCCATGACGATCAGCAGGTCGGCCGCGTCCCAGTCGGCGATGTCGCACGTGCCCTTGCCGGTGCCCAGCGCGGCCTGCAGGGCACGGCCGGAGGCCTCGTGGCACATGTTGGAGCAGTCCGGCAGGTTGTTGGTGCCGAACTCGCGCACCCACAGCTGGTAGAGGAACGTCGCCTCGTTGTTGAGTCGGCCGGACGTGTAGAAGGCGGCCCGGTCGGGGCTGTCCAGGCCGCGCAGCGTCTGCCCGACCAGCGCGAACGCGTCAGGCCAGGAGATCGGGACGTACTTGTCGGTGGCCTCGTCGTACACCATCGGCTCGGTCAGCCGGCCCTGGTCCTCCAGCGCGTGGTCCGGCCAGCCGGCCAGCTCGGTGACCGTGTGCGCGGCGAAGAACTCCCGGCCGGCCTTCTTGCGGGTCATCTCCCAGGTGACGTGCTTGATCCCGTTCTCGCAGATGTCCAGGTGCAGGCCCTTGCGGTCGTCGGGCCACGCGCATCCCGGGCAGTCGAACCCGCCGTTCTCGTGGTTCATTCTCACGATCGCCAGCGGCCCGCTGACCGGCTCGCGCGTCTTGGCGAGGACCCGCGTCACGCTGCGCGCCGCGCCCCACCCCGCCGAGGGTGCCGTGTCGTCCTCCTGCGAGATGTCACCGGGGCGGTTGGGACCACGGCCGCGCGCCGGGACCCCCGGTGCGCCACGCCCCAAGTCGTCGCCGGGACGGCCTTCGGAATCCGAGCGGTCCATGGTGGTGTCCTTCGCTGTCACGACGTCGGTCATCGAAGTACGTGCGCCGACGTTGCCCACACCTGTCCGTTATGCCCAGATTTTACAGCCCGGTACGACCGACGCACATGGCGAAGTCCGAGGAGCGGCGGGCGTCACGCAGTTCAGGTCCCGTTGGCTGGGTCGAAAGCTCGCCATGATCTCCTGGCGTTCCGCACGGGCTGTCTCGCGGGAGGACTGACGCATGGAGTTGCGCAGCGTCGAGGAGCTGATGGATCTGCTGTACGCGTGTCGGGGTGCCTGGGACACCCCCGACCGGAGCGGCGATCCGGTCGATCTGCACGACCACGCATTGCAGACGGCCGCGCTGCTACGGCGAAGTCGCCCCGCCGACAAGGAACTTCAGGTCGCCGGCCTGGTCCACGACATCGGCCATCTCCTTCAGCCGGGCGACGACGCCGGACACGCGGACCACGCGGCGGACGCCGTCCACGCCCTCCTCGGCGAACGGGTCGCCCACCTCGTCCGCCTGCACGTCCCCGCGAAGCGCTACCTGGCGACCTCCTCCCCCGGCCGCGACCTGTCCGCACAGAGCACACTCACCCTCCGCACCCAGGGTGGCCCCATGCCCCCCGCCGAGGCCGCCGCCTTCGAGCGCGACCCGCTCGCCGACGACGCGATCACCCTGCGCCAGGCCGACGACGCGGCCAAGGTCGTCGGCCTCGACGCCGGGGTCCTGGAGGACTGGCGCACGGTCCTGGGCATCGTGGCCGCCCGGAACTCCCGACTTCCCAACTCCCGCCTGGGGGCTGTCGACTGACGGTCCGTCATGAGATCGTACGGCGATGACGTCGTCGTACGGTCTACGGGGCCGGGCCGCTCTGATCACCGGCGGCACGCGCGGGATCGGGCGCGCGGTCGCCGAGGCGTTCGCCGGGGTCGGGGCGCTGGTGTGCGTGAGCGCGCGGGACGCCGACGAAGTGCGGCGCACCGCAGAGGAGTTGGGCGGTGTCGGCCTGGCCGGTGATGTCGCCGACCCGCAACACCTGCGCGAGCTGACCGAGTTGACGCTGCGCGCGTTCGGGCGGATCGACGTGGTCGTCAACAACGCGGCGACGAACCAGCCGTACGGCCCGCTCATGGACGCCGATCCGGACGCGTGGCGGACGGCGTTCACGGTGAACGTCGAGGCGCCGCTGCGGTTGGTGCAGTGTGCCTGGCGGGCGTGGATGCGGGAGCACGGCGGCGCGGTGGTCAACGTGTGCACGGAGGGCGCCGGGCATGTCGGGCCGAACGTGGGTGCGTACGGCACCAGCAAGGCGGCGCTGCTGCATCTGACCGCACAGCTCGCGGGCGAACTCGCGCCGAAGGTGCGGGTCAACTCCGTCTCCCCCGGGCTCGTCCGCACCGAGATGGCCCGGTTCGTGTGGGAGCCCGGCGAGGCGGAGGTCGCCGCCGGGCTGCCGCTCGGCCGGATCGGGGAACCGGCCGACATCGCGCGCGCCGTGCTGTGGCTGGCCTCCGACCAGGCCGAGTGGATCACCGGGGCGGATCTGCTGGTGGACGGCGGGACCCGGGTGCGGGCGGCGTACACGTCGGGCGGGTACGCCGTCCATGACCGGCTGCGGTCGGCCGCGCCGCCTCACCGCACCTGACGGCAGCGCCCGGTCACCACTTGCCCGGCGCGTAGTCCTTCAGGAAGACGCCGTACAGGTCCTCGCCCTGTTCGCCGAGGACGATCGGGTCGTAGACGCGGGCGGCTCCGTCGACCAGGTCGAGGGGGGCGTGGAAGCCCTCCTCGGCGAGGCGGAGCTTGTCGTAGTGGGGGCGTTCGTCGGTGATCCAGCCGGTGTCGACGGAGGTCATGAGGATGCCGTCGGTCTGGAACATCTCCTGGCCGCTGGTGCGGGTGACCATGTTCATCGCGGCCTTGGCGGCGTTGGTGTTGGGGTGTCCGGCGCCCTTGTAGCCGCGGCCGAAGACGCCTTCCATCGCGGAGACGTTGACGATGTACGCGCGTCCGCTCCTCGCGGCCTGCGCGGCGGCGGCCATGGCCGGGCGGAGCTTGCTGATGAGGATGAACGGGGCCGTGTAGTTGCAGAGTTGGGTTTCGAGAAGCTCCACGGGCGAGATCTGCTCGATGGTCTGCACCCAGGTGTTGGTGTCGACGACGTCGGGCACCAGACCGCCGGCGTCGATCGCGGTGCCGTCGAGGTGGCGGGCGACGCTGGCGTTGCCCGCCACCAGGGCGAGGTCGGCGACCTGCTGGGCGTCGAGGCCGCTGATGCCGACGGGCAGCGCGGCCAGGCCGTCGACCGCGCCGGAGCCGAAGGCGCCGATGACGTGGTGGGCGGGGAGCTCACCGGCGGGCAGCGGGGCGCTCTCGCCGTCGACGAGGGCGGCGTAGGCGGACGGCAGGCGGCGTACGGTCTGGGTCGCGTTGTTGATCAGGATGTCGAGGGGGCCCGCCTCGGCGAGCTGGTCGGCGAGGGCCACGACCTGCGCCGGGTCGCGCAGGTCGGTGCCGACGACCTCCAGGCGGTGCAGCCAGTCCGCCGAGTCGTCCATCGCCTTGAAGCGGCGGATGGCGTCCTTCGGGAAGCGCGTGGTGATCGTCGTGTGGGCGCCGTCGCGCAGCAGCCGCAGCGCGATGTACATGCCGATCTTGGCGCGACCGCCGGTGAGCAGGGCGCGCTTGCCGGTGAGGTCGGCGTGGTCGTCGCGCTTCTCGCGGTTCAGGCGGGCGCAGTCGGGACACAGCTGGTGGTAGAAGTAGTCGACTTCCACGTACCGGGTCTTGCAGGTGTAGCAGGAACGCGGGCGCTGCAGTATCCCGGCGATCCGGCCCTCCTCCGTCACCGACGACGGGAGGAGGCCCTCGGTCTCGTCGTCGATGCGCTGGGCGGAGCCGGTCGCGGTGGACTCGGTGACGGCCTTGTCGTGCGCGGTCTTCGCGGCCCGGCGCTCCTGGCGGCGGCGCTGCTTGACGCTGCGGTAGATGCCCGCGGTGGCCCGGCGGACGGTGATCGCGTCGGGGTGGTCGACGTCGATCTTCTCCAGCTCGTCGAGCACGCCGAGGCAGACGGCCAGCCGCTCGGGGTCGATGCCGGGCCCGTACACGACCTCGTCCGGGGTCGTGGAGCCGTTCTCTGTCACCGTCATCGCGCTGCCGTTTCCTTGGGTCACCCGCGGCGGCGCCCGATCGCGCACACCGTCGAACCGGGAATTTTACGGAGCGCCGGGCCGCAGCACCAAACCCGCGCCAGGTCACGACCCGCAGGCGGTGATGAGCGTCTCCACCTCCTCGGTCAGCGCGCGGGCGAACACGTGGAGATCCGGTACGGCCTCGGCGTCCGCGACCAGGCCGTAGTGGACCTGTCCCCGGTATGTCGACACGGCGACCGCGAGGGACTGGCCGCGGGCCAGCGGGGCGAACGGGAAGACCGCGGTGACCGGGTTGCCACCGAGCTTCAGGCCGATGCCGGGCAGCGGGACGCTGGTGACGAGGATGTCGAACCAGAGCCGGGCGGCCTGCGCCGCGAGGGGTCCGCCGAGCCGGTGGCCGAGGGCGGGGACGTGGTCGGCGAGCAGGGCGACGGCGCCGGCGCCCCGGTTGGGTCCGGCGTCCTTGTTGCGGTCCATGGCGGCGCGCACGGAGTCGAGCCGGGCGAGGGGGTCCGGGTCGTCGACGGGCAGCCGTATCAGGTAGCCGGAGAGCCGGTTGCCCTGTGGCTGCGCGGAGCGCGGGCGGCGTTTGGAGACGGGGATCAGGGCGCGGGGCGAGACGCCCTCGCTGCCGTCGCCGCGTTCGTCGAGCCAGCTGCGCAGGGCGCCCGCGACGACCGCGATGAGCACGTCGTTGACGGTGCCGCCGACGGTCTTGCGGATGCGGTGCACGTCGTCGAGGTCGACGACGACTCCGGCGGTACGGCGGGTGCCCGAGGGTTCGGAGGTCAGCGCCGAGGACGAGCGGACGTCCAGGGTGGAGCGGGCGACGGACGCCCCGATGTCGAGGGCCCGGCCGACGTCGGACAGGGCGCCGCGGACCAGGTCGGGCAGCTTGCGCACGTCGGGGACGAGCCCGCGTGCGGGTTGCTCGGGGCGCGGTCGGCGCTCGGGCATGTCCATCGGGTCGAGGATGGCGGCGGCGAGGGTCAGCGCCCGCAGTCCGTCGGCCAGGGCATGGTGGAACTTGAACAGCACCGCGAACGAGACGCCGTCCTCGCCGGGCAGCACATGCGCTTCCCACGGCGGCCGGCCGCGCTCCAGCGGGCGTTCCATGAGCCGGCCCGCGTCCGCCTGGAAGTCGGCGGTCGGGGCGTGCAGCCGGACGTGGTGGAGCGGGTCGAAGTCGGGGTCCTCCTCGCGGGTGGCGCTCCCGAAGGACAGGGACAGCGGCTGCCACACGTCCCGGATGCGCATCCGCAGCCCGGGGACGGCGGCGGCACGGGCGGCGAGGAGGTCGGCGGCGTGGGCTCCCGCGGTCGGCGAGTGTGCCGAGAAGACGCCGAGTGCGCCCAGGTGCATCGGGTTCCGGTCGGACTCGATGTTCCAGAACGCAAGGTCGAGAGGAGCGAGCAGGTCTGAAGTCAATTGCTTGCCTCGCGTCGACTAGGGGTGAGCCAGCAGTCAAGCGCTGACAAGCGATTACGGTCAAGTACGATCAAGCTACGCACAGTTAACAGCAGATTACATCCGGCCCCGATCCCGCCCCTCCGGGAGGGGCGGGACTCTAGAGGCGCACGGGGTCACTTCAGCGCAGGTGGCGCCGCCTGGGGTGATGTACCCCACTCCGACGGGTGCGGGCCGACCGTGAAGTCGAGCGACCGTACGGAGCGGAGATCGCCGGTGGTCAGGTACGTCCGGTCGTACGGCGTCCCGTCCGTCCGGGCCGCCTGGATGTAGCGGTCGGCGGCGGAGGTGCCGGACGCCTTGATGGTCAGGGCGCCGTGCGGGTAGTAGCGGCGGTCCAGGGTCAGGTCGACCCGGTCGAAGACGGGCGTGGACAGGCCCCAGGTGTCGTAGCCGGGCTGGACCGGGAAGATCCCGATCGACGACAGCACGTTCCACGCGGACATGGTGCCGAGGTCGTCGTTGCCGGTCATGCCGGTCGGGCCGTCGGTGAAGAGGGTCAGCGCGGCGTGGACGACGTCGGTCGTCTTCCACGGCTGCCCGGTCGAGAGGTAGGTGTACGGGGCGATCAGGTCGGGCTCGTTCTGCGGGTTGTACTTGTCCGCGTTGTAGTAGTCGTACGGCCCGTTGACCCACACCTCGCGCGCGGTCTTCGCCGGGTCGGCCAGCAGCTGGTCGTAGGCGAAGAAGGAGTCGAGCCGGTCGTTGGCCGCCTGCCGGCCGCCGATGAGGTCGACCATGCCGGGCAGGTCCTGCGGCACCAGCCACTGGTACTGCCACGACGTGCCCTCGTGGAAGCCCTCGCTCTGCGCCGGATCGGCAGGACCGACAAAGGCGCCGGAGGCGTCGCGGGCGCGGAAGAAGCCGGTCGAGGGGTCGAAGACGTTCCGGTAGCTCTGGGCGCGGGCTGCATAGCGCGCGGCGTCGGCACCGTGCCCCAGGTCGCGGGCCATCTGCGCGAGCATCGCGTCCGAGAGGGCGTACTCCAGGGTGGCCGAGGCCCCGTGGTCGTAGTCCGAGTCACCGGGCTTCGCGTGCGGGCGGTCCTTGATGTACGGCGCGAACCCGTTCGCGAGGTACTCCTGGTTCGCCTCCCGGCCCACGGCCGCCGAGTCGGTGGGCGGCACCCCGTCGGCGTTCCGCTTCAACGCCCGGTAGGCGCGCTCCTCGTAGCCCTTCAACAGGCCCTGCTGGTAGGCGTTGGTGAGGAACGGGGTGACCGGGTCGCCGGTCATGATGTTCGTCTCGACCGTGCCGTAGCCCCACTTGGGCAGCCAGCCGCTCTCCTCGTCGATCTTGATCACCGAGATCGCCATGTCCCGGGCCTCGCGGGGTGCGAGCAGGGCGAGGAGCTGGGACTGGGTGCGGTAGGTGTCCCACAGGGACCAGTTCTGGTAGTACGTGAAGTCCCTTGCCCGGTGGATCTGTTGGTCCCAGCCGGTGTAGCGGCCGTCGGCGTCGCTGCCGATGTTGGGCGCGAGGAAGGACCGGTACAGGGACGAGTAGAAGGTCCGGCGCAGGCTGTCGGAACCGCCCTGTGCGCGCACGTCGTCGAGCCGGTCCTCCCAGGCCCGTTGGGCGCGATGGCGTACCGCGTCGAACGAACTCCCGCCCTCCGCACGGAGGTTGACGGCCGCGCCGTGCGCGTCGACGTACGACAGGGCGGTGGTCGCCTCGACCGTACGGTCCTTCGACGTGTCGAAGCGGACGTACGCGCCGCCGCTCCCGGTCCTCGAACCGGCGGTCACCGTCGAGCCGTTCCAGGTGCCGTACGTGGTGAAGGGCCGGTCGAAGTGGGTGACCGTGTAGACGGTGTACGGCTTGGTGTCCTGGCAGAAACCGCGGCCGGTGATGGAGGTGCGCACGGTCCGGTTGTCGAGGACCTCGACCTTCGAGGTGACCCCGCTGTGGAGCGACTGGGCCGCGTTCAGCAGGACGTTGGCCTTGTCGGTGGCCGGGAAGGTGTAGCGCTGGACGCCGGTGCGCGCGGTCGCCGTCAGTTCGGCCTCGATGCCGGATTTCAGGCCGACTTGGTAGTAGCCCGGGCTCGCGTGCTCGTCGTCGTGGCTGAACTCGGCCGCGTACTGGGCGTAGTCCGTCCGCGTCACGTCGCCGGTCGTCGGCAGTACGGGCAGGTCACCGCCGAGACCGCAGCCGACGCCGGAGAGGTGCACGAGGGAGAAGCCGCGGATGTGGTTCTGGGAGTAGTCGTATCCGGTGTTGTGGCCGGTGTCCGGCGAGAACTGCACCATGCCGAAGGGCACGGCGGCGCCGGGATAGGTGTTGCCGTCGTTCTCGGTACCGATGAACGGGTTGACCAGGTCGGTGAGTCGACCGTGGCCGGATGCTTCGGCCGCGGCGGGGACGGCGAACAGCGCGGACGCTGCCACCGCCCCCGCCATGCCCAGGCGCAGGCGCCGGGTCCATCTCATGCGGGTGGGCCTCCGGTTGGCGAAAGGGGTCAGGTGGTGGGGCAGTTCGCGGGCGTCGCCTGCGACGCGTCTCGGATCAGGGCCTGCTGAGCGGCCTTCACCCGCTGCGCGTCGGGCTTGAGCACGCGCCGGTCGTACGTCATCAGGCCGTTCAACTCGCCCTCGACATCGGAGATTTGGGTGTAGACGGCGCCGTTGCTCCCCTGGCAGGCCAGGGCGTGCACCTCGGCGAGCTTGGTGAGGTAGTCGTCGGTGTAGGCGGCCGGGTCGACGTCGACGTACGACTGCTGCACCGACCAGGCGTGGCCCGGCACCGCGAGCCCGAGGCCGCCGTACTCGCCGCTGACCAGGGCGCGTCGACCGTCCGGGTGGGGTGGCAGGGCGGGGCTGGGATAGCCGTGTTCGTCGATGATGTCGCCGGTGCCGCCGTCCACGCCGAGGTTGATGCCGGACATGCTGTTGACGAGGCGGGTCGGGTCCCAGGCCTTCGCCTGGTCGGCGATGCGGGCCTCGTCGTACTGACCCCAACCCTCGTTGAACGTCACCCACATGACGACCGACGGGCTGCTGATGTGCTCGTCGATCATCTGCTTCATCTCGCGCTCGTACTCGGCGCGGGCGGCGGCCGACGGGTTCACCCCGGCGGTCATCGCGGGCATGTCCTGCCACACCATGAGGCCGAGCTTGTCGGCCCAGTAGAACCAGCGGTCGGGCTCGACCTTGATGTGCTTGCGCACCGCGTTGAACCCCAACTCCTTGTGGATCTTGAGGTCATGGGCGAGCGCCTCGTCGGTCGGGGCGGTGTAGAGACCGTCCGGCCAGAAGCCCTGGTCGAGCGTGGCCATCATGAAGATGGGCTTGCCGTTGAGGACCGTGCGCGGAACGCCGTTCACCTTCTCGACGGCGATGGAGCGCATCCCGAAGTAGCTGCCGACACGGTCCCTGCCGACGGTGACCTTCAGGTCGTAGAGGAACGGGTCGTCGGGTGACCAGAGGCGCGGGTTGCGGAGGGTCAGGGTCAGCGGGGCTCCGGTGCGGCCGTGTGCCGTGGCGACCGCGCGTTTTCCGTCGTACGCCGTCGCGGTGATCGGTACGCCGTTCCGAACTCCCTTTGCCTCGACGGTCAGTTGGCTCTTGGCGACGTCGGGGGTGAGTTTGAGGGAGTCGACGTGGTCGCGGGCGACCGGTTCCATCCAGACCGTCTGCCAGATGCCCGAGGTCGGGGTGTACCAGATGCCGCTCGGGTCGAGGCGCTGTTTGCCGATCGGGGGGTTCTCGCCGTTCGCCGCGTCGGTGGGGTCGTAGACGCCGACGATCAGCTCCTGGGTGCGGCCGGGTTTCAGGGCGTCGGTGACGTCGGCGCTGAACTTGTCGTAGCCGCCCTGGTGTTCGGTGACCTTCGTGCCGTTGACGTAGACCTCGGCCCGCCAGTCGACGGCGCCGAAGTTGAGCATCAGCCGTTTGCCCGAGCCGATCTTCCAGTCGGCGGGGACGGTGAAGGTGCGGCGGTACCACATGCGGTCCTCGTGCCGTTCCAGGCCGGAGAGCTGGGACTCGACGGGGTACGGAACGAGGATGCGCTCGGCGAGGTTCCTGCCGACCGGCGGCTGCTCCCCCGCCGTGGCCGCGGCGAACTGCCAACTCCCGTTCAGGTTCCGCCAGTCGGTGCGCGTGAGCTGCGGGCGCGGGTACTCGGGGAGGGCGTTGTGCGGGCCCACCTGGTCGGCCCACCGGGTGCGGAGCTCGTAGGTGGAGCGGTTCGGGCCGGTGCTCCAGAAGCCGTTGATAACGTTGCCATCCGCTGACGCGAGGCCGGCTTCACCGTCGTAGCGGATGTCCGCGGTGCCGGGTGCGGTGCCCGTCTTGTTGCCTACGACGGGTTCGGTGAGCGGGATGAGGAGCGTTCGCGGGTCCTTCGGGTCCAACTTCGCTGCTCCCAGGGGCCACTTGGCGCCGCCGATCACCGCTTCGAGGTGGTCGGTCAGGTCGGCCGGGGGTGCGGCGAGGGGCTGGGCGAAGTCGAGCTTCAGGGTGCGGCCGGTGCGGGTGACCGTGGCGGCGATGGCGCCGTCGTAGTCGTAGCCGTCGGGGAGCCGGAAGGCCGACTGCGGGATGGCCGTCTTCGTGCCGCCGGGCTCGGTCCAGCGGACGTGGAGGTTGGAGCCGCCGTAGTGCTCGAAGTACTCGACCTTGATGTCGTAGGCCGTGCCGGCGGTCAACTCGACGGGGGTGGAGGTCTGTTCGGTGTCCCAGTCGTCGACCCAGTGGTCGATGGCGAGCCTCCCGTCGATCCAGAGACGGAAGCCGTTGTCGCCGATGATCGAGAAGGTGTGGGGGCCGGTCTTCGCCGGGACGAGCTTGCCGGTCCAGCGGACGCTCACGTCGTCGGACCGGCCGGTGGTGAAGGCGAGTCGGGGTTCGAGGTTGTCGAAGTCGAGGTTCGGGTCGAAGCCGGTGGCCTTGAGGTCGGCGAAGTCGAAGGCGCCGGGGGCGGACTGGGTGTAGTACTCGCCCTTCAGGCCGTGGATCTGAACGGGGTCGTCGGCGGCGGTGGCGCTCGCGGTGGGGACGGCGGCCAGCCCGGCGATGCCGAGGGCCAGGGCGAGCAGGAGCGCGAGTCGGTCTCTGAGTCGTCTGATGCGCACGGAACCTCCATAACAACGTTGTCATCGGCGGCAGTTGGCATGACAACACGGATTCCGGATTCCGTCCAGGGACATGACAAGCACGGGCGGAGCCTGGGCGGGACGGGGGCGCGACAGGCGCCCGGGCAGCGCGAAGCCCCGGTGCGGCCGAGAAGCACCGGGGCCCCGGATCGCCAAGACGTGGCGTTACGTGACCAGTTGGCCCTTCCCGAGTGCGATGACCCCGCCCTTGGAGACCGTGTACAGGTCGGCGTCCCGTTCCGGGTTGACGCCGATCGTGGCGCCCGGCGGTACCTCGACGTTCTTGTCCAGGACCGCGCCCCGGACCACCGCGCCCCGCCCGATGTGGACGTTGTCGTGCAGGATCGAGCCCTGGACGACGGCTCCGGGGTCGACCACCACGCCCGGGGAGAGCACCGAGCGCGTGACCTGCCCGCGGATGAGGCACCCGGAGCTGATGATCGACTCGCTGGCCATGCCGCCGGCGTTGAAGCGGGCCGGGGAGAGCTGGCCGGAGTGGGTGTAGATGGGCCAGTTGCGGTTGTAGAGGTTGAAGGCGGGACGCTCGGCGATGAGGTCCATGTGCGCGTCGTAGTACGCGTCCAGGGAGCCGACGTCGCGCCAGTAGCCCTGGTCCCGGGTCGTCTCGCCGGGGACGTGGTTGGCGCTGAAGTCGTACAGCGCGGCCTCGCCCCGCTCGGTGAGCGCGGGCAGGATCGAGCCGCCCATGTCGTGCACCGAGTCGAGCTCCTCGGCGTCCCGCTGGAGAGCCTCTATCAACGCCTTGGTGGTGAAGATGTAGTTGCCCATCGAGGCGAAGACGCACTCCGGGTCGTCCACCAGGCCCGGTGGGTCGGCGGGCTTCTCCAGGAAGTTCTGCACCGTCTGGCCGTCCGAGCCCGGGGTGATCACGCCGAACTGCGAGGACTCCGTGCGCGGGACGCGGATTCCGGCCACGGTGACGCCCGCGCCGCTCTCGATGTGCTGGGCGAGCATCTGGCGCGGGTCCATGCGGTAGACGTGGTCGGCGCCGAACACCGCGACGTACTCGGGGCGCTCGTCGTAGATCAGGTTCAGCGACTGCAGGATCGCGTCCGCGCTGCCGAGGTACCAGCGCGGCCCGAGGCGCTGCTGGGCCGGGACGGGTGTGACGTAGTTGCCGAGCAGGCTGGACATGCGCCAGGTGGTGGTGATGTGGCGGTCCAGCGAATGTGATTTGTACTGCGTGAGCACGCAGATGCGGAGAATGTCCGCGTTGACGAGATTGGACAGCACGAAGTCCACGAGGCGGTACGTTCCGCCGAAGGTGACCGCGGGTTTGGCCCGGTCGGCGGTCAGGGGCATCAGCCTCTTGCCCTCACCGCCCGCCAGTACGATCCCGAGCACCGAAGGTCCGCCACGACGCATGGCCGCTCCCCTCACCCTGGTTGACCCCAGCCTGCCCCTGAGCAGCGCACACTAAGCATGTTTGGCGATCTCCCCGTAGAGCCGCGCGGTGCGCAGCGCCACGGCGTCCCAGCCGAACTCGGTCACCGCGCGCTCCCGCCCGGCCTCGCCCATCCGTTTCGCAGTCTCCGGGTCGGCGAGCACGGAGTCGAGAGCCGACGCCAGGTTGGCCTCGAAGTCGTCGTCGACGGACACCAGCAGCCCCGTCTCCCCATGTGCCACCACTTCCGGGATGCCCCCGACCCGCGAGGCGACCACGGCAGTGCCGCAGGCCATCGCCTCCAGGTTCACGATCCCCAGGGGCTCGTACACCGAGGGGCAGGCGAACACGGTGGCATGGGTGAGGAGCTGGATCACTTCCGGGCGGGGCAGCATCTGCGGGATCCAGTGGACGCCCGCGCGGACGCTGCTCAGCTCCTGGAACAGCTCGCGGAACTCCCGGTCGATCTCAGGGGTGTCCGGCGCGCCCGCGCACAGCACGACCTGGGCGGCCGGGTCGATGTCCCGCACGGCGCGCAGCAGGTGGGGCACGCCCTTCTGGCGGGTGATCCGGCCGACGAACAGCACGTAGGGGCGGTCGCGGTCGATGCCGAGCCGGGTGAGGACGTCGGTGCCGTGGTCGGGCTGGTAGAGCGTGGTGTCGATGCCGTTGTGGACCACCTGCACCTTGGCGGGGTCCAGCGTCGGGTAGCAGGTGAGGATGTCCTCGCGCATGGCTCCCGATACGGCGATCACGCCGTCGGCGGCCTCGATCGCGGTGCGCTCGGCCCAGCTGGAGAGGGCGTATCCGCCGCCGAGCTGCTCGGCCTTCCAGGGGCGCAGCGGCTCCAGGGAGTGGGCGGTCATCACGTGCGGGATGCCGTGGAGGAGCTTGGCGAAGTGGCCGGCGAGGTTGGCGTACCAGGTGTGGGAGTGGACGAGCTCGCGGCCTTCGAGGGCGGCGGCCATGGAGAGGTCCACGGAGAAGGTGCGCAGGGCGTCGTTGGCGCCGTCGAGGGTGGGCCAGGAGCGGTGGCGTACGACGCCTTCCGTGCGGCCCTCGCCCCAGCAGTGCACGTCGAGATCGACCAGGGGCCTCAACTCCCGGGCGAGGAACTCCACATGGACGCCCGCGCCGCCGTACACATCCGGCGGGTACTCCCGGGTCAGCAGTCCCACTCGCACCCGAAACCCCTTGTTCTCGGCGGCTGATTGCCCTCATGGTCACCCAGAAGCGGCGTTTCGGGAAGAGCCAGGCGGTTGTGTGAAGCAGCAGTCCCCGCACACGCCGCCACCAGGGACCCGATAGTAGAGGCAGCAGCTGCGGCGCCGGAAGGAGCTGCCGGTGAACGTTCCGGTTCCGGCGAGGAGCGGGTGGGCGAAGAGTTCCGCGGTGGCCGCACGCGCGCGTGCGGCCATTTCCGTACGGCCACGCGTGCGTGCCCAGCGGTCCAGTTCCCGTGCGGCGCCCGCGAGCGCGGAGGCCGCGTTGCCCCACAGGAGGCCGGTGGCCGTGCGGTGGCGGGCCGCCAGGGCCGCGTTCAGTGGTTCCAGGTGGCCGTGGAGCACGGTCTGGGCGAGGGCGTCGACCGGCCGCGGGCGCACCTCGGCCAGCCACAGGTCGTCCGGGGCGCCGCTGTCGGCGTCCCAGTGCAGCAGGCGCGGGTCGAGGTCGGGGATCCGGCCGTACACGGCGGCGCAGCCGAGCGCCACGGACCACAGCCGGGCCGCGAGCGCCTGCTGGGCGATCGAGGCGGCGATGCGCGGCTCAGGGGCCTGGAGACGCTCCGCGACGATCTGGACACGAAAAGTCAGGGAATTTCCGTAAACCTCCGACGCCGGGTTTTCGTAGGTCCGCGCGAGCGTCGGCAGCGGGCCGTGCGGGGCTGCGCCCGTGCGTAGTACGAAGAAGCCGCCGAGGGGGCGGAGCGCCGCGAGTTCGGGGTCGAGGTCCACGAAGAGCAGTAGTACCAAGGCTCTTAGGGGTTTCACCCAGGGGGTGTCGTCCGGTGTCACCCACCTTGGGGAGGACAAAGGGCCTTTCGTACTCCATCGGCAGTACTACCCAATCGGTGCTCAGGTACGACGACGGGAAGAACATCGAGCGGCATCGTGTTCTGTATGAAAGCCGACCGTTCGCCGCGTGGTGCCAGAGGTACCCGCCTGACGCAGAGGAGCTGCCGATGAGCGCCCTCGCGTTGTCCATCCTGCTGTCGCTCGTCTCCGCCGTGGCCTACGCCGGCGGGGCGATCGTCCAGGAGCGCGTCGCGGTGTCCTCCCCCGACCAGGAGTACGCACCGCTGCGCCGCCCGAGCTGGTGGGCGGCGGTCGCGTTGAACGGCACGGGCGGTCTGCTGCACGTGGTGGCGCTGGCCTACGGCCCGCTGAGCCTGGTGCAGCCGCTGGGCGCGCTGACGATCGTGTTCGCGCTGCCGATGGCGGCCCTGTTCGTCGGTCGCAAGGCCGGCTCCACCGCCTGGCGCGGTGCCATCATGGCGACGATCGGTCTCGCGGGTCTGCTGTCCCTGGTGGGTACGTCCGACGGTCAGTCGCTGAGCACCGCCCAGCGGGTGTCCGTGGCCGTGTTCACCGGTGCGGCGGTCGTGACCCTGATGATCGCGGGCCGCGCGGCACACCGGCACCCGGCGGTGCGCAGCGTGCTGCTGGCGACCGCGTCCGGCATAGCGTTCGGCATGTCCTCGGTGTTCACGAAGACGGTGACGGTCGACTGGGACAACGGCGCGGTCTCCGCGACCGACATCCCGTTCCTCGGCGTGATAGCGGTCTTCGCGGTCGCCGGTCTGATGCTCTCGCAGGCGTCCTACCGGGGCGCGGGTCTGGCGGCTCCGCTGGCGGTCCTGACGGTCGTGAACCCGGTGGTGGCGGCAGCGGTCGGCATCACGATGTTCGGTGAGACCTTCCGCTACGGCACGACGGGCACCCTCCTCGCCCTGTCCGCCGGAGTGGTCGCCGCGGGCGGCCTGATCCTGCTGACCACGGAGCGTCTGGAGAAGACCGCACCGGCCGACGCCGGCACGGCTCCCGTGGCTCCCTCGCCCGTCGAGGAGCTGCTGGACGCCCTCCCTGGACAGCCCGTCGGCGTGAGCGCGAACGTCGACGTGCCGGCCGCGGACATCACGGCCGGCACACCGGGCGACGGGATCCTCGTCCCGGCCCAGGCGGCGATTCCGGCCGGCGAGGGTTACGAGACCCTGGAGCCGGCCGGACCCGCTGAACCGCCGAGCTACTTCGGTCCGTTCCACGCCGGGCTGTACGTGATGATGCCGGTGGCGGCGAACCGCCACCGTATGCGCGTCAAATCCTGACGCCGCCGGCCCGCAGATAGGCGAGCGGGTCGATGTCGGAACCGAAGCCGGGCCCCGTCCGCACCTCGAAGTGCAGATGCGGGCCCGTGGTGTTCCCGGTCGACCCGGACCGCCCGATGCGCTGCCCCTCGCCGACCGACTGGCCGTCCCGCACGGAGATCGCGGACAGGTGCGCGTACTGCGAGTACCGCCCGTCGGCGTGCCGGATCACCACCTGGTAGCCGTACGACCCCGCCCACCCCGCGCTGACGACCGTCCCCTTCTCGATGGCCTTCACCGAGGTGCCGGTGGGGACGAGGAAGTCGACGCCGGTGTGGTAGCCCTTCGACCAGGAGGAGCCCGTCGCGTGGTACGCGGTGCCGATGGGTGCGTTCACCGGGGCGACGAGGGAGTGACTCGTCGTCTTCTTGTGGGTGACCTTCTCGGCGGTGTCCGAAGAGGTCTTCTTCTTCGGGGACTTGGCGGCCGACGACTTGGTGGCCGGTTTCGTCGTCGTGTGGGCCGCAGGCGCGGCCTTGCCGTGCAGGCTGAGCCGCTGGCCCGGCAGGATCAGGTCGGGATCGTCGCCTACGGTGGTGCGGTTCGCGGCGTAGAGCCCGTGCCAGCCGCCGTCGACGCGCTCGGTGTCGGCGATCCCGGAGAGGGTGTCGCCGCGCACGACCGTGTACATCTCGGCGGTGCCCGCGCGGGACTGCGGTGTGGTCTGCGGCTGGACGTCCTTCACGGACCGCTTCACCACGGTCTGCGTCTTGGCGTCCTTGGCCTTGGCCTTGTGTGCCGCGGTGCTCTCGGTCCTGGTGCCGCCGACGTGGATGTCGGGGGTGCCGCCGCCCCGGGTGAGTCCGGCGCGCACCGAGCACACCGGCCAGGCGCCGGGGCCCTGGCCCTTGAGCACCTTCTCCGCTACGGCGATCTGCTGGTCACGGGTGGCGAGGTCGGCGCGGTGCGCGTACGCCGTGCCGCCGTAGGCCTCCCAGGTGGACTGGGTGAACTGCAACCCCCCGAAGAACCCGTTGCCCGTGTTGATGTTCCAGTCGCCGCTGGACTCACAGGCGGCGACCTTGTTCCAGGTGCTCACATCGGCCGCCTGGGCGGTGCCCGCGCCGACGGCCGCGAGCGGGATCGCGATGCCCGCGCCGCCCGCCGTGACCGTGAGCAGCGAGGCCCGGTTGATCCTGCTCGGCTGATACCGGCGGTGCCGGCCGCGTACGGCCATGGGGAATCCCCCTCCACATGCGTCAGGAGGGCCAAAAGTAAGCGCCCCGAACAGGCCATGACAAGACGGCAACCGGCCTCCCTGTGGCTCAAGTGACCGGTATTCCCCGCCCGTTGGGAAACGGGTGGGGCGGGTGGGGTTGGGGTTGCGTTTCCGCGGAAGGAGCGCAGGTGGAACACCGACCGAAGGCGGACAACTTCGCACGGCCAGCACGTGCGGTCGGGGTACCGGCGGGCCAGGATGGTCAGGGGGCAATACTGGCGAGCACGACCGGTACCACCGATGTCAGGACCTTCCTGATCTTTAGGAGCCAACCGAATGAGCACTTCAGCGCAAAGTAATTGGCTGATTTGCTGACCTCTGGAGGTCAGGTCGACACCCCCTGTGAGCTGCACAAACAGGTACCTGAAGATCACGGGACTTCACGGGGTCTCACGAGGTCATGTGACCTGAGAGTGCCCTCACAGGGTGTGGTGGACTCCAAGGGACGAGCGTGTTCCTGGACTCTGACCGGTTCATCTGAATCCCAGACCACAACGTCCACCAGGCGACCAGGGCCCGAGCCGGTGTCGAGCCACCGGCGCTCGATGTGCCTCCCCATCAGTCGTGAATCCCGCTCGCGTGGTCTCGGATCTCCGTCGCGTGACGCGCAGCCCGAGTGATGTCCCCGACGTCCTTGGCCTCCTGAAGCTGTCTCCAATTCGCTGCGCACACGTCGCAGTTGGGGTTGGGCACACAGTCCAGCAACCAGTGCTCGAACCCCACCGGAAGATCAATGGGGCCACCTGGATACGTCTTGGGCTCAGTCGCGTCAGCCATGCGCCAAAGGCTTCCGTTGCCCAGTGCCCATACGGGAGTTGACCAGCGTTGACTATGCTCAGAGTCAACAGTCAACAGGAGCCACACCACCATGAACGACTTCGGGACAGAGGTACGGAGCGCACTCAAGGCGCAGGGCAAGAGCCTCCGGGGTGCCGCCAAGGAACTCCACTACGACGTTGCTTACCTAAGCCGCGTACTCAATGGAAAACAGGCTCCCTCACCCGAGTTGATTCAAGCCGTCAATGAGTTCCTTGGCCTCTCGCTCGAAGCCGGTGACGCCACGCCCTATAACGATGAGATGGATGCTTGGGAACTAGCTCGTCGCGTACAGGCAAGCGATGTAGGGACAGCAACCCTCAACAGGCTTGAACGGGCTTTTGATGATCTGGCCATGGCTTACCCCAAGGCAGATCCGGCAGACCTTTTGAGGAAGGTCCGTAAGCACTCTGCCTATGTGGTGAAGCTTCTCGACGGCAAGAAGACCCTTGCCGAACACCGGAACTTGCTGGTCATCGGAGGTTGGCTTTCCCTCTTGGGTGCCACGGTCCATATCGACCTGATGCAAGACGATGCCGCTACGGCTCTGCTGGAGACAGCAGCAACGCTTGCCAGGGAAGCCGGGCATCCTGAGATTGAGGCATGGTGTTTCGAGACCGAGGCTTGGCGACTGCTCACTGATGGGGATTACGTCCAGGCCGTTGACCTTTCTCGCGCTGCACAGGAGATAGCTCCGGCTGGCTCTTCTGGACTCATTCAGGCGAATGCGCAAGAGGGCAGAGCACACGCACGGCTAGGTAACGCCAAAGAGACCTACTCAGCCATTGAGCGGGTACAGGGCCTGTCGGCCGCTATCGGCTCGCCTGACACGCCAGAGCACCACTATCGGTACGACCCTGCAAAGGCTCTCTCCTATACGGCTACAACCCTTGCGTGGCTTGGAGATGCGGCAGCAGAGCCGTACGCCAGGGAAGTAATCAAGAGGCTGAGCCCTGGTGACGACGTAACCAAGTGGCCGCGCCGGGTAGCGTCCGCCAATATCGATTTGGCCCTAGTGCTACTTAAAGGCGACCGGCTAGACGAAGCGTGTGACTCGGCACAGAAAGCAATTCTATCCGGTCGCGTGGTCCCTTCGAATCACTGGCGTGCCCTGGAAGTCGTCAAGGCCGTAGAGGCTCGACAGCTACCAGAGAGCACCGATCTGCGCGAGGCATTCCAAGGACTCAAGGCCATAGAGCCATAGCCGAATCCCGGGCTGACGAAAGCCCTTGATCAGTCTGATCAGGGGTTTTCTTATGTCCACGCATGCCCCTTTAGGTATGAATGCGGCATTTAAACTTATATGCTATCATATATACATGACAGGTTGGAAATGCAACCGAATCCAAGCAGAAATCAGAGAGGAATACCAAAATGCCAACAGGAGCCCCAAGACTTTCCCCAGGGGAAGAGACTAGATATATCCGAGTCAACCTCCCCGAGAGCTTACTAGAGGAGCTTAGGGAGTTAGCTGAGGCTGACAGTCGCAGCCTTTCTTACATTGGCCGTGAAGCAATCCGACAGTACTTGTTCATGAGTCGCGCACGGAAGCACTGACAGATAGGGTAACGGATGGAGACAACACAACATGACAGTTTTACAAACCTATGATGATCTACAACCTGATGAAAAAGAAGTATCTGATGCCATCTGGGACTGCTACAAGGAACACGCCCCAGAGCTATATGCCAAACTGAAGTTCAATACCGAGAATCACCAGCGCCCTTACCACTGTGGGCGAGAGCATGACGAGAACGACTTATCGAGCCACACGCATGACTATTGGTGCACCGCCTGGCCGACCGGCTTCAAAGAGCAGTTCAGCGACATTGTCCGCAAAGACAACCCGTCACCATTTGCTGGATACCTGCATAATTCCGATTCCCTTGATGCCCTGCCACAGCTCGAACCTCTGTTAGAAGGAATGCTCTACAAGGGAACTTTGGCCCGCATGGTAGGGCACAGCGGAGGTATGAAGAGCTTCGTTTGCCTGGACCTCGTAGCCGCAATGGGATGGATGCAGCCCTGGCACGGCCTGAGAACGCGTTCAACGGCGGTCAAGAGCCTTTACGTTGTGGCCGAGGGGGCAGAGGGAATCCGCGCCCGGAAGACTGCCTTAGAGCGCCACTACGGGCGGAAGCTGGAGAACGTCACGTTCTTCACTAGGGCGATTCAGATCGACTCTGAAGCCTACGAGTGGAGACAGTTTACCCAGGTAGTGAAGTCCGGTGGATACGACCTTGTAGTCCTGGACACACAAGCCAGATGTTCTGTGGGTATGGAAGAGAACTCGAACCGGGAAGCGGGACAGCTTGTCGCCACACTCGACAGGCTGATTCAGGACACTGGAGCTTCAGTCCTGCTTGTCCACCACTCAACTGGCGACCAAAGCACCACAGGTGGAACACTGAAAGGCCGTGGTGCCGGAGCTATCCGGGCAGCACTTCAGACAGAGATCTTCGTCCGACGTGACCGCAAAGCAAATCTCATCACGGTCACCACAGACAAGAGCAAGGATGACGCAGAACGCAAAGTAGTTCTAGAGCCGCAGGTTAAGGAACTCGACGGCTTGTCTGACTACTGGGGTGACCCGCTTACATCTGTGGTGCTGATTGATGCCGTGCCGCGCATTAAGGGTCTCCGTAAGGATGAGCCGGCAGTTGGGTCTGAGACCGTGGAAGCAATGGCCGAACGATTCCATCAGACTGCACCAGACAAGACCCCAACGGTAGTCAACGTGCGGGAAGTTCTGGGAGTCAGACAGGCCAAAGCAATGGAAGTGGCTCGCTTTCTCCGTGAGGCGGAGGCAGCGTGAACCAAGTACATCGCCTCTTAGCGGAAGCCATGACCGACCCCCGAGTCGCAGCATGTGAAGACTGCATTGCCGGAAAAGTGCTGACCGAGATCAGACCCGGAGTCTTCGTCCTTGAAATCAAGCATGACATCACGTGCCCGTTTTTCCGGGCCCTGGACAACAACTAACCAACCACCACGAGGGCAGGATGGAACCAATGATCAGAGATGGAACACGCGAAAGCCATACTAGCAATAATGAATGCACCACAGTTCGACAGCGTGTGTGATACCCGAAATTGTGGACACACCACCTGTGAAACCTGGGACAAGCTAAATCAGGAGTACCTAAGGAACTGCCACGCTAAAAATTGCCGATGCGAGGATTGCCTATATGTCTAAGACCTATTTAGCGGAGTGCCCAGTTTGTAGACGTGGGCAAAAGATTAAGCACGATGACAGCGAACCGTACTCAAACACTCGGGGAACTTCGGTCTACTACTACCGATGCCCAGATTGCGGTATTGGGTTCAGAAAATGGTGGTCAACCAACCACGTGACTAAGTCAGCAAAGGCGATAGAAGATGCCGATCTTCCTCCGCGTAACGGTCGACCACCATACGGAAGAAAGAAGGCGTAAATGCCGAGAAAGAGACGACCATTCAAGGATGCTCTCAAGACTCGTGAAGAGATAGAGCAAGAGCTAGCGGCCGAAGCGCCAGAACCTGTTGACTTCTATGACTGCAATAACCACATCCACATTCCATGGACGCGAGGCAGCTTCGACGGTACGACAGTTACGCTAGGGAGGATCTGCCGAATCCCAGACGATATCGGTGGCATCCTAGATGTTAAGCAGCGCTCCGCAGGAACAACAAAAATCACGTACGAGCCGGGTACCGGCCGTCTAACGAAAGAAGGATTCTAAAATGGGTAGCCAGGACAACACAAACCGCAAGACTTACAACGACCCGAGCAGTGAAGTAGAGCAGTACAGCTTGGAGTACATGAGATCCCTGAAAGGGTCCGCGCCAGAAGAAATGTTACGACTGTGGGAAGCGGGTCATTTCACAGATGCCATTGCGGAGCAAGCGGCAGACAAGGCCGCTAACCGCGCCTACACCCGCAACAAGGGCGTACAGGCGGCAGGCAGCATCAAAGGACTGGAAGCAAAGCAGGAAGCCGAACAGGCGGAAGCTCAGGTAATCAGAGAGGACCGAAAGAAAGAGGCGCTAGCCCAACTCCGCAGACTAGGTGTAAACCCCGAAGATCTTCGGTAGGGAATAGAAAGGTCCCACAAGAGGGATACGATGAACCTCTGAGACCGGGTACGAAAACGCTCCATTCTCCTCACGCTGGCCCGTGAGCCCACTTCCGAGCCTTGCAGCGTCTCCCACTCGCAACCAGCGGATTCCGCCCTCAAAGGGGCCACTACCATCCGCGATCGCGACTCTCGATAAACTGTGGAAGGGGCGCTTTTCCCCAGGTCAGCACCCTTTTGCGCAAATTCTCAAACATGACGTGACGTGACGCGTGAGCCGTTTACGCAGAAGCTTTCCGTTACTCTCCGTGATCGCCCTGTGTCTTGCATATCGCACCTAAGGCTTGTCCCGTAACTGCTGGTCACAGGTGAGATGATCTTGGCGTGGCTGGTGTGATCACGGCGTCGGAGCCGTCTTGGATAGCCCCGTTCACCGGGCTGAGCCCGCGTTGTTTCGGGAAGCTGGTGAGCGTGCTGCGGCGTGAAGGTGCGGACGCGGTCCGCAAGGGCCGGCCGTGGAGCCTTCCGTTGGAGGACCGGACTCTGCTGGTCGCGGCGTACTGGCGGACGAACTTGACGATGCGCCAGCTCGCCCCGCTGTTCGGGGTGTCGAAGTCGGCGGCGGACCGCATCATCGACCACCTCGGGCCGATGCTCGCGCTCCAGCCCCGAAAGCGGTTCGCCAAGGACACCGTGCTCATCGTGGACGGCACCCTGGTCCCCACCCGCGACCACTCCATCGCCGCGCAGTCCAAGAACTACCGGTACTCCACCAACCACCAGGTCGTCATCGACGCCGACACCCGCCTGGTCGTCCTGGTCGGCCGCCCGCTCGCCGGAAACCGCAACGACTGCAAGGCATGGGAAGAATCCGGCGCCAAAGCCGCCGTCGGCAAGACACTCACGATCGCCGACGGCGGCTACCCCGGCACTGGACTCGTCATGCCCCACCGCCGGCGTAAAGGCGAAGACCTGCCCGACTGGAAGCAGGCACACAACAAGTCCCACAAGCAGGTCCGAGCCCGCGTCGAGCACGTCTTCGCCCGTATGAAGACCTGGAAGATCCTCCGCGACTGTCGCCTCAAAGGCGCCGGCGTCCACCACGCCATGCTCGGCATCGCCCGACTGCACAACCTCGCCCTCACCGGATAGGCAAGCGGACCGCCACGCGGCCAACCACGCCCGAGACGACCCGAAGATCATTTACGGGACAAGCCTTAGCCTCGCGCTTTCGCGAGTGGGCCTGTCCGGGTCTTGATCAAATAAGCGGAGAGTGCTGCTGACCTGCAACGATGGGACTTGTCGAGGGTCCTGTCAGCTGCGAGGAAAGAAGCACTCTCCAGGTGAAGAAGCGTAGCGGGTCGTATCCGCGTGTTCGTGTCGAGGGCGGCGGCCGTGGGGTGGTCTCGCAGGCCGGGGCGGTGCTGCTGGTCGAGACGGTCCGCAAGTCCGGGCTGGACACCGCGATATCGGCTGCACTGGCACCGTGGCGCAAGCCGCGGGCAGTGCACGATCCGGGGAAGATCCTGCTGGATGTGGCCCTGGCCGTCGCGCTCGGCGGGGACTGTCTGGCCGACGTCGGCATGCTGCGGGCCGAGCCCGACGTGTTCGGCCCCGTGGCCTCCGATCCGACGGTCTCCCGTCTCGTCGACGCTCTCGCTGCAGCCGGCCCGAAGGCTCTCACCACGATCCGGTCGGCGCGGGCCGAAGTACGGTCGCGGGTCTGGGAGTTGGCCGGTGCGGATGGTCCGTCCGCCGGTGGCAGCGTGGTCGTGGACATCGACGGCGTCCTCGTCCTGGCGCACTCCGAGAAGCAGGATGCCACCCCAACGTGGAAGAAGACCTTCGGCCATCACCCGCTCGTCGCGTTCGTCGACCACGGCGAGACCGGTTCCGGGGAACCGGTGGCCGCGCTGCTGCGGCCAGGCAACGCCGGCTCCAACACCGCCACCGACCACATCGAAACGGCCCAACTCGCCCTGGCCCAACTGCCGGAACACCTGCGGCGGGGCCGCCAGACCTTGATCCGCACCGACTCCGCCGGCGGCACCCACACCTTCCTCGACTGGCTCTCCCGCCGGGGCCGGTGGCTGTCGTATTCCGTCGGAATGACCATCACCGACGCCCTCCACCAGGCCGTACTGAAGATCCCGAAGAGGGCATGGACGCCGGCCTACGACGCGGGCGGCACCGAGCGGCCCGGCGCCTGGGTCGCGGAGATCACCGACATGCCCGACCTGAGCGCCTGGCCGAAGGGGATGCGGCTGATCGTCCGCAAGGAACGCCCGCACCCCGGCGCCCAGTTGCGCTTCACCGACCTCGACGGACTGCGGCTGACCTGCTTCGCGACCAACACCAAAGGCGGCCAACTCGCCGACCTCGAACTACGCCATCGCAGACGGGCCCGCTGCGAAGACCGCATCCGAAACGCCCGCGCCACCGGACTGCGCAACCTGCCCCTGCACGACACCGCCCAGAACCAGATCTGGCTGGAGATCGTCCAGATCGCACTCGACCTCCTCGCCTGGATGCCGATGCTCGCCTTGATTGCAGAAACCCGCCGCTGGGAGCCCAAACGGCTTCGCCTGCGGCTGTTCTCCGCCGCCGCCCAGCTGGTCACCACCGGCCGCTGCCGCTGGCTCCGCTTCACAGCCCGATGGCCCTGGAGGGATGTGATCACCCGCGCGATCCAGCGACTCGGAGCCCTGCCGAACCCCGGCTGACCAGCGACTACGACCATCCCGACGAACCAAAGCAACATCCCGGAGCCGTGGAACCCCGGCGCCCACCCGACGCGACAGCCGGGCCACCAACCTGCCCCAGCCCACGAAATTCCGCACCACGCAAGCACAGAGCCCCCGTCAACGAACCGACGAGGACTCATGAATGATCGAGGCTAGAGAGCCCCTCCACAGACAGCGGGAATGCATCAGAGCTGGGGTCCCGATGCCCTACTTATCAGCGGCGTCGATCTTGTCATGGCCCATGCTCTTAAGCGAGATGACCGGTGTAATAGCTGTGCGCCCATTGGTCAACAGCACCCGGAAGCGGAGATATCTACCATCCCCGGGCTGCGCGAGGGAGTCATAGGTGAATCTGTAGGTGGTGCCGTCGAGTGCGGGCACCATGAGAGGTTCCTGAACGGTGTCACGCTCGAACCTGTTGCCTGAGAGGAACTCACTCTCACTGAAGCGACTAGATGACTTGTAAGCGTACAGTTCGATGCGCTCGACATGCACCGGACTCAGCCCTTTGTTGAGAAAGCGCAGGATGTATTGCCAGTGAGGTTCCGCGCCGCAACTAGGCGGCGCCGTTCGCCACACCCGTACCTTCACCTTGGGCCGTACCCGCCTGAAGGTGCGGTAGGTGAGAATCACGTTCCCGCCCGTGATGACCACGCTGATGGACGACAATATAATGGCGATCTCGGGTAGCGTCATAGCTCAAGGATGCCCAACGAGGGCTACGCTCGTCCTGGGCTTGAGGAACCTCAGCGCTTCGAGCTTCCGCCTGGCCACAGCCGCTCTCATGGCCGTCTAAATGGCTGCTGTTCCGCTGATCCAAGATGGCGCGACGGGATGCGCTTCTGTATCACGTTGAGCGGGTCCTACCACCGCAGGGAACCATGCTGGGACCAGAATCAACAGGGCCGATATTACACCCGAAACGACCCCTCGATACTGGTCCGATACAGGTCCACCTCTCCCACCAGGATCAAACCCCTCGGCTCTAGTAGAGACGGGGGGCGATATGGGTAGAGCGATACCGGTTTCCAGTAGAATTCAGTCCGGTTCATCACTCCAGGGGCTTCATGATCGTGTAAAAGTCGCGATACTTTCGGCTACGACGCTTCGAGCCATCTGTGAGCTGAAGTACAAAGCGCACGTACCTGGACGGGAAAACCCCGCGCTCAATCTCGAACTCCTTAACATACTGTTGTCCGCTGAAGGCTGCCACTATGAGTGGTTCGTCAAAGTGCTCGACTATCGGCAGCTTCGAATATTCCACCTTGAAGAACCTTTGGCCATCGGAAACGTGCTTCACTTCCACCGTCACGCTCTCAATTCCAAGAGCTGTAGCACCCTGGTTCACGATTCGCATCCGGAAGCCGAACTTGTTGACTTCAGGAAACAGGTATTGACTCTCGAATTTTACTACGACATCGGGCCGTGTCCGCCGATAGGTGCGATAGGACGTAATCATGTTGAGCGAGGCAGCAGCAGTACTGCCGAGAGCAATACCCCGAGCCCACCAGTCGGCGGCCATGCCCCTCAGTCCCCCTCTGTCGTCAGCATCGGAAATCCCTGATGCTTTTTTGTGAAGATGCGGGACATTTGTTCAACGGAACGCAGAAAGTCCGCCCTGTGCAGCCACTCACCCCGAAGCTCTTCCCCGTTCGTCAGCGTTACCTGAAAGGTCAAACACTCCCAATCAGTGGGGGGAATTGCCAGCCAGTCATCCAGGACTTCCCAGTTGAGCCCACCGAACGGTGAAATTTCCATGTCCCTATCGAGATATTTAGTTCCCTTGTAGGTGCTTATCTTTACCGGGGGAATTTTTATCTTGTCTGTGATATCTAGGTACTTCGCTGCGTCGGACCGTAGCCAATCACCCCAGCGACTGGGCCTCAGCGGATGCCGAGTGATCAACGCAAGTCCCTTAACCTTGGCTGCGGTAGGGCTCGTGTTCCTCAGATGGAGGTCAAAGCCCCACTGCACACCATCCTTCGGGTCAGGGTTTGGAAAGTTCGGACTGATCAATGCCCACTTAATTTCCATCCGTACGCGCGGCTTCACTCTGCGGTACGTAAGGGTGGACACAAGCATGTTGGACCCCGTGAAGAGGGCACTGACCGAAGCGACGACGATAGCGACACCGTTGGATGGCATGCGCCGATGATGCCCACAACGCCCGTGCCCTGACCCCGGTTTGAGGAACCTCAGCGGTTGGGCCTGGTCCTCCCCGAGCTGCTGCACGCGCGCGTGAGAGGGGCTGGCCGGCACTTCCCCTGCGCACCCCTGCCAGCGTGCTCCTCGTGTTCGTCGTCCCCCTCTCGGAACCCCCGCTCACCAGCCCCGTAGTCAGGCGCGTGCGCCGGGCCGTATCAGCCGCCGCAACTGGCCAGCCACACGGGGCGAGCAGCTCCGGGCGCTTCTCTGAGCGGTGTTGGCCCTCTGCCCGACCGGCTTGGTACCACTGGGGAGCCAGCCGCCAACGACCCCCAGGAGAGCCCGTTCCCCCGCCCCCCGCAGGAAGCCGTACACGGGCTTCTCAGCCCCTGCCAATCGCCTCCTGGTCCAACTCCCCACCGACGAACCGCTGAGATTCCTCAAGTCCGGTATAAGCCTCCACGAGGCTCGGGCAGGATGCCCCCCATGACAACCGCTCAGTGGGCCCTGTTGGTGGCCTGCCTCAGTGCCCTCTTCACGGGCCTAAACATGCTCGCAACATGGTTGAACTTCCGCAGGGTCAGACCCCGCGTACAAACCAAGTTCTCGGCATACGCGAGTGACAATACGGAACTAGCCCTCTTGGTAGATCTCAAGAACAAGGGCCAGTACCCCATCAAGGCAAACGAGGAAGTAACCGTATGGGTGGCCCAGCTTCATGAGCGGCCTAAGCGAACCCTTATCGGCGATGTCATCTCTCGGGTATACCGTTCCGAACTTGACATGGCGCTGGACGGAAGCCGCAAGTACCCAGTAACCGTCAGTATCCCTAAGGGGGAAGAGCGGGATGTCCCGGCTTTCGGTGGTACCCGCTTTCAGGTCCAGCTTGATGTCTATAGCTATGCCAATCAGTTCGTCACAGGGGCAACACTCTATGCTCGCGTGGACGTCACGTTGTCCAATGGCGTAGAAAGCCGTTCGTCTTGGGTCGTTATCCAGGAACTTAAGGCGACCGCCACTGTCGGCTATCTGCCGCGTAAGGGCTGATGGCTACGACTCAGCGGGGAGCCTCATCAGGACGCTAGTACAGGTCTGGTGGGGCTCTCTGCGTTTCCTACGACTCTTCTCTACGGCCCGTCCGGAAGCCGTACGCCATCAGCGGGAGCGGCAGACCGTAGCCCATGCCGTGGCCATTCACCACACGGGGCACGCGCGCTGTGACGACCAGGCCCAGGAGCCCGTAGGACACCCTCAGAAATTCTCTCGCTCGCTCTCTGTGCGTCGGTGTCGACGACGATGCGTAAGCGCGCTACATCAGCCATCAGCGCTCATGTCGGCGGCGGTTGAACGCGGACCCACTCTGGTCGGTTGAATCGTGACCCGTGTGGCTTGTGGTTGGTGGTGTTCAGTCGGTTTCTGTTGTGGCGGTGGGGACGCGTCCGAGTTGCCGTCCGCGCATCCGGTAGGAATCGCCTTTGAGGGAATGGACCTCGGCGTGGTGGACGAGGCGGTCGATCATGGCGGCGGCCACGGTCTCGTCGCCGAAGACCTCTCCCCAGCGTCCGAAGGGCTTGTTGCTCGTGACGATCACGGACGCGCGTTCGTATCGGTTCGAGATGAGCTGGAAGAACAGGTTCGCGGCCTCGGATTCGAAGGGGATGTAGCCGACCTCGTCGACGACGATCAGCGGATAGCGGGACAGTTTGGTGAGCTCGGCCTGGAGGTGTCCGGCGTGGTGGGCGGCGGCCAGGCGGTCGACCCATTCGGCGGCTGTGGCGAACGCGACCCGGTGGCCGGCCTGGCAGGCGCGGACCGCGAGTCCGATCGCCAGGTGTGTCTTCCCGGTCCCGGGCGGTCCCAGAAAAACTGTGTTCTCTTTGCCGGTGATGAAGTCCAACGTGCCCAGATGCGCGAGCTGTTGGCGCGTTATGCCGCGCAGATGGGTGACGTCGAGTTCCTCGATCGTCTTGATCGCGGGGAAACGGGCGCCGCGGATGCGGGCCTCGCCGCCGTGGCTCTCACGGGCGGCGACTTCGCGCTGCAGGCAGGCGACCAGGAACTCGGCGTGGGTCCAGGATTCGGTGCGGGCCCGCTCGGCGAGGCGCTCGGCGGCGTCCAGCAGGGCCGGGGCCTTCATCGCGCGGGAGTAGAAGGCCAGGTCGGACGCGGTCTGCTCGCCGGTCCGGCCGCTGCCCGTCTTCGTAGTGACCGGTTTGATGGCGGTGCGGGCCATTCAGGACACCCCGTCCCCGGTCTCGTTGCGGCCGGCGTCGCCCTCGATGAGGGTGAACACCCGGTCGTAGTCGGTCAGTTCGCGTTGCTCGACGTCGACCAGGCGGTCGGCGGCGGCCGTGGCGCGGAGTCGGGCGGCCTGGGCCGCGGTGTGGTGGCGGTACTCACCGCGCAGGGCAGCGGCGGTGCGGGCGTGATCGGGATCGGTGATGGTCTGGTGCTTGGCCCAGCAGCGGGCATGGCGGGCCACGACGGCCCCGCCGGGAGTGAGGATGGCGATGACCTCCTCGATGCTGGTGGTGACCTGGACTTTCTTGCCGATCGCCAGGGGGTGCACGGAGTAGTCGCAGGTGTCGACGCGGATGTAGTGGTCGCGTCCGATGCGGGTGAAGAAGCGCGACCAGCGGGGCGGATCGACGGGCGGGAGGGCGAGCATGCCGGCCCGGTCGGCCTCCCACCGCTCGATGGGACGGGTGCCCAGGGTGCGGTGGATGCGCCGGTTGGCGACGTGCAGCCACCGTTCGAGCTGGGTGTTGAAGTCGCCGGGTCCGCTGAAGGTGCGGCCGGGCAGAAAGCTCGTCTCGAGGTAGCCATTGGCCCTCTCGACCAGCCCCTTCGCTTCTGGATCACGGGGCCGGCAGAGGAAGATCTTGACCGCGAGGAGTCCGGCGAAGGCGGCGAAGTCGACGGTGACCCTGCCCTGGCCGATACCGGCCTCGTTGTCCCAGACCAGCATTTTCGGCACCGCATTCCAGCCGGTCAGCAGCTGCCAGTGACCGTCGATCAGATCGCCTGTCATCCGGCTCGGCAGCATCCGTGCAGCGATGATCCTCGAGTAGCCCGAGACCATCACCAGCACCGGTGGCCGCCCGGACTGGCCATAGCCGAGCGGGATGTCCACCGGCGGGAACCACAGGTCGCACTGAGCCAGTTCGCCGGGCTGATACGTCGTGCGCGAGACCGGATCGACAGGGAGGTAGGCGGGCCGCAGCTCGCGGACGCGGTCCTTGAGAATCGTCATCCCGCGGTCCCAGCCGATCCGCTCCGCGATCACCGTCGCCGGCATCGTCGGGGTCTGTTTCAGCAGCTCACGGATCTGCGGTTCGACCGCGTCGACCGCCGAGCCCTTCAGCGGCCGGGAGTACACCGGCGGCCGGTCCGTGGCCAGCGCCCGTTTCACCGTGTTCTTCGAGATGCCCAGATGCCTTGCGATCGCCCGGATCGGCATCTCCTCGGCCCGGTGCAGCCTGCGGATCTCTGCCCAGTCCTCCACTTGGATCACCCTCTCCTCCCGATCTCCAATCAAGATCAGGTTGGTATGGATGCCACGAAGTGAGTCAGTTTTGATCCGCCGTCAGAGGGTCACCGTTCAGACGACGCCGACAGCTCACCCCCACAGGGGGCGCAGACAGCCCGCGTGCCACCGTTCACGACCCGAACCGTCTCGACGGTCACGAGCTGCTGGCATCTACGGCTACTGCACTGGAACAGGCCGCCACCGTGACGTTCGCCCAGCGCGTGCAGCAGCGACGCGGTCCGGCTCTCAACACACCGACCGCAGACCTGCCGGGCTTCCCCTGAGACCGCCTGCATGGCGTCCGCAGAAACGTTTGTGCAGCAGTGTCCGCAGATAGCTGTTTCGCCGCTGTAGCGGGTCATCGGTCCACTGCCAGCGGGCAGCGCCGTTGCCCCGGTCGACTGCAACGCGAAGTGCGCGCCCATCGCAGATCGCCGGCTCATGAGTGACCACCCGCTAAACGGCGTCTCTCAGCACGCTTCTCCGCACGGCGCAGACGGTTGTCCGCGCGACGGCACACGGCGCAGTAGCCGTGGTTCAGCCACTCCGAGGGCGTGTACAAGCCCTGGGGCTTGTACCGGCGACACATACCACAGCGGTGCAGCCGCCCCCAGCGCTCCGGATCAGCCTGGTAGCCCACAGGAAGCCCCCGTTCGTCGAACGCGATCCCCTCGGGCGAAACCCCGGCCACAGAGGCATAGGAATACTTACGATTCATTACAGAAATACCCACTTCAAAAAGTCCAGAAAACAGATAAAGGGCAACTCCGGTCAGGCCAGTTATATGGCCGAAGTTGCCCTGCGCGCACAAATACGTTGCGTTATCCAATTATACCAGAAAGAGATATGGCAAATTCGGAACTGGAATTCTTCCAAGATATGCCCCTGTCGGGTCTTCTTGTAATTGGGGGCCACCCCTCACGCGTGCCAGGAGTCACGAAATCGAAATCACCTCAAATTCACAGATGCGCCGGAGCTTCCAGTCCGCATGAAAAGAATCCTTGAAACTTCAAATCTTTTCTTCAAAAACTTCAGACTTTTCACAAAGAAAGAAAACAACTAAACGACTGAACCTCACCACGGACTAATGACCTAATCACTCACACACAATGACCTTGACCTCACACCACTTGACCTCTCATCACTCTCATCTATCCACCCCACACCCCCTACTCCAGCCCACCTGGACCTCTGTCTTGTGTGTGATTCATTTCATGAACTTAAAACAATTCCGAATCGAACAAACGAAACAATATTCAACAAGATCATCAACATCACATACCTACACCCACCCGACCCCTCACCCCTCCCTACTCGACCCTCGACCGGGTACGTGACGGATCTTGGGTCAATTTCACTTGAAGTGGCGCGCAAAGCCTCTGACCTTCGGAAACGTGGGCCTGAAACCGACAAGGTCACACGTGAGGTCACATCAGCTACTGACGATCCATCAACTGACTCACAGACAGAAACAACCTTGATCCTCTGATTCACAGTCAGAACTAGTCGAAGATCAAATATATCCAAGGTGAAAGCGACCGCTTACTTGCATTTGATAGATACACACCCACGCAAGCCGGTGATTTGCTAGGTGATATCCGATTTTTGCCTTTGAATGAGAAAACGGGCGGGTAAAGCTAATTCCCATATCCCATTAGGACTTCCAGTTATTTCCCGCGATCTCACACTCATGATGACCTGGCCTTTTAGTCCCCTTAGAAGATTAAGCACGGTAAACTACAGGGCATTCGTACCTATGCATTTTTCTGCGCATTGTTTTCCCTCTTGGATTCGCGTTACCGCTTTCTTTACCCGTTACCGTGACCGGGTAACGCCCGGGTAACGCCCGGGTAACGTGGGTAACGCCGCAAAACCGCAGGTCAGGGCACTCTGCGACCCCTGCGTTACCCGTTCCCGCGTTTACCCCCCTACGTAGTAGGGGGGTAACGGGTCACGTGGGGGGAGTGCCGCGCTCGGGTCGTGACCCGATACCCGCGACGGGGTGAGGTGGGGTGACCAACAAGCGAGCAAGTGTTTCTCATCTCATGCTCACGGGTCAGCTACGGACATGACGACGACTCAGCCCACATCACGTGCGGCACTACTGACACCAAAGCAGGCATCCGAATACTTGAGTATTCCCGTTGGAACCCTCGCTAACTGGCGCTACCAGGGCGACGGCCCCCGGTACGTCAAGGCCGGGAGACTTGTCCGTTACCGGGCCGTAGACCTGGATTCCTGGCTGACCGGAACGTACCCTTCCGCAGCGTAGGGGGATCACGGAAAGACAAAGATCATGAGCAAGGCATGGGTCACCGACCGCTGGCACTACAGCAGTCCCACAGAAGCGCAGAAAGCCTCTCTCGGCGCCTGCGAGAAGCACTCCACAAAGAACCGCACCGAGTACGCCAGAGTCGGCGACCACGACAAGGGCATGCGGTGGCAGGTTCAGTACTACGACCATGATCGGAAGCTCCGTAAGGAGAACTGGGAGCGCAAGACTGACGCCGACAAACGCGCCGCTTCCCTCTCTGTGGACCTGTCGAAGGGGCAGTGGATAGACCCCAACGCCGGGAAGGAGACGTACCGGGCCGTCGCCGACCGGTGGATGGCGGGAAACATCCAGAAGAGCACCACTCAGGACACCATCGAGCGGTACATGCGGCTGCACATCTTTCCGGTACTGGGCAACCGCCCGATAGCGTCGATAAAGCGGGATGACCTACAGAAGTGGGTCGCCGACAAGTCCAGGGAACTGAAGCCCAGCACCCTGGGAGTCGTGTTCCGGTACCTCCGTAGCGTCCTGAGAGCCGCTGTAACGGACGGACAGATACCCCGTGACCCTTCTGTGGGGGTCAAGCTGCCGAAGGCCCACAGGGCCGAGGAACACGCTCTACCTGTTGAGGTGGTCGGGGCCCTGGTGAACGGGGCTCCGGAACAGACACGGGTCATGCTGCTGATAGCTGCCGCGACAGGCCTGCGACAGGGCGAGCTGTTCGGGTTGGAGCTTGACGCGGTCGACCTTGTGCGAGCTGAGATCAGGGTCAGCCAGCAGCTTGTGACCCGAGTCAGGAAGGGTGAGGTCTCGTACCTCTCAACTCCCAAGAGCTTCCACAGTGTTCGGACTGTGCGCCTGTACCCGCTCGCTGTGCAAGCGATCAGAGCCCACCTGGAACGCTTCCCGATTGCTCCTGTGGTCATCCAAGACCGCACCGACCCGCGCAAGCCGGTCGAGCGCAAGGCGAACTTTGTGTTCCGGACCTCCAACGGACAGCCCTACCGAAGCAACAACTGGGACGCGCGGTGGAAGTACATCGTCAAGCAGGCAAACGCCCAACTCGAAACCTCCGGTTCGGAGTTGCGGGTTCCCGAAGGTGCGTCCCTCCACAGTCTCCGTGACTTCTACGCGAGCGTGCTGATCGCCCATGGTGAGAGCATCAAGGTTGTCCAGCGCGCACTAGGCCACGCCAAGCCGAGTACAACGCTGGACACGTATGTACACCTGTGGGAAGCGGCGGAGGACACAACGCGGGACGCTGTCACTGAGGGCATGGCTAGCATCCAATGTGACCTGGGTGTGACCCCGCACGCAGCTATTGAGGCAAAACCGGAGGTCGGAGAGCATGGCAAACACTTCAGCGCAGATCGGCGTCACGGGTCTCGCGGTCATGGGCCGCAACCTCGCCCGCAACTTCGCGCGCAACGGCTACACGGTCGCCGTGCACAACCGGACCGCGTCCCGCACGCGCGACCTGGTGGACGAGTTCGGCGGTGAGGGCGACTTCATCGCGGCGGAGACCGCCAAGGACTTCGTGGCGGCGCTGGAGCGGCCGCGCCGCCTGGTCGTCATGGTGAAGGCCGGTGACCCGACGGACGCGGTGATCCAGGAGTTCGCCCCGCTCCTCGAACCGGGCGACATGATCATCGACGGTGGCAACGCGCACTTCGCCGACACCCGGCGCCGGGAGCGCGACCTGCGCGAACAGGGCATCCACTTCGTCGGCATGGGCGTCTCCGGCGGCGAGGAGGGCGCGCTGCACGGGCCGAGCATCATGCCGGGTGGCCCGAAGGAGTCGTACGACTCGCTCGGTCCGATGCTGGAGAAGATCTCCGCGAAGGCCGAGGACGGGGCGCCCTGTGTGACCCATGTGGGTCCTGACGGCGCCGGACACTTCGTGAAGATGGTTCACAACGGCATCGAGTACGCCGACATGCAACTGATCGGCGAGGCTTACCAGTTGCTGCGCGATGTCGCCGGGTACACCCCCGCGCAGATCGCGGACATCTTCCGCACCTGGAACACGGGCCGGCTGGACTCCTACCTGATCGAGATCACCGCCGAGGTGCTGTCCCACGTGGACGCGTCCACCGGCAAGCCGTTCGTGGACGTGGTCGTCGACCAGGCGGAGCAGAAGGGCACCGGCCGCTGGACGGTCCAGATCGCCCTCGACCTCGGTGTCCCGGTCTCGGGCATCGCGGAGGCGGTCTTCGCCCGCTCCCTCTCCGGCCACGCGGCGCTGCGCGAGGCCTCACGGGGTCTGGTCGGTCCGACGGCCTCACCCCTGAGCGAGTCCGAGGCGGGGGCCTTCGCGGACCGGGTCGAGCAGGCGCTGTACGCGTCGAAGATCGTGTCGTACACGCAGGGCTTCCACGAGATCGCGGCGGGCAGCGAGGAGTACGACTGGAACGTCGACCTCGGCGCCATCTCCTCGATCTGGCGCGGCGGTTGCATCATCCGCGCGGCCTTCCTCGACCGCATCCGCGCCGCGTACGACGCCCGCGCGGACCTGCCGAGCCTGCTGTCCGACGAGACGTTCGCGCAGGAGATCGCGGCGGCGCAGGACGACTGGCGCGAGGTCGTCGTCGCGGCCACCCGCCAGGGCGTCCCGACGCCCGGCTTCTCGGCGGCCCTCGCCTACTACGACGCGCTGCGCGCCGAGCGGCTGCCCGCGGCGCTCACGCAGGGGCAGCGGGACTTCTTCGGGGCGCACACGTATCGCCGGGTGGACCGGGACGGGGCGTTCCACACGCTGTGGGGTGGGGATCGCTCGGAGGTCACGGCCTAGGGGATACCCCGGGCCGGGGGGGCGCCGGGACGCGGCCGGGCAGGCTGCGACAATTCGCCTGCCGTAAGGCCACGGATCAGGCGGGCTGCCACAGTTCGACGCGGTTGCCCTCCGGGTCGGTGACCCAGCCGAAGCGGCCGACGCCCTCCATGTCCTGCGTCTCCTCCGCCACGTCCGCGCCCTTGGCGCGCAACTGCGCGAGCATCGCGTCAAGGTCGCGGACGCGGAAGTTGAGCATGGTCTGCTGGGTCCGGGACCCGAAGTAGTCGGTCCCGGACTCGAACGCCGCGAACACCGTCGGCCCGGCCTCCTGACCCCACAGCCCGTGCTCGTCGGCGTCCAGTCCGAGGCAGTCCCGGTACCAGGCGCTCAGAGCCCCCGGCTCGGTGGCACGCAGGAAGTATCCGCCGATTCCGAGCACACGTTCCATGGGGGCATCCTGCCAGGACGGCGGAGCCGGTGCCGGGTGACCCGGTTCAGGGGAGCCGTCAGGTGAGCGGCGGTCCCGGTTTCGGGGTCGGTACGGGTTCCGGGCCCGGCGGGATCGGGGACGGCCCCGGGGTGGGGCCGGGGCCCGGCGGCGGCGCGGGGAGCGGTACCGGGGGCTCCGGGTCCGGCACGGGTACGGGACCGGGTCCGGGCACCGGGTCGGGCGTGGGACCGGGCCCCGGGATGGGTGCCGGGGGTACGGGGTCGGGGTACGGGTGGGTCATCGTGTCCTCCAGTCAGTGGTGAATGTCGGCTACGTCGGCCCTGGACTACTCCCCCGCGTACCCGTGACCGGCCCGGACACTCACCCGGGTGGACTCACCCGCCGATCACCGACCGCGAACCGCGACCAGCCGGGCGCAGCCCTCGGTGGACGGGAACGGTGCGTGGGATGCGAACGGTGCGTGAGACCTGCGGCCGATGCGTCGCCGCCATCGGGTGGTCACCGCGCAACCCTGGCAAGGGAGTTGGAGCCGACCTCACATCCATCCGAGACCGGCCCCCGCATCACCCGCGGGTGTCCTAGAACCGCCCCGGATGCGCCCTCAGCCACTCCATCGCCGCCCGCTGCAACTCCGGGTCCGCGGCGGGCGCCTCGTCAGGATGACGTTCCGCCCACTTGACGACGTACGGGCACAGCGGGGCGACGACGATGCCCTCGCGGCCCGCGATGCCGTACAGCTCGCGGGCCAGGGAGCCCGCGATGCCCTTTCCCTCGTGGGCCGGTTCCACGAGCGTGTGGACCGGGACGAGGGCGCGCGCGGGGGATTCGAGGACGAAGTACTCGATGTGGCCCACGACTTCACCGCCGGCGATCGCATCCAGGCGGCCCGCCGCCCGGTCGTCGCGGATCTCGGTCTCGCTCATGAGCATCCTCCTGGTGCGATGGTCAGGCCGTGAGGTCGGCGGAGTCCACACCCGAGCGTAACGGATGGTGATCACCGGGTCTCCGGGATGTATCGGGCAGGCGGCGGGACGCGCTTTTGTATGGACCAGGTAAAGACCGTGGTTCACAGTTTCGGTTGCGGTTGCCGGTTCGCGTGTGGGGGATGAATGTGGCCACACAGGCCGGATCAGCACCCTGGAGACGCCGTGACCACCACATCAGAGCCCCGGGTGTCCGGGCTGGAGATACGTTCCATCGACTATGTCCCCCTGAACGAGCGCCACGGCAAGCTGTGGCACCTGGGCCCCCTGTGGTTCATGTCGAACGCGCAGATCGCCACCCTCGCCGTGGGCCTGATCAGCATCACCGAGGGCGGCAACCTCATCTGGTCGCTCATCGCGATCGTCGCGGGCACCCTGCTCGGCACCTTCTTCATGGCGTTCCACTCGGCCCAGGGCCCGCAGCTGGGGCTGCCGCAGATGATCCAGTCGCGGCCCCAGTTCGGTTACGTGGGAGCCCTGTTGGTGTGGCTGTTCGCGTATGTGCAGTACGCGGGCTTCAACGTCTTCAACACGATCCTCGCCGGTGAGGCCCTGCACACCACGGTGCACGGCGGCACCAAGATGTGGGTGGCCGTGGTCACCGTGGTCGGCTTCGTGATCGCGCTGGTGGGCTACGACGTCATCCACAAGGCGGAGCAGTTCCTGACGTACACCTTCCTGGTCGTCTTCGGGATCTTCACCGTGGGCGTGCTGGCGACCCTGCACTACCCGGCCGGCTCCTTCGACCTCGGCGGCTTCTCCTGGACGCCGTTCCTCGCGCAGTTCGGTGTGGTCGCGGGCTACCAGATCAGCTGGGCGATCTACGTCTCGGACTACTCGCGCTACCTCCCGCCGGACGTGACCGTCCGCAAGACCTTCTACTGGACCTACTTCGGCTCGGCGCTCGGCGGGGTCTGGCTGATGACGCTCGGCGCGCTGCTCGCCGCCTGGGCGGGCAAGGACTTCGACACGATCCGCTCGATCAACGCGGCCGGCGACAAGGTGTTCAGCGGCTTCGGCGCGATCGTGCTCCTCTTCGCCACCCTGGGCCTGGTCTCGGTGACCGCGCTGAACATGTACGGCGGTTCACTGACCCTGATCAGCGCGATCGACTCCTTCAAGAAGGTCCAACCGACCGTGTCCGTCAGGGCCTTGACCATCGGACTGACCGCCGCGCTCTCCCTGGCCGGCGCGATGGCCGCGACCGCGAACTTCCTGACGAACTTCAACAACTTCCTGCTGCTGGTGCTCTACCTGTTCATCCCGTGGACCGCGGTCAACCTGATGGACTACTACGTGGTGCGCCGCGGCCACTACGCGATCGCCGAGATCTTCAACCCCCATGGCATCTACGGCCGTTGGGGCTGGCACGGGATCATCTCCTACCTGGTGGGCTTCGGCGTCATGGTGCCGTTCTTCTCCGTCGGCACCCTCTACGTCGGCCCGATCGCGCACGCCATGGACGGCGCCGACCTCTCCCTGTTCGTCGGCCTGCCGGTCGCCGGGTTGCTGTACTGGTGGCTGAGCCGCTCGATCGACGTGGAGGCCGAGATCCGCGTGGCCGAGGCGGAGGCCGAGGGGTTGGAGCAGGCGGCGCACGAGCACCGCGAGCCCTGACACCCTCCGTCGTACGGCCTCAGGCGACCGTCTCCGGCTGCTGCCTCTCGAACTGGGTGCGGTACAGCTCGGCGTATCGCCCACCGGTGGCGAGGAGTTGGTCGTGCGTGCCGCGTTCCACGATGCGGCCCGCCTCGACGACGAGGATCTGGTCGGCGGAGCGCACGGTGGACAGCCGGTGGGCGATCACCACGGCCGTGCGGCCCTGCAACGCCTCGGTGAGCGCCTCCTGGACGGCCGCCTCCGAGGTGTTGTCCAGGTGGGCGGTGGCCTCGTCGAGGATGACGACGCGCTGGCCGGCCAGCAACAGCCGGGCGATGGTGAGGCGTTGGCGCTCGCCTCCGGAGAGCCGGTAGCCGCGTTCGCCGACGACCGTGTCCAGGCCGTCGGGCAGCGACCGTACGAGGTCGTCGAGGCGGGAGCGGCCCAGCGCGTCCCACAACTCGTCCTCGGTGGCGGCGGGTTGGGCCAGCAGGAGGTTCGCGCGGACCGAGTCGTGGAAGAGGTGGCCGTCCTGGGTCACCATGCCGAGGGTGGCCCGCAGGGAGGCGGCGGTGAGGTCGCGGACGTCGACGCCACCGACGCGTACGGCACCTCCGTCGACGTCGTAGAGCCGGGGCAGGAGTTGGGCGACCGTCGACTTGCCCGCGCCGGAGGAGCCGACGAGGGCGATGGTCTGGCCGGGTTCGGCGCGGAAGGAGATGCCGTGCAGGACCTCGGCGCCGCCGCGGGTGTCGAGGGAGGCGACCTCTTCCAGTGAGGCGAGGGAGACCTTGTCGGCGGACGGGTAGGCGAAGCGGACCTCGTCGAACTCGACCGCGACCGGACCCTCGGGGACCTCGCGGGCGTCGGGTTTGTCCTCGATCAGCGGTTTCAGATCCAGCACCTCGAAGACGCGCTCGAAGCTGACGAGGGCGCTCATCACCTCGACACGGGCTCCGGCGAGGGCGGTGAGCGGGGCGTAGAGACGGGTCAGGAGCAGGGCCAGCGACACGACGGCGCCCGGCTCCAGGCTGCCGTGCAGGGCGAACCAGCCGCCGAGGCCGTAGACGAGGGCGAGGGCCAGGGCGGAGACCAGGGTCAGCGAGGTGATGAACACCGACTGGGCGGTGGCCGAGCGGACGCCGATGTCGCGGACCCGGCTCGCACGCTCCGCGAACTCCACGGACTCCTCGTCGGGGCGGCCGAAGAGCTTGACGAGGGTGGCGCCGGGAGCGGAGAAGCGTTCGGTCATGCGGGTGCTCATCGCGGCGTTGAGGGTGGCCGCCTCGCGCTGCATGCCGGCCATCCGGCTGCCCATGCGGCGGGCCGGGATCACGAACACCGGCAGCAGCACCAGCGCGAGCAGGGTGATCTGCCAGGACAGGGTGAGCATGACGACCAGCGTGAGCAGCAGGGTGACGAAGTTGCTGACCACTCCGGAGAGGGTGTTGCTGAACGCGCGTTGGGCGCCGATGACGTCGTTGTTGAGTCGGGAGACGAGCGCGCCCGTACGGGTACGTGTGAAGAACGCGACCGGCATGCGCTGCACATGATCGAACACAGCCGTCCGCAGATCGAGGATGAGCCCCTCCCCGAGCGCGGAAGAAAGCCTCCGGCCAAGAATCCCGAGGGCCGCCTCGGCGACCGCGATCAACGCGATGAGCAGGGCGAGGCGTACGACGGTCCCGTCGTCGCCGCCCGACACGATCGCGTCGACGACATGTCCGGCCAGTACGGGGGTCGCGACGGCGAGCAGCGCGGTCACCACCCCGAGCAGGACGAACCGCGCGATCGGGCGGCGGTGCGGCCGAGCGAACTCCGCGATGCGGCGCAGCGTGGCGCGGGCGAACGGGCGGCGTTCCTGTTCTGCGGTCATGACGGTGTGCAATTGGGTCCAGGCCGTGCTCTCCATGCTCATGGGAGAGACCGTAGGACCTCAAGCGTCGTCGAGGTCAACGGATTCGCCGCATCCGTGCCTACGGACCCGCGCGAGGACACGTGTAAGGGCGCGCGTAAGGAGCTGTCCCCGCTGCCGCAACCCGCAGTTGTCGTGGCGCGGAAACCCTCCAGTGATGTGAGACACGTCCGCGTCCGGCAGATCCTGTGCCTGCTCCCACTGCTCCTGGTCACCGTCGTCGCCGTCCAGCACCGGTCCGTTCTCGTCGATGGCTTCGGCCAGCTGCGGGCGGCGGAGTGGCCCTGGCTGGTGGCGGCGGCCGGTGCCACCTGTCTGACCTGGGTCGCCGCCGCCTTCACCCGGCAGGGTGCCGTGGTCGAACGGCTGCCCGCGCGGCGGCTGTTGGCCACCCAGTTCGCGGCGGGCGCGGCAAATCACCTGCTGCCCACGGGACTTGGCGCGGGCGCGGTCAATCTGCGCTTCCTGACGGTGTGCGGGCTGCCGCTGGCCCGTTCGTCGGCCGCGCTCGCCCTGTTCCTGCTCGCCGAGTCGATAGCCCGGCTGACGCTCCTCACCGGTCTGCTGATCGCCTTCCCGGACGCCCTGCGCCTCGGAACTCTCCTTCCAGCAGGGGCACTTGCCCCGCTGCTGGCCATCATCGGCGCCGCACTGTGCGCGATTGTCCTGGTCCTCGTTCTGGTACGGCGGCTGCGGACGACGATCCTGTCGTTCCTCCGTACGGCGTTCAGCGAGGCGCGTTCCGTGCACACGCGGCCGGCGCGGGCGCTCGCGCTGTGGGGCGGTTCGCTGGCGTTCCCCGCGCTCCAGGCGGCCGGACTCGTCGCGGTGGGGCAGGCGTTGGACCTGCCGGTGCCGCCCGCGCAGATGGCGCTCGCCTATCTGGCGGCGACGGTCGCGGTGGCGCTGGTGCCGACGCCGGGCGGGATCGGCTCGGTGGAGGCCGCGTTGATCGTGGCGCTGGTCGCGGCGGGCGGCCCGGTCGCGGTGGCCACGGCGGTGGTGCTGGCGTACCGGATCATCACCGTCTGGATCCCCATCATTCCGGGCGCGTTGACGCTCGGCGCCCTGGTCCGGCTGAGAGTCATCTGATTCCCGGGTCCGCTCGAACGTTCCGGTGCAGCAGGATCAGCTCTGGCCAAGGCGTCGGCCGCCCACCGGCCCCGTCTGTCTGGAGCTGTTCGCGACCGACGCGAACGCCCTGTTCACCACGGCGAAGGACGGCCCGGCCGACCCCGGCACGTCGTAACTCCCCGACGGCAGCGGCCCGTTGACGTGGCCGTCATACAGGGGTCCGGTCGAGCAGTGCCGTCACCTCGGTGCGGAAGGCGGCGAGGCGTTCGGCCGCGTGGTCGGGGGTGATGCGCGGTTCGTAGACGGCGGCGGGTTTCCAGTCGGGCAGGGCGTCGGCGAGTGACAGGCCGGGATCGGCGCCGAGTTGGGCCAGTGCGCCCACGCCGAGGGCGGTCGCGTCGGGCAGCGCCGAGACCTCGACGGGGCATTGCAGGAGGTCGGCCTGGGTCTGCATGAGCAGGGCGGAGCGGGTCAGGCCGCCGTCGACGCGCAGGACGTCGAGGGGGGTGCCGAGGTCGGTCGCGGCGGCTTCGGCGAGTGCGACGACCTGCGCGGCGAGACCCTCGCACAGGGCGCGGACCAGGTGGCCGGAGGTGGTGTCGAGGCCGAGTCCGGTGAGCGAGCCGCGCAGGTCGCCGCGCCACCAGGGAGCGGCGAGTCCGGCGAGGGCCGGTACGAAGGTGACACCGCCCGTGTCCGGAACCGCGCCGCCCACCCGGTCCAGGTCGGCGGCGCCGCTGATGACGCCGAGGTCGGTGAGCCACCGTACGGCGGACGCGGCCGTGTTGACCTGACCGTCGAGGCAGTAGCCGGTCCGCCCGCCGAGCCGCCACGCCACACTGCTCACCAGTCCCGAGTCGCCGCGCCGGGGTGTCTCGCCGGTGTGCGCGAGGAGGAACGCCTCTGTGCCGTAGGTGCACTTGGCGCCGCCGGGCGCGGTGACGCGCTGGGCGAGGAGGGCCGCCTGCTGGTCCACGACGAGGCCGGTGAGGGGGATCTCCGCGCCGAACGCCGTTGTCGTGCCGATGAGTTCGGCGGAGTCGACGACACCCGGGAGGCGTTCCCCGGACAGGCCGTAGAGGTCGAGGGCGCGGGGCGACCAGGCGGCCTTGTCGAGGTCGAGGAGTTGGGTGCGGCCGGCGGTCGCCGCGTCGGTGACGTGGGTGCCGGTGAGGCGGTGGACGAGCCAGGAGTCGCTGGTGGTGACCATGCCGTCGCGGGTGAGGTGGCGGCGGATCCAGGCCATCTTGGGTGCGGCGAAGCGCTCGTCGAGCGGCAGGCCGGTCAGCCGGCGCAACTCGTCCGCGTGCTCGGCGAGTTCCGCGCAGACGCGCTCGGCGCGGCGGTCCTCCCGGACGAGTGCGTCGGTGAGCGGCATTCCGGTGTCGGGGTCCCAGGCGAGGACGGTCTCGCCCTGGTTGGCGAGGCCGAGCGCCGCCACGGGTTCGTCGGCCTCGGCGAGTGCGCGGCGGCCGGCGACGAGCACCGACTCGTACAGTTCCTCGGGGTCGGCCTCGACCAGGCCGCCCGGCAGTCGGCGGGTCCCCACCGAGACGAACCCGGTGCCGATCACGCCGCGTTCGGGACAGATCACCAGGGCCTTCGTGCCGGATGTTCCCTGGTCGACGGCGAGTACCGGACCCGTCATACCACCCCTCCCGTAGATCACTGCGCGACAGACTGCCGCCGGTCCGCACCACACGTCAAGCATTTCTGATCATCGGTCAACTCGCAGATATATCTACCGAGTTGGGGACGATCGGGAAACCGGCGGTGATGCGGAACGCGCGCCCCTGTCATCGGGATCACACCTGCGTACGCCGTCCCCGTGTTCCTGCGACCGCGCGCGAGGGATCGTTTTCAGCCAGGTCCGTGGCGCCTGGGCCGGTGGAGCTGACCGGTCGTCCTGATCCCGGCCGGTGTGTGGTGGTACGTCGCCCGCCGCGCGTACGGCACACCGACCACGGCCGCCCGCGGCTCCGGCCGCGAACAGGCCGAACTCGCCGCGGGAATCGTCCGAAAGCCGTGCTCACAGCCCCGGGCGAGGTACGAACTCCCCGTCCGGATACGGCAGGATGAGCGGTCGCGCCGGTGCGGGGAATCGTTCCGGCCGGCGCGACGGCAGTACCGGCAATGCCCGCACTTCGAGCAGGTGGACAACGTGACGACTCTTCACATCCGGCCGTCGGCGGCGCTCTTCGCCACCGTTTCTCTCCCCGGAGGTGACCGGTGAACCGCACGCCGACCCTGGACGACTTCATGCTCGCCGGAATAGCGCTGGCCTCCGGCCTGTTGGCGGCGTTCCTGCTGCGGATACTGCTGCGCTGGCTCGGCAAGCACGCCGACCGCACCCGCTGGAGCGGCGACGACGTGATGGTCGACGCACTGCGCAGCGTCCTGCCGTGGTCGGCGGTCATCGGCAGCGCGGCGGTCGCGGGGGCGGTGCTGCCGCTGACGCACACGGTCCAGCACCAGGTCAACCAGACCCTCAAGGTGCTCATCATCCTGGCCGTGACGGTGGCGGCGGCCCGGGTGATAGCGGGACTGGTCCGGGCGGTCACCAACTCCCGCTCCGGGGTGGCCGGTTCGGCCACGATCTTCGTCAACATCACCCGGATACTGGTCCTGGCGATCGGCTTCCTGGTGATGCTGCAGACGCTGGGCATCTCGATAGCGCCGATGCTGACCGCCCTGGGCGTCGGCGGTCTCGCCGTGGCGCTGGCCCTTCAGGACACCCTCGCCAACCTGTTCGCGGGCATCCACATCCTCGCCTCGAAGACCGTGCAGCCCGGCGACTACATCAAGCTGAGCAGCGGCGAGGAGGGGTACGTCGAGGACATCAACTGGCGCCAGACGACGGTACGGGCGCTCTCCAACAACCTCGTCGTGATACCGAACGGCCAGCTCGCCAAGACGAACATGACCAACTTCATGCGCCCCGAGCAGGAGTTGACGATCCTGGTCCAGGTGGGCGTCGGCTACGACAGCGACCTGGAGCATGTCGAGGAGGTGACCATGGAGGTCATCGCCGAGGTCATGACCGACATCACCGGCGCACTCCCTGAGCACGAACCGGCCATCCGCTTCCACACGTTCGGCGACTCCCGCATCGGCTTCACGGTGATCCTGGGGGTCGGCGAGTTCAGCGACCAGTTCCGCATCAAGCACGAGTTCATCAAGCGCCTGCACAAGCGGTACCGCGCCGAGGGCATCCGCATCCCGGCACCGACCCGCACGGTGGCGCTCCATCAGGGGGCGCTCCCACAAGGGATGATCCCGCAGGGGGCGGTCGGCATACCGCAACAGCGGATCCCCGAGGACGAGCCGGGCGAAGTCCCCTCCACCCGGCTCGACCGACCTGACCTGATCTGATCTGACCAGTCAACTCCCTCAGAGTGTCGCGGAGTTGTCGCGGTAGTGCCCGCCGGTCCGGTTGCGCGGGACGGTGAGTGACGGGTTCACCGGCGTCACCGTCCAGTCCGGATGACCGGGCATGCGCGGCGTCGCCGTACCGTAGAGCCAGTCCCGCAGGAAGCCGGACAGGTCCTGGCGGGCGACCTTCGAGGCGACGGCGATGTAGTCCTCGGTCGTCGCCGACGAGTCGCGGTATCGGGCGAGGAAGGCCCGTTCCACGGCGTGGAAGGTGTCCTCGCCGATGAACTCCCGCAGGGCGTACAGGACCAGGACGCCACCCAAGTAGCGCTGGTCGTCGAAGAGGTCGACCGCGTTCGGGGCGGCGACCGGGCCCGAGTCGTGGCGCCACTGGTCGCCGCGCGCGTAGGTGTCCTTCATGCGGGCTTCCATCGTGGTCAGGCCGAGGGAGTCGGGCCAGCCGCGCTCGTAGCGGTAGAGGAGTCCGTAGAAGTCGGCGTGGCCCTCGTTCAGCCAGAGGTCGGCCCAGGTGGCGGGGCTGACGCTGTTGCCGAACCAGGAGTGGACCAGTTCGTGCATCATGTGCGAGCCGATCTTGCTCTCCGCCTGGAGCAGGAAGTTCGGCTTGTACAGGGTGAGGGTCTGGGTCTCAAGTCCCGTGAAATCAAAGGCGTTCGGGGCGTCCGAGTTGCAGGGCAGCAGTCCGTACGTCTCGAACGGGTAGGCCCCCAGGCGCTGTTCGAGCCAGTCGACGAGGCCGGGGGTCAGCGCGAGCGCCGGTTCGAGGGCGGCGGCGCGCGCGGTCGGCACGACATCCCGCAGCGGCAGCCCGTGCGGGCCGCGCCGCTCCTTGATCACGTAGTCGCCGACGGTGATCTGCACCAGTTCGGTCGCCATCGGTGAACGGGAGCGGTAACTGAACGCGGTCCGGGCGCCGTCCAGCCGCTCGGTGCACACCGGTTGACCGTTCGCGACCCCGCGCAGCCCGTCCGGGACGGTGATCCGGAACGTGAAGTCGGCCTTGTCGCTGGGGTGGTCGTTGCAGGGGAAGACGGTGTGCGCCAGGTTCGGCTGGCCGCACACCGCGAAACCGTCGGGGGTGAGAACCCAGCCGCCGGTCGGCGCGGCGGCGCGGCTCGGGTCGACGGAGTACTCCACGCACACGGTGACCCGGGCCCTGGCCGGGAGCGTCCTGGCGGGCGTGATCCGCAGCTTCTCACCGGCCTGCTCGAAGTCGGCCCTACGGCCCCGCACGCGCACCGTGCGGATGTCGAGGCCCAGGGCGTCGAGGGAGAAGCGGGTCAGGGCTTCGGTCGTGCGGAGTTCCAGCGTCGCCGTACCGTCGACGAGCCTGGTCGTCGGGTCGTAGGCGAGGTCGAGGTCGTAGGACAGGACGCGGTAGCCGTCGTTGCCGAGGGTCGGGAAGACCGGGTCGCCGAGGGTCTCGGCGCCCTCGTCGCCGTGCCCCCGTCCGGTTGCCTCGTCGCCGTTCCCCCGTCCGGCCGCGAAGGCCGGGGAACCCGAGGTCAATGCTGTGGCCGTACCGATCAGGGCGGCCACCGGGGCCGTCACTCTGCTGCGATATCTCATGATCCGCTTTCGCTCGGGCGGCCGGGTGGTCGGCTCCGGCCGTCGGTCGGTGAAGGTGATCCACCCCTTACCGACTACGGGATCGGGCGATGGGTTGCCCTTGATCCACGCACGGGTGTTCGCGCAGTGCGGACAGACCGCTGTCGAGTGGGACCGGATCAGGAGATATCTTGATGTCGAGCAATGTTGCAGACGTGGAGCGGAGCACCGGTGACTGACTCGACCATCATCTATACGCACACTGACGAGGCCCCGGCCCTGGCGACGTATTCCTTCCTGCCGGTGGTCCAGGCGTACGCCTCGCAGGCGGGTGTCACCGTGACCACGCGGGACATCTCGCTGGCCGGGCGCATCATCTCCGTGTTCCCGGAGTACCTCACCGAGGACCAGCGGATCCCGGACGCCCTGCACGAGCTGGGCGAACTGGCGAAGACGCCCGAGGCCAACATCATCAAGCTGCCGAACGTCTCGGCTTCCGTCCCGCAGCTCAAGGCCGCCGTGGCCGAGCTGCAGGAGCAGGGTTACGCGCTGCCGAGCTACCCGGACGACCCGAAGACCGACGAGGAGCGGGACATCCAGTCCCGCTACGACAAGATCAAGGGCTCCGCGGTCAACCCGGTCCTGCGCGAGGGCAACTCCGACCGGCGCGCCCCCGCCTCGGTCAAGAAGTACGCGAAGACCCACCCGCACCGCATGGGTGCCTGGTCGGCGGACTCGAAGACCAATGTCGCGACGATGGGCGAGAACGACTTCCGCTCGACCGAGAAGTCCGTGACGATCGCCGAGGCCGGCGCGCTGAGGATCGAGCTGGTCGCCGCGGACGGCACCACGACCGTGCTGCGCGAGTCCGTACCCGTCCTCAAGGACGAGGTCGTCGACGCCTCCGTGCTGCACGTCGCCGAGCTGCGCGAGTTCCTCACCGCGCAGATCGCCCGTGCCAAGGCCGAGGACATCCTGTTCTCCGTGCACCTCAAGGCCACGATGATGAAGGTCTCCGACCCGATCATCTTCGGCCACGTGGTCCGCGCGTTCTTCCCGAAGACCTTCGAGCAGTACGGCGCGACGCTCGCCGCCGCCGGTCTCTCCGCGAACGACGGTCTCGGCGGCATCCTCAAGGGCCTGGCCGCGCTGCCCGAGGGCGACGCGATCAAGGCGTCCTTCGACGCGGAGATCGCCGAGGGCCCCGCGCTCGCGATGGTCGACTCCGACAAGGGCATCACCAACCTGCACGTGCCGTCCGACGTCATCGTCGACGCCTCGATGCCGGCCATGATCCGCACCTCCGGCCACATGTGGGGCCCGGACGGCGCCGAGGCCGACACCCTCGCGGTGCTCCCGGACTCCTCCTACTCCGGCGTCTACCAGGCCGTCCTCGACGACTGCCGCGCCCACGGCGCCTACGACCCGTCCACCATGGGCTCGGTGCCGAACGTCGGTCTGATGGCGCAGAAGGCCGAGGAGTACGGCTCGCACGACAAGACCTTCGAGGTCCCGGCTGCCGGTACGGTCCGCCTCGTCGACCAGGCCGGCAACGTCGTCCTGGAGCAGTCGGTCGCCAAGGGTGACATCTTCCGCGCCTGCCAGACCAAGGACGCCCCGATCAAGGACTGGGTGAAGCTCGCCGTCACCCGCGCCCGCGCCACCGGCAACCCGGCGGTGTTCTGGCTCGACGAGACCCGCGCGCACGACGCGCAGCTGATCGCCAAGGTCGACGCGTACCTGCCGGAGCACGACACCGAGGGCCTGGACATCCGGATCCTCGCCCCGGTCGAGGCGACCCAGCTGTCGGTGGAGCGCATCCGCCGCGGCGAGGACACGATCTCGGTGACCGGCAACGTGCTGCGCGACTACCTGACCGACCTCTTCCCCATCCTGGAGCTGGGCACCAGCGCCAAGATGCTGTCGGTCGTCCCGCTGATGGCGGGCGGCGGCCTCTTCGAGACGGGCGCCGGCGGCTCCGCGCCGAAGCACGTGCAGCAGCTGGTCAAGGAGAACTACCTGCGCTGGGACTCGCTCGGTGAGTTCTTCGCGCTGGTCCCCTCCCTGGAGCAGTACGCGACGTTCACCGGCAACGCCCGCGCGCAGGTCCTCGCCGACACCCTCGACCGCGCGACGGCGACCTTCCTCAACGAGGACAAGTCCCCGACCCGTCGCGTCGGCGGCATCGACAACCGCGGCAGCCACTTCTTCCTGTCCCTGTACTGGGCCCAGGAGCTGGCCGCGCAGACCGACGACGCGGACCTCGCGAAGGCCTTCGCCCCGCTCGCCGAGACTCTCGCCGCCGCCCAGGAGAAGATCGTCGAGGAACTCGGCGCGGTCCAGGGCAGCCCGGTCGACATCGGCGGCTACTACCAGCCCGACCCGGCCAAGGCCGCGAAGATCATGCGCCCGTCGACGACGTGGAACGAGGCGCTGGCTTCCCTGAGCTGACGCGACAAGCGGCCCGAGGGCCGTTCACCAGCACGATGGCTCCGCCCCGGCCGGGATCTTCTCCGGCCGGGGCGGGGGTGTCTGTGCGGCGGGCGGGTGTTGAGCCCAGGCAGGAGACGGCGCATCACACGCCGGCACTGCGGAAAACGGGCAGCCACTCGCCCACTCCGGGAATCGGGACGCCAGGCGCCTGTGTCGGCCACCCGCCGCCGCTCCGTCGCGTCGGAGAGCGAGCCACCGCTCAGCCGTGCTGGAGAGCGGCCCGCCATTCCACTGCGCCGGGCGCCGGGCCGCCACACGCCCGCGTCAGGAACCTGCACGCCGGTTCCCTGCCCCCTCCTCGGTCCTGCCGTACGGCCACTCAGCCGCCCCCTGGGATGCGAGGCCGTACCGAACAACGGCTCAGCGCTCGCCCGTGCCCGAATGGTCTGCCGGCCACCCACGCGAGAACCTCTGCCCGCCGCCCGTTCCGGCCAGGACTACGACCCGCCGCGCTCACCAGTCCCCCGGGCACTGTCCCCACCAGCCCGCACCCACCGGCGTCACCAGTCCCGCACCGCGATCAGCTCCTCCACGTCCGCGTCCGTGAAGCCGTACGCGTCGGCCACGAACCCGAAGTCCTCGGCTATCTCCTCGCGGGCCACGGTCTCGATCTCGCTGTCGGCGGCCTCGAAGTCGGCCTGCAGTGCGTTGAACTCCTCGGTGGCAACCTCGGTCAGGGCGTACAGCGCGGGCAGGTCGGCGGGGTGTTCGCTCTCGATGCGCTCGCACAGACGCAGCAGGATGGCCTTGCCGAGGTCCAGGACGTGGTCGGGGTAGTAGTCGTCCCGGTACAGCGCGGAGAGGAACGCGTGCTCGGTGATCTGCTGGTTGCTGACGGGCATGGTGGTGCTCCCCCGGTCCGTGATCGTCTGTGCGGATACCTTGATCCTGCACCACGCCACTGACAACGCCTCCGGGAGCCGCCCGTGTCCCCTACCGCGCCGGCCTCCGGGCCGTCCTTCGAGCTCCTGCCCGGCGCCGCCGGCTCGCCCGTGATCCTCCATGTGCCGCACTCCGCGCGGGAGATACCGGCCGACGTCCGCGCGCACCTCCTGCTGGACGACCCGGCGCTGGAACGCGAACTGGACCACATCACCGACAGCCACACCGCGCGGATCGCCGCCGAGGCGGCACGCGCGTGTGCCGTCACCCCGTGGCGGTTCGTGAACCGGCTCTCCCGCCTGGTCGTCGATCCGGAACGCTTCCCGGACGAGCGCGAGGAGATGCTCGCCGTGGGCATGGGAGCGGTCTACACCCGCACCACCCACCACGCCGGCCTACGGCCCGCCGACCACGACCCGGAGCCGCTGATCGACCGCTACTTCCGCCCGTACGCCCGCGCGATGACGGCGGCCGTCGCCGACCGGCTGGCCGCGACGGGCCGGGCCGTCGTCATCGACCTGCACTCCTACCCCACCGCCCCGCTCCCCTACGAACTCCACGGCACCGCCCCCCGCCCCGCCGTCTGCCTGGGCACCGACACCCTCCACACCCCGCCCGCGCTGCTGTCGGCGGCCCGCGAGGCGTTCGCGGGGTGCGGGGAGATCGGCCTCGACAGCCCGTTCATCGGTACCTACGTGCCGTTGGAGTTCTACGGCAAGGAGCCCGCGGTCGGCGCCCTGATGGTGGAGATCCGCCGGGACACGTACATGACGGAACCCGGTGGCCGGCCCGACGGCCCGGGGGTGGCCCGGCTCGCCTCCGCACTGACGACGCTGGTGAACGCCGTATCCGGATGACGTACGCCCCCGTGTCCGCCCTCCGGCTGGAGCACTCCCGCAGGACAGGCGGTCGGGGGCGTACGAGGGTGGACGCATGACCGAGGAGACCACCACGCTGACCGGCCAGGCCTCGCCCCCCGTCCGGGACTGGCCCCCGCTCGACCTGACCGGGACGGAGTTCGACCCGGTCCTCGCGGAGCTGATGCGCGAGGGCCCGCTGACCCGGATCCGGCTGCCGCACGGCGAGGGCTGGGCGTGGCTGGCCACCCGCTACGACGACGTGAAGATGATCACCAACGATCCGCGGTTCGGCCGCGCGGAGGTCACCACCCGTCAAGTGACGCGCATGGCCCCGCACTTCAAGCCCCGCCCGGGGTCACTGGCCTTCGCCGACCAGCCGGACCACAACCGGCTGCGCAAGGCGATCGCGGGCGCGTTCACGGTCGGCGCGATGAAGCGGCTGCGGCCCCGGGCGCAGTCACTGCTCGACGCGCTGGTCGACGGAGTCGTGGCGGACGGGGCTCCGGCGGATCTGATCGAGCGGGTCCTGGAGCCCTTCCCGATCGCCGTGGTCAGCGAGGTCATGGGGGTGCCGGACGAGGACCAAGAGCGGGTGCACGCCTGGACGCGGCAGATCATCTCCATGTCCGGCGGCGCCGAGGCCGCCGACCGCGCCAAGCAGGGCATGTACGCGTGGATCACCGACACGATCCGCGCCCGCGCCGACAGCGACGGCACCGACGTGTACTCGCTGCTCGGCGGCGCCGTGGCCCGGGGCGAGATCAGCGAGGAGGAGGCGTCCGGTGTGGCGGGCCCGCTGCAGATCGGCGGGGAGGCGGTCACCCACAACTGCGGGCAGATGCTGTACCTGATGCTCACCCGCCCCGACCTGCTGGACCGCCTGCGCGCCCAACCCGAGTGCCGGGAGCCCGCGTTGGACGAGCTCCTGCGGTTCATCCCGCACCGCTCCTCGGTCGGCCTGGCCCGGATCACCCTGGAGGACGTCGAGTTGCACGGTCTGCGCATCAGCGCGGGCGACCCGGTCTACGTCTCCTACCTCGCCGCCAACCGCGACCCGGCCGTCTTCCCGGACCCGGACCGCATCGACGTCGACCGCGATCCCAACCCCCACCTGGCCCTCGGCAACGGCTCGCACTACTGCACGGGCGCTGTATTGGCCCGTCTGCAGACCGAACTCCTCGTCGACACCCTGCTGGACCGACTCCCTGGGCTCCAACTCGCCGTCCCCGCCGAGGAGATCGTCTGGCGCCGGAAGACGATGATCCGGGGGCCGCAGACGTTGCCGGTGACCTGGTAGGTCGCGGCGCGTGGATCGCCGTGCGCGAGGGCGGGTGCCCTGGTCCTGCTCAACACCCGCCTCGCGCACCGGGGTTCACGCCCGCAGCCACTCCGTGACGACGACCTCGCCGCCGGCTCGCAGCCGTAGCGCGAAGGGGCCGGTCGGAGGCGTCTCGCTGGTGAAGCGGCCCATGGCGTCGGCCGTGAGGGTGGTGGGGCGCAGGGCCTGGAGGCCGTTCAGGACCTCGATGCCGGCCGGCTGGGGTGGCATCACCTGGCCCATCAGGCCCTCGCTCGTCACCTCCACGTCGATGCTGAGCTCGCCCGCGGTGAAGGTCAGCATGCGGGGCACGTCCAGGGCCCCTCTGACCGGGATCGCGTCGATCAGGGAGTCGAAGGTCAGCTCCGCGAGCCGGGCGTCCAGGTCGTACAGGGCGTAGGCGTCCATGGCGAACTGGCGCAGGTCCGCCGGGACCGGGTCCAGGATGGCGGCGGCCTGACGCAGCTCCTCCTCAAGGAGCGCGTCCTCGAACTCCCCGGCGCCGGCGCCCTGTTCACCCTCCTGCTCGGTGAACTCCTCTTCGTCCAGGGGCTCCTGGCCGAAGGCGTCGAACGCGTCGGGACCGTCGTCGTGCATGCCGTTCACAGCGCCCCCCGGGCGTCCAGTCGGGCCCGCAGCCGGCGCAGGCAGCGCTGGCGCATCGGGCCGATGCTGCCGACGGCGATCCCCAGACCGGCGGACACCTCCAGATAGCTGGGCGGCGGCGAGGCCATCAGTACCCGCAGCAACTGCCTGCAGCGGTCACCCAGTTGCTCGAACTCCTGCCACAGCCGCCGGATGCGTTCGGCGTCGGAGGCGGCCTCCTCGGAGTCGATCAGCGACTGCTCGGGGGTGCGCTCCTCACTGATGCGGTCGAGGAGTTGGGGATCGTCCGTCGGCATGAGCCGCCGTAGCGACTTGATCACCTTCAGGCACTCGTTGCGTGCGGTGCTGGCCAGCCAGGAGCCGGCCTTCTCGGGTTCGCGGATGCGCCGCAGGTGCTGGGAGAAGCGCAACCACACGGTCTGGTAGACCTCGTGGCCGTCGGCGTCGGAGAGCCGGTGGGCGCGCACCACTGACCAGACCAGTGGGCTCAACCCCTCCACGAGCGCCTTCCAGGCCGCCGCGTCGCCGTCGACGGCGGACTGGACGAGCGCGCCGACTTCTGCACGTTCCACGGTGCCACCCCTCGTGTACGGCATGTCATCGTACGCCGTGGAGGGGAGGATTCCGGCCGTCATGCCGGAGGGGCGAGCGGTACGACGGCGACCGGGCGCCAGGTGGGTGGGCGCAGCGCCGGTACGTGCGCCCCGCGCACTTCGGCGTACTCGGTGTTCCCCGTGAGGAGTTGGGTGCGGGCGGCGCGCGCGTCGGTCTCCTTGTTGGCCGTCATGAAGGCGGCGACCATGCCGGCGGCGACGGGCGCGGCGAACGAGGTCCCGCTCCAGCGCGCGAGCCCCTCGAACGTCGCCTGGTCCGGGCTGCCCGGTTCGGTGTCCCCGGCCTGGCTCAACACGCCCTTGTGGGTGGGCGATTGGCAGGTGCAGCTGTAGGTGAAGCCGAACCGGCAGGCGTCGTAGGTGGTGTGCTGGTAGGCGTACGGCGTGGGTGCGCCGAAGCCGGTGAGGGGGCCGACGAGCCGCTCGCCGGGGGCGTAGGCCTTCACCCAGGCGCCGTGGTTGCTGAAGCAGGCGCCGAACTCGCCGTCGCTGCGCAGCGCGCCGACCGAGAGGACGACGTCCTGGTAGTCGGGCAGGTCTGCGTAGGCGGCGGGCCAGAACGGGGTGGCGCTGGCGTTGTTGCCGGCCGCCGCCACCAACAGGGTCCGCTGGCCCCGCAGTTCCTGCATGAAGCCCTCGACGCCCAGGAGTCCGTCGGTGCGGCCGTTCGAGGTGCCGGCGGAGAGGCTGATGACGTCGGGCCAGCCGTTCTGGTCGACGGCGGCGAACAGGGCCTCGCCGAAGTCGGATTCGAGGATGGCGCCGGCGTCGTTCAGGGTGTTGCGGACCGTGACCTCGGTGTTGGGCGAGACGGCCGCGACGAGCCCGGCGATGAACGTGCCGTGCCCTACGTACTGTTGGAGCACTCCCGCGTCGTCGGTCTCCCGGATCTGCGCGTCGCCCTGGACGTGGGCGAGCAGCGGGTACGAGCGGTAGTCGTGCATGAGACCGGTGTCGATGACGAGGACGCCCACGGCGGTGTCGGCGTCGTAACCGGCTTCCGCGGGCGCGGGGTTGGAGCCTTCGGTGAGCGGGGCGGGCACGGGCTCGTCGCCGGGGCACGCGTTCACCGCGATCGACACCACGTGGTTGCGGCTGACCAGTCGCCGTCCGGCGCGGCCCTCCGGCTCACGCAGTGCGCGCAGCGCGTTCGCCACGGCGTGGTCGCCGCGCCGGTCGCCGACGCCCGGGTCGCCGACCTGGATGCGGGTGATGCCGGACCGGTTGGTCTCGGGGCCCGCCCGGCGCACGGCGTCCGCGCTGAGACCGGTGGCCGCGGTGAAGTGCGTGCGGACGGTGTCCTCGACGACGCGGGCCTCCTCGCCGTCGCGGGCGAGCACGACGCCCTTCTCGTAGAAGAACTCGGCGGAGTCGTCCGGCCCCATCGCCAGGATGACGTCGGGCATCGAGCGCTGGATCTGGTCGAACTGCTCGTGGAATCGCTGTGGCGCCATGGCGTGTTCCTCCCACTGCGGCGGCGGTCGTCAATCAGAGCCGCCGGGCCGCTCCTTGATACAGCTCCAAACCTGTGTGGTCTGCACCTGGGACCACTAGCATGGGAGAAGTGACAGCGGGAAGCGACTCGATTCTCGAACTGCTGCCGATGGTGTTCGCGGCTCCGAACGAGGCGCTGGCCGGTGCGCGGGAGGTTCTGGACGGCGATCCGACGCCGTTCCGGGCCTCGGTGGCGCACCACGCGATCGGCATGTGGCAGCGGGACTTCGGCGATCTACGGCTCGCCCTGCACCATCTGCGGCTGGCCCGCGACCTGGCGGCCCGCGCGGATTCGGCGGACCGCGAGGCGGACGTACTCGCCACGCTGGGCGTGGCGTTGGTGCACGCGGGCCGCACCCGGCAGGGCCTGGAGGCCTTCGAGCGGGGCATCGCCCGCGGCACCGGACAGACCCGGGCGCGGGTGCTGTACCGGCGGGCGTACGTCTGGTGGGTGCTGGGCCGGCACCCCGAGGCGCTGGAGGACGTACGGCGGGCGATCGCCGTGCTGCGGCAGGCGGACGACGTGATCTGGATCGCGCGGGCGATCACCCTGCGTGCGACCGTGCATCTCGCGCTGGGCGCGGTGGACCGGGCCGACGCCGACTTCACGACGGCCGAGCGGCTGTGGGAGACCACCGGCCAGGAGCACGACAAGGCGGACGTGGTGGAGAGCCGGGGGCTCGCCGCTTTCCGGTCGGGCGACATTCCGGTGGCGCTCCAACTCCTCGACGAGGCAGAGGAGATGTACGCCAAACTCGCCATCCCGACGTTCATGCTCACGATCCGCCGCTGCGAGGTCCTGATGAGCGCGGGCCTGGCCGGGGAGGCACTGACCCACGCGGACACGGCGATCGGGCTGCTCGACGGGATCGGCGGACAGTCCACCCGCAAGGCGGAGTTGCTGCTCGTGGCCGCCCGTGCGGCACGGCTCGCGGACGATCCGCCCACGGCGATCGCGCGCGCGGCCGTGGCGGTACGGCTGTTCGCCGCGCAGCGGCGCACCTGGTGGGAGACACATGCCCAACTGGTGCTGATCGAGGCCAGGTTGGCGGCCGGGCGTGCGTCCGGGCGGCTGGTGGCGGACGCCGCCGCGGTGGCCGACCGACTGACCGGGTTCGGCTCACCGTCCGCACCGGAAGCCTCGCTGCTGGCGGGCCGCATCGCACTGGCCCTCGGCTGGACGGCGGACGCGGAACGGCACTTGGCGGTGGCCGCCCGCAGCAGACGCGGCGGCCCGCCGCTGGCCCGGATGACGGGCTGGGCGGCACAGGCGCTGCGCGCGCAGGCGGCAGGCTCCGGTCGCGGGGTGCTGGAGGCGTGCCGACGCGGACTCGACGTCCTCGACGACCACCGCACGACCCTGGGCGCCTCGGAGTTGAGAGCGCGGGCAACCGCGCAGGGCGCCGAACTGGCGGCGTTGGCCCAGCGCGCGAGTCTGACGTCCGGCGGCCCGCGACGCCTCCTGGTCTGGAGCGAACGCTGGCGGGCGACCGCCCTGTCGACCCCACCCGCCCGGCCACCGGCCGATCCGGCTCTTCTGAGCGACTTGACGGCGTTCCGCGTGATCGCCGCCCGCGCGGAGGAAGCCCGCAGCAAGGGCCGCCCGCTGCCGCCCCTGGAGCGCGAACAGCGGCGCCTGGAGCGGGAGATCCGCTCCCGCACCCTCCGTATGCGGGGCGATGCCCCCGGCGAGGGCGACCGCTTCGACCCGACTCGCCTGCTGGCACGCCTCGGTGGGACACGGCTGGTCGAACTGGCCGTGGTGGACGGCCAGGTGCACGCCCTGCTCTGCGGAGACGGCCGGGTCCGCCGCTTCGAGGCAGGCCTCCTCGCGGAGGCCATGGCCGAGGCGGAACACGTACAGGCAGGTCTACGACGCCTGGCGCATCCCGGAGCGGAGGCGAGGCTCCCGGTGGTGGAGGCGGCGGGCCGACGCCTGGAGGAACTCCTCCTCGGCGAGACGGCTCAACACCTGGGCTCCGGCCCGGTGGTGGTGGTCCCGCCGGGCCGACTCCACCGCGTGCCGTGGGCGTTGCTGCCCTCGCTGCGCGACCGGGTGCTCAGCGTGTCGCCGTCGGCGGGCAGTTGGCTGCGCGCCCTGGACACCGAATCGCCGTCCGGCGGCAGGCACGTCCTGGTGCGCGGCCCGGGCCTCGCGACCGGCGGCGCCGAAGTGCCGGACCTGGCCGACCGCTACGTCAGGCCCACGGTCCTGGAGCACGACGACGCCGAAGTCCCGCGCGTGCTCGCCGAGTTGGACGGCGCGACCCTGGCCCACATCGCGGCCCACGGCACGTTCCGCGCGGACAGTCCCCTGTTCTCGTCCCTACGCATGGCCGACGGCCCACTCATCGTCCACGACTTCGAACGCCTCGCCCGCAGCCCGTACCGCATCATCCTCTCCAGCTGCGACACGGCCCGCCTCGCCTCGGTCGGCGCGGACGAACTCCTCGGCCTGGTCACGGCGTTGCTCCCCCTGGGCACGGCAGGCGTGATCGCGAGCAGTGCCCCGGTCAACGACGCGGCGGTCGTCCCCCTGATGCTCGCCCTGCACAAGGGCCTGCGCGCCGGCCTGTCCCTGGCGGAGGCGCTGCGGGATGCCCGGGCGTCATTGCCCGGGGATGCGGTGCATCAGGCGACGGGGTGGGCGTTCTCGGCGTTCGGGGCGGCCTGAGCGGACCTGCCCCGGTGGCCGAGGACCCGTCCCATCTCCTACGCCGACTGCGCCGCAGGCAGTTCCACCAGCCACGGCAGCGCCCCGCGGTCGCTCGCGCCGAGGCGGGCGTAGGCGCTGTAGAGGTGGTTGCCGACCGTGCGGATGGAGAGGGTGAGGCGGTCGGCGATCTGGCGGTTGCTGAGGCCCGCGGCGGCGAGGGTGACGATCTGGCGCTGGCGTGCGGTGAGTTCGCCCAGGACCAGACCGGAGAGGGCCGGGGTGCGGGCGCCCTGGCAGCGGCGGACCAGGGCCACCGCTCGGGTGCGGGACATGCGGGCGGCGCGGGGGTCGCGGTGGGCGCGGACCGCCTGGGCGTGTGCCTCGGCCGCGAAGAGCAGGAAGCCGCGTTGTTCCAGTTCCCCCGCCACCTTGTCCAGTGCGGGGCCGTCGCTCTCGACCAGCGCCTCCGCGTGCCGCGCGAGGACGGCGGGGCCGTCGCCGGGCAGTCCGGCGAGGCGGCCGGCGACGCGTTCGGGAGCGCCGAGGCGTACGGCGTCGTAGAGGACGTACGCGGCGGGCCTGGCATCCTCCGCGGTGAGGTCGCGGGGCTCCTCGCCCTCTCTCCATCCGCCGTCGGCGATCTCGCGGGCCGCCTCCACATCGCCGCGGGCCGCCGCCAGCCAGCTGCCCGCGTCGCCGGACGCGGGGCGGTGGGCGAGGGCCTCGTCGGTGGCCGGTACGTCGCCCGACTGGGCGGCGGCCAGGGCGAGTTCGGCCGCGCAGGCGCGGTTGCCCGCGGTCTGTCGCAGTCCCTCCCGTGCCCAGGCCGCCGCCTCGCGCAGTTCGCCCCGCAGCCTCGCGAACCGGGCGCGGACGGCGGCGTACTCGGCCGGTACCGGTGCGCCCTCCGCCACCAGCCACTCCCCCACGGGCGTCGGCAGCGGGCGTACGTCGGTGCGGTCGATGCGGTCGGTCAGCGCGGACCGTTCGGCCGCGAGGGCCGGGACGCACTGGTCCGGGGTGCGGGCCAGTCGGCGGGCCCGGAGCCGGCCGGCCGCGGCGCGCAGCGCGGGGCCGTGCAGGGGGTGGGCGAGGCGGACGGCGCCCTGGTCGTCGACGCTGATCAGGGCCTCGGTCTCCAGGCGTTCGAGGACGTCGAGGTCGAAGTCGTCCAGCGAGGACGCCAACGGCTCGGCGAACGCGAGGCGTTCGAGGCTCTCGCGCTCCTCGGGGCCGCTGTGGGCCAGGACTTGCGCGGTGCGCTCACGGACCGTCGCGGTGACCGGCACCGGGCCGCGCCACGCCCACTCGTCGGAGTCGGTCGTCCGGGTCAGCATCCCGCGTTCGCGCACCGCGCCGAACAGGTCGCGCAGCAGCCGCAGATCGCCTTGGCAGAGGCCGTCCAGGCGGTTCACGGTGAGGGGTTCCAGCGAGCCCCCGGCGCCCAGCGCCAGCAACTGGGCCGTCTCCTCGCGGGGCAGCGGCTCCAGCGCGAGGCGCGGCAGCAGCTCGCCCGTCCACAGGCGCGACACCGCACCCGGTACCGGGTGGTCGTCGGCCACCACGACCACCAGCCGGGTCCGGCTGTGGGCGGCGAGTTGGTGGACGAGCGCGGCCGAGGAGTCGTCGAGCAGATGGGCGTCGTCCACGAGCAACAGCCGGACGCCGGACAGGAGTTGGACCGCGCGGTGCAGGGTGACGCTCTCGGGGAGCAGGTGCGCGAACGCGGCGAAGGGGAGAGCGCGGGTCTCGGGCGTCCCGGTGACCTTGGCGCAGTCGCCGCCCCGGACGGCCTCGGTCACCAGCCGGGTCTTGCCCCGGCCGGCCGGACCGGTCACCACGATGCCGTGCCGCCCGGCGGTCAACGATCCGCGGATCAGCTCCAGTTCGTCCTCCCGGCCGGTGAACGGCCAGGGCAGTTCCAGGGTCTTCGCGTCCTGTTCGAAAGTCGTCACACGGATATGAGCCCGGCTACTCGCCCCTGATACAGGGTGACTTGAGTAGCCCTCGACTCAGGCGCCCGGGAGCGGTCACCGGCAGTCTGGTTCGCATGACCACCCGCTACTGCTCCCTCGCGCAGCAGTCGGCCCCGGAGTTCGCACCGGGACTGACCGCCGAGCGACGCAGTGCGCTCATCGGCGGAAGCCGCATGTGGGTCAACGGCACGGTCCTGCACTACTACTTCTTCGACGCCGACAACGCGGCCGCCACCGACACCTCCGTCATCCCGGTTCCCGGGACCGGTGAGATGCGGCGGGTGCCGTGGGCCGGTGCCAAGGAGCAGCAGGACGTCGTACGCGAGTGCTTCCGTGAGTGGCGGGGCCTCGGCATAGGTGTCGACTTCGCCGAGGTGGGGGACCGCTCGGAGGCGGAGCTGCGCATCGGGTTCCAGCCCGGTGACGGCTCCTGGTCGGCGGTGGGCCGCGACGCGCTCACGGTCGGCCTGTCCGACCGCACCATGAACTTCGGCTGGGACCTGACCGCACCCGGACAGCGCGGTACGGCCCTGCACGAGATCGGACACGCGCTGGGGCTGCTGCACGAGCACCAGAGCCCGTTCGCGGGTATCCACTGGGACGACGAGGCCGTCTACGCCGAGCTGGCGGGCCCGCCGAACTTCTGGAGCCGGGACAGGACCCGCTTCAACATCCTGCGCAGGCTCGACCCGGACGAGGTCAACGGCTCCGTCTGGGACCCGCAGTCGGTCATGGAGTTCCCGTTCGCGTCGGGACTGATCCTGGAGCCGGAGGAGTACCGCACGGGTCTGCACCCGCACGGCAGCCTCTCCCCCTCCGACAAGGAGCTCGTCCTGCGCTGGTACCCGCCCGCCGGCCCTCCCCGGCCGGCCGAGCTGGTGCCGTTCCGGTCGGCACCGTCGCGTCTGGGACCGGGCGAGCAGGCCGACTTCGCGGTCGAGCCGACACAGACGCGCGAGTACGCCGTCGGGGCCTTCGGGGACAGCGACACCGTCGTCGTGGTCTTCGAGGAACGGGACGGCGAACCGCGCTTCCTCGCCGGGCAGGACGACGGGGGCACGCCGCACAACGCGACACTCAAGGTCAGGCTCGTCAAGGGCCGCCGCTACTTCGTCCGTGTGCGCCTGTACTCCACGTGGGGGTCGGGGGACACCGCGGTGATGTGCTGGTAACACAGCATGGGTACAGCCGCACGCGGACGGACGGACCACTGTCCGGCGCCGGGGGAAGCGGCCGGGGTTCGTAGCCTTCGGGGGAGGGATACGAACCTCGGCCACGCCGTCATGTCCAACTCACCCCGCGTGCGGGGCTCTTGTGCCCTGGTTCCCCAACTCCAATGGCCGCGCGGGGTCCTTGGACCACTCCTCCAGCGAACCGTCGTACACCGACACGTCCGTACGGCCGAGCAGCGTGAGCGCGAGCGCGGCACCCGCCGCCGAGATGCCGCCGCCGCAGTACAGGACGACCGGTGAGTCCTCGGTGTCGAGGACCGCGCCGACCCGCGCCGCGAGTTCCTCGGCGGGCAGCACGTGTCCGGACGCGTCGAGGAGACCCCGGCCCGGGAGGCTGCGGCTGGCGGGGATGTGCCCGCGGCGGCTGTAGCGCGTGGGGGCCGAGCCGTCGTAACCGCCGGAGGGCAGGGCGCAGACGAGGGTGCCGGGGCGCTCGCCGCGGCTGATGGCGGCCACGTCCTCGATGCCGGCCCACAGATCCGGACGTACGACGGGTGTCACGGGCCGGACGGCCGGAACCGGTCCGGGGGCTCCGGCCGCGTCGGCGGACGCAACGACCGAGAGCCCCGCCCGCGCAGCCGTCGCCGGGTCGGTGTCGTCGCCGGAGGCCAGCGGTCGGCCGGCCGCCTCCCACGCTTCGAGACCGCCGTCCAGGACCGCCGCCGGTACCCCGATCGCCCGCAGCATCCACCACAGCCGCGCCGCCCAGATGCCGCCCCCGCTGTCGTAGGAGACGACCTCGCTGTCCTCCCCCACGCCCAGCCGGGCCAGTGCGGCGGCGAGGGCCTCGGGGGACGGCACGGCGAAGTGGTAGGGCGCCTCGTGGTCGGAGAGGTCGCCGGTCAGGTCGGCGTGCCGCGATCCGGGCAGGTGCCGTTCGGTCCAGGTCCCGTGCCCGCTCGCGGAGCGGTGGTCGCCGTCCTCGCGGGGTGAGGGCAGGAGCGCGGTGGCGTCGAGGACGACCAGCCGGGGATCGTCGAGATGCGCGGCGAGCCAGGTGTCGTCGACCAGCGGGCCGGGCAGCAGGGAGGTGGTCATGGCGGCCGATCGTACGCCCGCGAACTGGGCGTCTCACGCCTCGGGCACGACCGTCTCGGATATCGGACCCCGCTTGCACAGAATCCGGGTAGTGCGGTTATCGTTCGGCCATCTACGCGGGAGCCCCTACCCGGTTGGGCTGAGAGGGCGTCTGGGACCGGCTCGTCGAGAGTCCGGCCCCCATGGGGACGCCGACCGCACCACTCGCGCCTCAGCGCCCGCGTAGGAGTTCACGTGTCTGCAGCAGTCGAGCCCATGCCTCCGGTGGTCAACACCCCGGCGCGCCGCTCCTGTTGTCGTCGCACGCACTGATCCACCGCCTCCGCGCACACCCCCTCCTCCTCCCTTCAGGCGCCGTCACGCCTGCGCACATTCCGGAGTACCCCCATGCCGCACATACGGGTCATGCTCGACTATTTCCATCCCTGGCCGAATTCTGCCGGTCTGTACGTCGCCCGCGCCCGCCGCTGGTACGCCGAGGCCGGTCTGGATGTCGAGCTGGTGGTCCAGGATCCGGGACGCGGGGACACGCTGGAGTACCTGGCCCGGGGCGAGGTGGACTTCGGGATCTTCCCGCCGAACCGGCTGCTGGCCCGGCGCGCGGAGCACGGCCAGCCGCTGATCGCCGTGTCCGCGATCAATCACCGGGGTCTGGAGGCGATCCAGACCACCACGTCGACCGGGATCACCCGCCCTCGCGAGCTGGCCGGCCGCCGTATCGCCTACAACCCGACCCCGCGCGGCCGGGCCATGGTGCGCCACCTGGTGGCGGCCGACGGCGGTGACCCGGACGCCGTGATCGGCGTGGACGCGGGCAGCCGCGAGCTGACCGTGGACGACATCGTGGCGGGCGAGGCGGACGCGACCTTCGGCAACTACTGGTCCTGGGACGCGTTGCGCGGCGATCTGCCCGAGGAGCAGCGGCTGACCTGGCCGGTCGACGAGATCGGTGCCCCGCGCTACCACAGCTACCTGCTCGGCACGAACGAGGATCTGCTCACCCGACACCCTTCTCTCGTACGGGACTTCCTCGCCGTGACGGCTCGCGGCTATGCGGCCGCCGCCCAAGAGCCGGACGCCACGCTGGAGTTGCTGGAGCAGGTCATCCCGTACTTCCCGCGCCCGCTGATCGCCCGTTCCCTGGCGCTGATCGCGCCCACCTGGACGGACACGGACGGCCGTTGGGGTGTGATCGACGAGGGCCGGATGGGTCCGTACGCGCACTGGCTCGCCGAGAACGGCGCGATCCCGGACGACCGCGACTGGGCGAGGTCCTTCACCAACGGCTCGCTGGACGTGGCCACATGAGAGCCCTGGCCTGCCAGGCGCGGACGCTGACCCGGCGTCTCGCCGTCGACTTCATGCGGGTGGGCAGCGCGCTGTGTCGGCCGTGACCGGCCCGATCCGCCAGCCCTCCCACCCCTCGAAGGACCCGACATGCATCGCCGTACCACCCTCTCCGCCCTGGCCGCGGCCGCCACCCTCGCCACCGTGGCCGTCACCGGCTGCTCCGCCGACTCCACGGCCGCCACGAAGGACGGCACCACGACCGTCACCCTCGCCCTGGACTGGACGCCCAACACCAACCACACCGGGATCTACGTCGCCCAGGCCAAGGGCTGGTTCAAGGCCGCCGGGATCAACGTGAAGATCGTGCCCTACGGTTCGACCGCGCCCGAGACGCTGATCGCCAACCACAAGGCGGACTTCGGGATTTCGTACCAGGAGGGCATCACCACCGCCCGCGCTGCGGGCCAGGACATCACCTCCGTCTACGCGGTGACGCAGAAGACGGACGTGACGATCGCGGTGCGCGCCGACCGCGACGACATCGCCACGCCGAAGGACCTGGACGGCAGGACGTACGCCGGTTTCGGCGCCCCGTACGAGAAGCCGCTGCTGCAGAAGGTGATCCAGAACGCGGGCGGGAAGGGCGACTTCAAGCAGGTCACCCTCAACACCTCGGCGTACGCGGCGCTTTACGCGGGCCAGGCCGACTTCGCGATGCCGATGCCGACCTGGGAGGGCCTGGAGGCGAAGCTGAGCGGCAAGCCGCTGAAGAACTTCCAGCTCTCCGACTACGGTTTCCCGGCGATCTACTCGACCCTCGTCGCGTCCTCGGACCAGTTCCTGAAGAAGAACCCGGAGGTCGCGAAGAAGTTCCTCGCCGCCGTCGACAAGGGCTACCGCTACGCCGCCGAACACCCCTCCCAGGCAGCCGACTTGCTCATCTCCGCCAACAAGAGCGTCCTCACCAACACCAAGCTGGTGAAGGAGAGCGAGGCGCTGCTGGCCAAGGAGTACTACAAGGGCGCGGACGGTTCGATCGGCACGCAGAGCGCCGCGCGCTGGCAGGCCTTCGCGGACTTCGAGTACCAGGCGGGCCTGCTGGTCGACGCCAACGGCAGGAAGCTGGCGTCCGCCCCGAAGGCGTCGACCTTCTTCACCAACGCGTACCTCCCGGACGCCAAGTGAGGCCGCTCCTGCGGTCGTTGTGGCCGCCGCTCCTCGTCCTGACCGTGGTCCTCGGCGGCTGGCAGCTCTACGTCACCGCCGCCGGCGTCGATCCCACGACGCTCCCCTCCCCCGCCCGGGTCGTGGAGCAGGGCTGGCTGAACCGCCAGGACCTGTGGGACCAGACACTGCCCACCCTCCAGGAGACGCTGCTCGGCTTCGCGCTGTCGTTCGCGGCGGCGTGGCTGGTCGCCGTGCTCCTCGACTTCTCCTCGGCGGCCCGTCGCGGCCTGTATCCGCTGCTCGTCGCCTCGCAGACCATCCCGATCGTCGCCGTGGCACCGCTGTTGATCATCTGGTTCGGCTTCGGGCTGCTGCCGAAGATGCTGGTGGTGACCCTGACGACGTTCTTCCCGCTCGCCGCGAACCTCGCGGCGGGCTTCGCGGCGACCGACCGCGAGGCGATGCGATTGCTGCGCTCGCTGGGCGCGGGCCGCCGGCGGACGTTCCGCCTGGTCCGGGTCCCGAGCGCGATGCCGTACTTCTTCGCCGGGCTGCGCGTGAGCATCACCTACGCCGTCGTCGGCGCCGTCTTCGCCGAGTACGCGGGCGCGGAGGCGGGCCTCGGCATCTATATGCAGGCCCAGAAGAGCGCGTTCCGCACCGACTTGGTGTTCGCGGCGGTCGCGGTGACGGCGGCGCTGAGCATCGCCCTGTTCGGGGCGACCTACCTGCTGCAACGGCTGGTACTCCCGTGGGAGCGGGCGTTGAAGGAGGACACGTCGTCATGAGCAGTCTCCGTATCGAGGGCGTCGGCAAGTCCTTCGGGCAGTTGGAGGTTCTCCGGGACCTCCGACTCGCCGTGGAACCCGGCGAGTTCGCGGCGGTCATCGGCCCGAGCGGCAGCGGCAAGAGCACCCTGTTCAACCTGGTCTCCGGGCTGGACCGCCCCACGACCGGCCGGGTCCTGGTGGAGGGCGAACCGGCCGAGGTGGAGTCCGGCAAGGTGGCCTACATGCCTCAGAAAGACCTCCTCTTCCCGTGGCGGACCGTGCTCGACAACACGGCACTGGGCCTTGAGGCACAGGGAGTCGGCAAGAAGGAGGCACGGCGCCGGGCCGACGCCCTGTTCCCCGACTTCGGCCTCGACGGCTTCCAGAAGGCGTACCCGTCCCAACTCAGCGGCGGTATGCGGCAACGAGCGGCCTTGCTCCGTACGGTGGTTCTGGAGCGACCGGTCCTGCTGCTCGACGAACCGTTCGGCGCGCTCGACTCCCTCACCCGGACCGAGATGCAGCTGTGGCTGGCCGGCATGTGGCAACGCCACCGCTGGACGGTCGTCCTGGTCACCCACGACATCCGCGAGGCGGTCCTGCTCGCGGACACCGTGCACGTCCTGTCCCCCCGCCCGGCCACGATCGTCGACCGCGTCGAGGTCCCGCTGGCCCGCCCGCGCGGCGCCGACGACTTCACGAACCCGGACTTCGCCACGACCGAGCGCCGCGTCCTGGACGCCCTGCGCGGCACAACGGCGGTGCGGACAGCGTGAGTTCACACCTCTCCCACGGCCTGGGCACCGACCCGGTCGAACCCGACTGGCCACCCCTGACGGACACCGAGGTCACCGACATCGTCGGTCCGGCCCGGGTGATCTGGCGCAGTCCCCGCCCCCTGTCGGCGGCGGCCGTGGTCGAACGGTCGGGCCGCCGCCTCTTCGTGAAACGCCACCACATCTCCGTCCGCACGGTGGCGGGCCTGGCCGAGGAACACGCCTTCCTACGACACCTGCGGTGCCAGGGTGCCCCGGTCGTCGAGGTGTTGGACGCGGCGACGCGCGGCGAGTGGACGTACGAGGTGCACTCGGCCGGAGTCGGCACCGACCTCTACCGCGACGCCCTGTCCTGGTCCCCGTTCCGCTCCCCCGCCCACGCGAGGGCGGCCGGCGAGGCACTGGCCCGCCTGCACCTGGCGGCGGAGGGCTTCGACGCACCGCGCCGTCAAGTGCAGCCGCTGGTCGCGTCGTTCACGGTGTTCGCCTCGGACGATCCGCAGGCGGAGCTGGAGCGCTACGTCGAGGAACGCCCCCAACTCGCAAAAGGGCTGGCGGACTTCCCATGGCGGGAGGACACGCGCCGCGCCCTGCTCCCGCTGTACGAGGAACTGGCACCGCACCTCTCGGGTCTCACCCCTCTCTGGACCCACAACGACTGGCACGCCTCCAACCTCCTCTGGAACGAGGACGGTTCGGTCGCGACGGCCCTCGACTTCGGTATGAGCGACCGCACGACAGCCGTGCACGACCTGGCCACGGCCATCGAACGCAACACCGTCCAGTGGCTCCGGCCCGGCTTCCCGGTCCGTGAGGCGGACGCGCTCGCGCTTCTGGACGGCTATCGGTCGGTACGCCCGCTCAGCCCCACCGAGTCGAAGGCGCTCCCGGCTCTACTCCCTCTGGTCCACGCCGAGTTCGCGCTCTCCGAGCTGGGCTACTTCCACGGCGTGACGCGGTCGGCGGAGAACACCCGGCTGGCGTACGAGTACTACGTGGGCCACGCGGAGTGGTTCGCCGGGGAGAGCGGACGGCGCCTGCGGGACCTGTGCGGCGCTAGCGGGGCGGCAGCTCACGGGTGAAGATCACGCGGGGTCTGTCCGGACCGTCGTAGTCCTCCACGGTGCGCGCGTCGAAACCGAGGCTGCGGTGGAAGGCGATCGAACCCTCGTTGGTGACCGAGGTGATGGCCTTGAGACGGACCGCGCCCTGCCGTCCGGCGGCCTTGATGAAGGCCGAGTAGAGGCTGCGGCCGAGCCCGGTGCCCCGTGCGTCGTCCCGGGTCGCCACGAGGTGTACGTATCCGGTGTGGTCGGGGGTGACGAACCCGAAGAGGTATCCACGGATGCCGTCGTCGGCACGCGCGATCAGACAGGTGGACCCGAACTCCTGGACCAGCGCGGTGAGATGGAGCGCGCGAAGGTCACGTTCTCCCCAGTAGCGTGCGTGGTCCTCCAGGATCTGGTGGAGGTCGGTGACATCGGCGGATTCGATACGGACGTCCATGGCATCGATCATGGCAGAGAGCAGGTCCGCTCCGGCGCGGCCATGGAGCGGGCCGCGCCGAAGCGGTCGGTGGGGACTCCGGAGCGTCAGCTCGACGGGGAGGAGTGACCCCGGCGGCTCCATTCCTGGGCGAGGAGTTCGTACGAGCGCACCCGGTCCGTGTGGTCGTGGGTGATGGTCGTGATGAGCAACTCGTCGGCGCCCGTGGCTTCTTGGAGTTGTTCCAGTTGGTCGGCGACATGGCCGGGCGATCCGACGAACTGGGTGTCGACGCGGTCCTGGACCAGCTCGCGGTCCTCGTCGGTCCAGACGTGGGCGCGGGCTTCCCGCGGTGTCGGGAACTGGATGGCGCCCTCTGCCGTACGGATGGAGCGCACCCACAGGCCGTAGCCGGTGGCGAGTTCGCGTCCCGTCTCGTCGTCCTCGGCGACGACCACGTCCGCGGAGACGGTGACGTACGGCTTGTCGAGGGCGTCGGAGGGCTGGAACGCGGCGCGGTAACCGTCCGCCGCCTCCAGGACGGTGGCCGGGCTGACGTGGTAATTCGCCGCGAAACGGAGGCCGTTGCGGCCCGCGACCTCGGCGCTCGTGCCGCCGCTGCTGCCCAGGATCCACACCTCGACGTCGGCGCCCTCGCCCGGTACGACGTGTGCCTCGACGCCCTCCGGTGAACGGTAGGTGCCCGCCAGCAGGGCGAGGACGTCGTCGATCTGCTCGGCGTAGTCCTGCGACGTGGCGTCGGGCAGCAGGAGCAGCTTGCGTTGGAGGGCGATTCTGGGTGAGCCGAGGAGGCGCTCGAAGGAGAAGCGGGGCGGGATGCGCAGGCCGTTGGGGGCCCGGCCGTCGACGATCGGGGTCGCCGCCGGCAGCGGGGGCGACGGACGGCCGCCGGAGCGGCCCAGGCCCAGGTCGAAGCGGCCGGGGTGCAGCGCGTCGATCAGGCCGAACTCCTCCACCGTGGACAGCGCGGTGCGGTGGCCGAGTTGTACGGCGCCGGAACCGAGCCGGATCGTGGAGGTGGCGGAAGCCGTCAGCGCCAGGACCACCGCGGGGGACGTGCCCGCGACGCCCGGGTTGAGGTGGTGCTCGGCGAACCAGTAGCGGGTGTACCCGAACTCCTCGGCCCGGCGCGCGAGTTCGATGGAGTTGCGCAGAGCCTCGGGCGCTGTGGAGCCGGAGGAGATCGGGACCAGGTCGAGGACGCCGAGGGGGATGGACATGTGCTCGCTCACTCCTCAGTGGTCGGCGGGTACGGGCTCGGGCAGGACCGGTCCCCAGGCGAACGGCGGGTCCGGGATGTCCCTGCGCAGCACGGGAGTCACGGCCGACTGGAACAGTTCGAGCGACTCCTTGTGCTGACGGTCCGTCAAGCCTCCGGCGTCCGCGTGGAGATGGAGCACCGTGTGGCCGAACTGCTCGTGGTAGCGGTGCACCTTGTCGATGACCTGCTGCGGGCTGCCGATCAGCGCGGAGCTGCGCTCGACGTAGTCCTCCAGGGTCTCGAAGACGACGGGCAGGCCCACCTGTTCCTGGAAAGCGAGGTTGCTCTCGAAGATCGGCCGGTAGACGGCCAGCGCCTCCTGGGTCGTCGGAGCGACGTAGAGGCCGGCCGTGCCCGCGCCCACCGCGATGTCCGCCGGGTCGTGGCCGTAGTGCACCCAGCGTTCGCGGTAGTAGCGGATCAACTCGGCATAGGGCTCTATGGGGTTGGTGACGTTCGCGGAGAACAGCGGGTCGCCGTAGCGGGCGGCGAGGTCGACGCTCTCCTTACTCGTCGCGCTGCCGTGCCAGACCCGGATGGGCTGCTGGTAGGGCTTCGGCCACACCTCCGCGTCCTTCAGCTCCGGACGGAAGCGCGTCTTCGCCGTCACCTTGTCCTGGCGCCAGAGCTGCCGGAACACCTCGTAGCTCTCGGCGTTGCGCTCCCACTGGTCCTCGGGCGTGACGTGGAACAGCTCGCGCTGGGCGGTGCCGTTGCCCTTCCCGATGATCAGGTCCAGGCGTCCGCCGGAGAGGTGGTCGAGCGTGGCGTAGTCCTCGTAGGCGCGGACCGGATCCAGCAGGCTCAGGGTGGTGACCGCCGTGAAGAGGCGGATGCGGCGGGTGAGCGCGGCGATGTGGCTGAGGACCACCGTCGGCGAGGAGGAGATGAAGGGGCGCTCGTGCCGCTCCCCCACGCCGAAGCCGTCGAAGCCCAACTCCTCGGCCAGCAGGGCGTTGTCGAGGACCTCACGGAAGCGTTCGTGCGTCGACTTCTGTACACCGGTCGTCGGGTCCGGGCGGTGGACGATGAGGGTGATCGCGAGGAACTTCACGAGGCCGCCCGTTCCTCGCGCACGTCGTCCGGGTGGGTGAGGCCGAGGTGGTCGCGCAGGGTCGGGCCCTCGTACTCGGTGCGGAAGACGCCCTGTTCCTGGAGCAGGGGGACCACCTTGTCCGCGAACGGGTCGAGGCCGGTCGGGGTGATGTGCGGGACGAGGATGAAGCCGTCGCTGGCGTCGGCCTGTACGAAGTCGTTGATGGTCTTCGCGACCGTGGACGGGGAGCCGATGAAGGCCTGTCGGTTGCCGGTCTCGATGACCAGGTCGCGGATGGACCAGCCGTTCGCCTCCGCCCGCTCACGCCATTCGCGGGCGGTCGCCAACGGGTCCCGGTACATGCGGACTTGGGCGCGCCCCTTGGAGATGTGGTTCTCGCTGACGTCCGGGTCGATGTCGGGCAGCGGGCCGTCCGGGTCGTAGGACGACAGGTCCCGGTTCCAGACGAACTCCAGGTGCTTGATGGCCGTGGCACCGCTGACCTGCTGGCGGCGGACTTCCTTGGCCAGGTCCTCGGCCTCGGCGTCGGTGTCGCCGAGGACGAAGGTCGCGGCCGGGAGGATGAGCAACTGGTCCGACCTGCGGCCGTATTTGGCGAGGCGGGACTTGACGTCGGTGTAGAAGGCCTGGCCGTCGTCGAGGGTGCTGTAGCGGCTGAAGATGGCGTCCGCGCTGGACGCGGCGAACTCGCGGCCCTCGTCGGAGTCGCCGGCCTGGAAGATCACCGGGCGGCCCTGCGGGGAGCGTGGGACGTTGAACTGGCCCTGGATGTCGAAGTGTTGGCCCTGGTGGACGAAGGCGCCGGCCTTGGCGTCGCTCAGGAACGTGCCGCTCGCCCGGTCGGCGACGATCTCGTCGCCGTGCCAGGAGTCGAAGAGTTCCTGGGTGGTGGCGAGGAACTCCTTGGCCCGGGAGTAGCGCTCGTCCTGCGGCAGGAAGCCGCCGCGCCGGAAGTTCTCGCCGGTGAACGCGTCCCAGGAGGTGACGACGTTCCAGGCCGCGCGCCCGTCGGAGAGGTGGTCGAGGCTGGCGAACTGGCGGGCCACCTCGTAGGGCTCGTTGAACGTGGAGTTGATGGTGCCGGTCAGGCCGAGGTGTTCGGTGACGGCGGCGAGCGCCGCGAGGATCGTGAAGGTGTCGGGGCGGCCGACGACGTCCAAGTCGTAGATCTTGCCGCCCTGTTCACGCAGCCTGAGCCCCTCGGCGAGGAAGAGGAAGTCGAACTTGGCGCGTTCGGCGGTGCGGGCGAACTGCGCGAAGGAGCTGAACTCGATGTGGCTGCCGGCCGCGGGGTCGCTCCACACGGTGGTGTTGTTGACACCGGGGAAGTGGGCGGCCAGGTGGATCTGCTTCAGGGGCTTGCTCATGTCGTACGGTCCCTCCGGCTCAGGCGGTGGCTGCGGCAGCGGCAGCGGCAGCGGCGTAGCGGTTGGCGGGGCGGGCGAGCCCGAGCAGTCCGCGCAGGGTGTCGGCCTCGTAGGCCTGGCGGAAGACGCCCCGGCGCTGGAGTTCGGGGACCAGCTTCTGTGTGATCGCTGGGAGGTCGTGCCCGGCGACGGCGGGCCGCAGCCGGAATCCGGTCAGGCCTGCCGTCCGCAACTCCTGCAGCAGGTCCGCGAGTTGGGCGGGGGTGCCGGTGAAGATCTGGGCGTCACTGGTGTACGGCTCCCCCGCGAGGGCGTCGAGGCGTTCGCGGCGGGCGATCGCCGTGGCCTCGTCGTCGTCGAGGAAGACCACCAGGTCGCCGAAGACGTGCAGGAGTTCGTCGGCGCGGCCCGCGGTCTGCTGCTCGGCGCGGATCTCCGCGACGATCGCCCGCGCGTCGTCGGTGTCGTGCGGGGTGACGTAGCCGACGTCGGTGGCGCGGGCGACCAGCCGGTACGGGATCGTCTGGTGGGCCAGGGAGCTGACGATCGGCTGGCCCTGCGGCGGCCGGGGCGTGATGGAGGGGCCCTTGACGCTGAAGTGGCGGCCCTCGAAGTCGATGTAGTGCAGCTTGTCGCGGTCGACGAAACGGCCGGTGGCGATGGACCGGATCTCGGCGTCGTCCTCCCAGCTGTCCCAGAGGCGGCGCACTACCTCGATGTAGTCGGCGGCCTCGTCGAAGTGCTCGGCGAGCCGCTCCTGTCCGGCCTCGGTGCGCAGGCTCTCCAGGCTGATCGGCTCGAAGGTGCGCCGTCCGAAGTGGTCGGCCTCGTGCGGGCGGGCGGAGAGCTGCACGCGCAGGCCCGCGCGGCCGGTGCTGACATAGTCGAGAGTGGCGATCGCCTTGGATATGTGGAACGGCTCCGTGTGTGTGGACACCACCGTCGGGACCAGACCTATGTGGCTGGTGAGCGGTGCGATGCGGGCCGCGACGAGTACGGCGTCGAGGCGGCCGCGGACCTGGTCGGTGCGGCCGTCCAGCTCGCCGTAGTGCGAGGACTGGAGGCCGAGGCCGTCCTCGAAGGTCACGAAGTCGAGCAGGCCGCGCTCCGCCTCGGCGACCAGGTCGGCCCAGTACGCGGCGGTGAACAGGTCCCGGGGCCGGGCCACCGGCTCGCGCCAGGAGGCCGGGTGCCAGCCGGTGCCGTCGAGGGCGACGGCGAGATGCAGGGGGGTGGAGCTGGTTGGGGACACGGTGGTGCCTTCCTGGAGATCCGTACGAGATCGCCGGACCGTTCGGATACGGATACGGCGGCTGGGGCGACCGCAGGGAGGATGGGGGTCCCCCCGGCCGAAGGCAGGGGGGAGGCGTCAGGAGCGACAGAGCGCGCCGGCCGTGCGCAGCAGGTCGATGTGGGGCCGGGTGGTGAGGCGCACGGTCGGGGGAAGGCGGGACGGATCGAGCATGTCCATCACCTCCACGGAATCCGGCATCAACAGGGACAACCGCACGGCTATGCCGTTTCTTCCGCGTCGGCGGCGGCAATCGGGCCGGTGCGCCGGACGAGCGAGAAGACCGTGCGGGCGCGCAGCGTGAAGCCGATCGACTCGTACAGCCGGATCGCACCGGTGTTGGTGGCCGCCGCGTGCAGGAAGGGGTGTTCGCCGCGTTCCTTGATGCCGGCGGCGACCGCGCGGACCAGTCGGGTGGCCAGGCCCCGGCCGCGGTGGTCGGGGTCGGTGCAGACGGCGCTGATCTCGGTCCAGCCGGGCGGGTGGAGGCGTTCGCCGGCCAGGGCGATCAGGCGGCCGTCGTGGCGGATGCCGAGGTAGGTGCCCAGTTCGACGGTGCGGGGCAGGTAGGGGCCGGGTTCGGTGCGGGCGACCAGGTCGAGGATCTCGGGTACGTCGTCGGGGCCGAGGCGTACGGCCTCGGGGTCGGGCTCGGCCCGCAGCCCGGTGTCCACGAGTTGGACACCCTGTCCGGAGCGGACGATCTCCCAGCCGTCCGGGGTCTCGTTCACCCCGCGCACCGCGGCGGTGCCGCCGGGGCCGACGAGGGTGGCCAGGTCGGCCCAGGCGCGGGGGTCGTCGTTGTCGGTGATGGCGTTGAAGCCGGCCACGTCGACGGGGTAGCGGGCGGCGCGCCCGACGCGTTCGGCGAAGCGGGCGTGCGGGCCGGTGAGCGCGGCCCAGGCCGGGTTGTCCAGAACGTGGGACGTGGACGTGGTGGTTTCGATACTGGCGGTGGAAGACATCGGGTGACGGCTCCAGTACTGGTCGCGCGGGTGGGGACCCCGCCGTCACGTGGCGGGGTCCCCTGGCCGAGAGGGTGGGTCAGGAGTCGCTGAGCGGCAGTCCGGGCGGGTTGACCTCGGACTTCGCGACGGCCTCGTTGGAGAGGTTCCAGGCGGCCAGCCACTTGGCGTACTGACCGTTCTTGATCAGGTAGTTGATGGCGTCCGCGAGGGGCTTGGCGAGGCCGCTGTTCTTCTTCGCGGTGGCGGCGATCAGGCCCTGGAGGGAGGAGCCGGCGCCGGAGTAGGTGCCCGCGTTGCGGACGGCCTTCGCCGTGCCCTTGGTCGAGGAGACCTGGTAGGCGACCGAGGGGTTCGGGGCGAGGTAGGCGTCGATCTTCCCGGAGGCCAGCGCGAGGTAGGTGCTGTTGTTGTCCTGGAAGTACTTGACGGTGAGCGGCTTCTTGTTCTCGGCGGCCAGCTTCTTCTTCCACTCCAGGAGGATCCGCTCCTGGTTGGTGCCCGCGCCCACGGCGACGGTCTTGCCGGCGAGGTTCTCGTAACTGCCGCCGAAGTTCCAGGTGTTGCTCGCCTTCACCGCGAAGCCGAGGTTGTCCTCGCGGTAGGAGGCGAACTCGTACTTCGCCTTGCGCTCCTCGGTGTCGGTGACGTTGGAGAAGGCGACGTCGACCTTGCCGCTGTCGAGGCCGATGAAGAGGTTCTCCCACGTGGAGTTCTTCAGCTCGGGCTTGAGGCCGAGGACGGCGGCGACCAGGCGGGCGATGTCGGTCTCCGAACCCGTGAGGGTCTTCTGGTCCGAACCGACGTAGCCGAGCGGCGGGGAGCCCGCGGGCAGGAAGCCGACGCCGATCTCCAACGTGCCGCTCTTCGCCACGGACTTGGGCAACTCGGCGCTGATCGACTTCACTTCGGCGACCTTGAGGGTCGTCTCCTTGGCGGCACCGTTGGAGAGAGCCCCCACGGTGACCGTGCCGGAGGCGGCGCTGCCGGACGTGGTGGCCGCGTCGCTGTCGCCGCCGCAGGCCGCGAGACCGCCGGCGAGGGAGGCGAGGACGGTTCCCGCGGTGAGTCCGCGAGTGAGTCTGCTGCGAAGGCTGGGCGTAGACATGGCTGTTCCTAGGCTCGGTGTTCGGGCTGGTGAAGGTGGAAGCGAGGGTGCTCAGAGGACCTTGCTGAGGAAGTCCCTGGTCCGTTCGTGCTGTGGCTTGTCGAGGACCTCGTGGGGCGGGCCCTGCTCGACGATCTTTCCGCCGTCGATGAAGACGACCCGGTCGGCGACCTCGCGGGCGAAGCCGATCTCGTGGGTGACGATGACGAGGGTGGTGCCGCTGGTCGCCAAGTCCTTGATGACGGAAAGGACTTCGCCGACGAGTTCGGGGTCGAGGGCGGAGGTCGGCTCGTCGAAGAGGATGACTCCGGGGCGCAGGGCGAGGGCGCGTGCGATGGCCACGCGCTGTTGCTGGCCGCCGGAGAGTTGCCTCGGGTAGGCACCGGTCTTCTCGGCGAGTCCGACACGGCCGAGCAACTCCCGGGCCAGTTCCAGGGCTTCGGGCTTGCCGAGCCGGCCGGTGGCGACCGGGGCGGCGGCCACGTTGTCCAGGACGGTCAAGTGCGGGAAGAGGTTGAAGTTCTGGAAGACGAACCCGATCCGACTGCGCTGGGCGAGGATGGCCCGCTCGCTCAACTCCTTCAGCCTGCCGCCCTGTTGCCGCACTCCGATCAGCTCGCCGTTGACACTGACGTAGCCGATCTCGGGCTTCTCCAGGTGGTTGACGACCCGCAGCAGCGTGGACTTGCCGGAGCCGGACGGGCCGAGGATCACGGTGACCTCGCCGGGCCGCACGGTCAGGTCGACGCCGTCCAGCACCCGGTGCGCGCCGTACCACTTGTGGACGTCGTGCACCTCTACGGCGGCGGGTGTGATGTCCGCCAGCGGTTCGACGGTGTTCGTGCTCATACGGCGGCCTCCCTGCGGATGCGGGCCCGCAGGTCGGTGACACCAGTGCGGAGTTTCTGGATCGGGGTCGGCGGCAGGGAGCGGGTGGCGCCCCGGGCGTAGTGCCGCTCGACGTAGAACTGGATGACGGACACGACGCTGGTGAGGATCAGGTACCAGACGGTGACGACCAGGAGCAGCGGCACGATGTCGCCCGGGTAGGTGGAGCCCATCGTCTGCGCGGAGCCGAACAGGTCGAGCAGCGAGACGTAGAAGACCAGGGAGGTGCTCTTGATCAGGCCGATCAGCTGGTTGACGTAGTTCGGGGTGATGGAGCGCAGCGCCTGCGGGAAGACGATCCTGCGGAACTGGTAGCCCTTGGGCAGGCCGAGGGCGGAGGCCGCCTCGTGCTGACCCTGGTCGACGGAGAGGATGCCGCCGCGGACCACTTCCGCCGCGTAGGCCGCCTCGTTGAGGCTGAGGCCGACGACGGCGACGGCCATGTCGGTGGCCAGTTTCGACTCGTCGAAGGAGAAGAAGGCGGGGCCGAAGGGGACGCCGATGCTGAGTGTCTGGTACAGGGCGCTGAAGTTGTAGAGGAAGATCAGCACCACGATGAGCGGGATCGAGCGCAGGGCCCATACGTAGGTCCAGCTCGCCGCGCGCAGTACCGGGCTCTTGGAGAGCCGGGCCAGGGCGAGCAGGATGCCGCCGAGGAGGCCCAACACGGCGCTCAGCGCGGCTACTTCGAGGGTGATGACGAGTCCGTCGAGGATCGTCGGGCGCAGGAACCAGTAGCCGAAGCGGTCCCACTGGTAGAAGGAGTTGGTGACCAGTCCGTGGATGAACTGGGCGACCAGCACCAGCACGACCAGAGTGACGATCCACCGGCCGGGCCGGCGCAGCGGCTGAACTCGCTGTGCTGTCAGGGGTTTTGACGGGGCGTCGGCGGGCGGCGCGGCGGCCAGGGACACGGTGGTGCCCGGGGGTTCAGTCATGGAGGGCTCCGGCGGAAGTCGGACACCCCGGGTCGCGACACCCGGGCGAGGCTGGCGCGACGCACGAGGTGAGGTACACACAGGACCGGGGGCTGGGCGGACAACGGCACACCGCGCGGGCGGTGTTCGTCAGGAACGCGGAACGCGAGGGCTGGGAGAAGTCGTCAGCCTCGACAGCGGGCGAAGCCCGGGGCGGTACACGCGGTACACAGTGCGCTGTTGACGCGCAGCAGATCGACGGCACGGTCCGCGACGAGAGGGTTCACGCACGGCAGTACGCAGCCCGGGGAGCGGCGTACTGCCGTCCGGAGAGCTGCGTACATGTCCGTCACCCATCACTGTTGTGGCCCAGGGGCCTCGCGCTTACCGAAAACGTCATCCGGTCCGGTCGTCACCTGGGGCACCCCACCGCGTGCGAGGGTTGCCGGTCAGCAAGCCAGGGCTTGTCGCTGACACTCATGACCGTTCTAGGTCGCAAGTTAAGACAATTGTCCGAACGTATGTCAATGGCCGTCCACCAACTGGACGCCACAGAACGCGCTCAGCTGCGGCAAGCTCCCGTTTCGTCTGCCACGTGGGCGGCCCAGTCCAGGATCTGGACAGCCGCGCCGGCGGCCTCCAAGCCCCGGCAGCGGGCGTGGTGACGGCGGGCGATGCCGTCGAGGTCGAGGTGGGTGCCGAAGGCCGGGTGGGCGGCCAGGCGGCGGGCGTAGGCCCACAGGTGGGGGTGGTCGGCGATGCGCTGTACGGCGGCGGCGTCGAGGTGGTTGCGGTGCACGGTGTCGAGTTGGACCAGTGACACCCACAACTCGACGTCCGCGGCGGTGAGTTCGTCGCGGATCATGTGCTCGCGGCCGTCCAGCCACCGGTCCAGCGAACCCAGGGTCTCCAGCAGCCGGGCGACCGCCGCGTCGCGCTCCTCCTGCTCGACACCGGCCGCGCCGGCCCGCTGCGCGGCGTCCTCGATGCCTTCGGCGCACAGTCGCTCGACGGCCTCGATCTCCGACTCGGCGCCGCACGGGTACAACTGGGGTCCCCCCGCGCCGAAGTGCCGGGCGAGGTCGCGCATGATGTCGGGCGCGTGGGTGCTGACGATCCGGCCGGACCAGTCGTCGCTGAGCACCGGCGCGGCGGCCGGTCCGGAGTAGCGGTGCGCGCTCGCCTCGTAGAGCGGGCGCAACGCGGAGTGTCCACCGCTGGGACAGTCGGGTACGGCGGACAGGAACACGGCCGGACAGCTCTCGTCGAGGCCGAGCAGGCTGTGGGTGACGGCGATGCGCAGGCCGTCGGCGCAGGCGGTGGACAGATGCAGGCGGTAGCGGCGCGGCACGGCGTAGTGCCCGCTGCGCGCGTCGCGTCCGATCCGGCCCCGGAACACGGGGGCGGAACGGGGTGCGGGGATGGCGGCGAGAGGCGTGCTGGACATGGGACTCCCCTGGTACGGGCGCGTGGACGTACGCGCGGCGGAAGCGTCGTCGAGCGGAGGACGGGGGCTCAGCGCGGGGGGTTCAGCGCGCTGCAGACCCGCAGCAGGTCGATGTGACGGCGGGAGGTCAGAAGAGGCGAACGGTCCCCGCGGCTGGTGGTGACCGACTCAAGGCGCCCCATTGTTTCCCTACCTGTTCACTAGGATTCCCTACTGGAGTGTCGATCCGCCGTCGCCCGGGGTCAAGAGGGCGTCCACGGGTCGGGCACCGATGCCCGACCCGTGGACATCCCGGGTCGCTGCCTCGCGTAGGTCAGCGCCGCTACTTCGCGTACATCAGGGTGCCGAAGCCGAGCTGGTCGTAGCCGCCGCTGTCGGAGCCGTAGTCACCTCCCCCGCCCTCGGGCGCGACGAGGTCGTAGTACATGGCCGAGATGTACGGGTCGTCGAGGCCGATCCGCCGGTTGTAGTGGAAGTGGAGCATCGCCCACACCGGGCGGATCTGGCCGCGCGAGGCGGAGGAGACCACCGTCTGGGACGACTGGGCGCAGTTCTGGCCGGTGCCCCACGTGTAGGTGGTGAAGGGCACGTCGCTGCCGTTGTTGTACTTCGCGACGTACTGGGCGGCCTTCATGAAGCGACGGCTGTCGTACGAGTAGAGGTCGTCGCCCTGGTTCCAGGCCATCTCGCAGACCGCGCCCATCTGGCCCATGCCCAGGACGGTGTGGCCCTGGTCGCGGCCGGATTCCTGCCACTGGCCCAGCGCGTAGCCGTCCGAGTCGGTGTACAGATACGGCACCGCGTGCGCGATGGAGCCGTTGCCCGCACCGGACTTGAAGTACGTGACGGCCTGGTCGTACTTGGCGGAGTCCTCGTTGAGGATGCCGATGGCCAGGATCGAGGCCATGTTGCACAGGTCCCAGTTGGCCCAGTAGTTGGTGATGCAGGCGTCGTTGTGGTTGGTCAGGAAGCTGTTGTTGAGCGGGTAGAAGACGTTGGCCAGCATCTGCTGGGCGGCGGCGAGATGGAACCCGCTGTAGTCCCGCATCAGTTCGCAGGCGTTGGCGAACTGCCAGCCGTAGAGTCCGGCCGCGAGGAACCGGTCGGCGTTTCCGGTGACCGAAGTCAGCGTCGAAGACCAGGCGTTGAGGATGTTCGCGGCACACACGGCGTTCGCCTCGGTGCCGCCGACCTTCCAGCGCAGGGCGTTCTGGTAGGCGGCGGCGATGTCGTTGTACAGCAGGCTGTAGTTCTGGCCGTCGCCGCCGCGGATGATCGTGGCGGTGGCCCGGTTCGTCCAGGTCGACTGGGAGTGGGAGTTGGCGGTCAGCCTGTTCCAGCCGGACAGCCAGGGGTCGGTTCCCGCCGCGACCCTGACCTTGGCCCGGTTGATGTCTCCGGCGTTGTGCAGCATGCCGGGGTGGGTGAACGTGGCCGGGGCCGCGTGCGCGGCGGTGGCCACGGTGGCGCCGCCGAGGGCGACGGCTGCGGTGAGCCCACCGGCGGTCTTCAGAAGACCGCGGCGGCTCAACTCTGTTCCGCGGAGGTGCTCGTGGGGGGACGTGCGGCTCATTGCGGTGCATCTCCAATCCATGACGGATCAGGTGGGCGTGATGCTCACCTCGTCGAACTCGGTGGTGCAGCGGACCAGTTGACCGCGCGAGCAGACCACCAGCCCGACGTAGTAGGGGGCGTCACCGAAGCCGGGGATCTCTCCGTCGGCGAGGGGGGTCCAGGTGACACCGTCGTCGGTGGACAGCGCTGCGCCGAAGGCGGTCCCGACGCGCTTCAGCCGCAGCAGGGCGGGGAGGGCGACAGCGGCTCCGCCGGTGAAGGCGGAGGCACCGGCCACGGTCCTGCGGAGCATGAGCTGGGCACTGGTCCCGCCGGTGACGATCGCTCCGGCGGCCTGGTCGAACGGCGACAGCGACTTCGCCATGAGCAGCCCGACCCGGTCGGTGGTCGCTCCACTACGGGAGACGATCCGCGCGACGAGCTCGCAGTCACCGCTGACGGGCCGCCGTACGAACTGCCCCGTCATTCCTTGGCCGTTGGCGTTGAGATCGACACCCGCGCCCCGCACGGTGAAGGTGCCGCCGCCGTACGACGTGCTGCCCGGCGTGGTGATCGCCACCACGCCCAGCGTCCCAAAGGCACGGTCGTCGAGCACGGTGTCGCCGAGATCGCCGTACGTCCACGGCGCGGGCGGCGCGGTGCCGACCGTGAGGGCGAGGGTGCCGGTCGCGGTTCCGGAGGCGTTGGCGGCGGCCGTCGCGACCGTGAACTCGCCTGTCTCCGTGGGGGTTCCGAAGATCAGGCCGGTGCGCCGGTCGATGCGGAGGCCGGCGGGCAGCCCGTCCGCCGTGAACCGCACGGGCTCGTGCGAGGCGCGCAGCAGATACCGGGAGGCGGCGCCCTGGTTCGTGAACACGGCCGCGGCGGAGGTGAGTTGTGGCTGCGCCGGGGTCGGCATCATGGCCTGCGCCGGCGTCGAACGCGGCCCGCGTCCACCGGCGTTGGTCTTCGCGACCGTGTAGTGGTACGTCGTTCCCGGCGTCCCCGTCGCGTCGATGTAGCGGATGCGGGTACCGAAGCCGACCGGGCCGACGCGGGTGGCGAGGGTCTCGTACGGTCCCCTCGTCCGCGTGGCGCGCAGCACCGTGTACTCGGCGGCGAGGTCCGGGTCGCTCCAGGCCAACTCGACTGCGTCCGTGCCGGTTTGGGCCCGTAGGTCGGTCGCGGTACGGGCGGGGCGCGGTACGCACCACACCGTGCCGGACGAGGAGGTCACGCTGACGTTGTCGAAGGCGCCGGTGCCGGTCTCGGCGTAGTCCTCGTCGACGCCGAGGCAGGAGGTGAGGGCGAGCCCGGCGTACGCGGTGCGTCCCAACTCGACGTCCGTGGCGCCGACTTCGGTCCAGTGGATGCCGTCCGGGGAGATGGCGCCGGTGCAGCGCGCGCCCTTCCGGGTCACGCGTACCCAGTAGGGCTTCCGCAGCCGGTAACCGTCACCCGCGCCTTCGACGTACGGCGCCTCCAGCGGGGTCGCCGACTCGGGCAGCGTGCCGAGGTTGGAGATCGAAAAGGCGGCGTTCACCGTGATCGCCTGCTGCTGGGAGGGCGGTACGGGTGTGCTGCCGGTCGCGGAGATCTCCGCGCCGGTCGACGGGCGTGCCGTCCACACTCCGCTCCAGGTGTGCAGCGGCAGGCCCTGGATCAGCATCGAGGCGTGCGCCGCGTCCGAGTCGAGCGAGGCCCGGACGGTGACGCCGATCTTGGAGTACTGCGAGCTGAGCGGCCACACGATCCGTGCGGTGACCGTGCCGTCGCCGCGCAGCGGGAGGTGGACGAGACGGTGGGTGTCGGCGGTGCCGCTCGCCTCCAGGACGAAGCGCTCACCGTCGAAGGCGGCGGCACCGGGGATCTTCACGTCTCCCACGTCCCGGGTCGACCACGGCGACGGGAGACCTGCGGAGGCGGCCGCCCATGCCGAACCGCCGCTCCTGCCAAGGGTGTTCGAGGCCGTGACCGTGTAGTAGTACGTCAGTCCCGCGTGCACCTTCCGGTCGTTGTACGTCGGCCGGGCGACGCCGGACGCGATCTTCTCGTAGCGGCCGTCCACCTCGGTCGCCCGCAGGACCGTGTAGGAGTCCGCCCACGTCGACGGCAGCCAACTCACCGTGACGGAACGGTCGTTGCCGATCGCCGTGACGCCGGCCGGTGGTGTCGGCACGGTCGCTGAGGGGGCGGTGGCGCCGGCGTAGGCGAAGGTACCCCAGCTCGGCAGGTCGTCGTTGCCGCCCTCGACGACGCGGGTGCCGCCGGTGCCACGGAACACCGCGTTCTTCGTGTACGGGGTGTCCAGGCCGCGCACACCGGCGTAATGCGCGTACGCCATCTCGTAGATGGGCGGAAGGTTGCCGCGTGAAGTGGCCGAGACGGTCGGCTTGATGTACTTGCCGGTGCGGTCGAGGTCGGGGACGAAGGGGACGTCGCCGCCGAGGTTGTAGCGGGCTGCGTACTCGACGTTGGCGAGGATGCGGTTGTCGTCGAAGCCCCAGAGGTCGACGCCCTGGTTCCAGGCGACCTGCGCCGCGTCCGCCAACAGGCCGACCGCGAGCTGTTCGTGGCCCTGGTCCCGGCCGCTCTCCTGGCCCTGGCCGACGTCGGTGACGATGCGATGGAGGACGCTGCCGTTGCCGGCGCCGGCCGCGGCGAAGCGGAGCGCGTCGTAGAAGAGGGTGGGCTCCTCGCAGAACACGCCTATGGCCAGGAGGGATTGAAGGGACGTCAGGTCCCAGTTGCCGTTGGCGTAGAGCATGTAGCTGGACAGGGCGGGGTACCAGACGCGGAGGAAGGACTCCTCGCAGCGCGCGATATCGGCGGTGGCCCAACCGTCGTAGCCGGTGTGGCGGAGCAGTTCGGCGGCGTTGACGAACTTGAAGGCCTGGAGGCCAGCGCCGAGGGGGCCGTCGGCTCCGGTGATGGCGGTGAGGGAAGTCGACCAGGCGTTGAGGATGTCTCGGGCCTTGTCTGCGTGTGCGGTGTCGCCGGTGACGGACCAGATGAGGGCGTTCTGGTAGGCGGCGGCAGAGTCGGCAACCGCCTGGTTCTGGTAGTTGGCGGGGCCGCGTCCCCAGGTGGTGATCTGGCCAATGTTCTGCACGGCGTACGACGACGAGGAGCGGGCGTGGGCCGCGAGCGCCAAGTAGCCGTCGTAGACCGGGGATTGCTTGGCGGCGACCGCTGTCTTCATGCGGGTGAGATCGTCGGCGGTATGCAGCAGGCCGGGGTGCGTGAACGCGGCGGTCCGGTTCTCGGCGGCCCGGGCGGTGCCGGGCACGAGCAGTCCGCTCGCGCCCGACGCCAGGAGGAGGGCTGCGGCGCCGCCCAGAAAGCCCCGGCGGCTAAACGGGCCTGATGTAGTCGCCTGCGGTTCGGCAACATCCTCAAGGGGCGCGGGGCCGTATTCATCAGCGGCTCCGCCGCATGGCGCGACCAGCCCCGACGGCGCCGCAGCCGACCGACAACCCCTCCCCACCCCTCCAGCGAAGTGCCTGGTTTCCGGGATCGTCATGACGCGGCGGCCGCCTCGGCCTCGGCGGTCGTGAGGAACTTCAGGTTCGTCACGTGCTCGTTGTAGAACCACTGGATCTCGTCCGTGGTGTAGTACCAGGTCGGCTTCTTCATCGAGTCGGCGACGACCAGCCCGTTGATCACCAGGTTCTCGAACGTGACGTTGTTGATGGCGTGTTCGGCGTCGTAGCCGAGGAAGAGGGACGGGTTGGCGCGGGTGCCCGTGTAGCTGAGGTTCTTGACGTACACGTCCTCGATGCCGCGCCCGCCCGAGGTGTTGTACTTCGTGTTGTACATGACCTTCATGTAGATGACCTGGCCCCAGCGGAAGTCCTCGATCCGGACGTCCTCGATGCGCACGTTCTTGATCAGGTTGGAGTCGCCGGGGTTGAGGGCGATGCAGCCCTGGTAGTTCATCTGGGGTTCGCGGTGGTCGAGGATGTCGATGTTCTTGATGACGAGGTTCTCGATCGTCTCGGGCGCGTCGGTGTTGCCGTGGGTGCCGACGTTGATCGGGTGGGCGACGTCGGCCCACAGGGTGCAGTTCTCGACGGTGATGTCGCGGGTGTCGCCGTAGTAGTCCCAGCGGTGGCAGTAGATGGCGATGCAGTCGTCCGAGTTGCGCATGAAGCAGCCGTCGAAGGTGATCCCGGTCGAGGAGAAGACGTCGAAGCCGTCGCCGTTGCCCTTCGAACTGAACGCGCGTGCCTTGGTGACGCGGACGTTCTCGCTCTCGCCGAACGTGCCCGCGTAGCCGGCCGGGTTGAGGATGATGACGTCCTCGATCCGGATGTTCTTGCTGCCTTCGCAGAGGATGGCGCCGCCGGGGTTGTTGTAGAGCACCCCGCGCCCGATGAGGCGGGACCGTTCCACGTCCTTGAAGTAGACCTGCGCGGTGAGGACGGCACCGCCCGCGAGGTAGACGGTCTTGCCGCTGGGGACGGTGAGGATGTTGCCGGTGACGGTGTGGACGCCGGGGCCGAAGTAGAGGACGTTCGGGTCGTCGGCGGACGGGGCGTGGTGCTCGACGCGGTTGGTGATCAGGTGCAGGGCGTCGAAGGTCTCGTCGTTGATCTGTACTATGACGTCCTTGGGCTCTGCGAGGGTGAACCGCAGGGTGTCGCCGAGGAGTTCGGGCGTGATGCCGTACGAGTCCGGTCTCACCCGGGCCTTGGTGGTGCCGCCCTTGAGGTAGGTCACCTCGATCTCGACCGAGCCGTTGAAGTCGAAGTACACCATCGACGAGCTGTAGACCTTGCCCGACCCGGTGGAGGCGTTGATCTCCTCGAACTGCGGCCGGTAGATGTCGAGGGTCTGCCAGGTGCCGTCGGGGGTGCTGCGGACCCGTACCTGGAAGCCGGTGTTGGTCGGCATGGTGGCCGGACGCGGGTAAGTGACCAGCTTGGGGCGGGAGTTGTGGCCGCCGGCGTGCGCCGCGGTGGCGGTCAACCCGGTCAGTCCGGCAGCGAGCGCGGTGGCACCGGCGGCCTGGAGGGCCGTACGACGGGACAGGGGCGTGTTCATACCTATCTCCTTGCAACAGGGCGAGAACAGGGACTACTTGAGGCCGCTCGTCGACATCCCGGCGACGAACCCGCGTTGGGCGACCAGGAAGATCAGGAGGACGGGGACGACGTACATCAGGGAGGCCGCGGCCTGGAGGTCGACACGACCGGGGTGCCCGCCGAGGTGACGTAGGTGGACATGACGGCGACCGATGTCACCGTCCTTGACCATCACCGTGACGGTCTCACCCGGCCCGCTCACCCCGGTCGACACCTGGAGCGCGCAGCCGTTGAGCCCCATCGCGCCGACCCCCGAACCGGCCGCCGAGAGGGCGAGAAATCGTCGGCGGCTCAGGGGCGCACCAGCACGTGGGGGCATGACCGCAGCACCTCCGATGGAAACCGGTTGTCACGCGTTGGGGCAGAGCTTCTTCCGGCTCGGAAAGGGCGTCAAGACCTTGGGCGAACTTTCGAAAAGACTGGGTGACCTCGGCGAGACGGTGCTGGAACGTGGTCTGCTAGAAACCGGTTGTCCGTCCGGCACGGCCGGGGCCTCGGGAACCCGATAGGTGAAGTCCCGGGAATCCGGCCGCTGTTCGGGCTGTCAGTGCAGGTCGGCGGCCTGTTCGGAGGTGTCGTCGAGGAAGCCGCCCGACTGGTGCTGCCACAGCTTCGCGTAGGCACCCTCGGCCGCCAACAGCTCCTGGTGCGTGCCCTGTTCGACGATCCGGCCGCGGTCGAGGACGACGAGCCGGTCCATGCCGGCGACGGTGCTCAGCCGGTGGGCGACGACGAGTGCGGTCCGGCCGTCCATGAGCCGCCACAGCGCTTCCTGGACGAGGATCTCGCTCTCGGAGTCGAGGGCGCTGGTGGCCTCGTCGAGCAGCAGGATCGGGGCGTCGCGCAGGATCGCCCGGGCGAGGGCGACGCGTTGGCGCTGGCCGCCGGAGAGCTTGATCCCGCGCTCCCCCACCATCGTCTCGAAGCCGTCCGGCAGCGCGTCGGCGAACTCGGTGACGTGCGCGGCCTCGGCGGCTTGGCGGACCTCGGCGTCGGTGGCGTCGGGCCGGGCGAAGGTGAGGTTCTCGCGCAGGGTGCGGTGGAACATCGCCGGGTCCTGCGGTACGTAGGCGATCAGGCTGCGCAGGTCGGCCTGGCGGAGCCTGCTGATGTCCTGGCCGCCGATCAGGATGCGGCCGGCGTCGATGTCCGTCATCCGCAGCAGCAGTCGGCTGAGGGTGGTCTTGCCGCCGCCGGACCGGCCGACGAGGCCGATCTTCGTGCCGCTGGGCACGGTCAGGTCGAGTCCGTCGAAGAGGGTGTCGGCGCCCGCGTGGGCGAAGGTCACGTTCTCGAAGCGGACGGACGCGGGACGGGGCAGCAACGGCTCCGGCGAGGCCGGGTCGACCACGCTGGGCGGAGCCATCAACAGCTCGGTGAACTGGGCGGCTTCGGTCATCGAGCTTTCCAGCCGCCGGTAGATCTGGTTGAACTCGAACATGATCCGGGTCGCGTTCGTGTAGTACGTGAACGCGACCACGACCGCCTCGACGCCGTGCCGGCCGCCGCCGAGGGCCACCGCGAGGAGCAGGCCCAGCGCGTTGGTGAACACGGAGAGCGGCGCGACGAGGGTGTCGATGCGCAGGTTGCCGTAGTCCCAGGAGCGGAGGGTCAGGCGCCTCGACTGGGCGACGCGCGAGCGGTGTTCGGCGGCCTCGCGTTCCTCTGCGGCGAACGCGCGGACCGTGTCCATGTTCATCAGGCTGTCGGCGACATGGCCGGACACCCGGGCGATGGCCTCCTCGCGCAGGCCGACGAGTGCCTGGCGGCGCCGGATGAGGGGCGCGACGACCAAGGCGGTGAGCGCGATCATCGCCAACAGGCCTACGACGAGCAGCGGTTCGTAGCGCCACAGGACGAACGAGCCGAACAGCAGCGGTACCAGGCTGCCCACCACCTGGAACGTCATCGTGTCGACGAACTCCTCGAAGCGGGAGGCGAAGCTCAACACCCGCTTGGTGAGTGACCCGGCGAAGTTGTCGTGGAAGAACGCGGCGTCCTTGGCGAAGAGTTCGTCCATGCCGATCACATAGAGGCGCTCGATGCCGAGCGCGTCCAGCCGGTTCAGACAGTGCAGTCCCAGGCGCCAGAACACCTCGGCGAGCAGCAGCACTCCGGCGAACCCGAGGACGTACGGCAGCGTCGTGCGGACGTTGATGTCCGCGTCGCCGGCGATCCGGCCGACGAGCTTGGCGACGATCAGCGGCGCGATGTAGTTGATACCGATGTTGCCCACCGCGGGCAGCAGTGTGGCGGGCGCGGTCCATCGGCGGAGCCGGGCCAACTCCCGTCCGTAGTACCGAAGTGCGAGTAACACCGAGCCTTTGCGCGGCCCGACGTCGCGCGATTCAGGCGATCCCATTCCCACCCCGTGGTGTCGACGGCAGCCCGGTGAAGGGGCAGGCCGGAAGTGGCAGTGTCCCGCGCCGGCACCCGTGCGGTCCAAGCGTTTTTCCCTCAACAGCAGTGGTGCGCACGGGGTTTGCGGGCTCTACGGTGACACCATGGCGACCGATTCCGTGGGCGAGCCGATGCGGCTTCCCGACATGCCGTTGCACGATCCGTTCGTCGTCGCCGACGACACGACCCGCAGCTATCACCTCTACACGTCCAACGACCCGTCCGTGTCGGGTGTGGAGGGCGTCGGCACGATGGTCTACCGCAGCGATGACCTGCGAGACTGGACACGACCCGTGGTGGTGTTCCTGGCGGCGGAGCAGGACAACCTCTGGGCGGGCGACGGTGGTTGGGCGCCGGAGGTGCACGCCTGGGACGGCAGGTACTACCTGTTCACCACGCTGCACGACGAGAAGAGCCCCCTTCCGGTGCCACCGACCGGCCGCTGGGGCACGCCGTTCCAGCTCACGAACCACCGGCGCGGCACGATCACGGCCGTGTCCGAATCCCTGCTGGGCCCCTTCACTTCGGTCGACCCCGCGCGCCCCACCCCGCCCGAGCACCTCATGACCCTGGACGGCACGCTGTACGTCGACCCGTCCGAGCAGCCGTGGATGGTGTACGCGCACGAGTGGCTGCAGACCGTCGACGGCACGATGGAGGCGATCCGGCTGGCCCCCGACCTGACCGGGACGATCGGCGACCCGGTCCTCCTCTTCAAGGCCTCGGACGCGCCCTGGATCGGCGAGGAGATCCCGGCCGGCGTACCGCACCAACTCCCGCCCTACGTCACGGACGGACCGCAGCTGTACCGCGCCCCCGACGGGGCGCTGCTCATGCTGTGGTCGACGTACGAGAAGAACGTGCTCGGCGCGGACGGCACCCTCACCGGTGGCTACGTCCAGACCTATGCCGTCTCCAAGTCCGGTGAGATCAACGGGCCTTGGCGGCAGGAGCGGCCGCTGGTGCGGCAGGACAGCGGGCACGGCATGTTGTTCCGGACGTTCGAGGGCCGGTTGATGATGATCCTGCACCGGCCGTTCGAGAACGCGCGGGGGAAGCTGTACGAGATGGAGATCGTCGGTGACGAGGTGCGGGTGCTGCGGCAGCGCACCGACCTCGACGGTGGTGGATGACCCGACGGCCGCTGCTCTCAACTCCTGGACGACCGCCGCTCGTTACTGCTTGACCGCGCCCGCCAGCCCGTTGATGAAGAAGCGCTGGAGCACGACGAAGATCAGGACGATGGGCAGCAGCGTGATGACCGAGCCCGCGCACACCAGGGTCCACGCGGTGGAGTTCTGGCCGATGAAGTTGAACATGCCCACCGACAGGGTGTGCAGTTCGGGGCGGGAGAGGGTGAAGACCAGCGGGATGAAGAAGCTGTTCCAGGCGTTGATGCAGGCGAACAGGCCGACGGTCGCCAGCATCGGTCCGGACAGCGGGAGCATGATCCGCCAGAAGATCTGGTGGAAGCTCGCGCCGTCCACACGGGCCGCGTCCTCAAGTCCCCGGTCGATCGTAGTGAAGTAGCCCATGAAGAGGAAGGTGCCGAAGACCATCCCGCCCGCCGACTGGACGATGACCACCGACCAGAGGGTGTTGAGGAGATGGAGGCGCTGGATCAGGTCGAAGACGGGGATGATCGTGTAGCCGTGCGGCAGGAACAGCGTCACCCCGACCAGGCCGAGCCAGATCTTCTTGCCGGGGAACTCGGTGCGGGCCAGGACGTAGCCGGCCATGGAGGTGGCGAGCAGGGTGACGATGACCGTGCCGGTCGCGAACAGGACCGTGTTGACGAAGAACTTGCTGAAGTCCGCCTGTGTCCAGGCCTCGCTGTAGTTGGACCAGTGGAACTCGGACGGGATCGGGTTGAGCCCGCCGGAGAAGAAGCCGTCGGTGCTCTTGAGTGAGCTGCCGAGCGCCCACAGGAACGGGTAGAGCCAGATGAGGCCGCCGCCGAGCAGTGCGAGGTAGAGCAGCCCGCGTCGGCCTCGGCGCAGGCTCAACCGCGTTCGCCGGCGCGGGCGTTGGGACAGTGTGGACATCGACGTGACCCTTTGCTGGTCGGCGGCCGTTGGTCGGCCGGCTCATTGGTTGGCGGCCGCGCGCCGGCGGCTGATCCCGCGCAGGGCGAGGACCTGGAGCGCGGAGAAGACGATGAGCAGCAGTCCGTAGAGGAACGAGGCGGCGGAGGCCAGGCCGATGTCGGGCTGGGCGGCGGCGCCGGCGGAGCCGCCGAAGGCCAGGTGGTAGATGTACGTGTTGACGACCTCGGTGGCGAAGTACGGGCCGCCGCCGGTGAGGACCTGCACCAGGTCGAAGACCTGGAAGCTGCCGATGAACGCCAACACGACGATGACGACGCCGACTTGCCGCAGCATCGGGATGGTGATGCGGAAGAAGGACTGCACAGGGCCGCAGCCGTCGAGCTTCGCCGCCTCGTACAACTCGGCCGGGATGGTCTGCAGTCCGGCGAGGAAGTAGACGAGGTTGTAGCCGAGGGTGTGCCAGATGCCGATCGCGATGATCACGGCCAGCGCGGTGTGCGGGTCGCCGAGCCAGTCGATGTGGCCGTCGGTCATGCCGGTCTTGGCGAGCAGACTCCCCGCCGAATCACCGAAGTTGGCGAGCATGAGCTGGATGACGACGCCGACGACCGCGGCCGAGGTGACGACGGGGATGAAGTAGACGGTCCGGAAGAACAGCGCGAACTTGAGCTTCGGGTTGTTCAGCACCAGCGCGAGCGCCAACGCCAGCAGGAGCTGCACCGGGACGAGCACGAAGGCGTAGACGAAGGTGTGCTCGACGGCGCCCCAGAAGATGCTGTCGCCGAGGATCTGCCGGAAGTTGGCGAGGCCCACGTAGTCGCCGGGTGCGCCGATGCCGTTCCAGCGGTAGAAGGTGTAGCCGAAGGACGCGAAGATCGGGTAGACCACAAAGGCCAGGAGGAGTACGGCCATGGGGGCCAGGTACGCGTACGACCACTTGGCGGCGCGGATGCGGCGGCCGAGGCCGGGGCGGGCGGCGACCGGGGGTGGAGCCGGGGATGTTCGCCGGCGCTCGCGGGTGTCGAGGAGTGACATGGTGTCGGCTCACGCCTTCTTCTTCGTGGTGTACGGCTTGGTGGGGTCCCAGTCCGCGAAGACGTAGTCGGACGTGCTGACCTTCTTGCCCTGCTCGGCCACGGCGGCGACCGCGTCGGACAGGAGCTGGAACTTCTTGTCGGCGAGGCCGCTCAACGCGCCCTGCACGTCCTTGATCTGGCCCGTGTAGACCCCGGTCACCACATCGCTGATGTCCGGCTTGGGGACGCCGGGTGCGACACCGGCCAGCTCGGGGTTGCGCACGAGGGGTACCGGGCCGCGCAGCACCTGCCGGGTCATGTCGATGAAGGCGGCGAAGGGCTTGGAGTCGATGCCGTCCGGGTCGTTGTCCGCGGGGTGGGCCGAGACGCCGTTGAGGTCCTCGACCCAGCGGCGCCCGGCGGCGGGGGACGTCAGCGCGTCGAGCCACTGGAACCCCTCGTGCGCCTTCTTGCTCTTGGCGGAGACCGCGGCGAAGGTGCCGTTGCCGACCGGGTCTGCGTAGTAGAAGCCCTTCGGTGTCGCGGTCGGCGAGGGCAGCGTGACCAGGCTGTAGTCGGTGAACTTGTGCTGGGTCCACTCGGGTTGGTTCCACACACCGCCGACGGTCATGCCGAACTTGCCGCGCTCGAAGAACGCGCGGGCCGCTTCGTCGGACAGGCTCACGGAGTTGGGGTGGAAGAAGCCGCGCTTCTTCCACTCGACGAACAGCTCCAGGAAGTCGGTGTACGCCCGGTCGGTGCCGAACGTCCACTTGCCGACGCGGTAGTCCATGCCGGTGCCGGGCACGGTGGGGGCACCGCCCGGGGCGCCGGCGCCGCGGACGAACAGGTCGAGCCACCAGGCGAGGACTCCGATGCCGTCGGCGTTGCCGAATCCGAAGCCGTACGACTTGCCGCCGCTCTTCTTGGTGATCGTCTGGGCGGCGCTGGTGACCTCGTCCCAGGTCCTGGGGATCTTGACGCTGCCGTCGGGGTTCGTCAGGCCGACGGACTTGAAGACGCCGTGGTGGACGTAGAGCTGGAGCTGCGGGCCGGAGCCCTTCAGCGGGGCCGAATAGACCTTGCCGTCGAAGACGTTGGCGCCTTCCAGGAAGGTGCCCTCGGGGAAGCGCGACTGCCATGCCGGGGTCGCCCACTCGTCGAGCGGGTGCAGCCAGCCCTTGGCGACCTGCTCGGCGACGCTGGGGACCTGCGGGATCATGAAGACGTCCGGCGGGTTGCCGCTGCGGTTGGCGAGCGCCACCAAGTCCGGGTACTTGGCGTTCTGTTGGGTGGTCTTCTTGACGCTGACGCCGCTGTGCGCCTTCTCGAAGAGCTCGATCTCCTTGTCCACCCAGGGGGCCTGGGTGACGTACCAGTCCCAGTAGGTGAGCGCGTCCGCCGCCGAGGAGGGGGAGCCGGAGCCGCACGCGCTCAGGCCGCCGCCCAGGGCGAGGGTGCCGGCGCCGAGTGCGGCGGTGCGCAGGAGGCCGCGTCTGGAGACGTTCGACGAAGTCATCTGGTGTTCCTCCGAGGCGGAGAAGAGGGATGCCGAGCGGCATGTAACGTTCACTGAACCGTTTACAGTAACCGGGACGTTAAGGGGAGGTCCCACAGCCGTCAAGAGGTTCGGCAGTCCTGGACAAGTTCCGACAGGTACCTGCACCCGGGCCGTAGAGAATCCCTCGCCAGTTGTGTAACTTTTTCATCGGTGTTACTTACATCGGCTGTTCACCGGGGCGAGGAGAAGCAGAGCATGGCTCAAGGTCGGGGTTCCGCAGGCCGGGCGACGATCCGTGACGTGGCATCGCGCGCGGGCGTGTCCGTCGCCACCGTCTCGCGGATTCTCAGCGGGGCGTACACCGCTCCCCCGGCGACGCACGAGCGGGTCATGCAGGCCGTGCACGACCTCGACTACGTGGTCAACGCCAACGCCCGCTCCCTGAACACGACTTCGGGGCTGATCGCGATGGTGGTCAACGACATCACCTCGCCGTTCTTCATGAACGTCGCCTCCGGGGTGGAGGAACAGGCGGTCGCCGACGGCCGGGTCTGCCTGGTCTGTTCCACCCAGGGCGTCCCGGAGCGCGAGTTGTCGGTGATCGACCTGATGCGCCAGCGGGGCGCGGAGGCCGTCATCCTGGTCGGCGGCATGGCCGAGACCGAGGAACATCTCGCCCAACTCACCGCCGCCGCCGAGGGGTTGGACCGGGCCGGTGCCCGTCTGGTGCTCTGCGCCCGGCCGTGGAAGGGCGGCGCGAAGGCGCCGGTGGACGTGGTGGAGTGCGACATGGAGAGCGGCGCCTTCGCCGCCACCAGCCATCTGCTCTCCGCCGGTCACACCCGGGTGGCCCATCTGGCGGGCCCGCACGAGTTCAGCGTGGCGGGCCAGCGCCTCGAAGGGTACGAACGGGCGCTGCGCGCACACGGCGTCAAGCCCGACCCGGCGCTCGTCGCCGAGAGCGACATGACCCGCGAGTCCGGCTACGAGGCGGCCTGCCGCCTGCTGACCGACACCGACGCCACGGCGATCTTCTGCGCGAGCGACATGAGCGCGGCCGGTGCCATCGCCGCCGCCCGTGACCTGGGCCGCTCGGTCCCCGACGACCTCTCCGTGGTCGGCTTCGACGACATCCCGCTCGCCGAGGACCTCTACCCCCGGCTGACGACCGTGCACGTCCCGCAGCAGGAGCTCGGCCGCTCCGCGACCCGCCTCGCCCTGCACCGCCGCCCCATGGATCCCCCGAGCCGCCGTGTGGTGCTCGGCTCGCATGTCGTCGTACGCCAGTCGGTGGCGCCCCCGGCCCGCCTCAACACCGCTGGAAAGGTGGACAGTTGATACCGGAGGACCGTCTCCTCTCGCCGCACACCGGCTGGACGCGCACACACTGGGAGGCCCTGGCCGACGCCCAGCTGACCGCCGTCCGCCCGTACGCCACCGACGGGCACGCCCTGCTCCACCTCCCCGGCCCCGTCAGCCGAAACGGCCGGCACAGCGACGGCCTCGAAGGCTTCGCCCGCACCTTCCTCCTCGCGGGCTTCCGTCTGGCCCACTCGGGCCACAACGACCAGCACAACCACGCCAGTTGGTACGCCGAGGGCCTGATCGCAGGGACGGACCCGCACTCGCCGGACCACTGGCCGAGCATGCGTGGGTGCGGGCAGGCCAAGGTGGAGTGCGCGTCGGTGGCGATCGCGCTGCACGAGACCCGGCCCTGGATCTGGGACCGGCTGGACGACGGCGTACGGCAGCGGATCGTCGCCTGGATGACGGACCTGCTCGGCAGCGAGGTCCCCGACAACAACTGGGTCTGGTTCAGGGCGATCACGTCGGCGTTCCTGCGCTCGGTCGGCGCCCCGTGGAGCGCGCCCGACATCGACCACGCGGTAGCGCGCACCGAGGCCTGGTACGCGGGCGAGGGCTGGTACTCCGACGGAGGCGGCACCGGCGGCCCGTTGCGCCACTTCGACCACTACTCGGGCTGGGCCATGCACTACTACCCGCTCTGGTACTGCCGCATCTCCGGCGCCGACGCGGACCCCGCCCTGCTCGCCCGCTACCGGGCCCGCCTGCGCCGCTACCTGGACGACGCCCAGCACCTGGTGGCGGCCGACGGCGCCCCGCTGTTCCAGGGCCGCTCCCTGACGTACCGCTACGCGACGCTCTGCCCGCTGTGGGCGGGCGCCGTCTTCGACGCCACTCCCCTGCCGGCTGGCCGCACCCGCCGCCTCGCGAGCGGAGTCGTACGGCACTTCAGCGAGGCCGGTTGCTTCAACGAGCGCGGGCTCCAACCACTGGGCTGGCACGGGGAGTTCACGGCCATCAGGCAGCCGTACTCGGGGCCCGGCTCGCCGTACTGGTCGAGCAAGGGCTTCGCCGGGCTGGTGCTGCCGGCGGACCATCCCGTGTGGACGGAGAAGGAGGAGGGCCTGCCGATCGAAACCGGGGACGTGCGGCGGACGTTGACCGCCCCGGGATGGCTCGTCTCCGGCACGGCGGCGGACGGTGTCGTACGCGTCGTCAACCACGGCAGCGACCACGCCTTCGGTGACGGCGCCACCGCCGAGGCTGACGACCCCGTGTACAGCCGCCTCGCCTACACCTCCCACACGGCCCCCGACAGCACCGAGTCGAACCTGAACGAACCGATCGACTCGCACATCGCGTTGCTCGACGCCGACGGACACCCTTCCCACCGCCGCCCGTTGACCCGTCTGCACCTGGGTGCGCGCACGGCCGTGTCCCGCCACCGCGCGCACTGGCCGGTCGGCCCGGTGCCCGCCCCGTACGCCCACGATTCCGCGCCCGCCTTCCGTACGGGTCCGTCGATCACGACGGCGTCCGTGCTGAACGGGCCGCTGGAGGTGCGGCTCGCGCGCGTCGATGGACCGGTCCAGGAACCGCTGCGGCTGCGCCTCGGCGGCTACTGCCTGGCTGACGTGGAACCGCCGAGCACGCACCTGGAGTCCCGGCTGGCCGCATGGGCGCGCCGCCCGACCGGCTTGTCCAGCACGGTGATTGGGCTGCGCGGTTTCGACGAGGCGGGCATCGCCACCGCGTGCGACGCCAACGCCTTCGGGCCGCACTCGGCGACACCCTGGCTCGCCACGACGGCGGAGGTCCAACTGGGCACGGTCTACGCCGCGTTGGTCTGTCTCTCCGGGGTGGTCGCGGGTCCGGGCGCCGCCGAAGCCGTACGACTTGAGGTCTGTTACGACGGTGCCGGCACCGCCCTCGCCTCCGTCACCTGGCCGGACGGGACGAGCGACAACGTCCGCCTGGAGCAGCCGAGTCGATGAACGGGACGGCGTGGGACGCGGGCTGTCAGGGGCCCACGCCCCACACCGCGATCACGTGCCGTCGATGAGCCTGACGGCGAGATCGGGACTGAACTGCCCGGCGGGCACGGTCGGAGCGACACCGCACTGCCCGTCGGAGTTGCCCGGTGTCTTGACCCACAGCAGCAGGTCCTCGGCACCGCCCACCCGTGGAGTGACACCGAGTTTCCGTCCGGCGGGGTTGCACCATTCGCCGTTGGAGCCGTTGCCGTTGCGGCTGGTGTCGACGGCGAAGTGGGAGGTGCCGCCGAGCGCCGAGTTGATCGCGTTGCCGTAGGTCTCCGAGGACGGGGTGGTGTAGAAGTTCGAGACGTTCAGGGAGAAGCCGCGGATGTTGGCCACGCCCGCTGACCTCAGGCGGCTCGCCATGGTCGCCGGGTCGACCCAGTTGGTGTGTCCGGCGTCCAGGTAGGCCCAGGTGTTGGGTGCCTTCTGCTGGAACATCTGGGTGGCGTAGGAGAGCATCGCGAGGCGGTCGCTGATCTGTGCGCTGGTCAGGCAGCTGAAGTCCGACAGGGCGTCCGGCTCGATGACGACGACGGCGGGGTGGGTGCCGACGGCTGCCGCGAAGGTGGAGATCCAGGTGCGGTAGGCGGCCACGCTGCCCGCGCCCCCGGACGACTCGCCGCCGCAGGCGTCCCGGCCCGGGATGTTGTAAGCGACGAGGACCGGCAGTCTGTCGTGGCTGTCGGCGGCGCCGACGTAGCCGGACACGGCCGGTCCGATCCCCGCGCTCTCGTTGGCGAACCAGCGGGCGATCGGCTGGGAGGCGATGGCCGACTGGATGCGGGGGGCGCGGGAGTCGGAGGGGTTGTTGCGGACCCAGACGGCCGGGCCGGAGTCGGGGTTGGAGTAGAACCCGCTCGTCAGGGAGACCGGGCCGGCGGCTGCCGCCGAACCGGTCGCCACGAGCGACAGCGGCGCAACGAGCAGACAGATCAAGGCAGTTCGGAACGAAGCGGTTTTCAGCGAGTCGGTTCTGAGCAGGGCTTTCCAGCGCATGGTGCGTCCCTATCTCTTGGGGCGGGGCTGCCGCGGGCCCCTCGGCTCGGCTCCGGCCGCGCTCGTCCAAGCGCGGCCGGAGCCACGGCGGTTGGTGCGTTCAGGCCGCGCGCTCAGCGCGCGGAGTCGGCGGCGAAGGTCGCGACCCAGGCGAGCGCGGAGTTCCAGTTGATGGCGATCTCGTTGGTCGAGTACGAGTAGATGTCGTCGATGTAGCAGGTGGCGGGGGCGCAGCCGACCAGGTTCTGTTGCGCGACCGGGTCCTGGAGGGCCGAGTCGGGCCCGCCGGCCAGCGAACCGGGCGGCGGGCCGGGCAGGTTGGGGTCGATCTGGTGGGCCCAGATGCGGTTGTGCTGGTTGTGGCTGGCCTGGGTGCCGTAGCCGGTGACGAAGGACTGGTTCAGGGCGTTGCGGCCGAGGAGGTAGTCCAGCGACTCCAGGACGGCGCTGCGGTAGCGGTCCCGGCGGGTGAGGTCGTAGGCGGTCGCGATGACCATGGCGTTGTTCGCGGTGACGCTGTTGGAGCCCCACACGTAGGCGCCGTCGGTGGGCAGGTTGGGGTTCGGGTAGCCCTGTGACCGCTCGTCGTGTACGAAGCCGTCGGCGACGGCGAGGACCCGCTTGCGGGCGGCGGCGACCATGTTGGCGGGGAAGCGGCTGGGCAGCCGGACGACGGTGAGGTCGGCGAGCGCGCCGGTGTCGCGCCAGGAGAACCCGGCCGGGGTGATCTCCGTGTCGATGCGGGACAGGTAGGCGTGGTTGTGCGTGGTGGCGTACAACTCCGTTGCGGCCCAGGAGAATTCGTCGGTCACGTCCGTGTCGGCGTACGCTCCGCCGCCGACGCTGTCGCTGCTCGGGGCGTACACGTCGGGGTGGGCGAGCGCGGCCTTCCAGGCGGTTTCGGCGGCGGTCAGGCATGTGTGCGCGAAGGCGGCGTCGTAGCGGGCCCAGACCCGGGCGCACTGGGCGCCCGCGGCGGCCAGGTTGAGGGTCGCGGCCGTGGACGGGGCGTGCAGGTAACGGGGTTGGGAGTCCTGATCGGGCCGGGTGGGCAGGGCGGTCCAGGCCAGGTCGTGGACCTTGTGGTGGACCATGCCGGCCAGCGGTTCACCCGCCGGGACCTGCATGCTGAGCAGGAACTCCGTCTCCCAGCGGGACTCGTCGAGGACGTCCGGGACGCCGTTGTGGTTCTCGGGGATGCTCAGCAGTCCGTCGCGCAGCCCGGCGGTGTCGCCCGCGGCGCGCGAGCGTTCGTAGGAGTCCATCAACTGCCAGTCCGCAAGGGCCCCGTTGACGACGTACTTGCCCTGGTCGCCCGCGTCGTACCAACCGCCCTGGACGTCGAGGGAGTAGTCACAGGTGCCGGGCAGGCAGGGCACGTCGGTGTCGCCGTTGTTGGGTGCCACGCCGACATGCCCTGCGGGGCGGGCGTAGGCGTCACCGGCGTACCGCGCCTCGATGGGCGTGCCGCTGCGGACGTCGTAGAAGTACCCCAACGAGTCCTTGCGCAGGGCGACATAGGGGTTCTCCGCGATGGCGAACGGGTAGCTGGTCGCGTCGCCGACGACGAGCGTGTATCCCGCACCGGCCTTGCGCACCGAGCTGAAGTCGGCGATGTGCACATGGTCGCCGGAGGCGGCGTCCGTGCCCCGGACCTCGGTGCGGCCCGACTTCACGACCTCACCCGAGGCGTCGAGCAGGCGCCAACGCACCGGCTTCGCCGATGAGTTGACGATGGACGCCTTCTTGGGGCCGTGGACCGCGTAGCCGTACTGGTTCGTCCGCACCGGGGAGCCGAAGTCGCGTCCGCCGCCGGGTGCTGTCGCGCCGCCGGTGAGGGAGACGTCGTCGAGGCAGAGGGTGAACGGCTGGGCGGCGCCGCCCTGTTGGAAGGAGAGCTGGGCGTGCAGGTTGGCGGCGGTGGAGTCGCCGGTGAACTGGAAGGTCTTCGGTGTGGTGGTGACGGCGGCTGTTTTGTTGAGGGTGGTCGTGAACGGGGCTGCGGGCAGCTGCAGTACGGCGTGGATCGACACGTCCCGGGTGGCGGAGGCCGTGAAGCGCAGCGTGTAGGGCCGGCCGGCCTCCAGCGGGATGTCGTTCTGGCCGATCATCGAGTCCCAGACGTTGACGGTCCCGCCGGGGACATCGGCGCACAGGCGGCCCAGGTTGACGGTGGACGGCGTGTTGCCGCTGCTCCACCACGAGGTCTTGCCGCTGTCGAACGTGCCGTTGAGCACCCGTTCGTAGGGCGCGTCGGCGGCGTGCGCGGACGTCACGGAGGTCGCGGCAAGGGTGGCGACGGTCAGGGCGGGCGCGAGGAGGACCGCGCTCCATCTGGTCCTGCGGAATCTGGTGCTGCGGAACATACCGGGCCCTTCTCGGTGACAGGGTTCCCGGCTCGGTGCGGCGTCAGTGCCAGATGGTGGGGCGAGGCGGCAAAGCTGTCAAGACTTCACACACAGGAGCCTTTTCCTCGTCCGGACCCTTCACAGACTGAACGTTCCGCTCTTAGTCTGCGACTGTTAGCGCTTCCAGTTTAATACGGAGGCATCGCACAGGAACCGGCCGGGCTGTGGCGTCAACCCAGTTCCATCCCAGTTCAGCAGCCATATTCACATCGAGGACGAGGACACTCCGATTGTCACCGCTCTCGGAAATCCCGTAGTCGGAGGTTCAGGTCAGTGAGGTCGAGTCAGTGAGCACGTTCGATCCCGGCTTCCTGTGGGGGGCCGCCACGTCGAGCTATCAGATCGAGGGCGCGGTCGCGGAGGACGGCCGGGGTCCCTCCGTCTGGGACACCTTCGCGGCCACGCCGGGCGCCGTCCGGGGCGGTGACACCGGAGCCGTCGCGGCCGACCACTACCACCGCTTCCCCGAGGACATCGCGCTGATGGGCCGACTCGGCCTGCGCGCCTACCGGTTCTCGCTCGCCTGGCCCCGGATCCAGCCCACCGGCTCCGGCCCGGCGAACCAGCGCGGCCTCGACTTCTACCGCCGGCTCACGGACACCCTCCTGAACCACGGCATCCAGCCCTGGCCCACCCTCTACCACTGGGACCTGCCGCAGCCGCTGGAGGACGCCGGCGGCTGGCCGGTGCGGGACACGGCCGAGCGGTTCGCCGAGTACGCGGCCCTCGCGCACGAGGCGCTGGGCGACCGCGTCACCCACTGGACCACCCTCAACGAGCCCTGGTGCTCGGCCTTCCTCGGCTACGCCACGGGCCGCCACGCACCCGGACGCCGCGAACCGGCCGCCGCCGTACGCGCCGGCCACCACCTGCTGCTCGCCCACGGGTTGGCGTCCGAGGCGATACGGGAGGGTGACGCGCACATCGGCATCACGCTCAACCTCACCCATGTCACCCCGCTCAGCGACGAGCCCGCCGACCTGGACGCGGCCCGCCGTGTCGACGGCATGCAGAACCGCCTCTTCCTCGACCCGCTGCTGCGCGGGGCGTACCCCGGCGACGTGCTCGACGACCTCCGCGAGGTGACCGACACCGGCCACATCCGCGACGGCGACCTGAAGCGGATCGGGGCACCGCTGGACCACCTGGGCATCAACTACTACGCGCCGATGCTGGTCGCGGGCAGCCCGACGCCGGTCCAATCCGCTTATGTGGGCTCGCCGTTGACCCGTGTCGCCGACGGCGGCCGACCGAAGACGGCGATGGGCTGGGAGATCGACGAGCGCGGACTCCTGGATCTCCTCCTGCGGCTCAAGGCCGACTATCCGGCCGTACCCCTGTACATCACGGAGAACGGCGCCGCCTTCGACGACATCGTGGAGGACGACGCTGTGTACGACACGGACCGGATCGCCTACCTGGACGGCCATCTCCGCGCCTGTGCACGGGCGATCGACCACGGCGTTCCCCTCAAGGGCTACTTCGTCTGGTCGCTCCTCGACAACTTCGAGTGGTCCTTCGGGTACGGGCCCCGCTTCGGCATCGTGCACGTCGACTACGCGACCCAGCGCCGTACGCCGAAGGACAGCGCCCGCTGGTACGCCGAGGTCATCCGGCGCGGCGGCCTGTGACGCCGTCAGCGCCTACAGTGCTGCTACCGACCGCCCCCGGTATCGCCCGCCGCCCCTCCGTACGAACTGGAGTCGCCCCCGATGACCACACGGCCACCGACGCTCGACGAGGTGGCGCTGCGCGCCGGGGTGTCCGTCGGAACCGTCTCGCGTGTGATCAACAACCGTCGGCACGTCAGCCAGAAGGCGCGGCAGGCGGTGGAGAGTGCCGTGGCGGAGCTGGGCTATGTGCCGAACGTGGCGGCCCGTTCGCTCGCCTCGCAGCGGCGCGGCGCGGTGGTGCTGGCGATCTCCAGCGACGATCCGGCGCTGTTCGCCAACCTCTTCTTCGCCGAGGTCATCACCGGTGTGAACGCGGTCGTGGAGGAGACCGACCTCGAACTCCTGCTGATCCTGGCCGCGGGCGAGCGGGGCCGGGACCGGCTCACCCGCGTCCTTCAGTCCCGGGGTGCGGACGGCGTCATGCTGCTGGCCCTGCGCGAGAACGACCCGCTGGCGAAGGTCGCCGAGGCGGGGAACGTCCCCGTCGTCCACGGGGGCCGCTCGCTCGAACGGCCCCCGCGCTGGTACGTCGACGCCGACAACCGGGGTGGCGCCCGCGAGGCCGTGGAGTACCTGATCTCGACGGGCCGCCGCGCCATCGGCACCGTCACCGGGCCGCTCGACATGCACGCGGGTGTCTCCCGCTACCTGGGCTTCCGCGAGGCGGTCGTGCTGGCCGGCCTGGAGGACCACCGGGTGGCGCACGCCGACTTCAGCGAGCGGGGCGGGGCGACGGCGACCGCCCGCCTCCTCGACGAACACCCGGACCTGGACGCGGTGTTCGTCGCCTCGGACGCCATGGCGGCGGGCGCCCTGCACGTCCTGCGCGAGCGCGGCCGGTCCGTCCCCGGGGACGTCGCGGTCGTCGGCTTCAACGACATCCTCACCGCCCGGCACACCCAGCCCGCCCTGACGACGATCCGCCAGCCCATCGTGGCCCTCGGCAGCGAGATGACCCGGATGCTGGTGCGTGTGCTGGCGGGCGAGGAGCCGACGCCGCTGATCCTGCCGACGGAACTGGTGATCAGGGAATCCGCGTGACGCGGCGGCCGCGCCCCTCCGACCCCTCGCACATTCGGTAAGGCGCAACCCAGGAGCCGTACGACCCATCCCCGACAACAAGTGCCCCGTAGGGCAACAACACTTGTCCTGGGGGGATGTCTTGATCAAGGTAAGCGTTGTCGTACCCGTCTACAACACCGTTTCCTACATCGACCGTTGTGCCGCGTCACTGGTCAACCAGAGCCTGGGGACCGACGCTTACGAGGTCGTGTACGTCGACGACGGGTCGACGGACGACTCGGCCGAACGCCTCGGACGGCCGGCCGAGGCGCACGAGCACGTCCGGGTGTTCCGGCAGGAGAACTCCGGCTGGCCGGGCAAGCCGCGGGACGTGGGGGTGGACCGGGCCAACGGGAAGTACGTGCAATTCGTCGACCAGGACGACGAGTTGTCGTACGAGGCGCAGGAGCGGCTGTACGCGCTGGCCGAGCGCAACGGGTCGGACATCGTGCTGGGCAAGGTGCACGGGACGATGCAGGGGCCCAACAATGTGTTCAAGCGGACGGTCGAGCGGTGCACCGCCGCGGACGCCCCGCTCTTCGAGAGCCTGACGCCGCACAAGATGTTCCGCCGGACTTCCTGCGCGAGCACGGTATCCGCTTCCCGGAGGGGCGGGTCAGGCTGGAGGACCAGCTGTTCATGGCGCGCACCTACGTACGGGCCAAGACGGTGTCGATACTCGGCAACTACCCCTGCTACCAATGGAATCGGCGCGAGGACGGCGGCAACAACAGCAGCCGGATCAACGCCGACGACTACTACGGCCACCTGGACAAGGTCGTGGAGGCGATCAAGGAGGGCACGTCGCCGGGCGACCTCCAGGACCGGCTGCTGCGCCGTTCGTACCGCGTGGAGCTGGTACGGCCGGTGAGTGAGCCGCGCGTACTGCGCCGCACCGGCAAGGTCTTGGAGGAGTACTTCACCACCGTCCGCCGGATGGCCATGACGAGTTTTCCGCCGGGCGTGAGCGAGGGCCTCCCGGCGATCAGCCGGCTGCGGGCGGAGCTGCTCGTGCAGGACCGGCTGGACTCCCTGGTCCAACTCGCCCGCCGCACCGAGCAGATCAGGGCGCACGTCGAGGTCGACGACATGCGCTGGCGCAACGACAAGCTGTGGCCAGACCAGGACCAGGACCCTTCTGACCACGGGTTCGCGGTCCAACAGTCAGGCCCGGGACACTTCCTCGGCCACATCGAGCACCAGGACCCGCCGAAACAGCCGACAGCGCCACTCACCCAACTTTGAACCGATTATGGCCGAACCAGGACATTCTCCTCGGGGATCGACGGGAAGGATGGCCGTTGACCATGCCCCTGACGGCGAACACCCGCCCGGGGCATAGAACAAGGCAAGGAGTGTTCAGGATGCGAACCAACCGGAAGATCACCGTCACCCTCGTGGCCGTCGCCGTTCTGGCGGGCGCGGCAGGTGCGGGAGTCGCGCAGGCGGCACCGGCGGCGAACGGGAGCGCCGCCCCCTCCGCCTGCCGTCCGGCCAATCACACCGCGAAGATCACCGAGGACACCGCCAGCGCGGGACACCGTCACTACCGTGTCACCCTGACCGCGCCGCGTGGCTACGAGGCGTGCAAGCTGGCCGGTTCGCCCACCGACGTGCGGTTCACGAACCACGGGTCGGGCACCGGGATCACCGCCCACCGCTACGGCGGTCAGCGGACCGCGGTCACCTTCGGCCCGGGCCACCCGGTCCACTTCGACATCCAGGTCCCGAACAACGGCCGCGGCAAGGCCGCGAACGAGGCGTCGTTCACGCTGCGCACCCCGGGCGGCGGGCAGATCCCCGGCACGTCCTTCGCCGAGGGCAGGCTCAAGGTGGCCACCGGCACCCAGATCGGCCCGGTCCAGCGCGGCGCCTGACCTCTTCTCGTCCCACCTCGGTGGCGTGGGTGGTTCTGTGCGGCTGTTCGCGAGGCCGCGCTTTCCCCGTCGCTCGCCACCGTGAACCCACCGTCCTCGTCTCAGGATGGTCCCCACCTGGTCCCCGGAAATGGTGAAGGGGCGGTTTCGGATTTCTCCGAAACCGCCCCTTCACCAACGACTCCATCGAGTCGGGACGACAGGATTTGAACCTGCGACCCCTTGACCCCCAGTCAAGTGCGCTACCAAGCTGCGCCACGTCCCGCTCGCGCCGCACCCGGTCCAGCCGGGTGAACACGCAGGTAAACCCTACCGCATGTGGCAGGTCACTTCGGCGGCGTCGGGGTGTCGTGGGTGCGGTACATCGCCTGAATGTCCAACTCCAGCTGGACGGTGGGTCCTACGACGGCGATGCCCCGGGCCAGCATGCTTCGCCAGTTCAGGGTGTAGTCCTCGCGGTGGAGTTCGGCCGTGGCCAGGGCCGCGCACCGGAGTTCCTCGGCGTAGCCGCCGTTGACCGTGCCCAGGTAGGTGGTGTCCAGGTTCACGGAGCGGCTCACGCCGTGCATCGTCAGGGAACCCTGCAGCGTCCACTTGCTGCCGCCGCGGTAGGCGAACCGGGTGCTGGCGAAGTCGATGTACGGGTAACGCTCGACGTCGAGGAAGTCACCGGAGCGCAGGTGGTTGTCCCGCGTGGTGTTGCCGGTGGTGATGCTGGACGCGTCGATGCGGACGTCGACCCGGGAGTCGGTCATGTCCTGGGCAATCTGGATACCGCCCTGGAACCGCTCGAACCGGCCGTGCACATGGGCCATTCCGACATGCTTGGCGATGAAGCGGATCGCGGTGTGCGGCGGGTCGAAGAGCCAGGTGCCGGGCGGCGGGAGTTCCTGGGCGCGGCCGGGCTGGAGCCATACGCGTTCCGTGGGTTCGGCGATTCCGGCGACGATCTCGACCGTCTCCTGGTGCGGCTGGAGTCCCTGGGCCGAGACGAGGAGGCTGTAGCGGCCGGGTGGCAGGGCCGCGAGGAAGAAGCCGTACGGGTCGGTCGTACCGGCGGCGGCGACGCGATGCGAGTCCAGGGCCGTCACCGTCACGTCGGCGGCCGGCATGGGAGAACCCATCGGGTCGACGATCTCACGGCCGAGACCGCCCGCGCCGGGTGGGAGGGGGAGCGAGAGGCCCGCCGCCGTGGCGGGGGCGCCTTGGGGCAGCCAGCGCCTGAGCAGTGCGAGGGCCATGGTGATCACCTTTCTTCACAGCAGTCGTACTCTGCCGATCTTGAAGGCTTCGGCCGCGGAACGGGTGTCTCAAATCGAGACACCCCTTACGCCCGTTCCGCGCCCCCCGATGTCTCGTAGCGGCGGACGATCGGCTCCAGGTAGTCCGCGTGCGGGCCCACCAGAAGCGGGAGTTGGGCCGTCGAGTGGATCAGGGCGATGTCGTCCAGCTCAGGTTCGCGGCCCCGGGCCCGGTCCGCCGCCGCCATGGCCTCGTACCCCTCGCGCAGTCGTGCCTCCGGGAGGGAGGGGGCGCGGAACAGGACACCGATACTGCCGTTTCCGGCACGGGTCACGTTCCAGAAGGTGAGGTCGTGGGGCGAGGTGTCGATACCGGTCTCCTCGATCAACTCCCGTGCGGCGTGGCGGCGGAGGGTCGTCATGTCGAGCGGCTCGTCGCCCTCGGGCGGTTCGAGCGAGCCGCCCGGCAGCTGCCAACGTCCCGGTGCCGCCGTCGAGTTCGACATCCGGCCCACCAACAGGCGTCCGTCGTCGGCCGATTGGAGGACGGAGACGAAGAACGACGGCAGCCACGAGGTCGAGAACGGGACGCGGCGGAGAGCGAAGTGGCGGTAGGTCGTCCTGACCCAGGAGACCGTGAGGTCGTCCGGTCCCTCCCGTCGCGTGCCCGCGCACACCAGGACCGGCCCGTCGAAGAAGCTCGGGTTGTCCCGTACCTTCGCGTCCCACACCTGGTCCATCGCCAGCCGCTCCTCGGGCGTGAGCCGAGGAGCGGTCGTCTCGACGAACCGGAGCCGGTGCACGTCCAGGAGTTCGCCACCGGAACCCCGCGCGCTCTGTTCGATCATCGGCTCATGCTGGCACACCGGCCGGGTCAGTTCAGGGCGCCGGGAGCCATCACCGACGCCTCCTCCTCCGCCCTCAGGAGCGCCGAATCGGAGCCGCCGACGGTCGTTCCTCCACTACGGCCGGACCGGCGCGGCACCAGGAGCGCGGCCAGCGCGGCGCCGAGGAGCAGCACTGCGAGCAGCGTGAACCCGTGGGTGTACCCGGAGTCGTAGGGCAGGCCGGACGGCTGGAGGTGGCCGGTGACCAGGACGCTGGTGACCGCGGCGCCGATCGAGCCGCCGATGGTGCGGATGTTGGCGTTCATGCCGGTCGCGGCGCCGGTCTGCTCGGGCGGGACGCTGCCGACGATGAGGTTGGCCATGGAGGCGAAGGCGAGTCCGATGCCGAGGCCGAAGATGCCTGCCACCAGGGCGATCTGCCACCGCTGGTCGTGCCAGAGCGCGAGGATCGCGCAGGCGACCGCGCCGAGGGCGGCACCGGTGGTGAGCAGGGCCTTGGCGCCGACGATCGGTTCCAGCCGGCCGCTGAGCACGCCCGAGACGAACATCGCGAGCAGCATCGGGAGCATCAGGAGTCCGGACGCGGTCACGCTGGCACCGAAGCCGTAGCCGGCGGACGAGGGGGTCTGGACGAAGCCGGGCAGGAAGGACCAGATCGCGTACATGCCAGCGCCGAACAGCAGCGCGGCGGTGTTGGTGGTCCACACGGACGGCAGGCGCATCACCTTCAGGTCGATGAGCGGGCTGCGGGAGCGGGCCTCCGAGAACAGCCAGGCCGCGAAGAGCACGACGGCCGCGGCGAACAGGCCGACGACCCGCACGGAGCCCCAGCCCCAGATGCCTGCCTGGCTCAGCGGGAGCAGCAGGGCGACCAGCCAGCCCGAGAGGAGTACGGCGCCGAGCCAATTGACCTGTCCCTGGGCGCGGTTGGGCGACTCGGGGACGTAGCGCGCGGCGATGACGGTGGTGACGGCGACGATGCCGACGGGGAACCAGAACAGCCAGCGGTAGTCGAGGGCGGTCACGATGGGACCGGCGGCCACCATGCCGACGCCACCGCCCGCGGCGATCACGGCGGACAGGTTGCTGATGCTGCTGGGGACTCGGGACGCGGCGAACTCGTCCCGGATGATGCCGAAGGACAGCGGGAACAGCGCGCCGCCGATGCCCTGGACGACCCGGGCGATGATCAGTACGCCGATGTTCGGGGCGAGCGCGGCGACCAGACAGCCGGCCAGCACCGCCAGGAGGACGGCGACGAGGGTGCGCTTCTTGCCGACCAGGTCGCCGACGCGGCCGAGTATCGGGGTGAAGACCGAGGCCGACAGCAGGTAGGCCGTCATCACCCAGGTCGCGGTGGACTGGGAGGTGTGCAACGCGTGCTGGACGGTCGGCAGGGCCGGCGCGATCAGCGACTGGAGCATGGAGAACACGCCCGCACCGGTCGCGAGGACCGCGAAGGTGAGGCGGGAGGACTTGCGGGGCATCGAGAGCCTCTCCGGAACAAGCGAACGGGGGTGCGCCCGCGCATGGCTCTACGGCGGAACGCGCCCACACTGCTAAAGTGGAGGTACCCCTCCACCATAACGGAGGCAAACCTCCGGTTCAACCGGGCCCACCCCAGGGAGGCACCCGTGACGGCCCAGCCGTTCCCCGTCAGCGAGATCGTCGCGGCCCAGAGACCCCACCGCAAGGACGCCGCCCGCAACTACGACGCCCTGCTGGCCGCGGCCCGTGAGGCCTTCGCGGAGCACGGCTCGGAGGCGTCGCTGGAGGACATCGCGCGGCGCGCGGGCGTCGGCATCGGCACGCTGTACCGCAATTTCCCGACCCGCCGGGCCCTCTTCGAGAGCGTCTACGCGAACGAGGTGAACGCGCTGTGCCAGTTCGCCCTGGACGTCGCCGACCAGGAGCCGTGGGAGGCGCTGACCTCGTGGCTCAACCGCTTCGCCGGCTACGTGACGACCAAGCAGGCGGTGCGCCAGGCGCTGGAGAACGACTCGGAGATCTTCGGAACCTGCCGTGAGTCGATGTTCTCCGCGGGCGGCCCGCTGTTCGAGCGCGCGCAGAAGGCGGGCGTGGCCCGCACGGACATGGACTTCAACGACCTGCTGCGCATGGCCGCCGGGATCACCGGCACGACGTTCGTGGACGACGCCCAGCGCGACCGCGTCCTGGCCATCGCACTGGACGGCGTCCGCACGAACCACTGACCGCGCGCACCACCGGACAGCCGTCTACGCGGGGGGCGTTCCCTCGTACGCCGCGCGCAGCAGCGCGAGCACCCCGTCCTCCGTGACCGGCCGGGGGTTGGCGTACGCCTGGCCCACCGCCTGCGCCGCCGCCGTCGCCAAGTCACCGTCCTTCAGGCCGAGTTCGGCGAGCGAGCGCGGTGCGCCGAGCCGTCTCGCCAGGTCCCACAGGGCACGCGGGGCGTCCTCGGCGTCCAGCGCGCGGGCCACGACGGAGGCCGTCAGCGGTACGGCGGGCGCGTTGTACGCCAGCGCGTACGGCAGCACCACCGTGTGCGTCTCCGCGTGCGGCAGGCCGAAGGTGCCGCCGAGGACATGGCACAGCTTGTGGTGCAGGCCCATGGTCGTGGCGCCGAGGCAGGACCCGCACAGCCACGCCCCGTACAGCGCCCGGCTCCGGGCCTCCAACGACCGTGGCTCGGCGGCCAGTTCGGGCAGCGCGCCCGCCAGCGCCCCCACGCCCTCCTCCGCCATGAGGGCGACCACGGGCGAGGTGTCCGGGGCGTACAGGGCCTCCACGGAGTGCGCGATCGCGTTGATGCCGCTGGTCACCGTGAGCGGTACGGGGAGTTCCAGGGTGAGTTCGGGGTCGTAGACGACGCTGCGGGGCAGGACGGCGGGGTCGCGGCCGGTGCGTTTGGTGCCGTTCTCGGTGAGGCCCCAGACCGGGGTCATCTCGGAGCCGGCGTAGGTGGAGGGCACGGCGATCAGCGGGAGGCCGGTGCGCAGGGCGATCGCCTTGCCGAGGCCGACCGCCGAACCGCCGCCCACCGCGACGCAGCCGTCGGCACCCAGCGTGCGCGCCAACTCGACGGCGCGGTCGGCGACTTCGACCGGGACGTGCATCCTCGCCTCGGCGTGCACCCCGACGCACACCTCCCCCAGCGAGTCGGCGACCGCCCGCGCGGTGTCGGCCCCCCGCGCGCCGGAGAGCACCAACACCCGCCGCAGACCGAGCCGTTGGGCCTCACCGGCGGTCGCGGTCAGCGCGGCGCCGGGGCGGAACACGACGCGCATGGGCTGGGCGTCGTAGGCGAAGTCCAGGAAGTTCCTCACGCGCGGTCCAGTACGAGGTCGAAGCGGGCGTGGCGGAAGGGGTTGGCGATGCCGAACTCCCGTGCCAGGGACGGGTCGTCGGCCGGGGTGAAGTCCTCGACGAGGCTCCGTTTGACGGCGAAGACGGCGTCGGATTCGAGGTAGTCGCTGCCCGCTACGAAGATGTGCGTGGTGACCGGGGTGTGGCCCTCGGCAGAGACGATGAAGTGGATGTGGGCGGGGCGGTAGGGGTGGCGGCCGGTCGCCTTGAGGAGTTCACCGACCGGGCCGTCCGTGGGGATGGGGTACGGGCTCGGTACGCAGGTACGGAACCAGAAGCGGCCCTCGGCGTCCGCGGTGAACAACCCCCGTCCGTTGCCCGGGGGTTGGAGGTCGGGGCGCTGCACGTCGTAGAAGCCGTTGCCGTCCGCCTGCCACACGTCGAGGACCGCGCCGGGGAGCGGGGTGCCGTCCCCGGACACGATCCGGCCGCTGACCACACAGGGCTCGCCGCCGCCCACCAGGTCGATGTTCGCGCCGAGTTCACGGACCGGGGACTCGGTCATGTGGAAGGGGCCGAGCACGGTCGACTCGGTGGAACCGGCGGCCCGGTCGCCGTTGATCGTCTCGACCAGCATCGACAGGCCGAGCACGTCCGACAGGAGGATGAACTCCTGCCGGGTGTCCGTGCACATCTTGCCGGTCTCCGTCAGGAAGCCGATCGCCCGCTCCCACTCCGCCTGGGTCAGGTCGCTCTCCCGCGCGAACGCGTGGAGGTGCCGGATCAGGCCGGTCAGCAGTTCCTTCAGGCGGGGATCGGCCGTCCCCTCCAGACTGGCGACGGCCTCGTCCGTGACGGTGACGTCAGTGGTCATTGCGGCTCCCTACCCTCTGCGAACTGCCCCTGTGCGGCATGTCAGCCGTGCCCGAGGATGCGTCGCAACGCGTCCGTGAGCAACTGTTCGGCGTTCTCGGCCGCGTCGGCGTGGCGGAAAGCGACATGGCCGTCGGGGCGGACGAGGAGCGCGCCCCCGTCGGACACCTCGCTCAGGCGGGCCCAGTCGCCGTACGGGTCGTCGTACTCCCGCCCCGGGCCGATCACGACCGTGGCGATGTCCAGGGACTGCGCCCGCGCCGCACGCACCCAGGCCTCGCCGCCGATACCGGTCAGAAGGGTGAAGCGGCCCTTGCCGACCGTGTCGAGCGTCGAGACGGTGCGGGTGCCCGACGTGATCCAGGCGTGCGGGAGCTTGGCGCCGGGGCGGGAGCTGGGCTGGTGGTACAGCTCGCGGTCGCGCTCGAAGCCGGGGTCGGGCGTGCCGTCGGACACGACCGCGGTCGAACTCTCCGCGGAATAGCGCTGGTTGAGGTCGACGCCGTGCGCGTTGAACTCGTACACCTTGAACGCGATCGCCTCGCGCAACGCGGCCCGCTGCTTGCCGGCGGCTTCGGTGGCGTCCTTGCGGGCCTCGATGTTGGCCCACAACTGCTCGGGCGTCTGCGGGGAGAGCCCGTCCAGCGCCTCGAAGATGGGGGCGGTCTCGCCGATGGACTTGTTGGCGCGGGTGACGATCTGCTTGCCGACGGGCGCGCGTTCGGCGTCGTAGCTGTCGAGGAGCTTCGGCGTGGCGGTGCCGTCGAGGACCAGCTTCAGCTTCCAGGCCAGGTTGTAGGCGTCCTGGATCGACGTGTTGGAGCCGAGCCCGTTCGACGGCGGGTGGCGGTGCACGGCGTCACCGGCGCACAGGACGCGGCCGTTGGCGTAGGTCTCGGCGTACATCTCGTTGACCGTCCACGCCGAGGACGACTTGATGGTCACGGGGAGGTCGTCGTCGCCGACCAACTGCCGTACGACGGACAGCGCGTACTCCTCGGTGAGGTCGGGGGCGCCGGCGCTCACGTCGTAGCCCCACACGATCAGCCACTCGTTCCACGGCTTGACGCAGCGCACCAGGCCCGCGCCGATGCCGCCGACGGTGGCGCCGGGGGCGAGCACCCAGTAGAGGGTGGAGGGGCGGTGCGCGGTGTACTTGCCGAGGTCCGCGTCGAAGACGATGTTGATGCTGCCCGCGACCCCCATCTGGCCGCCCATCGGCAGCCCGGCGTCCTCGGCGACCTGCGAGCGTCCGCCGTCGGCGCCGATGAGGTACTTGGCGCGGATCCGGTACTCGTCGCCGCGCAGCCGGTCCTCGACGGTGACCGTGACGCCGTCCTCGTCCTGGACGAAGGACTTGTAGACCGTGCTGAAGCGGACGTTCGAGCCGCGCGCGAGCGCCGCGTCGATGAGCACCGGTTCCATCAGGTGCTGCGGCATGTCGCACATGCGGGTCGGGCTGGCCAGGTCGTGGGCGGCCTGCACGAGCGGTTCGTTGCCCCAGGAGCGGATCCGGCCGAGTTCCTCGCCGGCGAGGCTGGTGCAGAACGTGGTGTTGCCCATCAGGTTCTGCGGTGTCGCCTGGGCCAGCACCTCGTCCTCGACGCCGAGGTCGCGCAGGATCTCCATGGTGCGCTGGTTGGTGATGTGCGCGCGGGGCGTCCTGGTGAGGCGCGAGTAGCGCGTGACGACGATGTGGGGCACGCCGTAGGTGCTCAGCGCCAGCGCGGCGGACGCTCCGGCCGGGCCGCTGCCCACGATCAGTACGTCGGTCTCGACAACGTGCACGGCGGGACGCTCCAGGGGTGAGGCAGAGGTGCGACGGAGGTGGGGCGGAGGTGGGGCGGGTTGGAACGGGGTGAGGCAGAGGTGAGAAAGGCACCGACTCTTCACGATCATGATGCGGGCCGGACCTGCGCGGATGTCTCATTACGAGACAGTTACAGCCCCTCGGCGACCGCCGCCACGGGCCCGATACGGTGAGAGGCGTCATGACCACCCTGGATCACTCCCCCGCCCTCGCCCCGCTGCGCCAGGCCCGCGAGCGGTTCCTGACCGGCCGCCCGCTGCCCGACGACGTCCCGGACGAGGTCCTCGCGGCCTGGCGCCGCGCCCGCTTCTTCGGCGTACGGCACGACCTCGATGGACCGGTCCACGAACCCGAACTGCCCGCCGAATCTCCCCTGTTGGAGGCGGCGCGGCCCGTGCTGGGCCGCATCGCGCCGGCGCTCGGCCACTCCGCTCTGCTCCTCACCGACGAGCGTCTGCGGGTGCTGTGGACCACGGGCGAGGTGCCCGGCGACGACCGGTGCCGTGACCTGTCCGAGCGGGAGGTGGGCCACAACAGCGCGGCCCTCGCCCTGCGCACCCGGCGCCGGGCCGAGGTGCACGGCCCCGAGCACTTCCTCGACGTGTGGCAGGACGTGTCCGCCGTCAGCGTGCCCCTGCTCGCCCCGGATTCCGGCCAGGTACTGGGAACGGTGACCGTCGCGTCCGCGCTGTGCGCCGGCTGCGGCCCGCACCCCGGAGCCGCCCTCGCCGAGGCGACCGCCACGGCGGTGGAAGCGGAACTGCTCGCCCGCTCCCGCACCGCCGAACGGGTGCTCCTCGACGCCTACACCCGGGCGGTCGCCCACGGCCCGGCCCGCGCGATCGTCGCCCTCGACGGCCGCAACCGCATCGTCAGCGAGGCCGCCGTCCGCCTCGCGACACCTCAGGTACTGGCCGCGCTGGAACGGTCCAGCACGATCGAGCGAGCCTCCGGCGGTCGACCGCCCCGCGATGCACGGCCGCCTCGGGAGACCGGGTGCGGTCCGGTGGTGGAACGGTCCCACGACGCCAGGGGCGGTCCGAGCCGGGAGCGGTCGGCGGACGCCGGAGGTGGTCCCGCGGTGGAACGGTCCTACGACACCGGACGCCCACCCATGGTGGAACGGTCCCACGACGCCGGATGCCGTCCCGCGCAGGAGCAGTCCTACGACCTGACGCTCCCCGACGGTGCCGGGTGCACCGCCGAGATCACTCCGGTACGGCATGAGGGCCGCGTCCTCGGGATCGTCGCCGTACTGGAAGCGCGTGCCGCCGAGGTGCCGGTGCCGCGCCTCGTGCCGCGCCTCGTGCCGCGCCCCGCGCTGGCGCTCGCGGGTGGTTCGGTGCCCTGGCGGCACGCGGTCGCCCGGGCGGTGGAGCTGGCCCGGGTCCATGAGCCGCTGCTGCTGGCCGGTGAGCGCGGCAGCGGCAAGACCGCGCTGGCCCGTGAACTGCTGGGCGGGACCGTGCCGTTGGTCGCCGATGCCGCCGAGTCGCCCGAACTCGGCTTGAAGTACAGCGAGTTGGCGGACGGCCGCCCGCTCCTCCTGCGGCACGCGGAACGGCTCGCCCAGCCGGACGTCGCCGCGCTCAACTCCCTGCTCGACGAACACCCCGACGTCCAGCTGCTGGTCACCTACACGCCCGGCACTCCCCCGGGCCCGTGCTTCCAGCGGCTGCTGGACACCTTGGCGGCCCGGTCGGTGACCGTGCCCGCGCTGCGTGAACGCCCGGAGGACGTAAGGGAGTTGCTGCCGGTCCTCGCGCCCCGCCCGGCCGTGGGACAGCCGCCGCTCACCTGGACCCTGGACGCGCTCCGGGCCCTGGAGGAACACCCCTGGCCCGGGAACGTCACCGAACTCGCCCATGTCGTCAGGGCGTTGGCGGAACACCGGCGGGTCACCGGCCCGGTGCGGCGGGCCGAGCTGCCCGATCCCGTGCGGGAAGGCCCCGCGGCCCGGCGGCTCAGCCCGATGGAGCACGCCGAACGCGCGACGATCCTGGCCGCGTTGCGCCGGCACGGGGGCAACAAGGCGCGGGCGGCTGCCGCGTTGGGGATCGGGCGGGCGACGCTGTACCGCAAGCTGCGCGGGTACCGGGACGTTCCGTAGGCTTCGGGCAGGCGGGTGCCGCTTGATGAACAGGTCGAACGGGCTGAACGAGCTCAAGGCGCTGAACAGGCCGAACGGGCTTATTTGATCAGGGCGTTGGCCACGACGACGACCACTCCCAGCAGCGCGTCCACCGCCCCGATGGTCACGGCCGCCGCCCAACTCCGCGCCGACCAGCGGGCCGTGACCAGCCCCAGGCAGAACAGCAGCGCGATGTTGAGGACGAACGCCGCGTACTCGACGCCGTTCGCGGGCCACCAGCCCCAGCCTGCCCCGGCGAGCAGCAGCACGGTCGGTAGCGCGGCGGCGACCAGGGGCCACTCGTCGCGCAGGGTGCGCAGGGCGTCCCAGCGGCGGTGCGGGGCGCGCTCGGCGATGTAGTGGGCGTACCCGTGGGCGAGTGCCGAGGCGGCGGCGGTCACCAGCAGCCACAGGGCGTCGTAGCGGCGGCTGCCTCGGTCGGTGTGGCCGTACTGGGTGAGCGCGGCGACCATCGAGCAGGCGAGGACGGAGCCGTAGACGCCCCCGAAGAGGATGTTCTCCCGGGTTGCGTGCGGGTGTGGGTGCGGCTCGGGGACGGCTGCCGTGGTCTGCGCCATGCCCTCCACGATCACCCGGCGCCGTCCGGGCCGCCACTCCGCGACGAAGTGTCCTCCGACCTGGGCCGATACCCCACACAGTGTCCACGCCTGGAACGGTCCACCCCGGCTAGGGTCGCGGCATGACGCACAGTTTCGTAGTCCGTATCCCCGACGCCGAGCTCGAACCCGAGCCGCTCGATCCGGCGCAGATCGTCTCCGGTACGCCCGAGGTCACCGGGAAGGTCGTGTGGGAGTCCGAGGACGGCAAGCAGGTCCGCGGGATCTGGCAGATCACGCCGGGCGCGGTCACCGACACAGAGGCGGACGAGCTGTTCGTCGTGATCAGCGGTTCGGCCACGATCGAGGTCGAGGGCAGCGAGACGCTGACGGTCGGTCCCGGGGACATGGCCGTGCTGCGCGAGGGCGACCGTACGACGTGGACAGTGCACGAGACGCTGCGCAAGGCGTACGCGATCAACCTGTAGACGGGGTCAACGCGGCGGTGTCGTAGGCAAGTTGTAGGGCGTGACGACCTGGATCGCGGACGGCAGGGTCGGGCCCGCGGGCGGCAGCGCGTCGTGGGCGCGCATCACGATGCGGCAGGCCTCGCGGACGTCCTGGCGCAGGTCGTGGTGGAGGACCGCGGACAGGCGCTGCTCGTGCAGCAGCCGGGTGTTGTCGTGGTCGAGGTCGTGCGCGACGAACACGGCGCACTCGCGGCCCAGGTCGGCGAAGGCGCGCAGGGTCGCGAAGTTGCCGCCTCCGATGGAGTAGACCGCGCGGATGTCCGGGTCGCGCTTGAGGGCGGCCCGGACGAGTTCGTACTGGGTGGCGTCCAGGCCTTGGCCCTCGGTGATCTCCACCAGCACGCGTTCCGGGTAGCGGGCGCGCATGGTGCTGCGGAAGCCCATCTCGCGTTCTTCCTCGTTGCGGAAGAAACCGCTGCTCAGGCTGGTGAGGACGTTGCCGGGGCGGTCGCCGAGCCACTGTCCCATCAGGTAGGCGGCGGTCGCGCCCGCCGCCCGGTTGTCTATGCCGACGTAGGCCAGGCGGGCGCTCGCGGGCAGGTCGGTGACCAGGGTGACGACGGGGATACCGGCGGCGACGAGCCGGCCGACGGCGGCGGTGATCTCGGGGACGTCCGGCGCCTTGAGGATGACGCCCTGCGAGCCGCGCCGCACGATCCTGTCCAGGGTCCCGACCAGTTCCTTCACCGGGGCGGTCTCCCGGAAGTGGAAGCGTGAGCGCACGACGGCCGGGTGCAGGTCGGGCAGCTCGGCCTCCAGGGCGTTCCGTACGGCGGTGGAGAAGCGCTCCGGCGTCTGCATCACGATGTCGATCATGAACGTACGGCCGACGAGTCTGACCTGGGTGCGCTGCCGGTCGAGATCGGCGATGGCCTGCCGCACCTCACGCTGCGTGCTCTCGCGGACCCCGCCCCTGCCGTTCAGGACACGGTCCACGGTGGCCTCGCTGAGACCCGCCTGACGTGCGATTTCACGGATCGGGAAGGGGTGGCCCACGGGTCGCCTCCTTGAGGGGTTTTTGATGGCCGGCTGCTGGTTGTTCGATGGGTTTGTACTGACAAGAATGACAGGACCGCACCACTCCGTGACCCGAGGGGACGACGATGTCCTTCACATCCGCAGAATCCCGCGCCTGGCTCACCGAGCAGGACTGCGACCTCGACGCCTTCCGCACCCTCGTCGAGCAGCCGACCGAACTGGCCGAATTCCCGTACGCGTCCTCGGTCGAGCGGAACGTCCTCGTCTACGACAGCGACCGGCTCCGCAAGTCCGTGGCGGCCGGCGAGCGCCGCGAGGTGCAGGCCGAGCTGGTGCGGGCGTTCGCCGAGGGGCCCGGCATCGTGGTCCTGCGGGGCGCCTTCCCGGACCTGTCGGTGGTGGACCGTTCCACAGGTGTCTTCGAAGCCCTGATCGCCGAGCAGCGCGCATCGGGCGCGGGTGCCGGGGACCACTTCGCGAAGCCGGGGGCCAACGACCGGGTGTGGAACGCGCTGGAGAAGGCCGCGCTCTACGACCCCGAGGTGTTCGCCGACTACTACGCGAACGACATCCTGGCCCTGGTGTCCGTCGCGTGGCTCGGCCCCGGCTACCAGGTCACCTCGCAGATCAACGTGGTCCACCCGGGCGGCGCGGCGCAGACCGTGCACCGCGACTACCACCTCGGGTTCCTCACGAACGAGGTCGCCGCCGAGTACCCGGCGCACGTGCACCGCCTCTCCCCCGTGCTCACGCTCCAAGGGGCGGTCGCGCACTGCGACATGCCGGTGGAGTCGGGGCCGACGATGTACCTGCCGCACTCCCAGAAGTTCGAGTCGGGCTATCTGGCGTGGCGACTCCCGGAGTTCCAGGCCTACTTCGAGTCGCACTACATCCAACTGCCGCTCGCCAAGGGCGATGCCGCGTTCTTCAACCCGGCGCTCTTCCACGCGGCCGGCACCAACCGCACCGCGGACGTGCGGCGGATGGCCAACCTGCTCCAGGTGTCCTCCGCGTTCGGGCGGGCGATGGAGACGGTGGACCGCGAGGCCGTCACCAACGCGGTCTTCCCGGTGCTGCTCAAGCGCAAGGCCGAGGGCGTGGGCGAGGAGTGGCTGGACACGGTCGTCGCGGCGAGTGCCGAGGGCTATCCGTTCCCGACCAACCTCGACAACGACCCGCCGGTCGAGGGGCTGGCCCCGCCGTCGCAGGCCGACCTCGTGCGCCGCGCGGTGCGTGAGGGATGGGACCCGCAGGCGCTCCGCGGGGAACTGCGGGCCGGTGCCGAGCGGCGCGAGAGCTGACGAACACCATGGGATCCACGGAACGTTCAGGGCTCATGGGGCTCCTCGACGGCAAGGTCGTCCTCGTCAACGGCGGCAGCCAGGGCATCGGCGCCGCGATCGTCCGGGCGGCGGTGCGCGAGGGGGCGGCGGTGTCGTTCACCGGCCGCCGTGCCGAAGTGGGCGAGAAGCTCGCCGCGGACACGGGTGCGCGCTTCCTGCGGGCGGACCTCGCCGATCCGGCACAGGCGCGCGACAGCGTCGTACGGACTGTCGAGGCCCACGGGCGCGTCGACTGCCTCGTCAACGCGGCGGGACTCACATCACGCGGCTCGCTGCTGGACACCACGCCGGAGTTGTTCGACCAGCACATGGCGATCAACCTGAAGGCACCGTTCTTCGCGATGCAGGCCGCGGTGGCTGACATGACCGCCCGCGAAGCACCAGGGACCATCGTCAACATCGGCTCCAACTGCGCCCACGGCGGGCCCCCTTACCTCGCCCCGTACTCGACGGCCAAGGCCGGTCTCGCGGGCCTGACCCGCAACGCCGCGCACGCGCACCGCTTCGACCGGATCCGGATCAACACCGTCAACATCGGCTGGACGGCGACCGAGGGCGAGGACGCCGTCCAGCGGGCCTTCCACGGCGCCGGGGACGACTGGGTCGCGCAGGCCGCGTCCCGGCTGCCGATGGGCAAGCTCGGCCAGCCGGACGAGATCGCCGACTTCGTGGTGTTCCTGCTCTCCGACCGGTCCGGAGTGGTCACCGGTTCGGTGATCGACTGGGACCAGAACGTCCTGGGCGCCCTCGACTGACCTACCGCACCTGTACCGAACCCGCACCTCTCAAGAAAGCAAGAGCCCTCATGCGCATCGGAATCCTCGGCCTCGGCCGCATCGGCGCCTTCCACGCCGAGACCCTGTCCGGACTCGACGTCGTCGAGTCCCTCGTCGTGGCCGACCCGTTCGCGGAGGCGGCGAAGAAGGCCGCCGAGCGGTTCGGCGCCGAGGTCGCGGACTCCCCCGAGGCCGTGCTCGCCGCCGGGGTCGACGGTGTCGTGGTCGCCGCGGCGACGGACGCCCACCCGGGTCTGATCCTGGCCGCCGTCGAGGCGGGCATCCCCGTCTTCTGCGAGAAGCCCGTCGCCAAGACGATGGCCGAGGGCGTCAAGGTCCTCCAGGCCGTCGAGGGCAGCACCGTGCCGATCCAGATCGGCTACAACCGCCGCTTCGACGCCGGTTTCGTCGCCGCGCGCGCCGCCGTGCGGTCCGGCGAGCTGGGCAAGCTGCACACCGTGCGCTCGACGACGCTGGACCCGGCGCCGCCGCCGGCCGCGTACATCGCCGCGTCCGGGGGCATCTTCCGGGACTGTTCCGTGCACGACTTCGACATCATCCGCTGGGTGACGGGCCGCGAGGTCACCGAGGTGTACGCGGTCGGCGGCAACCGGGGTGCCGAGTACATCAAGGAGGCGGGCGACGCCGACACCACCGGCGCGATCCTCACCCTCGACGACGGCACCATCGCGGTGGTGTCCAACTCCCGCCACAACGCCCGGGGTTACGACGTCCGTATGGAGATCCACGGCTTCACCGACTCCATCGCGGTGGGCCTGGAGGACAAGCTGCCGCTGCGCTCGGTCGAGCCGGGCGTGACCTTCCCGGCGGGCGTCCCGCACGACTTCTTCATGGACCGCTTCACGGCCGCCTACCGCGCCGAACTCACCGCGTTCACCGAGGTCGTGGCCGGCACCCGCACCTCGCCGTGCACGGTCGCGGACGCCCTGGAGGCGGGCTGGATCGCCGACGCCTGCACCCTGTCGCTGCACGAGCACCGCCCCGTCACCATCCAGGAGGTACGCGAAGCATGAGCGGTCCGGGCCGGGAACCACTGCGCATCGGAGTACTGGGAGCGGCTCGGATCACCGAGAACTCCCTGATCGGCCCGGCCCGCACGACCGGCCACCGCCTTGTCGCGGTGGCCGCGCGGGACCGGTCCAGGGCGGAGGCGTACGCCGCCGCGCACCGCGTCGAACGGGTGGCGGACTCGTACGCCGACCTGATCGCCGACCCGGAGGTGGAGGTCGTCTACAACCCGCTCGCCAACGGCCTGCACGGACCGTGGAACCTCGCCGCGCTCGCGGCGGGCAAGCACGTCCTGTCGGAGAAGCCGTCGGCGAGCAACGCGGCGGAGGCAGCCGAGGTCCGAGAAGCTGCCGCGAAGTCCGGGACGGTCTTCATGGAGGCCTTCCACTACCTCTTCCACCCGGTCACCCGGCGCCTGCACGAACTGCTGGCCTCCGGTGAACTCGGCGAACTCCGCCACGTCGAGACGCTCGTCGCGATCCCGGCCCCGCCGGACACCGACCCGCGCTGGTCCCTGGACCTGGCCGGCGGCGCCACGATGGACCTGGGCTGCTACAGCCTGCACGCCCAGCGGATGCTGGCCCCCTGGGCGGGCGGCGCACCCCGCCTCGCCTCGGCCCGCGGCGGCGAACGCGCGGGTGCCCCGGGCGTCGACGAGTGGCTGGACGCCGACCTCGTCTACCCCAGCGGCGCCACGGGTTCCGCCCGCTCCCACATGGCGTACGACGAACTGGTCATGAGCTGTCGCATCACCGGCAGCCGCGGCGAGGCCTTCGCCCCGAACTTCGTCCTCCCCCAACTGGACGACCGCATCGTCATCCGCACCACGGACGGCGAACGCACGGAACGACTCGGCCGCCGCTCGTCCTACACCTACCAACTGGAGGCGTTCGCGGCCCGGTTGAGAGAGGGCGCGCCTCTCCCGCTGGGCCCGGACGACGCGGTCGCGACGATGACGTTGATCGACGAGTGCTATCGGGAGGCGGGGCTGGGACCCCGACCGCGAAAAGTGTGACATCTCGGCGAAGTGTCACACTTTTCTCCAACAGGTACGGCGGCCCCGCGAGTTCACCGATAGAACGCGGGCCGCTCCACCAACTCCACCTCCACCCGAACCCCGTCCTCCAACGCCCGCACCCCCGCCTCGCACACGGCCGCCGCCGCGTACCCGTCCCACACGCTCGGGCCGGTCACCTCGCCACGGCGGGTGGCATCGACCCAGGTCTGGACCTCGCGGTCGTAGGCGTCGGCGAAGCGTTCGACGTAGTCCTGGGCGATGGTGCCGCCCCAGCGGCCGGCCATGTTGGTGACCATGGCGTGGCCGTCGCCGATGCGGGCGGTGCCGCGTTCGCAGACGATCTCGGCCTGGACCTGGTAGCCGAAGCCGCAGTTGACGAACATCTCGACGTCGACGATCGCGCCGCCGTCGGTCTCGAAGACGACGAACTGCGGGTCCTGGAGGTCGTCCGGGGCGCTCGCCGTGGGGCGTGGGCGCAGGACCGTCACCGCCGTGATCTCGTGGCCGAGCAGCCAGCGGGTCGCGTCCGTCTCGTGGGCCACGGAGTCGCTGATGAGCATGGAGCTGGTGAAGAAGGGCGGGCTGGCGGCGTTGCGGTGCCGGTTGTGGAGCATGAGCGGTCTGCCCAACTGGCCTGTTCCCAGGAGGGACTTGAGCTTCATGTACTCGGCGTCGTAGCGCCGCATGAAGCCGACCTGCACCCGACGGTGGCCGAGGCGCAGCTCCGCCTCCATCACCCGCAGTGCCGAGGCCGCGTCGGGTGTGAGGGGTTTCTCGCACAGGACCGGAAGGTCGTGCTCGAAGGCCGTGAGGAGGGCCGCCTCGTGGGCGGGGCCCGGTGAGGCGATCAGGACGGCGTCGACGTCCGCCGCCGCCATCGCCGCGGCCGGGTCGGTGTACGCCGTGCAGCCGTCGACACCGGACGCGATGCGTTTGGCGCGCTCGGCGTCGACGTCCACGACGGCACTCACGCGGGCTCCGTTGACCACGTCCTGGATCCTGCGGACGTGGTCGGCCCCCATTTTTCCGGTTCCGACGACTGCCACTCCGAGCGGGTCGCGCGGGTTCACGGCCATCGGCCGTCCTTTCGGGTCGTCAGGCACCGCAGGAATCGTCAGGCACCGCAGGAACGGAGGAACTTTCGGGTGCGCTCCGCGATGGGGAGGGGCTTGTCCGGCTCGCAGGGATACATGTCCTGCTCGACGATCGCGAACAGCTCCACGCCCAGGCGCTGCGCGGCGATCAGCACCGGCTCCAACTCCGGTACACCGGACGGCGGTTCGCACATCACTCCGCGCGCCACGGCCGGTCCGAACGGCACCTCGTTCTTGACGACGTCGGCGAGGATCTCCGGGTCGACCTGCTTGAGGTGCAGATAGCCGATGCGTTCGCCGTACGCCTCGATCAGCTTGACGCTGTCGCCGCCGCAGTAGGCGTAATGCCCGGTGTCCAGGCAGAGGTTGACCAGTTCGGAGTCGGTCGAGTCGAGGAAGCGCTCGACGTGGTCCTCGGTGTCGAGGTGGGTGTCGGCGTGCGGGTGGACGACGATGTCGAGCCCGTACGCCTCCTTGACCTCGTGCCCGAGCCGCTCCATGCCCTTGGTGAGGTGGGCCCACTGCTCGGCGGTCAGCTCCGGCGGCTCCAGGATCTCGGCGGTCTTGTCGTCCCGCCAGAAGGAGGGGATGACGACCAGGTGCCGCGCGCCCATCTCCTGGGTGAGCGCCGCGACTTGGCCGACGTGCTCCCATGTCGCGTCCCAGACCGCGGGGCCCCGGTGCAGGCCGGTGAAGACCGTGCCCGCGGAGACCTTCAGGTCACGTCGGGCGATCTCGTCCGTGAGCCGGGCCGGGTCGGTCGGCAGATAGCCGTACGGGCCCAGCTCGATCCAGGAGTAGCCGGCCTGCGCGACCTCGTCCAGGAACCGTTCCCACGGCACCTGTTGGGGGTCGTCCGGGAACCACACGCCCCACGAGTCGGGGGCGGAGCCGACCCGGATGCGGTCCAGGAACGGACGGTCCGACATGTCAGGCGGTCCCTTCGGGAGACGCGGCCACCGGCGCCTTCAGGGACTTCGCGTCGGGGAGCTCCTCGACGTCGACACCGCGCACCTGGGACAACTCGTGCTTGAGCGCGGCGAGTTCGGTGCCGCCGGCCATGTGGTTGGTGAGCTCTTCGAGGGTGATCTCGCTGCGCTCCGCCGACAACTCCATCGTGCCCAGGCGCAGGACGCTGAAGTGGTCGCCGACCATGTAGGCGTGGTGCGGGTTGTGGGTGATGAAGATGACGCCGAGACCGCGTTCGCGGGCGGCGGCCACGTACTTGAGGACGACACCGGACTGCTTGACGCCCAGTGCGGCGGTGGGTTCGTCGAGGATGAGGACGCGGGCGCCGAAGTAGACGGCGCGGGCGATCGCCACGCACTGGCGCTGGCCGCCGGAGAGGGTGCCGATGGGCTGGTCCAGGTTGTCCAGGACGATGCCCATGTTGCGGAGTTCCTCGTCCGCGGTCTTCTTCATCCGCTCGATGTCGAGACGGCGGAAGGGCCAGGGGCCCTTGGTCATCTCGGAGCCGAGGAAGAAGTTGCGCCACACCGGCATCAGCGGCACGACGGCCAGGTCCTGGTAGACGGTCGCGATGCCGCGGTCCAGTGCCTGTCGCGGGGTGGTGAAGTGGACGGGTTCGCCGTCGACGAGGAACTCGCCCTCCGTGTGCTGGTGCAGCCCGGAGATGATTTTGATGAGCGTGGACTTGCCCGCGCCGTTGTCTCCGAGGACGCAGGTGACCTGGCCGGGGCGGACCGCGAGGTCGACGCCGTGCAGGGCGCGGACGTTGCCGTACGCCTTGCCCGCGTTGCGCAGTTGGACGATCGGGGCGTCCGCGTCGGTCGGCGCCTCGTCTTCGAGGATGGCGCCGTGGGTGCCGGATTCGTTGCTTGCCATGAAGGTCACCTCCGGGTCGCGGTGCGCTGGACCCACAGATTGATGAGGACGGCGCCGAGCAGCATCACGCCGAGGAACGCCTTGAACCAGTCGGGGTTCCAGCCGGCGTAGACGATGCCCTGCTGCACCATGCCGAACATGAACGCGCCGAAGACGGGGCCGATCGCCGAGCCGGCGCCGCCGGTCAGCAGACAGCCGCCGATGACGGCCGCGGAGATGTAGATCAGCTCCTGGCCGACGCCCTCGCCGGACTGGACGGTGTTGAAGGTGAACAGCTGGTGCATGCCGATGAACCAGGCACCGAGGCCGACCAGCATGAACAGGGAGATCTTGGTGAACGCGACGGGCACGCCGACGGCCCGCGCGGAGTCCTTGTTGCCGCCGACCGCGAAGATCCAGTTGCCGTACTTCGTGCGCAGCAGCACCCAGGTGGCGATCGCCGCGAACACCAGCCAGTAGAAGATGGTGATCTTGACGTCGACGCCGCCGATGTCGAAGGACGCCGCGAAGACCTTCTTGGCCTGGCCGAAGCCGTCCATGTTGCTGATGTCGTCGGTGGCGACGTTGCCGGTGACCAGCTTCGTCACCGCGAGGTTGACGCCCTGGAGGATCAGGAAGGTGCCCAAGGTGACCAGGAAGCTCGGCAGTCCGGTCTTGACGACCATCCAGCCGTTGAGGAAACCGATCCCCAGCGACACCAGCAGCGCGACGACCACACCGACCCACACGTTCATGGTGAGTTGGTAGCTGAGCATGCTCGCGGTCAGTGCCGAGGTGATGACCGCGACACCGGCGGAGAGGTCGAACTCCCCGCCGATCATGAGCAGGGCGACCGGCAACGCCATGATGCCGATCGTCGACGAGCTGTAGAGGATGTTCGCCATCGCGGCGCCCTCGCGCACCGGCGGGGCGGCGATCAGGAAGAACACGTACACGGCGGCGGCGCCGAGGAAGACACCCACCTCGGGACGGGCCAACAGCCGTAGCGCCAGGGGCCGTTCAGAGGTCCGGCCGTCGGTTTCCTTGGGGCCGGGGGCCGGCGGTGAGGTCACCGCCGGCTCGGCGTGCTGGGTCATACTCATCACCGGGTTCCGTTGGCGGCGTACTTCGCGACGGCGTCGACGTTGGTCTTGTCGACGAAGGCCGGGCCGGTCAGTACGGGCTGCTCACCGCCGCCGCTGTAGTTGCCGTTGTTCTTGTAGAGCCACAGGGAGTCGACCGCCAAGTAGCCCTGGAGGTACGGCTGCTGGTCCACCGCGAACTGGACGGTGCCCTTCTTGATGGCGCCCGTCAGCGTGCTGTTCAGGTCGAACGTGGCGACCTTCGCCTTGCTGCCCGCGTCGGCCAGCGACTGCACGGCCGTCATCGCGAACGGGGCGCCCAGGGTGACGACGTAGTCGATGGACTTGTCCTGGGTGAGCTTGGCCGTGATCGTCGACTTCACCGACGGCATGTCCGTGCCGTTGACGTTGAGGACCTCGGTCGTGCCGGTGAACGTCTTCTTCACACCGGCGCAGCGCTGGGTCAGGCCGATGTTGCCCTGCTCCTGGATGACACAGACGGCCTTCTTGGCGCCTTCCGTGTTCAGCCGCTTGCCGAGCGCCTCGCCGGCCACCGTCTCGTCCTGGCCGAAGAACTCCAGCAGGCCGAGCTTCTTCCAGTCGCTGAGACCGGAGTTGAGACCGACGACGGGTATGTTCGCGGTCTTCGCCTTGCCGATGACGTCCTTCAGGGCGTCGGGCTTGGCGAGGGTGACCGCGATGCCGTCGACCTTCTGGTCGATCGCGTTCTGCACCAGGTTGGACTGGTTGCCCGCGTTCGGGTCGGCCGAGTAGACGAGCTTGATGTTGTCCTTGTCGGCGGCGGCCTGGGCGCCCTTGCGGACGATGTCCCAGAACGTGTCGCCGGGTGCCTGGTGCGTGACCAGGGCGACCGTCATCCGAGGGGTGCTCGCCTTGCCCGCGGAGGCGCCGGAGCTGTCCTCCGTGGCCTTCTTTCCGCCCGAGCTGCTGGAGCAGCCGGCGAGGGTCAGGGCCGCTGCCGCGGCCACCGCCACGAAGGGGGCCATTCTGCGCGAGCGGGAGTAAGTGGAACGGTCCATCTTTCCTGCACCTCACTGTGCTTCAGGGGAAAGGGAGTCATGATCGCAGAAATCCGGGCTCGGGGCCTGTCGACCCCGGGTCGTCGCCGCGAAACACGGCTGTTGCGCTGGGACGGAATCAAATCCCTGGGCGCGTCCGCTGTCAATACTTTGTTAAGACATCATTTCACGAGCAGGTCCGAATGTAAGTACAAACTATTGACACGGAGCCCCTCCGAGACCTACACCTGGGAGGCGGCAGGCCCCTGGGACCCGCCCATCCCCCAGCAGCTCAGAGGAGTGTCGCGCATGGCCGAGTCAGCCCAGTCCTTCGATCTGATCACCATGGGCCGCATCGGGGTCGATCTCTACCCGCTGCAGTCTGGCGTACCGCTGGCCCGTGTGGAGACGTTCGGCAAGTTCCTCGGGGGTTCCGCGAGCAATGTGGCGGTCGCGGCCGCCCGGCTCGGCCGGACCACCGCGGTGATCACCCGCACCGGCGACGATCCCTTCGGAACGTATCTGCACGAGGCCCTCAAGGACTTCGGGGTCGACGACCGCTGGGTCACGCCCGTCGCGGACTACCCGACCCCGGTCACGTTCTGCGAGATCTTCCCGCCGGACGACTTCCCGCTCTACTTCTACCGGCAGCCCAAGGCGCCCGACCTGGAGATCCGCACCGAGGAACTGGACTACTTCGCGATCCGCCAGGCCCGCGTCTTCTGGATCACCGGCACCGGTCTGAGCGAGGAGCCCAGCCGCTCCGCCACGCTCGCCGCCCTCAAGGCCCGCGACAAGGCCGGCACCACGGTCTTCGACCTCGACTGGCGTCCGATGTTCTGGAAGGACCCTGAGGAGGCCCGCCCGTACTACGCGGAGGCCCTGCGCCACGCGACGGTCGCGGTCGGCAACCTCGACGAGTGCGAGATCGCCACCGGCGTCCGCGAGCCCCGCGCCTGCGCCCAGGCACTCCTCGACGCGGGCGTGGAACTCGCCGTCGTCAAGCAGGGCCCCAAGGGCGTCCTGGCCGTGCACCGCGACGGCACGACCGCCGAGGTGCCGCCGGTCCCGGTCGAGGTGCTCAACGGCCTCGGCGCGGGCGACGCGTTCGGCGGCTCGCTGTGCCACGGCCTGCTGGCCGGCTGGGACCTGGAACGGTCCATGCGCTTCGCCAACGCGGCCGGCGCCCTCGTCGCCTCCCGCCTCGCCTGCTCCACCGCGATGCCCACCGAGTCCGAGGTCGAGGACCTCCTCGCCGGCGCGCGCGTGGGCGGCTGACCACATGGCCGCCCGAGCCTTCCCTGAACGGAGCTTCTCTTGAGCATCAGCATTCCCGACCTGGTCACGGTCAGAGCCCGGCATCCGGAGGCGATCGCCGAGGCGGCCGCCCGCCGGGTGCGCCGCCCGCTGCTGGGCGACAGCGGCCGCCTGATGATCGTGGCCGCCGACCACCCGGCCCGCGGCGCGCTCGGCGTCGGCGACCGCCGCACGGCCATGGCGAACCGCGCCGACCTGCTGGAACGCCTCTGCGTCGCGCTCTCCCGGCCCGGCGTCGACGGGGTGCTCGCCACCGCCGACATCCTGGAGGACCTGCTCCTCCTCGGCGTCCTGGACGGCAAGGTCGTCATGGGCTCGATGAACCGCGGCGGCCTGTCCGGCGCCGCCTTCGAGATGGACGACCGGTTCACCGGCCACCGCGCCGAGGACATCGCCCGCCTCCATTTCGACGCGGGCAAGCTGCTGCTCCGCATCGACTACGACGACCCGGGCTCGCTCACCACCCTGGAGTCGACGGCCCGCGCCATCGACGCCATGGCGGCACGCCAACTCCCCCTTTTCGTCGAGCCGTTCATATCCCGCCGCATCGACGGCAAGGTCCGCAACGACCTGTCCGCCGAGGCCGTGACCCGCTCGATCGCGATCTCCTCGGGCCTGGGCGGCACCTCCGCCTACACCTGGCTGAAACTGCCCGTCACCGACGACCCGGACGACATGGCCGAGGTCCTGGAGACGTCGACACTGCCCGTCGTCCTGCTCGGCGGCGAGGTCGGCGACGACCAGGAGGGCGCGTACGAGAAGTGGCGCAAGACGCTGCGCCTGCCCACCGTCCAGGGCCTGGTCGTGGGCCGTTCCCTGCTCTACCCCGCCGACGGCGGCGTGGAGACGGCGGTGGACACCGCTGTAGGTCTGTTGTGAACCGGAGGCACACCATGACGAGCGCGTACCACCTTCCCGCGGGCAAGGCCCTCGGCGGCCCCTACGTCGTGGACGTCACCCCCGAGTCGGCGGCCTGGGGCTACTCCAGCCTGCGGATCCTGGAGCTGCCGCCGGGCGGCATCCACACCTTCGACACCGACGACAGCGAGTGGATCGTCGTCCCGCTCAGCGGCGCGTGCACGGTCTCCGCCGCCGACGACTTCGGCCACGACACCTTCGAACTCCACGGCCGCGAGAGCGTGTTCACCGCCGTGAGCGACTTCGCGTACGTTCCCCGCGACTCCCGTACGACGATCCTGTCCCCCGGCGGTGGCCGCTTCGCGCTGACCGGCGCCCGCTGCACCCGGCGGCTGCCCGCCCGCTACGGCCCGGCCTCCTCGGTGCCGGTGGAGCTGCGCGGCACCGGCAACAGCTCGCGCCAGGTCAACAACTTCGGCGCGGCCGGCGTCTTCGAGTGCGACAAGCTCATCGCCGTGGAGGTGATCACGCCCGGCGGGAACTGGTCCTCCTTCCCGCCGCACAAGCACGACGAGCACCGGCCCGGTGAGGAGTCCGTCCTCGAAGAGGTCTACTACTTCGAGTTCGCCGACCACGAGGGCACCCCCGGTCTCGGCTACCAGCGCGTCTCGCCATCGGGACAGGGCCGTAACACGGACGTCCTGGCCGAAGTCCGGGGCGGGGACGTCGTGTTGATCCCGGACGGCTGGCACGGGCCCTCGATGGCGGTGCCCGGCCACCACATGTACTACCTCAACGTCATGGCGGGTCCCGACGACGACCGGTCCTGGCTGATCTGCGACCACCCCGACCACGCCTGGGTCCGCGGCACCTGGCCCGAGCAGCCCGTCGACCCCCGCCTCCCCCTCTACACGGCACCGGAGAAGTCCTGATGAGCACCCCCACCCGCCGCCTGACCGTCGCCCAGGCCCTGGTGCAGTTCCTGTCGGTCCAGTACACCGAGCGCGACGGCGTGCGGCACCGGCTGATCGCCGGCACCTGGGGCATCTTCGGCCATGGCAACGTTGCCGGACTCGGCCAGGCGCTGCTCGAAGCCGGCGAGGACACGATGCCGTTCCACCAGGGCCGCAACGAACAGGCCATGGTGCACGCGGCGGTCGGCTACACCCGCCAGCTGGACCGGCTCTCCGCGCAGGCGGTCACGACGTCGATCGGACCGGGCGCCACCAACCTGGTCACCGGCGCCGCGCTGGCCACGATCAACCGCCTGCCGGTGCTGCTCCTGCCCGGCGACTACTTCGCGACCCGTGCCGCCGACCCGCTGCTCCAGCAACTGGAGCACCCGGTCGAGGGCGACCTCTCGGTCAACGACACCCTGCGCCCGGTCTCCCGCTACTTCGACCGCGTCATGCGCCCCGAGGCCCTGATCCCGGCCGCGCTGAACGCGATGCGCGTGCTGGCCGACCCGGTGGAGACGGGAGCGGTAACTCTCGCTCTGCCGCAGGACGTTCAGGCCGAGGCCCACGACTGGCCGGAGGAGTTCTTCGCCGACCGCGTGTGGCACGTACGGCGGCCCGCGGCCGATCCCTTCGAGCTGACGGAGGCGGTCGCGGCGATCCGGGCCGCCGAGCGTCCGGTGATCGTCGCGGGCGGCGGCATCCACCACAGCCAGGCCGAGGACGCGCTCAAGGCACTGGTGGAGGCGACCGGCATCCCGGTCGCCTCCACCCAGGCGGGCAAGGGCTCGCTGCGCCACGACCACCCGGCCGACCTGGGCGGCATCGGCCACACCGGCACGGCCGTCAGCGACGAGATCGCGCGCACGGCGGACCTGGTGATCGGCGTCGGCACCCGCTACACGGACTTCACGACGGCCTCCCACACCCTGTTCCAGAACCCGGCCGTCCGGTTCGTCAACCTCAACATCACCGCGTTCGACGCCCACAAGCTCGCGGCGCGCACCCTGGTGTGCGATGCGCGGGCCGGGCTCACCGCGTTGACCGAGGCACTCGCCGATCACCGTGTGAACTCGGTTTACGAGGCCGAGTACCGCGAGGGCAAGGAGCGCTGGGAGCGGGTCGTCGACACCGCGTTCACCGCCCCCGACGAGAACGCCGTCCCGACCCAGACCCAACTCCTCGGCGCCCTCGACGCGGTCGTCGGCGACGACGACGTGGTCATCAACGCGGCCGGTTCCCTCCCCGGCGACCTGCACAAGCTGTGGCGAGCCCGCTCGCCCCGCCAGTACCACCTCGAATACGGCTACTCCTGCATGGGCTACGAGATCCCGGCCGGCATCGGCGTCCAGCAGGCCGCCCCCGACACCCCCGTCTGGTCGCTGGTCGGCGACGGCACCTACCTGATGATGCCGACCGAGATCGTCACGGCGGTCCAGGAGGGCCTGCCGGTCAACCTGGTCCTCATCCAGAACCACGGCTACGCCTCCATCGGCGGCCTCTCCGAGTCGGTCGGCGGCGAGCGCTTCGGCACCGCCTACCGCTACCGCGCGGCCGACGGCACCTTCTCCGGCGCCCCGCTCCCGGTCGACCTCGCCGCCAACGCGGCCAGCCTCGGCATGGACGTCCTGCGCGCCAAGACGGTGCGTGAACTGCGCGAGGCGCTCGCCACGGCCCGCGCCTCCGACCGGCCGACGTGCGTCTACGTCGAGACCGACACCGCCACCCCGACCGCTCCCCCGGCCGAGGCCTGGTGGGACGTGCCGGTCGCCGAGACCGCCTCGCGCGCATCGGCCGTACTGGCCCGCGAGGAGTACGACCGCCAGGTCGCCGACCGTCGCCGCCACCTCTGAACTCCCCTCCCCCGAAAGGCCCTTGCACCATGAAGACGATCACCCACTGGATCGACGGCAAGCCCGTCGAGAGCACCTCGGGCCGTTTCGGTCCCGTGTACAACCCGGCGACCGGCGCGCAGGAGAAGCAGGTCGGCTTCGCGACCGTCGACGAGGTGGACGCCGCCGTCGCCTCCGCGAAGGCCGCGTTCGAGAGCTGGGGCACCTCCTCGCTCGCCAAGCGCACCGCGATCCTGTTCAAGTACCGCGAGCTGCTGGACGCGCACCGCGACGAGATCGCCGAGCTGATCACCGCCGAGCACGGCAAGGTGCACTCGGACGCGCTCGGCGAGGTCGCGCGCGGCATGGAGATCGTCGAACTCGCCTGCGGCATCAGTGTGCAGCTCAAGGGCGAGCTGTCGACGCAGGTCTCCACGCGCGTCGACGTGGCCTCAATTCGCCAGCCCCTGGGGGTAGTTGCGGGCATCACGCCCTTCAACTTCCCGGCCATGGTGCCGATGTGGATGTTCCCGATCGCCATCGCGACCGGCAACACCTTCATCCTCAAGCCGAGCGAGAAGGACCCCTCGGCGTCCTACCGGCTGGCCGAACTCGCCTCCGAGGCGGGCCTCCCGCAGGGTGTCCTGAACGTCGTCCAGGGCGACAAGCTGGCCGTCGACCGCCTCCTGGAGCACCCGGACATCGAGGCCGTCTCCTTCGTCGGCTCGACGCCGATCGCCAAGTACATCCAGCTCAAGGCGGTCGAGCACGGCAAGCGCGTGCAGGCCCTCGGCGGCGCCAAGAACCACATGCTGGTCCTGCCGGACGCGGACCTGGACTTCGCGGCCGACCAGGCGATCAACGCGGCCTACGGCTCGGCCGGCGAGCGCTGCATGGCCGTCTCCGTCGTGGTCGCGGTCGGCGACACCGGCGACGAGTTGGTCGGCAAGATCGCCGAGCGCGCCGGCAAGCTCCGCATCGGCCCCGGCAACGACCCGGCGTCCGAGATGGGCCCGCTGATCACCCGCGAGCACCGCGACAAGGTCGCCTCGTACGTCGCGTCGGCCGCCGCGCAGGGCGCCGAGGTCGTCGTCGACGGCACCGGCCTCTCGGTCGAGGGCCACGAGGACGGCTTCTTCCTCGGCGTCTCCCTGCTCGACAGGGTGCCGCTGACGGCGGACGCGTACAAGGACGAGATCTTCGGCCCGGTCCTGGTCGTCGTCCGCGCCGAGTCGTACGACGAGGCCATCACCCTGATCAACAGCTCCCGTTGGGGCAACGGCACCGCGATCTTCACCCGGGACGGCGGCGCCGCCCGCCGCTTCCAGATGGAGGTCAAGGCGGGCATGGTCGGCGTGAACGTGCCGATCCCGGTGCCCGTCGGCTACCACTCCTTCGGCGGCTGGAAGGACTCCCTCTTCGGGGACCTCCACGTCTACGGCAACGACGGCGTCGCCTTCTACACGCAGGGCAAGGTGATCACCACCCGCTGGCCGGACCCGGCCGACGGTGGCATCAACCTCGGCTTCCCCAGCAACTCCTGACTGTCCGTCACGATCCGTGAGGAGGTGCCCCTGTGGCCAAGACCGGTGACTTCACGCGTGCCGCGAACGGGTCCCCGCTCGATGCCCTGCATTTCGCCCTGGACCGCAACAGTCCGGTGCCGCTGTACTACCAGCTCGCACAGCAGCTGGAGGCGGCGATCGAGCACGGGGCTCTGGCGCCGGGCAACCTCCTGGGCAACGAGATCGACCTGTCCGTACGCCTCGGCCTGTCCCGCCCCACCGTCCGCCAGGCCATCCAATCCCTGGTGGACAAGGGACTGTTGGTCCGGCGGCGCGGGGTCGGCACGCAGGTGGTGCACAGCCAGGTCAAGCGACCGCTGGAGCTCAGCAGCCTCTACGACGACCTGGAGTCGGCCGGACAGGGACCGACCACGGAGGTGCTGCGCAACGAGGGCGTGCCCGCGACCGCGGATGTCGCGGCCGCCCTCGGTGTCCCGGAGGGCAGCGAGGTCACCCTCCTGGAACGGCTGCGCTCGACGCACGGCCAGCCGGTGGCGTTCCTCTGCAACTACCTCCCGGCCAACCTGCTCCAACTCGACACCGCCCGGCTGGAGTCGACGGGCCTGTACCGGATGCTGCGCACCGCCGGCGTCACCCTGCACAGCGCCCGCCAGACGATAGGCGCCCGCTCGGCCACCCCCGCGGAGGCCACCCGCCTCGACGAGAAGGAGGGCGCCGCGCTGCTCACGATGCAGCGCACGGCGTACGACGACACGGGGCGGGCGGTCGAGTACGGGACGCACATCTACCGGGCGTCCCGGTACGCGTTCGACTTCCAGCTGCTGGTCAGGCCCTGAACTACACGGCGGAGTCCAGGAGTTGGCGCTGCTCCGCCGTCAACTCCAGGTCCACTGCGGCGAGGTTCTCCTCCAACTGGGCCACGGACGACGCCCCCGCGAGCGGGACGATCGGCAGCGTCCCGCCCAACTGCCAGGCCAGCACCACCTGGTTGACGCTGGCCCCGGTCTCCTTCGCCACCTCCCGCAGCGCGGCGAGGCGGGCCGGGGTGCCCGGGTGGTCGTAGTCGGCGGGCAGCGGTTTGTCCTCGCGGGTGTAGGCGCCGGCCAGCAGCGGTGAGTAGGCGACCAGGGTGAGGCCGGGCTCGGCGCGCAGGTAACTGGACAGGTCCGGGCCGACGGTGCCGAGGCTGCCGTCGGGGAAGAACTCCGACGGCACGTCCGTCCGGGGGCGCAGATAGCTGTGCTGGTACTGGAGGACCTCGTAACCGGGCAGTCCGGCCGCGGCGGCGAGCGCACGGGACCGTTCCACCCGCCAGGCGGCGTGGTTGCTGACGCCCAGGAGACCTACGGTGCCCTCGGCCACCAACTCGGCGAATCCTTCGACGGTTTCCCGCAGCGGAACGCTCTGGTCCTCGATGTGCGCGTACAGCAGGTCGAGCTTGTCCACGCCGAGGCGTTCCCTGCTGCGCTCGGCCGACTCGCGGATGACCTTCGCGGACAGTCCTTCCGGGTTGTCGACGAAACCCGAGCCGGGTGCCAGCGGGCGGGCGCCGAGCTTGGTGGCGATCACGATCTCGTCGCCGATGCCGCGGCTGCGCCGCCACCGGCCGAGCAGCTTCTCGCTCTGACCGCCCTGGCCGCCGTCGACCCAGAAGGCGTAGTTGTCGGACGTGTCGATGAAGTTCCCGCCGGCCTCGACATAGCGGTCGAGCACGGCGAAGGAGGTCTTCTCGTCGGTGCGGGAGCCGAACAGCATCGCGCCGAGGGCGAGCACGCTCACCTCACGGCGATGCGCCGGATCGGCGCCTATGGTGCGGTACTTCATGTGGTCCCTCCCGTTCGCACCCGGTTCTCCGGGCGCGAACGGGAGTCTTCCTCTTGGAGCGCACTTCAAGTCAAGCCCCCGCGCGGCTACTTGGCGAACGGCCCGTCCAGCGCCGCCCATTGGAGCAGCATGATCGTCTTGGCGTCGGCGATCTCGCCGGTGCGGATCATCTCCAGGGCGCGACGGAAGGGGAGTTCGAGGATCTCGATGTCCTCGCCCTCCTCCTGGAGACCGCCGCCCTCGTGGGTGCGGGTCGAGGGGCCGTAGGAGGCGGCGTAGAAGCCGATGCGTTCGGTGACCGAGCCGGGGCTCATGTAGACGTCGAAGACGTGCTCGACCTCGCCGACGGTGTGCCCGGTCTCCTCCACCACCTCGCGTCGTACGGCCTCCTCCGGGTGCTCGTCCGCGTCGTCGAGGAGGCCGCCCGGGGTCTCGACGAGCATGCCGTCGGGGTGGCCGTTGACGTAGACGGGAAAGCGGAACTGGCGGGTGAGCAGGACCGTTTCGCGCTCGGCGTCGTAGAGGAGCAGGGTCGCGCCGTTGCCGCGGTCGTGGGTCTCGCGTTCCTGGGTGGTCCAGGTGCCGTCGCCGTGGCGGAAGTCGAAGGTCGTGGTCCGCTCGACGTACCAGTGGCTGGACAGCAGGGTCACGTCGCGGACCTTGACGCGCGGGTTTCCGGTCAGGCCGAGGCCGGTGCGGTCCAGGCCGGTGCGGCCCCGGCGGTCGGGGGTGTCGGCGCCCGCGGTCATCGGACACCGGCCGGACGTGAGCGGATGATCGAGTTGTTCATGTCCGACATCTATCACCCCGGGGCGCGGGACACCTGGCCGGAACCCGTGCCCCGCGAGTTCAACTGGTGTGCCGGTTGCGTTGATTCGTCGCGTCCCGTCCCCCGCCCCGGGCATGCTGGAAGCATGTCTGAGCACGGTGATCAGGTACCCGGATACCGGATGATCAGGATGGAGGCCCTGCCGGACGCCCCGGCGGCAGCCCTCGCGGACGTGGAGGCGTGGCAGGCCCGAAAGGCCTATCCGGACGTCCTCGGCGGTGGTGGCGCGATATTCGGTGTGGCCGAGGAGATCGATACCGGCGGCTGGAAGATCGTCTCCCTCTTCTCCACCCCCTACCCGCAGGGCGCACGCGACACCATGGCCATGACCTTCCGCGAACAGGCGCGGGCCGCCGAGGACGCGGGCGACACCGAGACGCAGCGGGAGTGGCTGCGGAACGCGGAGCTGCTGGACTGGGAGGCACTGGACGAACTCACGGTCCTGGGGCGCCGGTTCAGGATCGTGCGGGGCGACCAGTTCATCCGGATGGGACCGACGGGACCGGAGCCGCCCCGGCCGTCCGACCCCGACCCGGCGAAGGTCGGACACGGTCACGAATACCGCGGCCGTACCAAGGGGTTCGTGATCGACCCCTTCACCCCGACCGGGATGTCCGAGGGCATCCTGCGCATGGAACTCCTCTCGCTGGTCCACGCCAAGGGCACCGCTCCCTCCGCCGTACGCGAGGACTCGTTGCGCGCCCTGGAGACGCATCCCGGGGGTGTGCTGCTGCCCGCCGGGTTCACCGCGGCCGAGTTCTCGGACGGCCACTGGGCGCCGACGCAGATGACGAACGCGAGCCCGCAGGGGTCGCGGGACACGCTCACCACCTATCTGCGGGTGATGGCACCGGTCATGGAGCAGCTCGACGAGGAGACCAAGGCGGAGTACGGGCGGCTGGCCGACCGGATCGACGCCGAGCGCTGCGACGAGATCGTGATCGACGGCTGCCGGACGCGAATCGTGCGCGTGGAACGCCTCGTCCGCATCGGTCCCGACGGTCCCGAGGGCCCGCGCCCCTCCGACCCCGACCCCGAACTCCCCACCTCCGTCCAGGAGAAGCAGCTCCGCGAGGAGGGCGTCCTCGACGAGTACCGGGTGCGAGACGAGGAGGAGACCGAGCAGCGCCGCGTGGCGGAGGAACAGGCGAAGGAGTTCCTACGGCTGTTCGAGGAGCAGAAGCGACGGCGAGAAGGCGCCGCCGAGGCCTGAGTCGAGGAGGGCGGGGCCGACCGGTCCCGCCCTCCTCCTCAGCGGTGCTGTCAGCTCTTGCCGAGCATCTTGTCCATCTGCTCGATCTCGGCGCTCTGAGCCGTGATCACGTCGGCCGCCAGCTCGGTGGCGGGGGCGTAACTCCCGTCCGCCTTCTCGGTCTTGGCCATGTCGACGGCGCCCTCGTGGTGCTCGACCATCATGGTGAGGAACATGGTGTCGAAGTCGGCGCCGGAGGCCTTCTCCAGTTTGCCCATGTCGGCGTCGCTCATCATGCCGGGCGTGGCGGACGACATGTCGTGGTTCATGCCGGAGTCCATGCCGGACATGTCCTGGGGCACCTGCTCGCCCCACGAGGTGAGCCAGCCGGACATGGTCCTGATCTCCGGGGCCTGGGCCCCCTCGATCTTCGTGGCGAGGCTCTTGACCTGCGCCGAGGAGGCGTGGCCGGCGGCCAGTCCGGCCATCTCCACGGCTTGGCGGTGGTGCTGGATCATGTCCTTCGAGAAGGAGACGTCCGCGGCGTTGTGGCCACCGGTCGCGGTGGCGGACGCGGTCCCGCCGCTCGCCTTGCCGTCGTCGTCGCTGCCGCACGCGGCGAGCGTGAGGGCGGCCACCGAGGCGGTGACGGCGAGAACGGTACGACGGACGAACCTGCGCTGTGCGGTCATGGGGGAACTCCTGGTGTGTGGATCCGTTCAGGGCATACCGATGCGCGCACGGTGACGTGTCGCGCGGGCCGCTCTAGATCCGCAGGAGTTGGAGTTCGGCGAGGGAGGGCGGGGCCCGGCCCCCGTCGGGACCGCTGCCCGTCCCGGACGTACGACTGTCCGGCGCCTCGGCGCAGGCCGCCACATCGGGTTGCAGCACCGGAATGACGGCCGGGGCACCGGCGACGGACGCGGAGGCGCAGGTCGCGTCGGCGTGTTCCATGTGGCTGCCGCCGCAGTCCCCCGCGTCGTGATCGCAGGCGTCCGGCGTCGACGCCGTCTCGCCCGTCGCCACGGTCGTCACCGCCATGGTGTGCCCCTGAGCGGGCTCGGCCATGGGAACGGGCCCGAGCCCGTGCATCCCGAGCAGGCCGAACAGCAGGGCGGCCACGAGCAGCCCGTAGGACCGCACGCGAGGGTGCGGTCCTACGGGCTGCTCGGGACGGGCCATGGAGCCACCATACCCACCCTGGGTATCCGGCCCGCACCGGACACCTAGGTGAGCGCCCCCGCCGCGGGTGCCTTCGCGCTGCGGTAGGTGGAGATGCCCAGGGCCAGCAGCCAGTAGCTGAGGATCGCGCCCATCAGGGCGGTGGTGCCCCAGCCGTTCGCCGCGTAGAAGTGCGCGGGCGTGTTCCCGAAGAACAGGGACGGCACGAAGGCGAGGTTGATCCCGGCCAGGACGTAGGCCGACCTGGCGGTCCAGCGTGGCAGCAGTCGCGTGCGGGAGACGGCGAAGCCCACCGCGGTCAGGAAGAACGCCAGCATGAGCCGGGAGATCGACCCGTAGAGGATGTAGGTGCCGCTGACGTCGATCGTCGGGTCGATGGGGTGGTCGGCGGCGATGACCGCGCCGGCCTCCAGTCCGCTGGAGACCAGCGTGATCGTCGTGTACACCAGCCCCGCCGTGAAGGCCATCGAACCGGCCCACTCGTACTCGGGGTTCACCCGCTTCACCAGTTCGCGGAACGCGGTCACGAACACGAGCAGGAACGCCAGCGCGACGATCCCGATCAGCAGCCGGGCCAGCACGTTGGCGTCCGGCGGCGGGCCCGAGTAGACGAAGTACAGGGGCACTTCGACGATGAGGGCGACGGCGGCGGCGATGCCCGCACCGCCCGCCAGACGCCTGGCCGACATTTCGTTCATGGGGTCCCCCGGAGGTTCCGTGCGGTGGATTCGGTACGCCTTGAATCCTGCCGTCGGCGACGCTCCCGGTCCCTGGGCCTGAGGACCGGATCGGGGGTGGTCCTGGCAACACCCTCCGTCGGACGTGAGGGGGTCAGGCGCCGAAGACCTGGAACTCCGAGACCTGCCCGGCCGGCCAGCCGTTGTTCGCGGTGATGTCGAGCCGTACGTAGCGGGTGGTGACGGTGGAGGGGAGCGTGAGGGTCGCGGTGTTGCCGGTCGCCGGGTCGAAGGTGCAGCCCGCCGAGGCGAGCAGCTGGGTGGCGGTGCCGGCGTCCGTGCCGCCCTGCACGGAGATCGTCTGGGTGCGGGTGGCCCAGGCGGTGGCCGGGGGAAGTTTCAGGACGATCCGTTTGACGGCGGTCGCGGCGCCCAGATCGACCTGGATCCACTGCGGGAAGGCGTTGTTGGCGGACTCCCAGTAGGTGTTGGCGTCGCCGTCGGTCGCGTTGCCCGAGCCGTACGTCTGGGTGTGGCTGCTCTCCGAAGTCGGTTGGTGGAGCGCCAGGTTGGTGGTGCCGGACGGCGGGTCGGTCGTGACGGCGACCTGGCCGGAGGGCTGGGAGACGTTGCCCGCCGCGTCGTAGGCGACGACATCGAAGGTGTAGGCGGTGGACGCGCCAAGTCCGGTGACGGTGAAGGAGGTTGAGCCGGTGGTGCCGACCTGGGTGCTGGTCGAGCCGGAGACCCGCAGGACGCGGTAGCCGCTCACGCCGACGTTGTCGGTGGCCGTGTTCCAGCTCAGCGAGACGGAGTCGCTGGTGTGCCCGGTGACGGTCAGGCCGCCCGGCGCGGCGGGCGGGGTGGTGTCGCCGCCGTTCGGAACGACCGGCTGGGTGGGGCGGGTCGGGGTCAGCGCGAGCTGCCCCTTGAGCATGCGACCGCCGTCGCCGGTCAGGCGCAGGTAGTAGTCGGAGGAGCAGGCGGTGCCGTCCTCGTCGAGGGCGAGGAACCCGGAGTTGGTGGGCACCCAGGCCTGGGTCTCGGCGGTCTTGGCGATCTGGTTGCCCTCGTTGAATTCATCGAACATGGAGATGTAGATGCCCTGCACCCCCGCCCGCACCATGTTGTAGAACTGCCGCCACATGAAGTCGCCGTGCGCGCGCTGCCTGCCGGAGACGTCGCCGGGCAGGACGCAGGGCTGGAAGTCGATGCCGTTGGCGTTGCAGTCGGCCTGGTCGGGGACGGTGTACGTGGTGTAGGCGTTGTCGGCCTCGGTCACGTTGCCGATGGCGCCGACCATCCACGGCGAGATCATGTTGAAGGCGTGGTAGACGCCCAGGAAGCCGGGCTGCGAGCCCCCGGTGCCCGTCCGCCATTCGCGCGGGACGCCTCCGATGACGTAACAGCCCTGGTTCTTGAACCAGTTGACGACGTCGAGGCAGGCGTCGGGGGTGAAGGGGTGGTTGGGGTCGTTGAAGCCGAAGCCCCAGACGCAGACGACCGGCTTGCCGTTCTGCTTCGCGTAGGCCGAACTCGCCGTGTGCGCGGACATCTTGTTCGTCCAGTCCGTCTTGATCTCGGACCGCATGTTCGTCCAGTTGGAGACGTCGTACATGATGTAGAACTTCCGCCCGTACGACTCGGCGGCGGCGCGCACCTTGGTCGCCATGGCGTCGCGGGTGGGGCCCTCGCCACCGGTGGGGTTGAAGCGTTGCAGGGCTGCCGTGTCGATGTTGTTCTGCTGCATCCACAGGAAGTGGGTGTTGACCGTCTGCTGGTCGTAGGAGGAGAACAGCTTGGCCGGCCGGCCGTTGCCGAGGGCCGCGTAGGACGTCTGGTAGGTGTTGGTGTACTCCCGCACGTCGGGCCAGCAGCTGATGCCGGTGTTGGTCGGGGACGGGGGCTGGCTCCAGTTCTGGGTCCAGTGCCACCAGCCGTTGATGGGCGCGCCGTCACCGGTGCAGGCGAACCAGCCCTGGTAGCCGACGGTGATCCTGCCGACGACGTCGCCCGGCGCGCTGGCCGCCGACGCGGCTGGGGCGAGTACGGTCTCGGCCGCTCCCACCGTTCCTACGGCCGTGGTCGCGATCGCGGCTCTCAAGAAGACTCTGCGTGTGACACCCATCTGGACTCCTCCGGACTCCTGTTGACGTCTGCTTGCTCCGCTTCGGTGGGCGGTGCCGCCGAGCGCGCTCACGCTCGCGCTCGGCGGCACCTTCGGGTCGGATCAGGTGTTCCAGACCTGGAACTCCGAGATCTGACCCGCCGGCCAACCGTTGTTCGCCGTGATGTTCACGCGGAGGTACCGCTGGGTGGTCGCGCTGAACGTGAGGGTGACCGTGTTGTTGGTGGTGGGATCGAAGGCGTACGTCGCCGACGACTTGACGGTGCTGAAGGAGGAGCCGTCGGTGCTGCCCGACAGGGACAGCGTCTGGTTGCGGGCGCCCCAGGCGGCGGGGAGCTGGAGGACGACCCGGTTCGCGCTCTGTGCCGAACCGAGGTCCACCTGGACCCACTGCGGGAAGGCGTTGTTGGCGCTCTCCCAGTAGGTGCCCTGGTTGCCGTCCGTGACGTTCGAGGACGCGTAGACGTCGGTGTGGCTGGACTCGGTGGTGGCCGCGCCGGCCGCCAGGTTCCTGCTCACCGTGCCGGCGCCGACTCCGGTCAGCGCGACCGTGGTCGTGCCGTTCGACGCGTTGCTGGCGATGCTGAGATCACCGGTGCGGGTGCCGGACGCGGTGGGCGTGAACGTGACGCTCACCGTGCAGGAGGCGCCCGCCGCGATCGACGAACCGCAGGTGTTGGTCTGCGCGAAGTCGCCCGTGACGGTGACACCGGAGACGGTCGCCGCCGCCGTACCGGAGTTGGTCACCGTGACCGTCTTCGCGCTGCTCGCGGTGTTGAGCGCCTGAGTGGCGTACGACAACGACGTCGGGTCGGCCGACAGGGTCGCCGGTGAGGAGCCGCCGCTGCTCGGGAACACCTCGAAGTCGGACAACTGGGCTGCGTTCCAGCCCGTGTTGGCGGTGATGTTGACCCGTACGTATCTCGCGGTGGCCGAGCTGAACGTGATGGTCACCGTGTTGCCGTTGGCGCTTGGGTCGAAGGTGTATCCGGCCGAGGCCTTGAGCGTGGAGAAGCTGGAGCCGTCCGTCGATCCCTGCACCGACAGGGTCTGCGTACGGGCCGACCACGCGGTCGCCGGCGGGAGTTTGAGCACGACCTTGCCGACGCCGTAGTTCTGGCCGAGGTCGACCTGCGCCCACTGCGGGAACGAACCGAGCGTGCCCTCCCAGTACGTCGAGGCGTCCGTGTCGGTGAGGTTCGAGGCGACGTAGGGACTGTCGCTCGAACTCGCCGCCGCCGGGCGCCCGGCGGCGATGTTGGTGGTGCTGTCGATGCCACTGCCGGTCAGGGATACGACAGTTGGGCTGTTGTTGGCGTTGCTGGTGACGGTCAGGCTGCCCGTGCGCGCTCCGCCCGTGGTGGGCTTGAATCCGACGGTGACCGTGCAGGAGGCGCCGACCGCGAGGGTGGAGCAGTTGTTGGTCTGGCTGAAGTCGCCGGTCGCCGCGACGGCGGAGACGGTCGCCGACGCGGTGCCCGAGTTGGTCACCGTCACCGTCTGCGCGGTGGCCGACGAGCCGACCACCGTGGCGGGGAAGGACAGGCTCCCCGGGTCGGTGTTCAGCACCGGGCCCGGCGCGGTGCCGGTACCGGAGAGGCTGACCGTGTTGGTGGTCCCGCCCGCGTTGACGGTCAGAGATCCGCTACGACTGCCGGTCGCCGTCGGCGCGAACCTCACACTGACGGTGCACGAGCCGTTCGCCGCGATGGACGAACCGCAGGTGTTGGTCTGGGCGTAGTCGCCGCTGGTGGAGATCGAGGAGACGGACGCGGCGGCGTTGGTCGGGTTGGAGACCGTCACGGTCTGCGCCGTGCTCGTCGAACCGGTCGCCACCGAACCGAAGTTGAGCGCTCCGGGGGTGGCCGTCACGCCCTCCGACGGGTAGGGCGGGTAGACCGGAGCGGGCCAGCCGCCGCAGTACGGCGTGCCGCTGATGCCGGAGTTGCCGCCACCGTCGGTGATGACGAAGTTGCCGCCCGAGCAGTTGTAGACCGGGTTCGAGTAACCGACGCCGGTGGCCGTGACGTTGGTGAACTTGGCGGCGCCGCCGGTCTGTTCCTGGAGGGCGAAGGTGCCGGTGCCGGCGATGGTCACGTTGTTGAGGTTGACCCCGCTGATGGTGCCCTCGACCCACTGGACCGCTTCGTAAGGGCTCTGCTGGATCAGTGCGTTGGTCACGTTGATGGGGCCGGTGATCGCGCCCTGGCTTCCGTCGAACCACAACGCCCCTACGCCGAACTGCCAGTTCGGGTCGAGGCTGCCGGCCCGGACCATGGTGTTGTCGGAGATCGTGGTCGTGCCGACCGGCGTCGACGTGAAGCGCTGCCCCACGTGGATGCCGCCGCCCTGGGCGATGCCGGTGTCCACGACCCGGTTGCCGCTGACGGTGTTGTCGTGGCCGCCGTAGATCGCGATGGCGTTGGCGAGGATCTGCAGGGACACGGTGTTGTTGGAGATCGTGTCGTTGGCGTCGGCGCCGATGCCGGAGTCGGCCCAGGTGGCGATGCCGTCGTCGCCGGTGTTGCGGATGTCGCTGTTGGTCACCTTCGAGTTGGTGACGCCGCCGTGGAAGTTGATGCCGTCCGCGGTCGTGTCACGGATGCGCATGCCGGTGAAGACCAGGCCGTCCATCGGCCCGTCCATCCAGGCGCCGACCTTCATGTGGTCGATCCACAGGTTGGAGACGGTCGAGTCGCTCAGCGCGCCGCCGATGCCGTTGACCTGGGCGCTGTCGTCGCGTTCCTGCACATTGCCGAAGATGGCGAAGTTCTGCAGGCGTACGCCGGTGCTCGCGTTGGGCGCGGAGTTGCCGTAGAAGCCGGGGGCCGTGCCGGTGACGGTCGAGTACCACATGCCGGCGCCGGCGATCGTGACGTTGTTGACGCTGATGTGGCCGGGGATGTTGAAGGTGCCCGGCGGGATCCACACGGTGCCGCCGGGGCCCGCCGAGCTGATCGCGGCGTTGAACGCGCTGGTCGCGTCGGCCACGCCGGTCGCGTCGGCGCCCTTGCTGGTCACCGACACCGCACCCGAGGGGGCGGCCAGGGCGGCGCCGACCTGCTCGAAGTCGGCGAAGTCGATCGTGTACGAGGAGGCGGTGTCCCCCGCGTCGACCTGGAGCTTGAAGGTCGTGCCCGCCGGATAGGTGGTGGTGAACAGGCGGTGGGCCTCGTCGAAGAAGTGGTGCGGGTTGCTGCCCGGGGTGTTGGTGAAGGGGTAGCTGCCGTAGTACCAGCTGTAGGCGTTGGTCAGGGTGAAGTCGGGCTGCTTGACGCCGTTGACGTACAGCGACAGCGCGGCGGTGTAGACCGAGCCGCCCGAGGTATCGGGGATGCTGTAGCGGAAGTTGATCGAGTTGGTCGCAACGGGCGTGGTGAACGTGACGTACTGGCCGGTGCCCTGGAGTGTCGTCGCCTTGCGGTACGACGCCTCGTCGGCCAGCTGGCCCGCGGTGTAACTCGGGCCGATGGCCGAGCCGTTGGTGGCGGAGTTCTCCGCCTGCACCTCGACGTAGGGCAGGCTCGCGCCGCTGCCGCCGGTGGCGGTGGACGCCGCCGCGGCGGGTGGGACAGCCAGAGCGAACACGCCCACGGCGGCCAGCATCACGGTGCTGACCACCCAGACGAGGGCTCGTCTCAGGTCTCGGATGGAATGGAACACGTGCCACTCCTTACGTAATGAAATGCCGGAACTGTCGCGCTGGTGCCACCAGAGAGGGAGGGGAGATGGGGGGTCGGTGACGATGCATGGGGGACCGTAATATCGTTGACATGATCACGCAATATCTCGACAGGGCTTTGCAACAAACAAATTTGTATCCCGCAAGATCTCAGGTGTCCGGACACACGAAGGTGCCGCCGGACGGGATGTCCGGCGGCACCGTGGGGAGGGTGGGGTCAGGAGGCGGGCGGGGTCAGGCGTTCCAGACCTGGAACTCGGACAACTGGCCCGCGGGCCAACCGGTGTTGGCGGTGACGGTGACGCGGAAGTAGCGCTCGATGGCCGCGGGGAAGGTGAGCGTCACGGTGTTCCTGGTGCCCGGGTCGAAGGTGTGGGCGGCCGAGGCCTTCAGGGTGGTGAAGGTGGTGCCGTCGGTGCTCCCGCCGAGGGTCAGGGTCTGGGTGCGGGCACCCCAGGAGGCGGGCAGTTGCAGGACCACGCGGGAAGCGCTCCGGGCCGAGCCGAGGTCGACCTGGACCCACTGCGGGAACGCGTTGTTGGCACTTTCCCAGTAGGAGTTCTGGTTGCTGTCCGTCACCTTCGACGACGGGTACACGTCGGTGTGGCTGGACTCGCCGGTGGGCTTGCCGGCGGCGAGATTCGTCCCGGCGGTGTCAGTGCCGGTGCCCGAAAGGCTCACCGTGGTGGGACTGTTGGACTGGTTGCCGGTCAGGGTGAGGGTGCCGGTTCGGGTGCCGGAGGCGGTGGGGGTGAAGGTGACGGAGACCATGCAACTCGCCCCGGCGGCAAGGGAGTTGCCGCACGTGTCGGTCTGGGCGAAGTCACCGCCGGCGGTGACTCCGGTCAACGCGGCAGTGCCGGTACCGGAGTTGGTGACGGTGACGGTCTGCGCGGCGCTGGTCGAGTTCACCGTCTGGTCGGCGAAGGTCAGTGATCCCGGGGACGCGGTCAGGACGGCCGACGGCGAGCCGCTACTCGCCGTGAGGGAAAGGGAGTTGATGTTCCAGCCGCCGCTGTCCTGGTCGAGGGTCAGAACCTGCCGGCCCGCAGGGAGGGTCACGTGCGTGGTAGCGGTGCCCCAGGTCTGCCAGTCGCCGGTGGCGGGCAGGTCGACGGCTCCGGTGAGGTTCGCGCCGGAGGCGTCCGACAGGTGCAGCGCGCCGGGCACCGCGGACGGGGCCGCGACGCGGAGGTCGAGGGTGTAGGTGCCGGCGGTGGCGACGTCGACTGTGTAGCGGAACCACTGTTCTGGACCGGTCCAACCCAGGTTGTAACCGCCGCCGGTGTCCGAGGTGTTGTCCAGGTCGACGCCGTCGGCCCGGTAGGAGTTGGCGTTGCCGTTGACGGAGGTGACGTTGTATCCGACGCCCTGACCGCCGGTGTCGTAGTCCTCCGCTTGGACCGTTCCAGGCACGGCGGCCGGGGTGCCCCCGTAGGGACCCTCGGGAGCGGGAGGCGGCCAGTGGTTGTCGCTCGACGTGGCGACGAATCCGGTGGAGTTGTTGACGAAGGCCGAGGTGCCGGAGCCAAGTCCCGTGACCGTGTTGCCGGTTATCGTCGCGGAGCCGGTGGGGGCGGGGTAGAACGGCGGCGAGATCGCGATGCCGTTGCGGCCGGGGGCGTCGACCGTGTTGTCCTGGAGCAGGGTGTTGGTCGAGGTGGAGAAGGCGATGCCGTCGTAGAGGGAATCCGTGACGGTGTTGCCGGTCACGGTGACCTTGTCGACGGTCCCGGTGTTCTGTCCGTCGCCGCCGTTGCCGATGTGCAGGGCGGGTTGGCCCTGGCTGTAGGCGTTGCCGCCGGAGCGGACCACGGTGTTGCCGGTCACGGTCGCGGACAGCAGGTCGCTGCCGTTGACGCCGAAGCGGCCTGCGCCCAGACCGATGTAACGGGCCGTGTCGCTGACGTAGTTGTCCCTGACCTGGTGGCCGCTGCCTCCGTAGATCCCGATGCCCTTGCCGCCCCAGGGGGCGATCGAGGTGTTGCCGCTGACGGTGACATCGGTCATCGGGTTGTAGTGGGTCTGGGAACCGTCGCCGTTGGTGTTGTAGGCGACCGAGTTGATGGCGATCGCGTCGTCCCCGGTGCCGCGTACGAAGTTGTTCGTGACCGTCAGGTCGTTCCCGGTGTCCGCGCCCAGGGACACGTTGTTGACGTTGATCCCGTCGGCCCAGATCGACGTCAGCCTGCTGTTCCTCACCGTTCCGCCGGTGCCGGAGGCCCAGAAGCCGGACATGGTGTGCTGGGTCCAGATGCCGTCGGCCACCCAGTCGGTGCCGGTGGTGTCCATCGCGCCGCCGTCCCCGCCGATGGCGCTCCGGCTGACGGCGTCGGCGTCGATGTGGAAGTCGCGCACCGTGCAGGACGTCAGGTCGAACAGGGCTGCCAGCGGGGTGGAGTTGGGGACGGGTACGTCGCGGTAGACCGTGCTGTACCAGAGGCCCGCGCCCGCGATGGTGATCCCCTGTGCGTCCAGTCCCGCGGTGCCCTTCACGTAGAAGGTGCCCTGCGGGATCCAGAGGATCTTGCCCTGTTGCTCGGCCTGGTCGACGCAGGTCTGGATGGCGGCCCGGCTGTCCACGGCCTGGCTGTCGGCCGCGCCGTTGGTCGGGGTGTTGTCCGCCACCGCGCCGCAGCTCGTGATCGAGATCGAGTTCGCGGGCTGGGTCCGCGGGGCCGGCGGGTTCTCCACGTCGACGGAGTCCACGTCGTAGAAGGACGCGCTGTTGTCGGCGTCCTTCCGCAGCGAGAACGTGGCACCCGCCGGAATCGGGGCCCCGGTGACGAAGGCGTGCGACTCGTCCCAGAAGACCCTCGGGTCACCGTCGGCCGGGTTCTGGTCGTCGCTCGTGTTGTAGTTGCCGTTGCCCTCGTACACCCAGGTCTGCCGGGAGTTGAGGTTCAGCGCCTGCCGGAACACTCCGTTGACGTACAGGTCCAGCGTGCCGGTAAGACCACCGCCGGAGGCCGAATCAGGAATGCTGGCACGGACGTTGAGGAAGGAGATCGGCTGCCCGGTGGTGTTCGTCCACTGCACCGACTGGCCCGTGTCGCCCAAGTGCACATAGGAATGGCCGGACGCCTCCAGGACCGCGCTGGAGTACTGCGTCGTCGGCGCCGAGGTCAGCGACCGAACGGCCGCGCCGCCGCCGGGAGTTCCCCCCTCGGCCTCATAGACCGAGAACGGCGTCGTCGCACCCACCGCCGCGCTCGCCACGGACTTGGTCTGCGGCGCCTGCTGTGTGGCGGCGACCGGTAAGGCGGACACGCACAGCGCACCGACCGCGGCGACGGCAGCCACCGCCAGTCGCCGGGGTCTGAGGATCGTCAGCATGTGAGGCTCCTTCACGGAGTGGGGGGGGAGACCGGCGCCCCGACCGTACAGAGACCCCATCGAGCCCGCTAGATTCCGACGAAGTAAAGAATTAAATACGCAAGTCACTGCAAGTTTCTTGCATAAGTACGCAACTCACTGACGTTACGCGGGCGGGGCGTCCACCGTCCGCACGGCTGCCGTGTCGAGGTCCAGCCACGCTTCCTCGGTCAGTTCGGTGGCCACCCAGCGGGCAGCGGACACGACCTCCTCCGGGGTGCGGAAACCCGCGACCACGCAGGCCACGCCGGGGTCGCGCAGCGGGAACCGCAGGGCGGCTTGCGGGAGTTCGGTGCCGTGTCGACCTGCCACCTCGGCGAGAAGCCGAGCCCGACGCAGTGCCGAATCCGAGGCGGGGCCGTAGTCGAAGGTGGCGTCACTAGGTGGGTAAGGACGGCTGAGCAGGCCGGAGTTGAACGGGGCGGCGGCCACCACGGCGACCCCACGTTCGGCGCACGCGTCCAGCAAGGGGCGGGCGGTACGGTCGAGGAGAGACCACCGCCCGGCCACCATCACGGCGTCGACCTCCGCCTCCGCGACGACGCGCAGCAGCGGGGCGACCGTGTTCGCGCCGACACCGACGGCGCCGATGACACCCTGGTCGCGCAGCGCGGTCAACGCCGGCAGCGCATGGGCAAGGGCAGCGTCCAGGTGATCGTCGGGATCATGGACGTAGACGATGTCCACATGGTCCAACCGCAGGCGTTCCAGGCTGCCTTCGAGGCTTCGCAGCACGCCGTCCCGTGAGTAGTCGGGGCGGCGGACCAGTGTGTCGGGTACGGCGAAGCCGCCTGCCTTCAGGTCGGAACCGGTGGGTGCCGGGTGGGGTTCCAGCAGCCGGCCGACCTTGGTGGAGACGGTGAACTCCGCCCGCGGGCGGTGCGCGAGGGCGTCGCCGAGCCGCCGTTCCGACAGTCCGAGGCCGTAGTGCGGGGCGGTGTCGTAGTAGCGCACCCCCGCGTCCCAGGCGGCGTCGAGGGTGGCCCGCACCTGGGAGTCGCCGATCGGGCTGTGGAGATTGCCGATGGGGGCGGCACCGAATCCCAGCGTGCCGACCTGGACGCTCGTACGACCGAGTGGGCGTGCCCTCACGGGATTCCCGCTTCCACGGCCCGCGCCGCATAGAGAAGGATCTGCTTCATCTGGCAGGCAGGACCTTAAGGATGGGATCCATTTCACGCAACACCTTGGCAGATATGCGTAGTTCACTAGCCTTCGTCAGCATTTTTGCAGGGTCGCATACCGAGATCCGTCCGATCTCTTCCCAACTCGCAACGCCAGTGCCATATTGGCCACGGAAAATGAACCTGATTCATTCGTGACGCAAGAGGGGTTCGCCTTGGGTGACTCAACACCGGCCTACCGTCCGGGGTACGAACTGGTCGCGGAACAACTGCTGGAGTACATCGCCCAGCAGAACCTGCGACCCGGCGACCGCCTCCCCACGGAGCAGGGCCTGGCCCAGATCCTGGGAGCGTCCCGCAACGTCACCCGCGAGGCCGTGAAGGTGCTGGCGGCCATCGGCCGGCTCACGGTGCGGCGGGGCGCCGGCATCTTCGTCGCCGCCTCGGTCGGCGGACTGCTGGACGACGAACTCTCGCACTTCCGGCCGACCAGCATGGAAGACGTCCGCATGCTCCTGGACTACCGCAAGGTGATCGAGTCGGAGACAGCACGCCGTGCCGCCTCCCACGCGACCCCGATCGAGGTCCGGGCCATCCGGGAGAGCGCGGAGAGTTCCCTGACGGCGGCCACGATGAACGATGTGGACACCTTCGCCAAGGCGGACGCGGCCTTCCACGACTCGGTGGGCGCCGCCTCGCACAACGTGTTCCTGCGGGCGAGCGTCGCCGGCGTGCGCCGCCTGGCGTCCCAGTCCGACGTGCTGCTCTTCCACGGTGACGTGCCCGGATCGCTGGAAGTTGCCGCACACCAGCATGTGGCCATAGCGGAGGCGGTCGCCGCGGGGGCGGCCGATCTCGCCGAGCGGTTGATGGTGGAACACATCGGTACCACCCAGAGTCAGTTCGAGAGCAAGATCCGCGACCGGCTGTTCAGTACCGACGCTCACGCGGCCCCCGAGGGACCTCCGGGGCCCTCTCAGTAAGTGTCAGCACCGGGGCTCCACCGCCGTCCGCGGAGGCGGCAACCCCGTAGATCCGGCCGACCCCGCATGTGCCGCAGCACGGCGATCGGGTCGCCCGACGCCCTGAAGTCCCGGTGGACGACCGGGACTTGCAGGTATCAACCTCTCTCAGGCGATTGGATAGGTGTGTCTCATCCGTCTGCGCGCAGGGGCGCCTCCGTGCCGCTGCGAAGAAGTTTCACGGCCGTCTGCTCGGCAGCCGTGGTGGCCGCCCTGCTGAACGCCGTGCCGGCCCACGCGGCTCCCAGGTCATCGGACCTCGATGTCTATGTCTCCCCGACCGGCCGGGACGCGGGCTCCGGTACCGCCGCACACCCCTTCAAGACCCTCGACCACGCGCGGGACCACGTACGCGACGTCAAGCGGAAGGCCAAGGGCGACATCCATGTCCGGCTCATGTCCGGCACCTACCAACTCAGCCGTACGTTCGCCCTGACCGCCCGGGACTCCGGCCGCGACGGACACCGGATCTTCTACGAGGCCGCGCCCGGCGCGCACCCGGTGATCAGCGGGGGCAGGCAGGTCACCGGCTGGACCCCGGCCGACTCGGCGGGGAAGGTCTACAAGGCCAAGGTGGGTGACATCGACACCCGACAGCTGTATGTGGACGGCGAGTTGGAGACCCGGGCGCGCAGCGGCAAGAACCCCGCCGGGTTCAGCCAGACGTCCACCGGCTACGCCTTCACCGACTCAGCCCTCAACGCGTACAAGCGTCCCTCGGACCTGGAGGTCGTCAGCTCCTGGGGCTGGAAGCTGATGCGCTGCCCCGTGCAGTCGATCGCCGACAACAAGATGACGATGCAGCAGCCCTGTTGGCACAACGCGCATCTCCAGCAGGGCCAGGAGATCCAGAACCCGACCTGGCTGGAGAACGCCCGCGAGCTGCTGGACACCCCCGGTGAGTGGTACCTGGACAAGGGCGCGGGCGAGATCTACTACATGCCCAAGTCCGGCCAGAACCTGGCCACCGCGAACGTCACCGTGCCGCTGGTGCAGGATCTGGTGGACCTCGACGGCACCAGGAACGCTCCGGTGAGCGACGTGTCCTTCCGGGGCATCACCTTCTCCAACTCCACCTGGCTCGCGCCCAGTTCCTCCGAGGGCCTCATCGAGGGCCAGGCCGGTTTCCGGATGGTCGGCAACGACCCGACCTTCGACGCGACCCGCCTGAAGTGGCAGAAGACGCCCGGCGCGGTCAATGTCGGCTACGGCCACGACATCGGCTTCGAGGGCAACACCTTCACCCATCTCGGCGCGGTCGGGCTGAACTTGAACACCGGTACCCAGGGCACCGACATCACGGGCAACGTCTTCCGCCAGATCGCCGCCACCGGCATCCAGATCGGCGGGGTCGACGTGATCGACGCCCACCCCGACGACCCGCGGGACATCACCAAGGACACCCAGGTCGCCAACAACGTGGTCACCAAGGTCGCCGACCAGTACAACGGCTCCGTCGGCATCCTGACCGGCTACACCGACCACACCACCATCACCCACAACAAGGTCTACGACCTGCCCTACACCGGCATATCCGTCGGCTGGGGCTGGGGCCTCACCGACCAGGGCGGCGACACCAACTACCCGGGGAATCTGGGCGTTCCGATCTGGGACACCCCCACGACCAGCCGCGACACCAAGGTCACGGACAACGAGATCTCCGACATCATGAAGTCGCAGGCCGACGGCGGCGCCATCTACACGCTGAGCTCCGACCCCGGCGGGGTGGTGTCCGGCAACTACATCCACGGCACGCCGCCGCCCGCCTACGGCGCGATCTACCACGACGAGGGCAGCCGGTACTGGACGAACACCGGCAACGCCCTGTGCGACGTCGCCTACCAGTGGCTGTTCCTCAACCACGGCATGGACATCGACGCCACCGGCAACTTCACCACCCAGCCCGCCTACTCCACCCAGGCCAACAGCACGGACAGCACCATCACCGGCAACACCACGGTGGACTCCTGCGCCCAGTTGCCCGCTTCCATCGTCGACAACGCGGGCCTGCAAGCGAGTTACCGCCACCTCGACCCGGACCCCGCCGTCCCCGACCACCAGGCGCCCGGCAGGCCCGGCACGCCGAGCGCGGTCACCGACTTCCCGACGATCGCGGACCTCACCTGGCCCGCGTCCACCGACGACACCGCGGTCACGGGCTATTCCGTCTACCGTGACGGCAAGCTGGTCAGCGCCACCGGCAAGACCTCGGTGCGCCTCCCGGGCCTGACCGCCGGCAAGACGTACGCCTTCAAGGTCACCGCCCGTGACGCCGCCGGCAACGAGTCCCCGCCCAGCCAGGCGCTCAAGGTCACCATGCCGTCCGGCTCCGACCTCGCCCTCAAGAAGCCCATCACCGCCTCGTCGTACTCGGAGGCCAACACCCCGGAGAAGGCGGTCGACGGAGACCTCTCCACCCGCTGGGCCCAGGGCCTTGGCCTGCCCGACCCGTCCTGGATCCAGGTCGACCTCGGAGCGTCGTACGACGTGAACGGCGCGATCACGACCTTCGAGAAGGCCGGCGGCTACAAGTACCGCATCGAGGTCTCCCCCGACGAGGTCCACTGGAAGACCCTCGCGGACCGCACCGCCGCGAACACCACGGCGGCGACCGACTACGCCCACACGGACACCCCGGTCGCGGGCCGCTTCGTACGGCTGACCGTCACCGGCTCCAGCTGGAACGGCGGCAGCATCTACGACTTCCAGGTCTACGGCACCCCCGGAACCGTCGCGGACCACACGGCCCCGACCGCCCCCGGACAGCCCACGGTCAAACCGCTGCTGCCCAGCCTGGTCGATGTCGGCTGGCCCGCGGCCACCGATGACACCGGCGTCACCAGCTACGTCGTCTACCAGGACGGCAAGCGGATCGGTGTCACCGACGCCACGACCCTGCGGGTCTCCGGCCTCACCGCCGACACGTCGTACTCCTTCACCGTCGTGGCACGCGACGAGGCGCTGAACGCCTCCGCCCCCAGCAAGGCAGCGGCCGTCACCACGCCGGCCGACAACGACCTGGCCCTGAACAGGACGGCGACCGCGTCCTCCGAGTCGGAGGGCCACGCCCCGGCGAAGGCGGTCGACGGCGATCCGTCGACCCGCTGGGCGCAGGGCCTGGGACTGCCCGACCCGTCCTGGCTCCAGGTCGACCTCGGCAAGGACACCGCCGTCTCCGCGGTGGTCACCACCTTCGAGTTGCCCAGCGGCTACAAGTACCGCCTGGAGTACTCCACCGACGGCCAGAACTGGTCGACGTTCGAGGACCACACGGCCGGGAGTACCACCGCGCGGACCGACTACGCCTTCGCCGACACCCCCGTCATCGCACGCTTCCTGCGCCTGACCGTCACCGGTTCCAGCGGCAACGGCGGCAGCCTCTACGCGCTCCAGGCGTACGGCGGTTTCTGAGCACTCCGACGCGGAGTACTCCGATTCCGGATACTCCGCGTCCCAGCCGAAACCTTTCTCCCTACAGAAGACGAAAGCCAGGATGAAGATCACCCATGTCGAAGTGCACCGGATCGATGTTCCGGCAGCCAGTCCGCCCTTCCGCTGGCGCGACGGGCTGAGCGGCAGCGCTCCGGTGGGCGACGGCGCGGTCCTGCACATCGGGACCGACGACGGGGCCGAGGGCGTGGCGGTGTTCGCCCGTCCCGGCGCCCACTCCATGCTGCGGGACCTGGTGGACCGGGTCTTCCGCGCGGAGCTGGTCGGAGCCGACCCGTTCCAGCGGGAGTGGCTGTGGCACCGGGTGTGGGAGCTGGACCGTATCCACGAACTCCCGCTCCCCGCCCTGGGGTTGATCGACATCGCCCTGTGGGACCTGGCCGGCCGCTACCACGGCGAACCGGTCTGGCGCCTGCTCGGCGGATTCCGGGACGCCATCCCCGCCTACGCCTCCACCTCGACGTTCGCCGGCATCGCGGAGTTCCTCGACGTGGCGGACCAGTGCCTGGAGCTGGGCTATCGAGGCATCAAGCTGCACGCGTGGGGCGATGCCCGCCGTGACGCGGAACTGTGCCTGGCCCTGCGCGAGCACGTCGGTCCCGACGTCCCGCTGATGTACGACGGTTCGGCGGGCTTCGACCTGCCCGACGCGATCCGGCTGGGGCGGGCGCTCTCCGAGGCCGACTACCTCTGGTACGAGGAGCCGATGCGGGAGTTCAGCATCTCCGCGTACCAGAAGCTGGCCGAGGTCGTGGACGTACCGCTGCTGGTGGCCGAGACCTCCGACGGTGCCCACATGAACGCGGCGGACTTCATCCGCTCCGGTGCCGCCACCTTCGGTGTCCGGGCCGGCACCACCCTCCGGGGCGGTGTCACCGGCGCCATGCGCACCGCGCATCTCGCCGACGCCTACCGGCTGCGCGCAGAGGTGCACGGTTCGGACATCCCCAACCACCACCTGTGCATGGCCATCTCCAACACCACCTACTACGAGTCCCTGGTGACCTCGGTGAACGTCGTCCGAGAGCGCCACGTGGACGACCAGGGCCTGGTGCACGCCCCCACGGGGCCCGGCATCGCCCTCCCCCTCGATTTCGGCTACGGCAGCCAACTCCTGCCGTTCGTCGAGCAACCGCGCTGAGCGGCGCGAGAACAGAAAGGCAAGGCAAGACGATGGAGTCTTCCCGATCTCGGAGAACCGGTCGGCGTCACTCGCTGCTCCGCGCGGCGGCCGTCACGCTGTCCCTGGCCACCGTGGCCGCCCTGGCCGGCTGCGCCAGCGCCGACACCACCCCTTCCGCCTCCCAGCAGTCGGCGTTCAAGCCGGTTGCGCAGAAGGCGAGTTCACAGATCACGGTGTGGGCCGACTCGACCCGGCTGCCGTCGGTGCAGGCGTACCAGAAGTCTCACCCGGACGTGAAGATGAAGATCGTCACGTACGACGGCGGCGCCGACGGATCGACGTACCTCCAGTCGAAGGTGCAGCTGTTCGACCGCACCGGCAGCGGCTGGCCGGACGTGGTGTTCGGCACGCCGACCGACGTGACCTGGGCGTCGGAGGCCACCAAGCCCGGCGCGCGGCCGTTCGCCGCGCCCCTGGACGAGAAGCTCGTACCGCAGAACACCCTGGACGGCTTCGCCAAGGGCTCCCTGACGCCCTGTCAGTTCGACGGCCACACCTACTGCATGCGCAACGACATCGCGCAGGTCGTCCTCTGGTACAACAAGTCCCTCATGGACAAGTGGGGTTACCGGGTCCCCACCACATGGGAGGACTACGAGGCCCTCGGCACGAAGGTCGCCAAGGAGCACCCCGGCTACCTCGTCGGCTCGGTCGGTGACACCAACTCCCATGAGTCGTACTTCTGGTCGGGCCAGTGCCCGGCGTTCAGCCTGACGAAGCCGGACACCCTGCGCACCGACCTCCAGGACCCGAAGTGCACCCGGATGGCGACCCTGCTGGACCACCTGATCAGCGCCAAGGCCGTCGCCACCCAGGGCTTCTTCAGCCAGGGCTTCGCCAAGAACAGCGGCGGCAAGGTCCTGATGGCCTACGGCCCTTCCTGGTACGGCCAGTACCTCTTCAAGGCCGGCTTCAAGACTCCGGCCAAGCAGATCGCCGCGGCGCCCCCGCTGACCTGGAAGGGGGAGAGCGCGGCGGCCACGGGCAACGTCGGCGGCGGTGTGTGGATGGTCTCCTCGCACAGCGCCAACCTCAAGGCGTCCTCGGACCTGGTGACTTGGCTGACCACCTCCGACGCGAACCAGGCGACCGCGCCCACCTACCCGGCGTACACGCAGGCCGCGAAGGCGTGGCTGGCCAACCCGGCCAACAAGGACTACTTCGCCAATGATGTGAGCGGGGCGTTCGAGCAGGCCGCGAACGAGGTGTGGACCGGCTGGTCGAACACCAGGTTCTCGGACTCCACCGCATGGTCCAGCGTCGTACTCCCGGCGCTGACCGCCGGAAAGAGCCTGACCGAGACACTGCCGGCCTGGCAGCAGGAGATCGCCGGCGAGGCAAAGACCCAGGGCTACAAGGTGGTCGGTCAGTGACCCTGCTGGAGACCGAGCGCGTCACCGTCTCCCCCCTGCGCCGTGGCACCACGCCACGGCGCAGGGGCCGCGGTCGCGCGGGCTACTTCTTCGTCGCGGGCTACGCGCTGCTGCTGCTCGCGTTCGGCGTCTTCCCCACCGGGTACGCGTTCTACCTGTCCCTCACCAACGACCGGGGCCAGTTCACCGGGCTCAACCAGTTCACGAAGGTCGTCCAGGACTACCGCTTCGCCCCGGCCTTCACCCACATGCTGATCTATCTGGTCATGTGGCTGGTGACGCTCGTCGTCGTGGTAGTGCTGACCGCCGTGATCCTGCGCAGCCGCGTGCGTCCGGGCACCTCGGCGCTCTTCCGCTTCCTCTACTACATCCCCGGCGCCCTCGCCGGAGTGGCGAGCGTGCTGGTCTGGCTGTTCATGCTGGACCCCGACGTGAGTCCGGTGTCGCGGCTGCTCAACGCCCTGGGCTTCAAGACGTTCGCCGCCGTCCTGGCGCCCGGCAACCTGCCGCTGATCCTCATGCTGATCGCCTTCTGGACCGGTGCCGGAGGCTGGATGGTCGTGATGTACGGGGCGTTGAACAACATCCCCGACGAGGTGCTGGAAGCGGCCCGCATGGACGGCGCGGGCCCGTGGCGCACCGCCTGGCACATCCAGATCCCGATGATCAGGCAGTGGATCGTCTACATGGCGATCATGGCCTTCGCGACCGGCACCCAGCTGTTCGTGGAGCCCCAGCTCCTCCAGACCGCCAGCCTCGGCAGGGTGAGTCCCACCTGGTCGCCGAACCAACTGGCGTACGTCTACGCCTTCCAGCAGGGCGACTTCAACGGCGCCGCCGCCGTCTCCGTCGTCCTCCTCGCCGTGGGCCTCCTGGCCGCCGGTCTCCTGGTAGCCCGCTCGAACCTGTTCACGTTGGACGAGAAATGACACAGACCGCTCTCCTCCTGATAGCCGTGAGGCGGCGCGTCCGCCCGTCAAGGAGCCTCCCCTTCCTGGTCGTCGGACTCCTCCTGGCCTTCCTCCTGGTGTTCTTCGTCCTGCCGGTGATCTGGCTGCTGCTGGCACCGTCGAAGACCGCCGGCGAAGTGGTGCGGGACAACCCGCTGTCCTTCGGTTCGTTCCATCAAATAGGCACGGCCTGGCGGCACTTGTTCGCCTTCCAGGACGGCGCCATGACGAGGTGGCTGCTCAACTCGGCCATCTACTCGGGCGGTTCACTCGTCCTGACGCTGGCCGTCAGCGTTCCGGCCGGCTACGCGCTGGCGCTGACGAAGTTCCGGGGACGCAAGACGCTCCTCGTGATCACCCTGGTCACCATGATCATGCCGCAGGCCACCCTGGTGCTGCCGATCTTCCTGGAACTCAACCGCTTCCATCTCATCGGCACCGTCTGGTCGTTGATACTCCCGTTCTCCTTCTATCCGTTCGGCGTGTACCTGGTCTACATCTACTTCGGGAGCAGCCTCCCCAAGGACCTGCTGTCCGCCGCGCGCATCGACGGCTGCACCGAGTGGCAGCTCTTCGCGCGCATCGCGCTCCCGCTCGCCAAGCCGGTGGTCGGACTGGTCGCGTTCTTCAGCTTCGTGGGCAACTGGAACAACTTCTTCCTGCCCTACCTCGTCCTGCCGAACAGCGAGCAGTTCCCCGTCCAGGTGGGCCTGAACCAACTCCTCACCTCCACACCGTCGTTCAATCCGGTCGCCGGCGCCGGCCTGAACATCACCATCCCGGAACTCGCCCTGGCCATCGTCATCGCCATCCTGCCCGTGCTGGTGCTCTTCCTCTTCTCGCAGCGCACGCTGGTGTCCGGGATGCTCGCCGGATCGAGCAAGGAATGAACGGCGCCCTGTCCGCGAAAGGAAACCCCGTGTACCGGCTCGATCCGCGCCACGCCCCCGCCGAACAGGCCGTCCTCCACACCGGATGGCAGGCAGTGGCCTCCCAACTCCCCACCGGACCGGCAGTGTTGGCCATCGACGGCCCCCCGTCCGTCGACTGGTCCCTCCTCGCCGACCGCCTCGCACACGAACTGACCGAGCGCGGCACCCCCGTCACCCTGCTCGACATCCGGAGCCACTACGCACCGCCGGCACACGTCAGGAGCCGTACCGAACACCTGGCAGACGCCGACGACCCGTACTTCCGCAAGCTCGCCGACAACCCCCTCGACGACCTCTTCGAAACCCTCCCGGTACCCGCACCGCCACAGACAGCACTGCTCCTCGTCCACGGCCCCGGCGCCGCCCTCGTGGAGCACGACCTGCTCTGGTACGCCATGTACCCAAGCCCTACGCGGAGGCCGCCGCCGGCGCGGGCGAGACGGACGCCAACCTCGGACTGCCGGGCGAGAAGCCCGACTTCAGGCGGCTGTTCCACATCGACTGGCCGATGCCGGACCGGCACCGCGACACACTCGCACCCCACCTCGACGCCTGGCTCGACGTGCAGCGCCCCGACCACCCGGCATGGCTCGACGGAGCGGGCCTGCGCGCCACGTACGCCGCCCTGGCCCACAGGCCCGTCCGCACCCGCCCGTACTTCAACTCCACTCCCTGGGGCGGCCATTGGGCCCAGCGCGAGCTCGGCTTCAACCCCGACTCCCCCAACACCGCGCTCGGTTACGAACTGATCGCACCCGAGGCCGGCATCCTCATCGGCACCGGACCGGAGACGAAGGGGAAGGCGTCACCGTGCACACGGCGGCCGGAGACCGGCACGAACTGGCCTACGCGGAGACGCTCACCGTGCCGGCCGCGGTGGGCCGCTGCACCCTGCGAGCAGCGGTCGGCGGCCCGGTCCGTGTCATGAAGGCGCTGGTCCGTTGCTCCCTGTCCTGGAGATCGGCGGCACCCATGTCACCGCGGCGCTCGTCGACCCGCGCGACGGCCGCGTCACCAGATGTACGCGCAGGCCTCTCGACGCGGACGGCGACGCCGAAGCCGTACTCGGCCGCGTACGCGACTGCGCCGACGGACTGCCGGTACCTCCTGGCGCGCGGTGGGGCGTGGCGGTGCCCGGACCGTTCGACCACGCACGGGGGGTCGCCCTCTTCAGGGGCGTGGGCAAGTTCGAGGCCTCTACGGGATGGACGTGCGGCGAGCACTCCTCCACGGACTACGACAGCGCCCCGGCGACATCGTGTTCCTCAACGACGCCCACGCCTTCCTGACCGGCGAGTGGTCCATGAGCACCGTCCGCGGACACCGCCGTGCCGTGGGCATCACGCTCGGCACCGGTGTCGGCTCCGCGTTTCTCGCCGACGGCCGCATCCGCGACACCGGTCCCGGCTACCGCCCGAGGGCCGGATGGACCTCACCGGGATCGACGGCCGACCGCTGGAGGACACCGTCTCCCGCCGGGCGATCCTCACCCGCTACGGCGACCCCGCCGCCGACGTGAGCGACATCGCCGGTGGAGCCCGCGCGGGGGGAGGAGCGGGCCCGGCGGGTCCTGGACGACGCCTTCACGACACCGGGCGTCGCGCTGGGTCCGCGCATGGTGGGCTTCGGGGCGACCGCCCTGGTCGTCGGAGGCTCCACGGCCCGCTCCTGGGACCTCGTCGCCCTCGCTGTGTCCGCCGGTCTCGCGGCCGGGGGCTGGACACCGGACGACCCGGGTGCCCACGCGGATCCGCCGCCGCCCGGAGTTCGTGCGATCAGACCCGCCGGCTCCGCGGAGGACGCCGCACTGGTGGGCGCGGCCCGCGCGGCAGGCGGCGCGCTCAACCCCGCGGACGGGAAACGCCCCATACGAAAAGGGCCCCCGCAAGCTCTCGCCTGCGAAGACCCTTCACACCGTCGGGACGACAGGATTTGAACCTGCGACCCCTTGACCCCCAGTCAAGTGCGCTACCAAGCTGCGCCACGTCCCGGTGCGCTTCCCACGGAGAACCGTGTGATCGCGCGAACAGCACTTTACCCCACGCCGGGGTGCGCCGAAGCCGGTGCCGGGCGCGGGACAATCGTCGTATGAGCGACACAACCTCAGGCGGTACGGCCGGTGCGCGGGACCGGGACGGCGAGGGGCGGGCGCGCAATGCCCGGCCTCGGGACGGGCTCGGGCGGCCGTTGCCGTACGACGCGGACGGTGTGGCGCGGCAGCCCGAGGGGGTCGTGCGGGCGCCGGAGGACACCGTCGTCGAGGCGCAGGCCCTGCTCGACGAGGGGAAACCGTTCCACGCGCACGAGGTCTTCGAGGACGCCTGGAAGTCGGGGCCGGACGAGGAGCGCGCCCTGTGGCGCGGGCTCGCCCAGCTCGCCGTGGGCCTGACGCACGCGGCCCGGGGCAACGTCACCGGCGGGGTCCGGCTGCTGCGGCGTGGTGCCGGGGGCGTCGAGGAGTGGGCGGCCCGGTCGGGGCGGGAGCGGCCGTACGGGATGGATCTCGCCGGGGTCGCGGCCTGGGCTCGGGGGCTCGGGGACGACGTGGAGCGGGGCGGCGGGAGTGTCGACGCGGGGGCGCGGGCACCTCGGCTGCGCGGGACGTCGTAGCCGACGGGGAGTTCCAGTCGTCCCGGTAGATGTCGATGCGTGCCGGTGCGGTGTACGGGCTGTCAGTGGCGTGGGGCAGACTCGGGGGTGTGCGAAAGATTCATGTCATCGGTATCGGCGCGGGCGACCCCGAGCAGCTGACCCTGCAGGCGGTCAGGGTGCTGCGGAGCACGGACGTGTTCTTCATCCTCGACAAGGGTGAGGTGAAGTCCGACCTCACCCGGCTCCGCCGGGACATGCTCGACGTACACCTGCCGGAGGGGACGTACCGCCTGGTCGAGGCGCGGGACCCGGAGCGGGACCGGAAGGCCGGCGGCGCCGCGTACTCGCCCGCGGTCGGGGACTGGCGCAGTGCCCGCGCGGACATCTACGAGCGGCTCGTCGCCGAGGAGTTGGGCGAGGACGAGAGCGGCGCGTTCCTGGTGTGGGGCGATCCCTCGCTGTACGACAGCACGCTCGGCATCCTGGAGGAGATCCTGGAGCGGGGCGCGGTGGCGTTCGAGTACGACGTCGTGCCCGGCATCAGCAGTGTCTCGGCGCTCGTCGCCCGGCACCGCACGGGGCTGAACCGGGTCGCGCGGCCGGTGCAGATCACCACGGGCCGGCGGCTGTCCGAGGGGTTCCCGGACGGAGTGGACGACGTGGTCGTGATGCTGGACGCGCACCAGGCGTTCCGGCGGTACGCCGACCAGGACATCGACATCTACTGGGGCGCCTACCTGGGCACCCCGGACGAGATCCTCGCCTCCGGTCCGATAGCCGAGGCCGCCCCGCGCATCGAGCGGCTGCGCGCGGAGGCCCGTGAGCGCAAGGGCTGGATCATGGACACATATCTGCTGCGGCGGCACCCGAAGGACGAGTAGCGGGCACGGGGGGCCGGGCACACGAGCGGACCCGCCCACTGTGCAGAGGTGGCCCCCTGGTGTGAAAGTGACCTCGTGACAGTCGCCGAGGAAACCTCGCTGCCTTCCGCGCAGCAGCCCCCCGTGCTGGATTCCCGCCGCCGCAACGTCGTCTTCGTGACGATCATGCTGGGCATGCTGCTGGCAGCCCTCGACCAGACGATCGTCGGTACGGCCCTGCCCACGATCGTGTCGGACCTGGGCGGTGCCGAGCACATGTCGTGGGTGGTCACCGCCTATCTGCTCGCGGAGACCGTCGCGACCGTGCTGGTCGGCAAGTTCGGCGACCTGTTCGGCCGCAAGGTGGTCTTCCAGGTCTCGGCGATCGTGTTCATCTCGGGCTCGTTCCTGTGCGGTTTCTCCACCAACATGACGCTGCTGATCGCCTGGCGCGCGGTGCAGGGCATCGGCGCGGGCGGCCTGATGGTGACGGCGATGGCACTGATCGCCGACGTCATCCCGCTGCGCGAACGCGGCAAGTACCAGGGCGCCATCGGCGCGGTGTTCGGCGTCGCCACGGTCATCGGACCGCTGCTCGGCGGCCTGTTCACCGACCACCTCACCTGGCGCTGGGCGTTCTACGTCAACGTGCCCATCGCGATCGTCGTCGTCATCGCGGCGGCCCGCACCATCCCCGTGGTCAAGTCGGCGATGCGGCCCGTCATCGACTATCTGGGCATCGCGCTCGTCGCGGTCGGCGCGAGCTCACTGATCCTGGCGACGAGTTGGGGCGGCAACGAGTACGCGTGGGGTTCGGCGACCATCATCGGCCTGTTCGTGGGCGGCGCGATCGCGCTCGGCCTGTTCTGCTGGGTGGAGACCCGCGCCGAGCAACCCATGCTGCCCATGCGGCTGTTCACCAACCCGGTGTTCGCGGTCTGCTCGATCCTCAGCTTCATCGTCGGTTTCGCGATGCTCGGCGCGCTGACGTATCTGCCGACCTACCTGCAGTACGTCGACGGCGACTCGGCCACGATCTCGGGTGTGCGGACGCTGCCCATGGTGATGGGGCTGCTGATCGCATCCGTCTTCAGCGGCAACGTGGTCAGCAAGACAGGCCAGTACCGCATCTTCCCGATCATCGGCTCGGCGGTGATGGGCGTCGGCCTGTATCTGATGTCCCTCATGGGCCCGGGCACCGGCGCGTTCCTGGAGTCGGTGTACATGTTCGTGCTCGGCACCGGCATCGGGCTGTGCATGCAGGTGCTGACGATCGCCGTGCAGAACACCGTCGAGTACACCGACCTCGGCACCGCGACCTCCGGCGTCACCTTCTTCCGTACGCTGGGCAGTTCGTTCGGTACGGCCGTCTTCGGCACGATCTACGCCAACAGCCTGGCCCCCAACCTCAAGGACGGGATCGCCTCGGCGGCGAGGACCAGCGCGCTGAACCCGGCCGTGATCACCAAGGCGGCGACCAGCCCCGAGGGCCTCCACAAACTGCCGCACGCCGCCGCCGCGCCGATCATCAACGCCTACGCCGACACCATCCACACGGTGTTCCGGTGGACGGTCCCGGTCGCCGTGATCGGCTTCGTCGTCGCCCTGTTCCTCAAGCAGGTGCAGCTGCGCGACAGCGCGCGGTTGGGCTCCACCGACATGGGCGAGGGCTTCGCGTCACCGCGCGGCTCGGACTCGCAACGGCTCCTCGAAGCGGCCGTTGGCAAGGTCATCGGCAGCACGGACCTGGACACCGCCCGGCGAATCATCACGAACTCCGACACCCGGCTGGACATCGCCGGTGCCTGGGCGGTGATGCAGGTCGAACTGTTCGGCAGGATGGTCGGCCACGCGAGTCTCGGCCTGATCGCCGCCCGCCGCCACCTGCCCCCGGAAGTGCTCCTCCCGGTCTTCGACCGCATGGTCGAGGAGGGCTATCTGACCCGCGACGGCTACCTCCTCTCCCACACCGCGGCCGGCGAACGCGAGGCCGAGGTCATCGGCAAGGCGTGGGGCACCTGGCTGGAGGACCGCGTCCAGCAGGACATCGGCCGCCCCTCGGGCACGGATCTGCGCGCCGCGGTCGACTCCATCGCCAAGCGGCTCCTCGTGGAGGACCTGAGCTCCGGACTGCCGCAGCGCGCCGCGGAGTTGGAGACCAGTTCGGCGCCGTGAAAACCGGGTGAAGGGTGAAAAGGCTCCGGTCATACTCGGGGCATGTCCCCGACGCCCGTGCGCTTCTACGACCCGCGCGCCACGCTCGCCGACTTCGCGTCGTCGATACTGGTCCGCTGCCCGCGCTGCGAGCGGATCGCGCACGTCGAGCGACGCCCGTGCACCCCGCCGAGCGCCGACCGCGGGGCACATCCGCACTCCCGCCTGGTCTGCCGGTCCTGCGGCCTGTGCCGGGACGGCAGCCGTCCCGACCGCTTCTCGCGGTATCCCGCCGGTTCCCGCCCGGCCCTGTGGCTGCGGACCAGTACCGGACACGGGGAGTTGTGGGCGTACAACCTCCAACACCTCGACCTGATCAGGCGGTTCGTCGCCGCCGACCTGCGCGAGCGCGCGCCCTGGTACGACACCGGTCAGAAGATGACGTTGGTCGCCCGCCTCCCGGTCTGGATGAAGAGCGCCAAGAACCGGGCCGAGCTACTGCGCGCGGTGGACCGTCTCCGCGCCACGGTCATCGCCCCGGACTGAACCCCAGCCGCTCCAGCACCCCGGCGACATCAGGCACCGCGCTCACCCTCTCCGGCAACGGCGGCCGTCGTACGACCACGACGGGCACGCCCGCCTCCCGCGCGGCCGTGAGTTTGGCCGCCGTCGCCGCTCCCCCGCTGTCCTTCGTCACGACCACGTCGATCCGGTGTGCGCGGAGCAGCGCCGCCTCGTCGGCCACGGTGAAGGGCCCGCGCGCCGGCAGCACGTCGACGTCCGGCGGCATCGGTGGCTCGGGCGGCTCCACCGACCGTACGACGAAGTGCAGTTGGGCGAGATGAGCGAAGGCTACGAGGCCGAGGCGGCCTGTGGTGAGCAGTACCCGGCGCCCGAGTGCGGGCAGTGCCTCGGCGGCCTCGCTCAGGGAAGCGACCGGGTGCCAGTGGTCCCCGGGCCCCGGCTGCCAGCCCGGCCTGCGCAGCACGACCACCGGCAGCCCGGTCGCCGCACCGGCCCGCGCCGCGTTCGCGGTGATCGTCTCGGCGAAGGGGTGGGTGGCGTCGACGACGGCGTCCACGTGGTGCTCTCGCAGCCATGCGGCGAGCCCCTCGGCTCCGCCGAATCCGCCGATCCGTACGTCCCCGGCCAGCGCGCCCGGCCGTGACACCCGCCCGGCGAGGGACGTGGTCACCTTCAGTTCGGGAAGTGCCGTCAGCTCGGCGGCCAGTTCACGTGCCTCGGTGGTGCCGCCGAGGATCAGGATGTGCGGGGACATGCGGCGAGCGTACGAGGTCACGGGGTGGAGGGGTCAGCGGAGGAGCAGTTGCAGGCCGCCGATGATCGTCGCCGCGATCACGAGTTGCTCGAACAATCGCTGGTTGATTCGGTTCACAGCCCATTTGCCGATCAACGCACCGGGCACGACGAACGCCGCGAGCGCCGCGTCAAGCAGGAGGGAGTGCCCGTCGATCAGGCCGAGGCCCACGCTGAAGGGCACCTTGGTCACATTGACGATCAGGAAGAAGAACGCCGACGTGCCGAGGAAGCCCAGCTTCCGGAAGCCCGCGGAGAGCAGGTACATCGACATCACCGGGCCGCCCGCGTTGGCGACCATCGTGGTGAAACCGCCGAGCACACCGTACGAGCGCGCCTTCGCCCGCCCGGACCTGGTGGTGACGGAGTCCGGCTCGTCAGCAGCCCCTTCCGAGTCCCCAGCCGCCGCCTCCGCCTTGCGCCGGCGCCACAGGGTGACCCCCGCCATGAACAGCAGAATCCCCCCGATCGACGTCCGTACGACCGCGTCGTCGGCCCACACCAGGAACAGCGTCCCGAACACGACTCCCGCCGCGACCGCCGGGAACAACCGCCACAGGGTGGGCCAGTGTGCGTGCCGCCGGTAGGTGAGCACGGCGAGGACGTCGCCGACGATCAGGATGGGGAGCAGGACGCCGGTGGAGGCGCGGGCGGGCAGGACGGCGGCGAAGATCGCGAGGCTGACCGTGTTGGCCCCGCTCACGGCGGTCTTGGAGAAGCCGACGAGCAGGGCCGCGGCGGCGAGCGCGGCGAATTCCCAACCGGATATGTGCCAGAGAGTCATCGTGTTCATGCGAGGACCGATCGTATGTCCTTACATCTCCCCGCGTAAGGAGTGTCTCGTCAGTTGGCCCCTGCACCAGACCGCGGTGGACCGAGCCATCTGGTGAGCGATGCTAGTTTCCGGGTGTGGACGACACCCGCGAGCACACCCTCACAGGCACCCGGGGCACGATCACCGCACACGAGTGGCCGCACCAGCGCCCCCGCTACATCGCCCTCGTCACGCACGGCTACGGCGAACACATGGGCCGGTACGCCGAGTTGGCCGCCGTACTGCGCACGCACGGCGCGGCGGTCTTCGGCCCCGACCATCAGGGGCACGGCACGTCGGCCGGTGAGCGGGTGCTGATCGAGGACTTCGAGGACGTGGTCACGGATCTGCACGGCGTCGCCGACTTGGCACGGTCCACACACCCGGGCGTCCCCCTCGTCCTGATCGGCCACTCCATGGGCGGCCTGATCGCATCCCGCTTCGCCCAGCGCCACGGCGACGAACTCGCCGCGCTCGTCCTGTCCGGGCCGGTCATCGGCGCCTGGGAACTGCCGGGCCGGCTGCTCGCCCTGGACGAGATCCCGGACATCCCGATCAGCCCGGGCGCGCTGTCCCGCGACCCCGCCGTCGGTACGGCGTACACGGCGGACCCGCTCGTTTGGCACGGTCCAATGAAGCGGCCGACGCTGGATGCCTTCGCCCGAACCCTGGAATCCGTGGACGAGTCGGGGACCGTCGGCGCGCTTCCGCTGCTCTGGCTGCACGGCGCCGACGACCGGCTCGTCCCGCTCACCGGCAGCCGGGTCGGCGTGGAGCGGTTGAGCGGCGGCGAGTTGACCGAGCGCGTGTATCCGGACGCCCGGCACGAGGTGTTCAACGAGACGAACCGGGCGGAGGTCTTCGCGGACCTGGTCCGTTTCGTGGACGGGGTGTTGAACGGCGCCAGCCGGTCGGCATGACCGTGCCAAACTTCTCGCACAGCCTGCGGGAGTCGTCGTACTCGGCCCGTGCGGGTCGTCGTAGCGCGCAGTCGAGCATCGGGCATCGCGTGACCGGGACAGAGCCGGCCGTCCGGCGGATCGACACGTCGAAGCCGCATCCGGCGCGGGTGTACGACTGGTTCCTCGGCGACAAGGACAACTACCCGGTCGACGAGCAACTCGGCAGGCAGATCAGGTCACTTGACCCGGGTGCCCCGCGGACCGCGCGTGCCAACCGCTGGTTCGTGCGGCGGACGACGCGGATGCTCGTCCGGGAGTCGGGCATCCGCCAGTTCCTGGACATCGGCACCGGCATACCGACCGCGCCCAACCGCCGTCAGATCGCCCGGTCCACGGCGCCGGACGCGCGGGTCGTGTACGTCGACAACGACCCGATCGTGCTCGCCCACGCGGCGGCGCCGCTGCGCGGTACGCCCGAGGGTGCGACGGAGTACATCCAGGCCGACGCCCGCGAACCGCTCACGATCCTCCAACAGGCGGCCCGGGTCGTCGACTTCGACCGCCCGATCGCCCTGTCCCTCATCGCCCTGCCGCACTTCATCCCGGACGAGGACGGCGCCCACGAGCTGATGGCGACCCTCATCGACGCGCCGGCGCCGGGGAGTTGCCTCGTGCTGTCCGCGATGACGGCCGACCTCGAACGGGAGAAGGTCGAGCGGGGCATCGCCGCCCACGCGGCCGGCGGGGTGACCCCGGTGGCCCGCTCGCACGCCGAAGTGAGCAGTATCCTCAAGGGACTTGAGCCGATGGACCCCGGCATCGTGTCCGTGTCCGAGTGGCACCGCGAACTCGCGGAGGGTGAGACCCCGCTCGGCGAGGGCCCGGTCTCGTTGTACGGCGGGGTCGGCTTCAAGGTCTGAGGTTCCGATGGAGCACGGCCGGTTTCGCGAACCGTCAGGCGGACGCCTCGGCGTCCACGGCCGCCTCGGCATGGCTGACGAAGTCGTCGACCAGCCGGTGGAAGAGGCCCGCGAGGTGTCGTAGGTCCTCGGCGGACCAGTGGATCAGGGCCATCTCGATGCCGCGGCGGCTCGCGTCCCGGATGCGGTTGACGGCGGCCAGGCCGCTGTCGGTGAGCTGGACGCGCTGGGCGCGGCCGTCGTCGGGGTCCGGGATGCGGACCACATGGCCGAGCTGCTCCAACTGCCTTAGTTGGCGCGTGACATGGGATGCCTCCACGGACATCCGGACCGCCAGCACACCGGGGCGCAGCGGCTCGCTCTCGGCGATGTAGCGGAGGATCGACACGGCGGCCCGGTCCAGCGGCAGCCCGGCCAGCGCCATCAGCCGCTCGTGCTGCCGGGCCCGCCCCGCCAGGTAGGCGATACGGGTGAGGACCCGCTCGATCTCGGCTACGTCCTCCGGAACGGGCGCTGTTACGGGCGGCGGCGTGGACATGCGCCCACCGTAACAGCTACTTGCCTGAGTCAAGCAAGACCAAAAACGATTGCTTGACTCAAGTAACGCTTTTATGGTTGCCTAACTCAAGCAAGCCCAGAGCCGGGGCCACCTGAGCGGAGGTGTCCCCGTCGCGCCGTACACCGTGGGGACGGAGTACGGCGCGGTCACCGGTCCCGGCGACCGGAGCACTCCCCCCGTCCGCCGCCGGGGCCGGTGACACCCCTCACGCATCCCCTCACGCACATGGAAAGCGAGCCCCTCATGGCCACGATGAAGTCCGTACGGACCGGCGCCGTCGATGCGATCGACGTGGTGGACGTCGAGCGCCCGGCGCCCGGGCCGAAGGACGCCCTCATGAAGATCCGCGCCTGCGGGATCTGCGGCACCGACACCTTCTTCCTGCACCTCGGCGGCGGCCCCTTCGGACCCGGCGGCGCGATGGCCGCGGTCCCTCTCGGCCACGAACCGGCCGGTGAGATCGTCGAGGTCGGCGCGGAGGTCGAGGGTCTGAAGGTCGGGGACCGGGTGGTCGTCAACCCACAGGGCGCGCCCAGCGGAATCATCGGCTGCGGCGGCAAGCACGGTGCCATGAGCGACTACCTCCTGCTGGAGGACTGCGAGATCGGCAGGAGCGTCACCGTCTTCCCCGACACCGTGCCGTTCGACGTCGCCGCGCTCAACGAGCCGATGGCCGTGGCCCGGCACGCCGTCAACCGTTCCGAGGCGAAGCCCGGCGACAAGGTCGTCATCTTCGGTGCCGGGCCGATCGGTCTGGGCGCGGCGATCTGGCTGAAGCTGCGCGGGGTCGAGCACGTCGTCGTCGCGGACGTCATCGCCTCGCGCCTGGAGACCGCGCTCACCGTCGGCGCCGACGCCGTGATCAACTCCGCCGAGGAGGACGTCACCGCCCGACTGACCGAGCTGCACGGCCGGGCCGCCAACGCGCTCGGCCAGCCGCGCCCCGGTACGGACATCTACATCGACGCCGCCGGTGTCGCCGCGGTCGTCAACACCACGGTCGACTCCGCGAAGTGGGGCGCCAAGCTGGTCATGGTCGCCGTACAGAAGAAGGGCGCCGACATCGACCTCGGCGGGATGCTGCGCAGCGAGCTGACGCTGATCGCCTCGCAGGGCTACCCCACCGAGATCTTCGAGGTCACGCGGGAGATCGTCGAGCACCACGAGCGGTTCGCCAAGCTGATCAGCCATCGCGTGCCCTTCGCCGAGGTCGGGGACGCCTTCGACCTCGCGCTGACACCGGGCGCCGCGGAGAAGATCGTCGTCACCTTCGACGAGTAGTCGCGGGCGCCCGGGTTCCCGCTGTCGGCCGCGGTCGACGGCGGGGGCCCGCGGACGGCCGGCCTTCTCGGACAGGAACCCCCACGTCATGATCCCCTCGCCATGATCAACCGCCTGCGGCGACTGCAACGACTGCTGCGCTGCCATCCCCGCACCGTCGACGTGCTCATCGCCGCCGTGCTCCTCGCGTGCTCCTTCCCGGGCAGTGTGATGACGCTCCCGGGCCGCGCCCTCGAAGTCCCTTGGTGGCCAGGCGTGTCGGTCGCCGGTCTCGCGTCCGTCGCCCTGCTGTGGCGGCGCACCCTGCCGCGCACCACGGTGGTGGTCACCCTCTGCTGCGCGATGGCCGTGGCCACGCTCGGCTACATCCTCACGGTCCTGGTGATCGGACCGCTGATGGTCGCGCTCTACACCCTGGCCCGCGGATCCGACCGGACCACCGCGACCCTGTTCACCGTCTCCGGCATCGCCCTGCTGCTGGGCACGGCCCTGGTCGTGGGACCCGACACCGAACCGCTGGTGCTCAAGCTGGTCGGGCCGGTCTTCTGGCTGCTGCTGCCGACCTCCCTCGGCACCACGACCCGGCTCCGCGCGGCCTGCCTGGAGGCGGTGCGGGCCCGCGCGGACCACGCGGAACGGACCCGGGAGAAAGAGGCACGGCACCGAGTCACCGAGGAACGCATGCGGATCGCCCGCGACCTCCATGACGTCGTCGCCCATCACCTCGTCCTGGCCAATCTCCAGGCCGGCACGGTCGTACGGCTGATGCGCACCCGGCCCGAGGAGGCCGAGCGGATCGCCGGTGAACTCGCGGGCACCACCCTGTCGGCCGTACGCGAACTCAAGGCCACCGTCGGCCTGTTGCGTCACACCGACGACTCCGACACTCCGTCGGGACCCGCCCCCGGACTAACCCAACTCGCCGAGCTGGTCGCCTCGTTCGAGCCCGCCGGGCTGACCGTCACCGTCAACACCGAAGGCAGGCCACGGCCGTTGTCCGCCGGTGCGGATCTCACGGCATACCGGATCGTGCAGGAAGCACTCACCAACGTGACCAAGCACGCGGGCACCGGCTCGGCGGAGGTACGGCTCAGCTACGCGCACGACCGGCTGAGCATCACCGTCACCGATCACGGCGGTACGGCGGTGCCCTCATCGCCCTCATCCGGCAGCGGGTACGGCGTGATCGGCATGCGTGAGCGCGCACTCTCCGCCGGTGGCCGGCTTCGCGCAGGCCACCGCCCCGAGGGCGGCTTCGAGGTGGTCACCGAACTGCCGCTGCCGCCCCACTCCCAGGACCGCTCCGAGGCCCACAACCAGAATGCACTTGCTTAACTCAATCAATCTCATTATGGTTGAGTAACTCAAGCAAGTCAGCTCGTCCAGCTCATCGCAGCTCGTTCCCGATGGAGGCACTGCCATGTCCGACGCCCTTGCCCGACCCGCCGAAGCGGGTTCCTCCGCTCCGCCGACGTCGAACGCCGTCGTCGCGGTACTGGCCCTCGCCGGGATCGTCGTCTCGCTCATGCAGACCCTGGTGATCCCGATCATCCCGGAACTGCCGAAGTACCTGAACGCCTCCGCGTCGAACACGGCGTGGGCGGTCACCGCCACCCTGCTGGCCGCCGCCGTGGCCACCCCGGTCGTGGGCCGCCTCGGCGACATGTTCGGCAAGCGCCGCATGCTGCTGACCAGCATCATCCTGCTGGTGACCGGCTCGGTCGTCTGCGCCCTGGCCGACTCGCTGGTCCCGATGGTCATCGGCCGCGCGCTCCAGGGGCTGGCCGCCGCGGTCGTCCCGCTCGGCATCAGCATCATGCGGGACGTGCTGCCCAGCGACCGGCTGGCCGGCTCCACCGCGCTGATGAGCGCCTCGCTCGGCGTCGGCGGTGCCCTGGGTCTGCCCTCGGCCGCCTTCCTCGCCGACCGCTACGACTGGCACATCCTCTTCTGGGTCTCCGCCGTCCTCGGCGCCCTGTCCTTCCTGCTGGTCCTGCTGATGGTGCCCGAGACCAAGGTCCGTACCGGCGGCCGCTTCGACCTGGTCGGCTCGCTCGGGCTCTCCGCCGGACTGATCTCCCTGCTGCTCGCGATCTCCAAGGGCTCCGACTGGGGCTGGACCAGCGCGACGACCCTCGCCCTCGGCTTCGCCGCCGTCGCGATCCTGCTCTCCTGGGGCTGGTACGAGCTGCGCAGCCCGCAGCCACTGGTCGACCTCCGTACGACCGCGAAGCCGCAGGTGCTGTTCACCAACCTGGCCTCGATCGCCCTCGGCTTCTCGATGTTCGCGATGTCCCTGGTCCTCCCCCAGCTGCTGCAACTCCCCACGCAGACCGGCTACGGCCTGGGCAGGTCGATGCTGGCGGTCGGCCTGGTGCTCGCCCCCCAGGGCCTGGTGATGATGGCCATGTCCGCGGTGTCCGCCCGCGTCACCAAGTCCAAGGGTCCGAAGGTCACCCTGATGATCGGCGCGCTGATCGTGGCCTCCGGCTACGGCCTCAACATCCTCCTCATGTCCGAGGTCTGGCACCTCATCCTGGTGTCCTGCATCATCGGTGCCGGTGTCGGCTTCACCTATGGCGCCCTGCCCGCCCTGATCATGGGCGCGGTCGACCCGTCCCAGACCGGCGCGGCGAACAGCCTCAACACCCTGATGCGGTCCCTCGGCACCTCCTTCGCCAGCGCCATCGCCGGTGTGATCCTGGCCCAGATGACCACGGACTTCGGCGGCTACGCGCTCCCCTCCGAGAACGGCTTCAAGGTGGTCATGGCGATCGGTGCCGGAGCCGCGCTGCTGGCCTTCTTCCTCGCGAGCCTGATCCCCAAGGCCCGTAAGGCAGTTGAGGCATCTACCGACAAGGAGCCGACCCCGGCTCCCGAGGTCGCCGAGGCCAAGGCGTAAGGCATTCTGGCCATCGAGCACACGGCGGTCGCCGTCCCGCGCGGTACGGGACGGCGTCCGCCCTCCGCTTGCCCGCACACCCCGCACGTCCCCGGCACACAGCGAGGAGTCCACGATGACGACACCCAACTCCCATGACACGGAGTCCGGTTCGGCCGACGCACCCGTGGTGCGTTTCGGCGCCGGTGCGGTGCGCGGGCGGCTGGAGGACGGGCTGGCGGTCTTCCGCGGCATCCCGTTCGCCGAACCGCCCGTCGGGGAGGCCCGGTTCCAGGCACCCCGACCCGTACACGGCTGGGACGGCGTGCGCGAGGCCCGCGACTTCGGCCCGCCACCCCCGCAGGAGTCCGGATTCCAGGGCCGCCGGGGCGTGGTGGAGGGAGCGACGGGCGACGACTGGCTGACCGTCAACGTGTGGACGCCCGCGCCCGATCCGGCCGCACGGCGCCCGGTCATGGTGTGGATCTACGGCGGCGCCTACAAGCTGGGACACGCGGGCAGTCCCGGCTACGACGCCCAACACATCTCCCGCGACGGCGACTTGGTGGTCGTGACCTTCAACTACCGCGTGGGCATCGAGGGGTTCGCCCGGATCGACGGCGCCCCCGCCAACCGGGGGCTGCTCGACCAGGTCGCCGCGCTGGAGTGGGTGCGGGAGAACATCACCGCGTTCGGCGGCGACCCCGAACAGGTCACCGTCTTCGGCGAGTCGGCCGGTGCCGGATCGGTGGCCGCGCTGCTGGTCATGCCGAGCGCCGCCGGACTGTTCCGCCGGGCCATAGCGCAGAGTACGCCGAGCCCCTTCTTCTCCGACGAGTTGGCCAGGGACATCGCGTCCGCGATCGCCGCCGAGGCGGGACTGCGCCCCACGGCAGCCGACCTCGCGACCGTGGACCCGCGTCAACTCCCCACGGCTGGCGAGACGTTGACCGCCAAGATGCACCAGTACGAGGACCGGTGGGGCAGCCTCGCGCACACATTGAGCCCCTTCGCACCCGTCGTCGACGGAGAGGTGCTGCCCACCACACCCTGGCAGGGCGTCGCGGCCGGCGCGGCCCGGGACGTGGAACTGATCCTCGGTCACAACCGGGACGAGTTCCGCCTGTTCACCACGCTAGGCGGCCAACTCGGGAAGATCACCGAGGAGGACGCGTCGACCGCACTGCGCCGGTTCGGCCCGGGCCCCGATGCCGAACAGGCCTACCGCACCGCCTTCCCGGACGCCACCGCGGGCGAGCTGTACGAACTCGTCCACTCCGACCGGGTGTTCCGCATGCCCTGCATCCACCTGGCGGATGCGCAGGTCGCCGCGGGCGGACGCGTCCACGTCTACGAACTCACTTGGCCCGCCCCGGGGTTGGGCGGAGCACTCGGCGCCTGCCACGGCCTCGACATCCCGCTGCTGTTCGGCACGTTCACCGCCGACCTGGGGAATCTGCTGTTCGCCGATGTCGTGCCCTCGGCCGAGGCGTTGGCGCTGTCGTCCCGTTTCCGGGCGTCCTGGACGGCGTTCGCGCGGACGGGAGACCCGGGGTGGCCGGCCTACGACACGGAGGGGCGGTCGGTGCGGGTGCTCGACGCGGAGCCTGTGGTCACGGCGTATCCGGAGGAGGCCTCGCGGCGGCTGTGGGAGGGGTACGCCTTCGGTGCGGCGACGTTGGCCGAGCAGACCGGGCGATCCGAGTAACGCGTCTGCCTCGGTGGGTGCGAGGTCGCCCGTGATCGGCGAGGTGGGCTGAGGGGCTGCGGTCGGCGGCATCGCGCAGGCGCAAAGGTTCGTAAGGCGCCGCCTCCACGCCCGGTCGGCGAGCAGCTCCCCGCCCTCCCGGCGGTACGTCCGTCTCCCCCGTCACCTCACCCTCCCGAGTCCTCGCCCTTCCCGGCCACCATCCGCTCCAACCGGTCGAACCGCTCATGCAGAGCCCGTACCGTCTCCTCGCCCAACTCCTCGGCCCCGTGGGCGAGATGATGCCGACGGCGCTGTTCCCGGCCGACGAACCACGTGGCGAGGGCCGCCGTGACGAGGCCGTAGGTGGTGATGCCGGTGACCATGACCACCGAGCCGACGACGCGGCCCCACAGCGTCACCGGGTAGAAGTCGCCGTATCCGACAGTGGTCGCCGTCTCGATCGACCACCACAGGGCCTTCGGGTACGTCGTCAGATTGGCGGCGCGCGCTCCCTGTTCGGCGACGACCACCGCCCAGGAACCGACGAGCATGACCACGCCGAGGACCACCGTCGCCGCGCCCGCCGCCCTGAGGTGGAGCGAGCGGCCCTGCTTTCCGAGCAGCAACTCGACCGCCCTGGTGAGGAATCCGGGCAGCATGGTCACTCCTTCGCGTCAGGGTGCCGGGGCGGCGTCCGGGCCTGGGGCCAGTGTCGGGGCGGGCGGGGGTGCGGGCATGCCGGACGGAGCGTTCGAGTTGCCGTACGACCTGGGGCGTTGTGCGCTGGGGGCACGGCTTCACCGCCCGACCGATCGCTCCGGAACGCGACCGACCGCCCCACACAACGGAGGACCTGCCATGACCGCGGAACCCCGAGCCGTGCCGGAGACCTTCGCGTTCACCTGTGGTGACTGCGGCCACTGCTGGGAGGCCACCTTCCAGGTGATGTTCTTCACCAACCCCACCGACGCCTCCGGCCTCACCACGCAGGAGTACGTCGACGAGGAGGGCAAGGCCCTCAGATCACCCCTCGCCGACGCGATCTGCCCCAAGTGCGACGGGCGCACGGTGCATGTGCTGGAGGCCGGACTCGCGGCACGGGCGCGCCGCGCGGAACACGAACCCCGGCCGCCGCGCGAGCCCCATGAGCATCGTCTGCATCTGCCGCACCGGCATTCCGGCCCGCCGGAGGACGAGGCACGCTGACGCGCCGGGCACCCGACAGGGCGCTGTACCCCGGGGCGCCCCTCATCCCGGAGGGCTCGACTCGCTGATGTGCCGCCGACCCGAGCGGACGGCACACCCACGCGTGTCCCTTCCCCCAGCGGACGAGGCGCACCGGGCACCGGGAGAACGTCAGGCCTTGGGCGCCCCTCGGCCTGGAAGACGGGACCGGTGTGCCGCCCGCAGGAAGGAGCGGCTCACCCGGACGCCCCTCACCCCGGGTGAACGGCCCGCTCCTCGCCCCGGAGGGCGGAGCCCGCCGACATGTCACCCGCCCGCAGGAACAGCGCACCCAAGCACCCCCTCGCTCCACTGGCCGGCGTGCCCAGGCACACACCCTCACCCGGAGGACGAGCCACCCCGAACCGTCTCTGACCCGCAAGGACGCGCCATCCTGACCTGCCTCCCACCTGCGAGTACACGCCCCCACTCCCCGTCACTCACCCGAACGGCCCCCTGCACTGGAGGGCCCGGCCCCCCGGTGGTGCGCTGGGGACACACCTGTCACTCCCCCGGAGGCCCCGCCATGCACCGTCGCCCGCCCTCCCGAACCGCCCGCCCGGCCCGTGTCCTCGCCTCGGCTCTCGCGACAGGCGCCCTGCTGACCTGCGCGGCCTGCTCCGGCGGAGGCGGCAGCAACGGCGGCAGTGCGGGCCACGACAGCGCCTCCGACGTGGCCGCCTCACCCCTCGCCGCCGAGTCCCCGCTCGCCTCACCCCGTACCGGGATGTCCGCCTCGCCCCGCGCCGAGAAGTCCGCGGCCCCTGTCCTCACCCCGGCCGGAGCCAAGGCCGCGCTCATCACCGAGGCCGATCTCGAAGACAACTGGACGCAGGTCAAGGGCGCCGCCGGCTGGGGCGACAAGCTGGTCATCGGGAAGGTCGACGTCGCCGACTTCCTCACCGCGAGGACGAACGCCGCCGACTGCCAGAAACTGCTCGACGCGCTCTACGACGACACCCTCCTCGGCAAGCCGACCGGCGCGTCCGCGCTGACCGGGTTCGAGGAGAGCAGCTCCCGGCTGCTGTACCAGGTCGCCGCCTACGACCGGGCCAAGCTCGGCGCCTCACTGAACTGGCTGAAGACGCTGCCGGTGAAGTGCGACCAGTTCACCGCGACCGACTCCAAGGGCGGCCACCGGACGGTCCAGGTCATCGAGGACCCGGTGTCCTCCGTGGGCGATGCCCGCCAGGGTCTCCAGGTCACCGTCACGGGCACGAGCGGCAACGAACCCACCACGCTCACGCTGCAGTTGGCCGTCGTCCGGGTCGGCACCGACGCGATCACCGTCACCTCCGGCGGCCTCGACGGCATCGAGAGCGATACGACCAAGGCGGCCGTACAGGACGGCACTTCGCACCTGAAGGACGTCCTGGCCGGCCGGACCCCTCCCGCCCAACCCGACAACCTGGACTGACAGTTAACCGATTCCGCCGCTCCCGGAGGACATGCGCCGGAACATTCGTCCCGAGCGTCGCGAACCCTTGGGCCGAGTGATCACCTGACGGCACAATGGAGTTGACCAGTCAGACCGGCGACAAGGAGCCACGACGTGAGTGACAGCGACGCCCCGGCAGAGGGACCTACCCGGCTCAACACCGGTGTGGCGCACAACGCCCGCGTGTGGAACTACTGGATCGGCGGCAAGGACAACTACGAGATCGACCAGCAGGTCGGCGAGCACGTCGCCGGATTGTTCCCGGTGATCCGTGAAGTGGCGCGCGCCGACCGGGACTTCCTCGGCCGCGCGGTGCGCTTCCTCGCCACCGAGCGCGGGGTACGGCAGTTCCTCGACATCGGCACCGGACTGCCGACGGTCGACAACACCCACGAGATCGCCCAGCGCGTCGCCCCGGACGCACGCATCGTCTACGTCGACAACGACCCGCTGGTGCTGATCCACGCCCGCACCCTGCTCACCAGCACGCCCGAGGGCGTCACCGACTACATCGACGCGGACGTGCACGACCCGGCGTCGATCGTCCAACGGGCCGCCGGCACGCTGGACTTCGAGCGTCCCGTCGCGGTGATGATGCTCGGCATCCTCAACTTCATCCTCGACACCGAGGACGCCCGGAACGTCGTACGCAAGGTCATGGCCGCGGTCCCCTCGGGCAGTTTCCTGGTCCTCACGCACCCCACCTTCGACGCCGACCTCGGCGGCGAGGGCAACGTCCCGGCCATGGAGTTCTGGAACGAGAACGCCACTCCCCCGATCACCGCCCGCAGTCGCGAGGACGTCGCCGCCTTCTTCGAGGGGCTCGACCTCCTCGACCCGGGCCTGGTGCCGTGCTCGCGGTGGCGTCCGGACTCCGACTCCCCGGCCGTGGTACCGCAGTTCGGGGCGGTGGCCGTGAAACCCTGACGGTGACGCCGACCGTGCGGGACGCGACCGTGGAGGACGTATGACCACCCTTGCCGACCCCCTGCCCGGCGGCCGCCCCGGCGAGGTAGAGCGTGCCACCGCGCTGGCCGCGGAGCTGACCGGGCGGGGGGTGCACGGGATCGTCCTGGCCTACGTCGACACCGCGGGCGTGGGCCGGGTGAAAACGGTCCCGACCGCGAAACTCGCCTCGGCGGCGGCCTGGGGCGTCGGCATGTCCCCGGTCTTCGACACGTTCCTCGCGAACGACTCCATCGTCACCACCGACGTCCTCGGCTCCCCGGACGGCGATCTGCGCCTCTACCCCGACCTCGACCACCTGGCCATCCTGTCGGGCCAGCCCGGTTGGGCCTGGGCCCCGGTCGACCGCGTCACCCAGGAGGGCGAGCGGCACCCCGGGTGCAGCCGAACCTTCCTGCGCCGCAGGGTCGCCCACGCGCGGCGGGAGCAGGGGCTCACCTTCCGGGCGGGCATCGAGATCGAGTGGGCACTCGGCCTGGCCACGGCACCCGACGGCGCGTTCGTCCCCGCCACGACAGGTCCGGCGTACAGCGCGACCCGGCAGGTCGAACTGAGCGACTACGGCGCCGAGTTGCTGTCGGCCCTGGCGACCCAGGGTGTCGACGTGGACCAGTTCCACCCCGAGTACGCGGCCGGGCAGTTCGAGCTGTCGATCGGTGCGCTCGACCCGGTCGCGGCGGCCGACCGCAGCGTCCTCGTACGGCAGACGATCCGCGCGGTGTCCCAACGGCACGGCCTGCGCGCCTCGTTCACGCCGTCCGTCCTCGCGCGGGGCGTCGGCAACGGCGGCCACATCCACCTCTCCGTCTGGCGCGAGAGCGCCAACCTGCACACCGGGGGCGACCGTCGCTACGGCATGACGGCCGACGCCGAGTCCTTCGCGGCCGGCGTCCTCACCCACCTCCCGGCCCTCACCGCCGTGACCGCACCGAGCCCGGCCAGCTACTTCCGCCTCCAACCCTCCCAGTGGGCAGGGGTGTTCACCGCCTGGGGCCGTGAGACCCGCGAGGCGGCGGTACGCGTCGTCACCGGCACGGCGGGCCAACGCGCCCAGGCGGCGAACCTGGAGGTCAAGCCGGTCGACCTGGCCGCCAACCCTTATCTCGCCCTCGGCTGCCTGATCGCCGCCGGCCTCGACGGCCTGACGTCATCCACCGCCCTGCCCGAGGAGACCACCGGAGACCCCGCGCACCTGGGCGCTTCGGAGGCCGAGACCCGGGGCGTACGACGGCTGCCGACCTCCCTCGCCGAGTCCGTCGCGGAGTTCCGCAAGGACGCGCAGCTACGGGCCGCGCTTGGACCGGTCCTCGCCGACGCGGTGCTCGCCGTACGAGAGGGCGAGATCGCGGCCGTGGCGGAGCTGGACGACGAGCAAGTGGCTGCCGTGTACCGCTGGAAGTACTGACGATGGCCACTGGACCGGTCCACGAGGCACTCGCCGCGCTGGAGTTGGTGGACCAGCACTGCCACGGAGTCGTCACCGAGGAGCTGGACCGGGCGGCCTTCGAGTCGCTGCTCACCGAGGGCGACGTCTGGCCCGGCAGCGGGATCTCGCCCTTCGACAGCCCGGTCGGGATCGCCGTACGCCGTTACTGCGCACCGGTGTTGGACCTGGAGCGGCACGCGCCCGCCGACGAATACCTGGCCCGGCGTGCCGAGTTGGGCTCGGACGAGGTCAACCGGCGCTTCCTCGCCGCCGCGGGCACCGGCGTCTTCTGCGTCGACACGGGGTTCGCGCCGCACCGCGTCACCTCGCCCACCGAACTCGCGGAGGCGGCGGGCGCCGTAGCGCATGAGGTCGTACGACTCGAAGCCGTCGCGGAGTCCGTCGCCGCGCGGGGCGTCGAACCGGACGGGTACGCCGACGCGTTCCGGGCCGCCGCGCTGGACGCGGTGCGACGGCCGGGGGTGGTGGCGGTGAAGTCGGTGGCCGCGTACCGGACGGGATTCGATCTCGACCCGGCCAGGCCGTCGGAGGCGGAGGTGACCGCGGCGGCCCGCGTCTGGCTGGACCGTGGCGGGCGGCTCGAAGACCCGGTCCTGGTACGGCAGTTGCTGTGGACCGCGGTCGACCTGGGGCTTCCGCTCCAGCTCCACACGGGGTTCGGCGACAACGACATCCGGCTGCACCGCACGGACCCCGCCCTGCTCACGGACTGGCTGCACCTGACCGCCGGGACGATCCCAGTGCTGCTTCTGCACTGCTGGCCGTATCAGCGTCAGGCCGGCTACCTGTCGGCCGTCTTCGAACAGGTGTACCTGGACGTGGGGCTCACCCTGCACCATGTTGGACCGGTCCGGGCGCGGGCGGTGCTGGCGGAGGCGATGGAGATCACACCGTTCCGCAAACTTTTGTACAGCTCTGACGCCTATGGTCTTGCGGAGTTCCATGGGCTCGGAGCACTGGCGTTCCGCCGGGGTCTTGGGGATCTGCTCCAGGACCGGGTGGACGCCGACGAACTGGGCCTGCCCGACGCGCTGCGACTGGCACGCTGGGCGGGGGCCGACAACGCCCGCCGGGTCTACCGGCTATCCGACGGACACTGAAAGTATGATCAAGCAATGTCTGACATGACCGATACCACGCCCGGTTGGCTGTCCGCCGACGACCTCGAACAGGCACGCGCCCGCATGCCGATCCTCTACGTCGAAGCGGTGCCCGTCCGCGTCGACGACAACGGGGAGGTGACCAGCATCGGCCTGCTGCTGCGCATCGGCCCCGACGGCACCGTCAACCGCACCCTCGTCTCCGGCCGCGTGTTGCATCACGAGCGGGTCCGCGACGCCCTCCTGCGGAACCTGGAGAAGGACCTCGGCCCGGTCGCGCTGCCCCGGATCCCGGCCTCGCTGCAGCCGTTCACCGTCGCCGAGTACTTCCCGACGCACGGCGTCACGCCGTACCACGACCCCCGCCAGCACGCGGTGTCCCTCGCCTACGTCGTGCCGGTCACCGGTGACTGCCGGCCCCGGCAGGACGCTCTCGACCTCGTCTGGTTCAGCCCGGAGGAAGCCGCCTCGGAGGCGCTGCGGAGCGAAATGCCGGGCGGCCACGGGGTGTTGCTCAAGCAGGCGCTGGCGCACGTGGGTTGTGTGTCCTGATGGGGGCGCTCAGCCCGTGAACCTCCTTCCGTGAGGCCCGCGAGGACGCGGCGCTGGAGGACGAGGCAGACGAGGACGAGCGGCAGGCTGGTCAGCACCACGTGGGCGAACACCAGGTTCCAGCTGACACCGTGCGTGGACGAGGAGGCGAAGGAGTACAACGTCAGTGGCAGCGTGGCCGCTTGGGAGCCGCGCAGCAGGAACAGGGCGAAGCAGAAGTCGTTCCGGACCGAGATGATCAGCATGACCGCGCCGGTGAAGAGCACCGGGGTGAGCACGGGCAGCACGACGGCGGCGAGGAAGATCACCATACCGAGCCGGGTGCCGGCGATCACCAGCAGGTAGCCGAGACGCGATCCGTTGAGGCCGAGCTGGGTAGGGTCGTAGATCGTCGGGATGATCGCCGGGACGGCCAGCAGCGCGCTGTTGCGCTGGCCCGTGAGGTACGAGCCCTTGTCCATCACGGTGTGGTAATTCGCCCCGGCGCTCACGTGTTCGGGCCAGCTCATCGGCAGGACGCTCGCATCACCCTCCGTCTTGAGGGAGTTGACGATCAGCAGCCAGAACGGGACGTGGATCCAGGAGATCGCGAAGAGGGTCGGGCACGCGTACCGGACAACTCCCCTGGCCTTCGACTACGGCGACGCCACGGTGGCCAAGTACATGGCGGACGCCGGGAGTTACGACCGGATCACCTACGAAGCGACGAACTCCCGGTATGCGAAGGGCGCGGCGGAGATCGTCACCGCGCGGCTCGTGGAGTTGCTGCGGGAACCCTGATCCCCGGCGACGCGGCCCCGGCTCGGAACCGGAGCCCACGCCGTCTCAATCGGCCCTCGCCGTAGGTCAGTTCTTGCCCTTGGTGACGACCCACTTGCCGCCCACCCAGTTCCCGGCCGTCTCGTAACCGGAGCGGAAGGAGCCGAGCCGGTCGAGCTTCAGGGTGGCCTCGGCGGTGGACTTGACCGGGGTGTAGCTGCTCGCGTCGGTGGTCGGGCCGCCGGTGGTGTTCTTGGCGTAGTACGGGAAGGGGTAGACCGGGCGGGAGGCGGTGGTGTTGCCGGTGCTGTCGACCGACCTTGTCGTCAGGCTTGTTGGGGCGTCGTCCTTGGTGACCCAGTCGGTGATCGCGGTCAGTGCGTCGAAGGTGTCCGGGCCCTGGCCGCCGCCGCAGTGTGCGACGCCGGGGAGCAGGAAGAGGCGGGCGAAGGTCTTGGTGGGTGTCTCGCCGCCCATGACCTTCTCAACTGCCTTGTAGTAGGCCATCGTTCCTACGGCGGGGATGTGCTGGTCGCCGAGGCCGTGCCAGAGGATCAGTTTGCCGCCGGCCTTCTTGAAGGCGGTGAGGTCGGGGTCGGTGGCGTCGTACATGCCCTCGCCCAGCCGCATGACCTTCTTGTAGGAGACGGCCGTGAACTTGATGTCCTTGTACGTCAGTGTCGGCTGCGGGCTGTCGAAGATCTGGTAGCGCAGGGTCTCGCGGACGAAGCTGATGTCGCCGCTGGCGCCGGTGGCGGTGGCCGGGGTGATGATGCCGGCCCAGTTCAGCTCGGAGCCGCGCAACTGGTAGCCGGGGTAGAGGAGTTGGCCGTGTTCGTCGGTGGGTCCGGCGTAGATGCGGCGCAGGGTGGTGACCTGGTCGGCGGTCAGGCAGTACACGTCGGACGTCGAGGTCTGGCCTGTCCCGCACTGGATGGTGCCGGGGTCCCAGGTGCAGCTCAGCGGGTCGGCGATGATGCCGTCGGCTGGGGCGCCGCAGCCCTTGAGGACTGCCTTGTGGAGGTCCGCGAGGTCGGCGTTGGTGATCGTCGCCGGGCCGCCGTTCAGGTACACGGACTGGGCGGTCCAGGCGTGCGAAAAGGTGTTCAGCGCGGTGAAGTTGTTGGCCGGGGCGCCGGCGATGATGCCGTCGAAGTCGGTCGGGTAGCGCTGGGCCTCGGTGAGGGCCTGGTGGCCGCCCTGGGAGCAGCCGTCGAAGTAGGAGTGGGTGGCCGCCTGGCCGTAGTACCGCTTGATGACGGCCTTGGCCGCCTGGACCAGTTCGTGGTCGGACTTGTAACCGAAGTCGGCGCGCAGGGTCGGGTCGGTGGAGAAGAGGCCGCCGCCCTGGTAGTGACCCTCGTCGCTGGAGGCGACGGCGAACGCGCCGGTGGTCAGCGGGACGCAGCCGGTCGAGGCGGGGGCGCTGGTGACGCTGGTGTTGCCGCAGAGGCCGCCGCAGCCCACCTGGAGGTAGTTGGCCTGCCAGCCGGTCTCGGGGAGTTTGATCTCGAAGTGGAGTTGCGGGGCGATGACGCCCTTGACGTCACAAGCGGCCCAGTTTCCCAGGGTGTTGGCGCTCGCTGCGAGTTCGGTCGCCGAGGTGATCTCGAAGGGAACGCCGGGGACAGCGGCGGCCAGGTCGAGTTGGGCGACGGAGGAGCATGGGACGGCTGGTGCGATGCCCGAAGTCGTGGTGTTCGCCGAAACAGCCTTCGCCGAGGCCGAGTTCGCGGACTGCGTGCTCCCGGTCGTGCCCGTCGTACCGGTCGCGCCGTTGGCCAGCGCCACGCTCGCGCCGGTCACCAGCGCGACGGCCGCGGCGAGGGTGGCCAGGAAAGTGGTCGCATTCCACCGACGCCATCTCAACAGCTTGGGCATGCCGGGCACTCCGTTCGATCGCCGGATCGGGGGCGTGTACGGCGAGGAACGTAGCCCTTCAGCGATTCGTGAGCAATAGCGTCGACTCTATTGTTAACACTTTGGTCGAAGGTTTGGCACGACGTCGCTGACCAGGCCCGGAGCCGACGCTCACCACAACGTTGGCTTTCTTTCTGCGCAACTCATTGATTGTACCGACCGTTAGGTCTAATTTATCGGCTCTCTGGACCTTCGCTCCGCTCGCTTACGGAAGGCCGCCGATGTCCCAGACCCAGCTCGTTCCCCCGCCGGCAGACGAAAGACCGCCCTCTGCCACACGCAATGCCCTCGTCATCATCGCCCTCGTGTGGACCGTCCAACTGGTCGCGCTCATCGCCGCGTTGTCCGGCATCGCGCAGGCCGACGTCGCGATCCACTTCAGGACCACCCAGATCGCGTGGTTCACCCTGATGACCCTGCTGACCGGGACGTTCTTCCTGCCGTTCGTGGTCAAAGCCGCGGCCATCTTCGGCAAGAAGCGCGTCCTGCTCGTCGCCATCGGACTCGGCTTCGTGGGCGACCTCGTCGCCGCCGTCGCCACCGACTACCGCACCCTGCTGGTCGGCCGCGGCATCGCCGGCATCTACGCTGCCAGCGCGCCGCTCGCCTACGCCATCACCCGCGACGTGTTCCCCCGTAAGTGGGTCGGAGTCGCCAGCGGAATCCTGGCCGGCGGTGTCGGACTCGTCGCGTTCGGCGGGCCGTTCCTGTCCGGCTGGCTGCTGGACGACTACGGCTTCCGCGGCGTCCTGTGGTTCATGGCCATCAGCACCGCCGTCAGCTTCGCCCTGGTGGCGGCCTTCGTGCCGGAGAGCCCGATCCGTGCGGCGGCCAGCCGGATGGACTGGGTCGGCGGAATCCTCCTCGGCGGCGGGGTCACGGCGATCGTGTACGCCGTCGGCCAGGGCACGGACTGGGGCTGGGGCAGCGCCAAGTTCATCGGCTACGTCGTAGGTGCGGCGATCGTGCTGATCGTCTTCGTCTTCGTGGAGCGCCGAGTCGCCGAACCCCTGTTCCCGCTCTCCATGACCCGGCGTCGGCCGGTGTGGACGGTCCTGCTGGCCACGTCCATCGCGGCGGGCTCGCTCAGCGCCGTCGGCGTGGTGATCCAGCTCCTGATCCTGATGCCGAGCATCCCCACCATCTCCGCGGGTCTGGGCTGGTCCGGAACCCACAACGCCATCGTCACCAGCCCGATCAGCGCCATGATCATCGCGGGGGCCGTCGGCACCGGTCTCATCTCCCGCCGGGTGGACGCCCGCATCCTCCTCGGCACCGGCGCCGCGCTCGCGGTCCTCGGCTACGGCATCGGCACCCATCTGCACCACAGCGCCCCGCAGATCATCGAAATGGGCGTGATCGCGGGGCTGGGCACGGGCATCGTGATGGCGATCGTGCCCATCATGATCATCGAGGTGGTCACCCCCGAGGAACAGGCACTCGCCAACGGCGTCCAGACCCTCGGCCAGGGCGTCGCCCAGATCGTCGTCTCCCAGCTGGCCTTCGTCGTGATGGCGCAGCACGGGGCGGTCCTCAAGGGCACCCAGTTCTACCTCGACGCCGGCTTCACCAACGGGCTCTGGCTGGTGGTCGGTTGCGTCGCCGTGGGCGCGGTGCTCGTCGCTCTGATCCCCAAGAGCAAGCGCCTCGACGAGGTGGAGGTCGGGCAGGCCGTCGCCTGACACCACCGGCACAACCGCTGACATGCGGAAGGCCGTTCTCCCGGTGACGGGCGAACGGCCTTCGGCGTACGGCCGTTTCAGTCGTTCCGCACGTACTCCGCCGCCGCGTCCAGCACCCAGTCCGTCAGATACCCGGCGAAGGACGAGCGGACCAACACCCAGAATCCGGCCGCGGGTTCGTCGCGTGCGACCAGGACGACCTGCGCGCGGGCCAGCGTGGTCTGGGCGCAGCGTCCGGGGCCGAAGGCACGCGGGTGCAGGTCCAACGGGCAGCCGTGGGCGAGCAGTTCACGGGCGCGGGCGCCGGAGACGAGGAGGGTGGTGCGCTGGGCGGAGACATCGGTGACGGCGATGTGTTCGTCACCGGCCGCCACCCGGATCCGACTCTCCACGTCCCGTTGGGCGTCCGGCGGCCCGACCACCAGCCACTCGTCCGGACCGAGCCACAGCACGGTCAACTCCCCCGCCCGCACCACCGTGTTGGGCTCAAGGGGCAGAGACAGACCGAGCGCGAGTCCTACGGCGTCCGCCGCCGCGCCCTTCGCGTCGAGCCGGAGGTTCACCTGGGCCAGGAAGGGCAGTTCGGCCAGCCGGACCGTACCGCCGGAGGAACGGGTCGTGGCCGCCAGTCGGCCGGCGGCGCCCGCGAGGGGGCTGCGGCGCGGGACGGAAAGGGCGGTGTCAGCCATCGCGGCGGGCTCCCTCGGGGTCGTAGAGGACGGGGCTTGCGACGGTGACCGGGATCAACTGGTCGCCCACGGGGGCGTAGAGGCGTTCGCCGATGCGGTCGCGGCCGCCCTTGACGAGAGCCAGGGCGAAGGTGCGGCCCAGGGCCGCGCTGCGATAGCTGGAGGTGACGTGGCCGAGCATCGGGACGGGCGGGGCCGGGAGCACGCTGTCCGTGATCAGTTGGGTGCCCTCGGGGAGGAACACGGCGGGGTCCTCGGGGAGGAGGCCGACGAGGTGTTTACGGTCGGGGCGGACGGCGTCGGCGCGGGCGAAGGAACGCTTGCCGACGAAGTCGGGCTTCTTCTTCGAGACCGCCCAACTCATGCCGAGATCCTGCGGAGTTACCGTGCCGTCGGTGTCCTGGCCGATGATCGGGTAGCCCTTCTCGGCACGCAGGACGTGCATGGTCTCGGTGCCGTACGGGGTGATGCCGAAGGGGGCACCGGCCTCGTACAGCGCCTCCCACAGGGCGAGGGCCTCCCACGGTGACACGTTGATCTCGTAGGCGAGTTCACCGGAGAAACTGATCCGGCACACCCTGGCCTCGATGCCGGCGACGGTCGTGTCCCGCCAGGCCATGAACGGGAAGTCGTCGTTGCCTACCGCGAGTTGAGGCGCGAGTGAGCCGAGCACCTCGCGGGAGCGGGGGCCGACCAGGGCGACGGTGGCCCACTGTTCGGTCACCGAGGCGCAGTGCACGCGGAGTTCGGGCCACTCGGTCTGGTGCCACTCCTCCATCCAGTCCAGTACGGCGGCGGCGTTGCCCGTGGTCGTGGTGACCAGGTAGCGGTCCGGTGCGAGGCGGATGGCCGTGCCGTCGTCGAAGACCATGCCGTCCGGGCGGCACATGACGCCGTAACGGATCATGCCGACCTTCAGGTTGCTCATCATGTTGGTGTAGAGCCGGTCGAGGAAGACGGGCGCGTCCGGGCCCTGTACGTCGATCTTGCCGAGGGTGGAGCCGTCCATGAAGGCGACACCCTCGCGGGCCGCCGCGCACTCGCGCAGGACGGCGGTCCCCATGTCCTCGCCGTCGCGCGGGTAGTACCAAGGCCGCTTCCACTGGCCGACGTTCTCGAACAACGCGCCTTGCATGACGTGCCAGTCGTGCAGGGCGGTCGTACGGATCGGGTCGTGCAGCGCGCCCCGGTCGCGGCCGGCGAGGGTGGCGAAGGAGACGGGCGTGTAGGGCGGACGGAATGTTGTCGTGCCGAGCAACGACACGTCCACACCTAGGAGTTCGGCCACCACCCCGCTGGCCAGGACCCCTGAGGTCTTGCCCTGGTCGTTGGCCGTGCCGGCCGTCGTGTAGCGCTTGGTGTGTTCGACCGAGTTGAGGCCGGCGGTGGTGGCTCGGGTCAAGTCGGCGACGGTGACGTCTCGTTGGAGGTCTACGAAGCGGGGGGCTTCGGTGGGGCCGGGGACGACGAAGACCTGCATGGCGGGGGTGTGGGGTTCTGTGGTCGCCTGGGGCAGGGAAGGCCTTTCGGCTGTGTAGCCCTCTGCCTCTATCGCTCGGGTGCCCGCGGCTGCGCCCTGCGACAGGACTCCGGCCAGATCGAGTTCGCCGTTCGCGCTGCCCGCGACCTCCACCAGCTGGCGGCAGGTGTCGGGGACGAAGGTGCCGAGGGTGTCGTCGTAGCGGAGTTTGCCGCCTGCCTGGCTGAAGAGGTGGGCGACCGGGTTCCAGCCGCCGGAGACCAGGAGGAGGTCTGTGGTGAACCGCCTTGGCCTGTCTGTGGTTTCGCCGTACGGGGCGACCGTCACTGCGGTCAGGCGTGGGGCGCCCTCGGTGCCTACGACCGCGTGTCCGAGCAGTACCTCGATGCCGGCCTCTCGGGCTCGACTTGCCCACTCCTCCGGCCCGGACGGACGGGTGTCCACGATCGCCTCGACCTTCACGCCTGCCGACGCCAGGTCCAACGCGGCTGCGTACGCGCTGTCGTTGGTGGTGAAGACGACGGCACTGCGGCCAGGGAGGACACCGTGGCGGTTGACGTACGCGCGGGCCGAGGCGGCGAGCATGACCCCGGGGCGGTCGTTGTCCGGGAAGGCGAGGGAGCGTTCGTGGGCGCCGGTCGCCAGGACCACTCGGCGGGCTCGGATGCGCCAGACGCGTTCTCGGGAGACGTGGGTGGGGGCTGCTGCGCCCAGGTGGTTGGTGCGGCGTTCCACGGCCAGCAGGTGGTTGTCGTCGTAGTGGCCGAAGACGGTGGTGCGGCGGAGGACGCGGACCTCGGCGGCGGTGGTGAGGGTTTCGCTCAACTCGGCTACCCAGTCGAGGTGTTGGGCTGTGTCCAGGAGGCTGCCGCCCAGTTCGGGGCGGTCGTCGGCGAGGATGACGCGGGCTCCGGTGCGGGCGGCGGCCGCGGCGGCTGCGAGGCCGGCTGGGCCTGCGCCTACGACGAGCAGGTCGCAGTGGGCGTGGACCGCGTCGTAGCGGGCGGGGTCCGGTTCTGTGGCGAGGCGGCCCTGGCCGGGGAGGCTGGTCGCTACCAGGCCGTCGTACAACTCGACCGTTGTCGCGGGGAGCATCGGCTCGGGGAAGGGGGCCTCGATCTGGATGACGGCGTTGGGTTCTTCCACTCCGGCGGTGAAAATGCCTCGGGGGCGGCCGAGTTTGATGCTGGTGCCGGTTTGGATGATGCCGTTGGCGAGGAGGGCGGAGGCGAGGGTGTCGCCTTTGCAGCCCTGGTATTCGGTGCCGTCGAAGGTGAAGGTGAGGGGGGTGTCCCGGTGGATTCGGCCGCGGGTGGGGTGGCGGAACGGACGGCCCGCGGCAGAGCCGCTGACGGATGCAGCACCCCCGCCGCCCCTACCCGTCCCATCATCCAGGGGCTCTGCCCCTTCGACCCCGTTCCCAGGGGGCTCCGCCCCCCGGACCCCCGTCGGCCCCGAAAGGGCCTCGTCCTCAGACGCCGGACGGGCTGGGATTGCGGGCCCACGCTGAAGAGTGGACGCCGGACGGGCTTCACTCAGCGTCGGCCGCTCCTCCCCCGCCCGGTACACCTCCAGAATCTCGTTCGTCGCCGTGTCACGTACCGCGTTGAACCACTTGCGGCACCCCGCCGCGTGGTTCCACCGTTCCGCGAAGGGGCCCTTGGGGTTGTCGCGGAAGAACAGGTAGCGGGCCCACTCCTCGTCGGTCAGGTCGGCCGGGGTCTCCGGATAGGCGACGTGGGCCTGGCCGCCGTAGTGGTACTCGGCTTCGTCGCGGGGCCCGCACCAGGGGCAGGGGATCAGCAGCATGGTTGGGCTCCCTAGTGGGCCACCGCGGCGGCGCCGTGCTCGTCGACGAGCGCGCCGGTGGTGAAACGGTCGAGCGAGAAGGGGGCGTTGAGGTGGTGAGGGGTGTCGTGGGCGATGGTGTGGGCGTAGACCCAGCCGACGCCCGGGGTGGCCTTGAAACCGCCGGTTCCCCAGCCGCAGTTGAGGTACAGGTTGTCCACCGGAGTCAGGCCCACGATCGGTGAGGCGTCCGGGGTGACGTCCACGATGCCGCCCCAGGTGCGCAGTACATGCGCGCGGGCGAAGACCGGGAAGAGTTCCAGGGCCGCCGCCATCTGTTCCTCGATGATGTGGAACGCGCCGCGCTGGGTGTAGGAGTTGTACGAGTCGATGCCCGCGCCCATCACCAACTCGCCCTTGTGCGCCTGACTTACGTACACGTGGACCGCGTTGGACATGACCACCGTGGGGTGGACCGGTTCCAGCAGCTCCGACACCAGTGCTTGCAACGGGTGGCTCTGGAGGGGGAGTTGGATGCCCGCCATGGCCGCCAGGACCGACGTGTGGCCTGCCGAGCAGAGTGCGACCTTGCCCGCCGATATCGGGCCGAGTGTGGTCTGTACGCCCACCACCCTGCCGTCGACCATGTCCAGGCCCGTCACCTCGCAGTTCTGGATGAGGTCGATGCCTGCCGCGTCGGCGGAGCGGGCCAGGCCCCACGCCACGTGGTCGTGTTTGGCGATGCCGGCACGAGGTTGGTAGGTGCCGCCCATCACCGGATAGCGCACGTCCGGTGAGGTGTTGACGATCGGGCAGACCTCCTTGACCTGCCGTTCGTCGAGCCATTCCGCGTCCACGCCGTTGAGGCGGTTCGCCTCTACGCGGCGCACGCTGTCGCGGACGTCCTGGAGGCTGTGGGCGAGGTTGAGGACTCCGCGCTGGGAGAAGAGGATCGGGTAGTCCAGCTCCTCCTCCAGGCCCTCCCAGAGTTTGAGCGCGTGTTCGTAGATGCCCGCGCTCTCGTCCCAGAGGTAGTTGGAGCGGATGATCGTGGTGTTGCGGGCCATGTTGCCGCCCGCCAGCCACCCCTTCTCCAGGACCGCGACGTTGGTGATGCCGTGGTTCTTCGCCAAGTAGTGGGCGGTGGCCAGGCCGTGGCCGCCCCCACCGACGATGACTACGTCGTACGAGCGTTTCGGCTCCGGTGTGCGCCAGAGCCGGTCGGGGTGTTCGGGGAGGTCTGCGCCCGGGGTGCGGGGGGTCATCGGGGGGCGTCCTCCTCGGACAGGTGCGGGTAGAGCGGGTGTTTCGCCGCCAGTGCCTCCGTGCGGGCGCGCAAGTCACCGATATCCGGGGCCGGTTGGAGGGCCAGCGCGATCACGTCGGAGACCTCGGCGAAGTCCTCCTCCATGAAGCCGCGTGTGGCCAGCGCCGGTGTGCCGATGCGCAGGCCCGACGTGACCATGGGCGGGCGTGGGTCGAAAGGCACGGCGTTGCGGTTGACGGTGATGCCGATCTCGTGGAGGAGGTCTTCCGCCTGCCTGCCGTCCAACTCCGAGTCGCGCAGGTCCACCAGGACCAGGTGCACGTCCGTGCCCCCGGTCAGGACCTTCACGCCGGTCGCGGCCACATCGGCCCGGGTGAGGCGCTCCGCGAGGATGCGGGAGCCGGCCAGTGTGCGGGACTGGCGTTCCGCGAACTCCGGGGACGCCGCGACCTTGAACGACACCGCCTTCGCGGCGATGACGTGCTCCAGCGGGCCGCCCTGCAGGCCGGGAAACACCGCCGAGTTGATCTTCTTGGCGAGGTCGGCCTCGTTGGTGAGGATGACTCCGCCGCGCGGGCCACCGAGGGTCTTGTGTGTCGTCGTCGTGGTCACGTGTGCGTGCGGGACCGGGTTCGGGTGGAGCCCGGCGGCTACCAGGCCCGCAAAGTGCGCCATGTCGACCATCAGCAGGGCGCCCACCTCGTCGGCGATCCGCCGGAACTCCGCGAAGTCCAACTGCCGTGGATACGCCGACCATCCCGCGATGATCATCTTGGGGCCGTGTTCCTTGGCGAGGCGTTCCACCTCGTCCATGTCGACCAGGTTGTCGGTCTCGGAGACGTGGTAGGGCACCACGTTCAGCATCTTGCCGCTGTAGTTGAGGCGCATTCCGTGGGTGAGGTGGCCGCCGTGGGCGAGATCGAGGCCGAGGATCGTGTCGCCGGGTTTCAACAGGGCGAAGAACACCGCCGTGTTGGCCTGTGCTCCGGAGTGCGGCTGGACGTTCGCGAAGCCCGCGCCGAAGAGGGACTTGACCCGCTCGATCGCCAACCGCTCGGTGACGTCGACGTGTTCGCAGCCGCCGTAGTAGCGGCGGCCGGGGTAGCCCTCCGCGTACTTGTTGGTGAGGACCGAGCCCTGCGCCTCCAGCACCGCGGCGGGCGCGAAGTTCTCGGAGGCGATCATCTCCAACGTGGACTGCTGGCGGTGCAGTTCGGCGCGGAGCGCGGCGTGGACCTCGGGATCCAGTTCCGACAAGGGGGTGTTCAGCGCGTTCATGGAGAGTTCGCGTCCTTCCGGCTAGCCGCGGAGGCGGGACATCGTCGGGTCGAACAACGGCTCCTCGGCGACGACCGCCTCGACGCGCTCGTCGAAGTAACCGATGTGCAACGTGGTGCCGGGGGTGGCGAGTTCGGACGGCAGCCAGGCGTACGCGATGCCCTTGCCGATCGTGTAGCCGTAGGCGGCGCTGGTGACGTAGCCGACGGCGCGCTCGCCGTCGTAGACCGGTTCCTTGCCCATGACGACGGAGTGCGGGTCGTCGATGGTGAGGCAGGTCAACTGCCTTTGTACGTCGGTCTTTCGGCGTTCCAGTGCCGCCTTGCCGATGAAGTCGCCCTTGTCGAGTTTGACGGCGAAGCCGACGCCGGCCTCGTAGGGGTCGTGCTCATAGGTCATGTCGGTGCCGAAGGAGCGGTAACCCTTCTCCAGGCGGAGGCTGTTGAAGGCCCCGCGGCCCGCGATGACACCGCCGAGGGGCCTCGCCGCCTGCCACAGGATGTCCCAGAGCTTCTGGCCCTGATCGGCGGTCGTGTACAGCTCCCAGCCGAGTTCGCCGACGTAGGACAGGCGCATGGCGGTGACCGGGACCGTTCCAATGTAGGCATTTTTGGCGCGGAAGTATTTGAGGCCCTCGTTCGTGAAGTCCTCGTCCGTCAGGGGCTGGAGGACCTTGCGGGCCAGTGGGCCCCACAGACCGATGCAGCAGGTGCCGGGGGTGATGTCGCGGACCTGGACCGTTCCATCGGCCGGGAGCCGGCGGGTGAACCAGTCGAGGTCGAGGTTGCCGTTGGCGCCGACCTGGAAGCGGTCGCGGGCCAGGCGGGCGACGGTGATGTCGCTGCGGATGCCGCCGTCCTCGTCCAGCAGGAGGGTGTACGTCACCGAGCCGACCGACTTGGCGACCTTGCCGGTGACCAGGCCCTCCAGCAGGTCGGCGGCGCCGGGGCCGGTGACCTCCAGGCGTTTGAGGGCCGTCATGTCGTACATCGCGACGGTCTCGCGGGTGGCCTGTGCCTCGGCGCCGACGATGGGCGACCAGTACTGGGCCGCCCAGTCGTTCGGGGTGGGGATCGAACGGCCGTCCAGCAGGGCCGAGTTGGCCTCGTACCACTGCGGGCGCTCCCAGCCGTTCGCCTCCAGGAAGACCGCGCCGTGTTCCTGCTGGCGGGTGTGGAAAGGGCTGGTGCGGATCGGGCGCGGCTTACCGGACGGCTGGAGGGGGTGGAGGATGTCGTAGACCTCGACGAAGTTCTGGCAGTCGCGGGCCAGGACGTATTCCGGGGCGAGTTGGTGCTGTTCGAAGCGGTTGACGTCGCACTCGTGGAGGTCGAAGGACGAGCAGTAGCCGTCGACCAGCCACTCGGCCATCGCGCGGCCGACGCCCGCCGAGTGCGTGACCCAGACCGCCTCGGCGACCCAGAAGCCCTTGACCTCCGAACTCTCCCCGAGGAGCGGGAAGTTGTCGGTGGTGAAGGAGAAGAGGCCGTTGATGCCCTCCTCGACCTTCGCGTCCTTCGTCGCGGGGAGCAGGGACTGCGTCTCCGTCCAGGCGGGCGCGAAGTCGTCCTCGGTGAACGTGAGGACGGAGGGCATGTCGTCGGCCTCGCCGACCGAGAGGATGTCGTCGGCGGAGATGGGCATCGGGCGGTGGCCGTAGTAGCCGATGCCGATGGCGTCGTAGCGGTCGCGGTAGTAGAGGTCGGCGTCCTGGTGGCGCAGGATCGGGCGGACGGCCTCCTCGGTCTGGCCGGCGAGGGCGGATACTGGACCGGTCCAGGCGAGCTGGTGGCCCAGCGGGGTCAGCGGGAGGTTCATGCCGACCATGCGGGCGATCCTCGGCCCCCAGATGCCGGCGCAGCAGACGACGATGTCGGCGGGGATCTCGCCCTGGTCGGTGAGCACACCGGTGACACGGCCGTCGGCCTGCTGGACGTCCAGGACCTCGTGGCGGGCGAGGAAGGTCACGCCGCGCTCGGTGGCCCGGCGGATCTGGGCCTCGACGGCGAGGACGGCTTTCGCGAGGCCGTCGGTGGGGACCAGGAGGCCGCCGAGGACTCGGTCCGGGTTCACCAGCGGGTGGTGCTCGACGCACTCCTCGGGGGTGAGCAGGCGGGCCTCGATGCCCCAGGCGGTGATCCAGCCGTGGCGGCGGTGGAGTTCGGCGACGCGCTCGGGGGTGGTGGCGACTTCGAGGCCGCCGACCTGGAGGAAGCAGGGCTTGCCGTCGACGTCGAGGGAGCAGAACTTCTCGACCGTGTAGCGGGCCAACTCGGTCATGGTCTTGGAGGAGTTGGTCTGGAAGACCAGCCCCGGGGCGTGCGAGGACGAGCCGCCGGTGGCGGGCAGCGGGCCCTGGTCGACCACGGTCACTTCGGTCCAGCCTCGCGCGGAGATCTCGTCCGCGAGCGCCGCCCCCACGACACCCGCTCCGATGATGACCACTCGGGGTCCCGCCATCGCCGCACCTCCGGCTAGAAAGCAATCCGGTTGCTGTCTGCGCAACATGCTTCAGGTTGCGCAACTCAATGTGCCCGGCGCGAGGAGCGGGTGTCAAGGGGTCCCATGACGTCGGACGACACCCTTGTCACCGGCCTGAACACGGCAATGCCCGACGGGCGGTACGCACCTGCGCGCACCGCCCACCGGGCATGGTCAACCGGGTTCGTCCGCCGCCTACTTGAGCCAGGCGTCGACCTTGGCCTGGTTGGCGTCGATCCACTTCTTCGCCGCGGCGTCGTCGGACAGCTTGTCCTGCGCTATGTACTTGGCCACGGTGTTCTGGTCGTCGTTCGTCCAGTTGAAGTTCTTCACCAGGTTGTAGGCGGGGCTGCCCGACTTGGCGAACTTCGCGCTGACGATCTTGTCGAGGTCGTAGACCGGATAGTCGCAGGCGATCTTCGCCGCGTCCGCGTCACAACCCGTCGTGTACGTGGGCAGCGACACCTTCTTGAGCGCGACCTCGGAGAGGAACCACTGCGGCTCGTAGAAGTAGCCGATGACCCACTGCTTGTTCTTCTCGGCGGTGCGGAAGGCCTGGATGAGCGCGGTCTCGCTGCCCGCGTACACCACCTTGAAGTCGAGCTTCAGGTTCTTCACCAGGGCCGCGTCGTTGGTGACGTACGACGGGTCGCCATCGAGGAGTTGGCCCTTGCCACCCGACTCGGAGGTCTTGAACTCGGACGCGTACTTGTCGAGGTTCTTGTAGTTGAGGATGTCCGGGTGGGCCTTCGCCAGCCACGGCGGCACATACCAGCCGATGATGCCCTTGTTGCCGGTCTGGCCGGCCTCGACGGCGGTCTTCTGGCCGGCGATGTACTTCTTCTTGAGGTCGTCGTGGCCCCAGTTCTCCAGGACGGCGTCGACCTCGCCGGTGCCGAAGCCCTGCCAGGCGATCTCTTCCTTGAGGTCCTTCTTCTCGACCGTACAGCCGAGTTGGTGCTGCGCGACGTACGCGACGACCGCCGCGTCCGCCTCGTAGCCCACCCACGGGTTGACCGCGAGGTTGAAGGTGCCGCACTTGCCCGAGCTGCTGCTCGATCCCGAGGAGGTGTCGCCGACCTTCGCCCCGCCGCACGCGGTGAGGGTGAGGCCGAGGACGGCCAGGCCGGCCGCGCCGGTTCGCCAGTGTCTTGCCATGGTGTCGTGCTCCTTTAAGCGCTGGTTCGGCGCGCGGCCGCCTGAGTGATCCGGTCGAACATGACTCCGAGCAGGACGATGGCGAGCCCCGCCGCCAGCCCCTTGCCGTACAGCTCGCCCTGCGAGAAACCGGCCACGACGTCGTAGCCGAGGGCGCCGGCTCCCACCAGGCCGCCCACAACAACCATCGACAGCACGTAGATCAGGCCCTGGTTGGTCGCGAGGGTCAAGGCGCTGCGTGCCATCGGGAGTTGAACCTTGGTGATGATCTGCCAGGTGTTGCAGCCGGCCGCGGTGGCCGCCTCGACGGTGGTCTCGGGCACGGCCCGCACCCCGTCGGCGGTGATCTTGATGGCGACCGGTACGGCGTACACGACGGCGGCGACGATCGCGGTGAAGCGGGTCGCCCCGAACAGCGCGAGGAACGGCACGAGATAGACGAACGGCGGCATGACCTGCGCCGCGTCCAGCGTGGGCCGCAGCAGCCGGTCCACCATCGCGCTGCGTCCCATCCACACACCGAAGGCGATGCCGAACACCATCACGATCACGGTCGCCACGACGGTCGAGGCGAGTGTCGTCATGGCGTCCGACCACACGCCCGTGCCCACAAGCAGCCCCACGCAGACGGCAGTTGTGACGCCGGAGCGCCACCCGCCGACCACGACACCGATCCCGACCAGTGCCGCGCCGACGAGCCACCACGGCGAGTCGGTGAGGAGCGACTGGAACGGGTTGAGCAGGCCGTTGGTGAGTGCGTTGCGGAAGGCGTTGGTGACGCCCGACAGGTTGTCCTGCACCCATGTCGTCACGCTGTTCGCGGCGCTCGTGATGTGGGTGCCCGTGCTGCCGTCGCCGGGGAACTGCGCCGCCCACAGGTAGGTGTGCGAGAGATAGACCAGGACCACGACGCCCACCGCGCCCGAACCGAGCAGCGGCCGGCGCCACTTGAGGAGACGGCCACTCGAATTCCGCGCCTGCTCCGCACGTGTGCTGGACGCGGTGGTGACCCGGTCGAGGACGATGGCCATGATCACGATGGCCAGGCCGGCGTTGAAGGCCGTACCGACGTCGAGCGTCTGCAGTGCCTGCATGACGGTCTTGCCGAGGCCGGGCGCGTCGATCAGGGCCGCGATGGTGACCATGGCGAGGGCGGCCATGATGGTCTGGTTGACGCCCATGACCACGGTCCGTTTGGCCATCGGCAGCAGCACTTTGAGCAGTGACTGCCAGCGCGTCGACCCCATGGAATCGGCCGCTTCCACGGTCGTCTCCGGTACGGAGCGGATGCCGTGCGCGGTGATACGGATCGCGGGCGGGGCGGCGTAGATCACGGTGGCGATGACGGCGGAGGCCGGGCCGATGAGGAAGATCAGGGTCAGCGGGGCCAGGTAGACGAAGGTCGGCATCGTCTGCATGAAGTCGAGGAAGGGCGTGATGATCCGGTTGAACCGGTCGGACAGCCCCGCCCACACCCCCAGCGGAATCGCGAACAGCAGCGCGACGAGGACCGCGGAGAGGGTGAGCGCCAGGGTGTCCATGCTCTCCTGCCACAGCCCCTGCAGCCCGAAGAAGGCGAAGCCGGCCATGGCGAGCAGCGCGACCCGCCAGTTGCCCACGGCCCAGGACACGAAGCCGGCGATGCCGACGACACCGAGCCAGCCGATCTGCGGCAGCGGGCGGTCGCCGCTCGGCTGCGAGATCAGGTCCTGGACGAAGGTCACCAGGTTGTCGATGACCAGCCGGATCTCGTTGAAGAAGTAGAGGAAGAGCGGGTTGGAGTTGCGGTTGGCGCCGACCGAGTCGTTGAGGTCGTTGAACCAGCGGTGCAGCCCGGTGAGATCGGCCGCCGCGAGCGTCAGCGTCTGCTTCCCGCGCAGCACGGCGAACAGCACCAGCCATACGACGACGATCGCGCCGACCATCATGGGCCGGGTGATCTTGCGTCGTGGGTTCTTCAACTCCGGTGCGGTGTCCGCGACTTGCTGCGCGGGTTCCGGTTTCTCCACGGCGACGGTCATCACGCGTCGCCTTCCTGCCCGGCGACGACCGCGAGGATCTCCTCGTCGCCGACGATGCCGAGCAGCTTGCCGTTCTCGACGACCTTGACGGGCTTGTCGGCCGCGAGCACCGCGCGCGTGGCTTCCCGTACGACGACGTCCGGCCCCAACTCGGGCCCGTCCAGGGCGTCTTCGTCCACGGCGGGGCGCATGATCCAGCGCAGGGTGAGGACGTCACCGCGTGGCACGTCCTTCACGAACTCGCGTACGTAGTCGTCGGCGGGGGCGCCCACCAGCTCGTCCCCGGTACCGCACTGCACCATCTTGCCGTCGCGCATGATGAGGATGCGGTCGCCCAGCTTGAGGGCCTCGGACAGGTCGTGGGTGATGAACACCATGGTCTTGCCGACCTCGTGGTGCAGCCGGATGACCTCGTTCTGCATGTCGCGGCGGATCAGCGGGTCGAGCGCGGAGAACGGCTCGTCGAAGAGGAGGACGTCCGGGTCACCGGCCAACGCCCTTGCCAAACCGACGCGTTGCTGCATGCCGCCGGAGAGCTGGTCGGGGTAGGAGTTCTCGTACCCGGAGAGTCCCACCAACTCGACGACCTCCAGGGCCCGTTTGGTGCGTTCGGCCTTGCTCATGCCGCGGATCTCCAGGCCGAACGACACGTTGTCGACGACCCGGCGGTGCGGCAGCAGCCCGAAGTGCTGGAAGACCATGGAGAACTTACGGCGCCGCAGTTCGCGCAGCCGCTTGGCGTCCGCGTCCCGGATGTCCTCGCCCTCGAAGACGATCTCGCCCGCGGTGGGTTCGATCAGCCGGGTCAGACATCGCACCAGGGTGGACTTCCCGGAGCCGGACAGCCCCATGACGACGAAGACCTCGCCGGGCGAGACCTCGAAGTTCACATCGCGTACGGCGGCGGTGCAGCCGGTGCGGTCCATCAGCTCACGGCGCGTGAGCCCGCACAGTTCCTCGGAATCGGGTACCTGCTCCGCCTTCGGCCCGAACACCTTCCACAGCTTGCGCACGGATATGACCGGGGTGGGGGCCGAGTCCTGGGGAGTGCCGCGCCGCTGCGGCACCTCGGTCTGTGCTGGGGTCACGATCGACCTCTTTTCGGCGTTCAGCCGCGGAACCAGTGCTGCGGCCGGGGTTGGATGTTCTGCCAGATGTGCTTGGGCTCTCGGTACTCGTCCAGGCCGGTCGGTCCCAGCTCCCGGCCCACGCCCGAGTGTCCGAAGCCACCCCATTCCGCTTGCGGCACGTAGGGGTGGTAGTCGTTGATCCACACCGTGCCGTGCCGCAGCCGCCGGGCGACCCGCTGGGCCTTCCCCGCGTCCTGGGTCCAGACGGCGCCGGCGAGGCCGTACTCGGTGTCGTTGGCGATGCGTACGGCGTCGTCCTCGTCGGTGAACCGCTCGACGGTCAGCACCGGTCCGAAGGACTCCTCGTGCACCACCCGCATGTCCTGCGTGCAGGCATCGAGCACGGTCGGCGGATAGAAATGGCCGTCGGCGAGGGCGAGTTCGTCCGGCCGCTCACCACCACACCTCAGCACGGCCCCCTCGGCGATGCCCGCCGCGACGTACGCCTCGACCTTCTCCAGGTGCTGCGCGGAGATCAACGCCCCGGTCTCGGCCTCGGGATCGAAGGGCCCGCCGAGCCGGATCTGCCGCGCGCGACGCACGACCTCGTCCACGAACCGGTCGTGCAGCGAGTCCTCGACGATCAACCGGGCGCCGGCGGAGCACACTTGGCCCGAGTGCAGGAAGACGGCCGTGAGCGCGAAGTCCACGGCCGTCTCGAAGTCGGCGTCGGCGAAGATGACGTTGGGGTTCTTGCCGCCCAGCTCCAGCGCGACCTTTTTCACGGTCGCGGCGGCGGTGGCCATGATGCGTTTGCCGGTCTCCAGTCCCCCGGTGAAGGAGACCATGTCGACGGCGGGGTCCTCGGAGAGTGGCGCGCCCGCCTCGGGCCCGGCACCGAGCACGAGGTTGGCGGCACCGGCGGGAAGCCCGGCCTCCTCCAGTGCGCGCATCAGCAGGATCGAGGTGGAGGGTGTCAACTCACTCGGCTTGAGGACGACCGTGTTCCCCGCGAGGAGCGCCGGGGCGACCTTCCAACTGGCTTGCAGCAGCGGGTAGTTCCAGGGCGTGATGAGCCCGCACACTCCAACGGGCTCGTAGACGACCCGACTTACGGCGTCGTCCCGGCCGGTGTCGATGACCCGCCCCGCGTCGGTGCCACCGATCCCGCCGTAGTAGCGGAAACAGGAAACGACATCGGCGATGTCGTACTCGCTCTCCACCAGCCGCTTGCCGGTGTCCAACGACTCGGCGCGGGCGAACTCCTTGGCGTCACGCTCGATGAGATCGGCGGTACGCAGCAGCAGCGCGCCCCGCTCCCGCTCCGGGGTACGCGGCCAGGATCCTTCGTCAAAGGCGCGGCGGGCGGCGGCGATCGCGGCCTCGGTGTCGGGACGCGTTCCCTCGGACACGGTCGCGGTGAGCGTGCCGTCGGCGGGACAGCGGATGTCACGGTGACCGCCGGCCACCGCATCGCGCCATTCTCCGTCCACATACAGGTCTGCCACGTGTGGAGCCCTTCGAGCGAATTCCGTTGCGCATCGTGCACCGTATTGCTTGTGGTGGAACACCCTGGCGAATGTGCAGACATACGTCAAGGGGTTGGCAGATGACGATTTCGCCATGCGGCCCATTGCCCGGCCGCCTCTTGACCGCGAGCGGCGCCCGGCCTCATCTTGTTGCGTATCGCTCACCATGTTGTGCAATACGCATCGATATGACGCACTGACGGAGGCTGCCCGTGTCCCCTCGTCCGCACCCTGGCCGCGAATTCGTCCTCACCCTCTCGTGTCCGGACAGCGCCGGGCTGGTCCATGCCGTGAGCGGCTTTCTCGTCCGGAACTCCGGCAACATCCTGGAGAGCCAGCAATTCGATGATCGACTCAAGGGCCGCTTCTTCATGAGGGTCCACTTCGACGTTTCCGATCCAAACGCCGACCTGGAAACTCTGCGTTACCGATTCGGCCCGGTCGCCGAGGCGTACCGCATCTCCTGGACCCTCCGGGACGCCGCCACCCCCACCCGGACCCTGATCATGGTGTCCAAGTTCGGCCACTGCCTGAACGACCTGCTGTTCCGCAGGCGCACCGGCGCCCTCAACATCGAGATCCCGGCGATCGTCTCCAACCACCGCGACTTCGAGGGGCTGGCGGAGACGTACGGCATCCCCTTCCACCACATCCCCGTCACGAGGGACACGAAGGCGGACGCGGAGGCTCGACTCCTGGAGTTGGTAAGGGAGTTGAACATCGACCTGGTGGTACTGGCCCGCTACATGCAGATCCTCTCCGACGACCTCTGCAAGCAGCTTGAGGGTCACGCCATCAACATCCACCACTCCTTCCTCCCCAGCTTCAAGGGCGCCCGCCCCTATCAGCAGGCCTACGACCGCGGGGTGAAGCTCGTGGGCGCCACGGCGCACTACGTGACACCGGAACTGGACGAGGGCCAGATCATCGACCAGGACGTGGTCCGCGTCGACCACTCACTCGACCCGGATGAGCTGGTGACGGTGGGGCGGGACGTGGAGGCGCAGGTGCTGGCGCACGCGGTGAAGTGGCACAGCGAGAGCAGGGTGATGGTGTACGGGAATCGGACGGTGGTGTTTCGGTGAGGGTGGGGGTGGGTGCGGGGCGCGCTGTATACGGCTTCCGACAGCGGGAGTTGGAGGCACGGGCCCGCACCATCAGCCCGTCCGGCGTCTGAAAACGAGGCCGTTCAGGCCGAAGCGGGGGTTCTGGGGGCAGCCGCCCCCAGAACCCCCGGCACCCTCAGCCTCTCAACGCCCGGCGCTCACCCCGCTTGCTTCCGCTGCGCACCTCGGTGCCGGTAGTACACCGCCGAGGACGGAGCCAGCGGCTCCTTGGCCAGGATCAGGTCCGCCGCCTTTTCCGCGATCATCATCACCGGCGCGTAGATGTTGCCGTTGGTGACGTACGGCATCACCGACGCGTCCACGACCCGCAGCCCCTCCACCCCGTGCACCCGCATGCTGTCAGGGTCGACGACAGCCATCTCGTCCGTGCCCATCTTGCAGGTGCAGGACGGATGCAGAGCGGTCTCACCCTCCTTGGCCACCCACGCCAGGATCTCCTCGTCGCTCTCCACGGACGGCCCGGGCGAGATCTCCCCGTCGTTGTAGGGGGCGAGCGCGGGCTGGTTGAGGAGCTTGCGGGCGACCCGGATCGACTCGACCCACTCACGCCGATCCTGTTCCGTGGACAGGTAGTTGAAGCGCAGCGCGGGGTGCTCCAGCGGATCCCTGCTCTTGATCTTCACCGAGCCGATCGCGTCGGAGTACATGGGCCCGACGTGCACCTGGTACCCGTGACCGCCGGCCGGCGACGAGCCGTCGTAGCGGACCGCGATGGGCAGGAAGTGGAACATCAGGTTGGGATAGTCGACGTCCTCGTTGCTGCGGGCGAAGCCGCCGGCCTCGAAGTGGTTGGTGGCGGCGGGGCCCTTGCGGAAGAGCCATTGCAGGCCGATGAAGGGAGCGCGCCACTTCGCCATGTACGGCTGCATGGAGACGGGTTGCTTGCAGGCGTACTGGATGTACACCTCCAGGTGGTCCTGCATGTTCTCGCCGACGCCCGGCAGATCGTGGACGACGTCGATGCCGAGCGCGGTCAGCTCCTCCGCGTTGCCGACACCCGAAAGCTGAAGCAGCTGGGGGGAGTTGATCGCGCCGCCGCAGAGGATGACCTCGCGGGCGCGCACCTGGCGGACCTTGCCGCGGTGCCGGTACTCGACGCCGACGGCCTTCTTGCCCTCGAAGAGGACGCGGGTGACCATCGCGCGGGTGGTGACGGTGAGGTTGGGGCGCTTGCGCACCGGCTTCAGATACGCCTTCGAAGCCGACAGCCGTCGGCCCCGGCTGACGTTGCGGTCGAAGGGCGCGAAGCCCTCCTGCTGGTAGCCGTTGACGTCCTCCGTGCGCGGATATCCCGCTTCCTGCACGGCGTTGAGGAACGCGCCGAACAACGGGTTGGAGGCGGGCCCGCGTTCGAGGACGAGCGGGCCGTCGTGGCCGCGGAACTCGTCGTCGGGATCGGCGGCGAGGCAGTTCTCCATCCGCCGGAAGTACGGCAGACAGTGCGCGTAGTCCCAGCTCTCCATGCCGGCGTCGGCGGCCCAGCGCTCGTAGTCCATGGGGTTGCCGCGCTGGAAGATCATGCCGTTGATGCTGCTGGAACCGCCGAGCACCTTGCCGCGGGCGTGGTAGACGCGCCGGTCGCCCATGTGCGGCTCGGGCTCCGACTCGTACTTCCAGTCGTAGAACCGGCTGCCGATCGGGTAGGTCAGCGCGGCCGGCATGTGGATGAAGACGTCCCACGGGTAGTCGGGCCGGCCGGCCTCCAGGACCAGCACCTGGTGGGCCGGGTCCGCGGAGAGCCGGTTCGCCAGTGCGCTGCCGGCGGATCCACCGCCGACGATGACGAAGTCGTATTGCAGGGGAGCCATGATCTCTCGTCTCGCTCGCGCCGTAGATACGCGAGGCATGCTAATACGAGTACCGCTATACGCACCAGGTTGCGTGCCACGCAACCTGACGAGCCAGGTTTCCGCCCTGTTTCCCGGCCCGGGTCCCGATTTCCCACCCCGCGTCCCGAGCCGAGTCCCGATCGGATCCCCGCGCCGCTCAGATGCTGAAGAGCTCCCTGCCGAGGAGGGGTCGGACCCGGGAGCGGAAGCCGCCCGTACGGAAGGGGTGCTGGAGCGGACCGGGTTGAGGCCGTCGTCGAGGGCGGCGGCGACCGCGTCCAGGGCGCCGGCGTAGTAGTCGATACGGCGGGTGTCGTCGGCGGTGGCGATGCCGTTCTCGGTGACGATCAGGGGGACGTCGGGGCTGACGACGTCGACGGTGTGGCGCAGGGCGTGGCCGACGGCCTCCGGGTAGAACTCCCATTGGGTGAAGGTGCGTTCGGCGTTCTCGGGCGCGGGGATCGGGCCGTCGGCGCCGATCTTGGTGCGGGTGTAGGACTGGACGCCGATCCAGTCGTCGTCGCGGGCGACCTCGATGAAGATGTCCTCGCGGGGGTGGCGGTAGGCGGCGGTGACGTCCTCGGCGCCGGGCAGCGCCTGGTAGGCCTGGTTGGCGATCGTCCAGCCGACCTGGATGGCGGGATCGATCGCGCGCACCGCCTTGACCGCGGCCCGGTGGGCGGCGATCACCGCGTGGGTGGTCCCCTCGTCCGGGGTGGGCAGTCTGGCGGGCGGGAAGCCCTGGTCACCGGCCTTGGCTGCGCCCGCCATCACGGTGATCATGTTGGGTTCGTTGATGGTGCAGACATGGCGGACGCCGTTCGCGATGATCGGCGCGCACTGCTCGACGTAGCGGGCGAACGCGTCGCTCGCGCCGGTGGCGGTCCAGCCGCCGAGGTCCTCGAACCACTGCGGGACGGTGAAGTGGTGGAGGGTCACCATCGGGCGCAGGCCGCGGGCGAGGGCGCCGTCGACCATGCGGCGGTAGTGGGCGATCTCGGCGCGGGAGCCGGACCGCGCCGAGACCGTGACCCACTCGATCACCGACCACTGGGCGGAAGGCCAGGCGCTGATCGCCGTCGTCCGGGAACTCGCCCCGCACGGCGATCCGGACCGGGCCGAGGTCCTCGCCCGCTCGATCGCCTACCGCGCGACCCGAGACCGTGCGCTGGTCGCCCTCGCGGAACTGTCCGATCCGGACCGCGCCCGCAGGCTCGCCGCACAGGTCATCGTCCTCGACGACTGGGTCACCGCCCTGCCGTTGCTGGAGCGGCTCGCGCCGCGTGCGCCGCGTGCGCCGGCAACCGTCGCCGACCATGCCACGGCGTTGCTGCCCGACAGCGCGTGACGGGACGCCCTGCCTCTCCCCGCCTCTCCCGCGTCTCCTTCTTCTCCTTTTCTCCTCCTTGTCAGTGCTGATTGCGAGACTCACTCCATGATTCCGAAACTGCCTCTACATAGCCCGCGTTGGAGTGACCTCGCCGGTGTGACGGCCGAGGAGATGCAAGCGCTCCTGGAGCAGATGGCCTCAACGGCCGTCACCGGCGCCGACGATGAATGGCGCCAGACCTGGACTTACATGATTGACGACCTGATGGCCGACGGCACCGTGTACGACAGCGCCTACGCGGTCCTGCCCCATCTCGTCGAGGCGGCAGCGGAGTTGCCCCCGGAGCGGTCCGTGGACTTCTGGGTGGACATGGGCTTCATCGTGACCGCGGAGGACAGGCCCCCCGTCCCGGCCGATCTGGAGGCGGGGTTCAGTGCCGCGCTCCGGCTGGCCGAGCGGGCGGCCGCGCGGAGCCTCCTCGACGCCGGCGCTCCCGCGAAGGTCTGCGGCCGACTCGCCCTGAGCTGCGTCGCCTTCGCCGGTCACCACATCGGCGCGGCGCTGCGGCGCCTTGAACCGGGGGAAAGTTACCTTCAGTTGGTGTGTCCCGGGTGCGGGTACGACACCGAGCTCCTCACGTTCTTCGTGGACCCGGTGCATCCGCCGTTCGAGGCACCCGAGTTGCCTGATGCGGACCACCGTGCCCGTCAGGGGCAGCATTCCTGGGGTGAGGTCGCCGACGCATTGCAGGGGGAGATCCTGGGGCAGGAATGGGAGCCCTTCCTGCGGGTGGCACGTGCGGTGGCGGCGGCAGGGGTGCCCGTCGGAACACCGGGGCCTGCCGTCCTGTGCCTGGTCGCCGGGATGGTCGCGGCCAAGGGCACCCCGCAGTGGGCCGGAAGCGAATGGGCCCGCCAACTGGCCCTGCTCAGCGACCACTTCCGTTGCTGGAACTGCGAACAGACCTGGACGATCGCCGACGGCCTGGTGGAGAACCCGGACGGTGCCCGCCCCCAGAGCGTCCCCGCGCAGGCATCGGCGGACGCCACCGACAACTCGGCTACGGCGGTGCGGCCGGCAGCAGTCGAACCGATCGGCGAAGCGACCCCCCGTCTCCGGCAGGACGGGAACGCTCTCCTCACGGCCGACGGCACGCCCTGGGGCCGTACAACCGTGTTCTCCGATCCCGCACCGGGTGCATCCGGCGGCGTCGACTCACTGACGGTGGTGTCCCTCCCCGATGAGCCAACACTCTTGGCCGGGGCCTGTGTTGGCGCCGGAGACAAGGGCGCGGTGTGCCTGTGGGACGTGGCCGACGGCCGGCTCGTCCATGGGCCGCTGGCCGGACATCCCGACCGTGTCCGCGCGTTGACGGCGCTGCCCCTTGCCGAGGGTGGCGTCCTTCTGGCGAGCGGGGGCGACAGCGGGGCGATCGGTCTGTGGGATGCCGTCACCGGGCGGCCGGTTCGCGAACCCGTCGCCAACTGGCTCGGCGAGGTGACGGGGATGTGCACCGCGCCCCTCGCCGACGGTCGGACCCTGCTCGTCACCGCCACCTCCCGAGGCGCGGTGAGGTTGAGGGATCCAGCCACGGGGGAACCTGTCGGACGGCTCAACCCCTCCGGTCGTCCGATCCGGTCGCTCGCCGCCGTCCCGGTCACCGGCGGGCGGACAATGATCGCCGCCGCGGACACCCAGGGCGGCGTTCACATGTGGGACCCGGCCGTTGACGACCCCTGGGACCCGGGCGCGGCCGTGCAGTTGAAGGACCGCGCGCTCAGCGATGGCGGACACCGGGTGGCGGCCGTCTCGGCGGTACCCACACCCGACGGAACCCTGCTGGCCACCGCCGACGATCGCGGCGTAGTCATGCTGTGGGACCCGTCCACCGGAACGGCGGTAGGCGAGGGTCTGCCTCCCGCGACGGGCACCGCAGGCCTGCCGGTCATGGCCGCCACCACACCACACGACGGGCGCACCGTCCTGGTCACCGGCACCAAGCGCCGGCACGACCTGCGGGTCTGGGAACCGGCGACCGGCGCGGTGCGGCAGATATCCCTGGATGTGGCCATCACCTGCTTGGCCGCCACGGGTTCCGACGTGATCGTCGGACACGACCGCGGAGTTGTCGGAGTCCCCCTCACGAGGCGGTGAACCAACCCCGTACGGACCCACCGGCCGCGCCCACGTCGACAACACGTCCAGGAACTAACCCAGTTGAGGTCCGCTCCCCTCGACCTCGCCGCACCCACAGCTGCCGCGGCGTACGACGGTGACCGGAAGCATCAACGACACCGGCTCCCTGTCCGGCGCTCCGCTGAGTCGCTGTACGAGGAGCTCCGCCGCCTGCTCCCCCAGGCGCAGCATGGGCTGACGCACCGTCGTCAGGGCCGGACGTACGAGCCGGCCGAGCGGGATTCCGTCGAAGCCCGTCACCACCACGTCCTCGGGGACGCGCAGCCCCCGCCGTTGCAACGCGTGCAGGGCGCCGACGGCCATCTGGTCGTTGGCGAAGACGAGCGCCTCGGGCAACGGGCCGTCACGGTCGGCCAGGGCGTCCACCGCGTCCGCCCCGTCGGCCTGCCGCATCATCGGCATCCGCAGGGCCGGTTCGTCGGCCGTTTCCACGTCCGCCGCGGTGCATGCCTCCAGGAAGCCCCGGAAGCGGGCCTCGACGTCCGGTGACTCCTCGGCCGAACCGATGTACGCGAGGCGCCGTAGCCCGTGGTCCTTGATGAGGTGGCGGGTCAGTTGCTGGCCGTCGGAGTTGGCGACCTCCAGGTGGTCCAGGTGGTCCAGGTGGTCGTCTCCTTCACAGGGTCCGGCGAGCATCACCACGGGCTTCCGTCGGGAGATCACCTCCAGCTCCTCGGTCGGCACGGTGCGCGCCATGACGGCGAACCCGTCGACGCGTCCCGCCACCTTGGCCACCAGGCTCTCCGGCCCGCCCTTCGGCGAGGCGGCGATCAGCAGCGCGTAGCCGTGCCGACGGGCGGTGCGTTCCATGCCGCGGATGATCTGGTCGGAGTAGAGCATCGCCGCGTCGTCGTCCTCGGCGTCGGCGTCCTCCGCGTCCGGATCGGAGCAGTCGGGGAAGCACAGACCCAGGACACCGGTGGTACGGCTGGCGAGCCCGCGCGCGTTGCCGCTGGGTACGTAGCCGAGTTCCCGGGCGACCGAGAGAACCCGCTCCCGGGTGTGGGCCCGCACCGAGTCGGGGTTGCGGTAGACGCGGGACACCGTGGCGATCGAGACGCCTGACCGGTTGGCCACGTCGTACACGGTGGGGACGGAACTCACGGGACGGAATCCTCATGTGGTGGGTGCGCATCGCGGCGTACGCGCGTGATGTCTGCACGGGGTGTGAGCGCGTGATGCGAGCAGGCGATGTAAGCGCATTCACCCTAGGGATTCACCAGGTCAGGAGCAAGGCGCCGAGTCGTGGGGCGGCGGACCACCGGTGTTGTGAGTACGCGTACTCATGCCCTCGGCCGCCCCGTCGCGTGACGATACAGATCGTCCGCACACCGGGCATCACCGGCAGATCAGAGAGTCAGCAGCACGTGCTCAGCACCTTCGCCCGTACCGTCGTCCCCCTCCTCGGCCGCCTGACGGTGACCACCGCCGGGACGGCCCGCACCATCGCGCCCGGCAGCATCGTCGCGCCCAACCACACCGCCCTGGCCGATCCCGGACTCGTCCTGGCCGCGCTGCACCGGCTGGGCGTCGAACCGGTCGTCCTCGCCACCGCGGGACTGTGGAAGATCCCCGTACTCGGCCGCCGGCTCACCCGCGAGGGCCACATACCGGTCCACCGGGGCAGCGGCAGCGCGGCGGCTGCCCTGGACCTGGCGGCCGAGGCCCTCGCCGCCGGACGGGTCGTGGTGATCTACCCCGAGGGCGGGCTCCCCCGCCGCCGTGACTCCGCCGACCGCGGACCCGGCACCTTCCGCACCGGTCTGGCCCGCCTCGCGCTCACCACCGGCGCGCCCGTCGTCCCGCTCGGGCACGCGGGAGCCCGCCGGATCGTCTCCGGCGGGCGGGCCAAGCAGATCGCCGGTGTCATCACCGCGCCGCTGCGCCGCCCGGACCTCCACGTCCACCTCGGCGAACCCGTCCACCTCACCGGCGACATCGACGAGGCAACCGTGCAGGCCCGTACGGCAGTTGAGGCCGCCTGGCAGCAGGCGGTCGGTCAACTGCCCTCATCCCGCAGGGTGTCGAACCCTCAGGTGTGAGGCGGACGGGTCAGGTCACAGTGTGTCGCGGGTGGTCGTCCCGCCCAGCGCCCCGGCGAGGAAGTCGAGTGAACTCCCGATCTACGGCGGGGACTTGGTGAGGTTCAGATGTCCGTGGAGCATTCCGTCGGCCAGGTAGGGGGCACGGGCACCTTCACCTCGGCCAACTGGCGTTCGAGCAGCTCCCCCGAGGGGCGTAGGTCGTCGTGGCTCGACAGGACGATGCAGGTCGGCGACAGACCGTCGAGTCGGGTGGCGCCGGGCAGCGCGTCGGTGGGCAAGTCGGTGATCCTGCCTGCGTAGTTGTGGGCCATGCCCTCGATCTGCTGGGATGCGAAACGCGCCGGGACCGGGAAGTACGCGGACGGGTAGGCCGGCAGCAACGCGTCGGGCGCACGCTCACGCCGTCCAGTTCGGGCGGCAGGCCGTGCTTGCTCAGCCAGGACCAGGCCGCGTGGACATGGTCGATCGGCACCGGGTAGTGGACGCCGTCGCGTACGAGCCGGTACTCCACCGAGACCACGAACGCCCTTGCGCGGCGGGCGAGTTAGGCACTGACCGGATGGGCCTCCGGCATGTCCGGGTGACCGTCCTGCAGCCCGCAGCCGTGGGCCCAGAGCACGGCATAGTTCGCCGCCCGCCCCGTCGCGGCCGGCCACCGCGCCGCCACACCGGTCAGGTCTTTCACGGCGCTCCACGCGTGGCCCCTCCGGCCGCCTGACCGGTCCACCGCCGAGTCAGGCGGATCGGTCCGGTCCAGCGAGGTCGAGGGCGGCTGTCGGTCGGTGGTCACCGATGCCGCGGTGGCTGATCGGTTCCGGGGGCGGAGTGTTCGGCGTCGGCGGCGTCGAGGACCTCGCGGATCAGGAGGTCGAGGTCGTCCGTGGTGGTGCGGTAGTTGCACAGGGCGGCGCGCAGGACGGTGCGGCCGTGGACGGCGACGGTGGCGAGGTAGGCGCGCCCGTTGTCCTGGACCCGGCGGGCGATGCGGGTGTGGAGGGCGTCGGCGTCAGAGTCGTCGGGGTCGGTGATCCGAAAGCAGGCGACCGGCCACGGGCCGCCGGCCACCAGGTGGAGCCGGGGTTCGGCGGTGATCCGCTCGCGCAACCGGTCGGCGAGGGCGAGGTAGTGCTCGATCAGGCCGGTGACGCCGTCGCGGCCCAGGTGGTGCAGGGTGGCCCACAGGGCGAGGGCCCGGGTGCCGGGGCGGGTCAGTTCGATCGTCGCGTGGGACAGCCAGGGCAAGGCGTCCGGTTCACCGGCGGTGAGGTACGACGCCTGGTGGGCGAAGGCCGTGTGCAGGTGCTCGGGGTCCGGGACGAGCAACGCCCCGCAGCCCACCGGCACGCTGAGGGTTTTGTGCGGGTCCACGGTGAGGGAATCGATGCCGCCGACGCCCGCATAGTGGGGTGCCAGGGCGGGAACGGCGGCGCCCAGTCCGCCCCAGGCGCCGTCCGCGTGGTGCCACATCCCCATGCTCCGGCACAGGTCCGTGACCGGTTCGAGCGGGTCCACGGCGCCGGTGGCGGTGGTGCCCAGCGTGGTGACGGCGCAGAAGGGCAGCAGGCCCGCGTCCAGGTCGGCGGCGATCGCGGCGCGCAGCGCGTCAGGATCCAGCCGGTCGTGCGGGTCGGTGGCGACGGGGCGCAGCCGGTGGGCGGGCAGGCCGATGCAGGCGGCCGCCTTGGCGACGGACATGTGCGCCTGGGCGCCGCAGTAGAGGGTGAGGCGGGCGTGGTCGCGGTCGTAGGCGGGACCGTCGGCGGAGCCGCGCCGGGTGAGGAACCAGGTGCGGGCCGTGGCCAGGGCGAGCAGGTTGGCCATGGAGCCGCCGCTGGTCAGCACCCCGCCCGCGCCGTCGGGCAGGCCCGCGAGATCGGCGAGCATGCGCACGGTGCCGCGTTCCAGATCCATCAGGGCGTTCTCGCCCATCCCGCAGGTCGCGTTGACGGCACAGGCCAGCAGGTCGGCGACGATCCCGGCCGGTGCGGGCGGTGAGTTGACCCAGGCGAAGAACGCGGGGTGCCCGTTCCCGGTCGGGTACGGCGCGATCTCCCCGCGCACGAAGTCCAGCACTCCGCCCAACTCCCCGCCCCGCTGCTGAAGTTGACCCGCCCGCAGCCGGGCCCGCACCTGCGGAGGCAGCGGACGGCTCACCGGGCCCTCGGGCAGTTCGTTCAGGTACCGGGCGGCCCACTCGGCCGCCGCCACGAGTTCGTCCCGCAGCACCTTCGCGTGAACCGCGGGCGGCTCCGGGGACGGGTCGAACTCACCGAACCGGGACGGAGCATGGTCGTACAAACGGTGAACCATGGTGGCGCGTGGGGCCTTTCGTCGTCACAAGACCCCCTGGTCGGCGAAGCGAGGGCCATGATCGTAACGAGCACGCGCAGCGGCCGACACGTGTACCCGCGCAACTCGACGGGGCCTCCCGCGAGGGGCCGTAGCCATCGGCCCCATCGGTCGAGCAGTGACGGCCGATGACAGCTCTCCGAGCCGGTGAACATCCGCTGCCTCTGCCCGTGAACACGGCCAGGAACACCGGGTGTTGAGGCCGTGCCGCCCCGACGGAAGGCTCTGTGCCGGCGTGTTGATCGAACCGCGCCCGCGTGCGTTGCGCATCCGGGCACCCCGCTGCGGTGCGGGTCAGCGCTGCGATCCGGGTTCCGCCGCGGAGAAGCTCTCCGGTGCCGTGCCCTCCGTGGCGCTCAACTCCTGGGTCCCTACGACGGACAGCAGTTCCAGCTGCTCGGCGCCCGCGCTTCCGGGCGGGGCGGTGAACCACAGGAGGCGTTGCCGGCCGTCCTCGCTGAGGAGGTTGTGGCAGTCGAGTTCGATGACGCCGAGCAGCGGGTGGACGATCCTCTTGTGGTCCATGCGGCGCACCGCGACGTCGTGGGTGTCCCAGAGGTCCGCGAACTCCTGGCTGTGGCGGCGCAGTACGGCAACCATCTTCGTGACCTCCGCGTCCCGGCCGCGCCGCGCCGCCGCCGCCTGGAGGTCGGCCACGAACACCCGGGAGTGGTGCGGGTGGTCCTCGGTCGGATAGATCCCGCGCGTCCGCGGGTCGGTGAACCAGCGGTACACGAGGCTCGCCGCCGGGCCTCGGCGGGCCGGGGAGCTGCCGAGCAGGGACAGGGCGAGGTCGTTCTCGACCAGGGTCTCGTGCAGGTCGGTGATGACGCGCGCGGGGGTGTTGGAGAGCCGGTCCAGGAGTCCGAGGAGCGCGGGCTGCACATGTGCCGAGGGGCCGTGTGCCGACGCCGGGACGGGCCGCTCGGCCAGGTGGAACAGGTGGTCGCGCTCGTCGCCGTTCAGGCGCAGGGCCCGGGCGAGGGCGGCCAGGGTCTGGGCCGAGGGCTGCACGCCGTTCTTCGCGCTGCCGCGTTCCAGCTCGGTGTAGTAGTCGGCCGACAGCCCCGCCAGCTGCGCGACCTCCTCGCGGCGCAGCCCGGGGACACGTCGGCGCGGGCCCTGCGGGAGACCGACCTCGCCGGGGCGGATGCGGTCGCGGCGGGTCCTGAGGAAGGCGCCGAGTTCGGGAAGGTTCACCTCTCCATGGTCGCTCGTACGGCAGAACGCAGCCAGGGGGTGGCAACCCCTGGGTAGACACAGCCCTGGCTACGGACGGGCGACCGGCCGATCGTGGAGGACGCAGCAGGGCAACGGCAGGACCGCGGCCCGCCCCCCTTCCTCCACCACTACAGGAGTCAGCCATGCCTGTCCCCACTTCCCCCGACGGGACCGCTGCCTCGGCCCGGTCCCCCGCCGTCCCACCCCGGGTCGCGGTCGTCACCGGCGGCTCGCGCGGCATCGGCCGCCGGACGGTCGGCCGGCTGGCCGCCGACGGGTACGCCGTCGTGGTCGGCTACGCCGGCAACCGGGACGAGGCCGAAGCCGCCGCGAAGGAGGCCGTCACCGCCGGCGGCCGGGCGGTCGCGGTGCGCGCGGACGTCGCCGACGAGCACGCGGTCGCGGCCTTGTTCGACGCGGCGGAAGGGGAGTTCGGCGGCGTCGACGTAGTCGTCCACGCGGCCGGACGGATGCGACTCGCTCCGATCGCCGAGCTGGACCTGGCCGTCCTGGACGACCTGCACCGCACCAACATCCGCGGCACGTTCGTCGTCCTCCAGCAGGCCGCCCGCCGGGTGCGCCCCGGCGGCGCGATCGTGACGTTCTCCACGTCCGTGGTGGGGCTGGCGTTCCCGGGCTACGGCGCTTACGCCGCGAGCAAGGGCGCGGTCGAGGCGCTGACGCTGATCCTGGCCCGGGAGTTGCGGGGCCGGGACGTCACCGCCAACACCGTCGCGCCCGGCCCCACGGCCACCGACCTGTTCCTGGACGGCAAGGACGAGGAGACCATCGCCCGCCTGTCCGCCCAGCCCCCGCTGGAACGCCTCGGCACCCCGGCCGACATCGCGGAGGTCGTCGCGTTCCTGGCCTCCCCGGCCGGCCACTGGATCAACGGACAGGTCATCCGCGCCAACGGCGGAATCATCTGAACCGCCCGCGGCCACCCATCGATTCGATCAACGAAAGGCGCTGTCATGACGAACGAAGAAACAGGGGACCACAAGGCGGACGCAAGAGGGGGCGGACCCGGGAAGGTCGTCCTCGTCACCGGGGCCTCCAGCGGCATCGGCGCACTGTCCGTGCGTGCGCTGGCCCTCGCCGGCCACACCGTGTACGCGGGCATCCGCCGGACCGCGACCCGCAACGCGACCGCGGTGGCCGACCTGACGCGCTACGGCACCGACCACCAGGTCGACGTGCACGCCGTCGAACTGGACGTCACCTCCCAGGATTCCGCCGACGCCGCGATCGACCGGATCCTCGCCGAGCGCGGCCGGCTGGACGTGGTCGTGCACAACGCCGGACACATGGTCCTGGGCCCCGCCGAGGCGTTCACCCCCGAGCAGTTCGCGGACCTGTACGACGTGAACGTCCTGGGCACCCAGCGCGTCAACCGCGCCGCCCTGCCGACGTTGCGCGAGCAGGGTTCGGGGCTGCTGGTGTGGATCGGCAGCTCCAGCACCCGAGGCGGCTGCCCGCCGTTCCTGGCCCCGTACTTCGCCGCCAAGGCCGCGATGGACGCCCTGGCCGTCAGCTGTGCCGCCGAGGTGCTCCCGTTCGGCATCGACTCCGCGATCGTGGTGCCCGGTGCGTTCACCAGCGGCACCAACCACTTCGCCCACGCGGGCACCCCCGCCGACGCCGACCGCGCGGAGGCCTACGACCGGCGTCACCAACCCCTGATGAGCGATCTGGGCGAGCGCCTGGCCGCGCTCACCCCTCCGGACGCCGACGTGACCGAGGTCGCCGACGCCGTCACGCGACTGGTCGCGATGCGGCACGGCACCAGGCCGCTGCGCACCCACATAGACCCCAGCCGGGACGGCAGCGAAGTCGTCTCCGCGGTCGCCGACCGCATCCGCGCCGACTTCTTCCACCGCATCGGGCTGGACAACCTGCTCACCGCAGGCAGCTCCCTGTGACACCCCACTGAGAACCCCACCGAGAAAAGGAACAACCAGCCATGCCCTTCGCGAACTTCAAGGTCCTCGAAAAGAGCCTCACCCCCAAGCAGAAGGAGGAGATCGTCACCCGCACCACCGAGCTGTACGTCGAGCTCTACGGCGAGCGCGCCCGCGCCACCACCATGGTGCTGATCGAAGAGGTCCCCGACGGCGGCTGGGGCATCTCCGGCAACGTGCTGACCCTCGCCATGCTCGGCGGCGAGCCAACACCGACCGGCACCACCGAGGCCTGACCTCACCGGCTGCCACCCGGTCAAGCCGACACCCTTGAAACCGAGCGCCCCCGGGACGAGCGTCGCCACACGGTCTCGCCCGTCCCGGGGGATCTGTGCTCCGCCGACCGCCGACCGCCCACCACCGCATCCGCCGTCTGCCGTCTGCCGTCTGCCGGCACGGGCGACGGACCGGGCCGCGAAGGTGTCCACGGCGAAATCCCGCCGTCCCGCGGAGAACCCCTCGCCCTACCGACCCGTACCCCTGACCGCCCGTCCGGTCGGCCCGTGGACGACCGGATACAGTGCGCGAGACGGCAGCCCGGTCAGATAGGGGAAGCGTGACCGACACCGACAACACCCGCCCCGCCGACGGTGAAGTGCGGGCTCCGCGGCGGAGCCGACTGCAACGCCTGATGCGCTACCTCCCCCTGATCGCCCCCGTCCTGCTGTGGGCCGTGCCCTGCTGGGTGCTCCTGTTCACCGGGCAACACTGGCCGCTGCCCGTCGCGTTGGCCGGCACCGTCCTGTTCGTCCTCGGCCTCGTCGCCATGCCGCTCGCGATGGGGCGCGGCCACGGCCGGCGTCAGCAGGACCGGGCGGCGATCGTCGGTGACACCCTGCTGGGCGGCAGTTGGGTGCTGTTCACCTGGTCCGTACTGCTCAGCATCCTGCTGCGGCTCGCCCTGACCGTGGCCGGTCTCGGCGACGGCCAGGACCGGGCCCGGATCGTCACCTGGGCGATCCTCGGCACGGCCGCCGTACTGCTCGTCTGGGGGTACGCCGAAGCCCGCCGCGTGCCGCGCGTGCGCCGCCTCGACGTCCAACTCCCGCGGCTGGGCGCCGGGTTGGACGGCACCCGCGTCGCCCTCATCACCGACACCCACTACGGCCCGCTCGACCGCGCCCGCTGGTCGGAGCGGGTGTGCGAGACGGTGAACACCCTGGAGGCCGACCTGGTCTGCCACACCGGCGACATCGCGGACGGCACGGCCGAACGCCGTCGCGCCCAGGCCGTCCCGCTCGGTACCGTGCGCGCCACCCGGGCCCGGGTGTACGTCACCGGCAACCACGAGTACTACAGCGAGGCCCAGGGCTGGGTCGACCTGATGGGCGAGCTGGGCTGGGAGCCGCTGCGCAACCGCCATCTGCTGCTCGAACGCGGCGGCGACACCCTCGTGGTCGCCGGCGTGGACGACGTCACGGCCGAGTCCTCCGGCCTCGCGGGCCACGGTGCGCACCTCGACGGAGCCCTGAACGGCGCCGACCCCGATCTGCCTGTCCTGCTCCTGGCCCACCAGCCCAAGTTCGTCGACCGGGCGGCAGCCGCCGGCATCGACCTCCAGCTCTCCGGCCACACCCACGGCGGTCAGATCTGGCCCTTCCACCACCTGGTCCGCATCGACCAGCCCGCCCTCGCCGGCCTGAGCCGGCACGGCACCCGCACCCTCCTCTACACCAGCCGCGGCACCGGCTTCTGGGGCCCGCCGTTCCGCGTCTTCGCCCCCAGCGAGATCACCCTGCTCGTGCTCCGCTCCCCGCACCCGCCCACCTCGCCGTAGCACCGGCCGGGCCTGGGCGTCCGCGTGGGCACAACCTGTGCACAGACTCTCCGGAACTCCCGGGAACCCGCAGGTGGAAGCGGTATGCCGCCGTCGCGTGAACCGGCGGCTACCAGGCGAAAAGACCTGATCAGGGTCCGCATCGTAAACAGGTTGTACCGCACTACGCGTATAGTTTCGCTGTGAGCAACTACAGTCCAGATACTGAAACGACAGGTTCGCAGTCCGGCGGGGTGCAGTCCGTGGACCGTGCCATCAGCGTGCTGGAGATCCTGGCCCAGCGTGGCGAGGCCGGTGTCAGTGAGGTGGCCGGCGAGATCGAGGTTCACAAGTCGACCGCGTTCCGCCTGCTCGGGGCGCTGGAGGCACGCGGGTTGGTGGAGCAGGCGGGCGAACGCGGCAAGTACCGGCTCGGGTTCGGGATCGTGCGGCTGGCCGGCGCGGTCACCGGGCGCATCGACATCACGCAGCAGGGCCGCCCGGTCTGCGAGCGGCTCGCCGAGGAGATCGGCGAGACCGTCAACATCGCCGTCATGCAGGAGCAGTACGCGATCAACCTGTACGAGGTCCGCGGCCCCGGCGCCGTCACCGCGCACAACTGGGTAGGAGAACTCACCCCGTTGCACGCCACCTCCAGCGGCAAGGCCCTGCTGGCCCACCTGCCCGCCAAGGAGCGCACCGCGCTGTTGGCGGAGGCCGGACTGAAGAAGGTGACCCCGCACACCATCACCTCGAAGACGAAGCTGGAGAAGAACCTCGCCGAGGCCCGGGAGCGCGGATACGCCTGGACGCTGGAGGAGTTGGAGCTCGGCCTGCACGCCGCGGCCGCCCCGGTGCGCAACCGCGACGGCGAGGTCATCGCGGCGGTCAGCGCCTCGGGACCGGCGTACCGGTTCACCGAGGAGCGCCTGCACGAACTCGCCCCGGTCCTGGTCAAGGGCGCCGAGGAGATCAGCCACCGCATGGGTTACCTGGGCTGAAACCCCCTTGGCTCAGCCCTGGTTGATCCCCAGGCGCTCGTTCACCCAGTCGTGGAACGCTCCAATGTGGTGCTCGCTCGGCACCAGCACCCCGCCCTTGGCGTACATCCGGGAACTCATCCCGGGCTGCGTGCGCTCGCACGCCTCGAAGTCCTGGCGGTTGACCCGGTCGAAGAGTTCCACGGACCGGCTGACGTCCTTGCCGCTCTCCACGACGTGCGGGAGATAGAGCCAGTCGCACTCGACGATCGTGCGGTCGACGGCCACCGGGTACATCCGGTGGAAGATCACATGGTCGGGGACGAGGTTGATGAACACCTGCGGCTTGATGGTGATCGCGTAGTAGCGGCGGTCCTGGTCGTCGCTCACCCCGGGGATGCGGTCGAGGCCCTCCGAGCCGTCGACGGTGAATCCCTGGACCTCCTCGCCGAACTCGGCGCCGTGGCCGACGTAGTACTGCGCGGCGTAGCCGTCGGCGAACTCCGGTAGTACCTCGGTGAGTTCGGGGTGGATCGTGGCGCAGTGGTAGCACTCCATGAAGTTCTCGATGATGAGCTTCCAGTTGGCCTTGACGTCGTAGACGATGCGCCGGCCCACCGAGAGGTGGTCGATGTCGTAGTGGTCGAGGGACTCCACGTCGCCGAGGCGGGTGACGACCTCGCTGATGACGTCCTCGTCGAACGACGGTGGATTCTCCGCCAGGTTGACCCACACATAGCCGAGCCATTCGCGGACGGCGACGCTCACCAGGCCGAACTCGGTGCGCCCGACGTCGGGCATCTTCGTCAGGTTGGGCGCCGCGACGAGCTTGCCGTTCAGGTCGTACGTCCAGGCGTGGTACGGGCATTGGAAGGCGCGTTTGACCTCGCCGGTCTCCTCGGTGCAGAGCTTCGCGCCGCGGTGCCGGCAGACGTTGAAGTAGGCGCGGATCGAGTTGTCGCGGGCGCGGGTGATGAGGATGCTCTCGCGGCCCACGTCGACGGTCCGGAAGGCGCCCGGTTTGGCCAGGTCGGAGGCGCGCACCGTGCAGAACCACATCGTCTCGAAGACGCGCTCCTGTTCCTGGGCGAAGATGTCCGGGTCCGTGTAGGAGGAGCCGGGCAGGGTGGCGATCAGGCTGTCCGGCAGGCTGGTCGAGGTCACAGTGCGCTCCTCCGAGAACGTCGTGGGTCGGTCATGCACGCGCCGGGAAGAGCGACTCCGGACGGTGTTGGTCGAACGGTGTGCTTACGGGTCAACTCGCCGTGGCGGCAAGCTGTTTGCGCCACCGCATGAACAGCCGCGGCTGGTTCATCGCGAGCACGGCGACCGGCTGCCCGGCACACCGGTAGACGGCGAGGAAACTGCGGTCGCCGGTGGCGCCCTCCTCGACGGTCACACTGTCGGCACCGGCCGCGTGACCGGCGAACTGGATCTTCACGCCGTACTGGTCCGACCAGAAGTACGGCGGCCTCGACGCCCCCGCCTCCACCGCACCCCACGACAGCAACGCGGCCACGGCCGCCTCGGGCCGCTCCCGCGCCCCGGTCCAGTGCTCGACCCGCCGGTGCGAACCCGCCCGCGGGTCATACCAGTTGGCACAGTCTCCTACGGCGACCACCCCGGCGAGGCTGGTCCGGCCGTCGGCACCGCACTTGACGCCGTTGTCGAGCTCGACCCCCGAACCCTCCAGCCACTCGACGCAGGGCCGCGCGCCGACACCGACAACGACCATGTCGGCGGGGACAGTTCGCCCGTCCTCCAGCAGCACGGCGTCGACGCGGGCCTCCCCGCTCAGCCCTTTGACCCCGACACCGCACAACAGCCTTACGCCGTGGGCCTCGTGGAGGGCGGAGACGATCCCACCCATGGTCTCGCCGAGCGGTCCCGCGAGGGGGGTCGGTGCCGCTTCGATCACCGTCACGTCGAGTCCGAGGGCGTACGCCGTGGAGGCGACCTCGGCGCCGATGAACCCGCCGCCGATCACCACCAGCCGTCCGCCCAGGGCCAGTTCGTCGCGCAGGGCGCGGGCGTCGTCCAGGGTGCGCAGGGTGTGCACGCCGGTCAGTCCGTCCGTGCCGGGCAGGTTCCGCGCCGCCGCGCCGGTCGCCACGACGACGCCGTCGGCCCGCACCTCCCGCCCGTCGTCGAGGCGCAACACCCGGTCCACGCCGTCGACTTGGAGCCCGACGGCACGGGCGCCGAGCAGCCACTCGGCCCGCAGGTCCTCGTCGTCCATCTCCAGCAGGAGATCGTCCTCGGTCACGGTCCCGGCGAGGAACTCCTTGGACAACGGCGGTCTGTCGTACGGGCGATGGGGTTCGTCCCCGATGACGACGAGCCGTCCGTCGAAGCCCTGCTTCCGCAGCGAGCGCGCCGCCGACAGCCCGGCCAGCGAGGCGCCCACCACGGCCACGGTCCTCACGCGGGGCCTCCGGCGAGCCGGGCCGCGACGCAGGGCGGCAGGTTCGGGGCATCCGTGGACGGCACGACGTAGATCATGCCGTCCTGCACCAGAACCTCGTGGGTACGCACCGGGCGCTTGGCCGGCGGGGCGTCCACGGCACCCGTCCGCAGGTCGAACTTCGAAGCGTGCAGCGGGCATTCCACCTCGCGGCCCTCCAGCCAGCCGTCCGCGAGCGAGGCGTCCTGGTGGGTGCACGTGTCGTCGATGGCGAAGACCTCGCCGTCGTCGGTGTGGAACACCGAAACCGGCGGATCGATGTCGAGCCGGTAGGCCTCGCCTCGCGGCAGATCCACGAGAAGGCACGCGGGAATCATCATGACACCTCGGTGCGTATAGCGAAACGGATTGCGGTAAGCGCAACGTCAGTTTGAGGGCGGCCCCAAACCGTTGTCAAGGTATTCAGAGGCCACGCGAACCCCTTACCCAGTGTTGCTTTTCACGCAACATAGCGCGCCATCAGCAACACCGGACAGGGCTCAGAACCCGCGGTCGATCCACTCCTGAAGATGCGGGGCCTCGGCGCCGACGGTCGTCGTGTCCCCGTGTCCGGTGTATACGACGGTGTCCCCCGGCAGACCGAGTAGCCGGTCCCGGATCGAGGCAACGATGGTCGGGAAGTGGGAGTACGACCGCCCCGTGGCCCCCGGCCCGCCCGCGAAGAGCGTGTCCCCGCTGAGGAGGGCGTTCAGCGCGGACACATACAGGCAGACGGCTCCGGGCGCGTGCCCGGGCGTGTGCAGCACGGTCACCTCGAACCCCGCCACCACCACGACCTGTCCGTGCACCAGTTCACCGTCGGGTGCCCGGTCCGGGTGGGTCTGCTTCCACAGCGGCAGGTCGTCGGCGTGGAGCAGTATCGGAGCGCCGGTGCGATCGGCGAGGTCGGGCGCCGCGTCGATGTGGTCGTTGTGGGCGTGGGTGCAGATGACGGCGACGAGTCGACGGTCGCCGACCGCCTTCGCGATGGCGTCGGCGTCGTGCGCGGCGTCGATGACGACGACCTCGGTGTCGTCACCGACGATCCAGACGTTGTTGTCGACGTCCCAGGTACCGCCGTCGAGGCTGAACTGCCCCGAGGTGACGAGGTGTTCGATGCGGGCGCCCATCACAGCACCACCACCGAACGCAGCACATCGCCGCCGTGCATCCGCTCGAAGGCCTGCTCGACGTCCTCCAGCGCGATGGTCTCGGTGACGAACGCGTCCAGATCCAGCCGCTCCTGGAGATAGAGGTCGATGAGCATCGGGAAGTCGCGGGAGGGCAGGCAGTCGCCGTACCACGACGACTTGAGCGAACCACCGCGTCCGAAGACGTCCAGCAACGGGAGTTCGAGCTTCATCTCCGGGGTCGGGACACCGACGAGGACGACCGTACCCGCCAAGTCGCGGGCGTAGAAGGCCTGTTTGTACGTCTCCGGGCGGCCGACCGCCTCGATGACGACATCGGCACCGAAGCCACCGGTCAGCTCGCGGATCGCCTCGACCGGGTCGTTGGCCTTGGAGTTGACCGTGTGCGTGGCCCCCATGGAGCGGGCCTTCTCCAGCTTGCGGTCGTCGATGTCCACGGCGATGATCCGCGCCGCACCCGCGAGCCGGGACCCGGCGATCGCCGCGTCGCCGACGCCACCACACCCGATGACCGCGACCGTGTCACCGCGCCCGACGTTGCCGGTGTTGATGGCGGCGCCGATGCCGGCCATCACGCCACAGCCCAGCAGCCCGGCGGCGGCAGCCGATGCGGCCCGGTCGACCTTGGTGCACTGGCCCGCCGCGACCAGGGTCTTCTCGGCGAAGGCTCCGATGCCGAGGGCGGGTGAGAGTTCGGTGCCGTCGAGCAGGGTCATCTTCTGCTTGGCGTTGTGGGTGTTGAAGCAGTACTGCGGCCGTCCGCGCCGACAGGCACGGCAATTCCCGCACACGGCACGCCAGTTGAGGATCACGAAGTCGCCGGGGGCCACATCGGTGACACCCTCCCCCACCGACTCCACGACGCCCGCGGCCTCGTGCCCGAGCAGGAACGGGAAGTCGTCGTTGATACCGCCCTCGCGATAGTGCAGATCGGTGTGGCAGACCCCGCACGCCTCGACCTTCACCAGCGCCTCGCCCGGCCCGGGATCGGGGACGACGATCGTCTCCAGGCTGACGGGGGCACCCTTGCCTCGCGCGACGACAGCACGGACCTGATGCGTCATGACCACTCCTCCGCTGGTACTGGACCTGAGCAGAACGTTGCTCATTACGGCACGCTTCGCGCGTGTCGCAACACAGCATCATGGAGGGCAGAACGGGGGTCAAGGATTCGGGTCGGCGCACACCGCCGGCATCACCGGCCGCCGAGCCCCCGTAGAAAGGTGTCGACGACCATGTCGGCGGCCTGGGCATCGGCGAGTTCGGGCAGCTGCCGCGAGGCCAGGTGCATGAGCTGCGGCAGCAGTGAACTCGCCCATGCGGTAGGGGTGTCCGCGCGCAGCAGCCCCTCGTCGATGGACCGTTCCAGGAAGGTGTCAACCTCGCGGATCACGGCGTCACGCCTCCCGCGGATCGTCTCGTCGGCCTTCATCCGGGTCAGTTCCACGGGCCACTTGCGATTGACGCCGATGATCCCCTCGACGTACCGGTGCAGGGCGACGGCGACGGGAGCCTCGCGGAGCCGGGAGTCCTCGACGGCCCGCTCGATCGCCTCGACCCGGGCCTCGTAGATGGCAGCCAGCAGTTCCTCGCGGGAGGCGAACCGCCGGTAGACGGTCCGCCGGTCCACACCGGCCTCGGCGGCGATGGCGGCGATGCTCGCGCCCGGATCGGCGGCGAGCATGCGCGCTCCGGTCGTCAGGACGGCTTCGAGGTTGCGCACGGCGTCGGCTCTCACACGGTGAAGTGTAGCCCGCTATCACCACACGACTGGGGCGGTGCAATGGGTAAGTGCTACATTGAAGTGACAGTTACTGAGAATGACCCCCCCCTTGAACTCCCCGGGAGAGAGCACATGATCACCTACGACCGCCTCTTCATCGCGGGTTCGTGGACCGCACCGAGCAGCCCCGAACTCCTCGACATCCGGTCGCCGCACGACCGCACGGTGATCGGCCGCGCCGCGCAGGCCCGCCCCGCCGACGTGGACCGGTCCATTGCCGCCGCCCGCGCCGCCTTCGACGAGGGCCCCTGGCCGCGCACAACACCCGCGGAACGCATCGCCGTGATCCGACGACTGAACGCGCTGCGCGAGGCCGACGCCGAGAAGATCGCGGCGCTGATCTCGGCGGAGAACGGTTCGGCCGGCTGGTTCACGCTGGCCGGGCAACCGGGGCTCGGCCGACAGGCGGGCGCCTACCTCAAGGCCGCCGAGGAACTCGGCTGGGAGGAGACCCTGACGCCGTCCGACCCCGGCTCCCCCACCCGGAGCGTGCTGCGCCGCGAGCCCATCGGTGTCGTGGCCGCCGTCATCCCGTGGAACTCCCCGTTCTCCGCGGCCCTGGCCAAGGTCATCCCCGCGCTGCTGGCCGGGAACACGGTCGTCCTCAAGGTGTCCCCCGAGAACTCGCTGAGCATGGGCCTCCTCGCCGAACTGCTGGAACGGTCCAATCTGCCCGAGGGCGTGATCAGCGTCCTTCCCGCCGACCGCGAGACCAGCGAGTACCTGGTGTCGCACCCCGACGTGGACAAGATCGCGTTCACCGGCTCGACGGGGGCCGGCCGCCGGATCGCGTCCATCGCGGGCGAGCAACTGAAGCGGGTCAGCCTGGAGTTGGGCGGCAAGTCGGCCGCCATCATTCTGGACGACGCCGACGTCCAACAGGCAGTACAGGGACTGAAGTTCGCGTCCCTGATGAACAACGGCGAGGCCTGCATCGCACAGACCCGCGTCCTCGCACCGCGCAGCCGCTACGACGAGGTCGTCACCGCCCTCAAGAACCTCGTCGAGTCGCTCAAGGTCGGCGACCCGAACGACCCCGACACGTTCATCGGCCCGATGGTCCGCCCCGACCAGCAGCAGCGCGTACGCGACTACATCGAGCTCGGCATCAAGGAAGGCGCCCGCCTCGTCACCGGCGGCCCCCAGGTCCCGCCCGGCCTCGAAGGCGGCAACTACGTCACCCCGACCGTCTTCGCCGACGTGGACAACTCGATGCGGATCGCGCAGGAGGAGATCTTTGGACCGGTCCTCGTCGTCATCCCCTACGACGACGAGGACGACGCCGTCCGGATCGCCAACGACTCGGAGTACGGCCTCTCGGGCGGGGTGTGGTCCGCCGACCAGGCCCGCGCGCTCGCCGTCGCCCGCCGGCTGCGCACCGGCACGGTCACCGTGAACGGGGCGCCCATCGCGTTCGACGGTCCCTTCGGCGGCTACAAGGCCAGCGGAATCGGCCGCGAGTACGGGGCGGTCGGGCTCGCGCAGTACGTGGAGTACAAGACCGTCACCCTCACCCCGGCCGTTTCATAAGCCATCGATGTATGCGGTTTCAACCCGCACCCGGCCGCTCGTCGTCGTCCTGGGCAACCTGTTCTGGGCGTTCAACGGGATCCTCGCCCTCGGCGGACCCGTCTCCGGTACCCCCTCCAGCGTGCTGACCCGCGCCGTCTTCGGCATCCGCGGCAACCGCGTGTCGACCGTGATCACGAACTGGTCGGTCTGCGTGGCGTACGAGGCCGTCAACCTCGCCATGGGCGCACTCGCCGGCTTCGCCCTGCTCGACCGACTCGGCGTCGCCGTCGGCACAGCGACACGCTGGGCCGTCGTCCTGCTCGACGGTGTCGACGGCGCCGCCATCACCGCGTACGCCCTGTTCGTGACCGACTTCATCGACGTCCTCAGCCAGGTCCTCGAACTCACCGTCGTCGCCCTCGGCCCGGGCCTGGCCTGGCCTGGCCTGGCCTGGCCATCAGCGTCGTCGACCTGATCCTGCGGCGGAATCGCTACCGCGGCCCCGGCCTGCACGACGAGACCCCCACCAGCGCCTACCGGTACCACGGGGGTGTGCAACATGGCCGGCGTCACCGCGCAGGTCCTCGGCACGGCCGCCGCGCTCCTGTGCGTCAACTCCACGGACTTCCAGGGCCCCCTCGCCACCGCACTGGGCGGAGCCGACCTGTCCGCGCTGGTCGGACCCAGCGTCGGGGCGGTGCTGTACGCGGTGCTGTTCCCACGCCTGTACCGGACCCAACTCACCACGGCCCGCGCCGACGCGTGACCACCCACGCCCCCGAACGCGCATGAGCGCGTCGGCAAACGTCGTGGCCATCGCGCGCGGCACGTCCGGACTCGCCACGGCGAGGTCGTCCTCCGCGCGCACCCACAGGGGCAGACCGTCAGGTGCGGTCACCGTGCCGATCTCGCCACGGATCAGGTCGAACCCGTAGACCATCCCGGATTGCGGCTAGGGTTGACGGCTCACGACACGACGGGGGCTCGGGTTGGATCACGGCGGGCGGCAGCGGAGCAAGAGCTCTACCCCCGGTTCGACCGGACGCGGTGGACGTGTGACCGGCCGGCCCGCGCCGTCGGTGCTGCCGCCGTCGCTGCGTCCGTGGCTCGGGCTGGTCGCGGTCCTCGCCGCGCTGGTGGTCGGCGCGCTCGGGGTCCTGTACTCCGGCCACAGCGAACCCGGCACGGTGGACCGCTGGATCATCGCGCCGACGGCGGACAGTGTGGGGCCGCCGTGGCGCCATGTCGCCCTGGCCCTGGACTTCCTGGGGGAACCCGCGGGGTCGGCGATGCTGATCGTGGCCGGCGTGGTGGGCTGTCTGCTGCTTCGGCGTCCTCGCGCGGCGGTGCTGGTCGTGGTCGGCGTCGGTACGACCGTGGGGGCGACCACGCTCATCAAGCATCTGGTGGGACGCACCATCCACGGCCCCGGCAACCTGTCCTACCCGAGTGGGCACACCGCCTTCGCCACCGCGCTCGCCCTCATGGCGGCGCTGTTCGCGACGGACCGGCTCGGCCTCGGCAGGACGGCCGGTACGTCACTCGTGCTCGCGGCGGGGCTGGCGGCCGGCGCCGCCATGGGCTGGGCCGAGGTCGCCCTCGGCGCGCACTACGCGACCGACGTCCTCGGCGGCTGGTGCACCGCGCTGGCGGTGGTTCCGGCGACCGCGTGGCTGGTCGACCGGATCGCCGACCGGATGGCCGACGCCGGTCGCCGGGAACGCCGCTGACGTCTCGTCCCGTCAGGCCGAGCGGCGGAACACGGGCTTCACGGGTCGCCCGGCCAGCCAGGGGGTGGGGTCGGCGGCGTCCAGCGCCTTCCGGTACACCGCACACGCGTCGGCCACCACGTCGACGGTGCGGTCGATGTCCTCGTCGTCGAGTGCGCTGCTCACCACGAAGGAGGGGGCCAGCACTCCGCCCGCGAGGAGCCGGCGCAGGAACAGGGTGCGGTACTGCTGCGACGGCTGGCCGTTCTCGTCGAGGGTGGCGAAGACCAGGTTGCTGGCCCGGCCCCGGACGACGACGTGCTCGCCGACGCCCATGCCGGCCGCGACCTCGCGGACACCGGCGGCCAACCGCTCGCCCAGGGCGTGCAGCCGCGCGGTGACACCCTCTTCGACGTACGTGGTCTGCACGGCCATCGCCGCTGCCAGGGAGTGCGTCTCCGCACCGTGCGTGGTGGACAGCAGGAACACCCGGTCGCCGGAGTGACGCAGCCCGCCCCGCTCCATCAGATCGCGGCGCCCGGCCAGCGCGGAGACGGCGAATCCGTTGCCCAGCGCCTTGCCGAACGTGGAGAGGTCGGGGACGACGCCGTACAGGCCCTGGGCGCCCGCCTCGGACCAGCGGAAGCCGGTGATCATCTCGTCGAAGATCAGTACGCAGCCGTACCGGTCGGCCAGCTCGCGCAGGCCGGCGAGGTATCCGGGCGGCGGTTCGGTGTGGGTGGCGGGTTCGAGGATCAGGCAGGCGATCTGGTCCGGGTACCGGTTGAGCATCTCCTCCGTGGCGGCCAGGTCGCCGTAGGGGAAGGACGCGATGAGCTCGGTGGTCGCCGCCGGGATGCCGGCGGACATCGGTGTGGTGCCGATGAACCAGTCGTCGACGGAGAAGAACGGGTGGTCGGAGCAGAGGGCCACCCGCGTGCGGCCGGTGGCGGCGCGGGCGAGGCGTACCGCGGCGGAGGTGGCGTCGGAGCCGTTCTTCGCGAACTTCACCATCTCGGCGGTCGGCACCGTGGCCAGGAAGCGTTCCGCGGCCTCGACCTCCACGATGGACGGCCGGACGAAGTTGCTGCCGCGGTCGAGTTCCCGCCGCACCGCCTCGATCACGCGCGGGTGGGCGTGACCGAGGCTGACCGACCGCAGGCCGGAGCCGTACTCGATGTAGCGGTTGCCGTCTACGTCCCACACGTGGGCACCGCTGCCGTGGCTGATGACCGGGGCCAGGTTCTCGGGGTACTGGTCGTCGCCCTTGGCGTAGGTGTGAGCGCCCCCGGGGATCATGGCGTGCAGCCGCTCGTTGGCTGTCCGCGACAGGGGCAGGTCAAGCACTTCGGTGTCCACGGGGACCTCATCTTTCTCTGTGCTTCAGGACCTCGGCGAGGCTCGGCGCCTCTCGGTCCCGTTGGGACATCAGTGCAGCCGGCAGCGGCCAGGGAATGGCGAGCTCCGGGTCGTCGAAGGCGATGGTCACGTCCTCGGTCGGATCGTGCGGGCGGTCGATCCGGTACGAGGTGTCGGCGGTGTCGGTCAGTGCCTGAAAACCGTGCGCGCATCCCGCGGGAATGTAAAGAGTTGGTTGTGATTCTCCTGTGAGTTCAAAGGAAACCCAATGGCGGTAGGTCGGGGAATCCGGCCGCAGATCGACGACGACGTCGAAGATCCGCCCGTACGAGCACCGCACCAACTTGGCCTCGCCCGCGCCGGATCGCAGGTGCAGGCCGCGCACCACGCCCCGGACCGAGCGGGACAGGCTGTCCTGGACGAAGGCGTCCGGGTCGAGGCCCACCGAGCGGACCACGTCGGCGTCGAAGGTACGGCAGAAGAAGCCGCGTTCGTCGGCGTACGGCGTCGGCTCGAAGAGGAACGCACCGGCGATCTCCGGGACTTCGGTCGCTTTCATGGAGACTCCTGCCGAGCGTGGGCGTGGGTGTGGCCGGTCGCGGGGAACACGGCCGCGGTCAACGAGCTGAACTGGTCCTCCAGTTGGCGGGCGGCGGCCAGGTTCCGCTCGGCGAGGGTCTGCCGCAGCTCGGCCGATCGCTTCTCCAGCGCCCGGAATTGCTCCAGCAACCGGTCGGCGTCGACCTCGCGCGCCGGGTGGCAGTACGCGCCGAGGCCCATCCCGTCCATGAGCGCGTCGCTCTTCGCCGCATAGCTGAGGGCGAGCACCGGTGTGCCGGTCTTCAGCGCGCAGATCAGGTTGTGGTAGCGGACCGCCACGACGGTGTCGGCGGCCGTCATCTCCTTCATCAGGTCGGCCAGGGAGGTCGGTTCGGCGGCGGTGACCAGGGGTGAGTCGACCGCGTCGAGGATCGCGGCGACCACGGTGGCGTCGCACCGGTCGCCGGTGAGCAGCCGGACCGGCCTGCCCTCCTCGACCAGGGTGCGGACGAACCGGATCGTCCCGTCGAGGTAGCGCCCGTATATCTCGTCGGCCCGGGCGCGGTCGTCGTTGCCGCCGTGGAAGTCCATGACGCCGACGCAGACCGTGCCCGGCACGTCCGAGGGCGCGTTCGCGGGCGGTGCCGGCAGGGAGAACGCGAGGTCCGGGTAGACCTCGTCGCGTGTGGTGTCCACGCCCATCGCCCGCATCGCGTCACGGGACTGGGCGTCCCGGTACGACCGGTAGGCGGCCAGCCGCCCCGACCGGCGGACCAGGGCCCGGGTGGGCCGGTTGCGGATCTCGGCGGCGCCGACGCTGACCAGCGCGACCCGGGTGCGCGTCAGCCGGCCGCTCGCGCAGAGCAGGAACAGCGAGTACGGGAAGCCCCACGGCCGTAGCGGCAGGGTGGCCTCCAGGACGCCCATGCCCGGCACGATCACCACGTCGTGGCGGCGCACCCAGGCGGCGGTGCGGAAGATGTCGACGAACTTGCCCAGACCCTTCGACGCGATCGAGCCCAAGCGGGACGCGGTCCGGTACTCGGCGCGGTTCCAGTGCATCCGGGTGGCGGGGATGCCGAACCGGGCCGTAACAGCCTCCGGCCCGCCGCAGAAGGCGTCCACGACCGCGTCCGGGTGGTCGGCGCGGAGGTAGCCGAGGACGGCTTCGAGCGACCCGTCGTTGCCGAGGTTGCCGGAGCCGAGCAGGCCGAACACCCCGACGCGCACCGGCCGTTCGGGCGCTGACGTCATGCGCGCCTCCCCTCGCGGCCGGCGACCAGCGCGTCGACGGAGACCGTGAGCTGGGCCGGGTCGACCGGGGCGCGGTCCTCGACCCGCTCGCCGGCGCCCGGCCGGACCCGGCTGGTCATCCAGGAGGCCAGGTGGCGGTAGCAGGCGCGCCGGTCGGCCGGGGAGAGCGGCGCCCGCCGGATCGCCGAGGCGAAGCCCCAGACGTACTCGGCCAGCAGTCGGGGCGTCGGGTGCAGCACGCCGGCCCGGCGCGGGTCCAGGTTGACGCAGCGGGCGCGCTTGGAGGGGTTCGCGCGTTCGGCGCGGGTGGGGTGGTCGCGGCGGAAGTACAGCAGTTCCGGGACCTGGTGGAAGCGTCCGTGCAGGGTGATCTCGGCGACGAACGTGCGGTCCGCGTGGTGGTAGCTGTCCATCGGTTTCACCCGGCGCAGCACGTCGGCGCGTATCACGCCGTAGAAGTCGTCGCCGCCCGGCTCGAACAGCAGGCTGCGGAAGCGGTCCGGGGCGTGCGGGGAGTCGGTGGCGAGCGTGTAGTCGTAGGGCACCGTCACCTGGCCGTCGCCGTCGATGACCGCCTGGTCGGTGTGGGCGAGGATCACGTCCGGGCGCTCGTCCAGCGCTTCGACGCAGCGGCGCAGCAGGTCGCGGCCGTAGAGGTCGTCGTGCGAGGCCCACTTGAACAACTCGCCGCGGGACTCGGCGAACACGTGGTTGTGGTTCGGGGTGGCGCCGATGTTGCGGGGCAGCCGGAGGTAGCGGATGCGGGTGTCCTGCGCGGCGTACTTGCGGCAGATGTCCTCGGTGCCGTCGGTCGAGGCGTTGTCGGAGACGACCAGTTCGAAGTCCTCGTAGGTCTGGCCGAGCAGGGCGTCGAACGACTCGGCCAGGTACTCCTCGCCGTTGTACACGGGCAGGCCGATGCTCAGCCTCGGTCGGTCGGTCATGAGGTCCTCACTTCGGGGATGGAATCGCGGTGGCGCTCGCGCAGGGCGGAGCGCAGTTGCAGCCACCACACCGCCGAACCGCTGATGGTCGCGGCGGCGACGCCCCAGGCCGAGCCGGCCGTACCGGCGAGGGCCGCCCCGCCGAGTCCGCCGCCGACGTAGCAGGCGGAGGCGAACAGCTGGCATTTCAGGCTGCGCCGGGCGGCGCCGAGCGCGCGCAGTCCGGCCGCCGCTCCGGTGCCGAGGCCCGCTCCCGCGACGCTGAGGGTGATCTGCACGATGAGGTGCGAGGAGGAGTGCCAGACGTCGCCGAGCGCCAACTCGCCGAGCCGGCCCGGCATCAGCAGCAGCGCCGAGCCCCAGAGCAGCGCTCCGGTGGCCTGTCCCCCGCCGAGCAGGAGACAGAACCTGCCCAGTCGGTGCGGGGCCTGCCGCAGCACGCGTGCCGCCTCGGGGACGGTGACCAGGGACAGCCCCATCAGTACGGCGAGGAAGGGGCCGAGGAGGAGTTCGGCGCCGCGCACCGCGCCCACCGCGCTCACCCCGACAATCGCGCCGAGGCCGTACGCCCGGAGCTGGCTCGCGCCGCTGAGGCTCACGTTCTCGACCAGGTACCGGTAGCCGAGATCACGCTGTTCGCGCAGCCAGCCGCGGGCCTGTGCCGTCCGGGGCCGGATGCCGGACTGGACGCAGCCGTACCCCGCGGCCACCGTGGCGGACGCGCCCCAGGCGAGCACGAAGGCGGCCACGGTGCCCACATGGGCCGCCACCACCATGGCGGGGACGAGCGCGATGCCCCACACGACGTCGTTGACGAACGCCTTGCGCCCGTCGCCGGCGGCGAAGAACGAGAACCGCCAGGCGTCCTGGAGCAGCAGCCCCGGCATCATGAGACCGAGGGCCGCGAACGCGGGCCCCACCCGGCCGCCGAGGCCGAGCCCGGCCGCCAGGCACAGCACTCCGAGGGCCGTGCCGACGCAGAGCGCGGTACCCGTCGAGCGGGCCACCGCCGCGCGCCAGGACGGCTCCGGCACCGCGCTGAAGCGCACCACGAGCGGGTCGGTGGCCAGGCCGCGGGAGACGTTGAGCACCACGCCGTAGGTCACCCAGGCGAGGCTGAACACACCGAACGCGGTCACGCCCAGCGAGCGGGCCACGTAGATGCCCACCGCGAAGTTGCTGATGCTGGAGGCCGCCTGGTCGGCCAGTCCCCAGGACAGTCGGCCGACGAGGGCCCGCTTGGCGGACCGGGCGGGTCTCGCCTTCGTCGGCGGATTCTCCCCGTCGGTGGTCATCGGCGTCATGTCTTGATCAGTCCGGCCTCGTGCAGGGCGCCGGCCGCGCCGGCGACGGTGTCGAACGGCAGCCCGGACCGCTCGGCGACGTCGAGCAGACTGTGCTCGCCGTCGGAGAGGTTGAGCACCCAGAGCATGGCCATCTGGGCCTGCTTGGTGTCGCTGCGCCCACCGAGCGCGTCGTACAACCCGCGCCGGCCCAGCTGTGGTTCGCCGTAGGGGCTGAGGTTGAGGTACCGCCGGTTGCGGTCGAGAACGGCGAACGCCTCGCGGCAGACCGCGAGGGTGTCCGCCATCGCCTCCGGGGAGACGTAGTCCAGGTTGTCCGCGGAGGTGTGGTACTCGGGGTAGCCCGCGTACGGGGTCCGGGTGAGCGAGCCCACGCCCAGGTTGAAGCCGGGCGAGCAGTACTGCCGCTCGTCGTAGCCGTACGGGGTGAACTCGTTGACCTGGTGCGGGCGTTCGGACGCCGCCAGCACGTGCCGCAGCACCCGGTCGATCTCCGCGTCGCCGCGCCTGCTCTGCTTGTACGTCACCTGTCCCGGGTCCCCGGCGCAGGCAAGCACGAGGCCGTGCTTGACCCGCTCGATCCGCTCCGCGTTGCGGGCCAGCCAGGTGATCGCCCCGATGGTGCCGGGCGCGTAGATGAACCGGTAGGTGTAGTACGGCGTCTGCCGTGCCAGCTCCCGGGCGAGGAACGTCGCCACCGCGATGCCTGCGAGGTTGTCGTTGGCCAGTGACGGGTGGCAGGTGTGGCAGGAGACGATCACCTCGTCGGCGACCTGTCCGGGGACCACGTGCTCGGCGTAGGTGAGGTGGCCGTCGGCGAGGGTGGAGTCGATCCGCACCTCGTAGTCGCCGTCCGGCAGCGCGTCCAGGGTCTCCTGGGCCAGGCAGAAGCCCCACTCCGGCTTGTAGTAACTGGTGCGGTACGGAACCCAGTTGGGCTGGTCCGGCAGGGTGTGCAGGTGCCCGCGCAGCTCGGACAGGGGCATGGTCCGCGCCACCGGCACGCTGTAGCCGAGCACGTGCAGGCTGGACGCGGCGAAGTCGACGACCCGCCGGCCGGTGCTGTCGGCGATGTACGCGTCCCGGATGTTCCACTCCTGTGGAACGGTCCAATCGAGGACCTGCGTCCCGGTCGGCACCTCGTGCACCTGGAGCGGGAGGTACTCGCCGACGATGTCCAGGGTGGCGCGCACACCGTCGCCCGTGATGCTCCGGCAGAGCGGGTACAGCCGCTCCACCAGCCCGTACATCTCTTCGCCGGTGTCGGTCATCGGCGCCACCGCAGGGTGTCGTCGACGGTGCCGGCGTCGGTCGCCGCGCGCAGCACGGCGAGGCGGGTGAAGCGGCGGTCGAAGTCCTCCCGGGTCAGGTCGAACTTCCGGTAGGCGTCGGCGAGTTCGAGCGCGCCCTGCTTCACCGTCCACTCGCAGTCGAAGCCGGGGATCGCGGCGCGGAACCGGGAGAAGTCCACCCGGTAGGACCGCGGGTCGGCACCGTTCTCCCCGGTGATCACCACCTTGGCGCCGGCCACCGCCTCGGCGACCTGGTCGGCGATCTCGGCGACCGTCACGTTGTTGATCTCGCTGCCGATGTTGAACGCCCGGTCGTGCACCGCTTCGCGCGGCGCGGTCAGCGCGGCGGTGAAGGCGCGGGCGATGTCGGCGGCGTGCACCAGCGGCCGCCAGGGGGTGCCGTCGGAGAGGACGAGGACCTCGCCGGACAGGAGCGCGTGGCCGACCAGGTTGTTCAGCACGATGTCGGCGCGCAGCCGGGGCGAGAAGCCGAAGGCGGTGGCGTTGCGCATGAACACCGGGGTGAAGTCGTCGTCGGCCAGTTCGTGCAGGTCGTCCTCGACCCGCACCTTCGACTCCGCGTACGGCGTCACCGGGCGCAGCGGGGCGTCCTCGGTCACCAGGCCGTCGCCGCCGGAGGCGCCGTAGACGGAGCAGGTCGACGCGTACAGGAAGCGGCGCACTCCGGCTTCGCGGGCCAGCCGCGCGAGGCGTACGGACGCGTGGTGGTTGATGTCGTAGGTGAGTTCCGGCGCCAGCGATCCCAGCGGGTCGTTGGACAGGGCGGCCAGGTGGATCACGGCGTCCACCCCGGCCACGTGCTCGGCGGTGATGTCGCGCAGGTCCACCCGTACCCCGGGCGGGTCGGCGGGCTGCGGGCCGAGGACGGAGTCGGCGAACAGGCCGGAGTCGAGGCCGACGACCTCGTGTCCGGCGGCGGTGAGGATCGGGGCCATGACGGTGCCCAGGTAGCCCTGGTGTCCGGTCAGTAGTACGCGCAAGGTGTTCAACCCCCCAGGTTGAGCGTGAGTTTGGTGACGGCGAAGGCCTCGGCGTATCGCTCGTGGCATTCGATGCCGCGGATCCGGGCCAGGCCGAGGAAGGCCTCCCGGTCGTACCAGGGCCGGTGGCGCTGCGAGGAGTAGTGCTCCTGCAACAGGCGCACCTTCTCTTCGGCGATCTCCGGCGACAGCGGCTGGTACGCCGCCATGCGGCCGAGATCGCCGTCCCACTTGACGATCTCGTAGCCGAGCACGAGGTGGTCGCGGAACGCGGTGGGTATCAGCTGTGCCAGGCCGCGGTGGTCCTGGTGCGCGTCATCGGTACGCGGGGCCAGGATCAGATCCGGGTCGGTCCGCTCGCGCAGTTCCTCGACCGCGGCCTTGGCCTCGTCCCAGTGCGTGGGCAGCCGGCCGTCCGGCAGCTTGTGCACGGTCAGCCGCAGGTCGGCGCCGGGGCAGAAGGCGGTGAGCGCGGCCTGCTCCTCCTGCTCCCGCTCGCTCCCGCCGCCGGAGAGCACCAGCGCGTCGACGCGGATGCCCGGTCGGGACTGGCACAGCGTCAGCAGGGTGCCGCCGGCGCCGATGGCGATGTCGTCGCAGTGCGCGCCCACCGCGACGATCCGTTCCAGGGGGCCGGCCCCGAGCCGGATCACGTTCTGACTCCGGCACTGTCCCGCTCCCAGACGGCCCACGGACGGTCGCCCCGGGTGTAGGCCTCGTCGAGCGCGGCCCGCTCCTTCACGGTGTCGGTCGGCTTCCAGAAGCCGCGGTGCTGGTGCGCCACCAGCCGTCCGCGCTTGGCCAGTTGGGCACATCCGTCGGCGACCAGGTCCCCGTTCTCCGGTATGTGGTCGAAGACCTCCTGGCGGAGCACGAAGTAGCCGCCGTTCTCCCACAGCGGCATGTCGCTCACCGCGGTGATGCCGCCCACCAGGCCGTCCTCGCCCAACTCCACGCAGTGGAACGAGGACTGCGGCGGTACGACCATCATCGACGCGCCGGCATCGCGCTGGGCGAACCGGTCGATCATCTCGGGCAGCGGGGCGTCGGTGAGCACGTCCGCGTAGTTGGCGAGGAACATCTCGTCGCCGTCCAGATGGTGCCGCACCCTGCGCAGCCGCTCCCCGATCGGGGACTCGATGCCGGTCTGCACGAACGTGATCGTCCAGTCGGCGATGTCGGTGGACAGCAACTCGGTGCGCCCGCCCCGCAGCACGAAGTCGTTGGACGCCGTCTCCTCGTAGTTGAGGAAGAAGTCCTTGATGTGGTGGGCCCCGTAGCCGAGGCAGAGGATGAACTCCGTGTGCCCGAAGTGCGCGTAGTAGCGCATGACGTGCCAGATCAGCGGGCGCGGTCCGACCATCGCCATCGGCTTGGGCACGTCGTCGGAGGTTCCGTTGCGCATGCGCATCCCGTAACCGCCGCAGAACAGGACGACCTTCATGCTGTGACCTCCTTCAGAACGCCTTCGACAATGCTCAGTTCCGGGATCGGGAAGACCAGCCGGCCGCCCCACTCGTGCACGAACGACAGCTGCTCGACCAGTTCGGCCCGCAGGTTCCACGGGAGGACGAGGACGTAGTCCGGCTTGTCGGCGGCTATCTGCTCGGGCGGCAGGATCGGGATGCGGGTGCCCGGGGTGAACCTGCCGTGCTTGTACGGATTGCGGTCGACCGTGTAGGCGAGCAGGTCGGACCGGATGCCGCAGTGGTTGAGCAGGGTGTTGCCCTTGCCCGGGGCGCCGTAGCCGACGACCGTCTCGCCGCGCTCGGCCGCCTCGATGAGGAACCGCAGCAGATCCCGGCGCACCTTGGCCACCCGGGCGGAGAACTCGGTGTACCCCGACAGCTCCTGCAGGCCGGCGGCCTTCTCCCGGGCCAGCACGTCGGCCACCCGCTGCGACGGCTCGCCCGCCACCTCGGCCGGCCGGGCCCACAGCCGGATGGAGCCGCCGTGTGTGGGCAGCAACTCGACGTCCACGAGGGCGAGTCCGCCGCTCGCGAGGGCCCGGATCGCGGAGGCGACCGTGTAGTACTGGAAGTGCTCGTGGTAGATCGTGTCGTACTGGTTCTCCTCGATCAGGGTCAGCAGGTGCTGCACCTCGATGGAGACCCAGCCGTCGTCGGCGACCAGCGCGCGCAGCCCCTGGGTGAACCCGACGACGTCGGGGATGTGCGCGTACACGTTGTTGGCCACGACCAGGTCCGCCGGGCCGTGCTCGGCGCGGACGGCCGAGCCGGTGTCGGGGCTCAGGAACTCCGTGAGCGTGGGCACACCCGCCTCACGCGCCGCGGCGCCGACGTTCACCGACGGTTCGATGCCGAGGCAGCGGATTCCGTGGTCCACCACATGTCTCAGCAGGTACCCGTCGTTGCTCGCGACCTCGACCACGAAGGCGTCGGGGCCCAGGGCGAGACGCTGTACGGCGTCGGCGACGTACGTGCGCGCGTGCTCCACCCAGGAGGTCGAGAACGAGGAGAAGTACGCGTACTCCTTGAACGTCTCCTCCGGCGTGATCAGCGGCGGGAGCTGCGCGAGCCAGCAGTCGGTGCAGACCCGCAGGTGCAGCGGGTACGTCTGCTCCGGCCGGTCCAGTTGGTCCGCGGCGAGAAAGCTCTCGCACGGCGGTGTCGCCCCAAGATCGACGACGCTCGTCGTCGCTTCCGAGCCGCAGAGTCGGCATCGTGTCATCTGCTGTCCCCATCCCCCCTGCTCGCGCGGGTGTCCCCACCACGAGCCAGTGCTGACCGACCCGCGATCGCGGTGCGGTACTCCTCCAGCAGGCGCTCCAGGCCGACGGCCGGGCTGAATCCCTGCTCGTAGCGGCGCCGGGCCGCCTGCCCCATCTCCCGGTTGCGGGCCGGCTCGGCCGCGATCCGGCGTAGGCAGGACGCGAGCGAGGCGGCCTCGCCCGGCCGGTGCAGCAGCCCGGTGACGCCGTCCTCGACGAGTTCGACGAAGGCGCCGTGGCCCGCTGCGACGGTCGGGACCCCGGCCGCCATCGCCTCCACGACCACCAGGCCGAACGCCTCCAGCCACGTCGAGGGCGCCACCACGGCGACCGAGCGCGCGATGGCCTTCCGGCACTCCGCCGTGTCCAGCAGGCCGACGTAACGCACGTCGTCGCGGCCCGCCGCCCACGCGGTCACCTCTTTCTCCAGCGGGCCGGTGCCGGCGATCACGAGCGGGACGCCCGCGCCGCCGCCCGCAGCGACCTCGTCCCACGCGGCCATGAGCAGCCGTACGCCCTTGGCCTCGGCGAGCCGGCCCAGGTAGAGCACCTGCTCTCCCCCGCCTTCCCGGCGGATGCCGGGTTCCGGGACGAAGTTGTGCTTCACCGCCAGGCGTTCGGCCGGCATGCCGGAGCGCACCAGGACGTCACGCTGCGCCGCGGAGATGCAGAGGAAGCGCTCCACGCCGGTCCACCAGCGCCGCCGGTTGACCGACAGGCTGACCGCGAGCGGCACGGTCGCCAGGCGGGAGTCGCGGTAGCAGCCGTGCCTCACTGCGGGCAGCGGCGTCGATCCGACGCACTCGGTGCACGGTCGGCCGTCCCGCTGGAGCGTGCCGGGCGGGCAGACCTGGGTGTAGTTGTGCAGCGTGGCGACGGCGGGCACCTCTGCGTCGGCGCAGGCGGCGAGCACGGCGGGCGACAGGAGCGGGAAGACGTTGTGGACGTGCACCACGTCCGGCCGCTCGGCGCGCAGCTTGGCTGCGAGCTCCGTGCGCACTCCCGGGTTCCACGGCACCAGGAGCGGCACCGCGACCTTGCCGAGGAGGGAGCGGGCGCCGATGTCGTCGCTGCGCCGCTCGAACATCTCGACCCGGTGACCGGCCGCGCGCAGCAGCTCCACCTCCTGGTCGACGACCTTGTTCTCCCCGCTCGGCTGCGCCGAGTTGTAGCGGTTGTGCACCACGAGAACGTGCATGCTCAGTTCACCTCCGATCTACGGGCCCAGCGCGGGACGTGCCGTCGAGGGGCTTCGGGCAGGGCGAGCGGAACGGCCCGGGCGGGTGCCGCCAACAGCGAGGCGGCCAGGGCCAGATGGAGCAGATACGGCGAGGCGTCGCCGAGGCCGGCCTCGGTGTACGAGGCGATCGCGCAGTAGCTGATCAGGAAGATCGCGCAGGCCCGCTGGAGGGACGGCGGGCGCAGCAGCGCGACGCCGCCCAGCACAACGATGATCAACGCGACGAGGGTGACACCGATCAGGCCCTGCTCGTTGTAGACGGCCAGCCAGCTGTTGTCGATCGGCAGCCCGCCGAAGGACTTGTCGCCCAGGCCCACGCCGAAGGCCTTCTGCGCGGCGGACCGGGGCTCGGCCAGCAGGGCGTTCCAGACCTTGGCCCGGCCGGTGAGACTGGAGAAGTTCTCCTGGCTCTGTCCGCGCAGGAACCAGGTCTGCAGCGCGGAGGCGAAGCCGACCGCGGCCACCACGGAGATCAGCACGGCCCAGGTGAAGAAGCGGCGGGCCGCGGCGCTGTTCAGGACGAGCGAGCCGATCGCCAGCGCCAGCCCGAGGAGCAGGCCGAGCGTGGCCGTCCGGGTGTGGGTCAGCGCGAGCAGCACCAGCGACGGCACGATGACCAGCACGGCGCTGGTCCGGTCGGTCCGCTTGCCGATGACCAGCAGCGCGGTGAGCCCGATGATCACCGCCGCGTACTGCCCGATCTGCGGCGGGGTGAGCGGCCACAGCGCGCCGACGAGGCGGCCGCCGTAGAGGCCGGGCAGGGCCTTGCCCGGGGAGACGGCCAGGCCGAGGGCCACCGAGCCGAGGACCGCGAAGTAGGCCCGGATGTGGTAGCGGACGAACGTGAGGCTGCCGTCCCACCAGCGGCTGAGCAGCCACAGTGTGCCGACGAAGAGAGTCAGCCGGAAGCAGCGGAACAGCGCGCCCATCCCGGACTCCAGGCTGGCGCTGGAGATCACGCTGGACACCAGCAGCAGGGAGAGCAGCAGTACATAGGCGCTGGCCCTGATGCGCACCCGCTGGTTGACCACGAGCGCCAGCGCGAACGCGGCGACCAGCGAGCCCATGGTGACCATCTGGATGAGGGAGCGGGGCAGCGGGACGATGGTCTTCGCCCCGGCGGAGCCGAGCGTGTTGAGGACCAGCAGTCCCCACACGATGCCGACGGTCTTCGGTGTGCCGGCCGGGCGCGGTGCGGCGCCCGGCCGCGTGCCGACCGTGTCCGGTCCGCGCGTCAGATTCTCCCCCATCTCAACCACCGGCCTGTAGGTCGAGGGTGCTGCCCTTGTCCTGCAGGTACGGCGTCGCCTGCCACTGCCCGAAGTCGAGCACCCGGCTCTGGTCCTCGGCGACGAACTTCCACGGTCCGACGTAGACGTTGTCGTGCCAGCGGTTGTGCTGCTTCTCGGTGATGGCGTCCGCCACCTTCTCGCCCTTGTACGGCGACCAGTCCGGATAGGTGCCGTAGTTGGACAGCACGGCCATGCGGTCGCACATCTCGGTGCACTTGACGACGGACTCGTCGAGGACGAAACGGTTGTCGTGGATGTCCACCCGCTGGGTCTTCCACCGGCAGTCGGAGTAGAGGGGCGCCTTGGTGATGGCGGGCTTCGAGCAGGTGGCGGTCTTCTTCACCAGCAGCGTGCAGTCACCGGACGAGGTGTTGGCCGGGCTGTTGCAGAACCGGTCGGCGTTCTCCCACAGGGTGATCCCGGACCAGTTGTCCTCCAGCACGTTCCGGTAGATCTCGATCTTGTCGGTGCGGGCCTTGACGCGTGGTTCGCCGCCGGACTCGGACAGGTAGACCGTCGCGTACGGGAAGTTGTCGCCGCCGTCGGCCGCCTTGCGGCCCTCGACCCAGTTGTTCCGCCGGATCGTGTTGCCCCGGATGACCGCGTTGTAGCTCGTCTCGTAGATCAGCGCGGCACCGTCGTTGCCCTCGATCACGTTGTTCTCGATACGGAAGTCGTTGTTGTTGGTGTCCGCCCACAGGCCGGCGCCACGGTTGTCGTGCACCCAGTTCCCGCTGATGTCGGCGCCGTCGACCTCCCAGAACTTGATGCCTCCGGTGCAGCCGCAGCCCTTCCGCTTCCGCTCCCAGTCACCGGTGTTGTTGCCCGTGATCTCGTTGCCTTCGACCACCAGGCCGGTGATACGGCCGTTGCCCTTGTACGCGTTCATGCCGTACTGGCCGTTGTCGCGCAGGCAGTCGGCGCGGACCTGCTGGCGGGCACCGGCCATCAGTCCGGCGCCGGAGTTGTCCTTGATCGTCGAGTGTTCGATGACCCACCCGTCGGCCGAGTCGTGGTTGACGACGCCCTCGTCCTGCGGCGCGACGAATCCCCGCACGGTCAGATAGCGGATGGTGACATCGGCGGCGCTGCCGGTGAAGGCGTACTGGTTGACCTTCCGGCCGTCGAGCACCGCGCCCGGCGCGCCGATGTAGTGGTCCCCCTTCTTGGGGATGACCTGGGCGTAGCGGTCCCGCTCCAGCCGGTGCGTGCCCGGCTTGAGCCAGAACGTGGTGTTCGGGGGGCTCTTCTTGGTCTTCGCCGCCAGGTCGCCGACCACCTCGGGGTCCACGGTGACCGCGCCCGCAGGCGCCTTCGCCGGTCCGGCGGCGGGGCCGGCGCACACCCGGGCCACGGACCGGGCGGCGGACGTCGCCGTGGACGGCGCGGCGTTCGGCTTCGTCGCGGCCGGGTCGCTCGACGTGCTGTCGCAGCCGGTGACCGTCAGCAGGGCCAGCACCAACGGTGTCGCCGCCAACGTCCAGTGCCGCCTGTTGATCCTCACGCGCCCCCCTGGCCGCGGAACCCGAGCACGGTGGTGAACCCGTCCACGCCGTCGGCGAAACCGGTGCCGATCAGCGTGGTGGTGGGTTCCTTGCGCCCGAATCCGGCGGAGTACCAGCCCAGCGGCGGGTCCGTCTCGCCGCGATGCGCCTGCCAGGACAGCTGCCCGGGCAGGTCGAGCACCGCGGAGCGCTCCTCACCGTCCCGGGTCCAGGTGAGCACGGCCCGGTGCCCGGCCAGGTCGGCGGCGATCGCCGGGCCGAGGTGGAACGCCAGCCGCACGTCCCGGCGCGGGCTGAGTCGGCCGCGGACCTCGTCGACGATCCTCAGCTCCTGGCTCTCGGCCGTCAGCTCCACCCGGCGGCGGTGCACCGAGCCCTGGTAGCCGTCGTGCTCGGCGGCCCAACGGGCCACCCCTTCACCGGAGTTGTCCACGTCCAGGACGCGGGTGCGGGCGTGCCGGGTCCACAGGAACGGGCCGCCGGAGACGGACTGGTCAGCGCCGTCCAGTTGCAGGGTGTTGTGGCCGAGGGTCGAGCGGAAGTACTGCCGCCACGCGGGCTGTCCGTGGTAGCAGTACGTCCCCGGGTCGGCGAGCACGTCCACGCCGTCGTGCCGGACCTCCACGGACAGCGCGTCGGCGTGGGCATGTGCGGCGATGGACAGGAAGCCGTGCGGACCGCCGTCGCAGCGGCACCAGATCTCCTCAGGACCGCGCAGGACGGTGAGCCCCGCGTCGGCGAAGTGGGCTGGCCTGGCCGCCGGGCGGGCGGTTCCGTCCTTCGTGTACGGCTGGACGAGCGCGGCCAGCAGCGGGGTGCGCACATCGGTGCCGGTCACCGTCGGCCACCAGTCGAGCCGGCCGAACACGGCGTCCCCGGTGGCGAGCAACGAGGCCCAGCGGTCGGTGCCCGCGCCGTCCAGGATCAGTCCGTATCCGTCGTCCGCGTCCCCCTGGCGGGGCGGGCGCAGCCGGTTGTCCACTACGGCGGCCAGCGCGTCGGTCATCCGCAGCAGCACCAACCGCAGCGACCCGGGCACCGGCACGCCCGCGACATCGGCCTCGGCCAGCGCGGCCAGGCCGAGTTCCAGCACGAGTCCGTGGTACTCGGTGGCCAGTTCGCGGTTGAGGCCGGAGCCGAAGGTGTTGGCGCGCAACTGCCGTTCCAGCGAGCGCAGTGCGTCGGAGCGCCAACGCGCCGACGAGGGGAACCAGTTGAACGCGCAGGCCGCGGCGAACTGCCCGGCGGTCTCGGCGATGACGTGGTTGTTCGCCGAGGATCCCCGGCTGGGGAAGGCGGCCAGCCAGCGCTGGTGGTGCCAGATCTGGTTCCGGGCCACCGGGTTGTCCTCGAACAGCTCGGCCGCGCCCGGCCAGCCGTCGAGCAGCCGCCGGATCCACACCCAGGACAGCAGCCGGATGCCCAGCTCGATCCCGCTGATCCAGTGCACACCGACCAGCGGCGGGTTGGCCGCCCACCACGACCGCAGGTGCGCGGCGACACGCTCGGCGTACCGCTCGTCCCCGGTGACCGCGTAGGCAGCGGCGAGCACGGTGAGGTACTGGTGCCGGGACGGCTCCCAGATCTGCTTGATGTCCCCGGCCACGTCCTCGTCGCGGTACGGCACGTCGAAGGCGTAGCCCGACGGGGCCCGGCGACCGGTCTTCGGGTCGTAGGACCAGTCCGGGTCGGTGAGGTCGTCGCGTTCCACCCCGAAGAACTCGACGTGCCCGGCCATCAGTTGGTCCGCCTCGGCGACGAGCCGCTTCACGGCGTCCGGCGGCACCTCGGCGACCGTGCCCGCGGGCAGGACGGCGGTGAAGCGGGCGCCGGTGACGCTCGGACAGTCCGGCCGCGCCGACCGCCAGCGCCGTCTGCGCACGGTGTCGCCCGCCCGGCCCGCGATCTCGCGCGGGCCCATCCGGGACAGCCGCCGCAGGTACCAGCCCGCGCTCATGCTCATGGCGTCCTCGCCAGCGTCACCGGCGCGCCGCCGGCCAGGCCGGCCCGCACGGCGAGGGTGGCGGCCGTGGTGGCGACCAGCGACTCCAGCGGCACCGGCATCGGTCCGCCGGTCCGAACCGCCTTGACGAACGCGGCCAGTTCGGCGTTCTGGCCCTTGTCCCGGGCCTTGGGCAGCCGCGAACTGACCCACTTCTTACCGCCGTGGACCGAGGCACGGACGAAGTCGTCGAGCCGCAGCACCTTGCCGTCCGCGACCAGGTCCAGCGTCTCCTTGGGGAACCCGGGTGCGCCGGTGGTGACGTAGCTGATGGTGGCGGTGGACCCGTCCGGGTAGCGCAGGACGACCTGGAGGTCCTCGTTGCCGGGCGCGGCCGTCGCGTACACCGAGACCGGGTCGGCGTCGAGGAGCCAGCTCGCCGTGTCGATGAAGTGGCCGCCCTCGCCGGCGAACCGCGAGCCCTCGGCGCCCTGTTGGAGGTACCAGCTGCCGTGCTGGAGCTTGCCCGCGTTGACCAGGTAGCGCAGGCTCGCCGGACCGGTCCGGGTGCCGAAGCGGTTCTTGGCCTCCTGGAGCAGCGGCGCGAACCGGCGGTTGAAGCCGACCTGGAGCCGGTCGTTGCCGGACTCCTCCACCGCCGCGAGGACGCCGGCCAGCTCGTCCTCGGTGAGGGCCAGGGGCTTCTCCACGAACACGGTCTTGCCGGCCAGGAGTGCCCGCCGGGTCAGTTCGGCGTGCGAGCTGTGCCGGGTGACCACGAACACCGCGTCGATGGACTTGTCGCCGAGCACGGCGTCGAGGTCGGTGGTCGCCTCCGCGAAGCCGAACTTCCGCTGCGCGTTGGCCGCGGACAGCGCCGTCGTGGTGACGACGGTCGACAGCTCGACGCCCTCGCGCCGGGCCAGGTGCGGCAGCAGCATCGACGTCGCGTAGTTACCCGCGCCCACGAAGGCGATCCGCACCGGCGCCTTGGCGGACCGGGCCGGGGCGACGGTCGTGCCGGTGCGTCGCACCTCGGGCACGGACACCTCCGGGGCCGCCGACTCCCCTTGTTCCGCCGCCTGTTCGGGGTAGCGGAACAGCACGGCCACGGCTTTGAGGTCGCCGTCCTTCAGGCGCTGGTACGTCTCGACGGCGTCGTCGAAGTCGGCGATGTGCGAGACCAGGGGCTCCACGTCGACCCTGCCGCGGGCGAGGAGGTCGAGGAAGCACGCCAGGTTGCGGCGCTCGGTCCAGCGCACGTAGCCGATCGGGTAGTCGCGGCCCTCCAGCTCGTACGACGGGTCGTAGCGCCCGGGGCCGTACGAGCGCGAGAACCGGACGTCGAGCTCCTTCTCGTAGTACGCGTTCCACGGCAGGTCCAGGCGGCACTTGCCGATGTCGACGACCCGGCCGCGGTCCCGGGCGAGCCGGGCGGCCAGCTCGACGGGCTGGTTGCTGCCGCCGCCTGCGGCCAGGAACACCTGGTCGACGCCGTGGCCGTCGGTGAGTTCGGCGACGGCCGCTTCCACGGCGGCGGAGGCGGGGTCGCCGCAGGCCACGGCGCCGAGGCGCTCGGCGAGTTCACAGCGCGCCGGGTCGGGGTCGGCGCCGACGACGCGGACTCCGGCGGCGGTGAGGAGCTGCACCACGAGTTGCCCGATGAGGCCGAGGCCGATGACCAGCGCCACCTCGCCGAGCTGCGGCTCGCCCTGGCGGACGCCCTGCATCGCGATCGAGCCGACGGTGCCGAAGGCCGCGTGGCGCGGCGCGAGACCGTCGGGGACGGGGGCGTAGAGGTTCTTCGGCACCCAGTTCAGCTCGGCGTGCAACGCGTGCTCGTTGCCGGCGCAGGCCACGAGGTCGCCGACCTTCACGTCGTCGATCCCGGCGCCGACCTGCTCGACCACCCCGCACAGCGAATAGCCCAGCGGCGTGTAGGAGTCCAGCTTGCCCATCACCTTGCGGTAGGTGGCGGGCACCCCGTTGGTGGCCACGCTCTGCATGACCTTGGCCACCTGGTCCGGCCGTGAGCGGGCCTTGCCCAGCATCGACATGCCGGCCTCGGAGACCTTCATGAGCTCGGTGCCGGTGGATATCAGCGAGTAGGCGCTGCGGACCAGCACACCGCCCGGCTTGCACCCCGGCACCGGAACGTCGAGCACCGCCAGCTCGCCGCTCTTGTAGTTCTGTACGACCTGCTTCACGCGAGAACTCCTCATTCCTAAGCGGTCAACCGAGTGCTCTGGCCGGACCCGGAGGTCGCGTCGCGATACCAGTACTCAAGTGTCAGTACGTGCCACAGATGCTTGGAGTAGTCCGCCTGTCCGGCAGCGTCCTCGGCGACCATCCGCGCCAGCGCGTCGCGGCGCAGGAGCCCGGAGTTGACGAGCACGCCGTCGTTGACCACCTCGCGCACCAGCGGTGCCAGGTCCCGGCTCATCCAGGCGCGCAGCGGGGCGCTGAACAGGCCCTTGGGCCGGTACACGATCTCCCGGGGGAGGATCGAGGTGGCCGCCTCCTTGAGGGCGGCCTTGCCCTGCCGTCCCACGATCTTGCGATCGCCGGGCACGGCGAACGCCGCCTTGACCACCTCGACGTCCACGTACGGCACCCGCACCTCGGTCGACGCGGCCATGCTCGACCGGTCCGTGTAGGCGAGGTTCAGGCCCGGCAGGAACATCCGGGCATCGGTCAGGCACATGCGGTTGACGAAGTCGTCGAGGTCGTTGTCCCGGTAGACGTCCGCGTGTTCGGTCAGCACGTCGTCGACCGTCCCGGCCAGATCCGGGTTGAGCAGGGCCAGCAGCTCGTCCTGGTCGTACATGGTGTAGCTGCGCCGGAACGCGGTCTCCTCCGGCAGATCGGCGAAGGACAGGAACCGCTTCGCGAAACGCACCGACCGGTAGCCGCGCCGGGCCGAGGCGACCGGCAGCCGGTCCACGACCCCGGACACCCCGCGCCGCAGAAGCCGGGGGACGCGCTGGTAGCGCAGCGCGAGCAGGTTGGCGAAGTGCTTGCGGTACCCCGCGAACAGCTCGTCCGCGCCCATCCCCGAGAGCATCACCTTGACCCCGGCCTCCCGGGCGGCCATGCAGATCAGGTACGTGTTGATCGCGGCGGGGTCGCCGATCGGCTCGTCCAGGCTGTACGTCATCTGCGGCAGCAGGTCGAGCACGTTCGGGGCGATCTCGATCTCGTGCAGGTCGACACCAAACTGCTCGGCGACCTGCCGGGCGTAGCGCAGGTCGTCCGGCATCGCCTCGAACTTGGCGTCCTCGGCACGGAACCCGATGGTGTAGGCGGAGATCCCGGGCTGGTGGCGGGCCGCCAGCGCGGTCAGATAGCTGGAGTCGAGGCCGCCGGAGAGGAAGGTCGCCACGGGTACGTCGGAGAGCAGGTGGCGCCGGGTCGACTCCTCGACGACGGCGTCGAGGTCCGGCTGTTCACCGGCCAGCGCCCGGTCCCGGCCCTCGGCGGCGACGTCCTTCAGGTTCCAGTAGCTGCCGCGCTCGACCCGGCCGTCGGGCCGGCAGCGCAGCCAGCTCCCCGGCGGCAGCTTCTCCGCCTCGCGGAACGCGCAGCGCGAGTCCGGCACCCAGTAGTAGAGGAGGGACGCCACCAGCGCCGCCTGGTCCACCTCCAGCGACTTGCCGGTCGCGGCGGCGAGCGCCTTGAGCTCGGAGGCGAACATCAGGCCCTCGCCGCGCCGGAGCAGGAACAGCGGCTTGATGCCCAACTGGTCGCGGGCGAGCACCAGTTCACCGGTCCGCTCGTCGAAGACGCCGAACGCGAACATGCCGCGCAGCCGGGGCAGGCAGTCCGTACCCCAGCGCCGCCAGGCCTCCAGGAGCACCTCGGTGTCGGAGGTGCCGCGGAAGCGCACCCCGGTGGCCGCCAGCTCGGCACGCAGTTCGGGCGCGTTGTACAGCTCGCCGTTGTACGTCAGGGCGAGGCCGTCCGAGATCATCGGCTGGGCGCCGGTCTCGGACAGGTCGATGATGGACAACCGGCGGTGCCCGAGCTGCACTTCGCCGTCACCCAGGGGGTGGCCGTAGCGGCCCGAGCCGTCCGGGCCGCGGTGGGCGAGGGTGTCGGTGAGCCGGTCGGTCACGGCCTTTCCGTCCGGCCATCGGTATGTGCCCGCGATGCCACACACGTCTACCGCACCTCCTGGTCGTTGTCCGGGACCCGTGCGGCCCGTATCGGCTGGCGTTCCGTGAGCCGCCGGCCCTCCCCCACTGCCTGCACGGCGTGGGCGGTACCCCCACCCTTCTGCCAGGTCGGCCGCTCGCTCCGGCCGCGCAGCGCGTTGGCCAGCCCGTCCCACAGCGTGCCGTCGGTCCGGTCGCGCGGATCGGGGTCGATCAGCACCACCCCGATCACCGGGATGTGCTGGTCCGCGAGCTGCCGGGCCACGGTGTGCAGCCATGCGGCGCTGCCGTGCCCGGCGCGCACGACGAGCACGGTCCGCGAGCCGAGGTGCTGGAGGTCGGTCCACGCGGTGCCGGGTGCCACCGAGCCGACGCCGATCCGCTGCTCCTGCGGGGACACGGTGGCGGCCTTCTCTCCGCCGACCACGGTGGGGTCCCCCGGTTTCGGGCGGCGGCCCGAGAGCTGCGTGCCGGGGAGACCGTCGACTACGGTCACCGGCCCGTCCTCCCCCAGTGCCCGGGCGAGACCGAGGGCGATCCCGGCCGTGCTGCGCGCGCAGCCGAGTTCCAGCAGGGAGAGCGGCTCCGCCGAGCCGCGCGCGGTGCGGGCCAGCGTGGTGGCGAGCCGTTCGCGTGCCGCCCGGGTCCGCCGGCGCTGCCACAACCTGCCGGAGCGGCGCGGCAGTTCGGCGATGACCGAGGCGCCGAGGTTCGCCGCGATGTCCCGGCGCAGCACGGGTCGGTCCGCGACCACCACGCCGACCGCGGCCAGCGCGAGCCCGAGGAACAGCCCGAGGACGAGGCCGACCACGCCGTCGGTGACTAGGGCCTTGGGCAGCGAGTGCGCCACCGCGCGCGGGGCGTCCACGATCTGCGTGCCGGCGACGAGCTGGGGCGCGCCGACGCGGGCCTCCTCGGCGCGCTGGCCGAAGTCGGAGATCTGTGAGGTGAGTTCGGCCCGCCGGGCGAAGAGCGACTCAAGGTTCGCCGCGTCCTTGGGATCGCTGTCGGGCGACCGGCCGCCGATCGACTTGTTGACGTCGGCGAGCTCCGTCTCCATACGGTCCCGCTGGTCGAGCAGGCCCTGGGCGTTGGCGTTGGCGATGTCCTGGATGCGCTTGGCGTGGTCCGCGACGAACGCCTCGGCCAGTGCCTTGGCCCGGGCCACCGCTTCCGCGTCGGTCTTGCCCGTCACATCGATCTGGAGGACGTTGTTGGTCAGTCCGGTGCCCCGGTAGTCCTTCATGAAGTCCTCGGGTTTCTCCGGGGACTTGAGGATCCGCAGGGCCTGGCCGGCGATCCGTGTGGTCGCCAGCAGCTGGGCGTCGGTGCGGATCAGCGTTCCGGTGTCGTTCGGCTGGTCCTCCTGATGCGCGACCAGCACCTTGGTCACCGCGGCCGGTGCCGGCGGCAGCAGGACCGCCACGGCCGCGCCGGCCAGTATCCCGAGGAGCGCCATGGCGCCCCACAGACGGCGGCGTCTGCGCACCGCGACCACCAGCGCCTGGAGGTCGAGGAGCGGGGTGGCGGCCGACGACTCCGAAGTCGTGCTCGTCGTCACGCTGGATCTCCTGTCGCGTGGCCGTGTACCGCGAACGTCAAAGTGGCGTCGTCGGAAAGCCGGTCGGCGGTTTCGGTCGGTCGGGTGCGGACCGTGCCGGCGACGACGACGCCGACGAGCTCGTGGCCGCCGTCCGCGCACGCCTCGGCGATGCCGGCGAGTTCCCCGGCGGTCCAGCTCCCGGCGCTGAGGACGGCGAGGGCACCGGACTCGGTGTCGCGGTCCGGCACGATCGGCCGGTCCACCGAGACCTCCACCACCCGCAGCCGCGGGTCGCCGGAGGCCTCGGCGACGAGCTGTCCGGCGGCCAGCCGGGCGACCTCGTCGCCTTCCGGTACGACGACCAGCAGCCGCCGGGGGGCGGGCAGTTGGTCCCGGAGGCGGGTGCACACGCGCCGGTAGCGGAGCCGCCGCTCGGCCTCGTCGCCGGACCGCTGCGGGGCCGGTGTGTCCCACTGGGTGTCGATGCCGAGAAGGCGGCGGAGCCGGGCCCGCGAGCCGTGGCTCTCGGGCCGGTGCCCGTGCCGTTCGCCGGGCACGTCGACGGTGCCGAGGAACGGCGAGCCGAGCGCCGCGGCGATCTCCGGTTCGGTGCGCAGCCGGCGGCTCACCCGTGCGGCGGCGAGATGGCCGACGATCGCGAGCACGAAGAACAGCAGCGCCCCGGCGACGATGAGCTGCGTCCTCGTCGGCGCCGCCGCTCCGGTCGGCCGGGGGGCCGGCCCCATGACGACCATGCTGGCCTTGGCGCTCGCCGGGTTGGCCTCCTCCAGCTTCTTCATGGCGTCCTGCAACCCGGTGCGCAGCCCCTCCAGCTCGGTGCGGGCCTGCACGCTCTCCACGGTCTGTCCCGGATCCGCCGAGTCGGCCAGATCGGTGATACGGCGGTTGGTCTCGGCCACCTGCTTCCGCAGCGCTTCCGTCGCCGTGTCCGCCGCGGGGTCGGTGCTGCCGCCCGCGATACGGGTGGCGAAGGTGACGAACTGCTGGGCCAGCTGGTCGGAGAGCCGCTGCGCGCGCTCCGGGGTGTCGGCCGTGCCGGAGACCTTGATGATGTTTCCGTCGTCCGCCTTGGCACTCACGTCTTTCTGCAGTTCGGTGCCGTTGACGCCGCGCCAGTCGAGCGCGTCGGCCGCGCGGTCGACCACCGCCGAGCTGGTGGCGATGTCCACCTGGGTCAGCAGTTCGCGTTCTTCCCACTGGCCCGGCAGCAGCACCGATGCCTCTGCCGTGTAGCGCGGCGGAAGCAGCAGCACCGAGGTGCCGTAGCCGAAGAGCGCGCCCGCTACGGCGAGGACGGCGAGGAGCCGCCACCGCCGACGGAGAATCCGTCCGATCGTGACCAGACGGATCGTGTCCTCATTCAATGGTGCGGCCTCTTCCCCGTACGGACCGGCCCATCCGCGGACACCGGGGCTTGGTCCCGGCAGGCGGCGGCATAGGCGGCGAGCAATGACGCTTGCGAGTTCTCCCAGGACAGCGGCCCGCTGACCCGCTCCTGGCCGATCTTGCCCATCCGGGCCCGCTTCTCGGGATCGTCGAGGAGCAGCGCGATGAGCTTGGCGAACTGGGCCTCGTCGTCGTCGGGCGCGTAGACGGCGGCGTCACCGGCGGAGACGCGCGCCTCCCGGAGGTCGAACGAGACGATCGGCCGTCCCATCGCCATGTACTCCAGGACCTTGTTCATGGTCGACACGTCGTTGAGCGGATTGCACGGGTCGGGGGAAAGGCACACGTCCGCGGTGCACAGGTAGCGCACCAGGTCGGCGTCCGGGATGCGCCCGGTGAACTGCACCTGCTCGGAGAGACCGAGTCGCCGGGCCAGCTCCACCATCGCGTCGAAGGCGTCGCCGGCGCCGACGAAGACCGCGTGCCAGTCGGTGCGCCCGAGCTCGTCGCGCAGCTTCGCGAGGGCCCGCAAGGCGTAGTCGACACCGTCCTGCGGGCCCATGACGCCGAGGTAGCACAGCAGATGAGGCTTGCCGCGCTTCAACTCCGGTTCCGGCGGCACCGGTTGGAACCGGTCGGTCGCGGGCGCGCTGCGCACCACGAAGACGTCCTCCGGCCGCTTGCCGCCACGGCGCAGCGCGACGTCCCGGTAGCTCTCGTTCGTGGCGAGCACGATGTCCGCGGCCCGGTAGGTCCGCCTCTCCAGCGCGCACACGGCGCGGTAGAGCAGGTCCTCGCCGCGGTCGAACCGGGAGAGGTACAGCTCGGGAACCAGGTCGTGCTGGTCGAAGACGAACCGCGCGCCGCGCCGCTTCATCCACAGCGCGGGCAGGAACAGCAGGTCGGGCGGGTTGCAGGCGTGGACCACGTCGACCGGGCCGACCTTGCGGGCCAACCGGACCGTGTGCCACAGCGCCGATCCGTACTCCCGCAGGTAGCCGGCCGGCCCTCCGGTGGCCGCGCGCAACGGGTAGCGGTGGATCCGCACCCCGTCGATCACGGCTTCCGGCTCCGTGTCCCGTTTCTCCCCCTGGGGGCAGATGACGTGCACCTCCCAGCCCGCGTCGCGCAGCGTGGTGCACTCCTGCCACACCCGCCGGTCGAACGGCACCGAGAGGTTCTCCACCAGGATCAGCGCGCGCCGGTTCGACCCGTCGCGGCTGACTGCGTTACCAAGCAAGGCCCATGTACCCCGGTTCGGTCCGGCGCGTATCGGCGTCGGGAAGGTGGATGAGGTCGACGATCATCGGTCCGCCCGCATGGGGCAGCGCCGACACCACGGCAGGATCCTTGGTCCCCACCAGGCACACCTCGGCGTGCTCCAGCACCTCGTCGACGGAGTCGGCGAGCAGCTGCGCGAGATGCGGCAGCCGGCTCTCGATGTACTCGCGGTTCGCGCCGAGCAGCCGGGAGAGGCTCACGTTGGCGTCGTAGATCTTGAGGTCGTAGCCCTTGCCGAAGAGTCTCTCCGCCAGCTCGACGAGCGGGCTCTCCCTGAGGTCGTCGGTGCCGGGCTTGAAGGACAGTCCGAACAGGCCCACCTTGCGTTTGCCGGTGCGCTCGACCAGGTCCACCGCGCGCTGCAGATGGTCGGAGTTGGAGGCCAGCACGTGGGAGAGGATGGGCACCGAGACGTCGGCCCGCTGCGCCGCGTGGACCAGACTGCGCAGGTCCTTGGGCAGGCAGGAACCGCCGAAGGCGAAGCCGGGCCGCAGGTAGGCGGGGCTGATGTTCAGCTTGCGGTCGGCCAGGAACACGTCCATCACCTGGTGCGAGTCCACCCCGAGCGCCTGACACACCGAGCCCAGCTCGTTCGCGAAGCCGATCTTGAGGCCGTGGAACGCGTTGTCCGCGTACTTGATCGCCTCGGCGGTCGGGATCGGCACCCGGAACACCTCGCCGGGCAGGCCGTCGTACAGCGCCGCCAGCGCGTCGCCGCTCGCCGGGTCGAGCTCGCCGATGACGGTCTTGGGCGGGTCGAAGAAGTCCTGCACGCTCGTGCCCTCGCGCAGGAACTCCGGGTTGACCGCGACCCCGAAGTCCACCCCGGCCGTGCCGCCGACGTTCTTCTCCAGGATCGGCACCAGCAGGTTCAGGCAGGTGCCCGGGAGCATGGTGCTGCGGAACACGACGGTCTGGCGCCCGCCCCGCTCGGCGAGCGCGGCGCCGATCTGTTCGGTGACCCGCTCCAAGTACGTGGTGCACAGGCTGCCGTTGGGCTCCGACGGCGTGCCCACGCAGATCAGCGACACCTCACTGCCCATGATCGCCTCGCGGACATCACCGGTGGCGCGGAGCGCTCCGGTCCGCACGACCTCGGCGATCAGCTCGCCGATCCGCTCCTCGACCACCGGGGCCTTGCCGTCGTTGACCAGGTCGACCTTCACCTGGTTGACGTCCACCCCGATGACCTCGTGCCCCATGCTGGCCAGGCACGCGGCCGACACACAGCCCACGTAGCCGAGCCCGAAAACGCTGACTCTCATGCCCCGTCTCTCCCCCCAGTCAGGCCCTTGCGGCCTGAGGTCCGCGCGTCGGTCGGACGACCCCCGCGCATCAGTAGGCCCCCTGCCCGTGGAGCACGGCACGCAGTGTCTTCCACAAGATCACCGTGTCCAGGGCTAGCGACCAGTCCTCCACGTAGCGCAGGTCGAGGCGGACCGCCTCCTCCCACGGCAGGTCGCTGCGTCCGCTGATCTGCCACAGGCCGGTGAGCCCGGGCTTGACCAGCAACCGCCGCCGGATGTCCGGGCCGTACGCGGCGGACTCCTCCGGCAGCGGGGGCCGCGGTCCGACGAGCGACATCGATCCGGTGAGCACGTTGAAGAGCTGCGGGAGCTCGTCGAGCGAGTACCGGCGCAGCACCGCTCCCACCCGGGTCACCCGCGGATCCCGGCGGAGCTTGAACAGCAGGCCCGCGCCCTCGTTCCGGTCGGCCAGGTCCCGACGTGCCCCGTGGGCCCCGGTGACCATGGTGCGGAACTTGACGATCGTGAACTCACGGCCGTCCTTGCCGACCCTGCGCTGGCGATAGATCGCCCCGCCCCGGCTGTCCATCAGCACCAGCAGGCCGACGACGACCATCAGCGGCGCGAACACCACCAGCAGAATCGTTGCGCCTACCCGGTCGACGACCCCCTTGATCGCCCGGCGGCCCCCACTGAAGGTCGGCATGCTGACCCGCAGCAGCGGGATTCCGAGCACCGCGTCGACATGCAGGCGCGGGCCGGCCACCTCCATCAGCACGGGGGCCACGATCATCTCGGCGTCGCTGCCTTCGAGGTTCCAGGCCAGCCGCTGCAGCCGGTCCGGTGACCAGTGCGGGTCCGGGGTGACGGCGACGACACGGTAGCCGTCGTGACGGACGTGCTTGGCGACGTCCTCCAGCAGACCTATGACCGGCACACCGTCCAACTGGTCACCGTCGAGTCCGCCTTGCTCGCCGTCGATCCCACGGCCGTCCGTCGTGCACACCGCCTCCACCCGCCAGCCGAGGTGCGGGAACTTGCGAGTGCGATTGATCAGGTCGCGCACCGTGTCCGGGCTCCCGGCAGCGAGCACCGGTCTCAGGCACCGTCCGTCGTTGCGCTGTTTGTGCAGCCAGAGTCGGAGCAGATACCGCTCGGTCATGGTGACGAGCGCGATCGCCGGGATCGCGACGAAGATCCAGAGCTTGATGTTGCGCGAGGTCAGGGCGATCCCACCGAGCGCCAGCACGACGGTCGCCGTGAACAGCGAGCGTCCGAGCCGACGGAATTCCTCGGCACCCTGGCCGAGCACGGCCGGAGCCCACGAACGGCTCACCGCGAGCGCCCCCAGCACCAGCAACTGGGTGCCGAATGCGAGAATCTCCCATTTCTCATGCCAGTTGGCCGCGTCCCGGGCCCCGAAGAAGTCACCGATCGCCGCCACCACGAAGGCGGTGGCCACGGTGTCGCTGATGATCACGGTACGTCGGTACCGCTGCTCCCAGTCGGTCGCGGGCTGGCTGATCGCCCCGTTCGCCAGACGCTCGCGCGCCGACGGAAAAGGGCCGAGTATTCCCCCCTGCCGCACAGAACCCCCCAAGGTCCCCAGTGTTTCGGCGTCACCGCCGCACACTGTTTCGCCCCCTGCGGAGGGTCCCCGCCCCCCGCACTGTGCCTCCCCTAGGGAGGCCCCCCACTGCGCTGTTCCCCCTCAGAAGGCCACCGCCCCCGGCGTATGGCATCCCGACTGTCGCAGAGCTATGTGAACACCCCGGAAACCCGTCGGGACTTCGGGTGCTCCCCGCGCACCAAGTCCCTCGTGAGCTCCGAGAATTGATCACCCCCACGTCCGGCGCGAGAGACGCGGCCACTGGCCGCCCACAACGCCGAACCCATAGATCACCTTTTGTCGCCTGGTGTCCCACCATGCGAAAGCACGGTCAATCTAGACCATCTGGGGGCGCCTGGAGAGAGGTCTGTGTGGACTTTGTGCTCAATATTTGCAGGCGGGTCCATAGATCGACGACCGCCCACGGGTGCTTTGGTGACGGAAAACGTGCGGTACGCCCTGCGACGGCGGGAGTTCTCCGAGCCGACGACACCGGCCGTCCGAGGCGTCCCGGCACTGATCGAGGACACCCGGAAACAGGTCATCACCGCTCCGTTTACGCAGGCAGACGCCGAGGACGACCTCGCCCGGCTCGTCGCCGTCGACTCCGAGATCGTGCGCGCCGACCAGTGCGCTCCCGAGACCGGCCACGGCCGTGCCGGGTGCCCAACCGGCCAACCCACATGTCTGTGTGGCGCATTCCTCGCGAGCCGTCCGACCCCACCTCAGAAGGCAGAACATGCGCGCGGAGGTGCCACAAGGGCCGATCGGCTCGCCCCACGCGAACCCCGTGGCGGATCCGGTGGCCGGTCGCCGGCCTTCGCCGGTACGGCAGCGCGACAAGATCACGTCGAAGACCGCACACCAAGCCGACCGAGAGGACCCGCCGAAGCGGCCGAAGTGGCCTCGATCTCCGCAGACACGACAAAGACCGCCTTCCCATCGCTGAGAAAACGGCCTCTGACCTGCGACTTCAAAAGTCGGGACGACAGGATTTGAACCTGCGACCCCTTGACCCCCAGTCAAGTGCGCTACCAAGCTGCGCCACGTCCCGTTGCCCGTCTGACCTGGGGTTTCCCCTGGTTGAACGCGCATGGAAACAATACCGCACTCCCGTCGGTGATCGCGCACGCCTTTATCCGTGGTCCGGGGTCGCCTTCGGCCGACTCCACCCGCACCGCTTGACCTGAAGTTTGGTTGAGGTTGCACGATCGTCCGCATGACGACGACCACCACGGAACACAACCGCCTCTACACGTACGGCGATCTGCCCCGCCTCATGGGGCTGATGACCGGCGACGAGAAGCACGGTCCGGCGGCGACCTCGACGCTGGACGTGCTGTGGGTCCTCTACGACCGGGTGCTACGGGTCGGCCCGGAGCGGATGGACGCCCCCGAGCGGGACCGGTTCCTGCTGTCCAAGGGGCACGGTCCGATGGCCTACTACGCGGTGCTGGCCGCCAAGGGATTCGTACCGGTGGAGTGGCTCCCGGACTTCGGATCCTACGACTCGCCGCTCGGGCACCACCCCGACCGGGTACTGGTGCCCGGCGCCGAGATCGGCAGCGGGTCGCTCGGACACGGGCTGCCGATCGCCATCGGGACGGCACTGGGACTCCGTGCCCAGGGTCGTACCGAACCCCGGGTCTGGGTGCTGGTCGGGGACGCCGAACTGGACGAGGGCAGCAACCACGAGGCCATCGCGTTCGCCGGGCCCGCCGGACTGGACCGGCTGCACACCGTTGTCGTCGACAACTCCTCCGCCAGCCATGCCCGGCCCGGCGGTATCGCCGCCCGCTTCGAGGCCGCGGGCTGGTCCGCGGTGACGGTCGACGGCCGTGACCACGAAGCGCTGTACGCCGCCTTCACCGCACCGCACCCCGGCCGACCGCATGTGGTCGTGGCCCGGGTGGAACCGAAGTCCGCCTGATCGTCCCTCCCCGTCCTCCTCCCCTCCCCCTCACCAGCACATCGAGAAAGGCACCCCATGGACACCATGCGTGACCGGTTCGCCCCGGTCGTCTCCCGGCTGCTCGACGAGGACCCGCGGGTCGCGGTCGTGCTCGCCGAGATCGGCAGGGACGGCTTCGCGGACGCCCGACTCCGGCACCCCGAGCGGGTGATCAACGTAGGCATCCGCGAGCAGCTCCTCGTCGGGGCGGGCGCGGGACTCGCGCTGACCGGGATGCGTCCGGTCGTGCACACCTTCGCGAGTTTCCTCGTCGAGCGGCCCTTCGAGCAGCTCAAGCTGGACCTCGGGCACCAGGACGTCGGCGCGGTGCTGGTGAGCGCGGCGGCCTCCTTCGACTGGCCCGCCGGCGGGTTCACGCACATGGCTCCGGGCGATGTGGCCCTCCTAGACACCCTGGACGGCTGGACCGTCCATGTGCCGGGCCACCCGGACGAGGCCGAGACCCTGCTACGGCACGCGGTCGCCGCGGGCGACGACAAGGTGTACGTACGACTCTCCGTCCAGTCGAACGCGGACGCTCTCCCGGTCGACGGCACGCGCTTCCTCACCGTCCGCGAGGGTTGCTCCGGCGTGGTCGTCGCCGTCGGACCGATGCTCGACGCCGTCCTCGCCGCGACGGAGGGCCTCGACATCACCGTCCTGTACGCCACGACCGTACGGCCCTTCGACGCGGACGCGCTGCGCGCCGCCACCCGGAATGCCGGAACGGACGTCGTCCTCGTCGAGCCGTATCTCGCGGGCACGTCGACAGCAGCCGCGAACGACGCACTCGCCGACGTGCCCCACCGCGTGCTCGGCCTGGGCGTCGGCCGCGCCGAACTCCGGCGCTACGGCACCGTCGCCGAACACCTCACCGCCCACGGCCTCGACGCACGGACGCTGCGCGAACGGATCGGCGGCTTCGCAGGAAGCGGTGCGCGGGCGGCCGTACGGGGCTAAGGCCGCGCCGCGCGACAACATCCAGGCCCACTCCCCCTTCTCCCCCGCCGAGCCCATCGCCGTCGCCGTCAACTCTCTTGCGGACACGCCCGTTCACGTATCGCCGCGTCGCTCGGGGCACTCGCCCCAATCGCCCCTCTCTGACCGACCGGTATCGCGTCAGCCCGTATCAACCCACGTACGGCAGGCACCAGGAGCAGAGCGGTCGGCACCGCGAGACTCATCGCCCCCGCGACGAGCAGCACATGGTCGGCACCGATCCCCGCAGCCGCGGGGCCCGCCAAGGCCTGGCCGACGGGCATCATCGCGAGGGAGCCCGCCACGTCGTACGCGTGGATGCGGTTGAGGACGTCCGGTGGGACCTGGGTCTGGACACTGGTCGCCCACATCACGCCCCAGAAGGACATCCCCACCCCGGCGACAGCGGCGCCGGCCGCCATGGCCGGTACGCCGAGTCCCGCCCCGACGGTCGCCGGGAAACCGGCGAAGGCGAAGAGGGCGATCGCACCGGCGCGCAGCATACGGCGGGGGCGCAGCCGCAGGGCGAGGAGTCCGCCCACGACGGTGCCCGCGCCGAGGGCCGAGTTGATCAGGCCGTAGGCGCGCGGGCCGTGTTGTTGCACCAGCTCTGTCGCCACGAGCGGAACGGTCGGTCCCCAGACCGCGATCATGTAGAGGCACCACACGGCGATGACTGCCCAGAGCCACGTGCGTGATCTGAACTCCCGCCATCCCTCGACCAGATCGGCCTTGAAGGCGCCCGACCCGTGCCCCGGCTCGCGGCTGCCCGGTGAAAGCGGGGGCAGCCGGAGCAGCAGGAGACAGAGGGCGCTGACCGCGTAGGTGGCGGCGTGGGCCGCGAACACGCCGCCGGGCGAGGTGAATCCGACGAGCAGGCCCGCCACAGCCGGCCCCGCGAGTTGGGCGGCGGACTCGGCGATGCGTATCGCGCCGTTCGCGCCCTGGATGTCGGAGGCGAGTCGCGGCACCGTACTCGCCACGCCGGGTTGGAACACCGCGCCCGCGACGCCGTTGGCAAAGCCGATCGCGCAGATCTCCCAGAGCACGACGTGGCCGGTGAAGAAGAGCGCGGCGGCGAGGGACTGGGTGCCGAGGCGCACCAGGTCGGCGCCGATCATCAGCTTGCGGGTGCTGAACCGGTCCGCGATCACGCCGCCGAAGACGACGAGTCCCGCGAAGGCGGCGGCCGTGGAGGCCATGGCGAGGCCTACCGCGCCCGCGCCGTACCCGTGTTCCAGGAGGCCCGCGGCGAGGGCCACGGGCAGCATGGTGTCGCCGAGCCGGGCGACGGCGCGGGCCACGAAGAACAGCGCGAAGTCCCTTGACCAGACGGGCCGTTCGTCACCCCCGGCGCCCCTCTTCGCCGACCCCGCGACGGCTTCGGCGCGCCTTCTCGCATCCTCTCCGGCAACGATGTCATCACCGTCACCGACCGCCCCGACCGACCGCATCCCCCACCGCTCCGTCCCCCGACCGCCGCCCCCGGAGCGCCCCGCCGGTGCTCATGACATCTGGCTCAGCATCGTCGCCGTGGGAGCCGGATCCCCCTCCGTCCCGGCTCCCACTCCGCTTTCGGATGATGCCACGCGGCACTGACAACGCCCGAGGGAATTTCAGTCGCCGGACCCGGACGGGAGGCCCAACTCCGGGTGGGCGTCCAGGAGTCGGGGCGGGGCCGCCTGGCGCCAGGAGTCGGCGAGGATGTCACGGAGTTCGTCCTCGCTGTCCAGCGCGGAGAGGCGGGCCCGGACCCAGGCGAAGCCCGCCTCGTGGTCGGCGACCCAGAACTTCCCCGGCTCCGCCAGGACCAGTTCGTCGCGCTCCTCCTTGGGACAGCGCACCGCGATGGAGGTCTCCTCCTCGGGCACGGTGACGAACATCTTTCCGGCGACCCGGAAGGTGGGCATGTTCCAGGCGATCTTCTCCGTCGTGTCCGGGAGGGAGAGGGCGATACGGCGTACGTCTTCGGCATCCGGCATGACTCGCAAGATAGCGGCTGCCACTGACAATCACCTGGTGAGAGTGCCCGCCCCCAAGTCCGCCTCGGCGCCCGCCTCCGCATCCGACCGGACGCGCGCCGCTCTCCCCTCCCCCACGCGCTTGTAGTAGAGCGCCGTCGGCCGCAGGACCCCGGTCGGGCTCGCCGCGTAGTCCGGGATCACGCCGGCCCGGGTCCAGCCTGCCGAGCGGTACAGGTGCTCGGCGGGGCTGTCGGTCTCGGTGTCGAGGTGGAGGAGGGTGATGCCGGCGGCGATGGCCGCGTCCTCGGCGACGGTCAGAAGCCGACGGCCGAGCCCCGATCCCCTGGCCTCCCTGTGCACCATCAGCTTGACCAACTCGGCACGGTGACGGCTGTTGGGCCTGCCGGGGAAGGCCAGGCTCACCGTGCCGACGACCCGGTCGCCGCTCAGCGCCACCCACACGGCGAGTTGACCGGCGGTCACACCGTCGGCTCGCTCTCGCCACCAGTCGACGGCCGCCGTTCGGCCGAGCGGGGCGAGGAACCCGATGGAGGCGCCGTCGTCCACGGTGTCGGTGAGCAGGTCCGCCAACTCATCGACGGCGGCGAGCAGTTGAGACGCGTCCAGAACCCGCACCGTCACCTTCATCTCCATCTCCATCTCCATCTCCATCGTCACGGCAACACCACCGCCAGTACGTAGCGCACGTCGTCAGGCCCCGCGCACCGGAACCGCGTCGGCCCCCACACCCGCAACCGCAGACAGTCACCGGCGTCCAGATGGTGCTCGGTGTCCTGGGCCGTCACGTCGAGGGCGCCCTCCAGCACCCAGATGTGCTGTTCCAGGCCGGGCACGGGCGGCCGGTCGTAGGCGAGGTCGGCGCCCGCGCGGAGGCGCCCCTCGACGAGTTCGCCGCGCAGCCCGGTGTGCGGGGGCGACACGGATCGTCGTACGAAACCGGAGGCCCGGTCCTCCCACACGGGTTGCTCGGCGGCGCGGACCAGCGGGGCGGGTTCGGCCTCCACCTCGCTGAGGAGTTGGGACATGGTGCGGCCGTAGACGCCGCACAGGCGGTTGAGGAGCGAGGCGGTGGGGCTGATCTCGGCGCGTTCGGCACGGGACAGGGTCGACCGGCTCACCCCGGTGCGTTCCGCCAACTCCCCCAGGGACCAGCCGTGTTGGGCGCGCAGTTCGGCGAGCCGGGCGCCGAGTCGGATGTCCACCGGGTCGGTGGTCGTCGCGACCGTTTCCTCAGATCTCATATTCGGGACGGTATCCCGAATATGAGACGACGAGGTTACGTCCGAGCCACTTCTTCCAATGCGTCCAGTACCGGGCGGATCAGCGGGTGCTCCTCCGTGCCGCGCCGTACGGCGGCGAAGACCCGGCGGGTCGGGGCGACTCCGTCGACGGGCCGGACGACGACTCCGGTCAGGTCCATGCCGCGGAGCGCCGAGCGGGGGACGAGGGCCACACCCGCGTCGGCCGAGGCGAGGGCGACCACGGCGCGGAAGTCGTCGGAGGAGTGTTCGAGGCGGGGCTGGAATCCGGCGTTCTCGCAGGCCAGGACGACGACCTCGTGGCAGGGGTTGCCGGGGTAGGGACCGATCCACGAGTCCTTGGCCAACTCGGCGAGGGGAACTTCATCGGCGTCGGCGAGGCGGTGGGTGACCGGCACGACCGCGTCGAACGGCTCGGCGTAGAGCGGGAGATGGGTCAGGCGCGGGTCGTCGGCGGGCGGCGCGCCGCGGTACTCGACGGCGACCGCGACATCCACCTGCCGGTCCAGCACCATGGGCAGACTGGCGTCGCCCTCGGCATCCTGGACCCGGATGCGGATACCGGGCGCGAGGTGGGAGAGCCGGGTCACCGCAGGCGCTACGACCTGTGCGATACCGGTCGCGAACGCGGCGACGGTGACCGTGCCGGCCGCGCCCGAACTGTACGCGGCGAGCTCCGCCTCGGCCCGCTCCAGCTGAGCCAGGACCACGTTGGTATGACTGAGCAGAATCTCACCGGCCGGAGTCAGCCGCACCCCCTTGGCACCACGCTCGACCAGCCGGTGCCCGGTTTCCTGCTCCAGCGCGGCAAGCTGCTGCGAGACCGCCGAGGGCGTGAGATACAACGCGGCGGCCGCCGCCGTCACGGTGCGGTGGTCGGCCACCGCACGGAGGATATGGAGCCGCCGCGCTTCGATCATGGGACCGATTATCGCAATATGTCCGAGGGGCCGGGCGAACACGGGGCGGCCCTGGGGCCGGGTCGGGTTCCGGGGCAAGGTCGAGGTCCCTGGCGAGGTCGGGGTCGAACCGTTGGGCCTGGTCCGGGACCGAGTGCGGGGCGGGGGCGGGGTGCGGGGGCGGGGCCCGGGTGCGGGGCCGGGGTCTCGGGCGAGGTCGGGGCCCGAGTCGGATCCCGGGGCCCGGTCCGCGTCAGGCACCGGGACCGGGACCGGGTCGGAGTGCGGGGCGGAGTCCCCGAGTGCGAGTCAGGGTCCGAGTCCGGGCCGGGGTCTCGGGCGAGGTTGGGGTCGGGGGCCGGTCCGGGTCGGAGTGTGGGTCGGAGTCCGGGACCGGGCACAGCTTGGGTTCCGGAACCGGGTGCGGGGCGGGGTCCGAGTCGATCGGATCAGCCCTCCAGCTCCGGCCACCCGCTCCGCCCTCAGCCTCCGCCGCTCAGCCCACCAACTCCGGCCGCCGGCTCAACCGCCCGGGTCCACTCTCCGCCGCAGTCCCAAGCCCCGCCTTCCGACGCTGGCCCCCACCCTCCAGCCCCGCCTTCCGACCCTGGCTTCCAGTTCCGCTCTCGGCCTCAGCCCTCCACCACGACCCTCCACCTCAGCCCGCCAGCTCCGCCCTCGACCCCGACCTCCGCCCGACCCCAGCCTCGGTCCTCCGCCACGCCACTCAGCTTCAGCCCGCCGACCACACGCTCCGACCCGAGCACCGCCCACAGCCACAGCCCCCGCCTCACAGCCCTTCGGCTCCGCCCCGGCCCCCGCCGTCCAACCCACCCCGGGCCTCCGACACAGCCCCCGAGCCCCGCCCTCAACCTCACCCCCCGCAGCTCACCCCTCCAGCTCAGCCCGCGCAGCGACAAACGCGTCCACCGCCCGATTCACATCCTCCGTAGAGTGCGCAGCCGACAACTGCACCCGAATCCGAGCCTGCCCCTGCGGCACCACCGGATACGAGAAGCCGATGACATACACCCCCCGCTCCAGCAACAGCTCCGCCATCCGCCCCGCCACCGTCGCGTCGCCGATCATCACGGGTGCGATCGCATGGTCACCGGCGAGGATGTCGAAGCCCTCCTCGGTCATCCTCCGGCGGAACAACGCGGTGTTCTCGGCGAGTTGGACGCGCAGATCGTCCGCCGACTCCAGCAGGTCGAGCACCTTGAGCGACGCCGCCGCGATCACCGGAGCCAGGGTGTTCGAGAAGAGGTACGGCCGGGAGCGCTGGCGGAGCAGGGCGACGATCTCCGCGCGGGCGGCGACGTAGCCGCCGGAGGCACCACCCAGGGCCTTGCCGAGGGTGCCGGTGATGATGTCGACGCGGTCCATGACGCCGTGCAGTTCGGGGGTGCCCCGGCCGCCGGGGCCGACGAAGCCGACGGCGTGGGAGTCGTCCACCATGACCATCGCGTCGTAGCGGTCGGCAAGGTCGCAGATCTCGCGCAACGGGGCGACGTAACCGTCCATGGAGAAGACGCCGTCGGTGACGATCAGCTTCCTGCGCGCACCCGACGCCTCCTTCAACTGCCGTTCCAGATCGGCCATGTCGCGGTTGGCGTAACGCAGGCGGCGGGCCTTGGAGAGGCGGATGCCGTCGATGATCGAGGCGTGGTTGAGGGCGTCGGAGATGACCGCGTCCTCCGGGCCCAACAGGGTTTCGAAGACACCGCCGTTGGCGTCGAAGCAGGAGGAGTAGAGGATCGTGTCCTCCTGGCCGAGGAACGTGGCCAGCCGGGCCTCAAGTTCCTTGTGGACCTCCTGGGTTCCGCAGATGAAGCGCACGGACGCCATGCCGTAGCCCCAGCGGTCGAGGGCCGCGTGCGCGGCGGCGACGACCTCGGGGTGGTCGGCGAGGCCGAGGTAGTTGTTGGCGCAGAAGTTGAGGACCTCGCCGGGGCGCCCGCCCCCGGTGACGTTCACGGTCGCGGACTGCGGTGAGCCGATCACGCGCTCGGGCTTGTGGAGTCCGGCGGCGCGGATCTCGTCGAGGGTGGCGCGGAGGTCGTCGCGCACGGAGTCGAACATGGGGGAAGCTCCTAAAGTTCCTTCACCGAGGGGGAGTTACTCGGTCCGACAGGGAGTTGCTCGGTCCCAAAGGGAGTTACGCGCCCCTAGGGAGTCACGCGGTCCAGTCCAGGATGACCTTGCCGCCCTTGCCGCTCGCCGCGTCCGCGAACGCCGCCTCGAAGTCGCGGTAGCCGTACCGGCCGGTGATCACGGGCGCGAGGTCCAAGCCGCCCTCCAGCAGGACCGACATCGCGTACCACGTCTCGAACATCTCGCGGCCGTAGATGCCCTTGATGGTGAGCATCGAGGTGACGACGCGGGACCAGTCGACCGGGAACTCCTCGGCGGGCAGTCCGAGCATGGCGATACGGCCGCCGTGCGTCATGTTGGCGATCATGTCGCGCATGGCCTCGGGGCGGCCGGACATCTCCAGGCCGATGTCGAAGCCCTCACGGAGTCCCAACTCCCGCTGGCCGTCGACGATCTGAGCGTCCGTCACGTTCAGGGCGAGGCTCACGCCTATCTTGCGGGCGAGGGCGAGGCGTTCCTCGCTCACATCCGTCACTACGACGTTCCGCGCACCCGCGTGCCGTGCAACTGCCGCCGCCATCAAGCCGATCGGACCCGCACCGGTGATCAGGACGTCCTCGCCGACGAGCGGGAAGGACAGTGCGGTGTGCACGGCGTTGCCGAACGGGTCGAAGATCGCGGCGACATCGAGGTCGACCGGGACGCGGTGCACCCACACGTTGGCGGCGGGCAGCGCGACGTACTCCGCGAAGGCCCCGTCCCGTCCGACGCCGAGCCCGACCGTGGCCCGGCACAGGTGGCGGCGCCCGGCGAGACAGTTGCGGCACTTGCCGCACACCAAGTGGCCCTCACCGCTGACCAGTTCACCGACCGCGATGTCGGCGACGTCCCGGCCGGTCCCGACGACCTCGCCCACGAACTCGTGGCCGAGCACCAGCGGCGTACTGATCGTCTGCCGAGCCCAGCCGTCCCAGTTCCGGATGTGCAGGTCGGTGCCGCAGATCCCGGTCCGCAGGACCTTGATCAGTACGTCGCCGGGTCCGACGGCGGGCTCGGGCACGTCCGTGAGCCACAGCCCGGGCTCCGCCTTCTCCTTGACCAGCGCCTTCAACGCAACGGCTCCTGAGGGTGAGGTCCCGGGCGCGGGCACGTCGAACGAGCCCGTTCCGGGGGTGGGGTGGATTCTGTTAGCAATCTGCCCCACCGGAGCGCCCGGGTCCATCGAGGTTTTCTTAAGCCGTGCCGCAGCTTTCCTTCACAGCTGTCAGAGCCGCGACACCTGGTAGTGGGTGATGTACCAGCCGTCCGCCAGCCGCTTCACCAGCACGGCGAGCTTGACGTCGACCGGCGACCGGTCGGTGAACGTGAACTCCGTGTCCAGATAACCGAGTACGAGGTCGTCGGCGAGCCTTCTGGTTTCGAGGATCTCGAACTCGGCTGTCATGCCGAGGGGTTGGGAGTCGTAGTACTCGGCGACGCCCTGCCGTCCGACGCTGTAGGGGTGCAACCCCTGGAAGATCGCGTCCTCGGTGAAGAGCCGGGCCACTTCCTCCGGTTCATGGGCGTCCACGGCCGCCTTCCAAGGGGCCAGGACACCACGCAGGACGAGTTCGTCGTCGTTCGTGCTGTTCATCTCCGTCGACCTCTCTCCGTGACCGGTCTCAGTGACCGGCGCTCATACCACCGTCGACATGCAGGATCTCGCCGGTGACGAAGGGCGCGTTCTCCAAGAACACCACGGCGTCGACGATGTCGCTCACCTCGCCCATCCGGCCGACCGGGTGCAGTCCGGCGAGGCCGGTGTGGGTCTCCTCCGGGTGCATCGGGGTCTTGATGGTGCCCGGCGACACGGCGTTGGCACGGATGCCGCGGGTGGCGTACTCGATGGCGAGGGACTTCGTCGCGGACTGCAGTCCGCCCTTGGTCAGCGAGGCGAGGGCGGAGGGGACCCGGGCGTCCGCGTTGTCGACCAGGCTGGTGGTGACGTTGACGATGTGGCCGCCGCCCTGGGCGAGCATGTGCCCGATGGCCAGCTGGGTGATACGGAAGAACCCGGTCATGTTGATGCCGATCACGGACGCGTAGTCGTCGGCCGTGTAGTCGGTGAACGGCTTGGCCACGAACACGCCCGCGTTGTTGACCAGCGTGTCGACACGGCCGAACCGCTCGATCGCGGCGGCGACGACCCGCTCGGCGGTCGCCGGGTCCGCGATGTCGCCCTGGACGGTCAGCACGTCCGCGTCGTCGGCCGGGGCGATGGTGCGCGAGGTGGCGACGACGGCGTAGCCGAGCTTGCGGTAGGCGTCGACGACGCCGGCTCCGATGCCCTGCGAGGCACCGGTGACGATCGCGACCTTCTGGATCTGAGAGCTCATGACGACCTTCTCCGAAATAGTTGCCGAGGTGTTTCCGGTCGACCGATTCTTACTAGCCGACCGGTCGCCTATGAGAGAAAGTAGGTGACCCGGGGAGGTGAAGGCAAAGGTCGGTCGGGGTTTCCCCAGGACCGGAATCCTCGCTACTGGGAGGCCTGGCCTCCCAGTCCACGTCAGCGGTGCGGATCGCCCTCGGGCAGCCACGCGTCGGGGGCGCGCAGCCCGAGGTCACCGACGCCGTCGCAGAGCGCGTCCACGGTGGCGAGCACCGCCGTCCGCGTCTCACCCTCGCGCCACACCAGCGACCAGGTCCAGTGGACCGTCGGCCCGACGATCTCGCGGCGCACCAGGTCGGACGGCAGTGAAGTGGTCTGCCCCTTGGGCGAGTTGACGACCGGGCGACGACTGCGGCGGACGTGGTCGAAGAACGCGGGGCCGGTGATCCCACCGTCGGAGATCGGCACGGCGCGGGCCCCGGTGTCGCGCGCGAGCTGCTCGGCGTAGACGTTCCACGACGACCAGGAACTGGTGTCGTCGTCGAGGAGGAGAACGGTGTCCCTGGCCTGCACATCACCGGTGTCGGTGCCCGGGGACACCGCGTACAGCCGGTCCGCGCCGAGCAGCCGGGCCCGCAGCCCGTGCCGTTTCAGGTCCTCGTCCCGCACCCAGCACACGGCGAGGTCCAGGCTGCCGTCCGCGACCCGGGCGGCCTGCGTGTGCGAGGGCGCGACCCATGCGTCGACGTGTACCTGGGCCACCCCGGCGGTGCGTGAAGTCAGGTCCGCGGGCAGCCAGTTGACGTAGCCGAGCCGCACCGCCTCCGAGCCCGCGAGCCGCCCGGCCCGGCGCCGGAGGTCGTCGGCGCGCTCCAGCAGGGCACGGGTGTGCGGAAGCAGGGCGGCGCCGGCCGGGGTGAGGGCGACCGAGCGGCGGTCGCGGTCGAAGAGCCGTACGCCCAGGTCGCGTTCGAGGGCCTTGATCTGCTGGGAGAGGGAGGGGCCGGCGATCAGGAGGCGGTCGGCGGCCCGGCCGAAGTTCAGCTCCTCGGCGACGGCGACGAAGTACCTCAGTTGGCGCAGCTCCACGCCCGTCATGCTACGCGGGCTGGGAGGCCGGACCTCTCACCAGGGAGCGAGCCCGTCGTGGCGCCCGGGCCGGTCACGGGCCACCATGAGGTCATGGAAGTCCGGCGTCCCGAAGCCCCGCCGGGCGGGCCCGAACGGAGCGAGATCATGCTGCGAGAGTTCCTGGTCGAGATCACCACCACGATCCCCGAGGGCACCCCTCAGGAGGAGGTCGACCGTCGCCGCGCCGCCGAGGCCGTCCGCGCCCGCGAACTGGCCGCGACCGGCCGTCTGGCCCGGCTGTGGCGCCCGGTCGGGGAACTGCGCAGCATCGGCGTCTGGCGCGCCGCCGACGAGGAGGACCTCCACGCGAAGGTGCTCGGCACGCTGCCGCTGCACGCGTGGATGACCTTCGCCGTCACCCCGCTGGAACCGCACCCGAACGACCCGGGCTGTACGGAGTAACTCACCCTGGCCGCAAGGGATTTCACAGCCATGAGCCGCTACGCCCCGGTGCCCGCACCCCGGGCGGAGGGCACCCTCCTGTCCCCCTGGCCGCACGTCGTGCGGGTCGCCGCCGCCCTCGCCGCGGGCATGGGCGTCGGCCGCTTCGTCTACACGCCGATCCTCCCGCTGATGCACTCCCGGGCGGGGCTCTCCACCGAGGCCGGCGCCCACCTGGCCACCGCCAACTACGTCGGCTACCTCCTCGGCGCCCTCGCCGGCACCCTGCTCCCCGCCCTGGTCCGCTCCCGTGCGGTCCTGCGCGGCTCATTCGTCGTGCTGATCGGCACGCTGGCCGCGATGCCCGCCACCCACAGCACCACGGCATGGATCGCGCTGCGCCTGCCGGCGGGGGTGGCGAGCGCGCTGATCTTCGTGGTCGCGGTCAGCTCGCTCCTCGGACATCTGCGGGAGCAGCCGCCCCACCTCCCCGGCTGGGGCTTCGGCGGCGTCGGCGCGGGCATCGCGCTCTCCGGCCTGCTGATCCTCGCCCTGCGCTCCGTCGCGGACTGGCAGGCCGCGTGGTGGTCCTCGGCCGCGCTCGCCGCAGCGCTCGCGACCGCCGCGTGGAATCTACGGCCCGAGGTCCCGCCGAAACCCTCAACCGGCAACCCTGACACAACAGTTGACCCCTGGTTCGGCGCCCTGTTCGCCGGCTACACCCTGGAGGGCGTCGGCTACATCGTCGCCGGGACCTTCCTGGTCGCCGCGATCGGCCAGAGTTCCCCGGGCTGGATCGGCAGCGGCGCGTGGGTGCTCGTCGGGCTGGCCGCCGTACCGTCCTCCGCACTCTGGGCGCGGCTCGGGCGCCGTTGGTCGCGGCCCGGGCTGCTGGGCGTGGCGCTGGTGATCCAGGCGGTCGGCATCGCCCTGCCCGCGCTGGTCGGCGGGGTCGCGGCGGCCCTGGTCGGCGCGGTGCTGTTCGGCGCCACCTTCATCGGCGTCAGCACGCTCGCGCTGGCAACCGGCGCGGAGTTGCGATTCCCGCGCTCGGTGGCCCTGTTGACCGCCGGCTACTCCGTCGGTCAGATCCTCGGCCCCCTCGCCGTAGCCCCCCTCCTGCACCACGGCTACCGCCCGGCCCTGCTCCTGGCCGCCGGGGTGGTCCTCGCCGCGGCCGTGGCCGCGGCGGTCCTGCGGCTCGGTTTCCCGCGCCGTCAAGCGGTGGCGCCCCGACACTCCGCACCCGCCGAGGAGATACGCGCCGCCGGTCGCTGATCAGGCGGTACGGGCCCCGAGCAGAGCGAGGCAGTTGGCCCAAAGGGGGCTCAGGCGCCCGGTGTTGTTGTAGAGCTTCGCGAACATCACCTGGCCCTCCAACTGCGCGACGACCGAACGCGCCGCCTCCCGGGGGTCGTCGACGGTGACGTCCCCGCGCTCGCGCGCCTCGCCGATGACCACGGCGACCATCTCGACCTGGGCGTCGAAGATCTCCTGCAGCCGTGCGCGAACGGCCTCCGTCTGGTTGCTCATCTCCAGGCTGAGGTTGCCGAACAGACAGCCCAGCACGGTGCCGCAGCCCTGCTGCACGGCGTGCTGCCCGGCCTCGGTCTCCTCGAACAACCGCCGCAGCCGGTCCAGCGGTTGAGCACCGCCGGTCTCCCCGCTCAGGATGCGTGTCCACTCCCGGCGCTGGTCCGCCCAGTGTTCGTCGACGACGGCCAGCGCGAGGGCCTCCTTCGACGCGTAGAAGTAGTAGAAGCTGCCCTTCGGCACTCCGGCCGCCTTGCAGATCTCGGCCACCCCCAGCGCCGAGTAACCGCGCGCCTCGAAGAGCGACCGCCCGGCGGCGAGGATCTTCTCTCCGGCATCACTGGTCCTACCCATACGACAACTATACGACCGGTCGGCTAGCGACTGTCCGCCTGTCCGCCGCCGAGCAGTTCGAGGCGGGCCACCAGCTCCGCCGCCGTCGACTTGATCGTCTCCAGACCCGGCTTCCCCCACGGTCGCGGCTCCGTGTCGACGACACACACCGTGCCCAGCACCATCCCCGTGGAGTCGATGAGCGGCGCCCCCAGATAGGAGCGGATGCCGAACTCGTCGACGACCGGATTGCCCGCGAACCGCGGATAGTCGCAGACGTCCTCCAGCACCAGCGCCTTGCGTCGGACCACCACATGGGGGCAGAACCCATAGTCACGCGCCAACTGCCGGCCCACCTCGGGCTTGGCGTGCTCCCCTCCCGAGACGGGTCTGGGCAGTCCCACCCCGCCCGGAGTGTGCAGACCGGCGAAGAACTGCCGGTTCTCGTCGATGAAGTTGACCATGGCGTACGGCGCGCCGGTCAGGTCGGCGAGATGGTCCGCGAAAGCGTCGAGCGCCGGGTCCGGGTGCGACCCGAGGCCCATACCGCGCAGTCGGCGCCGCCGTTGTGGGGCCTCCTTGTCCTCGGGCGTGAGCAGCAGACGACCGGCCGGACGCGGCGGGTCGTAGCTCATGGGCGAACTCCGTCCGTGTGGACGTATGACATAGAGGAACTCCGTGGCGGTGTGCGGGGATCACATGTGGGCACCATGGCTCGGCGCGTGTGCCGGGGCGTGGGTGATGAGATGGCGTACGAGGGTCAGCAGGGTCTGGACACCGGAACTGGAGATCCGCGCGTCGCAGCGGACGACCGGGATCCCGGGGTCGAGGTCTATGGCGGCACGCACCTCCTCGGGGTCGTAGCGGTAGGAGCCGTCGAACTCGTTGATCGCGACGATGAAGCCGAGGCCGCGCTGTTCGAAGAAGTCGACGGCCGCGAAGCACTCCTCAAGGCGTCGGGTGTCGGCGAGGATGACCGCGCCGAGGGCGCCCTCGGACAGCTCGTCCCACATGAACCAGAAGCGCTCCTGTCCGGGCGTACCGAACAGGTAGAGCACGTGTTCCGGGTCGAGGGTGATCCGGCCGAAGTCCATCGCCACGGTCGTCTCGACCTTGTTCTCGATGCCTTCGAGATCGTCGGTCGCGGCGCTGACCGTGGTGAGCAGCTCCTCGGTGCTGAGCGGCGCGATCTCGCTCACCGCGCCGACGAAGGTCGTCTTGCCGACGCCGAAGCCGCCCGCCACCAGGATCTTCAGTGCGGTGGGGAAGGGGTCGTGGCCGCTCTCGTAGTCAGAGCTGTCGTCGTAGTCCATCGAGCACTGCCTCCAGAAGAGACCGGTCAGTGGGGTTGTGGTGGAACTCGGGTGGCTTGGTGGTCAGCGCCCCGCAGTCGACGAGGTCCGACAGCAGCACCTTGGTGACCGCGGCCGGCAGCTTCAGGTGGGCGGCGACCTCGGCGACCGAGACGGGCGCGCGGCACAGGTCGAGGGCCTGCGCGTGCTCGGGTCCGAGGTAGCCGAGGGGGGTGGCGCCGGTGGCCATCACCTGCGACAGGAGGTCGAGTGCGACGGAGGGCCGGGTACGGCCGTTGCTGACCGTGAAGGGGCGCACTAGACGTCCGGCCGCGTCGTCCAACCAAGGCCCGTCGCCGGCCGTCGCCACGCTCAAGGCCTCATCGCAGGTGATTCGACGGCGTGCTGCCGGGGGGCGGTCACGAGGTAGGGACGGACGCTCTTGACCAGCATCGCCATCTCGTAGCCGAGGACGGCGGCGTCGGCCTCGCGGCCCGCGAGCACGGCGAGACAGGTGCCGGAGCCGGCCGTGGTGACGAAGAGCAGCGTCGAGTCGAGTTCGACGACGACCTGCCGGACGTCTCCGCCGTCACCGAAGCGGACGCCCGCGCTCCGGCCGAGGGAGTACAGCCCGGAGGCCAGGGCTGCCATGTGGTCCGCGCTGTCGGGGTCGAGCCCGTGAACCGACTTCACCAGCCCGTCGCAGGAGAGCAGGACCGCGCTGGTGGTGTGCGGCACGCGCTGCACGAGGCCGCTCATCAGCCAGTCGAGATCGGATACATGGCCGGTCGGCGCATCGCTCGCCATGGTGGATCGACTCCTTGGGGTACGAAGGTCTGCGGGAGCGCTGGTGGGGGTGCCAGTGGGGGTGGGGGCCTGCGTGGTCATCCGGCTGATGCGCTCCCGTCGTGCCGGGCGGTGCGGTCGTGGTCATGGCCGAGCACATGCGCGTGCGCATCGGTTATGGGCGACGCCTCCATGTGGGGGGCGAGGGTGAAGCGGTCCGTGCCGGTGTACGTACCCGGGCCTGCGTCCGTCCCGGTGTCCGGTGTCGTGGGCTGTGCGGTGTAGCGATGGAGTGCGGTGTCCAGGTAGCCGGAGCCCATGTGTGTTGCCGACATGTGGGATTGCTCGTGCTCCACGGGGGACGGTTCCGGGGCGGACAGGTCCGCGTGGAGCGCGTTCACGTAGAGACCGCCGGTGTGGACGCCGTTCGTGTCGGTCCCGCTCGTGTGCGGGAACTCCGTGTGGTCCGACTCCCTGTGCGGTGACGCCACATCGGCTCCGTCCAACGGCGCCGTCCCGTCCAGCGCATCCGCCGCCTCCATGTGCTGCTGCGCCTCCGCGAGGCCGATCCCCCGTTGGAAGGCGGCCATCAGGTCCGGGTCGTGGCCGACGGGGTGTTCGGAGTCGTGGCGGGGGGTGGGACCGTCGCGGAGTTGGGGCGCGATGTGTTCCTGGGCGCGGCGCCGGGGCAGTTGGGGCGGCTTGCCCATGGTGCCGCGTACCGCTCCGCCGCGCGTGAGCGGCGCTGCGGCCACGTTCTCGGCCACGGTCCCCCGGTCGTCGGGGCGGATACCGGGCACCGCTTCCAAGGGGTTGGCCCGTTCCGCGTGGGCACCGCGCACGGGCAAGGGCAGCGGTCCACCGCCGTTCGACCCCGCCGCGGCGGACGGTACGGAGTCCCGTCGCTGATGCCGCCCCGGTGACCCCGCCCCGCGCTGGTGCCGCCCCGGCGCGCCGGGAGCCCCGGCCGGCGCCGACAGACCCTGCCCGACGGCGAGTCGACCCCCCTCGGTCCCACCCTGCACCTGCGGCGGCACGAGCGGCTGCCCCCCGCCCAAGGTGTCCTGCGGCTGTCCTACGGCCCCGGGGGCGCCCGGCGCCGTACCCAACAAGGCCTGTGGGACCACGAGTACGGCCTGCACCCCGCCGTAGATGTTGGTCTGCAGGCGGACGTGGATGCCGTGGCGGCGAGCGAGTTGGGAGACGACGAACAGGCCGATGCGGCCGTCGGCCAGCAGGCTGGCGACGTTGACCTGGTCGGGGTCGGTGAGCAGGGCGTTCATCCGGCTCTGTTCGCCGGCGGGCATGCCGAGTCCGCGGTCCTCGACCTCGACGGCGAGGCCCGCGGTCACGAGGTTGACGCGGAGCAGTACTTGGGTGTGCGGGGCGGAGAACACCGTGGCGTTCTCGACGAGTTCGGCCAGCAGGTGGATCACGTCGGCGACGGCGTGGCCGCGCAGGGTGCCGTCGATCGGCGGCACGAGTTTGACGCGGGAGTACTGCTCGACCTCGGCGATGGCGGAGCGCAGCACCTCGGTCATGGAGACCGGGTTGCTCCACTGCCGGCGGGAGACGGCGCCGCCGAGGACGGCGAGGTTCTCGGCGTGGCGGCGGATGCGGGTGGCGAGGTGGTCGACGTGGAAGAGGCCCTTGAGCAGGTCGGGGTCCTCGATCTCGTTCTCCAGTTCGTCGAGGATGGAGATCTCGCGGTGCACGAGGGACTGCAGGCGCCGGGCGAGGTTGACGAAGACCTCGACCTTCTGTTCGCTGCCCGCCTGGCTGGAGAGCTGGGATGCCGCGACGACGGCGGTGACAGCGCCGTCGTGCGCGTGTGCCAGGTCGGCGGCGAGCAGGTCGAAGTCGTCGGCGTCCCCGGGGGGCCTGCTCCGCGGCTTGCGCTGGGGCGGGCCCTCGCCTCGGCGCAGCGCCTCGACCAGGTCGCGCAGATCGGCCTCGCCGCGCGCGCTGTCGCGGCGCAGGGCGCCGATGCGGTCGCTGACGGAACCGGCGGCGCGGCCCGCGGCGACGGCGGCGATCAGGATGCCCGCGAACGTCACCGAGGTGGCTCCGGCGAGGACGCCCCAGAGGGTGAGGCTGGTCCGCGCTCCGGTGGAGCGGACGGTGAACAGGACGGCCGCGCTGGCGCTCAGCGCGACCGCGATGGGCGGCAGCACGGCGAGGCGCAGGAGTTGGGGGCGTATGTGCGTCTCGGGCAGTGCGGGCACGGGGCGAGCGGCCGGTCGCCCGTGCCGGCCGCCCTCACGGCGGTCTGCGCGTGCGGCCGGTGCACGGAGTTGAGACATCGGCGTCCTCGTACTGGTGCGTCGGACCGGTTGGTTCGCGCGGGGTGCGCGATTCGGGCATACGCCATCGCGGTGCCGGTCGAGAGAACCGAAGAATCCGGCCCTGCGTCGCCCGACGGACACTCACAGTAGTCGTCAACGCATCAGGTGCGGTGGGCAGTTGACAAACTCCCCCGGGGGGCGTCCCGCTCTGGTATGAGGCCTCGTACGACAGACCGATAACCCCCTCGACCACACGTCGAAGAAGGACAAAGAATCGATCGCGCCTGATCGGAACCGGTCATGAACAGACGTCAGGGGCCGGGGGGTTCGATACCCCCCGGCCCCTGACATTCGCCTCTCACGCCCCTGCGGCCGAGCCGCAGGGGCAGCTTCCGGGGGCCCGGCCACCCTCTGCCGCACCCCTGAACATCACGGAGCGTGTCGGTCAGCGCTCGTTCGCGAGGTCCAGCTCCGCCGGGGCGGTCGCCGGCTTCGGTTCCGTCGCTTCCGTCTCCACCGGCTTCGGGATCCGCCAGGGGTGGTCGATCGTCCCCCCGAAGGGCCGCCACCACGGGTCCGTCGTCAGGTCGCCGCCCGGTTCGAACGGCTCGCCCGGCCGCGGGGTGGCCACGGCCTGGCCGGCCGCTTCACCCTCGTCCGCGGTCCACTCGCCGGGCTCGGCCCACGGGTGCAGCGCCAAGTTGAACGTGCCCCAGTGGATCGGCAGCAGCACCCCGTGCGGCCGGCCGCCCTGGAGGTCGAGGTGGGCGCGCATGCCCTCCTCGGGCGTCATGTGGATGTCGGGCCAGAACTCGCTGTACGCCCCGATCTGGATCATCGTGGCGTCGAACGGGCCGTGCGCGGCGCCGATGTCCTTGAAGCCCTCGAAGTAGCCGGTGTCTCCGCTGTGGTAGATCCGGTGCTCGTCACCGGCGACCACCCAGGACGCCCAGAGGGTGTGCTGGGTGTTGCGCAGACCGCGCCCGCAGAAGTGCCGGGCCGGGGTGGCGGTCAGGGTGAGGCCGCCGATCTCGGTCTCCTCGTGCCAGTCCAGCTCGCGCAGCCGGTCGGCGGACACGCCCCAGTGCTCCAGGTGGGCGCCGACGCCGAGCGGCACGGCGAACAGGGTGTCCGTGTCGGCCAGCGCCTTGATCGTGGGCATGTCCAAGTGGTCGTAGTGGTCGTGCGAGATGACCACGACGTCGACCGGGCCGAGCGCGGCGATCGGCAGGGGCACCGGGTGCAGCCGCTTGGGTCCGGCGAACGGGAACGGGGAGCAGCGCTCGCCCCAGACCGGGTCGAAGAGGACCCGGTGGCCGTCGATCTCCGCGAGCACGCTGGAGTGCCCCATCCAGGTCAGCCGCAATCCGGTCGCGGCGGGCCTGGCCAGGTCGGCGAGGGTGGTGGCGTGCACCGGCAGCGTGCCGTCGGGCGCGCGGCGGGCGCGCTGCTCCTTGTCGAGGTAGGACTTCCCCATCCCGCGCATCGTGCCGCCGGACGGGCGGACGTTCGTATTGCCCCCGGGGTTCTGGAACACCCCGTCCTTGAAGTGGGGCGATCTGCGGATGCGCGCCAGGCGCTCGCCGCTCGGCTCCGCGCCGAAGGCATCAGGCTGCAACGCGCGGAGCCCGGAGCTCAGCGTACGGAATCCGGTCACGATGCCTCCAGGTCGGGTCGGTCAGGCTTTCCATTATGGTCGACCCCTGTGACAACGCCGCTGCGTCGGCGTCACCGGGGCCGGTTTCCAAGGAAAGACCAAAGTTCCGCGCCGGAGGTTGACACCGCGGGACGGAACTCGCCCTTCCGTCCTGTCCGTACCCGCCCTGCCGGCCGGCGCCCCGAGGAGCCCGTATGACCGCCCCCTTGATGTCGCTCACCTGGACCGACCACGTCACCGGCCGCCAGGGCTTCCTGGTCATCGACAAGCTGGTGCGCGGGGTGTCCAGCGGCGGACTGCGGATGCGGCCGGGCTGCACGCTCGACGAGGTGGCCGGGCTGGCCCGGGGCATGACCATGAAAGAGGCCCTGCACTACGACCCGGAGGGCCGGTACATCCCCCTGGGCGGCGCCAAGGGCGGCATCGACTGCGATCCCCAGGACCCGGTGTCGTACGGCCTCCTCGTGCGCTACCTGCGCGCCATGCGGCCGTACATCGAGAGCTTCTGGACGACGGGCGAGGACCTCGGGCTCACTCAGGACCTGGTCGACCGGGCCGCCGCGGAAGCGGGGCTCGTGTCGTCGATCCAGGCCGTGTATCCGCTGCTCGACGACGAGACGGAGGCGCGGCGGCGGCTCGCGGACGCCTTCGCGGTCGAGGTGGACGGCATCGGTCTCGACGAGCTGGTCGGCGGCTGCGGGGTCGCGGAGTCGGTGCTCGCGGCGCTGGACCGGGCGGGCGTGCCGTACGCGGGGACGCGGGTCGCCGTACAGGGGCTGGGCACCATGGGCGGGGCCACGGCACGGTTCCTCACGCGCGCGGGGTTGTCGATCGTCGCCGTCGCCGACATCAAGGGCACGATCGCGAACCCGGCCGGACTCGACGTGGACGCGCTGCTCGCGGCCCGGGACGCGTACGGCACCGTGGACCGCTCCGCGCTGCGGCTGGGCGACCTCGAACTCCCCGGCGAGGACTGGCTGTCCGTCGAGGCGGAGGTGCTGGTTCCGGCGGCGGTGTCGTACGCGATCGACACCACGAACCAGCAAGGGATCACGGCTCGTTGGATCGTCGAGGCGGCCAACATGCCCGTACTGCCCGAGGCGGAGGAACTGCTCTCCGCGCGCGGGGTGACCGTGCTGCCGGACGTGGTCGTGAACTCCGGGACGAACGCCTGGTGGTGGTGGACCCTGTTCGGGGACATCGGCGCCGACGCGGACGAGGCGTTCGCGCACACCCGGCGTTCGATGCGCGCCCTGATCGACCGGATGCTGGCCCGCGCGGAGGCCGACGGCACGACACCGCGCGCCGCCGCGCACGCCATCGTCGACGACCGGCTGCCGGTCATCGCGGAACGCTTCGGCTGGTACCGGTGACGTACGGGACAACACCCCTGGGGGCGACGGATTAGGGTGACCGCGTGGCGAGAGTGCGGTTGAGTGTGGGGGAACGGCGGGCGGAGTTGCTGCGGGCCGCCGTCGAGCAGATCGAGGCGCGGGGTGTGGCGGCGGTCAGGATCGCCGACGTGGCCGCGGCGCTCGGGGTGAGCAACGCGCTGGTGCTCTATCACTTCTCGACCAAGGAGAAACTGGTCGCCGCCGCGTTCACCTTCGCCGCCGAGGACGACCTCGCGCGTCTCCACAAGCTCCTGGGCCGCCGTACGACCGCGCTGCGCCGACTGCGGGCCGCGGTGCGCTGGTACGCACCGACCGGGCAGGCCAAGGGCTGGCGGCTGTGGATCGAGGGCTGGGCCGTGTCGCTCCGCGAACCCGCCCTCCTGGACGTCACCCGCGATCTCGACCGCCGGTGGAAACAAGCACTCGCGGAGGTCGTCGCCGAGGGAGTGACCGCGGGCGAGTTCCACTGCCCGGATCCGACCACCACCGCCCTGCGCCTGACGGCCCTCCTCGACGGGCTCGCCGTGCAGATGACCGCCTACGGGGGCGCGGTGTCGCGGGCGCGGGCCCTGGAGTGGGTCGACGAGGCGCTCGCACGGGAACTCGGCCTGGAGCGGGCGGCGTTGACCGCTCCCTGAGCCGTTCCCCCAAGAGCCGCCTCTTCGAGGGGTCACCGCCGCACCTGTTGCCGCGGCACCCCGTTACCGTGTCGCCCCGTCAGGCCACCCGCTCGATCCGCATCTTGATGGCGTCCGGCGACAGCGTGCCCTTCGCCTCGGCATGGTCCCCGGAGGACTCGCCCCGCAGCCGGCGCCCGATCCACGGCACCAGGTACTCGCGTGCCCAGTGCACGTCGTCGCGCCTGATGTCGAGCGCGCCGCGCGGCGGCAGCGGGGGCCAGGGCTGATCAGGGTCGGCCGGGACCTCGACGCCGAGGACCTGGCCGGCGCGGAGCGCCACGCGCGTGTGCCCCTCGGGAGAGAGGTGGAGCCGGTCGCCGTCCCAGGCCCGCCGGTCCTGGACCGTCTTCAGGGACCACAGGTCGAGCACGGGGCAGCCGTAGCGGTCGGCGATGGCCCGCACATGTCCGTTGTAGGTGGCGATCTTGCCGCGCAGATGCTTGAGCACGGGTACGCCGCGGGTGTCGAAGCCGGTCGTCACCATGACGGTGCCGACGGCGGCGGTGAGGTCGGCGACCGCGCGTTCGAAGCGTTCGGCGACCTCGTCGGGGTCGGTGCCGGGACGGATGATGTCGTTGCCGCCGGCGGCCAAGGAGACCAGGTCGGGCCCGATCTCCTTGGCCCGGGTGAGCTGGTCCTCCACGATCTGGTCGAGCAGTTTCCCGCGCACCGCGAGGTTGGCGTACTCGAAGTCGCCCTCGGGTCGCCGGTCCGCGAGCAGTACCGCGAACCGGTCGGCCCAGCCGACCATCGCCCCGTCGGGCCCTGGATCGCCGACGCCCTCGGTGAAGCTGTCCCCCACCGCCACGTACGACCCGATCACTGCTCTGTTGTCACTCTTCGAATCGTTAGCCACGGCAACCATAATTCACCCTGAGGTGTGACCTACGCGATCGTATTTAGGGGTTGACGGGCGGTGAGATAAGCCACTTGTAAAGGGTTGTCCAAAGTCGGAATAACCCTCCGATCAGGGGCGTTGACCCCGGAACTGCTCTGCGCCGGGCTCCGGTGTCAGCCGACGGTGACGCCGTGCGAGCGGAGATAGGCGACCGGGTCCACGTCCGAGCCGTAGTACGGCGTGGTCCGGATCTCGAAGTGCAGGTGCGGGCCGGTCACGTTGCCGGTCGCGCCGGAGAGACCTATCTGCTGGCCCTCGGTCACGGTCTGACCGGCCGAGACGGACAGCTGCGACATGTGGGCGTACTGCGAGTACTCGCCGTCCGCGTGCCGGATGACGACCTCGTTGCCGTACGCGCCGTCGTAGGCCGCCGAGACGACCGTGCCCGCGGCGACCGCCTTGACGGTGGTGCCCGTCGGGACGACGAAGTCGACGCCGGTGTGATAGCCGCTGGACCACATGCTGCCCGCGACGTGATAGCCGGTGCCGATGGTGGCGCCGGTCACGGGGAGGGTGTAGCCGGTGGAGGTACTGGTGCCCGTGCTGTCGTCGCTCTGCGCGGCCGAGCTGCTCTTCGCCGAGGAAGAGGAGGACGACGACGAGGACGAAGGAGACGTGGTGCCGGACGACTTGGACGACGTACCGGTGTCCGTCCCGCCCGTCGCGGCCTTCTTGCCGAGGGTCAGCTTCAGGCCCGGGTGGATCAGTGACGGGTCGCCGCCGATGGCCTCACGGTTGTCCTGGTAGATCTTCTTCCAGCCGCCGGTGACGTCCTGCTCGTCGGCGATCTTCGCGAGCCAGTCGCCCGCCTTCACCGAATACGTCTTGACGCCCGCGGTCTTGGCGGTCGCCACCTTCTCCGTCGCCGTCTTCTCTGTCACCGGAAGGGACTGAACGGCCTTTTCCGGAGCGGAAGTCGTGGGCGCGGCATGAGCGCCGGTGGCCCCCATGAGCGGAAGGGCGAGTGCGGCGCCGCCGGTTCCGGCTACGGCCATCGAGCGGGTGAGTCGCTGGGACTTCGGGCGGCGGTGCTTACCCTTCACGGGCATGACGAATTCCTCTCCGGCGCCTGCGAGGTGAGCTGTCGGGTGCGGGCTGGAGATGCCCGGCCGCGCGCTGGTCGCGGCTAAACCCCAAGCCCGTTCCGGAGACCGGAACAGGCGTCTTACCTGTGGGTCCCCCGCTCCTGCCGCATACGGGTGGGTGTGTGCGGAGTCCGGTCGGCGGCAGGATTGGGCGTCCGTCCGGATTGGTGGCGAACGTAAGCGAGGAAGACGCAAAGGGACAAGCAGGAGGTTCCACGGATTTGCGTTTCTTGTGTTTCCCTGTGGGAATTCACCGTCACCCTCCGTGAATTCCCACAGGACTCAACCCCTCAATCCCCCTGTAAAAGCACGTCAATTACGTGAACATGACGAACGACGCACGGTCACGAATATGACGCTGCTCACGTACACAACTCTCAGGTTCCTTTATTCCAGAGCGAGTTGGACGAAGGCTGCAATTGGGACAGAGGGATCAGATGCGACGCAGGCGGATAACCGTCGCATCGAGGTCACCGCGCAGCCCGGTCCGCAGCCCGTGGTGCAACAGCACGGCCCCCCGGTGGACTTCGCCCGTTTCGAGGCATTCGTACGACGCTGCCGGGTCGAGCCCGCGCAGCCGGAGCGCCGGCAGCGGCTCGCCGTAGTGCTGCGCCTGGAGCAGGGCGAGGACGACGGTCTCGTCGCCGCGGACGTACTGCACGGCGCCGAGTCCGCCGCTCGGCGGGCGCAGCCGGTGGAGGTCGCCGTGCTGCACGAGCGGCCGGATCTCCTTGTACAGGTCCACCCACCGGCGGGCCTCGGCGAGTTCCTCCCCGGTCCACTCCGAGAGATCGCCGCCCACGCCGAGCACCCCGGCCATGGCGCTCACGAACCGGAAACGCAGGCTGCTGACGCGGCCGTTGAGCTGGGTGTTCGGGCTGTCGGTGACCCAGGCGGCCATCACGCGCGCGGGGTGGATCTGGCTGAAGCCGTGCTGGATGGCGAGCCGGTCGAGCGGGTCGGTGTTGTCCGAGGTCCACACCTGGTCCGTACGGCTCATGATGCCGAGGTCGATCCGGCCGCCGCCGCCCGAGCAGGACTCGAAGGCCACGCCCGGGTGGGCCGCCCGCAACCGGTCGAACAGGGCGTACAGGGCGCGCACATGGTCGATCCAGAGGCGCTGCGGATAGGCGTCACCGGGCCACCCGGCATCCGTGAAGCAGCGGTTGAAGTCCCACTTCACGTAGTCGATCGGGGCACTGGAGAGCAGCCCGTCGAGCTGCTCCCAGAGGTACTCCTGGACGTCCTCGCGGGCCAGGTTGAGGACGAGCTGATTGCGGAACTCCGTCCGCTTTCGTCCCTCTTGGTACTGCACCCAGTCGGGGTGCGCGCGATACAGGTCGCTGTCCGGGTTGACCATCTCGGGCTCGACCCAGATCCCGAACCGCATGCCGTGCGCGTGGACGCGGTCGGCGAGCGGCTTGAGGCCGGCCGGGAAGCGGTCCGGGTTGGGGGTCCAGTCGCCGAGCCCGGCACGGTCGCTGGTGCGGGCACCGAACCAACCGTCGTCGACCACGAACAGCTCGACCCCGACCGCCGCCGCGCGCTGCGCGAGCGTCTCCTGCTGCTCCTCGGAGATGTCGAACTGCGTGGCCTCCCAGGAGTTGTAGAGCACCGGCCGGTCCTGGTCCGCGTCCGGGATGACGTACGTCCGCTGGTAGTCGTGCCAGGTGCGGCTGGCGCCGCCGAAGCCGGCGTCGCTCCACAGGCCGGCGAAGACGGGGGCCGTGAAGGACTCCCCCGGTGCCAGGAGCAGCAGCCCGGAGTCGTCGTACCCGGCGCCGCCGCCGATCTGCACGCGCGCGTCCGGGAGTTGGGCCACGGCGATCCGCCAGGACCCCGACCAGCCGAGAGCACAGCCGTAGACCTCGCCGCGCTCCTCGGTCGCGTCGGTGTCGAGCGCGACCCAGGGCAGGTGCTGATGCCCGGTGTGGCCGCGACGGCTGCCGATGACCTTCTCACCGTAGGTGAGAGCGGAACGCACCAGCCGGGACTCGGCGGCCCACCGCCCGTGCAGCTGCGACAGCTGCCACCCGTCCCGCTCGGGCAGCGTCCACACGGCGGAGTCGGCGCGCAGCAGCTCCAGTGCCTCGCCCCCGTCGTTGTCGAGAGTCGTCCAGCGCTCCACGACGTCGCCGCGCATCCGGTAGTGCAGCGTGATCGCGAGACCGGTGTCCCGGAAGCGGAGCCGCAGTTCGTCGGCCTCCGTGTCGTACCGCTCGAAGGTCCATTCCGTGCCGCGGCGCTCGGGCGTGCGCACGGACAGGGCGGGGCGTGCGAAGCGGGGGCCACCCTCGACGGGGTACTCCTCTCGGCCGTCGAGCGGGGACTCGAAGGAGGAGCCTTCGGGCAGCGGGCGGGCGGCGAGCTCCTCGGCGTCGGCGAGTGCGATCGCGGGGCCCCAGTGCAGGTGGAGCAGCTCGTCGTCCTCGGTGAGATGGACGGCGTAGCTGCTCGTGGGGCCCGTCAGCACCCACGTACGGCCGTTCTCGGCGATCTCCAGCATCAAGCCCCTCACAGATTCGAACAAGTCCACTCAAGCAGCAACATCATCAATGGCCGGGGGCCTGCGAGGCAACGTCTGTGGACAACTCATGGCCTGTGGAATCGATGTCGTATCGTCGGAAGCGTGCCCGCCGGTGAGCCGCGTCGTCGGGCCGAGTGGGAGGAGTCCTCGTGACGCAGCAGATTCCGTCGACCGAGCCGGAGTTGTCCGGAGTGCGTAATTTCCGGGACGTGGGCGGACTTCCGACGGCGGACGGACGGCGGGTGCGGCACGGGGTGCTGTTCCGCAGTGGTCACCTTGCGCACGCGACCGAGGAGGACGCCGCGTTCCTCGACTCGCTGGGTCTGCACACGATCTTCGACTTCCGCAACGCGTCGGACCAGAAGCTGGAGGGTCCCGATGTCGAACTGCCCGGCGTGCGCAATGTGAATCTGCCGCTGTCGGACCCGGCGGACGGCTCCGAGTTCTGGAAGATGGTCCGCGACGGCGAGATAGACCAACTGCGCGGGATCCTCGGCGGCGACAAGGGCGCCGACCGGATGATCGCCTCGTACCGCACGATCGTCACGGAGCGCACCGCCGAGCACTCCCAGGTGCTGCACGCACTCGCGGAGGACAGTGTTCCCGCGCTGATGCACTGCGCGGCGGGCAAGGACCGCGCGGGCCTCTCGATAGCCGTGACGCTGCTCGCCCTGGGCGTGGAGCGCGAGGCGATCGTGACCGACTACCTGGAGTCGAACGCGAAGCACCGCCGCTACAAGGTGCGCCGCAGCGGCTCCTCCGCCTCGGCCTACTCCCCCGAGGTGATGGAACTCCTCAGCCCTCTCTTCGACGCCCGCGCCGAGTATCTGACGGCCGCTTTCGACACCGTCGAGGAGACCTGGGGCAGCGTGGACGCCTATCTGGAGCAGGGGCTCGGGATCACCCCGGAGCTCCGGGAACGGCTGCGCGAGCGGCTCCTCGACTGAACTCGCGGCTGTGGCCGGCTACTTGGCGCCCACGGAGAACAGCAGGTAGATGAAGGCCGCGAAGACGTGGCCGACGGCGATGTAGATGATGAGCCGTACCCACAGGGCGCGGGGGAACTTGTCCTCGATGTTGTTGCCGCTCATGGCGTCTCTCCGGTGATCGGGCCCAGGCACAGGGTGGCCGTGGGGCTCTGCAGCAGGGTGTGGACGAACAGGACCTCGACGCCGTCCTCCTCGGCGGCGGCGAGGCGGTGCGGGGTGAGCGAGTCGAAGTGCGCGCTGTCGCCCGGTGCGAGGAGGTGCGCGGTGTCACCGAGGCGCAGGCGGAGCCGCCCCTTGAGGACGTACAGCCACTCCTCGCCGGGGTGCACGCGCACGATGTCGCCCTGGGAGCCGTGCGGGATGCGGACGCGCAGCGACTGCATCCCACGGCCGGGGGCACCGGCCTGCCAGTAGGTCCAGCCGCCCGCGCGGGTCGGTTCCATGTCGGCGGCGCGGACTACGGCGTCCCGGTCGGTGACCGTCTCGCCGAGCAGATCCGAGACTGTCGTACCGTAGATGCGGGCGAGCGCGAGCAGCATCGGCAGCGAGGGCTGGCGCAGCCCGGTCTCCAGACGGGAGAGATGGGCGGGCGAGAGTCCGGCCGAGCGGGCGGCGACCTCCAGGGTGAGGGAGGCGCGGCGACGCAGGGCACGGAGCTGTGGTGCGACGGTGGCCGGCAGGTCTTCGACCGGCCCGGCCGACGGTTCCGGCTCGGTCTCGGGAGAGCTCATGCTCTCCATTCAGCCGGACATTTGCCCCTGCGGCAAATCTCTTGCCTCAGGGGCAAAAATCCGTGGCTCCCGTCAACGGCGCCAGGCAGAAACCCCTACCGGTTCGCCACCGCTACCGGTTCGCCACCGCCTGCTTCACGAGCGTCTTGCTGAAGTCCCACATCAGCCCGCCACCACTGTGCGCGTCGTCCATCACGGCCGTGAACGCGTCCACGAACCGGTCCACCTCGCGCTCGCCGATGATCAGCGGCGGGATGAGCTTGATGACCTCCAGGTGGTCGCCGGAGACCTGGGTGAGGATGCGGTGCCGTTGGAGCAGCGGTACGACCACCATCTGGGCGAACAGGCCCTTGCGTGCGGCCTGCAGCATGGTCCAACGGCTGCGCAGCTTCAGCGACTTGGGCCTGCCGAACTCGATGCCGATCATCAGGCCCCGGCCGCGGACGTCGGCGAGCAGCTCGTACTTGTCGACCAGCGCGGCGAGCCGGGTCCTCAACTGGTCCCCGGTGGCACGGGCGTTGGCGACGATCTGCTCGTTCTCCATGACCGACAGCACGGCGAGGCCGGCCGCCATGGCCTGCGCGTTGGACCCGAAGCTCGCCGAGTGGACCAGGACGCGGTCCATGGACGAGTAGACCTTCTTGAAGATCCAGTCCTTGCCGAGCGTCGCGCCCACCGGCACATAGCCGCCGGACAGCGCCTTGGCCACGCACACCAGGTCCGGCTCCACGCCCTCCTCGTGCTGGTAGGCGTAGAAGTCGCCGGTGCGCCCGAGGCCGGTCTGCACCTCGTCCGCGATGAGCAACGCCTTGTGCTGGTGCAGGAGTTCCTGTGCGGCGCGCAGGTAGCCGGGCGGCGCCTCGTGGACGCCCTTGCCCTGGATCGGTTCGACGACGAGGGCGGCGACGTCGCCCTTCTTCAACTCCCGTGCCAGGGCGTCGAGATCGCCGAGCGGTACGGCCGTGTCCGGCAGCAGCGGGGCGAAGCCGTCCCGGAAGCCGTCCTCGCCGTTGACGGAGAGCGAGCCGGTGGTCAGGCCGTGGAAGGCGTGGTCGCAGTACAGGACACGGGGTTTCCCGGTGGCGTAGCGGGCGAACTTGAGCGCGGTCTCGACCGCCTCCGTACCGCTGTTGCCGAAGAACACCCGGTCCAGGTGCGGGCTGTGGGTGAGGAGTTGCTCGGCGAGCAGGCCGGGCAGCGGCTGGCAGTCGAAGCGGGTGAGGTCGGCGAGCTGGGCGTCGAGGACGTCGTGCACCGCCTTGCGGACGACGGGGTGGTGGCGGCCCAGGCCCATCACCCCGAACCCGGCGAGCATGTCGAGGTAGTCGTTGCCGTCGGCGTCCCAGAAGTAGGCGCCCTCGCCCCGCTCGTAGACCTTGTCGAAGCCGATGGTGTGCAGCATGCGCGGGAGTTGGTGGTTCAGGTACTTGGCGTGCAGCTCGTAGCGCTCGGCTCCGCGCTCGGCCAAGAGCGCGCTGAGGTCGAACTCCTTGGTCATTCGGGTTTCTCCTTGGCTGTGCCGGCGTTCGCGTCCTTGACCGCCAGGCTTGCGCTGATCCGTCCGGCGACCTCGACGGGTGTGAGGCCGATGTCGGCGAGCACCTCCCCGCGTTTGGCGTGCGCGAGGAACTGCTCCGGGATGCCGAACCGCCGTACGGGGACGTCGACTTCGGCGTCGCCGAGGGCCAGCGCCACCGCGGCGCCGACGCCGGAGGCGCGGCTGTTGTCCTCCACTACGGCCACCAACCGGTGTTCGGCGGCGAGGCCCGGGAGCGCCGGGTCGACGGGTTTGACCCAACGGGGGTCCACGACCGTGCAGTTGATGCCCCGCGCTTCGAGGAGCTCGGCGGCCTGGAGGCAGACGGGCGCCATCACGCCCACCGCGACGAGCAGTACCTCGGGTGTCTCCGCGCCCCGGTGCAGGACGTCGAGGCCGCCCACGCGGTCGATCGCCGGGATCTCCGGTCCGACCGACTCCTTCGGGAAGCGGACCAAGGTCGGCGCGTCGTCGACGGCGACCGCTTCCCTTAGCTGGGCACGGAGTTGGTCGGCGTCGCGCGGGGCGGCGATCCGCAGGCCGGGCACGACCTGGAGGATGGACATGTCCCACATGCCGTTGTGTGACGCTCCGTCAACTCCGGTCACTCCGGCGCGGTCCAGGACGAACGTCACCCCGCAGCGGTGCAGCGCCACGTCCATGAGGAGTTGATCGAAGGCACGGTTGAGGAAGGTGGCGTAGACGGCGACGACGGGGTGCAGTCCGCCGGTCGCGAGACCCGCCGCCGATACGGCCGCGTGCTGTTCGGCGATGCCGACGTCCCACACCCGGTCGGGGAACTTCGCGGCGAACTTGCCGAGGCCGACCGGGTGCAGCATGGCGGCCGTGATGGCCACGACGTCGTCGCGTTCCTCCCCGATGCGCAGGATCTCGTCGCCGAACACGCTGGTCCAGGAAGGGCCGTTGGAGGGCACGAGGGGTGCGCAGGTGAGCGGGTCCATCACGCCGACGGTGTGGAAGTGGTCTTCCTCATGGGCGAGGGCGGGTTCGTAGCCGCGGCCCTTCTCCGTGAGGCAGTGGACGAGGACCGGGCCGTGGAAGCGTTTCGCGCGGCGCAGCGCGGACTCGACGGCGCCGATGTCGTGTCCGTCGATCGGGCCGACGTACTTGAGGCCCAGGTCCTCGAACATGCCCTGCGGGGCGAACGCGTCCTTGAAACCCTTCTTCGCGCCGTGCAGTGACTCGTAGATCGTGTTGCCGACGACCGGGGTGCGCAGCAGGACGTCCTTGCCCCAGGCGAGGACCTTCTCGTAGCTGTCGGTCGTGCGCAGGGTCGCCAGGTGGTTGGCGAGGCCGCCGATGGTGGGTGCGTAGGAGCGCTCGTTGTCGTTGACGACGATGATCAGCGGCCGGTCCTTGGCGGCCGCGATGTTGTTCAGCGCCTCCCAGGCCATGCCGCCGGTGAGCGCGCCGTCGCCGATGACCGCGACGACGTGGCCCTTCCCGCCCTGCACCTGGCGGGCCTTGGCGAGGCCGTCGGCCCAGCCGAGCGCGGTGGAGGCGTGGCTGTTCTCGATGACGTCGTGCTCGGACTCCTCACGCGAGGGGTAGCCGGACAGGCCGCCCTTGCCGCGCAGCTTCGAGAAGTCCTGACGACCCGTCAGCATCTTGTGCACGTAGCTCTGGTGGCCGGTGTCCCACAGGATGCGGTCGGCCGGGGACTCGAAGACGCGGTGCAGCGCGATGGTCAACTCCACCACGCCCAGGTTGGGTCCGAGGTGACCGCCGGTCCTGGCCACCGCGTGGACCAGGAACTCCCTTATCTCTTCGGACAGTTCGCCGAGTTCCGCCTCGGACAGCGACTTCAGGTCGCGTGGTTGACGGATGCTCTCCAGGATCGTCACGTCGGGCCCCCTTCGGTCCGTGCTGTTCAGCTCACGGTGACGGCCGGCTCCCCCGCCGCGACACCGTCCTGCTCCATCTGTTCGGCGATCTTCATCGCCTCCTCGATGAGGGTCTCCACGATCTTCGACTCGGGGACGGTCTTGACGACCTCGCCCTTGACGAAGATCTGGCCCTTGCCGTTGCCGGAGGCGACCCCCAGGTCGGCCTCCCGCGCCTCGCCGGGTCCGTTGACGACGCAGCCCATGACCGCGACGCGCAGCGGCACCTCCATGCCTTCCAGGCCCGCCGTGACCTCGTCGGCGAGCTTGTAGACGTCCACCTGGGCGCGCCCGCAGGACGGGCACGACACGATCTCCAGTCGGCGGGGCTTGAGGTTCAGCGACTCCAGGATCTGGAGGCCGACCTTGACCTCCTCCACCGGCGGGGCGGACAGCGACACCCGGATCGTGTCGCCGATGCCCTCGCTGAGCAGCGCCCCGAAGGCGACCGCCGACTTGATCGTGCCCTGGAAGGCGGGCCCGGCCTCGGTGACCCCGAGGTGCAGCGGATAGTCGCTCTGCGCGGCGAGCTGCCGGTAGGCGTTGACCATCACCACGGGGTCGTTGTGCTTGACGGAGATCTTGATGTCGCGGAAGCCGTGCTCCTCGAAGAGGGACGCCTCCCACAGGGCCGACTCGACGAGCGCCTCGGGCGTCGCCTTGCCGTACTTCTGGAGCAGACGCCGGTCCAGGGAACCGGCGTTGACCCCGATCCGGATCGGCGTGCCGTGGTCCTTCGCGGCCCGCGCGATCTCCTTGACCTTGTCGTCGAACTGCTTGATGTTGCCCGGGTTGACGCGAACTGCCGCACAGCCGGCCTCGATCGCGGCGAAGACGTACTTCGGCTGGAAGTGGATGTCCGCGATCACCGGGATCTGCGACTTGCGCGCGATGGTCGCCAGCGCGTCCGCGTCGTCCTGCGTGGGGCAGGCGACGCGGACGATCTGGCAGCCGGACGCGGTGAGTTCGGCGATCTGTTGCAGGGTGGCGCCGATGTCCGACGTACGGGTCGTGGTCATCGACTGGACCGAGACGGGGGCCCCGCCCCCGACCGCCACCGATCCGACCTCGATGCGTCGCGACACACGTCGCTCGGCGATCGGCCGGACCGGCATCTCGGGGACGCCCAGAGCTACGGCGGTCATGGCGTCAGTCGCGGTTTCCGGCGACGGTCTCGCGCATGGCCCGCAGGGACTCCTTGAGGGAGCCCATGGTGGCGAGGACGGCGGTGGGCTCGTAGCCGCAGTGCGCCATGCAGTTGGCGCAGCGCGGGTCCTTGCCGCGGCCGTACTTGTCCCAGTCGGTGTCCTCGATCAGCTCCCGGTACGTGGGCACGTACCCGTCGCTCATCAGGTAGCAGGGGCGCTGCCAGCCGAAGAGCGAGTAGTTCGGGATCGCCCAGGCCGTGCACGGGAAGTCGACCTTGCCCTCCAGGAAGTCCAGGAAGAGCGGGGAGTGGTTGAGCCGCCACTTGCGCCGGTTGCCGCCCGCGAAGGCCTTCTTGAACAGCTCGTGGGTCTGCGCGACACCCAGGAAGTGCTCCTGGTCGGGTGCCTTCTCGTAGGCGTAGGCGGGCGAGATCATCATCTCGTCGACCTTGATGTCGTCGTTGAGGAAGTTCAGGACCTCGATGATGGTCTGCGGGGTGTCCGTGTTGAAGAACGTGGAGTTGGTGGTGACCCGGAAGCCGCGTTTCTTGGCCTCCTTCATCGCCTCCACCGCCTCGTCGAACACGCCCTCCTTCGCGACGGACTCGTCGTGCCGCTCGCGCAGCCCGTCGATGTGCACCGCGAAGGCGAAGTACGGCGAGGGCGTGAACTTGTCGAGCTTCTTGCGCAGCAGCATGGCGTTGGTGCAGAGGAAGACGTACTTCTTCTTCGCCACCAACTGGCGCACGATCTCGTCGATCTGAGGGTGCATCAGGGGCTCGCCGCCCGCGATGGACACCATCGGCGCACCGGATTCGAGCACCGCCCCGACGGCCTGAGCCACCGGCATGCGCTGCTTGAGCACGCCCGCCGGGTGCTGGATCTTGCCGCAGCCCTCGCACTTCAGGTTGCATGCGAAGAGAGGTTCCAGCTCCACGATCAGGGGGAACTTGTCCCTCTTGCGGAGCTTCTGTTCAGCCAAGTATGTAGCGACCTTGATTGTCTGGCGCAGCGGCATGGCCATCTGGCTCACCTCCGGGGGAGCAGCAAAGAACGGTGCCATTCGAAAAAAACGGGAAGAACGGATCGAAGAACGCGGAAAGCCGATATTCCACCGCGCACCGTGCCGATCCGGACGAGTTCATGTTCAGGAGCGTCCACGACCACCCGTACGGCCGCAACCGGGCGCGCGCCCGTACGCACGGCGCTCAGCAGCGTGGCCGCCGACTCCATGTCGACCGCGATTGCGCCGGTCGCGAGCAGATCCGACCGTTCCTGTCCGCGGACGATGTGATCGGAGCCGGTCAGGGGGCCGGTGTGGACGGTGCGGCCGGGCAGGGCCCGCACGAGTTCCTTGACGAGCAGTTCGGTACCGACGCACGGAACGGTTCCGCGCGCCTCCCTGGTCTCCTCGGCGACCACGAGGTCGCCGGGGTGCATACCCGGGGCGAGTCCGGCGCAGAAACCCGTGGCCAGTACGGCGGCCCCGTCCAGCGCCGGGTCGGCGAGGCGCCGGGAGACGGCCTCCTCGGCCGCCTGGGGCCCCATCCCCGTCCTGAGGAAGGTGACCGGCCCCCCGGCGCCGGAGCGGTCGCCCACGCGCAGGGCGAGGCGCTCGATGCCGAGCGCGCAGGCGATCAGCAGCGGCGGTCCGGCGGGCTGTCTGCCCATCAGCCCCCCTTGGCCGGGGAGAACGAGGGCTGGGAGAACGGTTCTCCGTGCACGTAACGCCCGAGCGCGGTGAGCGGGAAGACCTGCCGGTAGAGGTGGTAGTTGATGGAGAAGTCCCACGGGAAGCCCGTACCGGTGAAGTAGGGCTCGTCCCAGGACCCGTCCTCCCGCTGGGTCGCCGCGAGCCACTCCACACCGCGTTCCACGGCCTTGGAGTCCCGTTCCCCGGCCGCGAGCAGGGCCATCAGGGCCCAGGCCGTCTGCGAGGCGGTGGAGGCGCCCCGGCCGCTCCATTCCTTGGCGTACTTGTAGGAGCGCAGGTCCTCGCCCCAGCCGCCGTCGTCGTTCTGCACGGTCTCCAGCCAGGTGACCGCCCGCCGGATCGCCGGGTGCGAGCCGGGGATCCCGGCCGCGGCGAGCGCCGGTACGACGGACCCGGTGCCGTAGACGTAGTTGACGCCCCAGCGGCCGAACCACGAGCCGTCCGGCTCCTGTTCGGCGAGCAGCCACTCGATGCCGCGCCGGGTGCGCGGGTCGTGGGCGAGGCCCTCGACGGCGAGCATCTCGACGACGTGCGCGGTGACGTCCGCCGACGGCGGGTCGATGACCTCGCCGAAGTCGCAGAACGGCAGCCGGTTGGGGAACGGGCTGGTGTTGTCGACGTCGAAGGCGCCCCAACCGCCGTTCTTCGACTGCATTCCGAGGTTCCAGCGGACCGCACGTCCGGCGGCCCGGTCGAGGCGCTCCGGGTCGTGATGTCTGACCCGGCGCAGCGCGAGCACGACCTCGGCGGTGTCGTCGATGTCGGGGTAGTTGTCGTTGTGGAACTCGAACGCCCAGCCGCCGGGCGGCAGTTGGGGTCTCTTGACCGCCCAGTCGCCGGGGCGGACGATCTCCTCCCCGAGCATCCAGTCGGCCGCCTTGACCAGTTGGGGGTGGTCGGCGGGCACGCCCGCGTCGGCGAGCGCGATGGTCGCGAGGCAGGTGTCCCACACCGGGGACTGGCAGGCCTCGATCACCCGGGCCCCGTCCTCGCGCCAGACCGCGAACCGGTCCAGCGACTCAAGTCCCGCGCGCATCACGGGGTGTTCGAGGTCGTAGCCCAGCAGGTGCAGGGCGATCACCGAGTACACGGCCGGCGGCTGGATGCCGCCCCAGCAGCCGTCGTTCTCCTGCCGCTCGATGATCCAGCGGCCGGCCGTCTTCATCGCGGCCTTGCGCAGCTTGCGCGGCGCTACCTTGCGGTAGAGGTGCAGCGCCTTGTCGAGCCGTTGGAAGGCGCCGTCCCAACTCGCCACCCGGGCAAGGGGTTTGACCGGGTTCGGGTTGTCCGCGTCGGTGTGCAGTTCGTCGAGCGGGAAGGGCGCGGGGCGTACCGGCCGCTTCGCGGAGACCACCGTCAGCGGCACGATGGTCTGCCGGGCCCAGCATCCGAAGTCGTAGATGTTGAGCGGTACCCAGGTGGGGAAGTACAGGAGTTCCGGCGGGAGTTCGGGCAGGTCGTCCCACTTCCACCAGCCGAACAGCGCGAGCCAGATCCGGGTGAAGACCCGGGCCGCGGCGATCCCGCCCCGCTCACGGACCCACGCGGACGCCTTCGCCATGTGCGGGGCGTCCGGCGCGTCTCCGGCCAGCCGGAGGGCGACGTACGCCTCGATGGTGGTGGAGAGTTCACCGGGTCCGCCGTAGAAGCTCGCCCAGGTGCCGTCCTCGCGTTGCTCGCCGCGGATGAAGAGTGCGGCGGCCTGGGTCGTCGACTCGTCGCGGATGCCCAGGAACTGACGGAGCAGCAGATCCTCGGCGTCCATCGTGACGTTCGTCTCCAGGTCGCCCTTCCACCAGCCCTGGGCGTCCTGCTGCGAGAGGAGGAAGTCGGTGGCGCGTTGGACCGAGAGCGCGGCGGCGTCGTGCACCCCGGCCGCCACGGGGGTGTTGATGTCGGTTTCGCTGGCCGCGGCGACACGGGGAGGCATGGCCCCGGTGCTTCCGTCGGTCGTCGCTGTCATGGCTTCCCCTTCGTGCAGTGGCATGTCTCTGCTGTGGGTCCGCCGTCGGCCGGTACTCGTTCGTTCGCAGCACCGGCCGGCGACTACGCGAGGGCTATTCGACCGATAGTGATCATCTCTTTCGTACGACGACGAAGTCGGCGAGCGCCGTGAACTGCGCCCGAACCCGGTCGGGCATGTCGATGGCGTCGAGGGCCTCGATGGCGATGGTGTGCTGACGGCGTGCCTCTTCGGCGGTCCACTCGCGACCGCCGGCCTCCTCGATGAGCGCGGCGCGGGCCGCGAACTCCTCCTCGGAGAAGTTCTCGAAGTCGCTGCTCTTGGCGTCGGCGGCGAGGATCTCACCGAGCCGCTCGGAGGCGGGTCCGCCCGCCGCGAGCGCCGCCACCACGGGCAGGGACTTCTTGCGCTGGCGCAGATCGCTCCAGGTCTGCTTCCCGGTGGACTCCGGGTCGCCCCAGATGCCGAGGAGGTCGTCGACGGCCTGGAAGGCCAGGCCGAGGTGGTGGCCGTACTTCTCCAGGACGTCGGCGGTGCGGTCGTCCGCACCGCCGAGCACGGCCCCGATGGAGGAGGCGCAGGCGAGCAGGGCGCCGGTCTTGTTGCCCTCCATCTCCAGGCACTCCTCGACGCTGACGCGGTCGCGGTGCTCGTAGGAGATGTCCTGCGCCTGGCCGTCGATGAGGGCGCGGGTCGCGGTGGTGAGGCGGCGGGTGGCGCGGCCGGCCTCGACGGTGCCGAGCTCCAGCAGGACCTCGTTGGCCAGCGCGAACAGGGCGTCGCCGACGAGGATGGCCTGGGAGGGGCCGTGCACCTTCCAGACGGTGTCGCGGTGCCGGCGCTGCTCGTCGCCGTCCATCAGGTCGTCGTGCAGCAGCGAGAAGTTGTGGACCAGTTCGACGGCGACGGCGCCGGGGATGCCGGTCTCGGGCGACGCGCCGGTGACCTCGGCGGAGAGCACGGCGAGCGCGGGGCGTACGGCCTTGCCGCCGTCGCCGTCCGCCGGGTTGCCCTCGGCGTCGATCCAGCCGAAGTGGTAGGCGGAAACGGTGTCCATGGGGGGAGCCAGGCGGTCCACGGCCGCCCTCAGTACCGGTGTGGCAAGGGTCCGGCCGCGCTCCAGGAGCGCGGACACGTCCACCGCGTCGGCAGCCGTCTCGGCCGGGGGCACAGTGGGCACAGTCTCTCCTCTTGTCGCGGTACCGGAGGTGCGGGGGTCGCCTGCCGCCTGCTGATCGAGCATCACGCCGCCTCCTCGACTTCGAAGAGGTGACGGGGGCGGGGCCGGCCCAGGGCGGCGAGTGCGGCGTCCGCCGCGCTCACCCCACTGCGGACCGCACTCTCCATGGTCGCGGGCCACCCTGTGGCGGTCCACGCTCCGGCCAGGTACAGGCCGGGGGCCTTGGTGCGGGCGCCGGGCCGCAGCCGTCCGACGCCGGGGGCGGGAGCGAACGTCGCCGTGCGCTCCCTGGTCACGAAGAAGTCCTTCACCTCGGCGCCGCGCGCACCGGGCAGCAGCCGCTCCAGCTCGGGCAGGTAGCGCTCCCGCAGTTCGGCCACGGGCGCGTCGATCTCGTCGTGCACGGCGGACTGGGACAGCGCCAGGTACTGGCCGTCCTTCAGCCCGGACGCGTCGGTCCGGTCGAACACCCACTGCACCGGGGTGCCCAGCGCGGCGAAGAACGGCCGGGCGAGCACCTTGCGGTCGTAGACGACATGGACGTTCAGGATCGGCGAGTAGTCCATCGACAGCAGCCGCTCGGGCTCGTCGAGGGCGCCGTCGGGCAGCAGATCGTGGGCCTCGCGCTGCGGTACCGCGAGGACGACGGTGTCGGCCTCGATGGTCTCGCCGGGAACCTGAACGCTCCAACGCCCGTTTTCGTCAGTAGAGATGGAGGTGACGCGTGTACGGACTTCGGTGCGCACGCCCGCGGAGTCGAGCGCCTTGCGGGCGAGCCGGTCGTGCAGTTCGCCCAGCGGGACGTGTGCCCAGCCGATGTCGGCCGCGCCCGGGTCGGAGAGCAGACCGGTCTTGAACACCATCGCGGCGAGAGCGAGCGAGGAGTCGCCCGCGACCGCGTTGAGGGTGGCGACCCCGACCAGGTCCCACAGTGCCTCGACGGCACGCGCCGACTGACCGTGCGCGGTCAGCCAGCTGCCGAAGTTCTGCGCGTCCAGGGCCGGATCGGCGAGATCGAGCCCTTTGAGCGCAAGCGCGGCACGTCCTACTTTGGCGCGCTCCGCGAACGAGAGATGCGGGTACGTCGCGAGGCTGCGCCCCAGATGCAGCGGCACGGGCAGCGGGTCGCGCCGGAGTCTGCCCAGGCGCCGCCCCTCGGGGCGGTTCACGTCGAGTACGGGCACGTCGAGACGATCCTGCAGCGGAGCCAGCGCCGCGCCCTCGATACGGTCGAGGAACCAGCGGTAGGCGGTGCAGCAGCGCAGATAGACGTGCTGGCCGTTGTCGACGGTGAGGTCGCCGCGCTGGAAGGAGAAGGCGAGTCCGCCCAGGCGCGGGCGGCCTTCGAGCAGGGTGACGCGGACACCGGCGTCGGCGAGCGCGAGCGCGGAGGTGATGCCGGCGAGGCCGCCGCCGATCACGACGGCATGCCGTCCGGCCGGTCCCGTCACCGGTTCGGCGGGCAGCCCGTCGGGCCGCGTCCCGTCGCTCATCGTGCACTCCCCCCTGCGCGCCCACCGAGGCACTCGAACCAGCCACGGCAGACCGTTGCAGTCAGGGACGCCACGCCGCACCGGAGGGTTGCCTGCCGCATTTCTCCGGTGCCATCGCCCTGGCCCACTTCGTCCATCAGGTGCGCCTCCTGAGGGTGCTCCGCGTGACGTGCCGGGCGTCCAGGCCGGACAGGCCGCGCACCGCGACGTAGGCCTTCTCGCGGCCGGGCAGGGAGACGCGGCCGCGCAGGACGGCCTCCGGCTCGCGCTCGATACGGTCCAGCAGGCGGCGGTAGATACCGGCCATGGCGGCGACACAGGCGCCGCTGCGGCGGTCGAGCATGGGGAGCAACCGGTAGCCCTCGGCGAAAAGAGTGCGGGCCCGGCGCACCTCGAAGTGCACGAGACCCGCGAAGTCGGAACCCTCCGGCGGCGTCGGCCCGTTGAACCCGGCCGAGCAGCCGAATTTCGCGAGGTCGTCGGCGGGCAGATAGGTACGGCCGTCCTCGGCGTCCTCGCGGACGTCTCTGAGGATGTTGGTGAGCTGGAGCGCGAGCCCCAGCGTGTCGGCGTACTCCGAGGCACGCTCGACACCGCGCGCCCCCGCCTCCGTGCCGAACACACCGAGCGAGAGCCGCCCGATCGCGCCCGCGACACACCGGCAGTAGACCTTCAGGTCGTCCCAGGTCTCGTAGGTCTCGCCGCGGACGTCCAGCAGGACGCCGTCGATCAGCTCGTCCAGGCCGTCGAGCGGGACCGGGAAGGCCTCCGCCGTGTGCGCGAGGGCGACCGCGACCGGGTCGGTGTCGTCCTCCTCGACCTTGCCCTCGCGGACCCGGGTGAGCAGCGCCCGGGTGTCCTCCAGGCGTGCCGACTTGACGTCGGTCGGCAGCGTGCCGTCACCGATGTCGTCGACGCGCCGGGAGAACGCGTACAGCGCCGACATCGCGCGGCGCTTGGGCGTCGGCAGCAGTCTGATGCCGTACGCGAAGTTACGTGCCTGCTGACCGGTGACGGCCTCGCAGTAGCTGTAGGCGGCGAGTACCGGTGCGGACATGTGCGGTGCAGACTCCACGCTGCGGATCACCCCTCTCCTCGCAGAGTCACGCCCACCTCACGCAGCAACTGGATCTTGCCGGGTTTGGGCGGGCCGGGAAGTACGTCGTATTCAGCGGCGACGATCGCTCGGACCGCCGCCCGTCCCCCCGCCACGAACCCCGCGAGCAGCAGCTTCAATCTGCCGTGGACGCTACCCACCAGGGGGGCGCCTTCATTCAGGAGATCGCGGGCGCGTTCTGCTTCGTATGCAACCAGTGCGCGCACCGATGCGCCCGCGGAGGGCGTGGCGAGATCCGCTTCCTGGACGTGAAAGCGCTTCATGTCCTGGGCGGGCAGGTAGATGCGGTCGCGGCCGAGGTCCTCGGTCACGTCCTGCAGGTGTTCGACGATCTGAAGTGCGGTACAGATCGCGTCGGACAGCCGGACCCGCTCGGGGGTCTCGGTGCCGGTGACGCCGAGGACCAGGCGACCGACCGGGTTGGCGGACAGTTCGCAGTAGGCGAGGAGATCGTCGTAGGTCTCGTAGCGCGTGACGAGCTGGTCCTGGCGGTTCGCGGCGATCAGGCCGAGGAAGGGCTCGGGGGTCAGCGCGCGGCGGCGGACGGTCGGCTGGAGGCGGCGCAGCAGGGGATGGCTCGGCATGCCGTCGAAGACGCGGTGCAGATCGGCCTCGAAGGCGTCGAGGAGGAGCAGGCGGTCCTCGGCGTCCTCGGGCGACACGCCGAGGAGGCGGGCGTCGGCGCCGCCGGGGGCCAGATCGCCGTCTCCGATGTCGTCGACGAGGCGGGCGAATCCGTACACCGCCATGAGATCGGTGCGCCAGGCCCTGGGCAGGAAGAAGGGCGCCACGGGGAAGTTCTCACCCGCGGCCTTGTCGAGGGTGCCGCGCTCCGGATCACCGGTGCCGGCGGTGCCGGTTCCCGTCATCGCTCACTGCCAGGGGCGGGGACGGCACATGCTTCGGTGAGCTGGGGAGTTTCCGTAGCCATTGCCGTCACATCTCCCGTTCTACACTGCCGACCCAATACACACTATTTCGGACACGCCGCCCAGTCGTCCGCACGGTTAAACGCAGGCATACCCGCAGAAGGGTGTCGCGCATTATCGCCCCACTTGCCGCTATTCGGCACCGGTACAGCTTACGTTGTACAACGCAGCAAGGTTCCTCGGGGTGTCCTGCACATCACAACAACACACCGATTGGCGTCAAGATTCCTTGGCCGGGGCCGAGTTGACGTTTCCTTTGCAGACGCGGAGCCCCGCCGGAGCAGTTCCGGCGGGGCCCTGGGAAGTCTTCTGGGCTTTTGCGCCCGCTATGCGCGCGGACTACTTGCCCGTGAACTTCTCGTACTCCTTGAGAACCTCGTCGGTCGGGCCGTCCATCCGCAGTTCGCCGCGTTCCAGCCACAGCACCCGGTCACAGGTGTCGCGGATCGACTTGTTGTTGTGACTGACGAGAAACACCGTGCCCGCGGACTTGCGCAACTCGCGGATGCGCTCCTCGGAGCGGACCTGGAACTTGCGGTCGCCGGTGGCCAGCGCCTCGTCGATCATCAGGACGTCGTGGTCCTTCGCCGCCGCGATGGAGAAACGCAGCCGGGCCGCCATGCCGGAGGAGTAGGTGCGCATCGGGAGGGTGATGAAGTCGCCCTTCTCGTTGATGCCGGAGAAGTCGACGATCTCCTGGTAGCGCTCCCTGACCTGCTCGCGGGACATGCCCATGGCGAGGCCGCCCAGGATGACGTTCCGCTCGCCGGTGAGGTCGTTCATCAGGGCCGCGTTCACACCGAGCAGCGAGGGCTGGCCGTTGGTGTAGACCCGGCCCTTCTCGGCCGGGAGCAGGCCGGCGATGGCCCGCAGCAGGGTCGACTTGCCGGAGCCGTTCGAGCCGATCAGGCCGACGGCCTCGCCGCGGTAGGCGACGAAGGAGACGCCCTTGACGGCGTGCACCTTGCGCACCCCGCGCTCCTCGCCGCGCTTGACTATGCGGCTGAGGGCGGAGGTGGCGCTGCCCTTGCCGGTCTTGGCTCCGTGCACGCGGTAGACGATGTGCAGCTCGTCCGCGATGACGGTGGGGACCAGATCCTGGGGGGTCCGCTCGACGTTCTGCTCAGCCACGGCCGTACCTCTCCTCCGCCTGCCAGAAGTACACGAAACCGCCGACGAACAGGACCACGGCCCAGAAGGCGGCGATGGCCCACACGTGCGGCGGCAGGTTCGACGCGCCGTAGCCGTCGATGAGCGCGAAGCGCATCAGGTCCATGTAGATGGCCGCCGGATTCACCTGCAGCACGCGGACGAACACCTCGGAGCGGCCCTCCATCATCGTGCTGATGGAGAACATGACGCCCGACGCGTACATCCAGGTGCGCAGCATGAACGGCATCAGCTGCGCGAGGTCCGGGGTCTTGGCGCCCATCCGCGCCACGATCAGCGCGAGCCCCGTGTTGAAGAGGAACTGCAGCACCAGGACCGGGACGATCAGCAGCCAGGACAGGCTGGGATAGCTGCCGAAGCCGACGACGATGACGAACAGCACGACCATCGAGAACAGCAGCTGCTGGAGCTGTTGCAGCGCGAAGGAGATCGGCAGCGACGCGCGCGGGAAGTGCAGCGCGCGCACCAGGCCGAGGTTGCCGGAGATCGCGCGGACGCCCGCCATGATCGAGCTCTGCGTGAAGGTGAACACGAAGACGCCCGTGACCAGGAACGGGATGTACACGTCCCGGGACATGCCCCGGCTGGCCTTCAGGATGACGCCGAAGATGAAGAAGTACACGGCCGCGTTCAGCAGCGGCGTGGCCACCTGCCAGAGCTGGCCGAGCTTCGCCTGGCTGTACTGGGCCGTCAACTTCGCCTGGGAGAAGGCGAGGATGAAGTGCCGGCGTCCCCAGAGCTGGCGGACGTACTCGGCGAGTCCGGGGCGGGCACCGCTCACCGTCAGCCCGTACTTGGCGGACAGTTGGGCCGCCGTGAGGCCTTCGTCGGGCGACGGACGCGGGCTCACCGCGACTCCGCCGTCATGCGTTGTCTCACTCAAGGGTGGATGCCTTCATTTTCGGATTCGTCTTACGACTGTCTTGCGTTCGTCTTACGGAATTGTGCTATAGGAACTGACACGTATCCGCCGCCGGATACGTCTCGAGGGGTCGGCCGCGCGTCCCGCGCGCGGTCACGCGCACCCCGAGCTTGTCAGATGACGGGAGGACGGCCCAGCCGGGTGAGGCGCCAGACCGTACGCCACCGCATGGGCCTGCGCGGTCCGCACGGAGTGGTCCAGCCCTCCTTGAACCCGCCGAACCAGGCCTGCAGCGCCGGGCGCGAGGGGCGGCGCAGGAGGGTGAGCAGCAGCCACACGCCGAGGTAGACGGGGACGAGGGGCGCGGGGAGGTTGCGGCGGGCCAGCCAGACCCGGTTACGGGCGACCATGCGGTGGTAGACCGCGTGCCGCGAGGGCGCGGTCGTCGGGTGGTACAGCACCATGTCGGACCGGTAGTCGATCATCCAGCCCGCGTCCAGGGCCCGCCAGGCGAGGTCGGTCTCCTCATGGGCGTAGAAGAACTCGTCCGGGAGTCCGCCGACCTCGGCGAAGACCTTCGTGCGCACGGCGTTGGCGCCGCCGAGGAAGGTGGTGACCCGGGAGGAGCGCATCGGGTCGGAGGCGCGCAGCCTGGGCACGTGCCGACGCTGGGTGACACCCGTCTCCGGGTCGGCGATGCGGAAGCTGATGATGCCGAGTTCGGGGTCGGCGGCGAAGGCCTGTCGGCACAGCTCGGCGGTGTCGTGCTGGGCGAGGAGCCCGTCGTCGTCGAGGAACATCACTATGTCGACATCGCGACCGGCGGGCCCGAAGGCGTCCAGGCCGATGTTGCGGCCGCCGGGGATGCCGAGGTTCTCCGGCAGTTCTACGGTCCGGACGCCCGCGGGGACGTCCGGGACGGGCGAGCCGTTGCCGACGACCACCGCCTCGACCCGGTCACCGTCCTGCTTGGCGACCGAGTCGAGCAACGCCCGTAGTTCGTCGGGGCGGTTGCCCATGGTGATGATCACCGCGCCGACCTTCATGCCGCTCACTTCAGCCTGCTCGACGCGAGGATCGACACCAGGTGCAGCAGGGTCTGCAGCAGCGCGATGCCGGCCAGTACGGCGACGCCGAGCCGCGAGTAGAACAGGTCGCCGCGCATCTGGTCCACGATCGCGAGGACCAGGATCAGCAGGGTCGCCTCGATGCCGAGGATCAGCCGGTGGAACTTGAAGGCGGCGGCGGCCCTGCGCGCCAACGCCATCCCGGAGGACCGCATCTCGGCCGCGGACTCCTGCACCGGTGCCTTGCCGGTCTGGTGGCGGGCCACGCCGACCAGGTCGGTCTCGGCCTTGATGAGGATCGCGCCGAGCGCGGCCAGCGTCCCGAGGAACGCCCACAGCCAGTCGATACGGCCGCTGCCGAACAGGTCGGCGGCGCGCAGACCGAAGCCGACGAGCACGGCGGCGTCGGTCAGGTAGGCGCCGACGCGGTCGAGGTAGACCCCGGCGAGGGAGTACTGCTTGCGCCAGCGGGCGATCTCGCCGTCGACGCAGTCCAGCAGCAGGTACATCTGGACGCACACCACGCCGAGCACGGCGCCCGTGATCCCCGGCACCAGCAGCGCCGGGGCCGCGAGCACACCGAAGACGGTCATCAGGTACGTGAGCTGGTTGGGCGAGACCCTGGTGTTCACCAGGTAGCGGTCCACCCGCAGGGACACCTCACGCATGTAGAGGCGTCCCATCCAGTGCTCACCGCTGCGCCGGTCCTTCACCCCTGCGGGGTGGACGACGGGACGGAGTTCAGCTACCGATGGCCTTGACATAGTCGGCGTAGATGTCCTTGATCTGGTCGGTTTTCAGGTCGAGGTGTTCGAGGATGGTGTAGCGACCGGGACGGGTCTCCGGAGCGAACTCCACGGCGCGGACGAACTCGTCCACCGTGAAGCCGATCTCCTCCGGCAGCACCGGCAGTCCGTGCCGGCGCAGCACCTCGGCCATGGAGGCCGATTCCTCGTGGGCTCCGCGCAGGTACATCGCGAAGGCCGCGCCCAGTCCGCACTGCTCGCCGTGGGCGGCCGCGCGTTTGGGGAAGAGCAGGTCGAAAGCGTGGTTGATCTCGTGGCAGGCGCCGGAGGCCGGGCGGGAGTCACCGGAGATCGACATGGCGACACCGGTGAGGACCAGCGCTTCGGCGAGCACCTGGAGGAAGGCGTTGTCGCCGACCCCGCCCGGGTGCCGCAGTACGGCCTCGCCCGCCTGCCGGGCCATGGCCGCGGCCAGACCGTCGATCTTCTCGCCGTTGACGCGGTTGGCGAGCTCCCAGTCCGCGATCGCGGAGATGTTGGAGATCGCGTCCCCGATGCCGGCCCGCACGAAGCGGACCGGTGCCTCGCGGATGACGTCGAGGTCGATGACGACGGCGATCGGGTTCGGCACGCCGTAGGAGCCGCGGCCCGCGTCGTTGTCGAGGGTCGCGACCGGCGAGCACAGGCCGTCGTGCGCGAGGTTCGTCGGTACGGCGACCAGCGGCAGGCCGATGCGCGCCGCGGCGAACTTGGCGCAGTCGATGATCTTGCCGCCGCCGAGGCCCACGACCGCGTCGTAGTGACCGGCCTTCATGTCACCGGCCAGCTGGATCGCGTCGTCGAGGGTGCCGCCGCCGACCTCGTACCAGGTGGCGCCGGGCAGGCTCGGCTCCAGACGCGCGCGCAGCCGGGCGCCGGAGCCCCCGCTGACCGCGACGGCGAGCCGGCCGGAGTGCGAGATGCGCTGGTCGGCGAGGACGCAGGCCAGGTCGTCGAGGGCACCCGGGCGGATGTCCACGACGACCGGCGAGGGAATCAGCCGGGTCAGTACAGGCACGCGATCTCACGCCCCTTGGCCAGATCCTCGTGGTTGTCGATCTCGACCCACTTGATGTCGCCGATCGGGGCCACGTCGATCCGGAAGCCTCGGTTCACGAGCTCCTGGTAGCCGTGCTCGTAGAACTGCTGGGGGTCGGTCTCCCACACCGTCTTGAGCGCGTCGGCCAGCTCGGACATGGCGTCGCCCTCGATGAGGGTGACGCCGATGTACTCGCCGGTCGCCTCGGCGGGGTCCATCAGTTTGGTGATCTTCGTCATGCCCTTGGCGGGGTCGACGACGACCTTCATCTCCTCGTCCGCGAGGGACTTGACGGTGTCGAGGGCGAGGATGATCCGCTTGCCCTCGCCGCGCGCCGCGAGCAGCGTGCGCTCGACGGAGACCGGGTGGACGGTGTCGCCGTTGGCGAGGATCACGCCGTCCTTGAGGGCGTCACGTCCGCACCACAGGGAGTAGGCGTTGTTCCACTCCTCGGCCTTGTCGTTGTCGATGAGGGTGAGTTTGAGGCCGTACTTCGCCTCAAGGGCCGCCTTGCGCTCGTACACGGCTTCCTTGCGGTAGCCGACGATGATCGCGACCTCGGTCAGACCGATCTCGGCGAAGTTGCCGAGGGTCAGGTCCAGGACCGTCGGTTCGCCCTCTATGCCCGCGGGCCCCACCGGCACCAGAGCCTTGGGAAGGCTGTCGGTGTAGGGGCGCAGACGCCGTCCGGCGCCGGCCGCCAGCACGAGGCCGATCATGCGGGTTCTCCTTCATCGTGTACGGCGGGCGCCCCTGCGGACACCCAGAAGCGGATGCTCTCGAAGAGCACCAGCAGGGCCACGGCCACGGCGAGGGTCGTGAGCGCGACCGTGAACTGCGACGCGGTGAGCGCGGCGGCGAGAACGGTGACGAGCAGCGTCCGCCCCTCGTGCCCCCCGATGGCGCGCACCAGCCACGCCGGGGACGCCCCGGCGTTGCCGCGGATGCGGTACACCGTGTCGTAGTGATGGTAGGCGACGGCGGCCACCAGTCCGAAAGCCGCCGGAAGCGCTCCGTTCACCTCCGCTTCGGCCGCGAGGATCAGGACGGTGCAGTATTCCGCCGCCCGGAAGAGCGGGGGGATCAGCCAGTCGAGGGCGCCCTTGAGGGGGCGGGACAAGGCCTGGCCGGCGGCGATCGCGTAGACGAAGGCGCCCGCCACGGGGGCCCAGGTGACCCCGGAGAAGAGGGACACCATCAGAACCGCCGTACCGGCGAGCGCGATCAGGAACGGCGCACCGAGGCGGGCGGGGCTCACACGGGCCACGAACGAGGCGATCGGCCCGTTGTCCGCGAGGTCCGCCAGCGCCTGCGCCGCCCGGTCCGTACGCCGTGCCTTGCGGGTCAGCGAGCGCAGCACCCGGCCCGCCGTCGTGTACGTCGCCGCGAAGGCGCAGCCGACGAGGAGGACGTAGAAGGTGATGCGGGGGGTCGTCGCGGCCGTGAGGACGGCGATCATCGCCCATCGTTCGCCGATGGGCAGGACTATCATCCGGCGCACCCAGACCGTCCAGCCGACGCTGTCGAGCTTGTCGGAGAGGGCGGCGGTGGGGCTGGTGTTGGCGGTGGCGTCGTGGTTGGCCTCGTTGAACGAGAAGTCCACGACGTGCCGGCAGGTCTGCAGGATCATCGCGCCGAGCGCGAGCGCCCATACGTCGTCGCCGCCCCGGGCCGCGCCCAGCGCGAGGCCCGCGTAGTAGGCGTACTCCTTGGCGCGGTCGAAGGTGGCGTCGAGCCAGGCGCCGAGCGTCGAGTACTGCAGGGCGTAGCGGGCGATCTGTCCGTCGACGCAGTCGAGGACGAAGGAGCAGAGGAGGAGTACGCCGGCCACGATGTAGCCGCCGCGGGTGCCGGTGGCCGCGCTGCCCGCCGCGATGAGCGCGGTGAGCAGGGAGGCGGTGGTCACCTGGTTCGGGGTGAGGCCGCGGCGGGCGCACCAGCGCGCGATGTAGCGGGAGTACGGGCTGATGAAGTGGGTGGTGAAGAAGCCGTCGCGGGACTTCACGGCCGACTTCAGGCGTACGGCCTCGTCGTCGACGGCGGCGACGGCCTGGCGTGCCTCGTTGCGGGCCTGCGGGTCGGCGGGGACCGTGGCGACGAGGCTGCCCAGCTCGGGGCGGTGCACGACGCAGCCGTCGGCGTCGAGGGCGGTGACGACACGGTCGGCGAGATTGTCGAGGAGGGTTGTCCCGCCGCCGGCCGAGTGCTCGCGGGCGACCGCGCGGGTCAGCGCCTGACGGCCGGCCGGCTGGGCCGTGACCGCGCCCGGTACCGCGGCGAGCGGGAAGCGGGGGTCGGTGAGGCCGAGGCGCAGCGCGTGCGGGTGGCCCACGAAGCGGGCGTCCACGACGGCGACCCGCTGGTCACCGGGGACCGCCGCGAGAAGCGTCTCCGCCTCGGTGGTGTCCGCGGCGGTCCGGACGTCGAAGCCGAGCGACCGCAGATCGGTCTCGATCGACGATCCGGGGACCGGCTGACCGGTGAGGATGGCGGTCGGCAACCGAACTCACTCCCTGGGTCCGACGCTCGGGCGCCGGTCATGTGCATGGTGGTGGCGCCCTTCGGGTGGCACCCGGGCGGCGTGTCGGCAGAGGCTATCGGATGCTCTCAAGCCCGTGTTCACCGGCCGTTCATGGCCTGATCAACACGGTCTGCAGGCGCCTCCGCCGAGATCATCATCGGGGATTCGGGGCCCGCCCGACAAACCGCACCCGTCAGACCGGGCATCGCGGGACATTGCGGAGGCCCGCTTCGTAGCGGCATAGGGTGAATGCCCATGACATGGCTGATCACCGGCGGAGCCGGATACATCGGGGCCCATGTGGCACGGGCGATGACGGACGCCGGGGAGCGGGTCGTCGCCCTGGACGACCTCTCCGCGGGAAACCCCGCACGCCTTCCCGCGACCGTCCCGCTCGTCCACGGCTCGTCCCTGGACGGCGACCTCCTGAAGCGGGTGTTCGCCGAGCACGAGGTGACCGGGGTCGTGCATCTCGCGGCGCGCAAGCAGGTCGCCGAGTCCGTGGCACAGCCGACGTACTACTACCGGGAGAACGTCGGCGGCCTGGCGACCCTCCTGGACGCGGTCGCCGGCGCGGGCATCGAGCGGTTCGTGTTCTCGTCCTCGGCGGCGGTCTACGGCGACCCGGGCGTCGACCTGATCACCGAGGACACCCCGTGCGCCCCGGTGAACCCGTACGGCGAGACCAAGCTCACCGGCGAGTGGCTGGTCCGGGCGGCGGGCGCGGCGCACGGCATCGACACGGTGTGCCTGCGCTACTTCAACGTGGCGGGGGCGGCGGCGCCGGAGCTGGCCGACACCGGGGTCTTCAACATCGTCCCCATGGTCTTCGACCGGCTCACCCGCGACGAGGCCCCGCGGATCTTCGGCGACGACTATCCGACCCCGGACGGCACCTGTGTCCGCGACTACATCCATGTCGCCGACCTCGCCGAGGCCCATCTGGCGGCGGCACGGCGCCTGGCCGACGGCGGTGCGAGCGGCGACCTGACGGTCAACATCGGCCGTGGAGAAGGGGTTTCGGTCCGCGAGTTGGTCACGGTGATCGGCGAGGTCACCGGGGACCGGCGGCCGGCCGTGGTCGAGGGGCGGCGTCCCGGGGACGCGCCGCGCGCGGTCGCCTCCGCCGAGCGGGCCGCCGTGGAGCTGGGGTGGTCGGCTCGGCGTGGGGTGCGGGAGATGGTCGGGTCGGCGTGGCGCGGGTGGCAGTCGCACCACACCAGGTGAAGTTAGGCCGCCCTGACCTGCGATTTGTTTGCGCAGGTCAGGGCACATGACAACGGTGTTCAGTGCCGCGTTGCCCGATACCCCCCACCCGTAGTTCACTGTGATCCGGAGCAGTAATCAGGAGGGCGGCTTTCCATGGGGGCAGGGCACGACCACGGGCATTCGCACGGCGCTCCCGTCACCGGTACGGCGGCGGCCGCGTACCAGGGCAGGCTGCGGATCGCGCTCGGGATCACGATCACCGTAATGGTGGTCGAGGTCGTCGGCGGGCTGCTCGCGGACTCCCTCGCGCTCATCGCGGACTCGGCCCACATGGCGACGGACGCGCTGGGGCTCGGCATGGCGCTGCTCGCGATCCACTTCGCGAACCGGCCGGCCGTCGGCAACCGCACCTTCGGCTACGCCCGCGCGGAGATCCTCGCCGCGCTCGCCAACTGCCTGCTGCTGCTCGGCGTCGGCGGCTACGTCCTGTACGAGGCGGTCCAGCGGTTCGTCACGCCCGCCGACACCGAGGGCGGGCTGACCATCGTGTTCGGCCTGATCGGCCTGGTCGCGAACATGATCTCGCTCACGCTGCTGGTGCGCGGCCAGAAGGACAGCCTGAACGTGCGGGGCGCGTTCCTGGAGGTCGCCGCGGACGCGCTGGGCTCCCTGGCGGTGATCATCTCGGCCGTGGTGATCCTGACCACGGGCTGGCAGGCCGCCGACCCGATCGCCTCGCTCGCCATCGGCCTGATGATCGTGCCGCGCACCCTGAAGCTGCTGCGCGAGACCCTGGACGTGCTGCTGGAGTCGGCCCCCAAGGACGTCGACATGCAGGACGTGCGCACCCACATCCTGGCCCTGGACGGGGTCGAGGACGTCCACGATCTGCACGCGTGGACGATCACCTCGGGCATGCCGGTGCTCTCCGCGCACGTGGTCGTCCGCTCGGACGTGCTGAACGCGATCGGCAACGAGAAGATGCTCCACGAACTCCAGGGCTGCCTCGGCGACCACTTCGACGTGGAGCACTGCACCTTCCAACTGGAGCCCCGCGGACACGCGGAGCACGAGGCGAAGCTGTGCCACTGAGGCGGCCGTGAGGTTCCCGCCGCGGCTTCCGCACTGCCGGGCACGCTGACAGAGATCGACCGGTTTCGACGGCGCGCGGCCCGCCGCCGCGCGCCCGCGTCCTCACTCCCGCGCCCCACCCCCCGACGGTTCCGCCGTCGCCGCGCCGGGCACGATGAACTGCCGGGAGTGCCGGATTCGTACGGCAGACTTGGCTTGAGGACCGATGTGAAGGATGGGTATGCCGACCACACCTGCCACCGCGACGCACAACTCGTCGAACGGCACCGCTGACGCGATCTTGCTCGAACTGGTCGACGAGAGCGGCGTGACGATCGGCACCGCCGAGAAGCTCACCGCCCATCAGCCGCCGGGGCAACTGCACCGCGCCTTCTCCGTGTTCCTCTTCGACGAGCAGGGCCGGCTGCTGCTCCAGCAGCGGGCGCTCGGCAAGTACCACTCCCCCGGTGTGTGGTCCAACACCTGCTGCGGTCACCCCTACCCCGGCGAGGCGCCCTTCGCGGCGGCGGCCCGGCGGACGTTCGAGGAGCTGGGGGTGTCCCCGTCGCTGCTCGCGGAGGCGGGCACGGTGCGCTACAACCACCCGGACCCGGACTCGGGCCTGGTGGAGCAGGAGTACAACCACCTGTTCGTCGGCATGGTGCAGTCCCCGCTGCGGCCGGACCCGGAGGAGGTGGGCACGACCGCGTTCGTGACCCCCGCCGAGCTGGACGAACGGCACGCGAAGGACACCTTCTCGTCCTGGTTCATGACGGTGCTGGACGCGGCCCGCCCGGCGGTCAGGGAGCTGACGGGCCCGTCCGCGGGCTGGTGAGCTCCTCGCCTACGGCACCTGCGCGGGTTTGAGCGGCAGGGCGGCCCAGATCACCTTGCCGCCGCTCGCCGTGTGCTCGACGTCGCAGACACCGCCCGCCTCCCGGGTCACCTCGCGCACCAGCAGCAGTCCCCGGCCGCCGGTCTCGTCGTGGTCGGCCACCAGGGCGGTCGGGCGGTAGGGGTGGTTGTCCTCGACGGACACCCGCACCCACTCGGCGCCGACGGCGACCTCCACCGCGAGGGTCGGCGACAGCAGCACCGCGTGCCGGACCACGTTGGTGACCAGCTCGGAGACGATCAGCAACAGCCCCTGCAGCAGCTCGTCCGAGAGGGGCACGCCCTGCCGGAAGAGCAGGTCCCGTACGGCGTGTCGCGCCTGCGGGACGGAGGCGTCGACGGCGGAGGCGGTGAACCGCCAGACTCCCTCGTACGGCAGCGGATCCGGCGGGGCGGGGGCGGGGACGGGATCCGGGGGATCGTCTCTGCCGCCTTCTGGGCGTGGGTCTGCCCCACGCCCGTGGTTCTCCATCGTCCGGTCGCCACCCTTGCGCTCGATTGTCACCACCCGACGAGTGTTGGCGTGGACCCGCGCCACCCCGGATGACTGAACAGAAGTCAGCAGTTATCGGACGCTTTCCGACCGTTTCTGTATGCCCTGGTCGGCAGTGGGATCACCTCTGCACCCCTTGTGCCGACTTCGCGAACCCTTCGGGTTGTCCGTAGCATCCGGCGCATGGAGCCCCGCCTGCTGCACGACGTCACCGACGCGGTCGCCACCGTCGTCGTCCACCACCCCGGCAAGCGCAACGCGATGACCGCCGAGATGTGGCGGTCGCTGCCGCCGCTGCTCGACACCCTGGCCACCGATCCGGCCGTACGCGCGCTCGTGCTGACCGGTGCGGGCGGGACGTTCTGCGCCGGGGCCGACATCTCCACGCTGCGGGAGTCGGCGGGTGAGGCGCAGGGGCTGGCGGTGCTCGCGGAGGAGGCGCTGGCGGCGTTCCCGAAGCCGACGTTGGCGGCGATCCGGGGGCATTGCGTTGGCGGCGGGGCGCAGTTGGCGGCGGCCTGTGATCTGCGGTTCGCGGAGGAGGGCGCGCTGTTCGGGGTGACTCCGGCGAAGCTGGGGATCGTGTACCCGGCGTCCGCGACACGGCGGTTGGTGTCCCTGGTGGGTCCCGGGACCGCCAAGTACCTGCTGTTCTCGGGCGAGTTGATCGACGCGGAACGGGCGCTGCGCACGGGGTTCGTCGACGAGCTGCTGCCCGAGGGTGAACTCACCAAGCGGGTCGCGGAGTTCACCCGGGTGCTGGTCTCCCGTTCGCAGTTGACCCAGGGGTCGGCGAAGGAGTTCGCCAACGGTCGTACGGACAGGGACGGTTACTGGGCGGAGCAGGCGCGCGGCAGCGGCGACACCGCGGAGGGCGTCGCCGCGTTCCTGGAGCGCCGGGCGCCACACTTCACCTGGACCACTTCGGGGACTGCTTCCGGGCCTACTTCAGGATGAAGCGGCTGCCCGCGCGGAGCTTCTCGACGAGGTGCGCGGGCGCCTTCTCCGGGGAGCCCGCGTCGTAGGGCGGTTGCGGGTCGTACTCGGTCAACAGCTGTACGGTCTGGGCGTGTTCGTCGCCCGCGACGCGACCGAGCAGGGTGAGCCCCATGTCGATGCCGGAGGAGACACCGGCCGCGGTGACGTACTTGCCGTCGGTCACCACCCGCTCCCCCGTGGGCTCCGCGCCGAACTGCCTCAGGTGGTCCAGGGCCAGCCAGTGGGAGGTCGCGCGGCGGCCCCGGAGAAGTCCGGCGGCAGCGAGCAACAGGGAGCCCGTGCACACCGAGGTCGTCCAGGTGGTGGTGGCGTCGGCGGTGCGCAGCCAGTCCAGGAGGGTCTCGTTCTCCATCTGCGGGGTCTGACCCGGGCCGCCCGGGACGACCACGATGTCGGGGCTCGGTACGTCGGCGAGGGTGCGGTCGGCTACGAGCGCCAGGTTTCCGGTTTCGTTGCGGACGGGGCCGGTCCGCTCGGCGACGAAGACGGTCTCCGAGTCCGGGAGGCGGCCAAGGGTCTCGTAGGGGCCTACGGCGTCCAGGGCGGTGAAGCGGTCGAAGAGGACGATGGCGATCTGCATCGGGGCCTTTCGTGTTCGGTGGATGCCGCATGAGGAGGTGGAGGACGGGAGGGAGACCGAGCAGCGGTGAGGTTCAGGTGGTTCGTTCACCGCGGGTCCGTTGTGGCTGGTCACGCCCCGCGGCGGAGCCGCAAATAGACTCAGCCCCGCCCCCCTGGAAGGGGCGCTGTCCGCGTCCGTTGGGCACGGTGGCGCCCCAGGGAGCTCTATGTCGGGTGGAAGCGGCGGCGGTATTCCGCCGGGGACGTGCCGAGGGTCTTGAGGAAGGCTCGGCGCATGGACTCGGGGGTGCCGTAGCCGCTGGAGCGGGAGATCTGCTCGATGCCGTCGGCGGTGTCCTCCAGGAGGCGGCGGGCGTGTTCGAGGCGGACCCGGTCGACGTAGCGGCCGGGGGGCATGCCGGTCTCGGACTGGAAGGCGCGGGCGAAGTGGCGGGGTGAGAGGCGGGCGCGGGCGGCGAGGGACTCGACGCTCAGGTCGTCGTCGGGGTGTTCGGTGATCCACTGCTGGACTTCGCGCAGGGGCTCCCGCCGGGCCGTCTGGGCGGCGAGCTGGGCGCTGAACTGGGCCTGGTTCCCCGGCCGGCGCAGGAACACGACCAGGTGGCGGGCGATGGTCAGCGCCGTGTCCCGGCCCAGGTCCTCCTCGACCAGGGCGAGGGCGAGATCGATGCCCGAGGTGACACCGGCCGAGGTGGAGACGGGGCCGTCGCGGACGTAGATCGGGTCCGGGTCGACCTCGACTGCGGGATGGTCGCGGGCAAGTTTCGCGCAGTACGCCCAGTGCGTGGTGGCGCGGCGACCGTCCAGGAGGCCCGCCTCCGCGAGGAGGATCGCCCCGGTGCACACGGAGACCAACCGCTCCGCGCGCGGCCCGTGTGCGCGCAGCCAGGCGGTCACGCGCGGGTCCGGGCCGCGTGTGCCCGGGCCGCCGGGGACGAGGAGCGTGTGCGGGGCGGGCGCGTCGGCGAGGGACGAGTCCGGTACGACGGTCAGGCCGCTGGAGCTGCGCACCGGGGTGCCGTCCAGGGAGGCCGTACGGATGCGATAGGTCCCGGGGGTCTGTGTTTCGGCACCCGCGAAGACCTCCACGGGGCCGGTGACATCCAGGCTCTGCACGTCGTCGAAGAGGACCACCAGGACGGTTCGCATACTCTCGATTCTTCGCGCTCTGCCCGATGGCCGCAATGACGGGTACCCCACCTTTCCTGCCATCCGGTGCCCACCCCTGGAGCCCGTACCGACCAGTCGGTAACGTGGCCGTCATGACTACTGCCGCCGTCGATCCCCGTGCCGGGCGCCGCTGCTACAACGCGCTCAACTCCCTGCACTCCACGCTCTACTTCTCGCCCGACCTGGGGAAGGAGTTCGGCGCACTCGGAGTCACGCACCCCGGGGCCGTCAACTTCGCCGTACGGGCGGCGGCGATGGGGGCCGTCGGTCCCGGCACGGTGACGGCGACCTTCTACAACTACAAGTACGACCTCGTGGCCCGGCACGTCCCCGCCGTGTGGGAGACCGCCTCCCCGGAGCAGTGCCTCCACGCACGCGCGCGTGCCGTCGACGCGACCCTGCGGCGCCTGCTCGGCGAGGACGCGGTCGCGTCGGAGGAGATGGCGGAGGCCGCGCGGCTGGCGCTGCAAGCCACCGAGGCGTGTGCGCGTCCCGCCCGGCCCCTGTACGCCGCCCACGCCGATCTGCCGGTCCCCCAGGAGCCGCACCTCGCCTACTTCCACGCGGCCACCCTGCTGCGCGAACACCGCGGCGACGGTCACCTGACCGCCCTGCTGTCCGCCGGACTCGACGGCCTGGAGGCCTTGGTCACCCACACCGCGACCGGCAAGGGCATGACCCCGAAGTGGGTCTTCCGCACGCGCGGGTGGAACCAGGAGGAGTGGGACGCCGCTTCGGGGCGGCTCCGGGAGCGCGGACTGCTCGACGGGGACGGCGAGTTGACGGAGGCGGGGGTCGCGCTGCGCACCGGGATCGAGGCGGAGACCGACCGGCTGGGCCGGGCTCCGTACGAGCGTCTGGGCGCCGAAGGAGTCGTACGTCTGACCGAACTGGCGACCGGGTTCACGCGGCTCGCGCTCGCCGCCGGGGCGTTTCCCCGGGATCTGCTCGGCAAGAGCTAGCCACCGGACCCGCAGGACAGCGCCCTGATCCCCGACTGTCGGTCTCACCTGCCACAATTGCCGCGCAACCTCAGTGGAGAAGGCGGTACGGGCGTGACGACACCCCTCGTAGGGTCCATCGAAGGCAGGATCGCCGAGGAGCTCGGCGTACGGGAGCGGCAGGTGAAGGCTGCCGTCGAGCTGCTCGACGGCGGTTCGACGGTGCCCTTCATCGCCCGCTACCGCAAGGAAGCGACCGAGATGCTCGACGACGCGCAGCTGCGCACGCTCGAAGAGCGGCTGCGGTATCTGCGGGAGCTGGAGGAACGGCGGACCGCGATCCTCGAATCGGTGCGCGAACAGGGCAAGCTCACCGAGGAGTTGGAAGCGCAGATCCGGGCGGCGGAGACCAAAGCGCGCCTTGAGGACATCTACCTTCCCTACAAGCCCAAGCGGCGGACGAAAGCCCAGATCGCGCGCGAGGCCGGCCTGGAGCCGCTCGCCGAGGGGCTGTTGGGCGATCCGAGTGTGGAACCACTGGCCGCTGCCGCCGCGTTCGTCGACGCCGACAAGGGCGTCGCCGATCCGCAGGCCGCCCTCGACGGCGCGCGGGCGATCCTCACCGAGCGGTTCTCGGAGGACGCCGACCTGATCGGCGAGCTGCGTGAGCGGATGTGGGGGCGCGGGCGTCTCGCCGCGAAGGTGCGCGACGGCAAGGAGGAGGCGGGCGCCAAGTTCGCCGACTACTTCGACTTCTCGGAGCCGTTCACCGCACTGCCCTCGCACCGCATCCTCGCCATGCTGCGCGGCGAGAAGGAGGACGTCCTCGACCTCGTCCTGGAGCCCGAGGAGGACACCGAGGGACCTTCCTCCTACGAGGGGATGGTCGCCCACCGCTTCCAGGTCCTCGACCGCGGCCGTCCCGGCGACAAGTGGCTTCAGGACACGGTCCGTTGGGCCTGGCGCACCCGCATCCTCGTGCACCTCGGCATCGACCTGCGGCTGCGGCTGCGTACGGCCGCCGAGGACGAGGCGGTCAACGTCTTCGCCTCGAACCTGCGGGACCTGCTGCTCGCCGCCCCGGCCGGCACGCGCGCGACGCTGGGCCTGGACCCCGGTTTCCGTACGGGCGTGAAGGTCGCCGTCGTCGACGCGACCGGCAAGGTCGTCGCCACGGACGTGATCTACCCGCACGTCCCGGCGAACAAGTGGGACGACGCCCTCGCCAAGCTGGCCCGCCTCTCCGCGCAGCACTCGGTCGAGCTGATCGCGATCGGCAACGGCACGGCGTCCCGCGAGACCGACAAGCTCGCCGGTGAACTCATCACCAAGCACCCGGAGTTGAACCTCACCAAGGTGATGGTGTCCGAGGCCGGCGCGTCCGTGTACTCGGCGTCCGCGTTCGCCTCGGCGGAACTGCCCGACATGGACGTGTCGTTGCGCGGGGCCGTCTCCATCGCGCGCCGACTCCAGGACCCGCTCGCCGAGTTGGTGAAGATCGATCCGAAGTCGATCGGCGTCGGCCAGTACCAGCACGACCTGTCCGAGGTGAAGCTGTCCCGCTCGCTGGACGCGGTGGTCGAGGACTGTGTGAACGGCGTCGGCGTGGACGTCAACACGGCCTCCGCTCCGCTGCTTTCACGCGTCTCCGGCATCACCTCCGGCCTCGCCGAGAACATCGTGTCCCACCGCGATGCCAACGGCCCCTTCACGTCGCGTACCCAGCTGAAGAAGGTGGCGCGGCTCGGACCGAAGGCGTACGAGCAGTGCGCGGGCTTCCTGCGCATCCGGGGTGGCGACGACCCGCTCGACTCCTCCAGCGTGCACCCCGAGGCCTATCCGGTGGTGCGGCGGATGGTGAAGACGGCGGGCAGCGAGGTCGCCTCGCTGATCGGCAACACGTCGGTGCTGCGCTCGCTGAAGCCGACCCAGTTCGTGGACGAGACGTTCGGTCTGCCCACCGTGACCGACATCCTCAAGGAGCTGGAGAAGCCGGGGCGCGACCCTCGGCCCGCGTTCAAGACGGCCACGTTCAAGGACGGCGTCGAGAAGATCTCCGACCTCGCGCCCGGGATGGTCCTGGAGGGGGTCGTCACGAACGTCGCCGCGTTCGGGGCGTTCATCGACATCGGCGTCCACCAGGACGGTCTGGCCCACGTGTCCGCCCTGTCGAAGACGTTCGTCAAGGACCCGCGGGACGTGGTGAAGCCGGGTGACATCGTCAAGGTGAAGGTCCTCGACGTCGACATCCCCCGCAAGCGGATCTCCCTGACACTGCGGCTGGACGACGAGGCGGCAGCCTCCGGCGGGGAGCGCCGACAGCAGGGTGGTGGCGAGCGGCGGCAGCAGGGCGGAGGGCGTCCGCCGCAGCAACGTCAGCAGCAGCGGCAGGGTGGCCAGGGCGGTGGATCGCGGCAGGCGGCTCCACCGCCGGGCAACAGCGCGATGGCCGATGCTCTGCGGAAGGCCGGGTTGCTCGACCCGGGCAAGAAGGGCAAGCGCTGACGGCTTCGCCGGTCAGGTTGTGGGGAGCTGCGGGCCGGTGGGGGCCGGTCGCGCAGTTCCCCGCGCCCCTACAGGGCGCTTGGCGCCCTGCTACAGACTGAGGGCATGATCTCGCCGGACTTCAAAGCCGACCTGCGCGTCTTTCTGCAGGACTCCCGTGACGCGTTGCTGTGGAAGCTCGAAGGGCTGCCGGAGTACGACATCCGACGGCCGATGACACCGACCGGCACCAATCTGCTGGGCCTGGTCAAGCATCTGGCCGGGGCCGAGGCGATCTACTTCGGGACAGTCTTCGGGCGCCCGGTCGACGGCCCGGAGTTGTGGATCGCGGGGAACGCCGAACCGAACGCGGATCTGTGGGCGACCCCGGACGAGACACGTGCGCAGATCGTCGCCGACTACCGGCGGATCTGCGCCCACTCGGACACGACGATCGAGGCACTCCCCCTGGACGCGATCGGCCGCATACCCGGCGCAGGAGGCCACGAACTCACCCTCCACCGCACCCTCGTCCACATGACCTACGAGACGTCCCGACACGCGGGCCACGCCGACGTCGTACGGGAACTCATCGACGGGACGGTGGGGCAACGGGTCGGGGGCACCAACATGGCCCCTGGCGACGAGAATTGGTGGGCGAAGCACCGGGACCGAGTGGAGCGGGCCGCCCTTGAGGGGCGCGGGAAACCGCGCGACCAGCCCCCACCGCCCCGCAGTGAACGAACCACCTGAACCTCACCGTTGTTCACCGCTGCTCAGTCAGCTTCCCGTCCGCCACCTCCAACCGCCGGGTCACCTGAACCGCGTCCAGCATCCGGCGGTCATGGGTCACCAACAGCAGCGTGCCCTCGTACGCATCGAGTGCCGACTCCAGTTGCTCGATGGCGGGCAGATCGAGGTGGTTGGTCGGTTCGTCCAGGACCAGGAGGTTCACGCCCCGGCCCTGGAGAAGCGCGAGCGCGGAACGGGTCCGCTCACCCGGTGACAGGGTCCCCGCCGGCCGCATCACGTGATGCGCCTTGAGCCCGAACTTGGCCAGCAGCGTACGGACTTCGGCAGGCTCGGTGTCCGGCACAGCCGCACAGAACGCGTCGAGCAGAGACTCCGTACCGTGGAACAACTGCCGAGCCTGGTCGACCTCCCCCACCAGAACACCCGAACCGAGCGCCGCGTGCCCCGCGTCCAGGGGAATGCGGCCGAGCAGCGCACCTAGAAGCGTCGACTTGCCCGCTCCGTTCGCACCGGTCACGGCAACCCGGTCCGCCCAGTCGATCTGCAGGGACACCGGCCCGAAGCTGAAGTCGCCCCGCCGTACCTCCGCGTCCCGCAGCGTGGCGACGACCGCACCCGAGCGCGGCGCGGACGCGATCTCCATCCGCAGGTCCCACTCCTTGCGGGGCTCGTCGACTACATCGAGGCGTTCGATCATCCGCTGCGTCTGCCGCGCCTTCGCCGCCTGCTTCTCGCTCGCCTCGCTGCGGAACTTGCGGCCGATCTTGTCGTTGTCGTTGTTCGCCTTGCGGCGGGCGTTCTTGACGCCCTTGTCCATCCAGCCGCGCTGCATCTGCGCACGGTCCTGTAGCGCGGAGCGCTTGTCGGCATACTCCTCGAAGTCGTCGCGGGCGTGCCGGCGCGCCACGTCCCGCTCCTCCAAGTACGCCTCGTAGCCACCGCCGTAGAGGTTGATCTGGTTCTGGGCCAGGTCGAGTTCGAGGACCTTGGTGACCGTGCGGGTGAGGAACTCGCGGTCGTGCGACACGACGACCGTGCCCGCGCGCAGGCCGGAGACGAAGCGTTCGAGGCGCTCCAGGCCGTCGAGGTCCAGGTCGTTGGTGGGCTCGTCGAGGAGGAAGACGTCGTAGCGGGAGAGGAGCAGGGAGGCCAGGCCCGCGCGTGCCGCCTGGCCGCCGGACAGGGATGTCATCGGCTGGTCGAGGTCGATGGAGAGGCCGAGTGTGTCGGCGATCTCCTCGGCCCGCTCGTCGAGGTCCGCGCCGCCGAGGTCGAGCCAGCGCTCCAGGCTCGTCGAGTACGCGTCGTCGGCGCCGGGTGCGCCGTCGACGAGTGCCTGCGTGGCCTCGTCCATGGTCCGCTGGGCCTCGGCGACTCCCGTGCGGCGCGCGAGGAACGCGCGCACGCTCTCGCCCGGGCGCCGTTCCGGCTCCTGCGGGAGGTGGCCCACGGTCGCCGCCGGCGGAGAGAGGCGCAGTTCGCCCTCCTCGGGGGTGAGCAGGCCGGCGAGCATCCTGAGGAGGGTGGACTTGCCCGCGCCGTTGGCACCGACAAGGCCGATCACATCGCCGGGGGCGACGACGAGGTCGAGCCCGGTGAAGAGGGCGCGGTCGCCGTGTCCGGCGGCGAGATTCTTGGCGACGAGAGTGGCAGTCATCAGACCACCGATCCTAATCTGTCCCCTTCGCCGCCCGCGCCGCGGATTTTCCCCGCCCGCGCCGCGGCTTGCACCGCGCCATCGCCTCCACCAGCACGCTCCCGATCGTCCGGGCAACGACGAAGGACCCGCCCTTCACCGCCTTCGCGTCCAGGGCGGTGCGTGGCGGCCGGGTTCCAGGGCTCCGTCGAAGACGTCCCGCGTGCGGCCGCGGTACAGGCGGTCGAGACGGTACGCCGAAACGCGCACCCGGCACGGTGAGGTGACCTCGACGCCCGCCTCGCCGTCGGCGGCCACCAGGTGGGTCAGCCGGTGCTGGTCGGCGGGGCGGCGGGGCCGCGGTCCAGGACGTGTTCGATCTGGGCGACGAGGAGCGGGACGATGGGGACGAGGCCGTCGACGTACGCCCCGTCGACCCCGGCGCGTTCGATCGCGGGCTGTACGGCGACACGGGCGCGGATCAGGAGGACCCGGGGTTTGGCGACCGGGGGTTCGGTGCCGTCGATGAGGGTGTCGAGGGCCGCGCGGTACTCGGCTCCGGCGAAGCGGAACGGTCCTGTGCCGTGGTAGCCGTTGCGCTCCAGGTCGGCGTGTTCGTCGGTCTGCCAGGCGACGTCGCGCCAGATGAAGTCGGCGCCGTCCTGCTGGATGACGGCGGTGACGGCGCCACAGGCCAGGTCCTCGCACTTGGGGCAGCCGTAGATGACGTAGCGCCGCCTTTCAGGGGTGGTTCCGACTCCAGGAGGAGGCCGCGGACCTGGGCGGTGAAGATCGCGGGCGGGACGTCGGAGGCGAGCGGGGAGACGGCTTCCAGATCGGTGAGCTGGAACAGGAGCGGGCGGCCGTCGACGATGAAGTCGACGATGTCGCGGTGCACCTGGTAGCCGCCGTCGGCGAGGACTTCACCGGCGCGCATCGCCGGTGCGAGGCCGAAGGCGGCGTATTCGGCAGACGTGTTGTGAGTATCCCCAGCACGCGGGGACCTGAGCGGTGCATGGCATATTCCGCTACCGTCCGCGCATGGAGAGCGCGATGAGTGGCGATGTGATCGTGGTCGGCGGGGGCGTCATCGGGTTGACGACGGCCGTCGTGCTGGCGGAGAGCGGTGCCCGGGTGCGGGTGTGGACGCGGGAGCCTGTCGAGCTGACGACCTCGGCGGTCGCGGGCGCGCTGTGGTGGCCGTACCGGATCGAGCCGGAGGCGCTCGTCGGGGAGTGGGCGCTCCAATCGCTCGTCGTGTACGAGGAGTTGGCGACGCGACCCGAGGAGACCGGCGTACGCATGGTCGAGGGCGTACAGGGTGAGACCCGGCTGGACGAACTGGGGTCCTGGGCGGCCCGGGTGCCGGGGCTGCGGCCGGCGCTGGCCGAGGAGTATGCGGGCGGCGGGCTGTGGGCGCGGTTGCCGCTGATCGACATGCCGGCCCATCTGCCGTGGCTGCGTGAGCGGTTCCTTGAGCTGGGCGGGACCGTCGAGGAGCAGTCTGTGGTGGACCTCACGGAGGTGCCGGCGGCCGTCGTTGTCAACTGCACGGGACTGGACTCCCTGGACCTCGTGCCGGATCCCTCGGTACGGCCGGTGCGCGGGCAGTTGGTCGTCGTGGAGAACCCGGGGATCACGACCTGGCTGACGTCCGTCGACCACTCCGCGGACACCTCCACGTACTTCTTCCCGCAGCCGGGCGGCCTGATCCTGGGCGGCACAGCCGAGGAGGACGCCTGGTCGATGACCCCCGACCCCGCGGTCGCCGAGGCGATCATCGCCCGCTGCGCGGCGATCCGCCCGGAGATCGCGGAGGCACGCGTGCTGGAACACCGAGTCGGGTTGAGGCCCACGCGGCCCTCGGTGCGGCTGGAACGCGAAGTACTGCGGGACGGACGGGTGTTGGTGCACAACTACGGCCACGGTGGGGCGGGGATCACGGTGGCGTGGGGGTGTGCGCGGGAGGCGGCGGAGTTGGCGGGAGCGGGATCGGGAACGGCCTGAGGAGTTCGGCCGCGTCACCTGGCTTGCGCGAGGGCATGGGCCACGGAGTTCGGTCACCTCACCGAGCCTGCGCGAGGGCATGGGCCACGGAGTTCGGTCACCTCACCGAGCCTGGGCGAGAGCATGGGCCACGGAGTTCGGTCACCTCACCGAGCCTGCGCGAGAGCATGGGCCACGGAGTTCGGTCACCTCACCGAGCCTGCGCTACGGGGCTGCCTGAGGAACTCGGCCGCCTTGCCAGGCTGCGCGACGGGGCGGGCTGAAGAGTTCCGCCGCCTCTCCGACCTGCGCGACCGGGGCCACCAAAGGATTCCAAACGCCCCACCCGGCCTGCGCCAGCGAGCGGGCCGCAGAGTTCGGTCGCCCTGACCGGTCTGCGAAACGGGGCGGGCTGGGGAGTTCGGCCGCCTTTCCCTGCCTGGGCAACCTGGGGATCTCGACCTCCTCGCCCCGCCCACGCGACGGGGCGGGGCGGGGCGGGGCGTTCAACCGCCTCACCCCACCAACCACACGGGGGCGGCGGAGCCCACTCGCTCCGCCGCCCCCGTCAAGCCGTCAAGCCGTCAAGCCGTCAAGCCGTCAAGCCGTCAAGCCGCGGTCAGTTGCCCGGTACCCGCTGCGCGGAACGCGGTGCGCGTACCCCGTCGAGGGGCTCGGCGTCCGAGGTGGCGGACTTGCTGCCGGCCGTGGCCTTCGCGAACGCCGACGGGCCGCCGACGAGGGGGAGTTGGGCCGCGGTGCGGGGCAGGTTCAGGGTGAGGGTCGGGGTGGTGGACGGGGGGTCGATGAGGTCCTTGTCCGTGCCCGCGACGATCAGGGCGAGGCGGTGTCCGGCCGGGACGACGTGGTCGGTCGCCGCCAGGTCGAGGGTGATGGTGTAGGCCTTGCCCGGGGTGAGCGGTACGCCCTTCGTGGCGGAGGCGTAGTGGCCGAGGTCGGCCCAGCCGCGGCTGAAGACGGTGTAGTCAACTGCCTTGGTCTTGGCCTGGGTTGCCAGGAAGCAGGCGCTGTCGCCGACCGTGCTCTCGCCCCAGCAGGTGCGGTTCGTGAGCGTGGTGATGCCCTCGGCGGAGTCGGCGTAGTCGCGGATGGTGTCGGGGCCGATGTCGACAAGTACGGCCGACAGATGGGCCGTTGATGTGGTGGGCGTCGCGGTGATCGTCACCTTCGAGGAACCCGAAAGACGCAGGTCCTTCGTGAGCGGCCCGGTGACGAAACCGGCCTTGTCCGCGGTCGGCTTGTCGATCGCCGCCGCCCAATCGGTCTCGCTCTCCTGCGGGTTGTCGGTGAACGTCTCGGTGCCCGCGCCGGTGCCGAGGCCGAGGGTGCCGACGCCCGCCTGTGTGCCCCGCGCCGGGTGGAGGGTGGTCCTCGCGGTGCCGCGCGGCGGCCAGGTCGACGACGTGACCCACTGGTCGGGGTGGCGTTCGACGTCGGCCATCGGCCGGCGGTCGATTCCGTTGTCGTAGCCGAGGAGTTCGTGGTCGAACCAGCGGTGCAGGGTGTCCACGAAGTCCGCGCGACGGTAGTCGAAGGGGTCGACGTGGCCGGTCTGGGAGAGCCAGATCTTGCGCTCGACGCCGTTCTTCGCGAGGGCGTCCCACCACTGACCGAAGTTCTTGGTGCGGACGTTGAGGTCCTGCATGCCGTGCACGAGGAACACGCTGGCCTTGACCTTGCTCGCGTCCTTCACGTAGTCGCGCTCGGTCCACAGCGGGGTCCAGTCGCCGGTGCGCGGGGCGCCGTCGACGAGTTTCTTCTGTACGGCCGCGCAGTTGGCCTGCGCGTCGGGGCTCTCGACGGCGTCGGACAGCCAGTCGGGGCCGGAGTCGTAGAGCGGGGCGCCCTGGGCGAAGTAGTAGTCGTACCAGGAGGAGATGGAGCTGATCGGGACGATCGTCTTCAGGCCCTTCACGCCGGTGGCGGCGACGCCGTTGGCGATGGTGCCGTCCCAGCTCTTGCCGATCATCCCGGTGTTGCCGTTGGTCCAACTCGCCTGCGAGCGAACGGTTCCGGTGCGCGTCGTGTACGCCTTGGCGCGTCCGTTGAGCCAGTCGACGACGGCCTTCGCGGACTGGATGTCGGAACGGCCGCCGACGTCGACGCAGCCGTCGGAGCGGTTGGTGCCCGCGAGGTCGACGCCGACGAAGGCGTAGCCGCGGGGCACGAAGTAGTTGTCGTAGAAGAGCGGCATCTGGACAACGTTGCCGCTCGCGTCGTACGTCTTCAGCTGGCTCTCGTTGCCGCGGCCGCAGCAGGAGTAGTAGGGGCTGGCGTCCATGATGACGGGGATTTTGCGGCCCTGGCGGGCGGGTTCGCTCGGCCGGACGATATCGACGGCGACCCGGTCGGTCTTTCCGTCGCCGTCGCCGTCGAGTCCGGTGTCCACCCAGACGGCCTCGCGGATGGCTTTCGCGTAGGAGTAGACGGGTTGGCTCTCCTGTGGGGCGCTCTGGGCCGCTGTCGGGGTGAGGAAGGCGGCCAGGAGGGCGGCGATCGCCGCGGTCGCGAGCGATCTCCAGATCGTGAAGCGCGTGCGTTTCGGCATGCGCGGACGGTACATCGGCCAACTCCCGTGCTGGAAGAGGCACTCGGGGTCGTTCGGGGTCATGTCGGCCGAATGGCGATCGTGTGACAGGAGGTGCCGTGGACAGGCGCGGGGCCACAGGGAGTGAATAGCCTTTGGACAGACTTCGTGGACCGACCCCTACGACTCTTCGACCTTCGTGGACCCCCACGGCTCTTCGACTCCTCGTGGAGCCCTACGACTTGGAGTTCTCGTGCACCGCAGAATCATCGCGCCGGGCGCACTCGCGGCGGCCTCGCTCATGCTGGCGATCCCGGCGTCGGCGGCAAGCTACTCCCCCGGCGCTCCGGGCATCGGCGACCCCTACTACCCGGCCTACGGCAACGGCGGATACGACGTCTCGCACTACGACCTCAGGCTTCAATACCAGCCCGCCACCGACGAGTTGGCGGGCACGGCGACGATCCTCGCGAAGACCACCCAGGATCTGTCCCGCTTCGACCTCGACTTCCTGCTGGACGTGAGCGAGATCCGGGTCAACGGCGCGGCGGCCACGTTCGCGACCTCCGGCCAGCACGAGCTGGAGATCACCCCGAGGACCCCGCTGCCGAAGGGCACGCCGATCACGGTCGTGGTCCGCTACAGCGGGGTGCCGTCCACGAAGAGCGCGTACGGCTTCAACACCTGGCACCGCACACCGGACGGCGCGGTCGCGGCGGACGAGCCCGAGTCCGCGTGGTGGTGGTTCCCGAGCAACGACCACCCGAGCGACAAGGCGACCTACGATGTGTCGGTCGCGGTGCCGAACGGCACCCAGGCCATCTCCAACGGCACGCTCCAGTCGACGAGTTCACAATTCGGCTGGACCCGCTACAACTGGCGCCAGAACAAGCCGCAGGCCACCTATCTCGCCACGCTCGCCCTCGGCAGGTTCGACATCACGACCAGCACCTCGGACGGCGGCGTCCCCGTCGTCAACGCCTACAGCAAGGACCTCGGCGACAACGACGGGTCCGCGCGGGCGAGCGTCGAGCGCACCGGCGAGATCGTGGACTGGCTGAGCGGCTACTTCGGTCCGTACCCCTTCAGCAATGCCGGCGGGTACGTCCCCAACACGACCACCGGGTACGCGCTGGAGACCCAGAGCCGCGTCTACTACAGCCAGAAGCAGTTCGCGAACGGCGCCAACACCTCTGTCGTCGTACACGAGTTGGCCCACCAGTGGTACGGCGACGACGTGTCACTGAAGGGCTGGAAGGACATCTGGATCAACGAAGGCTTCGCGCGCTACGCGCAGTGGCTGTGGTCCGAGCACGAAGGCGAGGGGACCACGCAGCAGCTCGCCGACTACGTCTACGCCTCGCACCCGGCGGACGACGCGTTCTGGACGATCGCGCCGGGTGACCCCGGTCCGGAGGACCAGTTCGAGCTGCCGGTCTACGACCGCGGTGCGCTGGCCATTCAGGCGCTGCGCAACGAGGTTGGCGACGATGCGTTCTTCGCGATCCTGAAGGGGTGGCCGAAGGAGCACGCTTACGGGAACGCGTCCGTCGCGGACTTCCGGGCCTACGCCGAGCAGGTGTCCGGGAAGCCGCTCGGCGCGCTGTTCGACACATGGTTGTTCCAGCCGACCAAGCCTGCGGCTCCGGCTGCGCGCAGTGCGTCGATCGCGAGGGTGGGTGTGGCTCCGGTGCAGCCGAGGTCCTGGAAGAAGATCGCGGCTACGAACGACGTGCACTGAGCGTGTGACGGGTTCGGTGGCGGGGGGCTGCTGGTCTGTTGTGGCTGGTCGCGCCCACGCGGCGAAGCCGCATATCGACACAGCCCCGCGCCCCTAGAGGTGCGCTCTCCCGGATGTGTCAGAAGCCGTGTCCTTGACGAACACGATCCCGTCGGTGCCGGCCAAGTGCGCGGGGTCCAGCGGGGCGTAGCCGTACCAAGGGGACACGCGAGGGACAAGCCTCGTGTCCACGAGCGCGCCGGCCAGTCGGCGGGGGTCGACGAGGCAACGCTCCTGCGGGAGCGCGTACAGCAGCCCCTCGACGGTGTCGGGTGGCGGGGCGTCCACGCCCTGGTGGCGGATCGTGCCGAGGGCGGTGGCCAGGAAGGCGTACTCCTGTCCCATGCGGGCGGCGACGATCGCCCCGGCGCTCCACCACTCCAGCGGCCGGCCGCCCATCCGCATCGTGCTGCGGTTCCGCTGGAGGTGGCCGTTGTGGGCGTTCACCAGCGTCGGGCTCCGTTCGGCGACGGCGAGCAGGTTGGCGGCCATCATCGAGTCCCGCAGGGCGACCAGTCGTGCCATGCGGCTCGGTGACGGGTCGGCCATCGAGGAGTGGTAGCACAGCAGCCCGACCGCAGTGCGTCCGTACAGGCGCGCCCGCTGCCACTCGTCCGGTGTGGACGTGGCGACCAGTTGTGGCGTCCGCGCGTCGAGCAGGGCCGTCAAGTCATCGGCGAGCAGGCGGAGTTGCCTGGCGTCGGGAGTCCGTCCCACGGACTTGACCGGGTCCGTCATCGCGGCGGTGTCGGTCCATCGGTCGTCTGCGCCGAGCAGTCCGTCGAGGGTTTCCGCGGTGCAGGGAAGGAGAGCCGCGTCGACCCTGGCGGTGAGGTAGGTGTGGAGTGCGGTGAGGGCCTGCCGGGGGCTCGCGGCGCCGGTGATCTCCAGCGGGCCGTCGAACCCGGCGAACCGCACCCGCTCGGACGCGGGCCGGCCGTCGTTGAACGCGCGCATCCAGCGCACCAGTTCGCGGTTGGCCGCGAAGGCGCCCCACTCGTGGCTGAAGCCGCGCTCCATGACCTCGTCGAGGGTGCCTGCGCCCGAGGTGACGTGGTCGTCCACGACCAGGCCCATCAGACAGTCGCTTTCGAGGGCGATCGTCCGGTAGCCCTCGTGCTCGACGAAGTGGCGGAAGAGCTCGTTCCGTACGTCGAGCAGCACGTCCTCGCCGTGGGTGGGCTCACCCAGGGCGAGCAGCCGTGGCCTGGTCGGGAGCAACCTCATGACGGCGGCGGGGTCGACGGCGTGGACGGCACCTGTGATGCGGGGAGTCATACCTTCAACGCTATCGTTGAAGGATCGGTTGAGACTTTTGGTCGACAGTGGCAGGACAGTGAAGCGAAACCCTCAAAGCAGTGGTCGTCTCAGGCCGGTCGACCTGGCCCGCGGGCACGGTCTGTCGACGCAGGCGGTCCGCAACTACGAAGCCGCCGGGATCCTTCCGGCCGCCGAACGCTCCGCGCACGGCTACCGCACCTACACGCAGCGGCACGCTCGGGCCCTGCACGCGTTTCTCGCGCTCGTGCCCGGACACGGCCACCGGACGGCGGCAGCGATCATGCAGGCGGTCAACCGCGAGGCCATCGAGGACGCGCTCCGGCTCATCGACGACAGTCATGCGCAGCTTCTCGACGACCGCCGCACCCTCCAGGCCGTCGAAGCCGCGCTTCGCGACCTCCGGCCGGTACCGGAGGAACGCGGCGACACGTTCGTCGGTCCGCTGGCGAGAAGGCTCGGCATCCGTCCGGCGACCCTGCGCACATGGGAGCGCGCCGGCCTGGTCCAGCCGCGCCGCGACCCGCGGACGGGCTACCGGGTCTACGGCCCGGTCGACGTACGTGACGCCCTTCTGGTCCACCAGCTCAGGCGGGGCGGCCATCTGCTGGAACAGATCGCCCCGTTGATCGCCCAGGTCCGTTCCGCCGGAGGCGTCGCGCCGCTCGAATCGACGCTGCGCGACTGGCATGCCCGCCTCTCGGCCCGCGGGCGCGCCCTGCTCACCGGCGCCGCCGCGCTGGACGCCTACCTCGGCTCTCCACCGGCGCCCGGAGACGGCCCGAGCGTCTGTGCCACCGCCTAGTCGACCGCGGTCTAGTGCGGCGTACGGACTGCCGAAGCCTCCAACTCCGCGACCTGGAGCAGGAGTTCATCCCGCCCGATCGCGTCGATCTCCGTCGACGGCACCGCGCACGCGTACGCCCCGGCGATCGCGCCGTACCGGGCACACCGCTGCGGGGACTCCCCGTTCAGCCGGCCGAAGAGGAAGGCGGAGGCGAAGGCGTCTCCCGCGCCGTTGGAGTCGACGACCGGTCTCCGGGGTGTGGTGGTCGGGATGTGGGTCACCTCGTCGTCGGCCAGCAGATACGCGCCCTCCGCGCCCGCCGTCGCGACGACCAGTTCGGCACGGCCGCGCTCGGCGATGGCGCGCATGGTGCGCTCGGGGTCGCCGGTCAGGGCGGTGGTGGAGAGGAAGACGATGTCGGCGGCGTGGGCGAACTCCGCCTGGTACGGGTTCTCGCCGTCCCAGTTGTGCAGGTCCGTCGAGATCGTCGTGCCGGACTCGCGCAGCAGCGGCAGGGCGTGGGCGCAGGGCTGGGTGATGGAGACGTGGGTGTGGCGGCTCGTCGTGGCGAGGGCGCGGACCGTGGCTTCCGGGAGGCGGTCGTCGGGGTGGGCGCGGGTCGCGTCGTAGAGGGAGAGGCGCCGGCCGTCGGGGCCCACGAGGTTGACCGCGCGCTTGGTGCCGGCGGGCTGCGGGACTTCGGTGAGCGGGATGGCGTGGTCGCGGTGCAGGGCGCGGACCAGGTCGCCCTCGGGGTCGGCGCCGAGCATGTCGAGGTGGTGGGTGCGCAGGCCCAGCGCGCCGAGGCCGAGGGCCACGAAGTCGCCGGTCTGGCCGGCGCGGGTGCGGATGCCGGGGTCGATCATGTAGCTGTCGGCGTACGGGAGCGGCAGTTCGGGGACGTGGACGATGGTGTCGACTCCGGCGCCGCCGAGGACGAGGACGTCGATGTCACGGCTCATGGCTCTCCCTGTCGGATGCGGGCAGCGAGTCAAACAGGCGGCGGCGATCATCGCAAGGACTTGCGCAAGATTCCGCAACTCCTTTCAGGGTGCGGCGAGTTGGGAGCGGTCAGTGTGCGGCGGATTGGGTCCGGCGGTTCAGTCCCCGTGGTCGTAGACCGTCACCGCGATCCCCCGGCGCACCATCCGCTCGGTGATCAGCGGTTCGACCCGCGACCACTTTCCGCCCGCGAGGCCGCACCCTATGCGGGGCATGTGCACGGACGCGCCCAGCTCCGCCGCGTGGTCGGCCAGCAGGCCCAGCGCCGTGTCGATCGCCTCGTAGCGCACGGGCACGCCCTTGCTGCCCGTGCGTATGCCGCGCTGGCCGATCATGTTGGCCACCCACACATGGCGCTCGACCTGGACGAGTTGGACGGCACCCAGGCCGAAGTCGTTGGCCGCGCGATCCCGGTGCCAGGACCGGTACGCCTTCTCCGGCTCCGGCCAGCGGCGTGACAGCGCCAGGACGAAGCCCTTTCCCCAGCCCCCGATGTCGTTGCAGACATGCGCGATCACCGTGACGCCCTTGACCGACGGAACGGTCGCGTCACCTCGGACATAGTTGATCTCCCCCATGACACCCACCGTAGGCGGCACCACTGACAACGGGCCCTGTGCGGTTTCACAGTGTCGGTGAGACAGCGATACTGCTGCGTATGACGACCGACGCCGAGACCGATGCCGATACCGAGGAGCCGACGCTCACGATCGACGAACTGGCCGCGCGGGCCGGTACCACGGTCCGCACGGTGCGGTTCTACAGCACCAAGGGGCTGCTCCCGCCGCCGGTGATCGGGGCGCGGCGGGTCGGGCACTACGGGCCGGAGCATCTGTCGCGGCTCGCGTTGATCGAGGAGTTGCAGCACCAGGGCATGACGCTGGCCGCGATCGAGCGCTACCTGGGCCAACTGCCGCCGGACCTCAGCGCGCACGACCTCGCGATCCACCGCGCGGTGGTGGCCTCGTGGGCGCCGGACACGGTGGAGACCCTGGACCGGCGGGAGTTGGACCGGCGGGCGGGCCGGGCGCTGAGCGAGGAGGACGTGGAGCGGCTCGTCGCGATGGGCGTGGTCGGGCTCGACGGGGCCGCGTACCGCGTCGACTCCGGGCTGCTGCGGCTCGGCGTACGACTGCTCGACGTACCGGTGTCGCAGGAGGCGATCCTCGCGTCCCGGAACGTACTGATCGAGCACTCCCGCGCGGCGGCCCACGAGTTGTCGCAGGTGTTCCGCGGGGAGGTCTCCCAACGTGCCGCGCAGGACGTGAAGTCGCTGTCCGCGCACATGCAACCCCTGGTCGTGCAGGCCCTCCTGACGACCTTTCAGCGGTCGCTGCGCGAGGAACTCCGCGAGTGGCTCAAGGAGTCACCAAAAGACCGGGACGGTTGAGCCACTCGCGGCACGTGCCTCAGCGCGCGTCGCTGAAGCGTTCCCCCTTCTCCGCCTTCTCCACGAGCAGCGCGGGCGGCGTGAACCGCTCCCCGTAGCGCTCGGCGAGTGCACGCGCGCGTGCCACGAACCCGGGCAGGCCGCCCTCGTAGCCGTTGATGTACTGCAGGACGCCGCCCGTCCAGCCGGGGAAGCCGATCCCGAAGACGGACCCGATGTTGGCGTCGGCGACGGACGTCAGCACGCCCTCCTCCAGGAGCTTGACCGTGTCGAGCGCCTCGGAGAACAGCATGCGTTCCCGCATGTCTTCGAAAGGCACGGACTCGGAGGGGCTCTCACCGGCCTTGCGCGTGAAGTGCTCGCGCAGGCCCGGCCACAGACCCGCGCGCTTGCCGTTCTCGTCGTAGTCGTAGAAGCCCGCGCCGCCGCTGCGGCCGGTGCGGCCGAACTCGTCGACCATGCGGTCGATGACGGCCTCGGCGGGGTGGCCGGGCCAGGTGCCGCCCGCCTCCTCGACGGCCCGCTTGGACTCGTTGCGGATCTTGCGCGGGAGCGTGAGCGTCAACTCGTCCATCAGGGAGAGGACCTTGGCCGGGTAGCCGGCCTGCGCGGCGGCCTGCTCGATGGACGCGGGCTCGATGCCCTCGCCGACCATCGCGACGCCCTCGTTGATGAACTGGCCGATCACCCGTGAGGTGAAGAAGCCGCGCGAGTCGTTGACGACGATCGGGGTCTTCTTGATCTGCCGGACCAGGTCGAAGGCGCGCGCGAGGGCCTCGTCGCCGGTGCGCTCGCCCTTGATGATCTCGACGAGGGGCATCTTGTCGACCGGCGAGAAGAAGTGCAGCCCGATGAAGTCGCCCTGGCGCTCCACGCCTTCGGCGAGGGCGGTGATGGGGAGGGTGGAGGTGTTGGAGCAGAGCAGCGCGTCGGGCTCGACGATGTGCTGGATCTCCTGGAACACCTTGTGCTTGAGCGAGGTGTCCTCGAAGACGGCCTCGATCACCGCGTCGCAGCCCGAGAGGTGCTGCGGGTCGGCGGTGGGGGTGATGCGGGCGAGCAGCGCGTCCGCCTGCTCCTGTGTCGTACGGCCGCGGGAGACCGCCTTGGCGCAGAGCTTCTCGGAGTAGGCCTTGCCCTTGGCCGCCGCCTCCGGAGTCACGTCCTTCAGGACGACGTCGATGCCCGCGCGGGCGCAGGAGTAGGCGATGCCGGCGCCCATCATCCCGGCGCCCAGGACGGCGACCTTGCGGACCGGGCGGGACGGGATGCCCTGGGGGCGGTTGGCGCCGGAGTTGACGGCCTGGAGGTCGAAGAAGAACGCCTGGATCATGTTCTTCGAGGTCTGGCCGACCGCCAGCTCGACGAAGTAGCGGGTCTCGATGACCTGGGCGGTCTCGAAGTCGACCTGGGCGCCCTCGACGGCCGCGGCGAGGATGTTGCGCGGGGCCGGGTAGGGCGCCCCGTTGGTCTGCTTGCGCAGAGTCGCCGGAAAGGCCGGCAGGTTGGCCGCGAACTTGGGGTTCGCCGGGGTGCCGCCCGGGATGCGGTAGCCGGGCTTGTCCCAGGGCTGCTGCGACTGCGGGTTGGCGTCGATGAACGCGCGGGCCTTGGCGATCAACTCGTCCGGGGTGGTGGCCACTTCGTGGACGAGGCCGTTCTCCTGGGCGCGCCGCGGGCTGTACTGGGTGCCCTGGAGGAGCACCTTCAGCAGGGCGTCGGCGATGCCGAGCAGCCGTACCGTACGGACGACTCCGCCACCGCCGGGGAGCAGGCCGAGGGTGACCTCCGGGCAGCCGATCTTCGAGCCGGGCGCGTCGAGGGCGACCCGGTGGTGGCAGGCGAGGGCGATCTCGTAACCGCCGCCCAGGGCCGCGCCGTTGATCGCGGCGACGACCGGCTTGCCGAGGGTCTCGATGCGGCGCAGGTTCCGCTTGATGGCGAGGCCGCCCTCGAAGAACTCCTGGGCGGTGTCCGGGGTGACGCGGATGAGGTCGCGCAGGTCACCGCCCGCGAAGAAGGTCTTCTTGGCGGAGGTGACGATGACGCCGCGGATGGAGTCCCGCTCGGCCTCCAGGCGGTCGGCGATCACGGTGAGGGAGTCGCGGAAGGCCGCGTTCATGGTGTTCGCGGACTGGTCGGGGTCGTCGAGGACGAGGGTGACGATCCCGGTGTCGTCCTGTTCCCAGCGGATGGTGGTGCTCTCGGTCATGAGGGGTTCTCCGTAGAAGTCTCTGCTGCCGCTGGGGTGTTCAGACGCGTTCGACGATCGTGGCGATGCCCATGCCGCCGCCGACGCACAGCGTGGCGAGGCCGTAGCGCTTGTCCTGGCGCTCCAGTTCGTCGACGAGCGTGCCGAGGATGATCGCGCCGGTCGCGCCGAGCGGGTGGCCCAGCGCGATGGCGCCGCCGTTGACGTTGACCTTGTCCAGGGACAGGCCCATGTCCCGTACGAAGCGCAGGACCACGGCGGCGAAGGCCTCGTTGATCTCGACGAGGTCGATGTCGTCGATGGTCAGCCCGGCCCGGGCGAGTGCCTTGCGGGTGGCGGGCGCGGGGCCGGTGAGCATGATGGTCGGCTCGGAGCCGGAGACGGCGGCGGAGACGATCCGCGCGCGCGGGGTGAGGCCGTAGCGCTCGCCGACCTCCTTGGAGCCGATGGCGACGAGGGAGGCGCCGTCGACGATGCCGGAGGAGTTGCCCGCGTGGTGGACGTGGTCGATCTTCTCGACCCAGTGGTACTTCTGCAGGGCCACCGCGTCGAAGCCGCCGAGTTCGCCGATGTCCGCGAAGGACGGCTTGAGCCGGGCGAGGGAGTCGGCGGTGGTGCCGGGGCGCAGGTGCTCGTCGTGGTCGAGGACGACCAGGCCGCTGCGGTCGCGGACCGGGACGACGGACCGCTCGAAGCGGCCCTCCTTCCAGGCGGTGGCCGCCCGCTCCTGGGAGAGCGCCGCGTACTCGTCCACGTCACGCCGGGAGAATCCCTCGATCGTGGCGATCAGGTCGGCGCCGATGCCCTGGGGCACGAAGTCGACGGCGAGGTTCGTCATCGGGTCGTTGAACCAGGCGCCGCCGTCCGAGGCCATCGGCACCCGGGACATCGACTCGACCCCACCGGCGAGGACGAGGTCCTCCCAGCCCGAACGCACCTTGGCGGCGGCCATGTTGACGGCTTCGAGGCCCGAGGCACAGAAGCGGTTCTCCTGCACTCCGGCCACCGTGTCCGGCAGTCCGGCGGCCACGGCGGCGATCCGGGCGATGTCGGAGCCCTGGTCGCCGACCGGGCCGACGACGCCGAGCACGATGTCGTCGATCGCGGCCGGGTCCAGGTCCGGGAAACGGTCACGGAGTTCGTGGATGAGCCCGACGACGAGGTCGATGGGCTTCGTGCCGTGCAGGGATCCATTCGCCTTGCCGCGCCCGCGCGGGGTGCGGATCGCGTCGTAGACATACGCTTCGGTGCTCACTGCCAAGCCTTTCACTGAGGGTGTTCAGGGACTCGCCGAGGGGTTTCCTCGCGGAGGGGCGTCAACGGCGTCGAGAAGTCCGGGGAGTTCCCAGTCCCGGGCCACGTCGGACGTGGCCGCGCCGGGCAGGGCGGGTCCGCCGCGCACCGAGGTGGGCGTCGCGGAGAACCGGGGTGCGGGGGCGGGCTGGGTGATCCCGCCGTGCTCGGTGAAGGTGCCGCGCGCGGCGAGGTGGGGATGGTGCGGGGCCTCGCGCAGCGACAGCACGGGCGCCACGCACGCGTCCGTGCCCGCGAAGACGGCGGTCCACTCGTCCCGCGTACGGCTGCGGAATCGGGCCGCGACCGCCTCGCGTAGCTCGCCCCAACGGGTCCAGTCCCGGCGGGCGTCGGCGAAGTCCGCGAGGCCGAGCAGATCCACGAACTCGTCGTAGAACCGCGGCTCCAGGGCGCCCACCGCCATGTGCTTCCCGTCGGCGGTCTCGTAGGTGCCGTAGTACGGGCAGCCGCCGTCGAGGAGGTTGGCGGCGCGCCGGTCCTGCCAGCTGCCGGCGGCGAGCATGCCGTGGATCATCGCGGAGAGGTGGGCGGTGCCGTCGACGATGGCCGCGTCGACGACCTGGCCGGTGCCGGTGACGCGCGCGTGGTGCAGGGCCGCGAGGACGCCGACGACGAGGTAGAGCGCGCCGCCCGCGTAGTCGCCGAGGAGGTTGGCGGGGACGGGCGGGGGCTCCCCGGGGGACCCGATCATGCCGAGGGTGCCGGTGAGCGCGATGTACGCGATGTCGTGCCCTGCGCGCCCGGCCAGGGGGCCGTCCTGGCCCCAGCCGGTCATCCGGCCGTAGACGAGGCTTGGGTTGCGGGCGTGGCAGGGTCCGGGGCCCACGCCGAGGCGCTCGGTGACGCCCGGGCGGTTGCCCTCGATGAGGATGTCGGCGCGTTCGACCAGGTCGAGCACGCGCGCGGGGCCGTCGGGCGCCTTCAGGTCGAGGAGGACCGAGCGCTTGTTGCGGTTGGTGATGTTGTACTCGGGGTTGACGCCGAGCACCGGGCCGCCGGGCCGGTCGACGCGGACGACGTCGGCGCCCAGGTCGGCGAGGAGCATGGCGGCGAAGGGGCCTGGGCCGATCCCGGCCAGCTCGACCACGCTCACGCCGGAGAGCGGGCCGTGCCCGGGCGTCGTTGCCGCTGTCATCCAGCCCCCAGCTGTGACACAACCGATGTAACACCAGTGATGGTAAGAACACGTTCCACTCGGCACAAGACCTGGGCGAGCAAGCGCTTAGCCAAGTTACCCGCCGTTAGTCACAGCCGGCTGCGGCCCTGCTCGTCCAGCCCGGCCATGAGGCGCTTCGGGGCGATCGCGCGATAGCTCTCCTCGACCCAGTCGCACAGCAGCTCGGCGGCCGGGGCGCCCTGCTCGGCGAGCGGGACACGCACCCAGCCGGCCTTGCCGAGGCCGTGACCGGCGGGCTCGACGCCGGGTGCGGTGAGCGCGTGGGCGTGGGCCGCCTCGTCGGTGAGCTTGACCGTCATGGCCAACGGATAGCTGCCGTCGTCGACACCGAGGAAGACAAACACCTTCTTGTTGACTTTCGCGACACTCTCGCCCCAGGGGAACTCCTCTGCGGCACCCGGCAGCCCGAGGGCGAACTCGCGTACTTTCGCCCGCTTCCTCAGGGCGTTGTCGGTCACGGCCACCTGATACCTCCGGGCTCGTCGTCGGGCTCCGCACTCTTCACGCTAGCCTCAGCCACCGACAGCGGCGCGGGCTGCGGGACCCAGGAGTGTCATGAGCAGGCTGAACAGGACGGACCGTCCCTACGACATCGTGCTCTTCGGAGCCACGGGCTTCGTCGGTGCGCTCACCGCGGAGTATCTCGCCGCGCACGCACCCGAGGGCCTGCGCTGGGCGATCGCCGGCCGCGACGAACTCAAACTGAAGCGCCTGCGCGAACGGCTCCCCGGCGGCACGTCGGTCGGCATGCTCCGGGCCGACGTCTCCGACCCGGCCTCCCTGCACGAACTCGCCGAGCACGCGCGCGTGGTGGCCACGACGGTCGGTCCCTACGTCACCTACGGCGAGGACCTCGTCGCCGCCTGCGCAGACACCGGCACGGACTATCTCGACCTCAGCGGCGAGCCGGAGTTCGTCGACCTGACATACGTCCGCCACGACGCACGCGCGCGTGAGACCGGCGCCCGCCTGGTGCACTCCGCCGGCTTCGACTCGATCCCGCACGACCTGGGGGCGTACTTCACCGTCCGGCAACTGCCGGAGGGGGTGCCCCTGACGGTGGACGGCTTCGTGACCGCCGACGCGATGTTCTCCGGCGGCACGTTCGCCACGGCGCTGACCCAACTCGGGCGCGGCAGGCAGGTGTTGGCCGCCGCCCGGGAGCGGCGCCGCCACGAACCGCGCATGGTGGGCCGCCGGGCCGGCGCGCCCATGGGGGCACCGCGGTTCGCCGGGGAGGTCGGCTCCTGGGCGGTGCCGCTGCCGACCATCGACCCGCAGGTCGTTCAACGATCCGCGAGGGCCCTGGAGCGCTACGGCCCCGACTTCCGCTACCGCCACTACGCGGCCGTGCGCCACCTCCCCGTGGCGCTCGGCGGAGTCACGGCGGTCGGCGCACTGGCCACGGCCGCCCAACTCCCGCCCGCCCGGCGCTGGTTGTCCGACCGCCTCAAGCCCGGCGACGGACCGAGCCCGGAGAAGCGCGCGAAGAGCTGGTTCTCCGTGAAGTTCGTCGGCGAGGGCGGCGGCCGGCGGGTCTTCACCGAGGTCGCGGGCGGCGACCCCGGCTACGACGAGACGGCGAAGATGTTCGCCGAGTCGGCCCTCTCCCTCGCCCTCGACGAACTCCCGCCCACAGCGGGCCAGGTGACGACGGCGGCGGCGATGGGCGACGCCCTCATCGAACGACTCCGCGGCGCGGGCATCACGTTCCGGGTGGCGGCGATCCGGTGAGCGTGTCGGACCTCCGTGTCACGATGGACGACATGGAGACGCCGAACACCGAGTGGATCACCGTCGCGGCCTACGAGAACCTGCCGGGTCGCCTCGCACCGCGGTCGGCGACGCGCGCTTGACTGCGTGAGCGCGGCATCGACTGGATGCCGTTCGCCCAGCGGGAGTTGCGTTGAGGTCTCGCCTGCGGCATCGGGCCCGACGGCCACTGGCACGGCTGGTTCGACGTCCAGGTCCACGCCGACGCGCTACGGCGTCTCGGACCGCATCCGGATCAGCCCACAGCCGAGGTCATCGGCCCGTCGCCGCCCGACCGGTGGCATGCCGCCGCGGCGCGTCGGGCCCTGAACTGGCCGCGCCCAGCGGAGAGTTCGAAGTGATCCGCGGAATGGGATACGATGGATCATGAGCCGGTCGCCGGAGCAATCCGGGGTCTGGTCGCGCGTCGGTGGTCCAAGGAAAGACGCCCCGCTTCCTGCGGGGAAATGCAGGTGCAAGGCCTGCCCGGCGCTCAACTCCGAGCCCCACACCGCTACTTGCGGGGTGGGGCTCGCGTGCTTCCCGCACCGGTACGACCCGCGCCTCACGGCCACAGCGTGTAGATCATCCCGCCGATCCAGGCGAGGCCCGCCGCCACGGACAGGACGAGCGCGACCATCACGGCCCGCTCGACGGGCTGGCTCGGATGCGCGACGGGCTTCGGGGAACGGTGGGTTGTCATGCGGGACAGCCTGCCGATCATGCGGGCGCGGCCACATCCGTACAGGTACTCAGATCAGGTACTCAGAACGCGGCCCGCCCCCAGCTGCTCACGCGGTCGCCTCCCGCAACGCCCGCCGGCACAGCGCGTCCGCCCTGCGGGTCGTCTCCGGGAGGCGGAACTCCGGGGTCAACGCGAGGGTGTGGGCACACGCGTTGTCCAGGGTCACCCGGTGGCCCACGGAGACGAACACCGGCTTCACCGCGTCCCGGGTGCGCAGCGCGCGGCCGACCTCCTCGGCGTCCGCGCGGAGCGGCGACGAGGAGCCGCGCGGGATGCCCGGATCGTCGTACGTGAAGGTGAAGGGGTTCTTGGCGACGCCGATCGTGGGCAGGCCGGTGAGGACGCCGAGGTGGCTCGCGAGGCCGAAGCGGCGGGGGTGGGCGAGGCCGTAGCCGTCGCACACGACCAGGCCCGGCGGGCAGGGCAGCGCCTCCAACGCGGCCAGCACCGTGGGGATCTCGCGGAAGGCGAGCAGCCCCGGGACGTACGGGAAGGAGACCCGGCCGACGGCCGTGGCCTCGGCGACCACCGTGAGGTCCGCCGCGTCCAGCACGACGGCCGCGGCCACCACCACGTCCCGCTCGTCGTCGTAGGCGACGTCAACTCCGGTGACGTGTCCGGTCCTTGGCGGCGGTCCCGGTTCGTCGGTCACCACCCGCTCCCGCAACTCGTCCTGGACGGCGCGGGCTTGCTCCTCGGTCGCGGGCCAGCCCGCGGGAATGGGTACGGTCGTCATGGTGGTGCCGAGCGTACGGGGATCTCGGTGGCGCGAAGAAACGGCGGGGCCGTGACGACGGCCCCCGCCCCGGCCTCCTCAGTCCTCCAGCCGTGCCACGCGCCCCTTCTCCCCCGCCGCCCAGCAGCCCAGGTCCGCCGCGCAGTCGACCGTGTCGTACGAGCCGGAGTCCACCGTCTTCCAGGTACGGCCGGCATCGGTCGTGACGTCCGTGCCCGTGGGGCCGACCGCGAGAGCGGTGCCGCGGCTGCGGGGCAGCCAGGCCGCGCCGGAGCGGTAGGCGGGCGGCGGGGTCGTGGCGGGGCGCCAGGTGCGGCCGCCGTCGCCGGTGACGGCCGCCGCCAGCGGTGACGGCTGGTCCGCGGTGTAGTTCCCGCCGACCGCGAGGCCGTGCGTACGGTCCCTGAAGGCGAGGGCGAACACCCCGCGCGCGGGGTCACCGGCCGGGATCGGTGTGTCGGCCGCCGTCCAGGTGAGGCCCCGGTCCGCGGAGTGCAGGACACGCGCGCGTGCACCCCCACCGGTGGCCAGCCAGACGTCACGCGGCCCGGAACTCACCAGACACTGCCCGCTCGCCGCGAAGCCCGCCTCGCCGTCGAGGGCGGCCGGCATCCCGGTGTTCGGCAGCACCTTCCAGGAGCGGCCGCCGTCGCCGGTCGACAGGATGCGGAACTTGCCGTCCACCGGGTCGCTCATCGCGAGGCCGTGCCGGCTGTCGAAGAAGGTCATGCAGTCGTAGAAGGCGTTCGCGTCGGTGTTGCGGAAGGACTCCGTCCAGGTCGCTCCGGCGTCATCGGTGCGGTAGACGCGGGACGCTTCGCCCTCACCGATCGCCAGGACCACCGCACGCCGTGCGTCGAAGGCCTCGATGTCCCGGAACTGCAGGTCGGTCGTGCCGGGCGGCGAGACGTTCCGCCAGCTCGCCCCGCCGTCGGTCGTCCGCAGCACCGTGCCCGCGGTCCCGGCCACCCACGCGGTGTTCCGGCTGACGGCCGACAGCCCCCGGAACCGCACATCGGCGGCCCCGCTGTCCTTGAGCTCCCAGTGCGGAGCCCGGTGCGCCGTCTCCCGCGCCTGTGCCGGTACGGCGGTCAGCGCGGCCAGCGCCGCCCCGCACGCCATGGCCACGGCCATGCTCCGGTACGTACGTCCCACCCGTCGCGTCTTCCCCATGCGCCTCATGGCGGGCGAAGCTAGCCCACTCCCCGGGGACCGTCCAGATGCCCCCGCCCGCCTTGGGTGTATTTGGGCGGCGGTGACAGAGGTCACTCGAAAATCGTGTGCACGGATGGGCCTGTTCCGGCGTCTCTTCCAGTGCGGACCCATCCACTCGGGGGTCCGCTCCGGAATACGTACGGGAGTCCGTCCGGTCGTCACCGCAGTCCGCACCGCCGTCACACAAGGGAGCAAGGCGTTGTCCATCGTCATCGAGCAGCCCGTAGAGGCCCGTCTCGTCGCCGCCGCACCGCGGATGCCGAGCATTCCCGCCACCTTGCACTACGACCGGCGGGACCCGTTCGCCGTCCGGATGACCTTCCCGGCCCCGGCCACCCTGGAGGGCGTCGAGGTCTGCTGGACCTTCGCCCGGGAACTCCTCGCGGCCGGTCTGCACGGCACCGAGGGCCACGGCGACGTCCGGGTGCGGCCCTACGGCTTCGACCGCACCGTCCTCGAATTCCACGCCCCCGAGGGCACCGCCGTCGTCCACGTCCACTCGTCCGAGATACGTCGCTTCCTCCAGGCCACCGGCGAGCTGGTGCCCGCCGGCCTCGAACACCTCCAGCTCGACCTGGACCACGACCTCGCCGAGCTGATGCGGGACGCCTGCTGAGCTAGTCCTCCCGGGCCAGCAGGGAGTTGAGCTCGCCGTAGCCGAGCCCTCCCGTCTGCGCGCCGTAGGTACCCGTGTCCAGCAGCTCCCGCGCGGCACGGCGCACCACGGCGTACGCGGCCAGCGCGACGCTGGAGCCGGCGCTCACGCGGGCGACGCCCAGCGCGGCCAGTTCGGCGACCGGCGGTGCTCCGGGGCCGACCAGTACATTGAGCGGCGCGTCGATCCCGTCGGCGAGTTCCTTGACCGTTCCCGGCTCGACGACCCCGGGGACGAAGATCCCGTCGGCGCCCGCGGCCCGGAACGCGGCGGCCCGCTCCAGGGTCGCGTCCACTCCCCCGACGCCCCGCAGATACGTGTCGATGCGCGCGTTGACGAACAGTGGCACGCCCTCCGCGTCGGCAGCCTCCCGAGCGGCGGCGATCCGCTCGGCCTGCTCGGCGACCGGCCGCAGGACGCCCTCCCCGCCGTGGAGCGCGTCGATCTCAGCGCCGTAGAGCGCGTCCTCGATGTTCACCCCCACCGCGCCCGCCGCGAGCACCGCGCGGACCGTGTCGGCGACGCCCGCCGCGTCCTTCGCGAAGCCGCTCTCGATGTCGGCGCTCACCGGTACGGCGACGGTCGCGATGATGCGGGCGACCGCCTCCAGGGCCCGCTCCCGGTCCAGCCGGTCGCCGTCCGGGACACCGAGGGCCCAGGCGAGACCCGCGCTGGTGGTCGCCACGGCGGGCGCGCCCGTGTCCTCGACGATGCGGGCGCTCGCGGCGTCCCAGGCGTTCGGCAGGATCAGCGGACGTCCCGGCACATGCAGCGCGCGGAAGGCCAGAGCCCGGTCACGGAGGGTGTTCTGGTTCGTCATGCGCCCCACTCAAGCAGTCGCGGGCGCGCCCCGGCTGGCAGGAATCCGACATCGGCGTGCGGGTCGCGGGCTCCCGTTTAATGCGTTGACAGCGCCCCGAGGCCGTTCGTAGCGTTGTCCTCGCTTCTGTTGCCGTCGATCGGAGTAGGACGTTGCTCGTCTGAGGTTCTGAGACACCGCGCACACACCCGTGAGGTGTGTCCGTCGTGTACGACCTCGGCGTCCGAGCCGTCCTCCGGAACAGGGCCTTTCCCCTCTGCCCCGGGATCAGTCTCCCGCCTCGCGGTGTCTCGATACGCGTCTGCCCATGACCGCGTCAAGCACCCGCGAGGCCCTCATGCATACCTCCGTCACCTGTACGTCCCTCTCCTTCGCGTGGCCCGACGGGACCTCCGTCTTCGAGGACCTGGACGCCGCCTTCGGACCCGGCAGAACCGGGCTCGTCGGCGTCAACGGATCAGGGAAGTCGACCCTGTTGAAACTGATTGCCCGTCAACTCACCCCGGCCGACGGCACCGTGCGGCTCGCGGGCGAGGTCGGCTACCTCCCGCAGAACGTCACGCTCGACACCGCCCTGCGCGTCGACGAGACGCTCGGCATCGCCGCCCAACGCGCCGCCCTGCACGCCATCGAGGCCGGTGACGCGGCCGAGGAGCACTTCGAGACGCTCGGCGACGACTGGGACGTGGAGGAGCGCGCGCTCGCCACACTCGGCGAACTCGGCCTGGGACACATCGACTTGGACCGCACCATCGGCGAGGTCTCGGGCGGCGAGTCCGTACTCCTGCGGCTGGCCGCGCTGCTGCTCGGCCGGCCGGACGTCCTGCTCCTCGACGAGCCGACGAACAACCTCGACCTGTACGCCCGCAGGCGGCTGTACTCGGCCGTCGCGTCCTGGCCCGGGGTGATGATCGTGGTCAGCCACGACCGTGAACTCCTCGACCTCGTCGACCAGATCGCCGATCTGCGCTCCGGCGAGATCACCTGGTACGGCGGCAACTACTCCGCCTACGAGGAGGCTCTCGGCACCGAACAGGACGCCGCGACACGGATGGTGCGCGTCGCCGAGGCCGACTTCCGCAAGCAGAAGCGCGAACTGTCCGACGCCCAGGTCAAGTTGGCCCGCCGCAAGAAGTACGGACAGAAGATGTTCGAGCAGAAGCGCGAGCCGAAGATCGTCATGGGCGCGCGCAGGCGGTCCGCGCAGGAGTCCGCGGGCAAGCACCGCATCCTGCACGAGGAGCGGCTCGCCGAGGCCAAGGAGCGGCTCGACGAGGCGGTGGAGGCCGTACGGGACGACGACGAGATCCGCGTCGACCTGCCGTACACGGCCGTACCGCCGGGTCGTCAGGTCCTGACCCTCATGGACCTGGAACTCGCGTACGGCGCGTGGGCGGGCGGCCTCGATCTGCGCGGGCCGGAGCGCGTCGCGCTGATCGGGCGCAACGGCGCGGGCAAGACGACGCTGCTGCGCACGGTCGCCGGAGAGCTGGAGCCGGTGTCGGGCGAGGCGGTGACGCATGTCCCGCTGCGCTTCCTGCCGCAGCGGCTCGATGTGCTCGACGGTGAGCTGACCGTGGCGGAGAACGTGGCACGGTTCGCGCCGGGCGCCACCAACAACCGGGTCCGGGCGCGGCTGGCCCGCTTCCTGTTCCGGGGTGCCCGCGCCGACCAGCAGGCGGCGACCCTGTCCGGCGGCGAACGCTTCCGGGCGGCGCTGGCGGCGCTGATGCTCGCGGAGCCCGCCCCGCAGCTGCTGATGCTGGACGAGCCGACGAACAACCTCGACATGGCGAGCGTGCGGCAGCTCACCACGGCGCTGGAGTCGTACGAGGGGGCGTTGATCGTGGCCAGTCACGACGTGCCGTTCCTCGAATCGATCGGCATCACGCGCTGGCTGCTGCTGGACGGGGAGCTGCGGACGATCACGCCGGAGGAGGTGGAACACCCGGCCTGAGGTGTTTCGCGCGCGTCTCAGGAGGGCCACAGCCTCACGTGAGGGGTTTTGTCGGCACGGACGGGTGGCGCATGATGGCCAACCGGTGCCCCGACAAGGGCGCCGAACCGATCCCGCCGATACGGAGTCCCGCTCGTGCCCAGCAAGAAGGCCCTCGTCCGCCGCCCCAGCCCGCGCCTGGCCGAAGGGCTGGTCACGCACATCGAGCGGGAGAAGGTCGACGTCGAGCAGGCCGTCGAGCAGTGGGAGGCGTACGCGCACGCGCTGCGGGTGCACGGCTGGGAGACGATCGAGGTGGATCCGGCCGACGACTGCCCCGACTCCGTGTTCGTCGAGGACGCGGTGGTCATGTACAGGAACGTGGCGCTGATCGCCCGGCCCGGCGCCGAGTCCCGGCGCGAGGAGACGGGCGGGGTCGAGGAGGCGGTGGCCCGGCTCGGCTGCTCGGTGAACTGGGTCTGGGAGCCTGGCACCCTGGAGGGCGGCGACGTCCTCAAGGTCGACGACACGATCTACGTCGGCCGGGGCGGCCGGACGAACGCGGCCGGCGTCCAGCAGTTGCGGGCCGTGTTCGAGCCGCTCGGAGCGCGGGTGGTCGCCGTGCCCGTGAGCAAGGTGCTGCATCTGAAGTCGGCGGTCACCGCGCTGCCCGAGGGGACGGTGCTGGGGCACATCCCGAAGGTGGACCGGCCCTCGCTCTTCCCGCGCTTCCTGTCGGTGCCCGAGGAGGCCGGCGCTCATGTGGTGCTGCTCGGCGGTGACAAGGTGCTGATGGCGGCGAGCGCGCCCAAGACGGCCGATCTGCTCGCCGACCTCGGCCACGAGCCGGTCGTGGTGGACATCAGCGAGTTCGAGAAACTCGAAGGATGTGTGACGTGCCTCTCGGTCAGGCTCCGGGATCTGTACGCCTGACCGGGTGACGGAGCCGCCCGTTCGGCGCCGTCACCTGGGGTCCTGCGACTCCGCGGGATTCCCCCGGCGATACCGCCTGAACAGCGATCTTTACGGCGCCCTTAACCTACGGTCTCGTAACCTACGGTTTCGTAGCCTACGATTCCGTAAGTTGCACAGGTCCCGGCACCGCTCGCCGGTTTGTTCAGTTTTGTACGACGTCCCCCTGGAGTCCCCGTGACGATCACTTCCCCGCACCTCGGCAGCCCCGCAGTCTGGACCGACGCCAAGCTGCTGTACGCGTTGGAGGAAGTCGTCGAGACGGAACTGAACCGGCACCTCAAGGTCACCAAGGACTGGATGCCGCACGAGTACGTGCCGTGGAGCGACGCCCGGAACTTCCCCGGCTTCTTCGAGGACGGCGAGGCCTGGGGCAAGGAGCAGTCCAAGGTCACCGAGATCGGCCGCATCGCCCTCGTCGTGAACCTCCTCACGGAGGACAACCTCCCCAGCTACCACCACGAGATCGCCTCCCTCTTCGGCCGTAACGGCGCCTGGGGCACCTGGGTGCACCGTTGGACGGCGGAGGAGGGCCGGCACGGCATCGTCATGCGGGACTACCTGCTCGCCTCCCGCGCGGTCGACCCGGAGAAGCTCGAAGCGTTCCGCATGCAGCACATGAGCGAGGGCTTCGAGTCGGACAACCGGCACTCGATGCTGCACTCCGTGGCGTACGTCGCCTTCCAGGAGCTGGCCACGCGCGTCTCGCACCGCAACACCGGCCACCAGTCGGGCGACCCGGTCTGCGACCGCATGCTGGCCCGCATCGCGACCGACGAGAACCTCCACATGGTCTTCTACCGCAACCTCCTGAAGGCCGCGTTCGAGCTCGCCCCCGACCTCACCATGCAGGCCGTGCGCGACGTCCTCGTCAACTTCCGGATGCCCGGTCACGGCATGCCCGGCTTCGAGCGCTTCGCCGCGCAGATGGCCATCGGCGAGGTCTACAACCTGCGCATCCACCACGACGACGTCATCCAGCCCGTGCTGCGCTTCCTGAAGGTCATGGACATCGACGGTCTCGGCCCCGAGGGCCAGCAGGCCCAGGAGGAGATCGGCCTCTACATGGGCGGCCTGGACTCCGAGGCCTCGAAGTTCGACGAGAAGCTGGCGATCCGCAAGGCCCGCATGGCGGCCCGCGCGAGCGCCTGACCGACCCCCGGCCGCCCCCGAACCGCCCGGTGATCGAATTACCGGTGCGGGACGTGCCCCCGCTGCGGCATCATGCCGCCATGCGTGACAACAGCACGTCGGGGGCGGCGGTCGACTTTCTGCTGCACCTGGTCGACAGCGCGGACGCCGAGCGGATACGGCGGCGGATCGGCCTCCCGGAGGCCGAGGGAGATCCCGAGACCCGGCGCAGCCTGCTCTGGTCCTGGACGAGGACGGCGGTGCCGTCCTCCGTACTGTTGTGGGTTCTGGAGGAGGACGATCCGGAACTGAACAAGTGGGTCTGGCGGCACGTCTCCGCGGACAACGCGATGCGGCGCGCCATCGCGCGGGGCGTGCCGTTCGGCCACGCGCGCGTGGAGCCGGTCACCGTCGCCGAGAGCGTGGATGTGACGGACGAACCACCGGTCCCCGTGAATTTCACCCGCTTCGGCCTGATCGGCGCCCTGCGCGAGGGCACCTCGATGCAGTCCGCGCGGACGGCCGCGTCGATGGTCCTGGAGCGCTCCGACTGGCAGACGGTCACCGAGGCGGACCAGGACCGCCCCCTGCCCGGCTACGCGCGCTGGGCCCTGTCCATACGCCCGGACTGCCCGCCCGCGCTGCGCGCGCACTTCGGCACCCACCGCAAGTTCACCCACCGGGTGGAGCAGGCCGGCGTGCTGGACGGCCCCGCCGACTACGCGACCGCCTGGGGCCCCGCGTCGGACGTCCTCCAGGTGCTCTCCACCGGCCAACTCATGTTCCCCGCGCGCGCGGCCGAGGCCGAGGACGCTCTACGACCGCTCGTGCGCGAGCACTTGGCCGACCACGAGGACGCCTGGGCGGTCCTGGCGCAGCTGATCGACACGTTCCACGGGAACGTGGTGGAGCTGGTGGTGACGGCCGGCGCGATCGCCTGAGCCGACCCCAGAGTCGCCGAGGGGGGCGGGGCGGCTGGATTCGAACCAGCGTGTTCCGGTTCTGGAGACCAGAGCGCCTGCCTCTGCGCTACGACCCCGCCCTTGGGACCAGAGCGTAATGCCTTGGCCCATTGTCAGTGCGGCCTGGTACCAATTGGGGCACGGGGGAGAACGCGGCGCGGGGGGCGTGACATGGCGTACGGAGAGCGGGGTCGGCGTACCCCTGTGGTCGATCTGGCCGACCGCGGGGCGCTGGAGCGGTACCGGCCGGCGGACCCGGCGACGGTCGCCGAGGCACGGCGGCTGAAGGAGGCCGCGCTGCTGGACTTCGGGCTGACGGAGTCGGCGGTGGCGTCCTGGCTGTACGCGAAGTGCCATCACCAGATCCCGACCACGGCGGTGGACACGGCGGCCGTGGTCGCCTCCGGCGACGGCTCCTGCCTGCTGCTCTTCAACCCGGACTTCTTCGTCGGACTCGGCCTGGACGGCGTGAAGTTCGTGCTCTTCCACGAGGCACGGCACCTGGTGCAGCGCCATCTGTTCGCCGACCTCGAACTGCGCGACGACCCGGTCTTCGAGCTGGCCGCCGAGGTCTCCATCAACCATGTCGCCCTGGTCCGCCTCGGCCGCACCGAACTGCCCCTGCTGGACGGCCGACCGACAGGCATCGACCCACGCGGGATCCACCGGCTGTACCGGGACGACCTCACCGCGCACGGCCTGGAGCCGGTCCCCTACGAGGAGTTCATCGCGACCGACATGAAGGTGTTCGGCGAACTGAAGCGCATGCGGCACCCTCCGGTCCCGGAGCGGCAGCTGTGCGTGCACCTGGTGGACGGCCGGGTAGCGGCCGACCAGGAGACGGTGGACGCGGTGGCGTCGTCCGCGCTGCTGAACTCCCTGCTGGCGGCCCGGCGCGGACACGCGGGCGCGGAGCGGGAGTTGCTCGACCTGATGGGCCGCACCGAGGACGGTTCCGCGCGGGCCGGCCGGATCTGGGGGAACCTCGGCGCGGGCGTCCTGCGCGGCGAGACGGCACGCACGCGGACGGTCCACTGGTGGCAGCGCTGGCTCGTCGACGTCCTCGGCTCGAAACTGCGCGACGGCGAGCGGCTGGTGTACCCGAAGAAGCGCGGCGCCCTGCTCGCGGCCCTCGGCCAGGACCCGATGCTCTCGCGCCGCGGCCCGGTCCGGGACAAGGTCCTGGTCGTCGCGTACGACACCTCGGGCTCGATGCCGCACCGCGTGATCACCTGGCTCACCGAACTCGTCGGCCGCATCGACGGGGTCGAGGCGCACTGGCTGTCCTTCGACGCCGTGGTGATGCCGTTCAGGCCCGGCGAGCGGGTCTACGGCGGTGGCGGCACGAGCTTCCAGGTCGTCGCGGACTACGTGGAGGGGCGTACCGAGGTGAACGGCCGGCGGTTCGACGTGACCCCGGACGCGGTCGTGGTGCTCACGGACGGGTACGCGCCGCCTGTCACGCCCGCCGAGCCGGACAAGTGGATCTGGCTGATCACCGAGGGCGGCAGCGAGTGGCCCGAGACGCACAACCCGGCGATGGACTGCCATCGCGTCACGACAGGATCGACGTAAATGACCACGGAGACAGGGCAGTCGACGACCCCGGAGGCCGGGCACGGTCGGCGTGAGCCGTCGCGCCTGGAGTCCTTCATCGACGCGATGATCGACATCGGGCAGACCGGGCAGGTCTTCGGCGAGCACGGCATCGGCAAGACGGCGACGTTCTTCTCCCACATCGGCCGCGCCCACCCGGACACCGCGCTGGTGTACGTCCCGGCGGCGAATCTGACACCGGACGACCTGCTCGTCAACGCGCCGGTGCGGGACCCGCACACCGGTGAACTCGTGCTGCGCCAGCTGGTGATGAGCCAGCTGAAGCCGGGCACGCCGTTCGTGCTGCTCATCGACGACTCGTTGCAGGCGGGCGACACGATCCAGTCGCAGCTGATGCAGATCGCCTGCAACTGGACGCTCGGCGAGCACGATCTGCGGGCGCTCGGCTGCGTCGGTGTCTTCCTCACGGACAACGAGTCGCTGTCCGAGACGTCGGCCCGGCGCGGCGACCTCGCGCTGCTCGACCGCATGGTGACGATGCGGATCACGGCGAACGACACGTCCTGGCGCCGGCACCTGGCGGCCAAGTACCGCCCCTGGGACCTCCGTTCGGTCTTCAGTGTGTGGGCATCGCTCTCGCCCGCGCTGCGCGAGCTGCTGTCCCCGCGCACGCTGGACCACGTCCTGGCCAACGCGAAGGAGGGCTTCCCGCTCCGCTGGGGCCTGCCCCTGATCGACGGCGAGCGGCTGCGGCTGGCCGAGCCGGGCCCGGACGGCCGGCCCGGGCAGAACCGCACGACGGAGATCCTGGACCGCGTCGCCGAGGCCCTGGGCGTGCCCAACCCGGCCACGATCCCCGACCCGGTACGGCAGGTGGTGCGGGCCGCGCTGCGCAACCGCTGGACGGTGCTGCTCCAAGGGCCGCCCGGCTGCGGCAAGACGGAGCTGGTCCGGGAGACGGTCCGCGCGGGCCTGGGCCGGGAGCCGCTGTACTTCTCGCTGCCGGTGACGAACGTCGAGGACCTGTGCGCGCCGATCCCGTCGCCGGACGGCACCCTGGACAACCTGCTGGCCGCGAACTTCACCGGGCCCGGCCCCAAGGCGATCGTGTGGGACGAGTACAACCGCCCCAAGGACAAGGCCGCGTTCGCCAAGCTGATGGAGATCACCCAGGAGTGGTCGCTCGCCGGACGGCGGATCGAGAACCTGCGGGCGCAGATCGCCGTCCAGAACCCGCCGTACCACCTGGGCCGCAAGCTGCTGGTGTCGCGGAACAACATCGCCCAGGCGACGCGGTTCACGGCCTCGCTGACGGTGGACCCGGAGGACATCCCGGCGAACGAGTGGCTGCTCGCGCGGTACGGCTCGGACGCGGAGACGGTGCTGGAGTGGTGGAAGCACGACATCGACGACGACGGCCGCGCCTGGATCACCAAGCGCACGCTGGAGCGGCTGATCAAGCTGCACCGGCGGGGGCTGCCGCTGGAGATGGCGACGGTCTATCTCGGCGACGGGGAGTACGCGCCCGTGCCGCTCACCGCCCTGATCGACCGCTTCAAGGGCCGCCCGGTGACGGGACTGCGCGAGCTGGCCCGTGACGCGGACCTCTGGGAGGCCCGGCTGCGCCGCGCGGCCGAGCACACCGACGAGGGCGGCGACGACAGCGACGTGGTCCACCAGATCCTCGCCAACGCGGAGCTGTCCCAGCTGAAGAAGCACCGCGCGGTCGTGGCCCGCATGGTGGCCCTGCTGCCGGCGAAGCTCCGGGCGACCTATCTGGTGGGGGCGTCGGCTCGGCAACAGCGGTTCTGGACGGACATCTTCACGGGCTTGGCGCGTCGCTGACCCCGTGCTCGGACTCCCCCGGCCGCGCGGTGCGATGCACGCTGCGTACGGCGGCCACGTCCGGGGCGAGCGAGGGTGCCGGGATGTGGGCGGCGAGTGCCTCCAGGCGGCGTTTGACGCTGGCGGCGATCCCCTGGCCGAGGACGAAGCGGGTGGGGGTGACCGCGCGGGGTGCCGTGTCGAGGAGGCGGTGGGCCTCGCGGCTGCGCATCCCGGAGTGGGACAGGACGAGATGGGTGAGGCGGTGCTCGGCGGCGACGAGGGTCCGGCCGATGCTCTCGGCGGCGCGCAGATCAACGTGGTTGTCGGCCGCGCCGAGCACAGCCGCCGCTCTCACCCGGCCGAGGTCCAGCAGCCCGACCCCGGCCGCGGTGGCGGCGGCCACCAACCGCGCCGCGCCCCGCGGACCGATGCCGTTACTGGCGACGGACAGCCGCACGAGCCGTCCGTACGGCGCGCGTTCCAGGGCGTCGGCGAGGAGGAGGGCGCCGGCGTCCCCCAACCGGGCGGCGGATACGTAGAGTTCGTCGATCGCGCCCGCCGCGACGACGGCGGCGAGGGGTGCGGTGCCGTCCGCGCCGAGCGTGTTGCCGCCGATGAAGAGCCGCTCGATGCGGCGCCCATTGCCGGCAGCGGCGAGCAACGCGTCAGCAAGGACGACTGCGCCCGCCGGATCGATCCCGGTCTGCACGAGGTCGAGCGTGCGCAACGACCGCGCGGACTCGATGAGTTCGGCCGCCGCCCGCCCTCCCCCGCTGCCCAGCGGGTTGCGCTTGAGCCACACCCCGGTGACGACCTGCGGCGAGGCCCGCAACTGGTCCGCGATCCGACAGGCACCACCGGCCGTTATCCCGTTGCAGCCGAGATAGAGCGTCTCGACGTCCCCACTCCCCGCGGCCACGACTTCGGCGCCCTCGTCCCCGAGCCCGTCGGTACCGAGCAGCAAGTGCCGTACAGGAGAGGGCCCTTGGGCCAACGCCTCGGCGACCAGCGCGGCACCCTCCGCCCCCAACTCCTGCTTGCACAGGTCGAGCCGCCCGTCGGGCAGGGCCGTGCCTACGGCGAAGTCGAGGCGCTCTCCGGCTGGTCGGCCCGCCCTCAACCAGTCGAGCAGCGGGGCCAGTTCGGCGACGGGTCCGGGCACGATGTACGGGACACCGGCGAAGGTGATCGCCGGCGGAGGTGGGGAATCCTGCCCAGAATCCGCTCCCGCAGGGCCGTCAGGATCCCCGGTGCCCTCCACGCCCCCGCTCACCACGCCGCCTCCCGATAGTCCTTGAGGAACACCCCGGACACCGGGTCGCCGGACTCGCCGCGCACGATCGGGTCGTAGACGCGGGCCGCGCCGTCCACGATGTCGAGGGGGGTACGGAAGCCGGCGTCGGCCATCCGGTCCTTCTTGGGGGCCGGGTTCTCGTCCGTGATCCAGCCCGTGTCCACGGCGCACATGTGGACGCCCTGGTGGGCGAGTTCGGCGGCGCTGGTGCGGGTGAGCATGTTGAGGGCGGCCTTGGCCATGTTGGTGTGGGGGTGGCCGGGCATCTTGTTGCGGACGGCGAACCTGCCCTCCACCGCGGTGACGTTGACGACGTACCGGCGGGGGCGCGGCGAGGCGAGCAGCAGGGGCAGCAGGCGGTCGCAGAGGAGGGCCGGGGCCAGGGCGTTGACGAGTTGGGTCTCCAGGACCTCGGCCGGGTCGAGGGCGCCGAGCCGGGCCGACCAGGAGTTCTCCGGGGACGGGTCGGGCAGGAGCCCGGCCTCGTCGGCCTCGCGGAGTACGACGGGGAGCGTCGAGGCGCCGCCCGCGAGCATCCGCATCGGTGTGAAGCCGGGCGCCCGCCGTGCCCCCTCCGGCAGGGCGTCGCGCTCCCCCGCGGTCAGCAGCGCGTACGACCGCGGAGGGCGTCGTACGGTCTGCGCGGCGTTGTTGACGAGGATGTCCAGCGGTTCGCCCGCCTCCCTCAACTCCTCGCACAGGCCCAGCACTTGGCGGGGGTCGCGGAGGTCGACGGCGAGCACCGTCAGCCGGTCCAGCCACTTCTCGCTGCCCGGCTCGGCACGGAACCGGCGTACGGCATCGTGCGGGAACCGCGAGGTGACCAGCAGCTCCGCGCCGTCCCGCAGCATCATCAGCGCCAACTGGAAACCGATCTTCACCCGCCCGCCGGTGAGCAGCACCCGGCGCCCGCTCAGGTCCGTACTCAGCGCCCGGCGTGCGGAGTTGTCGGCGGCGCAGTCGGGACACAGCCGGTGGTAGAAGGAATCCACCTGTCGATAGGGCGACTTGCAGACGTAGCAACCACGCGGCCTGCGGTAGACACCCCCACCGGTATCCGCGTGCCCCACCAACTCGCCCGCTCGATCCGCCAGTTCACCCGCTGGACCCAGCGGAGCGTCCTCGCGTCGATCCACCGCCCCCGTCGCGGTCGCCGCCATCGTCGCCGCGTCGGCCGCGGACACGTCGGCGCCGCGGGCCTTCCGGCGCCGCAGCCGGCCGTCCCTGGCGAAGGACGCGGCGACCTGTTCCGCGCGCAGGCGCACCGGATCGTCGACGGGCAACTCCCGCAGCCTGCCCACCGCGTGGTGGAAGGCGGCCAGTTCCGCCTCGGTGATCCCGCCCTCGTCAGTCATCGATCCCCGCCCCGGCCGTGCCATGAAGTGGGCCCCGACCGGATTCGAACCGGCGTATCCGCCCTGACAAGGCGGCGAGTCTGCCTCTGCTCAACAGGGCCCCCGAACGCAGCCCGGGGATCGGATTCGAACCGATGTGATTCGTCAGAGCACGACGTGCGCCTGCCTCTGCGCTACGCCCGGGTGCGCCCCCGGATCCTAACCGCACTCGCCCGCGCGCACCGCACCGAATAAACGCGCCCGTTCAGCGGGAGGTGGTGCGTCGGATCTCCAGGCGTTCCTTCTCCGACAGACCGCCCCACACGCCGAAGCGTTCGTCGTGGTCGAGGGCCCACTCCAGACAGGCCGAGCGGATCGGGCACATGCCGCAGATCCGCTTGGCCTCCCTGACGGAGCTGCCGGGTTCGGGGAAGAAGAAGTCCGCCCCGGTCTGCGCGCACAACGCCTCCTGCTGCCAGTCCAGGTCGGGCGAGGTGATCGTGTCGATGTGCATGGCCAGGATCGTGCCGTCCGGCGAAAAACGTTCGATCAACGCGGGATCAACGCCGCGCTCCGAGGCCTCCGGCCGCCCCGATGATGACCCCTGCGCCCGCACCGACGCACGGCGGCGCGCGGACCCGGTATGAAAACACGGAGAACTTCAACGGTCACCGAGGGTAACCATCACCGTATCCGCGAACCGCCGCCGCGCTCCGGCAGCGATTGTCAGTGGGCGGTGCAAGACTCGGCAGTGCAGAGAACGGGCCCTTCCCACGGGACCCTTCAACGAGGAGGGCAATGATGCTCACCACCCGTTTCGTCAACGGCGCTCCCAACTGGCTGGACGTCGGCTCGCCCGACATCGACAGCGCCATCTCCTTCTACGGCGGTCTCTTCGGCTGGCAGTTCCAGTCGGCGGGACCCGAGGCCGGCGGCTACGGCTTCTTCCAGCTCGACGGCAGGACGGTCGCCGGCGGCATGCCACTGCCCCCGGAGCACGACTCGTCCGCCTGGACCGTGTACTTCCAGAGCCCGGACGCGGAGGCCACGGCCAAGTCGGTGGAGCAGGCGCACGGCGCGGTCCTGTTCCAGCCGATGGACGTGATGGGCCAGGGTCACATGGCGATCCTCAGGGACCCGGGGGGCGCCGCGTTCGGCATCTGGCAGCCGGGCCAAATGAAGGGTGTTGACGTCGCGGGCGACCCCGGTTCGCTGACCTGGGTCGAGCTGTACACGCCGGACATCGCCGCGGCGGCCGCGTTCTACTACGCCTCGCTCGGCCTGGAGACCTCCGCCGCCCCCATGCCGGGCGGCGACTACACCTGCCTCAATCCGTCCGGTGCCGGTGAGGACGCGATGTTCGGCGGTGTCGTCCCGCTCGACGTCGACCCGGACGGCGCGGCCTCGGGGGCGTACTGGCTGGCCTACTTCGAGGTCGCCGACGTGGACGCCACGGTCGCCAAGGCGCTGGAGACGGGCGGCAAGGTCGCCGTGCCGGCCGCCGGCATGGAGGGCGTCGGCCGCATCGCCCAGCTCACCGACCCGCACGGCGCCCGCTTCGCCGTCATCAAGAGCGAGCCGCCGCAGGGTTGACGGTGCCTCCCGAGTCGGCGGCACGCGGGCCGGCCCGCCGGCCGGTCCCACGCCGACGTACGGGCACGGCTCACGCGGAGGCGCGGTGGACCAGGGTGGTCGGCAGGATCACGCTGGACGGCGCGCCTCCGATGCCGTCCGGGGCGCCCCGGCGGTCGAGGCCGCGCAGCAGCAGGCGGGCCATCAACCGGCCCATCTCCTCTATGTCCTGGCGGACCGTCGTGAGCGGCGGTTCGGTCTGCTCGGCGACCGGAAGCATGTCGTCGAAGCCGATCACCGCCACGTCCTCGGGCACCCGCAGACCCTCCTCGCGCAGCACCTTCAGGGCGCCGTAGGCGGTGAGGTCGTTGGCGGCGAACACGGCGTCCACGTCGGGGCAGTTGTCGAGGAGTTCCCGCATCGCGCGCTCACCGCCACCCGGGGTGAAGTCGCTCTCCACGATCAGCCGGGGATCGACGTCGACCATGACGTCCCGGAACCCGTCGAGCCGGTCCACCGCGGAGGTCTGGTCGAGCGCGCCGGTGATGTGCGCGATCCGGGTGCGGCCGAGCCCGACGAGGTGTCGTACGGCCTCACGGGCACCGCCCCGGTTGTCGCAGTCGACGTAGACCGTCGGTCCGGAGGCGCGTGTCCCCTCGCTCCAGGAGGGCCTGCCGCCGAACACGGTCGGGACACCGGCCCGTTGGATCAGTCCGGGCAGCGGGTCGTCGAGGTGCAGGGAGAAGACGAGCGCGCCGTCCACGTGACCGCCGGCGAGATAGCGGCCGACGCGGGCGTGGTCGTCGCGGCCTTCCGTGAGGAGCAGCACGAGTTGGGAGTCGTGGGCGGTCAACTCCTTGCTGATACCACGGAGTTGCATGGCGAAGAAGGGGTCGGCGAAGACGCGCGTCTCCGGTTCGGCGATCACCACGGCGATGGCGTCGTGCCGCTTCGTCACCAGACTTCGGGCCGCCTGATTGGGGACGTACCCGAGTTCGTCCACGGCCTGCCGGACCCGCTCGACGAGCGATTCCCGCACCCCGTCCCCGCCGTTGACCACCCGCGAAACGGTGGCCCGCGACACCCCCGCCCGCGCGGCCACGGCCTCCAACGTGGGACGCGGCGCTGTCTCGGTCACGGTTGGACCCCTCCTCGATGATGCGGATCAGGATAGCCGTGGCGGAACCGGACGGTGAGAGCGCTCCCAAAAATGGAGTGCGCCCTCACCCCAACAGATCCACCCGCCGCCCCACCCCGTCCCGCTCCGCCCGCTCATACGCCAGCCACGCCAACGCCAGGTCCTGCCACGGCAGCCCGACGGGTGCGTATACGGAACGCGCATCGACATCGGTCCGCCCCGGATGATCTCCGCGCAGTACGTCGCCGAGCGTGGTGTCGATGTGGGCCGGGGTCAACGCGCCCACGGACTCGACCAGTTGGCGGTCGTCGACGACGACCAGTGCCGCGTCCAGCAGGTCGGCGGCGAGTTCCCGCTTGCCCGGCTCGTCGGCGCCCAGGCTGGTGAGGTGCTGTCCCTCCCGGGTGTCCACGAGGGACAGCAGCGGGGTGCGGGACCAGGTCGCCAGGAGGACGATGTCGGCAGCCGCGGCGATCTCCTTCGGCGAGCCGAGCACCCGGCCGCCGTGTCGTGCGGCGAACTCGGTCGCGCGGTCCACGTCCGTGTCGTGGACGAGGAGTTCGCCGTGCGGCCGGAGCACGCCCAAACCGCGCACCATCAACTCGGCCTGCGCGCCCGCGCCGATGACCCCCACCGCCGCACCCTCCGCCGCACCCGCGAGGGCATGCGTGCCCAGGGCAGCCGCGAGCCCCGTCCGCCACGCGGTCACCGTCGCCGAGTCCAGCAGGGCGAGCAACTCGCCGTCCACGCCGCTGTGCAGGCACAGCACGCCCCTCAACGCGGGCCGGGCGTCAGGGAACTTGGCGTTGACCTTCACCGTGTAGGCCTCGATGCCGGGCAGCAGTCCGGGCATCAGCGCGGTGGCGGTACCGGGGAACGGAAGGTCGGTGCGCACCCGTTGGCCCGGGATCGCCACCGGGGCCCCTACGGCGAGGAAGCCGGCCCGCAGCGCGGCGAGGCAGGCCGAGGGTTCCAGCAGGGCGCCGAGGACGCTCCGTGTCAGCAGGCGAGTCATGCGCTCATGATCCGTCGGAAGCGGAGTCGGCGGCGGAATCGGTCGCGGAATCGGTCGCGGAGTCGGCCGCAGAATCCGGGGCAGCGGCGGCCTTCTTCGCCCTGCTCGGCTGCACCCTCTTCGGCTCGCCCGGCATCTTCGGGTACTCCGGCGGGTACGGCAGATCGCCCAGCCCGTGGTCGTGTTCGTCGCGGCGGGCGAGTTCGAGGAGGGCGTCCAGGGAGTAGCGGTGGTCGTCCATGTCGGCGTGCACGTCGCCGAGTTCGGCGAAACGGGCCGGCATGGTCGCGAGGTCGAAGTCCCGGGGGTGCGCGGTGTCGACCTCGTCCCAGCGCAGGGGTGCCGAGACGGGGGCGTGCGGGCGGGGTCGTACGGAGTAGGCGGAGGCGATGGTGCGGTCGCGGGCGGTCTGGTTGTAGTCGACGAAGATGCGCTCGCCGCGTTCCTCCTTCCACCACTTGACCGTCACCTGGTCCGGCATCCGGCGGGCCAGCTCGCGGCCGACCGCGATGGCCGCGCGGCGGACCTGGGTGAAGGTCCAGCGCGGTTCGATCGGCACGAAGACGTGCAGACCGCGTCCGCCGGAGGTCTTGGGGAAACCCTTCAGACCGCCGAACTCGTCCAGCACGGCGCGCAGTTCATGGGCGGCGCGGACCGCGTCGTCGTAGTCGGTGCCGGGCTGCGGGTCGAGGTCGATGCGGAGTTCGTCGGGACTGTCGACGTCGTCGCGGCGCACCGGCCAGGGGTGGAAGGTGAGCGTGCCGTACTGGGCGGCCCACAGCACGGCGGCCTGCTCGGTGGGGCACATCTCGTCGGCGCTGCGCCCGCTGGGGAAGGTGATGTGGGCGGTCGGGATCCAGTCGGGCATGTTCTTGGGCGCCCGCTTCTGGAAGAAGTTCTCGCCCTCGACCCCGTCCGGATAGCGCTCCAGGGTGGTGGGCCGGTCGCGCAGGGCGCGGAGGATTCCGGGGCCGACCGCGATGTAGTACCGGGCGAGGTCCAGCTTGGTGAAGCCGCGCTCCGGGAAGAAGATCTTGCCTGGGCTGGACAGCCGTACGGTCCGGCCGCCCGCCTCCAGTTCCACCGCTTCGCCCATGCGAGCCACCGTAGGCCCGGCGCGCAGACATCGCACACCGGGCGGCGAGCGACGTACGAGAGCAGAATCGGGAGCATGGATCTGCCGGTGATGCCGCCCGTGAAGCCCATGCTCGCCAAGTCGGTGGCGAGGATTCCGCCGGGCATGCACTACGAGGCGAAGTGGGACGGCTTCCGGGCGATCGTGTTCCGGGACGGGCCCGAGGTCGAGCTGGGCAGCCGTACCGGAAAGCCGCTGACCAGGTACTTTCCCGAACTGGTCGAGGCACTGAAGGAGCGCGTGCCGGAGCGGTGCGTCCTGGACGGCGAGATCGTGATCGCCCGGGACGGGCGGCTGGACTTCGACGCGCTGAGCGAGCGCATCCACCCGGCCGAGTCGCGGGTGCGGACGCTGGCCGAGCGGACCCCGGCCTCGTTCGTCGCCTTCGACCTGCTGGCCCTGGCCGACGAGTCACTGCTCGACGTGCCGCTCGGCGACCGCCGGGCGCTCCTCGAACGGGCCCTGGCCGGCGTGACCACACCCGTGCATCTGGCGCCCGCGACCACCGACATCGACGTGGCGCGACGGTGGTTCGAGCAGTACGAGGGCGCCGGGCTCGACGGTGTCGTGGCGAAACCACTCGACCTGCGCTACCGCCAGGACGAGCGCGCGATGTTCAAGATCAAGCACGAACGGACCGCGGACGCCGTCGTCGCGGGCTACCGCCTCCACAAGAGCGGCCCCGTCGTGGGCTCACTCCTCCTCGGCCTCTACGACGGTCAGGGCGCCCTGCAACATGTGGGCGTGTCCGCCGCCTTCACCATGAAGCGGCGCGCGGAGCTCATCGAGGAACTCGCGCCGCTGCGCATGGACGACCCGACCGGGCATCCGTGGGCGGCCTGGGCGGAGGAGGCCGCGCACGAATCCGCCCGGCTGCCGGGCGCCCCGAGCCGCTGGTCCGGCAAGAAGGACCTCTCCTGGGTGCCACTCAGACCGGAGCGGGTGGCCGAGGTGGCGTACGACCACATGGAGAACGGCGCGCGCTTCCGGCACACGGCGCGTTTCCGCCGCTGGCGCCCCGACCGCACGCCCGAGAGCTGCACGTACGCACAACTGGAGGAGCCGGTCCGCTATGACCTGGCCGAGATCCTCGGTCCGCCGGACTGACTCCTTCCGGATCTTCCGGTGGGCCGATCGGCCCATTCGACGCGCACAATCACAACCGAGCGGGTATGGCCATCAATGAACTTATAAACGCACAATCGAAAACACAGACTTGGTGGCAACGGTGGGCATGGGACAAAAGGCGCCTCAGCGGCGCGGCGCGAGAAGAGCGGCGCTGCTGGCCGCCACGCTGACGGCCTCCCTGGCGGTGGGCTGTACGGCACATCACGGCAGCCCCGTCGACGACGGACGCGGACAGAGCCGGCCCCCCGCACAGACCCCGGCCCAGAGCCCGAGCGCGGGCGGCACGGTCGCCCCCGCCGCCGGTCCGCTGCTCGCGGTGAAGATCGACAACGTGTCCGCGGCCCGCCCGCAGACGGGGCTGGACTCGGCGGACATCGTGTACGCGGAGCAGGTCGAGGGCGGGCTGAGCCGGCTGATGGCGGTGTTCGCCACCAAGCTGCCCCCGTCCGTCGGCCCGGTGCGCAGCGCCCGCGTCTCCGACCTGGAGCTGCTGCGCCAGTTCGACGACCCGACGCTCGCCTTCTCCGGGGCGCAGCACAAGCTCCTGCCGCTGATCGCCAAGGCCCCGCTGCGATCGGCGTCGCCCGACGAGGAGGGCGCCGCCTACTACCGGGGCGTCGACAAGTCCGCCCCGCACAACCTCTACCTCCACCCGAACAAGCTGCTCCCCTCCGCCCCGGGCGCGGCCGCCCTGACCACCGGCTTCCACTACGGCACGGCCCCTACGGGCGGCAAGGCCACGGCCTCCCGCAGCGTCCGCTACCCGGCGGCCCGCTTCACCTTCACCTGGTCCGGGACCAAGCACCGCTGGCTGGTCACCGAGGACGGCACACCCACCGTGCTGACCAACGGCAAGCGGGTCGCCCCGGCGACGGTAGTCGTCCAGTACGTCAAGATCCGCAAGTCCAAGTACCACGACGTCCTCGGCAACAACACGCCCTACACGGAGACCGTCGGCTCCGGGAAGGCGGACGTCCTGCGGGACGGCCGTACGTACAGCGTCGACTGGAAGCGTCAAAAGGCCACGGACGGCACGGAGTTCACCACCGCGGACGGCAAGCCCATGAACTTCGCGAAGGGCCAGGTCTGGGTGGTGTTCGCCAAGGCCTGAGCGTCCCTAAGGACTCTGGCGCGCCCCAAAGGGGCGCGGGGAACTGCGCGACCAGCCCCCACTGCCCCGCAGACAACGAACCACCCAGCCCGCTACCGCCGCGCAGCGAGGGGCTCCGCAGGATTGCGGAGCCCCTCCGCCGCATCCGAGACACGTTGGATGAGGTCGAAGAAGACGCCCTGCTCCTCGGCGGAGAGCGGAGCCAGAAAGACCTGGTTCATCCGAGCCGTCCGCACGACCAGCTTGCGATGGACACGCGTGCCGTCACCGGTGAGCCGCAGCAGAAACCGCCGCCCGTCCCGCGGATCACGCACCTTGTCGAGCAACCCGCGCCTGATCAGCCGGCTGATCACCTCCGCGATGGTCGACCGGTCAAGCCCCACCCGCTCCCCCACCGTCCGCTGGTCGAGCCCCGGCTCCTCGGCGAGCGCGTTGAGCACCGCGAACTGCGGAGAGGTGATCTCCTCGGAGACCATGGTGTTCCACAGCAGATAGTGCGCCTGCTGGAGTCGCCGGGCGAGGTGCCCGGGGTGGGTGGTGAGGTCCACCGCGGCCATGTGCCCTCCCGAAGTCGAATTCATCTGTGCACTGAACGATACCTGGAGGCCCTACGGCCGAGTCCAGCCTTGTGCGCCGACAGGTTCCCGCACTTGAACTCGTACTTCTCCGAGGTCTTGACGGGGAGCCCTCACGGTGGCAGCGTGAAGGAAACTTCACCGAAATGCTCAGTGCCCTGACTACCTGCTGACCGGGCGCTCGAACGGGACGGAGCTTCACGGATGGACAAGGTGGTCGCCACAGCCGACGAGGCCGTGGCCGATGTGCCGGACGGAGCGACCCTCGCCGTCGGCGGCTTCGGGCTGAGCGGTGTGCCGAACGTGCTGATCCAGGCCCTGTACGAGCGCGGGACGACCGGCCTGGGCGTGGTCTCCAACAACTGCGGGGCGATGGAGTCCGGGCTCGCCGTCCTCCTCTCCGCCGGGCGGATCGCTCGGGTGACCGGCTCCTACATCGGCGCCAACAAGGAGTTCGCCCGCCAGTACCTCGCCGGGGAACTGGAGGTCGAGATGATCCCCCAGGGCACCCTCGCGGAGCGACTGCGCGCGGGCGGTGCGGGGATTCCCGCCTTCTACACCCCGGCCGGGGTCGGCACACAGGTCGCCGAGGGCGGACTGCCCTGGCGCTACGACGGCTCCGGCGGCGTCACGCTCGCCTCGCCGCCGAAGGAGGTGCGGGAGTTCGACGGCACCGAGTACGTCCTGGAGCGCGGCATCCGTACGGACTTCGCCCTGGTCCGTGCCGCGAAGGGCGACCGGCACGGCAACCTCGTCTTCAACAAGTCCACCCGGAACTTCAACCCCCTCGCGGCGATGGCGGGCAAGGTGACCATCGCCGAGGTGGAGGAGCTGGTCGAGCCCGGCGAGATCGACGCGGACGCGGTGCATCTGCCCGGGATCTTCGTGCAGCGGGTGGTGGCGCTCACCCCCGAGCAGGCCGCCGACAAGCGGATCGAACAGCGGACGGTGAGCAACTGATGGCCTGGACACGCGAGGAGATGGCGGCCCGCGCGGCGCGCGAACTCCAGGACGGGCAGTACGTCAATCTCGGCATCGGCCTGCCGACCCTGATCCCCAACTACCTCCCGGCGGACGTCGAGGTGATCCTCGAATCCGAGAACGGCATCCTGGGCACCGGCCCGTACCCCACCGAGGACCAGGTCGACCCGGATCTGATCAACGCCGGCAAGGAGACCGTGACGGTCCTGCCCGGCGCCTCCTTCTTCGACTCCGCGCTCTCCTTCGGGATGATCCGGGGCGGGCACATCGATGTCGCCGTGCTGGGCGCGATGCAGGTGTCGGCGGGCGGTGACCTGGCGAACTGGGCGATCCCCGGAAAGATGATCACCGGGATCGGCGGGGCGATGGACCTCGTGCACGGCGCCCGCACCGTCATCGTCGTCATGACCCATGTGGCCAAGGACGGCTCCCCGAAGATCCTCACGGAGTGCGCGCTGCCGCTCACAGGCAAAGCGTGTGTGAACCGAGTCATCACCGATCTCGGCGTGATCGACGTGTCACCCGAAGGTCTCGTGTTGATCGAGACCGCGCCCGGTGTGAGTGTCGAGGAGATCGTCGCCAAGACCGACGCGAAACTCACCGTCCCGGAAGGCCTGCTGTGAACCCGGTTTACATCGTCGACGCCGTCCGCACCCCCATCGGCAGGTACAGCGGAGGGCTCGCCTCCGTCCGCCCCGACGACCTCGCCGCCCACGCCCTGCGCGAACTCCTCGCCCGCACACCCGACCTGGACCCGTCCCGCATCGAGGACGTCTACTTCGGCAATGCCAACGGCGCCGGCGAGGAGAACCGCAACGTCGCCCGCATGGCCGGCCTCCTCGCGGGCCTGCCCACCTCCGTACCGGGCGTCACCGTCAACCGGCTCTGTGCGTCCGGCCTCGAAGCGGTCATCCAGGCGGCCCGCGCGATCGCGGTCGGGGACGCCTCCATCGCCGTGGCGGGCGGGGTGGAGTCGATGACCCGGGCGCCGTACGTGCTGCCGAAGCCGGACCGGCCGTTTCCCGCCGGGCACACCGAGTTGTACTCGACCACGCTCGGCTGGCGCATGGTCAACCCGGCCATGAACCCGGAGTGGACCATCCCGCTCGGTGAGAGCGCGGAGTTGATCGCCGACAAGCACAAGATCGGCCGCGAGCAGCAGGACGAGTTCGCGCTCGCGAGTCACCGCAAGGCGGCCCAGGCGCAGGCCTCGGGGCTCCTCGACGGCGAGCTCGCACCCGTGTCGATCCCGCAGCGCAAGGGCGACCCGGTCGTCTTCGCCGCCGACGAGTCCGTACGGGCGGACGCGTCCCTCGCCGCCATGGCCAAGCTCAGGCCGTCGTTCCGCACGGAGAACGGGACGGTGACCGCGGGCAACGCGTCGCCGCTCAACGACGGTGCCGCGGCCCTGCTGTTGGTGGACGAGGAAGGACTCAAGGCGACCGGCCGCCAGCCCCTCGCCCGCGTCTCCGCGACCGGTGTCTCGGCGATCGACCCGCAGTACTTCGGACTCGCGCCCGTAGAGGCCGTCAACCGCGCACTCACCAAGGCCGGCAAGGGATTTGACGACCTGTCAGTCCTGGAGCTCAACGAGGCCTTCGCGGCCCAGGTGCTCGGATGTGTCGCCGAGTGGCCCGAGTTCGACCCCGCGATCCTCAACCCCCAGGGCGGCGCCATCGCCCTCGGCCACCCGCTCGGCGCCTCCGGTGCCCGGCTCGCAGGCACCGTCGCCCACCAACTCGCCCGCAAGGGCTCGGGAGTTGGAGTCGCCACCCTCTGCATCGGCGTGGGCCAGGGCCTGGCCCTCGTCCTCGAACGGTAGGAACTCGAACGGCAGGAACCCCCATGGCTCTCACCCAGCACGACATCGACCTCGAAATAGCGGCCGAGCACGCGACGTACGAGAAGCGGGTCGCCGACGGCGCACCGGTCGAGCACCATCCCCGCCGCGACTACGCCCCGTACCGCTCCTCGCTCCTGCGCCACCCGAAACAGCCGCCGGTCACCATCGACGTCTCGAAGGACCCGGAGCTGGTGGAGCTGGCCTCCCCCGCGTTCGGCGAGCGGGACATCACGGAGATCGACAACGACCTGACCCGACAGCACAACGGCGAGCCGATCGGTGAGCGGATCACCGTCTCCGGGCGGCTGTTGGACCGGGACGGGCGGCCGATCCGCGGCCAGCTGGTGGAGATCTGGCAGGCGAACTCGGCCGGCCGCTACGCCCACCAGCGCGAGCAGCACGACGCCCCGCTGGACCCCAACTTCACCGGTGTCGGGCGGACGTTGACCGACAGCGAGGGCAACTACCGCTTCACGACGGTCCAGCCGGGCCCCTACCCCTGGCGCAACCACGTCAACGCCTGGCGCCCGGCACACATCCACTTCTCGATGTTCGGCACGGCGTTCACCCAACGGCTCGTGACGCAGATGTACTTCCCGAGCGATCCACTGTTCCCGTACGACCCGATCATCCAGTCGGTGACGGACGACGCGGCCCGGCAGCGCCTCGTCGCGACGTACGACCACAGCCTGTCGGTGCCCGAGTTCTCGATGGGCTACCACTGGGACATCGTGCTCGACGGCCCGCACGCCACCTGGATCGAAGAAGGACGCTGACCCGCCATGACGAAGATCGACACGAGCCGCCCGGAGTCCGTGCTGCCGACCCCGTCGCACACGGTCGGCCCCTTCTACGGCTACGCGCTGCCGTTCCCCGGCGGCGGTGACATCGCACCCGTCGGGCACCCGGACACGATCACCGTCCAGGGCTACGTCTACGACGGCGAGGGCAACCCCCTGCCGGACGCCTTCGTCGAGCTGTGGGGGCCCGACCCCGACGGCAACCTCTCCACGACCGACGGCTCGATCCGGCGCGACCCGGCCGGCGGCGGCTATCTCGGCCGCAACGGCGTCGAGTTCACCGGCTGGGGTCGCATCCAGACCGACGCGAACGGCCACTGGTACGCACGGACGCTACGGCCGGGCGCACGCGGCCCGAACGCCCCGTACCTGAGTGCCTGCGTGTTCGCGCGCGGACTCCTGGTCCACCTCTTCACCCGGATCTACCTGCCCGGCGACAAGGCCGCGCTCGCCGCTGACCCACTGCTGACCGGGCTGGACCCGGCGCGGCGCGACACGTTGATCGCACAGGACGACGGCAGGGGCACATACCGTTTCGACATCCGCCTTCAGGGCGAAGGCGAAACGGTCTTCCTGGAGTTCCAGTGACAGCTGCCGACCCGTCGGACACCGGCCTGCTCGCCCCCGGGTGGACCGGCTCCCCCGCCGCGTCCGCGACGAGCGACACCGCGTACCTACGGGCCCTGCTCGACGCGGAGTCCGCCCTCACCCGCGCCCAGGCCGCCCTGGGTCTCGCGCCCGCCGAGGCCGCGACAGCGGTGACAACGGTGGCGGCCGACATGGACCGTTTCGACGTACGGTCCCTCGCCGAGCGGGCGCGCGGCGGCGGGAACCCGGTGATCCCGCTGGTCGCGGACCTGACGAAGGCGGTCGGCGGGAAGTACGGCCCCTACGTCCACCGGGGTGCGACCAGCCAGGACATCATGGACACGGCGACGATGCTGGTCGCGTCCCGCACCCTGGACCTGGTCCTGACCGACCTGGCCCGCACGGAGCGCACACTGTCGGGGCTGGCCGCCGCCCACCGCGACACCGCGATGCCGGGCCGGACCCTCACCCAGCACGCCGTGCCGACGACGTTCGGGCTGAAGGCGGCGGGATGGCGGTCGCTGGTACTAGACGCGCGGGATCGCGTTCGGGTGGCAAGGGATGCGCTGCCCGTCCAACTCGGGGGCGCGGCAGGCACGTTGGCCGCCTTCACCGCGTACGGCGCCGAGGACGCGCTCGCGCTGCCGGACGCCTACGCCCGTGAACTCGGTCTGGCGGCAGCCCTGTTGCCCTGGCACACACTCCGAACGCCGATCGCCGACCTCGCCGGATGCCTGGCCTTCACTGCGGGCGCGCTGGGCAAGGTCGCGGCCGACGTCCTCGTTCTGTGCCGGACGGAGATCGCCGAGGTATCCGAGGGCAGCGGCGGCGGTTCGTCGGCCATGCCGCACAAGGCGAATCCCGTACGGTCCACGCTGATCGCCGCCGCCGCGCGCCGGGCACCGCAGCTCGCGGCCGTCCTCTACGGCTCCTTGGTCGCCGAGGACGAGCGGCCGGCCGGGGCCTGGCACACCGAGTGGGAACCGCTGCGGGAGCTGCTGCGGCTGGTCGGCGGGGCGGCGCGTGATGCCGCCGAGCTGACCGAGGGGCTGCGGGTGCACCCGGACGTGATGCGTGAACACCTGGATCTCACCCATGGGTTGATCGTCTCCGAGCGGCTGTCGGCCGAGTTGGCGCCGCTGCTGGGCCGGGCCCGGGCGAAGGAGCTGCTGACGGAGGTCGCCCGGCGGGCGTACGCGGAGCGCCTGCCGTTGGCCGAACTGCTCGCCGGGGAACCGGAGTTGAAGGACCACGATCTCTCCGCGCTGACCGACCCCACCCGTTACACGGGTTCCGCCGGAGCCCTCACCGACCGTGCGTTGGAGCGACGTTGACCGAGAAACTCCTCAACTTCCGTGCCGAGGGCGCCGATTCCGCTCCCCCGCTGCTGCTCGGGCCCTCGCTGGGCACGTCGTACGCCCTGTGGGACAAGGTCGCGCCCGAACTGTCCGTCACCCACCGGGTGATCCGCTGGGACCTGCCCGGGCACGGCGGTTCGGCACCCGGGTTGATCGGTCCCGGGGCGACCGTGGGAGACCTCGCGGACCTGGTGCTCGCGTTGGCCGACTCGCTCGGGATCGAGCAATTCGCCTACGCGGGTGTGTCGTTGGGCGGTGCGGTCGGCCTGCACCTCGCGGTGCATCACCCCGAGCGGATCGCGTCGCTCGCCGTCATCTGTTCCTCGGCCCACTTCAACGGGGCGAAGCCGTGGGAGGAACGGGCGGCGCGGGTACGGAGCGAGGGGGTGGGGTGGCTGGTGGAGAGCGCCGACTCCCGTTGGTTCACGCCCCGGTTCACCGTCCCGGAGCTGGTGGCCGACCAGGGCGCCGCCGATCCGGCCGCGTACGCAGCGTGCTGTGACGCGCTGGCCGCGTTCGACCTGCGCGGGCGGCTTTCCGAGATCGGCGCGCGGACGCTGGTGATCGCGGGGCGCGAGGACCCGGCGACCCCGCCCGCGCATCTGCGGGAGATCGCGGACGCGGTGGCGGGCTCGGCGCTCGCGGAGATTCCCGGCGCTTCCCATCTGGCCCCCGCGCAGTGCCCTGAGGCGGTCCTCACGGCGCTGCGCGCGCACCTCGACGGGGGTGCCAAGCGCGGGATGGCGGTACGGCGTGAGGTGCTCGGTGACACCCACGTGGACCGGGCGCAGGCTCGGCAGACGCCGTTCACCGCGCGGTTCCAGGACTTCATCTCGCGGTATGCGTGGGGGGAGGTCTGGACCGATCCAACGTTGTCGCGGCGCGAGCGGAGCATGATCACACTCACCGCGTTGATTGCCCATGGGCACTATGACGAGTTGGCCATGCATGTTCGGGCGGCTCGGCGGAATGGGCTCACGTCGGAGGAGATCGGGGCCGTGCTGTTGCAGAGTGCGGTGTATTGCGGGGTGCCTGCGGCGAACTCGGCGTTCGCTGTGGCGCAGCGGGTGTTGGCCGAAGAGGGCGACTAAGGGGGTGGGGCTGCTTGTTGTACGTCGACTGCGGCTGCGTCGTGGCTGGTCGCGCAGTTCCCCGCGCCCCTAAAAGCGTGGGCCGACCCCCGTTTTTTGGGGCGCGAGAAACCACGTGCCCCTTAAAGGCGCAGGCCGGCCCAAGTCTTTAGAGGCGCGAGAACCTACGCGCCGTTCAAAAACGCAGGCCAGCCCAGGTCTTTAGGCGCACAAGGAACCACGCACCCCTCAAAACGCACACCCGCCCAAGTCTTTAGGCGCACGAGGAACCACGCACCCCTCAAAACGCACGCCAGCCCAAGTCTTTAGGGGCGCGGGGAACTGCGCGACCAGCCCCCACCGGGCCCGCAGCCGAACGACGACTCAGCGCAACCCCCTCCCCGTCTCCAACACCTCCCGCGCCTGGGTCACCAGACCATCCGCCCCGCACGAACGCGCCAGTGTCAGACCCTTGTTGATCTCGGCCACCGACCGCGCGGCGATCCCGTACTCGACCCGCGCCGCCGCATGCTCGTACTGGCACGGCGAGGACTCCAGGTAAGCGACGGCCTGCGCCGCGAGGCGGACTGCGCGCTGCCCCGTTTCCAGCGCGGCGGCGCAGCGGAGGGCCTCGCCGATCGCCGTGTCCGTGCCGAAGTGTTCGGCCTGACGGCGGGCGTCGGAGGCGAGTTGGGCCGCGCGGGTCGGGTCCTCGACGGCGAGGGCACGGGCCAGGTCGACGGCCCAGGGGACGAGGACCGGGTTGTGGTGGCCGCGTACGGTCGCCGCCTTCGCGGCCTGTTCCAGTTCGTTGATGCCGTCCTTCGTGCGGCCGACGGCGAGCAGGAGCCGGCCGCGCACGCAGCGCGGGTCGGGCAGCACGATGGTGGAGGGGTACGGCGGTGCGAAGCCGTACTGTTCGGCGGTCGCCCAGGCCTCCTCGACATGGCCGCGGGCGAGCAGCGTGTCGACCAGGTTGCAGGTGGCCGACCAGTACAGGGGCAGGCCGCGGCCGACGCGCTCGGCGAGGCGCAGGGACTCGCGCAGCGAGATCTCGGCGTCGCGGAGCCGGCCGCGCCTGCGGTGGCCGAGGCCGATGTAGGCGTGCGCCAGGGAGAGGTGGCCGCCGCTCCAGCCCGCGGTCACGTAGGCGCGCAGGGCTTCGTTGTACAGGCTCTCCGCGCGGTCCAGGCGGTCGGTGTAGGCGTACGCGCTGGCGAGCATCATGAGGATCTCGATGCCCCACTCGGTGTCGGTCCAGCCGAGTCCGGGGGCGAGCCGTCCGTTGACGAGGGCGCGGTCGCAGACCTCGACGACCTCCTCGGCGTTCTCGCCGTGGGTCATGGCGTCGAAGCCGCGCAGGATCAGCAGGGCCCGCTCGGAGTTGTCCCGGCCGGCGCAGGTGCCGGCGAGTGCGGCGAGCCGCTCGGAGCGTCCCGGGGAGATGCCCTCGCCCGCGTGGATGCCCTCCCACATGAACTGCACGGCCTGGAGCCGCATCCGGGCCGCGCCCGGTTCGTAGCGGACGGCCTCCGCCTCGACGGTGCGGACGGCCTCCTCCAGCTGGTTGTTGTGGATCAGGGCCTGGGAGAGCCGGAAAACGGCGTCCACACGTGCGTGGCCGTCGAGACCGGGCATGCCGAGAGCGGTCTGGAGGTGGCCGATGGTGGTGGCGGGCGCCGTGAGCAGGGTGGCGCAGCCCAGTTCGAAGAGCACGTGCGCGTGGGTCTCGGCGAGCGGCGGCTCCAGGAGGGCGCGCTCCAGACAGCGGCGGGCCGCGTCGGGGGCGCCGATGGAGAGGTGCTCGCGGGCCGCCTCGCGCAGCTGCTCGACGAGTTCCTGGTCGTCGTCCGGGTGCACTTTGAGGAGGTGCCGTGAGGCGGAGGCCGCGCCGAGCCCGGAGTCGGTGACGACCTGGGCGGCGATGCCGTGCATGGCCGTGCGCACGCCGCCGGGGATGGAGTCGTAGACGGCGCTGGCGATCAGCGGGTGGACGAACTCCAGCTCGCCGGCGCCGGCTTGGGACGCGGCGGGGTCGGGCGCGGTGAGGATGCGGGCGGTGCGGAGCAGTTCGGCGCAGCGGCCCGCCTCTTCGCGACTCATGGTGGCGAGCTTGGCGACCAGGCTCACGGAGATGCCGGTGCCGAGGATGGCGGCGGCCCAGGCGAACCGGGTGGCTTCGAAGCCCAGGTCGTCCAGGCGGGCGACGAGTCCGCCGCCGCGCGCGGAGCGGTTGAGCTCGCGCAGTTCGGTGGCCGCGTCCTCGACCGGGTCGAGGCCGCTGTCCTGGACCTTGGCGAGGAGTTCGACGGTCTCGTACGGGTTGCCGTCGGTGACCGCCCAGACCTCGCGGCAAAACGCGCCGTCGGCGTGCGGGCCGAGGGTGGCGCGGGTGAGGCCCGCGGTGGCCTTCGGGGTGAGGGATTCCAGGACGGTGACCGGCGGTCCCGCCGTAGCGGCGATCGCGTCCAGGTAGCGGGCGCTCTCACCGCTGACCTCGCCGGGCCTGCGGGCGACCACGAGCAGGACGGACAGGTCGTCGAGGCGTTCGGCGAACGCGGCGAGCCAGCGCAGGGTCTCCTGGTCGGCCCAGTGGGCGTCGTCGACGATCAGGACCAGTGGCCAGACGCGCTTGGCGAGGCGGCGCACCGCGGCGACCAGTCCGTCGCACACGCCCTGCGGGTCGGGCTGCCGCTCGCCGGGTTCGGTGACGCCGAGGGCGGGGCCCGCGATGTCGTACCAGTCGCCGAGGTACTCGCGGATCTCCTCGGGCATCAGCGAGATGAGGGCGGGTTGCAGCAACTGCCGTACGACGTTGAAGGGGACGGACCTGAGGGTCTCGCCGCCGCGGGCCTGCCAGACCGCGCAGCCGCGTGCCTCGGCGATACGGCGGGTCGCGGCCAGGAGCGCGGTCTTGCCGAACCCGGCCTCGCCGCGGACCATCAGCAGGCTGCCCGAGGACGACTCGTCGGCGCGCAGACGGTCGATCGCCTCCACCACACCGGCGACTTCCTCGTCGCGCTCCCACAGGGAGGCCGAGGCGGCCTCCGGAGGCCCTTCCTCCGTCATCCCGATACCTCCCCAGTAGCCCGAACGACGTACAGCCCTTGAGCGTAGCCCTCCGGATGCCGAAGTGGAGGCCGGTCCGGGGAGCTGGTGCCGCAACGGGTGACAGCTGGGCCCGTAGGCATGACGAACAGTCAGAAGGCGTCGGAACAGAGCCACTTCCGATCAATCCCGCACCACTGCGGAGCGTCGCCCACCAAGCCTGTGCATCAGCGCCCTTCGGCCAACATGGGCATGCATGAATCAACGCAGGCGTCCGCGGTCACCAGCCGGAAGGTGATCGAGAACCACCCGGGCGGGAGCATCGCGGCCGGATCCTCTCATCCCCCTTTCACCGACGCCTCATACGGTAGGGGCATGACGCAGGTGACTCCCCCCGGGTGGTACCCCGATCCCGGGCAGACGAATGACGGTCCCACCGCCGAGCGCTGGTGGGACGGCAAGGCATGGACGGACCGCACCCGCCCCGCCGGGTCGGGCGCCGAATGGGGTCCCCCGACGGAGCCGCCGTACGGCGGGGCGTACCCGGCGTATCCCGCCCAGCCCCCGGCCGCGCCGCGCCGCAATCTGCGCACGGGCATAGCCGTGGGCGTCGCGGTGGCGGTCCTCACGGCCATAGGTGTCGGTGCGTACGCGCTGTCCGACAACGGCAGCGGGAACGGCACCCAGGCCGGCAACCAGCAGGCGCCGAACGGACAGGGCGGTGTCGGCGGCCAGGGCGGTCCCGAGGGGCAGGGCGGCACGGGCGGTTCCGGCGGCACGGGCGGCCAGAACGATCCCTTCGGCGGGTCCGGCGGGACGGGTGGTTCCGGTGGGACCGGTGGTGCGACGCCCGCTCCCAGCCAGTCCGCGGAGCCGAAGGTCAAGGCCGGCGGAACCGTGATCGACTCGCTCGACGGCATCAGCTTCACCGTGCCGTCCGACTGGTACGGCCAGGTCATCCAGGTCGGCGCGTCGGTCACGTCGAACACGTCCTACAAGTGCCCCGGCAACACCGCCCAGACCTGCACCAACGGCGGGGCGTACTCCTCGCCCGCGGTGGTGCTGGGCACGAAGGGCAGCACGGCGGAGGCGGTCGCGAAGGCGGACATCGCCGCCAACGCGAAGGAGTCCTACGGCGGTACGACCTACGGCAGCATCACCTCCCACGAGGTCCTCGCCTCCAAGGCCGTCACCGTGGCCGGGCAGAAGGGCTATCTGGTCCGCTGGAAGGCGATCACCAGCAAGGGCGCCGACGGCTATGTCGAGTCGCTCGCGTTCCCGTCGCCGGCCAGTACCGGTCAGATCGTCGTGGTCCGCTTCGGTGTCGACGTCGGCCAGAAGCAGTCCGTGATCGACGAGATAACCGCGGGCATCAAGGTGGCCTCGGGCACCGGCGGCGGCGACGGGCAGAAGATCTGACCCCTCGCCGTGGACCGGCCGGCTCCCCGTACACCAGTCGGCCGGGTGGGGCGCCTCTCCGCTCAAGAGGAACCCCACCCGGCCGGGGGGGTGCGCGCCGCCCCCGTCCCCACGGTGCGGCGCGAGCAGGTCACCGTCCAGTCATCCCACGGACGGCGGCCTGGTTCTCAGGTGAGGCCGAGTGCGGGTAGCACCGCGGCCTCCACGAATCTGACGAGGTAGTCGGGGTCGGCGTAACAGCCCTCCAGGACCGGACGGGCCCGCAGGACGCCGAAGATCTGGGCGGGGACGTACGGCAGGGCCGGATGGTCGGCCGGGATCTCGCCGCGTTCCACACCGCGGCGCAGGATGTCCTCCAGCGCGGCGATCTCGGGATGGACGAGCGCCTCGCGTACCGCCTGGGCGAGTTCGCTGTCCTGGATGACGGCGTGGCCGAGCGCCGAGACGAGTTTCGTGTCCTTGGCCGACCAGGCGCCCGCCGCCCGCGCGGCCTGGCGCAGGTCCTCCGCGAGCGAGCCCGTGTCGATGCCGGTGAAGTGCACCCGGCGGTTGGCGCGCAGCGCCGCCGCGACGAACTGGGGCTTGGTCCCCCACTGCCGGTAGAGCGTGGACTTGCTGCACCGGGTGCTGCTGGCGACGCCCTCCATGCTGACGGAGTCGTACCCGCATTCCCGGATCTGTTCGAGCACGGCGTCGAAGAACTCCCGCTCACGCTCGGGCGTGATCTTGGAGCGGCGCGAGGCGGCGACCGTGTCCGGTGCGTCCTCAGCCTGCGACGTCATGGCTCGTCTCCTCGCTCGGTCCACGGACCCGGGGTCCGCTCTCCAGTGTGTCTCGTTTCGCTATCGATACGCCAGTGTACCGGTACTCCGCCGTATCGGTACCCGCCCGTATCGGTACACTGGCGTATCGGAACGAACTCGTACCGATGAGTTCGGGCCGCGAGCCGGGTCACAAGCCCTGCCTGCACCACCACACGCACCACCGTCAGCGAAGGGGCCGGGGGATGAATGCCCGCACCGAGCCTGCAGAGAAGGGGACCAGCGCGATAGCGCGGCCCCCGCTCGTCCGTGAGCTCCTGCTCGTCGCAGGGCTCTTCCTCGTCTACAAGTTCGGTCGCCAGCTGGCGACGGGCCACACCGGTGAGGCCCTGCACAACGCCCGCCACGTGTGGGACCTGGAACGGACCCTGCGCCTCCCGAACGAGGGCTCGGTGCAGTCGGTGCTGCTGCACAGCGACACCCTCGTGCACATCGCGAACACCTTCTACGCGACCGTCCACTTCCCGGCCACCGTCGCCTTCCTGGTCTGGCTGTACCTGCGGCGCCCCGCGCACTACGTGTGGGCCCGCCGTGTCCTGGCCACCGTCACCTCGGCCGCCCTGGTACTCCCCTTCGTGTTCCCCCTCGCACCCCCGCGCATGCTGGCCGCGACGGGCCTCGTCGACACCGCCAAGGTCTACGGCCCCTCGGTCTACGGCCCGCCGACCAGCGACCACCTCTCGAACCAGTTCGCGGCGATGCCCTCGCTGCACTTCGGCTGGGCCCTGATGGTCGCGATCGGCCTGATCGTCGCCACGCGGTCCCGCTGGCGCTGGCTGTGGCTGCTGCATCCACTGGTCACGCTGATGGTCATCATCGGCACGGCGAACCACTACTGGCTGGACGCGATCGTGGCCGCCGCCATGCTCGGCATCGCCCTCGCGTTCATCCGTCCCCCGCTCCGCACGGCGACGACCGCCGGCCGCGGCCGGCCCCAACTCGCGGTAGCAGAGCCGGTTCTCGTCGGAGCCGGACGATGAACGCCACCCTCGTCGCCGTCGTCCTGTCCCTGTTCTCGGCCGTCGCCTACGCGGCGGCGGCCGTGGCCCAGGAACGGCTGGCGTCCCGCAACTCCGACGCGGGCATGCTGCGGCTGCTCGCCACCGGGTCCTGGTGGTGGACGGTCGTCCTGAACGCGTCGGCCGCGCTGTTGCACGTCGTGGCCCTCAAGTACGGCCCGCTGACCGTCGTACAGCCGCTGGGAGCCCTCACCCTCGTCGCCGCCGTCCCGATGGGCGCGCGCGTGGCCGGCCGACGGGTCACCATGGTCGAGTGGCGGGGCACCGCGCTCACCCTGCTCGGCCTCTCGGCCCTGCTGGTCACGGCGTCCGGCCCGCAGCCGGACCAAGTCCTCACCGTTCCACAGGCGTTGGCGGTCGCGGGCGCGACGTCCGCACTCATCGGCCTGCTGGCCCGACGCGGCGCGAAGCCCGGTCTACGACATGCCTCGGCGTCCGGTGTCGCCTCGGGTGTGGCCTCCGCGCTCACGCAGACCGTGACGGTCGCGGCGACGGACCGTTCGGGTCCGCTGCTGAGCATGCAGGTGGTCGGAGTCGCCCTGCTGGTCGCGGTGTTCGCGGCGGGCGGGCTGCTGCTCTCGCAGACCGCCTACCGGGGCGGCCTCGGTGCCCCGCTCGCGGTGGTGACCCTGGCGAACCCGGTGGCCGCCGCCGCGATCGGCCTCGCGCTGCTGGGCGAACGCCTCCAGGGCGGCGCGGCCGGCATCCTCCTCGCCCTCGCGGGAGCCGGCATCGCGTCCTGGGGTGTGATCCTGCTGACCCGGGCGACACCCGCCGTACCACTGCTGCACGAGTACGACGACCACGATCACCCCGTGGCCGCCGTCCTGGCACTGGAGCCTCAATCGGCGTCCGCCGAACCGGCGTTGCTGCCCCGACAGCCGGACCGGAAGTCCGCGCCGGGGCATCTCACCGCGCTCTGAGCGGGATCAGCCGAGGCCGCGCGAGTCCTGCTTGAGCGCGGTGTCGACGGTCAGGGCCGTCGCCACCACCAGGCTCAACAGGGGCTCGGGCAGCTGGTAGTGGATCTGCAGGACGTAGTTGTCCGCGGTGGTGAACATCGTCTTGGCGAGGCCTTCCCAGGTCTTCGTGATCCGGGCGACCTCGTTGTCGGCGTGGTCGACGATCGCGAAGTTCCACGCCCGCCAGTTCTCCGCCTTGATCGCGCCGATCTGCTGACCATCCACGTTCAGCGCGAAGTTGATCTTCCCGATCATGTTCTGCTGCACGATCTCGCCCACCGGCGAACCGTCCGGACGGGACACGATCACCCTGGACTTCATGATCTTCGCCGGCCGGGTCAGCACCAACTGCGGCTGCCCGTAGGCGTCCCGGATCTCCAGCCGGTGGGTCATGAACTGGTCGAGGCTGGAGACGAAACGCAGCGCCTTCTTCAGCGTGCTCTGGCCGACCTCGTCGACCGAGCCGATCACATTGCCGTTCTGATCCATGACCTTGTACTCGTTGGTCAGCTCGATCAGCTTGGCCTTCTGGTTCACCACGAGCACCGGCTCGGTGAACAGGCTGCCGCCACCGGGGCCGCCACCGGCGACCCCGGCCTGCTGCTGCACCTGCTGCTTGACCTGGCGCTGGGCCCGCGGGTCCGGCCCCGCCTGCTGCTGCGGAACGGCCTGCGGCTGCTGGGCGGCCTGGCCCTGCTGGTCTGCGTTGGTGTGGTCGGTCCACTTCACGCCGTCCCAGTACCGGAGCGTCTGGGGCGCTCCGTGCGGATCCGGGTACCAGCCTGCAGGTGTGTTCGAATGCGTGGTCACCGGGGCACACTACCGCGAGTGCCCCGGAAAACAACCGGTCTCACGAAGCCCCTCAGGCGGTCGCGATCGCGGGGTCGCTGACCCCCGGCCGGCCGTTCTCGACATGTCCGGCGAATCGCCGCAGGAACGTCGCGTCGCCGTCGGAGGTGACCGTCAGGTCGTACCACCGCTTGCTCGCGCCGAGGTCGACGGTGTGCCGTACGGTGGCGCCCGCCCGCACCTTGAAGGTCTGGGAACGGCCGCCGTAGCCGTTGGCGACCTTCAACTGCACTGTCCCGGAACCCTTGTTGGTGAAGGTCAGCTCGACGTCGTCGCCGCAGTTCCGGGCGGTGACCTCGGGGCCGGCCGTCCTGCCCGGGCCCTTGAAGACGCGCAGGAAGCCGTTCGGGCCGTGCACGGTCAGGTCGTACGAGCCGTTCGAGTACGCCGAGTTCCAGGCGTCCGAGACGGTCTTGCCGGCCTCGGTGGTGTAACTCCAGGGCCCGTCCGTGCGGTTGGCGGAGGTGACCAGGAAGTTGGCGCCGGCCTTCGCTCCGGAGGCGAAGGTGAGCGTGAACTTCCCGGCCGCCGTGTCGGCCGAACCGTCCACCGTGGCCGCGTACTTGAGCGGCCGGGCCGGGCGCAGTCCGCGCTCCTGCTTGGGCAGCACCGGGTTGGCGGGCGGGGTCGGCACGTAGTCGGGGTGACGGTTCCTGTCCGGCGGCTGGTAGCCGTCGGTGCCCGGGAGCGGGACCTTCTTGACGTCCTTGCGGGAGAAGTCGAAGGCGGTGGTCAGGTCGCCGCAGATCGCGCGCCGCCAGGGTGAGATGTTGGGCTCGTGGACACCGAACCGGGTCTCCATGAACCGGATGACCGAGGTGTGGTCGAAGGTCTCCGAGCAGACGTAACCGCCCTTGCTCCAGGGCGAGACGACGATCATCGGCACCCGCTGGCCGAGGCCGTAGGGACCGGCCGGGTGGCTGGCGTCGCCCTTGAAGAGGTCGGGGCCGACGTCGACGGTCGACCTGCCCTGCGCGGCCGAGCCCGGCGCGAACGGCGGGAGCAGGTGGTCGAAGAAGCCGTCGTTCTCGTCGTAGGTGATGAACAGGGCCGTCTTCGCCCACACCTTTGGGTCGGAGGTCAGCGCGTCCAGGACCTGGGAGACGTACCAAGCGCCGTAGTTCGCGGGCCAGTTGGGGTGCTCGGTGAAGGCCTCGGGGGCGACGACCCAGGAGATCTTCGGCAGCGTGCCGCCCTTGACGTCGGCCTTCAACCGGTCGAAGAAGCCGTCGCCCTTGGTGGCGTCGGTGCCGGTGCGGGCCTTGTCGTAGAGCGGGTCGCCGGGCTGCGCGTTCTGGAACTGCTTGAAGTAGAGGAGCGAGTTGTCGCCGTAGTTGCCTCGGTAGGCGTCCTGGATCCAGCCCCAGCCGCCGCTCGCGTCGAGGCCGTCGCCGACGTCCTGGTAGATCTTCCAGGAGACCCCGGCCTTCTCCAGCCGCTCGGGGTACGTCGTCCAGCTGTAGCCGGCCTCGTCGTTGCCGAGGACCGGGCCGCCGCCGACGCCGTCGTTGCCGGTGTAACCCGTCCACATGTAGTAGCGGTTGGGGTCGGTGGAGCCGATGAACGAGCAGTGGTAGGCGTCGCAGATGGTGAAGGAGTCGGCGAGCGCGTAGTGGAACGGGATGTCCTCGCGGGTCAGGTACGCCATCGTCGTGGAGCCCTTGGACGGCACCCACTTGTCGTACTTGCCGCCGTCGAACGCGGCGTGCCCGTCGTTCCAGCTGTGCGGGAGGTCCTGGATGAACTGCAGGCCCAGGTCGTTCGCCTCGGGCCGGAACGGGAGGATGTCCTTCGTGCCGTCCGACTGGTACCAGACCGGTTTTCCGTCCTGCCGGGTCACGACCGGATGCGGGTCGCCGAAGCCCCGGACACCCCTGAGCGAACCGAAGTAGTGGTCGAAGGACCGGTTCTCCTGCATCAGGACGACGATGTGCTCGACGTCCTCGATGCTCCCCGAGCGGTGGTTCGCCGGGAGCGCGGCGGCCCGCTCGATGCTGTTCGAGAGTGCGGTGAAGGCCGTGGTGGCACCCGCGAGTTGGAGAAAGCGACGCCGATTGACTTCGGACATGGGTGAGGCACCTCTCATCCTGACGCGCGGCCGGCCGGAACATGGCGAAATGCGCGCGGTGCGAGTGTTCCAAGAGCAACAAACGTCAGGGAAGGGTCTGGTGGCGCCCATGTGAAACTCGCCCGTACGTGCGGGGGCAGCTGCCGTCGACGTCGTCACCGGGCCGGGCCCGCACGGCGCCTGTGCGGACTTCGCCGGACTGCACGAGGTAGTGGTCGCGGTGGGCGCCTGACGCCGTGCCCGCGTCGACGAGGACGGCGGAGCGCCTTCGACGGGTGAGTCTCGATGTGGCGGCACCGTGGCCGGAGGTTATGAAGATCCTGTCAGACCGCCGTCAGACTTCTGTCTGGTGTCACGGCGCCGACCTTAGGGTGAGCCGCGTGAACGCATATGTCCTGGTGGCCGAGGACGACGTCAAGCAGGCCGAGGTGATCCGCCGCTATCTGGAGCGCGAGGGCCACTCCTCCCTGGTCGTCCACGACGGGCGCGCGGCCATCGACGAGGTCCGGCGCCGGCGGCCGGATCTGCTCGTCCTCGACGTGATGATGCCCCTGGTCGACGGTCTGGACGTGTGCCGCGTGCTGCGCCGGGAGTCCGATGTGCCCGTGCTGATGCTGACCGCGCGCAGCACGGAGGAGGACCTGCTGCTCGGGCTCGATCTCGGTGCCGACGACTACATGACGAAGCCTTACAGCCCACGGGAGTTGATGGCCCGCATCCGCACCCTGCTGCGGCGGGCGCGGGGTGCCACGGCGGCGCCGGACGATCCCGTGCTGCGGATCGGCGCGCTCGCCGTCGACCCGGTCCGCCATACCGTCGAGCTCGACGGACGCCAAGTGGTCTGCACGCCTGGGGAGTTCGAGATTCTCTCGGCGATGGCCGCCGAACCGGAACGGGTCTTCACCCGCCGTCAACTCCTCGCCCTGACACGGGGGTTCGACCGCTATATCACCGAGCGCACGATCGACGTCCATGTCCTCAACCTGCGCAAGAAGATAGAGGCGGTCCCCCGCCGACCGGCCTATCTGCAGACCGTGTACGGCGTCGGCTACAAGCTCATGGACGGACGTCGTGCGCGCTGAGCCGGAGTTGGAGGCCACGGGAGGCAGCGGGTCGAAGTCCAGGGCTCGCGTCCGGGCCAAAGTGCCGCTGCGCAGAAGCCTGTTGGTCCGGCTGCTCGCCACCTCCGTGATGATCGCCGTCTGCTCGGTCGCCGCCACCGCCTGGCTGGCCGCCCGCACCACCAGCAGCGCCATCCAGCAGGAACAGGGCCAACTCCTGTCCTCCGACACGGACATCTACGACACGCTGGTCGGCTACGCCGCCGCCCACCCGAACTGGAACGGCGTCGCCCCCACCTTGCGCCGCCTCGCCGAGCGGACCGGCCGCCGTATCACCCTGACCACCCAGAGCCGCCGTACGGTCGCCACCTCGTCCACCACTCCTGCCGCTGCCGCCGCCCTCCCCACCCGGGCGTCGGCCGTCGTCGACCCCCTGCACACCGACCCGGCGCTGCTGCCGGACGCCGGCGCGAACCGCATCGATCCTCGTGCCGTCGGCCCCTACCGGCTGACCGCCGTCGAGCGCGCGAGCCTGTCCGGCCGGGCGCACAAACTCCTCGCCTGTCTGGGCGGCCCGGGCGCCGGCGCCGCACTCGTCGTCGGGCCCGGCGGCCGCCCTTCCATCAAGATCGCCAACAGCGCCCTGGGCGGAGTCTCCGGTGACCGCGACTGCGGCCTGGCCGAACTCGCCGTTCCCGTCCCGAGCGAGCGCGAGCCGTTGGACCAGCTCACCTCCATGGTCGACGACTGTCTGCGGCGCCGACACCTGGAGCCCGTGAAGTTCGGCATCGACTTCGTCGTCCTCTACGGCGGCCCGCCCGCCCAGACCTGCCTGGACACCGCCCGCCGCGACCAGCTCACCCCGTACGTCGCACCGGCCGCCCTCCTCTTCGTCGCCACCCCGACCGGCTCGACCACCGCCCCCGCCTTCCACTTCACCTCCGCCAACACCACCCGCATCGCCGGTGTCGCCGGGCTGGTGCTGCTGGTGACCGTGGCCGTCACCGTCGTCGTCGGCACCCGCCTGGTCCGGCCGTTGCGCGCCCTGGCCGACGCCGCGCGCCGCCCCGTGGAGGAACATCAACGCGTACCGGTCACCACCAACGACGAGATCGGTTACCTCGCCGCCGCCTTCAACGACCTCACCCAGCGCCGCGAGCGGATGGAGGGGCAGCGCAAGGCGATGGTCAGCGACGTCGCCCATGAACTGCGCACTCCGCTCAGCACCATCCGCAGCTGGCTCGAAGCCGTGCAGGACGGCATCGCCACCTCCGACCAGGCCCTCGTGGACTCGCTCCTCGAAGAGGCGCTGCTGCTCCAGCACATCGTCGACGACCTCCAGGACCTCGCGGAGGCCGACGCGGGCCAACTGCGCATCCACCCCGAACCCCTCCTCGTACGCGATCTCCTCGACCACGTCACCACCGCCCACCTCGGGCGTGCCGAGACCGCGGGCGTCACCCTCACCACCCGCGCGGACGGCGACCCCGAACTGTCCGGCGATTCCGTACGCCTGCGGCAGGTCATCGGCAACCTGGTCTCCAACGCGATACGGCACACCCCGCCCGGCGGCACCGTCACCCTGCGCGCCCACTCGGCCGTGGACCACGTCACGATCGAGGTCGCCGACACCGGCACCGGCATCCCCGCCGAGGATCTGCCCCGGGTCTTCGACCGTTTCTGGCGCGCGGAGAAGTCGCGCAGCCGGCGCACCGGCGGCAGCGGACTGGGCCTCGCCATCGTGCGCAGGCTGACCGAGGCGCACGGCGGGACGGTGACGGCGAGCAGCACGGTCGGCGCGGGCACGGTCTTCACCGTCCGCCTCCCCGTGTGAACCCTTCCCCGTGCGAGCCCCCCGTGTGAGCCCCTCTCAGCGCCCGGCTTCCGGCGGCGGCAGGCGCATCCCCGCGAGGTCCGCCGGGACCGGGGTGTCGGGGCGGAAGAACGGTTCCGAGGGGCCGTCCTGCGCGTTGGCGGGAGCGTCCGTGAGCCGGAACCGGTCGCGCAGCCTGCCGTAGAAATCGGTCGGTCGGAGGCGGACCAGGCGGACGCGTTGGGGGGCGCGGAAGACGCCGATCCAGTCGCCGGGGTCGAGGACGCCGCGGAGTTGGCCGTCGACGCTGACGATGGCCTGGCCGGAGTGGGGCAGGACGCGCAGGCCGATCGGTTCGTCGGGGGCGGCGATCACGCTGCGGTTGAACGTCATGTGCGGGGCGATCGGGGTGAAGACGAGGGCGTCCATGTGGGGCGAGAGAACCGGTCCGCCGGCGGCGAAGCTGTAGGCCGTGGAGCCCGTCGGGGTGGCGACGGCGAGCGCGTCGGCGGAGTAGGTCGCCAGCAGTCGTCCGGCGAGGTAGACGCCGACGCCGACCTGCCGGTCGCGGGCGAGTTTCTCCAGGACGACGTCGTTGAGCGCGGTGACGTCCAGCGCGCAGCCCCAGCCGCCGCCCTCCGTGGTCTCGGGCCGGACCCGCGGCGGTGGCAGGGCGGGACCGCGGCCGTAGCGCAGCAGGGCCTCCATCTCCTCGGGGATGTCCAGCGGGCGGGAGGCGCGCATGGTGAGCGTCATGCGCTCCTCCACGATGGCCCGCCCCTCGTGCACGGCGTCGAGGGCCTCGCCGATGTCGCGGGCCGGGACCTCGGTGAGGAAGCCGACCTTGCCGAGGTCGACGCCGAGGACGTCGGCCCCGCTCTTGACGGCGATGCGGGCGCCGCGCAGGAAGGTGCCGTCGCCGCCGAGAGTGATGACGAGATCGGGATTGCCCGCGGCCTCGGCCTCCTCGCGTCCGGTACGGCGGTGGTGGTCCTTGGCCCACACGTCGATCTCGGTGCAGCGGACGTCGTGCGCCTCGCTCCAGGTGTGCACGGCCGCCGCCGCGTCCCGGGCGGTCTCACGTCCCTGGTGGACGACGAGGCCGATACGACGTACGGGCATGGGGTCCTCCGTGGCGTGCGGTCAGGTACGTGGGGCGTCGGGCGCGGGGCGTTCGTCGGGCGGGACCAGGCTGAGCACGATCTTCCCGCGCGCGTGCCGCCGCTGCACCTGCCGGTAGGCCTCCTGGACCTCTTCCAGCGGATACACCTCGCTGATGGGGACGGTGAAGTGTCCCTCGGAGACCAGTTCGGCCAGTTCGGCGACCAGTTGCGGGGTGAAGACGTCCTCCTGGGCCCTGCCGCGGACACCGTAGCGGGCCACGGCCCGGCCGTCGGCGAGGGTGTTGATGCGGTGCGGGGGCACGCCCAGTTCGATGGCGATGTCGACGTTGCCCTGCCCGAAGGTGTCGACGAACGCGTCGATCCCGTCGGGTGCCGCGGCCTTCAACCGGTCGGCGAGGCCGGGGCCGTGCTCGACGGGCACGACCCCGAGCGAGCGCGGGAAGTCGGCGTTGTGCGGTCCGGCGGTGCCGATGACTCCCGCGCCCCGCAGCCGCGCGAGCTGCACGGCGAGGGAGCCGACCCCGCCGGCCGCGCCGGACACCACGACGGTGTCCCCGGCCGTCGGTTCCACGGCGTCCACAGCGGCCCATGCCGTCACCCCGACCGCGGACAGGGGCGCCGCGGCTTCCCAGCCGATGTCGGCGGGCTTGGGGGCGAGGACGCCGGCGGGCGAGACGACGTAGTCGGCCCGCGCCCTTCGGGGCGGGTAGCCGATGACCTCGTCGCCGACTTGGAGGCCATGGCCCGTGTGCTGCGGCTCGCGGAGGAGGAGCGGCTTGAGTTGTTCCGGCTGGCGCGACCCACGAGCCGTCGTACGAAGTCGCCGTCCCGCGTCGAGCGGGTGCGCCCGCCTCTGCGGCAGCTGATCGAGAGCTGGACCAGGACCCCGGCCTTCATCGTCGGCCACGCCCAGGACCTGCTGGCCACCAACGCCCTGGCCGACGCCCTCCACCGGGACTTCACCCAGCACGACAACGTGTTGCGCATGCTCTTCCTGGATCCCGCGGCGAAGACGTTCTACCGGAGTCCGGAACGGGCGAAGAACCGCGCGGTCGCCGACCTCCAGCAGTCCGCCGCGAGCACGCCCGAGGATTCCCGCATCCTGGAACTCGTCGGCGAACTGTCCGTGCGCAGCGCCGAGTTCCGCTCGCTGTGGGCCCGCGAGTACACCCGGGTCCCGCCCTACGAGGTCAAGCGGATGCGCCATTCCGTGGTGGGCGACCTGGAGCTGCGGCACGAGGCACTCAACATCCGCAGCGCGCCCGAGGTGCAGGACGCGCAGTAATGTCCCGAGGTTACGAATTACCGGTAATCGCGCTACCGGGAATTGCGCTCGACCGCTCCCAGTATCCGGTCCAGGAAATCACCGAAAAGGCGTACCTCGTCCGCGGTGAGCGGGTCGAAGAAAAGCCGCCGTACGTTCTCCACATGGTTGGGCGCGGCGGCCTCGATCATTTCCCGGCCCTTTTCCGTGAGCCGCACCATCGAGCCGCGGGCATCGTCCGCGCAGGGCTCGCGCGTGACGAGCCCGCGCTTCTCCATGCGGCTGACCTGATGGGACAGCCGACTGCGCTCCCAGTCGACCTCGGCGCCCAGCTCCCGTGCGCGCAACACGCCGCCGGCGGACTCGGACAGGGGCGCGAGGAGCGCGTAGTCGGCGGCCGAGAGACCTGTGTCCCGCTGTAGCTGCTGGTCCTGCGCCCGTCGCAGCTCGCGGCGCACTCTCCGGTACTTCGCCCAGACGTCGGCCTGGTCGGGGGTGAGCCATCGCGGTTCGGACATGACTGCACCGTAGCAGCTTGTTGACATGTCACCGACTTCGCCGGTCTCAGCCCGTTCCCGGGTGTGGGACTCCCAGGAAAACCGCTGCCTTCATAGCTCCGTCGCGGAGGGACAGACTCGTACTCGTCAACAAGAAATCCCCCTCCACAAGGGGAAGCGACGAAAGAGGTTTTCCCCATGGCTACGCGGTTTGTCACCGGCGCCTCCCGCGGAATCGGCGCGGAAATCGCCCGGGCCGCGCCGGCAGGCGGTAACAATGTCGTGGTCGCCGTACGGAATCCGGAGCGGGTGCCCGACGACCCGAAGAAGTCCGACAGCGTGTTCGCCGTCGCCCTGGACGTCACGGACAACGACAGCATCCCGCAGGCGGTCGAGGCCGCGGTGGAGCGCTTCGGCGGTATCGACGTCCTGGTGAACAACGCCGGCCGCGGTCTGCTCGGAGCACTGGAGGAGATCACCGACGCGGAGGCACGGTCGCTGTTCGACCTCAACGTCTTCGGCCTCATCAACGTCACCCGCGCCGTCCTGCCCGTCGTGCGCGGGCAGGGCTCCGGCAAGCTGGTGCACATCGGTTCCCGCTCGGGCTTCGAGGGCGAGCCCGGGGTCAGCCCGTACTCCGCGTCGAAGTTCGCGGTCGCCGGCATCAGCGAGGCGCTCTCCGCCGAGATGGGGCACCGTTCGGCATCCAGTCGATGGTGGTCGAACCGGGCGTCTTCCGCACCGACTTCCTCGACTCCAGCTCCCTCTCGGTCGCCGCGAACCGCATCGCGGAATACGACGACACCCCGGCCCATGTGACGCTCCCCGCCGAACCGGCCGCCAAGGAGATCACCGCACAGCTCATCACCGACGTCGGCTTCGACCCTCTCTACATCGGCGACCTCATCCCGGGCGCCCGCCTCCTGGAAGACAGCTCGGGCCTGACCCGCGCACTGGCCGGCCGGCTCGACGGCCCGTTCTTCTACCGGTACGGGCGGCCTGGGGAGCTGTAAGTGCGGGGTGGGCGGTGGGAGTTCGGGGCGTTGGGCGCATTGGTCGGCTCCCGCGCACTGGTCCGAACCGGGAGTCACACCACCCGCCACCCGCGTCGCCTTGACCTTGTCGCAACGTCAGGGTTTCTACTGAGGCCATGCGAATCGGCGAGATCGCCGCGCCCATCGGGGTCACCCCGCGGGCCGTGCGGCACTACCACCAGCTCGGGCTGTTGCCCGAACCCGTGCGGCGGAGCAACGGGTACCGGGAGTACGGCATCCGGGACGCCGTCCTGCTCGCCCGGATCCGGCGGCTGACCGAGCTGGGGCTCGGTCTCGACGAGGTGCGTGATGTTCTCGCGGACGACGAGGGCCGCGAACTGGTGGAAGTTCTGCAGGAGTTGGACGAGGACCTCGGCCGGCAGGAAGCGGTCATCCGGGAGCGGCGCGAGCGGCTCGCTGCGCTGCTGGCCGAGGCGCGGGGTGGGCGGCTGACCGCCGAAGCGCCGCTGTCGCCGCAGCTCACCGCGCTGCTGGCGGGCCTCGGTGAGCTGCCGGACTCCCCCATGGCCGTGAAGGACCGGGAGATCCTCGCCCTCCTCGACACCGTGGCCCCCGAGGCGGACCGGGTCCGGCTGATGGAGACACTGCGGGGAATGGCGGAGCACGCGGGCGAGATGTACGGCCTGCTGGACGCCCTCGCCGACAAGGAGCCGGACGACCCCGGGGTGACCCGTGCCGCCGCCGCGCTGGCGGCCCTGCTGCCCGACGACCTGGCCGTGCGGTTCTCCGACCAGCCCGACAGTGGTCTCACCGATGCCATCTTCGCGGACCTGGCACCGGCCCAGTCGGCGGCGGTGCACCGTGCGATCGACCTCGCGAAGCATCGGCAGCCCACGATGCACCGGCAGCTCACTCGGCACGAACGGAAAGCCCCCTCACACCGACAGGAAGACCCGTCATGACGACGACGTCGGAGATACAGGCGCCCCGCCCCCAGCTCGAAGCCACCGCGCGCGGCCCCGCCCTGCGCACGCTGCGCGCCATCGCCGTGCCCGCCCAACTCGCCCTGGCCGTATGCCTGTTCAGCGGGGTTCCGGTGCCCGGCGCCGTGCTGCTCGGCGGCAAGCTGCTCCTGCCGGTGCTCCTCGTTACCGAGGCCTACGTCTGGCTGCGGCTACGGCGGCTCGGGCTGTCCCGGCGGCAAGCGCTCGCGCGGCTCGTGCCCGAGCGTGTGGCGCGGTACGTGGCGCACGAGGCGCGGATCCTGGCGAGCCTGGTCCGGTGGGTCGTACGCCGGCCGCACGGTGTCGGCGAGGCCGACGGGGTCTTCCCGCACGCCCGCGACCAGGCCGCGATGATGTACGGCCTCACGTTCGTGTGCGTGGCCGAGACCGTGGCCCTGTCGTTCCTGCTGGCCCGGTGGCCCGTCGTCCACGCCCTCCTTCTGGTCGTCGACGTCTACACCGTCCTGTTCGTCCTCGGCATGCACGCGGCCACGGTCACCCGGCCGCACGTCCTCACCGGGGGTGTCCTGCGCATCCGGCAGGCGGCCCGCGTCGACATCCGCGTTCCCGTCACCCGGATCGCCTCCGTCCGGCGCGAGTCGCTGTTCACCCACACGAAGAAGGACGGCGAGCTGAACCTGCCCATCGGCTCCCAGACCTCCCTCACCCTCGAACTGACCGAACCGGTCGACGCGCCTGGGCTCCTCGGCGCCCCGCGTCTCGTACGGGTGATCAGGCTGCACGCCGATGACCCGAAGTCCCTCTGTGACGCGGTCACTTGGGCACGGACCACACATGCGCCCGCGCCTCAGGACGCCGACTGAATGTCCCCCCGCGTGGACGACGCGATCGTGTCGCGGTGGGCGAAGTCGCCCGGGGGGATGCCGGGGTGGTGGCCGAGGGGGGTCGAGGGCGCCGTGACCGAGGGGCCGAGGGTGAGCCGGGAGACGATGCGGTAGCGGTCGCCGCGGTAGATCGAGTGGACGTACTCGACCGGCCGGCCCGTCGTGTCCGAGGTGAGGCGCTCAAAGAGCAGGGCCGGGGAGAGTTCGGGGACGTCGAGGAGTTCGGCCTCGGCCCGCGTGACGACGGTCGGCTCGATCGCCTGGACCGCCTCCTGGACGTGTACGCCGTGCTGTTCCCGCAGGTGTTCGTACAGGTCACCGGCCTCCAACTCCTGGGCGGACAGGGTCGGAACCAGATCGGCCCTGATGTGCAGGTGCTCGATGGCCATCGGGGCGCCGTCGACCAGGCGCAACCGCGCCACGTACACGATCTCGGCGGCGGGCGAGAGACGTAGTCTGCGTCCCACCCGGGCGCCGGCCGGGACGGTGGTGAACTCCAGCAGGCGGCTCGACCAGGCCCCCGCGGCCTGAGGTGCCGTCATGGTCTGCTCGGTCGAGACGAGTTCCTGGGTGATCTTCTCGGGCGCCACGAACATGCCTCGCCCGTGCTCCCGTACCAGCAGCCCCGCTGCGACGAGTTCGTCCACCGCCGCGCGCAACGTCGGCCGGGACACGCCGAGTTGGGCGCAGAGGACGCGCTCGGAGGGGATCGCGTCCCCCGGGTGGTGCGACTCGACGAGGTCGAGGACGAAGTCGCGGACCCGCTCCCGTTTGAGCACCGCACCTGGCGCGTCGGCCTTCATGTCGCACTCCCTCATGCAAGGAACCCCCGGTTGACCACTTGACCAGTTGCCCAATGGTCGCCCGTAATCGCCCTGTTGACCAGGGCAGTGTAACCACCGGCGAGCCATGATCATCCCGGCCCCGCCCGCTCCGTACGCCAAGTTCCGTCCCAGCAGAGGGGGTTGACGCACCCATTGGTCTATGCCACCTTCATCCCCACATCGAGAGGTGAGCTGTCCAGTGGGCTTCACTGGTCAGGTGGTCAGTTCATGTCCTCCAGAGGTGAACCGTGAAGTTCCGCTTCTTCGCCGGCGTCTCCGTGCTCGCACTGACCGCCGGACTGAGTGCCTGCAGCAGCTCCTCCGACTCCGCCGGCACCGGTTCCGGCGGGAACACCACCATCGACGTCTGGCTGATGCGGGACAGCGTCTCGGCCCAGTTCCAGAACGAGTTCGTCAAGGGCTTCGAGACCGCCCACCCGGACATCAGGGTCAAGGTGCAGATCCAGGAGTGGGACGGGATCGGCGAGAAGGTCACGGCCGCCCTGGCCAGCAACGACGCACCGGACGTCATCGAGACCGGCAACACCCAGGTCGCCCAGTTCGCGCAGAGCGGGGGGCTGCTCGACCTCAGCGACAAGGTGGCCGACCTCGGCGGGAAGACCTGGCTCAAGGGCCTCGCCGAGCCGGGCTCCTACGACGGCAAGCAGTACGGCATCCCGTACTACGCCGCCAACCGTGTCGTCATCTACCGCACCGACCTCTTCAAGCAGGCCGGCATCGACGCGTCCACCATCAAGACGCGCGACCAGTGGATCGCCGCCACCAAGAAGGTCAACTCCGGTGGCACACAGGGCATTTACCTGCCCGGCCAGAGCTGGTACACCCTCGCGGGCTTCGTCTGGGACGAGGGCGGCGACCTCGCCACCCGGTCCGGCGGCAAGTGGAAGGGCACGCTGGACACCCCCGAGGCGATCGACGGCATGCGCTTCTACGAGCGGCTCCAGGCTCTCGGCAAGGGCCCGAAGGACTCCGACGAGGCCAACCCGCCGCAGGCCGACGTCATGGCCAAGGGGAAGGTCGCCCAGGTCATCTCGACTCCCGGCGGTGCCACGGCCGTTGTCCAGGACAACCCCGCGCTCAAGGGCAAGCTGGGCTTCTTCCCGATCCCGGGCAAGACCGCCGCCACCCCCGGCGCGGTCTTCACCGGCGGCTCCGACCTGGTCGTCCCCACCGCGTCCACGAAGCAGGGCGCGGCCTACACCTTCGTCAAGGAACTCACCGGCGACGCCTGGCAGAAGAAGCTCGCGCTCGCGATGAGTTACGTCCCGAACAGGACCAGCCTCGCCTCCGCGGTCGCCTCCGACCCGGGCGCCGCGGCGATGGCGGTCGGCGCCGCCGAGGGCCACGCGACGCCCAACACCCCGGGCTGGGCCGCCGTGGAGGCGAAGAACCCGATCAAGGACTACATGACGGCCGTCCTCACCGGAGGTGACATCCAGAAGAAGGCGGCCACCGCGTCCGAGGCCATCAGCGCGGCGATGAACTCCGGTTCCTGAAAAGCCCGTTGCTCATCGGAAGGAGGAACGCCGTGTCGGCCGTCCGAGAACAGACCGCGCCACGTCCCCCGCTCGGCACCGCCCCGCCCCGGCGCTCCCCCGGCCCGGATCCGCGCCGCCCGGCCCGGACCGCCGGCCGCGGACTCTGGCCGTACGTCCTGATCGCGCCCGCCGTCCTCGGCACGCTCTATCTGCTCGTGTATCCGCTGATCCGTGCCGTGGTGATCTCCCTGCAGGACTTCGGGCTGCGTCAACTCATCGTGGGGCACGCGCGGTTCGTCGGGTTCAAGAACTACGGGACGCTGCTGGGCGACCCGCACTTCTGGGAGGTCGTACGACGCACCTTCCTCTTCATGGCGATCAACGTCGTCCTGATCATGACGTTGTCGACGCTGGTCGCGCTGATGGTGGAGCGGCTCGGCCGGTTCGGGCGGACCGCGGTGCTGAGCGCGCTCGTGCTGACCTGGGCGATGCCGGTCATCTCGGCGACCACCGTCTTCCAGTGGCTGTTCCACTCGGAGTTCGGCATCGTCAACTCGGTACTGACGGGGCTGGGGTTCGAGTCCTTCGACCGCTACCCCTGGTTCGCGCACGGGCCGGCCGCCTTCGCGATCGTGGTCGTCCTCGTGGTGTGGCAGTCGGTGCCGTTCGCGGCGATCACCCTGTACTCGGCGCTCACCACCGTCCCCGCCGAGTTGTACGAGTCGGCGCGCCTCGACGGGGCGTCGGGCCCGCGGATCTTCCGCTCCATCACTCTGCCGATCGTCCGGCCGATCTACCTGCTGGTGTTCTCGCTCGAAGTGATCTGGACGTTCAAGGCGTTCGTGCAGATCTGGGTGATGACCAACGGCGGCCCCGGCGACGCCACCACGATCCTGCCCGTGTACGCGGTGCAGACCGCCCTGTCGAGCCAGCGCTACGACCTCGGTGCGGCGGCCTCCATGGTCACCGTCGTGCTGATGTCCGGCGTGCTCGTCCTCTACTTCCGCCAGATGTTCCGCCAGGAGGACGAGCTCGCATGAGCACGACCCGGCCCCGCGTCCGCCGCCTGCCCCTGAACGCCGCCGCCGTCCTCACGGTCGTGGTCTGTCTCTTCCCCGTGTACTGGATGGTCGCGACCGCGTTCACCCCGACCCGGGACATCCAGTCCGACAAGCCCCGTATCGTGCCGGAGAGTTGGACCCTCGACCACTTCCGTACGGCCGTCGGTGCCGCCGGTTTCGGTCTGTTCTGGCGCAACAGTCTCCTCGTCACGCTGAGCGCGGTCCTGCTCGCCCTGGTCATCGCGCTGGGCGCCGCCTACGCGGTCGCCCGGATGAAGTGGAAGGGGCGCCGGCAGTTCATGCTGATGGTGTTCATCGCGCAGATGGCGCCCTGGGAGTCACTGATCATCCCGGTGTACATCATCTCGCGGGACACCGACATGCTGGACCGGCTGCCGACGCTGACGCTCGTCTACTTCATGATGACGCTGCCGTTCACGATCATCGTGCTGCGCGGCTTCATCGGCACGATTCCCCCGGAGTTGGAGGAGTCCGCCCAGGTCGACGGCTGCACGCGGTTCGGCGCGTTCCGGCGGGTGGCGTTCCCGCTGCTGGCGCCGGGGCTGATGGCGACCTCGCTGTTCGGCTACATCACCGCGTGGAACGAGTTCACGTACGCCAACTTCCTGATCATCAAGCAGCAGGACCACCGCACGCTGCCCGTGTGGCTGTCCTCCTTCCAGAACGTCTTCGGCACCGACTGGGGCGCCACGATGGCCGCCTCGACTCTCTTCGCCGCGCCCGCACTTGTGGTGTTCCTGCTGCTCCAGCGCCATGTCACCTCCGGCTTCGCGGCCGGCGCGGTCAAGGGCTGAGCCGCCGCACCGCCTCCCCCACACACTCCCGCCTTGCTCCGGAGACGATCCATGCCCGCACAGCGTTCCGTGCCCTCCCTCGTCCCCCGCCCCACCAAGTCGGCAGCCAGGCCAGGGCAGTTCACGCTCGACGCCGACACCGCGCTGCACATCGGCGCGGGTGCCGAACCGGCCGCGGACCTGCTGCGCATCCTGCTCGCCCCGGCCACCGGGTTGCCTCTGCCGGCTTCCCCCGAGGGCCGGTTGACCCTCGCGCTCGACCCCGGGCCGGCCGGTCTCGGCGAGGAGGGATACGAACTCACCGTCGCCCCGCACGCCGTACTGCTGCGCGCCGCGCACCTCACCGGCCTGCTGCGCGGGATCCAGACGATCCGTCAACTCCTGCCCCCGCAGGCCCTGTCGGAGACTCGGCAGCCCGACACGGAGTGGCTGCTGCCGTGCGTCGAGATCACCGACCTCCCCCGGCATCCATGGCGCGGCGCGATGCTGGACGTGGCCCGGCACTTCCAGCCCGTCTCCTATCTGCGCCGGTACGTCGACCTGTTGGCGCTGCACAAGATCGGCGTGTTCCATCTGCACCTCACGGACGACCAGGGCTGGCGCATGCCGGTGTCCGCCTACCCGAAGCTCACCGAGATCGGCGGCCACCGCGACGAGTCCCAACTGGGCCCCGCCGGAAGCGACTTGTACGACGGTGTCCCGCACGACGGCTCGTACACCCGGGCCGAACTCGCCGGCCTGGTCAGCTACGCGGCCGCTCGCGGGGTCACCGTCATGCCGGAGATAGAGATGCCCGGGCACGTACGCGCCGCCCTCGCCGCCTATCCCGAACTGGGCAACAACCCCGAGCGCACCCTCGACGTCTGGACCCGCTGGGGCGTGTGCGACACCGTCCTCGGCGTCCACGACGAGGTCCTCGACTTCTGCCGTACGGTCCTCGACGAGGTCATGGACGTCTTCCCCTCGCCGTACATCCACGTCGGCGGCGAGGAGTGCCCCACCGCCGAGTGGACGCACAGCGCCGCCGCCCGCGAACGGGCCGTGGCGCAGGGCCTGTCGAGTCCCGCGGCGCTGCACGGCTGGTTCCTCGGGCAGATCGGCGACTTCCTCGGACGGCACGGTCGACGTCCGGTCGGCTGGGCCGAGACAGGGGACGAACTGCCGCTGGATTTCGCGGCGATGACCTGGCGCGACCCGGCGCACACCCTGGCGGCGGCCCGCCGCGGCCACCCCGCCATCAGCGCCCATCACCGGGCGACCTATCTCGACTACGCCCAGTCCGAGGACCCGGGCGAGCCCCAGGGACAGCCCGGCGGCGTCGTCGATCTGCGTGCCGTCCACGCCCACGATCCCGTTCCCGAGGACGCCGAACGGAGCGTGGCCGAGCGGGTGTTGGGCACCCAGGCGCAGTTGTGGACCGAGTTCGTCAGGACGCCCGAGCGCATCGAGTACCTCACCTACCCCCGCCTGTGCGCCCTCGCCGATCGCGCCTGGAGCGGCGCGACCGACTGGGCGGACTTCCGGTCCCGGCTCGACGAGCACACGGCCCGCCTCGACGCGCTCGGCGTCCGGTACCGCCGCCCCTGACCCGTCCCGCTCCAACTCCCCCACCCACCTGTCCCGTTCCGGAATCACCCCACCTTTCTGGAGAGGCACGACATGAGACTCGACAAGAGGTTCGACACGAGGTTCGCGAAGAACGGACTCCGCGCCGCCGCGTCCGCCGCCGTGGCGGTGGCCATGGGCGCCGCCGCACTCACCGCCACGCCGTCCACCGCGAGCGCGGCGGGCGACGGGCTGAGCGTGCAGTACCGCACCAGCGCCACGGGGGCCACGGCCGACCAGTCCGAGCCCTGGTTCAAGGTGAAGAACACCGGCTCCGGCACAGTGCAGTTGACGAGCGTCAAGCTCCGCTACTACTTCAAGGCGGACTCGGCGAGCGCGAGTTACCGCTTCGCGTGTTCCTGGGCGGTCAAGGGCTGCGCCAACGTCACGGGCACCTTCGGCACACTCGCCAACCCCACGGCCACGGCGGACCGTTACCTGGAGATCGGCTTCACCTCCGGCGCGGGCACGCTCGCGCCCGGCGCCGACACCGGTGACATGCAGCTGCGCTTCTACCAGTCGACATGGCAGCCGCTGGTCCAGAGCGACGACTACTCCTTCGGCGCCTCGCAGACGTCGTACGCCGACTGGTCCAAGGTCACGGCACAGCTGTCCGGCGCCACCCTGTGGGGCACCGCCCCCGCGGGCAACGACCCGACGAACCCACCCACCGATCCGCCGACCGATCCCCCGGCCACCGGCGCCGCGCTGTTCGACGACTTCAACTACAGCGCCTACAACGACCCGAAGATCTCGTCGCACGGCTGGAACGTGCGCTCCACGTCCGGCGGTCCCGGTGTCTCCGGTGCCACCTGGGCGCCCCAGAACGTCACGTTCGCAAGCACGAGCGGCAACTCCGTGATGAACCTGGAGACTTCGACGTCCGGCACTGGCGAGACCACCAAGCAGACCGAAGTCGTCACCAACACAAGGAAGTTCAAGAACGGCACCTACGCGGCCCGGGTCAAGTTCAACGACGCGCCCGAGTCGGGCCCGGACGGCGACCACCTCGTCCAGACGTTCTTCACCATCAACGACCTCACGGCCCCGATGGCGGACGACTACTCCGAGTACGACTTCGAGTACCTCCCCAACGGCGGCTGGGGCGAGACCTCCACCATCCTCTACACGACGTCCTGGGAGACCTACCAGGCCGACCCGTGGATCGCGGTCAACCAGCACACCGAGGGCCGGCAGAGCTACAACGGCTGGCACGACCTGGTGCTGACCATCGACAACAGCAGCATCAAGTACTACATCGACGGCCGGCTCTTCGGCACCCACGACGCCGCGTACCTCCCGGAGCGGCCCATGTCGATCAACTTCAACCAGTGGCTGATCGACTTCGGCGGCCTGACCAGTTCCACGGCGCGGTCCTACGACGAGCAGGTCGACTACGTCCTGCACGTCAAGGACCAGGTCCTCACGCCGGCGCAGGTGGCCGCCAAGGTCGCGGCGTACCGCGGCGCGGGCACCACGTTCGAGGACACCGTGCCCAGCAGTTGATCACCCAGGGCGGCGGGCCGCGCACTCGGCGTACGGCATCCGGGCGCGCGGCCCGGCGTCGCCTAAGCTCCGGCCCATGCGCGTACTGGTCTTGGAGGACGACCCCGAACTGGGGCCCGTCGTCGCTGCTCAACTGCGGGACGCGGGGTTCGCGGTGGACCTCGCGCGCACGCTGGCCGAGGCGGATCTCAAGCTCTCCGTCAATCGCTACGACTGTGTCGTGGCCGACCGCTCGGTCCCGGACGGCGACTCCCTCACGCTGCTCGCCGCACACCGGCGGGCGGGTTCGGTGCTGCCCTTCCTGCTCCTGACGGCGCTGGACGCGGTGAGCGACCGGGTGGCCGGCTTCGAGCACGGGGCGGACGACTACCTGGTGAAGCCGTTCGCCTTCGCCGAACTCGTCGTACGGGTAAGGGCGTTGTGCCGCAGGGAGCAACCCGCGCGCCCGTCCGTGCTGCGCACGGGCGACCTGGAACTCGACCTCCCGCGACGCCGCGTGACCCGGGCCGGGGTCCTGCTCAGCCTCTCCGCCAAGGAGTTCGCGGTCCTCGAACTGCTGATGCTGCGCGCGGGCGAAGTGGTGACCCGCAGCGAGCTGATCGAGAGCTGCTGGGACGAGGCGAGCGAGCCGATGTCCAACGTGGTGGACGTCCTGATCGGCCAACTGCGCAGACGCCTCGGCCCGCCCGATCCGATCGCGACGGTGCGCGGTGTCGGCTACCGCCTGGGCGGCGAGGCGTGAACCGCCGCGACACGGCCTCCGCCCCGTCGCCCGCCGCGGCCCGGCTCCGCCGCACCCGCCGGCTGATGACCCTCCTCTTCGCCGCGACGACCGCCGCCTGTCTCGTCGTACTCGCCGTGGTCGCCATCCGGATCGACTCCGCGTCCCGCCGCTCCGGCCTCGACCACGAGGTCGGCAGTCGCGCGGCGGGACTGTCGCGGGCGGTCTGGTTCGATGACGCGGGCGTCCTGCACCTGGAGCCCCTGCGCGAGGACGAACTCGCCCAGGGCGCCCAGGTGTTGGCGGTGTTGCAGGCGGCGGCGCCGGGAAAGACGCCGACCGTGCGGAACGTCGTACCCGGACGGTCGGCGCTGCCCGACACGGACCGGTTGGACGAGGTCTGGCACAGCGTTCTGGACGAGCAGGGAACGGTCCAAGTCAGCGCGTCCGCCACCAAGGGTGGGCGGCTGCGGTGGGCGGCGGCGCCGGTCTGGGACGGGGACCGGATCGGGGCGGCCGTCCTCGTCGGCACGGAACTGGCGCGCAGCGAACACGACCACGACCTCCTGGTGCGCTGGCTGGCCCTCGGCTGCACGGCCCTGGTCTGCTGCGCGGCGGCCGTAGGACATCTGCTGTCCGGGCGGGCCATGCGGCCCGCGCTGCGCGGGCTGGGCCAGCAGGAGCAGTTCCTGGCCGAGGCGGCGCACGAACTGCGGACGCCGCTGGCGACGCTGCGGCTCGTGGTGGAGCGGAACGGTCCAAGCGACGAGGCGCTACGGCTGGTGGACCGGCTCAGTCGGCTGGTCACCGGGCTGCTCGCCAGGGCGCGGCTGGAGTCCGGGGCGCAGCGGGTCGAGCTGGTGCGGCTGCGGCTGGACCAGTTGGTGGAGACGACCGTCGAGGAGTTGCCGGAGCACGCGAGCGTGACGGTGACGGCCGAGCCGGTGGTGGTGCTCGGCGATCCGGACCTGCTGGCGCAGGCGGTGCGGAACCTGGTGGAGAACGCGCAGCGGCACGGGGGCCCGACCGGTTCGCCGGTGGAGGTCGCGGTCACGCCGGGGCTGGTCACGGTCCGCGACCACGGGGACGGCGTACCGCTCGCGGACCGGGAACGCGTGTTCGCACGCGGGGTCACCAGGACCGGTCCAGGCACGGGCGCGGGCCTCGCCATCGTCCGCTGGGTCGCCGGTCTGCACCACGGCACCGCCCGCCTCACGGACGCTCCAGGCGGCGGCCTGCTCGCCGAACTCCGGTTGCCCACGGACGCACCCCCACCGTCCTCATCCTCATCTCATGAAGGTCCCGGCACCGTGGGCGCATGAACGCATTGCGCAGCCCAGTCGTGCTGGTCACCACCACCGCCGTGAGCATCGCCGCCGTGCTCGTCGTCCTGAACTTCTACGGCGAGGCCGCCACACCGTCCGCGGCCCATGTGGCCGTCCGGGTCGACCAGGTCGGCTATGTGAGGGGCGAGACGAAACAGGCGTACGTCATGGGGCCCACGAAGGCGCTCGCGGGGGCGCGCTTCAAGGTCGTCGACGCGAAGAACAGGGTGGTCACGGCGGGGCGACTCGGTGCCGCCACCGGCCATTGGAACGCCAGGTTCCCGTCCGTACGGACCGTCGACCTCTCCGCGCTGGACAAGCCCGGCACCTATCGCATCGTCCTGTCCGGCAGCGCGGCCGGCCGCTCCCCCGCCTTCCGGATCGCCGACGCGAGCGAGCTGATGACCCCGCTCGTCCGGGACAACGTCCGCTTCCTCCAGGCACAGCGCGACGGAGCCGACGTGGTGTCCGGCGGCCTGTCCCACGGCACGTCCCATCTCGCCGACGAAGACGCGACCGTCTACGCCGACCCGCACTACGACGAGGCGGGCGAGGAGCTGCTCGACGAGCGCCTGACCCCGACCGGCGTGAGGGCCGACGTGGCGGGCGGCTGGTTCGACGCGGGCGACTTCCTCAAGTTCACCGGCACCACCTCCTACTCGACCGCCGAACTCCTGCTCGCCGAGCGGGACTTGCCGGACATGAAGGCGCTGTCCGCCGAGGCCGAGCACGGGCTGGAGTGGGTGGACAAGATGTGGGACGGGGACAGCGAAACGCTCTACGCCCAGGTCGGCATCGGCGCGGGCAACGACGCCGTACGCACGGATCACGACGTGTGGCGACTGCCGGAGGCCGACGACCGGCTCGATGTGTCGCCCGGTGACCCGGACTACACGATCAAGCACCGGCCGGTGTTCCGCGCGAACAGGCCGGGCGAGCCGATCACGCCGAGTCTGGCCGGGCGGGTGGCGGCGGTGTTCGCCCTCGCCGCGCAGCGCACCGCCGAGTCAGACCCGGACCAGGCGCGGGAGTGGCTGGAGAAGGCCGCCGACGTCTACGACCTGGCCGACACCGACCACGATCCCGACAAGCCGCTCGTCACCGCCTTCCCGAGCGCCTTCTATCCCGAGGACTCCTGGCAGGACGACATGGAGTTCGCCGGGGCCGAACTCGCCCTGACCGCAAGGGACTTGGGCGACGACCGGGAGGCCGACTGGACCGGCGAGGCCGCCCACTGGGCCAAGTCCTACCTGGACTCCGACGTCAAGGGCACCCTCAACGTCGCGGACGTCAGCGCGTTGGCCCACGTCGACCTGACCACCGCCCTGGACGGCGCCCGCAGCAACGGAGTTGGAGCCGCGGAACTGAACAAGGACCTGCGCCGCCAGTTGGAGGACGGGGTCGACCACGCCGAGCACGATCCGTTCGGGGCGGGTGCGGTCTACGACGACTTCGACGCCGTACCGCACACGTTCGGGCTGGTGGCCACCGCCCGTCTCTACGCCAAGGCCACCGGGGACACCCGCTACGACGCGTTCGCGGGCCGGCAGCGGGGCTGGGCGCTCGGCGCCAACGCGTGGGGCACCAGCTTCATGATCGGCGCGGGTGAGGTCTACCCGCATTGCCCGGAACACCAGTTGGCCAACCTCCGCGGCAGCCTCGACGGCAAGGGCGCGATCCTGCGGGGCGCGGTGGTCAACGGCCCCAACGCGGCCGACAAACTGGCGGAGTTGAACGGATTCCCGACGATGAAGAAGTGCGCCGCCGCCCCGCCGTCGGGAGCCTGGACCGACTTCGACGGCAAGGGTTCGCGCTACGTGGACGACGTGGGCGCCTGGCAGACGGTGGAGCCCTCGCTGGACTTCACCACGACCGCCCTGCTGGCCTTCGCCCTGACCGCGCGGGACGAGGATGCGCAGCCGAGCCTCTGAGCCTCCTCAAGTCGCTTTGCGTGCACGGGGCAGGTCGGTCAGGCTGAGCCGCATGACAGGAATCACGGGACTGAGCAAGAAGAACACCTTCGTGCTGACCATCCGGGACGCCGACGTGGTCGCGGCGGCCCTGCGCGAGACACTGGCCGAGGCATCGCCCGAGGAACGCCCCGGCCTGGAACGCGCCGTCGCTCTCGTCGAGGCCACCGCCGCCGCCAACGAAGGCCGATTGCAGGCCCGTTGGGTCCGCTCCCGGCTGGCGGAGACCGGGTTCACCGGTGACCTCGACTCGGTCGCCGCGGTGCGGGCGCTGCGCCAGGCGGAACCGCGACTGAGCCTGTTGGCTGCCGTGCACCTGCAGAAGGAGGCAGTGGCCAACCCGGAGTGATCCGGCAGCCCCCGATCACGCGGGGAGGCGGGGGCTGCCGGAGGTGTGGCACCGCTCAGGACGTGAGGTAGCAGGACTTGCTCACGTTGGGCAGCGGGTCGGTGCCGAAGGCGGCCGTCGTGCAGCTCGCACCACCGCTGAATGCCTTGTAGAGGAAGCGGCCGCGGGCGCCGTAGGCGATGGTCTGCTGTCCGCTGAAGGCACAAGTGCCGCCTTCCGCGGCACAGTTGGTGGCGTAGCCGACCGGGCCGCCGGTGGCGGTGTAACAGGCCTTGGACTCACCGGAGATGGGGTCGCCGAACGTGGCGTCGGTGCACGCGGTGTCGCCGGTGGCGGTGGCCGTGGTGAACGCTCCGTAGGCGCCGTACATCACCGGTTGTCCCGCCGCGGCGGCACAAGTGCCGTTCTGGTCGGCGCACTTGGTCCAGCCTCCGGCCGGGGCTCCGGCGGGTGGCAGGTAGCAGGACTTGGCGACGCCGTCGATGGGATCGCCGAAGTGGGCGTTGGAGCAGGCGACGTTGCCGTTGGTGACCTGGTGGACGAAGTTGCCGTTGGCGCCGTAGGCGACGTCACGGTTGTAGCCGGGCACGGCGCAAGTCCCGTTCTCGGCCGCGCAGGCGGTGTATCCGGGCGGGCCGCCCACGTCGGCGACGTAGCAGGACTTGACGAGGTTGGCCGCCGGGTCGCCGCCGAAGGAGTCGTTCGAGCAAGCGGTGCTGCCGGTCACGGTCTTGTAGGTGTAGGTCCCGGCGCCGTAGGCGACCGAGCGGGTGCCGCTGAAGGAGCAGGTGCCGCCCTCGCCCGCGCACCGGGTGTAGCCCGCGCGCAGGGCGCCGGTGCCGGGCTCGGTGGGCGCCGACGGATTGCCGAGGCCGGTGGCGGAGACGGTGTAGCTGCCGGGGGCGACGCCGGTGAGGTAGACGTAGGTGTCGTCCTGGCTGCCGCCGGTGATGCCGGAGGTGGGCGTGAAGGCTCCGTTGCTCCAGACGGTCGCGCCGTTCACGGTCACCGTGATGTCGCCGCCGAGCTTCGGGACGCCGATACGTCCGCTGCTGCCGGACGGACTGGAGAGGGCGGCCGAGTAGGTACCGGCCGAAGGGTTGCGCGACCAGGACGCGTTGATGGCGCCCTGGGGCGTGGTGATGCGGCCCTGGGCGCCGGTCAGGTCGCCGGGGTGCGGGACGAAGCGGTAGGCGCCGGTCGCCGACTCGGGCGCGGTGCCGAGCACGTCGAAGGTGAGCGTGGAGGTGGGCGCCGTGGACCAGCCGTGCGCGAGGCTCATGAACGAACCGCCGTACGCCAGGCCGCCGTCGGACTGGATGCCCTCCCAGAACGTGCTCTTGGTGCCGATGTCGCTGTCGAGCATGTGGCCCCAGGTGCGGCGGATCTGGTCCAGCGCGGTGAAGTCGTCGTTGGCCGTGAAACGGGCGTTCAGCTCCATGCCGCCGGCGAACGGCGAGACGTTGCCGCCCCATTCGGGAGTGGTCGGGCCGTAGATGCCCCAGTTCTTGCCGAGCCCGGTGATGATGCTCTTCGACTTGGCGGTGGAGTCGCTCAACCCGTACCAGACGGCGAGGGAGTTGCCGTCCTGCGGATACAGCCCACTGCTCGGGTTGTCCTTGTACATGCCCTTGGAGGCGTCCCAGAGAAGGGAGTTGGCCGCGGACCTGATCGCGGCGGCCTTGCTGTTCCAGCTCGCGGCGAGCGCGCTGTCGCCCTCGACCGCGGCGAGCGTGGCACCGCCCCGGAGGGCGCCGTACAGCAGCGCGTTGGCGGAGATGTTCTCGCCGCCCTGGCCGACCCGGGCCCAGTCCTGGGTGCGGGTCACGTTGAGGAGGTTGTTGCCGTCGATCTTGTTGGTGATGAAGGCCATCCCCCGCTTGTAGTTGGACCATTCGGAGTCCAGCCACGACCGGTCGGCGGTGTACGTGTAGTAGGTGGACGTCCCCAGCAGGGTCCACGTGTGGTAGGTGTCCGAGCCGGTGAGGTTGAACGGCGGCCCGGACCAAGGGATTTCGCCCGCCGAGGACTGCGCGTTGTACATCGTCGTGAGCGCGTTGCGGGTCGAGGTGAGGTCGTTGGAGTACGCGTACTGCGTGGGGACGGCGATGCCCATGTCGCCGGGCCACACCGTGCGGTCCCGCTTCGCGCCGTCGACCAGGACGGAGTCGCCCACGCCGACAATGGCGCTGTTGTCCCAGGCCGAGGAGGGCGGGGGCCAGGCGCGCCCCTGGTTGGAGGCGATGGTGTTCAACTGCACGGTGTACGCCCCGGCGTACCAGATGCGGTTGAGCAACTCGTCGCTGGAGCTGAAGTAGTTGGGGTAGTCGGCCGGGTTGGACTTCCCCGGTGCCGCGGTGAAGTTGAGGCTGACGCCCTTGAGGTCCACCCAGCCCGAGCTGTCGAGGAAGACCGTCAAGTAGCGGAACCCGCCCCGGAGTTGGGCGGTGGGCACGGTGTATGTGCCGTTGGCGGCGGGTGTGGCGTAGAGGGCGCCGTCCTCGCCGTCGCGGCCGCTGCTGCGGTCGCTGTTGTCGCCCACGTACAGGGACGACTCGCTGAAGGCCAGGCCGACGCGTTGGCCGCTGGAACTGGTGCTGCCGAATGACAACGTTACCAATCCGCCGACTTCCTTTCCGAAGTCGAGCGTGACGGCCGACTGCGAGCCGGAGATCCGGGTCGCCTGCCCGTTGAGGACGTTCGTCGGGTTCGCGACGCTGCCGGAGGTGCGGTAGACGGCGGTCGGCTTGAGGGTGCGCGAGGTCGGCGAGTAGTTCACGGCGTCAAGTGCCGCTTTGGGAGCGGGCGTTGCGACCGCCGGCGCCGCACCGGCGGACAGGGCCGGGGTCACGGCCAGCGCGGCTGCCACCGTCATGGTGAGCCCAACTAGGCGACCTGGTCCGGGCTTTCGGTTCTGTGGTGGCCTGCGACGGCGCATGAGTACCTCCCGGATCGGTGGGGGAACCCGCCGCTCAACTGGACAACCAGGTGTGTGAATCGATTCAAATAGATCGACCATGGGGGCCCGAGAGTGGAAGAGCAACGGGTACGCGAGATGACTCGCCGAAGTTCGCACCGATGATGGGTGCCGGGAGGGCGGGTGTCAACCCGTCGCGACAGCCTTCAAATCCCTCGCAAAAAGCGCGCCTTACGACATTGACAGGGCCGCACCAAGCCGGTTCACTGCGTCGAGGACGGGTAGAGGTATGGACCATTGATCCACAGCTGAATCCATTCACACCCAGCGTCCCCCATCGTGAAATCGAGGCGAGTTCCGGTGTCCCTACATGGCGTCGACATCGTTGTCAGACCACGGTTCCTCAGCTTCCTGCTGACGGCCGCCCTCGCGTTCGTGGCGCTCGTCCCGATCGCGTCGCCGGCGTCCGCCGCAACCCAGGTGTGCGTCCTGGCCTGTGACACGCTGGACCCTTCGCGGGCGAAGCAGGAAACGTTTCCAGTACCGGACAAGACGCTCAACGGACGGGTCGTCCGGCTCCACGTGTCCGACGCGGACGACATGGCGTGGGCCAGCGTCGACAACGGCACGACCGGCGACGCGGTGTGGTTGGACCGGTCCTGGGACGGCGGCGCCACCTGGGACGGTCTGCTCGGCAAGTCGAGCATCCCGAGCACGTGGACCGGCACCAGGACGCTGATGTACAACATCACCGACCCGCGCAACCACAAGCGCGGCCTCGTCCGCGCCTGCGGCGACGCGGCCGGCGTCGGGTGCACGAACTGGGTCTACCCCACCGTCTGCGACACGGTCTGCGACGGCACGAGCGCGACCCAGGCGGCGGGCGACGACCAGCCCATCCCCTCGACCACCCTCTACGGCCGCACAATTCGACTTCACGTGGACCAGAAGAACTCCATGGCCTGGGGAAGCATCGACACCGGTGGCGCGGGTGACGAGATCTGGTTGGACCGTTCCTGGGACGGCGGCTCGACCTGGCCGGACGGTTCCTCCCTCGGCCGTGCGAGCACCGCGTCCGGAGCGACCACGACCCGCACCGCGATGTACGCCGCCCGCGACCCGCGCGGTCTCCTCTACGGCGGCGCGGTCCGTGCGTGCGGCCGGGAGGCGAGCCACAACGAGGGCAGCTGCACGGCGTGGTACCGGCCGGTACCGACCAGGGCGCGCGCCGCAGCGGATGCGCTGATGACGTCGTACGACCCCTACAACGGCTGGTGGCCCAGCAGTTGGTGGAACTCGGCGGCGACCCTCACCTCCGTCATCGACTTCGCGAAGACGACCGGCACGCACGACTACGACTGGGCCATCGCCCGCACCTTCGACCAGAACAAGGGCGTCTTCCCGGCCGGGACACGCAGTTCGGACGCGATCGAGGGCGACTTCATCAGCCGGTCGATCGACGACTCGGGCTGGTGGGCGATCGCGTGGATCGACGCGTACGACTACACGCACGACGCGCGTTACCTCAACGAGGCCGTCACCATCGCCAACTACGTCCAGCAGTACTGGGACACCAGCACCTGCGGCGGCGGAGTGTGGTGGGACCGCGAGCGGACCTACAAGAACGCGGTGACGAACGGGCAGTACCTGTGGCTGACCACCGCGCTGCACCAGCGCATCGCCGGTGACACGGTCTGGCTGCAGCGGGCGAAGGCGTCGGCCGCCTGGTACAAGGCCAGCGGGATGATCAACTCCGCGGGTCTGGTGAACGACGGACTGTCGTCGTCCTGCGCCAACAACGGTTCCACCGTGTGGAGTTACAACCAGGGCCTGGCCATCGGCGCCTTCACGGAACTGTGGAGGACGACCGGCGACAGCTCGATGCTGACCACGGCTCGGACGCTGGCGGACGCCGCGACGAACAACTCGCAGCTGACGGTCGGCGGGGTGCTGACCGAGTCCTGTGACGTCGGCTCGGCGTCCTGCGACGACAACCAGAAACAGTTCAAGGGCATCTTCATGCGGAACTTCGCCGACCTGGCGAAGGCGACCGGTTCCGCGACCTATCGGGCCTACATCCAGAAACAGGCCGACACCCTGTGGGCCTTGGACCGGTCCACCCTCAACGCCCTCGGTGAACGCTGGGCGGGCACCAGCCCGAACCAGACCGACTGGCGCACGCAGGCCGGCGCGCTCGGGGCACTGACCGCTGCGGCGGGGAGCTGAGTGCGGGGTGGGTGCGGGGTGGGGAGTTGCGTCATCCGGGCTATGCGGTGCGGCTCGGGGGGGTGGGCGTAGTGCGGGGGCGGGGCTCGGCGCAGTGCGGTGTCCCGGGCCGGGCGGGGGGGGGTAGGTCGGTGCCGGGGCGGGAGCGGTCGTAGCTAGGCGTGGATGGTCGTAGCGGGGCGTGGGTGGGAATCGCGCACGCCTCGGGACGGTCACCCGGTGGCGGGTGCGGGTGCAGTGCCCTGCCGGTGCCGTGCCGGTGGCCAGTGCCGTGCCAGTGCCGTGCCGGTGGCCGGTGCCTGTGTCGTGCCGGTGGCCGGTGGCCGGTGCCTGTGCCGTGCCGGTGGCCGGTGGCCGGTGGCCGGTGCGTAGCGATCGGTACCGCGTCGGCGAGACAACGCGTGGATCACACCGGCCTGGTGTCAGCGTGCCGGATCACGTGCTGCCGGTCCCCCGGGGCACTGCCCGCGATCGGACGCCGGTCGCGGGCAGTGCCGGGCCGGTGCCGACGCGTGGCACCGGGCCTGTGGGGTTCACCGGACCATGAACCGCCGCTCCCCGGAGCCCCGCACGCGACCGGCCGTCGACCACCAGATCTGGGTGCGGCGCAAGACCAGGGCTACCGAGGCGGGTCCTCGCACACCACTCGCCGGACCCCGGCACCCCGCGCCACCAGCGCCTGCCTGGTCCTACCCGATCAAGAACCGCCGGCCACCAGGCCCGGGGCGTAGGCACAAGACCAAGGCGACCAAGCCGGATCCGCGCACGCCTGGACACCCCCGGAACCTTGCGCCACCAGCCCCTGGCCCGGTCCAACCCGATGACGAACCGCCGACCACCAGGCCCGGGGCTCAGGCGCAGGTCCAGAGCGACCCGGGCGGGTCCCCGCACGCCACCCGGCCGACCCCGGCACCTCACACCGCCAGCCCCCCACCCACTCGCTCCCACCGGATCAGGAGCCACCGCTCCCCCGGAACCCGGCCCTCAACCGCGCCTCCGCCCCAGGCTCCGCTCGCGGATGCAAGTCCAACGCAGCCAGGGTCGCACCCAGCAACGGCGGCTCCGTGCACACCACCGGCCGGACCCCCGGCACCGCCTCCGTGAGCCTGCGTTCCACGTCGTCGAGGAGGGACTTGTGGCCGGCGGCCAACACGCTTCCGCCCAGGACTACTTCGGGGTCCGGGGTGACGGCGAGTTGGAGGCGGCACAGGACGGTGACCGCCATTCTCGCGATCTCGGCCGCGAGGCGTTCGACCAGCTCGGTGGCAATCTCGTCGCCCTCGTCGCGGGCCGTGAAGACCGCCGGGCAGAGTTCGCTCAGGCGGATGGCGGGGAGGTCTCCCTTGTGCAGGGCTGCGGTGACGTCGGCGACCGTTGCCAGGCTGAAGTGGTCGATTACCGCCGTGCGTAGGGCAGTTCGCGGGCCTCGGCCGTCCTCCGCCCGTGCCGCGTGCCACAGTGCCGACGTGCCTACGTCGATGCCGCCGCCCCAGTCCCCCGAGATACCGCCGAGCGCGGCGAAGCCGGTGGTGCGGCCGTCGGGGGCGACGCCGACGCAGTTGATGCCGGTGCCGCAGACGACGCCGACGCCCCAGGGGCGGCTGGCGCCGGCGCGCAGGACGGCGTAGGAGTCGTTGTCGACGCGCTGGTTGACCGCCCAGCGGCGGGCGCCGACAGCCTCGCGCAACGCCTTGGTCTCGTACGGCAGATCCGCCCCGGCGAGGAAGGCCGTGATGCCGTCCACCTCGACGTCGGCCGCCACCCCCGCCGACGCCATCGCCTCGGCGCGCAGGGCCGCGAGTACGTCCATCGCCGCGTCGACGCCCACCGCCTGCGGGCGGAAGCCGCCGCCCCTCGCGCGGCCCAGGATCGTGCCGTCGGTCCTCAACACGGCAACGTCCGTCTTGGAGTTGCCGCCGTCGACAGCGAGCAGCAGGCCCGTCTTCATCAGGCCCACCAGAGGTGTTCGCGGTTGGCGGCGACGAGTTTTGCCGCCAACTCCTCGGCCACCTTGACCTGACCGATGAGCGGATGGGCCAGCAGCGCTGTCGCTACGCGGTCGACTCCGCCGTGCAGGGCCGCTTCCAGGGCCAGTTCCTCGTAGGCCGTCACATGCGCGATCAGTCCGGCGAAGAGTGGCTCTACTGCCGTGACGGGCAAGGGAGTTGCGCCCTGCGCGTCGATGCGGGACGGGACCTCGATGACGGCGTCGTCGGGGAGGAAGGGCAGGGTGCCGTTGTTGCGGACGTTGGCGACGCGGACGTCACCGGTGTCCGCGGTGAGGGCGTGGACCAGCTGAACGGCCGCTTCGGAGTAGTAGGCGCCGCCGCGCTTGTCCAGCAGGGCGGGCTTCTCCGTCAGGGCCGGGTCGGCGTACATCTTGAGCAAGTCGCCCTCCATCTCGGCCACTTGCCGGGCGCGGGAGGGTTCGCTGAGCTGCTCGCGCAGGACCTCGTCGTGGGCGTAGTAGTAGCGCAGGTAGTAGGAGGGGACGACGCCCAGCCTGCGGACCACGTCCAGCGGCATGTGCAGCCGGTCGGCGAGGGCCTGGCCGTGTTCGTCGAAAATGCGCGGGAGGACGTCGACGCCGTCGAGCCGCACGGCACGTTCCCAGGTGAGGTGGTTGAGGCCGACGTGGTCCAGGGCGACGCGCTCGTGGTCCACGCCGAGCCAGTCGGCGAAGGTGCGTTGGAAGCCGATGGCGACGTTGCACAGGCCAACTGCCTTGTGTCCGGCGTCCAGTAGGGCGCGGGTGACGATGCCGACCGGGTTGGTGAAGTCGACGATCCAGGCGTTCGGGGCGCGCTTGGCGACCCGTTCGGCGAGGTCGAGGACGACCGGGACGGTGCGCAGCGCCTTGGCCAACCCCCCTGCGCCGGTGGTCTCCTGGCCGATGCAGCCGCACTCGTGCGGGAAGGTCTCGTCGACGTGCCGGGCGGCCTGGCCGCCGATGCGGAGCTGGAAGAGGACGGCGTCGGTGCCGTCGATGCCGGCGTCCGGGTCGGCGGTGGTGGTGATCTTCGCGGAGCTGCCCTGGCGGGCCAGGATGCGGCGCGCGAACGGGGCGATGACGTCGAGCCGGTCCGGATCGGGGTCGACCAGGGCGATCTCGGTGACGGGGAGGCCCAACCGGGCGAATCCGTCGATGAGTTCGGGCGTGTACGTGGAACCGCCACCGACAACGGTGATCTTCAACCTTTGACTCCTGTCAGGGTGACACCCTCGATGAATGCCTTTTGCGCGAAGAAGAAGACGATGATCACCGGCGCCATCGCGATGAGGGTCGCCGCCATGGTGAGGTTCCACTGCACGGCGTGGGACGTCTTGAAGGTCGCGAGGCCCAGGGCCAGGGTCCAGTGGGCGGGCGCCTCGCCGGTGTAGATGAGCGGGCCGTAGTAGTCGTTCCAGGCGTTGAAGAAGGCGAAGAGGCCGACTGCGACGAGCGCCGGACGCATCATCGGCAGCACCACCCGCGTGAGGACCCGGAGTTCGCCGCAGCCGTCGATACGGGCCGCGTTGAGGTAGTCCTCGGGGACGGTCAGCAGGAACTGGCGCAGCAGGAACACCGAGAAGGCGTCTCCGAAGAGGGACGGGAGCACCAACGGCCAGATGGTGCCGGTGAGATGGAGCCTCGCCCACATCAAGTACATGGGGATGACGAGGACTTGGGGCGGCAGCATCATCATGGTGATGACGCAGAGGAACGCCGTGTTGCGGCCCTTGAAGCGGAACCGGGCGAGCGCGTACGCGATCGGGACGCTGGACAGCAGGGTGGTCGCGGTGGCGGCGACGGCGTAGATCACCGTGTTGAGGAGCCAGGTGCCGACCGGGGCGGCGGAGAAGACCGTGCGGTAGTTGGACCACTGCCAGTGGTGGGGCCACAGGTTGGTGGTGAGGGACTGGCCGTCGGTCATGACCGAGGTCAGGAAGATGAACACGATCGGGCCGATGAAGGCGCAGGCCAGGCCAACGGCTATGGCGTGTTCGGCGATCCAGATCAGGGTCCCGCGGCGGCCGGCCCGGCCGCGCGCGGCGCGGTGGGGCGAGGCGGCGCGGGTCTGCCGGACGGGCGCCGGGGCGTAGGTCGTCGTCATCGTGGCGGCTCCTCGGTGGCCAAGTCCCGTGCGGGCGTGGTGACTTCCCGATGGGCGAAGCGGTACGTCATCGCGGTGACTCCTCGATGTCGAAGCCGGAGGCGCGGCGGAGCAGGACGACGGTGAAGGCCATCGCCACCACGAAGAGCACCACGGCCAGCGCGCAGGCGTAGCCCGCGTGGAACTGGTTGAAGCCGGCGATGTAGAGCTGTTGGGGGAAGGTGAGGGTGGAGCCGTCCGGATAGCCGGGCGCGGGCTGGATGTTGCCGTTGGCGACCTGCGAGGCGACCATCGCCTGGGTGAAATACTGGAGTCCGGCGATGACCCCGGTGACGGTCGCGAACAGCACGACCGGGGAGATCGTCGGCAGCGTGACGTAGCGGAAGCGGTGCCAGGGGCCGGCGCCGTCCAGTTCGGCGGCCTCGTACAGTTCGGCGGGTACTTCGAGGAGTGCCGCCAGGAAGATGACCATCATCGTGCCGCTGCCCCACAGGGCGAGCAGGGTGAGGGCCGGTTTGGACCAGTCCGGCGAGTTGAACCAGAGCGGGCCGTGGATGCCGAGCAGGCCCAGAATCCGGTTCACCGGGCCGGAGTTGGGGTTGAACATGCAGACGAAGGCGACGGTCGCGGCGACCGGCGGGGCCAGTGCGGGCAGATAGAACAGGGTGCGGAACAGGCTCGCCCCGGCCTTGAGCCGGGCGGTGACCATGGCGACGCCGAGGGCGAAGAGCACCTGCGCCGGGACCATGATCGCCACCAGCCAGGCGGTGTTGCGGATGGCGTGCCGGATCAGCGGGTCACCGTCGAGCAGGTAGCGGTAGTTGCGCAGCCCCACGAAGTGGGCCTGGGAGATCATGTTCGAGTTGGTGAAGGACAGCCAGACCGTCATCAGCAGGGGGTAGACCAGGAAGACGGCGAAGCCGACCAGGCCGGGGGCGAGGAAGAGCAGGACGCGCAGCCGGTTGCGGCGCATCCGGGCCTTCAACGGGGCCGTGGCGGGAGGGAGTTGGGCGATCTGTTGGGTGGTGGCCATGACGGTCACTGCCCCAGCTTGAGCGCGGCGTTGTTCTGCTTGTCGACCGCGGCCAGCCCTGCCTTCAGGTCGGATACGCCGCCGCTCTGCCACTTCTCCACGAAGTGACCGAAGTTGGTGAGATAGGCGCCGCCGTCACCGCTGGCCGGGGTCGTGGTGGTGAGCGGGTTCTTGTAGACCTCAAGGAACGGGGCGAAGTTGGGGTCCTTGGAGAGGCCGAGCGAGGGTGAGTCGAGCGCGGCCGTGGTGGTGGGGACGTTGCCGATCGCGTCGGCCAGCGTGGTCAGCGCGTCGGTGTCGGTGGTGAGGAATTTGATCAACTTCCACGCCGCGCCCGGGTGTTTGGCGCCGCGCGGCATGCCGATGACGTTGCCGCCGACGTAACCGGCGCCGTAGAGCTGGGACTTGCCGTCGGCGGCGGGCACGGCCGCGGTGCCGTAGTCGATGTCCGCCTTGTCGTTCTTGATGAACGCGTTGCGCCACTCGCCGTCGACCATCATGGCCAACTTGCCGGTCTCGAAGGCGTTCTGGGCGGAGAACTCGTCGCCCATGCCCGACTTGAAGGTGACGAGCTTCTTCGCGCCGAACCAGTCGACGAGACTCTTCTGCCAGGTCAGCGCCTGCGCGAAGGCGGCGTCGCCGCCGACGTTGGACTGGCCGTCGGCGGTGAGCCACTTGCCGCCCCAGCTGGGGACGAGGTGCTCGGTGAGCATCTCGTAGGCGCCGAGGTAGGGCATGAACCCGGCGGTCTTGATCGAGCCGTCCGCGTTGAAGGTGGTCAACTTCTTGGCGTCCGCGGCCAGTTCGGACATGGTCTTGGGCGGGGAGGCTATGCCGGCCTTCGCGAACAGCTTCTTGTTGTAGTACAGGCCGAAGGTGTCGGCGAGCCACGGCATGGTGCAGCGTTCGCCGTCGAAGGCGGTGTACGACTGGACGGCCTTCGGGATCTGGCTCATGTCGACGTGGTCGGCCTTGATGTCCGGGGTGAGGTCTTGGAACGCTCCACTGGAACACCAGCCGCCGACGTTCGCGGCGTTGAACGAGGAGGCCACGTCGGGAGCGGTGCCGCCGCGGATGGCCTGGTTGACCTTGTCGTCGGTCTGGGCGGCGACGGCCTTGACGGTGATGTACGGGAATTTCTTGTGGAACTTGGCCAGCACCGCGTTGACCGAGGCGATCTCGTGCGGGGAGCTGAGACCGTGCCAGAAGGTGATGGTGACGGGGGTGGTGTCGTCGGCGCCGGTGTCCGCCTTCGACGTGGCACCGCCGGTGGTGCATGCTGCGGCCAGCAGCGCCGTGACCGCGAGCAGCGACGCGGCGGCGGTACGGCGGGCGGCGCGGCGGGGGGTACGGGTGGCACGGGTGACGGGTCCGCCACGGGACTCGGACATGGGACCTCCGGCGATTTCGCTTACCACTTATTGACCAGTGGGCACATGTTGGGGCACCATTTGGGCACTGTCAAGCAAGCATTTCGGAAGTAGACCGCAAGAAAAATGACCACCGGTATGGAAAGTTGGTAGGAATGGTCAGCGGTGAGAGCCGTTGGGAGAAGCGGGAACGCATCCGCACCCACCTCCTCGACCTGGTCGAGGAGACCGGGCCCGGCCGCCCCCTCCCGGGCGAACGGCAGCTGTGCGAGGAACTCGGGGTCTCCCGCCCCACCCTGCGCGCGGTGGTCGACGACTTCGTCCGTGACGGTCTGCTGGTGCGGGAGCACGGGCGCGGTGTCTTCGTCGCCCGCGCCAAGGTCGCCCAGCACCTCGGCGGTTCCGTCCCCGGGCAGGCGCAGGGCCTGGGCGTCGGCGGTGTGGACGGCACCTGGGCGAGCCGCACCCTGGACTTCAAGACCGTCGCCGCGGGACCCCGGATCGGCCGCCGGCTGGGCATCGCGCCCAGCGAGCAGATCCTGCGGATCCTCCGGCTGCGGACGGTGGACGGCGACCCGATGTGCGTGGAGACCCTGCACGTGCAGCACGCGCTGGTCCCCGGACTGACCGCCCGCGACCTGGAGACCGACTCCTTCTACCGCCTGCTCGGGCAGCGGTACGAGATCCTGCTGACCGACGCCGCGCAGAGCATCGAGCCGACCGTGGTCGACGAGTGGGAGGCCGAACTCCTCGGCGTCTCCGTGCACACGCCCGCCCTGCTCTTCGAACGGGCGGCGCGCGACGCGGCGGGCCGGGTCGTCGAGTTCACCCGCTCCGTCTACCGGGGCGACCGCTACCGCATCTTCACCAGGCTGTCGCTGGCGGCCCGGCCCGACGGCGGACGCGTCGTAGACGGCTCCTGGTCGGCGGCCACCACCGTCCCCGGCGCCGACACCCTGGTCTTCGACCCCTACTGGAGCAACTAGCCACCCTCACCCACCAGTTCACCGCGCCGGCCCGCCGGCCGACGCGGCGGTCCCGCACGCCCTCACCACCCGCGAGACCCGCCCCTCCCCACCTGAAAGGACCGCTCATGTTCCGTCACGCACTCACCGTGACCGGCGTCGTGGCCTCCACGGTCACCACACTGCTCGCCTGTACGGCCTCGGTCCCGGCCGGCGCGACCCCCTCCGCCACCTCGGGCGTCCAGCTCCAGACCTGGCTCTATCCCGGGTCGACGGGCGACTCCACCTGCACCGCCAAGACCGAGTACGCCGACAACAGGGTGAAGAACGGTGCCCTCAACCCCGAGTACTGGTCGGTCCAGAGCAACGGCTCGGTGAAACTGGAGACCACCGCCGACGGCAGCTGCAACACCTACAGCGCGGCCAACGTCGCCGACCTCAAGGCACACTCCGCGTACCAGTACCCGACCCTCTCAGGTATGACCACCGCCGACGTCCACGCCCTGGTCAGCACCAGCAGCACCCGCACGGCGGCCGTCACCAAGGTCACCTCCCTCGTCAGCGACGCCGGGCTCAGCGGCGTCGACGTAGATCTGGAGGACTACTGGTCCTGGAGCACCGCCGACTTCACCGACTACAAGACGTTCCTCAAGCAGTTGGCCACCGCCCTGCACGCCAAGGGCAAGCGCCTCCAGGTCGACGCACCGGCGATGACCGAGGACGCCTCGTTCTACGACTACGCGGCCGTGGCCGCGACCGGCGCCGACGACGTGGTGATCATGGCGTACGACGAGGAGTTCGACACCGCGTCCGGCGCCCGCTGCCTGCCCATCAGCCCCTACGACTGGCTGAAGAAGGTCACCCGATACGCGCAGAGCAAGATCCCCGACCCCAGCCGCCTGATCATCGGGGTGCCCTCCTACGGTTACAGCGCGCCGGACCCGTGCGACCTCAACTCCGTCACGGGCAACATTCAGTTCAGCGACATGAGGAAGAGTCCCGGCTTCTCCTCCAACCCGGCGACCACGGAGAGCCGCCGGGACGCCTCCTCCGGCGAGATCCGCTGGGTCTCCGGCGGCGTCCTCCACGACTACGTCGACAGCGTCGCCATGGACCGCAAGCTGGCCGTCCTCAAGGGCCTCGGCGTCACCAAGGTCTCGGTGTGGTCGCTGGGCGGCGGGAACCCCTGGTTCTCCAACTGACCCACCTCTACTGATGCGGCGGGCACCCTCGGGTTCGGGTGCCCGCCGCATCAACTCGCCCATGTGCTCAACTCGCCTTACTTCGCAGGCGTGTTGAGCACATGGTCGCGAGAGGCGGCGACCTCGGCCCGCAGCTCGGGAAGGTTCACGTCGAGCACCTGACCGTCCCACTTGCGGGGCTGCCCGTTGACGAACACAGCGGTGATGTTGCGGGCGTCGGAGCCCAACACCAGTGTCCCGATCGGGTCGTTGAGCGGCATGTTGTTGAGGTCCTCGGCCTGGACGACCAACAGGTCCGCCTTCTTCCCGACGGTGAGCGAACCGGTGACATCGCCGAGCCCGTTGGTCCGGGCGCCCTGGAGGGTGGCGAAGTCGAGGACGTCGTAGGTGGTGATGCGCGACAGCTCGCCGCCGGTGCCGTAGGCGGCGTTGACCGCGCGCATCCGCTGGATCACGAGCAGGGCCCGCATCTGGGTGAACAGGTCGCCGGCGAGGGCGACTTCGATGTCGATGCTCAGTCCGGGGCGAATGCCGACCGCAAGGGCCTCGTCCACCGCGGGGATCGCCGTCTCCAGGCCGATCTGCGCGTCCGAGGTGGGCGCGAGGGCCACCGTCGTACCGGACTCCCCCGTCTCCTTCCATGCCTCGACGGTCAGACCCGTGGAGTGGATCAGGGTGACGTCGGGGCCGAGGATGCCGTGCTTCGCCCAGGACAGCACGGCTTCCGACCCGGAGGCGCCGAAGACCGCGTCGACGCTGACACCGATTCCCAAGTCGACCGCCGTACGGGCGAGTTCGGGGCCGTAGGCGAGGGCGGGTCCGGCGATCTCGTCGGTGGCGAGGGTCGCCAGGCGCAGGGTGAGGAGCTGGTCGTCGCTGCTGAAGTACTGGTTCTTGAGGCGGTTCAGGTCGGCCGGCCATTGGCGGTCCCAGTCGCCGAAGTGCGGGCCCATGGAGGCGTGGACGCCGCGGATGCCGGTGTCGCGGAGGGCCTCGATCGCCGCGTCGGAGTGTTCGCGGGTACGGGAGTTGTGCGAGAAGTCGAGCATCGTGGTGATGCCGCTGTCGAGCGCGGTGAGCGCCGCGAGCCTGGTGCCGATGTACATGTCCTCGGGCCGGTAGACGGTGGCGTACCCCGCGAGGGTGGCCATCACATAGCCGCCGAGGTCGTCTATGTCGGGCATGATGCGGCGCAACTGGGCTTCCCAGGCGTGCCGGTGGGTGTCGACAAGACCGGGCGCGAGGATCGTGCCGGAGGCGTCGACGACCACCGCGCCCTCCGCGGACAGGCCCGGCCCGATCGCGGCGATGGTGTCGCCCTCGACGAGCAAGTCGCCCTGCACCGTGCCCAGTGACCCACATGCCGACGAACGGGTGCGGTGCCGCGTTCGTGTTCATGGCTCCACGGTCGCGTTCCCGCACACGGGTAACCAGGCCACACCCCTCCTGGGTGTACGGCACCCACCTTCAGGTCTTCAGGAAGCAGCTTTCTCCGAGGTCGGCGGGACCGGTCCAACGGCGGCGTCGAAGGCGTGGGTCACCTCGGGGGCGGTGCCGGGCGGGAGCAGGGCGCGGGCGCGGTCCTCGAAGCTCCGGTCGGTGGCGATGAGCCGGTTGCGGTGCCGGGCGAGATGCTCGGCCCAGGAGCCGACGAGGTGGTTCTCGATATCTCCTGCGGCGGTGAAGACACCGTCGGTGATGGCCACGGCGGATGCGGCGGGGCGGGCGGGGTCGCCGGTGTGGACGCGGGCGTTGCGGACGACGAGCTGGGCGGAGTGCTCACCGTCGTAGGGGCGTATGCCACCCACGGGCATGGTGCCCGCGGACATGGTCCCCGCGGACTTGGTGCTGCTGGACATGGAGGCTCCTCGGAGCGGGGGGCGAGGGGAGGCCGGAGGAGGCCTCGGTGACGGTCGTCCGGCGACACGTCCGACGCCAGGTCTGCGACAATGGATCGGTCCAACACATGGTTCTGCTCGAATCAATCGCCAGGAGAGATGGGCGCGGGATGCACAGGGAAATGAGCGCGGGATGGACCTGAGGCACCTGAAGTACTTCCTCGCCGTCGCCGAGACCCGCAACTTCACGCAGGCGGCGGCCAGTTGCTACGTCGCCCAGTCCGCCCTGAGCCAGCAGATCGCCCGGCTGGAGAAGGACGTGGGCGCCCGGTTGTTCAGCCGCACCAGCCGTTCCGTACGGCTGACGGCCGCCGGGGAGTTGCTCGAACCGCTGGCCCGCCGCATCCTCGCCGACGTCGACACCGCCCGGGCCGCCCTCGACGCCCTGTCCGGGCTGCGGCGCGGGCGGCTGCGCCTCGGCCTCGTGCAGACGCGGGCCTCCTCGGTCGACCTGGTCGAGGTGATGGCCGACTACCACGCCCGTTACCCCGGCATCGACTTCCATGTGACCAACGCGCCCAGCGCGGAGATGGCCGCGGCGGTCCTGGCCGGGGACCTCGACATCGCGATCGTCGGCCTCGGCCCGCGTCAAGTCCCTGAAGGGCTCGACCACTTGGTGCTGGCCGTCGACCCGCTGGTGCTGATCGTGCCGGCCGGTCACGCGCTGGCCGACCGCGACACCGTCGACCTCGCCGACCTTCCGGAGAGCCACCAGCTCATCCAGTTCACCCGGGGCAGCGGCCTGCGCCGCCAGGTGGAGGCCTCCTTCGCCCGCGCCGGGGTGGAACCCGGCCAGCACTTCCAGGTCGGCCAGATACAGGACATGATCCGGCTGGCGGCACGGGGCATCGGCGTGACGGTCGTACCGCGGTCGTCGGTGTTCGACGGCTCCGCTCCGGGCGCGAGCCTCGGGGACGCCCTGCCGTACGGCGCCCGCGCACTCCGCATCGCGGACGAGGCGGCGGTGCACACCATCTGCGCGGTCCACGACAGCAAGCGGCTGGCACCGGCCGCGGCGGCGTTCCTCGAAGTGGTGGAGCGGCACGCGATCAGGGACCGGGCCGATGGACCGGTCCAGGAAGCCGATCGATCCGCCTAGGAAGCCGATCGATCGGTTCAGGAGATCGCTGCACCCGCATCCATATGTTGGACGTACCGCTCCCATGGCGCGACGCTCGGAAGGGAGATCGGAACCGGCAGAGGAAGCCGGGAGACCGGGTGACGTCCAGCGAATGGGAGCAATGCCATGTCTGCCGTACTGCGCGACGCGTGGACCACGGTCGTCCCCGACATGGAGGACCGGCACGGCCCGCTCCCTCCCCTGATGCTCGCGCTCACGGTGGTGACCGGGCTCGTGGACGCCTTCAGCTACCTCGTCCTGGGCCATGTCTTCGTCGCCAACATGACCGGCAACGTCGTCTTCTCCGGCTTCGCGATCGCCGGCGCGGCGGGCTTCTCCCTGGCCGCCTCGCTCGCAGCGCTGGCCGCGTTCGCCCTCGGCGCCCTGTTCGGTGGCCGACTCGCGCACGGGGCCGGCGCCCACCGGGGACGGGTCCTGCACCTGGCGCTGCTGCTGGAGACGACCTTGGTCCTGGCGGCGTACGTCGTAGCCGAGATCGCCGACATCTCCCACGTGACCACGGCCGTCCAGTACTCCTTGATCGCCCTCCTCGGCCTGGCGATGGGCGTGCAGAACGCAACCGCCCGCGCCCTGGCCGTCCCCGACCTGACCACGACCGTCCTGACGCTCACCATCACCGGAGTCGCCGCGGACAGTCGCCTCGCGGGCGGCAAGGGCAGCAAGGTCGGGCGGCGAGCGCTCTCGGCCGCGGCGATGTTCGCCGGCGGTCTGGCCGGTGCGGTCACGGTCGAACACGGCGGCCGGGCGCTCCCCCTGCTGTTCGCCGCGGTGCTGCTGGTGGCCACTTCCGTCACGGCGTTCGTCCTGACCCGCTCGGACGCGTCCTGGACGAAGCCGCTGTGAACGGAGCCACCGTGCGGGAAGCCGCAGCGAAGCAGGCGTCCCCAAGTCTCCCGTGGCGGCGCACACTTCACTCCGCAATCCTCGAACTCGCCCTGACCGCCTTGATGTTGTTCATCGTGGCGACAGCGGTCCGCTGGCTGCTGGGCACCATCGACCCGGCTAACGGCGGCTGGTGGAACACCCCGGAGGGCAGACTCCTCGCGGTGGCCCCCCTCTCCGGCTACACGGTCACCGCCGTCATGCTCTCCCCCTGGGGCAAGGTCACCGGCGGCCACGTCAACCCGGCGATCACCCTCGCGATGTGGCGCTACGGCCGCACCCCGGGCCGCGATGTCGCGCCGTACATCGCCGGCCAACTGTTCGGCTCCCTGCTCGGCATCACCGCCGGACGACTGGTCTGGGGCCCGGCGTTCACCTCCCCGGCGGTGGACTTCGCCGTCATCAGGCCTTCCCCCGGCTGGAGTTGGGCCTCCGTCGCCGTAATCGAGACCGCCACGATGTTCGTCATCGTCGCCGTCGCCGGAATCGCCGTCTCCAGCCGCCGACTTGGCCCGTTCACCCCGTGGGCGGTCGGCACGATGATCGCCACCCAGATCATCGCCTTCGGCACGCTGTCCGGTGGAATCGCCAACCCGGCAAGGGAGTTCGGGCCCGCGGCGTTCGCGGGGGCGCCCTCTCTCCTGCCCGTCTGCCTGCTTGCCCCGGTGCTCGGGTCGCTCGCGGCGACGGTCGTCATCAACCGGGTTCACGCCCACCGCCGTACGACCGCTCGGGTACCCATCGCGCAGGAACCGGCGTCGGCTCCCCACTCGTAGCGGAGGCTCCTGCCGCATCGAGCCCCCAGGTGCGGAAGCCAACTGTCCGTCAGGCCACGGATCCGACCGTGGTCGCCTCTGTTGTGCGGCTCCAATGCGCCGAGGAACCGGTGGACGGCAGGCCGTGGCCCTGGTCGGCGAGGCGGCTGTTCGCGCGACCGTTCTTCCGGCGGTGGGTGGTACCGCGAGGTAGGCACTGGCTCCCCGGCCGCTCGCCAGGACCAGGACCTACGAGCCCGGGCAACCCCCGGCGAAGGAACACCGTGGGCTCACGATCCCGGGCGCCCCGCAACAGAGTGAACTGATGGCGCCCGCTCCCGCACCACGGCTGCCGTGTCCGAGACTCGTACGTCCTCGGACACAGTCGTACGGAGTCAGGACTTGTCCGGAACGCGGCACTGTCCCCAGCATGTGGAGTCACACACCGGCTCCGAGACCCGCTTTGCTCGGGCGCAGCGCTCCTGAAGGAATGGCCATGTCTCCTGTCGAACGCCTTCGGTCCCTGACCGCACGGAAACCCGGTCCCGCCTCCGACCGAACCGACGTTCCAGGCTCCGTACTCGCCCTGGACGTCGCGGAGACCGCCGTACTCGCCGAGGCGGCCCACCTGCTGGCCTGCGCGCCCGACACCGAGCCCGAGGACTTCTGCGCGCAGGCCAGGCGGGCGGCCGGGGTCGTGCCGGGCCGGATCCGGGATCGGTTGGCGGCGTTCGCCTGGGGCTGTGTGACGGACGGTCATCTGCTGATCACCGGGCTCCCGCTGCCGGAGCGGGTGCCGCCCGCCCCGCCGACCAACCACGGCTGTGTCGCGGCAGGCACCGTGACGACCCGGGCGCAGGCGATCCTCAACGAGTGCGTGGGCCACACCCTGGCGTACGAGGCCGAGGGACACGGACACCTCTTCCAGGACGTGGTGCCCAGCCGGGCCCACGCCAGGACGCAGACCAGCCAGAGTTCCGAGGCTGAACTCGACCTCCACACCGAGCAGGCCTTCAGCGCGCTGCGCCCGGACTATCTGAGCCTGGCCTGTCTGCGAGGGGCACCGGACGCGCTGACGTTCCTCCTGCCGGCCAAGGACCTGTGCACGGTGCTGACCGCGCAGGAACGACGCTCGCTCCGGGAGCCCCTGTGGACCACGACGGTGGACCAGTCGTTCCTGGACACCGGCCTCATCCTGTCCGCCAGGGTCGTGCGCGGCCCGATGCCCATCCTGCGGGGCGCCGAGGACGATCCGTTCATCGTGTTCGACCACGACCTGATGCGCGGGATATCGGACGAGGCCGAGGTGCTGCGCACAACCGTCCAGCAACGGTATCTCGTACGGCGGATCGGGCTGTCGCTCGCGCCCGGCGAGATGGTGCTGATCGACAACCGGCGTGCCATGCACGGCCGTTCGGTCTTCGCGGCCCGCTACGACGGCACCGACCGTTTCGTGAGCCGCAGTTTCGTCACCGCCGACCCGGCACGCAGTCGCCACGCCCGCCCCGGCAACGGACGCAGCGTGGCGGCCGCGTTCTGCTGACCCTCCGCGCAACAGCGGTCGTCGCGCGCCCCGAGGTCACCTCCTCCGGTCCCTCCGGCCTTCTTCTTCCCGACTTCCGTTCTCCGCCCTCCACCTTCTTCAGCAAGGGAACACCTCACTCATGCACAGCTCCACCCGCATCGTCTTCCCCGCCGGGCAGACCGAGGCATCGTCGCGAATCGTGCACCTCCACCGGTTGACACCCACAGCCGCCGCACCGGGGGAACGGGGGGCCTCCGGTGCGGTGCGGTCGTCCGAGGCGGGCCGATGGGTGGTCATCACCGAGCAGACCCCGTTCCACCCGTTGGACCACACGTGGCCCGACCAGCCGGGCGACAGCGGGCAGTTGGTCGTCGACGGCGAGACGCTCACCGTCGCCGACTGTCTCACCGCGGCCCGCCCGACCGAGGGCGGCTCCCTGACGGTCGACGGGCAGATCACGGCCCGGCGTGGGTCGAAGGACCACTACTGGTACGCCGCCCATGTGCTGAGCGACGCGCACGACGGCCAGGATCTGCGGGGCCTCGCCGGAGCCGACGCGCACCTGCGCGTGGACACGGCCCGTCGCCGCGCCCTGAGCACCGCGCACAGCGTGTGCCACCTGGTGGGCCTCGCGATCAACACCGCCTTCCGGGAACGCTGGCGCAAGCAGGTCACTACCGACGGGCTGGGCCGACCCGACTTCGACGCGCTGGCGATCACCTCGTCCCGCCTCACCGAGTCCGGCAGCACGGACGTACACCGCCTCGGGTCCTCGTTGCGCCGACGCGGGTTCGTCGCCGACGGACTGGCCGACGTGCTCCCCGGTCTCGTGGACGAGGTCTCGGCCACGGTTCACGGCTGGCTGGCGGCGGACGCTCCCATCACCGTCACCGCCGACGGCGATCGCCTGGAGGACATCCGGACCTGGACGTGCGCGCTGCCTGAAGGAACCCATCACACCCACTGTGGCGGCACCCACCCCGAGCGCACCGGCGAACTCGCCGTCACCGCGGTGGACATGGCCCTGGACCACGACGGCAAGACCCTCACAGTAACGACCCGTACCCATCCCAGCGGCGACCGACCATGACCGTCGCCGACCCGGACCGGGCCCGCCTGCGCGTGTGCTGTTCCGACTGGCGGCAGCTCTACGAGACTCCGTTCTCGTGCTCAGAGAACGACCTGTCTCACGCACGGGTGGAGCTGCTGACCGCCCAACACGGTGGCGGGGCAGCCGAGTTGGAGGCCTCGGTTGCCCAATGGCGGGCCCTGCTGGAGAGCCGTATGCCCGCGGTCGACGAACTCGTCCGGATGCTCTCGGCACTTCCCGCACCGCAGGTCCTCGAACAGACCGTCCGCGAGGCCACCGAGGGACTGCCTTCGGCCACGGCCGCGAACGACCGGTGCTGGACCCACCCGAACGCCGAATCCGTCCTGATAGACGCAGGCGTGGGCGTGGTGGCCCACCGTCTTGGCATACACGCGCAGGTGCGGCGGCGGCCGCGACACGCGGAGGGCTGGTGGAGGTGCGCGGCGGTGACACACCATCCCCGGGCCGCGGCCGAACTGGCCCTGCTCGCACGGGCCAGGGGCGACCTGGCCGACGCGAGCCGCTGGTGGCGGCGGGCCACCGGGGACTGCGCCGCGCCGCCCCTGGGCAGAGCGGCGGACCTCCTGCCGCCGGCCTGAACCACAGCTCCGGCGCACGGCCTCCACGACGCGCGGGCCATCCTGTCCGGACGATACGGATAGTGCGGAGAAATTCCGCAAACCGGCCTTACAGGTCGGCCCCCGGCGGGCATTCTTGTTGGTCGGCGCGGGGGTGTGAACAGTGGGAGACACATGAGCGACGGCACCGAGTCGGCCCTACGAGCCGTCCTGGACCGGGTGTTGAGGGCCGACGACGACCCGGCGGGGGTACTCGGCGAGGACGCGGTGGAAGAGGTCCGTCGACTCGGCCCCCTGACAACCGACGACGACCTCGACGGAGCGTTCGTCCTCGGCTCGTTCCACTGGTGCCGCTACCAGCTTCTGGAAACGGACGACGAGGCAGCCGAGCGAGGCGACGGGCAGCGGGACCTGGAAGCGGCGGCCTACTGGTTCGGCCGGCTCCTCCCGTACGCCCCGGGCCGGGTCCCGCGTCAACTCCGCGAGTTCCTGGCACCCCAGCTGCCCCCGGCGGGCGCCGGGCCACCGGCATGGAATTCGGAGGCTGCCCGCTACCTGATGCTCGGACCCGGGTCCGGCGCTGTACTGGACCGTGCGGTCGCACTGCTGCGACAGGCGGTCGCGGCGGCGGACCCGGCCGGCCTCCCGGAGTACCTGTCCAATCTCTCCGTGGCCCTGCAGATGCGCTTCGAACTGCACGACGCCAGGGACGACCTGGACGACGCGGTGACGGCCGCCACTCGCGCCGCCGAAGCAGCCGCCTCCGACCACCCGAGGCGCATCGCGATCGTCTCCAACCTGAGCAACAGCCTGCGCGTCCGCTACGACCACTTCGGTGCCGCCGAGGACATCGCGGCGGCCGTCACCTGGGCCCGGCAGGCGGTGGCGGCCACCTCCGACGACCTCGACCGCCCGGCGTGCGTGTCGAATCTGGCGCTCGCCCTGCAGGCCCGCTACGGCACCACCGGTGTCCGGGCGGACCTCGACGAAGCGATCGCCCTCGGCCGGGAATCCGTGGCCGCCACCCCGGGCAACGTAGGGAAACGCCCCGCCCGCATGACGAATCTCGCGAACTCGTTGCGCGTGCGCTTCGAACGGAGCGGTGCTGTCGCGGATCTCGACGAGGCGATAGCGCTGATCTCCGAGGCCGCGCGACGCCTGCCTCCCGACGATCCGGAGCGGGCCGACATCCTTTCCAGCCACTCCAACGCGCTACGGACCCGCTATGCGAGGGACGCGAGGACGGCGGACATCGAGCAGGCCGTAGACCTCGCACGGGAAGCCGTGGACGCCACCGGTCCGACGGACCGCCGCAGCGCCGGCCAGTTGGCGAACCTGTCCTGGGCACTGCGCGCACGCTCCGAGCGGACCGGTTCGCGAGAGGACGCCGCCGAGGCCGTGCGCGTCGCGCGCCGGGCGGTCGACCTGGTCGACCCCGGCAGCCCAGCGCGACCGGTGGCGGTGTCCGGCTACAGTCTCGCCCTGCTGCGTCGCTTCGAGTTGAGCGACGACATCGACGATCTCACGGCCGCGGTGGATACGGGCGCCCGGGCCGCCGAGGCCCTGCCGGCCGGGCATCAGGAACTCGGGCAGTGCCTGGGCAACCTCTGCCACGCCTACCGGCTGCGCTTCGAACGGCTCGGGGAACCCAACGACCTCCAGCACGCGGTCTCGGCCGGTGAGCGGGCGCTGACCGAACTGGCGGAGGGCGACCAGCGCCGCGTTGCAGCCCACGGCAACCTGGCCAACGCCCTGCAGACACGCCATGAGTTCACCGGCGCGCTGGAGGACCTCGACCGGTCCATCGCGCATACACGGGAGGCGGCACTGCTCACCACGCCGGACAGCCGGGGCCGGGCACTGTTCCTGTCCAACCTGTGCGGCGCCCATTTCATGCGCCATACCCGGAGCCAGGAACTCGCCGACCTGGACGCCGCCGTCGAGGCGGGACGGAACGCCCTGACGATCATGCCCGACGACCACGCCGCACGCGCCACGGTCCTGTCGAACGTGAGCAACGCCGAGCACCGGCGGTTCCGCGTCACCGAGCGGGTCGAGCACCTGACCCGGGCGGTACTCCTCACGGAACAGGCCGTCGCGGCCACCTCCGACGACCACCCCGACCGTGCCCGGTTCCTGTCGAATCTCGGTGCCCTTCTCATGACGCGTCGAGACCACCTCTCCGAGGAAGCGGATCTCGACCGGGCCGTCGCCGTCTGCCGGGCCGCCGCGACCGCCACGCCCCGCGACCACCCCTACCGGGCCGGCAGGCTCGGCAACCTCGGGGCCGCCTTGGAGGCCGCGTACGACCGAGACGGCGACTCCGCGGCGCTGGAGGAGGCGCTGGGGGTGCTCCGGGAGGGCGCGGCCATCACCACCGCACCGACCCTGGAACGCGCTCGGGCCGGGGCCGCACAGGCACGCCTGGCCGGCCGGATCGGCCGCTGGGACGAGGCGGTCCAGGCCTGGTCGCAGGTGCTGGACTTCCTCCCCCTGCTCGTCGACCGCCGACTGCTGCGCGCCGACCGTCAGTACCACCTGTCGGTGCTGCGAAACCTCGGACCCGACGCGGCCGTCGCCCGCATCCGGCTGGGCGACACCGACGGAGCCTGGTCGGTGCTGGAACAGGGCCGCGGTGTGCTGCTGGGGCAGGGCTTCGAAACCCGCTCCGGTGTGGGTCTGCTGGCCGCCCGACAGCCCGCTCTGCACGCGCGGTTCATCCGGTTGCGTACCGTACTCAACGCCGACGAGGGATCGACGCTGACCGACCCCGAAGGGCGCCGGACGGCGGCGGAGCAGTGGCGGGACCTGCTCGCCGAGATCCGCCGGTCCAGAGGCTTCGAACGCTTCGGAATGCCTCCGGACATCCGGCAGTTGCGCCGAGCGGCCGTGGGCGGCGTCGTCATCGCACCGCTGGCCACCCGAGCCGGCTCCCACGCGCTGATCCTCACGCCCGGGCACACCGAGGCGATCACACTGGAGGACGTCACGCACGGCGAACTCCTGGAACGCGCCAATGCCTTCCTCGCCGCCAGCCAGGGCAGGTCCACACTCGCCGGCAACGCCGACCGGACAGCCACGCTCGGCTGGCTGTGGGACCGCGTCGCCGAGCCGATCCTTCGCCACCTCGGCAAGGTGCCGAAGACGGACGACGGACAGCGGCTGCCGCGCGTCTGGTGGCTGCCCACAGGGGCCTTCTCCGTGCTGCCCCTGCATGCCGCGGGCCACTACGGCACCGTCGGCCGCCGCAGCGGACGCAGCGTCCTGGACCGGGTCGTCTCGTCGTACACGCCCACCGTGCGGGCGCTCCAGCACGCCGTGCAACGCACTGCCGCCGCGCCACCGTCCGCCGACCGGGCGCTGGTCGTGGGGGTGGGTGCGGCGGCGGGCTTCCCGCCGCTGCCCTGGGCCGTCGAGGAAGCCGTCGCCGTCGCCGGCCTCCTGCGCACTCCGACACCGCTGCTGGACACCGCGGCGACCCGAGAGGCGGTCATCCGGCGGTTGCCGGACAGCACGTGGGCGCACTTCGCCTGCCACGCGGCGACCGATCCCCTGGATCCGAGCGCCGGCCATCTGGTGCTCCACGACGGCAGACTCGCCGTGAGGGAGGTCATGGCCCTCCAGAACGACAACGCCCGGCTCGCCTATCTCTCCGCGTGCACCACCGCGTTCGGCGGCACCTCGCTCCTGGACGAGTCCATCCATGTCACCTCCGCGATGCAACTGGCCGGTTTCGCCCACGTGATCGGCACCCTCTGGCCCGTCTCGGACGACATCTCCCGGCGCATCGCCCAGACCGTCCACAGCGGAATCGCCGCGGGAGAACATCCTTCGGCCGCCCTGCACACCGCCGTGGACTCGGTTCGCAAGAGCTATCCGGCCAATCCGTACCTGTGGGCATCCCACGTGCACTACGGCCCCTGAACCACCGGAGCGACCGGGCGATCGGCGGCCGGGTGACGCCCGGGCTGACAGGAAGCAGCACGCAGATGAGCGACCAGAACACCCCACGCTCCGCCCAGACCTGGGGTCGCGAGGCCCGGGAGCTGATCCGGGAGGCGGCCCGCACCGAACGGGTCCAACCACTCGCCGAGGCGATCAGACACCTCGCCCGGGCGAGCGAGATCCACCCTGACCACGGCGGCGACCACGCGGAGGACATCGGTTCCGCCTATCTCACCTGGTACGACATCACCGGCGGCCTCGCTCTGCTGGAACGCGCCCTGCCCGCCTGCCGGTTCGCCCTGGAGAGCGACACGGACTCGGCCCGCAGGATGTCCAACCTCGGGCTGTGCCTGGTGCGTTGGTTCGAGCACACCGGACAGATCCAGGCCCTGGACGAGGCCGTCGAACTGCTGCGCGCCGCGGTGACGGCGGACGAGACGGACGGGCGGCCCGCCCGCTCGTCGTACCTCTCCAACCTGGGCCTGGCGCTGACTCGTCGGGCGGAGGAGACCCGGGACGTCAGCGCCGCCGGCGAAGCCGTCGAGGCACACGCTCGGGCTGTCCGCAGCGGACCCGGTGACGCCGGAACCACCGCGGCCATGCTGTCCAACCTCGGCATGGCCCGGATGGTCGCCCACCGGCTGACCGACGACTCGGAGCACCTCGCACAGGCCATCGGTACCTACTACGAAGCCGTCGCGCTGGTCCCCGAAGACCATCCGTACGCGCCCGGCTGTCTCGCCGGGCTCGGTGACGCGCTGACGGCCGCGGCCGAGACGGGAGGCGCTGTCGAGCCACGCATCGAAGCCATCGAGGTGCTGCGCTCCGCGCTCGTGGACCTGCCCGACAAGCACCCCGACCGTCCCGTGTTCCTCAGTCAGCTCGCCGCCTGCCTGCGACTGGCGTTCGCCCGCGACGGGGACACCCTCGCTCTGACGGAGGCGGTCGCCTGCCGCCGGGACGCCGTCAGCGGCACACCGGTCGGCCATCACCACCGATGGTCCCGCACGGCGTCCTTGGCCCTCGCACTGCGCAGCCTCTACGAGGCCACGGGCGACGTCGGCACCCTGCACGAAGGCCGGGAACTGCTCACCGGCATTCTCCGCGACGCGCCCGAGGACCATGCGGATCGCGCCCGTTGGCACGGAGACCTGGCCGGACTCCTGCACCGCCTCGGCGCCCACCTGCGGTCCACGGACGTACTCGCCGAAGCCGCCACACTCCTCAGACGAGCCGCGACGTCGACCGGTGCGGACCATCCGGACCACTCGATGCACCTCAGCAACCTCGCGTCCCTCCTGACCACGTCCCTGGAACTCGCCTGGGATCCGGTTGCGTTCGACGAAGCCGCCGAAGCCTTGCGGCAGGTCGCCCGGAAGGCGGCTCCCAGCAACGACATCAACGCGGGCGACCTGCTCACCCTCGGCCGTCTGCATCAGGCCCGGTACCGCCACACCGGCGCCGACGACGCCGGTGAGCGGGCCACGGACGCCTTCGCCTCCGCGGCCCGCGCCACCACCGCGCCCGTCGGCATCCGGGCCATGGCCGGCCAGTCCCTCGGCCACCTCCACTCGGCCGCGGGCCGGCACGACAGCGCGCTGGCCGCCTACAGAACGGCACTGGAACTGCTCGACCTGGTCGCATGGCGAGGCCTGGACCGAGCGGACCGCGAGCGGCTGCTCACCGACTTCACGGGACTGGGCAACGCCGCCGCCGCGAGCGCGCTCGCCACCGGCTCCCCCGAGCAGGCGCTGACCCTGCTCGAACAGGGACGGGGCGTACTCATCGGCCAGGTGCTCGACGACCGCGCCAACGATTCCGGTCTGGAGGAGGCGGAGCCGGAACTGGCCGCGGAACTGCGTACCGCCCACGAAGCCCTGGAGAGGATCCCCGAAGCCGACCGCACACCGCTGGACCGCCAACGGCTGGCCCTCCAGCGGGACGACGTCCTCGAACGCGTCCGTGCCCGGCCGGACTTCGCGCACTTCCTGCGCGCCCCGGACCCGGCCGAGCTGCGCGAAGCCGCGCTGCACGGGCCCCTGGTCACACTCAACCTGGCCGCGTCCCGCTGCGACGCCCTGATCACCACCAACCGGTCCACCGACGCACTGCCGTTGCCCGACCTGACCGCCACGGACGCCGTGACCCGGGCCAACACCTTCATCCAGGCGGTCAACGCCAACGCCTGGGGCACCAACGACACGATCCGCGAGACCCTGGCCTGGTTGTGGGACACGGTGACCGCCCCCGTCCTCGACCGGCTGGGCATCGCCGCCACCGACACCGAACGGCTGCCGCACGTCTGGTGGATGCCGACCGGGGCACTGAGCGTGCTGCCGCTGCACGCGGCCGGTCACCACCGGCGGAGGGACGGCGAGAGCCGATCCGCGTTGCACCGCGCCGTCAGTTCGTACACACCGACCATCCGCATGCTGCGCCACATACAGCAACGGGCGCTCCACGAAGGGCAGTCGGCCCCCGCGCTCGTCGTCGCCATCGGCTCCGGCCCCACTCCGCTGCCCCACGCGGTCGCCGAGGCCGCATCCGTCGCGTCGCGGCTCACCGGCCCGGTCCACAGGCTCCTGGACGCACAGGCCACCCGGCGCGCCGTCGTGGACCAACTCGTCGCGTCCGGCAGAGCGCACTTCGTCTGTCACGCCACCACCGACACGACACGACCGTCGGCGGGCTTCCTCCAACTGGCCGACGGCCGGCTGCGGATCAGGGACATCGCGGCCCTGCGCGCGCCCGCCGCCGACACCGTCTACCTCTCCGCATGCACCACGGCCCTGGGCAGCAGCCGTCTGCCCGACGAGGTCATCCACCTCTCCGCCGCCTTCCACCTGACAGGCTTCCGGCACACCATCGGCACACTGTGGCGCGTTCCGGACAGAGCCGCCGCGCAGACGGCCGACCTCGTCTACGGCGCACCCTCCCGAACCTCTCCGGCGTATGCGCTCAATCGGGCCGCCCGGACGATGCGGAGCCAATATCGTGTGAACCCCTATGAATGGGCCGCCTTCGCACATAGTGGATCTTCATGACAGTCAAGCCCGACAGGTCTGCCGAGCCCGCCGCCGCATCGCAGTCGGCGGAATCCGTCAAGGACGGCACCCACGGACTCCGACACCCCGACCCCGAGGCGATCGCCACCCGGCGGGACTTCGGCAGAGAGCTGACGGCGCTGCGCAACCACGCCTCCCTCAGCGTGCGGGAGCTGTCCAAGGAGACCGGCATACCCACGAGCACGCTCGGCGGATACTTCGCCGGCACCCATCTGCCCGCCCTGGTCCCCAAGCACCAGCTCCGCCGTATCCTGCGGGCCACGGGCGTGGTCGGCGCGAGCGAGGTCCACACGTGGGAGCAGGCCTACTGGCGCGTGAAGGGCGGCGCCGGAGAGCAACTCTCCGACGAGGAAGCACAGTTCAGCGAGTCCGTCCCGGTGCGGTCGACGGGTCACAGGGCAGCGCCCGGCGTCTCCACCAGGCCCCCGGTCGAACGTCTCGACCATGGCCCGACCGTCCGTGGCCGGGAGGAGCTCCTGGACCGGCTGGAGGCGACGGTCACCCGGCCCGGCCCTCCGCACGGCGCCGGCCACCAGGTACTGCACGGCCTCGGAGGCTGCGGAAAGAGCACCGTGGCCCTGGCCCTGGTCAGACGCGCCGCGGCGCGCGGCGTCCGCACCTGGTGGATCACCGCGGACGACGCCACCGGCACCACCGCCGGGATGCTCGCCCTGGCCGTCGAACTGGGCGCCACCGCCGACGAGTTACGCCTCGGCAGTCCACCGGACATCCTGGCCCGGCTGCTCGGCGAACTGGACACGCGGTGGCTGCTGGTGCTCGACAACGCCGATGATCCACCCGACTCGCTCGCCCTGCCGGGGCAGCACGTCACCGACGGCACAGGATGGCTGCGGCCGCACCGCAACGGGACGATCATGGTCACCACCCGGGACGGCACCCGCGCCTCCTGGGGCCGGCGGCCGGCGCCCTGGCTCCACCTGCACCACCTCACCGGCCTCGACCCCGGCCAAGGCGCCCTCGTCCTGAGGGAACTGACCGATCTCAGGGCCGGCGACGAGCAGCAGGCCGCGGCGCTGTCCGCCTGCCTCGGCGGCCTGCCCCTGGCCCTGTCGTCGGCAGGACGGTACCTGGCGGGGGTCCTTGAGATCCCCGCCGGACTGGCCACGGGACTGCCCCGCGACTTCGCCGCCTACGAACAGGCCCTGACACGCGGCGCGAACGAGGAACTCCTCGCCGTGATCCCCGAGGACGCTCCGGCGGCCCGGCGCCGACGCCTCACCGTCGCGCACACCTGGGAGCTCTCCCTGGATCAGCTCGCCGACCGGGGACTGGCCCTGGCCCGGCCCCTCTTGCGTCTGCTGGCCTGTCTCGGCCCCTCGCCCGTCCCGTACGCCCTGCTGCTCCGCTCCGACCTGCTCGACGCTTCGCCGTTGTTCGCCGACATCCCCACCCACGGGACCTGGGACGCCCTGCGCGGCCTGGACGGACTCGCCCTGATCACCCTGACGCGGGACCAGGAGCCGCCCAGTCTGTTCCTCCACCCCCTCGTACGGCACACCGCGCGCCACCACCCCGCTGTCAAGGCGCGGTTGAACGACCACCTCACCCTGACCACTGCTCTCCTGACCGAAGCGATGAAGTCGGCCGACCCCAAGTCACCGGACGACTGGGAGCTCTGGGGGCTGCTGGCGGACCACTGCGCGGCACCCCTGGACCTGCTGCTCGCCGAGCGCCCTCCCGGTGCCCGGGAGCCCGCCCCGGCAGACTGCGCCGACGCCCTCAACCTGGCCCGTGATGCGGCGAGCTTCCTGCGGGCGGCCGGTCATCCGACCCGCGCCGACGCCGCGTACACGAAGGCCATCGGCGCCGCCCGCGGCAGGCTCGTCGAGGACGACCCGGTCGTTCTCGCCCTGCGGCACGACCTGGCACGCGTCCGCTCCGACCTGGGGCGGCTCGACGACGCCGAGGACATGTTCCGCGCCACCCTGGCAGAACGCCGGAGGCGGCTCGGGGACGAACACCCCGACACCCTGGTCTCCCAGCACTACCTGGCGCGCACCCTCCGCAACCGCGGCCGGCTGTCCGAAGCCGGCGACCTGTCCGCCGCCACGTTGCGGGCACGGACCCGGCTCCTCGGAGACCTCCACCCTGACACGCTCACCAGCCGCAACGGCCTCGCCGACCATCTCCGGGCCACCGGACACCTCCGGGAGGCGTGGGACGCGTACGCGGAAGTCCTCGATCTGCGCTCACGGGTTCTCGGACCACGCCACACCGCGACCCTGGTCACGCGCCACCACATGGCCGAGGTGAGCCATGCCATGGACCAACTCCCGGCTGCCGAGACGGCGTTGCGCGAACTGATCACGATCAGCGCGGAGGTCCGCGGCGGGACACACCCGCGAACGCTCGCCGCGAGGCACTCGCTGATCGCGGTGCTCCACGACAGTGACGCGCTGGAGGAGGCGGAGCGACTCGCCCGTCAGTTGGTGATCGCCCGCACCGAACACCTGGGTGCCACGCACCCGGCGACCCTTCTCACCCGGCACCGCCTCGCGCTGATCCTGCTCGACCGCGGCAGCCACGACGAGGCGCGCCACGAACTGCGCGACGTCCTGACCGTCCGCAGGCGCGTCCTCGGCCCCGATCACCCGCACACCCGGTTGTCGCAGGAATCCGTCGAGGTCGTTCGCCACCGTCTCCCGACGGCACCGACCGCGACGGACCGATCACGAGCACATGGGGGAACACCACATGAGTGACGCCATCGACGAGCAACTCCGGGAGGGCCTCGGCCCGGAGAAAGCACAGGCCCTGTCCCAATGGGCCCAGATGGAGCGGTTGCGCTTCCGGCTCGACCGCTGGCTCGTCAACGGGCGGAGCCGCGCTCTGGTAGCGCTGGTGACGGAGGACGACGAGCACAACAAAAGGGCTCGCAAGCTCCTGATGAAGGTCTCGTCCGTCGCCGACCAGGCCTTCGACCAGGCCGAATACACCCGCCATCGCGATGCCGTCAAGGACTCACCCGATTTCGCGGCAGCGCACCTGGCGAAACTCGTGCACCAGCCCCTTCGCGTCGGCGACGGTTCCTGGATCACTTTCCAGACCATCGCCGGGAAGAGCTTCGACGATGTGCAGGTACTGACCGTTCTGCTGCGCCGGGCTCTTGACCGCACCCCGGCCGAGGTCGGTGTGCCGCGGTTCTCCGCCCAGGACATCGCCGCCGCCTGCGTCGCCGTCGTACAGGACGTACTGCACAGCTGGACGCGGACACCGCACTTCGGCAAGGAACCGTCCCTGACGGTGCGGGAGTTCTTCGGGCTGCACCTGCCACTCAGCCACCTTGAACCGAAAGGACGGCTGTACGACCGGGCTCAGCTCTTCCAGGGCGACGAGGTCACCCTGCCCGGCGAGCGCGACCCGCTGCCCAACCCCTACGCGGCGGGACAGGGTGGCTACTTCGGGAACGCGGCCTTCATCCAGCCGCTGCGCGGCATGACCCACGGCGACCTGCACACCGACAACGCCCTGGTCCGGATCAGGCCCGAACTCGAACCGAGTCATTACTACCTGATCGACAACGCGCGTTACAGCGCCGAGGGCCCGCTCACCCGCGACCCCGTGCACCTCGTCCTGTACGTCGTCTCCCGGACCTCCGACACCCTGTCCGATCCGCAGAAGGACGCCCTGATCGAGTTGCTGCTCAATCCGGCCACCGGCCCCGCCGACCTCGTCCCCGGATGGCTCGCCGGCCTCGTCACAGGCGTCCACAGGGAGTCGTCCGGCTGGATCGAACCGTCCGGTCTCGCGACGGAATGGCGGGACCAGACCCTTCTCTCACTCGCGGCCTGCTCGCTCATGTTCATCGGGCGCGACTCTGTCCGGGACACGGACAAGCCCTGGTACCTGCGGCTGGGAGCACGAGCCCTTCAAGCCTTCGCGGAGAGGCATCCGACGGCACGCCTCACCCGCACCTCGGCCGTCGCGGACTCCGGCGGGAGCGGCACCTGGATCGCCCATCTGTGCCGGGAGATGCCGGACATCACCCGGGCGGCCGAGGAGGAGGAGCAGACCGCCGACCTGGTCGACCTGAGGGAGGCCGCCCTCAGCGGCCTCGACCGCGCGGAACGCTACCGGGAGTTCGTCCGGAAAATCGGCGGACCTGACCCCAACACGCGTTACGGCACCGACGGAACCGAGGGGAGGCCCGAGCCGGGCGAGATCTACTTCTGCCCACTGGAACTGTGCGACCGCCAGGAGCGACGGGAGCCCGGCGGCCCGCTGCCGCTGTGCCACCTGCCCCGCGAAGCCGCCAAGCCCATGCGTGGGGCCACCTCCACGTGATGTGGGCCTACGTCGACGACCGCATCGGCTGGCGGGACCTGTGCTCCCCGCCGGCCCTGCTGTGGGCGGTGGCCCTTCTGCACCTGGTCACCGTCCGCCCTCTCGCCGGCGAACACCTCCTCTCAGGCCGTCCGTCCGACTGCCTGAGAGCAGCGCTGGTGGTCGGCTGCGCTCTCGTGATCGCTGTCCTCGCCCGCCGGTTGCTGGCAGAGGCGATCGCCGCTCTCTGGCTGGGACGCCGCTTGCAGCGCGCGCTACGGCCGCTGCTCACCCGTCGCGTCCGGCTCTGGGAGACAGCGCACGATCTCGCCGTCCAGCACGATCGGGACGCCGACGGAGCTCGCCATGCCGCCCGGCGCAATCGCATCGCGCTGGCCCGGCCGCAGTGCGCGACCTGGATGGGGGACCGGAACGCCGCCCTGGAGACCCGAGTGCGCACCGAGTACGGCCTCGATCTGCCTTCCGCCTGGCCGCGCCTGTGGATGCTGCTCCCCGAACCCACCCGTCACGACCTCCGCACCGCACTGCTCACCTGGCGGGACGCCACGGCTTGGGCGGCCTGGGCGACGCTCTTCGTCCCCCTCGCCTTCGAGTGGTGGCCTCTGGCCCCGCTCTCGGCGCTCGGCTGGCTCCGGGCGGTCCGTTCCGCCCGGTACGCCGTGGAGACACTCACGGATCTGACGGAGGCCGCCGTGGACCTCTACGCGCCACGCCTGGTGGCACAACTGGGCATCGCCACCGACATGGACGTGGTGGAGCCGAGCACGGGAAGAAGGGTGAACATCCGGCTCAGGAAGGGCGGCTGACCGCACAACCGGCGACGAGAGGTCGCAGGCACCCACAGCACGATCGTCTCGTGGCAAGGGTGGCCGCGCGGCGCGGTGATGCGTTCGTCGTGTCCGTCCACGACGCAGCGGGCGGCGGGACGCACCGGGTCCGCCTCAGGGAGGATCGACCGGAGGTGCCGGCCGGACGCCTGCGCCGGTGGCGACCGCCGGACAGGGCCACCCTCTGACCGGCCATGTCACCGAAACCCTTCCGCCTGGCAGAAGCCGCCTTGCCGAGCGACGGCAAGGGTCACGACCCTGATTCCAACCACGGCACGCGGGGCGACGAAGCCCCGCTCTCAGGGACGGGAACGCCATGCCGCACACCACCGCCTTCGCCAGGAACCAGTGGTACGTAGCCGCATACAGCCACGAGGTAGGTCGCGACCTGCTCGGCCGGACGATCCTCGGCGAACCCCTCGTCCTCTACCGCACCGAGGACGACGGCAGCACCGTGGCGCTCCACGACCGGTGTGTGCACCGCCGGTTCCCGCTCTCCGAGAGCCGGCTCGACGGGGACCGGATCGTGTGCGGGTACCACGGCTTCACCTACGACACGACGGGCACCTGCGTGTACGTGCCGGGGCAGAAACGCATCCCCCGCACCGCCCGCGTCGCCTCGTACCCGGTGGTCGAGCAGGACGCGCTGGTCTGGGTGTGGATCGGCGACCCGGCGCTCGCGGACCCGCAGGTCATACCGCGCGCCCCGCACCTCGCCTCCCCCGACTGGGTCACCGTCAGCGGCATGGAACCGATCGACGCCGACTACGGCCTCCTCGTCGACAACCTCCTCGACCTCTCTCACGAGACGTATCTGCACGGCGGTTACATCGGCTCCCCCGAGGTCGCCGAGACGCCGATCACCACGGAGGTCGACGAGGGCGCCGGCGTCGTACGGGTGAGCCGGCACATGGGCGACGCCGAGTGCCCGCCGTTCTACGCCAGGTCCACCGGGATACAAGGGCGGATCACCCGCTGGCAGGACATCGAGTACCACGCGCCCTGCCTGTATCTGCTGCACAGCCGGATCGCCCCGGTCGGCGTACTTCCCGAGGAGGACGGCAGCGACCCGAACGGCTTCCACACCGAGATCACCTACGCCATCACGCCCTCGTCGGACGGCAAGGTGTACGACTTCTGGGCGGTCTCGCGCGACTGGGCCACGGACGACGCCGAGGTCACCGAGTTCCTGCGCGGCAACAACCACACCGTCGTCATGCAGGACGTCGACGCGCTCAACCTCCTTCAGAAGACGCTGGGTTCGGAGCGCGGCGGCTATCAGGAGCTGAGCATCAACATCGACACCGGCGGCCTCGCGGCCCGCCGTATCCTCGCCCGGCTGGTCGAGGAGGGCGCCAAGCCCGTGGAGAAGGTCCGGTGACCGCTCCGACCGGCGAGGTCTACCGCATCGACTGGCTGCCGGGGACCGACATCCTGCACGGCACCTGCCACTGCGGGCGCGAGCACACGTCGCAGGACCCGATCGAGATGTGGGAGTGGATGCTCGCCCACCCCCGCGGCCACGCCGTCGACGATGCGCAGGGAGCCGACGCATGACCATCTACGAGGCCGAACTCGTCGTAGAACAGCGCGAGTTCGCGGCCGACGGCGTCCTCGCGCTCACCCTCCGCCACCCGCTGGGCGAGCAACTCCCCGGCTGGGAACCGGGCGCCCACATCGACGTCGTCCTCGGCCCCGACCTGGAGCGCCAGTACTCACTGTGCGGCGACCCGGCCGACCGTACGACCTGGCGGATCGCGGTGCTGCGGGAGCCGGACGGGCGGGGCGGATCGGCTTACGCGCATGAGCAGTTGGGGCACGGCGACAAGGTGCGGGTACGCGGCCCGCGCAACCACTTCCGACTGGAGCCCGCCCCCCGCTACCGCTTCGTCGCGGGCGGCATCGGCATCACCCCCCTCCTCCCGATGCTGGCCGCGGCGGAGGCGGCGGGCGCGGAGTGGAGCCTGCTCTATGGCGGCCGAACCCGTAACTCCCTGGCGTTCACACAGGAGTTGAGCCGCTACGGCGACCGCGTCACCGTCGCTCCGCAGGACGAGGTCGGGCTGCTCGACCTGCCGTCGGTCCTGGACGACGTTCCGGACGGCACCCTCGTCTACTGCTGCGGTCCCGGGCCACTGCTCGACGCGGTCGAGGCACGGTGTCCCGGGGGCATCCTGCACGTCGAGCGGTTCCAGCCCAAGGCCCAAGTCGTGGGCGCCGACAGCGAGTTCGAGGTCGTGCTGGAGCAGAGCGGGAAGACGGTCACCGTCCCGGTGGGCGTGTCCGTGCTCGACACCGTGCGCGCCGCCGGGGTCGAGGTGCTGTTCTCCTGCACCGAGGGCACCTGCGGAACCTGCGAGACCGATGTCCTCGAAGGCACCCCGGACCACCGTGACTCGGTGCTGAGCGAGGAGGAACGGGCGGCCGGCGAGACCATGCTCATCTGCGTCTCGCGCTGCCTGGGAAAGCGGCTCGTCCTGGATCTGTGATGACACGGGCTGGATCCGTGACGACTCCGGACGGCACGGCAGGAGCGCCCTGCACGACACGGCAGGAGCGCACTTCGGTAACTGTCAACAATATTGTGAGCACTAGGCATTGACCTGGCCGCGACGGGGCCCTACGTTCCCGCTCAACACCCATTGAGCACCACTGTGCGGTCTGCGCACAGTCTGTCGGAACACCGTCGTCTGCACAGGAGTTGCCATGCGTCGTCTGCTCGTCGGCCTCGCGGCCGGATCCATGCTGGTCGCCGCGTCGGCCTGCGGTTCGTCCGGCAACGGAGCGTCGGACAACACCAGTTCGTCCACCGGCACCACCACGGTCAAGGTGGGGGTCATCCCCATCGTCGACGTCGCCCCGCTCTACCTCGGCCAGAAGGAGGGCTTCTTCAGCAAGCACGGCCTGAAACTGTCGATGACCCTCGCGCAGGGCGGCGCGGCCATCGTGCCCGGTGTGGTCAGCGGCCAGTTCCAGTTCGGCTTCTCCAACATGACCTCCCTGATGCTCGCCGAGTCCAACAACGTGCCCGTGAAGGCCATCGCCAACGGCGTCGCCTCAACGGGCGTGTCCGGCAAGGACTTCGGGGCCCTCGTCGTCAAGAAGGGCAGCAGCCTGAAATCGGCGAAGGAGCTGGCGGGCAAGAAGGTCGCGGTCAACACGCTGAAGAACATCAACGAGACCGCCGTACGCGAATCCGTCCGCAAGGCCGGTGGCGACCCGGACAAGGTCAAGTTCGTGGAGCTGGCCTTCGACCAGATGCCGGCCGCGCTCGACAAGGGTCAGATCGACGCCGCGATGGCCGTCGAACCGGCGCTCACCACCATGGTGAACCAGGGCGCCCAGCAGATCGCCTGGCCGCTGGTGGACGTCGCGCCGAACCTCACCGTCGCCATGTACTTCACGTCGACGGCGTACGCGACCAAGAACCCTGCCGTGGTGAAGAAGTTCCAGGAGGCCACCGCCGAGTCGCTGGCCTACGCCGACGCCCACCCGGACGAGGTCCGGCAGATCGTGGCCACCTACACCAAGGTCCCCGCCGGCGTGCTGGCCAAGGTGATCCTGCCCAAGTGGCCCGCCGATCCGAACCGTTCGTCGATCGAGACGCTGGAGAAGCTGAGCGTGACGGACGGTCTCTTCAAGACGGCCCCCGACCTGGACAAGCTGCTTCCGTGAAGGGACTGAACACCGCACTCGGTGCGGCCGGACTCGCGGCCTTCCTCGCCCTCGGCGAGGTCGTGCCGCGCGTCGGCATCGTCAAGGAGGCCTACTTCCCGCCGACCAGCCGCATCGCGTCCGCGTTCTGGGACGAACTCCAGGACCGCGCGTTCTGGTCGGCGCTCGGCGACACCCTCACCGGCTGGGCCCTGGGCCTGGCGATCGCCGTCGGCGCGGGCATCGTCGTCGGCGTCCTGCTCTCCGTCGTCCCCCACCTCCGCGAGGCCACGGCCTCGACGATCGAGTTCCTGCGCCCGATCCCGTCAGTCGCTCTGATCCCCCTAGCGGTGCTGTTGTACGGCACCGAACTCCGCTCAGTGCTATTGCTCGTCGTCTACGCCTCCTTCTGGCAGATCCTGATCCAGGTCCTCTACGGCGTCCAGGACGTCGACCCGGTCGCCGAGGAGACGGCACGGTCGTACGGTCTCGGCACCTGGGCCCGGGTCCGGCACGTGCTGTGGCCGAGCGCGCTGCCGTACGTCATGACCGGCGTGCGGCTGGCGGCGGCCGTCGCGCTGATCCTCACCATCACCGCCGAACTGGTCATCGGGGCACCGGGGTTGGGCGCGACCATCGCGGTCGCCCAGACCTCGCAGGCGGTACCGGAGATGTACGCGCTGATCGTGGTGACCGGTCTGCTGGGGCTGCTCATCAACGTCGGCGCGCGCACCGTGGAGCGGCGGGCGCTGGCCTGGCACCAGTCGGTGCGCGGGGAGGTGGCGGTGTGAGGCGGACACTGCTCCGGCTGCTGTTCGCGGTCGCGCTGCCGGCCGTGCTGATCGCCCTGTGGTGGCTGGCGTCGGACGGCAGCACCAACGTGTACTGGCCACCACTGCGCACGATCCTCAAGACCTTCCCCGACGTATGGACCGGCGACCGCCTCAGGACGGACGTGCTGCCCAGCGTCCTGCGGCTCGCGGCGGGTTACGCCACGGCGGCCGTCGTCGGTGTCGCGCTCGGCACGGTGATCGGCTCGTACCGGCGGGTGCGCGCGGTGTGCGAACCGGTCCTGGAGTTCCTGCGGGCCGTACCGCCACCGGTGTTGGTCCCGGTCATCATGCTGTTCGCGGGCATCGGCGACACGATGAAGATCGTCGTCATCGCGAGCGGCTGCGTCTGGCCCGTCCTCCTCAACACCGTCGAGGGCGTCCGCGCGGTCGACCCGGTCATGCAGGAGACAGCCCTCTCCTACGGCATCACGGGCATCGCCCGGCTGCGCACCCTGGTGCTGCGCTCGGCGAGCCCGCAGATCTTCGCGGGGCTGCGCCAGGCGCTGTCCATCGGGATCATCCTGATGGTCATCAGCGAGATGTTCGCGGCCACCGACGGGCTGGGCTTCACCATCGTCCAGTTCCAACGCAGCTTCGCCATCCCGGACATGTGGACGGGCATCCTCGTCCTCGGGATGCTGGGGTTCCTGCTCTCCGTCGTCTTCCAGGTGGTCGAGCGGCGGGTGCTCGGCTGGTACCACGGCCTGCGCGCGGCCACCCGCCGAACCCCGTGAACATCGTGAAAGGGCGGTCCATGCACGCGCAACTCGACGTATCCGGCCTGAAGAAGGTCTACGAGGGTACCGGCCGCCGGGTGGAGGCGGTGCGGGACCTCACCTTCACCGTCGACGCCGGCGAACTCGTCTGTCTCGTCGGCCCGTCGGGCTGCGGCAAGACCACTCTGTTGAAGTGCATGGGTGGGCTGCTCACCCCTACCGCGGGCGAAGTCCTCCTGGGCGGGCGGAAGGTGAGCGGTCCGCCGCCCGGGATGGCGTTCGTGTTCCAGGAGTACGGGCGCAGCCTCTTCCCCTGGATGCGGGTCGGCGAGAACGTCGAACTCCCTTTGAAGCAGAAGAACTTGTCGAAGGCGCGACGGCGACAGCTGGTCGCGGACGCGCTGGAGTCGGTGGGGCTGACGGAGGCCGCGGGGGCGTATCCGTGGCAGTTGTCCGGCGGTATGCAGCAGCGGGTCGCGATCGCGCGTGCGCTGGCGTACGAGCCCGAAGTCCTGCTGATGGACGAGCCGTTCGCGGCGGTCGACGCACAGACCCGGGCCGATCTGGAGGATCTGGTGCGGGGGTTGTGGCGGGAGCGGGGCATCACGATCCTGTTCGTGACCCACGACATCGACGAGGCCGTGTACCTGGGTGAGCGCGTGGTCGTGCTGTCGGCGTCCCCGACCGTCGTGCAGGAGCAGCTGAAGGTCGATCTGCCCGTGGAGCGCGACCAGTTGCACACCCGGGTCGCCCCGCGCTTCGCCGAACTGCGGACCCACGTGTACGAGCAGATCCAGGCGGCGAAGCGCGGGACGCTCCCGGTTCAGGACCGGCTCACGAAGTGAGGTATGCCTCCACTTCACTCAACTGCCCTGCGGGCCAACCGGTGTTGGCGGTGTTGTTGAGCCGCAGATAGCGCAGGTTCGTGCTGCTCGGCAGGGCCACGGTGACCGCGTTCCCCGACGCCGGGTCGAACCGGTAGCCGGTGGAGCCGACGACGGTCGAGTAGTTCGAACCGTCGGTGCTGCCCAGCACGGACAGCGTCTGCGTGCGGGCACCCCACGCGGACGACGGCGGCAGCTTCAACACCACTCTGCGCACTGCCTGGTTGGAGCCGAGGTCGACCGTCCAGGCCTGTGGGAAGGCGTTGTTGGCGGACTCCCAGTAGGTGTTCGCGTCGCCGTCGACCGCCTTGCCCGGCGTGTAGACGTCCTGCGAGCCGGTCGCGGTGGCCGGGCGGCCCTTGGCGAGGTTGGTGTTCTGGTCCGGGGGCGGGTTGCCCTGGCCGGGCTGCGGCCAGGTCGAGCAGTCCGACCAGGTGCTGCTCCAGCCGGAGTTGCCGCCGCCGTCGGTGAGGCTGAAGGCCCCGGAGCCGGACGGGTAGGGGCAGTTGTAGATGCCGGCCGCGCCGACGCCGGTGGCCTGTACGTTGCTGAACTTGGCCGCGCCCTGCGCCTCGGCCTGGACGACGACCGTGCCGGTGTTCTGCACACTCGCACCGCTCACGGTGACGTTGCCGGTCGAGTAGCCGTGCCCGCCGCCGGACACGAACTCGAAGGCGCTGTAAGGGCTGTTGGTGATGGTCGTGTTGGTGATGTTGACGGTGGCGTTGACGGCGCTGTCGTAGGAGTCGACGCGCAACGCGCCCATGGGATGGCCCCAGTTGGGGTTGATCGCACCGGTGCGGACGAGGGTGTTTCCGTCGACCGTGATCGTCCCGGCGAGCGGGGAGAAGGGGTCGAGGAACTTCTGGTTGGAGATCGCGATGCCGCTGCCGAGGGCGTTGGTGTCGGAGACCAGGTTGTTCCTGACGGCGATGTTCGTGCCGCCGTAGACCGCGATGCCGTTGGCGAGGTTCGGCTGCGAGATGGTGTTGTTCTCGAAACTGCTGTTGGTGTCCGGGGAGTTGAGCGACCACATGGCGAGGGAGTCGTCGCCCTGGTTGCGGAGGAAGTTGTTGCGGACGATGACGCCGTGGGCGTTGCCGTTGAGGTTGAGGCCGTCGGCGGTGGTGTCGAGGATGCGGTTGTTCTCGACGACGAGGTTGTCGTTGTTGCCCGTCAGCCAGAGGCCGACCTTGAGGTGCTGGATCCACATTCCGGAGACCGAACTGCCCGGTCCCAGCGATCCGTTGACGAAGTTGTCAGGGTTGGAGTCGACGCGCTCGGTGACCTCGCCGATGACGGCGAAGTCCTTGATGTGGACGCCGCCGGAGGAACTGGACTGGTCGATGAAGCGCGAGGTGTGCACGACCGAGTACCACTGGCCGGCGCCCTGGAGCGTCACGTTCTGCACGCCGCCGAGGGAGGAGGTGAGGCGGTAGTCGCCCGGCGGGATCCACACCACTCCCCCTTGCGCGGCGGAGATGGCGTCGCGGAAGGCCTGGGTGGAGTCGCCCGAACCGCTGGGGTCGGCGCCCTTGGAGACCACGGACACCGAACCGGCGGGCTGCGCGGCGGCCCCGGCGACCTGCTCGAAGTCGGCTACGTCGACGGTGACTTGGGTGCCCGTCGACACGAACGCGACCTTGTCGCCCTGCTGCACGTTCTGGCCGAGCAGGAGGCGGGAGTTGTCGAAGAAGTGGTGCGTCTTGGCGCCCGCGATCCAACTCGTGTCCACGTAGGAGTACTTGGACGTGACGGCGAGCGTCCTGCTGATCCTGACGCCGTTGACGTACACGTCGAGGCTGCCGCTCTGGCCGTCCGGGACGTTGTAGGACACGTTCACGGCGTTGGCCGCGCGCGGCACGGTGAACTCGACGCGCTGCCCGGAGGCGAGTCGTACGGCCTGCCGTCCGGAGGCCTCGGAGGCGAGGGTCCCCTGGGTGTAGTCGGGGCCGATCCTGGTACCGGTCGTGGTGGCGGACTCGGCCTCGACGGAGGTGAAGGGGAGGGAAGCACCCGAGGCCGCGTGGGCGGCAGCGGGGGTCAGGGCGACGAGCATGCCGGCGGCGAGCGCGACGGCCGTACCGATTATTGGCATGCGCCTGACAGATCGGACGATGGTGCTGTGCATGTGCTGATCCCTTCGAGGTGGGGGTGCGGGGATAGCGGATGCAGGGTGACGGCCGAGGGCCGGCGGCTATGCGGTGTGCAGCCAGGCGGCCGTGTCCCGCGGCAGGCGTCCCTGGTCGTCCAGGGGGCCGCTGGTCAGCAGAAGTCGGGTGTGGACGGGGAGATCGGCGGGCGTGTCGGCGAGGTTGACGACACAGATCACGCCCTCCGCGCGGGCGAAGGCGAGGACACCTTCCGAGGCGGGCAGCCAGGTGAGGGGGCCGTCACCGAAGACCGGCCGGAGGCGGATCGCGTCGCGGTAGAGGGTGAGCATGGAGTCGACGGTCCGCTGCTGACGGTCGACCGCATACGATGTCCAGCCGACCGGCTGCGGCAGCCACGGCTCACCGCGCGAACCGAAGCCCGCGTACGGTGCTCCCTCGACCCAGGGCAGCGGCACCCGGCAGCCGTCGCGGCCGGGGTCGGTGCCGCCGGACCGGAGGTACATCGGATCCTGTATGCGGTCGACGGGCAGCTCGACCTCGGGCAGCCCCAGCTCCTCCCCCTGGTAGAGGTAGACCACTCCGGGCAGCGCCAGCGACAGCAGGGCGGCGGCCCGGGCGCGCCGGGTGCCCAGCGCGAGGTCGGTCGGGGTCCCGAAGGCCTTGGTCGCGAAGTCGAAGCCGGTGTCGGCGCGGCCGTAGCGGGTGACTGTGCGGGTCACGTCGTGGTTGCACAGGACCCAGGTGGCGGGCGCGCCGATCGGGGCGTGCTCGGCGAGGGTCTCGTCGATCGAGGCGCGCAGTCGCTCCGGGTCCCAAGGGCACGACAGGAAGGCGAAGTTGAAGGCGGTGTGCAGTTCGTCGGGGCGCAGGTAGCGGGCGAAGCGTTCGGTGTCGGGGAGCCAGACCTCGCCGACGAAGACGGCGCCGTACTCGTCGGCGACGGCCCGCCAGGAGCGGTAGATGTCGTGGAGTTCGTCGCGGTCGACGAAGGGGTTGGGGTCGCGGCCCTCGACGAAGTCGGGCAGGGCGGGGTCCTTGGCGAGCAGCGCCGCCGAGTCGATGCGGACGCCTTCGACGCCGCGCTCGAACCAGAACCGCAGGATGTCCTCGTGCTCCTGGCGCACCGCCGGGTGGGCCCAGTTGAGGTCGGGCTGTTCGGGGGTGAACAGGTGGAGGTACCAGTCGCCGTCGGGGAGGCGGGTCCACACGGGTTCGGTGGAGCCGGCGAACTGCGACGGCCAGTCGTTGGGCGGGAGTTCGCCGTGCTCGCCGCGTCCCGGGCGGAAGTGGAACAGGTCGCGCTCGGGGCCGCCGGCGAGGGCGGCACGGAACCACGGGTGCTGGTCGGAGACATGGTTGGGCACGATGTCGACGATCGTGCGGATGCCCAACTCCCTTGCCTCGGCGATGAGTTTCTCCGCCTCGGCGAGCGAGCCGAAGGCCGGGTCGATGGCGCGGTAGTCGGCGACGTCGTAGCCGCCGTCCTTCATCGGTGACAGGTACCAGGGGTTGAACCACAGGGCGTCCACGCCGAGTTCGGCGAGATACGGCAGTCGGGAGCGGACACCCGCGAGGTCGCCGGTGCCGTCGCCGTCGCCGTCCGCGAAGCTGCGGACGTAGACCTGGTAGATGACGGCGGAGCGCCACCAGTCGTCCTGGCTCTGGGCAGGGGTGGGCTGTCCCACGGTGCTGGCCTTTCTGTCGGGGGCGTCGAAGGGGGCGGTGTCAGCCCTTCGTGCTGCCCGCGCTGATCCCGGCGATGATGTGCCGCTGGAAGACCAGGAACATCGCGACCATGGGGATGCTCGCGATCACCATCGCGGCGATGAGCACGGTCAGTTGGATGTTCTGGGACAGCTGGACGAGTGCCACGCTGATCGGTTGTCTGTCGGTGTCGGAGAAGACCATCAGCGGCCACAGGAAGTCCTGCCAGACGGCGACGAGCGCGAAGATCGAGACGACGCCGAGGACCGGTCGGGACATGGGCAGCACGATGGACCACAGGATGCGGAGTTTCCCGGCGCCGTCGATCTCGGCGGCCTCCATGACGTCGCGCGGGAGCTGGTCGAAGAACCGCTTGAGGAGATACAGGTTGAAGGCGTTGGCGACGGCGGGGAGCCAGATGCCGAGGGGGCTGTTGAGCAGGCTGGTGTGGATCAGCGGGAGGTCGGCGGCGGTCAGGTACTTGGGTACGACGAGTGCCTGGGCCGGGACCATCAGCGTCGCCAGGATGCCGCCGAGGATCAACTTGCCGAAGGCGGGCTTGAGTTTGGACAGGGCATAGGCGGCGGCCGTGCAGAGGACCAGTTGGAACGCCCAGGCGCCGGCGGCCTGGACGACCGTGTTCCACAGGTGCTCCGGGAGCTGCATCAGGGACCAGGCGTCGGTGTAGCCGCTGAGGTGCCAGTGCTTGGGGATGATCGTGGGCGGGGTCTGCGCGATCTCGTCCGGCGACTTCATGGCGCCGGTGACCATCCAGTAGACGGGGAAGAGGAAGGCCAGCGCGAAGAGCACGACGACGCCGGTGAACACCGTCCAGTAGACGGCCTTTCCGCGCGGCCGGGAGAGGGTCGCCGGGGAGAGCAGCGTGCGGGTGGTCACAGGTCGTCCTCTCCGGAGCGGGTCAGCCGCAGATAGAGGGCCGAGAAGACGCCGAGCAGCACGAGGAGCATCACGCTGAGCGCGCAGGCGCCGCCGAAGTCGTTGTAGAGGAAGGCGTATTTGTAGATCAGGTAGAGGACGGTGACGGTGGCGCTCTCCGGTCCGCCGCCGGTGATGACGAACGGTTCGGTGAACACCTGCATCGTGGCGATGATCTGAAGGAGCATCAGCATCAGGATGACGAACCGGGTCTGAGGGATCGTCACATGCCGGACGCGTTGCAGGAGGCTCGCGCCGTCCAGTTCGGCGGCCTCGTACAGCTCGCCGGGGATGGACTGGAGCGCGGCCAGGTAGATCAGGACGGTGCCGCCCAGGTTGGCCCAAGTGGCCACGATCACCAGGGAGATGAGGGCGGTGTCGGTGCCGTTGGACCAGTTCGAGGTGGGCAGGTGCAGGAAGCGCAGCGTCTCGTTGGCGAGGCCCGCTCCCGGGTCGTAGAACCACTTCCACAGCAGGGCGGTGACCACCGGGGGGATCATCACCGGAAGGTAGACGACGACTCGGAAGAATGCCTTCCAGTGCCTCAACTCGTTGAGGACCAGAGCGAGTACGAACGGGATCGCGAAGCCGATGAGCAGGGCCAGCGCGGTGAAGACGAGGGTGTTGCGCCAGGCCGCGGCGAACTCGGGGTCGTGCCAGACCTGGGTGAAGTTGGCGGTGCCGACCCACTCGGGCGAGGAGCCGGGCGTGTACTTCTGGAAGGCGATCACGACCGCGCGGATCGCCGGGTACCAGGAGAACAGGGCGAAGCAGATCAGGCCGCCGATGAGGAAGGCGTAGGCACGGGCCTGGTCGATGAGGCGGCGCCGCCCCCGGCCCCCTGCCGGGGGCGGCGCCTCGACCTGTCGTTCCGCCGTCGGCTCGACGGGACTCCGGGTGGCCGTCCGGGTCATCGGGTCAGCCCCGGGCCAGGATGCCGTCGATCTTTCCGGAGGCGTCCTTGAGGAGTTGGTCGATGTTCGCGTCCTTCTTGGTGAGGACGGCGGAGACGGCTCCGTCGAGCACGGAGTAGATCTGCTGCGCGTCCGGCGGCTCGATCTTCATCTGCAGGGACTGGTTGCCGTCGAGGAAGGCCTGGTAATTCGCCACCGGAACATTGGAGTTGGCCTTCTTGACCTGCTGGTCCTTGGCGTCGGCGGCGCCGGTGAACAGGCGCGGTTCGGGCAGTCCGACAGGCGCGTTGGCCTTCTTGGCGCGGGCGTAGTCGCCGAGGAAACCGCTGCCCGGGGTGAGGAACATGCTGTCGAGCCACTTCAGGCCGGCGCGGATCTGGGCGGGCGTGTCGTGCTTGTTGAACATGTAGCCGTCGCCGCCGATGAGCGTGCCCTGGCCGCCGGGCATCGGGCCGAGGGCGAGGTCGTCGTAGTTGCCGCCCTTCTCCTTGACCAGGATCGGGATGTTGTCCGGCGCGGAGAGGTACATGCCGAGCTTGCCCGAACCCATCAGCTGCTGCACGTCGTTGATGACCAGCAGCTGCTTGCTGCCCATCGAGTTGTCGGTCCAGCGCATGTCGTGCAGGTTCTGCAGCACGGCGTGACCCTGGGGCGTGTCGATGGTGGCCTTCTTGCCGTCGGCGCTGACGACGTCACCGCCCTGCGAGTACATCTCGGCGGTGAAGTGCCAACCCCCTTGGTTCTGGGCGCTGTAGTCGGCGTAGCCGATGGTGCCGTTGCCGAGCGCGGCTATCTTCTTGGCGTCGGCCCGGACCTCGGCCCAGGTCGTCGGCGCCTTGTCGGGGTCGAGGCCGGCCTGCTGGAAGAGCTTGCGGTTGTAGATCAGGCCCATCGAGTAGCCGGTGCGCGGGATGCCGTAGATCTTCCCGTCGACGGTGTAGATGTCACGCAGCTGCTTCTGCAGCGTGTCGTAACTCTTCAACTCCTTGATGTACGGCGTGAGATCGGCGGCCTGGTTGATGTCGACGACGTGCTTGGCGTCGGTGAAGTACGTGTAGAACACGTCCTCCATCTGGCCGCCGGCGAGCTTGGCGTCGAAGGTCTTCGGATCCTGGCAGGGGAACGCGTCATGGGTGACGACGTCGATGTCGGTGTTCTTCTTCTCGAAGGCCGCGACATCGGAATCGAAGAACTTCCGGTCGACCTTGGCGCTCTTGGGCGGCTCGCAGTTGACCGTGATGCGTGTCTTGCCGCTCGCCGAGTCGTCGCCGGACCCGCAGGCGGCGGCGGTGAGCGCGAGAGAACAGACGCCGATCGCGGCGAAGGTGCGGCGGAACCCGGTGCTTCTCATCGGTGGACCCCTCTGGGCAGGAGCGGTGGGCGCCGCACACTCAAGCACCGCCGACACCTGTCCGCAAGATGTCGCGCAGAATCTGTAATTATTCGACAGCGCGGTGACTATCAGCCGCGCGGGGCTTGCGCGGTGGAACCACGCACTACCAGTTCCGGTTCGAAGAGCAGCTCTTCGGCCGGTACGGCGGTACCTCCGACCTGCGAGTTCAGGAGTTCCACGGCGGCCCGGCCCATGGCCTCGATGGGCTGGCGGACGGTGGTCAGCGGGGGCTCGGTGCAGTTCATGAAGGCCGAGTCGTCGTAACCCACGACAGAGATTTGTGACGGGACGTCAAGTCCCTTGCGGCGGGCGGCCCTTACCGCGCCCAGGGCGAGCGGGTCGCTGGCGCAGATGATGCCGGTGACGCCCCGGTCGATGAGCCGGGAGGCGGCGGCGTGGCCGCCCTCGATGGAGAAGATGGCGCGGGCGACGAACTCGTCGGGCAGGTCGGCCGCGAGGGCCTGCGCGGCGGCCAACTTCCGTGCGGACGGCATGTGGTCGGCGGGGCCGAGGACGAGCCCGATGCGCTCGTGGCCGAGGGAGGCGAGGTGTCGCCAGGCCTGCTCGACGGCGACCGCGTCGTCGCAGGACACGGCGGGGAAGCCGAGGTGGTCGATGGCCGCGTTGACCAGGACGACCGGGATGTTGCGCTCGGCGAGCAGCCGGTAGTGGTCGTGCGGCGCGTCCGCCTGTGCGTAGAGCCCGCCGGCGAACACCACGCCGGAGACCTGCTGTTGGAGCAGCAGGGTCACGTAGTCGGCCTCGGAGACGCCACCCTTGGTCTGGGTGCACAGCACCGGGGTCAGGCCGAGTTGGGCGAGCGCGCCGCCGATCACCTCGGCGAAGGCGGGGAAGATGGGGTTCTGCAGCTCGGGCAGCACCAGTCCCACCAGCCGCGCGCGCTCCCCGCGCAACTGCGTGGGCCGTTCGTAGCCGAGCACGTCCAGGGCGGAGAGCACCGCCTGCCGGGTGGGCTCGGAGACTCCGGGTTTGCCGTTGAGCACCCGGCTGACCGTGGCCTCACTGACCCCGACCTTCTTCGCCACCTCAGCAAGTCGTCGCGTCATGTGCGCAAGAATAGCGCAAGATACGCAAGTGGTTTGCGTTACGGAGTGGTCGGATGAAGTCGATCACGACTCCGTACGGCTCCCGACCCCGGTCAGTCGTGGGCCGCCCACAGTCCGCGGACGTGCCCCAGGTGCCGGGTCATGATCTCACTCACGGCACCCTTGTCGCGGGCCAACAGCGCGTCCAGCAGCTCCAGATGCTCCTGCGCGGAGGCCAGCAGCCGCCCCGCCTTGACGAGAGCCGTCAGCCCGTAGAGGCGGGAACGCCCCCGCAGATCACCGACGACCTCGACGAGATGGGCGTTGCCCGCAAGCGCGAGCAGGCCGAGATGGAAGCGGGTGTCGGCCTCGACGTACGCGATGAGGTCACCGGCCACGGCCGCGTGGACGATCTCCCGGGCGGCCGGGCGCAGCGCCTCCAGCGAGACGGGGTCGGCGGTCCCGGCCAGCCCCACCACCGTGGGGATCTCGATCAGCGCGCGGATGTGGGTGTACTCGTCGAGCTGCTTCTCCGAGACGGCGGTGACCCGGAACCCCTTGTTCGGGACGGTGTCGACCAGCCCCTCCTTGGCCAGGTCCAGCATGGCCTCGCGCACCGGGGTCGCCGAGACACCGAAGCGGGCGGCGAGCGTCGGCGCGGAGTACACCTCGCCCGGCCGCAGCTCCCCCGCGATCATCGCGGCCCGCAGGGCGTCGACGACCCGCTCGCGGTAGCTGCTCTTCTTGCCGCCCAGCGTGGGGAGATCCGGAGCGGGGGTGGGCGGGGCGCTGGCTCGCTGGACGGCCATCGGAGGTCTCCTAGTGGTGCAATGTCACACACGGTGCAATGTCATGCGTGACCGGCAATTATCCCCGATCTAGAGGATGAATCCGCCCGGGAAGGGATCGGCGGGATCGAGCAGGTACTGGGCGGTCCCGGTGATCCAGGCACGTCCGGTGAAACTGGGCAGGACGGCGGGGACACCGGCCACCTCGGTGGTGCCGAGAAGCCGTCCCGTGAACTGGGTGCCGATGAACGACTCGTTCACGAACTCGGTGTGCAGCGGGAGTTCACCGCGCGCGTGGAGCTGCGCCATGCGGGCGCTGGTGCCCGTGCCGCAGGGCGAGCGGTCGAACCAGCCCGGGTGGATCGCCATCGCGTGCCGGGAGAGCCGGGCGGTGGCGCCGGGCGCGTACAGGTGGACGTGATGGCAGCCGCGAATGGAGTCGTCCTCGGGGTGGGCGGGCTCGTCCCGGTCGTTGATCGCCTCCATGAGGGACAGGCCCGCCTTGATGATGTCCTCCTTGCGGGCCCGGTCGAAGGGCAGCTCGAACTGGTCCAGCGGCAGGATGGCGTAGAAATTGCCGCCGTACGCCATGTCGTATGTCACCGTCCGCCCGTCGGCGAGGGTGATCTCGCGGTCCAGGCCGACGGAGAACGACGGGACGTTCTTGAGGGTGACGTTCTTCGCGGCGCCGTTCTCGACGGCGACGTCGGCGACGACGAGTCCGGCCGGGGTGTCGAGCCGGATCGTGGTGACCGGCTCGACGACCTCGACCATGCCCGTCTCGACGAGCACCGTGGCCACGCCGATCGTGCCGTGCCCGCACATCGGCAGATAGCCGGAGACCTCGATGTAGACGACGCCCCAGTCGCAGTCGGGGCGGGTGGACGGCTGCAGGACGGCACCGCTCATCGCGGAGTGGCCGCGCGGCTCGTTCATCAGGAACTGCCGGACCTGGTCGCGGTGTTCGCGGAAGTACAGCCGTCGCTCGTTCATGGTCGCGCCGGGGATGGTGCCGATGCCGCCGGTGATCACGCGGGTGGGCATGCCCTCGGTGTGCGAGTCGACGGCGTGCAGGACGAGTTTGCTGCGCATGACGCTCCTGGTGAATGCCGGTGAACCACTGTGCCGTTGTCTACGCGAGCCCGGCCGCGACCGCCTTCTCGGTGGCGGCGCGCACCGCGGTCTCCTGCTCGGGCAGCAGCGGGACGCGCGGCGGACGGACCGGGCCGCCGTGCCGGCCGGCGATGTCCATGGACAGCTTGATGGCCTGCACGAACTCCACCTTCGAGTCCCAGCGCAGCAGCGGGTGCAGCTGCTCGTACAGCCTCTTCGCCGTGGCCAGGTCGCCGTCGACGGCCGCGTGGTACAGCTCGACGGACGCGGCGGGCAGCGCGTTCGGGTAACCGGCCACCCAACCCTTCGCACCCGCGAGCGCGAGCTCCAGCAGGACGTCGTCGGCGCCGATCAACAGATCGAGTTCCGGGGCGAGTTCGGCGAGCTGGTAGGCGCGACGGACATCGCCGGAGAACTCCTTGACGGCGTGGATGTACCCCTCGCCGTGCAGCTTCGCGAGCAGTTCGGGCACCAGGTCGACCTTGGTGTCGATGGGGTTGTTGTACGCCACGATCGGCACGCCCGCCTTCGCGACCTCCGCGTAGTGCGCGAGGACCGAACGCTCGTCGGCACGGTACGCGTTGGGCGGCAGCAGCATCACGGAGGCGCAGCCTGCGTCGCGCGCCTGCTCGGCCCAGCGGCGCGACTCGGCGGAACCGTAGGCGGCCACACCGGGCATCACGCGCGCCCCGCCGATCGCGGCGACGGCCGTCTCGACGACCTTGGCGCGCTCCTCGGGCGTGAGCACCTGGTACTCGCCGAGCGAGCCGTTCGGCACGACACCGTCGCAGCCGTTGTCGACGAGCCAGGAGCAGTGCTCGGCGAACTTGTCGTGGTCGACGGCGAGTTCGTCGGTCAGCGGGAGGGCGGTGGCGACGAGGACGCCGCGCCAGGGGCGGTTCGCGGTGGGGGTGGTCATGTGCGGTCGGTTCCCATCTGAATAGGGTGTGACATTTTACTGATGGACAAGGCGTACGGTCATTCCGGCTCGGCTCCGGGCTCGGACTCTCCGGCACGGGCCAGCACCCCGAGCGGTACGGGCCGCGCGAACGGCCGCCGGGACGGGGCGAGTTGGCACCCGGCCAGCCCCGCGACCGCGGGCCCGCACATCCGCCCCTGGCACCAGCCCATCCCGGCCCGGGTCAGCAGCTTCACGGTGCGGACGTCACCGGCGCCGAGCCCGTCCACGGCCTCGCGGATCGCTCCCCCTGTGACCTCCTCGCAGCGGCAGACCACGGTGTCGTCGGTGACGAGATCGGTCCAACGGGCGGGCGGCGCGTACACGGTGTCGAGGGCGGCGAAGAACTCCCGCAGTTCCGTGCGGGACTTGGCGGCCGGCGCCCAGGTGCGCGGGTCGGGTTCGGTACCGTTCAGGCGTGCGGCGGCGGAGCGTCCCGCGATGTGGCCCTCGGCGAGGGAGAGGGCCGCGCCACCGATGCCGGTGGTCTCGCCGGCCGCCCAGACGCCGGGGACGTCGGTGCGCTGCTCGTCGTCGACGTGGACGTCGAGTCCGTCGAGTCGGCAACCAAGCGTCTCCGCGAGGTCGGTGTGCGGCAGCATGCCGTGGCCGACGGCGAGGGTGTCGCAGGCGATCCGGCGTGCGGTGCCGGGCCGGACGCGCCCGTCGGTGTCGAGCGCGGCGACGGTCACCGCCTCCAGCCGTTCCTCGCCATGGGCCTCCACGACCGTGTGCCGGGTGAGCAACTTGACTCGGTGGCGCAGGAGTCGGGCCGCGTACTGGGCAGCCTCGGCGACCTTGCCGGGCTGTGCGGCGAGCGCTCGGGTCCGTCGCACGAACGCCTTGGGGTCCGCGGACTCGATGAGCGCGGCCACCTCGACTCCGGCTGCCGCGAGGCCGGTTGCCACGGGGAGCAGGAGCGGGCCGGTACCGGCGACCACCGCGGTGCGTCCGGAGACGGCGAGGGTGCCCTTGAGCATGGCCTGGGCGCCGCCCGCGGTGAGGACTCCGGGAACGGTCCAACCGGGGAACGGGAGGACCCTCTCGTAGCCGCCGGTGGCGAGGAGGACGGCATCGGCGCGTACCTCTGCCGGGGCCTCCTGTTCGGGGCCGAGGAGGGCGTGCACGGTGAAGGCGTTTCGGTCGGCGTCGCCAGTCCGCCGGTTCGACCGCCGCTCCACGAGCCACACATGATGGTCCGTCAAGTGCGTCACGCGGCCCGCCTCTACGTGCCGTGCGAGGGCGTCCCTCAGTCGCTCCCATGTCCGCCACTGGTGATGGAGGGCCTGCGGGCGTCCGGCGTTCAGTTCGGTGGCGGGCTGTCGGTAGAACTGGCCGCCCGCCCGCGCTGCCGAGTCGATCAGGGTGACGTGGACGCCGTGGGCCGCGGCGGCGACGGTGGCGGCGAGTCCCGCCGGGCCCGCGCCGATCACGGCGAGGTGGGGTCGGTCGTCAGTCATCGTGGCCCGTCCCCTCCTGCGTACGGATGGCGTCGCCCGGGTGCAGAGGCACCAGGCAAGCCCGTTGGTTCGGGCGGGAGTTGACGGTGACGAGGCAGTCGTAGCAGACGCCGATCCCGCAGAAGACGCCGCGTGGGCGGCCCTCGCCCCGGGTGGTGCGCCAGGACGTCACGCCCGCCGTCCACAGGGCGGCGGCGACGGTCTGGCCGGGGAGGGCCTCGATCGCGCGGCCGTCGAGGGTGACCGTGAAGGCCGGGCCCGGGTGGGCGTCGGCGAGGTGAGGTGGGGAGTTCACGCGTCCTCCTCGGGGAACTCGGGCAACTCGGGGAAACGGTCGGGCCGGAAGGGGGCCGGGTCGAGGTCCGGGGTCTTGCCGCTCAGCAGTTGGGCGATCAAGTGCCCTGTACCGGTGGCGAGTCCGATGCCCGCGCCCTCGTGCCCGCAGGCGTGGACGAGGCCGGGGACGCGGGGGTCGGGGCCGATGGCGGGCAGGTGGTCCGGCATGTACGGGCGGAAGCCTAGGTAGGAGCGCATCGCGTGGACGTCGGACAGGAACGGGAAGAGTTTCGTCGCGCCCGCCGCCAGCGCCCGTACGACCGGCAGCGAGAACTCCCGGTCGAAACCGACGCGTTCGCGGCTCGCGCCGATCAGGACCGGTCCAGCGGCCGTGCCCTCCACGACCGGTGAGGTCTGCAGGGCGGCCGAGTCGCTGGCCACGTCGGCCACGTAGTCGGCGGCGTACACCTTGTGGCGGACCAGACGGGGCAGCGGTTCGGTGACGAGGACGAAGCCGCGGCGCGGGAGGACGGGGAGGGTGACTCCGGCGAGGGCGGCGAGTTCGCCGCCCCAGGTGCCGGCGGCGTTGACGACCGTGGGGGCGAGGATGTCGCCCCGGTCGGTGCGGACACCGTGGACCGTTCCATCTGCCTTGAGGAGTACGTCCGTCACCGTGCAGCCGGTGAGCAGGCGGGCGCCCGAGGCCCGGACGAGGTGGGCGGCGGCCAGGGCGGGCATCACCTGGCAGTCCTGGGGGTAGTACACGCCGCCCGGGAGGCCGGGGGCGAGGTGGGGTTCGAGGTCGTAGAGGGCGTCGCCTTGGACCGGTCCAGCGACGACTCCCGCGGTGCGCTGCTGCTCGGCGAAGCGCTCCAGTGCGGCGAGCCCGTCGGGCGTGGAGGCCACGACGAGGCCGCCCTTCGCCTCGTACTCGACGAACTCCCCCAGTTCCTCGGCGAGTTGTGCCCACAGATGGTTGGAGAGGAGGGCGAGGTCGAGTTCCGGGCCCGGCTCCTTGTCGGAGACGAGCAGGTTGCCCTCGCCGGCGCCGGTCGTGCCGCCGGAGACCGGGCCGCGGTCCACGATGACGACGTCGAGGCCCGCCCGGGCCGCGTAGAGGGCGCAGGCCGCACCCACCATTCCGGCTCCGACGACCACGACATCGCAGGTCAGTCGCTTGCTCACAGCAGTACTATGTCACATGACTCTCTAGCTGGGTATGTTCCGACGCGAATGTCACCACCCCCGTAATCACCACACTCTCCATCACCGCACTCTGCATCACCGCACACGGAAGAGGTGCCCGACGTGGCCAAGGGCCGAAAGAACGGTCTGTACCGAGGAATCTCCGACGAGCTGTCCGCTCTGATGCGGACCGGTTGGGCCGACACCGAGCGCGCGGATCTGGAGCCGACCGAGCAGGCGCCGCACGCGGCGCGCCGCCGGGCCGCGCTGTCCGCGCTCTTCCCGGGCGAGCGCCTCGTCGTGCCGTCCGGGAACCTTCTGATCCGCTCGAACGACAGCCACCACCCGTTCCGCCCGTACTCCGGCTATGTGCATCTCACCGGCGACCAGGCACGCGACGGCGCCCTGGTCCTGGAGCCCCGCGCCGACGGCGGCCACGACGCGCACTGCTACCAGCTCCCCCGCGACAGCCGGGACACCGACGAGTTCTGGACCGGCTACACCGCCGAGCTGTGGATGGGCCGCCGCCGCTCGCTGGCCGAGTCGGCGCTCGTGCTCGGCCTGCCCTGCCGTGACATCCGGACGATCGCCGACGACCTGGCGAAGGCCTCCGGAACACCCACCCGCATCGTCCGCGGCGTCGACCCGGCCCTGGACGCCGCGCTCGACACCGACGAGGAACGCAACGACGAGTTCGAGTCGGCCGTCTCCGGGCTGCGACTCGTCAAGGACGCGTGGGAGATCGGCGAGATGCGCCGGGCCGTCGACTCCACGGTGCGTGGATTCACCGATGTCGTACGGGAGTTGTCGCAGGCGGTCGCCACCTCGGAGCGCTGGATCGAGGGCACGTTCTTCCGCCGGGCCCGCGTCGAGGGCAACCATGTCGGCTACGGCTCGATCTGTGCCGCCGGTGAGCACGCCACGATCATGCACTGGACCGACAACGACGGCCCGGTCCGCCCCGGTGAACTCCTCCTGCTGGACGCGGGAGTCGAGACGCACAGCCTCTACACCGCCGACGTCACCCGCACCCTCCCGATCAACGGCACGTTCTCCCCGGTCCAACGCCAGGTCTACGACGCGGTGTTCGAGGCCCAGGAGGCCGGCATGGCGGCGGTGAAGCCGGGTGCGCACTACCGGGACTTCCACGAGGCGGCCCAACGGTCCCTGGCCGAACGGCTGGTGGAGTGGGGCTTCGTCGAGGGACCGGCCGAGCGGGCCTACGAGCTGGCGCTCCAGCGGCGGTTCACCATGGCGGGCACCGGGCACATGCTCGGGCTCGACGTCCACGACTGCGCCCAGGCGGGCAGCGAGGAGTACGTGGACGGGGTCCTCGAACCCGGCATGGTACTCACCGTCGAGCCGGGCCTGTACTTCCAGCCCGACGATCTGATGGTGCCCGAGGAATGGCGGGGCATCGGCGTCCGGATCGAGGACGATCTGCTGGTGACGGCGGACGGTTACGAGAACCTGTCGGCGGGGCTGCCCCGCTCGGCCGACGAAGTCGAGGCGTGGATGCGGGAGTTCGCGGGCTGAGTGCGCCGACCGGTCACCCCGGTGGGCGAGGTGACCGGTCGTCAGACTCGGCTGGCGGTGGCCGTGTCGGCGGACAGGCGCTGGGCGACGTAGATCGGGAGTACGGAGAGCAGGACGAGGACCGCGGCCACCACGTTGACGACCGGGGCCTGTTGGGGGCGGGTCATGTTGTTGAAGATCCAGATCGGGAGGGTCTCGATGCCGGGTCCGGCGGTGAAGGTGGTCACCACGATCTCGTCGAAGGACAGCGCGAACGCGAGCAGTCCGCCCGCGAGGAGCGCCGAGCGCACCAGCGGGAAGGTGACGTCGACGAAGGCGCGGAAGGTGTCGGCGCCCAGGTCCATCGCGGCTTCCTCGTACGAGCCGGAGGTGCGCCTGAGGCGGGCGACGACGTTGTTGAAGACGACGACGATGCAGAAGGTGGCGTGCCCGACGATCACCGTGAACAGGCCGAGGCCCACGCCGAGCGGCTCAAGTACCGTACTGAACGCCGAGTTGAGGGCGATGCCCGTGACGATGCCGGGCAGCGCGATCGGCAGGACGACCACGAAGGAGATGGCGTCGCGGCCGAAGAAGCGGTACCGGGCGACCGCGAAGGCGATCAGGGTGCCGAGCACCAGGGCGATGGCGGTGGCCCCCAGGCCGGCCTTCACCGAGACCCAAAGGGCCGCGCGGGCACCGGAGTTCTGCCAGGCGACCGACCACCAGTGGAAGGTCAGGGTGGACGGCGGCCAGCTCGCACTGCGGTCCGGGTTGAGGGAGTTGACCAGGACGAGCAGGAGCGGGACGTAGATCACCGCGAAGCCGAACCCGGCGGCCACGCGCAGGACGATACGCGCGGAACGGGAGAGCTGCATGACATGTCACCCCCTTCGGAGGCTGTCGGGAATCATCTACAGGCTGCTGAGCGCGCCCGTGCGGCGCATCGCGAGCAGGTACACCACGATGACGACGACGGGGACGGTGCCGAGGGCGGCGGCCATGGGCAGGTTGAGTTCGATGTTGGAGTAGACGAGGTTGCCGATGAGCTGGGTCTTGCCGCCGACGATCTGCACGGTGATGTAGTCGCCGAGGCTGAGCGAGAAGGTGAAGATCGAGCCGGCGGCGACGGACGGCAGCACCATCGGAAGCACCACCGACCGGAAGGTCCGCCCGGCCCGCGCGCCCAAGTCCGCCGACGCGTCAAGGAGGTTGGCGGGCAGCTGCTCCAGGGCGGTGTGGATCGGCAGGACCATGTACGGCAACCAGAGGTACGTGAGCGTGAGGACGGTCGCCGGTAGTCCGAACCCGGGTCCGCTCAGGCCGAACGGCTTCAACATCCAGTCGGCCAGGCCACCTTGGGACAGGATGAGCCGCCACGCGTACACCTTGACGAGGTAACTGGCCCACAGCGGGGTGAGGATGGCGACCACGAGCAGCGGTCGCCACCGCGGCTTCGCGACCCGGGCCGTGTAGAAGGCGAGCGGGAGCGCGATCACCGCGCACAGGACCGTGACGGCGAGCGCGACACCGATGCTGCGCAGGATGACCTGCCGGTACACGGGCACCGTGAACAGCTCGTGGAAGTTGTCGGTCGACCAGACCTTCACCACCTCGGAGGTGAAGGAGTCCGTCGTCCAGAACGCGGAGACGAACAGCACGCTCAGGGAGCCGAGATAGAGCACGGCGAGCCACAGCAGCGGTGCGGTGAGCAGCAGGGAGAGCCGTAGCCGGGGGCGCCGGTACAGCGCCCCCGCGGTCCGGTTCAGCAGGGACATGGCTCAGCCCTTGATCTCGGTCCAGGCCTGTACCCACTTGGCGTACGGCACGCACTTGACGTCCGTCCGCCCGTCGAGGCACTGCTCGATGGGCGTGTTCCAGAAGGCGATGTTCTTCCAGTACGCGGTGTCGGCGGCGTGGTAGGTGGCGCAGAAGTTCTTGTCGCTGGTCTCGGCGCAGGCCTTGGCGTTGGAGGGGGCCTCGCCGAAGTACTCGGCGACCTGGGCGTTGACCTTCGGCGAGACGATCCAGTTGAGCCACTGGTAGGCGCAGTTGGGGTGTTCGGCCTTGGCGGAGATCATCCAGGTGTCGGACCAGCCGGTCGAACCCTCCTTGGGTACGAAGGCCTTGACCTCGGCGCCCTCGTCGGCGGTGAGGTTGGCGATGACCTGCCAGGTGGTGCCGACCACGGAGTCGCCGCTCTTGAAGGCGGAGATCTCCTTGAGGTAGTCGCTCCAGTACTCGCCGATGTCCGCGTTCTGCTTCTTCAGCAGCGCGACGGCCGCGTCGAACTGCCTCTGGTCGAGCGCGTAGGGGTCCTTGATCTTCAACTCCGGCTTGGTGGCCTTGAGATAGAGGGCGGCGTCGGCGATGTAGATCGGCGAGTCGTACGCGGTGACGTGGCCCTTGTACTGCGAGGCGTCGTCGAAGACGGCGGCCCAGGAGGTCGGGGCGGGGGTGACCTTCTGGGTGTTGTACATCAGGAGGTTGGCGCCGCGGCCGTGCGGGATGCCGTAGGCCTTGCCCTTGACCGAGTTCCAGGCCTGGAGCTTCAAGTCGGGGAAGATGTCCTTGTAGTTGGGGACCAGGTCCGTGTTGACGGGGGCGGCGTCGCCGGAGGCTATGAGGCGCAGGGATGCGTCGCCGGAGGCGGAGACGGCGTCGTACTCGCCGGTCTTCATCAGCTTGACCATCTCGTCGGAGCTGGCGGCGACCTTGGAGTTGACCTTGCAGCCGGTCTGCTTCTCGAAGTCGCTGACCCAGTTCACCTTGGGGTCGTTGGAGCCGTCCTCGACATAGCCGGCCCAGGCGATCAGGTTGACCTCGCCCTCGCTCCTGCCGAGCTTCGACTGGGCTTTGAGGTCAGGGGGGTTGAGGCCACCGCCCGACGAACCGCTGTCGGAGGAGCCGCAGGCGGTGGCGGCGAGCAGGACGGCTGCACAGGCCGTCACCTGAAGGGTTCGGGTGAGACGCACGGCGTTCTCCATGGGTGGAGGAGATGGGTGGAGGAGCGGGCGGGTCAGCGAGGGTCGGGAACGTGCACCGTGTGGCGCCGGTGCCATTGCAGTCGCACCCGGCTGCCACGGTAGGCGGCGACGTCCTCGGCGGAGGTCTCCAGGTTCTGCTGGAGCGCGGTGAGCCGGCCGCCGGCGTCGAGGTCGACGAGGAAGCGGGTGGAGTCCCCGAGGTAGACGACCTCGGCGACGGTGCCGGCGGCGCTCTCGTGGTCCGGGTCGTCGGGTTCGTCGGAGCCCTTGAGGACGCGGATCTTCTCGGGCCGGATGCTGTAGGTGCCCGGGGTGCCGACGACACGTTGGGCGGACTCGCCCTCCAGCAGGTTGGAGGTGCCGACGAAGGACGCGACGAAGGGGGTCGCGGGGCGTTCGTAGACCTCGGCGGGGGTGCCGACCTGCTGGATGCGGCCCTGGTCGAAGACGGCGATGCGGTCGCTCATCGTCAGGGCCTCCTCCTGGTCGTGGGTGACGAAGACGAAGGTGATGCCCACCTCCCGCTGAAGCGCTTTGAGTTCGACCTGCATCTGCTCGCGCAGTTTGAGGTCGAGGGCGCCGAGCGGTTCGTCGAGCAGCAGCACGCGGGGGCGGCCGACGAGGGCGCGGGCGAGGGCGACGCGTTGCCGCTGGCCGCCGGAGAGCTGGGCGGGGCGGCGGGTGCCGTAGCCCTCAAGTCGTACCTCTGTCAGGGCTTTTCGGGCGCGGACGAGGCGTTCGGGCTTGGGGACCTTGCGGACCTTGAGGCCGTAGGCGACGTTCTCCTCGACCGTCATGTGCGGGAAGAGGGCGTAGTCCTGGAAGACGGTGTGGACGTCCCGCTCGAAGGGGGCGAGGCCGGTGACGTCCTGGCCGGCGAGTTCGACGGTGCCCCCGGTAGGGCTCTCGAAGCCGGCGATCATGCGGAGCACGGTCGTCTTGCCCGAGCCGGACGGGCCGAGCATCGAGAAGAACTCGCCGTCCCGGATCTCCAGGTCGACCCCGGCCACGGCGGTCGTGTCCCCGAACGATTTCCGCAGATCCCGCAGCCGGATCGCAATCCCCTCCATGGGCGGGAACCTTTCTGGTGCTCTGTAACGTTGCACGGAAACATATGAAGTCATAGTTCAAATCTCAAGACCCCCTTAAGGTAAAGCTTGAGTCAACGTGCAAGGTGGTGGCCGTGAACCAGCAGCAGCACATGAACGGCGGCGCCCGGAAAGCCGTCTTCGCCCCGGTCGACAACCGGGCGCGGGTCGACGCCGTCGTCAGCCGGCTCGGGGACGCCATCGAACTGGGACTGCTCTCCGACGGCGAACAGCTGCCGGGCGAGAGCGAGCTCGCCGGGCAGCTCGGCGTGTCCACGGTGACCCTGCGGGAGGCGCTGATGGCGCTGCGCCAGCAGGGCCTGGTCACCACCCGCAGAGGACGCGGCGGCGGCAGCTTCGTGTCCCTGCCCGAAGTCCCCGGCGAGGAGCGCCTGAAGGTCCGGCTGCGCGGCTGGAGCACCGAGGAGCTGCGCGACCTCGGCGACCACTGGGCCGCCCTGTCCGGCACCGCCGCCCGGCTCGCCGCACAGCGCACCGAGCCCGAGGATCTGGTCCAACTCCGGCGCACGGCCGATGAGTTGACGCACGCCGAGGACGCGGCGGCGCGCGGCCGGGTGTACGGCCGCTTCCATGTCGAGCTGGCCGCCGCCGCGCAGTCGGCCCGACTCACCCGCGAACAGGTCGCGTTGCAGACCGAGGTCGGCGCACTGCTGTGTCTCGTGCTCGGGAACGACGAATATCGTGAAGAAGCCGCAGCCCGTCACCGCTCCGTAATCTCGGCCGTGCAAGATGGGGCCCACGATTCGGCCAGGGAGTTGGCCGAGCGGTGCGTGCAGGAGTCCACGGCGCGGCTCATCGCCGAGCGGCTGGCCCTGTAGCCCGTCACCGCGACCGCTCCCCGTCTGCTGGAGGGCACGCATGAGCCTCGCGACGGCAACACCGGCCACGGCACCCGAGCAGTCCGTCGCGGCCGGGGTCCGCTCGGCTCTGGAGTCCGTGTTCGACGCCGTGGCCACCACCCGCGCCGACACGACGGCGCTGCTCGCCAAGGTGGCCGTACAGGGCCGCCGCGCGGCGACCGTCGACCTCGCCGCACTGCGCCCGGGCCTCCATCTCCGGCTCGCCCGGCACGAGTTGGTGTCCGGCGTCGGCTTCGTCGCGGCGCCGGGTCTGCTGAGCGACGTACCCGCATGGCTGGAGTGGTGGCAGTCCACCTCCGACGGTGGCATACGACCGCTGCTGCTCGACCTCGACCCCGAGCACTCGGCGTACGCCGACTACACGCACTGGGACTGGTTCGCGCTGCTCCGCGACACCGGGGAGCGGGCGGTCGCCGGTCCGTACGTCGACTACCTCTGCTCGGACGAGTACAGCCTCACCCTGTCCGCACCGGTCCTGGTGGAGGGGCGGTTCGCCGGAGTGGCCGCGGCGGACGTGTATCTACGGCACTTCGAGGCGGCCGTGATGCCGATGCTGCACCGCTTGCCGGGACCGGCCCGGCTGGTCAACGCCCGTGGCAGGGTGGCCGCTTCGACCGATCCCCGGCATCTGGTCGGTTCGCTGAGCAAGGGTCCGGACTTCGCGGAGGCCCTCGCGGCGGGCCGGGCCGGGTTCGCGCAGGGGGCGCGGTTGGTGCCGTGCGACGGGGTGCCGTTGGTGTTGGTGGTCGCGGAGCGGTGACCGAACTCTGCCGCACGGGCGCCGGGTTGCGGTCGGCCGCACCGAACTCACACGCTCGGGTGCGGAGTTGATGGCGGGCCGCACGGCTCCCGCGCTCACTCGGCCGCGGAGACCACCCTCAGGTGTCCCGCGCTACGGCCCGCCCTGCGGACCCTGGGCGGCGGAACGCGGCGGGCCTCGCGCAGGACCAGTGTCAGACGCGTATAGCCCATGTTCTCAAGGGTCTTGGGGGTCTCGCCGACGACACGGCAGTCGGTGGCGCCCCAGCGCGGGTCGGGGTGCAGCAGCGGGCGGACCGCGCCGTCGTGCTCCACGGCCGCCTGCTCGCCGACCGCGCGGATCCAGTGCGGCAGGCCCTGCCGGTAGGCGGCCTCCATGATCGGGTCCTGGGCGATGTCACGGCGGATCGCCTGCAGGCCGTGATCGTGTCCGTGGCTCTCCACGGCGGCGGCGAAGTGGGCCAGCATCGGCAGACACCACCTCGACTCGTGCTCACCGAGAACGGTGCTCGCGTCGGGGTGGAAGAGCACGAAGCGAAGGAAGTTGTCGCCCGGCATCGCCGTCGGATGCGGGCCGACCGCCCGGAAAAGTGACTTGAACGCGCCGTTGGTCAACACCACGTCCCAGCGGTGGTCCATGACGACGGAGGGGAAAGTGACGGCCTCCAACAGCGTGGCGTAGTCCAGCAGATACGCCTGGGCCTCGGGACTCTCGGGGACGGGCCGCGGCGCGGACCGCTGCCCACCTGCCTGATATGCCATCGGGAGGTCACCCCTCTTGCCTATGCGGCCTTCTCGCGGCGCCTTGATCCTGGTGCCCCGACGCGAGCCGTGTCAACTATCGTGGCATTTCGTGCTTGTTGACGGCTGAAATTGGCCACAGTTGTGGCGAGACCTGGATGCGAGTTCGAACCAACCGCTACTCTCCGGGATGTTCACAGCCGCCGTTTGTGAGAAGCCTGTGAGAGACGTATAGGAGATCTGTCGGTGTCGGATGGCTTCGAGGTACCGGGCACGACGCCGACCGCTCTGCTGCCCGCCGTCGTCGACCGCGTCACCGCGCTCGCCGAGCGGCTCGGTGTGCCCCAGGCCGAGGTCGTCCACATCGGCCGGCTGTCCGTCGCCTGCGGTGTCCCGGAGCCCGTGGTCAGGGCCCTGCTGAGCGGCCGTCCCGCGGGCGAGCCCGATGTGCAGGCCCGGTTCCTGCAACGCCTCGACCTGCTGCGCCGCACCAGACTCAAGCCCAACGGGCGCAAGTACACCCAGCAGGAGATCGCCGACGGCGCGGCCATGTCCCGCCAGCAGGCGGGCGCGCTCATCAACGGCGACCGGCGTCCCACCATGGAGCACTGCGACGCGCTCCAGCGTTTCTTCCGCGTGCACGCCGGATTCCTCACCGCCGAGGACTCCGAGGCTCTCGCGGGTGCCCTCCAGCGCACCGAGCAGGAGCTGCTGCAGAAGCTCGCGGACCGTGAGCGGGCGGCGGCCGAGGCCGCGGAGGACCCGCTGGAGCGGCTGCTCCAGGACCACGGAGTGCGCGGAATCGCCTGGCGGGCCGCGCAGTTGCCCACCGACCAGCATCGCGACAAGGTCGCCGAGTGGCTGGACATGCTCCTGGAGAGCGTGAAGCGGCCCGAGTCGTGATCCGGGGGACAACGGTGGGCATCGGACGGCAGATGCGCCGCCTGTGCGGCGAGTTGGTCGCGGAGCTGAGCCTCGGCGCACCCGCACGCCCCCACGACCTGTACGCCGCGCTGTGCGACGCGATGAGCCGCCGCCGCGGCCGCCCGGTCCAGTTCCGTACGGCCGCCTTCCCGGCCTGCACCGCGAGCGGACTGTGGCTCGACATGGCCGACCAGGATCTCGTCGTGATCGAGGAACGCACCGCTCCCGACCACCAGTTGGTGATCCTGGGCCACGAGCTGTGGCACATGAAGGCCGGGCACTGCGGCCCGCACGTGGAGGGCTCCGCGGTGGCCGCCCGGCTCCTCGGCGACACCGTCGACGAGGACGCGTTGCGCGCGACCGTCCTCAAGGTCGCGGCCCGCAGCCGGTTCGAGCGCGCCGACGAGCGGGAGGCCGAGAGCTTCGGTCTGCTGCTCGCCAGCAAGTGCCGTACGTGGCTGGCCGGTTCGTCCCTCAGGGGACCCGCGCAGCACGACCACCTGGCGGGGCGGATCGAGGCTGCGCTGGGGTATCCGGGGCCGCGGAGCTAGTAATTGACGGTCCGTCACAAGACCCGTACGTCGAGCGGCCTGCCCGTCTAGGTCGCGCTGCGTTCGCTGGCCTCCCGCAGGTCCCGTTCCGTCGCGCCGCTCTGGGCGGTGACGCCGGGGCGGCCCTCGCACAGGAGGTCGCGCCAGTGCTCGCGGCTCCAGTGCGCGGGGGTGGTGGTGCCGGTGAACTCCTCGACCAGGGTGAGGAATCGTGCCGGGTCGGTGTGGAACGGAAAGTGCCCGGCACCTTCGAAGATCTCCAACCGGCTGCCGGGCATGGCCTCGTGGGCGCCGTACGCGTGCCGGACCGGCACCACGCTGTCCCGGTCGCCCCACAGCAGCATGGTCGGCATGCCCTCGGTCAGGTAGCAGCGGTCGAGCATGGTCACCACCTGGCCGCGCCAGTCGACGACCGCGCGCAGGGTGCGGATGAAGGCGTTGCGGGCGGTCTCGTCGGGCAACGCGTCGACGAGGGTGAGGAGTTCGGGGGCGTCCCGGCCGAGGTCGGTGTCGAGGAGCCGCAACAGCCCGACGGTGAGGCCGACTTGCAGTCGCATGCCGGGCAACCGCAGTGCGGACAGGGCGAGATGGGACCCCGGGAGCGAGACGAGCCGTAGCACCGGATTGACCTCGCGGCCCACGCCGCCCGCGCTGACCAGGACGAGGCGTTCGGTGCGCTCGGGGAACTGGTAGGCGAACTGCATCGCCACTCCCCCGCCCAGCGAGTGCCCGAGCAGGGTCGCGGACTCGATGCCGAGGGTGGTGAGCAGATCGCGGACGCCGTTCGCGTAGGCGGCGACCGAGTAGTCGGCCCGCGGTTTGTCGGAGGCGCCGTGGCCGAGGAGGTCGGGCGCGATCACGGTGTGGGTGCGCGCGAGGTCGGGGATCAGGTCGGTCCAGGTGGCGGAGGAGTCGCCGATGCCGTGGATGAGGACCAGCGCCGGGCCCTGGCCGGCCATGCGGAAGGCGCGGCGGTATCCGTGCACGACGCGGTACTGCAGCTCCAGTTCTCCGGCGCCCACCGAGCGCAGTCGTGCGGCGCGCGCCGGGCGCCGTGCCGGGACGTCCTCCACGCAGTCGCCTCCCGTTCACCCGGCCGTCCGCGGACGGCCGAAAGCCCTTCCCTCCAGCGTAGGGCCGCTGTCCCCCGGGGGATTTCGGTGACGTTTCGCCTCCGCTAAGCGGGCGAACCGGCGCCCGCCGCAACGGCATTGTCAGTGGCACCCGGCAAGCTGGAGTCGTGCCACCGCCGCGCGGGGGCTCATGACGCCGACCAGGGGAGAGCCGTCCTATGCAGACCGCAGTGATGACCGACCGCGAGCGCGCCGCCGTTCAGGCCTATCTACGGCTGCTGCACACGGTCCGAGCAGCCTTCGACGGCCCACCGGGCGCCCCTCGACCGGTCCTGGTCCCGCCCTCGGTACTGGCCGAGGCGGACCGGGCGCTGACGGACGCCGGGCTCGCGGGCAATGAGGAGGCGTTCTTCAGGCTGCTGGAGAGCTGGTGCCCGGAGGGGTGAGGGGAGTTGAGGGATACGGGACCGTGACCGCGGTGGCGACCAGTCCGTGCCCGACGGTCCAGCGGCCCTCGAAGACGTCGAGACGTTCGCCGTCGACCACCGGGCCGGGCACGAGGAGCCGGGCACGGAGGCCGCCGCGTGCGTCCTCGCCGGGGTCCGTGAAGACCTCGATGTCGGCCTCCGAGAAGTCCAGCCACTTGCCGGTGAGGGGGAACCACGCCTTGTAGACGGACTCCTTGGCGCTGAACAGGAGCCGGTCCCAGTGCACGCCGGGCCGCTCCGCCGTCAGGCGTGCCAGGCGTTCCTGTTCGGCGGGGAGGGCGACGGAGGGGAGGATGCCGTCCGGGAGCGGGGCGTGGGGTTCGGCGTCGATGCCGAGCGAGGCGAGGTCGGTGGCGCGGGCCAGCGCGGCGGCGCGGTAGCCGTCGCAGTGGGTCATGCTGCCGATGACTCCGGCGGGCCAGCCCGGCGCGCCGTGGGCGCCGGGCAGGATCGGCTGCGGGGGCACGCCGAGCTTCTCCATGGCGCGCCGGGCGCAGGCCCGTACGGTGGCGAACTCGCGGCGTCTCTTGGGCACCGCGCGGGCCACGCGGGCTTCTTCCTCGGGGTACAGCGGGGCGTCCTGGAGCCCCTCGTCACCGTGTGTCTCCACGGTCACCACGGAGTCCGGAAGCAGTTCCTCGATCACCGGTTCCGACCTCCATCGGCAGGATGCGGCGCAGTCGGCCCGGGGGTTCCGGGCGCTTCTGCCACTCGCGGGGGTACCCCACGGACACCTCTTCGAAGCGGACGCCCTCGTGGTGGGTGGTCCGCGGGATGTGGAGATGGCCGTAGACCATGGTGTCCACGCGGAATCTGCGGTGCCAGTCGGCGGTCAGGGTGGTGCCGCACCACATGGCGAACTCGGGGTACCAGAGGACCTCGGTGGGGTGCCGGTCCAGGGGGTAGTGGTTGATCAGGACCGTGGGCAGGGTGTCGGGGATCTCGCCGAGCCGGCGTTCGGTCTCGACGACCCGGGCCCGGCACCAGGCCTCGCGGCTGGGGTAGGGGTCGGGGTGCAGCAGGAACTCGTCGTTGCAGACGATGCCGGTGCCGTGCGCGTACGTCAGTCCCTCGTCCTTGGTCGCGCAGCCGGCCGGGAGGAACGAGTAGTCGTAGAGCAGGAAGAGCGGGGCTACGGCCACGGGGCCGCCGGGGCCCTCCCAGACGGGGTAGGGGTCCTCGGGCGTGACGACGCCCAACTCCCGGCACAGGGCGACGAGATGGTCGTAGCGGGCGACGCCTCGCAGGGTGACGGGGTCCTTGGGATGGGTCCACAGTTCGTGGTTCCCGGGGGCCCAGAGGACCTTGCGGAAGCGGCCGGCGAGGAGTTCGAGGACCCAGCGGATGTCGGCCACGGTCTCGGCGATGTCACCGGCCACGATCAACCAGTCGTCCTCCGTGACGGGCCGCATGTTCTCGACCAGGGCGCGGTTCTCGGCGTACCCGATGTGCAGGTCACTGATGGCCAGCAGCTGTCCGGCACCGCCGGCCGTCGACTCCACCCTCGCCCCCTCCGCGCACCCGAATGAGTCCACGAGATCACACGCCACCGTGCCGCGACAAGACGGCCGGGGCATACGACGCGGTCAGGGCGGGGCCGCGAGGGGAGTTCACGCGGCGGGTGGGCACCGTCGGGGAATCCGTAACACGGGCGTTGCACGCGGCACCCTTCGAACGCCGTATGATCGCCCCAACACCACCGTCACGAACGCCTCTTCGCCGAGGGCGGTTTGGTGTACCTCCAACCACCTTGGCCGGGCACGGCCTCGCTCCGCCGTGCCCGCGAAACCGAAAGGACGGCCCTGCATGGTCTCTCGCGTACGCGTCTGGCTCAACCGCACGTACGCGGAGAACGTGTTCTTCATGGATCAGCTGCGGAGAAATCCCAGCGACCGGGCCGTCGAGATCCACGCCACGCACGGCGACGCGGACTCCCCCGTACTGGCCGCCGCCGACACCGCCGACCTGGAGCCCGAGGGCCTGTCCCCGGCCGCTTACGTCGAGTTCGCGCTCGACCAGTGCGCCCGTCGCGGCATCGACGTGTTCGTGCCCCGGCTGCACCAGTCGGAGATCGTGGCGCACCGCGCGGACTTCGCGGCGGTGGGTACGGCGCTGCTGGCGCCGACCCCCGAGGCCGTCGCCGTCTTCCACGACAAGGTGATCGCGTACGAGGCCGTCCAGGCGATCGGCGTGCCCGTACCGCCGTGGTGGCGGGTGCGCACGGCGCCCGAACTCGTCGCCGCCGTCGAGGAGTTGGAGGGCGCCGGGCACAAGGCGTGCTTCAAGCCGGCGTCCGGCGCGGGCGGGGTGGGCTTCCGCGTGATCACGCGCGCCCCCTTCTCACTCATGCACCTCAACGGCTTCCCGAGCCCCTACGTCCCGCTCGACACGGTCGTCGAGGCGCTGGAGCAGGCCGACGAGCAGGTCGACTGGCTGGTCATGCCGCGCCTGGAGGAGCCGGAGGTGTCGGTGGACTGCCTGACCGGTCCCGACAACCTGGTCCGGCTCGCCGTGGGCCGCACGAAGAACGGCCGCCGTCGCGGTTTCACCCTGCACGAGCAGTGGCTGGAGCCGGCCCGCCGGATCGCCGAGGGCTTCGGGCTGCACTACCTGTCCAACATCCAGTTCCGCATGTTCGGCGACCAGCCCGTGCTGATGGACGTCAACACACGCCCCGCGGGCGGCCTGCACCAGCTGGCGCTGTGCGGGGTCAACGCCCCTTGGGCGGCAGTGCAGTTGGCGCTCGGCGAGGACCCGGGCACGATGGAGCCGCCGTTCCTGGGCGCGGACTACGCGGTGGTGTCCGGCCCGCGTCAGCTGCGTCCGGTGTCGCTCCCGCACCAGCGCGCGGAGGAGTCGGAGCCCCTGCTCCCGGCAGCCCCCGTACCCGCACAGGACGAGGTGGAGACGGCGACGGAGACCTCGGAGACGGGCAGCCGGGCAGCCGCTCGCGCTTAACTCCCGCCCCTGGCACACAACTTCATACCGGTCTGGACCAATCATGGCGGCATGTCTTGACACCGTGATTGGTCCATACCAACTTGGTTGCGCACCCTCTTGCACTCCCGAACATCCCCATTACTTCAGGGAGATCGCGTGCGCGACACACTCAGACGCTCCAGACATCGGCTCCTCGCCCTGCTCGGTACCGCCGCCCTGGCCATGGCCGGGGCGATCGCGCTGCCCGGTACGGCAGAGGCCGCCAACGTCCTGACCAACCCCGGCTTCGAGTCGGGCAGTCTCTCCCCCTGGTCCTGCACCGGAAATCTCGGTTCGGTCGTCTCCTCGCCCGTGCACGGCGGCTCCAAGGCCCTGGCGGGCGCGGTGAGTTCGAGCGACACCGCACAGTGCTCCCAGACGGTCGCCGTGCAGCCGAGCACGACGTACTCGCTCAGCGGCTGGGTGCGCGGCAGTTATGTCTACCTCGGTGTCAACGGCGGTTCCTCGACGTGGACTTCGTCCCCGTCCGCGTACAGCCAGCTGACGACGTCCTTCACCACCACCGCCTCGCAGACCAGCGCCACCATCTACGTCCACGGCTGGTACGCGCAGGGCACCTACTACGCGGACGACATCAGCCTCGACGGTCCGGGCGGTGGCGGCGGTGGCGACACCCAGGCCCCGACGGCGCCGACCGGCCTGACGTCCACGGGCAAGACCTCCTCCAGCGTGTCGCTGTCGTGGGCCGCCTCGACGGACAACGTGGGCGTCACGGCGTACGACATCTACAGCGGTTCGAACCAGGTCCTCAGCGTCTCCGGTACGAGCGGCACGGTCACCGGGCTCGCGGCAGGCACCGCCTACACGTTCACCGTGAAGGCGCGGGACGCGGCCGGGAACAGTTCGGCGGCCTCGGGCGCGGTGAGCGTCACGACGAGCGCCGGCACCGGCGGCGGCACCGGCTTCACCCAGGCCGCGCCGTATCTCTACGAGGGCTGGGGCGATCCGCCGAGTCCGAGCACGGTGATGAGCGCGACCGGCATCAAGTGGTTCACGATGGCGTTCGTGCTCGACTCCGGTGGCTGCACGCCTAGTTGGGACGGCAGCCGGGCTCTGACCGGTGGCGTCGACCAGACCGCCATCAACCAGATCCGCGCGGCCGGCGGTGACATCGTGCCGTCCTTCGGCGGCTGGCAGGGCAGCAAGCTCGGCGCCAACTGCTCCTCCGCGAGCGCACTCGCCGGGGCCTTGCAGAAGGTGATCACCGCCTACGGCCTCAAGGCGATCGACATGGACATCGAGAACACGGACGAGTTCGAGAACGAGGCCGTCCAGGCGAAGATCCTGACCGCGCTGAAGACCGTCAAGGCCAACAACCCGGGCCTGCGCACGATCGTCACCTTCGGCACCTCGACGACCGGCCCGACGTACTACGGCAACCGGCTCATCGAGCAGGCGCAGTCGCTCAACGCCAACATCGACGTCTTCACCATCATGCCGTTCGACTTCGGCGGCGGCTCCGACATGTACGGCAACACGGTCGCCGCGGCCGAGGGCCTGAAGACCAAGCTGAAGTCCACGTTCGGGTGGGACGACGCGACGGCCTACTCGCACATCGGCATCTCGGGCATGAACGGTCTGTCGGACCAGTCGGAGACCACAACTCCCGCCATCTGGACGCAGATCCGTGACTGGTCGAACTCGCACCACATCGCCCGGCTCGCCTTCTGGTCGGTCAACCGGGACCGCGGGTGCGCCGGTGGCGGAGTGGTGAGCAACTGCTCCGGCATCAGCCAGAACACCTGGCAGTTCACCTCGATCACGGCCGGTTTCACCGGCTGACGACCCCCCACCCTTGGCGGCCGGTCCCCCGTGTGGGCCGGCCGCCTCGGTGTGTCTACTCGCCTGCGTTGGAACGTTCCAGACGGAGCGTCAGGATCTGGAAGGGCCGCAGGGTGACGGCGACCGAATCGCCGTCGACAGTGACCTCGTCCGCCAACGGGCGCTCCAGCAGGTCGGTGATCCGGGCGCCCGCGAGCGGGAAGCCCGTGCGCAGGACGCCCTCGGCCCGGCCGCCGCTCGACTCGTAGAGGCGGACCACGACGTCGCCCGACTCGTCGTCGGCGAGCTTGACCGCCTCGACGGTGATGCCGTCGCCGCCGTCGACGGAGACGAGCGGCTCCGGGGCGCCGCCCGAATCGGCCACGCGCAGCGGGAGGTTGAGGGCGTAGCCCTCGGCGACGGCGTCCTCGATGCTCGCGCCGGGCAGCAGCGAGTAGACGAAGCGGTGCCTGCCCTGGTCGGCGCCCGGGTCCGGGATGCGCGGGGCGCGCACCAGGCTCAGCCGGACCGTGGTCGTCGTACCGCCGTCCTCGCGGACCGTGCGGGAGACGTCGTGGCCGTACGTCGAGTCGTTGATGACGGCGACGCCGTAGCCGGGCTCGGCGAGGTGCACCCAGCGGTGGCCGGAGACCTCGAAACGGGCCGCCTCCCAGCTGGTGTTGGTGTGCGTGGGCCGCTGGATGTGGCCGAACTGGATCTCGGCGGAGGAGTGCGCCGCCCGGATGTCCACCGGGAAGCCGGCCTTCAGGAACTTCTCGGCCTCGTGCCAGTCGATGTCGGTCTCGAAGTCGATGCGGGGGCTGCCCGCGCGGACGGTGATCGTCTGCACGATCTTCGAGCCCTTGCCGAAGGACCGTTCCACACGGATCGCGCCGAGCAGCGGGTCCTGCTCGACGACGGTGATGGAGTCGGCGTCGAGGAGGTCGGTGAAGCGGTTCTTGTAGTGCTTGTCGACGTCCCAGGCGTCCCAGTAGTTCGGGAGGTCGGTGTGCAGGCGCAGCAAGTTGCCCTGGTCCGCGAGGACTTCACGGCCGCCGTGGCGCAGGTCGCGCACGGAGGCGAGGGTGCCGTCGTCGGCGAGTTCGACGCGGACGATGCCGTTGTCGAGGACGCGGTCGGTGACGGTCACGGCCTGCGGGACGTACTCGGCGGCCAGCGGGGCGCTGCCGTTCGCGGGGACCGTCGCGTACATCGGGACGCCGGTCGCGGTGCGGATGACCTCGGCGCGGTCGTAGGGGCTGGTGTTGAAGACGCGGGTGCCGCCGCCGCCCAGCGCGGCCACGGCCGTCGCCGTCAGCTCCTCCAACTCCGTTGCCACGCGGGCGTATTCGGCCTCGGCCTCGCGGTGCACCCAGGCGATCGAGGAGCCCGGCAGGATGTCGTGGAACTGGTGCAGCAGCACCGTCTTCCACAGCTTGTCGAGCTTCCCGTACGGGTACGCGTAGCCGGGTGCGTGCAGCGCGGCCGTGGTCGCCCACAACTCGGCCTCGCGGAGCTTGTGTTCGCTGCGCCGGTTGCCCTGCTTGGTGCGGGCCTGGGAGGTGTAGGTGGCGCGGTGGAGTTCGAGGTACAGCTCGCCGACCCAGACGGGAGCGTCCGGGTACTCGGCGCGCGCCTTGGCGAAGAACTCGTCCGGGTGCTCGACGACGACCTTGGGTGAACCCTCCAAGTCGGCGAGCCTGCGCGCCCGTTCCATGATCTCGCGGGTCGGGCCGCCGCCGCCGTCGCCCCAGCCGAAGGGGGCCAGCGAGCGGGTGGCGTTGCCCTTCTCCTGGTAGTTGCGGACCGCGCGGGACATCTCCTCGCCGCTGAAGCGGGCGTTGTAGGTGTCGACCGGCGGGAAGTGCGTGAAGATGCGGGTGCCGTCGATGCCCTCCCACCAGAAGGTGTGGTGGGGGAACTTGTTGGTCTGGTTCCAGGAGATCTTCTGGGTGAGGAACCACTCGTTGCCGGCCAGCTTGGCGAGCTGCGGGTAGGCCGCGTTGTAGCCGAAGGAGTCGGGCAGCCAGACGCCCTTGGTCTCGACGCCGAAGTGCTCGATGAAGAACCGCTTGCCGTGCACGAGTTGGCGGGCGATGGCCTCGCCGCCGGGCAGGTTGCCGTCGGACTCGACCCACATGCCGCCGACCGGCGCCCACTGGCCGCGCTTGACGGACTCCTGGATGCGGGCCCACACCTGCGGGTAGTTGTCGCGCACCCACTCGTACTGCTGGGCCTGCGAGCAGGCGAAGATGAAGTCCTCGTACTCGTCCGCGAGGGACGTCACGTTCGAGAAGGTGCGGGACGTCTTGCGCTTGGTCTCGCGGATCGGCCACAGCCACGCCGAGTCGATGTGCGCGTGCCCGACACCGGAGATGACGTGCGCGCTGGCGTTGGCCGGCTTGGACAGCACGGGCTTGAGGGCGGCCCGTACGTCGGCGGCCGTACCGGCGACGTCGTCCAGGTCGAGAAGGTCGAGGGCACGGTCGAGGGCGTGCATGATCTCGTGCCGGCGGGGGTCGTGCTCGCCCAGTTCCAGCATCAGTTCGCGCAGCACCTGGACGTCGAGGTCGAGGTGGAAGACCTCCTCGTCGAGGACGGCGAGGTCGGCGCGGCGGAATGTATACAGTGGACGGTCGCCCGCCGTCAGTACATCGCCGAGGGGTGTCGGCTCCGAGAAGTTGTTGGCGAGGATGTCGGGGTTGGACGCCGCCTCGACCAGGTAGTCGATGACCTCGCCGCCGGTCGCCGGGTTGGCGATCGCCACGTACTGGTTGAGCGGGTTGACCGCCTTCAGCGGTGTCCCGTCCACGAGGTGGACCAGGGCCTCGGCCTGGTTGCCGGGCCAGTCGCCGACGAAGCCGAGGTCGATGACGGCCTCGACACGCTTCCCGGCCCATTCCTCCGGCACCTGCCCGCGCATCCGGAACCAGGTGGTGCCCCAGGGCGGACCCCACGGGGTGTCCATCGCGAACGGCGCGTACGGCGCCGCCGCGGCCTCGTCGAAGGGGACCGGCTCACCGGGGGCCTGCCAGGCCTCGACCGCGAAGGGCGCGGTGGCGGCGTAGATCGCGGGCTTGATCCGCTGGTCATGGGCGCGCTGGACGCGCTCCTCGATCCGGCTGCGTTCGTCGTGCATGGGAGGTCTCCAGGGAACCAGGGAGCTGCTGAGAACTCGGGGAGCTGTCGCGAACCCGCGGTGTTGTCGCGAACTCGGGGAAAGCGCTTACTGAAGAGTGCCTACTTAAGGTACGCCAGGCCCGGGTGGACCTCGGTGTAGCCCTCGACCAGTCGGCGCGCGACGTTCACGGAGTCGACCAGCGGGTGCAGTGCGAAGGCCTTCACCGCGGTCGTCCGGGAGCCGTTCTCGGCCGCCGCGAGGACCTCGCGCTCGACGCCCTTGACCGCGCAGACCAGGCCGGTGGCGTGGTCGGGCAGCGGGGCGACGGCGACGGGGTGGGCGCCGTTGGCGTCGACCAGGCACGGCACCTCGATGACGGCGTCCGTGTCGAGGACGGACAGCGCGCCCTGGTTGCGGACGTTGAGGATCAGGGTGGTGCGCTCGTCGCGGGCGATGGCCCGCATCAGGGCGAGGGCGACCTTCTCGTAGCCGCCGGAGAGGTCGTCGGCGTCGCGTTCGCCGGCGCCGGCGGTCTCCCGGTTCTCCGCCATGTAGGTCGCCTCGCGCTCGGCGCGGGTACGGTCCCAGGCGGTCAGCGCGGCCGTGTCCGGGCGCTTCATCTCGTCGTAGAACCGGGCCTGTTGGTCGCGGAGGAACGCGCCGCGGGTCTTCTCGACCTCGCTGTAGGCGCGGACGGTCTCGCGGTTGAAGTAGTAGTAGTGCAGGTACTCGTTCGGGACGGCGCCGAGCGACTGGAGCCAGTCGGTGCCGAAGAGCTTGCCCTCCTCGAAGGAGCCGAGGAGGTCGGGGTCGGCGAGCAGGCGCGGGAGTTCGTCGCGGCCGGCGACGCGCAGGCCGCGGACCCAGCCGAGGTGGTTGAGGCCGACGTAGTCGATGAAGGCCTCGCGCGGGTTCGCGCCGAGCACCGTGGCGATACGGCGGCCGAGGCCGACCGGGGAGTCGCAGATGCCGATGACGCGGTCGCCGAGGTGACGGGACATGGCCTCGGTGACCAGGCCCGCCGGGTTGGTGAAGTTGATGACCCAGGCGTCGGGGGCGAGGCGGGCCACGCGCCGGGCGATGTCGACGGCGACCGGGACGGTTCGCAGACCATAGGCGATCCCGCCGGCGCCGACCGTCTCCTGGCCGAGGACGCCTTGCGCGAGGGCCACCCGCTCGTCGTCGGCGCGGCCTTCGAGGCCGCCGACGCGGATCGCGGAGAAGATGAAGTCGGCGCCGCGCAGGGCCTCGTCGAGGTCCGTGGTGGCGGTGACGGTGGGGGCGTCGGGCACGGTGGCGGCCTGTTCGGCCAGTACACGGGCGACCGCATACAGTCGACTGTCGTCGAGATCGTGCAGCACCACCTCGGTGACCCGGCCCTCGCCGCGGTCCGTCAGGAGTGCCCCGTAAACGAGCGGCACCCGGAACCCGCCGCCGCCCAGAATCGTCAGCTTCACGCTTTCACCTTTCCTGCCACGACGACCTCGACGCCCGCTTCCTCCAGGGAGGAGCGGGTCACCGGGTCGACCGGGGCGTTCGTCACCACCGCGTCCAGGTCCTCGGGACCGCACACCTTCGCCATCCCCGTCCCCGGGAACTTCTGCGCGTCGGCGAGCAGCACGACCTTGTCGGCGGCCTTGATCATGGCCCGTTTCACCGGCACCTCGACGACCGTCGTGTCCATCACCTGGCCGCCGGGCCGCACTCCGCTGGTGCCGAGGAAGAGCCAGTCGGCGTGCAGCTGGCGCAGGTTGTCCTCGGTGAGGAAGCCCACCAGGGAGCGGTACTCGCGCCGGACCATGCCGCCGAGCAGCACCAGTTCGATGCCCTCGTCGTCGGCCAGCTCCTCGTAGACCACGAGGTTGCTGGTGATCACGGTGAGCCGACGGCCGTGCAGCTGGCGGGCCAGCCGGTAGGCGGTGGTGCCGATGTCGAGGAGGACCGACTGGCCGTCCGCGACCATCGCCGCGGCGCGCGCGGCTATCGCGTCCTTCTCGGCCACCCGCACCTCGGCGACCTCGGCGAAGGGCTGGTCGCCCTCGTCGGCCACGGCACCGCCGTGGACACGCGTGAGCAGTCCGTCCTCCTCCAGTTTGAGCAGATCGCGCCTGATGGTGGCGGGGCTCACACCCAGCTGCTCGGAGAGATCGGTCACGGCCGCGGGGCCCCCTGAGCGCAGGGCCCGCAGGATGAGTTGATGTCGTCGTTCTGCCAGCACGTCGCGAACACTACTCGTCATCTTCAATCATTTCTATGCTCAGTTCTGCTTGGGTATTGACCAATCTCGTCGAGCAGCGCACGATTCCGGTCACCGAAATGAAGAGTTATGACGAACTCTCCAGCGACGTACCGACGAGAGGATGCGCGCGTGGACGACCCCCGGCCCGATGTGCTGCTGACCGGGCTGCTCTTCTACGACCTCGTCCTCACGGGTCTGGGGCAGCCGCCGACGCCGGGCGAGGAGATCTGGACGGCCGGCATGGGCTGCGGCCCCGGCGGCATCGCGAACCTCGCGGTCGCCGCGTCCCGCTTCGATCTGAAGACCTCCCTGGCCACGGTCTTCGGCGACGACTTCTACGGCGCGTACTGCCACGAGGTCCTCGCCGGCCAGGAGGGCGTCGACCTCTCCCTGTCCCGCACCGCGAACGGCTGGCACACCCCCGTCACCGTCTCGCTCGCCCACGGCGACGACCGGGCGCTGGTCACCCACGGCCAGGAACCGCCGTACTCGCAGGACGTGCTGATGGGCGACCCGCCCGAGGCGCGCACCGCGCTGGTGCACCTGGAGGCCGAGCCGCGCGCATGGCTCGCCAAGGCCTCCGCGAACGGCACCCAGATCTACGCCGACGTCGGCTGGGACCCCACCGAGCAGTGGTCCCGTGACCTGCTCGACCAGCTCGCCCTGTGCCACGCCTTCCTCCCGAACGAGGCCGAGGCGATGGCCTACACCCGCACCGACAGCGCGGTCGCGGCGCTCGGCACGCTCACCGAACTGGTGCCGGTCGCGGTGATCACGCGGGGTGGCGACGGGGCGATCGCCGTCGACCAGACGACCGGCGAGTACGCGGAGGTCCCGGCCCTGGCCGTCGACGTCCTGGACGCGACGGGCGCCGGTGACGTGTTCGGCGCGAGTTTCGTCGCGGCCTCGCTCGGCGGCTGGCCGCTGGAAGAACGGCTGCGGTTCGCGGTGCTCGCGGCCGGGCTGTCCGTCCAGCACCACGGCGGCGCGCTGGCGGCACCCGGCTGGTACGGCGTCGACCGTTGGCTGCGTACGGTCCGCGATCCCGAACTGCGGCGTGCGTACGGCTTCCTCGTCGACAGGATCCCGGCGGACCCCGGCCCGCCCGTCAGGTACGCGCCCGTCACTCCCCCCGCACCGAAGTAGCCCCCCTCTCAAGTCCCTTGCAAGTCCCCCCACTTGAGTCCCTCGTATGCACGACCCGAACAGATCGAACAGATCCGAAAGGCGGTGGGAGCTGTGCGGCTCTCACGAAGAGGCCTGCTCCGTGCGGGCCTGGCCGGTACGGCCGCCACGGCGCTCGGCGGCCTGACGTCCGGCTGCGCCGTTCCGACCGGTTCCACCGGCCGGAACATGGTCCTGTGGTACTGGGACGGCGGCCTCGGCGACACGGTCGTCAAGAACGCCAAGACGCGGTACGACCGTACGGTCGACCTCCAGGCGATCAAGATCGGCGGCTACTACCGGTCCAAGCTGATCACCACGATGGCCGGCAAGGCCCACATCCCCGACATCGCCGGCCTCAAGGGCGAGGACATGGCGTCCTATCTGCCCAACGCCGACCAGTTCGTGGACCTCAGGACACTCGGCGCGGACAAGTACAAGAGCCAGTACCTGACCTGGAAGTGGGAGCAGGGCATCGCCGACGACGGCACGATGGTCGGCTTCCCCATCGACTGCGGTCCGGTGGCGCACTTCTACCAGTACGCCGTCTTCCGCAAGGCCGGGCTGCCGTACGAACCGGCCGACGTGTCACAGGAGTTGAACACCTGGGACAAGTTCTTCGCGGCGGGCGAGCGGCTCAAGAAGCGGATTCCCGGGACGTACCTGGTCACCGACGTCAACAGCATCTTCGAGAACGTGGTGAACCAGGGCTCCAAGCGGTACGTCGACAAGGACCGTCACTTCATCGGCGACGAGGAACACGTGCGCGACGCCTGGGCGTTGGCGGTGGAGACCAAGCAGCGCAAGATCGTCTCGGACCTGGTCAGCGGCACCCCGGACCAGCTCTCCGCCGTGCAGGACGGCAAGCTGCCGAGCCAGCTCAACGCCTCCTGGGCGACCAGCGACATCAAGACCGGCGTACCAAAGACCAAGGGGCGATGGCGAGTTGCCCAGATGCCGGTGCGGCCGGCCAACAACGGCGGCTCGTTCCTGTCGATCACCAAGGCGTGCCGCGAGCCCGAGCAGGCCTTCGCGATCATCAGCTGGATCCTGAACGCGGCCAACCAGGCCCAGGGTTTCGTCGACGCGGGCCTGTTCCCCTCCACCCCCGCCTCGTACGACCTGAAGTCGGTGCGTGTGCCGGACCCGTTCTTCGGCGGGCAGGACACAATGGACGTCTTCGGGCCCGCCGCGCAGAAGATCACGGTCGCCTACAACAGCCCGTTCGACATCGCGCTCGGGCAGCCCCTCAAGGACGAGATCAAGAACGTCGGTGTCCTCGGCAAGGACCCCAAGAAGGCCTGGAGTGACGCCATGAGCAAGTGCCGGCGCATCGCGGACCACCTGGGGGTGAGCTACTGATGGCCACCGCACTGGACAAGCCCCCTGCCGCCGTGGACAGTTCGTCCGCCACCTCGCGGCCGAAGAGCGGCTTCCGGAAGTACTGGCATCTGTATGCCGCGATCTCCCCGTTCTATCTGCTGTTCCTCTGCTTCGGCCTGATCCCCGTCGGGTTCTCCTTCTACCTCTCCCTGCACCGCTGGGACGGCCTCGGCTCCATGGAGTGGGCGGGTCTGTCGCAGTACAAGTACCTGCTGAGCGACACAGACTTCTGGAACTCGATCGGCAACACCCTGATCATCTGGGCGCTGGCGACGTTCCCCATGATCTTCCTCGCGATGATCACGGCCGTGATGCTCAACTCGGCGGTCCGCTTCAAGAACGTGTACCGCTTCGCCTACTTCCTCCCGAACGTCACCTCGGTGGTGGCGATCGCGATCGTCTTCGGCTCGGTGTTCTCCACCAACTTCGGCCTGGTGAACGCCCTGTTGCAGGCGGTGGGCATCGACCAGATCGCCTGGCTGAACACCCCGTGGGGCATCAAGATCGCCATCGCGACGCTGATGACCTGGCAGTGGACCGGCTACAACGCGATCATCTTCCTCGCCGGTCTGCAGACCATCCCCGGCGAGGTGTACGAGGCGGCCCGGATGGACGGCGCCGGCCCGGTCCAGACGTTCTTCCGGATCACGCTGCCGATGATGCGGCCGGTGCTGCTGTTCGTCCTCGTCATCTCGACGGTCACCGGTCTGCAGAGCTTCTCCGAACCACAGGTGCTGCTGCAGAACACCTCCAACGACTCGACGTTCGCGGGCGGTCCGGGCCACTCCGGCCAGACGATGGTCCTGTACTTCTTCCAACAGACCTTCGACAACAACGACTTCGGTTACGGCGCCGCCGTGGCCTGGGGCATCTTCCTCGTCGTCATCATCTTCTCCATCGTCAACTGGCGCCTGGTGCAGCGCCGGGGCGAAGACTAGGGAGCCGGTCACCATGGCATTCTTCCAAGGCACACGGCGGCCGAAGGCGATCCGGGGCACCCGGAGCCGCGGCGTCGCCCTCCATGTCTCCCTGATCCTGGGCGTGTTGCTCTCGGCCTTCCCGTTCTACTGGGCCGTGATCATGTCGACGCACACCTCGTCGGAGATCTTCTCCTACCCGCCGAAGCTGCTGCCGGGCACCCACTTCCTGGAGAACGTGCGCAGCCTCTTCGACAACATCGACTTCTTCGGCTCGATGTTCAACTCGGTGCTCGTGGCGGGGACGGTGACCTTCCTGGTCCTGTTCTTCGACTCGCTGGCCGCGTTCGTCTTCGCCAAGTTCCGGTTCCCCGGCAAGAACGTGATGTTCGCGCTGCTCATGGGCATCTTCATGGTGCCGGCGCAGCTCGCGGCCATCCCCCAGTTCGTCATCATGGCGAAGCTCGGCTGGATCGGCTCGATGACCGCGCTGATCGTGCCGGCGGCGGCCAACGCGTTCGGCATCTTCTGGATGCGCCAGTACATGAAGAGCGCGATCCACGACGAACTCCTCGACGCCTCCCGCATCGACGGCGCGAACTTCCTGCGCCAGTACTGGCACGTGGCCCTCCCGGTGGTCCGGCCTGGCCTCGCCTTCCTGGGCATCTTCACCTTCATGGGCCAGTGGAACGACTACGCCTGGCCCCTGATCGCCCTCACCAACCCGAACAACGTCACCCTCCAGGTGGCCCTGTCCCAGCTCAACGGCACCCACGGCACCACCGACTACGGAATGGTCATGACCGGCGCGCTCCTCGCCCTCGTCCCCGTGCTGATCGTGTTCGCGGTCGGCGCCAAGCAGATCATCGGCGACCTCGGCAAGGGGGCCATCCGCTGATGACCGACCCGCTGCTCGCGCTCCGCCCCTGGGAGTCACCCGAGGTGACCTCCTGGGGGCGGTTGCCCATGTCCGCCGTCGACCGCCGCGTCGGCGCCCGCTCCCTCGACGGCGACTGGCGCTTCCAACTGCTGCCCGCGCCCGACGCGCCGCTGGCGGACGCCTGGTCGTCCGCATACGTTCCCGGCGTATGGACGACGCAGGATACGGACGACCTTCCGCAGTACACGAACGTCCGTATGCCGTATGCGGAATTCCCTCCACAGTCGCCCGTCGCCAATCCGACGGGTGTCTACGAGCGCGAGGTGGACGTCCCGGCCGACTGGGCCGGGCGGCGGATCGTGCTCCAGGTCGGCGCCGCCGAGAGCGTGCTGCTCGTGCACGTGGACGGGCGGCCGGTCGGCATCTCCAAGGACTCCCACCTCGCCGCCGAGTTCGACCTCTCGCACGTCGTACGTCCCGGCGGGCGCGCCACCGTACGGCTGACCGTCGTCAAGTGGTCGGACTCCTCGCACATCGAGGACCAGGACCAGTGGTGGCACGGGGGCATCACCCGCTCGGTGCTGCTGTACGCGACCGACCCGCTGTATCTCGCGGACGTGACCGTGCGGGCGTCCCACGACGGCGAGCTGCGGGTCGACTGCCAGGTGCGGGACGCGGGCGGCGCGCTGCCCGCCGGCTGGTACGTCAGCGGTGACCTCGACGGTCAACTCCTCACCCAGGACCAGGAGTTCGACCGGTTCAACACCGAGGACGACCGGGTCTCCGACTTCCTCGGCGAGGCCCGCATGCGCGCCACCGCACCCGAGGTGCGCACCTGGAACGCGGAGACGCCCGAACTGTACGGCCTCACCGTCCGGCTGCACCGCGCCGACGGAACGGTCGCCGACGCGTCGTACCGGCGCATCGGGTTCCGTGACGTCGAGATCGTCGGGCGGGACCTGCTCGTCAACGGCGAGCGCGTGTACATCCGGGGCGTCAACCGGCACGACTTCCATCCGCTGACCGGCCGCACGGTGTCGTACGACGACATGCGCGCGGACCTGGTGCTGCTCAAGCGGTTCGGTTTCAACGCGGTCCGCACCGCGCACTACCCGAACGACCCGGCGCTCTACGACCTCGCCGACGAGCTGGGTCTCTACGTCGTCGACGAGGCGGACATCGAGTCGCACGACCACGCGCACGAGATCGCGGACGACCCGCGCTATCTGAACGCGTTCGTGGACCGGGTGTCGAGGATGGTGCTGCGCGACAAGAACCACCCCTCCGTCATCGTCTGGTCGCTCGGCAACGAGTCCGACTACGGCGCCAACCACGACGCGGCGGCCGGCTGGGTCCGCCGGCACGACCCGACCAGGCCGATCCAGTACGAGGGCGCCGCCAAGCGCGGCTGGGCCGACCCGGACCTCGCCTCGGACATCGCGTGTCCGATGTACGCGGCGCTGGAGGACTGCGTCGCGCACGCGCTGTCCGGTGAGCAGACCAAGCCGTTGATCCAGTGCGAGTACTCCCACGCGATGGGCAACAGCAACGGGACCCTCGCGGACCACTGGGCCGCCATCGAGTCAACCCCGGGTCTTCAGGGCGGCTTCATCTGGGAGTTCTGGGACCACGGGATCCTGCAACGTGTGAGCGACGGAAGACCCACCGGCCGCGCGGGCGCCGGACTGTACGACAACGGTGTCGCCGCGCCCGGTCAACGCTGGGCGTACGGCGGTGACTTCGGCGAGTCGATCCACGACGGCGCGTTCATCGCGGACGGCGTGGTGTTTCCCGACCGCACGCCCAAGCCGGTCATGTTCGAGCACCGGGAGATCGCGGCGCCGGTGCGCATCGAGTGCTTCCGGCACGAGGGCATCGTCCTCGGCAACCACCAGCACTTCCGGGGCCTCGACTGGCTCGCCGGTACGTGGGAGTTGGCCCTCGCGGACGGCCGCACACTGACCGCTCCGGCCGAACTGCCCGCCCTGCGCCCGGGCGAGACGGCGGCCGTGCCGCTGCCGTTCGAGCTGCCGGAGGACGGCGGCGAGGCCTGGCTGACGCTGCGCGTGACGACGGCCGAGGACCAGTCGTGGGCGACGCGCGGCACGGACGTGTGCGCACCCCAGGTACGACTTCGGGCAGCAACTCCCGTGACCCCACTGGTGGTTGGCGGCGGGCGGGTCGAGGTCGACGGCGAAGGCCTGCTGCTCCACCCACTGTTGACTCTCGCCCCGACCCTGTCCCTGTGGCGGGCGCCCACCGACAACGACGAGTTGGGCGGTATGGCGGCACGCTGGCGGACATGGGGGCTCGACTCGCTCGTCCGAAAGGTTGTTTCAGTACGGCGTGACGGCGAGCGAGTGACGACGGTCGCCGAGTACGCCGGGGCGATCGGTGTGGTCCGGCACTGTCAGGTGCTCACGCCGGTCGAGGGCGGGGTCCTGGTCGAGGAATCGGCCGAACTGCCCGAGGAGTTCGTCGACGTGGCCCGGGTGGGCACCGTGTTCGAGACGGTGCCGGGGCTTGATCTGCTGGAGTGGTTCGGCCGGGGTCCCTGGGAGTCGTACCCCGACCGCAGCACGGGCGCGCCCGTGGGCCACCACTCGGTTCCCGTCGACGAGTTGTTCACTCCGTATCTGCGACCGCAGGAGAGCGGCGGCCGACACGGGGTACGGCGGTTCACATTGTCGGCACCGGACGCCACCGGTCTCGCGGTCGACCTCGACGAGCCCCGCCAGGTCTCGGTGACCCGCCATCGCGCCGAGGACCTGACCGCTGTACGGCATCACGACGAGCTGGTGCCGCGCGCGTCCTGCGTGGTGCAACTCGACGCGGCGCACCGGGGGTTGGGCACGGCCTCGTGCGGTCCCGACACGTCACCGGAGTATCTCGTCCCACCGGGTGTCCATCGCTGGAGCTGGACCCTGCGCGTTCTCTGAAATCGGCGGCTTCCGAGTCCGTCGCTTCGGATTCCCCAGCCTTGAACTCCCCAGCTTTCACGAGCACTTACCCACGGAGCACACGTGTGTACTTCGCATGAGCACGAGCAGTGCGAGACGGCCCAGGCCGGCGCCGGTCGGCGCGGTTTCCTGCGGGCGACCGCGCTGCTCGGCGCCGCCGCCACGGCGGCCGTCGCACTGCCTGGCGCCGCCGAGGCGGCCCCCGTCTCGGCATCGGCGACGGCGAGTTGGCGACCCGACACCGACAGCCGCCGCTTCACGCTCGCGGTGATGCCGGACACCCAGTACCTCTTCGACGGGCCGAGCATCGACAAGGCTCCGATCGAGGCCTCGCTGCGCTATCTCCTGGAGCACGGCAAGGACGAGAACATCGTGTTCCTGTCCCACCTGGGCGACCTGACGCAGAACGGAGCGAAGCCCGAATTCGCCGCGATCGGGGAGGCGTTCAGACTGCTGGACCGGCGGGGCGTCGGCTACAGCGTGCTGGCCGGCAACCACGACGTGAACTCCTCGACCGACGACCAGCGCGGCACCTCGCCGTACCTGGACACGTTCGGGCCGCAGCGCTTCAAGGGTGCGCGCACGTTCGGCGGTGCGTCCACCGACGGTTACAACACCTACCACCTCTTCGAGGCGGCGGGCCGCGCGTGGATGGTGCTGGCGCTGGACTGGCGGCTGTCGGCGAAGGGGTATGCGTGGGCGAAGAGCGTGCTGGCCCAGCATCCACACACGCCGGTGATCCTGACGACGCATGAGCTGGTTGTCGAGGACGACCAACTGTCCTCCTACGGGCAGCAGTTGTGGGACCAGCTGATCGAGGACCACGACCAGATCTTCCTCACCCTCAACGGGCACTACTGGCCCGCCGGTCGGGCGACGCGCAAGAACGCGGCAGGTAACGACGTCCACTTGCACCTGACGAACTATCAGAACCGTTACTTCGGTGGTGCGGCGATGATCCGCCTCTACCGCTTCGACCTGGACCGCGGGGTCATCGACGTCGAGACCGTCTCCCCGTGGATCCTGGGCCGGGCGGCAAAGGGTCTCAACGAGCTGGAGCGCCAGGAGATCGAACTCAGCGGCGACGCCGACCGGTTCTCCGTCGGCATCGACTTCGCGGACCGCTTCTCGGGTTTCGCCCCGGTCCCCGCCCGCCCGGCACGCCCCACCTCGAAGCTCCTCGTCCCCGGCACGGTGGCGTACTGGCGCTTCGACGGACACGACGACGCTGCGGCCGTGAGCGGCACCGTCCGCGACCAGTCCGGGCGCGGCAACGACCTCACCCTCGTCACGGTCGGCGGCGGCACCCTGAACTGGTCCTCGGACCACCACCCCGACCAACCCGGCCACGGCAGCCTGGAGTTCACGGGCTACAAGTCGCCGCTCAAGGGCGCGTACCTGCGCACGGTCGACGGAGCACCCCTCAACTCGGCGACGTTCACACGGGGTTACACCGTCGAGGCGTTCTACCGGCTGCCGGCCGACTGGGACCCCGACCACAACGCCTGGTCGGGGCTGGTGAGTCGGACCGGCACGGGCGGCGCCGCGGGCAAGACCGGGGACGACCCGGACGAGCCCCTCGCCACCCTCTCGCTCTCCAACGACCGTGAACCGCAGTGGGCGGTACGGCCGTTGAACCAGGAGGGCATCGCCAGCAACTGGGGTCAGGAGACCCCGCTGGAGACCTGGTGGCACCTCGCCGTCGTCAACGACGGGAAGCACACCACGCTCTACGTCGAGGGCTGCCCGGTCGTGCGCAACCCGACGGCGACCGCCGTGGGCCTCACCTCGGTCGGGCTGCCCTGGCTGCTCGGCGGCTACGAGTACGCCGGGAGGATCGACCAGATCCTGCACGGCCGGCTCGGCGACGTCCGGATCGTCGAACGGGCGCTGCCCGCCACCTCCTTCATGAACCACTGACTCCATGGCCGACTGACTTCATGGACCACTGACAGCCCTCCAGCCTCCAGAGGACTTCCGAACCATCATGGCCGAGCAGCAGCTGCCCTCCTGGGCCGATCCGTCCGTCTCCCCCGCCGCTCTCGACGCACAGGGTGTCTCCCGGCGCCAACTCCTGCGCCGCGCGGGCCTGTTCGGCGCCGCGTTCACCCTCGGGGCGGGCCCGCTCGCCACCTCCGCGTCGGCGGCCGGGCGAGGTTACGGCGGCAACGATCCGCGTCTCGCCTATCTCGTAGGCGACCATCACGTGCACTCCGTGTACAGCCACGACGCGAAGTACACGTTCTCCCAGCAGGCGAAGGCCGCCGCGAAGTACGGCCTCGACTGGATGGTGTTCAACGAGCACTCCAACTTCGGACACGCCTCCTACGGCGCCAAGTCGGAGCACGCCGAGATCCTCAGGGCACGCGCCGCGAACCCCCGCCAGCTGATCTTCCAGGGCCTGGAGTGGTACATCCCGGCCGCCGAGCACTGCACGGTGTTCGCGGCACCCGGCCGCCACGAGGTGGATCTGCTCACGCGGTTCGAACTCGCCTACGACGGAAAGCTGTTGGGCTACGACAAGGGCGGCGCAGCCGACGCGGACACCGCCCGCAACGAGGCCCACGCCGTGAAGGCCATCGAGTGGCTTGCCGAGCAGCGCCGTTCGGGTTACGTCGACGACGTCCTCGTCCTCGCCAACCACCCGCTGCGCCTGGGCATCGACTCCCCGCACGAGATGCGGGCCTGGCGGGACGCGGCCCCCGAGATCATGATCGGCATGGAGGGCGCACCCGGCGCCCAGGGCGCGGCCCTCCCCGGCTGGCGCGGCGCCACGTCGATCCGCGGCGAGTACGAGAACAAGCCGTCGGCGCAGTCCTGGTCGGGCTATCCGGCGGACGCGTATGTGACGTACGGCGGGTTCGACTGGGCGACGGCGACCGTCGGCGGGCTGTGGGACTCGATGCTGGCCGAGGGCCGGCTGTTCTCGATCACCACCAACTCCGACAACCACCGTACGGTCTACGACACTTGGGCCAACGGCACCTGGCCCGACGGGCAGAACTTCGACAACACCGGCAAGCTGCCCGACCCGGTGCAGACCGACTCCCCGCAGCCCGGCAGCGACTTCTGGCCCGGCGAGTTCAGCCGCACCCATGTGGGCGTGACCCGCTACGGCTACCGCGAGGTGATGGCGGGGATGCGCGCGGGCCGGGTCTGGGTGGACCACGGGCATCTGCTGGACGGGCTCGACGTCCGCCTGAAGCGTGACTGCGACCACGGCCAGGGTGTCACCCTGGGCGGCCGGCTGCGGGTCCGCAAGGGCGAGAGGCTCACGCTGAACGTCACCGTGACGACCGCCTCGCGGCCCAACGCCCAGGGAATCCTGCCCGAGTTGGCGCACGTGGACGTGATCCGGGGCGCGGTGCGCGGCGCGGTGCCCGACCGGGACGCGTGGCGGGCGCCGGACACGAAGGTCGTGCGTACGGCGGACGTGAGCGGCCGCAAGGGGACGTACACCCTGCGCATCCCGGTGACCGCCGGGGACGAGTCCTTCTACCTGCGGCTGCGCGGCAGCGACGGCAAGCGACACGGCGCGGGTTACCTCGGCGCCTCGGTCGATCCGCACGGCCCCATCACCCATGAGCCCGGAAACGGTGACCCGTGGGCCGACACATGGTTCTATTCCAACCCCATCTTCGTCGACCTGGCAGGTATCTGATGAAGCGTCAACTTGCTGTCCTCGCTGGCTTATTGGGTGCTCTCACGCTCGGCGTGAGCACCTCCTCGGCCTCGGCCGCCACCACCTGGGTGGAGACCGGCACGGCGTACACCGGCAGCCTCGGCGGCGGTGAGGGCGTCGCCAGTCAGGCGGACGGCTCGCTGCTGTACCGCGGGCTGGCGTCCATCCCGCTGGACCTGCGCATCCAGGGCTGGAACCACATCGGCGACCCGGACATCGCCAACGGCTACATCTTCGACGCCTACCAGGGCGCCGACACGGGCACGTCCAAGATGTTCGCGGTCACCACACCGTCGGGGACGCGCTACTCGTACGTCCACACGCTCGACTCGGGCGAGAAGATCAACAACTCGTTCGACGCGATCTCGCCCGACACGCAGTGGATGGTGTCGGGCGAGTGGGGCGACCAGTCCAGACTCCAGGTCTTCCCCACGCCCCTGCTCAACCCGTCGACTCCGGCGACCGGCGGGGCGCTGCCGCAGGCCGGGCAGATCACCCTGGACAGGACGGTGAACGACATCCAGGGCTGCGACTTCGTGACGGACACCCGCCTGGTGTGCGTCTCGGACGACGCGTCGGGGACCAAGTTCCCCGAGATCCGCCCGCTTCTCCAGGTCGACCTGCCCCACAAGCTGGACGGCCAGCCGACCACCGGCACGGTCACCAGCCTGTTCGCACTGCCGGCACGCAGCATCTGCACGGGCACGTTCGAGGCCGAGGGCATCGACTACGACGTGAACAGCGGCACCCTGCGCGCCGAGGTCGTCCAGCCGGGCGTGTGCCAGGTGTCGACGAGCGTCTACTCGTACAAACAGCAGTAGACAAACGACTGTCGACGGTCGACCGTCACGCGGTCGGCGGTCGGCGGTCGGCGGTCGGCGGTCGGCGGTCGGCGGTCGGCGGTCGGCGGTCGGCGGTCGGCGGTCGGCGGTCGGTCGTAGACAAGCAGCAGTGGGCAAGAGGCCGTAGACAGTCTGCGAGTAGACAGTCGGCAGACGGCAGTAGCCGCCGGTCAGGCGTAGAAGCGCGAGAGACTCTGCAGGACGGCGGCGGGCTTCGGTCCGCCGTCGATCTCGATCGTCCCGTCGACGGCGACCTGTACCCCGCCCGGCACGTCCTCCACCGAGGCGAGCTTCGCGACGAGCCGGATGCGCGACCCGACCTTGACCGGTGCGGGGAAACGCACCTTGTTCAGGCCGTAGTTGACCTTTGTCGACACGCCCTCGACGTCCAGCAGCTCGGTGAAGAGCGGGATGAAGAGGGAGAGGGTCAGATAGCCGTGCGCGATGGGCGCGCCGAAGGGGCCCGCCGCCGCCTTCTCCGGGTCGACGTGGATCCACTGGTGGTCGCCGGTCGCGTCGGCGAAGGTGTTGACGCGCTCCTGGGTGACCTCGATCCACCCACTGGTGCCGAGGTCGCTGCCCGCGAGCTTCTTGAGTTCGTCGAGGCCGTTCACGGTGATGCCCATATCGCGTTCCTTAGCTAAGAGTTGGTGCCGAAGCGCTTGCGCACCCGGGACTTGAGGAGCTTGCCGGAGGCGGTGCGCGGGAGTTCGTCCGCGACCACCATCGACTTGGGGATCTTGTACTTGGCGAGCCGGCCGGCCAGCGACGCGAGCACCTCGTCGGGATCCGGTGAGGCACCCTCGCGCGGCACGACGACCGCGCGCGGCACCTCGCCCCACTTGTCGTCCGCGATCCCGATGACCGCGCACTCCACGATGTCGGGGTGGGCGAGGAGGAGGTCCTCGATCTCGGCGGGGTAGATGTTCTCCCCGCCGGAGATGATCATGTCCTTCATACGGTCGACGATGTACACGTACCCGTCCTCGTCGGTCCGTGCCGCGTCGCCGCTGCGGAACCAGCCGTCGGCGAAGACCGCGGCCGTCTCCTCGGGCAACCCCCAATAGCCGGGCATGACATGGGGTCCGCGCACCACGACCTCGCCGGTCTCGCCGACGTCGGCGGGGGTGAGGTCGGGCCGCACGACCCGCACGTCGCTGAAGAAGTGCGGCACGCCCGCCGAACCCGCCTTGCTGACCGCGTGTTCGGCGTCCAGGAACAGGGTTCCGGGCGCGGCCTCCGTCATGCCGTAGCCCTGGAGGAAGGTCAGTCCGCGTTGCTGGTAGGCGGCGATCAGCGGGGACGGGACCGGGGAGCCGCCGCAGGTGAGGATGCGCAGCGAGGAGAGGTCGGCGTCGGCCCAGCGGGGGTGCCGGGCCAGTTGGTCGAACATCGTCGGGACCCCGAACATGAAGGTGATCCGGTGCTGTTCGATCAGGTCGAAGGTGGCCGCCGGGTCGAAGGCCTCGACCAGGACGCAGGTGCCGCCCTTGAGCAGGACCGGCAGGGTGAGCATGTTCAGGCCCGCCGTGTGGAACAACGGGGCGGAGACCAGGGCGCGTTCGTCGGCGATCAGGTCGGTGTCGACGAGGACGTTGATCGCGTTCCAGGCCAGGTTGCCGTGGGTGAGCATGGCGCCTTTGGGGCGGCCGGTCGTGCCCGAGGTGTACATGATGATGCAGGTGTCGTCGGCCGTGACGGGCTCGTCGATCGGTTCGTCGGCGGCCCCGTCGAGCAACTCCTCGTATTCCGGGCCGACTTCGAGGTACGTGCGTACGTCGGTGCTGCCCGGCAGTCCGGCGACGAGGCCGGCGTGCGTCGGGCCGTAGACGAGGATCTTGGCACCGGAGTCGGTGAGTTGGTGGGCGATCTCCGGGCCGACCAGGCGGGTGTTGAGGGGGACGAAGACCGCGCCGAGGACGCCGGCCGCGAACAGGGTCTCCAGGTAGGAGGGGTGGTTGGGGCCGAGGTAGGCGATGCGGTCGCCGCGGCGGACGCCTCGGGCGCGCAGGGCGTGGGCGAGGCGGGTGGTTCGTGTATGCAATGTGCCGTAGTCCGTCGACGAACCGTTGCCGTGCGTCGGCGGACCACTGTGGACTGTCGACGAACTACCGTGATCCGTCGACAGTCCACCGCCGACCGTAGACGATCCGCCGTAGACAAGAGCCGTGCGGTGCGGGGTCTTGCGGGCTCGGCGTGCGGGCCATGACCCCAGTCCCATGTTGCGCATCCGGCGTCCCTTACGTCAGGCCGAGCAGGCGGGCGGCGTTCTCCTTGAGGATCTTCGGCTTGACCTCGTCCTTGATCGGCAGCTTCTCGAAGTCGGCGAGCCAGCGGTCCGGGGTGAGGACGGGGTAGTCGGAGCCGAAGAGGACCTTGTCCTTCAGCAGGGTGTTGGCGTACTGCACCAGTTGCGGCGGGAAGTACTTCGGGGACCAGCCGGACAGGTCGATGTGCACGCCGGGCTTGTGCGTGGCGACGGCGAGGGCCTCGTCCTGCCAGGGGAAGGACGGGTGCGCCAGGATGATCTTGAGGTGCGGGAAGTCGGCGGCGACGTCGTCCACGTGCAGGGGGTTGGAGTACTTCAGGCGGATGCCGCCACCTCCCGGAACTCCCGCGCCGATGCCCGTCTGGCCGGTGTGGAAGAGGGCGATGGTGCCCGTCTCCTCGATGACCTCGTACAGGTCGTAGGCCACCGACCGGTCGTTGGGGAAGAAGCCCTGGATGTTGGGGTGGAACTTGAAGCCCTTGACCCCGTACTCCTCGACCAGACGGCGGGCCTGCTTCACGCCCGCCTTGCCGCGGAAGGGGTCGATGGAGGCGAAGGGGATGAGGACGTCCGCGTTGGCGGCGGCGGCCTCGGCGACCTCCTCGTTCGGGACGGGCTCGGTGCCGGTCGCGGACTCGGCGTCGACCGTGAAGATCACCGCGGCCATCTTCCGCTCGCGGTAGTACGCGGCGGTCTCCTCCAGGGTCGGCTTCCGCTTGCCCTCGACCTTGAAGTAGGCGGAGGAGGCGTCGTGCAGGTCGTCGTCCAGGGAGGAGTGGCCCTTGGAGGACACCTCGGCGTGGGTGTGGACGTCGATCGCGACGAGTTCGCCGATGTCCATGGCGCGTTCGCCGACGTTCGTGGGGGGTGTCATCACGCCTCCGGCAGCTTCGGTGCGGGGATGCCGACCGACTGGAGTTCGGCGCCGACCGAGGTGGGGAAGGCGTCGGCCAGGGTGTCAGGGGTCCAGCCGCCGTCGGCGTAGGCCACGCTGATCTCCTGCGGGTGGGACCAGAGTGCCACCTTGTCGCCGCCGATGCCGATGGCCTGGCCGGTGATCCCGCGCGCGGCCTCGGAGGCGAGGAACGGGACGAGCGCGGCGCAGTCCTCGGGGGTGCCGAAGCCCTCGCCCTTGCGGAGGAAGTCGGGCAGCGCGTCGCCGTTCTTCATGGCCTCGATGTACGGGGCGAACGCGGGGATGGTCTCGGTCATGGCGGTCGCGGCGACCGGCACGATCGTGTTGACGGTGATGCCCGCGCGGCCGAGTTCCATCGACCAGGTGCGGGCGAAGGCGGCGATGCCGGCCTTGGCCGCCGAGTAGTTGGTCTGGCCGAAGTTGCCGCGCTGGCCGGCCGGCGAGCCGACCAGGATCAGGCTGCCGCCCCCGCCCTGCTCGCGCATCCGTACGGCGGCGGCGCGGGCGCAGGTGAAGGTGCCCTTGAGGTGGGTGGTGATCACCGCGTCGAAGTCCTCGTCGGTCATCTTCCACAGCACCTTGTCGCGCAGGATGCCCGCGTTGGTGACCAGGATGTCGATCCGCCCGAACTCCTCGACGGCACGGTTCACCAGCCGCTCAGCGGCCTCCGTCGTACCGACCGGGACCACCTCGGCGACGGCCGTGCCGCCCGCCTCGGTGATCGACTTCACGGCCTGCTCGGCCACCGCCTCGTCGATGTCGTTGACGACCACGGACGCGCCGTGGGCGGCGAGAGCGTGCGCGTAGGCGAGGCCGAGGCCCCGGCCACTGCCGGTGACGACGGCGACCTTGCCGGTCAGATCGATGCTGGGCACGAGCGGATCCCTTCACACGGCGATACGGCTGCGAGCCGCGCCGGGGTCTGAACACACCGGGGTGCGGCTACGAGATCGAAGCTAAGAGCAATAATTGTTGACGTCAATAGTTGTTGCCGATGGACCATGTGCGTCACACTGGCTCCGAACCACCGCACGCCCCGCCCGGGGCCTCGACCCAGGGAGCCCGCCATCGCCCGTCAGCCGCACGCCGCGAACCCCCCGATCGACGCGCACGAGCCGTGGATGCGCGGGCTGCACGCGGACACGGGCTACCTCATGTACCGGCTGGGCCTGCGTTCCGGCCAGCTCTTCAACACGTTCCTCCAGGAGTCGGGCCTGCGCCTGCGCCACTACGCGCTGCTCCGCTTCCTGGCCACGTCCGAGGGCGCCCTCCAGCGCGAACTGAGCACCCGGCTCGGCTACGACCCGAGCGCGATCGTCGGCCTGGTCGACGACCTGGAAAAGCTCGGGTTCGCCGAGCGCCGCCCTTCCCCCGACGACCGGCGCAGCCGCATCGTGGTTCTGACTGCGGACGGCCGCGGCTTCCTGCGCGACACGGACGAGGCGGGTCTGCGCGTCACGAACGAACTGCTGGACCCGCTCGACGCGACGGAGCGGGAGACCCTGCACACCCTGCTGCAACGGGTCGCCGAGGACGGACTGACCTGACACCGGACGGAGGCCCGGCCATGACGACCACCCGGTCCGCGACGAGCACCGGTTCCGCGACGGCCACGCGCTCGGCGACGACCACCGAGTCCGCGACCACGGGACGGTCGGAGACGACCACCGGGCCCGCGCCCATCACCCGGTCATCGAAGATCCCCCGTTCCGCGGCGCCCGTCACGCGGTCCGCGCCCGACCGGCTGCTCGCCGTGCTCGCCGCCTTCGACCACGCGCACACGGCCCTGTCCCTGTCCGACATCAGCCGCCGCGCCGGCCTCACCCTGACCACCGCCCACCGCCTCGCGGGCGCCCTCACCGAGTGGGGCGCGCTGGAACGGGACACGTCGGGGACTTACCACGTAGGCCTACGGCTGTGGGAGATCGCGGCACTCGCGCCTCGCGGCCTCGCCCTGCGCCAACTCGCCCTCCCGTACCTGGAGGACCTGTACGAATCGACGCACGAGAACGTGCAGTTGGCGGTACGGGACGGTACGGAGGTCGTCTACACCGAGTGGATCTCGGGCCGTTCGGCGGTCGGCGTACACATCCGGGTCGGCGCCCGCTGGCCCCTCCACGCCACGGGCGTGGGCCTCACTCTGCTGGCCCACGGCGACCCGGACTTCCAAGAGGCCTACTGCGCGGGCCCGTTGGCGTCCTTCACGCCGTACACGATCACCGATCCGGTACGACTGCGCCGGGCACTGGCCGAAGTCCGGCGCACCGGGGTCGCGGTGAGTGCCCGTCAGATCACGGACGACGCCCTGTCGGTGGCGGCTCCGGTGCGCGGGCCGGGCGGTGCGGTGGTCGCGGCGGTGTCGGTGGTGGTGCCTCAAGTGGACGCGCAGGTACCGGCGTTGATCCCGGCGGTGCGGCTTGCGGGGAGGGGGATATCCCGGGCGTTGGGGTGGCGGCCGGAGGTGTGAGGCACCTACTTGCTCTCGCCCGGCTTTCCCACGTGGTCGCCGTAGCCGGCGGTGTCGTCCCCGGGCCTGGCCGAGGTGTTGGGGGTGGAGGTGGAGGTCGAACCGGGGGGCATGTGGTCGCCGCCGTCTCCGGTCTTGCCCGTCGCGCCGGAGGCGTTGAGCCGGTATCGCCGTGGGTTCGCGGGTGGACCGTTCCACGGCGAACAGGGAGACGTGGGCCGTCATCAGCCAGAACGAGGCGAAGCCGATCAGACGGTGCCGGCGGGTGAGCAGGTCGTGGCCCCAGGACCGTTCCACCCAGGGGATCCGGGCGAGGAGGACGACCTGGAGGATCATCAGGTCGGAGGCCAGCAGTCCGGCGAGCAGCCCGAGGGAGCCGGTCCCCCGGTCGGAGGTCAGGCTGAGCGGGCCGCCCTGGTTCATGACCCACAGGGCTACGACCGCGACCACGGACAGGATCGCCAGCGCGCCGAGCGGGTCGGCGAGCGTGAAGCGCGCCCGGCGGGGTGGGGCGGGCGAGGTGCGTTGCCCGCGGGGCAGCTCGGTGGACAGGGTCATCGGCGGGCTTCCTTCGTCGCGAGGTCCAGGGACGCCCCTTGCGCAGGGCGTGCCCTCACCCTTGCTTCGCTCTTTGTGGCCGCTCTAAGAAACCCGGCGGCCGGGAGGGCACGCGCGCCGCTGACCTGTGTCGATACCGGCTCGGTGGGAGGAGAGGCCCGCGTGGTTCTTAGACTTCCTTGTCGTTCACCGCCGATCCTGGAGACAGCTGGTCCTTGAGGTACCTGATCCTTGAGGTACCTGATCCTTGAGGCAGGCGACAGTGCCCGTTCCCGCGGGTGCCGGTGAGGAAGTCGGGGTGCTGCATGGCGGCGGTGGGCCGTAAGCCGGAGGTGCTGGTGGTCGACGACGACTACGGCGGGCTGCTCGCCGGGAGTCAGAGTCTGGTGCGGCTGGTCTCCGGCGGGAAGGTGGTCGCGCAGCACGGCGAGACGCCGAGCGCCCCGCTGCCGGTGCCGGCCCGCGACGGTCACCGCACGATCGACACCGACGGGCAGACCTGGCGTTCGCTGACCCGGTCGCTGAGCACCACCGGCGAACGGCTCGAAGTGCTCCAGGACATCGACCCGATCGAACGGCGGCTCGCGGACAACAGCGTGATCGTCGCCGCCGTCACGCTCCTCGCCGCCCTCGCCACGGCCGGCGGCGTCTGGCTGCTCACCCGGATCATCCTCCAGCCACTGGAACGCCTGCGGACCGGCGCTCTCGCGATCAGCGCGGACACGGCAGGGCCCCAACTCCCCGCCCTCACAGGCCCGCAGGAGGTCGCGGACCTCTCCCACGCGCTGAACAGCATGCTGGACCAGTTGCGCGTCAGCATGGACTCCACCCGCCGTTTCACCGCCGACGCGGGCCACGAACTCCGCACCCCGCTCACGAGTCTCGGGGTCACCCTGGAGACCCTCCAGCGCAATCCCGACCTCCCCGCACCCCAACGGGCCCGCGCCCTGGAGGCGATGAGCGCGGAGCACCGCCGTATCACCGCGCTCCTCACGGGACTTCAGACCCTGGCCCGCGGCGACGCCCACGCCCTGCCCGAACGCACCCCGGTCGTCCTGAGCGAACTCCTCGACGAGGCCGTCGCCCACGCGGCGCACCGCCATCCCACGACCACCTACCGGCTGACGGCCAACTCCCCGGCGACCGTGGATGGTTGGCCCGTCGGTCTACGCCTGGCCGTCGACAACCTCCTCGACAACGCGGCCCTGCACGGTCGCCCCGACGGCACGGTGGACGTCCGGTTCAGCAAGGACGCGGGCACGGTCCGGATCACCGTCGGCGACGACGGCCCCGGCATCCCCGCCGCCCAACGGCAGGCCATGAAGGCCCGGTTCACCCGCGGCACCCGCACCCGCACCCCCGGCTCCGGCCTCGGCCTCGCTCTCGTGGACCAACAGGCGCACCTCCACCACGGCACCCTCCACCTCGGCACCACCCCCACCGGAGGCCTGGAGGCCACCCTCGACCTCCCCTCGACACCCGACGACGAGCACCGCGAACAGCCCACGCCCGCCTGACCAACAGCATTCCGGACAGCCGCAGGCCTACGACAGGACATGCATCCAACTCCCCCTCGTGCCAACCCGTTTCACCCGGGCAGCCCCGCCAACATCCGCCGGTCCCGGGGCGCCGGCTTCCGGTCCAGCCGCGCGTCCAACAACCGGCGGGCCACGTCGCACCGTCCCGCCGACACCAGCGCGTACAGCAACGTCTCCTCCACGACCTCGCGTTGGGCCGCGCTGCCGCCCACCTCGCGCAGGAACGGCAGCAACGCGTCGAGGCCGTGGGCGGCTTCGTGGAAGCGGTGTTCGACGAGGGCGGCGAAGGCGTCGCACAACGGGGCGATGACCTCGCGCTCGACCGGGTCGGCACCCGCCGCGTGGTCGCGCAGCCGACGGAGGGCCGGGAGGTCTCCGGCCGCCGTCAGAGCCACCGCCACGTGCAGAGCGGTGAACGCGGTCGCCGGGCGCTCCAGCACCTCGCAGGCCACGGTGTCCAGAACATTCGAAGTGGGCAACTCCCCCTGCCAGTTGCCGCTGAGCCGGGCCCGCCACAGCAGTGACCCCGAGTCGACCAGCGCGCGCACCCCGGTCACCCGCCCGGGCGCCAACTGCGCGAACCAGCGCCTGCGTACGGCGGCCGGGTCGTCCAACGCCAGTTCATGCAGGGCGATGTGCCAGGAGAAGTGGGCCCGGTGGACGGCGCCCCGGCCCTGCCCGGAGACCCAGCGGTCCAGCCAGTCCCGGCCCGCCTCATGGGCGCCGGACTCGTAGTGGACGTGGGCCAGCGCGTGCACGGCGTGACCGGACGCGGGCTCAACTCCCAGGGCGCGGTGGGCGAGTTCACCCGCCTCGTGCAGCCGGCCCTGCTCCTGACGGAGGAACGCGAGCAGCGAGGTGTGGAACCAGTGCCCGTCATAGGCGGGGGACGTCCGCTCGACCAGTCGAAGCGCGTAGTCGTCGTCCAGATCGGTGACGCCGGAGAAGGCGATGGTGGGGACGGCGGCGGCGAGCGCGAGCGCGTCGGCGGGGTGGGTGTCGAGGTGGCGTATCAACGCCCGGTCCCCGTGGGCCGATTGGACCCGGTGGGTGATCACCTCCACGAAGGAGCGTTCACGCTCGTCGGCCCGTTCGTGTGCGCAGCGCTGGGCGTCCGCGAGGGCCCGGGGTACGTCGACGGCGGCGCCGCACTCGTGTCCGAGCAGGGCCAACGCCGCGTGGCCCAGGGCGAATCCGGGGTCCAGGGCGACCGCGCGGGCGAAGGCGTCCTCGGCGCCGGCGCGGACCTTGAGAACCCGGTCGAGTCCGTTGCGGTAGGCGTTGGCGGCCTCGGCGTGGGTCGACAGCGGGAGTCCGAGTCCGTCGACGGGCCTGCGACGGGCGGCGCGGCGGACCGGTGGCGCCAGTAACTGCACCGCCAGGGCGGCAGCCTGGGCCCGGATCTCGGGGATCGCCGTGGTCTCCCACAACTCGCCGCGTCTCGGGGCGCCGAGCGTGAACAGCGGTCGTAGGGAACGGCCTCGGGCGTCGAGGAGGCGTCCGTCGCGGGTGGTGACGCCCATGCCCAGCGGCCCGGGCACTGCCGTACCGGTCTCGAACAGGCCGCGCCACAAAGGGTCTTCGAGCCGTTGCCCGGGTCCCGTGCAGTCGATCACCCAACCCACGCGCAACGTGCGGCCGTTGGCGAGCGCGACAACCAACTGCCCGCCGGACTCGGCCACATCGGTGATCGTGCTCGCGTGGACCTGGAGGCGGCGGGCGGTGCGGGCCCGGGTGACCGACTCGGCGGTGGTGGGGGCCATGCGGTGGCGGTGGGTGTTCCAGAGGGCGCCCTCGCCCGCGAGGAACTCGCCGCGTTCTTCGGGGGTGAGGCTGTGCCAGAGTCGCGCGGTGTGCGGGCGCAGGCTGTCCAGGGCGGGGCGCCAGTCGCCGTGGGTGCGGACCGAGCGGCTGACGTGCCGGTAGACGGTTCGGCGCAGCGCGTTCAGTGTCAGGTCGCGGGGCCAGCTCGGCGCCTCCATCGCGCCGGCCGGTCCCAACGCGTGGGGCTGCGGCAGGAGTCCGTTGCGGGAGACGGCGTGGACCGTGCGTTCGGGGTGGTCGAGGGTGAGAGCCAGGTCCACGGCGGTGAGGCCCGTGCCGACGAGGAGGATGTCGGCGGTGTCCTCGCGTATGGCGTCCAACACCCCGGGTTTCCAGGGCGAGTTGATGAAGCGGGGCGAGCTGCGCAGCGCGGGCGGCGCCCAGGCGGCCGTAGGAGCGGCTGGGCCTGTGGCCAGGACCGCGCTGTCGGCGGTGAGGAGTCCGCCGTCGGCGAGGTGGAGTTCCACCGGGCCTGCCGGATCCGCCAGACCCGCCGGGCCTGCTTGGCCTGGTCGACCTGCCGGACCTTCGAGGGCGCCGGTACAGCCCTCCGCTCGGGTGCGCAGTCGGCGTACGGAGACCGTGCCGTGGGAGCGGACGACGGCCTGGGCGAGGCTGTCGGCGAGGTAGGCGCCGTAGCGGTAGCGGGTGGCGAAGTCGGTTGCGCTGACGGCGGGTTCGCCGTGGCGGCAGAGCCAGCGGGTGAAGTGGCCTGGGTCGTCGGGGTAGCAACTCATGCCGCCCGCCGGGACGTTGAGCCGGTGGCGTGGATCGGGTGTGGCGTAGGCGGTGCCGCGGCCGGCTTCCGGGGCCGGGTCGACCAGCACCAGGTCGAGGGGGGTCCGGCGGCGGGTGGCGGTCTCGCAGAGCTGGACGGCGGTCAGGGTGCCTGCCGCGCCCGCTCCGACGATCGCCACGGTGGGCCGCTTGCGGACTTCGGTCACGAATACCTCCGGCGTGGTCTGCCGCGGAGCCGCCGAAACGGAACTCCGCCTTCAGGTCCTTCCTCACTCTTCCGACCGGGCGGGTGGGGACGCCATGGCGGGACGGGGATCTCACCGGATACTCAGGACGCCGGTCGGCGCCTTCATACTCTGTTCACACTCGGGAAGCGTCCGGCAACCGTGGTTTCAGGACTTCTTTCAGGCTCTCTTCACAGGAATCTCAGGTGGAGCCCCTGGGATTCAAAGATTCAACCCATGGAAGTGACGCAGGATGCAACGGCACTGGTGATCTCGTCGCGCATGGCCAGTGGACGTGCGCGACATGCGGAGGAAGGCGTGCTGTGGGCGTGTCGCACATATCCAACCGGTCCGAGAAGCAGTCGGAGAGGTGGTCCCGTCGTGGGGTCCTCACCGTGCTCGGGGTGGTGCCGGCCGCCGTCCTGACCGGTTGCAGCGGTTCGGCGGGCGCCGCGGAGAGCTCGTCGTCCGGTGGTTCGTCGGCGACCGCGTCCGTGAAGGCCGCGAAGGTGCCGACCGTCACGGTCCTGCCCGCGGACGGCACCAAGAAGGCCGACTTCACCACCCCGGTCACGGTCAGCGTGGCCGACGGCACACTCGCCACCGTGAAGGTGACCGGCAACGACGGCTCCACGCTGGCCGGGTCCTTCAACGATGCCAAGACGAAGTGGACGTCCGCGAAGAACCCGTACTCGGGCACGAGGTACACGGTCGCGGCGCAGGCGCAGGGCGCCGCCGCGAAGACGGTGACCTTCACCACGAAGTCGCCCGGCGAGACCTTCGTCGGCTACTTCACGCCCGAGGCGAACTCCACCTCCGGCGTCGGCATGCCCGTGTCGATCAACTTCACGCACGCGGTCAAGGACCGGTCCACCGTCCAGAAGGCGATCACGGTCACCGCCGAGCCCGCCGTCGAGGTGGTCGGCCACTGGTTCAGCGACACCCGGCTCGACTTCCGGCCCGAGGCGTACTGGGCGGCCGGGACGAAGATCACCCTCAGCCTGCGACTGAAGGACATCGAGGGCCAGGACGGCGTCTACGGCGTCCAGTCCAAGGACGTCACCTTCGACATCGGGCGCGAGCAGATCAGCACGGTGGACCTGTCCAGCAAGGAGATGACCGTCAAGCGGGACGGCAAGACCCTCGCGACCTATCCGGTCAGCGGCGGCAACGCCCAGCACACCACCTGGTCCGGGATCATGGTGATCAGCGAGCGGTTCAAGCAGACCCGCATGGAGTCCTCGACGGTCGGGCTCGGCGACGAGTACGACATCTCCGACGTCCCGCACGCCCAGCGCCTCACCACCTCCGGCACCTTCGTGCACGGCAACTACTGGGCGTCCACCTCGGTCTTCGGCAACGAGAACACCAGCCACGGCTGCGTCGGCCTGCACGACGCGAAGGGCGCCAACGACACGTCGGTGCCGGGCTACAAGTTCTACGACAGCTCGATGCTCGGCGACGTCGTCATCGTGAAGAACTCCGGCGACAAGACCGTGGCGGCGGACAACGGCCTCAACGGCTGGAACCTGACCTGGGCGAGCTGGAAGGCGGGGAGCGCGGTCTAGACCCCGGCGCGCACTGCCTCCTGGAGGCTCCAGCCCGGCACCCTCCGCCTCCTGGAACGGTCCAGCCTTGGCGCGCTCCGGCCTGGACCACCGCTGATCCCTGGCGCGGTCCGGACCCGACCCGCTCTGGCCCCTGGCGCGGTCCAGCCCCGGCGGCACCCTCCAGACCCGGCACTCTCTGCCGCCTGGAACGGTCCAGCCTCGACGCGCTCTGGTCCGGGCCACCCCTAACCCCTGGCGCGGACCAGACCGAACGCGCTCTGCCGTCTGGAACGGTCCAACCCCGGCGGCCCCCTCCGACCCCGGCTGCTCCGAGCAGCGCACCCCGGTCCCGACAGCGCCTTGCAATCCCGGCGACGCCCTCCGATCCCGGCCGCGCACACCGGCCCCCGCAGCCTCCGCAGCCCCCTCCGCCCCCCGACCACCCCCTCCACCACCCACACCGGCCCCCACCGATGACACCCTCAGAAACCCCCTCTTTCACCGCATTCATCACCTGAACTCCCACACAGCGAAAGGACTTTCCCGGCTTCACCTCTTGACGGCCGGAGCGGCTGGGAGCACATTGACCGCGCACCCCACTGCCTGAGAGCGCTCTCAGACAGGCACGGCACCCGCTCCCCACTCCGTATCCGAGAGGCACCGATGAGTGAACCCTCCGGCACGCAGCGCAGACCCCGTCCCCTCAGGCGTGTCCTGATCGCCGTCCTGAGCACCCTCGGCCTGGCGGCCGCCACGGCCACCGCCTTCACCCTGCCCGCGAACGCGTCCGCGCCCACGCCCCCGTCGGGCTGGACGCAGGTCTTCCTGGACGACTTCAACGGCTCCGCGGGCACCGGTGTCTCCACCACCAACTGGCAGTACGACACCGGGACTTCATACCCGGGCGGGGCCGCCAACTGGGGCACCGGCGAGGTCGAGACGATGACCTCCTCCACCAACAACGTGGCCCTCGACGGCAACGGCAACCTGCTGATCACCCCGCGCCGGGACGCCTCCGGCAACTGGACCTCGGGCCGGATCGAGACCAACCGCACCGACTTCCAGCCGCCGGCCGGCGGGAAGCTCCGGGTCGAGGCCCGTATCCAACTCCCCAACGTCACCGGCTCGTCGGCGCTCGGCTACTGGCCCGCGTTCTGGATGCTGGGCGCGCCGTACCGAGGCAATTATCAAAACTGGCCCAGCGTGGGCGAGTTGGACATCATGGAGAACGTCCAGGGTCTCAACACCGACTGGTCCACGGTCCATTGCGGCACCAGCCCGGGCGGTCCCTGCAACGAGACGACCGGCATCGGCGGTTCGACGGCCTGCACGGGAACCACCTGCCAGGCGGGCTTCCACACGTACGCGATGGAGTGGGACCGGTCCACGAGCCCCGAGCAGATCCGCTACTACCTCGACGGCGTCAACTTCGAGACGGTGAACTCCAGTCAGGTCGACGCGACGACCTGGGCCAACGCGACGAACCACGGCTTCTTCATCATCCTGAACGTGGCGATGGGCGGCGGCTTCCCGGACGCGTTCGGCGGCGGCCCCACCAGCGCCACCGACCCCAACCACCCCATGACGGTGGACTACGTCCAGGTGCTCTCGTCCACGGGCAGCGGGAGCGGTACCACGACCCCTCCGACCGGCAACCGTGACGCCTACAGCGCCATCCAGGCCGAGTCCTACGACAGCCAGTCCGGCACCGTCGCCGAGACCACCACGGACACCGGCGGCGGCCAGGACATCGGCACGATCGCCAACGGCGACTGGGCCCTCTACAAGGGCGTCAACTTCGGCTCCACAGCTGCCACTCAGTTCTACGCCCGGGTCGCGAGCGGCGCCGCGAGTGGCGTCAGCGGCCTGGTCCAGGTCCGCCTCGACAGCCCCACCGCGACCCCGATCGGCAGCTTCGCGCTGGCCAACACCGGGGGCTGGCAGTCATGGAAGACGGTACCGGCCAACATCAGCTCGGTCACCGGCACCCACGACGTCTACCTCACCTTCACCAGCGGCCAGCCGGCGGACTTCGTGAACGTCAACTGGTTCGACTTCGGCCACTGATCCAACTCCCCACGGGGAAAGGGGGCTTCACGCGCACGCGTGGGGCCCCCTTTCGGCATGCCCTCACCCTCACCGCAGCTCCGCCCGGAACCCCGCCGGCGTCACATCCGTGTGCTGCTGGAAGAACTTCGAGAAGTTCGCCGCGTCCGGGAACCCGACTGCCGCGCCCACGCGGCCGATCGGCAGATCTGTGTGGGCCAACAGCCGCTTCGCCTCCAGGACGACACGCTTGTCGATGAAGCCCTTGGGGGTCTCACCGGTCGCGGCGCGGACCGCGCGGACGAGGGTGCGGCGGGAGTAGCCGAGGGCGTCGGCGTAGGCGCTGACGCTGTGGTTGGTGGCGAAGCCCTTCTCCACGGCGTTCCGGAAGAGGGTGAACGTCGTGTCGGCCTGGCGGGCGGCGTCCTCCGCCGAGCTCGCCGCCAGGTGCGCGAGACGCAGCAGGAACGCCGTCAGGGAGTGCCGTAGGACCGAGGTGTGCAAGGTGAGCGGGAGGGTCTCGGTGTCCTCGTACTCGCGTCGGAGCTGGGCCAGGGAGGCGCGCAGGGCGGCGAGGCGGGGCTCATCGGGGTGCAGGACGGGTGGGAGGTCGTAGCGGTAGAGGCCGGTCGCCTCGACCGTGGCGCGGGGGAGGAAGCCGGGCTGCATGGTCAGGACGGTGCCGTGGTACTCGTCGAACCGCGAGAAGCGGTGGACCTGGCCGGGGCGGATCCACAGGACGTCGCCGGCGCCCACCTCGTACTCGGCGAAGTCGATCATGTGGCGGACCGGGCCGCCGGAGAAGAGCATCACCACATGGAAGTCGATGCGGTGGACGCGGTGCAGGGGTGCGTCGGCGTGCCAGGTGTGGCCGGTGCCCATCGGGCCGACCTGCATGCCGACGCCGCAGACACTCAGATCGACAGGGAAGGGAAACGTTCTGATCACGTCGCCGTCACCGCCGACGTCTTGGATAGTTCTGTCCGTCATGTCCTTCTCGTGCCGTCTCAGCGTTGCTGCCGGTGTCCCACTTTCACCACAGGCTGGCACACCGGCACCTTCCCTCGTAAAAGTCAGACTTTTAGATTTGAAGACGTCCGAGCAGTTCTTCCGCTCTTACCGAGGACTTCTTGAAGATGAACGCGCACACACCTGACAGCTTCGAGTGGACCGATCTCGATCGCCGTGCTGTCGACACAGCCCGTGTTCTGGCCGCTGACGCGGTGCAGAAGGTCGGCAACGGCCACCCGGGCACCGCGATGGCGCTGGCTCCCGCCGCGTACACGATCTTTCAGAAGGTGATGCGTCACGACCCCGCGGATCCCGAGTGGACCGGCCGTGACCGCTTCGTCCTCTCCCCCGGCCACACCTCGCTGACGTTGTACACGCAGTTGTACCTCGCCGGGTACGAGCTGGAGCTGGACGACCTTAAGGCGTTCCGGATGCACGGGTCGAAGACGCCTGGTCACCCCGAGTACGGGCACACGGCCGGTGTGGAGACCACGACAGGACCGCTCGGACAGGGTGTCGCCAACGCGGTGGGCATGGCGATGGCCGCCCGCTACGAGCGCGGCCTGTTCGACCCCGAGGCCCCCGAGGGCGAGTCGCCCTTCGACCACACGATCTGGGCGATCGTCTCCGACGGCGACCTGGAGGAGGGCATCTCCGCCGAGGCCTCCTCGCTCGCCGGGCACCAGCAGCTCGGCAACCTCGTCTTCGTCTACGACGACAACCACATCTCCATCGAGGGCGACACCGCGACCGCCTTCTCCGAGGACGTCCTGAAGCGCTACGAGGCCTACGGCTGGCACACCCAGCGCATCGAGCCCGCCGCCGACGGCGACATCGACCCGCACGCGCTGTACACGGCGCTGAGGACGGCGCAGGCCGAGACCGGGCGCCCCTCGATCATCGCGATGCGCACGATCATCGCTTGGCCCGCTCCAAACGCGCAGAACACCGAGGCCGCCCACGGCTCCGCGCTCGGCGCCGACGAGATCGCCGCCACCAAGCGCGTCCTCGGCTTCGACCCGGAGCGGTCCTTCGAGGTCTCCGACGAGGTCGTCGCCCACAGCCGCCAGGCCCTGGACCGGGGCGCCGAGGCGCACTCCGCCTGGGACAAGCGCCTCGACAAGTGGCGCGGCGCCCAGCCCGAGCGCGCGAAGCTCTTCGACCGGATCGTCGCCGGCCAGCTCCCCGAGGGCTGGGAGCAGTCCCTCCCGGTCTTCGAGGCGGGCTCCTCCGTCGCCACCCGCGCCGCCTCCGGCAAGGTCCTCCAGGCGCTTGGACCGGTCCTGCCCGAGCTGTGGGGCGGCTCCGCCGACCTCGCCGGCTCGAACAACACCACCATCGACAAGACGTCGTCCTTCCTCCCGAAGGGCAACCCGCTGCCGGAGGCCGACCCGTACGGCCGAACGATCCACTTCGGTATTCGCGAGCACTCGATGGCGGCCGAGATGAACGGCATCGCGCTGCACGGCAACACGCGTGTCTACGGCGGCACCTTCCTGGTGTTCTCCGACTACATGCGCAACGCCGTCCGCCTCTCCGCGCTGATGCAGCTCCCGGTGACGTACGTCTGGACCCACGACTCCATCGGTCTCGGCGAGGACGGCCCCACCCACCAGCCGGTCGAGCACCTCGCCTCGCTGCGCGCCATCCCGGGCCTGAACATCGTGCGCCCGGCCGACGCCAACGAGACCGCGATCGCCTGGGCCGAGATCCTCAAGCGGCACGCCACGAAGCCCGCCCCGCACGGCCTCGCGCTGACCCGCCAGGGTGTGCCGACGTACGAGCCCAACTCCGATGCGGCGCGCGGCGGTTACGTCCTCAAGGACTCCTCCAACGAGACCCCGGACGTGGTGCTCATCGCGACCGGTTCCGAGGTCCACCTCGCCGTCGAGGCGCGGGAGCAGCTGGAGGCGGAGGGCGTGGGCACCCGGGTGGTGTCGATGCCGTCCGTGGAGTGGTTCGAGGAGCAGTCGCGCGCGTACCGCGACAGCGTCCTTCCGCCGTCCGTGAAGGCCCGCGTTGCGGTCGAGGCCGGGATCGGTCTCACGTGGTACCGGTTCGTGGGTGACGCAGGACGCATCGTCTCCCTCGAACACTTCGGCGCCTCCGCCGATGCCAAGACCCTGTTCGCCGAGTTCGGTTTCACCGCCGAGAACGTCGCCGCTGCGGCCCGGGCTGTATTCCGTTCAACTACAGGCCTTGCCGCCGCGCGCGGTTGATCCGATCGCCAGAAAGAAGATGATCACAGTGACCGAAGTGACCGCCACCGCGGGAGCTCTCAAGCGTCTGTCCGACGAGGGCGTCTCCATCTGGCTGGACGACCTGTCGCGCAAGCGGATCGAGTCCGGCAACCTCGCCGAACTCGTCGACACCAGGAACGTCGTCGGTGTCACCACCAACCCTTCCATCTTCCAGGCCGCCATCGGCTCCGGAGAGGGCTACGAGGAGCAGCTCGCCGACCTCGCCGTACGCAAGGTGACGGTCGAAGAGGCCGTGCGGATGATGACCACCGCCGACGTCCGCGCCGCCGCCGACATCCTCCGCCCGGTGTACGAGGCGACCGGCGGGCAGGACGGCCGGGTCTCCATCGAGGTCGACCCGCGCCTCGCCCACAACACGGCCGCGACCATCGCCGAGGCCAGGCAGCTGGCCTGGCTGGTGGACCGTTCCAACGTGATGATCAAAATCCCGGCGACGAAGGCCGGCCTCCCGGCCATCACCGAGGTCATCGGCGAGGGCATCAGCGTCAACGTCACGCTGATCTTCTCCCTGGAGCGCTACCGCGAGGTCATGGACGCGTACCTGGCCGGCCTGGAGAAGGCACGCGCCGCGGGCATCGACCTGGCGACCATCCACTCCGTGGCCTCCTTCTTCGTCTCCCGTGTCGACTCAGAGATCGACAAGCGCCTCACCGCGCTGGCCACGGACGAGGCCCTCGCCCTCAAGGGCAAGGCCGCGCTCGCCAACGCGCGGCTCGCCTACGAGGCGTACGAGGACGTCTTCTCCTCGGCCCGTTGGACCGTTCTCGCGGGTGCGAAGGCCAACAAGCAGCGCCCCCTGTGGGCCTCGACCGGCGTGAAGGACCCGTCGTACAAGGACACCCTGTACGTCGACGAGCTGGTGGCGCCCGGCACGGTCAACACCATGCCCGAGGCCACGCTGAACGCCACCGCCGACCACGGCGACATCCACGGCGACACGGTGACCGGCGGCTACGCGCAGGCCCGCGCCGACCTGGACGCCGTAGAACGGCTGGGGATCTCGTACGACGTCGTCGTCAAGCAGTTGGAGGACGAGGGCGTCGCCAAGTTCGAGGTGGCCTGGCAGGACCTGCTGGACGCCGTCGCGAAGTCGCTGAGCAGCAAGGGGGTCGACGGGGAATGACCGAGGAACTTCCCGAGACGAAAGCGGCCGAGGCGGCCGAAGCAGCCGTGCAGGCACTGACCGTCGAAGAACTCACGGACGCGCTGGCCGCAGGCTGGGACAACCCGCTGCGTGACCCCCGCGACCGCCGGCTCCCCCGGATCGCGGGCCCGTCCGGGCTGGTCATCTTCGGGGTCACCGGTGACCTGTCCCGCAAGAAGCTGATGCCGGCCGTCTACGACCTGGCCAACCGCGGCATGCTGCCGCCGGGCTTCTCGCTCGTCGGGTTCGCCCGGCGGGACTGGGAGGACCAGGACTTCGCGCAGGTGGTGCACGACTCGGTGCGCGAGCACTCCCGGACCGAGTTCCGCGAGGAGGTCTGGCAGCAGCTCGCCGAGGGCATGCGGTTCATCCCGGGCGACTTCGACGACGACACGGCGTTCAAGCAACTGCGCGCCGCCGTCGACGAGTTGGACACCTCGCGCGGGACGAGTGGCAACTACGCGTTCTACCTCTCCGTACCGCCGAAGTTCTTCCCGAAGGTCGTCCAGCAGCTGAAGAAGCACGGGCTCGCGACGGCCGCCGAGGGATCCTGGCGACGCGCGGTCATCGAGAAGCCGTTCGGCCGCGACCTGAAGAGCGCGCGTGAGCTGAACAAGATCGTGCACGAGGTGTTCGACCCGGACCAGGTGTTCCGCATCGACCACTACCTCGGCAAGGAGACCGTCCAGAACATCCTGGCCCTGCGCTTCGCCAACCAGATGTACGAGCCGATCTGGAACCGGTCCTACGTCGACCACATCCAGATCACGATGGCCGAGGACATCGGCATCGGCGGGCGCGCCGGGTACTACGACGGCATCGGTTCGGCCCGTGACGTCATCCAGAACCACCTTCTGCAGCTGATGGCGCTCACCGCCATGGAGGAGCCGATCGCCTTCGACGAGGAGGCGCTGCTCACCGAGAAGCTCAAGGTGCTCAAGTCGGTACGGCTGCCCCAGGAGTTGGGCGAGCACACGGTGTTCGGGCAGTACGCGGAAGGCTGGCAGGGCGGCGAGAAGGTCGTCGGCTACCTCCAGGAGGACGGCATCGACCCGCAGTCGAAGACCGACACCTACGCGGCCGTCAAGTTGGAGGTGGACAACCGTCGTTGGGCGGGCATCCCCTTCTACCTGCGCACCGGCAAGCGGCTCGGGCGGCGCGTCACCGAGATCGCGGTCGTCTTCAAGCGGGCCCCGCACTCCCCCTTCGACTCCTCCGCCACCGAGGAGCTGGGCCAGAACGCGATCGTCATCCGCGTGCAGCCCGACGAGGGCATGACGGTGCGGTTCGGCTCCAAGGTGCCGGGCACCTCGATGGAGATCCGGGACGTGTCCATGGACTTCGCCTACGGCGAGTCGTTCACGGAGTCGAGCCCGGAGGCGTACGAGCGGCTCATCCTGGATGTGCTGCTCGGCGACGCCAACCTGTTCCCGCGCCACCAGGAAGTGGAAGAGTCCTGGAAGATCCTCGACCCGATCGAGGAGTACTGGGCACAGAACGGCAAGCCCGCGCAGTACTCCTCGGGCAGCTGGGGTCCCGAGGAGGCGGACGAGATGCTCGCACGAGACGGACGGAGCTGGCGCAGGCCATGAAGATCGACCTGAGCGACACCACGGCAAGCAAGATCAACAAGGCACTGGTGCAGGGTCGCCGCGACATCGGCACCCCTGCCGTGGGCATGGTCCTGACGATGGTCATCGTCACGGACGAGGAGAACGCCTACGACTCGATCAAGGCGGCCGAGGAGGCCTCGCACGAGCACCCCTCGCGCACCCTGGTCGTCATCAAGCGGCACGCCCGCACCCCGCGCGACCGCACCAACTCGCACCTCGACGCCGAGGTCCGGGTGGGCGCGGACGCCGGCACCGGCGAGACGGTCGTGCTGCGGACCTACGGCGAGGTGTCCGACCACGCCGACTCCGTGGTGCTGCCGCTGCTGCTGCCGGACGCGCCGGTCGTCGTCTGGTGGCCGGGGGACGCCCCCGAGGTCCCGGCGAAGGACCCGCTGGGCGCCCTCGCGCAGCGCCGGATCACCGACCTGTACGCGGCGGCGAACCCGTTGGAGGCGCTGGACGCCCGGGGCCGTGCCTACGCGCCCGGCGACACCGACCTCGCCTGGACCCGGCTGACGCCGTGGCGCTCGATGCTGGCGGCGGCCCTCGACCAGGCCAAGTCGAAGATCACCTCGGGTGCCGTGGAGAGCGAGGCCGACAACCCGGCCGCCGAGCTGCTGGCCCGCTGGCTGGAGGCCCGCCTCAAGGTGAAGATCGACCGTGTGGTCACCGCGGGACCGGTCATCACGGCCGTCCGGCTGGGCACCGGCGCGGGTGAGGTCGTCATCGACCGCCCCGAGGGCCCGCTGGCCACGCTGACCCTGCCCGGGCAGCCGTCCCGCACCCTCGCGCTAAAGGTCCGCACGACCTCCGAACTGATCGCCGAGGAGCTCAGGCGCCTCGACGCCGACGAGATGTACGCCATCGCCCTGCGGGCCGCGGGCACCAAGGAGACCCCTTCTCATGTCTGACTCCCCCAAGCTCACCCGGCGACCGGAGTGGGCCGCGCTGGAGGACCACCGCGCGGATCAACCTCAGCCGCAGTTGCGTGAGTTGTTCGCGGCGGACCCGGGGCGCGCGGAGCGGTACGTGGTCACCGTCGGTGATCTGCGCATCGACTACTCCAAGCACCTGATCACGGACGAGACCCTCGCCCTGCTCCAGGAACTGGCCACCGCCACCGGCGTGTTCGGCCTCCGGGACGCGATGTTCCGCGGCGAGAAGATCAACGTCACCGAGGACCGCGCGGTCCTGCACACCGCGCTGCGTGCCCCGCGTGACGCGGTGATCGAGGTCGACGGCGAGAACGTCGTGCCCCAAGTCCATGCCGTGCTCGACAAGATGGCCGGCTTCGCGGACCGCGTCCGCTCCGGCGAGTGGACCGGCCACACGGGCCGTCGTATCCGTAACGTCGTCAACATCGGCATCGGCGGCTCGGACCTGGGTCCGGCGATGGCGTACGAGGCGCTCCGCGCGTTCACCGACCGCTCGTTGACGGTCCGGTTCGTGTCGAACGTCGACGGCGCCGACCTGCACGAGGCGACCCACGACCTGGACCCGGCCGAGACGCTGTTCATCGTCGCGTCCAAGACCTTCACCACGATCGAGACGATCACCAACGCGACCTCGGCCCGGACGTGGCTCCTTGAGGGTCTCGGCGGTGACGACAAGGCGGTCGCGAAGCACTTCGTGGCGCTGTCGACGAACTCCGGCAAGGTCAGCGAGTTCGGTATCGACACGGACAACATGTTCGAGTTCTGGGACTGGGTCGGCGGACGGTACTCGTACGACTCGGCGATCGGCCTGTCGCTGATGATCGCCATCGGCCCGGACCGTTTCCGCGAGATGCTCGACGGCTTCCACCTCGTCGACGAGCACTTCCGCACCGCCCCCGCCGAGTCCAACGCGCCTTTGCTGCTCGGCCTGTTGGGCGTCTGGTACGGCAACTTCCATGACGCCCAGTCGCACGCGGTGCTGCCGTACTCGCACTACCTCTCCAAGTTCACCGCCTACTTGCAGCAGCTGGACATGGAGTCCAACGGCAAGTCCGTGGACCGGGACGGGAATCCGGTGGAGTGGCAGACCGGGCCGGTGGTCTGGGGCACGCCCGGGACCAATGGCCAGCACGCCTACTACCAACTCATCCACCAGGGCACGAAGTTGATCCCGGCGGACTTCATCGGCTTCGCCGAGCCGGTCGCCGGGCTGAGCGACGGGCTCAAGAAGCAGCACGACCTGCTGATGGCCAACTTCTTCGCCCAGACCCAGGCGCTGGCCTTCGGCAAGACACCGGACGAGGTACGCGCGGAGGGCGTGCCCGAGGAACTGGTGCCGCACAAGACGTTCAAGGGCAACCACCCCACGACCACGATCCTGGCCCGCGAGCTGACCCCCTCGGTCCTCGGCCAGCTCATCGCCCTCTACGAGCACAAGGTGTTCGTCCAGGGCGCGGTCTGGAACATCGACTCCTTCGACCAGTGGGGCGTCGAACTGGGCAAGGTCCTCGCCAAGCGCGTCGAACCCGCCCTCACCGAAGGCGCCGACGTACCCGGCCTCGACTCCTCCACAGCCGCTCTCGTGGCCACCTACCGGACGCTCCGCGATTCCCAGGAAGTGAACTGACATGCAGCTCGGACTGATCGGCCTCGGCAAGATGGGCGGCAACATGCGCGAGCGCATCCGCCTCGCGGGCCACACCGTCATCGGCTACGACCGCAACCCCGAAGTGACCGACGTCGAGAGCCTCGCCGAACTGGTCGACAAGCTCGAAGCGCCGCGCACGGTCTGGGTGATGGTCCCGGCCGGCGCCCCGACCCAGTCGGTCGTCGACGAGCTGGGCGAGCTGCTCCAGCCCGGCGACGTCATCGTGGACGGCGGCAACTCCCGCTGGACGGACGACGAGAAGCACGCGGAGGAGCTGGGCGCCAAGGGCATCGGCTTCGTCGACGCGGGCGTCTCCGGCGGTGTGTGGGGCCTGAAGAACGGCTACGCGCTGATGGTCGGCGGAAACGCCGAGAACATCGCGAAGGTGCAGCCGATCTTCGACGCGCTCAAGCCCGAGGGCGAGTTCGGCTTCGTGCACGCCGGCAAGGTCGGCGCCGGGCACTTCTCCAAGATGGTTCACAACGGCATCGAGTACGCCATGATGCAGGCCTATGCCGAGGGCTGGGAACTGCTGGAGAAGGTCCACTCCGTCACCGACGTGCGGGAGGTGTTCCGCTCCTGGCAGGAGGGGACCGTCATCCGCTCGTGGCTGCTCGACCTCGCGGTCAACGCCCTTGACGGCGATGAGCACTTGGACAAGCTGCGCGGTTTCGCGGAGGACTCCGGCGAGGGCCGGTGGACCGTCGAGGCGGCCATCGACAACGCGGTGCCGCTCCCCGCGATCACGGCCTCGCTCTTCGCGCGGTTCGCCTCGCGCCAGGACGACTCCCCGCAGATGAAGATGATCGCGGCGCTGCGCAACCAGTTCGGCGGTCACGCCGTCGAGTCCAAGTAGGCGCGCCGTGGGGGATCTTCTCCTGGTCCGCCACGGCGAGACGGAGTGGAGCGTGTCGGGCCAGCACACCAGCTGGACCGACCTGCCCCTCACCCAGCACGGTGAGGAACAGGCCAAGTGCCTCGCTCCGCTCCTCTCGGACCGGACCTTCGCTCTCGCACTGACCAGCCCGCTCGGCCGCGCCATACGCACCGCCGAACTCGCGGGCATCACCGGGGCCGTACCCGACCCCGACCTGCACGAGTGGGACTACGGCGGCTACGAGGGCGTCACCACCGTCGACATCCACCGGACCCGCCCCGACTGGTACTTGTGGACCGACGGGGTGCCGCCGGGACCTGCCGGACACCCCGGCGAGTCCCCGGACGAGATCAGCGCCCGGGCCGACCGGGTGCTGAAGCGGGTGGACACCGCGCTCGTGGACGGTGACGTGATCCTCGTGGCCCACGCCCACTTCCTGCGCGTGCTCACCGCTCGCCGACTGGGCCTGACGGCGGCGGACGGCCGCCTGTTCCAACTGGCCACCGGCACGGTCAGCCGCCTCTCCACCGAGCACGACCGCCCGGTGATCGCGGAGTGGAACACCCGACCGTAGCAACGGCACAACTCCACGGCCCGGACCACGCGTTGACGTGCGGTCCGGGCCGTTGTCGTGCCCTGTGCCCGGGACCTCCGCGCGGCTAGAGTCCCGCTTGATGGAGATCAACGATCTGACACCGGCCGAGGAACAGGTGTGGCGGGCCTTCCCGTTGGGCGAGTCCGTGGACTTCCGTACGGCGGACGACGAGGACGTCGCCCTCGGCTCCGACTGGGGTCCCGAACGGACCGTCCGCGCCCAGGTGTTGCGGGCCCTGCTGCTCAACGGGCCCCAGGAAGCAGGGGAGATAGCGTCGCTGAGCCTGGCGGGCGCCCGGATCACCGGCAGGCTCGATCTGCAGTACGCGACGATCGACCACCCGGTCCGGCTGCGGAACTGCTCCTTCGACGAGGTGCCCCGCTTCTACGCCTCCCGGCTGCGCGAACTCAACCTCAGCGAGTCGGTGTTGCCAGGTCTCACCGCCCACGCGATGCGGGTGGACGGCGTCCTGCGGATGACCCGGTCCCGGTTCCGCGGGGTGGTGCGGCTGGCCGGGGCGAAGATCGCCGGGAGCCTCTACATGGAGAGCGCGGAGATCATCGCCCCGGACGCCGAGGAGCCGGTGCTCCAGCTCAACCAGGCGGCCGTGGGCGACGATCTCCGGGCGACCGGACTGCGCACACACGGTCAGATACGGCTCAGCGGCGCGAGCGTCGCCGGGTCTGTCAGCCTCAACACCGCGCAGCTCTCCAACCCCGGTGACTCCGCCGTCGACGCCGAAGTGCTCGTCGTGGAGGGCAACTTCCTCTTGCGCGAGGCCCGGGTGGACGGCTGGATCGGCCTGCGCGGAGCCCGGATCGCGGGCCGGCTGGACCTGTCGTACTCGACCCTGTCGAACCCCGGCGGTCCCGTCCTGCTGGCGAGCAGCACCACCATGGGGGAACTCTGGCTGCGCGAGAGCCTGCCCATGCGAGGCGGACTCGTGCTGCGCAACGCCCAGATCGACGTCCTGCTGCTGGAGCCGGAGGTTCTGCCGGACCAGGTCTTCCTCACCAGCCTCGCCTACACCTCGCTCATTCCCCACGAGTCCGCCGAGCGCCGGCTGACCATGCTCGAACGCGACGGCGACGGCTATGTCCCGCACACCTACGAGGAGTTGGCCGCCGCCTACCGCCGCGTCGGCGACGACCAGGCCGCCCGCCTCGTCCAACTCGCCAAACAGCGCCGGGTACGTGGCACCCGCCCCTGGTACGGCCGCGTCTGGGGCTACGTCCAGGACGCCACCGTCGGCTACGGCTTCCGCCCGCTGCGCGCCTGCGCCTGGCTGCTGTCACTGCTGGCGATCGGCTCCCTCGCCTACGGCCTGCACCACCCGCACGCCCTCAAGGCGTCCGAGGCCCCGCACTTCAACCCGGTGTTCTACACGCTCGACCTGCTGCTGCCGGTGATCTCCTTCGGCCAGGAGGAGGCGTTCGCGCCGGACGGCTGGTACCAGTACCTCGCCTACGGCCTGATCATCACCGGCTGGATCCTGGCCACCACGGTCGTCACCGGCGTGACCCGGACCGTCAGCCGCCAGTGAGCCGCTTCGCCGTGTGCTGGGCGGCCAGCCGCACCGGCGCGTTCTGGGCGCCGTAGCCCCGGTAGCCCGGCCCGCGCTGGACCAGCTCGAAGAAGACCCGCCCGACCGTCCGGGTGTAGCAGTGCCTGAACTCACCGCCCGCGTCCCGGTCGTAGAGGATGCCGAGGTCCCGGTACGTCTCCAACTCGTCCTCGGGGAAGGCGAATCGGGCCGCGAGGTCGTCGTAGTAGTTCGCGGGCATGCGGAGCAGTCGGCCGCCGGCCTCGCGGAAGCGACGGGCCACGGCGACCACGTCCTCGGTCGCGAGGGCGATGTGCTGGGCGTGGGCGCCGTCCTCGCTCGGGGCCGCGCCGACGCTCAGGGCGATACGCACACTGCCGTCGGGGGTGGTCACGGCGCGACTGCGCAGCAGGCCGTAGGGGTCGGCGACGTCGACGCTCTCCTGCGCCTGGAGCCCAAGGACGCTGCGGTGGAAGAGGGTTGCCTCGTCGAAGTGGTGCCAGGGTTGGGTGAGGGCGAGGTGGTCGATGCGCTGAACGCCTGTCCCTGCGGGCAGTTGACCCGTCGTGTCGGTGAAGTCGGCCCGCCAGCCGGGGAGTTCGGGAGCGGTGCGGGCGCAGAAGAAGAGTTCCGTACCGTCCGGTGCGGCCACGGCGTCGAGTTGGGCGTCGCCCGCTGCGCGGCGGCGGGGCAGGACCGGCGCGAGGAGGGCCTCGGCGCGGCGGGCGGCGCCCTCCGGGTCGGGTGACTCCAGGCCGATCGCCGCGAGGGCGGTGCCGTCCCGTCGTAGGGCGGGGCCGGTGTTGACCAGGATGCGGGCCTCGCCCTGTTGCCACAGGTCCACCGGCTTGGCGCGATGGCGGGCCGCGCGGGTGAAGCCGAGGGCACCGAGCAGGGCCGAGACGGGTTCCGCGTCGGGGGTGACGAGTTCGGCGAAGGCGATGCCCGTGGGGACGACGGGAGCGGGGGGCTCCAGTACGCCGACCGTCTCCTGCAGGACCAGCAGCGAGCGTTGGGCGTCCACGGCTGTCGGGCCCGCTTCCGCCTGCCGGAACACGTCGTTGAAGATCTCCAGCGAGAGCGGGCCGTCGTAACCGGCGGTCAGGACGTGCCGTACGAGTCCGGCGACGTCGAAGCCGCCCTGGCCGGGGAAGCAGCGGTAGTGGCGGCTCCACTGGAGGACGTCCATCGCGAGGAGGGGGGCGTCGGCGAGTTGGAGGAAGAAGATCTTCTCGCCAGGGATGTCCGCAATGCCTTTGAGGTCCTTGGGTTCAGCGCCGCGCGACAGGATGTGGAAGCTGTCGAGACAGGTGCCGAGTGCCGGGTGGTCGGCCGTCTCGACGATGCGCCAGGCGTGGTCGTACGTGCTGACGTGCCGTCCCCAGGCGAGTGCCTCGTAGGCGACGCGGACGCCGAACTCCTGCGCCAGGTCGGCCAGTTGGCTGAGCTGGGCGGCGGCGAGCGCGTCGTCGTCCTCGGCGAGCGGGGAGACGCTGGAGCAGACGAGGACGGTGTCGGTGCCGAGCCTGCGCATCAGCTCGAACTTGTGCCGGGCGCGGCGCAGATTGCGGGCGAACTCGGCCTCGGGCACCGCCTCGATGTCCCGCATCGGCTGGTACAGGTCGATGGTCAGGCCGAGGTCGGCGCACCGGGCGCGGATCTCCTCGGGCGTCAACGGGCTGGCGAGCAGGTCGTTCTCGAAGATCTCGACGCCGTCGAAGCCGGCCCGGGAGGCGGCGGTGAGTTTCTCGGTGAGGGAGCCGCTGAGGGAGACGGTGGCGATGGACGTGCGCATCGGGGTACCTCTCAATTTCGTTGCGGGCACGGCTATTTCGGCGCGGGCACGGCACCGGCCAACTCGGCGATGTCCGCGAGCATGCGGGCGCTGTCGGGTTCCCGGCCGGTGAACAGGCGGAACGCGTCCGCCGCCTGGAAGACGGCCATGCCGCCGCCGTCGAGGGTGGCGCAGCCCAACGCGCGGGCTGTGCGCAGCAGTTGGGTCTCCAGCGGGCGGTACACCACTTCGGCCACCCAGAGCCCGGAGTGCAACAGCCTTGCGGGGAAGGGCAGTCCGGGGTGGGCGGCCATCCCGGTGGGGGTGGCGTGGACGATGCCGTCGGCGGCGGCGAGGAGGTCGGGCAGTCGGTCGGGGGTGGCGCCGGCCGCGCGGCCCGGGCCGAAGTGCCGGTTCAGGGAGTCGGCGAGGGCCCTCGATCGTTCCGGCAGCGCGTCGACGACGGTGACGCGCTCGGCGCCGAGGGTGAGTGTGGCGTGGGCGACGGCCGCGCCCGCGCCGCCCGCGCCGAGCTGGACGACGCGTTCCATGGGGGCGTCGGGCAGTCCGCGGGCGAAGGAGGCGGCGAAGCCGGTGACGTCCGTGTTGTGGCCGATCGTGCGGCCGTCCGCCTCGAACACGACGGTGTTGACCGCGCCCAACGCCTCGGCCTGCGGGGCGAGCCCGTCGAGGTGCTCGATGACGAGCTGCTTGCACGGGTGGGTGATGTTGAGCCCGTCGAAACCCAAGTCGCGGGCGGCGCGCACCAGTTCGCCGACCGCTTCCGGACCGACGCCGAGCACGTCGATGTCGATGAGCCGGTACAGATAGCGCAGCCCCTGCCGGTCGGCCTCGCGTTCGTGCAGGGCGGGGCTGAGGGACGGGCCGATGCCGGAACCGATCAGCCCGACGAGATACGAGTCCTTGCAGACACCGGCCACGATGGCCCTCCTGAGCGGCTCACTAATGTACGAACTAGTACGTTAGCTATATCAGCATCGCCGAGCCACGGGAACCCCTCGGCCGGGAACCCGCCCGCCCGTGACCGGCCGCTCCTTCTACAATCGGCCGCACACCGCGCGCACGCCCGAAGGAAGCCAAGGAACCCGATGACCAGCGTCGAAGAACCGGCACGACCCAACGGGCGCATCCGTGACGCGGCCCGCACCAAAACCGAGATCCTCGACGTGGCCACCCACGAGTTCGCCCGGGCCGGTTACGACGGCGCCCGCGTCGACGAGATCGCCGCCCGCACCCGCACCACCAAGCGGATGATCTACTACTACTTCGGCGGCAAGGAACAGCTCTTCACGGCCGTCTTGGAACGGTCCTACGGCGTGATCCGCGAGGCCGAACGGGGCCTGGACGTCGAGCACCTGGACCCGGTCGCGGCCATCCGCCGGCTCGCGGAGCTGACCTTCGACCACCACGAGCAGCACCCGGACTTCATCCGTCTGGTGTCCATCGAGAACATCCACGGGGCCGAGCACATCGCCGCCTCCGAGAAGCTCGGCAAGATCGGCTCGCCCGCCCTCGACGTGATCCGCCGCATCCTGGAGGCGGGCCAGAAGTCCGGCCTGTTCACGGCCGACGTGGACGCCGTCGACCTGCACGCGATGATCAGTTCCTTCTGCTTCTTCCGGGTCGCCAACCGGCACACCTTCGGCGCCCTGTTCGGCCGCGACCTGGTGGCGCCGGCCCAGCGCGAGCACTACCGGACGATGCTGGGCGACATGGTGATCGCCTATCTGACGGCGGAGCGGGCGACGGACTGAGCCGGGAGATCCTTCGGCAGGGCCTCTTGACACCCGGGAAACGTGAGCGCACCATCCGTAGCCAACCGCTACTAACTACCCAGTGGGTTAATTAGCCGGGCAGCGCGGCAGCACCCGGCGCGACCGTCCCGTCACCCCGCCGTCCCGTCACCCCAGGGATCCGGCACCTCTCCCCCGCCGCTCACTCCGCCCACGCCGGAGTTCCCCCGAAGGAGCAAGCCGTGTCCGTCCCCGCCAAAGCCGTCGGGCAACCGAAAAAGGCCGCCACCGCCGCCTGGATCGGCAGCGCCCTGGAGTACTACGACTTCTTCATCTACGGCAGCGCCGCAGCCCTGATCTTCCCCAAGGTCTTCTTCGACGACTCGGACCCGGCCACGGCGACCCTGCTCTCGTTGGCGACCTTCGGTGTCGCCTACGCGGCCCGGCCGGTCGGCGCGCTGTTCCTCGGGCACTTCGGCGACCGGGTCGGCCGTAAGAAGATCATGATCTTCACGCTGCTGCTGATGGGCCTGTCGACGTTCCTCATCGGCTGTCTGCCCACGCGGGGTCAAGTCGGCTCGCTGGCCCCGGTGTTGCTCGTGCTGTGCCGGGTCCTGCAGGGCATCTCCGCGGCGGGTGAACAGGCCAGCGCCAGTTCCATGACGCTGGAGCACGCGCCGGCCGACCGGCGTGGCTTCTTCACCAGTTTCACACTGGGCGGCACCCAGGGCGGCCAGCTCATCGCGACGCTCGTGTTCCTCGCCGTCGCCCAACTCCCGGACAAGCAGCTGCTGTCGTGGGGTTGGCGCGTTCCATTCTGGGCGAGCGTGCTGGTCGCGGTGGCCGGTTACTTCATCCGCCGCAACCTCCAGGAGACCCCGGCCTTCGCCGAACAGGCGGCGACCGAGGGCGTCGTAAAACTGCCGCTGGTGGTGCTGCTGCGCGAGCACTGGGCGGACGTCCTGCGGGTGATCGCGGGCGCGCTCATCGCCTCCGTCTCGACGATCTTCACCGTGTGGGCGCTGGCCTACGCGACCAGCGACTCCGTCGGCATGTCCCGCTCGTCGATGCTGTGGGTGGGCGCGCTCGCCAACCTCGTCGCGCTCGCCGCGATCCCCCTGTGGGCCACGCTCTCCGACCGCATCGGCCGCCGCCCGGTGTACCTGATCGGCGCGGTCGGCAGCGCGATCACGATGTTCCTCTACCTCTGGGCGATCTCGACGGGCTCCTACGCGCTCACCCTGATCCTCGGCATCGTCACCTTCGGCATCGTCTACAGCGCCGCGAACGGCGTGTGGCCCTCCTTCTACGGCGAGATGTTCTCGACCCGGGTCCGGCTGTCCGGCATGGCCATCGGCACCCAGATCGGCTTCGCCGTGGCCGGGTTCGCGGTCACGTTCGCCGCGCAGATCGCGGGTCCGGACGGCACGGACTGGTCCTCGGTGGCGCTGTTCACGGCGGCGCTGTGCGTCCCGCCGGTGATCGCCGTGCTCACGGCGCGCGAGACGCACACGGTCCCGACGGAACTGCTCGGCACCCGCTCGCCCCGGGAGGCGTCCCAGCCGGAGACGGTGACGGCCTGACCGCCGTTCCCCAAGTACCGCACCCCCGGGCTCCGTTGCCCGGGGGTTCCGCTTTCGGGGCCGTCCGGACCGGTGCGGGCTTTTCCCGTCCGTGGACACCCCGTTGACAGATGACGTTTCGCGCAAGAACATCGGCCGGAACGAGCAGAAAAGAACAGCGCCGCTACCGCCCAGGGAGGGGCCTCCGCGTGCCCCGGCCGATTTCAGGGGCGGCCGGTGCACGCGGACCCGGGGCCGGCTGTCGTTGCCCGATCACACGTGCGCGAGGTGGTCGAGGGGCGTGGCGGGGGCCGGTGAGAGATTCCGGGACGCGCACGCCTGTCGCGAACCGGGCCCAGCCGGGGGCGAGTTCGGGATCGCTGTGGACACGGTCGTGGACCATGAGTGCGATCGCGTTCACCTCGTCGCGGGTGGCCGGTGCCGTCACCTCGCGTCCGGCCAGGCGACGGACCATTCCGCCGGCCGACTCCCAGGCCGACCTGCCCGCCTCACCGGCCGTCCCGGAGCCGACGGCCCCGAACACCGCACCGATGGCGCCGGTGGACGGCAGATCCAGCACGTCGCCCACGTCGTCCGCTGACGATCAGCGGATCAACCTTGGCGCCGGTGGCGGCTGGTGACGACGGGTCACCTCCGCCCGGGGCGACTCAACCCCGGTCCGCCCTCGCCGGGATCCCGTACGCCCGCTCCACCCGCAACCGCAGCACCAGCCTCCGGTCCCGCACCATCGCCGCCCGGTAGTCGTCCCAGTCCGGATGCTCGCCGAGGACGTCGCGGTACAGCTTGATGAGTTCCTCGACCGTGTCGTCGTGCGGGTCGGCGGCGACCGGCGTGAGGTCGGCGATGCCCTCGGCGACCGTGAAGGCCCAGCGGTCGGCGCTGGTCACGTGGTAGGAGGCGCGGGGGTCCCGGCGCAGGTTGCGGGTCTTGGCACGGTCGTCGGTGATCGAGACACGGATGATCCGCTCGTCGGGGTGGTAGGCGTGGCTGACGTTCGACAGCTGGGGCCGGCCGTCCGTCTTGAGGGTGACCAGTACCCCGCCGTGGCCCTCGGAGAGCAGCTGGAGCAGTGCGTCCTGCGTCGCGTCGTGAGTCATGCAGTCATCAACCGTGTGAAGCAGGTCACGCATTCCCCGAGCCGACAGCCATCCAGTAGACACTGTCTACGGATCGTTGGTAGACAGTGTCTATGAGCATGAGCGAACCGGAAGCGGGACTACGGGGTCGCCTGGTCGACGTCGGTGTGGACCTGGTGGCCCAGGAGGGTGCGCAGGCGTTGACCCTGCGCGAGATCGCCCGCCGGGCCGGTGTCTCGCACGGGGCGCCCCGCCGCTACTTCCCGACCCACCTGGAGCTGCTGTCCGCCATCGCACGGCGCGGCTTCGCCGAGCTGGGTGAGCGGGCGAATGGCGCGATCGCGGACGGTACGGCGAGCCCACGCGCGCAGTTGACAGCACTGGGCCGGGTCTATCTGGAGTTCGCCCTCGCCAACCCCGGCATGTACGAGTTGATGTTCCGTCACGACCTGCTGGAGAGCGGGCACTTGGGGCTGCGGGACACCAGCCTGCCCCTCTTCGGTGTCTTGGTGGAACTGGTCGGCCGAGCCCGTCCCGACGTGAACGCCCGTCTGGTCGCGGGCGCGTTGTGGGCGAACCTGCACGGCGTCGCCCAGCTCTGGCGCTGGGGCAGCCTCCAACTCGCCACCGGGGCCGACGACTTCGCACCCCTGCTGCGGTCGGCCCTCGACGCGCACCTCGGTCCGGAGACCACTCGATGACGGTCCAGCGAAGGCTCGTGCTGGCGAGCAGTGCGGCGGGGGCGGCGATCGTCGCGCTGGACGGGACCGTGCTGACCGTCGTACAGCCGACCCTGCAACGGGAGTTGGGGGCCTCGCTCGCGCAGGTCCAGTGGACGAGCACCGCGTATCTGATCGCCGTGGCAAGCCTGTTGGTGTCGGCGGGGCGGATCGGGGACCGGTACGGGCATCAGCGGGTGTTCGGGCTCGGCATGCTCGGGTTCGGTCTCGCCTCGGCCGGGATCGGGCTGGCGCCCGGGGTGGGGTGGGTGATCGGACTCCGGGTCGTCCAGGGGGTGTTCGGGGCGCTGCTCCAACCGGCCACGCTCGGCATGCTGCGCGCCGCGTTCCCGCCCGACCGGCTCGGCATGCCCATCGGCGTACGGACGAGTGTGATCGGAATCGCGGCCGCCGCCGGGCCGTTGGTGGGCGGGGCGTTGGTGGGCGCGGTGGGCTGGCGGGCGGTGTTCTTCCTCAACGTCGTGCCCTCGGTTGTGTTCGGCGTGCTCGCCCTCACCGTGCGAGAGCCTCACCGAGAAAGTGCATCAGCGGTCCAATTCGACCTGCCCGGCGCCCTGCTCCTCGCGCTCTCCCTCGCCTCTCTCATCCAGGCGTTGGTGGACCTCCCCGGTTCGGCCGCCGGGTCGGCCGTGTCGGCGCTGGCATGCCTCGCCCTCGTACGCCGTGAACGTCGTACCGCGCATCCGCTCCTGCCACCGGAGGTCATCGGCTCGGCGGCGATCCGCGGGGCGCTCGGGATGCTGCTCGCGGCGTCGGCCGCCTTCTCCGGGACGCTGTTCGTCGTCACCTATTTTTTGCAGGACACGATGGGACTTGGCCCGTTCCAAAGCGCCCTCCGAGGGCTGCCGTTGGCCGCCGCCATGGTGCTCGCGGCACCCGCGACCGCCGTGGTGCTGCGCCGGGTCGGGGCACGTCGTACGGCCGGCGTGGCGATGACGGCCGTAGCCCTGGCTGTTCTCGTGCTGTCCCGGGCGTCGGGCACGATCACGGTATGTGCGGGATTCGCCCTGCTCGGGGCCGGGTTTGGAACGGTCTTGGTGGCGGCGACCCAAGTGGTCGTGCGGGAAGCCGCCGTGGAGTCGGCCGGGGTGGCGGGCGGGCTCAAGCAGACCGCGGTGAACGTGGGTCCGACGCTGGGGGTCGCGGCGGGAAGCGCGCTGATGGCCGGAAGTGGCCGGGAATCGGCGCTCGAAATCCTCGCCGCGGTGGCCCTGACCGGCACTCTCGCCTGTCTCGCACTGCCCGGACGGACAGTCGCGTCGCTCACACATCCCCCCGTTACAGGAGACCGCGCAGGTGTTCCTGCGCGACGATGAGTTCCGAGGTGTCCGGGGCCGGGTATGCGGGACCCCACCTCGTGAACGCAATTCGGAGGAGAGCCATGGCACAGCTGCGACAAGAGGTCGACCCGGACGAGGTCGGACTGGATCACAAGGCGCTGGACCGCCTGGACCAGCACTTCGCCCACTACGTCGACGTGGAGCGCCTGCCGGGCTTCCTGGTGTCCGTGGCCCGCGGTGGTCGCGTCGCCCACCTCACCGCCCACGGGCATCGCGATGTCGCGGCCCAACTGCCCGTCACGCCGGACACGTTGTACCGGATCTACTCCATGACCAAACCGGTCACGGCGGTCGCCGCGCTGATCCTGATGGAGGAGGGCAAGCTCTCCCTGGACGACCCGGTCGGCCGCCATCTCCCGGCCTTCGCGGACATGCGGGTCTACGACAGCGGCTCCGGCGCCGACGTCAGGACTCGGCCGGTGGAGCAGCCGATGCTGATCCGCCACCTGATGACCCACACCTCGGGTATGACCTTCGCGTTCTACCACTCGCACCCGGTCGACGCCCTGTACCGGGAGGCGCACCTGGAGTCGTCCGTGCCGCCCGGCGCGAACCTCGCCGAGACGATCGACATCTACGCGAGCCTGCCGCTCCAGTTCGAGCCGGGCACGCAGTGGAACTACTCCGTCGCCTCGAACGTGCTGGGCCGGATCATCGAGGTGGTGTCCGGGCAGCGACTCGACGAGTTCTTCGCCGAGCGGATCTTCCGGCCGCTGGGGATGCCGGACGCCGGCTTCTCGGTCCCGGGCGAAAAAGCCGACCGGCTCTCCGAGTTGTACGGCGACGCGGACGGCGGCGGCATCGAGCCGATCGCCGGGCTGCCGCTGCGGGGCGGTCGGCCGCGGTTCCTGTCGGGCAGCGGCGGAATGGCGGCGAGCCCGTACGACGTGCACCGGTTCGCGGAGTTCCTGCGGCGCCGGGGCGAACTCGACGGCACCCGACTACTGGCCCCCGAGACGGTCGACCTCATGGCCAGCAACCACCTCCCCGGCGGTGCCGACATGCGCGCCTTCGGCAGCCCCGCGCACCAGGAACCCGGCAACGACGGCATGGGCTTCGGCCTCAGTGTCTCCGTCGTCATCGACCCCGAGCGCACCCAATCCCCCACGGGACTGGGCGCGTTCGGATGGAGCGGTGCGGCGACGACGACGTTCTGGGTCGACCCGGGCCGCGATCTCACCGTGCAGTTCATGACCCAGCTGCGGCCGAAGCACTCCCTGAAGATCATCCCCGAGCTGAAGCAACTGGTGCACGAGGCGGTCACGGACTGAGGCCCGGTCGCTGCTACCGCTACTGATCGACTCGCAGTGTGAACTCCAGCCCCTCCCCCGCCAGTTCGCTCAGCCACTCCCGTGACCGTTCCGCCGTCTCCGCCGCCCGGTTCAAGCCGGACGGCAGGTCGTCGGACAGGATGTGTCGGACGGCGAGGGAGAGCGGGCGCGAGACGCAGCGGGCCATCGCGCTCTCCTCCTCGTCACCGACCAGGTCCAGGAGGTAGCTGCCGGACCAGGTGTCGCCCGCGTCGCCCCGGACGTCCAGGGTCACCGCGAGGACGACCCGGTCGTGGTCGGCGTCCGTGGTGGGGTAGGTGGCCGCCAACTCCCTTGCCAGTGCGGCGATCCGGGTGTCGTCGCCCGCCTTCAGCTCCTCGAACACCGCGTCCCAGGCCCGCAGCCAGCCATCGAGGCGCAGGGTGCCGCGCACGAAGGTCCGGGGTGTCCAGCCCGCCGGCAGGCCGTACTGCTCGATGAACGGCACGCTGTCCCGGTTCGGATAGACCTCGAAGGTCTCGCCGTCGACGACATGCGGCCGGGTCACCTCCCAGGGCCGGCCGGCCGTGGTCTCCGCGCCGTCCTCCAGGTACCGCGCCGGTGAGCGCAGCGCGCCCAGCACTCCGGCCGGTGCCCAACTGAACCGGTACCGGAAGTCGTTGGGCACCGCGGGAACCCCGCCGCAGTACGAGGTGAGGCTGTACGAGGCCGCAGTACCGTCGCTGATCGCCTCCCGGGCTCGGGCGACGAGGCTGTGCGCGAAGAGGTGGTCGATGCCGGGATCGAGACCGGCCTCGGTGAGGACGACGATCCCCGCCTTCTCGGCCGCCGGGACCTGTTCGAGGACGGCGTCCGAGACATAGCTGGAGCAGGCGAAGTGTGCCTGCCGCCGCACGCAGACGGCCAGGAGCGCCGCGTGCTCGGGTGCGGGCAGCATGGAGACGACGACGTCTCCGGGCGCCAACTCGGCCGTGAGCGCGGCGAGTCCGAACGCTCGCGGCTCGGCCCGTCCCGTCAGGCCCAGGTGGTCCAGAGCCTGCGCCGCACGCTCTTCGGTGCGGTGCCACAGCCGTACCCGCACGGCCGTGTCGCAGAGCAGGGCGAGGCCGCTGCCCGTGGAGAGTCCGGCGCCGATCCAGTGGACGGTGCCGCTCGCGCGCACCACGTCAGACATGGCCCAACTCCCCTTCCGCCACGGCGATTCCGAGTTCACGGGACTTCGTACGGAACAGGTCCAGATTGCGTCCCCACGCTCCGCCGGTGACGAAGTCCAGGAGTTGGGGCAGCAGCGCGGCCGAGAAGTCGGTGCTGGACTCCTTCGGCAGGAGGGACGGCAGGTTGTCGATCGCGATGAGGTCTAGCGGGGGACGTTCGTGCAACTGCCGTACCGGGGCGTCCCATTCGGTCGTGCGGTCGTAGACCGGCAGGACGTTGAGGGGTGAGCCGACGTCGCAGGTGACGTCGGAGACGGTGCGGAGGCGGCGGGCCGGGTCGTCGAGGTCCGGCTCGCGGAGGAAGGGCGGGACCGGGGTCGTAGCCAGAACACAGTTGACCAGCACGTCGTGGGCCAATAGGGCCGGGCGGTCCAGGTTTTGGGTCTCGGGCAGGTCCCAACAGGTCGGTTCGATCCCGGCCGTGGAGAACGCGACCCGCGCTCCGCGTCCGCTGCGGCCCAGCGCGCCGATCACCAGAGCGCTGAACTCATCGTCTCCTGCGACGAGTTGGAGCGTCTTGTCCAGCTCCTCCTTCGAGGTGGGCGTCAGCGGTGCGACCAGTCGGCCCCGGTGCTGGAGGACGGCCAGGGCCGCGCCCAGGTAGCCCGCCCAGAATCCGAACGCGGCGAGGCGGCGCCCCTTGTCGTCCACCAGGTATTCGAGGTCGAGCAGCGCTCCTCCCCCGGCCGCGAACCGGCGCAGCAGGTCGCTCGCCCCCGGCTGGCCCTTGTAGGCGTGGCCGAAGAAGATATGACGGTGAGTCAACTCGGTGGGCTGGTCCGGAAGTTCCTTGAGGCCGAGGATCACCGTGTCCTGCGGCGCCGACGCCCAGGAGTCCGCGGGTACGACGCGGGCGCCGATCGCCTCGTACTCCTCGATGGGGAAGATCCGTTGCGGGGACTCCTCGACCGTGAGGGTCACGCCGTTCTCGACGAGGTGGCGGGCGTCGGAGGGGACGACCGGGGTGCGGCGTTCGGTCGTTCGGGGCTCGTGGCGCAGCCACAGTTGGAGCTCGGTCATACCAGGTTGACCTCCGGGCGCGGGGCGTCGGCCGCGAACCGGCCGGCGCTCAGGGGGCTGACGTCCACGAAGGGTACGTGGCCGAGGTACAGGTCGCGGACGACCTCGCCGACGGCCGGTCCCTGGAGGAAACCGTGGCCGGAGAAGCCGGTGGCGTAGAGGAAGCGGGAGACCGAAGTCGCCTCGCCGATCAGGGCGTTGTGGTCCGGCGTGTTCTCGTACAGGCCCGCCCAGCCGCCGGTGCGGCGCAGCTCCAGGAGGTCGGGGGCGCGGCGGCGCATGGCGTCGGCGAGGCGCGGGATCCAGCGGTCGTGGGTGTCGGTGGCGAAGCCGGGACGCTCGTCGGGGTCGGACATGCCGACGAGGAGGCCGGGGCCCTCGGTGTGGAAGTAGAGGCTGGTGGTGAAGTCGATCGTCATGGGGAGGTTCGGCGGCAGTCCCGTGACCGGTTCCGTGACCGCGATCTGGCGGCGCAGCGGCTGCACGGGGAGGTCCACGCCCGCCATCGCGCCGATCGCCCTGGACCAGGCGCCGGCCGCGCAGATCACCGTGTCGGTGTCGATGCGGCCCAGGGTCGTCGCCACCGCGGTGATGGTGTCGCCGTGGGTCTCGATGCCGGTGACGTCGGTGTGGCGCAGGATCGTCGCGCCGTGGGCCCGGGCGGCGGAGGCGTAGCCGTGGACGACGGCTTCGGGGGTGCAGTAGCCGTCGTCGGGCGAGTAGGCGGCGGCGATGAGGCCGTCGGTGCTGATCAGCGGGGAGAGGCGGCGGGCCTCGACGGGGTCGATGAGGCGGCTGGGCACGTCGAGGGAGTTCTGCAGCCGGACGCCCGCCTCGAAGGACGCGACGTCCTCGGGCGTGGAGAGGAGGAACAGGTAGCCGACGCGATGTAACCCGATGTCGTGGCCGGTGTCCTCCTCGAAGCGCTCGAAGGCCTCCAGACTGCGGGCGCCCAGCTGCACGTTGAGCCCGTCGGAGAACTGCGCCCGTACTCCGCCGGCCGCCTTGGAGGTGGACCCGGCGGCGAGTTCGTCCCGTTCGACGAGGACGACATCCCGGACGCCGGCGCGGGCCAGGTGGTAGGCGATGCTGGTGCCGATGACCCCGCCGCCGATGACGACGACCTCTGCCTGACGCTTCACGGGCGCTCCTTCTTGGCCGCGTGGATGACGGCCCAGGCCGCTGCCGCGTCCTGGATGCCGAGTCCGACGCTGTTGTAGTAGACGATGTCGTCGGGTCGGGTACGGGCCGCGCGGCAGCCGGTGAGTGCGGCGCCGAGCGGGATCAGGTCGGCGGGGGTGAGCAGGCCGGCGCGCAGGGCGTCGACGATCGGTCCGGCGTGCTCCGCGGCCGTCTCCGGGTCGTCGACGACGACGGCGGCGGATCGCCGTAGAACCTCCGGGTCGACCTCGCTGCGGGTGGGTTCGAAGGAGCCCACGCTGACGACCGTGCAGCCGGGCGCGAGCCAGGCGCCGTGCACCACCGGGGTGGTGCTGAGGGTGCAGGCGGCCACCACGGACGCGTCCGTCACGGCCTCCTCAGCTGTGGCCACCGCCTCGACGGGGAAGGGCAGTTCGGCCGTCAGCGTCTCCGCGGCCCGTGCGCGCCGCTGGGGGTTCGGGCTCCACAGGCGTACGGATGTCAGGTCCCGGACCCGGGCGATCGTGCGGACGTGGGCGAGGGCCTGGGTGCCGGAGCCGAGGACGCCGAGGCGGTCGGCGTCGGGGACGGCCAGGACATCCACGGCGACGGCGCTGCCTGCGGCCGTCCGCAGGGTCGTCACCGCCGTGCCGTCCATGACCGCGACCAGCTGTCCAGTGGACCGGTCCAGGGCGCTGATCACCGCGTGGATCGTGGGCAGCCCGGCGCGCGCGTTGGCGGGGTTGACGCTGCCGAACTTCGCCACCGCCCCGGTGTCCGCCGACAGCCGGGAGACGTAGGCGAAGACAACGCTGTCGTCGAAGCGGCTCGGGTGCATGATCTTGTCGGGCAGGTCGGCTTCGCCGGCACCGAGCGCGGTGAAGGCCGCGCGCTGCGAGGCGATGGCCGTGTCGGTGTCGAGCAGGTCCGTGACCCGGTCGCCGGAGAGGAAGAGGACGTCGTCGGTCATTCCCTCTTCCTGTCCGGACCGCGCTCACCCGAATCAGGACCAGTGCGCCACCGCGTCCAGATGGGGCAGGTGGTGGTCGAGACGCTCCCGCTTGGTGCGGAGGTAGGTGATGTTGTTCTCGCAGGGCGGGATCAACAGCGGTACCTCCTCGGAGACTTTGATGCCGTGTTCCAGCAACGCCTCGCGTTTGCGCGGGTTGTTGGAGAGCAGCCGGACGCTGGCCACCCCGAGGTCGTGCAGGATCTCGGCGGCGACGCCGTAGTCACGGGCGTCGACCGGCAGGCCGAGGGCGAGGTTCGCCTCGACGGTGTCGAGTCCCTCCGCCTGAAGAGCCATCGCGCGCAACTTGGCGAGCAGGCCTATGCCGCGGCCCTCGTGCCCTCTCAAGTAGACGACGATGCCCCGGCCTTCGGCGACGACGGCTCGCATCGCGGCGTCGAGCTGGTCGCCGCACTCGCAGTGCTGGGAGCCGAAGGCGTCGCCCGTCAGGCACTCCGAGTGGAGTCGGGTGAGTACGTCGTCCGTGCCGATGTCACCGTAGACCAGGGCCACTTGCTCGTCACCGCGGTCGTGGTCCAGGTAACCGATCGCCTGGAATTTGCCGTACACGGTGGGCAAGGGAGCATTCACGACGCGTTCCGCGCCCCTGGGCTGCGCGGACTTCTGCTTGCCGAGTACGCCAATGTTTTCTGTCATGATCTGGTTCCTAAGCAGAGACGAAAGGCCGTGAAAAAATGAATGGTTCGGACTCACGGACGGCGGCATACGGACTGGTGCCGGCGGACACCACGGAGGACGTGCGGTCTAGGGGGGCAGAAGTATCAACACAGGTCGCCGTCCTTCCGGTCGGCAGTTTCGAGCAGCACGGCCCGTATCTTCCGCTGGCGACCGACACGTTGGTCGCCTGTGCCGTGGCCCGGGAGATCGCCGCGGTGTACCCGGTGCATCTCCTGCCGCCGGTGACGATCGCCTGCTCGCACGAGCACGCGGCCTGGCCGGGGACCGTCAGCATCTCTTCCGTGACCCTTCATGCGGTGGTGCGGGACATCGCGGACTCGCTCCGCCGCTCGGGAGTCGGGACCCTGGTGGTGGTCAACGGTCACGGCGGAAACTACGTGCTGGGCAACGTCGTTCAGGAGTCCTCCGCGCGCGGTGAGCGGATGGCGCTGTTCCCCGCCGCCGAGGACTGGGAGACGGCGCTGGAGCGGGCCGGAGTACTGACCTCGTTGCTCACCGATATGCATGCGGGGGAAATCGAGACCTCCATTCTTCTGCACGCTCATCCCGAATTGATCCGTCCCGGATATGAGACCTCCGATTTCGTCGCCGACGACCGTCGCCATCTCCTGACGCTCGGTATGTCCGGCTATACCGAGTCGGGCGTCATCGGGCGCCCGTCCCTCGGCTCGGCGGAAAAGGGGAAGGCACTGCTGGCGAGCCTCGCCGATTCCTTCGGCGCGTATTTCTCGATGCTGACCGCGGAGGCCTGAGCGGGCACCGGGCCCGGTACGGCGGTGCCGGGCCCGGCGGTGCGCAGGCCGGTGTACCAGCGGGCGACCAGGACGAGCAGGCCGGGCAGGGCGGCGACGAAGCTGAGCACGCCGTAGATCACCGAGACGGACAGGCCGCTGCTGGCGCCGAGGCCCGCCGCGCCGAAGGCCCAGGCGGTGACGCCCTCGCGGGGGCCCCAGCCGCCGACGTTCAGCGGCAGGCCCATGGCGACGAGCGCGAGGATCGCGATCGGCAGCAGCTGGGCGACCGTGGCGGCGGAGCCCGCGGCCCGGGCGGCGACGACGAACATCGCGAGGTGGCCGGCGAGGATGACGAGCGAGGAGAAGGTGACGCCGGGCCAGTTGGCGCGGGAGAACAGTCCGGCGCGGGCCTCGTCGAGGGTGGTGCGCAGGGCGCGGCTCCGGCGGGTGGCGGTGGCCGGACGGTTCATGCGTACGGCGGCCACGACCGCGAGTGCTCCCAGGGCGGCGAGCAGCACGACCGGGGCGATGCTGCGGACGTCGCCCATCACCGGGGAGTCCAGGCCCAGCAGGACCGTCACCCCGACGACGGCGAGCGCGATCTGGCCCGCGACGCGTTCCAGGACGACGGCGCGGACGGCGCGGCCCATGTCGCCGGCGCTCTGTCCGTGGCGTACCGCGCGGTGCACGTCGCCGAGGATGCCGCCGGGCAGGGCCGCGTTGAGGAACAGGGCGCGGTAGTAGTCGGCGACGGCCGGGCCGAGCGGCAGCTTGATGCGCAGGCCGCGCGCCACCAGGGCCCAGCGCCAGGCGCTGAACACCGTGGTGACCACGCCGATGAAGAGTCCGATCAGCAGGGTCGGGGCGTCGATGCGGCGCAGGCCGTCCAGGAAGACGCCGGTGCCCAGCCGCCAGAGGAGGACGCCGAGGATGGTGACGCCGGCGACCGTGCCGAAGTGGGTGCGTACCGCGCGGGAGTTCACCCGGTTCAGGATCGCGCGCAGGACGCGGCGGGCGCCGGAGGCGCGGTCGGCGGTGGGGCGCGGGGCGGCGACGATCACCCCGATGCGGTCGCCGGAGACGGCCGAACTGTGCAGCGGCGGGGTGTGCTTGGGACGGCGTACCGCTTCCACCGCGGTCTCGGTACGCAGGGCGAGGGCGACCGGTGTGGACCGGTCCACACGCACCCTGCGTGTCCTGGTGCTCGGCCGCGGTGCGACCGTCCTCATCGTCTCGACGCTCATGACGTGCCCCCCGTCGGCCGGGCCAGTGCCAGCAGGTCGCTGTGGTGGACGAGCACGCTCAACTCCCCTGCCGCGCAGGCCGCGAGGCGCCGTTCCAGATACTGGTCGGCACGCTCCTTCAGCTCGGGGCGTTCCTCGACGGCCGCGCCGATCCAGCCGCGCAGCCACTCGGCGGTGAGGGCGGCCTCGTCGGGGCCGAGCCGCCAGGCGCTCGGGTGGACGCGGACCGTGGCGCCGTGCGCGGCGAAGGCCTCGCAGGTGACGGTGACGGCGTCCGGGCCGAGGAGGCCGTCGCGCCGCTGGTGGGCGTTGAACGCGTCGGCGATCTCCGCGTCCATCGGGTCGGCCGGGGTGAGTTCGACCTTGCCCGCCACCGACAGGGTGAGCAGCGCCGGGCAGCCGGCGCCGACACAGGCGGTGACGAGGGCGTCGACCTCCTCGCGGGTGAGGACGTCCAGCAGCGCGGAAGCCGTCACCAGCGAGGCGCCGACCAGCGCGTCCGGGGTCAGCCGGGCCACGTCACCGCGCCGGGTCTCCACCGTGACGCGGCTGCCGTCGGCGGCGGCGCGGGGTGAGGCGACGGCGGCGAAGTGCAGGAGGTAGGGGTCGCGGTCGTGCAGGATCCAGTGCTGGGCGCCGTCGAGGCGGGGCGCGAGCCACCGTCCCATCGAGCCGGTGCCGCAGCCCAGGTCGTGGATGACGACCCCGGAGCGGCCGGGCAGGTTGGCGAGCCGGATGCGCAGCGGGTCGAGCAGTTCGGGCGCCCGCGCCACGGCGTCGGCACTTTCCCGCAGCTCCAGCCACTCGGGCGCGTAGCGCGGCGGGTCGTCGGGTCCGACGTCCCGCAGCCGTACGGTGGCGCGCTCGCCGGGGCGGCCCGCGGGCCCGGCGCCGGGGATCACGGAACCCGGCTCTGTCTGCTCGCCCGCGTCCACTTGGACCGTTCCCGCCATGATGTCCTCCGGCCCCGGCTGTCCAGCCGTCAGGTCCTTCGCGTCGGCCTGCGCCGGGGCGACCAGCATGCCCAGCGGTACGCCCCTGGGTCCCGGCTGCGCCGGGATCCGTCCAACCTGTGCCGTGGCCCGTGTGGGCCGCGTGTTCCTCATGCCGCCCTCCGGGGTTCGCTGGGGAGCCGGGTGAGGACGCCGGCCAGGCTGCGGGCCGTGGTGGCCCACCCGTCCAGTGCCGCACGCCGGCCCCGGGCCGCCGCCTTGAGCCGCCGGCGTACGTCGGCCTCGCCGAACCAGCCGCGCAGTTCGGCGGCGAGGGCGGCCGGGGCCTCCGGCGGGACGAGGATGCCGGGCACCCCGCCGTCGGGGGCGCGGCCGACCGCCTCGGGCAGCCCGCCGACGTCCGTGGCCAGCACGGGAATCCCGCGCGCGAGGGCCTCGGTGACGGCCATGCCGTAGGTCTCGGCGTACGACATGAGGACCATGAGGTCGGCGGAGGCGTAGCTGGCGTCGAGTTCGGCGCCGGCCTGCGGGCCCGCGAGGTGCAGCCGGTCCTGGAGGCCGTACTGCTTGATGAGGCCGCGCAGGTGGTCGACGTACTCCGGGTCGTGGCCGAGGCCCCCGACGCAGACGCAGGTCCAGGGCAGGTCGGCGGCTGCGGCCAGGGCCTCGATCAGCCGGTGCTGCCCCTTGCGCGGGGTCACGGCCGCCACGCACAGCAGGCGGGATACGCCGTCGGTGCCGGAGGCGAGGGGCGCGATGTCGGCGCCGGGGGTCGCGACATGGACGCGCTCGGGGGCGAGGCCGTGGTGGGAGACGAGGCGGCGGACCGCCCACTCGCTGGTGCCGATGACGGCGGACACCGCGCGCAGGACCGTCCGTTCCTTCTCGTCCAGGTCGGCGGCTACGGCGGCCTCCAGGCCGGTCTCGTCGCCGAGCGGGAGGTGGACGAGGACGGCCAGGCTCAGCCGGTCGGCCTCCGGAACGATGATCTCGGGGACCGCGCAGGCGACGATCCCGTCCAGCAGTACGGCGGCGCCGTCCGGCAACTCGCGCAGCACTCGCGCCAGTTCGGTACGGGCGGCGGCACCGGGCCGGGGCCACTCGCCGTCGACGGCGTGCTTGTGGACCTGCCAGCCGAAGCCGGGCAGGTCCAGGCTGACCCGCCGGTCGTAGGCGTTGCCGCCGCTCGGCGCGGCCGGGTCGTCGACACCGCCCGGCATCACGAAGTGCACGCTGCGCAGGGACATGGGGATGATCTCGGCATTCCGGGAGGCCGTGCGCTGTGCGGGCAGGAATCCCAGCGAGGGGGCGCGGTCGATGGTCACGTCGCTCACAGGGCACGCTCGTAACTCGCCCAGGCAACGTGCGACTCGTGCAGGGTGACCTGGAGTCCGGTGAGACCGCGGGCGCCCTCGCCGAGCGCGCCCTTCTCGATCCGCCCGGCGAGCCGGTCGGCGATGACCTTCGCGAGGAACTCCGTCGAGGTGTTGACCCCGGCGAAATCGGGTTCGTTGTCGAGGTTTCTGTAGTTCAACTCGCTCACGACGGCGCCCAGTTCCTGGGTGGCCAGACCGATGTCGACGACGATGTTGTCGTCGTCCAGCTGCTCGCGCCGGAAGGTGGCGTCCACCAGGAACGTGGCTCCGTGCAGCCGCTGGGCGGGCCCGAACACTTCGCCGTGGAAGCTGTGGGCGATCATGATGTGATCGCGAACGGTGATGCTGAACAACGGACGACCCTCCAGGTGCGGCGCGTCTGGTCCCCCGGCTGATCCCTGCCGGGGGATGCCGTCTAGTACGGCTCCACGTCTCCCCCTGTTCAGCCGACTCTCACTCTTTTCTCAGGTCAGACGCTCTTGCTCGTACGGAATTGAACAGTTCTCAGCCGATGTCGGCGTAACGCACCCGGTGGCACAGCGCAGGGATCTCCCCCGAGGCGAGCCTGGGCAGCAGCTGGGGCAGCTCCTCGAAGTCGCTCTCCCCGGTGACCAACGCGTCCAGCGCCGGGTCCGCGAGCAGGTCGAGGGCGAGCGCGAGCCGGTCGGCGTAGCTGCGATTGGCGCGCGCCGGGGAGACCGTGCCCACCTGGCTGCTGCGGATGACCAGGCGGCGGGAGTGGAAGGCCTCGCCGAGCGGGAGGCTCACTTTCCGGTCGCCGTACCAGCTCAGTTCGAGGACCGTGCCCTCGGCGCTGAGGAGTTCCAGCGCGCGGGTGAGGCCCTGTTCGGTGGCGCTGGCGTGGACGACGAGATCGCAGTCGCCGAGCGCGTCCGCCGGCAGCGCGAAGCCGACACCGAGCGCCTCGGCGGTCTTCGCGCGCGCGGGATCGGCGTCCACCAACTGCACCCGCACACCCGGGAAACGGCCCAGCAGCGCGGCCACCGAGCAGCCGACCATGCCTCCCCCGACCACCGCGATCCGGTCGCCGACCAGCGGCGCCGCGTCCCACAGCGCGTTGACGGCGGTCTCCACGGTCCCGGCGAGCACGGCCCGCCCGGCGGGCACGGAGTCCGGCACCGGTGTCACGGCGCTCACCGGGACGACGTAGCGCGTCTGATGCGGATAGAGACAGAAGACGGTACGGCCGAGCAGCGCGTCCGGGCCCTCCTCCACGACCCCGACGTTGAGGTAGCCGTACTTGACCGGACCTGGGAAGTCGCCCTCCTGGAAGGGGGCCCGCATGGTCGCGTGCTGGTTCTCGGGGACGCCCCCGCGGAAGACCAGGGTCTCGGTGCCGCGGCTCACGCCCGACCACAGGGATCGGACCACCACCTCGTCCTCGGCGGGGTCGGGCAGGACGACGTCGCGTATCTCGCCGTGGCCCGGTGGACCGATCCAAAACGCCCTCGCGGTGCGCTTCATCGGGATCCTCCTGAACGATCGGGAAGCTGTTCACGTACGGGTAACCACAGGCCGCGCACAGTACGCGGCGTTGATCGACTCTGTCATACGGCCGGAGGGTGTGCGGTGGCCCTGAACAACACATACGAAGCAAGGCTGGTCCAGCAGGAGACCGCTGTGGGAGCGGGCGTTCAGATCCTGTTGCTGGCGTTGCTCGGCACGGCGATCGGGATGGGGCCGGCCGGCTGGCTGACCGGCCTGGCATTCGCGATCGCCACCTGGGCCGTGCTCTCCAAGGCGCTGCACCGGACCCGGACCCGTTCCTTCGGCCCGGCCAACCGGGTCACGCTCGGCCGGGCCATCCTGGTCGGCGGGGTGACCGCGCTGGTCGCGGACTCCTTCGAGAGCTCGCCGCCGGTCACGTTGCTGGTCGGGCTGACCGCGGTGGCCCTGATCCTGGACGGCGTCGACGGCAAGGTCGCCCGGCGCACGGGTACCTCCACCGCGCTGGGCGCGCGGTTCGACATGGAGGTCGACGCGTTCCTGATCCTGGTGCTCAGCGTGTACGTCTCCACGCAGCTCGGGCCGTGGGTCCTGCTGATCGGCGCGATGCGCTACGGGTTCGTCGCCGCGGCCCGCGTCTGGCTGTGGCTGAACGCCCCGCTGCCGCCGAGCACCGCCCGCAAGACGGTCGCCGCCACGCAGGGCATCCTGCTGCTCCTCGCGGGCGCGAACCTGCTGCCGCACGCGGCCAACATCGCCGTGGTGGCCCTCGCGCTGGGCACGCTGGTGTGGTCGTTCGGCCGCGACATCCTGTGGCTGTGGCGCACCTCCCGCGCCTCCCTCGTCGAGGAGGTTCCGGCGGAGGAGAAACTGCTGGAACTGGTCTCGCGGTAGGGACGGTCACGCCGAAGGGCCCGGATCACTGATGATCCGGGCCCTTCGGCGTACCCCCTTGGCTGCTACGACTCGGGTGCTACGACTTGGGTGCTACGCCCGCGGGGTCCGGCCGCGCACGATCGCGAAGGCGCCCGCCGCGAGGCCGAGCACGCCGACGATCAGCCCGGCGATGCCGAGCCCGCGGGCGGTCGAGTCGCTGCTCGACGAGGAGGCGGAGGCGGACGTCGTCTTCGTGGCGGTGGCCGCCGCCGAGGCGGAGGCGGCCGGGGCCGCGTCGCCGTCCTCGCTCTCCTTCGCGGTGAGCTTGAGGACGGGCGCCGGGTTCTCCGGCTCGTCGTCCCCGGCCGTGGTCTGCTCGATCCAGCGGACGACATCGCCGTCCGAGTATGTCTGGAGCGTCTTGAACGCCAACTGGTCGGTGTCGTCGGGCAGTTGACCGAAGGCGACGTTGAAGTCCTCGTACTGTCCGGCCGCGATCTTCCCGCCGGTCCAGGTGATCTGGGAGACGGCGTCGGTGATGGTGCCGTCGTCGGTCTTCACGGGCGTCTTGAGCTTGCTGGTGGTGACCTTCGCGGTCCAGCCGTTCTGCGGGGTGACCAGCACGCCGAGGACGGGGTGGTCGGTGGGCAGATAGACCTGGACCTTGGTGGTGCTCGCCTTGTCCTCCTCGTTGGGGACACGGAAGGTGAGCACGCCGTCCGTGGCGCCCTTGGCGTAACTCTCCGGGTGGACGGTCACGTGCGCGGAGGCGACGCCGGCGGCGGCCAGGACTCCGGCGGTGGCGAGCGCGGCCACGGTGCCTGCGCGGCGCAGGGTGGTGCGGTGTGCGGACATGGTGAGGTGATCTCCGTACGGGAAAAGGAAGTTGGGTGGTCAGACCGGGTACGGGATCGGGTCCGGTGGTCCTCTACGGCTGACCGCGTGCCGGAGGAGGAGTTGGCGCAGGGGGGCCGCGTCGGCGGCGGAACGTCCGGGACGGCGGGATGTACGGGCGGCCTGGGGCACGGGAGCGTCCCGCCACCAGGCGACCAGCCCCGGCACGAAGGCGACGGCCCAGCGCAGCAGCGACCACAGCGCGGCCTCCCCGCGCCGCAGCCACCAGGCCGCGACGAGCGCGGCGACGACATGGGCGGCCACGGCGTGCGGGGTCATCGCCTGCGTCTGCCGCATGGGCGCCATGGCGTGCCCGGACATGTGCGCCATACCGGCCATCGCCATGCCGGTCCGTGGCCGCGCGACATCGAAACCGAGGTGGAGCCCGGCCTGGGTGGCCAGCATGGCGGCACCGATGCCGGACATGGACCGTTCCCGACCGCCGAGCAGCCACCCCATGACGAACACGACGAGGAATCCGGCACCGTCCGCCCACAACGGAGGCGTGGCACCGGTGGCGAGCCCGTGCCCGGCGGCAGCCAGCAGCACACACACCGCGGCGAACACCGCGGCGCGCAGGCTCCGAACCGCCGGCGATGCGCTCATGGTGACGGATCCTCCCACGCACCGTTGCCGCCGAAGCCGTCGATGGCGGTTTAGGGGGCAGCTCATATCTGGTTCATGGCTTGGTACGGCGGGGGCGGGTGGGGCGTTCAGTTCGGGTGGGTGGACTCGTGCGGGCATGCGTCGATTTACCGGGATACGGCGCTGGTGGACCGGTCCAGACACCGGGACCGTGGCACGGGGGCCTTGCGGCCGGCTCATCTCCGGCGCGGTCGGCGTGACCGGCGCGGCAGCGAGCCGACCGCCGCCATCGGTACGGCGGCCAGCACCAGCCAGGGCACGGCCGCGGGCAACCCCAAGTCGAGGAGGGTGCCGGTGCCCGCGCTGCCGAGGAGGACGATCAGGCCGGAGACGGAGGACAGCGCGCCGGTGTAGAGGCCGAGGCGTCCGGGTTCGGCGAGGTCGGGGACCCAGGCGCGGGCGACAGGGGCGATGAGCATCTGGCCGAGGGTGAGCAGGACGACGAAGCCGGTCGCGGGCAACAGCCCGCCGGTACCGGTCAGTTCGGCGGGCCGGGCCACCGCCACGGCCGTGAACCCTACGGCGATCAGCAGCAGCCCGGTCGCCATGGACCGGCGCGGGTCGAGCCGCTCCCCCGCCCAGCGGGTCACGGGCAACTGCGCGGTCACCACCAGCAGCGAGGACAGCCCGAACAGCCAGGCCAGCGGCGCCTGCGAGCCCGCCGCGCGCTCCACCTCCTCGGGGAGGGCCAAGTAGAGCTGGTTGTAGGCGAGGAGATAGGCGCCGTAGGCACAACACAGCGCGAGGAAGGGCCGGTTGCGCACCAGGGCCCGCAAGCCGCCCTTCTCTTTGATGTGCGGCCGCCCGGGAATGTGCTGCGGCAGCAACCACGCATGGCCCGCGAGGACGAGCACGAAGACCCCGGCCCCGGCGAGACACGCGACCCGGAAGTCCACGGCGAGCAGCAACGCGCCGAGCAACGGCCCTACGAACGACCCGACTTGACCGGCGACGGTGAACAACGCGAGCACCCGGGTCCGGGACCCCCCGCCCGCCTTCTCCCACTCGACCGCCTGCCGCGCCACCTCCGACTCCACGGCCGGTGAGAACAGCGCGGCTGCGAACCCGATGAGCAGAACGGCTCCGACGACGGCCCAGATCTCGTCCGCGTACCCGAGCCAGCCGAACCCGGCGATCCGCAGCACGCACCCCGCGAGCACCACGGGCCGGACGCCGTACCGGTCGGCGAGGGCCCCGCCGACCACGAACAGCCCTTGCTGGCTGAAGGTTCTGAGCCCCAGCACGAGACCGACGAGCCAGCCCGCCATGCCGATCGCGTCCGCCAGGTGCTCGGCCAGGAACGGCAGTACGGCGAAGAAGCCGATGTTGAAGGCGAGTTGAGTGAGGATCAGCAGCCGGAGCAGCGGGGAGAGCGGGGTACGCACGAGGGCCACGGAGGTCATCGAGCGGCCAATTCCCTTCGCGTGCTAGCCCCTTGCATGTTCCCGGCGGCCGTGACCGCGAGTGCGCCGAGCAGCGCGAGGACGGCTGCGGGGGCCAGGACTGCCCAGGGGGCGCGTTCGGCATAGGGCTGGTTCTCGGCGAGGAGCAACCCCCATTCCGGGGAGGGCGGTTGCGCGCCGAGGCCGAGGAAGCCGAGCGAGGCGAGGGCGAGCGCGACACCGGGCAGGCGGAGCAGGGCGTGCCGGGTGACGGGCGGCAGGACGGCGGGCAGGAGTGAGTGGCGCAGGATGTGCCAACGGCCCGCGCCCAGGCCCCGGGTGGCGGTCACGTGCAGGGTGGCGCGTTCCTGGAGCAGCAGTGCGGAGGTGTGCGCGGCCAGGGGCGTCCAGGCGAGGGCGGCCACGGCGAGGGCGGGTGTCGCCGCCCCACTTCCCGCGACGGCGGTGACCAACAGGGCGGCCAGGACCGGCGGTACGGCGTTCACCGTGTCGACGAGCGGCCCGGACAGCCGGGGCAACAGCCCGAGCAGTACGCCGGTACCGAGCGCGACGGCACTGATCGCGAGGGCGAGCAGCAGGGTGTCGACGGCGCCGTGGGCGACCCGCGCGAGGAGATCCCGGCCGAGCGAGTCCGTGCCGAACGGGTGGGTCCAGGTGGGGTGTTGGAGGCGCAGCCCGGTGTCGAGGGCGAGGGGATCCCGGGGCAGACCGAGCGCGACGACACCGAGGAGGAGGGCGCCGTAGACAAGGGGCAGGGTTCGTCGGGGAGTTGAGGTGCTGGGCCCGTGGAGGGAGGGGAGGGCGTCGGCACGTAGCGCGGGGCCGATGAGGAGGCGTGCCGTGAGACGGGTGAGTCCGGCGGCTACGGCGGCGAGCAGGAGAAGGGCGAGGGTACCGGCCTGAAGCACGGGCAGGTCCTGGGCGAGGGCGGCCTGGAGGGTGGTGCGGCCGAGCCCCGGGATGTCGAAGATCTGCTCGACGGCGACGGCACCACCGGTCAACCCGACGACGAACAAACCCATGGTGGGCAACAACCCCGGCAGACACCGCCGCACGACCTGTCGGGCGATCGGCCCCCCGGACAACCCCCGTGCGGCAGCGGCCCGTACCCAGGGCTCGCCGAACGCCCCCGGCAACAGATCATCGAGCAACCGCCCCAGCACAGCTCCGGCAGGCACCCCCAACGCAAGCGCCGGCAGCACCACCCACCGCGGCCCGTACCACCCGAGCGCGGGCAACCACCCGAACTGCACCCCGACGACGGTGGCGAGCACGGAGGCGGTGAGGAACTCGGGCAACGCGGCAAGAACGGCGGAGCCGGTGCCACCGGGGCGCTCTGCGGGACCACGGAATCGCCGCCGGGCGCGGGACTCCGGCCGCGCCGCGGCGCAGATACCGCCGAGCCGCCGCGCGACGAACTCCCCCAGCACGCCCGGGAATCCGGACCCAGCGTCACTCGACCGCCCCACCGCACGCGCACCCCGCCGCAACGTCCGCGCACACACCAACCCGGCCGTGACAACGGCCACCGCGACCGCCGCGCCCATCAACAGCAGGGACGCGCCCAGGGCTTGGAGCACTCCGGGCATGACCTCGGCGCCGGAGATCCACGAGCGCCCGGCGTCGCCGTGCGGCAGGCCGGTGAGCCACTGGCCGAGCAGGTGCAACGGGCCTTTGTCGAGGCCGAGTTGGGTGCGGATGGTGGCGAGGACCTGCGGGTCGGGGTCGCGTTCCGCCGAGCGGGCCTTGAGGACGGTGCGGGCCGGGTCGGTGCGGGAGAGCCAGGGCAGGAGGCCGACCGCGCAGACGAGGGCAGCGGCGAGGAAGGCGCGCCACAGGAGCGTGGCCGTGCGGTGCGGCATGGTTCAGTGCCGGGTTCCGGGGCCGACGAGGGTGCGCTCGTACGGGTCGAGGAGGGCGCCCCGCACCGAGGTGCCGACGCCGGTGACGACACGTTGGTGCACGAGCGGTACGACGGCGTCGGTGCCGAGGATCCCGGCTTCGGCCGTCATCGCGGCGCTCTGCCGCGCGGAGGTGTCGGCGGTGCGCTCGGCCTTCGCCACGGCCCGGTCGACGGCCTTGTCGCACAGCAGGGCGAGGTTGTAGCCGCCGTCACAGGTGTAGTCACTGGCGAGCACGGCCACCGGATCGCCCGTGTCCACCAGGGTGTTGCGGGCGACGACGAACGCGTCGAACTTACCGGCCAGCGCGTCGCTCTCGATCCGCGAGTACTCCCGCACCTCCAACTCGACCTTGAATCCCGCCTTTTCCAGCTGTTGCTTCAACACCTGGGCGACTTCGGGGAGTTCGGGCCGGTTGTCGTACGTCGCGAGGGTGATGGTCCGACCGCCGGGCGCCACGGGCTCGGCCCGCCCGACCGGTTGCTCGCGCTTGCCCGCGGCCCAGGTGACGGCGGGGCCGTAGATACCCGTACCCGCGTCGGCGTGACCTTCGTAGACACCCTTGGCCAGTGCGGAGGTGTCGACGGCCTCGCGGGCGGTGGCGCGAAGCTTCGGGTCCTTGAACGGGCCTGTCCTGGTGTTGAGTTGGAGGCTCGTGGTGCGGGTGGTGGCGGTCTCGCGGCGGGTGTCCGCGTCGAGAGTCGCGGCCTGGGCGACGGGTATCGCCTCGGCGACGTCGACCTGTCCGGTGCGCAGCGCGTTGGTGCGGGCGGTGCCGTCCGCGATGAACCGTGCGTCGATTCCGGAGGCTTGGGCGAGCCCGCCCCAGTAGTCGTCGAAGCGATCCAGGGTGGCTGCCGTGGAGCCGGTGACCTTCGTCAGTTCGAAGGGACCGGTGGCGGTGCCGACCGGGTCGACGCGACCCTTCTCCTCGTACGCCTTCGGGGAGAGCACGGCGAGCGCGGGACCGGCCAGCCTCAACGGCAGTACGGGGTCGGGGGAGTTGGTGGTGATGCGCAGGCGGTCACCGCCCGCGGACTCGGCGGTGAGGGTGACGCCGGAGAGCGCGGCCGGGGCGGGCTTCGCCTCGGCGGCATGGCCGAGGGCGGTGGCCACGCGGGCCGGAGTGACCTCGGTGCCGTCCTGGAAGGTCGCCTCGCGGAGCGTGAACAGCCAGCTGCGGTCGCCCTCCCGCTGCCAGGACCGGGCGAGCGCGGGGGCGGCGGAACCGTTGGCGTCCAGGGCGGTCAGGCCTTCGGTGACACCGAGGCGGCTGAGGATGGTGGCGTCGGCGCCGTACGGGGAGAGGTTCTCGGCGGGCGGGAACGCGAGGGCGACGCGCAGCCGGGAACCGGACTCCCCGGTCGTGCCCCCGCTCTCCTCGCCGGCGGAGGCGAAACAGCCGGTGAGGAGCGGGGCGAGCGTGAGGGCGAGGAGCAGGCGGGCAGGGCGGGTTCGTCCGGGTCGCATCGCGGTCATCGCTCCATCGCCAGTTCGAAGTGCACGATCCCCTGCCCGCCGCCCGGGTCGTCACGCTCGTCGTGCACGACCTTCCCGAGCGACCGCCAGAAGGCCTCGGCGCCGGGTACGGCGGGATCGGTGTGCAGGTAGACGGCGCGGTAGCCGCCGTCGGCCGCGGCGAACGCGAGGAGTCCGCCGACGAGGTGCCGGGCGAGGCCGCGCCTACGGTGCGCGGGGCGGACGTAGACGCGACGCAGTTGCGCGGTGTCCCCGGAGGGGTAGCGCTCGGCGAGGTCGCGCGGGTTCGGCGGATGGACCGGTCCACGGGAGTCGAGGGCGGCGGTCGCCACGACCGCGCCGTCGGCGGGGTCGAGCGCCACGAGGAGGGTGTGGCGGGCCGGGGTGAGATAGGCGGCGGCCGGGTCGATGATGTCGCCGTGCCAGCGGGGCACGTAGCCGGTGTGGAAGTCGCGGTAGACGGTGTCGAGCATCACGGCACGCGCACCGTCGATGTCGTCCGGGCCTGCCGCCCTGATGCAGTAGTCAAGCACTTGCACATCATATGCATTAAGACTCCCAGGCCTTGATCGCCTTTGGACCGTTCCCGGATCACCCTTGATCCACTGGATTTGACAGCCTCGCGGCCACCCCCTAAAACCTAGCCACATGACATTCATTTTCAAAACTGCGATCGCGGCGGACCGGTAGTGCGCGTCGCGTTCGTCGGCAAGGGCGGCAGCGGAAAGACCACGCTGTCGGCCCTCTTCGCCCGCCATCTGGCCCGCGCCGGCGCCCCCGTGCTCGCCATCGACGGCGACATCAACCAGCATCTGGCCGAGGCCCTGTCCCCCGACGCGTCTCCCGGCACCGAACCGGTCACCGCCCCACCCCTGGCCGCCCACCTGGCCGAGCTCAAGAACTACCTGCGCGGCACCAACCCCCGCATCGCCTCCCCCGAGGCCATGATCAAGACCACACCCCCGGGACGCGGCTCACGCCTTCTGCGGCTGCTCGGCGACGACGAGGTGCACGCCCGGCATGTGGTCCGTGCGGGTGACGTACCGCTGATGGCGACGGGCGAGTTCGAGGAGAGCGACCTCGGGGTGGCCTGCTACCACTCCAAACTCGGCGCGGTGGAGCTGTACTTGAACCACCTGGTCGACGGCACCGGCGAATACGTCGTGATCGACATGACGGCGGGCGCCGACGCCTTCGCCTCCGGCCTGTTCACCCGCTTCGACCTGACGTTCCTGGTGGCCGAACCCACCCGCAAGGGCGTCTCCGTGTACCGCCAGTACCGCGACCACGCACGGGAGTTCGGCATCCGCCTCGCCGTGATCGGCAACAAGGTCACCGGCGAGGACGACCTGCTCTTCCTCAAGGAGGAGGTGGGCGACGACCTCCTGACCCACCTGGTGCACTCCCCCGCCGTCCGCGCCGCCGAACAGGGCCGGGCACAGGGCGAGTTGGAGCCGCACAACGTGCACGCCCTGCAGGTGCTGCGCGAGGCGGTCGACGCTCGCCCGAGGGACTGGCCGACGCTGCACCGCCACGCCGTCGACTTCCACCTCCGTAACGCCACCGCGTGGGCGGACAAGGCGACGGGCCTGAATCTCGCGGCCCAGGTGGACCCGGACTACGTACCGGGCCCGACGCCACAACCCTGACCACCACCGGCTCGCTGTTCACCGACAACCAGACAGGACACCCCTTTTCATGTCTCTCGACGTCTCCCCGAAGCTCCTCGCCGAAGCCGAACACGGTGACATCCGCGAGGCGGACTTCGTGGACACGGTTCGCACGTCCCTGCCGTACGCCTACGACCTCATCGCCGGTCTCGCCACCGAACTCCGCGACACCACGGCCGAGTTCACCGACAACCAGACCCCGCCCCTGTCCGAACAGGAACGCGGCCAGCTGCTGCGGGCCCTGGCCAGCGACGCGATCAGGGGCAGCCTGGAGCGCCACTTCGGGGTGGCGCTGGCCTTCCAGAACTGCCATCGGGTGGCGGCGTTCCGGCCGGGGGCGCTGGACGGGGAGACGTACGCGCGGTTCACGTCGGTACGGTCCCAAGTGCTGAACCAGTCACCGGAGTTCAGGGACTGCTGACGGGCGGCGGAACGGGCCGGTCCGGTGCCGCGCACCGGACCGGCCCAGCTGTTACCTCTTCTGTTCGACCCGCACCCAGTCCACCTCCGCCTGCACTCCCCCGGCGGCGACCTTGTCCACGCTCGCCTGCGGCAGCCCCCAGTACGGCGTGGTCACCTGGTTCCAGCCGGCCGGATACGCGCCGCCCAGCGCGAGGTTGAGGATGACGTACTGGTTGTGGTCGTAGACCCATTGGCCTCGGGTCGATTCGAGTTTGTTGCGGGTGGTCTCCTGGACGAGGGTGTCGTCGACGTAGAAGCGCATCGTGGTCGGGGTCCATTCGACCGCGTACGTGTGCCACTGGTCGGCGGTGCCGCCGTTCGGGTAGGTCTGGCGGGCGCCGATGTTGCCGTCGGCGGAGTAGCCGGGGCCGTGGAGGGCCGTGCTCGTCCAGGTCGGGTAGCCGATGTTCTCCATGATGTCGGTCTCGCCGGAGGCGGGCCAGGAGACCGACGGGTCGTCGACGTTGCTGCCGAGCAGCCAGAAGGCGGGCCAGAATCCGTCGCCGACCGGGAGCTTCATGCGGGCGCTGACCTTGCCGTACGTGAAGTCGAACTTGGTGTTGGTGTCGATGCGGCCGGACGTGAAGTCGTACGTGCCACCGCCCGCCTGGGTGCAGCCCTTGCAGTACTTCGCCCCGAGGATCAACTCTCCGTTCTGGGTACGGACGTTGTCCGTGGAGTCGACGTACGCCTGGGACTCGCCGTTGACCGAGCCCATCTCGGTGCCCGTCCGCACGACCCGCCATTTGGAGCGGTCCAGGGCCGCCGACGTGAAGTCGTCGAAGAACGTCGTCTGGTACGTGCCCGACTGGTCGGCGGGAAGTACGGGGTAGGCCGCCGCCGCGCTGCCGCCGGTGCCCCAGACCTGGAACTCGTAGAGGGAGTAGCCGAATTGGGCCGTGTAGGGCGCCGGGTTGTAGAAGGAGCGGCGTTCCTTGCCGAGCATGCGGACGTAGCGGCCGGTGACGGGCTGGGGCAGGGTGACCGTGTCGTGGCGGCCGGTGGCGTCGGCGGGAGCCTGGACGTTCGCGCGGCGGGCGGCGATGTCGGCGGCCGAGGGTTCGTAGACCGTGCGCCAGGTGCTGTTGTCGTCGGAGACCTGGAGCAAGTAGTCGACGGCGTAGGCCGATTCCCAGTAGAAGTCGACCGTGTCGATCGTCGAGGTCGCGCCCAGGTCGACCGAGACCCAGCGGTCGGCGTTCCAGTCGCTGGACCAACGGGTCGCGTCGTCCTTGAGGTTGGCTGGCCAGCCGCCGTCGGTGACGTACGCCGGTGAAACGCCGTTGTGCTGGTAGTAGTCGGAGTACGCCGGGTGGTTCAGGGCGAGGTTGGTGCGGGCCGTGGACGCGGGGGCCTGTTCGCCGCCGTAGACCTTGAAGGAGTAGAGCGAGTAGCCGTAGGGCGTGGCACGTTCCAAGCCGCGCATGCGGACGTAGCGGCCCGTCACCTCCTGGGGGTACGTGCTCGTGGTGACCGAACCGCCGGTGCCGGCCGTCTCCGTGTAGAACGGCGTCCAGTCGGTGCCGTTCCTGGAGACCTCCAGGACGTATCTCTTGCCGTAGGCCGCCTCCCAGTCGAGGGTGACGCGGTCGATGCGGATCGTCGTGCCGAGGTCGAGGCGGATCCAGGCGTCGTCGGCGAAGTTGCTGGACCAGCGGGTCGCGCCGTCACCGTCGAAGGCGAGGCCGGGGGTGGTGCCGGCGTTCTCGCTGCCGGAGGCGGTGACGGCGGCCGGGTTCGCGGCGTAGGAGGCAGCCGCGCGGTCGGTGTCCCAGGTCGCGGCGGCGGCCGCGGCCTGCGGTGCGGGGGCCGCGAGGGCCGGGGTGGCGGAGAACAGGGCCAGCGCGGTGAGCGCGGTGAGCAGGGTGCGTGCGGGCATGCGGGTCTCCTTGAGGGGCGGGTCTCCTTCTGGGGGTGCTCGTGCCGACCTACAGCTGACTGTCGTGCGCATGACACACATGGGGATGGTGGTGCCCCGGTGGGTGCGGGCTCCCCCGCCCGCGCCCACCGGGGCCGCCTTGCTCAGGCCGCGCGTTGGGCCCGGCTGCGGTGGTCGCGGATGATGTCCGCGTACCGGTGGCCGGAGCCCTTGATCGTGCGGACCTGGGTCTCGTAGTCCACGTGGACCAGTCCAAAACGCTTCTCGTAGCCGTACGCCCACTCGAAGTTGTCGAGCAGCGACCAGGCGAAGTAGCCGGCCAGCGGGGCACCCTTGCGGGCCGCCGAGGCGCAGGCGGCGAGGTGCTGGACCAGGTAGTCCTGGCGCTCCGGGTCGTCGACCGTGCCGTCGGGGCGTACGACGTCGGGGAACGAGGAGCCGTTCTCGGTGACGTAGATCCGGCGGGGGGCGTACTCCTCGGTGAGGCGGAGCAGCAGGGTCTCGATACCGGACGCGTCGATCTCCCAGTCCATGCCCGTGCGCGGGACACCTGGGCGGCGCACGGCGCGGGTGTAGGGGGCGGGGCCGTCGGGGTCGTCGGCGACGGTCGCCGGGAAGTAGTAGTTCAGGCCGAGCCAGTCGAGCGGGGCGGCGATGGTCGCCAAGTCGCCCGGCTGTTCCGGGAGTTCGACGCCGTACGTCTCGACCATGTCCGCCGGGAAGCCACGGCCGTGGATCGGGTCGAGCCACCAGCGGTTGACGTGGCCGTCCTGCCGGCGGGCCGCCCGGACGTCCTCGTCGCGGTCGCCGGCGGGGTAGACCGTGGAGAGGTTGTTGACGATGCCGACCTGGGCGTCGGGGGCGGCGGCGCGGATCGCCTGGGCGGCGAGGCCGTGGCCGAGCAGCAGGTGGTAGGAAGCCCGCACGGCGGCCGTTAGATCGGTCCAACCCGGGGCCATCTTGCCTTCGAGGTGGCCGATCCAGGCCGAGCAGGAGGGCTCGTTGAGGGTCGTCCAGTGGGTGACGCGGTCGCCGAGGCGTTCGGCCACGACCGAGGCGTACGCCGCGAAGTGCTCGGCGGTGGCGCGCTCGGGCCAGCCGCCGCGGTCCTGGAGCGCCTGGGGCAGGTCCCAGTGGTAGAGGGTGGCGGAGGGGGTGATGCCCGCCTCCAGGAGTCCGTCCACCAACTCGTCGTAGAACGCGAGGCCCTTGGGGTTGGCGGGGCCGTCGCCGCCGGGGACGACGCGGGGCCAGGCGATCGACAACCGGTAGGCGTTGGCGCCGAGTTGGCGCATCAGGCCGAGGTCCTCGCGCCAGCGGTGGTAGTGGTCGCAGGCGACGTCGCCGTTGTCGTTGTTCGCGATCTTTCCGGGAGTGTGCGAGAAGGTGTCCCAGATCGACGGCGCGCGTCCGTCCTCGGCGACGGCTCCCTCGATCTGGTACGCCGCGGTGGCCGTGCCCCACAGGAAGTCGTGCGGGAGTGCGGCGAAGTCGATGGTCACTGAAGTCCCTTTACGGTCAGCGGAGTTGGTCGGGTCGGTCACTTGACGGCGCCCGCCGTCAGCCCGGCGACGAGATAGCGCTGCAGCAGCAGGAAGCCGGCGACCACGGGCACGCTGACGACCAGCGAGGCGGCCATGATCTGGTTCCAGTACACGTCGTTGAGCGTGGAGTAGCCCTGGAGTCCGACGGCGAGCGTGCGGGTCGAGTCGTTGGTCATGACGGAGGCGAAGAGGACTTCTCCCCACGCGGTCATGAAGGCGTAGACGGCGACCGCGACGATGCCGGGGATCGCGGCCGGTACGACGACGCGCAGCAGTGCGCCGAGCGGACCGCAGCCGTCGACCAGCGCGGCCTCGTCCAAGTCCCGTGGCACGGAGTCGAAGTAGCCGATCAGCATCCAGATGGAGAAGGGCAGGGAGAAGGTGAGATACGTCAGGATCAGGCCGCCGCGCGAGCCGAACAGGGCGATGCCCGTGGCGTTGCCGATGTTGACGTAGAGGAGGAACAGCGGGAGGAGGAAGAGGATGCCCGGGAACATCTGCGTCGACAGGACGGTGACCGTGAAGACGCGCTTGCCGCGGAACTCGTAGCGGCTGACGGCGTACGCGGCGAAGACCGCGATCACCACCGAGCAGAGGGTCGCGGCGACGGACACGATCAGCGAGTTCATGAAGTACTTCGCGAGCGGGACCGTCGACCAGATGTCGATGTACGGGCGGATCGTGAGACCGCTCGGCAGCCAGCGGAACTTGCCCGTGACGTCCGAGAGCGGTTTCAGGGAGCTGGAGAGCATGACGTACACCGGCACCAGGACGAAGCCGGCGAGCAGGGTGAGGAAGATCCGCCGCGACCAGATGAAGGAGCGGGGCGGGGCCATCGGTGACCTGGAGACAGAGGAACTAGACATCGGCCGACCTCCGTCCGCGTGAAGTGACCACCAGGTACACACCGGTGACGACGAGCAGGAACAGCAGCAGCAGGACCGACATCGCGGAGCCGGTGCCGAAGTTCCAGGTGACGAACGAGGCCTGGTAGATGTGCACCGAGATGAGGTCCGCGGCCTCGGGGGCGGACCTGCCGAACAGGACGTACGGCGTGTTGAAGTCGTTGAACGTCCACAGGAACAGCACCAGGACCAGCACCTGGTTGACCGGGCGCAGTGACGGCACGGTGATGCGGCGGATCTGCTGCAGCCGGCCGGCGCCGTCGATGGACGCCGCCTCGTACAGCTCCTTGGGGATGTTCTGCAGGCCGGCCATGACGATGAGGAAGGCGAACGGCCAGCCCTTCCACACGTGCACGATGAGCAGCGCGTAGAAGCTGTTGTCGCCGATCAGCCAGAACGACGGCTTGCTGGTGATGTGCAGCTGGTCGTGCAGGACGTGGTTCACCAGGCCGTTGTCGTGCTGGAACATGAAGACCCAGGTGATGACGGCCGCGTAGACCGGCAGCGCGTACGGGATCAGGAAGAGCGCTCTCAGCAGGCCCCGGCCGCGGAAGTTGTCCTGCATGTAGATCGCGGTGACCGTGCCGAGCAGCCAGCAGAAGGCGACCGACAGCAGGGTGAAGACGACGGTGACGAAGAAGGAGTGGAGGAGCGACTTGCCGACGGGGGCGCTGAAGTCCACCGAGACCTTGTAGTTGCCGAAGCCGGACCAGGGCGCGGTGCCCCAGTCGCGGATGTAGAACTGGGTGAGCTCCTTGAAGCTCATGACGATGCCGATGACCATCGGCACCAGGTGGACCAGGAGTTCGAGGATCAGGGCGGGCAGGAGCAGCAGATACGGCAGTCCGATCCGGCGGATCCGGTCGGTACGCCGACGGCGCGGCCCGGGGGCCGCCGTGGCGGAAGTGTCCTTCCGCTCGGCGGCCTCCGGGGTGACAGTGCTCGTCACAGTCGCACTCACTTCGCCGGCATCTGCTGCTGAGCCTTTTCGAGCTCCGCCTTGACCGACGCGGTCGTCACCGCGCGTCCCGCGGCGACGTCGGCGAACAGGTCCTTGACGGCCGTGCCGACCGCCGTCTCGAACTGGGACTCGTCGGCGACCTGCGGGAGCGCGGCGGCGCTCTTGGCGAGGGTGTCCTTGAGGACGGCGTTCGCGGGGGTGTTGAACGCGGTGTCCTCCTGCGCGGTCTTCACCGGCGGGATGGAGCTGTACGCCGTGTTGAGGATCTTCTGCTCGGCGTCGCTCGTCATGAACTTCACGAACTTGGTGGAACCGTCCAAGTTGTTCGTGTTCTTGAAGACGGCCAGGTTGATGCCGGCCACCATCGAGTTGGTCTGCGCGCCGGTGCCCGGGGTGCCGGACTGCACGGGGATCGGGGCGATGCCGTACGAACTCTCGCTCATGCCCTGCGACTTGAGGTTGGCGGACGCCGACTGCCACATCAGCATCGCCGTCTTGCCCTTGGCGAAGTCGCTGACGGACTGGTTCTGCGCGTACTCGGCGTTGCCGACCGGGATGACCTTGTCCTTGGCCATCAGGTCGACGTACTGCTTGACCGCGGCCACCACACCGTCGTTGGTGAAGTCGGCCTTGCCGTCGGCGGTGAAGAAGTCGGCGCCGTGCTGCTTGGCGAAGACGAAGGTGTGGTGGATGTTCTCCGAGACGTTGGCGCCCTCGGCGCCGAGCGCCTGCTTGCCCTTCGCCTCGATCTTCTTTCCGTCGGCGACCAACTCGTCCCAGGTGGTGGGCGGTTGGGCGATGCCGGCGTCGGCGAAGATCTGCTTGTTGTAGTAGAGCGCGTACGCCATCGAGTACAGCGGGACGGCGGCCGGGTCCTTGCCCGTGGCGCCGGTGGAGCCGAGCGCGGAGTCGACGAAGCGGTCCTTGCCGCCGATCTTCGCGAAGTTGGCCGCGCTCCACGGGAGGAAGGCGCCGGTGGCCTGCAGGGAGGCGCTCCAGGTGTTGCCGATGTTCAGGACGTCGGGGCCCTGGCCTGAAGTCGTCGCCGTGAGGATCCGGTTGAGCAGGTCGGACCAGGGCACGACCTCCAGCTTCACCGTGATGCCGGTCTGCTTCTTGAACTTGTCGAGCTCGGGCTGGAGGACCTTCTTGTCGATCGCAATGCTGGCGCCCTGGTTGGAGGCCCAGTAGGTGAGCGTCTTGGGCGAGTCGTTGGATCCTCCACCCGTGGACGAACCGCCTCCGCAGGCCGTGGCCGCTAGGGCGAGTGACATGGTGACGGCGCCTACGGCCGCGGCTCGGATGCTGCGCATACTCCGGGTGTCCCTTCAGGGAATGCACTCACGACTTAATTTAGGACGTGAGTTAAACCTCGGAAGCCAGAAGCGTCAAGAGTTTGGACGCCACTCGTCGAACTCGGTCGTACCTCTTGACGGCCGTGTTCACGGACCTGAAGCATTCCCCCGCGAGAGAGCGCTCCCAACCCCACCGGCGTTCATTTCATGAACAAGGAGAGCCGCCTTATGTCCCCAGTTCCCCGCAGAGCCGTCCTCGGTGCCGCCGCAGCGGTGTCCGCCCTGGCCGGACTGCCCGCAACCGCCTCCGCAGCTTCCGCCGCCCCCGCGACCCCCGCCGCGAACAAGCCACTCGCTCTGCCGGGCGGCGGCGATCTCGGCCCCAACGTCATCGTCTTCGACCCGTCCACCTCGGGCATCCAGGCCAGGCTGGACCAGATCTTCGCCCAGCAGGAGACGGCCCAGTTCGGCACCGGCCGCTATCAACTGCTGTTCAAGCCGGGCACGTACAACGGGCTCAACGCCCAACTCGGCTTCTACACCTCGATCTCCGGGCTCGGCCTCTCCCCCGACGACACCACGATCAACGGTGACATCACGGTCGACGCGGGCTGGTTCAACGGCAATGCCACCCAGAACTTCTGGCGTTCGGCGGAGAACCTCGCGCTCGTGCCCGTCAGCGGGACCAACAGGTGGGCCGTGGCTCAGGCGGCCCCCTTCCGTCGGATGCACGTCCGCGGCAGCCTCAACCTCTCCCCGAACGGCTACGGTTGGGCCAGCGGCGGCTACATCGCCGACAGCCGGATCGACGGCCAGGTCCAGCCGTACTCGCAGCAGCAGTGGTACACCCGGGACAGCGCGATCGGCAGCTGGCTCAACGGCGTCTGGAACATGGTCTTCTCAGGCGTGCAGGGCGCTCCCGCGCAGGGCTTCCCGAACCCGGTGTACACGACCCTCGCCACGACACCGGTCTCCCGGGAGAAGCCCTTCCTGTACCTGAACGGCACCGAGTACCGCGTCTTCCTCCCCGAGAAGCGCACCAACGCGAGCGGGGTGACCTGGGGCAACGGCACACCGCGCGGCACCTCACTGCCCCTCTCCCAGTTCTACGTCGCGAAGCCGGGCGTCACGGCCGCCACCCTCAACCAGGCGCTCACACAGGGACTTCACCTCCTGCTGACCCCGGGCATCTACCACCTGAACCAGCCGATCCAGGTGAACCGCGCCAACACCGTCGTCCTGGGCCTGGGTTACGCAACTCTGGTCCCCGACAACGGAGTTACGGCCGTCAAGACCGCCGACGTCGACGGCGTGCGCCTGGCCGGGTTCCTGATCGACGCGGGCACGGTCAACTCCAACACCCTGCTGGAGGTCGGCCCCGCCGGCACGACGACGGACCACTCCGCCAACCCCACCACCGTCCAGGACGTGTTCGTCCGCATCGGCGGCGCGGGCGCCGGCAAGGCCACCACCAGCATGGTCATCAACAACCGCCACACCATCGTCGACCACACCTGGCTCTGGCGCGCCGACCACGGCACGGGCATCGGCTGGGACACCAACCGCGCCGACTACGGACTCGTCGTCAACGGCGCCGACGTCCTGGCCACCGGCCTGTTCGTCGAGCACTTCAACAAGTACGACGTCCAGTGGAACGGCGAGCGAGGCCGCACGATCTTCTTCCAGAACGAGAAGGCGTACGACGCCCCGAACCAGGCCGCCATCCAGAACGGCTCGATCAAGGGCTACGCGGCCTACAAGGTCGCCGACAACGTGACCGTGCACGAGGGCTGGGGCCTGGGCAGTTACTGCTACTACAACGTCGCCCCGACGATCGTGCAGCACAACGGCTTCGCGGCGCCGAACCGTTCGGGCGTGAAGTTCCACGACCTGCTCGTCGTCTCCCTCGGCGGCCAGGGCCAGTACGAGCACGTCATCAACGAGACGGGTTCGCCGACCTCGGGCACGTCGACCGTGCCGTCGACGGTGACCTCGTACCCCTAAGACCCCGGCAGTCCCTGAGACCCCGGAGTCCCTGAGTACGTGGCGGGTGCGGGCCGAAGCTCCCCCTTCGGTCCGCACCCGCCACCGTCACCGTCACACCTGGGGCGTGATCTCGGCGATCGGCGTCCAAATGCCGCCCGCTGCAACGGCGTTGACCATGGCAGACGTCACACCCCCCAGTCCCTCGCCCCTCCCTAGCCCGGCTCCCCCCGCGACCGGCGACGGAAGGCGTCCCGCGCTGAGACGCCTCCCGTCCAGGTGCCGCTACCGGGTCGCCACCGCACCCGGCGCGGGCGCGTACCCCGTCGGTCGGGCCGTGAACGTGCCCCGGCCCTGCGTCCGGCTGCGCAACCGCGTTGCATAGCCGAAGAGTTCGGCCAGCGGCACGGTCGCGGTGACGATCGCCGAACCTGTGCGGGTCGTCGAGCCGGTGACGCGGCCGCGGCGGGCGGCCAGGTCGCCGAGGACTCCGCCGACCGCGTCCTCGGGCACGGTGACGGTGACCTCGACGACCGGTTCGAGGAGGACCGTCGTGCAGGCACGCAGGGCTTCGCGCAGGCCGAGGCGGCCGGCCGTGCGGAACGCCGTCTCCGAGGAGTCCTTCACGTGGGTCGCCCCGTCGGTCAGCGTGACGCGCAACCCGGTCACCGGGAACCCGCCGATCGGCCCCTCGGTGAGGGCGTCACGGCACCCGGCCTCCACCGAGCGGACGTACTCCTGCGGCACCCCTCCGCCGACGACCGCCGAGCGGAACTCGAAGCCGAGGCCCTCCAGCGGTTCGACGTCGAGCACCACGTGCGCGAACTGGCCTGATCCGCCGTCCTGTTTGACGTGCCGGTAGACCCGGCCGGTCACTCCGCGCACGACCGTCTCCCGGTAAGCGCCCCTGGGGCGGCCGACGTTGGCCTCCACGCCGGTGGCCTGTCGGATCTTCTCCACCGCGACCTCCAGGTGCAGTTCACCCATGCCGGACAGGACCGTCTGCCCGGTCTCGGCATCGGTGCGGACGACCAACGACGGGTCCTCCTCGACCAGTCGGGCCAGTGCCGATGCCAGCCGGTCGGTGTCGGTGCTCCTGCGGGCCTCGACCGCCACGGAGACCACCGGGTCGGCGACCGCGGGCGGTTCGAGGACGAGCGGGGCGTCCGGCGCGCACAGGGTCGAGCCGGCGCGGGTGGACTTCAGACCGGCCACGGCGACGATGTCCCCGGCGACCGCCCGGTCCACGCGTTCGTGCCGGTCGGCCTGCACCCGCAGGATGCGCCCGATCCGTTCGGTACGCTGTGCCCCCGGGTCCCACACGGTGTCTCCCCTCTCGATCGTGCCCGAATAGATCCGCAGATACGTCAGCCGCCCGGTCGCGGTCGCACTCACCTTGAACGCCAGTGCGGAGACGGGAAGTTGGGGATCCGCCGCCCGCTCCTGCTCGACGCCCGCGTCGTCCGTTCCCCGTACCGGCGGAACGTCCGACGGCGACGGCAGATACGCCACTACGGCGTCCAGCAGCGGCTCGATACCCCGGTTGCGGTAGGCCGAGCCGCACAGGACGACCACACCGTCGCCGGTGCGGGTGAGGTCGCGCAGGACGGCACTCAACGTCGCGGCGGACAGCGTGGACTCGGCGTAGAACTCCTCCAGCGCGCCCGCGTGCAGCTCCGCCACCGCCTCCTCCAGCAGTCGTCTGCGCCGCCGCGCCTCCTCCAACAGGCTTTCCGGGACCGGGAGTTCCTCAGGCGTGTCACTGCCGTCGGTCCACACCAGGGCACGCATCCGGAGCAGATCGACGACGCCGGTGAAGCCGTCCTCCGCGCCGATCGGCAACTGCACCACCAGCGGCGCCGGATGGAGCCGTTCGCGGATGGAGGCGACGGCCGTGTCGAGGTCGGCGCCCGCGCGATCCAGCTTGTTGACGAAGGCGATGCGCGGGACGCCGTAACGGTCGGCCTGGCGCCACACCGACTCGCTCTGCGGTTCCACGCCAGCGACGGCGTCGAACACCGCGATCGCGCCGTCGAGGACGCGCAGGGACCGTTCCACCTCGTCGGCGAAGTCGACGTGTCCCGGGGTGTCGATCAGGTTGATCCGGTGACCGTCCCAGGCGCAGGTGACGGCCGCGGCGAAGATGGTGATGCCACGGTCGCGCTCCTGGGGGTCGAAGTCGGTGACGGTCGTGCCGTCGTGGACCTCACCGCGCTTGTGCGTGGTGCCGGTGAGGTAGAGGAACCGCTCGGTGACGGTGGTCTTGCCGGCGTCGACGTGGGCGAGGATGCCCAGGTTGCGGACGGCGGAGAGCGGGGTGGTGAGAGGGAGTTCGGTGCGCACGGCCCATGGCCTTTCGAAAGTGATTTCCGTGCAGGGCGGCGCAATTCCCGTGCGGGAGAGGTGAATTGACGGAGCGTCAAAAAGCTGTCACGTCACGGGCATCCGGTGCCGGCCGCGCAGCGGGCACCGGACGGCCGAAGACACGAGGATCACCTCGTACCGGGAGCGGGGAACGACGACAGCGGTGCTGTAGCGCACGGCCGGGCTCCCCTCACTCGTCAACGGATGTGGCGAGTGTAGGGAAGCCCGGGGGTGTGGAGCACGGGATTTATGCGGTGCGGGTCAGGTGCAGGTGGGGACGCCGTCCAGCCGGGCCGGGCCCTGGATGTAGATGTTGTTCATCCTTGCCTTGTAGCCGGGCAGGTAGGCCCAGGCGTCGTTGGTGTAGCCGTCGGCGGTGACGGTCTCCGCGTGCTTCTGGCACTCGCCGCGGATGCTGGTCGCGTCGGGGAAGGAGTAGACGCGGGTGGCGCCGACCGAGGGTGCGGTCTTCGTCCAGACGCCGGTGCCCCAGGTCTGGAAGACATGCCCGCTCACCGCACCGGTGTTGACGCGGACGGCCCCGAAGCAGTCGCCGCGCAGGCGGACATGACTGACCATCAGATGCGGGCCGGACTGCCTCGCCTCGGCCGACTCGCCCGCGCCGAGGTAGATCGCGATGTGGTGCAGGTCCGCCGAGTCGCCGTAGGCCAGCAGGTCGCCGGGCGTACAGGCGCCCGCGTTGACGTCGTCGCTGCGTCCGGTCAGGGGCGCCGTGGCCGGGTGCGAGGCCACGTTCCACAGGCGTACGGTGCGGTCGCGAACGTGGCGGCGGCGCGGAACATCGTGCGCATGTTTCCCCCTGGTAGGTCTCCTGCGTCGTCGCAGGCCGTGCTTCGGGCCGACGGAATCAGCCTGTCCCGGGGGGATTTCCGGGGTCGACGGGTTTCCTGTTGCCTGTCGGGGGGAGGGGTGGGAAACCCGGTGTGAGCTGGGGTGTTGCGGACCTGCGGGCAACCGGCGCGGCGCCGGGTCGACCTGCGTGGACGTGGCCCCGACCGCTTCGCCGGGACCGGGCTACTGGTCGGCGGAGTTGGGGCGGGCGAGTCCGAGGTCGTAGGCCAGGATCACCGCCTGGATGCGGTCGCGGGCACCGACCTTCGCGAGGACGCGGCCCACGTGGGTCTTCACCGTGGACTCGGAGAGGAAGAGGCGCTCGGCGATCTCGCCGTTGGTCCAGCCGTGGCCGATGGCGACGAGGATCTCGCGCTCGCGGTCGGTGAGGGGGCGGATGCGGGGATCGTCCGTCGCGGGCGCCGCCGCGGGTCCCTGCGGTGAACTCTTCGGCAGGTGCTGGGCGTAGGCGTCCAGCAGGCGGCGGGTGAGCGCGGGGGCGATGACCGCGTCGCCGGAGGCCACCGCGCGGATGCCGGCGAGGAGTTCCTCGGGGTGGGCGTCCTTGAGGAGGAAGCCGCTGGCTCCCGCGCGCAGTGCCTCGTGGGCGTACTCGTCGAGGTCGAAGGTGGTCAGGATGAGGACACGGGAGCGGTCGCCGGCCGCGACGACCCGGCGGGTGGCCTCGATGCCGTCCATGCCGGGCATCCGTACGTCCATCAGGATCACGTCGGGACGAAGTTCGGCGGCCATCCGCACCGCCTCGGCGCCGTGCCCGGCCTCGCCGACCACCTCGGTGTCGGGGTTGGCCTCCAACAGCATCCGGAATCCCAGGCGTTGGAGGGGCTGGTCGTCCACGATGAGCACGGTGGTCATGCCGCTCCCCCGGTCGCGCCCGTGTTCCCGCTCGTGTTTCCGCTCGTGTTTCCGCTCGTGTTTCCGCTCGTGTTTCCGCTCGTGTTTCCGCTCGTGTTTCCGCTCGTGTTTCCGCTCGTGTTTCCGCTCGCGGTGAGCGGGGTGGGGTCGAGGGTGGCCCGTACCGTCCAGCCGCCGCCGGGGGCGGGGCCCGCGGTGACGGTGCCGTGGTAGAGGGCGGCGCGTTCTCTCATGCCGGCGAGTCCGTGTCCTTCATCGTGGGTCGGTGCGGGTCCGGCGGCGACGGTGCCCGGGCCCGTGTCGTGGCAGTCGATGCGCACCCCTGACTCCTCGACGTTCACGGCGAGTTCGACGCGGGTGTCGTGGCCCGCGTGCTTGAGCGCGTTGGTGAGAGCCTCCTGCACGATGCGGTACACGGTGAGTTGGACTCCGCGATCCAGGGCGGCCGGGTCGCCGCCGGTGCGGTACACGACCTGCGGACCGGCCGCGCGGATACGGGCGCACAGGGCGTCGAGGTCGGCGATGCCCGGCTGCGGGCTGAGTTCGGGGGCGTCCGGTGTGGCGGTCTGGACGCGCAACACGCCCAGCATGCGGCGCAGTTCACCGAGTGCCTGGCGGCCGGTGTCGCCGATGAGGAGCAGGGCCTGCTTGCCGCGTTCGGGGGCGAGGTCGGTGGCGTAGGCGCCGCCGTCGGCGAGGGTGATGATGACGGAGAGGTTGTGGCCGATGATGTCGTGCATCTCCCGTGCCACGCGGGTGCGTTCGGCGGCGGCGGCGAGTTTGCTGCGCTGGTCGCGCTCGATCTCCAGGCGGGCCGCGCGGTCGCGCAGCACGGCCAACTGGGCGCGTCGGATGCGGACCACGAAGCCGAGCGCCACCGCCGCCGTGATCGTGCTGAACAGGACGAACAGCGCGTCCAGAACCGGCACTTGGGGCGGCAGCCGCAACGCGAACAGTCCCAGAGCGGCGAGGGTCACCGCGCAGGCGACGGGCAGCCGGCGCAACTGCCCGTGCAGGACCAGGCTGTAGAGGGAGATCAGCAGGGCGACGTCGGCGCGCAGCCAGACGCCCAGCCCCGCCTGGACGAAGAACACCGCGCCGATCAGCGCGAAGGCCAGGGTCGGTCTGCGGCGCCGCAACAGCAGCGGCAGCACCAGTCCGGCCTGCAGGGCGACGGTCGCCGGCCAGGGCAGATGGATGAAGCTGTTGTCGAAGCCGCGCCGTCGGCCGTCGTCGTCGTCCACCAGGTCCGGCAGGCAGAACACCAGCGCGGCCATGACCGTCAGGGCCGTGTCCAACACCCAGGGGTGCCGCCGGTCGCCCTGCTTGATCCGCCGGCCGAACCGGGACAGGACGCCGGCCACCGGATGACTCCACGGAAGGTCTGTTTCCGCGAACAGCAGGTGGGCGGGGTCGTCGAGGCTCATCGGTGTCACTGGTCCGGGTTCATGGGGGTCACCTGTTCATTGTGGGCCGGGTGCGCGACGTTCGGGCGTCGGACACCCGGCCCCGGAGACCTCAGGCGTCGGTCCGCAGCAGCCGGTACGCGGCCCCGGCCAGCGCGAGGGCCGTCCAGCCGAGGAAGACCAGGAGTCCGGCGGTGGGCGACAGGGTCGTCGAGTCGTGGGTCAGCGCGAACATCGCCTGGCCCGCGTTGCTCGGCAGATAGGGGCTGATGTCGTCCTGCCAGGAGCTGGGCAGCAGCGAGATCAGGCCCGGGACCAGCATGAACGTCGCGACGAGGACCGAGATGCCCCCGGCGACCGAGCGCAGCAGCGCGCCCAGCGCGGTACCGATCACGCCGACGAGGCCGAGGTAGAGACCGGCGCCGAGCAGGCTCCGTACGACTCCGGAGTGGGAGAAGGTGAGAGCGGCGGGGGTGTCGGAGACGATGCCGCTCACGATCGGGAACGCGACGAACACCCCGACGAGGGAGATCCCGAACGCGACCACGCCGAACACGAGGGCCTTCGACCACAGCACCGGCAGGCGGCGCGGTACGGCGGCCAGGGTGGAGCGGATCATGCCGGTCGAGTACTCGCCGGCGGTGACCAGGACGCCCAGCACACCGAGCGCGAGCTGTGCGAAGTTCGTACCGAAGAGGGAGATGTCGAGCGCGGTGGAGTTCGCGTCGTCGGACCTCAAGTGCCCTGAACCGTAGGAGGACTTGTAGTGCGCGGCGGCGATCAGGCCGAACGCGATCAGGAACAGCAGGCCCAGGCCCAGGGTGATCCAGGTGGAGCGCAGGGACCACAACTTGGCCCACTCGGAGCGCAGCACCCGGCGTCCGGTGACCTTGTACGGCGGACGGGCCGGTTTCGCCGGTGCGGGTGCGGCGCTGTCGGTCGCGGTGATGGTGCTCACGCGGCCCTCCCGGAGGTCTCGACGGTGGTGGAGCCGTGGTACTCGACGGCGTCCCGGGTCAGGTCCATGAACGCCTGCTCCAACGACACGGTCCGCGCGCTGAGTTCGAAGAGCGGGATGCCGTGCTCGGCGGCCCTGACGCCGATGGCCCGCGCGGTCAGCCCGGTGACGTGCAGCTCCTCGGAACCGACCTCGCCGCTGATCTCGACACCGGGACCGGCGAGGACCTCGCGCAGCCTGGCCGGCTGCTCGGAGGCGACGGTGACGGTGTCGCCGCCCGCGTGCCGGACCAGGTCCTGCACGGTGGTGTCGGCCAGCAGCCGCCCCCGTCCGACGACGATCAAGTGGTCGGCGACCAAGGCCATTTCACTCATCAGGTGCGAGGAGACGAAGACGGTACGACCGTCCGCGGCGAGCCCGGTCAGCAGGTTGCGGATCCACAACACACCTTCCGGATCAAGGCCGTTGACGGGTTCGTCGAGCATCACGGTCGCCGGGTCGCCGAGCAACGCGGCGGCGATGCCGAGCCGTTGGCCCATGCCGAGGGAGAAGGCCCCGGCCCGCTTCTTCGCCACGCTCTGCAGTCCGGTCATCTCGATGACCTCGTCGACCCGGCGGCGCGGGATGCCGTGCGTGTGGGCCTGCGCCATCAGGTGGTCGAAGGCGGAGCGGCCCGGGTGGATCGACTTGGCCTCAAGGAGCGCGCCGACCTCCTGGAGCGGCGCGCTGTGCTCGGCGTAGGGCTTGCCGTTGACCATGACGGTGCCGCTGGTGGGCGCGTCCAGGCCGACGATCATGCGCATCGTGGTCGATTTCCCCGCGCCGTTGGGGCCCAGGAAGCCGGTGACGGTGCCGGGCCGGACGACGAAGTCCAGCCGGTCGACCGCCGTCTTCTCCCCGTACCGCTTCGTCAGTTGGTGTGCCTCGATCATCGGTTTCCCTCGCGCTCACGTGCCACCGCCCCCACTGGGCTTTCCCACCGGCAACGCTAGGAGGTCGGGGGGCTCGAAACCGTCGTACCGGGGGGTCATTGAGGGCGCGGGCGTAGTACCTCGGTACCACGGCGCGCACGTGGTTGTGTACGTTCCCATCCCGTTCACGCGATAGTTACGCCCACCAACTGCGGGAAATACAACCGACACACATATTTACAGCGCATGTCACCTCTCCTACTGTGAACGTTCTCAGACATACCCGCATGCGCATGTCAGTCGACCCAAGGAGGTCGGGATCCACGTGAGAAGCCCGGGCCGCATAGTCAAAGCCGCCTTGCTCCTGGCCGCAGTCGCCCTGCCGGCGGCGATGCTCACCCCCACGGACGCCGCCGCGGCGAACTCGCTCACCATGCTCGGCGCCGATGTCTCGTCCGCGCAGCGCGCGATCGACCTCGGCGCCAAGTACTACGACTCCAGCGGGACCGCCAAGGACCCGCTCGACATCCTCAAGGGCGCCGGCGTCAACTACGTCCGCCTGCGGATCTGGAACAACCCCGCCAGCGGCTACAACAACAAGGCGAAGGTGCTGGCGTACGCGAAGCAGGTGAAGGCCAAGGGCCTCAAGCTGCTGATCGACTTCCACTACTCGGACACCTGGGCCGACCCGGGCAAGCAGTACAAGCCGGCGGCCTGGTCGAGCCACGGCATCAGCGCGCTGCAGACCGACGTCTACAACTACACCTACGACGTCTGCAACAGCCTCAAGTCCCAGGGCACCACCCCGGACAGCGTGCAGATCGGCAACGAGATCAACGTCGGCATGCTGTGGGACGACGGCAAGGTCGTCAACAACAGCTTCACCAACCTCGGGCTGCTGCTGAAGTCGGGCTACAACGCGACCAAGGCGTGCAACAGTTCCACCCAGGTGATCATCCACACCGCCGACGCGGACAGCGACTCCAACGCCCGCTGGTTCTACGACGGCATCAAGGCGCAGGGCGTCAACTGGGACATCACCGGGCTGAGTTACTACTGCATGTGGCACGGCACGCTGGCCAACATGGGCAGCGTCGTCTCGGACATGAAGTCGCGCTACGGCAAGGACGTCATCATCGCGGAGACGGCCTACCCGTTCACCTCGTCCGACGCGGACAGTACGGCGAACTCGGTGACGTCGGGGTGCTCGGGCTATCCGCTCACCTGGGCGGGCCAGGGTGCGGAGTTCACGGCGGTACAGAACACGGCCCGGAGCGCGGGGGCGATCGGCGTCTTCTACTGGGAGCCGACCTGGTACGCGGTCACCGGCAACGGCTGGGACCCCGCCGACATCGCGAACAGCGGGGACGGCTGGGACAACATGGCGATCTTCAACTGGACCGGCCAGGTGAATCCGAACGTGAAGTGGACGCCGTAGGGCGGTAGTTCGGGACGCAGGGTCTGGAGGGGGAGGACGGAGAGGGGAGGGGGAGGGGGAACGGCGGGTGCCGTTCTCCCTCCCCCCTCCCCTCTCATGGCTGACTGTCCGTCAAGGAGCGGTACACGGCTGAGGACTTGGGGTTGTCTCGGCAGCGCCAGACGCCGTGCGGGCAGTAGTCGCTGATGGTCTGGTAGAGCGGGCGTTGGCCGGCCATCCAGGTGAGCATGCCGCGCATGTAGGTGGGGTTGTCGCCGTTGTCGAACAGTCCCCACTCGGGGTAGGCGATGGGCTTGTGGTGGGCGCGGGCGAAGTCGACCTGCGTCAACAGCCCGTAAGGCTCGGTCAGTTGCTGGGAGAAGGACAGACCGCGGGGGGCGTCGTACGCGTCCATGCCGATGACGTCGACGTAGTCGTCGCCCGGGTAGCAGTCGGTCCAGGGGATCGCGTCGCGGCCGCGGTTGGGCGTGAAGTCGAACCGGAAGTGCTGCCCCGGAACGGATCGCATCGCGGTGACGATGCGCGTCCAATAGCGCTTCCAGGACGCGGGGTCGGGCGCGCATCGGTGGGTGTAGGTGGTGCCGTTCATCTCCCAGCCGAGGACGATCTCGGTGTCGGGGGCGCCGAGTTGGACCAAGCGGTCGGCAAGGGTGCGGAAGTGATCGTCGTAGCGTCCGTCCGCTCCGTCTCTCAGTTCCGTGCGGACCACACTGTCGGGGAGGTGGGCCTCGTTGCGGTCCAGCATCGGCACGTTGAGAACGAGGAGGCGGTGCTGCTCACCCCGCCGCCAAGCGGCCCACAGGGCAAGGTCGTTGGAGGCGCCCTCGATGTCGCTCCAGTTCTCCCCGGGCAGATACGCATGCCCGACCCGGGGCTCGGGCCGTCCGAGCCAGGCCCCGAACTCCGCGACCCGGCGCACGGCGTCGGCACCGTATCCGACGTAGGCGCCGTAGGCCGTGGGCGGGCCGGACGTCTGCGGCGGGGCTGCTTGCGTGGGCGGAGGCGGGGATTCAACGCCGGGTACGCAGGCGGGCCCGGCCACCAGGAGGAACGCGAGGGCGACGGTGAACAGGGCCGACGGGGTGCGGCGCGTCCCGTGCGGGGGCACGGCTCTCCTTCTTCGGGGGGGTGCGGGGGGCTGCGGGTTCGGGGGGGCTGAAGCGGGTTCGAGGGGTTCGGGGAGTGCGAGGGGTGCGAGGGAATGAAACGGGTTTGGGGGGTGCGGGAGCCGAAGCCCGAGCAACGTATCAGCGCGGGGGCGAAGATGATGACGTAGCGCGTTATAGGAGACATCATCGCCAGGCGAAGTGGAGAATGCCGCCGCCGGCGTTGCCCCGGTCCAACTCCTGGGGATGGCGAGTGAGGCTGGGATCTTGGTGGGGGCGTTGCAGGCGGGGACGTAGCACAGAGCCGGCTCGGCTCGGCTGCATTTAGCGCAGCATGGGAGTAGGGCGCCCTGCCCCTTCTACCTGCTGCGGGTGGCGAGTCACGCGGCAGTTTGACCGGCGCAGTGGCGCAGCGCGGGACCGGTCCAACTCGCCGCAGTCCGGCGCGAGACCCGCTCGGCCGGGCTTGGCCGGGATGGCGGCGGATCCGCTCAGTCCGGCTTGGTTCAGTGACGGGGGGTCAGGTCCACTCGGCCTTGCCCGGCGTGAGACCTGCTCGGGATCACCCCGGCACGACACAACTCGACGGAACCATCGGCAAGTTGGCTTGCGAACAACCCGCAGAGCTTCGCCGACCGGCCGGAGCCGAGCCACGAACCCGGGGATGGCTGGGCAGTTCTGACCAGTCGGTGCGGACTCTGAACCCCGACACCTGTTCCACTCGCGCTCGGCGCGCACCCAGGTGGAAGGACGCAGCGCTTCCTCAACCGCCCGGCGCGGAATCACGACGCCGGACATGGACGAACCCGGGCCGCACCGCCCCGGACCTCCAGCAACCGTCCTCCTCAATCTCGACGCGCGCCCACGCGAAAGGACTGCGCGCCGACGCGAAAGACGGCAACCGTGTGCCCTTGGAAGAGTCGGGTCCATGAATACGGAACCGGTGGAGAACGTCGTACTCGTGCACGGCGGATTCGTGGACGGCTCCGGCTGGCGGGAGGTGCGCCGACTGCTGACGGACGACGGGTTCCGGGTGGGCGTCGTACAGAATCCGACCCTGTCCCTCGCGGGCGATGTCGCGGTGACCGAGCGGGTGTTGGCCGCGCTGGACGAGCCCGCGATCCTGGTCGGGCACTCCTACGGCGGGGCCGTCATCACCGAGGCCGGGAACCACGAACGGGTCGCCCGGCTCGTTTACATCGCGGCGTTCGCGCCCGACAAGGGCGAGTCCGTCAACACGTTGATCGCCGACCCGGAGCCTGGCGCGCCGGCGCCACCGATCCTGCCGCCGGTCGACGGGTTCCTGTTCCTCGACCGGGAGAAGTTCCACGCGTCCTTCGCGGCCGATCTCCCGTTGGCCGAGGCGGAGTTCATGGCCGACTCGCAGGTGCCGTGGGGCTCGACGCGATCGGCGGCGCGATCGGCGAACCGGCCTGGCGGCACAAGCCGAGCTGGTACCTGGTGGCGACCGACGACCGGATGATCCCGCCGCCCACACAGCGGGCCATGGCTCGGCGGGCCGGCAGCACGGTCACTGGTACCGACGCCAGCCACTCCGTGTACGTGTCCCGGCCGGACGCCGTGGCCGACCTCATCAGGCAGGCCGCGGCCGACGCTACCGACGGCTGACGCCCCTTACCTCCACACCCCCCAACTCCCCACCCCTGCACGTCTCTTCGCAAGTCACGAGCCGGGCACGCACCGAAGGATCACCATGACAACCCCTCAAGCCCCTCAAGCCCCCCAACTCCAGACCATCCGCGGCCCCATCCCCGTAACCGCCCTCGGTGCCGTCCTGATGCACGAACACGTCTTCGTCGTCAGCGAAGAACTCCGGCAGAGCCTCCCCGAGACCTGGGACGAACAGGAACGCGTCGCCGATGCCGTCTCCCGGCTCAAGGCCCTCGCGGCGACCGGTGTCACCACCCTCGTCGACCCGACCGTCATCGGGCTCGGCCGCAATGTCGCCCGCGTCGCCCAGGTGAACGAAAGGGTGGATCTCAACATCGTTGCGGCGACCGGGATTTACACCCTCGCCGACATCCCCGACTTCTACCGGTATCACGGCCCGGGCACGCTGCTCGGCGGCCCCGAGGGCATGACCGACCTGTTCGTCCGTGAGCTGACCGAGGGCATCGCGCACACCGGCATCAGGGCCGCGTTCCTGAAGTGCGCGATCGAGAACGAACTCACCCCGGGTGTCGAGCGGGTGATGCGTGCGGTGGGTCAGGCCCATCTGCGTACCGGCGCTCCGATCACGGTGCACACAAGTGCCGCCGCCCGTACAGGACTTGTCGCGCAGGACATCCTGCGCAGCGAGGGCGTGGACCTCGGGGCCGTCGTCATCGGGCACAGCGGTGACACCGCCGACCTGGACTATCTGCACCAGCTCATCGACAACGGTTCGTACGTCGGCATGGACCGGTTCGGTCTCGACGTGCTGCTGCCCGAGGACCAGCGGGTAGCGACCGTCGCAGCCCTCGCGCGCGAGGGGTTCGCCGAGCGGATGGTCCTGTCGCACGACGCGTCCTGCCACATCGACTGGTTCCCGCCGGGCGTACGGGAGCAGATCGCGCCGAACTGGCACCACACCCATCTCCACGACCAGGTTCTCCCGGTCCTGCGCGCCGCCGGGGTCACCGAGGAGCAGCTCACCACCATGCTCGTCGACAACCCGCGGCGGTACTTCACCCCGGCCAACTCCTAGGCGCCTCCTGGCTGTTGCGCCGCGCTTCGCGCGGAGTCAGCCCGAACTCCGCCCGGAACGCCGTGGCGAACGAGGCGTGGCTGCCGAAGCCGCTCGCATGAGCGATCTCCGCGATCGAGTACGTCGTCCAACTCGCTCTCGCCAGACGGGTTCTGGCAACGTTCAGCCGTTCGCGGCGGATCAGGTCGCGGGAGGTGGTGCCCGCGGCCTGGAGCACCTGCTGGACATAGCGAGCGGACCAGCCGAGCGCCCGCGCGATGCCGACGACGTCCAGGTCACGGTCGCAGGCGTGCTCCCGGACGTAACGCCGGATCGCGGTCTCGACGCTCGCCCGCTGTCCGGTGGGCGCCGAGTCGACGCCACCCTCCGCGGCGAGGCACACCAGGTCGAGGAGCCGGTCGCAGGCGATGTCGAAGGTCGTCTCGGAGAGGTGCTCGCGCTCCTCGTGCAGGGTGGTCGTCAACTGCCGTACGACACGGCCGAGTCCGCGGTCGCCGCCGAGCAGATGCGGTCCGCCGGCGGCGAGCGCGCTGCGCGCGGAGAGGTGCCGGCCCGACACGATCAGGGAGATGCTGCGGAGGTCGGCGCCGTGCGCGAACGTCAGCGGCCGGTCGATGTCGCACAGCGCCATGACGCCGGGCCCGATCTCGCCGGAGGCCGCGCCCTGTTCGACCCAGGCCGACCCGGCGAGGGGGACGAGGAGTTCGTACGTGCCGCGGGGATCGGTGCGGATGTGCTGGTTGTCCCGGTCCACGACTTCCTCGCCGCCGGAGCACAGGGCGAGACTGTAGGTCTTCGACCGCTGCCACTCCAGATGCCCGCTCCACGGGGCTCGGCGGTCCGGCACCTTGATCCGGCTGGCGCCGTGCAGTCCGGTGAAGACCTCGTCCCAGGCGCTCGCGGAGGAGACGGTCAGAGCTTGGCTCCAGGAAGACACACCTCATCCTATCCACCCGAATCCGGCGATGCCCGTGACAGCGGAACGCCTCGTTTCCACCCTCCTGTGATCGAGTTCACGCCCTCGGGATCGAACTTTTGGACCGGTCCCACATCTTGTTCTCGTTGACAGCACTCCCTCCGGAAACGAGCTCCCCCCATGTCCGTGCCTCGTCGCTTTCTCGCCCCCGTGGTCCTCCCGGCGGACCCGTCCTGTTCCGTCCTGCGCGACGCCGTGGTCGACGTCGACGCGGACGGCCGCATCACCCACTGCGGTCCGGCGGCCACCGCTCCCCCGCTCCTGGCCGGCGTCCCCCTCACCTCTCTCTCCGGCATCCTCGCTCCCGGCCTGGTCAACACTCACGCGCACTCCCCGATGACCCTCCTACGGGGACTCGGCGGCGACCTCCCGCTGGCGTCCTGGCTCCAGGACGCCGTCTGGCCCTCCGAGGCCCGCATGCGCCCCCGCGACGCCCACGCGGGCATGCTGCTGGGCTGCGTCGAGATGCTGCGCTACGGCGTGACAACCAGCGCCGAGATGTACGCGCACGCCGAGCAGGTGGCCGACGCGGCGCTGGAGGCCGGGAGCCGGGTCCTGATCGCGCCCGCCTACTTCGACCGGCCCGGCGACGACTGGCACACCGATCTCGCGGCCATCGGCAAGTGGATCGACACGGACGGCCTGCGCTTCGGGCCCGGTGAGCGCGTCGAGCTCTGCTACGGCCCGCACTCCGCCTACACCCTGCCGCCCGAGGCACTGCGCGCCACGGCGGAAGAAGCGGCCCAGCGCGGCGCCCTGGTCCACATCCATGTCGCGGAGACGCTCGCCGAGGACGTCGCCCAGCGGGAGTTGCACGGTTCGGTGCCTCAACTGCTCCAGGAGACCGGCCTGTTGGACGGGCGGCTGCTCGCGGCCCACGCCGTGCATCTCTCCGCCGACGACGTCCGGCTGCTCGCCGCATCGGGTGCCGGGGTCGCGCACTGCCCGGGCTCGAACGCCAAACTCGCCTCCGGCATCGCCGACTTGCACGCCCTGCGCGCCGCGTCCGTCCCGGTCGGCCTCGGCACCGACGGGCCCGCGAGCAACGACGACCTCGACCTGTGGGAGGAGGCCCGCCTCGCGATGATGTTCTGCCGTCTCGCCACGGCCGACGCCATGGCCCTCACCGCCGCGGACGCCTTCCTCATGGCGACCTCGGCCGGCGCCGCGGCCCTGGGCCGGACCGACATCGGAGCCCTGCGCCCGGGAAACTGGGCGGACATGATCCATCTCTCCGTGGACGGACCCCACTTCGCCGCGGGCCTCGACGTCGAGGACGGCCGACTGCTCGCCAACCTCATGTGGGCGGCAGGTTCCCGCGCGGTCCGGGACGTCTGGGTCGCGGGCGAGCCCGTCGTCGTGGACGGTGAGACGGTCACGGTGGACCGTGTCGCCGTCCAGCACGCCGCCGCGGAGGCTGCCGCGCGCATCGCCTGAACCGACCCCAGGCGCGTTTGGACCGTTCCTGTTCCCGCTCGACCGCACGACCCCTACGGGAGGCGTCATGGCATCGGCATCCCTCACCCCGTCGGCCCTCATCGGACGATCGGCCGAACTGGCCGTCCTCGACGGGCACTTCGACACCGCCCGGGCGCGGGGAGCCGCGCTGATACTGACCGGGGAGGCCGGGGTGGGCAAGACCGCCCTGCTGGAGGCCGCGGCGCCGCGCGCGTCCGGAGCGGGCTTCCGGGTGCTGCGGATCTCCGGCTGCCCGTTCCAACGGGGCGTCAGCTTCTCGGCGTTGAACCAGCTGCTGCAACCGCTGGCCGAGGAGATTCCCGCGCTGCCCGCACGGCAGGCGGAGACCCTCCAGGCGGTCCGCGGGCTGTCGGAGGAGCAGCCGACCGAGCTGCTCGCCATCGCGAACGCCGTGCACGCCTTGCTGGAACGGTCCACCGCGGAGACCGGTCCGCTCGCGCTGATCGTCGACGACGTGGCGTGGGTGGACCGGCCCAGCGCCACGGTCCTGGGCACCCTCGCGCGCGCCCTGCGCACCGGCCCCGTCGCCCTGCTGGGCGCGTCCCGGACCGGCGACGAGTCCTTCCTCAGCAACATCGGGATACCCGAGTACGAGGTACGGCCCCTGGACGACGTCTCGGCGAACGAGCTGGTGGCCGAGCGGTTCCCCGCGATGACGCCCAGGGTCAGGAGGCGGCTGGTCGAGGAGGCCCGGGGCAACCCCCTCGCCCTGCTCGAACTGCCGGTCCCCCTCAACGACTCGCAGCAGCGGGAGCGGGGGACCCTGCCCGCGGTACTGCCGTTGACCGAGCGGCTCAAGGGCATCTTCTCCACCCGGGTCGCCGCGCTCCCGGCCGCGACCCGGAAGCTGCTGCTGCTCGCCGTGCTGGACGGTTCGGGTGAACTGCACATCCTCCAGCGGGCGTCGGGCGGACCGGACGGTCTCGCCGGGCTGTCCCCCGCCGAGCGCGCCGGACTCGTCCAGGTCGACGGCGTCACCGGCAGGCTGGAGTTCCGGCATCCGCTGACCCGTTCCGCGGTGCTGGATCTGTCGACCAGCGAGGAACGCCGGTGGGCCCAACTGGCCCTCGCCGCCGAGCTTCCCGAGGGCTCCGAGCACCGGGCCCGGCACCTCGCCGACGCGGCCGTCGGCCCCGACGACCAAGTGGCCGCCCTGCTGCACGAGGTGGCGTACCGCACCCTGCGCCGCGGTGACGCGGTCGGCGCCATCACCACCCTGCTGCGCGCCTCGGAGTTGAGCGCCACCGGCACGGACAAGGCCCGTCGGCTGGCTGAGGCGGCCTGCCTGGGCGCCAACATCACCGGCGATCTCCGCAACGTGCGCGCGCTGCTGGACAACGCCGACCACGCCGACCCGTCCGGCACCGACTCGCTGGCCGCCGCCACCGCGGCGGCCAGTCAACTCCTCAACGGCGAGGGCGATGTGGACACCGCCCACCGGCTGCTCATCCGCGCCATCGAGGCCCATACGTGGCCCGACGAGACGGAGACGGTCGAGGACATCTTCCGCGAGGCCCTCAACACCCTTCTCATGGTGTGCTTCTACGGCGGCCGGCCGGAACTGTGGCGCTCCTTCGAGGACGTCGTGAAGCGCCGGCGTCCGCCCACGTCGCGCCGCCTGCTGCCGTTGATCCTGGGCACCTTCGGCGATCCGGCGCACGGCGCGCTGCCCTTCCTCGACCGGCTCGACAACCTCATCGCCGGCCTGCGCCAACAGACCGATCCTGTACGGGTCTTCGGCCTCGCGCTCTCCGCCTCGTACATCGACCGCCTGCCGGGCTGCCGCAGCGCGCTGCGCCGGGTCATCGACGACGGCCGCGACGGCGGGGCCGTGGCCCTGGCGATCCAGGCACAGTTCCTGCTGGGCAACGACGCCTACGCGGGCGGCCAGTGGGACGACCTGCTGGAGATCACCGCGGAGGGGCTGGCCTGGTGCGCGACGTACGACTACCGGCTGACGGCCTCAACGGGCCACTTCCAGCGGGGACTTGTGGCCGCCGCGCGCGGCGACGGCACCACCGCCCGCGAGATCGCGGACCGCCTGGTGTCCTGGGGCAACCCGCGCGGTCTGGGCGCGCTGCGGGTCTACGCCGCGCACATCCGGGCCCTGTCGGCGCTCGGCGGGGCGGACTTCGACACTGCCCACCGCCTGCTGTGCGCCCTCGTCACGCCCGGCGAAGTGCCGCGGTTCATGCCGCACGCGCTGTGGTTGCTGCTGGACTTCACCGAGGCCGCCGTGCACACCGACCACCACGAGGAGGCGGCCGCGCACATCGCGGCGGTCCGCGGGACCGACATCCCTTCGATCTCACCCCGGTTGGCGATGCTGACGGATGCCGCCGAGGCGATGTCGGACCCGGATGTCATCGACCATGACCGGTTCGAGGCGGCCATCGCCACGCCCGGTGCCGAGCGCTGGCCGTTCGACTGGGCGCGGATCTGCCTGGCCTACGGCGAGCGACTGCGCCGCGCCAAGGCGGGTGGCGCGGCCCGGATCCACCTGGACGCGGCGCTCGGTACGTTCGAGCGGCTCGGCGCCGCCCCGTGGAGTGCGCGGGCGGCCAACGAGCTGCGGGCGAGCGGCATTCCCGTCAAGCCGCTGAAGCCCGTCGAGTCGGACGGCCGGGACCGGTACGCGCTGCTGACTCCGCAGGAGCGGGTGGCGGCCCAACTGGCCGCCACCGGGCTGACGAACAAGCAGATCGCCGCGCAACTCTTCCTGTCGCCGCGCACGGTGGCGGCCCATCTCCGCAGTGTCTTCCGGAAGTTGAACGTCACCTCACGGGGCGGCCTGCGCGACGCGCTGACCGGCCCCATGCCGTGACGCCTCCCGCTCAGCTCGCCTCGGGCTCCAACTGCCAGCTCCAGTTGGGGCGTTCGTAGGCCACCTCGAAGCCGAGGCGGAGCATGTTGTGCAGGGAACTGTTGTGGGTACCGGGCTGTTCGGCGCCGGTCTCGGCGACGAGGACACGGCATCCCAACTCCCTTGCCGCGCGCGCCCGGGCGGCGAGCAGGGCGGTCTGCCCGCCGTGCCCCCGCGCGTGGGGCAGTACGGCGCCGGCGAACATCTGCGCCGTGTCACCGCGGACGAGCATGGTGCCGGTGCCGACCAACTCCCCTTCCAGCCAGGCGCCGTAGGGGTGCCAGCCCGGCCGGGTCACGGTCGCGGCGCCCATCTCGGCGTAGTGCTCGACCGGTGTCCCGAAGGCCCGCATCATCACCGTGCCCCATTCCAGGGCGTGTTGGACCTCCAGTGGGGTGACGGTGATGTCGTCGGGCAGTAGGTCCAGGGCGTCGGCGCGGGCCACGGCCTCCTCGGTCGTGCCGACGAGCTTCACCCAGGACGAGCCCTGGACGATGCCTTGCCGCTCGCAGATCTCCGGCCAGTCCTCGGGCAGGAAGGCGGGCGCTATCTGGAAGACGGCCTGCGGGGTGCCCGCCGCGCGGTAGAAGTCGCATACCTCTCCGACGAGTCGGGCCGTGACGGGGGCGGTGACACCGAAGCCGAGGGCCTTGCTCCAGAAGCGGGTGATGTCCTCGCGCATCGACAGCACCACACCGCCGCCGATCCTCGTGGCGGTCATGCCCAGCGCGGTACGGACGGGCTCGGGGGTCTCCGTCTGGAATCGATAGAGGGCCTCCGCCTCGGACTGCTCGGCGACGGACGCCTGGACGACGGTCGTCATGGATCTGTTTCCCTCTCGGGTTCGCTCGGCTTCCTCGGGAAGCCCCACGCGGACAGCCCGCCTGTGAACAGGCGGGCTGAAGCGGGGAGTTGACAGGTGGTCAGGGGCGGTACATCAGGCCTGGTGGGCCGCCGCCTGCTTGATCAGGTCCGCCACCGCGGCGGGCTGGGAGACGTAGATGGCGTGGCTGCCGTCGGCCTCGGCCACGGTGGCACCGGCGCGCTCGGCCATCTGGTGCTGGACCGCCGGCGGGATCATGCGGTCCTCGGTCGTGACGAGGTACCAGCTCGGCTTGGTCCGCCAGGCCGGCTCGGTGATCGTTCCGCCCACCGCGTCCAGGCCCCACGGAACCTGCGCGTCGGCCAGGAATGCGGCGTCCTCGGCCGGCAGGTCGCCCGCGAAGGACGCGGCGAACTTGTCACGGTCCAAGAAGAGGAAACCGTCGACCGGCGGCAGGATCGGCGGCACGGGTGCGCCGGGTGCCGGGTCGGCGACCAGCGAACCGACCGACTCGTCCTTGTCCGGCGCGAAGGCCGCGATGTAGACAAGCCCGGCGACGGCGTCATGGCGCCCTGCCTCGGTGATCACGGCGCCACCGTAGGAGTGGCCGACGAGGACCGCCGGGCCGTCCAGCGCGTCGAGGGCGCGATGGGTGACCGCGACGTCGCCTTCGAGGGACAGGGTCGGGTTCTGCACGACGCTGACGTGGAAGCCGTCCTGGGTGAGCAGGCGGTACACGTTCTGCCAGCCGGAACCGTCGACGAATCCGCCGTGTACGAGAACGATGTTCTTGACGGCACTCATGCCGTTGCTCCTTGGTTGTGTCGGAAACCCTCCGGACGGCTCCACGCTAGAGCGGACCGTCCGGCCGGGCTTCGACCAAATGACCTAGTTGGCGGCGGGAGCCTCGACGAACGCGGTCACGGCCTTCGCGAAGGCCTCCGGTTCCTCCAGGTGCCCGAAGTGCCCGCTGTCCTCGAAGATCACCAGCTCCGAACCCGGGATGAGCTCGTGCAGCTCCTCCGCCCAGCGCACCCCGCAGATGACGTCGTGGCGGCCGACCAGGACGAGGGCGGGCACGGTGAGCGAGCCGAGGCCGGCGCGGTCGTCGATGACATCCGGGGTGAGGTCGTCGTCGAGACCGGAGATGTACGTGGCCGTCACCCCGGCCCGCGCGGGGCCGAACTCGTCCTCCCGGCCCCAGAAGTCGGCGAAGTACGCGGGGAAGATGCCCCGCGCCACGGCGGTCATCTGGGCGTCGTCGGAGATGGTGGGGATGCTCTGGAACGCTCCAACGACCTCGGGGAGCCCCGGGTTCTCAGCGTGCCGGGCGGCGAACTCCCGCACCAGGCGCATCGCCTCGGCGCCGTGCTCGGGACCGGTCACCGGGGCGCTGTCGTAGAGGATCACGCCCGCGACGCGGTCGGGGTCGTGCAGGGCGTGGTACTGGACGACGAAGCCGCCGTGCGAGTGCCCGAGGAGGTGCACCTGGGGGACGCCGAGGTGCCCGATCAGCGCCGCGAGGCAGCGGCTGTAACGGGCCCGGGTGTAGCCGTGCGGGTGGGACGGCAGACGGCCGGAGGCGCCGGTGCCGACGGGCTCCGGGTAGACGACCGTGAGGTGCTCCTCCAGCGCGGGCATCCGCAGGTACTCCCAGAAGATGCCAGGCCCGCCGGAGTGCGCGATGCAGACCGGTCCACTGCCGTGCACGTGGTAGCTCTGCGTGATCCCGTCGATCTCGACGGTGTGAGTCCCGTTCGCGAGCGGGTCGGTCGTGGGGGTGGTACTCATGGGAACTCCCTGTTCGGCATACGGCGATGACACGGACAGGACGCGGGAGAAAGAACGAAGTTCGAAATAAATGATGTGACGCCGGTCACGCGATGAGGGCACGTGGGATCGGCACCGGCCGAGGATGCACGAGACGCAGCCGTTGCACCCGCCCGGCACCGTCCAGACTCATGAGCCAAGCCACGGCGGGCGGGCAATGGTCGGGGTCGTAGTCGGGATTGCTGATGTCCATCTCCCAGACGACCAGCGACCGCCCGGCCACAGCGTGCGCGAGATGCTGCCGTACGCCCGCCTCCAGATCGCAGTCCATCCCGCGCACCAACAGGCTTCTGCCGCCCACCGGTTGATTGCCCCGCACCAGCGCGGCCTCCGGCGACCAGCGCTCGGCGAGCAGCTTCCCGAAGTGCCCGCTCTCGGCCGCGTGCAGCGTCTCACGCGCCTCGATCCGGCTGGCGCGGGTCCGCCGCCCGACGTCTCCATGCGGGGCGTCGGCCGTGGCGGCGAGGGCCAGCGCGAGCTTGGCCCGCCCCTGACTGAGCCGACTTCGGACCGTTCCAACGGGCACACCGCACGCCTCGGCGATCTGCTCGTACGACGTGACCCCGACACTGAAATGCCGCAGCACGAGCGGCAACCGAAGCGCGGGAGTCAGCTCCTCGACGGCCTCCCAGATCCAGTCCCGCAGGGCGTGCCGCTCCAGCCACCGCTCAGGACCGGATTCCGTGGCGGGCACATGCAGATCATCGAGCGGCCGGAAATCGACGACCCCCCGCAGCAGCGAACGGGCGTGGTTCCGCACGATCATCCGCAACCAGGGCCCTACGGCCTCCGGGTCCCGCACATCCCCCACGCGCCGGAGCGCGGTCAGCGCCGCGTCCTGCATCACGTCGTCGACATCGGGCCCCGGCCCCAGCACACTCACCGCGACGGCCCGCATCCCGGCCCTGTGCCGCTCCAGCAACAGCCCCAGGGAAGCCACATCCCCGGCCTGCGCGGCCAGGGTGAGCGCCGCGTCCTCGATGCGTGTGATCTCACCCAGGTCCCGGCTGCTCATGCTGCCCCTCTTCCGGCGCCACCGTCGTCCGTACGACCGTAATGGGCGCGTGCTGTGACGTCACATCGCACGGACGCCTGCCGGGGCCGGGGTCGCACCAGGTGCCCGTTGCCGACACCCAGGTCCCGCACACCGCCGATACACCCGGGATCAAAGATGGTCAGCAACTGTTCGATGACTTGGACCGGTCCATACGACCGTTGCGGGCATGCCCTGTTGACGATCGGCGGAGCTTCGGCAGCCGTTCAACGCTCCCGACCGGACTCTTGAGCCGCGCCCGCGCCGGAGTTGCCGTCCCGCACACCCACCGGAAGCAGCATGCCGACGATTCGCTCGCTGTGCCGCCGGAAGGAGACGAACTTGGTGACGGCCTGGAAGAGGTTCGCGCAGGCCAGCGCGGTCCACAGGCCGGCCAGTCCCGCCGCGTCGGCGACCGGTACCGCGAGGGCCGCGAGCATGCCGAACCACACCGCCGTGGACACCAGGCTCGGCACGGTGCGCTTGAGCCCGACGAGCCCGAAGCCCGCCACGGCCTGCAGGGCATCGGTGACGACCACCGCGAGGACCAGCGGCAACAGTCGTACGACCTGATCCGCCAGCCCCTGGTCCTTGGTGAACAGGCCGATCACCGGGTCCCGGAACACGACCAGGACGGCCCCGAGGACGACGACCGCGCACAGGGCGACGCCGATCCCGGCGTCCACACTGCGCCGGATGCGCGCGAGGTCGCGTTCCTCGGCGTACCCGGCGATCAGCGGCACCGTGGCCTGCCCGACCGCCACGGCGGCGGTGAAGACGACGTTCACCAGGGACTCGGAGACGCTGTGAACGGCGGCGCTGTCGGTGCCGATCCGGGCGGCGACGAAGGTCAGCACTCCGAGCACGGAGAACTTCACCAGCACGGTCGCGCCGAGCGGCACCCCTACGCGGGCCAGCCGCAGCACCTCGCGCGGATCGGGCCTGCCGGGCCGGATGGGCCGCCCGGCGAGCACGGTCCGCCGACGCAGCGCGTACTGATTGAGCCCGGCTCCGACCGCGCTGGAGCCGAGCATGGCCACCCCGGCCCCCGCCAGCCCGAAGCTCGGCAGCGGCCCCGGCCCCCCGACCAACATCACCGACAACGCCACGGACACCCCGGTCCCCACGAGCCCGGACCGCATCACCTGCGCCGACCGCCCGAGCGCGACCAGCACGGAGGAGGCCGAGGAGTTGACGGCGATCAACAACACGCTGCCCGCCAACATCCAGGGAAACAGCCTCAGTTGATCCAGCACGGCCCCCGGCACCCCGAACACCCCACCGAGCAACGGCACCGCGCACACGGCCGCCGCACACACCCCACCCACGACGAACGCCAGCCACATCCCGCTCCGCACCACCGGCAGCAACCCCTTGGGATCATCCCGACGCGGCGCGACGAACGGCATGACCCCGCGCAACGCTCCCGCCACGGTGGCGGTCGCCGGACTGAACACGGCGATCGTCACGGCGAACGCGGCCAACGAGACGGTGGCGTGCCGCCCCAACAACGCGGTGTCGACAAGCGATCCGGCCGACGCGGCGAGGGTGCTCACGTACAGCGGCGCGGCGGCTCTGGCGATGGTCACGAAGGCGGTGCGTTCACTCACGCTCGCTCATCCTGCCAGTCAACTGACCTGTACCACACGCGAGTTGCTCGCTACCGCCACACCGCCTCGGCGACCCTACAGAAGTTGCCGCCGAGGATCGCGGCGACGGCGTCGTCGGGGTACCCCCGGGCGAGCAGCACGCCCTCGACGGTCAGCAGGCACTCCGGGGGCATGAAGTCCATCGGGCCCCAGCGGGTGTAGCAGTCGGGGAGGAGCTCCGGGCTCTGTTCGAGCATCGCGTTGAAGTCCCCTTCGTCGAACGGGTAGTCGGTGGACACACCGACGTGCTCCGGACCGACGAGGTCGACGGCGTGGTCGATGTGCCGTACGAGGGCGTCGACGGAGGCGTCGTTGGGACCGAGGAAGATGCCGACTCCGGTGATGCCCACGACCCCGCCCGTCGCCGCGCACTCCCTGACCTGCTCGTCGGTGATGTTGCGCGGGTGGTCCCACACCGCGCGCATGCACGAATGGCTGTAGACGACGGGCAGTTGGGAGGTCTCGCACAGGTCGAGACCGGTACGGGCACCGCAGTGCGAACCGTCCGCGACCATGCCGACGGCGTTCAACTCCCGTACCAGCGCCCGGCCGTAGGTGATGAGTCCCTCGTCGACCTCGTCGAGGCAACCGCCGCCGGCCGCGTTGCGGGTGTTGTAGCTCGGCAGCATCGTGCGGACGCCGAGGTCGTAGAAGTGGCGTACCCGGTCCAACTCCCCTTCCAGGGGCCCGGAGTCCTCCGGGTCGAAGGCGACCGCCACCTCCCCCGCGCGCCCGGCGGCGTCGATGTCGTCGACACTCGCGGCCAGCCGCAGCCGGTCGTCCGCGGCGATCCGTTCCCGCCGGCTCACGATCAGACCCGTGACGTCGTCGGCGCCGTGGGGCGCGTGACCCACGTTGACCGAGACGAAGCTGCCACCGGGCCTGCTGTAGCGGGCCAGTTCGCCGACGTCGGCGCTCTTCTCCAGGGCCAGGCAGCAGTGTTGTTCCCAGAGCAGGGGCGGGCGGCGCGCTGCCACGGAGCCGTTCGGCACCGTATGGATCATGCCCGCACCGGAGTTACTCCTACGAGGGCGGTCCCGTACTCCCCCGCACCTCAATCCGCGGCTCCGACAGCACCGTCTCCTCCGCCCGCCTCGGATCCCTCATCCGGTGGACGAGAAGCTGCGCGGCGCGGCGGCCGATGTCGTGGCTGCCGTTGTCGACGGTGGTGAGCCAGAGGTGTCGTAGGCGCGCGAGGTACGTGTTGTCGTAACCGACGAGAGACAGGTCCCGAGGTACCTGGAGGCCCAGTTCCTCGGCCGCCGAGAGCGCGCCGACGCACGCGATGTCGTTGAAGGCGAAGACGGCCGTGGGGCGTTGCGGGGCGGTGAGCAGGCGGACCATCGCGCGGTAGCCGCCCTCCTCCGTGTGGTCGCCCTGTTCTACCGTCGCGAGGTCGGTCAGGCCGTGGCTGTGCATGACCGCTTCGAAGGAGGTGCAGCGGAGTGCGCCGGCGACGCCCGGGCCGGCGATGTGGGCGATACGGCGGTGCCCCAGGGAGATGAGGTGTTCGGTGGCCAGGGTAGCGCCGTACGAGTCGTCGCCGGCCACGACGTCGACGTGGGGCAGGACCGGCTCGATGGCGCCCGCGACCACCGTGGGGATGTGGGTCGCGGCGGCGAGGAGTTCGTCGGAGCCGGGGAGGGTGCCCACCACGATCAGGCCGTCGACGCGGAGTTCCGTGAAGATGCGGGTGAGGTCCTCGCCGAGGTGGCGGTTGAGGCGGCCGTCGGCCAGCATCATGTGCAGGCCGTTCTCGTGCAGGCGGGAGCCCAGGCCGTCGAGGAGTTCCACGAACCAGGGGTTGCGCAGGTCGTTCAGCAGGACGCCGACCGAGCGGGTGCGGCGTTCGCTGAGGCTGCGCGCGGCGGCGTTCGGGCGGTAGCCGAGTTCTTCCACGGCGGCCAGCACGGCCTGTCGTTTCTCCGGTCGGACCTGCTCGGAGCCGCGCAGCACCAGGGAGACCAGGGATTTCGACACACCGGCCCGCTCGGCGACATCACGGATGGTCGGAGCGCTCATGGCTGGACCGTTCCATGCGGTCGCGCCCCCTGTCAAAGGCGCGGACACTCGGTGTTGACAGCCACGTATTGACATCAGGACGAACGGGTTCCACTGTGGCGTGGACAGTTTATGGACCGGTCCAAAGAAGGGCAGTCATGGTGACCTCTCTCGGTGTTGCCGTCGTGGGCTTCGGCTGGATGGGGCGGGTGCACACGCAGGCGTATGCCCGCGTCCCGCACCACTTTCCGCAGCTGACCGTGCGGCCGCAGCTCGTGACGGTCGCCGAGGAGGTGCCCGGTCGGGCCGAGCAGGCCGCCGAGCAGTTCGGCTTCGCCTCCACCACCCGCGACTGGCGCGAGGTGGTCGAGGACCCGCGCGTGCAGGCGGTGAGCATCACCGCGCCGAACTTCCTGCACCGCGAGATCGGCGTCGCGATGGCGGAGGCCGGCAAGCACATCTGGATCGAGAAGCCGGTGGGCCTGTCCACGTCGGACGCCTCCGCCGTGGCCGACGCCGTCACCAAGTCCGGCGTCCAGGGCGCGGTCGGCTTCAACTACCGCAACGCGCCTGCTGTGGAGGCGGCCCGCGACCTGATCGCGTCCGGTGAGCTGGGCACGGTCACGCACATCCGCGTGCGCCTCTTCAGCGACTACGCGGCCCACCCGGACGGCGCCCTGACCTGGCGCTACGAGCTGGAGCGCGGCGGCCACGGCGTCCTGGGCGACCTGGCCTCGCACGGCGCGGACCTGGCCCGGTACCTCCTCGGCGACATCGTGTCCCTGGCCGCCGACACGGCGATCTTCCTGCCGCAGCGGGCCCGCCCCACCGGCGCGACCGCGGGCCACGCCCTGGCCACCGGCGGCGAGTTGGGCCCGGTCGAGAACGAGGACTACGTCAACTGCCTGCTGCGGTTCGCCTCCGGCGCCCGCGGCGTCCTGGAGGCCTCCCGGGTCTCGGTCGGCGAGCAGAACAACTACGGCTTCGAGGTGCACGGCACCAAGGGCGCGGTGTTCTGGGACTTCCGCCGGATGAACGAGCTGGCGGTCAGCCGCGGCACGACCTACCAGGACCAGCCCGTCACCACGGTGTATGTCGGCCCGGGCGACGGCGAGTTCGGCGCCTTCCAGCCGGGCGCGGCGAACGCGATGGGCTACGACGACCTCAAGGTGATCGAGGCATACCGCTTCCTGCGCTCCGTCGCCGAGGGCGTGCCGTACGGCGCCACACTCCCGGATGCCGTACGCAGCGCGGCAGTTGTGGACGCCATGGTGCGTTCCGTCGAGACCGGCAGCTGGGTGAGCCCGGCGTGAACGGCGCGCGCGGCGCCTGATCGGCGCGCCGCCGGGCGCCCGCGCGATCTCGCGCCCACCCGCCGGACTCGACTACCGTTCACTCTCGGGAGTCACTCGCCTACGCTGTGGTGACCGGTTGGCGGACGGGTATGGGGGCGGCATGGGATACGGCTTCGGACAGCGACGGGGCGGTCAACTTCCGGTGGAGTTGACCAGCTTCGTCGGACGCACCGAGGAACTCGGGATGCTGCATACCGAGTTGGCACGGTCGCGGCTGGTCACGCTGGTCGGTCCGGGCGGGGTCGGCAAGAGCCGTACGGCACTGCGGGCGGCCCGCGCGGCTACCGACCGGTTCGCCGACGGGGTGCGGCTGGTGGAGCTGTCGGCGCTGCACGACCCGGAGTTGGTGCCGCCAACGCTCGCGGGCGTCCTGGAACTGCCCGAGCAGTCCGGCATGACCCCGTTGGACGCCATCGTGGAACACCTGCGCGGACGGCGGATGTTGATCGTCCTCGACACCTGTGAGCACCTGGTCGACGCCTGCGCGATGCTCTGCGACATCCTGCTGCGCGAGGCGCCCGGGCTGAGCGTCCTCGCCACCAGCAGGCAGCCGCTCGACGTGCCCGGTGAGCGCTGTCTGCCGATCGCCCCGCTGGCCCGCGCCGACGCCGTCGACCTGTTCGCCCAGCGCGCCGCGGCCGTCACCGGCGGCCTCGCCCTCGACGGCGTCGACCGGGAGCACACCCTCGCCCTCGTCGACCGCCTCGACGGCATCCCCCTCGCCCTCGAACTCGCCGCCGTACGCCTGCGGGCCGTCCCTCTCGCGGAACTCGTCGCCCGCCTGGACCGCCACTGCGAGGTCCTGACCGGCGGCCGACGCACGGCACTCACCCGCCACCAGACCCTGCGCGCGGCCATCGACTGGTCCTACGACCTGTGCACACCCCAGGAACAACTCCTGTGGGCACGGCTGTCGGTGTTCGCCGGTTCCTTCGAACTGTCCGCCGCCGAGCGGGTGTGCGCGGGCGACGCTCCTGATGGAGCGGTCCAACTCGACGGCGAGCAGGTCGTCGAGGCGCTGATCGGGCTCGTCGACAAGTCGGTCGTCCAGCGCATCGGCGAGGACGGCCGCCGCTACCGGCTCCTGGACACCATCCGCGAGTACGGCACCGCGCGCCTGGCCGCCACCGATGACGCCGAGGCCGTACGGCAACGGCACTTCGCCCACTACGACGAACTCGTCGGCCGTTTTTGGAACGGTCTGATGGGCCGGGGCCAGGTCCAACTGCACCACGCCGTACGGGCGGAGATCGCCGACGTCCGGGCGGCCCTGAAGTACGGCTGCGCCACCGAGGGACGGGCGTCGGACGCGCTGTGGCTGGCGACGCGGCTCGGGGCGTTCTGGCGGGCAGCGGGCACGCTGTCGGAGGGCCGGTACTGGATCGACAAGGGGCTCGGCCTCGTCCCGGAGGACTCCGCGACGCGGGCCTGGGGGCTGTTCATGACCGGGGTGTTCGGGATCTGGACGGCCGATCTGGAGACGGCGTTGGACCGGTTCCCGCAGGCGCTCGACGTGGCGCGACGCGTCGGCGAGAGCCGCGTGGAGCTGTTCAGCGAGGGCTACTTGGGCGCCCTGACCGTACTCGGCGGGGCCGTGGAGGAGGGGGCGGCGGCGCTCGAAACGGTCCGTCGGCGGATGATCGCGGCGGACGACGCGCTGGGCATCGGCGTCGTCCACTACGAAGGCGCCCTGCTGTACGCCGCGTTGGGCTACACGGACCGCGCGCTGGAGTGGTGCGAGACGGGTCTGACGTATCTGGAGGGCCGCGGCGAACGCCAGTTGTACGGCTCCACACTCACCGTCCAGGGCATCATCCTCTGGCTCGTCGGCCGGCCCGAGGAGAGCGCGACGGCGCTGCGCCGGGGCCTGGAAGCGGCGAGCGAGATCGGCGAGGTGCTGGTCGCGGCGCTCGCGTCCCTGGGCCTCGCCTGGCACGCGGCCGGGCAGAAGCGGTACGTCCGGGCCTGCTGGCTGATGGGCTACGCGGAGCACGCGCGACGGCTGGGCGGCGACCCGGTCGGCATGCTGCCCCGGCTGCTTGAGGAACAGGAGTCCCAACAGCAGGCGGTACGGGCGGCGTTGGGCGCCGAACCGTACGAGCGCTGGCGGGAGGCGGGCGCCCGGATGTCGGGCCGCGAACTCCTGGACGCGGTACGCACGGACGCGGACGAACCGCCCGGCATCCCTACGGCCCGCCCCGCGCCGCCGGACAGCCGCCCCGCCGATCCCCTCACCCGCCGCGAACGCGAGGTCGCCGCGCTCGTCACCCAGGGCCTGTCCAACCGGGAGATCGCCGAACGGCTCGTCATCTCCAAACGCACCGTGGACGCCCATGTCGAGCACATCCTCGCCAAGTTGGGCATCACCTCGCGTACCGAGATCCTGGCCGCGGCACAGCCCGAGGGCACCAGGTCGACATAGGTACCCGGTACCTACGTACCCCCTCCGAGACCCCCGCCGACGACTACGTGCACCGATATCCCCACCGATATGCCGGAGTTCACGCCCCCCGCACCCGCCCGGCACCCCAAGCTGGAACTACCGCCAGGGGAACGGGAAGTGTCGGGTCCGGCAGTGTTGGTCAACCCCACGGCTGTCATGGCAAGGCATCCGGCACCGCACCTCCCCTGGCGGTATTAGCGTAGGGCTGCCCCTGTCGGCGGGGGCAGCCCTCCTCAACAGGCCCTGAGACCAGCCGCGTTCGGCCCGCCCGTACATCGTCCTGGCCGTGGCGCCCAGGATCTCGCCGTACATCTTGGTCGGCGTGAAGCCGTCCAGCGAACTGTGGACCGAGACAAGGGTGCCCTCCCCGGTGGTCTCGTTGAAGTCGGCCAGCCAGGGGCCGCCGCTGGAGTCGCCGGTCATGTCGCAGGGGATCACCTGCCGACCGTTCTCCTTCTTCTCCGTGCCCACAGCTGATGCGGCCCGGTTCGGCTACGCGCAGTCCAGGAGAGGTAGATCCGCCGATCCGGGTTGCGTCGTCGGGTCGGATCCCGGTTGCGTCGTCGGGTCGGCGGCCGTCTCGCGGAGGAAGGCGAGGAACTCCCCCACCGTGCAGCTCCAGAGCCGGCGTTCCACCAACGCCGTGTGCCGGCGGGCGAGTTCGTGATCGTCGCCGTAGACGAACCGGACGACGAGCGGGCCCTCCCACTCGCGGATCTCGATACCGCTCGGCTGTACCTCGTCCGCCGAGTGCAGGCCCACCGCGATGCCGATGATCTCCCAGACCAGCACGCCCGCTCTCCTGAACGCGCCGTCGGACGAGGTGTGCCACACCACCTCGAAGTGCTCGTGCGCGGGCGCCCCGGGATCGGGCCGCCGGTTCACGTTGTTCGATGCACTGGACACACCTACGTCCTCTCTGCGCGGCAGGGAACTTCGCGGCACGGGCTGCCTAGTTGAGGGCGTCCGAAGGGTTGGTCAGCCAGTAGGTGGTGGTCAGGGAGCTGTCGATGTACACGCCCTTGCTGGGCAGCGCGACCTTGACGCCCGAGCCCACGAAGGCGAGCGCGCGGTTCTGGAAGATCACCGAGAGCGTCTTCGCGGTGTAGCCGCCGGAGCCGCTGCCGTCGGCGGCGGAGAGGCGGACGCCCGCGTAGCCCGACTGTCCGGGGCGGAGCGTGGTCACCGCCTGCGGCTGCGTGTCCTCGTCGACCGGGGGCACGGACTGGGCGTCCGTGAACCGCAGGGCCGGGTAGCCGTACAGGTAGCAGGTCCTGGAGCCGGTGTTCTTGACCGTCAGCAGCAGGTGGTTCAGCGGACGCGACACGGTCTGCCCGGTGACCTTGGTGTTCGCGCCGGTGCAGGTGACGATGCCGGAGGTCGACCCCTTGGACCCGGTGGACCCCTTGGCGGTGGTGCCGCTGCCCGACTTCGAGGTCACGGACGCGTCCGTACCGGAGGCGGCGGCCTGGGTGTCCCCGGCGTCCGTCTTGGGCGTCGTGGTCGAGGAGATGCCTTTGTCGGCGGCGACGGTCGGGGTGTTCTCGGCCGCCGAGTCCAGGTCGGTGCCACAGGCGGTCAGTGCGAGCGAGGCGGCTGCGGCGAGGGTCGCGGTGAGGAGTGCCGTACGGCGGCGGAAGATGGTGTCGGACATGATCGGGTTCCCCCTGAGTGCGGTGCTGGAAGGCGAGTCACCGGGTTCGTGGTGGGTCTCGCTGCGAACAACCGCAGCTTGCGCGGCGATCCGTCCCAGCCGCCAGAACAGTCGTGGGAAACGGAAAGCTGGAACGCTCGCACAGGGTCTGACCTGCGGGAACACGCCGCCCCTGGAACGCGTGGGTGGGACGGGCACCGGCCGTTGGAACGGTCCAGCCGGTGCCCGTGCCGCACGGTCAGCAGTAGAGGTTGGCCCCGGTGCTGGTCCCGAGGATCGAGGTGAACCGCGTGTAGGCGTCCACGCGGCTCTGCACCTGGGCGGGGCTCTTGCCGTCGCACTCGATCGAGCCGTTGATGCTGCGGATGGTCTGGCCGAAGCCGGCACCGTTGACCATCGCGTTGTGCGGGGTCATGGAGCCGGGACCGCTCTGGGTGTTCCAGTACCAGAGTGCGGTCTTCCAGGCCACGGCCGAGTCGTTCTGCACCAGCCAGGGGTTGCCCAGCAGGTCGATGCCCAGCGCGTCCCCGGCCGCCTTGTAGTTGAAGTTCCAGCTGATCTGCAGCGGACCGCGCCCGTAGTAGGCGGACTGGCCGGCCGGGCAGCCGTACGACTGGGACCAGTCGCAGTACGTCGGGTAGTTGGCGGTGTTCTGCTCGACGATGTACACCAGCCCGCCCGTCTCATGGCTGACGTTGGCGAGGAAGGCGGCGGCCTCCTGCTTCTTCGTGGTGTCGCTGCCGGTGTTCGCGAAACCCGGGTAGGCGCTGAGGGCGGCGGTGAGACCGCTGTAGGTGTAGAAGGAGTTGCGGCTCGGGAACATCTGGTTGAACTGGGCCTCGCTCACCACGAAGTTGCCCACGGGAGTGCCGGAGCCGTCGCAGGCGTACGGCTCCCAGAACCAGGTGCTGATGACCGGGTCGTAGCCCGGGTTGTCGTGCTCGGCGATGTACGCCTTGCCGTCGGTGTAGCGGACGATGTTGCCGGTGACGTACGACTTGCCGGCCACCCAGTTCGGATAGCTCGAACAGGAGGCGGCGGACGCGCCTGCGGCGGGAAGGACCACGGGTGTCAGGCTACCGAGGACGAGTGCGGTCAGTACTGCGGCGATGCGGCGTCTCGACACAGGGTTCAACTCCTCTGCGGAGCACGGCCGCACCCCGCCAAGGGCAGGGCGAAGCAGAGCCTTTGTGCGCACGGGCCGGTCGGACCGGTCACGGCGTGGGGGGCGGCCGTGGTGGGGGATGGTGCCCCTCACTGAACCGTATTGGTATGTACCAGTCAAGGGTATAGACCAGTCAACCCCGCACCACGGCCGCCGAGTTACGACCGGCCCGCGCTACGTCGACCCCTGTCACCTGCGCAGAGTCGTCACCTCCAGACCAGGGGCGCCGGAGATCTCCGCCTGGGTGAACCGCTCCGTGACCCACTGCTTGCGCGAGAAGAGGCGCGTCTGGTCCGAGAAGTGGGGCGACGCCGGGTTCACGGACTGGCCGTAGGTGAGGAGGGTGTGGGCGCGCGGGCCGTCGGGGGTCAGTTCGACGGTCATCAGGAAGCTGGTGCCGAAGGCCCCGGCGGTCGGGGTGCCGGTGCCCGAGTCGGGGCTCGCCTCCACGACGTCGAAACAGCCCGCGTCACAGCCGGGCAGCGGGACGCCGTCCCATTTCTGTACGGCGCCGAGTTCGACGTCGACCGGGAGGTCACGGGCGGCGAAGTCCTGGACGGCGTCGGCCAGGGCGCGTTGGACGCGCGGGTCCTCGCCGTTGAACCCCCTTGGTGTGGTGAGGGGTTGGGCGGGGTCGTAGGGGACGCGGCGCCACGTGTCGGGCGGGCCGCCGTCGAGGAGACGGTCGTAGAACGTGCTCCAGAGCACGATGCCCCGGCTGGTGGTGTCGGCGCGGGTGTCCCAGCGGGCGAGGGTCGCGCAGGCCTGCCGTACGTCGACCCGCGTGCCGTCCGTGGCCGTCAGGCTCGGGTGGGCGCGGCACATGCCGACGATGTCGTCGCGGCCCGTCTCGGCCGACAGGACACGGTTGCCGAGCATCGAGTCGCGCAGGGTGCTTTCGGTGAAGCCCGGTGCGCCCAACCCGTCGGTGCCGTCCCGGCGTTGGGCGATCATGCGGAGTCCGAGCTGGGCCCGCCCGTCGAGGTGGGGATCGGTGTCGTACACGCCCGGGAGACCGGTGATCGGCGCCTCCGGGTTGACGTACTGGGGGCCGTTGTTGGAGTTGGCGACGTAGTCGGTACGGCTCGACTTCGGTTGCCGCGCGGGTCCGTAGATGCCGGGCACGAGTGCGTCGGGGTCACTCCCCCAGGCACAGGCCGACGTGGAACCGTCCAGGGCGGTCGGCCCCTCGTCGTTCGGGAGGGTGCAGTGGGCGAGTTGGGCGTCGGTGAGGTGCGGGACGGCCGAGGAGTCGGTGAAGTACGTGCCGCCGCTGGTGTCGGCCGCGAGGGTGTAGGTCCAGGGGACGCCCTGGAACTCGTCCTGGGCGGCGCGGAGTTGGCCGAGGTTCCGTGCCTTGCCCATCGCCAGCCAGGTGTTCATGGAGCGCAGGTTGTCGGCGTTGGCGTCACGGATCGCGTAGGCGGTCGTCGTGGTCCAGCCGGACGAGAGGACGGGCCCGAAGTGCGAGGTGTACAGGGTGCGTTCGACGGTCGAGAGGCCGCCGTTCGCGTCCCGGACGGTGACCGGGACCGTACGGCGTTCCATCGGCACGGTCCTGCCGTCGAGCACGTAACTGGTCGGGTCACCGGGTGCCAGCTTCAGCGCGTAGACGGAGGCGTGTTGGGCGTCGCTCGCGGTGTGTGTCCAGGCGAGGGTGCGGTTGTGGCCGATCTCGACCAGGGGTGTGCCGTAGAGGCCGGCACCGGAGACGTCCAGGGTGCCGGGGATCGTCAACTGCACTTGGTAGAACCGGAAGTAGCCGACCGCCCAGGGAAGGTGCGGGTTGGCGAGGACCATGGCGTTGCCGGTGCGGGTGGCGTCGCGGCCGAGGGCCCAGCCGTTGCTGCCGACGTCGGCGGAGGCGAGGGCCGGGACGGCGGAGGTCTCGGCGGTCGTGCTGGGGGCCGCCGTGTCCTTGCCGTCGGCGGCGGTCGTCGTCGGAGGCTTCGCGTCGCCGATGTCCGGGACCAACGGCACTGTCGCGGTGACCCTGTTGACGTCGTAGACGACGTTCCACAGGTCAAGTGCGGTGATCGGCCGCACCCAGGGCTTGCCCTTGCACGTCGGGTCCGGGAGGTGGTCGACGCCGGTGTCGCGAAGATAGCGGTTGTACCCGGCGGCGTATCCCTCGACCATCCGGCGCAGTTCCGCCGTCGGGCCCAACGGTGCCTTATGGGCGAGCAGTTGGCGGACGGTGCCCGCACGCTGCTGCCCGGTGTAGTACGTGTCGCTCGCGAGATTGGAGCCGCCCACCTCGTCCTCGCCGGGCTCTCCATCAGCCCCGAAGAACCGGGACCGCTCACCCCTCAACGTCACCACATGGTCGGCGAGTTCGCACACGTTGTCCTGTGCGAACGCGTACCCGTATCCATATCCGAGCCCGTCGAAGTCCTGGGCCAGGATGTGCGGAACGCCGTACTCGGTGCGGCTGATCCGGACCGTGTGACCGCCCTCGGCCACCGTAGTGCCACCCGCCCCCGTCACGGCGGACGAGGGCGTGGGCAGCAGCGCGACAGTGGCCGAGGTGAGACACAGGACGGCCGCGAAGGCCGTCAACCTACCTGCTAAGAAGAATCCATGACGCTTCGTCAGTTCTCTGGGTTCACCCATGGCCGCCACCTTGCAGGCAGGACCGAGGAAGCGTCATCGGGCCTCCGGCGGATATCCGGGCGGCCTGTCAGCCTCGGGATGTACGCCTTGAGGCGCTGTCGTCCGTCCGGTGTCGTCTGTCGCCTACGGCTTGCAGATCTGCCGCAGGGTGGCGATGGCCATGGCGAACTGGCCGGACTCGTTGGGGTGCGCGGCTGCGGTGTTGGCAGCGGGGCTGAGCGACTCGACCCATCGCTCCTCGCGAGACCGGCACATGCCGTGGCCCACCGTCGCCGTGCAGGTGTCCGCGTAGGACGCGTGCACACCCTCGGCCGTCGCCTGGCGTCGCGGCGCCGCGTTGGCCTGCTTCGTGGAGTCCCGCAGATAGGCGAAGTCGCCCTTGGCGAAGGGGACTTCGGCGCAGCCGACGCCACCTCTTCGTTCTCGGGGAATTGGACAGGCGCCGGCCGGTGCCACGGAAGAGCTGTCGCTCTCTCGACGTGATCGAGCCTAGGGTCGGAGCGAGGCTCCGTCCTCGCGCTACGGGACGACCGCCTCGTAGAACCAAAGTTGGAGAACACCCCGGAGGCGATGACCCTGATCACCCTGGATCTGCACCCCTACTTCCGCAGCGATCGCGACATCGACACGGCCCTGCGGCAGACCCTCTTCAAAGCCGCCGCCACCGGCGTCGACACCATCCAGATCATCCCGGGCAAGGGGACGGGCCAGCTGAAGAAGCGAGTGCTGGCCGTGCTGGCGCAGAAGCACATCAAGAAGCTCTACGCCCGCGTGGAACAGGACCCGACCAACGCGGGCCGGATCCTGGTCCACCTTCGATAACTAGCTCTCGGTTATTGGCTGTTGGCCACTGGCCACTAACTACTGGCTACTGGCTACTGGCTACTGGCCGAAGCCGTACGAGAACAAGTGGTCCGTGCCCGTCGAACCCGTCACCGGCAGCGTGATCGACGCGACCTGCTTGGACGAGTCCAGCGAGACCTTCGCGGCGAAGACGTAGGTCTTCACGCCGTCCCGGCCCCCGCTCCCGGTGTTCCGGTAGGCCGTCGTGGCGGCGGTCGTGTCGCCCGGAATCGGCTTGCTGGAACCGCCGTTGAGGGTCCAGTCCGGGAAGGCGACCGTCCCCTGGGAGGTGGTGCCGTCGGTGTAGGTGACGGTCACCGTGCCCGAGACGCCGCTGCCGTCGGTCGGCGCGTTGGTCGCCGTGCCGAGCAGACCGAGCGACGCACCGGACGTACCGGCCGGCATCGAGATGGTCTGGCCGGCCATCTCCAGGTTGTCCAACTGACCCGAAGTCACGGTCGGCCAGGTGTAGTTGATGCCGTCGACCGTGAGCGGCGAGCCACTCGTGACACCCGCGGCCGCCAACGCGTTCTGCGAGAAGGCCCAACCCCCGCCGTCGAAGCCGCCCGAGAAGGTGGCACCGTCGGGATAGACGCCCTCGTTCGTGTTGTACGGCCACAGCGCACCGGCCTTGGCCACGGCCACCCGGAGGGTCGCCCCGGCCAGCGTCGCACCGGAGGTGTGGTCGGTCAGCGCGAACGTGACCGGGAACAGACCCTCGTCCGCGCCCGCCGTCACCTTGACCTTCGCCTCGGCGCTGCCCGCCGCGGGCACCGTCAGCGATCCGGATGCCGGGGCCGGCGTGGCACCGGAGGGAGCCGTCGCCTTCCAGTCGACCGTGACGGCCGCGCTGCCGAGGTTGGTCAGGTCGAGCGTGCCGTCACCGGCCGAACCCGGTTGCAGCACAAGGCCGTTGGAGGGACCGGCCGCGGCCAGCACCCGGCCGCCACCCGTGGTGTCCGACGGCGGCGCCGCCGAAGGACCGGATGCCCAGGCCGTGTTGGGCTGCGTGCCGAGCGTGAAGTCGAGCGTGCCCGCGCCCTGGAACTTCTGGTACGTCAGCCAAGAGGTGTTCCAGGCTTTGCCGTTGACGCCGAGCGACTGCACGTAGGGCGCATCGGGCGCGGCCTGCGGCGCGTTGATCCGCACCGTCTTTCCGCTGCCGAAGGTCACCTTGGCCGTCGGGAACGCCGGGCTGCCGAGCGCCAGGGTGTCGGTGCCCGGGGTCTCCGGGTACATGCCGAGCTCGGACCAGACGTACCAGGAACTCATCGCGCCGAGGTCGTCGTTGCCGAACGAGCCGACCGGGGCGTTGAAGTACAGCTTCTGCTGCGCCTCGCGGACGGCCGCCTGCGTCTTCCAGGGCTGGCCGGTGTAGTCGTACTCCCAGGGGATCTCGACGCTGGGCTCGTTGCTGAGGTCGGCGTCGGTGTTGCCGGGGGCGGTGATGTCGTCGAGCAGGCTGTCCAGGTACGACGAGTACGCCTTGGCGCCGCCGCGGGCCTGGATGAGCTGCTGCAGGTTGAACGGGACCATCGGCGTGTACTGCGCGGAGGTGCCCTCGACGAAGCCGTTGGAGGTGCCGGGGGTGAAACCGCCCGCGAACTGGCCGTCCTTGTTCTTGCCCTGCATGTAACCGGTCTGCGGGTTGAAGACGTTCATCCAGTCCTGGGCGCGGGTGGCGAACTTCTGGTAGACGGACGTCTTGCCCAGCGACTTCGCGAAGGCGGCGATGGCGTAGTCGGCGGAGTCGTACTCCAGTTGGGTGGAGACGGGGCCGTAGAAGTTGCAGCAGCCGTAGTCGTTCTCGTCCAGCGGGAGGTAGCCCTTCGCGTCCCGGACGGACTCGCCGGGGCGGTCGTTGTTGGGGACGGTGGCCTCGTGCTGCAGAGCGGCGAGGGCCTTGGTCGTGTCGAAGCCCGTCGCGCCGAAGGCGTACGCGTCGGCGATGATGCCGGCGGCCGGGTCACCGACCATGACGTAGCTCTCGCCGTTGTTCGAGGCCCACTTGGGCAACAGGCCTGTCTGGTCATAGCCGTTGAGCATCGAGGTGACGACGTCGGCGGTGACCTTGGGTTCGGCCATCGCCATCAGCTGGGTCTGGGAGCGATAGGTGTCCCAGCCCGAGTAGTTGGCGTACTGGGCCTGCTGGCCCTTGGCCAGCGTGTGGACCTGGTTGTCCATGCCCATGTACTGGCGGTTGTCGTCGGAGAAGACGTTGGGATGCAGCAGCGCGTGGTAAAGCGCGGTGTAGAACTGCGTCTGCTGGTCGGCCGATCCGCCGCCCACCTGGATCCTGTTCAGTACGGTGTTCCAGGCGTCGTGGTTGGACCGTTCCACGGCGCCGACGTTCCAGTTCTTGATCTCGGTGGCGAGGTTGTTCGCGGCGCCCGCGTCACTCGTGTACGAGACGCCGACCTTCGCGCTCACCGTGGGATTCGCGGCGGTGTCGAAGGTGAGGTACATGCCGTTCGCGCCGGTCGTGGGCGGCTCGGCGGCCTTGGCCTTGGCTTTGGCTTTGGCTTTGGCTTTGGCATTTGGACCGGTCCCGTGGACCGTTGGGGCCGGTTTCGCCGGGACGGTGAAGTGCTTCTCCTTCAGCGGCGCCGACTCGGTCGCGTGCGGGGAGAGTTGGACCTTGCCGGCCTTCAGCGACTTCGCGTCGGGATTGATGGTGCCGCCGACCCACGTGCCGCTCGCGGTGAACGGCTGGTCGAACTTGATGTCGAAGTGCAGCGTGTACCTGTTGCTCGCGCCGCAGAAGTGACCGCTGTCGACCGCGCCGCTGATCTCCTTGTTGTTGATCACCTGGACGCGGGTCCCGTCCACCTGTGTGGCGCCACCGCTCAACTTGAAGAGCAGGTTGGCCTGTTGACCCGCCGGGAAGGTGAAGGTGCCGAGACCGGCGCGGGTGGTGTCGGTCAGCTCGGTCTTGACGCCGTTCGCGTCGGTGACCTTGTAGCGCCCGATGCCGGCCTGCTCGTCGGCGTGGCTGAACCCGACGGACCTACTGCCGAGGTCGCCCGACAGTGCACCGGTCACCGGCAGGATCGGCAGGTCGCCCGCGACGGAACAGCCGGGTCCGGAGACGTGGGTGAGGCTGAAGCCGGAGAGCTTGTTGTCGTTGTACTCGTAGCCGCCGCCCTCGGGACGGTTGGGCGTGGTGTCGGGACCCCACTGCACCATGCCGGCCGGCATGTCGGGACCGGGGAAGGTGTCGACCGCACCGGAGGTGCCGATGAGGGGGTTGACGAGGGACGCGGGGTCCGTCACGAGTGCCGGCGTCGCGGTGCTCGCGGCCTGGGCGTTGCCGATCGCCGTGAGCGGCAGGGCGGTCATGCCCAACACGCAGGCCACGGCGAGGCGTTGACGGAATCTGTTGCGGTCACGTGGCACGGCTGAACGTCGGGGTCTCACCATCGGTCGCCTCCGCAGCGGTTCGTGCTTTGCAGATCGAGTGGCGGCGCACCGGAGAGCACCGGAACGCCGACGACAGGCAACATTTCCTGGTCGCTCCCACGGCCTGACAACGTTGCCAATGCACGAGTGACGAGTGAAACGGGTGTGTTGATGGTGTGTCAACGAGGCGAGCGGGAGTTTCTGGCGGCGGAGTTCTCGGGCGGGAAGGGGTACGGCAGGGTTCGGGGGTCACGGGTGCGCGGCGTGCGCGTGACGCCGACGACCTGAGTGCGGGGTGCCGCGGGCGGACCCGGCGAGGGTCCCGCGTCCCGGTGGAATCGCCGAACCTGGCTGGTCCGGCGAGTGGGGCGCGCCCGGCGGCTCCGAACCCGGTCGGCGTTTCGGCGCGAATCCCGGCCGCCGAGACCGTAGACCCGTACCACCCCGACGGGAGACCGGGCGGGAGCCGAACCGACCGAGCCGACCGGGCTGAACCGCCGGAGTCTTTGCGGGAGCTTTAGCTCCTGAACAGAGGCCCTTTTCACGCCGCCACGATGAGCGTCCGCCTACCGGCGGACCCGCGAGCCGAACAGGAACGCACCGCCTCTACGGCCGTCCCCCTACCCGGAGTTGACGCAATGCGACCCGACCGAACCAAGTTGGTCTAGTCCTCTTGACGGAGGGCTCCACGAGTTGTTTGGTATGTACCAATATCCCGAGCACCCCCCTCGCCCCAGCGGGCACCCCGAAAGGGGAACTGTCATGCGCCTGGCAAGATTCGCGGCCACCGTCTCCGCTCTCGCGCTCGCGGCCACCGGCGTCACCGTCGCCCTGGCCCCCGCGAGCAGCGCCGCGGGAAGCAGCGTCTACTCCGTGGCTCCCTACGTGGACATGTCGAACAGTCAGGAAGGACTGCTCGACACCGCCATCACCGGACACAAGCTCAAGGCCTACACCGCGGCCTTCGTGCTCGGCGTCGGCTGCAACCAGATCTGGGGAGACACGCTCCCCATCGGCAACGACTCCTACACCGACCCCTTGATCGCCAAGGCCAAGTCCGAAGGCGCCTCCGTCATCGTCTCCTCCGGAGGAGCCAGCGGCGAACCGCTCGCCTGGACCTGCTCGACCCAGAGCAGCATCGACGCCGGCTATCAGGCCATCATCAACGACTACGGCGTCACCCAGCTCGACTTCGACATCGAGGGCGCCGCCATCGCGGACACCGCGGCCGCGGCCCGTCAGATGCAGGCGATGAAGGACCTCAAGGCGTCCAACCCGAACCTGCAGTTCTCCATGACCCTGCCGGTGCTGACGAGCGGGCTGACCGGCGACGGCGTCAACATCCTCAAGGCCGCCAAGAACGCGGGCATCAAGATCGACGTGGTCAACATCATGGCCATGGACTACTACGCCGGCACCGGCACCGAGATGGGCCAGGGCGCGGTCTCCGCGGCCAAGGCCACGCTGGCGCAGATGCAGTCCGTCGACTCCGGTTACACCTACGCCAACCTCGGCGTCACGCCGATGATCGGCAAGAACGACGACGGCTCCACCTTCACCCTGGCGGACGCCCAGACGGTGGAGAGCTTCGCCGCGCAGAACGGTGTCGGACGGCTGGCGTTCTGGGCGATCACCCGCGACCAGGCGTGCAGCGGAAGCGCCAACTCCCTGCCCACGTGCAGCGAGATCAGCCAGAACAGCCTCGCGTTCACCGACGCGTTCGTGCCGTACGAGGGCAGTTCGGGCGGCGGCGGAGGCACCACCAGCGACTTCTCCCTAACACTGTCACCGGGTTCGGCCTCGGTCCCCCAGGGCGGTTCGGCAACGGCAGCCGTATCCACGGCGGTTACGTCCGGCAGCGCCGAGTCGGTCGGCCTCGCCGCGTCCGGCGCGCCGTCCGGAGTCAGTGTCTCGTTCAGCCCCAACTCCGTGACCTCCGGCGGCAGTTCGACACTGACGGCGACGGTCGGCTCGTCCGTCGCCGCGGGCACGTACCCGATCACCGTCACCGGTACGGCCGCGACGGGCAGCCACAGCGCGACCTACACCCTCACGGTCACCACCACGGGAGGCGGCGGAGGCGGCGGGGGTTCGCTGACCAACGCGGGCTTCGAGAGCGGCAGTTCGAGCCCGTGGACCTGCACGGGCGGCAGCGCGGTGGTCTCCACCCCGGTCCACAGCGGCAGCCACAGCCTTCAGGTCACCCCGAGCGCCGGCAGCACCGGCGAGTGCGACCAGAGCGTCACCCTGTCCCCCAACACCAGCTACACGCTGACCGCTTGGGTGCAGGGACCGTACGCCTACATCGGAGTCACCGGCGGCGCCTCCGCGAGCACCTGGTCGAACAGCTCGGCCTGGAACCAGCTCAAGACCACCTTCACCACCGGCGGCAGCGGAGCGGTCACGGTCTTCGTCCACGGCTGGTACGGCCAATCCAACGTCACCGCCGACGACTTCACCCTCGGCTGAGCAAACCGACACGACCAGGAACGAATTGACCGTACGTCACCAATACGCCGTGGCCGGGCAGTTGTGCCCAGGCCGCGGCGTTGGTGGATACGTCGGTCAGGCCTCGCTGCCGGCGAGTGCGGCCAGTTCGCGGTCGACGGCGTCCTGGTGGGCCTGGGCGTCCTCGCGGGCCTTCTTCGGGCTCCAGCGTCCGGCCATCACGAACACGAAGGGCAGGAACAGGACTTGCCCGCCCACGCAGATCCACCACCAGGTGCGCCACTCCCCGGGACCGTTCTTCGCGGCCTTCTGCACCTTCGTCCCGTACTCCTTGAGCACCTTGAGCTGCGGCTGCGCCTTCTGTACGACGGCCAGGTCGGCGGGGCCGACTTCCTTGACGGCCTGGGCGGCCAGGGCGGGAGGCGTCGTGGTCGGCGTGTACTTGCCGAGTTCCGCGAAGAGTTGGGGGTGGGCGTCGACGATGGCGAGGGCCGGGGCCGCCTGCTTCGTCGCGGCCGCCACCTCGGCGCCGTGCTCGACGAGCGGGGTGACGGAGGTGACCAGCACCGGGATGAACGCCGCCGACACGGCGACGACGATCCGTACCGTCCAGCCCCAGACCGCGAGCCCCGCGGCCGTCGCGGCCGGGTTCCGCTTCTCGACGGTCTCGGTGAAGCTCGCCATCCACGGCGCGTAGGCGACGCCGCTGAACACGCCGATCGCGACGAACAGCCAGGCGAAGGTGTAGTAACCGGTCGTCGCATGGGTGGCAAGCGAGGCGAAGACAGCCGTGGCAACGATCGCGCCGATCCCGCCGACGATCATGAAGGGCTTGCGCACCAGCAGCCGGTCCGAGAGCAGCCCGGCCACGACCAGCGCGAGGGCGTTCGCGGCCCAGTACCAGTTGGCGAGGCCGTTGGTGCGCTGCTCGCTGTAGCCGAAGGTGGTCGAGAAGTAGACGACGAAGTTGCCGACCGCCGCGTAGTACAGGAGCAGGAACACCGCGATCGCGAAGGCGGAGCCGAGGATGTCCAGGCGCAGCATCTGCCGCCACTCCCCGCGCCGTACCGCCTCCGTGTCGAGTCCCTTGGCGCGGGCCTCGACCAGGGCGCGGTCGCGCAGGCTCACCATGATCTGGTCGCGCAGTCCCGGCGACAGCTCGCGCAGGGCGAACAGGGTGATGACGAACACGACCAGTCCGGCCGCCCCGGAGTAGCGCAGCTCGTCCTGCCAGCCGGCGGTGTCGAGCGTGCTGCTGGTCACCGACGTGACGACCAGGCTGCCGATGACCGGGCCCATCGTCCAGTAGCCCATCGCGGTGGCCCGGCCGAGTTGCGGTGAGAAGTCCCGGATCAGCGCCGGGGTCGCGACCAGCACGATGCCCTCGATGAAGCTCACGACCGCGAACAGCACCAAGTAGGTCGTCTTGTCACCGGCGTTGGGCAACCCGAAGAAGACCAGGAGCGCGGCGACCAGCAGGCCGTAGACCACGAGGTTCGCCCGGCCCCACCGGTCCGCGAGGCCGGCCACGAGTGAGGCGAAGGCGCCGACCGCGTTCCCGATGACCGAGACCCACACGAAGTAGCGGTAGGTCATGTCGAAGTGCGTGATGATCGACGTCGCCACCGCGTACTGGATGTAGAGCATGTAGTAGAGCACGACGGTCGTGACCACCACGATCGCCAGATACGACATGCGCCGCCCGGTGGCCGGATACGCCGGCAGGTCACGGCGGTACAGCCGGGCGAGCGAGCCGCGAGCACCGGCGCCGGGCGCGTCGGCACCGGGGCCTCGCGTGTCGAATGGTGCGGAGGCGGAGGGCATACGGCTCCCTTTGGAACGGCCGGGGACGAGAGGGGGCGGCGGGAGGTGGGGGCTCCTTCCGTTCGAGCGGAGGCTAGTACCGACTAGTCGGTATGACTAGATGCGCGACATGACTTCGCGCACGGGATGGACCGGACCCGGACGGGACACTCCGCGCGCCGCGTGTTCAGGGAGGCCGGCCGCCTCGGAGGTGGGTCGGGCGAGCCGCCAGAGGTGTACGACGGTGTCCTGGCCGATCTGCCAGGTCAGCCGGGACAGCACCCAGAACCGACCGGCGGGCAAAGGGAGTTCGGCTGAAGGACGCGGCATGGGAGGCGACACTTTTGGTTCAGGAGATGAACGGTGAGGAGATCTGGGAGCGCTCTCTCGCCGATGCATGCCTCATCAGCGTGAACCACGCTCCAAGAATGGCGACCGGAGTCCAAGCACGAGTTGCGGACGGACGTCCATGAAACGCAGAAGGTGCCGACCGAGAATCGGTCAGCACCGGTATGCGCACTGTGTGTGTCCGAGGGGGGACTTGAACCCCCACGCCCGATAAAGGGCACTAGCACCTCAAGCTAGCGCGTCTGCCATTCCGCCACCCGGACTAGGTGTCTGCCGCCTGGTTGGGGGTGTTCCCCGCGGCGACATGGACAACAATACCAAGCTTTCGGAGTGCCTTTCACCTGCATATCCACCCCGGGAAGAGCAGGCCACGCAGGGCCCGCGACCTGCGGGAAGTCGCCACCGGCGGGTGCACGAGCGGCTACGGACACAGGGCCCGGACTCCGCCCCTCCGCCACCCACCCGCTCCCGCTGACTCCCGTCGCTCCCGCCCACTCCCGTCACTCCCGCTCGGTGAGCACCAGCGTCCGCAGCGCCCGGACGAGTGACGCCGCCGTTTCCTCGTCCAGCGGAGCGAGGAAACGGCGCTCCGCCGCACGGCGGGCCTTCTCGGCCTGGCGCAGACAGTCCCGGCCCTCGGAGGTCAGTTCGACGATGTTCTTACGGCGGTCCTGCGGGCTGCGGCGCCGCTCCACCAGACCGTGGTCCTCCAGACCGTCGATCAGCGACACCATCGTGGTCCGGTCGACACCGAGTCGCGCGGCGGCCTCGACCTGAGACAACAACTCCCCCGCCGAGAGCACCACCAGTACGGCCAGCTCATGACCGTCCACTCCGTGTGAAGCCAGCGCCTCCGCCGATGTTCTGGCCAGTCTGGCCTGGGCGTGCTTGAGGAGGTATCCGAGCCGGGACTCCAGGGGCGCGGGTTGCTGATCGTCGGCCATTCGTCGACTGTATTGGGGCATGCGGAGCCAGGACGGACGTCTTCCACTTCGAGTGCCACCGCTACCGTCCGGGACGCGGCCCCGGTGAGATCACGCCGGCCGACCCGGTGATCGCCGGGCGGCACTCGACGGACGCGAGCACCACCCGGCCGCCGATCACGGCGTGAGCCCTACGCGCCGATCACGGCGTGAGCCGGACCCGCCGGTCACGGCATGAGCTGGTACTCCGGGAAGTTGCCGGGCAACCGCTCCCCCACCGGTCCATATGTCACGGCGCGGATGAGGAGTTCGCCGCCGACGAAGGCGCCGCGCCAGGACGCGCCGAACCCGCCGAACAGTTCGTCGCGGTCGCCGCGGGAGCGTGGTGTGCCGTGGCCGACCTTGAACGCGCGGATCTGCGGGGCGAGTCGGTCGTAGGTCGCCCGGTCGTCGGTGGACAGGGTGGCGACCAGCGCGCCGTTGGACGCGTTCATCGCGGCCAGCAGTTCCGCCTCCGTGTCGACGAGGACGATGGTGTCGACCGGGCCGAACGGTTCCGCGTGGTGCAGCGGGGACGACGGGGGCGGGTTGAGAAGCGTGACGGGTCGAACGTACGCCGAAGTGTCCTGCCCGGGAAGGAAGTTGGCCTCGGACAGCTTGCCGCGGTGCAGGGGTACGGCGCCGCGGTCGATCGCCTCGGCCACCTGGTCGTGGAGCTCCTTGGCCTTGGCCGCGTTGATCACGGGGCCGAAGTCCAGTTCCGGGTAAGGGTCTTGGGCGTGCCGGACCGCAAGAGGGTGGCCGACACGGAGAGTTCGGACCGCGGGGAGGTAGGCCGTGAGGAACTCGTCGAACAACTCACGCTGGACCACGAAGCGCGGGTATGCCGTGCAGCGCTGTTTGCCGTAGTCGAAGAGCTTGGGGATGACCGCGGTGAGCGTGTCCCAGTCGGTGTGGTTCCAGATGCCCCAGGTGTTGAGTCCTTCCTGTTCGAGGATGTGCCGCTTGCCCAGGTCGGCTACGGCCGTGGCCACCGCGGCTCCGGTGTCGCGGCCCCCGACGAACGAGACGCAGCCGATCTCGGGTGCGCGGACCAGCGCCTCCGACAGCTCGCCTCCGCTGCCGCTGACGAGGGTGACCGGTATCCCCTCGCGCGCGGCCAGCGCCGCGGCCAGGGTGAGGCAGGCGACGCCGCCGTCGGTCGGGGTCTTGGCGATGACCGCGTTCCCTGCCAACGCCTGTACCAGCATGGCGTGGACGAGCACGCTCATCGGGTAGTTCCAGCTCGCGATGTTGGACACCGGGCCGTCCAGCGGGATGCGGCCGGCCAGCATCGGCTCGATGCCGTCGACGTACCAGCGCACGCCGTCGATGGACCGGTCCACATCCGCCTGCGCGAGCCGCCACGGTTTGCCGATCTCCCAGACCAGCAGCAGCGCGAGGAGTTCGCGGTGCTCGGTCAGGGCGTCCAGCGTGGCGGCGACGCGGGCGCGCCGTTCGTCGAGCGGGACGTGGCGCCAGGCGCGGTGCTGGTCGAGGGAGGCGCGTACGGCCTGGTGGGCGGTGGACCGGTCCAGACGGGGCGGGCCGGCGATCGGGCTGCCGTCGACGGGGCTGGTCGCGGGCAGGGCCCGGCCGTCCCGCTGCCAGGCCGCGTTCCAGAGGTTGAGGACTCGGTCGTCCTGGAACGCCTCGGGCGCGACGGCGAGGCAACGCCGCCAGGCGTCACTCCAGGACGTGCCCGCCTTGAGGGTCGGAGGGTGAAGGGCGGGCGTGGGGGTGGGTGTCGGGGTGGAACCGGGCATGAGGGTTGATGCCATGCTTCTGCTCCGCTCTCGGTGCACAGTCGGGGCGGGGTGAGGCAGGAACGGTCCTACGTACGAACTGTCGTACAGATGAAGCTAGTTGCGCTCGAAGGAGCGCAACAGTCACGCCACATCAACTATGAGTGACGTCACGTACCGCTCGTGGGAGGGCCGGCGCCACTCACGGCAGATTCAACCGGTCCAACACCAGCCGTGCGGTCTCCGTCGGCGTGCTTCCGACCTTCACTCCGACGGCTTCCAGCGCCGCCTTCTTCGCCGCCGCCGTACCGGAGGAGCCCGACACGATGGCGCCCGCGTGGCCCATGGTCTTGCCCTCGGGTGCGGTGAAGCCCGCGATGTAGCCGACGACCGGCTTGGAGACGTGGTCGCGGATGTACGCCGCCGCTCGCTCCTCCGCGTCGCCGCCGATCTCCCCGATGAGGACGACGAGTTCGGTGTCGGGGTCGTCCTGGAACGCGGCGAGGCAGTCGATGTGGGTCGTGCCGACAACAGGGTCTCCGCCGATGCCGACGCAGGTCGAGAAGCCGATGTCCCGTAGTTCGTACATGAGTTGATAGGTGAGCGTGCCCGACTTGGACACCAGACCGATGCGGCCCGGCTTCGTGATGTCGGCGGGGATGATGCCCGCGTTGGCCTGGCCGGGGGTGATCAGGCCGGGACAGTTGGGGCCGATGATCCGGGTGCCCTTCGACGTGGCGTACGCCGTGAAGGCGACCGAGTCGTGGACGGGGATGCCCTCGGTGATGACGACGGCGAGGCCGATGCCGGCGTCGGCGGCCTCGATCACGGCCGCCTTCGCGAAGGCGGGCGGCACGAACACGACGCTGACATCGGCTCCCGTCGACCGCATACCGTCGGCCACCGACCCGAAGACCGGCACGGCCCGGTCGTCGAAGTCGACGGTACGGCCCGCCTTGCGGGGGTTGACGCCGCCGACGATGTTCGTGCCGGCCGCGAGCATCCGGCGGGTGTGCTTCATGCCCTCGCCGCCGGTCATGCCCTGGACGAGGACCTTGCTCTCCTTGGTGAGGTAGATCGCCATGTCCCGGCTCCTTAGCGTGCGTTGGCGAGGTCGGCGGCGCGGCGGGCGGCGCCGTCCATGGTGGTGGCCTGCTGGACCAGCGGATGCGCGTGCCCGGCGAGGACGGCTCGGCCCTGAGCCGCGTTGTTGCCGTCCAGTCGGACGACCAGCGGCTTGGTCAACTGCACGGATTCCAGGGCTCGTACGATGCCGTCGGCCACCGCGTCGCAGGCGGTGATGCCGCCGAAGACGTTGACGAACACCGACTTCACGGCCGGGTCGGAGAGGACGACGGACAGCCCGTCGGCCATGATCTGGGCGGATGCCCCGCCGCCGATGTCGAGGAAGTTGGCGGGACGGGCGCCGCAGCCTGCGACCACGTCGAGCGTCGACATGACCAGGCCCGCGCCGTTGCCGATGATGCCGACCTCGCCGTCGAGCTTGACGTAGTTGAGCCCCTTCGCGGCGGCGGCCGCCTCCAGCGGATCGTCGCGTGCCGCCCCCTCGGCACCCCAACGCGCCTGCCGGAAGCGGGCGTTGTCGTCGAGGGTGACCTTGCCGTCGAGGGCGAGGATCTGCCCCTGCTTCGTCCGGACGAGCGGGTTCACCTCGACGAGGACGGCGTCCTCGCGGACCACCACCTCCCACAGGCGCACGAGGACGTCGACGGTCTGCGGCGGCAGGCCGGCCGCTTCGGCGATCGCGCCCGCCTTGGCCGAGGTGACGCCCTCGGCGGGGTCGATGTGTATACGGGCGACCGCCTCCGGTCGGCTGGTGGCGATCTCCTCGATCTCCATGCCACCCTCCGCGGAGGCGATCGCGAGGAAGCGGCCCGCCGCGCGGTCGAGGACGTACGAGACGTAGAACTCGTCCTCGATGTCGACCGGTTGGGCCAGCATCACCTTGCCGACCGTGTGGCCCTTGATGTCCATGCCGAGGATCTGGCGTGCGGTCAGCTCTGCGGCGGCCGGGTCGGCGGCGAGCTTCACCCCACCCGCCTTGCCCCGCCCACCGGTCTTGACCTGCGCCTTCACCACGACACGTCCGCCCAGCCTGCGGGCGATCTCCCGTGCCTCCTTGGACGAGGCGGTGACCTCGGCCCGGGGCACCAAGATGCCGTGTTCCTCGAAGAGTCCCCTTGCCTGGTGCTCGTACAGATCCATCCGAGCTCCTCACCTAAAAGTGCCGCACGCCCCCTGGACACCACCCACCGGATGCGGGATAACAAGTTTCATACAGTATTCGTCGACTGTATGCAATGTACCGCGAGAGCGTTCCAACCCCCTACGAAGGGACAGGACTTCGCCATGCCCGACGACACCCAGGACGTGATTTCCGGTGGTCATCTCGTCGCCAAAGCCCTGAAGGCCGAGGGGGTCGACCGCATCTACACCCTCTGCGGCGGCCACATCATCGACATCTACGACGGCTGCGTCGACGAGGGCATAGAAGTCGTCGACGTACGCCACGAACAAGTGGCAGCCCACGCGGCGGACGGCTACGCACGCATCACCGGCAGGCCGGGGTGCGCGGTGGTCACCGCGGGTCCCGGTACGACCGACGCCGTGACCGGTGTCGCCAACGCCTTCCGCGCCGAGTCGCCGATGCTGCTGATCGGCGGTCAAGGGGCCCTGACCCAGCACAAGATGGGGTCCCTGCAGGACCTGCCGCACGTCGACATGATGACGCCGATCACCAAGTTCGCGGCGACCGTGCCGGACACGGCACGCGCCGCCGACATGGTGTCGATGGCGTTCCGCGAGTGCTACCACGGAGCGCCCGGCCCCTCCTTCCTGGAGATCCCGCGTGACGTCCTCGACGCGAGGGTGCCGGTGAGCAAGGCCCGGGTGCCCAAGCCCGGCGCCTACCGCGCCTCGACCCGCACGGCCGGCGACCCCGAGGCGATCGAGAAGCTCGCCGACCTGCTGGTCCACGCCGAGAAGCCGGCGATCCTGTTGGGCAGCCAGGTGTGGACAACTCGCGGCACCGAGGCGGCCATTGACCTCGTCCGCACCCTCAACATCCCCGCGTACATGAACGGCGCGGGGCGCGGCACCCTCCCGCCCGGCGACCCGCACCACTTCCAACTGTCGCGCCGGTACGCCTTCTCCAACGCCGACGTCATCGTCGTCGTGGGCACTCCCTTCGACTTCCGCATGGGTTACGGCAAACGCCTCTCCCCCGACGCGACCGTCGTGCAGATCGACCTCGACTACCGCACCGTCGGCAAGAACCGCGACCTCGACCTCGGCATCGTCGGCGACGCGGGGCTCGTCCTGAAGTCGGTCGCGGAAGCCGCCTCGGGGCATGCTTTTCATGGATACAGCAACGGCGGTGCGTCCCGGCGCAAGGAGTGGCTCGACGAGCTGCGCGCCGCCGAACAGGCCGCGATCGAGAAGCGGTTGCCGAGTCTGAGGTCGGACGCCTCACCGATCCACCCGTACCGCCTGGTCAGCGAGATCAACGACTTCCTCACCGAGGACTCCATCTACATCGGCGACGGCGGCGACATCGTCACCTTCTCCGGCCAGGTCGTGCAGCCCAAGTCGCCCGGCCACTGGATGGATCCGGGCCCCCTGGGCACCCTCGGCGTCGGCATCCCCTTCGTCCTCGCAGCCAAGCAGGCACGGCCCGACAAGGAGGTCGTCGCGCTGTTCGGCGACGGCGCATTCTCCCTCACCGGCTGGGACTTCGAGACCCTCGTCCGCTACGACCTGCCCTTCGTCGGCATCGTCGGCAACAACTCCTCGATGAACCAGATCCGTTACGGCCAGGCAGCCAAGTACGGCCTGGAGCGCGAGCGGGTCGGCAACACCCTCGGGGACGTCCACTACGACAAGTTCGCCCAGATGCTGGGCGGTTACGGCGAGGAGGTCCGCGACCCCGCCGACATCGGCCCCGCGCTCCGGCGCGCCCGTGAGTCGGGCAAGCCGTCGCTGATCAACGTCTGGGTCGACCCGGACGCGTACGCCCCCGGAACCATGAACCAGACGATGTACAAGTGAGGTGAACGGCCATGACCGCAAGGGCACTTGAGGGCATCCGCGTCCTCGACATGACGCACGTACAATCCGGCCCCTCCGCGACCCAACTGCTCGCCTGGCTCGGCGCCGACGTCGTCAAGCTGGAGGCGCCGACCGGTGACATCACGCGCAAGCAGTTGCGCGACCTCCCGGACGTCGACTCGCTCTACTTCACGATGCTCAACTGCAACAAGCGGAGCATCACCCTCAACACCAAGACCGAGCGCGGCAAGGAGATCCTCACCGAGCTGATCCGGCGCTCCGACGTCATGGTCGAGAACTTCGGGCCGGGCGCGGTCGACCGTATGGGGTTCACCTGGGATCGCATACAGGAGATCAATCCCCGCATCGTGTACGCGTCCATCAAGGGGTTCGGGGACGGCCCGTACACCAACTTCAAGGCGTACGAGGTCGTCGCGCAGGCGATGGGCGGGTCGATGTCGACCACCGGCTTCGAGGACGGGCCGCCGCTGGCCACGGGCGCTCAGATCGGTGACTCCGGCACAGGAGTGCATACAGTAGCCGGGATACTGGCTGCACTCTTCCAGCGGGAGAGCACCGGTCGCGGTCAGCGGGTCAACGTGGCCATGCAGCACGCCGTGCTGAACCTGTGCCGGGTGAAGCTGCGCGACCAGCAGCGCCTGGCGCACGGGCCGCTCGCCGAGTACCCGAACGACGACTTCGGCGACGAGGTGCCCCGCTCGGGCAACGCGTCCGGCGGCGGTCAGCCCGGCTGGGCGGTCAAGTGCGCACCGGGCGGCCCGAACGACTACGTGTACGTCATCGTGCAGCCGGTCGGCTGGAAGCCGCTCACCGAGCTGATCGGCCGGCCCGAGCTGGCCGGGGACCCCGAGTGGGCCACGCCCGAGGCCCGGTTGCCGCAGCTCTCCAAGATGTTCCAGCTGATCGAGGAGTGGTCGTCCACGCTGCCCAAGTGGGAGGTGCTGGAGCGGCTCAACGCGCACAACATCCCGTGCGGGCCGATCCTGTCGACCAGGGAGATCATCGAGGACGAGTCGCTGGTCGCCAACGAGATGGTCGTGACGGTCCCGCACCCCGAGCGCGGCGAGTTCGTCACGGTGGGCAGCCCGCTCAAACTCTCCGACTCCCCCGTGGACGTGACCAGTTCACCGCTGCTCGGTGAGCACAACGAAGAGGTCTACATCGGCGAACTCGGCCTCGGCGAAGAAGAGTTGGGCCTGCTCAAGTCGAACGGGGTGATCTGACGTGATGGCAGAGGACCGGGTCCTGAGGGTGCGCGCGCTCCTCGACTCCGTGCGGGCCGAGGGACGGTTCGCGCTGACCGCGCCCGAGGGCAAGGTGATCGCCGACGCGTACGGGATCGCCGTACCGGGCGAGGAGTTGGCGACGGACGTCGACGAGGCCGTGGCGTTCGCGGCGCGGTTCGGCGGGCCCGTGGTGATGAAGATCGTCTCGCCCGACATCCTGCACAAGACCGACGCCGGCGGAGTGATCGTCGGGGTCGAGGGCGCGGCGGACGTACGGGCCGCGTTCCACAGAATCGTCGACAACGCGCGGGCGTACGACGCCGATGCTCGCGTCGAGGGCGTCCAGGTACAGGAGTTGCTGCCCCAGGGGCAGGAGGTCATCGTCGGCGCGGTGACCGACCCGACGTTCGGGAAGGTGGTCGCGTTCGGGCTCGGCGGGGTGCTCGTCGAGGTGCTGAAGGACGTGACGTTCCGGCTCGCGCCCGTGACCCCGGACGAGGCGCTGTCCATGCTGGACTCGATCCGCGCGGCGGAGATCCTGCGTGGGGTGCGCGGCGCACCGGCCGTCGACCGGTGGGCGATCGCCGAGCAGATCCGCCGGGTGTCCCAACTGGTCGCGGACTTCCCGGAGATCGCCGAGGTGGATCTCAACCCGGTGATCGCGACGGCGGAGGGCGCGGTCGCGGCGGACATCCGCGTCATCCTCGCCGAGTCGCAGCCGGTAGCCCGTCGACGGTATACACGCGACGAGATCCTGACGACCATGCGCCGCCTCATGGAGCCGAACTCCGTCGCCGTGATCGGCGCCTCCAACGAGCAGGGCAAGATCGGCAATTCGGTGATGCGCAACCTCGTCGACGGCGGCTTCGCCGGGGAGATCCATCCGGTGAACCCCAAGGCCGATGACATTCTGGGCCGCAAGGCGTACAAGAGTGTCACGGACGTTCCCGGTGAGGTGGATGTGGCCGTCTTCGCCATTCCCGCCAAGTTCGTGGCAGCGGCACTGGAGGAGGTGGGACGCAAGAACATCCCCAACGCCGTTCTCATCCCCTCCGGGTTCGCGGAGACCGGTGAGGTCCGACTCCAGGAAGAGATAGTCGAGATCGCCGAGCGTTACGGCGTCCGTCTCCTCGGACCCAACATCTACGGCTACTACTCCACCTGGCACGACCTGTGCGCCACGTTCTGCACGCCGTACGACGTGAAGGGCGGGGTGGCGCTGACCTCGCAGTCCGGTGGGATCGGGATGGCCATCCTGGGGTTCGCGCGGACCACGAAGACGGGGGTGTCGGCGATCGTCGGGCTCGGCAACAAGTCGGACCTGGACGAGGACGACCTGCTGACCTGGTTCGGCGAGGACCCGAACACCAGGTGCATCGCGATGCACCTGGAGGACCTCAAGGACGGCCGCGCGTTCGTCGAGGCGGCCCGAAAGACCGTACCCCGTAAGCCGGTCGTGGTCCTCAAGGCGGGTCGTACGGCGGCGGGCGCGAAGGCCGCCGGCTCGCACACGGGCGCACTGGCCGGCGACGACGCGGTGTACAGCGACATCCTCAAGCAGGCCGGTGTCATCCGTGCCCCCGGGCTCAACGACATGCTGGAGTACGCGCGCGGCCTGCCCGTGCTGCCAACTCCCCAGGGAGACAACGTCGTCATCATCACCGGCGCCGGTGGCAGTGGCGTCCTGCTCTCCGACGCGGTGACCGACAACGGCCTCTCCCTGATGGAGATTCCGGCCGATCTGGACGCGTCCTTCCGGGAGTTCATCCCGCCCTTCGGGGCCGCGGGCAACCCGGTCGACATCACCGGGGGCGAGCCGCCGTCGACGTACGAGGCGACGATCCGGCTCGGCCTGGAGGACCCGCGCGTCCACGCGCTGGTCCTCGGCTACTGGCACACCATCGTCACTCCCCCGATGGTCTTCGCGGAACTCACCGCCCGCGTGGTCGCCGAGTTCAAGGAACGCGGCATCGAGAAGCCGGTGGTGGCCTCGCTCGCGGGTGACGTGGAGGTCGAGGAGGCCTGCCAGTACCTGTACGAGCGCGGTGTCGTGGCGTACCCGTACACGACGGAGAAGCCGGTGGCCGTGCTCGGCGCGAAGTACCAATGGGCGCGCGCGGCAGGGCTGTTGGGCGGTGGTTCATGACATGAGCTAACGCGGGGCCGGCCGACAGTGCGGTCGGCCGGCCCCGGGGACCCGTGCGCACGCGAAAGGCATTGGACAGGGGGCGCTGGCCAGACTTTCGACGCAAGGGGCACTGAGCGATGGCAACAACGGACTTTCCGACGTCCGTCTCCTACAGGGAGGTGACGGACCGTCACGGCCGCGTGTACCGCATCGGTGAATCCGATGTCGACATCATGGGCCGGAGGCGCAGGTGGATGGTCGTCCTGCCCTGGGTGGGCATGATGGGCATCAGTTCCGCCGAGTACGCGTTCACGTCGGCGGAGGACACGCTCCACGACGCGCATCTGTGGAGCAGCGGACACATCTTCTGGCTGATGGGCGTCTGGGTGTTCTTCCAGGCGGCCGTGGCCTTCCCGGCCGGGCGGTTGCGCGAGAGCGGCCAACTCCCTGCCCGTACGGCCATGTTGATCGGTGCGCTCGGCACACTGCTGGGCTATCTGGCACTCGCCTTCGCACCGAACGTGCTCGTCGCCTACTTCGGCTTCGGCATGTGCAGCGGTATCGGCGCCGGTCTTGTGTACGCGACCTGCGTGAACATGGTCGGCAAGTGGTATCCGGAGCGCAAGGGCGGCAAGACGGGCTTCGTCAACGGTGGATTCGCCTACGGGTCCGTGCCGTTCGTGTTCCTCTTCACCTCCGTGCTCAGTCTCGGCAACTACAAGGTGCTGCTGAGCCTGGTCGGCGTAGGCCTGTGTCTGGTGGTGGCGTCGGCGGGCTGGTTCTTCCGCGATCCACCGAAGAACTGGTGGCCCGCGCACGTCGATCCGCTGAAGGCGGCCCAAGACCCCAGGATCCGGCGGGCGTTGGAGAAGAACCCGCCGGCGATCAAGCAGTACACACCCAAGGAGGCCGCCCGTACCCCCGTGCTCTGGATGATGTGGTTCTGCCTGCTGTGCACGGCCGGCATCAACATCTTCGGCATCGCCTTCCAGGTGCCGTTCGGCAAGGACATGGGCTTCGCGGGCGGGATCGTGGCCACGGCGATGTCCCTCAAGGCGATCGTGAACGGCACCGGGCGCGGTGTCATCGGCTGGATCTCCGACCGCTACGGCCGCCGCCACACGCTGATCATCGTGTGTCTGGTGCTCGGCACGGCCCAGTTCGGCGTGCTGGTCTCGGGCCAGATGGGCAGCATGCCGTTCTTCCTGTTCTGTTCCATGGTCTCGGGTTTCGGCGGCGGGGCGATCTTCCCGCTGTTCGCGGCCATGACGGCCGACTACTTCGGTGAGAACAACAACGCCAGCAACTACGGGATGGTCTACAGCTCGAAGCTGATCTCGGGGCTCGTCGGCTCCGGTCTGGGCGCGGTCGTCGTGGGTGAGTGGGACTACCACGGCGCGTTCGTCCTGGCCGGTTCGGTGGGCCTGGCCTCCGCGGTGCTGGCGCTCTTCCTCAAGGCTCCGGGCAGGCCCGACGCCCGGCGCATCGTGCCCAATCCGCACCCGCTCGGCGAGGAGATGGCGTGACATGACCGCAGATCCCATCACCACGAACGAATCCGGCGCCGCGAACCGTCCCTACCGTGAAGTGACCGACGCCCACGGCCGCGTCTACCGCGTCGGCGAGACCGACCGGGACATCCTCGGCCACTCGCGCAAGATCATGATCTATCTGCCGTGGATCGCCATGATGGCGATCAGTGTCTTCGAGTACGCGTACGGCTCCGCGGAGGACACGTTGTCCAGCGCGCACGGCTGGACGCAGAGCAACACCTTCTGGATCCTGAGCATTTGGGTCTTCTTCCAGGCCGGCATCGCCTTCCCGGCGGGCTGGATGCGGGAGAAGGGCATCCTGTCGGCACGCAAGGCGATGTACATCGGTTCGGTGCTGTGCGTCATCGGTTTCCTCGCCCTGTCGCACCTGGACAACGTGTGGCTGGCGATCATCGGTTTCGGCGTGATCGGCGGCATTGGCGCCGGGCTGGTCTACGCGACCTGCATCAACATGGTCGGCAAGTGGTTCCCCGAACGGCGGGGCGCCCGCACCGGGTTCGTCAACGGCGGCTTCGCCTACGGTTCGCTGCCGTTCATCTTCATCTTCAACTACGCCTTCGACACCGGGAACTACCACCGGGTCCTGGATCTGATCGGCTGTTACATCCTGATCGTGGTGTTCGGGTGCGCGTTCTTCTTCAAGGACCCGCCGAAGAACTGGTGGCCCGCCGACATCGACCCGCTGACCTACGGCGGCAACGACAAGAGCGCGACGAGCCTGGCCAAGAACCCGCCCGCCGTAAAGCAGTTCACACCGAAGGAGGCCATCCGCACGGGCATGCTCCCGCTGATGTGGCTGTCCATCGTGCTGACCGCCGGGGTGTCGATCTTCGGGATCTCGTTCCAGGTCGACTTCGCGAAGGACGTCGGTTTCGGGCCCCTGGTGGCGGCCTCCTCGATGGGCATCATGGCCGTCATCAACGGCATCGGCCGCGCCGTCGTCGGCTGGCTGTCCGACCTGTGGGGCCGCAAACTCACCCTGGTCTTCGTCATCCTGGTCCTGGGCCTCGCCCAGTTCGGCGTGATCTGGGCCGGCCATCTGCGCAGCGAGTGGCTGTTCCTGTTCTTCGCCTTCCTCTCCGGTTTCGGCGGCGGCGCCTTCTACCCGATGTTCGCCGCCCTGACCCCGGACTACTTCGGCGAGAACTTCAACGCCACCAACTACGGCCTGGTGTACAGCGGAAAGCTGGTCAGCGGCCTCTTCGGCGGCGGCCTCGGCTCGATGGTGGTGGCGGCCTGGGGCTACGACGGCGCGTACGCACTGGCCGGTGGAATCTCGATGGTGGCGGCGGCGATCGCGTTGCTGCTGCGCCAACCGGGGCGCGGTGACAGGGAGTTGACCCAGGTTCCTCAACCACAGCCCGCGACCTGACAGTTCGTACGACACGGTCGCGGACCTGGACCTGGACCTGCCTGATGGCCCTCCCCAGGGACGGGAGGGCCATCACCTTCATGTCTGTCGGTACGTCAGGAGCCTTGTGCCGCTCAGGACTTGGCGCGCTCGTGGTACGACCGCCGGGTGTGCTCGGTGTGTTCGCGCATCAGCAGGCCGGCGCGCAGCTCGTCGCGGGCGGTGATGGCGTCGATCAGGGTGCGGTGCTCGATCCAGGACGTCAGGCCGCGCTGACGGGCCACCGGCGTGTAGTACCAGCGGACCCGGCGGTCGACCTGTGCGGCGAGTTCGGCGAGGACGGCGTTGCCGGCCAGCTCCATGACCTTCGCGTGGAAGCGGGCGTTCATGGCGACGGCGGCGTCCACGTCGTCGGCGTCGACGGCGCGCTCGCCCTCCGCGCACAGCTCCTCCAGGACGGCGATTCCGGTACTGCCCGCGTTGACGGCGGCGAGGCGGGCGGCCTCGGCCTCCAACAGCGTGCGTACGGTGAGGAGTTGGTCGGCCTCCTCCTCCGTCGGCTCGTGCACGAACGCGCCCTGGGCGGGCCGTAGATCGACCCAGCCCTCGGTGTTGAGCCGCTGCAACGCCTCGCGCACCGGCTGCCGGGACACCCCGAGGTGCCCGGCGAGTTCGCTCTCGACGAGATGCTGGCCGGGCCGCAGGGCGCGCGTGGTGATGAGTTCGAGCAGCGCCTCGTAGACGCGGTCGCGCAGCGGGCCCGGACGTTCGAGTTTGGGCACCGCCCCCTGCGGCAGTCCTTGCGACAACATCGCGGTCCCCCTCCTGGGCAACATCGGCATTTTGCAGACAGTAGCCAGCAGACAGTGGTCGTACGCGGCCGTACGACCCAGTATCAATTGTCTATCGTCTACAGTCTACGGCGCACAGTGGCCAGAGGGTGCGGGAGTCGGCCTCGTCACATCCGGGGGCGCGTCGGGGCGGGGGCGCAGGTCACGGGCACCGGACGACCTGGCCGGCGTACGACAGGTTCCCGCCGAAGCCGAACAGCAGGACGGGGTCGCCGGTGCGGATCGCACCCTGTTCGACGAGTTTCGAGAACGCGAGCGGGATGCTGGCGGCCGAGGTGTTGCCCGATTGGACGACATCGCGGGCGACGACCGCGTTGACCGCGCCGATCTTCTCCGCGAGGGGCTCGATGATGCGCAGGTTCGCCTGGTGGAGGACCACGCCGGCGAGGTCGGCCGGGGTCAGGCCCGCCTTCTCGCAGGCCTTGCGGGCGATGGGCGGGAGCTGGGTGGTGGCCCAGCGGTAGACGCTCTGGCCCTCCTGCGCGAACCGCGGGGGTGTGCCCTCGATCCGTACCGCGTGCCCCATCTCGGGCACGGAACCCCACAGCACCGGTCCGATGCCGGGTTCGTCGGAGGCCTCGACGACGGCGGCCCCCGCTCCGTCGCCGACGAGGACACAGGTCGTACGGTCGGTCCAGTCGGTGACCTCGGACATCTTGTCGGCGCCGATGACCAGGGCCCGGGTGGCCGCTCCCGCGCGGACGGTGTGGTCGGCGGTGGCCAGGGCGTGGGTGAAGCCGGCGCACACGACGTTGATGTCCATGGCGGCGGGCGACGGGATGCCGAGGCGGGCGGCGACGCGGGCGGCCATGTTCGGGGAGCGGTCGATGGCCGTGGAAGTGGCGACCAGGACCAGGTCGATGTCGCCGGGCGTCAGGCCCGCGGCGGCGAGGGCCTTGGCGGCGGCGTGCGCGGCCAGCTCGTCCACGGGTTCGTCGGGCCCGGCGATGTGGCGGGTCTTGATGCCGACCCGAGAGGTGATCCACTCGTGACTCGTGTCGACCATGCCCGCCAGGTCCTCGTTGGTGAGTACCTTGGCGGGCTGGTAGTGGCCGACGGCGGCGATCCGCGTGCCGTTCATGGGTGGTCCCCCTCGTTGCCTTGGGTAGCGGGATCCACCAGTCTTGCCAGTGACTCGCGGGTACGACGGCAGGTGATGCCACAGGAAACAACCGTCCGGGTTGTCGGCTTCTGTCATCCATCCTGTGATTGACGGTGTCGCCCGAACATTCAGCCGGTGAACAGCTGCTTCGCCTTGAGGACGAGTTCGTACAGGCCGTACACAAGGGGCGCGCCCACCCAGAGCCAGGCGAAGGCGATGAGCGGCCGTCGGTCAGGCGGACTCTGACTGCTGTCGTTCGACATCGGCGGCCTCCCTCTGGGCGGGAATGTGGTGGCGGGCGTCGACGGGCCGGACGAGTTCGTTGGCGACGAAGCCGATGACGAGCAGCCCGATCATGATGACGAAGGACGTGTCGTAGAGGGACGCGCCGTGTTTGCCGGCGGCCTTCTGGTGGTCGGCGATCCAGTTCACGATCAGCGGTCCGAGGACACCGGCCAGGGACCAGGCGGTGAGCAGTCGGCCGTGGATCGCGCCGACCTGGTAGGTCCCGAAGAGGTCCTTGAGGTAAGCGGGTACGGTCGCGAAGCCGCCGCCGTAGAAGGAGAGGATCACCAGCGCGCACAGGATGAACAGCGGTTTCGAGGAGTCGCCGAACAGCGCGATGAGCGCGTACATGACCGCGCCGACGCCTAGGTAGACGCGGTAGATGTTCTTGCGGCCGATCAGGTCGGAGGTCGAGGACCAGCCGATACGGCCCGCCATGTTGGCCGCGGAGAGCAGCGCGACGAAACCGGCGGCGGCCGACACCGTGACGGGGGTGGAGGTGTCCGCGAAGAAGTCCGTGATCATCGGGGCGGCCTTCTCCAGGATGCCGATGCCCGCGGTCACGTTCATGCACAGGACGACCCACAGGCACCAGAACTGCGGGGTGCGTACGGCGCTGTTGGCAGAGACCTGCACGCCGGAGGGGGCGCTGGGCGCCTTCGCTGTGTCCTTGTGGTTCTCGGTCCGCGGGACCCGCACGAGCAGTACGCCGAGTGTCATGAAGACCGCGTACGAAAGGCCGAGTACAAGGAACGACTGGGCGATGCCGGTGTTGTCGGAGCCGAACGACTTCAGCATCTGGGCCGACCACGGGGAGGCGATGAGCGCGCCGCCGCCGAAGCCCATGATGGCGATGCCGGTGGCCATGCCGGGCCGGTCCGGGAACCACTTGATCAGGGTCGAGACCGGTGAGATGTAGCCGATGCCGAGGCCGATCCCGCCGACGAAGCCGTAGCCGAGGACGATCAGCCAGAACTGCTTCGTCTCCGCACCCAGCGCGGAGATCAGGAAGCCGGAGGAGAAGCAGATCAGGGCGACGGTCATCGCCCAGCGCGGCCCGTTGCGTTCGACGAGGGTGCCGCCGAACGCGGCCGACAGGCCGAGCATGACGATCGCGAGCTGGAAGGGCAGCGCGCTCTGTGTGCCGCTGAGGTTCAGTGAGGATTCGAGCGGCGGCTTGAAGACGCTCCAGGCGTAGGCCTGGCCGATGGAGAGGTGTACGGACAGGGCGGCGGGCGGAACCAGCCAGCGGCTCCACCCCGGGGGTGCGACTGGGGGACTCATGATCCCGGACGGTAGGGAGCGGCAAGGGAGTTGAGAAGGCGGCGCGTCGACCGTATGCGATGAGCGGTATGCAGAATGCGCCGAACGGTCGCTGCCGAGTTGCTAGCCCGCCCTCGCCGCCGGTCCGGTTCGCGCGCCGCTTCTCGTGTGACGGGCGGCCTCAGCGCTGGACGGACTCCGCGATCCGCTGGGCGGCCTCGACAGGGGTGAGGTGCGTGGTGTCGACGACCTCGGCGTCGCGGTGCAGCCAGGTGCGGGCCGCCTCGGCGTACGGCTCCAGGTACGCGAGACGGAAGGTGGAGGGGCCCATGACGGTGTCCCCGTCGATGCGCCGACGGAGGGTGTCCTGGTCGGTGTGAAGGACGAAGTGCCGTACCGGGATGCCGTGTTGGGCGAGGCCCGTGCTGATCTCGCGCCAGTACTGCTCCACCAGGACCGTCATGGGGATCACCAGTGTGCCGCCGGTGTAGTCGAGCACGTGGCGGGCCGTCTCGACGACGAGCGGCCTCCATGGCGGCCAGTGCTGGAAGTTGTCCGTCGCGGGCAGCCCCGGCGTGATGTCCATGAGCGTCACACTGACCTTCTCGGCGTCGAACACCCGTGAATCCGGGAGCAGTTGCTGCACGAATGGACTGGTCGTCGTCTTGCCCGCGCCGTGGGTGCCGTTGAGCCATACGATCATGGGCTCGACGTTAGCGTCGGCCGCCCGCCCGGACCCAGTCGGCTGTGCGTGGCCCTCTGCACGCGGTCCGTCGTAGACAGTCCGCTGTACACAGTCCGCGCCCGAACCCTTGCCGACCCATCTTCCATACTGTAGACAATATTTCGTCGACACTGTTCGACCAAGACTCCGCCCGGCGCTGTCCGGGCGGCACCCTCCTCCGCGGTACTCCCTCGACCGAACGGAGAGTCTCCAGTGAGAGTCGCAGTCCTCGGCGCCGGTGCGATCGGCGCCTATGTCGGCGCCGCGTTGCACCGTGCGGGCGCCGATGTGCATCTCGTCGCCCGTGGACCGCATCTCGCGGCCATGAGGCAGCACGGCGTCCAAGTCCTCAGTCCGCGCGGCGACTTCACCGCCCGCGTCCATGCCACCGACGACCCGGCCGAGATCGGCCCGGTCGACTTCGTCCTCCTCGGTCTGAAGGCCAACTCGTACGCGGCGTGCGGGCCGCTGATCGAGCCCCTTCTGCACGACACCACGGCGGTCGTGGCCGCCCAGAACGGCATCCCCTGGTGGTACTTCCACGCGCACGGCGGCCCCTACGACGGGCAGCGCGTCGAGAGTGTGGACCCGGGCGGCGCGGTCAGTGCGGTGCTCGCGCCCGAACGGGCCGTCGGCTGTGTCGTCTACGCGGCAACGGAGCTTGCGGGACCGGGAGTTGTGCGCCATCTCGAAGGCACCCGCTTCTCCGTCGGCGAGCCGGACCGGAGCATCTCGGCGCGCTGTCTGGCGTGGAGCGAGGCCATGCGGGCGGGCGGTTTGAAATGTCCGGTGGAGCCGGATCTGCGCAACGACATCTGGCTCAAGCTGCTCGGCAACATCTCCTTCAACCCGATCAGCGCGCTGGCCCGCGCCACCATGCGGCAGATGTGTCTGCACGGCGGTACCCGCAAGGTCATCGAGATCATGATGACCGAGACGCTGTCCGTCGCCGAGGCGCTGGGCTGCGAGGTCGGCGTCTCCATCGAACGGCGGCTCGCGGGCGCGGAACGCGTCGGCGACCACCGCACCTCGACGCTCCAGGACCTGGAACGCGGCAAGCCGCTCGAACTCGACGTACTCCTCGCGGCCGTGGTCGAGTTGGCGGAGATCACCGGCGTCGAGGTGCCCACCCTGCGCACCGTGCACGCCATCTCCGACCTGCTCGCGCTGAGGAGTGCCGCATGAGGAACCGGCCGAGGCGTTCGCGGAGTGCGCCTCGGCCGCACTCCGCACATGCAGGACAATGAGACCGAGAAGGTCACCTCGCCGCACGACGGCCCGGTGACCCGCGGCACCCTCCGCAGCAAGGGCCGTTTCGGCCACCAGCACGTACAGAACCGGGGCTGATCAGGACATGGGACGAGTCACGGAACGACGCAAGGTGACCCGGATCCGGGACGGCGTGGTCACCACCCGCCCGGACACACTCGTCGCCGAGGAACCCCTGGAGATCCGGCTCAACGGCAAGCCGCTCGCGATCACCATGCGCACCCCCGGCGACGACTTCGCCCTCGCGGCCGGTTTCCTGGTCAGCGAAGGAGTGCTGGCCAACGCATACGATCTGCAGAACATCGTGTACTGCGCGGGGGCGACCGTAGACGGTTCGAACTCGTACAACGTGGTGGACGTACGGACCGCTCCGGACCTGGTGATGCCGGACATCACGTTGGAGCGGAACGTGTATACGACGTCCTCCTGCGGTCTGTGCGGCAAGGCGAGCCTGGACGCGGTCCGTACGACGGCTCGCTGGCCCATCGCCGACACTCCCCCGGTCCGTGTCGAGCCCTCGCTGCTCGCGGGCCTCCCCGACCGGCTGCGCGCGGCCCAGCGGGTCTTCGACCGGACCGGGGGTCTGCACGCGGCGGCCCTGTTCAGCGAGGCGGGTGAGCTGCTGGACGTACGGGAGGACGTGGGCCGGCACAACGCGGTCGACAAGCTGGTCGGCCGTGCCCTGCAGAACGGAGATCTGCCGCTGTCCCGGGTGATCCTCCTGGTGTCGGGCCGGGCCTCCTTCGAGCTGGCGCAGAAGGCCGTGATGGCGGGCATTCCGATGCTGGCGGCGGTGTCGGCGCCCTCGTCGCTCGCCGTGGACCTGGCGGCGGAGACGGGCCTGACCCTGGTGGGCTTCCTGCGGGGCAGCAACATGAACGTGTACGCGGGCGAGGACCGCATCGCCCTGCGGGCCGCGGCCGCCCAGGGCTGAGATCCGCGCTCCGCGTCACGGCGGCGGGGTCCCGACCGGCGGGGAGCGCCCCCTGCGCCGCAGGGGCCCCGCCTCAGTCCTGGCCCCCACCGGCACCGGCATCCCGAGGGCCGCGTTCACCTCAGCCTCGCACCACCGGCACCGCGGGGCCTGTGCCCGCCTCAGCCTCGCACCACCGGCACCCCTGGGCCTGTGCCCGCCTCAGCCTCGCACCACCGGCACCCCTGGGCCTGTGCCCGCCTCAGCCTCGCACCACCGGCACCGCGGGAGCCGTGCCCCAGCCCCGGCCCTGCCGACGACCGCCGTGAAGACCGCGCACCCCCTCAGTCCTCCCGACGGCCGCCGCTAAGACCGTGCCCCACGTCCGCCCTGCGCGGCGGCGACGCAAAGGGCGAGCCCCGTCTCGACCTTGGGCGCGGTCGCCGCGCACACCGTGCGCCCGCCTCAACCTTGCCGGGCGCCACGAACCCACGCCCCCACCTCAGCCCCGCGCGCCTCGCGCGACCTGCGCGGTCTCCACGAACGCCGCGATCAGCGGTGACCGGCGAGCCGCCTCCCAAGTCAGGATCACCTCGTCGGGCTCAGCGTCGGTCACGGGAACGTAGGTGATGTCGGGGCGGGAGTACTGCTCGGCGACGGAGACGGGGACGAGGGTGATGCCCGCGCCGGAGGCCACCGCCTCGAACTTCTCCTCGATGCTGCGGATCGGTACGTCGTCCGAGCCGGGGTCGGCGTACCGCAGCCAGGTCTCGCCGTCGAGGTCGGCCCGCACGAGGTCCTGCTTGCCGGCGAGGCGGTGGTCGGCGGGCAGCATCGCCACCCGGGCCTCGGTGAACAGCGGCAGCAGCGTGAGGCCCTGTTCGCGGATCGGGCGGCGCAGATAGGCGAGGTCGACGGTGCCGTCGAGGATCAGCTGCTCCTGGTCGTCCCACTCGACCCGGCGGGCCTTGACCTCCATGCCGGGGTGGGCGGCGCCGTAGGCCCGCAGCGTGTGGGTGATCACGACGCCCGCGCGGAAGCCGACGACGAGCCGGTGCGGACCCCGCGCGGACCGCTGCACCCTACGACGCGTCGCGTTCGCGGAGGCGAGCAACGCACGTCCGTCGTCCAGGAGTTGACGTCCGGCCGCCGTCAACGACACACCATGACTGTCCCGTTCGAAGAGCGCGGTGTCCAAGTCCTTCTCCAGGGACCGGATCTGACGGCTCAACACAGGCTGCGCGATGTGCAACTGTTCCGCCGCGCGCCCGAAGTGCAGCAGTTCGGCCACCGCCACGAAGTAGCGCACCTTCCGCAGGTCGAGGTCCACGGGTGCCGCCCTTCCGTACGTCGTCGGCGATGCCTTCAGGGTATCGCCACCACCAAAAGAGGTCTTGGACGGTGGAGCGGCCACGGCCGCAGGCTGGATGACGTCACCACAACGCGCACGAACCGAGAGGGGCAGGACATGGGGCTGCGAGGACAGCGGATCGTCGTCATCGGCGGTACGGCGGGAATCGGGTTCGCGGTCGCGGAGGCGGCCGCGCGGGAAGGCGCCCGGGTGGTCGTCGCCTCGCGCCGGCAGGAAAGCGTGGACGCGGCCCTGAAACGGCTTCCGGAGGACGCCGAGGGGCAGGTGCTGGACGCGAGCGACGAGGACGCGGTGCGGGCCTTCTTCGCGGGGCTCGGCGGTTACGACCACCTGGTCTACACGGCCGGTGAGGCGCTGCTGATGGAGAGCCTCGCCGAGTCCGACCTCGGGCGGGCCCGCACCTTCCTGGACACCCGGCTGTGGGGTGCCTACACAGCGGTGAAGTACGGCGCCCCGTCGATCCGGGAGGGCGGTTCCGTGGTCCTGACCACGGGCACCGCCGGACGCAGGCCGCTGCCGGGCACGACCGTCGCCGCCGCGCTGTGCGGGGCGATGGAGTCGCTGACCCGGGCGCTGGCCCTGGAACTGGCCCCGCTGCGGGTCAACGTGGTCGCACCCGGTGTGGTCCGAACCGAACTGTGGCGGGAGTTGGACGACGAGCTGCGGGACGGACTGTTCGAGTCCGCCGCCGGGTCACTGCCGGTCGGCCGGATCGGCGAGCCGGAGGACATCGCCGAGGCGTACCTGTATCTGATGCGCGGCGGCTATACGACCGGTTCGACGGTGGTCGTGGACGGCGGCACGGTCCTCGTCTGACCGTCCACCGCCCGCCTCCCTCAACCAGCCCGCGTGAAGCGGACCTCGGGGCCGCCCGACACGAGGCGCATCTCAGTCGCCGACCCCGAAGCGCACCTCCGCCGCCGTCACCACCGACCCCAGCCGCGGGAAGTCAAGCCTGACCGACGACTGGTGCTCGGCCGCCGTGAGGGCACTCATCGCGTCCTCGACGAAGACGAGTTGGTGGCCGAGGTCGCCGGCGGCTCGCGCGGTGGACTCCACGCCGAGGTTGGTGGCGATCCCGCCGAACACCAGGGTGTCGACGCCCCGTTCACGCAACCGCTCCTCAAGTCCCGTGCCCTGGAAGCCCCCGATCGTCCGTTTCACGATCTCCAGGTCCCCTTCCCGGAAGAGCCCGTCGGCGAGTCCACTGCCGGCGGGCTGCTCGGTGATGCCGGGACGTTCGACCCGGATCAGCACGACGAGCGCACCGGCGGAGCGGAACACGGACGCCAACTCCGCGGCCACGGCGAGGACTTCGGTGCCCTTGTACGGTTCGAGCGGCAGCGCGACGATGCGGTCCATCAGGTCGACGAGGACCAGGGCGGTGCGCTCGGGGACGAGGGCGAGCCGGGGTTCGGGAGTCTGCGGCGGGGTCATGACGGAACGTTAGCCCCCGTCAGCCGTCCGTACCGGAGATCCGCGTCAACAGGCCCATGAACTGGTCGCGTTCGACCTCCGACAGCGGGGCGAGGAGCTGCTCGTTGGCCGCACGAGCCGCCTTCTCGCAGCGCTTCAGCAGCCGCGCGCCCTCAGGCGTGAGCGACACCGCGTTCTTACGGCGGTCCTTCGCGTCCGGCTCCCGTACGGCCAGGCCGGACGCCTGGAGGTCGTTGAGGACGCCGACCAGATCCTTGGGATCGAGCCCGACACCGCGGCCGAGGTCGGCCTGAGCGACCGGAGCGAGATCGCGCACGGCGGAGAGCACCACGTGGTGCCACATCTTCAGCCCTTCGGCCGCCAGCGCGTCGGCGACGAGAGCCCGGCCCCGGGCCGCGGCTCGGCCAAGGAGCCAGCTGGGGAGGGAACGGATCTCGGGGAGGGGTGCTTCGGCCATGTGGGCAGCCTAGCGAAAAGTCGTTGGACTTCCCAATGAAATCGTGAATACCATTGGGCCTCCCAACGATCCCCACCGATCCCACTGCTCCCCACTGCTCCCCGCTGATCTCTGACGCTCCCTGACAATCCCTGGAGGTGCGATGCGTCGCGTCCGGTACGAGTCCACCGGCGGCCCGCTGTTCCTGGAGGACACCCCCGTCCCCGCGCCGGGCCCCGGCGAACTCCTCGTCCGTACCGAGGCGATCGGGGTCACCCTGCCCGTCGTCCGCAAGGTGACCGAGGCGGCCGAGCCGATCGCGCTCGGCGGCGAGATCGCGGGCGAGGTGGCCGACGCAGGACCCGGCGTGACGCGCTTCCGTGCGGTCGAGCGGGTGACCGGGCTCTGCTTCGGGCACGGGTACGCCGACTTCGCCCTCCTCCACGAGGCCATGGCCTCCCCCATCCCCGACTCGGCCTCCGCCGTCGACGCGGTCGCGCTCGTCCGCAGTGGACTGGTGGCTCTGGGCGCGCTGGACGCGGCCCGCCCCGAACCCGGTGAGGCCGTGCTGATCACGGCCGCCGCGAGCGGAGTCGGCCATCTGGCGGTGCAGTTGGCGAGGGTGCGAGGTGCCGGGCGGGTCGTGGGCGCGGTGTCCGATCCGTCGAAGGGCGACTTCGTGCGCGCTCTGGGTGCCGACGAGGTGATCACCTACGGCTACCTTGACCGGCCGGGCTGGGGCGAGCCCGTCGACTACGTACTCGACGCGGTGGGCGGCGAGTTGCTCACCCCGGCCATAGCCGCGCTCGCCCCGGGTGGTCGGCTCGTGGCGTACAGCTCGGGCGGCGGGACGGTCCAGGCGTACGACCTTCTCGTGGGCGCCAAGTCCGTGATCGGGTTCCAGATGGCGCGGATCGCGCGCGGGAAGCCGGAGCTGTACGAGCGGTGGCGGCGGGAGCTGTGGCGGCTGTTCACGGAGGGTGCCCTGAAACCGTCCGTGCACGGGGAGTTCGCACTGACGGAGGCGGCCGAGGCGCACAAGGTGATCGAGGCGCGGAGCAACCTCGGCAAGGTCGTCCTGCGCCCCTGAGACGCACCGCCGCGCCTGACGATCACTCACCACCCGTCCGGCGTTGCGAAGTTATGTGGTGACGACCGCTGCACGCTTCTTGTGGGGCACTGGAGGCCCCAACTAACGTCTGTGAAGCGCCCGTTGGACGTGGGATGTCCGGATGTCCAGACGAAGGAAGGGCAGGTCGCACCACCATGCCGTCGAGTCTTCGCGCACGTCTGAGATCCACCCTCACCGCCGCACTCACCCTGGCCGCGCTGCTCATGCTCCCGAGCCCCGCGCACGCCGTCACCGCCCAATCCGCTGCCCCCGCACCCGAGTTCGACCAACAGGTCCTCTTCAAGGCTCCCCAGGACGCGGGGTACGCCTGCTTCCGGATCCCGTCCGTCGTGAAGACCAAGGACGGCACACTGCTCGCGTTCGCCGAGGGTCGGGTCCTCAACTGCGGTGACGCCGCCGACATCGACATCGTCGTCAAACGGTCCACCGACGACGGCCTCACCTGGAGCCCGTTGCAGGTCGTCAACCACGGCGGCGGTGACACGCACGGCAACCCGGCACCCATCGTGGACCGCAGAACGGGCCGCGTCCTGCTCGCCGAGACGTACAACACGGGCCGTACGGACAGCGCCAGTTGCTCGGTCCCCTGCGACCGCACCCCGCACCTGCAGTACAGCGACGACGACGGTCTCACCTGGTCGCAGCCGCGTGACCTGAGCGACGAGATCCTGCCCCCGACCTGGAACTCCTGGTACGCCACAGGACCCGTGCACGGCATCCAGCTCACCCGTGGCCGGCACCGGGGCCGGCTCGTGTTCGGCGTCAACACCGAGACCTGGGACGGGAGTCGGGTCACCGCGAACAACGCGGCGCTGATCGTGAGCGACGACGGCGGCGACCACTGGAGGATCGGCGCGACCGACTCGTATCCGATCGCGACCGACGGGACGTGGCGGCAGAAACCGTCCGAGGTGACGCTGACCGAGCGCACCGACGGTTCGATCCTGGTGAGCGGCCGTGAGCAGGACGGCACCGACCTCGGGCAGCGTACCCAGGCGGTCAGCCGTGACGGCGGCGACAGCTTCACCGCGCCCTTCCACGCCCTGCCCGACCTGTATGCCCCGCAGGTCCAGTGCTCGACGCTCGGTGTCGGCTCCCGCATCCTGCTGGCCTGCGACGCCGATCCCGACCGCCGCCGCACGATGATGATCCGCTCCTCCTACGACGGGGGCCGCACCTGGGACAGCGTGGACCGCGGCACGGTAGTGACGAAGGACTGGTCGGGCTACTCCGACATGGCGCGCGTCGACGGCGACACGGTGGGCCTGCTCTACGAGGGCGGCGCCGTGACCGCGACCGACGAGATCCGCTTCGCCCGCTTCAACGAGGCCTGGCTGCAACCGCGTCGGGGCCCGGACCCCACGACCGCCGACCTCGCGCCCTACGCCAAGCGCGCGTTGGTGCTCGGCGGCGCCCAGGAGACGGACGGCGTGTTTGGTGGTGCCCTGTCCTTCGACGGTGTGGACGATGCCGTGCGCCTGCCGTACAGCGACCGACTCCCCCTGGGGACAAAGGACTTCACGGTGTCCCTCTGGTTCCGCTACACCGCGACGACCGGGGATCAGCCGTTCCTGTGGATGGGCGGGGTCGGCACCACCGAGCCGCAGGTCTGGCTGCGCGGTGAGCCCGCCGGGAATCACGTCCGGGCGCTGATCACCACCCGGGTCGGCGCGACGACCGTCCACACCGCCTCCGTGGTGACCACCGGCGCCTACAACGACGGCCAGTGGCACCGGGCCGTACTGCGGCGCGGTGGTGGGCAGTTGGCCCTGTCCGTCGACGGTACGACGGTGAGCACGGCGGACATCGTGGGCTCGGTGAGCCGCAACTCGCCGTTCGGTGTGCACATCGGCCAACGCATGGACAGCATGCAGTACTTTACCGGGTCGATCGACGAAGTCCACGTCTGGGACCGGCTGTTGACGGACGACGAGCTGGCCGTGCGGCACCCGTCCACCGCCGGGACCGTGCTGTGGCTGCCCATGGACCATGTGAGCGGCAGCCACTGACGTCCCGGGCCTGCCCGACGACCGACGCGCACGACAGCGTAGGGGGGCCGGGGTCGGCCTGCCGCTGACCCTGGTTCCCGCCGCCGTGCCGCTCACGGCCCTCCCCAGGCACCACGACCGGGAGGGCGGCGCCGCGTGCACGGCCCGTACCGTGCGCTCCTGGTCGCCGGACGCGAGACTCACCGACTCCTTCGCCGCGTACGGCGACGACGCGTCCGGTGCCGACGACGGGACCGGCGACGGCACCCACTCGGTACGGCTGCCGGACGGCCGGGTGCTGTGGCTGTTCGCCGACACCTGCCTCGGCCAGGTGTACGCCCCGCCCAACCCGGTCGGCGAGCCGTACGCCCGGCAGGACACCAGCGCGCCCCTGGTCCGCAACGCGGCGGTGGTGATGCACGACGGCCACCTCCAACTCACGCTCCCCGCACCGCTGTTACCCGACCCGGCACCGAACGAGTGGCGTCGGCCGGTGGCGGCCCGCGTCGAGCCCCGCTCCCCCCGCTCACCCGAGTCGGTCGTACACGTGCTGCTGTGGACGCGGGCGGCGGGGCCCGTATCCGTGGAGCTACGGCGTTCCGATTACGACGTCGACTGGCTGGACGCGACGGCCGCTTCGGCCCCGCCGAACCTCAGCCGGAACGTGTCGCTGTACCGACCGCGGTTCGTGACCCTGCGGTTGGGGCCGCCGACCCGGTGACCTCGGGCAGTGGATCGCGGGCGCGGCGCTTGGCGATGACCGCGCACACCATCAACTGCATCTGGTGGAAGAGCATCAGCGGCAGCACGGCCAGCGAGGCGTGGGCGCCGAACAGGACGCTGGCCATGGGCAGTCCGGACGCGAGGGACTTCTTCGAGCCGGCGAACTGGATGGCGATCCGGTCCTCCCGGTCGAAGCGCAGCGCCTTGCCGCCGTACCAGGTCAGGGCGAGCATCACGGCGAGCACGACGGCCTCGACGGCGAGCAGTCCGGCGAGGCGGATCGCGCTGACCTGGTGCCAGATGCCCTGGACCATGCCCTCGCTGAACGCGGTGTAGACGACGAGGAGGATCGAGCCGCGGTCGACGTAGCCGAGGATCTTCTTGTGCCGGGTGATGAACCCGCCGATCCAGCGCCGCAGTATCTGCCCGGCCAGGAACGGCACCAGGAGTTGCAGCACGATCTTGAGGAGTGAATCGGCGGAGAAACCACCGCCGTTGTTGCCCAGCAGCGCCGCCGCGAGCAGCGGGGTGATGACGATGCCGGCGAGTGAGGAGAAGGAGCCCGCGCAGATCGCGGCGGGCACGTTGCCGCGCGCGATCGAGGTGAACGCGATCGACGACTGGACGGTCGACGGGACCAGGGTGAGGAACAGCAGCCCTTGGTAGAGGGGTTGGGTCAGGATCACCGGGACGAGACCGCGGGCGGCCAGGCCCAGCAGCGGGAAGACGACGAAGGTGCAGGCCAGGACGGTGGTGTGCAGCCGCCAGTGCTTGAGCCCGTCCAGCGCCTCACGCGTCGAGAGGCGGGCGCCGTAGAGGAAGAAGAGGAGGGCGATCGCGGCCGTGGAGGCGCCCGAGGCGACGTCGGCGCCGGTGCCTCTCGCGGGGAGGAGTGCGGCGAGGCCCACCGTCGCGAGCAGCAGCAGGATGTAGGGGTCGACCGGCATCCGACTCGGCCATCGCAGGCGTTTCACTGTGCTCCACTGTCTCGCTCGTCTCGCTGTACGTCCGGTCCGTCGTGCGGCGCGGACTCGTGCCCTCCCCATCCTCCTCTCCGGACTCTTGATCGGGAATCCGTCATACCGCTCTGACTGCCATCACGTTTCGCGATAACCGGATATCGTGTATGCCATGTACGACCTCTCCCACCTGCGGACCTTCCTCGCGGTGTCCCAGACCCTGAGCTTCACGCAGGCCGCCCGTCGGCTCGGGCTGCGCCAGTCCACGGTGAGTCAGCACGTGCGGCGGCTGGAGGACGCGACGGGGCGGCAGCTGTTCACCCGGGACACCCACTCCGTGGAGCTGACGGAGGACGGCGAGGCGATGCTCGGATTCGCGCGCCGCATCCTGGAGGTGCAGGAGCAGGCGTCGGCGTTCTTCACCGGCACCCGGTTGCGCGGTCGGCTCCGCTTCGGCGCGTCCGAGGACTTCGTCCTCACCCGGCTGCCCGAGATCCTGGAGGGCTTCCGCTACGACCACCCCGAGGTCGACCTGGAGCTGACGGTCGAGCTGTCCGGCACGCTGCACGAGCAACTGGCCGCCGGGAAGCTGGACCTGGTCCTCGCGAAGCGCCGGGCCGAGGATCCGCGGGGCGAACTGGTCTGGCACGACAAGCTGGTGTGGATCGGCGCGGAACGGCTCCGCCTGGACGCGGACCGCCCGGTGCCACTGATCGTCTATCCGCCACCCGGCATCACGCGGGCGCTCGCGCTGGAGGCGCTGGAGCGGCAGGGGCGGGCGTGGCGCATCGCGTGCACGAGCGGGAGCCTGAACGGGCTGATCGCCGCGGCCCGGGCGGGGCTGGGGGTGATGGCCCACTCGCGGGGGCTGGTGCCGCCGGGGTTGGTGCGGATGCCGGAGCGGGCGGGGCTGCCGGAGCTGGGCGAGGTCGACTTCGTGCTGGTGCACGGGCGGCGGCGGGTGTCGGCTCAGGGGGCGGCGGACGCGTTGGCGGCGGCGATTCTGGCGGGTGGGGATCGGCTGCATCGGCGCGGTCCGTAGTTTCGGTTTTTTTATCGTGCGTCGATACCGAGATTCAATTCAGCGAGGGTGCGAGAAAACGCCGAAAAATATCCCGGCGCCAACAAAAATTCCGAGGGCAATGAGCTACCCGGCCGACTGCGCTGGAATTCCCGACAGCGGGCGGCGCCGCTGTGAGCGGCGCCGCCCATTATGTCGCCGGCGGGTGGTCTAGGAGAACGAGAACTCTCCTCCGTAGTCGGTGTCGTGATCGCGGTACACGGAGCTGTAGTTGAGCTCGCTGGTGTCGATCACGCCGTCCTTGACGGAGAACTCGATCCAGACGCCGGGTCCGTCGATGCGAACGTAGTCGCCCGCGGTGTCCAGTGCGGTGGTGCCGGAGTACGAGATGTAGGTGTCGTCGAGTTCGGACCTGTAGGTGCTCAGGGTGGACGCGGCGGTCGTGTCGTCCGCGGCCTCGACCCACGGCGTGATGGCGTCGAGCACCGACTGCTGCTGGTCGTCGGTGAGTTCGCTGACCGCGAGGCCCTCCTTGGCGTCGGGGAAGTCGCCGTCCTCGTCGGGGCCGAGCACCACGGCGGTGGTGTCGTCGGAGAGCTTCGCCTCCGACAACTCGTCGTCGCTCAGGCCTTCGAGCATCGACTCCATTCCGTCGTGCATCCCGGACAGGGGTGCGTAGGTGGTGCCGTCGTCGGTCCAGGTGGCGGGTTCCACTCCGACGAAGTACGGGGTGGCGCCGACGACCTCGCCGTCGTTGTAGGTGAGGTTGACGGCCAACTGGTCACCGCCGAAGTGGAGTTGCCAGGTGCCTGACGTGCCCGGGGTGCCCAGGAAGGCGAGGTAGTAGTTGCCGCTGCCGTAGCTGCTGTCGGTCTCGCCGAGGATGTCGTCGGCCGCCAGGACCTGGTTGATCTGGTCGTAGCCGGTGTCGGTCCCGGTGCCCGTGGCCGCCTCGACGACCGCCTTGGCGGCGGCGAGCTGGGTGTCGCTGAGCGTGCTGAGTTCGATGCCGACCCGGCAGTCAGCACCGCACGCCTCGTTCGACCAGGCGACGGCGTTGGCCTGCGTGAAGTCGAGGAGTACGTCGGCCTGTTGGTCGTCGTCCAGGGTCTTCAGGAACGCGTTGGCGGCGTCGACCACGTCCGAGACGGACGAGCCCGTGCCGGCCGTGCCCGTGGGTTCGGGGGCGGACGCGGAGGCCGGTGTGGACGGGGAGGTGGATCCGGGGTTCGTCGGGGACGCGGATCCGGGGGTGGTCGGGGATGCGCTGGTGGACGGGTCGGGGGTGACGGACGCGGCGTTCGCGTTGGCGTACATCGCGCCGCCGAGGAGGGTCGTCGCCGCCGCTAAGGCCATGACCACCTTCCTGCGGCGACCCAGCGACCTGCGGTGAGCGTTGTGGGTCTTCAATTCGACATTCCCTTCACGGGGCTCACCGGAAGGACTTCCGAAGACTATTTCGAAAAGATCTTTCGGGAAATCCCTGCGGCTTCGGTTTGGACGAGCCACAGTCGATCGCCGGACACTGTGATTCCCATCTCCGGGTGCTTGGTTTTGCGCATGATTTATCTTGAACTTACTTTGAGGGAGGGCGAGTTGAGGGGGAGCGTCCGATACGTCAGCTGTTTGACCCGGCGCAGGAACGGGCTCGCCTCCACATGCCGAATCCCGTCGAGCTGCCCCAACGGCCCACTGAGGTAGTCGTACAGTCCCGCCGTGTCCTTCACGACCGCGGTCACGACGATGTTGGACGGGCCGGCCGTGGCGGAGGCGTAGGCGACCTCGTCGTGCGTGGCGAGTGCCTCGCCGACCGAGTGCAGCGCGGCCGGGGTCGCCGTGATCCACAGAACCGCCGCACGCGGGTACCCGAACACCTCCGAGTCGTACTCGACGTCGATGTACACCGCCCCCGAGCCGATCAGTGCGGCGAGCCGGCGTTTGACGGCGGACTCGGAGCGGCCGGTGGCACGCTGGAGTTCGGGGTAGATGGCGCGGCCGTCGCGTTCGAGGACGGCGATCAGGGCCTCGTCCTCGGGCTCGATGCGGGCGGGTCCCGGTGCGGGCGCCGGTTCGGGGAGGAGCGCGGCGACCTGGTCGTCGGCGAGCACCTTGAAGCGGCGCAGCCAGCCCGTCGGGCCGCCGTAGAAGCGGTGCAGGAGTTGGTGGGCGCGGATGTCCAGGACGCTGGGGGTGCGCGGGAGTTTGCCGAGCAGGAGGTCGTCGTAGTCGCCGGGGCTGCGGGGGCGGGTCAGGCAGACGATCTCGGTGCCGCCCGAGGCGAGGCCGATCCAGGCGGTGTCGGGGCGCCTGGCGAGGGCGTCGGCGATGTTGAGGGCGTTGTCGGGGGCGCTGCGCAGGCGGAGCATCCACTGGTCCTGGCCCAGGCGTTCGGCGTCCCGGATCGCGACGACCCGCAGGCCGGCCTCGGCGGTGAGCCGGCGGTAGCGGCGGGCGATGGTCTGGTCGGAGGCGCCGAGCACCGCGCCGAGGCGGCTGAAGGAGGCCCGGCCGTTGAGCTCCAGCGCGGTCAGCAGTTGCATGTCGAGACGGTCGAGGGTGTCGGATTCCATCTCCAGCATGTCTGCTCCTGTCGGATTCCGGCGGCGAGGTGTCCGACACCGTCTTGATCGTCCGGGTCGAGCCCATCGTACGGATAACTGCACAACCCGGACAGGGGAGTTGAGGACATGCGTACATGGGGGCCGCTCACGGCGGTGTGCCTGGGCACGTTCATGTTGTTGCTGGACGTGACGATCGTGGTCGTCGCGTTGCCGGACGTGGCGCGGTCGTTGCACGCGTCGTTGAGCGATCTGCAGTGGGTGGTCGACGGGTACGCGCTGGCACTGGCCGCGCTGTTGTTGGGAGTTGGCGCCGCCGCCGACATCCTGGGGCGGCGGCGGGTGCACGTGGTGGGCGTCGTGCTGTTCGCGGTGGCGTCGCTGCTGTGCGGACTCGCGGACGGGCCGGGTGCGCTCGTGGCCGCGCGGGCCGTGCAGGGGGTGGGGGCGGCCGCGATGCTGGCGACGACGTTGCCGTTGCTCGGCTCCGTCTACCAGGGGCGGCAGCGGTCGGTGGCGCTCGGGGTGTGGGGTGCGGTCAGCGGCGGGGCCGCGGCGGTCGGGCCGGTGCTGGGCGGGGTGCTCACCGAGGGGCCGGGGTGGCGGTGGATCTTCTTCGTGAACCTGCCGGTGAGCGTGGTCGCCGTGTGGCTGACGCTGCGGGTGGTGCCGGAGTCGAAGGGGCCGAGCGGGATGCGCATCGACTGGCTCGGCACGGTCGCGTTCGCGGGGTTCGCGGGCGGGGTGACGTATGCGGTGGTGCGGGCCGGTGAGGACGGCTGGGGTGCGTCGGTGACGCTCGGGTCGTTCGCGGTCGCGGCCCTCGCGCTGGTCTGCTTCGTGCTGGTGGAGCGGCGGGTGGCGCATCCGCTGCTCGATCTGGCGCTGCTGCGGAAGCCCGCGTTCGTGGGCGTGATGGCGGGGGCGCTCGCGTTCAACGGAGTGGCGTTCGGCGGGATGCCGTATCTGTCGATCTGGCTGCAGACGCTGCTGGGGATGAGCCCGGTGCGCGGCGGGCTGACGTTGCTGCCTTTGACGGGTGCGGCGGTCGTGGTGTCGGTCCTCGCCGGGAAGCTGCTGCACGGGGTGCCGGCCCGGCTGACCATCGGCGGCGGGCTGCTGCTGATCGGCACGGGCTGCTTCTGCCAGGCCGTCCTCGGCGCCGGTTCGGACTGGACGACGCTGGTGCCGGGGCTCGTCCTGGTGGGCGTCGGCACGGGTCTGGTGGCACCGGGGATCGCGGGGGCGGCCCTCGCGGCGGTGCCGGCCGAGCGCGCGGGCATGGCGGGCGGTGCCGTGAATACCGTACGCCAGTTGGGGTATGCACTCGGCGTCGCCGTGTCGGGGACCGTACTCACGTCGCGGATGCGGGACACGCTCCCGCACGACGCGGCGCACACGCTGGCGGGCGGCGGGGCCGGGGCGCTGCGCGGGACGTTCCCGGAGCACGTGCTGCGGGCCGCGTTCGCGTCGGGGCTCGACTCGGCGCTCGTGACGGCCGGCTTCGTCGGGACGGCGGCGGGCGCGCTGGTGCTCGCCCTGGTCAGGGCGGGTCGCGCGGAGCGGACCGGCGGGACCGCGGGCACGGCACCGGGAGTGCCGGGGACCGCCGCGCGGACGCTCGCCGGGGAGGATTCGGCGTCGCCCCGGTGACGTCGTGTGACCGGACGCCAGGGGTAACCGGGTCGTACAGATTCAGTGGAGATTACGGGCCCGAAACCTACGGAACCGTAAGGATTTCTGTCCGACCCTTCCCCTTGTGAGGGCATTTTCCGTCGCTGACCAGTGCGGACGTGAGGACCGCTCGCTTTCCCACCCCCTCCCGCCCTTCCGCCCGGTGGGGTAGCTTTCACGGCGCTGTAGGGGAGCGCCGACAGGAGCGGGGAGCGGGGTTTGCGCGAGTACAACAACCCTCCGTTGGCGTTGGCACCGCCGGTGGGCGGTCTGGCCGACGTCGTCTTCGAGCGTGCCCAGGACGACCCCCTCCACGTCTCCCTCGGCCGCAAGGACGAGCAGGACGAGTGGCGGGACGTGACCGCCGCCGAGTTCCGCGACGAGGTCCTCGCCCTCGCCAAGGGCCTGCTCGCCCAGGGCATCCGCTTCGGCGACCGGGTCGCGATCATGTCCCGTACCCGCTACGAGTGGACGCTGTTCGACTTCGCCCTGTGGACGATCGGCGCCCAGGTGGTGCCGATCTACCCCACGTCGTCCGCCGAGCAGTGCTTCTGGATGCTGCACGACGCGCAGGTCTCGGCGGCGATGGTCGAGCACGAGGACCACGCGATGACCATCGCCACCGTCATCGACCGGCTCCCCGCGCTGCACCAGCTGTGGCAGCTCGACACGGGCGCCGTGCAGGCGCTGTACGACGCCGGCGCGCACATCGAGGACGAGGTGGTGCACCGGCACCGCCAGGCCGTCACCCCGGACTCGACCGCGACGATCATCTACACCTCGGGCACCACGGGCAGACCGAAGGGCTGTGTCATCTCGCACGGCAACTTCATGTACGAGGCGGACACGGTCATCGACACCTGGGAGTCCGTCTTCCACTCGAAGCGGGGCGAGGAGGTGGCGACCCTGCTGTTCCTGCCGCTCGCGCACGTCTTCGGGCGGATGGTGGAGGTCGCGGCGATCCGCGGCGGGGTCCGCTTCGGCCACCAGCCGCAGCTGAACGCCGCCGCCCTGCTGCCCGACCTGGTCGCGTTCAAGCCGACGTTCATCCTCGCCGTGCCGTACATCTTCGAGAAGGTCTTCAACGCGGCCCGCCGCAAGGCCGAGAAGGACGGCAAGGCCGGGCCGTTCGAGAAGGCCGTCGAGATCGCGGTGAAGTACGCGGACGCGATCGAGGAGAAGGCCTGGGGCATCGGCCCAGGCCCCTCGGCGGGCCTGCGCATGCAGCACCAGCTCTTCGACAAACTCGTCTACTCCAAGGTGCGGGCCGCCATGGGCGGCCGGATCCGCAACGCCATGTCCGGCGGATCGGCCATGGACCGGCGCCTCGGACTGTTCTTCGCGGGCGCGGGCGTCCAGATCTACGAGGGCTACGGCCTCACCGAGTCGACGGCCGCCGCGACCGCCAACCCGCCCGACCGCACCCGCTACGGCACGGTCGGCCAGGCCATCCCCGGTGTCACCGTGCACATCGCGGACGACGGCGAGATCTGGCTCAACGGCCCCAACGTCTTCCAGGGCTACCTCAACAACCAGAAGGCCACCGACGAGACCCTGCACGACGGCTGGCTCGCCACCGGTGACCTGGGCTCCCTCGACGAGGACGGCTACCTCACCATCACCGGGCGCAAGAAGGAGATCCTGGTGACCTCCGGCGGCAAGAGCGTCGCGCCCGGACTCCTTGAGGAGCGGGTGCGGGACCATCCGCTGGTCTCGCAGTGCATCGTCGTCGGCAACGACCGCCCCTACATCGCCGCGCTCGTCACCCTCGACCACGAGGCCGTCGAGCACTGGCTCACCATGCGCGGCAAGCCGCGGATGTCCCCGGCCCAGTTGGTGCGCGACGCCGACCTGGAGACCGAGGTGCGGCGCGCGGTCGTAGCCGCCAACACCCTGGTCTCGCAGGCCGAGTCGATCCGCACCTTCCGGATACTGGCCCAGCCGTTCACCGAGGAACACGGTCTGCTGACCCCGTCCCTGAAGCTGAAGCGCAAGGCCATCGAGAACACGTACTCCAATGAGGTCGAGGCGCTGTACCGGGCCTGAACTCCCGCTGCCCTAGCCGATGTTCACACGGAGGATCTTGTCGGATCCGTCCGGCTGGTTGCCGTTGTTGTCGCAGTTGGTGGTCGACAGCCACAGTTGGTCGGCGCCCGGGACCTTGGTGACCGTGCGCAGGCGTCCGTACGTTCCGACGTAGTACGCCGTCGGGGTGCCGACGCTCTCGGTGTCGCCGTTGATGGGGACGCGCCACAGGCGTTCGCCGCGCAGGGACGCCATGTAGACGACGTTGCGGACGATCGCGATCCCGCTGGGCGAGGCCTCGTCGACGTTCCAGGTGGCCTTGGGGTTGGTCATTCCGGCAACGCTGCAACTCCCTTCGCAGGTGGGCCAGCCGTAGTTCGCGCCCGGCTTGATGAGGTTGAGTTCGTCCTTGGAGCTGTTGCCGAACTCCGCTTCCCACAGGCGGCCGTTGCGGTCGAAGGCGAGACCCTGCGGGTTGCGATGACCGTACGAGTAGACGTAGTTGCCGAACGGGTTGCCGGGGGCCGGCTTGCCGTCCGTCGTCATGCGCAGGATCTTGCCGTTGAGGGAGGTCTTGTCCTGGGCGAGGTCGGGTGTCTGGGCCTCGCCGGTGGAGACGTAGAGGTAGCCGTCGGGTCCGAAGGCGAGGCGGCCGCCGTTGTGGTAGCGGTTCTTCTTGATGCCCTGGAGGAGGACCGTGTAGCCGGTGAGGGTGGTGCCGTTGTACGTCATGCGGACGACGCGGTTGCCCTCGGACGCGGTGTGCATGAAGTACACGTAGTGGTTGGTGGCCCACTTCGGATCGACGGCGACGCCGAGGAGGCCGCCCTCGCCGTTGGTGGTCACCACATCGGGCACGGTCCCGACCTGGGTCCGGGTGCCGTCCTTGACCGTCTTCCAGACCCGGAAGTCGTCCCGCTCGGTGACGAGGGCACTCTGGCCGTCGGGCATCCAGTAGATGCCCCATGGGATCGTCCAGCCGGTGGAGAGCGTGGCGACGGAGGACGGGACGCCGCCGTCCGTGGCGCAGGCCTTCGTGGTGAAGGTGACCGTGTTGCCCGGCTCGGAGAGGTTGCCGGCCGCGTCACGCGCTACGACGTTCAGTGAGTACGGGCTGTCGCAGGCGAGGCCCGTGAGGGTGGTCGAGGTGCCGGTGGTGACCGTCTTGTAGACGGTGTCCCCGCTGCGGATGTCGTATGCAATGACCGATCGGTCGTCGGTGGACGGGCCCCAGGCGAGGTCGACCGTGTTCGATGTGATGTCGGCGGTCGACAAAGTGCCGGGCTCGGTGGGCGGGGTGGTGTCCGAGCTGGGTTTCGTCGTGCAGTCGACGACCGGGCTGGCCGGTGAGGTGTTGCCGGCCGCGTCGCGGGCGATGACGGTGAGGTCGTAGGTGGTGTTCGGAGCGAGCCCGGTGAGGGCCTTGCCGGTCGAACTCCCCGGCGCCTCAGCGATCTTGTTGCCGTGCTCGTAGAGGTCGTACGCCGTGACGCCCACGTTGTCGGTCGAGGCGCCCCAGGCCAGCGTGAGGCCGTCCTCGCCGATGTCCGGGCAACTCGGCTGGCCGGGGCGGGTAGGAGCCTGTGCGTCGGCCGCGGTGCCCACACTGATGCGGTCGAGGTTGGGGCCGCCGTTCGCGGTGGTCGCGGTCGCCCGGACCCTGTCGGTGCCGGCGGCCAGCGGAACGTTCACGGTCCTCGTCGCCCAGGTGTTCCAGTCGGCGGTGGCCGGGAAGGAGACCGCGGTCGCTACGACCGTCCCGTTGACGGAGATGTCCAACGGGCGGTCGACGGCGGTGCCGTTGGCGTAGCGCAGCGCGATCGGCGCGGTGCCGGCGGCGGTGGCACTCACCGTGAACTCCACAGAGGAGCCTGTGACGTTGGTGTAGTCGACGAAGCCGGTGCCCGTGTAACCGGTGTGGTTGGTGGCCACGGTGCCCTGGACGACGGTGGCGTCCTCGGCCTGGTAGTCGGTGGTCGCCGCGTGCGCGGCAGTGCCGGTGAGTCCGGCGAGCGGCACGGCGAGGGCCAGAGTGAGGACGAGGGAGAGGATCGGCGAGAGGCCTCGCGTGCCCCGCTCCGGTGTTCTGTCGCGTGTCATGAGTGCCCCCGCAGAGTGCTGTCGACCGGGTTCACACGGATCAGGCGGGTCTCGCCCGGCCGTAGCGTCGCACTGTACGAGTCCGCGATGGTGCCCTTGTGGGAGCCGGACCAGAGGTCGGTGACGTCGCCGGAGCCGGTGAAGCCGACCTGCGACCAGTTCACGGAGACCGTCGCGCTGCCGGACGTACCGGTGTTGAACAGGGCGACGACGTAGGCGCCGTCGCTCTCGCGTTTGCTCCAGACCTGTGTGGCACCGCTGTTGACCACGCGTTTCGCGGCGACCCCGTCCTGGTCGACGCCGATCAGGCGGTCGTTGGTGAGCATCGCCTTGTCGACGGGGTCGAGGTGGGTGACATCGGTGCCGAGCAGCAGGGGCGAGCCCGCCATCGCCCACAGGGTGAAGTGCGAGCGCCGCTGGTCGGCCGTCAGTCCCACCTGGTCGCCGTTGCCGACCTCCAGGGAGTCCAGGTCGTTCCAGCCGCCCGGCCCCGCGTACGGCTGCCAGGACGCGGCGGTGTTGAAGCGCGCGGAGACGTGCGACCAGTCGGTGAGCGGATAGCCGCTACCGTTGGCGCCCGGGCCGCAGTAGCACTCGACGTCGCCCTGGGTGCGCCAACTGTTCGCCAGCGAACGCCAGGTGGCGGCGTCGGCGATCGGAAGGTTGTTGGAGAGCGCGAAGTCGACGGGCCGTCCGCTCGCCCGCAGCGCCTTGTCCCAGGCCTGGACGTCGGGGATGTCGGCGCTGCCCACGCCGTCGATCTTCAGGTAGTCGACTCCCCAGGAGGCGAACTGCTTCGCCCACGAGTTCACGAACTCCTGGGCGCCCGGCTTCCCGTAGTCGATGTAGTACATGTTCTTGCAGTTGTAGTTCTTCTCGGTCCTGGACGTGTCCGCGATGTCCTTCGCGTGGTACGAGGTGCCCTCGATCGGGGTGTTCGCGGTGACCGCGTTCTTGGCGATGCCCGGGGTGACATAGAAGCCGAACCTCAGTCCCTTGGAGTGGATGTAGTCGGCCAACGCCTTGATCCCGGAGGGGAACTTGGCCGTGTCGACGGCCCAGCGGCCGTAGGAGTCGACGGTGAAACCGTTGGTGTCGCACTTCTGCCAGAAGTCGTCGAGGTTGACGTACACGAAGCCGTGGTTCTTGAGGCCGCTCGACACCAGGGCGTCCGCCTGCGCCTTGATCTTGGCCTCGGTGGGCGTCCGGCGGACGTAGCTCCAGCTGCTCCAGCCCATGGCGGGGCGGGTGGACTGACCGTTGTCGGAGGCCGCGGCCGGGGTCGGGCCGCCCAGGAGCGGAAGCGCCGCGGCGGCCAACAGCCCGGCGAGCACTGCCACGAAGGGTCTGGATCCGATGTGTGTCATGACGATCCTCCGGGGGTCGCGTAGGAGGTGCCGATCCAGGCCTCGTCGATCCGCAGCCGCTGGTAGCGGGTGGCGTCGGTGGCGGCGGCCCAGGTGGAGTCGACTTCGAGGCGGACGTAGCGGGCGTTGGTCGCGGTGAGGTCAATACCCTGGATTCCGCGGCGGCTTGGGAGCTGTGCGGTCTTGACGGCGCTCCCCCAGTTCGTGCCGTCGTTGCTCAGGAACACCTTGTAGTCCTTGATGCGCGCCGACTGTTCGGTGTCGGAACGGGCGTAGGCCACGGAGTCCTCGCGCTGGTTGAGGCCGATGTACTGCACCTTCTTCGAACTGCCCAGGTCGAAGGTGAGGTTGACCGGCAGGGTCTTGTCGTTGTCCCAGTAGGTGAGGTAACTCCCGTCCCCGGCGGCCGAACCCGCGTGCCCGCTCGCCGAGGCGCTCGCGCTCACCGTGACGTCGGACAGGATGCCCTGGCGGCCGGCGGTCGTGACCTTGAAGACGGTGTCGTACGGATCCCAGCCGCCGAGACCGCTGAGCGTGAGCACTCCGCCGGACTGGGACCACGAAATCGCCGCGCCGGTACGGAGGTTGGTGACGGAGGCGATGCGGTAGCCGTTGTCGCGGATGCGGAGCGTACTCGTGCTGGGCGGGGTCAGCACATGGACGTACTGGAGGTTCGGGTCGGTCCGGCTGACCGTCGTCACGCCATGCGCGCCGTCGTTCCAGAAGCCGGGTTTGAGCCCGCCGTACAGGTAGCCGCCGCCCTCGGTGCCGTGCAGGGACTCCCAGATGGGGTCGAGGTAGGAGTCGGCGAAGGTGTTGAAGGCGGCTTGGTTCGCCGGGAACCTGCCGTTGACCTGGGCGGTCTCCGCCATCAGCGCCTTGACCGAGGAACCGGCGTTGGTGACGAGGCGGCCGAGGGTGAGGGCGCGGTCCACGGACGGGTCGGAGCCGTCGTACCACCAGGCGCCGGTCGACGGGAGCTTGAAGTCGGCTTCCGTCAGCCGGGGTTGAGCGGTGTACACGGCCTGCGGGTAGTCGTACGCGGGCGACATTCCCGCCTTCTGCTCATTGCTGATCATGTCCATGATCGGCGTGTCCTCGTTGTTGTTGCTGAGCGTGTAGTTCGGGCGCTTCTGATAGATCTGCTGGTAGAGGTCGTGGCTCTCCCAGTACGCGTTGTCGTTGTCGATCCAGAAGCCGCCGAGGTCGGGATAGCGGTCCATGACCTCGAAGAAGTTGTCGTAGCTGAACTGCCCGAAGCCGTCCCGGGTGGTCAGGTCGACGTTCTTGCCCTTGTAGGCGGAGTAGGCGGCCGAGTCGAGCCACTCGTGGCCGCCCTCGTCGTGCCACTGGGGGTCGTCGGTCATGTAGAGGACGACCTTCATACCCTTGGCCTTCGCGGCCGTGATCAGTTCACCGAGGAAGTCCCGCTTGGTGGAACAGGAGCCGGGGATCTTGGAGGGCCAGGGGCGGGCGTAGCCGAGGCGACTGTGGAACGTAGCCAGTACGAGGTATTGCGTATGCAGTTTCTGAGCCTCGTTCACCCAGTAGCCGGGGGTCCAGCCGCCGTTCGTGACATCGCTCTCCCAGCCGGTGCAACTGGTGTGGGCGGGCGCGGTGCGCAGGCCCCAGTGCAGGAAGAGGCCGCCGACGGAGTGACGGAGGAAGTCCTGGCGGGGGTTCTCCAGGTCGAGTGGCCGGGCGGCAGTGGTACCGCAGCTCTCCGTCGACCCCGTGCTCGACACCCGTGGTGCGCCGCCGCCGCTCACGCAGTAGCCGTCGACGCCCTGGAAGCCCATGTCGTACGGCGAGTTGGAGCCGCGCTGAGCGGTGAAGCCGGTGAACCGGATACCGCTCGCCGCGTTGGCGACGACCGCCGGCCGTCCGTCGTTCGCCGCGAACTTCACGGAGCTGTCGGTGAAGTGGACGTCGTCGGCGTTGTGGAGGTACCAGCCGTAGGCCGGCCGGGTGCCGATGGCCTTCGGGTTGTAGTCCTTGGGGTCGTTGCCCGGCACGCCGGCGGACATCGTGCCGTTGCCGCCGGGGACCGTGATGTCGACGTTCGTGAACGTGATCCCCTTGATCCGGTGGCCGTTCTCGCCCCACAGAGTCGGGCTGAACGAGGGGCTGTTGCCGGTGGCGGTGATGTTGTCGTAGGTGACGTCGCTGATCGAACCCACGCCCGGACTGTCGCCGCAGCGTTCGCGGGTGCCGATCTTCTCCATGATCGGCGAATGGACGCCGGTCATGGTGATGTCGCGGTAGTGGACGTCGGAGATCTTCGCGCCGTCCATGGAGACCATGCCGAGGCCGGACTTGTCGGCGCCCTCGATCCGGATCTTCTCGAACCGGTAGTCCGAGAAGTCGCCGCAGGTCTCGGATCCGAACATGAGCGCGTTGCAGCACTTGGCCGACAGATACGAATCACTCACCCGCACATGGCCGTTGGGGAGTTTGGCGCCGAGCGCGTAGTCGCTCTTGAAGACGAGTGCGTCGTCGTTCGCCTTGATGCTGGCGTTGGTCACGGTGACGTTCGTCGTGGAGATGATGTTCCAGCCGTCGCGGTCGCTCGCGGTGTCGATGGTCAGACGGTCCGAGGTGACGTTCGTGCAGCCGTTGACGAGCGCGGCGAAGTGGCCGCCCCGGCGCAGGGTGAGTCCGTCACCGATGCGGAGTCCGTCGCAGCGCGTCAACGAAAGGATCTTGTCGGCCTCGCCCGGCTTGGGGTTGCCGGTGATCAGGTTGCCGAGCCCGTCGATGACTCCGCCGCCGACGAAGCCGATGTTCGTGAGCCGGTCGCCGTAGATCATCGCGTCGTGGAAGTGGCTGTGGCCGTAGTCCTGGTACTGGTCGTACGGGTTGGCCTCGGGGGCGTCGTAGGTGTCGGCGGACGAGCCCTGGATCGTGGCGCCGGTGTCGACCTGGAGCGTCACGTTGCTCTTCATGTGGATGGTGTTCTTGGACTTGTAGGTGCCGGCGGGGAAGCGGACCGTGCCGCCGCCGGCCGAACCGGCCGCCGTGATGGCCTTGTCGACGGCCGGGGTGTCATTGGCGGAACCGTCGCCCTTGGCGCCGTAGTCGCGGACGTCGTAGACGGTGGCGTGCGGTGCGGGAGGCGTGGCCGCGAGGGCCGACGGGTGGGCGAGGCCGAGGACGACGGCGAACGCGAAGAACACGCTCGCGACCCAACTCCGTTGGTACATCGGCGATTTCATGGGGGGTTTCATGGGGGGGCGCTCCTCACACGAGCTGGTAGCCGCGGAGATCGGTGAGCAGGAGGTAGGTGTCCTGCAGGGACCCGGAGGTGTCGCCGAGGGAGCGGTAGATGCCCCACTTGGGGCGCACGCGATCGGCGAGGAAGGTGTCGACGCCGGTCTTCGTCCTGTCGATCACGGTCGTGGAACCGGACTTGAGGATCCAGCGGACCGAACCGGCCGTGCCGTCGCCGACCTTGATCTGGAAGTCGACGTCGGTCCACCGGTCGTGCAGCGGATCGAGATCGGTACGGCCGACCAGGACACCGGCGATCGGCAGGTTCAACTCGATGGTCTGCACGCCGTTCACGCGTCGCAGGGACTGCACGACGATCGGCGAGGTGCCGCTGCCGGGCTGTTTCATCTGCATGACGTGCGTGAAGGTCGTGGTCGCCCTCAGGGAGCTGGGGATGTACATCGAGTACGTGATCCGCCAGGTCTGCCCCTCGGTCCACTTGAGGTAGCCGCTGCTGCCGGTGCGCAGACCGGTGACCTCCTGGCGCTGCCGGTCGGCCGACGTGTCGCGGTCGACCGTATGCATATTGAAGCGCCAGTTGTCCCCGGTGGCGTAGATGTGCGGGTGTCCGGCCGGGTGCGAGTCGGCGCGGTCGTCCTCGACGGTCTCGAAGGCGCCGAGCCCGTCGCCGGTCGCGGTCGGCGCCCACTTCTGCTGCCAGGAGGCGGCGTGCGCGGGGGCGGCGGCCGAGAGGCCCACCGCGGCACCGGCCGCTCCGCTCACGGCGGCCCCGAGAAGGGCCCTTCTGGACGTGCTCATGACACTAATCACCTCGCAGTTGTTCGTTCATGATCAGGAAGGCGCCCAGCCCGTGGAAGTCGTTCGTGGCCCGGGTGCGGGCGACGTAGTACGGGTAGTCGCCGACGTTCGTGCCGATGGAGATGTCGGTGAGGTCGGTGCGGCCGTCGGTGCCGACCGAGAGCCTCGCGAGGACACCCTCGTAGCCGCGCCGGGCGACGTCGGCGTAGTGCCGGTCCAGGTAGCCCTGTTGGGCGCCGCGGGAGAGGGCGTAGGTGAACATGCTGGAGCAGGACGTCTCGGTCCAGTTGTCGCTGCGGGCACCCTTGTCCACGACCTGGAACCAGCGGCCGGTCGCCGGGTCCTGGTACTTCTCCAGTCCGGCCGCCAACCGGCGGAGGATGCCGAGGAGTTGAGGCCGTCGCGGATGGTCGGCGGGGAGTGCGTCGAGGACGTTCGTGACGGCCATCGCGTACCAGCCGACCGCGCGGCACCAGTGTTCCGGCGCGAGTCCGGTCCCGGGGTCGGCCCAGCTCGCGGTACGCGACTCGTCGTAGGCGTGCCTCAACAGGCCGTTGGCGACCTGGAGATGACTGCCGTAGACGTAGAGCTGCTTGGACGCCTCGTCGTCCGTGTACGCGCTGTCGCCGAACTCCTTGCCGTACTCGACGAGGAACGGGTTCACCATGTAGACGCCGTCCGCCCAGAGTTGATGGGCCCGGCTGCTGCTGTCGGCATGCCAGAAGCCGCCGTCGCTCGTGCGCGGGTAGGTGTCGAGGCGGTCGCGGATCTTCTTGGCCGCCTTGCGGTAGCGGTCCTGGCCGGTCTCGTGGTGCAGGATCACCAGGAGCCGGCCGGCCTGCATGCTGTCGAGGCTGTCGAAGGACTGGTCGATCGAGCCGTCGCTCTTCACGAAACGGTCGACGTAGCTCTTGATGTAGGCCAGGTAGCGGGCCTCGTGGGTCCGCTTGTAGGTGAGGTACTGGCCGTAGAGGTAGAGGCCGACCGGGTACGACCAGCCGCCGATGGTGCTCGGTGTGTAGCGGGCCGTCGTGGAGTCGACCACGGCCACGGACCAGTCGGGCGCGGCGGCCGGGCGGCTCGCCGCCGCCACCGTTTCGAGCGGCGGCGCCGCCGCGGTCAGGGTGGCGGTGGCGAGGACCGCCGCGGTCAGGGCCGCTCGTAGTCGTGGGCGTCTCATGTTCCTCCCTTTCGTGTTCGGTCGGTCCGGGCGGGTTCGCCGGCCTCGGCGGGCTCGGGCGCAGTGCGTGGGGCGGCCGCCTCGACCGCCCTTCTCCTGACCGACTGATCAGTTTGGGCGAGGGAGGGGAACAGCCGCTCGCCATCACTGGTCCGTCCGTCCTGCGACCCGCGGTCGACGAGGCCTTCACCACACCTTTTCATCCGATGTTTCCTGCATACGATGTTCCGCTTGAAGGATTCCGGGCACTGTCCTGCTCATGCGCGCATACCTGCTCTCCTGAGGGGTGGGGGATCTCGGAGTCCACACAGGTGCTGGTGTTCACATGGGCGCATCGTGTTCACGGACGCGTCCGACGGCGTGCTTCAGCGTTGCGGCATGACGGTCCGCGGTCAATGGTCCGGACCGAATAACATCGGATGCATTTCTCGCCAATCTTCGACAACCGGCGCCGATTCGCCGGTCGGTCCGGACGGATTTCGCGGTCAGGAATGCGGCACGGCCCGTGATCGTTGACGATGTGAGTACCACCCGACGACTGAAGGATCGAGAGCTCGTGAGCAGCAAGGTCCCCCCGATCATCCTCAACAACGGTGTCGAGATGCCCCAGCTGGGCTTCGGCGTCTGGCAGGTGCCGGACGACGAGGCGGAGCGGGCGGTGGCCACGGCGCTGGAGGCCGGGTACCGCAGCATCGACACCGCTGCGATCTACGGCAACGAAGAGGGCACCGGAAAGGCCATCGCCGCGTCCGGCGTCCCGCGCGAGGACCTCTTCGTCACCACCAAGCTCTGGAACGCCGACCAGGGGTACGACGCCACTCTGCGCGCGTTCGACGTGTCGCTGGAGAAGCTCGGCCTGGAGTACCTGGATCTGTATCTGATCCACTGGCCGACCCCGGCCCGCGACAAGTACCTCGACAGCTACAAGGCGTTCGAGAAGCTGTACGCGGACGGCCGTGTGCGGGCCATCGGCGTCTCCAACTTCGAACCCGACCACCTGGCCCGGCTGATCGAGGGCACCTCGGTCATTCCGGCGGTCGACCAGATCGAGCTGCACCCGCAGTTCCAGCAGCGCGCCGGGCGCGAGTACCAGGCGGAGCAGGGCATCGCGACCGAGGCCTGGTCGCCGCTCGGCTCGGGCAAGGGCCTCCTGGAGGTCCCGGCGATCGTCGCCATCGCCCAGAAGCACGGCCGCACCCCGGCCCAGGTCGTCCTGCGCTGGCACATCCAGCTCGGCAACGTGGTGATCCCCAAGTCCGTGACGCCGTCGCGGATCAAGGAGAACATCGAGGTCTTCGACTTCAGCCTCGACACCGAGGACCTGGCGGCGATCAGCGCGCTGAACGAGGACCGGCGACTGGGTCCCGACCCGTCGACGTTCAACGCGGCCTGAACACCGGATAGTTCGAGCGCCCCGAAGCCGTCTGGCTCCGGGGCGCGTCGTTTTCCCGCGCCGTTTTCCGTGCCGCTTTCCGCGCCGTCGGCCGACTTGGTTCGTACCAGGGTCTTGACGCGCGCATGATGACGGGGCACCTTGTTGCGCACCTGGTAAGGAAACTTTCCTAACAGAAGGGTCCCCCCATAGTGCGCATGCGAACACTGACCCTCGCCGCGGCCTCGGCTGCCGCCCTGCTCGCCGCCGGAGTGCTCCCCGCGAGCGCCTCCGGCGCCACCCCCAAGTCGGCCCAGGAGGGCTCGGTCAGCGCGGCCGACCTGCTCTCCAAGGTGACGTCCTGCTCGCAGATATCGAGCGGCAAGTACCGTACGGACGACGAGACTTCGGCCACCATCCCGGTCTGCGGCAAGAACGGCGCCGTGTTCTGGAAGGCCGACATGGACATCGACTGCGACGGCCAGCGCACCACGAAGTGCAACGAGAACGCCGACCCCTGGTACCAGGACGACACGGCGTTCCACCAGTCCAACGGCCAGCCCCTGAAGGCGGATTCACTGCCCTACATCGTGGTGCCCAGCTCCAGCAGCATCTGGAAGTACTCCAGCTACGGCATCAAGGGCGGCGGCGTGGTCGCCGTCGTCTACAACAACAAGGTCGAGTACGCGGTCGTCGGCGACACCGGCCCCACCAACATCATCGGCGAGGCCTCGTACGCCACGGCCAGCGCCCTCGGCATCGACCCCGACCCGGCGACCGGCGGCGCCGACTCCGGCGTGACGTACATCCTGTTCAAGAACTCGACGGTCTCCCCCATCGAGAGCCACAGCGCGGCGGTCTCCCTGGGCGACCAGCTGGCGAAGCAGTTCCTGGCGAGCAACTGACGTACGTATGGGGCCCGTTGCCGCTTTCCCCAGCGGCAACGGGCCCCATACGTACGTCAGTTGGGCTGTCCGATCGGTCGTACGACGACGGTGTTGATGTCGACGCCGGCGGGCTGGCGGATCGCCCAGAGGATCGTGTCGGCGATCTGGTCGGCGGTGAGGAGATGGCCGGGCGGCAGGCTGCCGTTGCCGTCCCAGAACGGGGTCTCCACCCGGCCCGGGGCGACCAGCGTCACGCCGATGCCGAACTCCGTGACCTCGCGCCGGGTGTTCTCGGCGAGACCGGTCATCGCCCACTTGGTCGCGCCGTAGATGTTGCCGGGGGTGTGCACGAACCCGGCGACGCTGCCGATCAGCACGATCCGGCCGTGCGTCTGCTTCAGCGCGTCGACGGACGCGCGGATCAGCAGGGCCGGACCGAGGACGTTGGTCAGCACCATCTCGGTCCACCCGGTCGGGTCGCCCTCGGCGACCGAATCGTGCGTGGCGATCCCGGCGTTGGCGACGACCGCGTCGAGCCGTCCGAACTGTTTGAGCGTCGTCTCGACGGCGGCCTGCACCTCGCCGTACTCGGCGGCACTGCCGGGGATCGTCAACAGGCCCTCGGGGTTGCCCAGTTGGGCGGCGAAATCATACAGGCGCTGCTCGCTGCGGCCGGTGACGGCCACCCGGCCCCCGGCGCTGAGGAGTTGACGGGCGACGGCGGCGCCGATACCGCTGCCGCCGCCGGTTATGAGCGCGACGTGAGAGTTGTCGTTCATGGTGGTTGTCCCCCCGTGGGTCGGTGAACTCCGCGCAGTCGGAGGGGCAGTTCATCACCTTGAGCACGCTCGAAGTCAAGCCGTCGAGATCACGGGCCCTGTCAGCTCGTCCGTACCGCCGTGTGCACGGTGTGCGCGGCGAGCACGAACACGTCGGCGCGCCGATGCACACTCGCCGGGTCCTGCGGGTCGACGAGCCGGTCGAGGGCGGCCCGGTCCTCGGCGTCCATCGCCTCGCCGTAGGTGTCACGCACCCGGGTCAGCCAGGTGGCGACGTAGGCGCGGACGCGGTCGGGGGCCGGGGCGGGCAGGTCGAGGAGGAAGCTGCGGCTGCCGGTGTGCTTCAGGCCGACCGAGGTCAGGAGGGCGGGCCAGTCCTCGGTCTCGGTGACGGCGCCGGGGAGGTCGGCACGCATCTGGGCGAACCACTCGGACTCGATCGCGTCGATCCGCGCCTCCAGTCCCGGGCGGCCGATGCCGAAGTCGCGGGGCAGGAACCGCGAGGGCAGGCCGCCCTCCATGATCGCGAGGGTGCCGCCGGGTGCGAGCCGCTCCGCGAACGCGGCGAGACCGCCCCGCTGGTCCCCGAGGTGATGCAGACTGCGGCTGGCCCACAGCAGGTCTGCCGGGTACTCCAACTGCCCCAGAACCTGGGGCAGTTCACCGGTCAGCGTGCTGAAGCGGTCGCCGAATCCCTGCCGGTCGGCGCGGGCACGGGCCCGCTCCAGGAGCGGTTCGGAACCGTCCACCGCGACGACCCGGGCTCCCGGGAACGTCTCCGCGAACAGACACGCGACCACACCGGGGCCGCTGCCCACGTCGACGATCAGCCCAGGATCGGTCCGCTCCTTCGCGAGCCACGCCATCGCCCGCTCGTACAAGGGTGAGAACAGCTCCGCCTGGGTCTCCAGCAGGGGACCCATGACGGCCCAGTCGAGGTCGGTGTGGTCGTGGTGACGACGGTCCCCGCCGGGCTTGTGGTCGTGCTGCTCACCCTGCGTGTGGACGTGCCTGTGCTCGTGATCGTGCTCGTGCGCCATGGTGGTCACCCTCTCGTCCGCGTGCCGCCAGCCTGCGCCGACGCACCGTCCGACGGCCAGTTCCGTTGCCGAAGCGGCAAAAAATGAGGTGCGGAACAGGTCGTCCGTCGCCGAACATGCCCGTATGGACGACACGGACGACGTGATGGTGGAACGCTTCGTCGACGACGGGTTCGTGAAGATCGAGGGCGCCTTCCCACCGCGGGTCGCCGAGCACTGCGCTCGGCTGCTCTGGCGGGAGACGGGCTACGACGCGGAGGACCCCGGCACCTGGCAGGACCCCGTGGTGTGGGTGAGCGACATGGCCCAGGGACCGTTCGCCGCCTCGGTCAACTCCCCCGCCCTGCATGAGGCGTTCGACCTCCTGGTGGGCGCCGGCCGGTGGCAGTCCCGGTACTCGGTGGGCAGTTTCCCGCTGCGCTTCCCGCACCCGACGGAACCGGACGACGCCGGCTGGCACATCGAGGGCAGCTATGTCGCGGAGGGCGCGGAGAGCGAGTGGCCGTACGCGAATCTGGTCTCGCGCGGCCGGGCCCTGCTGATGCTGATGCTCTACACCGAGGTCACCGAGGAGAACGCGCCGACGCGGATCCGGGTCGGCTCCCACCTCGACGTCCCGCGCGTCCTGGAACCGTACGGCGAGAAGGGCGCCTCCTCACTGACCCTCGGCCCGAAGGTGGCCGAGGCGTCCGCCGGGCGCCCCCTCACATACGCCACCGGTCGGCCCGGTGACGTCTACCTCTGCCATCCCTTCCTGGTCCACGCGGCCCAGCCCCACCACGGCGACCGCCCCCGCTTCATGGGCCAGCCACCGCTGATGCCGGCGGCGCCGTACGAGTTGGAACGGTCCAACGGCAACTATTCAGCGGTGGAGCAAGCAATCCGCCGGGGCCTGTCGAACAAGGGCTGACCCCCACGCCCCTCTTCAGGGGCGCGGGGCTGTGACCATGTGCGGCTACCGCCGCGTGGGCGCGACCAGCCACACACGGCCCGCGGCTTCAAACGCGACGGAACCAGCGGCGCCTACAGCGGCGGATACGCGTTGGCCATCAGCTGCTGGAACTGAGCGGAGAACCAGTGCCCCGACAGCGGAGCGTTCGGCAGCGCACCCGACAGGTTGTTCCCGTTGCGCGCGTTCCCCGTGTACGTCGGATCGCACATCCGGTCGAACCCCTTGCCCTCGTCGTTGGCGATCGCCGTGCTGGACCCGTCCGACTCCCCCGGCGGCTTCATCCACACATACGCGTCGATCCCGGCGGCGGGAGCGGCCTGCGGCCGCTCGCCCAGACCCGCACCGGACTGGTTGCACCAGTTCCCGACCTGGATCCGCCGGTCGTAGCGCCCGCCGTCGACGTACGTGTCCACACTGGTGGTCGCACCCGGACCGGTGGGCCGGGCGGAACCGCCCCACCCGTTCCGCGACGTGTCGATCAGCATGCCGATACCGGAGTTGAAGCCCACGGACACCAACTCACTGCGGAACGCCTGGGCGTACGACTGCTCGTCCACGTACCGGTTCCAGTCGACCCACTTGGACTGGCGCACGGAGACACCGTTGACGCTGTCGTTGATGGTGAAGTTGTTCTCCTTCAGGGCGCTGTAGTTGGCCGTGTTGGTGATGAAGCCGGCCACGTCGTTCACGGTCGCGCCCTCGGCGTTCGCGGCCTGGTAGAAGAGGTTCGCGGAGGGGGCGAAGTTGTCGTCCCAGCCGAGCCAGCCGTGGTGTCCGGCGTCGATGTAGTTGTAGACGTTGGGGATCGCGCCGAGCTTGTTCAGCGCGTAGCCGACGCCCTTCACGTAGTTGCCGTTGGCGAGCATCGTGTCGCACTGCGGGGTGGCGGTGGCCTTGCTGCCGGTGTTGGTCACGAGGTTGGGCAGCGAGTCGATCTCGATCGTGGTGACGATCCGCAGCGAGGCGTACTTGCTGTCGGCGAGGATCGCGGCGATCGGGTCGATGAACTCGCTCTCGTAGCGCCCGATTTCGGTCGGGCCGAGTTCACCGTTGGAGGCGAGGGCCGCGCAGTCGCGCCCGGGCAGGTCGTAGACGACGAGCTGGACGACCTCTTCGCCGGTGCCCTTCTGGGCGAGCGCCGCGTCGAGGTGGGCGCGCAGGCCCATGCCGCCGTTGACGCCGTTGATCGCGGCGATGCGGTCGAGCCAGACGCCGGTGGGCTGGCTGGAGACCCGGCTGCCACCGGTCTCGGCGGCGGCCTTCGCGGACCACTCCGGGTTCACGTACACCTTGGCGCCCGCGTACGGGTTGTCGACCCGCCCGCTGGGATCGGTGCCACCACCGCCCCCTCCCCCGCCACTGCCGTCGTCGACGTTGCAGGTCACCCCGTTGAGGGTGAAGGTGGTCGGCAGCGCGTTGGTGCCGCTGTAGGAGGCGTTGAAGCCGAAGCTGACCGAACTCCCGGTCCCCAGGCTCCCGTTGTAGGTCTCGTTGGCCGCCGTGACGGCGGTTCCGCTCTGGCTGATCTTCGCGTTCCAACCGCTGGTGATCTGCTGGTTGCCGGCGTACGACCACTTCGCGGCCCAACTCGACTTCGCGGCCCCGTTGTTGGTGATCGTGACGGCGGCGGTGAAGCCGGTGCCCCATTGGTTCTGCACCTTGTAGTCCACGCTGCAGGGAATCGCGGCGATGCCGGCGTCCGCCGAGGGAACGGCGGCCACCGCCGTCCCCGAGGCCCCGGCGACGAGCACCAAGGCAGCGAGCAACGCTGTTCTGGTACGGCTCATGAGTGCGGGTTTCCTTGTCTGTGAAGGAAGTTGGTTGCGGGTGCTGTGGTGTGCGGGCGCCTATCCGTTGAGGGCGCGCAGATGGTCGCGCAGCCCGATGCCGTACGCGGTGGGCGTACCGGCGTAGTCGGAGATCAGTGACGGACCCGCGGAACAGTCCCAGGTGTTCCAGGTCCAGCCGAGATACGAGAGCCCGCGGTCGTCGAACCACTTCATGACCTGGTCGACGAAGGCGTGCGAGCAGGTGTTCTCGCCGATCTCCCCTGCCACCAGCGGCACTTGGGCCGCGACGGGGGCGAGTGTGGTGTTCCAGCAGCTCTCGGTCGCGCAGGTGTTGAAGTTGTACACGTGGTACGCGGCGACGAGATTGCCGGTCGGGTCGGTGGGCCGGTACGTCAGCCACTGGCTCAGGTCGTTCGAGTACGCGAGCCCGCCGGCCATGATCACGTTCTTGGCGCCGGTGGACCGTACGGAGTCGACGAGATCCTGCATACCGGCGACTTCGTACCCGATGCCGGGGCAGGTGCCGCCGTCCCGCCAGCACTCCCACGCCTGGGTGGTCGTGGAGGTCGCGCGGTCCGGGTAGGGCTCGTTGAACAGGTCGAACGCGACGGCCTGGTCGCCCTTGAAGGTACTGGCGACCGAGGACCAGAACGACGGTGCGTACTGCGCGTCCGGCATCGGCTTCTGGCAGGTGGCGTGCACGTCGGAGCAGCCCGCCGAGTTGCCGGTGTACTGGCCGTAGGTCCAGTGCAGTTCGACGATCGGTGTCATGCCGTGCGCCTCGACCTTCGCCACCAGGTCCTTGACGGCGGCGATGTAGTTGGCGCCCGCGTACTCGGGCTTGATGTTCGAAAGGCCCAGCCAGCACTCCTCGTTGAGGGGAATGCGGACCACGTTCGCCTTCCAGTCGGCGATCGCCGCGACGGCCGCGTCGTCCACCGGTCCGTCCCAGATGCCGTAGCCCTGCACGCACATGAACTCGCCGCCGGACCGGTTGACCCCGAGCAGACGGCGGTTGGTGCCGTCGGCGTCCACGAGTTTGTTCCCGGAGACGTGCAGTGCGGGTGCCGTGCCGCCGGCCGGTGGTGAGGTCGGAGGCGGCGACGTGGGTGGTGTCGGCTCCGCATCGACGTTGCAGGTCGTGCCGTTGAGCTTGAACGCGGACGGTACGGCGTTGCTCACCGACCAGTTGGCGAGGAACCCGGCGCTGACGCTCGCGCCGGTGCCGAGCGAGCCGTTCCAGCTCTCGTTGGTCGCGGAGACCGTCGTGCCGGACTGGGACCACTTGGCGTTCCAGCCCTGGGTGACCTTCTGGCCGCCGGCGAAGTCGAAGTTCAGGCTCCAACTGCTCACCGGTGCCATGTTGTTGGTGATCCGCACTGCGCCTTGGAAGCCGGTGTCCCACTGGCTGGTGACCGAGTACTCCACCGTGCACGCGGGAGTGGCACCGGACGCCGTGACCACCGGAACGACCATGGCCCCGACAAGGGCGGTCGCGCCGGCCACGGCTAAAAGCATTGAACGCGGGGGGTGTCGCATGAGCGACTCCTTGCAGCTCGGGCGCGTCGCACGGACGCGTCGACTGACGGAATCGCTCCCACTGGTGTCCAGGAAGGTAGCGCCAAGTGACGGCAAAGGACAGGGGAGTCACAGACTTTCGCTGACTTTCCCCCAACCCGCGGTCGTCGAATTATTTCGACTCCGTAAGCACCTTGACGGCTCACACCCCCGTCCCCACGATGGGAGCGCTCCCACTGGTTCAAGGCTTGTTGCTGCTCCGCCCCCACTTCTCCGAGCCGCAAGGAGGAACCAGCACATGCACCCCAGAAGGAGACGCCGCATCACGCGGCGCTTGTGGACCGCCGTCGTGGCGGCCCTCGCCCTTCCGGTCTCGATGCTCGCGACCGGCACAACTCCCGCTCAGGCGGCGACAGTTCAGTGCAGCGTGGACTACAAGACCAACGACTGGGGCTCCGGCTTCACCGCGGATCTGACCCTCACCAACCGCGGTACGGACGCGATCAACGGCTGGACCCTGACGTACGGCTACGCCGGCAACCAGAAGCTCAGCAACGGCTGGAACGGCACCTGGTCCCAGTCCGGCGGCGCGGTCTCGGTGACGAACGCGTCGTACAACGGGACGATCGCCGCGGGCGCGGCCGTCTCGACCGGCGCGCAGTTCAGCTACAGCGGCACCAACGCCGCGCCCACCTCGTTCGCGGTCAACGGCACCACCTGCGCCGGCGCGCACCAGCCGCCGATCACCGTGCTGACCAGCCCGAGCGCGGGCGCGATCTACACGCAGGGGGCGGCGATCCCGCTCGCGGCGACCGCGGCGGCGGCCGACAACGCGACGATCAGCAAGGTGGAGTTCTACGACGACACCACGCTGCTCGGCACGGACACGAGCTCGCCGTACTCCCTTTCGACCTCCGGGTTGGCCGTGGGCAGTCATTCGCTGGTGGCGAAGGCCTACGACAGTCTGGGCGCGTCCGGGGAGTCGACGCCGGTCGGCATCACGGTCGCCTCGGGACCCGCGGTGGTGGCCTCACCGGCCCAACTCGGCGTCCAGCAGGGCAAGTCGGGCACGTACGCGGTGTCGCTGTCCACGCAACCGTCGTCGAACGTGACGGTCACGACGGCGCGGGCGAGCGGCAACACGGGGCTGTCGGTCACCGGCGGCGCGTCGCTCACCTTCACGCCCTCGAACTGGAACACCGCGCAGACGGTGACCCTCACGGCCGACGCGTCGGGCACCGGTTCGGCGTCCTTCGAGTCGACGGCGACGGGGTTCACCAAGGCGACGGTCACGGTGACGGAGCTGGCGGCGGCGAACGCGTACGACGCCCGCTTCCTGGACCTCTACGGGAAGATCACCAACCCGGCGAACGGCTACTTCTCGCCCCAGGGCATCCCCTACCACTCGGTGGAGACCCTGATCGTCGAGGCGCCGGACCAGGGGCACGAGACCACGTCGGAGGCGTACAGCTATCTGCTGTGGCTGCAGGCGATGTACGGCAAGGTGACGGGCGACTGGTCGAAGTTCAACGGTGCCTGGGCTCTCATGGAGAAGTACATGATCCCGACCCACGCCGACCAGCCGACCAACTCCTTCTACAACGCCTCGAAGCCGGCGACGTACGCGCCCGAGCTGGACACCCCGAACGAGTATCCGGCGAAGCTCGACACCTCGGTGCCGGTGGGATCGGATCCGATCGCCGGTGAACTGAAGACCGCGTACGGTACGGACGATGTCTACGGTATGCACTGGCTGGAGGACGTCGACAACACCTACGGCTACGGCGACACGCCGGGCGGCGGGTGCGAGGCGGGGCCGACGGCGAGCGGGCCGTCGTACATCAACACCTTCCAGCGCGGAGCGCAGGAGTCGGTGTGGGAGACGGTGCCGCAGCCGACCTGCGACGCCTTCAAGTACGGCGGCAAGAACGGGTACTTGGACCTCTTCACCGGCGACTCCTCGTACGCCAAGCAGTGGAAGTACACCGACGCGCCGGACGCCGACGCGCGGGCCGTGCAGGCCGCGTACTGGGCCGACGTGTGGGCGAAGGAGCAGGGCAAGGGCTCCGACGTCTCCACGACCGTCGGCAAGGCGGCGAAGATGGGCGACTATCTGCGGTACGCCATGTACGACAAGTACTTCAAGAAGATCGGCAACTGTGTCGGACCGTCGACCTGCCCGGCCGGCACCGGCAAGGACGCCTCGGACTACCTGCTGTCCTGGTACTACGCGTGGGGCGGCGCGAACGACACCAGCGCGGGTTGGGCGTGGCGCATCGGGTCGAGCCATGTGCACGGGGGTTATCAAAACCCGTTGGCCGCCTACGCGTTGAGTTCGTACGCGGACCTGAAGCCCAAGTCCACCACGGGTGCGGCGGATTGGGGTACCTCGCTGTCGCGGCAGCTGGAGTTCTACCGCTGGCTGCAGTCGAGCGAGGGTGCCATCGCCGGTGGGGCGACGAACAGTTGGCAGGGTCGGTACGCGAGTCCGCCGGCCGGTACATCGACGTTCTACGGCATGTACTACGACCAGCAGCCCGTCTATCACGACCCGCCGTCCAACCAGTGGTTCGGGTTCCAGGCGTGGTCGATGGAGCGGGTCGCCGAGTACTACCAGCAGACGGGGAACGCGAGCGCGAAGGCGGTTCTCGACAAGTGGGTGGCGTGGGCGTTGTCCAAGACCACGATCAATCCGGACGGGACGTATCTGATTCCCTCGACGTTGCAGTGGTCGGGGCAGCCGGACACGTGGAACGCGTCAAGTCCCGGTGCCAATACGGGACTTCATGTCACCGTGGCCGACTACACCAATGACGTGGGTGTGGCAGCCGCGTATGCCAAGACGCTGACGTACTACGCCGCGAAGTCCGGCAACGCGGCGGCGAAGACGACCGCGAAGGCGCTGCTCGACGGGATGTGGGGCAACTACCAGGACAGCCTGGGTGTCGCCGTTCCGGAGACCCGCGCGGACTACAACCGGTTCGACGACAGCGTGTATGTGCCGAGTGGGTTCAGCGGGACGATGCCGAACGGGGACGCGGTCAACTCCGCTTCCACGTTCGCCTCGTTGCGGTCCTTCTACAAGAACGACCCGGCGTGGTCGAAGATCCAGAGTTATCTGGCGGGTGGGGCCGCGCCCGTCTTCACGTATCACCGGTTCTGGGCTCAGGCGGACGTCGCCTTGGCCATGGGGTCGTATGCGGAGCTTCTCGAATAGCCCCCGCGAGGCGCTCCGCGGGTTGGGCGGTTCGGAACAGTGCCGGTCCGTTGTGGCTGGTCGCGCAGTTCCCCGCGCCCCTGGAAACAGGGGTGTTGGACCTGCCCGTCTCCCGGAGAGTGCCTCGGAGTTCCGCGTGCGTGGTCCCGCCACCTGACGGCGGGGCCCACCGGCCGGGCGGCCCCCACCCGCACTGGGGGTCGCCCGGCGCTCGTGTCTTCAACCCCTCTTCACGAGAGGACCCCTCGTGCGAAGAACTCGTATTCTCACGGCCGTACTCGCCCTCGCCGCCGGTCTGTTGGCGGGCAGTCCGTCCGCCCTTGCCGCGAACGCGAACGTGCCGAAAGTGGCGCTCGCGGCCGACACGTACACATGGCACAACGCCCGGATCGACGGAGGCGGGTTCGTGCCCGGCATCGTCTTCAACCGGAAGGAGAAAAACCTCGCCTACGCCCGGACCGACATCGGCGGTGCCTATCGGTGGCAGGAGTCGACGAAGACGTGGACGCCGTTGCTGGACTCGGTCGGGTGGGACGACTGGGGGCACACCGGGGTGGTGGGTCTCGCGTCCGACTCGGTCGATCCGGACAAGGTGTACGCGGCTGTCGGTACGTACACGAACAGTTGGGATCCGACGAACGGGGCGGTGCTCAGGTCGGGTGACCGGGGCGGGAGTTGGCAGAAGACCGATCTGCCGTTCAAGCTCGGTGGGAACATGCCGGGGCGCGGTATGGGTGAGCGGCTGGCCGTCGATCCCAACAAGGACAGCGTGCTGTATCTGGGCGCGCCGAGCGGGAAGGGGCTGTGGCGGTCCACCGACTCCGGGGTGACCTGGTCGCAGGTGGCGAACTTCCCCGACGTCGGGAACTACGTGCAGGATCCGACCGACACGAGCGGCTACGCCAACGACAACCAGGGCATCGTGTGGGTCACCTTCGACGAGTCGACGGGTACGGCCGGCAGCGCGACGAAGACGATCTATGTCGGGGTCGCCGACCAGGCCAACGCCGTGTACCGGTCGACGGACGCGGGTGCCACGTGGTCGCGGGTGGCCGGGCAGCCCACCGGGTATCTGGCGCACAAGGGTGTGCTGGATGCGGTCAACGGTTATCTGTACATCGCATACAGCGACAAGGGCGGGCCGTACGACGGTGGCAAGGGGCAGTTGTGGAGGTACGCGACCGCTACCGGCACATGGACGGACATCAGCCCGGTCGCCGAGACCGACACCTACTACGGGTTCAGCGGTCTGACCGTGGACCGGCAGCATCCCGGGACCGTGATGGCGACGGCGTACAGCTCCTGGTGGCCGGAAACACAGATCTTCCGTTCCACGGACAGCGGCGGGACCTGGACGAAGGCCTGGGACTACACGTCGTATCCCAACCGTGCGAACCGCTACACCATGGACGTGTCGTCCTCACCCTGGCTGACCTTCGGCGCGAACCCGTCGCCGCCCGAACAGGCCCCGAAACTGGGCTGGATGACCGAGTCGCTGGAGATCGACCCGTTCGACTCGAACCGCATGATGTACGGGACGGGAGCGACGCTCTACGGCACGGAGAACCTGACGAACTGGGACAGCGGGGGCCAGTTCACCGTGAAGCCGATGGTGCGGGGGCTGGAGGAGACGGCCGTGAACGACCTCGCCGCTCCCCCGTCCGGCGGCGCCCAACTCCTCAGCGCGCTGGGCGACATCGGTGGGTTCCGGCACACGGATCTGACCAAGGTCCCCTCGATGATGTTCACTTCGCCGACCTTCACGACGACCACCAGCCTCGACTTCGCGGAGACCGACCCCAACACCGTTGTGCGCGTGGGCAATGTGGACTCGGGGGCGCACATCGCGTTCTCGACGGACAACGGCGCCAACTGGTTCGCGGGGACCGATCCTTCGGGTGTCAGCGGGGGCGGGACCGTCGCCGCGGCGGCCGACGGCAGTCGGTTCGTGTGGAGTCCGGCGGGTGCGGGCGTGCAGTACGCGTCGGGCTTCGGCTCGTCCTGGGCAGCGTCGAGCGGTATCCCGGCGGGCGCGACCGTCGAGTCGGACCGGGTGGACGCCAAGACCTTCTACGGCTTCAAGTCGGGTCATTTCTACGTCAGTTCGGACGGCGGGGCGACCTTCACCACGTCGACCGCGGCCGGTCTCCCCGCCGGTGACAGCGTCCGCTTCAAGGCGCTGCCCGGCACGAAGGGGGACGTGTGGCTGGCGGGTGGGGCGAGCGACGGGGCGTACGGGCTGTGGCACTCCACGGACGGCGGCGCCACCTTCGCCAAGCTCGCGAACGTCGACCAGGCCGACACCATCGGCTTCGGCAAGGCGGCGACCGGCGCCTCGTACCAGACGCTCTACACCAGCGCGAAGATCGGCGGCGTACGCGGCATCTTCCGCTCGACCGACAAGGGCGCGACCTGGACGCGGATCAACGACGATGCACATCAATGGGGTTGGACGGGTGCGGCCATCACCGGTGACCCCAGGGTCTACGGCCGCGTGTACGTGTCGACGAACGGCCGCGGGGTCGTCTACGGCGACTCCTCCGACGCGGGCGACGGAGGGAGCGGGGGCGGCGGCGGTACCGATCCGACCCCCACGGGTGCCTGCACGGTCACGTACAAGATCACCAACCAATGGGCGGGCGGCTTCCAGGCCGACGTTCAGCTGACGAACACCGGCTCAACTGCCTGGAACGGTTGGTCACTTGGCTGGTCCTTCGCCGACGGGCAGCAGATCGGCCAGCTGTGGAACGCCGACTACACCCAGTCGGGCGCGGCGGTGACGGCGAAGAACGTGAGCTGGAACGGGACGGTGGCGGCGGGGTCCTCGGTGGGCTTCGGCTTCACGGGGAGTTGGACGGGGGTGAACACGAAGCCGGGCGCGTTCAAGGTGGGCGATCAGAGCTGCACGGTGACCTGAGCAGGGGTTGCGTGCCCTCGTGCGTGCCCTCGTGCGTGCCCTCAGTCGCCGCTGCCGGTGAGCAAGTCGCCGTATCTCCTGGTCAGTTCGGCCACCGTGCGGGCGATGCGGTCACGCAGTTCGGGCGGGGACAGGACCTCGATGTCGGTGCCGAGCCGTAGGAACTCGCCGTGCGCGTGCTCGACGGACTCGATCGGGACCGACATCAGGGTCCAACCGTCCGGCTCCGTCCGGCCGTTGACGGGGACCGCGCGGGCGAGCGTCGCCCCCGGCGCCAGCCGGACCACCGCCTCGCTCCGGTACAGGCGGTCGTGGAAGTCCTGCTGGTGGGCCGTCCAGTAGGCGGCCAGGTCGAAGTCGTCCGGGCGGGTGAACTCCTCGCCGGAGGCGGACGGGGTGAGTTCGAGGATCTGGTCGACGCGGAAGGTGCGGGGGCCGGGGCCGGCTACGACGTACCAGCGGCCCGCCTTCAGTACGAGGCCGTACGGCTCCAGGCGGCGCTCCACGTCGGTGGGCTCGCGCCAGCGTCGGTAGATGGCATACAGGACACGGTTGTTCCATACGGCGTCGGCGACTGTATGCAGGAACGGTGTCTCGTCGGCGTCCGCGTACCAGCCCGGCGCGTCCAGGTGGAACCGGCCGCTGATCCGGTCGGCGTGCTCGCGCAGTCCGGCCGGAAGGGCCGCGCGTACCTTCAGCTGGGCGGCGGCCAGGACCGGGCCGAGGCCCAGTTCGGCGGCCGGTCCCGGTGCGCCCGCGAGGAACAGGGCCTCGGCCTCGTCCGTGGTGAGGCCGGTCAGCCGGGTGCGGTAGCCGTCGAGGAGGCGGTAGCCGCCGGCGTGGCCCGCGTCGCCGTACAGCGGGACGCCCGCCGCGCTCAGTGCCTCGACGTCCCGGTAGACCGTGCGGACCGAGACCTCCAGGGCCTCGGCGAGCTGGGCGGCGGTCATCCGGCCCCGGGTCTGGAGCAGCAGGAGGATCGAGACGAGTCGGCTGGACTTCACTGACACAGGATGTCAGTGAAGTCGTCCTAACGTCCTGCCATGCCCTTCACGGAGAAACTGCTGACCGTGCCACCGCCGATCGAGGTGGCCGGGCGGCACATCAAGCGCTACCACGTCACCGCCGACCCCGCGGGGATCGCACCCGAGGTGGAGAGGGCGGCGTACGCGATCCTGCCGGAGCTGCTGCCCGAGCCGGACGGTACTGCCCCTGCGACGTTCGTCGTGCTGCATCGAGGCGGTGACGACGGTGCCTATCTGAACGCGTACAGCTGGGTGTGGGACAACGTCCTGCACTTCCGGGGCGCGTCGGCCGGCCAGCCGGTGCTGGGCTGTCCGGACCTCGACCCGACCCACTTCGTCACTCCAGACCTGCCCTGGATCGGCTGCGTCTGGGAGCTGCCGCCGATCCTGCACGAACGGGACGCCTGGGTACGGCACCTGCTCGCGCCCGAAGTCCCGGACCTCGACGCCTACTTGGCCGACTCCCTGGCCGCCGGAACCACTGGAGACCGCGCATGAGCAGCCCGCACGACTTCGACTTCCTCCACGGCGAGTGGGAGGTCGCGAACCGTCGGCTCACCGACTTCCTCCAACCCGGCAGCGGCTGGGCGGAGTTCGCGGGCGTAAGCCACTGCCGGCCGCTCTTCGACGGTGCCGCGAACGTCGACGAGATCGACATGCCGTACCTCGGGTCGAAGGGGCTGACCCTGCGGCTCTTCGACCAGGACGCCCGACTGTGGTCCCTGAACTGGTCGTCGAGCGGCACCGGGAAGCTGTTCCCGCCGGTGACCGGGCGGTTCGAGGCCGGCCGGGGCGAGTTCTACGGGGACGACACGCACGACGGGAAGGAGGTGCGGGTGCGGTTCGTGTGGTCGGGGGTCTCCGCGAGCGGTGCCCGTTGGGAACAGGCGTTCTCGGTGGACGACGGGGCGAGTTGGGTGACCAACTGGACGATGGACTTCACCCGGCCGACGGTTTCCTGAAGGCCAGGATCGTGAACTCGGGGTCCGCGCGCGGTCGTTCCTGGTCAGGGAGCAACTCCAGCTCGGCGGCGAACCGTTCGGTGAGCGGTTCGCCGGGCGGCAGCATGGTGAACCAGCCCCGTCGCAGGTCGGCCGTGGTGCTGCGGGGGCTGCGGCCCTGGCCGTGGCCCCGGAAACGGGCGGTGCCGGCCGGACGGAGGCCGAACATGCCTGCGTACGCGCCGACTTGGTCGGGGCTGTCCTGGGCGGGGCGGCGTGGGCGCGGTGCGAGGACGGCGTCGATGTCGCTGCCGACGTCGTGGGCGGCGGCCTTGTCGACCGTGGTGATGTACACACCGCCGGGGCGGAGGACCCGCGCACACTCCGCGATGATCGCCCTGGCGTCCTCCGGGCCGTCCACCAGATGCAGCAGCCAAACGGTCGTCACCGCGTCGAACACCCCGTCGGGGAAGGGGAGTTGGCGGCTGTCCGCGAGGAGTACGGCGCCCGGTAGCCTCGCCGCCGCTCTGCGGGCCATGGCCGGCGCCGCGTCGAGGCCCGTCACTCCTAGGGCGGGGCGGGCCGCGGCCAGGCGGCGGGTGACGATGCCCGTGCCGCAGGCCACGTCCAGCAGGCCTCGGGCGTCCTGCGGGACGAAGCCGAGTACGGCTTCGGCAGCGGCGGCGGCCCGGGGCTCACCGCCGCGCGTCGCGTCGTACGCGTCGGCTTCCTTGTCGTAGTCGAGCACGCGCCTCTGCCCTCTCCCCTCCCTGCCCCTCCTCTTCGGTCTCCGCTCAGGTCGCGCCGTGTCCCGGGGCCAAGTCCTCGACCCTGTGGGCGAGTTGGAAGTCCAGCTCGGTGATCGCGCCGCCGACGCTGTGGGTGTTCACGGTGAGGGTGACGGTGTTGTAGCCGAGGGTCAGGTCGGAGTGGTGGTCGAGTTCCTCCTGGACCCGGGCGATGTGGACGACCATCGCGGTGGCCGCGAAGTGGGAGGCGAGGCGGTAGGCGCGGGTGAGGCGGTCGGCGTCGACCGACCAGCCGTGGAGTTCCGCGAGGCGGTCCTCGATCTCCTTCGGCGACAGCGGTACGACGGGCATCGCCTCGCTCCTTCCTCGGGTCGGGATTCAGATCGGGCTCGGGTCGGGATTCCGGTCGGGCGGCTTCTCTTCAGCGTGCCACAGGCCGCGTGCCCCCGGCAGGTGGTCGCGTCCCTGGTCGGACGGGTGCCCGGACGTCAGCCCGGTACGCATTCCGCCGCGAGGTCGTCGGCGAGGGCGGCGATCGTGGCGCGGCCCTCGACCCGCTGGACCCAGGTGTGCGGCAGGCCGTGGTCGCCGTACCGGGCGCCGAGGAGGTTGCCGCAGATGGAGCCGGTGGAGTCGCTGTCGCCGGAGTGGTTGACGGCGAGGAGCAGCGCGGCCTTCACGTCGCTCGCCACCAGCGCGCTGTAGACGCCGATCGCGAGGGCTTCCTCCGCGACCCAGCCCGCGCCGAGGGACTCGACCTTCTCGGCGGTGGGCGAGCCCTCGGCGGCCAGGTCGAGAGCCTCGCGGAGGGCGGCCGACGTCTCCTCGTGGGCGGGATGGCGCTCCAGGAGCCGTAGCGCGCGCAGGACCGAACCCTCCAGGGAGTCCCCCGCGACCAGGTGCGCGACGATCGCGGCGAGGGCGCCCGCCGCGTAGTAGCCGGTGGGGTGGCCGTGGGTGATCTGGGCGCCGCGGGCCGCCATGGCGAAGGCCCCGTCGGCGGTGTCGACCAGGCCGAAGGGGGCCGAGCGCATCACCGTGCCGCAGCCCTTGGAGTCGGGGTTGACGCGGCCGGGCGTGCCGTCGAGCGGGAGCCACGGGTCGGGCGCGTACATCTGGGCGACCCCGGACAGGCAGGCGTTTCCGGGGGCACGGCGGGCGTATAGCCAGGGCTCGGAGAGGAGACCGGACGTGACGCTGTCGCCCGGTGCGGGCTGGGACTGGGTCTCCAGCCAGCGCTCGTAGGCCTCGCGCAGCAGCATGGACCAGGCGCCGCCGATCCCCTTCTCCCGCTCCCGCGCGTGGGCCGTGGTGAGCGCCTCTACGGTGAACAGGGTCATCTGGGTGTCGTCGCTGATCAGGCCCAGCGCGCCGTGCGCACCGGGCACGTACCCGGTCGCGCCGCGTGGTCCGTGGCTCGCGCGGATGCGGTCGAGGGAGGTGAACTCGATCGGGTAGCCGAGGGCGTCGCCGACCGCGCCGCCGAGGAGGCAGCCGCGGACTCTGGCCCGGTACATCGCCGTGGCCTCCCCCAGGGAGTTCCCGGCGGCCTGCCCGGACGGGATCCTCGACTCGTTCACGTGCGCGCTCCTTCGACTACGGTCGTGTGTATGACCATTGTCCCGACCGGCACCGACATCGCTGCCGCCGCCCCGGCCGGCAAGGGCGTCGGCCCGTTGCTGCGTGCCTGGCGGGAGCGGCGGCGGGTCAGTCAGCTGGAGCTGGCGTTGCGGGCCGACTCCTCGGCCCGGCACATCAGCTTCGTCGAGACGGGACGGTCCCGGCCGAGCGAGGAGATGGTCCTACGGCTCGCCGAGCACCTGGATGTTCCCGTGCGCGAGCGCAACTCCCTTCTCCTGGCGGCCGGTTACGCCCCGCGCTATCCGGAGACCCCGCTGGACGACCCGGCGTTGGAGGCGTTGCGCGAGGGTCTGGAGCGGCTGATTCAGGGCTATGAGCCGTATCCCGCGCTGGTGGTCGACGCCGTCTACGACGTGGTCGCGGCGAACCGGGGCATCACCATGCTGCTGGACGGCGTACCGGAGTCCCTCCTCCAACCCCCGCTCAACGCCATGCGGTTGACGCTCCACCCGCGGGGGATGGCACCGCGCATCCGCAATCTGGGTGAATGGCGCGGGCATCTCCTCGCGCAGATGGAACGGCAGATCGCCCTGCACCGCTCCGAGCCGCTGCGGGCGCTGTACGAGGAGGTCACGGCGTACCCGGCGCCGGAGGCGGCCGAAAGGGAAGACGAACAACTCACGCCCGTCCCGCACTTCGCGCTGCCGATGCGGATCGAGCACGACGGCCGGGTGCTGTCCTTCGTCTCCTCGATCGCCACGTTCAACACACCCATGGACGTGACGGTCTCGGAGCTGGCGATCGAGACGTTCCTCCCGGCCGACCCGGCGACCGCCAAGTACCTGCACGCGCTGGGAGACTGACGAATGATCACCTCCGAACCGCTGAGAGAGTGGCCGGAACATGGCACACTGCCCCCAGACTTCGGCGCGTATGGGGAGGCGTGGCTGTGAGTGAACGACGGCCCGCGCCCACGGTGGGTCAAGTGGTGCTGGGCAGAAGGCTGCAGGAGCTGCGTGAGGCGGCCGGCATCAAGCGCGAGGAGGCCGCGCAGGTCCTGCGGGTGGCCCCGGCGACCGTACGGCGGATGGAGATGGCCGAGGTCGCGCTGAAAGTGCCGTACGTCCAGGTGCTGTTGACGACGTACGGGGTAGCCGAGGAGGAGGCGGACGCGTTCGTCGCGCTCACCGAGGAGGCGAACCAGCCGGGTTGGTGGCAGCGGTTCCACGACGTGCTGCCGGAGTGGTTCAGCCTGTACGTGAGCCTGGAGGGCGCCGCCGGGCTGATCCGTTCGTACGAACCGCACTTCGTGCCGGGCCTGTTGCAGACCGAGGACTACGCGCGCGCCGTCCTGGAGGCCGGGACGATCGGGCAGACCGGGCCGGAGACCATCGAGCGGCACGTGTCGCTGCGGATGGCCCGGCAGGGGCTGTTGGAACGGGACAATCCGCCGCACCTGTGGGTCGTCATGGACGAGACCGTGCTGCGCCGGCCGGTGAGCATGCGCGGCGAGGTGATGCGCGAACAGCTCGACAGACTCCTGAAGTTCGGCGAGCGCGACCGGGTCACGCTCCAGGTCGCCGAGTTCGACAACGGCCCGCATCCGGGGACGTACGCCCCCTTCTCGCTGTTCCGTTTCACCGAACCGGAGCTGCCCGACATGGTGTTCACCGAGTACCTGACCGGCGCCCTGTACCTGGACTCCCGTACGGAGGTCTCCGCGCATCTGGAGGTCCTCGACCACATGACGGCGCACGCCGCGTCCGCACAGCGCACCAAGAAGATCCTGCGGGACTACCGCGAGACCTTCTGAGCAAGCACGGCCCGGGCACCACCACGCGAACTCCCGAGGAGACGACACCGCATGACCGGATCCGACGCCGCGCCCACCCGTATCGACACCAGCCGGCCGCATCCGGCGCGGGTGTACGACTGGTGGCTCGGCGGCAAGGACAACTACCCGGTGGACGAGGAGCTGGCGCGCAGGATCCTCGCCACGGACAGCTCCGCGGTGCGCGGGGCGCGGGCCAACCGCCGGTTCATGCACCGGGTGACCCGGACCGCCGCCGAGGCCGGGATCCGCCAGTTCCTGGACATCGGCACCGGCATCCCCACCGAGCCGAACCTCCACCAGGTGGCACAGAGCGTCGCCCCGGACGCCAAGGTCGTGTACGCGGACAACGACCCGATCGTGCTGCGGCACGCGGAGGCCCTGCTGCACGGTGAGGCCGAGGGCAGCACCGAGTACGTGCACGCCGACGTCCGCGACCCGGACAGGATCCTGCGGCTGGCCGCCGAGACCCTGGACTTCACCCAACCGGTCGCGCTGTCGCTGGTCGCACTCACCCACTACCTGAGCGCGGAGCCCGACGGCGACGACGTGTACGGCCTGATCAGGCGCTACGTCGACGTGCTCGCCCCGGGCAGCTACCTGGTGATGTCGCAGGTCACCCCCGACCTCAGCCCCGCCGCCATCGCGAAGGCCGCCGAACACTTCCAGCGCAGCGGCACCCCCTTCTTCCCCCGCACCCTGGCCGAGTTCTCCCGCTTCTTCGACGGCCTCGACCTGCTCGGCCCGGGCGTCATCCCGGTCTACGGCTGGCGTCCGGCCCCGGAGGACGTGACCGCCCAGGCGGAGGGCATCGTCCCGGTCTACGGCGGTGTCGCCCGCAAGCCCTGACCCGTACGGCTGCGGTGAACGGGTGCGCTCCCCTGCCCCGCCCTAGGTTCGACACCACGGGCGAGCGAGGGAGCGCAGGTGACGGAGACGAGAACGCCGGCAGAGGTACCGAGCCGGGGTGTTCCGGTGCCCTCCGACGCGAGGGACGTCTGATGCCCTCCGACACCGTGCTGTACCAGGCGGCCGCGCTCTGTCTGACCTACCCCGACGACGACTTCCGCGCCCGGCTCCCCCTGCTGCGCGAAGCCGCCCCGCAGCTACGGGAGTTCGTCGACCACGCGGCCCTCACCCCGGCGGGGGACCTGGCCGCGCACTATGTCGAGGTCTTCGACTCCGGGAACCGGCACAGCCTGTACCTGAGCCGGTGGCGCGACGACGACACCCGGCGACGCGGTATGTCCCTGGTCCACTTCAAGGACCTCTACCGCGCCCACGGCCTGGAGTTCACCGACGAGGAGCTGCCCGACTTCCTCCCCGCGGTCCTGGAGTTCACGTCCCGTACCGGCAACCTCGACCTCCTCGCCGAGCACCGCACAGCCCTGGCCCGACTCCGCTCCCGGCTGGCCGACTTCGGGACGCCCTACGCCTCCGTCCTGGACGCGGTCCGCGCCACCCTGCCGACCGGGAGTTAGGCGGCGCCGCCCTTCGCGTCCCGTTCGTCGTCGACGATCTCCGCGTCGACGACACCTTCCTCCTCCTCGTGCTGCCGCGCGGAGTCGGGCTCCTCGGTGTGCTCCGCCTGTTCCGTGGGTGCCTGCTGGGCGGCCTGCGCGTACATCGCCTGCCCCATCCGCTGGCTGACGGTGGCGAGTTTCTCCACACCGGTACGCAACTCGGCCGTATCGGCGTTGTGTTCCAGCAGCGACTTCACCTCCGCGACGGCCGCCTCGACCTCGACCCTGATGTCCCCCGGAACGCGCTCCTCGTTCTCGTGGATGAACTTCTCGGTCTGGTAGGCGAGTTGCTCGGCCTGGTTGCGGGTCTCGGCCGCCTCGCGACGCTTACGGTCCTCGTCCGCGTACTGTTCGGCCTCCCGCATCATCCGGTCGATGTCGTCCTTGCCGAGGGCGGAGCCGCCGGTGACGGTCATCTTCTGTTCGCGGCCGGTCGCCAGGTCCTTCGCCGAGACATGCATGATGCCGTTCGCGTCGATGTCGAAGGCGACCTCGATCTGCGGCACCCCGCGCGGGGACGGCGGCAGCCCGGTGAGGTCGAAGACGCCCAACTTCTTGTTGTACGCGGCGATCTCACGCTCACCTTGGTAGACCTGGATACCGACCGAGGGCTGGTTGTCGGTGGCGGTGGTGAAGATCTCCGAACGCCGGGTCGGGATGGTCGTGTTGCGTTCGATGAGCGTCGTCATGATGCCGCCCTTGGTCTCGATGCCCAGGGACAGCGGGGTGACATCGAGGAGGAGGACGTCCTTCACGTCGCCGCGGATGACGCCGGCCTGGAGGGCTGCGCCGAGCGCCACGACCTCGTCGGGGTTGACGCCCTTGTGCGGGTCCTTGCCGGTGAGTTCCTTGACGAGGTCGGTGACGGCGGGCATCCGCGTCGAGCCGCCGACGAGGATGACGTGGTCGACCGCGGAGAGCTTGATGCCCGCGTCCTTGACCGCCTGGTGGAAGGGGTTCTTGCACCGGTCCAAGAGGTCGGCGGTGAGTTCCTGGAACCCGGCGCGGGTCAGCTTCTCGTCGAGGTGCAGCGGGCCTTCGGCGGAGGCGGTGATGTAGGGCAGGTTGATCGTCGTCTCGGAGGACGAGGACAGCTCGATCTTCGCCTTCTCCGCGCCCTCGCGCAGGCGCTGGAGCGCCATCTTGTCCTTGCCGAGGTCGATGCCGTACTGCCCCTGGAACTTCTTGACGAGATGGTCGACGACCCGCTGGTCCCAGTCGTCGCCGCCGAGATGGGTGTCGCCGTTGGTCGCCTTGACCTCGATGACACCGTCGCCGATCTCCAGCAGCGACACGTCGAAAGTGCCGCCGCCGAGGTCGAAGACCAGCACGGTCTGCTCCTCGCCCCGGTCCAGGCCGTAGGCGAGCGCGGCGGCGGTCGGTTCGTTGATGATCCGCAGCACCTTGAGGCCCGCGATCTCGCCGGCCTCCTTGGTGGCCTGGCGCTGGGAGTCGTCGAAGTAGGCGGGGACCGTGATCACGGCGTCGGTGACGTCCTCGCCGAGATAGGCCTCCGCGTCCCGTTTCAGTTTCTGCAGCACGCGCGCGGACAACTCCTGGGCGCGGTACCGCGTTCCGTCGATGGCGCCCGTGTCCGGGAAGCGCCAACTCGTGTCCCCCATATGCCGTTTGACCGAGCGCGCGGTGCGCTCGATGTTCGTCACGGCCTGCCGTTTGGCGACCTCGCCGACGAGCACCTCACCGTTCTTGGCGAAGGCCACGACCGAGGGTGTGGTCCTCGCCCCCTCGGCGTTGGCCACCACCGTGGCCTCGCCGCCCTCCAGCACCGCGACCACCGAGTTCGTGGTCCCCAGATCGATCCCGACCGCACGTCCCATCGCCGTCCCCTTCCGCCAGGCGCTGCCCGATCTCCAGCTGAGAACTTGAGTGCGGGAATGTCAATGCCGCACCCGTTTGTCCGGGCGCGGCATCGAGACGGGAGGGGAAGCGGGGGTCAGGCGGATTCCACCGTCAGCGTGATCGTCGTACCCGCGAGGGCCTGACTGACCGGGCAGTTCTTCTTGGCGTCCTCGGCGGCGGCGGCGAAGCCGGCCTCGTCCAGGCCGGGGACCTCGCCGCGGACGGTGAGGTGGATGCCGGTGATGCCCTCGCCGGGCTGGAAGGTGACGTCGGCCTTGGTCTCCAGGCGGGTGGGCGGGGTGCCCGCGCCGGTGAGGCCGTGGGAGAGCGCCATGGAGAAGCAGCTGGAGTGGGCGGCGGCGATCAGCTCTTCGGGGCTGGTCCTGCCGTTGGCCTGCTCGGCGCGCGACGCCCACGTCACCGGCTGCACACCGATGCCTGACGAGTCGAAGGTGACCTCGCCGCTGCCCTTGATGAGTTCGCCTTCCCAGACGGTGTGTGCGGTGCGCGTGGTTGCCACGGTGTTTCCTTTCGACGCGGATGTCTTTCGAACCCATCCGATCACATTCCGCTTCAGCTCACCCGGAAGACCGGCCCACGGGCGGTGAACGGCAGGCGAGCGTTCTGCGGTATCAGATAGGCGTGTTCGCGCCGCACGCGCAGGGTGTCGCACCAGCCGTCCGTGATGACGAGGATCGGCGCGCCCGGCGGGAAGTCGTCCGCGCGGTGCAGCAGATCGATCCCGGGCTGCAGGACCGTACCGCCGCGCCCGTGCACCCGGACCCGGCCCGCGATGTCGGTGACCGACACATAGCCCGCGTCGTGCGGGGCCGCGTCGCAGAACACGACCCGGGCGGCCGGTACGTCACGGGCCTCGGCGTACGACGCGATCGCGCCCAGCGCCTTGCCGAGGAGGGCGCGGTCCATGGAGCCGGAGGTGTCGAGGACGACGCCGAAGGTGCAGCGGGCGATCTCCTCGGGCGGGAACCAGCGGCCCGCGCGCGGGATGTCGGGCGTGGAGGACTGGCGGCGCGAGGGGCGGGCGTACGACCGTACGGGCTCGGGGCGTGGCACGAACTCGTCGAACCAGCGGGCGAGTCGGGCGTCCCACGGCAGCGGCGGATGGCTCAGGGCGCGGATCTCCTCGACCAACCCGCCGGGCAGGAAGCCGCGTTCGTACTGCTGGTGCAGGTCGAGGCCGTGGGCGAGGCCGCGCCGGTAGAACTCGTCGAGGTCGACGTAGTCGCGAGGGCTGCCGAGCGGGCCGCCGAGGATGTCGCCGACGCCCTTGCCGCGCAGGGTGGCCAGGCGGCGCATCCGGCGCAGGTCGCCGGCGATCCGGTCGTAGACCTCCTCGGCGGAGAGGTCCTTCAACTCCGGGTCGTACAGGAGGCCTTCGGGCATCCGGCCGACGTCCATCTCGCACAGCCAGCCGTTGATGACGTAGTCGGCGGCGATGTTGAAGAGGTAGGGGTCGCGGACGCCGCAGCGGTCGCTGTGGCGCAGGGCGGCGTGCAGCATCTCGTGGGCGAGGACGAACCGCCATTCCTCGTCGTCGAGTCGGCGCAGCGGGTTGACGTAGATCTCGGCCGCGCCGGTGTCGACGGCGGCGACGGAGATGCCGTGCGCGCGGGCGAGTTCGGCGTCGGCGACGAGGGTGATGCCGGCCGCGATGCCGCCGAGGAGCGGGTAGGAGGAGACGAACCAGTTCAACGCCCGTTCCCAGGGCTGGAGTCGGGTGGGTCCGCCGCGCATCGAGGCACGCCGGCCGCCCGCCACGTCCATCGCCATGGCCACCGTGCGGGTGAGGGCGTTCGCGAAGTTGAGCTGCCAGTCGGGGGCCTTGCCGCCCTGCCAGGTGTCCCACGGTACGAGCAGCTGGTCCGGCTCGCCGCCCGCCGTACCGCAGCGCTCGTAGAGGGGCGGGACGCCGTCGCGGCGCCAGCGGGCGGCGAGTTGCTCCTCGTCGCCGCCCGGGTAGGACGCGGGCAGGTCCTCGGGGGTGACGCCGATGGGGAAGCCGAGCAGGAAGCGGTTGACGACGGCGCAGTCGGCCGCGAGGGCAGGGCCGTCGGGCTGGTCGCGGAGCTTCGGCGCGGCCGGGACATGGCCGAAGCCCAGGTGGATGATGCAGTGCGCGATCGCCCAGGCCCACTCGGCGGGTTCGGCCCGGCGGGTGGGGTGGACGTGCAGCACGCCGTTGGAATCGACGCGTACCAGGCCGGAGTCGGGCGTGTGGGGACAGTCGTCCCGGCGGCAGGTGCTGAAGCCGATGGCGGCGAGCGCGCGGTTGGCCCGCACCAGCCGCAGCCCCTCCTCGAAGGCCTCGGCGGCGAGGTCCTTCTTCTTCGGCTTCCCCTTCCCCTTCCCCTTGCCCTGGGGGCGGCTCACTGTCGGGCCTCGACCAGCCGGGGCATGTCACGGGCCGCCTCGACCAGGAACCAGGCGGGCAGCAGCGGATTGCCGTCGGTGTCGGGGGCGATGACGCTCTGCGCGACCTCGACGGAGATCTCGGCGAGCTGCACGAGCAACGACTTGGCGCGGTACGCGGTCTGCAGTCCGTTCGCCGACAAGTGCTCCTTGCTGACCGGGAGTTCCTTGACGAGCCGGCCCCGGAAGGACTCGGCGAGGTAGTACAGCAGGTCGCGGTCCTCGGGGCGGTGCGGCCAGCGGGCGTCGCCCTTGATGATCGCCTCGATGCCGAACCGGCTGCGCACGATCTTGACGTACCCGCAGAACGCGACCGCGTGGGCCGGGGTCAGCGTGCCGTGCGCGATGACCTTCAGGGTGTCCTCGTCGAGGTCGGGCCCGAAGGAGCCCAGCGCGTCGGAGAGCATGTGCCAGGACCGGGGCGTGGAGAAGGCCTCTTCGGTCTTCGGCGGCTTGGACCACAGGTGGTCGGGCCGGTCGGTGAGGTGGTCCAGGATCCACGGGTGGATCCCGTTGGCGGCGGCCCAGTTGAGCCAGTCCTTCGGGGACGCCTCCAGGTGGACGTGGGTGAGCCGGTTGATCAGCGCGGACGCGATCGGCCGGGCCAGCGCGTTGTCGGTCGCCCGGTTCCCGGCGCCGATCACGATGGAACCCTTGGGGAGTTCGTAGGTGCCGATCCGGCGGTCGAGGATCAGCGAGTAGAACGCCTTCTGCACATCCGGTGTGGCCGCGTTGAGTTCGTCGAGGAACAGGCAGTACGGCTCGTCCCGCGCGATCGCCTCCGGCGGACAGAACACCGACCGCCCGTCCCGGATCTGCGGCACCCCGATCAGGTCCTCGGGCGCCAGCTGCGTACCGAGCAGACTCACGCACTCAAGCCCCAGCGACTCGGCGAACTCCCTTACCAGGGACGACTTTCCGATGCCGGGCGCACCCCAGATGAAGACGGGCCGGACGGTCGCGAGGCCGAGCAGCAGCTCGGGGATACGGGCGGGCGTGACAGTGACGGCAGCCTGCAAAGCAGCGGCTCCTGAAGGAGGTTCGAGGCGGGGAGACTCCAACAGTGTGTGCTCGCGGCCGGTCCACCGCAGCTCATTTTCAGGCGGCGCGTTCCGACTGCTCGTCCGTCAGCGGCACCTGAGGTCCGCTGCACTCGCGCAGCCAGCGCCGCAGAACCTGGTGCACATGCTCCGCGCCGACCAGGTCCTCGCCGTCGTCGACCGGTGCGGAGAAGGTGTGCGGGGAGAGCAGGAACGGCTTGGCCTGGGCGCCGCCGAGGCCGCCGTGCGAGCCGATCTGCTCCTCGAAGGCGAGGACTTCGCCCTCGGCGGGGTCGTACCAGGAGTTGACCATGATGTCGGCGGTGTGCGGGAAGGAGTGGGTGCGCCGGACGGCGTCCGCGACGCCGGGGCCGAAGTCCGCCAACGGGCCCTGTTTGTCGTCGAGTTCGGCCACCGGGAGTTCGGCACCGTGTGCCCCCAGCACAACCCCTCCGTGCTCCTCGCTGCGGACGAGGACGAAGCCGACGCCGGGGTGGTTGGCGAGGGTCGTCAGCAGCGCCGGATGCCGGGCGTCGATCTCCTCCTTGGTCATGCGGTGCGGCACGTCCGGGAAGGAGACCAGGCCGAGGTTGCCGGAGGCCAGCACGACCGGTTCCGAGTGGCGGCCCGGGTGGCGGTGCTGCCCGTCCTTCTCCTCGACCGGCCGGCGCAGCGCGGCGCGGACGGCGGCGCGGGCCTCGGCGCCGCTGTGGGTGCGGCGGGCCCGGCGCGGCACGGGCAGCCCGCAGCCCGCGCGCACCAGGTCGCCGAGGGTGAGGCCGTAGCGGCCCTGGAAGGTCTCGCCGGGGCTCTGGCCGTGGTCGGAGAGGACGACGATGCGGTACGGGCGCGGGGCGTGCTCGGCGACGTTCTCGATCAACGCGATGGAGCGGTCCAAGCGTTGGAGCACCTTGGCGGCGTCGCGGCTGCGCGGTCCGGAGTGGTGGGCGACCTCGTCGTAGGCCACGAGGTCGGCGTAGACGGCGGTGCGGCCGGCGAGCATGTCGCCCATGACGGCGGCGACGACGACGTCCCGTTCGATGACCGTCGCGAAGGCGCGGACGAGAGGGTAGAGGCCGCCGCGCTTGATCCGGGGGCGCTGCTTGGTGAGGCGGGAGCGGGTCGACTGGCCGATCTCGCGGCCGACCTCGGCGACGAAGGACATCGCGGTGCGGACGGCGTTGGCCGGGTCGGAGAAGTAGGCGAAGTAGCCCGCGCGGGAACGGTTCTCGCGGCCCCGGCGGCGGATGGCGATGGACAGGACGAGGGCCTGCTCGTCGGCGCCGCCGCTGAACAGGTTGCCGCGGCTGGCGCCGTCGAGCGTGAGGAGGCCGCCGTCGCCGGTGAACTCGACGGCGCGGCGCTGGAGTTCGGCGGCGCTGGTCGGGCGGTTGCAGACCATCACCTCGCCGGTGTCCTTCTCGTACCAGCGGAACGCGGGGATGTCGTGGTTGGAGCCGTGCAGGATGCCGAGCTGGCTGGCGCCGGTCTGGCTGGACCAGTCGGTGCGCCAGGGGGTGAGGCGGTGGGTGGGGCGGTCGCCGCCGAGGAGCTTCGCGACGGTCGGCATCAGGCCCCTGGCCACCGCGCCGAGCAGGACGTCGTGGCCGACGCCGTCGAGCTGGAGGAAGACGGTGCCGGGCGAGGACGGGCCGGGCGGCATGGCTCTTCGGCGGCGGTCCGCGAGGCGGTAGAGGCGGCGGCGGTAGGCGTCGTCGTCGCGCACGGCCAGGGCACCGCCGGTGGCGGAGGCGACGGCGGACATCACGGCGGCCACGACGACGGCGGTCTCGGGGGCTACCTGGCCGCGCAGCCCGCCGTCCGGATTGATCCGCAGGGCGATCAGCAGCAGCGACCCGTTGAGCACGAAGACGAGGAGGCCGAGGACGAGCGCGGGCACCAGCAGCAACAGCCGTACCAGCAGCGGCCAGACGAGCGCCGACAGCAGACCGAAGGCTCCGGCGCCGAACGCGGCCGTGACGCCGATCCGGGTGGCGCTGTCGCCGTCCGCCGACTGGAGCTTGAAGTCCGGCAGGATCCCGGCGAGCACCAGCATGGTGACCGTGGAGACCGCCCACACCGCGATGCTCCGCCCGACCTGACTGGCGAGCCGCCGCCAACGCGCTCCACCCACGCCCCGTACACCTCACGTCCCTGGCCCGACGACCTGGCGGGCCTGTCCCCAGCCTGTCATACGGGACGCGGGGACCCCGGAGCGAGAAGCGGGGCGCCGGACCTAGCGGCCGTCGTAGCCGGCCGTCGGCATGGAGAGCCGTCGGTGCACGCTGGCCTTCATCTGGGCGTCGTAGCAGGGTTCCGCGCGGCCGACGGTCTCGATGCGCACCCCGCGTCGCGCGCACTCGTCGGTGAACTCGTCGACGGAGGACAGCGCGCTCTCCAGGACCCGGCGGCTGGGGGCGACGAACAGGTCGAGGCCGGGGCGGACGCCGTCCCACAGGGCGCAGTGGTCGGGGCGCAGCCCGCGGACCAGAAGCTCGCGGGCGATCACGTAGCCGTGGTCGGCGGCCCAGCGGGCGCACATCGCGTGCTGGCTGCGGGAGTCGACCAGGAAGGGGTCGTCGTCCAGCTCCTCCAGCGGCGTCAGGCTGGCGATCGCCGTGACCCGCAGCCGCGAGCGCATACCCGAGGCACCGCGTACCTGTCCCATGGCGTCCCCCTCACCTCCGGGTTTCGCCGCCGACCCTACTCCTGCCCGTAGGCTTCGGGGGAGTCGCGCGAAGGAGGCAAAGAAGGTGCCGGTGGAGATCACCTGGTGGGGTCACGCCACCTGCACGATCGAGGACTCGGACACGCGCGTCCTCACCGACCCCCTGTTCGCGCGCCGCCTCGCACATCTACGACGCCGTCGGGGCGCGGTGCCGCCGCCCGAGGCCCGGCGCGCGGACCTGGCGCTCGTCTCCCACCTCCACGCCGACCACCTGCACCTTCCCTCGCTCGCCTCCCTCGCCCCGGGCACGCGCCTGCTCGTGCCCCGGGGCGCACTCCGCGCGGTGCCCGGACTGCGCCGGCTCCGCCGGCTGCGTATCGACGAGGTGGCCCCCGGCGACCGGACGAGGGTCGGTGACCTGGTCGTACGGGCCGTTCCCGCACGGCACGACGGCCGCCGGCTGCCGGTCGGACCGCACCGCTCCCCCGCGCTGGGCTACGTCGTCGAGGGCGAGGCGCGGACCTACTTCGCCGGGGACACCGGGCTGTTCGACGACATGGCCAAGGAGGTCGGGCCGGTCGACGTGGCGCTGCTGCCGGTGGGCGGCTGGGGCCCGTATCTCGGCGAGGGGCACCTCGACGCGGGCCGCGCGGCCCAGGCCCTCGCCCGGCTCGCGCCGCGCAGCGCGGTGCCGGTGCACTACGGCACGTACTGGCCGATCGGGATGGACGCGGTGCGCCCGCACGAATTCCACACGCCGGGCGACGAGTTCGTGCGGATCGCCGCCCAACTCGCGCCCTCGGTCGCGGTGCACCGGCTCGGGCACGGGGAGAGCGTGCGCCCGGAGGTCGCCCGGTGAGCTGGATCGCGGCCGCTACGGCCACGACATCGCCCGAGTCCGCCCAACAGGCCATCGGTTACCCGACGTTGTTCCTGCTGGTGCTGTTCGGGGCGTTGGTGCCGGTGATTCCGACGGGGGCGCTGGTGAGTTCGGCGGCCGTGGTCGCCTTTCACCAGACGGCACCCTTCGCGTTGGCGCTGGTGTTCGTCACGGCTTCGCTGGCCGCGTTCCTCGGGGACGTCGCGCTGTACTGGCTGGGGCGGCGGGGGATGGGGTCGAAGAACGGGTCGCGGTGGCTGGAGGCGATTCGGGCGCGGGCGCCGGAGGAGCGGCTTGCGCAGGCGCAGGCGAAGCTGGCCGACCATGGGGTGGCCGTGCTGGTGTTGTCCCGGCTGGTGCCGGCCGGCCGGATTCCGGTGATGTTGGCCTGCCTCATGGCGGAGTGGCCGATCCGCCGGTTCGCCCGGGGGAACGCGCCCGCGTGTCTGGCGTGGGCGGTGACGTACCAGCTGATCGGCATCCTTGGTGGCTCGCTGTTCCCCGAGCCGTGGGAGGGGGTTGTGGCGGCGGTTGTGCTGACCGTGGTGATCAGTGTGGCGCCCAGTCTGTGGAGGCGGGTTCGGGCTGCCGGTTGAGGGCTCGTTGCGGGGTGCGGGTCCGTTGTGGCTGGTCGCGCCCCGCGGCGGAGTCGCGAATCGACCCAGCCCCGCGCCCCTGAGAGGGCGTCTACTCCAGCACTCTTGAAGCTCCCACCGGCAGGTCCCACAGGTTCTCGCGCGCCAGCTCGGCCTTCTCCCAGGCCGCCCGCACTCGCGTCAGGGGTTCCAGCACCGGTTCCGCCGAGAGGACGAAGGTGCCCCAGTGCATGGGGGCCATCCGTCTCGCGCCCAGGTCTTGTGCGGCCTGGACCGCCTCCTCCGGGTCGCAGTGGACGTCACTGAGCCACCAGCGGGGGTCGTAGGCGCCGATGGGGAGGAGGGCGAGGTCAATTCCCGGGTAGCGATGGCCGATTCGGGCGAACCAGTGGCCGTAGCCCGTGTCGCCGGCGAAGTAGACGCGCCGGCCGTCCGGTGCTGTCATCACCCAACCTCCCCACAGGGAGTGGCAGGTGTCGGTGAGGGTGCGCTTGGACCAGTGGTGGGAGGGGACGAAGTCGAGGCGGACGCCGTCGAGTTGGGCCGCTTCCCACCAGTCGAGCTCGGTGACATGGGTGAATCTGCGGCGCCGGAACCAGCTGCCGAGGCCGGCGGGGGCGAACACCGGTGTGTGGCGCGGGAGTCGGCGCAGGGTGGGGGCGTCGAGGTGGTCGTAGTGGTTGTGGCTGATGACGACGGCGTCGATGGGCGGGAGTGTTTCCCAGGCCACGCCCACGGGGGTGATCCGGGCCGGGGTGCCGAGGATGCGGCGGGACCAGACCGGGTCGGTGAGGATGGTCAGCCCGCCGATCTGTACCACCCAACTGGCGTGCCCCGCCCAGGTGACGGCGACGGTCAGGGCGTCCACCTGGGGCAACGGCTCGGGGGCGAACGGGAGTTGGGGGATGTCGGCCAGGCCCTCCGGGCGGGGGCGTACCGAACCCTCGCGGGCGAAGCGGGCGAACGCCTTGAGGCCGGGGAGCGGGGCGGTGAGCCGGTCGTGGAAGGCGCGGGGCCACACGCGCCGCTCGCCGAGCGGGCGGGGCTCGGCGAGCGGTGGGGACGAGGGGGTGAACGGGGACGTCGGAGCGGCCGCTTCGCGCATGGCCGTACTGCTGTCGGTGGTCGACTCGGACTGCTGCGTCATCGAGGAGGCTCCCATCGCTGAGCGTCGTCGCGGAGATCGTCGAAGATCGACCTCAAGGACATCAACGCGCGTTGCACGTGTGGCAGTTCCAACGGCAAGGGTGACGTGAGACATTCCGCGCGTTCCGCGTCGGTTCGGCCCAGCAGTGGCCCGGTGGACAGCCGGACCCGTAGCGCGCCCAGGTCGTCGCCGAACCGGTGACCGCCCGGCGCGGGCATGCCGAGCCGGGCGGTGAGGAACTCCTCCAGGTCCTGCGCGTCGCCCACTCCCTGCGGGGTGAGTGCGTGGCGCAGCGGCCCGAGGTCGACGTACAGATGGCGTCCCGCCTGCGGCGGCCGGGAGAACGCGCCCGCCCCGGTGACGGCGGCGTGCGCGGCGGCGGCCACGCGCGCGTGCAGGCGTACGGCGGTGTCGCGGCGGGCGAGGACGGGCGGGGGTTCGCCGAGGGCGTGCGCCGCCGCGGCGGCGACCGGTGCGGCGACGCGGGCGCCGAGTGCGGTGAGGACGTCGAGCACGCGCGCGCGTAGCGCCTGCCCGGCACGGCCTTCGGGGAAGCGGGCGACAGCGGCTGGCCAGCCGGACGGGAGGAGCGCGCCGGCCAGGTCGGTGACGACGGTGACCTTGTCGGGCAGCATCTCGGCGGGGCTGAGCAGCATGGTGCCCCGGGGCGCGTGCAGGGTGTCGCGCCAGGTCTCGTCGCTGACCAGGTGCAGCCCCTCGGCCGCGGCGGCCTCGACGGTCTCGTGCATGACCTCGGGCGGTGCGACGGTCGCGGTCGGGTCGTCGGCCACCGAGAGGACGAGCAGCCGCGGGTCCCCGCCCTCGTCCCGGACCCTGCGCACGGTCTCCAGCAGGGCGTACGGATCGGGCACCCCGCCGCACTCGGCCGGGGTGCCCACATGGAACACGGGTCGGCCCAACAGGCGCGCGTACGGCGCCCACCAGGCGGCGCAGGGCCTGGGGATGAGTACGTCACCGCCGAGCGCCGCGGTCAGGGCGACCAGCAGCGCGGGGGCACCCGGGGCGGCGGCCACGCGGGCGGGGTCGGCGGGCAGGCCCCGGCGTTCGAAGTACCCGCTCGCGGCGTCGAGCAGTACGGGGGCGCCGCCGACGGGCTGTTCCTCGGTCCGGGACGCGGCGGCGGCGAGGACGGCGGCCAGTTCCGGCAGCACGGGCAGGCCGTCATCAGGAAACACCGGGCCGTAGCGCACGGGCCCCTGCCCTACCGCGTCCGCCTGCCGCATGGTGCCTCCGCGCAGTCCCTCGTGCAGTGCCGTGCCGTGTCCCGCTCGCGCGCTCAGTGCCCCGGCGTCCGCCGGCGCAGCCGGTACACGGCCCCACCCAGGGCGCCCGCGATCAGTACACCACCGGCGACCAGAGCCGGGACGGAGTCGGTGAAGGTACCGCCCTCCCCCGCCCGCACCCCGCGCTGGATCGCGGCGGGCACACCACCACAGGCGTCCCCGCGAGGCTCCTGACACGGCGGCTGCCCGCCACCGCGCTCGATGCTGAAGGTCGCGCTCCAGGGCCTGCCCTGTCCGCCGGGCGGCGCGGGACAGGTCCCGTCGACGGTCCACGCGGAGTCCCGCCCGCCCCCTTCGCCGTCGGAGATCCGCGCGGTCCCCCGATAGGCGGCTCCGGCGGCCCGGTCGTCGTTGCCGGGCACCCGTTGCAGCTGGACGGTCCCGTCGTCGAACCCCTGGGACGTGGCGTCGATGGTCTCGGCCACGGTCCCTCCGATCGCCTCGCAGGTGACGGAAACGGTGACGTTCCCACCCGCCCGCACGGTGCTCGGACTGACCTCGGCACCCGGATCAGCGGCCAGAGCGGGCCCGGCGGCGCCGACGAGGGCGACGACGGACAGAGCAAGGGCGGTGCGACGCATGAGCGGGTCTCCTTAGACCGAGGACGACGGCAACACCATCGAAGCCCGGTCCGTTCGGAGACGCGCGCGGCCGGACCCCATTGGGGTTAAGGAGAGAGCCCGAGCGAGTGAACACAGCCCAGCCGGAGCTTCCAGGGGCGCGGGGAACTGCGCGACCGGCCCCCACGGACCCGCACCCGGAACACGACCTCCAAGCGGCCGCATCCTCCAGAACCTGCTGCCGGATCCGAAGACAACACCGCCTGATCAACCGAGACACATGCATCTGCGACATCCCGAACCGCTCGGCTATCCGACTCTGCGTCATGTCCCCGAAGAACCGCAGGTACAAGATCTCCCGATCCCGCTGGGGCAACGCGGCGAGCCGAGGCTTCACGGCCTCCCGGTCGACGACGACGTCCAACGCCGGATCAGCGGCCCCGAGAACATCGCTCAGCGAGTACCCGTCCGAACCGCCGGGGCTACCGCGTCGAGGGACAACGCGCTGAAACTCTCCAGCGCCTCAAGCCCCACCCGCACCTCCTCCTCGGAGAGACACGCGTGCGCGGCGGTCTCCGCCACGGTGGGCCGCCGCCCCGGCACGGTCTGGGCGAGCTCCTGCCCGGCGACCCGCACCCGGTTCCGCAGGTCCTGCACCCGCCGTGGCACATGCACGGTCCACGTGTGATCCCGGAAGTGCCGTTTGATCTCCCCGGTGATCGTCGGCACGGCGTAGCTCTCGAACGCGTTCCCGCGCTCGGGGTCGTACCGGTCGACGGCCTTCACCAGCCCGAGGGCAGCGACCTGGCGTAGATCCTCCGCTCTCTCACCCCGGTTGCGGAACCGCCCCGCGGGCCGGGAGGCAGCGCGGCCGGCGTGCGGAACGCCTCGGCGGTGTCGGGGGCGTCATGGTGGGAATGGCGTTTCGTGCGCGTGCTCGTGCGAGCGGGCCGATGGGTCCGAGTGGGCATGGTGCGTCACAACTCCCTTGAGCCTGCTCCGGGTTGGACGGTCACCGTCGGTGGGAACGCGTTCGCGATCCAGCGCTGAAAGCTCGCCCGCCCCGGGCCTCAAGGCACAGACACACACCACTCTCAAGGCACAGACACATCCCGCTCACTCCCGCTCGCGTGCCCCCTGCCGGGTACGGCCGGGGGCCACGAGGCGACGCGGGTGGCGGCGCAGATACTCGCCCTCCAGTCCGGCCATACGGTCGTTGTGGGCGCGCAGCGCGTCGTTCGAGCCGTACAGCAGGGTGTCGTGGCGCGTGCGGTGGATGGTCTCCAGCTCCTTCATGAGCTGAGCATCGTCCAGGCGCGCAGGGTCGACTCCGGTCATGGTGTGCCCCGCTCGTCGAGTCTCACGGTCCTTGAGCCCACTCTACGAACATTCCGGCATTCCGGCCCCGCAACCTCCGCACCAAAGCAAGCCGTCACACCCCGCACGACCTACCGCGCGCGCTCCACCCGCCGCTCGTCCCACACCGGCTCGGTCGTCTCCCGGACCCTGCCGTCGCTGCCGAAGACCAGATACCGGTCGAAGGACCGGGCGAACCACCGGTCGTGCGTGACGGACAGCACCGTCCCGTCGAACGCCTCAAGCCCCTCCTGAAGGGCTTCCGCGGACTCCAGGTCGAGGTTGTCGGTCGGCTCGTCGAGGAGAAGAGCGGTCACACCCTGAAGTTCCAGCAGCAGGATCTGGAACCGCGCCTGCTGCCCCCCGGAGAGCCGGTCGAAGCTCTGCTCGGCCTGGCCGGTCAGCTCGTAGCGGCGCAGTCGGGACATCGCGGGGCCCTGGGCCTGCGCGTGCTCCTTCCACAGGATGTCGAGGAGGGTACGGCCCTGGAGTTCGGGGTGGGCGTGGGTCTGGGCGAAGTGCCCGGGCACGACACGTGCCCCGAGCTTCCACTCCCCCGTGTGCTTCACCTCCTCGCCGGCGAGGAGCCGCAGGAAGTGTGACTTGCCCGAGCCGTTCGAGCCGAGGACGGCGACGCGTTCGCCGTAGAAGACCTCAAGGTCGAAGGGCTTCATCAGCCCTGTCAGTTCAAGTCCCTTGCAGGTGACGGCCCTTACGCCCGTACGGCCGCCCTTGATGCGCATGCTGATGTCCTGCTCGCGCGGCGGCTCGGGGGGCGGGCCCGCCTCCTCGAACTTGCGCAGGCGGGTCTGGGCGGCGGCGTAGCGGGACGCCAACTCGTGGCTGATGGAGGCCGCCTGACGGAGGTTCAGGACGAGCTTCTTCAGCTGGGCGTGCTTCTCGTCCCAGCGGCGGCGCAACTCCTCGAAGCGGGCGAAGCGTTCGCGGCGGGCCTCGTGGTAGGTGGCGAAGCCGGCGCCGTGCACCCAGGCGTCGGCGCCGGTCGGCGAGGGCTCCACGGAGACGATCTTCTCGGCGGCGCGGGCGAGGAGTTCACGGTCGTGGGAGACGAACAGGACCGTCTTGCGGGTCTCCTTGAGCCGCTCCTCAAGCCACCGCTTTCCGGGCACGTCGAGGTAGTTGTCCGGCTCGTCGAGCAGCAGCACCTCTTCGCTGCCGCGCAGCAGCGCCTCCAGCACGAGCCGCTTCTGCTCACCCCCGGAGAGCGTGCCGACCTGCCGGAACTGCGCCTTGTCGTACGGCACTCCGAGCGCGGCCATGGTGCACATGTCCCACAGGGTCTCGAACTCGTAGCCGTGCACCTCGGCCCAGTCCGACAGGGCCTGCGCGTAGGCGAGTTGGGCCGCCTCGTCGTCGACGGTCATGATGCCGTGCTCGGCCCTGTCGACCTCGGCGGCGACCTCGCGGATGCGCGGCGGGGCGACCGACACGAGCAGGTCCCGTACGGTCGTCTCGTCGCGTACGGAGCCCACGAACTGGCGCATCACGCCCAGGCCGCCGCTCACGGTGACGGTCCCGCCGTGCGGTTTCAGCTCGCCGGAGATCAGCCGCAGCAGGGTCGTCTTGCCGGCGCCGTTGGGCCCGACCAGGGCGACCACGGCGCCTTCGCCGACCCGGAAGGACACATCGCCGAGCAGCGGCCTCCCGTCGGGGAGGTAGTACTCAAGGTGTGCGGCTTCCAGATGTCCCATGACCAAGCATTCTGTGGGGCGGCCTCACGGCCGGGCAAACTCTTATTGTGCCCGTCAGGGCCTCGTCATGACCTGGCCCGAAGCCTCGCTACGGCTTCTGGTCCTCGTCGAGCGGCTGTCCGGCCGGGCCGCCGTCCGTGTCCGGTGCGGCCGTCTCGACCAGGGCGCCTTCCCAGGACAGGGCCTTCCAGCCGTCGGCCGGGGAGCCGTCCAGGACGACGATGCCGGTGTTGTCGAGGGGGCGGGCGGCGGCGAAGTCCACGTCGATGTTGTCGGCGCGGGCGGACGTCCACATCCGGATCGCGGCGCCGTGGCTGATCATGGCGACGGTGCGGGCGCCGCTGTCGGCGGCCTCCGCGATCACGCCGTCGTAGCGGGCGAGGGCCTCGGTGCCGCTCTCGCCGCCCGGCATCCGCAGCTCCGTGTCACCGGCGGCCCACGCGAACACGATCCGCATGTACTCGTGACCGGGCTCGGTGTCGCCGGGCAGCATCTCCAGGTCACCGGCGGTCAGCTCCCGGATGCCGTCCCGGACGCGTACGTCGAGGCCGCGGGCGGCGGCCAGCGGGGCCGCGGTGTGCTGGGTGCGGATCAGGGTGGAGGCGTAGAGGGCCTCGATGTCCTCGTCGGCGAGGGCCTCGGGGAGGGCGGCGGCCTGGCGGCGGCCCAGGTCGGTCAGGTCCGCGCCGGGTATGGCCGTGTCGAGGCGGAAGTCCACGTTGGCCGTGGTCTGGCCGTGGCGGATGAGGATCAGGCGCATGCGGGGGTCCTCCGATGGAACGGTCCGCCGACGGTCGGAACGAAGCGGTCCGCCGACGGCGGAGGGCGGTGGAAACGGTCCTCCGCCGGTCCGCCGGGCGGCAAACGGCCATTTCAGGGTACCCGGCACCGCATGAGCCCCGGCGTCGACCTCACGGTCCCCTCCCCGGCCGCCACGCCCTGCGCGCATGGCTGCTCTCGCTCGACTCGCGCCTCTTCGAGGTGGCCGCCGAACGGAACTGGCCCGCCGGCGAGCCCGTGCTGCCGCGGCTCAGCCGGAGCGCCAATCACGGCGTGCTGTGGTTCGCCACGGCCGCCGCGGTGGCCGCCAGCCGCACTCCGCGCGCCCGCCGGGCCGCCGCCCGGGGCATCGCCTCGCTGTCCCTGGCCTCCCTCGCGATCAACACGATCGGGAAGCGGAGCGTGCGCCGCCCCCGGCCCGTCCTGGACCCGGTCCCGCTGGGCCGACAGCTGAAGCGGCAGCCGATCACCACCTCGTTCCCGTCCGGTCACGCCGCGTCGGCGGCGGCCTTCGCGACCGGCGTGGCCCTGGAGTCCCCGGCCTGGGGGGCGGTCGTGGCGCCGATCGCGTTCTCGGTCGCCATGTCCCGCGTGTACACCGGCGTCCACTTCCCGAGCGATGTCGTGGCGGGCGCCGCCCTGGGCGCGTGCGCGGCGTTCGCGGTGCGTGGCATGGTGCCGACCCGCGGGCGGATCGTGCCGCCGGCCCGCGTCCGTGCCGAGGTGCCGGTGCTGCCGGACGGCGAGGGCCTGGTCATGGTGGTCAACTCGGCCTCGGGCAGCGCGGACCGGGCGGACGCGCTGACGGACTTCCTGCCCGGCGCGGAGGTCGTCGCCTGCCAACCGGCGGACATTGACGCCGAGTTGGAGAAGGCGGCGACCCGCGCCCGGGTCCTCGGGGTGTGCGGCGGCGACGGCACGGTCAACGCGGCGGCCCGGGTCGCCCTGCGCCACGACCTGCCCCTCGCGGTGCTCCCGGGCGGCACCCTCAACCACTTCGCCCACGACCTCGGCGTGGAGGGTCCGCGCGATCTGGGCAAGGCGATCAGGCAGGGCGACGCCGTCCGCGTGGACGTGGGCCGGTTCACGTCCGGCGCCACCCGGGGCATCTTCCTCAACACCCTGAGCCTGGGCGTCTATCCGGAGCTGGTGCGGGAGCGGGAGCGCTGGGCGCCCCGGATCGGCGGCCGGCCCGCGGGTGTGCTCGCGGCGCTGTGGGTGCTGCGCGCGGACCGGCATCCGCTGGAGGCCGAAGTCGGCGGCCGTACCCGCCCGTTGTGGATGCTGTTCGCCGGCAACGGCACCTATCACCGTAAGGGGCTCGCGTCCGGCCGCCGCGTCGACCTGGCGGACGGGCGTCTCGACATCCGGATCGTGCACGGCGGCCGAAGGCCCGCCCTGCGCCTGCTCGCGGCGGCGCTCGCGGGCCCGTTCGCCCTCCCCCACTCTCGGCTTCGCTCACGCGGGAGGTACCCCCACCCCGCCCACGCGGCGTCCCAAGTGCACCGCCTGCGCCTGAGCGGCCTGGCCTCCGGCACGCTGCTCGCGTACGACGGTGAAGTCACGGACATCAAGGGCGAGTTGACGCTGGAGGAGCAGCCCGAGGCACTGACGGTGTACCGCCCGCCGGCGGAGTACCTGATTACCCGTCAGTCCACATCGTAAAACGCAGGTCTCATCATCCGACATGCGCGCGTACCGTTCCTCCTACGCCGAAGAAGACGCGAAGGGGTAGGTAGAGCCATGCCGAAGCCGCAGGAGACCGCCGTCTACACGCACGGGCACCACGAGTCCGTGCTGCGTTCGCACACCCAGCGGACCGCCGCCAACTCCGCGGCCTACCTGCTCGGTTCGCTCAAGCCGCACATGAGGATCCTGGACATCGGCTGCGGTCCCGGCACCATCACCGCCGACCTGGCGGCACTGGTCCCGGACGGCCATGTCACCGGTGTCGACCGTGAGCCCGGCATCCTGGACCAGGCACGGGCCACCGCCGCCCAACGCGGCCTGGCCAACGTCGACTTCGCGGTCGCCGACGTGCACGCGCTGGACTATCCGGACGACACGTTCTGCGTGGTCCACGCCCATCAGGTGCTCCAGCACGTGGGGGATCCGGTGCAGGCGCTGCGGGAGATGGTCCGGGTGACCAAGCCGGGTGGGTTCATCGCCGCCCGCGACGCGGACTACGCGGTGATGACCTGGTATCCGGAGGTATCCGGGCTGGACGACTGGCTGGACCTGTACCGCCGGGTGGCCCGCGCCAACGGCGGCGAGCCGGATGCCGGACGCCGTCTCAAATCATGGGCACTGCGGGCGGGGCTGACGGACGTCACGGCCACCTCCAGCACCTGGACGTTCCACACTCCGGACGAGCGGGCCTGGTGGAGCGGCCTGTGGGCGGACCGTACCGTCGCGTCCTCGTACGCGGGGGTCGCGACCGAGGGCGGCCATGCGACCACCGAGCAGCTGGGCGCCGTGGCGGAGGCGTGGCGGGAGTGGGGGAAGCAGGAGGACGGCTGGTTCGCCGTGCTGCACGGGGAGATCCTCGGCCGCAAGGACGTCTGATCCGCGTGATCGGGGGAACGCGGAGGCCAGGAGGTTACACACCATGGTTCCGATCCTGATCGTCCTACTGCTGGCGCTGGTCCTGTTCGGTGCCGGATTCGCTGTGAAGATCCTCTGGTGGGTGGCGCTGGTCGTGCTCGCCGTATGGCTGCTCGGCTTCCTGGTGCGCGGCACCTCGGCGGGCGGCGGCCGGGGACGCTGGTACCGCTGGTAGCGGGCCTCTCCGCAGAACCACACAGACGTCGAGCCCGCGTCACCCCGAGCAATCGAGGTGACGCGGGCTCCTGGCGTTCGGCCCACGACCGGCGTTCAGCGCACGATCGCCGTCTCCACCAGCAGCCGCCCGGCCGCCGCGATCGACTCCGCGTCGATCCCGGCCGCGTGCAGCTGCTCGGCCGGGCTCGCCGAGCCGGGCATGGTGCGTACGGCGAGACGGACCAGGCGCGGCACCGGCCGGCCGTCGAGGAAGGCGTCTAGGACCGCGTCCCCGATACCGCCCTCGGGGTGGTGGTCCTCGACGGTGAGCAGACAGCCGGTGTCCTCGGCGGCCTGGCGCAGGGTCTCGACGTCGACGGGCTTGACCGAGTACAGGTCGATCACCCGCATCTGGATGCCCTCACGGTCGAGGGCGTCGGCGGCGGCCAGCGCCTCGTGCACGGTCACCCCGGCGGCCACGACCGTCAGCCGGTCCCGGCTGGAGAAGCGCAGCACCTTGCTGCCGCCGACCGGGAAGTCCTCGTCGGGCCCGTAGACGACCGGCCCGGCGCCGCGCGAGGTCCGCAGATAGCGCACCCCCTCCAGGCCGGCCATCGCGGCGACGAGCCGGGCGGTCTGGTTGGCGTCGCACGGATACAGCACCGTAGAACCGTGCACCGCGCGCATCATCGCCAGGTCTTCGAGCCCCATCTGCGAGGGCCCGTCCTGCCCGATGGACACGCCCGCGTGCGAGCCGACCAGGTTGATCCCCGCGCCGCTGACCGCGGCCATCCGGATGAAGTCGTACGCGCGCGTGAAGAACGCCGCGAACGTGGAGGCGTACGGCACCCAGCCGCGCGCCGCCAACCCGACGGCGGCGCCCACCAGTTGCTGCTCGGCGATGTAGCACTCGAAGTAGCGGTCGGGATGCTCCTTGGCGAAGAACTCGGCGCGCGTGGAGTCCCCGACCTCGCCGTCGAGCGCCACGACGTCCCCGCGCGCGGAGCCGAGCGCGGCGAGGGCCTGGCCGAAGGCGTCGCGGGTGGGGACGTCGTCGCCCCGGTCGTAGCGCGGGAGTTCCAGGTGGTCGGCGCGTACGGAGTGCAGCGCGCGGGCGTCAACGGGTTCCCGCACCTGGACCCGGAGGTCGCGGAGGCCGCCGAGTTCGGCGATCGCCGCGTCCGCGTCGGGCAGCGGCTTGCCGTGCAGGCCCTCGCGGTCCTGGACGGAGGCGACGCCCTTGCCCTTGAGGGTGCGGGCGAGGATCGCGGTGGGCTGCCCGGCCGTGGCCTCCGCCTCGCCGTAGGCGCGGTCCACGGCGTCCACGTCATGCCCGTCGACCTCGACCGTGTGCCAGCCGAAGGCCCGGAACCGGCGGGCGTACGCGTCGAGATCATGTCCGTGCCGGGTCGGGCCGCGTTGGCCGAGCCGGTTGACGTCGACGATCAGGGTGAGGTTGTCGAGGTGTTCGTACGCCGCGTGCTCGGCGGCCTCCCACACCGAGCCCTCGGCCAGCTCGCTGTCCCCGCACAGCACCCACACGCGGTACCCGGTGCGCTCCAGCCGCTTGCCGGACAGGGCGATGCCGACGCCGACCGGCAGTCCCTGGCCGAGCGAGCCGGTGGCGGTCTCGACCCACGGGAGCCGCTGCGGGGTGGGATGCCCTTCGAGACGGCTGTCCAGCATGCGGAACGTGAGCAGTTCGGCGTCGTCGACGGCTCCTACGGCCTTGTAGCCGGCGTAGAGCAGGGGCGAGGCATGTCCCTTGGAGAGGACGAAGCGGTCGTTGCCGGGGTGGGTGGGGCGGTCGAAGTCGTAGTGGAGGTGGTGGGCGAGGAGCACGGCCATCAGGTCCGCGGCGGACATGGAGGACGTCGGGTGTCCGGAGCCCGCCGCGTCGGCGGCCCGCACACTGTCCACGCGCAGTTGCTGTCCGAGTTCGACGAGTTCACCGGTGTCCATGAGGCTCCTTCGTGGGGGTGGTCCTGCGAGGCATTCCGCGTCCCCCTGAGCGGGCAGCCCAAACACGTGCCGAACGCTCACCGGGATCGTCCGAAAGGATCACCAAGGCCCGCCCGCCCCAACTAGGCTCGTCCGTATGGAGATTCTGGGAGCCACGCTGCGTGTCTGCGTCGACGACCTGGAGACCGCCGTCCCCTTCTACGAACGGCTCGCGGGTGGCACCGCGCTCCGCTTCGAGCGCGGTGGGGTGTCGGTGGCCGCGGTCGGCTGTTTCCTGCTGATGAGCGGGCCTCCGGCGGAGCTGGAGGTGTTGCGCAAGGTCGCCGCCACCATCGCCGTCAAGGACGTCGACGAGACCCACGCGGTCCTCACCGAGTTGGGCGCCCACATCGTCGCGGGCCCCATCGCCTCACCGGCGGGCCGCAACCTCATCGCGCTGCATCCGGACGGGATGGTCTACGAGTACGTGGACCGACGGGCCTGATCCGCGACCGCCGGTCCACGTTCCGTCCGTCGTCTCAGGGCGTGTCCGGCCGCATCCTGAAGTCGTAGCGCGTCGGCAGTGGTTCGCCGGTGAGCCGGGACCAGAGCCGGCCGATCGACTCGGCGCCCTCACGCAGATCGGCGACCTCGAACCCGTCGCCGAAGACGGCCCACGCGTCGTCGCGCCGCCCTTCCGCGAGCAGCAACTCGGCCTGGAGCAGCAGGAATCGGCCGCGTTCCCGGGTCACGGGGTGCAGCATCTCCCACACCGCGCGGGCATCGGCCGTCCGCCGCACCCGCAGCAGCGCCTCGACGGCCTCCCGCCCGAGCGCGGCCGTCGCGGCGGTCCACCGCTCCCCCGCGTCCCGCCGCTCATGACACAGGTCCGCGAAGGCCTCGTTGTACCGGTCCGCGGCCCGCTCGTGGTTCCCCGCCTCCTGGTCCGCTACAGCCAGGCAGCGCAGCAACGGCCAGAGGGACGGGGCGAGTTCGAGGGCCCGCTCCCAACTCCGCACCGCCTGCGCCCGATCGCCCGCGTGCCACTGCGCCACGCCGAGGTGGTATTCGGTGAGCGGGGTCGCGGGCGCGGTCTCCAGCATGTCCCGCCAGTGCGAGGCGACCAGCGACTCCCCGGGCGGCCGGACCCGGCGCGGCTCGGGCAGGACCCCGCTCCGCAGCAGCTCCGCCCAGGGCGCCTGGGCCTCGCCGAGCGTGGACTCCTCGAAGGGCGTACCGGGCAACTTCCAGTCCGTGCGCAGGACTTCGAGCGCGCCCCACCCGGAGCCGGTGGCGAGGATCTCCCCGGGTTCGGTGTCGGCGTGCGGCTTCCACACGGCGTAGGCCGCGTCCAAGTCGGCGCGGGGCAGGGCGGTTTCGAGCCGCGCCTCGGCGCCGTCCACGACGGTGGACCACTCCCCCGCCGCCTCGGCGTCGAGCGGCCCGTACGCCTCCAGCCAGGACACCTCGCTCTCCGGTTCGAGCCGTACATGCTCCAACTGCGTGCGGGCCAGGCCCGCTTGGATCTCGCAGTAGCCACGGGTACCCGGCTCGGTGAGCCACTCCTGCCAGCGCCGGCCGCCACTGCCCGTGCCCCACACGAACAGCTTGCGCCCCCGCAGTACGTCGGTCGACGTCTGCACGAGCCCGTGCCCGTCCGCGTCGAGCGCGGCGATCCAGCGCCGCCGTCCGTCCGGCACTTCGTAGAAGTAGTCGGCCGCGTAAGGGCTGTTGAGGGGATACGTCCGGTCCACTCCGTCGTACGACGGCACGGGCACCCGGCGCAGCCGTCGCTCGTACCCGAAGTGCCAGGCCTCCGACGCCGGTGCGAGGACCCGGCATTCCTCCGGTACGGCGATGTTGGACCACCAGTAGGTGGGCGCGGGCCGCTCGTGCGGGTTGCGGACGCGGACGCCGACGTAGAGGAAGTCGGAGCCGTCCGGGAGCCAGAGGTCCACCTGGAAGGGGAGGTCGCGGAGCCGTTCCCACTCCCAGAGGCGGAGCATCTCGCCGCCGTCGGGGGCGGGGACGCGGGCCGCGTGCAGGGGTGCGCAGGAGAGGGTGGTGTGGCCGGTGGCGCCGATGTTCCACTCGATGCCGCCGGAGAACCAGGCGCCGTTGAGGGCGAAGTTCGCGGGCTGCAACACCGGGTTGCGGTACAGGAGTTCACGGTCGGTGGGCTTGTGGACGAGGGAGGCGATGCGGCCGCCGAGGGCGGGGAGCACGGTGGCGCGGAGCCGGTCGTTCTCGATCACGAGGGCGTCGACGCGGTGGGGTGTGCGGTCTCTGTCGTAGCCGTCCCGGACGCGGGTCGGCAGCAGGCTGCGGAGGGGTTCGTAGCCGACCTGGCGGAACATGTCGCGCGGCAGGTCCTCGCGGTCCCGGTCGTCCACGCGGTGCACCTCGTCGAGCGGACGCAGTGGGGGCAGCGGGTTGTCGGGGCCCAACTCCGCGGCGGGCAACGTCAGTACCTCACGTCGGATCGTCGTCACGATCACCATGGAACCCGGCAACGGGTGCGGTGGCCAGGGGCGCTACCGGTCAGGATTCCGCAAAGGCGGGAGCACCGGGCGCCACGAAATTCCGCGTGCGCCGTGCCCTCGGCGACGTACAGTCGGGCCGTTCGACGACATGGACCGAGGGATGGAACGGCTGATGGGCGAGCAGCACACGTACCGGGTGATCGTCCGGGGCACCTGGGACGCGCTGACGGACGAGGCGCGGGAGCGGCTGCTGGGCGAGGCGGCTGAGCACGGGATGCTGAGCATGCGGTTCACCGAGGAGGGTTCGCTCAGTTACGAACCGGCGCCGCTCAAGCACTTCTCGTGGCGGTATGTGGTGGTGTCGGACGCGGCCGACGGCGACGAGATGGCGGCGGCGCTCGCGGAGGACCGCGCCGAGACCGCGTTGAAGGGCCTCGGCTACGGCTTCCGTGACCTGAAGTCGACGGTCACGGACCTCGACACCATGAAGGTCAACCGGAAGTCCGCATCTCGGCGGTGATCGCCCAGCGCTCGTGGTCCCGCCACGCGCCGTCGATGTAGATCATGTCCGGCGAGAAGCCTTCGAGCCGGAACCCGCAACCGCGGGCGAGGGCGATCGAGGGCAGGTTGGTGGGCTGCACGTTGATTTCGAGCCGGTGCAGCCGCATCGGCCCGAAGGCGTGTCCCACCACGAGGTTCATCCCCTCGCGCATCAGCCCGCGCCCGGCCGCGTGCGCGAAGGCGCCGTAGCCGAGCGCTCCGCACTGGAAGCCGCCCTCGACGATGTTGTTGATGTTGATGAACCCGGCGATGCCCCCGCCGTCCACCTCGCACACGAGGAACCCGGCCTTGGTCGGATCCTGGATCAGCCGCCGCGCATAGGCGGTGTACGCGTCCACGCCGGCCGGCGGGAACAGCCAGGGCTGGTGCAGGTCCTTGCTCTCCCGGGCCCGCGCGGTGAACTCGGCACCGTCGTCGTACGTGAAGTGCCGGATGCCCACACGGGGGCTCTCGGCGAGATAACGGGATGCGGTGTGCGGCATCCCGTCACCCTAATCCGGGCTAGCGGCGCCGTCGCATGAAATACCACCCGCACAGGGCGCCGATGATCGCCGTGCCCAGCAGCGCCATCCACAGAGGCATGGTGACCTCGGGGATCAGCAGGCGGATCTTCGTGGCACGGGTGTTCTCGAAGATGAAGATCAGGGCCAGGACGGCGAGCAGCAGAACCGTGATCCGGGCGGGCGTCAGCACGCGTTCCCGCTGGCCGGTCCTACCGCCGCTCTCGGTGGTCTTCGGGCTCATGTCTCCAGGGTGGGCCCGAATCGGCCATCACGCACGGTGAGACTCAGTCCGCGACGACCGGCAGCTCCAGCACCCCCGTGTCCTGCGGCGAGCCGGCCACCGTCACCGGCTTGATCCCCCGGTTCCCGGTGTACGCGTCGTCGCTCGCCGCGATCACGAACCGCAGCCGGTGCCCCTTCGCGTACCGGTGCACGATTCCCGGCAGGGTCACCGTGAAGCTCTTCGTGACGTCCGGCACGCGGACAGGAGCGACCAACCGGTGGACAAGCGTCTTGGTCCCGTCGGGAGCGAGGTCGTAGAGCTTGGCGAAGAGGACGAGGTTGTCGGCGGCGTCACCGGAGTTCTGGACGCGCCGCGCCTTCGGGGAGACGACCTTGAGCGTCGCCTTCGGGGCGCCCACGACGTCCGTCGCGCGGGACAGTGGTTCGCTGGTCCACCCGAGGTACGTGCCCGTCGTGTCGTACGGCGCCGGGTCCGGCAGGCCGATCGTCCCGCTCAGCGAGCTCTCCGAATGGCTCGTGGGGACAAGCCGGTTGGTGTACTCACGGCTGCCGCGCGCCACCTTCGCCCGGTCGTCGACGAGTTTGCCGTCGCCGGAGAGGTAGAACTTCTCGTCGAGCGCGGGGAGTTGGCCGGCCGTGGCATAGGTGTCGGCCGGGTTCGTGATCCAGTCGCGGTAGTAGGCGAAGGCCGGTCCCGTGTCCGTGTTCTCGCGCCGGAGCAGGTACCGGTCGAACCAGGCGAGAATCCGCGTCCCGACGTAACTGGACTCCAAGTCGCCCTGGCTCAGGTCGAGTTCACCGGCGGCCGGGTCGGCCGTCCCGCCGCTGTGCCCCCACGACTGCCAGATCATCTTGGCGGTCGTGCCCTGGGCCCGCAGTGTCTTGTACGTCGCCGTCGCCTCGTTGAGGTTGAAGAGGGTGTCGGTCTGGCCCTGGACGAGGAGCGTCGGTGCTTTCACCCGGTTCAGGTACGACACCGGGGAGACGCCGTGCAGGTGGGCGAGCAGGCCGGCCGTCGCCCTGGCCGGGTAGTTGCCGGAGTTCAGGGTGCGGAACATGGCGCAGGCCTGGGTGACGAAGTGCAGGCAGGTGAGGGAGTTGATCCGGGTCGGGTCGAGGCTCGGCACGGTCAGGGGCTGGGTCTCGCCGGTGAGGTAGAAGCTGTTGGCCCACTGCCACTTGAAGGCGCCGGGCATCGTCCGACCGCCCTTGCCCGCCGCGCTGTTGGGGTCGAGGGAGTAGGCCAGGTCGTTCCAGGTGATCAGGGGGACGAGGGCGTCGACGCGGTGGTCCACGGCCGCCGTCGCCAGCTGGATCGCGCCGCCGTACGATCCGCCGATCATCCCGACGCGGGGGTCGCCCTTCGCGTCGAGGGTCACGAAGTCGGCCCTGGTCCCGTCGTCGGCGGCCCGTGTGCCGGCCAGGAAGTCGATCAGTCCGGACGCGGCCCTCCCGTCGATGCCCGGGTCGTCGAGCGAGATGGGACAGCCCGACCTGCCGAAGCCGAGCCCCGAGTAGACGAGTCCGACGTAGCCGCGCCGCGCGAAGTCCTTGCCGATGGCGTCGGTGGAGCCGTCCGACTTGCTGCCGCCGAAGCCGTTGGTCGCGAGCACGGCGGGCGCCGGGCGGGCGCGGTCCACGCCCGCGGGCCGGTACAGATCGGCGTCGACCGTGCAGTCACGGCCGCCCGCGGGGACGGTGAACTTCAGTGCGGTGACGGTGTATTGGGCGGCGGCCTCGGCGGGACGGCCCAGGACGAGCGGGGCGGTGAGAGTGAGCGGGGCGGTGAGAGTGAGAGCCAGCGCGGCGCGGATTCCGGGCGCACGACGGGACACAGGGACCTCCACACTGAGGGCAACCCGACTGAGGCGACAGCGACTTACCGACCGGTAAGTACCGGTTCACGCCCATGGTGTGACACGCGTCAGGCCAGGTCAATCACCGCAAAGGGTGTTTCTTGACAGCGATTCAACAAGCGGTCGGACACGACCGCGGCTAGCGCAGCGCGGGCTCGTCCAGCGTCAACGTGCCCGCGTCCGCGTCCAGTTCGGCCGTCACCCCGAGCGGTATCGTCAGCGCCCCGTCGCCGTGCCCGAAGCCGAACTCCTCGACGACGGGTACGCCGAGTCCGCCGAGCCGGTCGACGAGTACCGGGCGGAGTTTCTCGTAGGGTCCGCAGTCGGCCCACGAACCGAGCGCGATCCCGGCGACGCCGTCGAGCCAGCCGCCGCGCAGGAGTTGGGTCAGCATTCGGTCGATGCGGTACGCCAGTTCGCCGACGTCCTCGATCATCAGCAGCCCGCCGCGCGCACCGGCGGGCGCGTGCGGGGTGCCGAGGTCGGAGGCGAGCAGGCTGAGACAGCCGCCGAGGGTGACGCCCCGGGCCCGCCCCGGCACCAGTGCCCCGCCGCCGGTCGGGGCGGCGTGGACGGTCCGTACGGACTCCGGGTCGAAGAGGGTCGCCCTCAAGTGCTCCTGCGTGCGGGCGTTCTTGATGAAGTCGACGCCGGCCGCGGCGGGCCCGTACAGGGTGACGAGGCCCAGCCGGGCGGCGAACGCCTGGTGCAGCACGGTGGGGTCGCTGAAGCCGACGAACACCTTCGGCCCGGCGGCCCGCATCGCCTCCCAGTCGAGGAGGTCGACGATGCGCTGTACGCCGTAGCCGCCGCGGGCGCACAGCACGGCGGCCACGGACGGGTCGCACCAGGCGTTCCGCAGATCGGCCGCGCGGTCGGCGTCCGTGCCCGCCAGATAGCCCAACCGGCCGTGCCGGTCCCGGACATGGGGTGCCACGACCGGGTCGAGGTCCCAGCCGCGCAGGATGTCGAGACCAGCCTCCAGCCGTTCCTCGGACACCGGCCCGCTGGGTGCGACGACGGCCACGCGGGCGCCGGGGGCGAGTCGGAACGGCCGTACGAGCGGGGTCACTTGGTGAGCTCCAGGGTCGGGACGCCGGGCGGGTCGATGCCGAAGACCTGGGCGTACAGGGAGAGTTCGGCCTCCAGGGCGCGGATCATGGTGTCGGCGCGGCGGAATCCGTGACCCTCGCCCTCGAACGCGAGGTAGGCGTGCGGTACTTGACGTCCGCGCATCCGTTCCAGGAAGCGTTCGCACTGGGCGGGCGGGCAGATCACGTCGGCGAGGCCCTGCATCAGGAGGAAGGGCGCGGTGACGCGGTCCGCGTGCTCGACGGGTGAGCGTTCGGCGTAGCGGGCGGGTACGTCGGCGAGGGGGCCGACCAGGGTCTCCAGGTAGCGGGACTCGAAGTCGTGGGTCTCCCCCGTGGCCCAGTTGGCCAGGTCGAGGACGGGATAGATGATGGTGCCGCAGGCGTAGACGTCCGTCGTGACGAGGGAGGCGGCGCTGGTCCAGCCGCCCGCGCTGCCGCCCCGGATCGCGAGCCGGGCGCGGTCGGCGGTGCCCTCGGCGGCGAGGGCCAGGGCGACGGCCGCGCAGTCCTCGACGTCGACGACACCCCACTGCTCGCGCAGCCGGTTGCGGTACTCGCGGCCGTGCCCGGTGGAGCCGCCGTAGTTGACCTCGGCAACGCCGATGCCGCGTGAGGTGAAGTAGGCGATCTCCAGGTCGAGGACGAGGGGTGCGCGGCTGGTGGGTCCGCCGTGCGCCCAGATGACGTACGGCGGCAGTTCGTTGCCTGGAGCGGTCCAAACCGGGTTGTGCGGCGGGTAGATGTGGGCGTGGATATCGCGTCCCGCGGGGCCGGTGAAGGTGCGGATCTGCGGTTCGGGGTAGTGGGCGGGGTCCACCGGGTCGTCGTGTGCGGCACCGATCACACGGGCCCTGCCGGTGCGGGTGTCGAGTTCGACGACCTCGTAGGCGCTGCGCGGGCTGGCCCCGACGCCGACGATCCGCTCGCCGTGCACCGCGAGGGTGGAGGCGAACTCGGTCCAGGGTCCGGCCGCGTCGACGACCTCGCCGGTCTCCGGGTCCAGGAGGCCGAGCGAGGTGGCGCCCCGGCCGTGCACGACGGCGATCGGGCCGCTCTCCAGGGGCGCGAACCAGCGCTGGCCGAGCTTCCACAGCGGCCCGCCGAACTCCTCCTCGCGGGCGCACAGCGGCTGGTGGTCACGGTAGAGGTTCCACCAGCCGGTGCGGTCGCTGGCGTACAGGAGCGAGCCGTCGAAGCCCCAGTCGACCTGCGTGATCGACTCCTCGGGTCCGCCGGCGACGGTCCGGGGCTCCCCGAACGTGCCGTCGTCCGCGACCTCGGCGAGCAGCAGCTCCGTGCCGTCCCACGGCATCCGGGGATGGTCCCAGGCGAGCCAGGCCGCCTTCCGCCCGTCGGGTGAGACGCGCGGCCCGGACACGAACCGGTGCCGGTCGTCGGTGAGTTCGCGTACGGCGCCCCGGTCCTCGGCGGCGGATCCGTCCAGTGGTACGGCGGCCGGCACACGCCGCACGTCACCGGGTCCGTCACCGGTGAACTCCTCCAGCACGCACCACACTTCACCCAGGTCGAGGCGCAACTGCGGTTCGACCCAACGGAGTCCGTCGCCCACCTGCGACACGGGGGTGAGCGGGCTCGGTTCGCTCCCGGGGTCGTAGCGGTAGAGGCGCTGGTCGGCGAAGTTCACGAAGACCACGAGGGGTCGGCCGTCCTGGACCGTTCCAGCCCAGGGCTGGCCGCCGTACTCGATGACCCTGCTGCGGACGTTCCACGGGTCGGGCAGCACCGACTCCTCGGAGCCGTCCGCGCGGCGGCGGACCAGGGTGCGGCGGCCACCCTCGGTGGGCCGGGGTTCGGTCCACCAGGCCTCGTCGCCGACGAAACCGACGTACTCGGGATGTCCGTCGTGCGCGGCGGCGAGCGCCGCGTCGATGGGCGAGGGCCACGAGCCGTACGCCGAAGTCCGCATGTTCTCCCCCACTTGCTAGGCCGTCCTCAGGAAGCGGTCCAGGACACGGACACCGAAGTGCAGTGCCTCGACCGGGACGCGTTCGTCGACTCCGTGGAACAGCGCCTGGTAGTCGAAGCCCTCGGGGAGCTTCAGCGGTGCGAAGCCGTAGCCGGTGATGCCGAGGCGCGAGAACTGTTTGGCGTCCGTGCCGCCCGACATGCAGTACGGGACCACATGGCCTTCGGGCGCGAACTCCTCGACTGCGGCCCGCATCCGAGCGTAGGTCAGGGAGTCGACCGGCGCCTGGAGGGCCACTTCGCGGTGGTGGAACTCCCAGTCGACGTCGGGTCCGGTGAGCCGGTCCAGGGTGGTGCGGAACTCGTCCTCGCCGCCCGGGAGATAGCGTCCGTCGACGTGGGCCACGGCCTCGCCGGGGATCACGTTGACCTTGTAACCGGCGTTCAGCATGGTCGGGTTGGCGCTGTTGCGGACCGTGGGCTCGACGAGTTTCGCCGCCGGGCCGAGCTTGGCGAGGAGTCCGTCGACGTCGTCGAGGTCGGCCTCGATGCCGTACAGGGCGGCGAGTTCGGTGAGGGCCGCGCGGACGGTCGGGGTGAGGCGCAGCGGCCACTCGTGTTCGCCGATGCGGGTGATCGCGGCGGCGAGGCGCGTGACGGCGTTCTCGTGGTTGACCTTGGAGCCGTGGCCCGCGCGGCCGTGCGCGGTCAACTTGAGCCAGCCGGTGCCGCGTTCACCGGCGGCGATGGGGTAGATCTCCCGGCCGGTGCCGTCGTGGAAGGTGAACGCGCCTGATTCGCTGATGCCTTCGGTACAGCCCTCGAAGAGCCCGGCGTGCCGGTCGGCGAGGAAGCCGGAGCCGTCCTCGGCGCTGGCCTCCTCGTCGGCGGTGAACGCGATGACGAGGTCGCGTCGGGGCCGTACGCCCTGTCGGGCCCAGGCGCGGACGACGGCGAGGATCATCGCGTCCATGTTCTTCATGTCGACCGCGCCGCGCCCCCAGACGACGCCGTCGCGGATCTCCCCGGAGAAGGGGTGCACGCTCCACTCGTCGGCCTGCGCGGGCACGACGTCCAGGTGACCGTGGACGAGCAGCGCGTCCGCCGAGGGGTCGGTGCCCTCGATACGGGCGACGACGTTGGTGCGGCCCTTGGAGCGTTCCAAGAGGGTGGGTTCGAGCCCCGCACCGGCCAGTTGCCCGGCCGCGTACTCGGCGGCGGGTCGCTCCTGGCAGTCGCCGCCGCCCCGGTTGGTCGTGTCGATGCGGATCAGGTCCGAGGTGAACGTCACGACCTCGTCCAGGGCCCGCTCGTCGATGTCAGCCATACTGCTCCTCCACCGCGGCCGAGACGATCGTGGTGACCGCCTTGAAGGTCCGGATGCCCTCGTACATGGTGTCGTGGGTGTACGCCACCTTCCGCTCGCCGACCCGTGCGACTCCGGGCACGACGGTGGCGGCCATGGCGAGGTGTTCGGCGTCGAATTCGAGGGCGACGGTGAACGGGCCGCCCCGCACCGGTTCCTGACGGACCGCCAGCTTCGCCGCCTCCTTCGCCGCCTCGCGGATGTCGGCGGCCGTCCTGGCCGGGGTCCGGCACACGGCCGCGTACCGCGACACGTGGTCCTTGACGGCGACCTTCAGCGCCTCGGGCGCGTACCCGAGGGCGTCCTCGCAGGCCACGTCGTCACCCGTGACCAGGATCACCGGTACCCCGTACTCGGCGACGACATGCGCGTTGAGGAGTCCCTCGCTCGCGCGGACGTCGTTCAGCCACACACCGGTGATCGAGTTCGCGAGGTAGGTGTGGGCGAGGACGCCCTCCATGCCGGCGCCCGCGTGGTAGCCGACGAACGCGATGCCGTCGACGTCGCCGTGCTGCACGCCCTCCACCATGGAGAGGGACTTGTGGCGTCCGGTGAGCATCTCGGTGCGCTCGTCGAGCCGTTCGAGCAGCAGGTTGCGCATCGTCCAGTGGGCCTCGTTGACGAGCACCTCGTCGGCGCCGCCGTCGTAGAAGCCGAGGACGGCCGCGTTCACGTCCGAGGTGAACATCGAGCGGCACCGCTCCCACTGCGGTGTCCCCGGCAACACGTCGGCCGGCCAGGTGACGCCGGTCGCACCCTCCATGTCGGCGCTGATGAGGATCTTCATGGGGCCTCACGTTACGCGTCGGCGAGGAATCCGCCAGGAAGAAGCGGTGCGGAATTGAACGACGTTGGATCGCGCAAGAATTTGCGCGGCTTGCGTTCACTTTCGTTCAGTAGACGCAAGCGCACGCAAGTCAACTCCCGTGTAACTCCAGGGCGATGAGCACTTCTGGTGAATATTGCGCTGTTCCAGCTGTAGACCCACTCACGTCGCTCTGCAATATTTCGATGAAACAACGCAAAAAGCTGCCTCCCAGAGGTGCCATTCACCTCGTCACCTCGCACCTTCTGCTCCTGCACCACTCCCTCCGCCAGGAACGAGCCGCCCTCGCCGCCCCACCGGCGCGCGAGCCTCCGCAGGAAGTGACCCGTATGACTCGACCGACCCGACACAAGAAGAGATCCCCCCGGCGGCGCGCGGCGATCGCCGCGCTCGCCTCCGCCGTGATGGTGCTGGGCCTGCCCGCCGTCGGCGCGCACGCGGCCGGCGGTCCCAACGTCGCCGCGGACGCGAAGACCACCGCGGGCAGCACCCGCGGCGCGCACAGGGCCACCAACATCACCGACGGCGACACCGACACCTACTGGCAGGCCGGGAAGAAGTCGGCCCAGTGGGTGCAGACCGACCTCGGGAAGAGCGAGCGCGTCCGGCAGGTCGTGCTGCGGCTGCCCGAGGGCTGGCAGACCCGCAGGCAGACGCTGGCCCTCCAGGGCAGCGACGACGGCAAGAGCTTCGCGACACTCAAGTCGTCGGCGCAGTACGTCTTCGGCCCCGGTGACGACAACACCGTGAAGATCTCGGTGCCTTCGACCCTCGCCCGGTACGTGCGGGCCGACTTCAGCGCCAACTCGGTCGCGGGTACAGCCCAGTTGGGCGAGATGCAGGTCCTCACGGCCACCGCCGAGACCGCCAACCTCGCCCAGGGCAAGCCCTTCAGCGAGAGCGGTCACGCCGATGTCTACCCCGCGGCCAACGCCGGTGACGGCAACCGGAACACCTACTGGGAGAGCACGAACAACGCGTTCCCGCAGTGGCTCCAGGTCGACCTCGGCTCGTCGGTCAGGGTCAATCAGGTGACGCTGCGGCTGCCGAGCGGCTGGCCGAGCCGCAGCCAGACGCTCAAGGTCCAGGGCTCGACCGACAACCAGAACTTCACCGACCTGACGGCCTCGAAGGCGTACACCTTCGACAGCTCGACCGACCAGTCGACGACCATCGCCTTCGACGCGACGACCACGCGGTACGTGCGCGTGCTGATCACGGCGAACACCGGCTGGCCCGCTGGGCAGGTGTCCGAGCTGGAGGTCTACGGACCGGCGACCGGCGACACGCAGGCGCCCAGCGCGCCGGGCAACCTGAGCTACACCGAGCCGGCCGGCGGGCAGATCGAGCTGAACTGGACCGCGGCCACCGACGACACGGCCGTGACCGGCTACGACATCTACGCCAACGGGCAGTTGAGGTCGAGCGTCGCCGGGAACGTCCTGACGTACACCGACACCCAGCCGGCCGGCAGCGACGTCACGTACTTCGTGCGGGCCAAGGACGCGGCGGGCAACGTCTCCGCCAACAGCAACAGCGTCACCCGCAAGGGATCGACCGGCGACACCCAGGCACCGACCGCGCCGGGCAACCTCGCCTACACGCAGTCGGGCAGCGACGTGAAGCTGACCTGGCAGGCGTCGAGCGACAACGTCCAGGTCACCGGGTACGACATCTACGCCAACGATCAGGTCGTCAAGTCCGTTGCGGGGAGCGTGACTTCGTACACCGACACCCCGTCGGCGACGGCCACGGTCACCTACTACGTGAAGGCGAAGGACGCCGCCGGGAACGTGTCGGTGGCGAGCAACAGCGTCACCCGGGCCGGTAACGGTGCCGGGTCCGACCTCGCGCAGGGCAAGCCCGTCGAGGCCTCCTCGTACACCTTCACCTATGTCGCCGCGAACGCCAACGACGGCCAGATCGCGACCTATTGGGAGAGCGGGGGCGGTGCCTACCCGGCCACCCTCACCACCAAGCTCGGTGCCAACGCCGACCTCAGCCAGGTCGTCGTCAAGCTGAACCCCGACCCCGCGTGGTCGACGCGTACGCAGAACATCCAGGTGCTGGGCCGGGACCAGGACGCGACCGCGTTCACGAGCCTCGTCGCGGCGAAGGACTACGTCTTCAACCCGTCGAGCGGCAACACGGTGACCATCCCGGTCTCGGGCGCCGCCGCCGACATCCAGCTCAAGTTCGCCTCCAACACCGGTGCCCCGGGCGCGCAGGTCGCCGAGTTCCAGGTGATCGGCACCCCGGCCGCCAACCCGGACCTCAAGGTCACCGGCATCACCCACACGCCCGCGGCCCCGGTCGAGTCGGACGCCATCAGCCTGACGGCGACGGTCACCAACAGCGGCAGCAAGGCGTCCAAGGCCACCGACCTGAACTTCACGCTCGGCGGCACGAAGGCCGCCACGGCGGACGTCCCGGCCCTCGCGGCGGGCGCGTCGACGACGGTCACGGCGAGCATCGGCACCCGGGACGCGGGGAGTTACCCGCTCGGCGCCGAGGTGGACCCGTCCAACAAGGTCATCGAGCAGAACGAGGGCAACAACGTCTTCACCGCCCCCGACGCCCTCGTCGTCAAGCCGGTCTCCAGCTCCGACCTGGTCGCCGCGCCGGTCGCCTGGACCCCGTCCAGCCCCTCGGCGGGCGACAACGTCACGTTCTCCGTGGCGATCAAGAACCAGGGCACGGTCGGCTCCGCGTCCGGCGCCCACGGCGTCACGCTGACCGTCCTGGACGCGGGCGGCGCCACCGTCAAGACACTGACCGGCTCCTACAACGGCACGATCGCCGCCGGCCAGACGACCGCACCCGTCAGCCTCGGCTCCTGGACGGCCGTCAACGGCAAGTTCACCGTCAGGACGGTCATCGCCGACGACACCAACGAACTCCCGGTCAAGCGGACCAACAACACCACCACACAACCCCTGTTCGTCGGTCGCGGCGCCGACATGCCCTACGACATGTACGAGGCCGAGGACGGCACAGTGGGCGGCGGGGCCCAGGTCGTCGGACCGAACCGCACCATCGGCGACATCGCCGGAGAGGCGAGCGGCCGCAAGGCGGTGACCCTCAACTCGACCGGCCAGTACGTCGAATGGACCACCCGCGCGTCGACCAACACCCTGGTCACCCGCTTCTCCATCCCCGACGGCACCGACGCCACGCTCGACGTCTACGTCGACGGCCAGTTCCTCAAGGCCATCGACCTCACCTCCAAGTACGCCTGGCTGTACGGCGCCGAGACCGCGCCCGGCAACTCGCCGAGCGCCGGTGCCCAGCGCCACATCTACGACGAGGCGAATCTCCTGCTGGGCAAGACCGTTCCGGCCGGTTCCAAGATCCGGCTCCAGAAGGACGCGGCCAACACGTCGCCCACGTACGCGATCGACTTCATCAACACCGAGCAGGCGACGGCGGTCCCGAACCCGGACCCGGCCGCCTACGTGGTGCCGGCCGGCTTCGCGCAGCAGGACGTGCAGAACGCGCTCGACACGGTCCGCATGGACACCACGGGCAAGCTCGTCGGTGTCTATCTGCCCGCCGGCGACTACGAGACCTCCAGCAAGCTGCAGGTCTACGGCAAGGCGGTCAAGGTCGTCGGAGCGGGGTCGTGGTTCACCCGCTTCCACGCCCCCGCCTCGCAGGAGAACACCGACATCGGCATCCGGGCCGAGGCCACCGCGAACGGTTCGTCGTTCACCGGCTTCGCCTACTTCGGGAACTACACGTCCCGGATCGACGGTCCCGGCAAGGTGTTCGACTTCTCCAACGTCTCCAACATCACCATCGACGACATCTGGGTCGAGCACATGGTGTGCATGTACTGGGGCGCCAACACCGACAGCATGACCATCAAGAACTCCCGCATCCGTGACACGTTCGCCGACGGCATCAACATGACGAACGGCTCCACGGACAACCACGTCGTCAACAACGACGCCCGCGCCACGGGCGACGACAGCTTCGCGCTCTTCTCGGCGATCGACGCGGGCGGTTCCGACGAGAAGAACAACCTCTACGAGAACCTGACGTCGACACTCACCTGGCGTGCGGCCGGTATCGCCGTCTACGGCGGCTTCGACAACACCTTCCGCAACATCAGGGTCGCCGACACCCTGGTCTACTCCGGCATCACGATCTCCTCGCTGGACTTCGGCTACCCGATGAACGGTTTCGGGACCGATCCGACGACGATCGAGAACGTCTCCCTGGACAGAACGGGCGGCCACTTCTGGGGCTCCCAGGTCTTCCCGGCCATCTGGGCGTTCTCGGCCTCGAAGGTCTTCCAGGGCATCCGGGTCAACGACGTGGACATCGACAACTCCACGTACGGCGGAGTGATGTTCCAGACCAACTACGTAGGCGGACAAGCACAGTTCCCGGTGAAGGACACGATCTTCACCGACATCTCCATAACCAACTCCAAGAAGAGCGGAGACGCGTTCGACGCCAAGTCCGGGTGGGGCATCTGGGCCAACGAGCTGCCCGAACCGGGTCAGGGACCCGCCGTGGGTTCGGCGACCTTCGTCAACCTGCGGATGAGCGGCAACGCGCAGGACATCCGCAACACCACGTCCACCTTCACGATCAACGTCCAGTAACTCCCGCCAGGAGAAGCTGAAGCGGGGCCGCCCTTCCTGACGAGGGCGGCCCCGTTTCGCGATGTGTCCGCAGTACCTACCAGCCGACGGCGACCAGGAGCCACTGCGGGTTGGCGTGCGAGACGAACGAGGACTGGCCCGCCACGTCGTCGTAGGGGAAGCCGTAGGCAAGCTGGTTGATGGCGTTGTCGTGCCAGAACTTGGCGTAGTAGTTCGCGGGCGCCGCCTTGTAGAACTGCGCCGGGTCGGACTGCTGCGACGCCGGCAGGGTGGCCACATGGCGGTTGAGGGCGGCGCACGTGTTGGGGTCGGCGGCCAGCGAGCCCGCGCAGCCGAAGATGTCGGAGGTGGCCGCGTTCACGCCGACCGACTGGGCGTACGAGGTGAAGTAGTTGGCGTTGGCGCCGCCCGCGCGGAAGCTCGGGTCGCTGCCGGGCGCGATGATCCGGTACGGCGCCTGGGTCTGCGCCAGCACCTTGAACTGGGACGGCACCGCGTCGGTGAACCGCTGGAAGGTGGTCGCGCGGTCCTCGGCGAAGGTCGCCCGGTTCTCGCCGACCTCGGTGTCGTAACCGTCCTTGCTGTGCAGGCGCATGGCGAGCTTGAGGCCGAAGGCGTCGACGCGGGTGGTGTTGCCGTTGAAGACGTTGCCGCCGACGGTGAACTCGATGAAGTCGTAGTAGGAACTGGTGGGCGAGCCCAGGTAGAAGTACATGCGGCCCGCGGAGTTGGCCGGCATGTCCAGGTAGGGCTGCTCGGCGATGGAGTGCGTCTGCCCGTTGAAGCTCCAATACACCTGGCTGTCCGGGTACTTGCCGTTGGTCCGGTTGAGGATCTTCACCTCCACGGCGTTGTTCGCCGCGGGAATGTCGCTGGTGCTGCCCCAGAAGTCGTCGGGCGGGGTGGTGCTTCCGGGGCCGTAGACCTGGAACTCCCAGAGGGAGTAGCCCCATTGGGTGGCCCGGGCGGTGCCGTACAGGCGGACGTAGCGGCCGCTGCCGGTGACGGTGAGGTTCTGGGTGCCGCCGGTGGCGGTCGTGGTGGAGTAGACCGTGGTCCAGGTGGTCGCGTCGGTGGAGGTCTGGATCTGGTAGCCGGTGGCGTACGCGGCCTCCCAGGTGAGCGAGACGCGGGTGATCTGCTGGACCGTTCCAAGGTCCACCTGGAGCCACTGCGGGTCGGCGAAGGCGGAGGACCAGCGGGTGCCGGTGTTCCCGTCGACGGCCGCGCTCGCGGGGAAGGACGCGTTCTCGGTCGAGGACGCGGTGGCCGGCCGTCCCTGGGACAGCAACTGGTCGGCGGCGCGGGCGGGTGAGGGGCTCAGGGCGGCGAAGAAGGCGACGATCAGGACGACGGCCAGACCGAGAGCCGTACGGGAGCGCAGGGCTCCGGTCGGAGGTCTGGCGGAGGTGCCGACGGGTGTCTGCATGGGGGGTCTCCTCAGCGGGGTTGGGAGCGCTCTCCCCGGGTTGTAGTCCCGCCCTTGCCTGCCGTCAACAACTGAAGCCGAATCAACGGCAGTTCGTCGATGTGGGCGCTCAGGGCGGAGCATCCGTTCAGGACCCGACCGCAGACCTCGCTCCGGCCGACCCTTTTCCTCCATCACTTGACGCGTCCGGTACGGACCTTTCCGCAGGTGGCAGAGTTGTCACCGGAACATCGCACGCACGGCGGGAACAACCTCGGGAGAGAAGTCCGTTGAACTCCGGCACCACGGTCCCCGGCAGCTACTACGAGCGCATCGACGAGCACCTCTACAAGCCCACCGCCCACGCGGGCGGCGCCTGGGACCCCGACGAGCTGCACTTCAGCCCGCTCGGCGGGCTCGTCGTCCACGCCATCGAGCGCCGGTTGGCGCAACGTCCGGGCGGCGACGGGCTCGTGATGGCGCGGATCAGTTACGACATCCTGGGCCGGCTCGCTCTCGACGAGTGCGAGATCCGGGTGGAGGTCGTCCGACCCGGCCGTACGATCGAGCTGGTCGAGGCCGTGGTGCTGGTCGCCGACCGGCCGGTGGTGCGGGCCCGGGCCTGGTTCCTCGCCGCGATCGACACCTCCGCCGTCGCGGGCGGCCCCGACGAACGGCTCACCCCACCCGGGGAGTTGGCCCCCTGGGAGATGAGCGCGCTGTGGCCCGGCGGATACATCGCCTCCCTGGACGTACGGCCGCTCGCGCCACCCCGGCCGGGCCGTACGACCGCCTGGATCTCCACCCGGCACGCCCTCGTCGCCGGTGAACCCAGCAGCCCGCTCGCGTCCTGTCTCGCACTCGTCGACACCGCGAACGGCATCGCCGTACGACAGCCGCCGACCGCCTGGATCTACCCGAACGTCGACCTGACCATCCACCTGCACCGCCAACCCGCGGGCGACTGGACCGGGTTGGACACGACGGTCACCTTCGGGCCCACCGGTCAGGGTCTGACGAGCACCGTCCTGCACGACGTCGACGGCCCGGTCGGACACGCGCTGCAGCTGCTCACCGTGCGGCCCGCGCCGGAGCGGTGAGCGCGCTCAGGATCAATACAGCTATCGCGCGGTCCAGCCGCCGTCCACCGTGAGTGTGGTGCCGGTGACGAAACGGGACGCGTCGGAGGCGAGGAAGACCGCGGCCCCGCCGAGTTCCGAGACGTCGCCGACGCGGCCCAACGGCGTGCTGTCGACGATGCGTTCGCCCCAGCGGCTGGCCAGCAGGCCGGAGCTGAGGTCGGTGTGGAAGTAGCCGGGCGCGAGGGCGTTGACCCGGACCCCGCGGTCGGCCCATTCCACGGCGAGGGACTTGGTGAGGGCCTCGACCCCGCCCTTGCTGGCGGCGTAGGCGGCGATCCGCTCGAAGCCGGTGCGGGCGTGCACCGAGGAGACGTTGACGATCGAGCCCGAACGCTGCTCCAGCATCACCTGGCCGGCCTCGCGGCAGCAGTAGAAGGTGCCTTGGAGGTTGACGTCGAGAACCTGCTGCCAGTCCTCGTCGGTGACGCGCTCGCTGCGGGTGAAGTGCGGGCTCGTACCAGCACAGTTGACGACCGCGTCGAGGCGGCCGGTGTCGTCGGTGATGCGCTCGACGATGCCCCGGACGACGCCGGAGTCGGCGACCGAGCCGGGCAGGACCAGCACCTTGCCGCCGTGCGCGGCGAGTTCGCCCTCCAGGCTCTCAAGGTCCGCCGCGGTGCGGGCCGTTGCCGCCACGGTGGCGCCTGCCTGGGACAGGGCGACGGCGATCGCCCGCCCCAGTCCCTTCCCCGCACCTGTCACCCACGCCGTCCGCCCGTCGAGCCGGATTTGGGCATTCACGTCGGTCATGGCTCAGCCCTCCGCGGGGATGTCGCGCAGGGTTCGCTTGAGAACCTTGCCGGACGGGGTGCGGGGCAGCTCGTCGACGATGTCGAAGCGGGCCGGCACCTTGAACTTGGCGAGACGGGCCCGGCAGAACTCCCTCAGTTCCTCCGCGCCGGCGTTGTCGCCGGGCCTGAACACCACGAAGGCGCGCGGGACTTCGCCCCAGCGGGGATGGTTGAGCCCGACCACCGCGGCCTCAAGAACTGCCGGGTGTTCGTACAACACGCGCTCCACCTCGGGCGTGGCGATGTTCTCGCCACCGGACACGATCATGTCCTTCTTGCGGTCGTCGATGAAGAGGAAGCCCTCCTCGTCGACGTGTCCGATGTCGCCGGTGTGGAACCAGCCGTTCCGCAGAGCCGCCGCCGTGGCCTTCTCGTCGCGCCAGTACCCGGCGAAGACCTTCGGCCCGCGCAGGGTGATCTCACCGAGCTCACCGGCCGGGACCTCTACTCCGCTGTCGTCGACGATCCGCACGCGCGTGTGCGGGACGGGACGTCCGACCGAGCCCAGCTTGGACAGCGCGTGCTCGCGGTCGAGGAAGGTGTCGCCGGAGACGGTCTCGGTCAGGCCGTAGGCGTCGGCGAACCAGGCGTTGGGGAACGCGGTCATGATGCGCCGGAGCACCGGTTCGGGCGTCTTCTCGCCGCCGCCGAGGATGAAGCGGACCGAGCTGGTGTCGTACTCCTCGCGGTCGGGGACCTCCAGGACCGCGTTGACCATGGCGGGCGCCAGCCACACGTTGGTGACGCGGTACCTCTCGATGGCGTGCAGGACGCCCTGCGGGTCGAACTTGCGCTGGAGCACGACACTGCCGCCCGCGTACAGGACCCCGAGGGCCGGCATGTCCAGACCGCCGACGTGGTAAAGCGGGCCGCAGACCAGCGTGGTGTCCGCCGCCGTCAGGCCGAAGTGGACGATGTGGGCGAGGTTCTTGGCCTGGAGGTTTCCGTAGGTGATGCGGACACCCTTGGGGCGTGAGGTGGTGCCGGAGGTGTACATGAGCCGCTGGAGATCGTCGAGCTCGACGTCCACGGGCTCCACCCGCTCCCCCTTGTGCCGGGCCAGCAATTCCTCGTAGTCGGTCCACGGCTCCTCGGGCGGCTCGCCCGCGCCGATCAGGACCCGGTGCTCCAGGTCCGTCAGACACCCGGCGCTGCGCTCCACCGCCCGCACGAACTCCGGCTCGGTGACGATCACCTTGGCCTGGGCGTGCCCGAGGATGTACTGCCACTCCTCTTCCGAGAGGCGGTAGTTGAGCGGCAGGAAGACCGCGCCGAGCCGGTTGGTCGCGTGGACCAGCTCCAGGAACTCCGGCTGGTTGTAGAGCAGCAGACCGACGACATCACCGCGTCCGACGCCCAGCTCGGCCAGGCCCGCCGCCAACTGGTTCACCCGCTCGTGCAGATGACGGACCGTCAGACAGCGCTCGCCCTGGACGACGGCGACGGCGTCCGGCCGCTGCGCCAGGTGGTAATCGAGGATGCTCGCGAAATTGTGCACGGCTCACTCTCGCTCTGTGGTGTTCGGCGCTGAACACGGCTCGACCACGGCTCATGGGGCACACCGGATCCCGACCGGTCGGTTGCCCACTCCCATGATTTAGTGTACCCCTTGGTCTATAAAACCAATGAGCCGCACTTTACGACGGCGCGTGCGCATCGACAACCACCCGATCGCACGCGACGCCGCTTCCGCCGAGGAGGAGGGTTCTTCGTGCCACGCATCCGGCTCGACACCGACGGACCGGTCGTCACGGTCCGCCTCGACAACCCGCCGATGAACGCCTTCGACTCCCTTCAGAGAGAGGAGCTGGCCACCTGCGTACGCGGGCTGGCCGACTCCCCCGCCGTACGGGCCGTCGTGCTCCACGGCGGCGAACGGCTCTTCGCCGCCGGCGCCGACATCAAGGCCCTGGCCGCGATGGGCCCGGAGGAGATCCGCGGCTGGAACCGCGCGTTGCAACGCACCTTCGACGAGGTCGCCCGCCTGCCCATGCCGGTGATCGCGGCGGTCACCGGCTACGCCCTGGGCGGCGGCATGGAGCTGGCCCTGGCCGCCGACTACCGGGTGGCAGCCGAGGACGCGGTCTTCGCCCAGCCGGAGGTACAGCTCGGCATCATGCCGGGCTCGGGCGGCACCCAGCGGCTCGCCCGGCTGATCGGCCCGTCCCGCGCGAAGAACCTGCTGATGACCGGCCGCAGGGTGAAGGCGGAGGAGGCGCTACGGCTGGGCCTGGTGGACGAGGTGGTCCCCACCGGTTCCACCTTGCAGGCCGCGCTGACCTACGCCCGCCAACTGTCCGAGGGCCCACCGGCAGCCTTGGAAGCCATCAAAGAGGCGGTCGACCACGGCACGGACGCGAGCATGACGGCCGGCCTGGCACTGGAACGCGCCCTGTTCACAGGGGTGTTCGACACAGAGGACGCGAGGAAGGGCATCGGCTCCTTTCTCAACAGGGCCAAGAAGAACGCCCCTTAAGGGGCGCGGGGAACTGCGCGACCAGCCCCCACCGGGCCGCAGCCAAAATCGATACGAAAGGGGCGGAAAACATGGAGGCACTCGTCTGGCACGGTGCACAGGATCTCCGTTTCGAAGAGGTGGCCGAACCCCCTGACCCCTCCGCGCACGAGGCCGTCATAGAAGTCTCCTGGTGCGGAGTCTGCGGCACGGACCTGCACGAGTTCCTCGAAGGCCCCCACATGATCCGCGAGGCCCCGCACCCCCTCACCGGAGCCAAGCCGCCCCTCGCTCTCGGCCATGAACTCAGCGGCACAGTGGTCGCGTTGGGCGCGGACGCACCCGGCATCACCGTCGGAGACCGCGTCACCGCGGACCCGGTGTGGCGCTGCGGCGTGTGCTTCTGGTGCACGCGCGGCGAGTACCACATCTGCCCCAAGAGCGGTTCCGTGGGCCTCGCCTCCCCCGGCGGCTTCGCGGAACGCGTCACCGTGCCGCTGGCCGGCCTGACCCGCCTCCCGGACAACGTGAGCGACGAACTCGCCGCCGTGGCCGAGCCGTTGGCGGTCGGGCTGCACGCCGTGACCCGGGCCGGGGTCAAGCCGGGCGACAACGTTCTCGTGGTCGGCGGCGGCCCGATCGGCGTCGCCGTGGTCCTCGCGGCCCAAATCGCCGGTGCGGCGGGGCTGTTCGTGAGTGAACCCCTCGCCGGCCGTCGCGAGATGCTGCTCGGCATCGGCGTCACCGAGGCCTTCGACCCACGCGAGACCGACGTACGGCGTGAGGTGTTCGTACGGACCGGGCGGATCGGCCCGGACGTTGTCATCGACGCGACGGGTGTGCCCGCGCTCGCGGGGCAGGCCGTGTCGATCGTGCGGCGCGGCGGACGGGTCGTGCTGGCCGGGGTCGGGCACGGAAGTGTCGAGTTCGACATGGGCCAACTCGTGTTCTACGAGCGGTCGGTGGTCGGCACGCTCGGCTACAACTTCGACATCCCGCGCGTGATCGATCTGATGAGCACCGGGCGCCTGGACGCCTCCGCCCTGATCACCGGCCGTTTTCCGCTCTCGGGAGGAGCCGGTGTCTTCGAGGACCTGGCCGCCGACCGGGCCAAGCACCTGAAGGTGCTGCTGACCCCGAAGGGACTGTGACATGGACTTCGACCTGCCCGAGGAGACCCTCGCTCTCCAGGACATGGTCCGCGAGTTCGCGGCCAACGAGATCACGCCCCACGCGGCCGAGTGGTCCGAGAACGAGATCTTCCCCACCAAGATCTTCACCAAGCTGGGCGAACTCGGCCTGATGGGCATGCTGGTGCCGGAGGAGTACGGCGGGGCCGGCGCGGACACGGTCACCTATGTCGCGGTGATGGAGGAACTCGGCGCCGCCGACCAGTCGGTGGCCTCCTCCTGGAACGCGCACTCGACGATCGGCACGCTGCCGTTGCTCGCGTACGGCACCGAGGAGCAGAAACACCGCTGGCTGACCCCGCTGGCGAAGGGCGAGGCGATCGGCGCGTTCGGGCTGACCGAGCCGGACGCCGGCTCCGACGCGGCCGGCATCGCGACCACCGCCCGCCGGGCGGACGGGGGTTGGGTGATCAACGGCACCAAGATGTTCATCACCAACGCGGGCACCGACATCAGTCAGGGCGTCACCCTGCTCGCCACGACGGGCAGGGGCGCGGACGGACGCAAGGGGTACGCGACCTTCTACGTGCCGACCGGCACGCCCGGTTACACGGTCGGCGCCAAGCTGAAGAAGCTCGGCTGGCACGCCATGGACACACGGGAGTTGGTGTTCACCGACTGCTGGGTCTCCGACGACCACCTGATCGGCGAAGAGGGCAACGGGCTGCGGCAGTTCCTGTCCGTGCTCGACGGCGGCCGGATCAGCGTGGCGGCGCTCGGCCTCTCGCTGGCCAAGGCGGCGCTGGCGCTGGCGGTCAAACACGCCAAGGAGCGGCACCAGTTCGGGCGTCCGCTGTCGGACTTCCAGGCGGTCGCGCACAAGATCGCCGACATCGGGACTGAGTACCAGGCGGCCCGCTGGATGGTCTACCGCGCCGCGTGGCTCGCCGACCGGGGCCGCCCGCACAGCACGGAGGCCGCCATGGCCAAGCTGTACGCCTCCGAGGTCGCCAACCGGGCGGCCTCCCAGTCGCTGCAGATCCACGGCGGCTACGGATACGTGCGGGAGTCGGAGATCTCCCGTTTCTACGCCGACGCCAAGATCCTGGAGATCGGCGAGGGCACCAACGAGATCCAGCGCAATGTCATCGCCAGGGCCCTGGTCCAGGGCGCGTGAGCGGGCGGGATCCGCGGTGCGCGGCGGCGCACCGCGGGTCCGGTCAGCTCGCCACGGAGACCGCTTCCCACAACGCCTCTGGGTCGAGGAGCAGTTCGGGCCGAGCCCGCTTGAACTCGGCGGCCAGCGCCTCGACGTCCGGGAGGTCGCCGACGGACGCGGCGAAACCGCGGAACAGGGTCGAGCAGTACTCGCCCGACAGGAACGCGGCGTCCCAGCTGCCGTCCGGCCGCACCCATTGGTAGGTGTGGTTGTGGAGGTTGAGGAACTGGAGGGTGGCCAGGTGCGGTTCGACCGCGCGGAAGGTCCCCTCCTCGACAGCCTCCGTGAGCAGGCCGGTGATCAGCAGTTCGAAGTCGGAGCGCTGCCGCAGCACGATCTCCAGCTCCTTGCCGCTGAGGCTGCGGTAGTCGTGCTCGTAGACCCAGATGTGGTCGAGCCTGCGGAAGATGATCGTGAGCAGCGACTCGGACAGCAGGCGCAGCCGCAGCAGCGGGACCTCGTCGAGGGCCGCGATCTCCTTGGCGCGCGCCAGCAGCGGGCCGAGCACCCGCGACTGGATCTCGATGAGCAGGTTCTCCTTGGAACCGATGTAGTAGTACAGGGCACCCTTGGCGAGCCCGACCGCGCGGCCCAGGTCGTTGATGGAGGTCGCCGCGTAGCCCTGTTGCGCGAACAGGGACGCCGCGGCGTCGATGATCTTCTGACGTCTGACTTCGAAGCCCGGCCCATGACCTGGCGGTCGTGGCATCTCTTCTCTCCCCTGACTGTGACGACGTGCGTGCTGTCCCGGGTCCGCACAGGCGCCGGATCGTGGCGCGCCCGGGGGAAGCGGACCCGGGGACGTCGCTCTAGTTTGCTAGACCAAACGGTACATTAAGGCGAGGACCGTATGACTCAGGTATCGCATCACACCGGCACCGGCTCCGCACAGACGGACCAGCTCCTGGAGATGTACCGGCGGATGCGCCGCATCCGCCGCTTCGAGGAGCGGGCGTCCGATCTGTACAAGGCCACGGAGATCCCGGGCTTCCTGCATCTGTCGATCGGCCAGGAGGCGAGCGCCGTCGGCGCCTGCTGGCCGCTCGGCGCACGCGACGGCATCACCTCCACCCACCGCGGCCACGGCCACGTCCTGGCCAAGGGCCTGGACTCGGCGTCCATGATGGCCGAGCTGATGGGCAAGGACGCGGGCACCTGCCACGGCCGCGGCGGCTCGATGCACATCGCGGACCCCGGTCTCGGGATCTACGGCGCGAACGGCATCGTCGGCGCGGGGCTCCCGATCGCGGCCGGGGTGGCGACCGCCGCGAAACTGCGCGCGGCCGGCGACGTGGTGGTGGCGTTCTTCGGGGACGGGGCGGTGGCCCAGGGCATGTTCCACGAGGCCGTGAACCTGGCCTCCGTGTGGGATCTGCCGGTCGTCTTCCTCTGTGAGAACAACCACTACTCCGAGTTCTCCCCCGAGGCCGAGCAGCACCGCGCCCCGCTCTCCGCGCGCGCCGCCGGGTACGGCATCGACTACCACCACGTGGACGGCAACGACGTGCTGGCCGTGGCGCAGACCATGACCGGGATCGTCGCGCGGCTGCGCGCGGGCGGCGGCCCGGTCCTGCTGGAGGCGGAGACGTACCGCTGGCACGGCCACTACGAGGGCGACCCCGAGCGCTACCGCCCCGCCGAGGAGGTCGCCGCCGCCAAGAAACGCGACCCGCTGCTCGTGGCCCGCGCGCACCTGGCGGCGGCCGGTGTCCCGACCGCGCTGGCCGACGCCGTGGACGAGGAGATCGACAAAGAGATCGAGGCGGCGATCGACTGGTCCAGGACCCTGCCGGAACCCGCCCCGGAGACCCTGCACGACTACGTCTCCGCGCCCCGCCTCCCGATCCCCGAGCCCGCGCCGCTCCCGGCCGACGCCGAGATCTTCCGGTCCATGGACGCCGTACGACTGGCCCTGGAGCACGAACTCGCCGCCGATCCGAGCGTGTTCGTCGCCGGGATCGACGTCGGCGCCGGCGGCAACGTCTTCGGACTGACCCGCGGGCTCGCACAGGCCTTCCCCGGCCGGGTGCGGGACACCCCGATCAGCGAGAGCGCCGTCGTCGGTACGGCGGTGGGAGCGGCCATGGCCGGCATGAGGCCGGTGGTCGAGATCATGTACATGGACTTCATCGGCGTCTGCCTCGACATGCTCCTCAACCAGGCCGCCAAACTCCGCTTCATGACCGGCGGCCGGGCCTCCATGCCGCTGGTCGTCCGCACCCAGTTCGGCGCGGGACGCTCCTCGGGCAGCCAGCACTCGCAGAGCCTGGAGGCCATCCTCGCCCACATCCCCGGCCTGACGGTCGTGATGCCGTCCAACCCGGCGGACACCTACGGCCTGCTGCGTGCCGCCATCCAGGACCCCAACCCGGTGGTCTTCGTGGAGAACCGGCTCCAGTACGGCCTCAAGGGCCCCAGGCCCCCGGCCGACCATCTGATCCCGCTGGGCAAGGCGAAGGTGGTCCGTGAGGGCACCGACATCACCCTGGTCTCCTGGTCGCGGATGGTCCAAGACGCCCTGGCCGCCGCCGAGTTGCTCGCCGGGGAGGGCATCAGCGTCGAGGTGATCGACCTGCGCACGATCGCCCCGCTGGACCGCGAGACCGTCCTCGCCTCCCTCGCCAAGACCAACCGCCTGGTCATCGCGCACGAGGCGGTACGGGACTTCGGCGTCGGCGCGGAACTCTCCGCGATGGCCGTCGACGAGGGCTTCTGGCACCTGGACGCACCGGTGACGCGCGTGGCCCCGCCGTCGGTTCCGGCGCCGTACGCACCCTCGTTGGAACGGGTGTGGCTGCCGTCACGGGACACGATCGCGGACACGGTCCGGCGGATCGCCGCGGTCTGATCCGAGCGGTTCGTCCTACGACGGGAAGGGCCCCCAGAGATTCTGGGGGCCCTTCCCGTCGTAGCGGCTGTCAGACGGTCGCGACCGGTGTCAGCGGACTGCCCTGTGTCCCCGGCAGGTTGAGCGGGGGCGCGGTGAGCAGGAAGCGGCTGCGGTTGTGCTCGCGCAGCCAGGCCGCCAGCTTCTCCAGGTACCACAACTCGCCGAGCGGGACGCCCAGCTTGAAGAGGCAGAGGTTGTGGATCGGGAGCAGCGAGTGCGGGGTGTTGTCCTCAGGGCCGACGCCCACGCCCTCGACGGCGTAGTTGTCCGAGACCAGCGCGGAGATCTGCGACTCGGCGATCCACTCCAGGAGCGCCGGGTCGAACGCGTCGAGGTAGGAGGCCGTGGTGTGGATGCCCACGGGGTCCGGGTTCTTCCCCCAGGCCATCACCGCGGTGTCGAAACCGGTGTGCAGGAGGAGCATGTCTCCGGGTTCGACGACGATGTCGTCCGCCGCCATGATCTCCTGAAGGGTCTTCAGGTTGACCGGCTGCCAGGTGGTGCCCAGGTGGTGGGCCAGGTCGATGAGGACGCCCCGGCCCTGGACCCCGTGCTCCGCCATGTGCTCCAGGCCGAGGTGGCGGGCGAAGCCGAGGGTGCCGCTGCCGTCGCCCTTGGCGTCCTCCTGCGGTCCGACGATGTCGGTGTCGGCGCGGTAGCCGTTGTAGTAGACCGCCTCTTCGACGCCGTCACCGTCGGCGTCGAACTCCTGGCCCTGGTGGGCGAGTGCGTCCCACTGCGTCGAGTACTGCAGCCAGAGGGTCACCACGTCGTCGGACCAGACGTCCCTGAGGTGCGGCGAGAAGTGCTCCCGCGCCTTGATGTTGTAGAAGACGTCCTGCTTGTGTTCGAGGTCCTCGGTGGGCCGCAGGATCGGAGGGTAGCGGCGCTGGTTCAGCTCGCTCCCGCCCGGATAGTCCAGCGGCAGGCTCAGGCTGAAGCTGATCCCGTGCTCGACCTCGCGAACCCCCTGAAGGACCTTCTCGGGAGTGAGCAGGTTGATACGGCCCAGTTCGTCGTCCTCACCCCAATCGCCCCACGTAGAGCCCGGCGGACGCTGCTTCCAACGCTTCGTCATGATCACGCCTCCTTCGGCGACAGTCCCCGTCGACCAGCCGCCCGCATGTTATTTGTGATTGTACCGATCGGTCAACGAATCCGACGCGCACCCCTCCCTTTATCTTCTGCCCATCAATAGACTGAGTGGTCGAAACACCTGACCTTGGAGCGAAGAATGAGCGAATCCACACAGGCGTGGGTCGTCGCGGGCGTACGGGCCGTACTCGGCTCGCACACCCAGGCCCAGGACGCCGGCCGCACCGACGAGATCGTCGCGCTGTACACGCCCGACGCCGTCCTGGAGATCCCGGGCATGGACCCGGTCGAGGGGCGCGACGCGATCCACGCGGCCTTCAAGGGATGGGAGCCGGTCCGGCCGCAACTCCACCTGGTGACCAACACCGTCGTGACGTCCACGGGCGAGGACGAGGCCCGCGCCCTGAGCGACGTGGTCTTCCTCCAGCGCGGCGAGGCCGGCTGGGCGGTGGGCGTGGTCGGGCACTACGACGACACCCTGCGCAGGCAGGACGGCACGTGGCTGATCCGGAGCAGGAAGACGACGTACCAGGCCTGACGGCCGTTCCCCCAGAACTACTTCACCCTCTCGACCCTGGAGTGAGATGACCACCACGATCGACGCGTCCGTCACGGCGGCCGTACAGACCGCCATCGCCGCCTACGCCCAGGCCCTGGACGCCGGACGGACCGACGACATCGCCGACCTGTACACCGCCGACGGCGTCGCCGAGATAGTCGGCATGGCCAAGTTCGAGGGCCGGGAGGCGATACGGCAGGGCTTCGGCGGCTTCACGCCCCAGGCGCCGCAGTTGCACCTCATCGCCAACACCGTCGTGATCTCGGCGACCGAGGACGAGGCGACGGCCACCAGCAACCTGGCGTTCTTCGCGCGCGGCGAGGCGGGCTGGACCGTCCAGATGGTCGGACGCTACGACGACGTCCTGCGCCGCGAGGGCGGCCGGTGGCTCTTCCAGCAGCGGGTCACGACCTTCGCGGAGTAGGCCCCGGCGGAAACCCGGACGCCCGTGCCGCCCACGTCCAGGGCGGCACGGGCGTCCGGGCGTTCAGGCGTCCGGAGTCTCGGCCTTGGAGAGGACGAACGTCGGGTACTCGCCCTGCTTGACGGCGGCGATCGCCTCCTGGAGCGCCCACCGGCCCGTCGGGTTCAGCAGCTGCTTGACCGGCTTGCCGGGGATGTTGCCCCCGGAGAAGTAGGTGCTGTCCAGGAAGGAGGACATGGTGCTGCTGTTCATGGCGTCCGTCCACTCCCGCTCGGCGGCCTCGGTCACCTCGATGACGTCGTATCCCTGGTCGCGCGCGTGGACGATCGCGTCGGTGACGAATTCCACCTGATCGCCGGCGTACCGCGGATTGTTGCCCGTCGCGCCGTGGGGCCCGCCGGGGAAGAAGAAGTTGGGGAAGCCGGCCGACACGACCCCGAGGTAGGTGCGCGGGCCGTCCGACCAGTACTCCTTCAACGGCAGGCCCTGCCGCCCCCGCACTCCGAGCCGGTTGAGGGCCCCGGTGCCGAAGTCGTAGCCGGTGGCCCAGATGATGATGTCGAACTCCTCGACACCGTCGGCGGTTTCGATACCGTCCTCGGTGATGCGGGTGATCGGCGTCGTGTTGATGTCGACGAGAGAGACGTTCGGCTTGTTGTACGTCTCGTAGTAACCGGTCCCGAAGGGGGGCCGACGCCCACCGTAGCCATGACCCTTGGGGATCAGCTTGTCCGCCGTCTCCGGGTCCTTGACGATGCCGCGGATCTTGTCGGCCATGAACGCGCACCACTCCGCGTTCACGGTCTCGTTCGACAGCATGTCCATGTAGTGCTGGGTCAGCTTGGTGAAGCCCGGGCCGTTCCACCGCTCCTCGTAGAACGCCTGGCGGTCCTCCGGGCTGTCGTCGAGGCCCGAGCGCATGGTGAACTCGTGGAGGAACCCGCTCGGCGAGGTGTTCAGCGTGTCCCGGATGGACTCGAAGTCGGCCTTGAGCTCCGCCTGCTCCTCGGGCGGGATCGGCCCGTTGTTGAGCGGCGTGAGCCAGTCGGCGTCCTTCTGATACACCGTCAGCTGGGCCACGTCGTCCGCGATCGCGGCGATGATCTGCACACCGCTGGAGCCGGTACCGATCTGGGCCACCCGCTTGCCGGTGAAGTCGATGGGTGTCTTCGGCCAGCGGGAGGTGTGGTGCTGCTCGCCGCGGAAGTCGTCGCGGCCCGGGATGCCCGGGATGAACGGTACCGAGAGGTTGCCGGTGGCCGCGACGACGTAGCGGGCCCGGACCTCGGTGCCGTCGCTGCCTCGCACGGTCCAGGTGCCGGACGGCTCGTCGAAGACGGCCGAGGTCACCTTGACGCCGTTGCGGATGTCGCGCCGCAGGTCGAAGCGGTCGACGACGTGGTTGAAGTAGCGCTCGATCTCGGGTTGCCCGGCGAACCGCTCCGACCACTCCCACTCCTCCCACAGCTCCTTCGAGAACAGGTAGCCGTAGGTGTAGCTCTCGGAGTCGAAGCGCGCCTCGGGGTAGCGGTTCCAGTACCAGACGCCACCCACCCCGGTTCCCGCTTCGAGGAGGCGCACCGAGAACCCGGCTTCACGGGCGGTGTGCAGCTGGTAGATGCCGGTGACACCGGCCCCGATGACGAGGACGTCGACCCGGTCCTGGACCGCCGGCTTCGAAGATTCGCTCATTTGCCCTCCATGGTGACTGGGGCTGCGGCTCCCACATGAGCCTCGTTTGATAGTTCGACCAGTCGGTCGAATATTCAGATCGAGAGTAGATGAGGGGCTGAGCCCGATCAATGCCGATGACGGAGAGAGCCTGGAACCGCCATATCCGTAACAGGGATTGATTGTACCGACCGTTTGATCTAACTTTCGCTTGGGACGAATGCAATCGCCTGCACCGGGAGTCGCGCATGAGCGCCGAAGACGTCAAGGAAGCCACCGATCTGCGCGTCGCGGGCCTGAAGGCCCTGCGGGCCGCACTGCCCGGGGTGGTTCCCGCGGAGGGTGATCTCGACATGCGGGACGGCAAGCTCGGCGAGGATCTCGTCGAGATCGGCCTGTCCACCGTGTGGGGCGCGCTGTGGGGCCGTGAGGGCCTCGCCCCGCGCGACCGCAGCCTGGTCACCCTCGGCATCCTGATCGCGCTCGGTGCCGAGACCGAGCTGAAGACCCATGTCCGGGTCGCCCTCACCAACGGCGTGACCAGGGACGAGCTGGCCGAGATCCTCTACCACGCCGCCGGGTACACCGGCTTCCCCCGGGCCGTCGCCGCCCGCACCGCGGCCCGCGAGGCCCTGGGCGAATAGCCGAACCACCGGTGTCCGGTCCTCACGGCACCGCGCACGAGCGCAAGGGAGCGCACATGTCACTGCAGGGAAAGGTCGCCGTCGTCACCGGCGGCGGTCGCGGCATCGGCCAGGCGATCGCGACGGTGCTCGCCGCCCGGGGAGCCGCGGTCGCGGTCTGGGACCTCAACAGCGAGGGTGCCGAGAAGACCGCGGCGGCCATCCAGGAGGCCGGCGGTGCGGCGATCGCGGTCCCCGGCGACGCGGCCGAGGCCGGCGCCGTGGCACGGGCGGCCGCCCGCACCCGCGAGGAGTTCGGCCCGGTCGCGATCCTCGTCAACAACGCGGGCATCACCGCCTACGAGCCGTTCACGAGCATCTCCGAGGCGTCCTGGGACCGCATGATCGGGATCAACCTCAAGGGCCCGTTCCTCGTCACCAAGGAACTGGTGCCCGACATGGTCGAGGCGGGCTGGGGCCGGATCGTCAACATCTCCTCGTCCTCCGCGCAGACCGGCGCGCCCTCGATGGCCCACTACGCGTCCTCCAAGGGCGGTGTCATCGCCCTCACCCGGGCACTGGCGGTCGAGTACATCGGCCAAGGCATCACCGTGAACCACGTGCCGCCCGGCTTCATCGACACCCCCCTGGTCCGCGAGGGCCCGGTCGACGTGGAGGCCGCCGCCGCCTCCATGCCGATGAAACGGGCCGGCAAGCCGGAGGACATCGCCTACGCGGTGGCGTACCTCGCCTCCGAGGAAGCCGCCTACGTCACCGGCCAGACCCTCAGCGTCAACGGCGGGCGCTATCTGGCGTGAGCGCCCGCACAGACCATCGCACCAACGCCGCAACGGAGCAGAACATGAGCAACGAGGACGACACCGGGGCCGTGGCCCACGTGCTGGTGGTGGGCGCCTCCGCGTCCGGGCTGACCACGGTGGAGGCCCTCCGGCGCAAGGGGTACACGGGCCGTGTCACGGTGCTCGGCGCCGAGCCGCACGCCCCGTACGACCGTCCGCCGCTGTCCAAGCAGATCCTCTCCGGCGCCTGGGAACCGGCCCGGGCCGCACTGCGCACCGAGGAGATGCTGTCCGGTCTCGACACCGAGTTCGTGCTCGGCGACCCCGCGGTCGCCCTGGACCCGGCGACCCGGACCGTGCGCACGGAGTCCGGACGCGAGCTGAGCGCCGACGTGATCGTGATCGCCACCGGCGTACGGCCCCGAATGCTGCCGGGACAGGGCGAGTTGACCGGTGTCCATGTACTGCGCACCCTCGACGACGCGCTCGCCCTGCGGACGGATCTGCTGGCCGGGTCGCGGCTGGTGGTCGTCGGCGAGGGCGTTCTCGGCTCCGAAATCGCCGCCACGGCACGGACGTTGGGCCTGGACGTCACCCTCGCCGGACCACTCACCGGCCCTCTGGCCCTTCAGGTGGGCCCCCTGGTGTCGGGACTGCTGGCGGAGCTGCACACCGAACGGGGGGTGCAACTCCGGCTGGGCAACGGCGTCGTAGGGCTGACCGGTGACCAAGGCCACGTCTCCGGCGTGGAGTTGAGCACCGGCGAGGTGCTGCCCGCCGATGTGGTCGTGGTCGCGATCGGGGCGAGTCCGGCGACGGAGTGGCTGGCCGACAGCGGGCTCGAACTCGACAACGGCGTGGTGTGCGACTCGCGTTGCCAGGCGGCGCCCGGGATCTACGCCGTCGGTGACGTGGCCCGCTGGCACCACGAGCAGCTCGGCCGGCTGATCCGGCTGGAGAACCGGACGAACGCCACCGAGCAGGCCATGGCGGTCGCCGGCGCGATCCTCGGGGAGGACCGGGCGTACGAGCCGGTGCCGTACTTCTGGACCGATCAGTTCGACGCCAAGCTCCAGGTGCACGGCTTCCTGCCGGCCGATGCCGAAGTCGACGTCGTCGAGGGGGAGTTGGCGGCCCACCGGTTCGTCGCGCGCTACCGCAGCGGCGGCCGGGTCACCGGGATCCTCGGCTGGAACATGCCCAAGCAGGCCAGACAGCGCCGTCAGGAGATCGTCGACGCGGTCCCCTCCCCCGCTCCCGCCCACTGAACGACCCGGAACGATCAGGAGAGTTGCCATGAAGGTTGTCGTCGACGAGGACAAATGCGTCGCCGCCGGGCAGTGCGTCGCCGCCGCCATGGACGTGTTCGACCAGCGCGACGAGGACGGCATCGTCGTCCTGCTGAACGAGAACCCGCCCGCCGAACTGGCCGACGACGTGCGGAACGCCGCGGCGGTGTGCCCCGCGCTGGCGATCCGTATCGAGGAATAGCCCCCAGCTGTATTTCCCCCACCCTCCCACCCTCATCTGGAGGAACGACCATGTCCGAGGCCGAGACGGAACTCGCCGCCCCTGACGCGGAGCTCTTCGACTACCCGGGCGCACGCGACCGCACCTGCCCGTTCGCCCCGCCGGCCGGACTGCGTGCCCTGAACGACGAGGCGCCCGTGTCCCGGGGCCGGATCTGGGACGGCAGCACCCCGTGGCTGGTGACCGGGCACGCCGCACAGCGCGTGATCCTGTCCGACCCGCGGGTGAGCTCCGACGACAAGCAGCCGGGGTTCCCGTATCCGAACGAGGCGATGGCGGAGAACGCTCCCCACCATCCGCTGACCATCTTCAACGCCGACGGCGCCGACCACACGCGGATCCGCCGCATGATGACGGCTCCGTTCACGCGTAACCGGATGGAGAAGCTGCGGCCGGAGATCCAGCGGTTCACCGACGAGCTGATCGACAGGATGCTCGCGGGCCCGAACCCGGCGGACCTGAACGCCGCGCTGTCGCTGCCGCTGCCCTCGCTGATGATCTGCGCGCTGCTCGGAGTGCCGTACGAGGACCACGAGTTCTTCCAGGAGCACGCCTCGCTGGCGACCCGGAGCGACAAGACCGCCGAGCAGGACCGGGCGGCGAACCAGGCGCTCGGCGGCTATCTGGCCGGGCTGCTCCAGAAGCGGATGGAGGAGCCGTCCGACGACGTCATCTCGGACTTCGCCGGGCGGATCAAGGCGGGCGAGGTCACCCTGCCCGAGGCCGTCATGCTCTGCATGATCCTGCTGATCGCCGGCCACGAGACCAGCGCCGGCATGATCACCCTGGGCACCGCCCTGCTCCTCCAGAACCCCGAGCAACTGGCCCTGCTGCGCGGGACGGACGACCCCAAGGTCGTCGCGAACGCGGTCGAGGAGATCCTGCGCTATCTGACGATCCCGGCACTCGGGCAGCGGCGGATCGCCGCCGAGGACATCGAGATCGAGGGCGTGACCATCAAGGCCGGCGAGGGCATCGTCGTCGCGCTGCCCGCGGGCAACTGGGACCCGGCGGCCTTCCCCGAGCCGGAGAGGTTCGACATCTCCCGCGAGGCGCGGCACCATCACGCCTTCGCCTGGGGCATCCACCAGTGCCTCGGCCAGCAGCTCGCCCGCATCGAACTCCAGGTCGTCTACGGCACGTTGTACCGCCGCATCCCGACCCTGCGACTGGCCGTCGGCTTCGACGAGTTGAGGTTCCGCCGGGACGACGCGCTCGCCTACGGCCTGCACGCACTGCCGGTCGCCTGGTAGCCACCCACGCTGTCACCCGCACACAACTGGAGTCACCCATGAGCGAGTTCGGCTTCGAAGGACGCGTCGCCGTCGTCACCGGCGCGGGCCGTGGCCTCGGCCGCGCCTACGCCCGCCTGCTGGCGGAGCGCGGGGCGAAGGTCGTCGTCAACGACCTGGGCGGGTCGATGGAGGGCGAGGGCTCCGACGCCGGACCCGCGCAGAAGGTCGTCGACGGAATCGTCGCCACGGGCGGCGAGGCGGTGGCCGACACGCACGACGTGTCCACGACCGCGGGCGGCGAGGCGGTCATCGGCACCGCGATCGAGAACTTCGGCCGGATCGACGTCCTCGTCAACAACGCCGGGATCATCCGGTACGCGGGCCTGCCGGAGATCGAACTCGACAACCTGGAACGGCACTTGGCCGTCCACCTGCTCGGTTCGTTCAACACGATGCGGGCCGCCTGGCCGCACTTCGTCGAGCGGGGCTACGGCCGGGTCGTCCTGACCACCTCCAGCGGCATGTTCGGCATGGACAACAACCTGTCGTACGCCGCCGCGAAGGCGGGCACGGTCGGCATGGCGCGCAGCGCGAAGCTGGCCGGAGAGCCGCACAACATCAAGGTCAACCTGATCGCGCCGGCCGCGATGACCCGGATGGGCGGCGGCCCCGAGGAGGAGCCCACCGAGACCGCGGAGGGCATGCCGTACATGCCGTCGTCGGCGGTGGCGCCGATGGTGGCCTACCTCGCGCACGAGAGCGTCCCGGTGAGCGGGGAGATCTACACGGCCGGCGCGGGCCGGTTCGCGCGGGTCTTCCTGGCCTCGACAGAGGGGTACGCGCACGCCGGTGGTGACGCGTCGGTCGAGGACGTGGCGAAGAACTGGGACGCGATCAACGACGAGAAGGGGTACTACGTGCCCGCGGACCTGATGGCGTGGTCCGGGTCGTTCCTCAAGCACCAGTTCGGGTAGTGCGGGTGGGGGGAGGCGGTGAGCCGCCCCGCCTCCCCCTGCCGTCTCAGGTCGCGCGGCTCGCGATCACCCACTTCGACGGCAGTTCGATGCGCGCGCCGTCCGCGGTGAACTCGGTGGTGATCAGCGGTAGTTCGCCGCTCGCGAGGACCGTGAGGCCGGCCGCGCGCAGGAGTTCCGGCACCTCGTCGTCGGGTACTTCGCCGGGGGCGATGCCGTGCCGGAAGACCGGGGCGAGCTTCGCCGGCGGGCCCGCCGGGTCCTGGGCCAGTTCGCCGAGGATCGGGCGGGCGGCCTCGGCGAGTTCGACGAGGAAGGCGTGGCCGCGCTCGCCGATGAGCGTGGCGATTCCTTCCACCAGCGGCTGCCGGTCGTCGGGCTCGACCTGGTGCAGCACGCCCCTCATGTAGACGTTGGCGTCGCCGAGTTCGGCGTGCAGGGTCTCGACCTCGGTCTTGTCGGCGGCGTCCAGCAGCCGGTAGGCCGCCTGTCCCGCCGGGTCGTCGTGCCGGGCGTGGTCGAGGGCCGCGGCGGACAGGTCGGCGCCGACGACATGGGTGAACCGGTCGGCGAGGAACCGGGTCTGAGTGCCGTTGCCGCAGCCGAGGTCCACCATCTGGAGGCCGGGGTCGCGCAACTTCGGCTCGAACAGGGCGAGATGGAGCCCCACCGTCTGCGCCGCCGCCGCGTCCCAGAAGACGGCTCCCTGCCCGTCGGGCGCCTCGCGCCAGAAACCTTCCCAGGCCTCCCGGTACCGACTGGTCACGCTCATGCCCAACTCCCCAGGATGCGAGGCCGTTCCGCCATAAGTGACGGGCCAGTACGGTCTATCGCGCCCCGGTCCCGCTCACAAGCACACGGCGCATTCCTTCACCGCTCATTCGACCCGTGTACGCCGATGTACGCCTCGTGCGCCCCCACGGTCACCTGCGGTCGCCTCCGCTTCAGCGGCGGGGCAGGGTGAGTTCGAACCAGACGGTCTTGCCCGTGGTCGTACGGCTGGCGCCCCATTCGCGGGCGAGTACGCCGACCAGGTGCAGTCCGCGGCCGAACTCGTCGTCGGGGCCCGCGCCGAGCAGGGACGGCAGGGTGGGGTCGTCGTCGTCCACCTCGCACATCAGGGTGTCGCCGCGCACCAGGCGCAGTGCGATCCGGCGGCCGTGGGAGTGCCGTAGGGCGTTGGTGACCAGTTCGCCCGCCAACAGGGCCGTGCTGTCGGCGAGTTGGGCGAGGCCCCACGCGTGCAGCTGTTCGCGGACCGCCGCGCGGGCCCGGCCGGCCTCGACCGGGTCGAGGGTGAGCCGCCACTCGGCGACGTCGTCCGGCTCGATGCCGTTGAGACGGGCCATCAGGAGGGCGACGTCGTCCTTGCGGCCGCCGCGGGTGTTGAGGGTGCGGATGATCGTGTCGCAGGCGTCGTCCATGGACGCGGCCGGATGCGCGGCCGACTCGCTCAGGGTCGCGAGTCCTACGCCGATGTCCTCGCCGCGCACCTCGACGAGACCGTCGGTGCACATCACGAGCCGGTCGCCGGGCTCCACGCGCACACGCACCGCCTCGAAGGGCACCCCGCCGACGCCGATGGGCGCGCCCGTGGGCAGGTCGAGCAGCTCGCTGCGACCGTCCACGGCCCGCACGACCACCGGCGGGATGTGGCCCGCGTTGGCGAGGTGGAGTTCGCCCGCGATCGGGTCGTAGACGACGTAGAGGCAGGTCGCGAGGTACGAGTCGCCGAGGCGCTGCGCCAGGTCGTCGAGGTTGCGCAGGAGTTGGGCGGGCGGGAGGTCCATGGCGGCCATGGTCTGCACGGCGGTGCGCAACTGGCCCATCATGGCTGCCGAGTTGAGGCCGTGGCCCATGACGTCGCCGACGACGAGCGCGGTGCGGGCGCCGGGCAGTTTCACCGCGTCGAACCAGTCGCCGCCGACCCGGCCGAGCAGTGTGCCGGGCAGATAGCGGGTGGCGATGTCGCAGCCCGCCATGCGCGGCGGGATGTGCGGCAGCATGCTGTCCTGGAGGGTCTCGGCGACGCTCTCCTGGTAGGTGTACATGCGCGCGTTGTCGAGCACGAGGCCCGCGCGGGCGGCGAGTTCGGCGCCGGTGACGCGGTCCATGTCGTTGAACTCGACGCGCTCCGGGTGGCGCAGCAGGATCATGAAGCCGAGGACGACGTTGCGGGCCTTGAGCGGGACGACCAGCATGGAGCGGCCGGTGATCAGCGGCCGGATGTCGCGCTTCTCGAACTGCGAGGCGATCATGTGCCCCATCTGTTCGCTGATGCGCGGCACGAGGACGGGTTCGCCGGTGGTCATGCACTGGAAGAACGGGGTGTGCGCCGGGAACGGCATGGCCTCGCCGACCGGTACGACGTCGTCCCAGCGGCCGGGTTCGTCGGTGTGCTCCAGGGCGACCCGGTGCCACATGGTGGTCGTGTCCGGCACACCGTCCGGGAACCCCTCGCCGGCGACGACCTGTTCGCGGAGGTACGTGCCCGCGACGTCCGTGAACTTGGGGACGACGGCCCTGCTGACCTCGATGATGGTCTGCGCGAGGTCGAGCGAGGTGCCGATGCGGCCGCTGACCTCGTTGAGGAACTCCAACCGGTCGCGCACGGCCGCGTATTCGAGGTCCTCGCCCTCGTCCGCGGACTCCTGCGGGAGGGGACGTCCCTCGGCTGCGGCGAGGGCGGCGCGCTCGCGACGCGCCTTGCGCTCGGCGCGGCGGGCGACGCCCCAGTCGGGGGTCACCGGCACCCGCTCGTTCTGGCTGAACTCCAGGACGGGATAGCCGAGTTCGAGGACCTGGGCGACGATGCGGGCGCTCTCGTCGACGCTCATGCTGGGCAGGATCTCGGGGAGCCTGCGGGCGAGTTCTTCGGCGCCGGGGAAGTCGGTGTGCAGGGCGAAGCCCGGTGCTATGCGCTCGAAGGCGCGGTCCGCCTCGGGGAGGTCCTGGCGCAGGGCGCCCGCGTCGGCGGCGAGCACCAACAGCCGTTCCTGTCCCGGCCCGACGAGCGGATAGGCCCACCACAGGACGTCCACACGGTCGCTCCCCCAGCCTTCGGCCGGGAGGGCCCCCGGCTCGCTTCGCTCGGGCACGGTGAGGCGGGCGCGTCCGGCGGCCGGGTAGGACAGGCGGCCGTCGAGGGAGGACTCCAGGTCGGGGCCGAGTCCGTCGTAGGCGGTGAACCCGCCGTAGGGGCTGGTCTCCTCGTCGTCGGGCAGGGCGCCGGAGACGGGGAGCAGGTCGAGGGCCGTCTGGCCGATCGCCTCTTCCTTGGTGGCGCCGAACAGGCGTCGGGCACCGCGGCTCCAGTGCGAGACGAGGCCGTCGCGGTCGATCAGGATCACGGCGAGGGGGACACGGCCCGTCGCGGTGTGTTCGAGCACCACGTCGTCCCCGGCCCGGCGGCCGGGAGGTGTCTCCCGCTCGGTGCCACGGTCCATGGCCCAGGCCCTCTCTCCCCACGGCTCCGCAAGATCTGTGCCGCCACCGACCACGCTACGGGGGCGGCCGGTGGCGATGTGTGGCATTCCTGGAATTGGTTCCACTCCATCGCACCGGCGTGCGCCACCGCGCTCTGTGGGGCGGGAGTTCAGTCCTCGTGGCCGAGTTGGAGGTCACGCTCGGTGCGTCCACCGCCCGCCACTTGGAGCACGGTGGCCACGGGCGGGTACCCGGCGGCGATCACCGTGTACTCGCCGGAGGACAGATCGATGAACCGGAACGTTCCGTCGGGTCCGGTGGTGAGGGTGTCGACCACGTTGCCCGCCGCGTCCAGGAGCGTCACGCGCGCGTCCTCGACGGGCCGCCCGCCGCTCGCCCTGACCGTGCCGCGCAGCACGGCGCCGCCGGCGAGTTCGACGTCCTGGCGGGTCTCGCGGGACGCCTGGACGCTGACGGGGAGCGCGGCCGGGCGGAACGCGGGCGCGCTGGCGGCGAGGGTGTACTCGCCGGCCACCAACTCGCTGATGACATAGCCGCCTTCGCGCCCGCTGCGGGTACTGGCGACGACCTCGCCGTGCACGTTGGTGAGCGTCACGGCGGCCTCCCGCACCGGGGTGCCGTCCGCGGTCAGCACGCTCCCGGCGAGGCGTCCGGCGCCGCCGAGGACGACGTCCAGTTCGACGGGCCGCTCGCCGACGGTGACGGACACCGCCTGCGGCTGGTGGCCGCCGGCCGCCGCGATCAGGACGTACGACCCGGAGCCGGGCGTCGACAGCGCGTACCGCCCGTCCGCGCCGCTGGCGCCGCGCCCGATCTGCTGTCCGGAGACGTCGATGAGGGTGAGCGCGGCCCGGGGCACGACGGTCCCGTCGGGGTGCTGCACCGTGCCGCAGACGGGGATTCCGGCCACGTACGCCGAGCGGAGCGAGATGGGGGTCCCCCCGGCCGAAGGTTGGGGGAGGGCCTGCGGGATCGGGGAGTTGAGGGGCGCGGCCTCGGGCGTCTCGGCGGGGGCGTTGTGGGACACCAGTGGTTTCTCCTTGAGGAAGAAGGCGATGAGCAGGCCGAGGGCGAGCACCGGCACCAGGTAGAGGAAGATCCGCGGCATGGCGTCGGCGTACGCCTGGATGTAGCCGTCGCGCAGGGCCGTGGGCAGCGTGTGGACGAGCTGCGGGGTGATGGACTCGGGGTCGGGAAGACCGGCACCCGCGCGCGCGGGGATGCGGTCGCGCAGGGCGTCGGTGAGCCGGTTCGCGAACAGGGTGCCGAAGATCGCGGCCCCGACGCTGCCGCCGATCTGCCGGAAGTAGTTGTTCGCGCTGGTGGCGGTGCCGAGGTCGGCGGGCCGTACGGAGTTCTGCACGGCGAGGACGAGGACGGGCATCACCATGCCGATGCCGGCGCCGAGGACGGCCATCCAGACGCTGTACTGCAGCCGGGAGGTGTCGACTTCGAGCCGGGACAGCAGCCACATGCCGAGGGTGGCCAGCGCGCTGCCGAGGAGGGGGTAGATCTTGTAGCGGCCGGTGTGGCTGATGAGTTGCCCGGAGACGATGGACGCGCCGACGATGCCGCCCATCATGGGGAGCATCAGCAGCCCGGACTCGGTGGCGCTGGCCCCGTCGACCATCTGCAGGAAGGTCGGCAGATAGCTGGCGGCCCCGAACAGCGCGACCCCGATCACCAGGCCCACGAGGGCGGTGACGTTGAAGACGGCGTCCTTGAACAGCCGTAGCGGGATGAGGGGTTCGGGCGCGAAGCGCTCGGCGACGACGAAGAGGACCGCGGCGGCCACCGCTCCCGCGCCGAGTCCGAGGATGACGTGCGAGCCCCAGGCGTACTCGGTCCCGCCCCAACTGGTCAGCAGGACCAGGCAGGTTGAGGCGCCGGCGAGGAGGAGCGCGCCGAGGATGTCGAGGCGCGCCTTGACGGTGGGCTTCGGCAGTTTCAGTACGACGGTGACGACGGCGAACGTCACCACGCCGAACGGCACGTTGATGTAGAAGCACCAGCGCCAGGAGAGGTGGTCGGTGAAGTAGCCGCCGAGCAACGGCCCCGCCACGGAGGCGAGTCCGAAGGTGGCGCCGATCAGGCCCATGAAGCGACCGCGCTCCCGGGGCGGCACGATGTCCGCGATGATCGCCTGCACGCCGATCATGAGTCCGCCGGCGCCGACGCCCTGCACCGCGCGGAACGCGATGAGTTGGTCCATGGACTGGGCGCGGCCCGAGAGCGCGGAGCCGATGACGAAGACGCCGATCGCGAACTGGAACACGCTCTTGCGGCCCAGGAGGTCGCCGAGTTTGCCGTAGACCGGGAGTCCGACCGTGGAGGTGAGCAGGTAGGCGGTGATCGCCCAGGACATCTTCTCCAGGCCGTGCAGTTCGCCGACGATCTTCGGGAGCGCGGTGGCGACGATCATCTGGTCGAGGGCCGCGAGCAGCAGCGCGAGCATCAGGCCGAGGAACACCAACCGCACGCGGCGCGGGCTCAGTTCGGCCTTCTCGACGGGTGCGGGGACGGGTGTCTCCGGGGGTGCCGGAGCCTGTTCGTCCTGCACCAGAGTCGTCCCGCCCACGTACCGCTCCCCTCGTCGCGCCTGCCGCACAATTCCCGCTTTGGGCGACAACTGCGAGCAAGCGTGACGAGTTACGGCGTACGCCCGGCTCGAACGGAGATCCACTCGAACCGGTGAGGGACGCGGCCGGAGCGCCAACGCGCCCTGGCGGCTTGGCCCTTGGGGCCTACTTCTCGACCTCGGCGGCGAGCCTGTCGAGCACCAGGTCGTAGATCCGGCCGAGACCCTTGGGGGCGAAGGTGCGCTCGAAGAAGCCGCCGATGCCGGTGGCACCGTCCCACGTGCTGGTCACGGTGACGCGGGACTTGCCCTCGCCGGCCGGGGTGACCCGCCAGGTGGTGACCATGGTGGAGTTGCGGTCCTTCTCGACCAGTTCGCCGTCGGTGGGCTCGCTGACCTCCAGGAGGCAGTCGCGGACGCGCTTGCTGGTGGCCTGGAGCTTCCAGTGGACGAGGGTGCCCTCGCCGTCGCCGCCCTCGCGCACCTCGTACTCGCTGAACTGCTCGGGCAGCACCTTCGCGCGCGTGCCGCTGTAGTCGGCGAGGGCGTCGAAGACAGCCTCCGCGTCGGCTGCGACGACCCGCTCGGTAGTCGCCTCGACCTGCGCCATCGGTTTCCTCCAGGACATGAGTCAGGACATGGGTTCTCGGGGTCGGGGCAAGCCAACCACCCCCGCCCACGGCCACCCAAATCGGGGTGCCTCAAGGCGTCGGAAGCGATCGGGAATGACACTTGCACAGTAAATCGAACAAGTGTTTCACTCGGAGGGCAGGCCTACTTAGGAGGCGTCATGCGCTGGGAGAACCTCACCGCCGAGTCCGGCGGTCACAGCCGGGCGGCCGACGCCGCGCTGTTCGGCGCGGACGCCGTGGTCAGCCGTACCTTCGACACACCCGAGTTCCGCGGGATCACCTTCCACGAGGTGCGGGCCCGCTCGATCATCAACCGGGTGCCGGGGGCCTCCCGTATGCCCTTCGAGTGGACGGTCAACCCGTACCGGGGCTGCTCCCACGCGTGCGTGTACTGCTTCGCCCGCAAGTCGCACAGCTACCTGGACCTCGACACCGGCCTCGGCTTCGACTCGCAGATCGTGGTCAAGGTGAACGCGCCGGACCTGCTGCGCCGCCAGCTCGGCTCCCGGCGCTGGCTGGGCGAGCACATAGCGATGGGCACGAACGTCGACTGCTACCAGCGCGCGGAGGGCCGCTACCGGCTGATGCCGGGCATCCTCGGCGCCCTGCGCGACCACGCGAACCCCTTTTCGATCCTGACGAAGGGCACGCTGATCCTGCGCGACCTGGACCTCCTGGTGCAGGCCTCCGAGGTCACCGACGTCGGCATCTCGGTCTCCGTCGGCTTCACCGACCCGGCGCTGTGGCGCACGGTGGAGCCCGGCACACCGTCCCCGGAGCGGCGCCTGGACGCCGTACGGACCCTGACCGGGCACGGCATCGACGTCGGGGTCCTGATGGCCCCGGTGATCCCCTTCCTGAGCGACGACCCGGCCCAACTGCGCGCCACCGTAAGGGCGATAGCGGCCTCCGGGGCCACCTCGGTGACTCCCCTGGTGCTGCATCTGCGGCCCGGTGCCCGCGAGTGGTTCATGGCCTGGCTCGGGCAGCACCACCCGCACCTGGTGCGCCGTTACGAGCGGCTGTACGCGGAGGGCGCGTACGCCCCGAAGTGGTACCAGCGCCGGATCACCCGTCAGGTCCACGACCTGGCCCAGGAGTACGGCATCGGTCCCGCGCGCGCGGGGATGCCGCGCCGGATTCCCGAGCCGCCGGACCCGGCGGATCAGCCGGTGTCCGAGCCGACGCAGCTCACGCTGATCTGAGCGCGTTCGCCCCTGAGCCGACCCGGGGGCGCTTCCGACCGAACCGAGGGCGTTCGAGCGCATCCGGCGGCCCAATTGGGTCAAGTATCGGCTGAACAGGTTCTTCCGCCCCGAGTTTTCGGGACTATGCGGCGAGGACGGACCGCGAAACCCGCTGTCCGCCGCCTCTCCGTCCTGGGAGGACGTATGAGAAAACGCGCAGCCGTACTGTGCGGTGCCGCCGTCGTCGTGGCCGGGACGGTCACCGCTCTCCCCGCCGACGCGAGCACCGCGCGTCCCACCACCACCGTCCAGACGGCGAAGCTCAGCTGGAAGAGCTGTGCCACCACGGACTATCCGACGCTCCAGTGCTCAAGCGTCAAGGTGCCCCTGGACCACGCGAACCCGCACGGCAAGCAGATCTCGCTCGCCCTGTCCCGCGTCCCGCACACCGCGAAGACGTACCAGGGACCGCTGCTGGTCAACCCCGGCGGCCCGGGCGGCAGCGGGCTGACCCTCGCGGGCTTCGTCGCGTCCTCGCTGCCCAAGGCGGTGGCGTCCCAGTACGACGTCGTCGGCTTCGACCCGCGCGGCGTCGGCAGGAGCACCCCCGCCCTCGACTGCGAGCCCGGCTACTTCAACCCGGTGCGCCCCGACTCGGTGCCGAGCACCCCGGCGCTGGAAAAAGCCAACCTCACGCGTGTGAAGGCCTATGCCGCCGCCTGCGGCAAGAAGTACGCGAGCGTGCTGCCGTACATCGACACGATCAGCGCCGTGCGGGACATGGACTCGATCCGGGCGGCGCTCGGCGCGAAGAAGATCAACTACTTCGGTTACTCGTACGGCACCTACCTGGGCGCCGTGTACGCGAAGCTCTACCCGGAGCGCGTGCGCCGCCTGGTCCTCGACTCCATCGTCGATCCCACCGGTGTCTGGTACGACGACAACCTCGGCCAGGACTACGCCTTCAACGACCGCCAGCAGGCGCTCATGGCGTGGATCGCCAAGTACAACGCGACGTACAAGCTCGGCACCGACCCGGCCAAGATCGAGGCCAAGTGGTACGCGATGCGGAAGGCCCTCGCGAAGAAGCCGGCGGGCGGGAAGGTGGGCGCCTCCGAGCTGGAGGACACCTTCATCCCGGGCGGCTACTACAACGGCTACTGGCCTTATCTGGCCGAGGCGTTCGCGGCGTACGTGAACGACAAGAACGCCGATCCGTTGGTCGAGACGTACGAGAACTTCGCCGCGATCGACGCCTCCGGGGACAACGGGTACAGCGTCTACACGTCGGTGCAGTGCCGTGACGCGTCCTGGCCGCGCGACTGGAACCAGTGGCGCAAGGACAACTGGGCGGCCTACGACAAGGCGCCGTTCATGGTGTGGAACAACGCCTGGTACAACGCGCCGTGCGCGTTCTGGCCGACGAAGTCGGAGCAGCCGATCAACATCGCCAACGGCAAGCTGCCGCCGGTGCTGCTGTTCCAGGCGACGAACGACGCGGCCACTCCGTACGAGGGCGGCGCGACGGTCCACCAGATGCTGGCCGGTTCGAGTTTCGTGGTCGAGCAGGGCGGCGGGAACCACGGCATCACGCTGAGCGGGAACGCCTGCCTGGACAAGTACCTGGCGACGTACCTGACCGACGGCAAGGTGCCGCGCAGTGGCCGCGAGGTCGACGCGGTGTGCCAGAAGACGCCGGACCCCCAGCCACTGACCACGGCGAAGGCGGCGACGAGCACGGCACACGGTTCGACGCTGCACGGCCTGCTGGGCTTCCGCGGCTGAGTCCCGTCCGACTGTCCCTCGGGGGCGGGAATCCTCGTTGTCAGACCCATGGTCCACCATGGACGCATGAGTGAGCTGACGAGGATTCCCGCCCCCGACGGCGTCGCCCCCGCGACGGCCTACACGCACGTCGTGACGGGCACCGGCCGCTTCGTCGCGATCTCCGGCCAACTCGCCCTGGACGAGGACGGCAAGCTCGTCGGCGAGGGCGATCCGGCGGCCCAGGCCCGCCAGGTCTTCGAGAACCTCCGCCGCTGCCTCGCCTCGGCGGGCGCCACCTTCGACGACGTGGTCAAACTGACCTACTTCGTCACGGACATGGCCCACATGCCGGCCATCCGCACGGCCCGCGCGGCACACATACCCGACGACCGGCTCCCCGCCGCCTCGGCCGTCCAGGTCGCCGCTCTGGTGCGACCGGAGTTCCTGATGGAGATCGAGGCGTTCGCGGTGATCGCCGAACAAGCCGAGCGATCCCAGCAAGCCGAGTAATTCGGGGGCAGGCGCGGCCAATTGGGAGGCGGGCGCGGTCGGCGCGTCCGTATGGTGACGTCATGGACGACGCCGAGCCCCCGCGGATCCGCCCGATGACCCTCGCCGACTGCGACCGCGTCTCCGAAATCCGCGTCCTGGGCTGGCAGTTCGCGTACCGGGGCCTCATGCCGCAGCCCTTCCTCGACACCCTCAGTGCGAAGGCCGACGCGGAACGCCGCCGGGCCCGTTTCGCGCGGGACGACGGCAGCGTGGTGAACCTGGTCGCGACCCGGGGTGCGGAACTCATCGGCTGGGCCGCGATCGGACCGTACCGCGACGGTGAACCCCGCACCGGAGAGGCCGAGTTGTACGCCATCTATCTCGACCCCCAGTACGTGAGCACCGGCGTCGGCCGGGCCCTCATGCAGGAGTCCCTACGTGAGTGCGCGGCCCGCGGCCACGACCGCGTCCACCTCTGGGTCGTCCGGGGCAACGCCCGCGCCCGCCGCTTCTACGAGCGCGCGGGGTTCCGGGCCGACGGCACGGAGGAGCCGTACGAGGTGGAGGGAGTCGCGGTGCCCGAGCTGCGGTACGTCAGGGAATTGAGGGGCTGAGCGGAACACCGGGCCGACGGCTCACCGCTGCCGGGGAATCCGCCCCAGCGCGTGCACCGCCGCCTCCGCCAGTGCCGGGTGGGCGAGCGCGTCGTTCAGTACCGGTCTGGCGCGCGGGTCGGCCAGTTCACCGAGGCCCTCGACGCAGGCCAGGGCCACGCGGCGGTACGGGTCGTGCGGGCGGAGACGGCGCTGGAGGGTGGTGATGAGGGCGGGGACCGACTCGGGGGCGTGGAGGTCGGCCAGGAGGCGGACGGGCTGCAGGGCGTAGGCGACGCGGAGTTCGTTGGTGGCGAGGGCGGCCGCAGCGCGGGCGGTGCGGGGGTCGTCGAGGCGGGCCAGGGCGTGCGCGGCGGAGGCACAGCGCTGTGGTTCGCGGTGGTTGAGGAGGAGGACCAAGGACTCGAAGGCACGCCGGTCGCCGGCGAGGCCCAGGCGGAACGCGGCCAACTCCCTTGCCCACAGCGGATGACCGGGGGCGGTGAGGACCTCCGCCAGTTCGTCGAGGTCGCCGGTCGCCACGAGTCGCTCGTACGGCACCGCTCCTCCCGACTCCTGCCGTAAGCGCTCCGTGAGTGATCGCAACTCTTCGTCCATGAAACCGAGCCTATGGGTGTCGCAGGAAGCCCGGGACGTACATCACAAACTCGGGGGCTGGCGCGCTCGTTACTCACCGGTTAAGCTCAGGTGAGCGAGTTACCACTCGTGTATCTCCTTACGGCGGCCTGGTGACGCAGCCGCCGTGAGTGCAGTCGGTTCGGTACCTCGTGTACCGCGGTACGACCAGGCCTGGGACAGGGCCGGTCGGAACTCCCTCTTCTCGCCGGGCCTGTGCGCTCGTTGCCCTGTATCACCCGCACTCCGTGCGCTTCCAGTCGTCACCCTCATTCCAGGAGTCCCGCGATGGCAGCTCCCCTGTCCGACGCTCCCCTGTCCCCGTTCAAGACCATTGCCGTCGTCGGTCTCGGCACGATGGGCACCGGTATCACCGAGGTCCTCGCCCGGGCCGGCCGCGAGGTCGTCGGCATCGACGTCAGCGAGGCCGCGACCGCCCACGCCGTCGCCGCGCTGGAGACCGCGACCGCCCACGCCGTGCGGCGCGGCCGGCTGACCGAGCAGGAGCGCACCGACGCCCTGGCCCGCGTCCGCACCTCCACCGATCTGAGCGCCGCGGCCGACGCCGACCTGGTCATCGAGGTGGCCCCGGAGTCGTACGAGATCAAGCACCAGATCTTCCGCGAGCTGGACGGGGTCGTGCGCCCCGACACCATCCTCGCGACCGGCACGAACGCCCTCTCCGTGACCCGGCTGGCGGCCGATTCGGCCCGCCCGGAGCGGGTGTTGGGGCTGCACTTCTTCAACCCGGCGCCGGCGATGAAGCTGGTCGAGGTCGTCTCCTCGGTGCTGACCGCGCCCGCCGCCGTCACCGCCGTCACCGAGCTCGCGATCGAGCTGGGCAAGGAGCCCGTCGCGGTCGGCGACCGGCCCGGGTTCGTCGCGGACGGGCTGCTGTTCGGCTACCTCAACCAGGCGGCCGCGATGTACGAGGCGAAGTACGCCTCCCGCGAGGACATCGACGCCGCGATGCGGCTCGGCTGCGGGCTCCCCATGGGCCCGCTCGCGCTCCTCGACCTCATCGGCGTCGACACCGCGCGCACGGTCCTGGAGGCCATGTACGCCGAGTCCCACGACCGTCTGCACGCCCCCGCGCCGATCCTGAAACAGCTCAGCGAGGCGGGCCTGACCGGCCGTAAGACGGGCCGCGGCTTCTACTCGTACGAGACTCCGGGCAGCGCGACGGTCGTGCGGGACACGCTGACCCCGGTGGAGGGCGCGCGGCTCACCCCGGGTCGTACGGTCCGCTCGGTCGGGGTCGCCGGTTCCGGGACCATGGCGTCCGGTATCGCCGAGGTCTTCGCCAAGGCCGGGTACGACGTGGTGCTCGCCGCGCGCAGCGAGGAGAAGGCGCAGGTCGCCAAGTCCCGTATCGGCACGTCGCTTTCGCGCTCCGTCGACCGGGGGCGGATGACCGCCGAGGCCGCCGCGCAGACCCTGGAGCGGATCACTCCGGCGGGCTCCTACGACTCCTTCGCCGACGTCGATCTGGCCGTCGAGGCGGTCGCCGAGGACCTGGAGATCAAGCGGCAGCTGTTCGCGACGCTGGACAAGGTCTGCAAGCCGGGCGCGGTCCTGGCCACCACGACCTCGTCACTCCCGGTCGTCGCGTGCGCCCGCGCCACCTCGCGTCCGCAGGACGTGATCGGCATGCACTTCTTCAACCCCGCACCGGCGATGAAGCTGGTCGAGGTCGTCCGTACGGTGTTGACGGATGCCGACGTCCAATCAACGGTGCACGAGGTCTGCGTCAAGATCAAGAAGCATGCGGTCGACTGTGGTGACCGGGCTGGATTCATCGTCAACGCACTGCTTTTCCCGTACCTCAACAACGCGATCAAGATGGTGCAGGAGCACTACGCGTCTCTTGACGACATCGATGCCGCGATGAAGCTGGGCGGCGGCTACCCGATGGGCCCCTTCGAGCTGTTGGACGTCGTCGGGCTCGATGTCTCCCTGGCGATCGAGAAGGTCCTGCACCGCGAGTTCCGCGACCCGGGCCTCGCTCCGGCACCGCTCCTGGAGCACCTGGTGGCCGCGGGCTGCCTCGGCCGCAAGACGGGCCGCGGCTTCCGCGAATACGCCCGCCGCTAGGGGCCGACTCGTGGATCAGGCCGATTCCGAGGAGCGGCACCTTCCAACCCGCGACCACGGCCGGATCCACGAGACGCCCCCTGGGCATCCCGGCGAGCCGTTCGCGGCCGACGGCGACTGGGGCGGGCTGCTCGATCCCACCGGAGAACCCCTGCCCACAGCGGGCGGGGGAAACCCCGGACGTGCGCGCCGGGCTGCGCACATGCAGTACGTTCGGGTCATGCCCCAGCCCGCCAAGCCCTCCCGTACACCTGCCACGCCCGACGCACCGGAGAGTGCCGCGGGCAGTCGTGCCGCCGCCCAGCGCCTCAAGATGCGGCGCGAGTTGGCGGCGGCGGCGATGGAGCTGTTCGCGACCAAGGGGTACGAGGCGACCACCGTCGACGAGATCGCGGCCGCGGCCGGGGTCGCGCGCCGGACGTTCTTCCGCCACTTCCGCTCCAAGGAAGAGGCGATCTTTCCCGACCACGACGACACCCTGATCCGGGCCGAGGCGGTACTCAATGCCGCCCCCGCGCACGAGCACCCGCTCGACACGGTGTGCCGGGGCATCAAGGAAGTCATGCGCATGTACGCGGCCCAGCCGGAGATCTCGGTCGCCCGCTACAAGCTGACGCGCGAGGTGCCCACCCTGCGCGAGGCCGAGATCGCATCGGTGGCCCGCTACGAGCGGCTGTTCACGCGCTATCTCCTGGGCCACTTCGACGAGCACGCGCACGACGACGACGCCAACGACGACCCACTGCTCGCCGAGGTCGCCGCCTCGGCGGTGGTCACCGCCCACAACCACGTGCTGCGGCGTTGGCTGCGGGCCGGCGGCCAGGGCGACGTCGAGGCACAGCTCGACCACGCCTTCGGGATCGTACGGAAGACGTTCGGCAGCGGCATCGGCGCCGGCCGCACCGCGACCCCCAAGCCGGCCACCGCGATGGTGCATCAGCAGGGCGAGGTCCTGGTGACGGTCGCCCGCACCGACGCCCCGCTGGACGAGGTCATGCGGACCATCGAAGAGGCACTGCGGGACCGCTGAGCCCTCAGCCCCGCTGTGATGACGGCCACCCCACGGGGTGGCCGTTTTGGCATGTCAGAGCCCCTTTTCACGCACCTTTCAGACCCCGTTCGATCGATCATCGCTCATTTGTTACGTAAAGATTTCACCTGAGAGCAATTCATGGCACTCGGTGCCTTGCGGGGTGACACGCAGTGTCATACGTTGAAGGTGTCCGGGCGGCCGGCGTGCAGAGACCATTCGTACGTCGGCTGTCCCCGTAACCCGCCACTGGGCTGCGCGCCCGGACGCCTGCGTCACAGGCAACCTCCCGCGCCACCAAGCGCTGCCGAAGCACCACCCGCCGAACCGACGGCACCTCAGCACCCACCCTCAGCAGCAGCACCGACGTAACCATCGACGCCCCTCCCTCAGGGCGCACTTCGCCGGAGGCAACACCGTGACCGTGAAGGACATCCTGGACGCGATCCAGTCGCCGGACTCGACGCCGGCCGATTTCGCCGCCCTGCCGCTCCCCGAGTCGTACCGCGCGATCACCGTGCACAAGGACGAGACGGACATGTTCGCGGGCCTCACCACCCGCGACAAGGACCCCCGCAAGTCGATCCACCTGGACGACGTCCCGGTGCCCGAACTGGGCCCGGGCGAGGCCCTGGTGGCCGTGATGGCCTCCTCGGTCAACTACAACTCCGTGTGGACCTCGATCTTCGAGCCGCTGTCGACGTTCGGCTTCCTGGAGCGCTACGGCAAGCTCAGCGAACTCACCAAGCGGCACGACCTGCCATACCACATCATCGGCTCCGACCTCGCGGGCGTCGTCCTGCGCACCGGCCCCGGCGTGAACGCCTGGAAGCCCGGTGACGAGGTCGTCGCGCACTGCCTGAGCGTGGAGCTGGAGTCGAGCGACGGGCACAACGACACGATGCTCGACCCCGAGCAGCGGATCTGGGGCTTCGAGACCAACTTCGGCGGGCTCGCCGAGATCGCGCTCGTCAAGTCCAACCAGCTGATGCCCAAGCCGGGTCACCTGTCGTGGGAGGAGGCCGCCGCCCCGGGCCTGGTGAACTCCACCGCCTACCGGCAGCTGGTCTCCCGCAACGGCGCCGGCATGAAGCAGGGCGACAACGTCCTGATCTGGGGCGCGAGCGGCGGACTCGGCTCGTACGCCACACAGTTCGCGCTCGCGGGCGGCGCCAACCCCATCTGTGTCGTCTCCTCGCCCCAGAAGGCCGACATCTGCCGGGCGATGGGCGCCGAGGCGATCATCGACCGCACCGCCGAGGACTACAAGTTCTGGGCCGACGAGCACAACCAGGACCCCCGTGAGTGGAAGCGCTTCGGCAAGCGCATCCGTGACCTCACCGGCGGCGAGGACGTGGACATCGTCTTCGAGCACCCGGGCCGCGAGACCTTCGGCGCAAGCGTCTACGTCACCCGCAAGGGCGGCACGATCGTCACCTGCGCGTCGACCTCCGGGTTCAACCACGAGTACGACAACCGCTACCTGTGGATGTCCCTGAAGCGGATCATCGGCTCGCACTTCGCCAACTACCGCGAGGCCTGGGAGGCCAACCGGCTGGTCGCCAAGGGCAAGATCCACCCGACGCTCTCCAAGGTGTACTCCCTGGAGGAGACCGGCCAGGCCGCCTACGACGTCCACCGCAACCTCCACCAGGGCAAGGTCGGCGTCCTGTGCCTCGCCCCCGAGGAGGGCCTCGGTGTGCACGACGAGGAGAAGCGCGCCCAGCACATCGACGCCATCAACCGCTTCCGGAACATCTGAGGTCCGCTGATGACTGAGCGTCAGAAGGACCGGCCGTGGCTCATGCGCACCTATGCCGGTCACTCCACGGCCGAGGCGTCCAACGAGCTGTACCGGCGCAACCTCGCCAAGGGCCAGACCGGTCTGTCGGTCGCGTTCGACCTGCCGACGCAGACCGGCTACGACTCCGACCACATCCTCGCCCGCGGCGAGGTCGGCCGGGTCGGCGTGCCGGTGGCCCACGTCGGTGACATGCGCCGCCTCTTCCAGGACATCCCCCTGGACCAGATGAACACCTCGATGACGATCAACGCCACGGCCATGTGGATGCTGGCGCTCTATCAGGTCGTCGCCGAGGAGCAGGGCGTCGACATCACCCTGCTCCAGGGGACGACCCAGAACGACATCGTCAAGGAGTACCTGTCGCGGGGCACGCACGTGTTCCCGCCGGTTCCCTCGCTCCGGCTGACGACCGACATGATCTGCTACACGGTGAACCACATCCCCAAGTGGAACCCGATCAACATCTGCAGCTACCACCTCCAGGAGGCCGGGGCCACCCCGGTCCAGGAGATCGCGTACGCCATGTCCACCGCGATCGCCGTCCTGGACGCGGTGTTCGCGTCCGGCCAGATCCCCGAGGACCGCAGGGGCGATGTCGTCGCCCGCATCTCCTTCTTCGTGAACGCGGGCGTCCGCTTCATCGAGGAGATGTGCAAGATGCGCGCCTTCGGCCGCATCTGGGACGAGGTCACCCGCGAGCGCTACTGCATCGAGAACCCGAAGCAGCGCCGCTTCCGCTACGGCGTCCAGGTCAACTCCCTGGGCCTGACGGAGGCGCAGCCGGAGAACAACGTCCAGCGGATCGTGCTGGAGATGCTGGCCGTGACGCTGTCGAAGGACGCACGCGCGCGTGCCGTGCAACTCCCGGCGTGGAACGAGGCGTTGGGCCTCCCCCGGCCCTGGGACCAGCAGTGGTCGCTGCGCATCCAGCAGGTGCTGGCGCACGAGAGCGACCTGTTGGAGTACGCGGACATCTTCGAGGGCTCGCACGTCATCGAGGCGAAGGTGGCCTCTCTGGTCGAGGAGTCCCTCGCCGAGATGGACCGCATCGAGGAGATGGGCGGCGCGATGGCCGCCGTCGAGTCGGGGTATCTCAAGTCCCAGCTCGTGTCCTCGCACGCGGAGCGCAGGGGCCGTATCGAGTCCGGTCAGGAGAAGATCGTCGGCGTCAACATCTTCAACACGACCGAGCCCAATCCGCTCACCGCCGACCTCGACACCGCGATCCAGACGGTCGACCCGGCCGTCGAGGCGCGCGTCGTCGAGTCGTTGCAGCGCTGGCGGGACACCCGCTACCAGCCGCCGTTCAACCATCCGCGCCCGTGCAAGGCGCTGGAGCGGCTGAAGGAGGCCGCCAAGGGCACCGACAACCTCATGGAGGCCACCCTGGAGTGCGCCCGCGCCGGTGTCACGACCGGCGAGTGGGCCGGGGCCCTGCGCGAGGTGTTCGGCGAGTTCCGGGCGCCCACGGGCGTCTCGTCGGCGCCGGTCGCGGTGCCCGCCGAGGAGGGCTCGGCGATGGCCGAGGTGCGCCGCAAGGTGGAGGTGACGGCCCGCGAGATGGGCGCCGGGAAGCTGCGCTTCCTGGTCGGCAAGCCGGGCCTGGACGGGCACTCCAACGGCGCCGAGCAGATCGCCGTACGCGCGCGTGACGCCGGCTTCGAGGTGGTCTACCAGGGCATCCGGCTGACCCCGGAACAGATCGTGGACGCGGCCCTCGCCGAGGACGTGCACGCGGTCGGCCTGTCCATCCTGTCCGGCTCGCACGCCCAGTTGGTGCCGGACGTGCTGGACCGGCTGCGCGAGGCCGGCGCGGCCGACATCCCGGTGATCGCGGGCGGGATCATCCCGAACGCCGACGCCGAGCTGCTCAGGGCCGCGGGAGTGGCCGCGGTCTTCACCCCGAAGGACTTCGACATCACGGGAATCATCGGCCGTATCGTCGACGAGATCCGGAAAGCGAACAAGCTCGACCCTCTGGAGGTCCCCGTATGACCACGCCCGCCCCCGTCAACCGGCTTCGCCCGCGGCGCTCCTGTCTCGCGGTTCCCGGGAGCAACCCGCGCTTCCTGGAGAAGGCGCAGGGCCTCCCGGCCGACCAGGTGTTCCTGGACCTGGAGGACGCGTGCGCGCCGCTCGCCAAGCCCGAGGCGCGGCACACCATCGTCAAGTTCCTCAACGAGGGCGACTGGACGGGCAAGACGCGGGTCGTGCGCGTCAACGACTGGACGACCGAGTGGACGTACCGCGATGTCGTCACGGTCGTCGAGGGCGCGGGGCAGAACCTCGACTGCATCATGCTGCCGAAGGTGCAGGACGCCCAACAGGTCGTGGCGCTCGATCTGTTGCTCACGCAGATCGAGAAGACGATGGGCTTCGAGCTCGGCAAGATCGGCATCGAGGCGCAGATCGAGAACGCGCAGGGACTCAACAACGTCAACGAGATCGCGCAGGCCTCGCAGCGCGTCGAGACGATCATCTTCGGTCCCGCCGACTTCATGGCGTCGATCAACATGAAGTCCCTCGTCGTGGGCGAACAGCCGCCCGGCTACCCGGCGGACGCCTACCACTACATCCTGATGAAGATCCTGATGGCCGCCCGCGCCAACAACCTCCAGGCGATCGACGGCCCTTACCTCCAGATCCGCAACATCGACGGCTACCGCGCGGTCGCCCAGCGCGCCGCCGCGCTCGGCTTCGACGGCAAGTGGGTGCTGCACCCGGGCCAGGTCGAGGCGTCCAACGAGATCTTCTCGCCGTCCCAGGAGGACTTCGACCACGCCGAGTTGATCCTGGACGCGTACGACTACTACACGTCCGAGGCGGGCGGCAAGAAGGGCTCCGCGATGCTCGGCGACGAGATGATCGACGAGGCCAGCCGCAAGATGGCGCTCGTCATCTCGGGCAAGGGCCGGGCCGCCGGCATGGAGCGCACGTCCAAGTTCGAAGCCCCGGAGGCCTGAGCACCATGCAGTTCGGACGCACCTACGAGGAGTTCGAGGTCGGCGCGGTCTACAAGCACTGGCCCGGGAAGACCGTCACGGAGTACGACGACCACCTCTTCTGTCTCCTGACGATGAATCACCACCCGCTCCACATGGACGCCAACTACGCAGAGAACACGACGGACTTCGGCAAGAACGTGGTGGTCGGCAACTACATCTACTCGCTGCTGCTGGGCATGTCGGTGCCGGACGTGTCGGGCAAGGCGATCGCCAACCTGGAGGTCGAGTCGCTGAAGCACGTGGCGCCGACGTTCCACGGGGACACGATCTACGGCGAGACGACGGTCCTCGACAAGACGCCCTCGAAGTCGAAGAACGACCGCGGGATCGTGTACGTCGAGACCAGGGGCTACAAGCAGGACGGCACGCTGGTCTGCGTGTTCCGCCGCAAGGTGATGGTGCCGACCGAGACGTACATCAAGGAGCGCGGCGGCGAGCAGCCCGGCCGCCCCCAGCTCAAGGAGCAGGAGAAGTAGCCATGGCGCGACTCGCCCAGACCGCCGGTCTCACCGACATCCAGCGGGAAATCCTGTCCACCGTCCGCGACTTCGTGGACAAGGAGATCCTCCCGGCCGCCACCGAGCTGGAGCACCGCGACGAGTACCCGCAGCAGATCGTCGACGGGCTCAAGGAGTTGGGCCTCTTCGGCCTGATGATCCCGGAGGAGTACGGCGGCCTGGGCGAGTCCCTGTTGACGTACGCCCTATGTGTGGAGGAGATCGCGCGCGGGTGGATGTCGGTGTCCGGGATCATCAACACCCACTTCATCGTGGCCTACATGCTCAAGCAGCACGGCACGCAGGAGCAGAAGGACCACTTCCTGCCGCGCATGGCGGCCGGCGACATCCGGGGCGCGTTCTCGATGTCGGAGCCGGCGCTCGGTTCGGACGTCTCCGCGATCACGTCGAAGGCGGTGAAGGACGGCGACGAGTACGTCCTGACCGGCCAGAAGATGTGGCTGACGAACGGTGGCACGTCGTCACTCGTCGCCGTCCTCGTGCGAAGTGACGAAGGACACCCGGAGGGCACCGCGCCCCACAAGTCGATGACGACCTTCCTGGTGGAGAAGGAGCCCGGTTTCGGTGAGGTCCAGCCCGGTCTCACCATCCCCGGGAAGATCGACAAGATGGGCTACAAGGGCGTCGACACCACCGAGTTGATCATGGACGGCCTGCGCATTCCGGCCGATCGGGTCCTCGGCGGTGCGACCGGCCGAGGTTTTTACCAAATGATGGACGGCGTCGAGGTGGGCCGCGTCAATGTGGCGGCGCGTGGCTGCGGCGTCGCTCAGCGTGCCTTCGAGCTGGGCGTCTCGTACGCGCAGCAGCGCCACACCTTCGGGAAGCCCATCGCCCAGCACCAGGCGATCCAGTTCAAGCTCGCAGAGATGGCTACCAAGGTCGAGGCCGCCCATGCGATGATGGTCAATGCGGCACGCAAAAAGGACTCCGGGGAACGAAACGACCTTGAGGCAGGGATGGCGAAGTACCTCGCCTCCGAGTACTGCAAGGAGGTCGTCGAAGACGCCTTCCGGATCCACGGCGGGTACGGCTTCTCCAAGGAGTACGAGATCGAACGCCTCTACCGCGAGGCTCCGATGCTGTTGATCGGCGAAGGTACCGCCGAAATCCAGAAAATGATCATCGGGCGCAGGTTGCTCGAAGAGTATCGATTCCAGGGCTGATTGTCCGTTTCGGGGTGTTTTCTTCGAGAAGAAGATCACACCCCGTCAACGCTCCTCAGCCGCCGACTCGGCTTCCTGGCTTGCCCAGTTGTGGCCCGCGACCGGTACGATCCCGGGAAAGCCGCCGTCCCCCGTTACAGCGCGGCATCATCCGCTACGAAGGTCATCCATGCCCCACAGCCAAACCTCTGCACCACGCGACAGCCTGGCAGGCGTACGCCTCGCGCGCGGAGCATCGCCGTGGCTCCTGCCGACCGTCGCCACCGCAGCCCTCAGCCTGGTACGTGCGCGCAAGTCCGGCGCCGCCAAGGTCGTGGCCGTACCCGCCACCGCGCTCGCGGCGGGCATGCTGTGGTTCTTCCGCGACCCCGAGCGCGAGATCACCCAGGGCCGGGTCATCTCTCCCGCCGACGGTGTGGTGCAGAGCATCATGCCGTGGAAGGACGGTCGCACCCGCGTCGCCATCTTCATGAGCCCGCTGAACGTCCACGTCAACCGCGCGCCGCTCTCCGGCACGGTGACGTCGGTCGAGCACATCCCCGGCGGTTTCGTTCCCGCGTTCAACAAGGAGAGCGAGAACAACGAGCGGGTCGTCTGGCACTTCGACACCGAGCTCGGTGACATCGAGATGATCCAGATCGCCGGCGCCGTCGCCCGCCGCATCGTCCCCTACGTTCCGCAGGGCACGAAGGTCGAGCAGGGCGAGCGCATCGGACTGATCCGCTTCGGTTCGCGTGTCGACATCTACCTCCCCGAGGGTGTCGAGGTGGACGTGGAGGTCGGCCAGAAGACCGTGGCTGGGGTGACTCGCATTGACCGTGGTTGATCCGGAGACACAGGCGGGCTGGGTGCCCGAGGCCGATGAGGTGGACGACGAGGAGGAGATGCCTCTTTCTCTCCGCCTCTCAATAGCGGACACCCTCACCCTCGGCAACGCCACCTGCGGCTTCATGGCGGTGTACTTCACCACCACCGGCATTCTGATCCCGCACCTGACGGGCAACGACGAGTCGACCGGCATGGCCCGCCACAGCGCGGCCACCGCGGTCATCCTGATGCTGTGCGCGGCGGTCTTCGACCTCTTCGACGGCCTCGTCGCCCGCAAGCTGCGCTCCTCCCCCATGGGCGCGGAGCTGGACAACCTGTCGGACCTGATCAGCTTCGGCCTCGCACCGGCGTACTTCGTCCTCGTCTACGGCATGGTCGCCGACGACGCGCACCAGAGAGTGGCCGCGGTCGGGGCGATCGTGGTGCTGCTGGCGGTGGTGCTGAGACTGGCCCGCTTCTCGTGCGTGACGCCACCGAACGGCATGTTCCAGGGCATGCCCTCCCCGTTCGGCGCGCTGACGGTGGTCTCGATCGTGCTGCTCGAACTGCCCTTCGTGGCAACGCTGCTCGCGATCCTGGGCACCGCCTGGCTGATGGTGAGCCGGGTCGAGTACCCGAAGCCGCGTGGTCGCCTCGCGGTCGCGATGCTCGCCTGGATCGTCCTGTCGATGGGCCTGCTGGCATCCTGGGCGTTCGACGCCCCGGGCGGTCAGCTGCTCCTCCAGACGGGCTGCGCGCTCCAGCTGGTCATGGGCGCGGTGATCCCGCTGTTCGCGACGGCCCGCCGCGTGAACAACTTCCGCGGCAACCGGCGCGAGGCGCGGGCGGCACAGCTGCCGTAGTTCTTCAGAGCTGTCGAAGGGCCCCGAACCGCTTCACGGTTCGGGGCCCTTCGACGTTCCTCGGGGTCTGCCTCAGACCAGGAAGTCCCGCGCGATGTTCTCCGCCACCCGTTCCAGGATCGGTCCCGCCTCCGCGATGCACTTCACGACGTCCGGTTCCAGGGCCGTGAGCGGGTAGGCGCGGCGGATGCCCGCGTGGCCCAGGGACTGCGGTGGGAGGGCGAGGCGGCCGCAGACGGCGACGACCTCCTTGTCCTCCGCGCGGGCCGCCGCGGCGACGCCTGCCGGGGCCTTGCCGTGGAGGGTCTGTTCGTCGAGGGAACCTTCGCCGGTGATGACGAGGGTGGCGCCCTCCAGGGCGGCGGCGAAGCCGAGGACGTCGAGCATGACCTCGATGCCGGGGCGGAAGCGGGCGCCGAGGAGGAGGGCGCCGTAGCCGATGCCGCCGGCGGCGCCTGCTCCGGGTGCGGCGGCGTACTCGGCGGCCTTGGCGCCGATCGCCTCCTCCAGGACCTTCGCGTAGTGGCCGAGGGCCGCGTCGAGGGCGTCCACGTCGTCGGGGGCGGCGCCCTTCTGGGGGCCGTAGACCGCTGGGGCGCCCTTGGGGCCGGTGAGCGGGTTGTCGACGTCGCTCGCGAGGATCAGGTCGACGGAGGTGAGGCGTGGGTCGAGGCCGGTGAGGTCGGCCGAGGCGAGGTCGGTCAGGGCGCCACCGCCCGGGGGCACCGGTTCGCCCTCCGCGTCCAGGAAGCGGGCGCCGAGTGCGGAGAGCATGCCCGCGCCGCCGTCCGTCGTGGCGCTGCCGCCGACCCCGAACACGATCGTGCGGGCACCCGCGTCGAGCGCGGCCCGCAGCAGTTCGCCGGAGCCGTACGTCGAGGAGGTCAGCGGGGCGAAGACGCCCTTGGGCAGGCGTTGCAGCCCGCTCGCCTCGGCCATCTCCACGACGGCCGTGTCGCCGCGTACCGCGAAGGCCGCGGTGACCTCGTCGCCGAGGGGCCCGGCGACCCGTATCTCCCGTCGCTCGAAGCCCGCCGCGACGGCCGCGTCCACCGTGCCGTCGCCGCCGTCGGCGACCGGCATCGCCGTCACGTCCAGATCGGGTACGACCCGGCGCAGCCCGGCCGTCACCCGCTCGGCGACCTGCACGGCCGTCAGCGACCCCTTGAACTTGTCCGCGGCGATGAGCACCCTGTGGGTGCCCCTCTGTGCAGCGTTCGCCACCTTGCGATCCCCTTGCTCTACAGGCCCCCGCGCGTTCAGGGGCCAGTCGCGCCGCTGCGACCTTAACCGGCGGACGCCCCCGCCGTCATGCCCCGACCGAACGCCGGGACCGGGCTGAGCAGACCCTGTGCCGCTGCCCGGCCCGGAATCGGGTACACCGGAGGTATGACCCCTGTAGGCACCGAGCCGGCGTTCGCGGACCGCGTCCTCGGGGGCTGGCTGGGCCGGATCGCGGGCAACATGCTCGGCAAGCCGGTCGAGCAGGGCCACCTGTGGACGCGCGACCGCATCGACCGCTGTCTCCGGCAGGCCGCCGCCCTGCCGCTGACCGACTACCTCCCCGAGCCGCCGAGCGAGCACGACGGCTTCGAGCTGCGCCCCGAGTGGCGGCGATGCGTGCGCGGCCGGATCCACGGCAGCTGCCGTGACGACGACGTCGACTACGCCATCCTCGGCCTCGACCTCCTGGAGACCCACGGCTTCGGCTTCAGCACCGAGCAGGTCGGCGAACTGTGGCTGCGGAGACTGCCGTACCTGCAGACCTTCACCGCCGAGCGCGCCGCCTACCGCAACCTCGCCAACGGCCTCAAGCCGCCGCTGACGGCGACGCACGACAACCCGTACCAGGAGTGGATCGGCGCCCTGATCCGCGCCGACATCTACGGCTGGACCGGTCCAGGCGCCCCGCGCCGCGCGGCCCAACTGGCGCGCAGGGACGCGGTGTTGTCCCACTCGGGGAACGGTGTCTACGGCGCCATGTGGGCCGCCGCCCTCATCTCGGCGGCGTTCACCGCGCCGACCGTGCGGCACGCGCTGGACACGGCGCTGACGGTGATCCCGCCGGGCTGCCGTCTCGCGCGGACCGTGCGCCGGGTGCTCACGCTGCACGAGACCCGGATGAGCTGGGAGGACACGCTCACCACACTGTCCGAGGAGACCGCGGGGCTCGGCTGGATCCACACGGTCCCGAACGCGGCCGTCCTCACCGCGGGACTCCTGTACGGCGACGGCGACTTCACCCGCACCATCACGCTGACCGTGCGCGGCGGCCTGGACACCGACTCGAACGGCGCGACGGCGGGTTCGGTGGCCGGGGTGCTGACCGGCGCGGACGCGATCCCGGAGCAGTGGAAGGACCCGCTGGAGGACACCGTGCGGAGCGCGGTGTCCGGCTTCGACCGGGTGCGGATCAGTGAACTGGCCGCGCGGACCGTGCGGTTGGCGGAGACCGCCGACGTCTAGACGGCGCCCTGCGCGATGAGGCTGCGGGCGCAGTCGAGGACGGCCTCGCGCGCGGGGCGCGGTTCCCAGCCGAGGACGCGGCGGGCCTTCTCCGTGCTGTGGCGGTTGCGGCGGCCGAGCGCGGGGGTGATCTCGCGCAGGGACGGGTCCCGGAAGCGGGCCGCGAGGCGGACGGCGAAGTCCGGGAGGCGGCGCGTGGAGACGCTACGGCCGTGCTCGCCGAGGCCGTCGCGCAGGGTGCGGGCGATGTCCTCCATCCACACGAACTCCCCGGTGGCCAGGAAGCGTTGACCGACGGCATGCGGTGATTCCATCGCCCGGATGTGGACGTCGACCAGATCGCGGACGTCCACGACTTCGAGGCCGATGCGCGGGACGCCGGGCATCTTGCCGCTCACCATGCGCGCGATGATGCCGACGGAGCCCATGTTCGCGGTGGTGAGGACCGGTCCAAAGACGGCGCCGGGGAGCACGGTGGTCAGCTCGGTCGGACCGTCGTAGTCAGCCATGAAGTCCCAGGCGGCCCGCTCCGCGAGGGTCTTGGAGCGGCGGTACGGGATCAGGGTGGGGTCGTCTGGATCGGTCCACAGCTCCTCGTCGGTGACGCCCTCGGAGGCGTACGACGAGGGGCTCGCGGCGTTCGCGGCCGAGGTCATCACGACGCGTCGTACGCCCGCCTCGGTGGCCGCGCGCAGAACGCGCAACGCTCCGCCACGGGCCGCGGCGATCAGGGCCTCGGGGTCGTCCGAGGCGGCGCCGAGCGGGGAGGCGACGTGCAGGACGTGGTCGACGCCCTTGAGCGCGGCGTCCCAGCCCTCGTCGGCGGTGAGGTCGGCGACGGCGAAGCTCAGCCGTCCTGCGGGGTCGACGACGGTCGCGACGGCGTCGGAGACCGCGCGTTCCCTGCCCGGGGCGCGGACGGTCGTACGGACGTCGTAGCCGCGGCGGAGCAGTTCGGCGACGCACCAGCCTGCGATGTAGCCGCTGCCTCCGGTGACGAGGACGAGTTCGGGCATGACGGTGCTCCCTGCGGTGTCGGGTGGGGATGTGCCAGAATGGAGAACGAAACGGAGGACCCTCCGGTACACCCGCAAACGTACCGGAGGACCCTCCGCTTAGCAATCCGACACCCGACGGACGGCCCGCACCCGTGAACCCCAAACCGACCCGCCGCGACGCCCTCGACAACCGGGAACGCATCCTGACCGTCGCCCGCGAGGCGATCGCCGCGTCGAGCAGCGCGTCCCTGACGGCGATCGCCAAGGAGGCGGGCGTCGGCATCGGGACGCTGTACCGCCACTTCCCCACCCGGGAGGCGCTGATCCTGGAGCTGTACCGCCACGACATACAGCACCTGATCGACCGCGCGCCGGTGCTTCTCGCGGACCATCCCCCGCTCGTGGCCCTACGCCTCTGGTTTGACGAGGTCGCCCACTACGGGAGGCTCAAGTACGGCGTCGCCGAGGTCATCCACGCGGCGACCGACGGCGGCGCCGACGACGAGTACTTCGCGCCCTTCGTGGCCGCGATCGCCCTACTCCTGAAGGCGGGAGCCGCCGACGGGTCGCTCAAGTCCGGGCTCGATCCGGAGGACGTGCTGTTTCAGCTGAGCGTGCTGTGGCGGCTCGATCCGGCGCGGGGCGGGGAGGCGCGGGCGGGGCGGATTCTGGACCTCATCGTGGATGGGTTGCGGGCGACTCCGTAGGGGCCGTGTCGAGGTGGTGGAGTTCCGGTCCTCGCCGCGCCGTTGCCACCACCCCCTCGCGGGTGACATCGCGGTGTCGTTCGTACGGCTCGCGGTGCGGGAGGCGCCCTGGTCGAGCCTGGTGCGTCACTTCCCGGTGCCGGGCAGCGAGCCGGAGAGCCGGCCGCGCGGGCTGGTTACCCTTCCTGGATGACCACTACGCAAGACTTCGCCACGTACCTCGCGGGTCTCCCCCGCATCCTCGCCGGGGCCGCCGCCCTCTTCCGTGACACCGAGGGCCAGGTCCTCCTCGTCGAGCCCAACTACCGTGAGGGCTGGGCCCTTCCGGGCGGCACGATCGAGTCCGACGACGGCGAGACACCCCGTCAGGGCGCGCGCCGCGAGACCTTGGAGGAGATCGGCCTCGACGTCGAACCCGGCCAACTGCTCGCCGTCGACTGGGTCTACCACGGCCCGGACTACCCGCCGTTGGTCGCCTACCTGTACGACGGCGGAGTCCTCACCGCGAACGACCTCAAGTCGATCCAACTCCAGGAGGAGGAGCTGTTGTCCTGGCGGCTCGTCCCGCGCGAGGAAGTCACGGAGTACCTGCCGGGGTCGTTGGGGCTGCGGGTTCTGGTCGGCCTGGATGTGCTGGAGGCGGGGGCGGGGACCGCGGAGTTGGAGAACGGGCGGCGGGTCGGCTGACGGGGGCGAGCGCCGGGGGCGGGTCGACTGACGCCGAGCGGAAAGCCGGGGGCGGATGAGGCTGGGCGGGTGGCTGACGCCCAGGCGGAAGGCTGGGCGACTGGACACCGCGGCTCACGCCGATCGGAGGTGCCCGGGGAGCGGACGCCGTGGACAACACCGAGGGCGGCCGGGCAAGTTGGCGGCATCGCTCGCCCGAAGCACGTCGGCGCAGGCCGGGCGGAGGCCGAGCAGCTGGACACGGTGGTGACGCCAAGCGGGGGGGGAGGACGGACGCAGGCGAGGTCACCAACGCCGTTGGCAAGCAGGCAAGTTGGTCCTCCTCCATCGCCCCGCGCCAAGGCTCAGCTCTCGACTTCCCGGGGTTTCACATCCACATCGCGCAGCGCGTCGTCGCGGGCCTCGGCCCTGGCCTCCGTGCGGTGGCCGCGCTCGATGTAGTCGCGGACGACGAGTTCGACGGCGTCCTGCGGGTTGCCCACGCCCGCGAGCACCATGACTTCCACGACGAGCGATGCGTCGAGCGAGACGGTCACCTTGGCCACGCGCGGACAGCAGCACCCGGCTCCGAGCCCGCGATATCCACTCGCCGCCCCCACCCCCACCGACCTACCCTCGGCACCATGAGCAAGCCTCTCGTCGCCCTTCTCAGTGGGGCGGGTATCTCGACGGACTCCGGAATCCCCGACTACCGCGGCCCCAACGGCCTGTGGCGGAAGGACCCCGAGGCCGAGAAGCTCGTCACCTACGAGTACTACATGGGCGACCCGGAGATCCGGCGCCGGTCCTGGCAGATGCGGCGTGAGAACCGGACGTTGCGGGCCGAGCCCAACGCCGCGCACCGGGCCGTCGTGGAGCTGGAGAGGTCCGGGGTGCCCGTGCGGGTCATCACACAGAACATCGACGGACTGCATCAGCGCGCCGGACTGCCCGCCCGCAAGGTGGTCGAACTGCACGGCACCGCGCGGGAGTTCGTGTGCACGGGGTGCCAGGTGCGCGGGCCGATGCGGGACGCCATCGCCCGGGTGGCGGCCGGGGAGGACGATCCCGCCTGCCTGGAGTGCGGCGGGATCCTGAAGTCCGCGACCGTCTACTTCGGCGAGCGGCTCGACCCCGTCGTGCTCGGCGCGGCCGTCGCCATCACCAAGGCCTGCCACGTGTTCATCGCCGTCGGGAGCAGCCTCCAGGTGCAGCCCGCCGCCGGGCTCGCCGGTGTCGCCACCGACCACGGGGCCCGGCTCGTCATCGTCAACGCCGAGGCGACGCCGTACGACGAACTCGCCGACGAGGTCGTACGGGAGCCGATCGGGACGGCGCTGCCCGCGCTGCTGCGCCGGCTGAGCGCGGGGCACGACGTTCAGGCGTGACCGCGGTCCGGGAGAAGCGTGGCGGACCGTCCGGCCGCCACGCTTCCGGGACTTGGGGGATCAGGAGTCGGTCACCGTGCTCTGCAACGGCCCGCTGGGTGCCGGGGTCGTCGGAGGCGGTGACCCTGACGACCTTCCACGTGGCGCTGGTCCGCGCCGCGTACTGCGGGACGGTGAAGTCGTAGCGGTATGTGGACGACTGGGCGTTCCCGGACTCGGAGTCGGTCGTCGCGGAGCCGTCCGGCTTCAGCGCGTAGCTGATGTCGAAGGCGGGTCCCACAGCGCTACCGTCCGCGGAGACCTGCCGGACGTAGACGTCGCCCGAGACGGCGGCGGCGCTCGCGTCGCCGTCCGTCACGGTCCGGTCGAGGGTCGCGGTCGCATCCCCGGCCGTGGCGTCGACGGTCGACGGGCTGAACGAGAGAGCACCGAGTTCCAGTCCTCCTTCGTTCTCCGCGGCCCGCGCCGGCCCCACTGAGGCGGTGTCCATATGAAGGGTCTGCCTCTTCGTGAAGGCATCGTTCACTACCTCCTCCGTGCCCGACCCGGGTGGATCAGCCGCCCGATGGCAGCAATCGCGATGCCGCCCATCAGGTGAATTGACCCGAGCATGAGATCCGCCAAATGCCGCTATGCGTACGGCGGTTGCTCACGCTGGTGAGTGAACCCGGGAGACCGCCCGGGCCCTGTTCATCGGCGAGGTGAGGTGCCGGTGCTAGAAAAGCGCCGCCCCGCTCTCGAAGTCCAGCAGCCGCTGCTTGCGGTCCAGGCCGCCGCCGTAGCCCGTGAGGCTGCCGTTCGCACCGACGACCCGGTGGCAGGGGACGATGATCCCGACGGGGTTCTTCCCGTTGGCGAGGCCCACCGCGCGGGAGGCGCCCGGGTTTCCGAGGGCGTCGGCGAGGTCACCGTAGGAGCGGGTCTCGCCGTAGGGGATGCGGCGGAGTTGGTCCCAGACCGTTTGCTGGAACGGGGTGCCGTGCAGGCGCAGTCGGACGGTGAACTCCTTCAACTCGCCCGCGAAATACGCCTGCAGTTGGGCCGACGCCTCGGCGAAGGGGGTGTCGTCGGGGGTGCCGAAGTTCTCCTCCGGGGGGCGGTGGCGTTGGTCGACCATGTAGAGGCCGCGGAGGGCGCCGTCGTCGTCGGCGACGAGGGTCAGCGGGCCGTAGGGGCTGTCGATCACCGTGTGGTGCTTCATTACCTCGGCTTTCCTTGTCCGAATGCCCTTATACCGGCAGGAAGTTGATCGGGTGGTTGTCCGTCGCCCACAGGTACTGGACCGCGTACGCCCGCCACGGTCGCCAGGCCACCGCGCGGGCGGTGAGGGCGGCCGGGGTGGACGGGAGGCCCAACTCCTGGGCCGCGCGCCGGATTCCGAGGTCGGTGGGGAGGAAGGCGTCGGGGTCGCCGAGGGCGCGCATGGCGATGACGTCGGCCGTCCAGGGGCCGAAGCCGGGGAGGGAGAGAAGGTGGGCGCGGGTCTCCGTCCAGTCGCTCTCGACCCCCAAGTGGAGCGTGCCGTCCGCCAGTTGGCCCACCAGCGTGGTGAACGTCGTGCGGCGGGTGCGGGGCATCGCCAGTGATTCCGGGTCCACCGCCGCCAAGGCCTCCGGGGACGGGAAGAGGTGGGTCAGGCCGCCCTCGGGGTCGTCGGCCGGTTCCCCGTGCGCGGTGACCAGGCGGGCCGCGTGGGTGCGGGCCGCCGCCGTGGAGACCTGCTGGCCGAGGACGGCCCGTACGGCGAACTCCGCCTCGTCGACCGTGCGCGGGACACGGCGGCCCGGCGCCTTGTCCACCAGCGGTGCCAGCACCGGGTCGGTCCTCAACCGGTCGTCCACCGCGACCGGATCGGCGTCCAGGTCGAGCATGCGGCGGCAGCGGCTGATCGCCACCGGCAGGTCGCGCAGGTCGCTGAGCGTGAGACGGCAGGCGATGTGGTCGGACTTGGGGGTCAGGGACGCGATGCCGTGGCCGTAGGGGAGGCGGAGTGTCCGGCGGTACGCGCCGGCGCGCCACTCCTCCACGCCCGGTACGGCGGTGGCCGCCAGGTGGCCGAAGAGGTTGTCGGGGTTGAGGGGCGCGCGGAACGGCAGGCGGAGGGTGAGGGTGCCCGGGGTCAACACGGTTGTCTTCGGGCGCCTGTTGCGCAGTTCGCTCGGGGAGAGGGCGAAGACGTCGCGCACGGTGTCGTTGAAGGTGCGGATCGAGGAGAAGCCTGCGGCGAAGGCGATCTCCGCCATCGGGAGGGCGGTCGTCTCGATCAACAGCCTTGCCGTCTGGGCGCGTTGGGCGCGGGCCAGAGCCAAGGGGCCGGCGCCGAGTTCGGCGAGGAGTTGGCGTTCGATCTGCCGGGTGCTGTAGCCGAGGCGGGCGGCGAGGCCGGGGACGCCCTCGCGGTCCACGGTTCCGTCGGCGATCAGGCGCATGGCGCGGGCCACCAGGTCGGCCCGCTGGTTCCACTCCGGGGAGCCGGGGCTGGTGTCCGGGCGGCAGCGCTTGCAGGCCCGGAAGCCCGCCTGCTGGCAGGCCGCCGCGCTCGGGTAGAACGTCATGTTCTCCGGCTTGGGCGGGACGACCGGGCAGCTGGGCCGGCAGTAGATGCGGGTGGTCAGGACGGCCGTGAAGAACCAGCCGTCGAAGCGCGCGTCCTTGGACTGGACCGCGCGCACACAGCGCTCCGTGTCGGTGTGCATCCCGTTCTGCATACGTCCAGCATCCGATACGGGGCGGACCGGGGCTGGCGGGAATCCGACATCAACCTTGTGTGGCCTGGTCAGGCACGGATCACCGTACATCCGGCGCAGGGCGTCATGGATGCGGGCGGGTTGTGCGTTTGTGGTGTGACCTCCGGCTTTGTAGCGTCGGCTTCCGTGACGCCTCCTTCCCCGTCTGCGCACACCGCAGACTCCCTCCCGGCCCTGCTCGACGCGGCCCGGAGCGACTACGAAGCCCTTCTCGCGAAGGGGCTCAAGCTCGACCTGACCCGCGGCAAGCCCTCCGCCCGCCAGCTCGACCTGTCCGCCGGACTGCTCTCGCTGCCCGGCGACCGCTACACCTCCGCCGACGGCACGGACTGCCGCAACTACGGTGGCGCGGACGGGCTGTTGGAGCTGCGGGAGATCTTCTCCGGGTTCCTGCAGGTCCCGGCCGATCAGCTGCTCGCCGTAGGGAACTCCAGTCTGGAGCTGATGCACGACTGCCTGGTGCACGCACTCCTCGGCACGCTGCCCGGCGCCGCGCGCCGCTGGGCGGACGAGGAGCGGGTCGCGTTCCTGTGCCCGGTCCCCGGCTACGACCGGCACTTCGCACTGTGCGAGCGGTTCGGCATCGAGATGATCCCGGTGCCGATGACCGCCGAGGGTCCGGACATGGACGTGGTGGAGCGGCTGGTCGCCGAGGACCCCGCCGTGAAGGGCATCTGGTGCGTGCCCAAGTACAGCAATCCGGACGGGACCTGCTACAGCGACGCGACCGTACGGCGGCTCGCCGCCATGCCGACCGCGGCGCCCGACTTCCGGGTCTTCTGGGACAACGCCTACGCCGTGCACCACCTCACCGACGAGGAGGTGGAGATCGCCGACCTGCTGCGCGCCTGTGCCGCGAGCGGGCATCCCGACCGGGTCTTCGTCTTCGGGTCCACCTCGAAGATCACGCTGGGCGGTGCGGGCGTGGCGTTCTTCGGTTCGTCGCCCGCCAACGTGGCCTGGCTGCGCGGCTACAGCGCCAAGCGTTCCATCGGCCCGGACAAGGTCAACCAGCTGCGGCACGCGATGTTCCTGCGCGATGCCGACGGGGTGCGCGAGCACATGCGCAAGCACCGTGAGCTGCTGCGGCCGAAGTTCGACACCGTGCTGCGCATCCTCGCCGAGCGGCTGGGCGGCACTGGTCTCGCATCCTGGTCCACGCCCCGGGGCGGCTACTTCATCACCCTCGACGTGCCCGACGGGTGTGCCCGCGAGGTGGTGCGGCGCGCGGCGGACGCCGGTCTCGCCCTGACTCCGGCGGGCGCCACGCACCCGTACCGCGACGACCCCAGGGACCGGACGATCCGTATCGCCCCTTCCTTCCCCGACCTCTCCGAGATCGAGGAGATCATCGAGGGCGTGGCCACCTGCGTACGGCTGGTGGGCTACGAAAAGGGCTGCGAAAAGCTTGTGCCCGAGGGGAGTTGACCCGGTTCGCGCACCGCACACCTGATGCTCCGCAGGTGTGCGGTACCTCACGCCCCGGTTACGAATCGCTCAACCTCTGGTTGCGAGGCGGTGCACAGTCCACGATGGGGACATGACCCTGGCCGAGCGAGCCATGCAGCGACTGGAAGGCTGGCGCGACCTCAGCGCGGTCCCGGCCAGTTGCGGCACGGGGCGGGCGTTGCGGTCCGCCCACAGCGAGATCGTGCATTTCCACTCCGACCACGATGTGGACCTGCATCTCACCGTCGGGGCCATCCTCCGGTTCCACCACGATCTCAGCGAGTCGACGGCGATCCGGATCATCCCGGGCTCCCGCTGGGTGACGGTCCACCTGGACTGCGAGACGGACGTCGACCTGCTGCTGAGCCTGGTCAGCGTCGCCCTCAAGGCACACGCGGGCGGGCCCCCGTCCGGGAGCCCGCCCGCGACCGGCTGCAACTTCCACCGGGTGACACTGGTGCCGCGCGACGGAGACTAGGCGCCGCGCCGGCTGTACCCGCGATGTGCCGTCGTTTTCTGCTGCCGCGCCGTCGTGGCTGGTCGCGCAGTTCCCCGCGCCCCTTCGGGGCGCTCAGGTCCTGCCCCTAGAACACCGCCGCCGTGTCGTCCTCGCCCTCCTCCAGCAGGTTCGCCGCCGCGCCGACGATGCGCGGATCGGGACTGCCGACGACCTCCTCGTCCTTGTCGGCGTAGTCGAAGCGGGCCAGCACGCTGCGCATGGCCTCGACCCGGGCCCGCTTCTTGTCGTTGCTCTTCACCACGGTCCAGGGCGCGTGCTCCGTGTCGGTCTCCCGGAACATCGCGACCTTGGCGGCGGTGTAGTCGTCCCAGCGGTCCAGGGACTCCAGGTCCATCGCGCTGAGCTTCCACTGCCGTACGGGATCCACCTGGCGGATGGTGAAACGGGTGCGCTGTTCACCTTGTGAGACGGAGAACCAGAACTTGATCAGGTCGATGCCGTCGTCCGCCAGCATCCGCTCGAACAGCGGGGCCTGGCGCATGAAACGGCGGTACTCGTCGTCCGAGCAGAACCCCATCACACGCTCCACGCCCGCCCGGTTGTACCAGGACCGGTCGAACAGCACGATCTCGCCGGCGGTCGGCAGATGCTGGACGTACCGCTGGAAGTACCACTGACCGCTCTCGCGCTCACTCGGCTTCTCCAGCGCCACCACGCGGGCGCCACGCGGGTTCAGGTGCTCGGTGAACCGTTTGATCGTGCCGCCCTTGCCGGCCGCGTCGCGTCCCTCGCAGACGATGACGAGCCGGCGCCCGGTCTCCTTGACCCAGCGTTGCAGCTTCAGCAGTTCTATCTGCTGGAGCCGCTTGTGCCAGTCGTACTCCTTGCGCTCCATGCGGTGTTCGTACGGGTAGTTCTCCCGCCAGGTGTCCACCGTGCTGCCGTCGGGCCGCACCAGCACCGGGTCGTCGGCGTCGGTGTAGTCGACCCGCAGCCCACTCAGCAGTTCGGTCATCCCGGCCTCCTCTCAAGGGGGTTCAGTGGCTCAGAGGTGATCGGTGGTGATCCGCCGTACTCAGTGGAACTGCGGCACGATCAGATAGATGCCGTATGCCACGACAGCCGCACACGCGAGAAAGCACAACCCCGCCTGTGTCAGACCGAGGGCGTGTGTGCCGCCGTCCTGTTCGCGCGCGGCCTCCACCTGGGCGACGCCCAGGATGCCCAGCGCGAAGACGACGACCACGCCGACGGTGACTCCGATGCTCACCGCGGCGACCTCGCCGAGGGCGCTCCAGTCCAGACTCATCGCTCAACTCCCTTGACTCAGGCGGCCGTACGGACGTCCGAGGACGCCTCGCTGCGGATGGTGACCTCGTGGGTCTCGTTCACGTTGTCCGCGTGCACGGGGTTGCGACGCGAGGCGATCACGATGAATCCGGCCACGGCGGCGGCGATCAGCGCGATCAGCGCCGTACCGAGGTTGCCGCCGTGCTTGACGACGGTCGCGGACAGACCGCCGACGAAGGCGGCCGCCGGGAGGGTGACCAGCCAGGCGATGACCATGCGGCCGGCCGTGCCCCAGCGCACCTCGGCCAGGCGCCTGCCCAGACCGGCGCCGAGGATGCCGCCGGAGCAGACCTGCGTGGTGGACAGCGCGAAGCCGAGGTGGGCGGAGGTGAGGATGACGGTCGTGGAGGCGGCCTCGGCCGCGAAGCCCTGCGGGGACTGGATGTCGGTGAGGCCCTTGCCCATCGTGCGGATGATGCGCCAGCCGCCGATGTAGGTGCCCAGGCCGATGGCGAGTCCCGCCGCGGTGATGACCCACACCGGCGGACCGGCGTCGTGGCCGAGCGCGCCCACCGAGATCAGGGTCAGGGTGATGACGCCCATCGTCTTCTGGGCGTCGTTCGTGCCGTGCGCGAGGGAGACCAGGGAGGCCGAGGCGATCTGGCCGAGCCGGAAGCCCTTGGTGACCGAGTCCTTGCGGGCCCGGGCGGTGATCTTGTAGGCGAGGTAGGTGGCGAGGAGCGCGGCGATCCCGGCCACGAGCGGGGAGGCCACCGCGGGGATCAGGATCTTCTCCACGACCTTGTCGAAGTGGACGCCGTCGGCGCCCGCGCCGACCCAGACGGCGCCGATCAGGCCGCCGAACAGGGCGTGCGAGGAGCTGGACGGCAGTCCCAGCAGCCAGGTCAGGAGGTTCCAGAGGATCGCCCCGACGAGCCCCGCGAAGATCATCCCGGGTGTGACCAGGGTGTCGTCGACGATGCCGCCGGAGATCGTCTTGGCGACCTCCGTGGACAGGAAGGCGCCGACGAGGTTGAGGGCCCCACTGATCAGAACCGCCGTTTTGGGCTTCAGCGCCCCGGTGGCGATGGACGTCGCCATCGCGTTGGCGGTGTCGTGGAATCCGTTGGTGAAGTCGAAGGCCAAGGCCGTGACGATGACGACCGCCACGAGGAACGTGATGTGGTCCATCGTTCGATGGAAGCAACCGAAGGCGTACATTCGGCCAACCGGAGGCCAAATCGAGGCATGGCCCGTGCAACGCCGACGTGCACATGCCCCGCTCCGCCCCTCACTCACCCCTTCTTCCACGCCACGCACACACTTCCCCCTCCTTATGGCATGGACCGGTCAAATCTGCGAAGCTTCCCCCGCGATCACGCAAGCGCTACGCGCGTTCCCACGGCCGCCCACCGGAACACCCAGTCCGGCCCGGCGGCCACCGAGCAGGCCGGAATCCCGGCCGCCGTATAAGGAGTTCCGTGTGAGATCGACCCCCCACAAGGCCCTCGCCGCCGGCGTCTTCGCCGTCGCCGCGGTGGCCGCGCTTTCGCTCCCCGTCACCCCGGCCGCCGCCGCGCCGTCGGCCGCCCCGCTCGCCGCCGCCTGCGCCCCGGCGCAGGTGGTCGCCAACGGCGGCTTCGAGAGCGGCACTTCGTCCTGGACGCAGTCCTCGACCAGCGTCATCACCAGCCGCACCGGGCAGAGCGCCCACGGCGGCACCAGCTTCGCCTGGCTGGACGGCACCGGCGGCACCCACACCGACAGCCTGAGCCAGAGCGTCACGATCCCGTCCGGGTGCAGCAGCGCCACGCTCACCTTCTGGCTGCACATCGACACCGCCGAGACGACCTCGTCGACCGCGTACGACAAGCTCACGGCGAAGATCGGCAGCACGACGCTGGCGACGTACTCGAACCTCAACAAGGCCACCGGGTACGTCCAGAAGTCGTTCGACGTGTCGTCGTTCGCGGGCCAGACCGTGAGCCTCGCCTTCAGCGGCACCGAGGACTCCAGCCTGCAGACGAGCTTCGTCCTCGACGACATCGCGCTGAACACCTCGGGCGACACCGCCCCGCCCGCCGACTCGACGCGCACGCCGGCCGCACCGGCGTACACCGTGAGTCTGAGCAGCAACACCGCCGGCACGGTCTGGACCGGCCACGAGAGCACGACCTTCACCAACGCCTCGGCCACCCCGCTCACCGAGGTGTACCTGCGGCTGTGGGACAACTACCACGGCACCTGCTCCGCGCCGCCCATCACCGTCACCAACGTCACCGGCGGCACCGCGGGCGCCCTCTCGGTCGCCTGCACGGCCCTCCAGATCGCGCTCCCGACCCCGCTCGCGCAGGGTCAATCGACCACGATCGGCTTCGACTTGGGGATCACCGTCCCGAGCGGCGCGGACCGGTTCGGCTACGACGGCGCGTTCAGCATGATCGGCAACGCGCTGCCGGTCCTCGCGATCAAGGACGGCTCGGGCTGGCACCTGGACCCGTACACGAACAACGGCGAGTCCTTCTACTCCCTGGCCGCCGACTTCAAGGTCACCCTGGACCACCCGACTACCCTGCTGGTCCCGGCCACCGGCACCTCGGTCGACACCCCCGGCACCAGCGGCCGTACGGTGACGACGGCCACCGCGGCCAAGGTCCGTGACTTCGCGTGGGCGGCAGGCCCGTTCACGAAGATCTCGGGTACGTCGACGGCCGGCACCCCGATCAACATCTACTCGGTGTCGGGCATCAGCTCGTCCAACGCCCAGTCGATGCTCACCACCGCCAAGTCCGCGGTCGACGCCCACGCGGGACGCTTCGGTGCCTACCCGTACGGCGAGTTGGACGCCGTCATCGACAACAACTTCTGGTTCGGCGGCATGGAGTACCCCGGCTTCGTCCTCGACCTCGTCAGCACCACGGCCCTCACCCATGAGATCGGCCACCAGTGGTTCTACGGCATCGTCGGCGACGACGAGTACAACAGCCCCTGGCTGGACGAGGCGTTCACCGACTACGCCACCGACCTCGCGCAGGGCCTGACCGGCACCAACTGCTGGAACAACGTCTCCTGGGCCTCCTCGGCGGAGAACATCACCAACTCGATGGCCTACTGGGACGCCCACTCGTCCCGCTACTCCACCGTCGTCTACGGCTACGGCAAGTGCGCCCTGCACGACCTGCGCCGCACCCTCGGCGACACGGTGATGGCCAAACTCCTGAAGGACTACGCCACTTCACACTGGTACGGCGTCTCGACCACGGCCGAGTTCAAGGCGGCCGCCCAGGCCGCGACGACCACGGACCTGACGTCCTTCTGGACGACCCACCGCATCGTCGGCTGACGGACGGGGAGTCGGCGGTGCGGTCGGGGATCGCACCGCCGACTCCCTTTGCGGTCAGACCCGTCGGGTGGGCGCCGCCGCGGTCGGCGGTACGGCGATCCCGTCGGCCTCCGTGCGCCAGGCGTCGGCGAGTTCGGCGGGGAAGCGCCGGCCGCTGCGGGTGAGGACGACACCGGGGGCGAGTTCGACCTCGTCACCGGGGCGGAAGGACCGCTCGCTCTCCGGCGGCAGCGTCTCCCACGGCCCGGACACGCCCCTGCGGCCGGCGCTGCGCATCCGGGTCCCGTACGTGCTGACGTCACGGACCAGGACCGTCCCGCCGCGCGCGGAGACCGCCACATGCCGACGGCTGACCTGCGCGGCGATCTCCGGCGAGAGCAGGCTGTGCAGGGCGATGCCCGCCGGTCCCGGCAGCCGCCCGACATGCACCTCGGAACCCTCGTCGAGGGTGTAACGGGCCACGCAGGTACGGTCGATGACCACCTTGAGCTGTGCCGCGGCGGGCCTTCGCCCCTGGTCGGTCAGCGGGCTGCCGTGCACCTCGCAGGTGGGGACCCCGCGCCGCATCCGGGGCAGCAGGACACGGTCGCCCCGGTGGACGTCGTAGAGCGTGCAACGGGGTTCCGGGCAGCGCCAGTTGCGCATGATGACCTCGGTCAGCGGGGTGCGGGCCGGGCCGAGCAGGCCCTGCTTCTTGAGGGCCGCGAGTTCCATGCGGTAGGAGATCTCGGCCTCCGTGCGCACGCCCATGTCCATGGGGACGACGGCGACCGAGCCGTCGGGGCGGGGTTCCGGTCTGAGGAACTGCCAGGTGTTCCCCTGGATCCACGGGTGTTCGACGCGATGGTCGACGTACTGGTCTCCGGTGACGACCCGGGTACCGGTCATCCGGGCCAGGTCCAGGACGCGTTCGTCGGCGTCGTCGACCTCCTCGACCAGCCCGTCCGCGACCCACCGGCGCAGCCTGCGCACCTCGGCCGGATCGCCGAACTCCCGGTGCCCGCCCAGCAGACTGGTGTCGGCGACCAGGTAGACGGAGACGTCCGGGTCCCCGGTGAGTTCCGTCAACGCCCGCAGAACGAGCGCCAGTCGGTGCAGGGAGCGCGGCCCCCGGGGGCCGATGGAGGTCTGGCGTACGACATTGGAGAGTTCCACCAGGTAGTCGGCGCCCTCCGCCGAGGGGACCAGATGCTGTTCCACACACGCCTCCCAGTCCGACAGGACCTGTCAACTGCCTTGATTCTCCCGGACCTTCGCCGCTTTTCCCCGACCTCCTCGGATACTTCCCGATGACCGGCTTGCGCCGGTACGATCACTCGCCTGGCGAGGGGGGCTGTACATCTTGAACAGTGCTGAAAACGGTGGCCACTTGGGACCTCTGGGCCCCGACGACCCGCGGGACGTGGCAGGTTACCGGCTGCTCGCCCGGATCGGCGAGGGCGGCATGGGGTCCGTCTACCTCTCGCGCACGCGCGGCAACCAGCCGGTCGCCCTGAAGGTGATTCGCCGGGAGTACGCCCAGGACGAGGAGTTCCGCCGCCGCTTCGAGCAGGAGGCGACCTCCGCCCGCCGGGTGCAGGGCTACCACATCGTCCCGGTCGTCGACCACGACACCACCGGCCCACAGCCCTGGCTCGCCACCGTCTACGTCCCCGGCCTCGCCCTGGACCGGGTCCTCGCCCTGCACGGGCCGCTCCCGCTGCCCGCGGTGCTCCAGCTGACGGGCTGCGCGGCGGAAGCCCTGCACGCCGTGCACAAGGCCGGTGTGATCCACCGGGACCTGAAGCCGAGCAACATCCTCATCGGCTCCGACGGCCCCTGGATCATCGACTTCGGCATCGCGCGGGCCGCCGACGCCACCCAGCTCACCCGCAGCGGCGGGCTGATCGGCACCCCGCAGTTCATGTCACCGGAGCACGCGAACGGCCAGGAGCAGACCCCGGCCGCCGACGTCTTCTCCCTCGGCCTGATCGCCGCCGTGGCCGCGACCGGCCGCCATCCGTACGGGGACGCCGGGGCGATCACGCTGGCCACGAAGATCGCCAACACCGAGTTGCGCCCGCCGGACCTGACATCGTACCCCGAGCCGCTGCGCGCGGTCCTGGAACGCACGCTGGCCGCCGACCCGGCCGCCCGCCCCGCGCCCTCCGAACTGGCCGCCCTGTGCGAGGAGTTGGCCGAGCGGCCGTTGCGGGACTTCACCGGCTGGCTGCCGGTGGCCGTCGCGGCGGACATCGCTCGGCAGGAGCAACTCGCGCGTGAGCAGGGGGCATGGGAGGGTGGAGCGGATCTCGCGGGTGCCCCTGCCGAGGCCGACCCGGCTGCGGGTTCGAGCGACTCCGCAGGAGCGGCGGGCGCGACGACCGTGCCGCCCGGCGGCGGGTCCCGCGGTGCCGTGCCGCCCAACTCCCCTTCGCCCGGCGGATATACGCCCACCCACACACCGGGGTCCGACCAGCCGACGCAGCACGCCCCGACCCGCCCGCCGCAGCCTGTGTCCGGCCCGGCGCCCTCGTTCCCGCCCGGGGCACCGCCCTCCGCCACGGCACCGGCCCGCGGCCGGACCCCGCTGGCGGTCGGCGCCGCGGCGCTGGCCGTGGTGGTCGTAGCGGCGGCGGCCTGGGTCCTCACCCGTGACGACGACAAGGACACCGGCGCGAAGGGCGGCACCGGGCAGACAAGTTCGTCGGCGCCCACCGGCACCACCGCGTCCCCCTCCACGAGTTCGACGGCCGGCGGCTACACCGCGGTCTTCAAGGACAAGCCGCTCACCCTGCGCGCCCAGTTCACGACGGGCCGCAGCTCGTACACCAACGTCGACCTGGACTCGCCGCGGATCGACACCCACGCCTCCAGTTCGACGACCGGGGCCGAGCTGCAGTACGCGGAGTGGGGCACCGCCCACACCCTGAACCTCGTGACGACCACGGGAAAGAGCGCGGGTCCCACCCCCGAGCAGTGCGCCGAGGGCGCGGCGGCGAACGCGCTGCCCTCCCAACTCGCCGATGCCGACCAGGGCAAGGAGCTGACCAGGGGCACGCTGCTGTGCACCGTCACCGACGAGAAGAACCTGGCGATGCTCAAGATCAAGGATGTCGTCGTCCAGAAGGACGCGTCCGGCATCGAGGCCCGCGACTACGTCACCGAGCTGACCCTCTGGAAGACAGCCTGACCGGCGGGCCGGGAGACGGCCTCACCATCGCTTCGGGCAGCGGCTCACCGGGCTCGCGGACGGCCCCTCCCGCTCGATTACCCTTCCGCCATGACCAGCAACGGAAGCCGCCCGCGCGATCACTCGGTGCAGTCCGTCGACCGGGCCGTGTCGATCCTCCAGGTGCTGGCCACCCGGGGCCCCAGCGGCGTCACCGAGATCGCCGAGGAGCTGGGCGTCCACAAGTCGACCGTGTTCCGGCTGCTGGCGACGCTGGAGTCACGGGGGCTGGTCGAGCAGGACACCGAGCGCGGGCGGTACCGCATCGGGTACACGATGGTCGAACTCGCGGCCGGGGCGAGCAAGGTGAACGACCTCTCCCTGCTGAGCCGCGCCGTCTGCCAGGAACTGGCCGCGGCCGTCGGTGACACCGTGAACGTGGCGATCCACGACGGGCACGACGTGATCAGCATCGACCAGGCGATCGGCGCGGCGGCGATCACGAGCATCGACTGGGTCGGCAGGCGCACCCCGATGCACGCCACCGGCGCGGGCAAGCTCTTCATGGCGCACATGCCCCCCGGCCAGGTCGCGGAGATCCTCGCGCGCGGGGTGGAGAAGTACACACCGCACACGATCGTCGACCCGGCGCCCCTCGCGGCGGCGCTGAAGACGATCCGCGAGCGGGGCTACGCGACCACCAGCGAGGAGCACGAGATCGGGCTGGCCGTGATCGCCGCCCCGGTCCGCGCGCTGGACGGCGGCGTCATCGCGGCCGTGACCCTGTCCGGGCCGACCTACCGCATCAACGAGGACACCGTTCCCGGTCTCGCGGAGCAGGTGCTGGCCGCCGCCGCGAAGATCTCCTGGCGCCGGGGGCACGTGAAACGCGGATGAGCGCCGCGCGCACGGCGAGTTAACACGGCGGGCTCTTGACGGGTGGGGATTCCCAGCTCCACCATTTGTTCCGTATCGCGGAGCTGTTTCGCATAGCGAAACGGTCCGCTCGGAGCTCTCCTGAGGAGCTGCTGTGCCCTCACCCGCCGCCGTGCCCGCACGTGTCCTGGATCCCCTGCTCCAGCCCTTCCGGCTCAAGCACCTCACCCTGCGCAACCGGGTGGTCAGCACCTCCCACGAACCGGCGTTCGGCGAGGACGGCCTGCCCAAGGACCGCTACCGGGCCTACCACGTGGAGAAGGCGCGGGGCGGGGTCGGCCTCACGATGATCGGCGGCTCGGCGGTCGTCTCGCCCGACAGCCCGCCGGCGTTCGGCAACCTGCTCCTGTACCGCGACGACATCGTGCCGTGGCTGCGCCGGCTCGCCGACGACGTGCACGAGGCCGGGGCCGCGGTGATGTGCCAGGTCACCCATCTGGGCCGCCGTACCAGCAACTTCACCGGCGACTGGCTGCCGGTGGTGTCCGCCTCGGCGCTGCGCGAACCCGCGCACCGCGCCTTCCCGAAGGCCGCCGAGTCCTGGGACCTGGACCGGATCGTCGCCGACTACGCGGCGGCGGCGGTCCGTTGCAGGGAGGGCGGCCTCGACGGCATCGAACTGGAGGCGTACGGCCACCTGTTGGACAGTTTCCTGTCCCCCGCGACCAACCACCGCGACGACGAGTGGGGCGGCGGCCTGGAGAACCGCATGGCGTTTCCGCGCCGGGTGATCCGGGCCGTCCGCGAGGCCGTCGGCCCGGACTTCGTCGTCGGCATCCGGATGTCGCTCGACGAGGCGCACCCCGGCGGCCTCCCCGGTCTCGCCTTCGAGGAAGCGCTCACCGCCGCCGAGCGGTACGCCGCCGACGGCATCGACTTCCTCAGCGTCATCCACGGCTCCATCGAGAGCGACGCGTCCCTGGCGAAGGCCATCCCGTCCATCGGCACCCCCCTCGGGCCGTACCTGGACTTCACCGGCGAGATAAGACGACGCCTCTCCGTCCCCGTGCTGCACGCGGCCCGCATCGCCGACGTCGCCACCGCGCGGCACGCCCTGCGCGAGGGACTGCTCGACCTGGTCGGCATGACCCGCGCGCAGATCGCCGACCCGCACCTCGTCGCCAAGGTGACGGCCGGCCAGGAGGACCGCATCCGGCCCTGCGTCGGGGCGAGTTACTGCCTCGACGCGATCTACGACTCCGGCGACACCAAGTGCATCCACAATCCCGCCGTCGGCCGCGAACTCCACGTACCGCACCTCATCACCGCCACAATCGGCCGCCGCAGAAGGGCGGTTGTGGTCGGCGGGGGCCCGGCCGGCCTGGAGGCGGCGCGCGTGCTCGGCGAACGCGGCCATGACGTCGTCCTGTTCGAGGCGGGCGACCGGCCCGGCGGGCAGCTCAGGCTCGCCGCGTCGAACCCGCGCCGGGCCGACCTGATCCAGATCGTCGACTGGCGCCTCGCCGAGTGCAGACACCTCGGCGTCGACCTGCGTCTGGGCACGTACGCCGAGGCCGCCGACGTCCTCGCCGAACGCCCCGACCTCGTGATCGTCGCCACCGGCGGCCTCCCCGACCGCGGCTTCCTCAGCGCGGGCAAGGACCTGGTCTCCGACACCTGGGACGTGATGACGGGCTCGCTGCGCCGCCCGCGCGGCGAGATCCTGGTCTACGACGACCACGGCGGCTATCCGGCGATGGACGCCGTGGAGGTCCTCACCGCGTCGCCCGGCGTCCGGATCGAGTACGTCACCCCGGAACGCACCCTCGCCCCCGACGTCGGCAGCATGAACTCCCCCGCCTATCTACGGGCGTTCGCGAGACACGACGTCACCACCACACTCGCCCGGCGGCTGCGCTCCGTACGCCGGTCCGGGGACGGGCGGCTCACCGCGACCCTGTACAGCGAGTACACCGAAACGGAGACCGAGCGGACCGTGGACCACGTGATCGTGGAGCACGGGACTCTCCCGAACGACGAGTTGTACGTCGAACTCCTCCCCGGCTCGACCAACCTCGGCGAGGTCGACCACCGCGCCCTGCTGGCGTACGAGGAGCAGTCGGTGGTCCGCAACGAGGCCGGCCGCTACCAGTTGTTCCGCATCGGCGACGCCGTGGCCGCCCGCACCGTCCACGCCGCGGTCTACGACGGGCTGCGGCTGTGTCTGCCGGACTGAGCGCCACCCCGTCCGCACGTCAACTCCCCAGTCGCACCGGAGAGATGAGATGAAGCAAGCGACCACCGACGTCGGCGACCTCGTGGCCCGACGTACCGCCGGTCAGAGCCTCGAAGCCCCGTTCTACGTCGGCGAGGAGTTCTTCGACCTCGACATCGAGGCCGTCTTCGCCCGGAGTTGGCTGTTCGTGGCCGCCGAGGCGGAGCTTCCCGAGCCCGGCGACTACGTGACGGTCGGCATCGGGTCGTACTCGGTCATCGTCGTGCGCGACGACGACGAGGACGTCCGGGCCTTCCACAACGTCTGCCGCCACCGCGGCGCGCGCGTCCTCGACGAGGAGCGCGGCTCGGTGGGCAACATCGTGTGCGGGTACCACCGTTGGACGTACGGCGTGGACGGCGGACTCCTGCACGCCGAGTCCCAGGCGCCCGGCTTCGACCCGTCCTGCTTCGGGCTGCGCGCCGTGCACGCGCGCACGGTGGCCGGGCTGGTCTTCATCTGCCTGGCCGACGAACCGCCCACCGACTTCGACGAGGTCGCCGCCCGCATCGAGCCGTACCTCGCCCCGCACAACCTGGCCAAGGCGAAGGTCGCCACGCAGATCGACCTGGTCGAGAACGGCAACTGGAAGCTGACCATGGAGAACAACCGGGAGTGCTACCACTGCGTGGGCCACCCCGAACTCCAGGCCTGCTACTTCCCCATCTACGGCTACCGGGAGCAGGACATCCCGCCCGCCCTGCGCCCCGCCTACGAACGCTTCCAGCGGGCCGACGCCGAGGCCCGGAGAACCTACGACTCGCTGGGCCTGCCCTACGCCGAGATCGAGGAACTCGACACCCGCCCCACCGGTTTCCGCATCCAGCGCGAACCCCTCGACCTGGCCGGGGAGTCCTACACCCCGGACGGCACGGCCGCGTGCACACGTCTGCTGGCGGACTTCCCCACGGCCCGACTGGGCCGGCTGTCCATGCACCTCCAGCCCAACTCCTGGTTCCACTTCATGGCCGACCACGCGATCACGTTCTCCACGATCCCGCTGGGCCCGGACCGCACCCTCGTCCGAACCACCTGGCTCGTGCACGCCGACGCCGTGGAGGGGATCGACTACGACCTCGACACGATGACCAAGGTGTGGAAGGCGACCAACGACCAGGACGCGGTGCTCGTGGCCCGCGCCCACCGGGGCATCAGCAGCCCGGCCTATCTACCGGGGCCGTACGGCCCGACGGAGGAGCAGGTCGAGGCGTTCGTCAACTGGTACGTGACCAGGCTCAAGGCACACCTGGAGCTCCGGCCATGAGCGAGACCGAAGAGCTGCTCGTCTGCCGTCAGGTGCACCCGCTCACACACGACGTCACCACGTTCGTCTTCGAGTACGCCGAACCCCGGCTGTTCCGGCACGACCCGGGCCAGTTCCTGACGCTGACCCTCGACATCGACGGCCGGCCGGTCCAGCGCTGCTACACCATCTCCTCGTCGCCCACCCGCCCGTTCCTGCTCTCGATCACGGTGAAGCGCATCCCGGGCGGGCTCGTGTCGAACTGGCTGCACGACCGGCTGCGCCCCGGCGACACCGTGCGGGCGCACGGACCGCTCGGCGAGTTCAGCACGGCCCGGCATCCGGCGCCCAAGTACCTGTTCCTGTCCGGGGGCGTCGGGGTGACGCCGTCGATGTCGATGACCAGGACGCTGTACGACCTGGCCGACCCCGCCGACGTGGTGTTCGTGCACAGCGCGCGCACCCCGGCGGACATCGTCTTCCGCCACGAACTCGACCTCATCGCCGCGACCGCGCCCAACATCCGGGTGGTCCACATCTGCGAGGAGGACCGCCCGTACGCCCCCTGGGGCGGATACCGCGGCCGTCTCACGATCGAGACGCTCCGGCAGGTCGCGCCGGACTTCCGGGAGCGGGAGGTCTTCACCTGCGGTCCCGCCCCCTACATGGCCGCCGTACGGCACCTGCTGGCGGAAGCGGGCCTCGACATGGACCGCTACCACGAGGAGAGCTTCACCTTCGAGACACCGGCCACGCGGGCCGAGGCCTCACCGGTCACCGCGACGGATGCCGGCTTCAAGGTCGAGTTCACCCGCAGCGGGCGCACCCTCGACTGCGACCCCGACACCTCGCTCCTCGCCGCCGCCTCCCGGGCCGGCCTCAGCCTGCCGGCCTCGTGCGCCCAGGGCATGTGCGGCACGTGCAAGGCGACCCTGCTCTCCGGCTCCGTCGACATGCAGCACAACGGAGGCATCCGGCCGCGCGAGATCACCCAGAACAAGATCCTGCTGTGCTGCTCGAAGCCGCTGGAGGACGTCGTGATCGACGCGTGAGTGCCATCACAACTACCCAGGTTCCTCGGGCGAGTTGGGCCGACGGGCCACGACCGTCGGTCAGCGCACCTGCCGGCCGAACGCCTCGTACGCCGCCTCGTCGAAGAGGACGAACGTGACCTCCTCGACCGATGTCTGCGCCGCCCGAACCGTCGCTACGGCGATCCGCGCCGCGTCGTCCATCGGCCAGCCGAAGATCCCGGCCGAGACGGCGGGGAACGCGACCGTACGGGCGCCGAGTTCGTCGGCGACGCGCAGGGACTCGCGGTAGCAGGAGGTCAGCAGCTCCGAGCGGTCCTCCTCGCGGGAGTAGACGGGTCCCACCGTGTGGATCACCCACCGCGCGTCCAGTTCCCCCGCCGTCGTCGCGACCGCCTTGCCGGTGGCCAGGCCCTTGCCGTAGTGCGAGGCGCGGAGCCTGCGGCAGTCCGCCAGGATCGCGGGGCCGCCCCGGCGGTGGATCGCGCCGTCGACTCCTCCGCCGCCCAGAAGTGAGGAGTTGGCCGCGTTGACGATCGCGTCGGCGCTCTGGCGGGTGATGTCACCCCGGACGAGGGTGACAGTGACGGTGGTCATGACTGCCTCAGTCTCCGCCAGACGGCCTTCGCCGCGTTGTGTCCCGACATGCCGTGCACTCCGGGGCCGGGCGGGGTCGCCGAGGAGCAGATGAAGACGGCCGGGTGCGGGGTGCCGTACGGGGAGAGGGAGAGTTTGGGGCGCAGCAGGATCTGGAGGCCGGTGACCGCGCCGGTGCCGATGTCGCCGCCCACGTAGTTGGCGTTGCGGGCGGCGAGTTCGGGTGGGCCCGCGGTCGCGCGGGCGAGGACGCGGTCGCGGAACCCCGGGGCGAAGCGCTCCAGTTGGCGTTCCAGGGCGTCCGTGAGGTCGCCGGTCCAGCCGCTGGGGACATGGCCGTAGGCCCAGAAGACCTGCTTTCCGGCCGGAGCGCGGGTGGGGTCGACGACGCTGGGCTGCACGGTGATCATGAACGGCTTCTCGGGGGCGCGGTTCTCGCGGGACGCGGCGCGCAGGGCGGTGCCGATCTCCGTGCTGTCGGCGCCGATCTGTACCGTGCCGGCGGTGCGCGCCTCCTCGGCGGTCCAGGGCACCGGCCCGTCCAGGGCGTAGTCGACCTTGAACACGCCTGCGCCGTAACGGTAGTTCGCGTAGTAGTCGCCGAAGCCCGCGATCTTCGCCAGGGCGGTGGGCGAGGTGTCGAAGACGTAGGCGCGGGCCGGCGGGAGGTCGTCGAGACGCTTGACCTCGTAGTCGGTGTGGATCGCGCCGCCGAGGTCCTTCAGGTAGGCGGCCAGGGCGTCCGAGATGGACTGGGAGCCGCCGCGCGCCACCGGCCAGCCACGCGCGTGTGCCGCGAGGGCGAAGACCAGGCCGATCGCGCCGGTGGCGAAGCCGCTGAGGGGGGCCATGACATGGCCGACAAGTCCGGCGAACAGGGTCTTGGCACGCTCGTCCTGGAAGCGGCTGGTCAGCCAGGTCGACGGGGGCAGGCCGGTCAGTCCGAAGCGGGCGAGGGTGACCGGGTCACGCGGCAGCGCGGTGCGCGGCAGGGACATGAAGTCGCGGACCAGGGTGTCCCACTTGGGGAGGAAGGGCTCGACCAGCCTGCGGTACGCGCCCGCGTCACGCGGTCCGAACGAGGCCGCCGTCTCCGCGACCGAGCGCGACAGCACGGCCGCGCTGCCGTCGGTGAAGGGATGCGCCATCGGCAGCTCGGGGTGCAGCCACTCCAGGCCGTAACGCTCCAGCGGCAGGGCGCGGAACGCCGGGGAGTTGATGCCGAGCGGGTGTGCCGCCGAGCAGGGGTCGTGCCGGAAACCGGGGAGGGTCAGCTCCTCGGTGCGGGCGCCTCCGCCCACCGTGCCCCGGGCCTCGAACACGGCCACGGAGAAGCCACGCCGGGCCAGCTCCACGGCGGCCGTCAGTCCGTTCGGCCCCGCACCCACCACGACCGCATCGAGCATCGACGGCACCTTGGGACCCCTTCGTCAGCCGATGGCCACTCGACATCAGGATATGCCGCGGGACTGACACTCCCGGGGTCAGCCCTCCAGGTGAGCGCAACCCGTGACCCTACGACGCCCTCAGCAGCTCCATCACGCGCTGCGCGGTCGCCGCGTCCCGGGCCGCCGTGAACGGCAGCGCGTTGCCACCGGTGATGCGGAACGGCTCCCCCGTGAGCGTGCGGTGGGCGCCGCCCGCCTCCTCGACGAGGAGCAGGCCCGCCGCGTGGTCCCAGGCGGCCTCCCAGGAGAAGGCCGTGGCGTCCAACTCGCCCCGGGCGACGGCGAGATACTCCAGGCCCGCCGAGCCGCACGGGCGCGTGTGCACGCCGTCCGCCCACAGGCCGAGCAGGGCGCGCTTCTGGGCGTCCGTCGTGTAGTCCGGGTGGGAGGTGGCCACTTCCAGGTCCCGGGCGGGGTCCGGGGCGCCGGAGCGCAGCCGTACGCCGTCGAGGAAGGCGCCGCCGCCCTTGACGGCCGTGGCCATCTGGTCGCGGGCCGCCGCGTAGGCCCAGGAGGCGAGCAGCTCACCGTGCCGGGCGAGCGCGACCAGGGTGCAGAAGCCGGTCTCGCCGCGCACGAACTGCCGTGTCCCGTCGACCGGGTCGACGATCCAGACCGGGGCGTCGCCCTGTATCGCCTCGTACGTCTCCGGGTCGGCGTGCACCGCTTCCTCGCCGACGACGACGGAGCCGGGCAGGAGGGAGCCGAGCACCTTGGTCAGGTACCGCTCGGCGTTGCGGTCGGCGTCCGTGACCAGGTCGTGCGGGCCGCTCTTCTGGTCGACCTCGTGTGCCGCGAGCTGCCGGAAGCGGGGCATGATCTCCGTGGCCGCCGCCCTGCGGATGGCTTCTTCGACGTCGGCCGTGTGCTGTACGAGAAACTCGTCGATGGTTTCGGTGTCTTCGATCATGCCTCCATGAGAGCACGCGTCACTGACAATCCCCACCCGCCCGGTGCACTCCGGGTGGAATCACCATGAACACCCGGCGCCGGAGATCACGGGGAGCCGGTCCCTCCCACGGCAGGTCAGCGCCCCACGGCGTACCCCTGCATGCCCCGCGGATTCGCCGCCGCCGACAGGATCCCGGCCGCAGGATCCCGGGCGACCGCGCACAGCCGCCCCTCGGACCAGGCGTCGCCGACGGTCACGTCATGGCCGCGTCGCCGCAGCTCCTCCACCACCGCCGCGTCCATGCGGGACTCGACGGTGACGCTCCCGGGGCGCATACCGCGCGGGTAGAAGGAGCCGGGGAAGCTGTCGTTGTGCCAGTTCGGAGCGTCGATCGCGCCCTGGAGGTCGAGGCCGCCGCGTGCCTTCGCGCGCGTGGCGACCGCCAGGAAGAAGTGCAGCTGCCACTGGTCCTGCTGGTCCCCGCCGGGCGTGCCGAACGCCAGGACCGGCACTCCGTCGCGCAGGGCGATCGACGGGGTGAGCGTGGTGCGCGGACGGCGGCCCGGGGCAAGGGAGTTGGGCAGGCCGGGCTCCAGCCAGGCCATCTGGAGCCGGGTGCCGAGGGGGAAGCCCAGCTCGGGCACCACCGGGTTGGACTGCAGCCAGCCGCCGCTGGGCGTGGCCGCGATCATGTTGCCCCAGCGGTCGACGACGTCGAGGTGGCAGGTGTCGCCACGGGTACCGCCGTCGGCGCTCACCCGCGCGACGGTCGGCTCCCCCGCCCCCATCGGGTCGAACCCGGACTCCTCGGGCGCCACCACGCGCGCGTGCCCGCACAGTCGCGGCGCGCGCCCTCCGGGGCTGCCGGGCCGCAGCTCGTACGACGCCTTCTCGCCGATCAGCTCCCGCCGCGCGTCGTTGTAGTCCGCCGACAGCAACTCCCCCAGCGGTACGGCGTCCTCGCCCGCGTCCCCGTACCAGGCCTCCCGGTCGGCCATCGCGAGCTTGCAGCCCTCGATCAGCAGATGGACGTAGTCGGCGGATTCGTAGGCGGGCAACTCGGCCGGGAGCAGAGCCAGTTGCTGGAGGAGGACCGGGCCCTGGCTCCAGGGGCCGGCCTTGCACAGGGTCCAGCCGTTCCAGTCGTACGTCGCCGGTGCCTCGTAGGACGCGGACCAGGAGGCCAGGTCGGCGGCCGTGAGCGTGCCGGTGCGGTGCTCGCCGCTGGTGTCCATGGTGGGCCGCCCGGACTGCCGTACGAGGGCCTCGGCGATGAACCCGGACCGCCACACCTCCCGTGCCGCCTCGATCTGGGCCTCCCGGTCGCCCACCCCGGCGACCTCGGTGAGGAGTCGCTTCCAGGTGGCGGCCAGGGCGGGGTTGCGGAACAGCTCGCCGGGCCGGGGGGCCTTCCCGTCGGGCAGGTACACGTCCGCCGACGAGGTCCACTCCGTCTCGAACAGCTCCCGTACGGCCTCGACGGTCGCCCCGACGTTCTCCACGCACGCGTGGCCGTCCTCGGCGTACCCGATGGCGTACTTCAGGACGTCGGCCAGGGACTTCGTGCCGTGGTCCCGAAGGAGGAGCATCCAGGCGTCGAAGGCGCCGGGAACGGCCGCCGCGAGGGGTCCCGTACCGGGTACGAGATCCAGACCGAGTCCCCTGTAGTGCTCGATCGTCGCGCCCGCGGGGGCGACACCCTGGCCGCACAGCACCCGCACCTCGCCGCCCGCCGGGGCCAGCAGGATGGGCACCTCACCGGCGGGTCCGTTGAGGTGCGGTTCCACGACGTGCAGGACGAACGCCCCGGCGACGGCCGCGTCGTACGCGTTGCCGCCGTCCTCCAGGACGGCCATCGCCGACTGCGAGGCCAGCCAGTGCGTGGAGGACACCATGCCGAAGGTGCCCTGGAGCGTGGGTCGGGTGGTGAAGTGCATATCTCACCTCGGTGGTCGCGCGCGTGCGCCGGGGCTCGGCTCCGGTCGCCCTGGTCGGGCAGCAGACTATCGACCCGTCCCGTTCACACTTCGCCGCCCTACTTCGCGGGAGCGAAGACGCGTTGGGCCGCGACGACCGCCCCGCCGCGTGCCCACTCCTCGAACGGCAGGGGGCGGACCACGAGATCGCAGTCGACCGCGGCACCGAAGGCGTGGTCCACGAAGGCCTGCCGGATGTGGTCGGCGAACAGGTCGTAGGAGGCGACGCCCTCGCCGGAGATGATGATCCGCTCCGGTCCGATGAGGTTGGCGACGCAGGCCAGGGCGAGGCCCACGGCGTGTCCGGCGCGGGCGAAGACGGTCCGGACGGCGGGGTCGCCGGTGTGCGCGAGGCGGATCGCGCCGTCCATGGTCAACTCCGCGTCGCCGGTGGCCTGTCGGGCCTGCTCGACGATCGCGTGGGTGGAGGCGACGGCCTCCACGCACCCGGTGTTGCCGCAGGTGCAGACCCGGTCGGTGCCACTCACCGGCAGGTGCCCCACCTCGCCCGCCACGCCGTGCGCTCCGGAGACCACCCGGCCGGCGACACAGAGCCCGGCGCCGATGCCGGCGCCGACGGTGACCAGGGCGAAGATCGACAGTCCGACGCCCGCGCCGAACCACTGCTCGGCCACGGTCAGGGCCCGTACGTCGTTCTCGATGACCGTAGGTGTCCCGGTGGCCGTCTCGACGAGTTGGGCGAGCGGCACCCGGCGCCAGTCGAGGAAGGGCGAGTACTGGACCGTGCCCAACTGGCTGTCCACGTCGCCGGAGATGGTGACCCCGATGCCGTGGAGGCCGGTGCTGCCCTCCAGGTTCGCCGCCGTGCGCAGTTCGTCGACCAGCCGGGCGATGGCCAGCACCACGGTGCCCACGTCGCGCGAGTCGAGGCGGACGCGCCGGGAGGCCAGCGGACGGGCCGTCAAGTCGGCCAGTACGCCGATGAGTTCCTCGCCGGTGACCTTCACACCGGCGAACAGGGCGCGGTCTGCCCGCACTTCGACCGGGGTCGCCGGGCGGCCGTTGGTCCGCTCGGTGGTGGGCCGGCCGCCCTCGGTGATCCAGCCGTCGGCCATGAGCGAGGTGGCCACTTTGGTGACGGCTCCCGGGGTCAGCCCGGTCCGCCGGCCGATCTCGGCCCGACTCAGCGGACCGTGCTGGAGCAGGGTCTGCAGGACGAGTGCGGCCGCGGGTGGCTGGTCGGCGAGGGTCATGGGGCGACGTTACCTTTCCTTTGGAAAGTAAGACAAGGGCTATACATCGGCCCTATCGGCTTGAAACCGCAGGTCATTCGACAGCCAGCGGCCGAAAACCCCCATCAGGCCTCACAAAGGTCGGAGTTTTCTGGGCGCCGACTATGTTGACGTTGGAAGGAAACTAAGCCTAGATTCGCCGCACTCCTCGTCGGGGCGGACGGGACGGTCCTGCGCCGGTGAGGAGTGTGTGGCCCCCACCCACTCGCCCGTTGGTCCCAGCGAACCCTCTCGGTGATGTCCCGGGACGACCACCACCGAGGGGCTCCCCGCACCTCGACACCTCAGGCGGGAACCCGCCTGCAGCCGCGCCCTGACGGAGTACACACATGCCTCGTCCAGCTCGACCCACACGTCTGAGAACCCTCACCTGCCTCACCGCCCTCACGGCGGCTCTCATCGTGCCCGCCTCCGCACGGGCCGCGACCAGCGCGGACGCCTCGGGGGCCCAGGCGTCCGGTGCCACGAGCACGCCCCTCGTGGCCGCCAAGCCGTACATGGGCTACAGCACCTGGAGCGTCGAATCCACCAACTTCCCCGACTACGGCGGGAATTGGCTCACCGAGGCACACGTCCTGCAACAGGCGGGCGTGCTGTCCTCGAAGTTGAAGTCGCACGGCTACAACTACGTGAACGTGGACGCCGGTTGGAACGACGCCAAGGGCGACGCCTATGCCCGGCCGACGCCGAACCTGACGAAGTTCCCGCACGGGATGAAGTACCTGGCGGACCAACTCCACCGCAAGGGACTGAAGTTCGGCCTCTATCTGGCCGTCGGCCTCTACCAGCAGGCGTACAACGACGGCAAGACGCCGATCTACAACGCCCCCGGCTGCACCACCAAGGACATCGTCTACCCGGACCTGCGCAAGACCAGCGGCTGGGACGACGTCTCGTACCAGCTGAACTTCGCCAGCCCCTGCACCACCAAGTACATCCAGTCCGAGGCCGACCAACTGGCCTCGTTCGGCGTCGACTTCCTCAAGATCGACGGGGTGGGCCCCGGCTCGAACCAGGGCGACGACGCGCACAACAACGTCCCCGACATCCAGGCGTGGCACACCGCCCTGAAGAACACCGGGCGGCCCATCGAGTTCACCCTGTCCTGGTCGCTCAGCCACAACCAGGCCGACGTCTGGAAGGCCAACTCCAACGGCTGGCGCGTCGACACGGACGTCGAGTGCTACTGCGACACCCTGGTGACGTGGAACAACTCCGTGAAGGCGCGCTGGAACGACGTCGTGCCGTGGATCGACGACGCCGGGCCGGGGCACTGGAACAACCTCGACTCGCTCGACGTGGGCTCGGACGTCATGGACGGCGTCAACCAGACCGAGCGGCAGAGCTACATGACGCTGTGGGCCATCGAGGCGGCGCCGCTGTACATCGGTGACGACCTCACCAAGCTCGACAAGTACGGCCTGAAGCTGCTCACCAACGACGAGGTCATCGCGGTCGACCAGGCGGGCACCCCCGCCAGGCCGGTCAGCCAGAAGACCCCGCAGCAGACCTGGTACACCCGCAACACGGACGGCAGTTACACCGTGGCCCTGTTCAACCTGGGCAAAGGCTACTCGGACGTGACCGCCGACTTCGGCGACCTCGGCATCACCGGCAAGGCCAAGGTCCGCGACCTGTGGAGCCACAAGAACCTCGCCTCGGCCAGCGGCAGGTTCACCGCCAACCTGGCCCCGCACGGCTCGCGACTGCTGCGCATCACGCCTCCGGGCACCGGCAGCCACCCGGGTGTGCCGCTCAACGCGCACGGCACCGCGTCGACGGCCGGCAGCGTCTCGCTCGCCTGGAGCGCGGTGAACTCCGGTACGAGGACCACCGGTTACGACGTGTACGCAGGCGGCACCAAGAAGGCCACCGGCACCGGCACCTCCGCCACCGTGAGCGGTCTGAAGGCCGGTACCGCCTACTCCCTCACCGTGGTCGCCCACGACGCGAAGGGCCGAAAGTCCGCCCCCAGCAAGGGAGTCGACGTCACCACCCCGGCGGTCGGCGGGCCGGTGTCCTATGAGGCCGAGGCCTCCGGGAACACCCTCAGCGGCAACGCCTCCGTGGGCGACTGCTCCGCATGCTCGGGCGGCAAGAAGGTCGGCAACCTCGGCGGCACCGGAACCCTGGCGGTCAACCACGTCACCGCGCCCCGCGACGGCACCTACCTGATGAAGGTCGACTACCTCGACGGCGACACCGGCCGCACGATGATCATCACCACGGGTGGCAGCTCCTTCCAGCAGTTCCTGCCGGGCAGCAACGACAACAACTGGGGCCGGCCGAGCTCGATCACCGTGCCCGTCCAGCTGAAGGCCGGCGACAACACGATCACCTTCGGCAACGCCTCGGACTACGCCTCCGACGTGGACCGCATCACCCTCTGACCGTCGTCCGTCCGACCCGACCAGCGTTCCAACCGACCGACATCCGAGGAGAGTTCCGTGGTGGTCACATCACAGGGCGAGCCCAAGACGCCGACCACACCGCCGTCCGCCGCGGTGACCACCACGGCCACCGCCCCCGGCTCGACCCCCCACGTCCGCAAGACCCGTTCGGCCCGCAGAGCGAGCCGTCACGCGCCGACCAGGTCCGCGGCGGCCCGCCGCCGCGACCTGCCGGTCGCCCTCCTCCTGATCATTCCCTCCGTCGTCGGATTCGCCGTCTTCTACGCCTATCCGACCCTGCGCGGCATCTACCTCAGCTTCACCGACTTCCATGTCCTCACCCCGCCGAACTGGGTGGGACTGGCCAACTTCCACGAGATGTTCGGCGACGACGTCTTCTGGCACTCCCTGCTCGTCACCGTCTACTTCGTGATCCTGGCCGTCGTCTTCGGCACCCTGGCCTCCCTGGTGACGGCCGTGGTGCTGCACCGGGTCACCAAGTCGTCGGCGCTGCGCGGCGTCATCCTGCTGCCGTTCCTGATCTCCAACGTGATCGCCGCGCTGGTGTGGCAGTGGATGCTCGACCCGTCCCTCGGTGTCGTCAGCCTCGTCCTGCAGCATCTGACGGGCCACTCCATCCTCTTCTTCGGCAGCAGCGGCTGGGCCGTCCCGTCCCTCGCCGCGATCAGCATCTGGAAGTGGATGGGTTACTACTCCCTGCTGATCTTCGCCGGACTGCAGACCATCCCGTCGACCATCTACGAGGCCGGCCGGGTCGACGGCGCCAGTGAGGTGCAGATGTTCCGGCGCCTCACGGTGCCCCTGCTGCGGCCGATCCTCGTCATGGTGGTCGTCCTGACGGTGATCAACTCCTTCCAGGTGTTCGACATCGTGCAGGTCATCACCCAGGGCGGCCCGGCGAACGCCTCGAACGTGCTGCAGATGTACATCTACAGCAAGGCGTTCAGGCAGTTCGACTTCGGCTACGCCGCCACCCTCTCGCTGGCCCTGTTCGCCCTGCTCATCACGGTCACCTTCACCCAGCTGCGGCTCGCCCGCGCAGGCGAATCCGACCTGAGCTGAAGGAGCCCGTCATGGCAGTCACCCTCGCCCCCGGCCGGGCGGCCACCGCCCGGCCCCGGCCCCGGAAGAACCGCCGGAGTCTCTCCCCCGGCAGGATCGTCGCCTGGATCTATCTGGGCATCGTCGTCGTCATCACGCTCTTCCCGTTCTGCTGGATCCTGCGCACCGCGCTGTCCAACAACTACAAGCTGTCCACGCACCCGTCGTCGCCCCTGCCGGTGGGCTTCACCTGGGGCGCCTTCGAACGCGTCCTCGGCATCGCCTCCACCGCCGAGGCACAGGCCCAGGGCGGCTCGGGCGCGGCCATCGACATCGCGCTCTACCTGCGCAACTCGCTGATCTACGCGTCCGTACAGACGGTGCTGATCGTCCTGTTCGCCTCGGCCGGCGCCTACGCGTTCTCCCGGCTGCACTGGCGTGGCCGCAACCTGGTGTTCAACATCCTGATCACCGCGCTGATGGTGCCCAGCGTCTTCACGCTGCTGCCGAACTTCGTCCTCGTCAAAGACCTCGGACTGACCAACACGTTCGCCGGACTGATCCTGCCCGGGGCGCTCTTCCAGGCCTTCACGCTGTTCTTCCTGCGACAGTTCATGCTCGGCCTGAGCACCGAGGTCGAGGAAGCCGCCATCATCGACGGCGCGGGTCCGCTGCGGATCTTCTTCCGGATCATCCTGCCGATGTCGACCGCACCGATCGCCACCATCTCGCTGCTGATGTTCGTCAACGCCTGGAACGACTACTTCTGGCCGCTGCTGATCACCAACAGCCAGGACGTGCAGCCGCTGACCCTCGCGCTCGGCGTCTTCAAGCAGTCCTCGCCCCAAGCGGCCCCCGACTGGGCCGGGTTGATGGCCGCCGCCCTGGTCGCGGCGCTGCCGATGCTGCTGCTGTTCGTCGCCTTCGGCAAGCGCATCGTCAACTCCATCGGCTTCTCCGGCCTCAAGTGACCGGCCCCACCCCGCGATTGGACGACACAGCCATGCACTCCAGCGACCTGGTGCTGAGCTGGCCCGCGCCCGCCGCCACCTGGGCGGAGGCCGCCCCGGTCGGCAACGGCAGGATCGGTGCGATGGTCTTCGGCGGCACCGGCCGGGCCCGTATCCAGATCAACGACTCCACCGTCTGGTCCGGCACCCCCGCCGGGCCGGCCACCGCCCTCGCCGCACTCCGTGCGCAGGGAGCCGGTCCGGAGCGGCTCGAAGAGGTCCGCGCCGCGCTGCGCGCCGGCGACCAGGACCACGCCGAGTCCCTGCTCATGACCTTCGAGGGGCCCTACACCCAGGAGTACCTGCCGTACGCCGACCTGTACCTGACCGTGCCGGGCGGCGAGCGCGCCGAGTACCGCGGCAGGACGCTCGACCTGGACACCGCGGTCGCCGAGGACGGCTTCGGCCTCGACGGGACCTCGGTACGGCGCCGGGTCTGGGCCGACGCCGTCAGCGGCGCGCTGTGCGTGACGCTGGACGCGGACGGCGGCACCGTGGACCTGTCCGTCGAACTCTCCACCCCGCTGCGGGAGATACTGCGCTCGGCCGCCCCCGACGGCATCACGCTGGGCATCGCGATACCGGTGGACGGCGCCCCCGCCCACGAACCCGAGGTCACGGAGCCACTGCGCTACGCGGACGGTCCCGTCGACGGCTACGACCCCTTCGGCGCCCTCGCGCTCGCCGTGCACACCGACGGCACGACCACCGTGGACGACGAGGGAGGTCTGCGCGTCACCGGCGCCTCCCGCGTCCTGCTCACCCTCGCCACCTCCACCGCGGCCGACCGCGACTGGAGCGGGGCTCCGGCCCTGGACCGCGCTGCCCATCTGGCCGAGGCCGGCGACCTCGCGGCGCGGGCCCTCGCGCAGGGCGCCGACCGTCTCCTCAAGGACCACGAGGCCGACGTACGGGCCCTGTCGGGCAGCACCTCCCTGCGTGTCGGGCCGCGCCGCTCGGGCACCTACGACGTCGCCCGCGACATCCTCGGCGGCGACGACGAACTCCTCACCGCCACCGTGCTGTTCCAGCTCGGCCGCCACCTCCTGGCCACCGCCTCCCGCCCGCACACCGGCCCGCCGGCCAACCTCCAGGGCATCTGGAACGCCGACCTGCGCCCCGCCTGGTCGTCCAACTACACGATCAACATCAACACGCAGATGAACTACTGGGGCGCGGAGACGGTCGGGCTCAGCGCCTGTCACGAGCCCCTGTTCGACCTGCTCGACCGCATGGCCGTACAAGGCACGCGGGTGGCACGGGAGTTGTACGGTGCGCGCGGCTGGGTGGCGCATCACAACACCGATCCGTGGGGGTGGGCACTGCCGGTCGGCATGGGGCACGGCAACACTTCGTGGGCGCTGTGGATGATGGGTGGCGCCTGGCTGTCCCAACACCTGTGGGACCGCTACGACTTCACCCGCGACCTCGGCTTCCTGCGGGAGCGGGCCTGGCCGTTGCTCAGCGGCTGCGCGGAGTTCCTGCTCGACTGGCTCGTCGACGACGGCACGGGGCATCTCGACACCCTGCCGTCGATCTCCCCGGAGAACCTGTTCCTGGCCGACGGCGTCCCGAGGTCCCTGACCCGCACCGCCACCATGGACCTGGCGCTGATCCGGGCCACCTTCCAACGAACCCTGGCGGCGGCCGAGTTGCTGGGTCTGGACACACCGCTGACCGGCGAGATACGCGCGGCGCTGCCCCGGCTGCGCCCGCTGCCTCTCTCACCGGAGGGACGGCTCCAGGAGTGGGCCGAGGACCTGACCGAGGCCGACCCGCACCACCGTCACCTCTCGCACCTGATCGCCGTACACCCGCTCGGTCTGATCGATCCCGACGCGACTCCCGAACTCGCCGCCGCCGCACGGAAGTCGATGGACCGGCGCGGTCCCGGGGCGATGGGCTGGTCGTGGTCCTGGAAGATCGTTCTGCGGGCGTGGCTGCGTGACGCCCCGACCGCGCGCTCGCTGTTCCTTGAGGCGGTCCGGCCGCTCGACGGTGACGCGGGGGTGGACGCCCCGGTGGACGGCTCCCGTTGGGGCGGGCTGCTGCCCAATCTCTTCTCCACGCATCCACCGTTCCAGATCGACGGCAACTACGGGCTGATGGCCGCCGTGGCCGAGATGGTGGTACAGAGCCACACCGGCGTCCTCGATCTGCTGCCCGCGCTGCCCGTCCAGTGGACCGAGGGTGAGGCCAGGGACCTGCGCTGCCGCGGCGGCCTGGCCGTGGACTTCGCCTGGAACGAGGGCGAGTTGACCGGTGCGACCGTGCGCAGGCTCACCGGAGACGCCGATGAGACCGTGCGGATCCGGTGCCTCGGCCGCACGGCCGAGCTGCTGCTTCCGGCCGGTCACCAGGTGGAGCTGGACGCTCTGCTGCGGCCCCGGGGGGAGCCGGTGCCGTGCTGAGCGAACAGGACGTCCCCGAGTTGTTTGCCTACCGCAGCGTCTACCGCGAACCCGCCGACTTCGACACCTTCTGGAAGGGCACCCTCGCCGAGACCCGCGCCGGACGGGAAGCCGAGCTGCGGCTGACGGAGGTCGCCACCGGCCTGGAGACGGTCGACGTCTTCGACGCCGTCCTCCCGGGCTTCGGCGGCCACCCGGTCCACGCCTGGCTGCGGGTCCCCAGGCGGCGCGGCGGCCCGCTGCCCGCCGTGGTCCAGTTCCACGGCTACGGCAGCGGGCGCGGCGCCCCGATCGACGACCTGCTGTGGGCGTCCGCCGGGTACGCGCATCTGCTGGTGGACGCGCGCGGCCAGGGCGGCGCCTGGGCCGGCGGGGGCGCGACCCCCGACCCGGTCGGCAGCGGCCCGGCGCATCCCGGTTTCCTCACCCGGGGCATCGAGGACAAGGGCACCTACGTCTACCGGCGGGTGTTCACCGACGCCGTCCGCGCGGTCGACGCGCTGCGCGCCCGCACCGACCTCGTCGACCCGGACCGGGTCGCCCTGGTCGGCCCCAGCCAGGGCGGCGGCATCGCCCTGGCGGTCGCCGGACTGGTGCCCGGTCTGGCGGCGGCCCACTTCCAGTCGCCGTTCCTCTGCGACATCCGGCAGGCCACCCGGATCACCTCCGCCGAGCCGTACGCCGAGATCATCGGCTATCTGGCGGCCCGCCGGGACCGGGTGGAGCAGGCCTTCGACACCCTCGGCTACTTCGACGGGCTCGCCTTCGCCCGCCGCGCGACCGCCCCGGCCTGGTTCTCCGCCGGGCTGCGCGACGAGGTGTGCCCGCCGGTCACCGCGATCGCCGCCTACCACGCCTACGCCGGCCCCAAGGAGCTGCGGCTGTGGGAGTTCAACGGCCACGACGCCGGCGGGTCCGAGGACCTGGCCGTCGCCCTGGGCGCGTTCGGCGCCCTCCTCAAGACGTCGTCCCATCCGGCGGTGCTGCCGTCCCCCGCACCCACCGCGTCATCCCGAAAGAAGGAACAATGAGAAGAATCAAGGGAGTTCGAAGGACGGTCGCGCTGGGCGTCACGCTCACGCTGGCCGCTCTGCTCTCCGCGTGCTCCAACGGCTCCTCCTCCGCCGGCGGTTCCAAGACCGTCAACTGGTGGACCTGGGACGACAAGCAGGCCGCCGCGTACAAGGTGTGCGCCACGGACTTCGAGAAGGCCAACCCCGGCACCACGGTGAAGATCACGCAGTACAACGTGAACGACTACTTCACCAAGCTGACCGCCGGATTCGTGGCCGGCAGCGCGCCCGACGCCTTCCAGAACAGCGTCCAGTTCTTCCAGGCGTACGCCTCCCAGCACCAACTGCTGGCGATGGACGACTACATCAAGAAGGACGACTTCGACCTGTCCCGGTTCTCGGTCGGCGTGGACGCCTGGAAGTTCACCGACGGCAAGCAGTACGCCCTGCCCCTGGACTGGGCGGCGGCCGGCCTCTACTTCAACGACGACGCCGTCAAGAAGGCCGGCTACACCGAGAAGGACGTCGACTCGCTCAACTGGAACCCCGACAACGGCGGCACGCTGGGCAAGATGATCGCCCACCTGACGATCGACACCAAGGGGCGCCGCGGCGACGAGAAGGGCTTCGACAAGTCCCACATCAAGACCTACGGCTACGGGGAGATCGCGGCCAAGGACTTCATCGGCCAGACCACCTGGAGCCCGCTGGTCAGCACCACGGGCTGGCGGCTGGGCGACAAGGCCAGCTGGCCGACGGAGTTCAACTACTCCGACCCGCGGTTCGTGAAGACCATGAACTGGATCCGCTCGCTGACCGACAAGGGCTACGCGCCCAGGATCGGGCAGTTCACGGACAGCGTCAGCGACGTCGACCTGCTCTCCTCCGGCAAGGTCGCGATGGAGACCGGCGGTTCGTGGGAGGCCTCGACCTTCGTGAAGATCCCCGGCCTCAAGGTCGGCATCGCGCCCACCCCCTACGGCCCCGACGGCAAGACTCGGGCCGTGCTGAGCAACTCCAACGGGAACAACATCTGGGCCGGCACCAAGAACCCCGACCTGACCTGGAAGTGGGTCTCCTACATGGGCAGCGAGGCCTGCCAGTCCAAGGCCTCCCTGACCGGCACCTTCTTCCCGTCGATCCCGGCCTCCATGGACGCCTCGGCCAAGGCACTGGCCAAGACCGGCGTCGACCTGTCCGTCTTCACGGACATGATCAAGGACAAGGTTCTCTACCCGTCCCCGGTCTACGGCAACGGCGCGGCCCTCCAGGACGCCCTCCAGCCGCTGTTCCAGGGCTACTTCGCCGGACAGAAGAGCGACTCCGTCTTCACGGACATGCAGAAGCAGAGCAAGCAGCTGCTCGCCAAGAAGTGACCCCACCCCCCTCCGCACTCCCTGTCCGACCGCCGGACGGGCCCACTGAGCCGGGCCCGTCCGGTGGAGCCGGACGATCGGAAAGGAACTCCGCATGTCTGACCCCACGGCGCGGATCCACATCCTGCGCGCGGCGGGCACCGCCCTCGTCGTGGAGCTCACCGAGCCGGTGCCCAGGGTGCTGCACTGGGGGGCCGACCTGGGCGACCTCGCGCAGGACGCCCTGGCAGCGCTCGCCCTGACCGGCGAACCCGCCGTGCTCAACAACTCCGTCGACATCCCGCGCCGGTTCACCGTCTGGCCCACCGAGGCCGACGCCTGGTCGGGCACCCCGGCCCAGGAGGGCCATCTCGCCGGCGCGTTCGCCGCGCCCCGGCTGACCCTGACCGGCAGTTCCTGCCAACCGCGGTCGGCGGGCGGGGAGTTGACCCTTCACCTCACCGACCCCGGAACCGGACTCGACGTCACTCTCTCCTACCGTCTGGAGCCCTCCGGAGTACTGGGCGTACGGACCACGCTCACCCGTCGGCCGGACGCCGACCCGGCGCCGTACGACCTGGCGCACATCACCACACTGCTGCCGCTGCCGCGCCGGGCCTCGGAGGTCCTCGACTTCACCGGCAAGTGGAGCCGGGAGCGCTCACCCCAGCGGCAGCCGCTGGGCTTCGGCACCCATGCCCGTGAGGTGCGGCGGGGCAAGCCAGGACTGGACTCGCCGTACGTCATGGCGGTGGGCGTGCCAGGATTCGGCTTCCGCGACGGGGAGATCTGGGCCGTTCACGTGGCCTGGAGCGGCGACCAGCGGTATCTGGCCGAGCAGTTGCCGGAGGGCGCGGGCACCCATGCGGCGGTGCTCGGCGGCGGCGAACTCCTGCGGGCCGGGGAGATCCGGCTCGCGCCCGGCGAGTCGTACACCGCCCCGGTCTGTCACTTCGCCTGGTCCGACCAGGGCCTGGACGGGCTCGCCGACCGCTTCCACGCCCTGCTCCGGGCCCGCCCCGGCCATCCTCGCGGCCCCCGCCCGGTGATCCTCAACAGCTGGGAGGCGGTGTACTTCGACCACGATCTCGACCGGCTGCTACGGCTGGCCGACCGGGCCGCCGAGGTCGGGGTCGAGCGGTTCGTGCTGGACGACGGCTGGTTCCGGGGCCGTCGTTCGGACGACACCGGGCTGGGCGACTGGACCGTCGACCCGGTGGTGTGGCCCGAGGGACTGACCCCGCTGGTGGACCATGTGCGCTCGCTCGGCATGGAGTTCGGCCTGTGGGTCGAGCCGGAGATGATCAACCTGGACTCCGACCTGGCCCGCGAGCACCCCGACTGGGTGCTGGGCCCCGCCCGTGGGGTCGGTCCCGCGGCCCGCCATCAGCATGTGCTGGACCTGGCCAACCCCGATGCCTGGCAGTACCTGCTGGACGCGTTGGACGCGCTGGTGGAGAAGTACGCCATCGCCTGTCTCAAGTGGGACCACAACCGGGAACTCCACGAGACCGTGCACTCCGCCGCCGACCGTCCCGTGGCGCACGCCCAGGTGGTGGCCCTCTACCGGCTGATCGACGCGCTCCGGGAACGCCATCCCGCGCTGGAGATCGAGAGCTGCGCCGCCGGTGGCGGACGGGTCGACCTGGGCATCCTGGAGCGGACCGACCGGGTCTGGGCCTCGGACTGCAACGACCCGGTGGAGCGCCAGACCATCCAGCGCTGGACCGCGCAGCTGCTGCCCCCCGAACTGGTCGGCACCCATGTCGGCCCGCACACCAGCCACACCACGGACCGCGCCAGCTCCGATCAACTGCGCCTGACCACAGCCCTGTTCGGGCACGCCGGCATCGAACAGGACCTCACCCGCTGCTCCCCCGAGGAACTCGCCCGGCTCACCGCCTGGACCGCGCTCCACCGCGAGCTGCGCCCGCTGCTCCACGGCGGGCGCACGGTCCGCGCCGACCTCGCCGACGAGTCGACGCTGCTGCACGGAGTCGTGGCTTACGACGGGTCGGCCGCGCTGTACTGCTGGGCGCGGCTCGCCACCTCCCCCGAGGGCCAGTACGGGCGGGTGCCGTTGCCCGGCCTGGACCCCGAGGCGACCTACCGGGTGCGGGTGCGCGCCGAACTGGGCCGACCGTCCTTCCACGAGGTGACGGAACCCGCCTGGCTGCCCGCGGCCCTCGCCGACGGCCTGTCCCTCCCCGGCTCCGTACTCACCCTCGCCGGGCTTCCCCTGCCGAACCTCAACCCCGAGCAGGCCCTGCTCCTCGAACTCACGAGGACGACCGACTGACCGCACGCGGTCAGCCCGTTCGGGCAGGGCCCTGCGCGCGTGTCGTCCCGGTCATCGCCCCAGGGTGCGATCCGGCGTGTCCGGCTCGCAACGGAATTCGGAAGCGCGGGCCGTCACCAGTCCCGACTCGTAGGCGAACACGACGAGTTGGGCCCGGTCCCGGGCGCCGAGCTTCGTCATCGCCCGGCTGATGTGGGTCTTCGCCGTGAACGGGCTGATCACCATGTGGGCGGCGATCTCCTCGTTGGTGAGGCCGTGCGCGGCCAGGGCGGTGACCTCGCGTTCGCGGCGGGTGAGGTGTTCCAGGCCGGAGGGGGTGGAGCGGTCCGGGGGCCGGGAGACGAACTCGCCGATGAGGGTGCGGGTGACGGCCGGGGAGAGGAGTGCCTCGCCGCCGGCGACGATCTCGATCGCCTGGAGCAGGTCCGCCGGGTCGGTGTCCTTGAGGAGGAAGCCGCTGGCACCCGCGCGCAGGGCCTCGAAGACGTACTCGTCCAGGCCGTAGTTGGTGAGGATGACGACCCGGACCGCCGAGAGGGTGGGGTCCGCCGCGATGCGGCGGGTCGCCTCGATGCCCGTCATCACCGGCATCTGTACGTCGATCAGCGCGATGTCCGGGAGCTGGGCACGGACGAGGGCCACGCCCTGCTCGCCGTCGGCCGCCTCGCCGACGACCTCGATGCCCTCCTCGGCATCCAGGAGGGCACGGAAGCCCGCGCGCATCAGCGCCTGGTCGTCGACGACCGCGACCCGGATCATCCCGTCTCCCCCAGCGGTAGTTCGGCCCGCACCGAGAAGCCGCCCTCCGCGCGCGGGGCGGTGTGCAGGGTGCCGCCCAACGCGGCGACGCGCTCGCGCATGCCGGTGAGGCCGATGCCCGGTTTCGGCGGGCAGTCGGGGTCGGCCGCTCCGTCGTCCTCGACCCGTATCGTCAAGTCCTCGTGCCCGTAGTCGAGTTGGACGTTGATCTTCGCCGGGCCCGCGTGCCGGGCCGCGTTGGTGAGGGCCTCCTGGACGATGCGGTACACCGCGCGGTCGACCGTCGCCGCCAGGGGGCGCTCCTCGCCGGTCACCGCGAGTTCGACGGCGAGGCCCGCCGCGCAGGCCCGTTCGACGAGCAGCGCGGGGGTGCCGGTGGGCTCCTCGGTGGTGCGCAGGATCTCCAGGGTGGCCCGCAGTTCGCGCATCGCCTCGCCGCCCGCCTCCTGGATGGCGAGCAGCGCGGGCGGCACCTCCTCGCCGCGCTTGCGGGCGAGATGGACGGCGACGCCCGCCTGGAGCTTGACGATCGAGATGCTGTGGGTGAGGGAGTCGTGCAACTCCCGCGCGATCCGCAGGCGTTCCTCACCCGCGCGCCGCAACGCGGCCTCCTCGCGGGTGCGTTCGGCCTCCAGGGCGCGCTGTTCGGTCTGGCGCAGATACGCCTGCCAGTTGCGGTCGGCGAGGCCGGTGACCACCGCGCACAGGAACCAGCCGGCCAGCAGCGCGGTCCGCTCGACCACCTGCTGGGTCGTGGGCCCGGTCGCGAAGTACGCCACCAGGAACACCCCGCCGCCCACGGCAGCCGTACCGCGGTGTCCCGCGCGGGCCGCCGTGTGCATGGCGGCGAAGACGGGCAGACCGGCGACCGGCCCCGGGTGGGCGTGCAGGACGTAGGCCGCCTCCGCCGCCGTGGTCACCGCGAGGACCACTCTCGGAGCCGTCTGGTAGAACGCCAGGGCCGCCGCCGCGAGGGCCATCAGCACGTAGTCGACGGCGGTCGTGTCCGCGTCGAAGGCCGCGACCGTCACGACGAGGCCGCCGATCACGACCGCGAGGGACGCGTCGGCGAGTCGCCTGCGTGGGGTCGTTTCGACCGGATACCCGCTCATGTCCGCACACTAGACCGCCGCGCCGACACGGGCGTCAGCCCTGTGGACAACTCCTGGACTACTCCCCCCGCAGTAGTCCGCGCCGCCCCGGACCTCCCCGTCGTAGCCCCGACTGCCTTCGCCCGTACGACGACCCGGCCGGCCCCCGGCGCGCACGCTGCTGCCATGCCCACACCCTTCCGGCACACCCGGCCACCGTCGCCCAAGTCCGCCACCGGCCGCAGCGCCGAGGTCTTCGAGCAGATCGCCGTCGACTTCGGGATCGAACGGCCCCCGACCTTCGTGGTCCTGTCCTCCGCGCCCGAACTCCTCTCCCCCGCCTGGGCGTTGATGCGGGAGTCGTTGATCGCGGGCGTCGGCAGCCGCACCGGCAAGGAGCTGGCCGCGCTCGGTGTCTCGCTCGCCAACAAGTGCCCGTTCTGCGCGGACGCGCACACCGTCCTGCTGCACGCCACCGGCGACCACGCCCTCGCCGAGCACCTGGCCCGGGGCGGCACCCCGGAGAACGAGGAGCACGCGCGCGTGCTCGACTGGGGCCGCCGGACGCGGGTACCGGGTGCGGCCCTCACGCCGTATCCGTTCCCGCGCGAGCAGGCGCCCGCCTACCTGGGCACCGCCCTCGCCTTCCACTTCGTCAACCGCGTCGTGTCGGCCCTGCTGACCGAACAGCTTCTCCCGGGCAACGCCCAGCGCTTCCGGGCCGTACGGAGCCTCGCGGGCCGCAGCGTCGCCCGCACCGTGCGCCGAACTGCCGTACCGGGAGCGGCACTTCCCCTGCTCGACGCGCCGGGACCCGGCCCGGAGTGGGCGGCCGGAACGCCGGTGGGCCCGGCCTACGACGCGCTGCGTACGGCCGCGCACGTGGGCGCCGAGCTGCTCGACGCCGACGACCGGACGCTCGTACGGGAGACGCTGTGGGCCTGGGACGGTTCGCATCCACCGGTCGTCCTGCGCGGCTTCCCGAACCGGCGGGAGCGGCCCGCGGCGCGCCTCGCGGTGCTGGCCGCGCTCGCGCCGTACCGGATCACGGAGGAGGATGTCGCCGCCTGGCGCGGGGCGCGGCACAGTGACGCGAGTCTCGTGCGGCTCGTCGCGTACGGGGCGTTCGCGGCCGTCGAACGGATCGAGACGACGATGCGCGTGCCCGTCACCCGACCCTGAGGCACGCACAAGGGAGGGACATTTGGGGACACACGGCCCGTCGACAGTGAGGCGCTGTCACCGCACGGGCACGGAGCGAGTTCATACTTCCGCCTCACAGGCAGTCATGTGACACTGGCCGTCCCCGTCCGCAGTGCGGACCCGCTCCGCACGTGATCCCCCACGAGAAGTGCGACTTGCGTTCTCTTCCTCTGCCGCTCGCTCTCACCGCGCGTCTGTCTCCGGTCGTCGTGCTCGCCGCGATGGGCTGGGCCCTGACGTCCGGGCCGTTCGCCGCGACGACGACCGCCGACCACAAGTCGACGCCCGAGGCCGACGCCTCGTCCGGGGCCTCGGCCCCGTCGACGGCTCCCGTGGCCAAGACGTACTCCACCTCCCCCGCCCCGTGCGGAAGTGTGACGGTGGCGACGATCAAGTCGCTGGTGCCGGGGGCGAAGACGGCCGGCAAGGAGATCCCGTCGACGGACACGAAGGTGCGCCGCACCTGCTCGTGGAACGCGCTCAAGGGGTACGACTACCGCTGGCTCGACGTGTCGTACGAGATCACGGAATCGGACGCGGCGGCACAGAAGTCGTACACCGAGACGACCACGGAGAAGAGCGGCGGCGGGGTCGTCCCCGGACTCGGCGACTCCGCCTACTCGATCGTGAACCTCACCACGGAGGACAAGCAGCAGACGCGTGAGGGCACGGTCATCGTCCGCGCGGGCAACGCGCTGGTGACCATCACGTACAACGGCAGCGACTTCGAGAACAAGAAGGCGCCGAGTACGGACGTCATCAACAAGGGTGCGATCAAGGCCGCCAAGGAGGCGGTGACCGCGCTGGAGGGCGGCAGGGCCAGCTAGCCCCGACCGCCCCCGAGTCGCGGAGTCCTTACGCCTCGACGGTCTCCGGTGCCGCTTCCGTCACCGGTTCCGTCCGCTTTCCGGTCAGCAACGTGAGGACTACGTAGAGCACCATCGACGTGCCCAGGCCCACGGCCCAGCCGTAGTCGGCGAGCGAGGACAGGGCCGGGATGGGCCGGCCGTCGATCAGCGGGTGGAAGTCGGCGCCACCGACGGCCAGTACGCCACCCACCACGAAGGCGACGACGGCCCGCCAGTTCCAGCCGCCGTCGTACCAGTAACGGCCGCCCTTGCGGTACAGGTCGGCGAGGTCGAGCTTGCCGCGGCGCAGGATCCAGTAGTCGGCGATGAGGATGCCGGCGACCGTGCCGAGCAGACCGCCGACCAGACCGAGCCAGGTGAAGATGTAGCCCTGCGGGTCGGAGTACAGCTTCCAGGGGAAGATCAGCACCGCGAGGACGCTGGTCACCAGGGCGCCGGTGCGGAAACTGATCTTCCGGGGTGCGATGTTGGAGAAGTCGAAGGCGGGCGAGACCAGGTTGGCCGCGATGTTCACGGACAGGGTCGCGACCAGTACGGTCACCAACGCGTACAGCAGGCCTACGACGTTGTCCGTCTTCGCCGCCAGCTGCACCGGGTCCCAGATCGCCGTGCCGTACACGGCCTGCGAGCCGGAGGTGACCAGCACCGACAGGAACGCGAACAATGTCATGGTCGTAGGCAAGCCAAGTGCCTGGCCCCACGTCTGGGCCTTCTGGCTCTTGCCGTAGCGGGTGAAGTCCGGGATGTTCAGGGACAGCGTGGACCAGAAGCCGATCATGCCCATCAGGGAGGGCCAGAACAGCTTCCAGAAGCTGCCGCCCCAACCCAGCTTGGACGGCTGGTCGAAGAGCGGGCCGAAGCCGCCGGCCTTGTCGCTCATCCACCACAGCATCACGAACGCGCCGACGAGCACGAAGGGCGCCGCCCAGTTCTCGAAGCGGCGGATCGTCTCCATACCCCGGTAGATGATGGCCACTTGGAGCACCCAGAACAGCGCGAACGACAGCCACATCGTCCAGGCGTACCCGCCGATGTGCGAGGCGTTGGCCCAACTGTCCCCGATCAGCTTGCCGGCGAGGAAGTAGATCGCCTCACCGCCGATCCAGGTCTGGATGCCGAACCAGCCGCAGGCCACCAACGCCCGTACGACAGCGGGGAGGTTGGCGCCGCGCACGCCGAACGACGCACGCGCGAAGACCGGGAAGGGGATGCCGTACTTCGGCCCCGCGTGCCCGGTGAGCAGCATCGGCACGAGCACGATCAGGTTGGCCAGGGCGATGGTGAACACCGCCTGCTTCCAGTCCATGCCGACGGCGATGAGACCCGAAGCGAGCGTCCAGGAAGCCGTGTTGTGGGCCATGCCGACCCACAGTGCGGAGAAGTTGTACGTGGTCCAGGTGCGCTTCTCGACGGGAACCGGCAGCAGGTCGTCGTTGGCGTACGGCCCGCTGGGGAGCGGAGACCCCGGGGCGAGCTCCACCCGCCCGTCGGCGAGGGTGACTTGAGCGGTCGGCGCTATGGCCGCGGGAGCGGTGTCGGTCATGGGCAGGCCAATCAAACGAGGGGCGGATCCGGAAAGGCCGTGCGGGGGCTCCGGCCCCCCTCCCCAGGACGGTGGGGAGGGGGAGAACTGGAGTGGGGGGACGGGGAGTTGAGCGGTGGTGCGCGTGTGCGTCAGGCGTTGACGGCCGGGATGATCTTCGACCCGTAGGCGTCGATCGTGGCCTCCTGCGCGTCGTGCATGTCGTAGACGGCGAACTGGTCGACGCCCAACTCGCGCAGGGCGTTGAGCTTCTCGATCTGCTTCTCGGCCGATCCGATGATGCAGAACCGGTCGACGATCTCGTCGGGCACGAAGGCGGTGTCGGGGTTGTCGGAGCGACCGTGGTGCGAATAGTCGTACCCCTCACGGGCCTTGATGTAGTCCGTGAGTTCCTCGGGTACGGCGGCGGAGTGCTCGCCATACTTGGCGACGAGGTCGGCGACGTGGTTGCCGACCATGCCGCCGAACCAGCGGCACTGGTCGCGCGCGTGGGCGAGCGCCTCGGGCGAGTCGTCCTCGGTGACATAAGCCGGGGCGGCCACACAGATCTTGACCTCGGACGGGTCGCGTCCGGCCGCGACGGCCGCGTCCTTCACGGCCTTGACCATGTACTCGGTGAGGTAGAGGTCCGAGAGCTGGAGGATGAAGCCGTCGGCCTCCTCGCCGGTCATCTTCAGCGCCTTGGGGCCGTACGCGGCCATCCAGACCGGGAGTTGGGCGTCCTCCTTGGCCCAGGGGAACTTGATGACCGTGCCGCCGAGGTCCGCCTCCCGGCCGGAGCCGAGCGCCCTGATGACCTTCATGGCCTCGCTGATCCGGGCCAGGGTGTTGGGAGTTCGGCCCGCCACCCGCATCGCGGAGTCGCCGCGGCCGATGCCGCAGACGGTGCGGTTGCCGAACATGTCGTTCAGGGTGGCGAAGGTGGAGGCGGTGACCTCCCAGGTGCGGGTGCCCGGGTTGGTGACCATCGGGCCGACCGTCAACTTCGTGGTGTTGGCCAGGATCTGACTGTAGATCACGAACGGCTCCTGCCACAGCACGGCGGAGTCGAAGGTCCAGCCGTAGGTGAAGCCGTTGCGCTCGGCGCGCTTCATCAGGCTGATGACCCGCGAGGCCGGCGGGTCGGTTTGGAGTACAAGTCCGAAGTCCATTGGCGCCGCTCCTAGTTGAGGTACTGACTGGTGGCACGCGGGGTGTAGACGCCGTGGCCCGCGTGCCCGGTGTACTCCCGCTCGGTGATGACGAGTTCGCCGCGCGAGAGGACGGTCTCGACGCGGCCGGTGAGGCGCTTGCCCTCGTAGGCCGAGTAGTCGACGTTCATGTGGTGGGTCTCGGCGGAGACGGTCTGCTCGGCGTGCGGGTCGTAGATGACGACGTCGGCGTCGGCACCCGGGGCGATGGTGCCCTTCTTCGGGTAGAGGCCGAACATCCGCGCCGGGGAGGCGCAGGCGATCTCGATCCAGCGGCGGCGGCTGATGTGGCCGTCGACGACGCCCTGGTGGAGCAGGTCCATGCGGTTCTCGACGCCCGGCATGCCGTTCGGGATCTTCGAGAAGTCGCCCCGGCCCAGCTCCTTCTGGCCCACGAAGCAGAAGGGGCAGTGGTCGGTGGAGACGACCTGGAGGTCGTTGGTGCGCAGGCCCTGCCAGAGCTTGGCCTGGTGCTCCTTCGGCCGAAGCGGCGTGCTGCACACGTACTTCGCGCCCTCGAAGTCGGGCTCGGCGAGGTTGTCCGTCGACAGGAACAGGTACTGCGGACAGGTCTCGCCGAAGACGGGGAGGCCCTCGTCGCGCGCCTTGGCCAACTCGGCGACCGCCTCCATCGCGGAGACGTGCACAACGTACAGCGGGGCGCCCGCGACCTGGGCGAGCTTGATGGCGCGGTGGGTGGCCTCGGCTTCGAGGAGGGCCTTGCGGACCTCGCCGTGGTAGCGGGGGTCCCGCTCGCCGCGGGCCAGCGCCTGCTCGACGAGGACGTCGATCGCGATGCCGTTCTCGGCGTGCATCATGATCAACCCGCCGTTGTCGGCGGCGCGTTGCATGGCGCGCAGGATCTGGCCGTCGTCGCTGTAGAAGACGCCGGGGTAGGCCATGAACTGCTTGAAGGAGGTGACGCCCTCCTGCACCAGCAGGTCCATCTCCTTGAGGGTGTCCTCGTTGACGTCGGAGACGATCATGTGGAAGCCGTAGTCGATGGCGCAGTTGCCCTCGGCCTTGGCGTGCCAGGCGTCGAGGCCCTCACGGAGGGCTCCGCCGACGCTCTGGATGGCGAAGTCGACGATGGTCGTCGTACCGCCCCAGGCGGCGGCCCGGGTGCCGGTCTCGAAGGTGTCGGCCGCCTTCGTTCCGCCGAACGGCATCTCCATGTGGGTGTGGGCGTCCACACCGCCCGGGATGACGTACTTGCCGGTGGCGTCGATGACCTTCTCGGCGGTCCAGCCCTCGGCGACGGTGGTGCCGGAGGCGGCGAGGGCGACGATTCGGCCGTCCTCGATCAGGACGTCGGCGTGGAGTTCGTCGGACGCGGTGATGACTAGGCCGCCGCGGATTACGGTACGGGTGCTCATTGTTTTGACTCCGCTGGATTGTGGTCTGGTGCGGGTCTGTGGGGGCTGGGCGCGCCCCGCGGCGAAGCCGCTAGTGGACGCTGCCCCGCGCCCCTGAGGGAGCTGCGCTCCCCAGGTGCGCGAAGGCCTGCGTGTTTTACGGGGCGGTCAGTGGGCCGTACGCGTCCGGGCGGCGGTCGCGGTAGAACTGCCAGCGGTCCCGGACCTCGCGCAACTTCGCCAAGTCCAGGTCCCGGACGACGAGTTCGGGCTCCTTGTCGCTGGCCACCTCGCCGACGAACTGGGCCTCCGGGTCGACGAAGTAGGTCGTGCCGTAGAAGTCGTTGTCGCCCAGCTCCTCCACGCCGACACGGTTGATGGCGCCGACGAAGTACTCGTTGGCGGCAGCCGCGGCCGGCTGCTCCAGCTGCCAGAGGTAGGCGGACAGGCCGCGTGAGGTCGCCGACGGGTTGAAGACGATCTCGGCGCCCGCGAGGCCCAACGCACGCCAGCCCTCCGGGAAGTGCCGGTCGTAGCAGATGTAGACGCCGATCCTGCCGACCTTGGTGTCGAAGATCGGCCAGCCGCTGTTGCCCGGGCGGAAGTAGAACTTCTCCCAGAATCCGGGGACTTGGGGAATGTGGTGCTTGCGGTACTTGCCGAGGTAGGAGCCGTCCGCGTCGATCACGGCGGCCGTGTTGTAGAGGACGCCGGGCTGCTCCTCCTCGTACATCGGCAGAACCAGGACGATGCCGTGCTCCTTGGCCAGCGCCTGGAAGCGCTTGACGATCGGGCCGTCCGGGATCGCCTCGGCGTACTCGTAGAACGCCTTGTCCTGGACCTGGCAGAAGTACGGTCCGTAGAACAGCTCCTGGAAGCACAGGACTTGAGCACCCTGCGCGGCCGCGTCGCGGACCGCCTGCTCGTGTACCTGGATCATGGACTCCTTGTCGCCCGTCCAGGCTGTCTGGAAGAGAGCGGCACGAATCACTGTGCTCATCGGGACCTCCGGTCGCTAGGTGTGTGAGGAGCCTAGGAAGTCCTGATGTCCGGTTTGAGTTGCACGGTGTCACGTCTGCGGGCGCGTGGCGTTCCACGGTGTCACCCTGTCCTGGGCGCATGTTTCACCGCCGTTTTCCCAGGTAGTCCCATGTTTCACCCCTGTTGCGCGTCGTGCGCGAGGAGCGCGATGTGCACCGAAGCCGCCTGCTCGAAGTCGTCGAGGTCCACCCCGAGTCGGCCCTCTATCGCCTCCAGCCGGCGGTACAGCGCGGGCCGCGAGACGTGGTGGAGCTGGGCCGTGCGGGACTTGTTGCGGCCGGTGGCCAGGTAGGTGCGCAGGACGGCGAGGAGGTCCTCGTCGGCCGCGCACAGGAGGCCGTCCAACTCCCGCTCCGCGAAGGACTGAACCTGCGGGTCGTCCCTCAACAGCCGGATCAGGCCGCGCAGATGGACGTCCTTGAGGCGTACGACGGCGGGGAGGTCGAGGGCGTCGCTGGAGTCGGCCACGGCGTCGGCGACGTGCTGTGCCTCGCGGAGACCGGCGGGCACGTCGTCCCAGACGGTGCGCTGCCCGGCGGCGGCCACGACCGCCTTCAACGCCCCCGACTCGGTGCGCAGTCGGCTCGCGAAGTGCGCGGCGAGGGCGTCCGCGTCCTGGTCGCGGGGCAGGCTGAGCAGCACGGCGGTGACTCCGTCGGCCAGCTCGGCGACGAGTCCGGGGAGCCCCAACAGCCGTAGAACGCGGTCGAGTTGGGCCGTGTCGCCGTCGCGTACGACCATCGGGACGAAGGTGCGCCGGTTGACCGGGAGTCCGGCCGCGCGGGCGCGGGGCAGGAGTTGGCGGGCGGGTACGACACCGCTCGCCAGGTCGGTCATCAGGCTCTGGGCGGACTGCTCCTCCCAGGTGTGGGCGGAGCCGCCGAGCATGCGGTGCAGGACGAGGGCCTCGGCGGCGCGGTCGGCGAGGAGACGTCCGGTGGCGGTGTCGCCGCGGTAGCCGCACAGCATGATCTGGCCCCAGCGCTCCCCTCGCCCGCCCAGCTCGGCGCGGATCCAGCCGTCGCCCTCGCTGCCCCCGGCCTGCCGGGAGATGCGCTCCCAGTCGCGCAGCACGTCGTCCACCGCGGACCGCTCCCCCGCCGTGGCGAGGACACGGTGCGCGAGGTTGGTGACGACGACCGGGCAGGCGCTGTGCCCGGCGACCTCGTCGAGCAGACTCTGCAGCGGAGCGCCGCCGGTGATGAGTCCGGTGAGCGCGGTTCGTACGGCCTCGGAGAGGCTGACGGCGGCGAACTTCCGCCGTACCAGCCGGGATTGGACCTCTTCCGTCAACTCCGCGAAGGGGAAGGGCCGGTGGAGCACCACCATGGGCAGCCCGCACCGCTCGGCGGCCCGGCGCATCACGTCCGGCGGGGCGGGAAAGGCCCGCCCCAGGCCGAGCACGACGGCCGAGGCCTCCGCGCGGTGCAGGGACTGGATGTAATCGGCCTGGGCGGCCTCGTCACCGGCGAGGAGCACCCCGGTGGTGAGGACCATCTCGCCGCCGGTGAGCATCACACCTACGTCGGCGGCCTCGGCGACGTGCACCCAGCGCACGGGCCGGTCGAGTTGGCTCGCGCCGGCCACCACCTCGGGTTCCCCGGCGAGGACCCGTTCCAGGCCGAGGACCTGGCGCACCGACAGCGCGGGCTCCAGGCCGTCCAGGGTTCCGAGGGTTCCCAGGGTGGTGGTCATGACGGTCTTCCCCTTTTTTCGCGGCTCGGTTCGCCTCCGGGGCGCTGGATGCCTGTGTCGAGAGACCGACCGTGCTCGACCCTTCGGGCCTCCGCGCGCTCGCTCTCTCGTCACAGGCGCGCCCCTTCGGCTCACTCGCCCTTGTTCAACCGCTGGTTACTGCGTGCTCCTCAGAGCCCGTTCGAGGATCGCGGCGCCCTCCTCGGCCTCCGCGACGGTCAGGGAGAGCGGTGGGGCGATGCGCAGGGCGCTGGTGTTGTGGCCGCCGCCCTTGCCGATCAACAGGCCGCCCTCGCGGGCCGCTTCGAGTACAGCGGACGCCGCGTCCGGGTCGGCCTCGTCGGTGCCGGGTCTGACCAGCTCGATGCCGATCATCAGCCCGCGCCCGCGAACCTCCCGTACACCGGGATGCTGGGCGACGACGGCCCGCAGCCGCTCGATGAGGAGGCCGCCGACGCGGCGGGCGTTGCCCTGGAGGTCGTGCTCCAGCAGATAGGCGAGGTTGGCGAGGCCGGCCGCCATGGTGATCTGGGTGCCGCCGAAGGTCGAAATGCTGTTGGAGTCCAGGCAGTTCATGATCTCGGCGCGGGCGACGACCCCGCCGATGGACATGCCGTTGCCGATGCCCTTGGCGAAGGTGAGGATGTCCGGCGGCCCGTTCTCCGCGTGCGCCTGCCAGCCCCAGAAGTGGTCGCCGGTACGCCCCCAGCCGGTCTGCACCTCGTCGGCGATCCACAACACCCCGCGCTCGGCGAGGACTTCGCGGAAGGCCGCGTAGAGACCGTCGGGCGGGGAGGTGAACCCGCCCACGCCCTGCACCGGTTCGGCGATCAGCGCGGCGGGCGGGCGGACATGACCGAGCAGATCCTTCAGGTCCTCGACGCAGGCCGCGATGAACTCGGCGTCGTTCAGGTCGGCGTAGGGACCGCGGGTCCGAACACCCCCGTGGACGTACAGCGTCTGGAGCGGGGACAGCGAGGTCGGGGACCAGCCGCGGTTGCCGGTGATGCCGACCGAGCTGAAGGAACGGCCGTGGTAGCTGTTGCGCATGGCCAGGATCTGGTTGCTCCTGCGGTACGAGGTCGCCAGCATCAGGGCGGTGTCGTTGGCCTCGGTGCCCGAGGTGGTGAAGAAGACGCGGGCGTCGGGGATGCCGGACAACTGGGCGACGCGCTCGGCGAGTTCGACCATCGGCCGGTTGAGGTAGAGCGTGGACGAGTGGATGATCCGCCCGGCCTGCTCGCTCACCGCCTTGGTGACCTCGGGGAGCGCGTGCGCGGTCATCGTGGTGAGGATGCCGCCGAAGAAGTCGAGGTACTTGTTGCCCTCGGCGTCCCAGACGTGCCGGCCCTCGCCGTGCGTGATCTCCAACGGGTCCTGGTAGTACAGGGCGAGCCAGTCGGGAAGCACGTCACGGTGGCGTCCCAGCAGGTCCTTGGTCACGGCTGCACCAACCCTTCGTAGGCGTCGGGACGGCGGTCGCGGTAGAACGCCCACTGCTGGCGGACTTCCTCGATCAACCCGAAGTCCAGGTCGCGCACGACGAGTTCCTCGTCCTTGTCGCTGGCGACCTCGCCGACGAACCGGCCCCGCGGGTTGACGAAGTACGACGTCCCGTAGAAGTCGTTGTCCCCGTACTCCTCCTGTCCCACACGGTTGATCGCGGCGATGAAGTACTCGTTGGCGACGGCGGCTGCCGGCTGCTCCAGCTGCCAGAGGTAGGCGGAGAGACCGCGTGAGGTGGCGGACGGGTTGTAGACCAACTGGGCGCCGTTGAGCCCGAGTTGGCGCCAGCCCTCCGGGAAGTGGCGGTCGTAGCAGATGTAGACACCGACCTTGCCGACGGCGGTGTCGAAGACGGGCCAGCCCGCGTTGCCCGGCCTGAAGTAGTACTTCTCCCAGAAGCCCTTGACCTGCGGGATGTGGTGCTTGCGGTACTTGCCGAGGAAGGTGCCGTCGGCGTCGATCACGGCCGCGGTGTTGTAGTAGAAGCCGTCCTGCTCGATCTCGAAGACCGGGACGACGATCACCATGCCGGTCTCGCGCGCGAGCTGTTGCATACGGCGCACGGTCGGCCCGTCGGGCACCGGCTCGGCCCAGCTGTAGTGCTCGGGTTCCTGGACCTGACAGAAGTAGGGGGCGTTGAACACCTCCTGGAACCCGATGATCCGGGCGCCCTGCCGGGCCGCCTCACGGGCGTGTTCCTCGTGTTTCGCCACCATGGACTCGGTGTCGCCGGTCCAGGTGGCCTGGACCAGAGCGGCGCGTACGACGTTGGCCATGAGCTGCTCCTTCGACGGGACGCCAGAGCCTCTACGCCCGTAGACAAGGCCGTAGAGGGATGAACGTAAGCCTCCGGAGGAGCCTTGCCAAGACCATCACCGTTAACCCGCGGAGTCGATCACGTTTCACCCTCCGGTGGGTGAGCCGCTGGGCCGCCTAGGCGGATCTCATGGACTCCGTGGAGTGCAGCGCTCACGCGCTGAAGCCGGCCACTCGTAGAGCGTGGACCAGATCCCAGTGGCACTCGTCCGAGGCACCCTGCGCGGCCTCCAGCAGCAGCGGAACCAGCTGCTGCGGGTCGGCGGCGACACTGCGGGCCGCCTCCTCGGGGGTGCGGACCCGGACGTAGGCGTCGAGAAGCGCGCTGATCTCACGGCGGCGCCCCTCCGCGGCCAGCGCGAGCACGGCCTCGCCTATCTCGCCGGCGGGGCGGGCCACGCCCTGCCGCAGGATCTGCTCGCCGTCCGCCGTACGGCCCGCCGCGACCAGCGCGTCCGCCGCGCCGACCAGCCGGTCGGCGGGCAGCGAGGCGGCCTCCCACAGCAGCGTCGCCCAGTCCGCGCCGAGCCCGGCGCGCTGCAGTTCGGCCGCGAGCAGTGGGAAGCGGGCGGCGGGCCAGTACGCGGCCTCGACGAGCAGCGCGTGCGCCTCGCCGCTCCGGCCCTCGCGCCGCAGCCCCACGAGCCGCCGCACGGCCTCCACGGTTGCCTGCCGCGCCTCCGTGTCCAACGGCTCCCGCTTCGGCTGCGCCCGCTCGACCGGCCGGGCGGCCCCGGCGAAACGCGCTCCGCGCGGGGTCCGGCGAGCGGCGGGCGTGGGAGCGGGGAGTTCCGGTACGACGGCTGCGGGGCCCGGGGCCGGGGTGCCGGCGGCCTCGTCCTCGGACAGGCCGGCGAAGCGGGCGCTGCCTCGGCGGCGCTTGCGTTGCTTGGGGGCGGGGGCGGGGGTCTCGACCTCGGCGTCGGCCTGCTCGGGGGTCTCGGTCGCGGTCGTGAGGGTGGTGGCTTCGGGGCTCGCGAGGTCGGCCCACGTGGGGTCGGGGTTGCCGTAGTCGGGGTTCGCGCGCTCGAACTCCTCGTAGCCGTGGCGGGTGTCCGGGGTCCGGTCTTCCCGGTACGCCCCATCGGCACCATCGGGGCGGCCGTATCCGCCCTGCGATCCTGTGACCGGCGCCTGCTCGGCGCCGCGCTGGCGGGGCAGCCGGTGCTGGGCCTGGTTCCCGTCGTACGCGGAGGTGTTCTGGTCCTGGTAGGTGTCGTCGACGCGGAACACGTTGCCGTGCCGGTCGCGGTGGATCGTCCCGGCGCTCCGGATGTGCGCGCGGTTGTCCAACTGCTCGATACGGGCACGGAGTTCGGTGCAGCGGGCGGTGGCGCGTTCGTGGTCGTCGTGGGCCCAGGCGAGGTCGAGGCGGAGGGCGTCGGCCTCTTCCTGGGTGGTGGCGGAGTTGAGCGACCGCCCCAGTTCCGCCTGCCGTTCGGCCGCGTACTTCTGCTCACGGAGCATCACGTCGAGCCGGTCGCTCAGGGCGTCCCGACTGCCGGGCCGGGCGTCGAACGCGGCGAGCGCGGCGGCGTGCAGGGCGCGGGCCCGTTCCTTCTCCTGGCTCGCGACACCGTGGCCGTACTCCGCGGCGAGGTCCTGGAGGAGCGCCTCCACGACGTCCCAAGGCGGTACTTCACGCCCGCCGAGACAAGCCTGCATGCCGTCGGGATCACGCTGCCAGAACACTCCGCACCAGCCGCCGCCCTGGTCCAGGCGCGCCAGGAGTCCGTCGAGGTAGTTCGCGAACTCCCGCACTTGTCCGGGGAGTTGATCCACAGCCATGCCCCAACTCCCGCCAGACCGGAATGCTCCGATCCGTAGAAAACACCATTTGTGTTACGACGCGGCTACGGAAGCTTTTCGAGCCGGGCGCAGAGATCTCGGAGCCTACGCCTCCCGACACCGCGCCCGCCGGTTCATGTCGGATCCGGCACCGACCGGGGGGCCAGGGGATGGCGGAGCCGGCTCCGCGACAGGGCGAGGAGCGCCGCCCCCGCGGCCATTTCGCGGGCGCCGAGCGCAGCGGCAACCGCGCAGGGCAGAGTCGGCGAGGCGCGACCCCGACGCGGCCGACCCGGGGCTCCCCCACCACCGGTCAGGGTCGCCGGCCGGGCGGAGGCGGCAGCCATCCGACAGGCACAGACGACTCCGGGCACGAGTGCCACGGGCCTGCACGCCTCACCCGTTCCGGCACACAGCCCGCACACGTCTCCCGTCAAGGCGCGGTCACGTTCTCCGCTTCACGCTGCCAACGGCGCGCACCTGACCACGAGTTCGTCCATGGACAGCCCGAGGGCCTCGGCGAGGGCGGACACGGTGAAGAAGGCCGGCGTGGGAGCCCGGCCCGTCTCGATCTTGCGGAGGGTTTCCGCCGAGATGCCCGCGTGCGCCGCCACGTCCGTCATGCTCCGGCCACCGCGGGCCTCGCGGAGCAGTCGGCCGAGCCGTTCGCCGCGTTCGCGCTCTTCGGGGGTGAGAGGGGTGCGTACCATGCCGTCATTCTAATACCGGTATAGTAATTGGCATGGTGGAACTGAAGACGGACACGTCTATCGATGCGATGTACGAGGCGGGCCAGGTCGTGGCCCGCGCCCTCACGGCCGTGCGGGAGGCCGCCGACGTGGGCGTGTCCCTGCTGGAACTGGACGAGGTGGCGCACGACGTGCTGCGCGCGGCCGGCGCGGGTTCGCCCTTCCTCGGCTACCGTCCCGCCTTCGCGCCCACCGCGTTCCCCGCGGTCATCTGCGCCTCCGTGAACGACGCGATCGTGCACGGCATCCCGGACGGCTACCGGCTGCGCGACGCCGACCTGGTCTCGATCGACTTCGGCGCCAAGCTGGGCGGCTGGGCCGGCGACTCGGCGATCAGCTTCATCGTCGGCGAGCCGCGCCCCGCCGACGTCCGCCTGATCGACACCGCCGAGCGCGCCCTCGCGGCGGGCATCGACGCGGCCGTCGTCGGCAACCGCATCGGCGACATCGCCCACGCGATCGGCACGGTGTGCCGCACGGCGGGCTACGGCATCATGGAGGACTTCGGCGGCCACGGCATCGGCCGCCAGATGCACGAGGACCCGGGCGTCCCGAACGAGGGCCGCCCCGGCCGCGGGCTCCCCCTCCGCCACGGCATGGTCATCGCGATCGAGCCCATGCTGATCGCGAGCGGCCGTGACGACTACCACGCGGCGAAGGACGGCTGGACCCTCAGGACGAACGACGGCTCAAGAGCGGCCCACGTGGAACACACGGTGGCGATCACGGAGAACGGTCCCAGGATTCTCACGGCACGCTGAGCTCTTCCAGGGGCGCGGGGCTGTGTCGATCGCGGCTCCGCCGCGCGGGCACGACCAGCCCCCGTCCCCACAGACCGCGAACTACGGAGCTGGATCCACCACCTGCGCGGACCCGCCACCCCGCCGCACCGTCTCCGCCGCCGCCAGCCACTTCCCACCCGGCAGCCGTTGCACACCCGTCGCCGCGCCGATCTCCGGATTCAGGGTGAAGGAGTGCCCGATGACCTCCAGCCGCTTCTTCAAGTCGCTGTTGTAGAGCGCCGGTTCGAGTTCGGTGTTGGCCGCGTTGCGCTGACTGGCGCGCGGTGCGGCGATCGCGTCGACGAGGGGCAGGCCCCGGTCGAGGAACTCGGTGAGGGTCTGCAGCACGGTCGTGATGATGGTCGCGCCACCGGGTGAACCGAGCGCCACGACAGGCTTGTCGTGCTTGTCGAGGACGATCGTCGGCGAGATCGACGAGCGCGGGCGCTTGCCCGGACCGGGCAGGTTCGGGTCGTGGACGGCCGGGTTGGCCGGGGTGAAGGAGAAGTCGGTCAGCTCGTTGTTGAGCAGGAATCCCCGGCCGGGCACGGTCATCGCGCTGCCGCCGGTCTGCTCGATGGTGAGCGTGTAGGAGACGACGTCGCCCCACTTGTCGGCGACGGTGAGATGCGTGGTGTTCTCGCCCTCGTACGTCGTCGGCGCGGCCGTTCCCTTGGCGGTGCAGGGTGTCGGGTGGCGCGGGTCGGCGGGCGCCAGCGGGCTGGTGAGGACCGCGTCGTCCTTGATGAGGCAGGCGCGCGAGTCGGCGAACTTCTGCGAGAGGAGTTCCGTCGTCGGTACGTCCTCGAAGGCGGGGTCGCCGACCCAGCGCCCCCGGTCCGCGAACGCGATCCGGCTGGCCTCGATGTAGTGGTGCAGGTACTGGACCTCACTGGCCTTCGAAAGGTCCGTCTTCTCAAGGATGTTGAGGGCCTCGCCGACGGTCGTGCCGCCGGAGGAGGAGGGCGCGATGGAGTAGACACCGAGTCCGCGGTACGAGGTCTTCGTGGGCGCCTGGAGCTTGGCGCGGTACACGGCGAGGTCCTTGGCGGACAGCTTGCCGGGGCGGGCGTTCCAGCCCGAACTCGCGTCCACCTTGGGGGTGTTGACCGTGGCGAGGATGTCCTTGCCGAGATCGCCGCGGTAGATCGTACCGATCCCCTTCTTGCCCAACTCCTTGTACGTCTTGGCGAGTTCGGGGTTCTTGAACGAGGAGCCGACGACGGGCAGCGCGCCGCCCGGCAGGAACAGCTTGGCGGTGTCCGGGAAGTAGCGGAAGCGGGTCTCGTTGGACGCGGTCTGGCTGCGGAAGGTGTCGTCGACCGTGAAGCCGTCGCTCGCGATCCGCTCGGCGGGCTTGAGCACCGTGCCGAGCTTCTCGTTGCCCCACCGGTCGAGGGCCGTCTGCCAGGTGGCGGCCGTGCCCGGGGTGCCGACGCTGAGGCCGCTGCTGACGGCGTCGTTGAAGGCGAGGGCCTTGCCGTTCTCCACGAAGAGGTTGGAGTCGGCGGTCAGCGGCGCGGTCTCGCGGCCGTCGATGGTGTGCACCGTACGGGACTTGGCGTCGTAGTAGACGAAGTAGCCGCCTCCCCCGATGCCCGAGGAGTAGGGCTCGGTGACGCCGAGCGCGGCGGCGGTGGCGACGGCCGCGTCGACCGCGTTGCCGCCCTTCTTCAGGACCTCGATACCGGCCGCGGTGGCGTCCGCGTCGACGCTCGCGACCGCGCCGCCGTAGCCGACCGCGACCGGAACCTTCGTCGGTGTGCTGCTCGTTGCCGCCGGTGGGGCCGCTGCCCCGACCGACACGACGGCGGCCGATACCGCCAGGACCGACAGTTTCCGTGCCACAGGGCGACGCATCCGTACCTCCAGTCCAGAACCGTCCGCGCAGCGTATCCACCTGGCACGGGCCCGGACAGACCGCTTCCGGCCGCCGCCACACGAACGTCACACGTCGAACACCGGTACGTACCAGCCACATCGGACCGCTAACATGCGCGCCCATGAATGACGACCTGCGCAACATCGTTCTGGGCGTGGCCGCCGCCGGCATCAGCGCCGCGCTCGGCTGGCTCGCCCGCACCTATCTGTGGAAGCGCAAACTCCGGCGCAAGCAGGCGTTCTTCGGGCTGCCCGACAACTCCGAGTCGCTGCTCGTGGTGAACCGCGAGGCGGGCGGCCCCGAACTCACGGTCATGCGGCACGACGTGTTCGCGCTCCTCGAACTCGCGGCCCTGATCAAGGACTGCAACGCACACGCCCAGGTCGTCGCGCACGACGCGACCCAGCAGGGCTTCGGCGAACGCACGGAGTTCTGCGTGGGCGGCCCGGCCTCCAACCGCCGGATGGCCGCGCACCTGGCGTCCCTGCTGCCCGGCATCCGCGTCAACGTCGACCCCGAGCCGGGACCGGACCGGGGTGCTTTCCAGATAGGCAGTGAGCGCTACCGACTTGAGCCCGGCAAGGGCGAGTTCGTTCTTCTCGCCCGGCTCACCGCAGGTCAACTGGGCGGCGCGCGGCCGGTGTTCCTCTTCTGCGGCCAGCGCGCGATCACCAACCAGGCGGCGACCCGCTATCTCGCCCGCAACCACGAGAAGTTGGCCCGCAAACACGGCGGCAACACCTTCGTCCTGCTGCTGAAGGTGGTCAACTCGCAGGCGTACGGCCCCGATGTGGTGGAGCTGGTCGCGGATGTGACGCGGGCGGCGGAGACGCCGCTACCTGCACCGGCTCCTCGGAGCACGCATCGCGCCTCCTGAGGTCGCACACACGTCAACAATCTTTACTGGCACGTAACTTACTGACGGGTTACCTCAGGTAGGGGGCTGCGGTTACCGTCGGGTCACTTTGCATTGACACGTGTGAGGAGTGACCCGTGCGAAACCGCCGCAAGGCCCTGCGTACGACGGCCGTGGGCGCCGTTTCCGCGACCCTGATCGCCGGAGGCGTCCTCGGGCTCACCCCTGTGGCCCAGGCCGCCACGAACGGCGTCCGCTTCGTCGACATCGCCGGCGACGGCGGTACGAAGCTCGCGGCGAACGTCGTCACGCCGGCGGACGCCGACGGCTCGCGCGACTACCCCCTCCTCGTGCTGCCCACGAGCTGGGGATTCCCGCAGGTCCAGTACCTGGCCCAGGCCCAGAAGCTCGCGAACTCCGGCTATGTCGTGGTGAGTTACAACGTCCGCGGCTTCTGGCAGTCCGGCGGCGGGATAGAGGTCGGCGGCCCGGCCGACGTGGCCGACGCGTCCAAGGTGATCGACTGGGCGCTCGCCAACACCCCCTCCGACGCGGGGCACATCGGGATGGCGGGCGTGTCGTACGGCGCCGGTATCAGCCTGCTCGCGGCCGCACATGACAAGCGGATCAGGGCAGTTGCCTCGCTGAGCGGTTGGGCCGACCTGATCGGCTCGATCTACTCGGGCCGTACCGAGCACTCCCAGGCGACCGCCCTGCTGGACGGCGTCGGCCTCGTCACCGGCCGGCCGAGCGCGGAGACCAGCCAGGTCTTCAAGGACTTCTTCGCCGCCGACCTGTCCAAGGAGCAGGAGTTGATCGACTGGGGCAAGGAGCGATCGCCCGCCACCTACCTCGACCGGATCAACAAGAACGGCGCGGCGATCATGCTCGCGAACGCCTGGGGCGACACGATCTTCCCGCCCAATCAAATCGCCGACTTCTACGGGAAGTTGAGCGGGCCCAAGCGGCTCGAACTCCGGCCCGGCGACCATGCCACCGCCGAGCTGACCGGACTGTTCGGGCTGCCCAACGATGTGTGGACGGACACCGAGCGCTGGTTCGACCACTACCTCAAGGGCGCGGACAACGGCGTCGACCGCGAGCAGCCGGTCGAGCTCAAGTCCCGTTCCACGGGCGGCTACGAGGGCTATCCGGACTGGAAGTCGGTCGGCGCGACACGGAAGAAGATCGACCTCGCGGGCACGACCACCATCCACACCAACGTCGACTCGGGCGCCGACGGCGGGGTCGTCTTCCTGTCCAGCATCCTCGACCAGGTGGCTCAGGTGCCCCCGGTCGCGTGGGTCCCGCTGCTGCCGCGCCGCTGGGCCGCCGTATGGCAGTCGGGGACGTACACGAGTGCCCAACAGGTGCGCGGGACGGTGAAGTTGCACACCACGGTCACGGACACCAAGGAGAGCGGCACCCTCGTCGCGTACCTCTACGACGTGGGCCCGCTCGGCCTCGGCAAGCTGGTCAGCAACGCGCCGTACACCTGGCACGGGCAGCAGCCCGGCCAACCGTTCGGTGTGGACCTGGAGTTGTTCTCCACGGCCTACGACGTCCCGGCAGGGCATCGTCTCGCCCTGGTCGTCGACACGGTCGACCCGCTCTACATCGAGCACAACCCGACCGGCGCGCAGCTGACCTTCTCCTCGCCCGCGAACGACCCGTCGTACGTGTCGATCCCGCTGCGCGAGCAGTGATCTCCGGCTGCTGCCGGACGGGCAGGTGCCCTCTCGACTACTGCACCCGCGGCAGCAGCGTCCCTGGTTCGGCCGGGGCCACCTCAGTGGCCCCGGTCTTGGGACTGCGCTGCTCCCGGCGGGACACCCAACCGGCGAACCAGGAGAGCAGCATGCACATCCCGATGTAGATCGGCGAGATCACCATCACCACGGGGATGAACGGCAAATCGTAGTCGAGGTTCGACGCGATCAGCTTCCCGGCATGGAGAAACTCCTCATAGGTGATCAGATAGCCCAGCGAGGTGTCCTTCAGCGCGACCACCAACTGGCTGATGATCGCGGGCAGCATGGCCCGTACGGCCTGCGGGACAAGGACGTACGACATGACGTGGACCTTGCGCATGCCGAGGGCGAACGCGGCCTCCCGCTGGCCGCGTTCGACGCTGTTGACGCCGGAGCGGAAGACCTCGGCGAGCACCGAGCCGTTGTAGAGCGTGAGGCCCGCGACCAGTGCGGGCAGCGGCTGCGCCTTGAGCGCCACGAAGATGAAGAAGATCATCACGAGGACGGGCATGGCGCGGAAGAACTCCACGACGACCGTGGACAGCCAGCGCACGGGCCGGTGGTCCGAGAGTCGTCCCACCGCGAGCAGGGTGCCAAGTGCCAGTGACAGCACGGCCGCGAGCCCGAAGGCCTTGAGCGTGTTGCCGAGGCCGCGCAGCAGCAGTTCCTGAATTCCCTTGTACTCGAAGGGCATCCACTTCGTGTAGGTGAACTGGTCGGTGTCGAACAGGAGATAGAGGATCCAGCCGAGCAGCGCGAGGATGACGACCGTGGAGGCGATGCCGTAAAGGCGGTGCCGTTTGCGGGTCTTGGGGCCGGGGACGTCGTAGAGGGCGTTGGCGGTGGTCATCGGGCGACTCCCCATTTCCTCTCCAGCACGTTGAACAGCGCGCTGATGGCGAGGGTGATGATCAGGTAGCCGACGGCGATCCAGACGAACGTCCAGACGATGTTGTAGCCGAGTTCGCTCAACGTCCGGTAGGTGCCGAGGAGTTCGGTGACGCTGAACGCGCCGGCGATCGCCGAGTTCTTGGCGAGGGCGATGAGGGTGGAGCCGACCGGCGGGATCACCGAGCGGAACGCCTGCGGCAGGACGACGAGTCCGAGGCTCTGCCCGAAGGACATGCCGAGGCTGCGGGCCGCCTCCCCCTGGCCCCTGGGCACGGTGTTGATGCCGGAGCGCAGCGCCTCGCAGATGAACGCCGAGGTGTAGCAGCCGAGCGCGAGGACCGCGAACACCTTGAAGGGCAGCACGAGTCCGAAGCGCGGCAGGCCGAGCAGCACCGCGAAGAACAGCAGGGTGAGCGGGGTGTTGCGCAGCACGGTCACCCACACCGTCCCGAAGACCCGCAGCGAGCCGACCGGGGCGACCCGGAAGGAGGCCATGAGGAAGCCGAGGAAGAGCGCCAACACCGAGGCGTAGACGGTCAGTTCGACGGTGCCGAGGAAGCCGTCGCCGAAGGTCGAGAAGTTGTCGGTCAGTACGTTCACGTCTGCCTCCCTCAGCTCGCCGGGTAGCGGTCGATCGTGGGCGGGGTGGGCGCGGGCACTCCGGACAGGCCGAGCGTCGCCTCGTACGCCTTCTTCCAGTCACCGTTCTTCTCACGGGCCTCCAACGCGTCGTCGAGGGCGAACCGCAGGGCGTTGTCGCCGTGCGGGACACCGATGCCGTACGGCTCCTTCGAGAAGGGCTTGCCGACGACCTTGAGCTGGTCGGGGACCTTGGCCGCGTAGCCGATGAGGATCGCGTCGTCGGTGGTGACGGCGGCCACCTGATAGGTGAGCAGGTTGTCGACACAGACCGAGTACGTGTCGTAGGCGACGAGTTGGGCCTTCGGATAGTCGTCCTTGATGCGCTGGTACGGCGTGGAGCCGGCCGCAGAGCAGACGCGTTTGCCGGCGAGGTCCTGCGGGCCGTGGATGTCGTGCTCGTCGGTGCGGACGAGGAGCGACTGGCCGGCCAGGTAGTAGGGGCCGGCGAAGCCGACGAGTTTCTTGCGCATGTCGTTGATGGTGTAGGTGCCGACGTAGTAGTCGATCTGGCCGTTCTGCAGGGCGGTTTCGCGGTTGGCGGAGGCGATCGTGCGGAAGTGGATCGTCCTCGGGGCGAAGCCGAGGGAGGCCGACATCATCTTGGCGATCTCGATGTCGAAGCCGGAGTAGGTGCCCGTCGCGGGGTCCTTCTCACCGAGGTAGGGCTGGTCCTCCTTGGCGCCGACATTGAAGTAGCCGCGCTTCTTCGCCCGCTTCCAGGTCTTGGAGTCGGGGAGCTGAAAGCCTTGTGCCACTTGGTAGTTGGGGAGTTTCTCGGCGGCCGGGCCCTTGACGGGCGGGCTGCCCTCCTTGCCGCAGGCGCTCGCGCACAGCACGGCGAGCACGGCGACGGCGAGGGACGCACGGGTGGTACGGAACATGGATCGCACTCCCCCGCTCAGTGCTTGAGGATCTTGGACAGGAAGTCCTTGGCCCGGTCGCTGCGCGGGTTGGTGAAGAACTCCTCGGGGGTGCGGTCCTCGACGATGCGACCGTCGGCCATGAACACGACGCGGTTGGCGGCGGAGCGGGCGAAGCCCATCTCGTGGGTGACGACGACCATCGTCATGCCCTCGTGGGCGAGTTGGCGCATGACCTCAAGGACCTCGTTGATCATCTCCGGGTCGAGGGCCGAGGTCGGCTCGTCGAAGAGGAGCGCTTTGGGTTCCATGGCGAGGGCGCGGGCGATGGCCACGCGCTGCTGCTGGCCGCCGGAGAGCTGCGCGGGGAACTTCGGCGCCTGGGAGGCGAGTCCCACGCGGTCCAGGAGCTCCGACGACCGCCTGTCGGCGTCCTCGCGCTTGCGCTTGCGGACCTTCACCTGGGCCAGCGAGACGTTCTGCAGGACCGTCTTGTGGGCGAACAGGTTGAAGGACTGGAAGACCATGCCGACCTCGGCGCGCAGCTTCGCGAGGGCCTTGCCCTCCTCGGGCAGCGGCTGCCCGTCGAGCTTGATCGTCCCGGACTCGATGGTCTCCAGCCGGTTGATCGCCCGGCACAGCGTCGACTTTCCCGACCCCGACGGGCCGATGACCACGACCACCTCCCCCTTGCCGACGGTGAGGTTGATGTCCTGCAGGACATGCAGCTCCCCGTAGTACTTGTTGACGTCACGCAGTTCGATCAACGGATCGACGGCCATGCCCAGCCCCACTCACTCTCAGCTGTGTCGTGGTCGCCGCAAACTATCCAGACAAGAGAGGAGTTAAGGCACGACACGCACTTTTCGGGCATTAGCCGTATTTAAGCCCGGCGTTACTCTTCCGCGACCTCCGCGTACAGCTGCGAGAGTTCGGGTACACCGCTGGCGGCCCACTCGTGTCCGGAGGCCACGACGTCGAACTCCCGCCCGGAGTCGAGCCGTACGACGGGCTGGCCGTTCGGCCAGATCGCCCAGGCGGCGCCCGGCACCGTCCGCACGATCACCGTCCCCAGATACAGACCGGCGTCGTTGCCGAGCCAGGACATGGTCTCCTCGTCGTCCCGCCAGCGGGGCACCAGTTGGTCGAGCGCCTCCAACGAGCCCACGGAGTCGTCGAGTTGGACTCCCTCCCGGGCCGCGTGGGAGCGGAGCAGTTCGCACTCGGACAGCGGTTCGGCGATGCCCTCGGGGTCGTGCACACCGCGCTTCTCGCCCCGGTTGCCCAGGAAAGGGATGTTCATACTCCCAGCGTGTCATTCGTACCGCCGTACGCACCACAGGGCGTCGCGGGTGGCGTGTCAGCCCCCGGTCCGAAAGGGGGAAAGCCCTTCTGCCGAGGGCGGATTGGCCGGATGGTGGGTGCGATGTCCGCTTCGTACGGTCGCCGTATGAAGCGGACAGGCAAGTTGATGGTGCTGTGGTCGGTGACCGTCGCCCCGGTGGTGAGCGGTTCGGTGTCCGCGGGTGCCGTGGGGGCGGGGGCCGTTGGGACCGCGTCGGCGCACGGAGCGCCCGACACGGCGCGGGGGCGACTGGTGTCGGTGGTGCACCTGCGGACGCTGTCCGCGCGGGAGGTGGCCGCCGAGGTGCGGGGCGACGAGGACGGCGCGTGGGACGCCGGTGCCGTCCGCTACGGCGTCGACACCTACCGGGTGGTGTACCGCACGGTGGATCCGAAGGGCCGGCCCACCACCGCCAGCGGGCTCCTGGCGTTCCCGCGCAACGGTGAACGGCGGTTGCGCACCGTCTCGTTCACGCACGGCACCGAACTCTTCAAGGAAGACGTCGCCTCGGTGTCGTCCGAGGTGTGGAGCCAGGCGCCCGCCCTGACCTACGCGTCCGCGGGCTTCGCCGTCGTCCTCCCGGACTACCTGGGTCTGGGCCTCGGCCCGGTCGGCAGCAGTGGATGGACGTGCCCTCCGAGACGACCACCGCGCTGGACCTGCTGCGGGCCGCGGACTCCTACGCGCCCACGATCGGGCGGCAGTTGGGGCGGGACGTGTTCATCACCGGCTTCTCGCAAGGGGCTTCGGCCGCGCTCGGACCGGCGCGTGCTCTCCAGGAGGGGGCCGATCCCCGCTTCCGGGCCGCGGCGCCGGCACCGGTCAGCGGCGCGTACGCCTTCCGGGACGTGGCGCTGCCCGCCTTGCTGGACGGGCGCGCGGACCCGAAGGACGGCGTCATCTACACCGCGCTGGCCCTCGTCTCCTTCAACCGGCTCCATCACGTCTACGACAACCCCGGCGAGGTCTTCCGGGCACCGTACTGCCGCACGATCGAGGGCCTGTTGGACGGCACGCACACCGGCCAGGAGGTCATGGCCCGGACCCCGGACACCGTGGACGAACTGCTCACGGCACACGGGCGGGCGCTGCTCGCGCATCCGACGGGCGGGCCGGCCGCCGCGCTGCGCGTCACCGACGGGGTGTGCACGGACTGGACGCCCCAGGCTCCGGTGCGGCTGTACTACGCCGAGGGCGACGAGCAGGCCGTGAACGGCAACAGCGAGCACTGCCAGGCCTCGTTCCGCGCCCGGGGTGTCGAGGCGCCGCTGGTCGACCTCGGCACTCCGGACTACGGCGGCTCCCGCCACCTGGGCTCCCAACGGGCGGCGACGACAGCCGTCGTGGCTGGTTCGCGTCCCTGAACTGAGCGGCGGGCCGGTGCCTCGGCGGGTGCCTCGGGTCAGACGTCCAGGTCGACGACCACGGGCGCGTGGTCCGAGGCGCCCTTGCCCTTGCGCTCCTCGCGGTCCACGTAGGAGTCGGTGACGGCCTTCGCGAACGGTTCGTTGCCGTAGACCAGGTCGATGCGCATACCGCGGTTCTTCGGGAAGGCGAGCTGGCGGTAGTCCCAATAGGTGTACGGGTGGTCGTACTTGAGGGGGCGCGGGACCACGTCGGACAGGCCCGCGTCACGCAGGGCGGTCAGGGCGGCGCGCTCGGCGGGGGTGACGTGGGTGAGGCCCTCGAAGGCGGCCACGTCGAAGACGTCGTCGTCCGTCGGTGCCACGTTGTAGTCGCCGAGCACCGCGAAGGGGCGGCTGCCCTGCGCGTCGTCGGCGACGGCCGCCCTGAGGGCCTCGAACCACTGGAGCTTGTACGCGTAGTGGGGGTGGTCCACCTCCCGGCCGTTCGGCACGTACACCGACCAGACGCGGACCGGGCCGCAGGTCGCCGCGACGGCGCGGGGCTCCTGGACGCCCTCGTAACCGGGGTCCCCGGGAAGGCCCTTGACCACGTCGTCGAGCCCTACGCGGGAGAGCACCGCCACTCCGTTCCACCGACCGGTCGCGTTGACCGCCGCCTCGTAGCCCGCCTCGCGCAGCGCGTCGAACGGGAACTGCGCCTCGGCCAGCTTGGCCTCCTGGAGGCACAACACGTCGGTGCCGCTGCTCTCCAGCCAGGCCAGGAGCCTCGGCAGACGGGCGGTGATCGAGTTCACGTTCCAGGTCGCGATGCGCATGCCCCACAACCTACCGGGCGGGTCCGACACTCACAGGTCCGCCGCCTCGCCGGGCGCCAGCCGCAGGTGCTCCGCACCGCCGAGCGCACCGATCTGCATGTCGTAGATCGGGCGGGCGAGGTCGGTGAGCAGGGCGTCGTGGATGTCGTAGGCGCGCTGCGGCTTGACCTCGCGGACGTAGTCGATGACCTCGGAGATCTTGCTCCAGGGGGCCATGACCGGGAGCATCAGCGTCTCGACGGTGTGGTCGGGGACCGTGAGGGCGTCGCCGGGGTGGAAGACCCGGCCGCCGTCGACGAGGAAGCCGACGTTGGTGATGCGCGGGATGTCCGGGTGGATCACGGCGTGCAGTTCGCCGTGCACCTGGACGTCGAAGCCCGCCGCCGTGAAGGTGTCGCCGTGGCCGACCGTGTGCACGCGGCCCGGGAAGGCGGCGGAGAGCTGGTCCGCGACCGACTTCAGCGTCCAGATCTCGGCCGCCGGGTTGGCCTCCAGGCCGGCCCGCAGCCGGTCCTCGTTGAAGTGGTCGAGGTGCTCGTGGGTGACCAGGATCGCGTCCGCGCCGACCGCGGCGTCCTCCTCGGTGAAGGAGCCCGGGTCGATGACGAGCGACCGGCCGTCCTTCTCCAGACGGATGCAGGCGTGCGAGTTCTTCGTCAGCTTCATGGGTCCATCCTGCCGCGCCGGAACGGCGGACGGGCTGGTGAGGCTGGTGCTTTCGGTGCCCGTCTGAAGATCACTCCGTGGGGTCGCGGGGTGAGGTCTCGGGGTGAGGTCTCGGGGTGACGTCTCGGGGTGAGGTCACTCGGTGGGCGTCGTCTCCTCGCGGATGACCTGCTGGGCGACCTTGAACGCGCTGTTCGCCGCCGGTACCCCGCAGTACACGGCGGCCTGCATGAGCACTTCCTTGATCTCGGGCGGGGTGAGGCCGTTGCGCAGCGCCGCCCGGGTGTGGAAGGCCAGCTCGTCCAGGTGACCGCCCGCGACCAGCGCGGTGAGGGTGACACAGCTGCGCGAGCGCCGGTCGAGGCCGGGCCGGTCCCAGATCTCGCCCCAGGCGTAGCGGGTGATGAAGTCCTGGAAGTCCCCGGAGAACTCGTCGGCCTGCGCCAGCGCCCGGTCGACATGCGCGTCGCCGAGCACCTCGCGGCGGACCTTGATCCCGGCGTCGTAGGGATCCGGACGGCCCATGGCGTGCGGCGGCGCGGGGGGCGGCGGCGCGATCTCGGCGATGGGCGCGAGCTGCGGCGGCGGGGCGAGGACCGGTTTGACCGGGGTCGCCGCGATGGCGAACTGCCCGGTGGAGTGCTCGTGGGCGGGCTGCCAGGCGGTGGAGAAGTGCCGGACCAGGAGGTCGGTCACGGCCGCGGGCTGCTCGACCGGGACCAGGTGCGAGGCGCCGGGTACGACCGCGAGGCGCGCGTCCGGGATGCCGGCGACCAGCGTGCGGGCCTCGGCGGGGCCGGTGACCTGGTCGTCGGAGCCGACGAGGACGAGGGTCGGCACGCCGATCCGGGCGAGTTCGGACCGCACGTCGAACGCGGCCAGCGACTCGCACGCGGCGATGTAGCAGCCGGGGTCGGTGGTGCGCACCATCTGGACGGCCCACTCGGTGATCGCGGGCTGCGACGCGGCGAACCCGCTGGTGAACCAGCGCTCGGGCGAGGTACGGGCGATGGGGTCGAGCCCGTTCGTCCGCACGATCACGCCGCGCTGGCGGAACTCGTCCGCCGTGCCGAAGCGGGGCGAGGCGGCGATCAACGCCAGCGAGGCCACGCGCTCCGGGTGGCGCAGGACCAGTTCGAGACCGACCGCGCCGCCGAGCGCGCAGCCCGCGTAGCCGAAGCGCTGCACGCCGAGGGCGTCGAGCGTCGCCAGCAGCCGGTCGGCCAGGTCGGCGACCGAGCCGGTCGGGTGCGCGGGCGAGCCGCCGTGACCCGGCAGGTCGTACCGGAAGACCCGCCACTGCTTCGCCAGTTCGGGCACCTGGCGATCGAACATGTGCCACGTCGTCCCGAGGGACGGGCCCAGGATGAGAACGGGCGCGTCTTCGGGGCCGTCGAAGCGGTACTGCAGGGCGGGGGTCTTCATGTCGCTCACCGCTCCAACGTAACCGCCGTTTCTTACGGTCCGGCTGTGGGGCCCCCGGTCTCCGCACTCGGCTCCCACACATCAGTGGGGAACCCTCACATCGCCTTCACGGGACGGGGGCGGGAGCGGGGCAGTTGTGGACCGGTGCGAACGGTGACCCCGGTGGGGCTGTGTCGAAGGCCACTCCGGGGTGCTCGGCGGTTCAGAGGTCGCTGGGCGCGCCCAGACCGGTAAGTGCGCCGACCGGGTCGAGGTCGGGGGTGCCTCTGGGCCACCAGTCCTCGTGGCCCGGTTCCGATTCGTAGGCGTACCACAAACCGTCGCGGCCCAGGCGGAGTTGGACGTGGCCGTGCGGGTGGGTGAGGTGGTTGTGCCAGGGGCGGAAGGCCGGGAGGTCGGCGGCGAGGAGGAGCGGGCGGGCCCGGTCGAAGCGGCCGGCCGGCGGGTCCCAGGGCTCTTCGAGCACCGCGAGCCCTTCGATGCCGCCCTGCCGCCAGGCGGCGACCGCGCGCGCCAGCTCGGCCGTGCTGCGACCGGTGGCCTTGGCGAGGGAGGCGTAGAGAGAACGGGTGGTCACGGTCAGCCCCGAACCAGGGCGGGCCGCGGCGAGCCGCACCGCGTCCTGCCACAGCGTCAGACCCCCCACGGGGTCCCGGCCGGTACTGAGCAGCGCGTGCGCGCGGGCGGCGGCGTCGGTCGCCAACTGGTCGAGCGCGAAGGGGTCCGGGCCGCCGGGGGACGCCGGGTACACGGGAGGCTGCTCGGGGTGCGGAGGCGTGGGCAACGGGGGTGGGAGCGGGGGGAGTCGGCGCTTCCCCTGCTCCGCGAGGACGTCCGTGGCTCTTACGCCGGGGAGGGGTGCCGGTTCCTGCTCCTGGGCGGCACGGGCGGCACGGGCCGCGTTGCGGCGGGACAGGGCGTCGAGCAGGGGGCGTTCGCCCCGGCCGCGGAGCAGGAGCAGGACGAAGGGGTCGGCGTCGAGGAGGCGGGCGGTCTGGTAGCAGAGGGCGGCGGCATGCTTGCAGGGGTGACCGGAGTCGGGGCAACTGCACTGCGGGGCGAGGTCGCCGGGCCCCGGCAGCAACGAAACCCCGCACTCCGCAAGGGACTTGGGCATCTCCTTGTCGAGCAGCGCGGCGATGTGCCCCGGCCGGTCCGCGGCGGCGTCCAGGAACCGCTCCCAGTCGGCGTCGTCCAGCGTCCGCAACCGCACCTGCACGCGGTACGGCCGCGCGCGGCTGCCCCGCACATACCCGAGCACGAGCCCCGGCGTCACGGTGATCGCGTCGACGTGCCCCTTCTCCGCGTAACTCCGCCCCCGCAGCAGCCGCTTGGGATCCAGGGCGCCTTCCTCCAACGCGGTGACCCATGCGTTGCCCCACCAGGTGTCGGCGAACCGGGAGTTGGCGGCTCCGCCGCCGTCTCCGTCTGTGTCCCTGTCCGAGGGGCGAGGTGAGAAGGCGGGGAAGGTTCGGCGGAGGTCGCTGTCGCGGGAGGGGGAGGCCATGGAGGTGGGGGTTCGGGGGGTGGCGGGGGTGAGGTCGGAGTCGGGGGTGGGGACGGGGGCGGAGGTTGGGTCGAGACGGGCCGTGGGTGACGGGGGTTCGGTCCGGTCGGGTGTGCGGGCGGACGTCGGGGTGAACGCCTCGGAGTGTGAACTCCCGGGTGTCGCCCGGTCGTTGTCCGGTACGGCCGCCTCGGCAGCCGGCGTCACATCGGCCGACTCCGTCACATCGGCCGGCAACCGGAAGGCCCCGGCGAGAAAGTCCCGCAGCTCACGGGCCCCGGCCTCACCAGCGCCGCTCCGCGCAGCACGCCGCCCCTCGGAACCGGCGCCCGCACGAGACACCGGCCGGGACACCGGCTCCACTCCCCCGGCCCCGACATCCTCACGAGCCTTCCGCGCAGCACCACGGGCCGCCCGCAACGCCTCGCGCGCGGCGTCGGCGGGGCGCACCGAACCTCCGTCCGCGACGGGGTTCGGCTCCTGAACCGTGGCCGACCCGTCCTCGGACTGCTCCGCTTGACCGACTTCTCCAACTCCGCCGTCCGGAACGGTCGTTCGGGGGCGCATCGGGTCTCGCGGCCGGTCCGCTGTTCCCTCTCCCGGGCTGCCTGCCGGACCGCTCGCGGCCGTGCCCCGGGCGGAGCTGTCGCCGGGCCCGAGGGCGTCGTCCCCCGAGGCGTCTACGGCGCGCCGCTCGGCGACGGCCCGGCGCAGCGCCGCCCGTGCAGCGTCACCCGGCCGCGACCGGGCCTGGGGCTCCGCGGCCCTGTCAACTGCGGCGCGGTCCACATCCGGTGCGCGAGAAGGCCCCGGCTGCTCGGCGGCTTCCGCGTCCACCCCGTGGTTCCCACGGTCCCGCGCCGCCTGCAACGCCCGCCGCACCACGTCTGCCGGGCTCTCCTCCAGCGGGGAGTACTGCGCCTCCGGCGTTTCGTCCACCGGGTCCTGGGACGCCTCCCCCGTCGGGGGTCCATGGGTCTCGGCCGCTTCTTCCACCAGCCCCTGCACTGCCTCCGCCGCTGAGGGACGACGCGCCTCGACCCCGCCTTCCGCCGGGCCCTCCGACGCCTCCACAGCTCGCGCCACCGAGGCCTCGTCCTCCACCAACACCGTCACCTCGACCACCCGGCGACGCGCCCCGGCCGTTGCGCCCGCCGCGCCTAGCGACCGACCCACCTCCAGATGCCGCCCCACCTCGGACACCTCGTCCGCCGGGCCCGGCAACACACCTGCGGTTCCTCCCGCCGCCGCTTCGTCCACCCCCTGCTCGTCCTCCACCGGCGCCGTCACCTCGACCACCCGGCGACGCGCCCCGGCCGTTTCATCCGCCTGGTTCCGCGACTCCTCCGCCACTTGCTCGACCAACGCCCTCACGTCACCGGCCCGGCGAACCTCGTCGGCCCCGTGAACCGTCCCCGCCTCCGCACCCCTCGTCACTCCGACCTCCGCAACGACACCAGGTCCGACAAGTCCCGATCCGACAGCTCGGTCAGTGACGACTCCCCGGAGCCGAGGATCGCGTCTGCCAACGCCCGCTTGGATTCGAGCATTTCGGCGATGCGGTCCTCCACCGTGCCCTCGGTGATGAGGCGGTGGACCTGGACCGGCTGGGTCTGGCCGATGCGGTAGGCGCGGTCGGTGGCCTGTTCCTCTACGGCCGGGTTCCACCAGCGGTCGAAGTGGACGACGTGGCCTGCGCGGGTGAGGTTCAGGCCGGTGCCCGCTGCCTTCAGGGAGAGGATCAGGACCGGGGTCGCGCCCGCCTGGAAGCGGTCCACCATGCGCTCCCGTTCCGGGACCGGTGTGCCGCCGTGGAGCAGCTCCACCGGGATCGCGCGGGCCGACAGGTGGGCGGTGATGAGGCGGGCCATGCCCACGTACTGGGTGAAGACGATCGCGGAGCGGTCCTCGGACAGCAGCGTGTCCAACAGCTCGTCCAGCAGGGCGAGTTTGCCCGAGCGGGCAGTCAGGCGGTCTCCGGTGGCCTGTGCTGCCGTGTGGTCCTCCTTCAGGTACAGCGCCGGGTGGTCGCAGATCTGTTTGAGGGAGGTGAGGAGCTTCAGGACGAGGCCCCGGCGGGCGATGCCCTCCGTCGTCTCGATGGCCAGCATCGACTCCCGTACCACCGCTTCGTACAGCGAGGCCTGTTCGCGGGTGAGGGGAACCGGGTGGTCCGTCTCCGTCTTGGGCGGCAGTTCGGGAACGATGCCCGGGTCGGACTTCTTGCGGCGCAGCAGGAACGGGCGGACCAGGCGGGCGAGCCGGGCCACCGCCTCCTCGTCCTCGCCGTTCTCCACCGCACGCGCGTGCCGGGCCCGGAAGGACTTCAGGGGGCCGAGGAGTCCGGGGGTCGTCCAGTCCAGCAGGGCCCAGAGTTCGGAGAGGTTGTTCTCCACGGGGGTACCGGTCAGCGCCACGCGCGCGGGGGTCGGGATCGTACGCAGGGCCTTCGCGGTCGCCGAGTACGGGTTCTTGACGTGCTGGGCCTCGTCCGCGACGACCATGCCCCACTGCTGTTGGGCGAGAGTGGGTGCCGCCGAGCGCATCGTGCCGTACGTCGTGAGGACGAAGCCGCCGGTCAGGTCCTCCAGGGTGCGGTCCGCGCCATGGAAGCGGCGGACGGGGACTCCGGGGGCGAAGCGGGTGATCTCGCGCTGCCAGTTGCCCAGGAGGGAGGCGGGGCAGACCACCAGGGTGGGGGCGTGGTGGGCCCGCCGCAGGTGCAGGGCGATGAGGGTGATCGTCTTGCCCAGGCCCATGTCGTCGGCCAGGCAGCCGCCCAGGCCGAGGGAGGTCATGAGGTCGAGCCAGGCCAGGCCCCGGAGTTGGTAGTCCCGGAGGGTCGCGTCCAGTCCCGGGGGTGGCTCCGCGGGCCGGATGCCGGCCGTGAGGCGGTCGCGCAGGGTCGCCAACGCGCCCACCGGGACGGCCTCCACCCGCTCGCCGTCGACCTCCGCCGTGCCGGTGAGCGCGACGGACAGCGCGTCCACCGGATCGAGCAGGCCCAGTTCGCGTTTACGGGCCTTGCGGACGAGGGTCGGGTCGACCAGCACCCACTGGTCCCGGAGGCGTACGACCGGACGGTGGGCCTCGGCCAGCATGTCCATCTCGGCCTCGGTGAGCGGGTCGCCGCCGAGCGCCAACTGCCAGCGGAACTGGAGGAGTTCCTCGCTCTCGAAGAAGCCCGTGCCGTCGGTCGCGGAGCCCGGCGCCGACCGGACCACGGCGGACACCGTCAGGTCCTGTGCCAGGTCCCGGGGCCAGTGGACGGCGACCCCGGCCGCCCCGAGCCGCGTGGCCGCCACGCCGAGCAGGTCGCCCAACTCCTCCTCGGAGAGGGCGAGTACGTCCGGCACGTCCAACTCGGAGAGACGGTCCAGCGGAGGCCACACGCGCGCGGCCCGCCGTACGGCCAGCGCGGCGTCCACGCGCGCGCGGGGGCCGAAGGCGGTGTCGGCCGTGCCCGCCCACAGGGCCGCCGCGTCGACCACGAGGGTCGGGTCGGCGAGGCTGTGCACCTGGACGATCGCCGCGCCCGCGCTGCGCACCCGCCCGCCGTCGTCGAACAGGTCGTACGCCGACAGATCCAGGCGGAGCGAGATCCGCACGCCCGCGTCCATGCCGGCGGCGACCTCCGCCGCCCAGTCCTGGGCGTCGCGCAGCCGCTGGGGCGCGCGGGCCGCGAAGGGCATCCCGGAGGTGTACGGGGCGGCCGGGGTGCGGGGCAGGGTGTCCGCGACCGCGTCCAGGAAGGACCGCATCAGCGCCTCGGGCTCGGGCAGCCGCAGCGGGCCCGGGCCGGGCAGCGGGACCGCGTGGCCCTCGTACGGAAGGGCCGCCGCCACCGCGCGGACGTGCGCGATGTCCTCCGGCTCCAGGGGCCCCGCGCGCCACGCGTCGTGGCCGGTGGCGGTGAGGCCGGGAAGCAGTCGGCCACGCGCCGCGAGCCGTAGCGCGTGCAGGGCGGCGGCACCCCAGCAGGCCGTGGCGGGATGGGCGGCGGGGTCACGGCGGGCGCGCACGAGCAGGGGCAGGGCCGCTTCGATCGGCAGGGTCAGCGCGGAGGCGGACCTGCGGCGGACCGCGGCGCCCTGTCGGCGTACCACGGTCAACTCGGTCTGTTCCACGCCCGGTTCCGCTTCGGGGAGTGCGCGCTCGCCGTCGGGGTCCCAGAAGGCGATGCGGCCCTCGCGCGGGACGACGGGCGACGGCAGGAAGACCGCGGCCAGCCGTACGGAGATCTGCTCCGTCGATGCCGTGTCCGTCATACGTCCTGTCACCTCCCGCCCGTCAGTCGTGTCAGCTGTCTTCGACTCTACGGGCGGGGTCTGACAATCGGCCCCGGCGACCGGCCGGGGCCACCTGCTAGGGAACCGTGCGGGAGACGACGTAGACCATGGGGAGCTTGGGGTCGGACAGGTTCACCACGATGTCCTGGGTGGGGGCCGGGTCCTTCTGTTTGTTGACGACGCCCCACCAGGGGCCGGGGCGGGTGAACTTCCAGCCGGTGATCTTCTGGTCGCGGGCGCTGATGGTGATGTCGTTCTTCTTCAGCGTGTCCCGGTCGACGCCTACGCCGGCGAGGAAGGTGTCCAGGCCGGCGTCACTGGTCTGGAACTGGACGTAGAGGCGGCTGGTCTTCCAGTTGTTGGTCTCGTAGAACGCGACCTCTTCGGCCGGGTGCGGGACCGGTACCTGGTAGAGGCGCCGCTGCACCTTGGAGGGCCAGCCCACGGTGAGCCCGGTCGCCGAGTACTTGTCCTCTTTGTCCTTGCCGCTGTTGCGGCTCTGGTTGGCCGAGATCGCCAGATAGACGGCCGGTACGCCGATGAGCAGCACGATGATGAGCAGGGTGATCGCTCGGCGGCGGGCCTTGTGGCGGGGGTCCTCGGGCGGTCGGGGCGGTTCGTCCCGGGGCATGGCCTGGCGGGGCAGCGATGCGGTCATGCCGTGTCCTGGCTGCCGCGCCGGAACTCCGCGAACCGCTCGTAGCGCTCGTACCGCTCGACCCGGCGGCGCTTGGCGCGGCGGAAGCGGCGGGCGACCAGCCGGGCGAGGTCGGCGGCGCCGACCATGCCGGCCTCGGGGCCGAGCTGGGCGCGCACTATGCGGGCCTCGGGGCGGTAGCCGCGGCCGGTGAGCTGCCGCTTGAACGCGTCCCGCGCGGGGCCGATCAGCAGGTCGTCGGCGGCCGAGACACCGCCGCCGATCACGAAGCAGGACGGGTCGAGGGCGGCGGCGAGGTTGGCGATGCCGACGCCGAGCCACTGGCCGATGTCCTGGAGCAGCTCGATGCACATCGCGTCGCCCTCGCGGGCCAGCTCGGTGATCATCGGCCCGGTGATGTCGCCGATGTTGCCCTTGACGTGCTCGATGATCCCGTACGCCACCGGGGAGTCGGCCGCGGCCAGCTCGCGGGCCTCCCTGACCAGCGCGTTGCCGGAGCTGTACTGCTCCCAGCAGCCGCGGTTGCCGCACGCGCAGCGGTGGCCGCCGGGGACGACCTGCATATGGCCGAACTCGCCGGCGACGCCGTACTTGCCGCGCTTGACCTGGCCGTCCTCCAGGATCGCGCCGCCGATGCCGGTGCCGAGCGTGATCATGACGAGGTGGTCCTCGCCGCGGCCCGCGCCGAAGCGCCACTCGGCCCAGGCGGCGGTGTTCGCGTCGTTGTCCACCAGGACCGGCACGGAGAGCCTGCTTGTGATGCGGTCCCTGAGGGGCTCGTTCCGCCACGACAGGTGGGGGGCGAACAGGACGCGGTTGCGCTCTGCGTCGACCCAGCCGGCCGCGCCGATGCCGACCGCGTGCACGTCGTGCCGGTCGGACAGGTCCAGGACCAGTTCGACGATGGTGTCCTCGACGACCTTGGGGCTCTTGGACTTGTCCGGGGTCTCCGTGCGGAGCTTCTCCAGGATGTTGCCGTCGGCGTCCACGACGCCCGCCATGACCTTGGTGCCGCCGATGTCGATGCCGACGGTGGGCACACGGGGGGCCGTGAGGTGCGACCTCCGCTCGCGGGTGCCGACCGTCCTCAGTGCGGGGGCACGCCGGGAGCCTATAGGGGCGCTGAAGTTGCCGTAGGTGCTCATCGGGCCCGATTCTGCCTCACCGTGACGGTCGGTGCTGTGCGGGGGCGTGAAGGGGGATACGGATCGTTGTCCTGTGCGGGTTCGTCGTGGCTGGTCGCGCCCCGCGGCGGAGCCGCATATCGACACAGCCCCGCGCCCCTGAAGGGGCGCCGTCGTGGACGCCGATCGCATCTTATTGTCCGGACATTACGACGAACGTCGCGGGCGGAATGGTGCGCTCTAGGGACGTACCAGGAGCTGGAACTCGAACGAATAGCGCGTCGGCCGATAGGTGTGGCTGCCGAACTCCACCGCTCGGCCCGTGTCGTCGAACGTGGTGCGCTGCATGGTGAGCAGGGGGGCACCCTCGGGCTCGGCCAGGCGTTCGGCCTCCTCCGCCGTGGCGCCGCGGGCGCCGATGGACTGGCGGGCGCTGTGCAGGGTGATCCCGGCGGTACGCATCATGCGGTACAGGCCGGTGGCCTCCAGCTGCGGAGTGTCCAGGTCGAGGAGGCCGAGCGGCAGGTGGTTGGACAGGTAGGCCATCGGCTCGCCGTGCGCGAGGCGCAGCCGGTCGATGCGGTGCACGTCGCTGTCCTCGGCCACGCCGAGTGCCGCCGCGACCTCGGCCGACGCCGTGACGATGCTGTTGACGAGGACCTTCGTGGCGGGGCGCTGCCCGGCCGCCTCCAGGTCGTCGAAGAGGCTGCTGAGTTCCAGCGGGCGTTTGACCTGGCTGTGCACGACCTGGGTGCCCACGCCCCGTCGGCGCACCAGGAGGCCCTTGTCGACCAGTGACTGGATGGCCTGGCGGACGGTGGGCCGGGACAGGCCGAGCCGGGCCGCCAGTTCGATCTCGTTGCCCAGCAGGCTGCCGGGGGTGAGCGAGCCGTGTTCGATCGCGGCCTCCAGCTGTTGGGACAGCTGGAAGTACAACGGCACCGGGCTGCTCCGGTCCACGCTGAGCTCAAGCGGCACGGTCGGGTCCACATCTGGTTTCGGCACGGGCCCGAGCGTAGCTGTGTGAATGGTTGACGGGAAGTGATGTAGTTCGATTGTCCGGACATACGCATTGACAGCGTGGCTGGTCGGCCCTCAGTTTGTTCACATGCGCATCGGAGTCATCGGTACGGGCCGCATCGGGACCATCCATGCCAGGACGCTCAGCCGTCATCGCGAGGTCGGTTCGCTGATCCTCACGGATGTGGACCCGGCAAGGGCCCAGGAGCTGGCGAACCGGCTGGGGGAAACGGCGGCACCGAGTACGGAGGAGATCTTCAAGTGGGGCGTGGACGCCGTGGTGATCACTACGGCGACGTCGGCGCACGCCGAATTGATCGGGAGAGCGGCGCGGTCCGGGCTCCCGGTGTTCTGCGAGAAGCCCATCGCCCTGGACCTGCCGGGCTCGTTGCAGGCGATCTCCGAGGTCGAGACAGCCGGAACGGTCCTGCAGATGGGGTTCCAGCGCCGGTTCGACGCGGGCTACACGGGCGCCCGGGAGGCGGTGCGCTCCGGGCGGCTCGGGCGACTGCACACCGTCCGGGCGATGACCTCCGATCAGACGCCTCCCCCGGCCGCCTACCTGCCGATCTCCGGCGGGCTGTACCGCGACACCCTGATCCACGACTTCGACATGCTGCGCTGGGTGACCGGGCACGAGGTCGTCGACGTGTACGCGACCGGTTCGGACGCCGGTCCCGCGATGTTCCGCGAGGCCCGTGACATCGACACGGCCGCGGCGGTCCTCACGCTGGACGACGGCACGCTCGCCACGACGACGGCCGCGCGCCTGAACGGGGCGGGCTACGACGTCCGCATGGAACTCGCCGGGGAGCTGGACCAAGTCGTCGTCGGCCTGGACGACCGCACGCCGATCGCTTCCACCGAGCCGACCGGCCCCCCGGCCGCGACCAAGCCGTGGACCGGCTTCCTGGAGCGCTTCGGGCCCGCCTACGAGGCCGAGCTGATCGCCTTCGTGGAGGTCGTCGTCGGCCAGCGCACCAACCCGTGCGACGGCCGCGAGGCCCTGCAGGCGCTGCGCATCGCCGAGGCCTGCGAAGTGTCCAGACGCGAACACAGACCGGTCCGCCTCGCGGAGATCGCGGGCGCCTTCCCCTACAGCTGAGCAGCCGTGTCGTGGACGGCGATCCGTCCCGCTCCCTTTCAGGGGGCGCTCAGGACGTACGGACCGCAAGCACCGTCCCCTGGGCGACCGCGCAGAGGGACTCCGTGCCGTCGTCGGCGACCGCGAGGACGTCGCAGCGGACCACGGCCTGGCGGCGGCCGGCCTGCACGACCTCCGCATGGGCGCGCAGGACGCGGCCGGTGGCCGGGCGGACGTACTGGATGGAGAGGCCGCCGGTGAGGACCGCGGGGCCCAGTGCCGTGCCGCCGGCGAAGGTGAGCGCGTTGTCGGCGGCGTAGGCGAGCACTCCGCCGTGCACGAAGCCGTTCTGCTGCTGGAGGTCCTCCCGGATGTCGATCTCCAGCGTGGCGACGCCGTCCCCGAAGGCACTCAGCCGCGCGCCGATCAGCCTGCTGAAGGGCTGACTCTCCAGCGCCTTCCGAGCCATGGTCAGGTCGAACTCGGCGAACTCGGCGCTTGCGGTCACGAGGGCGGTCCTCCTACGGGGTCCACGATTTCTACGACTGTCACGACTGCCGCGACGTCAACGGCCTCTGCGGCTACGGCAGTTGCTGCCGAGGTTGCTGTACCTACGGCCTTCAGGGCTCCGCCGTCGCTACGGCCGCCCCGTGCAGCCGTTCTACCAGCGCACCGGCAGGGCGCGCATCCCGCGCATCAGCATGCCCGGGAGCCAGTCGCCGGGCGGGCCGTCCAGGGAGAGGGCGGGGGCGCGCTCCAGCAGGGCGCGTATCGCCGTGCGGGCTTCGAGGCGGGCCAAGGGGGCGCCGAGGCAGTAGTGGATGCCGTGGCCGAAGGCGAGGTGGCCGCGGGGGTCGCGGCGGATGTCGAAGCGGTCCGGGGCGGGGAAACGGTGCCCGTCGCGGTCGGCGGCGGTCAGGCCGACCATGACCGGATCGCCCCGCTCCATCGAGGTGCCGGCGATCTCCAGGGGCTCCGCGGCGAACCGGAACGTGCCGTTCTCCACCGGGCCCTCGTAGCGCAGCATCTCCTCGACCGCGCCGTCGAGGAGGGTCATGTCGGCGCGCAGGGCGGCGAGTTGGTCCGGGTGGGTGAGCAGGGCGTGGATGCCGCTGGTGAGGAGGTTGACGGTGGTCTCGTGGCCGGCGATGAGCAGGATGAAGGCCATGCCCCGCAGTTCCCGCGGGGAGAGCCGGTCACCGTCCTCGGCTGTGGTGCGGATCAGGTCGCTGAGCAGGTCGCCGCTGGGCCCGGCGCGGCGTTTGTCCTCGATCAGGTCGCCGAGGTATGCGGCGAGCCGTACGAACGCGTCGTACTCGGTGCCCGAACTGCTGGGCGCGACCGCCTCCGTGGACAGCTTGCGGAACTCCGCGCGGTCCGGCTCGGGCACGCCCAGGAGTTCGCAGATCACGGTGATCGGCAGCGGGTAGGAGAGCGCCTCGACGAGGTCGGCGCGGCCGGACGGCAGCATGGCGTCGAGCAGGTCGTCGGTGATCCGCTGGACGCGCGGGCGCAGTTCCTCGACCCGGCGCATGGTGAACGAGCGGGTGATCAGCCCGCGCAGGCGGGTGTGGTCCGGTGGGTCGGTGGTCAGCAGGTATCTGCCGATCAGCTCCTCGTCGAGGAACGTCACCCCGATCTTGCCGCCGTCCTTGGCCAGCCTCGGGTCGGCCAGCGCGGCGCGCGCCTCCTCGTACCCCACGATCAGCCAGGTCACGTGGTGCGCGTCCGGCGCCGGCAGCCGTACGCGGTGCACCGGGCCCGACTTCCGCAGCATGGCGTACACCTGGTGCGGGTCCCGCCGGAACGCCTCGCCGAACTCCCCCAGGTCGATCACTTCGGCCATGCCTACCCCCTCCTGGTCGATCTCCCGAGGTCTCCCAGTGCAGTGGGAACGGACGACGTGCGCCGCTAGTGCCCGCCCTCCCCGTCCTCTTCGAGCAGACCCGCGTCGTACGCCAACAGGGCGATCTGCACTCGGTTGTTGAGGTCCAGCTTGGCCAGGATGCGCGAGACGTGGGTCTTGACGGTGGCGACGCTCATGAAGAGGCCGGTGGCGATCTCGGCGTTGGCGAGGCCCTGGCCGACGGCCACGGCGACCTCGCGTTCGCGGTCCCCCAGGGCGGCGATGCGCTCACGCGCGCGTGCCCGACGGGTGTCGGTGGCGGTGCCCGCCGCGTGCTCCATCAACTGGCGGGTGACCGCGGGCGACAGCACGGGATCGCCGGCCGCGACCCGGCGTACCGCGTCGAGGATCTCGGCGGGCGGGGTGTCCTTGAGGACGAAGCCGGCGGCGCCCGCGCGGAGGGCCCGTAGCACCTGCTCGTCGGCGTGGAAGGTGGTGAGGACGACGATCTGGGGAGCGTCGCCGCGGGCGCACAACCGCTCCGTCGCCGTCAGCCCGTCGACCGACGGCATACGGATGTCCATCAGGACGACGTCCGGGTGGACGCGGTCGACGAGTTCCTCGACCTCGCTGCCGTCGGCGGCCTCGCCGACGATCTCGATGTCGGCGGCGCCGCCCATCATGAAGGACAACCCGGCCCGCACCAGCGGGTCGTCGTCGACAAGGAGCAGTCTGATCGCAGTCATGGGGCTACGTAACCACGACGACGCGGCGGTCGGTGGCGCGGTCCGCGGTGCCGGGCGGGGCGCCCAGGGAGGCGTGCGCCCAGCGGCTGCCGCGGCGGCACGAGCGGGTTGATCCTCGGGGAGCGGCTCCGGGGCGGCCGGACGGCAGTGCGACCGGTGCTCCACGGCAGCGTCCCGGACACCCTGACCCAGCCGCCGTCCTACGCCAACACGTGCGCGGAGACGGCCAATTGGCCGGAGTCCGCGTGGGCGGCGCCGGAGCGGACCGGGCCGCGCGGCGCGCACTCCCCCACCGCACTCCCTGAGCGACCTCCATCCTCCTTGCCCAGAAGGGGAGTTACCCGTGGCGCCGAACGAGCCTCATCCCCAGGGCAGCCAGGCCCGCACCCGGAATCCCCCGCCCTCCTCCGGCCCGTGCTCCAACCGTCCCCCCGCCAACGTCGCCCGCTCGGTCAGCCCGATCAACCCCTGGCCGGAACCGGGGACATGGGGCACCTCGCCCTCCGGGGGCGGGTTGCGTACGACGATCACCAGGCCTTCGCCCGGGGTGCCGGTGACCGTCACCGTGACCTCCGTGCCCGGGGCGTGTTTGCGGGCGTTGGTGAGGGCCTCCTGGGCGATGCGGTAGGCGGTGCGGCCGACCGAGGCGGGGACCGCGGCGGGGTCGGTGACCCGGTTGGCGAGGGTGACCTTCATGCCGGCCTCGCGGGACTCGGTGACCAGCGCGTCCAGGGCGCCGAGCGTGGGTTGCGGGCGGCCCGTGTCGTCGGGCTCGCCCGCGCGCAGGACGCCGATGATCTCCCGCAGGTCCTGGAGCGCCTCGTGGGCGCTCTCCCGGATGACACCGGCTGCCCGCGCGACCTCCTCGCGGGGTGCGTCAGGGCGGAACTCCAGCGCCCCCGCGTGCACGCTCAGCAGGGTCAGCCGGTGCGCGAGCACGTCGTGCATCTCGCGCGCGATGGCCTCGCGGGCGAGCCGCTGGGCCTGCTCGGCACGCAGCTCCGCCTCCGTCTCGGCGCGCCGGGCGCGGTCGCGCAGGCTCAGCATGAGCTGCCGCTTGGAGCGCACGAACATGCCCCAGCCGATGACGGTGAGGGTGAGCAGTTCGGTGAACACGACCGCGCCGGCGTACGGCAGATCGGGGTCCGGGCGCAGCCAGAAGAACAGCGGGGCCAGGACGAGTTGGACGGCGCCGACCCAGGCGACGTAGCGGAAGGGGCGGTGCACGGCGAGGGTGAACACGGCGACCATGGCGGCGCCGCCCGCCGTGTTCGACACGAACCCGACGGGGATCATCGTGACCGCGAGACCGACCGGCCAGCGGCGGCGCAGCCACACCGCGCCGCAGGCGAGGACCCCGAAGAACTGGTCCACGACGGCGAGGGAGTGCGGGGTCGCGCTGTCGCTGTCGAGGGTCTGCGCGGCGGCGAGCCCGATGCCCACGGCCAGCAGGAAGCAGCAGACGTCGACGACCCAGTCGCGTGCGGTACGGCGGGACCGTCCGCGCCGTTCGACGTCGGGGTCGAGCTCGTCCGCCACGGCCGACGGCAGCAGCCATCGGCGCCCCGCGAACGCCTGCGGTACCTTCGCGGTCCTGTCACCTGTCACGGTCGACAAATCTATGCGGGTCCGGGCCTGGTCACCCACCCGTGCGGGGGAACGGCGACCAAAGTCGCGCGATCACAGACTTTCGGCGGACACGCCTCGCCCCGCGCCCTTCGGACGGGCGGTTCGGGGACAAGGTTCCCTGCCCGTGCGCGGACCGTGTGGAGACGGCGCGCGCCAGGTTAACTCCCTGAAAACTCATCGGACTTGGCGGGAAAATCTCCGCTGTTGTCATTGACATGCCACTATCTACGCGCGTCATCATGAACGCATGAGATTCCCCCCACGGATCACCGGCATCGGCGCAGCAGCCGCCGTCCTGTCCGCTCTCCTCGTCGGCGGCACCGTCGCCACCGCGACTCCGGCCGCCGCCGCGGTCGGCAGCATCTGTTACAGCGCCCTGCCTTCCCAGGCGTACGACACGCTCGGCCTGATCGCGACGAACGGTCCCTTCCCCTACTCGCAGGACGGCGTCGTCTTCCGCAACCAGGAAGGCGTCCTCCCCAGCCAGACGTCCGGCTATTACCACGAGTACACGGTCAAGACTCCTGGCTCGTCCACGCGAGGAGCGCGCCGCATCGTCACCGGAAAGAAGACCCAGGAGGACTACTACACCTCGGACCACTACGTCACCTTCAACCTGATCAACTTCGGCTGCTGAGCCGATCGGTCAGGTACAACCCCTGAAGGAACGACGTGCCCGGCTGCAGGTCCGGCCCGTAGCCACCTGGGCGGCAGATCTGAGAGTCCCCACCGGCTGCACCATCGCTCACCCCTCGCCCCGCGGCTCCCCCCACGTTCATGGGTCGCGGGGCGAGGCACGTCCTGCCGCCGGGGGGCTCTCAGGTCTGCCGCTCGGGTGCGTACGCCTCGGCGTCCAGGCCGAAGGTCCAGGCCACCCCCGCTCGGGCCGTGCGCGTCGACGGGGGGACCCGTAGCCAGTACGTGCGGTGGGTGCCGTCGGGTTCCGGTGTGGAGTTGAGGACCTCCACCATGACCACGGGCTCGTCGTCGGCCAGGTCGATCCGCCACAGCGTGCCCGTCTCGTCCCGGTGCAGGGGGCGGGCGCCCGAATCGGTGAGGTACCGGTCGTAGCCGTAGTACTCCAGCATCACACGGCGCAGTTCGGCGTTCTCCTCGGCGCGGACGCGTTCCGGGGTCAGCGTGGGCAGTTCGGCCAGGAAGGCGGCCGGAACCGGCATGCCGCGCCAGGCGTGCAGGGCGAAGCCGTCCGGGTAGGCGAGTGCCGGGCCGTCCCCGTGGTCCAGTCGTCCCGCCTCGTCGCGGTGGAGGGCCGAGGGGCGCTCCGACAGCACGGCGACCCGCGCGAACGGCCACCACCAGCCGGCGCTGCGGCACACCGCGGACAGCGCGTCGATCGGGCCGTCGGCGGCGGGGAACGCCGCGAGCCACGGCGCGTCGTGCTGTCCGAGCACGGCGTCCAGGAGGATCAGCCGGATCTTCGCGGCCTCCTTCCCGGTGGTGCCTCCGGCCAGTTCCTCGATCACGCCGGTACGGATCCGGTCCACCAGGGCCTGCGTCGACGGCCACAGCCGTCCGCCGGTCGCCGCCCAGTGCGCCGACCACCCCGCGGGCCCCAACTCGGTGTGCAGCCGCCGTCTCGCCGCGGCCCACGGCGCACTGCGCACCGCGTCCCGGACGCTCGGGCCCCGGTCCGCCCGCTCCCGGAGAAGTGCGACCGCCGCGCGGGGCGAACCCGCCCACACCACGCGCTCCGGTTCCGCGAGTCCCGCCAGCCGGTAGGCCCGCCGGACGCCCTCCTCGGCACGCGCCCGGTCCGCGGGACCCGTCGCCGAGGCCCACGCCCGCCACTCCGCGAGGTCACCGGAGGGCCCGGTCACCACGCTCCCCGCCGCCGAGTCCGGTGTGCCGCCCGACTTCAGATCCGTCATCCTGTCCACCCCTGTGTCCGTCCCGCTCACGTGCGCTTCCTCCGCGCCCCGCCCAGTCCTGTCGTGATGCCGGTGCGTCCCGGTCGCTCAGTCGGCCACGATCCGTACGGACCCGGGCACGTACTCCCGCTGTCTGACGACCCGGAACCACCCCTTGGGCAGCACGATGACCGCGTGCTCCTCGTGCACCACCCGCCCGCCCTGGGGAAGATGGAGCAGCAACGGCCCGTAGGGGCCCGGCTCGCGCACCAACTCCCCCGGTCCGACGACCGCGTGGGCATGCCCCGTCACCTCTCCCAGCGCCAGCACGAGCCGCCCGCGTCCGTCACGCCGCTCCCTCGGGGCGTGTGCCGCGTGAGCGGGCACCGCGTCCTGCGCGACCGGCACGATCAGCACGTCTCCCTGTCGGTACATGGCTGTCCCCTCACCGCCGGGTGCGCAGCGCACCGGCTTCATGACCACGACGTTAGGCGTCACCACTGACAACGGCCCGGGCCCGCCCCCGCCGAACGGCACTGTCAGTGGCGGTTGGTAGAAATGCGGCACCACAGACCACGCACACTTCCTTCTCAGGAGCGGCCGCATGACCATCGGTGAGCACCTCGACGCGCTGCACGGGCTGCCCGCGTTCACCTTTCCCGGGCCGGGTGCCCCGACCGACCGGCTGCCCGAGCCGGACTCGGTCGCCTGGCGCCTGGACAGCGACGTGTACGACGCCGACGAGGCGTGGGCCGACCTGTTCACCCGCTTCCGTGCCGCCGTCGACACGAACCGGGTCCGGGCGCTGATCATCGGCCCCTGGCAAGACGCCTACGACAGCGCGCCCACCGAGATCTTCGAGGCGCTGGTGGAGTCCCGGGACGCCTTCCCCGCGCTGCGCGCGCTGTTCGTCGGCGACCTGACGATGGAGGAGTCCGAGATCTCCTGGATCAACCAGACCGACGTCGCACCGCTGCTCAACGCCTACCCGGCGCTGGAGGAGTTCGGTGTGCGCGGCGGCACCGGGCTGGAGTTCACCGCGCTGCGGCACGGCGCCCTGCGCCGGCTGGTGGCGGAGACGGGCGGACTGCCCGTCGGGGTGGTGCGCGGCATCGGCGCCAGTGACCTGCCCGCCCTGGAGCACCTCGACCTGTGGCTGGGCACCCCGGACTACGGCGGTGACAGCGAGGCCGCCGACCTGGAGCCGATCCTGTCCGGTGCGCGGCTGCCGCGCCTGCGTCATCTGGCCCTGCGCAACAGCGAGATGCAGGACGCGGTGGCCGCCGCGGTCGCCGCCGCCCCGGTGGTGGAGCGCCTGGAGGTGCTGGACCTGTCGATGGGCGTGCTGACCGACGAGGGCGCCGTAGCGCTGTTGAGCGGGCAGCCGCTGACGCATCTCAAGAAGCTGGATCTGCACCACAACTACCTCACCGAGGCCGTCGCGGAGCGGGTACGGCAGACGCTGGTGCCGGTGGGCGTGGACGTCGACCTGGACCGTGACGACGCCGAGGAGGACACGGAGGACGACGGCACGGTCTGGCGCTACGTCGCCGTCGGGGAGTGACCGCGTCCACCGCGGCCGGGCCGATCGCCACCGCGTCGTCCGCCCGCACCGGGCCCCGGTTCGCGGTGGTCGGCAACCCCGAGAACCGCAGGGTGTCCCTCTTCGCGGACGCCGTGCGCGCGGCCGGGCTGCCCGCACCCCGCGTCGTCGCCTGGACGGACGTCCTGCGCGAGCGGGGAGCGGACTTCGCGGCCGACGAGTTCGTCCGGGTCGACTCGCCCGGCGAGAACCCCGAGGTCGACCGGCTGCTGCGGGACGCCTCGGACCCGACCCGGGTCGAGGGCTCGGCCCGCTGGTACACGCGGTTCACCGCCGCGCTGCGCACGCTCCGCGGCGGCATCCCCCTCGCCGACCCGGACGACCTGGCGGCACTGTTCGACAAACGGGCGTGTCACGCCGCGCTCGACACGGCCGGCGTGCCCGTCCCGGACTCCCCCACGTCGGGTCCGCACGGCGCGCGCGTGCACGGCTGGGACGACGTACGGGCGCTGATGCGCGAGCACCGGATGCCCCGGCTGTTCGTCAAGCCCGCCCACGGCTCGTCGGCCTCGGGCGTCCTCGCCGTCGAGACGGCCGGCGGCGGCCGGATCAGGGCCACCACGTCCGTCGAGACCGGTCCGGACGGCACGCTCCACAACTCCCTTCGGGTGCGGCGGTATCACGACGAGCGGGACGTCGCCCGCATCGTGGACGCGCTGGCCCCGGACGGGCTGCATCTCGAACGCTGGGTGCCGAAGGCCTCCCAGGCGGGCCGGGCCGCTGATCTCCGCGTGGTCGTCGTGGCCGGCCGGGCCACCCACGCGGTGGTGCGCACCAGTCGCTGGCCGCTGACCAACCTGCATCTGGGCGGCAGCCGCGGCGATCTCGACGGCGTTCGACGGGCCGTCACCGCCGCGGGCGCCCGGTGGTCGGACGTCCTGGACGTGTGCGAGCGCGCCGCGTCCTGCTTTCCGCGCACGCTGTGCGTGGGGGTCGACCTGCTGCCGGCCGTGGACTGGCGCCGCAGCTTCGTCGGCGAGGTCAACGCCTTCGGCGACCTGCTGCCCCGGCTCACCGGACTGCCCGGCAGTGGCGCCGAGGGTCTGGACACCTACGGCGCGCAGGTGGCGGCCGTCCTGCGCGCACCGGCCGGAAGCGGCCCGCGTCACCCGTACAGAACAGGAACAGGAACAGCCCATGCCTGAGCCCGACATGAACGCGATCGTCGGCGACCACGACATCCTGCTGATCACCCTCGACACGCTGCGGCACGACGTGGCCGTCGAGTTGGCGGCCGAGGGGCGCATCCCGCAGCTCGCCCGCCATCTGCCCGGCGGACGCTGGGAGAGGAGGCACGCCCCGGGCAGTTTCACCTACGCCTCGCACCAGGCGATCTTCGCCGGGTTCCTGCCCACTCCGGCCGAACCCGGCCCGCATCCACGGCTGTTCGCGGCAAGCTTCGCCGGCAGCGAGACCACCGCCGAGGGCACTTTCGTCTACGACACCCCGGATCTCGTGTCCGGGCTCGCCGCGGCCGGCTACCGCACCGTCTGTGTCGGGGGCGTGGGCTTCTTCAACCGGCGCGGTCCACTGGGCTCCGTACTGCCCGGCCTGTTCCAAGAAGCGCACTGGGAGGAGGAGTTCGGCGTGACCTCGCCGCGTTCTTTCCAGAACCAGATCGACCGCGTGGAACAGGTGGTGGGCGAACTGCCCGCCGAGCAGCGCCTGTTCCTGTTCGTGAACGTGTCGGCGCTGCACCAGCCCAACTGGTTCCACCTGCCCGGCGCGACCCGCGAGGCGGGTGACACCCGGGAGACGCACGCCGCCGCGCTGGAGTACGTCGACCGGCACATCGGGCGGCTGTTCGCCGCGGCGAGTTCCCGGCGCCCCTGCTTCGTCATCGTGTGTTCCGACCACGGCACGGCCTACGGCGACGACGGCTACACCGGCCACCGTCTGGGCCACGAGTCCGTGTGGACCGTGCCGTACGCCCACTTCCTCCTCGAACCCGCCGAGGCCGCCCGATGACCACCGCCCAACAGACCAGCCCCTACCAGCACTACGTGTACGCGTATCCGCACAAGACGGCGTACCGCCGCCTCCAAGACCGGCCCGCGCTGCGGGAGTTGTGGGCGGCGGAGGACCGCGGCACCCTCTCCCTGTATGTGCACGTACCGTTCTGCGAGGTCCGCTGCGGCTTCTGCAACCTCTTCACCCGCATCGGCGCCCCGGACGGCCTGACCGGCGCCTATCTGGACGCCCTGGAGCGGCAGGCGGACGCCGTCCGGGCGGCACTCGGCGACGCGGAGCCGGTGCGTTTCGCCACCGCGGCGTTCGGCGGCGGCACCCCGACCTTCCTCACCGCGTCCGAGCTGGAGCGCCTGTGCGACCTCGCCGAGCGACGCATGGGCGCCGACCTGCGCTCGGTCCCGCTCTCCGTGGAGGCCTCGCCCGCCACCGCCACCGCGGACCGGCTCGCCGTCCTCGCGGACCGCGGCGCGACCCGCCTCAGCCTGGGCGTCCAGAGCTTCGTCGACTCCGAGGCCAGGGCCGCCGTACGCCCGCAGCGCCGTGCCGACGTGGAGGCCGCGCTCGGCCGGATCCGGGACGCCGCCGTCCCGGTGCTCAACATCGACCTCATCTACGGCATCGACGGCCAGACCGAGCGGACCTGGCTCGCCTCGCTGGACGCGGCCCTGGCCTGGCGGCCCGAGGAGCTGTACCTGTACCCGCTCTACGTCCGCCCGTTGACCGGCCTCGGCCGGCACCACGGGGACACCGGAACCGACCCGGAGTGGGACACGCAGCGGCTGCGGCTGTACCGGGCGGGACGTGACCACCTCCTCGCGCGGGGCTATGTCCAGCAGTCGATGCGGATGTTCCGCCGGGCCGACGCCCCGCCCCAGGGCACCGACGACTACGCCTGCCAGACGGACGGCATGATCGGGCTCGGCTGCGGCGCCCGCTCGTACACGTCGACGCTGCACTACTCCTTCGACTACGCGGTCGGCATGCACGAGATCCGCGGCATCATCGACGACTACGTCACGACGACCGACTTCGCGCACGCGGAGGTCGGCTACCACGTGGACGGACACGAGGCGCGCCGCCGTCATCTCCTGCAGTCCCTCCTCCAGGCCGAGGGGCTCTCGGTCGCCGACTACCGCGCCCGCTTCGGGAGTTCGCCCGACGACGACTTCGGGACGGAACTCGACCGGATGGCCGGGCACGGCTGGCTGACCGGCGCGGCGGGCGAGTCGCTCGTGCTGACTTCGGAGGGTCTGGCCCATTCCGACGCCGTGGGGCCGGAGTTGTTCTCCCCCGAGGTGCGGTCCGCGATGGCCGCCTACGAACGGAAGTGACGGACCGTCATGGATCTCACCGTCCTGTACCGGGGGCCGCTCGCGTCCTGCGACTACGACTGCCCCTACTGCCCGTTCGCCAAGCGCCGCGACTCGACCGCCCAACTCCGCGCGGACCGGGAGGCGTTGGAGCGCTTCGCGCGGTGGGCGACGGACAGCGGGGACGGCCTGTCGCTCCTGTTCACGCCGTGGGGCGAGGGCCTGGTCCGCTCCTGGTACCGGCGGACCCTGACCGAGCTGTCCCGGCTGCCGCACGTGCGCCGGGTCGCCATCCAGACCAACCTGAGCTGCCGGACGGGCTGGCTCGCCGACGCCGACCTCGACACGCTCGCCCTGTGGTGCACCTACCATCCGGGCCAGACCCCCTACGACCGTTTCCTCGGCAAGTGCCGTGAACTGGCCGACCGCGGGGTGCGCTTCAGTGTCGGCGTGGTCGGTCTGCCCGGCCATCTGGCGGCGGCCCGCCGGCTCCGCGACGACCTGCCCCCGCACGTCTACCTCTGGATCAACGCCGCCGAGGGACACACCTACGACGACGCGGAGGCCGACGACTGGACAGCGCTCGACCCCCTGTTCCCGTACAGCCGGCACCCGCACCGCAGCGCCGGACTCCCGTGCCGTACCGGCGAGTCGGTGATCTCGGTCGACGGCGCGGGCACGGTCCGCCGCTGCCACTTCGTCCGCGACGAGCTGGGGAACCTGTACGACGGTTCCTACCGGGCGGCGCTGCGACCGCGCGCGTGTCCGCTGGCCGTCTGCGACTGCCACATCGGCTATGTCCACCTGGAGTCCCTGCCCTTGTACGACGTCTTCGCGGGCGGTGTCCTGGAGCGGGTCCCGTCCGTCCTCCCGGGCAGGGCACCGCGCGCGCCCTGACGCTCACAGCGCGGCCGGTGAGCGTCGTAATGTCAAGATCGTGTCCTCAGTGATGCCATCCCTTCTCAGGCGTGTCTCAGGAGTGTCATCGGCTGAGGGATCGCCACGGGGGCCCCGTGATGGAGGGAGAACGACCGCGGGCCAGCCGCGGATCGGCCATCACGGGGAGAACGAGACAGATGAAGCTCAAGCGATTCGGGACCATCGCCGCGACGGCGCTCACCGGCACGCTGCTCCTGACCGCCTGCAACGGCGCGGACGGTGCGGCCGACGCCACCGTGTCGCATCCGGCGGCAGGGGCGACTCGGGCGGCGGGGGCCATCGGCCGCTACTCCGAGAACGCGCCGGGGGCGCGGTACTTCACGTCCATCCTGACCGGTGACAACGAGGTGCCCGTCAAGGGCAAGCCGGCGGTGGGGGACAAGGACGGCAGCGCGGTGGCCCTCATGCGTGTCCAGGGCGACGAGGTGTCCTTCGCGTTCGCGTGGACCGGTATCGGCACCCCGACCATGGCCCATCTCCACCAGGGTGCGCGGGGCACCAACGGTGACGTGAAGATCCCGTTCTTCATGGAGAAGCTCAAGGGCGGCACGCCGTTCGTGTTCGGCACCGTGAAGGTCAAGGACGCCGACCTGCTGCGGAGCGTCAAGGCGCATCCCGACCAGTTCTACTTCAACCTGCACACCGGCGAGTTCCCCGGCGGCGCGGTCCGCGGACAGGCCGTCGCGCTGCCGGGCGCCGTCTCGCTGCCCGACGCCATCCGGCACTCGTCCCTGGCCGGTGTCGTCAAGGGGGCCCAGATCTACGCCTGCACCAAGCAGGACGACGGCTCCTACGCCTTCACCCAGGACAACGTCGACGCCACCCTCCAGGGCGGCATCCAGCACAGCTTCGCCGAGCACGGCCCCGCCGGTCCCCCGCAGTGGATCGCACCCGACGGTTCCTCGGTGACCGGCACCGTCCTCAACAAGTTCGACAACGGCAAGGGCAACATCCCTCAACTCCTGCTCCGCGCGCGGCAGACCGGCAAGAGTGAAGGACGCCTGTCCAGGACCACATCGGTCCTGCGACTCGACACCGCCGGCGGCGTCGCCCCGGCAGGCACCTGCGACCCGGCCACCCGGCCCACCACCCGCGTCCCCTACACGGCCGACTACCTGTTCCTCGCCACCAAGTAGCACCGCCGAGCGGCACCGACCGAACCGACGGAGCCGTACACGGCCAGGCGATGCGAGTCCCACGCGGACTCGCATCGCCGTGTGTTCCCGCTCAGGAGAGGTCGATCTTCACGGAGGCCCCCGGCTTGAGGGAGATCTTCTTGCGGAACCTCCCGGCGCGGAGCTCCGTCTCCGTCCCCCCGACGCTCCGGACCGTCACCGTGGTCGCCTTGCCGTCCCGCCAGGAGAAATCGACCGTGAATCCGCCGCGGGCGCCGATCCCGGTGACGGAACCCTTCGCCGACCAGGCCTTCGGTAGCGCCGGAAGCAGTTCGACGACTCCCGGCTTCGAGTAGAGGATCATCTCCAGCGCGGCGGTGGGGCCGCCGAGGTTGGCGTCGATCTGGAAGATCGTGTAACTGCCCTGGCTGTACATGTCGAACCAGTTCGCGGAGGTCCCGTTGCCGTTGTTCATCGACGGGCGCAGCACGGTGAGATAGAGCTGGTAGGCCTTCTCGGCCTCCTTGAGCCGCGACCAGCACAGCGATCGCCAGGCGCAGGCCCAGCCGAAGCTGTCCATTCCCCTGGCGGTGAGGAGTGCGCGTACGCCGTCCACGAGTTCGCGCGGGCTGGTGTCGACGGAGATCCGGTCGCCGGGAAAGAATCCGATGAGCGGTGACAGATGACGGTGGGTCGTCTCACCGAGATTGTCCGGGCTCATCCACTCCTCCAGCCAGCCGCTCTTCGGGCTGACCCGTGGGAGGTAGAGCCTGGCCCGCATCGATTCCAGCTCGGCGGCGAGGTCCGCGTCGCGGTCCAGAACGCGGGCGGCGGCGGCGAACTCCCGGAAGAGTTCCCACGCGAGCTCCTGCCCGTAGGTGTTTCCCTTGCCGTCCGGTCCGTGCTCCGGCGACCAGGACGTGTCGTCCACCAGGACTTCGCGGGACGAACCGTCCGCATCGGTCACCTTGGTGGTGATCAGCCGCGCCTTCCAGAACTCGGCCGCTCCCTTCACCACCGGATAGATCGTCTCCAGATACTCGCGGTCCTGGGTGTACTCGTAGTGGCGCCACAGCGTGGCGCAGAGCCAGGCATTGCCCGAGGGGTGCCAGGCCCAACCACTGCCGCCGTAGATGTTGGTGGAGAACGCGACGGCCCAGCCGGCCACTTCACCGGTGCTGTTGCGGAAACGGTTGTCGGGGCTGTTGAAGAGCCGTTCGGTCACATCGGTCCACACCGGCAGCTGGGACCGGCAGTAGCGGGCGAGTGCCTCCGCGTTGTCGCCCAGTCCGGCGGGGTCGGCCAGCCAGTAGTTCATCTGCACGTTGATGTCGGTGTGGTAATCGGCGTACCAGTCGGGGGTGTTGTTGTGGATCCACAGCCCCTGGAGGTTCATGGGCAGCCAGTCCCTGGATCCGGTGATGGTCAGGTAGCGGCCGTACTGCACGTAGGCGGCCTCCAGCTCCGGGTCCGGGGTGGAGGCGTCGGTGTATCTGACGGCGATGCGCGACCACGAGTCCAACGACCGCTGCACCGCCGAGGATCTGCCGAGGTCGATCGAGAAGCGGTCGTAGAGGCGTCGGTAGTCGACCACATGGGTGGCGAGCAGAGCGGTGCCGGAGATCTTCGCCGCGGCAGCGGTCTTCGCCCGGGCCATCGTGAGGGGGACCATGGACGAGTCCCGGAATTCCTTGGTGGCATCGGGTGAGTAGTCGGTACCCGCGCAGACGGCTATCAGCACCTCGCGGCATCCCGAGAAGGACAGCTTTCCGTCCTGCGCCTTGATGGTTCCGGAACTGCTCACGGCGGTCACCGAAGCCGCGTACCGGAGGCCGTTCTTCAGCGTCGCGGCGAACGAGAGCCGTCTCCCGTCCGCCGACGTGGTCTCACCGTGCGTGCCCTCCAGGGAGATCACACCGGTATGGTCGCCGCCTCCGGTGAGCCGGATCACGATCACGTCGTCCGGGTGGCTGGCGTAGACCTCCCGGCGGAAACTGGCTCCGCGGTGCCGATAGGTCGCCGACACCACGCCGTTGCTCAGGTCGAGGCTGCGTCGGTAGTCGCTGGTCTCCTCTGTGGTGTGGCCCGGCAAGGTGACCCGGAGCTTGGCCAGCAGCCCGAAACTGCCGAAGTCGTCGGCTCCATAGGGAAGTTGTCCGTCGCTGGTGGGGGTGTCGTTGCGTCCGCCCGTCCAGAACGAACCGTCCGTGATGTACAGGAAGTCGTCCGCGGGGTCGCAGCCGACCAGCGCGCCCATCCTGCCGTTGCCCACGGGCAGCGCCTCCTGGATGACGCGCGACTCGTCGGCCGGCTTCCGGTACCAGAGGGTGGTGGCCTCACTGTCCGGAACGATGTTCGCGTGAGCGGGACGCTCGGGGTCGGCATGCGCCACGAACGGGGGCAGACCACCGAAGGCGGCGAGGCCGCCACCGGCGACACCGGTCAGGCAGAGGAAGTCACGGCGGGAGGAAGGAGGCACAGCGGAACTCCTCGGGCGAGAGGGTCGGAATTAATTCGTAAATTAGTGAGACGCCGAGGAACAAGCAATGGGCGTGCACTCAAAAGATCCGACCTCTGAGCCCAACTGCGACTCCTTAAGAGGCGATTCAAGGATATTCCGGGCTATTTATCGGATGACTGGCCCCTGTCGTTGAGTTGTCCGGGAGTCACCGCGCGGCCCCGCGTCCCCATGCGGTCCCCACCAGTACGAGGACGCCGCCTGCCAGCCCGAACGCGCCGAGCCGTTCGCCGCCGAGCGCGATACCGGCCGCGGCGGCCCACAGGGGCTCGGTGCCGAGCAGCAGGCTGACGCGGGAGGGCGAGGTCCGGCGTACGGCCCACATCTGCACGAAGAAGGCGAACAGGGTGCAGAACGCGGACAGGAACAGCAGCCCGGCCCACTCGCGTGGCCCGAAGTCGGCCGCCGTCTCCCACGGTGTGGTGTCGGCGCCGGTCGACAGGATCGCGAACACCGTTACGGCGGTGGCGAGTTGGACGGTGGTCAGGGGCAGCGCGTCGGCGCCCTGGACCGACCTGGTGCGGGACATGGCGAGGACGTGCAGGGTGCGGGCCAGCGCCGCGAGCAGCATGAGGAGGTCGCCGAGGGAGGGGCGGGAGAAGCCCGCGCCCTGGGTCAGCATCAGCACGCCGAGCACGGAGAGGGCCGCCGCGCCGAGGAAGGCGCGGGAGGGCCGGGTACGGGTGACGGCGGCCTCGGCGAGCGGGGTGAGGATCATGGTGAGGCTGATGATCAGGCCCGCGTTGGTCGCCGAGGTGTGGACGACGCCGTAGGTCTCCAGGAGGAAGATCCCGGCGAGGATCAGCCCGAGCAGGGTCGCGCCGCGCCACTGGGCGGCCGTCAGCGCGCGCAGCGAGCGGTGGCCCACGACCGCGAGGACGGGCAGGACGAGGGCGAAGCGCAGCACCAGGACGGTGAGGACCGTGCGGGCCGTGGTGATGTCCTTGGCGGCGAGATAACTGGCGCCCCAGACCACCGCGACCAGCAGGACGGGCAGGTCGGTGAGCCAGGCCCGGCGGGGCAGGGCGGTGCGCGGTACGGCGATCGAGGACATGAGGGCGGCTCTCCCGGTCTCCGACGAAGGGGTGGAGACATCGGTGGCTGCCACACGGAACGATCACCGTACCGGCGCGACCCCCGGCTGACTAGGCGTCTTCCGCATCGGCGTCCGCGTACGAGCCGTAGGTCGGGCGGCCCGCCAGGTCGTACGACTGGATGGAGACGCCGGTGCCGGTGACGCGCCCGCCCGTGTGCCGGAAGGCCATGGGCTCGGTGCCCTCGGGGAACAGGCGCAGACCGCTGCCGAGCACGACCGGGAAGGTCACCAGGTGGAGCGTGTCGACGAGGCCGAGCGCGAGGAGGGAACGGACGAGGGCGCCGCTGCCGTGCACCTGGAGTTCACCCTCGGTGCGCTCCTTGAGGTCGGTGACCTCCTTGGCGAGGTCGCCGCCGAGGACCGTGGTGCCGGACCAGGAGGCCTCGGTGAGGGTCGACGAGGCGACGTACTTCGGCAGCGCGTTCAGCTTGGAGGCGATCGGGTCGGCGGGGTCGGTCCTGTCCGGCCAGTACCCGGCGAAGATGTCGTACGTACGACGGCCGAGCAGGTACGCGCCGGAGCGGTCGAAGACCTCGACCACGAAGCGGCCGAAGTCCTCGTCGCCGTAGACGAAACTCCAGCCGCCGTGCTCGAAGCCGCCGCGGGTGTCCTCTTCCGGGCCACCGGGGCCCTGGTAGACGCCGTCGAGGGTGACGAAGAGGGTGGAGACGAGCTTGCCCATGTCGGGTGCCTGCTTCCTGGTGCGGGAGCGGATGGTGTCATCAGCTCAGACCCCGCGGGCCCCCGCAACTCATCGGTGTTCTCCCTGGTCCTCTCATCGGTCCTCGCTACGGCGTCTCAGCCCGCGTGGGTCGAGAACATGCCGCCGGTCGGGCCCTGCTTGTCGCCGCCCTGGGCCTTCTTCAGGGCGTTGGCGAGGCTCTCGATGGTGAGGGACTGGAGGATGACCCTGCCGTTGCCCTCCAGGGTGGCCAGGGACAGGCCCTCGCCGCCGAACACCGCGTTCATCAGGCCCTGGCGGTTGAGGCCGCCGATGCGCTGGACGCCGTACTGGACGCCCTCCTCGAAGGCGACGAGGCAGCCGGTGTCGACCTCGATGCGTCCGCCGAAGTCGGCGGGGTTCAGGTCGATGAAGTTGCCGGCGCCCGCGATGATCACCGTGCCGTGCCCGGTGAACTTCTCCAGGACGAAGCCCTCGCCGCCGCTCATGCCGGTGCGGCCGCCCTGGAAGGCGATGCCGAACTGGACGGTGGACTCGGCGGCCACGAAGGCGTCCTTCTCCGCGAACCACGCGCGCGTGCCGTCCAGTTCCAGGGCGCGCATCTCCCCGGGGAGCACGCCCGCGAAGCCGACGGTGCCCTCGCCGCCCTGGGAGGTGAAGTACTGGAACGCCAGCGACTCACCGGCGAGCGCGCGCTGGCCGACCTGCATGGCCGTCCCCATGGCCTGCCGGAGCACGCCGCCCATACCGCCACCGCCCGAGCCGCCGCCCTGTTGCCGGCCGCCGCTCGACGGTCCGCCGAGGCGGGTCTCCATGGTCACGTTCGTCGTCTTGAAGAGGAACTTCCCGGCCTCGCAGTACACGGTCTGGCCGGGGTTCAGGTTGACGACCGCCATCTGCATGGCGTTGCCGACGATCTCTTGCTGAAGGGTCACGAGAGGAGAACGTAGCGGGTGGCCGTCTCGGTTCCGGGTGCGGGTGGGTCGGTGGCTCGCGTCAGCCGCCCAGTTCCTGATGCCTCGCCGCCAGCGTCGCCGCCCCCTGCTCCGTCGGCGAGCCGAACAGCCGCAGGCGCGAGATCCCGCCGTCGGGATAGATGTCCACGCGCGCGTGCGTCCCGATCGCCGGGGTCGGGAGGACGAAGCGGTGGTTCGTGTCGGGCTGGAGGCGGGTGCGCGGGAGGATCTCCTGCCAGTCGCCGGTCTCGCCGTCCCGTACCGATACCGATGCCCAGCCCGCGCTGTTGCCCTTCAGGTACGCCGTGTCGATCTCCACGGCGCGGAGCCGGGACTGGGCTGCCAGGCGGTAGCGGATCCAGTCGTTGCCCTGGTCGCGGCGGCGGCGGGTTTCCCAACCGTCGTCCATCTTGCGGGAGCGGCCGGGCTGGATGGTGTTGCTCGCTGGGGAGTAGAAGAGGTTGGAGGCGTCCTCGGCGCTGCCGCCGTTCTCCAGGGCGACCACGTCGAACGTGCCCAGCGCCGCGAGCCAGTTGGGGTCGGGGACGACCTCGCCGTAGACCCGCAGGCGCGCGATGCCGCCGTCGGGGTGCTGGTTGACGCGGAGGTGGGTGAAGCGTTGTTCGGTGGATATGGCAAAGCCGTTCGCCGCGTGACCGCCCACCGGCGTACGCGGGACCAGGGGCGTCCACTTCACGTCGTCCGAGAGGAGGTTTTCGGGGGACGGTGAGCCCGGTACCGACGTGCCCTCCACCGACACCGCCTGCGGGTAGTTGCCCCGGAAGTGGGCCGTGTCGACCACGATGCCCCTGATGACACCGGGGGCGCCCAGGCGGACCAGCGCCCAGTCGTGGTCCTCCGCCGTCGGCCAGGGGTGGTCCGCCGAGGCGCCACGGCGGCGGCGGGTCTCCCAGCCGTCCATGATCTTGCCCTTGTGGCCGAAGCGCTCGGGGTCGAACTCGGCGGGCCCGGGCACGAGGAGGTTCTCCCGCTCGGCGAAGAACTCGTCGTTGGCGGCGATGACACCGGCGCCCAACTGCCGGTCGGCGAGGTTGGCGTACTGGGTGAAGGGGAAGTCGGCCGTGCGGTAGTCCGCGTACGGGTCACCGCCTCCGTAGGGGTTCGCGTCGCCGGTGAAACTGGGTATCGCCGTCACAAGGTCTGCCTTTCGGACGTAGGCCGCTGCGGGTGCGGGAGGGGGTGAATCAGGTTGTACGGCTCAGGAGTTGGCCCTTCGGGTCGGTGAACTCGCCGTCCAGCACGATGCGTTCGCCGCGCAGCCAGGTCGACTTCACGACACCGCTGAGGGTCTTGCCCGCGTACGCCGTGACGCGGTTGCGGTGCTGGAGGGCCGCCGGGTCGACCGTGAACGTCTCGTCGGGGGCGAGGACAGCGAAGTCGGCGTCGCGGCCCGCCTCGATGGCGCCCTTCTGGTCAAGTCCTGCCAGTTCGGCCGTGCTTGAGGACATCCAGCGGACCACGTCCGCCAGGTCGTGGCCCCGCCTGCGCGCCTCCGTCCACACCGCCGCGAGGCTCAACTGGAGACCGGAGATGCCGCCCCAGGCGGTCGCGAAGTCGTCGGTCTTCAGGTCCACCGTCGATGGTGAGTGGTCCGTCACCACGCAGTCGATCGTGCCGTCGGCCAGCGCCTGCCAAAGAAGGTCCTGGTTGGCGGACTCGCGGATGGGCGGGCAGCACTTGAACTCGCTTGCGCCGTCCGGGACTTCCTCCGCCGTGAGGGTCAAGTAGTGGGGGCACGTCTCCACCGTGATGCGGACGCCCTCCGCCTTGGCCGCGGCGATGAGCGGGAGCGCGTCCGACGAGGACAGGTGCAGTACGTGCACGCGTGCGTTGAGGCGCTTCGCCTGCGCGATCAGCCCCGCGATGGCCGTGTCCTCGGCGTCGCGCGGGCGGCTGGCGAGGAAGTCCGCGTACTTGGGGCCGCCCTGCTGCGGGGCCGCTTCGAGGTGGTGCGGGTCCTCCGCGTGGACGATGAGCAGGCCGTCGAATCCGGCGATCTCGGCCAGGGACAGGGCGAGTTGGTCCTGGTCCAGGTGCGGGAACTCGTCCACTCCGGACGGGGACAGGAACGCCTTGAAGCCGAAGACGCCGGCGTCGTGCAGCGGGCGCAGGTCCTTGACGTTGTCGGGCAGGGCGCCGCCCCAGAAACCGACGTCCATGTGGGCTTTCTCCGCCGCGACCTGCCGCTTCGTACGGAGGTTGTCGACCGTCGTCGTCGGCGGGAGGGAGTTGAGCGGCATGTCGATCAGGGTGGTGATGCCGCCGGCCGCCGCCGCGCGCGTGGCGGTCCAGAAGCCCTCCCAGTGGGTGCGGCCGGGGTCGTTCACATGCACATGGGTGTCGACCAGGCCGGGCAGCAGGACGTCGTCGCCGAAGTCCTCGAACCGTGCCCCGGACGGGACTTGGGCGTCGTACGGCAGGACGGCCGTGATCTTGCCCCCGGCGACCGCGACCGCCGCCGCGCGTGTCCCCTCGGGAGTGATGACACGTGTGGAGCGCACCACCAGTTCAGCGTCGGACACCCGGACCCCTCTCTCTGCCGCCGTCGTCACTTCCGTTACTTCCGGGAAACGGGAGTTACTTCCACGTAACGGAATTCAACGTTCTGTTGAAGGAGTCTTCACTCCCGCTCCCGTACCGTCAAGGGCACACTTCTCCACGATGCGCCTCACGCGCACACTCTGGACGTTTCCACAAAGCGGAATTAAACTTCCGGCAAGCAGAACGTAGCTACGCACAGGCGGGGAGTCAACCGACCCCCGGGTAGGCTTCAGCCCTTCCCGCCCGTGCCGAAAGGAACGCGCCGTGCCGCCGTCCAGCGTCAGCAGCACCGACTCCACCAAGTCCACCACGGGCGGTGTCCAGTCCCTGGAGCGCGCCTTCGACCTGCTGGAGCGGATGGCCGACGCGGGTGGTGAGGTCGGCCTGAGCGAGCTCTCCGCGAGCAGCGGCCTGCCGCTCCCCACCATCCACCGCCTGATGCGCACGCTCGTGGTCTGCGGTTACGTCCGCCAGCAGGCGAACCGCCGGTACGCGCTCGGCCCGCGTCTGATCCGCCTCGGCGAGTCCGCGTCCCGGCTGCTCGGCACCTGGGCCCGCCCCTACCTCGCCCGGCTGGTCGAGGAGACCGGCGAGACGGCGAACATGGCGCTGCTCGACGGCGACGAGATCGTGTACGTCGCGCAGGTGCCGTCCAAGCACTCGATGCGCATGTTCACCGAGGTCGGCCGGCGCGTCCTGCCGCACTCCACCGGTGTCGGCAAGGCCCTCCTCGCCAACACCCCGGACAACGAGGTGCGGGCGCTGCTCGCCCGCACCGGCATGCCCGCGGCGACCGAGAAGACGATCACCACGCCGGACGGTTTCCTCGCGGCGCTGGAGGACGTGCGCCGCCTCGGCTACGCGATCGACGACAACGAGCAGGAGATCGGCGTCCGCTGTCTCGCCGTCTCCGTGCCCAACTCCCCCACGGCGGCGGCGATTTCGATCTCGGGCCCGGCGGGCCGGGTCACCGAGTCGGCGACCGACAAGATCGTGCCGGTGCTTCAGCAGGTGGCCGGCGAACTGTCGGAGGCGCTGGCCAGCCAGAACCCCGCGTGAGCGGCGGACGGTTCTGGCCGGGCCGGTACACCGACCGGCACGGCACCGAGGTCGTCGTCTTCGAGTCGGACGGCCGGGAGTCGATCCGCACGACGATCCGGGGCGTCCGCTTCGAGGGCGACAGCATGGACGACCTGGGCGCGCTCGGCGGCGAGCCGCCGGAGGCCCCGTTCGCCTTCTTCGACGGGGCGTTGTGCTCCTGCCTGTTGGAGTGGGAGGTGCCGCTGTCCGTCGCGGTCGAGGGGCAGGGCGTGCGTACGGCGGTGCTGGACTGCGCGTTGCGGCTCGGGGACCCGGCCGGGCCGGGCCGGGGGCTGGACGCGGAGACGCTGACCACCACCCTGCGCCTCGACGGGCACGAGTACCGCGACGCAGAAGGCCATGACGACTTCGAGGACGCGCTGAACGAGGTCCAGCGCCGCCTGCCGCCAGGCACGCGACTCAAGGCCTGCGTCTCGTGCGCCTGGTCCGACTACCACCCCGCCGGCCACGGACTGATGGCCGGGCTCGCGTGCTTCCGTGACGCCAAGGACCTCTACCGTCAGGTCGACGGCAAGCACGGCCCACGGGGCATCTTCACGACCTGGCAGGAACACACCGAGTCCGTCCAGGAGACCTGGCTGTGCGAGGAGTTCGAGGACCGGACCGGGCACGCGGGCTACCGGGGAGCGTTCCCGGCGCGCCCTTGGCGCTGAACTAGCCCTGACCGCGCCGGGGTTGACCGAACAGGTCCACCGCGTTGCGTACGTCCGTCAGACCCCTCGCGAGTGCGCTCACCGAGCCGATCGCGCCCGCGATCAGGAGCAACGAGCGGCGCAGGCGCGGGATTTCGGGGGTGCCGTCGATGGTCATCGCGGCCAGCGCCGCGAGTTCGTCCTCGGCGATGACACGGTCGGGGAACTCGGCCGGATGCGCGGCCAGTTCGCGGCGCAACCGGGACACCGCGGTCCGCAGTTCCGCCACCCTCGGATCCTCGTCGCTGCCGGTCACTGACCTCTGCCCCAAGCTCCGCAACACAGCTCTCCCCCCTCGCACGTCGTCGTGCGCAAGAACTCCGCCGTCCCGCCACGCACCCCGCGACACTGGTCGGGCGTCGAGGGACGCGGGCAAGTAAACGCCACCCGGTGCGGCGCGCGCCACTCCATGGACCGAAATCAAGCAGGGGGATTCCGTCCGGTCGCCGCCGCGTCAGGTATGCAGGACGCATGACGCGAAACGAAGACCAGGTCGCCGGGCTGCTGCTCGCCGCGGGCGGCGGCCGGCGGCTCGGCGGGCGGCCCAAGGCGCTGCTACGACACCGGGGGCGGCCCCTCGTGGAGCACGCGGTCGGGACCCTGCGCACGGCGGGTCTCACCCGCGTCCACGTGGTGCTGGGGGCGCGCGCCGACGCCGTACGGGAGCAGGCGGACCTGGCCGGGTGCGTGGTCGTGGAGAACCCGGAGTGGGAGCAGGGGATGGGGTCCTCGCTGCGCGCGGGGCTCGACTCGCTCGCGGGTACGGGGGCGCGGGCGGCGCTCGTGTCGCTCGTCGACCAGCCCGGGATCGGCGCGGAGGCGGTGGCGCGGGTGCTGGCGGCCCATCTGTCGGAGGACTCGCTCGTCTCGGCCGCCTACGACGGGGTACGCGGTCATCCGGTGCTGTTCGGTGCCGCGCACTGGGCCGGGATCGCCGAGAGCGCGACCGGGGACCGGGGCGCGCGGGCGTATCTCAAGGCGCACGCGGACGCGGTCACGCTCGTCGAGTGCGGGGATGCGGCGGAGCCGTACGACATCGACACTGAGGCGGATCTCGTCCACCTTGAGTGAGCGGAGTGGCACTGAGCGCCACTTTGGCTCGATCCGGAGAATCTCGACGTCAACAAACCATTGAACTTCCACGATGAGGAAACTAGTATCCACTGTTCAGAAGCGCCCGACGGCCCCTCGGGTGCTCCCAGCCCTACCCGGGTCATCTGACACCCGGTGCCACGCTGAAGGAAGTGACAGTTCATGTCCGCACCAGCGCCGTCCTCGCCGGTCGTCGTCGACGCCGAGCCCCTGCCCCGGCAGGACGAGGTCCTCACGGTCGAGGCCCTCGCCTTCATCGCCGAGCTGCACCGCCGGTTCACGCCCCGCCGGGCCGGACTCCTCGCCCGCCGGGCCGAGCGCCGCGCGGAGATCGCCCGCACCTCCACCCTCGACTTCCTCCCGGAGACCGCCGCGATCCGCGCCGACGACTCCTGGAGGGTGGCCCCCTCCCCCGCCGCCCTGAACGACCGGCGGGTCGAGATCACCGGCCCCACCGACCGCAAGATGACGATCAACGCCCTCAACTCGGGCGCCAGGATCTGGCTCGCGGACTTCGAGGACGCCTCCGCGCCGACCTGGGAGAACGTCGTCACGGGCCAGCTCAACCTGATCGACGCCTACACCCGCGCCATCGACTTCACCGACCCCGACTCCGGTAAGTCGTACGCCCTGAAGGCCGAGGACGAGCTGGCGACCGTCGTGATGCGACCGCGCGGCTGGCATCTGAACGAGCGTCACCTCCTGGTCGACGGTGAGCAAGTGCCGGGCGCCTTCGTTGACTTCGGCCTCTACTTCTTCCACAACGCGCAGCGGCTGCTGGACCTGGGCAAGGGCCCGTACTTCTACCTCCCGAAGACCGAGTCGCACCTCGAAGCCCGGCTGTGGAACGACGTGTTCGTCTTCGCGCAGGACTACGTCGGCGTCCCGCAGGGCACCGTCCGCGCGACCGTGCTGATCGAGACGATCACCGCCGCGTACGAGATGGAGGAGATCCTCTACGAACTCCGCGACCACGCCTCGGGGTTGAACGCGGGCCGCTGGGACTACCTGTTCTCCATCGTGAAGAACTTCCGTGACGGCGGGCCCACGTTCGTCCTCCCGGACCGCAACGCGGTGACGATGACGGCCCCCTTCATGCGGGCGTACACCGAACTCCTCGTCCGTACCTGCCACAAGCGCGGGGCGCACGCGATCGGCGGCATGGCGGCGTTCATCCCCTCACGCCGTGACGCGGCGGTCAACAAGGTCGCGTTCGAGAAGGTCAAGGCGGACAAGGACCGTGAGGCCGCGGACGGTTTCGACGGGTCGTGGGTCGCCCACCCGGACCTGGTGCCGATCGCCATGGCCTCCTTCGACGCGGTGCTCGGCGAGAAGCCGAACCAGAAGGACCGGCTGCGCGAGGACGTCGACGTCAAGGCTGCCGACCTGATCGCCGTCGACTCGCTGCACGCGAAGCCGACGTACCCCGGACTCGTCAACGCCGTTCAGGTGGGCATCCGTTACATCGAGGCGTGGCTGCGCGGGCTCGGCGCGGTCGCCATCTTCAACCTGATGGAGGACGCGGCCACCGCCGAGATCTCGCGCTCGCAGATCTGGCAGTGGATCAACGCGGGCGTCGAGTTCGAGAACGGCGAGAAGGCAACTCCCGAGCTGGCGCGCGAGGTTGCCGCCGAGGAGCTGGAGAACATCCGCGCGGAGATCGGCGCGGACGCCTTCGCCGCGGGCCACTGGCAGCAGGCCCACGACCTCCTCCTGGAGGTCGCGCTCGACGACAACTACGCGGACTTCCTGACGTTGCCGGCGTACGAGCAGCTCAAGGGCTGACCCTCAGCTGACGGGCTGGTCTTCAACCACCTTCAGGAAAAGCTCACTTGTCCGAGTGGCCCAGGGACTTTCCCGGGGCCACTCGGTCGCGTACGAGCTTCTTCACGGCCGTGGGCTCCGGGAAGCCCTGTTCACTGCGGTCCCACACGACTTCGTCGTTGACGCGGACGACGAAGACACCGCCGGTGCCGGGCTTCAGGGACAGTTCCGTCAACTCGGTCTCGAAGGTGGTCAACAGCTCCTGCGCCAGCCAGGCCGCGCGCGGCAGCCAACGGCACTGGGTGCAGTACTCGATCTGGACTCGTTGGGTCATCCGAGGTGTACCGACCAATCCTGTTCAGCCGCCGGTCTGCCGTGCAGGTCGGGGACCCGCTTGAGCCAACTCGGGCGGCCCCGCTGTGTCTTCGCCGCGCGGAGGGCCTCCTCGGCGGCGCGTTCCTCCCTGCTGGGGAAGTCGGTGGGCAGCCAGGCCGCGGAGGCCTGCACGCGCGCGTGGAGGTAGGCGACGTACGCCTCCCGTACGGCGTCGGGTGTCGCGAAGCCCGGTTCGTCGACCAGCCAGGCGTCCGGTACTTCGGCCGCGACACGGCGCAGCAGCTCCTCGGTCACCTTGGGCGCCAACTCGGCGTCTGCAGCACGGGTGTCGGGGCCGTAGTGTCCGAGGGCGTGATGGCGGAAGTCGTAGGACTTGGCGGGGTCGGCGCCGTCCCAGCGGTGGTGGAAGACGAGGGCGGCGCCGTGGTCGATGAGCCACAGGCGCGGGGGTGCGATGCCGAGCGTCGGCCAGATCATCAGGTTCGAACTGTGCACCGTACGGTCGACGTTGACGGTCAACGCGTCGAGCCAGACGATCTTCCCGGCCTCCAGCGGGTCGACCGTGCACTGGGCGGCGACCTCCGGGGTGAAGTCCTGGGCACCCGGCAGGAAGTCCATGCCGAGATTCAGCCCCTCGCTCGCGCTGTGCAGGTCCCGCACCTCCTGGTGGGGTTCCTCGTCGGCGATCGCCGGGTCGAAGTGCACGAGCACCAGCTCGGGAAAGCGCAGCCCGAGGGCGCGGGCCAGCTCCCCGACGATCACCTCGGCGACCAGCGCCTTGCGGCCCTGCGCGGAGCCGGTGAACTTGACGACGTAGGTGCCGAGGTCGTCGGCCTCGACGACTCCGGGGACGGAACCGCCGGAGCGCAGGGGCTCGATGTAGCGGGTCGCGGTGACCTCTCTCAGCATGTCCGGCATGAAACGAGCATAGAGGCAGGTCAGCGCCAGGAGGGGTGGCCCTCCGGTGTGCTGCCGGTGGTGAGCCTGCGTGCGCCCGTGCCGTCCGCGCGGACGGCCCAGATCGCCGGTTGGTCGAAGGGGCCCCGGACGAACGCCACCCACGTGCCGTCGGGCGACCAGACCGGGTCCATCTCCTGGGCGGCGGTCTGCACCAGCGTCCGGTCGTCGGTGCCGTCCGTCTTGACGACGTGGATGTCTCCCCCGGTCCCCACGTTCGGCGCCCCGGCGGTGTAGGCGAAGTACCGGCCGTCCGGGGACCAGACGGGGTCGAGCGCCCGCCGGGCCTGATGGGTGACCTGCCGGGGTTCGGCGCCCGGCCGCGCCGGATCGACGACGTGGATCTGCCAACCCGACGTCTTCTGCAGGCAGATGGCGATGTGCTTGCCGTCGGGGGACCACGCCGGGTCCTCCACCTTCGCGGTACCGGTGGTCAGTTGCCGCGCGGAACCGTCCGCGACGGTCACGACGAACAGTTGCTGCACCCCGTCCTGCCGCCGCAGCACGGCCAGCCGCTTCCCGTCCGGCGACCACGACACCCGCCCACCCGAGATCGCGGCGACCCGACGCACGTCGGTACCGTCCGCGTTCGCCGTCCATACGGCCGACTCCTGCCCGGTGTTGCGGGTGAACGCGAACGACTTGTGATCGGGGGCCCACTGCGGCAGCGCGTCACACGTCCCGTCGATCAGCTGCTTCGGGTCGTCCTTGGTGGAGTCACGCCGACCGATCACGCTGTGACACGTCGAGGCCCCGGGGTCCGTGTCCATCCGAACCAACAACGGGGCGTGGGGGAAGGCGGCGCCGGCCGACCGCACGGGTGCGGGCGCGGCTCCCCCGGCACCGGCGTCGTCCTTCCGATCGGAACCGGCCCACGGCTGCCACACGAGCAGCCCCGCGGCAGCCGCAGCGACCGACATCGCCGCTACGACGACCATCGCCCTACGGCGCCCTGCCCGCACGCCCGTCCCGCCCACCGGTCCGCCCCCACCGGGCAGGACGGAAGCGGCCCCGAAGACCGGCGCGGGCCCGAAGCCGGGGCCGGGACCGGGCGACGACTGGACGGTCAGGGGGTGGGAATCCACGGACGGCCTCTCACCGGCCGGGGACAAGCCAGGCGGCCTCTCACCGGCCGCAGCCGGACTGACCGGCGGCTCGGCAACCGGCGCCGGACCCGGCCACCTCCCACCGACCGACGACGAACCGGACGCCCTCTCATCTACCGAAGAGGAACCAGTCGCCCTCTCGGCACCTGGCCACGAACCAAGCGCCCCCTCATCAACCGACGACGAACCAGTCGGCCCACCGGCAACCGGCCACGCCCCGGACAGCCCCCCACTCCCCGAAGCCGGACCAGTCGACAACTCGGCAACCGGCAAGGAACCACACGCCCCCTCACCTCCCGACGACGAACCAGTCGGCCTCCCGGCGACCTCCGGCGCAACGGGCACCCCCTCGCCAAACGCCGACGAGCCGGCAGCCCCGTCGGCAACCACCGGCGAGACACCCAGCCCCTCGTCGACCACCTGCCGGAAACCCGAACCCGCATCACCCCCCGGCGCGAAACCCTGCCCCTCCTCAACTCCCGCCGAGAACCCCGAACTTCCATCAACCACCGGCGGGAAACTCGAACCTTCACCACCCCCCGGCGGGCCGCCCACCCCCTCCCCGCCCTCCGGCGAAGCCGACATCGCGGAACGCGGATCGGCTGCCGCGCCCGACCGGCGATCCGCAGGCCCAGCAGGCCCACCCGACCCACGCCCCGCAGCCCCGCCCCCCGCCCCGTCCACCCCCGCGAAATACCCCGCCGGATCCTCACTCCGCACCAACGCGGTCGCCTCCGCGGGCAGCCACACGTCCGACGGACGCTGGACCGTCAGCCGGTCGAGGAACTCCGACGGACTGGGCCGGTCCCGCGGGTCCTTGGCCAGGCAGGCCGCGACCAGGTGGCGAAACTGCACGGGAACGTCCGTGAGATCAGGCTGTTCGTGGACGACGCGGTACGGCCACGCCGCCGCCACCCCGTCACCGAAAGGCGCACGCCCCGCCGCCTGCCCGAGCACCACACCCAGCGCGAACATGTCCACCGCGGGTGTGAGCGTCCCCCCGGTCAGCTGCTCCGGCGCGAGAAACCCCAGCGTGCCGATCTGGAACCCGGTCTGCGTGAGGGCCGTACCGTCGAGGGCCCGCGCGATGCCGAAGTCGATGACCCGGGGGCCGTCCTCCGCGACGATGATGTTGGCGGGTTTCAGGTCGCGGTGGATGACCCCGGCCTGGTGGATCGCCGCCAGCGCCTCGGCGAGGCCGGCGGCCAGCACGGTGAGCGTGTCCGCGGGCAGGGGGCCGACCCGGTCGAGGACGGCCTGCAACGTCGGTCCGGGGACGTACGCCGTCACCAGCCAGGCCGGGTCGCCCTGCGGGTCGGCGTCCACGACCGGCGCGGTGTGGAAGCCACCGACGCGGCGGGCCGCGGCCACCTCGTCGGCGAACCGGCGCCGGAAACCCGGTTCCGTGCTCAGTTCGGGCCGTACGACCTTGACGGCCACCGCCCGGCCCGACCGCGACCGGCCGAAGTAGACGACGCCCATCCCGCCCTGGCCGAGCCGTCCGACCAGCCGGTATCTGCCCTCCCCGACAGAGGCGGGATCATCCGCTCGGAGCGGTTTCATGACTCCCCCATCTCGCCCGTCCGGCAAGGCTGTTGGAACTCATCGCCCGGACCCCCGTCCCCGTCGAGCGGCGGTATTCAGCCGCGAGGCTCCCCCATACCGGCCACCAGTCTAGGTGCTCCGCTCATGACGTCACCCGGTTCGGAACGGTTCCCCTCCCCCCGACTCCTCACCCGCCCCCTCACCCCGCCAGCGGATTCCGCAACGGCAGATAGCGAGCGTCGGCGCCGTCCGCCCCGGTCCACCGCAACAGCAGGTTCGTCTTCCCGGGCAGCGTGGGCGAGGCGAGGAGTTCAGCGGCCTCGGGGACGTCGTGCCGGGCCAGTTCCGCGCGAACCGCGGGCCACGGGTCCAGCTCCGGGTGCCGCTCGGCGAGCACCCCGGCGATCTCGACGAGGTTGTTGACGACGAGGCAGTACACCAGCCGCTCCCACCCGGCCGCCCGGTCCACGTCCGCCGGCAGCTTCACACCCTCCGCGTCCCGGTACAGCGCCCGCACGGGCGTACCGCCCGCGTCGACGGCGACCAGCGTGTTCTGCAGATGCGCTTCGAGTACGACGCCGTGGTCGGCGAAGGCGGTCAGCGCGGGCGGTACGACCTGCCGCAGATACGCCTCCCACCAGGCCCCCGGGTCGCCCGTGCCGTCGAGCGGGTTGCCCGCGAACCCCTCCACCAACCCGGCGGCGAGCAACGGAGTCGTGCCGGGCAGCAGGTGCTCGCGCAGGCCGTCGCGGACCAGGACGGCGAGTTCCTCGAAGGCGAAGTCGGCGGTGCGGTAGCCGCGGTCGCTGAGCCAGGCCGCCGGTCCGCCCATCGCGGCGAAGGCGTCCCGGACGGCCGTGTCCGTGCGCCGCAGTTTCAGCAGGTCGTGACGCCACAGCCGGCGTACGTCATTGGTGATGCGCACATCGAGGCTGAACTTCAGGAACAGATCCTCCGCGCGTTCCGCGGACCCGGGGCTGTACACCGTGCGGATCGCCGCCGTCGGCCACACCTCGGTCGCCGTCGCGCCGAGCCGGATCAGCCGCCCGTCCGCGAACGCGTCCGTGAGACCGGTGCCGACGAGGTCCAGCTGCCAAGGGTGCGCGGGCAGCAGCCGGTAACCGGGCGGAGCCTCACCGAAGGCGTCCAGCGCCGAGACGTCACCCTCCTCGACCACCGCGTCCTCGCGCAGCCCGAGCAGCACCAGCGGGAAACGGGCGTACGCCTCCGGGGCGTAGGGCAGCCAGCCCGCGACGGGGCCGCCGCCGCGTGCCTTGGGCGCGGGATGGTAGGGATGGCCGGTGATCAAGGACTCTTCGGAGCGGAGATACGGGTCGTCCGGCGCCGTCGCCCGGTCGCGCGCGGTGAGCAGCGCGGCGACGGCGTCACGGCTGTCGGTCATCTCGGCGGGCAGTTCGTGGTTGGACACGCCGGTGTGGCGGGTCAGTTCCTCGGCTACGAGTTTCACGAGTTCGGTGTGGTCGACGCGCCGCCAGTCGCCGTCCGCGTACACCTCGGGCTCGGCGGGCCGCCGCTCGCCGCGCACCCGCAGCAGCCGGCCGCTGCCCGGCAGCCGGTACACGTGCCGCTCCCCCTGGTCCGGGAGCGGCTGGGCCACCTCCCGGAGCAGACAGTTGAGCAGCGGCGCCGCCGCGTACGCGTCGGCGCGCTCCGCCACGTCGTCGCCCGGGGGTGTGAAGTCGACGCGATCCATACGTTCCCTCAGTCCGTGTCCTGCGATCGCGATCAGTATGTCTCTCGTCGCACAGTGTCCCGACGCCCCGTCTCTGCCCGCTCCGCCTGTCCCCGCCCTGTCTCTCGTCGTCACCGATCATGACGCCCCGTCCGCACCCGAGGAGTCGACCGTGGACCGTCCCCCGCTTCCCGAGGCCGAGGTCGCCGAGGAACTCGCCGCCGTACGGCCCGACCTCGTACAACGGTACGCGGCCGAACTCCCCGGCGCCCGTGCGGCGGTGCTCACCCGGCTGTGGCGGGCGTTGGCCTTCGAACCACTGCCGTGGATCGTCGACAGGGCGCCGGGCCCCGTCCTACGGCTCTCCGACGGCCGTCGGCTGCGCGGTCCGCGCGCGGACCCGTACGCGACCGACGCCTACGTCACCGTCGTCCACCTCGACGACATCGCCTACGCCGATCCGGCGCGCCTGATGGCCGACCTCGCCGTGCCGCACGGGAGCGCCTTCGCCGTCGAACTCGGCCACAGCGTGGCTTCGTTGGCGCTGTCCCGGGCCAACCAGCCGACCCAGTCGGAGGATTGGCCGGTGCACGACTGGGAGTGGGAGCAGCGGATCGTCGACGGGCATCCCTTCCACCCCAACTGCCGCTCCCGGCCCGGCTTCTCGGTGGCCGAGCAGCTCGCGTACGGCCCCGAGCACCGGCCCGTGGTGGCGTTGGGCTCGGTTCCGGTCGGGACGGAGGAGTGTCTGGTGACGGGGGTGTGGCCGGACGAACTGTGGGACGGGGGGCGGCTGTTGATCCCGGTGCACCCGTGGCAGGCGGCGCATGTGCTGAAGCGGGCGGGGGACGCTCCGGTCGGCGCGCATCCGCTGATGTCCCTGCGCACCCTCGCCCTGCCGGACGGACCGCACGTCAAGACCGCGCTGAGCGCCCGGCTGACCTCCTCGGTGCGGGACATCTCGGTCTACTCGATCGGGCTTTCGGCGACGTTGTCCGCGTTCGGGGAGACGCTGGCGGCGCGCTCGGACGGCCTGTTGCACGTCACCCGCACACTGGGCGCGGCGACGGCCAACTCCCCGGATCTCGCTGCCGTGTTGCGTGAGTCGCCGCAGACGTACGCGGACACGGAAGCGGGCGAGCGAGTTCTGCCGGTGGCCGCCCTCGCGGTCACCGACCTGCCCCGATCGCCCGCCTGGTTGGCCGAGTTCACCCGTCTCGCCCTCGTCGTCGGTCTGCGGCTGCTGGAGTCCGGTGTGGCCCTTGAGGCGCACGGTCAGAACCTGCTGGTGGTGCTGTCCCGCACGGGTGCCCCCCTGCGCCTGGTCTACCGCGATCTGGCCGACATCCGGGTCAGCCCCAAGCGCCTTGCCGAGCACGGCATTCCGATCCCCGAGCTGAGCGGACGCATCGTCACCGACGACGAACTCACCCTGCGCCGCAAGCTGTTCGGCTCCCTGGTGGCGGGAGCACTCGCGGGTACGGCCGGTTCCGGTACGGCGCTCCGGGCGGCGCTGGCGGCCGTCGTACCGGATCTGCCGCGCACACCGGATCTGCGCACGCTGCTCGAACAGCCTTTGCCGAGCAAGGCGTTGACGCTGATGCGGCTGTCGCCGGAGCTGCCCGGGGACCAGTGGACCGGGCTGCCGAACCCGCTCGTTTTGGAGCCCGGTCCATCTGATCAATAGGATCCGGCGATGATCACAAGACAACGGCTGGCGGCGGGAATCTGTGCCCTGCTCGCCACCCTCACGGCCGGGGTCGCCTTCCCTGCCGGAGCGGTCGCCGACGAGACGGACTCCGCGGCCTCCCCCAAGGTCGAACTCGTGCTGGACGTCAGCGGATCCATGAGCGCCAAGGACATGGACGGCGGCTCACGGATGGCAGCGGCGAAGCAGGCGTTCAACGAGGTGCTCGACGCGACACCCGAGGAAGTGCAGCTCGGCATCCGCACCTTGGGCGCCAACTACCACGGCAACGACCGGAAGACGGGCTGCAAGGACACCGCGCAGCTCTACCCGGTGGGCACCCTGAACCGCACCGAGGCCAAGACCGCGGTCGCCACGCTCACGCCCACCGGCTGGACGCCGATCGGCCCGGCGCTGCTGAAGGCGGCGGACGACCTGAACGGCGGTGACGGCTCCCGCCGTATCGTCCTGATCAGCGACGGAGAGGACACCTGCCAGCCGCTGGACCCGTGCGAGGTGGCCCGCGAGATCGCGGCCAAGGGTATCGGCCTGACCATCGACACGCTGGGGCTGGTGCCGGACGCCAAGACCCGCGACCAGCTCAGCTGCATCGCGGACGCGACCGGCGGCACGTACACCTCCGTGCAGCACAAGGAGGAACTCTCCGACCGTGTGGGCCAGTTGGTGGACCGCGCGGCCGACCCGGTGGTGACCCCGGTCGCCACCGAGGGCACCGCCCAGTGCACCGGTGCCCCGACCCTCAAGTCCGGTCTGTACACGGACCGTGAGGAGTTCGGCAAGCAGCGCTTCTACCGCGTGGACGTCGACCCCGGCCAGGAGCTGCGCGCTTCGGTGAGCGTCGGCGCCGACCGTGAAGTGAACCCGGACTACGGGGTGTTGCTGCGCGCGGTCACCGTGCACGGCCGCGAGATCGTACGCGGCGAGGGCACGGGCAACGGCCGTACGGACGTCATCTCCACCGGCCTGCGCTACCCGAAGGCGGAGAGCGACGACGACAACGCCCCGGCGGAGACCGTCTGTCTGCAGGTCACCAACTCCTTCTCGGCGGCCTCCGGGGTGAAGACCACCCCCGGTCTGCCCCTCGAACTCACCGTGGACGTCGTGGACGGGCCGAGCAAGGCGAGCGACGTGGCCTCCTTCGGCCTCGGCCGCGGCTGGTGGCTCCTCGGCGCCCTCGTGCTGACCGGCTTCGTCGCGGGTCTGCTCTGGGGCTGGCTGTCCCGCTGGCGTCTCGCGGTCTGGAGGACCAACTGATGCGGATCACACGTGTGTTGAGCACGGCCCTGCTGATGGCGGGACTGGCGGCGACGCCCGCGGCGGCGGACTCCTCCCCCTCCGCGAGCCCCTCCGACGACAGCTCGGCGCCCACCCAGGCGGGCACCTCCTTCCGTACGGCGACGGAGCTGGACCAGGGCCGGCAGGCCACCGCGAGCGGCTCCACGGGCGACTACCTGTACTGGTCGTTCGCCGCGGACGCCGGCCAACGCCCCACCGTCAAGGCGACGGTGAAGCTGCCCGACACCCACGCGGGCGAGACCTGGCAGCTCGACGTCTACGACGGGCTGCGGCGCCGTCAGGCATGCCAGTACGGGGCCTCGACGCGCACCGCCGCGCAGGACGCGACCTCCCTGGACCTGGCGTGCACGCTGCGTACCGTCCGTGCCTGGTCGGAGACTTGGGCCAACGACCCGCTGCCGGGCACGTACTACGCGCGGCTCACCGTCGTGGACCTCCCGTCCTCCGACCTGGGCAAGCCGGTGAGCACCGAAGTCCGGGTGGACTCCAAGGACATCGGCGGTTCGGCGGCGGTGGACGGCTCGCTGGCGCAGCCGCTGACGCCGGGGATCGCGGCCAAATCGGCGTCTGACGACGACAGTTCGTCGTCGACCTCGGCGGCACTGTCCAGCATCGAGCCCGACGGCGGCTGGTCCTCCGGCTGGTGGTCCGACCGCTGGGTGTGGACCGGCGTGGGTGGCGTACTGGCCGCGCTCGCGGGGATCGGCGGATACGCGCTGACCCGGGGTTCGGGACGACCGAGGCGGGTTCCGCCGCCCGGTATGTAACTCCGTGACGTCTCGTCAGAAGGCCCGCCCGTAGCGGGCCTTCTGCCGTTTCAGGCCCGCCTCACGCCTCCCGCAGCGCCTTCGCGAGCGTGCCGTCGCCGGTCACCTCGACGCGTCCGGCACGCACCGCGTCGGGAAGGCTCAACTCCCCCTGCGCGACGGCTGTGCAGGTGTCGACGCCGAGTACCAGCCGGGCGTCGGGCTCCCGGGGCGCGGGCCCTTCGCCGTAGACCGCGCCGTCCTGCTCCGCCCCCACCCACAGGTGGAACTCCCCCTCCTCCAGCCGGACTTCGACCAGCCCCTCCCCCTCCAGCGCCCGCAGCAGCGGCAGCGCGAACCAGTGCGCACGCACCGCGTCGGTGGGCCGCCGCTCCCCCAACTCGGGCGCACCCCACGCACCGAGGGCTTGCAGTACGGGCAGCAACTCCCGTCCACGACCGGTGAGTTCGTAGACAAAAGCGGCACCGGGAGGCGGCAGCCGCCGTCGCGTCGCGAGCCCGTCCCTCTCCATGTCCTTCAGCCGCGAGGCGAGTACGTCCGTGCTGACACCCGGCAGATCGGCGTGCAGGTCCGTGTAGCGACGCGGGCCGGCGAGGAGTTCGCGGACGATCAGCAGGGTCCAGCGGTCGCCGACGAGGTCGAGGGCCCGGGCCGCGGAACAGTACTGGTCGTAGCTTCGGCGAGGTGACATGCGACGCAGTCTAGACATGTTGTTGGACTTTCCAAGCTCACACTTGGTAAAACCAAGCAACACACGAAGCCGATGGGGCGAGGGCGCAATGGAGTTCCGGCAGTCGAGCAAGCTCAGCGAGGTCTGTTACGAGATCCGCGGTCCGGTGATCGAGCATGCCGACGCACTGGAGGAGGCCGGCCACAGCGTCCTGCGCCTGAACACCGGCAACCCCGCGCTCTTCGGCTTCGAGGCGCCCGAGGAGATCATCCAGGACATGATCCGGATGCTCCCCCAGGCACACGGCTACACGGACTCGCGCGGCATCCTCTCCGCCCGCCGCGCGGTCGCCCAGCGCTACCAGACCCTGGGTCTCGAAGTCGACGTGGACGACGTGTTCCTGGGCAACGGCGTCTCCGAACTGGTCTCCATGGCCGTCCAGGCACTGCTGGAGGACGGCGACGAAATCCTCATCCCCGCCCCGGACTTCCCGCTCTGGACGGCGGTGACGACCCTCTCCGGCGGCAAGGCGGTCCACTACCTCTGCGACGAACAGGCCGACTGGTACCCGGACCTGGACGACATGGCGGCGAAGATCACCGACCGCACCAAGGCCGTCGTCATCATCAACCCGAACAACCCCACCGGCGCCGTCTACCCCAAGGAGATCATCGAGGGCATCCTCGACCTCGCCCGCCGCCACGGCCTGATGGTCTTCGCCGACGAGATCTACGACCAGATCCTCTACGACGACGCCGTGCACCACTCGGCCGCCGCGCTCGCCCCCGACCTGGTCGTCCTCACCTTCTGCGGCCTGTCGAAGACGTACCGGGTGGCCGGCTTCCGCTCGGGCTGGCTGGTGGTCACGGGCCCGAAGCAGCACGCCAAGAACTACCTGGAGGGCCTGACGATGCTGGCCTCCATGCGGCTGTGCCCGAACGCGCCCGCGCAGTACGCCATCCAGGCCGCGCTCGGCGGCCGTCAGTCCATCCGCGACCTGACCGTGCCGGGCGGCCGACTGCACGAACAGCGCAACGTGGTGTGGGAAAAACTGAACGAGATCCCGGGGGTCTCGTGCGTGAAGCCGAAGGGCGCCCTGTACGCGTTCCCCCGCCTCGATCCCAAGGTGCACAAGATCAACGACGACGAGAAGTTCGTCCTGGACCTGCTGCTCCGGGAGAAGATCCAGGTCGTCCAGGGCACGGGCTTCAACTGGCCGACCCCCGACCACTTCCGCATCCTCACGCTGCCGTACGCGGACGACCTGGAGGCGGCGATCGGCCGGATCGGGCGCTTCCTGGGCGGGTATCGCCAGTAGCAGATACCTCCGCACAGCCCTGGGTAACTCATCCGCATGACCGACCGCCCGCTGCTGCTCCTCGACGTCGACGGCCCCCTCAACCCGTACGGCGCCCGGTTCCTGCGCCACCGCGGCTATGTCACCCGTCGGCTGTGGCCGGCGAACTGGTCGGCCCGCCAGGAGCCGGGTTCCCGGCGGCTGCGGCGCGGGCTGCGGGTGCGCCTGCACCCCGGGCACGGCGAGCGCATACAGGCGCTCCCGTACGAGCCCGCCTGGGCCACCACCTGGATGCACCAGGCGAACGAGATGATCGCGCCGGTCGTCGGGCTCCCCGGCGATCTGCCGGTGATCGAGTTCACCGACCTGTTCGCCGAGGACCCGGACGGCCTCTACTGGAAGACGCGCCAGATCGTGGCCTGGGCCGTCGGCCGCCCCTTCGTCTGGGTCGACGACCTGGTCACCGGCCTGGACGTACGACATGTAGAGGCACACCACGACGGGCCTGCTCTCCTCCTCAAGGTGGACCCGCGCAGAGGTCTACGGGAGGGCGATTTCGCGACGTTGGAGCGGTGGGCCCATAGCCTGTGAGCCATGGGCGATCTTTTCCTCGTACGACACGGAGAGACCGAATGGTCCCGGTCGGGGCGGCACACCAGCTCGACCGATGTCCCGCTCACCGCGAAGGGGCGGGAGGAGGCACGCGGACTGGTGCCGCTGATCCGCTCGCACCGGGTCGGCGCCGCGTTCGTCAGCCCCATGCAGCGCGCGCGGGAGACCGCCGAGCTGATCGGGCTCACGGACGTCCGCATCGACGTGGATCTACGGGAGTGGGACTACGGCGGCTACGAGGGCATCACGACCGTCGAGATCCAGCGCACCCGGCCGGACTGGTTCCTGTTCACCGACGGGGTCGCGCCCGGGCCACCGGACCATCCCGGGGAGAGCCCGGAACAGGTGGGCGAGCGCGCCGACCGCGCCCTGGCCGAGGTGGACGCGGCCCTCGCCAACACCGAGGGCGTGGTCGTCCTGGTGGCACACGGCCATTTCCTACGGGTGCTCACCGCGCGGTGGCTCGGGCTGCCGCCGTCGAAGGGCGCGTTGTTCCAGCTCGCGACCGGGACGCTGTGCCGGCTGAGCACGGAGCACGGACGGCCGGTCATCGCCGCCTGGAATGTCAGACCCCCGTCGTAGCCTTCGGATGGGACGCGCCCACGACGTCCGGGTGGACCGACAGACCTGGGAGGAGCACGCCGTGACACGACCGCCGACCGCCGCGCAACGGCGTGTCATCGACGCCGCCGATCCCGTCACCGGGCGGCTGCGGGGCACGGAGGCGCAGCTCGCCGCGCTGGTGAAGCGGGGGTTGGCGTTCCGGCACCCGCGCCCGCCGCACGATCACTTTCTGACGCCGGCGGGGCATCGCATACGGGAGTCGGAACCGGAGGTCGCCATGCCCGCCGCCGCTGCCGAAGCCACCGCGACCCCCAACTCCACCACGACCGCCGGGGTGTTCGCCGCGCGCATCGGTGGCGAGGAGGAGACGGGCGTCGCCCCCGCCGCCCGCACCCGTGAAGTGCACAGCGCCTGGCAGGGGTTGCTGGAACTGCGCCGGATGACCAATCCGGACGGTTCCGTGGAGCGGCCGTGCGGCTGGGAGCGGAGTCATCTGGTGCAGGCCGCCGCGCTCGCCCTGGAGGCCGCCGGGCACCGGCCCGCCGGACGGGACGCGGAGGGCTACCGAGTGCGTGTGACCCCGCAGCCCGAGGCCGTCGCCGTGCGCGATCCGGACGGGGAGGCGCTGCGCGCCTGTGCGGGGACGCTGGAGCGGGCGGGCTGGCAGGTGAGCGAGCACAAGGAGCCGCGAACGGGGGCGAGTTATCTGCTTGCCTCGCCGCGCCGGACGTGAACGGACCTCACCGGACCTGAGCCGCATGCCAAGATCGGTCGGTCAGATCGTCCGTCAGTGCGAGAAGGGAACGCAGTGAGCGAGCCGTTTTCCGTCCCGGTGACCGTCCGCGGATACGAGACCGACAGCCTGGGGCACCTCAATCAGAGCGTGTACCTGCAGTACGCGGAGCACGCCCGCTGGTCGGCGCTGACCGCCGCGGGGGCGGGCCAGCCCGAGTTGATGGCCCAGGGGATCGGGCCGGTCGTCCTGGAGACCACCATCCGCTATCTGCGCGAGCTGCGCGTGGACGAGGAGGTGACGGTGAGCTGCGGCTTCGAGTGGGGCGAGGGCAAGACGTTCCGCGTGCTGCAGACGATCACCAAGGCGGACGGCACGGTCTCCGCGGAGATCGTGTCGACCGGCGGACTGCTGGACCTCCAGAAGCGCAGGCTGGTCACCCAACCGCAGGAGTTCTTCAGGAAGTTGACCACGAATCCGGGTCTGTTCGGGCTCTGAGCCGGTACTACTCCGGCAGCCGCTCGGTGTCGTAGGCCGCACGGGACTCCGCGATGTAGACGCGATTGCGCTCCGCCCAGTCCGTCAGCCGTAGCAGGGTCTCGTGCAACTCCTGGGCCACCGGGGTGAGTTCGTACTCGACCTTCGGCGGCACCGTCGGGTGCACGGTGCGGGTGACGAGTCCGTCGCGCTCCAGGTTGCGCAGGGTGAGGGTCAGCATGCGGCGGCTGATGCCCTCGATGCTGCGCTCCAACTCGGTGAAGCGGATGGGGCCGTGGGCCGCCGCGACCAGGATCTGCACACTCCATTTGCCGGCGACCCTGTCAAGAACTTCACGGACCGGGCAGGCGTGCGCGTTCACGACCTGGGCGGTAACACCGGTGTTCCCCTGGGACATCCACGTGCCTCCTTACGACGACCTCCATGGTTCCTGACGATGTACCCCGTTACAAGTCGTGCACCTATGGTTCCTATGGATAGCCACGGAGGTCAGACCGTCATGACGGCACTCACCGGGTCCGAGTCGAAGACCTCACGGACGCGCCCGTCGCCCCGGACGTACTCCCGCTGGGCGTCCCTCGTCGTCCTGTGTGCCGGGACGTTGATGACGATCCTGGACGGCAACATCGTCACGGTCGCCATGCCCGCGATCCAGAACGACCTCGGCTTCTCGGGGCCGGGGCTCGCCTGGGTCGTCAACGCGTATCTGATCCCGTTCGGCGGACTGCTGCTGCTCGTCGGCCGGTTGGGCGATCTGGTGGGCCGCAAGCGGATGTTCGCGGCGGGGCTCGCCGTGTTCACCGTGGCGTCCGTACTGTGCGGGGTCGCGACCAGCCAGGACATGCTGATCGCGGCCCGGGCCGTGCAGGGTGTCGGCGGGGCGATGGCCTCGGCGGTGGTCCTCGGGATGCTGGTCGCACTCTTCCCGGAACCGCGCGAACAGGCCCGCGCGATCGCGGTGTTCAGCGCGGTCGGCGCCGGTGGCGGAGCGCTCGGCACCTTCCTCGGCGGGGCGCTGACCCAGGCCCTGAACTGGCACTGGATCTTCCTCATCAATCTGCCGATCGGCATCGTGGCGTGGCTCGCGGCCCTCCGCGTCCTCGCCCCGGAACAGGGCGCAGGGCTCGGTAAAGGCGCCGACTGTCCGGGAGCCGCGCTGGTCACCGGCGCGCTGATGCTGAGCGTCTACGTGATCGTCGGGTCCGGAGACCGCCCCCTCCCCACCACCCTCCTCCTGGCCACCCTCGCCCTGTCCCTCTTCGTCTCGTTCACCGTCCGCCAGGCCCGGGCCGCCCGCCCGCTGCTCCGCCTCCGGCTGTTCCGCTCCCGGCTCCTGACCGGGGCGAACGCCGTGCAGATCCTGATGATCGGCACGATGTTCGGCTTCCAGTTCATCGGCGCCCTGTATGTCCAACGGGTGCTCGGCTTCAGCGAGTTGCTCACCGGTACGGCCTTCCTGCCGGCGCCGGTCGCGATCGGCGTGCTGATGCTCGGCCTGTCGGCACGGACCATCGGCCGCTTCGGCGCGTACCGGGTACTGCTGGCCGGGCTGGTCCTCATCGTCGCCGGGATGGCCCTGCTGGGCCGCGCCCCCGCCGGCGGCTCCTACCTCACGGACGTACTGCCGCCCCTGCTCCTGCTGGCCACCGGGTTCGCCGCCGCGATGCCCGCGCTGACCGGACTCGCCATGTCGGGGGCACGGGAGGAGGACGCGGGCCTTGCCTCCGGACTCTTCAACACCACGCAGGTGGTGGGTGGTTCGCTGGGGCTGGCGGTGCTGTCGACGCTGGCGGCGGGCCGGACCGATGGACTGCTCGCCCGGGGTGCGGAGTTGATACCGGCGACTGCGGAGGGGTACCAACTGGCTTTTCGGACCGGAGCGTTGATCGCGGCGGCAGCGCTGGTGCTGGCGGCGGCGGTGCTGCGATCGGGACGGGGTTAAGGGTGGGGGTGGGGTGGGGTGGGGTGGGAGCGAGGCTGACGTCCCCACGGCCGTGCGCCCGGGCGTCCATCTCCGCCGACACCTCTGGCCGCCCCGCGCGCCGCACGCCCCCGCCCCGCGCCTCCATTCACGCCACCGGCCCTCACCCTCGCTCGGGGTCGGGGTCGGGGTCGGGGTCCAACCAGCGCAGATCGTCGGCGAGTTGGCGGGCCTTCCGGTCGGGCAGGTCCCCCAGGTTCATCGCCCGGCCGACGAGATCGACCGCCGGAACACCCAGCAGCGGCAGCGTCGTGCCCGGCGCCAGCCGTACCTCCACACACGACACGAGGGGCTTGCCCGCGTGGTACGTGGCCCGGACCCGCGGCCCGACGACGAGGACGTTGCGCCGACCGTTCCCCTCCACCCGCACGACCCGCCCGCGCCTCCGCTCACGTGGCACGCCGCCGGCCCTCATCCTCGCTCGGAAGCGCCGCATGCTCCGCCCTGAACCCTCGCCCGCCCCCGCGCCTACGCGGCACGCCCGCACGCCCCGCCCCTCACCCCCGCCCGGCCCGACCGCACGCCACCGCCCCGCACCCCCGCCCGGCCCGACCGCACGCCGCCGCCCCACACCCCCGCCCGGATCACCCCTCCCCGAACGCCGCCCGGTGGTCCTGGGCCCATTCCCGGTAGGTCCGCGCCGACCGCCCCAGTACCTCCCGTACGTCATCGGTCACGACCTCGTTGCCGCCGTCGCGGACGAACTCCCTGCTGATCTCGGAGGCGTCGATGAACGTGTCGCTGAAGCCCAGCCCGAGCAGGTACTCGCGTGCCTCGGCCGAGGTCAGGTCGCGTACCTCGACCGGGCGGCCGAGGATCCCGGCGAGGACGGCGGCCTGGTCCGGGACGCTGAGTACCTCGGGGCCGGTCAGCGTGTACGTCCGGCCCGAGTGGGCCGGGTCCAGCAGCGCGGCGACCGCCACCTCGGAGACATCGCGCGGGTCGACCACCCCTTGGCCACCGGCGCCGCTCGTGTTCGGGATCGGACTGCCCGAGCGCACGGATGCCGCCCAGCCGAGCGTGTTCGAGGCGAAGGCCGAGGGGCGCAGGATCGTCCACTCCAACTCACTGTCCCGCACGGCCTGTTCACCGGACACGTGCCAGGTGCCGACCGGTCCGATGGCGGGGTCACCGGCGCCGATTCCGGAGAGCTTCACGATGCGGCGGACGCCCGCCGCCCGCGCCGCCTCCACGAGACCCCGGTCGTGCGCGGAGTCGTCCGGGCCGAACACCCCCACCAGGAAGGCGACTTCGGCGCCGGTCATCGCCGCCTCCACCGAGGTCCGGTCGGCGTGGTGGCCCCGCACCGTCTCAACTCCCTCCGGAAACTGCGCCTTTGCGGGGTCCCGGGTCAGGGCGCGCACCTTCTCACCGCGCGCCGCGAGCTGTCGTACGACTTCACTGCCGATGGTGCCCGTGGCACCCGTAACGAGGATCATGGCCACCACAGTGGGCGGGGAAGCGGCCTGGGTTCTAGGAGATTCCGGCACGTTCGAGGGCCGTGTTCGGCCGGTGGCGCGCTTACCGTGGAGGGGTGACGAACGCCCTGTCGCAGTGGGCCGTGCCCCTGCCCGACGAACTGCGCCCCTGGATCACACGCGTCGGCGCGCTGCGGCTGGACGCCGTGCCGAAGGAGCCGTTCGTGCATCTCCCGGACGCGGACACGAAGGTGGTCGTGCGGGTCGAGGGGAACGGTCGGCGCAACGTCCTCGTCGTCGGGCCGCGGGTCCGGGCCACGTACCACGCGGGCAAGCCCCTCGTGTCGTGTGTGGAGGTACGGCTGGCGCCGGGCACGACGCTGCCGCTGCTGGGTGTTCCGGCGGTCGATCTCGTCGGCCGGGCGATGAACCTGGGGGACCTGCCCGACCGGAAGGCCCGCCAACTCGCCGACGATCTGCGCTGGTTGGACCCCGACCCCGAGCGCACGGTGGAACGGCTCGTGGAGATCCTCCCCGCGCGGCTCACCGCCGTCACGGACTCCTCGCGCACCGGACTCGTCCGGGCCGGCGTCGACGCGATGTCGATCCGCACCGGTCACCTCCCCGGCCCGGTACCCGACGTGGCCCGCGAACTCGCCGTCAGCGAGCGGCAGTTGCGGAACCTGTTCGCCGAGGGGGTCGGCCTCTCCCCCAAGCACTTCGCCCGCATCAACCGCGTCCGCGCCGTACTGGCCCACGCCGCCGAACTCTCCTGGGCCCAGCTCGCCACCGTCACCGGCTACTACGACCAGTCCCACATGACGTCCGACTTCCGCGCCCTGATGGGTGTCCCACCCCGGTCGTACTTCACGGGACGGCTACCGGACGCCATGCCTTGCCAGTCGGTCCAGCGCGCCTGAACGCGGATGCGGGTCGGCACTCCGGATATCTCGGCATGAAGACCCCGCACGCCAGCTTTCCTGCGTGACAGGGGAATTCACAGTGCCCTGCCAACACCGCCCCACGGCTCTCCCAAGTTGACGCGCGAGTCTCAGCTGCCTTTCAGAATTGTTGTGTATCGCGCCCGCCTTGGAGTCGACGTGCCGTTCTTCCGAAGAAAAGCCACCCGCCGCACCCTGCTCGCCGCCCTCGGCACCGCGGCGATCGCGAGTCAGTGGCCGTCCGCCGACGCCTCGACGACGGGTTCGGCGGGGCTCGACGCACCGGCGAAGAAGGAGATCGCGATGCGGCTGGTGTCGAGCGCGGAGAACTCCTCCCTGGACTGGGAGGCGCAGTACAAGTACATCGAGGACATCGGCGACGGCCGCGGCTACACCGGCGGGATCATCGGTTTCTGCTCCGGCACCAGCGACATGCTGGCCCTCGTGGAGCTGTACACGGAGCGGGCCCCGGGCAATGTCCTCGCCGCCTATCTGCCCGCACTGCGCGCTGTCGACGGGACCGCCTCGCACAAGGGGCTGACCCCGGGCTTCCCGACGGCGTGGCGCAAGGCCGCGAAGACCTCCGCCGCGTTCCGCGAGGCGCAGCGCGACGAGCGGGACCGCGGCTACTTCGACCCGGCCGTGGCACGCGCCAAGAAGGACGGGGTGGGCACGCTCGGGCAGTTCGTCTACTACGACGCGATGGTCATGCACGGCCCGGGCGCGGACACCCTCGCCTTCGGGGGCATCCGCGCCCGGGCCCGCAAGCACGCGGCCACGCCCACCGACGGCGGCGACGAGACGACGTATCTAAACGCCTTCCTCGACGCCCGTGTCTGGGCGATGAGGCAGGAGGCGGCGCACAGTGACGTGACCCGGGTCGAGACGGCCCAACGGGTGTTCCTGAAACAGGGCAACCTCGACCTGGACACGCCGCTCAAGTGGCAGGTGTACGGGGACAGTTACGAGATCGGCTGACGGGCGAGGGGTACGGCTCCGGTCGTATCCCTAACCTCTTCGCGGGCCCGGCCGAGGTGGTGGAAGACGAGGTTCAGCGCCACCGCGGCCACACAGCCCGTGGAGATGCCCGAGTCGAGGACGATCCGTACGGTCTGCGGGAACGCGTGGTAGAAGTCCGGCGCCGTGATCGGGATGATGCCGACGGCCAGCGAGACGGCCACGATCAGGATGTTGTCGTCCCGCTCCAGGCCCGCCTTGACGAGGGTCTGGATGCCGCTCGCGGCGACCGAGCCGAACAGGACGACGCCCGCTCCGCCCAGCACCGGGCGCGGTACGACGGCGATGAGCGAGGCGGCCATCGGGCACAGGCCCATCAGCACCAGGAAGCCGCCGCCGGTGGCGACGACGTACCGGCTGCGGATACGGGTCATGGCGACCAGGCCGATGTTCTGGGCGAAGGCGCTGCACATGAAGCCGTTGAAGAGGGGACTGAGGGCGGAGCCGAGGGTGTCGGCGCGCAGGCCGGCGGCGATGGTCCGTTCGTCGGCGGGGCGGTCGACGATCTCGCCCAACGCCAGCATGTCCGCGGTGGATTCGGTCATCGAGACCACCATCACCACGCACATCGAGACGATCGCGGCGACCTGGAAGTGCGGTGCGCCGAAGTGGAAGGGGCTCGGGAATCCGATGACGTCGGCGTCCGCGACGGGGCTGAAGTCCGTCGCACCGAACGGGATCGCGAGCAGCGTGCCGATCAACAGGCCGAGCAGGACGGCTATTTGCTTGACGAAGCCGCGGCTGAAGCGGCGGAGGACCAGGACGATGACGAGTGTCGCCGCCGCCAGGCCGAGGTACGTCCGCGAACCGTAGTCGTGTGCCGAGGGGTCCGGTCCCTGCGCCCAGCCGAAGGCGACGGGCAGCAGGGACACGCCTATCAGCGTGATCACGGTGCCGGTGACGACCGGCGGGAAGAAGCGCACCGCCTTGCTGAAGAAGGGTGCGGCGAGGAAGCCGAGGAGGCCGGCGACGATCACCGCGCCGAAGATGACGGGCAGCGCGTCGGACTTGTCCTGGGTGGAGGCCACGATCGCGGTCATCGGGGCGACTCCGGCGAAGGTGACGCCGTTGACGAAGGGCAGCCGGGCACCGATCTTCCAGATGCCGATGGTCTGCAGGAAGGTGGCGAGGCCCGCCGTGAAGAGGCAGGCGCCGGTGAGGAAGGTGAGCTCGGTGCCGGAGAGGCCGACGGCCGCGCCGACGATCAGCGGCGGGGCGACGACTCCCGCGTACATGGCGGCCACGTGCTGCAGGCCCGTGGTGGCCATCTTGAGTGCGGGGAGTTTCTCGTCGACGGGATGGACGACGGGCTCGGCTACGGCTCGGGCCTCGGGTCGGATGGTCACGGCGGCTCCTCCGGGCGGGTAACACGTCGGCTCTGACGTGGGTTTCAGGAGGTGGTGCGCGGTCGTGCGGGACCGGGACGGAACCCAACAAAGGGGTTGAACAAGGCCGTTCCGGGGCGCACATGTCCATGCACGCCCCGGCCACGGCCACCGGTCGAGGGCCGTCCCCCTCAACCGGAGATCTTCAACTCAGCGACGCCGTAGGGCGATTGACGCTGAGCGTGGTCAGCCCTGCGCGGCGATCCGCGCCAGTCGCCGGGCCTCGTCCCGCGTGGAGCGGGCGATCGTGTCCTCGTCGACGTGCAACAGGCGGTTGTTCTCGACGATCTGACGGCCGTTCACGAACGACGCGGTGACCGGGGCCGCCGCGCCGAAGACCAGCGCGGTCACCGGGTCGGCGATCGAGGCGTGAGCGAGGGTGTCCAGGTTCCACAGCACCAGGTCGGCGAGCTTGCCCGGCTCCAGGGAGCCGATCTCGCTCGCGCGGCCCAGGACTTGGGCGCCGCCGTACGTTCCGAGGCGCAGCGCCTGGCGGGCGTTGAGGGCCGCTTCGCGGTGGGCGCCGAGGCGGTTGATGAGGAGCGCGTTGCGCAGTTCGGTGTGGAGTTCGCCGGACTCGTTCGAGGCGGTGCCGTCGACGCCGAGGCCGACCGGGACGCCGGCGGCGAGCATGTCGGGGACGCGGGCGATACCGGCGGCGAGGCGGGCGTTGGAGGAAGGACAGTGGGCGACACCGGTCTTCGTGCGGGCGAAGGCGGCGATGTCGGAGTCGTTCATGTGGACGCAGTGCGCCATCCACACGTCCTCGCCGAGCCAGCCGGTGGACTCGAAGTAGTCGGTCGGGCCCATGCCGAACAGCTCCTTGCAGAACTGCTCCTCCTCGACCGTCTCCGAGCCGTGCGTGTGCAGCCGTACCCCGAGCCGACGGGCCAACTGGGCGCCCTGCTTGAGGAGTTCGGTCGACACGGAGAACGGTGAGCAGGGGGCCACGGCGACCTGGGTCATCGCGTCGAAGGAGGCGTCGTGATGCTCCCGTACCGTCGCCTCGGTCGCGGCGAGGGCGCCCTCCAGGGTCTCGACGGCGAAGTCCGGGGGCAGGCCGCCGTCCTTCTCGCTGCGGTCCATGGAGCCGCGGGCCAGCGTGAAGCGGACGCCCATCTCGCGGGCGGCGCCGATGATCGCGCCGGAGAGGTCGCCGGAGCCCTTCGGGAAGACGTAGTGGTGGTCCATCGCGGTGGTGACACCGCCGCGGGCCATCATCGCGAGGGAACCCTGCGCGGCGGCGCGGACCATCGGCTCGTCGATGCGCGCCCAGGTCGGGTACAGCGCGACGAGCCAGTCGAAGAGGTTGTGGTCGGTGGCCAGGCCCCGGGTGATCCACTGGTAGAAGTGGTGGTGGGTGTTGACCAGGCCGGGGGTCACCAGGTGGCCCGACGCGTCGATACGGCGTACGACGTTCTCCAGGCCCTCGGGCGCCCGGCCCGCGCCGAGGGACTCGATGCGGTTGCCGGCGACGACGAGGTGACCGGTGGCGTACTCCGTGTCGTCGGCGTCGACGGTCGCGATCGAACAGTTCTCGATGACGATGCGCTGAACTGCCGCCATGGTTCGTCCTATTCACTGTGCGGAACGGGCACGGCAGGACCCGGGGATTTGAGTACCGCGGCCCGCACGGGACGGGCGGGCCACGGGTGCCGCAGGTGAACCGGCCGAAAGGGCGCCGGTCCAGGGGGAGTTGCTCAGAGGTTGGTGAGATCCACCGGGATCTTCGGCTCGCAGCCGTCCCGCAGGATCGTCGCCTCGATCAGGCCGTAGGGCCGGTCGGCGGCGAAGTACACAGCACCGTCTTCGGTGGCGTTCTTCAGACCGAACGGCTCCAGATCCACGAGGAAATGGTGCTTGTTCGGGAGGGAGAAGCGGACCTCGTCTATCTCGCTGCGGTTGTCGATGATCCGCGAACCCATTTGGTACAGGGTCTGCTGGAGCGACAGCGAGTACGTCTCCGCGAAGGCCTGGAGCATGTGCTTCCTCACCTGCTCGTACGACTTCTCCCAACTCGGCATCTTCTGCTCGTCGTCGGACCAGTTGAAGCGCCAGCGGGCGGAGACCTGGGTGGCCAGGATGCGGTCGTAGGCCTCGGGGAGGGTCGTGTACTTGTCCTTGACGTAGCCCCAGAACTCGGAGTTGGTCGAGTTCATCACGACGAGGTCCTTGAGGCCGGATATGACCTCCCAGTTCTCACCGTCGTAGGTGATCTGGGTGACCCGGGTCTCCTGGCCCTTGCGGACGAAGGAGTGCTTGACCTCGTCGGCGCCGATGAACTGGGAGTTGGCGTCGGAGGTGTCGATCCGCTCCCAGGAGTACTCCTCGATGCGGATGCGCGCGGTCCTGATCGGCTCCTGGCTCGTCACGAAGTGCCGGGCGAGGTGGATGCCGAACTGCTCGGCGGACTCGATCCCGTGCTCCTTGGCGAACGCGTACACCGTGTTCTTGGTGGTGTCGGTCGGCAGCACGTTGGCGTTCGAGCCGGAGTAGTGGACCTCGTCCATGTCGCCGCTCAGCGACACGGACACGTTGAGGTCCTTGATGTGGTGGGTGGCGCCGTCCCGCGTGATCTTGACGACTCGGTTCTCGGCCTTGCCGTACTGGTTCTGGCCCAGGATCGTAGGCATGTGTCTGCTAGCTCCCTCGGTATACGGAGTAGCCGAACGGGTTGAGCAGCAGCGGTACGTGGTAGTGCTCGCCGGGCTTCACGGCGAAGGTGATCGCCACTTCGGGGAAGAACACTCCGGTCGTCGCACCGCTGTCCCGATTCGCGGGGGCGTCCTGCTGCGCATCGGCTTGCTTCTTTTCGAAATACGGCTCCACGGCGAAGTCGAGCCGTACGTGTGTGGTGTCCGCCGGCAGCGCGGGGAGGTCCTTGCACCGGCCGTCCACGTCGGTGGCGGAACCTCCGAGCGGCTGCCACTCCCCCAACGGGCCGCTCCGGGCGGCGAGTTGGACGGCGACGCCCTCGGCGGGGCGGCCGACGCTGGTGTCCAGGATGTGCGTGGACACCGAGGCGGTGGTGCTGGTGCTCATGCGCGGGCTTCCTCTTCGACGATGCGGGCGAGCCGGATGCGGTTGATCTTGCCCAACTCGGTGCGGACGATCTCGCGTTCCCGCTCCGGCGAGTTGCCGATCCGTTCCCTGACCGCGTCGCGCATCTGCTCGCCGGTGCGGCCGGTGGCGCAGATCAGGAAGACATGGCCGAACCTCTCCTGGTACGACAGGTTGAGGTCGAGCATCTCCGTCCTGAGGTCCTCGGAGGCACCCGCCATGCCGCGCTGCTCGCGGGCGGAGGTGGGGTCACCGGGCTTGGGCCGGCCGATCGGCGGGTGACCGGCCATCGCCTCGGCCAGGTCGTCGGCGGTCAACTCCGCCGTCGCGGAGTCGCTCGCGGCGTACAGGTCCTCGGATCCGGCGTACGGACGGCCGGCGAGCAGCCGCCCCGCCCACGCCGTGGAGGCACAAGCGTCGAGGAGCGCGGCGAACGCCGCGTGCTCCTCCAGAACGTTGAACCGGACGAGCCCCGGCGGCATGGATGTCGAAGTCACGGGGGCCTCCGTGGCCTTGTGCTGAACGGGCTGCCCAGTAGCTAACGCCCCGCGGAACACCACGTCAACACTTTGTTGAAAATTCCGGGTAACAAAGCCCCCAGCCGCCCGGCAGCTCAGCTCAGGCGTCCTTCTCGCGGTTCAGGTAGTTGTACACGGTGAACCGGCTGACCCCGAGGGCGCCGGCCACGGTCTCCACTCCGTGCCGGACCGAGAAGGCGCCGCGCGCCTCCAGGATCCGTACGACCTCCTGCTTGGCCTTGCGGTCGAGGTCCGCGAGGGGCTTGCCCTTCTTGCGTTCCATGGCGGCCAGGATGTGGTCCAGCGAGTCCGCGAGCTGCGGCAGGCGTACGGCGACCACGTCCGTGCCCTCCCAGGCGAGCACGACGTCGTCGGGGCCGGCCTCGTCGGGCGGGAGCATCTCGCCGCCCATGGCGTCGACCAGCGGCTTCACGGCCGTGATGAACGGCTCGTCCGCGATACCGGTCACCGGTCGCCCTCGCCGATCACGTTGAGCTGGAGCGAGACCCGGGTGGCACCGGCCTCCAGGGTCCTGCGCAGCAGCGCGTCGACGGCGGTGAGCACCGCGTCGGCACCACCCTCGGCCGTGTTGCCGAACGGCCCGACGTCCACGGCGTCCAGCTCCGCAGCCTCGATGACCTCCCGGGCCACCAGCGCATGCGCGGGCGCCTCGTCGAGATCGAAGGGCTCTGTCGTGAACTCCACTCGCAATCGCACGCGCACAACCTAACGCGCGGTGCCGTTTTCCGCCGAGCCCCCTTGACAAGCTCCGACACCCGACGGCAATCTTCCATTAAGCAGAAACCATATTCCGCAATACGGAATACCAAGACGACACCCGACACGGAAGGGAGCGCGACCCCGATGGGATTCGCAGACCAGCGCTTCAACGTCAACCTGTCGATCCTCTTCACCGAACTCCCGCTCCTGGAGCGCCCCGCGGCTGCCGCCGCGGCCGGCTTCACCGCGGTCGAGCTGTGGTGGCCCTGGGTCGACTCCCCGACCCCCGAGCAGTCCCGACTGGACGCGCTCAAGCGGGCGTTGGCGGACGCGGGCGTCCAGCTCACCGGCCTGAACCTCTACGCCGGACAGCTCCCCGGCCCCGACCGCGGCGCCCTGTCGATCCCCGGCGAGGAGTCGGAGAGGTTCCGCGCGAACATCGACGTGGCCGCCGACTTCGCCCACTCCCTCGGCGCCACGGCCCTCAACGCGCTCTACGGCAACCGCGTGGCCGGCGTCGACCCCGCCGAGCAGGACGCGCTCGCGCTGGAGAACCTGGTCCTCGCGGCCCGTGCCGCCGACCGGATCGGCGCGGTCCTGCTGATCGAGGCCCTGAACAAGCCCGAGTCGCCGCTGTACCCGCTCGTCAGCGCGCCCGCCGCCGTGGACGTCGTCGACAAGGTCAACGCCGCGTCCGGCCTCGGCAACGCGCGCTTCCTCATGGACCTCTACCACCTGTCCATGAACGGGGAGGAACTCCCCTCCGTGATCGAGCAGTTCGCCGCGAAGACCGGCCATGTACAGATCGCGGACAACCCGGGCCGCGGCGCCCCCGGCACCGGCACGCTCCAACTGGAGGACCTCCTCGACCAGTTGAGGAAGGCCGGTTACGACGGCTGGGTGGGCCTGGAGTACAAGCCCGGCGACCGCCCGAGCGCCGAGGCCTTCGACTGGCTCCCGCGCGCAGCGCGCTGAACTCCCCGACACAGCAGAGCAGTGAGAGAGGCACCCGCATGAGCAAGCTCGCAGACTCTTCCCGCCCGACCCACCCGGCGGTTGCCTGGATCGGCCTCGGCATCATGGGCTCCCCCATGTCCGAGAACCTGATCAAGGCCGGTTACGACGTCACCGGCTTCACCCTGGAACAGGACAAGTTGGACCGCCTGACCGCCGCCGGCGGCACCGCGGCCGGTTCCATCGCCGAGGCCGTGCGGGACGCCGACGTGGTGATCACCATGGTCCCCGCGTCCCCGCAGGTCGAGGCCATCGCCTACGGCCCCGACGGCATCCTGGAGAACGCCCGCGCCGGCACCCTCCTGATCGACATGTCGTCGATCACCCCGCAGACCTCGGTCGACCTGGCAAAAGCCGCCGCAGAAAAGGGAGTTCGGGTTCTGGACGCTCCCGTCTCCGGCGGTGAGGCCGGTGCGATCGAGGCCGTGCTGTCCATCATGGTCGGCGGCGCACAGTCCGACTTCGAGGAAGCCGAGCCGATCTTCGACGCGCTCGGCCGGACCATCGTGCTGTGCGGTCCGCACGGCTCGGGCCAGACCGTGAAGGCCGCCAACCAGCTGATCGTCGCCGTGAACATCCAGGCGTGCGCCGAGGCCGTGGTCTTCCTGGAGAAGTCGGGCGTGGACCTCGCGGCGGCCCTCGACGTCCTCAACGGCGGGCTCGCGGGCTCCACCGTGCTGACGCGGAAGAAGGACAACTTCCTCAACCGCGACTTCAAGCCGGGCTTCCGGATCGACCTGCACCACAAGGACATGGGCATCGTCACGGACGCGGCCCGTAACGTCGGCGCCGCGCTGCCCGTGGGCGCGGTGGTGGCGCAGCTGGTCGCGAGCCTGCGTGCGCAGGGCGACGGCGGACTCGACCACTCGGCGCTGCTGCGCGCCGTGGAACGCCTGTCGGGCGCGCGGCTCTAGCACCGCCCCCCAGACCCCGGGCGGCGCCGTCGCTGACAACTGTCCTGTCGCGCCCAGGCGTTGGCGCCGCCCGGAACCATGCCCACCAGTTCAACGAATTCGACGAGTTCAACGAATCATCGAGGATTGCTCCCCATGTCGAAGCGCGTGCTCACGACCGAGTCCGGCGCCCCGGTCGCCGACAACCAGAACTCCGCCTCCGCCGGCATCGGCGGCCCGCTCCTCCTCCAGGACCAGCACCTCCTGGAGAAGTTGGCCCGCTTCAACCGCGAACGCATCCCGGAGCGCGTGGTGCACGCCAGGGGCTCCGGCGCGTACGGCTACTTCGAGGTCACCGACGACGTCACCGGCTTCACCCACGCCGACTTCCTGAACACGGTCGGCAGGCGCACCGAGGTCTTCCTGCGCTTCTCCACGGTCGCCGACTCGCTCGGCGGCGCGGACGCGGTGCGCGACCCGCGTGGCTTCGCGGTCAAGTTCTATACGGAGCAGGGGAATTACGACCTGGTCGGGAACAACACCCCGGTGTTCTTCATCAAGGACCCCATAAAATTCCCCGACTTCATCCACTCGCAGAAGCGCGACCCCTTCACGGGGCGTCAAGAGCCGGACAACGTATGGGACTTCTGGGCGCACAGCCCCGAAGCCACGCACCAGGTGACCTGGCTGATGGGCGACCGCGGCATCCCGGCGTCGTACCGCCACATGAACGGCTACGGCTCGCACACCTATCAGTGGACGAACGCGGCGGGCGAGGCCTTCTTCGTCAAGTACCACTTCAAGACCAACCAGGGCGTGCGCAGCCTGTCCTCCGACCAGGCTGCGGAGCTCGCGGGCAAGAACCCCAACTCCCATCAGACGGACCTGCTCCAGGCCATCGAGCGGGGCGTGAACCCGTCCTGGACGCTGCACGTCCAGCTCATGCCGGCGGCGGACGCGGCGGAGTACCGCTTCAACCCGTTCGACGTCACCAAGGTGTGGCCGCACCGCGACTACCCCCTCCAGCGGGTGGGTCGGCTGGTGTTGGACCGCAACCCGGACAACGTGTTCGCCGAGGTCGAGCAGGCCGCGTTCTCCCCGAACAACTTCGTGCCGGGCATCGGCCCTTCGACCGACAAGATGCTCCAGGGCCGCCTGTTCGCCTACGCGGACGCACACCGCTACCGCCTGGGCGTCAACCACACCCTGCTGGCGGTGAACGCCCCCAAGGCGACGACGGCGCGGAACTACGGCCGGGACGGCCTCATGGCGTCCAACTCCACCGCCCAGGGCCGCGCGGCGAAGAACTACGAGCCGAACTCCTACGACGGTCCCGCCGAGACCGGCCGCGCCCTGTCGGCCCCGCTGCCGGTCACCGGCTACACGGGCACGCACGAGGCTCCGCAGCACACCAAGGACGACGACTTCTACCAGGCGGGCGAGTTGTACCGCCTGATGTCGCCCGAGGAGCGGTCCCGTCTCGTCGCGAACATCGCCGGCGGGCTCGCCCAGGTCTCCCGCGACGACGTGATCGAGAGGAACCTCGCCCACTTCCACGCCGCCGACCCGGAGTACGGCCGACGCGTGGAGGAGGCGGTCCACGCCCTGCGCGAGGACTGAACCGAAGACCGAAGAACCGGAAGACTCCACAGACGGCCCGCGTGTGCCGGACGACCCGGATGAGGGGTGGTCGGCGGCACCGCGCGGGCAGGGCCAGGACCGCGGCGGAATGCGAGCCAGTGCGGTGGTGAAGGTTCCAGGGGCTACTTCTCGACCTGAGGGAAGAAGCACCCCGGTCCCGTCGCGACCGCCGCGGTCCCAGCCGAAGCCTTCTGCACAGGGCTCCCTGGGGCTCCCCTTTTGCAGAGAGAGGGGCTCCCCTCTCCAGCCCACAGACTCCGTCCGGCGGCGCGAACGTCCTGTCGCGCCCAGCCTCGCGCCGTCGGACGGCCACCACGACGAGCGCCGGATACGGACGGTTCCGTATCCGGCGCTCTTCGGCGTTTCCGGGTGCGGATCCGCCGTGGGCACAGCAGCCTGAAGGCATGGCACACCCATCGGAACACCCGCACATCGTGGTCCATCCCCCGGCGCTGGACGGCTCCCGCAGGGTCACCACCGGTGACGAGACCCTCGGTATCGCCTCGCACCTGGACGACGTCGTCGAGATCCTGCGCCTCGCCGATCTGGACCGGATCGAGGTCGAGGAGAGCGACCTGATCGACTGGCAGGGCGGCGGGCCCGAGGACTGGCCGGGCCTGTCGGAACAGCACGGTCAGTGAACCTCAAATAAACCTCTGAACCCCCCTCGCGGGGCTTCAACCGCCCCTGCACACGGGCACATTCGTCGCACGAGGCCCGCCGGCACGGGGGCGGCGGGCCTCGTATCAGGGGGTGTCATGAGCGGTGCTCCGACAATCCGGCTCCAGCCTCACGAGGTCGCGTTGCTGCGGGGTGGTGCCCGTGCGGCCGTGACCGTGGCGGTGGTTGCCTTGCGTCTGCGGGGTGAGGTGCGGGCCGGGCGGCCCGGGACGATGCGGGCGTCGGGGGTGGCTGTGGGGGCCGGGGCGCTTCCTCGTCTTACGAAGGCTGTGCACGCTGCGCTGTACCGTCCGGCGGGTATGCGGGAGTTGCTCGGTCGGCGAGGTGTGGGTGAGGCGCTCGCTGCGTTGCGTGGGGATCTTGTGGCGGCGGGGTTGCTGCGCAGGGTTCCGCCTGGTCGTAGCCGTGCCGCGCGCGTGCTGTTGAAGTCCCTGCGGGTTCAACTCCCGTTGCCTGTCGGGCGGGAGGGGGTGTCGTCGGGTGATGTTCTGCTGGCGGTCGCCCTGTACGGGGACAAGGCGTTGGTCTCGCTCGTGCCGCGTTTCGCTGAGGCGGCGGGGTTGGTCGGGCGGGGTGGGAGTGCCGAGGAGGGGTTGCCGCAGTCCTGGGGTGGGGGGTCCGGGGGTGGGTTCACTTGCGGGGCCGGGTAGGTACTGCCTGGGGCTGTTCGTTGCGGGGTGCGGGTCGTTCGTGGCTGGTCGCGCCCACGCGGCGGAGCCGCAGATTGACACAGCCCCGCGGCCCTATCGGTCGGCGCTTCGCGCCTCCCAGAAGCAGAGGGGGCGGCCCGTCCTCCCGGATGGGCCGCCCCCTCTGTCTTTCCACCTCTGTCAGACCTTCAACGTCCTGATCGACGTCGGTGCATGACCCGGTTCCGTCGCGATCTCCTCGAATTCGACCACGTTGCTGATGTCGTTCGTCCTGCTCATCGCGATGTTGGTGACTCGTTCCAGGATCGCCTCGACCACGATCGGGACCCTGAACTCCGCCGCGAGCTTCTTGGCCTGTTCGAAGGCCGTGCCCAGTTCGTTGGGGTCGGTGACGCGGATGGCCTTGCAGCCGAGGCCCTCGACGACCTTGATGTGGTCGACGCCGTAGACACCCAGCTCGGGCGAGTTGATGTTCTCAAATTCCAGGTTGACCTGGAAGTTGATGTCCAGGCCGATCTGCGCCTGCCGGATCAGGCCCAAGTAGGCGTTGTTCACGAGGACATGGACGTAGGGGATGCGGTGTTGTGCGCCGACCGCCAGTTCTTCGAGCATGAACTGGAAGTCGTAGTCCCCGGAGAGGGCCACCACCGATGCCTCGGGGTCGGCCTTCGCGACGCCCAGTGCGGCCGGGATCGTCCAGCCGAGGGGGCCCGCCTGGCCGCAGTTGATCCAGTGGCGGGGGCGGTAGACGTGGAGCATCTGGGCGCCGGCGATCTGGGAGAGGCCGATCGTGGAGACGTACCGGGTCTCCGGGCCGAAGGCCTTGTTCATCTCCTCGTAGACGCGCTGGGGTTTGATCGGGATGTCGTCGAAGTGCGTGCGGCGTTGCAGAGTCGACTTCCGCTCCTGGGCCGATGCCGCCCAGACCGAGCGGTCGGGGAGGGTGCCCGCCGCCTTCAACTCCCTTGCCACGTCCACGAACAGCTCCAGCGCCGCCTTCGCGTCGGACGCGATGCCGTAGTCGGGGGCGAAGATCTTGCCGATCTGGGTCGGCTCGATGTTGACGTGGACGAACTTCCGGCCCGCCGTGTAGACGTCGAGTTTGCCGGTGTGGCGGTTGGCCCAGCGGTTGCCGATGCCGAGGACGAAGTCGGACTCCAGGAAGGTCGCGTTGCCGTAGCGGTGCGAGGTCTGGAGGCCGACCATGCCGGCGTTCAGCTCGTGGTCGTCGGGCAGGACGCCCCAGCCCATCAGGGTCGGGACGACCGGGGTGCCGGTCAACTCGGCGAATTCGACGAGGAGTTCGGCCGCGTCCGCGTTGATGACGCCGCCGCCCGCGACGATCAGGGGGCGTTCGGAGGCGTTCAGCATCCCGATCGCCTTCTCGATCTGGGCGCGGGTCGCGGTCGGCTTGTAGACCGACAGCGGTTCGTACGTGTCCGGGTCGAACTCGATCTCCGTGAGCTGCACGTCGATCGGGAGGTCGATCAGGACCGGGCCGGGGCGGCCTGAGCGCATCAGGTGGAAGGCCTGCTGGAAGACGCCGGGGACCTGGGCCGCCTCCAGGACCGTGATCGCCATCTTCGTCACCGGGGCCGCGATCGACGCGATGTCCACGGCCTGGAAGTCCTCTTTGTGGATCACGGCGGTCGGGGCCTGGCCCGTGATGCACAGGATCGGGATCGAGTCGCCGATCGCGGAGTAGAGGCCGGTGATCATGTCGGTGCCGGCCGGGCCCGAGGTGCCGACGCAGACACCGATGTTGCCCGGGCTGGTACGGGTGTAACCCTCGGCCATGTGCGAGGCACCCTCGACGTGGCGGGCGAGGGTGTGGTTGATGCCGCCGGAGGCCTTGAGCGCGGCGTAGAACGGGTTGATCGCCGCGCCCGGGACGCCGAACGCGTCGCTGACGCCCTCGCGCTTGAGGATCTCGACTGCCGCGCGGGCAGCGGTCATACGAGCCATGGAGTACTCCTGCTTCGGCTGTCGGAATCACATCACCGGCGCGCCCCGCGGTGAAAACTCCTTGCGAGCTTCTGACTTCCGCATGAACTTCCGTATTGCGGAATCTAACTTCTACTATCTGGAAGTAATGTAAGTGGGGTGACCAAGGCCGTCAAGAGACGGACAAGCAGGGGTTTTCAGGAGGACTATGGGGCTCATGTCCGAGAGCGTGCCGGTGCGCTGTCCGGCGTGCCGAAGAGAACACGTCTACGCCGCGCCGTCGTATCCCTGTGTGTGCGGGGCCCCGGTCGCCCCGCCGCTGGACCAGCGCGGCGTGGCGACCGTCGTGAACCACCGTGTGTGGGACGAGGACTGGATCGCGGTCCGCTGCGCGGCCTGCGGCCGGCTCGACGAGTGGCCGTACCCGGAGCTGGGCTGCCCGTGCGGAACCCTGCTGCGGATACCGGTCGCCGGCGCGGAACCGACATCGGAACCCGCCGCGAGACCCCCCAAGGTCGGCGCCGAGGTCGAGGGCCGCCCGGCCTTCCAACCCGTCACGATCCGCACCGCACGCGACGCGGTCACCGCCGCCGCGCTCTACCTCCGCTGGCTCGGCTACCGGGACATCCGCCGCGCCGACCAACGGCCCCCGTCCGGCATCGGCCTCGCCGCCCGCGGCATCCTGGCCCAGGTCGACCCGACCGTACGGCCCGCCTCACTGCGCGATGTGGAGTGCCTCTGGCTGACGGCCATGACGGAGTCCACCGAGTGCGTCTACTTCTCCCTGGCCGGCTACGCCGACGACGCCCGCGCCCGCGCGGACGCCCTCCGCGTCCCCCTGTTCGTCCTCGACCTCACGGGCACACCCCAGCCGGTGAACGACCTGGCCGACCAACTCGACGCGGCGGGGAGCTAGTCGGGCGGGCGGGGTTGGTTCGCGGCCACTACGGCTGGTTCGTGACAGCAGACGCCGGGCGACGGACAACTACCTGACGGCACAGCAAGGACGCACCACAAGCCGCGAGTCTCGCCGAAGACCGACCCACCCGACCTCACGGACACACCCCAGCCAGCGAACAACCTGGCCGACCAACTCGACCCGCCGGAATGTTGGTTGAGTGGTCGCGGTTGGTTCATGGCGATCAGGGCGTGCTCGTGATACTGGGCGGCGGGCGGCGGGCGGCGGGCGGCGGGCGGCGGGCGGCGGGCGGCGGGCGGCGGGCGGCGGGCGGCGGGCGGCGGGCGACTTGACCGGCCAACTCGTCGCGGCGGGGAGTTAGTTGAGCGGTCGCGGGTGATTCGTGACGGCGGACGCCGAGCGGCAGGCAGCAGGCGACTGCCGTGCCGCCGGACGAAGACGCGGGCCCAGGGAGTCCGTACGCCGACGGCCACGTGCAGCTGCGGGACATCGCCACGAGGCCGCGCCAAGTCGCAGGCCTCGCCGGACTCGCCCCCCGACCGCCCCCGCCAGACGCATCCCAGGCCGTCGTACGCACCCACACAGCAAGTCACCGCAGGCCAACCCAGCACCAGCGCCCCCGACCCAACACCCCGCACACGCCACCAGCAGACCGCGCGGCCAAGTCCAAGTCACCCCACACCCCGGCAACCCAGCCCCCGGCCCCCGGCCCCCGGCCCACCACGACGCCCTCAGACACAGACCCGCACCTGGGGAGTCCCCACCTCACCGCCCCCGAACAGCCTGCTCCCGCAGCTCGATCTTCCGTACCTTCCCCGACACCGTCATCGGAAAGGCGTCCATGATCTGGAGCAGTCTCGGAATCTTGAAAGGCGCCAACCTCCCCTCGCAGAACCCCCGCAGCTCCTCCAGGGTCAACGGATCCGCCGGGTCTCGCGGGATCACGCACGCCAGCACCTCCTCCCCGTAGCGCTCATCCGGCACCCCCACCACCTGGACGTCCGCGATCTTCGGGTGGGTGTAGAGGAACTCCTCGATCTCGCGCGGGTAGATGTTCTCGCCACCCCGGATGATCATGTCCTTGATGCGGCCGACGATCTCGACGTAGCCGTCCTCACGCATCATCGCGAGGTCACCCGTGTGCATCCAGCGCCCCGCGTCGATCGACTCGGCGGTCTTCTCGGGCTCGTTCCAGTAGCCGAGCATCACGCTGTAGCCGCGGGTGCACAACTCCCCCGCCGCGCCCCGGGGTTGAGTCACACCCGTCGCCGGGTCGACGACCTTGACCTCCAGGTGCGGGAGCACCCGCCCGACCGTGCCGGTGCGGTGTTCGAGGTCGTCGTCCCGCCGGGTCTGGAGCGACACCGGGGACGTCTCCGTCATGCCGTAGCAGATGGAGACCTCCGCCATGTGCATCTCGGCGACCACCCGTTTCATCACCTCGACCGGGCAGGGCGAGCCCGCCATGATGCCGGTGCGGAGCGAGGAGAGGTCGTAGGTCGCGAAGTCGGGGAGGTTCAACTCCGCGATGAACATGGTCGGTACGCCGTAGAGGGACGTGCAGCGCTCCTGCTGGACCGCCTTCAGGGTCGCCGCCGGGTCGAAGGACGGGGCCGGGATCACGATGCACGCGCCGTGCGAGGTGGCCGCGAGGTTGCCCATGACCATGCCGAAGCAGTGGTAGAAGGGCACCGGGACGCAGACCCGGTCCTGCTCGGTGTACGCGATCAACTCGCCGACGAAATAACCGTTGTTGAGGATGTTGTGGTGGGAGAGGGTGGCTCCCTTGGGGAAGCCGGTCGTGCCCGAGGTGTACTGGATGTTGATGGGGTCGCCGCAGGACAACTCGGCCTCACGGGACCGCAGTTCCTCCGCACGGTCGGCCGCGCCCCGGGCCGCCATCGCGTCCCAGCTCGGGTCGCCGACGTACACCGCCTCCCGCAACTGCGGGCACTTGGGCCGGACTTGTTCGACCATCGCCCGGTAGTCACTGCTCTTGTGGCCGGCCGAGGCGAACAGGACCGAGATCCCCGCCTGGTTGAGGACGAACTCGACCTCGTGGGTCCGGTAGGCCGGGTTGATGTTCACCATGATCGCGCCTATGCGGGTGGTGGCGTACTGGACGAGCACCCACTCGGGGCAGTTGATCGCCCAGATCCCCACCCGGTCGCCCTTCCCCACCCCGCTCGCGAGCAGCGCGTACGCCAACCGCTCGACGTCGGAGGCGAACTGGCCGTAGGTCCAGCGCCGCCCGGACGGGACGTCGACGAGCACCTCGCGGTCGGGCCACGCTGCGACCGCCCGGTCGAGGTTCGCCCCGATGGTGTCGCCGAGGAGTGAAGTCCCGCTGGTTCCATGGCTGTACGAGTTCGTCGGCGCGTTCGACGGCGGGGTCATCGGAAGTCCTCCTCGCGGTACTCGGCGTCCGACCCCGCGGCCGTCGCCTCCCGCAGTTCGATCCGGCGGATCTTGCCGGAGACGGTCTTGGGCAGGTCGCCGAACTCCAGCCGCCGGATGCGCTTGTACGGGGCGAGGACGTCGCGCGAGTGCTCGAACAGCACCTTGGCCGTGTCGGGTCCCGGCTCCCAGCCCGCCGCGAGGACGACGTACGCCTTCGGTACGGCGAGCCGCAGCTCGTCCGGTGCGGGCACCACGGCGGCCTCGGCCACCGCCTCGTGCTCCAGCAGCGCGCTCTCCAGCTCGAACGGGGAGATCTTGTAGTCGGAGGCCTTGAAGACGTCGTCGGACCGGCCGACGTAGGTGATGTAGCCGTCCGCGTCGCGGGAGCCGATGTCGCCGGTGCGGTAGTAGCCGCCGGCCATCGCCTCCGCCGTACGGTCCGGGTCTCCGTGGTAGCCGGTCATCAGGCCGACCGGCGGGTCGGACAGGTCGAGCGCGATCTCGCCCTCGGCCGCGCCCGGCGCACCCGACACCGGGTCGAGGAGTTCGACCCGGTAGCCGGGGCTCGGCCGTCCCATGGAGCCCGTCTTCAGCGGCTGACCGGGGCTGTTGGACACCTGCACGGCCGTCTCCGTCTGGCCGAAGCCGTCCCGGACGGTGACGCCCCAGGCACGCCTGACCTGCTCGATCACCTCGGGGTTCAAGGGCTCCCCCGCCGCCAGCGCCTCGCGGGGCGGGGTGCGCAGCTGGGTCAGGTCGGCCTGGATGAGCATGCGCCACACGGTCGGCGGGGCGCAGAACGTCGTCACACCCGCGCGGTCCATCTCGGCCATCAGCCGGGCCGCGTCGAAGCGCGCGTAGTTGTGGATGAAGACGGTCGCCTCCGCGTTCCACGGCGCGAAGAGGTTCGACCAGGCGTGCTTGGCCCAGCCGGGCGAGGAGATGTTGAGGTGCACGTCGCCGGGGCGCAGACCGATCCAGTACATCGTCGCCAGGTGCCCGATCGGGTACGACGTGTGGGTGTGCTCGACCAGCTTGGGGTGGGCGGTCGTGCCCGAGGTGAAGTACAGCATCAGCGGGTCGTCGGCCAGGGTCGGGCCGTCCGCCGTGAACTCCGCGGAAGCGGTGTACGCGTCCTCGTACGTCCGCCAGCCCTCGACCCCACCGCCGACCGCGATCCGGGTGTAGGTCCCGGGCACCTCGTCGAACTTGTCGACGTCCCCGGAGCGCACGATCACCTGCCGGACCCGGCCGCGTGCGACACGGTCGCGCAGGTCGGCGGGGCCGAGCAGCGGGGTGGCCGGGATGACGACGGCGCCCAGTTTCATCGCGGCAAGCGCGGTCTCCCACAGCTCGGTCTGGTTGCCGAGCATGACGAGGACGCGGTCCTCGGCGCGGACGCCCTGGGCGCGCAGCCAGTTGGCGACCCGGTTCGAACGCTCGGACATCTCCGCGAAGGACAGGGCGGCCTCGGTGCCGTCCTCCTCGACGATGTGCAGCGCGGTGCGGTCGTTGCCGGTCGCGATGACGTCGAACCAGTCGAGCGCCCAGTTGAAGTGCTCGGGCCTGGGCCAGGAGAAACCCTCGTAGGCCGTGACATAGTCCGTACGGTGCGCCAGCAGAAAATCCCTCGCGCTACGGAACGACTCACTTGCCGTCGTCATCTGTCCTCCTAAGTACCGGACCATTGCCGGGCGGCTCTCTGACATCGTGTAATCCGTGATGTGGGTCTCACTACCCCCGTACGGGGGTGTGTGCAGCAGGTCGGCCGCAATGAAGGGGCACGCGGGTGGCGACGGACGCGGCGGGAATGGTGGAGATTCAGTCGGCGCTGGTACGGCTCCGGCGGGGTACGGGGCTGCCCGTCGCCTTCGGCGGCCTGGTGGAGACCGGCCGCCGGCAGATGCGCATCAGCGAACTCAGCGGCACGGCGACCTCCGCCCTGCGCGCCCTCGCGATCACCTCGGGCAGCGGCCTCGGCGGCAAGGCGGTCGCCCTCGCCCGCCCGTGCGCCGTCCTCGACTACTCCGCCTCCCGCCAGATCAGCCACGAGTACGACGCCCCAGTCGCCGTCGAGGGCCTCCGCGCGATCCTCGCGGTCCCGGTCGTCGTACGCCGCCGGGTGCGCGGTGTCCTCTACGGCGCGCTGCGCACCGCCCAGCCGTTGGGCGACCGGATGCTGAGCGCGGCGATGGAGGCCGCCCGGGACGTGGAACAGGCGCTGGTGGTACAGGAGGAGGTGCTGGAGCTGCTGAGCGCGGCACGCCCGGCACCGACCCCCGACCCGGCGGCGAGCCCGGCGTGGGAGCAGGTGCGGGAGGCGCACGCGGCGCTGCGGGCGCTGGCCCCGCGCATCCCGGACCCGGCGCTGCGGGCCGAACTGCTCGACGCCTGCGGCCTGTTGACGGCGGAGCCGGCCACCGGGGACGTGGAACTGGCGCCTCGGGAGCTGGACGTCCTGGCCTGTGTGGCGGCCGGGGCGACGAACGCGGTGGCGGCTGAGCGGCTCGGGCTGCGGCCGGAGACGGTGAAGGGCTATCTGCGCTCGGCGATGCGGAGGCTCGGGGCGCACACCCGCGGGGAGGCCGTGGTGGCGGCGCGGCGGGCGGGGGTGCTGCCGTGAGAGGGGTGGTGGTAGCCCCGTCGGCGGCCCCTGAGGGGGCTCCCGCGACGAGTGGCTATTCATTCATCGGAGCTCTGAATTTCCTGATGCCGCACAGTTGTTATTTCCCTCACGACCCCGTCCATCCGAATTTCAAGGACTGATTGCCTAATATTGGCCCGGACACGACACACGAGGGGAGCGGTGACCGTGCGACGGGACTTCAAGGAGCCTGCCAGAACGCGCCCCGACCTGGTCATCGGCCGGGAGGAGATGTTCAACGCCGCCCGTGACCAGCTCGCCGAGGGGGGCAGTGTGCTGCTCCACGGCCCCGCCGGAATAGGAAAGTCCACCGTCCTGCGGGCGTTGGCCGCGGAATACGGCGAGACGGCGCGGACCGTGTTGCGCTGCTCGGCCACGGAGTCCGAATCCCATCTCCCCTTCCTGGCCCTCGCCGACCTCCTTGGTCTGGTCCTGGACGAGGTGTCCGAGCGACTGCCCGCCGCCCAACGCACGGCGCTGGAATCCGCGCTCACCGGCCGCGGCGAGTCCTCCCTCCAGCGCGACGGACTCGCCCTGCGCCTCGCCGTCCTGTCCGCGCTGCGCGCCCTCGCGGCCGACGGTCCCGTCCTCGTCGTAGCCGATGATCTGCAGTGGCTGGACCCGGCCAGCGCGGAGTTGCTCGGGTTCGCCGCGCGGCGGCTCGGGGACACGCAGGTGCAGATGGTGTTCGCGGTGCGCACCGAGGGCCAGGAGTACGACCGGTATCTGAGCGCGTCGCCGCCGGACACGCTGGCGTTCCGGCTCAGTCCGCTGTCCCGGGCGCAGGTGTCGGCGCTGCTCGACCATCGCGGATACACCGGGCTGCCGCGTTCCACGGTCCGTGAGATCCACCGGACGAGTGGCGGAAACCCGTTGTTCGCGCTGGAGTTGGGGCGTGCGCTGGCCGAGAACCCGACCCCGCCGAGACCGGGCGAGCCGCTGCCCGTGCCCACTTCACTACGCGCGTTGGTGCTGAGCCGGCTCGACATGCTGCCCGCCGAGGCGCGCCGCACGCTGCTGGTCGCGAGCGCGGGCGCCCGGCCCACGGTGGCCCTGCTGCAGACCGCGGGCCGGGAGAACGCCGAGGCGGAGACCGCCCAGGCCGCCGAACTCGGCCTGCTGGCAACGGAGTCCGAGGCTCCCGCCGTACGGTTCGCGCATCCGCTGATCTCGGCCGCGCTGTACGCGGAGGCGCCCGCGCAGGAGCGGCGGGCCGCGCACGCGGCGCTGTCGACCGCCGCGTCCGATCCCATCGAGCGCGCCCGGCACCTGGCCCTCGCGACCACCGGCACCGACCCGGAGGTCGCCGCCCGGCTCGCCGAGGCCGCGACCCTGGCCCGGGACCGCGGGGCGCCCTCGGTCGCCGCGTCGCTCGGGCTGCTGGCCGCCCGGCACACCCCGGGCGACAGCGTGCCGGGGCCGGACGAGCGCCGGTTGCAGGCCTCGGAGGACGCGATCACCGCGGGAGAACTGGACCTCGCCCGGGACATCGCGCGCGAGGTGCTGACCCGGACGTCGGTGGCCGCCGAGCGGGTGCGGGCCTGGATCATCGTGATCGACACGGCGGGCCACTCCATGGCGGACGTCGACGCCGTCTTCCCGCAGGCCCTCGCCGACGCGGGCGACGACCCCCGGCTGCTCGCCCTGGTCCGCTACCAACTGGCCTGGCGCGCCCTGCTCGTCGAGGGCGACTTCGCCGGGGCCCGCGCGGAGACAGCGCGCTCCGCGGAACTCGCCGCGCGGGCCGGTGACCGGCGCACCGAACTCCTCGCGCTCTCCTTCCAGGCGCAGACCGAGACCCTGATGGGCCATCCGGACGCCCCGCTCACCATCAAGCGCGCGCTGAAGGAGCCGCAGGACCCGCGGGTGGCGTGCCATCACAACGGCGCCGGCTCGGCCCGGTTCCGCTGGCTGGTGATGAGCGATCAGCTGCCCGAGGCCCGCGCGACCATCACCGCGCTGCTGCGCGAGGTGCGGCGGCGCGGGTCGGTGGAGAGCGAGGTGCACTTCCTGCGCGGCTTCGCCGAGACCGAACTGCGCTCCGGGCACTGCGGCCGCGCCCTCGACCTGGCCCGCGAGGGCCTGCGGCTGGCCCGCGACTCCGGGATCGGCCAGACGGCGTCCGCGATGCTCACCGCACTCGCCGAGGCCTCCGGCGGTGACGTCGAGGAGGGGCTGGCGCTGGCCCGCGAGGCGGTCGAGCACGCCGAGGAGGACGGCGACCAGATGTACCTGTCCCGTGCCCTCGGGGCCCTGGGATACGCCCAGTTGGTCGCCGGGGACGCGCACGGGACGGTCCGCTCGCTGCGCCGGGTCCGCGAACTGGAGCAGGCCCTCGGGGTGACCGACCCGGCGCGCGGACGCTGGCACGGCGACCTCGCCGAGGCGCTCGTCCGGATCGGCGAGACCACCGAGGCCCAGGACGTCATCGACGTGACACGTGAACGCGCGCTGCGCCTCGGCCGCGAGAGCGTCCTCGCCGTACTCGACCGCGCCGAGGCACTCGTCAGAGCGGCCCGCGGCGAACACGACGAGGCCGTCGCCCAACTGACATCCGTCCAGGACCGCCTCGCCAAACTGGGCTACGGCCTGGAGGAGGCCCGCGCCGCCTTCGCGCTGGCGTCGCTGCGCACCGGACAGCCCGGCCCCACGTCGTACGACGAGGCGACCCGGCTGTTCCGCCGGTGCCGGGCGCTGCCCTGGCTGCGCCAGGTGGACGAGGCGGCCGTCGCCAGGGCGCCGGAGCCGGCGCCCGTGCCCACACCCGCGCCGACCCTGGAGGGGCTCGACGGGCTGGCCTCGATGGAGCGTCAGGTCGCCGCGCTCGTCATGGAGGGCGCCACCAACCGGGAGATCGCCGCCCGGCTGTTCATCAGCGTCAAGACGGTCGAGGCGACCCTGACCCGCGTCTACCGCAAGCTGGGGATCCGCTCGCGGGTGGATATCGTCCGACTGGCGGCGGGGCGCCGTCCGAACTGAGGACCCTACGGGTTTACTGTGCGGCGACCGAGGGTTTTCCCTGCCCAACTCCCCTAGGGGGTTCCCTCATTGGGAGCAGGGTGTTCCGGGTTCTAGCTTATGGGTGTGCCGCTCGCCCGGGCATACGGGGGTCGGTCCCGCGACCCCCGTTGCACCCCCCACACCCGCGCGACCCCCACCGGCAACCCAATGAGGAGACTCATGTTCGGGCTCAACCGCGCCAGGAGAACGACCGCGGTCGTCGCAGCAGCCGCCGCTGCCGCAGCGACCGCACTGCTCAGCGCCCCCACCGCTGTGGCAGCCCCCCAGCCCATCGTCGGCGGTTCCACGACCACGACGACGACGTACCCGTTCGTCATGCAGATCACGGACGCCTCGCAGAACCAGTTCTGCGGCGGCACCCTCGTCTCCGCCACCAAGGTGGTCACCGCCGCCCACTGCATGGTCGGCGAAACCACCAGCAGCGTGCGCGTGGTCGGCGGTCGTACGTACCTCAACGGAACGAACGGCACCGTCAGCAAGGTCAGCAAGATCTGGATCAACCCCAGCTACACGGACGCCACCAACGGCGACGACGTGGCCGTCCTGACGCTGTCGACGTCGATGCCGTACACGACGGCCTCGTACGTCTCCTCCTCCCAGACCAGCGTGTACGCGGCCGGCACCACCGCCCGCATCCTCGGCTGGGGCACCACCTCGGAGAACGGCAGCTCCTCCAACCAGCTGCGGACCGCGACCGTCCCGATCGTGTCCGACTCCAGCTGCAAGAGCTCCTACGGTTCGGACTTCATCGCGTCCGACATGGTTTGCGCCGGATACACATCCGGCGGCGTAGACACCTGCCAGGGCGATAGCGGCGGTCCCCTGCTCATCGGGGGCGTCCTGGCAGGGATCACTTCTTGGGGCGAGGGCTGTGCCGAGGCGGGTTACCCGGGTGTCTACTCCCGGCTGACCACGTTCTCCAGCCTGGTGACCACGCAGGTCAACTCGTAACCCGGAAGAACTCCTGAGCACCCCTCAGGGAAATACCAGGGTGCGTTGCGGGCTTCCACGAGCAGCCCGCAACGCACCCTATCCATGTGCGGGCCACCAACCGGCCCCTGGAGCGGACCCCTTCCCGCCTGTTTCAATGAGCGCAGGATGGGAGTGATCGCATGGTGTCCACGGACCGTTTCCTCGCCTTCGCCGCGATGTCGTTGCTGGTGATCGTGATCCCGGGACCGAGTGTCCTGTTCGTCATCGGCCGCGCCCTCGCCCACGGCCGCCGTACGGCGGTGGCGACGGCGATCGGCAATGTCTTCGGCTCGTACCTGCTGGTGACGGCGGTGGCGTTCGGCATCGGCGCGCTGGTCGAACGCTCGGTCACGATCTACCTGACGGTGAAGCTGGCGGGCGCGGCCTACCTCGTCCACCTGGGCGTCCAGGCATTCCGCCACCGCAAGGACCTGAAGGCGTCCGCGATGCGGACAGCACCTGGGCAGGAGCCCCGGGGCGACCTCCGCACGGTCCTCGACGGAGCCCTGGTCGGCGTCACCAACCCCAAGGGCGTGGTGTTCTTCGCCGCCGTACTCCCCCAGTTCGTCAACCACTCCGCGGGCCACGTCCCGCTCCAGATGCTCCTGCTCGGCCTCATCCCGATCTCGATCGGCCTGGTCACGGACACCCTCTGGGGCCTGACCGCCTCGGCGGCCCGCACCTGGTTCGCCGGCTCCGACCGCCGCCTCTCCCTGATCGGCGGCGCGGGCGGCTTCACGATGATCGGCCTCGGCGTGACGGTCGCGGTGACGGGCCGCGCGGACTGAACCTGCCAGGGGACCACGGCTCTCAGGTTCTACGGCTGTACGACCGTCCCGAACCGGATGTCGTACGGCGTCCCCTTGTGCAGCGTGTCGAGCATCCGCGCGCCCTCGGCGACCACCTCACCCCGCTGGGCCTTGGTCAGCCTGCCGAAGGGCTCGACGACGAGGTGGCCGTTCCCGTCGTCGATTCTCCAGACCCCGGCGAGGAACCCGTCGACGAGGAACGTCCGGTGGGCGACGTTGCCCCACCACGCGCGACCCCAGTACTCGGGCGGTACGACACGCGTGCGGTCGGCGTGGGAGAGGAGCAGGTTGTCGAACTCCGGCAGGAAACGCGGCGGGGCCGGGGTGTCCGCGTCGGGGCGGGGCGCGTCCGGGAGATCGAAGAGTTCGACGCCGTTCGGATCGTAGAAGGTGACGAGCTGCGGGCGCAGCCGCTCGAAGACCTCGCGGAGCCGGGTCAGACCCGCCCAGGTCTGCATGTCCTTGACGGAGGCCGGCCCGAAGGCGGCGAGATAGCGCAGGACGGTCGCGTCGGGGGCGGGCGCGGGTTCGGCGGATCGCCCGAGCCAGTGCTCGGCGGTGGTGAGCGCGACCTGTCCGCTACGGCCCCAGAGTCCGCGCGGGGTGACCTGGACGAGCGGGAGCTTGCAGCGGGCGGCGATCCCGAGGGCCTGCGGATCTGCGTCGGGCCACTCGACGAGGAGGGCCTCGCGCAACTCCTTCATGGTGTGCGGCTCGACTTCGACGAGCTCACGGGCGAGTACGGCGAGCCGGTCCAGGTCGACACCGACGAGCCCCTTGCGGAAGTTGCCGAGCTCACGATCCCGGGCGGCCTGCACGAGCGGGCGGAGGGTGAGGCAGTCGGCGGCGGTGTGGGTGTGGATGGTGGAGCGCATGGTGACGATCCGGACGACCTCGCGCTCGGCCATCAGCCCGGACAGTTCCTCGGGCACGAATCCGTCGAGGCGGGCGGCGAGGGCGTAGTACGGCGGCTTGACGTTCTGGGCCTGGAGACCGAGGAGATGCTCGACGGCGGCGCGGGCGGAGAGCGGGGAGCGGCGGAGGAGGAGTTGCCGGTGGAGGGTGGCGCGGTTGAGGGAACGGGTGCCGAGTACGGGGGCCTTCGTCATGGTCGCCGCCTTCGTCGTCTTCGCTGCCTTGGTAGCCACAGTCGTCCTGGTCGCCTTGATTGCCTTGGTCGTCACGCTCCGCACGCTAACGATGGTTGCGGACACCTTCTGTCCGCAACTCTCACCGAACCCCGAACCCCGAACCCCGAACCCTGAACCCCGGACCCCGGATCCCACACCCAGGTCGTTTACCCTTTGCCCCGTATATCCTGCTCGTGCTCCGTGATCACGCAGCCGTAGGCCCGATCGAGAGGCACCGCGATGCCCCAGCGCCGCGCCCGCCCCACCTCGAACAACGACGGAAACAGCAGGAACGGCAGGACGCCCGGCTGGCGCCGCACCCCGTCTCCGCCCCCGGCACCCGCTCCCGAACCCCCGGTGTCCACCGCCGACGCGACCCCCTCGGACCCCTCCGACGCGGGCAGCGTCGTCCAGGCCGCCCTGTACCGGGACGGCGTGCGCGTCTCGGCACCGGACACCCTCGCCGACACCTTCCGCGAACTGCGCGAACAGCCGTCCGGCATGGCCTGGATCGGCCTCGCCCGCCCCACCGAACGTGAACTCCTGTCCCTGGCCGCGGAGTTCGACCTCCACCCGCTGGCGGTCGAGGACGCGATGGAGGCCCACCAGCGCCCGAAACTGGAGCGCTACGGCGAGACGCTGTTCGTGGTCCTGAGCGCGGCCCGCTACCTGGACACCACGGAGGAGGTCGACTTCGGCGAACTCCACGTCTTCGTGGGCCCGGACTTCGTGATCACGGTCCGGCACGGCGCGGCCCCCGACCTGTCGGCGGTCCGCCAACGCATGGAGGAATCCCCGGAGTTGCTGAAACTCGGCCCCGAGGCGGTGCTGTACGCCATCCTCGACGCGGTCGTCGACGGCTACGCGCCGGTCGTCGCCGGCGTCCAGATCGACATCGACGAGATCGAGACAGAGGTCTTCCGCAGCGAACCGCAGGTCTCCCGCCGCATCTACGAACTCTCCCGCGAAATGGTCGAGTTCCAGCGCGCCACCCGCCCCCTGGTCGGCATGCTGCACAGCCTGATGGCAGGCTTCGCGAAGTACGGCACCGACGAGGAACTCCAGCGCTACCTCCGCGACGTCGCCGACCACGTCACCCACACCAGCGAACGAGTCGACGGCTTCCGCCAGGCCCTCACGGACATCCTCACGGTGAACGCGACCCTGGTCACCCAGCAACAGAACGCGGAGATGCGGGCGTTGGCGGAGGCGGGGTTCGAGCAGAACGAGGAGATCAAGAAGATTTCTTCTTGGGCGGCGATCCTGTTCGCGCCGACGCTGGTCGGGACGATCTACGGGATGAACTTCGATCGGATGCCGGAGTTGCACTGGGTGCTCGGGTATCCGTTCGCGATTCTCCTGATGGCGGTCGTATGCACCAGTCTGTACGTCGTCTTCAAGCGGAGGGACTGGCTCTGAGCAACCGCTCCGGTAGGCGCTACGCGCTCAGTGCGGCTTCCAGGTCCAGTGCCCAGCGCAGCAACCGCTCGTCCTGGCCGTAGCCGGCCACGCACTGCATGCCCAGGGGCAGTTCCGTGGTCGAGCGGCCCGCGGGCACCGTCAGAGTGGGCAGCCCCGCGCCGCTCCAGGGCAGGGACATCACCGAGTCGCCCGCGTTGTCGAGGCCCTTGGGGGCCGGGCCGGTGGCCGCGGGAGCGATCCATACGTCGATGCCGTGCCGGCTCGTCGCCTCGGTGAGGCGGTCGCGGAACGCCTGGCGCTTCCGGAGCGCCACGGTGTAGTCCGCCGGCCCGACCCGCCGGCCCTGGAGGATCGCGTCGGCGGTGCGGGGGTCGTAACGCTCGGGATAGCGGGCGTACAAGTCGGCGTGGGACCGGGCCAGTTCGTGGAGGTTGACGACGAACAGGGTGAACGCGTCCTGCTCGAAGGTCTCGAAGAGGGGCACCCGTTCCACGGCGTATCCGGCGGCGCGCAGGGCGTTCACCTGCTGCTCGAAAACGGCCAGGGCCTCGGGTTCGGTGAAGCCGAGGTAGGGGCCCTCGGGCACGCCGAGCACCGGACGGCCGGTCGTGGCAGGGGCCTGCCGCCAGTCGTCGCAGAGGCACTCGGCCGCGAGGACGGCGTCCGCGACGGTGGCGGTGAAGGTGCCCACGGTGTCGTACGACGGGGAGGTGGGCAGCACTCCGTCGAGCGGGACGCGTCCGTGGCTCGGCTTGAAGCCGACGACACCGCAGTAGGCGGCGGGCCGGATGACGGAGCCGATGGTCTGGGTACCGATGGCCAGGGGGACCAGGCCCGCGGCCACGGCCGCCGCGGAACCGCTGCTCGATCCGCCCGGCGTGTGTTCCGGCCGGTGCGGATTGCGCGTCGGCCCGGGTGCGGCGACGGCGAACTCGGCGGTCACCGTCTTGCCCGCGATCAGCGCGCCGGCCCGCAGCAGGCGGTCGACGACCACTGCCTGGCCGCCCGTCAGGACCTCGGCGGGCAGAGTCGAACCGGCCCTGGTGGGCAACCCGTCGACGTGCACGATGTCCTTCACGCCCACCGGAACTCCGTACAGCGGCGGGAGCCGGTCCGGCCACGTGCGCGTGGCCAGGTCCCGGGCGGCCTCCCGCAGCCGGTCCGCCCTGCCGGGCTCGGCCACGAACGCCTGGACGACCGGGTCGACGGCGGCGATGCGCTCGATGGCCCGCTCCGTGTGCTCCCGCACCCCGACGGCGCCGGTCCGCAGCACGCGGACCGAGTCCGCGAGGGAGGTGGTCCGTACGAGTCCGTCCATGGTGCTCCTCCGTCGGCCGCCGGTCGGCGGGGCGTTCCCCGGGTCGGCGGGGTTTCCGGTCCAGGTGTCGGTCAGTACGCGGGTGGCCGGCCCGGGACCGTCCTGGTCTTGACGAAACCGAAGAGGGCGATGCCCTTGATGACGACGCGCGGTGTGCCGGGCCTGCCGGTCCTGCGGGCGCCCCGCCTGCCGAACACACCGAACAGTCCGAAGCCCTTGACCTCGACCTCGATGTCCTCGGGAAGCAGGATCTCGGTGGCGCCCCACAGGGCGACGGCACGGATCTCGGTCTCCTGGCGGGCGAAGCGGGCCTCGGTGAGGTCGAGCCGTCCGCCGCCCCAGACCGACAGGGCGGTGAACCGGGGCGGCACGACCCACTCCCCCCTCCGCGCGAACCCGCCGAACACACCGACGGCCAGGGGCGAGGCGGGCGTACGGTCCACCACGAGCGCGTCCCTGGGACCCGGCACGGGCAGGTCCAGGCCGGCCGCCCTCAGTTCGCCGAGTGTCCTGGCCGCGTACACCGCGGCGAGCCGCTCGTCCAACTCACCCAGTTCCAGGCGTCCTTCGGCCACCGCCGTACGCACCCGCTCGGCGACGAGGTCACGGTCCCGGTCCGCGGCGAGGATGCCGTCGGCGGACGGCACGGCAGGTGGTGAGACGGGCGACAGGGCGTCCGCCTCCGGCCGGGCCCGGTCGGGGAACCCCGGGTGTTCGGTCATGCGGTCGCCCTTCTCCACGGCTGTGCTCGTGAGGATCTCCGGTCGAGCGGTGCCGTCCGGACCGCGGACGGCGGCGGCCGGGGAGACCGGAGCGAGCTCCCGTACCTCGGCCGGCGGACGGTCCAGGATACGCAGTTGGTGCCGGGCGACATGCAGCGCGAGCGCCAGCACCGCCATGACGACGGCGAGCACCCCGATGGCGCCGCGCACCCCGAGCGCGTCGGCGAGGAGACCCGCGCCGAGCGGACCGGCCCACTGCACCACCTGCACGCTGAAGCGGTGGGCCGACGCCACCCGCCCCAGATAGGCGTCCGGCACCAGCCGCACCTGGTACGACTCGGTCACCACGTTCAGCGGCACGATGCTGGCCATCGCGACCAGCAGCACCAGGCCGATCTGCCACGGCCGCGGCACCCACACGACAGCCCCGAAGCAGGCCACGAACATCCAGGCGGCCAGCCGCAGCACGGTCCGGGCGCCCAGCCCGCGCATCAGCGCCGGCCCGGCGACGGAACCCAGGAGACCGCCGGCCAGCGCGAGGGACGACGCGGTGCCGACCTCGGTGGGGCCGCCGCCGCGGAACTGCACGAGGACCACGAAGAGCAGGGTGAAGCCCTCCGTCACCGCGTTCAGCGCGGCGCCCCAGAGGATGGTGAAGACCAGGTAGTCGCTGCGGCGGATCATCCGCAGCCCGTCGGCCATGTCGGCGAACACGCCGGGGCGGGGGCCCGCGGGCCCGTCCGGACCCAGCGGGCGGCGGATCAGCGCCGAGGCGAGGGCGACGAACAGGAACGACACCGCGTCGAAGAGGAACGGCACCCAGCGGGCCAGCGAGTACAGCAGGCCGCCGAGCGGCGCGCCGACGAGGCGGGCCACCATGTCGCGCCCCATGCCCTGGGCCGTCGCGGCGGACACCTGTTCCTTGGGCACGATCCGGCGCAGCGCCGGCATCGACACCCCGCTGCGCAGCCCCGCCGCCAGGCCGCCCGCCAGGGCCAGGGCGTCCAGTGCGGCGATCGCGGGATCGCCCCGGTGGACGAGGAGGGCGATGGTGCCCATCGCGAGGGCCTGGAGGAGGGGGGCGAGGACCATGAGGGCGCGGCGCGAGACGCGGTCGGCGAGGGTCCCGCCGAGCGGCAGGGTGACGAGCGCGCCGATCATGTGGCAGGCCGTGATGCTGCCGGCCTGGGCGGCCGACCCGGTGGCGTGCAGGACCAGCAGCGGGAAGGCGAGCGTCGAGATGCTGGTGCCCAGCGCGGACACACCGTTGCCGGTCCACCAGTACATGTAGTCGAGGTTGCGCCACAGCGACCGGGGGGCGTTGTCCGCCTCGGCCCTGCTCTCCACGGCGGCCGACCGCGCCTTGGCCATACGCCCCTCACCCCCGTACCCGTCCCGAAGACCCGTCTGGGCGCCGGAAGTCCGTACCGCTGTCGTTCAGCGCATGCTGCTCGACGAGGGGGGACCGGAGCCAGGCAGCGCACCGGCAGCTTGGCCGGACCGGGCCCAAGTTGCCGCGGCGATGCCTGGCCGCCGCGGGCCGCGGTGCCGAGGCTGGCCGCCATGAGCGCATCCCACACCACCACCGCCAACTCCGCCTGGATCAGTGCCCGTTACGCACCCGTGCCGCCGCACACCCGGATCGTCTGTCTGCCGCACGCCGGCGGGGGCGCCGGTGTCTTCGGTGGCTGGCGGCCGCACGTGCCCGCGGGCATCGAACTGGCGCCGGTCGATCTGCCGGGCCGGGGGGCGCGGATCGACGAACCGGTCGCGGGCACCTTCGATGAGCTGCTGGACTCCCTGTTCGGGGCGCTGCGCGGGGAGTTCACCATGCCGTACGCGATCTACGGGCACAGCTTCGGTGCGTTGCTCGGCTACGAACTGACCCTGCGCATCGAGCGGGAGATCGAGCAGGGGGAGCCGCTGCTCGCTCCGGTCGCCCTGCTGGTGTCGGGGTCTCGGGCACCCCATGTGCCGCTGAACCGGGAGCCGGTCACCGACGGCGACGACGCGCGGCTGGTGTCCTGGCTGCGGGAGACCGGCGGGCTGCCCGAGGAACTCCTCGCCTTCCCCGGCTTCCTCACGGACCTGCTGCGGGCGGTGCGCAGTGACATCGCCTTCGCCGAGCGGTATCTGGTCCCGGGCCCGGTACCGGTGGCGTGTCCGGTGGTCGCCCTGGCCGGCCGCGAGGACACGGTCTCGCCGGTCGCGGACGTGGAGCCGTGGGCCGCGTACACGACCGCCGCGCACCGGCTGTGTGTCCTGCCCGGCGGCCACTACTTCCCGCAGAGCCGTGCCGAGGCCACCGTCCGGGCGGTCATGGACGGGCTGTTCGCGGTGACGGCGCCTCGGAACCTGTCCTAGGCAGCCGGTCGCGCACGGGGTCGGGCGAGGGGTCGGGCAACCGGCCAGGCAGCCCGGCGGCAGACCCGGTTGCCGGTCCGTATGCCTGGTTCCGGCCTGCGCACTCCGCCCACTATGCCGACATGACGGAAGGCCGTGCGGAACGGGCGCCGGCCGAGGCCGTCACAGACCGAGACCATCACAGACGGGGAATCGCATGGGCACGAACGCCGCCGCCAATGTCGCCGCGGAGCGTGGAGTCCGGCAGGCCGCGGAATCCGGTACGGGCGGACGCTCGTGCGCGTCGGGGCGTCCGTGGATCGTGGGCCGGATCCCCGCGACGCGCACCCGGCTGCGGTTGTTCTGTCTGCCCCCGGCGGGCGGCAGTTCGGGTTCGTTCGCGCCTTGGCGACTGGCCGCCGTACGACCGGACTTCGAGCTGGCCACCGTGGAGCTGCCGGGCCGGGGTGTGCGCGCCGGACAGCAACTGCCGCCCACCCTGGAGGAGTTGGCCGACGCGGTGCTCGACGGCATCGCCGAGGAGTTCGACATGCCGTACGCGCTGTTCGGCCACAGTTTCGGGGCCCTGCTCGGCTACGAGATCGCCGTGCGGGCGGGCCGGCGCGGACTCAACCCGCCGGCCGCCCTGCTGGTCTCCGCGTCCCGGGCCCCGCACGCGCCGGTACCGACGCGCGTGTCACGGCTGGCGGATCAGGATCTGCTGGAGCGGCTGAACAGCTTCGGCGCCTTTCCGCCGGAGCTGTCGCGCTATCCGGAGTATCTCCGGTACGCGCTGCGCACCGTCCGCCGCGATCTCGCCCTCGTCGAGGGCTACCAGCCCACCGAGGCGGTACGACTCGGGTTCCCTCTCCATGTGTTCGGCGGCGCCGGGGATCCGCTGGTGGGCGAGGAGCAGTTGGCGCGCTGGCGGGACTGCGCGGGCGGCGAGTTCACCTCGCGGCGGCTGCCGGGCGGGCACGACTACCTGTTCACCGCGGCGGCACCCATGCTCGGCGCGCTCGCCTCGACGCTGCGCTGACCAAGGCCGGCGAGCGGTGAGCAGCGGCCGACGGCGCGCCGGGGCGCAGCGCCGATCCAGTCCACAAGTTCCGAGGGAGTTGCGAGAGTTGAACGATCTGACGGGTATCAGCGTGCTCGAAGCGAACGGCGAGGGTCTGGAGAGCTTCACGCGCCGGCACGCCGAGGCGATCGACGAAGCCGTCGCCGGAAACGGGGCGGCCCTGATCAGGGGAGGCCGTGCCCAGGGCACCGAGGACTTCCAACAGGCGCTGAAATGGCTCGGGTTCGAGCCGCTGGCGTACACGGAGAGGTCCACCCCGCGCAGCGAGGTGGGCGCCGGCGTGTTCACGTCGACCGAGTACCCGCCGCGCGAGGTGATCCCGCAGCACTGCGAGTCCTCGTACGCGAGTGCCTGGCCCGCGCGGCTGGCGTTCTTCTCCGCGGTGCCGGCGTCGAGCGGCGGGGCGACCCCGATCACGGACGTGACGGCCGTCCTCGACCACCTCCCGGCCGAGGTGATCGAGACCGTGGAGCGGCGGGGCCTGCGGTACGTGCGCAACTACGGCAGCGGCGTCGGTCTCGACTGGCGCGACGCCTTCCAGACCGAGCGGCGCGACGAGGTGGACCTCTTCTGCGCGCAGGGCGGTCTGGAACGGGAGTGGCTGGAGGACGACTGTCTGCGCACCGTCCGCCGGGCACCGGCCCTCGCGACGCACCCGCGCACCGGACGGCGCCTGTGGTTCAACCACCTGGTCCTGTTCCACCAGTCGTCGCTCCCGTCCGGGGTGCGCGAGGACCTGGTGGCCGTCCTGGGCGAGGACGGACTGCCCAACGACGTGCTCTTCGGGGACGGTTCGCAGATCCCGGACGGGCTGGTGGCCACGGTCCGGTCGGCGTTCGAGCGCCGTCAGCAGCGCTTCGACTGGGCCCCGCACGACCTGTTGGTGATCGACAACATGCGCTGGTCGCACGGTCGGGAGGCGTTCACCGGGGAACGTCGTGTGCTGGTCTCCATGACGGACCTGATCACCCGCACCTGACATCGACCGCCGTCTGCCGCTCCCGCGTTCCGGCGCGGCCGAGCCCTGTCTGCCCACGGGGAGGACCTACCAGTGAACGAAGTGACCGAGTCACCCATCGAGGCCGCGCTGCCCCTCACCCCGTTGCAGCAGGGGATGCTCTTCCACGCGCTCTACGACACCGAGTCCGTGGACGTGTACACGATCCAGGCCGCGTTCGAGCTGCGCGGTGAGGTGGACGCCGGGCGGCTGCGCGCCGCCTGCGCGGCCGTACTGGCACGCCATCCGGTGCTGCGGGCCGGCTTCCGGCTGCGCAACAACGGCCGCCCGGTGCAGCTGGTACGCCGTACGGTGACGACACCCTGGACGGAGCTGGACCTGTCGGGGGAACCGGAGGCCGGGCGCCGGGTGCGGCTGCTGGCCTTCCTGGAGGAGGACCGGCTGCGCCGCTTCGACATGGCGGCGCCCCCGCTGATGCGGTTCGCCCTGCTCCGGCTGGGGCCCGCCCGGCACGCGCTGGTGCTGACGTACCACCACATCCTGCTGGACGGCTGGTCCCTGCCGCTGGTCCTGCGGGATCTGTGCGAGCTCTACGCGCGTACGGACCAGGGCGACGGCGGTGCCGCCGGCGCGGCCTCCGGTGCCGGGGATTCCGGTCCGGTCGCGGACTTCACCGACTTCCTGCGCTGGCTCGGGCGGCAGGATCCGGCCGCCGCGCGGCAGGCGTGGCGGGAGGCTCTCGACGGGCTGGAAGAGCCCACGCTGGTGGCTCCCGGCGCGGCCTCGGCGGGACTCGACGCGATGCCCGGAATGCTGCCCGTCACCCTGGACACGGAGGCGACGCGGGCGCTCACCGCCACGGCGCGGGCGCACGGCCTGACGCTCAACACGGTGGTGCAGGGCGTGTGGGCGCTGCTGCTGTCGTTGCTGACCGGACGCGATGACGTGGTCTTCGGCCAGACCGTGCACGGCCGGCCGGCCGAGCTGCCGGGCGCCGACTCCATCGTCGGTCTGCTGATGAACGCGGTGCCGGTGCGCGCGACCCTCTCTCCGGGCGAGTCCATGGCCCAGTTGTTCGCCCGCGTGCAGGACGAGCAGTCGGCCCTCGCCCCGTACCAGCACCAGGGGCTCGACGAGGTGCAGCGCCTGGCCGGGTTCAGCGCGCTGTTCGACACCTCGACGGGCTTCGGCAACGCGCCCTTCGACTGGACGACCGTCCAGGAGATCGCGCCCGGTCTGCGGCTGGGCCCGCTGGCGCAGACGGCCGACGCGGGCGGGCAGGAGATCAGCGGCTCCACCCACTATCCGCTGAGCGTCGTCGCCGTGCCGGGGCCGGAGCTGCGGCTCGAACTCAACTACCGGGCCGACCTGTTCGACCCCGAGCGCGTCGAGCTGGTCGCCTCCCGGCTGCGTCTGCTGCTCGACACCTTCACCCGCGCTCCCGGCACCTCCGTGGCGGCGATCCCGCTGCTGACCGAGGAGGAGCGGGCTCGGGTGATCGGCGTGTGGAGCCGCCGGCCCGGAGCACAGGGGGCGGCGGGACGCACCGGCTCCACGGTCGTCGAGCTGTTCGAGGGCCAGGTACGACGGTGTCCGGAGGCGACGGCGGTGGCCGACGGGCGCGGCTCGCTCGGCTACCGGGAGCTGGACGAGGCCGCGAACCGGCTCGCCCGGCTGATGTCGCGCCGCGGGGTCCGGCCGGGTGACCGGGTGGTCGTGGCGCTGCCGCGCGGCACCGACCAGATCGTCGCGATCCTCGCCGCGCTGAAGGCGGGCGCCTGTTACGTGCCGGTCGACCTCGCCTACCCGGCGGAGCGCATCGCCTTCCAGATCGACGACTCGGCTCCCCGGCTCGTCGTGTGCACCGACGCGGCCGCTCCGGCGCTCGGCGGACACGCCCCCGCGCTGCCGCTCGACGCCCCGGCCGTGACGGGCGAACTGGCCCTGCTGCCGGGTCATCCGGTGACCGACGACGAGCGAGGCGGTCCGGTACGGCCACAGGATCTCGCGTACGTCATCTACACCTCGGGGTCGACCGGGCGGCCCAAGGGTGTCGCCGTCGAACACCGCACGCTCGACGGCTATCTGGCCTTCGCCCGCTCCGCCTATCCCGGCCTCGCCCAGCAGGCCCTGGTGCACTCGCCGCCGTCCTTCGACCTGACCGTCACCGGCCTGTTCGGCCCGCTCACCATGGGAGGCGTCGTCCACGTCGTCGACCTGGAGAACTCGTGGGACGACGAGATCCCGGCGGGTGTCGGGCGCCGGCCCGCCTTCGTGAAGGCCACCCCGAGCCATCTGCCGATCCTGACGGCGTCCGAGGAGTGGCTGTCGCCCTCCGGTGAACTGGTGCTCGGCGGCGAGCAGTTGACCGGCGAGGCGCTCGCCGGATGGCGCGAGCGCAACCCCGGGGCGACGGTCGTGAACGAGTACGGTCCGACCGAGGCGACCGTGGGCTGCATGGAGTACCGGCTGGAGCCCGGGGATCCGCTGCCGCCGGGCGCGGTGCCGATCGGTGTGCCGGTGCCCGACGCGCGCGTCTACGTCCTCGACGGCTTCCTGCGACCGGTACCGGCGGGTGTCTCCGGCGAGCTGTACATCGGCGGCGAGGTGCTCGCCCGCGGTTACCTGAACCGGCCCGGTCTGTCCGCGGCACGCTTCGTCGCCGATCCCTTCGCGGGTGGCGGGACGCGCATGTACCGCACGGGGGACTTCGCCCGGTGGCGCTCCGACGGCGTCCTCGTCTACGGCGGCCGGACCGACGACCAGGTCAAGGTCCGCGGTTTCAGGATCGAGCTGGGGGAGGTCGAGAGCGCCCTGCTGGCCGACCCCGCCGTGGCACAGGCGGTCGTGGCGGTGCGGAAGGACGGGCGCGGGGCGCCGCAGCTGGCGGCATACGTCGTGGCTGCCCCGGGACGGAGGGCGGAGCCTGTCGCGCTCGCCGAACGGCTCGGGGCACGGCTGCCCGCCCACATGGTCCCGTCGTCGATCGTCCCGCTGTCCGAGCTGCCGGTGACCCGCAACGGCAAGGTGGACCGGAACGCGCTCCCCGCACCCGAACTCGCCCTCCCCTCAAGCGACTCGGGGCCTCAGCAGGCGGCCGACGGTCGCACGGCGGTCGTGGAGCCGGAGGAGCGTGCGGCGGTCCCGGAGTACGCCGAGCACGCGGCGGTCCCGGAGCCGGAGGAACCGTGGAGAACCGAGAGGCCACGGGAGCGGGAGAGGACCGAGCAGTCACCGGAATCCGGCACACCGCGGAAACCGGAGGAACCGCGGGAGTCCGAGGAGACCGAGGAGAGCCTTTCCGACACCTTGTCCCAGCTCTTCCTTCAGGTGCTGAACCTGGACGGTGCCGGGGCGGACGGCGACTTCTTCAGCCTGGGCGGCGACTCCATCACCGCCATCCAACTCGTCGCCCGCGCCCGCAAAGCCGGCCTCCGCCTCACCCCGAAACACATCTTCACCCACCGCACCGCCAGCGCCCTCGCCACCTTCCTCCGCCAGACCGACACCCCCACGCCCACGCCCACACAGAAGCCGGCGAAGGACTCGACCGTCCAGGACCTCGCGGACGCCGCCGAAGTCGCCGCCACCCTGGCCGGCCTGATCGGGCAGGTGCTGAACCTGGACGGCGCCGCCGCCGACGGCGACTTCTTCAGCCTCGGCGGCGACTCCATCACCGCCATCCAACTCGTCGCCCGCGCCCGCAAAGCCGGCCTCCGCCTCACCCCGAAACACATCTTCACCCACCGCACCGCCAGCGCCCTCGCCACCTTCCTCCGCCAGACCGACACCCCCACGCCCACGCCGGATCCCCCTGCGCCGACGGTCCAGGAGACGGCTCCCGCCGCCCTCCTCACGCCGATCATGCACTGGCTGCACGAACGCGGCGGCACCGTCGACGCGTTCCACCAGTCGACCCTGCTGCGCGTCCCGCCCGCGCTCGGCCTTGAGCACCTGGCGACGGCCGTAGGCACGGTGATGGAACGTCATGAGTCGCTGCGCGGCCGTCGGGACGGCGACGGCGGCCTGGTGCCGGAGCCGGTGTCGTCGACCGCGCCGCACGAGGTGGTACGCCGGGTGGACGTCTCGGAGCTGACCGAGGAGGCCGGACGTGCCGCCATGACCGCGTGCGCCCGGCAGGACGCCGGGGCGCTCGCGCCGGGCTCCGGAGAGATGGTGCGGGTCACCTGGTTCGACGCGGGCCCGGACCGGCAGGGCAGGCTGCTCGTCACCATTCATCACCTGGCCGTCGACGCGGTGTCCTGGCGCATCCTGCTCACCGATCTGCACGCCGCGCTGGAGAGCGCCCGCGCGGGTGCCGCGCCTCGGCCGGAGCCGGTGCCGGTGACGTTGCGCGAGTGGAGCGACCGGCTGCGCGGCGCCGCGCACAGCGCCGCGGTGCTGCGTGAACTCCCTTACTGGAAAAGCGTGTTGAGCCAGGACAGCGTCCGGCTCGGCGACGCCCCGCTCTCCCCCGTCCACGACATCTACGCGACGGCGGGCGAGCGGACCCTCACCCTTCCGACGGAACTGACCGGCCCGCTCCTCAGCACGGTCCCGGCCGCGTTCGGCTGCCGTACGAGCGACGTGCTGCTCGCCGGGCTCGCGCTGGCGGTAGCCGCCTGGCCGCCCGCGAAGGCCGACGGCACCACCGGCGTCCTGGTCGGCGTCGAAGGGCACGGCCGCGAGGAGATCGACGACGACCTCGATCTGTCCGGCACCGTCGGCTGGCTCACCTCGCTCTACCCGGTCCGCGTCGATGCCGGCGCCGGGGACTGGGCGGAGGGCGCCGGACCGGCCGGCCCGCGGCTGGCACGGGCCGTGCGCGACGTCACCGCGCAGCTCGCCGAAGTCCCGGGCAACGGGCTGGGATTCGGCCTCCTGCGCCATCTCAACCAGGTGACGGGCGGTGAACTCTCGGCCTTCGCCCCGCCCCGGATCGGGTTCAACTACCTGGGCAGACAGAGCACCGCGGGTGACGGCGACTGGAGCGTGGCACCCGAATCGGACGCGTTGCCGATCGGGGCGGACCCGCGCATGCCGATGCCGCACGTCGTCGAGGTGAACGCGTCGGTCGACGACGACCCGGCCGGGCCGCGCCTGGTGGCGCACTGGCTCTGGGCCCGGCTGCACCTCACGGACACCGACACGGCGGAGCTGGGCCGGCTGTGGTTCGACGCGCTGCGCGCCCTGGTGACACACGCGGCGACCCTGGCGGTGCCCCCGGTACCGGCCGGCGAGGTGGACGCCACGGAACTGGCGCTGCTCGCCCGCCGCACGGGCCTGCCCGTCGCCCGGGTGCTGCCGATGACGCCGTTGCAGGAAGGGCTGCTCTTCCACGCCCGTTACGACAGCCGGGGCCTGGACGTCTACAACGTCCAGATCGCGCTGGACGTCCACGGGCGGCTCGACCAGGAGCGGCTGCGGGACGCCTGCGACGCGCTGCTGCGGCGCCATCCGATGCTGCGGGCGGGCTTCCTGCACCTGCGGTCGGGCGAACCGGTGCAGGTCGTGCCCGAGGAGGTCCGGATGCCGTGGGAGTCGTACGACCTCACGGACCTCGGTGAGCGGGAACGGGACGAGCGGCTCGCCGGCCTCCTCGACGCCGACCGCCGCCGGCGCTTCGACCCGGCCGCTCCCCCGCTGATGCGCGGCACCTGGATCGCGCTCGCCCCCGACCACCAGCAGGTGGTCCTGACCATGCACCATCTCCTGGTGGACGGCTGGACCACCGCGCTGCTGCTGCGGGACCTGCTCGCGCTGTACGGCCGGGGCGAACACCACGCCCTGCCCGAACCCGCCGACTACGGCGGCTATCTGGCCTGGCTGGCCGTGCAGGACAGGACCGAGGCGAGGCGCGCCTGGCACGACGCGCTGGCCGACCTCAAGGAGCCCACGCTGGTCGGCGACGGCAGGGATACCGCGCGGGTGCGGGCACTGCCGGAGAGCCTGGTGGTCTCGCTGTCCGAGGAGCAGACGAGTGCGCTGCGCGAGGCCGCCCGCCGTACGGGAGTCACCGTCAACACGCTGGTGCGCGCCGCGTGGGCGCTGTGCCTGCACCGGTGCACCGGCCGGCGCGACCTCGTGTTCGGTGCCACCGTCTCGGGCCGGCCGGCCGAACTCCCGGACGTGGAGGCCATGGTGGGGCTGTTCATCAACACCGTCCCGGTGCGGGTGCGGCTCGATCCGGCGGAACCGCTGGCCGCGCTGCTGACCCGGTTGCAGGAGGAACACGCGGAGCTGCTGCCGTACCACCACCTGCCCCTGACCGACATCCAGCGGGCGGCGGGCCTGGGCACGCTGTTCGACAGCTGTGTGGTCTTCGAGAACTTCCCCCTCGCCGACGCCGGGCGCGCCGAGCCGGACGGCGGTCTGCGGCTGACGAAGGTGACGGGGTACGACGGCTACCACTACCCGCTGAAGCTCATGGCCGACCCGGGCCCGCGGCTTCGGCTGGAGATCAGCCACCGGCCCGATCTGGTCGACGCCGGACTCGCCGGGCAGATCACCGCACACCTGCGGGACCTGCTCGTCGAGTTGCCCGGCGCGACGAGCGAGCCGGTGGGGCGCTTCCTCACCTCGGACCCCGCGCCGTCGCACAGCCTCACCCAACGGCTGTGCGGCCTGATCGCCGAGGTACTCGGCCAGGACGACGTGGCCGCGGACGACGACGTCTTCGACCTGGGCTGCGATTCGCTGACGGCTCTGCGGCTGACGGGCCGTATCGAGGCGGTGCTGGACCGCACGGTCGACGTCGGGACCGTCTTCCGCTGCCGCACGGCACGGGCCCTCAGCCACGCGCTCACCCCCTGAGCCCGAGGAGCCGCGGCGACGGGCCGCCCGTCGCCGCGGCGGGGCCGGCACCAGCGGACACCAGCGGACACCAGCGGACACCAGCACGGACAGACGCCACGGGCGGCGGCCGGTTCTCCGGCCGCCGCCCGTGGCGTCTGCTGTTCGTCCGGTGCTACGGCCGGACGTTACCGGCCCTCGGGCGACCAGGTCGTTCCGTAGCGGGCGCAGATGGAGTTCACCTCGAAGTGGCTGGGCAGCGTGATGGACCCGTCGTCCACGTGGCCGCCGATCAGCCGGATGACGTCCGCGACCCGCTCCAGGGACATCGCCACCTCGGGGGTCAGGGCCTCCAGCCTGAACAAGTCCTCGATGGTGAAGCCGAGTTCGGCCAGCGCCAGTGAGTGGAAGCCGAGATCCTGCACCAGCCGGTGGTCCGGACCGACCGTGCCGGTCTTCTGCGGAGCGACCAGACGGACCAGCGTGCAGACCAGACCGGGGATCTCCGCCGGACTCACCATGACATCGGTTTCGGACATGTGCGAGCGCTCCTTTTGAGGATGTGCGGGCTGTGACGAGACGCGAGCCGGCACATCACGGCTCGGTCTGCGTCATCGTGCCGCGCCGCCACGGCACCCCACCAGGCAGTCGGACCGGCAAGCGCCGCTTCGTTCGCGCCGCGCGGGCACGGACCGGTCTGCCGTGAAATTGCCGGTCCACCTGCCTGTTCACGGGCCTCACTTGGACCCAGAATCCCGATGGCGCAAGGTGTCCAGGCCGTGTTGCGTCCGCGAAGGGCGGCCTGGCTTACTGGCACGGCATGGCCGGCGCACCCCACCTGCGCCGGACCCATGGACACCGGGCGGGACGTACTGCGGGCACGACGTGCCCGACGGGGAGGATGGACAGTGACCGACACCCTGCACACGGGGCTGACGACGGCGAGCCTGCTGGCCGCGGACAAGGGCGACGGCAGCGACTTCGTCCTCTACTTCAACACCATTCTGATCGTTGTCATCGTGACCGTCGTCATCGTCCGCCAGTTCACGGTCCGGGCGGTCACCCAGCGCATGTACTTCTGGGTGGGTGTGCTCATCGTCCGCGGCTGCATCCCGCCGGGCCCGGCCGAGTTGAAGCCGGGGAGCATCGTCCTGCTCGTCCTCTCGCTGCTCGCGTCGGTCGCCTTCGGCTACTGGCGGGGCGCGGCCTTCCCCATGTGGAAGGAGAGCGACGGACGTGTGCTGCGCAAGGGCGACCGCCGCATCCTCCTCCTGTGGCTCGCGACCGTCGCCGTCCGGCTGGTGTTCGGGACGATCGGCGCGGTCGCGTTCGGCGAGGCCTTCAACGCCAACGCGCTGTGGCTCGGTATGGGCGTGACGCTGGCCGTACAGCACGTGATCATGATGCGCCGCAGGGACGAGGCACCGCTGAGGGCGGCGCAGACCGAGGCAGAAGCAACAAGTCGCTGAAAGGTGCCCCCGATTGAACACGCAGACGCTGACCGAGCGCCCGTCGACCGTGGAGCGGGGGGTGTACGTCGGCGGAGTGTGGCGGCCCGTGACGGACGACGCGCCGACGATCCGGGTGACGAACCCGGCCGACGAACAGGTCATCGCCGTGGTGACGGCGGCCACCGAGCAGGATGTGGACGCCGCGGTCACGGCCGCGCGGACGGCGCTGCCCGGGTGGGCCGCGACGCCTCCCGCCGAACGGGCCGCCCACCTGGCCTCGTTGGAGAGCGGTCTGCGTGCCCGGGTACGGGAACTGGCCGCGACGATCACGGCGGAGCTGGGCGCCCCGCTGGCGCTCAGCCGGATGGTCCACGTACGGACGCCGCTGACCGTGCTCGCCTCGTACGCGGAGCTGGCCGCCCGCCATCCCTTCGAGGAGCGGATCGGCAACTCCCTGGTCCTGCACGAACCCGTGGGTGTGGTGGGCGCGATCACGCCGTGGAACTACCCCCTGCACCAGGTGATCTCCAAGGTGGCCCCGGCCCTCGCGGCCGGGTGCACGATCGTGGTCAAGCCGTCCGACCTCACACCGCTGACCACCCGGCTGCTGACCGAGTGCGTGGCCGCGGCGGGTCTGCCGGACGGCGTCTTCAACCTGGTCACCGGCGGCGGGACGGCGGGCCGCGCCCTGGTCGCGCACCCCGGGGTCGACCTGGTGTCGTTCACCGGTTCCACCCAGGTCGGACGGCAGGTCGCCGCTGTCGCGGCCGGTGCCGTCAAGCGGGTCACCCTTGAACTCGGCGGCAAGTCCGCGAACGTGATCCTGCCGAGCGCGCGTCTGGACCGGGCGGTCCGCGCGGGTGTCTCCAACGTGTTCACCAACTCCGGTCAGACGTGCAGTACTTGGAGCCGGATGCTGGTCCACGAGAGCCGGTACGAGGAGGCCGTCGCGCTGGCCGCCGAGGCCGCGGCCGGCTACGCCCCCGGCGATCCGCTGGATCCCGCGACCCTGATGGGCCCCCTGGTCGACGCGGGTCAGCGCGACCGGGTGCGCGCGTGCGTCGTGCGGGGCGTCGAAGAGGGGGCACGGCTGGTCACGGGCGGCCCCGAGGCGCCGGAGGGACTGCCGAAGGGGTACTTCGTACGCCCCACCGTCTTCGCCGACGTCACCGAGGACATGTCCCTCGCCCAGGACGAGATCTTCGGTCCGGTGCTGTCGGTCATGCGGTACACGGACGAGGACGACGCCGTGCGTATCGCCAACGGGACCGTGTACGGCCTGGCCGGTGCCGTGTGGGCGGCCGAGGTGCCCGAGGCGCTGGCGTTCGCCCGTCGCCTCGACACGGGCCAGGTCGACATCAACGGCGGGCGCTTCAACCCGCTGGCGCCCTTCGGCGGTCACAAGCAGTCCGGGATCGGCCGTGAACTCGGCGTCCACGGACTGACCGAGTTCCTTCAGACGAAGTCCTTGCAGATGTGACGGGGGTTCAGTCCCGGGGGTCGGGGCGGGCCGCGTGCACAGCGCGGGGGCCGGCCCCGCTCCCCGGCTCCTCCGGCGGTCCCGGCTCTCCGGCGGGCGGCTGCTGGACCGGCGCGGTGCGCAGGCGCTGTCCGGCCCGGTGGAGGATGGCCGAGGTCAGCTCCCAGCCCGAGGCGATGGTCCCGATGTCCAGGTCGGAGAACGGCCCGCGAGAGGCCGTGCCGCCCTGCGGGGTCATGCGTGCGTCCGGAAGGCGAGGGTCACGTTGTGCCCGCCGAAACCCGCGGAGTTGCTCACGCAGGCGACGGCGTCCTCGGGCAGGGCACGGGGGCTGTCCCGGACGACGTCGAGTCCGATCCGGGGGTCCAGCAGCTCGATGTTCATCGTCGGCGGCGCCGTCCTCTCACGGAGCGCGAGCACGCTGGTGACGGCGGCCAGCGCCCCCGAGGCACCCATCAGATGTCCGGCGGTCGACTTGATCGCGGAGACCGCGTAGCCGCCGTCGCCCAGCACCCTGCGGATCGCCAGACTCTCGGCGAGGTCGCCCTGTGGCGTGGACGTGGCGTGCGCGTTGACATGCGCGATGTCACGCGGACTCAGGCCGGCGTCGGCCAGGGCCTTGCGCAGTGCCGCCGCCGCGCCTCGCCCGCCGGGCTCCGGCGCCACGATGTGGTGGCCGTCGGCACTGATGCCGGCGCCCGCGAGTTCGGCGTGGACGCGGGCCCCGCGGGCGCGCGCGTGCCGTGCCGACTCCAGGACGAGGACGGCGGCGCCCTCGCCCATGACGAATCCGTCGCGCTGGGTGTCGTAGGGGCGGGAGGCGTGTTCGGGGTCGTCGTTGCGGCGCGACATCGCCCGCATGCTCGCGAACGCCGCGATCGCCAGCGGCTGGATGATCGCCTCCGTGCCGCCGACGGCCACCACGTCGGCGCGGCCCAGCCTGATCATGTCCAGACCCGCCGCGATCGCCTCGGCGCCCGCGGCGCACGCGGAGGTCGGACTGTGCACCCCCGCCTGGGCGTTGATCTCCAGTCCGATGTGTCCGGCCGAGCCGTTGATCATCATCTTCGGCATCGTGTGCGGCGAGAGCCGCCGCGCACCCTGGGTGCGGATCTGTTCGTGGCCCTCGACGAGCGTGCTCAGCCCGCCGATGCCGCTGCCGAGGACCGCGCCGACCCGTTCCGGCTCCGGGTGGCCGGGCTCACCGGCCCGGCCGAGGAAACCGGCGTCCGCCCACGCCTCCCGCACGGCGATGAGCGCGAACTGGGTCGCCCGGTCGAGCTTTCGCGCCTCCACGCGGTCCAGTACGAGGCCCGGGTCCACGGCGGCCGGCGCCGCGATGCGGACGGACAGGTCGGCGGGCCAGCCGGCGCCGAGCCGGGTCGACGCCGGGCGGCCGTCGAGCAGCGTGGCCCAGGTGGACTTGACGTCTCCCCCGAGCGGTGTCGTGACACCCATTCCGGTGATGACGACATGGTCCCTTGCGTGCACGGACATATGAGGTCCCCCAGTGGTTCGACGCGGTGATCCGGCGCGGTGATCCGGCACTCCGGCAGCACCGACGGCGTCAGGCTGCGCTGCGGAACGCCTCCGGTCGCGCGAGGTTCTCGCTCAGGAACAGGTCCCTGAGTTTCGGAGTGAGCAGTCCCAACTGCCGGAGCAGATGAATGACCTGCTGGAACAGAAGCTGCCGGTAGCCGAACATCATCGGGTCCGTCCGGGCGAACCTGATGCCCTTCTCCACGTCGAGGTCCATGCGTTCCCAGACTTCTTTCAGCAGAAAGCGTCGGGACATCAGATGGATCGCCTCCAGCAGGAACTTCTCGCGCTGGTCGAGTTCGGCGGATGTCATTCCGTCGTAGAGACCGGCGAGGGCGACGGAGCCGAATCCGACGTGCCGGGCTTCGTCCCGGGCGATCATCTTGGTGATCGAGGTGATGATGGGGTCGCCGAATCCGCTGCCCGCGAGGCGGGTCGCCGCCAGTGCCAGTCCTTCGACGACGACCTGCATGCCGAGATAGACGATGTCCCATTCCGACTCGGCGAGGAGATCCCGCAGCAGTGCCTTGAGGCCGGGGTTGATGGGATAGGACTCGCCCAGCTTCTCGTCGATGTAGCGCGCGTACGCCTCGACGTGCCGGGCCTCGTCGGCCACCTGCGAGGCGGCGTAGACCTTGGACTCCATGTCGGGGACGGTCTCGACGAGCCGGGCGGTGGTGACCAGCGCGCCCTGTTCGCCGTGGAGGAACTGGCTCACCATCCATGCCTGGTACTGCCAGCGGAACTCGTTCAGCCGTTCTTTCGGTACGGGGCTCTCATGGTCCACGACGAATGTGGCCATCCCGGCACTGAATTCGTCGGTGAGCGACGCCCCGAAACGGACGTCGTAATCCCAGTTGATATCGGTGTCCGCGTTCCACTGGGAATTCTTGTTCTTCTGGTAAAGGCGCCAGATGCGATTGTCGCGTTCGCCGTAGTCCCAGGTGAGGCAGGCACGGATCGACGCGTCCACCTCCATGAGGTCCGACCTGGCCTGGTCAAGAGTGAAGAGAGTCGAGTCGGACTCACTACGGAGTTTGTCAGCCATGGCTCAACTCTGGGATTACGGCCGCCGTGCAGCCAGGTACACACCGGGCAACTGAGCGGCAGTCTCGATTGCCGGTGCCCTACCTGGATGCGCCGTCGCCACGCCGACCAGCATGACCGGTGAGCCACACCATGACGGATGTCGGCGAACTCGTCCCGGAATTCACTGGAGATGCCCCCATGGCGCAGACCACGCGCGGCCGGCCGACCCTCGATCTCGTCACGGATCTGGAACGCACACTCGGCGATCCCGAGGTGGGCGACGGCCCGTTCAGCTACGCGGCGATCGTCGCCCACGAGGAACGGAACGAACTTCCGCCCGGCGCGGTCGAGTTGGCCCGCGCCTGGGGATTTCCCCAGTTCCTGGTGCCGCGCGAGTGCGGCGGACGGCTGAACAACCTCGAAGAGGTCTTCATGCTGACGCGCTCCCTCGCGCGCCGGAACCTGACGATCGCGGTGATGTTCGGGTCCGCGCTGCTGGGGGTCAACCCCGTCTGGGTCTGGGGGAACGAGGAGCAGCGCAGGCGGGTGGCCAACGGGCTGCTCGACGGCGACCTCGCCTGCTTCGCCGTGTCGGAGCCCGATCACGGGAGCGACCTCCAGGGCAACGAGACAACGGCCCGGGCGGAGGGCGGGGAGTTCGTGCTCAACGGGGAGAAGTGGCCGGTCGGCAACGCGACCCGCGGCCGCTTCGTGACCGTGTTCGCCACCACGGAGAACCGCCGCCAGTCGCTGCTGCTCGTCGACAAGGAGCAGTTGGCTCCCGGGAGTTGGAGCAACCATCCGTTCGTCCGGACGGTCGGGCTGCGCGGTCACGATCTGAGCGGCATCGCCTTCCACGACGCGCGGATCCCGCGCGACGCGGTGCTGGGGCGCGGCGGCGCGGGCCTGATCGAGGTCCTCAAGGCGCTCCAGATCACCCGTACGGCCATCGGCGCACTCTCCATCGGAACGATGGACTCGGTGCTGCGCATCGGCCTGCGGTACGCGCACGAGCGTTCCCTCTACGGCGCCGAGATCCGGCAGATCCCGGTGATCCGCCGGCATCTGCTGCACGCGCACCTCGATCTGCTGATCGCCGAGTGCACGGCGATTCCGGTGGCCCGGTCGCTGTCCGTCGCGCCCTCCCGGCTGAGCATGTGGTCGTCCGTCGTGAAGTACCTGGTACCGGTCATGGCCGAGGGCGCGATCCAGGACATCGGGCGCGTGCTGGGCGCCCGCGGGTATCTGCGTGAAGGAGTCGCCGAGGGGGCGTTCCAGAAGCTCCAGCGCGATCACGCCATCGCGAGCATCTTCGAGGGCACCACCCATGTGAATCTGCACAACATCGCGGCGCAACTGCCCAACCTGGCCCCGGTGGCCGGGACTTCCGCGCCCGGAGGTGCGGAGATCCTCGCGGACCTGTTCGACTGGAGCGGGGAGGCGCCGACCTGGCGGCCCACCGAGCACGTCCTGCAGCTGACGAACGCCTGCGAGGACGAGATCACGCGCGGCTGGGGCGAGGCGTCGGCCGAGGCGTCGGCCACCGCGGCGAAGCATCTCGACCCGGCGGAGGCGGCCGATCTGACCGGGATCCTCCACGCGTTCGGCGTGCGGCGCGCGGCCTTCTACGCGGGGCTGACGGCCGAGCCCGTCGAGGCGATGTCCGTGGCCGGCCAGGACGCCGCCGCCGAGCACTGCGTGCACCACGCCGCCGCGTCCTGTGTGTACACCTGGCTGCACACCTTCCGCGACGAACGCGGTGTGCCGGCCACCACCGGCTGGCTCGTCCTGGTGCTCCAGCGTCTGCTGCAGCGGCTGGAACCGACGACGGAACTCAGCGCCGCGTACGTCCCCGGTATCGAACGGGCGATGGAGGACAGCCTGGCCACCCCGTACCGCTTCTCCGTGCGCCACCTCAAGGAAGCGGCGGTGCAGGCGAGTTGAGGACGCGCCGACGGTCACGTGCGGCGGCTCGTCCGCATACCGCCGTGACCGTCGGGCTCGGCTCTCAGGCCGGGGACAGCAGTTCGTCGGGCCGCAGGCAGGCCGGTCCTTCCGGCGCGCCGAGGTACTCGCGTACGACGGAGTAGGACTCGTACTCGTAGCGGATGCCTCGCCTGATGCGTACCAGGGAGGCGTCGGTGAGTTCGCCGAGCAGTCCGACGATACGGCCCCGCTCCGTGTCGTCCCCGGCGCTGTGTCCGAGCAACACGTCCTCGGCGGTGTAGACCTTCTGCCGCAGCGCCAGTCGGCGGAGCAGCAACTGCTGTTCCGCCGAGAGCAGTTCGACGCTCCAGCGCACGCTGTCGGTCAGTGTCCGGTGCCGGGACAGCCCGCTCGTGTCGATGCCGTCCAACATCTCCAGTGACGACTCGGTGCTCACCAGCATCTCGACCGGGACCGACCGGACCCGGCGGGCGGCGAGTTCGATCGACAGGGGCAGTCCGTCGAGCCGTTCGCACAGCGCCGCCACCAGGGGCAGCTGTCCGCTGAGGTCCAGGGTGGGCACGCCCGATCCGACCCGGCGCAGGAACAACTCCACGGCGGCCGGTACGTCGCCGTCGTCCAGTGCGTGCACGGCCAGGGGCTCGACCTCCCAGGTGTCGGCGGACGGGACCGTCAGCGGGCGCCGTGACGTGACGACGAAGTGCGCCGCCGGGAAGGCCCCCATCAGCTCGTGGGTGAGCCGGGACACCGTCGTCACCACGTGCTCCGCCGTGTCCAGTACGACGAGCCGGCGGCCCTCCGTCTCCCCGGCGCCCGGGGCTCCCGGCCCGACGGCCCGCAGGACGGCGGCCCGCACCGCCTCCACGGCCTGGGCGGTGCCGTGCCGTTCCGCGGGGCAGTGGGACAGGTCGACGACCGCGACGCCCTCGGCGAACAGCGGCTGGAGGGCCGTGGCGGCGGCCAGCGCCAGCCGTGTCTTGCCCACCCCGCCGGGCCCCGTCAGCACCAGCAGCCGGCTGCGCCGGACCGTGTCCACCACATGCCGCAGGTCGGCGCCACGGCCTACGAACTCGTCGAGCGGCGCCCGCACACCCCGCCAGCGGGCGGGGTCGACCGAACCCGTCCGCTCCGAGGGCCGGTCACGCTGCGCGGGGATCCAGAGCCGGACGGCACCGGCGCCGCCGGCGTTCGGCCCGCTCTCCGCCAGTGCGGACAGGGAGGTGCCGAACGCCTGCAACAGCAGGTCGATCGAGGTCCTGCGCGGGTTCGTGTTGGCGCCCGTCTCCAGATTGCGGATGGTGCGTACGCTCACGCCGGAGCGTTCGGCCAGTTCTTCCTGTGTCCAGCCGACGGCTCTGCGCCGGCCGAAGAGGAACGCGCAGATCTGACGGACATCCATCATCCCGACCGTTCCCAAGTCATCAGCGTGCAGCATCGAAATGCCTCCCCCATACCCGTTCGACACTTCTCTTCCCATGACCGACCGCGCCGAGGGGCACGGGAGCCGTCTCCCGTCCCCCTCGGCCGCGCCGGCACCCGTGACACCCCGTCCGACGCGATCGGTCACGGGTTACGCGGTGGGGTCGTTGCCCACCTTCACGATCTCGTTGGCACCGTTCACGAAGACCACCCGCGGCTCGTACTTGGCCGCTTCGGCGTCGTCCACCGCGGCGTAGGCGATGATGATGACGGTGTCTCCGGGGTGCACGAGTCGGGCCGCGGCACCGTTGATGCAGACCACCCCGGTGTTCCGCTCGCCCTCGATGACGTACGTCTCAAGGCGGGCGCCGTTGTTCACATCCACGATGTGGACCTGCTCGCCGGGCAGCAGGTCGGCTTCCTCCATGAGGACCGGGTCGAGCGTGAGCGAGCCGACGTAGTGGAGATCGGCCTCGGTGACGGTCGCTCTGTGGATCTTCGACTTGAGCATGGTGCGCTGCATGATCCGCGTGGCTCCTCTTGGGTTGGGCTACCAGGTTCGGGAACTGATGCAGGGCGGGGCGGTTTCCGGACTCGGGCCCCCGCCCCGCGATTCCGGCCGAAAGGGTCCGGGTCAGCCGAGGATGTCGCCCACCGGGAAGTGGGGCAGGAGGTCCCACCCGAGGGAGTCCGAGGAGTTCTGGGTGGTGGGGACCTCGCCGCCGGGCGAGTCGGCCTGGGCGGTGCCGCCCAGGACACCCAGGGAAAGGAAGAGGGCACCAGCGGTGGCAGCAATGACTCGGACGCTTCTGGACACGACGTTTCTCCCCGTTTGAATACCAGTGATATGCGAGGGGCAGCCGCGAGACTTGTCGAGCAATCCCCCCACATGAATCCTGCTCGAATGGGTACTCGAATCGGAAGCGATTAAAGTGGCAGGAAATCACGGCTGTCAGAAGTGCGACACCGAGTAAGGGAACAGCAAAATCGCCGCGGAGCACGGTTCTTGGCGTCCGCTCTATCGCGATATGACCGCGATCACCCGGCGGGCACGGAGACGGCGGCCAGCAGCAGACCGCGGGCCGCGGCCCAGCGGCCCGTCACCCTGCCCAGTCGGGCCCCGCCGGCAGGGGGGATCGGCACCGAGAGCCGGACCGTGAACGTGCCGTCGGGTGACAGCCGCACATCCGCGTCGCCGTAGTCGAGCCAGCGTCCGGTCAGCGGCGACCAGACCTTGTAGACGGCCTCCTTCACGCTGAAGACGAGCCGGTCCCAGGCGACCTGCGCGCCTTGGCCGGCCCGCAGCACGTCCAGTCGGGCACGCTCATCGGCCGAGAGCGCGCGGGCGGCGACGGCCACCGGGAGCGGGACGTCGACCTCGGCGTCGATGCCGATCGCCGCGAAGCCGGACGAGCGGCCCACCACGGCGGCACGGTACCCCGGACAGTGCGTCATGCTGCCGACGCAGCCCGCGGGCCAGACCGGAGCGCCCCGACGGCCGGGCAGCAAGGGGGCGGGCGGCAGCCCCAGTTCGGCCATCGCCAGCCGGGCACAGCCCCGCACGGTGGTGAACTCACGGCGGCGCTCGGCCACCACGCCGTCGACGAGCCGGGCCTCGGCGGGATGGAGCACCATCCGTGCGGCCGGGCCGGTGTCGCCGAAGTCCTCAACGGCGGCCACACCGTGCGGAATCAGCCCCTCCATCACATTCCGGGACGAGTCCGCCCGTCCATGATCCGCCCACCCCCGAATTTCAGCCATACACCCATCCGAAGACCGTGCGACACCGGCTCGCCGAGGCGGGTGCCGCAATTTATTACCGGCCAGTAACGAGAAACCCCATGGCTCGATTTACTCCGCTATGGCGCGATGTAAAGCAGGTTTAACTTCGGGCATTACGGAATACGGCCAGCTATACCCAAGCCATCCGGGGACCTCTTGAGTAGGCTGCCCTGAGTCGGCTGCGCTGCGGGTGGCCCGCCTTTCGCCGGGCGACCACCTGTGCAGTCACCGCCGGTTCGGTCCGCACCCGAGCACGGGAGACACGAAGTGGGCCTGGGCGACGCTCTACGAGCACAGGCACCGCACAGGGGGAAATTACATATGGGCTATTCCTTACACGATCTCGGCCTCGACGAGTCCGCAGATACCGTTTACCGGGCCATTCTCGGGAGGAGACGCTGGCGCATCGACGAAATCGCCGACCACCTCTCCCTTCCCGTCGACCGAGTAAACAGAACGATAGAACGGCTCGCCGCCCTGAACCTTGTCCAACGGCCGGACAGACACCAGGACACCGTGGTACCGGAGGACCCGCAGATCGCCCTGCGCTCCCTCCTGCTCCGCAACGCGGCCGAACTACGCTTCAAACACGAGCAGTTCGAGACGAGTCGCACCGCGGTGGCCAAACTGCTCGACGACTTCACCGATCTCTACCCCGGCGTGGAACAGAAGCACATCGAAAGCCTTGTGGGCGTCGATGCCATTCGTGAACGCCTCACCGATCTGGCCGGGTCGGCAACGCGCGATTGCATGACGTTCAATCCCGGCGGCGCACAATCCGAAAGCGCACTCGCCGCCAGCATGCCGCTCGACAAGGAAGTTATCAGCAGAGGCGTACTGATGAGGACAGTGTATTTGGACAGTGCACGCACTCATACTCCGACCGCCCGATACGCACACTGGTTGACCGAATTGGGCGGCCAGGTGCGCACCACTCCCACACTTCCGCTCCGCATGGTCGTAATAGACCGGGAGACGGCACTGCTGCCCGTCGACCCGGAGAACACCCGCCGTGGCGCGATTCAGATCACGGCCCCCGGAGTCATCGCCGCGCTGGTCGCCCTCTTCGAGAACACCTGGGCGTCGGCCGTGCCGCTCACGTCGGAGCTGGACACCTCCGACGAGAACGAACTGTCCCGGCAGGAGCGGGAGATACTCAGCCTCCTCGCCGAGGGCCACACGGACGCCGTCGTCGCGAACAAGCTCGGCGTCTCCCAGCGGACGGTGGGCCGGGTCACCTCCGACCTCATGAGCCGGCTCGGTGCGCGCAGCCGCTTCCAGGCGGGCAGGCACTCCGCCCTCCAGGGCTGGCTCTGAACCCACCGAAGCGCAGCGGGGCCGGGCGCCCCGGCCCCGCTGCGCGTCCCCCGGACGACCCGCCGTCACTCAGCCCGCGGCCGGTCCCGGGCCCGGTCGGCCCTCGGGCTCCAGCGAGACCGGCAGGGTGGCCAGACCGCTGAGGAAGCTGGAGAAGACCCGCTGCGGGGGCGCCGTCGCGACCGGCGTACGGACCAGGGCCCGCAGCGCCTCGAGAACCGCCGAGATCTCCTGCCGGGCCAGATGGGCCCCGATGCAGAAGTGCGCTCCGTGCGCGAAGGCCAGGTGCTTGTTGGGCGTCCTGGCCAGATCGAAGCGCTCGGGGTGGTCGAAGACGCGCTCGTCGTGGTTGGCGGAGACGTTCCACACGGTGACGACGTCCCCCTCCTCGATGAAGGCGTCCCCGAGGAAGCTGTCCTGGGTGGCGGTGCGCCCGCCGTGCAGGGCCGGAGTCGTCCACCGCAGCACCTCGTCCACCGCCGTGGCGGTGGACACCGCCCCGCTCTTGAGCAGCTCCCACTGGCGGGGGTGGGCGATCAGCGCCTCCAGGCCGCCGATCATGGCCAGCCGGGTTGTCTCGTGGCCGCCCATGATGATGCTGTAGCAGTTGAAGATGATCTCTTCGTGGCTCAGCGGCCGGCCGGCTACCTCCTGGGACACCAGCAGGCTGACGATGTCGTCGTACGGCTTGCTCCGCCGCGACTCCGCGAGTTCGGCGAAGTACAGCAGGAGTCCGTTGCGCGAGGTCCAGGTGGTCTCCGTGGTCGGCGCCCCGTCCGTCGAGGACAGCGCCGACGAGGTGAGCTCGATGATGTGTCCGCGGTCCGCGGCGGGGACACCGAGCAGGTCGCAGATGGCCGCGAGCGGGATGTGCGCGGCCACTTCGCCCGCGAAGTCGCACGTGCCGCGCTCCACCGCCTCCGCCAGCAGGCGCCAGGTGGAGCGGCGCACGCTCTCGACCACGATCTCCAGCGCGCGCGGCCCGAACGGCTTGTTGAGGACCGTGCGCAGCGCCGAGTGGTCGGGTCCGTCGGTGACGGCGAGCATCTTGCCCGCGGCCGAATCGCCGCCCGCCAGCAGGGTGTCGAGCACATTGCCCCGCTCGGAGGTGAACGCCTCCTTGTTCTTGTACACCGAGGCGACGTCGTCGTAGCGGGTCACGACCCAGAAGCCCGGGTGGCCCGCGGTCTCCGGCTGCCAGTACACCGGTTCCTCGGACCTGAGGTGCCGCCAGACGTCGGACAGGTCGTACTCGGCATGGACGCGGGGATCCGCGAGGTCCGTGCGCGGCAGGTCGCCCGGAGCGAGCCGGGGGCGATCGAACATCGTCGACTTCCTTAACTGGAGGGGGCCCGGGGCGCCGTGCCTCAGCCCTGGACCCCGTTGGTCAGGGCGTGCCCGGGGAAGAAGGCCGTGGTGGGGCCCGCGGTCTCGCCGCCGTCGACGACGAGTTCCTGCCCCGTGACGAAGGACGCCTCGGGCGAGGCGAGGTAGTGGAACGCGGCGGCGATCTCGCGGGGCGAGGCGTGTCGCCGGGCCGGGATGCGCTCGTTCACCTCGGCGAGCATCTCGTCGGTGTACTCGGCGCGCTGCATCGGTGTGAGCACGGCGCCGGGGGTGACGCAGGCGGTGCGGACCACCGGGCTCAGTTCCATCGCGAACGTCCGGCACAGCGAGGCGACCGCTGCCTTGGTGGCGTTGTAGTCGGCGTACAGCGGATAGCCGCGCAGTCCGTTCACGGAGGCCGTCGCGAGCAGGACGCCGTGCCCCTGGCGGACCATGTGCGGCGCGGCGTGGCGCCACATCGCGAGGACGCCCATGAAGTTGACGTCGATGGTGCGGCGCACGTCCTCCTCGGTGAGTTCGAGGACCCCGCGCCGGTTGCTGATGCCGGCGTTGGCGACGACCACGTCCAGGCCGCCGTGGGTGCGGTGGACCTCGTCGAGCGCGGCCCGTACGGCCGACCAGTCGGCGACGTCCACCTTCACCCAGGGGATCACGGCGGCGTCCGGCGCCGCCGGGTCCGGTCCGGTGGGCGGGTCGACGTCGAAGTTGACGACCCGGTCCCCGTCGGCGGCGAACCGTTCGGCGACCGCCTGTCCGATGCCGCTGGACGCACCGGAGACCACAATCACGCGCATCGCGGGAGAACCTTTCCGGAAGGAGGGCGGGGCGCCGGCCCCGGCCGGCGCCCCCTGGGAGATGTCACGGCACGGCGGGGCCGCCGGCCGTGTGCGGATCAGACGAGGACGCGGTGGCTGCCCTCGGTGAAGTCGCTCAGGCTGCGCCGCAGATCGCGGCTGACCGTGAGCTTCTTCAGCCAGCGGTCGGTCCCGTCGTAGCGGGCCCGGAACGGCCTGCGGCCGTGCACCGCGCGGTAGTTGTCGACGACCAGCAGGGTGCCGGGATCCACCACGACGTCCTGCTGGGCCGCCTCCAGCTCCGCCATCAGCCGGTCGAGGGCCGCCTCGGCCGCCGGGTCGTCCCCCAGGCAGCGCATGAACGGCCGGTCCAGGCGCAGATACGGGCTGACCGCGTCCCCGAAGAGCACCGCCACCGGCTCCGGGTGGCTCACCATGCGACGGGCCTTGGCCAGCGCCGGATGGTGCGGGTCACGCGCCTCCAGCTGAAGGATGTGCTCGTCGTCGGGGAAGATGTGGAAGCGCTTCTCCGACAGGATCCGCCGGTCCGCCTCGTCGAGCCGGACATCGCGTACGGAGGCGACGATGGTCGGTATCCGGTCCTGATTGCGCAGCCCCAGCAGGAGCAGGTAGTCGCAGCGCTGCGGATGGAAACCGTCCTCGGTGTGGAACTCCAGCAGGGCCGAACTCCCGTACCCGCTCTGGCGTTGCTCGTCCCCCGCCACCGGCAGGATGTTCTGCACCAGCCGGCCCCGCTGGAGCGTCGCCCAGCCGAACGGCTCGCCCAGCACCATGCCGCACAGGGCCAGGGAGAGTTCCTGGTCGCGCGTGCTCTTCCGGCCGATCGCCGAGTTCCAGTGGTCCGGGGTCGGTCCGATGTCCTGGACCGGGAACCCGTGCACCAGGCAGGCGGCCGACCGCTCGTCCCGGGCGAACTCCTGGAGGAAGCGGCGCAGTCCCGGCGGCAACTGCTCCGGGGCCCGCCACGCCTTCTCGTAGAACTCCGGCTCCGAGGGGTCGCCGGAGGTGTCCCGCAGCGAGTGGAGCAGCTGTTCCAGGGCCGCCACCTCGCCGGAGCCGAGGGTGTACTCGGCTGGTGTGTCGGTGACGGTCATCGGGCGGCCTCGGTCGCGGCGATGAGGCTCTTGGGCCGCATGTCCGTCCAGTTCCGCTCGATGTGGTCGACGCACTCCTGCCGCGAAGCCTCGGCGTGAACGACGTCCCAGCCCTCCGGCACCTCGACGAACGACGGCCACAGCGAGTGCTGGCCCTCGTCGTTGGCCACTACCAGGTACGTCGCGTCGGGATCGTCGAAAGGGTTTGCCACTGCTTGCTCCTCATGGTGGTGACCGGTTCCGGTCCTGTCGGGCGGTTGGTCCTGTGCGGCCCGGGTCGGGCCGCGGTCACTGCTCGCGCGCGGGCCGGCCGAGCAGGGTCTCGGCCATGTGGTCCGCCGCTTCCGTGTCCGTGGGGTGAGTGACACCTCACGGACACGAAGTTCTTGGTCCGTCCGCCGCCGGTTCGATGCGCGGCCGTCGGCGTCAGGGGGTGAGGGAGGCGGTCGCGACCGCCGGGCGCGCCCGGCGGTCGACCGCGGGTGGGTCCGGCGGACACGGCGCCGGGCGGGGGTCGTCCGCGCCGGAGCGGCCGGCGTGTGCGGCCAGGGCGGAGAGTGCGGCCACCCATGCCTCGGCGATGTCCCGGACGTCCTCCTCGGACATCAGCTGCGCGGCCCAGGTCCAGGTCGCCGACAGGCGGGGTCCGTCCGCGTGGTCCTCGATGACGGTGGTCACCTCAAGGGTGTGCCACAACGGCGTGCTGTCCCCGGTGCCGTCGATGACGGCGTCCTGCTCGACGGCGGGCCGCCACAGGCCGTCGTCCCCGGCCGTGGTGTCCCCGTCGCCCGGGACCGATGTGCGGCCGAGATGGGTGAACCCGATCTGCGGCCGGGGGTACCGGTCCGGTGCTACGGCGGTGTGCCGGGCCGGACGTCGTGGGCCGCCCCGGTCGGTGCCGTGCGCGGGCAGGTTCCGCAGCTGCTCGCCGACCCGTCGCACGGCCCCGGCGAGGGCCGGTCCCCCGGTGCTCGTCCCGGCCCGGTCGCCGAGGGCGGGGGCGATCCGGACGGGCCGCGGTGCGGTGAGCCAGCCGACCGTGCGCGAGACGTCCGGGGCGCCCGCGCCGTGTCGTCGGCAGCGGTCCGGCACATCCACCAGTACGGCGGTGTCCGCGCCGAGTTGCTGCTCGCGCCGCCACTGGGCGACGGCCAGCGCCAGCGCGGTCAGCAGCACGTCCTCCGGGTCCGCCAGGAACGTGTCCGCAACCACGGTCGACAGGTCCGCGCTGAGGTCGGCCGGCAACCGCCGGACGAGTGAGGCCGAGGTGGCCCGGGTGTCCCGGGCCGGATGCAGTGGGGCATCGCTCAGCGGCGGGTCGACCGTCGGCATTCCCTCGGGCGACGGCGGTTCGGCCGTCCGGGCCGGTTCGGCGACCGGCGGTCGGCAGTGCCCCGGCCAGGCGCCCAGCGGCGTGGGCACGGGTGCGAGCACGGGGGTGACGCCGTCGGCCGCGGCGCGCCACGCGTCCCCCAGGTCGGACAGCAGGATCCGCCAGGACGCGTCGTCCACCGCCAGTTGATGGATCGTCAGCAGCAGTCGTCCAGGGTGGTCGGCACCGGCGTCGAACCACACCACTCGCGCCAACACACCCGCTTCCGGGTCGAGTTCGGCCACCGAACGGGCGGACCGGACACGGACCGCAGCGCGCAGCGCCGGCCCGTCCAGGCCGCGCGCCTCGGTACGGTCGAGGAGGTCCGCCGCCCGCACCGCACCCGGATCACGTACGACGAGCGACCATCGGCCGTCCGTCCGCCGTGCCACCAGGCGCAGCGCGTCATGGTGGTCCACCAGCGCCTGGAGCGCGACCGTGAGGGCGTCGGCGCCGAGGCCCGCGGGGACCTTCAGCAGCCGCGACCGACCGAGCGTCCCGACCGGACCGCCGTGCGCGCGCAGCCAGTCGACCACCTGGGGGATCGGAACGTTCGTCGCGGTCACCTGGAGTCCCCCCAGTCCGCCGCGAACTCGTCCAGCTCGTCCTGGTCCAGCACGACCAGCGGGTCCTCGGACGTCATGGCCCCGGCCGGCACGGTCCCGGGTGGCTCCGCGTCGGGCAGGTCGGTGACGATCGCGGCCAGTTCGGCGACCGTCTTGTGCGTGAAGACATGCCGGGGGCTGAGGCCGAGGCCGATCTTCCGTGCCCGGGTGACCAGTTGGACGGAGATGATCGAGTCGCCGCCGAGGTCGAAGAAGCTGTCGTCGATGCCGACGCTCTCCACCGGGAGCACCTCGGCGAACAGGTCGCACAGCGACTTCTCCACCGCGCTGCGCGGCGCCCGGCTCTCGGCGCGCGAGCTGAACTCCGGCTCGGGCAGCGCGGCCCGGTCGAGCTTGCCGCCGGGGGTGACCGGCAGGGCGTCGAGAACGACGAAGGCGGCGGGGACCATGTAGTCGGGCAGGGCTGCCGCCGCGCGCTCACGCAGCCGCGCGAGGTCGGGCACGGCGTCCGTCGCCGCGACGAGGTAGGCCACGATCCGCTTCACGGCGTGCCCGTCCTCGCGGACGTGCACGACGACCTGGCCGACCGTGTCGTCGGCGGCGAGCACGGACTCGATCTCGCCCAGTTCGATGCGGAATCCGCGCACCTTGACCTGGTGGTCGACGCGCCCGAGGTACTCCAGCGAGCCGTCGGCCCGCCACCGTGCCACGTCGCCCGTGCGGTACATCCGGGTGCCCGGGGCGCCGAACGGGTCGGCGACGAACCGCTCGGCCGTCAGGGCGGGCCGGCCGAGGTAGCCGCGGGCGAGTCCGGCGCCCGCCACGCAGAGTTCACCGGGGACGCCGACGGGGACCGGCTGGAGCCCGTCGTCCAGGAGGTACACGCGGGCGTTGACGACCGGGGCGCCCATCGGCGGCGACCGGTGTCCGTGGAGCGGGTCGCTCATCGTGGCCATGACGGTGGCCTCGGTCGGGCCGTACGCGTTGACCATGACGCGCCCCGTGGACCAGCGGGCGACGAGGTCCGGCGCGCAGGCCTCACCGCCGACGACGAGCGTCACTCCCGGCGGCAGCCCGTCCTCGGGCATCGCGGCCAGCGACGAGGGCGGCAGCAGCAGACAGCTCACCTCGTGCTCGGCGACCGTCCGGGCCAGCTCCGGACCGGGCAGCAGCCGCTCGGCGGGCACGGTGACCGCGCAGGAACCGGTGAGCAGGGCGGTGCACAGCTCCCACACCGAGGCGTCGAAGCTGGGTGACGCGAACAACAGCACGCGTCCGCCGGGGCCGGCGCCGATCCGGTCCGCCTGGGTCGCCACCATGCTCGCCACCCCGGCGTGCGTGACGACGACGCCCTTGGGCCGGCCGGTGGAGCCGGAGGTGTAGATGACGTAGGCGGCCGAGGCCGGACGCAGCGGTCCGGTCCGGTCGGCGTCGGTGAGGTCGCCGCCCGGAGCGGCGGTCCACAGGTCCGGCGCGTCCACCAGCAGCAGCCTGTCCGGTGCCACGGGCAGGCCGGGGGCGGTCTCCCGGGTCGCCAGCACGAGGACGGGCCGGGAGTCGTCCAGCATGTACGCCACCCGGTCGGGCGGGTAGGAGGTGTCGACCGGCAGATAGGCCGCACCCGCCTTGAGTACGGCGAGGGTCGCCACCACCGACTCCGCCGAGCGCGGCACGGCGATCGCCACGCGTGCCTCGGGTCCCACGCCGTGCGAGACGAGGACGCGCGCCAACCGATTGGCGTGGTCGTCGAGTTGGGCGTAGGTCAGGGTGCGTTCGCCGGACTCGACCGCGAGGGCCTCGGGAGCGCGGCGGACCTGTTCCGCGAACAGGTCGGGAATGGTCGCCGCGGGCAGCTCGCGGCCGGTGTCGTTCCATTCGGTGAGGATGCGGGCGCGTTCGTCGGGGCCGAGCAGGTCGATCCCGCCGACCGGGGTCGAGGGGGCGGTGACGAACACGTCCAGCACGCGGCGCAGCCGGTCGAGCAGGGCCTGGGCGGTGTCACGGTCGAACAGGTCGCCGCGGTAGTTGAGTTCCAGGCTCGGCCGCTCGCCGGGCACCACCACGAGGCTCAGCGGGTAGTGCGTGGCCCCCGGCGCGGCCTCCTCGTCGAGGGTGATGCGCAGGCCGGGCACCTGTTCGCGGACGCTGTCGCGGTCCACCGGGGTGTTCTCGAACCCGACGACGGTGTCGAAGAGTTCACCGAGTCCGCACCAGCGCTGGACGTCGGCGAGCGGGACGTGCTGATGGCCGCTGAGCGCCGACCGGGTTCGCTGGAGGTGCTGGAGTTCGGCGGCCAGCGGGCGCGCGGGGTTCAGCCGTACCCGGACCGCGTTGGTGTTCATCAGCATGCCGACGATGTCCGCGGACCCGGGCAGCTCGGCCGGGCGGCCCGCGACGGTGGCGCCGAACACCACGTCGTGGCGTGAGGTGTGCCGGCCCAGGACCACGGCCCAGGCGCCCTGGATCACGGTGTTGAGGGTGAGGCCGAGCGAGCGGGCGCGGGTGGTCAGGGCCGCACCGGCCGCCTCGTCGAGACGGTGGGAGACCAGTTCGGGGATGCGGGCGGCGGCGGCGTCCGCGCCGGGGGCGACGAGCGTCGGCTCGTCCAGCCCGGCCATGACCTCCCGCCAGGCCCGCTCGGTGGCCTCGCGGTCCTGATCGCCGAGCCAGCCGAGGTAGTCGCGGTAGGGGGCGGCAGGCGGCAGGGCCGAGCCGTCGCCGCCGCGGGCGTACATCGCGAACAGGTCGCGGAAGAAAAGTGGCAACGACCAGCCGTCCAACACGATGTGATGGTGCGTCAGAAGCATCAGGTGGCGGTCCGCGGCCAGTCGTACGAGCGTCACGCGCACCAGGGGCGGACGGGTCAGGTCGAAGGGGCGTATCCGGTCCTCGGCCATCAGCGCGGTGACCCGCGCCCGCTGCTCGCCGGCGGCGAGGGCGCTGAGGTCGACCTCCTGCCAGGGCAGGGTGACGCTCTCGGACACGGCCTGCACCAGGCGCCCGGACCGGAGCCGGACGAATCCGGCACGGAGGTTGGGGTGGCGGTCCAGCAGTGCCGCGCACGCGGCACGCAGCACGGCCGGGGCCAGCTCGCCGGTGAGTTCCAGGGGGCGCTGGGTGTTGTAGACGTCGATGCCGTCCTCGGCGAGCACCGCGTGGAAGTGCATGCCCTCCTGGAGCGGGGTCAGCGGCAGTACGTCGGCGAGGCCGGGGCAGAGCCGGTCGAGTTCGGCGCGCTCGTCCCGGTCGGGGGTGAACAGCGGGCCGTCGTAGGACGGGGCCGGGACGGCGGTGTCGGACGACAGTTCCCGGGCGGCCTCGGCGAGCGCGGCGACGGTCCGGTGCGTGAACACGTCCTTCGGGGTGATCAGGAGTCCGGACTCGCGTGCTCTGGCGGCGAGTTGCATGGAGGTGATCGAGTCGCCGCCGAGGTCGAAGAAGCTGTCGTCGATGCCGACGTTCTCCGCGCCGAGCGCGTCGGCGTACAGGTCGCACAGGGCGCGCTCGCGCTCGGTGCGCGGCGGGCGGCTCGCGGTGGCGGCGGCGAACTCGGGCGCGGGCAGCGCCGCCCGGTCCAGCTTGCCGTTGTGCGTCAGCGGCAGCGCGGGCAGGGCGACCACCGCGGCCGGCACCATGTGGTCCGGCAGGACCGCCGCGGTCAGCGCCCGCAGCGCCACGGCGTCCACGTTCTCCCCGGCCACCGGTACGACGTAGGCGACCAGCCGCCGTACGCCGGGCCGGTCCTCGCGGACGACGACGGACGCCTGGTCCACGGTGGCGTCGGCGGCCAGCACGGACTCGATCTCGCCGGGTTCGATCCGGAAGCCGCGCACCTTGACCTGGTCGTCGGAGCGGCCGGCGAACGCCACCGTCCCGTCGGGCAGCCGGCGGCCGAGGTCGCCGGTGCGGTACATCCGGGCGCCCGGGGTGCCGAACGGGTCGGCGACGAACCGTTCGGCGGTCAGGCCGGAGCGGCCGAGATAGCCGCGGGCGAGCCCGGCGCCGGCCAGGTACAGCTCGCCCTCGACGCCGACCGGGACGGGCCGCATCCGCTCGTCGAGCAGATAGAGGCGGATGTTGTCCGCGGGCCGTCCGATCGTCGGCGCCGTCGCGTCCCCGACCCGGCACAGCATGGCGTCGACCGTGCACTCGGCCGGGCCGTAGAGGTTGTACACGGACAGGCCGGGGGTGGCGCGCAGTTCGGCCCAGAGGGTGTCGCCGACCGCCTCGCCGCCGAGCGCGAGCGTCCGCGGCCGGTGTCCCTCGCCGTCCAGGAGTCCGGCGGAGCGCAGTTGCCGGAAGAATCCGGGTGTGGTGTCGAGGACGTCGACGCGGTGGTGTGCCACGTAGGCGACGAGGGCCTGCGGGTCCTTGCGGGTGTCCTCGTCCACGAGGTGCAGTTCGTGCCCGGCGACCATCCACAGCAGCTGGCTCCAGGACGCGTCGAAGACCAGCGCGTTGGTGAGGGCCACCCGTAGCGGGCCGCCGCCGGCGGCCTCGGTCTCCGGGGTGAAGAAATGCGCGTGATGGCTGTGGAACATGTTGGCCAGCGCGCGGTGTTCGACGGCGACGCCCTTGGGGCGTCCGGTCGAACCGGAGGTGTAGATCACATAGGCGAGATGCGACGGCAGCAGCGGGCGCACCCGTTGGGTGTCGGTCAGGTCGGCCTCGTGCGCGCCGGGCCCGTCCGTGAGCGTCTCCTCGACGAGGAGCCTCGCGGGACCGCCGTCCGGCAGGTTCCGCGCGGAGGCCGCGTCGGTCAGGACGAGCCGGGGCCGTGCCTCCTCGAAGAGGGTGCTGATGCGCTCGGCCGGATACTCCAGGTCGACCGGGACGTAGGCCGCCCCGGACTTGAGGATGCCGAGGATGGCCACCACGCTGTCCGCGGTACGGGGCAGCGCCAGCGCCACCAGGTCGTCGGGGCCCGCCCCGTGCGCGGCCAGCCGGTGGGCGACGCGGTTGGCCCGCGCGTTGACCTCGGCGAAGGTGAGCCGGGTGGTGCCGCAGACGACGGCGGTCGCGGCGGGGTCGCGGCGGGCCCGGTCCTCGAAGAGCGCGGGCAGTGTGGTGACCGGGTGGCCGCGGGTGGTGTCGTTCCACTCCGTCAGGGTCCGCTCCAGCTCGGCCGGGGTGAGCAGCCCGATCCGGCCCACGGGGGTGTCCATCCCGGCGACGACCGTGCGCAGCAGATGCCGGAACCGGCCGAGGACCTCCTCGGCCCCGGTCCGGGTGAACAGATCCTGGCGGTAGTTGAGTTCGAGGCGCGTGCGTTCGCCGGGGTAGACGGCGAGACTCAGCGGGTAGTGGGTGCCCTCGGGAGTGTCGTCGACGCTCTCCTGGGCCAGCGAGATCCCGAGGCCGGGCAGGCCGCCCCGGGCCAGCGCCGGGTCGAGGGGGTAGTTCTCGAACGCGACGGTGGTGTCGAAGAGTTGGGTCATGCCGGTGGCGCGGTGGATGTCGGCGAGCCCGAGGTACTGGTAGCCGCTCAGTGCCGACTGCTGCTCCTGCACCCGTTCCAGCAGGGTGCCGACCGGTGTGGCCGGGTCGAGGAGGACCCGTACGGGCACGGTGTTGATGAGCAGGCCGACCATGCCCTCGACGCCCTCGACCTCCGGCGGCCGGCCGGCCACGGTCGCCCCGAAGACCACGTCGTCGCTGCCGGTCAGCAGTGCCAGGAGCAGCGCCCAGGCGCCCTGTACCAGGGTGTTGACGGTGAGGCCCCGGCGTCGCGCGGCGTCGGTGATGTCCGAGGTCTCCGCCTCGTCCAGGTCCGCACTCGCGCGCTGCTGGCGCCCGGCCCCGCTGTCGGAACCGGCACCGGGTGCGACCAGCGTGGGCTGCGTGAGCCCCGCGAGGGTGTCCCGCCAGGCGCGTTCCGCCTCCTCGCGGTCCTGGGCCTGGAGCCAGCCCAGGTAGTCGCTGAACGGGGCCACGGGCTCCAGCCCCGAGGCGTCCCCGCCCTGTGCGTAACCGCGGAACAGGTCGCGGACCACGATCGGCAACGACCAGCCGTCCAGCAGGATGTGATGGTTCGTCAGCACCAGAAGGTGCCGCTCGGCGCCGAGTCGCACCAGCGTGAAGCGGACCAGCGGGGGGCGCCGCATGTCGAAGCGCCGCTCCCTGTCCTCGGCGAGCAGCCGGCCCAGCCGGGCGCGCTGCTCCGTGGCACCGAAGGCGCTGAGGTCGGCCTCGGCCCAGTCGAGTTCCACCCGTGCCGCGACGGCCTGTACGGCTTCACCGGAGCGCCGTTGCAGGAATCCGGCGCGCAGGCTGGGGTGCCGTTCCAGGACGGCCGCGCACGCCGCCTTCAAGGCCGCCGTGTCGAGTGCGCCGGTCAGTTCGAAGGGCGCCTGCATGTTGTAGAAGTCGACGCCCTCGCTGTCGTAGAGGGAGTGGAAGAGCATGCCCTGCTGGAGCGGGGACAGCGGCAGAACGGCTTCCAGTGATCGCTGCTTCACTTCACGTCCCCCAATTGAGCTTCGAGCTCGTCGAGTTCGTCCTGTTCGAGGAGGACCAGCGGTCCTCTTGGCGCCACCGGTCCCGAGGAGCCGGGGGCGATGTCCCGGGCCGCTTCGGCGAGGGCCGCGACCGTGCGGTGGGTGAACACGTCGCGCGGCGTCACCGCCAGGCCGGCGGTACGGGCCCGGCCGGCCAGCCGGGTGGAGGCGATCGAGTCGCCCCCGAGGTCGAAGAAGCTGTCGTCGATGCCGACGCGGTCGAGGCCGAGCAGCTCGGCGAAGAGGGCGCACAGCAGTTCCTCACGCGCGTCCCGCGGCTCCCGGCTGTCCGCGGCACCCGTGAACTCGGGCTCCGGCAGGGCCTTTCGGTCCAGCTTCCCGTTGGGTGACAGGGGGATCCGCTCCAGCTCGACGAGAGCGGCCGGGACCATGTAGTCCGGCAGCGCGCCCGCCAGCCGGTCCCGCAGCGCGTCCGGGTCGAACTCCGCACCGGGCGCCGTGACCACGTAGCCGACGATCGTCGGTGTGCCGGGGCGGTCCTCACGGACGACCACGGCGGCACGGAGCACGGCGGGGTCCCTGCCGAGCACCGTCTCGATCTCCCCCGGCTCGATCCGGTGCCCCGCCACCTTGACCTGGTGGTCGACGCGTCCGCGGTACTCCAGCTCACCGTCGGGCCGGCGCACGGCGAGGTCGCCGGTGCGGTACATCCGGGTGCCGGGTGGGCCGAAGGGATCGGGGACGAACCGTTCGGCCGTCAGCGCGGGGCGGTTGACGTAGCCGCGGGTGACGCCGGTGCCCGCGATGTACAGCTCGCCCTCCACGCCGGCCGTCGTGGGCAGCAGACCGTCGTCGAGGACGTACGCCCGCAGGTTGGCGCCGGGCAGGCCGACGGGGACGGAGCCGGTGCCGCCGGGGCGGGCCCGTCGGCTGGTGGTGTAGACGGACACCTCGGTGGGGCCGTACAGGTTGTGCAGTTCGGCGTCGAGAGCGGCGTGGAAGCGGTCGGCGAGTCCGGCCGTGAGGGCCTCTCCGCCGCAGAACACCCGGCGCAGGCTCCGGCAGTCGCGTGCGCCGGGCTCCTGCAGGAAGAGTTCCAGTGTGGACGGCACGAACTGGGCGACGGTGACCTGCTCCCGCCGGATGACGGAGGCGAGGTAGCCCGGCCCGTGCAGGGTCTCGGGCTCCGCGATCACCACGGTGGCGCCGACGGCCAGCGGCCAGAAGATCTCCCACACCGACGGGTCGAAACTCATCGACGTGCGCTGGAGGACCCGGTCGCCGGGGCCGAGCGGGAACGCGTCCTGCTTCCAGCGCAGGTAGTTGGCGATGCCCTCGTGCGCGACCACGATGCCCTTGGGCCTGCCGGTGGAGCCGGAGGTGTGGATCACGTAGGCCGGGTGCAGGGGGTGGAGGCCGCCGACGGGTGCGAGCGGCTCCGTGTCCGCCGCGGTGTCCGTGAGGGTGCGGTAGGCGTCCTCGTCGATCAGGAAGACGGGGTCTGCGTCCTCCAGCATGTTGCGGACCCGCTCCTCGGGGTAGCCGGGGTCGACCGGCAGGTAGGCCGCGCCGGCCCGGAGCACCGCGTGCAGGGTGATCAGCAGCTCGGCGGAGCGCGGCAGCCGGACCGCGACCACCTGGCCGGGGCCGGCGCCCTTGGCGGCGAGGACGGCGGCCAACGCGCCCGCGGCGCGGTCGAGTTCGGCGTAGCTGAGCGTTCGTTCGCCGTGTACGACCGCCGGAGCCCCGGGGGTTCTGCGTACCTGTTCGGCGAAGAGCCGGGGCAGGGTGGCCGCGGGATACGGGCGGGCGGTGGCGTTCGGCCGCTCGACGGCCGCGTGGTGCTCGGCGGGGGTGAGCAGTTCGACGCGCCCCACGGGGGTCTCCGGCGCCGTCACGAACGTTTCGAAGACCCGCCTGACCCGGTCCACGATCGCGCGGATGTCGGCGGCGGCAAACACGTCGGTGCGGTAGGTGAGTTCGAGGCGCAGCCGGGAGCCGGGCACCACGATGAGGCTCAGCGGATAGTGCGTCGCCCCGGTCTGGTCGGCCTCCGCCTGGGTGATCCGCAGGCCGCCCGCGGCGTCCCGGATGCCCGCGCGGTCGATGGGGGCGTTCTCGAACACCGTGGTGGTGTCGAAGAGTTCGCCGTGTCCCGCGATCCGCCGGACGTCGGCGAGGCCCAGGTACTGGTGCGGGCCCAGTTCGGCCTGCTGCGCCTGGAGCCGGGCGAGCAGCGCCGCCAGTGGCTCACCGGGCCGGGTGCGTACCCGTACGGGGACGGTGTTCATCAGCAGGCCCACGATGTCCGCGACGCCGGGCAGGTGCGCGGGCCGGCCGGAGACGGTCGCCCCGAACAGCACGTCACGACGTCCGGTGAGTCCGCCGAGGACCATCGCCCAGGCGCCCTGGACCACGGTGTTGAGGGTGAGCCCGCGGTTGCGGGCCCCTTCCGTCAGCTTCCCGGTGAGTTCCGCGGACAGCTCGGCGACCGCGAGGCCGGGGAGCGTGGCCCCGGGCCGCGGCGGCGCGTCGGGCGCGACCAGCGTGGGCTGTTCGAGGCCGGCGAGCGCCTCGCGCCAGGCGTCCTCGGCCGCGCCGCGGTCCTGCCCGGCCAGCCAGTCCAGATAGGTCCCGAACGGGACCACCGCGGGCAGCGCGCCGTCGTCCCCCGCCGAGCGGTACAGCGCGAACAGGTCCCGCAGCACGAGCGGCAACGACCAGCCGTCGAACAGGATGTGATGGCTCGTCAGCACCAGGGTGTGCTGCTCGGGCGCGGTGCGGATCAGGGTGAAGCGCAGCAGCGGCGGACGTGCCATGTCGAACCGGCGCCGCTTGTCCTCGGCGAGCAGGCGGGCCGTCCTGGCGCGCCGCTCCTCCCCGTCGTAGCCGCTCAAGTCGGTTTCGGTGAAGGGCACTTCGACGTCCGCGAGCACGAGTTGCACGGGCCGGCCCGACGCCGTCTGGTCGAACCCGGCGCGCAGCGCGCCGTGTCGGCGCAGCAGCGCCTCGCAAGCGGTGCGCAGTCTCGCCGGGTCCAGCTCGCCGGCGATGCCGAAGGTCTTCTGGACGGTGTAGGCGTCCGCGCCGTCCTGGTCGAAGAGGGCGTGGAAGAGCATGCCCTCCTGGAGGGGCGTCAGCGGCAGTACGGCCTCGACATCGCTCGTGGTCCAACGGGCGCCGAGGTGCTGCAGTTCCTCGGGGCCGAGTTCGAGCGCCGCCGTCACGGGCGCGGGTGCGGCCGGCGCCGGTTCCCCGGCGGCCTCGGCCAGGGCCTGGGCGGTGCGGCCGGAGAAGATCTGCTGCGGGGTGAGCACGAGCCCCGCCTCTGCGGCCCGGGCGGCGAGGCGGATCGCGGTGATCGAGTCGCCGCCCAGGTCGAAGAAGTTGTCGTCGGGGCCGACCTCGGCGGCACCGAGGACCTCGGCGACGAGGGCGCACAGCAGCGTCTCGCGCCCGGTGCGCGGGGCCCGGCCGCCGGAGCCGCCGGTGACGACCGGCGCGGGCAGCGCGGCCCGGTCCAGCTTGCCGCTGGGGGTCCGGGGCAGTTCCGCCAGCTCGACGACGGCCGCGGGAACCATGTACTCGGGCAGCACGGAGGCGAGCGCCCGCCGCAGTCCGGCCGGGTCGAGGCCGTGGCCGGGAGCGGCGACCGCGTAGCCGACGAGCCGCCGCACGCCGGGGTGGTCCTCGCGCACCATCACCGTGGCCCGCGCGACGGACGGCTGGTCGGCGAGCGCCGCCTCGACCTCGCCCAACTCGATCCGGAATCCCCGCAGTTTGACCTGATGGTCGGACCGGCCCAGGTACTCCAGCTCGCCCTCGGCACTCCAGCGGGCGACATCCCCCGACCGGTACATGCGCGTTCCCGGCGGGCCGAAGGGGTTGGCGACGAACCGTTCCGCGGTGAGGTCCGGCCGGTTCACATAGCCCCGGGCCAGGCTCTGTCCGGCGATGTACAGCTCACCGGGTACGCCCGCCGGGACCGGCCGCAGCGCGTCGTCGAGCAGCAGGATCCGTGAGCCCAGGACCGGGCGGCCCATCGGCGGCACGGTCCGGCCGGTGAGCGGCCGGCTCATCGTCGCGATCACGGTGGCCTCGGTGGGCCCGTAGGCGTTGACCATCCGGCGCCCCGCCGACCAGCGTTCGACGAGACCGGGGGCGCATGCCTCCGCGCCGACCACGAGGGTGACGCCCGGGGGCAGACCGCCCTCGGGCATGACCGCCAGCGCGGACGGCGCGAGCAGCAGCAGACTCACGCCGGTCTCGGCCACCAGGTTCGCCAGCGCGGGGCCGGGCAGCAGCCGCGTCCGGTCCGCCACGACGGCGCAGGAACCGGTCAGCAGCGCGCTGCACAGCTCCCACACGGAGGCGTCGAAGCCGGGCGAGGCGAACAGCAGGACGCGTTCGGGCCTCCGCAGGCCCAGCGGTTCGGACTGGGCCGCCAGCAGGTTCGGCACACCGAGGTGCGGTACGACGACACCCTTGGGCACCCCGGTCGAGCCCGAGGTGTAGATGACGTAGGCGGCGTCCTCGGGGCGCGAGGGCCGGATGCGCTCGGCGTCCGTGAGGTCGCCGTCGTCGGCTGCGTCGAGCAGTCCGGGGGTGTCCACGGCGAGCGGCCGCACCCCGACGCCGTCCGGCAGCACGGTTCCGGTGACGGTCAGCACCGCCGTGGGCCGCGCGTCGCGCAGTACATGGGCGATCCGGTCGGCCGGGTAGGTGATGTCGACCGGCAGATAGGCGGCACCCGACTTCAGTACGGCGAGGAAGGCGACGACGGCGTCGACACAGCGCGGCATGGCCACGGCGACGAAGCGGTCCGGCCCGGCGCCGTGGGCGACCAGTACCCGCGCGAGGCGGTTGGCCCGCGCGTTGAGCTGGGCGTAGGTCAAGGTGGTGCCGGATTCCGCGCCGGACGCCGTCGGCCCGGCCGCCCGGTGGACCGCGGGGGCGGACGGTGCGGTGCGGACCTGCTCCTCGAAGAGCGCGGAGAGCGTGCCGGTGCGCGGCTGCGGGCCGGTGCCGTCCTCCGCGCGCAGCAGGCGCGCCCGCTCGTCGTCGGACGTCAGGGCGACGCGGCCGAGCGGCTGGTCGGCGTCGGCCGCCGCGAGCGCCCGCAGATAGGTGACGAAGCGCCGCTGATGGGCGTCGAGCTGCCGCTGTGTGTACCGGCCGGGGTTGGCCTCGAAGTCGACGAGCAGGATCTCGCCGCCGGGCCCCCGGCGGACGCTGATGTTGAGGTCGAGGACCGTGCCGCCGGGCAGGGGCCGGGGGTGGGTCGGATGTCCGCCGAAGCGCAGATCGCCGCGCAGGGGAAGGACGTTGACGACGATGCCGAAGAGCTGACCGTCGTCGCGTACGAGGTCCAGCTCGCGCCGCAACTCCTCGTACGGAAGGCTCTGGTGGACGAGCAGGTCGCCCAGTTCGCGGGCAACCTGGGTGAGCAGGTGGCCCCAGGTCCTCGCCGGGTCGACGCTGAGCTTCAGCGGGAGCTGGTTGGCGACCATGCCGGGCACGTTCTGGGTCCCCGGTCCGCGCCGGGCGGTCACCGGCACCCCGAGGGTGAGGTCGCGTACGCCGGTCATGCCGTGCAGATACGCGGCCACGGCGGCGATGACCGGGACGGTCCAGGGGGTGCGTGCGGCCCGCCCCGCGGTACGCAGGGCGGCCATGTCGGCCGCTGTCAGGGTGACCGTACGGGAGACGGGGCCCGCCGGCGGGGTGTCCACGGGGGTCTCGGAGAGGCTCACGGGCTCGGGCCGGCCGGCGAACCGTTCGGTCCAGTAGGCGCGGTCGCGGGTGTACTGCTCGGACTCCCGGTACGCCGTCTCGTCCGCGAGCAGCGCGGACAGGTGCCCGAGCGGGGCGCCCTCGGCGGGCTCCCCGCGTACGGCCGCCGCGTAGAGCTCGGCGACCCGCCGGGTGAGGGCGACGCCGCCGAACGCGTCGGTGAGGATGTGGTGGCAGCGCCGATACCAGAGGTACCGCTCCGCGCCCACTCTCAGCAGCGCGTCCCGTGACAGGTCGTCACGCAGCAGGTCCAGGGGTGTCCGGTGGTCACGGTTCATCCAGGCGAGCGCGGCGGCGTGCGGATCGGCCGTACCGGTGAGGTCGACGCTCTCCAGCGGGGGCGTGCCGGCCTCGGTGAGCCGCTGCCCGGGACCCTGCGGGCCGTCGGTCAGCCGGACGCCGTAACTGCCGCACTCCTCCTCGGCCCGCCGGATCGCCTCGCGCAGGTGGTTCGCGTCCACGGGACCGTGGATGTCCAGATAGTGGGCCGAGTTGAACGTGGTCGTCGCCGGGTCGAACCGCTGCGCGAACCACACCCCACGCTGAGCCGTGGTCAACGGGAACTCCCCGCTCCGTGCGCCCTGCGAATTCATGGGACTGCGACCGCCTTTCCCGACGAGTACGGGGTACTCGCTCCACCTGTGTCTCCGGTCCTGTCGATGCTGTCCGGCGGGCACCGGCGCGGGCCAGGAAGGCGACCGGCAATCGGCGTTGCTGGTCACCCGCGGCACACCCTCCGCGTATTGCCGGGTCCTTGCCTGGATCGGCGGTCCCGAGGACCGCATGATCGGACCGTCGAGATGCCCGGGGCGCCGTTTGATCCCCCGCGGCGGCGCCTCCCGAGAGCCGCTCCGGCGGGCGCCCGCCGCCCGCCGGAGCGGCTCGAATTCCGTTCCCCGCGCTCGACCGGGTCCTGACCAGTGCCACGACCTTCCCGAGGAGAGATCACGTTGAACGTCCCGGACAAGGCTCTTCTCCAGTGGCTCCAGCAGCCGTCCGCCGACCGGGGGCTGCATTTCGCCGGCGCCGGGGACAGCTGGGACTTCCACTCGTACGCGGATCTCGCGGAGCTGACGCTTCGCACGGCGGCGGCGCTGCGCGCGCACGGGCTGCGCACCGGCGAGGTGGTCGCCGTCGTCCAGCGTTCGAGCCCCGGTTTCACGGCGGGCCTGTTCGGCGCGATCGCCGCGGGCGCCACGGCGTGCTCGATCGCCCCGCCGTTCGCCTTCCAGCGCGCCGACGACTACGAGAAGCACGTCACGCATCTCTTCGGTACGGCCCGGCCCACCGTGACCCTCTGCGACCAGGACTCCATCGAGAAGGTACGCAAGATCGCGGCGAACCTCGGGCTGCCGGAGCCGGTGCTCTTCGACGGGTTCGTCGACGGCGTCCGCCCGGCCCAACAGCCTTTCCCCGCCGCGGAGTTCGCGCTCCTTCAGTTCACCTCGGGCTCCAGCGGCTTCTCCCGCGGCGTCCGGGTGACCGGCGCGGCGCTGCGCGCCAACGTGACCGCCATGCGGCGCTGGCTCGACTGGTCGCCCGAACTGCCGGGCATCGCCTGGCTGCCGGTCCACCACGACATGGGCCTCATCGGCTGCCTGCTGAACATCGTCACCACCGGCTGCGACGGCTGGATGCTCCAGCCGGAGGACTTCATCCGCTCCCCGCAGCGCTATCTGCGCTGCATCAGCGAGCAGCGCGTGGGCCTGGCCGCGATGCCGAACTTCGGCCTGGCGTACATCCTGCGACGGGTGCGGGCGGCGGACCTCGACGGGCTGCGCTTCGACTCGCTGCGCTCGATCATCCTGGGCGCGGAACGCATCGACCCCACGGTGCTGGAGAGGTTCGCCGCGCTGCTGGAACCGTACGGCTTCGACCGCCGGGCCCTGCTGCCCGCGTACGGGGGCGCCGAGGCGACGCTCGCCGTGACCGGGCTCCCGCTCGACGAGGGCTGGACGGCCCTGTCACCGGAACACAGCGGTGCGGCCTCCTCGGCGGGCGGCCGGATCGTGGGCTGCGGGCGTCCCCTCGACGGCATGACGGTCACCATCGTGGACGACGACGAACGACCGGTGCCGGACGGCGCGGTCGGCGAGATCGTGGTCAACGGCCCCTCGGTGGCGACCAGTTACGTCGGCGATCCGGGCTCCGCCTCCGGTACGAGCATCGAGGACGGCCTGCTGCGCACCGGCGACGCCGGTTTCCTCCACGACGGGCAGCTCTTCGTCGTCGGACGCCTCGGGGACGGCCTCAAGATGCACGGCCGGATGGTCTTCGCCGAGAGCCTGGAGGCCCAGCTGATCGAGCGGGGCATACCGGAACGCCGGGTCGCCGTACTGCTCGGCAACCGCGAGGGCACCCCGACGGCGACCGTGGTCCTGGAAGCGCCGAAGCCGGAGTGGTACGACCTGGCGGGCGCCGTCCTCCGCGAGTCCCTCACGGACACGGAACTGACGGCCGTCGCCGTCCCCCGCACCGGCATCGCCGTCACCTCCAGCGGCAAACCTCGGCGCCGCGTCATGTGGACGGCGCTGTGCGAGGGGTCGCTGGGGGGCACGGCCCGCAGCTTGTGAGGGGTTCATCGCCCCCGTAGTCCCCCGTCTCCCGTCGGGGTGCCGATGAGGTCATCCACGTCGAGGCTCAGCGGCCGGGTGACCAGGTCCAGGCGCTCTGGGGAGAATCTGGGGGTACGGGCGGCGCTGCGGAGAAGCGGGAGAATGGGCGGCGCTCCGGTCCGGCGGCCCGTACCGGGAACAGCCGGTCCGGTCGGCGCGGTTGCATGGAGCGAGGGCCGGTGTCGCACGGGCGGGGAACACGGAGAAGATCACAAGATCGTCCACCCCACCGGGATCCGGGCCTCAGGACGGCGGCAACGCCGCCGGACTCCTTTGACCAGGACGTATCCGTGCTCTCCGCAGGAGGAAAGTTTCATGACCGACCGGCCCTTGACGCTCATGGCAGTGCACGCCCACCCCGACGACGAGGCCACCAGCACCGGAGGGGTCCTCGCGCGGTATGCGGCGGAAGGCATCCGCACGGTGCTCGTGACCTGTACCGACGGCAGTTGCGGTGACGGACCGGGGGGTGTCAAGCCGGGCGATCCCGGCCACGATCCGGCGGCGGTCGCCCTCATGCGGCGTCAGGAACTTGAGGCGAGCTGTGGCGTCCTGAAGATCAGCGATCTGGAGATGCTGGACTATGCCGACTCCGGAATGATGGGCTGGCCGAGCAACGACGCCCCGGGATCCTTCTGGCAGACCCCCGTACAGGAAGGCGCGGCCCGGCTCGCGGACCTCATGCGGCAGTACCGGCCCGACGTGGTCGTCACCTATGACGAGAACGGTTTCTACGGCCATCCCGACCACATCCAGGCCCACCGCATCACGATGGCGGCGCTGGAGATGATCGAGCCGGCACCGAAGGTGTACTGGACGACGATGCCCCGCTCGGGGATGCGCCGGTTCGGCGAGATCATGCGCGAGTTCCACCCGGAGATGCCGGAGCCGGAGCCCGCCGAGGTCGCCGAGATGGCCAAGATGGGTCTCCCCGACGACGAGATCACCACCTGGGTGGACATCACCGCGTTCAGCGACCAGAAGTTCGACTCGCTGGCCGCACACGCCAGCCAGGGCGACAACATCTTCTTCCTCAAGCTGGGCAAGGAGAGGTTCAGCGACCTGATGGGCATCGAGACCTTCGTACGCGTCCAGGACACCACCGGCGCGGCCGTACCCGAGAAGGACCTCTTCGCCGGACTGCGCTGATCCACCGGCCCGCTCGACCGACCCGGGGAAGCGCATCGACCGCACGACGCGGACACGGGCGCGGACACGATCGAGCGGGTCACAGGTGGAAGTCAACGCCCGTACCGCCGAGTTGGCCCACGAGCGGGACGGGATGGGGGCGGCGTCCGGCGGTCCGGAACGGCTGCCACCAGCCCAGGAAGGAAACGTCCCCCGGCGGCAGATCGACGAACGCGCCGAGCGCCGCCGGGCCGATACCGGGTAGCGGAACCTCAGTCGCCAGGGGTGACGTGCTCGGGATCGGCGTCGTCGAGGGCGTCGAGCACCGCGTCGCCGTTCGCCCTCGCCCACTCGGTCAGCATGTGGATCGGGTCGATCAGTGTCGCGCCGAGCGGGGTGAGTTCGTACTCGACGCGGGGTGGCGCCTCGGCGTAGGCGTGGCGGTGGACGAGTCCGTGGGACTCCAGTCGACGGAGGGTCTGGGTGAGCACCTTGCGGGAGATGCCGCCGATCAGGTCGATCAACTCGCCATGGCGCACCGGGCCCTTGCTGAGGGCGTAGAGCACGACCGCCGTCCACTTGTCGGCGATGAGTTCGACCGTCAGACGCGCCGGGCAGTCGGCGAGATAGGGGTCGCCGGGACCGAAACCGCTCATGGCGCCAAGGTACCCGCTGAGGTACCTGCCGGTTCCTGTCGGAGACCTAGCCTGGGTGCTCTCCCTCCTTTCCGATCCAAAGCCAGGAGAGTCATGCCGGTAAGGCCAGTAGCTCCGGTCGCGCGAGTCATGCGCGTCATCACCCAGCAAACGCTCGGCGGTCCCGAGGTGCTCACCATCGTGGAGGCGCCCGAGCCCAGGGCCCTCCCGACCGAGGTCCTCGTCCGCGTCAAGGCGATCGGGCTGAACCCGTTGGAGGCCCGGCTGCGTGCCGGTGAGTTCCCGCTGCTCGGCCGGCCGCCGTTCGTCCTCGGCTGGGACATCAGCGGCGTGGTCGAACAGGCGCCGGGGACATGGCGGTTCAGGCCCGGTGACGAGGTGTTCGGGATGCCGCTGTTCCCGCAGGCGGCGAACGCGTACGCCGAGGTCGTGGCGGCGCCGGCGCTGCACCTGGCCCGCAAGCCGGCATCGCTCTCGCACGTCGAGGCGTCGGCGCTGCCGGTGGTCGGGCTGACGGCGTGGCAGGGACTCGTCGACCTCGGCGGCGTGAGCGAGGGCGACCGGGTCCTGGTCCACGGCGGCGGTGGCGGGGTCGGCCATGTCGCGATCCAGATCGCGAAGGCGCTCGGCGCGTATGTGGTCACGACCGCCGGCGGGAGCAAGCGGGAGTTCGTCGAGGGGCTCGGCGCCGACGAGGTGATCGACTACACGGCGGTCGACTTCGCCGACGCCGTCCGTGACATCGACCTCGTGCTCGACACGATCGGCGGCGACACCGTCGAGCGGTCTCTCGAAGTGCTGCGCCCCGGTGGTCACTTGGTGACGGCGGTCGCCGAGGAAGATCTGAAACTCATCGCCAGGTTCGAGGCCGCCGGCATGCGTTTCAGCGGCATCGCGGTCGACCCCGATCCGATCGCGCTGCGGGGTCTCGTCGGACTCGTCGAACAGGGCAGGCTCCGGGTTCACGTGCAGGAGACGTTCCCGTTCGAGCGCGTCGCCGACGCCCACCGACTGCTCGACGCCGGCCACCTCCAGGGCAAGCTCGTCCTCACCGTCCGAGGAACGCGGCTTTCCTGACGGGGTTGATCCCCCACCTCAGGCTCCGGGGCAGTTGGCCCGACAGCGCACGACGGAGGACGCGCGCCCCGCCCGCACTCCAACACTCCCTTACCGGTCGGACAAAGCGCTGATACTACGGACTCCTGCACGAGGGGGACGAAAGTGACACGCACCGGCACAGACTCCGACGACGGCACCACGGGCGACCAACCGCACGGTGAGGACGGCAAGACCGACAACAGGACCAGGATCGTGATCGCGTCCATCGGCGCACTGGCGGCCGTCGCCGCGGCAGCGGCCGGAGCCTGGTTCGCTCATGACGATGGCACCAAGGGGACACCGGCCGGCTCTTCGGTCTCCGCGCCCGTCTCCATACTCGTCTCGACACCCGCCTCCAGCGCGGCCGAAGACCCCTGCGATCTGCGACGGCTCGCCGACTCCTGGAATCAGCCGCCGTCGCAGCGCTACAACGAGACGCTCTTCGCGAACCACGACGCGCCTCGCGTCTACACCCAGGTGGGCGGCCCGGCAAGGAGCCCCGAGATCAGCGTCAAGGGGCAGATGAGTCTCAACATCCCGGCAGGCCAGGTCCTTTACCTCGTCACCCGGCCCGACCCCGACTCGAAGGACGAGTTCGGACACCCGGGCAACGGCCGTTTCTATCCGGGTACGCCCGTCAGCCCCACGTCCAGCGGGTGCTGGGAGGACGACAACCACTCGGTCGGCTACATCGGCGTCGAGGGAATCAGCGAGACCTATCTGCTCGTCCTCGTCGGTTCCGACCAGGCCGCGAAGTTCCCGGCCGACCGCAAGGCGAAGGACTGGGACGGATACAGCGCGGACGACTGGCGGGCGCTCACCAAGATCGACGTCATGAACTTCCATGTCTCAACGGCCTAAGGCCTGTCCGGCGGATCAGGTCGCAGGAAAGTGACAGTGCCTGATCAGCGCCGGTGAGCGGGATCTGGTGCGTCCAACGGCAAGGCGGAGGAGGGAGTCGACGCGGTGGGGGCACCTCCCGGCCGAAGGCCGGGGGACGTCGACGACCGACGACAACGCCGCTGGGGGTCCCCCCACGTCTTTAGGACAGTGGGGGAGGGCGTGCCAGACCCCGCGTCTGCGGCAGGATCCGCCGGACAGGTCCTAGTCCCGGAGGGGAGTTGCCACCCGTTCCGTTTCTTCCGGCGTTGCGGCAGCCGGGCGAGCATCCCCTGGCATGCGACGTGAGGATGTCCTCGCGCAGTTCGGGTGGGGCATCGGCCGGGATCGGCTCACCCGCGGTGAGGTCCCGGAAGCGGTCGCGCCGAAGCAGTCGAGGTCGCCGCGGGTGACGGGGGCGGACCACGCGAAGCCGGGCAGGGTCGGCACGACGACGTCGAACGCGTCGGCCGGGTCGCCCCCGTGGGCGACGGTCCGCCAGCGGGTCGATGAGCGGGGAGCTGAACTCGCCCGGCCACGGCCAGCCGTGCAGGATCAGCAGCGGGGGCGGGGTCGGACCCGTGCCGGGCTTGCGGAATCCGCAGCGGCCCGCCGCACCGAGGATCACGCTCCCCCCAAGATCGCGGCGCCACGGCCGACGGCGTCGGAACAGCCCGGAACCGAGCACCCGCCTACGGCACCCCCGCCTCGAACAACACAAACCCGGCATACGACCCCGACGCGACCGCCGTGATCCCCAACAGCAGGCACAGCATGGGCAGTTGGAGGGTACGGAGCTTGACGGCCAACGGGATGAAGAGGGGGAAGCACGGGAGGAGGTAGCGGGAGACGTTTCCGAAGATCTGCTGGCTGCCCAGGACCAGGGCGAGGGTGAGCAGGGTGTAGACGGTCAGGACGGCCGGTGGGCGCAGGCGGATCAGGAGGGGGATCAGCAGCGCGGCCAGCAGGACGACGGCCACACCGATGGTGTCCTCGAAGGGGAACGCGGACAGGTAGTCGAAGTGGCCCACCGCCACGGAGCTGAAGACGTCGACGGTGTGCTTGCCGTAGTCGAAGCTGTGCGCCCACGCGCCGCTCTGGAGCTTGAAGTAGCCCGCCAGATTGCCCATCTCATTGCCGACCCAGAGGAGGTAGCCGATCAGCCCGAGCGGTGCGATCGCCATCGCGACCCACGGGCCCGCGAGGTTCTCCCGGCGGCGGTGGAGCGTCTGCAGCGCGGCGACGGTGAGGGCGGCGATGAGCGCCACGGCGGTGGGGCGGTTGAGGCCGGCGGCGAAGGTGAGGACGCCCGCGGTGAGCCAGCGGTCGGTCATGACGGCATGGCAGGCCCAGACCGCGAGGGCGATGTAGAGGGACTCCGAGTACGCCGACCACTCCATGCCGGAGCCGGGCCAGACCGCCCATAGTCCGGCCGCCGCCAATCCGGCTCGCCTGCCCCCGAAGCGAGTCGTCACGGCGTGGATGCCCAGCGCCGCCGCGAACGACGCCACGACCGACACCAGCATCCCGGAGCCGAACAGACCCAGGCCCGTGACGTCGGAGACCAGTCGCATCGTCGCCGGGTAGAGCGGGAAGAAGGCCGCCGAGTTGCCTTCGAGGGTGATCAGGCCGGTGGCGCCGGGGACTTGGACGAGCGCGGGGTGGTAGCCGTGTGCGGCGATCTGCTGGTACCACCAGCCGTCCCAGGTCGCGAGTACGTCCCAGGCGTGGGCGCCGCCACCGAAACGCGGGTTCCTCGTCCGGAAGCCGCCGTCGGAGTCCAGCAGGTACATGAACACCGAGAAGCCGATGAGCTTCAGCACGCCGTACAGCGCGAGCACCGGGCCGTAGTGGCGGACCGTGCGGCGCAGATACTCGCCAACGTCCCTGTACGGGACGACCGTTGAGCTCTTCGCTGAGTTCTCCGCGACGGGCGGGGTCAGCGTCGTCGTATCGCTCATATCGCCGCCTCCTCCACCGTCTCCTTCGCCGTCTCCTTGGCCGTCTCCTCCGCCTCGCCACGGCGCCCGGCCGGGAACACCCAGGCCCGGAAGAGCAGGAACCGTACGAGAGTCGCCGCCAGGTTGGCGGCGACGAGGATGCCGACCTCCGTGGTGCGCGCGGGAGTTGGGGACATGCGGTGCAGGACGGCCAGGGAGCCGCTGGTGAGGGCGAGGCCGACCGTGAAGACCAGGAGGCCCTGGGCCTGGTGGCGGAGGGCGCCGGCTCGGCCGCGCAGTCCGAAGGTCAGGCGGCGGTTCGCTGCCGTGTTGGCGAGGGCGCAGAGCAGCAACGCCAGCGCGTTGGCGGCCTGTCCGCCCGTCGCCGGCCGCAACGCGACGTACAGCAGGACGTATCCGACCGAACTCACCGCCCCCACGGCGGCGAAGCGCAGGAGTTGGGCGGCCAGGCCGGTCGAGTGCGAGCCGTCGGCGGCGGCCCGGCGCAGGCCCGCCGTCGGGAGCGTGCCGCGGGCCAACTCCCGTCCTATGCGGGCGATTCCGCGCAGGTCGGCCAGTGCCGTGGACAGGATGTCTACCCGGCTGTCGGGGTCGTCCACCCAGTCGACCGGTACTTCGTGGATGCGCAGTCCGGCGCGTTCGGCGATCACCAGCAGCTCGGTGTCGAAGAACCACCCCGAGTCCTTCACCAGGGGCAGCAGCCGCTCGGCGACATCACGCCGTACCGCCTTGAAACCGCACTGCGCGTCGGAGAAGCCGACCGCGAGGGTGGACCTCAACAGGGCGTTGTAGCAACGGGAGATGGCCTCCCGTTTGGGGCCGCGCACCACCCGGGAGCCACGGGCCAGGCGGGTGCCGATCGCGATGTCGGAGTGGCCGGAGATCAGCGGGGCGACCAGCGGGAGGAGGGCCGCGAGGTCGGTCGACAGGTCGACGTCGACGTAGGCGAGCACGGGTGCGCGTGATCCGGACCAGGCCGTGTGCAGCGCCCGGCCCCGGCCCTTCTCGGGGAGCCTCAGCCACTCCAACTCAGGCAGTTCGGAAGCCAGTTGGGCCGCTATGCGCGGGGTCCCGTCCGTGCTGGCGTTGTCCGCGACCGTGATGCGGAACGGGTACGGGAACGTCTCCGACAGGTGTGCGTGCAGCCGCCGTACGCTCGGTTCGAGATCCTTCTCCTCGTTGAACACGGGGACGACCACGTCGAGGACCGGCTCGCGGTGGTGTGCCGACACCGGTGTGCGGAGCGGTAGTTGACCCGTCCAGCACGTCCGACTCGTCGAACCTGTCCGGCTCGTCGAACCCGCCTGGTTCGTCAGTATCGTCATGTTCCGTCCTGGTCTGTGTGCTGCCGCAGGGCGTGCGGGATCGCCTGCGGGCGCCATGCCGCAGCTGGGGCTTACGGGTTGGGGTGGTTCCAGGTGGGACGGGTCAGTCGGAGCCGGTCGCGCCCACGGTCGCGGACGATTCCGTTGCCGGCGAAGTCGTGATCGAGCTCGTCGAAGTGCCGTGCCCGGTCGGCGTGTTGGCCGTCCCCGTGCCGGAGGGTGGCGGGGCCGTGTCGGTCATGGTCGGGTCGGAGGACGAGGTGGTCGAACCTCCGCTGGGGGTCGAGGTCGGTGTGGTGGGCGGCAGGGTGGTCCGTGTGGGGGTCGGGCTCGTGGTGGCGCTCGGGGGCGTGTCCGGTGTGCGGCTCGGGGTGGCGCTCGGGAGCGTCGGGGTCATGGCGGGGCCGGGCAGGGGGGCCTGCGGTCTGTCGTCCACCCGGTCGTGGGGCAGCAGGAAGAAGCCGAGGCCGAGTCCGGCGACGGCCAGGGCGGAGCCAACGGCCTTCTGTGCTACGCGAACCCGGCGTTTGGCCAGTACCCCGGAGCGGAGACGGGTCTGATGCCTCGGCTCGAAGGGGGTCGCCTCCTCGGCGTCGCGCATCATCCGCGCGAGCTCCCGCTCGAAGTGGTCCATCAACTCCCCCTCATCCCACCGGTTCGATGACATCGCCGAGGATCCGGCGCAGCCGTGCCACGCCCCGTGACGTATGGGACCGGGCGGTGCCGACCGGACACCCCAGCACTTCGGCGACCTGCCTGTCGGGCAGGTCCTGGTAGTAGCGCAGGACCACGGCGGCCCGTTGCGCAGGCGGCAGTTGGGCCAGCGCCGCCTCCAGCCGCGAGCGCTCCGCCACCACGGCGGACACGTCCCCGGCCGCCGCCCGGTCGGGCAGTTGCTCGACCGGGCGCTCACCCCACCAGCGCCGCCGCGCCGAACGGGCCGCCGCCCGCGCCAGGATCGTGCGGACGTACGGCTCCGGTGCCTCCTCCGCGATTTTCGGCCAGGCGAACCAGAGCTTGACCATGGCCTCCTGGAGCAGGTCCTCGGCGCGGTGCCGATCGCCTCCCACGAGCAGACAGGCCAGATGGAACAACGCCGACCAGCGCGCTGCCACGAACCCGTCGAACCCGTCGGCCCGACTCTGTTCCATCCGTACCGTCCACCGTCCCCGTTTCGGGCAAGCCCCTTACACAGAGAGAAAGGCCGTGGACCCCCTGCCGCGCTGCACTTCCGTGCTGTGATCCGGGTTACATCGCGCTCCGGTCGGCGACGGCGGCCCCCGTGCCCTGACTCGATGACGACGAACGAGGGCCCGCGGCCGAAACGCGAGAGCGCATCCTCGATGCCGCGATGGACGTGTTCGCCGAGCAGGGCTTCGACGGCGCCACCATCAGCGAGGTGGAGCGGCGGGTCGGCCTGGCCGTGGGAAAGGGCAGCCTGTACCGGCGTTTCCCCTCGAAGGAGGCCCTGGTGGAGGCGGCCGTCGAGCGGGAGGTCACCCGACTGCGGGCCTAGACGACACAGGCCCGCGCGGAGCTGCCGCCGCTGACCGATCCGGCCGAACAGCGACTGCGGGTGTACGAACGGATGCTTCAGGACCTCCGTCGTTTCGACCGGCTGGTTCGGCTGATGCCCAACGAGGGTGAGCGCGTCCCGGAGTTGCGCAAGGCGATCTGGGCGGCGCTGCACCAGCCGGTGGAGGGACTGCCGCACGAGGGCAACACCGTGGAGGCCATCGCCGTGGCGGCGCTCGGCGGCTACCACCCGCTCTCCCGCATGCAGGGCCGACCGTTCAACGGCGTGGCGCAGGAGCAGTTCCTGCGGACCCTGGTGGAGATCACCCAGGCGGGGCGCGCGGAGACGGCCGCACCGGCCGCCGCCTCGACCGCCGCACCGGCCGCATAGTCACAGCCGCACTCCCCCTCGCCACAGCCACGAGGGTGTCCTTGCACATCTGCAAGGACACCCTTGCATCTTGTGTGCGCGCGTCATTGCCGTGCGCGTCGCAGGCGACATCCGCAGCGCGAGTTCCGCGCCCTGAGCCGGGAGATACGCCGTGACCCCAACGACGACCGCGGCCGAAGCGGGCCCCGTCGAGCAGCTCAAGATCTGTGACGTCGACTCGCACGTCCTCGAACCCCCTGACCTCTGGACCGCGCGGATGTCGAAGAAGTGGGGCGACAACGTGCCCCACATCAGGCGGACCGGTGACCGGGACACCTGGTTCATCGGCGACCTGCGGCTGGGCACCGCCGTCGGCGGGCAGGCGCAGGCCGGGTAACCGGAGCCGTATCCCGCGAGCCCGCTCGTCTACGCCGATGCCGACCCCGGCGCCTGGCAGGCCGAGGCCCGGCTCGGCGGGCTGGCTGGCTGGCTGGCTGGCTGGCTGGACCGGCACGGGATCCACTCGCAGGTGCTGTACCCGAACATGATCGCCTTCCACACGGGCGCGATCCTGCCGCTGGAGCCGCGGCTCCGGCTGCAGATCATCCAGACGTACAACGACTTCCTGAGCGAGTTCAGCTCGACGGCCCCGGACCGCCTCATCCCGCTCGCCAACCTCCCCTGGTGGGACATCGAGGCGAGCGTCGCCGAACTCGAACGCCGGAGCCGCTGCTCAGGACCGTCGCGGAGATGGACCGGCCGGTCAACTTCCACGTGGCCTTCAACGAGAGCTTCGCCGAGGACCAGGGGGTCGTGGCCGAGGGCGCGCGCGTGGTGGTCGCCGACGTGTATGCGGAGACCGGCGCCTCCGTCGCCCAATCCCTCGGCGACCGCGCCGCGTTCCGGCGCACCGATGTCACCGACGCCCAACAGGTCCGCGAACTCGTGGAGTTCACGGTGGACCGCTTCGGCGGGCTGCACGTGATGTGCAACAACGCCGGTGTGTCGAGGAGCCTGCGCCGGTTCCTCGACGACGATCTGCGCGACTTCCAACGGGTCGTGGACGTCGACCTGTTCGGGGTCGTGCTCGGCAGCCGGTACGCCGCGCTGCACATGGTGGGACACGGCGGTGGCGTGATCGTCGACGTGGCGTCGGCGGCGGGCATCGACCCGGGCACCGGGATGCTCCCGTACCGGGCCGCCAAGGCCGGGGTCACGCACTTCACGCGGTGTCTCGCGGTGGAACTCGGTGAGCACGGGGTGCGGGCGAACTGCGTCGCGCCCGCCAACATCGCGACCGAGATCAACGCCGCGTTCGACAAGGCGGCCGTGACCCGGCTTCAGCCCTTGGCGCGCCAGGGGTGTCCCGCCGACGCGGCCGAGGCGGTCCTCCACCTCGCCGGCGACCGGGCCGCTCAGCTCACCGGTGTCGTCCTGCCGGTCGACGGAGGCATGTCGACCGGAACGCCGGCCTCGCGGGTCCGCGCACCGGCTGGTCAAGACTCCGTCATGTGAAAACCGCGGGTGAGAGGGGCACGGTCCGCCGACGTACTAAGGGAGCAAGCAGACGCGACTCCCGACGAAGGGCACTTCCTTGATCCCGCGACGCATCCTCCTGAGCCTCGTCGCAGGGCTCGCCTCCACGCTGCTGCTGGGGGCGTGCGGTTCCTCGAACGACGCCGGAACCGACAACGCCGCCTCGGTGGCCCCGGCCGCGTCGGATCCGGCGAGCTCGACACCGGTCGCCTCACCACCGAGCGCCGGCACCGGTTCCGGTGGCGGAACCACGACCACCGCCCTGACGGCCAAGGCGATGAACGGCCTGGGCGACGTGGTCACCGACAACAACGGAAAGACCCTCTACCGTTTCGACAAGGACGAGCCGTCCCCCTCCAAGTGGACGTGCAAGGACGCCTGCACGATGACATGGATCCCCGTCATCGCGCAGGGGTCCGTACAGACCTCGGGAGTCGAGAAGAGCCTCCTCGGCACGGTGCACCGCAACGGCCGGCCGCAACTCACCCTCGCCGGCTGGCCGTTGTACCGGTACGTCGGCGACACGGCGGCCGGGGAGGCGAACGGCCAGGGCAAGGACGGCGAGTGGTACGCCGTCGCCCCGTCCGGACAGAAGGCCGCGACGACGGGCTGACCCCGGTCCCTGCGCCCGCCCCTCAGTCCTTCTCAGTGCCTAGCGGTGGCCGTCGGAACGCTTGCGGTGGAGGGTGAAGTTCTCGAACACCGACAGGTCGCCGTTCGGCTTGTTCACGTTGTAGTAGGTCACGTGCATGCGGGTGGTGTCGCCGGCGTGACTGCCCGGGTCGACGGTGAACGCGGCGAAGCCGTAGGGGTGTTCGGTGTCCCGGACGCCGATCCAGACGGCCTCCTCCTGCGTGTACGTGGAGGTGCGCTTGCCGTTGGAGCCGGGTGTCGCCGAGACGGACGTGATCACCTTGCCGGTGCCGTCCTTGAAGAAGCTCTGGTTCGTGGTGCCCGAGACCCCGCCGCCGCCGAGGATCATGTGCACGGTGCCGAGACCGGTGTCGATGTTGTCGGTGGCCGTGGAGACCGGGTTGGGGGTCAGCGTCTCGGTGCCGCCGACGACTCCGCGGACGGCGAGCGAGCGCTCGTAGTTGTGCTCGTGGCCGCACAGCACCAGGTCGACGCCGTAGCGGTCGAAGAGGGGACCGTACTTCTGGCGCAGGCCGAGGTCGGCGCCGTTCGCGTCGGTGGAGCTGACCATGACCTGGTGCATGGCGACGACGATCCAGTCGGTGTCGCGCGAGGCCCGTGCTGCCTTCAACTCCTTTTCCAGGAAAGCGAGTTGGCGTCCGCCGGAGTAGCCGCTGATGTAGACGTCGCCGCCGTCCTGGAGGCAGTTGTCGTCGTTCTGCAGCACGATCACCCGCACCGAGCCGGCCGTGAACGCGTAGTAGAGGCCCGCGAGTTCGGCGTCGGTCTCGGTGGACGGGAGGGCGAAGTAGGTCTGGTAGGCGCCGAGTCCGATCGGGCCGTTGGCCTTCTCGATCTCGTGGTTGCCGGCCGCCGGCATCCAGGGGCGGAAGCGGGCCGAACGGGTGTTGTTGGTGAAGAAGTTGTTCCAGGTGCGCACCCGATCGACGTCGAGGTTGGCATAGCAGAGGTCGCCGTTGAGGAGGTGGAACAGCGGGGCGACCTGCTCGATGCCGGTGACGATGTCCTTCGTGGCGGGGGTGGAGTTCGCGTCGAGCCCGACCGTGCCGTTGGCCGCCCAGGTGACCTGCGGGGCGGACTGGTCGCCGAAGCTGGTGAAGGTGAGCGGCTTGCGTCCGTGCGGCGCGGTGCGGAACGTGCCGCTGTCGGGCGTCGTCCCCTCGTGGGTGGCGAGGTAGAGGTAGTCGGTGTCGGGGGTGAGCCGGTTCAGCGCGGCGTGGTGGACGTAGACGGTGCGGCTGGAGGTGCCGTCGACGTAGGTGACGGTGCGGGCCTTGGCGCTGGAGCCGAAGCCGTGCTCCAGCGTGCCGTAGCGCACGACGGGTCTGTTCACCGGTTTGTCGGTGATCCAGGAGACGTTCATCTGGGTGCGCGGGTCCGCGCCGAAGGTGAGGTGCAGGCCCTGGACCGGGGTCGCGCCGGAGGAGTCCGCGGTGAGGTGAAGGGCCGGGGCGGCGAGCGGGGCGGCCTGCGCCGTGCCTGCTCCCAGCAAGGGGGTGACGGCCGCGCCGGCGCCGGCCGTACCGAGGAGACCCAGCGCGTGCCGCCGGCTGACCCCCTCGGACGACTGCGTCGACTCGTCCGGTGTCTCGGTCTGTGTGGTCATGGTGCCCTCCCTGGCGAGCAGTTGAGCTGACAACGTCCGCACATTGGCGCTTCCCGGCGGCTCCGAAGTGAACAGTGCGTTGCCAGAGGGTCGTTGCGGCCCCGGGGGCGGGCGACGGGGCCGAATCTTGCCCGGCGCTTTGCCAGGGACCGCCCCTTCGTTGACACGGACGATCGCCCGGGCGGGAGTCGGTGAGCCATTTCCGGCCACCGCCGACCCCGCGTCACGGGCGCGTCAAGAATCGGCGCTCCGGCGTCAGACGGGCGCCAACACGGCGGTACGTCCGCGCTCTTCGGCCCTTCGATGGGACACGCAGACGTCTGTGTACGCCGAGGAGTGAGCGACGATGAGCAGTGACGGGCCGGACGCGCGAGCACGTGCCGTGGTCGGAGTGAGCGGTTCGCCGGGCAGCCTGGCGGCGCTGCACCGGGCGGTGCGGGAGGCCCGTCGCACCGGCGCCGAGCTGCTGGCCGTCCTCGCCTGGGAGCCGCCCGGCGGTGAACTCGCCCACGGGCGCTCGATGTTGACGCCCCCGGCGTCCCACCTCCGACGCGACGCCGCCGACCGGCTCCTCGCCGTACTCGACGCGGCCTTCGGCGAGACGGGCCCCGGGATCCCGTTCCAGGGCCTGGTCGTCCGGGGTACGGCGGGCCGCGCCCTGGTGGAGACCGCCGACCGCCCCGACGACCTCCTGGTCATCGGCGCCGGACCGCGCGGACCGCTGCGCGCCCTGTTCCCGTCCGTCGCCCGCTACTGCGTCACCCACGCCGCGTGCCCGGTCCTGACGGTGCCGCCGTCGCCCCTGGAGAGCGAGCTGGCCTCCCTGCACCGCCGTATCTCACTGGGGCGGGCGGTGGACGCGCGGGAGCTGACGGAGGGCGGGGGCTGACCGGCCGGCCGCGTCCCCGTCAGCACGGCGTCATGGCTGTGCCGCTCCCCGTCAAGCATCCGTCAGCGAGGCACCCGTACCCCCGCCCGGCGGGCATAGCTTCGAGGAAGCGCCAGGTCAGACCGATCCGGCCACGCACATCGCCTTGTACGAGGAGCCGCACGATGTCTCCAGTCGAACCCGCCGGGAAGACCCCCGCGGACCTCGCCGCCGCCGAGGACCCCGAGCCCGCCGAACCCGTCCCGGCCGGACTGCTGTACGTCCCCGTCCGGTCGGGACCCGCGGGCTGCACGGCCCGGTTCTTCCGCACCCCGCTCGGCGGCCGTACGGCGGTCGGCTTCACTTCGGCGGCGCGGCTCGCCGCGACCCTCGGCGCGGGGCAGGCCTGCATCAGGCTCTCCGAACCCGCGCTGCGCGCCCTCGCCGCACCGCTCGGCGTCACCGCGCTCACCGTCGACCCGCAGTTCTCCGCCCCCGCCGCCGACCGTACGGCGGCCGCCGAGCGGGAGCGCGCCAACTCCTGGCGCCGCTGGCATCCCCAGCACGTCGGCGCCCTGCGCGTGACCGGCGCCGCCGCCGTCGTCGCCTGCCTGAACCTGCTGATCGGCTGAGGAGACCCATCCATGTCCATCCTGGACGCCCCCGTTGTCCCGGTCGCCGACACCCGCGACCTGTCCGTCTGGCCCGGCTCCACCCGCCCCTGCCCCACCGGCGACCTGACCGTCGGCGGTGTCTCGCTCGCCGAGGCGGCCGACCGCTTCGGCACCCCCGTCTACGTCCTCGACGAGCAGGAGGTCCGCGATCGCTGTCGTACGTACCGCACGGCGTTCCCGGACGCCGATGTCGTCTACGCGGCCAAGGCGTTCCTGTGCCGGGCGATGGCCCACTGGGTGCGGGAGGAGGGGCTCGGCCTCGACGTCTGCTCGGCCGGCGAACTCGCGCTGGCCGTCACCACCGGTTTCCCGCCGGAGCGCATCGTGCTGCACGGCAATGCCAAGAGCCCGGAGGACCTGCGCACCGCGCTGCGCCTCGGGGTCGGCCGGATCGTCGTCGACAGCACCTCGGAGATCGCCCGGCTGGCCGCGATCACGCCCGCCGACAGCCGCCAGAAGGTGATGGTGCGGGTGGTGCCCGGCGTGGCGGCCGGCGCCCACGTCAAGGTGCGCACCGGCACCGACGACCAGAAGTTCGGCCTCTCCATCACGGACGGTTCCGCGCAGCACGCGGTGACCCGCATCCTCGACCAGCCGCACCTCGAACTCGTGGGCCTGCACTGCCACATCGGCTCGCAGATCGCGACCACGAAGCCGTACGTCGCCGCGGTTCGGCGCATGGTCGGCCTGTTGGCCCGTATCCGCGACCAACACGGCGTCACACTCCCGCAGTTGGACATCGGCGGCGGGCACGCCATCGCCTACCGCCCCGGCGAGGAACGCCTCGACATCCCGGTCCTCGCGGGCCGGGTCCGCGCCGAGCTGGAGGACGGCTGCGCCCGCGCGGGGCTGCCCATACCCCGGCTCATCCTCGAACCGGGCCGGGCGATCGTCGGCCCCGCCGGGGTCTCCGTGTACCGGGTCCTGGCCGTGAAGCGCACCGGCGACCGCACGTTCGTCGCGGTCGACGGCGGCATGAGCGACAACCCGCGGCCCGCGCTCTACGGCGTGCGCTACGCACCCCGGCTCATCGGCCGCCCCGCGACCGCGCCGCCCCGCCCGGTCACCGTCGTGGGCCGGCACTGCGAGGCGGGCGACATCCTCGCGGACGAGGTGGCGCTCCCCGGCGACGTACGCCCCGGCGACCTGCTCGCCGTACCGGCGGCGGGCGCGTACCACCTGTCCATGGCGTCCGGTTACAACCTCGTCGGCCGCCCGCCGGTCGTCGCGGTGTCCGACGGCATCGCGCGCGTGCTCGTCCGGCGTGAGTCGCTGGACGACATGAACCGCAGGGACATCGGGCTGTAGCCCCTGGCCGGGAGGGCGGGACGGAGCCGGGGAACTGGTCTAGACCGCGCGGAGAGGTTAAGGTCACAGCCACGTCCTCTGCTGCTCACCTGCACCTTTGCCCTAGCATCCGAGCATGACGGTCCTGCCCGACGACGGGCTCTCGCTGGCCGCCGAGTTCCCTGACGCGACGCATGAGCAGTGGCAACGCCTGGTGGAAGGCGTACTGCGCAAGTCGGGCAGGGAAGTCTCGGGCGCCGCAGCGGAAGACGCCCTGTCCACCTCGCTGGAGGACGGACTCCGTGCCCGTCCCCTGTACACCGCCGACGACTCCGCACCCGAGCCCGGCCTCCCCGGTTTCGCCCCCTTCGTCCGGGGTGGCCGCGCCGAGGGCAACACCCTCGGCGGCTGGGACGTACGCCAGCAGCACACGACCGGCGACAACGCCGCGGTCCTCGGCGACCTGGAGAACGGCGTCACCTCGCTGTGGCTGGTCACGGGCGAGCGCGGCATCCCGGTCGCGTCGCTCGGCGCCACCCTCGACGGCGTCTATCTCGACCTGGCGCCCGTCGCGCTCGACGCGGGAAGCGAAGTCGAGCCCGCGGCAGCCGAGTTGCTACGGCTGTACGAGGAGCGGGGCGTCGCGCCGGAAGCCGCCCGCGGCACCCTCGGCGCCGACCCGCTGGGCTTCGCGGCCCGCACCGGGAACGAGGGCTTCCCCTTCGCACCCGTCGCCGTGCTCGCCCGGCGCTGCGCCGAGGAGTACCCGGGGCTGCGCGCGCTGACCGTGGACGCGCTGCCGTACCACGGGGCCGGCGGTTCGGCGGCGCAGGAGCTGGGCGCCTCGCTGGCGACCGGTGTCGCCTATCTGCGCGAGCTGACCGAGGCGGGCCTGAGCGTCGAACAGGCCGTGGGACAGCTGGAGTTCCGGTACGCGGCGACGGCCGACCAGTTCCTGACGATCGCCAAGTTGCGCGCGGCGCGCAGGCTCTGGGCGCGGGTGACCGAGGTGTGCGGGGTGCCGGGCGGGCAGGTGCAGCACGCGGTGACCTCGCCGGTGATGATGTCCCGCCGCGATCCGTGGGTGAACATGCTGCGCACGACGGTCGCGACGCTGGCCGCCGGGGTGGGCGGCGCCGAGTCCGTCACCGTGCTGCCCTTCGACCACGCGCTCGGAATGCCGGACGCGTTCGCGCGCCGGATCGCCCGCAACACCTCCACGATCCTGGTCGAGGAGTCGCATCTGTCCCGGGTGATCGACCCGGCGGGCGGCTCCTGGTACGTGGAGCGCCTCACGGACGAACTGGCCCACGCGGGCTGGGAGTTCTTCCAGCACATCGAGCAACAGGGCGGCCAGGCGGCCGTGTTGCGCTCGGGCAGCCTCCGCGAGGACCTCGCCACGACCTGGGCGGCCCGCAGCGCGAAGCTCGCCAAGCGCCGCGAACCGATCACCGGCGTCAGCGAGTTCCCGAACCTCGCCGAACGCCTCCCGGAGCGCGCCCCCGGCCGCACGGCCCCGTCCGGCGGCCTGCCGCGCGTGCGCCGGGACGAGGCCTACGAAGCACTGCGCGCCCGCTCCGACGCCCACCTCGCGGCGACCGGCTCCCGGCCGCGGATCTTCCTGGCCGCGCTCGGCCCGGCCGCCGCGCACACCGCCCGGCTCTCCTTCGCGTCGAACCTGTTCCAGGCGGGCGGCATCGAGCCCGTCACCGGGGGCGAGTTCGCGGACAGCGGGGCCACCGAGGCCTGCCTGTGCTCCAGCGACGCGCTGTACGAGGAGCAAGCGGCCCAGGCCGCCGGGGAGTTGAGGTCGGCCGGAGCCGGGCACGTGTTCCTCGCGGGCCGCCCCGGGCAGTACTCCGGTGTCGACGCCTACGTCTTCGCGGGCTGCGACGCCGTAGCCGTTCTGTCCGCCACCCTCGACCGCATGGGAGTGTCCTGATGGCAGCGAGCGGGCGCATCCCCGACTTCACCGGGATCGAGCTGGGGACCCCGGCCGCCGAGGCCGGCCCCGACGAGTGGCGCGACACCGTCAAGAAGGCGGCGGGCGGGGACGACCTGCTCTGGGAGACCCCGGAGGGCATCGCGGTCAAACCCCTGTACACGGGGCAGGACCTGGAGGGCCTGGACTTCCTGGCCACCTATCCGGGTATCGCGCCGTATCTGCGCGGCCCGTACCCGACGATGTACGTCAACCAGCCCTGGACGATCCGGCAGTACGCGGGTTTCTCCACGGCCGAGGAGTCCAACGCCTTCTACCGCCGCAACCTCGCGGCCGGGCAGAAGGGCCTGTCGGTCGCCTTCGACCTGCCCACGCACCGGGGTTACGACAGCGACCACCCGCGCGTGACCGGTGACGTCGGCATGGCGGGCGTGGCGATCGACTCGATCTACGACATGCGCCAGCTCTTCGACGGCATCCCGCTGGACAAGATGACCGTGTCGATGACGATGAACGGCGCGGTACTGCCCGTGCTCGCCCTCTACATCGTGGCGGCGGAGGAACAGGGCGTACCGCCCGAGAAGTTGGCCGGGACCATCCAGAACGACATCCTCAAGGAGTTCATGGTCCGCAACACCTACATCTATCCGCCGAAGCCGTCGATGCGGATCATCTCCGACATCTTCGCGTACACCTCGCGGCGGATGCCCCGCTACAACTCCATCTCCATCTCCGGCTACCACATCCAAGAGGCGGGCGCGACGGCCGACTTGGAGCTGGCGTACACCCTCGCCGACGGGGTCGAGTACATCCGGGCGGGCCGGGCGGCGGGGATGGACGTGGACGCGTTCGCGCCCCGGCTCTCCTTCTTCTGGGCGATCGGCATGAACTTCTTCATGGAGATCGCCAAGATGCGCGCGGCCCGCCTCCTCTGGGCCAAGCTGGTCAGGCAGTTCGACCCGCGGAACGCCAAGTCCCTCTCCCTGCGCACCCATTCACAGACCTCGGGCTGGTCGCTGACCGCGCAGGACGTCTTCAACAACGTCACGCGGACCTGCGTAGAAGCCATGGCGGCGACACAGGGCCACACCCAGTCGCTGCACACCAACGCCCTGGACGAGGCCCTCGCGCTGCCCACCGACTTCTCGGCGCGCATCGCCCGCAACACCCAGCTCCTCATCCAGCAGGAGTCCGGCACGACCCGGGTGATCGACCCGTGGGGCGGCAGCGCGTACGTCGAGAAGCTGACCTACGACCTCGCGCGCCGCGCCTGGCAGCACATCGAGGAGGTCGAGGCGGCGGGCGGCATGGCCAAGGCCATCGACGCGGGCATCCCGAAACTCCGCATCGAGGAGGCCGCGGCCCGCACCCAGGCCCGCATCGACTCCGGCCGCCAGCCGGTCATCGGCGTCAACAAGTACCGCGTGGAGACCGACGAGGAGATCGACGTCCTCAAGGTCGACAACTCCTCCGTCCGCACCCAACAGATCGAGAAACTACGGCGGTTGCGCGCCGAGCGCGACGAACAGGCCACCCAGGACGCCCTGCACGCGCTGACCCGCGCGGCGGACGAGGGCACGGGAAACCTCCTGGAGCTGGCGGTGAACGCGGCCCGCGCGAAGGCGACGGTCGGCGAGATCTCCGACGCGCTGGAGAAGGTGTACGGGCGGCACGCGAGCCAGATCCGTACGATCGCCGGTGTGTACCGCACCGAAGCCGGCGACTCCCCGTCCGTCGAGCGAACCCGCACCCTGGTCGGCTCCTTCGAGGAGGCCGAGGGCCGTCGCCCCCGCATCCTGGTCGCCAAGATGGGCCAGGACGGCCACGACCGCGGCCAGAAGGTGATCGCCACCGCCTTCGCCGACCTCGGTTTCGACGTCGACGTCGGCCCGCTGTTCCAGACCCCGGGCGAGGTGGCCCGCCAGGCCGTCGAGGCGGACGTGCACATCGTCGGGGTGTCCTCGCTCGCCGCCGGACACCTCACCCTCGTACCGGCGTTGAAGGAGTCCCTCGCCGAGGAGGGCCGCGAGGACATCATGATCGTGGTGGGCGGGGTGATCCCGCCCCAGGACGTACCCACCCTCCTGGAGATGGGCGCGGCGGCCGTGTTCCCGCCCGGGACGGTGATCCCGGACGCGGCCTACGACCTCGTGGAACGCCTGGCCGCCGACCTCGGGCACACCCTGTGATCGAGGTCGACACCTATGTGAAGGGCGTACTCGACGGCAAGCGGGCCCTGGTGGCCCGCGCCATCACCCTCGTCGAGTCGACCAGGCCCCAACACCGGGTCATGGCCCAGGAGTTGCTGACCGAACTCCTCCCGCACAGCGGCCGGGCCCGCCGGATCGGCATCAGCGGCGTACCGGGCGTCGGCAAGTCGACGTTCATCGACGCGTTCGGCACACTGCTGACCTCGCAGGGCTTCCGGGTCGCGGTGCTGGCCGTGGACCCGTCGTCGACCCGCACGGGCGGCTCGATCCTCGGCGACAAGACCCGCATGGAACGCCTGGCCGTGGACCCGGCGGCCTTCGTCCGCCCCTCCCCCACCGCCGGCACGTTGGGCGGCGTGGCGAAGGCCACCCGCGAGTCCATCGTGGTGATGGAGGCGGCGGGCTACGACGTCGTCCTCGTCGAGACGGTAGGCGTGGGCCAGTCGGAGACGGCGGTCGCCAACATGGTCGACTCCTTCCTCCTCCTGACCCTGGCCCGCACCGGCGACCAGTTGCAGGGCATCAAGAAGGGCGTCCTGGAGCTGGCGGACGTCATCGCCGTCAACAAGGCGGACGGCCCGCACGAGCGCGACGCGAAGAGCGCGGCACGTGAACTGGCAGGCGCACTACGGCTGATGCATCCCGCCGACGCCGCCTGGACCCCGCCGGTACTGACCTGCAGCGCACGCGAGGGAACAGGCCTGGACACGGTCTGGGAACGCCTGGAGCAACACCGCTCCCTGCTGGACTCCACGGGCCGCCTCGCCGCGAAGCGCGGCGAGCAACAGGTGGACTGGACCTGGACGATGGTCCGAGAAGAACTCCTGGGCCGCCTCCACTCGGATCCGACGGTACGCGCGCTGGCTCCGGACCTCGAACGCCAGGTACGCGAGGGCGAGTTGACGGCAACACTGGCGGCAGACCAAATCCTGCGAGCCTTCGGGACCCCGCCCAACTGACCACACCCTGTTTTTCGGGGCGCGGGGCTGTATCGATTCGCGGCTCCGCCGCGTGGGCGCGACCAGCCCCCACCAGGCCCGCACCCAAAAATCGACGCACCCACCCCAAACCCTTTAGGCTGGCCGCGCAGCTGGTTCGCCCCGTCAGCCAGACGGACGCGTCGCAAGAGGGAACCCGGTGAGATTCCGGGACTGCCCCGCAGCGGTAAGCGGGAACGACCGCCGTCATACGCACTGGGCCCACACAGGACCTGGGAAGCGACGGCCAGTAGGTGACCTCCGGTTCACAGGAGGCCGTGCCCGCGAGTCCGAAGACCTGCCACCTGCCCGCACGCGAAGCATTCGCGCGCGGAATCCCGGTGACCTCGTGGGCGGGTCGGCGTACACACGGGCGGTCACCATCCCCCGGTCTACGAACCTTCGCGCTCACGTCCCGACACCGGGATCCAGGGAGATATCTCGCGAAGGAGATTTCCGTGACATCGAAGTCCGCAGCCGCGGCAGCACGGGCCACCGTCTACGGCTACCCCCGCCAGGGCAGGGGCCGAGAACTCAAGAAGGCCATCGAGGGCTACTGGAAGGGCCGCGTCGACGCCGACGCCCTCCGGGCCACCGCAGCCGAACTGCGCCGCACGAACTGGCAGCAACTGACGGACGCCGGCATCCACGAGATCCCGACCGGCGACTTCTCGTACTACGACCACGTCCTCGACACCACCGTCATGGTCGGCGCCGTCCCCGAACGCCACCGCGCCGCCGTCGAACTCGACGCGCTGGACGGCTACTTCGCGATGGCGCGCGGCACACAGGACGTGGCGCCGCTGGAGATGACGAAGTGGTTCGACACCAACTACCACTACCTCGTGCCCGAGTTGGGCCCGGACACCGTCTTCACCACCGACTCCACCAAGCAGGTGGCGGAGTTGAAGGAGGCCCTCGCCCTGGGCCTGACCGCCCGCCCCGTCCTCGTCGGCCCCATCACCTACCTGCTGCTCGCCAAGCCCGCGCCCGGGGTGGCCACGGACTTCGATCCGCTGACCCTCCTGGACCGGCTGCTGCCCGTGTACGCCGAGGTCCTCGCCGACCTCCGTGCGGCGGGCGCGGAATGGGTGCAGCTCGACGAACCCGCCCTCGTCCAGGACCGTACCCCGGCCGAACTGAGCGCCACCATGCACGCCTACCGCGACCTCGGGGGCCGCACCGACCGGCCGAAGCTCCTGATCGCCTCGTACTTCGACCGGCTCGGCGAGGCCCTGCTCGTCCTCGCGAAGGCGCCGGTGGAGGGCCTCGCGCTCGACTTCACCGAGGCCGCCGCCGCCAACCTGGACGACCTCGCCTCCGTAGGCGGACTGCCCGGCAAGCGCCTGATCGCGGGCGTGGTCAACGGCCGTAACGTCTGGGTCAACGACCTCACCAAGTCCCTCGCCACCCTGGGCACGTTGCTCGGTCTGGCCGACCGGGTCGACGTGGCCGCCTCCTGCTCGCTGCTCCATGTGCCGCTCGACGCGGCCGCCGAGCGGGACATCGAGCCGCAGATCCTGCGCTGGCTCGCGTTCGCACGGCAGAAGACGGCCGAGATCGTCACGCTCGCCAAGGGACTGGCCCAGGGCACCGACACGATCACCGCCGAACTCGCCGCCAACCGCGCCGACTTGGCCTCCCGCGCCGGTTCGGCGCTCACCAGCGATCCCGCCGTACGGTCCCGGGCCGCCGCGGTCACGGACGCCGACGGCCGCCGCTCCCAGCCGTACGACGAGCGGACGTCGGCGCAGCGCGCTCATCTCGGGCTGCCACCGCTGCCGACGACCACGATCGGTTCGTTCCCGCAGACCGCCGAACTGCGCACCGCGCGGGCCGACCTGAGGGCGCGGCGGATCGACACGACCGGTTACGAAGAGCGGATCAGGACCGAGATCCAGGAGGTGATCTCATTCCAGGAGAAGACCGGCCTGGACGTCCTCGTGCACGGCGAGCCCGAACGCAACGACATGGTCCAGTACTTCGCCGAGCAGCTGACGGGCTACCTCGCCACGCAGCACGGCTGGGTCCAGTCGTACGGCACCCGTTACGTGCGGCCGCCGATCCTGGCCGGCGACATCTCCCGCCCCGAACCGATGACGGTGCGCTGGACGACGTACGCCCAGTCGCTCACCTCGCGCCCGGTCAAGGGGATGCTCACCGGACCGGTCACCATGCTCGCCTGGTCCTTCGTCCGCGACGACCAGCCGCTCGGCGACACCGCCCGGCAGGTCGCCCTCGCCCTGCGCGACGAGGTCAACGACCTTGAGGCGGCCGGGACTTCGGTCATCCAGGTCGACGAACCCGCCCTGCGCGAGACCCTCCCGCTGCGCACGGCGGACCGGGAGGCGTATCTCGCCTGGGCCACGGAGGCGTTCCGGCTGACCACCGCGGGTGTCCGGCCGGAGACGCAGGTCCACACGCACATGTGCTACGCCGAGTTCGGCGACATCGTGCAGGCCATCGACGACCTCGACGCGGACGTCATCAGCCTGGAGGCGGCCCGCTCGCACATGCAGGTCGCGCGCGAACTGGCCGAGCACGGCTATCCGCGCGAGGCGGGACCGGGCGTCTACGACATCCACTCCCCGCGCGTACCGGGTACGGCCGAGGCAGCGGCTCTGCTGCGCAAGGGACTTGAGGCCATCCCGGCGGAGCGGCTGTGGGTCAACCCCGACTGCGGCCTGAAGACCCGCGGCTGGCCCGAGACCCGCGCGTCCCTGGAGAACCTGGTGGCCGCGGCCCGCACGGTCCGTGAGGAGCTGGCCGGGTCCTGACCCGATGGTGGTGGGGCGGCCGGGAGGACACCCTCCCGGCCGTCCCCACGCCGAGGCGCACGCGAGACGATGTCCACCCCTGCCCGGAGAACTGGAGCGACCACGTGACCAGCCGCATCACCCTGATCTCGCCGGCGATGAACCGGTCCCTGCGGGAGACCCGGTTCGACGACGGCAGCCCGCTCGACCCGAGCGGTGCGGCCCGCGCCGAGTCCGCCGCGGGTGCGCTCCGCTCGGCCGACCGGGTGCTGGTCTCGCCCAGCGTGCGGTGCCGGGAGACGGCGTCCGCGCTGGGCCTCTCGGGCGTGGCGGAGGCGGAGTTGGCGGGGTTGGACATGGGGCGTTGGCGGGGGCTGACCCTGGACGAGCTGATGGCGCGGGAGCCGGACGCGGTGATGGCCTGGCTGACGGACCCGGACGCGGTGCCTCACGGCGGGGAGTCGGTGCGGGTGCTCTGCGCACGGGCGGGGCGGTGGCTGGAGGCGGCGGCCGGGTTCGAGGGCAGGACCCTCGCGGTGGTCGAGCAGGAGTTCGTGCGGGCGCTGGCGGTCACGGTTCTCGAAGCACCCGGGCCGGCGTTCTGGCGGCTCGACGTACCGCCGCTGACCGCGACGGACCTCAGTGGACGGTCCGGGCGGTGGAATCTGCGGCTCGGGCGGGAACTCGGAGGCGAGTGAGTCACCGAGCCGGGTGCAGGACGCGCGGAGAGCGGTGGATCGCCGTGGGCCGCATGGCGACCGGAACTTCCGGGCAGAGCGGCCCAGTGGGTCAGAACACGACCGTCCAGCCCTCCCGTGCGGCCTGGTCGGCGGTGTACGAGACGCCGTGGACCTTGAGGCCGTTCGCGTCGAGGAGGGTGATCTCGCCGCCCTGGTTGCCGAGTTGGACGCCGTCGATGAGCGGGACGAGCAGGGTGGCGCCCGGGGCGAGGGGGCCGGACGGTACCGCGCAGGAGTGGCCCAGTCGGTCCCGGACGCGCCAGCCGGTCGGATCGAGCGGATCGGGCGAGGCGTTGAGGAGCGTGACGCTCTCCGGCTCGGGTGCCGGGCCGCGCGGGTTGACCAGGGCCGCCACGACACGGACGGGCTGGCTGCCGGGGTCGGGGCGCGAACCGTCGGTGTCCTCCAGGGTGTGGCCGGTGATGTCGTCGGTGTGCCAGGACTGGCTCTGGAAGGCGAGGAAGATACCGACCCAGCGGGACTGCCCCGGGAAGTGGATGAGGAGGCCGCCGTCCTGCCGGACCCCGTCGTCGCCGCTGAAGCGGCGGCTGTTGCCCTGGTTCATGTGGATGTCGTGGACGCCGTTGCCCGGCAGGAAGCCGAACACCTTGTCCTTGACGGTCGGTTCGGGGCCGAAGCGCTCGCCGAAGACGTACAGCCGGGCGTCAGGGTCGTCCACCGCGCGTCGTACGTAGTGGTCGAGGAGGTCGGCGAGGTCGTTGTCGGGACCGCTCGCGTCCGGCGGGAGCGTGCGCAGTCGCGCCGGGTCGAAGAGGTTGCCGCGCACGAAGTCGAGGTTCGGGCCGCCGGGTCCGGGCAGCAGGGTGTTCCAGCCGCTCGGGAGTCCCTCCAGGCGGGCGGTGACCGGGTGCTGGAAGTCGTCGCTGACGAGATAGAGCAGCTCGGAGGGCTGCTCCGCGGACAGGACGTTCACGGCGGCCCGGAAATGTGTGCCCGAGTCGTCCGTGAGATGGATCTGGTAGTGCGGTGTACCGGCGGCGCCCTCGCGCCTCGTGTCCACCGCGCGCGTGATCAGTACGCCGTAGGCCTTCAGTGGCATGACGACCAACTCCCCCTGCGGGCGGGCGGGATGCCCACCCATGGGAGAAAGCCTAGGGGGGAGGCGCCCGCTCCGGCCGGGACGCGGCGAAACTCGGGTCGGCTGTCGGGTGTACGTCTGCGTACCCATGAACCGCTGAGCCATGGGTGTGAGCCACCGATGAAAGTACCGTCGATCAAGAAGCGTTCTCTACGATCCATGCATGGTCAACTTCCGTCTCGAACGCACGGCCCCCCTTCCCCTTGAGGAGGCGTGGCGCCGGTTGACGGAGTGGCCACGCCACGCCGATGTCGTCCCGCTGACCAGGGTCACCGTGGTCACTCCTCCGCCGACCCGCGAGGGCACGGTCTTCGTGGCCCGCTCCGGGCTCGGCCCGCTCGGCTTCGACGACCGCATGGAGGTCACCGTGTGGCGCCCGCCGACGGAGGACGAGCCGGGTCTGGTCCGCCTGGAGAAGCGGGGGCGGGTCGTCACCGGCTGGGCGGAGATCGAGGTGCGGCCGGGGCCGGGGGGCCGTAGCCGCGTGGTGTGGGAGGAGGAGCTGGCGGTCCGCTTCCTGCCGCGCCTCTTCGACCGGCCGCTGCTGTGGGCTGCGCGGTCGATGTTCGGGCGCGCCGTGAACGGGCTGCTGAGACGGTCGTAGCGCGGTCGGTCCTGACGAAGTCAGCCCTTGAGTCCTTGCCCGGTCAGTCCTTGCGGCCGGTCACCGCGACCGTCACGCCCAACCCGATCATCGTGAGCCCGCCGACCCCGCCCACCGCGGACAGTCTGCGGGGTGACCGCGCGAACCAGTCCCGGGCCGTGGACGCGACCAGCCCCCACACGCTGTCCGAGGCCACGGCGATGAGGTTGAAGACGAGGCCGAGGAGCAGCATCTGGCTGGTGACATGCCCCTGCTCGCGGTCCACGAACTGGGGCAGTACGGCGGCGAAGAACACGATCGTCTTGGGGTTGGCCACCCCGACGGCGAACCCCTCCCACAGGGTGCGCAGCCCGCTGTGCGGGGCCGCCTCCTCGCCCGCGAACACGGCCCGCAGCGACCCGCGTTGGCGCCACGCCTTCACCCCGAGGTACACCAGGTAGGCGGCGCCGGCGAGCTTCAGTGCCGTGAAGACGAGCACCGAGCGTTCCACCAGCGAACCGACGCCGAGCGCCACCGCCACGACGAGCAGACAGGCGCCGAGGGTGTTGCCGACGACGGTGGTGAGCGCGGCCCGGCGGCCGTGGGCCAGCGCCCGTCCGATCACGAACAGCACGCTGGGGCCGGGGACGATGATCAGCAGGAAGGACAGGGCCGCGAAGGCGAGCAGTCGGTCGGTGGACACCATGGGGCCATGGAAGACGCGGGCGCCCCGGGCCCGCAACCCCATTTCCCGGTCCCACGAGGTCGATGTCCGGTGAGAGGAACAGACGCTCTAGTGTGATGGCCCTGAACGGCCCCTGCAGGCACGGGAATCAGGAAAGGTGACCGGCGAATGTCGCTTCGCCCCGGGGATATGGAGTCCGTTGGCGGCTATGCGCTGGTCGACCGGCTGGGCAGCGGTGGGATGGGCGTCGTGTATCTCGCGCGGTCCGCCTCGGGACGGCAGCTCGCCGTCAAGGTCGTGCACGCGCAGTACGCGCTGGACGAGGAGTTCCGGGCCCGCTTCCGGCAGGAGATCGCGGCCGTGCGCCGGGTGAGCGGAGCGTTCACCGCGCCCGTCGTGGACGCCGACCCGGATGCCGAAGTCCCCTGGATGGCCACGCTGTACGTGCCGGGCCGCACCCTGGCCGAGGCGGTGGAGAAGGACGGCCCGTTGGGCGGGCAGGCGCTGCGCACCCTGGCGTTGGGGCTCGTCGAGGCACTGCGGGACATCCACCAAGCCGGTGTCGTGCACCGGGACTTGAAGCCGAGCAACGTCCTGCTCGCCGAGGACGGCCCCCGCGTCATCGACTTCGGCATCTCCCGCGCCGCCGACAACCAGACCCTCACCGTGACCGGTCGGTTGATCGGTACCCCGCCCTTCATGTCACCGGAACAGTTCGCCGCGCCCCGGGACGTCACCGCCGCCTCCGACGTCTTCTCACTGGGTTCGCTGCTGGTGTACGCGGCCACCGGCAACCGTCCCTTCGACGGCGCCAGCCCGTACCTGACGGGCTATCAGGTCATGCACGAGCAGCCCCGGTTGGACGGAGTGTCCGAACCGCTGCGGAGCATCGCGGAACGCTGCCTGGACAAGGACGCGGCGGCCCGGCCCCAACTGGCCGAACTCCACGGCATGTTGCTGGCCCTGCCCGATTCCGCCGCCAGCACGGTGGCGGATCCCACGCGAGGGGCGGTCCCCCACCCCCGCCTCGCGGGTCCTACGGCCGTCCCGGGCACCGAACGCCCGCGTCGAGGGCGGCGGCTCCTCGTCGCTCTCGGCACGGTGATCGCCGTCGCGGGGCTCGGCCTCACGGCCATGCACTGGTCGTCGGACGACACGACCCGGGGCCCGCACGACTCGCCCTCGCCCTCCGCCTCCACCGCCGCCGTGGCGCTGCCCGCGGGCTGGAAGTCCTGGCGGACAAGTCTGCTCACCTCCCAGACCGGGGATCCCCTCGACTACGTCCAGTCCGGCTGCCTGGCGGGCGGCAGCACCACCGTGTACTGCGCCGGTACGGGCGCCACGGTCACCGCGCTGGACGCCGCCTCGGGCCGGGTCCGCTGGCGGTCGGGCACCAGCCCCGAGACCGCGCTCCCCGTCGGTGTCCGGGACGGGCGCGTCTACACCTACGTCAAGCCCGACTCGAACGAAACCTTCATCACCCGGCGCCTGGTCGCCCTGGACGCGAAGACCGGCACCCGGCTGTGGATCCACCCGATCAGGGACGACACGGACCCCGTCCTGTTCGACGGCGGGATCCTGGCGATGGACGTGGACGCGACGAAGTTCGTGGCCTACGACGCGTCGGGCCGTCGGCTGTGGAGCGCGCCCATCTGGTCGAACCTCGGGAACTCCTGCACTCCGACGGCGCTGGGCGGCGCCCCGTACGCCCTCTGCACGGTCGAGGACGATCCCTCGCAGGGCGATTTCGTCCTGGTACGCCTCGATCCCGCCACCGGCGCGCAGCGGAAGCTCGCCGAACTCCCCACGGGGGCTTGGCCGTTGGGCGTCGACAACGGCCGGGTGCTGTTCCTGGCGCCGAAGCTGGCGCCGGAGGTCTTCGGCAGCGGCCCGGACCAGCTGTACACCGCCCTGGACCGGGTGAACCCGAGCACCGGCGCGATCGAGCGGATCGCCCTGCCGGCCGCCACTCGCGGCACCGCCACCCTCGTCAAGGACGTCGTCTACCTCGTCCGCCCGAACGGCACGGTCACCGCCGTCCGCGCGAGCGACGGCAAGCGGCTCTGGCAGCGGGAGACGGACACCGAGAACCTGTCGACGCCGGTGTTCTCGGCGAAGTTCGACAGGCTCTACTTCTCCAACCAGTTCGGCCGCCTGCTGGCCCTGGACCGGAGCACCGGAGCCGTCAAGTGGCGTACGTCCGCACTGGCGAACGCCGGCGACTCGACGGACGACACCACGCCGTACGTCCTGCTCGTCAAGGACGCGATCGTGGCCGTGGCGGGCGACACCGCCTTCTCGGTCCGCCCCCACTGAACCGCTCAGGCCACCGACCCGATCCGCTTCACCTTCGACGACGTCCCGTCGTGATGGATCGGCGTGTGCGCCCCGGTGAGTGAAATGCCGCTGCCGCCACGCCGGTTGGCGACGATCTCCGCGGCGATCGACAGGGCCGTCTCCTCGGGCGTACGCGCGCCGAGGTCGAGCCCGATCGGGGACCTCAGCCGCGCCAACTCCATCTCCGTGACGCCGACTTCGCGCAGCCGATCGTTGCGGTCGAGGTGGGTGCGGCGAGAGCCCATCGCGCCGACGTACGCCACCGGGAGGCGCAGGGCGAGCTGGAGCAGGGGTACGTCGAACTTGGCGTCGTGGGTGAGGACGCACAGGACGGTACGCGCGTCGACGTCCGTGCGGGCCAGGTACGTGTGGGGCCACTCGACGACGATCTCGTCGGCGTCGGGGAAGCGGGTCCGGGTGGCGAAGACGGGGCGGGCGTCGCACACCGTGACGTGGTGGCCGAGGAACTTGCCGATGCGGACCAGTGCGGAGGCGAAGTCGATCGCGCCGAACACGATCATCCGGGGCGGCGGGACCGAGGACTCGACCAGGACGGTGAGCGGGGCCCCGCAGCGGGAGCCCTGCTCGCCGATCTCGACGGTGCCAGTGCGGCCGGCGTCCAGGTAGGCGCCGGCCTCGGCGGCGATCGTGCGGTCCAGTTCGGGGTGGGCGCCGAACCCGCCGTCGTAGGAACCGTCGGGGTGGACGACAAGTGCGCGGCCCCGCAGGTGAGTCGGGCCGGAGACGATCCGGGCCAGGGCCGCCGCCCCGCCGCGTGTCGCGGTCGAGAGGGCGGCGGTGATCACCGGTCGGGCGGGGTCGCCGGCCCGTACCGGTGTGACGAGGATGTCGATGACTCCGCCGCAGGTCAGGCCGACGGCGAAGGCGTCCTCGTCGCTGTAGCCGAAGCGCTCCAGGACGGTTTCGCCGTCCGCCAGCGCCTGTTGGCACAGTTCGTAGACCGCGCCTTCCACACAGCCCCCGGAGACCGAGCCGATCGCCGTGCCGTCGGTGTCCACCGCGAGGGCGGCGCCGGGCTGGCGGGGTGCGCTGCCGCCGACGGCCACCACGGTGGCGACGGCGAAGTCGCGGCCCTGCTCGACCCACCGGTGCAGCTCTTCGGCGATGTCCAGCATTTCTCGGTCTCCTAACAGGGTGGTGGGAAAGGCATTCCAAGATCTGTCAGTGCACGCCCAGCCAGCTCTCGACCGGGTTGAGGGCGAAGTACACGAGGAAGATGACGGTCAGCCCCCACATGAAGGCGCCGACCTCCCGCGCCCTGCCCTGGGCGGCCTTGATGGCGACGTAGGAGATGACTCCCGCCGAGACGCCCGCGGTGATGCTGTACGTGAACGGCATCACAACCACCGTCAGGAACACGGGAATCGCGGTGGCCCGGTCGGCCCAGTCCACGTGCCGGGCGTTCATCAGCATCATCGAGCCGATGACCACGAGGGCGGCGGACGCGACCTCCTGCGGGACGATCGCGGTGACCGGGGTGAAGAAGAGACAGGCCGCGAAGAACAGGCCGGTGACGACGGAGGCGAGGCCCGTTCGGGCGCCCTCGCCGACCCCTGTCGCCGACTCGATGAAGACGGTCTGGCCGGAGCCGCCCGCCACGCCGCCGATCGCGCCGCCGGCCCCGTCGATGAACAGCGCCTTCGACAGACCGGGCATCCGGCCCTTGTCGTCGGCGAGCTTTGCTTCCGTGCCGACGCCGATGATGGTGGCCATCGCGTCGAAGAAGCCGGCCAGCACGAGCGTGAACACGATCATGCCGACCGTCATCGCGCCGACCTTGCCCCACCCCCCGAACTCCACATGGCCGAAGAGCGAGAAGTCCGGCATCGAGACCGCGCTGCCGTGCAGTTCGGGGGCGGCGCCGCTGGCCCACTGCTTGGGGGCGATGACCCCGGCGGCGTTCAGGACCGAGGCGACGACCGTGCCGGTGAGGATGCCGATGAGGATGGCACCGGGCATGTCGCGGGCCTGGAGCATGAAGATGAGGAGCAGCGTCCCGGCGAACAACAGGACGGGCCAGCCCGCGAGTTCACCCGTCGGGCCGAGGGTGAGCGGGGTCGCCCTGCCCTGGTGCACGAAGCCGGATTTGTAGAAGCCGATGAGCGCGATGAACAGGCCGATGCCCATCGTGATGCCGTGTTTCAGCGCGAGCGGGATCGCGTTCATGATCATCTCGCGCAGGCCGGTGACGACGAGCAGCATGATCACCACGCCGTACATCACGCACATGCCCATCGCCTGCGGCCAGGTCATCTGCGGGGCGACCTGCGAGGAGAGCACGCCGGAGACGGAGAGGCCGGCGGCGAGGGCGAGGGGCACCTTGCCGACGAAGCCCATCAGGAGGGTGGTGAAGGCCGCCGCGAACGCGGTCGCGGTGATCAGCCCCTTCTGGCCGAGCGTGTCTCCCGCGACGTCCTTGCCGGACAGGATCAGGGGGTTGAGCAGCAGGATGTACGCCATCGCCATGAAGGTGGTGACTCCGCCGCGCACCTCACGCGCGACGGTCGTTCCCCGCCGGGATATGTGGAAGTACCGGTCGAGCCAGGACCGGCCGGCCGGGACGCGGGTTCCTTCGCCCGCGTCGTCGGCGGCGGTCCTGGGTTCCACTGACTGCTGGGTCATGGGGCCATCTCCCAAGGTTCACAGGGACACCCGTCGGCCGCCTCTGCGGCGCGCGGGATTTGGGATGGACGACCCGGGGGACGGCCCGAGACGAACAATGGGGGCCCGGGGGGACCAACTCCCCCCAGGGCGTCACCGGTTGGGACCCCGTGGGGTCATGTGCCCGTGAGGTGCTCCGGGCGTACCGGTGTCCTGTTCAGTTCCAGCCCGGTCGCGTTCCGAATGGCCGCGAGCACGGCCGGAGTCGACGACAGGGTGGGGGCCTCGCCGATGCCGCGCAGCCCGTACGGGGCGTGCTCGTCGGCGAGTTCGAGCACATCGACCGGAATGGTCGGGGTGTCGAGGATCGTGGGGATGAGGTAGTCCGTGAAGGAGGGGTTCCTGACCTTCGCGGTCTTGGGGTCGACGATGATCTCCTCCATGACCGCCACGCCGAGACCCTGGGTCGTACCGCCCTGGATCTGGCCGATGACGGACAGCGGGTTGAGCGCCTTGCCGACATCCTGCGCGCAGGCCAGTTCGATGACCTTGACCAGGCCGAGTTCGGTGTCGACCTCGACGACGGCACGGTGCGCGGCGAACGTGTACTGGACGTGCCCGAAGCCCTGTCCGGTACGCAGATCGAACGGCTCGGTCGCCCGGTGCCGCCACTCGGCCTCGATCTCGACGGTCTCGCCTTCGAGGACGTCGGCCAGATCCGCGAGGACCTCACCGCCGTCGGTGACCACCTTGCCGCCCTCCAGGAGGAGTTCGGCGGTGGCCCAGGCCGGGTGGTAGGTGCCGAGCTTGCGGCGACCCATCTCCAGGACCTTCTCGCGGACCAGCTCGCAGGAGTTCTTGACGGCGCCGCCGGTGACGTACGTCTGCCGGGAGGCCGAGGTGGAACCCGCGCTGCCCACCTGCGTGTCCGCCGGGTGGATCGTCACCTGGGTGACGCCCAACTCGGTGCGGGCGATCTGGGCGTGGACGGTGACACCACCCTGGCCGACCTCCGCCATCGCGGTGTGCACGACGGCGACGGGCTCACCGCCGACAACTTCCAGGCGGATCTTGGCCGTTGAGTAGTCGTCGAAGCCCTCGGAGAAGCCGACGTTCTTGATGCCGACCGCGTAGCCGACGCCTCGTACGACGCCTTCGCCGTGCGTGGTGTTGGACAGGCCGCCGGGCAACTGCCGTACGTCGGCGGCCTCTCCGGCCGCGAGCCACTGCCGCTCGGGCGGCATGGGCATCGCCTTGACGCGGCGCAGGAGTTCGGCGACCGGGGCCGGGGAGTCGACCGGCTGCCCGGTCGGCATGATCGTGCCCTGCTCCATCGCGTTGAGCTGCCGGAACGCCACCCGGTCCATGCCCACCCTGTCGGCGAGCTTGTCCATCTGGGCCTCGTAGGCGAAGCACGCCTGGACCGCGCCGAAGCCGCGCATCGCGCCGCAGGGCGGGTTGTTGGTGTAGAGGGCGATGGCCTCGATGTCGACGTCGTCGATGACGTAGGGGCCGGCGCCGAGCGAGGAAGCGTTTCCTACGACCGCCGGGGAGGCGGAGGCGTAGGCGCCGCCGTCCAGGACGATCCGGGCCTTGAGGTGGGTGAGCTTGCCGTCCTTCGTCGCGCCGTGCTCGTAGTGGAGCTTGGCGGGGTGGCGGTGGACGTGCCCGAAGAAGGACTCGAAGCGGTTGTAGACGATCTTCACGGGTTTGCCGGTGCGCAGGGCGAGCAGGCAGGCGTGGATCTGCATCGACAGGTCCTCGCGCCCGCCGAACGCGCCGCCGACACCGGAGAGTGTCATGCGGACCTTGTCCTCGGGCAGGCCGAGCACGGGCGCGATCTGCTTGAGGTCCGAGTGCAGCCACTGGGTCGCGATGTAGAGCTCGACGCCGCCGTCCTCGGAGGGGACCGCGAGTCCGGACTCCGGGCCGAGGAACGCCTGGTCCTGCATGCCGAAGGTGTACTCGCCCTCGACGATGAAGTCGGCGCGCTCCCGGGCTGCCGCCACGTCGCCGCGCACGATCGGCTGGCGGTGCACGATGTTCGGGTGCGGAACGTGGCCGATGTGGTGGTCGTCGCGGCCCTCGTGGATGAGGATCGCGTCCGGCGCGGTCGCGGACAACTCGTCGGTGATGACCGGGAGTTCGCGGTACTCGACCTTGATCTTCGCGGCGGCGCGGCGGGCGGTCTCCGGGTGGTCGGCGGCGACGATCGCGACCGGCTCGCCGTGGTGGCGGACCTTGCCGTGCGCGAGGACCGGGGTGTCCTGGATCTCCAGGCCGTAGTTCTTCACCTCGGTGGGCAGGTCGTCGTAGGTCATGACGGCGTAGACGCCCGGGGTCTTCAGCGCCTCGACGGTGTCGATGGAGACGATCTCGGCGTGCGCGACCGTGGAGCGCAGGATCTGACCCCAGAGCATGTCCTCGTGCCACATGTCGGAGGAGTACGCGAACTCGCCGGTGACCTTGAGGGTGCCGTCCGGGCGGAGCGTGGACTCGCCGATGCCGCCCTTGGTCTTGGAGCGCTGGGTGAGGTTCGTGGGGGTGCCGGTGGTGCCCATCGTCAGACCGCCTCTCCCTGCCGGGCGGCCGCCAGGCGGACCGCGTCCATGATCTTCTCGTAGCCGGTGCAGCGGCACAGGTTGCCCGAGAGCGCCTCGCGGATGTCCGCGTCGGTCGGGGTCGGGTTGTGCTCCAGCATCTCGTCGGCCGCGACGAGGAGCCCGGGGGTGCAGAAGCCGCACTGGACGGCGCCGGCGTCGATGAACGCCTGCTGGATCGGGGCGAGTCGGGTGCCCTCGCCGGTCTGGGAGTCGGTCGGCTTGGCCTGCCAGGTGGGAGACCCATCCGGAAGCAATGTGACACTCGGCGCCGAAGTGTCACATTTCTCAGGACCACATGCCCGCTGCCGGGCGTACTCCGCGAGCCCCTCGACCGTGACGACCTCGCGGCCCTCGACCTGGCCGGCGGCGACGAGACAGGAACACACCGGGATGCCGTCGAGCCGGACGGTGCAGGAGCCGCACTCGCCCTGCTCGCAGGCGTTCTTCGAACCCGGGAGGCCCATCCGCTCGCGCAGCACGTACAGCAGGGACTCGCCCTCCCACACGTCGTCCGCTTCCTGCGGGCGGCCGTTGACCGTGAAATTGACGCGCATCAGGCGGCACTCCCCTTCTCGATGGAGCGGCCGTCAGTGCCGCGGTACGACTCCCAGGTCCAGGTCAGGGTGCGGCGGGCCATGATGCCGACCGCGTGCCGGCGGTAGCTGGCCGTGCCCCGGACGTCGTCGATCGGGTTGCAGGCGGCGGAGCACAGGTCCGCGAACTGCTTGGCGACCGACGGCGTGATGATCTTCCCGTTCTCCCAGAAGCCGCCCTCGTCGAGCGCCGCGTTCAGGAACTCCTCGGCGGCCTTCGCCCGTACGGGGGTCGGCGCGGCCGATCCGATGCCGGTGCGGACCGTGCGGGTGGCGGGGTGCAGGGCCAGACCGAAGGCGCACACGGCAATCACCATCGCGTTGCGGGTGCCGACCTTGGAATACTGCTGCGGGCCGTCCGCCTTCTTGATGTGGACGGCCCTGATCAGCTCGTCGGGGGCGAGCGCGTTGCGCTTCACGCCGGTGTAGAACTCGTCGATCGGGATGAGCCGTGTGCCGCGCACCGACTCGGCCTCGACCTCGGCGCCGGCCGCGAGGAGCGCGGGGTGGGCGTCGCCGGCCGGGGAGGCGGTGCCGAGGTTGCCGCCGACGCCGCCGCGGTTGCGGATCTGCGGGGAGGCGACCGTGTGCGAGGCAAGGGAGAGGCCCGGCAGCTCGCCGCGCAGGTTCTCCATGATCCGGGTGTACGGGACCGAGGCCCCGAGCCGCACGCTGTCGGCGCCGACCTCCCAGTCGTAGAGGTCGCCGATGCGGTTCAGGTCGAGCAGGTACTCGGGCCTGCGGTGGTCGAAGTTGATCTCGACCATCACATCGGTGCCGCCCGCGATCGGTACTGCGGTGGGGTGCTCAGCCTTGGCGGCGAGCGCCTCCTCCCAGCTGGCGGGGCGAAGGAAGTCCATGACCGGCTCTCTTCTTCGTCTCGTGGGTCGTACGGATCAAGCCAGTTCGTGTGCGGCGGGTCCGGCTCGTTCATGCGCTGTCAATGCAGCGTGAGGTCAGTACACAGCGCCGTGCGCGGAGCGGGTCAGTCACGGAAACCATGAAGGAGTTGGCTGGCCAGCGCGGGCATCTTGTAGATTCATATGAACAGAGGTCATCAGTAACCCCTCCGATTCCCTGTGGAAACGTGGGAAACAGCCCCGCACCCACAGCACCTCTTGGTTCATCGTAGTTTTCTAGACAAAGAACGGCGGCGACGGCGATGCGGCTGCGCGCACTTCTGGACACCGATGCGCTGGGGCTGCGGCTGCTCGGCGGCGAGGACGAGCTGGACCGCACGGTCCGCGGGGTGATGACCACCGACCTGCGCGACCCCAGCCGCTACCTCTCGGGCGGCGAGCTGGTCCTGACCGGCCTGGCCTGGCGCCGCAACGCCTCCGACACCGAGCCGTTCGTACGACTCCTGGTCTCCGCCGGGGTGGCCGCGCTGGCCGCCGGCGAGGCGGAGCTGGGCGCCGTCCCGGACGACCTGATAGCCGCCTGCGGCAGGCACCGGCTGCCGCTGTTCGCGGTCAACGAGTCGGTGGCGTTCGCGACGATCACCGAGCACGTCGTACGGCAGGTGTCGGGCGAGCGGGCCGGTGATCTCGCGGCCGTGGTGGACCGGCACCGCCGGATGATGACCTCGGGTCCCGCAGGGGGCGGCCCGGACGTGGTCCTGGACCTGCTCGGCTCCGACCTGGATCTGCGGGCGTGGGTGCTGTCGCCGACCGGACGGCTCATCGCGGGTTCGAAGGTGTCGGGGCCGGCGCTGCCCGTCGACGTGTGCGCCAAGCTGGCCGCCGAGCAGCTGGCCGCCGCCCGCACGGGCCGCCGGGGGCCGCACCGGCTGGCGCTGGGCGGCTCGACGTACTCCCTCTTCCCGATCCGTGGCGGCGGGCGGTCCGCGCAGGGTTCGCGGGACGTGCGCGAGACGGTGCTGTCGGACTGGCTGCTCGCGGTCGAGGCGGACGCCGGGGACTGGCCGGACGAGCGCCTGGACCTGTTGCAGGGCGTCACGCAACTGATCGCGGTCGAGCGGGACCGGCGGGACGCGGCACGCACGGTCCGCAGACGCCTCGCGCAGGAGGTCCTGGAGCTGGTCCAGACGGGTGCCGCACCGGCCGAGATCGCCGCGCGGCTACGGGTCGCCGCTCCCGTGCTGCTGCCCGGGCTCGGGGCGGCCCCGCACTGGCAGGTGGTCGTGGCCCGGGTCGAGTGGGAGGGCGCCGACATCGAGGCCGGCCCGGTCTCGCAATCGCTCCTGGAGGAGATCCTGGTCGACCCGCTGACGACGGGCCCCGAGCCCTCCGACCGCATCGCCGTGGCCCACACGGGCGACGAGGCGATCGCGCTCGTACCGCTGCCGGCGGTGTCGACGGAGCACGACGGTTCCGAGTCCGGCATCCATGCGGACGTCCTCCTGGAGGCCGTACGGGATCCGCTGTCGGCCGGGCTCGACGGCGACGGGCGGGTCACGCTCGGGGTGAGCGCGGCGGTGCATTCGGCGGAGGGGCTGCGCGGCGCGCTGGAGGAGGCGCGGCACGCGCGACGGGTGGCGGCGGCACGCCCCGGCCGGGTGTGCGCGGCGGGCCACCAGGAGCTGGCCTCGCACGTCCTCCTCCTCCCCTTCGTACCGGACGACGTACGACGGGCCTTCACCGCGCGTCTCCTCGACCCGCTGCGCGACTACGACCGCCGGCACCGCGCGGAGCTGATCCCGACGCTGGAGGCGTTCCTGGAGTGCGACGGTTCCTGGACGCGCTGCGCGACCCGGCTGCACCTGCACGTCAACACGTTGCGCTACCGGGTCGGCAGGATCGAGCAGTTGACGAGTCGTGACCTCTCACGCCTTGAGGACAAGCTGGATTTCTTCCTGGCACTGCGGATGAGCTGACCCGAAGATCCCACGACTTTGTGAATTCTTTCACCCACCCTCTTGGCCGGGCCCTACGATCCGTGCTGAGATGCCACCACTCAACAGCTCAATGGTGTGCTCGGGGAGGGCAACGTGGCGCAGTCCGCCATGTCTGGACACGGAACGACCGAAGGTGACGATCCCCTCCAGACCGCGGTGTGGCGGCTGCGCTCGCGGGCCTGCTGGGTCGACGCGGCGGCGCTGTTGCCGCCCGACAGCGCGGCACCGGCCCTCCAGCGGACCGCGCTGCTCGTGGAGCGGTGTCTCTACACCGAGCAGGGCTGGGCGGACGCCGACGACGCGCTGCGTACGGCGGAGGCGCTGGCCCACAGCGACGACGAGCGGGGCGCGGCGGCCTGCGAGCGCGGGTACCTCGCCTACGCGGCCACGCTGCACTCGGTGCGCGACCGGGCCGACGAGGCGCGGGCCGCGCTAGGGCGGGCGGCGGCGCTGATCCCGCCGGACGGTGCGGGGCGGGCACTGCTGGACTTCCGGCGGGGGCTGGTGGCGGAGAACCTGGCACGCTCCCCGCAGGCCGCGCGAGCCGCGTACCGCCGCGCCCACGCGGCCGCCGCCGACCAGACCGATCCCCTGCTCCTCTCCTTCACCCACCGCCACCTGGCCGGACTCGCCCTGCGCGACGGCGAGTTGGCGGAGGCCCGCCACGGCTTCGCCGAATCCCTGCGCATCCGCGAGGAGTTGGGCTACCTCGTCGGCACGGCCCCGGCCCTCGTCTCCCTCGCCGACGCGGAGGCCGAGCCGGAGGCATCCCGGTTGCGCGAGGAAGCGCGGCGACTGTTCCGGCTGCTCGGGGGCGTACCGACCTGGCTGGCACGGCAGTTGGCGGTACCGACACCGGGGGCGGCCACCGCGTAGGCCAGGGGCGTCGGGCGGGGGCGGCGAAGGCCCAGGTCAGGAGCCGTCAGTCCGGCTCTGGACGACGTTCACGACGTGGTGGACGAACTGCAGCACAGACGACCGGAGTTCGGGGTCGCGGGCCACCAACACGCCTACGGCGACGAGCAGGAGGACGGACAGGAGGCTGCCGCCGCGGCCGGAGTGGGTGCGGCGGGCGCCCATCTGGGCGGCGCGCATGCCGTCCTGTGCCGCCTGTCGGGCCGACTGCTCGGCGCCGCGTTGTGCGGCCTGTTGGGCGGCCTGCTGGCCCGGATTCGGAAACATCGGCGTTCTCCCCCGCGGATCGGTCGGCTCTCTCCGTGGGGCACGTCACCGGCGGCCGGGCGGGTTCCCGGTGCGGGCCACGGTCGCCGGACCCGGACCCGCTCGTGACCGGAGTCACATATTCGGTATCACGCCGATCACGCGAAGTGCTCCTGCACCAGGGACCGCACCACGTCCCACTCCCCCGCGGCCAACGCGTCGAGGAGTGCGAGATGTTCGGCCGCGTCCGCGACCAGGTCGGCCCGCCCGCGTGTGACCGGACCGCCGACCAGCGGCCACTGGGCGCGCCGGTGCAGGTCCTCGGCGATCTGGACGAGCTGTTCGTTGCCGGCGAGGGCGAGCACCGCGCGGTGGAAGGCCCGGTCGGACTCCGCGTACGTCGCCCGGCACCCGGAGGACGCGGCGCGCACGGCCCCCTCGGCCAGCGGACGCAGGTCGGCCCAGCGGGCGGCGGGCACGGTACGGGCGAGCCGGAGCATCACCGGCACCTCGATGAGGGCGCGGATCTCGGCCAGTTCTGCGAGTTCGCGGGGGCTCCGCTCGACCACCCGGAAGCCCCGGTTCGGTACGACCTCGACGGCGCCCTCGGTGGCGAGCTGCTGCATGGCCTCGCGCACGGGGGTCGCGGAGACGCCGAACCGGTCGCCGAGCGCGGGCGCGGAGTAGACCTCGCCGGGGGTCAGCTCGCCGCCGACGAGCGCGGTGCGCAACGCGTCCAGTATCTGACCGCGCACGGAGGGCCGCTGGAGGACCTGCCGGGGACGCGGGATCGGCGTCTCGCTGTGCGTGTGCTCACCGCGCACGTCGCCGGTGCCGTCCGCGAGGCCCCGGCCCCGATCGCGGTCCACGTCGGCGGCGCGCTGCTGCGGCGGCACCCGGGACCCCCGGGCGCGCGCGTCCGGAACGCCGGTCCCGGCGGAGCCCTGCGTGCCCTGCTTCACGGGTCCTCCTCCGGACGTGTCGGTACTTGGGGTCATTACGGCGTCTTGTTACTCGTCCGTCAAGCACCTTAGGCGCAGATCGGACTAGTTCAAATTACCGAGGCGATGGGTAAGGTAAGCCTTACCTTTAAACCAACGGCGAATCGGTGGTCCCGGCATGCCCCTGCCCTCTTCGGCCGTAGCGGACTCCTACGCCCGCCTCACCGAGGTCATCCCCGGGCTCGCGATCACCGAACTCACCCCGGACCAGCCGACCCCCACCGGCGGCGGCTGGATCTCGGCAGCCGCGCTGGCGGAGGGCGGCGAAGGCCTGGAGGCGTTCCTCGCCCGGGACGACGCCCAGGTCCTGCGCGACCACGGCCGCCGGGGCCGCCCGGACGTGATAGCCACCTTCGGCCTGCACCGCTACGCCTGGCCGGTCGTCCTCCTGTTCACCGTCCCGTGGTTCCTCCACCGCCGCGTCCCCCGCCTCCCCGTCACCCACGTCTCCTACGACCGCACGGCCGAGGGCTTCGACATGGGCCGGCTGGCCGTCCGCACCGACTCCTTCGCCTGTCTGCCCGGCGACCCGGCCGCACTGCTGCCCGGCGCCCGGGTGATCGCCGACGAGGGGGCGCTGCGGGCCGAGGTGCGGGCCGCGGTCGCCCAGCACATGGAACCCGTCCTGGCCGGCTTCGGCCCGCGGATGCGCCGGCGGGGCCGCGCCCTGTGGGGCATGGCGACCGACGAGGTCGTCGAGGGCATCTGGTACGTCGCCGACCTCTTCGGCGAACAGCCGCGGGCCGTGCGGGAGTTGGAGCAACTGCTGCCGGGCGCGACCAAGCCGTACGTCGGTTCGGCCGCGTTCCGTGAGGTGACCGGGCCGAACGGCGAGCCGCTGTCCACCCGGGACCGGGCCAGTTGCTGTATGTACTACACGCTGGACGCCGAGGACGCGTGCGCGACCTGTCCGCGCACCTGCGAGACGGAGCGGGTCACCAAGCTGCTGGCCGCGGCGGTGAGTTGAGGGACCCTCAGTCACAGGCCCCACTCGGGGCCCGCTAGGATCAGCCGCGAACAAGGCGTCCGTCCGATCACAGGTGCTTCACAACTTCCTCACTTGCCGCAGGAACTTTCCGTGGAACCACCCGTACGGGTAGTCTTATTCGAACTCAACTCCCGCCCCTCAAGCGGCAGTTCGAGCAGAAAGCCGCCCTGGGCATCCCCTTGCACCTCCTTGGCGGCCTCTTGCCCCGAAAACGCCTGAGGGCCGTTGGGATTGGGCCACTATGGCGGGCGTTACGCCCTATCCCAATGCAAGGGACCCCAGATGAGACTGACCGACATATCGCTTAACTGGCTGCTTCCCGGCGCCGTACTGCTCCTGGGCATGCTGGCGGCGGTTGCGGTGCTCGCGCGGAGCAAGCGGTCCGGCGGGGAGCACGCGAAAGACGACTCGTGGGAGCGCACGGAGGAGCGCCGCAGGCGCAAGGAGGCCATATACGGCATCGCCTCCTACGTCCTCCTGTTCTGCTGTGCGGCGGTCGCCGCCGCACTCTCCTTCCACGGACTGGTCGGCTTCGGCCAGGAGAACCTCGGCCTGACCGACGGCTGGGAGTACCTCGTCCCGTTCGGCCTCGACGGCGCGGCCATGTTCTGTTCCGTCCTCGCCGTGCGTGAGGCCAGCCACGGTGACGCGGCCCTCGGCTCCCGCATACTCGTGTGGACGTTCGCGGCCGCGGCCGCCTGGTTCAACTGGGTGCACGCGCCCAGGGGTGTCGACCACGCGGGCGCTCCGCAGTTCTTCTCCGGCATGTCGCTGTCGGCTGCGGTCCTCTTCGACCGCGCGCTGAAGCAGACCCGCCGGGCCGCGCTGCGCGAGCAGGGTCTGGTGCCGCGTCCGCTGCCGCAGATCCGTATCGTCCGCTGGCTGCGGGCCCCCAGGGAGACCTACAGCGCCTGGTCGCTGATGCTCCTGGAGAACGTGCGCAGCCTGGACGAGGCGGTCGACGAGGTGCGCGAGGACAAGGCGAAGAAGGAGGAGACCCGACTCCGCCGCCGCGACCAGCAGCGCATCGAGCGGGCCCAGCTCAAGGCCATAAGCCGGGGCCAGCGCGGCCTCATCGGACGGGGCGGCGGCCGGTCGCCGGAACCGCAGGCCCTGGAGCGTGGCGGCTCCGGACAAGCATCCGCGGAGCCTGCTCTATCGACGCCGGAACAACTGCCGGTTCGCACGCGTCCCTCACTCCAGCCAGTCCGCGGGGCATCTGACCCGATAACCGTCGACCTCACAGCCGAGGACGACACGATGGCCCTGCCGCGTCTCGACTCCCTGGAGCGCAAGCTCAAGGACCTGGAGCAGCAGTTCGGCTGAGCCGAGAGCTGAGTACCTGATCCGGGACCGGGCGACATCGGGACGGGGGCGGAGTCCAACTGGACACCGCCCCCGTCCCGTTGCTCATGCCGGGCCCGTTCCGTCGCTCACGCGGCGTCCGAATCCAGCTCGAACCACACGGACTTGCCCACCCCGTGGGCCGACACTCCCCAGGCGTCCGCGAGGGACTGCACCAGGACCAGGCCCCGCCCGTGCGTACCGTCGTCGGCGTCCGGTACGCGCAGTCGGGGCCTGCGGGCCACGAAGTCCCGTACCTCCACGCGCAGTCCACGGGGTCCGACGGTCGCCGTGAGCACGGCGTCGTGGTCGGTGTGGATCAGCGCGTTGGTGACGAGTTCACTCGTGAGCAGCTCCGCTATCTCCGATCGTCCCGGCCTCCCCCAGTGCCGTAGCAGTTCACGCAACGCTCTGCGCGCCTCGGGCACCGCCCGCAGGTCCGCGCGTCCGAGTCTGCGCCTCAGTTGAGGCGGCTGCGCCGGTTCCGTGGCGCTGTCGGCCTCGTCCTCCGCCGCTTTCGCCGAGGAGGCCCCGATCGCCATGGGACCGCCCCCTCGTGCTTGCCTTTTCATGACCCCCGCCCGCACGCCGGTTTCCGGTTCCCTCCTGCTCGAACATGTTCATGGGGATCCATGCCCTCGTCGGGAACGGGGCAGTCATGTCGCATCGTCAACGACCGGGTGTTCGGCCACAGTTGCGCCGGGTCCGGCGGGGCGGAGGATTCGGGGGCGATGCTGTCCGTACGGTCGAACGGCCACCGTACGGAGCATGCGGCGCGGGTGGGGTGGTCGGGGCGTTCCCCTCCGGTGTGTCATGGCTCCCGGCTCCGGGACCAGACACCCCGTGACGTCCTGACCACCGGCGATCGAACCGACTGCCGATGCGCGGCTGCCGATCCGGCCGTAGTCCACGAAGGCGTGGGGCGGTTGGTCCCCCCGGACCTCCCCCGAGACCCACGCTCCGCGAAACTGGCCGGAATCAGCCGCTCAGGAACCGCGAACGGCTCCTCCACGGGGCCTACTTGCCGCCGATTCCCTTGGTGCCGATGTGGATGATCTTGTGGGTCGTGCGGGTCATGTCGACGACCAGCTTGGTGGTGTCGCCGCCGCCCCACGTCAGGGTGATCGCGGCCTCGGTGTAGTCGGCGGTGCCGTTGTCGGTCACCTTCCAGCTCATGGGGGTGTTCTGTGCCTGGAGGACGCCGTCCGCGTGGTTCTTCGCCTCCCAGGCCTTCAGCTCCTTCAGGTAGGCCGGGGTGAGGTAGTAGCCGCGCAGCTCCGTGGCGAGCTTGCCGCCTCCGCTGTCGAGGTCGCTCTCGGCGTCGATGTAGGCGCCGTAGAAGTCGGCGATGCGGGTGATGTTGTCGTCCGGCGAGCCGCTCACGGTGCGCGGGGCGCCGGCGGAGGCCTGGGCCGCCACACCCAGCCCGAGGGCGAGGGCGAGGCCGGCGGCGAGGGCGGTGCGGCGCGTGGCCTTCTTGCTGTTCACGTGTGTTTCCCCGTTCGGGTCGGTGCCGTGCTGTGGTCGGACCGAGCTTCGGCGTACGGCGGCGGCGAGCGCAATGACCGACACCGATCCCGCAACGGTGGAACCGTCCCACCCCGTCTGACCTCCTGGTATATGGAGTCCCTGGGATGCCGCCCTGGGACGCGACACACACGGGAGCAAGGGTGGCGGGCGAGGCCGGCGACAAGGACGTCGAGGAGTTCGCGGCGCTGCTACGGCGCCTGAAGGCACGCACGGACCGCAGCTACAGCCAGCTGGCCCGCCGCCTGAACATGAACGCCTCGACCCTGCACCGCTACTGCGTGGGCGAGGCGGTCCCCCTCGACTTCGCCCCCGTGGAACGCTTCGCGACGCTGTGCGGTGCGACACCGGAGGAACGGCTGGAACTGCACCGGTACTGGATCCTGGCGGTGGCGGCGCGGCAGCGGAGGCGGGATGCGCAGCCGCCGGTGGAGAGCCCGGTTCCGCATCCGGCCCCGGTTCCGGTCCCGGCCCCGGACGCGGCTCCTGAGCCCGCCGCCCGCTCGCCCTGGTACCGGCGACGGCTCACGCTGACGGCCGCCGCGGTGTGCGCGGTGCTCGCCGTGCTCGGCAGCCTGGCGGCGGTGTCCCGGGGCGGTTCCCCGAGGACCAGGACGGTGGCGGGTACGCACTCCGGCACCGCCACCGGTGACAGGACCGGCGCGACCCCGAAGCCGACCCCCGCCCTCCCCGCCCCCCTTACCTGGACCGCCGACTCCCAGGTCTGGGAGATCGGCTGCGACCACGACTACGTCATCGACAAGGCACCCAAGGACGTGCCGCCGCCCCCGGTCCAGCAGGACGCCGGGGTCTGGGCGGCGACCCAGCACGCGGCGCACGGCGGGCAGACGAACGTGGAGATCTCGGTGCAGGGCCGGAGCTCGACGGCCGTGGTCCTGGAGGCACTTCGGGTCCGGGTCGTCGGCCGTACGGCACCCGCCCCGGGCACCGCCTACTCGATGGCCCGGGGCTGCGGCGGGGACATCTCCCCGCGCTACTTCGGCGTGAACCTGGACGCCCACCGCCCCCTGGTCCGCCCGGAGCCGGGCGGCGACATGGGCAAGACGGTCCCGGCGCTGCACCTGCCGTACCGGGTCTCGGCCACGGACCCGGAGGTCCTGCTGGTCAAGGCCCGCACCGGGACCTGCGACTGCCGCTGGTACCTGGAACTGGACTGGTCCTCCCAGGGCCGTACCGGCACGCTCCGCGTCGACGACCACGGCAAGCCGTTCCGCACCAGCTCGATCAAGGGCCTGCCGCACTACTGGTACGGCGAGCACGGCTGGACCCCGATCGGCTGAGGACGGTGCGGTGAGGCCGGCTGGGTCAGGGCGGTCCGGTCAAGGGCGGGGCATGTTGCGGATGTTGGAGCGGGCCATCTGGAGCATCCGCCCAACTCCTCCGTCCAGCACGATCTTTGAGGCCGACAGCGCGAACCCGGTGACCATCTCGGCGCTGATCTTCGGCGGGATGGACAGGGCGTTGGGATCGGTGACGACGTCGACGAGGGCCGGGCCGTTGTGCTTGAAGGCTGCCTTCAGGGCGCCTTCGAGGTCCTTGGGCTTCTCGACCCGCACACCGTAGGCACCGCACGCGCGCGCCACGGCGGCGAAGTCGGGGTTCTTGTTGGTGGTGCCGTACGACGGGAGACCGGCGACCAGCATCTCCAACTCGACCATGCCCAGGGAGGAGTTGTTGAACAGGACGACCTTCACCGGCAGGTCGTACTGGACGAGGGTGAGGAAGTCGCCCATCAGCATGGAGAACCCGCCGTCGCCCGACATCGACACGACCTGCCGCTCGGTGTCGGTGAACTGGGCGCCGATCGCCATCGGCAGCGCGTTCGCCATCGAGCCGTGGGAGAACGAACCGATGATGCGGCGGCGGCCGTTGGGCGTGATGTAGCGCGCGGCCCACACATTGCACATGCCCGTGTCGACGGTGAACACGGCGTCCTCGTCGGCGAGTTCGTCGACCACGGCCGCCACATACTCCGGATGGATCGGGACGTGCTTCTCGACCTTCCGCGTGTACGCCTTGACGACGCCTTCCAGCGCGTCGGCGTGCTTCTTGAGCATCCGGTCGAGGAACTTCCGGTCTCCCTTCGGCTTCACCCGCGGGGTGAGACAGCGCAGCGTCTCCTTCGCGTCGCCCCACACCGCGAGGTCCAACTTCGAGCGCCGGCCCAGGCGTTCGGGCCGTACGTCGATCTGGGCGATCTTCACGTCGTCGGGCAGGAACGCGTTGTACGGGAAGTCGGTGCCGATGAGGATGAGCAGGTCGCACTCGTGGGTGGCCTCGTAGGCGGCGCCGTAACCGAGCAGCCCACTCATGCCGACGTCGTACGGGTTGTCGTACTGAATCCACTCCTTGCCGCGCAGGGCGTGTCCGATCGGGGACTTGATCTTCCCGGCGAACTCCATGACCTCGGCGTGCGCGCCGGCGGTGCCGCTGCCGCAGAACAGGGTGACCTTCTCGGCCGCGTCGATCATCTCGACGAGCTTCTCGATCTCGGCGTCGCCGGGGCGGACGGAGGGCCGGGAGGTGACGAGGGCGGTCTCGGCGGCCTTGTCCGGGGCGGGTTCGGAGGCGATGTCGCCGGGGAGCGAGACGACGCTGACGCCGCTCTGCCCGACCGCGTGCTGGATGGCGGTCTGCAGGAGCCGGGGCATCTGCTTCGGGTTGGAGATGAGTTCGCTGTAGTGACTGCACTCCTGGAAGAGCCGGTCGGGGTGGGTCTCCTGGAAGTACCCGAGGCCGATCTCGCTGGACGGGATCTGCGAGGCGAGGGCGAGGACCGGGGCCATGGAGCGGTGGGCGTCGTAGAGGCCGTTGATGAGGTGCAGGTTTCCTGGGCCGCAGGAGCCGGCGCAGGCCGCGAGCTTCCCGGTTATCTGTGCTTCGGCGCCGGCGGCGAAGGCGGCGGTCTCCTCGTGCCGTACGTGGATCCAGTCGATCGCGGAGTTGCGGCGGATGGCGTCGACGACCGGGTTGAGGCTGTCGCCGACGACGCCGTAGAGGCGCTTGACTCCGGCGCGGACGAGGATGTCGACGAACTGTTCGGCAACGTTCTGCTTGGCCATGGTTCTCGCGTGCCCTTCGGTTTCCTGTGTCCTACGGATCCCTCTGGGTTCCATGAATTCACAGCCCGGGCGCTCACGCCTCCCAAACGGCGGCCGCCGTGCGGTCGTCGGCATAACCCTTGACCCGCACTTGGGTGTCGGCGAGGAAGGCGGCGAGACCGGGCGGGGTGGACCCGGACCACCGCCCCGCCAGGTGCGCGGACAGCTCGGGCTCGCCACGCAGGGGCTCGGCCAGCCCGCCGGTGCACATGAGAAGCGTGTCCCCCGGGCGGGCGACGGAGGCCCGGAAGCGGAAGGGTTCGCGGGGCGGCTCGGGGGCAGGTTCGTACGGGCTCGGAGGCGTCGGAATCCCAAGATCCATGGTGAGCCGGTCCCCCTCGGGCGTCTCGGCGGGCTGCGACCCGAACCCGACGACGGCCTCGCCGCTCAGGTCCGCGACGGTGGGCTCGATGTCCTGCCACTCGCCGTCGCGCAGCCGGAACAGCCCACCGGGCCCGACCCCGAAGAAGACGCGGGTACGGCACTCCGGGTGCGCGGGGAGGAGAAGGCACCGCAGGCCGGCCGAGTACTCCTCCGGATCGATGCCCTGTTCGGCGGCGCTGGCGCGGAGCTTGCCGAGACTGCGGTCGGTGAGCCGGTGCAGCCCCGACTTCAGGTCCCCGCGCCGGGCAGCCCTGATGTCCTCGGAGAGCCGTGCGTGGCTTCGCCCCACGGCCCGCGCGATCCAGTGACACGCCTCGGCGGCGGCCCGATGTGCCCCCGGCGTGGCCCGGGCCCCGGTGGCCATCGCCACCAGCACCAACGCCTGCTCCCCGACCCCGAACCGCGCCGTCAGCAACGAGTCCCGGCGCGGCTCCCCCCTGAACCGCGCGGAGTCCCCCCGCACAGAAGCCGCCCTGACCGTACTCGCCCCGTACCGCGCCCCGTCCAACACGGTGTCCGCGACCAGATCGTCGAGCTCATCCGGATCGGCGAGCGGCAGGGCGGTGGGCTCGGCGTCGTAGGTGGGGGGTCCGGAGCCGACGTAGTCAAGGGTGAGGGGGTTGGACGTCGGAGGGGTTGGCGGTGCGAGGGCAGGGAGGTTGGGGGGTGGCGCGAGCGGGAGGGGTTGCGCGGCGGCTGGAGTGTGCGGGTGGAGGCGGGAGTTGTCAGCGAGGGCCGGGGCAGCGGCTGGAGGCTGAGGGTACGGGCGCGGATCGAACGGACGCTCCGGACGAACGGGCTGCGGAGCCGCGGCGGGGGGCGCGGGGACGACCGGGGGCGGCGGGTACGGCCCCGGGCCCTCCGGACGCTGATCCCTCGACGCGGAAGCGGGACTCACGACGGGAGGTGCAGGAACAGCCGACGCCTGCGCATCCGGCCCCAGACCCTCCGGACGCGGGTCCCTCGGCGCGGAAGCGGGACTCACGACGGGAGGTGCAGGAACAGCCGACGCCTGCACGTCCGGCCCCAGACCCTCCGGACGCTGGCCCCTCGGCACGGAGGCGGGACTCGCGGTAGGGCGTAGGGGAACGGCCATCGGCTGCGGGGCGGACAGGCCATCCGGGCGGAGACCCTCCGGAGCGACGCCAGGACTCTCGGCAGGCGGTGCGGGAACGGCCGACTGCGGGTACGGTCCCGCACCCTCCGGACGCGGGTCCCTCGGCGCGACGGCAGGACTCTCCGTAGGACGTACGGGAACGGCCATCGACTGCGGGGCTGACAGGCCATCCGGGCGGAGACCCTCCGGAGCGACGCCGGGACTCTCGGCAGGCGGTGCGGGAACGGCCGACTGCGGGTACGGTCCCGCACCCTCCGGACGCGGGTCCCTCGGCGCGACGGCAGGACTCTCCGTAGGACGTACGGGAACGGCCATCGACTGCGGGGCTGACAGACCGTCCAGGCGGAGACCCTCCGGAGCGGCGGCGGAACTCTCGGCAGGCGGTGCGGGAGCGGCCGACTGCGGGTAAGCGGGCGGGAACTCCTCATCGGCCGCCCGCTGCGGGGCTGACGACGGGAGGTCGACCGGCGTGTCCCCGTGGAGTCCCTGCCGGGGTGTGTCAGGCGGAACCTGATCCCCCGGGGCCACGGGGCTCATGGGCTTGAACAACGGAGGCTCGGCGTAGGAATCCGCGCCGCCATCCCCCGGCACCCCAGACGGCAACGCGCCCTCACCAGGAGCCACAGGAGCCACAGGCCTGAACGACGGCGGCTCGGCATAAGAATCCGCGCCGACATCCCCCGAAACCCCAGACGGCAACGCGCCCTCACCAGGAGCAGCAGGAGCAGCAGGAGCCACAGGCGTGAACAACGGCGGCTCGCCATACCCATCCGCACCACCAGCACCTCCCGGCACCGGAGGCGCACCGGCCGGCGGCTCCCAGGAAGCACCCGGGGAGACGGAACCCGTACCAGCAGGCGACTCGGAGCCAGGTTCACCACCCGCCCGGGGCCCAGGAACACCCTGCCCCACCGAACACGCCCCCTCACTCGCCGAAGGCATCCCCGCCGGACGCGCCCCCGCACCCGCCGAAGGCATCCCCACCGGCGGCGCCCCTTCGTCCGCCGAGGGCAACCTCACCGAACGCGCTGCCTCGTCCGCAGAAGACACCCCCGCCGACCGCGCCCCCTCACCCGCCGGAGGCACCCCCACCGAACCCCCCCGCCCATCCGCCGGAGGCACCCCCACTGTCCCCGCCGCCGAAGCGAACCGGTCGTCGACGGAGTCGCCCGCGGCCGTGGGCCCCGTGTCCTCCGCGGTGTCGTCGTACAGCTGGCTCCACCAGTCGTCCTCGTGACCGGTCGGCGTTCCCCCCTGCTGGCTCATGCCCCTAATTGTCCACCGCACAGGCCAGTTGGAAACGGGGCGTCCGGAAAATCTGGGGCGCACGCCCTCTCGAACGGCGTGGCGGACGACGTACCGAACACCCGTCCGTCGCAGGACACCACACGGCATCACAGGACACCACAGGACGAAACAGGCCGCCGGACGGTCCCACCCCCCACGGGAGAACCGCCCGGCGACGACTGAGTGACCCGGCCCCGGCTCCCCCGCGTGCCGGCGCACGACATGGGCCCGGGTCACGTCCCAAGTGACCGAATCCCGTTGCCGGTTCGGCCCGCCCGGTCCCGAGTGTGACCGGCTTTCCTGAAGCCCCCCTGTGATTCGCGCCTGTCTCCCCCATGACCCACCGCGCGCGAACCCAGAGGCCAATAGGGCCCAATACCGGCATTACGGGCGGCAGTTGATGCCCCGGTGGCGCAACCTTGGCAGAGTGGCGGGTGGTACGACGATGATGTGCCGAGGCGGGTTCGCGCCGTGGCTGTTTCCCGCCACGGCCTCGCGATGGGGTCTTCGGGGAGGGACGGCACCTGATGCTGGGAGCGATAGGCCTGGACGAGGCACACGAGTCGGCGTACCGGGCACTGGTGTCCGTCGGCGCCGCGGACGTGCCCGATCTCGCCCGACGGCTGACCATCGGGGAGTACGACACCGAGCGCGCCCTGCGCCGCCTGGAACGGCACGGACTCGCCGCCCAGTCCTCGGCCCGCCCCGGCCGCTGGGTCGCCGCCCCACCCGGAGTCGCCCTCGGCGCGCTGCTCACCCAGCAGCGCCACGAACTGGAGAAGGCCGAACTCGCCGCCGCGCTGCTCGCCGAGGAGTACCGGGCCACCGCCGCCGAACCCGCCGTACACGACCTGGTGGAGGTGGTGATCGGCGCCTCGGCCGTCACCCAGCGCTTCCTCCAACTCCAGCTCGGCGCGACCGAGGAGGTCTGCGCGCTGGTCACCGGAACCCCGGTCGCCGTCACCGGCATGGAGAACGACGCGGAGGAACAGGCAGCCGACCGCGGAGTCCGCTACCGGGTCGTCCTGGAACGCGCGGTCCTCGACCAGCCGGACGGCCTCACCGAACTCACCGCCGCGCTCGACCGCGACGAACAGGTACGGGTCGTCGACAAGGTGCCGACCAAGCTGGTGGTCGCCGACCGGACCCTGGCCATGGTGCCGCTGACCTCGCACACCGCGGAACCGGCCGCGCTCGTCGTGCACGCCAGCGGCCTGCTGGAGCTGCTCTGCGGACTCTTCGAGTCGGTCTGGCGGGACGCCCTCCCGCTGCGCCTCGGCGCGTCCGGCGCCACCGAGCAGACCCCGGACGGCCCCGACGCCACCGACCTGGAGGTGCTGTCCCTGCTGCTGGCCGGCCTGACCGACGCCAGCGTCGCGAAACAGCTCGACCTGGGCCTCAGGACGGTCCAGCGCCGGGTGAAGCGCCTGATGGAGCTGACCTGCGTCACGACCCGGCTGCAACTGGGCTGGCACGCCTACGAACGGGGCTGGGTGGCCCGTACCTGACCTGCGGTTTCACCCGGGATCCCGCAGGCTGGGCAGATGGGAGTGGGTGAACTCCTCCTGGTCGGCGTCGTCATCCTGCTCGGCCTGTGCGGAGTCTTGGTGCCCGGAGTGCCGGGGTCGTGGCTGGTGTGGGCCGCGGTCCTGTGGTGGGCGCTGAAGGACCCGCAGCCGGTGTCCTGGGGCGTCCTCGTGGGCGCCACGGTCGTCCTCTTCCTCTCCCAGGTGGTCCGCTGGGCCCTCCCGCCCCGCCGCCTGCGCGCGAGCGGCGCGACCCCCCGAATGGGCGTGTACGCCGGAGCGGGCGCGTTCCTCGGCTTCGTCCTGATCCCCGTGCTCGGCGCGATCCCCGGCTTCATGGCCGGCATCTACCTCCACGAACGCCTGCGCCTGGGCCGCCACGGCGAGGCCATGGCCTCCGTCCGCACCGCGATGCGCTCGGGCGGCTCCAGCGTGCTGACCGAACTGTTCACCTGCCTGCTGATCATGGGCGCGTGGGTGGGCGCGGTGATCTGGGGCTGATGCGGAGCTGATGCGCAGCTGATTCGGGGGCTCAGCTGAGCGCCGTGAGATCGACCGTGTCGGCGAGCGCCCGCATACCGGCGTCGTTGAAGTGCAGGTGGTCACCGCAGTCGTAACCGGGCAGGATCCGCTGCGGCTGCTCGGGGTCACGGACGGCGGCATCGAAGTCGACCACGCTGTCGAAGGGCCCGCCCCCACGGATGAAGCCGTTGATCTCCTGCCGCACGGCTTCGCGGGCCGCCGTGTACCCGCTGTTTCCGCCGTACGGCGTGAGGGTCGCCCCGATGACACGGATGCCGTGCGCGTGGGCCCGGCTCACGAAGGCGCGGTACGCGTCCTCGAAGGCGGCGGGGTCGGTGGCGTTCGGGGTGCCCTTGATGTCGTTGATGCCCTCCAGGAGGATCACCACCCGCACCCCCGACCGCGACAGGGCATCGGCGTCGAGACGGGACAAGCCACTCGGTCCTACGTCGTCGCGCAGCAGCCGGTTCCCGGAGACACCGGCGTTCAGGACACCGAGGCGGCGAGACGACGGCAGGGTGCCGAGACGTTCGGCGAGCCGGTCGGGCCAGCGGTGGTTGGTGTCACGGGTGGAGCCGTTGCCGTCGGTGAGGGAGTCGCCGAAGGCGACGACACTGCCGGCCGCCGGGGCGTCGAGGACGTCGACACCGGTGACGTAGTACCAGGAGGTGGTGGTCGCCGTGTACGCGGCACCATCGACATCGGCGGCCCAATTCCCCTGCGGTGCGAGGTAGTTGGTCTGTCCGGCCGCTCGGTGGTAGGTCGCCGGACCGGAGTCGTCGGGCGTGTGCACGGTGACGAGCAGATCCGTCCCGTCGGGCACGGCGAGCGGAACGGGATCGCTGACCAGGTCCTCCCCCGCCGGAATGGTGACCGACCGCGCCCCGCCGAAGGTGGCGACCCACATCGACCCCGGCACGGCGTCCGGCCCCGCCTCCCGCAGGGCGACGGTCAACGCGTCGAGGCGAAGAGGAGCGGTACCGAGCCGGTTGGTGAGCCGGACGCGGGCCGCGCTGCCGCCGACGCCGAGGTGAACGACATTGCGGAAGGAGGCGCCGGGCAGCGCCGGGGTGGTTCCGGAGGGGGCGGCTTCCCAGGTGCCGGTCCAGGTCTCCGTCGCCCGGCCGACCGGCCCCTCGGCTGTCGCCGTACCCTCCCCAACTCCCGCTCCCAGCACGCACACCAGCAGTGCTACGACGACCCGTCCGGCCCCGACCATGAGCGCTCCGCCTCTCCCCACCAGCCACAAAGAAGGCGACCGTGGCACGCCGGGACAGGCGGATGGCGGAGCATCACCGGCGCCGGGCGCCACGTCCCCTGTCCGGCGTACGACGCAAGGCGGAACGCGGCCTGGGACCGGAGGCCGATGCGCGCGGCGGGCAGGCGTGTTTGGCTGCGGTCATGACCGAATTCACCGAGGCCGAGCGCGCGTACCTCACCTCGCAGCGACTGGGCCGCCTCGCCACCGTCGACCCCCAGGGCCAGCCACAGGCCAACCCCGTCGGCTTCTTCCCCCAGGCCGACGGGACGATCCTGGTCGGCGGCTACGCGATGGGCACGACCAAGAAGTGGCGCAACCTGCGGAAGAACCCGAAGGTCGCGCTGGTCGTGGACGACATCGTCAGCGTCCAGCCCTGGAAGGTGCGTGGCATCGACATCCGCGGCGAGGCCGAACTCCTGGTCGGGCCACATGAGTTGGGCCCGCACATGAGCGAAGAGGTGATCCGTATCCATCCCCGGCGGATCCACAGCTGGGGCCTGGAGACGGAACCGGGAACGGACTAGCTCAGCACAACGCGTCCTCCAGGGTGAGGAGTTGGACCTTGCGTTCGAGTCCGCCCGCATACCCCGTCATCGCTCCGTCGGCGCCGATCACGCGATGGCAGGGCCGGACGACCAGCAGCGGATTGGCGCCGATCGCCCCGCCCACGGCCCGGACGGCGGCCCGGGGCGCGCCGATCCGCGCGGCGATCTCGCCGTACGTCGTCGTCGCGCCGTACGGGACGGAGCCGAGGGCGGTCCAGACGCGCTCCCGGAAGTCGGTGCCGGAGGTGCGGAACTCGAGCTGGAATTCCTTGAGTTCACCGGCGAAGTAGGCGGCGAGTTGTTCCCCGGCGGCACGGAAGGGGCCGGGGTCCTGCCGCCACTCCGGCTGGACGGTACGGCCGCCCTTCTGGCCGGGCACGGAGAGGGAGGTGAGGGCGCCGAACTCGTCGGCGGTGAGGAGGAGTTGACCCAGGGGGCTGTCGAAACTCGTCCAGCGGGTGGCCGTCGGGTCGGTCGTCGGGACAGTCATCGTGACTCCAACTCCCCTGCCGTGCGCAGGCGTTGTACGTGTTCGAGATGTTCTACGTGCTGCACGGCGTACGAACGCCAGGGGCGCCACGCGTCCGGAATGTCGACGCCGGGTGGTGCCACATCGGGGTCGCCGAGGGCGCGGGTGCGGATGACGGCGACGGTCGCGGCGTCCATGCCGGGCAGCGCGAGCAGGGCCTCCTCCGCGTCGTCCCGGTCGACGCCCGCGTCGAGCCGCACCGTGCCGTCGGCCAGGGCGGTGGCGAGGGCGGCCAGGGGTTCGCCGGGGGCGGCGTCCACCAGTGCGGACGGCTCGGGGAAGAGGTGGGTGAGGCCGCCGGAGGGGGCGTCCAGGGTCTTGCCGTAGCGCCGCACCAGCCGCTCGGCCTCCGCCGGCCCGACCAGCGCCCGTACGGCCAGTTCCTCGGGGTCCGCGGTGCCCGGTGAACGCAGGCCGGGTCGGGCGGCGACGAGTGGGGCGAGCCGGGGATCGGCGCCGAGCCGTTCGTCGACGGCGTACGGGTCGGCGTCCAGGTCGAAGAGCCGTCGCAGGCGCTGGACGGCGGTGGTCAGGTCGCGGTGGTCGGTGAGGTGCAGACGGGCGTCGAGCCAGCCGCCGGGGTGCGCGGGGGGCGCGGTCCTGAGGGCGCCGGGTCGTTCGTCGACGGCGACGATTCCGGTGCCGTAGGGGAGGCGCAGGGTGCGGCGGTAGGTGCGGCGGCCGGGGGTACCGGTGATCTCCTCGATGCCGGGGACGGCCTCGCGTGCGAGCAGGTCGAAGACGGCGGCGGACTGGTACGGGCCCCGGTGGGCGAGCCGCAACGGAATTCCGGCGGACGGTCCGGTGCCCTTGGTCTGTGCCGTGGACGCGTGGGGCGTCCTCGTCGTCCGCAGCTCGCTCGGGGTCGACGCGTAGACGGCGCGGATCGTGTCGTTGAACTGGCGCACGCTGGCGAACCCGGCGGCGAACGCGATCTCCGTGATCGGCAGATCGGTGGTCTGCACGAGCACGCGCGCGGTGTGCGCCCGCTGGGCCCGGGCGAGGGCGACCGGCCCGGCGCCGAGTTCGGCGGTGAGCTGCCGCTGGACCTGCCGCGCGCTGTAGCCGAGCCGCACGGCGAGCCCGGCGACGCCCTCGCGGTCCACGACGCCGTCGCCGATCAGCCGCATGGCGCGGCCCACGACATCGGCGCGCGCGTTCCACTCGGCCGACCCCGGCACGGCGTCCGGACGGCACCGCCGGCAGGCCCGGAACCCCGAGCCCTGAGCGGCGGCGGCCGTCGCGAAGAACCGCACGTTGCGCCGCTTCGGCGTCACCGCCGGACAACTCGGCCGGCAGTAGATCCCGGTCGTGGCGACCCCGAAGAAGAACTCCCCGTCGAACCGGGCATCCCGGCTCCGCACGGCTTCGTACCTGGTGTCTTCGTCCATCACGCTGTCCAGTCTCCGCCATCCCCGGGGGTGGGGCTGGCGGAAATCGGACGGGGTGTTGACGCGGCACCGGGCTGGGCCGAGCCGACCTGAACCGCCCGCCGGTGAAGCGGTGACGCGGCTAGGACCTGCCCGGCGGATCATGCCGCAGACGCGGGGTCTGGCACGCCCACCTGCGCTGATCAGTCACTGTCACTTTCCTGCGACCTGATCCGCCGGACAGGCCCTCGTACTACAGCCGGACTTCGCCACGGCCGTCACCGAAGATACGCGCGGCGACAGGCGGCACGCCGACATCCTGCCAGGTGAGCGCCGTGCGAGACCCTCCACAAACTGACACTCCATCAGCCCGACCGGCTTCCCAGAACGGCCCTGACCTGCAAAAACGCAGAAGTCCGGCTGTAGTACTAGGCCCAGCGCCCCCGCTTCGCCTCCATCGCCGCCTTCCCCTCCGCCCCCTTCCGCTTCCAGTCGCGGCGCAGTTCGGCGCGGGCGCGGGCGTCGGTCTTGGCGACGATCCACTGGTTCTCGCGCATGAGCTTGCGGTAACTGTCGAGCCGGCGTTCGGGAAGTTCGCCGGAGTCGAGGGCGGCGAGGACCGCGCAGCCCGGTTCGGCGGTGTGGGCGCAGTCGTGGAAGCGGCACTGTCCGGCCAGTTCCGCGATCTCGGCGAACACCTGCCCGACCCCGGTCTGCGCGTCCCACAGCCCGACACCGCGCAGCCCCGGCGTGTCGATCAGCACCCCACCGCCCGGCAGGGCGAGCAGGTTGCGCGTGGTGGTCGTATGACGGCCCTTGCCGTCGACGTCACGCGTCGCCCGGACGTCCATCACGTCCGCGCCGATCAGCGCGTTCGCGAGTGTCGACTTGCCCGCGCCGGACTGCCCGAGCAGCACGGACGTACCGCCGGCGGCGACCGCGGCAAGGACGTCGATCCCGTCCCCGGTGGCGGCGCTGACGGCCAGCACCGGCACACCCGGCGCCGCCGTCTCCACGTCCTGGACGAGGTACGACAACGTCACCGCGTCCGGCACGAGATCGGCCTTGGTCAGCACGACCACGGGCCGCGCACCGGACTCCCAGGAGTCCGCCGCGTTATGCAGCAGTGCCTCACCACTGGAGCAGGACATGGCCAACGCCAGGAACCGCTCGATCCGCCCGAGGTCCAGTTCGGCCGCGAGCGACACACAGATGACGACGTGATCGATGTTAGTGGCCAGCACTTGGCCCTCGGAACGCTTCGACGAGGTCGAGCGGACGAAGGCGGTACGGCGGGGCAGGAGCGTCCGCACGTAACGCGGGTTGTTGCCTTCGGGGTCGACGGCGACCCAGTCACCCGTGCACACGACCTTCATCGGGTCACGGGGAACCACGAACTCGGTGTCGGCACGGACCGTGCCGACCGGGGTGATGACGTCACACTGACCACGGTCGACGCGCACGACGCGACCCGGCACGAGACCTCGAGCCGCGTACGGAGAGAACTCAGCTTCCCAGTCCGCATCCCACCCATACGGGGTGAGCGCGTAGGCAGAAGAAGCCTCGAACGAAGAGAAAGACAAGGGGAAACCCTTCGAAGGGCGGCCCCGGCAGCGCGTCAGGCGCGCGGATGTCGAGTGGCTGTCAGCCGGAGACCGCAGGAGTGTGGATGACGTACTGAGAGCGGGCACTGCCCTGCGTGACGGCAATCATCGAAATGCACCTCCTGCTTTCTTCTGCGTCTCTACAGAAACAGTCTGTACGCAAGCGGTCCGTGCGTGAGCGCGAGCTTGCGATCCAGAGCGTACGGGAGGGGGTGCCGCGGCACCACGCCTTTTCGCGGCACCCGCCCGGGTCAACTGCCCTGCAGCCACCAGATGAGCCACGCCGTCAACGCGGTACCCAGTGCGGTGGCCGCCCCACGCAAAACAAACCGGCCGAACGACGACCATGTCGCCCGGGCCAGACGACCGGCCCGCCCGCCGGGCAGCAGCTGGCGCATCCACTCGAAGGGCCTCGGCCTCTTCACGCGTGCTCGCATCGTTCACCTCTCTCACGTGCGCGTCGCGCACCTCGGATACCCGGCCACGGTCATGGCCGGCGGAGCGACCATGACGCACCGGGACACCGGTGCACCCGTGGCAACGCGTTGCCGAAGCGCAGCGCAACAGCCCCTCTCTGTTGCCGAATCCCGCGCAACAGTCACAAGCGCGTCGGCCACCCGATAGGACTGTCTGGTGCCATCAGAGAACTGGACGGGCGGGACGCTCAAGCACCTGAGAGAGGACCTGCCGACCACCGACCGAGCCCTAGCCGCCGCCCTGCGAGCCGCCTTCACCGCCATGGGTATCTCGCTCCGGAGCTTCGCCCAGCTGCTCTTCAGCCACCCCGCGACGGTGAGCCGGTACCTCAGTGGACACCTCTTTCCTCCCGAGGACTTCATCGAGAAGGTCGTCGACGTCGTCGGACACCGGCTCACCGCAGCTGACGTCGCCAACCTCAGGTGCCTCCATGAGGAAGCCCGTAGGGGCAGGAACGACGCGGAGAACAAGGTCAGGACCCTGACGGCACAAATCAGCAGAAAAGACGCGCAGGCTTTGGCCGATGCCCGCAGGCATCGGGAGTACGCTGTGGCGCTGGACCGGGCCCACACGGAAATCCGCGGACTGAAGATCCAAATACGCTTGGCCACCGGGTCGTTGGGAGATCCGTCCGTCGCCGTTCTCGAAGAACTCGAGCGGTACGCGCGGCTGCGCGCAGCCGGTGCGCGCGACGCGGTGACCTGTGTCTCGCCCGGCACTCTGCGCAAGTGGCGCACGATGCTCGACAGGTTCGATCGCACCTCCGAGCTTACCGGGACGGACTCCAAACCCTGCACGCCCGAACGTCGTCGCGCGAGTTACCGGCTGCTGGAGCTCGATCAGGCACACCGCGACGCACTCGACGACCTTGTGCCCGTAAAAAGCCCGCGCAGTGTTCCTCCCGGCGAGGAGGTGGTCGAGCTGCACGCGCTGGTCCTCGGCGCGATGCGTGTCTCGGGCCCCCGACCGCTCACCAAGGCCCTTGCCCACTGGTCCCAGGAGCAGCCTTCCGACCTGGACACGAGCCAGTTCGAGTTCCGCGGCCAACTGACCGCCGGAAAGCCTGCGGATCCGCTCGTCGAGCTGTGGCGGCGGGCCGTGACCGAGTGGGATTTCGCTGAGGCGCCCAACTGGACGGGGAGCGCAGCGCGGTCCGCCGAGCGGCGCATCGCCGCCTATGAACTGCTGGCGCTGGAGCCGGAGAGCCGCCGGGTGCTGACGGAGTTGGTACCGATCTCCTTCACCGAGGGCCCAATCGTCATCAGCACCGCGTTCGTGCCGTGGCTCACCCCGGCGCGGGAGTCCAGCCAGGCTTGGTACTGGCCTGCCTATGAAGGGTACTTACGGCAGGTCAAAGGGTGGCCCACGGAGGCCGTGGCCGGGGTGGACGAGGCCGCCCGGCGGGTGGTCGAGCGTCTCGCGGACCCCACCGCCGCTGCCGCCTACCAGGCCAAGGGGTTGGTCGTCGGCTATGTCCAGTCCGGCAAGACCGCCCATATCACCGGCGTGGTGGCCAAGGCCGTGGACTCCGGGTACCGGCTGGTCATTGTCCTCAGCGGTTCGCTCAACAACCTGCGTGCCCAGACGCAGCGGCGCCTCGACAAGGAGCTCGTGGGCCGGGAGAACATCCTTCGCGGGGCGGCCGAGGAGGACGGCGATTACGCCGACGACCCAGCGTGGCGCTCGGGGGAGTTCCTTACACACGGCCGACTGCCCTCCCGTATCGGGGGGTTCGACATCGTGCGGCTCACGACGCGAGACAGCGACTACCGGCTCCTGCACCAGGGCATCACCGCGCTGGAGTTCGAGAAGGCGCATCCGTCGGTGCCGCTCCACGACCCGCGCAATCTGCACCGCAGCGCCGCCCGCCTAATGGTGGTCAAGAAGAACAGCACAGTGCTGAGGAAGGTAGTAAAGGATCTGCGCAGCCTCGGGGACCAGCTCCGGGAGATCCCAGTGCTGATCGTCGACGATGAGGCGGACCATGGGTCGGTGAACACCATGCATCCGGGCAGGTTCCGCGAGAACGGGGAGCGCACCGCCATCAACGGGCTCATCTCGCAGCTGCTGGGACTGCTCCCCCGCGCCCAGTACATCGCCTACACCGCGACTCCGTTCGCCAACGTTCTCATCGATCCGGCGGACACCGAGGACATCTTCCCGAAGGACTTCGTCATCTCGTTGCCGCGGCCCGCGGGGTACATGGGCGCGCGCGATTTCCACGACTTCGATACGGAGACCCCACCACAGGAGCGAACGGTCGCCAACTCCCAGGAGATGGCTCATGTACGCGCCGTTTATGACACCGCCGCGGGGGGCGACTCCGCACTTCGGCAGGCCCTCGACGCCTTCGTCCTGTCCGGGGCGGTCAAGCTGTACCGCGAGGCGCACGATCCGAGTGGCATCGTCTACAGGCACCACACGATGCTGGTCCACGAGTCCGTGCGCATCGCCGACCACCGCGAGCTCGCGAAACGCGTTCTCCGCCTGTGGTACGAGCCGGATGAGTCACAGACCGAGAACCTCGCTCGTCTGCGCGCGCTGCACGACCAGGACTTCGCTCCCGTATCGGCACACCGGGCCGGGACCTTCGTAGTCCCGGCCACCTTCGACGAGCTGATCCCGTACGTCGATGCCGCGCGCGCCCGGGTAACCGGGGCCGGGGATCCCACAGTCGTCGTCAACGGTGACAAGGACATCGAAGCCGGCACCGTCGACTTCGACCGTCGTCGAGTGTGGAAGATCCTTGTCGGCGGCGCCAAGCTCGCCCGAGGTTTCACCATCGAGGGCCTCACCGTCACCTACTACCGCCGTGCCACGTCGCAGGCCGATGCCCTGATGCAGATGGGCCGCTGGTTCGGATTCCGTGAGGGCTACCGCGATCTTGTACGGCTTTACATCGGCCGCGGCGAGACAGCCGGACGCAGTGAGATCGACCTCTACGAGGCGTTCGAAGCCATGTGCCGTGACGAAGAAGCATTCCGCGTCCAACTCACCGAGTACGCCCGGCTGGTGAACGGACATCCACAGGTCACCCCCGCGCAGTTGCCCCCGCTGGTGGCACAACACCTGCCGTGGCTCAGGCCGACCAGCCCCAACAAGATGTACAACGCCGAGCTTGTGGAGATCCATTCGCCCGGGACGTGGATCGAACCCGGCTTGTACCCAGTGACGGCTGTTGTGAAGCGGCGCAACACCGAGCTGTGGCGCGCTGTCCTTGAGGCACTTCACGGTCCGCTCTCCACCTTCGCCGTCCCCGCCGACAACTCGGGGCACAGCGGCTCGTTCTCCGCCCACACCATCGTCGTCGGACACACACAGATGCTCGATGTCTTGAGCGGGCTGAAGTGGGCGAGCCCCGGTCACTTCGCACCGCACCTGGCCTATCTGCAACAGACGAGTGGGAACCACGAAGGCATCGACGACTGGTTGGTGATCGTCCCGCATCCGGCGAAAGCGCGGGTCCAGGTCGGCACGGTGCTCGGCTCCCCGACACTGTCCGTGCTCCGGCATGACAGGCTGCGGGCCGGCCCGCCCTTCGGCCGCATCAGCAGCCCGCTCCACCGCCGGGTGGCCCAGGGCCTCGTCGCGGATACGCGGGAACGGCGAGGTATCACGCTGCTCTACCCCGTATTGGATGCACGGGACATTGCCGACCAACCCGAACGCCCGTCCGGTAGGGCCATTGACCCGTCCGGCATCACCCTCGCCTTCGCTCTGCTGCCTCCTGGCGTTACGAGGGACAGGACAGACTCGGCGGCCCAACGGCTGTACTTCCGCGTCCGGGACGCTTCCGCCCCCGACAGCCCGATCGTTGACAAGCAGTGAGGCACGGCATGGAAAGGCTGACGCTCGCGCACCACCCTTGAGAGGGTGGGCGTGGCAGGAAACGGCAAAGGAAATAGATCGTCTCGCGAGGTGCGCGTCCGATGCGCCTGGCAGTCCCGGCGATGAGCGAACACCTCGGGTCGCTGGACGACACGCGACCGTTGTGGCGCAAGCGGGAGTTCACGGCCCTGGCCAGTACATCGACACCACCCGATTTTCACCCGCCGTTGTTCCAGGCATCGGTCGCCATCGTGGCGGGTGTTGAGCAGCGTTCGTGGATGACTTCCATCGCTCCGGTACCCCTTCTCGTCTACTGCCGCGGTCGCGTGACCGTCCGGCATTCGAACTCGTGGAGCGGAACCTCACGCTGCGAGGTGGACATCATCCTGTCCTCCAGGAACGCGCCCGGCGACCTCGACCACGGGCGTTCGGTAACTCACTTCTACGCCAGAGCGTGTAGTGAACTCCACCAGTTCATAGCGAAGTACACACAGCGCTGGGCCGCCCGCCTCGTCCAAGGCATGCTCCAACACGGGAAGAGACTCCGCGAACTCCCAGGAGGTCGAGACAAGTTGGAACGTACCCGCCTCGGGAAGGTCGCTCAAACGAAACCGAAGGTGCGCCTCTGGCTTCGGCCCACGGCCTGTCCTGGCTGCAGTCTTGCGCTCAGCAAGCGTGGGACCGCAGCCACAAGGTTCATCGCCCGCGCCCAACGGCTCCAGGAGCTTGACACCATCACAAACGTGAAAGGTCTCTCCCGCACCCCTCAGCACCATGCGAAGCGCAAGGGACTGAGATCCGTTCACCATGATGGAGACAGCATCTCGCCGGGTCAGCACCTCATAGCCGAAACAATCAGCTGACACCGATGCTTCTGGCACGCCGCCGTACAACTCAGCCAGAGCATCAGCCAGGTCACGATCGTCAGTCGTGACCCGCCAGGCCGACAACGCCACCGGGCTGCCACCGCACTGTCGCGCGACGTGGAAGCGGCCGACCGAGGTGTCCTCCGACACAAGTGGCAACCCCAATGCGGAACGCTCTCCCTCCAGATCGACACTGTTACCCATGAATATCCTCCGAGTGAGCAGCAAGCAGACTCTGCGATGATCTAGGGAGATCACCGTTTGACCGAACTGGAATTCAGGTGTAGAAGGTCAGCTCGGCTGACGATGATGACACCGGAGGCCACGGCACCGACATGAGCGTGAAGTACAAGGAGACCGCGCGCGGAGGCCTCGCGGTGAACATCATCGAATGCTGACGGTACAGTCCCTGATCAGCGCGTTCCTATCTTTCAGCACTGTCAGGGCCTTCCCTGCTTACGCGGCGAAAAGTCCCTGGAAACTCCCTGAGACAGGCGTGAAAGTCCCTGAAACGTCCCTGGGATGTCCTTGGCCTGGGACCGGTTCCGAGGCTGGGAGAGATTGCATCCGGCCAGGGAGCACGCTTCCTTGAGCAGGCGTCCCGCCCAGTTCTGGGGACCACCCTCGCGGGTGCAGGGAGCACGCGATCTTGTTCCAGAGTGCCACTATCTCCGCGGGGCCATCCCCACACCTGTGGGAAGTAACGATACCTACGCATTACAAGACCATGAGCGATCGTGTTGCGCGGTGCCTGGTCGTGCCGCCTAGTGACGTTCTACCTGATCAGAGGACGTACAGCAGGTTGAAGCGTGCTACCTCGTGTTGCACCGTCCAAAGGCGTCCGGCCACCGGGCGGCCACCGGAGGGGCGTCGCTGGCAGCAGGCAGCCGCGGTTACCAGGTTGTCGGGCTCCCACAGAACCGCCTGCGCGTCCGCCCCCGCTACGAGTAAACAGTCTGAGGGGAACACTCTCCATCTGGAATACCCCTGTGGCCGTTTCGATTGCTCCCTTTGTATTGATCGCGGGAGGGGGGGACGCTGATGGCCGACCTGATGCTGTTCCGGCAGGACGCCGATGGCCGGGATGTCGAGCTTCGGGGCTCGACGGTGGCGCTGGAGGTGGAGCTGCAGCGTCGGGTCGAGGCGGGGATGGAGTCGATGCTCGGCATCCGCTTCCTGGCTTCCGAGTATCCGACGGGACCGTGGCATCGGGGTCGGATCGACACGCTCGGGCTCGACGAGAACAACACCCCCGTGGTGGTCGAGTACAAGAAGGGCTCCGACAGCGGCGTCGTGTCGCAGGCCGTTTCCTACCTGTCGTGGCTGGACTCGGCACGTCATGAGTTCGAGGCGCTGGTGAAGGAGAAGCTGGGCGCCGAGGCGGCCGAGGCAATCGACTGGCGGAACCCGCGGATGGTCTGCATCGCGGCCGGCTTCTCGCACCACGACCGGGTAGCGGTGCACCGTCTCTACGAGCGGATCGACCTGGTGCGGTATCGCTCCTTCGACGGCGGGCTGCTGAGCCTGTTGTTGATCGAGTCCGTACCTGGTTCTCCCCGGCCCGCTCCGACCCGGCGGCAGCGCCGGGAGCGGATGGAGGCAGCCGGTAGCGGCGGCGTCTGCGGGAAGCCGTCGGTCCAGGCCAACCCGAGCGCGCCCCCTGCTTCCCTGCAAGACCTGTACGGCGAGTTGGACGAGATGCTGACGGCTTGGGGCGAGGTCGAGGTGGCTGCGCTCAGGCACTACATCGCCTACCGGCGGATGGTGAACCTCGCCTCGGTGGTCTTCCGTCCGAAGCGCGAGCTGATCTTGGTCTATCTCCGGATCGCCCCGGACACGATCTCGCTGGAGGAGGGCTTCTCACGCGACATGCGTGGCATCGGGCACCACGGGACGGGCGACGTGGAGGTACGCATCTCCTCGGCTGCCGAGTTGGAGAAGGCAAGTCCCCTGATCCGACGGGCATTCGCAGCCTGACCCATACGTCGGCGGGAACCACAGCTTGGACCAAGAGGTCTGCCCTAGCTGCCACGGTTCACTCCCGCGTCGGCGGGAACCACGACTACGACGGACCCCGTGCGGTGCACACGGTCCTTTCGCCCCCGGATCGGCTGGAACCACGTGTACACGCGCAGTTCGCCGTCCTGCCCGATCGGCTCACCCTCGTCGGCGGGGAACACGACCTCCCACGTTCAGGACGGCGCCCTTCAGCGGTTCACCCCTGCGTCGGCGCGGAGCACGCGAGCTACCTTCTGAGGTACGTCGCTCAGTTCGGATCACTCCCGCGCCAGCAGGGACCACCAGCCGCACCTCGTGGCCGCGGACCTCATAAACGGTTCACCCCCACGTCGGCAGGGACCACGTCGTAGGCACCTCACCCGTCCGGTGATTCGTCGGTTCACCCCCGCATCGGCGGGGACCACTGCATCGAAGGCCGCATCGCATTCGCCGCCCTCGGCTCACCCTCGCGCCGCCGGGGACCACGTCACAGCGACCCGGGACTCGGTCCTGATCAATGGTTCACCCCCGCGTCGGCGGAGGCAACTTTGCGGTCGTGGCACGCGCGACCTTCCACATCGGTTCCCCCCGTCGGCGAAGACCACGGCGTGATTGAACAGTTGACCACGGTCGTGGGCGGATCACCCCCGCGTCGGCGGAGACCATTCCAGCTCCAGGATGCGGTCGGTGACGCACTTCGGTTCACCCCCGCGTCTGCGGAACCACCCGTTGACGTCCGCGAGCTTCTTGGAGATCTCCGGCTCCCCTGCGTCGGCTGGGACCACCAGGCGGCGCTCAACACTCAGGCGGACATCGACGGTTCACTCCCGTGGCGGCGGAGACCACCATCGTGCCCATCCCATCACTGTTGGCTACGGCGGCTCACCCCTGCGTCGGCGGGGACCACTAGACCACGTTCGCTACCGCCCACATCGTCCCCAGCTCACCCCCTCGTCGGCGGCGACCACTCGACAGGCTGTTCCGCCTCTACAACCAGCGCCGGCTCACCCCCGCGTCGGCGGGGACCACATCAGGCCGCGGGCGATCCAACGGCCCTGCGCCGGCCCGCCCCCGCGTCGACGGGGACCACCGCTGATCGCCGGCCTTCTGGTGCGGGACGAACGGCTCACCCCCGCGTCGGCGGGGACCACGTGAAGTGCACGGCTTCGATCTCGACGGGCTTCGGCTCACCCCCTCGTCGGCGGGGAGCACCGCCAACTCCCGACCCGGCACCTCCTGGTCGACGGTTCACCCCCGCGTCGGCAGGGAGCACCCGACCTTCCAGGCATCCCAGACCCGGTCCGCCGGTTCACCCCCGCGGCGGCGGGACCACATCGGCGTCGACGTCGGCGAGGGCACCGTGAACGGTTCACCCCCGCGTCGGCGAGGACCGCTCCTTCGCGTTCCTGCTGAACCGCGAGGCAGGCGGTTCACCCCCGCGTCGGCGTGGCGACGATGACGGATACCGCCCGCATCGGCGGGGAGAACGTCCGAACAAGGGCGGCCGATCCCACCGAACCCGAATCACCCCCGCATCGGCAAGGAACACTCGCGTCGCAAATGAGGAATCTCATCCGTTCTCGGCTCACCCCCGCGTCGGCGGGGACCACAAGCCCTTGATCGTCGATCCGACGGCCTGGACCGGTTCACCCCCGCGTCGGCGAGGACCACGTGTTGAGGCCGATCGCCCCGCCGGTCATTTTCGGCTCACCCCCGCGTCGGCGGGGACCACAGCCTACGGCCACCCGACAGCCACCCCACAGACGGTTCACCCCCGCGTCGGCGGGAACCACGGGCAGCGGGGGCAGCACGTCGCCGAAGACGGCTGCTCACCCCCTCGTCGGCAGGGACCACGCGATCGACTCGGCCCGCAGGCGTTTGCCCTGCGGCTCACCCCCGCGTCGGCGGGGACCACTCGCCCTGCTCCCGGAGCTTGTCCGCCAGGGACGGTTCACCCCCGCGCTGGCGGGGACCACCGTCACCCGGTGCCTGCGGATCGCAAGGTCACCGGTTCACCTCGTATCGGCGAGGACCACGTCGTCATCGACCGCCTCCCGTCACGTGGCGGCCGTTCACCCCCACGTCGGCGAGGACCACGAAGTCCTGGTAGAAGTCGAGGTGTCGAGGACGGTTCACCCCCGCTTTGGCAGGGACCACAACCGGCGCGGGTCGGGGTGTGGAGCGAGCTTCGGATCACTCCCGCGTCGGCAGGGACCACGCGCGGGTTCCCTTGAGAGAGGTGCCCCAGAACGGTTCACCCCCACGTCGGAAGGGAGCAGCTTGCGCCAGCGTCGCGTTTCCAGTCAATGAGCGGAGCACCCCACATCGGCTGGAACCACGCGACGTAGTCCGTGTCCAGCAACCCGGTGATCGGTTCACCCCCACGTCGGCGGGGACCACATCTCGTACGTGACGCCCTCACGAGACACGGTCGGTTCACCCCCGCGTCAGCGGGGACTACCTGGGCGCCAACGCCGGCTCGTACGCCTCCTTCGGTTCACCCCCACGTCGGCGGAGAACACGCGCCGCCGTTTCCTAGTCTCCTCACCTCTCTCGGTTCACCCCCGCGTCGACGGGGACCACCACTGGGACCGGGACATCCACGGATTCCTGTGCGGCTCACCCCCGCGTTGGCGGGGACCACGCGGTCTTGGCGGCCACATCGTGGATTCCGGTCGGGTCACCCCCGCGTCGGCGGGGACCAGACGGTGAGGCGGCCCTGCGCGTAACGACGCGTCGGGTCACCCCCGCGTCGGCCGGGATCGCCCCAACTGCCTCTCCGGACCGACCCCCTTCTCACCTCCGCGTCGGCGGGGACCACCCAGGCAGTTCACCCCGGCACCGCCTCTTCGACGGCTCACCCCCGCGGCGGCGGGGGACCACTATCACGAGCGCGGCCTGCTGGCTGTTGATCTGCGGCTCACTCCCGCGTCGGCGGGGACCACGTCTGGGGCTCAGCCAAGAATCAGACGGATGGCGGTTCACCCCCGCGTCGACGGGCAGCACAACCTTCCCTGCCGAGATCCCTGTGGTGGAAAGGGATCACCTCACGTCTGCAGGGACCACATCGTCGTCCGGTTCGGCGGGTGGATGCCTGCCGGTTCACCCCCACATCAGCGAACCACGTCGCGACAACCATAGCCGCGCACTCACTGGCGGATTGCTCCCGCGTCGGCGGGAACCACGCGTCGACCTCCACGGTCTCGGCGTGACGGATCGGCTCACCCCCGCGACGGCGGGGACCACAACAACCCGGGCAACTTCCCGATGCATGACCACGGTTCACCCCCGCGTCGGCGGGGACCACTGAGTCGTGATGGCGTACACCAACCTCCAGATCGGCTCACCCCCCGCGCGTCGGCGGGGACCACCGTACTGGCGGGAGCGGCGCGGCCTCACCCAACGGCTGACCCCCGCGTCGGCGGGGACCACGTCACGGCGACCCGGGACGCGGTCCTGATCAATGGTTCACCCCCGCGTCAGCGGGGACCATTCCCTGCTCGGCCACATGGTTCTCTACACCGTCGGCTCACCCTCGCGTCGGCGGGGACCACTCGTGCCGGTTGTGCAGATGCTCGGCCAGTTCCGGTTCACCCCCGCGTCGGCGGGGACCACGGCCGGTACGACCAGGCCGTCGTCCTGGCCGGCGGTTCACCCCCGCGTCGGCGGGGACCACCTCCTGGTCCTCGTCATCGCAGAGATCTTCCTCGGTTCACCCCCGCGTCGGCGGGGACCACCTTCCGAGCAGCTTCCGCGCGCTCCCGAGCGTCGGTTCACCCCCGCGCCGGCGGGGACCACTCGGTGTCCCACTCGACGCCGCCGATCTCCCACGGTTCACCCCCGCATCGGCGGGGACCACGACGAGAAGTCGTTGCGCGGCGCCCTCCTGCTCGGCTCACCCCCGCGTCGGCGGGGACCACTTGCCCTTGGCGTTGCCGGTGGTCATTTTGACCGGCTCACCCCCGCGTCGGCGGGCAGGACGGATCGCCGGGGCGACCTAGTTTCCATTTCATTGGATCACCCCCGCGTCGCGGGGACACGAGCCCAACTCGTAGATCAGCACCCCCTGTTACGGATCACCACTGCGCTGGCGGGGACCACCCCGGCGCCGGCATAACCCACCACTGCGACGGCGGATCACCCCCGCGTCGGCGGGGACCACCCCGGCGGCTCTCTCATCGCGGCCACAACCCACGGTTCACCCCCGCGTCGGCGGAGACCACGTCCAAACCGTCGCCACCCGCTCGCGCTCGGCCGGTTCACCCCCGCGTCGGCAGGGAGCACGTGCGCGCTTCCTGCCGTACGGCCGCCGTCTTTGGTTCACCCCCGCGTCGGCGGGGACCACCGGATGACGTGGTGGTAGAAGCCTTCGAACGGCGGCTCACCCCCGCGTCGGCAGGGAGCACTCGTTGGCGCCGGCGTCGCGGGCCTCGAACAACGGTTCACCCCCGCGTCGGCGGGGACCACGAGGAGCCGTGACTCACCGACGCTTCGTGCACCGACTCGCCCCCGCGTCGGCGGGGACCACGCGGAAGAGCGACTGAAGGCGGAGTACGACGTCGACTCACCCCGCGTCGGCGGGGACCACAGATTAAACCCGGACGGCGCCTTCGCACCCTTCGGCTCACCCCCGCATCGGCGTGGGTGCCCGGCCCACTGGTACGGCAGCCCATTCTGGGTCGGCTCACCCCGCGTCGGCAGGGACCACGGCAGGGCACCGGCAGTCTTCACCGCCCCGTCCGGCTCACCCCCGCGTCGGAGGGGACCACCGAGCCCGGCAGTTGGCTCGCCGAGAAGCAGGCGGCTCACCCCCGCGTCGGCGGGGACCACGGCCGGGAAGTCTCGTTGGTTGCCCGCGGCTACTTCGACCTCGCACTCCGCTACGGGCACCAGCCCGCCCAACCGGACAGCTGAAGCGCCGGGTCGGAGCGGGAAAAGCTGTCTCGTTGCGGGACCCGATGGGACGACACTGTGCCGGTGAAACTGTTCGATCCGGGCTTTGGGCCCGAAGAGGTGCTCGTGCATCCGCGGCAGCAAGCCGCACAGGCGGACCTGGTTCCGTTGATCGAGCGCGTACGGACCTGCCGCAGCCCGCAGGACGGCTACGAGCTGCAACAGGACCTGCTGCGGCACATCCGCGCGGTGGAGAGCGACCGCAACGCCTTCAGCCGGGCGGTCAAGCGCATGCGCGACGGCAAGGCGCCTCAGGTCGGTGCGCCCGAACCGCAGTCGGGGCTGGACCGGTCCGACATCGAGACGTGGATCCTTGAGCGCGAGCTGTGTGAGCGCGTGGGGCGGCAGTTCCGCTCGGTCGGTGACGCGCTCGTCTGGCGGGCCTTCAACCGCGACCGCCGGTACATCCTGGCCCTGTGCCGAAACCCGCCGCCCGGAATCATGGAGGGCAAGGTCGGCCTGGAGGCGGAGCTGGAGACCGTGGAGAGGCACTGGCGCGACGACGGCCGGTTCGCTCTCATGCACGACCTGACCAACTGCCTGCGGATCGGCGACATCACCGTCTGGCAGGACGACGGACCGCACACCTACGAGATCAAGACCAAGGACAGGTACCGCAGCCGCGCCCAGGAGCAGCGGATCGAGACCGCGTACGAGGCAATCCGCACCGGATCCGCGTTGCCCGGAGACAACCCCGACGAGCGGCTCCACGACATCGGCACCCCGCTGCGGACGCACATGGAGCTCCTGCAGACCGCGACCCAACGCGCCGCCACGGACGGGATCTTCGCCGCAAAGGTGCCCGGCAGCCGTGCCCTGATCGCCGTCGACCTGCACGGCGTAATCAGCCAGGGGTGGACGCGGGAGGAGTTCGGACAACGGCTCGCCCGCCAATGGAACGCCGCTCGGCGCCGCGCACGCATCGGGGACCAGCTCGACTTGAACATGCACGCCACGTCTCTGGACAGCGTCTCCCGCGACCCGCTGCGCGTTCCGTGGGGCATCTACCCCATCCACCCTGTTGCCGCGGCGCGTCTGATCGGCGACGTCATGACCCTCACAGTGGAGACCTCCGGCCCGTCCCTGGCCGCAGACCTGACGGCCCGGGGGATCCCGGCGCAATGGGTACGCCCACCGGGAACCGGCGAACTGGTGGCCGGCGAGGTCGTCATGGAGATGCACAGCCAGGCCGAATGGCGTGCCTCCAACGGACTCACCGCCACGCTGTCCCGGACGCTCCAGGTGAGGCCCTCGGAAATGGACCGCTACCTCATCGAACTGATGGACCAGGACTGCTGGGCAGCAGGCATCCGGCACCTGTTGCTATCCCCGGACACCTCCGACCGGCCGTGGCCCGTCTTCCGCGACGAAGGCCAGACCTGGCTGTGACAACCCACCGGCCCGGCCCGCTGGAACACCGGTGCCGGGCCCGCCACAGAGGACGCCCTACGACTTGCCTTACAAGGTGCCCTACGGCGGTGCACCCCCGCGTCGGCAGGGACCACGCCGCGTTCCCCCGGCCGGCAGGCAACTGCGTCGCCCCCGTCGGCGGCGGCGGGGACCACTCCAACACCGCCCGCTCGATGTCCTCGAAACGCGGCTCACCCCCGCGTCGGCGGGGACCACTCAGTCACGAGGTCGTCCAGGTGCTAACGCGTCGGATCACCCCCGCGTCAGCGGGAACCACTGAACCAGGTCAAGGAAAAGAGGGTGTACATGCGGATCACCCCCACGTCGGCGGGACCACATGAGGACGGCGACCTTCTTCGCAGTCATCTGCGGATCACCCCCGCTTCGGCGGGGACCACACCGCCGTACCGTTCGCCTTGTCCTCGACCAACGGATCACCCCCGCGCCGGCGGGGACCACTTCTGCGTGCTCTTGGCCAGCTTCTCCATGGCCGGCTCACCCCGCGTCGGCGGGGACGACCCGGCCCACTGGTACGGCAGCCCGTTCTGGGTCGGTTCACCCCCGCGTCAGCGGGGACCACACCCCGACCTTCTCGTCGAGATCCGGGGCGGTCGGCTCACCCCCGCGTCTGCGAGGACCACCCAGCGACGCGCTGGATAATGCAGAAGGTTGTCGGTTCACCCCCGCATCGACGGGAACAGCCACGCGCGCGGCGAGTGCGGGCCGGTGTGCACCGGTTCACCCCCACGTCGGCGGGGATCACGTGACCCACTTCAGCGAGCGGACCCCGGCGTCCCGTTCACCCCTGCGTCGGCGGGGACCACGGCTCCGTCCAGCCGGACCAAGCCTATGAGGCCGGTTCACCCCCGCGTCAGCGGAGACTACAACGGGCGTACGACTACAACCTGCTCGGCCTACGGCCCACGCCCGCGTCGGCGGGGACCACCGCGTTGTCGACGTCGACCCCGCCGGCGACTTCGGCTCACCCCCGCGTCGGCGGAGACCACTCTGTCAACAACGGTTACCTCAACGGGAGTTGCGGCTCACCCCCACGTCGGCGGGGACCACTCGGCCCCCAGGCCGTCCCCCTCGGTGGGGATCGGTTCACCCTCGCGTCGGCGGAGACCACTTCAGCTTCCGCATGCCAGTGTCCTTGACGTACGGATCACCCCCGCGCCGGCTGGGACCACCATTGGACAACGGGCCAGGGCGCCCCCTCCTCCGGCTCTCCCCCGCGTCGGCGAGGACCACGCCATCGGTACCTTCCACCTTCCTCCCGGCGACGGTTCACTCCCGCGTCGGCGGGGACCACTCCCACTCGCCGCCCGCGATCCGCCCATGAACGGCTCACCCCCACGTCGGCGGGGACCCCGATCTCGATGCGGAGTACGACGACTGCCGAGACGGCTCACCCCCGCGTCGGCGGAGAGCACGGCAGCACATCCGCCGACCCAGCGATCCCGTGCGGTTCACCCCCGCATCGGTGGGGACTACGGCGGGTACAACGACTACCGCGTGGAACTGGACGGTTCACCCCCCACGTCGGCGGGGAACACCAGTTCTGGAACCGGGCCAGGATGATGCCATTCGGATCACCCCCGCGCCGCCTGGGAGTAAGCGCTCGCCATCGTCGGCGGTGTCACGAATGCCGGATCACCCTCGCGTCGGCGGGGAGCACTACGGCATCTACCCCATCCCATACAACAAGGACGGATCACCCCTGCGTCGGCGGGGACACATGCATACTTCCGTCCAAGAAGATCATCCGGTCACACAGTAGGTCTCGCGGGGGCAATACTGAGCAATCCGCAACCATATGCCTTACCGCGCCCTATTCCCTCTTCCACGCATTGACGTAGCAGATGAGGATCGTCGACGAGTGCGTTCCCCTCGAATCGCGTTCGATGGTTATGGATCCGCTGCTTGCCTTTTACGCCGCCGGCCGCTTCCAACCGCGTGGCATGAACACTGTCCAGCTTCAGTCCGGATTTTTCGGCTTGCCTCTGCCACCAGTCTTCTGCGGCTGGACCCGTCAAGGCCACGATGGGTTTGAGTCCGTACAATTCTTGGGTGGTTTTCCTTGGCTTGCGGATGGCGCTGGCATCGATGCGGTAGCGGATCGGCAGCCCTGGGCGTAGGGCATCCAGTAGCGGCGTGAGGGGCCTGCTGTCTCCGTGCCCGTATTCGGAAGGAAGCTTGTCCAGATCCGGGCGGGTTCGACTTTGGAGAAGCAGGTAAGTGCCTGCAGTGGTTTCCTCCGCCCGGAAGAGGATGCCGAGTTGCCTGCGCGCCTGATCGCCTAGACCGTCCGGGAAAAGCGTCATGACACGGCGGTGCAGTTCCACAGCGTTGCGGAAGTCTCGGCGTGCTTCGCGACTGCGGGGGTCGGGGACGATACGTGTCAGCCAGAGGGGCGTCATGGTCCATCCCGGTGGGTCGTGTGAGGTTGAGGGGCGTCTCCGGTTGTCGGCAAGCCCGTCTGCGCGGCAGCCCCGTCGTTGATCATTTCGGGTGTGAGCGGGACATGGCTGATGTGCACTGCCCTGGGCGCGTAGGAGCGTTGTTTTGGGCCGAAAGAGAGCGGGTGGTCGTGGCGTAGTTCGACGTCCAGCGCCAGGGGGTCGGCGTCAACGATTGTGCGCAGCCATGTACCGGGGGCTTCTTGCGGCCTGGTGCGTTCTTGAAAATGCGGGGTGGCCTGGTTTTCGAGCCAAGGATGTGTGCGCAGTGCGTCGCCGAGTGTTTTCCCGGTGATGGGGTGGCGCTCTTCGGGAAATCCGTTGCTGGGAACGGGGCGTGAGGGGACGAATGCCTTTCGGCCGAAATACAGGGGCCAGCGAGGTCGCATGAGGGCGTCGAGCATCTGGTGCAGTAGTTGCGTATCGTCTGTTTCGAGGCCGACGAGGAAGAGTGCGTCGGCGAGATAGAATCTTCTGGTTGTTGCCGTCCTGTGGTTCTTTCCTTCGGTGTTCGGAACATTTTGGACGGTGTGGAAATCGTCTTCTACGACGCCTTCTCGGTCGACGCGTACGCCCATTCGCAGGTCGGCCAATGTTTTGATCTTGTCGTCGGCGTCGCGGGGTATGCCGAGGGCTGCCGCGAGCAGGCCGGTGACACCCGATTTCGTGGGTTCGGTTGCCGTGTCGCGGCTGGCGAAGTGTGATCTGGTGCCCCAGGACTGCATGGGTGCGTCGAAGCACATGAGCAAAGTGGCCACTGTGATCAGCCCTTGGTGGCCGTCAGGAGGCGGGAGACGAAGTCGTCGAGCGTGGGGGCGATTTCCTGGTCGGCGACGTCGGAGAGGTCATGGTCCACCGAGGCCATGGTGATGTTGCGTAGCTGGGTGTCTCCGTAGAAGCTGCGGAGCTGCTGGAAGTGGTCGACGAGGCGCTGGGTTGAGGCGGCCATGAGATCGGGTACGTCGGTGACGGGGCTGAGGAAGGCATTGGCCAGGTTCCAGGCGCCGGTTTCGCGGACGACTCCGATGAGGGTCTGGGGCATGGTGCGGGCAGCCATGGAGTTCTGCTTGCCGCCGGGTACCGCGTGGATGAAGGAGTGCAGCCATGCGCGGGCGCTGCGGGCGGCGAGGTCGGGATCGTCCGGCAGGTTTGTGGCCAGCTGGCTGAGGTCGAGGTTGGCGTACCGGTAAAAGCAGGCGGCGTTGAAGTCGACGGTGCCGATCATGTCTGCGCCGGGTTCGGCGTCGGGCCTGAGGTCGTCGAGAGCTGTGTAGTAGTCGAATTCGTTGACGACGGCGTGGGTGGAGAGGGCGTGGGCGACCTGGGAGGCGGCATTGACGTTGAAGTCGGTGTTGTCGGCGATCATGCGGCCGAACATGGCGATGTCGGCGGCCCGGGTGCCGTCGAGAATGCGCTTGGCTTCCTCCTGGTTCTGTTTGGTGGGCTTTTTCGCGGCCACCTTCGCGGTGGTGGTTTTGCGTGGTGTCTTTTCCTGCTCCTGCTTCTGCTTGCGCTTCTTCGCCTCGGCCACGGTCGTGGCCAGCTCGTCCCAGCGTTGGTCGCAGTAGTCGGCCAGTAGCTGTTGGGCGGGCTTCCCCACGTACAGCAGGTATTTGGTCAGGCCGGTCGCGGCGTGCGCGGCGAATCCGAGTGCTTCCAGACCGGCTTGGCAGATCTCGGAAGCCTGTTCTGCGTCTCGGCCTCGCGCGGACAGAATGCCGGCTGCGGCATCTCGCAGGCGTTTGGTGCGGACTCCCAGCTCGGCTGGGTCGAGACCGTGTTCGGCGAACAGATTGCGTGCCGCGCGTTTGAGGGACTGGCTGGAGATCCTCGCGCGGGTGTAGCCGCCGAAGCGTGCGGTCTTGGGCTGTCCGAGGTCGTCTCGGTTGAGGTTGCTGACCGGGAAGGACTGCAACAGGTGAAGTTCGATGAGCATGACGGTCCTTCGGGTCAGGCGGTGGGTTCTTCGGGGCCGGTTTCGGGCTCGTCCTCTGTGGCGGCGCCGTCGGGGCGGCCGGCCCGGTGGTAGTCACGGGCCCAGGTCAGGCGGATGCGTTGGCGGCGCTGGGTGTTTCGGCCGTACGGGTCGTCGGTGAGCAGTTCGACCAGCTCGTCGAGGAGTCGGTAGTAGTCAAGCGGGACGGCCGCGGTGCTCAGGAGCTGCACGCACTGGCGCAGGTAGTGAGGCAGGGATGGGCCCTCCACGGACACCAGTTGGGTGAAGCGCCGTCGCACGGAGTCGCCGCGATCGTGGGCGAGTATTCCCATGGCGGTACCGATGGAGGCGCGGTGGTGGCGTTTTTCGAGCCGCGGTTGGGGGTGCAGGGCGAACAGTCCGGCGACGAGCAGCCAGACGTGCTGTTCGGCTTCGGGCGGGTCGAAGTCAAATACGGTCTCGTACGCGTCGGCTTCCTGACGTGGGCCGGCGAAGCAACGGCGCAGTCGTGCCATGACACGGCGGGCTTCGGCAACGGCGTGCCGGTTGTCGGAGGAGATGGTGCGGTGCAGCCCGTAGAGGTGGGTGACGAAGTCACCGCGGCGCCGGCGGACGCTGTCCCGCTGGCTGGCGGTGTCATTGTGGGCGGTCGTCATGCGTCTCCCTGGTCAGGTGCGCTGTATCGGGCGAGTCCGCCGCGGAAGATGCGGTGCAGCTGGTACTTCGCGCGTTGGAAATCGTCGAAGTGGGCACTCGCTGTCAGCAAAGAGCGGTCTCGCCGGGGGGCGCCTTCCAGCCACTGCCAGGCCGCCTTGTCGGCGAGTTCCACGACGGCGGTGCCCCACCGTTCGGCCGGTTCGGTCTCATCGGTTGCGTGCCGCACCGCCTCTCCCAGTTCGCGCAGGAAGGTAGCGAAGGGCGCCGTCAGGCGTGGCCAGTACCAGATCTCCAGGTCGGTGAGCTTCTTCTCCTGGTCCTTGGTGAGTTCGCTGTGGAAGTCGGCGCTGTACTGGCGTTCCATGAGCTTCAGTCCCGCGCCGAGATCGCTGGCCAGAGACACCGCGTAGCCGATGATGTAGCCCACGCGGGCGCTCTCGGCCCGCAACAGGGCGACGGGCGCGGGAACGGCTTCCTCGTACCAGGCGTAGGTGTCGCCGCCCTGGTCGCCGAGTTGCTGGCCGAAGATGCGCAGGGTGTAGACGGTGTCCTCGGCGATCAGACCGTCTTCGACGAGTTCAGCGATGTGATCCAGTGCAGCGGGTCGCTGTCGCTGGGGCTCCTGGGCGGGCAGTGGTCCTGTGGCGCGCATGCGTCCGCGCCAGGTGTTCCACCAGCGTGGGTCGGAGGACAGCAACAGTTCCTGGCTGTGTCGCCACACGCCGCGCAGTTCATCGAGGCTGACCGGCTTGAAGTTGCCCTGTTTGTTGCCTTTCAGCCAGGGTCGTCGAAAGGCCGCCATGGCCTCCAGGTCGACGAGGTTGCCCTCCATCCGTGTACCGGGCGTGAGCACCACTCCATCGACCAGTGTTGCGCCGGCCTTGTCCGACGTGGACAGCAGAATGCGGCGGGAGGGCCAGGTGAGCAGGTCCGTCCACCCCAGCGGTGGCCGGGCATCGGGCTCGGGGTCCGGCGGTTGCGTCGCTTCCCACACCGGTCGGTCCTGCGCCGTGGTGCGCACAGGGAGTTCTACCTCGGGACGGTAGAACTGCATGTTCAGCAACAGAGTCTCGTGCAGCGTGGCGCCTTCGACCACAACACAGCCGAATCGGTTGCCCAGACCGCCTTCCGCGCTCCGCTCCGTGCGGTAGGGCTGCTTGGTACCGGAGGTGTCGTAGGCCTGTGTGGTCACTAGCCAGCGGGCCGCCTCCGCCGGCTGCAGCAAGGGGCGTTGATCGGCGGTGGTGTGGTCGAACAGCGTCCGGTTGCTGCCGGTGGCCCGGTACGCCACGAGCTTCGCCGTAGTAGCCGGCGCGTTGTCCAGGGCCGGGCACTGGAAGAAGGGCGTGTGCGGATGGAACAGTTCGAAGCGTTCTCCGTACTCGTCCCGGTAGTTCGCCAACTCGGCCTGAGGCAGCCCGCCATCAGCCTGCGCCTGCCACAACTCGGCCCAGCGTGCAGCATTCAGGGGCTGGTACACCCGGTGGGCCAGCGCCAACAGCACACGGTGCAACGCCGCGGTCATCGTCGGGGTGGTTCCTGCCAGGCGGCGATAGGCCCCAGCGTTGCTCAAGGCCTCGGCCAGGCCTATCTCTTGACGGCTTCCGTCCAGACACACCACCGGCAGCCACGGCTCGGTGAACAGATTGAACCCCACAGCCTGCTATCCCCTCCCTCAGATTCGTGCAGGTGGCGATTCTGGCAAACGCCACTGACAATCGGGGCGAGGTTCAGCGGAGAAGGATCATCCGGTGGTCAAGTCGGCTGGTTCCACACACAGACCGCGATCGATGCGGTATATGACGCGGACACCGGCCAGCACGATGTGGCCGTCCTCCAGGACGAGCGGACGGTATTGCCTCAGCCAGGGGCTGGCCCGAAACAGCGGTGGCACAGCGACCCGCCGAACGGCATCAACCACTCCAGGATGAATGCCGCCAGCGGCCTCCAACTCCAGTGACGAATCCAGCAGGCCCTGAACCACCTCGCTGCTGCTCGCGTTTACGGTTGACCGCAAATCCACAGGGGCCCCACCCGCGAGCGGGACGACCAGCGGCGAGTCGGGCAGCCGGCACACGACGACGACGCGCACCGCCGCTCCCGCCTCTTCGTCCGACAGACAGGCCGCGGCCTCGTCGTCGAGTATCACTTCAGCGCCCTTCGTCTCGCCGGTAGCTCTCCTGGCGGGTACGGCCCGCCCCGGTCGCCTTCGCGGTCAACTCCCACAGCTGCACATCGTCCCGGGGCTGCGGCAACCGCACAGCCTGCGCGTTTTCCTCCTTGCGGGCGATACTCCGCCCCAACTGCCCAGCCGCCTTCACCCACTGGTCCTCCCACCCCTGCGGGCACTCCAGCGCCTCACCGGGCCCGTAGACCAGGTCGACGAGCTGCTGCACCTCGTGCGGACAGTTCAGCCGAGTACGGTTCCGCAGCAACGCCCAGGTGCGCAACAAGACCGACTCCGCGTACACGTGAGTCGTGTACGGCGGAAACGCGATCTTCTTCCGCTTCTCCTCCACGCCGGTCAGAGCCATCAGCAGGCCGGGCCGGTCATCGCCGCGCCGGTGCCGCTGAATTCGCCCCATTCGCTGAATCAGGCTGTCGATCGGAGCCAGGGCGCTGATCATCACGTCGAAGTCCACGTCCAAGCCCCCTTCCAGCAACTGGGTACCCACGACGATCGCCCGCAACGGTCGCTCAGCCGTTCCTCGATCATCCGGTCGCCCGAACTTCGTGCGGATCTGAGTCTCGACGCGTGCCCGATGTGCCTGAAGGAGTTGCCCGTGCAGCAGGAAAACCTCCGGCCGCTCTTCGGACGGCAGTTGGTCCACACACTCGACGATCTGCTCGTAGGCGTCGACCGCATGCTGGACAACGTTGTGGACGACGGCCACGCAGCGGTCCAGACAGGCTTGCTGCACAGCCCACTCGGCACGCTCCTCGAAGTCGACGCGCACCAACTCCACCACCCGGTCTGCGTTCAGCGAGGAAGCCTCCACGTCTACTGTTTCTGCCGCGTGAGTCTCGGTGTCCGCCCACGTCACCCGCGGGTACGCACCGGCATGCAGTTCTGACAGCGATGGCTCATGGGGCATCTCGCCCGACGCGCCCGCGCGCCAGCTTTCCACGAGTGTGTGTTGTCTACGGGCCGGTAGCGTCGCGGACAACAGCACGACCGGCACCCTCATTTTCCCCAGCCACCACAGCAGACGGTCCATCAGCGTGGACATGTGGACGTCATAGCCGTGGACTTCGTCAAACACCACAACCTTGCCCGACAGCCCCGACAGACGCACGAAAACATGGCTGGAACGCAAGGCCGCCATCAACGCCTGGTCGACCGTGCCCACTCCCAGGGGCGCCAACAGCCCCCGTTTGTGAGCGAACCACTCGGCCGCATCTCCGTCACCGTCTCTTCCGCCATCAACGTCGACGCCGACCGGACGTACCGCCTCGGCTGCATCCGCCTCCGCTGACCGGGCCTTGAGATACTCACCGGCAGTCGAATGCAGCAATCGAACCGGTGGCGCTTCCTGCCCGTGCAGGAGTTGATCCACGACATCGAACGCCTGATTACTAGTGACACGCGACGGCATCGCCACATAAAAGCCCCGCAGACCGAACCGACGCACCAGCGTGGCCGCCGCCTGCAAAGCGGCCTTCGTCTTCCCCTCGCCCGTCGGAGCCGCCACCACCACGATCCCCGGACCTCGCATCCGGCTCACCACGTCCTCGACCGCAACCTGGACGGGATGCGGCGTACGCTCCTCGGCAAAGAGCGAGCGGAACCTCGTGTCTTCAGCCGGCCGCCACGGCCGCCACGCCAGCCGCTCGACCTTCTTCACCTCAACCTGACGTGCCTGCACCAGATATGAGGCCAAGTCGACGTCCGTGCCGACGTAGTCCTCCTCCGCCCTCGCGGAGGCAATCCAGTCGCTGACCGACGTCAGCCCCGCCAGCCCCACCACGGCCTCCGGGCTCAGACGCACCTCGTGCCAGGGCAGGCCTTCCGGCTCCGGCAATCCCCACAACTCAACGACCCTGCGCACCAGATGATCACAGCCTGCAGCCCACCGAGGACCACCGTTGTCCCCCACCGCCTGTCGGGCCTGCTGTACCGACGCCGCCCTCGGGATCACGCCGTGGTGCCCGCCCAAGGCCCACGCAATCGAGCGAGCCGCAGCCGGCACTGCACCCCAGGAACGCAAAATCCGCAACCAGTGCACCACCGTCAGCACCCCGTGATGGCAGTCTGTGCGCGCTCCACTCCTCTTCCACTGCACAAGCCGCCGAATCTGCACCGCAGCCACAGGCCCCATGGACTCCGCAGCAATGTCCTCGCGCAGTCCCTGAAATGTGGGAGAAAACTTACCCAGATCATGCAGCCCGGCCAGAACCGACACCCAGCTCGCAGCATCACCCAGCGGGCCGAACGCGTCTACCAACTCTTGCCGACAGTGCGGCCCCAGCAACACGTCCAGCAGCGTCTCAGCCACGACCGCCGTATCAAGTGCATGGCAAATCAGAGGATGCGGAACAGAACCACCGCCCGCCTTCCCCCAAGGTCCGCAAACGTCCAAGCCGCCATCGCGCCCAGAATCAGCCACGCGCCTATCCAAACCGACCAACCGCCCTGGCTACTACGATTTTTGAACTTCCCGAGACACAGAGCCATCCCTTACTGACCTTTTCGGATTGGCTTCGGGGGATCTGGGGTGAGGGTCAGTCCGGTTTCGGTGAGGCAGCCGTTGATGAGTTCGGGGTGACGCTGGATGTGGGCGAGCCCTCGGCGGAGGGTGCGGGTGAGGTGGTCGGGATCGGTGAACGCGGTGTTGGCCATCGGCCCGCGCCGTAACCACGACCAGATGCCTTCGACGGGATTCAAGTCCGGGCTGTAGGAGGGTAGTTGGACAACGGTGAGCCATTCATGGCCGGCTGCGTACTCCCGCATTCCGACAGCACGGTGGGTGTTCAAATTATCCCAGACGACAATAATCGGGGCGCCGAGTTGCAGGTGCGCGCGGACCAGGAGGTCACGGTAGTCCTGCCAGGCAAAACTCTTGCGTGCGCCTTTGAGGAGCAGGTGAAAGCGGGGCCGGTAGATCAGCCGGGACCGTTCGCCCGGCCGGTAGCAGCAGAGTGCGGCGACCGAAATCCGTCGCCGGCACCGTCCACGCACCCGGACCACGGGAGTCTGCCCGCGCCGGCCCCACGTGCGGGCGCGTGGCGGCGTCATCGCGAACCCGGCCTCGTCCTCGAAGACGATCCAGGCATCGAGCGCCGCCGCGGTGCTTCCACCTGCGGCCACACGTCCTTCTTCCAGAGCCCGACCGCGTGTTCGTCACGTTCCAGCGCGCGACGGGCCGGGCTCTGCCAGGACCAGCCGTGGCGGTGCAGAAGCCGCCACACTCCCGCGATCGAGCAACTGACCTCGAACCGGCGGCCGATCAGCGTTCCGACGCGTTCCAGGGTCCACCGCTGATCTTCCCAGCCATGCGCAGCCGGCCCTTTGGCCAGCTCCCCTTCCAGCAGAGCGAACCGTTCATCCGACAGCTTCGGCAGTTTCGCGGGCCCCTTCGACCTCAGACCCTCGATACCGCCTTCACGCCAGTCCCGGCGCCATTGCTCCACCGAACGCTCACTCACCCGCAGGTCCTTGGCGATGTCCGAAGTCCTGTCACCTCGTTCGAACCTCTGCCCGGCCTCCAGCCGGATCCCTTCACGCGCAGCCCGCCGCTCAGCAGTCAGGCCCCCACCATCCGCGTACCGCATAACACCGGCATACCGCAGGGATCACCCAACGTCACCACCCGAAGGCAACCCGAAAAGGTCAGTAACCACAGGTCAAATCCCCTTCCGGACCCACTCCACTAGGCTGACAACGCTTGAGCCCGGCACCGCAAGCTCCTTGACAACACAAAGCAACAACGCCACCCCGGCAGGAAAGCCAGCACAAGGCCCGACGGACGACCGGCCGCAGACCTCCCCGCTGACGCGGGGGGGCATTCCGGTGAGCTGCTACGGCCCAACCTGCGAGAAAAAGCGACTCCCGCCGACGCGGGGGTGTTCCGTGTGCCGTACGGACGGGTCGAGGTGCATGGGCGTGGTCCCCGCCGACGCGGGGGTGATCCGGCGGTCCCGTCGGGCGTAATCCGAACCTGAACGTGGTCCCCGCCGAGGCGGGGTGTTCCGCCGTTTACCCTCGAACTCGTGCACGATGACTTGTGGTCTCTGCCGATGCGGGGGTGTTCCGTTCGTGCGGGGGCTGAAGATCTCGATCACGGAGTGCTCCCCGCCAACGCGGGGGTGTTCCGAGCTGGCAGAGGATGTTGCTGTCGGCCTTGGAGTGGTTCCCGCCGACGCGGGGGTGATCCGCAGATCGGGTTCCCCTTCGAGTGGCTGGCGCCGTGGTCCCCGCCGACACGGGGGTGTTCCGTCGCTGAGGCATACAGCGCGATGCCCGAATCGGTAGTTCCCGCCGACGCGGGCAGGACGCATCGCCGGGGCGACCTAGTTTCCATTTCATTGGATCACCCCCGCGTCGCGGGGACACGAGCCCAACTCGTAGATCAGCACCCCCTGTTACGGATCACCACTGCGCTGGCGGGGACCACCCCGGCGCCGGCATAACCCACCACTGCGACGGCGGATCACCCCCGCGTCGGCGGGGACCACCTTGTCCAAGGTCGGTAGACGGGGCCACTTTTCGGTTCACCCCCGCATAGGCGGGGAGCACGCCTCCCTGAGGCTGGACAACCAGGACGGCCACGGTTCACCCCTGCGTCGGCGGGGACCACTGGACGATGAGCATGTCCCCGAGCCTCCCCGAGCTCCGATTCCGGTTCACCCCCGCGTCGGCGGGGACCACGTACAACGAGGGCGCCCCGACTCCGGACACGACGTGGTCCCCGCCGACGCGGGGGTGTTCCGGGCGTCAGGGTCCTGGCGCCTTGATTAAGGGACGTGGTCCCCGCCGAGGCGGGGGTGTTCCGCGGAGCGAGTTGCTGGACTCGGCGCGGATGCCGTGGTCCCCGTCGACGCGGGGGTGTTCCGGAGACCAACTCCCAGTGGCTGAACGGCCGTTCGTGGTTCCCGCCGACGCGGGGGTGTTCCGCGGCGTCTGCTGCTGCTCGGCTCGTTGGCCCGGTGGTCCCCGCCGACGCGGGGGTGTTCCGCGGCGTCTGCTGCTGCTCGGCTCGTTGGCCCGGTGGTCCCCGCCGACGCGGGGGTGTTCCGTGGGCGGCGATGCTCGATGAGGCTTCCGAGCGGTGGTTCCCGCTGACGCGGGGTTTCCAACGGTGACGGTGACCATGACGAGGATGCCGACTCGGGACTGTTCCGCGGCGGAAGCCGACCGCGCGGCCGTGTTCGCGGTGGTTACCGTCGATACGGCGGTGAGTGCTCCAAGCCTCGATGCTTTGACCACTCACCGCTACGTGGGCCGCGAAGTCGGTGTTGAGATCTCATATTCATTCCTCCGGCCCCGCCAGAACGAAGTCCTCCTGGGTCAGTTCCGCCTGGAGCCTCCGCTCGGCGACCTTGGCGTAGTGCGACGACAGCTCGACCCCCACGAACCGTCGACCCTCGCGCAGAGCGGCAACGCCCGTGGAGCCGCTGCCGGTGAACGGGTCGAGGACCGTTCCGCCCTCGGGGCAGATCTGCACGAGCTGCTGCATCACCTCGACCGGCTTCTGGGTGATGTGCATCCGGTCCTTGCGAGGCTGCGAGGCGATGAAGTGGCCGGGCAAGTACAGGTCGCGGTCCCTTTCGAGGCTGCCCTTGACGCCCCAGGTGATGAACTCGGACGACTGCTTGAACCCGCCCTTGCGAGGCCGGCTGGCGGGCTTGATCCACGGGATCGTGCCGCTCCAGGTCCAGCCCGCCATCTGCAGGGCGTCGGACGTGGTCGGCTCCTGGCGCCAGTCCGAGAAGACGACGGCGATCGCATGCTCGGTGGCGGCCCGGTACGCCTCGGTGAGCAGGGCGGTCAGCCAGCTCCGGTAGCTCCGCTGGTCGCGGTTTTCTCCGGGGAAGTTCTGCAGGTCGTGCGCGCTGTTGCTGGTGACGTACTTGGCGCGTGCGGTACGACCGGTGCGATCCGAACTCGTACGACCACCGGAGTTGTACGGCGGGTCGGTGATGACGGCGTTGACGCTCTCGTCCGGGAGGGTCTTCAGCACGGTGAGGGCGTCGCCTCGGTGCAGCGTGTAGCTCATGTGCGGGGCCTCTTTCAGGGCGCGTCGGGACTCGGCCCGCTCCGGACGGCGCTCAACAACCGTCGTTCGGGGCGGGGTTGCGCCGGACGGTATCCGCGATTTCCGGCCGCACCCAACGAACCGCCCCCTGCTCCGGATCCGGCCCTGGGAGCCGTTTGGTGCGGCCGGAATCCCCGTCTACTGTCTCGCCAAGTCACCCGGACGGAGCCCCCGCTCCACCCCCACTGACCTGTACCTATCCGTGACATCTCATCCAACAGAGCTGCCCGGAAGACGAGTTGGCTCCTGCATTCCGGAAGCCGTGAGGAGAACGGTGTACCGCCTGAGATTACGAGCGCGGCCGGCTGCCGCGCGTGACCCGAGACCGGTGTCCGGGAGCTACCAACTCCCCTGACCCGGGCCCGCCTTGAGAGGCGGATTCACATCGGCGCGGTGCCGACGGCCTTGCACGAGAAGTCGGCACCGCGCCTCCTGCGAACCACGAGGAGCCGCTGCGATGCAGCATGCCCTGATACCCCCGCGTCCCGACCCAGCACCACTGCCCGGCCGACATCACCGTCTCGGTGAACGGCGGCGGTGATGAAGAAGACCACCGGGGCCGTCGTCGGTCTCATCGGGTCCGGTTCGCTCCTTCTGACCGTTCCGATCCTCGCCGTCGGTGCCGGGACTGCTTCGGCCTCGTGCTCGACCGGCGGCGCACAGGCTGTGGACACCTCGGCCGTTGCCGCTCAGGTGAAGGCGATCCTGGACGGCGACACCAAGGAGACCGTCTCCGTGCCGGGGCTGGACGATCCGACCGAGCAGGTGCCCAACGCCAAGACGATCCAGGCCACCGCCGTCGCCATGAACATCCCGGCCCGCGGGCAGATCGTGGCCCTGGCGACCGCCCTGCAGGAGAGCCGTCTGCGCAACGTCACCTACGGCGACCGTGATTCGCTGGGTCTGTTCCAGCAGCGTCCGTCGCAGGGCTGGGGCACGGTGAACGAGATCCTCGACCCGGTGCACTCAGCGACCAAGTTCTACGAGGCGCTGGAGAAGGTCTCGGGCTGGCAGTCCCTGTCCATCACCCAGGCCGCCCAGGCGGTGCAGAGGTCCGGCTTCCGCGACGCTTACGCCAAGTGGGAGCCCCTGGCCACCGCCTTGCAGCAGGGCATCGCGCCCCTGCTGCCGACGGCCAGCGACGGATCAGCGAGCGCGTCGGAGTCCGGCTCGGCCGACACCGGCAGCAATTCGCCTACTACCGCAGGCAGTTGTACGGCCGACGGAGACGGTACCGACTTCGGAACCATCCCCGCCGGGGCGGTGCCCGCCGGCTACAAGATCCCTGCCGACGCCCCGGCGAAGGTCCGGACAGCGATCCGCTGGGCACTGGGCCAGCTCAACACCCCGTATCAGTGGGGCGGAAGCTGCACCAACTCCCACGGGTCGAACCCCATGGGCCGCTGCGACTGCTCCTCCCTGATGCAGCAGTCGTACAAGGCCGCCGGGCTCACCCTGACCAGGACGACGTACACGCAGGTCAAGGAGGGCAAGGCGGTATCCGTCGACGCCCTTGAGCCAGGCGACCTCGTCTTCACCGAGGGGACGGCCCAAGTCCCTGAGCACGTCGGCATGTTCATCGGCCAGGGCCTGATCATCAACGCCCCGCACACCGGTGACGTGGTCCGTATCGCGACCCTCGCGTCCTGGAAATCGCAGATTCTCGCGGCCCGCCGAGTCGTCTGACTGGCGCTTCCCCCTCCCCTCTTCTTCTCGCACCGCTGCTTCGCCCTCGCGGGCTTTGGCGTGCATTAAATCGAACTGGAGTTCTTAATGTTTCTCGCCGACAAGGTCGTCCAGCTCGCCTACGACCCCGGGATCAAACCGAACGAGGGCGGGCTGCCGGGCCTTCCCGTCCTCAAGCAGGTGATCGGCTCCATCAACCTCTTCGGGATCATCGCCGTGGTCGGCGCGCTCGCCGTCAGCGCGGGCGTGTGGGCCTGGGGCCACCACTCCGGCGGTCACCAGGCCGAGGCCAACGGCAAGAAGGGTGTGCTGGTCGGTGCCGGCGCGGCCCTCCTGCTGGGTGCCGCGAACGGCGTGGTCGCGTTCTTCAGCACGCTGGGAACGCAGGTCCACTGATGCCTGCCCACTCCACGAACCCCGGCGGCGCATCCCGCGTGCGCCGCCGGGCGCTGCTCGGCACCGCCGTCCTGGTGGTCCTCGTCGCCCTCGCCGGCCTGGCCGCCTACCTCACCCGCGACAGCAGGGAGACCTCCAACTCCATTGCCTCTCAGGCGAGTTCGGCCGCCCCCTCTTCCTCGCCCGCTTCACCGTCCACGTCGGCCTCCCCGAGTGCGCACCCACGCTCGCTCTCGGTTCCGCCGGACACCCACGATCCGGTCGTGTTCGGGAAGGCCGCCGCCGTAGCGCTGTGGTCCTACGACACCCGCGCGTACTCCCGGGCGCAGCTGCTGGCCGCGCTGCACGGGTGGCTGACCACCGAGTCCAGGTACGCCGACTCCGCCTCGGTCGAGGCGGTCGTTCCCTCGGCCGTGCTGTGGAAGGAGATGGCCGCCAACGGCCAGTTCGCCACCGCCGCCGTGAACGAGGGGCACTTCCCGGACTCGTTCACCCAGGCCCTCCAGGCGGATCCCGGAACGATCACGCAGGCGTACGTCTACGCCGTGACCGTCTCCGGCAAGCAGTCGATCGCCTGGAACGGCTCGCCCGCCGGCGGTGCTGAGAGCCGTGTCACCACGCTCGCGGTCCAGTGCCGTCCCTCCCGTTCCTGCGCTCTGGCCGGCGTCATGCCGTCCGTCGCGCCCTGACCCGCACTCCAGAAAGGAGGTAGCGCCATGGGAGTCTGCGACTACCCGCTGATGGACAAGGTGTGCGGTGCTGTCGACTTCGCCACCAACCCCGCCGGGACCGTCACCGACGGCATCGGAGCGTGGATCGCGAAGTCGGCGGGCCAACTGGCCGCCAGCGCTGCGGATCTCGCCGCGAAGGCCGTCAACGAGACCACCGCCATCGATCTCAACGCCGGCTGGTTCCGGGACAACTACGAACTCCTGCTGCCCATCGGACTCGCGCTGACCGTCGGCACGTTCTGCATCCAGTTGATGTCCGCGGCCTGGCGACGCGACGAACGCGCTCTCGCCCAGGCGGCGATCGGCACGATGACCGGCGTCCTGTTCTCCTTCTGCGCCGTCGCCTTCACATCCGTCGCCGTCACCGTGGTCGACGCACTGTCCGACGGTCTGTTCCAAGCGGCCAACACCTCGGTCGACGACGCGGTCCGGCGTGTGGTGAAGGTCAGCGAACTGGGGGCGATGTACAGCCTGGGCTGGGGCGTCCCATCCCTGGTCGCCCTCGGCTGTGCGATCGGCGCGTTCATGTACTGGGGCGTGATGGTCGCCCGCAAGGTCGGCGTCCTGGTCCTGGTCGCCCTCGCCGTGTTCGCCGGATCCGGCGGCGGCTGGGAGGTCGCCAAGCGATGGCGGCGCGGCTGGATCGAGGCCACCGCCACCCTGGTCGTCTCGAAACTCCTGATGACCGTCGTCTTCCTCATCGGCGTCTCGGCGATGGGCAAGTCGGACACCCACGACGGCATGGCCGCGCTGTCCGACGCGATGGCAGGCATCGTCGTGATGGTCCTGGTCCTGCTGTGCCCGTACGCCACCTACAAGTTCGTCCACTGGGCCAGCGACGGCGGCGGCCACGACGACGTGCACCGCACCGGCGTCGCCGGCCTGGCGGTCGCCGCCGGAGCCGCGAAGACCGCGGGCAGCCTCGCGATGCAGACCCGGACTGGTACCCCTGCTCCGCAGGGTCCCAGCCAGGTCCCCGGCGCGGGCAGCGACGGAGTCGCCTCCGGGATCAACCCCTCCGGCGGCAACCTCAGCAAGGAGGGCATCAACGGCGGAGTACCCAAGCCGCAGACCCGGTTCCGGTACGGCGAGGACCCCAACGCCTCCGGCGACAAGGGCCGAGCCCTCATCCAGCGCCCCGGCATCCCGCCACTGATCACCCGGCCCGGCGAGGGCGACTCCGGAGGTTCCGAACGGGACGCCCAGGGTGAGCAGTTCGCCGGTGCTTCGGCTCCGGGCGGCAGCATGGCTCTCGCTGGTACCGCAGCCCCCGGGAGCGCGAGCGATCCTGCCGCGCCGCCGTCCGCCGGTCCGTCGGCAGCCGGTTCCCCAACGCCGACAAGCTGGGTGTTCCCCACCCAGCCGCCTTCGGAGTCCTGACCAACTCCCGGACAGGGGGCGGGCTGCACCCGCAGCCCGCCCCCTGTCCCGCCGCACCACCGATCAGACGGAGCCTGCAGTGACCTCCAGAAGAGCGCCACACGCCTCGCCCTCCGCCCGCACCCACCGTCTGGAACCACCATGCCCGACAAGCCCCAAGTCACCACGGCCACCGTGAAGTTCCCACACCGCAGCAGGCGCGGCATCCTGCTCGGCCTAACCGCCCCGCAACTGATCGCCGTCACTCTCACCGGCCTCCTCCTGCTCGCCGTGATCCTCACCCGCGGCGTGGCCGGCGCTCTCGAACTCATCCCTCTCTGGGTCGCCATCGCCCTGTTCGTCTTCGTCCGCCACCGAGGCCGTGCCCTGGCCGACTGGGCTCCGATCGCCACCCGCTACGTCCTGCGCCGGATGCGGGGCCAGCTTGTCTGGCTCACCCGGCCCTCCCGGCGCCCGGTCCGCGAAGGACTCCTCCACCTGCCCGGCACCGCGGCCAGCCTGCGGGTGGTCACCGCCCCCGACCGCCGCTACGGCGCGATCCACAACCCCCACACCGGCACCCTGACCGCCGTCGTCAAGGTCTCCTCCCGCGCCTACGCACTGCTCGACCCGGGCACCCAGAACGCCAACGTCACCGGCTGGGGACGCGCGCTGGCCGCGCTCGCCCGCACCGGTCAGGTCGCCCGGATCCAGGTGATCGAGCGCACCGTCCCGGACTCCGGCGACGCCCTGCGCCGCTACTGGGAGGAACACGGCAAGCCCGAGGCCCCGGTAGCGGGCGCGATCTACAACGAGCTGATCCAGAGCGCGGGTCCGGCGGCGGCTCCGCACGAGGCCTACGTCGCGATCTCGCTGGACGCGAAGGCCGCACGGCGTCTGATCAACCAGGCCGGAGGCGGCCTGACCGGGTCCTTCAGCGTCCTGGCACAGCTGACCTCGACCTTCGACCAGGCCGCGCGAACCGCCGGGCTCAACCCCACCGGCTGGCTCACCGCCCGCGAGATCGCGGCCGTCGTACGCACGGCGTACGACCCCAAGTCCCTTGCAGCACTTGACCGTTGGTCCACCACCGGGCGCCCTGAGGCTGAGCCCGCCGCTGCCGGACCCGTCGTGGTCGTCGAGAAGGCGGACCACATCGCGACCGGCTCGGCCGTCCACACGACGTACTGGGTGGAGAACTGGCCCCGCACCGAGACCTCGGCAGGCTTCCTGCACCAGCTCCTGTTCACCGCCGGGATCCGGCGCACGCTCTCCCTGTCGTACGAGCCGAAGGGACTGGACGCCGCCCTGCGCGACGTCCAGCGCAAGAAGGCCAGCGTCATCGCGGACGCCGCCGAGCGCGCCCGGCGCGGCCAGGTCGGCTCCGAGGCCGACTCGATCGAGTACCAGGACATCAAGTCCCGTGAGCGCCAGCTCATCGCGGGCCACGCGGATGTCGCCCTGACCGGCCTGCTGACCGTCTCGGCCGACAACGAGGAGGAACTCCGTTCCGCCTGCGCGGTCGTGGAGACCGCGGCCGTCGGCGCCCAGCTCGATCTGCGGCCGCTCACCTGGCAGCAGGCCGAAGCGTTCACCGCCGCCGCCATGCCGCTCGCCCTCGCCGCCTGACGGCGCCCGTCCCTCCCTCCGAAAGTGCACCCCCATGTCCCGCACCGCCGGCCCGACCTCGCAGGACTTCGTGCCCTTCGCCACCGCCGCGCTCGACTTCCACCGCGCGCTCAACATCCCAGGCGGTCCACTGGTCACCACGCGCGCCGAGCTGGACGCCCTGCACGCCCACCTCGTCGCGCTGCACGGTCTGCTCGACGCCCATACCGGCCGCACCGGACAGCTCGTCCCGGCCGAGGGCGACCACCTCCGCGCCGCCCGCACGCGGATCTGGCAGGCCGCCGACCACGTCCACGCCGCCTACCACGCGGCACCCCGGCCGGACTCCGGCGAGGTGCCCGACCGTGAGGCGTGCCAGGCCCAACTGCCCGAGGGTGCACCGGAGTTGACCATCTGCCAGCGCCACCAGCGCACCGCGCACCTGGTGCGCCGCCGCACCACCCCGGCCGACCTGCACACGCCGTTCACCGGCCTCGTCCGCCGCTGACCCGCCCTTTCTGTCTGGAGAAACCTTCATGCCCCGCATCCGCGCCAGCGCCTCCCCCCTGTTCGTCCCCCGCAAGGCAACACGCGCCGAGCAGCGGGCCGCCCGCGCCGGTTTCGCCGCAGCCCGCCACAAAGCCCGCCGCGCCACCGCCCCGCCGAAGCACCGCGCCGAACAGACCCTCGACCCTCAACTGCGTCCCACCTACCCGCCATCCGGGCGCCCCGGCCCCGCCTCCGCCCGGGGCGGCAAGCTCAACCTGCCCGCCCATCGCATGACCACCGCCACCGTGTCCGGCGCCTACCCGTTCCTCGCCGAGGGCGGCCTGGGCGCGGAGGGCATCTTCATCGGCAGGGACGTGCACGCCGAAGCGGCGTTCTGCTACGACCCGTTCTCCCTGTACAGCAGCGGCCGGATCGAGGGCTTCACCAACCCGAACGTCGTCCTGGCCGGGATCATCGGCATGGGCAAGAGTGCGCTGGCCAAGTCCATCGCCACCCGGGCCATCGCGCACGGCTACCGGGTCTACGTTCCCTGTGATCCAAAGGGCGAGTGGACGGCCGTCGCTCAGGCCCTCGGCGGCTACAGCATCGCGCTCGGCCCGGGACTCCCCGGCAGGCTCAACCCCCTGGATGCTCCGGCGCGGCCCGCCTCGGTGAGCGAAGGCGACTGGTCGACCGAGGTCCGCAAGCGCCGCCTCCTGCTCCTGGCGGCCCTGGCCCGCACCGTGCTGAAGCGCGATCTGATGCCGATGGAGCACACCGCCCTGGACCTCGCGCTCGACCTGGTCGCCGCCGAGGCCGACGCCGGCGGCGCGGTGCCGCTGCTCGGCGATATCGCGCACGCCCTCGGCTCACCCGAGCGTCTCGACCGGGCCCTCGGCGACCAGGCCGGGCGCATGGGGCCCGCCGCGCAGGATCTCGCGCACGCCCTGCGCCGTCTGGTGCACGGCGACTTGAGCGGCATGTTCGACGCTCCCTCGACGGTGGCCTTCGACCCGACCACCCCGATGCTGTCCATCGACCTCTCCCGGCTCGGCGGCTCCGGCGACGACACCGCCCTGGTGCTCGCGATGACCTGCGCGAGCGCGTGGATGGAGTCCGCGCTCGCCGACCCGGACGGCGGCCGACGATGGGTGATCTACGACGAGGCCTGGCGGGTGATGAGGCACGTCGGTCTGCTGGAGCGCATGCAGTCCCAGTGGAAGCTCTCGCGCGGACTCGGCATCGCCAACCTCATGGTCATCCACCGCCTCAGCGACCTACTCAGCGCGGGCGACGCCGGCTCGCGCGGCCGGGTACTGGCCGAGGGCCTCCTGGCCGACTGTTCCACCCGCATCATCTACCGCCAGGAACCCGACCAACTCGCCGCCGCTGCCTCATTGTTGGGCCTTACCGGCATCGAGACACAGGCGGTGTCCGCCCTGACGAAGGGTCGGGGCCTGTGGAAGGTCGCGGGCCGGAGCTTCATCACCCAGCACATCCTGCACCCGGCCGAACGCGAGCTGTTCGACACCGACGCCCGCATGGCCGCCTAGCAACTAGCCATCTCTCAAACGGAGTTGAACCATGCCATCGACCGAACGGCGAGCGGGCCGCCTTGACGAGCACAACTCTGCCGCAGCGGCGAGTTGGGGCACTATCGCTCCAGCCGTGGACTGGAACGACCGGCTCGCCACAGCTCGGCCCAAGGAGTTCACCGAGCTGTTCCACAAGGCGATTACGGACGACTTCGGCGCGGTGGCGCGACTGCATCAGATGCTCGAAACCGCCTCGCAGTGGTGCCGTATCCACGACGCCCGCAGCAGTGCCGCCGAGCTGGACACCCTTGCCGACCGCCTGACCGACCTCGGCGAGGAACTGCACCTCGTAACGGAGGACGTAGGCCACGAGATCCACTCCCGCTCGCGTCGAGCGGCAACGGCGGCCGGTCTCTCCCCAGCCATGTCCGTCCGCGGGACTCCCGTCGGCCGACAGAGCGAGACTCCAGCGTCCCTCCCACCGAACACCGTCCGCTCAGAGTCGCGTTCGCGGTGAACACCGGCACAGGAACGAGGACAACCGTGCCCACCCCTCCCACTTCCCACGAAACCCAGCCGTCGACGAGCACCGACCCCCTGGCGTGGCACCAGCACATCCCGGCACTGGCCTCCGCCGCTGCCAGCATCAGGCAAGCCTCCGATGCCTGGGACGCGGTCTCGGACTCCTTCTGCGACCACGACGGCTGGCCCACCTACGAAGAGGAGTACGCGGACGGCAAAGCGAAACGTGATGCCGAGGCGTGGAAACACGTCGAGGTCTTCCTCGCCCACGGCCCCGAGGTACTGGCCGGCGTCCGCGCCGCCGCCACCGGCGCCGACTACGTCGAGGGGCCAATTAGCGACGACCTCCGACGGCTGCGCGGAATCGACACCACCCTCGAACGAGCAGGCCAGATCCAACACGAGTGGGACCAGGTCATGGCACTCATGGAGGGCTCGCAACCAGGCTCGCTGCAGCGCTACGAGAGCCGGGCCAAGGAGATCCGCAACTCCGAAGGCTGGCATCACGCGGACGAGCTGTCCTTCCAAGGCCCGGCGCTCGTCCGGGCGGCCGACTACCTGGCCAACCGAATGGATCCCGACCAGCCCTCACAGACCGAGCGCGCCCAGGTCGCCCTCGCCCGATCCGCCTCCGGCAACCGCGCGGCCCTGCCCGCTTCCCCGGCCACGCCCGTGGTGCCGAACCCACCGATCCCTCGCCGGTCCCGCTGACGTCCCTAGCGCCGATCTGCGGCGCGGCCGAACCGGCCAATCACCTGATCCTCGTGGAACGCCACCACCCCGGCCCACCCCACACGCCCGCGCCTCACACCCTCAACCGCTCGGGTACCCGGTCACGGAGAACACTCATGCACGCCGATCAACCCCTGGTCACCATCCAGCAAGAGGGCTCAGCCATCACCGCACGGACCAGCGGACCGCTACCCCAGCACGGCGCCGCCGACCCTCCGGAACGAGAACACGGGTACGGACACCTCACCGCTCCCCTCCGTCGGCGCGGCCTGGAGTGCACCGTCGAGTACGGCCTCAGCGACTACATCGTCCACGCCCAACTCCCCGACGGCAGCGCACTGTTGATCTCGCCACCCCGGGAACCGCCGACCGACCACCCACCCGGGCACCCCGAGAGCTGGATGGTGACCCGCGCGCACCCCGACAACTCCGCACTCCACGAAGTGCTCTACGACTCTGAACCCGACGGTCCCCAGGCCCGGCACGGTGGCAGCATCCCGAACCTGCTCACCGCCATCGACGCGCGCCTGGATCAACTCGGCGTGCCTCGACGGGCGGAAGCTGCCTCACCGCGAGTAGGTGCTGCACTCGCGCCCTCGCCGTCTGCCCAACGCACGGTCCAAGACCGCCTGCCAGCAGCCCCGGCGGCCCGCCCGAAACTGCCGCCCACCCATCCCTCATCCGCACCCGCTCGCTAACCACGTCCCGCCTCGGAGCCCTCTATGCCCCTCACCAGCAGAATCATCCCGGCCCTCGACCGCCCCGCTCCCCGCACCCACACCGGATGGATCAGCCATGCCCGCCCCCGATCACGACTCGCGTCCCGACGTCGCAGTCGGCCACCACCTCGACTACGGCATCGTCGCCGCGAACCCCAAGCAACTCGCCGCCAGCACATGGATGTTGAAGCGTCTCGACTTCCACCCCGTCCACGGCCACCCGACGCTGCACGCACTGACCGACCAGCAGCGTGACGGACAGGAGCGTGCCACCCGGGCCGTCGCGCTGCTGCGCAAGGTCGGCTACCGCGTCGATGCGGACGCCGCGTTCGACCCCTCACTCGCCCGGGCGGCACCGGCCGCCCGTCACCAACGTCCGCACGCAGAACCAGACATCGCGTTCGCCGAGCATCCTCAACTCGGCATCGTCGCATCCGCCGGCCACCACTTCTCCGCGACCGGCGGCCGACTCGCCCTGCTGGACGAGGGCTGGCGGCACGATCCGAACGCGGGCGTCTACACCCTGCCCACCACCATCGGGCGCACCGCAGCCTTGAAGAAGGTCGCCAACGTCACGTCGTCAATGCACCGGTCCGGCCTCCGAACCGTAGCGGAACCCCTCCTCGCCCAGGACCTGACGCCCTACCGGCAACCTACGTCCGCGCCGGCCGCCCCCCGCGAACGGGGCCAAGGGCCCACCACCGACGAGTTCTCCATCAGCGCGGCCGCGCTCGCCTCCAGCCCAGCCCGCGCCAGCCTCGCGGACAAGGCACCGGGTCCCGCTCCCGCCACAGCCGCTCCGGCGGCCCAACCGGTCGACCCGCGCATCGCCTTCTCCCGCAACCGCTGACCCAACTCCCGTAAGGAGCAGTTCCCATGGCCGTGAAGACCATCTGGCAGATCACCCACTCCTGCGGCCACCCAGCCGAACGCGACCTGTCCGACCGGGCGGCCGACCGCCGCGCGGGCTTCGCCGAGTGGCTCGCCAAGCAGGAGTGCACCGACTGCTGGCGGGCCGCGAAGGAGGGCAACGATCAGGACAAGGCTGCTTGGCTGGAGGCCAAGCGGGCCGAAGAGCAGGCCGAATCCGAAGCCTGGTCGGAGCAGTACCGGATGCCGCCGCTGGAGGGGAGCAAGCGGTCCGTCGCCTGGGGTGTGCGCTGCCGCCACAATGTCCTGGCCACCGCCTACACCGCCCTGGTTCTCGAAGGTGAGACCAGCGAGACGGAGTGGGTCGCGATCGAGGAGGCCGCTCGCACCATCACCCGCGCCGGGTGGTGGATCGACCAGCGTTCCTTCGAACCCAGCGACCTCACCGAGCTGCTCCAGGCCGCCACCGCGGCCGACCGGCCCACCGAGAACCCCCACTTCTGACCGCCTTCTGTCCCGCCGAGGCGGGGCACCAGCTCTCCCCGCTGTGTTCCGGTCGGCCGGTCTACGCACAGCGTCCGTCTGCTGACCACTTTGGCCAGGCACAGGGTTATCCCAAGTCGACGGCAAGACCTCGCACGGTTGCAGTGCCGGATCGAACTACCCAGATTCCGCTGTAGGGAGAGGTCTCCTCCGAGCGACTCTTGAGTTCTTCGACGTCCAGGGCAGGAGGCCACTGAGTTCCGGTCTCCGACCATCGCACGCCAGCAAGGTCGAGGCCGTCGAGGTCAACGGCCCGGAGATCAGCGGTGGTGAAGTCGTTGATAAACGCGTGCACGGAGTCCCGGTCAAGCGCGGGTGCTTCCCGATCCAGAACCGTACCGATGGCTCGTGCGACTTCATTGACACGGATGTTGACGAGGGTGGACGTGAGAACACGGTCATGGGAGCCGACACGCTCGAGGACGAGTTCAAGGTCGCGGGCGCGAGAGTGGGCGCGATCAAGTAGGAGTCCGAGGGAAGAACCTTGACGGCGGCCTCGAACACGGATGCGATGGAGGACGCGGAGCATGGCGCGGACGCGGTCGAGATCACGGGCAATGGCATGAGGATGGTTGCGGTTGCGGCCGGTCCCGCGTTCGAGGTCGAGACTGACGGCCAGGTTGAGAGAGCGCACGCGCTCCAGACCACGTTGGAATTCGCCGTCGCGATCGCGCTCGGTGTCCGCACCGAGGCCGACAGCGTGGTCCAAGTCGTCTGCGAGGGCACGGACCAGATCCAGGTCTAGGTCACGTGCGTGATCGCGGGTTAGGTGGTCTCGGGCAATCGCGATGTCGCGTGTGAGGGCACGGTAAGCGGTGACGACGTGCGGGTTCGTACGCAGGGACAAGCGGTCTGATGCACCGACAGGCCAGGCAATCCCACTATCGCTACGCCCTCTATTAGTGGGGCGAGTGATCGGCTGGGAGGACGGAGAGAAGGACGGGAGAACTGCCCTCAGGCCTGCCTCAACGTCGAGGACCCACCCGAGACGATCCACCGCGGCGTCGTGGCGGACCTGTAGCAGCGCCTCACGCAGGCCGGCTTCGACATCCAGGACGTCTTCTAGGTGGGCGGCCAGGTTGCGTCCGTACTGGTCGAGAAGGTGATCGACGGTCTGGTCGTGGAATTCGGGCTCGGGGTGGTAGGTCACTGTCCCCCCTCCCGTGCTTTCACATAGGCCGCTGCGGCGCGACGTGCCTTCACAAGATTGCTTCGCACGGCCTCAGGTGTGATCCGTAACTGCTGAGCGATCTCACGGGGCGTGAAGTCGTCGAGAGTCCAAGCCAGGACCTGGCGCTGCCGAGGTGGCAAGCTACGCAGCAGTGGCAACAAGTCGTAGCGGTCTTCCCATTCTGCGATTGCATCCGGGTCAGAGAGCAACGATGTTGGTTCGGGGATCTGCTCAACCGGGTCCTCCTCAACGGAAGCGACCCTGCGGGCGAGCTCGCGGGATGCGACGGTGTGGGCCCAGGCCCGAGGCCCGCGAAGGTGGTTCCAGTGTTGGTACGCCTTCAGCATGGTGTCCTGGGCAATGTCAGCGGCGACAGGGATCGTGGCCCCCTGATTGACCAGAAAACCAACGAGTTGCCGCGTATTTTCGCGGTAGAAGGCGGAAAATTCCTCCTCTACCTGGCGCGGGGCGGCAGGGCCTCCCTGGAGTTCCCTTTGATGAGCGGCGGTTGCACTCGGCAGGTCGGTGCTGTCTAGTGGATCTTGGTCGCTCATTCTGCCGGAGTTCCCTCACGAGCTGGGGTACGGGTGATCTTCATACGAATGCGGTGCCCATCGTGACTCTGGTCATCCAACTCCACTTGAACGCCCGGTGCTACCGCTTCAGTGATGCCCCGCAGGGACTGCCGCCGGACCTCTTCGCCACGGGTGCGCCAGCGTAGGCGCAGCCAAAGGGCCAGCAGGGCACAAGCGTTCGCTGATATAAGCGAGGCAAGGGTCATGGTCGTGGCAGAGTCCATGCGTGTCCTCTTTAAGCGTCTCGGCTCCGCGTCCTCCGCGAAGCCCCGTCACCTAGTAAGAGTCTGAAGAGGGCATGATCGTGAACTCTGGACTCAAATTGGTCGGCATGCAGCCGTGCACAGTCGTACGAGCCGCAGTGGGACGCCCTGGACGTGCGGGTCGGGCCATCGGCCCACATGGGCAGGGCTACCCAGTACATCCACCTCGCCCGGGCGAACTGTCCTCGGGCGTGCAACCGACCGCTTAACTACTGCCAATCGGGCAGGAACACCCGAACCTCTGGGGGTGGTGGTTCAGCGGACAGCATGTGGGCCCACTAGCTCTTGGACCGGTGACCGCCGTCCGATCCCGTCCCGACGACGCGCCCCGCTCCCAGGCCATGAGTACGCGTTCGTTCCCGTCGGCGTCCTCGGTCAGTCGGATGACGACCTTCTCGTCGCTGCCGTAGAGCCCGACCCAGTCCCGCCAGGTTCGGCGGGCTGTCGCACCGTCGGCCCACACCCCGGAAACCGCCGGCCCGCCGGTCGCGAACTGGAGTCGGACCAGGTGTGTCACGGCAGCCGCCCCAGTGCGCGGGCCTGCCGCCTCAGCTCTACCCGCGCGCCGGGCAGCCGACGGGGGCTGGACCAGTACGGGTGAAACAGCAGCTGCCCGGACAGCGCGTGCAGGCGGCGGCGCAGTGCGGTGGCGTGCACGGGGCGCGGCACGGCGAGCGCCGCGTATGTGCGCTGCCAGTCCGCCTGGAGTTCGATCAGGTCGGGCGGGAGAGGGGCGTGCTCCATGACAGCTATTAGGCCACATGTTCGATTTTCTCGCCAAGCTGACGCGCCCGGCTGTGACGTTCAGCGGTAGTTGGCCATGCGCAGCGATAGTTGGCCTCGTTCGACAGACGGGCCAGCCGAGCCATGCGTAGGAGGTGGCTGCCGTCTATGGCTGCAGGGGCTTGGCCGCCCGGCTCCCGAGGGCATCCCGGCCGCTACAGCAGACTTTCGCACGGCACGGACATCGGGTGCGTGGCCCGGATAGGGTCAGGGCGAGCCGTGACTGGCGTGTCGAGATGGGCGTAACCATCGGGGAGCGGCTTCGTCACATGGACGTGTGCCGCGCGCCTGGGCTTCTTGGGAGCAACCTGGGAGGCACCGTCGTGGTTCGGTACGTATACCCCTCACCTTTGGGCATCGGTCGGCCGTTGTTGGTCGGGATCCTCAACATCACCGCAGACTCGTTCTCGGACGGCGGCAGGTTCCTGGCCACTGAGGATGCGGTGGCACATGCGCGGCGGCTGTGGTCGGAAGGGGCCGACATCGTCGAACTGGGCCCTGCGGCCAGCCACCCGGGAGCCCAGCAGGTGACTGCCGCTGAGGAAATACGGCGGCTGACCGTCGTCATCGACCGGCTGGTCGCCGAGGAGGTGCCGGTGTCGGTCGACTCCTTCCTGCCGGAGACCCAGCGCTTCGCAGCGGCGCGTGGGGCCGCGTACGTGAACGACATCCAAGGCTTCCCCGACCCAGCCCGGTACGAAGAACTCGCCGACACCGACTGCCGGCTCATCGTCATGCACTCTGTGCAGCGCATGGGACCCGCCACCCAGGTGAAGACCGATCCCGCCGCGGTGTGGGCGGGGATCGAGGAGTTCTTCGCCGAGCGGCTGGCCGCGCTGGAAGCGGCTGGCATCGGCCGGGAACGGCTGGTCATCGATCCAGGACTGGGCTACTTCCTGGGCACCGGCCCGGAACCGTCGCTGAGGGTGCTGGCACATCTTGAGCACTTGAAGGCCAGGTTCGACGTGCCGGTCCTGGTTTCTCCCTCCCGGAAGTCGTTTCTTCGGGCGCTCACCGGGAGCAGCCTTTCGGAGATCGGTCCGGCAACTCTGGCGGCGGAGCTGTACGCGGCCTGCCACGGGGCGGACTACATCCGCACCCACGACGTTGCCGCCATCCGGGATGCACTCACCGTCTTCAACGCTCTGGACGCGGCCAAGGCAGGTGCGTGATGGAGCAGCGAGAGGCGATCGTCGCCGTGGTGCGGCGGGGCGAGCGGGTGCTCGTCATCCAGCGGGGCCCGCTGGCCCGGCTGCCGGGGTACTGGGCTCCCCTCAGCGGCAAGCTGGAACCCGGTGAGACGCAGGAGGAAGCCGTGGTCCGGGAAGTGTACGAGGAGGTTGGCCTGCGGGTCTGCCCCGTGGCCAAGGTCTGGGAGTCGCAGACCGAGGACGGCGCTTTCTGCCTGCACTGGTGGACCGCCGAGGCAGAGGAAGGCGAGGTCGTGATGCATCCGAGCGAGGTGAGCGACGTGCGCTGGATCACGCCGCGAGAATTCTCCCGGCTTCAGCCCGTCTTCGCGGCCGACAACCGCGTGTTCTTCGACCGCGTGCTGCCGCAGCTCTGACGCCTCAAGTCGCCGTGTGGGCGGTCGGCAGGAGCCGTCGGCCGCCCACCTGCTCGACGTCCGGGGACCCGCACGCTCCGGTCTCCGGTCTCCAATGTCCAAACGCCCAGCTGCCAACTACCTCTGCCCGAAATGGCCAACTGTCCTTGAGCGCAGCCCGGTCACCAGCAGTCTTGCCGCCGCTCCTGGCCACGTGTGTCCTGCGCTGTCGGAGGCTGTTGCTTGCGAAAGATCAGCCTGGCGTTTCGCCTGCCGATAGAGTTGGGCCCGGCCGTGACTGGCGCGGGTGGACAACCACCGGGGAGCGGCCATGTCTGTTCCGATGTGAGCGTCGACCGCCTGGGCGTCTCCGTCAGCGATGTCCCGCTGAGGAGGCCATGACGTGAAGCTGCGCTACGGAATCAACCCGCAACAGGAAGCTGCGCATGCCGCACCCGTGATGCCAGGCAGGTGGCCGGTCCGGCTGGTGCACGGAGAGCCGTCGTTCATCAACATGCTCGACGCGCTGAACGGATGGCAGCTCGTACGCGAGGCTGGCCAGGCCCTGGGCAGGCCGGCAGCCGCTTCCTTCAAGCATGTCTCGCCTGCGGGTGCGGCCGTCTCCGGGGCCATTGATGAGGTCACCGCGGAGCTCTACGGCGTCGCTGGTCATGAGGTCGGCGCGCTGGCCAGTGCCTACTTGCGGGCCCGGGATGCCGATCCGAAATCCTCGTACGGCGACTTTGCCGCTGTCTCGCATCCGGTCGATGACGAGCTCGCCGAGCTGCTGGTCGGCATGGTCTGCGACGGCATCGTTGCTCCCGGGTATGCGCCGGGCACCGTCGAGCGGCTCAGCAGGAAGAAGAGCGGCCGTTTCCTGATCATGGAGGCGGACGACGGTTTCGTGTCTCCGCGCGAGGAAGCGCGGGAGGTCTTCGGCCTGCGTTTGGCCCAGCAGCATGACGAGGTGGAGCTGTCGGCCTCCCTCCTGCACGTCGCGGACGACGTGCTCCCGGAGACGGCCGTGGCGGACCTGCTGCTGGGGCTGGCAGTCCTGCGCTACACCCAGTCCAATTCCGTGTGCTACCTGCGGGGCGGCATGACGCTGGGAATCGGTGCCGGTCAGCAGTCCCGGGTCGACTGCACCCGTCTGGCCGGTGCCAAGGCCGACACCTGGTGGATCCGGCGCCACCCCAGCGTCCGCGCGCTTTCTTTCCGCCCCGGTATCCGGCGCCAGGACCGGATCAACTGGCAGATCCGCTTCATCGAAGGCGACCTCACGTCGGAGGAGACCCGGCGCCTGGCGGAGGCACTCTCGACACCGGCCGGGGAACTCACCGCGGACGAACGCGCTCAATGGATTCAACGCCTTGATCGGGTGGCTTTCGCCTCCGATGGCGCCCTGCCGTTTCGCGACAACGTCGATCACGCCCACCGCCATGGCGTTGAGTACATCGCGGAGCCAGGGGGATCCATCCGATCCGACGAGGTTGAGGAAGCCTGCCGCGTGCACGGGATCACGCTGGCACGCACTGGGCTGAGGCTGTTCCACCACTGACGGCCTTCTTCCGACCGCGAGGCATGCTCCCCGGTCCGGGCGGCGGCTGTCCCAACCGACCGGCCCTCCACCGTAAGAAGCACGCCTCCACGCAGCTCCGCGATGACGTCGAGGCCGCGGTGGCCAACTATCTCTGAGCAAAATGGCCAACTGCCTTTGAACACAACCCGGTCACCAGGGGCCTTGCCACCGCCTCTGTCCAACTACCGCTGAAGGTCACACCGGCCTCTGGGCCCCTGTGTGACTGAGCGTTGTAGTTGGTCAGTGAGCGCGATAGTTGGCCAACGAGCGCCGCGGTTGGCAGCTCCGACACTCAACTCAGGCCCCCGTCGCTCCAAGAGTCGAACGAAGCCACTGCCCGAGGCTCCTCATTCGTCGGCAGCCGCTCCCCCCACAGCAATCCGCTGTACAAGTTCGTCCAGCTGACCAGCGATGATCATCCTTCGGCGCTCCAGCAGACTCCTGTAGGCGGTCAGAGGTACGGGCTCGCCGTTCGATGCCGCGCGTGTCAGCGCGAAGCGGGCCTCTACCTCCAATGCCAGGTAGGCCCTGCGGCGTGCGTGAGCCGCTCGCTGATGCACCTCCGGCTTCAGGAAGGCGATAGCAGCGCTGAGTCCCGCGCTGACGAGCGCCAGCACGGCCGCCGGGATACGGGCATCTGCTGAAGAGAGCCCCGTCGCGCCCGAGATCCCAGCCAGCACAGCAGCCGGCAGTCCAAGCCCGGCATGGGTGAACCGCCAGAACTGCCGACGGAAGCGGTTCCTCCGGGCTTGTTCTTCGCACTCGGCCCGAAGATCCGCAACCTGACTCCCCACGACGTCGTCTGCCATGGAGCGAGCCTGCCACCTAGGACTCCTGCCTGGACGGTGCATCCCCGTTGTGATCGCCACTCCGCGGCCAACACTGACGCTCAGAGTGGCCATCTGAAGTGCTCAGTCGCGCCCTCTCCAGCCGCCCTGTGACACCGAGCCTTTCGACGAGGCGTGATGAATCGGGCCTTTACCGGCGATCTCCGGCCGGGCCAAAACGCGGATTCTGCGGACCCTCTCCCTCACGGCCCGAACACCCGGGCTCCGGTTCACCACTCCCCTTCGAGGTAGACGCCGTGATCGCCCACCTGCAGCGCACCAGCAACACCGCCGGCCTGCTCACATACCAGTACGGGCCGGGCGAACGCGGTCACCACACCAGCCCCCGGCTGATCGCGGGCGACGGTCACGGAGCCCCGATCGAACTGCTCGCCGAGCCCGAGTCGCTGCCCTTTCTGGCCCAGACCCTCGCCGGCCGGACCTCACCGACGCGCAGTGGGCCACCGTCGCCCGTCGCCTGGTGGCCGCCACCGGGATCGCCCCGGACGGCGATCCAGACGCCTGCCGGTGGATCGCCGTCCGCAACCAGTCCCGCCAGGTGCACGTCGTGGCCACCCTCGCCCGTGAGGACGGCAGCCTCCACAACGCCTACCGCGATGCCTTCCGTCTGCAGACCGAGTGCCACCAACTCGCCGCTGAACTGGGCCACTTGCCCACCGCTCCACACCCGATACCCCACGCCCAGGAGGCCCACGTGCCCGCCCCCTCCATCACGATCACCGCCGAGCCCAGCGGCAGCGTCTCGGCGAAGGGCGCCAGCGACGACCTCTCCGCCACGCTCCTCAAGCACGCCGGCTTCCAGCAGATCGAGGACTGGTACGGCCGACGCCACCGCCTTCCCACGACCACCCCGGCCGCTGACCGCGCCGCCATCGCCACCCACGCGGCCGAGATGCTCCGGGCCGGCCGCTACGGTGTCGACCTCGATCCCTCCCTCGACACCGCCCGGATCAGCACCACGACAAGCCCGCTCGGGCCCTACACCGCCGGAGCGGAACTTCTCCAACTCACCGACCGGATCAGGTCCGCCGGGAACGGTGCGGACCTTCTCCAGGCGGTCGACCACCTCCTGCATCCCGAACACGGTGCGCTGGAACGTATCCGGGAGGCGCTGGAGGCTGCGGGCGAGCAGATCACCGACCTCGACGACGAGGCGTACCAGCTCGCCGACCGGTTCGACGTCGCTGCGGAGTTCGTCAGCGCAGCGCAGTCCGAACTCGTCGGCTCGGACGGCGAGTTGGGCCGTATCGGCGACGGACAGCGGTCCGGGACCGCTGCGTGGGAGCGGTCCTCGGCACTCTCCGGCCCGCGAAGCGCGACGCTGGCCACGTCGCCCGCAGCGGCCAAGGTCACCTCCGTCCTCGGCGCCGGGGCAGCGGATACGAGCGCGTCCGTACGTCCGTCGCAGGCGCCCGGTCCCCGGACGCGGTGACCCGGATGATCTCGTCACCCGCTCCCCGTTCCGGTCTGCCGCGCGCCTACGTCATGCGGGCCGCCGACGCTCTGGCCAGTGCGACGGTCACCTACGCCATCCCGCTCCTGGTCCTGGTCACCACCGGGTCCACCGCTCTGACCGGCGTTGCGTTTCTCGTGGAATGGGCGCCTCGTCTGGCTGCTTTCGCGTTCGCCGGGTCGCTGGTCGACCGGTGGAGTGCCGGCCGTGTCTTCCGGATGACCAACCTGGTGCGTACCGCCGTGGTCGTCCTGGCGGGTGCGGTGCTGCTCGCCCTGCCCAGTACCGGGACGATGACAACCTGTGCGGTTCTGACCTTCGGTGCTGCCTCCGGGCTGCTCGCGGAGGTCTCCTTCGTTGCGGTAGAGACGCTCGGAGCTGAAGCGGGCCGCCGGTTGGGCACGGCGGCCCATCGCGTGCAGTCCGCGCAGACCGGGATCGACCAGGGTGCGATGCTCGTCGGGCCATTCCTGGGCGGATTGCTGCTGATGGTCGGCCCCGCCGTACTGCTGACCGTGGTCGCGCTCTTGGCCTTGACCGCCGCCGCGACCACATCCGGCGATGTCGGCTCCACGGATCATCGTCCGGTGCCGAGCAACCTTCTAACGGGGTGGTCAACTCTTCGCCGCACGCCCGCACTTGGCTGGCTGGTGGGCGGACTGGTCGCCTCGAATCTGGCCCTCGGCGTGCTGCAGGCCGCCGCCCCGATCACGGTCATCCACCGCTTCCACTACTCCAGCGTCGCCGTGGGAGCGGTCTGGAGCACGGCAGCCCTTGCCTCCCTGCTTGCCGTGTGGGCCACTCGCCGTGCGATCGACCGTTTCGGCATCTGGCCGTTCGGCGCGGCGGCGGCCACGGTCTCGACCGCGGCGTGCCTGGCGACCGCCCTGGCGCCGGGCTTCTCCGCGTACACCGTGGCGGTGGCGGTGGTCATGGCCGGCGATGGCGCGTTGACCGTCGTCCTGCGCACGCTGCGGTCCCGTCTCATCCCGGTGCGGGCGTTCGGCTCCACCCTGGCGGTGACGATCATCCTGGTGCTGCTGCCGTTTCCGCTGGCCGGTGCCCTGATCGCGGTGGTTCCCACCGCTGGGATCCCGCACCTGCTGCTCGCGTGCGCCGCGCTCCAGGGCGTAGCGCTGAGTGCGTGCTTCGCCGGTCTACGACGGCATCGCACCGCCTGCGAACTATCCCTCACGCAGGTCCCCGCACCCCGCAGGGAGCCCGTCCAGCCTGCGGATGCACGGTGACGAGCCGCTGAACTGCCCCGCCCCTTCCCGCCGTTGACCTCCGGAGGTCCTCCCATGTCCCGATCCACTCGCCCGCTGCTGATCGTCGTCGGCGGAACCGATCCCGCTTACCGCGGCTACTGCGTCGAGCAGGCCGCCGCCGCGTACCCGATCGCGCTGATCGACACCAAGCCGCCGTCCTGGCAGCAGCACCTGGTGGTCGACCACGAGGTCGCCGACACCCACGATCCGGCGGCCGTGGTCGCCGCCGGCCTGGCCCTGGCCACGCGCCACCCCATCGCCGGAGTCGTCACCTGGGACGAGTACTCACTCGTACCGACCGCCGAACTCGCCGCCCGCCTCGGCCTGCCCGGCAACAGCGTCGCGGCTATGACCGCCTGCCGGGACAAGGCGACCAGCCGCCGTCTGTTCGCCGAGCACAACGTGCCCTCGGCCACCTCCACCCGCGTCGACACCCTGGACGAGGCGACAGCCACCGCGCTCCGCACCGGCTTCCCGGTCGTCCTCAAGCCCTCCTCGCACGCGGGCAGCATCGGCGTCATCCGCGTCGACACCCCTGAACTCCTGCCCACTGCCTGGGAGTTCGCCACCGCCGGAGCCGGTGAGCAGGGCCCGGAAGGCAGTGGTGTGCTGGTCGAGGAGTACCTGTACGGCCCGGAGATATCGGTGGAGTGCGTCACCCAGCACGGCGTCACCACCGCGCTGGCCGTCACCCGCAAGGAGGTCGCCTTCCCTCCGTACTTCCAGGAGGTCGGCCACACCGTGGACGCCGACGACCAGCTGCTGCCCGAGGTCGCCCCCGTTGCGGTCCAGGCCGTGCGAGCGCTGGGCGTCACCGATGGCGTCCAGCACGTGGAGATGCGCCTCACCCCCTCCGGTCCGCGGATCATCGAGGTCAACGCCCGGATCGGCGGCGACCTGATCGGCAAGCTCGTCCGCCGTGCCACCGGCCTCGATCTCCCCCGGATCGCCGCCGACGTCGCCTGTGGAAGGACTCCCGACCTGACGCCCACGGCACGCGCCACCGCCGCGATCAAGATCCTCTATACCCCGGCCACCGGCACCCTCTCCGCCCGAAGTCTGGCCGCCGTCCCTGGTCCGGAGTATCCGTGGCTGCACCAGGTGACGTGGCTCCGCGACGTCGGAGAGCGGGTCGTGCTGCCGCCGGAGGGCGACTTCAACACCGGCCGGGTCGGCTTCGTCATCGTCACCGCCGCCAGTCCCGAAGCAGCCCGGGACCGGCTCTCGTCCCTCGTCGAGGGTCTGACCCTGTCGGTCACACCGTGAACCTGTCCCGCCGGCCTCCTCCGGCGCCTCGCGCACCCCGCACCCGATGACCTCGGTCGCCATCTCGCTTCCCGAACAGGAGCTGCCTCGATGATCAGCAGAAGAGCGCCTCGTGCCCCGCCCCATCACTCACCTGCGCTCATTCCCAGGAACCACCGTGCCCGCACCGCGTACCAGCGCGCCCTCGACCACCACCGGGTCGGACGCACTCCTCTACCTCCTCTTCGGCATACTCGGCATCGCGCTCGCCTTCGGTTCGCTGGCGTGGCTGTCCGGCAATCTCACCAACTCCCTTTTCGGCAACGGCCCTTGGGCCCGTTTCAGTGCCACTGACGCGCTACTCCACCCCGAGGTGCTGTGGCCGCACCTGAATCCCCTGGCCCTCCTGATCGGCGCGCGGATCATCCCCGGCCTGCTGTCCGCCTGCCTCACCGCGATCGCTCTCGTGCTGTGGATGCGGCTGAGCGGCGGCACGAAGAACGGCCTCGCCCGGAAAGCGGACCTCGCCCCGCTGCTGGACAAGGAGATCACCGCCAAGGCCCGGAGCCTGCGGCCGTCCCTGAGCGGCCGGGAGGGTAAAAGAGGTCGCTCCTGCTGACCGCGGCATCCTCCTCGGCGCCCTCTCCCCCGGTCGGGCCGAAGTCCGTGCGTCCTGGGAGGACGTGATCGTGGCAATCATGGCCCCGCGGAGCGGGAAGACCTCTGGGTTGGCGATCCCCGCGATTCTCGCGGCTCCCGGACCGGTGTTGCTGACCTCGAACAAGGCGGCGAACGACGCCTTCACCGCGACGGTGGACGCCCGCGCCGAGGCCGGCACGGTCTGGGCCCTCGACCCCCAGCAGATCGCCCACCACCCGCGCGAGATGTGGTGGGACATCCTTGCCGACGCCCGCGACCTGGCCGGGGCGAAACGTCTCGCCGGGCACTTCGTCGCCGCCAGCGTGGACGAGTCCAACGGCTCCGACTTCTGGTCCACCGCCGCCAGCAACACCCTCGGCGCACTGTTCCTGGCCGCCGCCAGCCACCGGCGTCCGATCACCGACGTCCTGGCCTGGCTCGCCTCCCCCGCCGACCGGACCCCGGTCGACCTGCTCACCGACGCCGGCCACGACGCGGTCGCCGCCCAGCTCCAGGGCACCGTCAGCGGAGCCACGGAGACGCGGGACGGCATCTACGAGACCGCGCGGCAGTACGCGAGCTGTCTCCTCGACCCGGACGTCGCGGCCTGGGTCACGCCCAGCAAGAGCCTCCCCGAGTTCAAGCCGTACGCGTTCGCCACCTCCCGCGACACCCTGTACCTGCTGAGCAAGGACGGCGGTGGCAGCGCGAGCGCGATCATCGCGGCGGCGGCCGACGCCGTGATGCGCGCGGCCGTGATCGTCGCCGAGCGCTCCGGCGGGCGGCTCGACCCGCCCGCTCTGTGCGTCCTCGACGAGGCCGCGAACGTCTGCAAGATCTCCGATCTCCCCGACCTGTACTCCCACTTGGGCAGCCGGGGCGTCATCCCGATGACGATCCTGCAGTCCTACCGGCAGGGCCAGCGGTGCTGGGGCGAGGCCGGCATGGACGCCCTCTGGTCCGCCGCCACCATCAAGATCATCGGTTCGGGCATCGACGACGCCGACTTCGCTGACCGCCTCAGCAGGCAGGTCGGCGACCACGATGTCCAGACCACCTCGGTGTCCACCAGCGAGAGCGGCAAGTCCACGTCGGTCAGCATGCGCACCGAGCGCATCCTGCCCCCGGACGCGATCCGCGCACTCCCCAAGGGCAAGGCACTGCTCCTCGCCACCGGCATCCGGGTCGCCATGCTCGACCTACGGCCCTGGTACAAGGAGCCCTCTGCCAAGGTCGTCGGCCCGGCCTCGGCCCGCGCGACGAAGGCCATCACGGAGCGGGCGCTCGCGAAGTCCCTGGGCCGCGACGACTTCGGGCTGTCGGCATGAGCGCGCACACGCCGTGTCCCGGGCGGCTCGTACGCTCGCCGGCCGTTCTGTGCGACGGCCAGTGGCGGTTGGCCAGCGGGGCCGGCTCGATTCTCGCCACCGATCCCGCGTTCACCAGCATGTTGGACGGCTTCGCCCAGGCGATGACGGCTGCCGATCAGGCCGTCGCCGACCTCCGTGTCCGACAGAGCCAGTCCCCCGCTTCCCGCGCTGGGGGTAAGCGATGAACCCGCTGCTGCGCGCCGAGCAGGCGGTCCTCGGCTCGGTGCTGCTCGACCCCGGCCAGCTCGCGCACCTCGACTGGCTCGCGCCGGATCACTTCTACCGGCCGGTCCACCAAGCCCTGTTCGCCGCCCTGCGCAAGCTGCGCAACGACGGCCACCCCGCATTGGCTGCCGAAACATCCGTACCGCCGCTGTCCTGGGTGACCGACGCGGTCGACGAGGCCAGCCGCCACGTCCGGGGGCTGACCGCCGCCTACCCCCACACCTTGATCTCGGCCTGCCCTCGCTCCGAACACGCCCCGGTCTACGGCCGCATGGTGCTGGAGGGAGCGATCCACCGCAGCATCATGGAACACGCGATCCGCCTCCACCAAGCGGCCCGTGCCGACGCCCTACGGGGCGAGGTCGAGGGAGCCCTGCACCACGCGGATGTACTGACCGGCGTCCTCAACGATCTCGCACGGCGTTGGGGCACCGAACCGCGCCCCGTCGCGCCAACTCCCCCGCCGTCCACCACCACCGTCGTCCCGCCGCCGGTCCGGTCCGACCAGGTCGCCGAGGACGAGCGGTTCCTCCTGGCCGTGCTGATTGAGCGGCCGAGGGCCATGGACGAGGTCGTCGGCTGGCTGCGGCCGTGCGACTTCGCCGACCCGGCCCACGGGCAGCTCTACCGTTGTCTCGGCGCACTGCACCACCGGGGCGAACCCATCGACCGGATCACCCTGCTCTGGGAAGCCCAGCAGCGCGGGCTCCTGGCCGACGGGACCCTGTCCGACGACCAACTCACCGCCATCTGCGACGGCGTGGGCGCGGGCAGCGCCGAGTGGCTCGGCGAGCAGGTCATGCGCTCCTCGCTCACCCGCACCGCCGCCGCCTCCGCGCGCGCCGTCCGGGAGTTGGCGGAGAACGAGACGCTGGCCCCCGGGCGGCTCATCAACCACGCCCTGCACGCGCTCGGCCCGCTCGACGACGTGCGTACCCGCTGGCAGGCCGCGAACGGACGCCCAACTCCGAGGCCACCAACCCCCGTTCTCGCGCCGACCGGGACTCCGCCTGCGCAGGTGCGCGCCGCTCTCTCCCGCAGCACACCGCGGGCAGCGCCGCCGCCCTCGGCGCGGCCCGGTTCGGCGCCCATCCCGGCCGTCACGCGACCGCCTTCACGCGGTCACAGCTAACCCCCTCAGCCCATCGCTCGTCCCCTCCCATGGAATTCACCGTGAACAACACCCCCTTCTCCGACGCTCTGGCTCTGCGTGCCACGGCCTCAGTCTTCGACGCCCAACGCGGAAAACTGCCAAGCCCCGGAGACCTTCACCGTTCACCCGACAGCGTCGCCATCGCCAAGCAGATCTCCGAACTCGGCCAGCTGATAACCGACTTGGGCGACGAGGTCCTCTTCCGGGCTGTCGCCCAGGACCAGGAGGCCCACGCTGCGCGGGTCATCACCAGTTTCGCCGCCGCTGTACAGCCTGCCGGCGAAGCGGCATCCGCTCTCGGAACAGTGGCGCACCAGCTCTCCTTCCTGCACCGGACCGAGCACCTTCGCGAACAGCCCTATGCCCGGGATGCCCGGGAAACAGCGGCGCGGGTGATGGACGACGCACTCGGTCTGGCGGACACCGCCCTTCGCGAAGCCGCCGACTCCCTTCACGCCGCATCGGCGACGATTGCGCCTCCGCCCATGCGGCTCCAAGCCGCCCGCCACCGGTCCACGACCGCTGCTCCCGCTCCACCTCCCGCAGGTGCCCCAGCAGCAACTCCCGCGGACCGGACGGCTCGGAGTCGGTGACATGCAGACCACCATCACTCGCCCGCCACTGATCGGCTCGCTCTGCTCGGGGTACGGCGGACTGGATCTCGGAGTGCAATCCGCCCTCGGCGGCACGCTGGCCTGGCACGCGGAGGTCGATCCGGACGCCGCGCGCATCCTGGCCCGCCACTGGCCCGAGGTGCCCAACCTCGGCGACATCACGACCGTCGACTGGTCCGCCGTCCCCCGGGTGTGCGTCCTGACAGCGGGCTTCCCCTGTCAAAGACGTCTCGGTCGCCGGCCGACGGGCCGGACTCAACTCCCAGACCCGTTCAGGGCTATGGCTGCACGTCGCCCGTGCGGTCGAGGCCCTCCGACCCTGCTTGGTGGTCATCGAGAATGTGCGCGGCCTGCTCACCTCACCCGCCGGTTCCCCTGGCGACGTGGAACCCTGCCCGTGGTGTCTGGGAGACACCCCAGGTCAGCCTCCTCTGCGGGCACTCGGTGCCGTACTCGGATCCCTGGCCGACCTCCGGTACGACACACGATGGCTCGTGCTTCGCGCCTCCGACATCGGAGCCCCGCACCGCCGCGAGCGGACCTTCCTCACCGCCTGGCCCGCCGACCACCCTGCTCAAGACACCGACGAGCAACATCGGCAAGAACGGCGGCTCCCAGCACCCCGCCAAGAGGAAGAGCGGGGGCCACGGCCCGAACCTCGCCGACGAGGTGGAGTGGCTCCTGCCCACCCCGAAGGCGTCGGACGGGACCAAGGGCTCGCCCAACCAGCGCCACGGCAACGGGGACATGACCCTGCCCAGTGCGGCGGCATCACTGCTGCCCACACGATGGGCCAACGGCACGGGCGCCCCGGACCGCCGACCGGGGAAGGAACTGCACCCTCCCCTGCCGCCGTTGGTCCTGCCGCTCTGGACGGATTCGGCTCCGGAGAGCGGGGAGCAGACCGGCGATGGGGTGCATATGCCGCCGCCATCACCCGATGGGAGACGCTCACCCGACCCGCGCCGCCGCCCACCGACGCGGCCGGACGGCTCCGTGCCGACTTCGTGGAGTGGATGCAGGGCCTGGAGCCCGGCTGGGTCACCGCCACCCCGGGGCTCGGCCGACCGGCTCAGCTCACCGCGCTCGGCAACGGTGTCGTACCTCAACAGGCCGCCCGCGCAATGCAGTTGCTGGCCCCGCTCTTCCCCCGTTGCCCTCGCTGCACGACGGCATAGCGCCGCACTACCGGGATTCCCCGGCCGCACCAAATCGCGGTTTCTCCGGACCCTCTTCGGCATGTCGCCGTCCCACAGATGGAGCACGCCCCCATGCCCGACACCAGCAAGACCACCCCCACCCCGGAGCCGATCCGCGTCCCCGACGAAGACCTCGACGACCTCGCCAGCACCCTCGCCAAGACCATGGCCGAGGTCAGGCAGCACGGTGTCATCCTCGACCGCCTCGGCTCCGAACCCGATCCCGAGCCCGCAGCATCCCGGCCGGAGGACGGCGCTCCGGCGGCAGAGGCAGCCGAATCCGAGCGGGCGGACGGCCCCACCTCGGTGTTCATCCTCGCCCTGGGCGGCGAGGCGTACACCGTCGAACTCGCCGCCCTCAGCGACTGGGTGAACTACCTCTTCCTCCCGGTGTACGGCCGAGAGATCAGCACGAGCCGCCCGTGGTGCGCGCAGTGGCACGAACACCCAGAGGCCGTCGCCCGGTTGCACGCCCTCTGGCTCGCCTGGCAGCAACTCACCGACGCCGAGGCCGGCCTGTCCGGTCCTTCGGCGTGGCACCGCGACCACCTCGACCAGACACTGGTCCACCTCCGCGCTCCCGACGGCCCCTTCGCCGCCTGCACGACGAGCCCGACCCGGCCCAACCACCGCGTGCTGACCACCCCCGCGCCCGAGCAGTTGGGACTGGCGGCATGAGCGACGAACCTGCTTTTGGGCCCTACGACTTCGAGCCCACCGACGCGAACTCCGGGAAGGTAGACGAAGGGTTCTGGCCCGGCAATCCGGCGGCCGATGAACTCGACTTCCGTCTCGACGACTTCGAGCCCGCCGACACGGCCTCCGAACGCGCGGAGGAAGCGTTTTGGCCCGGCGACCTGACGGTCCTGGCCAAGCACCACACCACTCCCCACGGCTCGCACAGCTTCGTCGTCGCCCACGACCGATCCATCACCTGGGGTGTTCCCGGCGAACCGCAGGTAGCAGCGATCATGGTCGCGCGGGATCTCAGCCTGAACACGTTCACCTTCGAGTCGAGCCATCACGCAACCGTGGCCTTCGCGCAGAACTGGCTGATCGAACGCGGCTGCCCACCCGAGCAGATCACCCAGGTCGGCGGGAACTTGATGAAGCCCGCCGACGATCTCACTGTCCGGATCGAGCAGCAGATACGGGAGTCGGGCGCCCGCTACGAGGTCCTCGACAGCCAGACCTCGGACTTCGACCCATGTGAGACCTGGACGCTGACCCGGGACTCCAGCGCTGCTCAGGCACCGATTCAGGTCTTCCTCGAAGAGGGCGACACGGACGCCCACACGTACACGATGCGCGAGGGCGCCTTCGGCGACGAGGACGCCGCCCGCAACTGGCTGGACGACCGCACCAGTCCTCTGCCGCAGCCGCCGGAATACCGCGACGAGGCAGCCGCCCTCCGAGCCGGTGTTGCCCTCACCCGGTCGGCCGGCGTCTCCGCACTCCCGAAAGCCGACCTCGATGCCCACCACGTGCCGCCGACAGAAACGGCCCGGCAGCCGGGTTCTCGGAGGTCGATGTGAGCCGCGCCCGCTTCGCCTTCGCCGCGCACCCGGACGCCATCGCGGACCTGCGTGAACTCCCCGACGAGATAAGGGACTTGGCGCTGCTGGAACTGCAGAACCTGGTCCACGGAAGCGACGACTGCCTGCCGCTGAAAGGCCGCCTCGCCGGTTTCCACAAAGTCTACGTCGACCCGTCCGTCTCCTACCGGATGGTCATCCAGTTCCGCCCGGCACCGCCCACCTCGACCCACACGCGCGAGATCTATCTCGTCGCCGCCGGCAGCCGACAGGACTACGAGGTCTACCGCTCGGCCCACCTCCGCACCGCCCCACAACAGGACACCACGACAGCCTCCGCCACCGAGGCCCGCGTCCAGGCCGCTCGATCCCACTCTCCCCACGCGGTCGATCAGCCGACGGCTGTCCCTCCATCTCGTCCAACGGCGGCTCAGCCAGCTGTCACCGCGTCCCGAAAGGCTCCCCAGCGATGACCGCCCACCGCGCCCCCATGGCCCGTAGCGAACTGGCGGGCCTCCTCACCGATGCCGCACAGAGCGTCTCCGGGATCCTCACCACCGAGTACCCGACGGCCGTCAGCCGCTCCTACCTGCACCCCGCGCTGGGTGCGCTGTCCGCCGGACCTCGGGTGGTCTGCGAGCTGAACGACCGGTTCGAAGGCTTCGTGGCCGACGCGCCGCTCCCCACCACGCCCGCGGGTCTCTTCACCCTGGCCTCCTACGCCTCCGCGTTGGGGTGGCTCACCGAATCCCTCGCCGAACTGACCACCTCGGTCGACCAGATCTGCACGCGCGTGGGCATCCCCACGCAACCGCCGGAACCGGCCTCGGCAGCGCCCGCAGGCAATAACGTTGACCACGAGTCCGAATTCGCCTTCAACGCAATCGAGTTGGCGGCGATCCGCACCGCCGCCGAAGCTGCCGGCCTGCCGCCGGGCGACTACGTCGAGGTGCTCTCCGAGTCCCTGCTCGCGGCCTCCCGGATCACCGACGCCTGCATGGAGATCTCCAGCGGTCTCCTCGACGACGCCGCGTACGTCCTCGGCGAGGCGACCGCCCACGTCCGGATCGGCGACGGCCCCGACAGCCTGCCCACCCTGGTCCGTTCGCTGCTCGCCCGGATGGAGGCCGCCGAATGAACCCCCACGACGCGACCAAGCAGCCGGGCGCCCACCTCGTCGCCGAGATGCTCGGCGACGAGGACCCCTGGACCCTCAACATCGCCTACCGGCCGGGGGATCCGCTGTACCGCGCCTCGACGCTCGTCATCGGGGCCGCCCACGAACTCGACGAGCTGCACGGCCGGGTGACACGCGCGACCCAGGCCGCTCTCGGAGTACTCGAACCCGTCGGGCGAGGCGAATTCAACGGTTCACCCAGCTCGTACACGCCGCTGCGGTCTACCGTCGCGCAGATCGGTCGGCTCGTCTCGGCGCAGAACGCGGCCTACGAGCGACTCACCCAGTCGATCTTCGCGTACCGCCGTCTCCTCCCCGAGCCGGACGCTGCTTCGCCCGCAGACGCAGCGGCACGCGACCTGGACAACGGACAGGTCTCCGGCCGCGACGATGACTGGGCCGTGTCCGCTGATCTCCGGCTCAGGGCCCTGGAAGCCGTCGAGGCCGGCGGACTGCGGTTCCACCAGAGCGGGGTCTACGGCTACATCTCTCTCTCGGACGAGCGCGGCGAGCGCCCCTCCGACAGGGTCTGGCCCGAGACCGTCCAACGACTGGTCGCCGACGGGCTGTTGGACCGGGATACCAGCGAGGGACTGTACCGGCCGGGACAGCTCCTCTCGCTCACGCCGAAAGGCGAAGCGGCCCTGCGAGACGCACGTACAGCCACGCCGCGCGTCTCCGCCGCCCTCAACCGCAGCAGCACCACGACGCTCCCCGTCGCCGCCGCCGACCCGTCTGTCGTACGCGCGACAGACGCGGCCACCAAGCCTTCCCGCTCCCGCTGATTCCCCCAGAAAGAACCTCCCCGATGTCCATCCCCGTACAGCCCTCCGCGTTCTCGATCGGCTCGATCGATGCCCAGCGTGTCGAGGACGCGCTGTCCTTGATCGCACCGAGGTGGACGATCTGGTCGGCGCAGACCCTGGCACAGCAGGGTCGCCCTATGCGTGTGGGTGAAGTCGCCGCCCAACTCCCTTTCATCAGCGAGGCGTTCGTCAGCAAGCGGCTGGCTCAGATGCACGCTGACGGGCTGGTCGTTCGAGTCGGCTACCAGCGCGGCGCTCCGTACCAGCTCAGCGCATTCGGCGATTCGCTCTCCTCAGTCCACGACGCCCTGTCGAGTTGGTCCCAGGCCCATCTGTCACTCGGGAGGATGGCTGGTGCCGAACGGGTCGAGAATGCCGTGCAGCGTCTCTACCTTCGTCATTCGACCGCCGTGATCCAGCTCCTCGACGCGAACGGCCCCATGCGGTTCGGCCACATCTCCGAGGAGACCGGCCTGGACAACGGCTTCACCCGGTATCGACTCAACCGGCTTCAGGCCGACGGGCTGGTCGCCCGTACTGGTCCGCGCCACGGTGACCCGTACGTCATGACCGATGCCGGGCGGGCGCTGGGCCCCGTCTACGAGGCCGTCGAGTACTGGAACAACCCCGTCTCCGTATGGAGGAACTCGGCGCCCCCGGCCCCCATCACGACTGCCAACCGGACTCACGCCGACGTCCCGCTAGGGTCGGACGGCGTCCGAACCGCGGCGGCCCTGCGCCGGAGCGCCCCAGCGGCCAACGCCCTGTTCAGTCACGCACCGCAGCCGCAACCGCGGCCGCCGGCGACCGTCACCACCCGGTCATCGCTCTCCCGAAGCCGGTGATCCAGTTGACGCTGAGAGTCAGCCGCTTCTCCCCGTTGCCACGGCGCCCGCGTGCAGTCCGGCAGGCCAACCCCCTGCGCATGCGGGCGCGTTGCCCTCCCACGCCCCGGAGTCCCGACGATGAGCACCCAACTGCCCTACGACCAGAACCACTTCGAAGACGTACTGGTCAGCCCCCGATACCTGGCCGGCTCCAACGGGTCCGGAGGAGCCGGCTTCGCCCCCGTCGCCCACTGGCCCCACCACCACCTCGACGAGGGACCCTGCCAGCTCCTCGTCACCTCGCCCGACCAGAGGATCCGTATCGGCTGGTTCGGCGACGACTTCGAACTGTGGAAGATCACGGCATCCGCGGAGGCCGTCTCCGCGCCCCGCTGGACGGCGACCTTCAACCATGTCACTCCGGCCGAGATCGTCGCCGGTCTCACCACCGCCCTGGCTCACGACTACGCCGAAGCCGATGCCTACGAGGGCAACGGGCGTTTTCTGGCGAGCCCGTCGTTGTACTGGGCCGACGCCGTCCGACCGCTGACCGAAGCCGGCTGGCGTCGTGAGGCGGCCGAGCGCGGCACCGTCGAGATCGTCGCCCCCGACGGGCAGGCAGGCGTCCTGATCGACAACCGCCTCTCCAGCTGGGACGACGAAACCGTCACGCTGTGGGCCGGTCCACCGGGCTGGGGCACTCGTGCGGAGGCGGTCTTCACCGCCCGCACCCCGTCCCACCTGATCGCCGCGACGGCAGCCGCCATGACCGATCCAGCCCCGGTGATCCGTGAGCGGCACCAAATCTCCCGCGAGGTCCAGCACTTGGTCACGCTCACCCCCGTCGGCCTGACCGTCCCCCAGATCTCTCGCGCTCCGACCCCACTCGACGTGCGCCGTACCGCTGTCGCCCAGGCCGTCCACCGCGCCGCACGCACCCCGCAGACAGCCGCCGGCCTCCGGATCATGGCCGCCCGCAGCCGCACCGCGACTTCGGCCCAGATCCGGTCGAGCAAGTCCGCGCACAGCCCGGAGGCCCTGCGGCCGGCCATCTCGCCCGCCCAGCGCCACAGCCGCTGATCCTCAGGGCTCCGAGGCCACCTCTGACCGCAACAACACCCCCGAATGCCGGGAGTTCCGCCATGTCCGACGCCACCGCACTCGACCAAGCGACCGCCATGATCGAGAAAGCCTGGGGCCGCCCCATCGAAGACCTCGAAGCCCTCGCGGTCCGCCGCCCCAACAACGACCCTCTCCTTCGCTCGGCCATGCACATCCGCTCCGCCCTGGTCATCACCGACAGCGCCGTGGCCGTGCACCAGGACCGTCTGCACGCTCTCACCCGGCCCGGCCACGTGCCGGCCTTCTACGAGCTGGAACGGATCACCAGCACGGCGGCGGACCTTCGCATCGCCCAAGCAGAGAGCCGTACGTCCTTGCAGGCCATCAGCCACGTGATCGAAGCACGTGAAACCGCCGCGACCGCGGACCGGACTCCAGCAGTCCGCCTGGCCCAGGCCGCTGTCGCCCGCTCCGCGCACGCTCCACGCGCCCTGGGCCAGTCGCCCGATCAACCCGCGCCTTCAGCCGTTATCGGCCCGCCGGGGGCCGGACTGGGGCCGCACCGCTGACCGGTCAGGCGCCGTCCCCGTCACGGTGGCCATCCCACATACGGGACCCCACCACGCGGGCCAGCTCCTCCAACGTCAACTCGACGCGACGCCCGTCCGCGATCCGGTCCTCCAACTCCCCGCCCTCGTCCGGCCGTCCGTCGGACTGCGCACCGACAGCCCACTGACCGTCGGCGACCATCACGATGTCGCCCACCGTCCACGGCCTCCCGGCGGCGCGCATCTTGCGCTCCAGCCCGACGCCGTCCCAGTGTCTGCTCGCCACCCCTGCTCCCGCCTCGTCCTGCGCGACCCATCGCCGCAACCCACGTACGACAACTGCGTCCGCCGATCCATTCCCGGGTCACCGGCCAACTGCTGACGGCTGCCAGTTCGCCCACGGCAGACGTCGCACCCCGGGAAACGACTACGCGCTTCGGCACACCGCATGTCAACGTACGGGTGCTGGAAAAACCGCAGGTCAACGAAGGGATCGTCCAACCGTGACCGCCTCCGCCACCCACCTGCCCGCTATCGTCCGCCCTGCCGTGGAAGAACGCTGCCGACTCTCCTCCGACCACTGCGCGGACCCGGTGCTCGAACTCCTCCACGCCCTCGGCTGGGCCGTCGTCGACACCCCGCAGGCCAATGTCCACGCGACGAGCCCCGACGGCCGTGTCTACGTCGGCTGGCTCCCCGAGGACCCCACCGCCTGGCAGCGCGGCATCGTCTGGCAGGTCCGGGTTCAACCCACCGAAGGCGAGCCGTGGGTCCAGGAGTTCGGCCTCCACACCCCCTCCGAGGCCGTTGCCGGTTTCCTCACCGCGCTCATCGCCACCCCCAGCCGCTGACCGCGCTACCGACCCCTGTCTCGGAAGGCCCCCTTGGCACACCGCGCCCCGCTCACCAACCACCACGCCGACGGCACGCTCTGCCCGGCGGACCACAAGCACACCAGTTCCGGAAAGCCGCTCCACCCCGACTGCCCCGGCCGCGCGTACACACAGGCCATCTGCTCGTGCGGCGACTGGGAGATGAAGCAGCCCGGCAAGGGCTACGTCAACGAGAGCCGAAAGCGACACCTCGCCAGCCACACCCAGGGCCCGAAAGTCCTTCGCGATCTGCTTCGCCTCGACGGTTCCTGACACACCATCACCAGCTCCGCCTTGCCATCCCGTACCGATCCCGGAGGTTCCGTGCCCCACTACCTGACTGTCGGCCACCTGCTCCGCCAGCTCCAGAACCTCGATCCCAACCTGCCGATCCGCCTCGCCATCAACCCAGACTTCCCCTTCACCCACTACGTGGGAGTCGAGGTCGTCGTCCGGGACGGCAAGGCGTTCATCGCCGACGACGGCCAGGAGGACTACCTCCCGGTGGCGGTCAGCGATGCCCTCGCCTGGGCCTGACCGAGCCCACCAACACACGCCGGAGGCCCCTATCCCGTCGCAATCCCGCCCATCGCATCTCCTTCCGCTGGACCGTCTCGCCGTACAACCCATACCGAGCGGCGTACGCGGCGCGCTGGTCCAGCGCGTCTCCGCCCTCCCCGACGGACCATTCGACGTCACCTGGCTCCCCGCCGAAACCCCGAGACTCCCCCTCGGCCGCATTCGCCTGCACTGGGAACCAGCCTCCCTTGCAGGCTGGGACGTCACGGCCCATCTGGGCCTGGCCACCACCGAAGTGCATCTCGCCTCCTGGCCCACCGCCCCGGACGACTGGCCACGCCTCGTCCGCCCGACCCTCCACGAGGTGCTCGGCCTGTGCGCCGCCCTCGCAGTCGCGACCGCCGCCCTCGACCTCTCCAATCGCCTCGCCCAGGTCTGACCGAAACCGCAGAAGGCCGCCCCACGCCGACCAGGCAGGGGCGGCCTTGCCGTACGCCTGTTCGCCGATGGACAAGGAAGGCGCAATGGTCGGCGGTCCGCCAACCCTCGGGATAGCCGAAGTTCGTCGCTGTGGGCCGAGGAGTCCGGCGTAGTCCCTTCCAGTACGAGATCACTCCGTCCGGCTGACCGGCTCCCGTGCCCGCCCGTAGGCTGCGGCCATGACGTCCGACTCACCGATGCCGTCCCCGCCGTTCCCCTCGCCCGACAACGGTGTGCTCCGGGTGGTCGTCGGCAACGCCATCGCGTCGGTCCGCAACGGCGAAGCCTCGGTGGAGGAAGCGATCCTGCATGCAGCCGTCCTCGGCTGGTACGAAGGCCATATCCAGGGCGAGGACGCGTGCCCCGGCTGCGACTTCCGGGGTGGACTACCCAAGCAGGGCAACCGCACCTGAGCGCAGCTAGATTCCGGACCCCGCACCTCGGCCAATCGTCCGCGCGACCCGCCGCACCAGTGTGGTCGGCTTCAAGTTCCGTTCCACCCGGAGCAGGTAGCTGACGGGCGAGCCCGAGAGCTAAGCATCTCGCGTCTCCGCCGTGGATTGGCGCAGAGTGGCGGCCGCGACCGCAAGGGCTCCTGCGGCGATCGGCACGTTGCCTACCCAACCGCTCGCCGCAGCGGCGAGAGCAGGCACTTCGAACTTGTAACTCAGCGCGCTGTAGAAGGTCTTGAGGTGGAGGCCGTTCATGGCCTCGCGCAGTTCCTCAAGCGGCACCGCGATGCTCTCGTCGAACTGCAGCCGAAGGTGGTGCTCGAAGGCCGCCCGGTCTTCGATGCCGGCCACGTGCTCTCGGAGATCCGTCGCAGCGTTGTCGACTGCTTGGGTGAAGGCATTGAATTCCGCGCGATGGTCCGTACGCAGTTGGATGATCTTCGACACCGGCACCGATCGCAGACCGTCCGGGAGCAGGTGCCATCCTGGCCGGCCGCCGGACGGAACAGGCGTGCGGAGCCGACGTTCTTCAGCCTCGGCAGCAGGTTGAAGCCGAGCATGTGAGCGAAGGCGAACCCGACGATGGACGCCCCGTGGGTGTCGGTGTACTGCCGGTCGATCTCCACATCCGCGCAGTGCCGTAGCACGCCCGGCCTTTGCGGTGGGGCCCGCACCATTCGGCACGGGCCCCACCCAACAACTACGACGTCATGAACGCAGGCGCCTCCAGAGGAACCAGCACAGCGTCGCCGCAACCACCTGCGACAGGGTCATAGCTGGAGACAGCCCAGCACCGACCCCCAGCGCAGCGGAGTATCCCGCCGCATAGGACCCGGCCAGGGCAAGATCCACCCGCTTCGACTCTTGTGGTCCGTCGCCAGGACTTGACGACGGAGTGATACTGGACATGGGTCGACTTTCCTCCTTCACATGGTGGGTGTTGATCTGCCGCCGCCTTCAGTGCTTCTTTCCAGGGATTCGCTGAGGCGGCGGAGCTGTGTCGAGACGCGGGCGAGGCAGCTTCTGCGGTCTAGCTGCGTGGCATCGTGCTGGGGTTCATGGCCCTTCCGCCTGTTCGGACAAGAGATGTCCGAAGGCGCGCTCAAGGTTCGCCACCCGCTCCTCCAGAGTCAGCTTCGTCGGGTGCCTCTCGGCGCGCAGGTCGCGAGCCTCATCGAGTAGCTGGCGGTCGACGCCTCCACCGCTGTGGCGTTGGGTTGAGTCTTGGTGCCGCAACCAGTCGGCGAGGAGCTTGAGTGTGAGTTCGCGAACCCGAGGGTCGCGGTTCCTGCACTGGTCCAGAAACGCAGTGCGGTCGATGTCGCGTTCGCGCCCCTGGCTGGTGCGGTACAGGGTCACCAACCAATCACTGGTCGACTCGCACGTGTGGGAGGGTGGTTGCACCCAGTGCGAGAGACGGGCGGCGCGGTCGCCGGGGGAGCCGGACAAGGCTGCCGTCGCGTTGTTCAAGTCGGCGAGCAGCGGCTGTCGTTGCACGATCTCATTGGCACCGTGCCAGGCGTCCTCCAGCTCGTCATACGCCATCGTGAATTCGACAAGTTCGTCGCGCGGGGAGACAGGCGCGGTGGGCTGGACCACGTTCGACTCTCGCCACTTGGCCACCGTCGAGCCCCAGCGTTTCTGGGCGGCGGACTTAGACACGCCGCCGAGAATGTCTCCGATGACCTCCCAGGACGTCCCCTTCGCCCTCTCGGCGATGACGGCCTTCTCCAGGAGAGCCTCCGCCGCGCTGGCCAACTGGGCTGCTTGGGTGAGCAGTTGGCCTGGAGGGCGGTTCTCGGCCCCCAGGCGCGGATTAGTGTCTGCCTCCTCCGGGGAGGCCGAGTTGTAAGGCACAGCCAAAGAATGACGCTCGCACTACCAAACGTCAACCCGGCCTCTACGTAAGGTTTCCCTAAGCTCGACTCACCCGTGCCGGGGGGTAGATCGAACCGGGGCGAGGCGGCACAAGGTAGCGGGGGTTCAGCCCCAGCGAGCCGCACCCGAGAGCCGCGATCGGTCTGCTCGTCGAGGCCGCGGGCTACCAACTGCAACAGACAACCGCTGGTTCTGGGCCGGGTCTCCAAGAACGATCTTTTGGAGACCGGCCCCATGGAAGAGTTCTCGCTTCCCGAGGACATCACAGCCCACAACGACGAAGAGCTGGACGCCCTCCTCGACGGTGCGATCAACGCGTTCGACGCCATGTCGCGCAGCAGCACCGTCACCACCGACGACCTGGCCCGACTCCGCGAACTGGCCACCGAGGTCGAGAACATCCGCGCCGAGAAGGCAGAGCGGATTGCGGCCGCACAGCAGGCCGCAACCACGGCCGAGACCACCGAGCCGGCCGCCGTCGAGCCGCTCACCGAAGCCGAGCCCGCCAAGGAGACCGCCACCGCCACCGCGGTGGTCAAGAACCGCGCTCTCGACCTGTCCCGCATCCGCGCTCACCAGCCGCGCGCACTGCCCTCCGACCCGAACCCGCGCCCGGAGATCACCGCCTCCGTCGACGTCCCCGACTACGAGCCGGGCCAGGCCCTCGCCATGGCCGACGTCACCGAGGACATCATCCGCCGCGCGAAGGCGTTGAAGCCAGCTGGTGGAGCTGGGGCCGCGAGGCGAGAACGTAGGCCCCCATTCGGCTGGGTCCATCTTCCTGGGCGTCCGGCCGGAAAGGCGACAGAAGCCCTCGCGCTGGCTGCGTGGGGAGCTTCTCTCCTCGGTCAGGGCTGCGCCTGGTGGTGTCGGGCGGTTGTCGGCAGGACTGGCCTTACTCCAGGTAGGTGCCGGCGAAGGCTCCATCGAATCCGAGCGCGGCGAGGCCCTGCTCGACGCTGGGGTACGTCGTTCCGTCCGGGATGGCGATCAGGGCGTCGAAGTCGGTGCGGCTGATCTCGGGTTCGAGCCACTGGTTGCTGCACCGGCAGACGATCCAGACGTTGCGGCCGTGGTTGATGAGTAGCCAGTCGCGCCGGGCGCGGCAGGCCGTGCACATCACGGGGATCCCGCGCAGGGCGAGCGCGCGGGGGTGGCCGAGGCAGCGCGTCGCGCCGGGGCCGTTGGGCGGCTGGGTCTCGTACGCGAGTTGGAGCAGGGGATCGGTGTCGGCGGGGACGGCGGGGAGCACGGGGGTCGGCTCTGCGGGGCGGTGGGTGGTTCTGGGCACGAGCGTCATCTCCCGGTCGGGGGCCTTATTTTCATCCGTAACAGCTGGTGGAACCGGCTGTCCAGGGGTTTCGTGGCGTCGGTCAACCTGGTGAGCGGCCTGTCCGACTCTGGTCAGCGGTGTGGTGGGCGGTCGCGCGGGTCGGAGGTGGTGGGGCGGGCTGCGGGCGTGGGTGTCTTCTGGGTGCTGGTGCGGTTGGTCGAGGTCTTGGGCTGGCCGGTGTCGGCATGCGGGCGGTGGGTCGTTTCGGCGGGGTGAGCGGGGAGCTGGGCGAGGCGGCGTAGGCGCCAGACCAGGACGTCGTTCACGTCGTCGGCGGTGTCGAGTTCGCGGAGGTCGATGGCCTCCTGGAGAAGGGTCTTGGGGTCGTGGCCTGCTTGCTCGGCCTCGGCGAGGGTGGCGGCCAGGGCGTCGGTCTTCGACGCAGTGCTGTCTGCTCGCAGTCCACGCTCCGTCAGGGCTGCGTGGATGGTGGTCTCGTGGGTTCGGCGTTCAGCTTCGGGCAGGGCGCGGCCTTGGTCGCGCAGTGTCTGCATGGGGGTGGCGGCGGCCTGATGGTAGGCGGCTCGTAGGTGCTCGGCGGTCTGTCGGGAAGCGTGGGCCTGCTGGGCGTGCCCGCGTGCGGAGTGCCAGCGGGCGGCGGCGAGAGCGACGAGGACCAGGGTGGAGACGAGCATGGCGGTGGTGCCGCCGTCCTCGCCTCGGCCAAGAGCGTTGCCGGCCTGGATGATCCCCCGGGCCGCCGAACGGATGGCCCTCGTGTCGGCGTACTCCGCTCGGATGCGGCTGCGGGTGGCGCGCTCGAACGCGCGGGATGCGGCAGCCAGTTCGGCGCGGGTGACGGCCGAGGAGGTCTGCGCGACCGCGTCCAACAGTTCACCAACGCCTACGAGTTGGGCTGTGGCTTCGTCGTCGTCGGTGTCGAGGAGGATGGCGGCGCGTTCGGCGATGCCGGTGGCGTTGCGCCGTTCCCGGGCGGACTGCGACCAGTCCGCTCGACCGCTCGTGGATACCGAGGGCGTCGTACGGTCGGAGGTGGCGTCGGCCAGGCGACGGCGGATCTTCGGCAGGGACAGGTCGGGGGCCAGGGTGGAGCCCGCGAACCAGATGGGCTCGCGGTCGCGGTTGCGGTCGCCGGGGAGTGCGACGTTGTAGCCGAGGGCGTCACCGGACGGGGCGTATCGCATCTTCACGCGCAGGCCCGCCTCGCGCAGCCGGGTGAAGAACTCCTCCTCGGTGGCGGCTCCAGCGAGGGATTGACGGACGGCTTCGCGGAGCGTTTCGCGTGGAGCCTCGGTGCGGCCGGTGCGTTCGGCCTTGAAGCGTTCGGCGCTGGTGGGGGTTTTGGCTCCGGTGCCGTCGCCGGGCTTGAGCCGGCGCAGGCCCATCTCCTTCTCGATGCGGCGGCATTCGGCCTGGGCCTTCTTGAAGTCGTAGTTCATCCTGGGGCGGCGCAGGTCGCCTCGGACCATGGTGGCCAGGATGTGGATGTGGTCGTCGGCGTGCCGTACGGCGACCCAGCGGCAGCCGTCGGGATCGCCTTCGGGGGCGAGGTTGACCGCCTGGACCAGTCGGCGGGCGACGGTGTTCCACTCTGCGTCGGTCAGGGGCCGGTCGCCGGGGTCGGTGCGGACCGAGCAGTGCCAGACGTGCTGGGCAGGGGCCTTGTCGCCGGCCTGGTTAACGCGCAGGTCCAGTGCGGCGGCGAGGCGGGCGAGCGTGACCTTGGGGTCGGGGCTGGTGTCGCGTCCGGGGTCGGGCGCGAAGCCGTCCCAACTCCCCACCAAGTGGGCGTCTATGTGTTCGTCACGCTTGCCAGGGCCGTACAGATAGACCAGCAGACCGTAGGTCCGCGAACCGCGCCGGATCTTCGGCACCATCAAAGTCGCTTCTTCACCAGGGCGTCAGCCGCGTCGTCGATACGCGCCAAGAGACGGATCAGGATCGCGAAGGCGCGGTCGAGTTCGCCGGGACGGGGCTGGCCTCCGGCGTTGTAGACGTAGGCGATTTGGTTGATGTTGTTGCCGATGCGGGAGAGGGCGGTGCGCAGGGCGGCCAACTCGTCAATAGCGGTGTCGAGTTGTTCGTTGGTGTACAAGGTGGAGGAACCTCGGGCGGCGGCGAGGGCGGTTGCGGCGAGGAATCGGGCGACGGTGATGCCGCGCTGCGTGGCGGCGAGGACGATCTCGGCATTCTCGGTGTCGGAGAGGCGCGTGGTCGTCTTGCGGGTGCGCTGACTCGGGTTGCGGCTGCGGCGGCGCGGCGTGCGGTCGGGGAAGGCGGGGGTGTTCGGGCTCGGTTGCTCGCGGTCGTCTGCTTCTCCCCCGGCGACGGGCGCCCCCTGGTGTCCGTCGTCCGGTTGGTCCCCGTGCGCCCTCGCTCGGGGACCAACCGGACTTCCCCCGCCCTCCTGGGCGGGGGCAAGTGCGTACGACGGGCCGTAGGACCGTCGTAGGCGACAACTTGCTCCGCCCGGAGCCGTGTTGGGGTCACGCTGCTGTCCGGCCGTGGTGGCCACAGGGTCGTTGGCGGTCACCGGCGCGTCTCCGGATTCTCCTGCCGGATTTCGCGGACGAGTTCCTCGATCCAGTCCATGGCCAGGACCGGGTGGTGCAGGGTCCAGGCGCGGCTGTCCCTAGTTCGTTGCACGGTCCAGGTGGTATCAGGGCCGGACTGGGCGCGGTAGAGGTGACCGTGCTGGTGCAGGACGGTCAGCCAGGAGTCGACCTCGGCGGGTGTGGCCGGGTGAGTACGCATGAAGTGTGCTCCGGTTCGCTTCTGGAGGATGTGGGGAGCGTGGCCGGGAGCGGGTGACCGGCGAGGGCGTCCGGCGCGGCCACCCGCTTCGTGCTGTCCGGTCAGTCCCGGGCAGGGGTGACCGGCTGTCCGTGCTGCTCGCGGAGCTGGGCCATCAGCGCGGTCAAGGTGTCGCTGGACAGGGGGATCTGCTGACCTCGGATCGCCTGGGCGACCACCTTGCGGGTCAGCTTGTCCTCGGCCCTGACCGCCGACCGGGCGATCTTCAGCAGCTCCTCGGTGTCCGGGTCAGGACGCCGGTCACTGGATGTCCGGGTGTCCCGGTCAGTGACCGGCGACAGGGCGACCGGGCGGTCGGTGAGCGGCACGAGGGTGTCCTGGTTGCCGTTGACCGGCGTGGTTCCAATCGGGCGGTCAGTGACCGACGGCACGGTGTCCGGCTGTCCGGACTGGTCAGCGGCCTCGTGCGACTGACCGGTGTCACCGGTGTCCTCGTTGCCGTTGACCGCCGTGGCACTGTCCCCGGTCAGTGACCGGGGACCCGGGGTCTGCTTGTCCAGGGACAGGCGCGGCCGGTCAGTCAGCGCAGTGACCGGCTGCCCGGCGCTGACTTGACCGGCCTGCGGCTCGTGCTGACCGACCCGGTCAGTCCGGGTGACCGCGATGCCCTCGGGCCGGTCAGCCTGACCGAGGACTTCGCGGTCACTGCCCTTGACCGGGCCCCGGGCGATGAGGATGTAGAGGTGGACCGCGCCAGCCAGCGCGAGCGGGGCGATGGTGGACAGCACCGCGACCACCGTGTCCCCGAGCCGGAGCCCGGTGGCCGAGCCCGCTTCCTCGTTGAGGCGCACCGCGTGGAGCGCGTTGGCCCAGATGCTGGCGGCGGTGGCCGTGCCGAAGAGCGTCCAGACGTAGAGCCGGGCGCGCAGGGGTGCGTCGCGCAGGACCAGGAGTGCCCGTATGCCGTAGGCGATGAAGCCGTCGATCACCAGCGGGAAGAGGTAGGTCAGGAGACCGCGGACGTGGATGGCGACGGCCATCTGCTGGAGGGCGTCGTATGACAACGCGCATCCGGCGCCGCCCAGGGCGATGACGACCGCGCGGTCCCAGCCGGTGATGTGCGCCGTCTTCGGCGCGCTCGTGTTGGTCACGCCGCCGTCCCGAAGTCGTCGCGGCCCAGGCGCTCGTCGTCGGTCTCGTGAGGCGGGGTGGTCGTCGGAGTCTGGTCCAGGTCTCGGTTGCGCAGGGCGCGGCGAATCTCGCGGTACTGCTTCTGGGCGTGCTCCTCGGTGATTTTCAGGAGCCAGGCCAGGCGCTGCTCGGTCACTCCGTGGTGGTAGGCGGCGTGTACGACCGCGCGGCGCTCGTCCTTGGTGAGGTGGACGTCGCGCCCGGCGATGGTGGCGTTGACGCGGCTGTAGTCGAGGCGCTGGGCGAGCTTCGCGTGCAGCGACCTACGCTCTTCCTCGGTCAGTCCGCCTCGGATGCCGTCGGTGTCGCCGTTTTCCAGGGCGGCGTCCAGGCAGGTGCGGCGGACCGGACACTGACCGCACAGGGACTTCGCGGCGGTGATCTTGTCGGTCTCGTCGGGGTCCGGGAAGAAGATCTCGGGGTCCACCGGGTTGTACTCGGTGCTCTGGCAGACGGCCTGGTCCTGCCAGGTGTGGTCGCCGAGCGACCGGTGACGGGCAGGGCTGATCGTCGTGATAGTCATGCGAGTTGCTCCGATCGCCCTCCGCGCGCAGAGGCGTCGGCGGAGGGGGCGCTGGGTCGGGAGTGCAGGGGTGGCTCGCTGCCGGCGCGGCCTGCGGTGGGTCAGGCTGCGGGGCGGTGGCGTCTGCGGTCGACCGGCTCGAACTCGACCCTGGTGGTCATCTGCGCGAGCCTGCTGGTGACGCGGTCGCCGAGGTAGGCGCGGAGGTCCTTGATCGCCAGGTTGGTGGTGATCAGGGTCGGGAGCATGTGGTTGTAGCGGCGGTTGATCAGCCGGTACGTCACTTCCTCCACCCACTCGGACGCCTTCGCCGCGCCGAGGTCGTCGATGATCAGCAGCGGGCAGCGGCTGACGGCCGCCAGTTCCCGCTCGCTGTCGGCCCCGGGCCGGGGGCGCAGGTCGGCGTAGAGGTCGGCGGCGGTGGTCGCGCGCCAGCGCACGCCGACTCCGCTCTGCACCAGCCGCCGGACCGCGCCGTACGCCTGGTGCGTCTTGCCCGCGCCGACGACCCCGGCCATCAGCAGGCTGGGCCCGGTGGTGACCTGTCGCCGGGCTCCCCGGCTGGGGGCGACGGCCGCCTCGGCCACCTCCCGAGCCCAGGCCAGGACCTGGGGGTGGTCGGCGACGGCGGCCCGGTAGCGCGGGGGCATCCCCGCCAGGAGGGCGTCCAGCGGGGAGTACGGCTCGGGCTCGTCGGCCAGGTCGGTGACGGCGGCCGGGTCGATGTTGCGGGCGGCCAGGATCCGGGCCAGCCGGTCCACGGTGCCCGTGCCGCCCAGGGGCTGCGGTTCGCGGTTACGGGTGCGCATCACAGCTCCTCGGCATAGGCAGCAGCAGCGTTGGCGGGGTTGGTCCACGCCTGGTGAGCGGGCACGGTAGGGCGGATTCCCGGTCGTGCCAAACCGCCGGGGCGTGCGTTCATGGCCTCGTTGACCATGCTGGTCAGCACGCTCGGGTGCTTGGGGTTGGCGGCGAAGTTCTGCAGCCCGGCCCGGATGTGCTCGGGGGCGATGCCCTCGCCCAGGAGCTTCTTGACGATCCGGCCGAGGTGCCCGATCACATCGCTGGGCGGGCGCTCGTCGCAGGCAGCGATGTACTCGCCGACGAGCTGGTTCGCCGAGACGGTGACCGCGGGCGCCGTGCGCCCCGTAGGGAAAGAAGATCCAGGATCCAAGATCCTAGATCCAGGCGCCGAGCCCTCGCAGAGGCTTCGGGGAAGGTTCGGGGAGTCCTCGGAGAATGCCGTCTGACCTGCTGTTTTCGTGTCCACCTGGTTAGGGGTGTCGGCCATGCCGTCGAGGGTGTCCTGCAGGGCGGCGGAGGTTCCGCCTGCGTGGCGGGGAGGCGTCGCAGCGGGCTGCGCGGGCAGATCGAGGGCTCGGGGAGCATTCGGCGAAGCCTCGGCGAGCCCTCGGGGAGGGGTGCGCGACTCCTCGATCCGCTTGGTGCAGATCCCCTTGCAGGCACCGCACCGGTCGCCGCCGTGGTGCTGCGGGCAGGAGGGCAGACGGGACTGGCTGGGCTTGTCGATCTTCTGGTGCGCGGACCAGGTCACGACGTGGAGATAGCGGCGGCCGTCGCAGCCGGTGTACCGGCAGAGCAGACCGGCGTTCGCGAGCTGGTGGAGGTCGTCCTCGACGTGGACCGAGGTGTGCTCGGCGCGCAGCGGCCAGAGCAGCCCGGCGATGATCGCGGCGTTGTCGCGGTGCCGACCGTGGTCGTCTGACTGGGTGAGCAGCCCGAAGAAGGTCCGCTCGGCCTCGACGCTCACCTCGGCGAGCGACTCGGAGACGAAAGCCTCCGGCTTGACGGTTCGGATCCGCGCCATGTCAGCGGCCCCGACGGGCGGTGAGCAGGTCGCTGCGGGTGAGGGTCGCGTCGGCGAGGTCGAAGGTGTGCGGCCGGGTCCAGTCCACCTCCGGCCAGACCCGCAGGATCCAGCGGGCCGCGACCCTGGCGGCGATCCGGGACAGCTCCATGGTCCGACCGGCCTCGTCCTTGACGATGACGTGCGGGTGGGGCCAGGTCTCCTTCGGGTCGCTGAGGCCGACCCTGATAGTGGCCGAGCCCGGGATCATGCCGGCGAGCTGAGCGGCGAGACGGTGCGGGCGGTCGGGGTCCGGGCAGGCCGGAATTCCGCTCGGCATGACGGGCATGCGATACTCCGTGATTCGTAGGAGCGCGGTGCGGCGGTTCTCGTGCAGAGGCCCCGCCGCCCGCGAGATGTGAATCGGCGCTCTTCGGGGTGCCGGCCCGGCGCTTGGGAGTTGGTAGCTCCCGGGCGCCGGTCTCGTTTCCCCGGTCCGCGTCATGGCCCGCGTGCGTGCATCGTCCCTCCCCTCCTGGCCCATCCCCGCCGGTGATCCTTTTGTGCGGGGACCAGGACCATATGGCGACCCATGGCACAAGTCCAGCCTCTTCGCACCCACCCTGACCAGGCATGGAACACCGCGCTGGACGATTGAGGGAGGCATCGCTCGGCGTCCGCGACGCCTCCGGCGTGGCCGTCTCCGCGGGCGCTATGCAGCAGCTCCGCACCGGGTCCAAACCGAAGACGCGGACCGTCTGAGCGCTGGTCGGCGTCTTTTGTGTGCTCCCGGTCTAGTTCTTCGACAAGGTGGAGGCCGAGCGGCAGCACGCGGAGACCAAGGTGGTTTCCGCCATACGCGACGAGGGCGCGCCGGACCACCGTGCACGCCAACGGGCTCAGAGCATCGGGCCTGGACTTGCCGAACGTCGCGATCGACCTGGCCCGTCGGCTGGAGGGAATGTCGGACGAGTCGGACGACCCCGGACTGCTCGACAACGCGTGAGTTCGCTCCCGCCGGAATCGCGATGCGCGCCGGCCCCCTGACCCGATCAGGCGCTGCCGGTTCGGCGGCCTTCCATCCGTACGATCACTCAGCGGTAGCTATGCATGGTCGCGGGCGACGATGCGTACAGCGGCTTCCCGGCCCCGGTGATACGGAAGCTTGAGCTGGCGAAGGTCGCCGTCGGAGTGTGCGGCCATCTCGCGGCGATCCCCCACCATCGTCTTCCGCACGGCCAGAGATCCCGCGAGGGTGTCCCGTTCCAGTTGCCGCAGGGTGGACTGTTCCACCCGCGTCAACTGTGGGTGCCGTACGACGACACAGACGGTCGTCGTCAAGGAGTCACTGCCCCACGGAAATGCCGCCGCCGACCGGCACCCTGACGCCGGTGTCGAACGCGGCTTCCTCGCTGAACAGGAAGGCGATGGCCGAGGCGATCTCCTCCGGATTCCCGATCCGGCCCAGCGGAACGTCTCCGGCCATGGCCATGCCGGTCAGGCCCGGGCTCACGGTGTCTACGGTGATCCCGCTCGGGCCGATCTCCCTGGCCAGCGAGCGACCGAAGTCGACGAGGCCCGCCGTGGAAGCGACGTAGTCGGCCTGAGCCTCGGCCTTGAGTGCGACGGCCGAGGGCACAAGGATGATCCGGCCGCGCTTGGTCCTCAACATGGCACGGACGGCCCGCGTGGCCAGCCTGCAGGAGGCCGTGAGGTCCGTGTCCAGGACCGCGGCAAAGGCCTCCTCGGGCGTGCGCAGCGGGTTGTCCCGGGTGATGCCGGCGTTGACCACCAGAACGTCGACCGGCCCCTGGTCGGCCTCGACCTCCTTGAAGGCGCTCTCAACCTGTTCGGGGTCGGTGATGTCGCAGTACACGGGCAGGGCTCCGTCGTGGACGAGATCGAAGGAGGCGCCTTCGGTGTAGTGGGTGAACGCGACGTGATCGCCGTGCTGGAGGAATGCGCAGACCGCAGCGTGCCCGATTCCATGGTTTCCGCCGGTGATCAGAACGGAGCGCGACATGAAGATCCTTTACACGAGTCAGCTGGACTGGTTCGCCGTCGCGGAGATCCACTCGCCGCAGCGGTGCCAGTGACAGTAGGACGTCGTCACTCGATCCAAAGGAACGCAAAGCTTGTGCTTATCCTGAGGGTGGGAACTGACAGTTCCCATTGCTTGATGCAGGGGTTTTGCGTTCCGAATTCAGGACGAGGCACGCAACGTCAACTCCCTTGCCTACAGGACGCGATGCGGTGAATGGTCAGCAGGAAACGAGGGCCGTGAATACACCGGGAATGTGACCCGGATCTCACCACCTGTCGTTACGAGAACGTTATGAATGAGAGTGAGATGCAGGGCCAGATCGTCACCCGCATTCTTAAGCAAGCACGGGCACGTCGCAACACATCGGACATCCCCGGCTTTGAGGCGGCTTTCGGGACGTGCCGGACTGTCGGGATCACGCAGGATCAGACGGCCCAACTGGCCGGCGTGAGCCGTCGCTGGTACGGCAGCCTGGAGGGAGCGCGTCCCGGCAACTACAGCGACGCTTTTCTCCACGCCGTGCGCCGCATCCTCGACCTGAACGACGAGGAATGGGACATCGTCTACCGCGTCACCCGCGGTCACGCCCCCGCGGAAGCCCCTGTCAGCCACCTCGGCGCACTGCTCCCCGACTCGATCCGCTCCTTCGTCGAGGACAGCCGCACCTGGGCGCTCTACCTCAACGACCACCGGTGGGATGTGCTGGTCTACAACGCCAAGGCCCTGGAGTACTTCCCGTGGATGCAGCACGGCCTCAACGTCATGGAATGGGCCCTCACCTGGCCTGAAGCGCGCAGACAACTCGTCAATTGGAAAGAGGAGTGGGCGATGCCGATGATGGCCCAGTTGCGCGTGCACGCCGAACAGTGGCGCACCGACGATCGTCTGCGAGCCGTGATCGAAACCGTCCGCGCCGACCCGACCGCACGCAAGCTCTGGGACGCACCCGACCTGCCCACCATCACCCACCCCGCATCGGAACAGCCGCGTCGCCTATACCTGGCAGGTCGAGGTGGCCAGGAATTCGCCATCCGGTTCATCGCGGGAGCACCCCTGGAACTTCCCTCGTACCGCCTCATGGCCGTGACGCCCGCAACGGCTGTATCGAGCAACTAGGGATCGGCCTCCGTGGACTCGCCCATCTCACCTGGGTGCCCATGCTCACCCTGACCGGCAAGACCCACCGCTGGGCACCCAACAAGCGGCGCCTGCGGCTGATCTCCGCCGCCGCTTAGCTCGTTAAGGCCGGCCGCCGCCACTGGCTGCGCTTTACGGCCCGATGATCCTGGACCGACGTCATCACTCACGCGATCGCCAGGCTCCATATCCTCCCGAACCCCGGCTGACCAGCCACCTCGACTAGCCCGAAACGCCCCACCACCGCACCGGCGAAGCGGAACTCGGCGCCCACCCGATGCCAGAGCCGAGCCCTCAGCCTGCCCCAGCCCCGAAAAGACCCCCATTGCGGCACGCGATGCGGACCTTGCCTCGGTTTGTCCAGAAGCCGGCCCTGGAGCAGGACAGTTCTCTGCGCGGTTCGGCCGGGGCCGCCAATCTGAGCGAGATAGTCGACCTTTCGAATGGCGACCCTGTCGAGTTGGAGCGGACGCGTGCCCAACTGGACAGGAACGTCTGCGTCAAGGCTCATCGCGAGCTCGCCCTTCAGGAGGAGTGCCGCCGTTTCAACCGATTGCAGGCGACACCAGCCAGGGCGGCAGCGCCGCCGGCGAGGAACGCCCAGCGGTCGGGGCACTCGGAGTGCTGCAGGACCACCAGGACCTCCGTAAGGACGGCGCGCGTGCCGTCAGGTTCGAGACTGCGCGGGGTGTCGTACGCGGGCAGCCACCGTGGCCATCCCATCGACTGGACCAACACCTGGTCGGCGCCGAGGAGTTCGGCCCTGACCAACGCCAACGAGAGGACCCGTCCAAGGACCAAGTCGCTTCCGAAGTACCGCCACCACCGATGCTGATCACATCCGTTCAACCGAACGATTGAACCTGTAAGCAGCCTTTGGACGACGCGAAACAACACAGTTCATCGGCACGATGGGGGCGCCGCCGCCTACAGAATGTGGCGGCGGAACCAGCAGGAGGACCCTCACGATGCCCAGGAACTTCAGCAGGCGCCGGCTGCTCACCACCGGAGCCGGTGTCGCCCTCGGCGGTGCCGCCGCGGCCGTCGCGACCGACGCGCAGGCGGCCACCCCCGTCAGCGCTTCGCTCACCGGTGTTCGTGAGGAGACCCGCTCCATCGACGAGCTCTACGAGGCGGCGATCGCCGAAGGCGGCAAGCTCGTCCTCTACCAGGGCGGAGACGTCGACGGCCAGGCAGCGGGGGTACGGGCCGCCTGGGCCGCCCGCTTCCCGAAGGTCCCGCTGACGGTCGCCGTGGACTACAGCAAGTACCACGACGTCCGCGTGGACAACCAGCTCGCGACCGACACCCTGGTCCCCGACGTCGTCCAGCTGCAGACGCTCCAGGACTTCACCCGCTGGAAGCAGGAGGGCAAGCTGCTGCGTTACAAGCCTGCCGGCTTCTCCAAGGTCCACAAGGGCTTCAAGGACCCGGACGGCGCGTGGACGGCGCTCTTCGTCATCGCCTTCAGCTTCATGTACGACATCCAGGCCGCTGGGGCGAACGCGCCCAGGACTCCGCTGGACCTGCTCGACGAGCGCTGGAAGGGCGCCATCGCCTCCTCGTACCCGAACGACGACGACGCGGTGCTGTACCTCTACTCCCTCTACCAGCAGAAGTACGGCTGGGACTGGGTGGCGCAGTTCGCCGCGCAGCAGCCCCAGTTCGCCCGGGGTACGAACACCCCGGGCGCCGCGGTCAACGGCGGGGTGAAGACCATCGGAGTGGGCGGCTCGGGCAGCACGGTCTCCACGTCGACCACCGTGAAGTGGGTCGTTCCGACCGGCGACCACCCCTTCATGGCCTGGGGGCAGCGGGCCGCGATCCTGAAGAAGGCGGCAAACCCGACCGCGGCGAAGTTGTACCTGAACTGGGTGCTCTCCGAGGAGCGCCAGCTGGCCAGCTTCAACGGCTGGTCGGTGCGTACGGACGTCACACCGAATGCCAGCCTGAAGCCGGTGTGGGAGTTCCCGAACGCCCACGTCGACGGCTTCCCCAGGTTCATGGAGGACCGCGCCGAGGCCGAGCGGCTGCGGCAGACGTTCTCCCTGTACTTCGGCGAGGTCAAGGGTGATCCGTCGCCGGGCTGGCTCGGTCTGCATCCGGGGAGCTGACATCAGCGCGGGCACGGCCCCATCTGGGCGTTTACAGCGTTCAAACAGGTCCCGGCTTACACTTCTGGACCTGTTGTCGCCTCCGCCCGGCCCGCCCCAGGGAGCCGCAGCCGTGCCCGTCACCGCCTTCGCCGTACGTCGACCCTCTGTCTCCGCGCGGTGTCTCCCGCACCTGGTGTTCCTGGTCGCCGTCGTCGGCACCCTGGTGCGGCTCTTCGAGCTGAACCACGAGCTGTGCTGGCGCATCGCGCCGCCCACGGCCGCGCTGGCCCTGCTGTACGCAGCCGGGTTGGCCCGGTGGGATCGGCTGGGCCGCTGGGCCCAACCTGCCTGGCTCGGCCTTCTCATGCTGCTGTGGTCCTGGGTGGCATGGACCCTCCCGACGCAGCTTGCCTTCGGGTACGCATGGCTGGCCGTGCCGCTGGCCGTACTGGCGCTGCGGATGCCCACTCGTGTGGCGGTGGTCATCGCGCTCGGCAGCCTCACGGCACTTCTGGTGGCGGCTCTGCTGCGGGCCGGTGGTGGCTTCGACGCCGATGTGCTGGCACCACCGGTTGCCGCCCTGTGGGCGACCGTGTTCCTCTACCACGCCCAGCAGCAACTGACCCGCGAACTCACCGCCGCACGGGGCGAGTTGGCACAGCAGCAGCGAGAGGCCGGACGGCTCGCCGAGCGAGCCCGGATCGCTCGGGACCTGCACGACACGCTCGCCCAGGAACTCTCGGGCAGCCGCATGCTGCTGCAGGCCGCCGAACGGGACTGGGACCGCCGACCAGACATTGCCCGGCGGCAGGTACGGTCGGTGACCGGAGCTCTCGGCGAGCATCTCGCGCAGACCCGCGGCATCATCGACGACCTCACTCCGCCCCTGCTCGCACGGGACGGCTTGGAGGCGGCGCTGCGCGACTTGTGCGCCCGCACCGGCGCCGTAGCCGGGTCGCCCGGGATCACCTTCCGTACCGAGTACGAGCCCTGCCCCCTGCGCACAGATCAGGCCGTGGCCCTCCTGCGGGTCACTCAGGGAGTCCTGGCCAACGCCTGCGAACACGCACGCGCCCGGAACGTACGCGTCACCCTGGCCTACGGCGACGCGGGGAGCGCGGCCATCGAGGTCCTGGACGACGGAGTGGGGTTCGGCCCCACGGCCCTGCTACCGCCAGGCACAGGTCGCGGATTCGGGCTGGCCGCGGCACGTGACCGGCTGGGTGTGTTCGGCGGCACCCTCACCATCGACAGCACGCCTGGACAGGGCACCCGCGTCCGGGCGACCCTGCAGGCCAAGGACCGGATCCCGGTGGGCGCCCGATGAACGAGAATCCTGGTCCAGCACTGCGGATTCTGATCGTGGACGACCACACTGTCGTACGAGCCGGTCTGCGTGCGCTCCTTGACAGCGAACCCGGCTTTACCGTCGCCGGCGAGACCGGCGACGGCACCGACGCGGTGCATCAGGTGGAGCAACTGCGCCCCGATGTGGTGCTGATGGACCTCCGGCTGTCGGACACCGGTGCGGCAGACGGCGTCATCGACGGCATCGAGGCGACCCGCCGGATCCTGGCCACCTCCACCACCGCCCGGGTCGTCGTACTCACCAGCCACGGCCACCAGGCCGACGTCCTGCGAGCCGTAGAGGCCGGCGCGCGCGGCTACGTCCTCAAGGCAGGCCCTCCCGACGAACTGTTCCGCGCCGTACGCGCCGCGGCGGCCGGAGGCATGGCGCTGGCACCTGAGGCCGCGGCGCAGTTCATCGGGCATCCTGCCGAGTCGGGTCCGCTGCTGAGCGAGCGCGAGATCGAAGTCGTCCGGCTTGTGGCCCATGGACACACGAACCGGACGATCGCCGGCACCCTGCATCTGGCTGAGGCAACGATCAAGACCCATCTCGTCCGCATCTACCGCAAGCTCGGCACCGAGAACCGCGCCGGCACCGTCACAGAAGCCGCCCGACTCGGCCTGATCGAACTCAACTGATCCTGATGCGGGCGCTGACCCTCGGCAGATCCAATGCACCGGACTCGGTCTGGCTCTGGGTGTCCGGCGCTCAGCTTCCCGTGCGGCTCTCGGGCAGAGTGCGGCTGCGTGCGGCCTGCGACGAGGCTCTGACGCGTAGCTCCGGGTGGATCTGGTAGTGGCGCGCAGCCGTTCGCCCGGTGGAGATCCGCTCCATCAGCAGCTCTATCGCGATCGCGCCCATCTTCTCGCCGAACTGCGAGACGCTCGAAAGGGACACCATCGGGTGGCCAGCGAGCTGGATGTCGTCATACCCCACTACGGAGACGTCCTTGGTGGTCAGTCCCAGATCCGCGAGCGCACGAAGCACGCCGATCGCCAGGGTGTCGTGCCCGGCGAAGATGGCAGTGATCGAGGGATCACGGCTTATCAGTTCGCGTGCTACGGCGTAAGCGTCGTCCTGTGCGTCACCGCAGTATTCGACGATCGAGTCCAGGCCGGCGTCGGCGGTCATCTGCTCGTACGTCAGCAGGCGGAGCGAGTGCGGGGCGCGCGCCTGGGCCTCCGGCTGCATCCGCATCGTGAGGTGCGCGATCCGCTCATGCCCGAGGGTGCGCAGATGGTCGAGGGCCAACGTCGTACCTGCGACGTCGTCATTGGTGACCGTGTCGTAGTTGGCGGAGGCGTCGTGGCGTCCGATGAGGACAATGGGAAGCTCGAGGGCAAGGGTCTCGAGCCAGGCTGGTGTGACCTCGGGCGAGATCGCGATGAGTCCGTCGACCTGGCGGTCGGCCAGATTCTCCAGGACCGGCTCACCGCTGAGCTCGCCGATTCCTGGGGCGATCATGAGTTGGTAGCTCGAACCCGCCAACTGCGCGGCCGCACCCTGCATGATCTGGGTCAGGAAGTCGTTGCCGAGGTTGGGGATCTCCAGACCGATGCTGAAGCTCGACCCCCTCATGGCCCTGGCCGCGATGCGGGGCCGGTACCCCAGTTCCCGGATCGCGTCCTCCACGCGCGTCCGCATGGCATCGCTGACCCCGTACGCGTTGCGGATCACCTTAGACACCGCCCCTTTGGACACTCCAGCAGCCCGGGCCACGTCGTCCATCGACGGACGCCTAGCAGCACCGGCGGACGCATCCGATCCCACGGTTGCCCTCCTTCTTGAAACCATGCGCGAGGCTACCACCGCACATCCGGTTCACGCCCCGATCTTGTAGACCGGTCGCCGCCGAATCCGATCGCGCACGCCTGAGCACTGTTGCCTGAGCAGCACTTCTGCTCCAGATCACCGCCCCACCGGCCGCCTTGGAGCTTCGCGAGCCAGTTTTTGTAGACCGGTTGACACTCTCACCCTCGAGTCCTACGGTCACTAGCACATCGCCGGACGAGTCCCGATTTGTGCGGGCCCGTAACGTCCAGGCTCCACGTTTGAAATCCAATGGAGAATTTCATGCGAAGAAACCGCGCACTCGCGGTCGCCAGTGTCGGTGCGGCCACAGCTCTGGCACTGGCCGGATGTTCGACCGACCCGAATTCCGCCTCGGCCACCTCCGGCAGCGGCAGCAAGACCCTCACGGTTGCCGGTTGGTCCAATGACACCGTGATGAAGGCGGTCATTGCCCAGTTCGAGAAGGACAATCCGGGGGTCAAGGTCAAGTCGACCGGCTATCCCTGGCCGGCCATCCTGACGCAGATCAACACCCAGCTCGTCTCGGGCACCGCATCCGATGTCGACGTCGTGTTCCCGGGCAAGGGAAACCCGATCTCGGCACAGACCCTGGCCAAGGGCCAGTACCTCGCAGACCTCTCCTCCGAGAGCTGGGCTTCGAAATTCAACGAAGCGACCAAGAAAGTCATGAGCGCCGACGGCAAGGTGCTGATGGTCGCCAACAACTCGACCATCGTCCCCGCCACGTACAACACGCAGGCACTCAAGGCCGTCGGAAAGACGGCACCCACCACGTGGAGCCAGGTGCTCGGCCTCTGCTCGGCCGCGAAGGCCAAGGGCAAGGTTGCCTACGCGATGGCTGGACTCGCCGGCGGTACTTTCAACTACCTTCCCTTCGCTCTCACGGCCACTCTCGTGTACGGACCGAACCCGGACTTCTCGGCGCAACAGGCGGCCGGCAAGGCGACGTTCAGCGACTCCGAGTGGACTACGGCGCTGACGAAGTACAAGCAGATGCTCGACGCCGGGTGCTTCACCAAGGACTCGCTCGGAACGAGCCTCGAGATCGCGCAGAAGCAGGTCGCCACGGGGGGCGCCCTCGGCATCGTGACGGTGAGCAACCAGATCGTGGACATCGAGAAGTACGCCCCGAGCGGTACGTCGTTCGAGACCGCCGCGCTCCCCGCAACGGACGACCCCTCGCAGACAGTCCTGCCGGTCGGCCTGGGCGCGGGATACGGCGTCAACGCCAAGGGCAACGTCACGCTGGGGAAGAAGTTCCTCGACTTCTACATGTCCAAGAAAGGCATGGACATCGCGGTCAAGGCCGGATCCATCTTCCCCAGCACCGCGGTGGAGGGATTCAAGCCCGCGCCGACTCTGGCGGGGGTCTCCGACCAGGTGCACAGCGACAAGACCGCCGCTTTCCCAGACCAGACCTGGCCGAACGCCAACATGACCCAGGTCTACCAGGACGAGATGCAGAAGCTCCTGGGCGGACAGGCCTCGGTCAAGGACGTACTCGCCGCAATGGATGCCGCTTACAAGGGATGAGCTGGAAGAACGGACAGCGCGACGCAAGGAACGTGTGCACCGCGCTGTCCTTCTGCGAGGGACAGCAAGGAGTCTCATCATGGCAACAACAAGCACTGTTCCGGCGCGCACGGACGCGCCAGCCTTGAGATCGAGGCGTCGGTATCGCAGTTACGCACAGTCGGTGTGGTGGTTCGTTCTTCCCGCAGCCGCTCTCTACGCGTTCGCGGTGATCGTTCCTGCGGTACAGGGCAGCCTCTTCGCCTTCACCGACTGGGACGGTGTCTCGTCGGTCAGGCACTGGGTGGGCTTCCATCAGTTCCGGTCGATCTTCGACGACACGAACAGCCTGACAGCGATCAAGAACACCCTGCTGATCGCTGTAACTGTCACAGTTGTTCAGAATGCCATCGGCCTGCTCATCGCCCTCGGCGTGAACTCGCAGATCAAATCGCGGAACTTCCTGCGGGTTCTCTTCTTCGCACCGGTGGTGATCACGTCGATCGCGGTGGGGTTCCTCTGGCAGAACCTCCTCGCCCCGGATGGGGCACTCAACCAGATCCTCAAGGACATCGGCCTCGGCGGAATGCGCCAGAACTGGCTCGGCGACCCGAAAGTCGCGATCTGGGCGATCATCGCGGTCGTCATCTGGCAGTTCGTCGGATATTCCATGGTCATTTTTCTCGCAGGACTCCAGGGAATTCCCGACGAGGTGATCGAAGCGGCGGCGATCGACGGAGCCGGCCCGATCCGGCGATTCTGGTACATCGTCCGGCCGATGCTGGCTCCGGCGATCACGATCAACTTGATGCTCTCCCTTATCGGGGGCTTCAAACTGTTCGACCAAGTCCTCGTGATGACCCAGGGTGGACCCGGCGGCGCCACCGACACCATCTCGACGCTGATCTACAAAAACGCCTTCCAGTTGGGGCGATTCAGTAACGGCGCCGCCCTGGCCGTCGTACTAACCCTGTTCGTGGCTGCCGCATCGGCGTTTCAGTATCGGATGATCTCGAAGAACGAAGGCTGAGATGTATCGCTACACATGGAGGACAGGGGTACTTGAGGCCGTCATGATCCTGACAGCCCTGGTGTTCATTTTCCCAATCTTTCTGCTCTTCAACACCGCCTTCAAGGCTCCTGCAGACCAGAGCTCGACCCTTGCACTTCCCAAGCATCCGACCCTCCAAAACTTCGCCGATGCCTGGCACCAGGGCGCTCTCGGCGGCGGGCTCATCAACAGCGCGATCGTCACGGTCCTGACCATCGTCTTCCTGGTCATCTTCGCCTCGTCCGCGGCCTACCCCCTCTCCCGGCTGCGCTCTCGATGGTCCACCGTCAGCTACTTCGCATTCCTTGCGGGACTCCTGCTTCCGATGCAGCTCGCTCTGCTCCCGCTGTACCAGACGATGCGCGACATCCACCTGCTCGGCTCGCTCAGCGGCGTCATTCTTGCGAACGTCGGCCAATCGATGCCGTTCACGATCTTCCTGTACGCCGGCTTCATGCGCGCACTGCCCCACGATTTCGAAGAGGCTGCCGCGCTCGACGGCGCCAGCGCATTCCGCGCCTTCTGGTCGGTGGTATTCCCCCTGATGCGGCCGATCACAGGAACGGTCATCATCCTGAATGCAGTGTTCACTTGGAATGACTTCCTGCAACCACTGCTCTACCTGTCGGGTTCGGGGAACAAGACGATCACTGTTGCCGTCTACGGATTCGTGGGCCAATACGGCGCCCAATGGAATCTTATTTTCGCCGGGATCATCATCAGCATCGTGCCGATCCTGATTGCGTACTTCGCTCTGCAGCGCTACATCGTCCAAGGATTTGCAGGCGGCCTCAAGGGCTGAGCCCATCGTTATCCCCCCACCGTTCCTTGGTGAATTGGAATCTACGTGACCATCTGGACGGGGCGCTTCATCGTGCCCGAAAACGACATCGACTCAGCCCCGCGGTTCCGCCGGGAGTTCTCCACCGAGCCAGGGCACGGAGGACTGGTCGCGGCCACCCTGCGACTGTCCGCATTGGGCATCTGTGAGGCCTGGATCAACGGACGGCCCGTGACGGACGCCGTACTGACTCCAGGGTGGACCAGCTACGAGTGGCGACTGCACTTCGTCGAACTCGACGTGACCGATCTCGTCGACGAGACCTCCACGCTAGCGATCACAGTCGGCAACGGCTGGTACCGCGGACGTCTGGGCTGGATAGAGACGCATCGCTACGGTCCAGACATCGCTGGCTTCGCAGAACTGCGGCTGACCTACGCCGACGGGCACGAGGCGGTGGTCGCGACCGATGAGTCGTGGATGTCCGGCCCCGGGCCGGTGGTCGCCGACGACTTGTACAACGGTCAGGCCATCGATGCCCGACGTGAGGACGATGCCTGGCTGCACCCTGGATTTCAGGCCGAAGGCTGGGCCGGTGTCCGCATCGTGGACTACGACAGCAGCCACCTCAGCCTCGACCCCGCGCCGCCGGTACGACGGATCGCCCACCTGCAGCCGCAGAGAACATGGCACAGCGCTTCCGGCTCGATCCTCGTCGACTTCGGACAGAACATCGTTGGCTGGCTCAAGCTCCGTGTGCGCGGACCAGCGGGGACGGTCATCACGGCACGGCACGCCGAGGTTCTCGAAGACGGCGAGCTGTGCGTACGACCACTGCGTTCGGCTCTGGCGACCGACCACTTCACGTTGAGCGGCGGCGACGACACCTTCGAGCCGACCATGACCTTCCACGGGTTTCGCTACGCCGAGCTCAGAGACTGGCCGGAAGGGCTTCCGGTCGATGACGCGGTGACCGCCGTCGTCATCTCGTCCGACCTGCGTCGGACCGGTGAGTTCGAGTGCTCCGACCCAGATCTGACGACCTTCCACGCGAACGTCGTCCGTGGAATGCAGGGCAATTTCGTCGACGTCCCCACCGACTGCCCGCAACGCGACGAACGCCTCGGCTGGACGGGAGACCTCTCAGCGTTCGCGCCGACGGCCGCTTTTCTGTTCGACGTGAAGGACTTCCTCCTCGACTGGCTGCGTGACCTCACGCTTGAGCACTCCCACGCCGGTGTCGTCCCGCTCGTCGTTCCTGACATCCTCAAGCATGCCGTCGACGCGGCAGCCGGCCCACCGACCGGCCACCCGGTTGCCCTGTGGAGTGACGCTGCTGTCTGGGTTCCCTGGGCACTGTGGGAGGCGTACGGCGAGATCACGATCCTCAGCGAGACGTTCCCGACGATGCTCGCCCACGCGCGGAGGGTCCGCGCATCGCTGTCCCCTTCGGGCCTGTGGGACACAGGTTTCCAGTTCGGCGACTGGCTCGACCCGGACGCCCCCTCCGAACACCCCGAACGCGCCAAAGCAGACCCTGGCGTGGTAGCAACCGCGTGCGCGTACCGCACGATGATGCTCGTCGCGCAGGCGGCACAGCTGCTGGGTAAATCCGTGGAATCCGCCGCATTCGCCTCTACGGCCGCGAACATCCGGGGCGCGTTCCGTCGCCACTACGTCGGCAATCAGCGCATAAAGAGCGACTGCGCCTCCGTCTACACGCTGGCTATCGCGTTCGGGGTGCTCGACGAAACGGAACAGGCCTGGGCCGGCGACCGGCTGGCTCAACTCGTCGAGGCGAGCGGCCACCGGATCTCGACCGGCTTCGCCGGAACGCCCTTCGTCACCGGCGCTCTGAGCTCGACGGGGCACATCGACGCCGCGTACCGCCTGCTTCTCCAGCGCGAATGCCCGTCATGGCTGTACCCAGTCACCATGGGCGCGACGACCGTCTGGGAGCGCTGGGACTCAATGCTGCCGGACGGCCGCATCAACCCGGGCGACATGACCAGCTTCAACCACTACGCGCTCGGGGCAGTCGCCGACTGGATCCATCGCACCGTCGGAGGCATCGCGCCCCTGACCCCTGGTTACCGCAAAGTCCTGGTGGCACCGCAGGTTGCGGAGGGCATCGACTGGGCTCGGTGCGCACTGCAGACCCCCCACGGCCGAGTCTCCATCGAATGGCGCCGGCAGGACGACCGCGTGACGGTCTCGATGACCATCCCCATGGGCAGCAGCGCGGTCTTTCGCTGGCCGGGCCACGCCGACCGCGAACTGCCGTCCGGACATCACACCCTCGACGTCGAGCTCTCGCGGTTGCCCGTTCAGAACGGAGTGGCTGGATGAACCACCCGCCCGTGCGCGCCACCGGCCCCCAAAACTCCGCATCCCGAGCCCTGCCTCGATCCGAGTACGCCTGTCGACGAACGCGTCGCCGAACTGATCTCACGTATGACCTTGGCCGAGAAAGTCGGCCAGATACTTCAACTCGACGCCTGCGGTGACCTTGACGACCTCGTCCACGACCCGCTGTGCGGCTCGCTCTTGCACACACGCCTCCGCACCACGGTGCAGAGGCGTGGAGGTCGCTCCCGAAGCCAAGGTCTCAGGGGCTACGCCACTGGCCGCGGATGTCTGCTGCGATCGCAGTAGGCGCAAGTGTCTGCGCTGGGCCAATGACGAGAGATCGCGTAGGTGCGACCTTCGAGACGATGCCGGAGATCGCCGGCACAACCCTGTGGCACAACTCCGGAGGACCCCAAATGTCCGCTCTAGCCAGCTGGTGCCATAGGCACCGGCTCGTCGTCCTTCTGGCCTGGGTGGGCTTGTTGTTCGCCCTGGTAGCCGGGCTCAGCGTGGCCGGGACCAACTTCGGCAACAGCACGACCGCGCAGAACACCGACTCGGCCAAGGCCATGGCTCTCCTGAAGCAGGGCGCGAGCAGTTCGGCAGGCGAGAGCGGGACCGTGGTCTGGCAGGTGCGCAGCGGCACGGTGACCGATGCTTCGGTGCAGCGGAACATCGCGAACGCACTCGACCGGGTCGCACACTCGCCAGGTGTGGTGTCCGTGGGCAGCCCGTACACAGCAGCGGGTCATCAGCAGATCAGCAAGGACCGTACGACGGCGTACGCGACCGTTGCTTTCGCCGAGGGCAGCAGCGAGGCACAGACCAAGACGGTGGAGAAGCTCGCCACCTCACTTGAGTCCGGGACGCTGCATGTCGCGCTCAACGGCCAGGCCTTCTCCGTGACCCCCGCGTCGAACCCGGCCAGTGAAGGGCTCGGCATCGTCGCGGCGTTCGTCATCTTGCTACTGGTCTTCCGGGCGGTGTGGGTGGCTGTGCTGCCCATCATCACGGCCGTCGCCGGCGTGGGTACCGCTTCCCTGTCCGTGATGCTGCTCAGCCATGTCGTCACCCTCCCCGACACCACGCTCACCCTGGGCGCGCTGATCGGCCTCGGCGTCGGCATCGACTACGCGCTGTTCATCGTCAACCGCCACCGCCACAACCTCATGGACGGCATGAGCGTCGGCGACTCGACGGCGAAGTCCCTCAACACCTCCGGCCGCGCGGTGATCTTCGCCGGTCTGACCGTGGTCATCGCGCTCCTCGGAATGTTCACGCTGCGCCTCGGCATCCTCAACGGCATGGTCATCGGCGCCGCCATCACCGTCATCCTGACCGTGTTGGCCGCCATCACCCTGCTGCCGTCACTTCTCGGCTTCATCGGACTCAAGGTCCTCAGCCGTAAGCAGCGCAGGCAGTTGGCCGGTCACGATCACCATCCCGACGAGGCCGGGCTGTGGGGGCGGTGGGCAGCGCGGGTCCAGGCCCGGCCGAGGATCCTCGGAGCCATCGCCGTGGTGATCGTCACGGCCGTCGCGTTCCCGACGCTGTCCCTGCGCCTGGGTTCGGCCGACGACGGCAACCTGCCGACATCGTCGACGAACCGTCAGGCGTACGACATGATGGCCGACGGCTTCGGCCCCGGCTTCAACGGCCCGCTCGTGCTGGCCGTCCAGGCGCCCAGCGCCGCGGACAAGGTCGCGGCTGCCGACCTGGCAGACAAGCTTCGCCAGGTCGACGGCGTGGCGAGCGTCTCTGCGGCCCCGATGCGCGACGGGCAGGACGTCGGTGTGATCAGCGTGGTGCCGACCACGTCACCGCAGTCCGTCAAGACGTCCGATCTCATCGACCATCTGCGCTCGGACGTGGTCCCACGGCTGGAGAAGGGCACCTCGATACACGTGTACATCGGGGGTACGACGGCCAGTAACGACGACTTTGCATCGGTGCTGATCGGCAAGCTGCCGATGTTCCTGGCGGTGATCGCCGTGCTCGGCTTCCTGCTGCTGACCATCGCCTTCCGTAGTCTGCTGATCCCGGCCGTCGGTGCGCTGCTCAACATCCTCAGCATCGGTGTCGCCTTCGGCTCGATCGTCCTCGTCTTCCAGCACGGCTTCGGCAGCGGTCTGCTGGGAGCCGGGTCGGCCGGTCCGATCGAGTCGTTCGTACCGATCCTGATCATCGGCGTCATGTTCGGACTCTCCATGGACTACCAGGTCTTCCTGGTCAGCCGGATGCGCGAGGAATGGGCCCGCACCGGGGACAACCGGAGCGCGGTCCGGGTCGGCCAGGCCGAGACCGGCAGGGTGATCGCCGTGGCCGCCGCCATCATGTTTTGCGTCTTCGGCTCCTTCGTCTTCGGCGGGATGCGCATGATCGCCGAATTCGGTCTGAGCCTCGCCGTAGCCGTCGCGCTCGACGCCCTGCTCATCCGGATGGTCGTCGTACCCGCCCTCATGCACCTATGCGGACGCGCGAACTGGTGGCTGCCGCGCTGGCTGGACCGGACCCTTCCCCGCGTTTCGGTGGAAGGCCCGCCCGATGAGCCCGCCGACCGGACCCCGAACCCGGTTCGCGTGCCGCAGTCGGCCGGGATCCCAGACTGATAATCAGCCGTCGACAGCGCGGGCCGGGGCCGCTCGCCCCGGCCCGCGCTGCGTACGGTAAAGGGGTGCAAGTGACACACACATGGCTCAGCTGGTGGACTCGCCATGATCGGGTCAGGGACGCGTTCCCGGCTGCGCTGCTGGTGGCAATCGCCGTGGTGGCGAACGCGGCGGGCAAAGACGGCTGGCACCTCCCCCGCGCCGAAGGAGTCGGCTGGACGGTCCTGGCCTGCGCGCCCCTGGTCGTACGCAGCCGCTGGCCCCTGGCGGTCGTCGTCGTCACGCTCGGTATCGACCTGGCTCACATGGCCAACGCGCCGGGATACTGGCTGGCCCCGGCGGCAAGCCTGGTCGCCCTGTACACCTTCGCGACCCACACTGACCGTCGCTCTGCCTGGGCCGTGGGGCTCACCGCGACTATCGCCATCACCACCACCTACGCGATGGCCACCTCGCAGCCGGCCTTCTCCGCACAAGCTCTCGCACGACTCGACCTGGCGATCGCGGCCACCGCCCTCGGAGACGCCATCGGCAGGCGCCGCATCCGCCTCGCCCGGGTCGTGGCCCGCGCCGAAGACGCCGAACGCACCCGGGAGGAGGAAGCCCGCCGCCGGGTCACCGAGGAGCGCATCCGCATCGCCCGCGACCTGCACGATGTCGTCGCCCACCACATCACTCTGGTCAACGCCCAGGCCGGGGTGGCCCAACACCTCATGCGCACTGACCCGGACACGGCGTACCAGGCCCTCGCACACATCAAGGAGAACAGCAGTAACGCACTCGACGAACTGCGCGCCATGGTCGGCCTGCTCCGCGAGTCGGACGACGCCCCCGAACCCCGTCACCCCCTTCCGAGCCTCAGCGGCCTCGACGACCTGGTCGACTCCTTCCGCACCAGTGGCCTACCCGTGGAAGTTGTACGCAGTGGCGAGCCGGAATGGGTGGCGCCCACCACGGATCTGACGGCCTACCGCATCATCCAGGAGGCACTCACCAACGCCCACAAGCATGCGGCGGCCACGCACGTCCAAGTGGCGCTGGACTACCGACCGGAGAGCCTGCGGATCACGGTGACGGACGACGGCCGCCCCGGCACGGCAAACGGCGCCGGCACGGGTCACGGCCTGATTGGTATGCGCGAGCGCGCCGCCGCGATCGGCGGCAAAGTCACCGCCCGGCCTCGGCCGGAAGGCGGCTTCCACGTGTTCGCTGAACTCCCCGTCACCCTTTCCTCGAAAGGTTCCTGATGACCATTCGTGTCCTGCTCGCCGACGACCAGGCACTGCTGCGTGGCACCTTCCGGCTGCTCATCGACGCCCAGCCGGACATGGAGGTCGTCGCGGAGGCCTCCAACGGTCGCGAGGCGGTCGAGTTGGCCCGCAGTGAGCAGGCGGAGGTCGTGTTGATGGACATCCGAATGCCCGAGGTCGACGGCCTCGAAGCCACTCGGCTGATCGGCCAGGACGAGGACCTGGCCGGAGTGAAGGTGCTGGTGCTCACCACGTTCGAAGTGGACGAGTTCGTCGCCGAAGCGCTGCGCGCCGGAGCGAGCGGGTTTCTGGGCAAGGGCGTCGAGCCCGCACAACTCCTCGACGCCGTCCGGCTGGTCGCGAAGGGGGAGGCTCTGTTGTCTCCCGCCGCGACAAGAAGCCTGATCTCCCGTTTCCTCGCGCAGCCTGCACCGCACGGTCCCACCGATCCGGACCGGCTGGCCACCCTGACCCCCCGGGAGCGCGAGGTGATGACTCTGGTGGCGACGGGCCTTTCCAACCAGGACATCGCCGAGCGACTCTTCGTCACGCCGGTGACGGTCAAGACCCACCTGAACCGGGCCATGGCCAAACTCGGCGCCCGGGACCGCGCCCAACTCGTGGTGATCGCCTACGAGACCGGCATGGTCCGCCCCGGCTCCACACAGCAGACCGGGGAACCACGGGTCCGTCGAACGGACTAGCTTCGGGTGAAGCCCGTCTGGTAGGCGCCGACTACCAGTTGAGTCCGGTCACGCGCCCCTACCTCGGCCATGAGCCGCTTGCCATGTGCCTTGGCCGTGTACGTCGACAGGTAGAGCCGTTTCGCAATGTCGTCGTTGGCGAGGCCGGTGGCGAACACACCCAGAACTTGGTACCCACGTTCGGTAAGGCGGGCCATGCCGGTTGGAGCCGGGCGCAGCGCGGACTCGGGACTGGTCAGCTCGGGCGGAAATGCTGTTCAACAGGCTCAACTCACGGCTGGCCCACACGACTCGAGTTACGCCGCTGGCCAGACACACCCGAACGCTCGGAGGCCGACGCGTCAGGATGCGTTGGAGACTCTGTTCTCCGTGACGAGACCTCCCGTCAGGCCAGCAGCGACCAAGGCAGCGGCAGCCGCGACGACCCGGTCGTTCGCGGCGGTCTCAGCCACTGTGACCCGGATTCCCTCCCCCGCGAAGGGCCGAACGAGCAGGCTCTGTTCCTCGAAGAGTTCCGCCCCGGCAAGCGCGTCAGCACCCAGCGGGAACCAGACGAAATTCGCCTGAGTTTCGGCGAGCGCCCAGGCCTGATCAACGAGAGCCTTGGTGACACGGTCGCGCTCAGCCACAAGTGCGTCGACACGTTCGGCGAGTTCGGCCTCCGCACGTAGTGAAGCAACGGCTGCCGCCTGGGCGAGGGAGGTGACGGCGAACGGCAGCGCCACCTTGCGCTGCGCCGCTGCCAGGGCGGCCGGGGCGATGGCGTAACCGACGCGTAGTCCGGCCAGGCCGTACGCCTTCGAGAAGGTGTGGGCGAGTGCCACGTTGGGGCGGCGACGGAAGACGTCTATTCCCTGCACGGTGTCGGGGCGCCGGTTGAAGTGTGCGTACGCCTCGTCGATGAGCACAGTCACGTCGCTGGGCACCCGTTCGAGGAAAGCGTCGAGTTCCGCCCGACCGACCGTCGTACCGGTGGGGTTGTTCGGATTGCAGACGATGATGAGTCGAGTGCGCTCGGTGATGGCCGCGGCCATGGCGTCAAAGTCGTGCTCGTGCCGCTCGTTGAGGGGCACCCGGACGGGTACGGCCCCGGCGGCAACCGTGAGTAGCGGGTACGCCTCGAAGGACCGCCAGGGGAAGACGACTTCGTCTCCATGTCCGGCTGTGGCGCGGATGATCTGGGAGATGACCTCGGATGAACCGCTGCCGAGCACGACATTGGCCGCCTTCACCCCGTATCGCTCGCACAGTCCCGTGACGAGTTCGCGTGCGGCGGTCTCCGGATAGCGGTTGACTGATTCGGCCTGAATGGCGATGGCGGCCAGGACGGACGGGAGCGGTGCGTACGGGTTCTCGTTCGAGGAGAGCTTGAAAGGGCCCGGCCCCGAGCTGGGAGAGGCCGTCTTGCCCGGCTTGTAGTCCGGGATGCCGGCGAGATCAGCACGCAGACGCAGGTTCGACATGGGTTCGCTTCCCGTTGAGTGGCGAGACAACAACCGAATTGACTATAACCATTTAAGTCATTCATGCGAATGTGATCTGGCGTGCCGAGGAGGCCGACGCGAAAGCACAGCTGTACGACAGGCTCGACCCTGCGAGTGGGGGCGTTGCGCTGGAAGGATGGAGTCGAAGCAGGCCCAGGACGGATCGATGCCGCGATGGGAGCCCGGCGCGCACCCGCAGCAAGTCTGATCGGGCAGTGGCCTGGAACGGCGGTACTCGCACAGCCCGGCCCCTGCGGACGACAGGCCCTGGCAGGTCGCCGACCTCAAGGGGGCTGCGCGCTGTGGCGGGTCCCGCTGGATTCACGAGAGGAAGCCGCCTGGCGACACCCGCAGCGCCGCCAGGCGGGTCAACGCCCTCCCCTTCGGACCCGCATGCTGGAGGTGACCTGCGAGTACACCAAACACGGTGTCAGCTCCGTACAACTCCGAGGGCTGGGCACCGGTCGGCGCCTCGGCGGGTCACAAAGACCGCCTTCCCCAACCTGCGTGAGATGGCCAGCCCTCAGCTCACCGCCGTGCAGACCTATATGACCCGATGGGTCGTCCCGCTCGACGACACCAGCTTCAAGAACTTCACTGTCGCCCGGGACGCGGACCTCAGTTTCCTCGGCGATCCGCACTCCAGTGTGGGCATACCGACTTCCGGGGGTACTGGGACTGCTGGAGCAGCCCTGCCCCTTCCTGCCGGTGCAGTTTGCCAAACCGCCCGCGGTCCGGGCCTTTCCCTCGGCGTCGACCTTGCGCCTGGGTGGATGAGCCCTTCACCGATGTGTCGGGCTTGCCGGGAGGTGACGCGGCCGGTGTAGTGATCCGGGTCGGGCCGGGGATCCGTATCCGCCCGAGGGTCAGCGGTCGAGACTGCCGTGACGCTCCACGGCCGTCCGCACCCTGGTCTGATCGCCCGAACGGATCGCCGCGACGAGGTCACGGTGCTTCTCCAGTCGCTGCTCGGAGTCGGCGACGAAACCTGGCACCGGTAGCCGCGGGGGCGAGTCGCCGTCAGCGGCGAGTTCACCGTCGATGTAGTCGACCAGATTGAGGTAGAAGGCGCGCAGCACGGCGTTGGGCGAGATCTCGGCGATCCTGCGGTGCAGCCTCCAGTTGGCATGCAGGCCGTTCACCGGGTCGTGCCACACCTCGGCCAGCCGGTTCATGAGGTCGTCCAGATCGCGCAGGTCCTGGTCGGTACGGTGGACCGCGGCGTCGCTGACGACGGCCTCGTCCAGCGCAGCGAGTACGGCGATCATCTCGTTGACCGTGGAACCACGCTGCCTCAGCTCCATCACGCTGTGGGCGAGCCGCAGCAATGGCGAGCGCTCAGTGACGAAGAGGCCGCCTCCCGGACCGGGACGCGCCTCGACGACCCCGCGTCCGCGCAGGACGCGTAGCGCCTCACCCAGAGTGGCGGGGGCAATGCCGAACTGCTCGCACAGTTCCTGCTTGGTACCGAACCGGTAGCCGGCAGGCAGCCCCTGGCGCGTGATCGTCTCCTCGATCTGCTCCACCACGGAGTCCACGATGGATCCCGTGTTGCGCGCCCGGTTGAACGTCACCACAGAGCCGTTCCCCGCTGAGCCGGCCTCCCTGGATGCTCCCGTGCCGCTGGACGACGCTGCCATCAAACTCCCCTGTCCCGACGCCATCGTGGCCCCGAGATCCGATTCTACGGTCCGGGTTCACGGTTGACGCGAATCGACCATTCGATAGTATCGAATATAATGAATCTATCTGACAGAGCCACGCCTGAGAGGACTGTGACGTGATGGCAACGCCCACTGGCGGAGATCTACTGGCCGAGTCCCTGGCGGCCCAGGGCGTCTCGCGCGTCTTCGGAATACCCGGGGTCCAGCTCGACCCGGCGGCGGACGCTCTCTACAAGCGCGCCGACCGGATCGACTTCATCTGCGCGCGCAATGAGCAGGCCACGACCTACATGGCCGACGGGTACGCCCGCAGCACCGGTGAGGTCGGGGTCGCCATGGTCGTGCCGGGGCCGGGGGTCCTCAACGCGCTGTCCGGCGTAGCGACGGCTTACTCCGCGAACTCGCCCGTGCTCCTGCTTGCCGGGCAGATCGACTCCGCCCTCATCGGTAAGGGGTTTGGCGCGCTGCACGAGATCCCCGACCAGACCGGGATTCTGGAGCGCCTCACCAAATGGACGGGCATCGCCCGCAGCCCGGAACAGGTGCCGGTCCTGGTGGCGGAGGCTTTCCGGCAACTGCGCAGCGGACGCCCGCGCCCGGTCGCGCTCGAAGTACCGCCGGACGTGCTGGCAGCCACCGCCGACGCGCCCATCCCCGGCCGGGTCGCTCCCTCCCCTGTGGAGCCCTACGCGCGGGCGGTCGCGGAGGCCGCCGCCCTGCTGCGCGGCGCCCGTCATCCGCTGATCATCGTCGGCGGCGGGGGCATCGCCTCCGGCGCCACCGCCGCATTGGTACGGCTCGCCGAGGCGCTGGAGGCACCTGTACTGGTCAGCGAGAACGGCCGGGGGGCCATCGACGCCCGCCACCGGTTGGCCTTCGACGCGCTGGCGCTGCGGGCCTTCCGCGCCGAGGCGGACGTGGTGCTCGCCGTGGGCACCCGCTTCATGACCGCCTTCGGCACCCAGGTGGACACCGGGGGCGCCAAGGTGGTCCTGCTCAACGCCGAGGAGGCCGACCTGCACGGCCCCCGGGTCGCCGACACCCGTCTGCACGCCGACGCCGCCCTCGGCCTTGCCGCCCTCGCCGACGAGATCGGCTCCACCGCCCCGGCCTCCCGGGAGGGAGAGTTCGCCGCCGTCCGGGCCTGGCTCGACGAACAGTTCGCCGACATCGCCCCGCAGCGCGAATACCTCGGCGCGATCCGGCAGGCCCTCCCGGAGGACGGCGTGCTGGTCAGCGAATTCACCCAGGTCGGCTACGCCGCAGGGGCCTGCTACCCGGCGTACGGGCCCCGCACCTACATCGGTCCCGGCTACCAGGGCACCCTCGGCTACGGCTTCGCGACCGCGCTCGGCGTCAAAGCGGCCGACCCGGATCGCGCGGTGGTGTCGATCAACGGCGACGGCGGCTTCTCCTGGACCCTTCAGGAGCTGTCCACCGCTCGGAAGTACGACCTGGGGCTGGTCACCGTTGTCTTCCACGACGGCTTCTACGGCAATGTCCGCCGGATCCAGAAGAACCGTTACGGCGCCCGCTACTTCGCCACCGACCTCGTCAACCCCGACTACGCGAAGCTCGCGTCGGCCTTCGGCATCTCCTCCGCCCGTGCCGTCAACCCCAAGGAACTCCAGGGCGCCCTCACCGACGCAGTGTCGGCCGGCGAACCGGTGTTGATCGACGTACCCGTCGGCGAGTTCCCGTCGCCCTGGCACCTGATCCATGAGGGGATACCCCGTCCAGCGCCCCTCGCCCCCGACGCCCACCTGATCACGGAGACCTCATGACGGCCGTCCCCACCCTCATCGGTCACTACATCGGCGGCGCCTGGACCGAACCGGGCATGGAGCGAATCGACGCCCCGTGACCGGCACAACCCATCTTCTTCAGCAGTCCCGGCTACACCAAACCGAGGAGAATTCCATGACGCGGCCGGACCCGCACTCGTATCTCACCGACGACCAGCCGCGCATCCGGCACATCGACTGGACGGCAGCAGTCGACTTCGACCACAGCCACCTGGACTGCGTCGTCCAGGTGATGTTCGACCGGCCAGGCCCGGCAGCCGTCAGCCTGGACACCCGTGCGCTGGACATCCAGGCAGTGCGCACCTCTGCGGGTGAACCGGTCGCGTTCGAGATCGGCCCACACGACAAGGTGCTGGGCGAGCCTCTGTCGTTCACGCTGCCCGACGGGCTGGACAAGGTGTCGATCACCTACGCCACCTCACCCGAATCGACCGCGCTGCAGTGGGTCACCCCTGAGCAGACCTCCGGCGGTACTCACCACTTCCTCTACAGCCAGTGCCAGACCATCCACGCCCGCTCGATGATTCCGCTGCACGACAGCATGTCGGTGCGCCTGACCTACACCGCGCACATCACCGTCCCTGAGGGGTACACCGCGCTGATGTCAGCCGACTCGCTGGGCGACACCCCCGGCCTGCCCGGAACCCGTACCTTCGAGTTCTCCGCCGCCAAGCCGATGCCCCCGTACCTAGTCGTGCTGCTCGCCGGCCACATCGAATCCGCTGAGATCGGGCCGCGCAGCCGGATCTGGGCCGAGCCCGCTGAACTTGACGCCGCTGCGTGGGAGTTCGTCGGGGTCGAAGAATTCGTACGGGCAGGCGAGGAGGTGTACGGCCCCTACCCGTGGAGCCGTGCCGACCTGGTCGTGATGCCGCCCAGCTACCCCTACGGCGGCATGGAGAACCCGCAGCTCACCTACCTCACTCCCACCGTCATCACCGGCGACCGCTCCCTGGTGGACACCCTCAGCCACGAGATCGCCCACCACTGGGCCGGTGACATGGTGACCGCCACCTCCATGGAGCACTTCTGGCTCAACGAGGGCTTCGCCAGCTGGGGCGAACGCCGTATGTCGGAGGCGGTGCACGGGCGCGAGGTCGCTGAGATGCACGCCGCCGTGGTGCGGACCCTCCTCGACGAGGACCTGGCCTACTTCGCGGACCGGCCCGAACACACCAGGCTCCGCCGTGAGATGACCGGCGTGGACCCCGACGCCACCTCCTCCTGGGTTTCCCACGAGAAGGGCTACCTCGTCGTGCGGGCGATGGAGGAGTTCGTGGGCCGGGAACGGTTCGACGCCTTCGTCCTGAAGTACTTCAAGGACTTCGCGTTCTCCTCCCTCACCACCGAGGAGTTCGTCGACTACGCCCGGCGGGAACTCACCAACGACTTCGACTACCAAGAGTGGCTGTACGCCCCCGGCCTGCCCGACTCCGCCCCCCGGGCCCATGCCATCCTCCTGGAGGAAGTCGCCAGGACCGGACAGGAACTGCCCGACGAGGAGACGTCGGCGCACTGGCGGGCCGAACAGTGGCACTACTACGTCGCCCAGCTCAAAACCCCGCAGGACCCCGCCTTCCTCGCCCGCCTGGACGAGCACTACGGCTTCACCACCCACCGCAACCTCGACATCCGCCAGCTCTGGATCCTCGTCGGGCTGCGCAGCGACTACGCGCCCGCCGTCGATGCGGCGTTCGACATGGTCGCCCGCATCGGCCGGATGCGCTTCATCAAACCGCTCTACGACGAACTCGTGGACAACCCGGTTACCCGGCAGCGGGCCATCGACGCCTACGCCGTCAACCGGCCGCGCTACCACTCCATCGCCGCCAGCGTCGTCGACTCACGGCTCGTGAAGCTCGGCATCGACCCCGAAAACCTGCCCGTCAGTACCCCGGCACCCGCTTCCGGCCAGTGAAAACGGAAAGAGCCGCGTCGTGTTCGAACTGCTGAAGGGCTCACCGAACTGCCCGGTCCCGTAGGACACGAACACCATGTCGCCGACCACCTCGACAAGAGGTGGACCGCTGCCGGCGCCCGAGTCCGGCGCACCCCGGTCGGCAACGTCATCGCCGAACTGGGGGGCAGCGGGCCCCGGCTGCTGCTCCAGGCCCGCATGGACGAGATGAGCCTGACTGGCTTCGTAGGTGACGGTTGACTCCGCTTGTAGGTCAGTTCTGACTCCACCTGGTGCGTGGGGGGCGCGATTTTGTAGGTGAGAAATGACTCCACCTGGCAGGCCCCGCCGCGACGGGCTGAGCCGGTGCAGGGCCAGGAGTTCAAGGGCGTTATTGTTCGGGCCGCGTGGGAACACGGGTTGGACGATCACTTTGGTTCTGCGGCCTGGGAGAACCTATGCGGGCGAAGTCGGGCACGGGCGAGTTGATCGCCTTTGTGGGGGCTCGTTTGGCAGAGACCGCAGAGCAGGCCGAGTTGTTCCACGAGCTGGCCTGCGCTGTCGTCGCCTTGCGAGAGGCGGGACCGCGCACTGCCGTGCTCGAAGGCTGTGCCTGTCCCGTCCCGAGAGAGATGCTTGACCGGGCTCTGGCGCTCCGGGCGGAGTTGGACGACTGCGAACGGCGGATCCGCTGCCAGGACCCGCGGGATCCCAAGTGGCCGCTGGACCCTGTCTTCGCCGAACAGACTCTCCGCGTCCTTGCGCTGCCCTTCGAACTGCACCACCAGTGGCGGGACTCGTGGCTTCCCGGATGACATCAACGTATCTCAGGCCGGCTGGAAGGGTGCTGAGTACCCCCGTAGGACGGCGCCGTCTTCTTCAGTGCCTGTCCTTATCCCCCCGGTAGAACGCCTGGCGGTTCCTGCCTTGAGGCAAGTGACAAAGTCACGGTCCGTTTTGGCTGCCCGAGAAACACGACGGCATGGCACGTGATCAACGAACCTTGCGCCGTGGCAATCTGCGGCCAGCAGGACGACTTGGAGCCGGAGGTACACCGCTCGTGGCGGCGAACATCAACCCCACCGTCAGGAGACGCAGTCTGGGGGCAGAGCTCCGCGGGCTCCGCCTGGCCAGTGGGCTGAAGAGCACCGAAGTGGCCGAGCGGCTGATGGTCTCCCAGCCGAAGATCAGTCACCTGGAGAACGGCAACCGCGCCATCAGCGCCCGCGATGTGCGTGACCTGTGCGCGATCTACGGAGTGACCGACCAGCAGGTCATCGCCTCCCTGATGCAGATGGCCAAGGAATCCGGACAGCAGGGCTGGTGGCACGCCTACGGCGACGTCCCCCAGAGCGTCTACATCGCCCTGGAGACGGAAGCTGCCTCCCTCCACGCCTACGAGTCCATGGTGATCCCCGGGCTGTTGCAGACTCCCGCCTACGCCCACGCCGTCATCGGGGAAACGATCCCTCTCCTCACTGCCGAACAGGCCGGCATGCGCCTGAAAGTGCGGTTGCGCCGGCAGCACCGGATCTACGATCCGGCCCGTCCGCTGTGCCTGCGGGTGGTCCTGGACGAATCGGCATTGCGCCGCGTCGTCGGCAGTCCTGACGTCATGCGTGAGCAGTTGGAGCACCTGAACGCACTTGGCACCGAGCCGCACATCACGGTGCAGGTTCTCCCGCACACCGTGGGCGCTCATCCGGGACTGTCAGGACAGTTCTCCGTCCTGGAGTTGGCCGAGAACCCCGACGCAGTGGTGTATCTGGAACGGTTCAGCAGCGATCTCTACCTGGAGAAGCCGTCCGACGTGCAGCACTACGGCGTGATGTTCAACCACCTCCAGGCCCTGGCCCTCAGCCCCGACACCAGCCGTGACTTCATCACCGACGTCACCAAGATGTACATCGACACGGTGAGCCGCCTCTGAGTGCGGTTTGCGAAGTTCTGGGCGTCGCACTGACGGTCTCGCCGTGGTGATGGGAGGATTGAGCCAGGCCCGAGGACCCAGGTGAGACCTCTGGGCGGGGTTGCTGACTGCCAACGCCAGAACGATCAGTCGCGTTGGGTCTCGCGGAAGGTCGGCTGTCCGCTTCTGCGAGAACTTCGGCGGGGCGGTGGGTCTGCGGCACGAACGCCTGCGGAGGACCGCGGCCCTCCTCCACCCGGATCTCCGGACGGCGTCCGGAGATGCAGGCGCGGACCATCGAATACGTCACGCCCCGGGCGTCGTGCTCGTCGATCAGCCGGTCGAAGACCCGCTTGACGGTATGCCGCTGCTTGCGCGGCGCGTCCAGGTCCTCTCGCAGGATCTCATCGATCGTCGCCTTGAACGCGTCCAGACGCGAGATCCGGGGCGGAAGCTGCTTGCGCGGCGCCGGCCACACCGACTCCAACGCCAGCGCCACCGTCCTGCGGCCCACCCCGTACTTGGCCGACAAAGCCCTGCTGGACAGCTCTTCGGCCCGAGCGTCATGGCGTATCGCCGCGTACAACTCGACCTTCGAAAAGGGCACTTGAGCCATCCAGCGCCAGCCGATGCACCCCGATACTCGCACCACAAGCCCCCAAGTGGAGTCAGATCTCACCGACATCAACTGTCCGCCGACAGCACTGGAGTCAGAACTGACCTACTACTGGCCTCAACTCTCACCTACAAAGCCACCTGACGGTCCGCGCCATCAGCAAGGACGGTTTCCCATGGCTGTCCTCCTCCCACCGGGGCGGCGATCTGGGCATCCTGCCCGAGGCCCTGAACCTGCCCGCCGAGGTGTTGACCCGCAACGGCCCCGTGGCCGGCATCTTCGCCCGCCCCACCGGACACCTGCGCGGACATGCCGATACCGATCCCTCCTGGGACGGTGTGCACCTCGACCTGGGGCTGCCGGACCGGGCCGCCGTCCTCGCCGCCGGAGTCCACGTCGGCTGTCCGGTGCTCTACCGGGCCGAAACCCGCCGGGTGGGTCGTCATATCGCCGGGAAGGCGTTCGACGACCGGATAGGCCTGGCCCTGATGACCTCTCTGGCCGAGCGGGTGGACCCGACCGCCCTGCGGTACAGCCCGGTGTTCGCCGCGACCGTGCAAGAGGAGTCCGGCGCCGTCGGCGCCTCCTCGCTCCGGGCCGACCTCGGCGGCCTCGACGCGGCCATCGCCCTGGAGGTCGGCCCGGCCAGCGACACCCCGGGATCACCCCTCGGCTCCCACAGCGTCCGGCTGGGCGGCGGCCCCTGCCTGGTACACGAGGACGCCGCCGCGCACTACGACGTACCGCTCACCGACCGTCTCGCCAGCCTCGCTGACGAGCACGGCATCCCCTTCCAGCACGCCGTCTTCACCAATTTCGGCACGGATGGTGCCCACCTGATCGCCCAGGGCGTACCGACCGCGCTCTTGGCCGTACTCACCCGCCACACACAGCTCCTACGAGATGGTGACCGAGGACGACGTACGGGCGGCCCTACGTCTCTTGGAGGCATACCTGACCGAGCCACCGGCCTGACCGCATCGGGCCTGGCCATCTGCAACGCCGCACACCCACCCCGATGGGCCCATCTCTCCGGGCACATTGGAGCGCTCCTGATGCCCCACCCTCTCGGCATCGCACCCTCGAAGATCATCGCCGCCCATCTCAACTTCCCCTGCTCGGCCGGCGAACGCGGCTGGAGCTGTCCACCGCGCTCTTCGAGTACCTGGAAATCCTCCCCACAAGTCCCGGGATCTCCTGGCGCCGACCGCCCTCACCCGATCCTGTTTCCAAGCCGTGATCATCGGCTCGATCAACGCCCACTGCTCGTCCGCCAAGTCGCTCGGATACGGTCTTCGCTCCATGACTCGCGGCGTACGAGGAGGCCGCGTGGCGCGACCGCGGGAGGGCCGCACCACGCGGCTGGGGCGGGTCGATGGATCAGCTGTGTGCGGACGGGGTCGGTGCGGCGGGCTGGGGGTTCTTCTTCGGTCCGCGGGCGATTCCGGCGGCGAATGCGGCGAAGGGGATGACGCCGAGCACGATGCTGACGCCCATACTGCCGCCGGTGACGAGGGTGAAGTTGGAGAAGACGAGCCAGAGGCTGGCCAGCAGACCCAGCACGGCGAGTACCGGCGCGATCCGAGTCTGCCAGGGCCTGCCCTCGGCGATGTGCGGGTTGCGGGCGAAGAAGACCACCACAGCGACGGAGGTGGTGAGCATGAGCAGGACCATGCCGACTGTGGAGACCCCGGCCATCGAGCCGAACACGCCGACCAGCGGGTCCAGGCCGATCAGGGCGCAGGCACCGACCAGGACCAGCGCGGTTGTGGTCTGGACGATGGAGGAGAAGGACGGCGAGTGGTGGCGCGGGTGGACGGCCCCGAGCCGGGCGGGCACCAGGCCCTTGCGGGCGAGGGTGAAGGTGTAGCGCGCGATGACGTTGTGGAAGGACAGCACGCAGGCGAAGAGACTGCTGAGCAGCAGCACCTGCATGATGTCGCGCAGTGTGGTGCCGACGTATTGCTGGCCGATGTCCATGAGCATGTTGCCCTCGCCGGTGAGGGTTTTGTCGGCGACGGCGGACGCGTCGTCGGTGCCTGCGGCCAGGACCAGGGCCCAGCAGGAGACGGTGTAGAAGGCGCCGATGATGAGAACGGCCAGGTAAGTGGCCCGTGGAATGGTCTTTTCCGGGGTGCGGGCCTCGTCGCGGAAGACGGCCGTCGCCTCGAAGCCGATGAAGCCGGTGAGGGCGAACAAGACGGCTACGCCCAGCGGGCCGGAGAGTGCCGCATGAGGGGTGAAGGACTCGACGTTGATGCCGTGCGCGCCGCCCTTGGCGAAGATCACCGCGTCCAGGACGACCACCACGGCGATCTCGAGTACGAGCGCCACGCCGAGCACCTTGGAGCTGAGGTCGATGTGGCGGTAGCCGAGGAAAGCCACGATCCCGAGTGCCACGAGTGCCCACAGCCACCAAGGGGTGGGCGGGCCTCCGAAGTACTGGATCACGTTGTCCACGGCCCATCCCATGTAGCCGTAGACGGCGACCTGGATCGCCGTGTAGGCGACCAGCGCGACCGCAGCGGTTCCCACTCCGATGCGGTCCCCCAGGCCGCGGGTGGCGTAGGCGTAGAAGGCGCCGGCCTCGGGAACGTGCGGCGTCATGGTGACGAATCCGACGGCGAAGACCAGCAGGACCAGTGAGGCGATCGCGAAGCCGACGGGGGCGCCGGCGCCCGGTCCGCTGGCGATGGCGAGCGGGACGTTGCCGCCGATCACCGTGAGGGGCGCGGCGGCGGCGATCACCATGAACACGATGGCGCCGGTCCCGAGCTTCCCCTGGAGGTTCGCGGGTGCCTGGGGTCTGACGGATTCTTCCGTGGAGAGATCATTCAGCATGTGCGGTCCTCTGTGAGCGGTGCAGTCGAGGTCGGGGCGGGGGCCTGGAGCTCCGGCCGACGGTCGGCCAGGTAGGGGTTGGTCTTGCGGGCTTCCCGGACCGCGGCCGGATCCACGGTCGCGAAGATCAGCTGGTTGCCGTGCTCGACGCTGTCGAGGACGTCCGCCGACGGGCCGACGATGGAGCTGCGGCCGACATAGCGCAGCGAGCCCTCGTCCCCGTCGTGGTTGATGTAGGCGATGTAGACCTGGTTCTCCCAGGCGCGGACCCTCAGCAGGTGCTCTGCGATGAACTCATACGGCTGCATCTGCGCGGTGGGCACGGCGATGAGATCGGCGCCCGCCACCGCGGCGGCGCGCACGTTCTCGGGGAACTCCACGTCGTAGCAGATCAGCATTGCGATCCGCGCTCCGGCGTAGTCGACGACAGGGCTCGATCGGTCGCCGGGGGTGAAGTATCTGCGGTCGAGTTCGCCGAAGAGGTGAGTTTTGCGGTGGCGGCCGAGCACTGCTCCGGCCGGGTCGATGAAGAAGGCGCTGTTGTAGTAGGCGCCGCAGTCGTACTCCGGCGCACCGAGGACAAGAGCGATGGCATGGTGCCGGGCGATCTGCTGTGCCGGCGACAGGAGGTCGGTGTGGGCCAGGTCCTGGACGGTGTCGCCGATGTCGTAGCCGGTGAGGAACAGCTCGGTGGTGACCAGCAGGTCGGCGCCCTCGGCACGGGCCTGGCGGCATGCCGCGTCCAGTTCTCGGAGGTTGGCTTCGACGTCGCCGGGTGTCCCGGCGGTCTGCAGGCCAGCGATCTTCATCAGGGATGCCTTCAGATCGAACATCGGGGGAGGGCGGCGCGAGTCATAGAAACATGCTCACTTTGATCAGGTAAAGGTCTGCGTGTATCGATTCCGTAAATCGGCCGACGTCCCGGCCCTTCATGACCTGCGCCGGGATGGTGCTTACCCTGGCTGGATGGCAATCCATGACGACATCGGCGTACCAAGCCCCTTGACCAGCAGTGCCCTTGCGGCCATCCGCCGCACCAGCGCGGTCGACACGGTCCGGGCGCGGATCTCCCTGGCGGTCGATCTGGGTCTGCTGGTGCCCGGCGAGCGACTGCCGAACGTCCAGGCCGCGGCGGCTGCGCTGGGTGTCGGCGAGATCACCGTCCGGCGAGCCTTCACTGCGCTGGAGCGCGAGGGAGTCGTCGAGCGCAGGCCCGGCCGCTCCGGGGGCACCTTCGTCGCCGCCCAGCCCCGCCGCCACACCGTGGCCGAGGTCGCCGCGTACCAGCAGGACAGCGAGCGGGTGCACCGGCTGATCGACGAACGCATCGTGCTGGAGGTTGGCTTCGCTTTCCTGGCCGCGGACCGCCTCGGTCAGGAGGGGCTCGACGGACTGGACCGCTGCATCGAGGAGATGGACGAGGCGGAGAGCTGGGCCGAGTTCCACGCAGCCGATAAGCGGTTCCACGTGGGCATCGCCCACGAGGCCGGGCTGCCCTCCACTCTGGTGATGTACGAGCGGGTGGCCAAGGAGCTGTATCTCTACTTCCTGCCGTACCCGATGAGCTATCTGTGCAGCAGCAACGAAGAGCACAAGCGCATACGGGCGGCGCTCGCCATGCACGACGGCGCCTTGGCGGCCCGCCTCGTCAAGGAGCACATCACGGAGCTGCACCGGACGATGTACGTCGGATTCGCACATTCCGCAGACCAGGACAACGGCAGCTAACGCACCAGTTGGGACCCCTCCGATGAAACAGCCGTCCGTGCCGGTTCGCTCCAACTGCCTCCGGCCACCGCAACCCCGTAGGGACATGAGCCCCGGCGAGCCCTGCACGTGCCTGCGAATGAGCTGACGTCAGTGTGCCGGCGCCCAGCCACACGCAGACGGCCCACCGACACAGGCCGCTCCCCGACGCCTCGACGTGCGAGAGCGACGCCGGCTTGCGTGCCAGGTGCAACGCGGGCGCCGACACGACCTCGGTGTACGCGTTCGCCACCCGCGGGAACAACGGCATCCCGAACACCTCGTCACCGGGCCTGAACAGCCATGTCCCGGGCGCCTGTTCGACCACGCCGCTGATGTCCCGGCCGCGGACGAACGGCAGCGGTCCGACCAACGGGAACTCGCGGGCGCGCAGACACGATGAGCGGTTTCGGTGATCCCTTTCTCGCCGACTGTCCCGCGCGTCTGACGGTTAAGCTCATCGCCGACAAGTCGACGGTGGTCGCGCTCTACGGCCTCAGCAAGACCCCGCGCGACATGGGAAGTTGATCGAGCTGATCGGCGACGTCTCCCGCAAGATACTCACCCAGACGCTCCGCCGGCTGGAGTCCCACGGACTCGTCCGCCGCCACGCCTACGCCAAGGTGCCGCCCTGCGTCGAGTACGAACTCACCCCGCTCGGCGCGACACTGATCGATCCGATCCACATGCTGACCGAGTGGGCGAGGGCGAACGGCAACGCCGTGCTCGACGCCGATACCCAGCCGGCCGCGTACAGCGGCTGAAAGGCGCTGAGGATCGTCTCGGCCGCCCCTCGGTATCGGCCCGGCCGCGCTCAGCCTGCAGGCTCTCGACGCGTGGGACGATCTGCCGCATAAGGGTGGCGGTCCCGATCATGACCACGAGCGTCTCACCGGTCACACCCGAGGTGCGGTACACGAGGTCAAGCGCGTGGTTCATACGGCGGACCCGGCATCCCGCCGAAGTCGGACCAGACCGATGATCTACGCCATGGTCACCAGCCGCCGACCAGCACGAGTACCCGACTGGCCATTCACGCCAGGCCCCGTGACCTGCAGCTTCACGATGCACAGCCGATGGAGAGAATGTGCCACATCGGGCTCTGTCCCATAAATCGGCGGTAGCACTGAGTGGTGCCGACAGTCAGGGGCAACGTGCTAGATGCAGTCGACGCAGTAGCCCGACGTCCCGGACACGCTGGGGCGTGTCCGGGACGTCTTGCCGCGGTGGCCGCTTTCTTACACCGCGGCGATGCCCTCCATGCCGGAGGCGGCGAAGGCGGGCAGGCCTGTGACCGTCGTGATCTTCGTGAGGGCGCCGGTGCGTTCGACACGGAAGCCGTCGACGGTGCCGGAGGTCGCGTTCTGGACGTAGACGAACTTGTCGGCGGCGACGGCGAGGTCGATGACGCCCTGGGACATTCCGGACGGCGCGGCGGCGATGCCGGCGTCGTTGGTCAGGGCGAGTCGGCCGTGCGCGTCCTGGCGGTAGCCGCTGACGGTGGAGTTGCCGGTGTTGCCGCCGTAGAAGAAGTCACCGGCCCGCTCCAGCCAGCACAGGACCATCTGTCCGTTCGGCAGGGACGCCTGTACGGTCTTCAACTCGCCGTCGTGGCGCACCTTGTAGGTGGTGACGGTGGACTTGGCGGCCTCGGCGACCAGCATGCGGCCGGACTTGTCGAAGGCGATGGCGAACGGCACCATGCCCGCCGACTTGTTCACGGCCGGCTTGTCCGCCGGGAGGCCGTCCTTCCCCACGGGGAAGACCTCGATGGTGTTCGCCGACTTGGTGGTGACGACCAGGTCCCGGCCGTCCGGCGTGAACGCGACCTGGCCCGGCGAACTGCTGAACAGCGGCACCTTCTCGTTCTTCAGCGCCAGACTGCGGTTCGAACCGCTCAGCGGTTTCAGCCCCTTGGAGGTGATCCGGAAGCCCTGCACGCTGCCCGCGCCGCCCGCGTTCATGACGTAGGCGAGATCCCCCGAGACCGTGACGGCGGACGGGAAGTCGCCTCCCGTGGACACTGTTTGACGGTCCGTCAGTTTCTGGCCGTGCACGGCGAAGGACGTCAAGGTGCCGCTACCCGCGTTGACCGCCAGCAGGCGGCCGGAACGGTGGTCGTAGACGAGCGACCCCTGCGAGGCGAGCGAGTCGGTCGGCGCGTCGGTCTGGTCCCCGCCCTTGCCGCCGGTCGCGTACTTTCCCGCAGCGGTCAACTTCCCGTCGTCGCCCCGGCGGAAGACGCGGATGGTGTTCCCGGCCAGTTCGTTGCCCTGGACGAAGACGGCGTGGTCGGCCTTCGAGGCGGCGCGAGGGGTGGGTGAAACCTGCGCCGCGGAGGCTCCGTTGACCATAACCACGGCCGCTGCGACGGCCACCGCGCCACCACCAGTGACAGCGATCCATTTCCGCGGCTTCAACCTGCGCTTGTTGTGCCTACTCACTTACGCCTCCTCCGATCCGGGGTCTTGCGTGACCAGAGTTGGCGAAGTGAAGAAGGTTGTGAAGGCTGACGCGGCCCACGTCAGAGTCTCGTAAGACCCAACACGGCTCCACGGACGCAGAGTTGACGGGCTTCCCGCCCGCCCCTGTCAGCTGTCACGTCGGGTGAATCGGGACGCGCGATTGCGGGGCAGTCGCGGGAAATCCACGAGGCGTCCGACAGCACCGCCGCCAACGACCTGCGGTATGTCGACCCGGGCTCCAACCTGCGGTCCAAGGGTACCGACGGCTTCTCACCGATCAGCTCCTGGCCGTTGGATGCTCGGCGCGCGGACCCGGTGAACTGCAGCTGCGTACGCGGTTCAACGGGCAGTTAGGCCAGGACGCCGCCGGGCCCGACACGAGGTGCCCGCCCTCTCGGCGGGCGGGCTGTTCCGGTCCGCCCGCGCCGCATAAGAAGCAGGCCGGGACATCCCGGTGCGTCATGGGGGGGGGACGGCGAAGGCCGCCTGGTTGTTGACGACGGAGCTACAGTCAGGCTCCGAGTGCGTCGATGAGGGCCTTCGTGACGTCGTCGGTGGAGGCGGTGCCGCCGACGTCGCGGGTGAGGATGCCGGCGCCCGTGGTCGCCTCGACCGCCTTGTGCAGGCGGGCCGCCTGGTCGGGAAGCCCGAGGTGTTCGAGCATCAGGGCGGCGCTGCCGACCGCGCCGATCGGGTTGGCCAGGCCCTGCCCGGCGATGTCCGGGGCGGAGCCGTGGACGGGCTCGAACATGCTGGGGAAACGGCGCTCGGGGTTGAGGTTGGCGCTGGCGGCCAGGCCGAGACTGCCGGCGAGGGCGCTGCCGAGGTCGGAGAGGATGTCGGCGTTGAGGTTGGAGGCGACGACGACGGACAGGTCCTCGGGGCGCAGGACGAATTTCGCGGACATCGCGTCGACCAGGACGCTCTCCGTCTCCACGTCAGGGTAGTCGGCGGCGACGCGCTTGAAGACGTCGTCCCAGAGGACCATGCCGTACTGCTGCGCGTTGCTCTTGGTGACAGAGGAGACTTTGCGGCGGGTACGGGTCCGAGCGAGGTCGAAAGCGAAGCGCATGATGCGCTCGCAGCCCACCTCCGTGAACAGGGCCGACTGGACGGCGACTTCACCGCCGTGCCCGCGACCGGAGAAGTTGCGGCCGCCCAGGCCGGCGTACTCGCCCTCGCTGTTCTCGCGGACGACGATCCAGTCCAGCTCGGTGTCGTCCGCCTTGCGCAGCGGGCTCTGGACGCCGGGCAGGAAGTGCACCGGGCGGACATTGGCCCACTGGTCGAAGCTCTGACAGATCTTCAGCCGCAGTCCCCACAGGCTGATGTGGTCCGGGACGGTGGGCCAGCCGACCGCGCCGAAGTAGATGGCGTCGAAGTGCTTGAGCCGTTCCAGCCCGTCGTCGTCCATCATTTTGCCGGTCTGCTCGTAGTAGCGGCAGCCCCAGGGGAACTCCTCCCACTCGAAGGCGAACGCCCCGTGGGAGTCGGTGGCCAGTGCGTCGAGGACGGCGCGGCCGGCGGCCACGACCTCGGCGCCGACGCCATCGGCGGGGATGGCGGCGATACGGAAGATGCGGGTAGCGGTCACAAGGAGCCTCCGGTGATCCAGATCGATGTCTTCGAGTCAACCCAATGGACCGTGGTGTCGTCCAAGACCCGCTTCCGATACGGCCCATAGGCGCACCCGATTGGTCCGGCGGCTACAGCATCGGCGTCGTGGGGTTCTTCCGCCGGGCGTAGGAGCGGGTCAGCTCCAGGAAGGCGCAGGCGCCCGGAGTGAGGTGGGCGGACAGGCTGATCATGGCGACATGGAGATGCGCGGTGGGCTCGATCGACGCCACAGCGGCACCGCAACGGCGTGCCAGCCTGGTCCAGGAGGCGGGCAGAACGGCGATGCCGACCCCGGTCAGCACGAGGGGAAGGATGGAGGTGCGATGGTCGACCACCGTGACGATGTCGGTTCCCTCGGTGTGCGCGGTGATGTCGTCGACGATGCTGCGCATCAGGCTGCCGCGGCGGGAGGCGATCAGCTTGCGCCCGCCGAGGTCTTCCGGGCGTACGGTCGCACCGTCCTGGATGTCCCCGCCCGGACCGGCTACCACGACGAACGGCTGCTCCTCCACCGGCAGGACGTCGAGACCGGTGAGTGCCACCGGTTTGGCGGCTCCGAGGAGCCCCAACTCGCAGGCGCCGCTCCGGACGAGTTCCGTCACCTCCTCGGGTGTGAAAGCGGCCCGGCTGCTGACCGTGACGGACGGGTTCAGTTCGGCGAAGCGGTGGATCAGGCTGGTCAGCGGTTCGATCCCCGGCGACGGCATGGCCGCCACCTCCACGGTCCCACCGTGCAGACCGGACAGGGCCGCAGCCCTGTCCCGCACTGCCGCCAGATCGCGCAGCACACGCCGGCTCGGTTCGAGGAGTTCCGCTCCGGCCTCGCTGAGCACCACCCCACGGCCCATACGGTGGAACAGGGAGACGCCCAGATCGGCTTCCAGGTTCGCCATCGCCTGTGACAACGAGGGCTGCGCGACGTGGAGCGCGGCGGCGGCCTTGCTGAATCCGCCGTGCTCCACGATGGCGAGGAAGTACTCAAGCTGCCGGGCATCCATCGCGCCTCCCACCGCCACGCACCACATGCCGAAGGTGGACCCTACCGGTTGACCGACACCGCCCCCGTGTCCTCGGCCGGCTGCGCAGTCGATGCGCCGGTGCCGGTCGCGGAGCGTTCGGCACCGGCAGACGGTTCATCGCCCCGGGAGGTGGGCTCATCAACCCCGTCGGCGGGCACCCCTGCCCCGGCTGCGGGGGACTTCTTCCCCTCCGCAGCAGAATCCTTCTCCAGCGCGAGCGACTCTTCCCGGATCTCGCCGGACAGCACCTGGCGGGCTCGCATCAGGTCGAGGCCGTTCTCCCAGCGGGCGACGAACAGGGTGGCCACTGCGTTGCCGTAGAAGTTGACCAGGGCCCGGCACTCCGACATGAACTTGTCGATGCCGAAGACGAGCATGATGCCGGCGGCGGGAACGTGGCCGACGGTCGACAGGGTCGCGGTCAAGGCGATGAAGCCGCCGCCGGCGACTCCGGCCGCACCTTTGGACGTCAGCAGCATCACCGCGAGCAGGCTGAGTTGCTGGCCGACGGAGAGCGAGGTGTCGGTGGCCTGCGCGATGTAAAGGGTGGCCAGGGAGAGGTAGATCGCGGCCCCGTCGAGGTTGAAGCTGTAGCCGGTCGGCACCACCAGGCGGACCGTGGGCTTCTCCACGCCCATGAACTCCAACTTGCGCATCAGGCCCGGCAGGGCCGGCTCGGCGGTGGAGGTGCCCAGGATCAGGAAGAACTCCTCCTTGAAGTAGCGGAAGAGCTGGAAGATGTTCAGCCGCACGTACGCCGCCAGCACCGACCCGAGCCCGACCACGACGAACAGGAGGGAAGTGACGTAGAAGAGAAGGATCAGCGAGCCGAGACTGGTCAACGTCGACAGGCCGAACTTCCCGATGGCGTAGGACATCGCTCCGAAGGCTCCCAGCGGAGCCACTTTCATGACGAACGACAGCACCCTGAACACGACCGTGGTCAGGCGGTTGACACTTGCGATGATCGGCTCGCCGACCTTGCCCACCGACTTCAGCGCGATCCCGAAGATGACCGCGAGGAAGATCACCTGCAGGATGTTCCCCTCGATGAACGCACCGAAGAAACTGTTCGGCACGATGCCGGTGAGGAACTCCCACCAATGCTGGTGCTCGCCCGTCGCGATGTACTGACCGGCGTCCCCCGACACGTCCAGCCGGGAGGGGACGGCGTGCACGCCGTCGCCGAGCCGGAAGACGTTGATGGCGACCAGCCCCGTGACGAGGGCAACGATCGTGCCCAGCTGGAAGTAGGTCAATGCCTTGATGCCGGTGCGGCCGACCTTCTTCAGGTCCGCGACACCGGCGACGCCCCCGATGACGGTGAGGAAGACGATCGGCCCTATGAGCATCTTCATCGTCGCGATGAACGTCGTGCCGATCGGCTCCATAGACATGGCCAGATCCGGCCACTGCCAGCCGAGGACGATCCCGATGACGATCGCGACCAGCACCTGCACATACAACTGCCGGTACCAGGGCTTCTTCCTCACCACTGCGTCGCCTGCGGCTTCATTCGGAGCATGCGTCATTGCAACCTCCATCCAGGCACGGGTGGGCCCGCCTGCGCACTCCTCCGGACAGGAGCCACGCACCCCTTATGGGATGCCGTCCGTCCGTTGTCGGCTTCGAGGACCCGCGTACGACACCGGGTCCCGACCGGCCATCGCACCATCTACCGGCACAGTGAAGCCGGTCACAGACAAGGAGGTCCACGACCAAAAATCGATGCCCCGTATAGGCAGTGCCTATACGGAACGCTGCTTGATCGGGATGGCCACCCGGTGAGATCGCCGCCCTGGCGGAGCGGATCGTGACGGGGTGGTCAGGTCCGCGCAGATCGAGTGTCACCTCGGCCGGTACCGGTGCCGGCCGCTGGACAGAGCGTCGTCATCTCGCATCAGCGATCGAGCCTTGGCCCAAGGCGCATGGCACGTACTCGAATACTTGAGGGTCGCGGCCTGGTTCTTCTTCGCCCCTTGTGAGCCGGAGGCCGAAGGACAGGTCGGTGAACTCCCTCATCACCTGCTTGAAGGAGAGGCGGACAAAGTCGCCGGTCTGCTCGAACAACGGGCAGACGGTACGGAGTTGACCGGGCCCGCTCGACGGGCGCCCCGGTCTCCCGCCCGCCCAACTGGCCACCGCCAGTGTGTTGTATAAAACCGCGTTTCCTGCTCACTGCTGGATAGAAGGCCGCTGGGTTATCCAATGGCGGCTACATGGGCAGCGGTTCGCCAGGCGAGGGCCATGATGGTCAGGACGGGGTTGGCGCCGCCGTTGGTGACGTGAAGGCTGGCATCGGCGACGTAGATGCGGTCGGTACCCCAGACCTTGCCGTGCGGGTCGGTGGCACCGTGGCCGGGCGAGTCGGACATGCGGGCGGTGCCGGACTGATGCTGGCCACCCGACAACGCCCTGCCCCTGGCCCCGTCCGGCTGCCAGACGCGAGTGGCGCCTGAGGCACGCAGCCACTCCTGGGACTTTTCGGACAGGAAGGCGAAGGTGCGGAGGTCCTCGGGATGCTGAAGGCCTTCCAGCCGGGCAACGGGGAGTCCAAGGTCGTCGGTCACGGTGGAGGCGGTCCGGACGCGTGCGTCGCGCGTCGGAATCTCCTGGATCGGCGCCCAGACGTTGATGGTGCGCCGGTAGGTCTCGGCCGCGGCGTGGCGGGCGTCGGGGCCGGCCGGGTCGATGCCGGGGGGCAGACCCATCAGGTAGTGCAGGGCGGGGGTCTTGACGAAGTCGTGGCCGAGCAAGCCACCACCGACGATGCCGTCGTTGCCGTGGGAGAAATGCCGGGTGGCGGTGGAGGGTCCGGGGCCGAGACCGTCGTGGATGTCGGAGTCGAACAGGCCGAACGCCACAGCGTAGGTGTGGCCCTGGAGGCAGTCGCCCACCCAGTCGTTGCCGAGCCCACTGAGCTGAAGCAGCCGGGCGGTCTCGATGGCTCCGCCGGCGAGCACGATCCGTCCCGCACGGATGACGCGCGAGGTGCCGCCGGCGGCGATCTCGACGTCGCCGTTGTCGGACACCCGGGTGGCCTGCGCTTCGGTGATCAGGTGGGTGCCGAGGTCGAGGGCGCGGGGCAGGACTGTGCTGTGGGTGCCGTTGCGGGCATCGACGGGGCAGGCGAAGCCGATGCACTGGCCGCAACGGATGCAGGCCTCCCGGCCGCCTCGGGGTTCGGTGTTCAGCAGTAGCGGCACGGGGCCGGTCGGCCAGCCGAGCGCTCGGGCTCCGGCTTCGAGCACATTGGCTTCGGAGGTTGGCGGGAAAGGCGCCATCGGGTAGTCGCGCTTGCGGACCCCTTCGCCCAAGTGGGCGCGTCCGGCCACACCGACTTCCCATTCCACCTTCTCGTAGAACGGTTCCAAGTCGTCGTAGGAGATGGGCCAGTCGGCGAGCGCCGACCCCTCGGGGACGCCGTACAACGCGGCCATCCGGAAGTCGTCCGGGAGGAACCGCCATGCCTGCGCTCCGAAGAAGCGGGTGCCGCCGCCGACGGTGATCGCGTTGTGGTGGTAGCGGACGTCATCGGATTGCACAGCCGTTTCGCCGTCCTCGCCCAGCACGGCCCGAGGGTGCCCGGGCGGGGTGTCGAGGTCGCCACCGGAGAAGAACCGGTGGTTACGGACGTGGTCGATCGCCAGATCGCGGGCGCCGAACCACGAGCCGCGCTCGACCACCAGGACGGACGCTCCGCTCTCGGCCAGGACAAACGCGGCCACTGCGCCGCCTGCGCCGCTGCCGACGACGATCGCGTCGTAGTACTCGCGCAGGTCGCGCAGCACCCGTACGGGCGGGCGGGCTACCAGTGGTATCTCGACGGGCGGGCGGCCCGCGGGGTAGGGATCGAATCCGACCTCGGCCCAGGCCTTTGAGTCGGGGTCGGCGTAATAGTCGATCGGTGAACGGTCCATCGGGTCCGCCTTTCGTCAGGAGTGTGGTGCATGTGGTGCGGTGCGCCGACCGGGCAGAGTGGGAGCGCAGGTCACGGTCGTCATTGGGCCAGCCCGGCGCCGCTTGAGGATGCGGTGGAGCGTGTGCCGCCGGCCGGGATCCGGGCGCGGACGGCGTCGAGGGTCGAGGCCAGTGCGATGGTCTCGTCCAGGGTCATGACCGGGCTTTCGGTCAGGCCGTGAGCGAGGCAGCGGTGAACCTCGTCGATCTCGAACCGCAGCCCGTTGCCCTCGTAGGAGGCATCGATCCGCTCGGACCCGCCCGTGTGCGTGGTGACGGTGAGCGCCTGGGGCCAGTGCATGGGCGCCGGGATGTCGATGGTGCCGTCGCTGCCCGCGATGCGAGCGGTGCATGACATGCTCGTGCGGATCGCCGCCTTGACCACTCCCAGTCCCCCGCCGGAATGGCGGAGCACCGCTGCGACCTGCTCGTCGACACCGGTCCGGCCGATCTCGCCGTCCGCGACGACATGCACGACCGGGCCCAGCACCGACAAGCAGAGCTGAACGGGATAGATACCGAGATCGAGCAGGGCGCCGCCACCCAACTCCGGCCGGAAAAGGCGGTGCGCGGGATCCACCGGCATCCGGAACCCGAAGTCGGCCTCCACCAGGAGCGGCTCGCCGATGCGGCCGCTGTCGAGCACGTCGACCAGCGTGCGGTAGGACGGCAGGAAACGGCTCCAGATCGCCTCCATCAGGAACAACCTCCGTGCCCGGGCCTCGTGGGCCATCCGCCGGGCCTGCTCGGCGTTCAGCGCGAAGGGCTTCTCGCACATCACGTGCTTGCCGGCCGCGAGGAAGGCGACGGTGTCCTGCTCGTGCCGTGACGGCGGGGTCGCCACATAGACCACGTCGACATCCGGGTCATCGGCCATGGCGGCAGCTTCCCCATACCTGCGCGGGATCCCAAACTTGTCTGCGAATGCCTCCGCCCGTACAAGCGAGCGGGATGCCACCGCGACGATCTCGCCGCCCTCGACGGATCCCATCGCCTCGGCGAACCCGGCCGCGATGGTGCCTGGCCCCACCACACCCCAACGGATCACCGCCGTCTCCCTCCCGCCGTCGACACGATGTCCGCAGCGGCGACCAGGCGAACCCGGCCGCAGCCGGCTGGGCCCGCCAGCCGAAAGTCACCGTGATCTGGATGGTGCACGTGTTGTTCTCCGCGCCGGCGATCTGTGGCAACCGGCGCCACGCGCCTGTCCGGCCGTCGGCGGGACCGTGCCGGAGTCCGGAAGCCTTCTCCGACCAGCGCAGGCGGGCCCATGCGTCTCATGATCTGCTCCCAGCAGAAGAAGGGTCTTCCGCCATGAACTGCAGGCGCTTGGCCCGGCGTAGGCGCTGCTTCTTCGGGTCCGCGACGGGAGCCGCCATCTGCAGCTTGCGGGTGTAGGGGTGCTCGGGGTTCGTCGCGATGTCCTGTGCCTTGCCTATCTCGACGATGCGCCCCTGGTGGAGGACTGCGATGCGATCGCTGATCTCGTTCACGACGCCCAGGTCGTGGCTGATGAACAGGTACGCCACACCCGTCTCGCGCTGGAGGTCATGAAGGAGTGTGAGAACCCTGGCCTGTGTGGTCACGTCGAGGGCGCTGGTGGGTTCGTCGCAGATGATGACCGAGGGGTCGAGGGCGAGTGCCCTGGCGATGGCGATGCGCTGCCGCTGGCCGCCGGAGAACTCACGGGGATACCTTCGGCCGGAGTCGGCCGGGAGGCCGACGGCCTCCAGCAGTTCCCGTACACGCGTCCGTCCGTGGCCGGAACCGGTGGCGAGGAGGGGTTCGACCAGGATGTCCTCGACCGCCATCGACGGGTTCAGCGAGGAATACGGGTCCTGGAACACGACCTGGATGTCACGCGCGACCTTTCGCCGTCTGGCCCGCGAGATGTTGCTGATGGTCTCCCCGCGGAAGGAGACGGAGCCCGCTGTCACCGGTGCGAGCCCGAGAACAGCACGGCCGATCGTCGTCTTGCCCGATCCGGACTCGCCCACCAGGCTCAGCGTCTCCCCCGCGCTCAGCTCGAAGGAAACGCCGTCGATCACCGTGCTGCCGGTGCCCCGACGTCCGCCGTAGCGTACGACGAGCTCTTCGACCTTCAGGACCGGCTCTGCCACCTGTGTCACACCTCCGCGATCTCGACACGGCGTGCTGACGAGAGCAGTTCCTGTGTGTACTCCTCAGCGGGCGCTTCGAAGAGCACGTCCACCTCGCTGCGCTCCACAATCAATCCGTCCTTCATCACGCTGACCGTGTCGCAGAGGTCCGCCACGACGCCGAGATTGTGGGTCACCAGAATCATCGCGAGTCCGCGCTCGTCGCGCAGCTCGCGCAGCAGTTCCAGCACCTCGGCCTGCACGGTTACGTCCAGGGCGGTCGTCGGCTCGTCGGCGACGATCAGCTCCGGGTCGGAGGCGACCGCGCCGCAGATGAGTACGCGCTGTGCCATGCCGCCGGAGATCTGGTGCGGGTACTGCCGGAAGACCCGCTCGGGGTCCTTGATCCCGACCCGCGCGAGCAGGGCGAGCAACTCTCGCTCGGCTTCGCGCTTCGTCATCTTCTTCACCGCGCGCAGCCCGTGGACAAGCTGCGCGCCGATCGTGAAGCAGGGGTCGAGGTTCGACATCGGCTCCTGCGGCACGTACGCGATGCGCCGGCCACGCGCCTGGCGCATGTGGTCCTCGCTCGCCAAGAGGTCCTCTCCGTCCAGCAGGATGCTTCCGCCGAGGATGACCGCCTCGCGGGGCAGGATGCCCAGCGTCGAGAAGGCGATCTGCGACTTGCCCGACCCGGACTCGCCCACCAGACCGTGGATCTCGCCGCGCCGTACGGCCAGATCGACGCCGTGGACCACCTCCCGCACACCGTCGTCACCATCTGGGTACGCGATGCGCAGGCCCCGGATCGACAGCACCGCATCCGCTTCGGGTGCCGACCGTTTCCCTGCTTCCGGCCCGGCTGACCCACGCGCCTGCCCGATCACCTCCCTGAGTTGGCGGGACGACAGAGTCTTGCTGTGCTGGGACGACTGAAGCACGTCGCGAAGGGCGTTACCGAGCAATACGAGCGCCAGGACTGTCAGGCTGATGAGGAGGGCCGGCCACAGGACGCCAGCCTTGTTGTTGTAGAGGTTGCCGAAGGATTCCTGCAACACACCGCCCCAGGACGCTTTGTCGGGATCGCTGAGACCGAGGAAGCCCACGCCGGCATCGATGCCGATGCCCGCGGCGAGGACGAACGAGCTGTGGATGACAACTGGTGCACGAACCGCCCAGAGCACGTGCCGGCCGACGATCCGTAGGTCGGACAGGCCGACCACCTTCGCCGCGTCGACGTAGAGCTCACCTCGGACGCCGACCACGACGGACCTGACGAGTCGGAAGTACGACGGTGCGATGAGGAAGCCGAACACGGTCATGGCGGCCACGATGTTGGGGCCGGTCCTGGCATAGAGCGCGATGAGCAGCACGATCCCGGGCATCGACATGATGGCGTCGGAGAGCCAGTTGGAGATGGCTTCGAACTTGCCCCGGTAGAAGCCGGCGACGAGGCCGCTGGTCACGCCGAGCACGACCGAGACGGCCAGGACGACCACACAGGCCAGCAGCGTCTGCCGGGTGCCCCACATCAGCCTCGACAGGATGTCCCGGCCCGATGCGTCGCCGCCCAGGAGATGACCTGCCGAGAACGGGGGTGCGTTCACCGCTCCGAGTTCCGCGACGTTGGGGGACACCGGTGCCAGCCAAGGGCTGGACAGCCCCAGGAAGATGACGAAGAGCAGGAAGGCCAGGCAGCCGACGCCGAGAGGATCGGACACGATCCGGCGGAGGACGGATCGATCCTTCGCGGTTGGCTCGATCAGCGGGTCGAGTGGCTGCACGGGCTCGGGCACACTCATCGTGTCCTCGCTTTCGGATTGAGCGCCGCATTCGCCAGGTCGGCCAACACGTTGACGACGAGCACGATGACGATGGTCACCAGGACTGCTCCCATCACCACCGGGACGTCGCCCTGCTGGGCAGCGGTGTTGCTCAGCTCGCCCAGGCCAGGGAGGGCGAAGACCTGCTCGATGAAGATGGCGCCGCCGACAAGGGCGATCGTCTGCAGGTTCAGGGCGGTGAGACCGGGGCCGGCCGCATTGCGCAGCACATGGCGGAAGACAACCCGGGACTCGCTGATTCCGCGTGCCCGCAGCGTGCGGACGAAGTCCCGGGAGAGCGTGTCCATGACCGCCCCCCGGAACTGCGACGCCGCGCTGGCGATCGACCCGGCAAGCAGCGCGAGCACCGGAAGCGTTATCGACTTGAGCCAGCCCGTCATGCTCTGGTCCGGGGACACGTATCCGGTCGCCGGGAAGAACCGAACCGAGACGGCGAACGCGAGGACCAGCCCAATCGCGACGATGAACGGCGGGACCGCCGCACCCAGGACGGCCAGGAACTGGACCACCCGGTCGAGCCACCCTCCACGGACGGCGGCCACGATGCCGAGCAGGACGCTCACCACAGCCGTCAGGACCAGTGCCAGGACGATCAGCGCGAGCGTCACAGGCACGCGCGACGACAGCGTGGACGTCACGGACTGCCCCGTGAAGAACGAGTCGCCAAGATTGCCCGTGACCACCCCTTTGAGCCAGTCCCCGTACTGCACGAGCAGCGGCCGGTCGAGTCCCAGCCGGACCATCTCCGCATGAACGTCGGACTCGGTGGCCTTCGTCCCCAGGACCGCCCGCGCGATCCCCGGCCCGTTTCCGAACATCAGCACAAAGGTCGCGAAGCTGACGACGAGCAGCACAGCCAGCGTCCGGACCAGCTTTTTCATCACAGAACCGAACACCTGCGGCTCCAATCGCTCATCCCGGTCGGTTACTTGAAGTCCCGCAGAAGTGGGTTGAGGGCGTTGAGATCACTCATCGTGGGAACGCTGACCTTCGAGCTGTAGGCGTAGAAGCCGTCCGGGTACACCATCGGAACAAACCAGGCCTGGTCGGTGATGTAGCGGTTGATGTCCTGCTGGGCGTCGGCCGACTCCTGGCCGGAGCTGGTCAGGACCTTGGCATAGAGCTTCGTCACCGTCGGATCCGACTGGTGCTCGACGTTCCAGATGCCGTCCGGCAGCACGTAGTCGGCGATGTCCTGAAGCGACTCACCATAGTTACCGAGCTGCCACAGAGGCATGGGGTACTTGCCACTGAGCAGTTCGCTGATGGCGTTCGGACCGGACAGCGTCACCTGCTTGACCTTGATGTTGAGCAGCCCCAACTGCTGCTTCACGACGGGAATCAGCGTCTCGAGGTTCTGGCCCTGCATGAAGGGGATCTCGATGGTGAAACCCTTCGCATAACCCGCCCCGGCCATCAGGTCCTTGGCCTTCTGGATGTTGTAAGCGTAGGGATCCTTGAGGTTCTTGATGTAGGCCGCGCTTCCCGGCCGGAAGATCTGGGCTGCCGGGGTGGCCAACCCTCGGTACAGGTCCTTCGCCATGGCTTCCTTGTCGAACACCATGTTCATGGCGCGACGGACGTCCAGGTTCCCAAGGGCCGGGATCTTCTTGCCCTGGTGATCCGTCACGAGCAGCCGGGTGGTGGTGCCGTGCAGCGTCAGGATCTTGAGCCCGGATGCCTTGGCCTCGTTGTACGTCGCCTGCGTGATGAGGGAGCCGTCGATCTGCCCGGTCTTCAGGGCGTTGAGAGCAGCCGTCTCGCTGGTGATCTTCTTGATGACGAGCTTCTTGTACGGGTAGGCCTTGGCGTTCCAGTACGAGTCGTTCTTGACGAAGCTGTACACCGAGCCGCTGGTGGTCGCCGACTTGTCCAATGTGTACGGGCCAGAGCCGACGGGCGCCTTGTTCACCTGTCCCGAGGCCAGGTATTTCGGGCTCGCCAGCTTCGCCTCGCACATGCGCAGGATGAGCGTCGGGTTCGGTTTCGGAAGGGTGATCGCCACCGTCCTGGCGTCCGGAGTGGCAACCTTCATCGCTGCGAAGCGGGCGGCTTGGCCGCCATGCTTCCCGATGTATCCGATGGAGGCCTTGACGGCCGCAGAGTCGACCGGTGTCCCGTCCGAGAACTTCATACCGGAACGCAGGTGAAACGTGACACCGGTGTTGTCCTTCTTGAACGTCCAGTTCTCGGCAGCGTCCGGGTGGGGCTTGCCCTGGGCGTCGCACTGGATCAGGGACTGATACACCGCCTCGCCCGTCCAGCCCTGATAGCCGGGCTGGTTCGACGGGTCCCAGCCCTGGATGTCGGCGGACATTCCGAGAGTGAGCGTGCCCTTCTTCCCTCCCGCACCACCCGATCCGGAGTCCGTGCTGGTGCATGCGCTCAGCGCCGCCAGGGTGGTCATGGTCGTCGCCATGGTCAGTGCTACGAAAGTAGGTCTTGTGGTGCGCCGCATGGTTGGCTCCTTCGGACGCGAGAGAGGCTCGGCCTGGGGTGTCCGCAGGCCGCAGCGGAAGCGTCCCGCGCCCAACCGAAAGGGGCGCGTACCGGACGAAAATGCTCTCTGGAACGTTTCAAATGGAGGCTAGGTAGCAGGCAGGGATGCGTCAAGGGACGGCGCTGTGATTGCGGGGTAACATTTCCGCAACGCCCTCGTAGTGCACTCTTCAAATGGCCACGTCACAGCACCTCTCACCTGGTGCTCTCCGCCAAAGGCGCACCTTCATCCGCACATCGACGATCGACCGACCAGTCGATGCGAGGTACGCGCGGCCCTGTCGACTCAAGTCAGAAATAGATCGTTCCACGGAACGTCGAAGTGCAGACGGTGCTCGAAAACGGTCTGCCTTCAGGGCTATCGGCGGGCGGAATTGCGCGACGGGGCCGCGCTCGTGCCACGCGGCATCAGCCGTGGTGAGACGACGTAGTGCACGGGCTGGGTCCGGCCGTTCAGGCGTTCCAACAGAAGTCGCGCGCTCATCTGGCCCGTGAGGTGGCCGGACTGATCGACCGTCGTGAGGGAGACGCGGCCGATCGTCGAGGCGTAGACGTTGTCGTATCCGGCGATGGTGATGTCCTGCGGCACCCTCAAGCCGCGCTCCTCCACTGCACGCAGGGCACCGAACGCGGCGATGTCCGCGCCGGCGAAGACGGCCGTCGGCGGTGTCGGCCTGTCGAGGGCTTCCTTGACGGCCTGGTACCCGCCTGCTTCCGAGTAGGAGGTCTCGATGACGTCGGGCTCAAGACCATGCCGTTTCATGGCGCTGACGTAGCCGTCACATCGCGCGGTGTGGGACAGGACGAAGGGCCTCTTCAAACGTCCCGCCGGATGGCTTGTGTGCAGGATGCGCTTGTGGCCCAGTGCCACAAGGTGATCAACCATGAGACGCGCGCCGCCCTGGTCGTCATCCACGATCGTGTCGTAGTGGGCGGAGCCGCCGTGCCGGGCGATCACCAGGGTCGGCACTCCCGACCCGAGTTTCTCCAGCCACGAGGTGGCCATCGTCGGCGCGATGACGATGAGCCCGTCCACCTGCCGGTCGGAGAGCGCTTCGATGCTCTTTTGCTGGCGCTCGGTGGAGAGGCCTCCGGCGACGAAGATCTCCTGATACGAACTCGGCTCCAGTTCGTCGGCAATGCCCTCCGCGATCTCTGTTTGGAAGGGTGCGGAGAACTCGGTGAGCATGACGCCGATGGTGTAGGAGCGTCCTCGCATCGCTCGGGCGCCGGCCTGTGGCCGGTAGCCCAGCTTCTTGATCGCCGCGGAGACCTTGGCCTTCATCTGAGGACGGACACCAGGGGCGTCGCGAATCACGTTGGAGACAGTGGAAACCGAGACCTGCGCCTCCCGTGCGACGTCCTGGATCGTTGCACGGCGAGCATTGGGAGACTTTGACGCGCCGGTGGCGACACCAACGCCCCGCGACCTCGTCCCATCACCCGAAACACGCACGTCGTCCGGCAATTCAGGCCTATCAGCATCGTTTCCCACGCACGCCATGCTACAGCGCAGCTCCGGACCATCATTCGCCGATCACGGTTTCCTGAGCTCCGACATCTTCCGAAGCCCATCCGTTCGTGGAACGATGCAAAGCGCTGTAGGCCCCAGCGACGCGGCTCCTTCCGGGAGCCTGCAAGGTGTTTCTACGCGGCAACGCGGACGCACCGTCTCGGGCCCGGCCTCATGTGCTGAAAAGTCTGGAGACTCGCATGGCAGTGGCTGCCGCCCCCACCGCGCCCCGGTTCGAACACCGCACCGACGCTTCCCCCGTGCTTGGCATGGGCGCCTGTACACCCCGTTTGTCGTGGACCGTTGCGCAAGCGGACGAGGGCTACGAGCAGACGGCGTACGAGGTCGAGGTCACGCGGGACGGGAACTGCGAGAGGTACCAGGTGGACAGCAACGAGCAGGTGCTCGTGCCCTGGCCGGCCGAGCCGCTCGCATCCCGGGAGTCCGCCGAGGTACGGGTCCGCGTCGCGCACAAGGAGGAGTGGAGCGAGTGGGGCCAGCCAGCCGTCGTGGAGGCCGGTCTGCTCGACGTCTCCGACTGGACCGCGGCCTTCGTGAGCCCGACCGGCGTCGGGGATCTGCACTCACCCGCTCCAGTGCTGAGCGGCTTGTTGGAGGTACCGAGTGAAGTGGTCAAGGCACGGCTCTACGCCACCGCCCACGGTCTGTATGTCGCCACGCTCAACGGGCGCCGAGTCGGCGACCTCGTCCTGACACCGGGTTGGACCGCCTACCAGAACCGGCTGCGCTACCAGACGTACGACGTCACGGACCTGGTCCACAAGGGGCGCAACTCGCTGGATGTCCTGCTGGGCAACGGCTGGTACCGGGGCCGGCTCGGCTTCAACGGCGAACGGGCGCTTTACGGGGACCGGTTGGCGCTGCTGGCGCAGTTGGAGGTCACAACCGCCGACGGCCAGGTGCACATCCTCGCCACGGACGGCTCGTGGACCGCGCGCGAGAGCGAAGTCCTCGCCGACGACCTCTACGACGGCCAGCGCACCGACCTACGACGACGTGGCACGGGACGGCGGCCGGCCACGGGCGGAGTCGAGGTGGTCGCGGCCGACTTCAACAGGCTCGTCGCCCCGACAGGGCCTCCCGTCCGCGCCGGCCGGCTGTTGGCGCCCGAGCGCGTGTGGACCTCACCGTCGGGCCGGACCCTGGTCGACTTCGGCCAGGTCGCGGTCGGCTGGGTGCGATTGCGGGTTCGCGGCCTGGCGCCGGGCAGCGAAGTCGTCGTACGGCACGCGGAGGTCCTGGAGAACGGGGAACTCGGCACCCGTCCACTGCGCACGGCTCAGGCGACCGACAGCTACCTAGTGGCAGGCGGGGGTGAGGAGGAGCTCGAACCGTCCCTCACGTTCCACGGCTTCCGTTACGCAGAGGTCTCGGGCGTAGCAGGTGGCCTGCGCGGTGAGGACATCGAGGCGGTGGTGATCGGCTCGGATCTGCGGCGTACGGGCTGGTTCACCTCATCTCACGAACTCCTCAACAGGTTCCACGAGAACGTGGTCCGCAGCATGCACGGCAACTTCGTCGACGTGCCCACTGACTGCCCGCAGCGGGACGAGCGGCTCGGCTGGACCGGCGACATCCAGGTGTTCGCGCCGACTGCGACCTTCCTTTTCGACACCGCGGGCTTCCTCGACTCGTGGCTGGCCGACCTTGCGGCCGAACAGAATGGCGACGGCTCGGTCCCGTTCGTGGTGCCGGACGTGCTGCACACTCCGTCCCCGACCGCGGCCGCCTGGGGCGACGCTGCGACCGTCGTGCCGTGGGTCCTGTACCAACGCACCGGGGACCAGAGTCTCTTGGAGCGACAGTTGCCGAGCATGCGCAGCTGGGTGGATCGGCTAACCGAACTCGCCGGCCCCGACCGTCTGTGGACGGGCGGCTTCCAGTTCGGCGACTGGCTGGACCCGAACGCACCGCCGGAAGACCCTGCTCGGGCAAAGGCCGACCCTGACGTCGTCGCCACCGCGCATCTGGCCCGCTCGGCCGAGATCGTGGCCGCGACGGCCCGTGTACTGGGCCGATGCCAGGAAGCGGACCACTACCACGCCCTGGCGACCGAGGTCCGGGAGGCGTTCGCCCGCGCCTTCGTCACGCCCGCCGGACGCGTCCTCTCCGACGCGCAGACCGTCTATGCCCTGGCCATCGAGTGGGCACTGCTGCCCGGCGAGAAACAGCGCGCGGAGGCCGGCCGACGGCTGGCGGACCTCGTACGCGCCAGCGGATTCCGGATCAGCACCGGATTCGTGGGCACCCCGCTGGTGACCGACGCGCTGGCCTCGACCGGACACAGCGACGTCGCCTACCGCCTGCTTCTGCAGACGGGCTGTCCCTCGTGGCTCTACCCGGTGACCATGGGGGCGACCACGGTCTGGGAACGCTGGGACAGCATGCTCCCCGACGGCAGCATCAATCCCGGCGAGATGACCTCCTTCAACCACTACGCGCTCGGTGCGGTGGCGGACTGGCTGCACCGCCGAGTCGCCGGCCTCGCACCGGCCGCACCCGGCTACCGCGAGATCCTCGTCCGTCCCCTGCCGTCCGCCGCACTCACCTCCGCGTCGGCCCGGCACCTCACCCCCTACGGCGAGGCCCGCGTCGCCTGGGCACGCGCCGACGGGCAGTTCCGACTGGACGTACACGTTCCGGTCGGGGTCACGGCTCACGTGCAGCTGCCCGGTGCCACCACGCCGGAGAAGGTCGAGCACGGCGACCACCACTGGAAGACCGCCGATCCGGTCCAACTCCCCTCTGCCTCAGGCGAGTTCGCCACCATCCGCGATGTGCTCGACGACCCGATCACATGGTCCGCGGTCGTGGCCGCCGCCACGGACGGCGGCATCGCACCAGCCGGCGAGGCCCAAGCCGCCGGACGACTTGGAGCGCACCTGGACGCACCCGCCGCCAACCTTGTGCGGGCGCTCGAAGCAGATGAGTTCTCTCCCTACTCGACATCCTTCCGACACCAAGTGGACGCGATCCTCTCTCGGCCTGAGCCCGAAGCGCAGAACGCAGTGCCACAGCAGTAAGGCAGCAGGTCACGCCAGGCAGGCCGATCGACAGAGCCGGATTCTTCAGCGCTCTCCCGCATGCCTTCGCCGTCACCAGACCGCTGCCCAAGAGCCGCACCATCCAAGAGCAACCTAGGAGCAATGACGCCCCATGAGCTCACCCGACAATTCCCACCAGGACCCGACACCCGAAGCCCTTCCACGAAGGGCGTTCATCCGTGGGGGTGCTCTCTCCGTCGCCGCCCTCGTCGCCGCGGGCGAACTCGGCGGATTCCAGGCGCTGGCCTCGGTTCCGACCACCCATGCGTCGCCGCTGAACGCGGCGAGAGTGCCAGAGGCGGCATACGTCCGCGCCTGGGGCCTCGCACCGGACGGCCCCTGCGAGGCTGCAGCCGATCCCGAGTGCCACACCGGGCAGCCCACGGGCCTGCGCGGACTCGCCGGCGGCATGAGCGTGCCCGGTCTGGGCATCCCGCTCGGTGGCGTGGGCGCCGGATCGTTCCAGTACAACCTGTTCGGGACCTTCGGGCCGTGGAACATGGGTGGTTCGCAGTCATCGAACTGGTGGGAGATGCGCACACTCCCCCAGGCGGCGTTCCACATCCGTGAGCAGGTCGCGGGTGCCACGGGCGCCCCGACCGTCAAAACCCTCGCCACCCGGCACGACAACATTGCCCCGCAGCGCGACTTCGCCGGAGTCCTGCCCGGCTGGAACCAACTGGCCCCCGGTGACGGCACCTACGCCGCGCTCTACCCGTTCGGCTGGACCACCTACAGCGCGTTCCAGTCACAGGTGTCCATGCGGTTCTGGTCGCCGATCGTGGCCCGCGAGGACGAGCGCACCTCGATGCCGGTGGCCTTCTTCGACGTGGAACTGGCGAACCCCACCACAAAGGTGATCGACCTCTCGGTGATGTTCACCTTCCCGAACGCCACTCCCCATGACACGGGCACGACGCGCACCGGCTTCTACAGCCGGTTCGACACCGACGCCCGGTCGGGCGTCGCCGGTGTGACGCTGGGCTCCGACCACCCGACGAACACGCCCGACGCCTACAAGTCCGAGTGGACGATCGCCGCCCTGCCCGCCTCGGGCCAGAAACTCACGTACGCCACCTCGTGGGACGGGGCGGGCGACGGCGGCGACATCTACGGGCCGTTCTCCTCCACCGGCAAGCTGCCCAACAAAGCGCTGGACAACTCGAACTCGGCAGGCGCCGTCACCGTGAGCGCGCAGTTGCGGCCGGGCCAGAAGACAACCGTCCGCTACGCCCTGTCCTGGGATTTCCCACAGGTGTACTACGACGCCGCGCCCGAGGGTCGGGCAGTCTGGATGCGCCGGTACACCGAGTTCCTCGGCGCCGCATCGACGGCCTCCAACGACTACGTCCCGAACTCATATCCGTTCAAGCAGGCCTTCGCCATCGCCCAGCGCGAGTTGGCGCGGCACGACGACTCCCTCACGGCTGTCGAGGCGTGGTGGAAGCCGATCGCCGAGAACAAGAAGTACCCGGTGTGGTTGCGGAAGGCGGCCCTGAACGAGCTGTTCGGGATGGTCTTCGATGCCTCGTTCTGGGAGGCCGGCCTGGTCAGCAGCACCGTCACTCCGGCCCCCGGCGGTCCACGTCTGGGCGCGGAGATCCCCGGAACCCACCTCTTCTACACGATCGACGCCGGCAGCGGCGGTGCTCCGGCCAACGAGATGGACGTCGACAGCTTCGGTTACCTGCTGTACACGAAGCTGTTCCCCAACATCGAACTCGGTCGCCTACGCGGCTGGCTACAGCTGACCAAGCAGGACAAGTGGGGGCGCGTCCCGCAGCAGATCATGTTCGACACCGGCCCCTTCATCACTGCCACGGGTGCCAACCAGGGCGCCCCCTCGGCAACGTCCGAACCCGTCTTCGGCGCACCGCCAGCCGGCACCGACGACCTCGGCGCACTCTTCGATCCCGCGGGCGGCGACGCGTTCCGGGACTGCTTCCACAAGCTCATCTACCGGGTGTACGCGCTGTACCAAGAGACAGACGACAAGAGCCTGTTGGCCTACGGCTACCCCCAGATGCTGCGGACGCTCAAGCACTCGCAGTTCTTCCGCCCGCCCGGCTCCCACCTACCAGCGGATCCGCCGTCGAACAATCCGGCCAACACCTACGACCAATTGCTGGTCAACGGCCACGGCATCTACAACTGCCAGCTGTACCTCCTGTCGCTCCAAATCCTCTCGACGCTCACGCCCACGGCCAGGACCCTCGGAATACCCGAAGCCACGGCCTCGGTCCAGAAGGAGATCGACACCGAACTGGCGGCGGCGAAAGCGGAGTTCGAAAGGATCTTCTGGAACCCCGGGACCGGGCGCTATCGCTTCTCCGACGGTACCGGCGGGATCGATGGACGGACGGGCAACATCTTCGGCATCAAGAAGCCGGTGTTGCCCACGGACGCCGTCTTCCTGGACGCGTTCTACGCCCAGGGCATCGCTTCCCAGCTCGGCCTGCCGAATCTGATCAATCTGCAACGCGCCCGGACGCACTGGCACAACACCCTGGATGCCTTCCTGGCGCCCAAGGACTCAGACGGCATCCCCACAGGACCACCCATCATTCTGGACGAGAACCTGAAGCACTACCCGATGGACTACATCCAGCCTCCCGGCGGCTTCGTCCCTGAGATCGCCGACGTGTGGCCCGGCACCACCTGGATGGCGACGGCGGCCGCCGTCCACATCGGCCGCGCGACCGGCGACAGGAAACTCATCACCAAGGCCCTGAAGATGAGTGAAGCCGTGGCGAACCGGATCTACGACGACGGTGCCACGACCAAGGGCCATGCCTTCGCCACGCCAGAATCCTGGTTCGTGGACGACGTGAACATCTCCCGCTACGCGGCATACGCCCGAGCCCGGTCTGTCTGGCAGCTCGTCGACGCACTCGACCCCATCCCGCGCAGCCCGAAGTCGTCCCGACCCGGACAAGACTGAGGCCGCGGGAAAACGGACCGAGCCGGAGCGATCGCGCATGTCCGTGCAGCAAAGCACCACGTCCTCGTCGAAGGGCGAGGCTCCGCTCCCGCTCGCGGTGACACCAACCGGTGGTAACCGCCGGAGACGTCACGCAGTTGCTCCCTCCGCTCGACAAAATCGCCGCCGTGGCCGGAGTCGTCGGCCGACCACGGCGGCGATGGGACGCGTTGTTGGCAGACCGCGACCACGACACCTACCGGATACCGCCCGCTGATCGAGAGCCTGCTGCCGACCTGCCTCCCGGCCAACAGGCCCTGTCCACAGCCGACTCCCTCGCAGCCGCCCGCCCACCACACCGAAAGAGGAACCATCCGTGAGTACAGCGCCACACTCGTCGATTCGCCCGGGCCAGTTCTGGTACGACACGACCGGCCACCGCATCCAGGCGCACGGCGGGTCGATCACGTACGTCGACGGAACGTTCTACTGGTACGGAGAGAACAAGGAGAAGACGAAACCCGGAAGCGGCATCTGGCACTGGGGAATCCGCTGCTACGCCTCCACCGACCTCTACAACTGGGAGGACCGGGGACTCATCATCCCGCCCGAGCCGGGCGACCCGAAGTCTCCTCTCCACCCGGCCCAGCAGGTCGACCGGCCCCACATCATCTACAACGCCGCGACCAAGCAGTACGTGTGCTGGATCAAGATCATGGGTGAGGGACACACACAAGAGAGCACCGTCCTCGTCGCCGACGACTTCCTCGGCCCCTACCGTGTCGTCCGCACGGGGCTCCGCCCCCTCGGGATGAACGCCGGCGACTTCGACCTCGCCGTCCATCCCGACGACGGCAAGGCGTACTACTACTTCGAGCGCGTACACAGTGAGCTGATCTGCGCCGACCTGACCGAGGACTACACCGACGTCACCGGCTACTACTCGACCCACTTCCCGCACCCGCACCCACCGTACGTCCGTGAGGCGCCGGCCTACTTCACGCGCAACGGACTGCACTACCTGATCACTTCGGGCACAACCGGCTACGCCCCCAACCGGTCGGAGGTTGCCGTCGCGCGGACCTTCCACGGCCCGTGGACCGTGCTGGGCGACCCACACCCCCACGATGCCTCCGGGACCTCGTACCGCTCCCAGATCAGCTCGGTGTTCAAGCATCCGCACAAGAAGGACCTCTACATCGCCCTGGCCGACAGGTGGCTGCCCCACCTGGCACCCGAGCTGGCCGAGCCGATCCAGGAAGAAATGCGCAGGCGCTTCTCCGGCGATGAGCCGGAGGATGCCTCCGACACCCCTGTCGCACTCCCCCCGGAACTGCTCGACCCCGACACGTCGATCGCGGACTATGTCTGGCTGCCCCTCCGCTTCGAAGGAGAGACGGCCTTCGTGGACTGGCACGACGAATGGCGGATCGAGGACTACGACTGACTGACACCTCAGGAACTCATCATTCCCGCGGCCGGGGACGAGCGGTCTGGACAGCGGACGTCGTCCGGATCGGTACGGCGATCGTCACGCGGCGGCCACTGATGGTCGACGCCTCGGCGTCTGGCGGCACGGGTACCTCGTCGACCTCGTCTCGGCCATGCTCCGGGTGGCCGGGATCATCCGGTTCGTCGTCGACGGGAGCGGTGCCCTCCGGCACGCCGACGGTCGGGCCCTCCCAACACCCGCGCGTGAAGAATGAGTTGCCTGACATGACAGCTGCCTGCCGAGCAGCCTCCGCGGTGGTACAGAAGATCCACAAGGTGTACGTACGTGACCTTCCCGGCGCCTTCTTGTGGGGTTCAGCGACCGCCGCTCACCAGGTCGAGGGCAATAACATCGCCCGTGGCTTCTGGGCGTTGAAGCATGCCCGGGTCTCGCGGTTCGCGGAGCCGAGCGGTGACGCCTGCGACCACTTCCGGCTCTACCGCCAGGATCTAGCCCTGCTCAAGATCTGGGCCTCACCAGCTACCGCTTTTCCATCGAGTGGGCGCGGATCAGGCCGAGGACGGCCTCGTCTCCAGGTCGGCGATCGAGCACTACCGGGACGTGCTGGAGGCGTGCCACGAGTTCGGCATCACGCCCATGGTGACGCTGCACCACTTCAGCAGCCCGCACCGGCTGATGAAGCTGGGCGGTTGGGAGTACGAGGGCACGCCGCGGTTCGCGGCCTACTGCCGCCTGGTCATGACCGAATTGGGTTCGCTGATTCCGTACATGGCCACGATCAACGAGGCCAATATCACCGGCCTCACGCGCCGGATGATCGAGGACATGACCGGTGCGAAGGCCTCGCAGTCCCCTGGGGCCGAACAGGCGCCGGTCGGGACCGCCAGCGTAGACCACAGGGGTGAGCGAGTGGCCGGCGGGCCGCCGCGGACGCCCTGGGGACTACGCCCGACAAGGTGAACATCTTCCTGCTCACCTGGGCCGAACCCGGGCTGGGCCTGGGCAAGCGAGCACGCGTGGCGGCGCGCCGCGCGATCAGGGAAGTCTGTCCATCCGCCCAGGTCAGCCTCACCCTCCCGCTGCAGGACGTGCAGGCGGAACCGGGCGGCGAGAATGCCGCCCCCCGAGCACCCGCAGCCGGACCCGGCCAAAGAAGTTCTGCCCGAAGTCGACCCGCGTCCGACCGGAGGGCGACATCGTGACCGCGACGGCCGCAAGCACCTCGGTGACGCGCACCGGCGGCCCGTCCGGTACGACCAAGCGGGACAGGCCCTCGTCGAGTATGTCGACGGGCTGCCGCTGCGACGCCGAGGTGGCGCGAGGCGAAAGTCGCTGCGCTGACCGTCGTCGAGCACGGCGCTGTCCTGGGTGCTCCACGAGCCGTCGGTGACCAGGCGATTTCAGGTCAACCGGCTGCGGAGAAGTCAGACAGGGGAACAAAAGCGGCGCCGACGGCGGAGCGCGGCTTACGGGCAAGGGCAGCGAACCGGTTCCCCATCATTTCGTAGCCCTCCGAATCCGGGTGGACGTTGTCGAAGAGGTGGTGCTGATCAGGCTCGCCCAGCAGTTCGCGGCCGTCGAGCAGGTACAGGTTGGAGTCGGCCAAGGCGCGCCGGCGCACGGTGTCCTCGACGAGCTGACGCACTGCGCCGAGGGTCAGGGCGCCCATCGCGGTGTCCCTTGGAGCGGTGGTCGCGACGAAGGCGCTGGTTACGGGGTCGAACACGGTCGGGCCGGGGGCGTACTCATGGATTCCGCAATAGACGGGAGAAATCACTAGTAGCGGTGTCGTGGGGTGCCCGTCGCGAATGGTGTCGAGGAATCCGTGCAGCGCAGGGACGAAGCTGCGTCGCGTGAACGCGTCACCGTTGACGATGTTGATACCCAGCTTGACGCTGATGACGTCAGCGCTGCTGTCCCGGATGGTCCGGGCCACGAACGGATCGAGCAGCGAGTGGCCTGCCAGACCCAGATCCAGCAGATCCAGACCGAGTTGCCGTGACGCGACCACCGGCCACACCTGAAGCGGCCCGACGGCGGCCTGGCAGTGGCTGATGGAGCTGCCGTGATGCAGCCAGCGCGGACCGCGCGGACCGGCGTACGGCAGGATCTCGGCGTCGGCACGCAGCCCGAGGATCTCGACGGCACTGTTGTGCGGCAGCCACAGTTCGGCCCGCCTCGGACGATGGGCATGCGCCCCGGGCAGTCTCAGCGTGATGGTGAAGGGTGTTCCCTGCGACGCTCTTCCACTCGGGCTCCCGTCACTTCCGAGGTAGACCACCGTCCCTCCGGTCACGGCAACACTGTCGAGGAGGTCCTCCCCGCTTGTCAGCGCGAACACGGACTTCTGCGACAGCGCGTCGCTCTCCGGCCACACATGGCAGGTGACATTGGCCCGCAACTCCACGACTGACGCCGTCGTGACGAAGTCCAGCCGTACACCCGCCGTCTGGTCGGCGACGACCCGCGGAGCGTCGTCGACCATCTGGGCGGAGGTCCAGGCCGGCAGGCGCCGCGGCATGAGACCACTACCGGTCCGCTCGACCTCGGCCGCGCCGACAACGAGTCGTTCCAGCACAGCCTGCGGAACAGAACGCAATTCCTTCATGGTCAACCGCCAATCATGTGCGAGTGGTACGGAACAGCAGGGGGTGGTGGCTTGGCCCAGGAATGCGCACTCAGCGGGATGGGGCCCAATGGGCGACTGCGGCGCTCGTGGGACCCCAGGGGCAGTTCAGCGAAAGCAGGTCCCGGGGATCCTGAGTTCGTTGACCGGTGTCGACTCGACTTCTCCGCCCTTGGGTGCGAGTCCGTAAGGGTTCGCGGTGAGTGCGCTCGCCTCAGGCGTGGTGAGGTACTCGACGAACTTCTTCCGTTTTCGACGTTCTTCGACTTGGCAGTGACGCCCCCTGTCCGTAGCGCCGCAAGACCGCTTGATCTCCGATTTCGCTGGCATAGCTTGCTATTTCGGGGAGTTCTGATTCATGTACGCGTTTCCGAATTTTCCCAAAGGATCAAAGTTTTCATTGATCCTGCGAAGGTTCCTGGGTTCGGTTGCGGCGGAAAAGGAAACCAACGCGTTTCTGCCACCCTGAGGTTCAACTGCGGGGCGGCGCAAGCCGTCAGGGGGTCGCCATGCCCCGCAACATCCGTGCTGCATTTCTTCGCCGTTGCTCCGGGTGAATTTCAGACGGAGGTGGGGCAGGTGTTCGCTCCGCGGTCCGGTAACACATCACTGCCGGGTGCGATGTGGTGTCGCCCATGGATCACATGGTCAGGGTGTCCCTGCCCGCGCCCGTGCCAAATCCGACGGGGGCGCCCTTGCCAGGCCCCGAGTTCGCCTCCCGGCCGCGGCCACATCGGCGGCCGACGGTGCTGCCGTGACGTTGAGACAGGCGGACTGGCGAGGTCTGGCGGCATATCGGGGTAGTGCGCATCTTGCGACTCCTTGCGCGCGGGCTGGCGCGGATGGTGACCTACGTCAGACCACGGTGTGGAGGCGGTCGCCGTCGGAGATGACATCGGCGGTCAGACGCAGATCTCGGCTGGAGCGTCCGACGTGGAGTCGGTAGCGGCCGGCCGGTGTGCGCCAGTCGCGCAGGTCGGTGTCCCAGATCTGGAAGGCACGAGCAGACAGCTGGACCTGGGCGGTGACTTGTGCGTCGGCTGCTGCTTGGACGGTGGTGAAGCCGGCAAGCAGACGGACGGGACGGTCGGGGCCGTCCTGGGGCGGCTCCACGTAGACCTGGACGACCTCGCGACCCGCACGGGGACCGGTGTTGGTCAGCTCCACGGCCAGTTGGAGTCCGTCTCCGCCTGCAGGCCCGGTCAGGTGGGCGGCGGAGACGGACGGATAGGGGGTGGTGACGGAGTCGTATGTCCACCGGGTCCAGCCGAGGCCGTGCCCGAACGGGAAGGCGGGGGTAAGTTCCTGCCGGTCCCAGGCCCGGTGGCCGATGTGGACGCCTTCGGTGTAGGTGACGATGCCGTCGTGCGGCCGGGCGTCGGGGACAGGAACATCCTCCGCCCTGGCGGGAAGAGTCCAGGGCAGGCGGCCGGCTGGCTCGGACCGGCCCAGCAGGACGTCGGCCAGCGCGTGCCCTGCCTCCTGGCCCGGCAGCCACGCCCACAGCAGGGCGGGCACCTCGTCGGCCCAGGGCAGCAGCACGGGGGCACCCGCGTTGACCACGACCACAGTCCGCGGATTGGCGGCGATCACCTTGCGCACCAACTCGTCCTGGTAGCCGGGGAGCTCAAGTCCTGCACGGTCCCAGCCCTCCGACTCGCTCTCCTCGTTGGTGCCCACCACGACCACGGCGACATCGGCCGCCCCGGCCGCGGCGGCGGCTTCGGCGATCTCCTCGTACGGCGTGGGGCCGGGCACGGTGTGTCGTAGCTGCGCGGTGACGAAGCGGTCGTAGCCGCCGGGCTCGACCACGGTGAGGTCGATGCCGATCGCGATCCTGCGGGGCGTCTCGGGCCCCACCTGCACGTCGATCCACTGCAGCGGGGGGTAGTGGTGGAGGGATTGCAGAACCAGCTCAACCCCCCGGTCGTCGTCACCCGCGAAGACCTGCTCACCGTCCACGGTCACCAGGAAGCGTCCTGTGCACCCGAACTCCAAGCGGTGAATCCCGGGCTCGGACAGCGTCAGTTCAGTGCGGAGCACCACCCGGTCCGTCGCCGGGCCGAAGTTCTCGTACGTCGTCCAGTCGGCGCTCGTGCGGACCTCGCCGCCGATCCGGTTCCCGTCGACGTCCAAGTGGTCGGCGCGCACTCCCGCCGTGCCGGTGTCGGGGTCGGTGAGCAGCTCGCTGGAGGCGAAGGGCGGCCGGCGTCGGGAGTCGCCACCCCTGTGCACCGTCAGGCGTACGCCCTCGGGCAGTGCTGCGCGCAGGCCGTCCTCGAAGGTCACCGTGCGCGCCGCCGGAACGAACGCGCTGCCGCCTCCTTGGAGATATGGCGCCACCGCGTTCGGGCCGATCAGCGCGACGCTGCTGATGCTGTTCGGCTGAAGCGGCAGCAGTCCCGCCTCATCACGCAGCAGCACGGTGCCGCGCACGGCGACCTCCCGCAGCAGTGCGAACTCCTCGGGCGCGAGGGCCGAGGCGCCGGAACCCTCAACCTGCGCCGACAGGTAGGGGCCTTCGGTAGGCTCCAGAGCGGATTCCTGCTCGGGCAGGCCGAGTCGGCCGGTGTTCCGGGCCAGGCGCAGCAGCCGCAGCACCTTGTCGTCGATGATCTGCTCGTCCACCTCGCCCGCGCGGACCGCCGCAACGAGAGCTTCTCCCCACGGGCCCTCGGGTCCCGGCATCACGAGGTCGAGTCCGCCGACCGCCGAGGCCACGGTGGATCTGGTGGCGGCCCAGTCACTGACAACGGGCCCAGTGAAGCCCCACTCCTCCTTGAGAACACCCCACAGCAGCCGCACGTGTTCGCTCATCGGCGCCGACTCCTGCCCGTCGTCGACCCCCGAGTAGGCGGCCATCACACTCCACGGTCCGGCCTCCGCGAGGGCCTGCTCGAATGGGGCCAGATAGACCTCGCGCAGCGTGCGCTCGTCCAGACGGGATCGGTAGCTGGTGCGGTCGGTCTCCGAGTCGTTGGCCACGAAGTGTTTGAGGCACGCGGCCACCCCACAGGCCTGCAGACCGCGAACGATGGCGGCAGCCAGGGTGCCCGTGAGCAGCGGGTCCTCGGAGAGGTACTCGAAGTGCCGCCCAGCGACGGGGGTGCGCTGCAGATTCACCGCGGGCGCGAGCAGCACATCGACGCCCTTGCGACGCGCTTCCGTGGCGAACAGGTCCGCCAGCCGCTCAGCCAGCTCCGCATCCCAGGTGGCCGCCAGGGCGCTGGGGGCCGGGGCGAGCAGTCCAGTGGCATCCGGGTCGGCTCCGGTCCCCCGTACCCCCTGCGGGCCGTCGGACATCGTCACCGGGAGAAGCCCGAGCCGGGGCTCGGCCGGCAGCGTCCACAGGTCGGCGCCGGTCAACAGCCGCACCTTGGACTCGAGGTCGAGTCCGCCGATGCGGCGGCTCAGCTCGGCGTCGTCAGGCAGGGAAACGGAGGTCATACGGGTCCTTCCAGGCCGCTTGCCGCGGCATGAACATCAGCGGCATGAATCAGGCGGAACGGAAGCATGAAAGCACACTTACTAAGTGCTTAGTAAGTACTCGTCCAGAACTTATTTTAAGGCTTGTATCGCATAGGTGACGACTGATCGACAGCCCCGTAGACTCCCCCCGGTGAACGTCAGGAAGGCAAGTGACCCGCAGCCCCGCACCGCAAGGAGCCCCAGAGCCCAGCAGCGAAGGGAGGAGATCCTGCACATCGCAATGGACACCTTCGCGGCCCGCGGCTACAACAACGCATCACTCGCCGAGATCGCCGACCGCGCCGGAGTCACCCAGGCCGGCGTCCTGCACTACTTCCGCTCCAAGACACTGCTGCTCACCAGCGTCCTGGAACTGCGCGACAAGACCGACATCGAAGAACTCGGCAGCGAGCGCCCCCGCGGCCTGGCCTTCCTGCGCCACCTGGTCGACACCGCGCGCCACAACGCCGAACGCGAAGGCATCGTGCGGCTGTACGCCGTGCTTTCCGCGGAAAGCACCACCGACGGCCACCCAGCCCAGGAGTACTTCCGCAGTCGGTACCAGAGCCTGCGTGCCCAGGTCGTCGCCGCGCTGACAGAAGCGTCCGAACTCGGCGAAACCCGCGCCGACTTGAACCTCGACGACGCGGCCAACGCCATCGTCGCCGTCATGGACGGGCTCCAGGTCCAATGGCTGCTCGCCCCTGACGCCGTCGACATGGCCGCTGCCACCGACCGCGTCATCTCCGCACTCCTGATAGGCCTCACCCACAAACAGGACTGACCCCCCGCAGCGACATCACGTTGGCCACGCCGTGTACATCGGCACGGCGGCGGTCGACGTCGTTGAGCTACGGCAGCAAACCCGGAAAGCACCAGAACCTCGATACGCGAACGCCGGCCGGCCTGGCCCGGTGGTGTGCCCCGGCCTGACGGCGACCACGATGGTGAACCGTGACCGCAGCGGTCCCACCAGGCTGTTGCACGGCGGGACCGCTGCGGTCACGTCGTCGTCATGACCTGGTGACGACGACTTCGTAGGTGGGTGAGGTGGCCGAGAACCCGATGTCGAAGTGCCCCTTCACGGCGGCAAGGCGGTTCCCGAAGAGCACCGCTGTGGCCGGAACGGCGGAGGCCGGCCTGGTGATCGGAAGCGGGCAATCTTGTTGTCGTGGTTCCGTACCGCCCACAGCCGGTGGCCGTCGAGCACGAGACCGCCGACGTTGGGTGCCTCGCCGACTGACAGAGGTTGAAGCGCCTGGCCAGGCAGTAGGCGCAGACCCTGCAGACATCCGTCTCGCGATGGCCGCGACTACGGCCAGGCTGCCGGAACTCTGTGCAGCGGAGATGGCCTAATCCGCTGTGCTGCGGGCTAGCCGGTTGGCGTGGCTCCGCGATCGTCTATGGCAGGAGTACGATCTTGCCGCCGACGTGTCCCGTACGGCTCAGGTCGAGTGCGACGGCCGCCTCCGCGAGGGGGTAGGTGCGCCAGATCGGGACCTGCAAGCATCCCTCTCCGATCAGGGCGAGGATGTCGTGCAGGGCCCGGACAGCGTTCCCGCCCGTGCCCTCCGTGTAGACCTGGACACCCAGGTCGCCGGCGTCGAAGGCCACCAGGGTGAGGACCCGCCCTGGGCCTCCCGCGAGGTCGATGGACACCGGGATCTCTCCCCTGCCGGAGGCGTCGAGAACGGCATCCACTCCCTCGGGGGCGATCGCCCGTACCCGGTCGGCGAGCCCCTCACCGTAGGCGACGGGGATCACGCCGAGCGAGCGCAGGCGTTCGTGGTTGTCCTGGCTCGCGGTGCCGATCACGCGCGCACCCCGGGCCACGGCGAGCTGGGCGGCGAACACGCCCACGCCACCGGAAGCGGCATGGATCAGAAGGGTCTCGCCCTGGATGACCTTGAGGCGTTCGAGGACCGTCCACGCGGCTCCGCCGGAACCCGCGAGAGCACCGGCCACCTCCCAGGGAAGGCCAGCCGGCTTGGCGACAAGTTCGGCGGCGTCGGCCACCGCGCTCTGGGCGTAGGCCGGGGTGAGTGGGGTCCCGAGAACCTCGTCGCCGACGGCGAAGGCGGTCACTCCCTCCCCGACCTGGTCCACCACACCCGCTATGTCGGACCCGAGGCCCGCAGGGAGATCGATAGGCATCATCTGCCTCATGAACCCCTCCATGATCCTCCAGTCGAGCGGATTGACGCCTGCCGCCCTAACTGCGAGCCGCACCTGCCCGGAGCCCGGGACGGGCGCCGGAACATCCACAACGCGCAGCACTTCACTGGTTCCGTACTCGGAGAACTGCACCGCAAGGGACATTTTGCTCAGCTCCATATTCTTGCCGTGCGCTTGCAGTCCGCTTGCACGCCGGTGGTGTCGCACTGGCGCATACGAGAGTGATATTTCGCGGCCCACAACGCGCCCTGTAACGCCGCCAAAAGGCGTCGTCCACTAGGAAGCTACCTAGTGGATACTGGTTACTTCAAAGATCCTTTAGTATCCTTTGGAAACCATGACGTCCAAGAATGATCTCGACCCCTGCTGCCCGGCCCGGTTGGTACTCGACCGCATCGGCGACAAATGGTCGGTGCTGATCGTGCTGATGCTGAGCGACGGGCCTCGGCGGTTCAACGAGCTGCGCGAAGCGATCCATCACGTGACGCCCAAGGTCCTCACTTACACACTGCGTGGAATGGAACGCGACGGCCTGATCACCCGGACGGTCTTCGCCGAGGTCCCGCCCCGCGTGGACTACGAACTGACCCCACTGGGCCACTCCCTGCGGCCTGCCGTCGAGCTGATCACCGAGTGGGCTGACACGCACGTGGACGAGGTTCTGACCCTCCGCAAGGCCCACGACGCCCACTCCACAGAGACAACCGCGCCCTAGGTCCGCCCTCCGGCTCTCTCCCCGGGGCCCCGTACTTGGCCAGCACGGTCTCCGAAGGAAACCCAAGGATCGTTGAAGTAACCAGTATCCGGTGGGTACCTTCCTGCCCGGCATGGGTCGTTCGGCGCTCGACCGTTCCGTGTGCGTGTGATCAAAGGCGCGGGCATCGAAAACACAGGGGCAAGGAAGATATGGACAGCATCTTCGTACGCGTACGGTTTGATGTTCGTGATCAACGACAGGAGGAGTTCGAGAAGTTGGTGTTCGCGCTGCGCCAGCAGGCGAACGACGAGCCCGGCACCAGGAGCTACCGCTGGTTCTCGGCCACGGACGGCAGCTATCTGGTGATCGAGGAGTACGCCGACTCGGCGGCGGCCATGGCACACATGGAGCGGGCCGGGGATCTGTTGGGGCGGTTGACAGAGTGCGCAATGGCGGGAGCCGTGGAGCTCCATGGGCCGATCGGGCCCGAGCTGCGGGAATGGGTGGGGTCTAATCCACCGCCGGCCATGTTCACGGACTTCGTCGGTCAGGATCCCGAAGACCGCGGCTGAGGGATCGCGAAAACGTCGGCCGACCGGGAGAAGGCGTCGTCACCATGGCCAATGGCGATTGCGCGGTCGGCGACGTGCCGGGACCCAGCGGCGAGGGCGGTGAACTGGATGAGCAGCCTCCGTCCCACCGTTGTCGCAGATCCGCACCGCCGTGATGGTGGACCGGCGAGATGTGGCGGCCGGGTTCAGGGCCGCGGACCGTTCCGCAAATCGGCTCTGGCCAGGTCGAACGTCTCCTCCCCGCCGAGAAGACAAACCCCTTCATCTGTTCGCCGGAGATGTGACGCGGGATCGAGAGCTCGTGGGGGTCGGTGACCATGTCCATGAGGCACCGTCCGTCGTGCGACAGCGTCTCCCGCAGGCTTCCGCGGATCTGTCCGGGCTTCTCGATGCGGATCAAGTGGATGCCGACCGCAGCGGCGGTGGCGGCCTGGTACACCGGCTCATGGTCGGTCTCATAGTCGGCCATTCCTCGAGACCATCACTCCAACTTGACCATGCCGAGGGTGCAGACGCTGTCTCCACACCACCGAGTGCATCATCGGCCTGCCCAAGGTCTTCGACGCAAGCAGGCGTCTATGGATTCACCCCAATGCCGCCCCGCCAATCAGCTGGCCGAAGTGGCACGCCGACGGCCCCCGGGTGCGCCCAGGTACGAACTGGCAGATGGTGGGAGAGGGAGGCCGAACTGGCACGCCCACATCACACGTACCCCCTGCGGGACAACAGCGGGTGCGCGGCGAACCGCCGCTGGTCAGCCGTGGCCGTACAACGACAACTCCGGTCCCTGCGGCGGGTGATACCGGCGGCGACCGGCGCCCAACCCGTCCCCGAACCCTTTGCCCCGGCAAGAACATGGAGCTGAAGAAAATGCCCCTCGCAGTGCAGTTCTCTGAGTATGGCGGCAGCGATGTTCTGCGCGTCGTGGACGTTCCGGCGCCCGCTCCGGGCTCCGGGCAGGTGCGACTCACGGTACGGGCGGCAGGTGTCAACCCGTTCGACTGGAAAGTCATGCAGGGATTCATGAGCCAGGTGATGCCCCTCGATCTCCCTGCGGGCCTCGGGTCCGACATCGCGGGTGTGGTGGACCAGGTCGGGGAGGGAGTGACCGCCTTCGCCGTCGGCGACGAGGTTCTCGGGACCTCGCTCACGCCTGCCTACGCCGAGGCCGCGGTCGCCGACGCCGACTCACTGGTCGCCAAGCCGGCCGGCCTTCCCTGGGAGGTGGCCGGCACGCTCGCGGGTTCCGGCGGAACCGCGTGGACGGTCCTCGAACGCCTCAAGGTCATCCAGGGCGAGACCCTTCTGATCCATGCCGCTTCCGGTGGCGTGGGCGCGTTCGCCGCCCAGCTCGCCGTGGCCCGGGGCGCGCGCGTGATCGGCACCGCGAGCGAGGACAACCACGAACGCCTGCGCTCGCTCGGTGTAATCCCCGTGGTGTACGGAGAGGGCCTCGCCGACCGCGTACGGGCGATCACCCCCGAAGGAGTCGACGCCGTTCTCGACGCCTCCGGCCGGGGAGAGATCCCGGTGTCCATCGAACTCGCGGGAGGCCCAGGCCGGGTCCTCACCCTCCTGGCCTTCGACGCCGGCGACCTGGGTATCCAGGTCCACACGGACGGCGCGAGCGGGAACACGGTCCAGGCCCTGCACGACATCCTCGCCCTGATCGAAGAGGGACGACTGCAGGTCCCGATCTGGCGCACCTACCCCCTCGCAGAGGCAGCTGTCGCACTCGACCTGAGCCGTACGGGACACGTCGGCGGCAAGATCGCACTCCTGCCCTAGGCGACCTAGGACCCCTCGGTCGGCCTGACGAGGGGTCCTGGCCGGACTTCAGCCCTTGCCGAGCAGGCGCCAGATCTGGTTCTTCTTGGTGCTCAGTACGCTCGCAGCGTCGCAGGTCCACTGGTGGATCAGCGCGCCGGCGGTGGTCGAGACGCCGGTGACGTCGAGGCATTTGCCGCTGATCTCGTTGACGACCGTGTACGTGTTGGCCGTGCCGCTGACCGGCTTGAGGTCGAGCATCTGCTGGTAGCCGCCCTCGCAGTAGTACTGCTGGTACTGCGTGCCGTTGGCGCTGGAGAGGTTGGTGTCGTCCAGGCACTGGCCGCTGTTCTGGCTGACGGCGACCGTGGAGACGGTGGTGTTGGACGGGGGCGTCAGCGTGACGGTGTAGCCGTCCTTGGCGTTCGTCCACGGCAGGCTCACCGAGGCCGCGTTCCCGCTGACGGTGAGGGTGGTGTCGGCGATGGTCTCCGGGCCGGTCACGATGCACCACCTCCCGCGAAAGCACCCGCACCGTGGGCTTTCCCCCACGAGAACTCCGCGACCTGCAACTCCGCGTCCGCACCGAGCAACAGACGCCCGAGTGGAAGACCCGCTACGCGGTCCGCTCCGGGGTGGAGGGCACGGTCAATGAGTTCGCCCACGGACACGGCATACGACGCTGCCGCTACCGAGGACAGGGAAAAGCCCACATCCAGCACGTCCTGACGGCCATCGCCGTCAACATCGAGCCCCTCAGCAGACTGCCGCCGACCAAAGAAGCACTCACACCCCGCCGGCCGACTGCCGTCCAGAACTACCTCGACCAGCGCGAGATACCCCGGCCGAAGTCCTGGCGAACCCTGGGCAGTTGAACTCGGTAACTCCAAGATCCCCGACTGTCACGTTAGGCGACGGACGGCACTACGAACTCACGCCGCCCACCGCTCGGGCCGCTTGACAGACGGCATTAGGAATCAGTGACCGGGCTGAAGAGTCTCCCTGACAACGCGCGCTGAACTGGGCATTTCCCACTCCGCCGAGCGGGCCCTGCAAGAGCCCTAGCCCCGGCTCAGCCGGGGCGGCGCATGGGCTGCAGACGCACGGGCACCGTCCGGTGCCCATTGACGATGAGGCTCGCCACGGGTTCAAGCTCCTCGGGCGGTACGGCAAGGGTCATCTCCGGGAAGCTCTCGAACAGGGCAGGGAGCGCCACTCGTGCTTCGGCGCGGGCCAGCGGAGCACCGAGGCAGAAATGTGCCCCGTGTCCGAAGGCGAGATGCTCCTTGCTCTCCCTCAAGACGTCGAATGTCCCCGCAGTGGCGCCGTGCAGGTTCGGATGGCGGCCGACTGCTCCGTACGAGGCGAGGATCGCGTCGCCCTGGCGGATCACGAGCCCGTTCGGGAGGGTGAGGTCCTCGACGGCGTACCGAAGCGGCAAGTGGCTGATGGGGGCAGCGAAGCGGAGGGATTCCTCGATCACGTCGTCCCAGGAGGCGCGGCCCGCCCAAACGTGGGCGAGCTGGCCCGAGTTGGTGAGCAGGGCGGTGACGGCCTGGTCGAGGAGGTTGACGGTCGTTTCGTAGCCGGCGCTGATTGCCAGGAGCAGGGTGTCCAGGAGTTCCTGCTCCGTGAGAGCGGAACCGTCGCCTTCGTCGTCGCGCACGTTGATGAGCGTCGACGTGAGGTCCTCGCCGGGCGTGGTCCGCTTGGAGGCGACCAGTTCGGTGAGGATGCCGTACAGGACCGCGGTGTTGGCTCGGGCCTCCTCGCTGCTGAGAGTGGTGTCGAAGACTCCGTCGACCACGTCCCGGAAACGGGGAACGACTTCTTCCGGCAGACCCATGAGGTTGCCGATGACCTGGATCGGTAGCGGGAAGGCGAGCGCTTCGCGCAGCTCGACGATTTCGCCGGGCTGGGTCCGGGCTAGCTGCTCAATGAGGCGGGCCGTGATCTGTTCGATGCGCGGCACCATTTCGGCGGTACGTCGGGCAGTGAACGCCCTGCTGACCAGGCGCTTCAACCGTCGGTGGTTGTCGCCGTAGGCGGTGAACATATTGTTCACGCCGACCCACAGAGCCAGCGGCCACTTCTCGGTGATCTCGCCGTTGATGAATGCCGGCCAGTGCTTGCTCGCGTCCTTGGAGACCCGGTGGTCGTTGAGGAGGCTCTTGAGGGTGGCCGGGTCGCTGACCGACCAGGCCGGTACTCCGAGGATGTCCACGAGGGTGGCGGGACCGGCGGCGTGGAGGGCGGCTTCTTCGGCCGGGCGGGAGCGGCCGGTGGGGTCCAGGACGAGGGGCAGAGTGCGGTCCATGTCGGATTCTCCCTAGGTCAGAGTGAGGCGCGGCGACGGGGGAAAGTGGACCGGCAGGCCGGTCAGGGAACGGTGGAATGGGCCCGGGCGGTAGGTGAGTTGCGCGGCGGGGACGGCGAGTTCCATCTCGGGGAGGGCGTCGAGGATCTCCTCGATGGCCACTTCGGCGATGAGGTAGGCCAGGGGCTGCGCGGGGCAGGTGTGCGGTCCGGCGCTCCAGGTCAGGTGGGAGCGGTTGCCGGCGCGATGGTCGGAGACGACCGTGGGGTCGTTGTTGCAGGCGGCCATGCTGACAAGCACCGGCTGATGGGCCGGCAGGACGACGCCGTCGACCTCGACCGGGAGCGGGGGATACGACGCGCAATAGATGGCCAACGGCGGATCGGCAAAGAGCAGTTCGTCGAGGGCGTCGCGCACGCTGAGGCTCCCCCGCAGCACGCGGCCGGAGTACCGGTCGTCGCTGAGGATCAGCCGCAGGGTGTTCGCGATGGTGTTCTGCTCCGGCTCGATCCCGGCGCCGTACAAGGTGAGCAGTTGGTCCATCAACTCCAACTCGTCCAGCTTGGCCGGGTGCATCAGGAGGCCGGTGGTGATGTCCATCCCGGGATGGCGGCGTTTGAAGGCGACGAGTTCGCTGAGGGTCTCGGCCAACATGGCATTGCCGGCCTCGGCGTTCACGCCGTCGAAGACCGCGGCCATCCCCTGGGCCACGCGCTGGCCGATCTCCGGGGGACACCCGAGGATCGCGTTGAGGACCTGAAAGGCAAGGGGCTGTGCGTACTGCGTCAGCAGGTCCGCGTGGCCCTTCTCGCACATCTCGTTGATCAGAGGGATCGCGATCCGCTGCACCATGGCGTGCAGTTCGTGCTGGCGGACGTAGCCGAGGGCGGACGTGTTCGCCGAACGGTAACGATCATGAGCGGGGCCCGAATTGCGCAGCGCGTTGCGGCGGTGCTCCAGCATCGGCCGGACCGGGCAGTGCGCGGAGACGCCCTGTTGCCAGATTCGCGGGTCGGCGGGGAACCGTACCGGGTCGTTGAGGACACGAACCGCGGTCTGATAGCCGATCACCAGCGTGGCAGGCACGTCCGGGTCAAGGTAGACCGGAGCCAGCGTTCCGTACTGCTCCCGCATATGCGCGTACCAAAGGTGGGGATCCGCCGCGAACTCCTGTGTGTAGATGGCGAATCGCGCGTCCCCGGTGCGCGTCCGGTGGTCGGCTTGAGATATCGGTGGCGGCAGATTCACGACAGGTGCTCCAGTCGGCTGGATCGGTGGAGGTATTCGACGAACGCGATCAGCGCGCGGATGCAGGAAACTTCGTCGCGGGCGTCGCAGGAGGTGAGCACCACGTCGGCAGGCAGGGCCAGGGCCTGCCGGATCTCGCCGAGGTCGTATCGAGGGGCGCCCTCGAACTGGTTGACCGCGACGGCGAATGGCAGGTCGCGTTCTTCGAAGAGCCCGAGGATCGCGTCGGAGTCCTGGAGCCGACGAGTGTCGACGAGGACCAGCGCTCCCAGTGCCCCGTGGATGAGGTGTTCCCAGAAGGGTGTGAACCGGTTCTGCCCGGGGGTGCCGAACAGATAGAGGGCGAGCCGGGGGCTCAGCGTGCGGCGGCCGAAGTCGAAGGCGACTGTCGTCTCCGTCTTGTCGGGCAGGCCGGCGAGGTCGTCAACTCCCCTGCTGGCTTCGGTGATCGGCTCTTCGGTCCTCAGCGGTTTGATCTCCGACACACTGCCGACCAGCGTCGTCTTTCCCGCTCCGAAGTGGCCGGCGATCAGGATCTTCGCCGAGCGGGTCACGGTGGCGGGGAGGTACTGGTGCTCAGACGAGAGCACGGAGTCCATTGAGTACTTCCTCCAGAACGCTGATGTCCGGCTGATCGTCGGCCAGGGTCGGGGTGTTGAGGTGGCCGGTGTCGAGAAGTCCGGAGACGACGATGAGCGCGACGGTGGGGGGCAGTTCGAGAAGCGAGGCGATCTCCGCGATCACCAGCGGCCCGTGGCAGATCCCGAGGACCCGTCGAGCTTCGATGTCGAGGCCGTGAAGCGGACGGTCCGCTGCGCGAACGAGCGTCGTCAGGGTCAGTCCGTCGCGGGACGGCGCCGAGTGCCCACGTGTACGGACGTACGCCCGGACCATGTCGGGATCGCGCCCCAGCGGGCTCATGGCCGAGCGCCGCCCTCATCACCTTGGCTACGCGCGGGGCTGGACAGTTCCTTGCCGAGGCGTTCGGACAGACCGTTCATCCGGTAGGTGAGGACCTCGGCGTCCACGGTGTCGGTCGTCGACACTGCCAACAGGGCGTTGTGGCCAACGGTCTTGACGAAGAGGAGGCCATCGTCGAACTCGCCCACGACTTGGCGCAGCCCGTTCGTGGCGCCGCCGGTGTACGGGGCCATCGCGACGCCGATGGAGTGAAAACCGCTGGTGGATGCAGCGATCTTGTCTGCCGTGTCGCGGTCCACCGATTCCGAGTAGCCCAGGGCCAACCCGTCCGTGGCCAGCAGTACGGCGTAGTGGACACCCGGCATGCTCGACAGGTCGTCGAGCATCCAGCCGAGCCTGTTCGCCTGTGTCGTCATGAGTCGAGGAACCCTTCTTCGTGATCTGTGCGGACCATCGCGCCCTGGGCGGGGCGCGGCTGAGGTACCGCGGTCTCGCGTGTCTGCCTGCTCGCCGCCCGCCAGGCGCCGATCACCTCGGGTCGGGCCGGCTCGGTACTCACACGGCGTTCGGTGGAGGCCTGTTGCTGCCGATGCATCGGTTGGCGAGACGTGCGCGTCGGCAACCCGTTCTCGGTCAGCGCCGGTTCCGAAGGGGCGGGCGTCTGTGCGTAGACGAGCTGCGGCACCGGTTCCGCCTCGGCAACAGCGGTGGTGAGGAGTGCCTCGGGGAGGAAGACCGAGGCGCACATACCGCCGTAACGGTTGGAATCCGTGAGGACGACCTCGATGCCGTACCGGCGGGCAAGGAGCGCGACCACGGGGAACCCGACCCTCGGATGCGCGTCCATGGTGAGGATGTCGATCTCCTGGCGGCCGTCCAAGATCCGCCGTGCGCGCTCCAGATCCTCCGGGCTCATCCGCTTGCCGGCGTCGTCGATGAGGAGGGTGACTCCGTAGTGGCCGTGCTGGGCGCTCACCTCCACGTACGTCTGCGGTGGTGAGTACCGGGCCGCGTTGTCGAGGAGTTGGCTCAGGATGAGCTTCACCGGCCCGACCATGCGGGCGATGACCGCCCGGTCCGACGTGTACGGCTGGATACGCGTGTAGTTGGGGATCGCACCTTGGGCCGCTCCGACGACGTCCGTGAGCGTGCTGGCCGGCCACCTCTGTCCGAGCCGCCCGCCGGCCAGCACAACGTAGGACTGTGCTTGGTGAAGCATCTGCTGGACGCCGTGGTCGATCTTGGTGAGTGTGGCGAAGAGGTGGCTGTCGTGATGTCGGCGCAGGGCCTGGGCGATCTCGTTGCTCACGTTGATGCCGGTGCTCACCATCGCTGTGGCGAAGGACTTGACGGCTCCCTTCGCCGCCTCGCGGGCTTCGGCTTCGACTTGCTGACGCGTCGAGACCGCTGTCTTGCGCTGCACCTGTTGCAGACCGGCGACGTACCGCTCGCCGAGCGTGCAGAGCTTGTCCACGAAGCCGGAGCCGAAGAGGCAGTCCGGGACCTCGAACTCCGTAGACGTCGACTGCGACCATTGGATGGAGTCCGCGACCGATGCGAGGCCGTCCGAGACCAGCGCGGCCAGGGCCGTGTCCTGGGCAACGGCGATCTCCTGCCAATACGCGCTCCGGGCACGGTATTTGGCGGAACGCCGGCCGCAATGCGCGGCCAGCCCGAGCGCCACAGCAAGCATGGCGGTCAGGCAAATGAACGCCACGACAGCTGATTCGTGTCTCATCGGTTCTCTCAATGGGGTCGAAGGGGGAGCGACAGAGCACGTGACCGGTGACTCGGAGGACCGTCGGGTCGGCGCCGGAGACGAGTGGAAGCCGAGGTGGCTGCCTCATGTCGCGAAGGTCGTCGACAGGGCGCCTAGAACTTGATCTCGCCGATCACGTCCACGAGGCTCGTCGTGGCCTTGGAGATCGTCGGCGCGATCGATGAACTGGCGAGGTAGAAGCCGAAGAGCGTGCAGACGATCGCGTGCGCGGCCTTCAGCCCTCCGTTCTTGACGAGCAGGAACGTGATGATCGCGAGGAGCACGACGGCCGAGACGCTAACCGCCATACCGCTCCTCCCTGTTGCGCGTGCCGCCCGACCGCGTCAGGGCGAGCCAGTGGAGGAGTGTCACGCTGTCGGTGTGATCTGGATGTCCATCGGGAGGAATCAGCCACACCGTCGAGCAGCGCGAGTGCCCGACCACCTGGCCGCCGAGCGCACATTCCCAGTGGCGCCCCGTACGACACACCGTCTGCGGAACGTGCCAGCGGTAGGCGGTTCCCGCTTCGACCGGGATGTGGACTCGGGCGTGCGCGGGGCAGCAGAGCACCGGCCCGACAGGAAGTCCCCTGTTCCGGGCCCCCTCGACAGCACGTAGACCGACGAGGAGTCCCGCCTGCACGACGTCGACGGCCCCGAGTCGCGGCAGCGGACGTGACGCGAGCTGGATCCTCCAAGGCAATTCGGTCTGCGCACACGGCAAGATCGACTCCGGGGTGGTGGGGTGGCCGTGCCACGGGCGCCGGCCGTCCAAAGGCACCACGGGTGCCATGCGCTCCGGGACGGAGTGCGGATCAGAGGCGGTTCCAATTCGGCCTTGCGAGGCAATCACCGGGATCTCCTGTGCGTGCGGATTCATGGCTGAGCCTCACGACCAAGTAGTCGCTCTCACAAGGACGTTGGCAGATCCCCAAGACTGTTTGCCTGAAAGCGATTACGCACATGCCGAGGGTGATATCACTCCGGCGATCCCGGTTCGGGAAAGACCGATCACGTCCTCACCTGCGCGTATCACGTGAGTAATACGGGGTGCCAGAGGCCGCCCGTACCCTGATGTACGCAGAGGAGAAACGGGGGTGCGATGCGGAAGAACGCTCGCGTATGCGCCGACTGCGGATGCCACCTGAGCCAGTACAACCTGGAAGACCGGTGCGCGACGTGCTCCCGCGACAGGCGAATGGCCGCGCGCTCGGGTCCCCATGTCCCGGACGAGGTCTGGCTCGAACCGGCCATCCAAGTCGCCATCGCCAACTGGGACTTCGGTCTCGCGAGTCGCCTCATCCGTGAACGAGCGGCTCTCCGCCAGGACGACATGGCGCTCATGACCGGACTCAGCCAGAGCTTCCTCTCCATGCTCGAAGCCGGCAATCGCCGCCTGACCAGCCTGGACAAAGCCGCGCGGTTCCTGGAGGGCATCGGAACACCGGAAGCTCTGCTTGCCCCGCCGTTCCGTGAACAAGCGCCACCCACGGCCACTGCCGATATGGCGCTTCCAGCCCTCGGCCACCACGACGCCCGAACTTCGGTGCACCAGGCCGCGGATCTGAACGATCTTGCGGCCCATGCCGCCGTACGGTCCCTACAGTTCACCGACGAGATCACGAAGACCAACGTGAGCAACGTCGAACTGGAAGGTCTTGAATCCACCCTCACTCGGATCGCCGGCGACTACGTCCACGCCCCGCTGCACCAGATCTTCACGGACCTCGTCACGACACGGGATCGTCTCTTCACCCTGCTGAACGGCCGCCAATCCCTGCGGCAGACTCGCGAACTGCATCTCCTCGCCGGCACGAGTTGCCTCCTGCTCGCGCATGCCTCGCAGAACCTCGGCGACGAGGACGCCGCCATCGCTCAGCTCCAAACGGCGTGGACGTTCGCGGAACAGGCCGACCACAACGACCTGCGAGCCTGGGTCAAGGGCACAGCCGCCCTCATCGCCGAGTGGTCCACCCGCCGACAGACGGCCCTGGAATACACACGCCAGGCGGCCCAACTGGCACTCGGTGGGGAGACACGAATCCGAATCGTAGCGATCGAAGCCCGGGCCGCAGCACGCATCGGAGATCGCCCTACGGCCTTGGCCGCGCTGGAGGATCTCCAACATGCCCGAGACCACCAAGCCGGGCCCGACGCACTGACCCGCTTCGGCGGCCTCCTCAGCTTTCCCGAGGCGAAGCAGGAGTACTACATCGGCGGAACCTTCGCGCTGCTCGGCGAGCACCAGCTCGCCGAGCAACACGCCTATGCCGCAATCGAGTTGTACGAGAGCGGTCCCGACGAACACCGGTCGTACGGTGACGAGGCCCTGGCCCGCCTCGACATCGTGACCGCGCGCATCGCCGTAGGAGAGATCGAGGGAGCCGGCGAACAGTTGCAACCCATCCTGGAACTCCCCGCCGACCGCCGGATCCGGCAGCTCGGCGACGCCATGCGGGCAGTGACTAGGCTGCTGGAAGAACCGCGGTTCGCTCGTAGCTCTGCCGCCCGCACGCTCGCGGACGCAACCCGTGGTTACCAGGCGATCGACACCCGAACGAAAGCCCTCACTCCATGACCACGACGGTCTCACCAGAGTCCGCGGCCCGTATGGCCTGTCAGGCGTCCGGCCTGGCAGACCGATCCCTCGTCCGGCTCCACGAACACGCCACCTCTGTGTTCCTCCTCGCCGAAGAAGGCGTCGTCGTCCGCGTCAGTGCGATCTCACAGCGGCAGCAGCTCGAAACGGCTGTGTCCCTGACGCGCTGGCTCGCCGACAACGACTTTCCGGCCACGGAACCGTTGGACGTTCCTCAGCCGGTGGCGTACGAGCCGTACGCCGTGACGTTCTGGCAGCACTACCCGCAACCGCCGAAAGGTGCACCACCCGCAGAACACCTGGGTGGTTTGCTCCGCGCCTTCCACGACCTGCCGGCACCGCCGCTGCCCCTCCCGAAGTACCAACCCCTCGCCACGCTCAAGACCACCGTCGGGTCCAGCACCTACCTGACATCAGACCAACGGTCATGGCTGGTAGGCCATAGGGAAGAACTCCTGGATGCCTACGCACAGCTCGACTTCCCGCTGGGCCATGGACACATCCATGGTGACGCGTATCCGGGAAATACCCTCTGGGCCGATCACGGGGTCCGACTGGGTGACTGGGACGAAGCTGCCTTTGGGCCTCGCGAGATCGATCTGGCCAATACGTTCCAGGGGGTGCGTTTCGGACGCTCCGCCGAAGAACTCGGCAACTTCAACTACCGGTACGGATACGACATCAGGCAGTGGCCCGGGCTCCCTGTCCTCTGCGAAATCCGGGACCTGCACACGCTCGGGTCCTATATCCGGCGCGCGGATCACGGAGATGCAGCTGCCGCGCAGCAGTTGTCGTATCGCATCGAGACGATTAGGAACCACGACGGCGAGGCCCGGTGGTGTGCTGCCTGATCTGCCCGGCGGCCATCGCCCCTCTCACCGGTCCTGTGTCGTCAACGCCAACTCGGCGATCTCGGCCGCGCAGCCCCACGAGAGCGTGACGCCCGTCCCACCGTGACCGTAGTTGTGGAACACCCTGCTCCCGCTGTCACGGCGTTCCTCCTCGACTCGGACTTCAGAACGGGTCGGTCGGACGCCCACAAGGTGTGCGACGACGGGCGTCTTTGCCAATTCCGGCACGATCTCGGCGCATCGGTCCACAATGGCTCGGGCCGCTTCAGGATCGTCGCGAAGATCCCCCTCACCATCGATCGCCGTGCCACCCAGCACGACGTTGTCGCCATGCGGGTAGATGCACAGAAGCTCGGACGACAGTCCCGTGTCTTCGGAGAAGAACTCCGTGATGCCAGGGTTCTCCACCACCACGTGCTGACCACGGATCGGTCGGACGCCGGGGTCTCCGGCGAGATCGCCGCCTCTCAGGCCGGCGCAGTTGACGATCGCGGACGCGCCTTCGACCTCATCCAACGTACGGATCGTCCCGTGCTGAACTACGCCGCCCGCCCGCTGGAAACGGTCCAACAGATACTGCAGATAGACCGGCATGTCGATGAGCGGCACGGTGAAGCGGTGGCCGCTCGCGAAACCCGCAGGCAGTTCCTCCGGCGCGCAGGTACGGAAGTCAGGGAGCAGGTCGCTCCAGTCGGGCGCCGGCACCTGAGAACGAGCCGCCTCGATCCCGCTGACCATCCGTACCCCTGTCGAGGGATCTTCGGCCAGAGCCTCGAAGACATGTAGGGATGCAAGGCTCCATTCACGCACGCGCACCCACGGCTCGACCAGGTACGGCCCCCACATCGCGCCCGCCGCCAGGGACGTCGCACCTGGTACTTCCTCTGCCACCAGGCGCACGGGAAGTCCCGCTTCGAGGAGTGAGACTCCTGTGGTGAGGCCGGAGACGCCCGCACCGATGATGACGATCGACTGATCTGCTGTCATACCCCGACGGTATCCGCCCGGCCAGGCCCTGTTCCGGCATGCATCCGAAGCCCTTCCTCCAACTCAGGCAGGAACGTCTTGACGTGAGGATTTCGCTGGCGACGACGCAACTCCACCGCCAATTGCCGGAGGAGTTCCGTGCTGCGCGGAGACCGGACCACTTCCAAGCGTGCGACGGCGGTCCTCGCGATCTGGCAGGACCGCTCCAAGTCACCCGAGGTGCTGTAGCCCAGAGCGAGCCAGGCTCCCTCGAACAGGGCCCTTCGCTGACTCGGATCCCCCTTGGTCACCAAGTGCGCCCCTGTTTCGAGGAACTGCTCACCACGCCGGACGAAGCCACGCCCGGTGGACCTGTTCCCTTCCCCGACAGCCGATCGCCCCAGGTTGATCATCGAGTAGCCGGTCTGGCACTCCAAGTGGTTGGGCGTGAGGAAGTACATCCACCGCGGCTCGTCTTCGTTTCCCGAGCGCGTCTCGATCAACTCGCATGCGAGACCGCTGGTTCGCTCGAAGTCTGCCGTCTGCCCGGCAGCGGCGTAGCCGTGCGCGAGGCGGGACAGGACCGATGCTCGGACGCTCGCGGTCCCGCCGCCGCTCGCCCGACGGGCGGCCTCACCCAGGGCTATCGCGTCTGCGGAGTGGCGTCGGCTGGAGGCCTGGAACGACATGTCCGCGAGGATGTGTGCACACAGTTGTCTGTCGTTGACCTGATGCGCTGCTCGTAGGGCTGTGACGAAGTATCGCTGGGCGAGGCCATGGTTGGCGGAGTCGAAGGCCATCCAGCCGGCAAGTTGGCCAATCTCAGCGAAAGCGCGAATCAGCCGGACTGTGGCTTCCGCAGAGAGTCCGCCCTCGTGGAGCAGAAGACCGACGGCCCGGAACTGTGCTCCTACGTAAGGCAGATGGCGGGCGCCGCCGTTCGCGTCGTCGAGGAGTTGCAGCAGCGGCAGGTTCTGTTCCACCTGGGCGACGAGGGGATCGGACGACGACCCGTCGTCGGTGATCCGCGAGGTGAAGGTGCCTCGTCCTGCCGTTCCGTCGAGGTACTGCGAGATCGCCGCGAGCAGACCTGCCCCCGAGATGGCCAGGAATCGGCGGCGGTCGAGAAGACCGCCAAGTACCCAGTCCTCCACGATCTGATCAAGTCCTTTGACGCTCCATGGGTGATCCAGGTTCGCATCCGCGGCCAACAGGAGCGGCGAGTCGACTGCCTTGCCCTGCCAGAGATGCTCGACGGATATCGGGCGGCCCAACTCCTGCGAAAGAACGTGGGCCGTCATCGCCGACAGCGGAGAACGCGGTACACCACCGACGTCACGCCAGTGGTACGGGGCGGATTCAGCGACGCTCCCAGCGCCGAACACGCGATTCAGCCTTCGAGCAAGAGCCTTCGGACTCCACCCGAGCTCGTCCAGACACTCCGCCAACACTACGTTGTGCCTGCTGTTCGTCTCCAGCCTCTCCACCCCCTCTCCCTCCGTGCAGCAAAACACGCTCCTGCTCGGGCATTCCCCGTTTCAGCCCAACCCACCAACACGCCGAGAAGTTGACCAAGTTGACCGCTGGATGGCCTGCACGGGACCCCCACCCATCCGGTGTCCTAGAGCTTCGGGACACGAACCTTCCAACTGAAGGCAAGGAGTGGCCGTCCGTGCTGGTCGGACAAACCCTCAACGCGCGACCTCCAAGCCCCGCTCGCCGGTGCGCGGGGTGCGGATGCCGCCTGAACCGGTACAACGACAGCCCTCGCTGTTTCACGTGCAGCCGGAGCGTAGCGATGCCGGAAGCGGCCGTACCCGGGATTCCAGCGGAGGTCTGGGACGACCCTCTCGCCCAACAAGCGCTGGTCGAACGCGACTTCGGGGCACTGTGCCTTCGGTTGCGTGAGCTGACCTCCCTGCGACAGGACGACCTGGCGCTGCTCACGGGGCTGAGTCAGCCCTATCTGTCGATGCTGGAGTCCGGCCGACGCAGGCTCACCAGCATCGACAAGATCGTTGAGCTGCTCGCAGGTCTTCAAGTTCCGCCGGAACTCACGGGCCCCATGCTTCGAGTTCGCCCCCTCACCGGGCACGCCGGACGTGACGCGCACTGAGCAAAACAGGGTTCCGTTCACGAGCTGGATCACTGGAGCGATATCACGATCGTGATGTGCGAAGTGCCGCCACCAGCAGCAGAGTTGAACCCGCGAGCCTCTGCGGCCTACGCCCGGAAGCACGTCATTTCACCAGCATAGGCACGTCAGTGCAGCGCAATCGTGGCGTACCGCACCGCCGACGAGCGCCGCCCCCGAAACACCTCGGACGCGGGGGGACGGTTCTGGTGCCCACCGCGCCGAATTGCGCCGCCGCTCAGCGGTTGCACCTCCGCAGCCGCAGGATCCCCAGGCCATTCGCTTGCCGAGTGGCCTCAACGAGAGGAGAGCCGAGTGACCACAACCGCGAAGAACGCGAAGGCCAAGAAGAAGGAAGGCGGAGGGACCAGCGTCGGCCTGCTGGTCGCCGTCGAGCAACTCGCCGTGGCCCACGACCGCAGCGAGGCGGAGCGGTCCGACGTCACCAGCTCGCAAAACAGCGCGGGCGACGACGGCGACAACCGCGACCTGAACCTTCCCAAGGAGTAGGAGGAACCCATGGAGCACCGGCTCGTCACAGGTATCGAGAAGGCGTTCGGCTGGGACGGGCCGGGGCCCGTGGGCACCGCGTTCGCTCGCGGGCACCTCGCCGACCCGGACCTGATCGCCCGGCTGATGACCCCGAACCGGCTGCTGGAGACCATCCGGCACCGCCACCTCGCCAACCCCCAACTGCGCTGCTACGCCGATGGAGACGAGGTACACCCCTCGCTCTTCCTGTCCACCAACGTCAACCGGCGCAGGCAGGCTGTCAGCCAGGCCGACATGGCGGCTCTCGGCCGGATCCTCAACGACGGAGGAACCCTGGTCCTGGACCACGTCGACGCCTTCGACCCGACGCTGGAAGTCGCGTGCCGCGCGCTGGGCTGGTGGTCAGGTGAACTCGCCTCCGCCAACGCCTACTTGGCCGTCGGTGACACGGATGGCTTCAACCTGCACTGGGACGACCACGACGTGATCGCGGTCCAGCTCTCGGGCGAGAAGTCCTGGGAGGTCCGAGGCCCCTCCCGTCCAGCGCCCATGTATCGCGACGCCGAGCGCAACCGCACACCGTCGGAGGAGGTGCTCTGGAAGGGCACCATGCGGGCCGGCGACGTCATGCACATACCCCGCGGCTACTGGCACACCGCGACGAGAATCGGCTCCGGAGACGACGGCCACTCCCTCCACGTGACCTTCGGCCTGACGAAGCGCACCGGTGTGACCTGGGCCAACTTCCTGTCCGACGCCGCGCGCGCCGACGAGGCCTTCCGTACGGACCTGGAGCGCAGCGACGACACCGTCGACGGCGCCGTGCTCGCCGCGAAGCTGACCGAACTCGCACGCGAGTACAACCCCGAGCGCTACCTCGCGGAACTGCGCGCGAACACCCCGCCCGCTCGACACCTGCCCCACATCCCGGTGTTCGGCCCGCTCGAATACGCCGTAGCCTGCACCGAGTTCGAACCGGTCATCACACGCGCCAGCGACACGGTCCAGGTGGTCGGCGGCGGCAAGCGCCTCACCTTCCACGGCCGCGCCGAACCTGCCCTTCGCAGCCTCCTGTCCGGGCACCCGGTACACCTCACCGACGACGACCAAGACCTCACCACGCTCGCCGAGCACCTGATCCAGGAGGGGCTGTGCGCACCGCTGACCGCCGAATCGCTCTCGGCCTATACCGGACTGGTCCCACCCGACACCTTCTAGAAGGTGCCCTGGAGCAGGGTGTCACCGACCTCGACACCGCCTTCAACTATCAGCACTTCGCCTCCCACCGGACGCTCCCGACGATCGCGGACGACCTCCTGTCGGAGTTCACGATCTCCACGAAGGTCGGCTACTTCCCCGACGGTCACGATCTCGACCCGGCGCGGCTTCGCGTAGCGGTCGAGCGATCGGCGGAGGAACTCGGCCGTACCCCGGACACAGTGCTCCTGCACAACCCCGAGTCCTCGGTCGACGGCTTCGCCGACGCGTGCGCCGTCCTCCTGGACCTGCGCGAGGCAGGACTCTGCAAGACCTGGGGACTCTCCACATGGGACCCTCGACCGCTCCTCGAAGCCGACTGGGAGGTCCCGCGCCCGGACGTGGGGATGGTTCGCGCCGGCCTCACCGTCCCAGTCGGGATCCTGGACGCGGTGGACGAACTCGTCCTCCGCGCACAGATCACGGAGCTGTGGGGAATGGCTCCCTTTGCGGGAAACGCAGACGACTCGATCTGGCAGACCGTGGACACCTCCACGTTCCTCGTCCCGGGCCAGCAGCACAACGCACTTCAGACAGGCGTCGCCGCAGCGTTCGCGATCCCCGAGGTCAGCCGTCTCGCGGTCGGCACCTCTCACGTCGAGCACCTGGCCGAAGCCGTCGGTGGCACACGACTTGAGATCAACACCGAGACGGTGACGGCATATCGGGCGCTACTGCGCGAGCGGGCTACCGTGAGCGCAGGAGCCCCGTCCAGGAAGGACCCCTAGTGCACGCCACCTTGGATGACCTCTCGACAGTTCCGCTCGACGACGTCCTCGACGACGTCGAGCGGCGGCTCGGACGTCAGCTCAAGCGCGAGGACGGCCACTTCAGCAAGTACAACGGCACCGCCGGCTTCCGAACCGATGCGGCCACGTGGGTCCGGCTCGCCTGGCGACGCGCAGAGAAGATCGACCCCCAGGCCTGGACCGGCTTCGAGGCCGCAGCCGCCATCGAAGGCGTACCCCGGCCCGAATGGTCAGCCGCGGCCGTCTGGACCGACCGGGGCCGCGGTGTGGTGTGGCGTGCGGACGAGATGACGCTCGTCGAAGACGGCGCGCTCTCCCCCACCAGCGACATCACCTCGGATCCTGAGCTGCCCGAGCAGTGGTGGATCGACCTACGGACCGCGCTCATGAACCTCTCGGTCCACTCCACGGACCGCGTGTCCATGGGCCAGGCCCACCTGACCCGCCGCATCCACGAGGTCTACGGGACGGACATCGACACCACGATCACCGACTGGGCCTGCGCCCACGGCGATCTCGGCTACGCCAACCTCTGCGGCCCCCGCCTGTCCATCCTCGACTGGGAGAGCTGGGGCATGGGCCCGGTCGGATGGGACGAGGCCTGCTTGTGGTCCGCCTCCCTGACCGTGCCCACGCTCGCGGAACAAGTAGAGGCCCTGTTCTCCAGCATCCTGGCGACTCGCAGTGGCAAGCTGTCCCGCCTGCTGCTGTGCGCGAACGTCGAGCGCGCCTTCCAACGGACGGGCAAGAAGGCGCCGTTGACCGACACAATGGCCGACGTCGCTGCTTCGCTGCTTCGCGACCTGCGCTAGGTAGAGGACGCCGGAACTTGGTCGTACAACGGCCGTTCTTACGATGAGCCGCCCTGCCCTTCGGCTTCCCCCGTAGCTGGAGGGCAGGGCTTCGCCGTGAGCTTCCGTAATGAGTGGACGCCGTCCACCGGATCCCCGGCCTGACGGGCTAGCCACTCTGCGACATGAACCGCCAGACGCCGTGCTCAAGCCCACCGGGTCCGTGTCCCAGCAGCGCGGCGGTCTCCTCATACACCTCTTGCAGGTGCTCGTACTTCAGCCCAGAGACACCGGCCTCTACGGCGAAGGCTCGCAGGTGTACGTCCACGGCGATCTGCGACCGGCCGACGAGGTTTCCGATGTAGTCCACGGTCGTCGGCCCTACGCCCTGCACCGCGAGCAGAGCGGTACGACCGGCTTCGTGGTCGAGCCAGGCGTGGAGGTCGTTGCGTGCGTCGATCCCGTTGGCAACCAGTAGGTCGGTAATTCCATGGGCCGTTGCGACCCTGCGAGGACTGCTGAAGTTCATGGCGACAGCCAGGTCTTCCGTGGCTAGTCGCGTCTGAAATCCGCGCACCGTCGCGGCGTCGGGCCATGCCGCTTGGAGCTGGAGTATCCGCGGCCGGTTCGTCGATTCGTACTTGCGACGCGCCTGAAAGCTGGCGTCGCAGATCACGGCGCCCATATGCACCCAGCCGCCTGGCGGATGGAACGGGCCGTCACCGAGGACGGTCCGAACGTGGGCAGCGAGCTGCTGGGCGGGGCTGCGTGTGGTCATGGGCCAATGATGATGTCAGGTGTCGGACAATCCAGGGACGAGAACCCGGGTTTGGGCAATCGTGCGCGAGTTCGCCGAAACTGCTCAGGCCGCTTGATGCGCGGCTCGTGCATACTCGCCGGCTATCGGTACGGGTTCCACCAGAGCCGGGCGGGCGCCTCCTTCACCGCTGGCGAGTGCCAGCTCAGCAGGCGCTTCACGGAGCGAGGCCGTCACGGTCGTGGTGTCCTCCCCGGAGACGGGTACCGCCAGTTCGAACCAAGTCTTCTTCCCCGTTGCGCACAGTTGTGATCCCCACTCCGTTGCCATTGCGGCAACGAGGAAGAGACCGCGCCCGTTCTCGTCCGTGGACAGAGCATGCGTAGGTACTGGCAAAGTCGAGTCAACGTCGGTGACTTCGACTCGTAGCCGCTCTCCGGTCCACCGGACGTACACCACACACTCCGCCTGCGTGTGCGTAACCGAGTTCGCGACCAGCTCCCCGGTGAGCAGTTTCAAGTCGCCGATCAGTTCCTCGTCCAGGTCCAACCCAAGCCCCCGAGCACGATCTGCGACACGGTCCCGCGCTGCTGCCACCTCCTCGACCAGAGCCGGGACGGTGAAGGCGTGGGGCGATTCTTCGAGCGGGCGCGGCATAACTGGGAACCTCTCGATGGGCAGGGGCCAGGGAGTCAGCGCGTTTTCCCGAGAGCGAGCGGATCGCTCACCGCCTTCACAAGGCAGTACGCAGGACAGCCAAGAAGTCGAAAAGAGCCCGGGAAACGGCGGACGACCACCATCTACCTCGGACGGCCCGACTCCCCATCTCAGCGGTGATATCACCAGCGCAATGTCAAGGGAACCGCACCAGCCGTTGGGCGGTGCCGACTATCAGAGAATCTCGGCACCATCGGCGCTCAGGGAGTTCGCATGTAGGGAGCACCTCAGCACCGATCCTGTGCCGCCCCTGATCGAAAGTCGCAGCCCCGCCCAACGAGCCCGGACCGTCGGCGTGAATGTGGAAAACCAAAGCACTGGGCAGGCGCAGCAGACTGCTGAACAGCCATGAGGTCGTCGTGCAGTCCATCTCCGAGACCACTGCCCGCGCCGGCCTCACCGTCTACACCAAACTCGACACCGGCGCCTATCCCACCGATGGGAAGGTCAGCGACGCCGAGCTGAACGCAGTACCGATGACCAGACATGCCTTCGTCGGTCCCGCGGAAGCGTTGGGATGCTTCTGCCAGCCTTCCCGTGACAATCGCCATCGGCCAGCTGCTACGACCTTGTCGAGGTTGCGAAACCGACCCCTTAGCCTGGCAGCAGATGTTGCGGCGGGTAACGGCGGAGGACCGAAATGATGGAGAAGGACGAAGCGGGCGGCAGAGACCATACCGAAGCCCTTCTGTGGTCTGCTCCTGTTGGTCCGCTCCCAGCGCCGCCCATCGATACCAGGGCGCAGATGCTGCCCATCGGCGAACTCCACTGGCCCGACACGGAGCGTCTGTTCCTCAGGATGCTGCATACCGTTCGGCCAGTTCAGTACGCCAAGCTCTTCGGTGCCCCGGGCCAAGCCCAAGCTGGGATCGATGCCTACGCACGGCTTCCGCTGGACCTGGCGCACGGTGAATCCGGCGGTCGGGACTACATCACCTTGCAGTCTCGACGGGTCAAAACGCTGACCGCGGCCAAGATCGACAAGGCTGTCGACGACCTCTTGAAGGGCGAATGGGTAGACAAAACGGCCGCTTTCTACTTCGCTACGTCGTTCGACTTGCAGGACACCAGGCTGGACGCCGCGATCCGCAAGCAGACCAAACGGCTGGCCAAACTCAAGATCACCTTCATTCCGTGGGGTGTGCAGGAAGTGTCAACCCTGCTGAAAAACCACCCTCGCGTCGTCGATGACTTCTTCGGCCGCCCCTGGGTCGAACGCTTCTGTGGCCCAGACGCAGCCCAGGCTCTTGAACACAATCTGCCCCACCAGGACAGCAGAGAACTCCGCGCAGGGTTGCGCGATCTCTACCGCTCGGTCTTCTCCGCCCAAGGCGGAGTCCATCCGGTCGAGAACGCGGAGCTCGACGGCGCGTTCGTCATCCTGAACGTCGATCCCAGCCGTCAACGGCCCGACGTCATCGACGCCGAACAGCCCGAGCGAGTCGTCGAAAGTCAACGCCCAGAAAAGAGCCCAGTCGACGGCCATACCTACATCGCCTCGCGGATAGGCGTTCGTCGGCAGTCGTTCAGATCCGCCCACCACCTGCTCAAGCACAGAAGTGAGACCGAACCAACCACTGCCGGCACTATGGCGGCCGACGACTGGCTGGCCAGCGGCAAGTACCAGCTACTCATCGGGCGTCCGGGAGCGGGAAAATCCAGCCTGTTGCGGTTCATTGCAGCGGACTTGCTCTCGGCCAAGCCGCAGTCAGTCGCGCTACAGAGGGAACACGGCACCGACCTGCCGGTCTGGCTGCCGTTCGGATTCCTATGTCGTCATCTCGAAGCATCAACGGAAAACTCACTCGTCTCGGCCGCCGAAGCCTGGCTGAAGTCACAGAGTGCTACGCACCTCTGGCCGCTGGTCCAGCGTGCGCTGCGGGACGACCGCTTGCTGCTCCTCGTCGATGGCATTGACGAATGGAGCGATGTCAGCGCCGCTGAACGCGCGCTCGGGACCCTTGAGGCGTTCCTTGGACGCACGACGGCCTCAGCCTTCCTCTCCACACGCCCGTACGCGGTCGACCGGCTCAACTGGAGGCGCCCGTGGGTGCAAGCCGAGATCACACCTCTGACAAACGCACAACGCCAGACAATTACAACCGGGATCCTCGGGCCAGTCACACGGCCTGAGGACGCAACTGAATTCCCTCCGATGTGGAGCGCTGGCGTCGAGCCGTTCCTGGACCAACTTGAGGCCGTCCCTGAACTCGCTGAACTCTCCAGGTCCCCCCTCTTTCTCACGCTGCTGGCCACGACCTGGCAAGGCGAACCTCTCCCACGGCAACGGTTCAAGATCTACGCCCGGCTCGTCGAATTGCTCGTCGAAAAACACCCTCAGATGCGGCAGCGCGCTTCACATGCGCGCGGGGCTGTGTTGACGGCCAACGATGCGATCACACTGTTCGCCGCCGTGGCCTACCGCCTTCGCGTCAAAGACCCCTTCGGCACCGTCACCAAGATGGAGATGCGCGGGCTCATCGTCGAATCGATGACTGACGACGAAGTCCTCGGCTATCAGCAACCCGAGGCCCGCAGAATCGCCGATGCCGTTCTGGCCATGGCGGAAGACGAGTTTGGGCTGATCGTGTCGCACGGCGCAGGTTCCTTCGGCTTCCTGCACCGCGTCATCCTCGATCACCTGGCCGGCCAGCACCTGGCCACGCGCCCCGTAAAAGAGCAGATCGCGAACGTACAGCGGTTCGTGCCAGATCCGGCTTGGCGAGATGCGCTCCTGGCGCTGCTGACCGCGCAGGTCAGCTCTCACGCAACGGAGCCCCTGCTTTCTGCAGCCCCCGGCTCGGACAGCCAACGATGGGCGGACATCGACGGATACGAGCTGGTCGCCGATGCCCTCGCCGCCGGTGTCAAGCTCACCCCGAGAGCACAGGCCAGTTACACCGACGTACTCGTCAAACGAGTAGAGGTCCACGCCTCACTGCGCCATCGGGCGAACCTGATCACCGCGCTCACCGCCATGCTCGCGAGCCACACCACGCGCACTCGCTTGCTGCCGATTATGAAGCGGTGGCTTACGGCGCCCCGCCCTGACCCTTCACCAACCATGTGGGCGCTGCGCGACCTCGACATCGACGACGACAGCGCGGCCGAATTCCTGCTCTGGGGCATTCGACACCCCGAGGACCATGTGAAGGTCAATGCGGCAGCGGCCCTCGCACGCCGATTCGGTGGTCAACTGCGCATGTTGGACCGGCTGATGACGTTCACCGAGACGGGGCCGTCGTCAGCAACCCAAGCCGCGGCCCTCCTCGCCCTCGGCAACGGCTGGCCCGACGCCCCCGAGACCACGCGGCTGGTCGAGTGGGCGCGGACTCAATCATCCAGACCGGTTCGACTGGTCGCCCTACACGCCCTGCAGCACGGCACCGCATCAAGCGATGCCGGCATGTACCGGCCGGAAGAGCGAGACTGGCTGCTGTCCTTGCTGCGCGACGAAGACCTTCGCTCAGGTCCATGGCCTACAGCAGACTCCGTCAGGATCGCAGCTACCGGAGACGCCCGGGCAGCCGACTTCGCGCTGGAGACCTTGAAGGCGAATGTACCCAATGGTGGCGACCGTGGACTTGCGTGGATCCTGGCATGCAGCGCCTTCGCCGACGATAACCGCTTCAAGACGTGGGTAGCAGAACAGCTCTCAGCCCCGGAAGACCGCGGGTTGATTTTGTATGACGTCGGATTGATTCCTCAGCAGTGGCGGGACGATCCGGATTTCGCAGAGGCCCTCCACCCCTATGTGGATTCCGAATTGAAGAGTGTGACGCCTTACCGCGTAGCAGGTCTGGCGACCGCACTTCCAACCGCTGACGCTCAAACCGTACTGCTTCGTAGCCTGGATTCCCATCGACCCTATGCCGCGGCCAGCACACTGGTCGACCGATACGGGGACGACGAGCAGGTCCGCACTTCCCTCACCAACAGGCTTCGTGGCGAATTCGATCAAGCGGCGCCCATGGCCGGCGTGGCCATTGACGTGCTTGGTCCTCAGGAAGGGTTCTCCGTCCTGGTGTCCCTTCTGCGCCAGCCGACCACAGATGGCTGGTCCGAGGAGCACGTTGTTGTCGCCCAGGCAGTAGCAGAGGCCTGGAAGGAGTTCGAACACACCGCCCAAGAGGGAGATGTGAGAGGTGAAACCGCACGGAAGGTGCTTGCCAGCTACGACCCAGGCGAATTGGCAGCCTCGTGCGCGGCTGTGAGCTATCACCCTTTGATGTGGCACGTACCCGCGGTCATCAGAGCCTGGCCTGATCAGCCAGCCGTCCAGGAGCTTGCCGACAGACTCATCCACGACACCCAACCCATCAGGTCAGGAATCGCGGACACCATTCCCGTCGCGATCCTCAGGGCCTACTGCGACAGGACCGACACTGCGTCCCTCCGGGTCCTCGACAAGACGCTCAGCCTGCTCAAACACATCGGTCCAGAACTGCGCGAAGTCCTGGCGTTCGAACTCGCGCGCGCCACACTGTCCGCGGCCGAACTCATCGACGTCATGGCGGAGTGGAACAACGAACCGGACACCGAGGTTCGTCGTACTGCGTTCATCGGACTCACCCAAGCGATCAAGCGACACCAACAGGCTCACAACGACTTGGCGGGCTCCGACACACTGACGGCCGAAATGGAGTGGCTACGTGGTGAGATCAAAGACGACCTGTGCGCGTATGGCCCTGAACTCGAAGAGCGTCGCCAACTGGCGTGGATCGGCATGCTCATGCTCGGCGATCTCACTCTAATTGACGACATCAGGGAAACGATCGGCGACCCGGGCGAACCTGGCGTTACGCTCGATGTTCCCTTCAGCGGCGACGCGGATCAGATTCTGGTAGACCTCGTCGCCGCGAACTGGGAGCAGTTGTGCGCTCACTTCGGCGACAAGGTCTTCGAGCGGCTAAACGGAAAGTCCGATAGCCGTAGGCGAACGGCAAGTGAGCAGCGGCAGCACGTCATCTCAGCACTGGCAACAGTCGCTTCGCGCCACCCCGTCATCGCAGAGATGCTGCGCCACGAGGCCGACAGCGACGCGACGCTACGTCAAGATGAGCGCTTCCTCCTGTGGGCCAAAGAGGAGAACAGAGGCGACGAAGGAGTCTTGCGCGCCGTCGTGGCCAAGCTTGGCCGAACGGAGAACGAGGGACAGGACCGCGTCCTTGACTCTCTGTTGGACCACAACAGTTGGACCGTTTCCGATGAAGTATTCAAGGCCGCCCTTGCCGAGAAGACGATCGTTAACCGGTCAGGCCGCGTTCATGCAGGTGATGGGCTAGCCACCTATACACAGCTGTTCCCGTCTGACAGCTTGTCCGTTTCCGCCCTCCGGGACCTAGAAACTTGGTTTACAAAAGATTCCGAAACTCGCGAGCGGCGCGAATGGGGCACTAGCTTGGCCATCGCCTTCGGCGCAGCCCCGCCACAGGATCTGCCAGCCTTTGTGATCCGCGCTCACACCCGATTCCGTTTGGGTATTCCGGACCGGTACCTCCCCATGTTCACCAGACCGCTGCTACGCCGGCTCCGCGTGGACGCTAACGCCATCGAGGCGTTCAAGGACGCTCTTAGCGACCCCACCGGAATCCGGGAGGACAGCCCTATAATGGCGGCTCCCTGGGACCCGATTGCTGACGCACACCCGGAAGTGCAACCCTTGCAGCGCACGTACCTCTTTGCCACAGTACTGCGCCAATCCGGTGCCCTGCCGCAAGCAGATGCGGCAGCTCCGATCCGCGTCCTCGCGGCCGCATCACCCGACATCGTGGTACACAACCCCTTCACCAACCACGAGGGTCCACTCTGCCTCGCTGTGCTCGACCTCGCAGCGCACTGAGCCAAAGGGAACCACCAGTGAGCCGCGAAGAGATCCGCAGCGTCTTATCGGCCTCAGCAACTTACTCGCTCTGGCATCAAGCCGACCTTGGCAACCGTGAGAGTTCTACCGACGGCTCGGGCAGCGCCTGACGCACAACGACGAAACACAGGTGGTGCCAGCCGAGACCCGGCTGGCACCACCCAAGTGCGTGGATGAAGTGCCCAAGGACCGATCAGACCACCCACTCCGGGACGAGCCTCTCCATGATCGGTGTCCTGTCACCCCAGTGCTTGGGCACGGTGACGGTCAGCGACTTGAGTACGCATCCGAGCAGCATGCGCCGGTCTTGAATAGTCGACTCCGCCCATGCCTCGGCCAGCGCTTCTCCATCCGCGAAGAAGACGGTGAGGTCCGCCTCCATGGCGAGGCGGGCTGCCTCCTTTTCCAGGCTCTGGATCAAAGCGCTCTGAGCGGCCGAGAGCTCACGGAATCGCTCTGCAGACAGCGTTCCCGCGATGTAGTAGTCCGTCTCCAGCAGTTCGCGGCGTCCCTTTGCGGCATCAAGTCCGGCCATCAGATCCCTGCGCTGGGCGTCTCGCTCCGGATCGTGGAGAACCGACCATCGCCGGACGATCGCGTCCAATCCCGGATCCCCGTGTTCGAGAGCTGACACATGGCTGAGCCACATAGCCTCAACCCCGGCGTCCACGCGTTCGGCTCGGACGATGACACCGGGACAGGCGTCTTTGCCGTAGGTGCCACGGATCCGGCACCGGTACATGCGGCCCCGCTCGCTACCGCTGGCCGTCATTGTGTTCCGGCAGCGAGGGCACAAGAACATTCCGCCAAGGAGAGTGGTCTGAGGGCGTTTTCCTGTGGATCCTCCCCCGATCCTGCTGACCCGCTCCTCGAACATCGCGAGGATGCGGAGCCGTTCCCCGGGAGACACCACGCCGGTACCGATCTCGACCGGGCGACCGTGAGCATCCCGCTCCGGCTCGGTCGAGGGTATCCACACGTCGAGCGGTTGCCCGTCAGCGTCGTACTTGCGTTCCTTCGTCGGTAGTAGACCAGCCCAGGCAGGCGACTTCACCATGCGGGAGATGGCACGGGACGACCAGCGTGCTCCGTCGCGGGTCCGGATTCCGTCTCGTTCCAACTCGTGGGCGACGCTCATCGCCGAGCGGCCTTTGAGGAGTTCGTCGGCGATACGCCGCGCGTGCGGATATTCGTCGGGGTGCGGCTCGATGATTCCCGAGCCCCTGGGTGACCGCACGCCATAGGGCGTCCGTCCGCCCGACCACTTGCCAGCTACCCGAGCCGCGGTCTTGCCGGTCGTGACGCGAAGAGTCAGGTCCTCGATCTCTTCGCGGGCTCGTTCGGCGAGGATCGCGAAGATGATCCGTGTGCCCCTCTGACTTGAGTCTAGATGTTCCTGGAGCACGAAGAGTCGTGCCTTGCGGCGGTCGAACTCGTCCAGCGCCGCACCTACCGCAGCCATGCCCCTGCGGTCGAAGCGGTCCGTCTTCCACACCGCAAGTGTCTTGACCTCGCCGGCGATGACGGCGGCCATCGCGCCCTCAAGCTTCTCTCGCCGCACATGCTGCTTCGAGGCACTGAGCTGCTCCAGCCAGACCTTGCGGACGGTCAGGTTCTGCCGGTCCATCTCACGGCGGAGGTCGCGGGCGTGCTGCTTGAGGGTTTCGAGGGTCTCCCGCTTCTTGCTGCGCCGGAGGTACAGGTCGACCAGATCCTCGGGACCCTTGCCGACCAGCTCTTCGGGACGGGCATCCCGGAACTCCTCTGCCACACGCGCTGCCATATAGCCCTCCTACAACACAGATCCGGCCGCTCCAAACGGCATCTGTGCAGGTGAAGGCTGGTGTGCATTACATGGCGGACTCCCACGCGAGCGCGAGAAACCGTTCGATACGGCCGAGGTCGAGATCCCCGGTCAGCGGTACGGCCACGATCGCGTGGTCGACATTGGCCGCGAGGATCTGCCCCTCGGACCGCTTGGAGGAGGTGGACCGCACGAAAGCGGTACGGCGCGGCAGATACGTCCGTACGTACCGCGGGTTGCCGGCGGGTTCGACGGCGACCCAGTCACCGGTGCACACCACGCGCAGCGGGTCGTTCGGGGTGACGAACGCGGTGTCGGCGCGCACCGTGCCGTCGGCGGTGACGACGTCGCACTGTCCCCGGTCGACCCGGATCACCCGGCCGGCCAACAGTCCTTCGGCGTCGTAGCGGGCGAATTCATCCGCCCACGCGTCGTCCCAGCCGTAGCGGGCGAGCGCGAGAAAAGCAGAGCTGGAAGTCAAGGGAGACCCTTCACAAGGGCGGCCCCGGCACGCGCACACGGGCGCGGTGGAAGAGGAAGGTCAGCCGGTGGCCACGGAGGTGGACTTGATGCACTTCTGAAGGCGGGCAGGGCCCATCACAGAGACAGCCATCGGTCACACCTCCCACAACATGCTCACGTCACCCACGGCGACCCCAGGTCGCCGTTCCAACTGGACCGACCCTAGAAGGTGCGCGGGGCGCGACGCCACCGAATTAACGCGCGCCCATGGCGAGCACCTTCATCACGTCCTACGACACGACCGCTACCAGTCGATCTCGGCCAGCAGGAACGGCTCGTCCTCGGGAGCCTCCTTGCGGGCCCGCAGCGCCCGTTCGGCGGGTGCGCCGGCCGGTACGCGCAGCGGAGGTTCGGGCTGTTCGATCGTCGCGGCCACCGTCGCGGCCACGTCCTCCGGGGTGACGAGTTCGCCGCGGAGCGCGGGGAGTGCCTCGTAGAGCGGGGTGTAGGGGTCGTTCTCGCCCAGGTGCACCCTGGCGCGCTCACCGCCGCCCGAGGAGACCGCGCCGGGCTGGACGACGCTCACCTTGACGCCGAAGTGGCCCGTCTCGATGGCGAGCGTCTCGGCGAGTGCCTCCAGTGCCCATTTGCTGGCGCCGTAGGGGCCGATCATGGGCAGCACCATGCGTCCCTGGATGCTGGAGACGAAGACGAGACGGCCGGCGCCGCGTTCGCGCATGGCGGGCAGCACGGCCTGTGCCACGCGCAGCGCGCCCAGGGTGTTGACCTGGAAGAGCCGTTCGACCTCCGCGAGCGGGACGCTCTCCAGGGGTGCGCGCACGGTCTCCCCGGCGTTGCTGACCAGGACGTCGATCTCGCCGGCCTCCCGGACGGCCCGGTCGACGCTCTCCTGGTCGGTGACGTCGAGGCGGAGGCGTTGGGCGACGGGGAGGTCGGCCAGGGTTTCCGGGCGGCGCGCGGTGGCGATCACCCGGTGGCCCCGACCGGCCAGTTCTACGGCGATGGCTCGGCCGATGCCTTGGGACGCGCCGGTGATGAGCACGGAGGACATGGTGGACCTCGTCTTTCGCAGGGGGGTCGTGGGTGTCAGTCTTCGTGGGGGTCGACGGCGGCTCAGGCGGCGGTCTCGTCACCGACCAGTTCGCCCCGCATGAGCCACGTCGGGCCTTCGGCGTACGCGCCCGCCTCGGCGAAGAACGCGGCGAAGTACGGGCCGGCCGCGTGCGCGTTGAACGCGTCGGCGTCCGCGTAGACCTCGTTCAGGTAGAGGACATCCGGGTTCTCCTCGTCCGCGACGACCTCGAACCGATGGGAGCCGGGCTCGTTCGCGAGGGAGTCGCGGGCGGTGCGGTGGGCCGCCCGGACGAAGTCGTCACGGTGCTCCGGCCGGACGGTGAAGGAAACCAGGAACTGGTACATACGGCGCGCTCCTCAAGGTCGACACGGTCGGTTCAATGACTGAACCGGACCTGGTGAACACCGTAGCATCGTCAGTTCAGTGAGTGAACCGCTGCTGGTAGAATCGGTGGCATGACCCTCCCCAACACCTACGCGGACGGGAACTGCCCCCTCGCGCGAACGCTGGAGGTCGTGGGCGAGCGCTGGACGCTGCTGATCCTCCGCGACGCGTTCTACGGCGTACGGAGGTTCGGCGACTTCGCAACCCAACTCGGGGTCCCACGGGCCGTGTTGACCAACCGGCTGAAGTCACTGACGCAGGAAGGCGTCCTCACCCGCGAGCACGACGACGCCGGCCGTGTCGAGTACCGGCTGACGGACAAGGGCCTCGCCCTGTGGCCGGCCGTGCACGCCCTGATGAACTGGGGCGAGGCCTTCTACTCCCCGCACGGAGCCAAGCGCGTCCTCCGTCACGACCTCGACGGCGGCCTCCTCGACCCCGACGGACACTGCCGGGACTGCGGTTCGGCCGTCCCGGTCCCGGAGATCCGGATCGAACCCGGCCCCGGCTTCCAGGCGCCGGACCGCGAGGGCGATCCCGTCTCCGGCGCGATCAACACACCACGCCGACTCCTCGACCCGATCGTGGCGACCCCCGCGACGGCCCACGCAGCCGGCTGATACGACGACCCCGGCCCCGGCGCCCGCACGAACCCACAACCGTCCGGTGACAGAACCGTCGCACCGGACGCCACAGCGGGATACCGGGGCGGAATGTCCAACTGGGCGTGAACGGCGGGCGGTTCCGCTCGCCGTCTCCGGCGTGGCAGTCCACCGCGCCGCACAGGCATCCTGGGGGAATCGTTGATCAGCACTGCACGCACGCTGCGTTCGTCCGTGACGGTCGCGGGAGCCGGCCTGCTCCTGGCCGCCACCGGAGCCGTCCTGGCGCCGTCGGCCACGGCCGCGACGACGGACTCGCAGCCGCCGGCCCTTTCCGTCTCGACCGCGGCACCGGCGGAGATCGGACTGGCGGGCCAGCCGGTCGAGTTCACCACCACGGCGACCAACGTCGGTACGGAGGACACCACTTCGGCACGGTTGATCTACCACATCGACGGAGGCGCCGGCCTGCCGCCGAACGCCGTCAGCCTGCAGTACCGGCTCAGCGGAACGGCGTGGAAGACGGTACCGCTGACCCTGACCGGGACGCGGTTCTCCGGCGAACTGCCCGAGTCCTTCGCCCTGGCCGCCGCCCGGTCACGGACCGTACACCTGCGCCTCGGCCTCCCCATGGGCACCGCGCACCACGGCGACAGCAACGGCGGCGCCGACCACCTGAAGCTCAACACCCTGATCTCCTACGGCACTTCGGGTGCCGCCAACGACACCGACGAGGACACCGTCAAGGACGACGGACTCACCGCCGGCCTGTCCGACGTACCCACCACCGCCACCGCGGGCGGACCCGGGGTGACCTTTCGCGCCACGGTGTCCAACCCCACGGCCTCGGCGTACGAGAACGTGACGGGCGTACTGTTCACCAGCCGCTACGCCACCGTGCAGGTGCTGCGCTCGGGCACCTGGACGACACTCAAGCCGATCACCGCCCCCGCCGAACCGGACGTCTACGGCTTCGCCGTCACCGGCAAGGACTCCACCTTGGCGGCCCACAGGGATCGACGCCGTTCACCGGCACCACGTTCTGCGGAGCCTCGGCGTCGAGCGGCGGGCACAAGGACGACAAGATCGGCGCCAAAGCCCCTCTCAGTGCGAGCCAACGGCACGTGGACCTGGAGCAGTTCGGCGACTGCGTGAAGAAGCTGAAGGAACTGGAGAAGGACTGGAAGGCCGAGCCGGCCAAGGCCAAGACGGATCAGGAACGCGCCGCGCTGTAACGGGACTTGATCGGCAAGCGTAGTAACGCCGGTCCGTGAGCCGGTAGTTCGCCTGGCCGTGGTCGTCACCCGCCCGGAGAAGACGCCGGGGCGGGTGACAGCCCGCCCGAAGGGAAGGGGGGCACGGGTCGGGCTACTTGCAGACCGCGCCGTTGAGTGTGAAGCCGTACGGGGCCGAGTTCTTGCTGTTGTCCCACGTCCCAAGGAAGCCGAAGGTGAAGCTGCCGTCCGCGGCGACGTTCTTGTTGTAGTCGGCGGCGGTGGCGGTGACCCGGGAGCCGTCCTGGGCGACGCTCGCGTCCCACATCTGGGTGACCTGCTGGCCGTCGCGGTAGGACCAGGCGACACGCCAGGTGTCGAGGGCCTTGGTGGTGGTGACGGTGACGGAGGCCTGGAAGCCGTCGGGCCACTGGTTGACGAGGTCGTACGTGACGTCGCAGCTCGCCGGCGCGTTCGTACCCGCACCCGACCCTGATCCGGAACCTGAACCCGAGCCCGAACTCCTCGTCGGGTCCGGTGAGTTGCCCGCCGTGGCCGAGGCGGTGCCCTGGGGTTCCGTGTCGGGGTTCTTGTCCCCGGAGTCGGTCGCCGTGCCGCTCGCCGCGGGCCGGGTGGACGACCTGGCCGTGCCCGACGGGTGGGCGCCGACGGACGACAGGGTGGGGGCGGGATCTCCCACCGGCTGGCTGTCGGCGTCGTCGCTGGCCGCGTTGTCGTGCCCGGAGCCGCCCATCGGCATCATCGAGACCCCGAGCGCCACCAGCGACAGCAGGACGGCCGCGGCGAGCAGACTGTTGCGTACGAGGCGCGCCTTGCTCGCGCCCTCCTTCGGCTCCCCGGCCTCCAGTTCGGCCACGGGGCGCCCCGCGCCCAGCCGTACCTCGGCGGCCCGGCGGCGGCGCTCCAGATAGGCGAGCCCGCCCCAGCCGATCACCCCGCCCGCGAGGGCCGCGGGCAGTCCGCCGCCCGCCAGTCGGAGGCAGGCAGCGGCTTCCGCGCACTGCACGCAGGTGGCGAGGTGCCGGGAGAGGTCCTCGGGGGTGTCGGCGGCCGGTGAACGGGTCACCGCGTCCAGCAGCCGGGCGTAGCTGCGGCACTCCGCGTCCATCGGTGTGTCGAGGTGGTTGCGGTGGCAGCGGTCCCTGAACAGGCCCCGCACCTGGGCGAGTTCACTGGAGACGGCCGCCGGGTCGAGGCTGAGCCGACGGGCCACGACGGGCAGCGGCAGCGCCTCCACCTCGGCCAGCCACAGCAGCGCCGCGTCCGACTCCTGCAGGTCCCGCAGACCGCGCAACGCGATCGGGCGCTGCAACGGCATGCCGTGATAGCGGGCCGCCTTCTCCGAGTTGAGCCACAGCCGCAGGTCCGGGTCGAGCCGGTGCCCCCGCCCGGCGAGTTCCCAGGTGGCCGCCGTGGTCCGTACGGCGGTCAGCAGCAGCGGTATCACCGGGAGCACCCGGCGGGCCGGGCCGCGCATCGGACCGGACCCGGCGGAGCGGGCCTCCTGGATGCCGAGCGCGAAGGCCTCGCCGGCCAGTTCGGTGGCCGAGGCGGCTCCGGACGTGCACAGGTCGGCGTAGGACAGCACGGCGTCCCAGCTCTCGGTGAACAGCGCTGCCTCAGCGGCGTCCTGAGGAGTCGGCAGGTCGGGCATGGGTCTCCTGCATCCACGAATGACGGCCAACTAGCTCTGACAGTAAGCAAGTTGGAGGGGGGCTGCCTCGTGACAGGGCCAGAGCCTTTCACGCATCCCACACAACTGACAAGCCAGGTATTCAATTACGGTGACTGACAGTCGCCTCTGTGCAGTTGTACGTGTCCGAGCCTCTCCCGGCTCACCAGTCGCAGGAGTTGGCCACACCGTTACCTTACAAAGGCGCGGGCTCCTCGGCGTGCTCGGCGGGGAGACTGTCCATGAAGGAGCTGACGGAGAAGACCGCGCGGCCGGGACCCGGTTCGCCGTATCCGGGCGGGGACTTGAGGCCGAAGTCCTCCATCGTCGCGCGGTAGGCCTCCAGCAGCCGGATGTGGTACTCCAGCGGAGCGCCCTGCGGATTGGCCTTGCCCAGCGGGGTGGTGGGCTCCGGGCACCAGGTGGTGAAGCGGGGCGTGATGCCCTGCGACATGAAGAAGCGCAGGCCCTCGGTCGTCGACGCGATCGCCTCGTCGACGGTCTTGAAGCCGAACGGCTCCGCCATCTCCACGCCCGCGACGAAGTTGGGGATCACGTTGCGCGCGCCGAAGATCTCCGCGGAGTCGAGAATCCGCTTGTGCCACTCGGCGCGGCCGACATAGCGCTCCTTGCCGGGGCAGTGCAGCTTGAACAGATACTCGTCCCACACCTCGTAGTTGGGGTGGTAGATCTGCACGCCGTAGTCCTTGAACCGCTGCACGTCGTCCTTCGGCAGCGCCTGCGCGACGACCTTGCCGATCCAACGGCCCGGGAAGCGCTCCTCGATGGCCTTGGCGTAGTGGCCGTAGAAGTCGGCCTCGTCGCGCCCGGCGACGGTCTTGGTGATCGCGCCGCCGGTGAGGGTGTAGGCGGTGGACACCTTCGCGGTGTCGTACCGGTCGATGATCTCCAGCGCTTCGAGGACCTCTTCCACGTCCTTGACGCCCGTGTACGGCCGCCCGGCGGCCTTGTGCTGGCGCCAGTTGTGGTTGATGTCGCAGTACTGGCACTCCTCCTTGGCGCCGAAGTACTGGCAGACGCGGAAGACGGTCAGGTAGATCAGGTAGCCCCACTGGATGGTCGGGGCCACCTCCATGACGGACTTCCCGTTGGCGAGCTTGTGCCGGTAGTACTCCGGCATCGGCGGCACACCGACGTCCGCGATCCGCTTGCCGTCGAGGTACAGCCCGAGGACACCGTCCTCGTCGGAGGCCACGCGGTACGGCGAGGTCGGGTTCACCCGCACGGAGACGACGGTCCGTCGCAGGTCGTACGGGCCACCCGTGAGGATGATCTCCTCCGGCGGGCGGCGGAGCGCGGCCTCGCCCAGCTCGGGCAGGGTCCCGTGGTCGAAGGAGAAGATGAAGTACGACTTCGGCTTCACCTCACCGCCCTCGTTGTCGCTGAGCGCGGACGGGTCGAAGGCGACTCCCCCGCGCAGCAGGTCCTCCTTGAAGACGGCCTCCCGCGGCACGTGCGGAAAGCGCTCCATCAGATCCTCGACCAGCGCGGTGCGGCTGCCCATCCCGTATCTCCTCCCGGCTCAGGCGCCCTGCTCAGGCGTACGACTCCTCACGGTATGCCTCCGGCGGTCGGGCGGGGGGAGCGGGGGGTCGGTGTGGTGCGGTTCGGGTGTGTTTGGCCGAGGGGACGGGGCGGGGGTGGGGGGTCGGGTTGGCTGCGGGGTGCGGGTGCGTTGGGGCTGGGCGCGCAGTTCCCCGCGCCCCTGAGGGGGTGGGGGTGGGCGGGGTTGGGGGTGCCGGGCCGGGCTGGCGATACGTCCCTGGCGGCACCGCCCCGCGGCGGCACAGGAGCTTCACAGGCGCGGAACACCACTGGCACAGGCAGAGGTCCTTGCCGGGTCAGCCCTGCTTGGTTCCCTCACGGATCGCGATGTGGTCCGGTACCGGGATGCCCGGGGGCAGCGCGGGGTCCGGTACGGGTGTGCCCCAGGTCGAGGTCAGTGGGAGCGTTCCCGCCCATACGGGCAGTTCCGCGTCCGGGCCGTCGCCGTCGTCGGGGGCGCCGGTACGGATCTTGACCGACGCCTCTTCCAAGGAGAGGGCGAGGAGGGTGGCGGCCGCGAGTTCCTTGCGGTTCGGCTGCCTGGCGTACGACCACTGCCCTGGCGTCGCGTGTTCGGTGAGGCGGCGCAGGCCGGCCAGCTTCTCCTCCGGGTCGGTGACCTTGCGGGGCACCCCGTGGATCATCGCGCTGCGGTAGTTCACCCCGTGCTCGAACACCGACCGGGCCAGCACCAGCCCGTCGACAAGCGTGACGGTGACGCACACGGGGTCTCCGCCCGCGAGACTACGACTCGCGACGGACCCGTGGACGTACAGCTCCCGCCCGTACCTCCCGTACACCGTGGGGACTACTACCGGCCGCCCCTCGATCACGACCCCCAGGTGGCAGACGAAACCGGCGTCGAGGATCGCCTCCAGGTCGGCACGGTCGAGGCTGCCCTGTTCGGCGAGGCGGCGGTGCCGGGTGAGGTCGGTGACGGGGAGCGGGTCGGGAGCGGGGCCGGGAGAGGTCATATCGCCGGAGGCTACCGATATCGCAGCAATATGGCTACACATTCACCCATCAGGTCCGTCTCATCACCACATATCAACGAAATCCGTATCAGCCGTCCAGAGGTGAGAAGGTCGGGGAAAACGCGTACACCCGGAGGGACGGCAGGGATGACGGAGACGGTCACCAACTGGGCCGGCAACATCACCTACGCGGCGAAGGAACTCCACCGCCCGCGCACACTCGACGCGCTCAGGACCCTCGTGGCCGAGAGCGCGCGGGTGAGGGTGCTGGGCAGCGGCCACTCCTTCAACGAGATCGCCGAGCCGGGCCCCGACGGGACCCTGCTGTCGATCGCCGCCCTGCCGCCCGAGTTCGACGTGGACACGACGGCCCGTACGGTACGGGTCTCGGGCGGTGTCCGGTACGCGGAACTGGCCCGCCGGGTGGACGGACACGGGCTCGCGCTGCCCAACATGGCGTCCCTGCCGCACATCTCGGTGGCCGGTTCGGTGGCGACCGGCACGCACGGCTCGGGCGTCCGCAACGGCTCGCTCGCGTCGGCCGTCCGCGAGGTCGAGATCGTCACGGCGGACGGTTCCACGGTCACGATCGCGCGCGGCGACGACCGCTTCGACGGTGCCGTGACCTCCCTCGGCGCGCTCGGTGTCGTCACCTCGCTCACCCTCGACCTGGAACCGGCCTTCGAGGTCGAGCAGTACGTCTTCACCGAACTGCCGCTCGCCGGGCTGGACTTCGAGACGGTGGCGGCGTCGGCGTACAGCGTGAGTCTGTTCACCGACTGGCGGGAGCCGCGCTTCGGACAGGTGTGGCTGAAGCGGCGCACCGACCAGCCGGCCCCCGACTTCCCGTGGGCCGCGCCCGCGACCGAGGCGCTGCACCCGGTGCCGGGGATGCCCGCGGTGAACACCACCGAGCAGCTCGGGGTGGCCGGGCCGTGGCACGAGCGACTGCCGCATTTCCGCGCGGAGTTCACGCCGAGCAGCGGGGCGGAGCTGCAGTCGGAGTACCTGTTGCCGCGGTCGGCCGCACTCGACGCGCTGTACGCGGTCGACGGCATCCGGGAGACGGTCGCCGGTGTCCTGCAGATCTGCGAGGTGCGGACGATCGCCGCCGACGCGCAGTGGCTGAGCCCCTCGTACGGGCGGGACACGGTCGCCCTGCACTTCACCTGGATCGAGGACACGGAGGCGGTCCTGCCCGTGGTGCGACGGCTGGAGGAGGCACTGGACGCCTTCGACGCACGGCCGCACTGGGGCAAGGTGTTCACCGCTCCGGCGGAGGTGCTGCGCGGGCGCTATCCGCGGCTCGGCGACTTCGCGGCGCTGGCGCGGGACCTCGACCCGGAGGGCAGGTTCGCCAACTCCTTCGTCCGGGACGTGCTGGGCGACTGACCGCGCGGCCGACCGGGTGGCCGCCCCCCGCGACCGCCCGGTGGCCGACTTTGTATGGCCCCTTTCCTAACCCCTTGTCGAACGTCGCCCGCTGCCCATAGCCTTGCGCCGCGCCGGTGCCGTCGTGCCTCGGCATGACGCAAGGGGGAAGGGATGGCGACCGCTCCGGCACTGTGCCTTCCCGGGGGACAACCCCCGGACCCCCGGCAGGAAAAGCACTCGTACACCCGGTGCTTGCCGGCGAGGGGAGCTCAATGAAGCGGCGTGGCACGTCACGAGACATCCGTACCGCGAACCGCTACGAGGTGCTGCGCCAGATCATCGCCGAATCGCCCACCTCCCGGCAGGAGTTGGCCGCCGCGACCGGGCTGAGCCTGGCGACGGTGGCCACGCTCGTCGGTGAGCTGCTCGACCTCCGGATGATCACCGAGGTCGGTTTCGAGGACTCGGCGGGGGGCCGCCCGCGCGGTCTCGTGGCGGTCAACGCGTCGGGGGGCGCGCTGATCGGCGTCGACATCGCGGAGACGTACGTCCACGTCGAACTCTTCGACCTGGCACTGAACGTGCTGGCCCGTGCCGACGAGGACATGCGTCCCGGCGAGAGTCTGCCGGAGCAGGTGGTCAGCCATGTGGCCGCCGCCGTCGGCTCGGTGGTCGCGCAGGCCGGCATCGAGGGCGCGCGCGTGCTGGGCGTCGGGGTGAGCGTGCCGGGGCAGGTGGACCGCGACACCGGCATCTCGGAGTACGCGCCCAACTGGGACTGGCACGACGTGCCGTTGCTCGACCTGCTGTCCGAAGTGATCGCCTATCCCCTGTACTTGGACAATCCGCTGCGCGCCTGCGCGGTCGCGGAGATGTGGTTCGGGGCGGCGCGCGGGCGCGGGGACGCGGTGGTGGTCAACCTCGGGACCGGCGTCGGCGCGGGGCTCGCGCTCGGCGGGGCGCTGTACCGGGGGGTGAGCAACAGCGCAGGCGAGTGGGGCCACACGACGCTCGTGCTGGACGGGCGGCTGTGCCGCTGCGGCAACCACGGCTGCGTGGAGGCGTACGTCGGCGCGCCCGGAATCATGCTGAACCTGAGGGAGTTGAGCCCGCGCAGCCCGCTGCTGCACTCCGAGGACCAGACGGCCACCATCGACGCCCTGGCCCACGGCGTGGACGCGAACGATCCCGTGGCTCTCAAGGTCGTACGGGAGACGGCCCGTTACATCGGTGCGGGCATCGCCAACCTGGTCAACATCCTCAATCCCGAAGTCGTCGTGCTCAGCAGCTGGGTGGCCCGCAGGCTGGGTGAGCCCCTGCTGCACGAGGTGCGCGAGGCCGTCCAACGGCACGCGCTCAGGCGGCCGTTCGCCGCCACCCGGATCGTCCTCTCCCCCATCCTCACCGACCCGGCGTGCCTGGGCGCGGCAACGTTCGCGCTGGAAGGGGCACTTCAGTCGGTCGGGCAGAGGGCAGGTAAACGCACCGCCCCCACAAGGAGCCGTACCGCACCACCTTCATGACGACGGAAGGGATGCACGTGACTCACCCCCACCCCAGGAGAACGATCCTCGTGACAGCGGCAGCCGCGCTGGCTGTCACCGGGGCCCTGCTCTCCGCGCCGCCCGCGAACGCCGACGGCGTCGCACCGGCCGAAGTCTCCCCCCACGCGGCCCAGACCATCGACAACATCGGCGCGTCCGGCGCCTGGTGGGTCAACGACCTGCGGAACTTCACGCCCGCGGTCCAGGCGCGAGTGGCCCAACTCCTGTTCTCCTCCAAGGGGTTGGACCTCTCCTCGTACCGCTACAACATCGGCGGTGGCGGTACGGCGGTCACCACCCCGGCCCGCGCCGCCCAGGATTTCCTGAACGCCGACGGGACGTACGACTGGAGCAAGGACAAGGGCGGTCGGACGTTCCTCGGGTACGCCGCGAAGTACGGCGTGCGGGACCTGATCGGCTTCGTCAACAGCGCGCCCGCGCAGTGGACGACCAACGGGCAGAGCTGCGGCGGCCAGTTGAAGCCGGAGAACGAGAGCGACTACGCGAAGTACATCGCCGACGTGACCGCGCACTTCGCCAGACAGGGCGCGAAGTTCGACTACATCAGCCCCTTCAACGAGCCCGACAACGACTTCGGCGACTGCGGCCAGGAGGGCATGCAGGTCACCGTCGACCAACGCGACGACATCGTAAGGGCGTTGGGCGCCGAGCAGCAGGCCCGGCACCAGAGGACGAGCATCATCGCCGACGAGTCGAGCAGCACGGTCAGCTTCGCCACGGAGGTCCCGCAGTGGATCTCGCAGCCGGACACCGCGCAGTACGTGTCGAAGCTGGCGCACCACACGTACAACAACCCGAACGACGGCCAGTTGGGCAACGTCTACGAGACGGCGAAGACGGTCGGCAAGCCCTCCTGGGCCACCGAGATCTGCTGCTTCGGCAAGGGCGGCACGGGCTGGAACCAGGAGTACGACCCGACGATCGACAACGCCCTGCTCATGTCCCGGATCATCTACAAGGACTTCGCGACCTCGCACGACTCGGCGTTCCAGTGGTGGGTGGCGCTCGCCAGCGGCTACGGCACGGACCCGGCCGCTCGCAACGACGTCGGCTGGAACGACGGTCTGATCTACTACGACCCCGACTACGCGACGAACGGCAACCAGACCCTGTACTTCACCAAGCGGTACTACGCGCTGGGCCAGTACAGCAAGTTCGTGAGCCCGGGCTCGGTCGCGCACAACGTGACGGGTGCGCCGAGCGGTGTCGAGGTCAGCTCGTACGACCGGGACGGCAAGTGGGTCGTCGTGGTCAACAACCAGAACACGACCGACACTTCGCTGAACCTGCACTTCAACAGCAAGGTTCCGGTGCGGGCGACGCAGGCGGTCCGCACCTCGGCCACGGAGAACTGGGCGAAGGTCGCGAAGCCGGACGTGAGCGGCTCCACGGTGTCCACGACTCTCGCGGCCCGCTCGATCACGACGTACGTCTTCGACCAGAAGGCCCGGAAGGGCGGCAACGGCGTTCAGGGACACGGGAGTTCGACTGCCGTCACCGGCGCCCTCCAGGGCAAGCAGTCAGGCAAGTGCCTGACTGCGGACACCTCGGGAGCCTCACTCGGCACCTGCACGGGCGGGGCCGGGCAGGCGTGGTCGTACGACGCGAAGGGCGGCCTGAAAACCGCCAACGGGTATCTGACGGTGCGGAGTTCGGGGCTGACGACCGCCGCGGACTTCACGGGTGATCCCGGCCAGCGATGGCTGCTGAACGGCAACGGACAGATCCTCAGCGAGGCGTCCGGCAAGTGCCTGGACGTGAGCGGGCAGGCGACCGCGGACGGCAGCAGGGTGATCCTCTACAGCTGCAACGGCGGGTCCAACGAGGCCTGGTCAAAGGTGTAATGACCACCTGAGTACGGGGTGCGGGTCGCCTTCGCGGCGGCCCGCGCCTTCGTCACGTCCGGTATCCCGAACGCTACACAACGCTTCGAACAGACTTCGTCCAACCCCTTGCCGAAGGCTTAGGCGAAGGTTAACGTCCCGCTCCGCACCTCGATTTGAGCCACCGGCCGCCACTCAGCCGTGGAGCCGTGGAGCCGCAGCCGCGCGAGAGACAAGGACGTCACCATGTCGGCAATGAGCAACAGCAACTGGTCCCGCCGATCGATATTCCGGGCGGCAGCGGGAATGGCCGCGGCCGGCACGCTGGCCGCGTGCGGGGGGAACAACGGGCGGGGCGGAGGGTCCGGTTCGGGCACGAACCTCGTCCAGTACTTCCACGCCTACGGCGAGGCCGGGACCGAGCAGGCCATCAAGCGGTATGCCAAGGCGTACTCCAAGGCCGACGTCACCACGAACTGGATCACCGGCAGCAACTTCGAGGCCAAGCTCTTCTCGTCCCTGCTCACCAAGCAGGCACCCGACGTCTTCGAGTTCCACCCGCAGCTGCAGCTGGTCAAGAGCGGGCAGGTGGCCGACCTGAGCGACATCATCGATCCGGTCAAGGACGACTTCAACCCGGCCGACATCAAGTCGCACACCGTGGACGGCAAGGTCTACGGGATCCGGATGATCGACGACCCGCAGTTCTTCTACTACCGCAAGTCGATGCTGGAGAAGGCCAAGGTCGAAGTCCCCACCACGATGGACGAGTTGCTGGAGGCCGCCGCCAAGCTCACCACGAGCAAGGTCAAGGGCGCCTACCTCGGCAATGACTTCACCGCGGTCCAGAACCCGATCATCTGGTCGGCCGGCGCCGACACGCTCGACGCCAACAACCAGATCGCCTACCACACGGACGGGGTCGTCCAAGGCCTCAAGCAGCTCCGCCAGTTGTTCACCAGCGGCCACGTGCTGCTCGACGCCCCGACCGACTTCTGGGACCCGTCCTCGCTCAACCAGGGACTGTGCGCCATCCAGTGGGGCGGCATGTGGTCCATGCCGGCGATGCAGAAGGCGCTCGGCGACGACCTGGGCGTCTTCCCGTTCCCCAGCATCGGCAGCGCGGGCAAGCAGTCGGTGTACAACGGCGGTTGGTCGATGTTCGTCAACGCCAAGAGCGAGAACCTCGAAGCGGCCAAGGCCTACGTCAAGTGGCTGTGGATCGATCAGAAGAAGTACCAGGAAGACTGGGCGCTGTCCTACGGCTTCCACATCCCGCCGCGCTCCTCGATCGCCGCCGAGGCCACCAAGCTCAAGTCCGGCCTCCCCGCCGAGGGCGTCAAGCTCTTCACCGACTACGGCCACTTCGACAACATCGGTTTCGACCAGACCATGCTCACCGCGTTCGGCGACGTGATCGCCAACTCCGTGCGCAAGAACGGCAATCCGGAAGCCGCGCTCGACGCCTGCGACAAAAAGGTCGATGTCGAGCTCAAGAAGCTGTTCGGATAGGCCGGCGGACGGAACCCGAGATGTCGACCACCACCACACGCGGGGTCGCTCAGCCCGCCACGGCCAAGGCCTCCCAGGCCCGGCCGCGGCGGGGGCTGCGGGGCAACGCCACCCTGAACTTCTGGCTCTTCACCGGCCCGTTCCTCATCGGCCTGGTGATCTTCGTCTTCGTCCCCATCGGATGGAGCATCTGGCTCAGCTTCTTCGACGCCCGCTACACCGTCACACCGAGCCATTTCATCGGCTTCGACAACTACAAGCAGATCCTGACCAACAGCAACTTCCCTGAATCGCTGCTGACGTTCACGGTGTTCGCCGTGTTCATCGTGCCGACCACATGGGCGCTGTCGCTGGGGCTGGCCCTGCTGGTGAACCAACTCCGGTTCATGCGGGCGTTCTTCCGGTCGGTGTTCTTCCTGCCGACCGCCGTCTCGTACGTCGCCGCCGCGCTGATCTGGAAGATGTCCATCTTCAGCGGCGTCCGCTTCGGCCTGATGAACACCGTCCTCGGCTGGTTCGGTGTCGACAACATCGCCTATCTGGCGAACCCCAGCCCGCCCTGGTATTGGCTGGTCATCGTGAGCCTGCGCCTGTGGATCCAGGCCGGCTTCTACATGATCCTGTTCCTCGCGGCGCTCCAGAACATCCCGGCCGAGCTGTACGAGGCCGCCGCCATCGACGGCGCCAAGCGAGGCTGGCAGACCTTCCGGTACATCACGCTGCCCCAACTCCGCGCCACCTCGACCGCGGTGATCCTTCTCCTGCTCGTCGCCGCCTACCAGGCGTTCGACGAGTTCTTCAACATCATCGGAACCAAGGCGACTTGGGCTCAGACCCCGCTCATGGAGCTCTACAAGACGGCCCTCGGCACCAGCCAGGACTACGGCGCCGGCAGCGCGGGCGCGGTCATCCTGTCCCTGCTGATCTGCATCGTCACCCTCGCCCAGGGCAAGATCATGGGCTTCGGAAGGGGGGAGGAGGCCAAGTGACCACCACCGCACCGCAGTTGGGCAAGAACCGCAAGAAGCGCGGCAGCATCCTCGGCAATACCGGCCTGTATCTCGCCGTCGGCGTCGCCGCCCTGCTCTTCCTGCTCCCCTTCTACCTGATCGTCCGCAACGCCCTCTCCACCGACCCGGAGATCACCGGCGAGAACTGGAAGCTGCTCCCCTCCTTCCAGTGGGGCAACGTCTCCGAGCTGTTCGACGACCCCACCGTCCAGTTCGGCCGCTCCCTGTGGAACTCCATGGTCGTCGCCGTTCTGATGACCGTAGGCACGCTCCTGGTCTGCTCGTTGGCCGGCTACGGCCTGGCCCGCATCCCGTACAAGCACTCCAACAAGGTCTTCTACGCCGTCCTGGCGACCCTGATGGTCCCCACAGCCGTGACCTTCGTGCCGAGTTTCGTGCTCGTCTCGTCGCTCGGCTGGGTCGACACCTACCGGGGTCTCATCATCCCGGGCCTCTTCAGTGGTTTCACCTGCTTCCTCTTCCGGCAGTACTTCCTGGGGTTCCCCAAGGAGTTGGAGGAGGCGGCGCGCGTGGACGGGCTCGGCTACTGGGGCGCGTACTGGCGGATCGTCGTGCCCAACTCGCTGAACTTCTTCGCGGCGATCGCCACGATCACGTTCATCAGCGGCTGGAACGCGTTCCTCTGGCCACTGGTCATCGGCCAGGACCCGGACTCCTGGACCGTCCAGATCGCCCTGTCGTCGTTCATGACGAACCAGACCGTCAACTTCCATCTCATCTTCATGGCCACCGCAGTTTCCATCCTGCCCCTGGTGTTCGTGTTCCTCTTCCTCCAGCGCTGGCTGGTCCAGGGCATCGCGCAGACCGGCATCAAGGGCTGACACCCGCATCTCACGACCTGGAGACCGATGACTTCCAGCACCGCCGCCGACTACATCGAGGACGTCTCCCCGGGCAGCGGAGCCCTCCCACCCCGCGCCCGGTACGCGTCCTCGGACGCGAAGTCACTGTCGCTGAACGGCAGTTGGCGCCTGCGTGTGTCGGCGACGGCCGACGCCGAGGACGACTCGTTCGCCGGGGAGGGCTACGACGCCGGGGGCTGGGCCGAGGTCGCGGTCCCCGGCCACTGGGTCCTGCAGGGGCACGGCTCCCCCATCTACACCAACCACCTCTACCCCTTCCCGGTCGACCCGCCCCGCGTCCCGACCGAGAACCCGACCGGCGACCACCTCCGCACCTTCGACCTGCCGTCCGAGTGGCCCTCGGACGGCGGGGCCGTGCTGCGTTTCGACGGCGTGGAGTCCTGCGCCCGCGTCTGGCTGAACGGCACGGACATCGGCGAGTTCAAGGGGTCGAGGCTGCCGCACGAGTTCGCCGTCGGGCACCTGTTGAAGCCCTCCGGCAACGTACTCGCCGTCCGCGTCCACCAGTGGTCCGCGGGCTCGTACCTGGAGGACCAGGACCAGTGGTGGCTGCCCGGCATCTTCCGTGACGTCACCCTGCTGCACCGCCCGCCGGGCAGCGCCCTCGACTTCTTCGTGCACGCCTCCTACGACCACGTCACGGGCGACGGCACTCTGCGCGTCGACTCCGACGTCGACGGACGGGTGACCGTGCCCGCTCTGGACATCGATGTCGCGACGGGCGAATCGGTCACCGTGCCCGTGCGCGCGTGGTCGGCCGAACTCCCTTGTCTGTACGACGGGTTGCTCACCACCGAAGGCGAACGCATCCCCCTCCGCATCGGCTTCCGGACCGTCGAACTCTCCGACGGGCTCATCAAGGTCAACGGCAGGGCGGTCCTCTTCAAGGGCGTCAACCGCCACGAATGGCACCCGGAGAAGGGCCGCGCCCTCGACCTGGAGACCATGCGCGAGGACGTGCTGCTGATGAAGCGGCACAACATCAACGCCGTCCGCACCTCGCACTATCCACCGCACCCCGACTTCCTGGACCTGTGCGACGAGTACGGCCTCTGGGTCATCGACGAGTGCGACCTCGAAACCCACGGTTTCACCGAACAGGCCTGGCGCGACAACCCCGTTGACGACGACCGCTGGACCCCGGCGCTGCTCGACCGCGCGGCCCGCATGGTGGAGCGCGACAAGAACCACCCGTCCATCGTCATCTGGTCCCTGGGCAACGAAGCCGGTACCGGTCGCGGCCTCACCGCCATGTCCGAGTGGATCCACGCCCGCGACTCGTCCCGCCTCGTGCACTACGAGGGCGACATCAACTGCCGTGACACGGACGTCTATTCACGGATGTACGCCGACCACGCCGAGGTCGAGCGCATCGGCCGGGGCCTGGACGGCGGAACCCACAGGCGCCGTCAACTGCCCTTCATCCTCTGCGAGTACGCCCACGCCATGGGCAACGGCCCCGGCGGACTCGCCGACTACCAGCGCCTCTTCGAGTCGTACGACCGGCTCCAGGGCGCTTTCGTCTGGGAGTGGATCGACCACGGCATCAAGGACGAGCGCTTCGGCTTCGCGTACGGCGGTGACTTCGGCGAGGAGCTGCACGACGGCAACTTCGTCTGCGACGGCCTGATCTTCCCGGACCGCACGCCCTCCCCCGGCCTGATCGAGTACAAGAAGGTGATCGAGCCGGTCCGGATCACGGGCGACGGCGCGGACGGCACCGTACGGATCACCAACGCGTACGACTTCGCCGACCTGTCCGCCCTGACCTTCGCCTGGTCGTACCAAGTGGACGGCGAGACAGTCGAGTCGGGCACCCTCACCGTGCCCTCGCTCGCCCCCGGCGAGTCGGCCGACGTCAAGCTGCCCGAACCGCCCACGGGGTCCGACGGCGCCGAATCCCAGTGGACGGTACGGGCGTCGCTCGCGGCCGGCACCGCATGGGGTCCCGCCGGACATGTCATCGGCTGGGGTCAGTTCCCGGTCGCGGCCCGCCCGTTGCCGTCCGTCTCCGCCGTCGCCGGGCCGGTGCTCGACGATCGGCGCATCACCCTGGGCCCTGCCACCTTCGACGCCCGCACAGGTGAGTTGAGGACGATCGGCGCGGTCGACGTCACCGGTCTCCGCCTCGACATATGGCGGGCGCCCACCGACAACGACGACGGCGCGTCCTGGCAGACCGACATCCGATTCGGCCCGCTCTGGCGGAAGTTCGGGCTGCATCGCATGCGCCACCGGCTGGACGGTGTGGAGTTGAGCGAGGACGCGCTGACCGTACGCACCCGGGTGGCGCCCGCCGCCTGGGAGATCGGACTCGCCACGGTGTACCGCTGGACCTCGGACGGTTCGCGGCTACGGCTGACGGTGTCCGTGGGACCCGAGGGCAACTGGACGTTCCCGCTGCCGAGGTTGGGCATCCGCTTCGGCATCGACGCGAGCGCGGACCGGGTGCGGTGGTTCGGCGGCGGTCCCGGCGAGGGATACCCCGACACCAAGTCGGCCTCCGTACTCGCCCGTTGGGAGTCCACGGTCGACGGCCTCCAGACCCCCTACCTCCGCCCGCAGGAGAACGGCGCCCGCCCGGACGTCCGTTGGGCCGAACTGGGCGGGCTGCGCATCGACGGCGACCCGGATTTCTGGTTCACCGGCCGCCGCTGGACCACGGAACAACTGGACGCGGCCACCCACCGCACCGACCTGACGCCTGGCGAGACGGTCTGGGTGAACCTCGACCACGGCCAGCACGGCATCGGCTCACAGTCCTGCGGCCCGGGCCCGCTCCCGGAGTACTTCCTGAACGCCCGGCCCACCGAGTTCTCCTTCGTGTTCTCGGAAACCGTGAACACGAGATCCCCGGAGACCAGTTGACTGACATCGTCACGGAATCGTCTGCGGCCGGCCGGCTCTTCACCCGGTCGGCCGCGGTCGCGTCCTGCGTCGGCTTCATCCTCATCGGCATGCTCCAGGCCCTCTACGGCCCCGCGATCCCGGGCCTGCGGCACGAGTTCGGCCTGTCCCCCTCGGCCGCCGCCCTCGGTCTGAGCCTGCACTTCGCGGGCGGCGTCGCCGGTGTCCTCGCCTTCAACGCGATCCACTCCCGGATCAGCAACAGGGCACTGCTGGCGTGGGGTTACGGCCTGATGGCGGCGGGCGCGGCCGGATTCGCCCTCGCACCCAACTGGCCCCTCGCGCTCGCCGCCGCCTTCCTCGCCGGCCTCGGCTTCGGCGGCATCGACTACGGCCTCAACCAGCTCTTCGCCGTGGGCTTCGGCGGCCGGTCCACCGCCATGCTGAACGTGCTCAACGCGCACTTCGGCATCGGGGCGGTGCTCGGCCCGGCGATCGTGGCGTGGCTCGGTCCGGACGGCTACCCGTACGCGTTCGGCGGGTGCGCGGTGCTGGCGGCGGTGCTGGTGTTCGGCGGCTCAAGTGGCGTACGTACACGTGTATCTGACGCTCCACCAGCAACGACGGGAAGCCGGGGTCTCGGCCTGTCCCGGGTCCTCGTCGGGTTCCTGGTCCTCTACATCCTCAACGTGGCCGTGGAGGCGGGCGTCGGCGGCTGGGAGCCAACCCATCTGGAGACGGTCGGCTACACCGCGACCGTGGCCGCGTCCGCGACCTCGGTGTACTGGCTGATGATGACGGCGGGCCGCTTCCTCGTCGTACCGATCGCGATGCGCCACGCCCCCGAGCGGATCCTCGCGGTGTGCGCGGCGGGGATGACGGTGTGTCTGCTGTTGACGCTGGTTAAAGGAGTGGCACCGGTGGCGTATGCCGGTGTTGGCTTGTTCATCGCTCCGGTCTTTCCGACGGGCCTTGCCTGGCTCAACTCGGCGCTCCCCCAGGCCAGGCGCGCGGGGGCGTGGGTGATCGCGGCCTCGAACGTCGGCGGAGTGGCGGCTCCGCCGCTGCTCGGCGTCGGGATCGAGGCCTCCGGGATCCACGCGGTGCCTTGGCTGTTGACCGTGTTGTCGGGCGCGTCGCTGCTGGCGACGCTCCGGCTGATCCGACTCACGAGGAGGTCCGCGTCATGAACGCACTGTTCCGGCTCACCCGAAGGCTGATCCAGTGAGCGCGAGCAGCATCGAGGTGCGCGGTCTCTCCCGCACCTTCCACACGACCGTCCGGCGGGCGGGTCTCGTCGGCGGTCTGCGCTCCCTCGTCAACCCGGAGCGCGTGCCCAAGCACGCCGTCTCCGACGTCACCTTCGACGTCGCCCCGGGTGAACTCCTCGCCCTGCTCGGGCCGAACGGCGCCGGCAAGTCCACCACCATCAAGATCCTCACCGGTATTCTGAGGCCCACCTCCGGCGAGGCACGGGTCGCGGGCGTGGTGCCGTACGAGGAGCGGGAGCGCAACGCCCGTAACATCGGGGCGGTGTTCGGGCAGCGGACGCAGTTGTGGTGGGACCTGCCGGTGCGCGAGTCGTTCGCGATCCTGCGGGACATCTACGAGGTGCCGAAGGCGCAACACGCGGCGCGGCTGCGGGAGTTCGACGACATCCTCGAACTGTCCGCCTTCTGGGACACCCGGGTCCGCCATCTCTCGCTGGGCCAGCGGGTGCGCTGCGACCTGGCCGCCGCGCTGCTGCACGACCCGCCGGTCGTCTTCCTCGACGAGCCGACCATCGGCATGGACGTGGTCGTGAAGGAGCAGGTGCGGGAGTTCCTGCGGCACCAGGTGGAGGAGCGCGGCCGTACGGTCCTGCTGACCACGCACGACATGACCGAGGTTGCCCGGCTCGCCGAGCGGGTCGTCCTCATCAACCACGGCCGGCTGGTGCTGGACGGCACCCTCGACGAGATCCGCCGCAGGTTCGGCTCGACCTGGCAGATCCGCGCGACGCTCGCCGACGCGCACGCCGAGGTCGTGGCGCTGCCGGGCATCGCACTCGTACGGCGGGACGGCCCGCAGGTGGTGTTCGGTCCGGACGGAGCCGAGGGGCCGACCGTCCACCAGGCGCTGAAGCAGGTCATCGAGCGGTACGAGGTGACCGAAGTCGCGATGGACGAGGCCGAGTTGGAGGACGTGATGCGGGCCGCCTACGTCCAGGCCGGGCCGCCGGCCGAGGAGGCCTGACATGGCGGCCCCGCACGCCTGGCGCGCCGCCCGCGTCACCCCGCTCGGCGAACTGCTCGCCCCGCCCCGCATCACGGCCGCCCTGCTCCGCCTCACCGTACAGGTGGTCCTGGTGGCGTCCCTGTGGCGCGGCCTGTACTCCCACACCGGCACCACCGCCGGACTCACCCGCGACCAGGCGGTGACGTACGCCGTGCTGGCCGTACTCGCCTCCCGGCTACGGGAGTTGGACCAGTACGCGGGCCGGGACACGGTCCTTCAGCACATGCACTTCGGCACCATCATCTACTGGTATCTGCGCCCGCTGCCGCCCCAGCGCTACTACGCGCTGCGGGCGTTCGGTGAGCAGATGTACGGGCTGGCCTGGGCACTGACGGGCTACGTCGTGTGCCTCGCGGCCGGGGTCGTGGACCCTCCCAAGTCACCTGCCGCGGCAGGGGTGTTCGCGCTGAGCATGCTGCTCGGCCAGCTGGTCCTCTACTACGTCATGCTCGTCATCGACCAACTCTGCTTCTGGACACTCCGCAACGGCGCCGCGATGTTGATCCTGATCTTCGCGCAGAACCTGCTGTCCGGGGTGTACGCGCCGCTGTGGTTCTTCCCGGACTGGTTCATCACGATGAGCCGCTTCCTGCCGTTCCAGGCGACGCTCAGCGTGCCGCTCTCGATCTACGTGGGCCGGGTCCCGTTGTCCGACGCGGGGGCCCAACTCGCCCTGCAGGCCGCCTGGGTGGTGGCCCTGTCCCTGTTCACCCGGTTCCTGTGGCGGCGCGCCGCCCGACGAGTCGTGGCCCAAGGAGGTTGATGCGTGTGAATGCCGTCCGGATCGTGTGGCGCATCACGCGCCTCAACTTCCGTGCCCAGCTGGAATATCGCACCGAGTTCCTGCTGATGATCGCGATCGGCGCGATCTGGCAGGTGTCGGTGATCGTGTTCGCGACGGTGCTGCTCACCCGGTTCGCCGGGATGGGCGGCTGGGACAGCTCGGACGTGCTGCTGATCCCGGCGACGCGGATGATGGCGCACGGCCTGATGGTGCTGTTCCTGGGCCGTATGCACGGCATCGGCAGGTACATCCAGGAGGGCCGTATCGACATCTACTTGGTGCGCCCGATGCCGGTCCACCGCCAGGCCCAGCTGGAGTACTTCCCCACCAACGCGATCGGCGACCTGACGGTGGCGACCGGCCTGATGATCGGCGCGCTCGGCCGCAGCCACCTGGACTGGACGGCGGGCCGCACCGCGTATCTGATCGCCGCGCTCATCGGCGGCATGCTCCTGGAGGCGGCCCTCTTCACGGCCGTGGCCGGCGCCTCCCTCCGCTTCCCGTCCGCGGACTACTGGAGCCGCTGGCTGGAGGACCTCCTCGGCACCTTCGGCAGCTACCCGCTCAACGTCCTGCCCCGGGCGGTCGGCGGCTTCCTCACCTACGCCCTTCCGCTCGCGTTCGTCGCCTACCTCCCGGCCGCCGTACTGACCGGGCACGGCCACGACACCGGCGTCCCGTACTGGCTGGCGGCGGCCTCACCGCTCGTGGGCGTGCTGGCGTATCTCGGGGCTCGGTTGCTGTGGCGATGGAGTCTGAACCACTACACGGGCGTCAACGGGTGAGCGCGCCAGGGGAGTTGTGACCCAGGTCTCAGAGAGGCCGTGCAGCAGATCCGCCCGTTTCCCCGTCGAGGAGGGGTGACAGGAAGGGAGGAGCGTGTGGATCTGGCAGCCAAGTGGGCAACGGGCGCGGGGCGCAACGGAGTCGGTTCGACGGAGGGTGACTTCCATGGATTCGTCGCCGCCCGGTCGGCCGCGCTGTTCCGGGGCGCGCTGGTCCTGACGGGCAGCCGCGACGCGGCGGAGGACCTGGTCCAGGAGACCCTGGAGCGGGCCTGCCGCAAGTGGCGCACGATCAGCGCCAAGGACGCCCCGGACGCGTACGTACGGCGGATCATGGTCAACCTCGCCAACGACCGCTGGCGACGGTTCCGCCGTACGGCTCAGCACCCGGTGGACGGCGACCCGGTCGCGCCGGGCGACGAGTACGGACGGATCGACAGCCGGGACCAGTTGGTGCGTGCTCTGCAGCAACTGCCCATGCGGATGCGGACGGTGGTGGTGCTGCGGTACTTCCACGATCTGTCCGACGCCGAGATAGCGGCCGACCTGAAGATCTCGCAGAGCACCGTCCGCTCCCAACTCGCTCGTGGAATCGACCGGTTGAGAAGCCAGTTTCCCGCACTCTCCACCCCTTCATCGCAGCAGCTCACGGAAGGAACGCGATGAGTTCGCACGACCCGCGGTCCTCCGGCTGCACACCTTTCGAAGAGGAACTGATCAACGCCATGAACGACTTCGCGCACTCCACCGACTCGCCGGCCTTCGACACGACCGGCATGGTCCACCGCACCCGCCGCAGGCGCGCCACCCTCATCGCCGGTGTCGCCACGGCCCTGATCGTGGCGGGCGGCGGCACGGCCCTGGCGTCCATCAGCGGCAGTGGCTCACAGACGGCGGCGGGGACCACCGCCTCGACCGTCGACCACAAGAAGGCCACCTTCCTGTTGGGCGGCATCTCGAAGACGCCCATCCCGGTCGACCTCACGGGCCAGGACCTGGCCACGGCCAAGCAGCAGTTCCTCAAGGCACAGCTCAAGATGGGCACGATCGTCAAGACGCGGAGCCCCGGCTGCAAGCCGGCCTCGGTCGTCGAACTCACTCCCCACAGCCCGAAGATCGTATTCAAGGGCGACACGGTCGACGTGAAGCTCTGCGCGGGCTGACCGACCCCGTCACCGGATGAGCACCCGGTCCTGAGCGTGCGCGCGCGAGCCGCCCAGGACCGGCCGAACCGCTGACGACCGGTACGGCGACGCCCTTGGCGATCGGCCTCACTTCAGATCATCACCGGCGAAGGCCGCAATGTCACCAAGGGCGTCTTCAGCCACGCCACCCAGTGCGGGGTCGTCCAGCAACTCTTCAAGCCGCCGGACGACGTCGGCACTTACAGCTCCGTGGATTCTCCCCACGTGCCCCATGCAGGTCACGGCCAGAACTCTGATCTGCGGATCGGCGGCAGGGGACAGGCAGTCGAAGAGGACGGCCTCGACCCGCTCGCGGTCCGGATCGTCGAATGTCATCGCCAGCAACGCTCTGGGGGACACCCCGACCTCCGGACTCCCCAGCTCGGACATCAGAGCCGCCCGCCACCTCTCCAGCTCCCGTTCTTCTCGATCCATCACGGAGACTCAATCACTCCTGCCTCGATTCCACCGGCGCATGCCGCAACTCCCGTATCCCCGGTATCGGCGAAGCCAGCAACCACAGCGCCGACATCGCGCCCCCGACGGCCGCGACCGTAAGGGTCGCTCTCAGGCCCACCAGTGTGGCCAACTCGCCCCCGATCAGGGCCCCCAGCGGACGTACCCCGTAGTTGACCGTGCTGTACGCGCCCGCCACGCGGCTGCGGAGGCCGTCGGGGACCACCGATGTCTGGAGGGAGTTGAGGTTGACGTCGAAGAGCATGACACCGAAGGCAGAGAGGAACTCGGCCGCGCCGAGGAACCCAAGGCGGGTCCAGGCAGGGCCGGTTGCCGCCGCGATCAGGGCGAAGGGGGCCGGGAACAGCACGGCCCCTACGACGATGCTGCGGCCGATGCCGATGCGGCGGGCGATCGCGGGGGACGCCACCGCGCCGAGGAGACCGCCCGTCGCGCCCACGCCGAACGCCAACCCGATCGCGCCGGGCGACAGTTGGAGGACCCGGTCGGCGAACAGCACGAGCAGGCCCGTGCCCGACAGGAACGTGAAGAAGTTGACGGTCGTGGCGCAGAGGAGGCCCGCGCGCATGACGGGCTCGTGGATCACGAAGGTCAGGCCCTCTCGGGCACGTCTTGGCAGCGAGGGGCCAGTCGAAGTCGTAGGAACTGGAACGGGAACTGGTTCGTCAACTCCCGTACGTCCTATCAGGATTGCCGATGCCACGAACGACAGCGCGTCCGCGATCACCGCGACCGGTGCCGTCAGGGCCTGGACCAGGCCGCCGCCGACCGCGGGTCCCGCGATGAAGGACACCGATCTGCTCGCGCTGAGCTTGCTGTTCGCCTCGACGTACGACTCCGGCGGTACGAGGTGGGCGAAGAAGGACGAGTACGCCGTGTTGAACACGACCGCCGCCGTGCCGGTCAGCACGGCCACCGTGTACAGCTGCCCGAGGGTCACCGTGTCGAGGGCGTAGGCGATCGGGAGCGACAGCAGTACGGCGGCCCGGATCACGTCGGCGAGCCGCATGAGCCGGCGTTTGGCGGGGCGATGGTCCACCCAGGCGCCCAGGAACAGGCCCAGGAGGTTCGGCGTCCAGACCAGCGCGGTCAGCAGGGCCACCTGGTTCGCGGAGGCGTGCAGTGCGCCAACCGCCAGGAGGGGTAAGGCCAGTTCGGAGATCCGGTCACCGAACTGGGAGACGGACTGGCCGCACCAGAACCGTACGAAGCGGCGGTCACGCCACAGCGATCCCCCGTTCATTCCGGCAGGTCCGTCGTCTGCTCGCCGTCCTCGCTCCCGGGACCTGGCGATTCCGGCAACGCGTACATCAGCAGGCGGACACCCCGGCCGTCCGCCGGTCGCCGGTCCGGTGCGCGGACGACGTACGGCGCGATCAGTTCCTCGAACGCGTCCTGCAGCGCGGCCAGTTCGTCCGCCGTCACCACGATCCGCGTGTTGTTCGCCCGGGCGATCCTGGTCCACTCCGGTTCCAGTTCGGGCGCCGTGTCCAGCAGCCAGCGCAGGGGCAGTTCGGCGTTGCGCGCGAACATCTCGCCGGTCAGCACCCGAGCCGCCGACCGACCCTCCTCGTCCGCCGGATCCTCCGGCATCTCGAACCGGAAGCCTCGCGCCACCGCCGCCCATCGCCGCTCCCGCCGGTCCGTCCCGCCCTCCGCGTCGCGGACCAGGCCGAAGCCGGCGAGATGGCGCAGATGCCAGCTGGTGACGGACGGGGTGGCGCCCACGTGCGGGGAGAGGCGGGAGGCGGTGGCGGGGCCGTGGCGCTGGAGGCGTTCGAGAATCGCGAGCCGCACAGGGTGTGCCAGCGCGCGCATGGCCTTCGGGTCGGATATCTCTAGGTCGCCGTAACGGTTGCCGGAATCCATGGTCTGAGAGTGTTCTCTCGGAAAACCTGAGAGTCAACTCTCAGACCTCACCAGGACGTTGGTCGTCGGGTGCCTCAAGCCGGCTGCGGGGTAAGGCGCTTGTGGCCCTTCCTGTCGTAGTACTGGACCATCGCGAAACCGAAGAGCAGACCGATCGCCGTACCGATCCCGATCATGGTCCACGCGCGTGTGAGGCCCGCGTCGCCGCGGGCGTCGAAGTAGAGGATCGCCCTTACGCCGTCGCTGAGTTGGCGCATCGGCTCGAAGTGGGAGAGGAAGCGGTAGAAGCCGGGGACGGCCTGGAGAGGGACGGTCGCGCCGGAAGAGGGGAGGCCCAGGACGATGAACACGAACATGGAGACCAGCTGGCCGATTCCGCCGAACGCGGCGTTGATGGCCTGGACGCCGAGGCCGACGGCGAGGGCGGCACAGTAGGAGTAGATCCACAGGAGCGGGATGTGGGTCGCGTCCATGCCGAGGATGCTGACGCTGGCGAGCATGATCAGGGAGACGCTGAGGAGGGTGATGCCGGCCGTCATGACCATCTTCAGGAGCAGGGTCTGGGTGCGGTTGATGGGGACGGTGGGGCGGCGGGTGTGCCAGGGGCCGATCTCGTTGTCGGCGTAGCCGAGGCCGGTGTCGACGCCGTTGCTGATGACGTTGCCGCCCATGAATCCGGCCAGGACCAGCAGCAGGGTGTAGTAGAACGCGGTCAGGCCGATGCCGCTGTTGCCGCCGATGGGATGGCCGACCTGGGTGGCGATCCGCACCGGGTCCGCGAGCAGCAGCTTCTGCGTGGAGTCGGCCTTCGTGGCCGTCGCGCTGAGCTGCTTGCCGATGGTGAGCGAGGCCTGCTGAGCCGCCGTGGAGGAGATCTTGCCGGCGAGGGAGGACCCGAGGCTGCCCTTGCCGGGGTTGGTCAGCACGGTGATGGTCGGGCGGGCGGTGGCGTTCGTCGTGGTCAGCGCGGCGACGGAGTTCGTGAAGTCGGCCGGGATGACCAGGGCGCCGTAGACCTTGCCCGCGTCGAGTTCGTCCTGGGCCTGGGCTCTCGTGAGCTGGCGCCAACCGGCCGCGCGGCTACCGGAGTTGGTCACGATGGAGTGGGTGATCTGGGTGCCCAGGTTCTGCTGCTGGCCGGTGAGTGGTCTGCCGGTGTCACTGTTGACGAGGGCGATGGGGAGGTCGTTCAGTTCACGGTTGGGGTTGACGATGCCGCCCATGTAGAGGAGGGACAGCAGGAATGCGAGCAGGCCGGTGAGCACGGTGGGGATGAGCCACAGTTTGGGGCGGCCGAGGAGTGCGGTGGCGCGGAGGCCGGTGGGGGCGGGGGTGCCGGAGTCGTCGTCCATGGTGGGAAGTCTGCTGCCGGAGTCCGGTGACGGCCGTGGTGAAACGCGCCGGGCGCCCCACTTGTTATTGGCTAGTGTCCTAGGGGTTCCAGTCGTCTCAGGTCAGAGGAGAGGTGGTGGGTCGTGGCGCGCGCGGGACTGACCGCCGACCGTGTCGTGGCGGCCGCCGCCGACCTCGCCGACGAGGTCGGTTTCGAGAACGTCAGTCTGTCCGCGCTGGCCCGTGGCTTCGGCGTGAAGGACGCGAGCCTCTATTCGCATGTCCGGAACCTCCGGGATCTGCGCACCCGGGTCGCGTTCCTGGCGGGCGGCGAGCTGATCGACCGGATCGCCGTCGCGGTCGCCGACCGCACGGGCCGGGACGCGCTGGGCGCCTTCGCGGACGCGTACCGGGCCTACGCCCTGGAGCACCCGGGCCGGTACGCGGCCACCCAGATCCGCGTCGACCAGTCCCTGATCGCCGACTCCCCCGCCCTGCGCCGCACCGCGGAGATCACCTACGGCATGCTGCGCGCCTACGGCCTGGAGGAACCCGATCTCACCGACGCCGTACGGCTGTTGAGGAGTACGTTCCACGGTTACTGCGCGCTGGAGTCAAGCGGAGGGTTCGGCGCGCCGCGGGACGTACAGCGGTCGTGGGAGCGTGCGGTCGACGCGCTGCACGTGGCATTGACGCACTGGCCGCGCGAGGGTCAACTGCGGTGACGGAGACGCCGGTTCCGGTCCGCGCCCCAGCCGTATCGCTGACCGCTCAGTGGTCGGCTCCGGAAATCCTTCGGGGGTTGACTCTGGGGACATTGAGGCGTGGCACGAGGTCCTGGAACTCGTCGAGCTGGTGCGCGGACCCGCGTGCGTGGCCGGACGTACGGGATTCTGGCAGTGTCGAGGAGATCCGCGAGGCATGACGACACCCCGGGGCGGGGCGTCAGGGGAACGGGAGGGTGCGGGCGAAGAGGGTCACGAGGACCAGGGTGGCGGGAAGAGGGCGAGGAACATCGCGAAGGTGTAGCCCATGACGTCGCGTGCCTTGAGCCCGGGGATCGCCGGGGTGGGGAGCATCCAGAACGGTTGCAGCAGGTTGGCGCCGGCCTCGCCGAGGTCGTGGACGACGACCATCCAGCCCTGGTCGACGTGGAGTTGGTTCGCCGCGTCGAGGACGTAGGGCGCCTCGACGACCCACTTGCCGCCGCCGCTGGGGACGAACACGCCGAGGACGCGGCTGTGGATCGCGATGAAGGCCGGGTAGAGGAACTCGTTCGACACCGAGACCAGCCGGTCCGCGATCGTCTGGTGCAGTCCGGTGTACGCGATCATGCCGAAGATGCCGCCGTACAAAGGGAATTGGAGCAGTCCACCCGAGGTCGCGGGGGCGCCGTCACGGACGGCGCGGGCGAGGCGGCAGGCCGATGTTGAGTGCGGCGTTGATGCGTACTTCGAACTCGATCTCACAGTCGCCGAGCGCGGCGAGCCGGGGTGATCGGCGGCCAGTCGCGCAGCAACCGGTACTCCCGGCAGGACCGAATGATCAACCCCCGAAGAGCTTCCAGGCGAGACCACTTAGACTGGAAACTTCGCGAACGTCACGTGCCACCCAGGGGGGAGGGAGCGCGCCTTGTCTCAACAGCAGCTGGGACGCGGCCCCTTGAGGGCCCCGGGGCCGCCCGGTCCGGCGACTCCCGGCGGGAGCCCGCCGACCCGCTTCGTGAGCTGGCTCGGCCGGTTCGGTTGTGTGGCCGCTGGATACGCGGTGTTCCAGTTCCTGTTCGGCGTGCTGCCCGACTCGATCGACGGAGAGCCGGCCAAGTACCTGATCTCCGGGCTGAGCGGGTTCGCCACCGTCGGGATGACCTGGCTGGCGGCGGCCCTGCTCCGCGCCCGCACCGCCGGACCCGCGCCGCTCACCGCACCCGCTCCCCTCCTGCCGAACGCTCCCGGCCCACTGCCTCAGGTGTTCACTTCGGCCTACGACACCCTCGCCGCCCAGGTCGCCGTGGTGGACGACCCGGTGCGCGGCCGTCTCGTCGGCTGGCCGCACTCCCTCCGGGAGCTGGACGGCCCGGCCCGCCCGACCTCGCTGGCCACGGCGTACGGCCTGCACATCGTGCTGGACCTGGGCGTTCCGGACGGACGCCTGCACACCGCCGACCTCATCGACACCCTGTGGAGGCTACGGCTGCGGGGCGGCGGCTGGTCGGCCCGCTCGCAGGGGTCGGTGGCCCGGCCGGAGGTCACCGCGACGGTGTTGGGCGCGCTGGCCCGGGCGGGGGCCTCGCGGGAGCGGCTGGCGGACGAGGTGGCGCGCTGCGAGGCCGGTTTCACCCGTGAACTCGACGGTACGGGGCGGGCGTTGACCCATGTCGTCACCACCGTGATGCGGGGGCTGCTGCGCGCGGCACCGGACGCGCCGACGCTGCCCGTGCTGCGCGGCGCCCTGATCGACGGCGCGCTCTCCGACCCGCAGCGCCAGCACCGCCGCTGCTGGAGTCACCGGCTCTCCCCGCTGCCCTGGGTCGGGCACCCGGCTCAGCCCTCCGCGCTGCACACCGCGCAGGCCGTGGTCGCCCTGGACCGGACGGCCCGGGTGCTGGGCGAGGGGCCCGTCGAGCGTTCGGCGCGCGAGGACGGGGTGCGCTGGCTGCTGGCCTGCCCGGCGACCGCGCACGACAACTGCGCCGACCTGGCGAACCTGCGGGAGGAGGTGCGCCGGCACCACCCGGACGACTCCTCGCACCACGAGGTGCTGAACGTCCGGCATTTCACGGCGAGTTGGATCGTGCGGGCGCTGCTCACCCCGGGCGCCCAGGAGATCGCGCGGGAGGACGGCGTCGAGGACGCGTGGCGGGAGCGGCTGGACGGCGCGGCGGCAGCGGTGTGGGCGGCGCAGACCGACGGCATCTGGTCGTGGAGCCGGGACGGGTCGGCGTTCACGACGACGGAGGAACTGCGCCAACCGATCTGGATGACCTGCCAAGGCCTTTCGGCGCTGCGCGCTCATGCCGTATGGATGTACCAGCCGGACCCTCGGACGAGGCCGGTGTGAACCGGAGTCGGGGAGTGAGTGCATGGGTGGCCGGCAGATCCTGGCGGCGCGACGGCTGCTGACCGAGGCGCTGGACGGTGACCTGTCCGACCACGCCACGGTGACCGCGGCCCGTGCGGTCGTCGCCGAACTGGGCTCCCCCGACCGCCTGTTGGAGCTGATCGCCGAACTCGCCTCCGGTGAGGGCGATCCGGAGGCCTGCGCCGGGCTGTCGTACCGTCATGTCCTGGGCTTCGACAAGCTGTTGCTGATCGACGGCGGCCCCCGCCACATGCTGCGCGCGCACCTCTGGCATCCCGGCGCGACGGCGATCGGCGCGGAGGACATCCACAACCACCGTTCCCCGCTCGCCTCTTACGTGGTCCGGGGCCGACTCGCCATGGAGTTGTACGAGGCGCGGGGCGACGGCGGCATCACGGCGGACCGGTACGAGGAGTCCCTGGCCGAGCGCGGCGCCGACTGGCGGCTGCGGCCGACGGGACCGGCACGGCTGCGGCTGACGCACACGGGGCGGTACGCGGCGGGCAGCGCCTACGCCCTCCCGGCGCACACCCTGCACCGGGCCTGGTGCGACACGGACGTACCGACCGTGACACTGTTCCTGGAGACGGGGGCCGAACGGCGTCGCCACACCGACGTGTTCACGGCGGCGGGCCCGCATCCGGGGGCGGTGGCGAAGGTGCCGCTCGAAGTGCCGGAGTATCTGGGCGCGTTGAACGATCTGGCGGAGTCGCTCAGAAGTTCGTGAGGGCCTGTCGTACGACGTCCAGGTTGTACGCGTCGATGTCGATGCCGGCACCGGCGAGCTCGGAGGGCGGGAGCCAGAGGTAGGCCTGGTCGGGCTCGGGGAGGGTGATCTCCCAAGTGAGCGGCCTGACGAGGAAGTTGTCCTGCCAGTTCTTGATCTCGCGGCCCCGGTACTCGCTCACGAAGGACGACTCGCCGATCTTGCGGACGATCTCGCCGAGGAGCCCGGTCTCTTCCTTCAGCTCCCGCAGCGCACCGTCCTCGGACCGCTCGCCCGGCTCCAGCTTCCCGCACGGAACGCCCCACGCCCGCGGCAGGAACCTCTCGGTGGCACTCCGGCGCACCAGAAGCACGCGTCCGTCGTCGTCCATCACGACGGCCGCCGCCAGTCGCTTGTCGCCGGGGTCCATGGCCATGGTTCCTCGGTCCCTCGCCGGTGATGAGTCCAAAGGGTCTGATACCCAGGAAGACATCCAACGTACCAGGATCGGCCTGCCCCGGCTGGGGAGCCGGTCTCACCTTCGGACACCGCCGGACCACCGACCTCCCCATGTTTCGCGCGGCTCGACGGCAACCTCCCCCGCACCAGCGGCGACTTGGGGACATGACCAACGCAAGACGCACCACCACGCACCGTCGCCGTTCCCCCCGCCGCATCGCCCGCAAGCCGCTCGCGGGCTCGCTCGCCGTCGCGGCCCTGCTCGGCGGTGCCTGGTACGCGACCGCGGCGACGAGCAGCGGCGAGAGCGGCAGCTCTACCGCGGCCGGGACGTCCGCCTCCCCCTCCGTGTCCAGCCGCACCTCCGCCGAGGCCGCCGCCCAGGGTTCTCCGTCCACCACCGGTACGGCGACCACGTCCGCCTCGGCGAGGACCACCCCGAAGGCCGCCGCGCAGACCTCGACGACCGCCAAGGACGCGACCGGCACCCTCTCCCCGACCAGCACCACGGTCCCGCTCGCCGCCAAGTTCCCCTATCTGACGGCCGGTTACAACAACACCCGCGAGTGGACCCGTACGACGACGGCCGTGGCCCCGAACGGGACCCTGCGCGTGGCCTGGCCCGCCGCCGACGGTGTGCACGTGACCCCGCTGAACGCCGCCGGGCTGCGTTCGGGCGCCGACACGATCGTCAAGGGTGCCAAGGAAGTTGGGGGGCTGGTCGCGCACAACGACGGGTTCGCGCTGCTCACCCGGGTCGCCGACACCAACAAGTGGAAGGAGACGGCCGCCGCGATCGTCCGCTACACCAACGGCGAGCAGACCTTCCGCACCAAGCTCACCGGCACCGCGTCGAACGACACCTCCCCGGGTCTCGACGGCCAACTCACCTGGAACGGCGCCAAGTACGGCGCGTACTTCGTCGTGCACGGCGCGGGCGGTTTCGCGGACGGTCATTTCGGCGACAAGTTGGCGTACATCAGCGCCAAGGGCACCGAGCTGAGCGGTGGTTGGAGCTGGGGCTGCAGCCACAACGAGGGCATCGCGCTGCACGCGGAGACCTCCGGCGCCTTCACTTCACTCTGCTTCGACGACTGGCGCTCGGGCCTGTTCGTCTCCACCGGGATCGGCGCCCCGGACACCGCGCCGGTCGTGCAGCGCGAACAGTGCTGGGCGGGGTACTGCGGCGGTACCTTCCCCGGCCGCACCGGTGACCTGGTCAAGTCGGCGAGCGGCCGGTACGCCACCGCCTTCGCCTCCCGGGGTGCCGCCGCGGCCAAGAAGAACGCCGCCGACTCCAGCGGACGCGGCTGGACGGTCACCCCGAGGACGAGCACGCACCAGGTCGCCGTCGCCTTCATGGCGAACCGCAACTCCGGCCCCGGCAAGGCGATTTACCTCACGAGCGCGGCCGGTACCGAGAACGTCGACGTGCACATCGCGCCGTACGGCAAGGACCGGCTCCTGGTCTCCTGGGAGTCCCTGAAGGGCGCCAAGTGCGCCGCCGGCACCTGCACCGGCACCTTCACGGGCACCCACCTGCGTCTCATCGACTGGAACGGCAAGGCCCAGGGCGCGGACAAGGTGGTGACCGCCCGGATCAGCGGCGACCTGGCGGTCCTGAAGAACGGCGCCCTGACCTGGGCCTACGCCCCCGTCACCCCGACCTACGCGACCCCGCTCAACGGGGCGTCACCGACCACGACGAGTCTCCGGATCGCCCGGCTGACTCCGTGAACCGGAAGCCCGTCCGCCTGCCGCCGGCCCACTGAACGGAGACACCGTGATCCCCGTCGACCTCCACGGACACCAGTTCCGCGAGGGGACGGGGGTCCGGCTCCCCGGTGAGCCGGGCCAGCGCGACGAACAGGGTGGGCCCGTCACCGACGACACCCACACCGTCCAACAGCCCGTGCAGGGAGGTGAGTTCGGCTTCCAGCCCATCCCCCGCCGACCACCCCGTGACCCGGACCGACGTCCCCTCACCCACGCCCACCACCAGATGGGCCCGCACCTCCACCGCCCCCTCGGCCACCACCAGGCTGACCACCCGCGCCCCGGAGGCCGCCGTGTGCCGGGAGGCGACCCACCCCTCCCCCACCCCCAACGGCACGATCTCCGTACGGCTCGGATCGCCGCCGAGGATCACGCTGTTGTCGTACGACGGCGAGGGCGCCGTGACCGTGGAGTAGGCGAGGCGCGTGTAGTACGGGTCGTAGCGGACGTCCTCGCTGCCGTGGTTGTGGAGGCGGACCAGGCCGTCCGAACTGGTGGACTGGAGCAGCCAGTTGGCGGGGGCGACCGCCGTGACCGCGTCCGCACGCTCAGCCGGGCCAGGTTCCTCGGCCGCCGTCCACACCTTGTGGTCCGGCGGGAGGAGCAGGCCGAGGAAGCCCTTGCTCGCCCAGTACGGGGACGCGGGGCCCGAATAGCCTTGCAGGACAGCCTCGTTGGGGCCGTGCCACCCCAGACTCAGCAGCCCCCGGTCGTCCACCGCCCCGCGCTCCAGGAAGTACTGCAGCGCGCCCGACGCCAGCCGTCGCGTCTCCCCCGGCGACAGCGGCGTACGGCCCGTCAGCGCCCCCAGCCACAGCGGAGCCGTCGTCGCGAAGCGGTACGTCAGCGATCTGCCCTGGTGCATCGGCGCGCCGTCTCCGCCGAACAGGCGGGCGTAGTCGGCGAGATGGCGTTCCAGACGGCCGCCGTAGAGGTCGAGGAGGCGGGGGTCGTCGGCGAGCCAGGCGTGCAGGACCGGGTAGAGGTGCATCGCCCAGCCGTTGTAGTAGTCGAACTTGCGGCCGTCGCCGTCGGTGTACCAGCCGTCGCCGACGTACCAGTCCTCGATGCGCGACAGGCCCCGGTCGACGGCCTTGCGGGAGGCGTCGGGCTCGTACCCGATGTCCTGGAGGAAGCCGCCCACCGTGACGGGGAACAACTCCCAGTTGCAGGGCCAGGGTTCGGCGGTCAGGGCGTCCGCGAGCCAGGCCGCGGCGCGCTGTCGTACGGGCTCGTCGAGGCGGTCCCAGAGGAGGGGGCGGGTCAGGCGCAGGGCGAGGGCGATGGAGGCCGCCTCGACCAGGGGCTGACCGCGGTCCTCGATGCTCGGCCAGACGCCCGCGACGCCTGCCGCCAAGCCGTCCGCGTAGCGCTCCAGGGCCGTCTCGTCGCGGCGGAAGGCGGCCAGCAGCAGGGTGCGGGCGTAGCCCTCCAGGCCGTCGGAGAGCCTGCCGGACCAGCTGGTGTGTGTGCCGGGGAGGTGGTAGAGCGCGCGGTCCTCGGTGGCGTACGGCTCCACCGCGGCGAGGAGAGAGTCGGCGGCCGTCTCCCAGTGGGCCCGGGTGTAGCCGGTGCAGGGGCTCAACGTGCGGTTGTCGGCAGGGAGTTGCATCGGCTCGCTTTCACACGCACGGCGGGAGAGTGGAACCTGGGGCGCCCCGGTTCCGGTCGGAACGCCCCAGGGGTCTTTGGGGTCTCACCCCACTCGTACCCGGTCCTCCGGCAGCAGATGCCGGGCGACGAGCGCGTCGCGGACCAGACCCGCGTACACGGTGGCTCCGTGCGCGGAGGTGTGCGTGTTGTCCTTCTTCTCGTTGTAGAGGTAGATGGCCTTGGAGCCTTCCACTCCCAGCGATTCCACCAGCGCCTTGGTCTGCGCCGTGAGGTCGATCAGCGTTACCCCCTCGGCGGCGGCGACCGAGCGGACGACGCCCGGCAGGTCGACGCCGAGCCCGTTCACCAGCAGCGCTGTGTTGTTGTTCAGTGTGCCGTCGGCATTGAACCAGCGTCGGACGATCGGTGTCACGAGGACGGGACGACCTCCCTTGTCACGGATACCCCGTACGAGGGTTTCCAAGTTCGCGCGGTACATGGCCTCGTCGGTCGTCTTGTCGTTGTGGGCCAACTGGACGAGGACCAGGTCGCCGGGGCGGATCAGCGGCTGAACCGTCCCCCACAGCAAGGGATTCTCCAGATAGGTGACCGTACTCTCCCCGGAATCCGCGTAGTTGGCGACGGACACGCCCTTCCGCAGGAACTGCGGGAGCTGTTGGCCCCAGCCGGAGTACGGGTCGCCCGGTTGGTCGCAGACGGTGGAGTCGCCGATCAGGATGATCTGGCGGGCGTGGTGGGCGGGGGTGACGCGGATGTCGGCGAGTGCGGGGGCCGTGCCGCCGAGGGTGAGGTCGAGGCCGGGGGTGCCGTCGGGGCCGGTGGGTTCGCCCTCGGGGGTGCGGACGTTCACCGTGAAGCCGCGGGTCACCGTGCGGCCGGCGGCGGTGGCCGTCTCGGGGAGCAGGGAGCGCCTGGTCTCGCCGCTGACGGCCGTACTCGCCGCGCTCTCGCCGCCGAGGCGGACCGTGACGTCGTAGGTGCCGGGCGGGACGTCGAAGTGGCAGGCGGTGGCGGTGCAGTTGGCGAGGCTGAGCGGGGGTGTGCGGTCGTGTGCCTGGGCGGGTGCGGTCGACAGGGCGGTGCTCAGGGTCAGTGCGGTCAGCAGGGCGATGTTGAAACGTCTCATTCGCGGCTCCTCCGTCCGACGACAAGGCCTGGCGGTGGACCGTACCGCTACCGACAAGCGCTTTCTAGACCTGCGGCAGATTTCACGCCTTCGCCAACTCCAAGGCTGCGAAAGCACTTTCGCGAAATCGATTCAACTGCCACCCTCCAAGCACCCGCACCCCCACCCTCCCGAAGGAGGCACCCCCATGTCCGGCTCTGTGAACAGACCGGTTCGTCGCCGCACCTTCGTCCTCGGCGCAGCGGCCACGGCCGGTTCGGCGGCGCTCGCCGGGCCGCTCGCCGAGAGCGCGTCCGCCGCGAGCTTCGGCTACACCGACGACGGTTCGAACTACGTCGTCGACACCGGCGCGAGCCTGGTCTTCAAGGTCAGCAAGACGAACGGCGATCTGACCTCGCTGGTCTACAAAGGCACCGAGTACCAGGGTTACGGCGGCAAGAACTCGCATGTCGAGTCCGGCCTCGGCACCTCCACCGTGACGATCGCGCAGTCGGGTTCGACGATCCTGATCTCCGTCGCGTACGGCACGCTGAAGCACTACTACGCGGCCCGCAGCGGCGAGAACAACGTCTACCTGTGGACGAACAAGGCCGACACGTCGGTCAGCGCGACCCGCTACATCGTGCGCGTCAAGGCCGGGCTGTTCCTCAACGACGAGCCGGATTCCTACACTTACGCGCCGACCACCATCGAGTCCGCGGACGTCTTCGAGAAGTCGGACGGCCAGACCCGCTCCAAGCACTACTCGAAGAACCGGGTCGTCGACTACGACTACGTCGGCTGGACCACCGGCAGCGTCGGCCTGTGGGTCGTGCGCAGCAACCACGAGAAGGCGTCCGGCGGACCGTTCTACCGCTCGCTGCTGCGTCATCAGAGCGCGGACGGCGGCGGGTTGTACGAGATCCTGTACTACGGCGAGAACCAGACGGAGGCCCAACGCTTCGGTCTCCAGGGGCCGTACGTCATCGCACTCACGGACGGCGGCGCACCCTCCTCCTCGCTCTACCACGCCAACCTCACGACCCCGTGGGCCGATTCGCTCGGCATCTCCGGCTATACGGCGGCGAGTTCGCGGGGCCGCGTCGCCGGTGTGGGCATCACCGGGCGCGACACGGCGTACGCGTACACGGTCGGGCTCGCCGACTCGGCTGCCCAGTACTGGGGTTCGGCGCGGGCCTCGGACGGCTACTTCTCGATCGCGGGGGTGCTGCCGGGGACGTACACGCTGACGGTCTTCAAGGGTGAACTCGCCGTCTACACCGGGTCGGTGGCGGTCACGGCGGGCGGGACGACGACGCTGAACAGCATCGCGATCCCGTCCTCGAACGATCCGTCCAACGCGAGCGCGATCTGGCGGATCGGCAACTGGGACGGTTCGCCGAGCGGGTTCAAGAACGCGGACCTGATGACGTACGCACACCCCTCGGACGTACGGGCCGCGTCCTGGACCGGCAACGTCGTCGTCGGCAGCGGCACGGAGACCTCGGGGTTCCCCTGCTATCTGTGGAAGGACGTCAACAGCGGCATCATCGTGTACTTCAAGCTGACGGCCGCCCAGTCGGCCGCCGCGCACACCCTGCGCATCGGGGTGACGACGGCGTACGCGAACGGCCGCCCGCAGGTCGTCGTCAACGACACCTGGACCTCGGCCGTCCCCTCGCCGCCGACCCAGCCGAGCACCCGGTCGCTGACCGTGGGCTCGTACCGGGGCAACAACAACACGTTCACGTACAGCGTTCCGGCGTCGGCCTGGCTGACGGACGCGAGCGCGTACAACACGCTGAAGATCTATGTGGCCAGCGGCTCGGGGACGACGTCGTTCCTGAGTGCCGGTACGTCGGTCGACGCGATCGATCTGCTGGCGTAGGGGCGGCAACTCCCGGGCGGGGCACGGCGACTTGAAGGCATGACAGAGCCGAACACGCACCGCCGCTCCCCCGCCCGGCGCCGAGCCGCCGTGGCGACCGGTACCGCGGCCGTCCTCGGGCTGGTCGCGGTGTCGCTGGTGACCCAGGCGCGGGCCGCCACCGTCATCACCGTCGCCAAGGACGGATCGGGCCGCTTCACGACCGTGCAGGCCGCCGTGAACGCGGCAGCCGCCGGTGACACCATCTCCGTCGCGAAGGGCACGTACGCCGAGATCGTCAACGTGCCCACGAGTAAGACGGGGTTGACCCTCCAGGGCGCCACCGGCAACGCCGAGGACGTCGTCATCACCTATGACCGGGCCGCCGGTTACACCGATTCCAGTGGCAACAAGTACGGGACGCGGGGCAGTTCGGTCGCGACCTTCTCGGCGAGCGGCCTCACCGTCACCGGGATCACCGTCCAGAACACCTTCGACAAGTCCACCCACCCCGACATCACTGACACGCAGGCCGTCGCGGTCACCGCGCAGGGCGACCGGCAGACGTTCACCAACGACCGGTTCATCAGCCGCCAGGACACCGTCCTCAACTGGTCGCCGTCGTCCACTGGTCAGTACCGGCAGTACTTCTACTCGTCGTTCATCACCGGCGACGTGGACTTCGTCTTCGGCAACGCCACCGCCGTCTACGACCGGGTGAACATCCAGCTCCGGAACTCGGGCGCGGCTGCGGGCGGTCTCAACGGCTTCCTCGCCGCGCCCAACACCAGCTCCGCGAAGACGTACGGCATCCTCGTCACCGGCAGTTCGGTGAGCAGCTCGGCGGCGGCCAACACGTACTACCTGGGGCGCCCTTGGCATCCGACGGCGGACGCCGTGGGGCAACTGGTCGTCCGCCAGACCTCGTTGCCCGCCGCCGTGAAGGTCGCCGGGCCCTGGACGGACATGAGCGGCTACTCGTGGAAGAACGCCCGCTTCTTCGAGTACAAGAACACGGGCGCGGGCGCGACGATGAACTCCGACCGCCCGCAGCTCACCGACTCCCAGGCCGCGAGCTTCACGGCGCAGAAGTATCTGGCGGGCACGGACGGCTGGAATCCGGTCCGGTAACCGTGCGCTCAACTACCGCGCGTCCACTGCTGGTTGGTCGCTCCGCTGCACGTGTAGGTGATGATCGCGGCGGAGTTGGCGGTGGACGCGCCGGACACGTCCAGGCACTCGCCGCTCGTCCTGGCCTTGACGAGGACGTAACTGCCGGAGGTGGTCAGGCTCCACTGCTGGGTGGTGGCGCCGGTGCAGTTCTCCTGGGTGACGTTCGTCGCGTTCTCCTGGAGGCACAACGAGCTGCCGCGGCCCATGAGTTCGTAGTAGCCGGTGCCGAGGTCCTTGAACCACCACTTCTGGTTGGTGCCGCTGTTGCAGGTGTACTGGCTGATCGCGATGCCCTGCCACAGCGACTGGTTGGCCACGTCCGCGCACTTGGCGCTGTTCCTGGCGATGAGCGTGTTGTACGTGGCGCTCGTCCCGGTGATCGTGCCGGCGGCCGTGTCGATCGACACCTCCGGGTACCAGGACGCCATGGACATCGAGGTCGTGGTCGGGAACGTCAACGGCAGCCAGACGTAACGGGAGTCGTTGACGGTGCCGCCGAAGGAGTTGCCCCAGCGGTCGCCCATGTAGAGGTACGAGGTGCCCGAAGTCCCCGTGACCGGGAGGACGTAGGCGGTCTGCGAGTTGTACGCGGTCGAGTCCCCGACGTTGGTGAAGGCGGTCCACGGGCCGGTGATGCTGGTGGCGGTGGCGTACTGCTGCTGGTTGGCGCTCCAGCCGGTGGCGGCCGAAGTCAGCATGAAGTAGACGCCGTTGCGCTTGAAGAGGGCGGGTGCCTCGCGGTGTCCGCCCACCCACGGGTTGGCGACCAGGCTGTCGATGGCGGTGTAGTCGGCGGTGAGTCTGTAGATGTGCAGGTCGTAGTTCTCGTTGGCGGCGGACACCATGTAGGCGGTGCCGTCGGTGTCGACGAACGTGGTGATGTCCCGGGACATGTTGTCGCCGAGCGGCTGGAAGCTGCCCTGGTAGGTGTAACTGCCGTCCACGGTCGAGGAGACGGCGACGGCGGCCTTGGCCTCGCTGTAGTCGACGCCGTTCTCCTTGTGCATCCACATCACGAACTGGCCGGTGGACGCGTTGTAGATGACCTTCGGCCGCTCGATGTAGGCGGTGCCCAGCTCGGAGGCGCTGGACTGGGTCAGGACGTGGTTGCGGAACTCCCAGTTCTTCAGGTCGGTGGAGCGGTAGGCGTCCACGTACTTGAAGGTGTTGTCGGCGTTGCGGTCCTCGCCGAACCAGTAGTAGTAGCTGCCTACTTTGATCACCCCGCCGCCGTGCGCGTGCACGGCGTTGCCCGAAGTGTCCGTGAACTGCGTGCCGTTGGTGATGGTCTGCGCCGCGGCCTGGGCCGGTCCCGCGGTCGCCAGTGCGGCGGCGAGCACGCAGCACAGGGCGACGAGGATTGCGTACACACGTCTCATCTGACGCCTCTCGGAGGGGGGTTCGAGATTTCGTACGGCATCTGTCATTACGAACGCCGAAAAGGTATGGGTGTGTTACGGGAAGGTCAACGGGTCGCGCGCGACAAAGACGGTCGCGAGATTTCTGTTATCGGCGCCGCCGCCGCACGTCTCCGGTGATGTGCGCAGCCAAACCCACAAGACCTCAGCCGCCGTAGGCGCCCTCGCGACCGTCGCCCTCCTGGTCGGCGCTCCCCCTGCCTCGGCCGCCGGCGCCCGGGACGCGACCGCCGACGTCCTCGCGGACCGCGATGTCACGCTCACCGGCGACACGGTGGTCACCGTGCCGTCCGGGACGACGACGTACGACGGGTTGTTCCGCGGCCGGGGCGCGCTGACCGTGCGCGGCGGCGGCACGCTGATTCTCACCAAGGACAGCGACTTCACGCTCCCGGCGTCCCAGCAGCGGCAGAAGGTGACCACCCAGGGCGGCAACCACCCGTACACCACCGTCACCAACCCGGACCCGCCCGCGATCACGGTCGCGAGCGGCACAACTCTCCAGTACGGCACGGGTGGTGGGACCGGCCTGATCGGCCACTTCCCCTACGGCACGCCCGGCTACCAGCTCAACGAGTTGAACGTCCGGGTCGACGGCACCCTGCGCCTCTCCCTGACCCGCACCTTCAACATCGGCACGATCAGCGGCTCGGGCCTGGTCACGCAGCCCCGCAACATGTGGGGCACGCTCGACCTGGCCGGAACCCACCCGTTCTCAGGGGTGATCGACAACGGCACCGGCATGGCGGTCGGCCGCCCCGAGTACCCGGTGGCACTGCCCGACGCCCGCGCGATCCTCAACCAGGGCTCCTGGATCATCGACACCCCGCTGTACCGGACGATCACCCTGCGCCAGAACTTCTACCAGCGCGCCTACGGCAGCGACGTCAACGTCCACTCCCGGCCGGGCAGCAAGGTCGTCCTCACGGGCCAGTACAGCTACAGCGACCAAGGCGGCGACACGAACCCGTCACTCAGCGACCCGAACCTCAACTGGCGTGCGATCCCGCACCAGTTGAACAAGCGCGGCACCAACATCGAGGGCGCGAACGTCCAGTGGGGCGACGGCACCACCCACCAGATCTTCATGCCGGGCACGAGGGACACCGTCTACATCAACCTCCACGCGGCGAGCGGCGTCCGGTCCAAGCTGACCTTCGACTACGACGGTCCGGTCACCCTGGGGGCGCCGATCGGCGGCGGCAGGTACCACGACACGCTGGCCGCGCCCGGCGCCGGGGACGTCGTCATCGCGGGGACGCGCGGGAACGACGTGACCTTCGCGGCGCCGCAGTACTACGACGGGTCGACGACCGTGGAGAAGGGGGCGGTGCTGCGGCTGGGGTCCGGGAAGCCTGGCGGCGACGGCGGGCTGCTGACCGGCACGGAGGGGCGGCGGATCGTCGACGACGGAACCCTTGTGCTGCGCAATGTGACACTCGGCGTCCAAGTGTCACATCTCGGCGGCAAGGGTTCCCTCGTCCAGTCCGGCGCCGCGACGACAACACTGACGGGCCCGGCGGTGACGTACACGGGGACGACGACGGTCTCGAAGGGCACGCTGGCACTGAGGTCGGGGGCAACTCTCGCCCACAGCAGGGCGATTCGGCTCACCTCGGCGGGGGCACGGCTGGACGTGGGTACGGCGGGCCTGCGCGTGTCGACCGATCTGACCGGCGTGGGCACGGTGAAGGGTTCGGTGACGAACGACGGCCTGGTGACCACCGGCCTCACCGTGACCGGGAACTACACGCAGAGCGCGAAGGGCGAACTGGTCCTGCGCGACAAGCCGTTGAAGGTCGCGGGCAAGGTCAGCCTCGCGGGCGACCTGGACCTCTCGGCCGCCGGGACGCACCCCGCACGGACCGTCACGATCCTCGACCACACGGGCAAGAGCTCAACGACGGGCGCGTTCAGGGGACTTCGCGAGGGCGCCGAGCTGAAGCTCGCCGACACGACGTACCGCGTCAGCTACCGGGGTGGCGACGGCAACGACGTCGTCCTGACCAGCGTCACCGCGAGCAGCCCCTCAGCCACCGCCGACTCCCGCCTCAGGTCGTCCTCCGGCACGACGGTCACCGAGGCCCGCACGGCGAACACCGCCCGCGGCGACGCCTTCGGCTGGTGGCCGTACGCACTCGGACTCGGCCTGCTGGGCGGCCTGCTGGTCCCGGCGACCAAGCGCACGCGGGGCGGCGGCAGGCGCGGGGGCGGAAAGCACGCGGCTTAGGAATCTCCCAGGTGTCCACATTCCGGGCATACCGTTCGCCGGCTGGACGTGGCCACGGCTCCGCGGCCGTATCGACTAGCGTCGAGACATGACCAGCGACACCGCTCCCCTCCTCGCCGACGCCCTCGCCACCGGGACCCTCGTCCTCGACGGCGGGCTGTCCAACCAGCTCGGGGCGGCCGGGCACGACCTGAGCGACGAGCTGTGGTCGGCGCGGCTGCTCGCGGACCGGCCCGAGGCGATCGCCGAGGCGCACCTCGCGTACTACGAGGCGGGCGCCGACGTGGCGATCACCTCCAGCTACCAGGCCACCTTCGAGGGCTTCGCGAAGCGCGGGATCGAGCGCGACCGGGCGGCCGAACTCATCGCCGCGAGCGTGGAGTTGGCCGTCGACGCGGCGGTGGAAGCGGGACGGCGGGGCATCGGACGGCCGCTCTACGTGGCGGCCTCGGTCGGACCGTACGGCGCGATGCTCGCGGACGGCTCCGAGTACCGGGGCCGGTACGGGCTGAGCGTGGCCGAGCTGGCGGCCTTCCACCGGCCCCGCCTGGAGGTGCTGGATCTCGTCGGGCCAAACGTGTTGGCCTTCGAGACGATCCCGGACGCCGATGAGGCCGAGGCGCTGCTGCGGGCGGTGCGCGGACTGCGGACGCCCGCCTGGCTGTCGTACTCGATCGAGGGTGACCGTACCCGCGCCGGGCAGCCGTTGGAGGAGGCGTTCGCACTCGCGGCCGAGGCGGACGAGATCATCGCGGTCGGCGTCAACTGCTGTGCGCCCGAGGACGTCGAGGGCGCGGTCGAGATCGCGGCCCGTGTGACCGGGAAGCCCGTCGTCGTCTATCCCAACAGCGGCGAGACCTGGGACGCAGACGCCCGCGCGTGGACGGGCCGTGCCACCTTCACCGCCGAACAGGTCGAGGGCTGGCGGGCGTCCGGCGCGCGGCTGATCGGGGGGTGCTGCCGGGTGGGACCCGAGGCGATCGCGTCCATCAGGCGGACGCTCACACCGTGACCGCCGCGATCGAGTCCCGCACCACCACATGCGTGCCCAGCAGCAGGTGCTCGTCCGGGGACTCCGCCGTGCGGCCCAGCGCGGTGCGTACGGCGAGGCGGCCCAGTTCCTCGTAGGGGACATGGACCGTGGTCAGGGCCGGGTACAGGTCGCGGGCGAACGGAATGTCGTCGTAACCGGCCAGCGAAACATCGCCGGGGACGGCCAGGCCCGCCTCGTGCAGCGCGGTGAGCGCGCCCGCGGCGACCATGTCGGTGGCGGCGACCACGGCCGTGAACTCCAGTTCCCGGCTCAGGGCGAGGCGCATCAGGCGGTGGCCCGAGTCGCGGGTGAAGTCGCCGTGGAGCAGGAGGTCCGGGTCGGGTTCGAGGCCCCGGGCGCGGTGGGCGGCGAGGTAACCGCGTTCGCGGCCCTGCGCGGTCGCGTGGTCCGGCTTGCCGCCGAGGAACAGGACGCGCTGGTGGCCCTGGGCCAGGACGTGCGCGACGAGGGCGTACGCGCCGCCCTCGTTGTCGTACTCGATGACCGTGACCGGTGCCCCCGGGCCGAGCGGCGGCCGGCCGCAGAGCACGAGCCGCGATCCGGCCGCGGCCAGTGAGTCGGCGATACGGCGGGTGCGCTCGCGGTACTCGGGGGTGTCGGCGGTGCCGCCGACGAGGATCACGGCGGCGGTGCGCTGGGCACGCATGGTCTCGATGAAGTCCAGTTCGCGCTGGACGTCGCCCTCGGTGCTGCACACCAGGCAGAGGTGGCCGAGCCGGGTCGCCTCGCGCTCCACGCCGTGCGCCATCAGCGCGAACGACGGTCCCGTGATGTCCTCCAGGACGAAGGCGAGGGTCGGCGTCCCGACACCCGCCACTGCCTTGGCGCGGGCGTCGGCGACGTAGTCGAGTTCGCGTACCGCCCGCAGCACGCGCGCGCGGGTCGCCGTGCTCACCGGGTAGTCGCCGCCGAGCACCCGCGACACCGTGGACGCGGACACCCCGGCGCGGGCCGCCACGTCCCGGATGGTGCTCCCGCTCGCGTCCTGGCTCTTCCTGGTCATGTCCCGCCTCGCCCCTCCCCGGCCTGTGGCAACACTCCGGCAACCGGTTCCCTGCGCGGAGGGTAGCAGCGGGTGAGGGGCTGGAGGAGAGGCGTGCGTAGGCCAATTCGCCAACGTCAGCACGGCAGTTGTCGGCGGTCGGCGTTGGGCAACCGGTTTCCACGCCGTCCGTCCACCCCTACGACGACCGCCGCACGTCCCCCGTCCGCCGCAACCGCCGTACGACCGACCGCAGTTCGGTGGCGCTCCGCGCGGGCGGCGCGCCCTCGGCCGGAGCCGCCGCTTCCTTCGCCCTGGCCACGGCGTCGGCCGCCCACAGGGCGAACTCGGGGTCGCGCGGCCCGTGCGCGACGTACGGATCGCCCTCTCCGAAGATGCGGACCGGGTGGGTGTCGTCCCAGGGCCGCCAGCCGGGGTCGCCGTCCACGGCGAATCGCACCCAGGCCCCGTGCATGGCGTCGGCGAGTGCCTGGGGCGCGTCCTGACCCGCGAGTTTGGCCGACTCGGGGATCTCGCCGGTGTCGAAGACGAAGCCGAGTTCGAGGGCGTGGCAGGAGCCGAGGTCGGGGCGGTTGGAGGGCCAGGCGAACTCGTAGACGTGCGCGGTGCCGGGGCGGGCGTCGGCGAGGCGGTGCAGGGGGTAGCGGAGGAGGTGGTCGGTGACGAGCTGGCCGACGGTCTCGGCGGTGCCGGCGCCGGGGTGCAGGGCGCGGTAGCCGCGGGGGACCTCGACGCCGCAGTGGCAGCGGGCCATCGCGCCGGCCAGGGCGACCGCGCCGAGCCGGTCGACGCGCTCGTGCAGGCCGCCCGGGACCAGCCACAGGCGGTACTCGTCGCGGGTCCAGCCCAGCATCAGGTCGACGCCCCGGCCCACCTCGCCGTCGACGAGCGCCTCCAGCGGGTCCCGGGGGACGAGGTCGCCGTCGATGACGATCCCGAACGTGGGGCCGCCGAGCACCGGGCTGCTGAGTCTGCCCACGTCGGCCTGGGTGCGGAGGAGGAGTTCGCGGTCGACGGCGGCGAAGGCCTCGGCGGTGGCGGGGATCTTCAGCCGGGTCGCCATCCGGCGCACCATCCGCCGTACCTTGTCGCGGTCGAAGGCCTCCGGGGGCCCGCTCTGCAGCACGGCGCGGCGGACCAGTCCCTGGGCCTGCGGGGCGGCGATCAGGGCGCCGATGCTGATCGCGCCGGCGGACTGCCCGAAGAGGGTGATCCGGTCGGGGTCGCCGCCGAACGCCGCGATGGAATCGTGCACCCAGCGCAGCGCGGCGAGCTGGTCGCGCAGGCCGGGGTTGGCGGGGGCGTCCGGGAAGAGGCCGTAACCCTCCACGCCCAGGCGGTAGTTGACCGACACCATGACCACGCCGTCGCGGGCGAAGGCGTGTCCGTCGTAGACCGGGACGGCCGACGAACCCCGGGTGAGCGCGCCGCCGTGCAGCCACACCATGACCGGCAGCCGGGCGCCCGGGCCGGGTTCCGGGGTCCACACGTTGAGGTTGAGGCAGTCGTCGCCGGGCACGACCGGGTCGGAGAGCAGTTTGGCGAAGGCTTCGGAGTACGGCGGTTTCGGCGCGGTCGGGCCGAAGGCGAGCGCGTCGCGCACTCCGGTCCAGGGCTCGGGCGGGACGGGCGGGCGGAACCGGTGGGGGCCGATGGGGGGCGCCGCGTAGGGGATGCCCCGGAAGACCGCGATCCCGTTCTCGTACCGGCCGCGCACCGTCCCGTAGGGGGTGCCCACCACGGGGCCCGTCCGCTCCGCCGTCTGCGTCGTCGTCGCCGTCATCTGCCCACCAGCTCCTCACCACGCTCGTGAACCGTGCTGCTCATCAGAGCATCACACCGAGCCGGGCTATTCCGGCGGACGAGCGCGGCTGGACGGGTCACGACGGGTCACCCGAGCACGCACCACGTCTCTTCAGGGTCTCTACGGGCCGGGCGGCATCGAAATATTTCCGTACCCGGGGTCCCTACTCACCGATTGACCCTCGCTCCACAGCAGATCTACGGTAGAAGACGTTTTCAGAAAACGTTTCCCACTCCGTACGGGAGGGTCATGCCCAGCGCCCAGCCGCCGAGGGCCGTGTTCGCCATGGATCCGGTGCACCTGCCCCTGCTCTTCCCCTCACCCCTGATGGACCGGCTCCGGCAGACCGCCGAGATCGAACCAGGGCTCGTCGTACGGGACTTCGGCGCCCCCGAGGCCGCCCGCGCCCTGGCCGAGGCCGAGGTCCTGATCACCGGGTGGGGCTGCCCGCACCTCGACGCCGACGCGCTGGCGGCGGCACCCCGGCTGCGCACCGTGCTGCACGCGGCGGGCTCGGTCCGTTCGCTGGTCGGCGAGGCCCTGTGGGAACGCGGGGTGACCGTCTCCAGCGCGGTCACCGGCAACGCGCTGCCGGTCGCCGAGTACACCCTCGCGATGATCCTGCTGGCCGGGAAGGACGCCTTCGCCCAACGGGAACGCTTCCGGCACACGCACGCGTACCCGACGCCGACCGAGACCGCGCCGATCGGCAACCTCGGCCGCCGCATCGGCGTCATCGGCGCCTCCCGGGTGGGCCGCAGACTCCTGGAACTGCTGCGCCCGTACGACTTCGAGGTCCTGCTCCACGACCCCTACGTCAGCGTCACCGAGGCAGCCTCCCTGGGGGCCGAACTCCTGCCGCTGGAGCACCTGTTGAGCGACAGCGACATCGTCAGCCTGCACGCCCCCGACATCCCCGGGACACAGCACATGCTGGACCGCGGGCGGCTCGCCCTCATCCGGGACGGCGGGGTGCTGATCAACACCTCCCGGGGCGCCCTGATCGACCACGAGGCCCTCACCGACGAGCTGTTGTCCGGCCGCCTGACCGCGATCCTGGACGTCACCGAACCCGAACCGCTGCCCCCCACATCCCCGCTGTACCAACTGCCGAACGTCTTCCTCACCCCGCACATCGCGGGCTCCCTCGGCAACGAACTGGCGCGGCTCGGCAGCATCGTCGTCGACGAGCTGGAGCGCCTGGCCGCGGGTCTGCCACCGGCCCACGAGGTACGGCACGCGGACCTGGCCCGTGTCGCCTGATCCGTACTGTCCACAGGCCGGCACGCCCGGAACGACCTTGGGATACGGTTTCCGGACCGGAGCAGGCCCCAGGGCGCCCGGTGGAAACACGGTCACGGTGAAGGAGTCGCCACGGTGAGTCAGCGCAAGGCGTCGGGCGACGTCGGCCGGGCGACGATCCGGGACGTGGCGGAGCGCGCCGGGGTCTCCGTGGCGAGCGTCTCGCGCGTGCTGTCCGGCAACTACCCGGTGTCGGAGGAGCTGCGGCGCCGGGTGATGAAGGTCGTCGGCGACCTGGACTACGTCACCAACGCGCACGCCCGTTCCCTGGCCGGTGGCGGTACGCCCACGGTGGCGATCCTCATCAACAACATCACCGGCGCCGCGTTCGCCCACGTGGCCAAGGGAGTCGAGGGCGCGGCCACGCTGCGCGGCTGGCTCTCCCTGGTCGGCACGACCGGCGACGACCCCGAGCGTGAACTCGCGCTGGTCAACCTCATGCGCCAACAGGGCGTCGCCGCCGTGGTGTTGCTCGGCGGGGCGTACGACGTCGACGAGTACCAGCTCCGCATGGCCCGCTTCGCCCGCTCCCTCGACGCGGCGGGCTCGCACCTCGTGCTCGTCGGCCGCCCGCCGCTGGAGGGCGACGTCCCGGCGACGACGGTCGACTACGACAACGAGGGCGGCGCCTACGCCATGGCCAGCCACCTCCTCTCGGCCGGCCACCGGCGCGTCCTGGTCCTGCCCGGGCACGCCGAACTCACCACCGCCCAGGGCAGGTTGAGGGGTGCGCAACGGGCCTTCGAGGCGTACGGAGTGCCGTTCGACCCGGGGACTGTGCGGCACGGGCCGTACGACTACGAGCACGGGTACGAGGCGGTGGAGGACACCCTGAAGGAGGGCCTGGACTTCACCGCGGTGCTGGCGGGGACCGACGTGGTCGCCGCGGGCGCCATGCAGGCGCTGCGCGCGGCGGGCCTGCGGGTGCCGGAGGACGTGTCGATCGTCGGCTACGACGACATCCCCCTGGCCTCCCAGCTGACCCCTCAGCTCACCACCGTGCACGTCCCGTACGAGGAGATGGGCCGGGTCGCGCTGCGCGCGGTGGCGGACCGGCGCGAGGGCGGCGGCACGGGCCGGCGCAGGGGCGGCGACGGCGACCATCTGGTCCTGGGCACGCATGTCGTCGTACGGAACTCGGTACGGCCGCCGGCCCGACGGGACTAGGACAGGGACTGGCGCAGCGCCCCCGCGGGACTGGCGCGGCACCCCTTACGGAACCGGCAAGGCACACGGAACCAGGGCGTTACGTAACCGGTTTCTCTTTAATTCCCCTGGCCAGACAGGGTCTGTCCTGGGCCATCACAACAACTTGCCGCACACCTCTTGCTCCGAACAGGCCATCCTGCCTACCTTCACAGCAACCGGTTTCTACCTCTTCTCTTCCGAAGGAACACGGTCTGATGAACTTCACCAGCCCCCGGAGAAGGTTCGCTCGTGCAGCCGTCGCGGGCCTCGCACTGACAGGTCTGCTCTCCGCCTGCGGCGGATCCGGTTCGGGGGACAAAGCGTCCTCGGGTCCGGTCACCCTCCCCTTCTGGGGCTGGGCCAACGGGCAGGACGCGGTCGTGAAGGCGTTCAACGCCGCTCACCAGGACATCAAGCTCAAGTACACCAAGGTCACCGACCAGTTGACGATGCAGAAGCAGCTGACCAACGCGGTCAAGGCCGGCAACGCGCCCTGCCTGGTGCAGAACACGGCGGAGTACGTGACCACCTGGGTCTCGCAGGGCGCGCTCGCCGACATCTCGAAGTACGTCGCCGCCGACAAGGCCAGGTTCAACGCGGGCTCGTGGGCCAGCGCGCAGGTGCAGGGCAAGTCCTATGGCGTGCCGACCAGTTCGGCACCCGCGTTCACGATCTACCGCACCGACGTCTTCAAGAAGTACGGACTCAAGGCCCCGACGACCTGGGACGAGTTCATCGCCGCGGGCAAGGTCCTGAAGAAGCACGGCGTCGAGATCACCAACTTCGCCGGTGAGGACCCGAGCACCCTGGAAGTCCTGTCCATGCAGGCCGGGGCGCACTGGTACGCCATCGACGGAGACTCCTGGAAGGTCGACTTCCAGGACGCGGGCAGCCTCAAGGCGGCCCAGGTGATCCAGGAGATCATCGACAACGACCTCAACTCCAAGCTCTCCTTCGCGGATTACGCGGCCGTCCAGCGCAACTACGACAACGGCGGCACCGCGACCCGGCAGATCTCCACCTGGCAGATGGCGGGCATGGTCCAGAACTTCACCAAGTCCGACGGCAAATGGGCACTGTCGCCCTGGCCGACGTTCCAGGGCGAGGCCGCCAAGACGCCCGCCGGGACCAACCAGAGCGGTGGCGTCACCCTGGTGACCAAGCAGTGCGCGCACCAACAGCAGGCCGCCGAGGCCGCGTTGTGGATGTCGACGAACACGGGTGCGGTGAGGACGATGGCGAGCCCGACCACCGGCAACGGTGTGATGCCGGCGCTGGCGGACAGCGATGCGTACGTCGCCGAGGCGATCTCCGACAAGCTGCTAGGCACGAACTACGAGCCCGCGAAGAAGGTCGTCACCGACAGCCTGAACACCGTCACCTCGGACTGGGTGTTCGGCCCGGACTGGACCGCGATGTTCACCGAGTTGCAGACCGGCTGGGCGAAGGTGATGAACAAGCAGGAGAAGGTCATCGATCTGCTGGCACACATGCAGGAGTGGACGGTCAAGGACCTGACGTCCCGCGGTATCAGCGTCAAGGGCTGAGGCAGCGCCGATGATCCGCTCCCAGCGCTGGAAGGGTGCCGCGTTCACGGTGCCCTTCCAACTCGGCTTCGTCTTCCTGTACTTGATTCCGATCGGGTACGCCGTCTACGAGTCGCTCTTCGTGGAGCACCAGTCGGGGCTCGGCCTCGGCGGCTCCACGCAGAGGTTCTCCGGCCTGGACAACTACCAACAGGGCCTGACCGACTCGGCGTTCATGAACTCGGTGCTGCGCGTGGTGCTGTTCGCGTGCGTGCAGATCCCGGTGATGCTGCTCGTCAGCCTGCTGCTGGCACTGTTCCTGGACGCGCTGTCCTCGAAGGCCGCGGGCCGCTTCCGGATCTTCCTCCTCGTGCCGTACATGATCCCCGGCGTGGTCGCGGCGATCGTGTGGATCAACCTGTACAGCCCGGACGTCGGCCCGTTGACGCCGCTGGGCAAGGTGTTCGGGCTGTCCTGGAACTTCTTCGCGCCCTCGATGGTCTGGCCGTCGATCGGCAACCTGCTGACCTGGCACGGCATCGGCTACAACATGGTGATCATCTACGCCGCGCTCCAGGGCGTGCCCCGCGACCTGTTCGAGGCGGCCCGGCTGGACGGCGCCTCCGAGTTCCGGGTCGCGACGAGCATCAAAATCCCTTACGTGCGAGGGGCGTTGGTGCTGACCGGGATGCTCTCGATCATCCAGATGCTGCAGATCTTCAACGAGCCGGCGCTGTTCCGGAACGTCACGCCGCAGACGGTCGACGACAGCTTCACGCCCATCATGATCATCTACAACCAGGCGTTCAACGCGGGCAACTACCACTACGCGGCGGCCCTTTCGGTCCTGCTCGCCCTCATCCTCGGCCTCGCCTCCTTCCTCTTCTACCGGCTCACCGCGAAGGAGGCCGACTGATGACCCTCACCGAAGAACGCCGGAACGCCCATCAGGTCCGCCGCCTCAACAAGCCCGATCCGGCGGCCCGTTCACGCGGCGGCCAGCGTTTCCTGCTCGTCGGTCTGGTCCTGGCCAGCGCCTACAGCCTGTTCCCGGTGTGGTGGCTGATCATTGCCGCGACCAAGGACCGCACGGGCCTGTACCAGAGCAACGGCCTCTGGTTCTCCGGCATGCACCTGTGGTCGAACGTGCGCCAGGTCTTCACCTACGAGAACGGCATCTTCCTGCGCTGGACCGCGAACTCCTTCCTCTACGCGGGAGTCGGCTCCCTGGGCGGCACGCTCATCGCCCTCGCGACGGGCTACGGCCTCGCGCGCTTCGAATTCCCGGGCCGCAGCGCGGTGTTCGCGTGCGTGGTGGGCTCGTTCCTGATCCCGATCGCGCTGCTCACCCTGCCGCTGTACCTGATGTTCTCGAAGATCGGCCTGGTCGACACCCCCTGGGCGATGCTGATCCCCTGCCTGATCAACCCGTTCAGCGTCTACCTCGCCAAGGTGTACACGGAGGCCACGGTCCCCTTCGAACTCCTGGAAGCGGCACGCCTGGACGGCGCGGGCGAACTCCGGATCTTCTTCAGCATCGTGCTGCGGATGATGACGACGGGCGGAGCGACGGTCTTCCTCCTGGCCTTCGTCAACACCTGGAACGCCTTCTTCCTCCCGCTGACCGTGCTGCGTGGCGAGGAGAACTGGACGCTCAACCTCGGCCTCTACAACTGGTCCGGAAAACGCATGGAGTCGGGCGTCGACCTGACGAGCCTGGTCCTGACCGGCGCACTCCTGTCGATCGTCCCGATGGCCGTGATGATGGTCGCGATGCGCCGCTACTGGCGCACCGGGGTCACCCTGGGAGCCCTCAAGTGACCCTGCTGAACAACCCGGTTGTCCGCGGCTTCGCCCCCGACCCGTCGATGGTCAGGGTCGGCGACCGCTCCTACGTGGCGACCAGTTCCTTCGAGTGGTTCCCTACGATCCCGATCCACCGCTCGCGGGACCTCGCCCACTGGGAGTACGCGGGTCACGTCCGGGGCGCGATCCCCGGCGACTCCTTGGCGGGCGTCCCGGACTCGGGCGGTGTCTGGGCGCCTTCGTTGAGCTGGGACAGCGAGCGCTTCTGGATGACGTACTCGATCGTCCGTTCGGTCGGCACTCCGTACTTCGACCTGGACACCTACGTGACGACGGCGACGGACGTGGCCGGGGAGTGGACGACTCCACGGCGGGTGGCGAGCCACGGCTTCGACCCGGCGCTGTTCCACGACGAGGGCCGGCTGTGGCTGCTCAACCTCCAGAACGACTGTCGCCCCGGCGGCCGCCGTTTCGCGGGCATCGTCGCGACCGAGCTGGACCGCGACACACTCGCCCCGATCGGCGTGACCCATCTGCTGCTCCAGCACGAACGGCTCATCGAGGGGCCGAAGTTGGTGCGGCGGGACGGCTGGTACTACCTGCTGCTCGCGGAGGGCGGCACGGGTTTCGAGCACGGGGTACGGGTGGCCCGCGGCCGTACGGTCACCGGTCCCTACGAGCTCGACGACCGCCCCTTGTTGACGTCCCGGGACGACCCGTCGCTGCCGTTGCAGAAGGCGGGCCACGGTGAGCTGGTCGAACTGCTCGGCGGGGACTGGGTGTTGAGCCACCTCGCGGCACGGCCGGTCCAGACACCGGAGGGGCCGCGCTGCACGCTGGGCCGGGAGACCGCGCTCCAGTCGGTCACATGGGACGCGGACGGCTGGCCGAGGCTGCGGCAGGGCGGTTGGCATGCGGCGGTGGAAGTGGACGTACCGACGCGTCCCGCCGCACCACCGGCCCAAGTCCCGGACTGCGAAAGGCCGTTGGGATGGCCGTGGAGCAGTCCGCGTGCGTACCCGGACCCGTCCTGGGCCGACACCGCCGCCCGTCCCGGCTGGATCCGGCTGCGCGGGCGGCACGGGCCGGAGTCGCGGTGGGCGCACAGTCTGCTGGCCCAGCGGATCACGGAGCACCGCGCGGAGGCCGAAGTCACGGTCGACGCACGGCCGTTGACGTTCACGCAGGCGGCGGGGTTGGTGCTCTGGTACGGCGCCGAGGCGTATCTGAGCCTGCATCTGACGTGGGCGGAGCCCGAGGGTGAGGGACAGCGGGGTCAGCAGTGGCGGGGTGGCGGCCGTCCGGTGCTGAGCCTGGTGGAGCGGGACGAGGGCGGCACGCGGCAGGTGGCCGTCGTAGAGGTGGACGTCCGGGTTCCGGTGGCGCTGGGGGTGACGGTCGAGGGGGCCGAGGCGCGGTTCTGGTATGTGCGGGACGGGGTGCGGACGGCGGTCGGGGCGGGGCTGGACTTCAGTCGGTTGTCGGACGACTACGGGTCGCGGCTGCGGTTCACCGGGGCGATGGCGGGCATCCACGCGTGGGATCCGGTCGGGGTCGCGTTCAGCGCGGACTTCGCGAATTTCCGGCTGACGTGCAGGCCGGAGTGACCTGTAGGTGACGCTTTCTCCCTTGTTCGGGGTTTCGAAAGATCGGGTCGGCGCCATCGCGTGAATCCCCTGGTCTTCCCGCCGTGTTGACGCGCACCTATCGTAGGAAGCGCTTTCTGGATGACTGATGGTGGAGTCGGGGAAGCGGCGCTGGTCGAAACTTTCGATGGCCCTCGGGCGGGCTGGAGAGGCGGTACCCGATGGTCCGTGCGGGGAGCGCGAGCGTGACGGCAGGGCCGACGCTGGCGGTGGTGGCCCGGGAGGCGGGGGTGTCCGTGCCGACCGCGTCCAAGGTGGTCAACGGCCGGGAGGACGTGGCGCCGGAGACGCGGCGGCGGGTGACGGAGGCGCTGGAGCGGCTCGGGTACGTGCGCAGGCCCCGGTTCGACGCGGGCAAGGCGTCGGGGATGGTCGACCTGGTGGTGCACTCGCTGGACAGTTCGTGGTCGGGAGCGGTGCTGCACGGGGTGGAGGAGGCCGCGTACGAGGCCGGGCTGGAGGTGGTGGTCTCGGCCGGGCTGACCCGGACGCGGGCCGACCGGCCCGAACGGGGCTGGCTGGACAGGCTGGTTGGCCGGGGTTCGGCCGGAGTCCTGTTCAATCTGGCGGAGTTGACACCGGCCCAGTACTCGTGGCTCGACCAGCACCGCATCCCGTTCGTGATGATCGACCCCGTGCACGAACCGCCGCCGGGCGTGGTGTCCGTCGGCGCGGCCAACTGGCAGGGCGGGGTGACCGCGACCGAGCACCTGCTCGCCCTGGGCCACGCACGTATCGCCGTCATCGCCGGCCACCGCCACAAGATGTGCAGCAGCGCCCGTGTCGCCGGTTACCGCTCCGCGCTCGCCGCCGCCGGCGTGACCGTCCGCCCCGAGTACATCCGCCACGGCGGGTTCGACCAGGCCATGGCCCGTAGCCGTATGCGCGAACTCCTCGACCTGCCCGAGCCGCCCACGGCTGTCTTCGTCTGCTCCGACCGGATGGCGCTCGGGGTCTACGAAGCCCTGACGGAACGGCAGTTGAGCGTCCCGGGCGACATCAGCGTGGTCGGTTTCGACGACCTTCCCGAGTCCCGCTGGGTGACTCCGGCGCTGACCACGATCCGGCAGCCGCTGTCGGAGATGGCGGCCACGGCGCTTCGGCTACTGGTCCGGCTGATGGACGGGGACCGGCCGGAGGGCACGCGGACGGAGTTGTCGACGCGGTTGGTGGAGCGGGCGAGCACGGGGGCCGCCGGTCGGTAGCCTGCCGGTATGGCCAGGTCATGGGACAAGCGGCAGTTGATCGCGGACGGCTTCGAGCTCACGTACGCGGACGTGGAGTGGCACGACGGGCCGCGCAAGGGACTCTCGCTCGTCGACGGTGTCCCGCACTACTGCGAGATCCGGGACGGCAACCGCGTCGACGAGGCCGAGGAGTACGTCGTGTGGCCCGCGAGCGAGGCGACGGTGGCGATGGAGCGCGAGCAGTGGGCGATCTTCATCAGGTATCAGCTTTCCGATGCAGGGACGGAGGAGCATCCGGGGCACGGAGGGATCGATGTCCGTTACGACGAACCGACGTTGCTCCTCGCGCCGCGCCGTCAGGCACCGGACGGTGCTCGCCGACTCATCGGTGAGGCGCGATTCGACGACGGGGACGACCGCTACCGGTTCGACGGGGTCGACCACTGGTTCCGGTGGCGCCCGGCGGAGTGAGGCGGGGCGCCGTCCCGGTGCCAGCCGAACCGGCCGCCCGCCGAGCGGAGTTGTCCGCGCAGGATCCTGCCGTTCGCGTTGCGGGACACCGCGGGGAGCAACAGCAGCGGCAGGGCGCGCACGGCACGGATCCTGTGGCCATCCTGCCGTACGGGTGTTCCACCGTTAAGGGACTTTTCCCTCCTCCGGTGCGGTTCCGCCGCGTAACCTCGGTGGGGATGAACGCTCTTCCCGCACGCCTCGACCATCTCGTCCTCGCGACGCCCGAACTGGCGGCCACGGTCGCCGAGTTCACCGAGCGCACGGGCATCGCGCCGGTCGCGGGCGGTGCCCATGTCGGGCTCGGCACCCGCAACTTCCTTGTCTCGCTGGGTGGTTCCCGTTACCTGGAGATCATCGGCCCGGACCCGGAGCAGTCCGAGCCCTCGGGTCCGCGTCCCTTCGGTGTCGACGGGCTGGCCGCCGCCCGGACGGTGACGTGGGCGGTCTCCCCGCCCGACCTGGACGCGGCGGTCGCGGCGGCCCGGGCCCAGGGGTACGACCCCGGGCCGGTGCGGGCGATGAGCCGTCGCCGGCCCGACGGCACGCTGCTGGAGTGGCGGCTCACCGACGGGGACACGGCACATCCCTCCGGCCTGGTGCCGTTCCTCATCGACTGGAGTTCCTCGCCCCATCCGACGACCGCCTCGGGCCTGCCCGTGGCACCTCTGCTGGAGCTGACCGCGACGGCACCGGTCCCGGACGAGATCCGCCCGCTGCTGTCGGCCGTGGGGGCGGAGCTGGCGGTGGCGGCGGGGCCGGTGGGTCTCTCCTTCACGGTGGACACCCCGCGCGGGCCCGTGACCTTCAGCTGACCGATCCACCGAGCGCGGTGTCCGATTCCTACAAGACCGGCCGACCCGCCGCCGCCTACGGTTGCCCCATGACTCCACGATTCGACGCGATCGGCCTGGTCGTCTCCGACATGGCCGCCTCTGTCGCCTTCTACCGCCGGCTCGGGCTCGGGTTTCCCGAGGACGCCGCGAGCCAGCCGCACGCCGAGGCCCAACTGCCCGGTGGGCTAAGGCTGTTGCTGGACACGGAGGACACCGTCCGCTCGTTCCAACCGGGTTGGCGGGCACCCAGCGGCAGCGGTCGGGCCGCGCTCGCCCTGCTCTGTGACGACCCCGCCGAAGTCGACCGGGTCTACGCGGAGTTGACCGGCGCCGGGCATCACGGCGAGCTCAAGCCGTGGGACGCCTTCTGGGGCCAGCGGTACGCCCTGGTGCACGACCCCGACGGCAACGGGGTGGACCTCTTCGCCCCGCTGGCCGGCTCCGCCGAGTAGTTCGCCCAGCGGCATCCCCGCCAACTCCTTGACGTCCCGGGCGAGATGGGCCTGGTCCGCGTAACCGGACCGGGCCGCCGTCTCCGCGAAAGGGACTCCGGCGCGGGCCAGCGCGAGGGCGCGTTGCAGGCGCAGGACCCGGGCGAGCGTCTTGGGGCCGTAGCCGAACGCGGTGAGGGAGCGGCGGTGCAACTGGCGCGCGCCGAGGCCGAGTTCGTCGGCGGTGGCGGCGACGGGGCGGCCGGTGTCGAGGGCCGCCACGAGGTGTCGTAGCAGCGCATCGGGTGGGGACACGTCCGCCGCGCGTTCCAGTGCCGCTTCTTCCAGCGCGGTCGCGGGGTCGGGGGCCGTGGAGACACGGGCGCCGAGGCGGCGTACCGTCGCGGCGGGCCAGAGGTCGGTGAGGTCGACCCTTCGGTCGCGGAGTTCGTGTGCGGGGACGCCCAGGTAGGTGGGGGCGGTCCCGGGGGCGAAGCGGATGCCCGCCCAGTGCGTGGGCCCGGTCCCGGGGACGTACGCGCGGGTGTCGGGGCCCGCGACCAGGAGGCGGCCCTCGTTCCAGAGGATGTCCATGCAGCCGTCGGGCAGGACGGGGTGGACCGGGCCGACGGTGCAGGCCTCGATCGTGCGGCTCCAGACCACCGCGCCCGGCAGCCGGGACTCCCTCTCCGCGTACACGGTCAAAAGGCTACGCCGACCTCGTCCGGTGCTCCTGCGGGCTCACGCCGTAGACCCGCTTGAAGGCGCTGGACAGGGCGAACGCGCTGCCGTAGCCGACCTGCCTGGCGATCGCGCCGATGGTGTCCTCGGTGTCGCGGAGGCGGTCCGCGGTGAGGGCCAGGCGCCAGGCCGTGAGGTAGGACATCGGGGGTTCGCCGACGAGGTCGGTGAAGCGGCGGGCGAGGGCCGCGCGGGAGACGCCCGCCTTGGCGGCGAGGGAGGCGACCGTCCAGGGGTGGGCCGGGTCGTCCTGGAGGAGGCGCAGGACCCTGCCGACGACCGGGTCCGCGAGTGCGCGGTACCAGGCCGGGGCCTCGGCCTCCGGGCGGGAGAACCAGGCCCTCAGGGCGGCGATGACCAGGAGGTCGAGGAGGCGGTCCAGGACGACCTCCTGGGCGGGTTCGTCGCGGACGATCTCGTCCATGAGGAGCGGGGTGAGCGGGCACTCCCAGACCTCGGAGGGGAGGGAGAGCAGCGGTGGGAGGGCGTCCAGGAGGCGGCCGTTGATCTCGCCGCGCATGAGGTAGGTGCCGATGAGCATGACCGTGGAGCCGTCGGGGCCGTCGCCCCAGGTGCGGACGCCGAGGTCCATGGAGCCGTTGAGCGGGGTGCCGTCGGGGTGGTGGCACTCGGCACCGGGGAGGATCACGGCCTGCGGGGCGGTGTCGGGGGTGTCGCCGCAGGTGTACGGGGCGGGGCCGCGGGCGATGGCGAGGTCGCCGGCCCGCAGGCGGATCCGCTCCCCCGTGTCCGGGGTGATCCAGGCGTCGCCGCGGACCATGAGCATGACGGTGAGCGGGGCGCGGTCCTCGACGCGTATCGCCCACGGCGGGTCGAAGCACGCGCGGATCATGAAGGCGCCACGCGCGCGTGGACCCTCCAGAAGGCCTGCCAGGGCGTCCATGTGGCCAGCGTAGACGCGCGGTTATGGGAATGAGCCGTTCAGCGATGGTCCGTGCTCGTGGACAGGCGTTGGCTGGAGGGCATGACACAGAATGCGCGGAACACGACGATTGTGGTCACCGGTGCTTCGGGGCGTACCGGGCGGCGGGTGGCGGAGGCGGCACGGGCGGCGGGTCTGACCGTGCGGGAGGCCTCGCGGGCGCGGGGGTTCGACTGGGCGGAGCGGTCCACGTGGGCGGACACCCTGCGGGGTGCCGATGCCGCGTATCTCGTGTATCCGTCGGACGTGGGGGCGCCGGAGGCGGGCCGTGCGGTGGGGCTGCTGGCGCAGGAGGCGGTCGGGTCGGGGGTACGGCGACTGGTGCTGCTGTCGGCTCGGGGGGCGGAGCGGGCGCGGCCGACGGAGGAGGCGTTGCGGGGGTCGGGGGCGGACTGGACGGTCGTTCGGGCGTCGTGGTTCGCGCAGAACTTCAGTGAGGGGCCGCTGGTGGAGGGGTTGCGGGAGGGCGGGGAACTGGTGTTCCCCGGGGGTTCGGTTCGGGAGCCTCCCCCATAGCCTTAAGGGCATGGGAGGTGCCCCCGGTCGATGTGCGGGACATCGCGGATGTGGTCGTCGCGGCGGTGACCGGTGGGGACCGGTACGTCGGGCAGGCGATCACGGTGTCCGGGGCGCGGTTGTTGACGTTCGGGGAGGCGGTCGCGGAGATCGCTGCGGTGGCGGGGCGTGAGCTGACATATCGGGCGGTGTCGGCCCGTCAGTACGGGGACGTTCTCGCGGGGTTCGGGGTGCCGGCGGAGGAGGTGGAGTTCCTGGTGGAGTTGTTCGAGTCGCTGCTGGACGGGCGGAACTCGTATCTCTCCGAGGGGGTTCAGGATGTGCTGGGGCGGGAGCCGCGGGACTTCTCGGAGTTCGTGCGGGAGGCGGCCGCGGCGGGCATTTGGAAGGCCGGCGCGTAGCCCCGCGGCACCCTGCGGGGAGGCCGGTGCGTCGGCTGCGGGCTCGTTGTGGCCGGTCGCGCCCGCGCGGCGGAGCCGCATACCGACACAGCCCCGCGCCCGTTCCGGGGCGCCCTACTTGGCCGACGGTCGAAAGGCCCCCGTCCCCTTGGGACGCTTCACTTGTCCGGTGTCCGAGAGTCCCCGGGGCCCTTGCGGGTGTGGGTGTGGGTGCTCTTCGCGTGGGTGCGGAGCCGGGAGGTCAGGTCCTCCGGAGGGAGGAAGCGGGACCAGCGTTCCGGGAACTCGGAGGGCATGTACGAGTCGTCGGGGTCGTCGTCCTCGCCGTCCCGGGCGCGGACGGCGGCCATGTGGGCGACGTACTCGGCGACCTGCTCGTCCTGGCGGCGTTCGTTGGCGGCGCGGGCGGCGGCGGTCGCGGCGGCAGGCCAGACGCGGTCGATGGCCGCGTTGACGGCGGCTCCGACGAGGACGGCGAACGCGGACACGCCGATCCACAGCAGGACGGCGACGGGGGCCGCGAGGGAGCCGTAGATGGTGGGGCCCTCGACCGTGCCGGTGAGGTAGATGCGCAGCAGGTAGCTGCCGAGGACCCACATGGCGAGGGCGACCAGGGAGCCGGGGACGTCCTCGATCCACGGGGAGCGGACGGGGACGGACACGTGGTAGAGCGTCGTCAGGAAGACGACGGACAGGACGATGACAACCGGCCAGTACAGGACCTGGACGACCGTCTCCGACCACGGCACCACGTTCACCACGGCGTCGGGCCCGGCCACCATCAGCGGCAGCGCGATCGAGCCGATCAGCAGGGCCGCGATGAACAGGGCGAAGGACACGATCCGGGTCTTGACGATGCCGCGGACGCCGTCGAGGCCGTACATGACGGTGATGGTGTCGATGAAGACGTTGACCGCGCGGGAGCCCGACCACAGGGCGAACAGGAAGCCGATGGAGATGACGTCGGGCCGGCCGCCCTTCATCACGTCGTGCAGGATCGGCTGGGCGATCTCGTGCACGCCCTTGTCGGACAGGACCGTGCGGGACGCCTCCAGGATGTTGTTCTCCAGGCCGGCGATGCTGTCGGCGCCGGTCCAGCTGTCGACGTAGCCGAGCAGACCGATGAGGCTCAGCAGGAGCGGCGGCACGGACAGCAGCGTGAAGAACGCGGCCTCGGCCGCGAGGCCCAGGATGCGGTACTCCATGCAGGAGTTGACGGTGTCCTTGACCAGCAGCCAGGCGGTCCTGCGCTTGGAGACGTTCCGGTAGAGGGCACGCGCCCGGTGGAACCGGCTGGTGGGCCGCTCGGGGGGTTCACTTGCTGACTGCACGCCCTAAAGGTATCCGGCGGGCCGGGATGCACTCGTCCCCCGGGGGCGCCGGCCGGGCGGCACGCCCTCGGGGACGGTCGTGTCATGCTCGCGGTGGCCGAAAATAATCGCCCCGGCAATCGAAGCCGCATTCGATACTTCGGCGGCCGTTTCGGAAAGTCTCCCGGTGAGGACTTCGGCCGTCAATTCATGTTGACCCGCACCCCGGTGGGCGAAGACGAAAAAGCGCCATTGACCGAAACAGCCTTGACCCGTTCCGGAATGTCCAGAAATAATCCGGACTGCATTCGTTGCGCGCGTTGGGACGACGTCAGCGCACACGACTCGGGGGAATCAATCGGCCCAGGACCAGGGCCCGGTCCATATGGAAACTCAGCACACAACAGGGAACTCAAATCTCAGGAATTCCCATTTACCCCACCCGTTTCGCGTGTTATTCAATTTGCCCCTGCCGTGAACAACGGGCGCGACTCCACCGTATTCGCCTTTGACAATTCAAAGGCGACGATCAGCACCAAGGAGCCACGTGGTGGGAAAACCCGGCACCGTCACCGAGACCGTCCTCGCGGAGGTCCTGGCCGGTGTCGTACGCAAGGAAGTCATACCCCTCGACAGTCACTTCTTCGAGGATCTGGGCGCCAACTCGTTGGTGATGGCACATTTCTGCGCCCGGGTCAGGAAACGCGAGGATCTGCCGTCGGTGTCGATGCGGGACGTCTACGGATATCCGACGATCCGCAGTCTGGCGGCGGCGCTCGCCGACACACCCGAGCCCGCCGCACCGGTCGAGGCGGCGGTGACGCCGGCCGGGAGCACGGCTCGCTATCTGCTGTGCGGGGCGCTTCAGTTCATCATTTTCGCCGTGTATTGCGTGCTCGCCGGGATCGTCACGGGACAGGGCTACGAATGGGTTTCCTCCGGTGCCGGAGTGGTCCAGGTATATCTGCGGTCCGCGATATTCGGCGGCGCGGTGTTCGTCGGTGTGTGCACGGTTCCGGTGGTGGCCAAGTGGATTCTCGTGGGCCGCTGGAAGGAGACCGAGTTCCCGGTCTGGGGCCTCGCCTACGTCCGGTTCTGGACGGTCAAGGCGCTGCTGCACGCCAACCCGATGATCCTGTTCGCCGGCAACCCGGTCTACGTCCTGTACCTGCGTGCCCTCGGCGCCCGGATCGGCAAGGGCGTCACGATCCTGTCCCACTCCGTACCGGTCTGCACCGACCTGCTGACCATCGGCGACGGAACGGTCATCCGCAAGGACACCTTCTTCCTCTGCTACCAGGCACGAGCCGGCCGTGTCCGCACCGGCCGGGTCACCCTCGGCAGCGAGGTGTACGTCGGCGAGAAGACCGTCCTCGACATCGGCACGGTCATGGGCGACGGGTCCCAACTCGGCCATTCCTCCGCCCTGTACGACGACGCCCAGGTCCCGGCGGGCCGGCGCGTGCACGGCTCCCCGGCCCAGCCCACGGACGTCGACTACGTCCGCGTCCCGCACGCGGACTGCTCGACCCCGCGCCGCTTCGGCTACGGCCTGGGCGCCGTCCTGCAGATGCTGCTGGTCTACGTCCCGCTCGCGCTCGGCGGCACGTACATGCTGCTGACCGTGGCACCGGGTCTCGACCATCTGCTCGACCCGAACGCGAAGGACCTCGACTCGGCCCGGTTCTACGGCGAGACGCTGGCCCTGTCGCTCGTCGCGTTCGTCGCGTTCGTCGTGCTCGGCTTCGCCGCCGTGTCACTGGTGCCGAGGCTGCTCCGTCCGCTGCTGCGCCCCGACACGGTGTATCCGCTGTACGGCTTCCACTACTCGGTGCAGCGCGCGGTGGCCCGGATGACCAACCTGAAGTTCTTCAAGTGGCTGTGCGGGGACAGCTCGTTCATCGTCGGCTACCTAAAGGCGATCGGCTACGACCTCGGCGAGGTGGAGCAGACCGGCTCCAATTTCGGTACGGAGGTGCAGCACGAGACGCCGTATCTGGCCACCGTGGGCAGCGGCACGATGGTCGCGGACGGGCTGTCGATCGTCAACGCGGACTTCTCCGGTACGTCGTTCCGGCTGTCGCGCGCCGAGATCGGGCCGCGCAACTTCCTGGGCAACAACATCGCCTACCCCTCAGGGGGCCGCACCGGCGACAACTGTCTGCTCGCCACCAAGGTGATGGTGCCGATCGACGGCGAACTCCGCGAGGGCGTAGGCCTGTTGGGCTCGCCGTGCTTCGAGATCCCGCGCTCGGTGGAGCGCGACAGCCGCTTCGACCATCTGCGCGAGGGCGCCGAGCTGAAGCGCCGGCTGGCCGCGAAGAACCGCTCCAACCTGCGCTCGATGGGCCTGTACCTGTTCGTGCGCTGGCTGCACTGGTTCGTGCTCACCGTCCTCGGCTTCGCCGCCGTCGACCTGTACGGGGGCGAGGGCATCGGCGGGGGGCTGCTGATCGGCGCGTCCCTGATGCTCGGACTCGGTTTCACCGCCGGGTACTACGTGCTGGTGGAGCGCCTGGTGGGCGGATTCCGGCCGCTGGAGCCGAAGTTGTGCTCGATCTACGACCCGTACTTCTGGTGGCACGAGCGGCTGTGGAAGGTGCCGGACACCTACATCCAGGTGTTCAACGGGACGCCGTTCAAGAACCTGATCTGGCGGCTGCTGGGCGTGCGGATGGGTCGCCGGGTCTTCGACGACGGCGCCTACATCACCGAGCGCACGCTGACCGCGATCGGCGACGACTGCACGCTGTCGGCGCACACCAAGGTGCAGTCGCACTCGCAGGAGGACGGCACCTTCAAGTCCGAAATGATCACCATCGGCGCCGGCTGCACCCTCGGGGTGGGTGCGCTCGTCCACTACGGCGTCTCGATGGGTGACGGGGCCGAACTGGCCGCCGACTCCTTCCTGATGAAGGGCGAGGAGATGCCGGCGCGGTCCCGGTGGGGCGGGAATCCGGCGGTGGCGCCACGGCGCGCCGGACAGCACAGGACTCCCTGACGGCTCGTGCCGCAGGGGGAAGGAAACAGGGGGGAAAGAGAACGATGGAGATCATTCCGCGGTGGACGCTCACTCCGGTGCCCGGTGTGGCGGAGTACGAAGTGTCCCTGCCCGAAGGGCTTTCGACCGAGCCCGCCGCACTGAAGGTCGCCCACACCAAGGTCCTCGGGGCGCTGTCGGGTGAACCCGCCGAGGAGGACCCGGCGTTGGAGGTGAGCGTCACCGGCCGGACGCTGCGGCTGCGGTACCGCACCGACGTCCTGGACGCCGGGGCCGCCGCCCGCATCGCGGGCTATCACCTGACCGCGCTCACCGAGCCGGACCGGCCCATGCTGCTGTCGGACGCCGAACTCCGCTTCCAGCTCGACGAGTTGACGGGCCCGTACCGCGAGCTGCCCGAGCGGCGGGTGCACGAGCTGTTCGAGGACATGGTGGCGGTGTGCCCGGACGCGGTCGCCGCCGTGCAGGGCGACCGGCAGTGGACCTACCGGGAGCTCAACTCCCGGGCGAACCAGCTCAGTCGGGCGCTGCTGTCCCGGGGACTGACCCGCGAGGGTGTCGTCGCCGTGGTGCTGGAGCGGAACCTGGACTGGATGGCCGCCGTCCTCGCCGTGTTCAAGGCGGGTGGGGTGTATCTGCCCGTCGAGCCGCACTTCCCGGCCGACCGGGTCGCGAGGGTGCTCGAACGCGCGGGGTGCGCACTGGTGTTGACCGAGCGCGGCAGCGACGGCGCGCTGGGCGACCCGACCGACGGCACGCTCTATGTCGACGAGGCGTATTCCGAGGGCCACTCGGACGGCGACCTCGGGATCGCGGTGTCGCCGGGTCAACTCGCCTACATCTACTTCACGTCGGGCTCCACGGGTGAGCCCAAGGGCGCCATGTGCGAGCACGCGGGTTTCCTCAACCACGTGTTCGCCAAGCTGGACGACCTGGGGATCGGGGCCGGGCAGGTGGTCGCGCAGACCGCGCCGCAGTGCTTCGACATCTCGCTCTGGCAGTTGGTGTGCGCGCCGCTCGTGGGCGGGCGGACGCTGCTGGTGGCGCAGGACGTGATCCTGGACGTGGCGCGGTTCGTGGACACGATCGAGGCGGGGCGCGTGAACGTGCTTCAGGTCGTGCCGTCGTATCTGGAGGCCGTGCTGGCCGAGTTGGAGCGGCAGCCGCGTGAACTCCCGGACCTGCGCTGTGTGTCGGTGACCGGGGAGGCCGTGAAGAAGGAACTCGTGGACCGTTGGTTCGCGGCCCGCCCCGGGGTGCGGCTAGTCAACGCCTATGGCCTGACAGAGACTTCGGACGACACCAACCACGAGGTCATGGACCGGGCACCGGACGGCGACCGCGTCCCGCTCGGCCGGCCCGTCTCCAACGTGCGGGTGTACGTCGTCGACGAGGATCTGGTGCCCGTGCCGCTGGGGGCACCCGGCGAGATCGTGTTCTCCGGTGTGTGCGTCGGCCGGGGGTACGTCAACGATCCCGAGCGCACGAGGGCCGCGTTCACCGAGGACCCGTACCGGCCCGGCGAGCGGCTGTACCGCAGCGGTGACCACGGGCGCTGGCGGCCGGACGGGAAGCTGGAGTTCCTGGGACGCCGGGACAGCCAGGTGAAGATCCGCGGCTTCCGTGTCGAGATCGGCGAGATCGAGAACGCGCTGCTGCGGGTGGACGGGGTGCGGGACGGCGCGGTGGTCGTGGTGCGCGGGACGCAGCTGGTGGCGTTCTGCACCGGCCCGCTGCCCGTCGAGGCCGGCGCGGTGCGGGCCACGCTCGGCGAGTCGCTGCCCGCGTACATGGTGCCGTCGGTCGTGCACTGGCGGGCGAGCCTGCCGTTGACCGCCAACGGCAAGACCGACCGCAGGACGCTCACCGCGCTCGCCGGTGATCTGGACGCCGTGGGGGACGGGCCGGACACGCCCGCCGAACGGCGGTTGGCGGCGGCCTGGGCCGTGGTCCTGGGCATCCCGGCCGAGCGGATCGGCCGTCAGGACCACTTCTTCGACCGCGGCGGCACCTCGCTGGCCGCGGTGAAGCTGGCGGTCGCCCTCGACCGGGCGATCAGCCTCAAGGACGTCACCCGACACCCGGTCCTCGCGGACCTGGCCGGACTGCTGGACCCGCCCGTCTCCTCCTGAGACCCGCCGCACCGCCGGCCGAACGATCGACAGCACCACCGAAAGGAACACCGAGATGTCGCTCTCTTCCGCGACGCTGCTCAACTCCGTCGCCCTGAGCCCGGACAGCCCACCGCTGCTGCACGCCGATGTCGGCGGAGACCCGGTCGGCTGGGCCGCCGGGCACCGTGACGCGCTGCGGTCCGTCGTCGCCGAGCACGGCTGCGTCCTGGTCCGCGGGCTCGGTCTCGCCGACCCGGCCGGGGCGGAGACCGTCTTCCGGCGGCTCACCGACTCCCTGATGGCGGACCGGGAGCCGTTCGCTCCCCGCCGTACGTACGCGGAGGGCGTGTACTCCGCCACCAAGTGGCCGACCGACCAACCGATGTGCCAGCACCACGAGTTGAGCTACGCCCTGGACTTCCCCGGCCTGCTGCTCTTCGCCTGCCTGGAGGCGCCGACGGAGGGCGGCGCGACCCCGGTCGCCGACGCCGAGGCCGTCCTCCAGTCGCTGCCCGCGCCGCTGGTGGAGCGGTTCGAGCGGGAGGGCTGGATGCTGACGCGGACGTACCACGAGGAGATCGGGGCGTCGGTCGCCGAGGCCTTCGGCACCGACGACCGTTCCGTCGTGGAACGTTACTGCCGCACCCAGGGCATCGAGTTCGCCTGGCAGCACGACGGCTCGCTGCGCACCCGCCAGCGCCGCGCCGCCGTCCTCCGCCACCCGGTCACAGGACGGCGCTGCTGGTTCAACCAGATCGCGTTCCTGAACGAGTGGACGATGGAACCCGAGGTCCGCGAGTACCTCGTCGACGTCTACGGCGCCGACGCGCTCCCCTTCAACACCCGCTTCGGGAACGGCGATCCGATCGACGCGGGCGTCGTGACGACCGTCAACGAGGCCTACGACCGGCATGTGCGGCGCGAGCCGTGGCGCTCCGGGGACCTGCTGCTGGTGGACAACATCCGTACCGCGCACGGCAGGGAGCCGTTCGAGGGGCCGCGCGAGGTGCTCGCCGGGCTCGGCGATCCGGTGCGCCTGACGGACCTCGCCCCGTCGGCCGGCGGGAGGGCGGCATGAGCGTCGACACACCGTCGTTCTCGGTCATCAGCGGCGAACAGGTCCAACAAGCCCTGACCGGACGGGAGTCGGAGATCGCCGACCTCGTGGAGGCCACCTACCGGCTGCACGGCGCGGGCGACTCGGTGAACCCGCCGTCGTACTTCCTGCGCTTCCCCGACCGTCCTTCGTCCCGGATCATCGCGCTGCCCGCGTCGCTCGGGGGGCCGTTGCGGGTGGACGGGCTGAAGTGGATCTCCAGTTTCCCGGGGAACACCGGGTCGGGGCTGCCCAGGGCCTCGGCGGTGCTGATCCTCAACGACCCGGACACCGGCTATCCGTACGCCTGCCTGGAGAGTTCGGTGATCAGCGCGACCCGTACGGCGAGTTCGGCGGCGCTCGCGGCCGACAAGCTCAGCCAGGGACGCGAACGGCCACTGCGGGTCGGGTTCGTGGGGACGGGCCTGATCGCCCGCTACATCCACACCCATCTCCGCGCCACCGGCTGGGAGTTCGAGGAGACGGGCGTGTACGACCTGTCCGCGGACAGCGCGGAGGGGTTCCGGGGATACCTGGAACGTTCGGGTGCGCCGGGGCGGGTCACCGTGCACGACAAGGCCGAAAGCCTGGTCCGCTCCAGCGACTTGCTGGTGTTCGCGACGATCGCCGGCTCGCCGCATGTGCACGATCCGGCCTGGTTCGACCATCATCCGCTGGTCCTGCACGTGTCGTTGCGGGATCTCGACCCGGCGATCCTGCTCGGGTCCGCGAACTTCGTGGACGACGTCGAGCACTGCCTGAAGGCCGACACGTCCCCGCACCTGGCCGAACAGGCCACCGGGGGGCGGGAGTTCATCGACGGCACGCTGGACGACGTACTGACAGGCCGCGTGAGCGTACCGACCGACCGGACGGTGGTGTTCTCGCCCTTCGGCCTGGGGGTGCTCGACCTCGCGGTCGGCAGGTTCGTCCATGACGAAGTGGTCCGACGGGGCGAACTCCACGTCGTCGACGGGTTCTTCCACGAGCTGCGCCGGTACGGCTGACGGCGATCGTGGCGCACCAATAGGGGGAGAACATGGCTGTTATTTCCGATCCCGCGGAGTTCAACGAGGACGACCTCTACGTCGACCTGCGGGCAGCGCTGGAACTGCCGCTCTATCTGAAGTGCGAGGGGTTCAACTTCGCCGGCTCGGTCAAACTCAAGGCCGCCACCGAGATGGTGGACGCCGCCGAGCGGGCCGGCATCCTGCGGCCCGGCTCGGTGCTGGTCGAGTCGTCGTCCGGCAACCTGGGGGTGGCCCTGAGCGTGCTCGCGGCGAGCCGCGGCTACGGGTTCCTCTGCATCACCGACAGACGCTGCAACGTGCCCACGGTGCAGCTGATGGAGGCGCTCGGCAGCCGGGTCCACGTCATCGACCAGCCCGACGCGCACGGCGGTTTCCTGGGCGCCAGGATCGCGTACGTGCGGGCGCTGTGCGCCTCCGACGAGCGGTACGTATGGCTCAACCAGTACAGCAACCAAGGGAATTGGCGGGCGCACTACCGCACCACGGCACCCGCCATCGCCCGCCGGTTCCCACAGTTGGACGTGCTGTTCGTCGGCGCCGGCACCACCGGGACGCTGATGGGCTGCGCGCGCTGGTTCTGGCAGTGGCGGCGCCGGGTGCGGATCGTCGCCGTGGACGCGGCCGGGTCGGTCACCTTCGGCGGGGAGGCCGGGCCCCGGATGATCCCGGGCCTCGGCACCAGCGTGGCGCCGCCCTTCCTCGACACGTCGTACATCGACGACGTGATCCATGTCGGGGAGCCGGACACCGTGGCGACCTGCCGTCGGCTGGCCGCGCGGGGCTTCCTGTTCGGCGGGTCCACCGGCACCGTCGTCAGCGGGGCCGAACAGTGGCTCGCGCGGAACGGCCGGCACGGCACCACGGCGGTGGCGATAGCCCCTGACCTGGGCGAACGCTATCTGGACACGGTGTACCGCACCGGCTGGCTGGAGGAGGAGGTGCCCGAGACCGCGATGCTGGCGGCCATGTCCCGCTCGGCCTGACGCCCGCGACGGCGGTTGTGCCAGGGTGGAGATCCACCGCACGGCAGGGTGGAGATCCAGACCACCGCCGTCCCCACGGGTAGGTTCCAGCCATGGCACGCACCACCCACACCGTGACCAACCAGACTCCCCCGCTGGTCGGATACGACGTCTTCACCGCCGACCGGGTCCTGACGGCGGCGGTCGAGCGGCACACGGCACCAGGACTGCTGGACGAGGTCCGCGAGGACCTCTCGGCACTGGGCCGCGCCGCCGGCTCGGCCCAGCTCCAGGAGTGGGGTGTGCAGGCCAACGACAACCCCCCGGGCCTGCGTACCCACGACCGCTACGGGGACCGGATCGACGAGGTCGAGTTCCATCCGGCCTGGCACCGGCTGCTCGGCAAGGGTGTGTCGGCCGGGCTGACCGCCGCCTGGGACCGGCCCGCCGGACATGTGCGGCGGGCCGCCGGACTCCTGGTCTGGACCCAGGTCGACGCGGGCAACGTCTGCCCGCTGTCGATGACCCACGCGGCGGTGCCCGCCCTGCGCGCCGACCCCGCGCTGGCCGCCGAGTGGGAGCCCCGGCTGACGTCCACGGTCTACGACCGTGAGCTGCGGCCCGCCCACCTCAAGGCCGGGGTGGTCTTCGGGATGGGCATGACGGAGAAGCAGGGCGGCAGCGACGTCCGCGCCAACACCACGGAGGCGCGCCCGCTCGCCGAGGACGGGACGTACGAGCTGACCGGCCACAAGTGGTTCTGCTCGGCGCCGATGTCCGACGGTTTCCTCGTGCTGGCGCAGGCACCCGGCGGACTGACCTGTTTCCTGGTCCCCCGGGTGCTGGCGGACGGCACGCGCAACGTGTTCCTCCTCCAGCGCCTCAAGGACAAGCTCGGCAACCGGTCGAACGCCTCCGCCGAGGTCGAGTTCGACGGGACCTGGGCCCGCCGGGTCGGTGACGAGGGCGCCGGGGTGCGGACCATCATCGGGATGGTCGCGGCGACCCGGCTCGACTGCGTGCTGGGCTCGGCCGGTCTGATGCGGCAGGCCGTCGCGCAGGCCGTCCATCACGCCGCCCACCGCGAGGCGTTCGGCGGCAAGCTCATGCACAAGCCGCTGATGCGCAACGTGCTGGCCGACCTCGCCCTGGAGTCGGAGGCGGCCACCGCCCTCGGACTGCGGCTCGCGGCGGCCTACGACGACGGTGGCGAACAGGAGCTGGCGTTCCTGCGGTTGGCGGTCCCGGCCGCCAAGTACTGGGTGACCAAGCGCTGTTCGCCGCTCACGGTCGAGGCGGCGGAGTGCCTGGGCGGCAACGGATACGTCGAGGAGTCCGGACTGCCGCGCCTGGTGCGGGAGTCGCCGCTCAACTCGGTCTGGGAGGGCGCCGGGAACATCCAGGCCCTCGACGTCCTGCGGGCGTTGCGGCGTGAACCGCAGGCGCTGAACGCCTTCCTGGTCGAGGTCGGCCGGGTGCGCGGCGCCGATCACCGGCTGGACGGGGCGATGAAGAACCTGCTCGCCGAGTTCGCCGACCTGGAGGGCATCGAGGGCCGCGCCCGGCGCGTGGTCGAGCGGATGGCGCTGGTGCTTCAGGGGGCGCTGCTCGTGCGGCACGCTCCGCCGGAGGTCGCCGACGCGTTCTGCGCCTCCCGGCTGGGCGGCGACTGGGGCTCCGCGTTCGGCACCCTGCCGCCGAGCCTGGACCTCACGTCGATCGTGGAACGGGCCCGGCCGGCGGTCTGAGGCGCACCGGCACAACGCGAGGGTGGTGCTGCGCCGACACGGCACCACCCTCGCAGCTGGGACAAGTTTCAGACACCGTACGGCTGTTCACCAGGGTTGCAGAGGGTTGCAACTTGGCGGCTTCTGTGTCCGGACTGTCTCCCTCCGTCACCGCGGAGCGGCACTATGAGACCAACAGTCGATACGAGAACAGCAGTCGACAGATACCGGACCGGAGAGAAGGACCCATGGCGAACCCGCCGGCCGGACTGCCGCGGCGCACCACCGTCGACGCGGCGCGGACGGCCCGGATGCTGAGCGACGCCCGGTACGCCACGCCCTTCGGACAGCGCGCCCGCACCGTTCCGCGCCCGGTGATCGAGGAGTCCTGGGAGCGCGCGTTACGCGGCGGGACCCACCCCGACCACGATCTGCGGACCGGGCTGCTCTCCCGCGAGGAGGTCGAACGGCGGCGCGGGACAAGCCCGTTGAGGCATGTCCTGCCGGTGCTGCGGGAGGGCCTGGTGTCGGTCGCGGACGCCGCCCACCACATCGTGCTGGTCGCCGACGACGAGGGCCGGGCGCTGTGGCGGGAGGGCAGCGCCGCCGTGCTGCGCAAGGCCGACGAGGTCGGCATCGAGGTCGGCACCGACTGGCGCGAGGACGTCATCGGCACCAACGGCGTGGGCACCCCGGCGGTCGTCCGGCGGCCCGTGCAGGTCTTCGCCGGCGAGCATCTCTCGCGCGCGCTGGCCGCGTTCACCTGCGCGGGGGCTCCGATCACGGACCCCAGGGACGGCCGGCTGATCGGTGTCGTCGATGTGAGCGGCCCGCTGGAGACCATGCACCCGGCCACCCTCGCCTGGGTCGACTCGGTGGCCAAGCTCGCCGAGGCCCGGCTGCGTGAGTTGCACATGACCTCGCTGGAGCGGCTGCGCGCGGTGGCGGCGCCGATCCTGCCCCGCGTCGGCGGCCGGGCCCTGGTGGTGGACCGGGACGGCTGGACGGCCGCGGTCACCGGGATGCCGTACGTGACGCGGATCGCGCTGCCCAAGTCGCCCTCCGGGGGCCGCCGTTGGCTGCCGTCCCTCGGGCTGTGCTCGCTGGAGCCGCTGGCCGGGGGCTGGTTGGTCCGCGTCGCCGACGCACCGGTGCCCGGCGCCGCCCGGATCGTCCTCGACCTCGCCCTGCCGCGCCGCTGGTCGGTGACGGTCTACGGCAGCGCGGGCTCCTGGACCCGTGAACTGAGCCCCCGGCATGCCGAGTTGCTCTACCTTCTGGCCCTGCACCGCACCGGCCGCAGCGCGGCGGCCCTGGCCGAGGACATGTTCGGCGACCCGGGCCGCACGGTGACGGTGCGTGCCGAGATGTCGCGGGTACGGCGCTACCTCGGGGCACTCCTGGAGCACCGTCCGTACCGGTTCCGCGAGGACGCCGAGGTCGAGGTGCTGCTGCCGGACGACCCGCGCGAGCTGCTGCGGCACTCGACGGCACCCGGGGTGACCAGGGGACGGACGGCGACCCAAGTGCCGTAGCGGAGAGGTCGGTTTAGCTGCCGCGGCCCGGACGGCAGGAGCCCGCCGGAGGCGGAGGCGCGGGTCAGGGCACTGCTGCGGACAGGTGGCGCAAAAGGCACGTCCGGCTGCATCTTCCGCATATTTGCGGGGTCTTACCCCTGGGGCGGCCATGACTGCCGTAGCATCCCTTTACGGGCCACCCCACCTGCTCCCTGGTCAACGCACGGATCACCAGGCGCAGTTGGCTCGCCTCGGGAGGACACTATGAGTGCACGTGGGCGACATCGCCGGCGCAGGCGGGGCAGGGCGCTGCGCGCCGTGCTCACCGGGGCCGCGCTCGGCCTCACCGCGGCCGCGACCCTGATCAGCGCCTCGCAGGCGACGGTCGGTTCCGATCCCGGGGCGCTGAAGCCCCTCACCTCGGCCTCCGACATGAGCGCGTTGCGGCTGCGGGAGCATCTGGAGCCACAGCGGTCCCTGGACCGGCTCTCCTCGGCGATGGGCCGCCCGGTGGGCGTCGGCACCGTCCTGGAGAGCGCCGACCACACCCTGCGCGACGCCGCGGACTGCACGACCGACGAGAAGTCGGCGCTGCCCGTCGAACCGGCGGCCACCCGCGCGTACTGCTGGGACAGCGGCGACGCGGCCGACCCCGCCTGGACACCACGCTCGGTGACCACGTCGGGCGACGCCGACGAGGACGGCTGGTGGGGCTCGAACCGGGTGATCCTCTCCGGCTGGAGCGCGAACACCCGCGGCCTGGCCAGGGTCGCCTTCGTGAACGCCGCCGACACCGCGCATCTCACCTACACCTGGGCCCTCCTCGCCGTACCGACGGACGGCGGGCGGGACTATCGAGGGCTCGTCTCCAAGATCTCCGGCATGGTCTGGTACGAGGACAAGCTCCTGGTCACGACCACCAGCGGGACCCGCGACGCGCTGTACGTGTACGACATGAACCGCATCCAGCGCACCACGGTGACGGCCTCCGCGGTCGGCCGGGTGCGCGAGGGCTGGTCGGCGGCCGGGTACCGGTACGTGCTGCCCGCGGTCGGGTCGTACCGGCTGGCCGGCGGCAAGGCGGCCGTACGGCCCGCGGGTCTGTCCCTGGACCGGAGCACCGTGCCGAACAGTCTGGTCGCCAGCGGGTCGAAGCGACTGTGGCGCTACTCCTTCAGCGGGGACCCCGCGCGTCCGGGGCTGCTCGCCACCGACTCGGCGGGGCGCGCGGCCGCCGACGAGGCGTACGCGACGAAGGTCGACGGCGCCGGGGGCTTGCTCGCGAACCGGTCCGCCTGGTACCTGGGCGGCGCGGCCGGGACGGACGGCGGCCGGGGCTCGATGTGGCGCCAGAACGAGCACGGCGCGAAGGCCACCGAGTGCGGGGCCGACGAGACGCACCAGTGCTGGAGCCCGCAGACCGACTCCCTCTCCTACTGGCAGGAGACCGGCGAGGTCTGGTCGGTGTCGGGGCGGATGCTGTTCGCCCTGCCGCTGAAGTCGATCGACAGCTCGCTCCGTTGATCAGCTGATCGACAGATCCCGTGCCCGGATGATTCCCTGACGGACATGACGAACATGCCGGTGACCACCTGGTCCCTGGAGCAGACCGACCCGAGCGACCTCCTCCCGGCCATCGCGCCGGAGGGGGACGTGCGGATCGCCCGCTCCGAGCTGCCCTCCCCCGAGTTCAGCCGCTATCTGTACGCGTCCGTGGGCGGGGACATCCTCTGGATCGACCGGCTGCACTGGACGTTCGCGCAGTGGCAGGAGCACCTGGACCGGCCGGGAGTGGAGACCTGGGTCGTGTACGACCGGGGCACGCCCGGCGGGTACGTGGAACTGGAGCCGCAGGACGACGGGGTCGTCGAGATCGTCTACTTCGGTCTGGTCCCCGCCTTCCGTGGCCGCCGCCTCGGCGGCCACCTCCTCTCCTACGGCGCCGCCCGCGCCTGGGACCTCGCCGACCGCTGGCCCGGGCGGGCCCCCACGAAGCGGGTCTGGCTGCATACCTGCAGCCTGGACGGCGTGCATGCGATGGACAACTACCAGCGCCGGGGCTTCAAGCTCTTCGACACGCAGGTCGAGGAGGTGACACAGGCGCCCACCCCGGGCCCCTGGCCGGGCGCCTACCGCGCCTGACCTGCGCCGACAAGACAGCGTGCGCGGCTTGTGACCGATGACACCCTCGTCTCACATAGCGGGACCAGGGTGTCCGCATGACGGACGAAGCTGGACTGTGTCCAGAACGCCGTGACACGCTTCCGTCATGTCCGGAACTGGAATTGCCTTGGTGAGTCGGCGGCACGTCGACCTCGGCCGCATGTCCAGCGCCATCTGTCCGGCGGGCTAGCCGAGCCGCAGCACCGCCGGTTTTCCCCGTATCTGCCTCATACTGCGCAAAGACGCGCGCGTATGCCCGCATGCGCCCGTACACGCAGGTCAGAGCCGATCACCCGCCTGTCCCGGAGGACGTAGAACCATGGCCGCCACCCCTGAGAACCCTGCAGCCGCAGCGCCCCGCCGCAAGGTGAGCCGTCACCGCGGTGAGGGTCAGTGGGCAGCCGGACACTTCACCCCGCTCAACGGGAACGAGCAGTTCAAGAAGGACGACGACGGTCTCAATGTGCGGACACGCATTGAGACGATCTATTCCAAGCGCGGGTTCGACTCGATCGACCCGAACGACCTCCGCGGCCGTATGCGCTGGTGGGGGCTGTACACCCAGCGCAAGCCCGGGATCGACGGCGGCAAGACCGCGATCCTGGAGCCGGAGGAGCTGGACGACAAGTACTTCATGCTGCGCGTCCGGATCGACGGCGGCCGGCTGACCACGGACCAGCTGCGGGTGATCGGCGAGATCTCGCAGGAGTTCGCGCGCGGCACGGCCGACCTCACGGACCGGCAGAACGTGCAGTACCACTGGATCCGCATCGAGGACGTGCCCGAGATCTGGAACCGCCTGGAGGCGGTCGGTCTCTCCACCACCGAGGCCTGCGGCGACACGCCCCGCACCATCCTCGGCTCGCCGGTCGCCGGGATCGCCGAGGACGAGATCATCGACGGCAGCTCGGCCATCGACGAGATCCACCGCCTCTACATCGGCACCAAGGAATTCTCCAACCTCCCGCGCAAGTTCAAGACGGCGATCTCAGGATCCCCGCTCCTGGACGTCGCCCACGAGATCAACGACATCGCGTTCGTCGGCGTCGAACACCCCGAGCACGGCCCCGGTTTCGACCTGTGGGTCGGCGGCGGCCTGTCCACCAACCCGAAGATCGGCGTCCGGCTCGGTGCCTGGGTCCCGCTGGACGAGGTCCCGGACGTCTGGGCCGGCGTGATCGGCATCTTCCGCGACTACGGCTACCGGCGGCTGCGCACCCGCGCCCGTCTGAAGTTCCTCGTCGCCGACTGGGGCCAGGAGAAGTTCCGCCAGGTCCTGGAGGACGAGTACCTCAAGCGCAAGCTCGTCGACGGCCCCGCCCCCGCGCAGCCGGTCCAGCGCTGGCGCGACCACGTCGGCGTCCACCGCCAGCAGGACGGCCTCTTCTACGTCGGTTTCGCCCCGCGCGTCGGCCGCGTCGACGGCACCACGCTCACGAAGATCGCCGAGCTGGCCCACGCGCACGGCTCGGGCCGGCTGCGCACCACCGTCGAGCAGAAGATGATCGTGCTCGATGTCGAGGAGGGGCAGATCGAGTCCCTGGTCGAGGGTCTCGAAGCGCTCGGCCTCACCGCCAGGCCCTCCCCCTTCCGGCGCGGCACGATGGCCTGCACCGGCATCGAGTACTGCAAGCTGGCGATCGTCGAGACGAAGCAGCGCGGCATCACGCTCATCGACGAACTGGAGCGCCGTATCCCGGAGTTCGACGAGCCGATCACCATCAACATCAACGGCTGCCCGAACGCCTGCGCCCGTATCCAGGTCGCGGACATCGGTCTCAAGGGCCAGTTGGTCCTCAACGACGAGGGCGAGCAGGTCGAGGGCTTCCAGGTGCACCTCGGCGGCGCCCTCGGTCTTGAGGCCGGCTTCGGCCGCAAGGTCCGTGGCCTGAAGGTCACTTCGGAGGAACTGCCCGACTACGTCGAGCGGGTGCTCACCCGGTTCCAGCAGGAGCGCGAGGACGGCGAGCGCTTCGCCACCTGGGCGACGCGCGCCAGCGAGGAGTCCCTCACGTGAGCGAGCGGGCCGCCCCCTTCTACTGCCCCTACTGCGGCGACGAGGACCTGCGTCCCAACGAGCAGGGCCACGGCGCATGGGAATGCGCGGCATGCAATCGGGCCTTTCAGCTGAAGTTCCTCGGGCTCCTCGCCCGGGGGCTCCGGCAGACCGACGCAGGGGGAGACGAGATATGACGACGACTCAGAAAGCGCGCCCCACCGACGACTTGAAAGCCCTGGCCGAGCAGGCGGGCCGCGACCTGGAGGACGCCTCCGCGCTGGAGATCCTCCAGTGGGCGGTCACGACCTTCGGCAAACAGTTCTGTGTGACCTCCTCGATGGAGGACGCGGTGGTGGCCCACCTCGCCTCCCGCGCGATGCCCGGCGTCGACGTGGTGTTCCTCGACACCGGCTACCACTTCCCCGAGACCATCGGCACCCGCGACGCGGTCGAGGCCGTGATGGACGTCAACGTCATCACGCTCACCCCGCGCCGGACCGTCGCCGAGCAGGACGCCGAGTACGGCCCCCGACTGCACGACCGCGACCCGGACCTGTGCTGCAAGCTGCGCAAGGTCCAACCCCTGGAGCAGGGCCTGACCAAGTACGCGGCCTGGGCGACCGGACTGCGCCGCGACGAGTCCCCGACCCGGGCGAACACCCCGGTCGTCGGCTGGGACGAGAAGCGCCGGAAGGTCAAGGTCTCCCCCATCGCCCGCTGGACCCAGGACGACGTGGACGCCTACGTCGCCGAACACGGCGTCCTCACCAACCCGTTGCTGATGGACGGCTACGCGTCCGTCGGCTGCGCGCCCTGCACCCGCCGGGTCCTGGAGGGCGAGGACGCCCGCGCCGGCCGTTGGGCGGGGCGCGGGAAGACCGAGTGCGGGCTGCACGAATGACCATCACGGAGAAGGAGTCGCACGTGACGACCGGAGCCACCGTCTGGCTCACCGGACTGCCGAGTGCCGGCAAGACCACCATCGCGTACGAGCTGGCCGACCGGCTGCGCGAGGAGGGCCACCTCGTCGAGGTGCTCGACGGCGACGAGATCCGCGAGTTCATCTCCGCGGGCCTCGGCTTCAGCCGCGAGGACCGGCACACCAACGTGCAGCGCATCGGCTTCCTGGCCGAACTGCTCGCCCGCAACGGTGTGTTGGCGCTCGTCCCGGTCATCGCGCCGTACACCGACAGCCGCGAGGCCGTCCGCAAGCGGCACCAGGAGAGCGGCGCCGCGTACATCGAGGTGCATGTGGCCACCCCGGTCGACGTGTGCTCCGTACGCGATGTGAAGGGTCTCTACGCCAAGCAGGCCGCCGGTGAACTGACCGGGCTCACCGGGGTCGACGACCCGTACGAGGAGCCCGAGTCGCCCGACCTGCGGATCGAGTCGCAGCACCAGACCGTGCAGGAGTCGGCGGCGGCTGTCCACGCGCTGCTCACCGAGAGGGGACTGGCATGACGACGACCGCTGCCAAGGCCGAGGACGGTACGGACACGCCGTACGCACTCTCCCACCTCGATGCTCTTGAGTCCGAGGCGGTGCACATCTTCCGTGAGGTGGCGGGTGAGTTCGAGCGGCCGGTGATCCTCTTCTCCGGCGGCAAGGACTCGATCGTCATGCTGCACCTCGCGCTGAAGGCGTTCGCGCCCGCGCCGGTGCCGTTCTCGCTGCTGCATGTGGACACCGGACACAACTTCCCCGAGGTCCTTGAGTACCGCGACCGTGTGGTCGCCGCACATGGGCTGCGGCTCCATGTGGCCTCCGTACAGGACTACATCGACCGCGGTGTGCTGCGCGAACGCCCCGACGGCACCCGGAATCCCCTCCAGACCGTGCCGTTGACGGAGAGGATCCAGAGCGAGAAGTTCGACGCGGTCTTCGGCGGCGGTCGTAGGGACGAGGAGAAGGCGCGCGCCAAGGAGCGGGTGTTCAGCCTCCGCGACGAGTTCTCGCAGTGGGACCCGCGCCGCCAGCGCCCCGAGCTGTGGAATCTCTACAACGGGCGGCACGCGCCCGGTGAGCACGTCCGCGTGTTCCCGCTGTCCAACTGGACCGAGCTGGACGTCTGGCAGTACATCGCCCGCGAGGGGATCGAGCTGCCCGAGATCTACTTCGCGCACGAGCGTGAGGTGTTCGCGCGGGACGGCATGTGGCTGACCGCAGGTGAGTGGGGCGGGCCGAAGGCGGACGAGACCGTGGAGAAGCGGCTCATCCGGTACCGGACCGTCGGTGACATGTCGTGCACCGGTGCCGTCGACTCGGACGCGGTGACGCTGGAGCAGGTCATCACCGAGATCGCGGCGTCCCGGCTGACCGAGCGGGGCGCGACGCGCGCCGACGACAAGATGTCCGAGGCCGCGATGGAAGACCGCAAGCGCGAGGGGTACTTCTAACCATGAGCACCATCACGACCGAGGAGCTCTCGGCCACCACGCTGCTGCGGTTCGCCACGGCGGGCTCCGTCGACGACGGCAAGTCCACTTTGGTCGGGCGGCTGTTGCACGACTCCAAGTCGGTCCTCACCGACCAACTGGAGGCTGTGCAGCGGGTGTCGGCCGACCGCGGCCAGGACGGTCCCGACCTCGCGCTGCTCACCGACGGTCTGCGGGCCGAGCGCGAGCAGGGCATCACGATCGACGTGGCGTACCGCTACTTCGCCACGCCCCGGCGCCGGTTCATCCTCGCCGACACGCCCGGTCACGTGCAGTACACCCGCAACATGGTGACGGGTGCCTCCACGGCCGAGCTGACGGTGATCCTCGTCGACGCCCGCAACGGTGTCGTCGAACAGACCCGGCGCCATGCGGCGATCGCCGCGCTGCTGCGCGTCCCGCACGTGGTGCTCGCGGTCAACAAGATGGACCTGGTCGAGTACCAGGAGACCGTGTTCGCCGCGATCGCCGAGGAGTTCACCGCGTACGCAAGCGAGTTGGGCGTCCCGGAGATCACCGCGATCCCGATCTCGGCGCTGGCCGGCGACAACGTGGTGGACCCGTCCGCGAACATGGACTGGTACGGCGGGCCGACCTTCCTGGAGCACCTGGAGTCGGTGCCGGTCGCCCACGACCTGAGCCACTGCCACGCGCGGCTGCCCGTGCAGTACGTGATCCGGCCGCAGAGCGCCGACCTCCCGGACTACCGGGGTTACGCGGGTCAGATCGCGGCCGGCAGCTTCCGCGTCGGCGACCCCGTGACGGTGCTGCCCTCCGGGAGCACCACGAAGATCTCCGGCATCGACCTCCTCGGCAAGCCGGTCAGGACCGCGTGGACCACACAGTCGGTGACGATCCTGCTGGAGGACGACATCGACGTCTCGCGCGGTGATCTCATCGTGCCCAGCAAGGACGCCCCGGCGACCACGCAGGACATCGAGGCGACGGTCTGCCATGTCGCCGACGCGCCGCTGACCGTGGGCCACCGGGTGCTCCTCAAGCACGGCACCCGCACGGTGAAGGCGATCGTGAAGGACATCCCGTCCCGGCTCACGCTCGACGACCTGTCCCTGCACCCGCATCCGGGACAGCTCGTCGCCAACGACATCGGCCGGGTGAAGATCCGCACCGCGGAGCCGCTGCCGGTCGACTCGTACGCCGATTCGCGCCGAACGGGCTCGTTCATCCTGATCGACCCGGCCGACGGCACCACGCTCACCGCCGGCATGGTCGGCGAGTCGTTCGCGGCGCCGGAGCCGGTCAAGGACGCGTCGGACGAGGACGGTTGGGACTTCTGACCATGAACTCCACGGACTTCTACTCGACGTTCGCGAAGGAGGGCGGCCGCGTCGGCAGCGGCGCCCTCGGCAGCGGGCAGGGCGGGGTGGCGCGATGTGCGTGCTGACGTACGCGCACCGCTTGCGCGCCCAGTCCCCCCACCTTCCCCCACATTCTCGACTTCGCTCGAATCCGGGGGGACACCCACCCCGGACGCGACGAAAACGAAGACCTGCCGACCTCCCGGCCACGACCTGAGACCGTGACCGCCGGGCCAACGAGAGGAACACCTCCCGTGCCTGCCAACCGCTCGACTTACCTCCGTCGCGGCATAGCCGTGTTCGCCGCGCTCCCTCTGCTCACCCTCGCCGCCTGCGGTTACGGGTCCGACTCCAAGAGCACCAACTCCAAGGAGAAGGTCGCCGCCGGGTCCTCGAAGATCGAGGGTCTCGCCTCCGTGAAGATCGGCTACTTCGGTAACCTGACCCACGGGACCGCACTGGTCGGCCGTGAACAGGGCCTCTTCCAGAAGGAATTGGGCGCCACCAAGGCCGACTACGCCACCTTCAACGCGGGCCCGTCCGAGATCGAGGCGCTCAACTCGGGCTCCATCGACATCGGTTGGATCGGCCCCTCCCCCGCGATCAACGGTTACACCAAGTCCGACGGCAAGAGCCTGAAGATCATCGGCGGTTCGGCGTCGGGCGGCGTGAAGCTGGTCGTGAACCCGAAGAAGATCAAGTCCCTGAAGGACGTCAAGGGCAAGAAGATCGCGACGCCTCAGCTGGGCAACACGCAGGACGTGGCGTTCCTCAACTGGATCGCGGACCAGGGCTGGAAGGTCGACGCGCAGAGCGGCAAGGGTGACGTGACCGTCGTCCGCACCGACAACAAGATCACCCCGGACGCCTTCAAGGCCGGTTCGATCGACGGCGCCTGGGTGCCGGAGCCGACCGCGTCGAAGCTGGTCGCCGAGGGCGGCAAGGTGCTGCTCGACGAGTCGACGCTGTGGCCCGACAAGAAGTTCGTGATCACGAACATCATCGTGTCGCAGAAGTTCCTGAAGGCGCACCCGAAGGTCGTCGAGGCGGTCCTGAAGGGCTCGGTCGCGGCCAACAAGTGGATCAACGCCAACCCGACCGAGGCGAAGGCCGCGGCGAACAAGCAGCTGGAGGCCGACTCCGGCAAGGCGCTGCCCGCCAACGTCCTCGACCCGGCGTGGAGTTCGATCCAGTTCACCAACGACCCGCTGGCCTCCACCCTCAACTCCGAGGCGGAGCACGCGGTCAAGGCCGGTCTGCTGGAGAAGCCCGACCTGAAGGGCATCTACGACCTGACGCTCCTCAACAAGGTCCTCAAGGCGGACGGCGACAGCACGGTCGACGCCGCCGGCCTCGGCACGAGCTGATCGAGGGATCCCGATGACTTCCCAGGAGGTGACGACCATGGCCACGACCCTCGCCAAGGAGACCGCCACGTCGGTCGAGCACGCGGCACGCCTTGAGCATGTCTCGAAGTCCTTCGCGACGCCGCGCGGGCAGCAGCTCGTCCTCGACGACATCAGCATCGATGTCGCGCCGGGCGAGTTCGTCACCCTCCTGGGGGCCTCGGGCTGCGGCAAGTCCACGCTGCTGAACCTGGTGGCGGGCCTCGACAAGCCCACCGCCGGGTCCATCACGACGGACGGCCGCCCCGCGCTGATGTTCCAGGAGCACGCCCTGTTCCCCTGGCTCACCGCGGGCAAGAACATCGAACTCGCCCTGAAACTCAGGGGAGTTCCGAAGGAGGAGCGGCGCGGCAGGACCGAGGAGCTGCTCGAACTGGTCCGGCTTCAGGACGCGTACGGCAAGCGGGTGCACGAGCTGTCCGGCGGTATGCGCCAGCGTGTCGCCCTGGCCCGCGCGCTCGCCCAGGAGAGCCGCATCCTGCTGATGGACGAGCCGTTCGCGGCCCTCGACGCCATCACGCGGGACGTCCTGCACGACGAACTGACCCGTATCTGGGGCGAGACGGGCCTGTCCGTCCTGTTCGTCACGCACAACGTGCGCGAGGCGGTACGGCTCGCGCAGCGGGTGATCCTGCTGTCCTCCCGGCCCGGCCGGATCGCCCGCGAGTGGACGGTCGGCATACCGCAGCCGCGCCGCATCGAGGACGCGCCCGTGGCCGAACTGTCCCTTGAGATCACCGATGTACTGCGTGGGGAGATCCGCCGTCATGGCCAGCACTGAGACGACGACGGTCAAGGACGGCGGCAGCGTCGAAGCGGGCCTGGACGCACTGGAGTTCACGGCCACCGGTCGGCCGAGCCTGCGGCAGACCTTCGTCAACAAGATCTTCCCGCCGATCGTCGCGCTCGCGGTGGTCATCGTGGTGTGGCTGATCCTGACCCCGATCGTCGACGACCCGAGCAAGCTGCCCTCGCCGAGTTCCGTGGGCGGCGAGTTCAAGGACGCCTGGCTGAAGGGCGATCTGCTCGGGTACATCTGGACCAGCGTCTCGCGCGGTCTGCTGGGCTTCTTCTTCGCGCTGCTGATCGGCACCCCGCTGGGGCTGCTGGTGGCGCGGGTCAAGTTCGTGCGCGCGGCGATCGGCCCGATCCTGTCCGGCCTCCAGTCGCTGCCGTCGGTGGCGTGGGTGCCGCCGGCCGTGATCTGGCTGGGTCTGAACAACTCGATGATGTACGCGGTGATCCTGCTCGGCGCGGTCCCCTCGATCGCCAACGGGCTGGTGTCCGGCGTCGACCAGGTGCCGCCGCTGTTCCTGCGCGCGGGCCGCACGATGGGCGCGACCGGCGTCAAGGGCGTCTGGCACGTCACGCTGCCGGCGGCACTCCCCGGTTATGTGGCGGGCCTGAAGCAGGGCTGGGCGTTCTCGTGGCGCTCGCTGATGGCGGCAGAGATCATCGCCCAGTTCCCGGACCTGGGCGTGGGCCTCGGCCAGTTGCTGGAGAACGGCCGTACCAACAGCGACATGTCCATGGTGTTCGAGGCCATCATCCTCATCCTGTTCGTCGGTATCGCCATCGACCTGCTGATCTTCAGCCCGCTGGAGCGGTGGGTGCTGCGCAGCCGCGGTCTGCTGGTGAAAAGCTGAAGTCCTATGCACCAGAAGCCTGTTCTCCTCGTCATCGCCCACGGCAGCCGCGACCCGCGGCACGCCGCGACCGTCCACGCCCTCGTGCGGCGGGTACGGTCGCGGCGGCCCGGGCTGCGCGTGGAGGTCGGCTTCCTGGACTTCACCATCCCTTCCGTGCATGGGGTGTTGGAGTCACTGGCAGCGCAGGGCGTACGTGACGTCGTAGCCCTCCCGCTGCTCCTGACCCGCGCGTTCCACGCGAAGGCGGACATCCCCGCCGTCCTGCGGGACGCGCCGCCGCAGCTGCGGATCAGGCAGGCGGAGGTGCTGGGCCCGTCGCCGCTGCTGGTGCGCGCGCTCGAACGGCGGCTCTACGAGGCCGGGTTGACGCCCGCCGACAAGTCGACGACGGGAATCGTGCTGGCCTCGGCGGGGTCCACCGACCCGGAGGCGATCGCGGTGATCGACGACCTCGCGCGGGAGTGGTTGCACACCGGCTGGCGCGCCGTGCGCCCAGCGTTCGCCTCGGCGGCGCTCCCCCGCACCGAGGACGCGGTCCGCGAACTCCGGGCGCTCGGCTGCCGCCGGATCGCGGTCGCGCCGTACGTCCTCGCGCCCGGCTTCCTGCCCGACCGCATCGCGCGGGGCGCGGCGGAGGCGGACGTCCTCGCCGACGTGCTGGGTCCGGCACCCGAAGTGGCGCGGGTCCTGCTGGAGCGCTACGACGCGGCCGGGGCGCCGCTGCTCGCGGCCGTCGGCGCGTAACGCCTTCACGGTTCCCACCTGCCCGGTTTCCCGGAAAGGGGTCTCCCCCGGCCCCCGGATCTGCTGGGATGGTTCCTCCGAGGGCTAGTGGGGAGCAAGTACACGTGGCGGGTAGGGAGTTCGGGCATCACGAAGGGCCTGTGCCGGCCCAGCTGCACTACACCTCGGCGCCGTCCGGCTCCGACGGTTCCGGCTCCCCGTTCACGGTGGTCGGCGCGGATGTGCCCCAAGGGGTGCTACGGGAGGCCGAGCGGCTCATCGGGTACGAGACTCCGCGCGACAGTCCGGAGCGGCCCGACGCCGAGCAGCTCAAGGGCTTTCCGAAGGCCTTCAGCTTCAGTGAACTCGCGGACGGCGGACGGCTGTTGAGCCGTACGGTGTGCACCGGGACGAACGACAGCGGGCGTCCGGGCGCCTTCCACGCACACGCTTTCCTGCTGCCGTCCGGGACCCGCTTGCCCGACGGTGTCCTGCCCATCTCCACCTGGGAGTCGCCGCGTTGGGCCGAGTCGACGCCGCCGGACGGCAGGCCCGACCCCGTCGACCGGGTCGAACCGTCCGGGCTGCTGCGCAAGGAGGCGCTGACCCCGTTCGCGCGGTCCCGGGGCGGGTGGCTCGCGCCGTTCTTCGCCGATCTGCGGGCGGTGGCGGCGGATCCGGGTGCCGGGCAGATCGTGGTCGTGGAACACGACAGCGCCGACGTGGCCCGGTGGATCGCGCTCGCCTGCACGGTCCTGCCCCGCGAGCAGGCGCACCGGCTCACCTTCACGACGTACACCCGCCGTCCGCAGGAGGCGCGCCAGCAGGTCGTCGGCGCACTCCCGTCCTCCGAACCGGTGACCCACGATCCCCGTTACCGCGTGCACGACTGCACGGCCCAGCCGCCGTCCGGACCGGTTCCGGACACCTGGGCGGAGCTGTCCGCCCGGATCTGGCGGGCGGGCCGTCCAGAGTTGTTCGGCAACTCGCCTGAAGAACTGGGCGCGTTGGCGGTGTCCGCGCTCACCTCGGGCATCGACCTGCGTACGGATGCCCGTGCGGCGGCGGCGAGTTGGGCGGCCGAGCAGGCGGACACACTGCCGGACGAGACGTTGATGGCGCTGGTCGCCGGGTTGTGCGGCGGCCCGGTGCCCCACCTGGGCTCGCGCTCGGCGACCCTGCCCGGCGAGGACGAACAGACCGCCCTGGCAGCCCTGTTGGCCCGGCTGGACGGGCGCGTACCGGCCTCGGTGTCGGGGCCGCTCGCCGCGCGCGTACTGGCGTCGGCGGTCCTCGCCCGGGGACCGGTGCCCGTGCTGCGCGCGGGGTCCCTCACCGCACGCGCCCATGACGACCTGGCCCGCGATCTCGCACCCGCGCTGCGGGCCGGCATCGCGGACACGGCCGAGCCCGCGTCGGGTCGGCCCCTCGCACTGCTGCGCGCCGCCGACCTCCTCGACGTCGACTGCCAGGACCAACTCCCTGAGCTGGCCGAGCGGTTGGCCAGGGAGCTGGTGGACACCTCGGCCCCGGACACCACGACGGGCGGGGCCACGAAGCCGTCGCCGGAACCCACCGGCACCCGTCATGGCAGCGAGCCTCCCGCCGACGGCTGCCCGGCCGCCCTCCTCGACGCGGTGCACACCCACCCCGGGCTGCGGGTGGCGCTGTTCGGCTCGCTCGACACCCTCGCCTCGGCCGAACCGACAGCTGTGGCAAGGGTGTTGAGAGATTCGGGGCTTCCGCTCGGCCTCCAGCAGTCGGGCTTCCCGCACCTACGGATGTGTGCCGCGCCCGCAGTCCCACCCGCGGAGTCCGGCGACCGGCTCGACCGGTTCCACGGGCTGCTCCGCACGGCAGGGGTCTCGCCACACGCCGATCCGACGGTCCTGCGCACGGCCCTTGGTCTCACCTGGTCCGGCGACGAACTGCCGACCGGCCAGGAGGCGGGCCTGCTGCTGAAGGAGCTGGGGTCCGACTCCCACCGAGCCGCCGGCACAAGGGAGTTGCTGATCGAAGCGGCACTCGCCGCGCCCCCGGACGACCGTGACGCACCGGCACTCGCCACGGACCTGCTCCGCTGCTTCACCACGGAGCTGCGGCCCGGCCAGCGCACGGCCCTGCAACTCCTGCAGTTCACCGGGCTGTTGGGCACAGCGAACGAGGGCGAGGAGTGGGTCGCCCGGGTACTGAGCCTGAAGGCAGACGCCGCGGAACCGGTGCCGGACACCGTCGCAGAGCGCGCCTTCGAGGCCCTCGCGTGGCGGCTCCTGGAGGGGACGGCACCGCCGAACGAGCTGTACGCGCTGGCCCGTTCGGCCGAGCCACGCCTTCTCGCGGCGTACGAACGGGCGGCCCGTTCGGACCGGGTGACCGAGCGGCTGCGGACCGGTCCCGCGTATGTCGCCGCCCGCTTCTGCGACTGGAGCGCGTTCCCGGGCACCCATCCGGCCTGGGACGAGACCCGTACGACTTTGCTGACCAAGGTGTTGCGGCCGACCGTACGGGCACTGCCCGCTGCGGACCAGGCCGAGGTCGAAGCGGCGCTCGATCACGCGGGCCGCGGCAGACTCGACGCTTTCCGCGCCTGGAACCGCCCCGGCGCACTCGGACGCCTCGCGGGACGACTGTCGGGACGGGGGCGGCGCACCGAGCAGCCCGGCACATGACCGACCGACCCCGCCGGCCGAGGTACTGCGGCTGCCTCTACGGGCACTGCCCACCGAGGACCAGAGCAAGGCCGAGGCGGCACTCGATCGCGTCGGCCGCGGCAGACTCGACGCATTCCGCGCCCGGAACCGCCCCGGCGCACTGGAACGCCTCGCGGGACGACTGTCGGGACGGGGCCGTCGCGCCGAACAGCCCGGCACATGACCGACCGACCCCGCCGGCCGAGGCACTGCGGCAGTCTGTACGGGCACTGCCCACCGAGGACCAGAGCAAGGTCGAGACGGCACTCGATCGCGTCGGCCGCAGCAAACTCGACGCCTTCCGCGCCTGGAACCGCCCCGGCGCACTGGAACGCCTCGCGGGACGCCTGTCGGGACGACTGTCGGGACGGGGCCGTCGCGCTGAACAGCCCGGCGCGTGACCGACTCCGGGACGTGACAGGGCTCGGGACGCGACCGGCCTCGGGGATGCCCCACCTCGGAGCGTGGCCAACGCGGCGATCGACGGGGAAGCGCCGCCCGGGGTCCGGCACTCCCCTGTGATGTCGGACCCCGGACGACCCGTCCGCAGCACGGCCCCCGGCGGCATGAGCATGATCGCGGGGGTCGCTTTCCGTACTGCGTCGCTCGCCGCGTTTATGTCACTGCGCGACGACAACCTCCCCGACGCACGCCGCTGCTGACGGTCATCGGGCTCAGTGGAAGGACAGACCCCCGGTACGCGTCCGCTTCAGCTCGAAGAAGTCGGGGTTCGTGGCCAACACCCGGAAGCTGTCGAAGAGTTCGGCCGCCTTCGCGCCGCGCGGAATCGCCCGCAGCACGGGACCGAACCACACCGTCCCGTCGACATGCAGGGTCGGCGTCCCGACGTATCCGCCCGACTCCTCCTCCACGCCCGCCTCATGACTGCGGCGCACGGCCTCGTCGTAGGACGGATCGTGGGCGGCTTCGGCCAGTTCGGCGGGGAGGCCGAGTTCGGCGAGGGATTCGGCGACGACGGCGTCGAAGTCGTCGTAGCGCCGCTCGTGGATGCGGATGCCCAAGGCCGTGTAGAGGTCCCGCAGGACCTTGTCGCCCCGCTGTTCGGCCGCGGCCACGGCGACGCGGACCGGGCCGATGGACTTGTCGACCAACTCCCGGTACCAATCGGGGAGTTCGTTGCCGGTGTTGTGGAGGTAGAGGCTCATCGGGTGGAAGCGGAGATCGAGCGGGCGCTCGCGCTCGACCTCCAGCAGCCAGCGGGAGGTGATCCACGCGAAGGGGCAGGCGGGGTCGAAGTAGAAGTCGACGCGGACCGGGTTGTCGTGACTCATACGGATTACGCTAACCGCCGATTAGGCCGAGCGCTCGGCCCAATCGGGCGATCTCTCACTGGTCCACTTCGGCCGTGACCCGCTGCCTCGGGTTCCGTCCGCTGGACGCGAGGGCGCGTTCGAAGACGGGGGCGTCGGCCGGTACGGGTACCGGGTCGGCGAAGCCGTCGTACTGGCGGTAGAGGTCGCCGTGCTTCTCCACCACGGCGAGGACGAGGCTCGCCGCACCGTCCGGGACGGTGTACTGCTGGCCGGTGGCCGCGGCCACGTCCCAGCCGTGCACCGCCAGCTCCTTGATGATCATCGAGGCGAGTTCGTCGGCCGGCATCTTCGCCATGCCGAGGTCGACCTCGCCCTCCCACACCGCCGGGTCGGCCCAGGCGGCGACGGCCCGGTCCAGCTGGGCCGCGTACGCCTCCGCCCAGTCCGGATCGGCGGTGAAGTCGCGCGCGGTCAGCTCCTCGGAGAGCTGTTTGCGCAGGGCACGGTGCTCCAGGCCGTGCGAGGTGTAGAGGACCCAGTGGTTGACCATCGCGCGGACGTCCCAGTCGGGGCAGTGCGTGGGGTCGTCGAGCTGTGTCGCACGGACACCCCGCGCGACACGGGCCGCCTCGGCGGCGCATTCGATCATGTGCGGGTACAGGTCGTGCGGGTGCGGGTGCTGGTCGTGGTTGCTCATGGCTCCCACGGTAGGGAGGGCGCCCTCAGGACTCTTGAACAAACGCGACAGCCTCGTCGGCGAGACGGACCAGCTCGTCGAACGGCAGCGACCCGGGCGTCCTGCGCTCGCGCGCGAACCCGTTCGCCAGCCGTTGCAGCAGGTCGTTGAGCGGTGTCGGTACACCGTGCAGCCGCCCCAGCAGCGCGATCTCGCCATTGAGGTAGTCGGCCTCGATGGTGCCGGTACCCCGGTTCAACGACTGCCAGGAGGAGCCGCCGCCGCGCGGGGCGCCGTCGATCTCCACGAGCCGGATCTTGTCGCCGCGTGCCGCCTTCTGCTCCTCGGCGTCCGCGTACGCGATACCGGCCGCGTCGAGCACGGCCGCGCCCTCGGCCCGCACCCGCCGGTAGAACGCCAGGTGCTCCTCGGTGCCGCGCATCTCGGCGACCGCCTCGATCGCGTTGCCGAGGTTGCCGAGCAGCTTGGCGTACTGCCAGCGCGTCACGTCCGGCACGACCGGCGCCTCGAACCTCGACTTCTCCAGGTCGGCGGAGATCAGCCGGGCGGTCTCGTCCCAGCCGTGCGGATAGCGGCCGAGGTGCAGGATGCCGGTGAGCGGGGTGCCCTCGGCGGCGACCACACCCGGTTCGACGAAGGTCGCGGGCAGCCAGACGCAGACGCCGTAGACCCGCCGGAAGCGGCGCAGCGCGAGCCGTTGGCTCTCCACCCCGTTCTGCGCGCAGACGACGGGGAGTCGCTCGGCGGCCGTGCCGCCGCCGGTGACCGGTGCCGGGCCCCAGAGCGCGAGCGCGGACTCGCTGTCCTGTGTCTTGACGGCGAGCAGGAGTACGTCGTCGGTCCTCAACTCGCCGAGTTCGGCGGGCTCTTCGACGACCGGCAGCCGGTACGTCGACTCGCCGTCCGGCACCTTGAGCCGCAGCCCGTGCTCGGCCAGCGCCGCCCGTTGCGCACCCCGTGCGACCAGCACGACCTCGCACCCCGCCCCGGCCAGCCGGCCACCGATGGCCCCGCCGACCGCCCCTGCTCCGATGATGATGTAGCGCATGGGACGAGCCTCGCACAGCGCGTGCGGGCCGGGTCATCGGGTACGGCTGGTGGTCAACTGGCGGTCATCTCAACGAGCTTGACCACGGTGTTCCAGTTGCGGGACGTCGCGATCAGCCCCTTGTTCAGCCGCGGCCGGGAGAGTTCCGCGGCGAGCTTGGAGCGGCCGAGGCCGTCGGGGGCGTAGAGGTACAGGGCCCGGTCGCCGAGCCGGAACTCCTCGGGGAGGTACGCGGACCGGTCGAATTCCGCGAAGCGGTCCTCGGCGACCGGCGCCGAGTAGTACGTGACGTGGAGTTGCTTGCCCTCCAACTCGGCTGCCGGGAAAGGACAGTTGTCGGCGATCGCCTTGAGGTAGGCGTGGTCGCGGACGATGACGTCGACCGTGAACCCGAACCGCTTCTCGATCGCCTGCGCGAGTTCGGCCGCGAGGGACTCCGCGTCGCCGTGGCCGCTCGCGAACACGGCCTGGCCGCTTTGGAGATAGGTGCGGACGTCGTCGTGTCCGAGGCCTTCGAGGAGCGTTCGCAGCTCGGCCATCGGGAGCTTCTTGTTGCCGCCCACGTTGATTCCACGCAGGAGCGCCGCATAGGTCGTCGTCATCCGCACACCATAAAGCGGCCTTCGTGCCCCGTGGGGGTGGGCACGAGGGCCGCTCCATGTGGTGCGGGTGTGCGGGTGTCCGCTCCCTGTGGGGTGCGGGTGTGCGCAAACTCTGGCGGATGAGGTGGCTCCGGATCAACACCTACAGGCCCGTCCACCGCCACTGTGACTTGTCCAACAAGGTTTCGTAATAACAAAGCGGACCCCGCCCGACGCATCGGACACCCTGATCACCACCCCCGAGCCGCCGCGATAGATGTAAGGGGCCGCCGTCCTCCCCAGTGGTGAGAGACCGGTGTCCGTGCGGAGGAGCCGGTCGTCCAATACCTCACCGGTCAGCACGAGGGGACGTTCTTATTCCGCGCATACCTTCGAACCATGAGGTGGCGGCAGGGGGCTGGCACCGTGCACAAAGGGGCAAGCCCGTCATGGGGAACGGAGATTCGCGGGTACGGGGGCTCGCCGCCCGAGCCGGCGGCTGGAGCGCCCGGCACCGGTGGGCCGCGGTCGGCATCTGGGTGCTGTTCGTGGTGCTGGCAATGGGGATCGGTTCGGCGGCGGGCCGTGTCGACGTCGACGAGAGCGACCAGCTGAAGGGCGAGACGCACACCGCCGCCACGATCATCGACGACGCCGGGATCAAGGAACCGGCCGGTGAGACCGTCCTGATCCAGTCGAAGGACGCGTCGGTCACGTCCACCGACAGCGAGTTCCGCTCCACGGTCACCGCCGTCGTCAAGGCCGTCGAGGGGACCGGCCGGGTCACCGACGTGACCTCGCCGTACGACACGAAGACGATCTCGAAGGACGGCCGGAGCGCGCTCGTCCAGTTCGACATGCGCGGCGACGCGGACACCGCCGGCGACCGGGTGGAGCCGGTACTGAAGGCCATCGCCGGGGTGCAGAAGGACCACGGCTCGCTGCGGATCGAGGAGATCGGCAGCGCGAGCATGGCGAAGCAGTACTCCGACGCGTTCGGCGACGACTTCGCGAAGGCCGAGTACTCCGCCGTGCCCGTCGCCTTCGGCATCCTGCTGATCGCCTTCGGCGCGCTGGTGGCGGCGCTGCTGCCGGTGGCGCTGGCCGTCACCGCGATCGTCGCGACGATGGGTCTGATGGGCCTCGTCAGCCATGTCCAGCCGATGAGCGACACCGCCAACTCCGTGATGCTGCTCGTGGGGTTGGCCGTCGGTGTCGACTACTGCCTGTTCTATCTGCGCCGCGAACGCGAGGAGCGCGAGGCCGGCCGGGATGCCGGGGCCGCGCTGCGGATAGCCGCCGCGACCAGTGGCCGCGCCATCATCGTCTCCGGTGTCACGGTGTGCGTGGCGATGGCGGGCATGCTGTTCACCGGGCTCGCCGAGTTCGAGGCGATGGGCCTGGCCTCGCTGATGGTCGTCGCGGTCGCCATGGTCGGCTCGGTGACCGTACTGCCCGCGCTGCTCTCGCTGTTGGGCGAGCGGGTCGAGAAGGGCCGCATCCCGTTCCTGCGCCGGCGCGGTCGCCGGGGCAACGGGGAGAGCCGGTTCTGGACCGCCGTCCTCAAGGGCGTCCTCGCCAAGCCCCTCGTCTCCGTGCTCGTCGCGGCCGGCGCGCTGCTCGCGATCGCCGCTCCCGCGGTCGGCATGAAGACCGAGAACCTCACCCTGGACCAGGAGTTCGGCAACTCCCTCCCGATCGTGGGGACTTACAACCGCGTCAACGACGCCTTCCCCGGTGGCTCCGACCCGGCCGAGGTGATCGTCAAGGCGAAGGACATCAACTCACCCGAGGTCAAGCAGGCGTTGGCCGACTTCAAGGCGCAGGCGGTCAGTTCGGGCGCCTCGCGCGGCCCGGTCGACATCAAGCTGCACGACGCACAGAACGTCGCCTTCGTCTACGTCCCACTCGTCGGCGGCTCCGACCAGGACAAGGCCTCGAAGAGCCTGGAGAAACTGCGCGACGAGGTACGCCCCGCCACCCTGGGCAAGGTCGACGGCGTCCAGGCCCCGATCACCGGAAACGTCGCGGGATCGAAGGACTTCAACGACCAGCTCCTCGGATCGGTCGTCCCGGTCTTCGCGTTCGTCGTGGTCTTCGCCTTCCTGTTGATGCTGCTCTCGTTCCGCTCACTGACGGTCGCGATCACCTCGATCGTCCTCAACCTCCTTTCGGTGGGCGCCGCTTACGGCATCCTCGTCGCCGTGTTCCAGCACGGCTGGGGTGCCTCGCTGGTGGGCGCGGAGGGCGTCGGCGCGATCGTCACCTGGCTGCCGCTGTTCCTCTTCGTCATCCTGTTCGGCCTGTCGATGGACTACCACGTGTTCGTCGTCTCCCGTATCCGCGAGGCGCGACTGCGCGGCCGTTCGACCCAGGACGCGATCCGGCACGGCGTGGTCACCACGGCCGGCGTCGTCACCAGCGCCGCGGTCATCATGGTCGCCGTCTTCGCGATCTTCGGCACCCTGTCCATGCAGTCCATGAAGCAGATGGGCGTCGGCCTCGCGGCGGCGGTCCTCATCGACGCCACGGTCATCCGAGGCGTCCTGCTCCCCGCGGTGATGGCGCTGCTCGGCGAGCGCAACTGGTACTTCCCGAAGTGGCTCCACCGCCTGCCCGACCTCACGCACGACGAGTCGCCGGAGGAGGTCGCGCCCACGTCCACGGTGACGGGCGAGGGCGAGCCCCTGCGGGTGTGAGTCCGCGGAGGTAACTCCCCACGATCGAGGGCCTGTTGGTATCCCGGGGGAACCAGCAGGCCCTCACCCGTGTCCTACGACATCTCCTGTCCTACGACGTCTTCAGCGCCGCGTGCAGCCGTAGCCAGTGGTCCGGGGACACCTCGCCCACCAGGACGCGTGGGTCGAGGCGTGCCGCACGGAACGCGGCGTCCACGCGTCGTCTCGGGTGGGCCCGGCGCAGCGAGGCGTGCAGCGAGCCGCCGACCCCGGAGAAGCCCAGCTCGACCAGGTGCCGCCAGTCGCGCAGGGCGGCCGGTTCGAGCAACGGGGTCCGGCGCCGTTCGATCCGTACGATCCCGGCGTCGACGCGCGGCACGGGGCTGAACCGGCGCCGGTCGACCCGGCCGACCAGCCGCCACTCGTAGCGGGGCCAGCTGCGGACCGTCAGCAGGGTCCAACCGCCGTAGTCCCCGGTGCGTTTGCGGGCGTATTCGAGTTGGGTGAGCAGGGTGGCGTCGGTGAGGGCGGGGGCGCGCAGGCACCAGTCGACGATGTCGGCGGTGCGGGAGAACGGCACGTTTCCGGCGACGGCGAACGGGGTGTGCGGGGGCCGGGTGTCCATGAAGTCTCCGGCGACGACGTGGACTTGGGGGGTGGTGGAGAAGCGGGTGCGGAGTTTCGGTACGAGGCGGGGGTCGATCTCGTGGGCGTGGAGTTCGTGGCAGTGGGGTGCGAGTTTCGCGGTCAACGCGCCTTTTCCCGCACCTACTTCGAGGAGGAGCGGTACCTGTCGTCCTTGCGGGACGGCCAGGCGGGCCACGTATTCGGCGGTGGCGCGGTCGGCGAGGAAGTTCTGCGAGAGCGCGCGGGAAACGGGGGTGGGGCGGGCCATGGCCTGCGGTCCTTGTCTTCCGTGAAGGGCATACGGGCAGACGAAGGCCCTGACCGGAAGAACAGGGAGAAGAGTCAGCGGGCGTGCGCGCCCGGGCCGGTCAGGGCACCGGGGCCGCGGCGGATGCGGATCGCATGCGTGCAGCTCCGGTTGGGACCGGAGTTCACGATCGCGTTCGCTGCTGACATGTGAGGCACGCTAGGTGGCTCGGGTGGGGTGGGGCAACGGGGTTTTCTTGGTGGGGACGCCATCCGGGGAGGGCGGTGCAGTTTGGTGGCGGGTGCGGGCCCGTGGGGGCTGGTCGCGCGGTTCCCCGCACCCCTGAAGAACGTCACCTCATCGTTGGTATCTCGCCAGCACCAAGTTGCCGTCCTTCTCCAGGCGTTGGCGTAGTTCGGTGAGGGTGATCGCGCCGCTGTAGTACTCCTGGAACGCCGGGGTTGCCACCTTGTCCTTCCATTCGGGGTAGCCGCGTACCGACTGTGCGGGGGCCGGGACCAGGTCGCCGGCCAGTGCGGTGCCGGTGGACCAGTCGTCCTTGGGGGTGTGCAGGGCCGGGGACTTGAGGGCCTGGGTTCCGGTGGGGAGCATCCAGTCGCCCAGGGCCAGGCGGACCATGTTCTTGGGCTGGAGGAGGAAGTCGATGAACTCGGCGGCCTGCTTCTTGTGCGGGCTGTCCTCGGCGATGGACAGGGTCTGTGGGCTGACACCCTGGGCCAACCCGTCGGCGCCGGCCGGGGCGGGCAGTACCTGCCAGTCGAAGCCCTTGGGGGCCTGCTGGACGATCTGTTGGCGGTAGGAGAAGCCGAGCGGGATCATCGCGTACTTGCCGCCGAAGAACCCGGGGAGCGTGTCCGAGCCGCCGCTGCCGAGGGTGGTGGGCGAGGCGCTGTGGTCCACGTTCGCCTGGTCGTGGATCGTGCGGGGGACGACCTGGTCGGCCTTGTCGAAGCGGACGGTCACCTTGCCGTCCGTACCCCGGTGGAAGAGTTCGCCGCCCGCCGACAGCGACAGGTTGAGCGTGGCGGACACCGGCTCCTTGAGCGGCCAGGCCACGCCGTACTTGCCGTTGCCGCTCAGCCGTCGGGTGATGTCCCTGAACTCGGGCCAGCTCCACGGGTGTTCGGGGGTCGGGATGCGTATGTCCGCCTTCTTCAGCCAGGTGGCGTTGGCGACGAGCACCCGGGGCTCCTGGAGGAAGGGCACGCCGTAGATGCCGTTCCCGAAGGTTGTCGTAGCCCAACTGCGTTGCGGGATATCCGACTTGAGGCGAGTGGGGAGCAGGTTTCGGAGGTCGGCGAGGTAGCCGCCGTAGGCGAAGTCCGCGAGGTCGTCGGAGGCGTCGTGGATGATGTCCGGGGCCTCACCGCCCTCGAAGGAGGTGAGCAGTTGGTCATGGACGCTGTCCCAACTGCCCTGTACGTACTCGACCTTGACGTCCGGGTGGGTGGCGTTCCACTCCTTGACCAGTTCCTTGTTGGCGGTGACGGACTCGTCCTGCCAGGCCAGGGACTGGAAGCGCAGGGTGATCCGGCCGTTCGTGGAGTTGTTTTCGCCGCTCGCGCAGCCGGTCAGGAGCAGGGTCAGGGCGAGGGCGAGGATCCATCGGGGTCGCATCAGCTCTTCACCGCCCCGGTCAACATGCCGCCGGTGATTCGCCGTTGGATCAGGGCGAAGACGATCAGGGAGGGCAGGGTCGCGAGGAACGCGGCCGCGGCGAGCGGGCCCAGGTCGGCCACGCCCTCCGCGCCGATGAAGTGGGTGAGGACGACCGGAAGGGTTTGTTTCTCCGGGGTCTTGAGGAGGACCAAGGCGAAGAAGAACTCGTTCCACGCCGTGACGAACGCGAACAGCGCCGTCGCCGCGATCCCCGGCGCGAGCAGGGGTGCCGTCACCGACACGAGCGTCCGCAGCTTCCCGGCGCCGTCGACCGCCGCGGCTTCCTCCAACTCCGGTGGTACCGCCCGGACATGGCCGACGAGCATCCACAGGGCGAACGGCAGCGACCACACCACGTAGACCAGCACCAGCCCGGCCAGGGAGTCGATCAGCCGCAGGTTCTTCAGCACCAGGAACAGCGGGATGATCACCAGCACGAACGGGAACGCCTGGCTGACCACCACCCATCCGGTCGCGGCCCGCGCGAGCGGTGTCCGGCGCCTGGCCATGACCCACGCCATCGGTGTCGCGATCACCACGGCGATCAGCGCGGCCCCGAGCGCGGCGAGCAGGGAGTTCAACGCGGCGTGCAGCAGCGGCTGTTCGTCGAAGGCCTGGCGGAAGTTGGCGAGGGTGGGGTGCCTCGGGATCCAGGTGGGGTGCAGACTGCCCAGCTCGCGCGGGGACTTGAACGCGGTGGAGATCAGCCAGAGGAGGGGAAAGGCGAGGAAGACGAGGTACGCGAGCAGGGCGACGTACTGGCCGACGCGGGCCCCGGTACTCGTCCTCATCCCTGAAGTACGGCTGGTCCTCATGCGTCGTCGCCTCCCGTCAACCGGCCTACGAGGAAGACGGCCAGGAGTACCGAGATCACCGCGACCATCACGCATCCCATCGCCGCCGCGTAGCCGAACTGGCCGTAGCGGAAGGCCTCTTCGTAGGCGAAGAGCATGGGCAGCCGGGTGCGGCCGCCGGGTCCGCCGTTGGTCAGGACGTAGACCAGGGCGAACGAGTTGAAGTTCCAGATCAGGTTGAGGGCCGTGATCGCCAGCGCCACCGGTCTGAGGGCGGGCCAGGTGACCGTGCGGAAGCGGCGCCACGCTCCGGCGCCGTCGACCGCCGCCGCCTCGTGCAGTTCGCGCGGGGTGTTCTGCAGTCCGGCGAGCAGGGCGACCGTCGTCTGCGGCATGCCGGCCCAGACGCCGACGACGATCACGGCGGGCAGCGCGGTCGTGAGGCTGCTGAGCCAGTCCCGGCCGTCGCCGAGGCCGAGGTCGCGCAGGGTCTCGTTGAGGATGCCCGCGTCCGGGTTGTAGACGATCCGCCACATGATGCCGACGACCACTTCGGGCATCGCCCACGGGACGATCGCCAGCGCCCGGGCGAGTCGGCGCAGCCGTAGGTCCTGGTTGAGCAGCAGGGCGAGGCCGAGGGCGAGCAGGAACTGCGGGACGGTCACGCCGACCGCCCACACCAGGCCGATGCGGAACGACTCCCAGAACAGGGTGTCGTGCAGCAGATCCCGGAAGTTGAGACCGCCGATCCACTGGGTGGGCACGGTGCGGCCCGACTGGGAGTCGGTGAAGGCCAGCAGGACGCCGTAGAGAAGGGGGCCGACGCTGAGCGCCAGGATGGGGATCAGAGCGGGTAACACCAGGAACCAGGCCGCGTGGTCGGGAGCGCGTCGCTGCCGGACGCGGCTCGACGCGCGGCTCGACGGCCTCCGCACCTCCGTCACCGATGTCATGGAATCAGCCCCTTTGCGCGGCCCGGTCGGGCCCCGTCATGGTCGTGAACACGTCGTGCCTCGTCAAGGCACCTCGCACGCCGTCCCACCTGTGCGAATGGGACACTGGCCGTCGGATGGCGGGAACCCGACGCCGTACGCACACGCACAGGGATCACTCGGAGGCGGACGATGGACGAGGCACGGGCCCGGGACGTACTGGCCGCGGCGGACGTACTGCCCGGCGCGGCGCGGGACGCGCGGCTCCTCGCCCTCGGCGAGAACGCGGTGTTCGCCGCCGGTGACCTGGTCGTCAAGGTGGGCCGTGACGCCGAACTCCTCGACCGTGCCCGGCGCGAGCTGGATGTCGCGCTGTGGCTGGCCGAGGCGGGCGTCCCCGCGGTGCGGGCCGCCGAGCCGAAGGCGCGCCTGGTCGAGGGGCACCCGGTGACGGTGTGGCACCGGCTGGCCGATTCCGTACGCCCCGCCGAGCCGCGGGATTTGGCCGAACTGCTACGCCTCGTCCACGCGCTTCCCTCCCCCGCCTTCGAGCTCCCGCCCCGCGAGCTGCTGGGCGGCGTGGAACGCTGGCTGCGCCTCGCCGGTGACGCGATCGATCCGGCGGACGCGGACTATCTGCGCGAGCGGCGGGACGGGTTCGCGGCAGCGGCGGCAGCGCTGACGCCACAGCTGACGCCGGGGCCGATCCACGGAGACGCGTTGCCCCGCAATGTGCATGTCGGGCCGGACGGTCCGGTGCTGGTGGATCTGGAGACCTTCTCCGCCGACCTCCGTGAGCACGATCTGGTGGTGATGGCGCTCTCCCGCGACCGTTACGGGTTGCCCGCGGCGGCTTATGACGAGTTCACCGAGGCGTACGGCTGGGATGTGCGCGAGTGGGAGGGGTGCGGTGTGCTGCGCGGCGCCCGAGAGACGGCCAGCTGTGCCTGGGTCGCCCAGCATGCGCCGAGCAACCCTGAGGCGCTTGTTGAGTTTCGGCGGCGGGTGGGGTCTTTGCGGGGCGGGGACGAGACGGTGCGGTGGTTTCCGTTCTGAGCGCCTATTGATCCGGGTGCGACAGGTGCTCGGGCGACTGCGGGTTCGCTGTGGCTGGTCGCGCCCACGCGGCGGAGCCGCGAATCGACACAGCCCCGCGCCCCTTTTGGGGCGCTTTTGGAGCCTGTCGGGTCAGACCGTCTCGTCCTCCAGCTCCCGTAGCGGCCACGTGCTGTCGATCACCGCGGTCTGGTCGCCCTTGCGGCGTAGGAAGCTCTGGAAGTCGGCGGCCCATTCCGCGTACCACTCGATCTGGCTGCGGTGGAGTTCGGCCGGGCCGAGGGCGGCGACCTTGGGGTGGCGGTCGGCTATCGCGCCGGCCAGGCGGGCGGCGGCGAGGGCGTCGGCCGAGGCGTCGTGCGCGGCGTCGAGGACCACGCCGTACTCCTGGCAGACCGCTTCGAGGTTGCGCTTGCCGCGGCGGTAGCGGTCCACGGAGCGGTCGATCGTGTACGGGTCGATGACCGGGGCGGGGTCGATGCCGCCCAACCGGTCGCGCAGGGACGGCAGTCCGTGCCGGCGCAGCTCGGCGGAGAGCAGGGTCAGGTCGAAGGCCGCGTTGTAGGCGACGACGGGGACGCCCGTCTTCCAGTACGTCACGAGGACGTCCGCGATCGACTCGGCGACCTGGTCGGCGGGGCGGCCCTCGGCGGTGGCCCGTTCGTTCGTGATGCCGTGCACGGCGACGGCGTCCGCCGGGATCTCCACGCCCGGATCGGCCAGCCACTCCCGGCGGCCTATCGGCCGTCCGCCCCTGACCTCGATGACCGCGCCCGTGACGATGCGCGCCTCGCGCGGCTCCGTCCCCGTCGTCTCCAGGTCGAAGCCGATGAGCAGCTCCTGGTGCCAGGCCATGACGGCCCCCCTTCTCGGTGGTGCTTTCCCCCAGTGGTCTCCACGATCGCATGCGCCACTGACAATCCGATGACCGCGTTCCGCTTACCGCCGGAGCGGACCGCGGTCCCGGCCCTGGGACAGGTCAGGACACCGGTCGCGAATCCGCCCACATCTGCTCGAACTCATCGCGATAGATGGGGAAAAGCGCGCTGTCGTCCATTTCGTCCGACTTGACCAGTCGGCTGCCGTTCCGCAGCACCAGCACCGGCGCCTCCATGCCACGGCTGCGGCGCAGATAGGACTGCACGACGGCTATGCCGTCCGAGCCGTCGCCGTCGACGAGGTACGCCGTGAAGCGGGGCGTCTCGTCGAAGACCTGGATCTCGAAGGCGGCCGGGTCGCGCAGCCGGGACCGCACCCGCCGCATGTGCAGGATGTTCATCTCGACGGCGCGACTCAACTCGCCCCGCTTGATGCCGAGTTCACGCTCGCGCCGCTTCACCGCGCTGGAGGCGGGGTTGAGGAACAGCAGCCGCGTCCGGCAGCCCGACTCGGCGAGGCGGACCAGCCGGCGGCCGGAGAAGTTCTGCACGAGCAGGTTGAGGCCGATGCCGATGGCGTCGACCCGGCGGGCCCCGCCGAAGATGTCCTCGGCCGGGAACTGCCGCATCAGCCGCACCCGGTCGGGGTGGACGGCGACCACGTCCGCGAACCGGTCGCCGATGAGTTCCTCGACCGCGTCGACGGGCAGCCGGCGCGCCGAGGGCACGTCGCTGCCGGCGCCCAGGGTCTCCAGGAGTTTCGCGGAGGCCCGCTCGGCCTGGTTGAGGACGGCCTCGGACAGGGCGCGGTTGCGCGAGACGACGTTGCGGGTCACTTCCAGTTCGTCCAGGGCGAGTTCGACGTCCCGGCGCTCGTCGAAGTACGGCTCGAAGCACGGCCAGTGCTGCACCATCAGCTCGCGCAGCTGCGGCAGCGTCAGGAAGCTGATGACGTTGTCGTCGGCCGGGTCGAGCAAGTAGCCCTTGCGGCGGCTGACTTCGCGTACGGCGACCGCGCGCTGCACCCACTCCTGGCCGGCCGGACCGGCCGCGGCGACCACCCACTCGTCACCGTGGACGGGTTCGTAGATGGGCCGCAGCACGGCGGCCACGACCGCGCGCAGCCGCTGTTCGACGAGGTTCAGCCAGATGTAGGCGCGGCCGGCTCGCTGGGCGCGCGTACGCACCTCGCGCCAGGCGTCGGCGTCCCAGTCCAGCTCCGGACCGATGGAACCAGCCGCGTCCATCGGACGTGCCAGGGACACCGCGCCGGGCGGGACTTCTGCGGAGTTCCCCTCGTGACCCTCGTCACCAGGGGGCAACTCCAGCCCTCCCGAGCCCACCCGTGCACCGCCTTCCGCTCCCCCGAGCTCTCCCCAGTCTCAACGATCAAGGAAGGGTACTCCGGGACCGGTCGGCGGTGCAGCCGGATGGACAGGGTCATTTCTCAACTTCCGCCGAGCACATTGCCGTTCTGGTTCGCGAGCGCGGCCGGAGTGAGCGGATTCATAGCGGTGACATCGCGCGGGGCGATCGAGAATCCCTGCCAGTGGACCGGCATCGGCTGCTGGTCCTCGTCACGGGCGATGTGGTGGAAGCCGACGTTCACCCAGACCACGGGCTGTGTGAGGGTCTGTCCGTTGACCCATTTGTCGACCTGCTTCGGGTGCCCCGCACCGCAGTTGGGCAGGTTGTCGCTGGCGAACTGCTCGCACTTGTTGTACTGGGTGAAGTACACGTCGTGCTGGGTGAAGCTGCGGCCCGGGTACTTGGTGGTGGGGCCGGGGACTATCTCGTAGGACCGGGCGTGGTTGTCCTTGTTCTTGCCGGTCGCGCTGACGATGCGCCACCAGCGCATGTTCTTGGCGTCACCCGCGAGTTCCTTGGTGACCTTGGTCAACGTGGTCTTGTTGGTGGGGGTGTTGGCGCCGTGCGTGGTGACCTTGGAGTCGTACTGCTCGACGCGGCCCTTGGAGGAGCCGTCGAGGGCGAAGTCCAACTTCCAGAAGACGTCGTGCTGGTGGCTCGTCGCGTACGCCGTGGCGCCCTTGCCGAGCGGCCAGCCGCGGCCGTCGCCCGCGTCGTAGTCGTAGGGCGAGAGGCTGCCGGTGGCACCGACGTTCATGTTGATGGTGCCGTCGTCCTGGAAGCGCCACTCGGTGATGTACTCGTACCAGCCGACCTGGTTGACCGTGTAGACGAGGAAGTCCTTGCCCTGGGTCTGGAAGACCTTGTTGGCGCTGTCGCCCTGCATACGGAAGGCGTGGCCGCGCGAACGGGTCGTCGTACAGAGGCCCTTGACGTTCGGGTGGGCCGGGTCGATGGCGTCGGGGACCTTGACGGTCTTGATGGTGCCGCCGGGGCACTCGCCGGGCGCCATGTTCATCAGGCCGGTGCCGAAGCCGTACTGGGTGAGGTCGCTGTACTCGTTCTTGCCGTCGTCGTACGGGACGTGGATCTGGGCGAGCTTCGCGTCGGCGAGCACCTTGATGGGGGTGGCCTGGCCGGGCGGCTGGTAGGAGATGTTCTCCAGGACGAGGCCGGCCTCGCGCTCGTAGTGCCAGCACATCCGCCAGGTGGTGCCGGTGGAGAGCTTCTGCTCGATGGTGTAGGCGGCGCTGCAGCCGGGTGCGGCGGCGGCCGGGGCGGTCTTCGGCTGGGCGACGGCCGGTCCCGCGCCGGCCGTGGCACCGGCGGCCAGGGTGGCGAGGGCGAGCCCGACGGCCCCCCGCCTGCGGGCACGGCTGATTCTGTTGACGCGCATGAAGAAGTGACTCCCTTACAGGAGAAGCAAGTTGGGACAGTGGACGAGGAACTGCGCTGTCTGCGCGGTCGGTTCAGCCGGTGAGCTTGCCGACCTTGCGGGCGCTCAGGTCGATGACGAAGTCACGGGCGTCGATCCACGGCCCGTTCTTGACCTTCGGGAACAGCCGTACGCAGCGGTGCTCGCCGCACTGGTCGAGGTCTCCGGACTGCCGTCCCGGAGTGGCCTTGTAGACCATGGCCATCAGCAACAGCTGGTCGGGCGAGGTGAGTTCGTTGCCGGTGGCGTCCTTGTAGTCGGCCTTCAGGCCCGCGCCCTGCGGGCTGGCGAGCAGCAGTTCGGCCGCCTCGACGTTCTCGGCGTGGCTCGCCGGCGGCTGCACTCCGTGCTGGGTGCCGGTCTGTTCGACCTTGCCGGTGTCGAGGTTGACGGTCTTGGTGACGACCGTGTCGTCCTTGTAGTCGTAGAACGTCACGTCCGCGCGGCGCGGCGCGTTCGGGTTGTCCAGCTCGTCGGGGTTCGGGTCGGCGAGCTGGACGTCGAGGCGCTGCGGGCCACGCTTCCCGTCCACGTTCTCACTGGAGTTGAGGAACTGCTGGTTCACCGCGAGCTGCTCGACGCGCTGGGTCTCGTCGTCGGTGAGCGGGTCGCGGCCCGTGCCCTTCTCGCCCTCGGCGGGGGCCTGTTGCACGACACCGGGTGCCGCGCCCTGCCCGTCCGCCGCCTGCTGCTGCTGCGTGGACCCGGCGGCCTTTCCGGTGCCCCCCGACTCGTCGGCCCCCGCCGTGCCCGGCAGGGTGACGGCGACCATCACGGCGGTCCCGGCCACCGCTATGGCCGTACCCGCCACCACTTTCCCCAGGTGGCGGTGCACTGTCCTTCGCACATTTCCCCCTACTCCCCCTGGGCCCATCCCCGGACCGTTGGGAGCGGTGTCTGTCGCGCTCGCTTGGGGATACGGCATACGTCGTATCCACTGGTCATTTGGTAAGAGGGACGTAAGTCATAGGTGGTTCCCTCACTTTCGGGGAGACTCATGGCCAAGGCGCCCCGGTGGCGGGGCCCGGCTGAAAGAGTCGTGACCATGCAGGTCTGGCCTGGAGAGGCGTATCCACTCGGTGCCACGTACGACGGCGCCGGCACCAACTTCGCGGTCTTCACGGAGGCCGCGGACCGAGTAGAGCTGTGTCTGCTGCACGACGACGGCTCGGAGACGGCGGTGGAACTCCGCGAGAGCGACGCGTTCGTGCGGCACGCGTACGTGCCCGGCATCATGCCCGGACAGCGCTACGGCTTCCGCGCGCACGGCCCGTACGCCCCCGAGCGCGGCCAGCGGTGCAACTCCGCGAAGCTGCTGCTCGACCCGTACGCGAAGGCGGTCAGCGGATCGATCGCCTGGGGCGAGGAGGTGTACGGCTACCACTTCGACGCGCCCGACAAGCGCAACGACCTGGACTCGGCGCCGCACACCATGACGTCGGTCGTGGTCAACCCGTACTTCGACTGGGGCGACGACCGGCTGCCCCGGCACGGATACCACGAGACGGTGCTCTACGAGGCCCACGTCAAGGGCCTGACGATGCAGCACCCGGGGCTGCCGGAGGAGCTGCGCGGCACGTACGCGGCGCTCGCGCATCCGGCGGTCATCGAGCACCTGGTCGGGCTGGGGGTGACCGCCCTGGAGCTGATGCCGGTGCACCAGTTCGTGAACGACCACCGGCTGGTCGACATGGGGCTGAACAACTACTGGGGCTACAACACGATCGGTTTCTTCGCCCCGCACAACGCGTACGCCTCCTGGGGCGACCGCGGCCAGCAGGTCCTGGAGTTCAAGTCGGCGGTACGGGCGCTGCACGAGGCCGGTATCGAGGTCATCCTGGACGTCGTCTACAACCACACCGCCGAGGGCAACCACCTGGGGCCGACGCTGTCCTTCAGGGGCCTCGACAACCCCTCCTACTACCGCCTGGCGGAGGACCCCCGCTACTACATGGACACCACGGGGACGGGCAACTCGCTCCTCATGCGGTCCCCGCACGTGCTCCAGCTGATCATGGACTCGCTGCGCTACTGGGTCACCGAGATGCACGTCGACGGCTTCCGCTTCGACCTCGCGGCCACCCTGGCACGGCAGTTCCACGAGGTGGACCGGCTGTCGTCGTTCTTCGACCTCGTGCAGCAGGACCCGGTGGTCTCCCAGGTGAAGCTCATCGCGGAGCCCTGGGACGTCGGCGAGGGCGGTTACCAGGTGGGCAACTTCCCACCCCTGTGGACCGAGTGGAACGGCAAGTACCGCGACACCGTGCGGGACATGTGGCGGGGCGAGGGGCGCGCGCTCGCGGAGTTCGCGTCCCGGCTGACCGGCTCGTCCGACCTCTACCAGGACGACGGCCGTCGTCCCCTGGCGTCCATCAACTTCGTGACCTGCCACGACGGGTTCACCCTGAACGACCTGGTGTCGTACAACGACAAGTACAACCAGGCCAACGGCGAGGACAACCGGGACGGTGAGAGCCACAACCGGTCCTGGAACTGCGGGGCCGAGGGCGACACCGACGACGCGGCCGTCCTGGAGCTGCGCGCGCGGCAGAAGCGCAACTTCGTCGCCACGCTGATGCTGTCCCAGGGTGTGCCGATGGTCAGCCACGGGGATGAGTTCGCGCGCACCCAGAAGGGCAACAACAACGCGTACTGCCAGGACAGCGAGCTGGCCTGGGTGAAGTGGCCCGAGGGCGAAGCCGATCCGGCGGAGTTGCTGGCCTTCACGCGCGCGCTGGTGTGGCTGCGCAAGGAGCATCCCGTGTTCCGGCGCCGGCGCTTCTTCCACGGGCGGCCCGTGGAGGGCACCCACGACGAGCTGTCGGACATCGCCTGGTTCACCCCGGAGGGCAAGGAGATGACCCAGCGGGACTGGGACTCGGCGCAGGCGTCCGCGCTGTCGGTGTTCCTGAACGGCAACGCCATCTCGGAGCCGGGTCAGCGCGGGGAGCGGATCGCCGACGACTCCTTCCTCATGATGTTCAACGCCTCCCCGGAGACGCTGGACTTCGTCGTGCCGGTCAATCACGGCCGCCAGTGGCAGGTGGTCGTGGACACGGGCCGCCCGGAGGGGGTGCCGGCGGGCACGGGCGCGAAGGTGGAGGCCGGGGACCGGCTGACCCTGGTGGACCGCAGCATGATGGTGCTGCAACGCCCCACCTAGAAGGAGCACGGTCGGCCGGCCGGACGCGCGGTCGGCCGATCAGCGGACCGGATGCGGGAGTCGATGACACGAAAGACGGCCGGGCGGGTACGTAGTGCTGCATGACACCTGAGCGACCCGACCCGGCAGTGCCCACGGCCACCTACCGGCTGCAGCTGCAGCCCGAGTTCCCGTTCGCGGCGGCGGCGTCGGCCGTGCCGTACCTGGCGTCGCTCGGCGTCTCGCACCTGCACCTGTCCCCCGTCCTGGAGTCGGTGCCGGGTTCGACGCACGGCTACGACGTCGTCGACCACGCGCGCGTGCGGGACGAACTCGGCGGCGAGGACGGCCTGCGGGCCCTCGCGCGCACCGCGCGGGAACACGGTCTCGGGCTCGTCGTCGACATCGTCCCGAACCACATGGCGATGGCCCCGCGCCACAACCACGCCCTGTGGGAGGTCCTCCGGGAGGGCCCCAAGTCGCCGTACGCGCGCTGGTTCGACATCGACTGGGAGGCCCAGGGCGGGCAGGTGCTGCTGCCGGTGCTGGGCGGTCCGGTCGGCGCGGAGCTGGAGCACCTGGAGGTCGACGGTGACGTCCTGCGCTACTACGACCACGTCTTCCCGCTGCGGGAGGGCACCGCGGAACTGCCGCTGCCGCGGCTCCTGGACGCGCAGTGGTACCGCCCCGTGTGGTGGCGGCTGGCCCGCACCGAACTCAACTACCGGCGCTTCTTCAGCATCTCGGAGCTGATCGGCGTACGCGTCGAGGACCCGGAGGTCTTCGACGCCACCCACGCCAAGATGCTGCAACTGCTGCGCGAGGGCGTCGTCGACGGCCTGCGCGTCGACCACCCCGACGGCCTCGCCGACCCCGACGACTACCTGGCGCGGCTGCACGAGGCGACCGGGGGCCGCTGGACGGTGGTCGAGAAGATCCTCGCGGACGGTGAGCACCTGCCGGCGTCCTGGCCCGTCGCGGGCACCACCGGCTACGACGCCCTCCGGCAGGTCGACGGGCTGTTCACGGACCCGGCGGGTGCCGGTGAACTCCTGGGCCAGTACCGGAGGTTCGCGGCCCCGCAGACCGACCGGGGCGGGCAGTGGGAGGCGACGGTACGACGGGCGGCCTACAAGGTGCTCACGCACGAGCTGGTCGCCGAGATGGACCGGCTGACCCGGGTCGCGGCCCGGCTGTGCGCCACCTCGCCGGAGCCCGCGTTGCGCGACCGTGCCCCCTGGGCGCTGCGGACAGCGCTGCTGGAGCTCCTGGTCCGCCTGGAGGTGTACCGGCCGTACACCTCGGGCGACACCGCCGCCGTCGTCACCGAGGAGGCGGCGGCCGAGGCACGGCAGGCGTTCGTCGTCCCGGAGGAGGCGGGCGCCGTCGACGTCGTACGGGAGCTGCTGCTGGGGCGGTACGGGGACGGGCCCGAACAGGTGGAGTTCCGGACGCGGTTCGCGCAGACCTCGTCCGCGTTGCGGGCCAAGTCCGTCGAGGACACGGCGTTCTACCGCTATGTGCCGCTGCTGTCGGCGACCGAGGTGGGCGGGAACCCGGGGAGTCCGGCCGTGTCCCCGGAGGACTTCCACGCGTACTGCGCGCGCGTGCAGCGCGACTGGCCCGCCATGGGCACCGTGCTGTCGACCCACGACACCAAGCGCAGTGCCGACGTACGGGCCGCGCTGGCCGTGCTCACCGAGGTGCCGGAGCGCTGGGCGGACGTGCTGGCCGAGGTGACTCGCACCGGGGAGGGCGTGCCGGACGCGCAACTGGCGTGGGCGGCCTGGCAGACGGTGTTCGGGCTCGGCCCCGCGGACGCCGAGCGCGTCCAGGAGGCCCTGCTGAAGCACGTGCGCGAGGCGGGCCTGTACACGAGCTGGACGGAGCAGGAGCCGCCGTACGAGGAGGCGGTGGCGGCGTTCGTCGCGGCGGGCCCGTGCGGGGCGCCCGGCGAGCACGTGGCCGCGTTGCGTACGGCGCTGGAGCCGCACGTCCGGGCCAACATGCTGGGCGCCGCCCTGGTCCAGCTGACGATGCCCGGCGTACCGGACCTCTACCAGGGCACGGAGGCCGAGTACCGGGCTCTGGTCGACCCCGACAACCGGCGCCCCGCACAGTTCCCGCCCCCGCACCCCGGCGACAAGGGCGCGCTCACGGCCGCCGCGCTACGGCTGCGCGCCCGCCGCCCCGAGGTCTTCGGGGACGCGGCGACGTACGCCCCGCTGGCGGCGGAGGGCCCGGCCGGGGCGCACTGCGTGGCGTTCGCGCGCTCGGAGGCCGTGGTCACGGCGGTGACCCGGCTGTCGGCGCGGCTCGCGGAGGCGGGCGGCTGGCGCGACACGGTGCTGCCGCTGCCGCCGGGGCGATGGGCCGATGTGCTGGCTCCGGAGCGGGAGTTCACGGGGCACGCGCGCGTGGAGGACGTTTTCGGGGAGTTGCCGGTGGTGCTGTTGGAGCGGGTGGGCGAGAGCCACTAGCGGGTGTGGACCCTGAGGATCTTGGGCGAGCGCCGGACCAGGTCCTCAGGCACCGTCCGGGCGCCCTCTGCGCGACGGAGGCCCGGCAGGGCGGCCAGCAGGGCCCGTAGACCGTGTTCGGCCGTGAGACGGGCGAGGAGGGCTTCGGAGGAGGTGGGGCGCCCGGTGCCGTGGGCGAGCGGGCCGGGGCCGGGGCGGAACGCGTCGTAGCGGTCGGGGTCGGTGAAGCGTTCCGGGTCACGGCCGGCGGCGCCGAGGAGGCAGGCGACGGTGGCCCCGGCGGGGATCGCGCCGACGGGTTCGACGGCCCGGCGCAGCACGACGTGCAGCGGCGGATCGCGACGCAGGGACTCCGCCCAGGCAGCGGCCACGAGCCCGGGACGGACGCGGAGCACCTCCAACTGACCCGGATGGTCAAGGAGGTTGGCGAGGAACGACGCGAGCGCCCGCGCGCTGGTCTCACCGGCCGCGCCGAGCAGCGCGCCCACCAGATCCGTGACGGTCTCGTCGGTCCCCGCGGCGCACAGCACGGACAGCAGGTCACCACCCGGGTGGGCGCGGCGCCGGGCCATCAACGGGCGCAAGAAGACGCCCAGTTCGGAACGCCCGCCCCCGGAGGGGCCGAGCCCCGTGCGGCACCAACAGTGCACACGCGCGGTCTCCTCGTACGGCAGCCCGAGCGCGGCCACGACCGTCGCGGTGGGCAGCCAGTCGCAGAACTCGGCCACCAGGTCGGCTTCTTCACGCCCGGCCAGCCGGCGGGCGAGGACATGGGCGCCGCGTTCGACGGCCGCCGTCAGGGCGGCCAGGGCGGGCCCGCGCAGCGCCCGGTCGAGGAGCCGGCCCGCTTCGGCCGGCCCGTCGCCGGGAAGGGCGACGAGCCGCGGGTCGGCGAGCGCGGCGCGGACGTCGTCGTAGCGGCTGACGAGCCAGGCGCCGAAGGGCTCGTCGTACACCAGGGGGTAGTGCGTGCGGAGGGTGCGGTAGAGCGGGTACGGGTCCCGTACGACCGTCCGGAGGCTCGGTGGGCCCGGTGGACGGGCCGGGATGCCCGCGGTCCGCGTGACGAGCACGTCCGTGAGACACAGCACCGCCGTCCGCTCCCGTGGTCGTCGCTCCGCCCCGCGCCGTGGAGGGCACGCGGCCGGTCGTCCGCGCCGTGCGCACACGCGGATGCCTCCAGCCGACCACCGTCGCGCGCGAGACGCAGCCCTCGTAGGGCCGTACGGGTGAAGCAGGCGTCCTGTGGTCCTACGGCGTACGCGGACCGACCGCACGCCGTAGGACGGTCTCGGCCACCGGCTCGCACCCGCGTACGGACCCGGGTGCGGCCCGGGCGGCGGGCGTGCGGGGACGAACGGCGTCGTCGGTGTTCCCGGTGCGGGGGTACACGCGTGTGCACTACGGGGACGTCACCGGGAGTGACGGCCGATGCCCGGGAGACCCTCTGGAGAACCCCGGCCCCCTGCTGGCACCAACGCCCCTACCGGCTGCCGGTAAGTGCGCCTGGGCGCCCCCGGTAGCCTCCCCCACCGTCTTCTTGACACTTCCCGGAGCCCGTGAAGTACTGCGGTTGCGAAGCCGGGGCTGACTAGTCGGGGGTGAGTCTCCTGCCGGAGTTGCGATACCCCAGTGTGACCGAACTGGTCTCGTCCGCAAGGGCGTTGGCCGCGCATCGGCCGGGCCTGTGCACCCTGAGGCAGGTGGGTGCCTCCCGCGCGGGCAGACCACTCCAGCTGCTGTCCGTGGGGCACGCCTACCGCGCCGTGCTGGTGGTCGCGGGCGCCCACGCCAACGAGCCGACCGGCGGCTCCACTCTCCTCGCCCTGGCCGAACGGGTCATAAGGGAAAGGGAGTTGAGGTCGGACACCTCCTGGCACTTCCTGCTCTGCGCGGACCCGGACGGGGCGAGTCTGCATGTCACGCCGGCGCCGCGCAGTCTGCTCGACTACCACCTGGGCTTCTACCGTCCGGCCGGGCCCGAGCAGCCGGAGTGGGCGCCTTCCGTGCTGCCGCCCGATCGACTGCCACCCGAGACACGGGCGTTGACCCGGGTGATCGACGAACTGCGGCCCTACCTCCAGGTGACCCTGCACGGGACGGATCTGGGCGGCAGCTGGGTGCAGTTGACGAAGGACATACCGGGGCTGGCCGAGCCGTTCGCCAAGTCGGCGGCCGAGTTGCACATCCCGGTGGAGACGGGTGCCTCGGACGCGGCGGGCTGGCCCGCTTCGGGACCCGGGGTGCATGTGATGCCGGCGCCCGGTTCGGACGTGGCGTACCCGAGCATGCCGGACGACGCCCGGCACAGCACCTGGTACCACGCGCACCGCTACGGCGGTCTGACCGCGGTCGTGGAGGTGCCGATGTGGGCCAGCGACCTGGTGGACGACCCGGCGCCGCATCCCGCCCCGGCGGCGGCGATACGGCGGCTGGCGCGCCGCCTGCTGCGGGACACGCGGGAGGTGGAGTGGGTCCTCGCCGACGCGCTGCCGCGGCTCCAGGGCGTCGACACTCCGCTGCTGCGGGCCGCGAGGTGGGCCCTGGAGCTGGTGCCCGGTCTGGCCGCGGACTGGATGCACACGCCGCCGGCCGACACGACGATGGCGTACGTCGGCAGCGTGGACGCGTTCGGGCGCCGGCTGCCGTTGCGGGCCGCGGCGATGCTGCTGCGGGTCCTGCGGGAGCGGGACGACCGTGCGGCGCCCCTGCTCGAACACCTCGTGGCGTCCTGGAGCGACGCCTTCGCGGAACGCTTCCGGGCCCGCTGGGTGCCCCTGGAGCACCAGGTCGAGCACCAGTCCCGCACGGTCGTGGCGGCGGCGCTGCACGCGCGCGTACAGGCGGGCGGATTCGGAGACGTACCCCACGCGCGTGCCCAACGCTCGGCCTGACGCCGCCCGCCCCGAGCACACCTCAGCTGTCCAGCGCGAAGACCTCCCCCGTGCGCGCGGCCAGGACGCACGCGTTCGAGAACGTCTTCCTGTAGTCGACCTGGCGCCCCTTCCACTCCCCGCGCGCGTGGGCGGTCACCGGGGCGTAGATCATCGGGCAGAACACGCTCCTGGCCGGGACGGCGTCGATGTCGCCGTCCGCGGCGCCCAGTTGGGCACAGGCCTCGGTCGCGTGGGCGTGCCCCTGGGGCGGGTCGCACAGCAGCAGCGTCCCGCGCGTGTCACTGGAGCGGCTGTCTCCCCGGGTGACGGTGAGGTAGAGCCAGTCGCCCTGGATGCCGTGGTGGGGAGCGGACGCCTGGGCCGGTGCCTGTCCGGCGGCGAGGAGCACAAGTGCCGCCGGAAGCAGGGCACTCCGGAGAAGGGACGCTGTGAAGGTCTTGACGGTGCAGGTCATTCCCGGTGCATCGGCACCGCGGTCTCCGTACCCCAGCCCTGCTCACCCGAACGAGAGCGTACGGGCGCGTGCCGCAGGGCCAGTTCGAACGCGCCGAGCACCACGCGCGACTGGTACTCGACCTGGCGCGCGACCGGGATCCAGCGTGCCCCGCAGCCGTCGCGGTAGTCGGCGCACCACTCGTCGATCAGCCGGTCCAACTCCGGCAGCACACCGGCCTGATCGCGCCCGGAGACGATCACGAGCTGGTACAGCAGCCCCGCCGTCCGCAGCGCCAACCGCCGTCCCGCGATGCGCAGGGCGGCCAGGTGGGCGGTGTTGAGCGGTGGCAGCGGGCGGGCGGCGCCGGTGTCGACATCGGGATCCCACGCGTCGGCGAGCCCGGGGATCACCAGTAAATAGTCGTCGACCGGGGCGAGCAGCCGCGCCGCGTCGGACACGACGAGGGTGCGGGGGCGCGCGTCGGCGGTGTCCCGCGCGCGCGTGCCGATCGGGTCGGCGGCGGGCCGCGGCCAGGCGTCCCGCAGCCCGACGCCCGTCCCCGTCTCGGTACCGCCCTGCACGAACGGCCGTATCCGTGCGAGGAGTTGTTCCAGGATGCGGCTGTCGTGGCGCAGGGTGTGGCTCACGGTGCGGAGGAAGGCGTCCGCGTCGGCGAGCGGTGCGCCGTTCTCGACGCCGGCCACGCCCCACATCGGGGCCTCCACGACCGCCGTGATCGTGCCGTGCCGGTGCGGGTGGTACCAGGTGGACTCGACGGCGGCCTCGGTGATGGCGGCGGCGAGGTCGCCCGGGCGCGGTGGCGGGATGCGGTAGACGGCGGGGCCGAGGCTCGGCCAGTACAGGGTGTCGTAGGGGCCGAGTTCGCGCGGGATGCCGAGGCGGGCCGCGGTGTGGGCGACGCGGCGGGCGAGGCCCGGGAGGTCGTGGGTCAGCTCCACGAAGCCGCCGCCCACGTCGACGCCGTGCAGGGAGCACTGGAGGAACGGCCTCAGTTCGTCCTGGATCTCCAACAGGGCGCGCGTCTCCGGGAGTCGGGCCCCGGCCGCGCCGTCCGGCAGCCACTCGGGCTGTTCCAGGAAGCCGGGCCGGAAGAAGTTCCGGAAGTACCGGCCGAGGCTGTACGGGCCGGGCAGCCAGCCCTCGTTGCGGCGCGAGCCGTCGGGGTCGAGGCACAGCAGCAGGTTCCAGGTGGCGTCGGCGCCCTCGCTCAACCGAGGGTCGGCGAGGACCCGTTCGGCCAGCCGCAGCACCGTGGCACCGCCCACGGGCTCGTTGGCGTGCGGTCCGGCGACCACGAGGGCCTGACGGCTGCCGTGGCCCACGGAGAGCAGCCACAGGGGCGTACCGGCGCGGGAGGTCCCGACGCGGCGCAGCCGGGCGTCCTGGGGGTGACGGGCGACGAGCGCGGCGGCCTGGGCGGCCAACTCGTCCACGGACGGGTAGCGGAGGAGTGGCGGCAGGGCACACCTCCACAAATGTGGTGCCGTCGGTTCACCTGATGTGCATGGTGTACGCACAGTCAGTCACGGCGCGAGAGGTACGTCAACACCGCCGTACGGAAAGGGATTTGACGTACGTCCATGGTCGCCACATCGGGTAATGCCCAGGCCAGAGGTGAGGTGGGGCTGTGTTCGGGCTCAGGTGACGGCGAGCCGGAACGCCATCCGACCGAAGCCGATCTGGTCGCCCTCGCGGACGACGGCCGCGCCGATCACCCGTCGGCCGTTGACCGTCGTGCCGTTGGTCGAACCGAGGTCGCGCAGGATCCACATGCCGCCCTGGCGGCTGAGTTCGGCGTGCACCCGGGACACCGTCTCGTGGGTCAGGCGCAGCCCGTTGGCGGGGTCGCGGCCGATGCGCAGCGGATGTCCGTTGCCCGGGTGGGGCAGCAGCAGCTTGGGGAGCCGCTCGGCCTGCCAGGCCCTCCGGAGTCGCACGGTGAAGCCGGAGACGGCCTCCACGGTGCCGAACAGCGCGCGGGAGAGGCGGCTTTCGGTGGGCAGGTCGGCGGTGAGCGGCACGAGGTCCTCGGACCGGCGGGCGGCGAGCGCCAGCTCCATGCGCCGGATGAACGTGTCGTGGGACAACCGCCCCATGGCGACGCCGTCATGGAGAACCTTGAGCGCCTTGTCGCGCTCCGCGTCGGAGATCCGCGCGGGGTACGTGTGGAACTCGAAGGACGACGTCACGCTCGTGATTGTCGGGCAGTGAACCCCAGGTGTCCAGAAGACGCGGAAACGGCACGCACGCGCGTGGAGATGACGACACCTGCGCCAAAGGGGTGGATTCAAAAGCGGATTGATCTCGTTTGAAGCACGATGGACGGGCTACATCCCGGTGAGCAGACGAAGGGGAACCGTCCGTGCAGTTCGAGGTGTGGGCACCAGAGGCAGACCGTGTGACGCTCCATCGCGAGGGCGCCACGCGCGCGTTGGAGCGCGATCCCGAGCGCGTGGGGTGGTGGAGCGGCGAGGCGGAGGCGGAGGACGGCACGCGGTACGGGTTCGCGGTGGACGACGGGCCGCCGCTGCCCGACCCGCGCTCGCGCCGGCAGCCGGACGGCCCGGACGGGCTGAGCGCGGTCGTCGACCACGAGCGCTACGCGTGGCGTGCCGCCGCGTGGCCGGGGCGCCCGCTGCCGGGCGCGGTGCTCTACGAGCTGCACGTCGGCACGTACACACCCGAGGGCACCCTGGACGCCGCCGCCGACCGGCTCGGCCATCTCGTCGAACTGGGCGTCACCCACGTCGAGTTGATGCCCCTGTGCCCGTTCCCGGGTCGGAACGGCTGGGGTTACGAGGGCGTCTCCCTGTGGGCCGTGCACGAGCCCTACGGCGGCCCCGAGGGACTCAAGCGATTCGTCGACCGGGCCCACGAACTGGGCCTGGGTGTCGTGCTCGACGTGGTGCACAACCACCTCGGCCCGTCCGGGAACTACCTGCCCGCGTTCGGCCCCTACTTCACGGACACGCACCAGACCCCCTGGGGCAGTGCCGTGAACCTGGACGCGCCCGGTTCGGACGAGGTGCGCGCGTTCCTGCTGGGCAGCGCGCTGGCGTGGCTGCGCGAGTACCGGATCGACGGGCTGCGTCTTGACGCGGTGCACGCGTTGCAGGACACGCGCGCGTGCCACTTCCTGGAGGAACTGTCGGCCGCCGTCGACACGCTGGCCGCCGAGACGGGCCGGCCGCTGTTCCTGGTCGCCGAGTCCGACCTGAACGACCCGCGTGTGGTCACCTCCCGCGCGGCGGGCGGCTTCGGGCTGCACGCGCAGTGGAACGACGACTTCCACCACGCCCTGCACACCGCGGTGACCGGTGAATCGCAGGGCTACTACGCGGACTTCGCGCGGGCCCCGCTCGCGGCGATCGCCAAGACGCTGACCGGCGGCTTCTTCCACGACGGCACCTATTCGAGCTTCCGGGACCGGCACCACGGCCGCCGCCTCGACCGCACGCGCGTGGCCGCGCACCGCCTCCTCGGCTACAGCCAGACCCACGACCAAGTCGGCAACCGCGCCCAGGGGGACCGCCTTTCGGCCTCCCTCTCCCCCGGACTGCTGGCCTGCGCCGCCGCGCTGACCCTGACCGGACCCTTCACGCCGATGCTCTTCATGGGCGAGGAGTGGGCGGCGGGCACGCCCTGGCAGTTCTTCACCGACCACACCGACCCGGACCTCGCGGAGGCCGTACGGCAGGGCAGGCGGCGGGAGTTCACATCGCACGGCTGGGCCGCGGAGGACGTACCGGACCCGCAGGACCCGGCGACCCGCGACCGCTCCTGCCTCGACTGGTCGGAGCCGGAGAACGAGCCCCACGCGCGCGTGCTGGCCTGGTACCGCCGGCTCATCGCCCTCCGGCACGAACAGCCCGACCTCACCGATCCCGACCTCACCGACACGAAGGTGGCCCACGACGAGGACGCCCGCTGGCTCGCCCTGCGCCGCGGGGACGTACGCGTCGCCGTGAACCTCGGCAAGGAACCGGCCGCGATCCCCCTGGGCACGCGTCCCGCGGAGATCCTGGCCGCGTGGGAGCCCGTGGGAGCGCCGGGGGCGGACGGGTTGCTGCGACTGCCCGGGGAGTCGTGCGTGGTGCTGGCGCAGGCGTAAACGCTTGCGCAATCGCTTGCGGACGACTGACGTAAACGTGTGCGTAAACGCTTGCGCGAGCGTTTACGTGCTACAACTCCCCCTCTCCGTCCCGCAGTTCCGTCACCCGCTCCAGCAGGATCGCCTCCCAGGTGCGTCGTAGCTGGGTCCTGAGGACCGGGACGGGCCCGGCGTCGCGGCCCTTGAGCTGGTCGGCGAGGCGGACGACGGTGTCGCAGCGGGCGAGCCAGAGGCCGCGCAGGCAGGGGCGGGCGCCGTAGCCGGCGAGGGTCGCGGCGCGTACGGCGGCGGGCGAACCGACCGCCAGGGCGAGGCCGGCGATGTCCTCGGCGGGGTCGCCGAGGGTCGCGTCGGTCCAGTCCAGGACGCCGCGGACCCGGCCGTCGGTGCTCACCACGAGGTGGTCGCCCTTGAGGTCGTGGTGGACGAGGACCGCGGTACCGGGCTGGGCGGCGAGCTGGATCGCGCCGGGCTGGGTGAGCTGGTGGAGGCGTGCGGCGTCGAACTCGTCGGCGGCGGCGAGGCGTTCGGCGGCCTGCCCGGCGGCGCCGCGCAGTGCCTCCAGGGAGCGCGGTGCGGTGCGCGGGATCCCGAGCGACTCGGCCTGCCGGACGGGCACCTCGCGCAGCCCGGTGAGCAGCCCCGCCAGGTCGGCCTCGCCCACGGCGGAGACGTCCTGGCCCTCGCCGGAACGGCCGGGCACCTTGGTGTCGAGCGTGTAGGTGAGCCCGGGTGCCCACTCGCCGTGCGCCACGCTCGTCGGAACCGCGACGGGGAGATACGGCCGTACGAGGTCGCGCAGGCGCAGTTCGCGGCGTTGCCGCACGGTGGCCGCACGGTTCGGGGCGAGGCGCAGCACATGGCGGGAGCCGACCCACCAGGTGGCGTGCTCGCCGCCCTCGGCGACGGGCGCGATCTCGGGTCCGGCACCGTCGGCCGTACCGTCCTTGAGCAGGGAACGGACCAGCTGGCGGACGGTGTCCGCGGTGGGTGTCGGTGCCTGGGTCATGGTCGCGCCGTCGCCGTTCGGGGTGTCGGGAACTCCTGGTCGTCGTCAGTTCACCAGGGCCATCTCGCGGTCCGTGTTGTTGAGCCGGCGGCCACCGTGCTCGGTCACCGTGACGATGTCCTCGATGCGCACCCCGAAGCGGCCGGGCAGATAGATGCCGGGCTCCACGGAGAAGCACATCCCGGGCACGAGGGGCTGTTCCTCGCCCTCGATCATGTACGGCGGCTCGTGCGTGGTGACGCCGATGCCGTGGCCGGTGCGGTGGATGAAGTAGGGGCCGTACCCGGCGTCGTCGATGACCGCGCGGGCGGCGCGGTCGACCTCCTGGCAGGCGACTCCGGGGCGCACCGCGCGGAAACCGGCCTCCTGGGCCTCGCGGACGAGGTCGTGGACGCGCTGTTCCTCGTCGTCGGGTTCGCCGACGTGGACCGTGCGCGAGGTGTCGGAGCCGTAGCCGTCCTTGAGGCCGCCGAAGTCGAGGACGATCATGTCGCCCTGCTGGATGACTCGGTCGCCGACCTCGTGGTGCGGGTTGGCTCCGTTGGGGCCCGAGGCGACGATCGTGAAGTCGACCTGGGAGTGCCCGAACTGCCGCAGCAGATCGGCGAGATCGGCGCCGACGTCGGACTCGCGGCGGCCGGCGAAGGGGACTTTCCGGATCTCCTCGTACGTCGCGTCGGCGGCTGCTCCGGCGGCCGCCATGAGGTCCAGTTCCGCCGCATCCTTCACCGCGCGCAGCATCGGCAGTGCGTCGGTGAGGGAGGCGTAGGTGGTGTCGGGCAGCGTCTTCTGGAGGCCCAGCAGGTGCATGGACCAGGCGTTGTCGCTGATGCCGAAGCGGCCCGTCGCGTCGAGGAGCGCGGCGGTGGCGGCGTAGGGGTCCTTGCCGTCGGTCCAGTCGCGCAGGGTGAGGGCGTCGGCGCCAGGCGCCTTGGCCGCGTCGGGGGCCTCCAGGGTGGGCACGACGAGGACCGGGGAGCGGCCGGGGGCCAGGACGAGCACGGTGAGCCGTTCGGTGATCGCGGTGGGCGCGTAGCCGGTGAGCCACACCAGGTCCGGTCCCGGAGCGACCAGGAGCCCCGCGAGACCGGCGTCGGCGGCGGCGTGCGCGGCGCGGTCCATGCGGGCCCGGTAGTCGGCGGCGGTGAAGGGCGCGGGCGGGCTACCGGTCATTCAGGCCTCCGAGGACGGACGGAACGGGGCTACGGTCAGCATCCTGCCCGGACCCGGGGGGCCACGCGAGCCGATCGGCGGGACTTCCCCGGTCCCGGCATCGTCATCGGGCTGTCCCGGCCGACGATCGGCGTCACGTCGTAGGCCGCTTCCAAGGGGACGCGCGATGTGGTGTCAGACGACGTACCCGGGGACCACGGTGAACTGCTGGAAGCCGCCGCTGTGGTGCCGGACCGTGATCGTGACCTCGTCCCCGGGGTGGGCACGCGCGACCGCGCGCGCGAGGTCGGCCGCCGAGTCGACCCGGGTGCCGCCGAACGTGAGCAGGACGTCGCCGCGGATCAGGCCGGCCGTGTAACCGGGCCCGGGCAGGTGGACGCCGACGATCAGGGCGCCCGCCTTCTCGGCGTCCACGGCCTCCACGCCGAGCGACGCGGCGGCGGGTGCGGGCGACGGCGATGGGCTCGGGGAGGACGTGGTCCTGCCGGTGGGGGCGGTCGTCGGCGCCGGTTGCCCGGCCGCCCGGCGCTGCATCTCGGCGAGTTTGCTCATCCCGATCACCGTGGCGCCGACCGTGCCGAGCCCGACCCCCGACAGCACCAGGACGGTCCCGACGAACAGGCCGAACAGCAGGGTCATGAGCCGTCGGCCGCGGCGGCGCGCGGCGTGCGGGCGCCGGGTGGGGCCGGGCTTGGTGCCGTCGCCGGGTTCCTGACCGGGCATCGGCTTGGGACGCAACGCAGTCTGTTCCATGGATCGCCTCCGGCAGATGCTCTACCCGGCGCACCGGCGCGCGACGTGCCACGAACGAGTGAGACTGACCGAGGGTCAGGAGCGGAAGCGGCGGGCGTCCCGGCAGCGAGGACCCGGTCCGGCCGGGTGTGAGCAGTCGGCCAGGCTCGATGTCAGTGGCGGCTGTTACGTTCTGTGACATGACCGATCACGCTCTGCGGCTGCTCCGGCAGGACGCCCACCTGACCGAACTGGCCGCGTTCCCCTTCGACTTCGACCTGCGCCGAGCGGACCACGGCGAGCCGGTCCGGCTGGCCTCGGGCGGTCCGCTGCGTCCGGTCGCGGGCGACGACACGGGCGGTACGTACTTCGTGTGCGCGGACGGGTCCGTGCTGTACGCCGACTCCGAGGGCTCGGCCGGGATCATCGGCTCCACTGTCGACGAGGCGCTGGAGATCATGATCGGTCTGCCGGGCTGGCGCGACCATCTGGACCTCTCCCCGGCCGACGGCCCGGAGCAGATCCTGGCCCGGGTCGCGGAGACGGAGGAGGAGTTCCGCGAGGACTACGGCATCGACGAGGCGAGGCCCGAACTCCGCGCCGCCCTGGGCCTGTCCGAGCGTTCCCCGGTCGAGCTGATCGCCCTGCTGCACACCGCCCTGCTGCGCACCGAGCCCGACTTCCTGCTTCTCAACGCCGAGGAGGGCTGCGCCTACGACCTCCTGGACCGTCATCCCCGTCCCCCGCTGTGGGAGCCGGTGCTCGCTCAGGGGCGGGCGGATCTCGCGGCGCTGCGGGCGGGCGACCGCGGGGTGTGGGACGCGACGGCCGAGGATCCCGTACGGCGTCGACTCGCGCTGCGGGCCGCGCAGTTCGACCGCGCGGACGGCGATCCGGAGCTGCTGCGGCATCTGCTCCGGCACGAGGCCGCGTCGTCGATGACGGACGAACTGCGGCTCGCCGCGGTGCTGGTGGGGCTGCGCGGGCACGCCGAGGATCTGCCGCTGCTGCACGAGGTGCGGGAGACGGACTTCGACACCGCGTGCGGGCTGAGCGAGTTGCCGGGGCGCGACGCGGACGGGGCGGCGCTGCTGGAGTGGGCCGAAGGGCTGGACGAGTCGCTCTTCGGTACGGACCCTTCCGACGAACCTCCGTCCACCTGGACCGAGTTGGCGGCCGACCAGGGGCTCGCCGAGTTGGCCCGGACGGCCCTGATCCGCCGGTTGGACGAGATCGAGATGGACCAGAGTGTGCTGCGGTCGCCGGGCGCGCCGAAGGCACTGAACGCGTCTCCCCTGCGGGCGCTGTCCCGCGAGTTCGAGCAACTGGGCGACCGGGGACAGGCGTTGCGCGCCCAGCGCCTCTACGCCGTCCTCCAGGACACGGCATGGGACCGCGTCTCGGCGCGGCTGACGCAGGCCCGCCTGGAGCGTGAGACGGGTCAACTAGCGCGGGCAGGCGCGACGTTGGTGGCGTTGCGGGAGATCCTGGCCTTCCCCGCCGACGACTCCCTGCGGTACTGGCAGGGCGTGAACCTCGGCCGGTTCATCGCCGAGGAGCACTACGCCCTGGCGCGCGACCTGGCCGACGCGAACCTCCTGGAGGAGGCCCGCGCCGCCCTGGTCGCCGCCGACGGGATACGCGGCGAGCTCTCGGGGGCCGCCGCGACGGCCGTACGGGAGCTCGCCGAGGACGTGGCGGAGCGGGTCGAGGACCCGAGGAACCTCGGCTGATGGGCTGTCAGCTGTAGGGCAGCGCCGGTACCCGGTCCGGGACGAAGCCGTGGGAACGGCTCGCCAGGTACGCGGACTTGTAGCGGTCGACCTCGCGGTGCCAGTTCAGGATGCCCGCCATCCAGTGCTGGAGGTCGGTCACATAGCCCCGCATGATCTCGCGTGCCTCGTCCGAGAGGTCGAAGTCGTCGTAGACGATGGGCAGTTCGTTCTCGGCGACGTGTTCGAACTGGTGCATGCGCTGCGTCATCAGGTCGTGGACGACGCCGAGTGCGGTCGGGTAGTCGATGCCGAAGAAGTTCTGCACGACGAGGATCGCGTTGTGGACCTCACCCTCGTACTCGATCTCCTTCTGGTAGGAGAAGACGTCGTTGAGGAGGCAGGCGTAGTCGATGGCCGCGTTCTCCAGGGCGCGGACGGGGCCGGTGCGGTAGACCTCGGGCGGGACCTTCGGGCCGTGGCCCATGCGGCACATGCTGAGGGTGAGGTCGGAGCCGAAGGTGGCGCGGCGCATCTCCAGGTAGTCGATCGGGTCGGGGATTCGGTGCTGGATCTGGTTGGCCAGCTCCCAGACCCAGCTCTCGGTCATCGTGTTGATCGCGGTCTTCAGGGTGCGCCGGTCGCCCAGGGGCATCTCGGCGGTGGTGAGGGCCCACAGGTCGATGAGCCCGCGTTCCATGCCGTTGACCGGCACGATGACCGCCGGTCCCTCGATGGGCATGCAGTCCGAGAGGCGGGCCGTGGTGACGCGCGCGGCGGCGAGGTCGCCGCGGATGCCGTAGACGAGGGGGTAGTAGTCGTCGCCGTAGGTCCCCCAGGCGAGCCAGCGGGAGCTGAGGTCGAGGGCCGCTTCGGTGGCGTCCGGGTCGATGCCCGCGGAGCAGAGCGGGAGGTCGGCGGCGGCGAGTTTCTCCTCGTCCCAGACGCCCTCCTCCAGGATGCCCATCGCGTGCGCCCAGTCGACGAGGCGGAGACGGGCGCCGTCCAGGTGCGGGCTCAGCTCGACCTCGAACGGCATGTAGAAGTCGGGGAGTTGGGAGGGGCCGACCTTCTGGAAGGGGACGTGCGTGTAGGCGCGCAGCCGTTCGGCGCCGGCCGCGGCGAGCAGGGCGCCGATGCCGGCGGCGGAGGTGCCGATGCCGGTCGGTCCGTTCAGCGGCGAGTTGTCGAGGGCGCCCTCGTTCATGTAGCGGCTGGAGCGCAGGTGCCATTCGTGGCCGCCCGACTGCCAGTCCTGGAGGCCCTGGGCGTAGGCGGCGACGGCCGCGACCTGGTCCGGGGTGAGACCTTTCTCCAGGGCCACGGCGGGCACCTCGGTGAACGAGGTGTGCTCGAACTGGTGGAGCCGGGAGGTGAGGACGTCGTTGACGGTGTCGGCGGCCTCCTGGGTGGTGCAGCCGAAGAAGGTCTCCAGGACGAGCACGCCGTTGCTCAGCTCGCCCTCGTCCTCGACCTCCCGCTGGTAGGAGAAGAGGTCGTTGCGCAGGTGGACGCCGTCGGAGAAGGTCTCCATCAGCACCCGCAGCGGTCGCTCCTCGGCGACGGACGCGGGCACTTCGGAGGTCGCGTACTCCACCAGGCCCGCCGACCAGGGCGCGCCGCCCACCTTGCGGCGCATCTCGATGTACTCGACGGGGTTGGCGACCCGCCCCTCGTTGATGTTGGACAGCTCCCACAGGGACTCGTTGAGCAGATGCTCGGTGGCGACGGCGAAGCGGCGGCGCCACTCGACGGACATCGACGGCACGGTGCGCGCCCACAGGTCGGCGAGCCCCGCCTCGACCGGATTCTCCGGCTCCGGTACGGGAGTCGACAGGTCGAGCGGCATGAACAGCGGCAGCCGGTCGAGGTAGGCCTTGCCGCCCGCGCGGTCCTGGCTGCGCTTGAAGGTCTCCAGGAAGTGGTCGTCGAAGAAGAACACCCACACGTACCAGTCGGTGATCAGCGACAGGGCGGGCCCGTCGCAGTCGGGGTGGGTGTAGGCGCAGAGCAGGCCGTAGTCGTGCGCGTCGAGGTCGGCCTGCTCCCAGATCCCGGAGCCCTCCAGCATGCCCATCTCGCGGGCCCACGTGGAGGAGTGGGCGCGGGCCTCGTCCAGATGCGGATTGAGGCGCGCGGGATACGGCATGTAGAAGTGCGGGAGTTCGAACGGCTGGGTCATGGCCGGGCCCTACCCGCGGCCCTCAACACCCATCCCGGGCGGGGGACATGATCACACCATCGCGTGAATCAGCGGCGAACCCATGCGTTTCCCCGCATCCTGTGACGTTCGCTCCCCCGCACTCCCTCCGCCGTCCAGGGAAAGCGCGGAACGAGTTCCTCGCCGATCCACGCGAGCGCGTCCGGCAACGCCTCCGTGGCCACCGGCAGCCACAGGGACGCGGAGACCAGCCCGGCGTCGGACAGTCGGCCCAGTTCGTCCCGGACGCTCTCGGCCGTCGCGTCCTCCCCGCCCAGCGGCCGGCCCGGCACCTTCACCGCGGGGGTGAACCCGGGCGGCACCAGGAACAGGCCCGCCGTCAGCTCCAGCGTGCCCGGGTCGCGGTCCACCTCGTCGCCGAGCGCGTCGAGCCGCGCCCGCACTCCGGCGAGCGCCTCCGCGTCGACCCCGGAGCCGTGCCACGCGTCGCCGAACCGCAGGGCCCGGCGCAGTGCCGCGTCGCTCTGTCCACCGACCCACACCGGCGGACCGCCCTCGGTGCGCGGCAGCACCCCGAGCCGCGGTGAGCCCTCGCCCCGCCACAACTGCCGTACGGCAGCGAGCTGTTCGTCCATCCGGTGGCCCCGGCCCGCGAACGGGACGCCTACGGCCGCGAACTCCTCGGCGTCCCAGCCGGTGCCGACGCCGAGCCTGAATCGGCCGCCGGAGAGCCGGTCGAGGGTGGCGGCCTGGTGGGCCAGGACGAGCGTGTTGTACAGCGGCAGGACCAGGATGCTGGTGACCAGCCCGATCCGTCGGGTCGCCCCGGCGATCGCGGCCAGCAGGACCAGCGGGTCCGGGGTCACCCCCAGGTCACCGGCCACCGCGCGCGAAGACGTGGTCGAGGCCCAACTCCTCTGCCCTGACGGCGGTTTGGAGGACCTGGTCCAACTCCCCCTCCCCGTCGGGCCACAGACGGTGCGGTGCCACTCCGATACGCATCTCGGCCGTACTCCCCTCGTGCGACGACACGTCCGACAAGAACGTCAGTGACCGAGCCAACTACACGGCGGGCGCCGAGGACACCCCCCGCACCTGGATCAGCGCATGCGTGCCACCCGTACGCCAGCGCTGCCCCTCCGCCGCGACCAACGCGGACTCCGTGGAGGCGTCCAGGCCCGTGATGACATCGGACTTGAGGGTGCGCAGGGCCGCGACCGGGCCCGGGAAGTACGCGGTGACGTCGGCGAACGCAGTGGTCGGGGCCCAGCGGCAGTCGCCCACCAGGCGGCGGTAGTTGAGGTCGCCCTTCACGATCGTCAGGGTGGCCGCGGCGAACTCGGCGCGGAGGTCGGCGGGCATCTCGGCGTACGGCAGCGGGGCGCAGGAGAAGGGGTGGGCGCGCACGGCGAGACGGCCGTCCGCCATGGCCGACCAGAGGCGGCGGCCGTACGTCGCCGCCGCACCCGGCGCGCCGACGAGCCGGTGCAGGGCGTCGACGACGTCGGCGGTCGTGGCGTCGGAGACGTAGTACGGGTGCGGCTTGATGTGCAGCACCGCGCGTTCGATGCGCCGTTGGTCGAGGAGGTGGGCCAACAGCAGGAGATCGGGGATGAGTTCGCGGCCTGCGTTGTCGGCGACGAGGCAGAGGGTGCCGGTGCCGGAGAGGAGTGGCCAGAGGCGTTCACTGTCGTCGGCCACCAGGGCCGGCACCGGAGCCTGCGACTCGGCCGACTCAGTGCCCGCTCCCCCTCCTGACCCCGCTCCCGCTGCCGAGAGCCGGAAGCCGAGGTCCGCGCGGTTGCCCCAAAGGGAGCCGTGGAGAAGGGAGTTGGCGCGCTCCTCGGGCGGCTCGGTCTCCAGGTCGTCGAGTGCGGCGAGTTCCTCGTCCGTCTCGGGGGCGTCGAGTTCGGCGCGTTTGGCGGGGCGGAACGGGTCGATGCCCTGCCAGGCGCCGGGGCCGAAGTAACCCACGGCGTCGAGGAGTTGGCGGTAGAAGTAGCTCTCGGACCAGAGCCAGGGCACGTCGTACCAGGACTGTCCGGCGTAGGTGTCGGTGCCCCACGCCGCCCACCGGTCGTGGTCGGGGGCATCAAGAGGGAGGGGTTCGATCGCGCCCTCGGTGCAGTTCTTCAGGAGGGCGTCGAGGGCGCGGTGCTGCCCGGGGCCGTACGGGAAGGCGTCCCGGACCTGTTGGATGATCGCGGGGTGCCGTTCGGCCAGCACGCTGCGGGGGAACGAGCCGGGCTCGTCGCCGAGGATCACGGGCGCGGTGGGGGTGTCGGGCATGCGCCTCACCGTACCGGGCGGGTCAGTCGGTCTCGATCTCCCGCTCCAGGCGCGCGGCGAGGCTGAGATAGCGGGCGCGGCGCGGGACGGGGACCAGCCCGCGGATCACCAGGTGCCACATCTCGGCCGTTCTGCGGGGCTGTAACGCCACCGGTTCGAGGGTGCGGCCCAGGACGCGGATGCCGACGAAGAGGCCGACGAGCGTACGGGCCACGGCGTCCACGTCGGTGTCGGGGTGTGCGTCGGCCTCCGCGACGGCGCCCGTGAGTTTGCGGGAGGCGATGTCCAGCCACTCGGCGAAGGGGTGCGGCATCGGGGGCCGTACCTCGATCTGCCCCGCGGCGAGCCGGAGTCCGGCTCGCGGGATGGGGCCGTCGACGGCCAGCCGTGTCATGCCGAAAGTGACACGTATCAACGTCTCCAGTGAGGAGTAACCTCTACTGTCCATCTCGGTGGAGATCTGGCGCGAGGCCTTGGCCTGCATCTCCAGGATCGTGTGGGCCAGGTCCTCCTTGGCCGCGAAGTGGAAGTACAGGGCGCCCTTGGTGACCTGGGCTTGGTCGACGATGTCGCTCAGGCTGGTGGATTCATAGCCCTGCCGGTCGAACAGCTCGGCGGCGGCCGTGATGATCGTTGTGCGGGTCTGTTCGGCCCGTAGCTGCCTCGCCATCGACTGAAACACTCCCGATGAAGGAAAAACAACGGCCCATGCCGTTTTTTGTTACCCCCTGTACACAGTAGCTCACCGTCCGGCGGTGTCGACCTTGTACCCGAAGACCACCAACACCCCTCACGTTCCCATCACTTGCGTCTCTCTGTCTCCCCTGGCCCGACTCTTGACCACTTTCGGTGGCCGTGGCACGTGTCAGCGCCGCTTCCCGGCCAAACGGAAGACCGACCGACCCGGTGATGCGCCTCCGAGGAGGAGTCTCGGCCTACGGGTCAGTCGGTCTGTTTCTGTGGATGCCCTGTGCCGCCGGCCTGCGGTCGGAGGGCGCGTTCGACCTAGCGGGCGGAGGGTACGTTGCCGCTGCCGGTGCTCACGGCCCGGACCGTCTTGGCCGCGTCCGCGAGACCGGCGCCGCAACCGCCGGAGCAACTGCCGGGCAGGGCACGGGCGTTGGCCTTGATGGCCGCCTCGATCCGCGCCGGGGTGAGCGCGGGGTCGGCCGACTTCATGAGCGCGACCAGGCCCGCGATGTGCGGGGTGGCCATGCTGGTGCCCTGGTAGTAGGCGTACGACTCGGTGGACGGCGTCTTGGTGCCGGAGTTCAGCGTGGAGTAGATGCCGTTGGCGGTGCCGGTGCCGGTCTGGCCGCCCGGGGCCGAAATGTCCACGCCGGAGCCGTAGTTGGAGTACGACGCCCTGGCGCCGGCGCGGTTGGTGGCCGCGACGGAGATGACGTTGGCGCAGTTGCCCGGGGAGTGGTTCGCGACGTTGTCGTTGTCGTTGCCCGCGGCGACGACGACCGTGGTGCCGCGGTTCACGGCGGCGGTGATCGCGCTCTGGGTGGCCGAGGTGCAGGCGCCGTCGCCGCCCAGGCTCATGTTGATGACCTTGGCGACGTTGCCGTTGGCGGGGACGCCGGAGACGCTGCCGCCGGACGCCCAGGTGATGGCGTCGATGATGTCGGAGTCGTAGCCGCCGCACTTGCCGAGGACGCGCAGCGGGGAGATCTTCGCGCTGTGGGCGATGCCCGCGATGCCCTTGCCGTTGTTGGCGACCGCGGCGATGGTGCCGGCCACATGGGTGCCGTGCCAGGAGGAGTTGCTCGCCCCGGTGCCCGAGCCGCACTCGTTGGCCGCGTAGTGGTCGCCGGGATCGGCCGGGTTGCCGTCGCGGCCGTCGCCGTCGACCGAGACGGCGGTGTCGCTGACGAAGTCGTAGCCGGCGACGATGTTCGCGGCGAGGTCGGAGTGCGTGACGTAGCCGGTGTCGATGACGGCGACGGTGACACCGCTGCCGGTCGAAGTCGGCCACGCGGCGGGCACGTTCATCCCGGCGGTGGACTCGAAGAGGTCCCACTGCTTGCCGTACCCGGTGTCGTTCGGGTCGGCCTGCGGGGTGTTCAGCCGGTCCGGTACGACGTAGGAGACCTGCGGGTCGGACCTGAACTCGGCGATGACGTCGGCGACTTCGGTCGTGCTGCGGGCGTCGCCGAGGCCGACGAGGGCGGCGCCGGTGCCGAGGCGGCGCTGGAAGTCGACGCTCTCGCCGGTCTCCTGGCCCTTGGCGGTGGCGTCGGCCTCGGCGGCGCGGTTCGAACTCGCCTCCGCGGCGCCGGACTTGTAGCCGACGATGAGGCGTTGGGCGAGGGTGCCGGGGGCGGCCTCGGTCTGTCCGGACAGGGCGGGTGCGGCGGCCCGGGTGGGGGGTACCTGGGCGACGGCGACCGCGTTGACGGCCGTGACGAGGAGGGCCGAGGAGACCGCGGCGACGGATATCAGGGTCCGTCCGGTGGGGAATGCCGTGGGAGTGCGCAAGGGCTTGCCTTTCGTGGCCGTACTCCAAGCAGCGCGGAGCGGCGGTCGATGCGCTTCGCCGTCGAAGCGGTGGGGGGTCGAACCAGAGAGCGCCGGGCGCGGGCGGCCGCCTCGACAGGGGTTGCCTGTGGGTCAGCTGTGGTCAAACGATAGGCAAAGAGAAGGTCATACGGATACGGGGGAAACCCTCGATCCGGCCGGAAACCACCCCTGAATATCGGGCCGTCGACCGGAAGCGTCCCGATGGACGGCGGGGAACGGGCTGAACGCGCCGGGCCCGCTTCCCGTATTGCACGAACAGACCGTTGCCGCCCCCGGCCGAGGAGACGTTCCGGATGTCCCGGATGACCGCACATCGCACTGCCATGGCGGCCGCCGCCATGGCCCCGCTGCTGCTCACCGTCTGGGCGGCGGGTCCGGCGCAGGCGCACGGGGCGCCGACGTATCCGGTCAGCCGGGTCTACGCCTGCTCGCCCCAGGGCGGCAGCACGGCCGGGTCGACGGCCTGCGAGGCGGCCGTGGCGGCGAACGGGGGGCCCTTCACCTTCTGGGACAACATCCGGGTCCCCGACATCAACGGCCGGGACCGGCAGCTGATCCCCGACGGGAAGCTGTGCAGCGGCGGCCTGGCCGACTACAAGGGGCTGAACCTCGCGCGCACCGACTGGCCGTCGACGCGGCTGACTCCGGGGGCGAAGCTGACGATGACGTACGCGTCGACGATCGCGCACACCGGGACGTTCAAGTTGTATCTGACGAAGGCCGGTTACGACGCGTCGAAGCCGTTGACCTGGTCCGAGCTGCCGACGACGCCGTTCGCCGAGGTGAAGGACCCGCCGTTGACCGGCGGCGCGTACCGCATCAAGGCGACGCTGCCGACGGGCCGGACCGGGCGGCAACTGATCTACACCATCTGGCAGAACAGCAGTACCGAGGACACGTACTACTCGTGCTCCGACGTGGTGTTCCCGGGTGGCAGCGCCGCTTCCTCGTCTTCCTCGAAGGAGACCGCCGCCTCGAAGGACAAGTCGGCGAGTCCGTCCTCGTCCACGGCCAAGTCCCCTACGGCCGCGAGCCCTTCGGCGAAGGCCAGTGAATCGGCTACGGCGCAGAAGGCGTCCCCGGCCGAGGAGAGCACCGCGCCGGGCAGCAGCCCGGTGGCGTCCGACACCGACGCCGCTTCGAGCGGTCCTTCGGCGCCCATGGTGGCGGGCGGCGCCGCCGCGGTGCTCGTCCTCACCGGGGGCGCCGCCCTGGCCCTGCGACTGCGTCGACGCTGACTCCGACTCGACGCGTACAGGCCCTACTTGCTCCTCTAGTTGGTGTAGACCGCGGCGCCGCCGTCCGTCACCGGGGCGTACTTCGCGGTGAAGTAGCCCGCGCTGAAGCACAGGGCCGAGCCGGAGGTCTTGGTGAAGGCCTGGCTGGTGAAGTTGATGCTGGTGTCGGTGTTGGAGGACGTGCCGCTCAGGCTGGGCGCCTGGTAGACGCAGGTGATGCTGCCCAGCAGGGTCTTCAGCTTGACCGTGGTCTGGATGGTGGAGCCGCTGGCCGGGGTGACGGTCAGGGTGCCGTCCGAGACGGCCGCGGTGGTGTAGGGCAGGTTGTCGACCGTGATGCTGGTGACACCGGTGACGCCGAGGACGTTGCTCGTGCAGCTGCTGCTGTCGAAGCTCTGCCCGGAGACGGACTCGGTGGCGGTGCCCGGCGCGGTCGGGTTGTCGGTGACGGTCGCCGTGAACTGCGACGTCGTGCACTTGATGCCGCTGGTGCCGGTCGCGCTGGAGTACAGGGTGGCGCTGGTGCCGGTGGCCAGGGGCGCGGTCAGCACATCGCCGACGGCGACGGCCGTACCGCCGAGGCTGCCGGTGGTGAGCACGGCGGTGCCGTCCGCCGACGCCGGGACGGTGAAGGGGAGGGTGAGCGCGGCGACGGAGCCGACGAGGGTGAGGACGGTGCGAGTACGCATGCGGGTGTACCTCTTCTTTCGAAGGGAGGGTCGAACCGGGGGGTTCTTTGGGGGGTGGGGGAACTGGGGGGTTCTTTCGAGGGTGGTGTAACTGGTTTTTTTGGGGGGCGCGAGTTCGCCGCCACCGGCCCGTGACGCCTTCTCCGTACGTGACGGGCCGGGGCGGCGGACGGCCGGTCACCGGCCGGAGGCCCGCGGGGGTTGGGGGTCTCCGGCCGGGCCGGGCGGTGGGGCGGACGGCACGACCAGGGGGAAGCGGCCGTGCCGGGCCGCGGGGGTTCGGACTCTGAGGGCGTGAAGTGCCCCTGCGGAAAGGGAAGTCCGGGAACGCGGCTCGTGCCGCGCGGCGGATCCGGCGCCACGGATCCGGCAAACAAGGGAGAGTTGTAGACCTGAGTGTCAGTCAACGTCAAGGGATGCGGGGCAAGTTGACGTACAAGCCGGGACACGGCAGGGGTGCGGGAAAGCCTTGCCTCACAGGTGGCGCATCATCAACACTCTTTTTTCACAACTCCCTTGACCCTTCAATGTAACCCCCGGTAACTTCCTCGACGGCTACTGCTGCGTAACCTTGAAAGCCCTTGCACCCGCCGGGAGTTGTGAGGGAGGGTGCGCCGCACTCGCTGTCCGCGCCAGGACAACGCGCCACTTCGATACCGACTCGCGTTGAACCAGAGCAGCACATGGGAGCAGACATGGCTTCACCCTCGGACGCCAACCCGTCCAACGGAAACACCCCTGAGCAGCCGGAAAGCGGTTCCGCACCCGCCACCGCCGAGGGGCCCGAAAGACGCGGTCAGGTCCGACTGCGCCGTGCCGCGGTCATGGCGGTGCCGGCCACGCTGGTCGCCGCGACCCTCGCGGTACTCACCGCCCAGGGCGCCCTCGGGGTGCAGTTCTCCATCTCGGGCATGCCGTTCACGGTCACCGCCAAGTCGATGGACGGCACCGGCTTCGAGCAGTTCGGCGACCTCGACAACATGATCCCGAACAGTCCGAACGCGGGCGACACCGGCGGCCAGGAACTGATCATCACCTCCGCCATCAAGAACGCCACGCTCGACAGCCTGTGCCAGAGCGTCGACCTCGGCGGCATCAACCTGCTCATCAAGGCGGGCAGCGGGGCGACGAAGGTGACGGCGACCGACCTGACCACCGACTCGACGGAGATGTCGGGCAACGCGTCCTTCAACAACATCGAGATCGGCAACGACGCCAGCACGCTCAACAAGGCGGGCGTGCAGGGCAAGCCGGGCGTCTTCAGCCAGCAGGCCGACACCGTGCACATCGACAACCTCCGGCAGACCAACTACGCCACCACGGCAGGTGTGTTCAAGCTGCCGGGCCTCAAGCTCAGCTTCAGCGACTCGGGTTGCTGATGTCGGAGAACCTGCCACAGCAGGGGAGAGGGCCCGCCTTCCGGCGGTGGCGGGCCCGCCGTCCGTTCTGGGGCGGGCTGTTGCTCGCCCTGGGCGGGGCGGAGATCCTACTCACGGAGAAGGTGTCGCTGAAGGTCGCGATGCACATCGGGATGCAGGGCATGACCGGTTATCTGCTTCCGGTGATGATGCTGCTGTGCGGACTGCTGATCCTCTTCAGCCCGGGCCAGCGCCTCTTCTACTCGATCGTCGGGATCCTCTGCTCCCTGGGCAGCTGGCTCACCTCGAACCTCGGCGGCTTCTTCGTCGGGCTGCTGCTGGGCATCGTGGGCAGCTGCATGACGTTCGGCTGGCTGCCGGACCAGGAGCCGCGGTCGGAACGCAAGCGTCGTAAGCGTGAGGCGAAGACGGCCACGAAAACGGAACTCCAGCAGCAGGCCTGACCCGTCACATCGGCCCCGGCAACAGCCGGGGCTCGACGCGTTCCTCGACCACCGAGTCCCCGTCCCGCGTCACGATGTACGCCCCCTTGCCGGGCAACTCACTGACGGCCTCGACGAGTTGAGTACCGCGATAGACGAGACCGACCCCGTCGTCCGTGCAGTGGGTGACGGGGAGTGTCCCGTCCGCGACCATCCGGTGGACCAAGGGGCGCCGGCCCGGATCACTGTCGTAGTGCACCCCGTTGCCGTACGGCAGGAATCCCAACGCGTCGGTGAGCGGCCGGAGTTCGGGGCCGAAGGAGTCGGTCGTGCCGCCCTGGAACCAGCATAGGGAGCCCGCGCTGACGCCGCTGAGCACGACGCCGGACTCCCAGGCCCTGCGCAGGACGCGGTCGAGGCCGTGGACGCGCCACACGGCCAGCAGGTTGGCCACCGAGCCGCCCATCACCCAGACGACGTCCTGATCGAGGACGGCGCCCTCGATGTCGTCCAGGTTGGGCATCGGGAAGAGCTGCAGCGGCGTCAGGTCGAAACCCGCGACCCGCGCCGCCTCCGTCATGCGGAACGTGAAGTGTTCGGCGTCCCCGACGGCCGTGCCGACGTACATGACGCGCGGGCGGCGGCCGTGGGCGCCGGAGAGTTCCACCGCGTGGTGCACCAGGGCGTCGAACAGCACACTGGTCCGGCGGCCCGCGCGGTGGCCTCCGGACGTGGCGACGATGGTGGATTCACGGGCGATCATGCCCGCGACCCTAGCCGGTGCCGGCGACCGCCCCGCCGCCGCGTTCGGTCAGTGGGCGGTGGCGGGCGGCTCCGTGGGGGTGACCACCGGAGACTCGGTCACCGTGTGCACGGTCGCCGGCTGCGCCGGGACCGACTCCGCCACGTTGCTCTCCTCCTTCATCGCCTTCGCCTCGCTCTTGAGGATGCGCATGGACTTGCCCAGTCCGCGGGCGGCCTCCGGGAGCTTCTTCGAGCCGAACAGCAGGATGACCATGATCGCCACGACCAGCAGGTGCCAAGGTTCCAGTCCGTTGCGGAGCATGACCTCGCCCTCCTCTTCCCTCACACGACAGTTGCTATGTTGCGCAACTGTACAACCCTGAGGTGGATCGCAAACCCCTCAGGGCCAGGGCATACACACCGAGCACGGCTGCCAGGAGGGCGTAGTAGGGGAGCGTCAGGCCCGTCATGCCCAGCGCGGCGCCCAGCGGGCTCAGGGGCAGCAGTACTCCTGCGGCGGCGAGCGCGACGGCGGCTCGCCCCACCGGCCCCGGTGTACCGCCCCTCATACGCAGGAGCAGCATCACCAGCGCCTGGGTGAGCAGGTTCTCCGTGAACCAGGCCGAGTGGAACAGCACCTCGTCGTCCACGGCGTCCGGGCCGCGCAGCGCCAGCGCCAGTACGGCGAAGGTCGCCAGGTCCGCGACCGCGTTCAGCGCCCCGAACCCGGTGATGAACCGCAGGAACGCCCGCGGTCGCAGCACGGTCGGGCGGCGCAGCGCCTCCGCGCCGGGGCGGTCGTGGGCGAAGGCCAGTTGGGCGGCGTCGAAGCAGAGGTTCTGGGCGAGCACCTGGGCCGGGAGCATCGGCAGGAAGGGCAGCAGCAGGCCCGCCGCGAGCATCGCGATGACGTTGCCGAGGTTCGAGGAGAGGGTGATCCGCAGATACGAGGCGATGTTCGCGCTGCTGCGCCGTCCGGCCGTGACCGCGTGCCGGATCGCGGCGAGGTCCTTGCCGGCGAGCACGACGTCGGCGGCCTCCCGGGCCGCGTCCACGGCGGCGCGCGGCGCGATGCCGACGTCGGCGGCGCGCAGCGCGGGCACGTCGTTCAGACCGTCCCCGAGGAAGCCGACCGTGTGCCCGGCCGCGCGCAGGGCGGTGACCGCGCGGGCCTTGTCCTGAGGCGTGCAACGGGCCTCGATCCGTACCTCCCCCGGCGTCGGCCCCAGCTCCCGGCACACCCGCGCCGCCGTCGCCGGATGGTCGCCCGTGAGGATCCGCACGGCGACACCCAGGCCGGCCAGGGCCCGCAGGGCTTCCCCGGCGTCCGGGTTCAGGGCGTCGTGGAACGTCACCAACCCCCGGAAGACCAGGCCCCGTTCGTCCGCCGGGCCGTAGTCACGCGCGCGTGCGGGGCGTTCGGCGGTGGCGACCGCCAGGATGCGCAGGCCGGACTCCGCCTCCCGCTCGGCCAGGGCCAGCAGCCGGTCGCGCTCGGCCTCGTCGAGCACACACCGCTCCAGCACGTTCTCCACCGCGCCCTTCACGATCAGCGTGTGCGTGCCGAGGGCCTCGCCCCGCACCACCGCCGTCGCGAGCCGTCGTACCGGATCGAAGGGCACGGCCCCGACCCCGTCGTACTCCTCCCCCACCGGCCCGGCCGCCTCCAGCAGCGCCTCGTCGAGCGCGTCCGGCACGGGCGCCTCGGCGAGTTGGAGGGTCCACCAGGCGGCCGTGGCGGCCAGGCGCAGGACGTCCGGGTCCTGGGCGCCGTCGGGGCCGAGGGCGCGTTCCACGACCGGGCGGTCCTGGGTGAGCGTGCCGGTCTTGTCGAGGCAGAGGACGTCCACGGCCCCGAGGTCGTGCAGCGCGGGGAGCCGTCGGACGACGACGCCGTGCGTGCGGGCGAGCAGCGCGGCTCCGCGCGCGAGGCAGGTCGTCACGATCACCGGGAGCATCTCGGGCGTCAGCCCGACCGCCACCGCGACGGCGAACGGCAGCGTCGCCAGACCCCGCCCGCGCAGCGCCGCGTTGGCCATCAGGACGAGCGGGGGCGTCAGCAGCATGAACCGGATCAGCACCCAGGAGATCCCGTGCACGGACCGGTCGAACGCGCTCGCCTCCCGCCGCACCGGCCCGCCGTGCGCGGCGGCGAACCGCGTCCGCGCCCCCGTCGCCAGCACGACCGCCGTGGCACTCCCCGAGACGACACCACTGCCCTGGAAGCAGAGGTACGGCTGCGCGAAGGGGCCCTCGTCCGCCGCGCCGGGCAGTTCCACGGCGGCCTTGGCGACCGGCGCCGACTCGCCGGTGAGGGCGGCCTGGTGGACAGTCAGCCCGGTCGCGCGCAGCAGTCGTACGTCGGCGGGGACGAGGTCGCCGGGCCCGAGCCGGATCACGTCGCCCGGCACCAGCTCGGCGACCGGAGTCTCCCGGGCCCGTACCGGCGCGTCCGCGTCCGTGCGCCGCAGCACGCAGGCGGTTGCGCCGACCAGCTCGCGCAGATCGTGCAGCGAGCGGTCGGCCCGGTGCTCCCCGCTCGTGCGCAGCACACAGCTCACCGCGACCAGGGCCAGGATCACCGCGGCGGTTCCCCAGGAGGCGACGAGCGCCGAGACCACGCCGAGGAGCAGCAGGACGGCGGTGAAGGGGTCGCGCAGGCTGCGCAGGAACAGGCGGGGCCAGGAGGTCGTACGGCGCTGGGGAAGCGTGTTCTCGCCGGTCGCCGCGAGCCGGGCCGCGGCCTCCGGGTCGGTCAGTCCGCGCGGGCCGGTGTCCAGGTGCCGCAGCACCTGCAGCGGGGTGTGCCGGTGGGCGGCGGTGTCAGAGGCCACGGAGTCGGGGGGCGGGGAGATCGGCCCGGTCGGCGCGGTCGCCGATGCGGGTGACCGCGAGCCGGACGACGTCGACCACGTCGGGGTCGTCGACGAAGTACACCTGGCGGCGGCCCTCGCGGCGGGACCGGACCAGGCCGGCGAGCTTCAGTTTGGTGAGGTGCTGGCTGACCGCGGGCAGCGCGCCGCCGACCCGCTCCGCGAGCCCGGTGACATCGCTCTCGCCCTGGGCCAGCGCCCACACGATGTGCAACCGCGCGGGCGAGGCCAGCAGCCCGAAGGCAGCGGCGGCGTCCGCGAGCACGTCGGCGGACGGGTCCTCGAAGCCGCTGCCGGCTGTCGCCACCGTCGTCGCCTCCTGTCCTGGACCGGTCCCGTTCGTGAATCGCCCAGTCTAGGCGGCCGGAACTTCTCCCCGGGCCGGGGAGTTTCCACGGTGCCGCAGACGCACGACTGCTCGCCTGAGGCACGACTTACTACATATGGAGTTCGCATGGCCCTGTGGGACCGCTTCAAGGAGTCCGCGTCGACGATGCAGACCCAGCTCGTGGCGAAGAAGAACGACCTGAAGAGCGGGGCGTTCCGCGACGCGAGCATGGCGATGTGCGCGCTCGTGGCGGCGGCCGACGGGACGGTCGACCCGTCGGAGCGCCAGCGCGTCGCCCAGCTCATCGCGAGCAACGAGGTGCTGCAGAACTTCGACGCGATGGACCTCCAGCGCCGTTTCGACGAGAACCTGAACAAGCTGACGGCCGACTTCGCCTTCGGCAAGGTCAGCGTGCTCCAGGAGATCGCCAAGGCGAAGAAGAAGCCCGCCGAGGCGCGGGCCGTGATCCAGATCGGCATCGTGATCGGCGGCGCGGACGGCGACTTCGACAAGACCGAGCAGGCCGTGGTCCGCGAGGCGTGCTTCAGCCTCGACCTGCCGCCGCACGAGTTCGACCTCTGACCGGCCGCCGACTCCCCGTTGCCGTCCGGGAGTTGGAGCACGTCTGACGACCTGGACCGCGGTCCGATCCACGCCCCGCCTCTCGACGGCGGGGCAGCCCTTCGGGGGGATCGGCCGCGGTCCTCGGCGTAACCACCCCTCCCCCAGCCCGTAACCTTCTCGTCGGCGTGCTCAACTTCCGTACGACGTCGAGATGATCACAATGCGGGGCCAACAACTCACTCCATGTCGCTGCTCACTTGACTACCAGCGGTCACACGCGATTGGCTCCGGGCCAGCGGGAGTCTCCCGGTCGGCGCACCCCTCGGCTCCGGGCGCACTCTCCCCGTCCTCAGGCTCGGCCGCACAGCGAGGTGCCGCACCCCTTATGACCACTCCTCCCTCACCTCACGCTCCCCTCCGTCTGATACCCGGCACGGCACTCAGCCTCGCCGTGACCGGCTGTCTGCTGCTCTCCGGCTGCTCGGCGACCGGTGGTTCGGACTCCGGCACGGACGGGGCCGGTGCCGCGAGCACCGGCGGGCTCAGGATCACCCTGGTCACCCACGCGAGCAAGGGCGACGCCTTCTGGCTGCTGGTGAAGAAGGGCGCCGAGGCCGCCGCGGCCAAGGACGGCGTCGATCTGACGTACACGAGCGACCCCGACGCCACCGGACAGGCGGAGCTGGTGCGGAACGCGATCAAGGACGGGGTCGACGGCATCGCGCTGACGCTCGCCAAGCCGGCCGCGATGAAGGGGCCGATCAAGGAGGCCAAGGCCTCGGACATTCCCGTGGTCGGCCTCAACTCCGGTATCGACTCCTGGCAGTCGGAGGGTGTCCTGGAGTTCTTCGGGCAGGACGAGAGCGTCGCGGGCCGCGCCGTCGGCCAGAAGCTGGACGCCCTCAAGGCCAAGCACGCCCTGTGCGTGATCCACGAGCGGGGCAATGTCGCCCTGGAGGCGCGCTGCGCGGGCGTGAAGAAGGCGTTCAGCGGCGAGACCGACATGCTCTACGTGGACGGCACCGACATGGACGCCGTGTCCGCGGGGGTCACGGACCGGCTGAAGCAGGACCCCAGCATCGACGAAGTGGTCATGCTGGGCGCCGATTTCGCCCTCGCCGCGGTCAAGTCCGTGAAGACGGCGGGCAGTAGGGCCAAGGTCGCGACCTTCGACCTCAACTCGGCCCTGGTCAAGGCCGTCCAGAACGGCGACGTACAGTTCGCGGTCGATCAACAGCCTTATCTGCAGGGCTATCTGGCCGTGAACTCGCTGTGGCTCTACAAGACCAACGGCAACATCAGTGGCGGCGGGGTGGCTCCCGTGCTCACCGGCCCGGCGTTCGTGACGAAGACGAACGTCGGCGCGGTCGCGAAGTTCGCGGCCGACGGAACGCGCTGACCGGACACTTCGTACGAGGATGTAGCGAGGACGACCACGATGTCTCCACGGACAGGTGCCCGGCGCCGCGTCGGTTCCATACGTCTTTCCCTGATCCTGCTCGCCCTGGTCCCCAGCGTCACGCTGGCCGCCATGTGGGGCCTGACGACGACCCAGATGTTCGCGGAGGGGCTACGGCTGCGCTCGCAGACGGAGTTGAGCAGGTCGACCGGCGCCATGGGCACCGAGGCCGCGCTCGCGCTCCAGAAGGAGCGCAGCCTCTCGGCGGCGTGGATGGCGAACCCGCACGGCTCGCAGGCCGCGCTGGAGGCCCAGCGCACGGCGACGGACAAGGCGGTGGCCCAACTCGTGGCCCAGTCGGGGGCGATCAAGAAGGCGCCGTCCCGGATCAGGGACCGGATGTACTCGGTCGTCGCTTCCGTGGACAGCCTTGAGTACTACCGGGACCAGGTGGACAACCCCACCGACATCACGCCCCAGCAGGTGCTGGACCAGTACACCTCGATCATCGACGACCAGATCCAGGCGTTCCAGCAGTTGTCCCAGGTCGACGACGGCGACCTCACCTCGCAGGCGGAGCCGCTCGTCGCGCTGGAGCACGGCGCGGAGCTGGTCTCCCAGGAGGACGCGCAGCTGACGCTCGCCTGGCACTCCGGGCGCCTCGACAACGAGTCGTGGGAACGGTTCGCCGAGCTGGTGCACGCCCGGCGCTGGCTGGTCGAGGACCAGATCGCCACCGGGTTCCAGGGCGCCACCAAGACGCGGATCGAGCACATTCTGCAGAGTGTCGAGTGGAGCACCCTGGAGTCCACGGAGGACGCGGTCCTCAGGGCCGGCACGGCGGGCAGGGCGGACCCGGACAACGGCACGGCCGGCCGGATCGTCCTGCCCGCCGAGCAGAAGCAGTGGAACGCGGCACTGTCCGAAGTCGCCGAACAGTACGAGGCGTTGATCCGGCAGCAGACGGCCGGCCTCCTCGACCGCAGCTCCGACAAGGCGCACAGCCTGCTCGTCACGGCCGCCTCGCTGAGCGCGGGCGGACTCGCCGCCCTGCTGCTCTGCATCGGCATGTCCTGGCGGATCACCCGCTCCCTGTCCCGCCGGCTGCGCGGCCTGAAGGCGGCCACGCTGGGTCTCGCCGAGGACCGACTGCCGGACGTGGTGGCCCGGTTGAACCGGGGCGAGAAGATCGACGTGGAGTCGGCGACCCCGCCCCTGGACTACGGCAACGACGAACTCGGCCAGGTGGCCCAGGCGTTCAACACCGCGCAGCGCACCGCCGTGCACACCGCGGTCGAACTCGCCGACACCCGGAGGGGTTTCCAGAAGGTCATCCTCGGCATCGCCCGGCAGAGCCAGAACCTGGTCAACCTCCAGCTCACCAAGCTCGACCAGCTGGAGCGCCGGCACGACGACCCCGAGGTCCTGCGCGGCCTGTACGAACTGGACTCCACCGCAAGCCAGTTGCGCCGCTACGAGGAGAACCTCGTCGTCATCAGCGGCGAGCAGCCGCGCCGCAGCTGGACCGAGCCGGTCGCCCTGATCGACATCCTGCGCAGTGCCGTCGGTGAGGTCGCCGAGTACCAGCGGGTGGAGGTGCACACCGAGGAGGAGGTGTGCCTCGCGCCGCCCGCGGTCGCCGACGTGATCCACCTGCTGGCCGAGCTGATCGACAACGCGACCGTGTACTCCCCCGCACCGAGCCCCGTCGGGGTGCGGGCCGCGATGGTCGCCAAGGGACTCGTCATCGAGGTCGAGGACCGCGGGCTCGGCATGTCGGAGGAGGACTACGCCTCGCTCAACGCCCAACTGGCGGTGGCCCCGCAGTTCGACGTGGTCGCCCTCGCCGACGACCTCCGGCTCGGCATGTTCGTGATCGCCCGGCTCGCCACCCGGCACGGCATCGCGGTGACCCTGCGCTCCTCGCCGTACGGCGGCACGACCGCGATCGTGCTCATCCCGCACGAGATCGTCGTGCCCGAGGCACCCGAGGAGCCCGCTCAGGGCGCCGCAAGGACCACCGACGCCGAGGCCGTCGTAGCGGAAGAGGCGGAGAAGGCGGGCGTCTCCGCACCAACGGCCCTGGCCGATCGGGCAGTTGACGCGTCGGGTCCCGCGCCCAAGGTCCGGCCCGTCGTCCCCCCGGCGCGGTCGCCCGAGTCCGAGTCGGTGACGGCCGGGCTCGGTGGGCTGACCCCGTTGCCTCGACGGGTGCCGCAGACCAGTCTGGCCAGTGAGTTGCGGGAGGAGGCCGGGCCGGTCGAGGAGGACCTGGAGCTGGAAGACTTCACCGCGGAGCGTGCGGCCTCCTCGCTGGCCGGGTTCCAGCGCGGCACGTTCCAGGCGCGAGACTCCGTCGACGACGACGCGCCGTCGCAGTACGACCGGGAGGAAGCAGCAGCCTCCCCCAATCCGCCCGCCGACCGCTCATGAAGGACTCCGCCATGACACGACCCGTTCCCGCCACGCACACCCAGCTCGACCAGTTGCTCACCGGACTCGTGGACCGGGTGGCCGAGGTGAACCAGGCCGTCGTGCTGTCCGAGGACGGCCTGGTCGTCAGCAAGTCCATCGGGTTCCTGCGCGACGACGCCGAGCGGCTCGCGGCCACCGCGTCCGGGCTGATGAGCCTCAGCAAGGGGGTCAGCATGGACTTCAGGGGCGGTCCGGTGCGCCAGGCGCTGATCGAGATGGCGAACAGCTATCTCATCCTCACCTCGGCGGGCCCCGGCGCCCATCTGGTCGTCCTGACCGGTCCGGGCGCGGACGTCGGGGTCGTGGCGTACCAGATGAACATGCTGGTGAAGAAGATAGGCGAGCATCTCAGCGCCGCGCCGCGGGCCAACGTCGGCCCCGCGGCCGGCTCCGGCGAGTGAGGTGAGCGGTGGCGACGCGGCGGGACGGCTCGTACGGCCGTTCACGCTGACCGGAGGCAGAACCCGGCCCAGCCGCGCCGATTTCACCCTCATCACCACGGTGACCGCGGTCGATCCGGTGCCCGCGCGGGCGCCCCGGCCGCAGCCGGAGCAGTCCCGCATCCTGCGGCTGTGCGCCGAGCCGCTGGCGGTGGCGGAGGTCGCCGCTCTTGTCGACCTTCCGGTGAGCGTGGTAGTGATCATGCTCTGCGATCTGCTGGAGGCCGGCCTGATCACGGCCCGGCCGCCGCACCCGGTCTCCCGTACCAGCCCGGACATGGACCTGCTGCAGAAAGTGAGGGAGGGCCTTGACCGGCTCTGACACCATCGCTCCGGCACCCGCGCCGCCCGAGACGGTCAAGATTCTGATCGCGGGGGGCTTCGGCGTCGGCAAGACCACCATGGTCGGCTCGGTGAGCGAGATCGCGCCGCTGCGCACCGAGGAACCGCTGACCGTGGCGGGCCTCGCCGTCGACGACCTCGACGGCATCGAGGAGAAACGGGCCACCACCGTGGCCCTGGACTTCGGCCGCATCACCATCGGCCAGGACCTGGTGCTCTATCTCTTCGGCACCCCGGGCCAGCAGCGCTTCTGGTTCATGTGGAACGACCTGGCGCTCGGCGCGCTCGGCGCGGTGGTCCTCATCGACGTCCGCCGCCCGAAGTCCAGCTTCGCGGCCGTCGACTTCTTCGAACGCCGGGGCATCCCGTTCGTGGTGGGCGTGAACGGCTTCTACGGCGAACACCCCTACCCCGCGGAGGCCGTGCGCGAGGCGCTGGCCCTCCCCGAGGACGTCCGGGTGCTGCTGTGCGACGCGCGGGAGCGCGACTCGTGCCGGAACGTACTGATCGCGCTGCTGGACCAGTTGATCGAGGCGGCCATCGAGGACGGCGGGGGCGGCAAGCTCACTCGTCCGCCCCGCTGAGCGGCTCGTCCGAGGGGGCGATGACCCGGGCCGTGAGGTCCGGGTCGGGCATGTCCCGGTCGAAGGGGAACAGGGGCCGCCGGACGCGGTGATGCCCGAGCCGGACCAGGTCCTGGTCGACTCCGCCCGGGGTGAGGGCCATCTTCCAGTCGGCGGCCATGGCGAAGAGTTCGGGTTCGAGATAGCCGATCTTGACGAGCACGAGGTCCGCGGAGCGCGGGTCCAACTCCAGGTCGGTGAAGTCGTGTTCGTGGTGGTACGGCTTCCGGAGCCGGGTCAGGACGACGTACACGCTGCCGACCCTGAGGACGACCTCGGTCTCCGCGTCCCGGTCGCCGTGCCGGATCGAGTGCACGACACCGGTGAGGGTGAGCGGGCCCGCGTGCCGGTCGTCGACCTCGGCGCCCGCCGTGACGGTGACGGTGGCGCCGATACCGGCGCGCTCCGCCGCGGCTACGGCGGACGGTCCGGGGAGCGACGCGTAGATGACCGTGGGGCCGTCCTGGGCCTTGAACTCCGGGCGTTCCAGCACCTGTTGGAGGCCCCAGGTGACGTCGCCCGCGCCGCCCGCGGTCGGGTTGTCGCCGGTGTCGCTGATGAAGTAGGGGCGGGCGGTGGAGGCCAGGGCCTCGTCCAGGCAGTCGTGGAGAGTGCCGGTCGGGGCCACGAACTCGAAGTCGTGCCTTGCGTCCCAGAAGCCGCGGGCCAACTCCTCGGCGCCTGCGGTGACTTGGGGTTCTGACGGGCCGGTCACGACGACCGCGGCTCGGTTGCGGGGCTCGTCCGCCCAGGCGTAGCCGACCCAGATCGCCGCGTCGGTGACTCCGGCGGTTGCTTCCACTTCTTCCACGGCCGCGTAGACGCTCTTCGCCGGTTCGATGCGGGTGGAGGTCTGTTCGCCCGCGAGGAGGACCGGGACCGGGATCCAGGCCTTGACCGGGCGGGGGGCGCCGCTTGCCAGGAGGTCCACGAGGTTGCGGGCGGCGCGTTCCTTCGTGTCCATGGCGTCCTCGTGCGGGGCCATGCGGTAGCAGGTGATCAGGTCGCTCTGGTGGACCAGTTCGCGGGAGACGTTGCCGTGCAGGTCCATGGAGGTGGACACGAGGGTGTGTGGGCCGATGGTTTCCCGGATGCGGGCGAGCAGTTGGGCTTCGGCGTCGTCTGTGCCCTCTACTGTCATCGCGCCGTGGATGTCGTACCAGAGGCCGTCCAGGGGGCCCAACTCGCTTAGGCGCGCGATGAGTTCGTCGGTGAGTTCGGTGAATGCGGTGGCCGTTGCCGTGCCGCCGGGGAGGGCCTTGCCGACGAGGGCGCCCTGCCAGTCGGCGGACTCTCGGAGGGGGGTGCCGGGGGCCAGGAAGGGGTAGCGGGTGAGGACTTCGGGGCCTCGTCGGGGGTGGAAGGCCGGGGCGTCCGTGCGGGCCGGGGAGAAGGTCGAGGATTCGATGCCCAGGCCTGCGATGGCGATGGTGGGGCGGGATGAAGGCAAGGGGGCTCCAGGTTGTGGGTCGGGTGCGGGTGCGGGTGCGGGTGCGGGTGCGTGGGGGCTGGTCGCGCTCACGCGGCGGAGCCGCATATCGACACAGCCCCGCGCCCCTGAAAGACCTAGCGTGACCCGGGTTTGTCCGTGACCGTCTGCAATGCCTGCGCCAGGGCCCGTTGTAGGGCGAACTGGCCTGCGCCCACCAGGCCCGCGTCCGCGCCCAGGCTCGCTCGGTCGATCACCAGGTGTTCTGTGACGAGGGGGTGGCAGCCCTCGTAGAGCTGGCTGCGGACTGCCGCCACGAAGGGTTCCAGGGTGGAGAGGATGCCGCCGAGGTACACGGCGTCGGGGTTGAAGAAGTTGACGTTGGCCGCGAGGACCTGGCCGAGGTAGCGGCCGGCCTGGCGGACCGCTCGGGTCGTCTCGGGGTGGGCGTCCGTGGCGAGGCGTACGACGTCCTCGGTGGACGTCACGTCGAGGCCGTGGCCGCGCAGGATGCGGACCAGGGCGGCGCCGGAGGCGACGGTCTCCAGGCAGCCGGTGTTGCCGCAGGAGCAGGGGATGTCGTGGGCGGCCTCGACACTGACGTGGGTGATCTCGCCGGCGGCGCCGGTGCCGCCGCGGTAGAGGCGGCCGTCGGCGATGACGCCCGCGCCGATGCCGGTGCCGACCTTGACCATGATCGACTGGCGGCGCTCGGCGGGCTGGACGGTGTGCTCGCCCACGGCCATGCAGTTGGCGTCGTTCTCGACGGCGGCCGGTACCTCGAAGCGGTCGGCGAGCCAGTCCCGGATGGGGAACTTGTTCCAGCCGGGCATCCGGGCCGGGAGCGTGACGATCCCGGAGGCGATGTCCACCGGGCCGGGCAGGGACAGGCCCACGCCCCGCAGCCGGTCCCGGCCGTGGCGTTCGGCGAGTGTGGTGAGCGTCTCGGCGAGGCCCGGCAGCGCGGCCTCGGGACCGTCCGCCGTGGGGAAGGGCACCGTCGAGACGTCCGTGAGGCCGCCGCCGGGTAGCACGACCCCCACGTGCGCGTGCTTGCCGCCCAGCTCGGCCGCTACCGCGAAGCCGTCGCTGCCGCCCAGCCGCAGCACCTTGCGCGGACGGCCGCCCGTGGAGGAGCGCGTGCCGTGCTCGGCGACCAGCCCGAGGGACACCAGCTGGCCCACCGCGAGGGAGATCGTCGAAGGTGCGGCGCCGAGCAGTTCGGCGAGTTCCGTGCGGGTGGCCGCCTGCCCGGAGGCGAGGAGTTCGAGGACGTGCTCGGCCAGTGAGGAGACGCCCGAGGTGCTCTTCCGGCGGTGCGCACTTTTTTCAGGCATGAAGGAAGTTACTTCCGGATCGGGTGATCGAGGCGACGAGCGTAAGTCACCCGGATGCCCTCTCACCTTTTTTCAGAACAGCAGTAACAGGCTTTTTACAGCGGGACGCCTGTTTCTTCGGCACAGGGAGTCGTTGACTGTCCTTACCCCCGCCTCCGCCCCTCTTTTTCCGAGGAGAACCATGTCCCCTGTTCGCCAGAGACTCCTCGCCGGTGCCTCCCTGACCACGGCCTCGCTGCTGCTCGCGGGCTGTTCCGGGTCGAGCGGTACGCCGTCGTCCGGGTCCCACGACTCGATCGACTACGCGCTGCCCGCGAACTTCACCCCGAACTGGATCCTCCCGATCGGCACGGCGGCCCACCTCAACACCAACAACATCTCCATCGCGAACTCGTTGTGGGAGCCGCTCATCGCCTACGACGGCTCGACCGGGACCATGGGCTGGAACAAGAAGGGCTCGGTGGCGACCGCCGCCGACTTCGCGGCCGACAACAAGAGCGTCACGATCACCCTCGGCGACCGGCACTGGAGCGACGGGAAGCCGGTCACCTCCGACGACGTGAAGTTCTGGTTCGACCTCATCAAGGCGAACAAGTCCCAGTGGGCGGGCTACAACCCGGGCAAGGCGCCGGACAACTGGACGTCCTTCAAGACCGTGGACGCCAGTCACTTCACGATCACCTTCGACAAGGCCTACAACCCGCAGTGGATGCTGGCCAATGAGCTGAGTTCCATCACCCCGCTCCCCCAGCACGTGTGGGACAGGGCCGGGGACGCCAAGAAGGACTGGACGTACCTCAACAACGCGGCCAAGAACATCGGCGGTTACGCGACGAACGCCCTGTGGAAGACGGTCAGCGGCCCCTACGCCGTGAAGTCCTTCTCCACGGCCGGCAAGGTCGTCCTGACCGCCAACTCGAAGTACGACGGCGGCGAGAAGGCCGGCATCCCCACCGTGAACCTCCTCCCCTTCACGACGGCGGACGCCGAGAAGAACGCGCTGCGGTCCGGAAGCGTCGACTACGGCTACATCGAGGCGACCGACCTCGACCAGAAGGCGAGCTTCACCGCGCAGGGCTACACGGTGAAGCCGTGGTCGGGCTGGGCGATCACCTACATGCCGTACAACTTCAACAACCCTTCCATGGGTGCCGTGTTCAAGCAGCTCTACGCCCGGCAGGCCGTGCAGAAGTCCATCGACCAGAGCGCGCTGGCGAAGGTCATCTTCAACGGGACGGCGGTGCCCGGGTACGGGCCTATCCCGCAGGCGCAGAGTTCGTCGTTCCTCTCGGACACGCAGAGGGGCGACCCGTACCCGTTCTCGACCTCGGCCGCCAAGTCCCTGCTCAGCGGCCATGGTTGGAGCGAACAGGGCGGGGTCATGACCTGCACCAGCCCCGGCACCGACGCCTCGCAGTGCGGTGAAGGGGTCTCCAAGGGGACGAAGTTCCAGATGCAGGTGCTGTCGCAGTCCGGTTCGACGGTGACCGACAACATGATGAGCGCGATCCAGTCCTCGCTCGCGAAGACCGGCATCAAGTTCTCCATCAAGACCGCGCCCGTCAACTCCGTGCTGTCGCAGACCCCGCAGTGCACGGCCTCGCAGTCGATCTGCAAGTGGCAGCTGTCCTTCTTCGGTACGGCGGGCAGCTGGTACTTCCCGGCCTTCCCGACCGGCGACTCGCTGTTCCAGTCCAAGGGCGGCGCGAACTTCGGCAACTACTCCAACGCCGATGTCGACAAGCTCATCTCCGCGTCCACGACGTCGAGTTCGACGCAGGAGATCCAGGACTACAGCGCGGCCCTGGCCAAGGACCTGCCGGTGATCTGGCTGCCCGAGCCGGACTACCAGATCTCCGTGGTCAGGAACGGCCTCGGCGGCTTCTCCCAGGACCCGCTCGCCAACTTCCACCCGGCACAGTGGAAGTGGACCAGCTGAGGCATGGACACCCTCCTGTATCTGACCCGGCGGATCGCGCAGGCGCTGGTCGTGATCCTCATCGTGACGGTCGTGGTGTTCGGCCTGCTGCACGCGCTGCCCGGGGGTCCCGCGCGCGGGATCCTCGGCCCGCAGGCCACGCCTCAGCAGATCACGCTGTTCGACCACGACCAGGGGCTCGACCGGCCACTGCCTGTCCAGTACCTCTACTACCTGCGGCAGTTGCTGCACGGTGACCTCGGCACGTCGTACACCCTCAACGAGGCGGTGTCCCGGCTCATCGAGCAACGCCTCCCGAAGACACTGGTGTTGACCGTGTTGTCGGCGGTTCTCGGGCTGGCGCTCGCGATTCCGCTGGGCATGTGGCAGGCGGTGCGGCGGAACAAGCCGGCCGACTACGTCATCACCACGTTGAGCTTCGTCGCGTACTCGACTCCCGTGTATTTCCTGGGACTTGTGCTGGTGCTGGTCTTCACGCAGATGGTGCGGTGGTTTCCTTCGCAGGCGCCGCAGGGGGACACGGTGGCTCAAGTCTTCGCGGATCCGATGGCGTTGGTGCTGCCTGTGGTGACCGGGGCGGCGTCGATGGTCGCCGTGTTCAGTCGGTACATGCGGGCCTCGACGTTGGAGAACCTGTCCGAGGACTACGTGCGGACCGCTCGGGCGGGGGGTTCTCGGCAGGGGGCGATTCTCTTCAGGCATGTGTTCCGGAACTCGCTCACGCCGGTGATCGCGATGTTGGGGTACTACGTGCCGGTGTTGTTCGGGGGTGCGCTGGTGGTCGAGCAGCTCTTCAACTACCCGGGGATGGGGCTGTTGTTCTGGAGTGCGGCTCAGTCCTCGGACTATCCGGTGCTTCTCGGGTGCGTGCTTGTCATTTCTGTCGCGACTGTGGTGGGGACGCTCCTTGCTGACGTCGTCCAGCGGATCGTGGATCCCCGAGTGAAGGCTGGGCGGACATGAGTGTTCGAAGTGCGGGCCGGTGGGGGCTTGTCGCGCAGTTCCCCGCGCCCCTGATTGCTCGCTTCGCTCGCAACAAGCTCGCCGTCGGCGGACTCCTCGTCGTGGCCCTCTTCCTTCTGTTCTGCTTCGTTGGACCGGCTCTCCACTCCACCGATCAGATCCATACCGATCTCACGCAGGTCAATCTCCATCCCAGCGGGGCGCATTGGCTCGGTACCGATGCTGTCGGGCATGACGAGTTGGGGCGGCTCATGTACGGCGGGAAGGTGTCGTTGCTCGTCGGGCTTGCCGCCGGGGTGCTTGCCACCGTGATCGGGACTCTCTGGGGTTCGGTCGCCGGGTATGCCGGTGGGTGGGTCGACGCGGTGATGATGCGGGTCGTGGACGCTGGGATCGCCATTCCCGCGCTGTTCATCCTGCTCGTCGTGTCCGCGATCACCACGCCGGGCGTGCCTGGGCTGATCCTGATCCTGGGGCTGGTGTCCTGGCTCGTGCCGTCGCGGCTCGTGCGGGCGGAGACGTTGACCTTGAAGAGCCGGGACTATGTGCTGACTCTGCGGGCCATCGGTGGGTCGCACAGCCGGGCCATCACGCGGCACATCCTGCCCAACTCGGTGTCGACGATCGTCGTCGCGGCCACGTTCCAGGTCGCCGACGCGATTCTGCTCGTCGCCTATGTGTCCTATCTGGGGCTGGGAGTTCAGCCGCCGTCGACCGACTGGGGCGGCATGCTCTCGGCCGGGCTGACGGCCGCCTACTCGGGACGCTGGTGGCTGATCGTGCCGCCGGGTCTCGCGATCATCCTCGTCGTGTGCGCGTTCAACGCGGTCGGCGACGGGCTGCGCGACGCCTTCGACGTGAGGGGACGGGGATGAACAGCATCCTGGAGATAGCGAATCTGGGCGTCACCTTCTCCACCGAGAGCGGTGATGTGCCCGCCGTGCGTGGAGTTTCGCTGCGGGTCGAGCCCGGCGAGACTCTTGCCCTGGTCGGTGAGTCCGGGTCGGGGAAGTCGACCGTGGCCCTGGCCGCGCTCGGGTTGTTGCCCGGCAACGCCCGTGCGTCCGGGGGCGTTTCGGTCGGCGGTACGGATGTCGTGGGGGCCGGTGAGGCCGAACTCGCGCGGCTGCGGGGGCGTACGGCTTCGATGGTGTTCCAGGAGCCGGCCACCGCGCTGGATCCGCTGACCCGAATCGGCAAGCAGATAGCGGAAGTTGTGCGGAACCATCGGGATGTGTCGCGGCAGGAGGCTGCTGCCGAGGCCGTCGCCTTGTTGCGCCGGGTCGGGATTCCCGAGCCTGAACGGCGGGCCTCCGCCTTTCCGTTCCAGTTGTCCGGTGGGCAACGGCAGCGGGTCGTGATCGCCATGGCCATCGCCAACTCGCCCGGGTTGCTGGTCGCCGATGAGCCGACCACCGCGTTGGACGTCACCGTGCAGGCCGAAATCCTGGATCTGCTGCGGGCGTTGGCCGCCGGCTCCGGGACCGGGGTGCTGCTGGTCACGCACAACATGGGGGTCGTCGCCGACTTCGCCGACCGGGTCGCCGTGATGCTGGAGGGGGAGATCGTGGAGACCGGGGCGGTGGAGGACGTGCTGTTGCGGCCGACGCACGAGTACACGCGGCGGTTGTTGGCCGCTGTGCCTCGGCTGGCGGTGAGCGAGCCGGTGGGTGCCGTTGCACGTGAGTCGGTCGAGACGACTGCTCCGGTGGTCGAACTACGGGATGTCTCCGTGCAGTTCGGGCGTGGGCCTCGTGCCGTGCGCGCGCTGGAGGAGGTGTCGCTGACCGTGCGGGCGGGTGAGACCGTGGGGCTTGTCGGGGAGTCCGGGTCGGGGAAGTCGACCGCCGCCCGGGTGGCTCTCGGGCTGGTCTCGCCGGAGTCGGGGGGCGTCTCCCTCTTCGGGGCCGATCTGCGCAAGGCGCGGGGGCGGGCCCGGCGGGCTCTGCTGGCCGGGGTCGGTGTGGTGTTGCAGGATCCGGTGGCCTCGCTGGACGCGCGGATGAGTGTCGCGGAGTGCGTGGCCGAGCCCTTGCGGGTGCACCGGCGTGGGACGGGTGCCGCCGAGCGGCGGGAGCGGGTTGCCGAGGTGCTCGAACTGGTGCGGCTGCCGAGGGAGTTCGCGCGGCGCGGGCCGCGTGAGCTGTCCGGTGGGCAGCGGCAGCGGGTGAGTCTCGCGCGGGCGCTGGTTCTCGAACCGCGGCTGCTGGTCGCGGACGAGCCGACGAGCGCGCTGGACGTGAGCGTGCAGCAGACCGTGTTGGAAGTGATCGCCGAGTTGCAGGCGGACCTGGGGTTCGCTTGCCTCTTCGTCTCGCACGACCTCGCCGTGGTGCAGCAGTTCGCCGGGCGCGTGGTCGTGATGCGGGGCGGGCGGGTCGAGGAACAGGGGCCGACCATGAGCACGTTGCTGCACCCGGAGACCGCGTACACACGTCGGCTCATCGCCGCCGTGCCCGTACCCGATCCGGTGCTCCAACGGGAGCGCAGGGAGCGCCGGTTGGCGTTGGGGACGGGGGCCGGCGCGTGACGGACTCTCCCCAGGTGGTCGTCGGCGTCGACATCGGCGGCACGACCACCCAGGTCGTGCTGTGCACGACCGAACTCGACGTCCTGGACCGGACGGAGGTGTCCACCCCGGCGAGTGAGGGCGGGACGGCCATGCTCGACGCGGCGCTCTCCGCGCTACGGCTGCTGCTGGACCGTACGCCCGCCCGGTTGCTCGGGGTCGGGGTCGGCGCGGCCGGGCTCGTGGACGTTCGGGCCGGGCGGATCCTCGTGGCCAGCGACTCCTTCCGCGACTGGGCCGGGTTCGAGGTGACGGCCACCGTCCAACAGGCCCTGGGCGTACCGGCGTTCCTCGACAACGACGTGAACGCGTTTCTGCGCGGGGAGGTCGCGAAGGGCGCGGTCGCCGGTGCGGAGAACGTGCTCGGGATGACGCTGGGCACCGGGGTGGGCGGCGCGCTGTGGCTGAATGGCGCCCTGTACGAGGGGCCGCGCGGGGCTGCCGGCGAGATCGGGCACGTGCCCGGGTTCGGTGAACTGCCGTGTACGTGCGGGGGAAGAGGGCATCTGGAGACGCTGGCCTCGGGGCGGTCGATCGCGGCGCGGTACGGCGAGCGGACGGGGCGTGCGCTCACGGCCCATGGGATCGCCGAGGCGGCCCGGTCGGGCGATCCGGACGCGCGGGCCGTGTACACGTCGGTGGGGCGCGGGGTCGCCCGTGCGCTGCTGATCACGGCGGGGCTGCTGGATGTCACGACGTGTGTGATCGGCGGGGGCGTCAGCCGGTCCTGGGCTCTGGTCGAGTCCGCCGTACAGGAGACGTTGGCGGTGGAGCCGCCGGTGAGCGGTCACCCGGTGCGGGTGCTGCCCGCCCGGCTGGGCGGGGACGCGGTGGCGGTCGGGGCGGCGGCCCGGGCGCGGGCGGAACTCCTGATCCACACAGGGGGCTCGTAGCGAACACCTACGTGAACGACGGGAACCGGCCAAGCACGACCGTGTGATTGACGCACACGCGGCCCATCTCTACCTTCTGATCGACTCACCGAACCTCGTTCGGAATGTCGAACGACATGTATCAATGGGCCGCTCGTATCCCCCTGGAGAAGACATGGCCGTCCCCCCTCTCCCCCACCCGTCCCGCCGCCTGTTCCTCGGCATGGCCGCGACCGTCCCCCTCGCGGCCACGGGCACGCTCACGCTCGGCGCGGGCAGCGCGCGGGCAGCCACCAACTCGGCTTACGTCATGTGCTACTTCACCGAGTCGCCGACGTTCCTGGGCGCCGACTACGGCCTGCACCTGGCCGTCAGCCCGGACGGTCTGGAGTGGACCCCGCTCAACCAGAACGCCCCCGTCGCCACCCCCACCGCGGGCTCCCTCGGCCTGCGCGACCCGTTCATCCTGCGCAAGCAGGACGGCACGTTCGTCGTCCTCGCCACCGACCTCAACGGCACCGACTGGTCGTACGTCAGCCAGTACATCCACGTCTGGGACTCCGCCGACCTGCGCACCTTCACCGGCTATCGGCGGATGAAGGTGCACGACCTGGACACCCACGCCTGGGCGCCGGAGTCGTTCTGGGACGCGGGGCGCGGTCAGTACGGGGTGATCTACTCGGCCGTGAACGACAGCGGGCACAACGTCATCATGGTCAACTACACGAGCGACTTCGTGACCGCCGGTGATCCGCAGGTGTTCTTCGATCCCGGGTACGACGTCATCGACGGTGATCTCGCCGTGGGGGTGAACGGGGTCAACTACCTCTACTTCAAGAAGAGTTCGACGCTGGTCGGCGCCAAGTCCACGTCACTGGACCCGGGCAGCTTCACCGAGTTCAGCACGGCGGTCTCGCACAACGGCACCGAGGCGCCGACATTGGTCAAGTCCCTTGCTTCCAGCGGTACTTGGTACCTCTGGGGTGACACCTGGGATCCGAACGGCGTCTTCTACGCCTGGCAGACCAGCAGCCTCGCCGCGGGCACTTGGACGGCCGTGGACCAGAAGCTCTACACACAGCCGCTCAACTCCAAGCACTGCGGCATCCAGCCGATCACCACGGCCGAGTACAGCAACCTCATCGCCAAGTGGGGCACGCCCGCCTGGAACCGGATCAAGTCCTACAACTATCCGGCCCGTTACGTCCGCCACTCCAACTTCGTCGGGCGGATCGACGAGTACGCCTTCGACCCGTACACCGACTCCCAGTGGACCCTGGTGCCGGGTCTCGCGGACTCGGCCGGGGTGTCCTTCCAGTCGGTCAACTACCCGACCCGCTATCTACGGCACTACGACTACGCGCTCCGGCTCGACGTGAACGACGGCACGTCGACGTTCGCCGGGGACGCCACGTTCTACCGGACCGCGGGGCTCGCGGACTCCTCCTGGGCGTCCTTCCGATCGTACAACAATCCGACGCGCTACATCCGGCACTCCGACTACGTCCTGCGGATCGACCCGATCTCGACGGCGACGGATCAGCGGGACGCGACGTTCCGCGTCGGGTACTGAGCACGACGCGGGTGCCTCCCGGAGAAACGGAGGCACCCGCGTCGTCGCCGGAGCGGGTCAGCTCAGGCCGGCCGTCTTCAGCCAGGCCTTCGCCACGTCCAGCGGGTCCTTGTTCTGGGACTGGACCTGGGTGTCGAGGTCCAGCAGCGTCGCCGTGTCGAGCTTCGCGGAGACCGCGTTGAGGGCGGCGACACCGGCCGCGGAGAGGCCGCTCTTGTAGACGAGGGGCTGCACGTTCTCGAAGCCGAAGAGCCTCTTCGGGTCCTGGAGCGTGACGTGCTTCTCCTTGACGATGGTCGGGTCCGTGCTGAAGAGGTCGGCGGCCTGCACCGTGTTCTTCTTCAGCGCGGCGGCCGTCAGCGGACCGCCCGCGTCCAGCGCCTTGAAGGACTTGAACTCCAGGCCGTAGACCGACTTCAGGCCCAGCAGGCCCTGCTGCCGGGTCTGGAACTCCGGCGAGGCACCGATGACCAGGTCCTTGGCGATGGACTTGAGGTCCGCGATGGAGGAGTCGGACGTGAGGCTGTACTTCTTCGCGGTCTCCGCGTTGAGCGTGACCGTGTCCTTGTCCTCCGCTGCCGCCGGGTCCAGCAGCGTCAGCTTCGAGTCCAGCTTGGCGTTGATCGCGGCCGTGGTCGCCGCGAGGGTCGCCGGGGTGGCCTTCGGGTCGAGGTAGGCCAGCAGCGCGCCGTTGTACTCGGGCAGCACGGATATCGTGCCGTTCTTGAGCAGGCCGTACGTCGTCTCACGGCTGCCGATGTTCGGCTTGTAAGTGACCTTGACGCCCTTGGCCTTGAGGGCCTCGCCGTAGATGTCGGCGATCAGGATGCTCTCGGCGAAGTTGTTGGAGCCGACGACGACCGTGTCGCCGCTGGCCTTGTCGCCCGAGAGCGGGTTGTCGGACTTGCTGTCGGAGGACGAACCACATCCCGTGACCAGCGCAGCCGTCGCGGCGAGCGCGATGGCGGCCGCGCCGGGGTACCTAGTACTGGACCAGCTGTTCTTCGCTTTTGAAGTCACAATTCCCGTTCCGGGTTTGGATGTTGGCACAGGCGTGCAGGCATGGCGGTGGCGTCGACGCGCGGGGCGTGAACGCCGCACTCCGCTGATCCAATCCAGCCGGTTCTTGGTCAGTCAAGAGAACTCTGGTCACCGATTGGCCTCAATGGGTGCCCAGTTGTGAAGGCAACGTAAACAGACTGGTCACGAACACGGTCGCTTTGTAATTGATTCTTGACGTAGGGCGACGCACTTGATCGTTCGAAGAGGCGGTAGTCTCCCCGGAGTTGGCGTCGGTCACAGCGGTGTGCGGGGGCCGCTTCGACCAAAAACAGTCACACGCGTCGCTGCGCGTATCGTGACAACACCCCACGAAGGAGGCCTGGTGTCCATACGGGGCTTCGCAGACCGTTGGCCCTTCAGGCGCAAGCTCAATCTGCTCGTCGGCGTACCCCTCGCGGTGGTCGCTGTGCTGCTCGCGTATCTCATCTCGGATGAGGTCGGGCAGTCGACGGACGCGAGCGACGCGGCGCAACTGGTGCGGGACAGCGGGCAGGTCGCCAGGCTGGTGAACCTCGTGGAGGCGGAGCACCAGCAGGCCATCCTGCTCTCCGTCCGCTTCGAGGCCACCAACGACGGCGGCACTCCCTCGCAGAGCGCCTACCGCAAGGCCCAGCTGACCGTGGACAAGCAGGTCGAGAAGGTGCGCGACACCTTCGGCGACCGGCTGCCGGCCAGCGAGGCCCAGGCGTTGAAGGAGATCAACGGCCTGGAGACGCTGCGCGACACCGTCGAGCAGAGCTATCTGCCCGCCGACAACATCGACCCGGCGTACACCAGCGCCTCCGACGGTCTGATCGACGGGCTCGACCTCGAACACAACGCGAACCTCGCCACCACCTTCACCGGCAACCTGCTGGACTCCGTGCTGCGGGCGGATGCCGCCCACAGCTCGTTCGAGACCAGCGTGTTCTCCGCGACGACAGGTGACAGCAACGCGCTCATCGAGTTCAACAACGCGGTCGGCGCCTACGACCTCTACACCTACCAGGCCGCCAGGTTCGCCCGGTTCGCCACCGAGGACCAGGCCGACCAGCTCTCCGGCATCGAGCACACCCCGGCGCAGCGGCTGATCGCCGAGGCCTACGCCGAGTTGCAGATCGACCCGAGCGGGCTGCAGGCCGGGACGCCCGGCGCCGTCCGCAAGGCCTTCGCGGACGCCATGAGCGACTACCCGTCCTACCCGCAACAGGCCGCGAGCCGGCTGAAGATCACCACCGCGCTCATCGACCAGATCGCCACCCACGCCGACAGCGCGTCCAGCTCCGCCTCCTGGCGCGCCGGACTGCTGCTGAACCTCGCGCTGTTCGGCTTCGCGCTGTGGCTCGTCTTCGTGGTGATCGTGCGCCGCTCGGTGGTCCGCCCCGTGCAGGCCCTCACCGTCGCCGCGAAGCAGGTCGCCGACGTCGCGGGCCGTGAACTCGCCCGCGTCGCCGACGACGACGCCGAGGACGACGGGCCGCCGCTGCTGCGCGACATGCCGGTCACCGCGAAGGACGAGATCGGTGACCTCGCCGAGGCCTTCAACCATGTGCAGACCACGGCCGCCGCGCTGCTGGCCCGCCAGGTGATCAGCCGCCGCAACGTCGCCGAGATGTTCGGCAACGTCGGCCGCCGCGTCAGCAACCTGACGACCCGTCAACTCGCGCTGATCGACGCGGTGGAGCGCGGCGAGACCGACCCGGCACTGTTGGAGCGCCTCTACTCCATCGACCACATCGCCGTCCGCCTGCGCCGCAACGCGGACAGCCTGATGCTGCTCGCCGGCATCCGCGAGACCGTGCTGGACGGCGGACCCACCGAACTCACCAACGTCGTACGGGCCGCGCTCGGCCAGATCGAGGGCTTCCAGCGGGTGGGCCTGCGGGCCGACACCGAGGTCATGGTGGAGCCCGACATCATCGGCGACCTCACGCTGATGGTGGCCGAACTCCTGGAGAACGCGGTCTCGTTCTCGCCCGCGGGCAGCCCCGTCGAGGTGGTCGTACGGACCGACGGCGACGACGCGCTGATCGTGGTCGCCGACCACGGTCTCGGGATGAGCGCCGAGCGCATCGCCGAGGAGAACGCCCGGCTGATCCGCCGCGAGCGCCTCGACCTGGTGCCGACGAAGGTGCTGGGCCTGTTCGTGGTCGGTACGCTCGCCCGCCGCTGGGACATCGACGTCACGCTGGCCCGTACGCCGGGCGGTGGTGTGACGTCCGAGATCACCATCCCGGCGACGCTGCTGCTCCGCATGAGCGCGCTGGCCTCCGACGGTTCGGCGGGAGGGTTCGCGGGGTTGGAATCGGGCTCGGGATCAGGGTCGGGGTCGGGGTCGGGCAAGGCACTCGCATCCGCGGGCTTCGTACCGGACCAGCGTCCGGCTCCTTCCTGGGCCACCGCGGACTCCGGTGCCGCCCGGACCACCGACTCCGGCCTGTCGGCCACGACTTCGGGCTACGGCTCCTCCGGCCACGGCACCGACTCCGTACGGCCGACGCCCGCCGTCGGGGCTCCCGCCGGACGCGACTCCGGGTACACCGACTCCGGGTACGCCGACTCCGGTCCCCGGCCCTCCGTCGCCGCCGAACCCGTGCGGGAGCACGCCTGGGCCGACGATCAGCCCGCCCCGCTGCCGCGCCGGGTCTCCCGGTACGAGACGGCGCCGGCAGCCGCCGTAGCGGAGTCCGCCGCCGTCACCACCCACCACTCCCCGGCGGACGAGTCCGCCGCCCCTGACGACGCCGCAGGAGGCTCCCGGCCGCTGCGGCGGCGGGTCAGGGGTGCCACCCTTCGTACGGGCGCCGACGACGCCGCCCAGCAAGCCGCCCGGCAGGCCCCCCGGCCCGCCGACGCGGACGCCGTCCGCTCGGCCCTCGAAGAGTTCGAGGCCGCCGTGGAGCAAGCGCATCGCGACAGCGACACCCTCACGGGCCTGCGCCGCCCGGACGCGAACCACCCGCACGACCCGAACCACCTCCCGAAAGGAGCGGAGCAGTGAGTACGTCGACAGGTGACACTCCCACGGGGGGCACCACGCCGGCCGATCTGCAGGCAGCCGCGGCCGATTTCAACTGGCTGCTCAACCGTTTCGCGACGGAGACCGCGGGTGTCGTCGACGCCATCGCGGTGTCGTCCGACGGCCTGCTGATCGCCGTGGCCGAACTGCGCGAGCACGCCCACTCGGAGCGGCTCGGGGCCATCGTCTCCGGTATCACCAGCCTCGCCGCCGGAGCCTCCGGCAACTACGGTCTCGGTGGCCTGAACAAGGTCATCATCGACCTGGAGGGCGGCCACGTCCTCGTCTCCGCGATCGGCAGCGGCGCCGTCCTCGGCGTCGTCACCGACAAGGAGGCCAAGCTCGGCAACATCGCTTACGAGATGACGCTGTTCGCCAACCGTGCCGGTTCCGCGCTCAACCCCCAGCTGGTGCTCCAGCTGAAGAACAGCGTCGGCGCCGCTTCGGCTCGGTGACCGGTCCCCGACCGGTCGAGAGAGGAACAGCCACTCATGCCCGACGGCCGCACTCCGAACGGTGCCGGCGCGGACGGGGCCACACCCCCGGGTCGCGATCCGGTGCGCAAGCCCTCCGCCGTACGGCCGTTCCTGGTCACCGCGGGCCGGGTGGCGGGCGCGGACGCGGCCGCCTCCGGGCGGCCGATCCCGGTCGAGACCCAGGTGGTGGCCACGGCCGCCGGTCTTGAGGTGCTCGACCGGCTCTCCTTCGAGCAGCACGACATCGTCGCCGCCTGCCGGCAGCCGCAGTCCCTCGCGGAGATCGCGGCCCGGCTGCGGCTGCACCTGAACGTGGTGCGGGTCCTCGCCGAGGACCTGCGTGCCGCCGGGCAGTTGACGGTGCACGTGCCCAACTCCGACATCACCCATGACGCAACCGTCCTGCGAAGGGTCATCGATGGCCTCCGCGCCATCCCCAACTCCCGGGGAGTACTCCGTGACACCGACTGAACCGGTCGCCCGCGGTGCGGCTGCACAGACCGTCGTACGACCGCCGCTGCCGGTGAAGATGGTCGTCGCGGGCGGCTTCGGCGTGGGCAAGACCACCACCGTGGGCGCGATCTCCGAGATCGAGCCGCTCACCACCGAGGCCGCCATCACCGAGGTCGCGGCGGGCGTGGACGACCTGTCGCTCACCCCGCGCAAGACGACGACCACGGTCGCGATGGACTTCGGCTGCATCACCATCGACCCCACGCTGAAGCTGTACCTGTTCGGTACGCCCGGGCAGGACCGGTTCGGTTTCATGTGGGACGACATCGTGGAGGGCGCGGTCGGCGGTCTCGTCATCGTCGACAGCCGGCGCCTCGACGACTGCTACGCGGCGGTCGACTACTTCGAGCACAAGCAGATCCCGTTCGCGGTCGCCCTGAACGCCTTCGACGGCAAGATCGAGCACTCGCTGGACGAGGTCCGCTGGGCGCTGGACGTCAACGAGCGTGTACCGGTCCTCGCGTTCGACGCGCGCGAGCGGGGTTCGGTGCGGGACGCGTTGCTGGTCGTGCTGGAGTTGGCGCTGGCTCGTACGGGGAACTGACAGCGGCGGAAAGCGAGTGGGGGGGAGGGCCTGTGGCCGCTCCCCCCCAACTGTGCGGTCAAGGGAGCTCAGTTGCTCCTACGGACCCCCGGTGACACCGCGAGTCGCGCGATGCCCCAGAAGACGCCGAGCGTCACCAGGGCCATCCCGGCGACCAGGGTGGCACCGCCGACGACCTTCTCGTAGTTCTTCTGGTAGAGGCCGTCGATGATGTAGCGGCCCAGGCCGCCGAGGCTGACGTAGGCCGCGATGGTGGCCGTGGAGACGATCTGGATGGCGGCCGAGCGCAGGCCGCTGAGGATCAGCGGGAGGGCGACCGGGAGTTCCACCTGGAACAGGACGCTCGTCTCGTTCATGCCCATGCCGCGGGCCGCGTCGACCGGTGACGGGTCGACGGAGCGCATCGCCTCGTACGTGGTGACCAGGATCGGCGGTACGGCGAGGACGACCAGCGGGATCATCACCGGCACCAGGCCGAAGCCGATCAGCACGAACATCAGCACCAGCAGGCCGAAGCTGGGCAGGGCGCGGGCGGCGGTGGCGATGAGCGAGAGGGTGTTGCCGCCGCGGCCCGTGTGGCCCGTCAGCAGGCCGATGGGGAGGCCGATGGCGGCGGCGATCGCGAGCGCGATCAGCGAGTACCGGATGTGCTCGACGAGACGGGTGGGGATGCCGTCGTAGCCGTGCCAGTGACTGCTGTCGCTGAAGAACAGGTTGATGTAGTGGAGTACGTTCACCGGGCTGCGTCCTCCAGTGCGAGTTCGGCCGGTTCCGGCCGGTCCTCGGCGGGGCGGGCCTTGCGGGTGCCGCGCGGCATCCAGGGCGTGAGGAGCAGGCGTACGCCGACCAGGACGGCGTCCACGATGATGGCGAGGACGGCCGTGGTGATCACGGAGAGCCAGATCAGCCGCGGCTGGTGGTAGATCTGACCGTCGTTGAGCAGGTTGCCCAGCGCGCCCTGGTTGCCGATCAGCATGCCGACACTGACGAGGGAGATGCTGGACACGGTCGCCACCCGCAGGCCGGCGATGATCGCGGGCACGGCGATCGGCAACTGCACCTGGAGATACCGGCGTACGGGCCCGAGGCCCATCGCGGTGGCCGCGTCCAGGGTCTCCTGGGGCACCGAGCGGACGCCGTCCACGATCGCCGGGACGAACACCACGAGGCTGTAGACGCCGAGCGGGATCATCACGGTGGTCTCGGTCTGGCCGGTGTAGTCGATGAGGACGACGAAGAAGGCCAGTGAGGGGATCGCGTAGAGCACGGTCGTCACCCAGAGCACCGGCGGGTACAACCAGCGCAGCCGCACGCAGAGTTGGGCGATGGGCAGCGCGACCACCAGGCCGACGAGGACCGGGATGACGGCTTCGCGCAGGTGCAGGCCGATCAGACCGAAGTAGCTGTTCTGAAGGTCGCTGGGGATGCGGAACCAGTCGTTCATCCGGCGACCTTCGCGCCGCCGCGACCCGCCGCGTGGGCGCTGCGGATCGCCTCGCCCACGGCGCCCTGCGACACGACACCGACCACGCGCCCGGTCCCGTCCACCCCGACCGCCCACCCGGTCGGCGACAGCACCGCACCGTCGAGCGCGGCCCGCAGCGAGTCCTTGCCGGCCTCGAACGGGCGTCCGTAGGCGAGGAGTTGGGTGGTGTCGATCCGGCCCGCGACGAGTGTGCCGGCCTCGCTCCAGCCCAGCGGCTTGCCGTCCAGGTCGGTGACGAGGAGGTACGGGATGTCGGGGGTGGTGCGTTCGGCGATCTGCTCGACGGTGGAGTCGACGGCGATGATCGGGGAGGTCCTGAGGTCGAGACCGGCCGAGGAGAAGAAGGACAGACGGCGGATGCCCCGGTCGGTGCCGAGGAAGTCCTCGACGAAGGCGTCCGCGGGGTCGGTGAGCAGCTCGGCGGGCGGGGCGAACTGGGCCAGCTTCCCGCCGGTGCGCAGCACCGCGACCATCGTGCCGAGCTTGATCGCCTCGTCGATGTCGTGGGTGACGAAGACGATGGTCTTGCCCAACTCCTCCTGGAGGCGCAGGAGTTCGTCCTGAAGACCCTTGCGGACCACGGGGTCGACGGCGGAGAAGGGCTCGTCCATCAGCAGCACCGGCGGGTCGGCGGCGAGGGCGCGGGCGACGCCGACGCGCTGCTGCTGGCCGCCGGAGAGCTGGTACGGGTACCGCTTGGCGAGGGCGGCGTCGAGGCCGACCCGTGCCATGAGTTCGGTGGCCCGCGCCCTGGCCTTCTCCTTGCCCCAGCCGAGCATGCGGGGCACGGTCGCGATGTTGTCGACGATCGTGCGGTGCTGGAAGAGCCCGGCGTTCTGGATGACGTAACCCATCGACCGGCGCAGCGTGTTGACCGGCTGCCTGGTGATGTCCGCGCCGTCCAGGGAGATCGTGCCCTCGCTGGGGTCGATCATCCGGTTGATCATGCGCAGGGTGGTCGTCTTGCCGCAGCCCGAGGGGCCGACGAGGACGGTGATCGAGCGGTCCGGTATGTCCAAGGACAGTTGGTCGACCGCCACCGTGCCGTCCGGGTACCGCTTGGTGACTGAATCTATCCGTATCAAAACGCCGAATACCCTTCGGGTTTGGCAGAAACTGCCCGTTCTCGGCCACGGTCGCAGGCCACTGGGGGCAGAGTCTAGACCGCGAGTGTTGCGGGAACTTGGCGGGATCCGTCTCGGCGTGACCGGTCGTGATCGGTATCCGGCGGCCGGAAAGCGCTGTTGACCGGTCGATAGCCGCGTACTGTCATGGACAGTGATGGACAGTGACTGACCGTCCCGGACCTTTTTTCGATCCCTCTTGATCCCGCTCGATCCCGTTCGATCCTTCTTGACCGCATGACGCACGCGACAACGCACGCATCCGACCGTCCGATGACGAGGAGCGCGACGTGACGAACGGCGGTACGTCCCCCTCCGACGCCGCCGTGCTCGCCCGGGGACGCAGGCTGCTGGCCCTCGCCGGGGACGCGCGGGTCCGCGACTCGGCGGACGAGGCACGGACGTTGGCGCTGCGGGCCGCCGCCGATCTGGAGCGTGGCGTACGGCTCACCGGCGGCGAGGGCGCGACCTCCGCCGTACGCTGCCGGGCTCTGCTGGACCTGGCCGAGGCGCGGGCCGTCGCGGCGGCGGACAGCGGGGCGACCGGGGTGCTGGAGGCGCTGCACGAGGCGGTGGCGGACGTCCGGGACGTGAGCCCGGAGTTACGGGCGCTGGCCCTGCGCAGGCTCGCCGAGGCGCACAGTGCCCGCTTCCGGTACAACGCCGATCCGGCCGAACTCGACGCCGCCGACCGGGTGTTCGCGCAGGCGCAGGATCTGGTGCAGCGCGACGACCCGGTCCGGGCGGAGCTGCTGGCGGGCCGCGGCGGGGTACTGCTGGCCCGGGTCGAGAGCGGCGGCGGACTGGCGGTGGCCGCCGAGGCGGTACGGGAACTGCGCGCGGCGCTGGCCCTGACCCCTGGTGGCGAACCCCGGCTGGCGGAACGGCAGTTGCTGTTCGGCAAGGCGCTGCGCCGGCACCACGCGGCGGGCGGCGCGGCGACCGACCTGCACGAGGCCGAGTGGATCCTGGCCCGCGCGGCCCGCGGCGCCCCGGCCGACCGTACGGCCGCGCTGGCCTGGCTGGAACGCGGCGAGGTACTCCTGACCCTGGCCGGCGCGACCGGCGCACCGGAGTGGCTCGACCTGGCGGCGGAGTCGTACCACCACGGCGTCCGCAGCGCACTCCGGGCCGCCGAGCCACTGCTCGCCGCCCAGGCCCACCACCAGCGCGGCGCGGTCCTGGAACGAACGGCCGGCCCGGCACGAGCGCTCAAGTCGTACCAGGCCGCCTGGGAGTTGTGGCAGCGCGCCGGCGCTGCACAGGGACCACAGGCACGGTCCACGTTCGAGCGCATGACCGCGCTCGGGGCGACGACGCAGACGTAGAGGAGTGCAGGGTGTCGGACTTGGCGCGCTACGACGTGGAGGAGTACGGGGTGGCCGACCCGCCCGAGCGGCAACAGACCGCACGGCACGAACCGACCGGACCCGAGAAACCCGCGGACGGCGGGCGCGGGCCGCTGCCCGACCACGCCGAGGCGGACTTGGCGCACTACGACCCGAAGGAGCCCGAGTCGACAGAACCAACCGGGCAGCAACAGACCGCACAGCACGAACCGACCGGACCCGAGAAACCCGCGGACGGCGGGCACGGGCCGCTGCCCGACCACGCCGAGGCGGACTTGGCGCACTACGACCCGAAGGAGCCCGAGTCGACAGAACCAACCGGGCAGCAACAGACCGCACAGCACGAACCGACCGGACCCGAGAAACCCGCGGACGGCGGGCGCGGGCCGCTGCCCGAGTTCGCCGGGGCCGTTCTGACCGCGCCGCGCGCACGAGGGGACCAACCCGTGCGCGGGGAGGCCGACTTGGCCGAAGAGCAGGAAGTCCTGCGGCGCGCACCGGGCGGACTCGACGGGTACCCGGACGACGACCACGCACCCCTGGCCGACTACACCGACGTCGCCCTGACCACACCGCTGGCGCGAATGAACCAACCCCCTTACAGCGAGGCGGACTTGGCCGAGCAGCAGAGCTTGCCGCACGAGCCGGGCGGACCCGGCGGACACCCGAACGACAACCACGCACCCCTGCCCGACTACACCGGCGTCGATCTCACCGCGCTGCGGGCGCGGGTGGACCACCCCGTGCTGGGTGCCGTGCTCGCGACCCTGCTCGCCCGGTCCTGCAGTGCCGACGGGGGGCTCGTCGCGTATCACGAGGACTCACCCGGGGCAGAACGATAGGGGCGGCAGAGCGCCGGCCGACGGGAGGCGATGCTGTGCACAGGGTGCCGGAGCACACCTTACGGACGGCCAGGGACCGGGAGCTCGCGCCGTGGCCGCATGCCGTGCTCGACGTGGCGGCCCTGCGGCGGGCGGGGCAACGGACCTTCCCCTTCCGGCAGTTCGTGCTCAAAGTGCACGGGCGGTGCAATCTCGACTGCACCTACTGCGTCATCTATCAGGGCCAGGACGCCGGTTGGCGCGACCGGCCGGCCCGGGTGAGTCCGGAGGTCATGCGGCAGACCGCCCGCCGGATCGCCGAACACGCCGTCGCGCACCGGCTGTCGGAGGTGCGGATCGATCTGCACGGCGGGGAACCGCTGCTGTCCGGGCCGGAGGCCGCGCTCGCCTACACGGCCGCCGTGCGCGCCGCGTTACCCTCCCGCACCGCGCTGCGGACCACCGTGCAGACCAACGGCACCCTGGTCACCGAGCGAACCCTGGACCGGCTCGCCGACGCGAACATCCGGGTCGGGCTGAGCCTGGACGGGGGCACCTCCGTACTGAACCGGCGCCGGGTGGACCACGCGGGGCGGTCCTCCTGGCCGGCCGCCGCCCGGGCCGCGCGTCTGCTCGCCGACCGACCCGAGCTGTATGCCGGGATCCTGTGCGCCATCGACATCACCAGTGATCCCAAGGACGTGTACTCCTCGCTGGCCGCGCTGCGCCCGCCCCGCCTCGACCTGCTGCTGCCGCATGCCAACTGGTCCAGTCCCCCGCCCGGGTTGGCCGCCCGTCCGCCGCGTGACGCCCGCGCGCAGCGGGCCGTGCCCACGCCGTACGGCGACTGGCTGGCCACCGCCTTCGACCTCTGGTGGGACGGGCCGCCGGACGGGACACAGCCGCGGGTGCGGCTGTTCACCGAGATCGTGGCGCTGCTGCTCGGCGTCCCCAGCGCCACCGAGTCCGTGGGGCTGTCGCCGACCTGTGCCGTGGTCGTGCACACGGACGGTTCCGTCGAGCAGATCGACTCCCTCAATCTCGCCTACGACCGGGCCACCGCCACCGGCCTCGACGTCTTCGGCGACAGCTTCGACGAGGCGCTCGACCATCCCGGGATCGTGGCCCGTCAACTCGGCGTGGAGGGGCTCGCGGACGAGTGCCGGGCGTGTCCGGTCGGGCGGGTGTGCGGCGGCGGCAACTACGGACACCGGTACTCCGCCGGGACGGGCTTCCTGCACCCTTCCGTCTACTGCGCGGATCTGGAACAACTGGTCCGGCACGCGGCCCGACGGCTGAGGGCCGTAATGCCCGAGGACCGGCCGCGCATCGACTAGGGTGCACGCGAAAACTCGCGAAACGGTTTAAACGTAGTCAACGAGTCCATTTTCGGTGTAAGGGGAGACGGTCGGATGACCGACAGGTCCAAGGGCGCCGAGTCCCACGAGCACTTCACCATCAGCTACGCGGGATTCAACCGGCCGTGGGCCACCTGGATCGCCCACCAGCTGGAGCAGTTGGGGCACGAGACGACCCTGCTGCGCTGGGACCCGCCGAGGCAGATGTCGCTCGCCGACGCGCTGCGCAATCTGCTCCAGGCGCCGGGCCGGGTGCTGCTGGTCCTCGACGACTGGTACTTCTCGCTGGGCCCGCGCACCGACGCCGAGTGGACGCAGGCGCTGCACGAGGTGGTGCCGCCGCACGTCGACCGGTTCTCGGCGGTCAGCGTGGCCACCCGGGCGCTGCCCGCCACCGCCGCCCCGCTGCGCCCGGTCGATCTCCGCGATCTCGATTCGCGCGAGGCCCGGCGCCGTATCCTGCGCCGCCTGGACCTGGACGCGGCCACCGCGCCCGGTCCGGTGAGCGGCACCGCGCCGCGCTTCCCGAACGACCCCCCTGCCGTGTGGAACGTACCGCGCCGCAATGTCCGCTTCACCGGCCGCGACGCCATCCTGGAGAAGCTGCACGCCCGCTTCGAGGAGGGCGGGCGCGGCGGCGCCCGGGTCGCGCTGCGCGGTATCTCGGGCGTCGGCAAGAGCCAGATCGCGATCGAGTACGCGCACCGGTTCGGCAACGACTACGACATCGTGTGGTGGGTCGGGGCGCGGTTCCGGGCCCCGGCGCGTGAGCAGTTCGCGCAGCTGGCGCCGCGGCTCGAACTGCCGGTCGGGCAGGAGCTGGGCGAGCGGATCCGCGCGGTGCACGAGGCACTGCGCACGGGGCGGCCGTTCCGCCGCTGGCTGCTCGTGCTGGACAGCGCCGACGACATGGAGCAGATCGAGGACCTCCTCCCGGAGGGCAACGGCCATGTCCTGATCACCACCCTCACCCAGGACTGGGCCGCCTCGGGCAGCGTCACCGAGATCGAGGTGCAGCCCTTCCGCCGTCCCGAGAGCGTGGCCTACGCCCGCCGCCGCGCCCAGCGGCTGACCGAGGCCGAGGCCGACGATCTCGCCGACGCCGTACAGGACCTGCCGCTGCTGCTGGCGCAGACGGCGGCCTGGCTGGACGCCAACGTCATGCCGGCCAAGGACTATGTGGCGATGATCCGGCGCGGCGAGGCCAGCCAGATCGGTATCCGGATCTCCTCGGACTACCCGATGGGCTTCCAGACCAGTTGGTCGATAACTCTGAACACGCTGCAGGAGAACAACCCCGAAGCGGTGGAGCTGCTGCACCTGTTCGCGCTGTTCTCGCCGGACGCGATCCCGGTCCGGCTGATGCAGGCCGCCCACCCGTCCGACCTGCCCGCCCATCTGGCCGCGCTCGCCGGCGACCCGATCCGCTGGCACACGGCGCTGCGCAGGCTGTCCGAGTCGACCGCGGTCCGCCTTGACTACGTCGAGTCCTCGGAGGCCGAGCCGGCCGTGGACCGGGTGTCCATGCACCGCCTCTACCACAGCTTCCTGCTCAGCACCCTGACCGAGGACCGCCGCGAGGCGCTGTCCACGATCGCCTGCACGCTGCTCGCGGGCGCCGACCCGCGCCGGCCCAACGACACGCGTGAGTGGACGCGGTACGCGGAGCTGATCCCGCACCTGGAGACCGCGGGCGCGCTGGACAGCCGTGAGCCCGTGGTCCGCCAACTCGTCCTGAACTGCATCGACTACATGCGGGTACGCGGCGAGAACCGGGCCGCGCTGCGCCTGTGCGAGCAGACCGTCGCCCGCTGGCGCACCCGGCTCCAGCCCGACGAGCGGGACATGCTGGTGCTGACCCACGACCACGCCAACATGCTGCGTCGCAGCGGCCGTTACCGCGAGGCGGAGGCCGTAGGGCGTGCCGTCCTGGACCAGCTCACCGAGACCCGCGCCGACGACGACCCCGATCTGCTGCGCGCCAAGAACGGGCTGGCCGGGACACTCGTGTCGCTGGGCCGCTACGACGAGGCCCACGGGATGTTCGAGGCGTGCGTCCACGCGTACTCCGACACGCTGGGCGCCGAGGCCCCGCGCACCCTCCAGGACCGCGGCAACCTCGCCGTCGTCACCAGCCTGCTGGGCCGCTACGAGGAGTCCCTGCAACTGCACCGCGACATCCTGCTGATCCGCGAGCGGCTGCTGAACCCGCGCCACCATCTCACCCTGCGCTCCGGCATGTTCTACGCCTGGATGCTCAGGCTGCTGGGCCGGTACGCCGAGGCCACCTCACGGCAGGAACTCAACGTCCGCGCCCACCGGCAGGCGATGGACCGGTTCACCCCGCAGACCCTGTTCGCCGAGCACAATCTCGCGCTGTGCATGCGGCGCACCGGTGATCTGCTGGGCGCCGAGTCGCTGATGCGCAGCGTGGTGGAACGGTTCGTGCAGCGGCAGGGACCGCGCCATCCCGACGCGCTCCTGGTCCAGGCCGACTTCGCGACCTTCAACCGCGAGCACGGCAATCTGGAGCAGGCCCGGGAGCTGGCCACGACGGTGGCCGAGGACTACGCCCGTCTGGTGGGCCCCGAACACCCTTACGCGGTGGGCACGTTGGGCAATGTCGGGCTCGCGCTGTGGGAGTACGGGGAGCGGGACGAGGCGCTGCGGATCGCCGAGCAGGCGCTGACGCGGATGCGTGCGGCGGTCGGCTCCACCCATCCGTGGGCGCTCGGGGCCGCGTTGAACGCGAGCGGCGCGCGAAGTCTCGCCGGTGACGAGGAGGGTGCGGCCCAACTCAGCCGCGTGGTCCTGGAGTCGGCGCGCGCCACCCTCGGCGAGACCCACCCGCTCACCCTGTCCTGCAAGGCCGCCCTCGCCGGTGACCAGCGGGCGCTGCGCCGTGGCCAGGAGGCCACCAAGCTGGAGAACGAGGCGCTCCAGCAACTCTCCGACACCCTCGGGCCACAGCATCCGCACACCCTGTCCGTGCGCCGCAGGGAGCGGCCGTACTGGGATTTCGAGCCCCTGACGACGTGACTCCCGCGGACCCACCCGCAACGGGAGTCGCCGGGGTCCCAGGGCGCTAGCATGGCCGAGTTCCGTAGCCCAAGGGGGACTTCGGCCTTCCTGAGAGGTAGATCGTGCGGGGAAGAGAAGGGGACGGCCCCTCCAGGCTGGGAGAGCGGGGGCCGGGTGGCGTGCTGCCCGACTTCGCGGATCTGGATCTGAGGACCCTGTCCCGTCAGTCATCGCATCCGGTGCTCGCCGCCGTGGCCAGCGGCCTGTTGCCCCGGATGCTGCGCGGCGAACCCGCGATGGCCTTCTACGAGGACGGCCCCTACCAACTGTGACCGCCCTGTGGCCCCTTGAGAAACTCGACGTCGCGGCATTGCGGCGGTCCGGGTTGCGGGCCGTGCCGTTCCGGCAGTTCGTCCTCAAGGTCAACGGCCGCTGCAATCTCGCGTGCAGTTACTGCTACGTCTACGAGGGCGCCGACAGCAGCTGGCGGGACCGCCCCAACCGGGTCTCCCCCGCCGTCGTGGAACGCACCGCGACGCGGATCGCCGAGCACGCCGCCACCCACCGACTCACGTCCCTGCAGATCAACTTGCACGGCGGCGAGCCCCTGTTGGCCGGGGTGTCGAACCTCGTCGCCCAGGTCAACGCGGTGCGCGAGGCGGTCCGCGCCCGCTGTGGCCGAAGCTGCACTGTTGACGCCTCCGTCCAGACCAACGGCACGCTCCTCACCGAGCACGCGGTGGCCGAACTCGCCGACGCCGGCGTCCGGATCGGGGTGAGCCTGGACGGCGGCACCCCCTGGCTCAACCGGCACCGGCTCGACCACGCGGGCCGCTCCACGTGGGCGAAGACCGCGGCCGGGCTCCAGGTGCTGCGCGGCCGTCCGGAGGCGTACGCCGGGATCCTCAGCGTGATCGACCCGGACTCCGATCCCGCCGAGGTCTACTCGTCGTTGGCGGCGTTCGGGCCCCCTTCGATGGATCTGCTGCTGCCGCACGCCAACCACGCGTTCCCGCCCGCCGCGAAGGGCCCCCATCCCTACGGCGACTGGCTCGTCCGGCTCTTCGACCTGTGGTTCGACGCGGGTGAACGGGCCGTGCCCGTACGGCTGTTCCACGAGATCATCGCCCTGCTGCTCGGTGTGCCCTGCCGTGCCGAGGCGGTGGGCAACGCGCCCGTGGTCGCCGTCGTCGTCGACACCGACGGCACCATCGAGCAGGTCGACTCGCTGAAGACCGCGTATGCCGGTGCGCCCGCGACCGGATGCGACGTCTTCGACCACTCCTTCGACGACGTCCTGGACCATCCGGGCGTGGTGGCACGGCAGTTGGGCACCGACGCGCTCTCCCCCACCTGCCTCACCTGTCCGCTCGCGGAGGTGTGCGGGGGCGGCAACTACGCGCACCGCTACCGCCCGGTCGAGGGATTCCTCAATCCGTCCGTGTACTGCGCCGACCTGCACCTCCTCATCCCGCACATCGCCCGCCGGGTGCGCAGCGCCGCCGACGCCGACTTCCCGCGCGGGCCGATCGACGCCCGTTGACCCCAACGCTGTTGATGGCACGCCAGAATTGGGGATGGTAAGGGGAGTATTCCGGCTCTCCAACGGGGGAAGTGCGCATGGCGATCGTGACAAGGGCGGCCGCGGACGGCCAGGACCACCAGGTGCCGATCTACGTGGAGGTCGACACCGCGCCGCCGCCCGGCGGCCTGGCAGGCATGTACGACGGGGTCGACACCCGGGAGAACGCCGCCGAGCGCGTGCTGGCGGTGGCCCGGGACGTCTACGGCGACGGCCTGGAACTGGCCCGGCGCTGCGCCCGGCAGGCGGCGGCCCGGCTCCACGACCTCGGTGACGGGCTGACCCCCGACGAGGTGGAACTGCAGCTGTCCATCAAGCTCGACGCCGAACTCGGCGCGTTCCTGGTGAAGTCGGGGGCCGAGGCGCAGCTCCAGGTGACCTTCCGCTGGACACCGGGCAGCACGTCGTGACGGGTGCGGTCGACGGCTCGGACGTGCACATCCTGCCGTACAGCCATGTGGTCGGGCAGGCCGAGCTGAAGCTCGCGCTCGAACTCAACTACGTCGCGCCGCGCATCGGCGGTGTCCTCATCAGCGGGCAGCGCGGCACCGCCAAGTCCACGGTGGTGCGGGCCTTCTCGCTGCTGACCGGGGGCGAGCTGCCGGTCACCCTGCCGATCAACGCGACCGACGACCGGGTGCTGGGCGGCTGGGAGCTGGACGCGCTGATGCGGGGCGAGGCGCGGACCCAGCCGGGGCTGCTGGAGGAGGCCGGCGAGAAGGGGATGCTGTACATCGACGAGGTCAACCTGCTGGACGACCACATCGTCAACATCATCCTGGACGTCGTCTCCACCGGCGTGCTGTCCGTGCAGCGCGAGGCCATCGACACGGTACGGAACATCGCCTTCGGTCTGGTCGGCACGATGAATCCCGAAGAGGGCGGTCTGCGGCCGCAGTTGCTCGACCGGTTCGGTCTGATGGTCGCCGTGTCCGAGCTGGACCAGGAGCAGCGCCGGGCCATGGTGCTGGCCGTGCTCCGCTTCGACGACGCGGCCGGTACGGACTCCCCCTGGCTGGCCGAAGGACTCGACCGGGACCGGGAGTTGCGCGAGCGCCTCGACCGGGCCCGGGACGGTGTGCAGGACGTGCGGCTCAGCGAGGACATCGCGAAGCTGTGCGCCGATGTCGCCACCCGGCTGCGGGCGGTGGGCCATCGCGGCGAGGTCGTCACCGCCTGGGCCGCCCGCGCGCTGGCCGCCTTCGAGGAGGCGGACGCCGTGACCGCCGACCATGTGCGCCGGGTGGTCCCGCTGTCCCTGCGGCACCGGCGGCCGGAGGCGGCGCACGGCGGACCGGTCGAGTGGACGGCGGAGGAGTCGGAGCTGCTCGACGGGCTGCTGGGATGAGCGCGCCCGCCGATGCCCGCCCGGTCGGACCCCGCCAGCGCCTGTTACAGGTCCTGGCCTGCTCCGCGCTGGGCCCCGGCCTCGACGGGGTGCTCCTGTTCGACCTGGAGCCGGAGATGGTCGCCCCGGTCACGGACGCGTTCGCCGGCCTGCTCCAGCTCCGCGAGCAGCGTCCCGTACGGCGGACGACGCTCGGCTCGGTCACCGGCGACGACGAACTGTGGCTGCGCCCGACGCTGCGCCACGACGGCAACGGCGTCAACTTCTCTTTGGCACCGGGCCCGTTGGTGGACAACACCCCCGACTCCGCGATGGTCGTCGTGGTCCCCGATCTGGTCCGCCTCAGCCTCCCGGGCATGCGAGCGGCCGTACAACTCCTGGGCGCCGACGTGGCAGCGGTCGAGCGGTCGGGCTTCCGGGCCCGCTGGCGCCCCCGCGCCCGCTGGCTGGCCGCCTGCCAGGAGGCGGAGATCGGCCGCCTCTCCCCCCACCTCCTGGACCGCTTCCCGATCCGCCTCAACGCGGCCGGTCTACGGCGGACCAGCAGCGGCCCCGACCGGGTGCTCGACGCGCTCGACGGCCGTGAACCCGAGCCGGGCCTGGGCGAGTTGCCACCGTCCTGGCGCGGCGCGCTCACGGCCCGGACACGTCCGGCGTGCACACTGACCGAGGAAGCGGCGGCGCACGCGGTGGGTCTGTTCCGCGGGGACACGAGCGGTCGACGGGCGATCGGACTGGCCCGCCTGGCCCGCGTACTGGCCGTGGTGAACGGCGCCGAGACCTGCGGCCCCGACCGCGTCGACGAGGCCGCCCGCCTGCTGGGGGTGGCCGCGCCCCTGACGTCCCCGACGGGCAACGGCCGCTCCACCAACGGCACTTCTCTCGCCACCGGCAACGACACCGACGGCCGGCCACCGCCACCCGAGCAGCCGAAGCCGGACCCGGCCCCCGAGGAATCCGGCCCGGCAGGTCAGCCGGGCGGTGCGATGGCACTCCCCGCCGGGCCGGCCGAGGCCCTGGACACCTTCACGGCCGACACGGGAGAGGGTCCGGGCTCGCCCTTCCCGGAGGACGACGCACGGTTCCTACGGGAGTTCGCTCCCCTGCGCATCCCCTGGCAGCGCCGTCCGGAGCCGAGTTCCGCACGCGGCCCGGTGATAGGCGTCCGGTCCGCGACCACTCTCCGGGACCTGGCCGTCGTAGCCACCGTCGTCGAGGCGGCCAAGCACCAGAACCTGCCCGGCCGCCGCACGCTGCGCGCGAACGGGGACGGCCAACTGGTCGTCCTGCCGGGCGACTTCCGCAGCTACGCCCGCCTCCCGGTGGCCGAACGCATGCTGGTGCTCCTCCTCGACCACACCTGCCGACGGGGCTGGGACTGGCAACCGGCGCTGGCCCCCTACCTCCAGTGGGCCTACACGGGACGAGCCTCGGTCTGCCTGGTGGAGGTGGGCAGCAAGGACGCGGCCCACGAACTGCGGGCCGACCACTTCATCGCCCGCAGTGTCCTTGACCCGAGGGTCGGCGGCGCCCTGCACCGCCGACCCGGCCGCAGCAGCCCCCTCGCCCACGGCCTCACCCTCACCGACCAGCTCCTGCGCCGAGCCTTCCAACAACGCTCCAACCTGGTCGAGGCCTGGCTCGTGGTCGTCTCCGACGGCCGAGGCAACGTCCCCTTGGACGCCAGCGCGGGCGGCCGGCTCCAGGCCCCGGTCCGCCGCACAGGCATCGACGACGCGATCACGGCCGCCGCCCGCATCGGCGCGATGGGCCGCATGCGCCTGCACTCCGTGGTGATCGACGCGGCCCGCCAGCCCCACCCCGACCTACCGTTCCTCCTGGCGGACGCGCTGGGCGGAGTAACGGTCGCGGGCCGCACGACGCGGGGAGTACCACATGCCCGTTGAACCTGTCCTCCCTCATCGCCCCAAAGGTCAGCGCCCCAAAGAGGCGCGGGGAACTGCGCGACCAGCCACAACGCACCCGCAGCCGAACAACGACCTCACACCGGGGGTGACGAATGCCCGCTGACCCTCCCGGCCCCCGGCCCCTGGGCGGAGCCGTCCCCCTGGGTCCCGGCACCCCCGCCCGCAGGCCAGAGCCCGAGGCCCTCGCCGCCCCCCGCACCGCAGGCATACCCGAACACGTCGCCGACCCGTACGAACCCGTACCGCTGGCCGCGACCCCGGTAGACCCGAACGCCCAACTCCCTGTCGGATTCGCAAAGTTGGCAGTAAACCGGGCTTACGACGAACGAGGGCAGGAGGTGTTCTGGCTGACAGGCCACAGCGGCGACCTAGAACTGTCCCTCGACTCGGACGACACCCGCCTACGACCCAGCGGACTCGCCCTCAACAACCTCCGCCCCGACGGCTTCCCACCCACCGAGATCTTCCGCGCGGTAGCCGAATGGTCCGGCCACCAAGAGGACGTCGTGCGCTGGATCAACGAACTCCGCGCCCGCTTCGGCTCCGACCTGCACCTGGTCATCTGGGACGACACCGACTACGACATCCCCTGGGAGATGCTCCGCCTCACCGGCGGCCGCGACCACGGCGTCGACGACGGCATCCTCGGCGCCCTGGTGACCGTCGTGCGCTGGACCACCATCCGCGAGGCCGGCCGCACCCCGTTCAAGGAACCCGCGGTCTGCTCGGGTCATGTGCTGGGCTACTACGCGGAGGAGATGCGCCGCGACGCCACGGTGTTCGAGAACTTCGAGCACATCGGCCACTTCGGCACCACCCGCACCTTCCTCACCGAACTCGCCCGCCCGGGCCTCGGCGCCGGCCTCGTCTACATGGGCTGCCACGCCACGCACGGCCCGAACCTGTACAAGCTCAAGCTGGGCACGGTCACCTGGAACGAGCTCAACGGCCTGGACATGTCCGCGCTGGACGGCCGCCGCACCCTGGTGTGCCTGAACGCCTGCCACTCCGCCCGGTTCGTGAACAACCGCCCGCTCGGCGAGAACGCCCTGCGCGGCTTCGCCGAACTCTTCCTCCGCAAGGGGGCGGGCGGTTGCATCGCCACCTCCGGCAAGGTCGGCGACGACGTGGCGCACACACTGATCCGCGATCTGGTCGGACGGCTCTGCGCCGACCCCGAACTCCCGGTGGCGCGGGCGCTGCGCGACTTCCGGGCCGCGGCCGTGGCCCGGCTGCCCGACCCACTGCCGTTCGTCTACGGCGACGACGACACGTTCAACAACGAGGGTCAGTTGGAGATGCTGCCGATCCTCTACAGCTTCATGTTCCTCTACTTCGGACACCCCTTGACCACGCTCCGGCTCAGCGTCCGGGCGCAGGAGGCGAGGACATGAGCGGCGATCCCGCTGCGTTGATGATCGAACCCCTCGTGGGCTGGCCCCGCAGGGCCCAGGCGGGGCAGAGCTATCTCGTCACCGTCGACCTCAACGGCCCGGCGGCGCCCGAGGACTGGCCGTACGAGGAGGAGGAGTTCGACTTCGGCGTCGCTCTGGACGGCTCCCGCCGGTTCGTGTGCGAGGCCCTGAACGAACCCAGCGTCGTCCTGCACCGCTTCGGCGGCACCTACGGCCCGGCCCGTTTCGTGATCAAGGCGAGCCGGGCGCCGGGGCCGGGCACGATCTGGCTGACCATCAGCAACCGCTGGGGGGTTCCGGTCCGAACCGTCGAGCTGCCCAGCGAGATCGTCGCGGACGCCGTCGTAGGACAGGGGCATGTCGTCGTGCCGACGCTGAACGGCGCGACCACCACCCTGCCGGCCGAGCACACCGTCCCCGGGCAGCGCGGCGGACGGCGTCCGGTGTCCGGTGTCTGGTCGCCGCACCACATCACGATCAGCTACGCCGGCACCGACCGCGCGTGGGCCGTGTGGACGGCACGGCAGCTGGAGCGGCACGGCTGCCAGACGTTCCTGCTGCGCTGGGACCCGCCTCCCGGGGTACCGCTGACCCGGCTGCTGGCCGACCTCCTCGCCGCCCCCGGCCGGGTGCTGCTGCTGCTCGACGAGGAGTACCTGCGGCTCGGGCAGCGCACGGAACTCGAATGGGGCGAGGCGCTGGGCTCGGTGGTCACCGCGGACCCCGACCGGTTCGCGGCCGTGGACCTCTCCGCGCGCACCCTGCCGGCGGCGACCGCCGTGCTGGGCCCGGTCGGTCTGCGCGAGCTGGACCCGGCCGAGGCGCTGCGCCGACTGCTGGCCACCCTCGACCTGCAGGGCGCCCGGCCGGAGCCCGAGGACGAGTCCGTCGCCCCCCGCTTCCCGGACGCGCCGCCCGCGGTCTGGAACGTACCGCGCCGCAACTTCCGCTTCACCGGCCGCGACACGGTCCTGGAGGAACTCCGCGCCCTCTTCGAGAACGGCCCGGCCACGGGCGCCCGGGTCGCCCTGCGCGGCATCTCGGGCGTCGGCAAGAGCCAGATCGCCATCGAGTACGCGCACCGGTTCGCCAACGAGTACGACGTGGTCTGGTGGATCAGCGCGAGCTTCCGCGCCACGGCCCGCCAGCAGTTCGCCGACCTCGCCGAACCGCTCGGCCTCGCCGACAGCAGCGCCCTGCCCGAGCGGGTCCGCGCGGTCCGCGAGGCGCTGCGCACCGGCCGCCCGCACCGCCGCTGGCTGCTCGTCCTCGACAGCGCCGACGACCTGGAACAGGTCTACGACCTTCTCCCCGAGGCCGGCGGCCATGTCGCGGTGACGACCGTGACACAGGGCTGGACGGCGTCCGGCGGGGTCGCGGAGGTCCAGGTGGAGCGCTTCACCCGGGCGGAGAGCATCAGTTACGCCCGCCGGCACGTGGAGCGGCTCACCGAGGAGGAGGCCGACCAACTCGCCGACGCCGTCGAGGACTTCCCGCTGCTGCTGGCCCAGACGGCGGCCTGGCTGGACGCCAACCGGATGTCGGCGGCCGAGTACATCGGGCTGCTGCGCCGGGCCGACGCCGACGAGATCGGCATCCAGACCCTGCCGGACTACCCGATCGGCTTCCAGACCAGCTGGGCCCTCACCCTCGACTCCCTGGAGCAGGACAGCCCGGAGGCGACCGAACTCCTGCGCCTGTTCGCCATGTTCTCCCCCGGCTCGATCCCCGTACGCCAGCTCCAGCGGGCCCGTCCCGGCGATCTCCCCACGCTGCTGGCCGAGTTGGCCGCCGACCCGGCCCACTGGCTGGGCGCGCTGCGTCGCCTCTCGGAGTCGACTGCCGTACGGATGGACTACGTTCAGCCCTCCGACAGCGTCGGCTATGTGGACAGCGTGGAGATGCACCGCCTCTACCACCGCTTCCTGCGCCGCACCCTCACCCCCGGCGAGCGCGACGAACTCTCGGCGGTCGCCTGCCGGGTACTGGTCTCGGCGGACCCCCGGTCGCCGTCCGAGGTCGCCAACTGGCCTGTGTACGCGGAGCTGTTGCCGCATCTGCACCCGTCCGGCGCCCTGGAGAGTTCCGAGGAGGCGGTGCGTGACCTGGTGCTCAACTGCATCGAGTACCTGCGGCTGCGCGACGAGGAGAGCACCGGACTCACCCTCTGCGAACAGGTCCTGGCCCGCTGGCGGATCAGGCTCGCGCCCACCCACCCGTCGATGCTGGTCCTGGTCCACCAGCACGCCAACATGCTGCGCCGGTGCGGCCGTTACCGCGAGGCGGAGGCCGTGGGCAGGTCCGTCGTCGAGCAACTCGCCGAGGAGCGGCCCTCCGACGACCTCGACCTCCTGCGGGCCGAGGCGGGCCTCGGCGGCTCCCTGATGGCACTCGGCCTCTTCAGGGAGGCCCACCAGCTCTTCGAGGAGGTCTGGCGGGCCTACGACGTCCTCGACGGCCCGGAGGCCCCCCGCACCCAGGCCTGCCTCAACAACCTCGGCGTCGCCCTCGGCCTCCTCGGCCGCTACCAGCAAGCGGCCGACGTACACGCCCAACTCCTGCTGCTACGAAGGGAGTCGTTCGGTTCAGACCATCAGTCGACGCTGCTCAGCGGCCTCACGTACGCCCGCTCGCTGCGTCTCCTGGGCCGCCACCAGGACGCCACCGCGCTCCAGGAGACCAACGCCCTGCTGCACCGGCAGACCATGGGCGACCACCACCCCCAGACCCTGGCCGCCCAGCACAACCAGGCGCTGTGCCTGCGTCGTTCGGGCGATGTCCCGGCCGCCGCCGACCTGCTGCGCAACCTGGTCGAACGGTGCCGGAACCTCCAGGGCGTCCGGCATCCGATGACCCTGATGGTGCAGGCCGACCACGCGTCCTTCCTGCGCTCGCACGGCGATCCCACCGAGTCCGCCGAGCTGACGGACGCGGTGGCCGACGGCTACCGGCATCTCCTCGGCGACGACCACCCGTACACCGTGGGCGTCCTCGGCAACCGCGGCCTGCTGCTGTGGCTCGCCGGCGACCGGGCCGCCGGGGCCCGGCTGATCGAGCAGGCGCTGCGGGGCATGACGAACGCGGTGGGCGCCGACCATCCGTGGACCCTGGGCTGCGCCCTGAACGCGGCGGCGGTCCGCCGACTGTCCGGACGGCCCGACGAGGCGGCCGAACTGCGCCGGGAGACCCTGCTGCGGGCCCGCGCCGCCGTCGGCCCCGACCACCCCCTCGTACGGGCCTGCGAGGACGCGCTGGCGACCGGAACGGAGGAACCACCCGGCTGGGACTTCGAGCCGCAGCCCATCTGAAGACGCCCTCCGAAGCCCCCGGCATCGCGTCCGAACTGCCTTTCCGGGCCCCAGCATTGGGGCCCGACCTGAGGGCGCTGTGCGCGACCTGTGAGTCCGCTGATTCTCATCGACCGTTCAGCGAAGCCACAGCAATGCCCTAGACGGGGACCGGAAAGTCACCGTCATGAACGAACAGAACGCGGGAGGCGTCCGGCAGCGCTCGGTCGAGATCGTGGTGCCGGTGTACAACGAGGCGCACGTCCTCGCCGGCAGCATCGGCCGTCTCCACGCATACCTCGAAACGTCCTTCCCGTTCCCGTTCACGATCACCGTGGCGGACAACGCGAGCACCGACGCCACCTGGCAGGAGGCGCTCGACCTCACCCAGCGGCTGCCGCACGTGCACGCCGTGCACCTCGACGCCAAGGGCCGGGGCCGCGCGCTGAAGCAGGTGTGGAGCCGGTCCGAGGCGGACGTGGTCGCGTACATGGACGTCGACCTGTCCACCGGCCTCGAAGGCTTCCTGCCCCTGGTCGCCCCGCTCCTGTCCGGCCACAGCGACGTGGCCATCGGCAGCCGACTGCACCGGCAGTCAGCCGTACAGCGCGGTGCCAAGCGCGAGTTCATCTCCCGCTCCTACAACCTCCTCCTCAAGGCAGGCCTCGCGGCCCGCTTCTCGGACGCGCAGTGCGGCTTCAAGGCCGTCCGCACCGAGGTGTTCCGGGCGCTCGCCCCGCACATCGAGGACACCGCCTGGTTCTTCGACACCGAGCTCCTCGTCCTCGCCCAGCGCAACAGGCTCCGTATCCACGAGGTCCCGGTCGACTGGATCGACGACCCCGACAGCCGCGTCGACATCGTCCGTACCGCCCTCGACGACCTCAAGGGCATGCGCCGCATGTTCAAGCAGACGATCACCGGCCGCGCCCGCATCGCCGCCGTACCCCACCGCACCCGCACCGCCATCCCTGTCCTGCCCGTCGGGGCGCCCGCCTCTTCCGCGGAACACCTGGAGTACGCGTCATGACGACCCTCGCCCCGCCCCCCAGTCAGGAAGACGCCCGGCGCTCGCACCGGGCGGGCCCGCCCGCCGACGGCGGCGTCGCCGCCCGTGCCAGAAGCCTCTTCACGGGCCCGGAGGACGACCCGCGCTGGGCCCGCCCCGCCCTGTGGGGCATCCTGCTCCTCGCCACGGCGCTCTACGCATGGAACCTGACCTCGATCACCGGCAACACCTTCTACGACGCGGCCGTCTACAGCGGCACCAAGAGCTGGAAGGCGTTCTTCTTCGGCGCGCTCGACTCCGGCAGCTTCATCACGGTCGACAAACCACCGTTCGCCCTCTGGGTGATGGGCCTCTCCGCCCGCGTGTTCGGTTACGGCACCTGGCAGTTGATGCTGCCGATGGTCGCGGCCGGCACCGGCTCGGTCGCTCTCCTGTACCGCCAGATCAAGCGGGACTTCGGTCCGATCGCGGGCACGATCTCCGCACTGGTCCTCACCCTCACCCCGATCACGGTCGCCATCACCCGCGACACCAACCCGGACCCGATCCTCGTCCTGCTGATGATGCTCGGCGCCGCGGCCCTCATGAAGGCCGTCCGCAACGGCAGGTTGATGCCGCTGGTGTGGTCGGCGGTCGCGATCGGCTTCGCGTTCAACACCAAGATGATGCAGGCGTACGTCGTGCTGCCCGTGTTCTTCCTCGTCTACCTCTGGGCGACGAACGTCTCCCTCGGCAAGCGCGTCCGCAACCTCGCCGTCGCCACCGTCGCGCTGGTCGTCTCCAGCGCCTGGTGGATGGTGATCGTCGACCTGATCCCCGCGTCCTCCCGCCCCTACATCGGCGGCTCCACCGACAACACGGTGTGGGACCTGGTCATCGGATACAACGGCTTCGGCCGGATCTTCGGTGCCGGCTCCTCGGTCGGCTCGCAGGGCAACGGGGCGAGTTTCGGCGGCGGTTCGGGCCTGTACCGGATGTTCAACGAGATCATGGGCGGCCAGATCTCCTGGCTGATCCCCTTCGCGGCGATCGCCCTCGTCGGCGGTCTCGTACTGCGCGGCCGGGCTCCCCGCACGGACGCCAAGCGCGCCGCGCTGATGCTCTGGGGCGGCTGGTTCGTCCTCCACTTCCTGACGTTCTCGCTCGCCGAGGGCACGTTCCACCCGTACTACGTCACCGCCATGGCGCCCGGTATCGCGGCCCTGGCCGGTGCGGGCGGGGTCCTGCTGTACCGCGCCTTCCGTGAGGGTTCGGCGGCGAAGTGGGCCTGGGTGCTGCCGGCGGCGATCGCGGCCGGCTCCGTCTGGGCGGTCGTCCTGCTCCAGCGGGTCTCCGGCTCCGGCACGGTGTACACGGTCGCGGAGATCGTGGTCGCCGTGGCTGGCGTGGCCTCCGTACTCGGCCTGCTGGTGGGGCGGTTCACCAGGCGCCACCGCCTGATGGGCTTCGCGGCGCTGGCCGCCATCGTCGCCCTGCTCGCCGGTCCCGCGGCCTACTCGGTCTCGGCGGCGACCTCCTCGACCAACGGCACCAACCCGACGGCCGGTCCCAGCACCGGTGGCGGCATGGGTGGCGGCGGTGGCGGCATGGGCGGCGCACCGGGCGGCAGTTCCAGCGGCACCAAGGGCAAGATGGGCAGCGCGCCGAGCGGTTCGGGCTCCGGTTCCGGCAAGATGGGCACGCCGCCGTCCGGTGGCACGGCTCCCTCGGGCACCGGCTCCTCGACCGGCAAGACCGGGACGACCGAGGCGGGCACCGAGTCGGGATCCACCTCCAGGTCCACGTCCGAGTCCGGTACGCAGCAGGCCGGTGGCGGTATGGGGGGCGGTTCGCAGGTCTCGTCCGAGATGATCGCCTACCTCAAGAAGCACCAGGACGGCGCGACTTGGCTGCTGGCGGTGTCCACCGACCAGACGGCGTCCTCGATCATCCTGGAGTCGGGTCAGCCCGTGATCTCCATGGGCGGCTGGTCCGGCAGCGACAACGCGATGACCCTCGCCAAGCTCAAGTCCCTGGTGAAGTCAGGCAAGTTGCACTACATCATCGTCAGCAGCGACGGCGGCCAGGGCACCAACTCCGCGATCGCGACCTGGGTCAAGGCCCACGGCACGGCAGTCAAGTCCTCGGCGTACAGCAGCAGTTCTTCGAGTTCCTCGACGAGCAGCGGCCTGTACCGCCTGGACGCCTCCGACGTCGGCTGATCCACTCCTCCGAACCACATCTCCCGAGACGAGGAGGACCGCTGCCAGGCCCTGGGAGATCGAAGACGACTTTGCCGGGAGTGAGGGCAGGCGATGTGCTTCTCGCAGCGTGCCGCCTCGGTGTCTCGGGTCATTGATGGTCGACGTAGGCGACGAGCCCGCCGATGGTCAGGCCCATCCCGCATCCGCGGCGGAAGGATTCGTGGCGCATGCGCGGGGTGTGCTGGGCGTCGGTCATCGCGTACGGTGCGCGGATCCCCAGTTCCACGCCGCACAGGCACACGACGCAGCCGTGCCGCAGGGCGGCGGCTGCCCACTCGGGGTCGTGCGGGACCCAGGTCCGGGAGTAGATGTCCCCGTCGGGCGTCCGAAGTTCCAGCCGGGAGTAGGTGTATCCGTAGCACCGCTCCAGTTTTGGCTGTTCATCGGGTATCGCGTGCAGCTCCCATCCAGGGATCCAGCGCAGGTCGGAGACCTCGGGCGGTAGGCGCCTCATGCCGAACAGGATGGCGCCTTCGATCTGCGGTTCCTCGGGTATCCCGTCGAGCGAGGCTCCCTCCGGCACGACATACCCGAAGTAGCCCACGCCCAGGGCATGCCTGAACTCGAAGAGGGCAGTGGGCATGCGGCGTGTCTGTGCGGGATCGAGACCCATCAGGATCCCCTCAAGCCGCAGCGCGGGGTCGTCGCTGAACAGGATCCGCCCGAGGTCGTCGACCTGTTCGAAGTGATGCGGGCTCATCTCCTTCAGCCCTCCGGTTGGTTGCCGTTCCGCGTCCGCGCAGCAGACGACTCAATGTTGAACCATCCTATTGAAGGATCGTTCAACAATCCATACATTGGGACGCGTGCATCACCAGTCCGACGGTTTCGTCGAGAGCAGGGGTGAGCGTGAGCGCGGAGGAAGCGGGCAAGAGGCGGACAGGCGTGGGTCGGCGGGCGCTGGTGGGCGCCGCGAGCACCGGCGCAGCGTTGGCGCTGTGGGCGGTCGTGCGTCTGATCGGGCGCGGAGCCTTCGTCACGCACGCCCTGTGGATCGACGCGCTGTGCGCGCTGGCGATCCTCCTCGGCTGCGTGTTCGTGTGCACGTGCTGGTACTTGGACATCCGGTGGCTGCTGTGCGCGGTGTGCCTTTTCGGGGTGCTGTTCCTGCGGAACCTGGAGCTGGATCAGCAGGCGCTGCACCAGCACGGACGTACCGAACACGTCAGGGTCCGACAGATTCGGTGGTCCGCCGGCGACGGCATGGGGGCGAGCGTCCACCGGTACACGGTCACCGTCCTCGACGGCCCACCGCTGGCTCCGTTCGAGGAGAACGGGCTCATGGGCTGGAAGTGGGCGGTAGGCGGCACTTACACGGTGACCGTCGATCCGCAGGGCCGTGCCCCGCTCAGGCGAGGGGACAAGCCCGGGCCTCCGGTGATCCAGCAGTTCCTGCAGATCCCCCTCGGCCTCGGCCTGGCCTTCGCCCTGTGGCGGCCCGCAGGGCAGCTCCTGCGCCGGCAACGCGTCCCGTCAGCCGGACCCGCTCAGCGATAAGGGGGCTGTCATAAGGGGGCTGTGACTGAGCGGCGCCGGGACGCCGACAGTCCCACCTGCTTTTGTCCCGGGAGTGTGGATGGTCGGCGTCGTCTCGGTGGATCCGGTCCGGCTCGCCGCCGTGACGACCGGCCTCGAATACGCCGACGTGTCGAGCTTGCTGTCACCCACCGGGGTCGGGACCGGCGCCAGGATCACCGCCTCGACATCGATACGTGCTTGATCGACGTCCACCTTCGGGAACACGTCGCCGGGCCCATCGCGTGCGATCGCGTGGCTGACCGCATCCCGCCGCTCGGCGGCCTCGTGCACGACACCGACCGCCGACCGGGCCAAGCCCAGCACTTCCGTCAGGCGTCCTGAGCCGTCGCCATCGCGACCGGAAATCCGGGCGTACGACGGACCCGTCGCCCGGCGTCGACCGCGAACACCTCGCAGCCGGGCCGGGCGGCGGCCCAGTCGACGCCCTCCGGGCCCATCGCGAAGGCCGCGGTGGCCGTGGCGTCGGCCTCGGTGAGGGAGGCGGCCACGACGGAGATGCCGAGGAGGCCGGTCGCGGGAGTGCCGGTGCGGCCGTCGACGATGTGGTCGCCGCGCTCGTAGCGCGCGGAGGTCGCCACCGCCCCGTCGGTCAACTCCAGCACTGTGCACAGCTGGTCGGCGTATTCGGGATGCCGCACGCCCACCCGCCACGGGCCGCCGGCCACGACGACGTCGCCACCGGCGTTGAGGATGAAGCGCCGGGCGCCTGCGGCGGTGAGGAGTTCCGCCGCCCGCTGCACCGACCAGCCCTTGACGACCGCGCAGGGGTCGAGGGGCCGGCCGGGCAGGCGGACGTCGAAGGCGCCGCCGGTGGCGACCCGGTACTGCTCACAGAGGTCGAGGACCTCGGTCAAGTCCGCGCTGAGGTCCCGGAGTTGCAGCTCGCCGCGGTCGTAACGGCAGACCTCGCTGTCCGGGCGGAACGGGCTGAAGCGGGCGTCGACCTCGCGCAGCCAGGCGAAGAGCGCGTCCGCGACCTCGCCCCCGATGCCTTCGTCGTCGACGCGCAACGACACCGGGAACCCCATCACATGCTCAACTCGCCGCATTTCACGCGCCCTTGGCGTCGATCGCGGCCTGGAGCGACTGGACGTACGCGTCGCTGGTGATGGTGGCGCCGGACACCGTGTCGATCTTCGAACTCTGCGCCTTGAGGGTCTCCTCGATCAGTACCGGGACGGCCGCCGTGGTCTGCGGGTGGTCCGGCTGCTGGAGCATGCTCACGGAGCTGATCTTGTCGCCCTCGAAGGTCACCTGCACCTGCACGGTGCCCTTGTCGGTGTTGATCGCGGCGCCCTGGACGACCTTCTTCGAGGACGTGGAGGAGGTCGACGAAGAGCCGGACGAGGACGAGGACGGGGACGACGAAGTGGCCGTAGGAGTCGGTGTCGAGACCGCCTCGGTCGTGGTCGTCGTGCTCGTCGTCGTCCCGATGGACGGCTCGTAGCGCCACACGGGGATCAGCCCCGCGACGGACAGCACCAGGACAGGTATGACTCGCTTCACGATATGTCTCTCATCCCGCCAGGCTGAAGCGTTCGAAGTGGATCTGCTGCTTGGGCACACCTATGTCGCCGAGGCTGCGCAGCACCGCGTTCATCATCGGCGGCGGTCCGCAGAGGAAGACGTCGCGGTCGGCGATGTCCGGTACGAGCCGGGCGAGTTCGCGCGGGGCGAGCTTGTCGGGGACGGGCGGGCCGGTGACCAGGTGGAGTTGGGCGCCCTTGGCCTGGGCGAGTTCGACCAGCTCGTCGTAGAGGACGGCGTCGCGGTCGGTGGCGACGCGGTAGATGACGACCGCGTGGCCCTCCAGGTCCTCCAGCAGGGCGCGGATCGGGGTGACGCCGACGCCGCCCGCGATGAGCAGGGACTCGCTCTTCGTGCGGTGCAGGGTGGTGAAGGCGCCGTAGGGGCCCTCGGCGAAGACGCGGGTGCCGACCTTGAGGTGGCGCAGGGCTGCCGTACCGGCGCCGGCTGTCTTCGCGGTGAGGCGGAGGCGGGTGCCGTCGGGGGCGGCCGAGAGGGAGAAGGGGTTGGCCTGCCACCAGCGGTCCTTCGTCAGGAAGCGCCAGAGGAAGAACTGGCCCGCCTGGGCCGGGAGTTGGTGGAGGTCGCGGCCGGTGATGTAGATCGAGACGACGTTGTCGGACTCGGGGACGACTGCCTCGACCCGGAGTTGGTGGCGGAGGTTGCGCCACAGCGGGAGGATCACGCGGCCCAGGGCGACCGAGCCGAGCGCGACGCCCCACACCGCGTACCAGTACGTCGTGGCGGCGGACGACGCGGTGAACGTCGTACCGACGGCGACCTGGTGGGTGAAGGCGAGGACCACCGCGACATAGGTGTAGAGGTGGATGAAGTGCCAGGTCTCGTAGGCGAGTCGGCGTCGCGCGTAGCGGGCGGAGGTCGCGCCGATGACGAGGATCAGGGCGAACGCGACGAGCGCGCGCAGGATGCCCTCGGTGGTCTCGGCCAGGTCGACGACCTCGCCGACCGGGCCGGTGTCGGTGCCCTGCGCGTAGCCGAAGGCGATGAACACGAGGTGCCCGAGCAGCGTCCAGAGCAGCGCGAAGCCGGTCCAGCGGTGCCAGTTGGTGAGCCGGTCCATGCCGATCCGGCGGTCGAGCCAGGGCAGTCGGGCCACCAGCAGCAGTTGGAAGGCCATGACGAGCGCGCCGTAGAGGCCGAGGAGGCGGCCGATGACGATGAGCGCGTTGGAGGCGAATCCTGCCTGGGCGAAGAAGACGGTCACCACGGCGACGTTCGCGGCCAGCACGGCGTACAGGCCCGTGCGGGCCACCACCCTGGGGCGTATCGCCGTGGGGGGCGCAGGGGGTGATTGGACGGTCGTCACGGACGGCAGCTCCTTGATCGGGTCCTGGGAGACGAGCTTGACCTCGGGGAGCTGTCTTTTTCCTGTCGGACAACTTTCAAGTGGTTATCGATGTGGGTGGGACGGTGACGCGGGTCTGGCGTCCACCGGTGCGTGGCGCAGTATGAGCGGGTGGAAAAAGTACGACTCCTCGTCGTGGACGACGACCCGCCGATCGCCGATCTTGTCGCGACGGTCGCCCGGTACGAGGGCTGGGAGGCCGCGTGCGCGTACTCCGGTGAGGAGGCGCTGACCGTGGCCGCCGAGTTCAGGCCGGACATCGTGGTGCTCGACCTGATGCTGCCCGGCCTGGACGGTTTCGGCGTGCTGGACCGGCTGCGGCACTCCGGGACGATGGTGCCCGTGGTGTTCCTCACGGCTCGGGACGCGGTGGCCGACCGGGTCGCGGGGCTGACGCGGGGCGGTGACGACTACCTGGTCAAGCCGTTCGCGGTGGAGGAGCTGATGGCCCGGCTGCGGACCGTGCTGCGGCGCAGCGCCGGGCCCGGGTTCCAGCGGTCGGTCCTCCAGGTCGCGGACCTCACGATGGACGAGGACACGCGCGAGGTGCGCCGCGGCGACCACCTCCTCACGCTCACCCCGACCGAGTACGAGGTCCTGCGCTACCTCATGCGCAAGTCGCCGACCGTGCTCACCAAGGCGCAGATCCTCGACCACGTGTGGGAGTACGGCTTCGGTGGCCGCTCCAATGTGGTGGAGCTGGTGGTCAGCCGCCTGCGCCGCAAGCTGGACGAGGGGCACGATCCGCTGATCCACACCGTGCGCGGCTTCGGCTATGTGATCCGGCAGGCCGCCGAATGATCCGACGACTGCGCCACGACTGGCGCCGGGTACGTCTGGGCACCCGCCTCGCCCTGGGCGTGGGCGTGCTGTCCCTGATCGTGTTCGCGGTCGTCGGCACGGCCCTGACGATGTACATGCGGGACTACCTCGAACGCCAGGTCAGCGACCAGATGAAGCTCGTCCAGGTCGTCCAGTCCAAGGACGCCCAGGCGCACGGCATCGTCGAGCGCAAGCCGTACTACGGCTGGTACACGGCGGTCTACGACGTCAAGGGCACGACCCCGAAACTGCGCGAGCCCTCCGACGTACCGGACGACACCAGCGCGCTCACCGCCCTCGCCAAGACCATGGCGCACTCCACCACGGAGGTCTCCCGCACGGTGACGATCGACGGCGAGGGCACCTATCGGCTGCGCGCCTGCGAGGTCGAACCCGGAGTGGTCCTGGTGAGCGCGGCCCCGCTGGCGGACGTGCAGGGCACGGTACGGCAACTGGTCACGGTCCAGGTGGTGGCGTTCGCGCTGGCGCTGCTGGTGCTGGTGGTCATAGGGCGGAACCTGCTGCGGCGCGGGCTGCGCCCCCTCAGCGACATGGCGACCACGGCCCACGGCATCGCCTCGCACGACCTCACCGAGTCGGCGGCCCGGCTGCCGCTGCGCGCCGAGCGGGGCGACGGCGGGCCCGAGGTGGAGGAGCTGCGCACCGCGTTCAACACGATGCTGGAGCACATCGACGACTCCCTCGCGGTGCGCGCGGAGGCGGAGCAGCGGCTGCGCCGGTTCGTCGCGGACGCCTCGCACGAGCTGCGGACCCCGCTGATGTCGGTGCGCGGCTACGCGGACCTGTTCCAGTACGCGGCGGCGAACGTCCCCGAGGAGCGCGACAGGCACCTGGCCCGGCTGCGCGCCGAGGCCGCCCGCATGGGCGTCCTCCTCGACGACCTCCTCCTGCTGGCCCGCCTGGACGCGGCGGACGTGGAGACTCCGCTACGGCCTGAGGACGCGGACCTGGTGGACCTGGTGGGGCAGGCGGCGGACGCCTTCCGCGCCGGGCACCGGGACCACCCGCTGACGGTGTCGGTGCCCGAGTCCCCGGTCCGGCTGCGCGTCGACCCGGTCCGTATCCGGCAGGTGCTGGACAACCTGCTGGCCAACGCGGCCGTGCACACCCCGGCCGGGACGCGGGTGTCGGTGTCGCTGTCGGTCGCCGCCGGCGTCGCGTCGGTGCGGATCGCCGACGCGGGCCCCGGTATCCCGGAGGACGACCGGGCCCGGGTCTTCGACCGCTTCTACCGGGTCGACAAGGCCCGCACCCGGGACCGGGGCGGCAGCGGGCTGGGCCTCGCGGTGGCCCGGTCGCTGGCGAAGGCGCACGGCGGCACGGTGGAGCTGACGTCCGGGCCCGGCGCGACGGTCTTCACGGTGACGATCCCGCTGGGGGCGGCTTCGTACCGGTGAACGCAGGTAGCGGGCGGGCGCCGTTCCTCGCTCTAGGCTCGGCGCCGGGCTTGTGCCACCATTACTGACGTGTCGTCACCTCTGGCTCAGGACACTCAACTGGCTCTGTCCGATCGCCAGTTGCGGCACCTCGAAGCCGAGAAGTCGCCGTCACATCCCGCGCCACACGTTGTCGTAGGCCGCGTCCTCGACACTCTTCCGCTGCCGTACGGCCTCCAGCTCCGTCACCGCGTCGTGGACCACGGCGATGACCGTGTCCAGCGACTCGTCGGTGACCTTCGCGGAGTCCTCGTCGGACACCTCACGGATCCCGGCGGCGGCGGCGAGCTGGGCGAGGACGGGTTCGCCCTGGGCCCAGCGGTCCGCCGCACGGCTGCGGGCCGGGGAGTCGACCAGGGCCGTCCGCCCGGTGCGGACCGGGATCCAGCGCCCGCGCTGCCGGGCGACCAGTCCCTCCGCCTCCAGCGCGGCGAGATAGGCGGAGGACAGGCTCCGCCCGCGCCGCCACAGCCAGTCCTCGACCGACTCGTACGGCGTCTCCCGCACGAGCGCGGCCGCGGCCTGGTCCAACAGGTCGTCCTCCAAGGGAACTTGGGGGTTCGGCACGATCAGGTCGCCGTCCAGCACGACGGCTTCGGCGGCGAGGAGGTCGACCACCTCCGCTCCGGCGAGCGCGAGCGAAAGGTCACCCGTCTCGACGGGGCGGTCGGGTGCGACGTCCATGGCCACGATCATCAGGTCCCGCGGTGTGCTCATAGGTGCCAACCTAGCGCGGCTTATGGGAGGAGGCAGCGACACCCAACGTTTACATAATTCCGTCCCGCCGTCAGTGGTGTTTCGGGACTGTGAGCCCCGGATGAATATCAGGGGCTTTTGGACCGCTTGCGCCACTGCGGTCCGAGTGGTGTGCCCTCTGAAGGAAATTGGCCGGGTTTTCGGCTGTTTGGGGACCCCTTTCCGGCTGGCTGGATCACTGCCCTCGACCAGTTGCTTGCCTTGGCGTTGTTGACCGACGAGTAACCGGGGGGCTAGCTTTCCATCAGCTCTCTTGCGCCTCTGCGATTACTTTCGGCGTCCCCTGCCGAAACCCCCCACCGTGCAGTTTCACCGTTTATTCGGAGAATCATGACGCCTGTCGCGCGCGCCGCAGAAATGATCATTGGAATCACTCCGTTCCATGAACCGGATGCCCGACTCGCGGCGGCCGTCAGCCGCGCCGGCGGGCTGGGGGTACTGGACCTGGGAATGGGCGACCGAAGATCCAGAGAGGCCCTGGCGAGAATCCGGCGCTGGTCGCCAGGCCCTTTCGGGGTACGGGTCGGACCCCACTGCCGGATCGGCCCGGGTGACCTCACGACGGGCGGCGGCGCGACCCCGCACACCGTGGTCCTCGCCGCGGACGCCGCCTGGCAGGTGGGCGAGGTCGTGGCGGAGCACCGGGTGCTGGTCGAGGTCACCGACCCGGACCAGGCACTCGCGGCGGTCCGCGCCGGTGCGCACGGACTGATCGCCCGAGGCGCCGAAAGCGGCGGCCGGGTGGGCGAGTTGAGCACCTTCGTCCTACTCCAGCGGCTGCTCGCCGAGCCCGGTGTGGACGTCCCGGTCTGGGCCTGCGGCGGCATCGGCCCCCGTACGGCCGTTGCGGCGGTGGCCGGTGGCGCGGCCGGGGTCGTCCTCGACAGCCAACTGGCCCTGCTCGCCGAGTCGGTCCTGCCGGAGGCCGCCGCTGCGGCACTGCGCTCGATGGACGGCTCCGAGACCACCCTGGTGGCCGGCCACCGCGTACTCCTACGGCGCGGTCCTGACGCCCCGCGGGTATCCGCCGACCGAGTGTCCGAACTGCTCGGCGCCCGTGACCCGCGCACCCGGTTGCTGCCGGTCGGCCAGGACGGTTTCCTCGCCGCGCGCTTCGCGGAACGCTGGGGGGACACGGGTCGCACAATACGCGAACTGACCTCCGTCATACGGGAGTCGGTACGGGACGAGCACCCGGCCGACGCACTTCGCGCAGGCTCCCCCATGAGCCGGACCCTCGGCACCCGACTCCCCGTCGCCCAGGGCCCGATGACCCGTGTCAGCGACCAGGCGGAGTTCGCCGCGGCCGTCGCCGAGGGCGGTGCCCTGCCGTTCGTCGCCCTGGCGCTGTCGAGCGGCGAGCAGTCGCGGGCGGTGCTGGCCGAGACCCGCGCCGCCGTGGGCGACCGTCCCTGGGGTGTCGGGGTGCTCGGCTTCGCGCCCGAGGAGATGCGCGACGCCCAGCTCGAAGCCGTACGGGAGTTGAGGCCCACGCACGCGATCATCGCGGGCGGACGGCCCTCCCAGGCCGAGGCGTTGGAGCGGGCCGGGATCGCCACGTTCCTGCATGTGCCCTCGCCGGGGCTGCTGCGGCAGTTCCTGGACGCCGGGGTGCGCAGGTTCGTGTTCGAGGGCTCCGAGTGCGGCGGCCATGTCGGACCGCGCGGCAGCTTCCCCCTGTGGGAGGCCCAACTCGCCGTCCTGGAAGACTTCTTGGCCGCGGCCGAGGCAGGCACGGCGGAACACGTCGAGGTGTTCTTCGCGGGCGGTGTCCACGACGGGCGCTCGGCGGCGATGGTGGCCGCGCTCGCCGCACCGCTCACCGCACAGGGCGCGGCCGTCGGTGTACTGATGGGCACCGCCTATCTGTTCACGGAGGAGGCGGTGACGCGTGGGGCGGTCCAGCCGCTGTTCCAGGAGCGGGTGATGGGCGCTACGCGGACCGCACTCCTTGAGACCGCGCCGGGTCACGCCACCCGCTGCGTACCGAGCCCGTTCAGCGACAACTACCTTGAGTTCGAGGCCACGTTGCGCGAGCAGGGCGTACCGGACCGCCAGATCTGGGAGAAGCTGGAGCGGCTCAACGTCGGCCGGCTGCGCATCGCCAGCAAGGGCGTCGAGCGGGACGTGGACGGCGCGCTGACCGCCGTGGACGAGCGACGCCAGCTCGCCGAGGGGATGTTCATGGCCGGCGAGGTCGCCGTGCTGCGTTCGACGACCACCACGATCGACGCCCTGCACCGCTCGGTGACCGAGGAGGCCGCCGACTTCCTGGCCGAGAGCACCCGAACCGCCCGCGCCCGCCTGGGAGTCGAGGAGACCACCCAGCCGGAGGCACCGGCCCCCCTGGACATCGCTGTCATCGGCATGGCGTGCATGTTCCCGCAGGCCCCCGACCTCCCCACGTTCTGGGCGAACATCCTCGGCGGACGCGACTCCGTCGACGAGGTCCCGCCCGACCGCTGGGACCCCGCCGTGCACTACTCGGCGGACAAAGACGGTGCCACCCCGTCGAAGTGGGGCGGTTTCCTGCCGCGCATCCCCTTCGACCCGCTGCGCTACGGCATCCCGCCGGCCTCCCTCGGCAGCATCGAACCGGTCCAGCTGCTGGCCCTCGAAGCGGCCCGGCGTTCGCTGGAGGACGCCGGATACGGCGACCGGGGGCGGGAGTTCGACCGGGCGCGCACCTCCGTGGTGTTCGGCGCGGAGGCGGGCAGCGACCTGTCCAACGCGACCACGCTGCGCGCCGTGCTCCCCTCCTACTACGGCAAGATCCCGCAGGGCATCGAGGAGCAACTCCCCACGCTCACCGAGGACTCCTTCCCCGGCATGCTCTCCAACGTCATCTCGGGCCGCATCGCCAACCGGCTCGACCTCGGCGGCGCCAACTTCACGGTCGACGCGGCCTGCGCGTCCTCGCTGGCCGCCGTCGACGTCGCCTGCAAGGAACTCGTGGGCGGCACCAGCGATGTCGTGCTGTGCGGGGGCGCCGACCTCCACAACGGCATCAACGACTACGTCCTCTTCTCCTCCGTGCACGCCCTCTCCCCCACCGGCCGCTCGCGTGCCTTCGACAGCTCGGCGGACGGCATCGCGCTCGGCGAGGGCGTCGCGTGCGTGGTCCTCAAGCGGCTCGCGGACGCGGAGCGGGACGGCGACCGGATCTACGGCGTCATCAAGGGAGTCGGCAGCTCCAGCGACGGCCGCTCCCTGGGCCTGACGGCACCCCGTCCCGAGGGCCAACGGGCCGCGCTGGAGCGGGCGTACCGCAACGCGGGCGTCTCCCCCGCCGAGGTCGGCCTGGTCGAGGCACACGGCACCGGAACGGTCGTCGGCGACCGCACCGAACTCTCCATCCTCAGCCAGGTGTTCACCGAGTCCGGTGCGGAGAAGGGCAGTTGTGCGCTCGGCTCGGTCAAGTCCCAGATCGGGCACACGAAGTGCGCCGCGGGACTCGCCGGTCTCATCAAGACCGTGCTGTCCCTCTACACCGGCGTCAAGCCACCCACGCTGCACATGAAGCGGCCCAACCCGGCCTGGCAGCAGGACAGCAGCCCGTTCGTCTTCCACGCCCGGCCCCGGCCGTGGGCGGCCCCGGCCGAGGAACGCGTCGCGGGCCTCAGCGCGTTCGGCTTCGGCGGCACCAACTTCCACGCGGTGATCGGGGCGTACGGCGAGGCGGTTCCGCCTGCGCAGGGTCTGGACGCGTGGCCCGCCGAGCTGTTCACGTTCCGGGGTGCGGACCGGGCGGCGGCGCGCCGGGGCGTCGAGGAGATCCTGAAGCTCGCGGAGGCAGGTCACTGGAAGCTGCGTGACCTCGCGCTGAGCGCGTCGCGCCGCGCGGATGCCCGGCAGGAGCCGGTGCAGGTGGCGGTCGTGGCACGGGATGTGGAGGGGCTGGTCGGGCAACTGCGGCGGGCGTTGGCGGGTGAGCACGATCCGGTCGCCGGAATCCACCTGGCCGACGCGAGCGCGGAGTCCGGCAAAGTCGCGTTCCTCTTCCCCGGCCAAGGCAGTCAGCGCCCCGGCATGCTCGCCGACGTCTTCATCGCGTTCCCCGAGTTGCAGCACTACCTGCACCTCGGCCGCGACCACGCCGACGCGCTCTACCCGCCCGCCGCCTTCGACGACACCGCCCGCGACCGCCAGCAGGCCGGTCTCACCGACACCCGGGTCGCCCAACCAGCCCTGGGCATCGCCGGGTTGGCCGCCTACGCCCTGCTCACCGAGGCGGGCGTACGGCCCGACATGGCGGCCGGGCACAGTTACGGCGAGCTGGTCGCCCTGTGCGCGGCGGGCGCGATCACGCCGGAGGCGCTGCTGGAGCTGAGCGCCGAACGCGCGGCGGCGATCCTCGAAGCCACCGGCGCGGACGACCCGGGAACCATGGCCGCGGTGGCTGCCGGTGCCGATGACGTCAAGCAGGCCCTGAAGGCGGCGGACGCCCCCGACTCCGTCGTCATCGCCAACCACAACTCACCCCGCCAGACGGTGATCTCGGGTCCGACGGAGGCAGTCGCCACAGCCGTACGGCTCCTGCGCGACGCCGGTCTCGGCGCGAAGCGCATCCCCGTGGCCTGCGCCTTCCACAGCCCGCTGGTGGCTGGAGCGGGGGAACGGTTCGCGGAGTCCCTCGCCGAACGGCCGGTGCTCGCAACCGAGTTCCCCATCTGGTCCAACCGCACCGCGGCCCCGTACGGCGAGGGCGCCGACGCGGTCCGGGCCGAACTCGCCGCGCAGATAGGCTCCCCGGTCGCCTTCGTCGCGCAGATCGAGGCGATGTACGGGGCGGGCGCCCGGGTCTTCGTCGAGGCCGGTCCCGGCTCCGTGCTGACCAGGCTGGTCGACCAGATCCTCGGCGACCGCCCGCACCGCACGGTCGCGTGCGAGCCCCGGCAGGACAGCGGGCTGCGCGGCTGGCTCGACGCGCTGGCCCAACTGGCCGTCGCGGGGCTGCCGGTGCGTACCGGATGGCTCTTCAACGGGCGCGACGCCGTCGACGCGGCCCGGACCCCCGTGCCCTCGCGACCCGGCTGGACGGTCGACGGACAGCTCGTCCGTACCGCCGCCGGAGCACTCCTGCCCGGTGCCCTCGCACCGGCCCGACGCGTTGTGGAGACGACTGTGACGACGAACCCTCAGGACGGTGTCCCCGTCGAGGCGAACAGGGACGCGCTCATCTCCGAATTCCTGCGCACCAGCCGGGAGATGGTGGCAGCGCAACGGGATGTGCTGATGACGTACTTCGGCGCGGTGCAGGGCACGGTGCCGCAGGGAACGTGGGTTCCGGCACCGGCGCCTGCCGTGGTCGAAGCGCTGCCGCGGATACCCGCGCTGCCGAACGCTGTCGAGACATCGACCGCTCAACAGACCGTTGCCCCACAGGAGTTGGCCCCCGCACCCGAAGCCTTCACCGAGGCCGACGTACTCCGGGTCGTCCTGGAGATCATCAGCGAACGCACCGGCTATCCCGTCGACATGATCGAGCCCGACCTCGACCTGGAGGCGGACCTCAGCATCGACTCCATCAAGCGCGCGGAGATCGCCGGCGAACTGGCCCAACGCCTCGGCATCGGCGGCGGAATGGACGTCGCCACGCTCGACGACGCCGAGTTGGAGGACCTGGCGAAGGCCCGTACGGCGGCCTCCGTCACTGGCTGGCTGTCGGCACGACTGACCGGGCCCGCCGTGGAAACGGCAGCCGATACACCCCCGGTCGACAGCGCCCCGCAGGACCAGATCACCGGCGCCGCACCCAAGCGGCTCCAACTGCGCCCGGTCCTGCTGCCGCACCAGGACGGAGCCAACCCGACGGACCCGGCATCCGTACTGAGCGGCCGACGCTTCGTCCTCTACGGCGACGGTGACGCCACGGAGACGGTCGCGGCGCACCTCTCCTCCTACGGCGCCGACACGGTGACCGTCGCCCCCGAGCACCAACTCACCGATACGGACGGCCAGGTGGACGGCGTCCTGTACCTCGTGCCCCTCACCGCGTCGGCTCCGGTGTTGCCCGACGCCTTCCCCGTGTTCCAGGCCGTCCTGCGACGCGGCCCGCGTCAACTCCTCGCGATACAGGGCGCGGACGACGCATCGGCGGGCCTGCACGGACTGTTCCGTACGGTGGCCCGCGAGTACCCGGACACCACCGCCCGGGTCGTCGAGCTGGCGGACACCGCACCGGCCGCCGTCGCCGACGCGGTGATCGCCGAACTGCTGGCGCCCGACACCGAGCCCGTCGTCGTGCGAACCACCGCCGGACGGCACGGACTTGAGCTGACCGAGACACCGCTCGGCGCGCTCGCGACCAACGGCGCCGGACCGGCCGGTGACGGAGTCGCCGAGGCCTCCGCGATCGGGCTCGACCGTGACTCGGTGGTGCTGCTGGTGGGCGGCGCGCGGGGCATCACCGCGAAGTTCGCCGTCGCGCTCGCCGCGGCCTCCCGGTGCCGTATCGAACTCCTGGGCAGGACGGCCGCACCGGCAGGCCCCGAGGACCCGGCGACCGCGGGCGCCCGTACCCCGGCCGAACTGCGCGCGGCGCTCGCCGCGAAGGGCCGTGGACTCACCCCCGCCGAGATCAACCGCACCGCCGAACTCCTGCTCGCCCAGCGGGAGATCAGCGCGACCCTCGACGAAGTGACCGCCCTCGGCAGCCAGGCCCGCTACCACTCCGTCGACTTCCGTGAACCGGACGCCGCGCTCCAGGCGGTCAAGGAGGTCCACGCCGAGCACGGCCGCCTCGACGGTGTCGTCTACGCGGCCGGTGTCATCGAGGACCGGCTGATCGCCGAGAAGACCACCGAGTCCTTCCAGCGGGTCTACGGCACGAAGACGCACGGCGCCGAAGCCCTGCTGTCGGCGCTGGAGGAGTTGCCCAACGGCCCCGCTTTCGCCGTGCTGTTCGGCTCCATCTCGGCCGTGCTCGGCAACCGGGGCCAGGTCGACTACGCCGCCGCCAACGACGCCCTGCAGAGCCTGGGCACCGCCTGGTCCGCCCGCACCGGGCACCGTGCGCTCACCGTGCACTGGGGTCCGTGGGCGCCCACCGGTGGTCATCACGGCATGGTCACCCCGGAGTTGGGGCGTGAGTATGCCCGGCGCGGCATCTCGCTGATCGACCCCGAGGAGGGCACCGCGGCCCTGCTGCGCGAACTCGCCTGGGGCGACGAGTCGGCCGGAGCCGTCGTCTACACCGCTTCGGGCTGGTAGCCGTGACGGACCGTCAAGTGCCGGTCGCCATCGTGGGCATGTCGGTGCTGCTCCCCGGCGCCGCCGACCTCGACGCGTACTGGCGGAATCTGCTGGGCGGCACGGACGCCATCAGTGAGGTGCCGGACGGGCGTTGGGACGCGGACTACTACCGGCCGGACTCCGCGAGCGGTCCGGCCGTGGCCGACCAGGTGTACTGCCGGCGCGGTGGTTTCGTGGACGAGTTGGCCGAGGTCGAGGTCACCCGGTTCGGCATCATGCCGAACTCGGTGCCCGGCACCGAACCCGACCAGCTCATCGCCCTGCACGTGGCCGCCGCCGCCCTCGCCGACGCGGGCGGTGAGTCCCGGCTGCCCGACCGGCGGCGGGTCGGTGTCGTCCTCGGCCGGGGCGGCTATCTCACCCCGGGTCTGGTCCGCCTCGACCAGCGGGTCCGTACCGCGGGCCAACTCGTCCGCACACTGGGCGAGTTGCTGCCCGACCTGGACCCCGGCCAACTCGACCGCATCCGCTCCGCGTTCACCGAACGGCTCGGCCCCGACAGCCCCGAGTCGGTCATCGGCCTGGTCCCCAACCTCGCGGCGTCCCGCGTCGCCAACCGCCTCGACCTGCGCGGCCCGGCGTACACGGTGGACGCGGCCTGCGCCTCCTCGCTGATCGCCGTCGACCAGGCGGTGACCGAACTCACCTCCGGCCGCTGTGACTTGATGCTCGCCGGAGGCGTCCACCACTGCCACGACATCACGCTGTGGAGCGTGTTCTCCCAACTGCGCGCGCTCTCCCCGAGCCAGCGCATCCGCCCCTTCCACCGCGACGCCGACGGCATCCTGATCGGCGAGGGCACCGGAGTCGTCGTCCTCAAGCGCCTCGCCGACGCCGAACGCGACGGCGACCGGATCTATGCCGTCATCCGCGGCACCGGCGTCTCCAGTGACGGCCGCGCCGCGAGTCTCGTCAACCCGGACTCGACCGGCCAGACCCACGCCGTACGCCAGGCCTGGCAGGCGGCGGGACTGGACCCGGCACTGCCCGGCTCCATCGGCCTGCTGGAGGCGCACGGCACGGCGACGCCGGCCGGTGACGCGGCCGAACTCGCCACGCTGGCCGAGGTGTTCGGGGACGCGGGCACCTCCCATGGCCGTGCGGTCATCGGCTCCGTGAAGTCGATGATCGGCCACACGATGCCGGCCGCCGGAGTCGCCGGCCTGGTCAAGGCCGCCCTCGCCGTCCACCACGGCATGCTCCTGCCGACCCTGCACTGCGACGACCCGCACCCCGCGCTCGCGGCGACCCGGTTCCGTCCGCTGGAAGAAGCGGCACCCTGGGAGACGACTCCCGAACAACCCGTGCGGCGAGCGGCCGTCAACGCGTTCGGGTTCGGCGGCATCAACGCGCATGTGGTGCTGGAGGAGGCGCCCGGGGCGCGCGCATCACGCTCGGCGGCGGCGGTCGTCGACGAACCGGAACGCACCGACGCCCCCGCTCGCACAGCCTCCGTGGCCGAACCGGAACGCGTGCTGATGCTCACCGCCGACAGCCCCGAGGCTCTCGCCACGCTGCTGGACACCGACGACTCCGTCCTCCTGGCCGGGCAGAACTCCCCTGCCACCTCCGGCCGTTCACGGCTCGGCATTGTCGCCCCGGACGCCAAGCGCCTCGCGCTGGCCCGCCGGGCGGTCGCCAAGGGACGGGCCTGGCAGGGCCGTAGCGATGTGTGGTTCACGCCGAGCCCGCTCATCGGACCGGGCGCGGGAAAGCTGGCGTTCGTCTTCCCGGGCCTGGAGGGCGACTTCACGCCCCGGGTCGAGGACGTCGCCGCGCACTTCGGACTCCGCGAGAACCGGTCCGCAACCCCGGCGCAGGTAGGGGATGTCGGCCGTCACGGCTTCGATGTGGTCGGCGTCGGGCGGTTGCTGGACGCCGCGTTGCGGAAGATGGGTGTCGTCCCGGACGCGGTCGCCGGACACAGTGTCGGCGAGTGGACCGCGATGACGGCCGCCGGGGTGTATTCGCCCGATGAGGTCAGCGACTTCATGGAGGCGTTCGACCCCGACTCGGTGACGGTCCCCGGCCTCGCCTTCGGGGCGATCGGCGCCCCGGCCGAGCGCGTGCTGTCGGCGCTCGCCGCCGACTGGCCGGAGGCCGGAATCGTGCTCTCGCACGACAACGCGCCGGGTCAGTCGATGGTGTGCGGACCGGACAAGGCCGTGGACGAGTTCGTGCGGTCCTTCCGCGCACAGGGGGTCCTGAGTCAGGTCCTCCCGTTCCAATCCGGCTTCCACACACCGATGTTGAAGCCCTACCTCGCCCCGATCGAAGAGGCCACGAACCGCTTCCGCCTCCACCCGCCGACGGTCCCCCTCTGGTCCGGGACTACTGCCTCGCCGTACCCCACGGACGAGAAGGCGGTACGCGAACTGTTCATCCGCCACCTCCTGGAACCCGTCCGCTTCCGCCAACTCGTCGAGGCCATGTACACAGCCGGCCACCGCGCGTTCGTCCAGGTCGGCACCGGCCAACTCGGCTCCCTCATCGACGCGACACTCAGCGGACGCGACCACCTCGTCGTCGCCGCCAACTCGCCCCACCGCTCCGGACTGGCCCAACTTCGCCGCGTGGCCACGGCGTTGTGGGCAGCGGGCGGAGCGACGGACCCGACGACACTGGCCCCGCGGAAACCGGCTCCACGACGGGAACGGCCCCCGGTACGGCTCGACATGGACGGCGCACTCGTGTCCCTGGACGCCCCGACCTTGGTGAGACTGCGGGCGGAACTACGCACACCGGTCACCGCCAACACCCCTGCCCTCGCTGCCCTTTCGTCCCTGGACGCCCTCACCGACCGCTTCCCGGCCGCCGCCGAACTGCACGCCCTCATGCGCGACACCGCCGACACGGCGGCCCAACTCATCAGCGCGGGCAGCCGCCGTACCGCACCGGCCGCACCCGCACACGTGCCCGCACCCCGGGTGTCCGCCCCCGTCCCACCACCCCAACTCCCCGCTCCCCCAAGGGAGTGGCGGACCACGGTCCACGTCTCCCCCGAGTCCATGCCCTACCTCATGGACCACTGCTTCTTCCCGCAGCGCCCCGACTGGCCGGACGTGGCGGACCGTTGGCCGGTGGTCCCCGCGACCACGATCGTCCAGCACATGATCGAAGCGGCGGAACGCACCGCGCCAGGCATGCGCGCGGTCACCGTGCACGACGCCAGGTTCGACCGCTGGCTGACGGCGACACCGTCGGCCGACGTACCGGTGCGGGTGGTGGCGGACACCCCCGACCGACTCGCCGTCTCCTTCGGCCCGCACGCCCGCGGCGTGGTCGAACTGGCCCCCGCCCACGCCGTATCACCCCCACCGCACCCCCGCCCGGACCCGGCCACCGAGCGTGTCCCCGACCACACCGCGGCCCATCTCTACGACGAACGCTGGATGTTCCACGGCCCGGCGTTCCAGGGCGTCACCGAACTCACCGCGATCGGCGACCGCCACGTTCGCGGCGTGATCACCACACCCCCGGCTCCCGGCGCCCTGCTCGACAACGTCGGCCAGATCCTCGGCTACTGGATCATGGCGACCCGCACCGAACGCACTGTCGTCTTCCCGGTCGGCATGCGCGAGATGCGCTTCTACGGCCCGCATCCGCGCCCCGGCGCCGAGGTGGAGTGCCTGGTTCGGATCACCTCGCTGACCGACACCGCGCTCGAAGCCGACGTTCAGCTCACGGTCGACGGCGAGGTGTGGGCGGACCTCACCGGCTGGCAGGACCGGCGCTTCGACAACGACCCGCAGACCAAGCCCGTCGAGCGCTTCCCGGAGCGCAACACCCTCTCCGAGGCCCGCCCCGGCGGCCGGACCCTGCTCAACGAGCGCTGGCCCGACCTGGCCTCGCGCGACCTCATCATGCGCAACTCCCTGAGCAGCGTGGAGCGTTCGCAGTACGCCGAGCATCCGCCGCGCGGGCGCCGGCAGTGGCTGTTGGGCCGGATCGCGGTGAAGGACGCGGTACGACAGTGGCTGTGGGGTCATGGCGAGGGGCCGGTCTTTCCGGCGGAGATCCGGGTCCACAACGACGAGTCGGGCCGCCCGTACGTCACCGGACTGCACGGCCGGATCCTGCCCCCGCTGGACGTCTCGCTGGCCCATCGCGCCGAGGCGGCGGTCGCGATCGTACGGCCGCATGTTCCCGGCCCCGGCCCCGGGATCGACATCGAGGAGGTCGTGGAACGCCCCCCGAGCACCCTCACCACCGCTCTCGGTGAGGAGGAACTGACGCTCCTCCGGGCCCAGTCGACGGCCACCGGTGAGTCCGAGGCGCTGTGGTTCGCCCGTTTCTGGGCGGCGAAGGAGGCGGTGGCCAAGGCGGAGGGCACCGGCTTCCGGGGACGGCCGCGCGACTTCGCCGTCTTCCAAGTGGCCCACGGATCACGGCTGTTGGTGTCGGGGCGCCTGGAGCGCGCCTACACCGTGCACTACGAGCCGGCCGGCAATCCCCCCAGTCTGCCGGACAGGACCTACGTCGTGGCCTGGACGACGGGACCCGCGCACGAGGAGGAGTACGACCGATGACCACCACCACCGAGGACACCGTCCTCGCCGACCTCACCGGCATGCTCACCACGCTGCTGGAGGACGAGTACGGCGTCGACGACGTCGAGATCACCATGACGACGACCTTCAACCGCGACCTGGAGCTGGAGAGCATCGACCTGGTGACGCTGGCCGGTCTGCTCCAGGAGCACTACGGGACGAAGGTCAACTTCGCCGAGTTCCTGGCCGGGATGGAGTTCGACGAGATCATCGAACTCACCGTCGGCCGGCTCGTGGAGTACGTCGTGCAGAGTCTCAAGGCAGTCGAGGCGGGCTGAGCCATGGCGATGGTCGACACCGGTCAACTCCGGTTGCACGTACAGCGGATGAGCCCGCCCGACGGCCGGCCGGTCACCGCCACGGCGGTGCTCGTGCACGGTCTGCTCACCGACAGCCTGGCCAGCTACTACTTCACCATCGCGCCGCCGTTCGCGCTGGCCGGCGTCGACGTGGTCATGTACGACCTGCGCGGCCACGGGCGCAGCGGGCGCCCGGCCACCGGTTACACGCTCGACGACAACATCGACGACCTGGAGGCGCTGCTCGACCGGCTGGAGGTGACCGGCCCGGTCCATCTGGTCGGCAACTCCTACGGCGGGACAGTGGCGTTCGGCTACGCGGCCCGACACCCCGAGCGGGCCGCGAGCGTCTCCCTCATCGAGTCGGAACCGGCGACCACCGCCTGGGCACCGAAACTCGGCGGCATCCTGGACCGTGTGCTGCACGAGCTGGCGCACAACGAGGACGACGCGATCGCCTGGATCAGCGCGAACCGCGGCCACAACACCGCCCGCCTCGCGAAGGGCGCCGCCCGCCTGGCCCGGGAGACCTCCCTCTCCCAGGACATCCCGGCCAGCGGTGTGTTGACGGAGAATCAGATCCGCGCGGTGTACTGCCCGGTGCTCGGCATCTACGGCGGCGACTCGGACCTCGCCCTCCTCGCGCCCTGGCTGGAGTCCGTACTCCCCGACTGCCGGACCGTCGTCGTCCCCGGCCACGAGCACTCGGTGCTGGTCGAGGCGGCGGGCACGGTCGGCGGGCACATCCTCTCCCTGATCCAGGCAAGTGCGCCGGAGGCCGCCGAGGTGGCGGCCCGGTGAGCCGGTTCCTGTTCGTCGTCCCGCCGTTGGTCGGCCACATCAACCCGGCGGTGGGCTTGGCGGCCGAACTGGCTTCACGGGGACATGAGTTGGCGTGGGCCTGCGCCGACCCCGATCTCGTACGGCGGCTCGCGGGCGAGTCGGCGCGCGTGTTCCCCTGCGCCGGACCGGTACCGGGGGAGGGCGACGGAGTACGCCCACCCGACATCCGTGGCCCCGAGGCCCTGAAGTTCCTGTGGGAGGCATTTCTCGCGCCGCTCGCCGAACAGATGGCGCCGGGAGTCGCCGCGGCCGTCCAGGAGTTCGGGCCCGACGCGGTCGTCGCCGACCAACAGGCCCTGGCCGGTGGGCTGGTGGCGGAACGGCTGGGCGTGCCGTGGGCGACCTCGGCGACCACCTCCGCCGAGTTCACGGACGTCCTCGCCGGGATGCCCAAAGTCGCCCTGTGGCTGGACCAGTTGCTGCACGGACTCCGCACCGGCATCGGCGATCCGTCCGGCACCGCCGACCCGCGCTTCTCCCCGCATCTCGTGCTCGCGTTCAGCACCCCGGAGCTCGTCGGCCCCGAGACACGGCGGGGCGAGCAGATCCGCTGGGTCGGTCCGTCGATCGCGCCCCGCCCGGCCGCGCCTGACTTCCCCTGGGACTGGCTGGACCCGGCCCGGTCGTTGGTCCTGGTCAGTCTGGGCACCGCCAACACCGATGTGGGCGCCCGTTTCCTCGCGGAGTGCCTGACGGCGCTGCGAGCACGAACGGACCGCGTACAGGCGGTGATCGCGGACCCCGGCAAGACGCTCGGCGCACCGGACGAGCAGGACAAGGACATCCTCGTCCTCCCCTCGATCCCCCAACTCCCGCTCCTCGAAAGGGCGGACGCGGTCGTCTCGCACGCCGGGCACAACACGGTGTGCGAGGCGCTGTGGCACGGCGTCCCCCTCGTCGTGGCGCCGATCCGTGACGACCAGCCGGTGATCGCCGGACAGGTCACCGGCGCGGGCGCGGGCATCCGCGTCCGCTTCGGCCGGGTCACCGCCGCCAAGCTGGGCGCGGCGATCGACGCCGTACTCCACGAACCCGACCACCGCGCCGCGGCCGGCCGCATCCGTACGGCGTTCCGCGCGGCCGGAGGTACCCGCGCGGCGGCGACCCATCTGGAGCTGCTGGCCGCCGGCGCGTCCCCGAAGGAGACCCCGTGAGCAACGAGGACGACCCCAGGCCCCCGAGCCGCAACGACCAGGTGGCAGCCCTACGGCCCACCTACCAGGCCGACTTGGCCGACGGCCTGGACCGCTTCTTCGAACCCCGGCGCGAGACCTGCCCCTGGTGCGACTCGTCCCGTCTGAAGACCCGGCTGCGCACGAAGGACCTGATCCAGCACAAGCCGGGCACCTTCGTCCTGGACCGCTGCGAGGACTGCCGGCACACCTTCCAGAACCCCCGACTGAGCCCGGCCGGGCTGGAGTTCTACTACCGGGACTTCTACGACGGCCTGGGCGAGAAGCAGTTGGGCAACACGTTCGCCGCTCGCACCAAGATGTACGAGCAGCGCGCGGAGTCGCTCCTGCCGCACTCACCGACCCCCAAGAACTGGCTGGACGTCGGCACCGGCCACGGCCACTTCTGCGAGTCGGCCCGCACGGTGTATCCCGACACCACCTTCGACGGCCTCGACTTCACCGACGGCGCCGAACTCGCCGAACAGGCGGGACGGGTGGAGCGCGGATACCGAGGCAGCTTCCCCGAGTTGGCCCCGGGTCTCTCGGGCCACTACGACGTCGTCAGCATGTTCCACTACCTGGAGCACAGCACCGAGCCCGAGCGCGAACTGACCGCAGCGCACCAGGCCGTGCGCCCCGGCGGCCATCTCCTGATCGAGGTCCCGGACCCCGACAGCCGGTACTCCCGTCTGCTGGGCCGCTGGTGGCTGCCCTGGCTCCAGCCGCAGCACCTGCACTTCATCCCGGTCGAGAACCTGCGCCGCCGACTCACCGACCTGGGCTTCACGGTCGTGGCGGAACAGCACGCGGAGCCGCACGATCCGGTCGATCTCCTCGCCGGTACCTGGCTGGCCCTGGACACGGCCGCGCCCCGCGACAACCTGCCGTGGGTGCCGAAGCCGCCGTCGGGACCGGCCCGCGCGGGTCGCGCGGCGGTGCTGATCGCGGGGATTCCGGCGCTGCTGCTGGGCACGGCGCTCGACCGGTTCGTCGTGAAGCGGCTGTCACACCGGCTGGGGGTGTCGAACGCCTATCGGCTGGTGGCGCGGCGCGACTGAGCCTGCACGCCGCTTGCTCAGGGGCCCGGTGGGTCCAGTTCCGCCCGCGCTCGGGCGACCGCGTCCGCCGTCACAGCGTCGGCGGGGTTGTCGAACACCAGCCGCCGCCCGTCCGCCCATTGGCACTCGTTGGCCTCGGACGGCCAGTGGTGACGGTATGTCACCTCGGCACAGTAGTCCGCCTGTTGGAAGTAGCGCCCTAGCGGCGCGTCCAGGACGACCGGGCGCCCCACCCGCAGGTTGTCGGCGGCCAGGTCGAGGACGGTCGCGTATTCGAGGTCCATCACCACGGACTGGTAGTACGGGTTGAGGTCCCGCTCGTTCCGGTCCGTGCCGGCGAGTTCGAGGAGCGTCTCGGCGAGGCGGGTGCAGGCGGTGTCCTTGTCGAGGTACGCGGCGCCGCTCAGCTCGGCGATCAGCCGGGCCACGCCGGTCCTGCCCGACCCGGCGGGGCCGATCACGAAGTACACCCGTGGGGCGGCGGCCATGGGCGGCGTTCCTTCACGAAGAAGAGGTACGACATCCCGCCGAACAGCAGGAGCGCTCCGCCGACGAGGAAGCCGCCGAAGTTCTGGATCGCGCCCAGCGAGGCCACCTGGTGCGACTCGGCGATGTCGGAGGCCAGCGTCCACAGGCAGCCCATCGGGACCTGGGCGGCGAAGTAGCCGAGGGAGAGCGCGAGCGGGGTGCTGTGGACGTACGCCACAGGGAGGACCGCGGCTGCCGCCAGGACGGCACCGCCGACGATGGGGACCTTGCGGGAGACGACCGCGGAGTGGCCCCTGCGGATCAGCCGGCCGGAGAGCCAGCCGCCGAAGAGGACGCCGAGGATGCCGCAGAGGTAGGGCAGGGAGGACAGCCAGCCGGTCTCCGAGAGGCTGAGGCCGCGGGAGGTCTGGAGGTAGCTCGGCAGCCAGGTCGGGTAGACCCACACGGTGCAGAAGATGCCGAAGGCGCCGAGGATCATGAAGTAGGTGTTGCGCTGCCGGAACGGCGCGCACCAACTGGCGGGCAGCGCCTGCTTGTTCGCACAAACCTCCGCTACCTCCTGCCCCCTGATGATGACTTGCTCGCGCAGGGTGGGGTCCCGGTACACGCGCAGCCGGACCAGCATGACGAGGATGCCGAGCGCGCCGACGGCGACGAACATGCCGCGCCAACCGACCGTCAGGAGAAGGCCATGTGCCGCCCCGCGAGCGCGCCTCGCGCGCGGCGCTGGAGATGCCCCGCAAGCAGGCGATCGCCGGGCGGGCGGCGGAGCTCGTCGAGGACGGCATGGTGGTGTTCCTCGACGCGGGGACGACGTGCCAGTCGGTCGTGCCGTTCCTGCCCGGCCGCAAGGATCTCACCGTCGTCACCAACGACTTTCACGCCGTACTGGCGCTGTGCGAACTGCCGTCCGTGCACACGGTCCACACCGGCGGCGAGGTCGACGTGTCGAGCGGTTCGAGCAGTGGCCCCCTCGCCGCCAGGACGGTCGGCGCGCTCAATCTCGACCTCGCCTTCCTGAGCGCCGGATCCTGGGACCTGGCCCACGGCGTCACGAGTTCCTCGATGGACAAGGTCCTGCTCAAGCAGGCGGTGATGCAGGCGGCCGGCTCGGTCGTGCTGCTCGCCGACAGCACGAACGGGGCCACGGTGGAGTGGTTCAACGTGACGAAGCTGGACCGGCTCGACACCGTCGTGACCGACGACGGCCTGCCGTCCGCGGTGGTCGACCGCATCGCGGAGGAGGGCCCGGCGGGGCTCCGCACGGGCTGAGTACCCGCCCCCCAGTGGCCGAGTACCGGCTGTCCCCCATTGAATGATGCATTCACCGCGCCTAGCATCACTTGGTGATTACAGCAATTCCCGTCTGACTCCTGCGTGTTGACGGGAGACGTGTCGACGGGGGACGTGACGACGACGAGCGGCCGCGGCCCGGTTCCGGGGGCTCCGGCCGCTCGTCCCACTCCGCCTCTACGTCGACTCAGCTCGCGGTACGGCGAATTCGCCCCGCGTACCGCTTCTCCAGCTCCAGATTGCCCTCGAAGCCGCCGGGCACATTGGCCGAGACGTACACCGGAGGCCGCTCCCCCGAGGCGAGCAACCGCGCCGCCGCCTCCGCGACCGACAGCTGGACGAGCATCGCGCCGGTGAGCGTGGACAGGGCGCAAACGGCACCCCCGGTGGGGAGTTCGAGAAGGGCGTCCCCGCGTGGGGCCGCGTTGTCGAGGACGACGTCGGCGAGGTCGGCGAGCTTCTTGCCGCTCGGGTGACCGGCCGGGACGGCGCGGGTGTGGGCGAGCGAGGTGATGGCCAGAAGCCGGTGGCCGCGCTCCTTCACGCGCAGGGCCATCTCCACGATCACCTTGTTCACACCGGAGTTGGAGATGATGACGAAGAGATCCTCGGGTCGGGGCGCCGCGAGGTCGTAGAGGCGCTCGGCGACTCCGGCCCGCCGCTCCAGCAGCGGGTCGTCGAGGACGCTGGGCGGATCGCCGCCGTAGAGGACGAGGTCGGCGATGCTCAGGCGGTTGGTGGGCACCAAACCCCCGGCGCGGCCCGCGAGTTCGAGGACCATGGCCTGGGAGTGGCCGGTGCCGAAGGCCTGGATGACGCCGTCCGTGCGGACGCAGTCCGCGATCAGTCCGGCGGCGCGGGACACGGTGTCGCGGCTGGACTCGGTGATGTCCTGGAGGACGGCCAGACTCTCGCGCGCGAAGGTCTCGGCGCTTACGGACTCGGCGGACACGCGATTCTCCCCACCGGTGGATCAAACCACCTGTTCTTTCCAGATCAATGAATCAATAAATCACATGCGGTCCTGGTATTCAATCGATGGCCTCTGGGGTGGCTGATACCTTCTGCACATGCCCCCGACAGACGTCACCACCCTCATCCGCACCGAGCTGCCCCGACTGGCCGGCTCACTGAGGAAGGTCGGCGAGCTGATCCTGGAGGATCCGGCCGCCGTCACCCACTGCTCGGCCGCCGAGCTGGGCCGCCGCACCGGGACGTCACAGGCGACGGTGACCCGGTTCTGCCGGGCGGTCGGCCTCGACTCGTACCAGCATCTGCTGATCGAACTGGCCCAGGAGCGCGGTCGCGGCGAGGTCTCCGACTGGGGCACGGCCGAGATCGGCCCGGACATCTCGCCGGACGACGATCTCGAACGGGTCGTGCAGGTCGTGGGCAGCGCGGACCTCCGCGCGGTGCAGCAGACCATCGACCGGATCGACCTCGACGCGGTGGAGCGCGCGGCCACGGCCACCGCCCGCGCCCGGCGCATCGACGTCTACGGCATCGGCGGCAGCGGGGCGGTCGCCCAGGAGACCGAGACCCGGCTGTTCCGCATCGGCTGCGCGGTGCGCGGCTGGACCGAGGTGCACGCGGCCGCCACCTCCGCCGCCCTGCTCACCCCGGCGGACGTCGCCATCGGCATCTCCCACTCCGGTTCCACTCGCGAGACCATCGAGCCCTTCGAACTCGCCAAGGAGCGCGGCGCCACCACCATCGCCCTCACCTCCGACCCGCGCTCCGCACTCGCCCGCGCCGCCGACATCCGGCTGATCTCGTCGTCCTCCGCGACCAGCTTCCCCACCGGCATCATCGGCGCCCGCCACTCCGTCCTGGTCCTCATCGACTGCCTCTACGTCCGCGTCGCGCAGCTCTCCTACCAGCGCGCGAGCGCCTCCCTGGCCCTCACCGACCACATCGCCGGGGAGCATGCCGTGAAGGCCCGCAGGGGTCGGTGATCCCAGCCGGGACCCGGCCGTGATCTCGGCCGAGTCTGCATGGATGAACCACCGAAGTTACGCGGGGATGGTTGTTTGAATCATCTTCGCGGTGTCAGGATGGGCGCTCCGCCGAGCCTCTGGTAGGAGACCCATGCGCGTCACCGCTGCCCTGTCGACCGAGCTGTTCGTCGGCACCGCCGAGCATCCGCTCCAGGTGGTGGCCGCCGAACTCGCCCATGTCCCCGGCCGGCCGGTCCGTCTCACGGTCGAGGGCCCCGGCGTGCACGGCACCGCGGAGACGGTCGTGGGCGAGGACGGCACCGCGCACGTCGAGATACCCGTGACCTCGGACCTCGCGCCCGGCGAGCGGTGCGCGATCGAGGTGACGGCGGCCGACGGCGACCAACGGGCCACGCTCACCGCCGAGTTCACGGCCGCCGAACCCGGCTGGACCATGTTCATGGTCAGCCACTTCCACTACGACCCGGTCTGGTGGAACACCCAGGGCGCCTACACCGAGACCTGGGACGTGGCCGACGACCCCGCCTCCACCGGCCTCCCGGCCCGCACCTTCGACTCCCGCGGCCAGTCCGGCATGACCCTCGTCCGCGCCCACTGCGACCTGGCCCGCCGCGACCCCGCGTACACCTTCGTACTGGCCGAGGTCGACTACCTCAAGCCGTACTGGGACGCCTTCCCCGAAGAGCGGGCCTTCCTGAGGGAGTTGATGCGCACCGGCCGGGTCGAGATCATGGGCGGCACCTACAACGAGCCCAACACCAACCTCACCGGCGCCGAGGCGACCGTACGCAACGCCCTGTACGGGGACGGCTTCCAGCGCGGCATCCTGGGTGCGACGCCTGAAACCGCTTGGCAACTGGACGCGTTCGGGCACGATCCGCAGTTCCCCGGCCTGATGGCGGACGCGGGGGTGACCTCCAGCTCATGGGCCCGTGGCCCGTTCCACCAGTGGGGCCCGACCCTGTCCGTGTTCGGCGAGGAGCCGCGCGACGCCCGACGCATGCAGTTCCCGGCCGAGTTCAGCTGGATCGCCCCCTCCGGGCGCGGGCTCCTCACGGCCTACATGGTCAACCACTACGGCGCCGGCTGGGCCATCGACAACGCGCCCACCCTCCCCGAGGCCGAAGCGGCGGCGCTGAAACTCTTCCGAGGGCTCAAGAAGGTCGCGCTCACCCGCAACGTGCTGCTCCCGGTCGGCGGTGACTACGCGCCCCCGTGCCGCTGGGTGATGGACATCCACCGGGACTGGAACGCCCGTTACGTGTCGCCGCGCTTCGTCAGCGCGATCCCCCGGGACTTCTTCGCCGCCGTCCGCGCCGAGTTGGACGAGGAGGGCCGCAAAGCGTCCCCGCAGACCCGGGACATGAACCCGATCTACACCGGCAAGGACGTCTCCTACATCGACACCAAGCAGGCCCAGCGCCACGGCGAGACCCTCCTCGCCGACGCCGAGGCCTGGTCGACCCTCGCCTCGCTCGTCGCCCGACACCCTTACCCGGATGCGGCGTTGGACAAGGCCTGGCGACAGCTCGTCTACGGCGCCCACCACGACGCCATCACCGGCTCCGAGTCGGACCAGGTGTACATCGATCTGATGACCGGCTGGCGCGAGCTGTACGACCTGGCCGAGACGGTGCACGCCGACGCGACGGATGCCCTGGCCGCGAAGGTGGCCCAACTACCGGGCGGCACAAACGACTTGGTCGTGTTCAACGCGGCGACCTGGGAGCGCCGGGACGTGCTGACGGTCGCCGACCCGGGCCTGATCCCCCTCGACGACACCGGCCTGCCCCTGCCCGCCGTACGCGAGGGCGACCAACTCCGTGTCGTCGTACCGGAGGTCCCGGGCATGGGCCTCAAGGCCCTCCCGCTCACCGAGGGTTCGGTACCCGAGTGGACGCCCGGCGAAGGCCTCACCATCCGCAACGAGTTCTACGAGGTCACGGTCGACCCCGCACGCGGCGGCGGCGTCAGCAGCCTGCGCGAACTCGCCGGGGAAGGGCGGGAGTTGCTGCGCACCGGTGACATCGGCAACGAACTCGTCGTACAGGAGGAGTACGCGCGGCACCCGCGCTTCGGCGAGGGGCCGTGGCATCTCACGCCGACCGGGACCACCGCCGCACGCAGCCGGGACGTCGTCGCCGACATCGATGTCCGGCACTCCCCCGCCGGTTCGCGGATCACCGTCACCGCCGACCTCGGACTGTTCCGGTACACGCAGCGGCTGACGCTGTGGGCCGGAGTCCCGCGCCTCGACCTGACGACGACCATCGACGGCTACGACGGCGCCGACCGGCTGATCCGGGTGCGCTGGCCGTCCGACGTGACCGGCGGGCTGCCGGTGCACGAGGTGGCGGACGCGGTGATCGGGCGCGGGTTCGGATTCGTGGAGGTGGACAGCGAGGAGTTCCCGTGGACGCTCGACAACCCGGCGAACACGTGGTTCGGGCTGGGATCCACCGCACGGGTCGCGGTGCGGGACGAGTCGGGGCAGTTGCTCGGGCACCGGTCGATCGGTGTCGCCGAACTCGTCCACGCCGACTGGGACGACGCCGGCGAACTCGGTACGCCGCTCGCGGCGGCCCTGGTCCGTGCCGGGGTCACCGCGACCTCTACGATTGCCGGTGGCCCGCGCTACGGCGACCTCGAAGTCGACTCCAATCTCCCCGACTTCCGGATCGCCGTGGGTGCGCCCGAGCGCAACTCCGTGGTCGCCGAGGCCCTCGGCTGGGACCCGGCAGCAGGTCGCGAGGTGCGTCGGCAGCTGTCCGAGCGGGGCGTGGCGGTGGTGTGGGTCGCGCCGCGTGCCGGGCTGCGCGAGGAGTGGGTGCCCGGGGCCGACCTGCGCGACCTCGAACGGCTGCCGCTGCTCGTGGTGGCGGGCGCACGTCCCGAGGACGACGCCAAGGCGGTGGACGCGCTGATCGCCGACCTCGACGACGCGGTCCTCACGGCCACGGCGGCGGGCGGCTGCGAGGCGCTGCCGCCGGGCGACGCGTGGGACGGCCGCAGCTTCGCCGTCCTCAACCGGGGCACGCCCGGCTGTGTCGTCACCTCCTCCGGCGACCTCTACATGTCCCTCATGCGCTCCTGCACCGGCTGGCCCTCCGGCATCTGGGTCGACCCGCCCCGCCGCACGGCACCCGATGGCTCCGCCTTTCAACTCCAGCGCTGGACCCATGAGTTCGAGTACGCGGTGGTCGCGGGCGCGGGTGACTGGCGTGAGGCGCGTTTCCCTCAGGCCGGACATGAGTTCAACCACCCGCTGACGGCCCGCCTGCGGACCTCCACCTCCACCCAACAAGGTTTCCTGCCACGGAAGTTGGCCCTGCTCGCCCTGGAACCGGCGGGCGAGGTCCTGCTCGACGCCCTCAAGCCGCTCGGCTCCCCACTGGCCCGGGGCAGCGCGGTGCCGGTCGATCCGGGGCGCGGTGTCGTCGTACGGATGCACGAGGTGAACGGTCGGCCGGTGCGGGCCCGGATACGCGGACCGCACGACTGGGCCGAGGGTGCGCGGGCCGACGTACTGGAGGCGCGCGGTGAGGAGTTGGCGCCGGAGCGGGACGGTGGACTCACCCTCGACCTGACCGGTTTCGAGGTCGCGACGGTGCTGGCGACCGCCGACGCCGGGACTTCAACCGGGCCTGGAATCACGGCACATGAGCCCGCACAACCCGTCCACACCCGCTACTGGCTCCACAACTCCGGCCCCGCGCCCCGGGGGAACATGCCGGTGTCGGTGTTCCTCTCCCCCGGCACGCTCACCGTGTCCGGTCCCGTCACCGCGACCGTCCGGGTCGGCTCGGAGCTCACCGACGCACCGGTGTCCGGCACCGTGAGGATCGAGGTCCCGCCCGGCTGGACCGCCCGACCCGCCGAACTGCCGTACGCGTTGGGCCCCGGCGGGTTCACGCTGGCCGAGGTGACCGTGACGCCACCGCCGGAACCGGAGCCCGGCCGGCACTGGCTGGCGGCACGGTTGGAGTACGGCGGGCAGACGTACGAGGACGTCTTGGCGCTGGACGTGGCGAGCGGGCAGCACGGACCAACCCTCGTGTGTGGCCTGGGAGTTGAGCGGATCACCGTGCGGGCGGGCGAGCGGGTCCAGGTGCCCGTGACCGTCCGCAACACCACCCGGGGGCCCATCAACGGCACCCTCTGGGCCGTCTCCTCGTGGGGCACCTGGGCCGGGGTCGAACCCGGCTGCCAGGGGTTCACGGTGGCCGGTGGCGCGGAGCAGGAGTGTGTGATCGACGTGGACGGCTCGGTGGTGCCGCCGGGGTCGTACTGGCTGCTCGCGAAGGCCGCCTGGCACGGGTGTGTCGCCTACACGGAGGCGGTCGCGCTGGAGGTGACGCCGTGACGGAGCACGCGGCCGTGGTGAGCGGCCGGCCCGTTCCCAAGAGACGGGTGGACGCGTTGCTCGCGGCCGTACCGGCCCGGGACCGGGAGAGCACCCGGCCCGAGGCGCTCGCTCGGGCAGAGCGGCAGCGTCGGCGGTGGGCGACGCAGGTGGTGGTCATCGACGAGCTGGCTCAACGAGCTTGCGTGGAGCGGGGGTTGCGGCCTCCCGCGGAGGTGTCGCCGGATCGGGTGCTCGGCGTCGCCGAGACGGACGTAGCGGATCTTGGCAGCATCGTCGCGGCGGCGCTCGCGCACTCTCCGGCCGCCCGGCTGCTGCTGGCCGAGTTGGAGGGCGAGCAGGAGGTCGCGGAGGGGGCCGTGCGGGACTACTACGACCGGAACCGGGACCGCTTCCTCACCACGGAGGCGCTACGGCGCGGTGTCGACCCGTTCGGCGGGGTGTCATCGGAGGATTTCGTGCCCTACGGGCAGGCCCGTGCGGAGGTCGAGCGGGAGTTGCGGCGGGCCGCGGGGCGGCGGGCCTTCTTCGGCTGGTTGGACCAGGCCAAGTCCGGCGTTGTGTATGCCGTGGGTCATGAGCATCCCGGCGATCCGGCGCACCCGGACCACGAGCACCGGCACTGATCGCTCCCGGAACCTAAAAGCAACACGGGAACCCATTGACCTCCGATGAATTCTGGTCCACCTTTTCATCAATCAGAGTCGAAGTCGGTTAATTGAACCAACTGTTGGCTGATGCTCAGGAGGGCAGCGATGCGCACAGGAAGACTGACCGGATCGATGGTGGGGATCATCGTCCTGACCCTGACGGCCGCCGGCTGCGGGCTGTCCGGCAGTTCGGGCGACAGCGACTCCACCGCGGGCGGCTGCACGGTGGACAAGGGCAACGTGGGGTCGGGGAAGCTCACCGGCGCGGTGAAGGGCAACATCACCTTCCAGACCACCAACCTGAAGAAGGACTTCGGGAAGTTCTTCAACGGGGTCATCAAGTCCTTCGAGAAGGCGCACCCCGGTACGTCGGTCAAGTGGATCGACGATCCGGGCGACAGCACCTTCACCCAGCGCACCGTGGCCGACGCCCAGGCCTGCACGCTGCCGGACGTCCTCAACCTCAACTCGGAGACGGCGACGGCGCTTACGAAGGCCGGCTACCTGCTCGACCTGGGCGTCAAGGACCCCTCGGTCGGCAAGCCGTTCGTCCCCGCGTTCTGGAAGTCGAGCACCTTCAAGAACGCCTCGGGCTCCGCGCTGCACACCGTGCTCCCCTGGTACACCGGCGGCATCGTCCTGACCTACAACACCGACCTGTTGAAGAAGGCCGGAATCGATCCCGCGAAGCCGCCCACGACGATCTTCGGGCTGTTCGCCGACTACGAGAAGATCGCCGAGTCGGCCAAGGGCAAGTACTACGCGACGATGGCCAACCCGATCTGGCGCATCCCGGCGGACTTCGACCAGATGAACATCAAGACCCTCTCCAGCGACGGCAGGTCGGCCGTGTTCGCCGACGATCCGCGCACCACCCAGTGGGTCGCCTGGATGGCGAAGCTGTACAAGGAGGGCGCGATGCCGAAGGACTCCCTGTCCTCCAGCAACGACCCGTCCACGCCGTACACGCAGGGCAAGGTCGCCTACGGCTCGACCAACCCGAGCTATGTGCGGTTCGTGAAGCAGAACAGCCCCTCGATCTACGCCAGGACGGCGGTCGGGCAGCAGCCCTACGACGCGCTGGGCCACACCACCGGCGCCCCCCAGTACATCTCGGTCGCCGCGACCAGCGAACACGCCCCCGTGGCACTGGCGTTCGCGGAGTACCTCACCAACGCCGAGAACCAGACGGCCTGGGCCAAGGACCCGGACGTGGTGATCTTCCCGACGACCACCACCTCGCTGAACGACCCTTTCTTCCAGAAGGCCGGCGGCAACGACCAGTTCGCACAGGCCCGCAAGCTCGTGGCGGACCAGCTCAAGACGACCACGGCCTACCAGACCAACCTCTCCCCGGCCGTGCAGAACGCGATCGTGTCGCAGGTGCAGTTGGCCATGCAGGGCAAGAAGAGCGCGGCGCAGGCCGTGAAGGACGCCCAGGCGAAGGCCAACGAGCTGCTGAAGCAGGCTGGTTGATGGTGGCGACGCAGACCGCGAAGCCGGTGACCGTGCCCGGTGCGGAGGCCGTCGGCTCCGCACCGGGCACGTCCCGCATACGCAAGTTCGCCCGCGCCGTCCTGCCCGGTCCCGCCTCCGGTGCCAACGGTGCGGCCCTGTACCGCCGTTGGTGGCTGCCCTGGCTGTGGACCGCGCCCGCGGTCGTCTGCGCGGCGGTGTTCGGGGTGTTCCCGTTCCTCAACACGCTGCTGCTGTCGTTCACGAACGCCAAGCCGCTCGGCGGCGCCGCGAGCTTCGTCGGGCTCTCCAACTACACCCGCATGCTGGGTGATTCGGACTTCTGGCTGGCGACCCGCAACAGCGTCCTGTACGCCGTGATCGTCGTCCCGCTCATGGTGCTGCTGCCACTGCTGCTGGCCGTCCTGGTGGAGAAGAACCTCCCCGGCATCGGCTTCTTCCGCTCCGCCTTCTACACCCCGGTGCTCGCGTCCAGCGTGGTCGTCGGTCTGAGCTGGCAGTGGCTGCTGGCGGACGACGGGCTGGTCAACACCTGGCTGGAGAAAGCCCACTTGATCCGGTCGGCGATCCCCTTCCTCTCCGACTCGTGGCTGATCCTGCTCTCGGCGATGGGCCTGACCCTGTGGAAGGGCCTCGGCTGGTACATGGTCTTCTACCTGGCCGCGCTCGGGAACGTTCCAAAAGAACTGCACGAGGCCGCCTCCATGGACGGCGCCGGTGCCGCCCGCCGCTTCTGGCACATCACCGTGCCCGGCGTACGCCAGGCGATGATGCTGGTCGGCACCCTCACGGGCATCGGTTCGCTGCGCGTCTTCACCGAGATCTACATGCTCGGCAGCTCCACCGGCGGCCCCGGCGGCGCCGACCGCACGCTGCCCTTCTACATCCGGGACGTCGGCCTGGACCCCATTACCGGCAGCGCGGGTTACGGCTCGGCGGTGAGCGTGGCGCTGTTTGTCCTGACCCTGGGCCTGACCCTGCTGGCGCAGGGCCTCACGAAGGAGGACGAGTCATGACGACGACCGCCGTGCGGCCCAAGTCCCGCCGCCCGACGCCCCGTTGGCGTGACTACGGCCGCCCCCGCGAACTCCTCGTCCGCTACCTGCTGTTGCTCCTCGTCCTGGGCCTCACCGTGGGCCCACTGATCTGGCAGCTCCTGGCCTCGCTCAAGGGCACCGGCGAGGACGTCTTCGGCGCGGACGCCTCCCTGCTGCCCCACCACCCGACCCTGCACGCCTACCGCGAGGTCTTCAGCCAGGTCCCGGTGGCGACGTACATCAAGAACAGCCTGATCGTGGTCGCCCTCTCTGTCGGCAGCCAACTCCTGTTCTCCACGACGGCCGGCTACATGCTCTCCAAGCCCTCCTGGAAGGGCCGCAGAGCGGTCTGGATCCTCCTGGTCGCCTCCATGATGTTCCCCTTCGAGTCGATCATGGTGTCGCTGTTCCTGAGCATCCGCGACCTCGGTCTGGTCGACAGCGTGGTGGGCGTGTGGCTGCCCGGCTTCGTCGGCGCGATCAACGTCCTGCTGATGCGCGGCGCGTTCCTCGCGGTACCGCGCGAGATCGAGGACTCGGGGATGCTGGACGGCGCGAGCGAGTGGCAGCGGTTCCGCCACCTCTATCTCCCGTCCGCGTGGGGCGCGATCATGGTGGTCACCATCAACACCTTCATCAGCGCCTGGGACGACTTCCTCTGGCCCCTGATCGTGCTCCGCTCCGAGGACCACATGACACTGACGCTGGGCCTCTCCCGGTTGCAGAGTTCGTCGTTCGGCTACGACCAGCGCGTGGTGATGGCCGGTTCGGTGATCTCCGTGATCCCGGTGCTGGTGCTGTTCGTCATCACCCAACGCTGGTTCTACAAGGGCGTGTCGGCGGGAGCCGTCAAGCTCTGAGGCGTACGACGACGGGCTCGACGGCGAGCGCCGCCCGCGCGGACTGCGCGACCCGAACCTCCACGGCCCCGATCTGCTCCAACCGGTCGGTGCCGAAGGGGATTTCCACCCTACGGCGCTCCCCCGGGGCCAACTCGACTCCCTGGAAGGCATGCAGTTCGAGCGTGCGCGGCCACACCGGGGTGATCAGCCGCCGGATGTACACCTGGACCACCGAACGCCCGTTCCGCTTCCCGGTGTTGGTGACGTCGACCTCGATCACGCTCCCCACGACACGCGGCGGGCCGTACTCGAAGCTCGTGTACGACAGCCCGTGTCCGAAGGAGTGGCGCGGCTCGGCGTCGGCGTCCACGTATCCGCCGTACTCGGTGTCCTTGTGGTTGTAGTGGACGGGGAGTTGGGCCACCGAGCGGGGCACGGAGACGGGCAGGCGGCCGGTCGGTTCGGCGTGGCCGAGCAGTACCTCGGCGATGGCCTCGCCGCCCCACGGGCCGGGGTACCAGGCGGTGAGCAGGGCGCCGGCATGTTCGGGGACGACGTGCGGGCGGCCCTGGATCAGGACCACCACCGTGGGTGTGCCGGTCGCGGTGACCGCGTCCAGGAGGGCGAGTTGGGCCCGGCCCGGGCTCAGGCCCGCGAGGTCGACTCCCTCGCCGCACGTCATCTCCGAGACGGCGTTCCGCGCGGCCCCGTTGGCGTCGAAGTCCGTGTCGGGGGTACGGGCGCTGCTGCCGCCCAGCACCAGGACGGCCAGGTCGGAGGCGGCTGCTGCGGCGACCGCCTCGGGGATGCCGGAGAGGTCGTCGCCGGTGAGGGCGCAGCCGGGGGTGTGGCGGATGTCGGTGCCGGGCGGGGCGAGTTGGCGTAGGCCTTCGAGGACGCTGACACCGGAAGTCCGTGGTGCCGTGTAGTCGCCCAACTGGTGCGCGGAGGTGCCCGATTGGGGGCCTATGACCGCGATACGGGAGACGGTCGCCGGGATGGGCAGGACGTCGCCGTCGTTGTGGAGGAGGGTGATCGCGGCTCGGGCGAGTGCCGTGCTCAGCTCCCTGCCCTGCCGCGGGGACGGGAACTCGCCTGTGCTGTAGGGCCGTTCGAAGAGGCCCAGACGGAACTTCAGGCCGAGCACACGCGCCACGGCCGCGTCGAGGGTCTCCTCACTCACCAAGCCCCGCTCGACCGCCTCCTCCAAGTGTGTGAAGCCCTCGTCCCACAGGCTCAGGTCGACACCGGCGTTGAGCGCGAGGGCGCCCGCCGAGACCTTGTCGCCGGTGATCCGGGCCAGCCGGTCCACGGCGAGGCCGTCGGCCATCACCAGGCCCTCGAAACCCCAGTCCGCGCGCAGGAGTTGGGTCAGCAGGGCGTGGTTGCCGGAGCAGGGCAGGCCGTCGACCTCGTTGTAGGCGGACATGAGGGCGGCGGCACCCGCGCGGACTCCGGCGCGGGCGGCGGGGAGGTGGATCTCGTGGAGTTCGCGGAGGCCGAGTTCGGACTCGGCGGAGTTGCGGCCACCGACCGTGGCGCCCTGGCCGGCGAAGTGCTTGAGGACGACGGGGGCCTTGTCGGGAGCGAAGGCGTCACCGGGCTCGCCCTGCATCCCGCGCACCAGCGCCTCGGTGAGGCGGGCGGCGAGGTGCGGGTCCTCGCCGAAGCACTCCTCCGTGCGGCCCCAGCGCGGGTCGCGGGCGATGTCCAGGGCGGAGACGAGGGCCAGGTGGCCGCCCCGGGCGCGGAGTTCGGCGGCGGCGTGGGCGGCGGCCCGCTCGTACAGGTCGGGGTCCCAGGTGGCGCCGACGGCCAGGTTGACCGGGAGGACCGTGCCGTCCAGGGCCATGTGGCCGTGCGGTACCTCCTCGACGAACAGGGCCGGGATGCCGAGCCTGCTGCTCGCGATGACATGGCGTTGCACCAACTCGGCCAGCGCGGCGCTGTCTTGGGCGCCGGGGCCGTTGGTGTGGTCGACGCCGGACCAGGCGTCCGCGCGGAACAGGCCGTAGAGCGCGCCGAGTCCGGCGAAGCGGTCGGTCTCGGCACGGAGGGCGTCGGTGAGTTCGAACCCGTCGGGGCTGTCGGGAGTGCGGCGGTAGGCATTCCAGCCGTACATCCGCTGGTTGAGCTGGCCGACCTTCTCGCGCAGGGTCATACGGGCGAGAAGGTCGGAAACCCGGCTGTCCACGAGGGCGTCGGGGTCGCGGTAGACGGGGACGGTGGAGTCGGTCATCGGATGTCACCGTCGTAGGCGAGTCGGGCGAGGGCGACCGCGCCCCGGCAACCGTCCGGTACCCAGTCGAGGGTGAGGCCGAGGGTGTGGAGGCGGTCGGTGAGGGGGGTCGTCAGCGGTCCCTCGGGGCCGAGCAGGCCGCCGGTGGCGACGACCCGCTCGCCCGGGGCCGGTGCCAACGCCCGCACCGTGTCGGTCAGTTGGTCCGCAGCCTCGTCGAGGATGCCTTCCGCCACGGCGTCCCTCTTTCCCGCCGCCTCGACGACCAGCGGGGCGAACCGGGCCAGGCGGATGGGGAGTTCGGCCATCACGGCGGGGAGTACGTGCATGCGGTAGGCCTCGCGGTGGGCGCGGGACCAGTCGCCGTCGGTGGGCAGTTCCTCGGCCGGCACTCCGAGTGCCTGTCCGACGGACCCGGCCAGCGCGGTCGCAGGGCCGCGTCCGTCCGCCATGCGCAGGGCCGCGCGTACCGCGCTCCGGCCGATCCAGAAGCCGCTGCCGTCGTCGCCGAGGAGCCAGCCGTCGCCGTCCACGGTGGCCGTGGAGCGGCGGTCGGTGATGCGCAGGGCGACCGCGCCGGTGCCCGCGACCAGGGCGAGGCCGTCGGCGGGGGTGCCGGGGGCGGAGGCGAAGGCGGCCTCGATGTCGCTGCGGACGCGGATGCGGTCGGCGGGGATGCCGAGGCGCTGGAGCGCGGTGGTGAGGGCGGTGCGGGCGTTGACGTGTCCCGGCTCCTCGGTGGAGGCGGCCGTGGCGCCCGCGAAGCCGCCGGACACGGCGACCACGCGGGCGCGTGCCGGTTCCGGGACGGCCTGCCCGATCGCCTCGACCAGGTGGTCGGTGAGGCGCGGTACCGGGACGGTGAGGGCGTTGCCGGGCCCGGCCGCGCCCTCACCGAGGGGGCGGCCGTCCTCGGCGGCGGCGAGGACGACGCGGGTGCGGGTGCCGCCGGCGTCGAGGCCGACGACGAGGCCACCGGCGAATTCTTGGTTCAAATCATTGCTCATCACTGACTATGGTGGTTGATACATTCGCGCAGAACAAGAGCCTTCGCGCAGAAGCAAGACCCAAAGACCAGAACAAGACCCAAAGACACAGACAGGGCAAGACCGGACCTGGGGAGGATCCCATTCCTACGCTCCGCTTCGGCGTCAACTACACGCCGCGCCGCGGTTGGTTCCACTCCTGGCACGACTTCGACCCGGGGCACGCCCGCGAGGATCTGGCCCAGATAGCCGGGCTCGGCCTGGACCACGTCCGGATCTTCCACCTCTGGCCGCTGCTCCAGCCCAACCGCACGCTGATCCGCCGGACCGCCGTGGACCAGCTGGTGCACCTCGTCGACCTGGCGGGCGAGGCCGGGCTCGACGTCCTCGTGGACGGGGTCCAGGGTCATCTGTCGAGCTTCGACTTCTACCCGGAGTGGACCCGCAGCTGGCACCACCGCAACGTCTTCACGGACCCGGAGACCATCACGGCCCAGGCGGAGCTGATGCGCACGCTGGGCAGCGCCCTCGCCGACCGCCCGAACCTGATCGGGCTCCAACTCGGCAACGAGCTCAACAACTTGGTGGAGCACAACCCGGTGTCGGTGGCCGAGGTGGACCGCTATCTCGACACGCTGCTGGCCGCCGCCCGCGAGCACCTGCCGCCGGACCGCCTGGTCACGCACTCCGCGTACGACGCCGCCTGGTACGGCGACGACCACCCGTTCACTCCGGAGGCCTCGGCCCGCAAGGGCGATCTGACCACCGTCCACCCGTGGGTGTTCTCCGGCGACTGCGCCCGCCGTTACGGTCCGCGCTCGCCGCAGGTGCTCCATCTCGCCGAGTACGGAACGGAGTTGGCCAAGGCGTACGCCACCGACCCGGCCCGCCCGGTCTGGGTCCAGGAGACCGGCGCGCCCGAGCCGCACATCCCGGCGGCCGACGCCCCGGAGTTCGCGCGCGCGACCGTGCGCAACGCGGCCGAGTGCGAAGGCCTCTGGGGCGTGACCTGGTGGTGCTCGCACGACGTGGACCGCTCGCTCGCCGACTACCCCGAACTCGAATACACGCTGGGCCTGTTCGACTCGGCGGGCGGCCCCAAGCCGATCGCCGCGGCCTTCGCCGAAGCGATCGCGGAGCCGCACACCGTGCAACTCCGCGACACCGCACTGGTGTTGGACTGCACCCGGGGCACCCGCTCGGTGTCCGGTCCGGGTGGCGCGTACTTCGAGGAGTGGATGCGGCTGCGCACGGAGGGCGTCCGGCCCGCGGTGGTGCTGGCCGAACGGGCCCAGGACGAGGCGTACTTGGCGGCGCGGGGCATCAAGGAAGTCGTACGCCCGACGTGACGGTCAACTGCCCGTCAGCACCTCCGCGACCGCCCGCAGGTTGACCCGTCCGCGCCCGTAGGAGCAGAGGGCACCGCCCTCCGGCAGTCCGGTGTCGACCAGTACGGCGTCAGGTCGCCGGGCGGCGAGCGTGTCGCGCAGTCGGGCCTGCCAGGGGTGCAGGCCGGCGTCGGAGGTGGCGACGACCAGCGGGGCGCCCCTCCGGACGATCCCGTCGACGAGGGCGGCGAGCTCGGCAGGTTCCGTGTTGAGCGCGGTGCCGGTGGCCGTGGGGTCGATCGCGCGGAGTTCGGTGAGGAGGTCCTCGCCGCCCCAGTTCAGGGCGGGGTGCGGGGCCGGGAACAGGTCGACGACGTGGGCGCCGCGTATCGGCGAGAGGAAGCTCCGGGTGCGTACGGCGCGGCGGGCCGCCTCCAGGCCGGCGTCCGCGTCCCAGGCGGTGACCGTGCGGCGCGGGGTCGCGTACCGCTCGGCGAGCCGTCGTACGCGCCCGGCCGCCTCCCACACCCGCTCCTCGGGCAGCACCTGCGCGTGCAGCGCGTCGAGCACGGCGTCCCGGCAGGCCAGGGTGACGTCCAAGTCCGGTACGGCGACGATGACTTGGTCCGCTCCGGCGGCGAGGGCGATCCGGGCCCCGGCGGCTTCGCCGTACGCGTCGGCGATCGCCTTCATCTCCAGGGCGTCGCTGACGAGGACGCCGTCGAAGCCGAGTTCGAGGCGGAGCAGATCGCCGAGGATGCGGCGGCTGAGGGTGGCGGGGCGGTTGGCGTCCAGGGCCGGGAAGACGACGTGGGCGCTCATCAGCATCGGCACGCCCGCGGCCATGGCGGCGCGGAACGGTGCGAGGTCGACGAGGAGTTCGTCGTACGGGCGCGGGTCCGTGGCGACACCGTGATGGCTGTCGGTGATTGTGCCGCCGTGGCCCGGGAAATGCTTGGCACAGGAGGCGATGCCGCGGACGTCGGTGGCGGTGATCCAGGCGCGCAGATGGCGGGCGGCCAGGACGGGATCGGCACCGAAGGAGCGGGTGCGCACGATCGGGTTGCGCGGTTGGTGCTGAAGGTCGGCGACGGGTGCGTACGAGGCGGTGATGCCCAGTGTGGCGAGGTGACCTGCGAGCGCGTCGGCGCAACGGGCGGTCAGGGCCGGGTCGTCGACGACTCCGAGGGCGTAGGAGCCCGGGACGTCCGGGGCTCCGGCGTTCACCAAGTGGCCGATGTCGCCGCCCTCGTTGTCGATCGCCACGAGCAGGTCCGGGCGGATGGAACGGAGTTGGTCGGTGAGCCGGCGCACCTGCTGAGCGTCGCGCACATTGCGGGTGAACAGGATGACCCCGCCGAGGCCGCGGTCGATGAGCCGCTTGAGCGGGTCCGGCACCGTCGTCGCGCCGTCGAACCCGGCGACCAGACAGCGGTGGGCCGCCTCGTCGAGGTCGACGGGCAGGGCGGTGACGGCGGCGGACGTACGCTCGGCGTGGGTCATACTGGAATTGAAATGGCTCGATCAACCTAAAGTCAACAAACCGATGGATTGTTGATTCAGGCAATGATCTGGGGTGGTGGCGTGGGTGGTGGAGCGGGCGGTGACGTGGGCGGTGCCACAGATGAGGCCGATGGTGCGCCCGGTGCGTTCACCCGGGCCCTTCAAGCCATTCATGCCGTCCGCGTCGCCCAGCCGCCCGCGCCCCTTCCGCTGACGGACACCACGACGTCATACCGGACGGGAACGTTTCGCAACGTGTCCCTGCTTCCGCTCGAAGAGATCCCCGGGCCGCTCCCCGTCTCCACCGCCGGCCCCGACGCCACTCCGACCGCCCCCGTCCCCTTCCGCCTCCCCCGCCTTCCCTCCGCGGCACGCCTCGCCACCAGGATCCTGACCCTGCTGCCCCTGCTGCTGATCGCGGTGTGGGCGGCGGTCGACTGGCGCGCCATGTACGACGGCACGGCCCGGCTCGCCTCCGCCGACCCCTGGTGGCTGCTCGCCGCGTTCTTCTTCACCTGTCTCGGCTGGGGCACCGCCGCCCTCGTCCGCCAGGGCGCCGTGCCCGAGCGGCTGCCGACCGGCCTGCTGATCGCCTCGCAGTTCGCCGCCGGCGCCGCCAACCACGCGCTGCCGGCCAGCATCGGCGCCCACGCCGTCACGCTGCGCTTCCTCCAGGGCCGCGGCATCCCCCTCGCCCGCGCCACCGCCTCGCTCGCCCTGTACTCACTCGTCCGGCCGATCGCGAAGACCATCGTGCTCATCGCCTTCCTCATCGCCTTCCCCGAGATGCTGAGGTCCGGCCAACTCGTCCCGCGGGGCTGGTCGTTGGTCCTCGCCTTCGGCGGGCTGGGGGTCGCGTTCGGCACGGCCGGCCTGCTCCTGGCCGTCGTCCCTCCGCTGCGCCGCCCGGTCCTCCGCTGCTTCCGCACCGCCCTGACCGACGTACGGCAGCTGCACACCATGCCCAGCCGGATCCTCGCCCTGTGGGGCGGCGCGGCCGCCGCGCCGGTACTCCAGGCGACAGTGATCTTCTCGGTCGGCGCCTCGCTCGGCATGCCGCTGTCCTGGCCGCAGGTCGTCCTCGCGTTCCTCGCCGCCAGCACCGCGGTCGGCGCGGTTCCCGCACCCGGCGGGATCGGTCCCGTGGACGCGGCGACGGTGTTCACGATGGTCGCGTTCGGCGCCCCCATGGACGTGGCCACGGCGAGCGTCATCGGCTACCGCGTCCTGACGGTGTGGGTGCCGTTGCTGCCGGGCGCGTTGATGCTGTCGGCGCTGGTCCACCGGAAGGTGCTGTGACCGGCATCCCCCTGTACGGCGACATCCCCTCGGCCGTCGAAATCCCCTTGTACGGCCACCCGTCCGGCGTCTAGCGTCGCTGCTCATCGGCGTGTGGCTCAGCAGCAGAGCACCGGGCTCTTATCCCGGAGGACGCAGGGGCAGGACCTGCCACGTCGGCTTATGAATGACGACGCTGACCAGCAGCACCTCACCGCGAACCCCGGCTATGCCCAAGGGCAGTTGGCCAAGGCCTTCACGACCGCGCTGACCCACGAGGACGCCGACACCCGCCGTCGCGCGGAGAGCCGCGTGACGCGCTGGCGTGCCGTGCTCGCGGGGATGGCCGGCGGCCTGCTGTCGATCGGTTCGCGCACCCCGGTGGCCGGACTCCCCGCCTGGGTCACTCCCGAGGTGGTGCACGGCGGCTTCGCCACGGGCACCCCGGGAGCGGGCGGCCCGCTCCAGCCGTACGAGACGCGGCTCGCGGAGCGGTTCGGCGTGCCCGCGGACCGGCGGGCGCTGTTCGCGCACTGCCTCACCGACACCGGACTCACCTGGCTGTGGGGGCAGTTGAACAGCGGGCGGTACGAGGTGACCGTGCCCGAGGAGGGCGCGCTGCTCACCATGGCGTGGCTGGTGCGGCACGGGCAGTCGGCCGCCGCGCTCGACCTGGTCGCGGAGTTGGAGCCGTTCGCGGATCAACTCCGGTTCCTGCCGCGCCCGTCGACCGGTCGGCCCGCGTCTGACGTCACCGACGCGCTGTACCGCCGTAGCGTCTCCGACACCGTGGACCGGCTGGTCAGGCGGCGCCCCGACGCGGCCGTGGAGACACAGCGCGAGGCACTCGCCGTATGGCAGCCGTTCGGGGACGAGTTGCTCGTCCACTGGCTGGAGACGGCGGGCGGGGAGGACGCGCGGGTGCTCGAACTCGTCCCGGATGCCGACTGGTTGGAGCGCGGTGCCGGTCTGCTGAGCCGATACCGGCTGCTGGCCGGGGAGCACACACGCTGCGGGAAGCACCGTGATCCCAGGGAGAACCTGGGCATTCTGCGCGGCGCGCTCGAAGAGACCGTCGCCGGACGGGCGTTGGACGCGCGGCGGCTCGGGCTGCTGCGGCACGCCGTCACGTCGATGGTGCGGCGGCGCGGCCTGCCGGGCTCGGCACCGCACGCGGAACTGCGCCGCGTGCAGCGGGCCCAGGCCGCACTCCCCTCCCACTACGCCCTGGCGCACGTGGTGGTGGGCCGGCTCGCCGGACTGCCCCAGGAGTCGGGCATCGCCGACCTCGCACCCGTACTCGCCCCGGTCTCCGAGCCGGAGCAGCGGGAGAGCGGCCTGCCCGCCGGTGCCCAACTCCCGCTCGCCATACGCCGGGTGGTCGAGGACGCGCTCAGCGCACCGGTATCCACCCTCGTGGAGCGGGGAGTCGTCCCCTCGGCCGAGGTACTCGCGCAACTGGTACCGCGGTTGGTCGCCGTCACCACCGCGCGGACCTACGACGACGAGACGCTGCGGACACTGATGGCCGCGAACTACCGCGCGTTCCGCAACCGCCGTTCGTTGCTCCTGCTCAACCTGGAGCGACAGGTCCGGATCGAGGAACTGCCCTGGGTACGGGCGGTGGCCGCGCAGCGTGGCGACGGAACTGCCGAAGCCGCCCTGCTGCTACGGCAGTTGGGCGAGCTGGCCGTGCGCGGGTTCCCGGGCACGATCCTGCCCAACCCGCTCGTGCGCGAACTCGGCGTGCTCGCCCGCCAGTCGGAGCTGGGCGCCCCGCTGGTGGAGGAGCTGGCCGCCGACATCTTCATGGACGCCTTCGGCCCCAAGTTCCTTGTGGCGGCCGGGATCGCGGGCGAGCTGCTCGGTGGTTCGCTGTACGAGCGGTACTACGGCATCGACTACGCGGCGATCCGGGAACTGGCGATCGCCGAAGGGACCGTCCAGGCGGGTGAGTCGGCGGGCCGGTCGGACAGAGCCGGGGCAGGGCCCCGCACCTCCCCGGGGTTCGCGCGGCTGTGCGCGGAGCGGGCCGCGGGGGCGTCCTCGGCTCCGGCGGGGCCGAAGTCCGGTTCCTCGTCCGGCTCCTGGGTGGCGGCGAACGGCAAGGTGATCGAGCAGTCCCAGATCCTGACCACGCACAACCTGGCCACCCTGGTCCACCGGGTCGGCATCGCCCCCGAGCCGGGGTGGGCGGATCTGGCGCGCCGCTGTTTCGGCACCGTGTGCCGGCTGACGGCCCGGGTGCAGCGCAACCCGTGGCCGTACTCCACGATCAAGGACGCGGCGTACGCCTGGCGGCAGTTGGTGTTCCACCTGTCCCTCTGCACGCCCGCCGAACAGCGCCGCGTGCTCGACGACCTGGACGCGGAGGCGGCCCGCCACGCTCCCCCTGTCGCCGCCCGCCTCGCGCCCGCGCTGACCGGGCTGCGCCTGGTCGCGGACGGCGGCACCTTCGCCCCCGACGGCACGGCGGACGGGGGCCGCGCCCGCCGACTCGTCGGCTGGACCACGGACGGCCACTGGCTGGCGACGGACCCAACCGCCGCAGAGACAAAGGGCAGTTGAGAAGCGCGCACGCCGACGGCCGCTAGGACCCGTCGGCCACCGCGCGCACCGCCGCCTCCGTCAGGGTCTTCGCGGTGCCTACGGCGCTGGTGATCGCCTCGTCGGGGGTGAGGCCGCACTGGTCGGTGAGGGTGAACAGGGCGTCCGCGGCCATGACCACCGCGAGACCCCGCTTGAGCTGGGTGAACGCCTCCGGGTCGGCCTCCCCGAGGGTGGCCGTCAGGGGGGCGAGGGCGTGGTCGATGAGGCCGAAGCGGATGCCGGGACGCATGTTCGCCGTGTCCGGACGGACGATCGTCGCGGCCATCATCGCGCGCACCCCGCCCTGCCGGGCCAGGGTGCCCCGGAGCAGGAACTCGCAGGCGAACGCGATCCGTTCGACCGGATCGCGGGAGTCGGCGACCGGGCCGAGCGCGTCGACGGGGTCGGGCCACACACCGGCCAGGGCCTCGCCGATCAGTGACGGCAGGTCGGGGAAGTAGCGGTAGGCGGTGGCCTCGGAGACCAGGGCGACGCGGGCGACCTCGGGCATGGTCACCTCGCTGCCCGTGCCGATCAGTCCGCGCGCCGCTTCGACGATCGCCATACGGGTGCGCTTCTTCTGGTTGCTGCGGCCCGTGTCCGTCTGTGCTGTCGCCATCGGTGCGTCACTTCCCCGTATTCGCTCGTCGCTGCCGTCCGTCTCCCTCACGTTATCACGACAAGCTCTCATTGTGAGAGTCTGCTTGCATAACGAGAGATGTCCGCCTACTGTTCCGAGGGCGCGCCACAGCGCGACGAACGCTCAACTCGCGCCACATACAAGGGAGTCGGCGATGAACGAGGTTTCCGTGGTCGGTCCGGACGACGGCGAGTCGATCCGGCTGGGCCCGGTCACGATGCGCATCCTGGAGGACGGCAGCACCACCGGCCACCGTCTCGGGATCGGCGAGATCACCCTCGCCCCGCACACCCAGGGCCCGCCGCAGCACCGCCACGCGCAGCACGACGAGGGCTTCTACGTCGTCTCCGGCACCGTGCACTTCACCATCGGCGAGACCGTCCACGTCGCCCCCGCGGGCACCCTCGCGATGATCCCGCCCGGTGCCCCGCACACCTTCGCCAACCCCGGCGACGAGCCCGTGGTGATGGTCAACACCTTCACGCCCGACCTGTTCGTACAGTACTTCCGCGACCTGCGGGACATGATCGCCGGCGGCCGGGAGTTCAACACCGAGTCGACGATCGAGACGATGAGCCGCTACGGCACGGTCCCCGCGACCGACTACGCCTGAGGCCCCGCGCTCGCCGCCTCACGGACCGTCCGTCAGGAGCCGCCCGAGTTCGACGGGCCGAAGAACTCGATCTCGGCGATGGCCACTTGCTTGCCCCCGGAGGCTCCGTAGGCGGACTCGATGGTGAAGCGGACCGACGTGACCGTGCCGACCCGGAAGGAGCGGCGCTGGGCGCCCGCGCCCTGGTCCAGGGTGAGTCGGCGGGTGATCTTCTTGCCGTCGGCCGTGGTGATCTCCGCCTCGATCCGGTGCGGGAGCGCCGACTGGCTGAGCTGGTCCGGGCGGGTGGACTCACCCGGGGTGATCATCAGGTCCAGCAGCCGGGTCGGCTCGTCGAACTTCGCCTCCAGCCACTCCCCCTTGCCCGACTGGGTCACCCCCGGCCCCCACCAGGTGTTGTTCAGCCGGTCGAAGGCCAGGTCCGGCTTGTGGCCCGGGAAGGAGCGGGAGGCGGTGACGCGGTCCGGGTAGACGGGGGCCCGCTTGGCGAAGTGGTCCTTCGTCGCGTCCACGCCACGCGGGATGTTGACGGCCAGCACGATCAGCAGGGTCAGCACGACCGCCGCGCCCACCCAGGTCAGCACCCGGTCGAAGGTACGGCGCAGCCGGGGCCGGTCGCCCGCCCACGGGATCTCGCCGTTCCGGAACGCGAGCAGCCGCCGCCACCAGGGCAGCCGGCCGGGGGCCTGCTCGTCGCCGGCCATGGGCATCGCGCAACGGGCGCAGTAGTGCCGGTCGGGCCGGTTGCCCGTCGCGCACCAGGGGCAGGGCACTCCGCCGACGGCGCCCGGTTCCACGCCGGGTGCCCGTACGGCCTGCGGACGCGCGGCGACCGGGCGGCCGGGCAGGACCGGGGCGACGGACGGCGCCTGGCGGGGCTCCGGGTCGGAGACCGGGACGAGGAGCCGCCGGGCGCGCTCGGCCTCGGATTCCGGTTCCGGTCGCGGTTGCGGTTCCGGGAAGGTGGCGGGGATCGGTGCGGTGGGCGCGGTGTCGGTGGTGGAAGGGGTGCGGGCGGTGGCGCCGTCGTGGTTCGCGTACGGCGCGTCGGGCGCGGGGGCCGGGGCGGGCGCCGGGTCCGTGCTCGGGTGGGGCGCGGGGTGGGTCGTAGCGGCGCCGGAGGCGCGAGGAGTCGTAGAACCGCCGGACGCCCCGGCGCTCGCCGGTTCCTGGCGGGCGCCCGCGCCGACCGCGTCGTAGGAGCCGCCGGCGGCCAGGGCGTCCAGGCGCAGGGACAGCGCGTCGAGTCGGGCGGCGGGGTCGTCCGAGCCTGAACTCCCTTGTACGGGGCGCTGGTTGTCGGACTGGGAGAGGGTGTCCCAGCGCGGTTCACCACCGGCGGCCGGGGCTTCCCCGGCACCCTGGGCGCGTTCGGCCGGGGCCCCGGTGCGGGCGCCCGCGCGGTCCGTCCAGCTGAGGACGGCGCCGCAGGCGTCGCAGAACGACTGGCCCGGTTCCGCGCGGGTTCCGCATTCGGCGCAGCTCTGGGTGGTCGTCATCTCTCGGGGTTCCTTTCGGGGAGCACGGTGGCGGTCACCTGGACCGTGTACGGCATGTGGGCGGGGCGGGCGGCCGCCACGAGGGCGTCGAGGCGGTGGGTGTCCAGGGTGGTCGGCGCCGGCAGCCGCAGGTGGACGTGCAGACGCGGGCTGCGTTCGCCGGGTACCGGGCCGAGCGGGCGGGCGCTCCAGTCGGCGGCCCCGCTCTCGGTGATCTCCGGTTCGGCACCGAAGGCGAGCCGCACGGCCTCGGCCAGTCCCCGCCGGGTGCCGCGAATACGGTGGAGGTACGTGGCGGCGGCTACGGCGGCCCGCAGCCGCTCCTCCGGTTCACTGCCGTCGGTCTCGGCACCGACCCAACTCCCCAGCCACTGAACGAAGTCGAGCGGTGCGAGCGACGGCCTGAAGTACGTGTCGAGGCAGTCCAGCACACTCAGGATCGGCGCTACGACCTCGTCGAGCCCGGCGACGAAACGCTGGGCGAGGTCGTCGTCGGCGAACACGGCGGGAAGCATGGCGCCGATCGGCGCGGAGGAGCCGAGGCCGTCAACTGATCCCCTCAACGCAGGCCTCCCCAAAGGCAGTTGCTGGTTCTCACGCGCCGTCTCCGATCACGCGGACGCGGTGGTCGAAGGAGAACACCAGGGACGGCCGCTCCAGGTCGATGCGGTCCGTGGGGTCGCCGCGCTTGCCGGTGAGCGGGTCGGCGGGGTGCAGGACGACCTCGTCGACCAACTCGACGCCGGGCACCCGCTGGAGCACCGCGAAGACCTCGCCGGACTGCACGGGGCGTCCGAACGGCCAGCCCTTTCCGTCCGAGCCGCCGGTGAGCGGGTCGAGGTGCCGGTAGAGGGCGTCGTGGGCCTGGCGGCGCACCCGGTCGGTGTCGACGCCTCGGAAGGCGTGGACCGTGGCGACGACGGTGACGCCCTGGTAGAAGGGCGGGCCGACCGCCAACCGGGTCCCGATCAGCCGCCGTTCGTCGAGATGCCGGGTGATGCGGTCCAACAGGGCGTCTCCGGGGACCAGTTGCTCGAAGCGGAGCCGGCCACCCGGGTCGGGCACGGCCTGCGGGACCACCAACACCCGTACGGCATACGCCCCGTGCTCCTCCTCGTCGCCCTCCAGGCAGGTGATGCGCGCGGTCTCGGGGGCGGCCCGGCGGGAGAGTTCCTCGTAGTCCCGGAGGGTGACCGCCCGCTCCTGGGCGCGCAGGGTGATCGGCGCGCGGGTCTTGGCCTCCTGGACGGTCTCGCCGTCCACTCCGCCGCGCGCGGCCTCGCGGTTGACGACCTCGGAGACGTACGGGATGGAGCTGCGCAGGATCTGGACCGCGCCGCGGGCCACGTTGCCGGCCCGGCCGCCGCCGGTGCGGTAGCGGCGGGCGCGGATCACCGAGCCCTTGGGGGCGACCCCGCCGTACTGGCGCAGGGAGCCGTCGGGTTCGCGGACGGCGGGTCCGAAGGCGAGTTCGCCGGTGGCCGCGTCGAGGGTGATGTGGCGGTCGTCGGGGCCGGAGGCGGCGAAGTGCGGGACGACCTGCCAGTCCGTCCACCCGTCGTGCTCGGCGGTCTGGAGGAGCAGGGGTACGGCGTCGCCGACGACCGGTGTGTGGGAGAGCCGCAGCCGCTGCCCGGGCAGGCCGGTGGACTCGCCGAGCGCCTCGTCGTAGACGGTGTCGGCGTGGACGACGCTGGTGGTGCCTCCGATGGTGAAGGCCTCGGCGGAGCGGACGGTCGGCGAGGTGGTGTAGAAGGGCTGGTCGGAGTGGGGTTCGGTGACGCGGCAGCGCAACCAGCCCGCTTCCTGGCCGCCGTTGCGCGACAGGGTGTGGCCGCCGGGGACGTGCAGGACGACCGCGCCGGGGCGGTTGAGGCCGCCGGTGCCGTCACGGTCCACCTCGCAGAGCTGCCAGCCGTCGGCGGTCCACGCCTCCCACACCAGGGGCGGTTGGCGCGGGTCGACGCCGACTCCGTCGACGCGGCTGTCGAGTTCGAGGGCGAGGGCGCAGTGCGGGACGGCGGCGGTGAGGCCGAACAGCATGGAGTCGCCGGGGTCGGGCGCCTCGGCGAAGCACATCACGTGATTGCCCTCGGCCAGGTCGTGGGTGCGGTCGACGACCTGCTTGCCCCGGTGCTGCACCACAAGATGCCGCAACACACTTGGCACGACGGCGAGTTCACGCTCCGTGGCGAAGACGACCGCCTCCTCGCCCTCGGTGCGCATGGTCGCCACCTCGGTGCCGAGCGGCACGTGCACCGCTTCCTCCTGGGGCGCCGACAGCCAGAACGTGACGTCGGTGCGGGCCGCGGACGGCGGGAAGAGCGTGATGCCGACCAGGTCGAGAAAGGCCAGGTGGTTCTTGTCCGGTACCCGGTTGAGGCGGTAGACGATCTGGTCGGCCATGTGCGCGACCGTCTCGACGAGGGTGACACCGGGGTCGGAGACGTTGTGGTCGGTCCACTCCGGGGCGCGCTGCTGGATGTAGCGCTTGGCGTCGTCGACGAACTGCTGGAAGCGGCGGTCGTCGAGGTTCGGGGAGGGCAGGGCCATCGGTCAGTTGTCGCTTTCAGCAGCCGTGCCGGGCGTACCGGAGGTGTCCGGCTCGTCGTGGGACGGGATGACGTAGAAGGGGAAGACGAGGCTGCGCGGGTTGTTGGTGCCGCGGATCGAGTAGCGGACGTCGATGTACAGCACGCTCTGTTCGGTGCCCGCGGTGACCTCGACGTCGTCGACCTCGATGCGCGGCTCCCAGCGGTCGAGGCTGACGTGCACCTCGTGCTGGATCCGGCCCGCGGTCTGCTCGTTGACCGGTGCGAACACCAGGTCGTGGATCGCGCAGCCGAAGTCGGGCCGCATCGGCCGCTCGCCCGGCGCCGTCGACAGGACGAGCCGGATCGCCTCCTCGACCTCGCGTTCCCCGCTGACCAGCGCGATGCCGCCGGTCGGCCCGATGCGCAGCGGGAACGACCAGCCGGAGCCCACGAATTGTTCGGCCATCAGACAACACCCGCCCGTTCCTCGCCCGTTGGGCCGCTCATGCCGGAATCACCATCGGGACAAGGCCGTTGAGGGTGACCACGCCCATGATCGGCACGGTGACGGCCCGAATCCCCACGTTGGCGATGGAGTTGATCTGCACGCTCGCGCCGCCGGTGAGCATCGCGTTGCCGAGCGCCTTCATGTTGAGGGCGCCCATCGCGTCCACCGTGATGGCTCCGGTGGTCGACTTGACGTTGACCAGCCCGCGCCCCTCGATGTTCAGCGGTCCGCCGCTTTTGATCGTGAGACTGCGCCGGGCGCTGAGGGTCAGATCGGTACCGGCCTCGACCGACACCGCGCGGCTGCCCTTGATGGTGACCTCGCCCTTGCTGTCCACGACGATCTCGGTGTTCGTCCGGTCCAGGGTGATGGTCAACTGCTTGTCCCCGGAGGCCAGTCGGACGCCCTGCTTGCGGCCGCCGGTCTTCTGGCTGAGCAGGTCCATCCGGTTGCCGTCCCGGTCGGAGACGGTGTGCCGGCTCGCCTTCTTCCGTACGGCGTCGTGCAGCGGCACGTCACCGACGACGGTCGGCTTGTCCTTGCCGTTGTAGAGCCCGCCGATCACGAACGGGTGGTCGAGTGCCCCCCGGTCGAAGGCGACCAGCACTTCGTCGTTGACGTCCATGGGGAAGATCCCGCCCCCGCCGAGCCCGCCCCACTGCACGGTTCGCGTCCAGTCGCTGACGTACGTGTCGTCCAGCCACGGAAACTGCAAGCGCACCCGCCCCTGCTTGAGCGGGTCGTTGACATCGGTGACCACGGCGTTGGCGACGCCGGGCAGCCGGGGCGCGGTCTCCGAGCCGCCCGAGGCGAGCCCGTACAGCGAACGCCACTGGCGTCCGCTGACCGTCACCCAGGTCTCGTAGTGCTTGCCGTCGCCGAAGACGTGCCGTACGGAGGTGGCCGTGTACTTGCCCTCGAAGGGCGAGCCCACGTCAGCGAGCGCGACCGGAACTCCCGGACGCAGCTTGGGATTTCCGCGCGCGACGACCTCCAGTTCGGCGAAGGAGGACGTCACGTCGTCGGCGAGGGCGGCGGCGGCGAACTTCACCTCGTTCTGCTTGTCGTACGGCGTGCCCGTCTCGACCAGCTTGGCCGTCTTGAACTTGCCGGCCGCCGCGCCCGGGGTGGTGCCGATGCCGATGCCCGGGTTCGAGGCGCCGGGCGAGGTGGCGGTGAGCTTCTTCTTCGTGGTGACGTCCCAGCCGCGCGCCTCGACCCTGCCGACCTGGTCGGCGGCGGTCACGGCGGCCCGCAGCCGCAGGATGTCGTGCCCCGCCTGGAGCACGAACGGGCTTTTGTCGCCATCGGTTTCGGGCGACGGAGCACCGGACGACGGCTTCGGCTCCACGAACTGGAACTTGCCGTCCGCGTCGACCGACATCACCATCTCGTTCTCGTCCGCGAGCCGGGCGAGAAAGTCCCAATCGGTCACATTGGACTGGGAGATGAACTCGTACACGGTCCGCGTGGACGTGATCTTCCCGATCGGCACCCCGTCCTGGGCGGCGAGTTTGCGGGCGATGTCGGACGCGCTCTGGTTGCGGTAGGCGGCGACCCGGCGCTGGCGCAGCAGCCGGTGCCCGAAGTCGTAGCCGCGTACGACGGTGAAGGTGCCGGTGCCGTCGTAGTCGGCCTCAAGTCCCGTGACTTCACCGGTCAGCAGCGGATCGGAGGCGCCCTGCCCGTCGGCGACCGGCGCGATGACGACCTTCGTGCCGAAGGTGACGCCGAGTTTGCCGAGGATCAGCCGGTACGGGTCCCGGAAGGTGAGCCGGAACGCGGCCGGGACGCCGACACCCTGGTCGACGTAGCTGTCGACGAGGTAACGGGCGTACTCGGAAGGGATCTTGGCGCCGCCGATCTTCACCTCGACGACGTTCGAGAACGCGGACTTCACCATCAGGAACGCACCTCCTCGGCGGCGGGCAGCACGAGTTCGACACCGTTCGCGAGCCGCGTCGGGTCGTCGATCCCGTTGGCCTCGGCGATCGCCCGCCACGCGGCGGAGTCGCCGTACTCCCGCCAGGCCAGCGACTGCAAGGAGTCCCCTGCCACGACCCGGTGCACGCGCTGCGCCGTGAGCGCGCCCGAAGTCGGGTTCTGGCCCTTGGTGTTGCTCGGTATCTCGTGCAGTTGGAGCCGGCAGGTGGCGCGGATGGGCACGCCGGTGGTGCCGAAGAGCGAGTAGGCGGCCTCGACGGAGGAGACGTAGGCGGTGAACCGGGCGGTGGAGAACGACCCCCACTGGAACACCACCCAGGGCGGTGAAGGCTGTTTGGCGGCAATGGACTTGGTGGTCACGTCGCAGCACGCGAGCAGGGACTCGACCTTCTTCAGAACCGAGTTGCTGGTGGGCTCGTCGGAGGAGTCGAGGAAGATCTCCACGCCCATCTCGCGCGGCTGCGAACCCATGAACTCCGGGAGGGAGCCGTCCCGTTCGATCTGCGCGGGGGTCGTCTTCCACTGGGCGCGGCGGGTGAGCGACAGCTGCGCCGGGTTGAAGTCGAAGGCGAAGGTCTTGATGAGCCCGCCCGGGGTGGTACTCCCCCCTACCGGCGGCTCATGAATGGCAAGGCTGGCACGGACAAGGCTCTTGCCGGCGCCCCTGCTGGTGGTGGCCATGGTCTTGCTCTCCCTTCCTCCTCCGCCGCCGCGCTCAGTCCGTGAATCCGTGGTGGGCGATCTCCAGGACCTCGGTGGCGACGGCCGGCCCCGCCGGGTCGAGCGAAGGCCCCTGCCAGCTGACGGGCAGCACGTCGATGAGCCCCCAGTGCGCCACCTCCGACCCGTCCGCGCGCAGCGCCGCGATCTGTCCGGTGGGCCGCTTGATCCCGGTCTGCACGGAGGAGATCCACTTGGCGACCTTCGCGGTGTCCGGGGTGAGCGGGCGGGTCAGCCGGATGGTGGAGAAGGTGACACGGGTGGGGAGTTGCCAGACGAAGCCGTTGTTGCCGCCCTCCTGCCGGTGCTCGATCTCCACCGTCGACGACAGCCCGTCGCACCCGTTGAAGTAGCCGAGGCTCTCGCCGTCGATGCTGAGGGTGAACCAGATGGTGGAGCCCGGGTCGAGGCGGGACATCGGGGGTCGGCCTGCCTTTCTGCTGTTGCGGAGGGGGTGGGGCGGTTCGTCGTGGTGCGGGGTGGTGCCGGTCAGTGGCGGGGGTCGCGGAGTTTGCCGATTCGTTCGCGGTCCAGGCGGAGTTCCATGCGGATGAGGCGGGTGATGCGGCCGATGATCCGGTGCACCAGTTCGTCCAGCTGGAAGTCGGTGAGGTCTCGGGGGTCGAACTGGCCTGCGGGGACTGCCTCGTAGGCGGGGGGTGGGGGAGCCGTGCCGTTGGCGGTTGGGGAGTACAGAGGTGGCGGGTCTGGGGGTGGGGGTGACTGGGAGGGGGGTGGGGGTGGGGTGTACGGCGGGGGTGGGGTGGAGGGGCGTGAGGCGGGGGCGGCGAGTGTGGTGGGGGTGGAGGTGGGGGTGGAGGTGGGGGTTTTGCTGAGGGTGGGGTGGGCTCGGTTCAGGGGGGTGGCGGAGGAGGGGTTGCGTTGGACGGTGAGGGGGCCGGTTCCGGGTGGGGTGGAGACCGGGAGGGGGGTGTGGGACGTGGGGGTGGGGAGGCGTAGGGGTACTACGGGTATGGCGGCGGTGCCGGGGCGCGCGGCGGTCCTGGGTAGTACGGGGGCTCCGGGTACTCCGGGGGTGACGGGGGCTGCGGGGGTGCCGGGTACTACGGGTGGGGCGGGGGTCGTACGGGGGTGACGTTGTACGGGGGTGAAGGGCGATGCGGGTGCGGGGCGCTGCGCCGGGGTTGGCGTGCGGAGCGGAGCGATGGGGGGTGCCGGTGTGGTGGGGGTCCGTGTCGTGGGGCGGGGTGCGGTGAGCGGCGGTGCGGTGCGCGAGGTCACGCCGGGAGGGGGCAGGTCGGGCGTGGTCGGGCCGGGCGGAGTCGGGTTCGTGGTGCGGCGGGGTGGGGCGGTGAGTGAGGGCGGGGACGCGGCCAAGGGCGAGGGCACGGCTGAGGGCGGCGTCGCGGCTGACGACGAAATCCCGGCTGAAGACGAAGTCACGGCCCAGGTCGGGGGCACGACCGAGGACGGAAGGGCGTCCGGAGAGGGGCTCGCGGGTGGGGCTGCGGTCGGACGGTCTGCGGTGGGTGGGGGCGTGGCGAGTGAGGGGGCGGTGGTCGAGGGGGCCTGCGCGGCCCGTGCAGGCGGGCTCGGGGCGACGCTTCGCTGGACCGGTGTCGCCTGAGCTACCAGGTTGGCCGGGGACCCGGTGGGAGGAGCGCCTGTGACCGAGGAGGTGTCCGCGGCCCGTACGAGGGGGGTCGGGGCGACCCTTCGCTGGACCGTCGGCGCCGGAACCGGTGTCGCCTGAGCTACCTGGTTGGCCGAGGATGCGGGGGTCGGGGGCGCGGTGCGAGAGGGGCCCGTGACCAACGCGGTCTCCGCAGCGCGTTCAGGCGGGGTCGGGGCGACGCTTCGCTGGACCGTCGGCCCCGGACCCGGTGTCGCCTGAGCAACCAGATCCGCCGGGGACACGGTGGTCGGGGACGCTGTGCGAGAGGGACCCGTGGCCGGGTGGGCCTGCGCGGCCCGTACAGGCACGCTCGCCGCGACGCTTCGCTGGACCGGCTGCCCCGGACCCGGTGTCGCCTGAGCAACCAGATCCGCCGGGGACCCGGCAGTCGGGGACGCTGTGCGAGAGAGACCCGTGGCCGGGTAGGCCTGCGCGGCCCGTACAGGCACGCTCGCCGCGACGCTTCGCTGGACCGTAGACCCCAGGACCGGTGTCGCCTGAGCAACCAGATCCGCCGGGGACCCGGTGGTCGGGGACGCTGTGTGAGAGGGACCCGTGGCCGGGTAGGCCTGCGCGGCCCGTGCAGGCACGCTCGCCGCGACGCTTCGCTGGACCGGCTGCCCCGGACCCGGTGTCGCCGGGTTGGCCAGTGCTTCGGTCGGGCGGGGCGCGGTAGTTGGGGGCGCGGCAAGCGGATGCGCGGTGGTTGGGTATGCGGCGGGCGCGCGCGTGGTGGTTGAGGGCGCCGTGGCCGGGGGCGGTGCGAACGGGTCGGGGGCGACGGTTCGTTGGATCGTCGGCCCGGGTCCCGCTGTCGGCGTCGAACCCGGTTCCGTACGGTGCCCAGCGCCGGCCGGCGTGAACGGCGAACCGCTGAGCGGCCTCGCGTCTGCCGGTGTGGCGGTGACCGGAGCTCCGAGGGGTGAACGGCGCCGAACGGGAGTGGGCTTCGCGGGAACCGGAGAGTGAGGGGCCTGCGCAGGCGGGGACGTAGGCACCGGAACAGTCGGCGCATTACCTTGCGGCGCAGGGGTGTTGGGTGTGTTGCCCTGCGCGGGGCGAGCGGCCGGACCGGGCATCGGCGGTACGGGTGTTGAGGGCTGCCGTGTCTCCTTCGGGCGCGTGGTGAGAGGGGCGCCGAGGGGGATGCGAGGCGGGCGGCGGGCGGCGCTGCGTTGGATCTGGGGTGCGGGAGGGGGCGTAGGACCGGAGGTTGGATTGTTGGTCCGGGCGCCGGCGGAATCCGTCGGTCCTGCGAGGGGTGCCGAGGGGTGGGACCGGGGCTGGGTGGTGCCGTGGTCGTGTGCGGCCGGAGCAGTCGCGGCGCGTTGTACGGGCATCGGCACGCGGGAAGTGTTCGGGGGCGTCGGCTGCGCCGGGGCGGCAGGCATGGCTGACGGCGACTCGGCTGACGGCGCTGCGGGGTTCGGCGGCGTCGACGCCATCGTGGCCTTCGGAGCCGCCGAAGCAGCGGCCGTGGCACCCGGCGCGGTGACCGCCCGCTGCACACTGTCCGCCGTGTTCCCTGAGACGGGAGCCGCGCTACCGCGTGTGATGGGACGACTTTCGGGCTCGGTAGCGCTGGGGCCAACAGGTTCGTCACTACCGTCCGCCAGTGGCATCCGCGGTGTGCCCGATGGCGTCGCCGGTCGTCGTCGCACCGCGGGCTTCGCCTCACCGGAGCCGACCGCCGGCCTACTCGGAGCCGCCGGAACCACGTCCCGCCGCTCCCCCGCGCCACGAACTACGCCTGCGCCACCACCGAGTCGCTCTACAACGCCACCTGCGGCCGGAACGGCGAACGGAACAGATGATCCGCCGCCCGGATCACCTTCTCCTCGGTCACCGCCAGTTGCATCCGACGCGGACTCCCCACCCGAACCACCCCCCACGGTCCCCGAGTTCCGCCTCCCGACCAATCGCCGCTGCACCGCAGCCGCACCCGACCTCGTCAACGACCCCGTACTCGGCCGGAGTTGCTCCGACGCCGCCACCGCAGTCACCTGAATACCGGAAGCCGGAGCCATCGCTCCGACCGAACCAGCCACAGGAGCCGGAGCAGTACCGCGCACACCCACGGCCCCCCTCGACGCGAGAGGCACAGCCCGCTGCGCCACAGGCCCCGCAGTCGCCCGCAACGGAACCACAGGCCCCGGCTGCGCAACCAACCCCCGCTCGGCCAACGGCAGTTCACCCTGAGGCTGACCCAGGCTCGGTACCGCCCGCACCGGCGCCGCAGGCAGCGAGGAACCCGCGATCCGGGCACTCCGCTCCGCGTCCAGCACCGCACGGAACCCCGTCCCGGTGAACGACGGGTTCTGCCAGGTGGGCAGACGCGCACCGAACCCGGCATCGGCAACCCCGGTCCCCCCGACAGCGGAAGCCCGCTGGATCGGCGGCAGCCCAGGCCACGCGGCCAAGGCCACCGCAGGAGCCGTAGAGGCAGTAGAGGCCGTAGATGGCGAACTCACCGGACCTGCGGAGCCGTCCGCCTCACCGGAACTCCGCACCTCGCCGACTCCCGTACCCGTACCCGTACCGGAGTCGGCGTCCTCTCCAGCCCGTCCCCGCAACCGGTCCAAGAACCCCACCGGTCAGCCCTCCGCCCCGGAGCGCGTCACCAGGGACGCGATCTCGCCCAAGTAGCGGCGGCGGTCGTGGTGTTCGAGGTCCAGGATGTCCTCCAGACGCCAGTGGAAGTGGTAGGCGACGTACGCGATCTCCTCGTGCAGCCGGTCGGTCGCGTACGTCACGATTCCCCCAGGCGGCTCCCGCCGAGCTCCACTTCGAAGGGTTCCGCGCAGTGCGGGCACTGAACTGCCGCGCGGGTGTGCCCTTCCGCGTTGATCTGGCGGTAGAAGTCCTGGAGGAAGGCGAGGTCGGAGGCGAACATGTTCTCCACGATCCCGTCGTGGACCATGGGGACGGTGCCCAGCCTGGTGATCACCCGGCCGAGCAGCACCACCGACAGATACGCCGGGTTCTCCTGCACCCGGACGTCCCGCAGCGGCACCAACTCGTCGCGTGCGGTGGCCAGTCGCATCACACCGTCCTGGTGGACCGTGCCGGAATCGTCGACGTAACCGCGCGGCAGCTGGAAGGGGAATTCGGTCCGCAGTGTCTGCCGTACGGCCGGAGCGGGCGCCGGGGCGGCCGGGGCCGGGGCCGCCGTCGGACCGGCCCCCACCCCCACCGACGTCTCCGCAGCAGCACCCGCACCCGGCGCGGCCACCGCCGTAGCCGCCGAACGCCTCATTATTCGATGACCAGTTCTTCGAACACGATGGTCACGGACTCGGTGAGGGCGGCGGCCTCGCCCGCCTTCACCGTGCTCGCGTCGATCTTGCTGCACCAGGCGTTGCGCAGGTGGTAGCGCTTCACCGGGTTGTTCTGGAAGTCCATCATGATGATCGACGCGTTCTTGCGCGCGGTGGTCATCTGACCGGAGATCGACTCGTTGATCCACTGGGTGAACGAGGCCGACTGGGTCATGCCGCGAATCACCGTGCAGGTGCCGTTCTTCTTCACGCCCGGCATGTTCTTGACCACGTTCTGGCCGTTGGGGGTGTTCTGCTGGTACGTGATGACGTCCTGCTCGATGCTGAGGCCGCTGACCTCCGCGAGGTACTCGACCATCACGCCGTCGATCTGCAGGCCGAAATTGTGTGAGGTGAGGGCGTCACCCGGCTGGAGACTCATGAATTCGCTGTCCTTCTAAGGGTGTTGAAGACGACCTGGGGAGATGACGACCTGGAGTGACGGCGGGCCCGGCCTCGCCTACTCCTCCAACTCCCCGCTGCCGCTGGAGAACTGAGCCAGTCGGAAGATCACGAACTCGGCCGGCTTGACCGGCGCGATGCCGATCTCGCAGACGACCCGGCCGACGTCGACGGACTCCGGCGGGTTGGTCTCCTCGTCGCACTTGACGTAGTACGCCTCCTCCGGCCGCTGGCCGAACAGGGCGCCGCTGCGCCACTCGTTGACCAGGAAGGCCGAGATGTTGCGCCGGATCCGCGCCCAGAGGGCGTGGTCGTTCGGCTCGAACACCACCCACTGAGTGCCGATCAGGATCGACTCCTCCAGGTAGTTGAAGTACCGGCGGATGTTGAGGTAGCGCCAGGCCGGGTCGGAGGACATGGTGCGGGCGCCCCAGACGCGGATGCCGCGGCCCGGGAAGGCCCGGATGCAGTTGACGCCGATCGGGTTGAGCAAGTCCTGCTCGCCGCGGGTGATTTGGGTCTCCAGGTCGACCGCGCCGCGTACGACCTCGTTGGCGGGCGCCTTGTGCACGCCGCGCTCGGAGTCGTTGCGGGCCCACACGCCGGAGATGTGGCCGCTCGGCGGGATCAGCCGGGACTGTCCGCTGGACGGGTCGAAGGTCTTGATCCACGGGTAGTACAGGGCCGCGTACTTGGAGTCGTAGCCGGCCGTCTCCTGCCGCCAGACCCGGATCTGACGGGCGTTCAGGCTCGGCGGCGGGTCGATGACGGCGACCCGGTCGCCCATCAGCTCGCAGTGCGCGATGAGGCCCAACTGGACTGCCTTGACGGCCTCCAGGTCGATCGCGCCGCGCTGGTAGGCGGCCATCAGGTCGGGCACCGCGACCATGGAGATCTCGTCCACGGCCTCCAGGCCGCCGAAGCCGGTGCGGTCGGAGGAGTCGCCGAGGTAGGTGGCCGGGCCGGGATGTGACGCGGTGTCATTTCCCTTGCCGGGTACGGCGGGTGCGGCGGAAGCGGGCGCGGGCGCGGTGAGGGCGACCGTCTGGTTCTCCGGGCGGGCCAGCTGCGCGGCGGGCGCCGTCTCGGCCACGGCGATGAGCTTGGAGCGCTCCTTGACCTGAGTGACGACGTAGTTGCGGCCGCCCTTCTTGGCGGTCACGTCGAAGCTCTCGACGTCCTTGCCGGCGTCCTTGACGATCAGCCGGAACCGTTCGGCGGGGCCTTCACCCTCGGCGTCGGCCACCTCGACGCTCAGGTCGCCTGGCGCCAGCGCGGTCACGGCGAAGGTGCCGAGCTGGGCCGGCTCGCCGGGCGGCAGCGCGGCCGGGGCGGCCGAACCCGTCACGGCGGACGGGGAGTTGGACTCGGCGGCGGTGCCCACGGCGGTGCCGCCGACGCGGACGACGTAGGCGGCCGAACCGCCGTTGTTGAAGAAGCCGTAGACGGAGTGCGCGAGGTAGTACCCGTCGGTGAACTCACCGAAGGCAGCGACGTACTGCGTCCAGTTGGTCACCAGGGTCGGCTCGTTCAGCGGACCGGTCGGGGCCAGGCCCACGAAGGCCGCCACCGAGGTGCCCACTCCCTCGATCGGGCGCGAGCCGCTGGCCACCTCCTCGACGTAGACGCCGGGCGACAGATAGGACGGCATGCTCTGCTCTCCTCGGGGTACGAGACAGGATGCCCTCAAGCGTCACGCGCGCGACCCGGCCGCCGAAACGTCCCCGAGTGCCTGCCTTGGGGCAACTTCCTTGCCCTCAGGGGCAGTCCCCGGCACGGTTCGCGGGCAGCCCGCCGCGTCATGTCCTCCGTAAAACCGTGCCACCGCGGTGGACGCCGTCGCCGTGGGGGCAGTGACGGGTTTGATGAGCGGCCCTTTTGGGCAACTGGTGTTGCCCGGGCGACTCCTGACGCGCCCTCACCATCCGTCGTAGCGTCGGCTCATGAGTCTGTGGACCTCCCTGGAGCCCGCGTCCGCGACCGTCGATCCCGGTGGCAGTACCCGCGTGCGGCTGCGGCTGCGCAACACCGGCGACGTCGTGGACGAGTACCGCTTCGAGCCGGTGGGGAGCATCACGCCCTGGACCACTGTGGAGCCGCAGACGCTGCGGCTCTATCCGGGCACGACGGGCACGGTCGACCTGACGTTCGCGCCGCCGCGCACCCCGGACGCGACGGCGGGCCCGAACCCGTACGCGGTACGGATCACGCCGACCGAGCACCCGGAGGCGGTCACCGTCCCCGAGGGCAATCTGACCATCACCCCGTTCACGGAGGTGCGGGCGGAGCTGGTGCCGCCGACGGTCAAGGGACGTTTCCGGGGCCGCCCCCAACTCGCCGTGGACAACCTGGGCAACACCAGGCTGACGGCGTCGATCAGCGGCAGCGACAACGGCGACCAGTTGTCGTACGACATCCATCCGGGCAATGTGCAGATCGAGCCGGGCCGGGCCGCGTTCGTCAAGGCGTCCCTGAAGCCGCGGAAGATCATCTGGTTCGGGCCGAAGGAGCAACGGCCGTACACGCTCAGCGTGTTGCGGTCCGGCGCCAACCCGCTTCCCGTGGAGGGGACTTATCTCCAGCGCGGGTTCCTGCCGCGCTGGCTGGCCACCTTCCTCGGTGTCCTGACCGCGCTCGCGCTCACCTTCCTCATGCTGTGGATCGCGTACAAGCCGCAGGTGAGGACGGCCGCCACCGAGCAGTTGAAGGACGCGGGCGTCAGCACGCTCGCGCCCAGCCCCACCCTGAGCGCCGCTCCCCCGCCGCCCTCGCCCGTCGCGACGAGCCCGCCCCCGGCGGCCGAGACCTCGACGGCCGCGGCGACCGGTGGCGGGTCGGGCGGCGGCGGGGACTCCAAGCCGTCCGCCAAGCCGAAGCCCGTGACGGCGGCGACCGCGGTGAACAAGCTGGCCGCGCGGGACTCCGGACGCCATGTCTGCTACCGGATCTACATCGGCGGCAAGGGCTGGAAGGCCCCGGAGTGCGACGGCGCCGCGGCCGCCACGTCCACCGACGACGAGCAGATCCTCTCCGTGAACATCGCGGTCTCCGGGACCGCCGGTTCGGCCGCCAACGCCTTCATCCACGACCCCGCGTCGACCAACGGCATCGGCAAGTACCAGCCTTCGGGATGGACGGCCATCATCGCCGACGGCAAGGACAACTACATCGGCGCCGCGAAGCCGGGCGCCGCGTACATGACGGGCTTCGCGAACAACATCGGCAGTGGTCAGCTCTGTTGGATCGTCCGCAGTTCCGGCTGGGACTGGGGCGATCAGAAGTGCACCGCCCCGCGGCCCGCGTACGGCTTCTCGGGCACCCTCGACAACAACCACTGGCTGGTGGCGGTCAGGCTGACCGTGCCGAACTGACTCACCGGGGCGGCTACCAGGTGCCTTCTCCCGGCACCAGCCGCCCCGCCTTGCGGTATTCGCGGCGGGCCCCTTCGAGGAGGTCCGCCGCGGTCACCGTGTCCCCGCGTCCGGCGGCGAGGTACGCGGCGGTGACGACGGCGCTGCGGATGGAGCCGCCGGCCAGCTCGAACTCCTTGGCCAGCGGACCGAGTTCGAGGTCGGGCACGCTCGGCACATGGGTCAGCCCGTGCCGCCACAGCGCGAGCCGCTGGGCCGGGTCCGGGAACGGGAAGTCGACGACCAGGTCCAGCCGGCGGGTGAACGCCTCGTCGATGTTGGCGCGCAGGTTGGTGGTGAGCAGCGCGATCCCGTCGAAGGACTCCAGGCGTTGGAGCAGATAGGCGCTCTCCATGTTGGCGTACCGGTCGTGCGAGTCCTTCACCTCGGAGCGCTTGCCGAAGACGGCGTCGGCCTCGTCGAAGAGGAGCACGGCGTCGGTGCGGTCGGCCTCCGTGAAGATCCGTTCGAGGTTCTTCTCGGTCTCGCCGACGTACTTGTCGACGATCGACGACAGCTGAACGACATAGAGATCCAGGCCGAGTTCGGCCGCGACGACCTCCGCCGACAGCGTCTTGCCGGTGCCGGACTCCCCCGCGAACAGACCGAGCACACCACGCCCCCGGCCACCGCCCGCGCTGAGCCGCCAGTCGCCGAGGACCCGGTCGCGGTGCCGGGCGCGCAGGGCGAGTTCGTGCAGCTGGGTCAGCGACCGCTCGGGCAGGACCAGGTCCCGCCAGTCGACGGCGGGCCGGATCCGCCGGGCATGCTGTTCGAGCCCCGACGCCGACTGCTGCCGTGCCGCGAGCCGCAGATGGGCGGCGCTCATCGGGGTGCCGTCGAACGCGGCAAGACCATGTGCCGCACGGGCGGCGCGCGCGATGCGGTCGGCGCCGAGATGGTACGGCGCGACGGTGGCCCGTACGTCGAAGCCGCTCTGCTCGCCGACCGCGTCCGTCCAGGCCCGCACCGCCGCGGCCCGCTGCCGGGGCGCCTCCAGGATCAGCGGATCACTCTCGCACCACTGCGGGTCGTACGGCCGCGCACCGGCGATCAGCACGGAGACATCGACGGCATCGGTCAACGCCCTTACCAGTGCGCCGGGTTGGTCGGACAGTGCACCCACGACGACCGTACGACCACTCAGCCGGGCCTCGCGCAGCAACTCCGGCACCCGCTCCACGGGACCGGAGTACCGCACGGCGGCCACACCGGCCGCGTGCAGGGCACTCGACACGCACACGAGCCCGTCACCCTCGTGACGCTCCCTCACATACACGGCGAGGGGCGGACCTTCGGCGAGCAGCGCGGCCAGCCGGTCCACGAAGCCGGTGAACTCGCCGTCGGGGCCCGGCTCTTGCCCGTCGTGGGACACGCTCGGCACCGGCAGCGGATGGAGATGCCCGGTGAGGCTCGCGTCCGGGGTGTCGTCGCCGAGCAGATGCGCCACGACCCGGTCGGACACACGCAACGAGCGGCTGAGGAAGGGGTGTTCGGGTTCCTCCACGGTGAGCAGGCCGAGGACGGACAGCGGGGCCGTCGGAAGGAACCGGGCCCGGCCCGACGCCTGGTGTGCCGGTACGCCGCACAGGTCCAGGGCGAGTCCCACGGTGGCCCGGCGGCGGCTGACGTCGTCGTTGAGGTAGCCGTAGAGCGGCTCGAAGGTGCGGTCCAGGTCGGGAGCGAGAGCGACGAGGAGGAGGGCGGTGTCGAGGTCGGTCAGGCGCAGGGCGGCCAGCCGGTCGGCCGGGCTGTGCGCCAACTCGGTTGCGGGCGTTGCCAGTTCCCGTTCCGGTTCCGGTTCCGGGGAGCGCAGCAGCAGCTGCCGTACCGCCTCTTCCGGGAGGTACAGGCCGCGCATCGGGTCACCGGCCGTGGGGTCGGTGACGGAACGCCGGTCGACGAGCAGGGCGACTCGCTCCCGGAGCCGACCGAGCCGGGCGAGGAGGGCGTCGGTCTCCGACCCACCGGTGAAGGCGACGGCCTCGTCCGTGACCGTCATGTCGGCGTCCCCGGCGCCCTCTTGCGCCGGGCCACCTCACGGGACTCCCGTACCGCCGCCACCTGGCGCGGTCGGTGGGCGCGTTCCTCCACGCCAGGTTCCCTGCCGTCGAGGCCGCTCACGCGGACCGCCGCGCCCTCGGTGACGGGCGGGCCGGCGTCGTACTCGGGGTAGGCCGGGAAGGGCGCGGTGACCACGAGGTCGAGGGACGGCTTGAGTTCGCCGCCGAGGGCGGACCAGATCTCCGCGAGGGAGCGGGACTCGGTCTGGATGCCGGCCACCGAGATCGGCACCGACAGACCCAACTCACGCAGGGAACCGGGAAGTTCCGCGGGGGCGAGCAGTTCGCGCGGGATCAGGGTCGACAACACGGCGGACAGCAGCCGGTGTTCGTCCTGTGGCCGCTTCGTCCACGCCGTCACCAGGTACGACAGCCGGAACCAGCGCGGCGGCTGGCGGCGCTTGACGACCACGTCCCGCTCGTCGCGCACGGCCACGTGCCCGCGCTGGCGCCGGTGCACGTCCTCCCGGATGTCGTACAAGTAGGTGTTGATCGTGGGGGTGTTGCGGCGGGCCGCCCAGTCACGGGTCGGGGCGTCGAAGGAGACCTCGATGCCCGAACCGGCCAGGGCGCCCCCTCCGATCAGGTCCCCCAGAACCTCGTCCACCTCGTGGATCACCGCCGAACTCCCGCCCTGCCGTGCTGTCGTGCCCCGCGGTACGGCGCCCGGTACGCCCCTGTCGGCCGTCCCTCGATCGTGCCGTCCCAACCGCCCGTCCCCGCAAGCACCTTGGGGACGGGCACAGGGCACGACACGCTGCCCGCGTGTTCTCCTTCGAGTGCCCGTTCGGTCAGATGTAGCCTTCCCGAAGGGCATGCGCCACGGCATGCGCCCGATTGCGCAGGTGAAGGCGTGTGGTCAGTCCGTGCATGACGTTTTTGACGGTGCGTTCCGAATAGGAGAGCTTGCTGGCTATCTCTCCGGTGTCCAGCCCCTCGGCGACCAGCCGCAGGACGTCCACCTCACGCGGCGAGAGCCCCGAGGGATGGACTCCGGACCGGCCCGCCGCGCTGCGGTGCATCGTCCCCACCTGTTCGACGAGCCGGCCGATCAGATCGGCCGGCAGGTCGCCGTCCCCGCGCGCCGCGGCGACCACGGCCTGCACCAGGCGCTGCGCGGTCGCCTCCCCGCGCCACACGATGGCACCGACCCCGCACTCGATCACATCGAGCAACTCGGCCTCGCGCAGCGCCCCGACGACGAGCACGGCGCGCCCGCCCTCGCTGCGCACGAGCCGGCGCAGCCGGGTGAGCGCGGTCTCGTCGAGGGTGTCGGCGATGAACAGGGCCACCCTGCCGGGACCGGTGTCGTTCTCCTCGCGGAGGTCGATCTCCGGGTATCGGCGCAGCTGGCTGAGGGCTCCCTCGCGGGAGATCGGGTCCGAGGCGTGCACCGCCACGGGTATCCGGTCGGCGGGGTCGGCGGTACCGGGGTGTGCGGGCCGCGATGAGCTGAGCAACGTTCTCCCTCGAATCCACATCCAACTACGCGCCACCCCAGGTGCGCTGGTGGCGGCCGTGTACTCCTCACCCTCACGGGACGGACGGGGCGCGCGCAATCGTGGAGCACCACGAGCAGCACCACGAGATCGGACGTACGGCGGACCACGGCGAGTGAGCGGCCAACACGACGGAAGCGACCGGCACGACGGGTACGAGGGACACGAGGAGGACCGCGATGACGGTATCGACGCCTGACGCCGGAGCGTCCGCGACGCCGCCCGAACACCGGCACGCGACACGGCTGTTGGCGGCGGAGGCCGCGTGGGCCCGAGCCGGTGCCGGCCGGCTGGTGCTGCTGCGCGGGGCCACCGGGACGGGCCGTACCGCCGTGCTGGAGGGCGCCGTCACGGACGCCTTGGCCCACGGCATGCGGGTGCTGCGGGCCCGCTGTTCGCCCCGCGACCAGGCGGTGCCGTACGCCACCGTGCTGCAACTGGTGGCTCCGGTAGCGGAGTTCGGGGACGCGAGGTTCACCGGGGACGAGCGGGCGAGCGCCGAGCTGTTCCGGCGGGTGCTGCACTCGTACGCCGACCGGGCACCGCTGCTGATCGCCGTGGACGACGTCCATCTGGCCGACCCCGCCTCGCACCGCTGGCTGGTCGAGTCCGCCCGGCACGTCGACCGATTACGGATCCTGCTGGTCGCCACGGAACGCAGCCAGTACGACGTCGACCCACCGGCCCCGGGCCTGACCCACAGCCTGTCGCCCGCCCTGGTCCGCACGCTCACGCTGGCCCCGCTGACCGCGAACTCGGCGGCCGAGCTGGTGCGTTCGGCCCACCCGGATGCCGCCGAGCCATGGGTGGAGGACTGTGTCCGGGCCGGTGCAGGCAACCCGTTGCTGCTGCGGGCCCTGCTCGACGACCTCGGCGCCGGCCGGCATCCGACCATGCCGAAGACGTCCGCCGCGCTGTACCCAGGCGCGTATCCGGCCGCCGTGTCCTGGTGGTTGGACAACGCGGGTCCGGCCACCGGCGAGGTCGCCCGGACGCTGGCCGCGCTGGACGAGGGGTGGGACGGGGGCGCCCCGCGGGATCTGCCGAGCGGCCACGCCACCGGCCCCGCCGAGGAACTGGCCGCCGTGATCGCCGAGTTGACGGGTGTCGACCCGGCGCGGGTGACCGGCTGGCTCACCGCGATGAGCGGGCTCGGGGTGCTGCGCCCCGACCCCGACGGGCGTCCGCGCTACGCGCATCCGCTCCTGCGCGACGCGGTGCTCACCGGCGTGCCCGCGACCCGACGGCGGGCCGCACACGCGGCGGCGGCCGAGACGATGCAGCGCCACGGTGTCTCCCCCGACACGGTCGCCCGGCAGTTGCTGCTGTCCGATCCGGTGGGCGAGCCCTGGGCATCGGCCGCGCTCCAGGAGGCGGCCTCGCTCGCGCTGCGTGACGGCCGCACGTCCGACGCGGCGGCCTTCCTGCGCCGGGTCCTGGCGGAGCCGCTCCAGGACGCCCGCAGACAGCGTCTGCTGACCGAACTGGGCTCCCTGGAGTACAAGGCGCAGACGTCCTCGGCCGGCATCCCCCGGCTGAGCGAGGCGCTACGGCTGCCGGGGGCGCCGCAGGACACGGTGCGGGCGGCGGTCGCGCTGGGCACGGCGCTGGCCGGGCGGGGCCGGACCCTGGCCGCGGTGGACGTACTGCGCACGGTGGAGGACGAGTTGACGGACCGGCCGCAGCTGATCCGCGCCCTCCAGACCGCCTCGGTGCTGCTGTCCGAGCAGGACCAGACGGTGCGGAAGGATGTGTACCGGTGGCTGTGCGACGCCGCCGAGCACTCGCCGGAGCTGGTCGGCACGGCCGGTCACGCGCTGGTCGTACGGCATGCGGCCACGGCCGGGCTGATCTCGGCCGCGGAGGCGATGCGGCGGCTGCGGGCGCTGCTCGCGCAGCCCGCCGATCCGCTGACCGAGCCGTTCCTGATCGGCACGGCCGCCGCCGTCGCCCAGTGGGCCGACGAACTCCCGGAAGCGGAACGGCTGGTGGAGCGCGGCCTGGTCGGTCAGCGTCCCGACGTGCTGCACCCGATGCACGAGGCGCTGGTCAACGTACGGGCCGACATCCTGGCCACGCGCGGCGAGCACGCGCGGTTGCTGGCGGACCCGTGCCCGCGCGAGAGGGCGCGCCGCGGGCCCTCCAACCGGCAGGCCCATGTGCTGCTGTCGCTCGTGGCGACCGGCGAGGAGGCGCGGGCGCTGCGGCTCGCGGAGGGTTTCGATCTGCGGTCGGCGCCCGAATCCTGGGAGTTGAGCCGCTTTCTCTACGCGCGGGGCGCGGTGCGCGCCGCCACCGGCGACACGGCGGGCGCGCTGCACGACTTCCTGGAGTGCGGGCGCCGCCAGTCGGCCCGTGAGGTGTTCAGCCCGATCGTCACCCCGTGGCGCACGGCCGCCGCCGAATGCCGTCTCGCGCTCGCCCGCCCCCGGGAGGCCATCGCCTTGGCGGAGGAGGAGCTGCGGTTGTCCCGGGTGTGGAACACGCCCCGCACGGTGGGCCGTTCACTGCGCGTCCTGGCCGCGGCGACCGGTGGCCGGCGCGGTCTGGAGCTCGCGGAGGAGGCCGTACGACTGCTGCGGGGCGGGCCGGTGGGCACGGAGGCCGAGTTGGTGTCGGCGCTGGTCGTGCGGGGCCGCGGGCTGACCGCGGCCGGGGACCGGGGGCGGGCCCGGGCCTGTCTGCGGGAGGCCGCGGAGCGGGCCGAGCGGCTGGGGGCGACACGTCAATGGGCCTTGGCGGAGGAGGCGTTGGGCGAGAGCGGGGCCCGGCGCTCGGCGCCCGCGCGGACCGGTTCGCGGTCGCTCACGACCAGTGAGCGGCGGATCGCCGAACTGGCCGCCGACGGCCGGACGAACACCGAGATCGCCGATCTGCTGCATCTGGCCCGCCGCACGGTGGAGACCCATCTCACCAGTTCCTACCGGAAGTTGGGCATCCGGCGGCGGGGCGAACTGCCCGGGACGCTGGGGCATACGAACGGGCAGTGACCCGCCGCCCGTCGAACGGGCCGTGAGCCGCCGCGAGTTACTTGCGGGTCCCGGCCGTCGGCTTCTTGGGCTCGGTGCCCTCCGCCCGCACGGTGCTGTTGCCCTTCTTGGGGACGTGCCGGGGCACGACGTCCTGGGGGAAGGTGAGTTGCTGGTTCATCCACTTCAGGGAGGCGGGCATCTCCCGCACCCAGGTGGGGAAGTTGTGGCTCCCCGACTCGGGAAGGATCGACGCGACGCGCATGGGCGCCTTGACGGCCCTGATGAAGGCGACGGTCTGCGGATAGCCGCGCTCACCGTGCTTGCTGTCGGCGACCAGGACGGAGACCTGGGGTACGGGCAGGTGCTTCAACCGCCACATCAGGTCGTGTCCGTTGACCCGGTTGACCCGGCCGAGGCCGCTGCCGAAGAGGTTGCCGGTGGTGGGGTCGTCCTTGATCCGGTAGTCCGGGGAGAGCGCGGCGGCCGTCGTGTACACGTGCGGGTTGCGCATCGTCAGCTGCAGGGCGCAGGTGCCACCGGAGGAGTAGCCCATGACGCCCCAGGCGCTGGCGTCGTGGCCCACCCGGTAGACGGACTTGAGGGCCTGCGGAAGGTCCTTGGCGAGGAAGGTCTCGGTCTGCGGTCCGCCAGGGACGTTCACGCACTCGGTGTCGCGCGGCGGGGCGATCGTCGGCCGGATCATCACCATGATGGTCGGCTGCATCTGACCGCTCCTCTGCAACTGCCCGGCGGTCTGCGACACCCGCAGGTACTGCGCGAGGTTGAAGATGCTGCCCGGGTAACCGCTGAGCGCGACGACGACGGGGAAGCGCTGGCGCGCGTAGGCCTTCTGGAAGTACTGCGGCGGCAGGTAGACGAACGCCGGGTCGACCACTCCCGTACGGCGGCCGATGACCTTCACGGACTCCACCTTGCCGTTCACCGCGGGATTGCCGGTGGGCAGTCCGCTGACCCGGCTCAGCTGCTCGTCGCCCGCGGGCTGCACCAGCGCGCCCTTCACGGTGACGCCGCCGATCGAGCCGTCACCGCTGTGGTCGGCCGCCTGGGTCACGCCGACGGGGGCGGTGTCGACGTTGCCGAACAGCTCGCCCCACGATCCGAAGAACTGGTACGAGGAGTTCAGCCAGCACGCGAACGCCGCGATGATGGTGACCTGAGTCACCCCAATGGCTGCCAGCCGCCCGAGCACGTGCCGCACACCCCGATTGGCGAGCCGCGGCCACACCCAGACCAGCAGCGCCACGCAGACGGCAGCCACGGCCGCCACCACATAAACGGTAGTCTCGCTGGTCAAACCCATGCCACTCAGTCCCCGGTTTCCTTGCCTGTGCTGTTTCCTTCACACAGAAGGAGGGCTACGGACCCTTCTGCGTTCCTCAACGAGCACGAATAGGACAAAGAAGCGGGTCGGTACGGGTTTCCACGGACGGCCCCCTCGTAGGTTTACGGCGTCCGGTCCGGTGTCGGGTCGGCGTCCCGCCGGCATCTCTCCGGCGATCGGCGGAGTCGTCCGTAAGCCCGCCGTAAGGTCTCGCCGTGCCCCGTCGTCCGGCCCGACCCGGTAGGTTTCGCAGCGGTCCGAAGCGGTCGACTCCGGGAAAGGGAACGGCATGGCGAAGGACGATTCCGCCCTGCGGTCCGGTCCCGGCGACGCCAACTCGCCGGACGGGCCCGGCAGATCGGCCGGAAACGGTCGGCTGGCCGACAGACTGGCCTCCGCCCGCCTGCAGAACTTCGTCGGCAGGCGCGAGGAACTCGCCCTGTTCCGGCGGGCGTTGGCCGGCGAACCCGGCGCCCCGATGGTCATCGTGCTGCACGGTCCGGGCGGCATGGGGAAGAGCGCGCTGCTGCAGCGCTTCGCCGCGGAGGCACGCGCCGCGGGCCGGCCGGTCGTCGGCGTCGACGCCCGTACGGTCGAGCTCTCACCGGCGGCCTTCGAGGAGGCGACCGCCGAGGTCTTCGCCCGTGACAACGCTGTCCTGCTGGTCGACGACTTCGAGCGCTACCGCGCCATGGAGGAGTGGATACGCGACCGCTTCCTGCCGCGGTTACCTTCCGGAGCCCTGGTCGTCGTCGCCGGACGGCACGCACCCGACCCCCTCTGGAAGGCGGACCTCGCGTGGAGCGAGGTCCTCCAGGTCGTACCCCTGCGGGAGTTGGGGCCCGCGGACTCGGCGGCGCTGCTCACCGCGCAGGGCGCCGACCCCGCACCCCACGCGTCCCTCCTCCGGTTCGCCGCGGGCCATCCGCTCGCCCTGCGCCTGGTGGGCGAAGCGGCGACCCACGGCAACTCGTCGACGGACGAGGTCTTCTGGGCCCCGCTGCGCACGGTCGTCGACCGCCTGCTGACCCACATGGTCGGCAGACCGCCCTCGCCCGCCCACCGGCGGGCACTGGAGGTGTGCGGCCATGTCGCGGACACCACCGAGGAGTTGCTGCGCGTGGCGCTCCCGGACGAGGACGCCACCGAACTCTTCGCCTGGCTGAGGCAGTTGTCGTTCATGAAGTCGGGCCCCTTCGGGGTGTGCCCGTACGACGTCGTCCGTGACGCCCTCGACAGCGACTTCCGCTGGCGCGACCCGGAACGCTACAAGGCCATGCACCGCGCGATCCGCCGCCATCTGGTGGAGCGGGTCCGCGACGCACCCGAGAAGGAAGCCCTGCGCGCTGCCCGCGAGTTCGACCACATCGTCTCCAGGGCCCAGTGGCTGAGGGAGTTCCAGGGCACCCGGGACGAACCCGACGTCCACGAGCAGCCGATGCGCCCGGAGGACGCCGCCGCGCTGGTCGAGCTGGCCCGCAGGGTCGAGGGCGAGCACAACGCCCGTACGGTCTCCTACTGGTTGAGACGCCAGCCCGAGGCGTTCCACGTCCACCGGCGCTGCGACACCGGCCAACTCCTCGGGTTCATGGCCTGGTTGAGGATCGACGCGCTCGACGACGAGACCCGGGCGGCCGATCCCGTGCTGGCGGAGGCGTGGGAGCTGGTCTCCGCGATGACTCCCCCGCGCCAGGGCGAACACCTCGGTGTGGCGCGGTTCATGGTGCACGAGGAGAACCATCACCGCCCCTCGCGGTCATGGGACCTGGTGCGCACCCGGATCGTCTTCGAGGTGCTGCGCGCCAAGCACTGCGCCTGGTCGTGCTTCGTCAGCGCCGAACCGAAGTTCTGGGCCCCGCTGTTGACGTATCTGGGCATGTTCCAGCCGCCCCGCCGGGCCGTGCACGCCGATCGCGGGTACGGCCTGTTCTGCCACGACTGGCGGGTGGCGCGGGCCGAGGAGTGGGCCGAGGGCATCGACGCCCGCCTGCTCGGCGGGGCACCGGCCGTAGCTGCCGGGAAGCCCAAGTCCCGTGTCACACCGCTGAGTCGGGAGGAGTCGGACGCCGCCGTCCGGGAGGCGCTGCGCGGCTGGCTGGACCCCGGCGGGCTCGCCGACAACCCGCTGCTGCGCGGGCGGCTGGTGGAGGAACTCAGCGAGGGCGACCCGGTGACCGCGCTGCGCGACCTGATCGGCAAGGCCGTACAGCGGCTCGACGCCCATCCCCGCACCCGGCATCTGCACGACGTGCTGACGCTGACGTACCACTCGACGTCCACGCAGGACGCCGTGGCGCGGAAGCTCAACCTGGCGTTCAGCACGTACCGCAGGCATCTGGCCCGCGCCTTGGACGAGGTGCGCGAGACGGTGTGGGACTGGGAGGTGCACGGCCGGATCAGGGCCGGACAGGAGCCTCCGCAAGGAAGTTGAGAGGGCGTCCACGGCGGGTCCGTTCACGGACGTGTTCCGGCAGTCGGCCCCTCGGGGTCGCCCGAGGGGCCAACTGCCTTCACCACCGGCCGCGTTACTTGGCGGGCTTGTAGAACGCGTACGTGGCGGTGTACTGCACGCTGACCTGGTCCGTGCTGATGCCGGTGCAGGCCGTGGTGGGGGCGACGCCGCCGCTCGTGCCCAGACGCTGGACGTAGGAGACGTCGGCGAACATCCCGGTGCCGCGGGTGGCGGTGGCCTTCAGCAGCAGCTCAGGGATGGTGCCCGTCTTGGGCGAGTTGGCGATCGCGGAGCCGTTGACCGCGCTGCCGTCCACCGTGGACACCCACACCGGGCCGCGGGAGTGCAGGGCGACGGGACGCTTGGCGCGGTCGTTCTTGGCCCACAGCGTGGCGGCCGGCTCCAGCAGCGTCCAGGCGCTGTTGGTGCAGGTGTAGGTCTGGACGCCGGCGGCGGAGAAGACGCCGGTGAGCGTGTTGCCGTCCGGGACCTTCAGCGCGTCGGGCACGGTGACGCCGAGGCGGAGGGGCGGCTGCGGGGTGGCGGCCTGGCCGGCGGTCGCGCCCACGAGCGTGCCGGCGGCCACGGCGGTGACGGCCGCGGTGGTGAGGATGAGACGTTTGGCGATCTTCATCGGTGTGTCTCCAGAGCAATTTCTGAACAGGATCGCGGGTATCGGGGTCGCGGAGGTCCGGACTCCCGGGCCGATCAGATGATCTTCGGCCCCGCTGCCGCAATGTACGGGGGATTACGCGCGGCCAGGGTGCCAACTTCTGATCGACTTATGACCAGCACTGCTCACTTCGTCCGTATCGCCGTCCTCGATTGCCGGTCCCGTTTCCGTTGTCCGGCTGGACCTGCGCCGGTCTCCTCTACGGAAGACTCCGCCGACCGGATCACCGCGCGGCGGAGCGTGGGAACGGACAGGAGTGTTGAGACATGCCTCGTTGCCGGTTGTCCATCCGCCGACAAGGGCGCGCACGAGCCGTGGCGGGCCACCGCCGTGCGCCCCGCCCGCCCCGCCCGGTACGCAGACAGGTCGGCCTGGCCGCCGCGGTGCTCCTGACCTGCCTCGCCGTGGTGACCGGCGTCCTGTCGGCCCGCGCACAGACGGGAACTCCGGGAGACCGTACGGTCGCAGGCCCGTCGTCCACGCACGGCACAGCGTCGGCCGGCACCCCGTCCCGCACCGGACCCTCGCCCACGACGACGCCATCGCCGCGCGCCACGCCCTCCCCCTCGCCCACCCCGGACACACGGAAACCGTCCAAGGCCAAACCCTCGCCGTCCCCTGCGGCCGAGCAGCCGAAGACCGCGCCCGCCGGCAAGCGGACCGTCACCCTGGTCAACCGCCTCGACCAGACGATCTGGCCCGCGATCGCCGCGGACCCCAAACACCCTGTGGAGGCGACGGGTTGGGTGCTGAAGCCCGGGGCCGGCCTGAGCTTCACCGTCCCCGACCACTGGGACGTCCGGGTGTGGGCGCGTACCGGTTGTTCCTTCGACGCGTCCGGTGACGGCCACTGCCTGACCGGCGACTGCGGGCGTTTCCAGTGCGGGTCGACCTGGGGTGAATTCCCGTCCACGCTGGCCGAGTTCAACCTGAACGCCTGGAACGGCATGGACTTCTACGACGTCAGCCTGGTCGAGGGCAACAACCTGCCGATGTGGATCAACAGTTACGGCGGCTCGTCCCACGACAAGATCGACGCGAACGGCTGCTCCGCCGCCGGGTGCACCCGGGACGCCAACGCGACCTGCCCCACCAAGCTCCAGCGCGTCCGGGACGGCCGGGTCGTGGCCTGCCTGAGCGCCTGCCTGGTGTTCAAGACGGACAAGACCTGCTGCACCGGCGCCTACGCGGCACGACCCCAGTGCGTCCCCTCGTCCTGGCCCGTCGACTCGGCGGCGGTGTTCAAGAAGGCCGAACCCTTCGCCTACTCCTACGTCAACGACGACGCGACCAGCGTCCTCACCTGCTCGGGAGAGTGCGGGTACCGCATCACCTGGGGCGTGAGCCCATGAGTCCGCGGTGCCCCTGACTTCGGCACGGGCACAGAAAGGGCGCCCGGCCTCTCGGACCGGGCGCCCATCGCGTGTGCGTCAGCCCGCCGACTGGAAGGCCCGCCCGGCCGCGGTCGTCGTCGTACCGTCCGTGAAGAGCCCACTGCTCGGCTTCGACGCGTCCGCGCCGAGCCCGAACCACGCGTAGCGCCGCACGTACGACAGCCCGCCCAGCGCCTTGGTGGACGCGGTGACGAAATCGGCCTGTTGCTGCGCGGACGGGAAACGGGTCCCCTGGGAGAAGTCGATCAGCGCGTACTCGGTGAGCCAGATCGGCTTGTGGTAGCGCGCGTACACCGCGGCCAGGTACGACTTCAGCTGCTCGACGGCCTGCGGGGTGCGGAAGTCGCCGCCGTACCAGTGCAGGGTGATGAAGTCGACGCGGTAGCCCTTCGCCTCGGCCCCGGACATGAACCGGTCCAGCCAGCCACCCGCCGTGTCACCGCCGTAGGCGACCGCCGGGCTGCCCAGGATCTTGCCTGCCGCCATGAGCCGGGGCCACAGCTGGAGCGCCTGGTCGACCGTCATGTTCGACTGCTGCGCCATGTCCGGTTCGTTGAACCCCAGCAGATAGGGCCCGTACTGCCGGGCCTGGGCCAGCGAGGAGTCGGTGACGGACTTCGCTCCCCAGATCATGGGCACGAACGACCCCGACGCGGGCGTCGCGATCCCCGAGTGCTGCGTGGACCAGGTGTAGTACCAACTCGCCCCGCTCGCGGCCAGCGCCTGACTCACCCCGCCGAACGACCACACCCCGACCCCCTTCTTGGCACCGGAGGCGATGTGCGCGGGGACGGCGGCGGTGTGCTTCGAGGGAGAGGGGCTCGGCTTGGCCTTCGGCGTCGGGGACGGGCTCGGCGACGCGCTCGGAGAGGCCGAGGGCGTGGGCGTGGGGCTCGGGGTGACGCTGACCACCGGAGCGGGCGAGGCCACAGCCGTCGTGGAGGAGGAACCGCCCGTCAGCCGGGGCGCGACCAGCGCGGCCACCACGACGACGGCGACCGCCGCCGAACCACCCACGATCTGCTTGCCCATACGGCCGGACCGACCGGACCGGCGCCCGTGCCGACGACGGGTTCCCCGGCGCGGGGAGTGCGCGAGTTGGTCCGCCGGTGAGGACGAACCGCCCTGCCCCAGCACGGCGTTGAGCACCCGCGCCGGGTCAAGTCCCGTCGGCACCGCCACCAAGGGAAGCCCGCTCAGCAGCCGGTCCATCGGAAGCAGCCCCGCGTCGAGCCCCTGGCACACCCCGCAGCCACGGATGTGACGGGCGAACCGCTTACGCCACAAGGCACTTGGCGTGCCGTCCCACGTCGAGGCCGTCTCCTCCAGCGCCGTGCAGCGCGGCGCGGCCACCAGCGCCCGCACCACCACCCGCGAGACCTCCATCTGCTTCTTCATCCGCTGCACGCGGACGGAGGCGTGCCGGTCGGAGAGTCCCAACGCACCGGCGAGTTCGGCGCGTTCGAGTTCGCCGGTCTCCTCCAGCCACCACAGGGACAGCAGTTCCTGGTCGTCGGGGTCGAGCCAGCGCGTGGCCTCGACGACCTCGCGGCGCTGCTCGGTCAACCCGAGCCGCAGGATGGTCAGTCCGGCGAAGTCGAGCGCGGGGTCGGTGATCGCCTCCGCGTCCTCCAGGTGCGCCCTGCGGTCGCGGTCGGCGGCCCGTATCTGCTCACGGTCCCGTACCTGCCGGATCGTGATGGCCACCAGCCACGACCGGAACGCGGCGGGATCCCGCAGCTTCGGCAGCCCCCGCACCATGCGCAACAGCGTCTCCTGTACGACGTCATCGACGTCGGCGTGACCGTTCAGGGCCCGGCCGACGATGTTGTAGACCAGCGGCAGGCACTGCGTCAGCAGGTGGTCCAGGGCCTGCCGGTCACCCGCGCACGCGGCCGTCACCACGCCCGCGTCGGGTCCACTCCTGGGCTTCTCGGTCATCTGCGTTCGTTCCTCCGCGTGTGGTCCGGCCGTGACGTGTCCCTGATTCGGAGACCGCCGACGCGCGCAAGGACTACAGAAAACAGGACAGCAAAAGAAATCAGCCGGTCGCGTCCGAATTTATGTTGTCGAGCCGTCGCCGAACAGGTCACCGATAGGCAGGACCACATCTGGACCGCATCCGGAGAGCATCAGGAAGGCGCGAGGACCATGGCACGAGGACGCAGAAGACTCGGCGCGAGCCCGCGGCGACACCGCCGAGGCTGGTGGTACGTCGCGGCAGCCGCCATCGCCACGGCCGCCACCGTGCTGATCGCCTACAGCGTGTGGACGCCGTCCGGAACGGGCGGCACCCGCACGACGGCCCACCAGGACACGGCCGCGCGCCCGGCCGTGTCCCGAAGCGCGTCGCCCTCGCCTTCACCCTCGCCTTCTCCCAGGCGGAGCGCCTCGGCTTCTCCGTCCCCCAAGACCGCCGCCTCGAAGAAAGGCACAAGCAGGCCCACCGCCAAGGCAGTCGACCCGGCGGCGCACCCCTCTGCAGCCCCCGTCGGCAAGCGCCTGATCACGGTCGTCAACCGCACCCCGAAGACGGTCTGGGCGATCGTCACCAATACGGCCGTCTACCCGCAGGGCCGCCGACTCGCCCCGGGCCAGAGCCTGTCGGTGACCGTGGCGAACAACTGGGGCGGCCGTATCTGGGGCCGCACGGGCTGCACCTCCACGGCCGCCGGCCACTGCGCGACCGGCGACTGCACCAGCGTGTGCGAGGGCGCCAACCCGCCGACCACACTGGGTGAGTTCACGTTCGACGCGTACGCCGGGATGGATTTCTACGACGTGAGCATGGTCGACGGCTCGAACCTGCCGATGTACATCAACATCTCGCACACCACGACCGTCGACCCGGTGAGTTCCTCGGGCTGCTACAAGGGCGTCTGCACGTCGGACGTCGACTGCCCCACCGCGATGCAGGCGGTGTCGGGCGGCCAGGTCGTCGGCTGCGAGCCGCCCTGCGCGGCGTTCGGCGGCGACACGTACTGCTGCCGCGGCGCCTGGGCTGGCCGCGACAACTGCGTCCCCTCGAAGTGGCCGGTCGACTACACCCAGGTCTTCAAGCGGGCGGCCCCCTACGCCTATTCGTACGCCTTCGACGACGGGGCGACGATGCCGTGCAAGGGGGCCTGCTACTACAAGGTCACCTTCGGGACGACCGGGTCATAGCACGCGGTTCGATGCCGGTCGCCCGGCTCGCTGTCAGTACGCCCAGCTCGATGTCAGTGGCCCCCCGTACCTTTTCCTTGACCGTCCAGCCGGACGGCGAGGGAGGGACGGGACATGGAGTGGTTCGGGGACGCCCGGCTGGCCGCCGGACCGGAGGCGGCCTGGTATCTGGAGACGGCGTTCACGCCCGGCGCGCACCTGGGGACGGTGTACGACGATCCGTCAACGCCGGTCGTGGTCACGGGAATTGAGCGGATGACCACCATCCGCATACCCAGCGGCCGGCTGATCGTGGACGCGCCGTGGCACGACGACGAGGTCGGCGACTACGAGGACGGTTCGCCGACGAGACCCCCGCGCGAGCTGGCCGTGCGGATTCCACCGGGCACCTACCCGGTGGAGGTCGCCTGGACGGCGGGGCCGTACGAGTTCTTCGGTGAGCACTTCGACGGCATCGCGTGTGCCGCGACCCGGCTGTGTCTGAGCGACGACCCCGTGGCCGGGTGGGAGATGGGCCTGGGGATCCACGACGACATCGACCGGCTTCAGCCGGGTGAACAGGTCGGGTTCTCCTCCGACGCCAACGTCGGCTGCTTCGCCGACGCCGGGGCGTGGACGACCCTGGTGGCGCCGTTCCGCACGTTCGTGGACGGGATCCCGGCGCCGCGCGATTCCGAGCAACTGCCCGACAACTGCGAGCGGTTGAGTGACGAGACACGACACGCCGACCTCGTCACGTTCACCGCGGAGTCGGGCGGTGTGGTCTGGCTGGGCCGCACCGGGTCCGGCGCGGTGGCCGCGATCGTGGTGACCAGCGGCATGTCCGGCGCCAAGGCCTGACGCCGCACGCTCGGCGGACTGCCAGCTCTCGTCCGGCGTTCGCCGCGACGAGCGGGACGAGTTCAGCTCAGTGCGCAAAGGGGACGGTTCGACATCACCGAGCGCACAACAGGCTCAACGCCGGTTCTGCGCACGGTGCGTCACGCGGAGCCGTTCGTGCGCAGGGTTCGGCTGAGCCAGTCGGTGCGGGTTCGGCGGGCCGTGGCCGAGATGTCTGCCTGCGGGTACAGCGCGTCGAAGCCGTGGAATCCGCCTGCCCAGACGTGGAGTTCGGCCTGGCCGCCGGCCGCCCAGATGCGGGTGGCGTAGTCGGTGTCCTCGTCGCGGAAGACTTCGGCGGAGCCGGCGTCGATGTAGGCGGTCGGCAGGCCCGAGAGGTCCTCGGCCCGGGCCGGCGAGACGTACGCGGGCACCTCGCCGTCGGTGAGGTCGCCGAGTACGGCTCGCCAGCCGAACTCGTTCATCTCGCCGGTCCAGACACCGGGCACGCCGGAGTACTGGCGGCTGGAGGTGGTGGTGTTGCGGTGGTCGAGCATGGGGCAGATCAGCACCTGCGCGGCGATCGCCGGGGTGCCGAGGTCTCGGGCCAGCAGGGTGACGCCGGCGGCCAGACCGCCGCCCGCGCTGGCGCCCGCGACGACGATCCGGGTGGGGTCGATGCCCAGTTCCTCGGCGTGTTCGGCGGTCCAGAGCAGACCTTGGTAGCAGTCGTCGACGAGGGTGGTGCCGTTGACTTCCGGTGCGAGCCGGTACTCCACGGAGACCACGACCGCGCCGAACTCGTCGAGCCATTCCAGCGGGATGTCGATCTGCGAGAAGCGGTCGCCCATGACCATCCCGCCCCCGTGGATCCAGTAGACGCAGGGGGCGGCCGTGGAGCGATCGGTGTTCGCGGGGCTGAAGACCGACAGGCGGATCCGGGCACCGTCCTCGGCCGGCACGCTCACCTCACGCCTGTCGACCTGCCGGTGTGCCAGGAGCGAGTCGACGGGCGGCGAAGGGAACTGCCGCAGGTGCGCGAGAAGTTCCGGGGTGAGCTGGGACATGAGGGGCATGTCGCTCAGCAGCTCGCGCAGTTCGGGGTCCAGGGCGGGACGTACCGGGGTCATGGCGTGGGCCTTTCGTAGTGCGGGGCGGACGAAGACGGGAGCGTCCGGGCGGGTGGCCGGGTAGCGGGTCGAGCGGGTCGGCAGATGGGCCCGAAGGCTCAGAACGCGGCCTTGCCGAGGACCGGGACGTAGTCGGTGTACTCGGACTCCTTGGCCAGCAGCCCGCCGATCCGCGCCACGATGGCCTGGGCGGCCTCGCCGGCGAAGATCCGGTGGTGGTCCTCCTCGCTGGTCCAGCCCTCGGTGACATGGACGACGTCGGGGTCGGACGCGGAACGGGAGACGAGGTAGACGACGCAGTGTTCGCTCGCGCCGGGGCTGCCCTCGTCCAGGCCGGTCAGCAGCAGGTCGACCAGGCCGCTGCCCATCCCGGGCTTGGCGGTCAGGGTGGCGTTGAAGCCGTAGTTGGCGAGCATGGGTCTCTCCTTGGCAGTGATGGAGTGCGGTGATTCCATTCAATGCCCCTGACCTGCTGAAATGTTAGAACGATGCTCGCGAGCACTTGCACGATCCTCGCGTTCTCGGGAGCTGTACCGCCGCGGGGTGCTGCAATGGACGCATGTCCCTGGAAGAGTTCCGAACCCTGCTGGACCGGCATGCCCGGCCCGACTGGACCACCGCCATCGACGGCGTCCTGATCTCGAAGGTCGACCGGCCGGACCCGCCCGCGCCCTCCATGTCCGGCACGGTGGTCGCCGTCATCGCCCAGGGCGCCAAACGCCTCGCGCTGGGCGAGCGGGTCTACGAGTACGGCCCCGGGCAGTACCTGGTCGCATCCGTCGACCTGCCCGTCACCGGGCAGTTCACCCAGGCCGACCCCGAGCGGCCGGCCCTCGGCTTCGGCCTCACCCTGGAACCGTCCGCCGTAGCCGAACTCCTGCTCCAGGCGGGGCCCGGCGACCTCCCCCGCACCGGCGGAGTCACACCGTCGGGCATCGCCGTCAGCGACGCCTCACCCGCCCTGCTCGACACGGTGGTCCGGCTGTTGCGCCTGCTCGACCAGCCCCGCGACCGGGCCGTCCTGGCCCCGCTGGCCAAGCGCGAGATCCTGTGGCGGCTGATCACCGGCGAGCAGGGCGCGACGGTGCGCCAGCTCGGCCTCGCCGACAGCGGCCTCAGCCATGTCTCCCGGGCCGTGCGCTGGATCCGCGAGCACTACGCGCAGCCGTTCCGGGTCGAGGACGTGGCGCGGCTGTCCGGCATGAGCGTCTCCGCCTTCTACCGCAACTTCCAGGCGGTGACCGCGATGAGCCCCATCCAGTTCCAGAAGCAGATCCGCCTCCAGGAGGCCCGGCTGCTGCTGGCCACCCACCCCGGAGACGTCACGGGGGTCGGGCAGCGCGTCGGCTACGACAACCCGTCGCAGTTCAGCCGCGAGTACCGCCGCCAGTTCGGTGAACCCCCGAGCCGGGACGCGGCCCGCCTGCGGAACATCGCGCGCACCCCCGCGGGCATCCTGCCCTGAGCGGAACCGGAGAAGAAAAGAGGATCGTGCAAGTAGTGGGGAGAATACTTCTACTATCTCCCCAGGTAAGAGCGATGTACTGGGATCAGAAGTTCTTCCGCAGAGTAGGAAAATGCCTGCTCGTCGCGGATCCCACCACATCGCGAGGATCACAGCATGAAGACAGTCCTGATCACTGGTGCCTCATCCGGATACGGGCGGGCGACCGCCCTCCACTTCCACGCGCAGGGGTGGAACGTCATCGCCACGATGCGCACCCCGCGTGCGGGTGTCCTGCCCGAGTCGGACCGGCTGCGCGTCGTCGAACTCGACGTGACCAAGCCGGAGACCATCACCGCCGCGTTCGAGGCGGCGGGGCCCATCGACGTCCTGGTCAACAACGCGGGCGTCCCGTCGATCGGCGTCTTCGAGGGCACCCCCATGGACCGGGTGCGGGACGTCTTCGAGACCAACACGTTCGGCGTGATGGCGACGACGCAGGCCGTGCTCCCCCAGTTCCGCGAGCGGGGCTCCGGCGTGGTCGTCAACGTGACCTCCAGCGTGGTGCTGGGCCACATGCCCCTCTCGGCCGTCTACAAGGCGAGCAAGATGGCCATCGAGGGGTTCACCTCGTCCCTCTCGCTCGAACTCGCGCCCTTCGGTGTGCGGGCGAAGACGGTCGAGCCGGGCGCCTGCCTGACGACCAACTTCGCCGCCAACGCCACGAACGGCACCTCGGTGGACGAGCTGGTCCCGGCGCCCTACGCGGCATGGGCGAAGAAGACCATGGACTCCTTCACGGGCCAGGACCTGTTCACCAAGGAGAGCGACGTCGCCGAGACGGTGTGGCGCGCCGCGCACGACACGACCGGCCAGCTGCGCTTCCCGGCCGGCCCCGACGCGGTCTGGCTCGCCCAGGCCAAGTGATCACCCGGCAGGCGACATGACGCCGTACCGATGCACAAGCCGGCCCCGCACGCAGGTGCGGGGCCGGCTCGCTGTCCCAGAGCGCGCTCACCACCCCGCTACGTGGTGACCGGCCGGCGTCAGCTCTCTTCAGGCGTCAGCCGCAGCGAAATGGAGTTGATGCAGTACCGCTGATCGGTCGGCGTGGCATAGCCCTCGCCCTCGAAGACGTGCCCGAGGTGCGAACCGCATCGGGCACACCGCACCTCGGTGCGCACCATGCCGTGCGAGCGGTCCTGGATCAGTTCGACCGCGTCGGTGTCCTTCGGGTCGAAGAAGCTCGGCCAACCGCAGTGGGACTCGAACTTCTCGGTGGAGGTGAAGAGTTCGGCGCCACAGGCCCGGCAGGAGTAGACGCCCTTCGTCTTGGTGTCGGTGTACTCACCGACGAAGGCGGGCTCCGTGCCGGCCTGCCGCAGCACCGCGTACTCGGCCGGGTTCAGCTCCGCGCGCCATTCCTCGTCCGGCTTTTCGACGTCGTACGACATGAAGCTCAGCCCCTTACTTCGCGAGACGGTCCAGGATCCGCGGGCCGAGGTCTGTCACATCGCCCGCTCCCATGGTGAGAACCAGATCACCGGGCTTCGCCATTCCCGCGACGGCCTCGGGTACGTCCGCCTTGTCGTGGACGGGGGTCACGTCGGCGCCCGCGGCGCGCGCGGCCTCGATGATCAGGTCGCTGGTGATGCCGGGGATCGGGTCCTCGCGGGCCGGGTAGATGTCCAGGACCAGCGACGCGTCCGCGAGGGCGAGGGCCTGGCCCATCTCCTTGCCGAGTTCCTGGGTGCGGGAGAAGAGGTGGGGCTGGAAGACGACCAGCAGCCGGGCGGAGGAGGCCGCCGCGCGCATCGCCTCCAGGTCCGCGGTCATCTCCGTGGGGTGGTGGGCGTACGAGTCGATCACCTGGACGCCGGCCGCCTCGCCCTTGAGCTGGAGACGCCGCTTCACGCCCGTGTACGCGGCGATCGCCGGCGCCAGTTCCGCGGCCGGGATGCCGAGCGCGACGCCGGCGGCGAGGGCCGCGACGGCGTTGCTCGCGTAGTGGCGGCCGGGGACCGAGACGGTGAAGGTGAGTTCCTCCCCGCCGAGGAGGACCGTCACCTCGCTCTTCAGGCCCTGCGCGACCACGGAGCGGATGCGTACGTCGGCGTCCTCCGCCTCTCCGTACGTCACCGTCCTCACGGAGTCGGACACTCGCCGCGTCAGCTCCCGCGCGCCCTCGTGGTCCGCCGAGATCACCAGGGTGCCGTCCGGCACGATGCGGTCCGCGAAGGTCTGGAAGGACTCGTAGATCTCTTCCATGGACGCGTAGTTGGCGTGGTGGTCGAGCTCCACGTTGAGGACGATCGCGACCTCGGGGGCGTACTTGTGGAAGCTGCGGTCCGATTCGTCGGCCTCGGCGACGAAGATCTCGCCGTCGCCGTGCAGCGCGTTCGAACCGGGGGCGTCCAGGTCGCCGCCGATCGCGTACGACGGATTCAGGCCCAGCTCGGTCAGGGAGACCGCGAGCATCGACGTCGTGGTGGTCTTGCCGTGCGTGCCCGCTACGGCGATCGGGCGCAGGCCGTCCATCAGGCGGGCCAGCGCGTCCGAGCGGTGGACGACCGGGATGCCCAACTCGGCCGCGCGGGCCAGCTCGGGGTTGTCCTCGCGGATCGCCGACGACACGACCACACAGGTGGCGTCGTCGGCGAGGTGCTCCGCGGCGTGCCCGATGTGCACAGTGGCGCCCAGGGCGCGCAGGGCGTCGGCGGTCGCGGAGTCCTTGGCGTCGCTGCCCGCGACCTTCGCCCCGCGCTGCGCGAGGATCTTGGCGATCCCCGACATCCCGGCCCCGCCGATGCCGATGAAGTGCGGTCGGTCCATGGCGGTGGGAAGGCCGGGTGCCATGCGTGTCTCCCTGTGCGTGCGTGCTCGTACGACTGAATACGACCGGCTGACCAGCGACCGGCCGAATACGACGAATGCGGCGGATGTTCAGCTGTCCAGTGGCAACCCTATGCGGTGCCACTGACAATCACGGACACCCGTCGGGCCGTCCCGCCGACCGCTACTCCTTGCTGTGCGAGAACAGCTTCAGCACCGGTACGCCGACCTTGTGACGGGCGCGCGAGGCCCAGTCCCGGTGGAAGAACTCCTCCACGTAGTGGGGATCGGTCAGCACGATCACCTCGTCCGCGCCGATCTCGTCCACCAGGGTCTTCAGCGCGTCCAGCGGGTGGTCCTCGATGAGCCGCCCCCGCGCCTCGCTGCCGGCCGCGTGCAGGGCCGTCAGGGACACCTCCAGAGCCTGCGTGCCGAGTGCCGCCGCGTCCTTGCCCTCGGGGGTCTCCCGCTCGTGTGCCGCCTCGTCGAGTTCGCCGAGGGCGACGTCGTCGATGGCCCGCAGCAGGCGGTCCGCCTGGTCGCCGCGGGGCTGGAGCAACACGTGGAAGGAGACGGTCTCGTCACCGTGCAAGGTGGTGACGAACTCCACGTCGGCGGACGTAAGGGCCTTCTCGATCATCAGTACGCTTGTGAACACCAGGCGCCCCTTCTCCTTCGAGGACCCGCGGGCCCTCTCTCCTCCGTGGGCCGTCGAGGCCCTGCGGAAACCATCCTGCCCCGTGATCGCACGGGTACTGCCGGATTTAGTGTGCCCGTCGAAAGACAAACGGAACGGATCATTCCGCCCGGTCTCAGGACCGACGGTAGCGACCGAACAGGAACCCGGCCTCTTCCAGCAGGGACACCAGTTCGAAGCGCTGGGGAACCTTAACCGACGGCCCGCCGGAGATCCGCTGCGCCTCCCCCGCCACGAGCATCGGCGACAGGGTCAGACACAGCTCGTCGAGCACCCCGGCGGCCACGAACTGCCCCAGCAGCCGCGGCCCGCCCTCGGCCAGCAGCCGGGTGTGCCCCAGTTCGGCGAGCGCCTGTACGGCCCGTGCGGGGTCCACGCCCGCGCCGTCACCGGCGACCACCACCCGGGCGCCCGCCTTCCCGGCGGCCGCGACCCGGTCCGGCGCCGCCTGGGCGCCCGTCAGGATCAGCGTCGGCACCAGGGGCGAGGCGAAAAGCGGAAGCGAGAAGTCGAGGTCGAGGCTCGCGGTGACGACCGCGATCACGGCGGCGGGACCCTGCCCGGCACGCGTGCGTGCCGCCGCGAACTCCGCACGCGCGCGTGCGGGCCGATAGCCCTCCTGGCGTACCGTTTCCGCACCGACGACCACGACATCCGCCAGCGCCCTCAGCGTGCCGAAGATCCGCATGTCCGCGTCTCCGGAGATGGGCTGCGAGCGCCCCTCGTGCTGACCGGCCCCGTCGAGCGTGGACACCATGTTGGCGCGCAGCCAGGGGCTGTCGGCGGCGGGGTAGGCGTACGCCTCCGCCAGCTCCGAAAGCCCCCACTCCCGGTCCGCCCCACGCACATCGGGGCCCCTGTTCGAGGCCTGGGCTGCTGTTTCATCCGTCACAGGGAACAGGCGTCGCATGTCGTGCAGTGTGGCACGCCCCCTAGACTGATGAACCGTGTCATCCTCCTCCGCCGCCTCCGGGATCAGCCCGATAGCAGACGCGGCCCCGCTGTCCCTGTGCACCCGTGAGCCGCATGTCCCCGCGGACCGGCTGGTCGCCGAGATGGTGCCGCCGCCGCGCTTCGACTCGGTGCGCTTCGCCACGTACATCCCGGACCCGAACCAGCCCAGCCAGACCGAGGCGGTCGGCGTCCTGGAGACGTTCGCCGCCGGACTCGGTGGGGCGCACTCCGCCGGCGCCGCCAAGCGCGGCTTCCTCGGCTTCGGCAAGGGCAGGGCGAAGGCTCCGACGGGCCCCCGTGGCGTCTATCTCGACGGCGGGTACGGCGTCGGCAAGACCCACCTCCTGGCCTCCCTCTGGCACGCGACCCCGGCCGAGCCCGCGCTCAAGGCCTTCGGCACCTTCGTCGAGCTGACGAACCTGGTCGGCGCGCTCGGCTTCCAGAAGACGGTCCAGACGCTCTCCGGCCACCGCCTGCTGTGCATCGACGAGTTCGAGCTGGACGACCCGGGCGACACCGTCCTCGTGTCGACCCTGCTCGGCAAGCTGGTCGACGCGGGCGTGGCGCTCGCCGCGACCTCCAACACCCTGCCGGGCAAGCTCGGCGAGGGCCGCTTCGCGTCCGTCGACTTCCTGCGCGAGATCCAGGGCCTGTCCGCGCACTTCCGCTCGCTGCGCATCGACGGCGACGACTACCGCCACCGCGGCCTGCCGGAGGCCCCGGCCCCGTTCTCCGACGAGCAGGTGACGAAGGCGGCGTACGCGACCGCAGGCGCCTCCCTCGACGACTTCCCGCACCTGCTCGCGCACCTCGCCAAGGTCCACCCCAGCCGCTACGGCGCCCTCACCGACGACCTCACGGCCGTCTGCCTCACCGACGTCCAGCCGATACCCGACCAGTCGACCGCGCTGCGGCTCGTCGTCCTCGCGGACCGGCTCTACGACCGTGAAGTGCCGGTCCTGGCCTCGGGGTTGCCCTTCGACCAACTGTTCAGCGAGGAGATGCTGAACGGCGGCTACCGCAAGAAGTACTTCCGCGCGATCTCCCGCCTCACCGCGCTGGCCCGGGACGCCAAGGGCCTCGTCAAAACCGCCTAGTTCACGCCAGCCCAGGTGCGGTTTTCACGCTCTCTTACATCGGAAACGCTGCGTTAACCCTGCAAACAACTTCACCGGGTTACCGTGTTACTTGACCAGCCATTGACCCGGCCTTGGTCTGTACTAGGTATACGAACGGGCTGAAGGGGGGCGCATGTTCCGAGGTAGGACGGCTCGGACCGTCTTGGCGCTCCTCACTCTCGTCCTGTTCGCCCTCCAGTTCTTCGCTTCCACGGAATCCTTCGCACCCGCGCACACAGCGCGTCATGCGGAGGCCAAGGCACAGCCCGGGCTCAAGCTCAGCGGCAAGGCCATGCGCGCCGAGACGATCACGTTCCGCGACTGCGGCGCCTCCGGGGCTCCCACCGTCCCGCTGCGCCTGCGCGACCGATACCGCTCCGCCGACTGCGGACCCGAGACACCCGAACGCCCGCTCCTGACACAGGACCCGGCCGCCGTACGCACCCCTGTGGCGCCCGGCACGGCGCGGCATCGCACATCGAGATCCTCAACAGCACACACTCCGGCGGCACTTCAGGTCTTCCGCTGCTGAGAGCTGAGCAGGCAGTCAATTCCCCCACGCACACTGTCATGCAAGCCCGACGCGCCCAGAGGGCGCGCCAGGAGGAGCCAACACGCCATGCAGCCCCTCATCGACAACGCCCGTACGTTCGGACAACGCCCTGAGGAGTTCGCCGGACTCGCTGAAGGCCAGTCCCCGCAGGTGCTGTTCATCACCTGCTCCGACTCCAGGGTCGTGCCGGCCCTGATCACGGGCGCCCGCCCGGGCCAGCTCTTCGAGTTGCGCACCGCCGGCAACATCGTCCCGCCGTACGCCTCCGGCAGCCCCACCAGCGAGGAGGCCACCATCGAGTACGCCGTGGAGGTGCTCGGCGTCCAGGACGTCGTCGTCTGCGGCCACTCCCACTGCGGTGCCGTCGGCGCGCTGGTGCGCGGCGACGACCTCGCCGCCGTCCCGGCCGTACGCGACTGGCTCGCGCACGCCGCCGACGAACCCGCCCCGAGCGACCCGGCCGACCCGACGGTCGCCGGGGCCGTGCAGAACCACGTGCTCGCCCAGTTGCTGCGACTGCGTTCCTACCCTTGTGTGGAGCGGCGGTTGGCGGACGGACGGCTGCGGGTGCACGGCTGGTACTACGAGGTGCACACCGGTGCCGTGCTCGAACACAGCGCGGACACCGACCGGTTCGAGGCCCTGTGAGCCGCGCCATGGACCTGAGGAAGAACAAGAGGAACAACCCGAAGAAGAACGACGGCACGCCCAAGTTCCCTTATCTACGGCAGGACTTCGCGGCCTCGCTCGTGGTGTTCCTGGTCGCGCTCCCGCTCTGCCTGGGCGTGGCCGTCGCCTCCGGTGTGCCGGCCGAACTCGGCCTGGTCACCGGCATCGTGGGCGGGCTCGTCACCGGACTCATGCGGGGCAGCAGCCTCCAGGTGTCCGGGCCCGCCGCCGGTCTGACCGTGCTGGTCTTCGAGGCGGTGCGGGAGTACGGGCTGCCCGCCCTCGGAGTCATCGTGCTCACCACCGGTGTGCTTCAAATCGCCATGGGCGTCCTGAAGTTGGGGCGCTACTTCCGGGCCATCTCGGTCTCGGTCGTCGAGGGCATGCTGGCCGGCATCGGACTGGTGCTGATCGCCGGGCAGTTGTACTCGGTGGCCGGGGCGAAGGCCCCCGCCTCGGGGCTGGACAAGATAGCCGAGCTGCCCGGCGCGCTCATCGACGCCGTCGGGAGCACGAAGGCGCTGGCCTCGCTCGCGCTCGGCGCCGCCACCATCGCCGTACTGGTGCTGTGGAAGCGGATGCCGGCCAAGGTCCGTACGGTGCCTGGTCCGTTGGCCGCCGTAGGACTGGCGACGCTCGCGGCGCTCGTCTTCGGGCTGCCGGTGGCGACCGTCGAAGTGCAGGGGCTGCTCGGCTCGTTGCAGCCGCCGCCGCTGAGTGCGTTCGGTGAGCTGGCGCAGGTCGGGGTGCTGGGCACGATCGTCGCGTTCACGTTGATCGCGTCCGCCGAGTCGTTGTTCAGCGCGGCGGCCGTGGACCGGCTGCACTCCGGTCAACGCACCCAGTACGACAAGGAGTTGGTGGCGCAGGGCGCGGGGAACGCGCTGTGCGGGATGCTCGGCGCGCTGCCGATGACCGCGGTGATCGTGCGCAGCGCGGCGAACGTGCAGGCGGGCGCGCGGACGAAGGCGTCCCGGGTGCTGCACGGCGTATGGCTGCTGCTGTTCGCGGCGCTGCTGCCGAACGTCCTCGCCTACATCCCGATCCCGGCCCTGGCGGGCATCCTGGTGCACGCCGGCGCCAAGCTGATCCCCGTGCGGCAGATCGTGTCGCTGTGGCGCGAGCACCGGGGCGAGGCGCTGATCCTGGTCGTCACGGCGCTGTCGATCGTCGCGGTCAACATGTTCGAGGGCGTTCTCATCGGCCTCGCGCTGGCCGTCGCGAAGACGGCGTGGGAGGCCTCGCACATCAAGCTGGAGGTCGTCGACAAGGGCGCGGGCCCGGTCCAGGCCTACCTGTCGGGCAACGCGACCTTCCTGCGGCTGCCGAAGATCCTCGACAGCCTGGAGGCGCTCCCCCAGGACCGCCCGGTCGAACTGCACCTCTCCGGCCTGCACCACCTCGACCACGCCTGCCGTACGGCCCTGGAGAACTGGGCCGAGCGGCACAGCGCGGCCGGCACCGAGCCGGTGAAGGTCACGGCGATCGAGGCCACGGCCACGGCCGTGAAGTAGCGGTGCCGGTGCCTGCTCCGGGGTGGTCGTGGCCCCGGAGCAGGCACCGGGCATACCCTTGCAGGAGCAGACAAAACGGCCTCTCGACGAGGGGGTCAGAATGCTCCAGGAACTACTGGTGGCGGGCGCGGCAGCCGGTTCCGCGTGCGTGGTCTACGTGGCCGCGGCGGCCAGGGTCGTCAAGCAGTACGAGCGCGGGGTGGTCTTCCGCCTCGGGCGGGTGGCCGGCGAGGTGCGGGCGCCCGGGTTCACCATGGTCGTCCCGTTCGTGGACCGACTCCGCAAGGTCAACATGCAGATCGTGACGATGCCGATCCCCGCACAGGAGGGCATCACCCGCGACAACGTGACCGTGCGCGTCGACGCGGTCGTCTACTTCAGGGTCGTCAACGCGGCCGACGCGATCATCACGGTCGAGGACTACCGCTTCGCGGTCTCGCAGATGGCCCAGACGTCACTGCGCTCGATCATCGGCAAGAGCGACCTCGACGATCTGCTCTCCAGCCGCGAAAAGCTCAACCAGGGGCTGGAGTTGATGATCGACAGCCCGGCCGTCGGCTGGGGCGTGCAGATCGACCGCGTCGAGATCAAGGACGTGTCCCTCCCCGAGATGATGAAGCGCTCGATGGCCCGCCAGGCCGAGGCCGATCGCGAACGCCGGGCCCGGATCATCAACGCGGACGCCGAGTTGCAGGCCTCGAAGAAGCTGGCGGAGGCCGCCGGGGTGATGTCCGAACAGCCCGCCGCACTCCAACTCCGACTGCTGCAAACAGTGGTGGCGGTCGCTGCCGAGAAGAACTCGACCCTGGTGCTCCCCTTCCCGGTGGAGCTGCTGCGCTTCCTGGAACGCGCGCAGCCGCAGCAGCCGCCTCCCGCTCCGCCGCCTCCCGCCGTGGACCAGTAGTCCCGCCCGCTGACTGGCGGGCACGGCCCCCGCGCCGCAGGATCGAGGGAGCCGACCGGAAGGGGTGCCCCATGGCCGAGAAGGGCGCGAAGCGCAAGAGCGGGAAGAAGAGCGGGGCGGTCCCCGTCGCCGACCTCCTGCGCGTCCCCGCCGGCCGCCCGGTCGACCTCTCCTCCTACGACGCTGCAGCCACCCCCGGCGGACCCGCCGACAAGTCCGCCGGCCTCAAGGACACCGCCCGGATGGGCGAACACCTCGCCGACCTGCAAGAACGCCTCTGGGCATCGAGCACGGCCGGCGACGGACGCCGTCTGCTCCTCGTCCTCCAGGGCATGGACACCAGCGGCAAGGGCGGCACGGTCAAGCACGTCATCGGCCTGTTCAACCCCTCCGGCTGCCGGATCAGCGCCTTCAAGGCACCCACCCCCGAGGAGCGGAAGCACGACTTCCTCTGGCGCATCAGACGCGCCCTCCCCCACCCCGGCGAGATCGGCATCTTCGACCGCTCCCACTACGAGGACGTCCTCATCGCCCGCGTCCGCGAACTCGCCCCGCACCGCGAGATCAACGACCGCTACACCCAGATCAACCGCTTCGAGAAGTCCCTGACCGACGACGGCGTGACCGTCGTCAAGTGCTTCCTCCACATCTCCTACGACCAGCAACAACGCCGCCTGCTGGAACGCCTCGACAACCCGGACAAGCACTGGAAGTTCAACCCGGGTGACATCGCGGAACGCGCCCTGTGGCCCGCGTACCAGAAGGCGTACGAGATCGCCCTCGACCGCTGCTCCACGCCGGAGGCCCCCTGGTACCTGATCCCGGCCGACCGCAAGTGGTACCGCAACTGGGCGATCAGCCGCCTCCTCCTGGAACACCTGACGGCACTGGACCCGCAGTACCCGAAGGCGGACTTCGACGTGGCCAAGTCCCGGGAGCAGCTGCTGAGTTCGGGCTGAGCGGGGACCGGTACGGTTCACCCATGGCATGGCGGGAACGGACGTATCGGATGGTGGACGGGGAACGGATCGAGGGGGTCTGGTGCCACGTCTGGCGACGCACCGACTTCAGTGGTGAGTACTACGTCGACGATCTCGTCCTGTATGCCGACGGGAGCGTCTCCTGCGGTGCCAAGGATCTGCCCGGCCTGAAGAAACACCTGGACACGGGCCAGTTGGCGCTCACGTCTCCCGACGCTCCCGACCGGCCGGACGAGGAGTCGAAGTGGCGTTCCCGGTGGGGCCGGCCGCGCACCCCGGAGAGTTTTCTGCTCGAAGTCGCCGACCGGGTCGAGGAGTTGAACGGCCGCCCGACCGCCGGGAGCCGCCTCCGGGAGGCGATACGGCGCTTCGTCGGGGAGCCCAGCCAGGCGAACCGGGAGCTGCTGCGGAAGGCGTATCTCGCCGTGCCGCAGCACCTGCGCATCTTCGTGCTCGGTGACATGGACCGGCAGGACCGCCCGCTGCGGATCCTCCTCACCGACGTGGGCGTGCCCGTCGACGGGGACGGTCCCCTGGTGACGGCGGAGATGCACGAGGCCCAGCTGGAGTACTTCCAGCGCGGGGAGGCGGCGCTCGCGGAGGCGGAGCGACAGCGGGCCACGCTCCATGCGGACGACCCGGTCACGGCCGGACGGCCGACCGTCACCTCGCACCAGACCGTCTACCCACGGGGCTGGCCTACCGAGCCGGGCCTGTTCATGCTGCGGAACGAGTTCCCCGCGCCCATCTCCTACGACGGCGAGACGTACCCGTCCGTCCTGCACGGCTACTGGGCCCTGTCGGCGGCCGACCCCGCCGACCGTGCCCGTATCCGCGAGGCGCCCTCCGGGCGGGACGCACAGGAGCTGGGCGGCGAGGTCGTACGTCGGGACGGGTGGACCGGGCTGCGGCTCGCGGTGATGGCGGGGCTGCTGCGGGCCAAGTTCACCCAGCATCCGGATCTCGCGGCCGTCCTGCTCGGCACGGAGGACGCGCGGATCAGTTACACCGGCTTCTCGGACTCGCGGTTCTGGCTCGACGTCCGTGCCGACCGGGGGCGCAACTGGGTGGGGCGGCTGCTGGAGCTGGTCCGGTCGGAACTGGCCCTGGCCCAGGAGACGCGGGGAGTCCGCCAGACAGAGGGAATCCGCCAGACGCGGGGAGGCCAGGGGACGCAGGACACCCAAGGAGTGCATATAACCGGATAATCCCTTTTGCTGCGTTACGTTCGCTCGGTGACCATTCGAGTACGACGAGTCGCCGCCGCCTGTGCACTCGGCGCCGCGCTCACCGCCTGCGGGGCCCCCTCGGCGCCCCACGCCAGCCGTCCGGCGCCCAGCGCGCCCACCGCCGCCGTCTCACGGCCGCCCACGCTCGCGCCCGGCCCCGCCGGTCTGACCCCGGTCTTCAAGAACGGTCCGCGAGAGGACGGCAAGACCGTCGCGCTGACCTTCGACGCCGACATGACCGCCGACGAGGGGCCGCGCGCGGCGGCGGGCGAGCACTTCGACAATCCGCAGCTGATCTCCACGCTGCGCACGCTGAAGGTGCCGGCGACCGTGTTCATGACGGGCCGGTGGGCCGACGAGTACCCGGCCGAGGCCCGCGCCATCGGACGCGACCCGCAGTTCGAGATCGCCAACCACTCCTACAGCCACTACGCCTTCACCGGTGACTGCTACGGCCTGCCGACCGTGTCCCCGGAGCGGATGAAGGCGGATGTGGAGCGCGCGTACACCGCGTTCAAGAAGGCGGGCGTGCCGAACGCGATGCCGTACTTCCGCTTCCCCGGCGGGTGCTACGACCGGCAGGCGCTCAAGACGCTGAGCGCGGTCGGTGTCACGGCGGTGCAGTGGGACGTGGTGAGCGGCGACGCGTTCGCGACGGACTCGGACGCCGTGGCCCAGCAGGTGCTGGAGGGTGTGAAGCCCGGCTCGGTCGTCGTCATGCACTGCACGCGGAGCGCCGCCCCGGCGACCGAACGCGCCGTCCGCATGATCGTGCCCGAGCTGCGGAAGAAGGGCTACCGGTTCGTGAAGGTCTCCGAGCTGATCGGGGCGACGGACCGGCACCGCTGAGGTCGGCCGGGGTCGGCTGGTGGCGCGCTCCTCTTACGCTGGTCGTATGAGCGACGAAGAGCCGGCGCCGGCGTACGCGGAGTGTGTGCTGTGCCAGGAACCCACCGAGTACCCGGAGTCGTACAAGGGGATCACGCTGTGCCCCGTCTGCGAGTGGCAGGAGGCACAGCGCACCGCCTGTTCGGGGTGAACGGCGGGAGGTGAGTGCCCTGGTCAGCGGCATCGCGGGCACCGCCCGGCCGGATGGGCGCGCGACGGAGTCGCACCATGTCACAGCCCCGCGCCCCTGGGGAGGTCCTCGCAGCGGTGTTCCGAAGAGCCGATCTTCCGCCTGGCAGACTGGAGGGCGTGACCAGTGATGCCATCGTTCCCGGCGACAACGCCGACCCCTTCCTCAACGAGCCCACCGTCCGCGACGAGGCTCCGCAGTTCGTGCTGCCCCTGGTCGTGCGGATCGAGCGGGATGCTCCCCCGGCCCGAACCGACGCGCTGGAGACCGCCGCTCGGGCCGTACTGACGATGCTCAGTGATGAGCGGGCCGTCGGGGACGGGGAGTGGGCGCAGGTCATGCGGGACTGGCAGGACGCGCGGATCCGGAAGGTGGTCCGGCGGGCGCGCGGGGCCGAGTGGCGGCGGGCCGAGGCGCTGCCGGGCATCACCGTGACCGGGAAGTCGGCGGAGGTACGGGTCTTCCCGCCCGTCCCGCTCGACGGCTGGCCCAAGGACCTGGCCCGGCTCCAGGTCTCGGGCACCGACCTCGACGACCCCGAGCCGCCGGCCGACGCCGACCCCACGGCACCGGTGCTCTGGCTGAACCCCGATCTCGACATGTCGGCCGGCAAGACCATGGCCCAGACCGGCCACGGCGCCCAACTCGCCTGGTGGGAACTGTCGGACGAGGACCGGACCGCCTGGCGCCAGGCGGGTTTCCCGCTCTCCGTCCGCACCGCCGACCCCGGCCGGTGGACCGAACTCACCGGCAGCGGGCTGCCGTTGGTCAAGGACGCGGGCTTCACGGAGATCGCGCCGGGCTCGGCGACCGTAGTGGCGGAGCATCCGGCGCTGCGGCGACGAGGCTGATCCAGCGCAACCGAGGCGCCCGCGCCGGCCGTTGCGGAAGACGTACGGCCGTGTCGGCGGCCTGCCCTGCGGTATCGGAGCCTGCCCGACGGGCAACGGCCGGTCGCCGACGCCCCGTCGGCCGTGTGATCTTCTTCCGCCCGCTCAACTCGGCGCCGCCGACATCTCCTCCTCGCCCTCGGGTGCCTCCTCCGCTGTCCGGGATCTGCCGTCGCGACGGTCCAGCCCGCTCAGCACCGGAACCGTCATGACCGTCATGACCGTGGTGACCAGGGCGACCAGGACGAGCGCGGTGAACAGCTCCTCGCTGACGATGCCGGCCGACAGACCGATGGCAGCCGCACGAGGGACCCGGACTACCCCTGCCGGCTGTCGACGGCCCGGGGTCCGACCGGAGCGGGCCGGGTCCACGGGATCAACGCCGGAACGCGGGCGCGGTAGGCGTCGTAGGACGCACCGAACCGGTCGGCCATCATCCCGTCCTCTATGCGCACCCGGCGCAGCAGCCACGGCACGGCGACGGCCAGGAACACGATCCATATGCCGAAGCCGCAGGCCAGCATCCCGCCGAGGACGAGGCCGAGGAGGCCGGTGTAGATGGGGTGCCGCACTATGCGGTACGGGCCGTCGGTGCGCAGTTCGTGGTGTTCGTGGAGCAGCGGGATGCTGGCCCACATGACGCCCAGCACCCAGCGGGCCCACAGCAGCAGCGCGGTGGAGGCTACGGAAAGCACGGCGCCCAGGATCGCGAGCTCGGGCTGCCAGTACTGGAGGTGGTGCCAGAAGGAGTCCGGTGAGTGTCTGATCAGCAGGGAGACGGCGTAGCAGCCCACGAACAGCAGTGCCCGCCGGGGCAGGGTGCGGCGGAGGCCGTGTGCCCAGCCGGACAACCCGGCCTCGCTCTTCACGCCGAAGTAGAGGGCGCCCGCGATCCAGGCCACGAGGAAGATCGCGACACAGATGCCGGTGAGAGCGACGAGTGCGGAATGTAGTGAGCCCATGGCACAAGGCTGCGCCCCGACCCGCGTCGATCACCACCACCCACGGGCTGATTCAGTGGCTCCACCCTCGGGTGGAGATCCATGGCTCACGCCATGACTCACGGTCGGGGTGACTCGGATCACGACGGATCGTGGCATCGGACAGCCCTGCCGCGGCGTCTCCCTTCTGACAGTCCACGAGGGGGTACCGGCAGTGCGCCGTGGCTACAAATGGGTCGACCGCGAGCTGGCCCGGATGGATCCGGACACCGATTGGGAGCGCATGATCTCGCTCTACGTCGGCCACCGCGTCCCCGAGTTCGCGCTGGCGATGATGGTCTATCCGGGCACCATGCGCATGATGCAGCCGGGCTTCGGGTCCGCCACCCTCGCCCACACCGGGAAGCTGGAGACGCGGCCCCGACGGCGTTTCGAGGACGGCAACGCGTTCCTGATGGCCTGGATGGTGGACGGGTTGTCGAGCGCGGCGGGCCGCGAGGCCGCCGGACGACTCAACCGCATGCACCTGGCCATCGCCCGTGGGACACCGCACCTGCCCGGCAACTTCGACGACGTCGACGACTTCGTCTATCCCCTGGTCCTGCTGGCCACGTTCGCCGACCGTCTGCAGACCTCGCTCGGCCTGCCGGGTACGAGCGAGAAGATGAAGACCGCCTGGCATCGCTGGGCGCGGACCCTCTTCCTCCTCCTGGAGCGCGAGTCCGGCCCGCTCGCCGACGAGGCTTTCCCGGAGGACTGGGACGCGATGACCGAGTTCGCCCTGAAGTTGGAGTCCCGGCCGTACGAGGAGACGGAGTCCGGCCACCGGGTGGCGACCGCGATGATGGAGTTCTTCGCCGCGTACTGGTTCCCCACCCCCTTACGGGCGTTCGGCAGGGACCTGACCCGGTATCTCGCCGGCGAGCGGGTCTGCCGGCTCCATCGGATCGGCTGGCTCTCCCCTCGCCGCGAGCGTGCCGTCCGCCTCTTCCTGAAGTCCGCGTTCCTCGCCCAGCGCCTGCTGCCCGACTACCGCAGGCCGCTTCCCCAGCGGCTACGGCAGACCCGACGCGGGCCGTCCGCCACGAGCGCCCCCTGAGCGTGCAGCGCGTCAACTACCCAGCATCTTCAGGGTCCTTCGGTGCCACACCAACGGACTCCTCTCATCGTCGGACCGCATCGCGAGCACCCGCAGCACGATGATGTCGTGGTCGCCCGCCGGATAGCTGTGCTCGGCGGTGCACTCCAGCCACACCGGTGCGCCGTCGAGGAAGATCGCGCCGGACTCCGCCTCCACCGTGCGCAGGTCGGTGAAGCGGGCCGCCTTGCTGCGGGAGCCGAGTTGGCGGGCCTTGTCGCTGTGGCCCTCCCCCAGGACGGAGATGCCGATGGCCTGCGCGCGGGACAGGACCGGCCAGGTCGTCGAGGTGTGTTGTACGGCGAAGGAGACCATGGGCGGGTTGTGGGAGACGCCGACCGCGAAGGACGAGACGATCATGACGGTCGGGTCGCCGTGGACACGCGCGGAGAGCGCCGCGACCCCCGACGGGAACCCGGAGAACGCCCTCGTGATCTCCCCGGGATCCGAGGTGATGCCGTCCAGATCCTCCAGGCCGGCCATGCCTTCCGTTGCCGTCATCGTGCAACCCCCGTCCGTATCGGGCCTCATGACGCCTCGTCGGGATTCATCACGCGACTCCTGTGGGTAGTTGTGGCGCGGCGGACACCGGCAGGGCTCCGTTGCCGGGAGGCTCGGTACGAAGGAGTGCGCACGCCAGGAGGCAGAGCACTCCGACCGCCGCGAGCCCGCCGAGCGTCGTCGCGTAGCCGTGGCCGGCCAGCAGCACCGCGCACACGGCACTGCCCAGCACCGCGCCGAGTTGCTTCATGGCGTTGAAGGTTCCGGATGCCGCCCCGACCTCGTCCGGGCCGACCGAGGTCACCGCCGCGATCGAAAGGGGCGACCAGACAAAGGAGTTGGCGACCCCGTACACCGCGAAGGTGACGGTCAGTGCGGAGATCGGGGCGTCCGTCGCCACGAGCACCGCCGACGTCCCGATGGACAGGACGAGAGCGCCGGAGCCGATGACGGCGACCGCGCGGGACCCGATGCCGTTGTTGAGCCGGGCCGACACCGGAGCCCCCAACAGACAGACCACGCCCATCGGTACGAGGGTGAGGGCAGCCGCGCCCGCGTCGAGCCCGCGCTCCCGCTGGAGGTACAGCATCAGCGGGATCATCGCCGACCCGGAACAGAAGGCCGCGGCGGCACCGGCCCAGGCCGCGACGACGAACCCCCGGCTGCGCAACAACTCGACCGGCACCAGGGCGCGTTGACCGTCCCGGCGCTGGAACCACACCACGCCCGCGACCACCACCACACCGACGGCGACGAGCAACCACCGTGGCACGCCCAGCACTTCACCACTCGCCGCATCCGTGCCCTGGATGCCGATCACCAGCGCGCCGACACCGCTCGCGTTCGCGCAGATCGCCCACACCGGGATGCGCGCATCCTGCCGCGGCAGGACCGGTACGAACACCGCCACGGCCACCAACGCGCCGACACCGACGGGGACGTTGACCCAGAACACCGCGGGCCAGCCCCCGGCGGCGACGAGGAATCCACCCAGCAACGGCCCGACAGCCACCGCCGCTCCCCCGACCGCACCCCACACCCCGAGCGCTACCGCGAGCCGCGGCGGCCGGAACAGCGCCTTGATGAGGGTCAGGCACTGCGGTGTCATCAGCGCGGCACCGATGCCCTGCACCACCCGCCATGCGACAAGTGCCGTGATGGAGGCGGCAGTCGCGCACAGCAGCGAGCCGAGCGTGAAGGCCGCCAGCCCGACCAGGTGGACGCGCCGATGGCCGTAGCGATCCCCCAGTCGTCCCGCGACGACCAACGGCACCGCGTAGGCGATGAGATAGCCGCTGTTGACCCACATCGCGGCCGTCTCGTCGGCGTGCAGCCCGGTGATCAGGGACGGCAGCGCGACCGAGGTGATCGTGCTGTCCAGCAGGAGCATGAAGAACCCGGTGCAGAGACTGCCGAGTGCGAACCACTCGCGCCGCACGCCCGCGCCCCCAGCCCCACCCGCAATCGCGCCCGCACTCACCGCGGGCATCTCAAACCGCCAGGTTCTCGCGGAGAGTCGGCCCCTGGTACCGCGGCGCGAGCGCACCCCGGCGGCGCAGTTCGGGCAGCAGCAGTTCGCTGATCCCGGCGAAGCCGGAGGGCATGGCCAGCGGGCTGGAGAACATGAAGCCGCCGCGCGATCCGGTCGCGGCGAAGGTCTCCTCCAACGCGTCGGCCACGGCGGCCGGATCGCCGACGACACTGTGGTCCAGGCCCGTCGCCCGCCCCCGGCCGTGCTCGAAGAACTCGCCACGGCTCATGGTGTGGTCCGCGCCGAACTCCGTGACGAGCGAGCCGACGATCCCCGCGGGACTCGCGTTGGCCGCCGTCAACTCGTCGCGCAACTCGCCCAGTTGGAAGGAGTCCGGGAGCGTCGAGAAGTCGTAGCCGGCGTTGTGCGAGAGGTAGGTGGCGACGGCCTCCTCGTTCCAGAACTCGTGCACCGCCTCGCAGCGCGCCGACGCCTCGGCCTTCGTGCGGCCGACGATCACCTGGGTCGCCCAGAGGATGCCCACGTGTTCCGGGTCCCGGCCCTCGGCGAGGAGGGCCTCGTCGAGCAGTTCGCGGTGGCGCTGCTGGCCGGCGAGGTTGCCGCCGAAGCCGAAGACCAGGTCGGCGAAACGGGCCGAAGCGGCAATGCCCCGGGGCGAGTTGCCCGCCTGGACGATGAGCGGGTGGTACTGCGGACCGGGTACGGACGCGAGCGGTCCCTTGACGGTGAAGAAGCGCCCCTCGTGGTCGATGGGGTGGACCTTCTCGGGGTCCGCGAACCGGCCCGTGCTCCGGTCGCGGACGATGGCGTCCGGTGCGACGGAGTCCCACAACGCCCGGCAGACGTCGACGAATTCCTCCATCCGCTCGTAGCGCAGGTCGTGGTCCATCAACTCGGCGAACCCGTAGTTGGCCGCGTCGGCGCCGCGCGTGGAGGCGACCACGTTGAAGGCGATCCGGCCGCCGGTCACATGGTCGAGCGAGTTCAACAGCCGTGCCACGTAGAAGGGATGCATGAAGGTCGAGGAGTACGTCAGCCCGAAGCCGACCTTCTCCGTCACCGTGGACATCGCGGCGATCACCGGCGCCATGTCGTGGCGCGGCCACTGGATGCCCCACTCCACGGCGGGGGCGATGCTGCCCCGCCAGGTGCTGGGGACACCACTGCCGTCACCGAAGAACAGCAGGCCCACGCCCGCGCGTTCGGCGGTCTGCGCCAGCTCCATGAACATGCGGACGTCCGGGAAGTCCCGCCCGGTCCAGGAGCCCTGTCGCGCCCAGGCACCCTCGGTGTGGGTGAAGGAGAGGTCGTAGCCGATGTGCATTCCGGTCATCGCGCGGCCTTCTTCCACAGCTCGGCCACTTCGTCGGCGTCGCTCAACAGGGCTACGTTCAGACCCAGTTGGAACAGGGCGGCGGCGTTGACGTGGTGGTCGTAGGCGGTCGTCGTGTCCTGCGGTACGACGACGGGCCAGTCGAGTTGGACGGCGTCCTGCGCGGTCGCGTACACGCAGCACTCGCTCGTCAGCCCGACGACGGTGAGCCAGTCATGGCCGGCGGCGCGCAGCCGTGCGTCGAGATCGGTGCCGAGGAAGCCGCTGTAGCCGCGCTTGACGACCCGCAACTCCCCCTTTTCAGGATGCATTTGATACCAGTCGGCGCCCGGCGTCCCGACCCGGCACGGCTCGTCCGGGCTCATGGGCGCTTCGTAGTCGCCCTCGCGCAGCCAGTTGCTCGACCGCCACGGCCGTGCCGGGTCGCTGCCCAACTCGACCCAGACGACCGGCACTTCGGCGGCGCGCGCGACGTCGACGAGCTCGACGATACGGGTGACGGTCCGGTCGAGGGTCGCCAGCGTCGTGTCCGTCAGGCCGTAGGCCCCCAGCCGGTCCGGGTCGGCGAAGTCGCGTTGCACGTCGACCACGACGAGCGCGGGCCTGCCGAACGGCCCGGCGAGCTGGGCGAGTTGTCTGTCGCGCAGGTCGGACATCAGGCCGCCACCTCGTCGCGGGCGCGCAGCTCGGGCAGCACGGTCTCGCCGAACAGCAGCATGTCCTTGTCGTACTCCGGGAAGATCAGCATGAGTCCGTCGAGGTCGGCCTCCCGCACGATGTACTCGATGTGCTCGGTGACCGTACGGGCCGACCCGGCGACGTACGGCGTCTGGAAGGCCGCCTCCCCGTCGGCGCCGTCGGCCCACGCGCGGGCCTGGTCAGCGGGGACACCCCAGGTGTGCCGCATATGGGCGAGGGCCTCGCGGTCGACGCCGACGCCCCACTCCCTCACCTTCTTCACGGCCAGTTCGTCGGTGTCGTCCTGGACGACGGTGAGCATCGAATACGTCTTGCAGACACGGCCGTTGGCCTTCGCCCGCGCATGCACGTCGGCCGAGAGCGACCGCATGTCGTCGAGGCTGTCGGCCGCGAGAAAGGCACCGTCGGCGTACCGCGCCTGGAACCGCCGCGCGTCCTCGGACCGCCCAGCGCTGATGACGGTCGGCCGGGTCGCCGGATGCGGCCGGGACTCGCAGTCGACGAGGTCGAAGTACGGGGTGCGCAGCGTGACCGAGTCCTCGGTCCACAGCCGCGTGACCGCCTCCGTCCACAGCTCCGTCATCCGATATCGGTCCTCGTGACTCAACTCCGGGTCCCAGTCGCCGAACTGCTCGAACTCCCCCGCGTACGACCCGTTCACGATGTTCATCCCGGCCCGCCCGCCGGAGATGTCCTGGAGCGTGGTGAGCATCTTCGCCGCGATCGCGGGATTGTGGATATTCGCGTGCAGAGTCGCCCAGATCCTGACCCGGCTGGTCGCCTCGGCGAGCGCCGCCATCATCGTCATCGACTCCAGCGAACGGCCCCAGTGGTCCGTACTCCCGCCGAAACCAAGCCACTTGGCCATCGACATCACGAAGTCGAGCCCGATGCTCTCCGCGTGCACGGCGGCACGCTTGTTGTACGCGTAGGTCGCCTCGGGATGCGGCGCGGTGGTGGACAGCATCCAGCCGCCGTTCCCGATGGGAAGGAAGATTCCATACTCTTTCGCGGGCACGTCACGGACCTTTCTACGGCTCTGCCTATCTACGGCTCTGCGGGTCTCTTGCGTTCTTACGGCGCGGGCCAGACGAGCTTGTCGCCGCTGTAGATGTCCTTGACGAAGGACGGGTCGAACCACCCCGTGGCCTTGGCGGCGGTCACACCGCTCGGCACGATCTTGAACTGGTGCAGCATGGCGACGAGTTGGGTGACGTTGTCGGGGTCGATCCCGCCGAGCGGCTGTCCGGGCGTCGGGTTCTCCTTGACGACCTGTGTCTCGGTCTTCCAGATCGTCGCGTTCAGCTTCTTGTCGTAGGTCGGGCCGGACAACTTGGCCGCGTAGCCGACGCATTCGCTGATGTGCGCCTCGCCGGCGGAGCAGTACGCGTACGCGTGCAGCGCGGCACGCAACACGTCCTCGACGGCATGCGGATGCGCCTTGGCGAACGCCGGGTTGACCGCCATCGCCCCGATCGAACTCGGGATCTTGTAGTCGACCGGCTTCCACACGGTGACGTCCTTACCGGCCGCCTTGAGCTGGTTGGGCTCATTCGAGATAAACCCCGTGAGCGCTTCGAGGCCGCCCTGCTTGCGCGGCAGCACCGAGGGGTCGTACCCCTCCTTGACCAGCTTGAGCGAGTCCCACTTCACGCCGGCCTTGACCAGCATCGCCTCGACGGTGGCGGGCACATACCCCTTGTGCCCGACGACCTTTCCGTCCAACTGGGTCAGATCGGTGATGTCCTTGTTCGTCATCAGAATGTCGAGTCCGGCATTCGAGTACGAGGAAATCCCCTTGATGTCAATTCCGTTGGCCTGCGCCTGGATCAGGTCCTGCTCGGAGATGGCGGACACGGTCGCCTGTCCCCCGGCGAGCAGCTTGGTGTTCTGCGCGGTGTCACCGCTGCCCGGCTTGAGGTCGACGGTGAGGCAGAGGTCCTTGAAGTAGCCGAGCTTGGCGGCCGCGATGTATTCGAGGATCGAGACGGAGGACTGGAACTGGTACCCGGAGAGATACGTGATCTTCCCGGCCGCTTTGTTCTCAGCACACCGCTTGGCGGAAATCGCGGACCCGGCCGAGCCGGCGGAGGCACTGTCGTCCACCCCGGAGCCGCATCCGGCGACTCCGAGCACCAACACGGCGGCGACGAGGGCAGATCTGGTGAGGCGATGGTGATGACGCATGGGTGACTCCGAACTGGCGTGAATGCCGAGAAGTTAATGGACAAGGTCCAGACAGGCGCGCCCCAAAGGGGCGCGGGGAACTGCGCGACCAGCCCCCACCGGGCCCGCAGGTTCAAGACCACCGAGCCAGCGCAGCTACTCCTGCACGCTGTCGTGCCAATGCAGCACACGCCGCTCAACAAGCGTGACCGCCAGCAACAACAACACGCCCATCAGCGCAAGCACGAGGATCGAGGCGTAGACGACAGGGAGTTGATTCATGGAGGAGGCCACACTGATCGCGGTGCCCAGTCCCCCTGTAGACCCCGACGCCGACATCTCCGCCACCACAGCGCCAATGATCGACAGCGGAAAGACGATCCGCAGCGCGGCAAAGAGATACGGCAGGGCATGAGGAACACGCACATGCCACAACAACTCGACCCGGCTGGCGTCCATCGTCCGATACACCTGCAACACCTGCTGCGGCACAGACCGCAACCCCGTAGCCGTATTGATGAGTATCGGAAAGAAACAGATCAGCCCGGTGATGATCAGCTTCGGCATGGCCCCGAACCCGAAAGCCACAACAAGGGCCGGCGCGATAGCGACCAGCGGCGTGACATTCAGGACGACAGCGATCGGCATCACCGCCCGCCGCACCAACGGAAGTTCACTCGTCAGCACCGCAAGGACGAACGCCCCCACGAACCCCATCCCCAGCCCGGCCGTAGCCTCACCAAGGGTCACCAGCGCGTTGTGGACGTAGTAGCCGAGCTCATCGGAGAGCGAACTGCCCACATCCGACAACGGCGGCAACAGATAGGGAAGTTGCTCGGCTCCCCAATGCCAGAGCCCGCCCAGCAGCACCAGCATCACGACGAGCGGCAGCCACACGGCCGGCCGGATCCACGCGATCCGCGACCTCGGATGCTCCAGGCTGAACCGGGACGGTTCGACGGGCGACGGTTTCCCGGCCGCACCGGCCACCGGGGCGTCGGTGGCGCGTTCGTCGGCGACGGTCATGTCCCTCACGCCCCCACTCACGCGGCTTCACTGTTCCACGCGCGCCGCAGCCGCTCTCGAACCAGATCCTCGTACTCGTGGAACCGCCGTTCCCCGAAGAGCCGTTCACCGCGCGGTCGAGGCAGGTCGACGTCGATGCTCTCGACGATCCGGCCGGGGTTCGGCGCCATGACGACGACGGTGTCGGAGAGCCGTACGGCCTCGGAGACCGAGTGGGTGACGAACAGGACGGTCGTCCTCAACTCCTCCCACAGGTCGAGCAGTTGGTCCTGAAGACTTTCGCGGGTGAACTCGTCGAGTGCCGAGAAGGGTTCGTCCATGACGAGTACGTCGGGCCGCAGGCCGAACGCCCGGACGATCGCGGCGCGTTGGCGCATGCCGCCGGACAGCTGGGAGGGAAGTTTGTCCAGGGCGTCGCCGAGACCGGCCTTGACGAGGAGTTCCCTCATGTCGGGGACGGCCGCGGCCTGCCGCTCGGCGAAGTCGGCGATGCGCTCACGCCGCTTCCCCGCACCCCGGTTGATCTTCTGCGGCAGCGTGACGTTGCGCAGGACGGACAGCCACGGCAGCAGCGCGGGGCTCTGCGGTACGAGGCCGATCATCTTGGCCGCGCACGCCTCCGCCGGTGTCACCCCGTGCACCGACACCTCGCCGAGGTCCGGCTGTTCGAGGCCCGCGACGAGACGCAGCAGGGTGGACTTTCCGCAGCCGCTGGGGCCGATGAGACTGACGAAACGGCCCGACGGCACCGTGAGGTGGACGTCGTCGAGGGCCGTGGTCGCGGCGGACCCGAAGCCGTAGACCCGTCGTACCGACCGCAGTTCGAGTGCTGGCGTACCAGTCACCTTCACGCTCCCATCCATGTCGCGAGCACAAGTGCCCGATCCTGGAAGTCGGAGAGCGTGCGTAGCGAGTGCGACTGACTGCCACGCGGAAATCCGCTTAGGTGCCCCCGACCGTAGGAAGATTGTGTTTCGGGACAGCGCAGTTGACTGTTACGGGCGTTTTACGTCTGACCGCGACGGGAGGTGCAGCGGGGCGACCGCGCTGCCGTCGAAGACCTGGATCTCGATCCCGAGGTCCGCCGCGGCGCGCGCCACCCAGCCGCCGAGGGCCTGCACGATCAGCTCGGTGACCAGCAGGACCGCGCGCTCGGCGGTCGGTACGGACTCCCGCAGCCAGAGCAGTTTGAACATGTCCGCCATGACCTTGTTGCGGTAGGCGGGCTTGTACGCACCCTGGTTGCCGACGAGTTGGACGAGTACGCGGCAGCCCGCGTCGATCCCCTCGACCTCGACCCGGCTGCCGTCGGGCAGCATGAGCGGCTTCGGGCGCAGCGGCGTGCCGAGGCGGTCGCCGAGCGCGAGCAGCATGCGGCGCTCGACGGAACCCTCGGTGAACCGGCTCCACTCGGTGGGGGCGTCCAGGACGATCAGGTGCACGCGCCGCATCCTAGGAAGGGTCCGTTTCCCCCGTGTTGCTTAGGGTGGACCACCATGAGAGCAGGCGGAGCGACCAGGACACCTGACGAGGACGCGGGTACGGCACGGCTCGACGGCCGGGTCGAGCGGGGCAACCGCACCCGGCGGCTCGTTCTGCGCCGCACCGTCGACATCGCCTCCGTCGAGGGCCTGGGGGCGCTGACCGTCGGCCGGTTGGCCACCGAGCTGCAACTCAGCAAGAGCGGGGTGTTCGCACTCTTCGGCTCCAAGCAGGAGTTGCAACTGGCCACCGTGCGCGAGGCCGCCCGCATCTACGCCGAGAAGGTCATCAGGCCCGCCGCCGAAGTCCCGGTCGGCGTAGGCCGGTTGTGGCGGCTGTGCGAGCTGTGGCTGGAGTACTCACGGGGGCGGGTCTTCCCCGGCGGCTGCTTCTTCTACGAGGTCATCGCCGAGTTCGACGCCCGCTCCGGGCCGGTGCACGACGCGGTGGTCGGCGCCCAGCGGGACTGGACGGCCCTCGTGGAGCGGACGGCCGCCGAGGCCCGGGACGCGGGCGAGCTGCGGGCCGACACCGACATACCGCAACTCGCCTTCGAGATCGTCGCGTTGATGGAGACGTCCAACGCGGTCTCCGTACTGCACGACGAGGAGACCGCGTACCGCCGGGCCCGTATCGGCATAGCGGCACGGCTGCGGGGCGCGGCCACCGACCCTTCGACAGCTCTTCAAGTCCCCTGACACACAAGCGGCATACAACGCATTACCCCTCCCCGCACACAGCGCTTTCCCCCTCTTCTCACTTCGGCCGAAAACAAGTAGCACGACCGTTCGCGCAGTTTTAGGCTCAGGCCCCATGACAGCCACCGGAACGGACATCGTCGAGCTCGACCGGATCGCCGTGTACGAGGCGCTGCGCGTAGTGGAGTTGGCGCAGGAGGAGGACTGGCAGCGGGACACCCCCTGCGCGGGGTGGGACCTGCGGCGGCTCGTGGCACACATGTCCGCGCAGCATCACGGGTTCGCCGCCGCCGCGCGCGGCGCGGGCCAGGACACGGCGTACTGGCGGCAGCCGGAGGACATGAGCGAGCCGGCCAGGACGCACCGCGCGGCGGCCACCGCCGTCCTCGCCGCGTTCGCCGAACCCGGCGCCACCGAGCGGGAGTTCACGCTTCCGGAGCTGGGCGCGAGCTTCTCCGGCCGGACCGCGATCGGCTTCCACTTCATCGACTACGTCGTCCACGCCTGGGACGTCGCCGCCACCCTCGGCACAGAACTCGACCTGTCGGACGACGTGTTGGACATCGCGCTGGTGGTGGCCCGACTGGTACCCACCGAACCGGCCGTACGCGGACCGGAGTTCGCCTTCGCCCCGCCGCTCGACATACCGCCGGAGGCCGGCCCGCTCGACGAGGCGCTACGGCTGCTCGGCCGGACGCCGGAGCAGTGGCCCGTGAAGGGTCGCTGAACTCGCCTCCTTTACCTGCCCTTTGAGCAAAGCTGCCCTCCCTTTGAACAAGGAATCCGCTCCGCGCGTACCTCCTGGCACTGGCCACACGTCAACTTCTCCAACGACCAGTTGGTTCCCCCGGGAGGCTCCCTTGCGTCGTATCAACGGTACGGCTGTGTTCGTCGCCACCATTTTCGCCACCGCCGGTGCGCTCGTCTTTCCCGTGTGGTCGTATGCCGATCGGGCGGGGACCGGGCAGGCGAACGTGGCAGCGGGCACCGTGAACACCGAGTGGGGGCCGTTGACGGCCTCCGACCGGGATCTGATCGTGCGGGTGCGGCTGGCCGGACTGTGGGAGCTGCCGGCCGGGCAGCAGGCGATCGAGCGGGCGCCCAGCCAGGCGATCAAGGAGGCCGGGGACCATCTCATCGTCGGCCACACCGACCTGGACAAGAGGGTGCGGATCGTCGCTGCGCAGCTCAATGTCGCGCTGCCCAATGTGCCGAACGAGCAACAACAGGGCTGGCTGCGGGAGATGAGCGCGGCGACCGGCGCCGAGTACGAGTACAAGTTCGTCAACCTGCTGCGGGCCGCGCACGGCAAGATCTTCCCGGCCATCGGCGCCGTACGGAACAGCACGCGCAACACCCTCGTGCGGCAGCTGGCCTCGGACACCAACCAGACCGTGCTGGACCACATCACGGTGCTGGAGAAGACCGGACGGGTCGACTTCGACGCGATCGCCAACGGGATCGCGAACGCCTCCACCGCCAGCCCGACCGGCCCCGCCGCGCCGGTGCCCGGCCAGGTGGCGCCCTCGGCCCCCGTCGCCGAGGCGAGCCCGAACATCCGGACCACCTCCCGGCCGTCCCCGGCCGCACCGGGCGCGGTCAACACCGGCCGACCGGATCCGGTCGACTCGAACGGCGTGCTGGGTTAGGGCTCTCCCGGCCGTCCGGGTCCCGGCCCCGAAGTCCTGGCCCCGAACCTCAAATGTTGCTCTGAAAGTGACGCGGCCGAGGTTCGGGGCCTTGCCCATGGGCGATACCCCCGTCACGCCGAACAGCGGACCTGTGGAGTTCATGACCTGCACGGAGAACGGGGACGGACGATGGAGCGACTGGGAACGGGCATCGGCTGGCGGCCGGAGATCGCGGACGCCGTGGAGCGCATGCCGGGCATCGACTGGGTCGAGGCCGTGGCCGAGAACGTCTGCCCCGGCCACCTCCCCGACTCCCTCCTACGGCTGCGCGAACGCGGCGTGACCGTGATCCCGCACGGCGTCTCCCTCGGCCTCGGCGGCGCCGACCGGCCGGACGAGGGCAGGCTGACGGCGCTCGCCGAGCGGGCCGAGGCGTTGGGCGCACCGCTGGTCACGGAGCACATCGCGTTCGTCCGCGCGGGTGGCCCCCTGACCGCCTCCCCGCTCCTGGAAGCCGGCCATCTGCTGCCCGTACCGCGCACCCGGGACGCCCTCGACGTGCTCTGCGAGAACATCCGCATCGCCCAGGCCGCACTGCCCGTACCCCTCGCCGTCGAGAACATCGCCGCGCTGCTCGCCTGGCCGGGCGAGGAGATGACCGAGGGACAGTTCCTCTACGAACTGGCCGACCGCACCGGCGTACGGCTCCTCATCGACGTCGCGAACCTGCACACCAACCACGTCAACCGCGGCGAGGACCCGGCCAAGGCCCTCGCCGAACTCCCCGTCGAGGCCATCGCGTACGTCCATGTCGCGGGCGGCGTCGAACGCGACGGCGTCTGGCACGACACCCACGCCCACCCGGTCCCCGCGCCGGTCCTCGCCGTCCTCACCGACCTCGCCTCCCGCGTCTCCCCGCCCGGGGTGCTGCTGGAGCGCGACGACAACTTCCCCGAACCGGCCGAGCTGGAGCGGGAGTTGGAGGCGATTCAGGGGGCGCTGACCAAGGGGTGGGCGCGGTCGGTCGCGAGCAGGGTGCCCACGCGGGAGGCGAAGGCGGAACCGGCGCTGGAGGCCACCGCCGCCGCTCCGTCCACCCCGCCCGCTCCCCCGGCCGCACCGCGGTCCTCCGAGTGTGCCCGCCAGCGTCTCGCCCTCGCCCAGACCGCCCTCCTCTCCGCCCTGGTCGCCGGCACCCCCGTCCCGGACGGGTTCGACCGGGTACGGCTCGGTGTGCAGGCGCGGGCGCTCGGGGTGAAGCGGGCCGATGTCGTGGCGAAGGTCGCTCCCGAACTGCCCCTGATCCTCGGGGGCTTGTACCGGCCGGCCTTCCTCGCGTACGCGCACTCGCACCCGATGACCGGCGGTTACCGGCGTGACGCGCTGGACTTCGCCGGGCAGTTGCTGCTGTCGGGCGGGCCCGAGGGCGCGGAGGCGCGGCGGGAGTTGCGGGAGTGGTGGCTGGAGCGGTCGGGGCCGGCCCCGCGTTCGACGCGGCCCACGGTCCGGCTCGCCCGTGCCACCCGGCGGGCGCTGCTGCGCCGTTGAGGGGTCGGGACGGGGCTGACGTGGGGCTTTCGTGGGGCCTTGGAAGGTGACGGTGACTCCACAGTAATATTGCGGTTCCGCACGAGAAGCGCACGAAAAGCACACTCACGTGCGGTGCCGTGACAGGAGGCACCCCATGCGACGGCGACCCCCCGTGAAGGGCCGAGGCATATTCAGTGGCACCGGCGTCATCGTCATGGGCCTGACCGCGACGCTGGCCGCGCTGATCTTCCCGGTCTGGTCCTACGCCGACCGGTCCGGGGCGTCCGGCGCCAACGTGCTCAGCGCCCAGACGGTGACCACCCGGTACGGGCCGTTGTCCACCCTGGACCGGGACTTCGTCACCAAGGTCCGGCTGGCCGGGCTGTGGGAGCTGCCGGCCGGCCGGCAGGCCGAGGAGAAGGGCACGACCGCGGCCGTACGGACGGCGGGGCAGCACCTCATCGACGGGCACACGTTCCTGGACGAGCGGGTGCGCGATGTCGCCGCCCGGCTCGGGCTGCCGCTGCCGAACCAGCCCAACGTGCAGCAACAGCAGTGGCTCGCGACGCTCGACGCGGCGCAGGGCGTGGACTTCGACCGCAAGTTCGCCAACATCCTGCGCCTGGCGCACGGCAGGGTGTTCACGGTGGTCGCGCAGGTCCGTGCCACCACCCAGAACTCCCTGGTCCGTGCCCTCGCCGACGACGCGAACACGACCGTCCTGGACCACATCAAGGTCCTGGAGGCCACCGGGTACGTCGACTTCGCGACGCTGGCCCGGGACATGGCGGCGTCGAGTTCGCCCGTACCCAGCGTCTCCGCCGCGGCCGATCCCGGTCAGGTGGTCCCGCTGGCCCCGTCGGTCTCCCCGACCTACACGCTCCCGCCGGCCGCCTCCGCCCCACCGCCGTCGGGCCAGCCGTAGATCCGTTGCGGGCGTGGGTCGTTCGTGGTTCGTTTCCGGACAATCGGAACGTCACATACCGACAACGCTCCGTCCGGATTGTGAACAAGGCATGGCGTCGCACTGGGCCTTTGGCATAGAAACTTGGCATGTTCTGGGTCCTCCTCCTGCTCCTGGCCTGGGCCGTCGCCGGCACGGCGTGCACGCGGCTGTGCCTCGCCGCCGTCAGAGCGGCGGCCGTCGACACGGACGACACGGGCACGGGACACGATCTGACGCTCTACGAGGCGGCGTTCCTGTCCGGCGGTCCCGCGCGGGTCGCCGATCTGACGCTGGTCTCCATGGCGCGGCAGCACCGGCTGCTGCTCGCGCACACCGGCTGGGCGACCGTCGTCGACCCGCGCGGCCGGGACGCCATCGAGCGGTCGGTGATAGGCGCGATCGGGCCCGAGGGGCAGTCCAGGATCGGCCCGGTGCGGGCCACCGCGGCGGCCACGGACGCGGTGCGCGAGGTCGCGGTCCGGCTCGTCGACGCGGGCCTGGCCGTCCCGGACGGCAGCACTACGACCGTCGCCTCCGGGGTACGGCAGGTGCGGGCCGCCGCGCTCGTCGTGCTCGTGCTGGGCGCGACCGCGCTGCTGACGCCGGGGGCCGAGATGCCGCGGGGGCTGGTCGCGCTCTGGTTCGGGCTGCCGCTGGCCCTCACGCTGAGCTGTCTGGCCATCGCGCGGGTCGAGGTGCACCCGTACTCGCGCTGGGCGTCCCCGGCCGGTCAGCGGCTGCTGGGCACGCTGGCCCGGCACGCGGGCAGCGGGGACGACCGTACGTATCTGACGTCCGTCGCCGTACGCGGCATCCGCGCGGTCGGCGAGCCGGATCTGCGGGCGGCCTTCGCGCACCGCGAGCAGTACGAGTGGCGCCGCTGACCACAGCGTGAAGGCGCTCCCCGGGGGCGCACAGGGGTCATTGGGGCCGACACCGCCCGATGGTGCTTGCCTTCGCCAACGGCCGAACGAAACATCCCTTTTGTTGCTGCCGTGCTCCGAAGGGATACCCCACCATGCGAGCCGCCGCCCTGTACTCGGCCGCCGGGTCCTTGCTCCTCACCACCCTCGCCGCCGCCCCGGCCACCGGAACCCCCGGCGTTCCCGGCGTCCGGGCCGCCGAACTCACCGGCACCGCGCTGGCCGCCGCGCACGCCCGGGCGGCGGGCATCACCTTCGGGAAGTGCCCCGACGCGCAGGACCTGCCCGGCGTCATGGAGTGCGGCACGGTCTCCGTCCCGCTCGACTACGCGCACCCCGACGGGAAGCAGATCAAGCTGACCGTCAGCCGCGCCCGGGCCACCCACAAGGACCCGCACAACAGCAAGCGCAGAGTGCCCGGCCAGGGCCCCCTGGTCTACAACCCCGGCGGCCCCGGCGCCTCCGGCCTCTACTTCCCGCTGATCGGCATGCTCCCCGAGTGGAAGCGCATCGCGTCGGCGTACGACCTCGTCGGCTACGCCCCGCGCGGGGTCGACAAGTCGGCGCCGCTGTCCTGCGAGGACCCCAAGCACTTCTTCAAGGCGCCCTCGCAGTCACCGACGTACCCCTCGGAGTCGTACAAGAAGGAACGCGTCGCGGAGGCCAAGAGCTACGCGCGCGGCTGCGCCAAGCGTTCCGGCGGCAAACTCCGCTTCTACACCTCCCTCAACAACGCCCGCGACCTGGACGTCCTGCGCGCAGCGCTCGGCGAGGACCGGCTGACGTTCATGGGCGCGTCCTACGGGACGTACTTCGGGGCGCTGTACGCGACGCTGTTCCCCTCGCACGTACGGCGGATGGTGTTCGACTCGGCGGTGAACCCGGATCCCGAGCAGATCTGGTACCGCAACAACCTCGACCAGTCGGCCGCGTTCGAGGGCCGCTGGACGGACTTCCGCGAGTGGATCGCCAGGCACGACGACGTCTACGGCCTCGGCGACACGGCGGAGAAGGTGCTCGGCAACTACCGCAAGGCCGAGGCGCGGCTCGCCGAGAAGCCCGCGGGCGGCAAGGTGGGGCCGGCGCAGTTGCAGGGCGCGATCCTGTCCGCCGGGTACTACGACGACTACTGGCCGCACAGTGCCGCCGGGCTGTCGTCGTACCTGAAGGGCGACCCGAAGCCGCTGATCCAGCAGGCCGGGCCGACGCCGGGGGCGGCCGTCGAGGCGGAGAACGGGAACGCGGTGTACACGGCCGTCGAGTGCAACGACGCGGCCTGGCCCACCGAGTGGAGTGTCTGGGACCGGGACAACACGCGGCTCGCGCGCGAGGCACCGTTCGAGACGTGGGACAACGTGTGGATGAATCTGCCGTGCGCGTACTGGCCCGAGCCGCGTCAGCAGCCCCTCGATGTGCGGACCGGGCCCGGTGAGTTGCCGCCGGTGCTGATCCTGGCGGCCGAGCGGGATGCGGCTACGCCGTACGACGGGGCGCTTGAGTTGCAGCGGCGGTTGTCGGACTCGGTGTTGGTGACCGAGCGGGATGCGGGGACGCATGGGATCGCGGGTGGGTCCAACAAGTGTGTCAACGGGTATCTGGACGCTTACCTGTTGGAAGGGCGGTTGCCTGAGGGGCGGGCTGCGTGCGCGCCGCATGCAGCCCCGGTCGCTGCGCGGCCAGGCAGTAAGTAGTCTGCGGCCCCGGTGGGGGCTGGTCGCGCAGTTCCCCGCGCCCCTGAAAGCCAAAAGGCAGGGCAGCTACGCCAGGCCTGCTACCAAGTCACCGATGTCCTTGCGGCGGCCCGTGTAGAACGGGACCTCCTCGCGGACGTGCATGCGGGCCTCGGAGGCGCGTAGGTGGCGCATGAGGTCGACGATGCGGTAGAGCTCGTCGGCCTCGAAGGCGAGGAGCCACTCGTAGTCGCCGAGGGAGAAGGAGGCGACCGTGTTGGCGCGGACGTCCGCGTAGCCGCGGGCCATCTTGCCGTGGTCGGCGAGCATGCGGCGGCGGTCCTCGTCGGGGAGCAGGTACCAGTCGTAGGAGCGCACGAACGGGTACACGCTGACGTAGTTGCGCGGCGTCTCGTCGGCCAGGAAGGCCGGGATGTGCGAGCGGTTGAACTCGGCGGGGCGGTGCAGCGCCATGTTCGACCAGACCGGCTCCAGGGCGCGGCCGAGCTTCGTGCGGCGGAAGAGGTTGTAGGCCTCCTGCAGCTGGTCGGCGGTCTCGGCGTGCCACCAGATCATGAGGTCGGCGTCGGCACGCAGGCCCGACACGTCGTACGTGCCGCGGACCGTCACGTCCTTCGCGGCGAGCTGGTCGAACAGCTCCTGGACCTCGTCGGCGTAGCCCGCGCGGTCCTCGGGCAGTACGTCCTTCAGCTTGAAGACGGACCACAGCGTGTAGCGGATGGCCTCGTTGAGGTCCTTGGCCAGCTTGCCCTTGTTCGGGATGCGGCCGGGCTCGGTGGTGGGGGCGTCGTCGCTCATGGGGCTATTCTCCCGCTCCGCCGGAGGCGCTCGGCACCGGGTCACCGGTCAGCCGCTCGACGGCCGCGTACGCGCTCGCGATGGTGGCCGGGATGCCGACGCCGTCGTACACCGCGCCGCAGACCGCCAGGCCGGGGAGCTTGCCCACGTGCTCGCGGATACGGGCCACGCGCGCGTGGTGGCCGACCGGGTACTGGGGCAGGCCGTCGGTCCAGCGGGTGACACGGGTCGCCAGGGGCGTGGCGTCCAGGCCGGTGGCCTCGCGCAGGTCGTGGCGGGAGACGTCCACGAGGCCGGTGTCGTCGCGCTCCAGGATCGTCGTCTCGCCGTACCGGCCCACCGAGGTGCGCAGGACCAGCACGTCCGGGTTCTCGTCGGCGATCCAGCCCCACTTCTGGGAGGCGAAGGTGGACGCCTTGATGGTGCGGCCGTCGACCGGCGGCACCAAGAAGCCGCTGCCTTCGGGGAGTTCGATGTCCGCGCGGCGGTAGGCGAGGGTGATCAGGGCCATCGACGCGTACTCGACGGCGCTCAACTCGGCCGCGGCGCCCGGGACTTCGTCCTGTAGCAGTGCGGCGGCGGCCGGGGCGGGTACGGCGACGATCACGCCGTCGGCGTCCAGCACACGGTCTCCGGCGACCACCCGCCAGCCCGCTGCCCCGCTCCGGCGCAGCTCCGTGACCGGTGTCCCGGTGAGGATCTCGGCGCCCCGCGCGCGTGCCGACTCCGCGACGGCGAGCGGGAGTCGGCCCACTCCGCCCTGGATGCCCATGAAGACCGGGCCGGTCTGCTGTGCGGCGGCGGCGCGCTCCTGGATGCCCCGGACGGCCTCGGTGAGGGAGTCGTGGGTCCGCGCGGCCTGGAAGAGCTGCGGGACGGCGGAGCGCATCGAGATGCGGTACGCGTCGCCCGCGTAGACCCCGCCCAGGAGGGGCTCGACGAGGCGGTCGACGACCTCGCGGCCGAGGCGTGCCGCCACGTACTCCCCGACCGCGACGTCGTCGCCGACCTCCGTGCGGGGCAGATCGGCGTCGCGTTCGATGCGGTGCAGGCCCTCGTCCGAGAGGACTCCGGAGAGGGCGGACGCGGTGCCGGGGACGCCCATGACGTGGCCCTTGGGCATGGGGCGCAGGGCACCCCGGGTCCAGATCGACGCGGTGGCCGTGGCGGGCACCCGGAGGCGGTCGGTGAGGCCGACCTCGCGGGCCAGCGCGACGGCCTCGGGGCGGCGGGCCAGCATCGACTCGGCGCCGAGGTCCACGCGGGCGCCCTCGATCTCACCGGGCAGCAGCTTGCCGCCGACCCGATCCGACGCCTCGACGACGGTCACGCGCACGCCGCTGTCCAGCAGCCGGTGTGCGGCGGCCAGCCCGCCGATCCCGGCGCCGATGACGACGACATGCCCTGTGCCCGGACGAGTCTCCACTTCGCGCATGGACCCAGCCTCTCAGACCCCACTGACAGTCCGGCTCCGGGCCGGTGTCGGGCCCGGTGTCCGGCGCGCGTTCCGACCGTGACCGCATCGGAACCGTTTCCGGCCAACGTCCCGCCCGGTCCCGGCGTCGAAGGAGCGTCAGTCGTCACGACGAACCTCGGGGGTACCCACACCATGCGCGCACACCACGCCATACGACCCGTCCAGGCCCTGGCCGGTCTGCTGCTGGCCTCGGCACTCGCGCTGGCCGGGTGCGGCGGCGGCGCGAGCGAGAAGAGCGCCGGCGACTCCGGCGCAGGGGCCGCCGACAAGGCCGCGGCTCCAGAAGCCCGGCAGGAGGGCGCGTCCGGCAGCGGCAACGCCCGGAACACCAAGGCCGTCCCCAAGCTCACCGCGAGCAGCATCATCCGTACGGCCTCGCTGTCCGTGCGGGTCAAGGACGTACCGAGGGCCCTCGACGAGGCCCGCACCACCACCGAGAACGCCGGCGGATTCGTCGGCGACGAGTCGACCAGCCGGGACGGGCAGGGCCACGAGCGCACCCGGGTCGTCCTGCGGGTTCCCAGCGACAAGTACGACGAGGTCCTCGCCGACCTGGAGGGCACGGGCAAGCTGCTCGACCGCACCGCGAAGGCACAGGACGTCACCGACCAGGTGGTGGACGTGGAGAGCCGCATCGCCTCGCAGCGGGCCAGCGTGGCACGCGTGCGTGAACTGATGGACCGGGCCACCAAGTTGAGCGATGTGGTGGAGCTGGAGGGCGAGTTGAGCACCCGCGAGTCCGACCTGGAGGCGCTGCTCGCCCAACAGGCCTCCCTGAAGGACCGCACCAGCCTGGCCACCATCACGCTGTCCCTGTCGCAGACCCCGGTCGCGAAGGCCGCCGCGAAGGACGACGGCCCCGGCTTCGTGGACGCCGTGGCGGGCGGCTGGCACGTCTTCGTGACGATGCTGCGCTGGATCGCCCTGTCGCTCGGCGCGGTACTGCCGTTCGCGGCCGTGGCGGCGTTGGCGCTCCTCGTGTGGCTGCGTCTCGTAAGGCCGCGTCGCGTGGCGACCGTTCCGGCGGCCACCGGGGTGGGACCACTCCCGGCGGCCCGTCCGGTACGCCCCGAGGAGGAGGGCGGGCAGGACTGAAATGATCGGTCCCCGTAGCGTGTTCGCATGAGCATGAGCCGTGCGAGTGGTACCCGGGAACGACTGGTCGTCATCGGCGGAGACGCCGCGGGTATGTCCGCGGCGTCGCAGGCCCGCCGCCTGAGAGGGCCGGACGAGCTGGAGATCGTGGCCTTCGAGCGCGGCCACTTCACCTCATACTCGGCGTGCGGCATCCCCTACTGGGTGGGCGGCGACGTGTCCGCCCCGGAGGAGTTGATCGCCCGCACCCCCGAGGAGCACCGCGAGCGCGACATCGACCTGCGCATGCGCACCGAGGTCGTGGAGCTGGACGTCGCGGGCGGGCGGGTACGCGCGCGGGACGTCGATTCCGGGGCCGAGTCCTGGACGTCGTACGACAAGCTCGTGATCGGGACCGGGGCGCGGCCGATCCGGCCGGACATGCCCGGGGTGGACGCGCCCGGGGTGCACGGGGTGCAGACGCTCGACGACGGGCAGGCGTTGCTCGACTCGCTGGCACGCACGCGTGGGCGTCGCGCCGTGGTGGTCGGGGCCGGGTACATCGGGGTGGAGATGGCGGAGGCGTTCGTCAACCGCGGGTATGACGTGACCGTCGTCAACAGGGGCAAGGAGCCGATGTCGACGCTCGACCCGGACATGGGGCGGCTGGTGCACAAGGCGATGGAGGGCCTGGGCATCACCATGGTCGACGACGCCCACGTCACCGAGCTGCTCACCGGGGACGACGGTCGGGTGCGGGCCGTGGTCACCGAGGACGCGGAGTACCCGGCGGACGTGGTGGTGCTGGGGATCGGCGTGCGCCCGGAGACGACGCTCGCGAAGGCGGCCGGGCTGCCGGTCGGGCAGCACGACGGGCTGCTCACCGACCTGGCGATGCGGGTGCGCGGGCACGAGAACATCTGGGCCGGCGGCGACTGCGTCGAGGTGCTCGACCTGGTCTCCGGGCAGGAGCGGCACATCGCCCTGGGGACGCACGCGAACAAGCACGGGCAGGTCATCGGCACCAATGTGGGCGGCGGTTACGCCACCTTCCCCGGGGTGGTCGGTACGGCCGTCAGCAAGGTGTGCGACCTGGAGATCGCCCGTACCGGGCTGCGCGAGAAGGACGCCCACCGCGCGGGCCTGCAGTTCGAGACGGTCACCATCGAGTCGACCAGCCGTGCGGGCTACTACCCCGAGGCCTCTCTCATGACGGTGAAGATGCTCGCCGAACGCCGTACCGGGCGTCTCCTGGGCGTGCAGATCGTCGGCCGGGAGGGCGCCGCGAAGCGTGTCGACATCGCGGCGGTCGCCCTCACGGCCCGTATGACGGTGGAACAGATGACGGCCCTGGACCTGGGGTACGCCCCGCCGTTCTCACCGGTGTGGGACCCGGTCCTGGTGGCGGCCCGAAAGGCGGCCGCCAAGATCCAGGCGAGCCCGCGGTGAGAATTCCTACGCCGTTCCGTTGATGCGGTCTATGGCCTGCCGTGCCTGCTCGGCCGGCGGCCTGGCGGGCAGCGAGGACACCGACGCGCTCGGCGGCATCATCGCGGCGGGCTGTGCCGCCGCGGCGGGCTTCGCGTGGGCGCCCAGCGCGTTGGACCGCAGCCGGTTGCTCACCGCCTCGTCCAGGGTGACCGGCCGCTGCATCTGCGCGGCGAGCCGTCCCGCTTCCTGGCCGAGCCTGGCGACGTCTTCCCAGGGGAGGCGCACCACCAGGGCGATCTCGGCCTCGCCGTCGGGCGTGGCGGTCATCTGAGGGGAAATACGGTCGTTCATCGCCTGTTCCTCACGTCGTCCCCGCGACACGCCTTCCCCGCGCCGCGGGCGGTTGAGGAGTCATACGCAGCGGCGGACAGCGGTGTTCACCGGTTCGCCGCGCGTATCGGGGGCACTAATTCCTTGTGGTCATCCCCGTCCATGACGTGAACCCGGTGCGCCGCACCCCTTGGGTGACGTATGCGCTCGTCGCCGCGAACGTGCTCGTCTTCCTGTTCACACCCGGAATGGCGGGCTCCGTGGCGGGCGGCAGCGACCTCTCGCAGCTGTGCCATCTGCAGGCGTTCCTGGACCACTACGCGGCCGTACCGCGGGAGTTGATCCATCATCAGATGCCACAGCTGGTCCCGACCGGCGCCGTCCAGGCCGGCCCCGGCGGCCCGGCGTGCGCGGCCGGACCGCCGAGCTACGACAAGTCGGCCCCGCTGAGCGTCTTCACCGCGATGTTCCTGCACGGCAGTTGGATCCACCTGCTGGGCAACATGCTGTTCCTGATGATCTTCGGCAACAACGTCGAGGACCGCATGGGCCACATCCGCTACACGCTCTTCTACGTAGTGTGCGGTTACGCGGCGGGCTACGGCTTCGCGCTGCTCAACGCCGACTCGGCCGACCCGCTGATCGGTGCCTCCGGGGCGATCGCCGGTGTGCTGGGCGCCTATCTGGTGCTGTACGCGAAGGCCAGGGTGTGGGTCCTGGTGCCGTTCCTGTTCTTCCTGCCGCTACGGCTGCCCGCCTGGCTGGTGCTGGGCTTCTGGTTCGTGCTCCAGGCGTTCTACTCGTCCGGCGAGGGCGTCTCCGACGCGGGCACGGTGGCGTACGAAGCCCATGTCGTCGGCTTCCTGGCGGGCATGCTGCTCGCCTGGCCGCTCAAGGCGGGCACGCCCGCGCCGCCGGAACCGCGCGGCCTGCTGTTCGGCAGGCGGGCGAGGCCCCGGCACACGTGGTGAGCGCGCTTATCGGGCCGTCTGGGTGTGGACGTACTCGGTGAGCCGGGTGAGCGAGTCCGGGTCGGTGGACGGCATCACGCCGTGACCGAGGTTGAAGATGTGCCCCTCCAGGCCCTTGGCCGAGTCGAGAACCTCGCGGGTCTTGGTCTCGACGGCCTCTGTGGAGGCGAACAGGACGGTCGGGTCGAGGTTGCCCTGGAGCGTCTTGCCGGGGCCGACGCGGCGGGCGGCCTCGTCGAGCGGGACGCGCCAGTCGACGCCGACGACGTCCGCACCGGCCTCACCCATCAGGCCGAGCAGCTCGCCGGTGCCGACACCGAAGTGGATGCGCGGGACGCCGTAGCCCTCGACGGCCTTGAAGACCTTCGCGGAGGCGGGGAGCACCGAGCGGCGGTAGTCGGCCGGGGCGAGGGCGCCTGCCCAGGAGTCGAAGACCTGGACGGCGCTGGCGCCCGCCTCGATCTGGACCTTGAGGAAGGCGGCCGTGATGTCGGCGAGGCGGTCCAGGAGGTCGGCCCAGAGCTGGGGGTCGCCGTACATGATCGCCTTGGCGTTCTCGTACGTGCGGGACGGGCCGCCCTCGATGAGGTAGCTCGCGAGGGTGAACGGTGCGCCGGCGAAGCCGATGAGGGGGGTCGAGCCGAGCTCGGCGGTCAGCAGGCCGATGGCCTCCGTGACGTAGGAGACGTCATCGGGGGTCAGGTCGCGCAGCCGGTCCAGGTCGGCGCGGGTGCGGATCGGCTTCTCGACGACCGGGCCGACGCCGGGCTTGATGTCGAGGTCGATGCCGATGGCCTTGAGCGGGACGACGATGTCGCTGAAGTAGACCGCCGCGTCCACGTTGTGCCGACGCACGGGCTGGAGCGTGATCTCGGCGACCAGCTCGGGCCGGGTGCAGGAGTCGAGCATCGCGATGCCCTCGCGCGCCTTGTGGTACTCGGGCAGCGAACGTCCGGCCTGCCGCATGAACCACACGGGTGTGTGGGGCACGGGCTCGCGCCTGCACGCCTTCATGAAGGCGGAGTCGTAAGTGGCGGTCGGCTGCTGGCCCGCGGGGCTCTGGTTGGCACTCACGGGGCAAGTCTCGCACGGCGCCAGAAGGCGATTACACGGTGTGCTGAGCGGAAGAGCGGGTGTCTAGTCCCGCACGATGCCTCCGTTCCCCTTAATCTTCCCGCATGGCTGCGGCTCAGGGACGATTGTCGGATGGCGCTGACGGGATGGACGACTCCAAGGAGGGGGACCGGGATGGGGGCGGTGCGGCGCCGCCGGCTTTCCAGGCCGCGGTCCAGGCCCTGCGGAACAGCAGGCTGAGGCCGCAGATCGAGATCGATCCGACGCCCGCGCCCCAGCGGCTCGCGCCCTACGCGTACGCGTTGGAGGCAGCGGTCGTCGACGGCGACCAGGACCTGGCCGACGGCCGGCTGGTGCTGCTGCACGACCCGGACGGGCACGACGCCTGGCACGGCACGTTCCGGCTGGTGACGCTGGTGCGCGCGGAGCTGGAGCCGGAGATGGCGGCGGACCCGCTGCTGCCCGACGTGTGCTGGTCGTGGCTGACCGGTGCGCTCCAGGCGCGCGGACTGACGTACGGCGAGGCGAGCGGCACCGTCACGCGGGCCAGCTCCCACTACTTCGGCGGGCTGTCCGAGCGGCCGTCCGCCTCCCAGATCGAGATCCGTGCCTCGTGGACGCCGCGCGAGGGACTCGGCGGCGTTCCGGACACGGCGGCGCATCTCGCCTCCTGGTGCGATCTGCTGGCCCAGGTCGCGGGCCTGCCCCCGGCGGGCCCGGGCGACGCGTCCATCGTCACGCTGCCGCAACGCCGGGACCCGCAGTCACGCTGAGCCTTACCCGAGACACACCGAGGTCTTACCGATCGTTTCCGGTGTCTTTGTCGATACGGCCACTTTCAATCAGGAGTGGCCCATCGAACGAGCCGTTTCGTTCACCGAACGATCGACAGCGTGTCCGAATTGCACTGATTGCTACTCACTAAATCGTGATCTTTCTCTAAAGGACCTGGGGTTTGGTGCCGAAGACGACTGTGACCTTGAAAGTCGTCCCGCACCCCAGGAGGCCTGGTGTCCGTTCTTCTTGAGCAGCCCGCAAGCCTGGTCGCCTACCGCCCGAACAAGCCGACCGCCATGGTGGTCGTGGCCGACCCGCGCGTACGCTCCACCGTCACCCGCCACCTGTGGGCGCTCGGTGTGCGCGACGTCATCGAGGCCTCGTCCGTCGCGGAGGCTCGTCCCCGCATCGGCAACCCCCGCGACATCTGTGTGGCAGACGTCCACCTTCCCGACGGTTCCGGTCTCACCCTGCTCTCCGAGACCAGAGCCGCAGGCTGGCCCAACGGCCTGGCCCTGTCCGCCGCCGACGACATCGGTGCCGTGCGCAACGCCCTCGCGGGCGGCGTCAAGGGCTACGTCGTCACCGGCACCCGCACCAACGTCGGGCTCCCCACCCGGCCCGGCGCCGCCCCCATCGGCTCCGCCGCCGCCCGTATGCACCGCCGCCCCCCGGGTTCCCCGAGCCACCCGGGTGGCTACCGCGAACTGTCCGGCCGTGAGGTCGAGGTCCTGCGTCTGGTCGCGGAAGGCCAGTCGAACAAGGCCATCGGCGTCTCCATGGGCCTGTCCGCACTGACCGTCAAGAGCCACCTCGCGCGCATCGCCCGCAAGCTCGGCACGGGTGACCGCGCCGGCATGGTCGCGGTGGCGCTGCGCACCGGAATCATCCACTGACCCCCTCCCGCAACCCCGTCCCCACACCCTCTCCCGCCCTCCTTCCCACTCCCCCTTCGAGCCGTGAACCGGATCTTTCACTTACCTGACTGGTTTACGACCCCCAGACGCCCGTCGACGGAACGTTCCGTCGGCGGGCGTTGTCCATACACGGATACCCTTGACAGGTGACCGACGCCCAAGAAACCGCAGCAGACAGCTCACTGCGAACCACCGGAGGCGCCCCTCCGGACGACGTCGAAACGGCGCCGATCCCTTTGCTTGAGCCCCGAGAGGGCATTCCGCCCGTGATCGCCGACGAGGACGCCCTCGCCGAGGTGATCGCGGCCTTCGCCGCCGGCACGGGTCCCGTGGCCGTCGACGCCGAGCGCGCGTCCGGCTACCGCTACGGACAGCGTGCCTATCTGGTTCAGCTGCGCCGTGCGGGCGCGGGCACCGCACTGATCGACCCCGTCGCCTGCCCCGACCTGTCGGGCCTCGGTGCGGCCATCTCCGGCGTCGAGTGGGTGCTGCACGCCGCCACCCAGGACCTGCCCTGTCTGCGCGAGATAGGCATGGTGCCGACGCGGCTCTTCGACACCGAGCTGGCGGGTCGGCTCGCCGGATTCCCGCGGGTCGGACTGGGCGCGATGGTCGAGGGCGTACTCGGTTTCGTCCTGGAGAAGGGGCACTCCGCCGTCGACTGGTCCACCCGCCCGCTGCCCGAACCCTGGCTGCGCTACGCCGCTCTCGACGTCGAACTCCTCGTCGATCTGCGGGACGCGCTGGAGAAGGAACTCGACCGGCAGGGCAAGCTGGACTGGGCCCGCCAGGAGTTCGACGCGATCGCGGCGGCGCCGCCCGCCGAACCCCGCAAGGACCCGTGGCGTCGTACGTCCGGGATGCACAAGGTACGGCGGCGCCGGCAGCTCGGTGTCGTACGGGAGCTGTGGCAGACGCGGGACCGGATCGCGCAGCGGCGGGACGTGTCGCCGGGGAAGGTGCTGTCGGACGCGGCGATCGTCGAGGCTGCGCTCTCCCTTCCCGTCGACGTGCAGGCGCTTGCCGCGTTGAACGGGTTCGGGCACCGGATGGGGCGGCGGCAGCTGGAGCAGTGGCAGGCGGCCGTCGATCGGGCGAAGACCCTTCCCGACTCCGCGCTGCCGCAGCCCGGTCAGCCGGTCACCGGGCCGCCGCCGCCTCGCGCCTGGGCCGACAAGGATCCTGAGGCCGCGGCTCGGTTGTCCGCGGCGCGCGCGGCGGTTTCCGCGGTGGCCGAGGGACTCAACATGCCTCAGGAGAACCTCATCACTCCGGACACCGTGCGGCGGGTTTGCTGGGAGCCGCCGAAGCATGTGGACGTGGAGTCCGTGGCGGCTGCTCTTGCCGGGTACGGGGCTCGGGTCTGGCAGGTTGAGCAGGTTGCGCCGGTTTTGGCGGACGCGTTGACCGCGAAGGCCCCGTAGGGGTTGTGCGTTGTTTTGCGGGTGCGGGTCCGTTGTGGCTGGTCGCGCAGTTCCCCGCGCCCCTAAGAACAAAGGGGCTCGGAAGCGCAGCGTCGGCGTCGAGATCAGGCCAAGATCCTCGGAGCACAGGCGGGGAACTGCGCGCGGACGGGATGTGACGTTCACCGCTCCCGGCCCCGGGGCTGGGCAGGGTGGTTACCCGCAAGTAGCATGGGTACTGAGCGCGCGCTCAGCGCATCGCAGCAGTGCCGATCCCGCACCCTGGAGGAGAGCCAATCGTGCCTCGTACCGTCAGGGACGTCGTCTTCGTCGACGGCGTCCGCACCCCGTTCGGCAAGGCGGGCCCGAAGGGCATCTACCACGAGACCCGGGCCGACGACCTCGTCGTGAAGGCGATCCGGGAGCTGCTGCGCCGCAACCCCGGACTCGACCCCGCGAAGATCGACGAGGTCGCCATCGCCGCGACCACGCAGATCGGTGACCAGGGGCTGACCCTCGGTCGCACGGCAGGCATTCTCGCCGGGCTGCCGCAGTCCGTCCCGGGCTACTCCATCGACCGCATGTGTGCGGGCGCGCTGACCGCCGTCACGACCACCGCGGGCTCCATCGCCTTCGGTGCCTACGACGCCGTCATCGCCGGTGGTGTCGAGCACATGGGCCGCCACCCCATGGGCGAGGGCGTGGACCCGAACCCGCGGTTCGTGAGCGAGAAGCTGGTCGACGACTCCGCGCTGTTCATGGGCATGACCGCGGAGAACCTGCACGACCGCTACCCGCACATCACCAAGCAGCGTGCCGACGAGTACGCGGTGCGTTCGCAGGAGAAGGCCGCCAAGGCGTACGCCAACGGCAAGATCCAGCAGGACCTGGTGCCGATCTCGGTACGCAACACCAACGAGCAGGTGGGCGAGGTCGGTTGGGGTCTCGTCACCGCCGACGAGCCGATGCGTCCGGGGACCACCCTGGAGAACCTCGCCGGGCTCAAGACGCCGTTCCGCGTGCACGGCCGGGTCACCGCGGGCAACGCGGCCGGTCTGAACGACGGTGCCACCGCGTCGATCATCGCCAGCGAGGACTTCGCGCGCGAGCACAACCTGCCGGTGAAGATGCGTCTCGTGTCGTACGCCTTCGCGGGCGTCGAGCCGGAGGTCATGGGCTACGGCCCGATCCCGGCGACCGAGAAGGCGCTCGCCAAGGCGGGCCTCGGCATCGAGGACATCAACCTCTTCGAGGTCAACGAGGCCTTCGCCGTACAGGTGCTGGCCTTCCTCGACCACTACGGCATCGCGGACGACGACGAGCGCGTCAACCAGTACGGCGGCGCGATCGCCTTCGGTCACCCGCTGGCCTCGTCGGGCGTCCGCCTGATGACGCAGCTGGCCCGTCAGTTCGAGGAGCAGCGACACGTCCGCTACGGCCTGACGACGATGTGCGTCGGCTTCGGCATGGGCGCCACGGTCATCTGGGAGAACCCGCACTTCGAGGGGGACAAGTGAGCACCACCACCGAGCTTCTGAAGGGTGCGGCCGAGCTGTTCCCCGACGAGGTCGTGACGTCCGCGCACGTCCGTCACCTCGAACTGCCGTACAGCGCCGGGCGGTTCGCGCTCATCACGCTGGACAACGGCTTCGACCACACCAAGCCGACGACCTTCGGCCCGGCCTCACTGGCGAATCTCGACACCGCCATCGACCAGGTCGAGAAGGAGGCGGCGGCCGGCGAGATCGTCGGTGTCGGCATCACCGGCAAGCCGTTCGTCTTCGCCGTCGGCGCGGACCTGAAGGGCGTCGAGCTCCTCAAGAACCACGACGACGCGCTCGCCATCGGCAAGGGCGGCCACGAGGTCTTCAAGCGCCTGGCGGACATCGCGGTGCCGACCTTCACGTACTACAACGGCGCGGCCATGGGCGGCGGTGTCGAGGTCGGTCTGCACTGCGAGTACCGCACGGTGTCGAAGCACATCGCGGCGTTCTCGCTGCCCGAGGTCTTCCTCGGCCTCGTCCCCGGCTGGGGCGGCTGCACGCTGCTGCCGAACCTGATCGGCGCCGAGAAGGCCGTCTCGGTGATCATCGAGAACAGCCTCAACCAGAACAAGCAGCTCAAGGGCCAGCAGGTCTTCGACCTCGGGATCGCCGACGCGCTCTTCGAGGGCGCCGACTTCCTGGAGCAGTCGCTGATCTGGACGGCCAACGTCCTCAAGGGCGACATCAAGGTCGAGCGTCCCGCGATCGACCGCGGCGAGGCCTGGGACCAGGCCGTCGCCAAGGGCCGCTTCGTCGCGGACTCCAAGGTGCACGGCGCGGCCCCGGCCGCCTACCGCGCCCTCGACATCATCGGGGCCGCGAAGAACGCCGACCTCCAACAGGGCTACGACGCCGAGGACTTGGCGCTCGCCGACCTGATCATGGGTGGCGAACTCCGCGCCGGTATCTACGCGTTCAACCTCGTCCAGAAGCGCGGCAAGCGTCCGGCGGGTGCGCCGGACAAGAACCTGGCGCGTCCGGTGACGAAGGTCGGCGTGGTAGGCGCGGGCCTGATGGCCAGCCAGCTCGCCCTGCTCTTCCTCCGCCGCCTCGAAGTACCGGTCGTCCTCACGGACATCGACCAGGAGCGCGTCGACAAGGGTGTGGGCTACGTCCACGCCGAGATCGAGAAGCTGCTGTCGAAGTCCCGCATCAACCAGGACAAGGCCAACCGCCTCAAGGCCCTGGTCACCGGTGTGCTGGACAAGGCCGAGGGCTTCTCCGACGCCGACTTCGTCATCGAGGCCGTCTTCGAGGAGATCGGCGTCAAGCAGCAGGTGTTCGCGGAGGTCGAGGCAGTCGCCCCGGCGCACGCGATCTTCGCCACGAACACCTCCTCGCTGTCCGTCTCCGAGATGGCGTCGAAGCTGAAGAACCCCGAGCGGGTCGTGGGCTTCCACTTCTTCAACCCCGTGGCGATTCTGCCCCTGTTGGAGATCGTGCGCGGCGAGCAGACGGACGACGCCTCGCTCGCGACCGCGTTCGCGGTGGCCAAGAAGCTGAAGAAGACAGCGGTGTTGGTGAAGGACGCCCCGGCGTTCGTCGTCAACCGCATCCTCACCCGCTTCATGGGCGAGATCCAGAACGTCATCGACGAGGGCACGCCGGTCGCGGTCGCGGAGAAGGCGGTCGAGCCGCTCGGCCTGCCCATGTCCCCGCTGGTCCTTCTGGAGTTGGTCGGTCCGGCGATCGGCCTGCACGTCTCGGAGACCCTCAACCGGGCCTTCCCCGACCGCTTCACGGTCTCCCCGAACCTCGCGGCCGTCGTCAAGGCGGGCAAGCGCGGCTTCTACGTCTACGACAGCGGGAAGCCGGAGTTGGACCCCGAGGTCGCCGCGCTGCTCAAGCAGGGCGACTCGGTGCTGGCCGAGGAGCAGGTGCGGGACCGGGTCCTCGACGCGGTGGCCCAGGAGATCGGCCTGATGCTCGACGAGGGCGTCGTCGCCGAGGCCCAGGACATCGACCTGTGCCTGATCACGGGCGCCGGCTGGCCCTTCCACCTGGGCGGCATCACGCCGTACCTGGACCGGGAGGGTGTGTCGGAGCGGGTGAACGGGAAGGCGTTCCTGGCGCCGGGTCTGGCCAGCGTTCCGGCGTGATGTGACGACCGGCAACTACTGAAGGGGGCCTCCGCGCGATCGCGCGGAGGCCCCCTTTGTCTGTTTCGTGTTCAGACCTCCCGCCAGGCCTCCAGCGCGAGCCCCGCCTCCGCCTTCCGCCGGGTGACGAGGAGTTGACCGGTGGACGGAGACACCGTCGCCGCGGCCACCCGATCGTCCTCGTCCAGCGTCAGCGAGACCTCGGCGTCCGAAGGAAGTTGGGGTCCCGACTCCGTCCACCAGGCGCCCGCGGACTCCTGTTCCGTGGGATACGCCGCGAAGGCGACCCGACCGCTCGCCGAGCGCTGGGCGAGCAACGTGCAGTCGTAACCGTCGAGTTCACAGCGGACCGCGGAGACCGGGCCGGGGCCGGCCGAGGGGAGGAGGGTGATGGGCTTGGTGCCGGGGCGCCAGACGCAGAGGTCGCCGGAGTCGTCCGTGTAGAAGAGGGTGGTGCTCGACGGGGAGGTGGGAAGGGCGCGGAGTGTGCCGGGGCGGATCGTGGCCTCCATCGCCTCCTCCAGCACCGGTTGTCCGCCCGGTTCCAGCTGACGCCGGTGCAGGATCGCGCCCGGTACCGCCGCGTACAGCTCGACCGTGCCGGACTCGCCCGTGACCGCCGCCAGGTCCTCGTGGACGTCGCTGCCCTTGAGGTCGCGCCACGGTTCCCAGCCGCCCTTCTCCCGTTGGGCCAGCAGGCTGACTCCGGCCCCGGCGTTGCGCACGAAGACGTGGGCCCGGCCCTCCGCGTCGACGGCGATCGCCGGTACGCCGGTGCGGTCACCCTTCTTGTCCGGGTGGCCGACCGGGCTCCAGTCGAGGGCCGCGAGCCGGGGTCGGAAGTGGGTCGAGTGGACCAGTCCGGACTCGCCGGCCGCCGTGGGGCGCCAGGACACGAGGTGGGCGTAGCCGTCCGCGCCCTGCCCGATGCCGAGCAGCCCGGGGTGCAGCTTCTGGTCGCCGCCGACCTTGCGCGGGGCGCTCCAGAGGCCGCCGGGGCCGCGTTCCGCCCGGCACAGGACGGCGTCGCCCGAGGGCAGATACACACTGAGCCGGCCGTCGCGGCCGCGGATGAGCCAGTCGCCGTTCACCGGTTCACTGTAATTGGGGCGGGCGCTTCCGCGCGGGGCACCCCCCGTCCGCGTGCGACCCTTGGCCCATGGACGAGGACACTCCCCTGCTGGTGATCGTCGACGGCGCGAACGTCGTCGGGTCAGTGCCCGACGGCTGGTGGCGCGACCGCAAGGGTGCCGCCGAGCGCCTCCGCGACCGGCTCGCGCGCGACGGCCTGCCGGGCCGCACGGACCCCGTGGAACTCGTCCTCGTCGTGGAGGGCGCGGCCCGCGGCGTGGCGTCCGTCCCGGGCGTACGGGTGGACTCGGCCCCCGGCAGCGGCGACGACCGCATGGTCGAACTCGTCGCCGAGGCCGCCGGCCGCCCCCGTCTGGTGGTCACCGCCGACCGTGAACTGCGGCGCAGGGTCACGGAGTTGGGCGCGGAGGTCACCGGGCCGCGGAGCGTACGGGGCTGACACAACACGCGACCCGGCCCCGCGAATCCCCTCCACGGAGCGGGATTTGCGGGGCCGGGCGACCAACTGGGTCGATCACGAAGGAACTACGAAGCCTTGCCACCCGGCGGTGTCGCCGACTCCCCCGCCTCCGCCGCCTGTTGCAGGCCCAGACGGCTGTGTGTGCGGCCGTAGAAGAAGTACACGGCGAAGCCGATCGCCATCCAGATGGCGAAGCGGAGCCAGGTCTCGGCGGGGAGGTTGAGCATCAGCCAGAAGGAGGCCAGGACCGAGACGATCGGAAGGGCCGGGACCAGGGGGGTGCGGAAGGAGCGGGGCAGGTCCGGGCGTCGCTTCCTGAGGATGACCACGCCGATCGCGACCACGATGAACGCGAACAGCGTGCCGATGTTGACCAGTTCGGCGAGTTCGCTGAGGCTCGTGAAGCCCGAGACGATCGCGATGATCACGCCGAGGAGGATGGTCGGGCGGTACGGGGTGCGGAAGCGCGGGTGGACGTGGGAGAAGAAACGCGGGAGCAGTCCGTCGCGGCTCATCGCGAAGAAGACCCTGGCCTGGCCCAGCAGCAGGATCATGCAGACCGTCGTCAGGCCGATCGCCGCGCCGAAGCTGATCAGGCCCGCGAACCACGGGTGCCCGGTGGCCTTGAACGCGTCGGCGAGCGGTGCGTCGATCGAGAGCGAGCTGTACTTCTGCATGCCGGTCACGACGACCGCGACGGCGACGTACAGCGTGGTGCAGATGATCAGTGAGCCGAGGATGCCGCGCGGCACGTCGCGCTGCGGGTTGCGGGTCTCCTCGGCGGCGGTGGCGACGACGTCGAAGCCGATGAACGCGAAGAAGACCACGGAGGCGGCGGTGAAGATGCCCATGACGCCGAAGTTGGAGGGCGCCCAGCCGAACATCAGCTGGATCAGCGGGGCCTTGAGGTTGCCGCCCGCCTCCACGGCCTGCGACTTGGGGATGAAGGGCTTGTAGTTGTCGCCCTTGATGAAGAACGCGCCGGCGACGATCACCACGAGGACGACGGCCACCTTGATGGCGACGACGACCGAGGTGACCCGCGCGGAGAGCTTCATGCCGAGCACGAGGATCGCGGTGAGGACCAGGACGAGCAGCGCGGCGAGGATGTCGAAGCCGAAGCCGTGGGCGCCGTCCCGGCCGCTGAGCGCCTCGGGCAGGTGCCAGCCCGCGTTGTCCAGCAGCGAGTGGATGTAGCCGGACCAGCCGACCGCCACCACCGCCGTGCCGAGGGCGAGTTCGAGGACCAGGTCCCAGCCGATGATCCAGGCGGGGAACTCGCCGAGCGAGGCGTACGAGAAGGTGTACGCGGAGCCCGCGACCGGGACCGTGGACGCGAACTCGGCGTAGCAGAGCGCCGCGAGGGCACAGACGACGCCGGCCACGACGAAGGACAGGGCGACCGCTGGACCGGCGGTGTTCTTGGCGGCCGTGCCGGTGAGGACGAAGATGCCGGTGCCGATGACGACGCCGACGCCGAACACGGTGAGATCCAGGGCCGAGAGGGATTTTCTGAGCGCGTGCTCGGGTTCCTCGGTGTCCTTGATGGACTGTTCGACTCTCTTCGTCCGGAAGAGTGTGCTGCTCACGGGTGTACCTCCCACGCTTGGCGTCCTCGACATGATCGAGAGGGGGCGTGGTGCGTATGCCCCGACGCGGGCGGGTTCACGCGAACGGACCGCTTTCACCACTGCAAAGAGTGGTAAAAGCGGCCCGTTCAGGGGTGCCGGCCGTGCCTCAGTCGCGCGCGGACTCCACCGAGTCGACCTTCGCCGTGGGGCGTTCGATGGGGGTCCCCCCATTCGAGCGAAGCCGAGAAAGGGGGAGGCCGTCCAGCTTCGAGACCAGGCCGGTGACCTGACGGGCGATGTCGGGGGCGGTGAGGCCGATCTCCGTCATCACCTCGGCGCGGGAGGCGTGGTCGAGGAAGCGCGGCGGGATGCCGAAGTCGCGCAGCGGGACGTCGACGCCCGCGTCGCGCAACGCCTGCGCGATCGACGAACCGACGCCTCCGACACGGGAGTTGTCCTCGACGGTGACGACCACCCGGTGCTGCTCGGCGAGCGGGGCCATGGCCTCGTCGACGGGCTTGACCCAGCGCGGGTCGACGACCGTGGTGGAGATGCCCTGTTTGTCGAGGAGGGTGGCGATCTCCAGGCACATCGGCGCGAGGGCGCCGACCGAGACCAGCAGGACGTCCGGGGCGTCGGTGCCGGGCGCGCGCAGTACGTCCATGCCGCCGATGCGGCCCACGGCGGGTACGGCCGGGCCGACCGCGCCCTTGGAGAAGCGGACGACCGTCGGCGCGTCCTCGACCTGGACGGCCTCGCGGAGCTGGGCGCGGACCTGGTCGGCGTCGCGGGGTGCGGCGAGCCGGAGGCCCGGGACGACCTGGAGGATCGACATGTCCCACATGCCGTTGTGGGAGGGGCCGTCGGTGCCGGTGACGCCGGCCCGGTCCAGGACGAAGGTCACCCCGCACTTGTGCAGGGCCACGTCCATCAGCACCTGGTCGAAGGCGCGGTTGAGGAAGGTGGCGTAGACGGCGAAGACGGGGTGCAGTCCGCCGGTGGCGAGGCCGGCCGCGGAGACCGCGCCGTGCTGCTCGGCGATGCCGACGTCGTAGATGCGTTTCGGGAAGGCGTCGGCGAACTTTTTCAGGCCGACGGGCTGGAGCATCGCGGCGGTGATCGCGACGATGTCCTCGCGCTCCTGGCCGAGGGCGACCATCTCGTCGCCGAAGACGGAGGTCCAGTCGGCGCCGGAGGCCTTGACGGGCAGGCCGGTATCGGGGTGGATGGGGCCGATGCCGTGGAAGCGGTCGGCCTCGTCCTGGAGGGCGGGCTGGTAGCCGCGGCCCTTCTCGGTGAGGCAGTGCACGATGACCGGTCCGCCGAAGCGCTTGGCGCGGGCGAGCGCGGACTCCAGGGCGTCGATGTCGTGCCCGTCGATGGGCCCGACGTACTTCAGACCGAGGTCCTCGAACATGCCCTGCGGGGCGATGAAGTCCTTCAGGCCCTTCTTCGCGCCGTGCAGCGTCTCGTAGAGGGGCCTGCCGACGACCGGAGTGCGCTCCAGGAGGTCCTTGCCGCGGGCCAGGAAGCGCTCGTAGCCGTCGGTGGTCCGCAGGGTCGCCAGGTGGTTCGCGAGGCCGCCGATGGTCGGTGCGTACGATCGCTCGTTGTCGTTGACGACGATGACGAGCGGGCGGTCCTTGGCGTCGGCGATGTTGTTCAGCGCCTCCCAGGCCATACCGCCGGTCAGCGCGCCGTCACCGATCACCGCGACCACGTGGTCGTCGCGTTCGAGGACCTGGTTGGCCTTGGCGAGGCCGTCGGCCCAGCCGAGGACCGTCGAGGCGTGCGAGTTCTCGATGACGTCGTGCTCGGACTCGGCCTGCGAGGGGTAGCCGGACAGGCCGCCCTTCTTCTTCAGTTTCGAGAAGTCCTGGCGGCCGGTGAGCAGCTTGTGGACGTAGGACTGGTGGCCGGTGTCGAACAGCACCCGGTCCTTCGGCGACTCGAAGACGCGGTGCAGGGCGATGGTCAACTCGACCACACCGAGGTTCGGGCCGAGGTGGCCGCCGGTCTTGGAGACGGCGTCGACGAGGAAGGTCCGGATCTCCCCGGCCAGCTGGTCCAGCTGCTCCAGGCTGAGCCGGTCCAGATCGCGCGGTCCCCTGATGCGGGTCAGCAGCGGCACCCGTGCCTCCTTGCGAGTAGAGCTGATCGAGCTGTTGCCGGGCTTGTCGAGTCTAATGTTCCGCCTTTGCGGACCGCGCCCGGGCTCTGCGTCGTACGTCACGCGATCGGCTGTACCCACGAACAGCCTTTCCTACGACACGACTGTGCCCGGTACCGCCATCGGTACCGGGCACAGTCTGGGCGAAGGGCAGGTCAGCCGCGACCGGAGGCCTTCTGGCTCTTGCGGGACACCGAGTCGATGACGACCGCGCCGAGCAGGACGCCACCCGTGATCATGTACTGGATCGACGTGTTCATGTTGAGCAGGTCGAGGCCGGTCTGGATCGACTGGATGACGAGCATGCCCAGCAGGGCGGACCAGACGGTGCCGCGGCCACCGAAGAGGCTCGTACCGCCGATGACCGCGGCCGCGATGGCCAGCATCAGGGTGTTGCCGCCACCGGCGTTGAGCGTGGCGCTCTGCGTCTGGCCGGCGAAGAACATACCGCCGACCGCCGCGAAGCCGCCGGAGATGGCGAACACGGTGATCCGGATCATGGACACGTTGATACCGGCACGGCGCGCGGCCTCGATGCCGCCGCCGACCGCGAAGACCTTGCGGCCGTACGGGGTACGACGGAGCACGAAGTCCACGATCACCAGGGACGCGAGGAAGATCACCAGCGCGTTGGAGACACCGGCCGAGGAGTTCAGCACGTACGCGGTGACGAACGCGGCCACGGCGAGCAGACCGACCCGCAGCGCGATCTCGCTGGTGGGCCGGAACGGCACCCCGGCGGCCTTGCGGCGGCGCTGCTCGACGAGCGAGCCGTAGAGCAGGGACGCGACGCCGAGGGCGGCCAGGATGTAGGCGCCCGCGATCGACTGGTCCATGAAGAACGAGCCCTGGCCGAGCAGGTGCACCGGACCCTGGTCCGGGATGTTGATGGTGCCGCTCGAACCGAGCAGCCACAGCATCAGACCGTTCCAGCCGAGGAAGCCGGCCAGGGTGACGACGAACGCCGGTACGCCGATCCTCGCGAAGAAGAAGCCGTGCAGCGCGCCGATGCCGATGCCCGTGACGATCGTCAGGATCAGCGCCAGCCAGCCGTTCATCCCGTGGTTGACCACGAAGACGGCGAACAGGGTGGACGCCAGACCGCTGACCGAGCCGACCGACAGGTCGATCTCACCGAGCAGCAGCACGAAGACCAGGCCGATGGCGAGCATGCCGGTCGCCGACAGGTAGTAGCTGATGTTGGACAGGTTGTCCGCGCTCAGGAACCGGCTGTTCTGCGACTGGAAGATGATGCCGATGACGATCAGGCCGGCGACGACCGGCAGCGAGCCGAGCTCACCGCCCTTGATCTTGCGCTTGAACTCGGTGATGTAGCCGCGGAAGCCCTCTTCGCGGACCAGCAGACGCGGGTCGACGACGGTGGCGGCACCGGCCGCCGCCGTGGGGTCCTCGGCGAGAGGCGCGCCGGTCGGTTCGACCGCGTCCTTCTTCACGGTGTTGGACGTGTCGCTCACTTTGCCGCCTCCGTGCTGCGCACCGCACGACGGGTCACGGCGTTGTCCGTGGCCCCGGTGATCGCGGCGATGATCGTTTCCTGACTGGTGTCCTTCACCGGGAAGGAGCCGTTGTTCTTGCCCAGGCGCAGCACGTTGACGGTGTCGGCGACCGCCTTGACGTCGGCCATGTTGTGGCTGATGAGGATCACGCCGAGGTTGCGCTCGCGCAGCCGCTCGACCAGGTCGAGGACCTGCGCGGTCTGCTCGACGCCGAGGGCGGCGGTGGGCTCGTCGAGGATGACGACCTTGGGGTCACCGATCAGCGCGCGGGCGATCGCGACGACCTGTCGCTGGCCACCGGAGAGGCTGGCGATCGGGATGCGGACGCTCGGGATGCGGATCGAGAGCGTGCTCAGCAGCTCACGGGAGTTCTTCTCCATCGTGACCTCGTCGAGCACCCCGTGGCGCAGCAGCTCACGCCCGAGGTAGAGGTTGCCGACGACGTCGAGGTTGTCGCAGAGCGCGAGGTCCTGGTAAACCGTCGCGACGCCGAGTCCCTGGGCGTCGTGCGGCTTGTTGATGCTGACCGGGTTGCCCTCCCACTCGATGACTCCTTCATCGATGGGGTGCACTCCGGCGATGGTCTTCACCAGAGTGGACTTTCCTGCGCCGTTGTCGCCGACCAGTGCGACGACTTCTCCGGGGTGGACCTCCAGCTCTACTTCGGTGAGGGCCTGCACCGCACCGAATCGCTTGGAGACTCCGCGCAACGCCAGCACGGGCGTAGCGGACACGTTAACCATCTCCTTCGCCGCCTGACCGGCGGGGATGCCGCGCTTGATCAAAAGGCGCGGAGGGTTGTGCCTAGGCACAGATTTACAAGATGAACATGCGCGCGGCCGGTGCCAGTTGGCAACGGCTGCGTTCGCACGGGTTCCGATCGGCGCCCGCCCCGCAGCGGGGTTGGAAGGCGGGGCGGACGCCGAAGGGGCTCTGTCACCGCTGGGCGGTGATTACTCCAGACCGGCCGCCTTGCACGCCTTGGCGTAGTCGGCGGTGCAGATCTGCGCGACGGTGTAGAGACCGTCCTTGATGACCGTGTCCTTGATGTTGGCCTTGGTGACCGACACCGGGGTCAGCAGCTGCGAGGGCACCTTGTTGCCGGAGCCGCTGGTCTGGGTCGTGGTGGCGAGCGAGGAGATGCTCTTGCCCTGCGCCAGGTCGACGGCGAGCGTGGCGGCCGCCTCGGCCTCCGGCTTGAAGGCCTTGTAGACGGTGCTGGACTGGGTACCGGCGACGATGCGCTGGATACCGGCGAGCTCCGCGTCCTGGCCCGTCAGCGGGATGCCGCTGATGCCGGCGCCCTTGAGGACGGTGGCGATACCGCCGGCCATGCCGTCGTTGGCGGAGTAGACGCCCGCGATCTTCTTGGCGCCGAGCTGGGTGATGGCCGCCGACATCTTCTGCCCGGCGACGGTGTCCTTCCACAGGCCGGACTGCTCGTAGGCAATCTTGACCTTGCCGTCGAGGGCCTCGTGGGCGCCCTTCTTGAACTGCGCGGCGTTCGGGTCGGCGTCGTCACCGTTGATCATGACGACGTTCGCCAAGGGGGTCGCCTTGGAGCCCAGCGAGGTGAGGAGCGCCTCGCCCTGGAGCTTGCCGACCTGGACGTTGTCGAAGGAGACGTACGCGGAGACCGGGCCCTGGGCCAGACGGTCGTACGCGACGACCTTGATGCCCTTGTTGACGGCCTGCTGGATCGAGGACTTGATCGCGGCCGAGTCCTGGGCGCTGATCACGATGACCTTGACGCCCTTGGTGATCATGCTGCTGACCTGCTGGGCCTGCGTCGCGGCGCTGGCGTTCGCGTTGTTGTACTGGACGGTGCAGCCGGAGCAGAGCTCCTTGACCTTCGCCTCGAAGTACGGCTTGTCGAACTTCTCGTACCGAGCGGTGACGCTGTCGGGCAGGAGCAGGCCGATCGAGGCGTTGGTACCGCCCGAGGAGCTGGAGCTGCTGTCGGACTTCTTGTCGTCGCCTGCCTTGCCACAGGCAGCCATCGAGACGGCCATCGTGGTGGCGATAACGGCAACGGCGGCACGACGCATACGCGTGTTCACTTTGAAACCTCCCTGACGAGGCCGCGTCGTTGCGGCCGAGGTGGCTGGAAGTCAACTCGGCCGCGCGTTCGGCGTCAAGAAGTAAATACTTAACGAGATGGCAACGGCGTCGTGCGTTCTCTAAGTGAAGACAGGTGTGGCCGCGGTCAGCGACCCGTCCAAAAGGGTCGAATCACCCATCTCGCTGAGTGCGAGAGCGAGTGCTCCGAGCACTTCCGCACGGCCTCCAAGTGCCCCCGGGAGAACGGACAATTGACGCGCCGCACTGGGGATCGCGTAGCGGCCGACAGACTCCCTGATCGGCCCGAGCACCAGCTCACCGGCCTCGGCGAGATCGCCACCGAGGACCACTCGGCTCGGGTTCAGCAAATTGCAGAGATTGGCGACTCCACTGCCGATGTGTCGGCCGACGTCGGCGATCACCCGACGGCAACCAGGGTCTCCGTCCCGCGCCAGCCGCACGACTCCTTCCATGGTCAGGTCGGTTCCGTGACTGGACTGGAGAAGCGGCAGCACATAGCGCGCGGCCGTGAAGGTCTCCAGGCAGCCCCGGTTTCCGCAACGGCAGACAGGGCCGGACTCATCAAGAGTAATATGCCCGATTTCTCCCGCTGTGCCACCCGGGCCCCGGTAGATCTTGCCGTTGATGACCAGTCCCGCGCCGACCCCGCTCGCGACCTTGATGTACGCGAGGTCCCTGACGCCCCGCCCGCTGCCCCAGACCAGCTCACCGAGGGCGCCGAGGTTCGCGTCGTTGTCCACGTGCACCGGTACGCCCAGACGGCTGCCCAGCTCCTCCGCGGGTCTGGTGCCGGTCCAGCCCGGGAGGATCGCGGTGGAGCCCAGGGTGCCCGACTCCACGTCGATCGGTCCGGGCACGCCGAGGCCCACCCCGGCGATCTTGGAGCGGTCCACTCCGGTCGCCGTGATCAGCCGGTTGACCAGCTCTTCCGCCCGGTCGAACCCTTGTGTCGAGGAGGCGTCCACATCGACGGGCTCGGACTCCTCGGCCAGCACCTGGTGGGCGAGATTCCCGACCGCGACGCGCAAATGCGTGTGCCCGAAGTCGACGCCGATGACGATGCCGGCGTCCCCGCTCAGCGAGACGCTGCGGGCCCGGCGGCCACCCGCCGAGGTGGGGGTGACCTCGACCGTTCCGCCGTCCTTGAGCTCGCGCACGATGTTGGAGACGGTCGCGGCGGACAGGCCCGTCGTCCTCGCGATCTCCGCCTGTGTCAGCGACCCGGCCAACCGCACCGCTCGCACGACCCGTTCGAGATTGGCTCGGTGCAGTGACGACTGCGACCCCGGAGTCTCCACGACGACCTCCTGCGCGCGGGACCGCATCGATGAGGCCCCGTCTATGTCCAACTAGTGAACTCTAAGCTGAGCTGTTCGGGCTGCCTCCCGTCAAGAGGTTGAACCGCATCCGGGTACTTGCACACATGCGTGTAGGCCGCTCCGGAGGCCCGGAGCGGCACACACGAGGCAGGGGCGGGCCGCTACTTGAGCGCCCCCGCGGTCAGGCCCTGTACCACCTGACGCTGGAAGACGATGTAGGCGGCGAGCACCGGCAGCATGGCCATCACCAGACCGGCGAAGAGCCCGGACCAGTCGCCCTTGTAGCCCTGGCTGGCGGCGAGCTGCACCAGGCCCTGGGTGAGGACCCGCTTGTCCGGGTCGGTGTTCAGGACCGTCGGCAGCATGTACTGGTTCCACTGGCCCAGGAAGTTGAAGATCCCCACGCTGATCAGGCCGGGCTTGGCCATCGGCAGCATGATCTGGAAGAACGTCCTGGTGTGCGAGGCACCGTCCACGAACGCGGCCTCCGCCACCGAGGTGGGCAGCGTGCGGAAGAACGCGGTCAGGAAGAAGACCGTGAACGGCAGCGAGTACGCGATGTAGACCAGGATCAGACCGTGGATCGTGTTCAGCAGTCCCATGTTGTTGACGACGTAGAACAGCGGGACCAGGGCGAGCATGATCGGGAAGCTCATGCCGCCGATGAACAGGAAGTAGATGAAGCGGTTGCCCGGGAAGTCGAACCGGGCGAGCACGTACGCGGCCATCGAACCGAGCACCAGCGTGCCGATGAGTGAACCCGCCACCACCAGAATGGTGTTGAAGAAGTAGTCACTCATGTTGGCGTCGGTCCAGGCCCGCGCCCAGTTGTCGAAGTGCAGTTTGTCCGGCAGCGCCCAGGGTGAGCTGAAGATCGCGCTGTCGCTCTTGAAGGACGTCATCACCGCCCACGCGAGCGGCAGGACGACCATGAACGCCCACAGGATGAGCATGCCGTGCGAGAAGGCGTTGAGGACGGAGCCCTCTTTCTTCTTCCGCTTCGGCGAATTCCCGTCCGGTGCGCCGACCTTGGCGACGGGGACACCGGACTCGGCCGGCACGGGGGCGGGGGTCTCGGTCGTCTTCATGTGATCAGAACTCCAGCCGCTCACGGCGGCCCAGTCGCATCACGATGGCGGCGAACGCCAGCGTGACGACGAGCAGGGCGACGCCGATGGTGGTCGCGTAGGCGGCCTGTCCGTCCCGGAACGCCTTCTGGTACACGTACAGGACCAGGACGGTGGTCGAGTAGTCGGGACCGCCGGGACCGGTCGTCATGATCTGTACGACCGCGAACGACTCGGCGCCCAGCGCGAGGATGCCCATGTAGACCCAGCCGGACATCACCGTGTCCCACAGCAGCGGCAGGGTGAGGCGGAAGAACGTGGTCATCCGGTTGGCGCCGTCGAGCAGCGCCGCCTCGTACAACTCCGCGGGAATGGAGGCCATACCGGCGGAGAAGAGGACCACGAAGAAGCCGACGGAGGACCAGACGAGGACCGCCATCACACACCACAGGGCGAGGCTCGGGTCACCCAGCCACAGCGGCTGGAGACTGCCGAGCCCGATGCCGCGCAGCAGGGAGTTGATCGCGCCGCTGTCCGGGTTGTACGCGAAGGCGAACAACAGGGCGACGATCGCGATCGACAGGACCTGCGGGAAGAAATAGACGATCTTGTAGAACGAGGAGCCGCGGACACCCGAGATAACCGGGCCGCCCACCCGGCGCCGTCCCCCCACGTTGATCATGAACGCGAAGAACAGCGCCAGGCTGATCGTCACCAGCGGCAGCACCAACGCGAACAAGAGACTGTGCTGCAACGACTTCCAGAAGATCTCGTCGTGGAACATTCTCTTGTAGTTGTCGAAGCCGACCATTTTGAATTCCGGGCTCAGCCCCGTCCAGTCCGTGAACGAATAGTAGATGGACTGGATGAACGGCCATACGACGAAGAGCGCGTACAGCCCGAGGGGAACCGTCAGGAACCCCACGATGAACCGGTACTTGCCGTGCTGCATTGCTACCGACCCCGTTCTCTGGGCGGGCGCCGCCGCTGGTGACGGATCCTCACTGGTGCTTGTAGTGCTTGATCGACGTGTCCTTGGCGGTCGCGTCCGCGTAGCCCTGGATCTTCTTGATGGTCTCCGCCGGGGTGGCCCGGCCGGCCATCATCTCGCCGAGGCCCGCCACGCCGATCTGCTCCTTCTGCAGCTGCACGTACCAGTCCTGGAGCCGCGGGTTCAGCACGTTGGCGCCGGCCAGCTTCAGGGCCGCCACGCCGGACGTGAGGCCCGGGGTGAGGGTGATCCCGGAGGTGCCGCCGTTGTACGCGGTCAGCGACTTCACCTTGCTGGTGAAGTTCTTCGAGGAGGCCTCGCTGAGCATGATGCGCAGCTGCTCCATGCCGCCCGCCGTGTTCGCCCCCTTGGCCGGGACGATGAAGGGTTCACCGCCGGACGCCCAGATGGTGCCGAAGGGCAGCTTGTCGGAGCTGTCGATGCCGGTCGGCGCGGAGACGGCGAGGTTGAAGTCCTTGGGGATGACGTTGGCGGACTCGTTCTCCACCCAGGAGCCGTTCGGGATGAACAGCGCCTTGCCCTCGGCCCACGCGGTCTGCGACTGGATGTGGTCGATGCCGGGCGTGCCCTTGAGGATGTAGCCCTTCTTGAAGAGCTCGTAGTACGCCTCGAAACAGGCCTTGACGGCCGGGTGCTTCCAGGCGTTCGGCTCCAGGTTGTCGATCGCGTCGAGGACCTCGCGACCGCCGACCTTGCCGATCATCGGGTAGAGCGAGAAGGGGAGGTAGTACGGGTACTTGCCCGCGTACGTCCAGCCCGCCATGCCCTTCTTCTTGGCCTTGGCGCAGACCGCGAGCATCTGGTCCCAGGTCTCGGGGTACTTCTCGTCGAGCGAGTCCAGGGCCTTCTGCGAGTACCAGACGCCGTACACCGTGTAGGCGTAGTACATGATCCAGACCGGGTCGCCGTCGAGCTGGCCCATCTCGACGATGCCGGGCCGGAGGGTGTCGCGGACCTTCTTCGACGGGTCGTCGTAGGAGGGCGCGTCCAGCAGCGGGGTGAGGTCGGTGAGCTGCTTCTTGCCGGCCAGGACGCCCATGTCCATCTGCTCGGCACCGGAGTTGTCGATCAGGTCCGGCGGGGTGCCCTGGTTGAAGCGGGGCTGCAGCGTCGACTGGATCTTCTGCGTGGCGGAGAACTTGACCTTCGCCTTGGGGAAGTCCTTCTCGTAGATCTTGACGGCGTCCTCGGCGTACTCCTTTCCGAAGCCGCCGTCGAAGAGCACGAACTCCATCTGCGCGGTGGCGTTCACCGCCAGCGGGTTCTTCGCGGTCTTGGTGCCCGCCGTGGCCTTCTTGTCCGAGCCGCTGTCGCTGCTCGCACAGGCCGAAAGGAAACTCATCGTGGGTACGGCGATCAGGCCGAGTGCGGCCGACCGCTTGATCAGGTCTCGGCGGCCGACATCCGGTGCGCCGGTGTAATCGGAACCGTTGTTGTTCTCGGCGGAAGTGGATCCCATGCTCAAGTCCTCGCCTTCAACAGGACTCAGGCGGTGAACCGGATCCTCCCCGGCACCGCGGTCAGGTCGAGCTTGGTCGTGCAGGAGGTACTTCGTGCGTGCTGCTGCGAGAGCGGTGTCGAACGCGACAGGTATAGTCCACTTCCGGTCGACAGAGCAAGATCGAATGCAGGGTGGGTTGTCGGTCTTTTCCGAAGTGAGACCTCGCGGAAATATGAACGCCCTGTGTGTTCGATGACGGAGAAATCCCCGTTATTGCCCTCGAATGCCTCACTCAACACCCTTGACACACCAGGCCACTTGACTCCCTACTGTTCCTTGCGCATCGAAGCTGACAACGTTGTCCAGCGTGCAGGGAGGATGCCCTCGTATGCATCACAGATGGTGGGGTACGGCGGTCGTGTCGACCGCCGCACTGACATTGCTCGTGGGTTCACAGGGGGCGGCGGTCGCCCTCCCGGCGAAGGCCCCGACCGGCGGGGAGTTCGCCTCCTCGTTCGAGTCGGGAGACCCGTCCCCGGACTGGCTGAACACGGTCGACACCGCGCCGGACGGCGCCAAGCGGGCCTCCGGCGTCGACGGCGGATACAGCACCGGCATCCCCGGCAACGTGACCGACCATGTCACCGACGTCCGGGCCAGTTCCGAGAACACCGGCGGCGGGGAGGTGAAGGAGAACCTCGTCGACGGCGAGTCCGGCACCAAGTGGCTGACCTTCGAGCCCACGGGCTGGGTCGAGTTCGACCTCGACAAGCCGGCCAGGATAGTGACGTACGCCCTGACTTCGGCGAACGACTTCGCCGAACGCGATCCGAAGGACTGGACGCTGTCGGGCTCGACGGACGGCAAGGACTGGAAGACCCTCGACACCCGCTCCGGCGAGACCTTCGCCGACCGGTTCCAAACGAAGTCCTACGACCTCGCCGAGCCGGCCGAGTACCAGCACTTCCGGCTCGACGTCACGAAGAACAACGGCGCGAGCGGCATCCTGCAGCTCGCCGACGTCCAGTTCTCGACGGGCGGGAGCACCGCCCCGATCCCCGAGGACATGCTCTCGCTGGTCGACCGGGGCCCCAGCGGCTCCCCCACGGCCAAGGCGGGCGCCGGCTTCACCGGGAAGCGCGCGCTGCGTTACGCGGGCCGTCACACGGCCACAGGGCGGGCGTACTCGTACAACAAGGTCTTCGACGTGAACGTGCCGGTCGGCCGGGACACCGCGCTCTCCTACCGGCTCTTCCCGCAGATGTCCGACGGCGACCTCGACTACGACGCCACGAACGTCGCCGTCGACCTCGCCTTCACCGACGGCACCTACCTCAGTGGCCTCGGCGCGACGGACTCGCACGGCTTCGCGCTGACTCCGCAGGGGCAGGGCGCGGCGAAGATCCTCTACGTCAACCAGTGGAACAACGTCCTCTCGCGGATCGGTTCGGTCGCGGCCGGCAAAACCGTCGACCGGATCCTGCTGGACTACGACTCCCCCGGCGGCCCGGCGAAGTTCCGCGGCTGGCTGGACGACGTGAGCCTCAGGACGGTCGCGCCCGAGAAGCCGAAGGCGCATCTGTCGGACTACGCGCTGACCACCCGGGGCACCAACTCCAGCGGCAGCTTCTCGCGCGGCAACAACTTCCCCGCCGCGGCGCTGCCGCACGGCTTCAACTTCTGGACGCCGGTGACGAATTCGTCGTCGCTCAGCTGGCTCTACGACTACGCACGCGCGAACAACGACGACAACCTGCCGACGCTCCAGGCACTCAGCCTGAGCCATGAGCCCAGCCCCTGGATGGGCGACCGGCAGACCTTCCAGGTGATGCCGTCGGCCGCGTCCGGAACGCCCGACACCGACCCCACGGCACGGGAGTTGGCGTTCAAGCACGAGAACGAGACCGCGCGCCCGTACTACTACGGCGTCACGTTCGAGAACGGTCTGAAGGCCGAGATGGCCCCGACCGACCACGCGGCCTCGCTGCGCTTCACCTACCCCGGCGACGACGCGAGCGTCATCTTCGACAACGTCACCGAGCAGGCGGGCCTGACCCTCGACAAGGAGAACGGGACCGTCACCGGCTACTCGGACGTCAAGTCCGGGCTGTCCACGGGTGCTACCCGGCTCTTCGTCTACGGCACGTTCGACGCGCCCGTGACGGACGGCTCCTCCAGCGGGGTCAAGGGCTATCTGAAGTTCAAGCCGGGCGCCGACCACACGGTCACCCTGCGCCTGGCCACCTCGCTGATCAGCGTCGACCAGGCGAAGGACAACCTGCGCCAGGAGATCCCGGACGGCACCTCCTTCGACACGGTCAAGAAGCAGGCCCAGAAGGTGTGGGACAAGCTCCTCGGCAAGGTCGAGGTGCAGGGCGCCACGCCGGACCAGCTGACCACGCTGTACTCCAGTATGTACCGGCTGTACCTGTACCCCAACTCCGGCTTCGAGAAGGTCGGTTCGACGTACCAGTACGCGTCGCCGTTCTCCCCGATGCCGAGCCAGGACACCCCGACGCACACCGGCGCGAAGATCGTCGACGGCAAGGTGTACGTCAACAACGGCTTCTGGGACACCTATCGGACGACCTGGCCGGCCTACTCGTTCCTGACGCCCGGTCAGGCGGGTGAGATGGTCGACGGGTTCGTGCAGCAGTACAAGGACGGCGGCTGGACCTCGCGCTGGTCCTCGCCGGGCTACGCGGACCTGATGACGGGCACCTCCTCGGACGTCGCGTTCGCGGACGCGTACGTCAAGGGCGTGAAGTTCGACGCCAAGGCGGCCTACGACGCGGCCGTGAAGAACGCGACCGTCGTCCCGCCCGCCTCCGGCGTCGGCCGCAAGGGCATGACCACCTCGCCCTTCCTCGGCTACACGAGCACCGACACCGGTGAGGGCTTCTCCTGGGCGATGGAGGGCTATGTCAACGACTACGGCATCGCCAAGATGGGCCAGGCCCTCTACAAGAAGACCGGCGAGAAGCACTACAAGGAGGAGTCCGAGTACTTCCTCAACCGCGCCCAGGACTACGTGAACCTGTTCGACAAGCAGGCCGGGTTCTTCCAGGGCAAGGACGCCAAGGGCAACTGGCGGGTGGACTCGGCGAGTTACGACCCGAAGGTCTGGGGTTACGACTACACGGAGACCGACGGCTGGGGCTACGCCTTCACCGCCCCGCAGGACAGCAAGGGCCTCGCCAACCTCTACGGCGGCCAGAAGGCCCTCGGCGACAAGCTCGACCAGTACTTCACCACCCCGGAGACCGCCTCGCCCACCAACGCCGGTTCCTACGGCGGTGTCATCCACGAGATGACGGAGGCGCGGGACGTCCGCATGGGCCAGTACGGCCACTCCAACCAGGTCGCCCACCACGTCACCTACATGTACGACGCGGCCGGTGAGCCCTGGAAGGCGCAGAAGGACGTGCGGGAGGTGCTGTCGCGCCTCTACACCGGCAGCGAGATCGGGCAGGGCTACCACGGCGACGAGGACAACGGCGAGCAGTCGGCCTGGTACCTCTTCTCCGCGCTCGGCTTCTACCCGCTGGTGATGGGCAGCGGCGAATACGCCATCGGCTCCCCGCTGTTCACCAAGGCGACCGTGCACCTGGAGAACGGCAAGGACCTGGTCGTCAAGGCACCGAAGAACAGCACGAAGAACATCTACGTGCAGGGTCTGAAGGTCAACGGCCAGAACTGGACGAAGACCTCGCTCCCGCACTCGCTGCTGGAGAAGGGCGGAGTGCTGGACTTCTCCATGGGCTCCAAGCCCTCGTCGTGGGGCAGCGGCAAGAACGCGGCGCCGGTGTCGATCACCAAGAACGACCAGGTGCCGACGCCCCGCGGCGACCAACTCGCCGGTGTCGGCGCCCTGTTCGACAACACGTCGGCCACGGACGCGACGGTGGCCTCGGTGGACCTGCCGGTCACGAAGGCCACCAAGGGCGTCCAGTACACCCTGACGTCGTCGAAGGACCACACGCAGGCACCGACCGGCTGGACCCTCCAGGGCTCGACCGACGGCAGCAAGTGGAAGACGCTCGACAAGCGCTCCGGCGAGTCCTTCACCTGGGACAGGCAGACGCGCGTCTTCTCGGTCAAGTCGCCTGGCTCGTACGCGCATTACCGCCTGGTCCTGAACAGTTCCTCGACCCTCGCGGAGGTGGAACTGCTGGCCTGAGGCACGGTCACGGCACGGGGAGGCGGGGCAGCAGCCGCCGCAACGCCTCCGCGTGCTGGTGAACCCGTCTGAGCACACCTTTTCTGGTCGACGCGAAGACGGGGACGTCCTGGGCCGGGCCGCACGCGGCGGCCGTGTACAGGTCGTCGAGCCACGCCCCGCTCCCCCTGGTGCCGTCCGGCGCCAGGGGGACCAGTCGTGTCAGGACCTCCGATTCGGCGCCGCCCAGGAACCAGACGCGCACCATCAGATCCCCGCGCAGATAGCGCAGGCCGCCGTCTATGTCCTCCGGCGGCGCGAAGCCCTCGTCCCCCACCAGGAACGCGAAGGCCGTACGGGCTTCGGCCCGGAACTCCTCGGGCAGCTGCGGCCGTTTCACCATCTGCGGATGCTCGCACGCGCCGATGTGCCCCCGCCACCGGAACGGGCGAGGGCACACAGAGTGGACGTCAGTTCACCGCAAGGGTGAACACATGGAGATCCGGGTCGTCCGGAAGTGTCACGCTCTTGATGGTCTTGCCCGAGGGCGCCGCGAACGGCTTGGTGGCGAACACATAGGTGGCCACCGGATCCTTGTCCGCACCCGCGACATTGCGGTACGCGGTCCTGGCGACGACCTCGTTGCCGTACTGCACGGTGCCGCCGCCCCCGCCGACCGTCCAGTCCGTGAAGGACAGGTCGACGGCGTCGGTGCTGCCGTCGGTGTAGGTGACGGTCGCCTTGGTCTGCTGGTTGCCGTTGACCGCGCTGCCCAGGAAGGACAACGTGCTTGCGGGCTGCGGGAGTCGGACGGTCTGACCGGCCGCCGAGACGTTGTCCGGGCGCCCGTTCGGCGAGCTGGGCCAGGTGAAGCCGAGCCCGTCCACCGTGCCCGTGCCGCCGGGGGTCAGCCCGGCCGCCTCCAGCGCCTGGAGGGAGTAGCTCCAGCCGCCCCCGTCGTAGTCCGCCTCGTCGTGCTCGCCGGTGTCGTCGGAGACGCCGGTGTTGTTGTAGGCGGCGAAGAGGGTGCCGGGCGCGGCCACGGTCAGGGACACCGGCTGCTCGTACGACGTGCCGCCCGAGGTGACGGTGACCTGCACGTCGTAGAAGCCCTGCTGGACGTCGGTGGCGGCGGTCAGGGTGATGGTCTGGGAGCCGTCGACGACCGTGCCCCGTGCGGGAGTCGCCGTGACTCCGGCGGGCGTCTCGACGGTGTAGCGGACCTCGGGTCCGGTGCCGCCGTTCAGGGACAGGGCCTTGATGGTGACCTTGGTGCTGTCGCCGGGGGCGAGGGTCGCGGCGGTCGGGCCGACGCCGATCTGGTACGGCTGTTCGCCGGTCCGGAAGGACGGCGGGGCGTCGGCGGGGGCGCTGCCCCAGGTGCGGTTCGGGGTGGTGGAGAGGGTGTAGTCGAGGGTGCCTCCGTTGCGGACGATGGAGGAGGAGAGCCACGGCTGTTGCGTGCTACGGCCGTTGACCTTCAGGGACTGGATGTACGGGGCGTCGGTCGCGGCGCCCTTCGCGCGGATGGAGATGTCGTTGCCCTGGGGGCGCTTGATCTCGATGCGCTCGAACAGCGGCGAGGCGAGGGTGAGTTCGGCGCGGGAGGGGACCTGGGGGTACATGCCGAGGGCGGAGAAGACGTACCAGGACGACATCTCGCCGAGGTCGTCGTTGCCGGGGATGCCGGCGGGGTCGGTCTTCCAGAGCTGCTTCATGGCCGCCCTGACCGTCTCCTGGGTCTTGTAGGGCGCGCCCGCGTAGTCGTACAGGTAGGGGACGTTGACGGAAGGCTCGTTGTCCAGCTCCGACTTGTCGCCGCCGCTGCCGGTGAAGGCCCAACTCCCGTCCGCCTCATGGAAGAAGGAGTCGAGGCGGGCGAGTGCCTTGTCCGTGCCGCCCATCGCCGCGAAGAGGCCGGCCGGGTTGTGCTGGACCATCCACGTGTACTGGGCGGTCGTGCCCTCCACGAAGCCGTTGCCGGTGCCCGGGGTGAAGCCGGTGACCCAACTGCCGTCCGCCTTGCGGTTGGCGATGTAGCCGCCGGTGGGGTCGGCGGCGATGTTGAAGTTGTTCTGCCACCACTGGGCCCGCTGGGCGAAGTCCGACGCCGTGCTCTTCTTCCCCGCCGCCGTGGCGAGTTGGGAGAGCGCGAAGTCCGCCGTGGACATCTCCAGCGTCTCGGCCGCGCCGCCCCAGGCGTTGGAGACGGACGGCATGTAGTGCAGGTTCAAGTACTTGTCCAGGGACGGACGTTGACCCACCGAGAGGACGGGCTTGCCCGAGGAGGACAGGTCCTGTGCGGTGGGGACGGTGGCCGCCTGGACGAGGGAGGCGAGGGCCCCCTTCAGGTCGAAGTCGGTGCCGCCGAAGGCGCGGATGCCGGCCAGGGCGGTGGGCGAGGGGTCGCCGTTCATGACGTGCGTGCCGCTCGCGCCGTGCAGCCAGCGGTCCCAGACTCCCCCGTTCTGCTGGGCGAGTTCGTAGAGGGACTGCGCGATGTCCGAGCCGGTGCGCGGGCTGAGGAGGGTGAGCAGTTGGACCTGCGACCGGTAGATGTCCCAGCCGGAGAAGGTGCCGTACTGCGCCTGATGCCCCCCGCTCACCTTGTGCACCTTGCCGTCGCTGCCCGTGTATCTGCGGTCGGCGTCGCTGATGACGTTCGGGTGCAGGAGGGAGTGGTAGAGCGCGGTGTAGAAGGTGGTCCGCTCGGTGTCGGTGCCGCCGCCCACCTCGATCGCGCCGAGCTGGTCGCGCCAGGCGCGGTGCGCAGCGCTCTCGACGGTGTCGAAGGAGCGCTTCGGCGGGTTCTCCACCGCGAGGTTGGCCTTCGCGCCGGCCTGACCGACGTACGAGATACCGACCTTGACGCCGACCGGGCCGGTGCCGGGCTCGAACTCGACGTAGCCGCCCGCGCCCTTGCCCGCGACGGGACGGCCGCCGGTGCTGAACCCACCCGTGCCGCCGGTCGTGTTCGTCGACCCCGGGGTCAGCCTGTCGTCCTGCCAGGTGCCGGTGGTCTTGAAGGCGCGGTCGAAGGTGGCGGTGAAGTACAGGGTGTAGTAGGCGCGTTGGCCCTCGGGGTCGAGGTAGCCGCAGAAGTCGCCGGAGGTGACCGAGCCGGAGACCGTGCGGGTCTTCGGGTCGATGGTGACCGCCGAGTCGGTGGACCCCACCTCGGAGTTGGCGGTACGGATCAGCAGCGAGGCGGGCTTGTCGGCCGGGTAGGTGAAGCGGCCGGAGCCGGTGCGGGCCGTCGCCGTGAGGTCGGCGGTGACACCGGAGGCGAGGCCGACCTTGTAGTGGCCGGGTTCGGCGGTCTCGTCGGTGTGGCTGAAGTCGGAGGCGTAGACGGCGTCCTTGGTGTCGCTCGCCGGGGACGAGGTGACCTCACCGGCGTACGGGTAGAACGGGATGTCGCCGCTGCCGCCCGCGCAGCCCGTGCCCGACATGTGGGTGAGGCTGAAGCCGCGGATGCGGGTGGCGTCGTACTGGTAGCCGCCGGGCGCGGCCGTGCTGGTCGCGCTGCCTCTGGTGTTCTCCGGGCTCCAGGAGAGCATGCCGAAGGGCACGACGGCGCCCGGGAAGACGTTGCCGCCGTTCTTGGTGCCGATCAGCGGATCGACATAGGCGGTGGGGTCCTTGACGAGTTGTGGCGGGGCGGTGGTGGCCGCCAGGGCGGGGGTGGCGCCGCCGACCGCGAGTGCGGCGGCCAGTGCCGCGGCAGGCAGTGTTCGCCCACCAAGGCGCGGCGTTCGGTGCGTGCTCTCGGCGTGCCGGCCGGAAGTCCTCGTACTGGACGTACTTGGACTTTCGGCCGGTGCGGCGAGAGGGCGTGCCGGGCGTCGCGACGGGGCGGACATTGCCTGTCGCGGCACTGGCAACAGGGACATGGGACGGAAACGCATGACGCGGCCCCTCCTCCTTCGGACGGGTCGCGCACCACAGGTCGCACAAGCCGCAGGGACAGTAACGTGCGCCACCCGTACCACGGAAGAGCGCGTCGACCGGTGAGGGCACGCGGGGCACCTACTCGTACGGCGCCCGCAGGCCAACTGGGTTGACATCGTTGTCCGTTGGGGCGGTAGAGTCATATGCAGACCATCCGACAACGTTGTCGCACCGCAGTGTCGTCCCAAGCCGCGCACCACCCGGGCAGGCTGAACCCCCATTCCCTGCCCGGCTCGCGGACCCGGTGGCCCCCGACCGCCGGGTCCGCCCCGAGCTCGGGCTCAACCGACCTGGCAGGGCAGGGTAGTTGCCGTGTCTCCGCCGTCGCCGTTCACGACGTAGCCGAAGGTGGCGCTCTGCCCGGGACTCAGTGAGCCGTTCCAGTCGGCGTTGTGGACCATCACGTCCTGGCCGGTGTAGGTCGCGTTGCCGTTCCAGAGGCTGGCGACCGACTGGCCTGCGGGGAGTGCCCAGTTGACCATCCAGCCGAGCATCGGGACGTCACCGGAGTTGGTGACGGTCACCTCGGACTGGTAGCCGCCGGGCCAGGTTCCTGTCGTGTGCCGGGTCGCCGAACAGACGCCGGGTACCGGGTCGGTGGGGTTGCCCGGGTCGTGAATACCCGTCACTTCACCGTTGCCGCCGTCGAACACGACGTCCGAGCAGGAGTAGAAGGTCTCCGTGCTGTCCGAACGCTGCCACACCATGTAGATGATGTGGCGCCCCGACTTGCCCGCCGGAAGCTGCCCGCTCCAGGAGTAGTTGGCCTCGACCGTGCCCGGAGTGCCGTTCAGCGGCGGGTGGTCGACCGTGAGGAACGGGGTGTCCTCCATGTCGTCCCAGGTGAGTGTCTTCGTCGGGTCGAAGCCGTCCTTGGTGATGTAGACGTAGAACCAACCCGGGTGCGCCGCCCAGGCGTTGTACGAGAAGTCGACCGTCGCGCCGGAGGTGAGATGCGTCAACGGCCAGTCGTCGCGCGGGAGATCGAAGCCCGTGAAGTTCGGGTTGCCGCCACTGCACAGCGAACCGTCCGGCACGAAGCCCCGGGTTCGGCCGGCGCCGTCGGAGCGCAGCACCGAGAACCAGTTGTAGAACGGCGTGGTACCGCTGACCTGTTGGGCCGCCTTGCACGCCGGGTTGATGGGTTTGATCTCTCCGGTGTCGGTGAGCGCGTCCTGCCAGCAGAGGAAGGTACGGCTGCCGGGTTTCATGGGGGTGCCGTGGGCCTCCGCGCGGCCACCCGTGGCGAGGATCAGGGCCAGGGCGGGGACGGTGGTGAGCAGGGCGAGGAGGACGAGGAAGAGGGCTCGGTGGGGAGTTGGGCGCGGTAATCGCGGTACGACGCTCGGAGTTGAGCTTTCATTTGTCACAGACATGACAGTGTTACGTCCCTTCGGTCGGCGGGTGCGAGGAACGTGCGGAGGTGGATACGTGGGGTGGGGCGACCCGACCACCCGGCGGGTTCCGGACCGCCGGGCGGGTGGGAGCGCTCCCACCCCACTTGTCCGTGAAGTTAGCGCGGACTGGGGAGGCTGTAAACGTCTGGTGGCTCTCGAAGTGGCGGTGGGGGCGCGCTTGTTCGGAGCCGGGTCTCACACGATCCCGGCATGATCGCAGTCGTCGTCACGGTCGCACTGGCCTTCGCCGGGCATGTCGCCACATACCTCAACGGTCTACGGTTGACGCAGCGACAGGAGCGGCTCACCCGGGTCAATCGCCAACTCGGGGACTTCTACGGGCCGTTGCTCGCACTGACGGAGGCCAACGCCCGCACCTTCGCCGCGTTCGTGGAGCGGCACGCCCGGCCCGGGGGCATCTCGCCCTTCAGCGGCGGGACTCCGCCGACCGACGAGGAACTCGCCGAGTGGCGGCTGTGGGTGATGACCGTCTTCCTGCCGGTCCTGCGGGAGATGCGCGATCTCGTCGTCGGGCGGGCGGATCTGCTGCGCGAGCCGGACATGCCGCCGCTGCTGCTGGAGTTGTGCGCGCACGCGGCCGGATACGAGATCACCGCGGCACGCTGGGCGCGGGGCGACTTCTCGGAGCATCTGTCGCCGGTCGCGTTTCCGAGCGCGGAGTTGGCCGCGTACGCGCGGCGGGGTTTCGGTGAACTGAAGCTGGAGCAGGCGCGGTTGCTGGGCGCGGGCACGGGCGGCGGCAGATGGCCGCGATGGCCGAACAGGCCGATGCGCGGGGTGGGACAGAGGGGACTTCCTCCGGCCGGCGCCACCGTCACCCCACAGCCTTGACCCAGTCTTGACCCAGCGCGCCATGTGGTGACTGGCGTTCGGCCATGTTCACTTGTCGCGTCCACGGAGTTTGTTCTTGACGTTTTCTGAGTCGAGTGGGCGTTGCGATGGAGGAACAGCTCATGAGAAGACAGATCCGCGGTGCACTGGCCGCCTTCACCGGAGCACTGCTGCTCACCATGGGAGTCACCGCGACCGGCGGCCATTCCGCGCGGGCCGATGACAACGATGTCGGGCTCAAACCCGTGCTGGGGTGGAGCAGTTGGAGCTTTGTGCGGCGCGATCCGACCGCGCGGACCATCGAGGCGCAGGCGAAGGCGCTCAAGGACAGCGGGCTCTCGAAGAACGGGTTCGTCTACGCCAACGTCGACGACTTCTGGTACCAGTGCCCGGGCAGTCAGGGGCCGGACGTCGACCAGTACGGCCGCTGGGTCACCGACCCGGTCAAGTTCCCGCCGCGCGGCAGCGAGAACGGCGTCCAGGTCGTGGCCGACCATGTCCACTCCCTGGGGCTGAAGTTCGGCCTGTACGTCACGCCCGGCATCTCGCAGCAGGCGGTCGCCGAGAACACCGCGATCAAGGGGACCGCCTACCACGCGCGGGACATCGCCACCTCGACGATGGAGAGCAACTACAACTGCGGCGGCATGGTGGGCATCGACTACACCAAGCCCGGCGCGCAGGCCTTCGTCGACTCGTGGGCCGGTCAGTTCGCCGGGTGGGGCATCGACTACCTGAAGATCGACGGCGTCGGCACGTCCGACCAACAGGACGTCCAGGCCTGGTCGGACGCGCTGCATCACACCGGGCGGCCGATCCACCTGGAGCTGTCCAACAACCTCGACATCAACAACGCGGCCACCTGGAAGAAGCTCTCCAACGGCTGGCGCACCGGTGGCGACATCGAGTGCTACTGCGGCCCTGACGGCAGCAGTTACCCCCTGACGACCTGGGCCTCCATCGCCTCCCGCTTCGACCAGGTCGCGGCCTGGGCACCGTACGGCGGGCCGGGCGGTTACAACGACTACGACTCCCTCGAAATCGGGAACGGCGCCAACAACGGCCTCACCCCCGACGAGCGCAGGACGCAGATGAGTCTGTGGTCGCTGGCCGCCTCGCCGCTCGTCCTCGGCACCGATCTCACCCGTCTCGACCCGGCCGACCTCGCGTCGCTGAAGAACACCGATGTCCTCGCGGTCGATCAGGACGGCATCGACGCCCGGCGGATCTCCTCGGACGCGAACGCGCAGGTGTTCGCCAAGACCGAGGCCGACGGGGATGTCGTGGTCGGTCTGTTCAACACGGGTTCCGCTCCTCGGGAGGTCGCCACGACCGCCGCCGCGCTGGGTCTGTCCACGGCGCGCGACTACTCCCTGCGGGATCTGTGGAGCCACCGGCTGACCGAGTCGGCGGGCCGGATCGCCGCCAGTGTGCCGGCGCACGGTGTGGTTCTGTACCGGGTGCACGCCACTCACCGCACGGTGACCGGCGCGGCTCCGGACGTGTCGTTCGGGCTCAACTGGGCGCCCGCGCCCAGCGACAGCACCACCCGTACCGTGACCGCCGTCCTGTCCGACAACGGGTCGCGGTCGATCACCGATGCCGATCTGGCCCTCACCGGGCCGGCCGGCACGAAGATCACCACGCGCTCAGTGACGCGGGCCCGGACGGTCCGTGGCGGCCATGCGCTGAAGGCCACCTACTCCGTGTCCATCCCGCCCTCGGCGAAGCTCTTCGCCGAGGGCGATTTCCGGGGGACGGCGAGTTACCGCTTCCGGTCGGACGGGAGGAGTCGTCTCAACGCCGGTGACACGATCACCGTCAATCACCAAGTGACCGCCCCCTACCGGACGTTCGCCTCCACCACCGCGAGCTTCAGCGAGTCCGGCACCCAACTCGGCATCCGGGCACAGGGTGCGGACCTGTACAACGGCACCAACGAGTACGGCTCGATCTATCTGCCGGGTGCGGAGCACGACGGTTCGGTGACGACCGTGAAGCTCAACTCTCAGTCGGACACGGATGTTTGGGCCAAGGCCGGGATCATGGTCCGTAACGACATCACCCGGTCCAACACCTCCCCCGGGTACGTGGCCCTCGTCGCGACCCCGGGCAACGGCTATCTGCTCGACTGGGACAGCGACGGCGACGGAAAACTCGACTCGCAGGACTCCGCCGGCACCGCCGCCTACCCGTCGTGGCTGAAGCTCGTCCGCAACGGCACCTCGTACAGCGGCTACTACTCGACCGACAACACCACGTGGAACCTGGTCGGCACCGTCGACGTCCCGACGGCCGCAACCACCCAGGACGTCGGCCTCACCCAGACCTCGCACGCCTCGGGCACCACCGGCGAGGCCGACTTCGACGGGTTCACGACGACTCCCTAGGTCTACGGCGACGACGGCGATGCGCGTCCGCCGGTGCTCGGTGCTCTTCTAGACCGGGGCCGTGCGGGCGCGCATCGCCGGTTCCGCGGGCGGGAGTTCGGTCGCGGCGGCGGGGAGTTCGATGGTGAACTCCGTGCGGCCCGGGACGCTGGTGACGTCGATGCGGCCCCCGTGGGCTCCGGTGATCGCCGTGGCGATGGCGAGGCCGAGGCCGGAGCCGCCCTCCTTGCCGCCGGCGCGGGCTCGGGAGGCGTCGGCGCGGGTGAAGCGTTCGAAGACCGTGGGGAGGAGGGCTAGGGGGATGCCGGGGCCGTCGTCGCGGACCCGGATGACGACGGTGCGGACGGCGGTGGCCTCGACGCTCGCCGTGACCGTGGTGCCGACGGGTGTGTGCATGCGCGCGTTGGCCAACAGGTTGGCCAACACCTGGTGCAGACGGGCCTGGTCGCCGATGACCAACGCTGGTGCTTCCAGGGACAGTTGGAGCTGCCAGTCGTGGCCGGTGCCGGCCGCGCGCGCGTCCCACACCGCCTCGGCGAGCAGGGCGGCGAGGTCCACCTCGGCGGACTGCAACGGCCGGCCCTCGTCGAGCCGGGCGAGCAGCAGGAGGTCCTCCACGAGGCCCGTCATGCGCGCCGACTCGGCGGTGACCCGGCGCCAGGCGAGGCCCGGTTCGATGCGGTCGGTGCCGCGGTTCATCAGCTCGGCGTAGCCCGCGATCGAGGCGAGCGGGGTGCGGAGTTCGTGGCTGGCGTCGGCGAGGAAGCGGCGCATGCGTTCCTCGCTGCGGCGCATCTGCTCCTCGCTGCGCTGGCGTTCGGCGAGCGAGGACTCGACGTGGTCGATCATGCGGTTGAGCGCGGCGCCGACCTGGCCGGCCTCGCTGCCGGGGTCGGTGTCCCGCTCGGGCACCCGGGTGAGTGCGGTGACCTCGCCGTGGCCTAGCTGCGAGCGGGAGACCTCGACCGCGGTGGCGGCGACCCGGCCCAGCGGCCGTAGCTGCCGTCGTATGACGACCGCGCACAGGCAGCCGGCGACGGTCAGGCCGGCGAGGGCGACGGCCGCCTCGACCACCACCAGACCGCTGATCATGTCCTGGACGTCGTCCATCGGGAGGCCGGTGATCACCCGGACCCCTTGGTGGTCGAGGGCGGTGAGCCGGTAGGTGCCGAGGCCCGGCACGGTGCGGGTGTGCTTCGCGCCGTCGGCGGTGATGCCCGCGAGGGCGTCGCGCTGGGCGGTGGTGAGGTTCTGCGGCGGGGCGTCCTGGCTGACGACGGCCGCGGCGATGATCGTGCCCTTGTCGTCGAACCGTGCGGCGAGCGTCCCGACGGCGTGGCCGTTCTCCATGAGGAAACCGAGGTCCCCCTCGAAGGCCGGGTGGTGTTCGGCGCCGCCCAGGCTGCGTTCGGCCGCGTTGCCGACCCGGTCGTCCAAGTTGCCCAGCAGATAGGCGCGTTGGACGAGGACGGTGGTGAGGGACATCGCGGCGCACACGACGACGAGGGTGGCGCTGATGAAGAGGAGGAGCCGGGTGCGCAGTGAACGGCCGTGCGGGCGGCCTCGGTTGCGGGTACGGAGGTTGCGGATTCGGAGGTTCATCTGCCGTCCTCCACGGGCCGTAGGGCGTATCCCATTCCCCGCACGGTGTGGATCATCGGGGCCCGGCCCCGGTCAATCTTCCGGCGGAGGCTGGAGATGTAGACCTCGACGAGGTTGCCGCCGCCGTCGAAGCAGCTGCTCCACACCTGGTCGAGGATCTGGGCCTTGCTCAGCACCTGGCGGGGATGGTCCAGGAACAGGGTGAGCAGGTCGAACTCCTTGGCGGTGAGCTGGACCGGCTCACCGGCGCGCCGCACCTCGCGGGTCTCGCCGGTCAGGACGAGGTCGCCGAGGACCCGTACGGAGTCGTCGGACGGGGTGCGTTCGCCGCCCGCCCGGCGCAGCAGTCCGCGCAGCCGCAGCACGACCTCCTCCAGGGAGAAGGGCTTGGTGACGTAGTCGTCGGCGCCCGCTTCGAGGCCGTCGAGGCGGTGCTCGATCGCGTCGCGGGCGGTGAGCATGAGGACGGGCAGCCGGGGGTTCTCGTAGCGGAGTCTGCGCAGTACCTGGATGCCGTCGAGGTCGGGCAGCATGCCGTCGAGGACGACGGCGTGCGGGGCGCAGCCGCGGGCGATCCGCAGCGCGCTGTGTCCGTCCGGCGCGGGGTAGGGCCGCCAGCCGGCCTCGGTGACCGCGACGGAGAGCAGTTCGGTGAGCGCGGGCTCGTCGTCGACGATGAGCACGCGGACACGGCTGCCGCGGGACCCCGATGTGCCAGTCATGTCCCGATTCTGTCCCCGTCCGCTGGGGGAACCCTGTGTTCCACCTGAGTCCTGGCGATGACCTGCGCGGACGTGCGGCGGACAGACGCGGAGGGCCGCATCCCCGTCACCGGGGATGCGGCCCTCAACTGCCTTGCCGTAGCCGCTAGTTGCGGATCAGGTTGCGCAGGACGTACTGCAGGATGCCGCCGTTGCGGTAGTAGTCGGCCTCGCCGGGGGTGTCGATGCGGACGACCGCGTCGAACTCCACGCCGGTGTCGGTGGTGACCTTGACCGTGCCCGGGGTGGTGCCGTCGTTCAGCTCGGTGATGCCGGCGACCGAGAAGGACTCCTCGCCGGTGAGACCGAGGGACTCGGCGGACTGGCCCGCCGGGTACTGGAGCGGGATGACGCCCATGCCGATGAGGTTCGAGCGGTGGATGCGCTCGTACGACTCGGCGATGACGGCCTTGACGCCGAGGAGCGCGGTGCCCTTGGCGGCCCAGTCGCGGGACGAGCCGGAGCCGTACTCCTTGCCGGCCAGGATGACCAGCGGGATGCCCTGCTCGATGTAGTTGCGCGAGGCGTCGTAGATGAAGGAGACGGGGGCGTCCGCCTGCGTGAAGTCGCGCGTGAAGCCGCCCTCGGTGCCCGGCGCGACCTGGTTGCGCAGGCGGATGTTGGCGAAGGTGCCGCGGATCATGACCTCGTGGTTGCCTCGGCGGGAGCCGTAGGAGTTGAAGTCACGCCGCTCGATGCCGTGCTCGGTGAGGTACTTGCCGGCCGGGGTGTCGGCCTTGATGGCGCCGGCGGGCGAGATGTGGTCCGTCGTCACCGAGTCGCCGAGCTTGGCCAGCACGCGGGCGCCGTCGATGTCGGAGACCGGGGTGGTCTCCATCGTCATGCCCTCGAAGTACGGGGGCTTGCGGACGTAGGTCGACCGGGCGTCCCACTCGAAGGTGTTGCCCTCCGGGATGGGCAGCGCCTGCCACTGGGCGTCGCCCGCGAAGACGTCGGCGTAGGACTTGTTGAACATGTCCTCGCCGATGGAGTTGGCGACGACGTCGTTGACCTCGGCCTCGGTCGGCCAGATGTCTTCCAGGTAGACCGGCTTGCCGTCCTGGTCGACGCCGAGCGCGTCCTTGGTGATGTCCACCTTCATGGAGCCCGCGAGGGCGTAGGCGACGACCAGCGGCGGGGACGCCAGGTAGTTCATCTTGACGTCCGGGTTGATCCGGCCCTCGAAGTTGCGGTTGCCGGAGAGCACCGACGTCACGGCCAGGTCATGGTCGTTGACGGCCTTGGAGACCTCCTCCGGCAGCGGGCCGGAGTTGCCGATGCAGGTGGTGCAGCCGTAGCCGACGAGGTTGAAGCCGACCTTGTCGAGGTAGGGGGTGAGCCCCGCCTTGTCGAAGTAGTCGGTGACGACCTTGGAGCCGGGCGCGAGGGTGGTCTTGACCCAGGGCTTCCGCGTCAGCCCCTTCTCCACGGCCTTCTTCGCGACGAGCGCGGCGGCGACCATGACGTACGGGTTCGAGGTGTTGGTGCAGGAGGTGATGGCCGCGACCGTCACCGCGCCGTGGTCCAGCTCGTAGGTCGAGCCGTCGGGGGCGGTCACGGTGACCGGGTTCGACGGGACGCCGTTGCTGGCGGCCGGGGAGTCGGAGGCCGGGAAGGACTCCTTGCCCGCCTCGTCGTCGTCGGCGACGTAGTTGCGCACGTCGCTCTTGAACTGCTCGGAGGCGTTCGCGAGGACGATGCGGTCCTGCGGGCGCTTCGGGCCCGCGATCGACGGGACGACCGTCGAGAGGTCCAGCTCCAGCTTCTCGGAGAAGTCGGGCTCGGCGGCCGGGTCCAGCCAGAGGCCCTGCTCCTTGGCGTACGACTCGACGAGCGCGACCTGCTGCTCGTCGCGGCCGGTCAGGCGCAGGTACTTCAGGGTCTCGTCGTCGATCGGGAAGATCGCGGCGGTGGAACCGAACTCCGGCGACATGTTGCCGATGGTGGCGCGGTTCGCGAGGGAGGTGGCGGCGACGCCCTCGCCGTAGAACTCGACGAACTTGCCGACCACACCGTGCTTGCGGAGCATCTCGGTGATGGTGAGCACGAGGTCCGTGGCGGTGGTGCCCGGGGTCAGCTCGCCGGTGAGCTTGAAGCCGACGACGCGCGGGATGAGCATCGAGACCGGCTGGCCGAGCATCGCGGCCTCGGCCTCGATGCCGCCGACGCCCCAGCCCAGCACACCGAGGCCGTTGACCATCGTGGTGTGCGAGTCGGTGCCGACCAGGGTGTCGGGGTACGCCTGGCCGCCTCGGACCATGACGGTCCGGGCCAGGTGCTCGATGTTGACCTGGTGGACGATGCCGGTGCCCGGCGGGACGACCTTGAACTCGTCGAACGCGGTCTGGCCCCAGCGCAGGAACTGGTAGCGCTCGCGGTTGCGGCCGTACTCCAGCTCGACGTTCTGCGCGAACGCCTCGTGGGTGCCGAACTTGTCCGCGATGACGGAGTGGTCGATGACCAGCTCGGCCGGCGCGAGGGGGTTGATCTTCGCCGGGTCGCCGCCCAGCTCCTTCACGGCCTCGCGCATGGTCGCGAGGTCCACCACGCAGGGCACGCCGGTGAAGTCCTGCATGATCACACGGGCGGGCGTGAACTGGATCTCCTGCGACGGCTGGGCCTGCGAGTCCCAGGTGCCGAGGGCGCGGATGTGGTCGGCGGTGATGTTCGCGCCGTCCTCGGTGCGGAGCAGGTTCTCCAGCAGGACCTTAAGGCTGTAGGGGAGCCGGGCCGAGCCCTCCACCTTGTCCAGGCGGAAGATCTCGTACGACTCGTCGCCCACCTGCAGTGTGCTGCGGGCGTCGAAGCTGTTCGCCGACACGACAGTCTCCTTCATTGATGTGCGCGTTCCCACCGCATCCTGCCGCTACGACGTCTTGGCCGATCCGCTAAGGTAAGGCTAAGTTAGGCAAGCCTTACTACTGGAATCGGCGGAGTGTGCGGCTGCGGTGCACCTCGGCAGATATCTCGATGTCGAGATAACTCTAGTACATGGGGGCGGGCTGGTCATGCCCGGACCCGTCCGCGCCGGAAAACCGGTGGAGCCGACGCGCCCCGCGTCCGTACCGTCCCCGGGGTGACCTATCTGAGCCCCCTCGGCTATCTGCTGGGACTTGAGGGTGCCGCCCTGCTGCGCGGCTTCCGGGAGAGAAGCGCCGACCAGGCCTTCGTCGAGGCCCGGATCGCCGAGATCCGCAGGCTGCTGGACACCCCGGAGCTCGCCGACGCGGAGGGCGTCACCGCGGTCCCGGGCTCGATCAGCACGGCCGACGTCTATCAGGACTGGGCGCCGCGCTACGACGACCCCGGCAACCAGATGATCGACATCGAGCAGCCCGTCGTCCGGCGCATCCTGGACGGCCTACCCGTCGGCGCGGCACTGGACGCCGCGTGCGGCACCGGCCGGCACACCGCGCACCTGCACCGGCTCGGCCACCGTGTCATCGGCGTCGACGCCTCCCCGGACATGCTCGCGCGGGCCCGGGAGCAACTGCCGGACGTCGACCTCCGCGAGGCCGACCTGCACCAACTGCCGCTTCCCGACGATGCGGTCGACACCGTCGTCTGCGCGCTCGCGCTGACCCACGTCCCCGATCTGGCGGCCGTGCTGGCCGAGTTCGCGCGGGTGCTGCGTCCCGGCGGGCATCTCGTGATCTCGGACGCGCACGTCATGTCGTCCTATCTCCGGCCCACCCTCCCCCGGCGGGCCGGCCCGGACGGCCGCGCGACCCTGCTCACCGAGTACCACCGCCCGCTCAGCGCGTACCTCTCGGCCGCCCTCCCGCTCGGCTTCCGGGTCCGGCACTGCGAGGAACCCCGCCGCCCGCGCCGCTCCCCCGACCCCGGCGCCGCCCCGGACCCGCTGCCCACGTGGATGTCCTGGGACCTCCTGCACTGGGATCCCGAGGCGTCCGCCGCCGCACTGGACGAATCGCCGGTCGCGGTCGTCTGGCACCTCCAGCTCGGAGACAGCGGGGAGGAGTGAGCAACTCCCTTTTGTCCTCGGTTGATTGGCCGACTTCGGGGTACCCGGTGCCGGACGAAAGGGGGCGGGTATGCCGCTCACGTTCCGTAAGAGCTTCCGGATCCTTCCTTGGCTTCGGCTGAACATCAACAAGGGGTCGCTGTCGTTCACGACAGGCGGCAAGCGCGGCCCGCGCTACACGCGCAGCACCTCGGGGCGCCGTACGACATCCATGAACCTGCCCGGGCCGTTCGGGTGGCGCAAGACGCGCACCAAGAAGGACGACTGACAGCGGCCACCGACAGCGGAGGGCGGGACTGCTGACCGGTCGTCACCCGAATGGACCCCCCAGGAGGCGCCATCTCATATCTGAGATAACCTCGGCCTCATGGCAGACGACTACCTCGTACGTATCGGCAAGCTCATCCGTGACGCCCGGCAACATCGGGGCTGGACACAGACGCAGCTCGCCGAGGCGCTCGGCACCAGTCAGAGCGCCGTCAATCGCATCGAGCGCGGCAACCAAAACATCAGCCTTGAGATGATCGCTCGAATCGGTGAAGCCCTGGACAGCGAGATCGTCTCTCTGGGCTACGCCGGTCCGATGCATCTGCGGGTGGTCGGCGGGCGCCGGCTGTCCGGCGCGATCGATGTGAAGACCAGCAAGAACGCGTGCGTGGCACTGCTGTGCGCCTCGCTCCTCAACAAGGGGCGCACGGTGCTGCGCCGGGTCGCGCGGATCGAGGAGGTGTACCGCCTTCTGGAGGTACTCGGCTCGATCGGCGTGCGCACCCGCTGGATCAACGACGGCGTCGACCTGGAGATCGTGCCGCCGGCCGAGCTGGACATGGAGTCGATCGACGCGCAGGCCGCCCGCCGGACCCGCTCGATCATCATGTTCCTCGGCCCGCTGCTGCACCGCATGGACAGCTTCAAGCTGCCGTACGCGGGCGGTTGCGACCTCGGCACGCGCACGATCGAGCCGCACATGATCGCGCTGCGCCGCTTCGGCCTGGACATCGCCGCGACCGAGGGTCTCTACCACGCGCAGGTCGACCGGTCCGTCTCCCCGGACCGGCCGATCGTGCTGACCGAGCGCGGCGACACCGTCACCGAGAACGCGCTGCTGGCCGCCGCCCGCCACGAGAGCGTCACGGTCATCCGCAACGCGTCCTCGAACTACATGGTCCAGGACCTCTGCTTCTTCCTGGAGGCGCTCGGCGTACGGGTCGAGGGCATCGGCACCACCACGCTCACCGTGCACGGCGTGCCGACCATCGACGTCGACGTGGACTACTCCCCCTCCGAGGACCCGGTCGAGGCGATGAGCCTGCTGGCCGCCGCCGTCGTCACCGAGTCGGAGCTGACGGTCCGCCGGGTGCCCATCGAGTTCCTGGAGATCGAGCTCGCGGTCCTGGAGGAGATGGGCCTCGACCACGACCGCACACCGGAGTACGTCGCGGACAACGGCCGTACGCGCCTGGTGGACCTCACGGTCCGGCCCTCCAAGCTGGAGGCGCCGATCGACAAGATCCACCCGATGCCGTTCCCCGGCCTGAACATCGACAACGTGCCGTTCTTCGCGGCGATCGCGGCGGTCGCGCAGGGGCAGACCCTCATCCACGACTGGGTCTACGACAACCGCGCGATCTACCTCACGGACCTCAACCGCCTCGGCGGTCGGCTCCAACTCCTCGACCCGCACCGGGTGTTGGTCGAGGGCCCGACCCGCTGGCGGGCCGCCGAGATGATGTGCCCGCCGGCGCTGCGGCCCGCGGTGGTCGTCCTGCTGGCGATGATGGCGGCGGAGGGCACGTCCGTGCTGCGCAACGTCTATGTCATCAACCGCGGTTACGAGGATCTGGCGGAGCGGCTCAACTCGATCGGGGCGCAGATCGAGATCTTCCGGGACATCTAGGCCGCGTCTTTGGTGTCCGGGGTGCCGCCGTGCCTTACGGGTGCGGCGGCACCGTCGTGTTCAGCGGGTGCTCCACTTCTGGTTGTCCTGGCCGTTGCAGTCCCAGAGCTGGAGCCGGGTGCCGTTGCCGGTCTTCTGGTCCTTGACGTCCACGCACTTGTTGGCCTGCGGATTGACCAGGTCGTTGCTGGAGTTGAGGCGGAACTGCTGGGCCGGGTTGCCGCTGCACACCGCGATCTGGATCACCGCGCCGTTCGCCGACGAGCCCCAGGCCACGTCCATGCACAGGCCCATCGAGCGGATCGTGCCGTCCGAACGGAAGTCCCACTTCTGCCAGTTCTTGCCGGTGCAGCTGTTGATCTGCAGCGGCGAACCGTCGGCGCCCTTGTGACCCACCATCTCGATGCACTTGTTGGAGGCGTGGCCGTAGATGGTGGTGCCGGGCGCGGCGACCACCGTCTTGGTGGCCGTGATCTTGGTCGTGGTGGTCTTCTTCGAACCCCCGCCGGAGGACGCCTTCTTGGGGGCCTCGGCGGAACTGCCCGCGATCACTCCGGCACCGGAACCGGCACCGGCGGCCGCGGCTCCCGCGCCCTTCTTCACCGTGTTGTTCTTGCCGCCGCTCGGGTGCGAGGGGGTCGGCTTCGGCGAGGTCGGGTCCGGGCTGGCCGAACCGTAGGCGCCGGCACCGATGTTCGTCGTCGCCCCGTTCAACACCGTTCCCGCGTCGGCCACTTGGTCCGACGGCTTCGCGTCCGAACTCGACCTGCCGAGCAGACCGGACACCAGGAAGGGCACGCCGATCAGCAGCGCGCCGGCTATCGCGGCTCCGGCGAGGACTCCTCGGGAGGGACGGCCGAAGGCGGGGGCCGCGGCGGCTGTGTCCTCCCCGGCTTCCGAACCGGCTCCGGCTCCGGCTCCAACTCCGTCTCCGGATCCGGCCGTTGCCGCTCCGGCCACGGCCTCGGGGCCCGGGTCGGGGTCGGCGTGGGTGTCGGGTGCGGCTTCGGGTGCGGCACCTTCGTCGGTGCCTACGGCGGCTTCGTCAGTGCCTGCGGCGGCTTCCGCGGTGGGGAGTTGGGCCACGGCGGCGGGCTGAGCGGGAGACGTCGGCTCCGCTTCCGCCTTCGTCGCGGTCTCGGGGTCGTCGCCGGCGCGGGCGGCCGTCGCCTCCCCGCTGGTCGGCGGGAGTGCCGCCGCTTCGGTCTCTGGGGCGCCGCCCGCGGTGGTGTCCGGGGCCGGGGCGGGCTCCGTCCCGCCCGTCGCTGCCTGGTGCTGCGGGCTGTTCTTGCCGGACATGCTGTTCCTTCCAGAAAGGGATCGGGTGACGACCGGTCAGTCGTCGTCCGGGGCGGGCGGGTTGATCGAGAACCGGTTGCCGTCAAAGTACAAGGTCAGCGGTGTGCCGTCGGCCGGGCCGAACCGTTGGGCGCGGTCGCTGGGACTGATCACCTGGACCGGGTGCCCGGTGTCCCGTACGACCAGTGCCGCCAGCGTGGCCACGTAGGAGGGGGCGTCGGGGCGGGCCAGCACCAGGGCGAGGCGGGCGGAGTCGTCCAGTCCGGCCTCCGCGACGGTCACCATGCCGTTCTGGAGGATCGCCTGAGCCCGCAACTCCTCGGTGAGGGCGCCGATATGAGCCAACGCGTCGGTCGACACCTCCGTGGCCGGGGCCGGGAACCCCGGGTCGTCCGGCGCACCGTGAGCCGCCACATCGGCCTGGACCCAGGCGAGCAGCGCGCTGTGCGGGTCCCGGGCGCGGGACCACGCGGGGGCCGCGTCGGAGTCTTCACCGCGCCGACGGACCAGGTCTACGTTGCCGTCCTGGTGAAGGCCGTAGTCGCGGACGTACGTCGAAGGGGGCGCCGCTAGCGGTGCGTGGGAGGTGGGCCAGGTGAGGGGGGTGTCGGTGGGGATGGGCGTGGTGTCGGGGTCCTGGGCGGGGGTGGTCTCGTCCTGGCCTGCGTGGTCGTGGAGTTGGGGCCCTGCGGAGGTGACGTTCTCGATGGTGCGGAGGTAGCGGTGCGGGATGTGGACAGCGGTCTGGGTGGTGGCCATGACGCCGGTGGTCCGGACGGTGGTGCTGTTCGGGTGGTTGCGCAACAGGAAGTCGTTGTCGCGCTGTTCGTCCGGCAGACCGAGGTAGTGCAGGACCTCGTGCAGCAGAGCCTCGTCGGAATGGCCCAGGTCCAGGTGGAGTTGGTCGGCGCGGCCCGGCTTCTCGGTGTCGGTGAGGGTGATCGCCTCGGGGTGGGCCGGGTCGGCGATCAGGTTGAGGTTGATCTGGAGCTGATCGCCTGAACTGGGCAGCGCGAGACCGGAGTTGAGGTGTGTGTCCAGAAGACGGGTGATGCGGTTCTGAAGCCGGGTGGTGAGGGCCGGGTCCGTCGCGGTGACCGGGAGGTTGAGCGTGTAGTCCCGTATCCACTGGCCGTTGGGGGCCTGGATACGACGGATGGTGGTACGGACGAGCGTCGTAGCACCGCTGAGAGCGCCAGGCCGGGGCGGGTTGCTCTGGTCCGCGTGCGGATCGAACCGCTCGGTCGAGTGCACGGCGGGACGGGCATACGGACGCAGACCGTGCCAGGTGTCCTTCGGCGCCGGGTCGGCGACACGGGACGCGGGCCGGTCCTCGTCGGCGTCACGGATCGGCGCGGGACGGTAACGCCCGTCCGGCAGAACGCTGTTGGCGTCCCCAGGACCCCGAGGCGCCTGGGACGTGGTGATGCTCGCGTTCGCGGCGCTCGCGCTGTAGTGGTTCAGGCCCGTGTAATGGACCTCCAGCGCAGGGGTGTTGGTGGTCGGACCGTAGCGCAGGACGATGCCGCGGGGGCCGCCGGTCGCGGTGGCGCCGGCGAGCGGGTCGGAGGTCGGCTGGAAGACGTGGATCGGGGCGTCGAGGGTGTCGGCGAGCAGCGGCAGGAAGGTGTCGCCGATCGGGTCGGCCCACGCGTTCGACCAGTCGCCCACCGCGCTGCCGAGCATGTTCGCCTCGTCCGGGCTGAGTGCGGCGGTGCTGCGGTGGTAACCGGCGATCAGCAGCGACCGGCGCTCGTCCGTGGTCATGGTGGCGAGGGTCGGCAGGCCGTTCACCGCACGGAGATAGGCGAACATCCGGCGGTTGCTGGGCGCGGGACCGGTCAACGCGGGCGGTGCGCCCGGTGCCGAGACGGCCTGCAGATAGCGGGTCTGGAGGTCGACCGGGTCCAGGTCCTCGGCGTGCGTCACGCCCTGGATGCCGTAGCGGGCCAGTTCGTTGCCGATCTGAGCGGCGGGCATGTTCTGGACCGCCGCGGTGAAGGGGGTGACGAGGACGCCGCGGAGCTGGCCGAGGACCTGCGGCGGGAGGGGTCGGCCGCCGTTCCGCGCTGCCGCCAGCCGGGCCAGCACCAGGTTCTGCAACTCCTGCCGTGCGGCCCGCAGTTGATTGGATCCCCGGTCGTTGGCCTGCGGGTTCTGCGCCATCGTCGTGAGGGCACGTTGTACTTCGTCGGGCCGGGCGAGCCAGGCCGCGGTGGCCGGGGCGAGGGCCGGGCCGGTGCCGGTGGCGGCGGCCTGTTGGAGCCGGGTGCGGACCAGGTGGGGTGCGCTGCCGATGACGGCGTAGAGGAGGCAGTTGCCGTCGCCGGGGGTCTGGACGGCGTTGCCCGTGGGGTCGACATAGGGGGTCAGGGGGGTCGCGGGAGCGGTGGTCGTGCCGGGCGGCGAGGTCGTGGCCTTGGCCTTGCCCTTGTCGAGGCCTGTGCTCTTGCCGGTGTCCTTGCCCTTGTCGAGGCCTGTCTTCTTGCCTGTGTCCGTGCTCGTGCTCGTGCCCGTGGTCTTGCCGGTGCTGGCGCTCTTGCTCGTGTTCTTGTCGGCGGCCGACTTCTTGTCCTTGCCCGCCTTACCCGTGTTGTCCGTCCTGCCCGTCTGGGCGTTGCTCGTACCGGACTTGGGCGGCCCGCTCTTCTTCGGCCGCGGTTTCGTCGTGGTCGTGGTCCCCGCGTTGGTGGTACCGGTGGTGGTCGCGGACGCCGGGGTGTGGGTCTGGCCGCCTGCCGGAAGGGGCGCGGCGCGGCCGTCGGGGGCGGGCCAACGGGGCGGGGTGGTGGCGAAGGTGGTCCGCAGGGATTGTTCGGGCGTCGGGGCGTTGTCCTGGACGTCGCTGGACAGACCCGGCAACGCGGCGGTCGCCGACATCTGATCCGCCGCGGCCTGCAACTGCGCGGTGACGGCGGCGGCGACCAGCCCGTTGCGGCGGGCGACTTCGGTCTCGGCCGCGGTCACCCGACCCTGGGCCGCGTTCTCGTTCCGCTGGGCGACCCGCAGTCTGCCGGCTGCGTCGACCTCGGCCGCCGCTGCCTCCTGCGCCTCCTCCACGGCGTCCTCGTGGTTGCCCTCCTCCTGGCTGATGCGGGCCGGGCCGACGTTGACGATGTGCTCCGCCCTCGCCAGTACCGGCCGGGCAGTGGTGAGCGCGGTGGTGGCCTGCTGGATCGCGTTGTCGGCGGCGGTGATCGCCGGCACCGCCGCCTGGACACGCGGGTCGCCGGCGACATCGGCCGCAGGAGTGTGGGAGCGCGGGGCACCGGGCGCGACGGGAGCCGGTACGGGAGCGGGGGTAGCGCTCAACTGCCCGTTCTTCGTGGCCTGTTGAGCGACGGCCCGTGCCGCGGCGGCACGCTCTTCGCGCACCGTGTTCTCGGCCCGCGTCAGCGCGGCCAACGCCGTCTGAAGATCGTGGCGACCCTTGGTCTCGTCCCGCTCGTGCCGCTCGATGACCGACGGCAAGGTGGCGGCGGTCCTTTGGGCCTCCGCGAGATCCCGCTTCAGCCGGGCGACCAACGCCTCGGCCTCACGCGCGGCCTCGGCGGACTCGGCCGCCTCCTGCTGCGCCTCCGCGTGGGCGTCGGTCGCGTTCTTGACCGCGACCCGCGCCTTCCCATGGGCTGCTACGGCGGCTGTGTGCGCCCGGTTGGCCTGCTGGAGGGCGCCGGTGAGGAGGTTCAGCCGCTGCGGGGTGTCGGCAAGGGTGTCGGTGGCGGTGTGCAGGAGTTCAGCCTGGGCGTCGAAGGCGTTCCACGCGGTGGACAGGTCGGGGTCGGCGGTGACGAGGGCACCGTCGGGATTGAACTCCCAGCGGCGGATGCCCTGCGGGTCACGGGTCATCAACTCCAGCGGGCGGTTTCCGAGCACGGCGGTGCGGGACGCGGCGTAGAGGGCCTGGCCGAGGTGTTCGCCCTGCGGGTCGGCGCCGAGAGCCACCCAGACCTGAACAGCGTGACTGCCTGCGGGGATCGCCGAGTTGAGGCGTTCCGGCAGGGTGTGCGGCTCCGCTGTTGCCCAGTCAGGGACGAGCGCGGGCAGGTCGTGCAGGTTCGGCGGGGTCTCGGTCGGGGTGAGGAGTCCGTGGCCGAGGAGGTCACGCTCCTCGATGCGGAGGGTGACCGTACCGGTGACGTGACGGGTGCCTTCGGGGCCCTCCACGAGCAGGTGGGCGTCGGCGTCGACGACGTAACTCCGGGTCCCACGCGCCCCGTTGGCGGGCGCCGACGTGCTGCCGGACTTGAGCCAGTCACGGCGGCTGCCGGTGGTGGTGCCGCCGAAGGTGGAGGGCTGGGTCTGCCGCTGGGCGAGCGGGACGCTGATCCCGGCGATCTCGTGATTGTCGTCGTCACCGCTCAGGAGCTGCGTGAACGAGGTCGCGAGGGAGTGGTCGGCACCGGCCGCGGTGCTCACCGTGTCGGTGGTGTTGTGGAGCTGGTCGAGGGTGACGTCGTCGGCATGGGTGGAGCGGCGCGGATTGTAGAGCGTGACTGCGATCGACGGGGCCTGGTCGGGTGCCCCTTCGAAGGGCGCGGTGCCGGGCATCTTGCGGGTGAGGTCGGCGGCCAGCCGGGGGCGGTCGAGGGAGACCCGTCCGGCCTGGATCAACTGGCCCAGCCGGACCGCCTGTCCCTCCACCGAGACGGACGTGAACTGTGAATGCCAGCCTCGACCGCCGCGCGGGGCAACGTCGTTGAGCGCCGTCTCCAAGTGCGCCCAGCCGTCGAAGTGGAACGCCGGGGTCGGCCCCACCGGGTGGAACATCTGCGCGTCGGCGAGATACGGCCCGGCGGCGGGACCGGCCGGACGCACGGTGTTGCGCGGGTCGGCGCCGGAGACGACGGACGGGGCGTTCACCGGAACCGGGCCGCCGACGCCGGGCAGGGCGGTCTCGGTGCCGGTGAACCGCAGCGTCAACCGGACCGGGACAGTGCTGGTGCGCGGGTTGCCCCGGACCATCAGTTCGTCTATCCAGCGGCGTACGTCGCCGTCCGCGTCGGACCAGGCGATGACACCGTTCTGGATGAGACCGCCGATGACGTTCGGCGGCCAGTCGGTGACCAGCGCGGAGCGGACGGACAACTCGTAGTCGTACTGCAGGCCGTCGAAGTCGGCGCCGTTGTCGGTGCGCAGCCAGAAGCGGTTGTCGGCGGTGGTGGCCCGCCGGGCGGAGATGCTGGTGGCCGCCTGCGGGGTGAACACGGGCGCCGCGCGATCGGTCCTGGCCGGGTCCGGGCCCTGGTTCGGACGGGGATAACGCGTGGCCAGGGTGACCGGGAGCTGCGTCTGCCGGACCGAGGCACGGGTGGTCGTACGGCCCGCCGAGGTGTGCGACTGCCACTGTTCGAGGCCCGAGCCGGGCGTTGAGGAACCCCGGATGCCGGCCAGGTTCTGGGTCCGCCGGGGCCGTGCCGTGAGCGTGACCTCGACCAACCGCTCACCGCCGTGGCCGTGGTGGCGGAAGTGGAAGCGGGTGGTGGCCCGGCGCGGAGTACCGTCCGGACCGCGCCCGGGCAGCGAGCGCAGTCCGGCGGACGAGGTGAGCTGCGCGATCCGGCTGTGCACACCCTGCTGGTAACCGGAGTGCCCCGGCGTGACCGCTCCGGGTGCCTCGGCCTCCACCAGCGCCAGCAGCTCGCGCCCGATCAGCCCGCGCCGCTCCCTCGGATTGACCGGCGCCAGCGGGATCTGCCCGGCGGCGGGCCCGGTCGTGGGGACGGGGGCGGCGACGGGCCGGTCGTACTCGATGACCGACAGGACGCCGCCGAGGCCCAGTTCCCGATTGCGGGTGTACGGCGCCGGGAGGGCCGCCGTCAACGCCGGGGCGGGCGCCGGAGTGAGCCCCTGCACAGAGCCCATCCACCGTGCGTCGCGGGCGAGTTGGCCCTGGGTCATGAGGAACTGGAGGCCGTCCGGGACGTCCACCGCGAAGGTGACGGGCTCGACCGTGCCGGGTTCGCCGACCCCGTTGAGCAGGGTGCGGGAGCCCGCGCGGACCGTGACGATGTAGGTGACGTCGGCGACCACCCGGTGCAGGTCACCGCTCTCGGTGGGGGTGCGGTTGACGCCCGTACTGGCGGAGAGCGTGTCCGCGGTGTCGGTGCGGGCGACATGGCCGAGCCGTGCCGAGGGGTTGAAGAGGCCCTTGTACGACTTGCCGCTGGTCTGGCTGGTGGAGACCGAACCGTCCGACTCCGGACCGGTGTTGCCCTGCCCCGCCGACTTGGCGGGCGGGTTCTGGGTCACCACCCCGCTGCCACCGAACTGGTGTGACTTTCCTAGGGACTTGAGCTGCTGCGCGTTGTCGGTGGCCGAGACGCCCGTCTCCAGGTACTGCCGGGTGGTGTCGAGCAGGCGGGGCCGGTTCGCGACGGCTTGGATCTCCAGCGAGTACTGCCCGTCGGCGACCGTTCCCGGGAGGCTCAGGCCCTCAACTACGTAGGAGTTCTTGAACAGTTCGTGGCCATGGGCGACGAGGCTGCCCGGCGTGATGGCCGCGTGCCGGGTCTCGGCGGCACGCGTCCTGCTGTCCGTGAGCCCGTGCCCGGCGAGGGGAGAAATGCCGTCGCGGGCGGGCGCGGGGGCAGCACCCGGGGCTGCACCGGTGGTCGCCGGGGCCGTACCGGTGGTCGCGGGGGCGGTGACCGGGAGAATCGGGCCGGTGGCCGGGGTGGTGGGCGTCGCCGCCTGCGCCTGGTTGCGGATGACCGTGGCGGCCCGCTGGAAGACGGACTCGATGGCGGCGGAGCCGCGCACGGTGTCGATCAGGGCGTCGTCCGGTATCCGCACCAGTTCCGGGCGCGGGGTGCCGGTGGCATCGGTCGCGTCGAGCCGCGCCCTGTCGACCGCGCTGGGTCGGCGCGGCGCCCCGTCGGCACGTGCGGCGGGCGGCGCGGGGGTCGCCGGGGGCGCGTGCGTACGACCGTGCGGTACGGCCAGCCGCAGTGAACCGGTGACCGTCGTCGACGGTGGGGCGGGCGGCGCGGGGGCAACAGGCGGCGCACCGGGGACAGTTGGAGCCGGGGCGGCGGCCGGGGCCGGGGCGAGGGCCTGGTTCACGTTTCGCCCGAACCGCTCACTCGGCTGGTCGCCGTCGTCCGCGTACAGGTCCAGGGCCAACCGCACCGGCACCCTGAACTCGTGACTGTCCTGACCGGTGCCGATGTAGAACTGGTCGTGCGAGGTCGCCCCGCCCACGGTGTCGCCGTGGGTGACCTGGTGGCCGTACTGATAGTCGGCCCCGAACCCGATGGACCCCCAACTCCCCAGCGGCCCGCTGACGCTGGCCATCGGCCCGACCGCGCCACCGTACGACTCACCGCGCTGCTCGGCGTCGCTGCCCGCCATCTGGGCCAGCCCCATGACCTGGATGCCCGGCAGGACCAGGTGATGGGTGCTGGCCTGCCCGGCGTCCCGGTCGGCGGAGAGGAGCAGCCGGACGCGGCGGACGCCGGTGTCGGTGCTGTTCGGCACCTCGAAGTGCAGGGAGTGTCCGCCGTCGACCATCGCGTCGGTCGCGGCGCGCAGCCCGGTGCGGGAGCGGGCCTCGCGCAGTCGGCGCAGGTTGTTGAGCTGGGCGTGCAGCCGGATCTGGTGCTCGGGCTCGTGGTTGCGCACCGCCTGCTTCAGCCGCGCGCCAACTCCCGTGGTCGGCGGGGCTGTTGGGCTGGGAGGCAGGAAACCCTCGCGGCGCAGCCACGCCTCGGCCTCGTCGAACAGGCCGTCCGTGCCGGTGACGTCGAGGGGGGCGGCACTCAGCCCGATGCCGTCCAACCGCTCAAGGGAATCCGGGAGTTCGCGCGTCTCGGCGGCGGTCGGCGGGTGCCCGGTGGCGTCCGTCTTGCTGAGGACCCGTAGATCCATGCCGTGTGTCTGGGTGAGCGCAGGCGCCGCCGTCTCGGTGCCGTCGGGCCGGATCAGGGTGACCTGGTAGGTGACACCGGAGGGGGTGAGGAGGTGGCCGCGGTTGGTGCGGATGGCGTGCATCGTGCCCGCGGAACTGCTCGCGCTGTACGTGTTGGTGACGGTCGCCTGGGTCTGTCCGCGCAGGCCGAGGCTGCCGCCGATGGTGCTGGAGGCGTCCGGATGGCCTTGGCTGTGGTCACCAGTGAGAGCGGCGGCGGCACTCCCGCTGACCCCGATACCGCTCGTGTACCGCGAAGAGAGGTCCACCTTCGCGGTGTTGACCAGGTGGCTTTCGAGGTTGATCTGGCCGGGGGTGCTCTGCCGCAACGGCGTGCCGACGGCGGGCGTGGTGACCAGGTGCAGCATGCCGACCGCGTTGCCGTCGGCGTCGGTGATCACCGGGGAGTAGATCCCGCCGTCCACCTGCATGGGCAGCGTGCCCCGCAGCACCTGTTCCGAGAGGAAGTCCGACACCTGCCCGGCCGCGGTGTCGTCCAGATCGGCGTGGAACGCCTGGTGGACGTGCTCGTACAGAGCCCGGGGGTCGATCACCGAGTCGACCCCATAGAGCGGGAGATCGGCCATCGCGGCGGGCGCGGGCAGCGAACCCGGCGCCGGATCGGGGGTGGTGAGGTGCCGGGGGAACCAGATCGTGGTGGGGCCGTGGGACTCCGCCGTGCCCCACCCGTCCGGTGCCGGGGTGGCCGTAGGCGCGGTGGTGGGTGCGGTGACGGGCGCGGTGACGGCGGGCGCGTCGACACGTACCCGCCACCGGGTGGTGAACTCCACAGGATCCGAGGGCTCGTTGGAGCGCTGGGAGGAGGTGGTCTGGACGGCTTGCGTGACGGTGGTCGCGTCGCTGGCCTGGTTGTGTGTGATCGCCGCCGTCAGCGATCCGTCCACCGCCCGCACCGGCGTCGGCGCGGTGATCGGCCACGATCCGGTCCACGGCACCTGGAACGTCCGGTACGTACTCGAAGGCTGACTGGAGAAGTTCTCCCGCGTGCCGAACCCGCGCCGCTCGACGTGCTTGTCCGCGTCACGCGGATCGAAACGCCCCTGCCGCAACGAGGCGCGAGCATCGGAAAGCGTCAGCTGGACATCGACCGTGCGATCGCGGCCACCGACCCGGACGGTGATGCGGAGACCGCCGTTCGAGCGCAGATACGGCAGTTGGAGCGCCAGGCTCTCCCGGCTCAACTCGCCCCGCACCTGCTCACGCACCGACTCGGGCGGGTTGTCGGCATCCAGCCCGAGCGCCTCGTAGACCTGCCCGTGCAGCCCCGCGATCACCTCGTCGGAGAACGGCTCCGCGTACACCAGCCCGACGGTCCCGTCGGGAAGCGCACCGTATGAGGTCACGTAGGTGGACGGGAGTTGGACCTGCGCGGGCGGCTGTGCGGTCGGTGCGTGGGAGGCGGGCCAGGTGAGGGGGGTGTCGGTGGGGATGGGGGTGGTGTCGGGGTCCTGGGCGGGGGTGGTCTCGTCCTGGCCTGTGTAGTCGTGGAGTTGGGGTCCGGCCGCGGTGACGTTCTCGATGGTGCGGAGGTAGCGGTGCGGTATGTGGACGGGGGTCTGGGTGGTGGCCATGACGCCGGTGGTCCGGACGGTGGTGCTGTTCAGGTGGTTGCGCAACAGGAAGTCGTTGTCGCGCTGTTCGTCCGGCAGACCGAGGTAGTGCAGGACCTCGTGGAGGAGATCCTCGTCGGAGTGGTTGGCGTCGAGGTGGAGTTGGTCGGCGCGGCCCGGCTTCTCAGAGTTGGTGAGAGTGATCGACTCCGGGTGCGTGGGGTCGCTGATCAGGTTCAGGTTGATCTGAAGCTGGTCGCGTGAACTGGGCAGTGCCAGGCCGGAGTTGAGGTGCACGTCCAGCAGGCCCGAGATGCGCTCGTTGAGTTGGGTGGTGAGTGCCGGGTCCGTGGCGTTGACCGGGAGGTTGAGCGTGTAGTCCCGTATCCATTGGCCGTTGGGGGCTTGGATACGACGGACTTGCGTACGGATGAGAGTCGTCGCACCGCTGAGCGTGCCTGGGCGGGGCGAGTTGGACTGGTCCGCGTGCGGATCGAACCGCTCGGTCGAGTGCACGGCGGGACGGGCATACGGGCGCAGGCCGAACCAGGTGTCCTTCGGCGCCGGGTCGGCGACACGGGACGCGGGCCGGCCCTCGTCGCTGCTGCGGGTGGGCACCGGACGGTAACGCCCGTCCGGCTGAACGCTGTTGGCGTCCTCAGGACCCCGGGGCGCGTTCGACGGGGTGATGTTCGCCGGGTTGGCGGTCGTCGGGTTGGTGCCGGTGTTCGCGTCACTCGCGCTGTAGTGGTTCAGGCCCGTGTAATGGACCTCCAGCGCAGGGGTGTTGGTGGTCGTCGGGCCGTACCGCAGCACGATGCCCTGGGGACCGGTGGGCGTGTTGATCACCGGCTGGAAGACGTGGATCGGGACGTCGAGGGTGTCGGCGAGCAGCGGCAGGAAGGCGTCGCCGACCGGATTGGCCCACGTGTCCGACCAGTCGCGCACCGCGTCGTCGAGCGCGTCCGCCTCGTACTCGGTGAGTGGGGCGGTGCTGCGGTGGTAGCCGGCGATCAGCAGCGACCGGCGCTCGTCGGGCGTCATGGTGGTGAGCGTCGGCAGCGCGTTCGCCGCACGGAGGTAAGCGAACATCCGGCGGTTGCTGGGCGCGGGACCGGTCAACGCGGGCGGTGCGCCGGGTGCCGAGACGGCCTGCAGATAGCGGGTCTGGAGGTCGACCGGGTCCAGGTCCTCGGCGTGCGTCACGCCCTGGATGCCGTACTCGGCCAGTTGGGCGTCGACGTCGACGATGGGCGCACTCTCCACCCGAGTCGCGAACTCACCGGCGAGGACGCCCCGGAGCTGGCCGAGCACCTGCGGCGGGAGCGGTCGGCTGCCGTCGCCCGCCGCCGCCAGCCGGGCCAGCACCAAGATCTGCAACCCCCGCCGCGCGGCCCGCAGATGACCTGATCCCTGGTGGGTGGTCTGCGGGTTCCCCGTCAGTGTCGTGAGGGTCTGCCGTACGTCGTTGGGCCGGGTGAGCCAGGCGGCGGTGGCCGGGGCGAGGGCCGGGCCGGTGCCGGTGGCGGCGGCCTGCTGGAGGCGGGTGCGGACCAGGTTCGGCGCGCTGCCGATGACGGCGTACAGGAGGCAGTTGCCGTCACCGGGGGTCGGGACGGCGTTGCCCGTGGAGTCGACGTACGGGGACAGCGGAGCAGCCGGGGTCGTGCCGGGCGGCGGGGGCGACTGCACGAGCAGGGACTTGGCCTTGGCCTTGCCCTTGTCGACGCCCTTGCCCTTGTCGACGCTCGTGCTCTTGCCGGTGACCGGCTTCTTGCCCTTGTCGGTCTTGCCGTCGCTCGTACCGGACTTGGCCGGCCCGGTCTTCTTCGGCTGCTGTTTCGCCGGCTTCGTCGTGGTCGTCGTGGGGTTCGTCCCCGTGGTGCCGGTGGTGGTCCCGGGCGGCGGGGTGTGGGTCTGGCCGCCGGCCGGTAGCGGGGCGGCCGGGCCGTCGGGGGTGGGCCAGCGGGGCGGGGTGGTGGCGAAGGTGGTCCGCAGGGATTGTTCGGGCGTCGGGGCGTTGTCCTGGAGGTCGCTGGACAGACCCGGCAACGCGGCGGTCGCCGACGTCTGGTCGGCCGCGGCCTGTACCTGCGCGGCGACGACGGCGACGATCTCCGCGTCGCGGTTGGCGACCTCGGTCCGGGCCGCGGTCATCCGACCCTGGGCGACGGTCTCGTTCTTCGTGGCGACCCGCAGGTCGCCGGCCCGAAGAGCCACGGCCTCCGCGTCCTCTCGCGCCTCCTCCACGGCGTCCTCGTGGTTGCCCTCCTCCTGGCTGATGCGGGCCGGGCCGACGTTGACGATGTGCTCCGCCCGAGCCAGCGCCGGCCGCGCGGTGGTGAGCGCGGTGGTGGCCTGCTGGATCGCGTTGTCGGCGGCGGTGATCGCCGGCACCGCGGCCTGGACACGCGGGTCGCCGGCGACATCGGCCGCGGGGGTGTGGGAGCGCGGGGCACCGGGCGCGACGGGGGCCGGTACGGGAGCGGGGGTAGCGCTCAACTGCCCGTTCCGCCCTGCCTGTTGAGCGGCGGCCCGTGCCGCGGCGGCACGCTCTTCGCGCACCGTGTTCTCGGCCCGCGTCAGCGCGGCCAACGCCGTCTGAAGATCGTGGCGACCCTTGGTCTCGTCCCGCTCGTGCCGCTCGATGACCGACGGCAAGGTGGCGGCGGTCCTTTGGGCCTCCGCGAAGTCCCGCTTCAGCCGGGCGACCAACGCCTCGGCCTCACGCGCGGCCTCGGCGGACTCGGTGGCCGTCTCCACCGCCTCCTCGTGGGCGGTCCTTGCCTGCGTGACCGCGAGCCGCGCCTCCCCATGGGCTTCTACGGCTGCCGTGTACACCCCGTTGGCCTCCCGACGGGCAGCGAAACGGAGGTTCAGCTGCCGCGGGGTGTCGGCGAGAGTGTCGGTGGCGGTGTGCAGGAGTTCGGCCTGGGCGTCGAAGGCGTTCCACGCGGTGGACAGGTCGGGGTCGGCGGTGACGAGGGCACCGTCGGGATTGAACTCCCAGCGGCGAATGCCCTGCGGGTCACGGGTCATCAACTCCAGCGGGCGATTCCCGAGCACGGCCGTACGCGAGGCCATGTAGAGGGCCTGGCCCAGGTGTTCACCCTGCGGGTCCGCACCGAGAGCCACCCAGAACTGAACACCGTGACTGCCTGCGGGGATCGCCGAGTTGAGGCGCTCGGGCAGGGTGTGCGGCTCGGCCGTGGCCCAGTCGGGGACGAGCGCGGGCAGGTCATGGACGTTCGGCGGGGACTCGCCCGGAGTCAGCAGACCATGACCGAGCAGGTCACGCTCCTCGATGCGGAGAGTGACCGTACCGGTGACGTGACGGGTGCCTTCAGGTCCCTCGACCAGCAGATGGGCGTCGGCGTCGACGACGTAACTCCGTGTCCCACGCGCCCCGTTGGCGGGCGCGGCGGTGCTGCCGGACTTGAGCCAGTCGCGGCGGCTGCCGGTGGTGGTGCCGCCGAAGGTGGAGGGCTGGGTCTGCCGCTGGGCGAGCGGGACGCTGATCCCGGCGATCTCGTGATTGTCGTCGTCGCCACTGAGAAGTTCCGTGAACGAGGTCGCGAGGGAGTGGTCGGCACCGGCCGCGGTGCTCACCGTGTCGGTGGTGTTGTGGAGCTGGTCGAGGGTGACGTCGTCGGCATGGGTGGAGCGGCGCGGGTTGTAGAGCGTGACCGCGATCGAGGGAGGCTGATCCGGCGCTCCCTCGAAAGGTGTGGTGCCGGGCATCCTGCGAGTGAGGTCCGCCGCCATCCGAGGCCGGTCGAGGGAGACCCGCCCGGCCTGGATCAACTGGCCCAGCCGGACCGCCTGTCCCTCCACCGAGACGGACGTGATCTGAGCGTGCCAGCCTCGACCGCCGCGCGGGGCAACGTCGTTGAGCGCCGTCTCCAAGTGCGCCCAGCCGTCGAAGTGGAACGCCGGGGTCGGCCCTACCGGGTGGAACATCTGCGCGTCGGCGAGATACGGGGTCGGAGGTGTGCCCGGCAGCACCCTGTTGCGCGGGTCGGCGCCGGAGACCACGGACGGGGCGGTCACCGTGGGCAGCGGTACGGGTGCGTTGGTCTCGGTGCCGGTGAACCGCAAAGCCAGACTGACCGGGACGGAGCTGGTGCGCGGGTTGCCCCGCGCCATCAACTCGTCTATCCACTGGCGTACGTCACCGTCCGCGTCCGCCCACGCGATGACACCGTTCTGGATGAGACCGCCGATGACGTTCGGCGGCCAGTCCGTCACCAGAGCGGAACGAACCGACAGGTCGTAGTCGTACAACAGGCCGTCGAAATCAGCCCCGTTGTCGGTACGCAGCCAGAACCGGTTGTCGGCCGTGGTGGCCCGCCGGGCCGAGATGCTGGAGGCCGCCTGCGGGGTGAACACCGGCGCCGAACGGTCCGTCCTGGCCGGGTCCGGGCCCTGGTTCGGGCGGGGATAACGCGTGGCCAGGGTGACCGGGAGCTGCGTCTGCCGGACCGAGGCACGGGTGGTCGTACGGCCCGCCGAGGTGTGCGACTGCCACTGTTCGAGACCCGAGCCCGGGGTCGAGGAACCCAGCACGTTGGCCAGGTTCTGGGTCGGTCGAGGCCTCGCCGTCAGGGTGACCTCGACCAACCGCTCACCGCCGAAACCGTGGTGGCGGAAGTGGAAGCGGGTGGTGGCCCGGCGCGGAGTGCCGTCCGGGCCGCGCCCGGGCAGCGAGCGGAGTCCGGCGGTCGAGGTGAGCTGGGCGATCCGGCTGTGCACACCCTGCTGGTAACCGGAGTGCCCGGGGGTGAACGATCCGGGTGCCTCGGCCTCGACCAGCGCCATCAGCTCGCGCCTGACCTGGCCGCGCCGCTCCCTCGGGGTGACCGGCGCCAACTGGATCTGGCCGGCGACCGGTGCCGGGGCGGGGGGCCGCTGGAACTCGGTGACCGAGAGGACGCCGCCAAGGCCCAGTTGCCGATTGCGTACGTACGCCGCCGGCAGCGGGGCCTGGCCCTGGACGGGTGCCGGGGTGAGACCGGTCACCGAGCCCATCCACCGTGCGTCGCGGTCGAGTTGACCCTGGGTCATGAGGAACTGGAGGCCGTCCGGGACGTCCACCGCGAAGGTGACGGGCTCGACCGTGCCGGGTTCGCCGACCCCGTTGAGGAGCGTGCGGGAGCCCGCGCGGACCGTGACCACATAGGTGACGTCGGCGACCACCCGGTGCAGATCACCGCTCTCGGTGGGGGTGCGGTTGACGCCCGTACTGGCGGAGAGCGTGTCGGCGGTGTCGGTACGGGACACCTTGCCGAACCGTACCGACGGGTTGAACTGGTCCTTGTCCGGCTTGCCCGCGCTCTGGCTGGTGGAGACCGAACCGTCCGACTCCGGACCGGTGTTGCCCTGCCCCGCCGACTTGGCGGGCGGGTTCTGGGTCACCACCCCGGTGCCGCCCGACTGGTTCGACTTCCCGAGCGACTTGAGCTGCTGGGCACTGTCGGCGGCCGAGACACCCGTCTCCAGGTACTGCCGGGTCGTGTCCAACAGCCGGGGCTGGTGCGCGATCGCCTGGATCTCCAGCGAGTACTGCCCGTCCGCGACCGTGCCCGGCAGGCTCAGGCCCTCAACTACATAGGAGTTCTTGAACAGTTCGTGGCCATGGGCGACCAGACTGCCCGGCGTGATCGCGGCGTGCCGGGTCTCGGCGGCACGCGTCCTGCGGTCCGTCAGCCCGTGCCCGGCGAGCGGCGAGATGCCGTTGCGCGCGGGCCCGGCGGGGGCGGGAGCCGTACCGGTGGTCGCGGGGGCGGTGACCGGGAGAATCGGGCCCGTACCGGTGGTCGCGGGTGGCGCCGGCTGGGCCTGGTTGCGGATGACCGTGGCCGCCCGCTGGAAGACCGACTCGATGGCCGCCGAGCCGCGCACGGTGTCGATCAGCGCGTCGTCCGGTATCCGCACCAGTTCCGGGCGCGGGGCACCGGTGGTGGCGTCGGTGCCGTCGAGCCGGGCCTGGTCCACCTGGTTGGTGGGGCGCGGCGCACCGTCGGCCCGGAGCGCGGGCGACGCGGGGGTCGCCGAGGGCGCGTGGGTACGACCGCTCGGCACCGCCAGCCGCAGCGAGCCGCTGACCGTCGTCGACGGTGCGCCGGTCGGCGCACCGGGGACGACGGGGGCACCGGTTACGGCCGGGGCCGCCGCCCGGTTGACGTTCCGTCCGAACCGCTCGGTCGGCGCGTCCGTGTCGTCCGCGTACAGGTCGAGGGCCAACCGCACCGGTACGTCGAACTCGTGGCTGTCCTGGTTGGTGGCGATGAAGAACTGGTCGTGCCCGGTCGCGCCGCCCACGGTGTCGCCGTGGGTCACCTGGTGGCCGCGTTGGTAGTCGCCCCCGAACCCGATGGACCCCCACTTGCGCAGCGGCCCGCTGACACTCGCCATCGGCCCGAGCGCACCGCCGTACGACTCACCGCGCTGCTCGGCGTCGCTGCCCGCCATCTGAGCGAGACCCATGACCTGAATACCCGGCAGGACCAGGCGATGGGTGCTGGCCTGCCCGGCGGCCCGTTCGGCGGAGAGCACCAGCCGGACCCGACGGACGCCCGTGTCGGTGCTGTTGGGCACCTCGAAGTGCAGGACGTGCCCGCCGTCGACCATCGCGTCGGTGGCGGCACGCAGCCCGGTACGGGAACGGGCCTCGCTGAGCCGACGCAGGTTGTTGAGCTGCGCGTGCAGCCGGATCTGATGCTCGGGCTCGTGGCTCCGCACCACGCCGTGAGCGGACGGCAGGAAGCCCTGGTCGCGCAGCCATGTCTCGGCCTCGTCGAACATGTCGTTCGTGCCGATGACGTCGAGCGGGGCCGCGCTCAGCCCGATGCCGTCCAACCGCTCCAGGGAGGCGGGGAGTTCACGCGTCTCGGCGGCGGTCGGCGGGTGCCCGGTGGCATCCGTCTTGCTCAGGACCCGCAGGTCCATGCCGTGCGTCTGGGTGAGCGCAGGCGCCGCCGTCTCGGTGCCGTCGGGCCGGATCAGCGTGGCCTGGTAGGTGACACCGGAGGGGGTGAGGAGGTGGCCGCGGTTGGTGCGGATCGCGTGCATCGTGCCCGCGGAACTGCTCGCGCTGTACGTGTTGGTGACGGTCGCCTGCGCCTGGCCGCGCACACCGAGGCTGCCGCCGATGACGCTCGACGCGTTCGGGTGTCCCTGGCTGTGGTCGCCGGTGAGGGCGGCGGCGGCGCTGCCGCTGAGACCGATGCCGCTGGTGTACTTCGAGGAGAGGTCCACCTTCGCGGTGTTGACCAGATGGCTCTCCAGGTTGATCTGACCCGGAGTGCTCTGCCGCAACGGGGTACCGACAGTCGGCGTGGTGACCAGGCGCAGCATGCCGACCGCGTTGCCGTCGGCGTCGGTGATCACGGGCGAGTGGATCCCGCCGTCGATCTGCATGGGCAGCGTGCCGCGCAGCACCTGCTCGGACAGGAAGTCCGAGACCTGCCCTGCGGCGGTGTCGTCCAGATCGGCGTGGAACGCCTGGTGGACGTGCTCGTACAGAGCCCTCGGGTCGATCACCGAGTCGACGCCGTACAGCGGCAGATCGGTCGGCGCGGCGGGGGCGGGCAGCGCACCATGAGCCGCGTCCGCGGTGGTGAGGTGCCGGGGGAACCAGATCGTGGTGGAGCCGTGCGAGACGGGCCGGCTCCACGTGCCCGGCGCCGGGGCGGTGGGCGCGGCTGTCACTCCGGGGGCGTCGGTGCGCACCCGCCAGTGGGTGGTGAACTCCACAGGATCGGAGGGCTCGTTGGAGCGCTGGGCGGAGGTGGTCTGGACGGCCTGGGTGACGGTCGTCGCGTCACTGGCCTGGTTGTGCGTGAGCGAGACCGTCACAGACCCGTCCACCGCCCGCACCGGCGTCGGCGCGGTGATCGGCCACGATCCGGTCCACGGAACCTGGACCGTGCGATACGTACCGGCCGGCTGACTGGAGAAGTTCTCCCGCGTGCCGAACCCGCGCCGCTCGACGTGCTTGTCCGCGTCACGCGGGTCGAAACGGCCCTGCCGCAGCGAGGTCCGGGCATCCGAAAGCGTCAGCTGTACGTCGACGGTGCGATCGCGCCCGCCGACCCGGACGGTGATGCGGTGGCCGCCGTTCGAGCGCAGATACGGCAGTTGGAGCGCGAGGTTCTCCCGGGTCAGCGCATCCCGCACCTGCTCGCGCACCGCCTCGGGCGGGTTGTCGGCGTCCAGCCCGAGTTCCTCGTAGACCTGGCGGTGCAGCCCGTCGATCACCTCGTCGGAGAACGGCTCCGCGTACACCAGCCCGACGGTCCCGTCGGGAAGCGCCCCATAGGTGTTGACGTACGTCGACTGGAAGCGGCCCGGACCGGGCGGCTGTGCGGTCGGGGCGTGGGAGGCGGGCCAGGTGAGGGGGGTGTCGGTGGGGATGGGGGTGGTGTCGGGGTTCTGGGCGGGGGTGGTCTCGTCCTGGCTTGCGTGGTCGTGGAGTTGGGGCCCCGCGGAGGTGACGTTCTCGATGGTGCGGAGGTAGCGGTGCGGGATGTGAACAGGGGTCTGGGTGGTGGCCATGACGCCGGTGGTCCGGACGGTGGTGCTGTTCGGGTGGTTGCGCAACAGGAAGTCGTTGTCGCGCTGTTCGTCCGGCAGACCGAGGTAGTGCAGGACCTCGTGGAGGAGATCCTCGTCGGAATGGCCCACGTCCAGGTGGAGTTGGTCGGCGCGGCCCGGCTTCTCGGTGTCGGTGAGGATGATCGCCTCGGGGTGGGCCGGGTCGGCGATCAGGTTGAGGTTGATGTGGAGCTGGTCGCCTGAACTGGGCAGCGCGAGACCGGAGTTGAGGTGCCTGTCCAGGAGGCCGGAGATCCGCTCGTTGAGCTGCGGGGCGAGGTCCGGGTTCGTCGTGGTGACCGGGAGGTTGAGCGTGTAGTCCCGTATCCACTGGCCGTTGGGGGCCTGGATACGACGGATGGTGGTACGGACGAGCGTCGTAGCACCGCTGAGAGCGCCAGGCCGGGGCGGGTTGCTCTGGTCCGCGTGCGGATCGAACCGCTCGGTCGAGTGCACGGCGGGACGGGCATACGGACGCAGACCGTGCCAGGAGTCCTTCGGCGCCGGGTCGGCGACACGGGACGCGGGCCGGTCCTCGTCGGCCTCACGGATCGGCGCGGGACGGTAACGCCCGTCCGGCTGAACGCTGTTGGCGTCCCCAGGACCCCGGGGCGCAGGCGCCGGGGTGATGGTCGCCGGGTCGATGGTGAGGGGCCCTGCGTCGGTGGCGTTGTAGTGGTTCAGGCCCGTGTAGTGGACCTCCAGGACGCGGGTGGCCGTGGGTGAGCCGACGCGGGTGACGGTGCCGAGGCCCGTCGACGCGTCCGGCCGCAGTACCTCGACGGCCACGTCCAGGGTGTCCGCCAGCAGCGGGAGGAACAACTCGCCCTGGTTGCTCTCGTACGACTTGGACCAGCTCTGGACGGCGGCCAGCGCGTGGGCCAGTTCGGCGTCGGTGAACTGTGCGTCGCTGACGGTGTATCCGTGCCCGAGCAGCCCGCGGAACTGGTCGTCGGAGAGGCGCTCCAGCGTGGGCACTCGGCCGGTGTCGCGCAGGTACGCGAACATGTCCCGGACGCTGGGATCCGGCGCGCCGATCGCGTCGTCGCCGGTCAGCGCCTCGATGTAGAGCGTGTGGAGATCGTCGATCTCCAGCTGGTCCGGCTCCGTCACCCCGGTGATGCCGTACTCGTCGAGGGTCGTCAGGAGTTCGGGCCGGTTCATGGTCGCTGTGCGTCCCTCGAACCACCCCGCGAGCGTCTGCCGTACCTGGCCCACCACCTCGTGCGGCAGCGGGCGTTCGCTGCGCGCGGTGAGCAGTCGGTCCTCGGCGAGGATGCGCAGCTGGTCGGCCGCGAGCATCAGGTGGTGGCCGGCCCGGGGCATCGGGGTGCCCGGCCGCCACTGGGTGAACTGGGCCAGCCCGGCGCGGACTCGACCCGGGTCGCCGAGCCAGGCGTAGGTCTCCGGAGCCTGGGTCCGCAATCCGGGCAGCCGGTCGCGGACCCGCGCCGGGTCGGTGCCGATGAACGTGTAGAGCATGCACCGGCCGTCACCGCGGGTCGGCACCAAATTCCCTCGCGGCGCCCGCACTTGGAAGGCGGCGGGCCGGGGTGCGGTGAGGCCGGGGGACGTGGGGTCGGATGAAGTCGGTCCGGGCGACGCGCCGTTGGTGTCGTCCAGGGCGGGGGCCTTGCCCTTGCCCTTCTCCTCGGTCGTGGGTGCGTCGGTCTCGGGTGCGTCGGTGTCCGTGTCCGCCGGTGCGCTGTGCGGGTCGGTGGACGTGGTGGTGGTGTTGCCGACCAGGGCGTCGAACGCGCTGTCCTGGGCGGAGGTCGTGCCGGGGGCGCCGGACGGGTCACCGCCTTGGTCCCCGCCGATGGTGTCCTTCGGCGGGACGAGGGACGTCGGGTCGGGGGTGGTGAGTTCGGTGTCCGCGTCCGAACTGTCGTCTCCCGCTGCGTCCTCGTCCTCTGAATCCTCGTTCCGGGTGGTCGAGTTGTCGCTCTCGGAGGTGTCGCCGTCGCCGGGGAGCGGTGCGTTGCCGGTGGAGGGACCCGCCGTGCGGGGGATGCCCGAGCCCGGCCAGCGCGGGGTGGTGGATGCCAGCGTCGTGCGGGAGGTGGGCAGCGCCGAGGGACCGGAGGCCAGCACCGGGCCGGTCGCGCCGGGCAGCGCGGTCTCCGCCGCCGCCCGGCGCGCGGCGGCGTCGTCGCGCCGGCCGAGGGCGTTGCCGATCCGCGCGTCGATCTCGCCGAGCGTCCGCGCCGCCCGCCCGTGGTTCTCCCGTGCGTCCTCGTGGACCAGGGCCGCGTCCTCGGCCCGCCCACGAGCCGTGTCGGCCTCCGAACGCCGGGTGCCGGCCGTGTCCCGCACGCCGGGGAGCTGCGCGCGCGCCTCCCGCTGGGCCGCCACGTCACGGTCCAGACCGGCCCGGGTGTCCCGGAGCGCGGCACGGTCCCGCTCCAGACCGTCCCGCACCTCGGCGAGGTCCGCGTCCAACTTGCTTACCTGCGCGGTGACTTCGTCGATCCGCTGGGCGAGAGGGGGGTCTACGGCGGGGGCGGGTTCTACGACCGTTTCCGGCGCGGGTGCTACGTCCGTGTCCGGCGCGACGCTGTCCGACGTGGTCGTGCCCGGCGCGACCGTATCCGGCGTCGCGCTCTCGACCGTCGTAGCGCCGTCCGTGTCGCCTGAACCGGAGCCGGAGGCCCTCGTCTTCGCGGCCTCGGCGGCGCGGGCGGTGAGGTCGGACAGGTGGCGTCGGGCGGTCTTGGCCTGGGCGCTGAGGTGTAGTTCCTGGCGCTCGCCCTCCGAGACCGCGTCGGTGAGCGGGCCGATCGCGCGGCGGGCGTCGGAGATCCCGCCGGTCAGGGTCTTCTCGTGGTCGACGAGGTCGCGGAGGTCCTGTTCGGCCCTGTCCGCGGTCTGCTCGGCGGTGGTCGCGGCCGTGTCGGACCGGTGGGCCTTGTCCGCCGCGTCCGTCAGTGCGGTGACCGCGTCGTTCAGGGCGTCCTGCGCGTCGGGCCGCAACCCCCGCTGCTCGTGTTCGTCGTCGAGTGCCGCCGTGTGGTCGTCCTGGGCGCGGTCGAACGCGGCTGCCTCGCGCTCGAAGTCCGCCCAGGCCTGGTCCAGGGTCGCGACACCGGTGGTGGAATCCGACGCCTGCGGCCCGGTCAGCGTGCCGTCGGGGTCGAAGGGCCAGATGCGCAGACCCTCCGGGCCCCGGGTGACCAGTTCCACCGGGTGCCCGTTGTCCCGGGCCGCCCGCGACGCGGCGTAGAGGGCCAGGGTCAGGCGGGAGCCGTCCGGGTCGGGGCCGGTGGCCACCCAGAGCTGGAAGCCGTCGTCCGTGAGGTCGACGCCCGCGTTCAGGTTGGTCCGTACGTCCCCCGGCCGGGTCGTCGCCCAGTCCTCCGGCGCGGTGCCGGTGCCTTCGGTGAGCAGGGCCGGGAGGTCGTAGACGCCGGGCACCGGGCGGGGTTCGGTGATGCCGTGGCCGAGTGCGTCGCGTTCCTCGATGCGGATCGTGGCCGTGCCGGTGACATGGCGGACGCCCTCGGGGCCGGAGATCTCGATGTGGACGTCGGTCCGGACCTCGTAGCTGCGGGTACCGCGGCCGTCGGCGGGGAGGCTGGTGCTGCCGGTCTTGAGCCAGTCGCGGCGCCCGCCGGAGACTCCGCTGCCGAAGTTGCTGGCGTCCACGGGCCGTTGGAGCACCGGCGGGGTCGCGCCGAGGAGGTTGCGGTCGGGGTCGTCGGCGCTCAGGACGAACGGCAGCGACAGCCCGAGGGTGGTGTCGGCGCCGGAGACCGTGCTGCTGCTCTGTGTGCTGATCCGCAGCCGGTCGAGGGTCACGTCACCGCCGTCGGTGACCGCCCTCGGCCGGTACAACGAGACGGTGAGGGTGGGCCGTTGGTCCGGGGCGTTCCGGAGCGGGAACGCGCCCGGCATCGTCGGCAGCATGCCGCCGACCTGGCGGGGTGTGTCCAGCGAGATCGTGCCGGCCTGGATGAGTTCGCCGAGCCGTACCGACGCGTTCTCGTCGGAGGTCGAGGCGGGCACGGAACGCCAGCTGCTCCCGGTGTCCGGGGCCACCTGGTCGAGGGCGGTGGCCAGCTGGCTCCACGCGTCGAAGCCCTGGACCGGGACGGAGCCGGTCGGATGGAACAGGTCGGCGTCCCGCAACACGAGCTGCGCGGCGGGCAGTTGGCGGGGGTCGACCCGGGACAGCGCGGGCGGCGGGGGTGCGGGCAGCGGGGGGCGGGTGCCGTCCGTCTCGCTGCCGGTGAAGCGCAGGCTCACCCGGGCCGGTACCCGGACCTGACCGCCGAGTTCGCCGGAGAGGGTGCGGCTGAGCCAGGAGCGGGTCGGCGCGTCGGCGTCGTCCCAGGCGATGATCCCGCGCTGCACCAGCGCGCCCACCACGTTGGGCGGCCAGTCGACGACCAGCGTGGAGCGGACCGTGGCGACCAACTCGTAGTCCAGGCCGTCGAAGTCGGCGGCGCTGTCGGTACGCAGCCAGAACCGGTCCTCGGCGGTGCGGCCCTGCTTGTCGACCTTGCTGGAGGAGGAAACCACAGTGGCGGAGGGGCCGAGCCGGTCCGTACGGTCGTCGGCGTCGGGGCGGCTGAAACGGGCCGTCGGGTTGCCGGTGAGACGGTGTGTCCGGCCCACCGAGGAGGAGAGCGAGCGCCCCTCCGCCGTGTGTGAACCCCACTGCTCTATACCGGACTTGTCGCCCGGTACGGCGGTGCCCCGCAGGGCGCCCCGGTCCGCGGCGGTGCTCGTGGGGCGGGCCGAGAACGTCACCTCGACCAGGGCCGCGCCGCCGAACCGGTGGTGCCGGAAGCTGAACCTGGCCTGTCCGCCGCCGCGCCCGATCAGCGCCCGCTTCCCGGCGACACCGGTGTTGTCGGCGATCAGCGCGGCGACACCGGGCAGGTAGGAGGCGTGGCCGGGGGTGGTCACACCGGGGGCGTACCGCTCCACCAACTCCCTCGCGTCGTCCTGGAGTCGGGCCCGCTGCTCGATCGGCGGGGTCGGCGTCGTACCCGTTCCCCGGTCGGAGAACTCGGTGACCGAGTTGACCGCGGCCAGGCCGAGGGTGCCGTCGTGGACGTACCTGTTGGGCAGGGACGGCCTCGTCAGACCGATCGTCGACGGGTCGTCCGGACGCTCGGGCAGGGCGCCCATCCACCGTTCGTCGCGCCGGAGTTGACTCTCCGTCATGAGGAACTGGAGCCCGCGCGGCACGTCCACGGCGAGCGTGACGGTCTCCCCCGGCCCGAACCCGAGGGAGTTGGCGACCACGTTGCGATGCCCGGACCGTACGGTGATCAGGTAGGTGACGTCGGCCGTGACCCGGTGCTGGAGGCCCGACTGGGTGGGCGTCCGGTTGGTGCCGGTGCTGCTGGTGAGGGTGTCGGACTTGTCGCTCTTGCGGTCGTACTGGTAGCGCCCGGACGGGTTGAATCGGGACGGCGTGGACGGCGTGGGTGCCGGGGAGCCGGCCGGCCGCGAACTCGCGGGAGGAGTCGGCGGGTTGTTCTGGGTCGCCGAGCCGCCCAGCCCGAACTGGTGTGTTTTCCCCAGGCCCTTGAGCTGCTGCGCCGAGTCGGCGGCGGAGATGCCGGTCTCCAGGTACTGGTTCACGCTCTGCGTCAGGTGGGGCGTGTGGGCGACGGCCTGGATCTCGATCGCGAGCTGACCGTCGGCACCGAGCCCGGGCAGCGTCAGCCCTTCGACCACGTAGGTGCCGCTGAAGATCTGGTGCCCCCGGCCGACCAGCGAACCGGGCGAGAGCGCGGTGGTACGGGCCTCGGCACTCACCGTGGTGGTGTCGCCGAACGGACTCCCGACCAGCGAACTGCTCAGGAATCCGGTGAAGTTGTCCACCAGCCGGGAGACGCGGCCGGGTGGGACGGTGACAGTGGCGGGCGGGGCGGCCGGATCTTCACCCAGGTCGGTGTCGGCACCGGTGTCCGGGATGGCGTCGGTGTCGGCACCGGCATCGGAGTCGCTGTCAGTGTCACTGTCGGGGTCGATCCCGGCGCCCGTGACGATCCGCCGGAAGGCGTCCTGGAGCGCCCCCGAACCGCGCACCACGTCGATCAGCGCGTCGTCCGGGACGCGGACGACGTCCGGGTGCGGATCGCCGGCGGCCGGGTCCGTCATGGCCAGCCGGTCCAGGTCCTCCTGCGTGACCTGCCGTACGGTGAACGGCTCGCCGTCCGGCGCGGGCTCCGCGTCGGCCAGTGTGCGCTCGTGCGGTACGGCCAGCCGGATCGTGCCCGCGACACCTCTCTCCTGGGGCGCCCCGAGGCCCAACTCCGGTTCGGGCTCGCCGTGTTGGGCGGGCGGCGGCACCTCGCCGAACCGGGCCACGGGTTCCTGGCCCGGGCCCTCGTACAGGTCGAGCGTGAGACGGGCCGGTACCCCGAACTCGTGGGTGTCCTGCCCGGTGCCGATGAAGAACTGGTCGTGGCCGAGCGTGGTGCCGGTGGTGTTGCCGAGCGTGGCCTGGCCGACGTACTGGTAGTCGCCGGTGCCGCTCAGGGTCCACGCGCCGCCGTGCGGGGTGGGCACGGTGAGGCCGCCGCCGAACCCGGCGCCCAGGCCGTAGGTGTTGCCGAGCCGGGAGGTTCCGCCACCGGCCGCCTGCGCGAGCCCCATGACCTGGATGTTGGGCAGCACCGTGCGGTGTCGCACCGGCCGGTTCGGGTCGCGCTGCGCGCCCAGCTCCAGCCGTACCCGGCGCCGCCCCGTCACCGAGGGGATCTCCAGGAACAGCGAGTGGCCGCCGTCCACCATGGAGTCCGTCGCCGCGCGCAGCCCGAGCGGCGAACGCAGCTCCTGCAACCGCCGCAGGTTGTTCAACTGCGCCTGCACCAACGTCTCGTCGGGCAGTCGGCCCCGGCGCGGGGCGTCCGCCGGCGGGGGCAGGAAGCCGTGCTTCCGCAGCCAGGTCTCCGCGTCGTCGAACAGCGGATCCGCGTCGCCCTCGTCCACCCCGAGCGGCGCGATGGACTGGCCGATCGACTCCAGGTTCTCCAACTCGTGCGGCAGCACCCGCACTTCGTCCGGCTCCGGTGCGTGCCCCGCCGCGTCCTCGGCGCTGAGCACGCGCAGATCGAGCGCGTGGGTCCAAGTGCCGGGCGCATAGGTCGAGATGGAGCCGTCGGGCCGGATCAGGGTGAGGGTGTACTCGACGTCCGCCTCGGTCAGCAGGTGGCTGCGGTTGGTGCGCACCGCGTGCATGGTGCCCGCGAGGTTGCTGGTGCCGAACACGTTCTGCGCGGCGAGGCTCGCGGTGCCCTTGCCGTTGACGGTGCCGCCGATGCCGTGGGACGCGTCCGGATGTCCCGCGCGGTGGTCGGTCGTGAAGGTCGGACCGACACTGCCGGTGAAGGTCACCCCGCTGTTGAACGACGTGTTCTGGTCGTTCTTCACCGAGTTGACGACATGGCTCTCCAGGTTGATCTTCTTGTCGAGGCTCTTGGCCACCGGGGTGGTCCCCCGGACCGTCGCGTCCAGCCGCATCATGCCGACCGCGCGTCCGTGCGCGTCGGTGAGCACCGGCGAGTACAGCCCGCCCTCGACCTGCATCGGCAACGTGCCCCGCAGGATCGGTTCAGCAAGGAAGTCCGCGAGTTGCGCCGACGACGTGTCGTCCAGGTCGTCGCGGAAGTTCTCGGCGGCCCCCTCGTACAGCCGCCGCGGATGCAGCACCGAGTCCACGCCGTAGATCGGCAGTGTCCTGATGTCGGCGGGTGCGGGCAGCTCCTGGCCGGGATCGCTGTCCGCGTCCACCAGGTGCTGCGGGAACCAGATGGTGACCGACCCGTGCTGCTCGGCCGGACTCCAGTCGGGGGCGGGATCGGGATTCGCGACGACAACAGCCGTATCCGCCACGCCTGTTGGGTCGGCCGTATCTGTCGTGTCTGTCGGCTCCCCCGCGTTCGCCACGTCCGTCCCCAGGGCCGGCGCGTCCACGCGGACCTGCCAGTTGTCGGTGAAGTCGTAGGCGCGGGAGGGCTCGTTGCTGCGCTGGGCGCTGGTGGTCTGCACGACCTGGGTGACGGTGGTCGAACCGTCCGCCTGGTTGTGGGTGATGGTCGCGCCCAGCGCGATGTCCACCCCGCGGACCGGTCCCGCCGCGCCGACCGGTACCGAACCGGTCCACGGCACCGGGATCGTCGAGAACGTGCCGGACGGCTGCGCCGAGACGATCTCCCGGGTGCCCTGCCCGCGCCGCTCCACGTGCTTGTCGGGATCGCTCGTGTCGAGCGCGCCCTGCCGTCCGGACGGCCGCCTGTCGTCGAGCGTCAGTCGTACGTCCACGTCGCGGTCGACACCGTCGACCTCCAGGACGATCCGGTGCCCGCCGAGACTGCGCAGATACGGCATGTTCAGCGCCATCTGCTCCGCCGACAGCACGTCCCTGAGCTGCGTGAGCACGGGGTCGTTCGGTCCCGGAGCGGGCCGGCCGAGCGCCGTGAGCACCTGGCGGTGCAGCCCGTCGACCACGTCCGGCGCGAACGGCTCCACGTGCACGAGCCCCAACTGGCCGTCGTGCCGCCGCCCGTAGCCGCCGAGGTAGGAGCCGCTACGACGGCCACCGCCGACCACCACCTCGGTCGGCGGGGTGGTGTCGCCCTCCGGGGAGGTCAGGGTGATGTCCGGGACCGGCACGACCGCGGGAACGGTCTCCGTCTCCGTGTCGGTGTGCGTGTCCGCCGGATCGATGTCCAGCGAGTCCGTGTCGTGCAGCCCCGGCACGGGCGTGGACGTGGTGACCACGGGGGTCGGTACGGTGTCGCTCTGATCGACCTGGTCGACGGTGGGGATGACCGGGGCGGGCGGGTCCGCGCCGGGCGCGCCCTGGACCGGTCCCCGCCGTCCGGGACCCCGGTGGTCGTCCGCGGGATCGCCGACCAGGGTGCCGATCAGTGCGAGGTGACGGGGTCGCAGCCCACCCGACGCGTACGCCGGGTCCGACACGGGCGTGAACCGCGTGGGGTCGCCCATCAGGCTGGCCGTACCGCCGCGTTGCGGGGCGGCGGAGTCGAAGCCGCTCTCGTCGCGCAGGCCGACCTGGTGGCCGATCTCGTGGGCCAGGTCGGAGTCGGAGATGTCGGCCGGCCACGAGTGATGGGTGGCCGGTGTCCCGTCCACCGGGTCGGTGAGCGTGACGTCGAGGTGCGGTGTCTCTCCGGGTGCGGCCGGCACGACGGTGACGTGCAGTCGGCTCCCGTCCCCCAGCCGGTGCCCCGGGGTGTTGAACACCCGCTGCACACCGTCCGTCAACCGTTGCTGGACCCCGTCGACCCGCGCCCCCAGCTCCGGGCTGCCGGTGAGCCGATAGGTCACGGTGAGATCGGTGACCGGCACCCCGTCATGGGTGAAACGCCGCACGGCGAACCCGGCCCGCACCACGTACTGCGTCCGCGCACCGTCCGCCCCGAGGGGCCGCGACACCGGATCGACCCAGGTGTGACTGCGCTCCGAGGGCGTCACTCCGGCCCGAGCGTCCTCGAAACTGCCGGGCTCCGGCGTGGAGTTGGGCGGCACGGAGGGGGTGAGATCCACGGGCGCGACGGGGTCGGGCGTACTGCTCGGCTCCGGTACGGCGGTGTCATCGGAGGAGGAGGTGGTGGTCGTCTCGGTACCCGGGGCCGGGGTGGCAGTACCGGTGTGGGACGGCTGGGTCGCCTCGGGCGCGGGGGTCGTGTCCGGTGCCGAACTGGTCGTGGGGGGCGCGGTGTTGCTGGTGGTGGCGACGGGGGTGGGCAGGTCGGTGCCCGAGTTCGTTTCGGTGCTGGTGTTGGTATCGGTCCCGGTGTTCGTGTCGGTGTTGCCGAAGGTGCCGGGATCGGAGTGGGAGGTGTCGATGCCCTCCGTGCCCGTGCTGTTCGTGGTGTCTGTGCTGGTGCTGTCGGAAGTCGTGCTCTCCGGGCGCCCAGTTGTCGTAGTACGCGGGTTGCCGGCGCCGTGCGAGGGCGTGCCGGAACCGGAACCGGAACCGGACGTCGGACTGCCCGTGTTCGTGCCCGTGCCCGTACTTGTGGTCGGCGGCGCGACGTTGGTGTTGGACCCGCTCGCCACCGGAACGTCCGGCGAGGGCAGCGGAGTTGAGGTGTTCGAGGTATCGCCCTGCTGACCGGTACTGCTCCCCGGCGCGGGCTCCTCCGTGTCCTGGCCCGACGGCGTGTTGACGGTGTGCGGGCTGCCGCCGGTGTTCGAGGTACCGCCCTGCTGACCGGTCCCCTGCGCCTCGTCGGTACCGCCTGCTTCGACCTGTTCCGGCGACCTCGTGGGCGTACTGCTCGTCGGCGTATGGGTCGTAGGCGTACTGGAAGACGGCGAGTTGCCCCCGCCGGACGTGCTCGTCGTCCCGTGCGGGACGTTGCTCTGGACGTCTCCCCCGTCGATCTTCACGTCGTCGATGTGCGTGTCGGTGGACTCGGTCGGCGGGGTGTTCGTGGACGTGCGTTGGGGGGTGCCACTGGACGACGAACTGCCGTTGTTCGAGGTCGTGTTGACGGGCCTCGGGCCCGACGTGGTCGTCGAGTCGGACGACGGGCCGGTCGTCGAAGAGTCGTTGCCGGGGCCGGAGTTGGTGTTGGAGGTGGAGTTGGAGTCGGAGCTGGTGTCGTCCGGGATGTCCGCCGTGCCCAGGGTGTTCACCTGGGGCGGGGTGGTGAAGTTGAACTTGTTGCCGATCGCGCCCGCGCCCTGGCCCAGGTGGCGTTCGCTCATCGAGCTGAGGCCGGCGCCCAGGAACGTGTTCAGGGGGTCGATGGGGAAGCCGTAGATGGACGCCGTGGCGATCTCGCCGAGCGTCTCCGCGCCGCCCTCGGTGAGGAAGTGCTCGAAGTCCTCGCCGAGTTCGTGCTTCACCTTGTCGCCGAAGCTCTTCGGCTTCGGTGTGGGCGTCGGGGTCGGTGTGACGTGCGGGGTCGGCGTCGGGGTGGGCGTGGTCTTCGGGTTCGGGGTGGGCGTCGGCTTCGGGTTCGGCTTGGTGTTGACGTCGGGGTTGTCGAACTTGTGGTTGTTGAACTTCTTCCCGTTGCCGCTGATGTCCTTGAACGGGTTGTGGGTGTCGAAGATGTTCTTGAAGTTGTTCTTCAGGCCCTTGCCGAAGTCGTGCAGCAGGCCGTGGAACAGGCCGGTGAACGCGCCGAAGACACCGTCCTGGACGATCTGCGACCAGTCGAACCCGTGCGGGCGGCGGCCCTTGGGCGCACCGAGCATCATGGCCAGCCGTACCGCGAAGGTGGTGAACGCCTCTTCGAGCGCCTCGGTGAGGCTCGGCATCAGATGCGTCTTCTTCATCAGCCATTCCATCAGCGTGAGAATGGCGACCCGGCTGCGGGCCTTCGCCACCGCGGCCTGGCTGGAGGCGGAACCCCCGGTGAAGGCGGACAGCACCGCGATGACCAGCAACTCGATGAGCAGCCGCACCAGTTCGGCGATGATCTGCCACTTCGACTCCATGATGTCCATGGAGGACTTGGTGCGGGACTGCCCGATGCCGTCGAGTTGGTCGGCGAAGTCCTTCAGGTAGTTGACGCCGCCGCTGTCGAGGAACATGTGCATCGCCCGCACATAGTTGTTCCCGACCTGCGGCGGCAGCGCGCGCCCCACCCCACCGGCGGTCTGCTCGATCAGGTCCGAGAGGTCACGCATCCGCCGGCCCAGCCGCTCGTACGGCTTGCCGTTGGCGAAGGCCATGTCCTCGTCGGCCTGGAGGAACTTCTCGCCGATGAGCACGAACATGAGGTTGTTCAGCTGAGGCGACGCGTGGATGGTCATCAGGGGCGATCCGCTGCGTCAGTGCTTTCCGCCGTGCGAACCACCGTTGGTGTCGCCCGTGTTGATGTCGGAGTCGTGGATGGCGCCCAGTACGCCGTTCTGGGTGCCCAGCACGCTCTTGAGGTTGGTGAGGGTGCCGTCGCCGATGCTGACGATCGCCTCGGAGAGGGACGAGCCGGTCTTGATGGAGCCCTCCCGTTGTTCCTTCTCCTGCGGCAGCATCTGCTCGGCGTAGCTGTCGTCGTGTCCGGGCCAGCCGGAGGTGGACGACACGTCCGTGATGAACTCGTTGATCATCTCATTGGCCAGCCGGCTGATCTGCTCGATCTGCCGGGTACCGGCGACGAGCGCGGGCGGGCTGGCGGAGTAGGCGTTCGACGACATCGTCTTCTCAGTCCTCCGGGTCTTCGCTGATCTCGTCGCGGAGCCGGCCGGCCCCGCGCCGTCGGCCGCCCTTGGGGCCCTCCAGGACACCGGGCCCGAAGATCTTGTTCCAGTCGACGTCGAAGCCGGTGATCTCGGGTGCCTCGGGGTTGGCCTTGGTGAAGGGCTCGAAGGTGGCCATGACGTGCCGGGCCATCCGCGCCCGGGCCTCCTGCACCGCCTCCAGCACGCTCGCGGCGAGCTGACCGGCCGGCATCGTGCGGTACTTGTCGTCCAGGAAGGTCAGCGCGCGCAGGTCGCCCTGCGCGGAGACGGTCACCTCGACCGCGCGGTCCGCGGAGCGCACCGTGCTCTCGGCGTGGGCGAGTTCGCCCTCGGCGCGGGCCACCGCGGCCTCGGTGGCCTCCAGTTCGGCGACCGCCTTGGCCAGCCGCTGCTCGATCGACTCGCTGTTCATCGGCCGATCACCGCCGGCGAACCGCCCTCGTCGGTGCCCCAGACGTCCTCGTCCTCGGTGAGCCACGCGTCACGGGCGCGGTCGCCGCTCTCCGTGGAACGGCCGTTCTGTCCGGCGCCGTTGCCGCCGGGACCGCCCACCGGGTAGGGGGCGCTGGACGTGGTGGGCCGGGTGTACACGACGTCCTCGTCCTCGTCCACGTTTGCCGCCCGGTTGGTCCGGCCGCGCCGGGTGGCGCCGTTGGACGGGTCGGTGAGGACGGCGCGGGTGCGCTCGCTGGTGCCGCCCTGTCCGCCGCCTCCGCCACCGCCCATACCGCCCATACCGCCGCCGCCCATGCCTCCCATGCCCATCGGGTTGAGCGGGGTGCCACCCGACGCCTGGGCCGGGGTCGACGCGTCGAGCGCGGCGGTGTCGAGGGCGTCGGAGCGCAGCGCGCCGCCGGTGTAGGGGGTGCTGTCGTAGTCGTCGTAGCCGCCGTCGAGGCCCGAATCCAGGCCGCCGCCGGTCGTGTTGAGGCTGCCGCCGCTGAGGCCACCGCTGTTGAGGCCGCTCGTGTTCAGGCCGCTCGTGTCGATGCCGCTGCCGTTGTTCAGCCCGCTCGTGTCGATGCCGCTGGTGTCGATGCCGTTGCCGTTGAGGCCGCTGGTGTCGATCGAGGACGAGGGGAGGCCGGTGCCGTCGATGTCGGTGGTGGTCGTGTGGCCCGACGGGTCGGTGGTGGTGAGCTGGCCCGTGTCCGGGTTGAGGGTCTGGGTGGAGCCGTCCGGGAACTTCGTGGTCAGCGAGCCGTTGTCGTTCAGCGTGGTGGTCGAGCCGTCCGGGTTGGTGAAGGAGTCGCCCGGGTTGAGGTGCGAGGTGGTGACGTGCCCCGAGGGGTCGGTGACGGTGACCTGACCCGTGTCCGGGTTGAGGGTCTCGGTGGAGCCGTCCGGGAACTTCGTGGTCAGCGAGCCGTCGGCGTTGAGCTGGGCCGTCGAGCCGTCCGGGGTGGTGAAGGAGCCGTCGGTCGGGTTGAGCGTCGACGTGCTGACGGTGCCGTCCGGGTTCGTGGTGGTGACCTGGCCGGTGTCCGGGTTGAGGGTCTGGCTCGTGCCGTCCGGGAACTTGGTGGTCAGCGTGCCGTCGTTGTTCAGCGTGGTGGTCGAGCCGTCCGGGTTGGTGATGGTGCTGCCCGGGTTGAGCTGGGAGACCGAGGTGGTGCCGTCCGGGTTGGTGGTGGTGACCAGGCCGGTCGACGGGTCGATGGTCTGGGTGGAGCCGTCCGGGAACGTCGTGGTGAGCGAGCCGTCGCCGTTGAGCTGGGTGCTGCCCCCGGTCGGGGAGTTGAGCGTGGTCGAGCCGTCCTTGGTGGAGTCGTTGCCGTTGTTCAGGAGCGACGGACCGTTCAGCATCGTGCTGGCGAGGTTGCTCAGGTCGTTGCCGTTCGAACCGTCGCCGTTCAACAGGCTGTCGTTGCCGAGGTTGTTGAGGTCGTCGAGCCCGCTGCCGACGTTGTTCAGGCTGTTGCCGAGATCGTCGTTCAGGTTGTTGAGGCTCGAATTCAGGCCGTCGCCGATGTTGTTGAGGCTGTCGTTCAGGTTCGTGTTGAGGTTCGTGCCGAGGTTGTTGAGGCCGTCACCGAGGTTGTTCAGGTTGTCGTTCAGGCCGTCGTTCAGGTTGTTGAGGTTGTCCCCGAGGTTGTTGAGGTTGTCGTTCAGGTTGTCGTTGAGGTTGTTGAAGTTGTCGCCGAGGTTGTTGAGGTTGTTCCCGAGGTTGTTCAGGTTCTCGTTGAGCTTGTCGTTGTTCTCCTTCGCCTCCTCCTCGGCGATCTCGTTCTCCTCCTTCTGGAGGACCTCGGAGAGCGTCTCGTTGTTCTTGTTCGTGACCTCGTTGGCGAAGGCGTCCTCGACGTCCGCCCAGGCGTTCTTCACGGCGCTGAGCGCGTCGATGGACGGCTGCTTGAGCTTGGAGTCCGCGTGGTCCGACCAGCTCTTGACGGCGGCGTCGGCGATCTTCTGCCAGGTGGTGTGCTGGGTGAGGTCGCCGTACTCGGGGACGGACTGCTTGAAGTTGGCGTCGGTGGAGTAGCTGGTGGAGGTGGAGGTTCCGTACTGGCTGGTGGTGGTGGTCGACTTCGACAGCACGTGGTTGATGTTGTTGTTGATGACCCACTGGCTGATGTCGTCGAGGATCTTCTTCGCGTGGTAGTGAGGGTCGTGCTGACCGTCCGACGCCCAGTCGTTCCACGCGGTCTGCAGCGCGGTGACCGCGTCCTTCAGGGCCAGTTGGGCCGCGGCCAGCGCGTCGCTCAGCTTCGACTTCGGGGCGTAGCCGCCGAGGGTGCTGTTGGTCGCCGTGTAGTCCCGGCCGCCCAACTGGGAGACGTAGCCGTCGTAGTTGGTCTTCAGCTCGTCCAGCAGATGCCAGAAGAGGCTGGCCGCCTTGCCCTTCCAGGCCGCCTGGTCCTCGCCGAGCGAGGTCATCCACTGGTTGACGATGTCCGAGTGGTCCTTGAAGAACTGCACCACCCGGTCGAAGGACTGCCCGGTGGTCTCGAAGGAGAGCATGTCGACGGCGTTGGCGTCGATGACCGACAGTCCGCTGTACTCGAAGCCCTGCGTCGAGTACGGCGACGCCAGGATGTGGTCGAGGACCAGCTTGCTGCCCGAGATGTACTGCGCCATCGGCCCCGAGTCCCACTGGACGTGCGAGTACGAGCCCTCGAACGCACCGCCGCCGGTGACCTCTCCGCCGCTCCAGAGCGTGGCGCGGCCGTTCCCGTCGACGGTGACGCCGATCATCACGATCCGGGCCTTCTTCATCGACACGCTGTTGTGCGCGCCGTCGCCGCCGGCGTCGTAGAAGGCCAGGTCGTAGTCCTCGCCCTTGTTGACCTGCCAGCCGCCGATCGCCGAGTAGTCGGCCGCGGTCACCGACCTCATGCTCATGCCCTGGATGTCCATCCGGAACAGCTTGAGGTTGGCGAAGCCGTCGTTGGACGAGCTGCTCAGCTTGTCGAACAGCGTGGACCGGGCCGGGAGCGTGTAGCCGGTGAAGTCGGTGACGGCCTGGGCGAAGTAGTCGTCCGGGTCGTAGTTGGCGGTCCCGGTGGTGGTTTCGGCCATGGGGCGGACTCCGCTGCGAAGGAGGAGGGGGACTGGGTGGGGGGATCCAGGGTGCGGGGCCCGGGGCTCGGCAGCGGCCGGCGGGCCGCGCACCGACCTCAGGAAGTCTTCGAGTCGCTGCCGCTCATGTCGCCGTCGACGGTGTCGAAGATGTCCAGCAGCTTCTCGCCGTCGATCGAGTCGAGACTGTCGCCCTGTGTCTTGAGCAGGGTGGTGATCGTCTCGTCCAGCGCGTCGTCGATGTCGTCGAAGAGCGTCTTCTGACCGGTGAGGATCTTGTCCAGGGCGGTCGCCTGCGTCTTGAGCGCCTCCACCAGGGTGGCCCCGCCGACCGGGTCCGAGCTGTCGCCGCCGTTCATCAGGCCGATGCGCAGGATCTTGGCGAGGCCCTGGGCGGAGCCGGCACCGGTCTCGGCGATCAGGTTCTTCAGGGACCGGACGCCCGCGTTGTCCTTGCGGATGGCCAGGAGATCGCTGATGAAGTCGGCGACGTCGTGGTTCTTGAAGTTCTTCAACGCGGTCGAGTCGAGGTGGGTCAGATCTGCCATGGATGCCTCCGCGGGCGGAACGCGCCGACCCTGGCGTACGGCGCGGCGACGGAACGGGAAGGAGCCTGGACCGCACCGACCACGAGGAGACCGGTCGGTGCGGTGGGGGCCGGCCGGCTCAGCGGCCGATGGTGACCTCGGACCACATCTGGCTGAGCGAGTTCTCGCTGTACTTGTAGCTGTTGGAGATCTCGTTGAGGAGCTGCGAGTGCGAGGTGAGCAGCGTCTCCATGTTCTGCACCGCGCCGTCCCAGGCCGCCTGCTTCTGGCGGTAGGTGTCGGCGTCGTTTCCGTACCACGTCTTGGACAGCTCGCCGAGTTCCTGCTCAAGGCTGGAGAGCGTCTGGGCGATCGCCTTGGTCTGCGCCACCATGTCGTCCGCGGCATTCGACATGTGGTTGTAGCTGACGTAGATGACACCGTCGGACAGGTTGTCTGCCACAGCTTGCCTCTCTTACGCGATGTGGGGATCGGACGTGACCGCGAGGTCACGGGGAAGCGGGCGTCGGTCAGCCGGCGAGCTGGTCGAAGGCCGACTGCGACGCGTTGTACGCCTGGTTGATGGAGTCGTTCGAGGAACCCTGGGTCTTGTTGTGTTCCACGAGGCTCTGGTTCAGCCGGTCGATGACGTCCTCAAGGTTCTTGAGGATGACGTTGCACTGGCCGTCCCACTGTGCGAGGAGCTGGCCGTACTGGCCGCCGTCGCTGCCCTGGTAGCCGCTGCCCAGGGTGGAACGGGTGCTGTCGACGTCCTGACGGATCTTCACGATGCCGCTGAAGGCGCTCTCCAGGGCCTGGATTCCGTTCCGGGTCGAACCTTCGCTTGACTGCTGGCCATCTCCAGCCATCGTCCCACCTTTCGTAAGTCGATCTGAGGTACGAGTGCAACCGAGCCTAGATTGACGGAAGTTGCGCTGACAACGAACTGAGGAAGATCTGAGGTTGCCGACGGCTTCCGTTCAGATGCTTTTACCGGTAAGCAACTTGACCGGAACACGCGGTTCCGTGGTAGGCGGTTCTGGAGTGAATCCAGTTTGGCGTGAACACGATCAGCATCGGCGTGAATCCGTCAGTTCCCGGCACCCGAGGCCGAGTTGAGGGAGCCGCCCACCGGGGCCTGTCCGGCGACGGCGGGCAGGCCGGCCTCGATGCCGGACCGTCCGCCGGCACCGACACCGGCGCCCGTGCCGCACTGCGCCGCCACTCCGCCCGTGCCCCCGCCCACCGAGCCGGAGTCCGACGAGGCGGCCCTGGCGCTGAGTTCGGGTCCGGTCGGCAGCATCGACAGCAGCGTGGACGGCACCTTCACCGGCGTGGCCCCGCCGTAACCGAGGGCGGCGAGCGCGCCGGCGTCCGGGATGCGGTACTTCACGCCGTCGTCGCCGACCAGGAACGTGGTGTCGCCGACGGTCTCGCCGGCCGCGCCCAACACCCTTACCAGCGTGCCGTGTCCGGGCCGGGTCACCACCCGGTCCACCGTCACGCAGGCCGCGGTCAGCGCCGTCGGGTCCGCCTGGGCCGCCGGGTACAGGGCGGTCTCCGCGACCCGTACCGAGGTCACCCGCACCTGCCCGTCGGCCGGGTCGACCTGGGCGCACACCGACTCCCCCGCCGCCAGGGCCAGCGCGCTCGGCGGAGTGTCCGGCAGCCCGGCGACCGACGGGTCGGTGCCGGCCGATCCCGGTGCCTGGTGGGCGCGCAGGTCGGACACGTCGATGGTGACGACGTTCGGGGCCCCTCCGTCGTAGGCCTTCTTGCGGGTGTCCGGATCGCCGAGCAGCAGCGCCGACTGGGTGTCCGTGACCGGGTGCAGGCCGTCCTTCTGCAGGAGGTACTCCTGGTTGCCGGAGCCCGCGACCACGCGGAACACCTGGCCGATCCGGGTGGCCCGGCCGCCGAGTTCGGGGCCGGTCGCGCCGCGGCCGTCGACCTTCGGGGTGGCCAGGTCGGGGCCGGTCACCAGGGCGTCGAGGAAGGCCGCGGACACCGGGAGGGGGGTCACCGGCGCGTAGCCGAGGGACTCCGCGGCGCCCGAGTCCTCGTCCAGCTTCAGGCGGCTGCCCTGCCACACCAAGTAGGTGTGTCTGTCGGGGCCCTTGACCACCAGCGCCGACTTGGCGCCGACCGGGGCCGTCTCCACGGGGGCGCCCGGCACGAGGGTCGTCTGGCTGCCGGAGCCGGTCGAGCAGACCTCCCACGGCGAGGACTCCAGGTCGCCGGTGCCCGGTACGGAGTCGGGGGCGCCGGTGATGCCGACCGGCCGGCCGACCGGGGTGCCCGCGAGCGACTTCGAGCCGACCGACGTGGTCTTCAGGTCGGCGCCGCCGATCAGCACGGCCGACGCGTAGTTGCGCACCGGGCGCAGTCTGCCGTCGGCGTACAGGTAGCGGGCGCCGGTGTCCTTGTTGACGATCAGGGTGTCGCCGCTGCGCCAGGCGTCGTTGCCGCCGGGCCTGAGCAGCCCGAACACCAGCGCCCCGCCGCAGAACAGCACACCGACGATCAGGCCGACGAGGGCGCCCCGGCTGGTGCGGCCCAGTGGGCTCTCCGGTGCGTCCGGGTCGGCCAGCAGCATGCCCGAGGTCAGGCGGCCCATCATGAACGTGTGCGCTTGCACCTGGTCGCGCTTCGACCGCACGCTTTCCTCCCGGCTGGTCGTTCGGCTTCTTGTTCGTCCGGCTGTGCCCGGACCGTGCTCACGGATCGACGGCCCGGTCGGCCCGTGACACCGCGTCCGTTTCCCGCTCTCGTTCGACGTACCCGGCCCGTGCCCGCGAACCGACGGTTCTCGAACCGGCCCGGAACGGCGGCCGGTTCACCCGAACCTCGTCGCGGACCGGCGGGCAAGTCCACCCGCATTCGGCTTCCGGCTCCCGTTCCGCGGGCCTGGACCCTGCCCGCGGACTGGCGGTTCCCGGACCGACCCGGAACGGCGGTTCCCGACCGGCCCGCTTCGGCGGCCGGTTCACCCGGTTCTCGTCCGCGGGGCCGGCACGTGGTCAGCCGAACATGCCGCGGAGGGTGCCGAAGACGCCCAGCAGCCACAGGGTGAGCGGCAGGAGGGCGATCGCCAGCAGGGAGTGCAGGATCTCCGCCGCGCGGCCCCAGTACGGGACCATGCGCCGTCCCGGTACGGTCCACACCGCGACCGTGAGGGCCGCCGCCACCGCGAGCAGGCCCGCGACCAGCAGTGTCCGCTCGGTGCCGGAGAGCCGCAGGCCCCAGCCGAACGCGAGCAGCAGCAGACCCCAGGCGCCCGGCAGTACCAGCACGAGGCGTTGCGCGGTGTTCACCAGGCCCCGGCCGTGCAGGAGCAGCAGCAGCGACAGGACCAGCGCGACCAGCAGCGCGGGGAGGCTCGGGCGGCGGGCGAGGGCCACCAGGCAGGCCGACGAGAGCACGCCCGTCGCGCCGTAGAGCGCGGTCATCCACTCGCCGGCCAGCTCGGTGCGTACGGCGACGTCGTTGCCCCGGTAGGGCTCGATGCCCTCCTGGAGCTGTTCGGCGTTGGTGGGCAAGGCGGGCATGCGCATCCCGGCGAACTTGAACGACAGCGCGGGCACCAGACCACCGAGCAGCACCGTGAGCGCCGCGACCACACCGGCCGCGCCCGCCACCCGCACGTCGAACACCGTCATCAGCACCCCGCCCACCGCCGCCGCGAGCGCCACCAGCGCCGAGGCCAGGAACAGCGGGGTGCGGGCCGCGGAGGCCGCGAGGGCGAGGACCGCGCCGCCCGCCCAGGCCGCCGCCGCCCCCAACAGCCGTGCCCCCAGAACCTGGTGGGCCTGCGGACCGCTCAGTTCACCGCCCGGCACCAGCCAGCCCGCGAGCGCGAGCGCCGGGGACGCGAGCAGGCCCAGGACCACCCCGGTCGCCGGATCGTCCACCGCCCGGCTCGCCGACGCGGCCCCGGCCAGCAGCAGCAGACCGGTTCCCACGGCGGTGGCCGCGCGCAGCGACGCCGGGGCGCCCGGCAGGGCCAGCAGGACCAGGCCGGTGAGGACCGCCACGGCCACCAGTCCGCGCAGCAGGCGCCGGGCCGCCTCGGGGCTCCAGCCGTGCAGCCGGTCCCGGGTGACCGCGGCGATGCCGTCGACCAGGTCGTCGAGGCGTACCTCGGGCAACGCCTCGGTGCGCGGCCGGAGATGGAGCGCCTCGCCGTCGGTCATCCCGAGCGAGGCGAGGGTCGCCTCGTCGTCGAGCGGCCGGCCGCCGAGGCGCTGGAGCACCCAGCCGTCGTGTTCGAGACCGGTCTCCTCCGCCTCCTCCCCCGCGTACCGCAGCACGGTGGGCAGCAGGTCGGCGACCGGCACGTCGGACGGCACGGCGAGGTCGATGGTGCGGGCCGGGGCCCGCACGGTCAGATGGCACAGGCCGGTCACGGAAGTGTCGGTCATACCGGGGCTCACGTCTCCTGGACATCGAAACGGGGGCACGCGGCGCGGCGTGCGGGGTGGGGGGGAACTAGGGGAAACAGCGTGCCGGTGTAGCGGGGGGTGACATGGACGTACAGAGTTGACGGGGTGCACACTACTGACACTCCCTACGACGCGTGTCAACGGGAGTCCCCACCAGCGGTGTTGACAGCGTCCTCCACCGCGCCAGTGCCGAGGCCGGAATTCGGTGCATGCCCCCACATGCCGCCGCGGTGCGCGAAGTCCGTTAGGAGCCCCAAGCGTTGAGCGTGGTCCTGTTCCGTCGTCCTGCCCGCCGTCGTGGACCCGACATGCCCGCAGGCGAGTTGGTCCTCCAGGAACCGCCGACCCTCATGGAGACCGTCCCGGACACGTCCGCGGTGTGGACGTATCTGCCGATGGCCATGATGTCGGTCTCGATGATGATGCTGTTCCTGCGGCAGGGCGGCCAGTCCAGCGGTGTCTTCATGTACATCGCGCTCGGCATGATGGTGATGGCCGCCGGTGCGATGATGGTCGGCCAGGTCATGCGCAAAGCGGGCGACCGCAAGCAGCGGCTGCGCGGTGAACGCCGTGACTATCTGCGCTACTTGGCGCAGAGCCGGCGGACGGTGCAGCGGGCCGTGGTGGAGCAGCAGCTCGCCCTGGCCTGGCGGCATCCCGAGCCCCGGGTGCTGCGGGCCATGGTCCGCACCACAAGGCTGTGGGAGCGCCGGGTCAAGGACGAGGACTTCGGCGAGGTGCGGATAGCCGTCGGCGACCAGCAGCTCGCGATGCGGCTCACGCCGGTCTCCAGCAAGCCCGTCGAGGACCTGGAACCGTTGTGCGCGCACGCGCTGCGCCGGTTCATCCGCGCCTACAGCACGGTTCCCGGCCAGCCCATCGCGCTGTATCTGCGGTCCTGGTCACGGGTGTTGGTGCACGGCGACCACGACGCCGCGCGCGGGATGCTGCGCGCCGCGCTGTCCCAACTGGCCCTGTTCCACCCGCCGGAGGAGCTGTGGATCGCGGTCTGCGCCGCTGACGAGGTGCGTGCCGAGTGGGAGTGGGTGAAGTGGCTGCCGCACAACCAGCACCCCCAGGAGACCGACGGCGCGGGCCCGTTGCGCATGGTGGCCTCCGCCTTCACCGATCTGGAGGACCAGCTCGGCAGCGAGTTCTCCGAGCGGCCCGCGTTCGACCCCGACGCCGTGCCCGGCCGTGACGAGCCGCTGGTGGTCGTCATCGTGGACGGCGCGAGCATCCCGGCGGGCCACCGCTTCGACGGCCCCGGTTACCGCAACGCCGTCGTCCTCGACCTCTCCGACAGCCTCACCTGGCGGCCCGGCCGCACCACCCTGCGCCTCGACGTCGCCCCGGACGCGGTCTCCCTGGTCCGCACCGACCGCAGCCGCAAGGAACAGGCCACCGTCCTGGGCCGTCCCGACCGGCTCGGCCCGGTCGCGGCCGAGGCGCTGGCCCGGCTGATCGCGCCGTACCGGATGACGCTCTCCTCCGACGCGGTCGAACCGCTCTCCAACGACACGGAGTTGACCACGCTGCTCGGCATCGCCGACCTGCACCGGCTCGACCCCGACACGATCTGGCGGCGGCACACCGGCTCCGCCCGGCTGCGCGTCCCGGTCGCCGTCGGCGCCGACGGACGGCCGGTCGAGCTGGACATCAAGGAGTCCGCGCAGGGCGGCATGGGCCCGCACGGCATGCTGATCGGCGCGACCGGTTCCGGCAAGTCGGAGCTGCTGCGCACCCTGGTCCTCGGTCTCGCGCTCACGAACTCTTCCGAAACACTCAACTTCGTCCTGGTGGACTTCAAGGGCGGCGCGACCTTCCTCGGTCTCGACGAACTCCCGCACACCTCCGCCGTCATCACCAACCTCGCCGACGAGGCCGCCCTGGTGGAGCGCATGCAGGACGCGCTGCACGGTGAACTCATCCGCCGCCAGGAGCTGTTGAGGTCGGCGGGCAACTACACCTCGGCCCTGGAGTACGAGAAGGCGCGGGCCGGCGGCGCCGATCTCGCCCCGATGCCCAGCCTGTTCGTCGTCGTCGACGAGTTCAGCGAACTCCTCGCCTCGCACCGGGAGTTCATGGAGCTGTTCGTGATGATCGGCCGCCTCGGCCGGTCGCTGGGCGTGCATCTGCTGCTCGCCTCGCAGCGCCTGGACGAGGGCAGGATGCACCAGTTGGAGTCGCACCTGTCGTACCGGATCGGTCTGCGCACCTTCTCCGCGATGGAGTCACGGGGTGTCCTCGGTGTCCCCGACGCGTACGAGCTGCCCTCGCAGCCCGGCAGCGGCTACCTCAAGTCCGGCATCGAGGCCCTGACCCGGTTCCGCGCCGCCTATGTCTCCGGCCCGTACCGCAGGCGCGGCGGCGCGGTCGCGCAGGCCCGGGTCGCCACGCAGGTGGTGCCCTGGTCGACCGGGTACATCGTGCCGCGCGCTCCCGCGCCGGCCGCGATCGTGCCGGAGCCCGAGGCGGAGGAGACCGCCGAGAGCCTGCTGGCGGTGGCGCTGGACCGACTGCGCGACTCCGGGCCGCCCGCCCACCGGGTGTGGCTGCCGCCGCTGGACACCGCGTCCCCGCTCGACGTCCTGCTCGGCGGCCTCGCCGAGGACCCGGACCGCGGTCTGAGCGCGTCCCGCTGGGTCGGCGCCGGGAAGCTGCGGGTCCCGGTCGGTCTGGTCGACAAGCCCTTCGACCAGCGCCGTGACCCGCTCGTCGTGGACCTCGCCGGGGCGGGCGGCCATGTCGCCGTCGCGGGTGGTTCGCAGAGCGGCAAGTCGACGGTGCTGCGCAGCCTCATCATGGCGCTCGCGCTCACCCACACCCCGCGCGAAGTCCAGTTCTACTGCCTGGACTTCGGCGGCGGCACGCTCTCCCAGCTGACCGGCCTGCCGCATGTCGGCGGGGTCGCGGCCCGCCTCGACACCGAGCGGATCAGCCGTACGGTCGCCGAGGTCACCGCCGTCCTCACCCAGCGCGAGCAGTTCTTCCTCGACAACGGCATCGACTCGATGTCCACCTACCGGCGCCGCCGCGCGGCCGGGGAGTTCCCCGACGAGCCGCACGGCGACATCTTCCTGGTGATCGACGGCTGGTCGGCGGTCCGGCAGAACTTCGACCAGTTCATCCCCACGTTCAACCAGATCGCCACCAGCGGTCTCAACTACGGCATCCACCTCATCGTCGCGACCGCCCGCTGGCTGGAACTCACCGCCCCGGTCCGCGACCAGTCCGCGACCCGGCTCGAACTCCGGCTCGGCGACACGATGGACTCCGTCGTGGACATCCGCAAGGCGAGCGCGGTGCCCCAGATCCCCGGTCGCGGTCTGACCGTCGAGACGAAACTCCACTTCCTCTCGGCGCTGCCGCGCGGCGACGGTTCCACCGACCACGAGACCCTCAGCGAGGGCGTCGCTGACCTGGTCGACCGGATCGCCTCGGCGTGGCACGGCCCGCGTGCCCCGCAGGTCAGGATGCTCCCGCACCGGCTGCCCGCGGCCGAACTGCCCGAGCCCGAACTCGGCGACGGCGTCAGCCTCAAGCTCGCGCTCGGCCAGGACGAGGAGACCCTCGGCACCGTCTGGCACGACTTCTCCCGCACCCCGCACCTGGTCGCGGTCGGCGACTCGGAGAGCGGCAAGACCAACCTCCTACGGCTGGTCGCGGACTCCGTCGTCGCCCGCTACACCCCGGCCGAGGCCCGCATCCTGGTCGTGGACTACCGCCGCGGCCTGGTCGAGGCGGTCCCCGAGGAGTACCGCCTCGGCCACGCGGTCGCCCTGGAAGCCCTGAAACAACTGGTGGGCGGCTCGGCGAAGGCCCTGCGCACCCGCGTCCCCGGCCAGGAGATCACCCCGGCCCGCATGCGCCAGGCCGACTGGTGGACGGGCCCCCGCCTGTTCGTCCTCGTCGACGACTACGACATGGTCGGTGGCGGCACCGTCATGGACCACCCCTTCTCCCCCCTCTTCGAACACCTCGCCCTGGGCCACGAGTTGGGCCTCCACGTGGTTGTCGCCCGCTCCGCCACCGGCGCCGGCCGCGGCCTGAACGACCAGCTCCTGCGCCGCCTGGACGAGGTCAACACCCCGGGCATCCTGATGTCCTGCTCCCCGTCCGAGGGCTATGTCTTCGGCAACGTGAAGCCCCGCGTCCTCCCCCCGGGCCGAGCCCTCCACATCGTCCGCCGCAAGCCGTCCCTCATCCAGACGGCACTGGCGGCGGGAGCGGTGGAGTAGGCGCCGACACGGAACGGAACGGCCCCGGGCGACTGTTCGTCGCCCGGGGCCGTTCCGTCTCACGCTGTGCGTCGTGTCCGCGACGACCGGTCCGGTCGTCAGCTCTCCGAGGTCCCCTGGGCACCGGTGCCCACCGGGACCGGGCTCTCCGCGCCCTCGGGCCCGGGCCCGGCCGCACGCTCCGGCCGCGACGGACGCCAGCCCAGGCGGCGCCCCCGGGGCAGGATCAGGCCGAGCCACACCACCGCGATGATCACGGCGAGGCCCCCCGACGCGGGCCACAGGGCGCGGCGGAGGGGGCCGGCCGCCTTGTCGACCGGGAGGTGGACCGGGGTGCCGGCGTCGCCCCGGGCCGGTGCGGCGGCGGTGCCGGTCAGGACCGAGGTGACCGCCGCGTACGGGTCGAGGCGGGGCACGTCGGCCGGGTAGGCGGAGCTGCGGAGGAGGGTCGCGGTCTGGGCGGCGGTCAGGTCCGGGTGGACGGAGCGGACCAGCGCCGCCGCCCCCGCCACGAAACCGGCGGCCAGTGACGCGCCCGAGCCGATGTAGTGGCCGGCCTTCTTCGGGCCGATGCCGACAACTCCGTCCCCGGGCGCGGCGATTGAGGCGCTGAAGGGCGTGTACGCGCCGGTCGGCCGCTTTCCGGAGACGTCGACGTCGAGGACGGAGAGCACACCGTCGTCGGCGGCCGGGTAGTAGTCGCGGGCGGGCGGAGTGTCCGTCGAGGTCGCCGTCGCCGGTGCGTCCGGTACGGCCGCCGCGATCACCAGGACGTCCTTCTTCGCGGCCAGCGCGACGGCCGAGCGCAGCGCGACGCTGTCGGCAGCGAGCGCCGCCGACACCGTCACCACCTTCGCCCCGCCGTCCACAGCGGCCCGGATGCCCTCCGCGACCCGGTCCGCGCTGGCCTTCCCCCGCGCGTCGCTGCCCCGCACCGCGAGGATCCGCGCCTGCTGCGCCACCCCCGCGAACCGCACACCGTCCGCTACTGCCGCGCCGACCAGCCCGGCCACGAAGGTGCCGTGTCCCACGCAGTCGGTCCCGGCGTCGCCGATCGCCGTGACCCGGCCCTTGAGCGCGGGGGCGGAGGACGAGACCCCGGTGTCGACCACGCCGACGGTCACCCCGGTGCCCGAGGCGAACGGCCAGGTGCGGCTGAGCTGGAGGGAGACCTGCTCCCAGGGCACGTCGGTGGCGCGCCGGTCCGAGCCCGTCGCGCAGGCCGCGTCGGCGTCCAACCGGGAGGCCAACACGGGGAGTTGGACCGTGCCGCCGGCCGCCGTCGCGGATCCGGCGCCGACGGCGCTCGCGGCACCCGTCAGCAGCAGTGCCAGACCGGCGGCGACGGCCTTGTGATGGGTCGTCGTCATGCCCGGGCCGCCCCGCTGGAGGTCGGGGAGGCTGCCGTCGGGTCGGCGAGGTCCTCCGGGAGGAGCAGCCGCAGGTCGTCGAGGCTGGGGACGGCCAGTCTGCTGAGCCGGCCCGCCTGTCGGGTCATCATCCGCTCCAGGATCTGGCGAGCGGTGCGCGCGTTGCCGAACGACCGGTCGCGGGGCAGCCCGTCGAAGTACTGCCGGAGCACCGGTCCCAGTCCGGCCGCGCACTCGTAGCCGAGCTGTACGGCGTGTTCGCGGACGATGGTGACCAACTCGTCGGAGGAGTAGTCGGCGAACTCGACCCGGCGCGAGAACCTCGACGACAGGCCGGGGTTGGAGGCCAGGAAGTTCTCCATCTCCTGCGTGTACCCGGCGACGATGACGACCACCTTGTCGCGGTGGTCCTCCATCAGCTTCAGCAGGGTGTCCACGGCCTCCCGGCCGAAGTCGGAGCCGGACGCCTCACGCGGGGTGAGGGTGTACGCCTCGTCGACGAACAGCACACCGCCCAGGGCCCGTTCGAAGACCTCGCGGGTCAACTGCGCGGTGTGGCCCACGTATCGGCCGACGAGGTCGGCGCGGGACACCTCGACGAGCTGGCCGCGCGGCAACACGCCCAGGGAGGCGAGGAGTTCGCCGTAGAGGCGGGCCACGGTGGTCTTGCCGGTGCCGGGCGGGCCGGTGAAGACGAGGTGGTGGCTGAGCCGGGGCACCGGGAGTCCGGCGGCCTCGCGCTGCTTGGCGGTCGACACGAGGTTGACGAGGTCGGTGACGTCCCGCTTCACCGCGTGCAGTCCGACCAGCGCGTCCAGCCTGCTCAGCGCGTCGTCGCCGGGGTCGGCGGTGTTCGGGCCGTCGGCGGCGGTGCGGGCCGCCTCCTCGCTGATGTCCTGCGGCAGCAGCAGCGAGAGGTCCTGCTCGGTGACGTCGGTGAGCGCGGACAGCCGTACGGCCTGCCGGTCCACCATCTCCTCGAACACCTGCCGGGCGGCACGGCCGTTGCCGAACCCGGCGTCCTTCGGTATCCGTTCGAAGTGCACCGCGAGCGCGTGCCGGGTCTCGTCGGCGAGTGCGTACTGGTGGCGTACGCACATGCTCTCCATGATCTCGACCAGCTCCGGCACCGAGTAGTTCTCGAACTCGACGGTGCGTGAGAAGCGGGACGCCAGACCGGGGTTCGAGCCGAGGAAGCTGCGCATCTCGTCGGAGTAGCCCGCTGCGACGACGACCACGTCCTCGCGGTGGTCCTCCATCAGCTTCAGCAGGGTGTCGACGGCCTCGCGTCCGAAGTCGGCCCCGGAACCACGGGAGTCGGAGGTGAGGGTGTACGCCTCGTCGACGAACAGGACACCGCCCAGGGCCCGTTCGAAGGCCTCGGTGGTCTTGATGGCCGTACCGCCGATCACCTGGGCGACGAGGTCGGCGCGGGAGACCTCGACGAGGTGTCCGGAGCGCAGGGCGCCCAGCTCGGCGAGGATCGTGCCGTAGAGGCGGGCCACCGTGGTCTTACCCGTGCCGGGGGGACCGGCGAAGACGAGATGGCGGCTCATCGGCGGTGCGGACATGCCGAGTTGGGCGCGGCGGGCGGCGAGCTGGGTGAGGTTGACGAGGGTGCGGACCTGTTCCTTGACGTTGTCGAGGCCGATCAGGCCCTCCAGCGCGACCATCGGTCCGTCGGGGCGTCCGGGACCGTCGGAGGCGGACACCGTGCCCGCCGGGTCGGTTCCCTCGGCCTCGCCGAAACCCCAGGCGTCGCGGGACTCGTTGCCGGTGCTGGTGAGGTTCTCCACCGCGAGCCGGCCGCCGGCCTTGGCCTGCACGAGGCCGCCGCCCTTGTTGTCGCGGACCGTGCAGCCCACGACCGACACCGGTGCCTCGGACTCGACGCGGATGCCGTCGCGGTCGTTGCCGGCCGCCTCGCAGCCGTTCAGGGAGGCCCGGCCGCCGTCGCGGACCAGGAAGCCGTGCTCGGCGGACGCGGCGGTCCGTACCCGGTTCGCCGTCAACTCGCCGCCGGTGTCCACGAGTACACCGCAGCCGCCGGCCGAGACCAGCTCGCCGTCACGCAGCGCGGCCGTACCTTCGCCGCCGATCTCCAGACCGGCGCCGCCGGGGTTGTTGACCCGGAAGCCCGCGAGATAGACGTTGCCGCCCGCCGCGACCTCCGCGCCCGCGCCGCCCGGCGCCTCCACCGTGCAGTCCTCGACCCGGCCGCGCCCGCCGTCCCGCACGGACACACCGGAGCCACCGGCCCCCGTGATCCGGGCGCGCCGCACCAGCGGGTTGGCGTTGCCGCGGATCACCACACCGGCGCCCTTGACGTCGATGATCTCCACGCGCTCCAGCTCGGCCGCCGCGTCCTCTTCCAGCAGGACGCCGTCCGACTCGCCGTCCCGGACGGTCAGCGAGGTCAGCGTGGGCGAGGAGGCCCCGGCCACCCGCAGCGCCGCCATCTGGGCGCCGGTCAGCCAGCAGTCCTCGTACGTGCCGCGCGAACGGTCCGTCACCAGCAGGCCGTTGCCCGTGGTGCGGGCGGTGCGGCAGCGGCGCAGCACCGGGTCGGAGCCGTGCGAGACGATGATGCCGGGCCCGCTGGAGCCGGTGACCCGCACCTCTTCCAGCTCGCAGCGTGCGGTGCTGGTGATGTGCACACCGATCGAGGTGTCGCGGACCACGGTCCGCAGCACGCGTATCGCGCTGCGCTCCTCAAGTGCCAGCGAGGGCTTGTCGGTCGAGGCGAGGTCGCAGTCCTCGACGGAGCCCTGCGCATCCCCGTTGGCGAGCACGCCGTTGCCGCGCGCGTCCCGCACGGTGCAGCCGCGCAGGGTGGCCCGGCCGCGCTCGCCGATCACCACCCCGCTGGTGCCGAAGTGTTCGAGGGTGCAGGACTCCAGCGAACTCTCCGTCGGCGAGGTGACGACGACACCGGCGCCGGTGCGGTTCGACACCCGGCACTCACGCATCGCCAACGAGCCGGAGTTGCGCGCCAGTACGGTCGCCCACGAGGCGCCGGACAGATCGCAGCCCTGCATCGCGACCTGCCCGTGCGAGGCGTCCACGGCCGGATGTTCCTCGTCGTGGCCCTGGACCACCAGGTCGGTCAGCATCACCGCGTCGACGCGCAGCGAGATCACGGTGCCCTTGCGCGGGGCCAACCGGACGGTGCCGCGCGCCTGTTCGGCGACGATGGTGACCCGGGTGGTGACGACGAGGTTCTCCTCGTACGTCCCCGGGCGCACACTCAGCACCGCGCCGCCGCGCGCCCTGGCCAGGGCCTCTCCGATCGTCCGGGCGTCCCCGGTGCCCTCCGGACAGACCGTCAGTACCTGGCGCACTCAGCTGACCTCCTCGTGTCGGCACCTGTCGGTTGCGGTAACCCCATCATGCCGTCCCCGCACGCGCGTTCCCACTCCGGTCCGGAAAGCGGAACGTTCGCGGCGGGCGCGCGCCGTACGGCACAACAGTGCCGTACGGCGAATTATGGGCTGTTGCGCAACGGCGGTACCAGCACCGGGGCTTGTCCGTGACGATTGTTAACTGCGGTGAAAGGAACCGGTGTTGGCGCATGCGCGTGAATGGACATGAATAGGATTGCGCACACAGACGTACGACGAACTGCTGGGCGAATGAGAGCGGACAGGGCGGATGACAGACCGAACCGGACCGGCCGCGCGGAAAACGGCGGCAGAGAACGCGGCAGCGAATTCCGTGACGGGTGCCCCGGCCGGGGAAGCGACGGCGGCGGACCCGACGGCACCGACATCGATATCAGCGGCGGCGCCCGCCGAGGAAACGTCCACCACGGCGAGCGAGGCATCGGCCGCGAATACGGCGGGTGAGGCACCCAAGTCCCGTTCAGGGGCTGCCGGTTCGCTCGGGTCCCCCGGGGCCGTCTCCGCGGAGTCCCTCGCGGCTGAGCCGACCCCTCCCGCGATCTCGGCGGCGGAGGTCGAAGCGCTCGCCGGCAGCGGCCGTACGCCGGACGAACCCGCGGGGCCGACGGGCCCGGAGTCCGCTGCCGTCGCCCGCGCGGCGCGGCAGGAGGCCGAGGCCGAGGCGCCCGCCGGGGTGCTGGCCGCGAGCATGTCCGAGGGCGACGGACCGACCCCCGGAAGCGCTGCGGCCGCGTCCGTCGGCCGCCCGGGCCGCCCGCTGCTGGCCGGTGCGGCCGTGCTCGGCGCGCTGCTGATCGCCGTACCGGGGCTGTTGATGAGCCGGGACCGGACGCCGGAGACCCACGACCGCGTGGTCGCCGACCAGGCGGGCACGATCCTCGGCGACGGCGCGGCGACGCTGGACGCCGGGGCGTACGCCTCGGGCACCCCGACCGCCCCCGCCGGGCACAGCACACCGAAGATCGCCACACCGCGCAAGACCTCGTCGGGAAAGACGACCGTCAAACAGCCGGTGAACGAGCCGACGACGGTCAAGAAGACGAAGAAGCCGACGGCGAAGGCGACGAAGAAGTCCACGCCGACCAAGTCCGGGACGAAATCGAGCACCACCACCACGACGACCAAGTCCTCGTACCCGTCGGACGTCCTCGTCACGGCGACCCGGGTGCTGAAGGCGGGCCAGTCCATCAACGCGAAGAAGGCCCGGCTGCGCATGCAGACCGACGGCAACTTCGTCCTCTACGACGAGAACAACAAGGCCCGTTGGGCCACCATGACCTTCGGCTCGAACTACCACGCGGTGTTCCAGGGGGACGGCAACCTCGTCGTCTACACCTCCGCCGACAAGCCCGTCTGGGCGAGCAACACCGGCGGCTACAACGGCTCGATCCTCCGCCTCCAGGGCGACGGCAACATGGTGATCTACTCCGGCGGCTCGACCGCGATCTGGGCGAGCAACACCCAGCACTGACGGAGCTGAGCCCAACTCCCCTCCGGCCCGCACCCCTTGGGGGTGCGGGCACGGGGCAGGTCAGGCGCTCAGCTCCGGGTGAGGGTGACGTCCTGCTGCCGCGTCGCGTGGAAGCGGGGCAGGGGCAGGCCGGAGCCGGCGGAGAGTTCCATCACCGTGGCCTCGACGCGGGCGGCGCCGGGGGTGACCGGGTGGGACGGCTTGCCCGAGTTCTCCCAGCTGTGCTCCGTGCCGTCGCAGACCGCGTGGGTGCCTCCGATGCCGTGATGGACCGAGGGGTCGCCCTGCATGACGGAGGAACTGACAAAGACGGCACCCGAGTTGCCGAGACAGCGGTAGGTGCCCGAAAGGGTGACGGTGCCGTCCGGGGCGATCGTGCCCGTGGGGTCGACCGTCACCGTCTCGTACGGGGCGGCGGACGCGGGCGCGGCGGGGGCGGCGGCCAGCAGGAGCAGCGCGGCACCGGCCGCCGTACCGAGGACGGAACGCAGGGACATGGGAGTACCTCCTGGAGTTGGGACCTCCACTGGTACCGGGCGACGGCCTCGACTCCCGTGATCCTCACTCCTTCGGTGGCGAGTCCGTACCGAGCGTCGCGATCGTCACTCATCAGGTGGCGGGTCCGCACCGAGCGTCGTGGAACCGTCCGAGTGTTGTCCGCGTGTTGTCACGCTTCACAGCGGGCGGTTCCGATGAGTTCGCGGCGGGAGGATGGTCTGTATATGCGATGCGGGCGGTGACGGAGCCGCCGGAACGGATCGCATCCGACGTGGAGGTACGCCATGTGTTCCCACCAGTCCTCGTGCCCCGTGACCGACGCCGGGACCACCACCCCGCACATCGTCTCCGCCCACCCCGAGCAGGGCTGGACGCTGCTGTGCGACGGCGCGATCGTCTTCGACGACCTGGGCGCCGTTCTCCCCGACGGCCGGATCGTCGCCCCGCACCGGGTCCCGGCGGACCAACTCGCCGTCGCCGCCTGACCGTTCGCTCGTGATCGGCTGCCCGAAGCCGCTACCCACGGTGATCGTCCGACCGTAGAAGTTCAGGTTGCGCACCCGAGGTGACCAGCAGCGATACCGTCGGCCTAAGATGATCAACGTGTCCGACCAACCTGCTCCACGGTCTCTCATCGTCACGCTCTACGGCGCGTACGGCCGCTTCGTGCCCGGCCCGGTTCCCGTCGCGGAACTGATCCGGCTCCTGGCCGCGGCCGGCGTCGACGCGCCCTCCGTGCGCTCGTCGGTGTCCCGCCTCAAACGGCGCGGACTACTCCTGCCCGCCCGTACGGCGGAAGGCGCCGCCGGGTACCAACTCTCGCCCGAGGCACGGCAGTTGCTCGACGACGGCGACCGGCGCGTCTACGCGGCCGCACCCCCGGAGGACGAGGGCTGGGTGCTCGCGGTGTTCTCCGTACCCGAGTCGGAGCGCCAGAAGCGGCACATCCTGCGCTCCCGCCTGTCCGGCCTCGGCTTCGGCACCGCCGCCCCGGGCGTCTGGATCGCCCCCGCCCGCCTGTACGAGGAGACCCGGCACATCCTCCAGCGGCTGCGCCTCGACCCGTACGTCGACTTCTTCCGCGGTGAGCACCTCGGCTTCGCGGCGACCGCCGAGGCCGTGGCCCGCTGGTGGGACCTGCCCGCGATCGCCGCCCAGCACCAGGCGTTCCTCGACCGTCACGCGCGCGTGCTGCACGCCTGGGAGCAGCGCGCGGACACCCCGCCCGAGGACGCGTACCGCGACTACCTCCTCGCCCTGGACTCCTGGCGCCACCTCCCCTACGCCGATCCCGGACTCCCCGCGAGTCTGCTCCCCCGGGACTGGCCGGGCGCCCGCTCGGCCGAGGTGTTCCGCGCGCTGCACGAGCGGCTGCGGGACGCGGGGGCGGCGTTCGCGGGCGTGCGACGGCAGCCCTCAGGCAAACCTCAGGTTCCTTAGCAGGTCCTCTCAGAGTTCTTACCTAGCCTTCGACGACGTCGCTCGTCGGGTAAGAAAGAGGACTGTTGCGCATGACCACCACGGCAAGGGCTCAGGGAGCCACCGTCTGGCTCACCGGACTGCCGAGCGCGGGCAAGACGACGATCGCCCGGCATCTCGGGGAGCGGCTGAGAGCCGAGGGACATCGCGTGGAGGTCCTCGACGGCGACGAGGTACGCCGCTTCCTCTCGGCCGGCCTCGGCTTCTCCCGCGAGGACCGCAACACCAACGTCCAGCGCATCGGCCTCGTCTCCGAGGTGCTCGCGCGCAACGGCGTGCTCTCCGTCGTCCCGGTCATCGCCCCGTACGCCGACAGCCGCGAGGCCGTCCGCAAGCGCCACGAGGCGAGCGGGACGCCGTACATCGAGGTCCATGTCGCGACCCCCGTGGAGGTGTGCGGCGAGCGCGACGTGAAGGGCCTCTACGCCCGCCAGGCCGCGGGCCACCTCACTGGCCTGACCGGTGTCGACGACCCGTACGAGCCACCCACGGACCCGGCGCTCACCCTGCCGACGCAGGTACAGAGCCCGCAGGAGTCGGCGGACGCGGTGTACGCGGTGCTGTCCGAGCGGGGGCTGGTGTGAGCGCGGTGACGACCACGGAAGCCTTCAAGCTCTCGCACCTGGACGCTCTTGAGTCCGAGGCGGTGCACATCTTCCGTGAGGTGGCGGGTGAGTTCGAGCGGCCGGTGATCCTCTTCTCCGGCGGCAAGGACTCGATCGTCATGCTGCATCTCGCGCTGAAGGCGTTCGCGCCGGCGCCGGTGCCGTTCTCGCTGCTGCATGTGGACACCGGACACAACTTCCCCGAGGTGCTTGAGTACCGCGACCGTGTGGTCGCCGCACATGGGCTGCGGCTCCATGTGGCCTCCGTACAGGACTACATCGACCGCGGTGTGCTGCGCGAACGCCCCGACGGGACCCGGAATCCCCTGCAGACCGTGCCGTTGACGGAGAGGATCCAGAGCGAGAAGTTCGACGCGGTCTTCGGCGGCGGTCGTAGGGACGAGGAGAAGGCGCGCGCCAAGGAGCGGGTGTTCTCGCTGCGGGACGAGTTCTCGCAGTGGGACCCGCGCCGCCAGCGCCCCGAGCTGTGGAATCTCTACAACGGGCGGCACGCGCCCGGCGAACACGTCCGCGTGTTCCCGCTGTCCAACTGGACCGAGCTGGACGTCTGGCAGTACATCGCCCGCGAGGGCATCGACCTCCCGCAGATCTACTTCGCCCACTACCGCGAGGTCTTCGACCGCGGCGGCATGTGGCTGACCGCCGGTGAGTGGGGCGGCCCGAAGGCGCGCGAGACCGTCGAGAAGCGCCAGGTGCGGTACCGGACCGTCGGTGACATGTCGTGCACCGGTGCCGTCGACTCCGATGCCGCCACGCTGGAGCAGGTCGTCGCCGAGATCGCCGCCTCCCGGGTCACCGAGCGGGGCGCGACGCGTGCCGACGACAAGATGTCCGAGGCCGCGATGGAAGACCGCAAGCGCGAGGGGTACTTCTAACCATGAGCACGACCACCATCGACACGCTGCGGTTCGCGACGGCCGGTTCGGTCGACGACGGCAAGTCCACGCTCGTGGGGCGGCTGTTGCACGATTCCAAGTCGGTGCTGACCGACCAACTGGCGGCCGTGGAGAGGGTGTCGGCCGACCGCGGCCAGGACGCTCCCGACCTCGCCCTCCTCACGGACGGGCTGCGGGCCGAGCGCGAGCAGGGCATCACGATCGACGTGGCGTACCGCTACTTCGCCACGCCCCGGCGCCGGTTCATCCTCGCCGACACCCCGGGCCATGTGCAGTACACCCGCAACATGGTCACCGGCGCCTCCACCGCCGAGCTGACGATCGTCCTGGTCGACGCGCGCAACGGTGTCGTGGAACAGACCCTGCGGCACGCGGCCGTAGCGGCGCTGTTGCGGGTGCCCCATGTCGTCCTGGCCGTGAACAAGATGGACCTGGTCGGGTACGGGCAGCCGGTGTTCGAGCGGATCGTGGAGGAATTCGCGGGCCACGCGGCCGAGTTGGGACTACCCTCCTTCACGCCGATCCCGGTGTCGGCGCTCGTCGGCGACAACGTGGTGGACCGGTCGGCGCACATGGACTGGTACGCGGGTCCGGCGCTGCTGGAGTTCCTGGAGGACGTGCCGGTCGGCGCGGATCCGTCCGACGCACCGGCCCGTTTCCCGGTGCAGTACGTCATCCGGGACGGTGAAGTCCGTTGGTACGCGGGCCAGTTGGTGTCCGGATCGCTGCGGGTCGGCGACCGGGTGACGGTGCATCCCTCCGGTGGGGGTTCCGAGATCACCGGGATCTCCGTGCTCGGTACCGAGGCCGACGCGGCGTACGCGCCGCAGTCGGTCAGCCTGCGGCTCGCCGATCGACGGGACGTGGCGCGCGGGGACATGATCACCGCCGGGGCCGACGCGCCCGCGCTCACCCAGGACGTGCGGGCCGCCGTATGCCATCTGGCCGACCGGCCGCTGCGGGTCGGCGACCGGGTGCTGGTGCGGCACACGACCCGGACGGTCAAGGCGATCGTGAAGGATCTCGCCGGCGCGGCCGAGCTGACCGCGAACGACCTGGGGCGGATCACCCTGCGCACGGCCGAGCCGCTCGCGCTGGACGACTACGCGGTCTCGCGCCGTACGGGCGCGTTCCTGGTGATCGACCCGGCGGACGGCGCGACGCTCACCGCGGGGATGGCCGATCTGGCCTGATCCTCGCCCGCAGAACGCCCTCGGACCCCGTTTCGCACGGGGTCCGAGGGCGTTTTTGTGCCCGGCCTGAATATCCCGTCGAAATGACCTGTTGCCGTCGCATCCGTCACGAGTCGTCAATAGCGCGGTAACAACGGGAGCAGTTGTGCGGAAGTGGCCGTTCAACGGGGTATGCCGCTCGACACGGGGCCAAAAGTCCCGGGCGGTGCCCGTCGAGAGACCCTGACAAAGGGCGCCGTACCATTCATATAGTTGAAAGCAGGACAGCCTGCTCCATGAACGGACCCGCCTTGCAAGAACGCCCTTCCGCCTCCGCCTCCTGGCGCATCGCGCTGCCGCACACCGCCGCGGCCGTGCCGGTGGCCCGCGCACTGGTCCGTACGGCTCTGTCCGAGGTGAAGTACACGGCCGACAGCGACACCGCGGAGCTGCTGACGGCGGAGCTGGTCGCGAACGCGGTGGAGCACACCGCCGGTGACGCCCCCATAGAGCTCGTGGTCGAGCTGCTGCCCACCGGCTGCCAGGTCGAGGTGCACGACCCCGACCCGGAGCCGCCCGGAAGCCTGACGAAGCCCGTCGCCGAGGAGCCCGACCCCTGGCAGGAACACGGGCGCGGTCTGCTGCTGATCCGCGCCCTCAGCTCGTCGTGCGGCCACCGCCCGACCGAGTCCGGCAAGGCGGTGTGGTTCAGGCTGCCCGTCGTACCGGAGCAGTGGCGTCCGGCGGGATAGGCAGCCGGGCGGCCTACGCGCTGGTCAGGCCAGTGTTGCCACGAGCACGGCCTTGATGGTGTGCAGTCGGTTCTCCGCCTGGTCGAAGACGACCGAGTGGGCGGACTCGAAGACCTCGTCCGTGACCTCCAGCGAGTCGAGACCGTGGGTCTCGTATATCTCGCGGCCGACCTTGGTGCCGAGGTCGTGGAAGGCCGGCAGGCAGTGCAGGAACCTGACGTCCGGGTTGCCGGTGGCCCGCAGGACGTCCATGGTCACGGCGTACGGCGCGAGGGCCGTGATCCGCTCGTCCCAGACCTGTTTGGGCTCGCCCATGGAGACCCACACGTCGGTGACGACGAAGTCGGCGCCCGCCACCCCTTCCTCGATCCCCTCGGTGAGCGTGATGCGCGCCCCGCTCCGCTCGGCGAGCGCGCGGGCGGCGGCGACGATCTCCTCGGCGGGCCAGTACGACTTCGGGGCGACGATCCGTACGTCCATGCCGAGCAGCGCGCCGGTGACCAGGTAGGAGTTGCCCATGTTGAAGCGGGCGTCGCCGAGGTAGGCGAAGGCGATCCGCTTCAGCGGCTTGGCGCTGTGCTCGGTCATCGTGAGCACGTCGGCGAGCATCTGGGTGGGGTGCCAGTCGTCGGTGAGACCGTTGTACACAGGCACGCCCGCGTGCGCACCCAGCTCTTCCACGGCGGCCTGGCTGTCCCCGCGGTACTCGATGCCGTCGAACATACGGCCGAGCACGCGCGCGGTGTCCTTCACGGACTCCTTGTGCCCGATCTGCGAGCCCGACGGGTCGAGGTAGGTCGTCGAGGCCCCCTGGTCGGCCGCGGCGACCTCGAACGCGCAGCGCGTGCGCGTCGAGGTCTTCTCGAAGATGAGCGCGATGTTCCTGCCCGACAGGTACCGCGTCTCGGCCCCGGCCTTCTTGGCGGCCTTCAGCTCGGCGGCCAGCTCGATCAGACCGCGGAACTCCTCCTCGGAGAAGTCCAGCTCCTTGAGGAAGTGGCGGCCGGCGAGGGCGGTCGGGACTGTCGCCATGGGGGCGCTCCATCGGTGCGGGTACAGGTACGGATACAGGTACGGGTACAAGGTCTTTTGGAATTCTATACGACTCCTAGCATTTCTATACGGTAGTCCGATCCCTGGACGCCTACACGGCCTCCCGCTCGACCGGGCAGCTCATACAGCGCGGCCCGCCCCGGCCCCGGCCCAGTTCGCTGCCGGGGATCTCGATCACCTCGATGCCCTGCTTGCGCAGATACGTGTTGGTGGTGGCGTTCCGCTCGTAGGCGACGACGACGCCGGGCTCGACGGCCAGGACGTTGCAGCCGTCGTCCCACTGCTCGCGTGCGGCCGCGTGCACGTCCTGCGTGGCGGTCAGGACCCGGATCCCGTCCAGACCGAGGGCGGCGGCGATCGCGCGGTGCATGTGCTCCGGCGGATGGTCGGTGACCTTCAACTCCTTGTCGCCGACGCCCGGTTCGATCGTGTACGACCGGAGCATGCCGAGCCCCGCGTACTGGGTGAAGGTGTCGCCGTCGACCATCGTCATCACCGTGTCGAGGTGCATGAAGGCGCGCTGCTTGGGGATGTCGAGCGCCACGATCGTCTGCGCGGAGCCCTCGGCGAACAGCTTGTGCGCGAGCATCTCGACGGCCTGCGGGGTGGTCCGCTCGCTCATGCCGATGAGCACCGCGCCGTTCCCGATGACGAGTACGTCGCCGCCCTCGATGGTGGAGGGGTAGTCGGCCTGTCCCTCGGACCAGACGTGGAACTTCTCGGCGCGGAACAGCGGGTGGTGCCGGTAGATCGCCTCGAAGTGGACGGTCTCGCGCTGCCGGGCCGGCCAGCGCATGGCGTTGACGGAGACGCCGTCGTAGATCCAGGCGGAGGTGTCGCGGGTGAAGAGGTGGTTGGGGAGGGGGGCGAGGAGGAAGTCGTCGAGGTCCATGACGTGGAAGCGGACGGAGGTCGGCTCCGCGTGGGCTTCCAGGAACTCCCGCTTGGTCATGCCGCCGACGAGCGCCTCGGCCAGTTCGGGTGCGGGCAGGGCCTCGAAGGCGGCGCGGAGGTGGTCGGTGGCGAGGGGGCCGTACTCCTTCTCGTCGAAGACGCGGTCCAGGACGAGCGCGCGGGCCGCCGGGATCGCCAGGGACTCGGCGAGCAGGTCGCCGAAGAGGTGGACGGCGACGCCCCGGTCGCGCAGCACGTCCGCGAAGCCGTCGTGCTCGGCGCGCGCCCGGCGCACCCAGAGCACGTCGTCGAAGAGAAGGGCGTCCTTGTTGCTGGGAGTGAGCCTTTTGAGCTCCAGATCCGGCCGGTGCAGGATGACGCGGCGGAGCCGCCCGGTCTCGGAGTCGACATGGAGTGCCATGTCTCCATCCTGACCATCCGGGGCCGGGTTCACCCCCTTACTTCACATACCGCCACCGCTTCCCGTACCGCCACTTGTTTTCGTCCCCTTGACGACAAGTGGGTCGCACGATTATCGTCTTACTGACGAGATCAATGCGGGATCCGACGCGATCTCACGGGAACCGACGGAATCCGAGGGACTCTGATGGCCGACATCACCCGGCGCCTGGGCTGGCGCCACCTGCGCGGGGCTCCTACGGCGCACATCCGGCACCACCGCTCGGGCACGCTGCTGCACGACGGGCCCGGACTCAGCTTCTGGTTCCGCGCGTTGACCGCCGCGCTCTCCGAAGTGCCGGTCGACGACCGGGAGTTGGCCATGACCTTCCACGCCCGTACGTCCGACTTCCAGGACGTGGCGGTCCAGGCCACCGTCACCTACCGCATCAGCGACCCGGCCCTCGCCTCCGCCCGCCTCGACTTCTCCGTCGACCCGGACACCGGCGTGTGGCGCGGATCGCCCCTCGAACAACTCGGCACCCTGCTCACCGAGACGGCCCAGCAGCACGCGCTGGCCGTGCTCGCCCGGACACCCCTCGCATCCGCGCTGGTCGACGGCGTGACGGCGGCACGGGAGCGGATCGCGACCGGCCTCGGCGCCGAACCCCGCCTCCCGGCCACCGGCATCGAGGTGGTCGCCGTCCGCGTGATGGCCATCCGCCCCGAGCCCGAGGTGGAACGGGCACTGCGCACCCCGGCCCGCGAACAGATCCAGCAGGAGGCGGACAAGGCCACCTACGAACGCCGGGCCGTCGCCGTCGAGCGCGAGCGCGCGATCGCCGAGAACGAACTCGACAGCCAGATCGAACTCGCCCGCCGCGAGGAGCAGTTGGTCGACCAGCGCGGCACGAACACCCGCCGCGAGGCCGAGGAGCACGCGGCGGCTGACGGCGTACGGGCCGAGGCGGAGGCCACCCGTACGGTACGGCTGGCCGACGCCGAGGCGGCACGTTCCGTACGGCTGTCCCGTGCCGAGGCCGAGGGTGCGCGCGAAGTGGGTGACGCGCGGGCCCACGCCCAGTTGGCATGGCTGCGGGTGCACGCCGACGTCGACGTGGCGACCCTGCACGCGCTCACCGGGACCCGGCTCGCGGAGAACCTGCCGAACATCGACAGCGTGACGATCTCGCCGGACGTGCTGACGGGGCTGCTCAGCAGGCTCGGTGCCGGTGGCGGCGAGGCCGGCGCGTGAGTCTCGCGCCGCGGGCCGTCCTCGTCCACCGGACCACGGAGTACGAGGAGTTGGTCGCCCGGCACGGGACGCACGGCCAGGCCGCGTACTTCCTCCGGTCGCGGGGGCGGGACATCGAGGAGGTCGCCGAACGGCACCGCCGGACCCGCCGGGCGCTGGCCGAGGTGTCCTCGGCGATCCCCCTGACCTGGCGTCAGACCCAGGTCGAGCGGGCCGACTTGGACCGGTTCCTGTTCGCGCCGGAGGACGTGGTGCTGGTCGTCGGGCAGGACGGGCTGGTCGCGAACGTCGCCAAGTACCTCTCCGGGCAACCGGTGTTGGGCTTCGACACCGACCCCGGCCGCAACCCGGGCGTCCTGGTACGGCACCGCCCGTCGGCCGCGGCCACGCTGCTGCCCTCCGCGCACGCGGCGAGCACTGCTGTGGACGAACTGACCATGGTCGAGGCCGTCGCCGACGACACACAGCGACTGGTCGCGCTCAACGAGATCTATCTGGGAGCCGTCGGTCATCAGACGGCCCGATACCGCCTGGGTCTGGAGGGCGACGGGGGTGTCGTCGAGGCCCAGGCGTCCTCCGGGGTGCTCGTGGGAACGGGCACCGGGGCCACGGGGTGGCTCCGGTCGGTGTGGCAGGAGCGGGGCAGTTCCCTCGCCCTGCCGCACCCCTCGGAGGACCGGCTGGTGTGGTTCGTACGGGAGGCGTGGCCGTCGCCGGTGACGGGGACGTCGTTGGTCTCGGGCGAGCTGGTCGGGTCCGCGGTGCTCGAACTCACCGTGGAGTCGGAGGGGTTGGTCGTGTTCGGGGACGGGATGGAGGGGGATGCGCTGGAGTTGACGTGGGGGCAGGGGGTTCGGGTGGGGGTCTGTGAGGAACGGTTGCGCTTGCTGGGCTGACGGGTGGTGGGTGGGTGGCAAACGGGGGGCTGGGGCGAAGCCCCAGGGCGACCACCCTCACCCAGCCCACCCACCCGCACAGGTCACAACCGCGGATCCACCGGCTCCGACTCCAACGCCAGCACCCCGAACACCGCCTCGTGAACCCGCCACAACGGCTCCCCCTCGGCCAGCCGGTCCAGCGCCTCAAGACCGAGCGCGTACTCCCGGATCGCCAACGACCGCTTGTGGTTGAGGAACCGCCCCCGCAGCCGGGCGAGGTTGTCGGCACGGGTGTACTCCGGACCGTAGATGATCCGCAGGTACTCCCGCCCCCGGCACTTGATACCGGGCTGGACGAGTCGACCCGCCTCGCTGCGCACCACCGCCCCGACCGGCTTGACGACCATGCCCTCGCCACCGCGCCCGGTCATCTCCAGCCACCAGTCGACCCCGGCCTGTACCGACTCCGGGTCACCGGTGTCGACGTACAGCCGGCGCGTGGTCTGCAGCAGACCCGTACTGTCGTGCTCCACGAGCCGGTCCAGCAGGGCGAGTTGGTCGTCGTGCGGAAGTCCGGCGAGGCTGCGTCCCTGGACCGCGAGGAACTGGAACGGGGCGAGCCGGACACCGTCGAGGCCGGACGTGGTCCAGCAGTAACGACGGTACGCGTCGGTGAACGCCGAGGCGTCGGCGGCGCGTTCACGCTGCCGGGACAGCAGCGCGTCCACGTCGACACCCCGCCCCGCGGCACCCTCCAGCGCACCCAGCACACCCGGGAACACCGCACCGGCCGCGGCGCCGACCGCCGCGTACTGACCGCGCAGCAGCCCGGACGCCTTCAGCGACCACGGCATCAACTCCGCGTCCAGCAGCACCCAGTCAGTGTCCAGCTCCGCCCACAGGCCCGACTCGTCGAGCGCCGTCCGCAGCCGGCCCAGGATCTCCTCGGTGACCGCCGAATCGTCGAAGAAGGGACGGCCCGTACGCGTGTACAGCGACCCCGTCACGCCGTGCCCGCCGTCCACGCCGAACCGCTTCGCCGCCGCCTCCGCGTCCCGGCACACCAGTACCACCGCCCGCGAACCCATGTGCTTCTCCTCGCACACGACCCGCGCGACCCCCTCGTCGGCGTACTGCGCGAACGCCTCGGCCGGGTGCTCCAGATAGCCGTCGACGTGCGAGGTCGCCGTCGGGGCCATCGTGGGCGGGAGGTACGGCAGCAGGCGCGGGTCGACCGCGAAGCGGCTCATGACCTCCAGGGCCGCCGCCGCGTTCTCCTCGCGGACCGACACCCGGCCGGCGTGCCGGGTCTCCACCACCCGGCGGCCGTGCACGTCCGCCAGGTCGAGCGGGCGGCCGTCGTGGCCGCCGGGCGCCTCCGTGCGCAGCGGGCGGGTCGGCTCGTACCAGACCCGCTCGGCCGGTACGTCGACCAACTCCCGTTCCGGCCACCGCAGGGCGGTCAGTTTGCCGCCGAAGACGGCACCCGTGTCGAGGCAGATGGTGTTGTTGAGCCAGGTGGCCTCGGGGACCGGGGTGTGGCCGTAGACGACGGCCGCGCGCCCCCGGTAGTCCTCGGCCCACGGGTAGCGCACCGGCAGGCCGAACTCGTCGGTCTCGCCGGTGGTGTCGCCGTAGAGCGCGTGCGATCGGACCCGGCCCGAGGTGCGGCCGTGGTACTTCTCGGGCAGGCCGGCGTGGCAGACCACGAGCTTGCCGCCGTCGAGGACATAGTGGCTGACGAGTCCGTCGATGAACTCCCTCACCTGGGCGTGGAATTCCTCGGTCTCCTCCTCCATCTGCTCGACCGTCTCGGCCAGGCCGTGGGTGTGCTGGACCTTGCGGCCCTTGAGATAACGGCCGTACTTGTTCTCGTGGTTGCCCGGCACGCACAGCGCGTTGCCCGAGCCGACCATGGACATCACGCGGCGCAGCACACCGGGCGAGTCCGGGCCGCGGTCGACGAGGTCGCCGACGAAGACGGCCGTACGGCCCGCCGGGTGGACGCCGTCGTCGTAGCCCAACTTGCCGAGCAGGGTCTCCAGTTCGGCGGCGCAGCCGTGGATGTCGCCGATGATGTCGAAGGGGCCGGTGAGGTGGGTCAGGTCGTTGTAGCGCTTCTCGGTGACAACCGTGGCGTGGTCGATCTCCTCGACGCCCCGCAGCACGTGCACCTTGCGGAAGCCCTCACGCTCCAAACCCCTCAGGGAGCGCCGGAGTTCGCGGGTGTGGCGGGTGATGACGCGGCGCGGCATGTCGGCGCGGTCGACGCGGGAGGCGTTGCGCTCGGCGCACACCTCCTCCGGTACGTCGAGCACGATGGCGATGGGCAGCACGTCGAACTGCTTGGCCAGGTCGATCAGTTGGCGTCGGCTCTCCTGCTGGACGCTGGTCGCGTCGACGACCGTGCGACGGCCGGCGGCGAGGCGCTTGCCCGCGATGTAGTGCAGGACGTCGAAGGCGTCCCGGCTGGCGCCCTGGTCGTTCTCGTCGTCCGCGACCAGGCCCCGGCAGAAGTCGGAGGAGATGATCTCGGTGGGCTTGAAGTGCCGGTGCGCGAAGGTGGACTTGCCGGATCCTGAGGCGCCGATCAGCACCACGAGGGAGAGGTCGGTGACGGGCAGGGTACGTACCGTCGCGGGGGTCTCGTTCGTCATGCGGCCTTCTCCTCCTTCACGGAACTCACGCTGAACACGGCCATCTGGGTGGGCGGTCCCACCTCGGGGTCGTCGGGTCCGACCGGGACGAACTCGACGTCGTAGCCGTGCCGTTGGGCGACCTTCCCGGCCCACTCCCCGAACTCGGCGCGCGTCCACTCGAAGCGGTGGTCGCCGTGCCGGACGTGTCCGGCGGGGAGGGTCTCCCAGCGGACGTTGTACTCGACGTTCGGGGTGGTGACGACGACCGTCCTCGGGCGGGCGGCGCCGAACACCGCGTACTCCAGGGCCGGCAGCCGGGGCAGGTCGAGGTGCTCGACGACCTCGCTGAGCACGGCGGCGTCGTAGCCCTTGAGGCGGTTGTCGGTGTAGGCGAGCGAGCTCTGGAAGAGCTGGACGCGCGAGGCCTGCCGCTCCCCCATGCGGTCCAGCTTGAGGCGGCGGCTCGCGATGGTGAGCGCGCGCATCGACACGTCGGTGCCGACGATCTCCGTGAACCGGGTGTCCTTGAGCAGCGCCTGCACCAACTGGCCCTGCCCGCAGCCGAGATCGAGCACGCGGCCGGCGCCGGACGTCCTGAGCGCCTCGACGATCGCGTCCCGGCGCCGCACGGCGAGCGGTGTCGGCTTCTCCTCGGCCTCGGTCTCCGGCTCGACGGCGTTGTCGATCTCCTCGACCTCGCTGTCGTCGGCCTCGGCGAGCCGCACCAGTTCCAGCCGCTCCATGGCCTCCCGGGTGAGGGACCAACGGCGGGACAGATAGCGGCTGGTGATGAGCTTCTGCTCCGGGTGCGCGGGCAGCCAGCCCGCACCGGCGCGCAGCAGCTTGTCGACCTCGTCGGACGCCACCCAGTAGTGCTTGGCGTCGTCGAGCACGGGCAGCAGGACGTACAGGTGGCGCAGCGCCTCGGCGAGGGTCAGCGTCTCCGCTTCCAGTAGGAGGCTCACGTACCGCGAGTCGCCCCACTCGGGGAACTCTGCGTCCAGCGCGACCGGTTCGACGGTGACGGTCCAGCCTAGCGGCGCGAAGAGGCTCCGTACGAGATCGGGACCACCCCTAGCGGGCAGCGCGGGCACCTCGACGCGCAGCGGCAGCGGCTGCTCCGCGCGCTCGGGGCGGGCGTTGCACACACCCCGCATGGCGCTGGAGAAGACCGCGCTCAGGGCCACGGCGAGCAGCGAAGAGGCCGCGTACGGGCGGTCGTTGACGTACTGGGCGAGCGCCGCGTCGGGCGCGCCGCCGCGCCCCTTGCCCTTGCCGCGCCGGACCAGCGCCACCGCGTCGACCTCCAGCAACAGCGCCGCCGTGCACCGCCCGGGATCCGCCTCGGGGTAGAGGACGTACGCCTTGCCGTAGGACGTGGAGAACGCCTGCGCCTTGTCGGGATGCTTGTGCAGCAGGAAACCGAGGTCGGTGGCGGGGCGTTCGGGGGTGCCGGTGGTACTGATCGTCAGGAACACGGTGGGCCTGCCTCGTAACGTCTACTGGGCCTCTGAGCTGGGGAAGCGCGCCACCGCGGACCGCGGGGCGCCCGCCCAACGTACAGCGAACATCCCTGGCGTACTCAGGCATTTTCCCCGCGCGCTCCTCCACCGGGCAGCCATGACGATCAGCTTTTCTTGCGGCGTCGGGGCACGGCTGGTAGGACTGTGGCGCGCCGTCACCGTCACATGTTCGATTCTGCGGGGGTTCATGTGGTCGCCACGGCCTTTACGTCCTCGTCGCGGCGGCATCCGGACGCTCCGCGCCCAACTCGGCGGCAGATACCCGCAGTTGCCCGGCGCGCCTCGCAGCACGGGCTGGTGCTGGCCGCTGTCTCGGTGACCGTGTTGCTGTGTGCGACGGCGTTGGCCGCGCTCGCGGCGCTGGCCGGGAGTTCGGTGCAGGCCGGGGCCGTGCGGCGGCTGGCCGGGGATCTCGGTGCGCAGGTGAACGTCAACGCGGCCTATCGGGCCGGGGGGATGGCCGTCGCCGACCGGGACGTTCGGGCCGCCGCGGAGCGGGTGTTCGCCGGAGTGCCGCAGCGGACGTATGTGGGGCTGCTCGGTACGTCGCCGGTCTCGGTGACGGGGATCGACGGGGTCGTGGGGCCGCCGCGTGGTCCCGGGGGCAGCGGGTTGCATCCGGTCGCGGTCCAAGACGCGCGCGAGTTCGGGGAGTTGGTGGCCGGGCGGTGGCCCGCCGGTACGGGCGACGCCCCGGCCGGTGCCTTCACCTCGCTGCCCGATGTGCCCGTCGCCACCGGGTCCACCGCGCCGGTCGACACGGCGGTGCCCGACGCCCTGGCCAAACGCCTCGGTATCAGGCCCGGTTCGAGCCTTCGGGTGCGGGACGCCTTCAACCGCCCCATGACGCTGCGGGTCACCGGGGTCTTCCGGGCGACCGGTGCCGTCGGGTTCTGGCCCGCGATGGCCGGTGACCTGACCGAGGGCGAGACCGCCGACCAGGATCTGCTGGTGGTCTCGGCGGCGGCGCTCAACGGCAGCGCCGTCCTCAACGGCCATCTGACCGCCCACTGGAGCGTGCAGCCCGACCTCTCCCGGCTAGACGCGGACAGCCTCGCCGGACTGCGCGACCGGCTGCGCGCCTTCTCCGGCAGCCAGAGCGGGGTGTCGGTGTTCGGCGGACGGCAGCCGTCGCTGGACGACCTGACCGTGGCCTCCGGACTGCCGGGCGCGATCGACGACTTGACGGTCCCGACGGTCGCGGCCCGCTCCTCGCTGTGCCTGCCGAGCGTGCTGCTCGCGGCCCTCGCCCTGGCCACCCTGGTACTGGCCGCCCGCCAGCTGACCGAGCGCCGCCGCGAGGAACTCGCGCTCCAACAGGCCCGGGGCGCGGGCACGTTGAGGCTGCTGCGCGGCGCGACGGCCGAGTGGGCGCTCACCGGCGTACCGGCCGCCGCGCTCGCACCGTTCCTGGCCGGGCTGCTGCACCCCGGCACCCGGGGCACCGACGCGTGGGCGGCCGTGGGACTGACTCTGCTGGTGCACGCGGCGGCGGTGCTGCTGCCCGTGCTGCCGTCGGCGCGGTCGCGGCCGGCGCGCGGCGCGCGGGCCGCCGCCGCGCAACGGCTGGGTGCCGACCTGGCGTTGCTGGCCGTGGCGACCCTGGGGTACCTGGAGTTGCGGCGGCACCACTCGCTGATCGCCGACGTGGGCACCGGCAGCGCGTCCGCGGACCCGGTGCTGGTCCTCGTGCCGACGCTGGTGGCGGGCGCCGCCGCACTGCTGTTGCTACGGCTGCTGCCGCTGACGTCGCTGTTGCTGGACGCGTTCGGGCGTCGTAGCCGGGGGCTCGTACTGGCCCTGGCCGGTTGGCAGTTGAGCCGGCGGGCCGCCCGCAACGCGGGGCCGGTCGTGCTGATGTGTCTGGCCGTGTCGGTGAGCGCCTTCGCCACCACCGCGCTGGCCTGTCTGGGCGGACTGGCCTCCGAGGAGGCCGCGTTCACCGTCGGCGCGGATGTGCGGATCGACCCGTCGGCGGACGACGGTTACCCCTCCGCGGTCCTGGCCTCCGCCTATCGGGCGCTGCCGGGGGTGACCGGCGTGACACCGGTGACACGGTCGACGGTGAACCTGCCCGGCGGCGCCACCGAGGACCTGGTCGGCACGATCGGCGGGCCCGCTCCCCGCACTCCGTCGCCGGTCGTCCCCGGCATACGGCTCCCCGGCCGGCCGGCCGCGCTGCTGCTGGACGAGCGGCTGCGCGGCGACGGCAGCCGGGTGGCGCCGAGCCTGGAACTGACCGTGCAGGACGCGTCCGGCCTGGTCAGCGTCGTGTCGGCGCGACTGCCCACCGCCGACGGGGCCAGACGTACGGTCGTGGTCCCGCTGGGTGTGGCGCTGAGCGGGGGCCATCCGCGGGCGTATCCGCTGACGGTGACCGCGGTCAGTGTCCTGCCGCAGCCGAATGTCCCTCCTGCGCGGCTGGACCTGGACGTGATGCGGGTGGGAGCGCGCGGCAGCGCGGGCAGTTCGGACACTGCGGACACCTGGGTCTCCCAACTGCCGGGTGGGCAGGCCTGGTTCGACGGTACGGACCATGCCGCCGACTCCACCGAGGGTGCGTGCAAGGGGAAGTTGACCGACACCTACAACCCCGGTATGCCCGGGGTGTGCGCGATCACGCCGGGCGGACCGGCCGTGCTCCGGACCACGGTCAGCACCGGCATCCGCCCCTCCCAGGCGACCTCGGACGCCTTCGGCGGGCTGTCCGCCGGCGACTACGCCACCCAACCCGGCAGCCAGGTAAGGCTCGTGGCGGGCCCGGCGGGCGGTCCGGCACCGCTTCCGGTACGCGCCGACGCCTCGACGCTGCGCGCCGCCCGGCTGCACCTGGGCAGCACCACGACACTCGACCTGGGCGGCGGCCGGATCACCGCCAAGATCGTGGGCCGCGTGGACTCACCGCCCGGACTGGGCCGCGGCCAGGGCCACTTGATCGCCGACCAGCGCCAACTCGCCACCGCGCTCACCCTGTCCGGTGCGGACCGGCAGGACCCCGCGTTCTGGTGGCTGAACAGCACCGACAGCGCGCGTACGGCCGCTGCCGCCGAGGCGCAGCCCGCGCTGGGCAGCGTCACGACCACGGCACGCACCGCCGCGTCCCTGCGGGCGGACCCCTTCCGCGCCGGCCTGCGCCGGGTGCTGGAACTGGTCCGGTACCTGGCCCCCGGTTTCGCGGTCATCGCCTTCACCGTCCACGCGGTGGTCTCCACCAGGCAGCGCCGCAAGGAGTTCGCCCTCCTCCGCGCGATCGGTGTCCGCGCCACCAGCCTGTCCGCGTTGCTGGGCGCCGAGCAGGTGGGGTTGGCGTTGTTCGCTGTGGTGCCGGGGGCGTTGATGGGGATGGCGCTGGCGTCGGCGGTACTGCCGCTGGTCACGGTGGACGACACCGGAGAGGCCCCGTATCCGCCACTGCCGCAGGTCGTTCCCTGGGGCACGGTGGCGTTGACGGCGGTGGCAACCGCGTTGGCCATCAGTGTGGTCGTGCTGGGGCTGGCACGGTTGTTGGCTCGGGTGGATCTGGTGCGGGTGTTGCGGGCGGGGGAGGACCGTTGAGCCGGGGACCCGATCGGAGAGACCGGCCGATGACCCAACTCGTGGACGCGGAAGCAGTGTTGACGCGACCCATGGGACCGAGCACGACAGGAATGGGCAGACGGTGACCCGAACCATGGACACGGACGCGGCGGTGGCACGACCCGTGCAGCAGGGCCCGGCGGTCACCCGGCGTCTGATCCGCAAGGAGACCCGTGGTGACCTGCCGATGTTGGTCTGCCTGGCGGTACTCGTCCTGGTGCTGACGGCGTTGTGTGCCTGGGCCCCTGCCCTCGCGGGGCGCCAGGAGGACCGGGCGCTGCGGCAACGCGTCGATGCCGCGCAGGTCCAAGCCCCGCTCATCAGCCTGAGCACCACGCCGGAGATCTTCAACACCTCACCGCCCACCGTGGACATGGCCGTCCTGCTCGCCGCCGGCCGCACCCTCACCCACCCGCTCAGCGGCGCCGCCGCGCGGTACCTGTCCTTCACCGGCGGCGGCAGCTACGACTACGACCCGGCGTCCCTGCTCTCACCCCGCCCGCCGGGCCCGGCGAACACCAGCGCCCAACTGACGGCCAGTTACCTGCCGTCCGCGCGGACCCACCTCCGCTATGTCAGCGGTCACGCGCCCGCCGACCACACACCGCTGGCCACTACACCCCAGATCGCCCTGTCGCAGGCCACAGCGCGGGCGCTGGGCGTCCGGACCGGCAGCCGGCTGAGCCTGGAGTTCGCCAAGACGCCGGGGGCACAAACCTCCGCGCCACAAGCGGAGTTGGTGGTCAGCGGCGTCTACCGCACCACGGCCAGCACCGACGACTTCTGGACCGGCCGCGAGACCCTGGACCAGCCCTCGCGCTACCCGGCGGAACGCTCCACCGGCACCGTGCTCGCCGTCCGCGGCCTCGTCGGTCGCGATGCCGCCGACCTGTTGGCCGGTGCCGGGGTGGGCGGCCCCCGGGTGACCTGGCAGTTGCGCGCCGACCTGTCCGGGGCCGCGCTCGACCGGGCCCGCGCACTGACCGGCCCGCTGTCCCACTTCAGCGCGGACCTGAGCGCCGCGCTGTGCCAGGGCAGCGACTGGGTCACCGGTGACATCAGTTGCCAGGTCGGCGGCCAGTCCACCCAGTCCCTGCTGGTGACCGACTCCCTGACCCCGCTCCTCACCACGTTCACGGCCCAGGACCGACAGGCCCGAGCGCTCGCGACGTACGCCGTCGACGCGCTCGCCGGGGTCGCGCTGGCCACCGTCGCCGTAGCGGTACGACTGCTGCTGCGCCGGCGCCGGCCACACCTGCGGTTGCAGCGCGCACGGGGCGCGTCCACCGCCCGGCTGGTGCTGCTGCGCTGCGCCGTGGCCTGGCCGGTGGTAGTGGTCGCCGCGCTGCTCGGCTGGGCGACCGGCCGGACCCTCGCCCCCACCGGCACGTCCGGCTCACCGCAACCGTTGCCCGCCGCCCTCGTCACCGCCGTGGTGCTGCTGACGGTGCCTCTGATGACCTGGCTGGCGGTCCGTGAACCCCGCCGCCCCGGCCGACTCCGCCGCACCCGCCGCAGAACCGCCGTGGGCCGACGCGTGGTCCTGGAACTGACAGTCCTGCTCGCGACGGCGGCGGGCGTGACCGCGCTCCGCTCACAGGGCCCCGACGGAATCCTGGGCGCGGTACCGGTACTGGTGGCACTGTCCGTCGTACTGATCCTGCTGCGCGTCTACCCGCTCGTACTCCGCCTGGTGCTACGGCAGAGCCGCCGCGGCCGGGGCGTGGTGGGCTTCGTCGGCGCGGCCCGGGCCGCCCATGACGCCCCGGCGACCGGACTGGCCCTGTTCGTCCTGGTGTTGACCCTGGGCACGGCGGTGTTCGGGGGCCTGGTGCAACGTACGGTCGACGATGGGCTGTCCACCGGGGCGGCGTGGACCACTGGCGCGGACGCGAGCGCAACCGTGGCGGGGACCGTGACACCGGCCGGGACGGCGGGGGGTGCGGGTGGGGCCGTAACTCCCCCCGCAACCAAGGCCGTTGCCCCGGCGACCGGCGCCCCCACCGGCATCCGAACCGCCCTCCAGCACCTACGCACCCTCGACCTCGCGGGACAGACCGACGGCGCGGTGATCTCCCAGGTCGCCGTCATCACCGTGGACCCCCGCCAACTCACCGCCATCGCCCCGAAATCACCGCTGGCCGCCGCCCTCCTCTCCGGCCTGGCCACCCCGCCGGGAACCCGGACCAGCGCAAGCACCCCGCTGCCGTCCTTCCTCTCCCCCGGCCTCCGGGGGAGCGAGCACACCGGCGGCTTCACCACCACCGTCGTGACCCAGGGGAAACCGCCGGTGAACCTGACCCTCAAGCCGGTCGGCACCCTCACCACCGCGGAACTGCGCGACCCCCTCCTCGGCCCGATCACGGCGCGGATCCCCGCCGGGACGCCGCTGCTGATCACCACCGCCTCCGCCGAACACCTGCTGCCCCAACAGGCTTCCGGCAGCACGATCTTGCTCCTCAAGGGCAACGGACCCGCCGCCCCCAGCCCTGCGGCACTGCGTTCGGCGGCAGCCAAAGCGCTCGGGCCGTTGGCCCGGATCGGCGTGCGCACCGAGGCGCTGAGCACCCTGCGCGCGGACGGACTGACGCAGGGCCTCGGCACGGTCTACACGACCAGTTCGATCCTGGCCGCGCTGTCCGGCCTGCTCGCGCTCGCCCTGGAGCTGACCCTCACCTCCCACGAACGCAGCCGCACCACCTCGTTCCTGCGCACACTCGGACTCGGCGGCAAGGAGGCCGGGGCGATCCACTTCCTGCAACTACTACCCCTGGCGCTGGCCTCAGCGGTGGGCGGCACACTGCTCGGCCTGCTCGAACCGCGCCTGCTGGCAGGGACGTTGGACCTACGACAGTTCACCGGCGGCCCGGCCCAGCCGGCCCTGCACACCGACTACTCACTGACCCTGGCCCTCGTCGCCGGCGTGACCGCACTGATCCTGGCCGCCGCGGCGACCGAGACGGTCCTCGCCCGCAGGCGCCGCCTGGGAGCCGTGCTTCGGCTGACCTGAACACTCCCTGGGGGAAAGCCGGTTACCGCACAGTCTCCGTGCCGTCCGCCTCGGACTTCGCCCGCCGCGCCGCCTCGTCGGGCCATACGCCGATGTGGTCGCTCTCCAGGGCCAGCCGCACCCGCTTGCGCAGATGCAGCCGCTCCGTGAACTCGCTCGGCAGTTGCAGCCGTCCGCTGGCATCCAGTACCGCGTACTCCTCGGCGGTGAGCACCTCGACACCGTCCTCACCGGTGGCGACCCGGCGCAACACCTCAGTGGACGTACGGCCGTTGCGGATCCGTACCGTCCGCTGGACCTGCTCGGAGACCAGCGCGTCGTGGGTCACCACGATCACGGTGACGCCCAACTCCTCGTTGGCCCGGCGCAGCGCGGCGAAGACCTCGTCGCTGGTGGCGGTGTCGAGTTCGCCGGTGGGTTCGTCGGCGAAGAGCACCCGGGGCTCGTTGGCATTGGCCACGGCGACCGCGACCCGCTGCTGCTCACCGCCGGAGAGCGTGTCGGGCGTACGGTCCCGGCAGTGGCCGACGGACAGCAGATCGAGCAACTCCTCGGCGCGCGCCCGGCGTTGGGAGCGCTTGATCCCGGTGTACGTCATCGGAAGCATCACGTTCTCGGCCGCCGAGAGGTACGGCAGCAGATTCCGGGAGGTCTGCTGCCAGACGAAACCCACGGTCCCACGACGGTAGTCGAGCCGTTCGCGGCGCTTCATCGCCAACAGGTCGTGCCCGGCGACCTCGGCCGCACCCGCGGTCGGCACGTCCTGGCCGGAGAGGATGCCCAGCAGGGTGGACTTACCGGAACCGGACGCCCCGATCACCGCGATCATCTCGCCCTGGGCCACGGCCAGATCGAGCCCCTGGAGGGCCTGTACCTCGACGCCCTCGGTCTGGTAGATCCGCACCAGGTTCTCGCAGACGACCAGCCCCTCCTCGCGTCGCGGCACCGCGGCCTCGGCGGCCCGCCGACGCAGCTCGTCCAAGTCCGGTGCCCCGGTGGGCTGTTGATGAACTGCCACACGGTCCCCCGAGGAGATGAGAGGAGATGAAATGAAGTCTGCGGTTGCCGATGAGGATGTCGGACAGCCGCCAGGGTAGTGCGGAAGACCGACGACGCGGTCAGTCGTCCTCGACGATCCGCCCGTCCCGAAGTTCGAGCACCCGGTCGGCCAGCGCGAGGAGTTGCGTGTCGTGCGTGGCGACGAGCGCGGTGACCGACTCGCTGCGGACGACCGCGCGCAGCAGATCCATCACGGTGAGACCGGTGTCCGCGTCGAGCTGGCCGGTGGGTTCGTCGGCGATGATCAGGGCCGGGTTGTTGGCGAGCGCGCGGGCGATCGCGACCCGCTGCTGCTGGCCGCCGGACAGCTCGCCGGGACGCTGGTCCGCGTGGTCGGAGAGGCCGACCAGGGACAGCAACAGGTCGACGCGGGCCTCGCGTTCACGGGTCGGGGCCTTCCGCAGGCGCAGCGGCACCCCGACGTTCTCGGCGGCGGTCAGGATCGGGATGAGCCCGAAGGACTGGAAGACGAAGCCGATCCGGTCCCGGCGCAGTGCCAGCAGCCCGTCGTCACCGAGCCCGGCCAAGTCCGTGCCGTCCAGGGTGATCCGGCCGCCGTCCGGAGTGTCGAGCCCGCCGACCAGATTGAGCACGGTGGTCTTCCCGGACCCGGATCGCCCCCGGAGTGCGACGAGTTCACCGCGCGGCACGCTGAAGGAGACGCCACGCAGGGCATGAACAGCCGTGTCGCCACTGCCGTAGGTGCGGCGCAGATCCTCGACCACCACCATCGCGCCGCCCGCCGCCGCTCCGGCATCCGCGACAGCGCCACGCCCACCGAACTGCTCGCTCACACGCCCTCCCCCACCCCGTCCCGGTCCTGCAACCGCACCGTACGGTACGCCGACCGCCCAAGTCCCCTTACCCGCAGGGCGGAACGACCCGCCGATCTCGGACCGACGCCCCGCCCGCCAGCCGCTCCACCGTCGTGACCGTCTGGTCGAGGATCGTGTCGTAGAGACGCGCGTGGGCGGCGGGCAGCCCGGCGAGGAGAGGGCGCAGGGCGTCCGCCGTGGGGTCGGGGCCGGGGAGTTCGTCGAGCAGGGCCGTCATCTCCTCGTCGGGTCTGCGGTAGCCCTCGTAGACGGCGTGGCCGAGCATCGTCGAGGAGATGAGGGCCACGGCGAGGGCCAGGTCCTCGGCGGAGAGGCCGGCCGGGGTGAGGATCTCGCGGAGGCGGGTCAGGCCGGGGAGCCAGGCGGGGTGCCGGGTGGTCGTCATGTACGGCATGAGCTGCGGGTAGGGGCGGAGGTTGGCCTGGGCCGCCCGCATCCAGGCGCGGAGGCGGTCCGGCCAGGGGCCGTCGGCGATGGGGGCGCGCTCCATGGCCTCCAGGACGTGGTCGGCGGTGGCCTGGAGGAGTGCGTCGCGGTCCGGGAAGTAGCGGTAGAGGGCCATGGGGGCGGCGCCGACGACGTCGGCCACGCGCTTGATGGTGAGGGAGACGGCCGGTTCGGCGAGCAGTACCTCGACCGCGCCCTCGACGATCCGCTCCCGCGACAGCCGGGGCGGGCGCCCCCTGCCCCTGCGGCCGGAATCCGTCGCCACCTGCGTCATCCGCTGTACCTCTCCGTCCGCGACAGCCGTGCCCGGACAGGGGAAGGCTACCGCTCCGGCAGTTCTCGATCCCGCCTCGATCTATTTTGCGTACGTCATACGAAAAACATGCCAGACTCGTTTCGTTCAGCCCCGTGTCGCACGCACCAGCACGCATCAGCCGGAGGCTTCGCCATGTCCGCGTCCAGCTCCCCCTCCCCACCCGTTCCCGTCGAGGGGGTCGGACCGTCGCGCTCCGGCGCCGTCGTCTGGGTCCTGGCCCTCGGCGGGATCACCGTCTCGCTGATGCAGACGCTGATCATCCCGATCGTGCCCGAACTCCCCAAGCTGCTGAACTCCTCACCGTCCGACGCCACTTGGACGATCACCGCGACCCTGCTCGCCGGTGCCGTCGCCAACCCGGTCGTGGGGCGGCTCGGGGACATGTACGGCAAGCGGCGGATGCTGCTGCTCAGCCTGGTGCTGCTGATCGTCGGGTCCGTGATCGGCGCGCTCAGCGACACGCTCGTGCCGATGATCGTCGGGCGCACGTTCCAGGGCGTCTCGATGGCCGTCATCCCGCTCGGCATCAGCATCATGCGCGACGAACTCCCGCCCGAACGGCTGGGATCGGCAACGGCGTTGATGAGCGCGTCGCTGGGTGTGGGCGGTGCGCTCGGGCTGCCGACGGCCGCGTTCATCGCCGAGAAGGCGGACTGGCACGTGCTGTTCTGGACGGCGGCGGTGCTCGGTGCCGTGGTGGCCGCGCTCGTGGTGACGCTCGTCCCGGAGTCGGCGGTGCGCAGCGGCGGCCGGTTCGACGTGGTCGGCGGCGTCGGGATGTCGATCGGTCTGGTGTGTCTGCTGCTCGCCATCTCCAAGGGTGCGGACTGGGGTTGGGGCAGCGGCACGACAACGGGCCTGCTCGCCATGGCAGTCGTGGTGCTGCTGGTGTGGGGCTGGTGGGAACTGCGTACCGTACGGCCGCTGGTCGATCTGCGCACCACCGCGCGCCGCCAGGTCCTCCTCACCAACCTCGCGTCCGTGGTGTTCGGCTTCGCCATGTTCGCGATGTCGCTCGCCGTACCGCAACTGCTCCAACTGCCCACGTCCACCGGCTACGGCCTCGGCCAGACCGTGCTCGCGGCGGGGCTCGCGCTCGGCCCGTCCGGCCTGGTGATGATGGCGACCGCACCGCTCTCCGCCCGGATCTCGGCGACGGCCGGCCCCAAGGTCACCCTGATGCTGGGCGCGCTCATCGTGGCCGCCGGTTACGGGCTGGGGGTCGTCATGATGGCCGCGGTCTGGCAGGTCGTGGTGGTGTGCTGCGTGATCTCCGCGGGCGTCGGTTTCGCCTACGGCGCGATGCCCGCGCTCATCATGGGCGCCGTGCCGCTGTCCGAGACGGCCGCCGCGAACAGCCTCAACAGCCTGATGCGGTCCATCGGTACGTCCGCCTCCAGCGCCGTCGCCGGAGTCGTCCTGGCCCATATGACGACGAGCTTCGGCTCCCTCACCGTGCCCTCCCACAACGGCTTCCGCGTGATCATGGGCATCGGTTCGGCGGCCTCGCTCGCGGCGCTGGTGCTGGCCGCGTTCCTGCCGGGGCGACGGGTCCCGGTGGATGCGGGGGTGCCTGCGGCGGCCAACGAGGCGGCGGGGGCACGGAGTTAGGCACGGCGGCCCGGCAACACGCCGGTCGTGCGGCGGGCGGGGTCGACGCACCCCGCCCACACGGCACTGCTCCTGGGCCTACGACAGCTGCGTCTGCACCTGGGCCGAGATCAGCTCCAGGTGGTCCAGGTCGGAGAGGTCGAGGACCTGGAGGTAGATGCGCTCGGCGCCGATCCCGGCGTAGCGGCCGATCTTGTCGACGACCTCGGACGGGGTACCCGCCAGGCCGTTCTCCTTGAGTTCGTCGACCTCGCGGCCGATCACGGCGGCGCGGCGGGCGACTTCCTGGTCGTCCTTGCCGACGCAGACCACGAGGGCGTTGGAGTAGGTGAGGTCGTCGGCCTTGCGGCCGACCGCCTCGGCGGCGGCGCGGACCCGGCCGAACTGCCGCTCGCTGTCCTCGATCGAGGCGAACGGCATGTTGAACTCGTCGGCGAACTGCGCCGTCAGCCTCGGGGTACGGCTCGCGCCGTGGCCGCCGATCAGCACGGGGATCCTCGCCTGCGCGGGCTTGGGCAGCGCGGGCGAGTCGGTGAGGTCGTAGTGCGTGCCGTGGAAGTCGAAGGTGTCGCCGGGCCCGGTCGCCCACAGGCCGGTGACGATCGCCAGCTGCTCCTCCAGGCGCGCGAACTTCTCCTTCGGGAACGGGATGCCGTACGCCGTGTGCTCCTGCTCGAACCAGCCCGCGCCCAGGCCGAGTTCGACCCGGCCGCCCGACATCTGGTCGACCTGCGCGACCTGGATGGCGAGGACACCGGGGAGGCGGAAGGTGCCGGCCGTCATCAGGGTGCCCAGCCGGATGCGCTTGGTCTCGCGGGCGAGACCGGCCAGGGTGATCCAGGCGTCGGTGGGGCCGGGGAGGCCGTCGCCGGAACCCATGGCGAGGTAGTGGTCGGAGCGGAAGAAGGCGTCGAAGCCGAGATCCTCGGTGGCCTTGGCCACGGCGAGCAAGGTGTCGTAGGTCGCCCCCTGCTGGGGCTCGGTGAAGATGCGCAGATCCATGGTTCCATCCTGCACGCTCGGGTCCCGGTCAACCCCATCGGTCCCTACGGCCCATCTGGTGCCCGGTCGGGTGAAATTGCGTCAACCGTGCGCACGGGGGGCGCCCGCGCCAGTGACCGGCCCCGTCGATGATCGTTGGCTCGGGCGGAGCCGGACCGCCCGGATTCCCGCCTCCTCCTCGCCGGGGAGGCCACGGGCCGAGGAGGCCGTCATGTCCGAAGAAGCCGTGCCGCAGCAGGGCGGACCTGCACAACCCAAGGGGTTGTTGCAGCAGATGGAAGAGCTGATGGCGTCCCTGAACGCGGACCTGTCCGCCCTGAACGCGGACCTGCAGTCGACGTCGATGGACGACACGGATCGCGTGAAGCGCCCTTAAAGGGGCGCGGGGAACTGCGCGACCAGCCACGACGGCGTCGCGCAGACCCTACAAACCGCACCCACCACGGCGCTCCCCCGCAGCGTCACCCCGCCTCCCGCTCCGGTATCGCCGCGGCTTCCCGGTCCGCGAGTCTGCGCAGCATCTCCAGCACCCGGTCCCGCGACTCGTCCGCCGCGTCGATCGCCTCCATGCACTGCCAGTACGTCCCCTCGTCGTCCGCCGCGCAGGCGATGCCGACGAGGGCGATACCGACCTCGCCGAGCAGCCCGCCCAGGCACAGCAGGGCGAGGCGGGCGTCGCCCAACTCCGTGAGCTGGGCCGCGCGTAAGTCCTCGATGGCGAGCACCGGGGTGTCGAGGACTCCGCAGCCCCGGCCCGCCAGCTCGGTCAACCCCAGTGCCTCGCCCCGCAGTTCGGGTGGTCCGAAGACGGCGAGGCGGCTGCCTATCGCCTGGGCGAGCGCCTGCGCCTGCCACACCTCCGTCAGGGTCTCCGGCACGCCACCGCTTCCGGCCAGGGCGCGCCTGCTCGTCACGATGAGCCGCATCGCGTCCATGCGCTGCCCCTGTCCTGTCCCGACGCGCTGTTCGCACGTCCGCCCGAACTCCCCTGTCCACTACCCAGAGTGAGAGTCCCTGAGACGAAAAGCCAGAGGAAGGCGGAAATCTGTGGACAACAAATCGGTTGCGGACAGATGAACGACTCCGGAGAGTGAAAATGGACGCTCCGACTCCAACAAACGGTCGGCTACGACTACGAGTTGTCGGCTACGGCGCCGGGAACCTGCCCTCGTTCCGGTCGATCTTCGCGTCCAGCGCCGCGAGCGGATCGATGCCGAGCACCTCGCACAGTTGGAGCAAGTACGCGAGGACGTCGGCGACTTCGTCCCGTACCCGGTGCGCGCTGTCCGGGTCGTCCATCACCCGTGTCGACTCCTCGGGGGTCAACCACTGGAAGATCTCGACGAGTTCGGAGGCCTCCACACTGAGCGCGGAGACGAGGTTCTTGGGGGTGTGGTAGGGCTGCCAGTTCCGCGTGGCCGCGAACTCGGCCAGTCTGCGCTGCAGTTTCGCCACGTCGAGATGTTCTGTCACGGGTCCAGGTCTACCACCGTGACGCCGTCGATCCGAGTCGCCCAGGACGCGTCGCTCACGGCGCCGACCAGCCGGATGTGCCCGCGCTCGCACATCCGCGCCGCGAGCCGCAGCAGTTCGGCCCGTTGCCGTACGTCCACTCCCCGGTCGAGGCCATCGGCGAGGACGGTGAGCGTCTGCATCGCGGCCGGGACCTCGCCGGGCGGGTCGACCTCCAGCACCCCGGGGCCGGTGAGGAGCACCAACGCCATTGCCGTGTAACGGAGTTCGCCGTCACCGAGCCGCTCGAAGGCGGTGCGCAGGCCGTCGCCCCGGTCGAGCACCGCGCGGAGCATGCCGTCGGTCAGGGGTTCCGCGAGGACGTCCACCACCGGCCCGGCACACCCCGTGCGCACCGCCGTGACGAGCTGCCCGTGCCGGCGCCCGCACTCGGACCGGGTGCGCCACAGCACGTCGGCGAGGTTGCCGCAGTCCCGCGACAGGCGCCCGTCGCCGATCGGCACGGCATCACGCATCCGCTCGGGTGCCGGATCGCAGGCGAAGACGGAGCGCAGGGCGACCACCATCTGCTCGGCGGCGGCCAGGACCTGGCGCTGCCCGTCGGTCTTTCCGGCGACCCGCAACGGCAGCAGGGCGGTGCCGAGCCGGTCGTCCGGCAGGGGTGCGCGGGTGACCGGCGACGAACCCGCCGTATGCCAGGCGGCCTGCACGAAACGGCGGGACGGGTCGCGCAGCGCGGTCTCCAGGAGGACCAGGCCGCCCGACGTCAACCGCTCGCCCACGATGCGCAGTTCGGGCTCGGCCTGCACGGCGACGTCGAGCCGTACCGGGCCCTCGGGCCCGTCCGCCGTACAGCCGATACGGAATCCGCGTCGGCGCTGGGCGTCGGGCCGGGCCCGTTCCGGGACGCAGGCGACCGGGTCCGGGAAGACCTCGCCCACCTCGCTCCCGCCGCCGAGCCGCGCGAGTGCCTCGTACGCCCGCAGCGCACTCGTCTTGCCGCAGCCGCTGGGCCCGGTGAAGAGGGTGAGCGACCCGAGCGGGAACCCGGCGCCCCGGTGCGTGGCGAACGCCGACAGGCGCAGTTCGGTGAGGTGCGGCCGGTCGGGGTGCGCCTCGACGCGCCCGGGGTCCGTCGACTCGGGCGTCCGCGACGACGGCGGGGCGACGCCGGCCGACGACTCCGGCGCGGGCCGGGTCCGGCGCGAGCCGGCTTCGGGCGACCGCCCCTGCGGCGGCACGGACTCGGACGACCGGGAGGACGCGGGCGGCGTGCTGAACCGGGAGGAGCCGGACGGCTGGGGCGACTGTGCTGACACGGTCATATCCGGACCGTAGGCCTCCGCCGGCAGGCGAACCGTTCCGCCCCCGAGACCTTCCTACGATCGAGGGACCGGCCCTGCCTCTCCCGTCGCCCGGGATCTCACACGCCCGGGACCCCCGCGCCCTCCATCAGCCCCTGCACCTCGGTCCCCGGCGGGGTGAGCAGGAACACGTTCCGGTCGACGCGGGTCATCCCGCTGGCCAGGCCGAAGACGACGCCCGTGCTGAAGTCCAGCACCCGCTTGGCGACTTCCGTCTCCGCGCCGGTGAGGTCGAGCAGCACCGGGATGCCCGCCATCAGGGTCTCCGCGACCTCGCGGGCGTCCCCGAACACGTTCACCCGGAGGACGACGAAGCGGCGGCGCGGCTCGGTCCGGGCCTCGGGTATCGAACGGTGGCCCACGGCGGACGGCCAGGCGTCGCGCCCCCGCAGCGGCACTACCTGGGCGAGCCCTTCCCACTGTTCGTCGGTGACATCGTGGCTGTTCACCGGCATGCTCCGTCCTGGGTCGCGCTGGCAGTCTGCATCCGCCAATTGTTGCGCACTGTCACCCGTTCAGCCCAACTGCGACACACTCCGCGACAAGATCGGGCCGCATCTCACAGTGGACCCCGCCCGGTTGTGCACCGGGCGTAACCCCTCATGATCGGGCCGCGTGACCTCGGCGTAACGGGCAATTCGTACGGTCTACGGCATGACGAAGCCCCCCACGCGACAGGTACGGACGGTCTGCTCGTACTGCGGTGTGGGCTGCGGCATGCTGCTCGACGTCGGCGCGGGCCCCGACGGCAGTCCTACGGTCCTCAGGGCGTCCGGCGACAAGGCGCACCCGGCGAACGGCGGCCGGCTCTGCACCAAGGGCGCCACCACGGCCGAGATGCTCGCCGCGCCGGGCCGGCTGACCGGGGCGCTCGTGCGGGGCGAGCGCGGCGCGGAGTTGGTGCGGGCACCCGTGGCCGACGCGATCGCGGAGACCGCGCGACGGCTCCGGCGGATCGTCGACGAGCACGGGCCGGACGCGGTCGCCCTCTACGTCTCCGGGCAAATGAGCCTGGAGGCGCAGTACTTGGCGAACAAGCTGGCCAAGGGGTTCGTCCGGACGAACCAGATCGAGTCCAACTCCCGGCTGTGCATGGCGAGTGCGGGCGCCGGTTACAAGTCGTCGCTGGGCGCGGACGGGCCGCCGGGGTCGTACGAGGACTTCGAGCGCGCGGACGTGTTCCTGGTCATCGGCTCCAACATGGCCGACTGCCATCCGATTCTCTTCCTGCGGATGATGGAACGGGTCAAGGCGGGCGCCAGGTTGATCGTCGTCGACCCGCGCCGGACGGCCACGGCGGCGAAGGCGGACCTCTTCCTGCAGATCGCACCCGGCACCGATCTCGCCCTGCTCAACGGGCTGTTGAGGCTGCTGCACGAGAACGGACACACCGACCCGGAGTTCATCGCCGCGCACACCGAGGGCTGGGAGGCGCTGCCCGCGTTCCTCGCCGACTACGCGCCGGACGCCGTCGCCGCCCTCACCGGTCTCGCCGAGGACGACATCCGTACGGCGGCCCGGCTGATCGGCGAGGCGGGCGAGTGGATGAGCTGCTGGACGATGGGCCTCAACCAGTCCACTCACGGCACCTGGAACACCAACGCCCTGGTCAACCTGCATCTCGCGACCGGCGCCATCTGCCGCCCCGGCAGCGGCCCGTTCTCCCTCACCGGCCAGCCGAACGCGATGGGCGGCCGTGAAATGGGCTACATGGGGCCGGGGTTGCCGGGCCAGCGGTCCGTACTGGTCGACGCGGAACGGGAGTTCACCGAGGAGGTGTGGGGTCTGCCGCCCGACACCATCCGCGGGGACGGCGTCGGCCGAGGGACCGTGGAGATGTTCCGGAAGATGGCCGACGGCGACATCAAGGCCTGCTGGATCATCTGCACCAACCCGGTCGCCTCCGTCGCCAACCGACGCACCGTCATCGAGGGCCTGGAAACAGCCGAGTTCGTCGTCACCCAGGACGTCTTCACCGACACCGAGACCAACGCCTACGCCGACGTCGTCCTCCCCGGCGCGCTGTGGACCGAGTCCGAGGGCGTCCTCGTCAACAGCGAACGCACCCTCACGCTGGCCCGCCCCGTCGTCGCCCCACCCGGCGAGGCGATGCCCGACTGGCGGATCATCGCGTCCGTGGCCTGCGCGATGGGCTACGAGAAGGGCTTCTCCTACGACAGCGCCGAGCAGGTCTTCGAGGAGATACGGCAGTTCTGGAACCCGGTGACCGGCTGGGATCTGCGTGGGGTGACGTACGAGAGGCTGCGGTCCACGCCGGTGCAGTGGCCGTCGGCGGAGGAGGACGGCCCGGACCGCAACCCCATCCGGTACGTGGGCGGGGGCGAGCTGCGCTTCCCGACTGCCAGTGGCCGAGCCGTCTTTCACGCCCGCCCGCACCTGCCGGCCGCCGAACTGCCCGACGACGACTACCCGTTCGTGCTGAACACCGGGCGGTTGCAGCACCAGTGGCACACGCTCACGAAAACCGGCAGGGTCGCCAAGCTCAACAAGTTGAACCCCGGACCCTTCGTGGAGCTGCATCCGCTGGACGCGCGGGAGTTGGGGATCGCTGAGGGCGACTCGGTGGAGGTCGCTTCGCGGCGGGGGCGGGCGGTGCTGCCGGCCGTGGTGACCGACCGGGTGCGGCCGGGGAACTGTTTCGCGCCGTTCCACTGGAACGACCTCTTCGGCGAGTATCTGAGCGTCAACGCGGTGACGAGCGACGCGGTGGATCCGGTGTCGTTCCAGCCGGAGTTCAAGGTGTGCGCGGTGGCGCTGACGAAGGTGGCGAGCGCTCCACCGGCACAGCCGGAGGTCGTCGCGCCGGCCGCCACCACCCCGGCCGGGAATCCCTTCGGACTCGATCCCGTCCCGCCGCCCGTCCTCACCGCACGCGAACGCCTCTACCTGACCGGCTTCCTCGCGGGCATCGAATCCGGCGCCCCGGGAGTCCCGACGCTTCCGCCGGACGCGCCCTTCGGCGCCGAACACGCCTTGTGGGTCAACGGAGTTCTCGCCGGGATGTATTCGAGGTCCACGGCCGCTCCCGCGCAACCGCCGCGCCCCGGGCGGCAGATCGTCGTCCTGTGGGCCTCGCAGACCGGCAACGCCGAGGAGCTGGCGACGGCCACCGCCGAACGGCTGGGCTCGGCGGGGCACCGGACGACCCTGCTCGGCATGGACCAGGCCGACGCCGGCACGTTCCCCGCCGACGCCGATCTCCTCTTCATCACCAGCACGTTCGGCGACGGCGACGCCCCCGACAACGGCTCCGGCTTCTGGGACACGCTCGCCGGCGAACAGGCACCACGGCTGGACGGAGTGCGGTTCGCGGTGCTCGCCCTGGGCGACTCGTCGTACGACGACTTCTGCGGGCACGGGCGCCGACTGGACGCCCGGCTCGACGAGTTGGGCGGGGTGCGGCTGGCCCCGCGTACGGACTGCGAGCCTGACTTCGAGCCGTCGGCGGACGCCTGGCTGGGTCAGGTCATCACGGCGCTCGGCACCGACACCGAAGCCCCGACAGCACCACCCCGGGTCACCAAGCCCGCCCCCGTCGCCGCCCGGCTCGTCGGCAACCGCCTGCTCAGCCGCCCCGGCGCGGGCAAGGAGGTCCGCCGCTTCACCTTCGACACCAGCGGCACCGACCTCACGTACGAGACCGGTGACGCACTCGGTGTGCGGCCGGTCAACTCGCCCTCCCTGGTGCACGAATGGCTCACCGCCACCGGCACCGACGCCGCAACGGTCGTAGAACTGGCGGGTCTTGGAGAGCTTCCCTTCGCCGAGGCGCTCCAGCGGCAGTTGGACATCACCCGGATCACTCCGGACCTGCTGCGCTTCGTGGCCGAACGGGCGCGGGACGAGCGGGAGTTGCGCGGGCTGCTGCGGGCCGACAACAAGGACCGGCTGGCGCAGTGGAGTTGGGGGCGGCAGGCGGTGGATGTGCTGGGCGAGTATCCGGTGAAGGCGGGGGCCGAGGAGTGGGCCGGGGTGCTCAAGAGGCTTCAGCCGCGGCTGTACTCGATCTCGTCCAGTCCGCTCGTCGACCCGCACAGCGTCTCGCTGACGGTGTCGGTGGTGCGGTACGAGGGGCTCAACGGGCGCCCGCGCGGCGGGGTCTGCTCGCCGTTCCTCGCCGATGCCGACGCCGGGGCGGGGGCGGGGACCGAAGTGCCGGTGTTCGTGCAGCGCTCGCCGCACTTCCGGCCGCCCGCCGATCCCGCGACACCGATGGTGATGGTCGGGCCCGGCACCGGTGTCGCGCCGTTCGTCGGGTTCCTTCAGGAGCGGCGCGCGCTCGGGCATCCCGCGCCGAACTGGCTGTTCTTCGGGGAGCAGCATCGCGGGACGGACTTCTACTACGAGGAGGAGTTGACGGGGTTGTTGGACGAGGGTTCGCTCACCCGGCTGGACACGGCGTTCTCCCGGGACCAGCGGGCGAAGGTGTACGTGCAGGACCGGATGCGGGAGCACGGGCCGGAGTTGTGGCACTGGTTGCGGGAGGGTGCCCACTTCTATGTGTGCGGGGACGCCTCGCGGATGGCGAAGGACGTGGATCGCGCGCTGCGTGACATCGCGGTCGCGCACGGCGGGCTGGACGAGGACGAGGCTGCCGCGTACGTGAAGCAACTGGCGGCGGCTAAGCGGTATGTGCGCGATGTTTACTGAATGAACTGATGGCCACGGCGAGTTGAACAATGCCGTTCGAGTTTGCCCTATTTGGGCCACAACGAGGCCTTCTTACCCGTCTCACACCGGAATCTTCTCGATTGCCGACACCTCGCTCACCGGGCGGGATTAGCGTCCCGTGTCGTGCACTTGGCAGAAACACAACAGGTGGCACCCGGTCGGCGGACACAGTCGGCGGTGTCCGCCCCGGAGCCTCCCGCGCAGTGGCACCGCATCCTCACCCTGCTCGCCGACATCAGTCTGTTCATCGGCGTCCGCCCGGTGTGGACGGAGGCCGCCGGCCACCGGCTCGTCGTGGCCGCGGTCGTCTGCCTCTGCTACGCCTCGATCCTGGTGTGCGGGGTGCTGGCCCTCGTGGTCCGCCGGACACGGTCGCTGGCCCGGATCGATCTCGCCGTCCTGGTGACCGCGGTCCTGCTGGCGCTGTCCGCGTGGTCCGTGTTCCACACCGGCGGCGACGAGGCGGTCCTCACCACCCAGGCCGCCAGGGAACTGGTCGCCGGACACCCGATCTACGGCCACCCCTGGCCGTGGCTCTTCCACCCCAGCCACGGCGTCGCCCTCACCCCGACGGTGACCGGCGGCTACGACTACACCTACGGCTATCCCCCGCTGGAGACGCTGCTGACGGCGCCCCTGCTGTGGATCGGCCACGATGGCGCCCCCGCGACGGCCGTCGCGACCGGCGCGCTGATCGCCGCCGCCATCCTCATGTGGCGACTGCTGCCCACGCAGTGGCGGTCGGCGGCCACCATGGCGTGCCTCGGCCTCGGCCTGCTGCCGACCTACGGCCGTCAGGGCTATCCGGCCGTGCTCGCCCTGGCGTTGCTGGTGCCGGTGGTGATCCGCTGGCCCCGGATCGGCAGGGGCGGCCGGCTCGGCCGGGCCGGGATCGCGCAGGCCGCGTGCCTGGGGGCGGCCTGCGCGGCGCAGCAACTCCCCTGGTTCCTCACGCCGTTCCTGCTCGCCGGGATCTACGCGGTGCGACGCGGTGAACTCGGCGCCCGGCAGGCCGCGTCGGTGCTGCTGCGGATCGTCGGGGTCGCCGTCACCGTGTGGCTGCTGATCAACACGTACTTCATCGTGCACGAGCCGGGCACCTGGCTGCGGGGTATCGCGCTGCCGTTGACGCAGGGTGCGGTGGTGCACGGTCAGGGCCTGGTGGACATCTCGCTGTACTTCACGAACGGCAGCGACCGGCTCGACTGGTACTCCCACGCGAGCATGCTGCTGGCGGCGGGTCTGCTCGCCGTATTCGTGCTGTTCGTACGGCGGTTGGGCCCGGCGGCGACCGTGCTGCCGTGGTGCGCCTTCTATCTGGCGACCCGTTCGCAGGACGGCTACTACCTGCTGATGACGCCGCTGTGGCTGGCCTCGGCGGTGACGGCGCCGATCGCCGAGTTCCGTACGGCGTGGCAGCCGCGCCCCCGGCTGCTGTCCGGCCCGCACCGCCGGCAGGCCCGGGTCGCGGCGGCCGTGCTGCTGGTCACGCCCGCGCTGGCGAGCGCCGCGGTGGCGGCGACGGGGGCACCGCCGATGGACATGCGACTCACCGGTGTGCGGCGCGCGTCGCCCACCGTCGTGACCCGGCTGACCCTCAAGGTGACCAACGCGTCCGGCACCACGCTCGCACCCCACTACACGCTCACCACGGGCCAGGGCATGAGCAGGTACTGGTCCCAGGTGGGCGGCCCGGCGACGCTGCCCGCGCACAGCACGGAGACCGTCGAACTCCGGCCGCCAAACGGGACGTTCACCCTGCCGCACAAGAAGGTCCGCATCCGGGTGCGTGCCTTCACCGCCACCCCGCAGACGCTGTCCAGTTCGGACATCCGTCTGCGGCTTGCCGATTGACGGTCCGTCAGGCGGCCGTACGCACGAAGCGGAGCGTGGTGGTCACGGCGGTCAGGCCGCGCAGCATGCCCAGCTGGTTCCAGCCCAGGCCGAACTGGTCGCGGTCCACGGTGAATTCGGCGTCCAGCGTGAGCGCCTCGCCGGTCGTGTCCTTGAGGCGGGCCGTGAAGGTCTGCGGGCGGCTGATGCCGTGGACGGTCAGCTGACCGACGACGTGCACGGTGTCGCCGTCGCGCAGTTCCGCGCTGCGTACGGCGAAGGTGATCTCCGGGAACTTGTCGGTGTCGAACAGGTCGGCGGACCGCAGATGCTTGTCGCGCTTGGCGTTCTTGGTGTCCAGGGAGGCGGCGTCCAGGGTCAGCGTGCCGATCGCGGAGCCGTCGCCCCGGACCTCGCCCTGACCGCTGACGGTGCCGAAGACGCCCTTCACATTGACCAGGCCCCACATCGTCCTGTGGCTGATGCCCACGGTGGAGGCGGCCTGGTCGAGCTGCCACACCCCGGTCTCGACGGCGACGGTCATGATCTCTCCCACTGGTTCCGATAGTCCAAATTTGAATGAGCCTTGATGAGCCTCACGCTAGTCCATTATCCAAATCTGGACAACCACCTCCTCCAAAATTGGACAACAGGTAGACTCGACACCATGGCCGACCCCGCTGAGCACCCTGCCGACCAGCTCCAATGCCCCTCCATGCGGGGCGACGGGCTGCTCCCGCCCGAGCTGCGCGCCTGGATGCTGCTGCTGGCGGCGACGGGTGCGGTGGAGCAGGAGCTGCGCTCGGTCGTGAAGGGGAACCTCGACGTCTCGCACGACGAGTTCCTGGTGCTGTGCCTGCTGGCCGAGCAGCCCAAGGAGGGGCTGCGGATGACCCGGATCGCTGAGCTGCTGGGCCGGCCCAAGACCCGGCTGACCTATCAGATCGCCTGCCTCCAGCACGCGGGCCTGGTCACCCGCAAGTCCGTCTGCGGCGACAAGCGCGGCATCGAGGTCGCCCTCACCGACAAGGCGACCCAACTCCTGCGCGAGGCCTCCGGGTCACTCGCCGAGACGGTCAGGCGCGGGCTCGCCCAGTTCGTGGGGCGCGAGCAACGGGACGCGCTGGACGCGCTGTTCCCGGATCGCGCCGCCACCTGACGCCGCTCTAAAGGGCGTTGGGGGCACCCCCGTCCGCCAGCAGGTCCAGGAGTGTCGCCCGGGCCCGGGCCACCCGCGAACGAACCGTCCCCACAGGACAGTTGCTGAGTTCCGCCGCCTCCTCGTAGGGCAGGCCCAGGAGTTGGGTGAGGAGGAACGCCTCGCGGCGTTCGTCCGGCAGGACGGCGAGAAGGTCGAGGAGCGCCACCCCGTCCTCGAAGCCGGGGAGGCCCCGGGGTTGGGCCAGTTCCACGGCCAGTTGCCAGTCCTGGACGTCGGACAGGCGGGGACGGGCGGCGGCGCGGCGGTAGCTGTCGATCACCGCGCGGCGGGCGATGGACAGCAGCCAGGTGCGGGCCGAGGAGCGGCCCTCGAAGCGGTGCAGGCTGCCGAGCGCCCGCAGGAACGTGTCCTGCGCGAGGTCGTCGACCGCCTGCGGGTCGGCGCAGAGGTGGGAGACGTAGCGCAGCACGTCGCGGTGCAGGGCGCGTACGAGGTGGTCGACGGCAACGGAGTCGCCGTGGCGGGCGGCGAGCGCCCAGTTGGTCAGTGACTCGTCGCTCGACTCCGTCACGTCGGGCGATGCGGGCAGGGTAGGAGTGCTCACCTGAGGTCCTTCTCGGTCACCGTGAAAGGGGATCGGCCGTCCCGCGCCGCCCGGAGGAGGCGTGGCGCGGGGGTACGGCCCAGGCCCGGGGCGCGTAGGCGCGGCCCGGGGTGCCGGCTGTCGTCAGGCGACAGCGGTCCCCGGGGGCGGACCCCGAGAGGTGATCGCGTGGACGAGAAGGAGAAGCCGCGGCGCCCGCTCGGAACGGGGGCGGCGCGGACGGAGACGCGGACGGTGCGGCGGGGTGGGGAGTGCGAGCAGCAGTCGTAGCGGAGCGATCAGTCGTCCGGTCACGGCTCGCAGGACGCGGAACGCGGCGCGCTCGCCGTGCGCCAGCCACAGGCCGCAGAGCAGGGCGGCGAGGAGGTGGGCGGTGAGCATGCCGGGCGAGGAGGTGCCGGCGGTGGTGGCCGACATATGGCCCATGTCCATGGAGTCCGTGGCGCTCATGTGCATGGAGCCCATGTCTGCCGACCCCATGTCCATGGACATGGGCTGGCCTGTCGCGGGTTCCCCCAACGAGAACGCCGTGTGGAGGGCGGCCTGGGCGGCGACCACGAGGGTCACGATCAGGGGGAGGCCGCGTTCACGGCCCGCCAGGGACCAGCCGGCCGCGCCGGTCGCGGCCAGGCCGGTGGCCAGTGCCCAGGCCGGCACGTGGTGGCCGGACATCAGGACGTGGGCCAGGGCGGCGAGCACCACACAGACGGCCGCGAACATCGCGGCCCGTACCGTGCGCGCACACCACCCTGCCGTCATGGCGCCTCATCCTGGCATCCGAACCTGGGTCTCAGCCGTGGGTACGGTATTTCCCGGCCCGGTGCTCAGTGGTGGTGACGGTGATGGTCGCCGCGGGGCCGGTCCTACTCCTCGATGACGAGGCCCTTCGCGGCGAGCACCGGCGCGAGGTCGCACATCTCCACGACCGTCTTTCCCGCGCGGTACGCGGCGATGAACCCGGCCTCGGCGTCGACCCGTTCCCGCGAGAGGGCGGCGGCCTCGGCCGCGTCCTCGCGGCGGACGACGACCACGCCGTCGGCGTCGGCGCGCATGATGTCGCCGGGGCGGACGAGCACACCGCCGACGGTGATCGGCTCGCACATCGGGCCGACGGTCTCCTTGACCGTGCCCTTGATGGAGACGCTGCGGGAGAAGACCGGGAAGCCCAGGGCGCGCAGGTCCTCGGTGTCGCGGACGCCCGTGTCGGTGATCAGACCGGCGAGGCCCTTGGACTGGCAGGCGTTGGCGAGGACGTCGCCGAAGGAGCCCGCCTCCTCGTAGTTGCCGGCGGACACGACGACGACGTCGCCGGGCCGCGCGTAGGCGATGGCGGTCTGGAGCATGAGGTTGTCGCGCGGGGCGCACTGCACGGTGAACGCGGGGCCGCACAGGGACATGGTGTGGTCGACGGGCTTGATGGCCGAGTCCAGCGCCCCGAGGCGGCCCTGCGCCTCGTGGACGGTGGCCGAGGAGAAGGCACTCAGCCGCTTGACCACGGCGGGCTCCGGGCGGTCGAACTTCGTGCTGACGCGGATCATGATGACCTTTCGGAGGGATCAGACGGTGGGTGCGGAGGTCAGTTCGGCGCACGCCGTCGCGATGCGCTCGCAGGCCTCGGTGAGGACGTCCGTCGACGTGGCGAACGAGATACGGAAGTAGCCGGGGGCGCCGTACGCGGCTCCGTGGATCACCGCGACCTGCCGGCTGTCGAGGAGGTGGCGGGCGAAGTCCTCGTCGTTCTCGATCCGGGCGCCGGCCGGGGTGAACTGACCTATGGCTGCCTGGCAGTTGACCAGGAGGTAGAAGCCGCCGTCCGGAACCGTGCAGCTCAACTGCGGGACGTCGTTGACGAGCTTCACGGTCTCGTCGCGGCGGGCGCGGTAGACGCGCACGGTGTCCTGGACGAAGTCCTGCGGCCCGGTGAGCGCGGCGGCAGCGGCGGCCTGGCTCACGGACGAGGGGCACGAAGAGGTCTGGGACTGGAGGGTGTTGATCGCCGTCACCAGGTCGGCCGGGCCCACTCCGTATCCGATGCGCCAACCCGTCATCGCGTACGTCTTGGAGACGCCGTTGGTGAGGAACACCCGGTCGGCCAGGCGCGGTTCGACCGCCGCGAGGGACGGGGCGTCCTCGTCGCCGTACCAGATCTCGTCGTAGATCTCGTCGGTGAGGACGCCGACGTTCGGGTGGGCCAGCAACACCTCGGCCAGGGCCTGGAGTTCGGCGGTGGTGTAGGCCGATCCGGTCGGGTTTCCCGGGGTGTTGAGGACGACCCAGCGGGTGTTCTCGGTGATCGCCGCCGTGAGCCGCTCCGGCGTGAGCTTGAAGCCTTCCGCCTCGGGGCAGTCGACGATGACCGGCGTGCCGTCGTTGGCGCGGACCATGTCCGGGTACGACACCCAGTACGGGGCGGGGACGACGACCTCGTCGCCCTCGTCCAAAGTCGCCATCAGGGCGAGGAAGATGACCTGCTTCGCGCCGCCGCCGACGGTGATCCGCGCGTCGGTGACGTCCAGGCCGTGGCGCTCGCGGAGTTTGCCGGTGATCGCGGCGCGCAGGGCCGAAGTGCCGTTCACCGGCGTGTACTTGGTCTCCCCCTCCTCGATGGCCTTGATCGCGGCGGCCTTGACGTGGTCCGGGGTGTCGAAGTCGGGCTCGCCCACGGTGAGGTCGAGGATGGTGAGCCCCTGGCTCTTCAGCTCGCGGACGCGCTGGGCCGCCGCGGTGCTCGGCGAGGGCTTGATGCGGCGCAGGCGCTCTGCCGTCTTCACGGTGATCAGCCCTCCCTGCGCTCGAAGTTGAGGCCGCCGGGCACCTGGAAGGTGGGCAGGATCTCGATGTGGCCGATGTTCACGTGGCGGGGCGAGTCGACGGCGAACTCGATGGCGTCGGCGATGTCCTCGGGCTTCAGGGACTCGTAGCCGTCGTAGAACTCACGCTGGGCGGCCTCCATGTCGCCCAGGAGGCGGCCGAAGATCTCGGTCTCCACGCGGCCGGGGCAGATCTCGCTGACGCGGACGCGGCGGCCGTAGCCGTCGACGCGGAGCTGGCGGGAGAGGGTGTGCACGGCGGCCTTGGTGGCGTGGTAGATCGTGTTGCCGCCGAAGTTGTAGACACCGGCGATGGAGCTGATGTTGACGATGTGGCCGCGGTCGCGCTCGACCATGCCGGGCATCAGCAGGCGGACCAGGTGGAGGACGGCCTGGATGTTGACGGCGATCTGCTCGTCGATCGCGAACTCGTCGGCGGTGAGGATGTTGCCGGTCCGGGAGACGCCCGCGTTGTTGACGAGGACGTCGATCTCCAGACCGTCGAGGACGGCGGTGAGCGCCTCGGTGTCGGTGATGTCGACGGCGTGCGGGATGCAACCGGTCTCGTCGGCAAGGGTGTTGAGCCGGTCGGCGGTGCGGGCCACGGCATGGACTTCGAGGCCGCGCTTGGCGAGCCGTTCGACGACCACGGCTCCGATGCCGGTCGACGCTCCGGTGACGAGGGCCGTCCTGTAGTCGGAGATGGGCATGCTGAGGGCTCCTTGCTGTGCGGGGGTGGGGGGTTGTGCGGACGTGCGGGTGCGGGAGACGCGTGGGGCGTGGCGCGGTCAGGCGTCGCGCAGGGGCAGGTGGGCGCGGTCCGTCACGCGGGACACGGCGATGAGCGTGCCCAGGGCCGTGATCACGGCGTAGAAGGCCGGCATGTTGACGTTGCCCGTGCGGTCGATCAGGTAGGTCATCAGCAGGGGGGCCGTGCCGCCGAAGAGGGCGGAGGAGACGTTGTAGCCGAGGCCGTAGGCGGAGTAGCGCACCCGGGTCGGGAAGAGTTCGACGAGGAGTATGTGGATGACGCCTGTGTGGCCGGCGAACACAACGGCCATGATGCAGGCGCCGATGACCGCGAGGGCCACGTTGCCGGTGCCGATCAGCAGGTAGCAGGGGATGCCGACGACGGCCATCGCCACGGCGGATCCGGCGAGGACCTTCTTGCGGCCGACGCGGTCGGAGAGGCGGCCCATGTAGGGGATGGCGATACAGATCGCGACCAGGCTGGAGGCGGTGACGAGGAGGCCCTGGACCTTGCCGAAGTGCAGCTCGCTGCTCATGAAGGTGGGCATGTAGCTGAACAGGACGTAGTAGCCGGAGCCGTTCATCAGGGGGATGAAGAGGGCCAGCAGCATCGCGCGCCGGTGCTCGGCGGAGGCGAAGGCCTCCTTGAGCGGGTTCTTGGAGAGGCCGTCCTCTTCTTTCAGGCGGGTGAAGTTGGGGGTGTCGCTGATGCGCTTGCGGATGTAGATGCCGGCGATGCCGAGCGGCACGGCGAGCAGGAACGGGATGCGCCAGCCCCAGGACTCCATGCGCGCGGAGCCGAGGCCGCTGGTCATCGCGGCGGCGACCAGGGTGCCGGTCAGCAGCGCGAGGAACGAGGCGATCTGCGCGTAGCTGGTGTACAGGCCGCGCTTGCCCTCCGGGGCGTGCTCGGCGAGGAAGCTCATCGCGCCGGAGGCCTCGCCGCCGACGGAGAAGCCCTGGGCGACGCGGAGCAGGATGAGGAGGGCGGGGGCGGCTACGCCGATGCCGGCGTAGCTGGGGAGTACGCCGATGGCAGCGGTGGCGGCGCTGATGAGGAGGATGACGAAGACCAGCATGCGCTGGCGGCCGATGCGGTCGCCGAGGTGGCCGCAGATGACGGCGCCGAGGGGGCGGAAGAAGAAGGAGACGGCGTAGCCGAGGAAGACGAGCTGGACGGCGTTGTCGGAGCCGGGGAAGAAGACGGCGGCGAGCGAGCCGGCCATGAAGCCGAAGATGCCGTTGTCGTAGAGCTCGGCGAAGATTCCGACGCAGCCCGCGAGGGTGACCTTGCGGGCGGTTCTGGGGTCGACCGTGCTGGGGACTGGCTGAGCGGCCACGGTACTCATGGCGTCTCCTGTCTGGGGCGGGGCGTGGTCGGGGGAAGGGCGTTGCGGCTCCGTGCGGGGTGCTTCCGGCGGGGTGGCGGGGAGCGGGTGGGTGTGCGGGTGGGTTTTGTGTGCGGGTGGGCTAGGTGCGGGTGGGCTAGGTGCGGGTGGGGAGCGGTCGTGGGTTTGGTGCGGGTCGGTGGGGGCTGGTCGCGCAGTTCCCCGCGCCCCTTCCGAAGCGGGCCTGTGTGAGGAAGTGCGGGGCGTCAGGCGCCGACCGGAACCGGAACCGGCAGCCGGACGTAGCCGGTACCGGGGGTCAGGCCTCCGCGGGTGCGCGGATGCGTAGGGCCTCGAAAACCGTACGGACTCTGGTTCTCAGGGCGTCTATCGCTTGGCGTTGGGCTCGGTGGGCGGTTACCGCCTGGGCGAGGGTGCGGTGGCGGAAGTGGATGGTCTGGCCGGGGCGGACCTGGCCCAGGGCGGACAGGCCGGTGGCAGTGACCACGGCGAGGACGGGGTAGCCGGCCGTGACGCCGCGGCCGCGGTGCAGGACGAGGAGTTCGTCGCCCGCGGGTACTTCTACGGCGCCGATGGGGACGCCGCGGGAGAGGACCTCGCCCTGGGTGACTCGGCGGGGTACCGCGCCCTGGAGGCGCAGGCCGATGTGGTTGCTTCGCGGGGTGACCGTGAAGGGGGCGTCGAACAGGCGCCGGCCCGTGTCGCCGAACTCGGCCCGGTCGGGGCCGTCGGTGACGTCGATGGTCCAGCTGGTGGGGAACGGGGGGACCGGCGCCTTCAGGCGGAACAGGGGGATGCGCGAGAAGGGGTGGTCGATGGGCGGGCAGCCGGTGCGCAGGGTGAGTTCGTCACCGGCGCTCAGGGTGGGGCCGAAGCCGAGGATCGTGTCGGGGGCGCAGCTGCCCTGGAGGTGGTCGGCCTCGAACGAGCCGAGTACGGCCAGGTAGACGCGGAGGCCGTGGTGGATGCCGGTGATCCTGATGGTCTCACCGGCTCGGACCGGGACCGGTTCCCACCGCGGGCGTGAGACTCCGGCGACGGTGAGGTCGGCGGGGGCGCCGGTCACCGCGATGAGGATGTCGCCGGAGGGGACGCACGCGAAGTCCAGGGCGGTGATCTCCAGGAGCGGGGCCCGGTCGTGGTTGCCGCACAGGACGTTGGCGACGCGTGCCGAGTGCTGGTCGACGGCTCCGTTGGCGGGCAGGCCGTAGCGGGAGCGGCCGACGCGGCCGAGGTCCTGGACGGTGACGATGCCGGCGGTGCGGACGGTGAGGATGTCAGCCATGGCGCACCGCCGGGTCCGTACAGTCCGCGAGGCTCAAGTCGGCGTAGTCGTCCCACTGTTGGGGCTCGATGGGACGGAAGCGGAAGGTGTCGCCGGGGCGGTACGCGGTGATCGGGTCGCTGTGCAGGTCGAGGACGCGTACCGGGGTGCGGCCCAGGAGCGGCCAGCCGCCGGGGGACGGCATCGGGCAGATGACCGCCTGACGGCCGGCTACGGCTACCGAGCCGGGGGCGACCTTGGTACGGGGTGAGGCCAACCGCGGTACCGGTTTCGGGAAGGGCGGGCCGTCCGTCATCGGGGCTCCGGCGGGTGCGCCGAGGCAGCGCACGGTGAGGTCGGAACCGGCGTGCAGGGCGATGATCTCGCCCTCGGTCAGGCCGAGTTGGGCGGCGACCTCGGGGAGGTCGGGGCCGTACTCGGCGCCGTAGACGACGGGGACGACGAAGTGGCGCGGGGGTGTGGTCGGCGCGGGGTGCGGGCCGAGGCGGGCCGCTTCGTGGGCCAGGACGCGGCGGACCGTGTCGTGGTCGGTGGCGGCGCAGTCGAACTCGACGAGCAGGGCGTCGTAGGTGGGTACGACGTCGTGGACGCCGGTGAGTTGGACGGCGTTCAGGGCGTCGGCGAGGGCGTGGACGAGCTGCCAGGCGGGTTCGGCGGCGAGGCCCACGGTCTTGGCGACCAGGGCGGAGTCGCCGCAGTCGGCGATGGTCACGTTGGCGTTGACTTTGGCGTAACCGCCCTTTGCAGTGGGCCCGTTCACGACGGGGCCGTCCACGAGGAGGCTGTTCATGTCGGTCATCCCTGGCCGCTCAGGACTTTGTCGAGGGTCGTGATCTCGACGCCGGCGGCGAGGAGTTGCTCGCGGATGCGCGCGGCGAGCGCGATCGCCCCGGGGCTGTCGCCATGCAACAGGACGGTGTCGCAGGCGACTTGGACGTCCGTGCCGTCGACGCTGCGGATGACGCCCTCGGTGACCATGCGCAGGGTGCGCCCGGCGACCTCGTCCGGGTCGTGGATCACGGCGCCGGGTTCGGAGCGCGGGACGAGCGTCCCGTCGGCGCGGTAGGCGCGGTCCGCGATGCCCACGATCCCTACGCGCAGGCCACGGGCGCGGGCCGCGTCGGCCAGCTCGCCGTCCTGCGCGAGGACGATCAGTGACTCGTCCAGGGCGGCCACGGCGTCGACGACGGCGCGGGCGTAGTCGGCGCGGACGGCGACCAGGTTGCCGAGGCGGCCGTGCGGGGCGACGTGGTGGACGCGGGTGCCGTGGGCGACGGCGAAGGCCTGGAGGGCGCCGATCTGGTAGAGCACGTCCGTGCGGACCTCGTCCGGCGTGAGGTCCATCGCGCGGCGGCCGAAGCCGACCAGGTCGGGAAAGCTCGGGTGAGCGCCCACGGCGACCCGCTTCTCCACGCACGTCCGCACGGTGGCGTCCATGATGCGGGGGTCACCGGCGTGGAATCCGCAGGCCACATTGGCGGACGTCAGCAACTCCAGAAGGGCGGCGTCGTCGCCCATTGCGTAGGCGCCGAATCCCTCGCCGAGATCGGCGACGAGATCAACCATGGGAGTCATGACGTCCTCCGGGAGGGAATGCCGGAAAGGGGGAATTCCGGGGCGGGGAATTCTGGATGACAGCCGCCAGCACGTCTTCGTGACACCGGGAACGGAGAATGTTCCGGGGCGGGTGTTCCGGTCTGGATGTTCCGGTCTGGATGTTCCGGTCAACTTATTCCGCCGGTCGCGTGATCGCCAATATGCGTTCGGTCTGGCGTTATCGCGAACGGCTATGACCCCCCTCACAGCCCCCCGCTCACCCGGGCTGTGCTTCGGGCTGATCCCTCCCTACGATGAGGCTTCGCTCCATCTGGAAGGCCACGCGCAATGGACACCAGGCGTCTCTACTCGTTCATCAAGATCATCGACGCGGGGAGCATCACGCGCGCGGCCGACATCCTGCACATCGCCCAGCCGGCACTGAGCCAGCAACTGTCCGCGCTGGAGGCACAGTTCGGGCAGCAGCTGCTGATCCGCAGCAAACGCGGGGTCGCCCCGACCGAGGCGGGCCGCGCCCTGTACCTGCACGCCCAGCTCATCCTCCGCCAGGTGGACCTCGCCCAGGCCGCCGTCGACGTCTCCGGCCGGGCCCCCGCCGGCAGCGTCTCGGTCGGCCTCGCCCCGTACAGCCTGGGCGCGGCCCTCGCGCTGCCCCTCCTGAAGAGCGTCCGCGAGCGCTACCCGGACATCCTGCTGCACATCAACGAGAACTTCGGCGGCGTGATCAGCGAGGCGATCATGACGGGCCGCATGGACATGGCCTTCATCTACGGCGCCGGGCCGCTCCGGGGTGTCCAGTTCGAGCCCGTCCGCACCGAGGACCTGTACCTGATCGGCGCGCCCGGCGACACGGCGCCGCCGGGGCAGGGCGAGGTGAAGCTGGCGGAGCTGGCCGGCCTGCCCTTGCTGCTCCCCAGCCGTATCCACACGATCCGGCAGGTCGTGGACGCCGCCTTCCAGCAGGCCTCGCTCCGGCTGAACGTGGTGGGCGAGGTCGAGTCCGCGCTGACCCTGGTCAACGCCGTGGACGCGGGCATCGGCGCGACGGTGCTGCCGTGGTCGGCGGCGCGGGCCATCCTCGACGTCCGCGAGCTGTCCGTGCGGCGGATCGTGGAACCCGTCATCACGGTCAAACTCTCCGTGGTCACCTCGGACAATCAGCCGCTCTCGGAGCCCGCGCTGGCCGTGCACGATCTGTTCCTGGAACTGATCGACACCGACAGGAATAAGGACGACCAATAGCGTCACACGAATCCGCTATTTGTCTCCGGTGACCGCCGCGGCTAGCGTCTTTCGAATAATCCGCCCGGCCGGTAATGCATGGCTGTACATGGCTCGTCACTGGAGAAGAACATGAAGAATCGTGTCCTCGCCGCCCGTGAAAACCTGCCCGGTGAAGGCCTGCGACGCCTGTCCGAGAACGCGGAGCTGGTGGCCTGGCCCGGTGCCGGCAAACCCGATTCCGCCGACCTCGCCGCGATGGCCCGTGGCGTGAGCGGTGTGCTGGCCCTCGGCAACGACTCCGTGGACGCCGCCCTGATGGACGCGGCGGGCCCCTCGCTGCGCGTCATCGCGCTGGCCAGCATGGGCTTCGACAACGTCGACCGCGCCGCCGCCGCCGAGCGGGGCATCGTCGTCACGCACACGCCCCGCGTCCTCGCGCAGACCACCGCCGACCTCACCTTCGCGCTGATCCTCGCCGCCCGCCGCCGCCTCGGCGCGGCCTCCGCGAGCCTCGCCGACGGCTCCTGGGGACTGTTCCGGATGCACGACTATCTCGGCCTGGACGTCCACGGAGCCACCCTCGGCCTGGTCGGCTACGGCCAGATCGGCCGCGCGGTCGCCCGCCGCGCCCACGGTTTCGGGATGCGCGTGATCCACCACGACCCGTACGCGCCCGACGACGACCTGTCGACCTCGGTGGGCCTGCCCGCACTGCTGGCCGACTCCGACGTCGTGTCGCTGCACGTGCCGCTCACCGACGAGACCCGCCATCTGATCTCGGCCCGCGAACTGGCCGCGATGAAGCCCACGGCCACGCTGGTCAGCACCGCGCGCGGCGGAGTCGTGGACGAAGAGGCCTTGTTGGACGCCGTCCGTGCGGGGCGCCTGCACTCCGCCGGGCTCGACGTCTTCGAACGGGAGCCGATGGGAACGGAGTTGTCCCCGCTGGTGGCCGAGCCGAACATCGTCACGCTGCCGCACATCGGGTCGGCGACGGAGGCGACCCGGGCCGCGATGGTCGACCTGGCGGTGGACAACATCCTCGACGTACTGGCCGAACGGCCCGCACGTACGCCCCTTCCCGGCAGTTCCGCGGTGACGGGCGCGCCGGTCGGCGGCTGAGCGCTCATCCCGCCTGAGTGCTGGTGAGACCGGCCCACTGCAACAGGAACCGCAGCGCGTCCTGCGAGGGCGAGTCCGGTGGGGCCGTGTACGCGACGAGGAACTGGTCCGGGTGCGTGTCGACGGTGAACTGCTGCACGTCGAGGGTGAGTTCACCGGCGACCGGATGGACGTACGTCTTGGTGAGCTGTCGCGGTCCGCGTACCTGATGCTCGGCCCACCAGGTGCGGAAGTCCGGGTCGCGGGCGGTGAGTTCGGCGATCAGGGTGTCAAGTGCCGGGTCGTGCGGGGTGCGGCCCGCCTCCATGCGCAGCACGGCCACGCACTCGCGGGCGGCCCGGGGCCAATCGGCGTACAGCGCCCGGAAGTTCGCATCGAGGAAGGTAAGCCGGATCAGGTTGCGCTCGGCCGGGGGCAGGGCGCCGAAGTCGGTGAGCAGGGCGGTGGCCGCGCGGTTCCAGGCGAGGACGTCCATGCCGCGGTGCAGCACCATCGCCGGGACGTCGTGCATGGTGTCCAGCAACTGCCGTAGCCGCGGGGCGACTTCGGAGCGTCCGGGTGGCCGGGTGGATGCTCCCGGCGCGACCTCGGCCAACGTGAAGAGGTAGGCGCGCTCGTCCTGCGCGAGGTGCAGCGCGTCGGCCAGCGCGTCCAGGACGGCGCGGGAGCCCCGGCGGGTGCGGCCCTGTTCCAGGCGGACGATGTAGTCGACGCTCACGTGCGCGAGATACGCCAGTTCCTCCCTGCGCAGCCCGGGGACGCGCCGCAGCCGGCCGTCGTCGGGGAAGCCCGCCTGGTGCGGGTCGCGGTCCGCTCGGCGGGCGCGCAGGAAGTCGCCGAGTTCGTTGCCGGAGGGGCCGGAGGGGCCGGCGGGGGGCGGCGCGTCACGGTCTGCCATGGGTCCAGTGTCCCCGGGGCGGCGAGGGCGTGCCTGGTACAGAACCGCATAGGCAGAGCCGTCCCTGGTGGCGCGGGGCGGGGTGGCGTGACGGTGGGGGCACGGCCGTAGAACCGGCCTCTCTCTCCTCCTCACCTGCGACTGGAGTGCATCCCATGCGTACCGATGTCACCTTCCTCAGTGCCGGCCTGAAGCTCGCCGGTCATCTCTACACCCCGGACGGGGAGACGCCGGGGGTGCCGCGTCCCGCGATCGTGGTCGGGCATCCCGGTACCGGGGTGAAGGAACAGGCCTCCGGTCTGTACGCCCGCCTGCTGGCCGAGCGCGGGTTCGTCACGCTCGCCTTCGACGCCGCCCACCAGGGCGGGAGCGAGGGCGAGCCGCGCGGTCTGGAGGATCCGGGGCAGCGGGTCGAGGACCTCAAGGCCGCCGTCTCCTTCCTCGGCACCCTCGACGAGGTCGACCCCGGCCGCATCGGGGCGCTGGGCATCTGCGCCTCCGGCGGCTACGCCCTCGCGGCGACCGCGACCGACCCGCGCATCCGGGCCGTGGGCGCGGTCAGCGCCGTAGACATGTCACGGCAGTTCCGGCTCGGCGCGGACGGCGCCCAGGACCCGACCGTGGTGGAGGGCATGCTGGTCGCCGCCTCCGCGGCCCGTACCGCCGAGGCCCACGGCGCGGACGTCCAGCGGTTCCCGGTCTTCGCCGCCACCGAGGAGGAGGCGCGCGCGAGCGGTCCGCATGTCCACGACGGCTGGGAGTACTACCGCACTCCACGCGCCCGGCACCCCCGCTCGGCCAAGTCGCTGACCTGGACGAGCGTCGACCGCATCGCCGCCTTCGACACGTTCGCGTCCGTCGCGCTGATCGCTCCGCGGCCCCTGCTGCTGATCGTCGGGCGGGCCGCGGTGACGTCCTGGATGAGCGTGGAGGCGTTCCAAAAGGCGTACGGGCCGAAGGAGTTGGTGTGGATCGAGGGCGCTTCGCACGTCGATCTGTACGACAAGGACGCGTACGTGACGCCCACCGTGGAGAAGCTGGACGACTTCTTCGCCACGCATCTGGCGGTGTGATTCAGCAGACAGGGAAAACTGCACAAGTAACTTGGCAAAGTTACTTGTGCAGTTTTATGTTGGATCCATGACCACGAACTCCGCGCCACAGCAGTCCGTCGCGACCGCGCAGCGGCTCAACGACGCGATCATCCGGCTGCGTGCACGACTGCGCACGGAGTCCGGGCAGCATGCGACCGGCCTGACCCCGACGCAGCTCGGCGTGCTGGCGAGTGTCGTACGGGAGGGGCCGGTCACCGCGGCACGGCTGGCCGCGCTGGAGCGGGTCAGCGCGCAGTCCATCGCCCAGAGCCTGGCGGTGTTGAAGGCCGCCGGACTGGTGCACAGCGCCCCCGACGAGCGGGACGGCCGCAAGAAGCTGATGAGCGCCGACCCGTCCGCGACCGAGCTGATCGACAAGCTGCTCACCGGACGCGCCTCCTTCCTGGCGCGGGCCATCGACCAGTTGGTGGCCCGGGACGAGCGCGCGGACGTGGAGAAGGCCATCGAGCTGCTGGAGCGGTTCGCCACGGCCGAGCTGAACGAAGGCGGCATATGAGGACCGGGACCGTCCGCATGAGAAGCGGCATATGAGGACCGACACCGGCAAGGCCACCGGCCCGGCGCGCGACCTCGTGCGCAAGCCCTTCGCATGGACCTTCACGACCCCGCTCTATGTGGGCGCCGGGCTCAACCCGGTCAACAGCTCCATCATCGCGACCGCGCTGGTGCCGATCGCCACCGAACTGCATGTCGCGGTCGGCAGCACCGCCGTCCTCGTCTCCTCGCTCTACCTGGCCAGCGCCGTGGCACAGCCCACCGCCGGCAAGCTGGCGGAGGTGCTCGGCGCGCGCCGGGTCTTCCTCTTCGGAATCGTCCTGGTGCTGCTCGGCGGGGTCGTCGGCGGCCTCGGCCAGAACCTGGCGATGCTGACCGTGGCCCGGGTGCTGGTCGGCATCGGCACCTCGGCCGCGTTCCCCTGCGCGATGGTGCTGATCCGGCGCCGCGCCCAGGACGCCGGTCTCGACGCCCCGCCGGGCGGAGTGCTCGGCGGGATCGCGATCGCGGGCATGGCCACCGCCGCCGTCGGACCGCCGATCGGCGGGCTGCTGGTCGGCGCCGCGGGCTGGCGCTGGGCCTTCCTGATCAACATCCCGGTGACGCTGGCCGCGATGGTGATGGCCGTGCGCTGGCTGCCCGAGGACCCGCCGCTCGACCGCGCGGACAACGGTTTCCGCAGGGTCGCCGACCGGATCGACCTGCCCGGCATCCTCGGTTTCGCCGTGTCGATGACCGCGCTGGTCATCTTCCTGACGGGTCTCCCCCGCCTCGGGTGGACCGCACTCGCCGTCTTCGTGCCGGCCGCGGTGCCCACGGTGTGGTGGGAGCTGCGCAAGTCGGCACCGTTCTTCGACTTCCGCGGCCTCGCCGCCAACGGCGCCCTGAGCCGGACCTATCTGCGCCAGGCGCTCTCCCTGCTCGGCACCTACACCGTGATGTACGGCGTGACGCAGTGGATGGAGGCCGCGCACGGCTTCTCCACCGTGACGGCAGGACTCCTGCTGCTGCCGATGGGCGCCGTCTCCGCACTCCTCTCGCGCCCGCTCGCCCGCCGCAATCTGATCCGCGGCCCGCTGATCGTCTCGGCGGTGTCCATGCTGATCGGCTCGGCCGGGATCATGCTGCTCAGCTCGCACGGCCCGGCGATCACGATCGTGCTGGTGTCCCTGATCTTCGGCGTCGTCTCGGCGACCACCACCGTCGGCAACCAGACCGCCCTCTATCTGGAGGCGCCGCCGGACCAAATCGGCACCGCCTCCGGCCTGTTCAGGACCTTCGGCTACCTCGGGACGATCACCTCCGCCGTGATCGGCGGCATCGTCTTCCGCTCCGGCGTGACCGACCACGGCCTGCACGTCCTCGGCCTCGTCCTGGTCGGCGCGGGCCTCGCGGTCCTCCTGCTGACCGTCCTGGACCGCCGCCTGATGGGCCGCACCAAGACCACCTGACCGCACCTCAGCAAGAACCCCACCAAGGAGAACCTCGCGTGAGCACCCCCTCCCTCCCCACGATCACCCCCGAGCGCACGGCCCTGCTGGTCATGGACGTCCAGAACGGGATCGTCCCCATCGCCCCCGACTCCGACGCCCTCGTCGAGCGGGTCAAGGACACCATCGCCGAGGTCCGCGCGGCCGGCGGCACCATCGGCTACGTACGCGTCGCCTTCACCGAGGACGACTGGTCGGCGGTCCCGGACACCAACAAGTCCTTCAGCGCGGTCGCCGCGGCGAAGATGCTGCACCACGAGGACGACGCCACCCGGATCGACGCGCGGATCACGCCCGAAGACGGCGACATCGTCGTCCGCAAGATCCGCTACGGCTCGGGCTCGACCACCGATCTCCACGAGCAGTTGAGCGACCGCGGCATCGACACCCTGGTCCTCGCCGGGATCAGCACCAGCGGCGTGGTCCTTTCCACGGTCATCGACGCGGCCGACCGCGACTACCGCGTCCTCGTCCTGTCCGACGGCGTCGCCGACCCCGACGCCGAGACCCACCGGGTGCTGGTCGAGAAGGTGTTCCCGTCCCGGGCCCACGTCATCGACACCACGGTTCTACGGCAGTTGCTCCAGTCCGCCTGACGCGGCCGGCGCGCTCCGCCTGGCACAGGGCTCACGCCGGTGCCCCGGGCGGCGTCCCGGGGAAGACCACGCGGAGTTTCCGCACCCGCCCGCCCTGGCGGAACATCAGCCAGGCCAGGGTGGGCGGGCAGGGGTCGGGGATGCCGGCGGGGTTGACGACCTCCATCTCCCAGATGGCGATGTCCCGGCTGGCCACGACATGGCGCAGATGCTGGGTCACGCCCTTGTCCCGGGTGCTGCGCATCGCCGGGAAGGGGTGGCGGCGTTCGCCGTCCTTGTTGAGGACGCCGACGAGTTCGGTCTCCGCGGGCCACAACTCCAGGATCTCACTGGGCAGTTGGCCGCGCATGGCACCGTCCAGCGTGACCTCGGCCTCCTGCCGGCTGTCCTCGGTGAGCGCGGAGGCGTCGTCGTGGCCCTCCGTCGCCGTGGACAACAGCACCTTGGCCATTTTTGCCCGCGCCTGGTTGAGCCGGCTGCGCACGGTGCCGACCGGCACCTCGCAGACCTCGGCGATCTCCTGGTACGAGGTGATCCCGCTGAAGTGCCGCAGCATCAGCACCAGCCGCTGCTGCTGCGGCAGTTCCTCCACCGCGTCCCAGATCCAGTCCCGCATCGCGTGCTGCTCGACGACCCGCTCCGGGTGCGAGGGCTCGTCCTCCCGCACCCGCAACTGCTCCAGCGCGTCGAGACCGGGCACCTCCCGCACGGCCCGCAGCCGCATCCGGGCGGCGTTCCGCACGATCGCCCGCAACCACGCCCCCACGGCGGCAGGCTCCCGCACGTCACCGATCCGCCGCAGCGCGGTCAACGCGGCATCCTGTACGGCGTCCTCGGCGTCGGGGCCGTAGCCGAGCAGGCTCAACGCGACGGCACGCATCGGGGCTTGATGGCGCGTCAGCAACAGGCCCAGGGCATCGGACTCGCCGGCCTGGGCCCTGCGGGTGAGTTCCTCATCCGTGGGGTGGTCGAGGGGCACCATGAAGCCTCCATGCGCACACATCACAAGCCCTGGGCCACTCCGGGGAGTTGGGCTCATGCTCCGGGGACCCCACTTCTCCCACCCGCCGATGAACAGGAGATGGACCCCACGTGTCGGACCGAGGGGACCCTTGTCGAGGAAGATACGCCGCTACGGCTCCTCGCCGGGCCCCCTCGACCGGATCGGTCAACCCGCCCCCGTATCAGCCCTGTTCGGCCGACCCGGGCTCGGGCTCGGGGAGCCAGCTGCCGTGGAAGCCGGACGGGACCGGGTACGGCAGTTCCACGACCGCCTGCACGGAGAGGTCGCCGGCGTCGAGGACGAGGAGTTCACCGGCCGCGCCGTTGTCGTCCGAGACGAGCGACATGAGCCAGCCCGCGTCCTCGTCGGTGCCGTCGGACGCCGGTACGAAGACGGCCTCGCCGGAGTAGCGGCTGCCGGGCGTCTTGTGGACGTCCCCGGTCTGGCGCTCCAGGTCGTGCTTGGCGATGCCGTCGCCGTTGACCGTGTAGAGGTAGCGGTTCCGGCGCCCGGTGCGGGTCTCGTTATGGGTGGGGAACTCGGCCTCGCGGTCGTCCAGTTGGGTCTCGGTGACCCGGCCGGCCACCGGGTCCAGGGTCCACCGGTACAGGACGGAGGGGGCCTGGGTGTGGCCCGGTTCGCGCACCCCGACCTGGCCGTTCGGCACACCGGGGACGCTCGGCGCGCCCTGGCCGGTGGGTCCGCCGATGTCGCCCCAGACCTTCCGGAACCCGGCGTCGTCGTAGCGCACCGCGTCCAGCACCACACGACCCTGGGCGTCCTCGTAGGCGTTGCCCACATGGAAGACGTAGCAGGGGTCGACGTCGAACCAGCGCACGTCGGTGGAGCCGTGCTCGCGGGACATGATGCCGATCCGTGCGCCGTACGCGTCCGCCCACCGGTACGGCATGCCGCCGCGCCCGGCCAGGGTGTGGTCGAAGACGACGGGTAGGTCCATCCACACGATGTGGTTCTCGGTGATGGCGAAGTCGTGCATCATCGTCGGCCCGGGCACGTCGATCGGCCGGCTGTCGAGCAACTCGCCCTCCGGGGTGACCCGGTGGTAGGTGAGGTACGGCGGCGCGAACCCGGTGCCGAACAGGTGCAGTTCACCGGTGACCGGGTCCTCCTTGGGATGCGCGGTCATCGCGGTGGTCAGCTTGCCGCCGAAGTCGTACGGGCCGACGGTCTCCAGCTCCGGGGTGACCCAGTAGGGCAGGCCGACCTCGCACAGGGCGAGGACGGTGTCGGCGTGCCGGATCACATGGGTGTTGGCGGGCACGGCGGCGAGGTCGACGCTGAAGTCCTCGCGGACGAAGGGGTGACCCTCCAACTCCCTGGTCCTGACCCACCTGTTGCGGTACCACTCGGCACGGCCGCCGCGCAGCCGGATGCCGTGCAGCATGCCGGGGCCGGTGAACCAGTGGCCCCGGTCCTCGCCGGGCAGCGGGTTGGGGCCGTTGCGCAGATAGCGGCCGTCCAGGTCGGGCGGGAGGGTGCCCCGCACGGTGAGTTGGGCGGCGGTGTACTCCTCGGGGACCGGCGCGAAGCGGCCCTGGAGGTAGAGGGGAACAGGTGTGTCGGTCTCGTTCGTCATGCTGCTTTCCTTAAAGGTTTCGTGGCTCCACGCACCCGAACGCGCTTGCTCCGGGACGGAGTTGGCCGCGCGGCGGCGGAGAGGGTTCGGGCGGCTCAGGCGGTGGTGCCCGACGCCGCCTTCTTGATGAACGCGGCGACCTCGTCCGGCTTGGACACGTACACGGCGTGACTGCCGCCGGTCTCGGCGACGGTCGCGCCGGCCCGCTCGGCCATGAGGCGCTGGGCGGGCGGCGGGATCATGCGGTCGTCGGTCGCGACGAGGTAGTAGCTCGGCTTGGTCTGCCAGGCGGGCTCGGTGACCGCTCCCGCCAACGCCGCCACGCCCCACGGGACTTGGGAGTCCGCGAGGAACTGTGCGTCGTCGACGGGCAGGTCCCCGGCGAAGGACGCGGCGAACTTCTCCCGGTCGAGGAAGAGGAACCCGTCGACGGGCGGCAGGATCGGCGGAACGGGAGCGCCGGGTGGCGGGTCGGCGATGAGGGTGTTCACCGACTCGCCCTTGTCGGGCGCGAACGCCGTGATGTACACGAGCGCCGACACGTTCTCGTGGGTGCCGGCCTCGGTGATCACCGCGCCGCCGTAGGAGTGTCCGACGAGTACGGTCGGGCCGTCCTGGGCGTCGAGGACCCGTTTGGTCGTGGCGGCGTCGCCTTCGAGCGACAGCGTGGGGTTCTGGACGACGCTCACGCGGTAGCCGTCGGCGCGGAGCGCGTCGTGGACGCCCCGCCAGCCCGATCCGTCGACGAATCCGCCGTGTACGAGGACGACGTTCTTCGCCGCGCCTGCTTCCGGTGTGGTGCTCACGATGCGCCAGCTCCTTCGTGGGGTGGGTGTTCTGGTGCGGAGAGGTCCTGAAGGTTCTCGAAGTCGTGCGACAGGGACGGGAGTTGCCCGTCTCCGGGACTACGGAACGGCCGTCACCGGCGGCTGGGCCAGGGCCATGAGCCGGGCCTGGACCCGGGCGGGGTAGACCTTGGTGAAGATCGCGGGGCCGACGAGCCCGACGACGTGGGCGGTGATGCCCACCCAGGCCGGAGCGTCCACCGTGCCCGCGACGGCCAGGCTGACGGCGATGAAGGTGAAGCCGGCTCCCCAGGCGCTGGTGATGTAGTTGTTGACCTGGAGGAACCCCGGCGTGTCCCAGTACTCGCGGGGTGTCTGCCGCTTGGCGATCCCCAGCGTGAAGGGGCTCCAGACCACCAGGCTGCCCCACGCGGTGGCGGCCAGCCAGATGAACGAGATGACGTCGGTGTGGCCGGCCAGCGAGGAGTCCGGCCTGACCACGGAGACGGCGCCGATCACGACGAAGTACGCGAGAGTGCTGATCTCCAGGACGAGCGCGTCGAAGCCGACCCCGCGGCGACGGTCGTTCAGCATCATCAGCAGCCCCGTGACGAGACCGCCGAGCGCGCCCCAGCGCCAGTCGAAGGACGACAGGACGCCGGCGACGATCCAGGGGGCGAATCCGGGCAGATAAGCCAACATTGATTGTTTCCTCGGTGGATGGGAGTGGACGCCGACTAGATGCACGGCGGCCCTCGAAGTTCGAACCCTGCAATGTGATGCCGGTCACACGACTGGTGGGTACTCGCGACCGCTAAACGGATAGATCTATCCACTTAATGTAGGGTGGTGAGCATGACCTGCCGAGAGGACCGGTGATGGGAGTGGTGATGGGAGCTGTGATGGGAACCGAGATGTCCCGCAAGAAGTGGCTGTCGCCGGGGGCCGCCGTCCTGGTGCTGAACGCGGTGCAGTGGGTGGTGTCCGAGGCGGTCACCGCGGCCGCCTGGACCAGCCCCGCCTACAGCTACGCCACGAACTACATCAGCGACCTGGGTGTCACGGACTGCGGCACGAAGTTCCAGGACCGCGTCATCTGCTCACCGGATCACTCGCTGATGAACACGTCGTTCATCGTCCAGGGGATCCTGTTCGCCGCCGGGGTGATCCTGCTGGCGGTCCCACTGCTCACGGGCCGCGCGCGCCGTGTCGTCATCGCCCTGGCGGGCACGCACGCGGTGGGCTTCCTGCTGATCGGCCTGTTCCACGGCTCCGCGGACGGACCGGGCTACAGCCTGGGGCTGCACGTCGGGGGCGCGGCGGTCGCCATTCTGTGCGCGAACACGATCGTGATCATGGCGGGCTCGCTGAAGAGCCTCCAACTGCCGGGCGCGTACCGCGTGTTCAGCATCGCGGTCGGCACCCTGGGCCTCCTGAGCGAGGCGGGCGTGGGCGTCTCGACGAGCACGGCGGGCATCTTCGAGCGGGGCGGTGTGTACTCATGGCTGCTGTGGAGCGTCGTGACCGGCGTATCGATCCTCGTCCGGCAGACGCGCCGGGCCGCCGAGCCGAAGATGCCGGAGAATGTCCCGGCGTGAGCCCGGAAACCCCACCCCAACGCCCGCTGCGAGCGGACGCGGAACGAAACCGCCGCCTGATCATGACGACGGCCGACCGCCTGTTCGCCCGGCGGGGGGCCACGGTCCCCCTCAACGAGATCGCCCGCGAGGCCGGGATCGGCGTAGGCACGGTCTACCGCCGCTTCCCGGACCTCCAGTCCCTGGTGGACGCCCTGTTCACGGAACGCTTCACGCTGTTCCTGAACCTGGCGACCACGGCCGCGGAACTCCCGGACCCGGCCCGGGCCCTACGGCACTACCTGCTGGCGGCGGCCCGGTGGCGCTCCGAGGACCGCGCCCTGGAGGTCGTCCTGGCCAACGCGAGTGTCGACACGGGCCCGGTCGCCCGCACCCGCGACCAACTCGGCCGCCTCGTCGACGGCCTCGCCGAACGGGCGGTGGCCGCCGGCGCCGTCCGCAAGGACTTCGCCAGCGCCGACGTGTACGCCTTCCTGAACATGATCGGCGCGGTCGCGGACCGCACGCACCACGTGGCGCCGGATGCCTGGCGGCGGTATGCGGAGGTGTTGATGGTGGGGTTCGGGCTGGAGGGGGCGACGGCGGACGGTACGTCGGCGTTGACCGACGAGCAGCTGTTGGAGAGTTGGCCGAAGCCGTCGGGCGAGCAGCCGGGGGCAGGCGGCTGAGGGTGCGGCACAGTGGCCCATCGATGGCGTCGCAGCGCGGACGTCGGCCACACCCTGTCCGCGCGCGCTGAGCGGCAACGGTGCCCGGCACGTAAGGACGCACTTCAACGAGCCTGCGTCTCCAAGTCCGCAAGCAGGTCGTCGAGCACCGCCTCTTCTTCGACGCGAACACCCCGTTCGGCGAGAGCGACGGCCAGGGCCGGATCCCACGGAGTCGCGGCGGGCGAACCCGTCAGCGCCGGGGCCTCGGCCATCTCGGCCGCCGCCGCCCGATAGTGGGCCGCCGTGTAGCGCCACGGCCGCCACGGGACGCTTCGCCGCAGCGTCACGGCGATACGCGCACCACCCCAGTCGAAGTCACCGTGATAGAGCAGGTCGGTTCCCTGGGCGGAGAGACCTCGCAGCAGGGTGAGCGCGGCGGCCGAGGGTTGCCCCTGGAGGCACACCATGGGCGGACAGGCCGGGCCGAAGGCGTCGGCGGCGGCGGACAGTACCGCCGGGTTCTCACACACGTGGACGGTTCCCCTCGTCGTGCTGACGGGAACCGGTGTGCGGCGGGTGAGGAAGCGCAGCGTCAGGACCGCGGGCTCACCGGAATCGGCCATCCAGTCCAGGGAGGGGGTGCCCCGGAGGTTGAGGGACAGGACGGTCGATGACACGTCGTCCTTGAGCAGACCCGCCGACGCCCAGGCTTCGCGTCGCCATTCGGCACCCTCACCGTCGGGGAACGCCGTGAGGCAGCGCAGTCCCGACAGAACGAGGGCGGCGAGCGGTGTCCCTTCGTCCAGGGCATGGGCGTTCGAAAGATGCCGAGCGGCGAAGGTCGCCCGTGACGTCGGCGGTACGGCGGGCAGCGAGCGCAGCGCACGTACGGCGGCCTCCACCATGGGTCCGGCGGCTTCCGGTGTGCGGGCGAGTCGTCGTACGAGACCGTCCTTGCGTATCCGCTCCGCCCAGTCGGCCAGCGCGGCGTCAAGGGTGCCGAGCGGGGCGTACGCCTTCTCCCACGCACGTTGCTGGCTGTCCCGCGCCTCGGCGCGCAGAGTGACGGGGCCGGTGAGTGCCACCACCGCGGCGGCCAGCCCCTCTCCGCTGACACCGGAGCGGCGCAGGATCGCGTCCACCGTGTCGAGGCGGACGGTGAGGGAGCGACCCGCACGCGGTGCCCGGCCCAACAGGCTTTCCGCGGCCAGGCGTTGGGATTCGTCCGGGGTGGCCAGGGTGACCGGACCGGTGAGCGGCCGGTCGTGTGACAGCCGCTGCCGAACACGCTCCACGAGCCAGGCGAGGCCCGGGTCACCGAGCAACCGGCCGAGGCGTTCGGCGTCGATCTGTTCGCCGGCCCGCGGTGTCGCGGACGGAGTCACCGGAGGATTCATGTCCACAGGGACTCCTGTTCGCCGATGTCGTCGGCGGCGGCAGCGGCTCCCGGCCCGGCGGACGGACGCTCGGTCCAACCGGCCGTCTCGTCAAGGCCGTTGCCCTGGCCCGGCACCGTCATCGCCTCCACGGGTCCGCCCGGCTCTGTGCCCCGCCGTCGGTCACTGCCGTCCCACTCCCACCGGGTCACCAGGACGGCGGCGATGTCGTCGACGCGGGAGAGCTGCGCGATGGCGATGCCGGGGACCTGCGGGTAGCAGGCCCATTCCCGTTCGCTGGTCATCACGACGTCGAGGTCGAACGCCCGTAGCAGACCGAGACACTTGGCACGGGAGTCGTCGTCCACTCCGGCGAACGCCTCGTCCAGGGTGACCAGGCGTGGGGCGTAGGCGCCACCCGCGCTCGCGTAGTGGGAGGAAGCGGCGGCGAAGAGGGGTACGGACGCGGCCAGCACCCGTTCACCGCCCGAGGCGGGCCCCGCGGCCGGTACCCACTTGCCGTGCTGGTGCCGTTCGACGCCGAACTCGTGCCAGGCCCGGTAGTCGAGGGCCGCGGTGAGGTCCTCCAGCCAGCTGCCGGCACTGTCGTCGGCCTGTCGGCGCGCGATCTGCTCCTGGAGGAACGCGCCGACCGCGGCCCTGTCCTCGGGCGACCATGCATCGGCGGACTGCCGCAGCCGGTCACGGGCCTGCGCCAGCCCTTGCGGGGCCCGGCGGGAGGCTCGCCACACCAGCCGCAGTTTCATGCCGGTCGAGGTCGGGCGCTCCTCCAGTTCCCTGTTCATGGCACGCACCTGTCGTTCGGCGGCGCCGATCAACTCCTGGAGCGTGCCGGCGACTTCGGTGATCAGGTGGGTCTGGAGGATCTCGCGCTCGTGCGCGGACAGGATGCGGGTCAGTTCGGCGACCTCGGTGGCGAGGGCCGCGGCGAGTTCGGGGACCGCCCGTTCACGGCCCTGGTAGACGATGTCGACCCGCATGCCGTCCTCACTCGGACGGGCGGTGGCGGTGTGGCCGTGGCGGGAGAGCGCGTCCTGCAGTCTGCCGAACTCCTCGCTCAGCCGCTTCTGTACGCGTTCCCAGGCCGCGTCCGAGTCGTCGGTGGAGGAGAGCCGGGACTCGATGGCGCGAGCGAGGTTCACGGCGGGGGTGGCCGCCCAGGTGCCGCCGTCGCTGTCCGGCACGACAGCATCGGGAAGAGCGACGGCCAGCAGTCCCGTCGAGACGAACCGCTGGAGAGCCACGACGGCTCGCTCGCGGGCGGCGGTCGCGTCGGTGACATCCTCGCCGAGTCGCTCGATGCGCCCCTCGGCGTGGCTCGCGCGCCGGTCCGCGTCGCCGAAGTCCGTTCGGGCGCGCTGCTGTTCGCCCTCGCAGTCGCGTATGGCCACCGCTGTCTCCTCCAGCCGGCGCTGGAGTTCGGCGACGGCCGCTCCTACGGTGGAGCGGAGTGTCGTGAGGCGTTCGTCCGCGGCGGCGGCGAGGCGGACGGCTTCTGTCGTGCGCTCCGCGAGTTCGACGACGAGGAGTTCGGCCCGGCCGGTCTCCGCCTCTTCTCCGGTGACCGCGTGCTCGGCCTCCGCGCGCTCACGCAGGGCCGGCCACAGCGCCGCGAGGAACGCGGTGTGGTCGGCGAGCGCCTGGCGCACGGATGCCAGTCCGGGCCGGTCGGCGGGGAGGTTCATGTCGGCCGCCGCCTCGTCGAGTTCGGCTGCCGCACGGTCGGCGTCCCCTGCCGCCCTGGCCAGTTCCGCGCCCCGGTCACTCTGCCGGGTACGAGCCCGGTGCGCCGCGTCCACCGCGGCGGTGACGCGCGCGTGGGCACGGCGCAGGTCGTCGTCGCCCGGTACCGCGGCGAGTTCGGCGTCGAGCACGCCACGACGCCCGGCCACCGCACGTGACTCATCGGCCAGTCGCTCCCGCTCCGCCTCCAACGCGCCGAGTTCGGCGCGCAGTTCGCTGATCCGGGCACGGCGTGCCTTTTCCCGTGCGCCCTCGCCCACGTACTGGGCACTGTCCTTGGCCCAGCTTCCGGTCAGCGCGCCGACGCGGTAACTCCCGTCCGTGGACACCCAGGTGTCGTCGGTGCTCTCGACCGCCCAGGAAGCGTCTTCGGGCGTGTCACCGTTCTTTCCCGCCAGCCCGATCGCGGCGAGCAGACGCCCGACCGTCTGCTCCCCCACGGCGGCGGCCCCCACGTCCGCGTGATTGACGGCCGCACACAGTGCGCGGTCGAGGCCGCCTCTGCCGGGCGGGCCCACGGGGTCGAGCAGCACGTCGTGGCCGTCCGCCGCCACCGCGGAGCCGTCCGGCCGCACCCAGGCGTCGAGGAGCCCGGACGCCTCCAGCGCGGCTTCCAGTCCCGCGCGTTCGGCCTCGGTGACGTGGGGGCGGAAGTCGACGAGCCTCCAGAGCGGCGCGCCGAGACCTCGGTCCCGGACATCGGAGGTGCGGGTGTACGGAGCAGACGGGCCCCGCTGGCCGCCCGTTTCGAGAGCGGTCAACTCCCCCGCCGCCAGCCGCTGCCGTTCCGCCCTTGCCGCCTCGCCGTAAGCCAGAGCGGCTGCCCGGTCGGCCAGTCGGGAAGCGAGAATGCGATGGATTGCGGCCGCCGCCGTGCGTGCCGGGTGAGGGCCGTCGAGACCGCTCACCCAGTCCTGCACCGCGTCGAGGATCCCCGGCAGCCCGGGCACCCGCAACTCCACGCAGCCGGAGAGGTGTTCCTTCACCGCCATGACCAGTGCACGTCCCGCCTCGGAGACGTCCTCCTCGGCCTCGGCCAGCCGCTCCCCGCTGTGCACGACCTCCTCGTCGGCCTCGTCGGCGCGCAGTCGGGCGGTCCTGCGCACCTCCTCGGTCCGCTCGGCCCGCGTGGCGAGTTCCTCCACATGCCCCACGGCGCGCCGTCTGCGGGCCGTCGCCTCGTCGGCCTCCCGGCGCAGGACCGCGTCGGGGGCTCCCTGCGTCCGGGGAATGTCGAGCCGGGCTGCCGCGGCACTCTCCGCCACGCGGCCCTGGCCGATGTCCAACGCCTCCTGCGCGGCGGTGAGTCGATCGCCCGCGGTGGCGAGCCGGCCGAGGGCTCGGGTATGTGCCTCCGACGCCGTCCGGCGGTCCGCCTCGGCACGCGTCGCCTCCCCCGCCGTGCGAGAGGCCTCGACCGCCGCCCGGTCGAGTTCGCGGGCGTCGCGCATCTCCGGCCCGGTCCGCAGCGCGGCGTCCTGGGCGCTCAGTCGCGCGGCCCGCTCGTCGAGCGCGACCGCCCTCTCCTGGGCCTCCTTCCGGTCCGTCACGGCCTGTTCCCGGTCACCCTGCGCGGTGAGCAGTTCGCGCTGGAGGTGTTCGTAGCGGGCGTGTTCGCTGCGGGGCAGGCGGGCCCTGCGGCGGGAGGCGATGCGGGCGTAGCGCCGGTAGTGGTCGAGGAATCCCGATGACGCCTGCTCGGCCTCGCGCGCCGCGCGCAGTTCCTCCTTCTCCTCGTCCAGCGACCTGAACGCCTCCGCCGCGTCGGCGATGACCGCCTGGTCCATCGGCGGCAGCGCCTCCGTCAACGCCCTGGACAGGGCAGCCTCGTTGGGGCGCTTGGACAGCTGCGGCTGGCGCAGTTGGATCAGGAGGTCGACGAGTGCCGCGTACCGCCGCTCGCCAAGGCCGAAGAGCGCCTCGTCAACGGCCCTGCGATACGTCTTCGCGGTGTCGTAGACCATGCCGCGGCCACCGACCGCCTCCGCGAGACGGTCCCGGGACAGGGCCGTACCGGTGGCGTCCAACAGGTCGAGTCCGGCGCCGATCCGCTGGTCCGTCAGCGCGAACCAGTGGCGGGCGATGCCTCGTCCGGCGACCGCCTTCAGCCCGCAGAGCAGCGTACGGAAGTGCTGCTCGCCCGTGGCCCCGTCGAGCCGTCCGAACTCGATCCAGGTGTAGCCGAGCCGTTCCGGATGCGGGTGTTCACCGCCCAGGAGCAGATTCCACTCCATCCGCTTGCCCGGGTCACCGTCGGGCTCGACGCGACGTGCGGAGAGATCCCCGTCCAGCAGGAACGGCAGGGTGAGAGCGAGCACCTTCGACTTGCCGGTGCCGTTGTTGCCGCGCAGCAGCAACCGGCCGTCGCGGAACCAGAACTCCTCGACGTCGTAGTGGAACAGGTCGACGAGCCCGACCCGCAGGGGCCGCCACCGCCCGGGGGCTGGACTGGGGAGCGCGGTCACCGCGTGGTTCACCTTTCGTCCGTCACGATCGTGTCCGGCGGCGTGGCCGGATGGTGGGCTACTCCCGGTTCCCCGACGACGGGCTCACCGACCGCGTAACGCGCGAGAGCCGGTCGTGGCAGCACACCACGCTTCGTGCGCAGGGCGAGCCCCAGCGCCACCAGCTTGGCCAGCGCCTGCTCCACGAGTTCGGGCTCCGCTCCCGGCTCTCGCGCCGACTTCGACCAGAAACCACCGTGTTCCAGGGCCAGTTCACGCACTCGGGATTCCAACTCCGCCGACTCGACAGGCCGGGCGGCTCGCGCCAGGTGTCCCGCGAGCAGCAAGGTGATGTGACCGTGGGTGCCCTGTTCCGGCATGCGTACGTCGGTGAGGTCGTCCAACGGGTCGACCATGGCGACGCCTTCGGCCCGCACCTCGGCGACCAGTCCGGTGAGTTCACCGATGCGCGCGGTGATGAAGCCGCGTTGCCGGGTGAGGTAGCCCAGTTCGTCGTCGGTCAGGTCGTCGTAGTAGAGCACCGGGTCGTCGAGGAGACGGCGGGTCAGCTTCCAGCGGATCGCGCGGAACCTGAGCTCGTCGCTGTCGAGGGCGGTCTGCGCCGTCATCTCCACCAGGCGTTCCTCGAAGTCCCGGGACTCGACCATGGAGGGGCCGCGCCGGGCCGTCGGCATCCCGGCCAGCACGCGCCGCCGCACGTCGTACAGCACATCTCCCGATCCGCTGACGTACGCCTCCTCGTCGCCGGCCACCCGTCGCAGCACCCCGAGCCGCAGCAGCAGTCGTACGACGGCCGCGAGGTCGAGGCGCTCGTCGCGCCGCTCCAGGGTGAACGTGATCCCGGCGGCGACGAGTTCGGGATCGGCCGCGGCCAGGACGACCTGTTCGGCGAGACGTCCGAGTGCCACCTGCGACTCGCCCCGCTCCAGCGCGGCCAGCGTCAGACACAGCAGGACATAGCGGCGGCGCGTGAAGGGCAGCGCGGTCCGGGCGGCCTCGCGGGCCGGGTGCGTGGCGTCGGTGAGGGTGCCGGGTGTCTTGCGCAGCCGTGCCGCGTCGGAGTCCGTGCGCAGGGTCCAGCCGACGTTGCGCTCGAACCACTCCCGCAGTTCGGCGGTGTGCCGGCGCACCAGCCGGAACTCGTCGGCGTACGGCCCGTCAGCGGTGAGCAGCGGCTCCTTCAGCAGGGCACGCGCGGCCCGTTGGAGGTCGGCCCCACGCTGGCCGTCCAGCACCTCGGCCAGCGGGCCGGTCATCTGTCCTCCGTCAACTGTCGCGAGGCTGGGGAAGGTTGGAAGGCTGTGCCCTGCCGGGGGACGGACCCGGTCCCGTTCCGTGTGCCCGACTCGGCCGGTACGTAGGACAACGGTCCGGCGGGCGCGTCGGCCTCGCCGCCCTCTCCCGCCGTGAGGTCGACGATGTCGATCACGTGGTCGGGTCCCATGAACACCCCGTCGGGCGTGCGCACTTCGGCCGCCGAGCCGTCGCCGAGCGCGGTCAGCCGGATCTCCATCGAGCCGTCCCCGCTGGTGGCCACGGTGGTCGTCATGCCCGGCCGCCAGCCTGCGAGGGCGTCACCGAGCAGGCGCAGGAACAACTGGAAGGCGAGCGGGTCGAGTTCGCCCAGGCGGGAGAGCCGCACCGGCCCGCCTGTCGCAAGACGGTCCCGTGCCTCTCTGGCCTGCCCCGCCTGCTGTGCGGCGATCTCGGCGAGCCTGCGCTTCGCCTCGCCCCGGTCCGCCACCCTGCGCGGCTTGCCGCGTCGTTCGTAACTGCCGGTACGGCGCAGCTGAGGACTGATCCGCAGCGGTCGCGCCTCACCCCACGGGGTCGCGGCCGGCTCCGGCCCGGCCGCCCGTTCGGCGAGGGTGTCGGCGTCGACGGTGAGATGCCGGGAGGAGTACAGCCCGAACGCCACCCGCCACAGCCTGTGCCGCGTCTCGTCGTCCGGCGCCTGGGCGAACCAGCGCGCCAGCACCCGGAAGTCGGCCGAGCGATCGGAACGCCCGGCCCGTCGCTCGTTCAACTGCCGAACGACAGCAAGTAGTTGAGGAATCGACCCGAGCGCCCGCCCACGAAGCAGCCTGGCCTGCGACTCACGCCCCTCCGCCGACACGAACCACTGGGCGAGCCCGGACCACCGGGCGGCCCACCTCTCGTACGCCACGGTCTCCGCGTGCTCGGCATCCTCGGGCGCGGCGTCGGCCGCCTCGCGGGCGGCGGCAAGTCGCAGCATCGGCCCGGCCCTGCCCTGTTCCTCCAACTCCCCGATCAGCAGGGCGATCCGGCCACCGAGCGTGATGAGGTCCTGGATGAACCGCTCCAGGTACTGGATCAGCCGGTCCTTGTACGCGAGGAACGCCTCCACCTCGATGTCGTGCAGGTCGATGGTGCGCTGAAGCGACCCCATGAAGGCACGGGCGTTGTCGGCGAGGTCGGTGAAACGTGCGGTCAGGACAGCCAGGGCGAGGTACGCCTTGGCCGGGTCCGGCTCGTCCTCCGAAGCGATCACGAGCAGCGCCCGCAACTGCGTGACGATGTCGTGCAGGGCGACCGCCTGGAGCTCGCCGCGCCGCCCCAACACCTCGTCGTACGTCCCCAGCGCCGCCTCGGCCGCCTCGCCGGCCCGCGTGAGCTGGTAGATGAACCGCTTACGGTAGAAGTCCTCGACCGCGGTCACCCGCGCGGTGTCCGGATCGGCCCGCAGATTCCCCCACGCGACAAGGCTGTCCAGCGCCTTCACCACCGCCTCGACATCGGCCGGCCTGGTCCCCGCGTCCAGCACGGCATACACGTCCTCCGGCCGCAGATGCACCGCGAACCGCTCCTTGGCGACGAGAAAGGCGTGCATCACCTGGCGGTAGAGGGCTGCGTTCGGGACGGTCAGGTGGGCAAAGGGGGCGTAGTCGACGGGGTCCGGGCCGGGAGTCTGGGCAGTCATCGTCGGTCCATCCTCCCCGACGGGCATCGCTTGCCACGTGTGATGTCTGATTTTCGCCCGTCTTGGCGAAGTGGAGAGATCGTCGGGACAGCATGCATGCGGGCCACACGACCCGAGACCGGCCATTGGGGTCCACGGACCACTTCAGCGCTGAAGCGCCATCAGCCGGACGGCACCGACCTGGCCTGCGTCCCTCAACAGCAGATGGAGCAGGGCAAGGCGATGACCCCACGATCGGAGCAGATCGTGGGGCCGTCGCCTTGCCTGATCAGTCGCTCAACTGCCCGTTCCCGATTGCCGAAACGAAGGAGTTCCACCCGCCGGCAGGGAACACAAGCACCGGCCCGTGGGGAACCTTGCTGTCCCGTACCGGGACGACAGCGGCGAAGTCGTCAGAGACCTCGACGCAGGCGCCACCGTCCGAGTTGCTGTATGAGCTCTTTCGCCAGTTTATGACGCTCAGGTCGATGGATCGCACGGCACTTCCTCCAACATGCGCAGGACGAACTTCCGCGACTCGGCCGGGGACAGCGCCAGGTCACGAACTGCATCGTAGGCACCTTGCAGCTTCTCGACCGCCGCACCGTCTTCGATCAGGTCGCCGCGGTGCGCATTCTCCGTGTATGCCACCGTACGTCCCTGCGGCATACACAGGAACCACAGGTCAGTGCTATCAAGCCCGTAGGGGCCAGCACTGAACGGCAGCACATGAACGGCAACGTTCGGGCGTTCAGCCATCTCAGCCAGGTGCTCCAACTGCCCGCGCCACTCACGGGAGTTCAGCAATGCCGTGCGTAGGACCGCCTCAGAAAGAATGGTCCGGAACCGGGGCGCACCCTCCCCCTCCAACAACTCCCGCCGCCCCATCCGGGCATCGACCTGCTGCTCAAGTTCCTTACCCTCAAGCCCGCCCGCCGCCAGCATCTCCCGTGCATACCCCGGCGTCTGCAACAACCCCGGCAGCACGCTCACCGCGAAGTGCCACAAGCTCACCGCCTCCGCCTCCAGCGCCATGTACCGCCGGTACCGCTCGCGGAACTGCGTATGGTCCCCAGCCGCCAGCTCCCACAACGCCAGCAACAGCCCCGGCGTCCCGTAGTGCGTGTCCAACGCCTGGACGACCTCCGGGCTGCCGAGCGTCTCGCCGTTCTCCATCTTGCCGAACAACGACCAGTCCCAGCCGAGCCGTTCACCAAGCGCCCGCAGGCTCAGCCCGCTCGCTTCGCGCAGCCTCCGCAACTCCTCGGCGAACCGCTGGCGGGGTTCCTGGCTGCGGTCGGTGATGACGCGCCGTTGCGGCATACCACTCCCTCCGGGACACGCACGTGAGCGATGTGGAACCACCTCCGCGCGCCGGGGAACCACCACCCCGTCCGCAACCCGGCCGCCCACCTCCGGCCGCATTCTCGTAACGGCCGGACTACGCAGCGTAATTCACCCAGAACAGCCAGGTCACGCGATCAGCGAAACCGCATCACTGTCCGAACGCGTCGGCCAGCTCGCCTCGGTAGGGCGGGCCGCACAACCACAGACAGCGCCCCGCAGAGGCCCGCTTCCGGCCGACAGGTCGATCTCCGCGTGAGCGGAGGCGTTCCGCACGTGCGGCCGAGCGCAACCACTTGGCTTCACGAAGCCCTCAGCGGTGCTCCACGACCGAGCTGCACATCTGACCGCTCACCTGCGACACAGCGCGCCTGACACCCCATCAGGACGAGCGTCATTTCAGCGTCGAGATACCGCCCGCAACACCCACACCGCACATAACACGCACGTACAAAACCGCAGGTCAGGACGGCTTCGCCACCGGCTCCAGAATCGCCACGCACTCCACATGATGAGTCATCGGAAACAGATCGAACGCCCGCAACGTCCGCACCCGATACCCCCCATCCCGGAAATAGGCGATGTCCCGAGCCAACGCCGCCGGATCGCAAGCCACATAAGCGATCTTCCGTGCCCCGAGGGACGACAGGTGCTCCACGGTCTTCTTGCCGGCCCCCGCCCGCGGCGGATCCAGCACGATCAGATCGACCTCACTGATCCCCGTCCGCGGAAGCACACTCTCGACCTTGCCCTGCTCGATCCGCACCCGTTCGAACCCGGCGAGGTTGTGCCGCGCGTCCTCGACCGCGCGCTTGCCCGACTCGATGCCGAGGACCGCGCCCTTGTCGCCGAGGCGGTCGGCCAGCGCGCCGGCGAAGAGGCCGACGCCGCAGTACAGGTCGAGGGCCATGTCGCCCTTGCGCGGCAGCAGACCCTGCATGACCGCCTTGACGAGGGTGTCCGCGGCCATCGGGTGGACCTGCCAGAAGCCGCCGCTGCCGACGCGGTACGTACGGCCGTCGGCCCGCTCGCGGACGAACGCGCGGCCGTGCACGCGGTGGATGCCGCCGTCGTGCTCCTCGACGCGCATGACGGAGACGGGGCGTTCGAGCTCGACCAGGGGCAGCCGTGCGCCGGGGCGGGGCTCCAGGATGACCATGCAGTCCTGGGAGCCCGTCGCCGCGATCGCCTCGACCGACGCCATGCCGGACCAGTCGCGCTCCTCGATGCCCAGCTCGCTGACGCCCAGCGCCGCGATCATGCAGTGCTCGACCGGCTCGACCTCGTGCGAACGGTGCTTGCGCAGACCGGCGTTGCCGTCGACGTCCACCGCGTACTGGACGCGCGTGCGCCACCGCGGCACCTGGCCCGCGGGCAGCTTGTCGCCCTCGGCCGGCATCACCGTGCCGTCCCAGCCGGCCTCCTCGGGCGTGAGCCCCGCGAGCCGCTGCAACTGCTCGGTGATGACCTCGCCCTTGAGCCGGCGCTGGGCGCCGGGCTTGGCGTGCTGCCAGTCGCAGCCCCCGCAGCGGCCGGGCCCGGCGTACGGACAGGGTGCCTCAACCCGGTCCTTGGACTCGTCCAGGATCGTCACCGCGTCGGCACGCAGGAACCGCGCACCCTCCTCGCCGTCGGTGACCCGCGCGACGACACGCTCACCGGGCAGCGCGTGCCGGACGAACAGCACCTGCCCCTCGGACGTACGGGCGATGCAGTGCCCGCCATGGGCGACGGGGCCCACCTCGACCTCGTACTCCTCCCCCACCAGCGATTTCTTCGGTTCTGCCTGCATGGCGGGGTGACTCCAAATGCGAAAGGGGGCGAGCGAAAGGACGTACACAGGGGAACGGCCGGACAACAGCCCACCAGTCTACGTGGGCCCCGCCCGACCGCTCACCACAAAGCCGTCCCGGCCGGAGCCCGGCTAGAGCCCGGCTAGAGCTTGGACTTCGGGGACTCGGTGTGCCGCTCCTCCGCGGGGCCTCGCCGCACCGCCCCCGGCGCACTCCACTCCTGCCGCTTCCGCGCCCGGTTCTTCGCCGCCTCGGAGGACTCCAGCTGGTACGGCACCGACGTCACCATCACGCCCGGCGTGAACAGCAGCCGGCCCTTGAGCCGCAGCGCGCTCTGGTTGTGGAGGAGGTGTTCGTACCAGTGGCCGACCACGTACTCGGGGATGATCACGGACACCGCGTCGCGCGGCGACTCCTTCCGCAACCCCTTCACGTACTCGATGATCGGCCGCGTGATCTCCCGGTACGGCGAGTCCAGCACCTTCAGCGGTACGTCGATCCCGCGCCGCTCCCACTCCTCGCGCAGCGCCCTGGTCTCCGCCGGGTCGACGTTGACGCTGAGCGCCTCCAGGGTGTCCGAGCGCATCAACTTGGCGTAGGCGAGGGCCCGTAGAGCCGGGCGGTGGATCTTGGAGATCAGGACGACCGAGTGCACGCGGGACGGGCGGAGGCTGTCGTCGCTCGGGCCCTCGGGGGCCGCGATCTCCTCGGCGACCCGGTCGTAGTGCTTACGGATCGCGGTCATCGTGGCGTAGAAGATGCACATGCCGAGCAGCGCCACCCAGGCGCCGTGGGTGAACTTCGTGACCAGGACGACGACCAGCACCAGGCCGGTGAAGAACGCGCCGAAGGTGTTGATGGCCCGGGAGCGGACCATGTGCCGGCGCTTGTTCTGGTCCTTCTCGGTGGCCAGGTGGCGGTTCCAGTGCCGGACCATGCCGGTCTGGCTGAGGGTGAAGGAGACGAAGACGCCGACGATGTACAGCTGGATCAGCCGGGTCGAGTCGGCGCCGTAGATCGCCAGCAGCAGCGCGGCCGTGCCGGCGAGCAGCACGATGCCGTTCGAGAAGGCCAGGCGGTCGCCCCGGGTGTGCAGCTGGCGCGGCAGGTAGCGGTCCTGGGCGAGGATCGAGCCGAGCAGCGGGAAGCCGTTGTACGCCGTGTTGGCGGCCAGGAACAGGACCAGCGCGGTGGCCGCGGCGAGCACGACGAACAGGAAGCTGCCCTTGCCGAACACGGCCTCGGCGACCTGGGAGATCACCGGGTTCTGGACGTAGCCGGAGCCGATCGCGACGCCGTTGTGGAGCAGGTCGGTGCCCGGGTTCTCGGCCATGCGGACCTTGGTCGTCATGGCCAGCGCGATGATCCCGCAGAACATCGTGACGGCCAGGATGCCCATCGCCGCGAGCGTGGTCGCCGCGTTCTTCGACTTGGGCTTGCGGAAGGCCGGGACGCCGTTGGAGATCGCCTCGACACCGGTGAGCGCGGCGCAGCCGGAGGAGAAGGCGCGCAGGAGCAGGAAGACCAGGGCGAAGCCCGCCAGGCCCTGGTGTTCGGCCCTGATGTGGTAGGCGGCGGTCGGCGCGCGCATGGTGTCGCCGAGGACCAGGCCGCGGAAGGCGCCCCACGCGATCATGATGAAGACGCCCGCGACGAAGACGTACGTCGGGATCGCGAACAGCGAGCCGGACTCCTTCACGCCGCGCAGGTTCATCAGCGTGAGCAGCACCACGACGGCGACCGCGCACAGCACCTTGTGCTCGACCACGAAGGGGACCGCGGAGCCGAGGTTCTCGATGCCGGAGGCGATCGAGACGGCGACGGTGAGGACGTAGTCGACGAGCAGGGCGCTGGCGACGGTGAGGCCGGCCTTGGGGCCGAGGTTGGTGGTGGCCACCTCGTAGTCGCCGCCGCCGCTGGGGTAGGCATGCACGTTCTGCCGGTAGGAGGCGACCACGGTGAACATCAGCACCACGACCGCGACCGCGATCCACGGGCTGAAGTGGTACGCCGACACGCCCGCGATGGAGAGGACCAGCAGCACCTCGCCCGGCGCGTACGCCACGGAGGACAGCGGGTCGGAAGCGAAGACGGGGAGTGCGATGCGCTTCGGCAGGAGCGTTTCGCCCAACCGGTCGCTGCGCAGTGCGCGCCCGATGAGGATGCGCTTGGGCACGTCGGTCAGTTTGGACACAACAGAGGATCGTAGGCCTTCGAACAGGCGATCCTCTACTCGCCACCGGCTTGACCCGGTCTTGACCCCCGTCATCTGCCTCGCGAGTGGAACGAGGGACGAGTGGAGTCGCGGATTCCGTCAAGATCGCCGACTCCGTGTCTGTATGACAAAACCCCGCTCCCCACCGCCTCCTGGAGGTTCCATGCCCGCGACCGCAGAGCTGATCGGCGCCCTGGCCGCCCTCGTCGGCCGCGGAATCCTCACCCTGGCCGGCGTGCGCAGCATCGGCCGCCGCTGACGCACAGGGGTGCCCCCAAAGGACCGGACGTGTGTACTTTGGCCTCGGTCTGAGACCCTGATGGGGCTGAGCATTGATTTCAGGACACCGGAAGGACGGTCGTGCACATCGTCATCATGGGCTGCGGCAGAGTGGGTTCCGCTCTCGCCCAGACCCTGGAGCAACAGGGGCACACGGTCGCCGTGATCGACCAGGACCCCACCGCCTTCCGTCGGCTGGGCCCCGGATTCGGCGGCCGCCGGGTCACCGGGGTCGGCTTCGACCAGGACACCCTGCGCGAGGCCGGCATCGAGGAGGCGGGCGCGTTCGCGGCCGTCTCCAGCGGTGACAACTCGAACATCATCTCGGCGCGCGTGGCCCGCGAGATGTTCGGCGTGGAGAACGTCGCGGCCCGTATCTACGACCCCCGCCGCGCCGAGGTCTACCAGCGCCTGGGCATCCCCACCGTGGCCACGGTCCGCTGGACCGCCGACCAGATGCTGCGCCGGCTGCTGCCCTCGGGCGCGGAGCCGCTGTGGCGGGACCCCACCGGCGGGGTGCAGCTCGCCGAGGTGCACGCCTCGGCCGCCTGGGTCGGCCAGCGGATCAGCAAGCTGCAGGAGGAGACGGGCGTCCGCGTGGCGTTCCTCACCCGTCTCGGCGAGGCGATGCTGCCCTCTTCGCAGACCGTGTTGCAGGAGGGCGACCTCGTGCACGTGATGATGCGTACGGACGAGATCGACAAGGTCGAGGCGGCGTTCGCCAAGGGTCCCGAAGAGGAGGGCGGTCACTGATGAGGGTCGCCATTGCCGGAGCCGGCGCGGTCGGTCGTTCGATCGCCGGAGAGCTCCTGGAGAACGGTCACGAGATCCTTCTCATCGACAAGGCCCCGACCGCGATCTCGGTCGAGCGGGTCCCCCAGGCGGAGTGGCTGCTGGCCGACGCCTGCGAGATCACGTCCCTGGACGAGGCGGCGTTGCAGCGCTGCAATGTCGTGATCGCCGCGACCGGCGACGACAAGGTCAACCTCGTCGTCTCCCTCCTCGCGAAGACGGAGTACGGCGTCCCCCGCGTCGTCGCCCGCGTCAACAACCCCAAGAACGAATGGCTCTTCAACGAGTCCTGGGGCGTCGACGTGGCCGTCTCCACCCCGCGTCTGATGTCGGCCCTGGTCGAGGAGGCGGTGTCGGTCGGCGACCTCGTCCGCCTGCTCCGCTTCAGCCACGGCGACGCCAACCTCGTCGAGCTGACCCTCCCCGAGGAGTCCGCCCTCGCGGGCACCCAGGTCGGCGACGTGGAGTGGCCCGAGGACACGACCCTGGTGGCGATCATCCGCGGCACCCGCGTCCTGACCCCGTCCCGCGAGGACTCCCTGGAGGCGGGCGACGAGCTGCTGTTCGTGGCGGCTCAGGCGCGCGAGGAGCAGTTGGAGGACCTGTTGTCGGTGCGCCGGGAGGACGCGGCGAGCTGATCCGTCTTGGGTCTACGACGAGGAGGGGCGCCCTGAGATCTCAGGGCGCCCCTCCTCGTCGTAGCCAGAAACTATGCGTCGCGACGGTGCCGTCCCGACGTGGCGTCCTGTGCCTCGCCCGCGGACTCGGCGGCGGCCTTGCGGTCCTTCTCGGCCTGCTCCTCCGCCTCCATCTCCGCGAACACGTCGATCGGCGCGGGCGCCTTCGCGAGGAAGACCCAGGTCAGCCAGACGGCGAGCAGGAACGGCGGGATCTTCAACGCGACCAGGACCCAGCCGAGTTGGGCGGTGTTGGCCCACCAGTAGAGCGGGAAGAGGATCGCGCACTTGGCGAGCAGGATCAGGCCCCAGGCCCAACTGGCCTTCGCGTAGGCCTTCTTGCGGCCGGGGTTGCGGGTCCGCCAGGAGAGGTTCTCCTTGAAGACCGGGCCCAGGATCAGGCCGATCAGCGGGACGCCGGCGAGGGTCGTGATGATGTACGCGAGGGCGAGCCCCAGCGTGTAGAGCATGCCCGGCAGATAGAAGTTCTTGGCGTTGCCCGTCATCATCGCGAAGACGACACCGAAGGCGACGCCGAAGACTCCGCTGAAGGCGTGCTTGACGGTGTCCCGCATCACCAGCCGGACCACGACCAGGGCCAGCGCGACGGCCAGTGCGGCGATCGCCGACCAGTGCAGGTTCTTGTTGACGGTGAAGATGCTGACGAAGAGCAGGCCCGGCAGGACCGTTTCGATCATGCCGCGCAGTCCGCCGAACGCCTCGAAGAGGGCTGCCTCGGTCACCGCCCGGACATCCTGCTCGCTGTCGTCGGCGTCCACGGTGTCCGCGGTCGGCTTGTCGAGCGACGTCACCGGCTACTCCCGTCCGAGGGGTCTCAGTTCGTATTTCGGGTTGAAGAGCACCCGGCGGCCTCTGCTCATCGAGATCCGGCCGGACGCGATCAGCTTGCGCCCCGGTTCTATCCCCACGATGGAGCGCCTGCCGAGCCACACCACGTCCAGGGCGGCCGAACCGTCGAACAGCTCGGCCTCCAGGGCCGGAACTCCCGCCCGGGGGCGCAGCGTGACCGTGCGCAAGGTACCAGTAACCGTCACGATCTGTCGGTCGTGGCAGTCGCCGATCCGGACACAGCCCTCTGTCTCGGCGTCCTCACGCAGCTCCTCCGACTCCAGGTCCTCCTGCGAGGTGGAGAGCCGGTCGAGCATGCGCCGGAACCGTCCGGCCGGCTTTTCGGAACGAGGGACAGCGCTCATATCTGAAGCGTACCGGGGTCCACTGACAGCAACGTACCCACGGCCTCAGCGCTCGAACCGGTAGCCCATACCGGGCTCCGTGATGAAGTGCTTGGGGTGCGCGGGGTCCGTCTCCAGCTTGCGCCGCAGCTGTGCCATGTACACGCGCAGGTAGTTCGTCTCGGTCCCGTACGACGGCCCCCACACCTCCTGGAGCAGCTGCTTCTGGCTGACCAGCCGCCCGGTGTTGCGCACGAGCACCTCCAGCAGATGCCACTCCGTGGGGGTGAGCCGTACGTCCCGCCCGTCCCGGTGGACCTTCTTGGCGGCCAGGTCGACGGTGAACTCCTCGGTCTCGACCAGGACGTCGTCCTCGCCGCCCCCGGTGGGCTCGGCCCGGCGCACGGCGGCCCGCAGCCGGGCCAGCAGTTCGTCCATGCCGAAGGGCTTGGTGACGTAGTCGTCGGCGCCCGCGTCCAGCGCCTCGACCTTCTCGTCGGAGGAGTGCCGTGCGGACAGCACGAGGATCGGCACCCGGGTCCAGCCGCGCAGTCCCCGGATCACCTCGACGCCGTCCATGTCGGGCAGCCCCAGGTCGAGGACGACCACGTCCGGGTGGCGGGAGGCGGCGAGGTCGAGGGCGGTCTTGCCGTCGGCGGCGGCGTCGACCTCGTACTTCCGCGCCTTGAGGTTGATCACGAGGGCCCGCACGATCTGCGGCTCATCCTCGACCACGAGGACCCTGGTCATGAGGCCTGCCTTTCCGGTTGTACGTCAAACACGTCATGCGCGTCCTCTACGACGCCGTCCGCCGCGCGGAGCGTGAGCACCATGGTGAGGCCGCCGCCGGGGGTGTCCTCGGCGTTCAGGGTGCCGTTCATGGCCTCGGTGAAGCCGCGCGCCACGGCGAGCCCGAGTCCGACTCCGGCGCCGCGCGGTGCGTCGCCGTAGCGCTGGAAGGGCTCGAAGATGCGGTCCTTGGCCTGGTCCGGGACTCCGGGGCCCCGGTCGACCACCCGTACCTCGACGCGGTCGGCGATGGCGCTGGCGGACACCAGGACGGTTTCGCCGGACGGGCTGTACTTGACCGCGTTCTCGACCAGGTTGGCCACCGCGCGCTCCAGGAGCCCGGGGTCGACGGCCACCATGGGCAGCGTCTCCGGGATGTCGAGTTCGGCGCTGCCTTCGGGGACCCCGCCCAGCGCCATCGGCACCACCTCGTCGAGGTCGATCTCGCGGATGATCGGCGTGACCGTGCCGGTCTGGAGGCGGGACATGTCGAGCAGGTTGCCCACGAGGTGGTCGAGCCGGTCGGCGCCGTCCTCGATGCCCTCCAGCAGCTCGGCCTGGTCCTCCTCGGACCACGCCACGTCGTCGGAGCGCAGACTCGACACGGCCGCCTTGATGCCGGCGAGGGGCGTCCGCAGATCGTGGCTCACGGCCGCCAGGAGGGCCGTACGGATGCGATTGCCCTCGGCGAGCGCACGGGCCTGGTCGGCCTCCTCGCGCAGGCGCCTGCGGTCGAGTACGACGGCCGCCTGCGCGGCGAAGGCGGCGAGCACCCGGCGGTCGGAGGCGGGCAACACGCGGCCGGTCAGCGCGAGGGCCATGTGGTCGCCGACCGGCATGTCCACATCGCCGTCCTCGGGCCGCTCCAGCGGCGCGCCCACGCCCACGCGTCCGGCGCAGGTCCAGGGGTCCACGTCGCTCTTGCGCTCCAGCAGGGCCACGGACTCCATGCCGAAGGTCTCCCGGACGCGCTCCAAGAGGGCCTCCAGGCTGGTCTCGCCGCGCAGCACGCTGCCCGCGAGGAAGGACAGGATCTCCGACTCGGCACGCAGTCTGGCGGCCTGCTGGGTGCGTCGCGCCGCGAGGTCCACCACGGAGGCCACGGACACGGCGACGCCGACGAAGATCGCGATGGCGACGATGTTCTTGGGGTCGGCGATCGTCATCCGGTGCAGCGGGGGCGTGTAGTAGTAGTTCAGCAGGAACGATCCGACGGCCGCCGAGACCAGCGCCGGTGCCAGCCCGCCGAGCAGCGCCGCCGCGACCGTCAGCGACAGGAACAGCAGCATGTCGTTGGCGAGCCCGAGGTGGACGGCGTTGAGCAGGAACGCGAGCCCCACCGGGCCCACCACCCCGACCAGCCACCCCGAGACGATCCGCGCCCGCCCGAGCCGCGCGCCCCGGGACACGGGCAGCCCGCGCCCCCTGGCGACCTCCTCGTGGGTGACGATGTGGACGTCGAGATCGGGCCCCGACTCGCGGGCGACCGTGGCCCCCACCCCCGGCCCGAAGACGTACTGCCAGGTCTTGCGGCGCGAGGAGCCGAGGACGATCTGCGTGGCGTTCACCCCGCGCGCGAAGTCGAGCAGCGCGGCCGGGATGTCGTCGCCGACGACGTGGTGGAAGGTGCCGCCGAGGTCCTCGGCGAGGGTGCGCTGGAGGGCGAGTTCCTTCGGGGAGGCCGAGGTCAGCCCGTCGCTGCGGGAGATGTAGACGGCCAGCACCTCGCCGCCGGCCCCCTTCTCGGCGAGCCGCGCGGCCCGCCGTATCAGCGTCCGCCCTTCGGGGCCGCCGGTCAGTCCTACGACGATCCGCTCGCGGGAACCCCAGATCGCCGAGACCTGGTGCTCGCTGCGGTACTCCTGGAGGTACTCGTCGACCCGGTCGGCCACCCACAGCAGGGCCAACTCCCGCAGGGCGGTGAGGTTTCCGGGCCGGAAGTAGTTCGAGAGGGCCGCGTCGACCTTGTCGGGCTTGTAGATGTTGCCGTGCGCCATCCGGCGGCGCAGCGCCTGGGGCGACATGTCGACGAGTTCGATCTGGTCGGCCCGGCGGACGACCTCGTCCGGCACGGTCTCCTGCTGCCGGACCCCGGTGATCGACTCGACGACATCGCCGAGTGACTCCAGGTGCTGGATGTTGACGGTCGACACGACGTCGATGCCGGCCGCGAGGAGTTCCTCGATGTCCTGCCAGCGCTTGGTGTTGCGGGAGCCGGGGATATTGGTGTGGGCGAGTTCGTCCACCAGGGCGACGGCCGGAGCCCGGCGCAGCACCGCGTCGACGTCCATCTCGGTGAAGACGGTCTCCCGGTAGGCCAGCTCCACGCGCGGGACCTGCTCCAGGCCGTGCAGCATCACCTCGGTGCGGGCCCTCCCGTGGTGCTCCACGAAGGCGACCACGCAGTCCGTGCCCCGCTCCACCCTGCGGTGGGCCTCGGACAGCATGGCGTACGTCTTGCCGACGCCCGGTGCCGCACCGAGGTAGATCCGAAGCTTGCCGCGTCCCATGGCCCCATTGTCTTCCCGTCACAGCTCTGTACGCAGCGTCGACTTTACGGCCAATAAGTCCGACAAATAGGGTGGCGAGCGCGGTGGGGGACGTCTTTGACGCATCTCTGATGCCCGTACGGCACCGTACGGGCATCAGGGTCCGGCGAGGTTCGGGATGTTCAGTTGGGGTTGTCGCCGTGGGTCAGGGTCTCCCAGGCCACGAAGAGGTTGTTGCTGCCTGCCGGGCGGTTGTTGAGGGTGAGTGTCTGGGTGTTGGCCATCGCGATGCCCAGGCGGTTGTGCAGGGCGTTGTAGCCGACCTCGGTGACCGGCCCGAGCCCCAGGGTCAGCGACCCGCCGCACAGCCAGCTGGGCACGGCCGTGCCCAGCTGGTACTTGGCCTGGAACCCGAGCGCCTGCCGCAGCCGCTCCCCCACGTCGGTGCCGTAGAGGTCGGTGCCCTGGATCCGGCTGGTCTCGGCGACGTGCGAGATCGACGAGAGGCCGTACCCGGTGTGCGTGAAGTCGCGGCACGTCTCCTGGGTGAGCCCGGTGACGAAGGTCGACTGGCCCTGCCAGTAACTGACGATCTTCGCCGTGGTGTTGAGGTTCTGGCTCGGCACGGTCTTCGGTACGGAACCGTCCGAGGCGAGGTAGATGTACGCGGCCGTCCGCGTCCGGAAGATCGCCATGGCCTTGTCGTACGACGTCCTGTCCTCCAGGAAGACGGAGATGCCGACGGCGGCGTCCATCATCGTCAGCTCCCAGTTCCCGTTGGAATTGGAGCCGTTGATGATCTCGGGCAGGTACACGTTGCGCAACATGGTCGCGAAGCGGGCCGAGTTGGCCCACGTCCCGGTGTACGTGTACTTGATGATCTCGGCGGCCTTGGGCCAGGAGGAGCCGGCCCAGCCGGTCTGCAGGGGCGCGTTGCTGTTGGTGTGGCTGGTGATCGTGGCCGACCAGGCGTCCATGATCTCGATGGCCTTCTGGGCGTAGCGCGCGTCCTTGGTGATGTACCAGGCGAGCGCGTCGGTGTAGGCCGCGATCGCGTCCTCGCGCTCGTCGGTGCAGCCGTAGTTGGGGTTGGAGTACGAGCCGCACTCGACGACGGCTCTCGGCTTCGGGGTGCGACTCAGGCTGGCGTAGGAGCTGGCCATCATCTGGTCGTAGGCGCCCTTCCAGGGCTGGGCGCCGGCGAGGACCTCGGTGCGGGCGAAGTCCAGCTGGCTCCTGGAGACGTCGACTCCGGGGTGGACGAAGGTGGCGGGGGCGGCCTGGGCGGTGGTGCCGGGCTGGGCGAAGAAGCCCAGGACCAGGGCGGTGACGACGGAGAGCAGGGCAGCGCGGCGCACGGTGACTCCGTTCTCGTATGTGAACACAGAGCACCCTCATGAACTTGGGCGTTGAGCCGAGACCATAGGTACGGACCAATGAGCCGTCAAGAGTGCGCGCACGACGAAGGGCCGTACCCCGAGGAGGGGTACGACCCTTTCGTGTCTGTCTGTTCCGGCTAGCGGACCTCGGTGATCTCCGGTCCGCGCTGCAGCTGCCCCATGCCGCCGGAGAAGCGGGAACCCGCCTCCTCCTGCTGGACGCCCTCGGGAACCATCTGCGCGTCGTTCGGCAGCTTCAGGACGATCGGGTCGCGGGGCGCCATCGGGCCCTCGCCACGCACGACGACCGTGTCCCGGAAGATCTGTTCGAGCAGCCCGGCGGCCTGCGGCTGCACCGCGCCCTGCCCGGAGATCACCCCGCGCAGGAACCAGCGCGAACCGTCCACACCGACGAACCGCACCACCTGGAAACCGCCCGTGCCGTCCGGCAGCTGCACCGGAACCTGCGCGCGCAGCTCCCAGCCCAGCGGGCCCTCGACCTCGTCGACGATGCCGCCCTGCTGGGTGATACCGCTGGCGATCTCCTCGCGGACCTCACCCCAGATGCCCTCGCGCTTGGGAGCGGCGAAGGCCTGCAACTGGATGGCACTGTCCTTGAGGACCACGGTGGCGGCGACGATCGCGTCACCCGCGACCTCGACCCGCAGCTCCATGCCGTCGACTCCCGGCACGAACAGACCGCCCAGGTCCACCCGGCCCTCGGCGGGGTCGCCGATCTCCGAGTCGTCCCAGGGTCCGTCGGGGCGGGGCTCCGGTTCGAGCTTCACGCGCTCGACCGATCCGTCCGCCTCAGTGTCGACGTCGTCGACGACCTGCTCGGCCTCGCTCGCCGCGTCCTCGGCGGCAGTGCCCTTCTTGCGACGTCCGAACACGTCACTGTCCTTCCCGGTCGGATACGACCGAAGCGTATCGATTCCCACCCGTGGTGCCGCCCACGGCGGCGTGACCGCCGGTGGACCCGAAGCCCCCCTCGGCCCGCGCCGATTCGGGAAGCTCCGCGACCTCCTGGAAGCGGACCCTCTCGACCTGCTGGACGACAAGCTGGGCGATCCGGTCGAAGCGCTCGAACCGAACCGACTCGTACGGGTCGAGATTCACCACGATCACCTTGATCTCCCCACGGTACCCGGCATCAACCGTCCCCGGGGCATTCACCAGGGCAACACCGCAGCGGGCGGCGAGCCCCGAACGAGGGTGTACGAAGGCCGCGTACCCCTCCGGGAGAGCGATAGACACCCCCGTGGGCAGTACGGCCCGTTCACCCGGCTTCAGTTCCCGGCTCTCGGTGGTCCGCAGATCGGCTCCCGCGTCACCGGGATGCCCGTACGACGGAAGCGGTACGTCCGGGTCGACGCGGCGGATCGACACGGCGAGCTCTTGACGGGGTTCACGGCTCACGGGTTCACCTCGAAGGCACGGGTACGCCGGACCTGGTCCGGGTCGTCCATGGCGGCCCGGATCTCCTGCGGGCGGCCGTTGTCGATGAAGTGGTCGACCTTCACCTCGACGAAGAGGGCGTCGGCGCGCACCGCGACGGGCCCGTCGGGGCCGCCGATGCGTCCGGTGGCGGTCGAGTAGATCTTCCGGCCGGCCACGGCCGTCACCTCGGCCTCCAGGTACAGCACGGTGTCCACGGGCACCGGCCGGACGAAGTCGGTCTCCAGGCGGCCGGTCACCGCGATCGTCCGCAGCAGCCAGTTCAGCGAGCCGAGGGTCTCGTCCAGCGCGCTGGCGAGCACTCCGCCGTGCGCGAGGCCCGGGGCACCCTGGTGGGCGGCCCGCACGGTGAACTCGGCGGTGATGGTGACGCCCTCACCGGCCCGCGCCTCCAGGTGCAGCCCGTGCGGCTGGTCGCCGCCACATCCGAAACACTGTTCGTAGTGCGCACCGAGCAGCTCGCCCGGCGCGGGCGCGTCAGGGTGCCGCACCGGTTTCACGGCGTCGGACGGAGGCTCAAGAGCTGGGGAAGTACCACTCACAGGCGCAGACCTTACCCGCGCGTCGGTAGGTTCCGGACACCGTGCCAAGCTTGGCTCCATGCAGCTTTCCGCCTCCCCCTACGACGAGCGCCTCACCGCCCCCCGTTCGTGGTGGTTCATCTCGTTCCTGGTCGGCGTCTCCTTCGCCCTGATCCTGCTGCCCTTCGGCACCCTGCCGCTGCTCGGCGGCCTGGTCGGCGGCACCGCGGTCGCCTCCGTGATGGCCAGTTCCTACGGCTCGCTCCGCATCCGGATCGTGGGCGACCAGCTGATCGCCGGCGAGGCGAAGATCCCGGTGACGGCCCTGGGCGAGGCGGAGATCCTGGACCCGGAGGAGGCCCGCGCCTGGCGCACCTACAAGGCCGACACCCGCGCCTTCCTGCTGCTGCGCTCGTACATCCCGAGGGCACTGCGCGTCGAGGTCACCGACCCGGACGACCCGACGCCGTACCTGTACCTGTCGACCCGCGAGCCGGAGCGGCTGGCGGAGGCCCTGAAGACGGCCCGCGCGGCAGCCGTCTAGGGCCTTCTCAGCGACCGAGTTCCTTCGGGATCTCACCCATCCGGAGCGGGTCCGGCGGGGCCTCCAGGGGCGGCAGTTCGGGCAGCGCGTCCCACGGGACCTGGGCCTTGCGCAGGTCCTTGCGGATGCGCTCGGCGAGTTTCCTGGTGTCCCGGCGGTTCATGACCGCTCCGACGGCGGCGCCGACCATGAAGGGCATCAGGTTCGGCAGGTCCCGGACCATGCGTTTCATGATCTGCTGGCGCAGCTCGCGCTTCATGTGACCGTTCAGCGCGGCGCTCATGGTCGACGGCTTCGTCACGTCGATACCGCGCTCCCCGGACCAGGAGTTCAGATACGTGGTGCTGCGCTGCCGGAGGTCGCCGGGCGGACGGGCGCCGTAGACCTCGTAGAGCTCGGCGATCAGCTTCAGTTCGATCGCGGCGACGCCGGTGATCTCGGCGGCCAGTTCGGTGGGCATCGCGGGCGGCACCGGCAGCATCGCCGCGGCACCGATGCCGGCGCCGACCGTCGATGTCGCGTTGGCGGCGCCCGCCACCAGTTTGTCGGCGAGCTGTTCGGGGCCGAGGCCCGGGAACTGCCGCCGAAGCGCCTGAAGGTCCCGCACGGGGATCCGCGGGGCTATGTCGATGATCCGGTCGGCGAGGTACGCCAGACCGGCCCTGGCCCGGCTGCCGCCCTTGCGGACGCCTTCCCTGGCCTTGTCCCGGATCACCGCCGCCCGTCGTTTGGCGACGGGGGCGGCTGCGGGAACATCCGTCGGAACCGGGAGGTCAGCCCGGTCGGCCGCCGGTTCGAGCGAGGCTGATCCAGGTTCGGATGAGCCCCGCTCGTCGTCACGCGCGCCATGAGGACCGTCCGTCGGCCCTTCGTCCGCTCCCGACCTGCGGGAGCGGCGCTTCCAGGGTGGGGTCGAGCCAGTCACGGCCGACCCCTCCTCAGTCGCAGTCGCGGCAGATCGGCTGGCCGTTCTTCTCGCGGGCCAGCTGGCTGCGGTGGTGCACCAGGAAGCAGCTCATGCAAGTGAACTCGTCCTGCTGCTTGGGCAGCACCCGGACGGCCAGCTCTTCGTTCGAGAGGTCCGCTCCGGGCAGCTCAAGGCCCTCGGCGGCCTCGAATTCGTCGACGTCCACTGCGGAAGTCGACTTGTCGTTCCTACGCGCCTTGAGTTCTTCAAGGCTGTCCGAGTCGACGTCGTCGTCGGTCTTGCGTGGGGTGTCGTAATCCGTTGCCATGTCGCGCTCTCCCCCTCTGGGTGTCTGCGGTGTCTCCAGCGCACGTAACGCGTGAGAGGCCGGACTTGTGCCCGACCTGAGGCGGAGATTTTGCCTCACATCAAGGTCTGTTACTCAATCGACACCCAACCGGACCCCTCAAGAGTGATCGGCTTGGATGGCGAAGGGGACCGTACACGGTCCTCGTGCCGCTCTTCAAAGGCACCTCATCGTGTACTTCCCGTGATCAAGACCCCCGAAAACCCGGATTTTCCCGGCTTTCCGACAGGGTGCATGATCACGGAGAGTAGATGGCCTGAAAATCGCGCTTGTGATCGATCACACACGAGGTTGCCGGAGAAGCGGCCAGAAAATTCCGCGCAAAGCGAACATCCTCGTGTGTCGGCGACATGATCTCAGATGGGCAGGGTGACTCGCATCACGAGTCCACCCCCCTCACGCGGCAGGGCCGAGATATGGCCGCCGTGCGCCCGCGCCACGGACCGCGCGATCGACAGCCCGAGGCCCACACCCTTGTCGCTGCCCGTCCGCTCCGTACGCAGCCGCCTGAAGGGCTCGAAGAGGTTGTCGATCTCGTACGCCGGGACCACCGGACCCGTGTTCGAGACTATGAGCACCGCCTGGCCGTGCTGGACCTCGGTGGTGACCTCGACCCAGCCGTCCTCCGGCACGTTGTAGCGCACCGCGTTCTGCACCAGGTTCAGGGCGATCCGCTCCAGCAGGACGCCGTTGCCCTGGACGACCGCGGGTTTCTGTTCGCCGCGGATCACCACACCCTTGGCGGCCGCCTCGCCGTTCACCTGGTCGACGGCCTGCTCGGCGACCTCGGCGAGGTCCACGGGCTTGCGCTCGACGATCTGGTTGTCGCTGCGGGCGAGCAGCAGCAGACCCTCGACGAGCTGCTCGCTGCGCTCGTTGGTGGCGAGCAGCGTCTTGCCCAGCTGTTGCAGCTCCATGGGGGCGCCTGGATCGGAAAGGTGCACTTCCAGGAGCGTGCGGTTGATCGCCAGGGGAGTGCGCAACTCGTGCGACGCGTTCCCCACGAAGCGCTGCTGGGCGGTGAAGGCCCGCTGCAGCCGCTCCAGCATCTCGTCGAAGGTGTCCGCGAGCTCCTTCAGCTCGTCGTCCGGGCCGTCCAGCTCGATCCGGCGGGACAGGTCCGAGCCGGCCACCGCGCGGGCGGTGCGGGTGATCCGGCCGAGCGGGGACAGCACCCGGCCCGCCATCGCGTACCCGAACGCGAAGGCGATGATCGCGAGGCCGAGCAGGGCCAGGAGCGAGCGGCTGAGGAGGTTGTCCAGGGCGCCCTGGCGCTGGTGGTCGATGCACTCGCTGATCGCGGCGTTGAACGCGCCCAGCGAGATGTTGCTCGCGTTGTTCACCGCGGGGCAGCTGTCGCTGGTGACCTTGATCGAATCACCGTCGATGATCTTGAACAGAGGTGCGTTACCTGTGTTCACAGCCTGCGCGGCGAGCAGGTAGATGATCGACAGCAGCAGGATGCCGGCGATCAGGAACATGCCGCCGTACAGCAGCGTGAGCCTTATGCGGATGGTGGGTCGCAGCCAGGGGAACGGTGGTTCGGGCCTTCTGGGGTCCCACGTGGGCTTCGGGGGCGCCTGGGGAGGCGCGGGAGTCGTCGCCACAGTGGATCAGATCCGGTAACCGGAGCCGGGGACGGTGACGATGACCGGGGGCTCACCGAGCTTGCGGCGCAGGGTCATCACGGTGACGCGCACGACGTTCGTGAACGGGTCCGTGTTCTCGTCCCAGGCCTTCTCCAGGAGCTGCTCCGCGGAGACGACGGCGCCCTCGCTGCGCAGCAGCACCTCCAGGACGGCGAACTCCTTGGGCGCGAGCTGGACTTCCTTGCCGTCGCGGAACACCTCTCGGCGGTTCGGGTCGAGCTTGATGCCGGCGCGCTCCAGGACGGGCGGCAGCGGCACGCTCGTACGACGTCCGAGGGCACGCACGCGTGCCGTCAGCTCGCTGAACGCGAAGGGCTTGGGCAGATAGTCGTCGGCGCCGATCTCCAGGCCCTCGACACGGTCGCTGACGTCGCCGGACGCGGTGAGCATCAGGACGCGCGTGGCCATGCCGAGCTCGACGATCTTGCGGCAGACGTCGTCGCCGTGCACGAGCGGGAGGTCCCGGTCGAGGACGACCACGTCGTAGTCGTTGACGCCGATGCGCTCCAGGGCGGCCGCGCCGTCGTACACGACGTCGACGGCCATGGCCTCCCGGCGCAGTCCGGTGGCCACCGCATCGGCGAGCAGCTGCTCGTCCTCGACGACGAGTACGCGCACGTCGCTTGTCCTTCCTCTGTCCACCCGCGTAGCGCGCCTCGGCGCACGCGGGCAGGGTCTTCGTGGCTGTGTGACCTCCATCCTGCCCTTTTCGGCCATAAGTCGGCTGTAAGGCGGCCGGGCGCGAGATGAAGGTCGGGTGTGAGGCCCGGGAATGCGGGATTTTCTCGGTGGGTTGAGGTTTCCACGGAAGAGAGCGGGGGGAGGACGGCTTTACACCCCGCGATCACGCTCTGCATGTGGCAAGCCACCTTGTGGTACGTCCAACCGCTTCCGCAGAGCGGGCGTGGGTGTCCGGCACCGTCGCCGCCCAGCCAGGGCAGCGCTGGGCACCCCATACCGCAGACGTGATCGCCCCTTCCGAACGGCACACCCCCGTGCCAAACGACCCACGACCCAGGACGAGGGGGCGCAGCATGGACGCATTCACCGCAGGACTTCTGCAGCGCATAAGGGCGACCGAGACCGACCTGACGCGGGCTCGTGACGAGGGCGACGACTTCCTCGTCGAGGTGGAACAGGCCGAGCTCGACGACCTGCGCCGCCTCGCCGCCGACCACGGTGTGGAGGTCGGCGCGACGAGCGTCTGATCAGTGCGAACAGCAGAAAAGCAGGCCCCTGGCGAATCCAGCGCCGGGGGCCTGCTGCTTTTCACTTGCCTCGCCCGGTTCCGTGAGCGTCAGTCGTGCCACGCCCCGAAGTCCTCCAACAGCCGCTGGAGGGGCTCGAAGACGCCCGGGGTGCCCGCGATCGCCAGATCGCGTGCGGGGCGCTCTCCGGGGCGTCCACCGGTCAGGGCGCCCGCCTCGCGGGCGATCAGGTCACCCGCGGCGAGGTCCCACGGGTTCAACCCCCGCTCGTAGTAACCGTCCAGGCGCCCCGCGGCCACGTCGCACAGGTCGACCGCCGCCGAACCGCCCCGCCGGATGTCACGCAGCAACGGGATCAACTTCTGCGCCACGTCGGCCTGGTGGGCTCGGACCTCGGTGACGTAGTTGAAGCCGGTCGAGACCAACGCCTGCTCCAGGGGTGCCGCCGGGCGGCAGGCGAGCCTGCGTTCGCCCTCCCACGCGCCCGTGGCCCACGCCCCGCCGCCGAGCACCGCGTGGAACGTCTCGCCGCGCATCGGGACCGCGACGACCCCGGCGACGGTCTCACCGTCCAGCTCGGCGGCGATGGAGACGGACCAAGTGGGCAGTCCGTACAGGTAGTTGACCGTGCCGTCGAGCGGGTCGATGACCCAGCGGACGCCGCTGGTGCCCGTGACGGAGGCTCCCTCCTCGCCCAGGAAGCCGTCGTCGGGGCGCTGTTCGGAGATCAGGTCGGTGATCAGCTTCTCGGCCGCGATGTCCATCTCGGTGACGACGTCGATCGGGCTGGACTTCGTGGCGGCGACCGCGAGGTCGGCCGGGCGGCCGTCCCGCAGCAGGGCGCCGGCCTTGTAGGCGGCTTCCTGGGCGAGTGCGAGCAGTTCCTGGTGCAGGGGGTCGGTCACGGCGCTCCTCAGGCGTAGGGGCTGTCGGCGCCCGCGGCGGCGGGGCGGGGGGCGCGGGCCGGGCAGCAGCCCACCGGGCAGACGTTGTGGCCGGCGCCGAGCGCACCCAGGGCGCAGGGCGTGACCTGGTGCCCGCTCTCTACGGCGGCGCGCTCCAGGACCAGCTCGCGGATCGCGGCGGCGAAGCGCGGGTCGGCGCCCACGGTGGCCGACCGGCGGACGGGCAGGCCCAGTTCGGCGGCCTTGGCCGTGGCCTCCGTGTCGAGGTCGTAGAGGACCTCCATGTGGTCGGAGACGAAGCCGATGGGTGCCATGACGACCGCGGGGACGCCGGCCGCGTGGCGCTCCTCCAGGTGGTCGCAGATGTCGGGCTCCAGCCACGGGATCTGCGGGGCGCCGGAGCGGGACTGGTAGACGAGCTGCCAGGGGTGGTCGACGCCGGTGCGCTCGCGGACGGCGTCGGCGACCAGCCGGGCCACGTCCAGGTGCTCCTCGACGTACGCCCCGCCGTCCCCGTGGTCCTCGACCGGGCCGGAGCCGTCGGCCGCGGCGGTCGGGATGGAGTGGGTCGAGAAGGCGAGGTGCGCGCCGTCCCGGACGTCCTCGGGGAGGTCGGCGAGGGACTCGACCACCCCGTCGATCATCGGCTCCAGGAAGCCGGGGTGGTTGAAGTAGTGGCGCAGCTTGTCGACCTTCGGGAGGTCGAGGCCCTCGGCCTCAAGGGCGGCCAGGGATTCCGCGAGGTTCTCCCGGTACTGGCGGCAGCCCGAGTACGAGGCGTAGGCGCTGGTGGCGAGGACCAGGATGCGGCGGCGGCCGTCGGTGACCATCTCGCGCAGGGTGTCCGTGAGGTACGGGGCCCAGTTGCGGTTGCCCCAGTAGACCGGCAGGTCCAGGCCGTGGTCCGCGAAGTCCTTGCGGAGGGCGTCCAGGAGGGCGCGGTTCTGGTCGTTGATCGGGCTGACCCCGCCGAACAGGAAGTAGTGCTGCCCCACTTCCTTGAGGCGTTCCTTGGGGATGCCGCGCCCACGCGTCACGTTCTCCAGGAACGGAACCACGTCGTCCGGGCCTTCGGGGCCGCCGAACGAGAGCAGGAGGAGGGCGTCGTAGGGGCTGGCATCGAGCACGTCTGGCATGCCTCCGATCCTGCCACCCGTCACTGACAGCCGGGAAACGGCGGGGTGCCGGACGGGGGTCGGGGCGGAGATCCGCTCGGGGATCGGGGCGGAGATCCAGGCGCCTCACGGGCGGGTGCATCCTGCTCGACCTGCTCGTAAGCTGTATCAGCCGCATTCGCACCTTACCGAGCCGTCGCTGCCCCTCACCGAGCCGTGATGGTTCCCCCCGAGCCGCCCCCGCTCCTTCCCGACCGGAGACCACCGTGCCCAGCCCCTATCGCGCCCTGTTCGCCGCACCCGGCTCCAAGGGCTTCTCCGCCGCTGGGTTCCTCGGCCGTATGCCCCTGTCGATGATGGGCATCGGCGTGGTCACGATGATCTCCCAGATCAACGGGCGCTACGGGCTCGCGGGCGCCCTGTCGGCGACCATCGCGCTGGCCGCCGCCGCGATCGGGCCGCGGATCTCGCGCTGGGTCGACCAGTACGGGCAGCGGCGGGTGCTGCGTCCGGCGACGCTCGTCGCGCTGACCGCGGCGACCGGACTGCTGCTGGCCGCGCGCTTCGAGTGGCCGGACTGGGTGCTGTTCGTGTGCGCCGCCGGGATCGGATCGGTGCCGAGCCTGGGGGCGATGGTCCGCGCGCGCTGGGCGGCCGTGTACCGGGGCACCCCGCAACTGCACACCGCGTACTCCCTGGAGTCCGTGGTGGACGAGGTGTGCTTCATCTTCGGGCCGATCATCTCCATCGGGCTGTCCACGACGTGGTTCCCGGAGGCCGGTCCCCTACTGGCGGCCTGTTTCCTGGCGGTCGGTGTCTTCTCGCTGACCGCCCAGCGCGCCACCGAGCCCGCGCCGCATCCACGCGCGCGTGGCGACAAGGGCGGTGGTTCGGCGCTGCGGACGGCCGGTCTCCAGGTGCTGGTGGCCACCTTCGTGGCGACCGGGGCGATCTTCGGGGCGGTCGACGTGGTCACCGTGGCGTTCGCCGACGAGAGAGGGCACAAGGGCGGCGCCAGTGTGGTCCTCGCGCTGTACGCGGCGGGCTCCTGCGCGGCGGGCGTCGTGTTCGGGCTGATGCGCTTCCGGGGAGCCCCCGAACGTCGGTGGCTGCTGGGCATATGCGCGATGGCCGTGAGTATGATCCCCCTCCTACTGGTCGGAAACTTGCCGCTTCTGGCCGTGGCGCTGTTCCTTGCGGGCCTGTCCATCGCACCCACGATGATCACGACGATGTCCCTCATAGAAGAGCACGTACCTCGCGCGAAGCTCACCGAGGGCATGACCTGGGTGAGCACCGGCCTGGCGGTCGGGGTCGCGCTCGGCTCCTCCGTCGCCGGCTGGGTGATCGACGCAGCCGGCGCGCGTGCGGGGTACGGGGTTCCGGTCGTCGCCGGTGCCGTCGCGGTCGTGGTGGGTTTCCTCGGGTACCGCCGGCTCAGCAGACCGGCACCGGGTCGGGGAGGCACCGTTGAGCACCACAGCGAGCGCGAAGAACGGCACGTGGCGTAACTGGGGCGGTACGGTCGCGTCGCGGCCCGCGCGGGAGGTCACGCCCGCCTCCGTGGAGGAACTGGCCGCGGCCGTACGGAGGGCCGGTGAGGACGGTCTGACGGTGAAGGCCGTCGGCAGCGGGCACTCCTTCACGTCGATCGCCGCCACGGACGGTGTGTTGATCCGCCCTCAACTGTTGACCGGGATCCGCAACATTGATCGTGCTGCCTTGACGGTCACGGTCGAGGCGGGCACCCCGCTCAAGAGACTCAACCTGGCTCTCGCACGCGAGGGTCTGTCGCTCACGAACATGGGCGACATCATGGAGCAGACGGTCTCGGGCGCGACCAGCACCGGCACGCACGGCACCGGCCGCGAATCGGCCTCGATAGCCGCCCAGATCAGGGGACTTGAGCTGGTCACGGCGGACGGCTCGGTGCTCACCTGCTCCGAGAAGGAGAACCCTGAGGTCTTCGCGGCCGCCCGCATAGGCCTCGGCGCCCTGGGCGTCGTCACCGCGATCACCTTCGCCGTGGAGCCCGTCTTCCTGCTCACCGCCCGCGAGGAGCCGATGACCTTCGACGAGGTCACCGGACGCTTCGACGAACTCTGGGCCGAGAACGAGCACTTCGAGTTCTACTGGTTCCCGCACACCGCGAGCACCAACACCAAGCGCAACAACCGCAGCGCGGGCCCGGAGCAGCCGGTGGGCAAGGTGGCCGGCTGGTTCGAGGACGAGTTCGTCTCCAACGGCCTCTGGCAGGTGGCCAACATGGTCGGCCGCGCGGCGCCCGCGACCATCCCGACCATCGCCCAGATCTCCACCCGGGCCTGGTCCACGCGGACGTACACGGACATCCCCTACAAGGTCTACACATCGCCCCGCCGGGTGCGGTTCGTGGAGATGGAGTACGCCGTCCCGCGCGCGGCCCTGGTGGACACGCTGCGGGAACTCAAGGCGATGGTCGACCGTTCGGACTTCAGGATCAGCTATCCGGTGGAGGTCCGCACCGCCCCGGCGGACGACATCGCCCTGTCCACCGCCTCCGACCGGGACAGCGCCTACATCGCCGTGCACATGTTCAAGGGCACGCCGTACCAGGCGTACTTCACCGCCGCCGAGCGCATCCTCACCGCGCACGAGGGCCGGCCGCACTGGGGCAAGGTGCACACCCGGGACGCGGAGTACTTCGCCGGGGTCTATCCGCGCTTCGGCGAGTTCACGGCGTTGCGGGATCGGCTGGATCCTGATCGCCGGTTCCAGAACGACTACTTGCGGAGGGTGCTGGGTCCGTAGCCGACGCGCTCGGCGTGGGGGTCGGCGTACCGCCGCCGTCCGAGGCGCTGGGCATCGGCGTCGGACTCGACGTCGTACCACCGCCGTCTGACGGTGCACCGCCGTCGGTCGAGCCGGATGACGACTCCGGGTCGGCCGACGAGCCGTTCGAGGAGCCGGACGGGGAATCGGCCGGACTCGGCTCATGGTCACCGGACTTCGGGGACGACGACGTGTCGTGGCCGGTGACGGCGGCGCTGACCGTGGTCCCCTTGCCACCGCTGAAGCTGTCGCCGGACACCAGCTCGTAGACGGTGATGCCGGTCATGGTGACCCCGAAGACGAGGGCCGCGGCGAGCAGCGGGCGCCGCCAACTGCTCACCCGCGCGCGGTAGACCGTGCCCTCCGTGAACTCCCCTGGGCGAGCGGGAGTTCGTGCCCCCTCCTCGGAGGTGACGGTCGCCTCCCGGAACTGTGCTCCGGTCCGGCTGAAGAAGTGCTGGAAGACGGTGCCTCCGGAGGTGGCTATCGCGCTCACGACGCCGGCGCCGAGGATCGTGCCGTAGACCCCGAAGTAGGAGGCGAGTTTGGCGGCCACCACCGCCGCGACCGCACTGCCGGCGACTTGAGGGACGCTCAGATCGATCCGCTTCTTGCTGACATCGGGCCTTGCACGCATTCCTGGACCTAGCCCCGCTTTCTCGCACTTTCTCGTACCTGATCAACCATCTGTACGACAAAGGGACGTACGGCCGAAACCAATAGTTCCGTTTCCGGCTATTGCGTGAAGTACGCCACTTTCAAGATCGCCCGGAGTCCACTCCGAGCCGCCAAGTCCCGCCCCCCGCAAGAAGTTGGGCGGCGTGCCAATCCACGCACGTGGTCCAAATGGAGTACTGTTGCGAGCCCTGGGCGCGGTCTCCTGCCAGGGCGTCCGCGGCCTCAATGGACCGCTCAGAGGGGGCCAGTTGCACAGGGTGACGTAGTTGGTCACTTAGCGTTGCGAATAGGTAACCGTGCCATAACGGCGAGTCAGGGCCCGTACCCGACACGCCGGGCAACTCGGCAAGGTTGTGGCAGGCTGCACCCGGGCAGGCCACACTCGACTAGCGGAAGCAGCGACGCACGTGACGTCGGCAGGCACCACCCGGGAGGTCCCCATGCCCGAACTGCGTGTCGTGGCCGTCTCTAACGACGGCACACGGCTGGTGCTGAAGGCTGCGGACAGCACGGAGTACACGCTTCCGATTGACGAGCGTCTGCGCGCCGCGGTACGCGGCGACCGTCCCCGCCTCGGCCAGATCGAGATCGAGGTGGAGAGCCATCTCCGCCCCCGAGACATTCAGGCACGTATACGTGCCGGCGCCTCCGCGGAGGAAGTCGCCCAACTAGCCGGTATCCCCGTCGACCGAGTACGGCGCTTCGAGGGCCCTGTCCTCGCGGAGCGCGCCTTCATGGCCGAGCGCGCCCGGAAGACCCCCGTCCGCCGCCCCGGCGAGAACGCGGGACCACAGCTCGGCGAGGCCGTCCAGGAGCGGCTGACGCTGCGCGGTGCCGACAGGGAGACCGTCCAGTGGGACTCCTGGCGCCGCGACGACGGCACCTGGGAAGTCCTGCTCGTCTACGTCGTGGCGGGCGAACCGCACTCGGCGAGCTGGACGTACGACCCGCCCCGGCGGCTCGTCCAGGCCGTCGACGACGAGGCGCGCTCGCTGATCGGCGAGTCCGACGACCTCTCCGCGACACCTGAGCCCAGCTTCCCGTTCGTGCCGCGGATCGCCCGGCTGCCGCGCGACCGCCCGCTGGACCGTGCCCTGGAGCGCCCGGAGCGTCCCGCGCTGCCGTCGCCCGAGCCGGTCGAGGAGAGCGAGCGCGACTCCCTGACCAGCCTCCTGGAGGCGGTACCGAGCTTCCGCGGCGACATGGTGGTCCCCGAGCGCCCCTCGGACCCCCCGGAGGAGCCCGCCGTAGAACCGGAAGAGGAGGAGCCCCCGGCTCCCGCGGCCTCGGCCGGTTCGGCGTACGCGGACGTCCTGATGCCCCGCTCCGTAGGGGCCCATCGCGACCGTCTCATCGGCTCCACCGACCGTCAGGCCGAGGCGGACGGTGTCCGTCCGGGCCGTAGAGCGGCCGTTCCGAGCTGGGACGAGATCGTCTTCGGGACGCGCAGGAAGAAGCAGGAGTAGCAGGACAGTTGCTCGTACGAGAGGGCCCGCAGCCGGTTCGGCTGCGGGCCCTCTCGTCATACGGGCGCTACTGGGGATCGGGACCCACGGCGACCGGCCGCTCCGGGTCCGCGGACCACTCCGACCAGGAGCCCACGTAGAGCGCGGCCGGAATGCCTGCCACCGCCAGGGCCAGTACCTCGTGGGAGCCCGAGACGCCGGAGCCGCAGTACACGCCGACGCCCGAACCCTCCGTAGCGCCAAGGGACTTGAAGCGGGCGGCCAGTCGCTCCGCGGGGAGGAAGCGGCCGTCCGTGCCCACGTTCTCGTTGGTCGGCGCGGACAGGGCCCCCGGGATGTGGCCGCCGACCGGGTCGATCGGTTCCACCTCGCCGCGGTAGCGCTCCCCCGCGCGGGCGTCGAACAGGACGCCGGTGCGGGCGAGGGCGGCGGCTCCGTCGGCGTCCAGGAGTTCCACGGCGCCCGGTTCGGGGGTGAAGTCGCCCTCGGCCGGTGTCGGCGCGGCCGTCTCAAGAGACCCCTCCCAGGAGGGAAGCCCGCCGTCGAGGACCCGCACGTCCGGGTGACCCGTCCAGCGCAGCAGCCACCACGCGCGTGCCGCCGCCCAGCCCTGGCCGCCGTCGTACACGACGACCGGACGGCCGGCCGACACGCCCGCGTGGCGCATCGCGGCGCCGAAGCGCGCGGTGTCCGGCAGGGGGTGGCGGCCGTGGGCACCGGGGGCCGAGGCGAGTTCCTGATCGAGGTCTACGTAGACGGCACTTGGGATGTGCCCGGCCGCGTACTCGGCGCGGCCGTCGAAGGGCGGCTCACCTGCGGCCTTCGCGACGCTGAGCTGCCAGCGGACGTCGAGCAGGACCGGCGGGTTCGTCCCGGCGAGATCGCTCGCCAGTTCGGATGCGGAGATGATGGCGTTCATGGCCACCATCCTCGCGCAAGGGGTGGCCGTCGCGTCCAGGTCCGACTACTGTGCTCGGCCGGACAGCCTCGATCACGAGGCGTACGGGAACGAGCACATGCTGTACAGCTGATGGACACCCCTCGGCAATCATCCGGAAACGGACGAGTGGCCGCAGATCGGTCATCCTCTCCACGTGAGCCGCCCGTCGACGGCGCGGCCGGGGCGCGGTGCGTCACGGGGGGTGCGAGCATCGGCACGGGGCGTGCACGCGGCTGCGGCACGCGGATCCGCACTGCGGAAGCGATACGGCCTCCGCGAGGGGCCTAGGAGAAGGTGACGATGACCGAGGCACGGGGGTCGGCCGGCCTGAACGGCGACACGCACACTCGGCGTACGCAGGGCTCACCCTGCTGGGTGAGTCTGATGGTGCACGGGATGGCCACGACCCAGGAGTTCTACGGAGAGCTGTTCGGTTGGGAATTCCAACCCGGTCCCCAGCAGCTCGGCCCCTACGCGCGGGCCCTGCTGGACGGGCAGGAGGTGGCCGGCATCGGGCAACTGCCGCCGGACCGGCATCTGCCCATCGCGTGGACGCCGTATCTCGCCTCGGACGACGTCGACCAGACGGCCGAGACGGTACGGATGTGCGGCGGCACGGTCGGGGTGGGCCCCCTGGACGCGGCCGAGGCCGGCCGGCTGGCGATCGGCTCCGACCCGTCGGGGGCGGTCTTCGGCATCTGGCAGGCCTCCGACCATCTCGGCACGATCCTCACCGGCGTCCCCGGCACACCCGCCTGGAACGAACTGCTGACCTCCGAGACCGCGAGCGTCGCCAAGTTCTACGAGGCGGTGTTCGGCTACGAGGAGGTACCGGTGGCCTCCGCCGACCTCGACTACGTCACCCTGCACCTGGACGGCCACCCGGTCGCCGGCATCCACGGCATCGGCACGGCCCTGCCCCGCGACCGGGGCCCGCACTGGATGACGTACTTCGAAGTAGCCGACACGGACGAGGCCCTGCGCCGCGTCACGGACCTCGGCGGCCACACCCTCGAACCACCCCACGACAGCCCCCACGGCCGCGTGGCGACGGTCGCGGACCCCGAGGGCGCGATGTTCTCGGTGATCGAGGGACCGCGGTAGCCCTCCGGGTGCGGTGCGGGCAGTTCGACAGTGCTGCCGGACGACGTCGGCGAGCAGCAGGTGCCCCGAGCCCTACGCCGACGTCATCGGCAGCACGTCAGGTGACAGCGCCGCCGCGCGCGCCGTAGCCGCCGTCATGCGGCGGCGGTGGTGGCGGCGGCACAGGACCTCGTAGCCGACCGCCTCCGCCTGGTTGACGTCGCCCACGACGACCTGGGCGCCCTCGACGACCATTTCGCCGCCTATGGTGCGGGCGTTGTGGGTGGCGCGGGCGCCGCACCAGCAGAGGGCCTCGACCTGGAGGACCTCGACGCGGTCGGCGAGTTCGACCAGGCGTTGGGAGCCGGGGAAGAGCTTGGAGCGGAAGTCGGTCGTGATGCCGAAGGCGTAGACGTCGAGGCTCAGGTCGTCGACCACGCGCGCGAGTTGGTCGATCTGCACCGGTGCCAGGAACTGTGCCTCGTCGGCGATGACGTAGTCCGCCCGGCCGCCCTGGGAGAGGTGGTCGACGACGTACGCGTAGAGGTCCTGCTCGTCCTCGACTTCCACCGCGTCGGTGACGAGGCCGAGGCGGGAGGAGAGCTTTCCCTCGCCCGCGCGGTCGTCCCGTGTGAAGATCATCCCCGCCAGGCCGCGCGCGGAGCGGTTGTGCTCGATCTGGAGCGCCAGGGTCGACTTCCCGCAGTCCATCGTTCCGGAGAAGAACACCAGCTCGGGCATGGGGAGTTGAGCACCTTTCGGCGGAGAGGGGGGCGCAGGAGGAGAGTGCGGGGGACGGAGGGACCTCAGGAGCGTACTTCGAGCAGGGGGACGAACTGCTCGGCAGGGGTCATCGAACCGTGGTTGCCGACCATCGCCGACTCCTTCGGCTCCCGCTCGGACGCGACGATCAGGACGTCGTCGCGGGCCGCCGCGATCACGTCGCCGAGGCGGTCGTAGACGCGCTCGTCGATGTGCGGGCCGAACCAGCCCGCCGCGATCGCCTCGTCCCGCGAGGCGATCCAGAACTGCTCGCCGAGGACCTCGCGCCAGCAGGTCAGCACGTCGTTCTCGGCGCCCCGCACCGCGTACACGTGGCGGGCGCGGCCCTCGCCGCCGAGGAGGGCGACGCCGGCGCGCAGCTCCCAGTCCGCGTCGAAGTCGATGCGGTGCTCCTCGTCGAAGGGAACGTCGATCATGCCGTGGTCGGCGGTGACGTACAGCGCGCTGCGCGGCGGGAGTTGCTCGGCGAGGCGCTGGACGAGCCGGTCGACGTACATGAGTTGACCGCGCCAGGTGTCGGAGGCGACGCCGTGGCGGTGGCCGGCGCCGTCGAGTTCGGCGTAGTACGTGTACACCAAGGAGCGGTCCCCGGCGGCCAGTTGCTCGGCCGCGAGGTCCATGCGCTCCTCGCCGGTCAGCCGCCCGTGGAACGTCCCGCCACTGAGCGCGACCTTGGTCAGCGGGGTGTTCTGGAAGGTGGGCGAGGAGACCTGCGCGGCGTGCACGCCCGCGTCCTGGGCAAGTTGGAAGATCGTGGGGTACGGCTGCCAGACCCCCGGCTTGGTCCACGGCTGCCAGCGCAGCTGGTTCATCAGCGCGCCGGTGTCCGGGTTGCGCACGGTGTAGCCGGGCAGGCCGTGGGCACCGGGCGGCAGGCCGGTGCCGACGGAGGCGAGGGAGGTCGCGGTGGTCGCCGGGTAGCCGGCGGTGAGCGGACGTCCGGTGCCGCCGCGTGAGCCGCCGAGCAGCGCGTGCAGGTACGGCGCTTCGTCGGCGTGGTCCTTGATCTGCTCCCAGCCGAGGCCGTCGATCAGGAAGACACAGTTGCGGTCGGCCGGGGTCAGCTCCGGGATCGCCGCGGTCGTACCGGGTACGCCCATGCCCGCGGCCAGCGTGGGCAGCAGGTCGGCGAGGGAGCCGGAGCCGTACTCGGGAACGGGCGCGGACTCGACGGCGAGGGGCTCGGGGTGGTCCCAGGTCGCGGAATCAGGAGGGGTGGGCGCGGAGCGCCCTCGATCATGGGCGGCGGGGGGAGACGGGTGGGACATCAGCGCGGAACGTCCGCGGTCGCCTCGGAGAGCGACTGCGCGAAGGCGAGGGTCTGCTGGACCGTCTCCGGGCCGTCCCCGGCCTCGCTGACGCGCAGGCTCAGGTCGTCCGCCGTCGAGTTGCCCGTGTAGCCGTGGTCCGCCTCGCAGTTGGGGTCGCCGCAGGCGGCCGGCTCCAGGTCGATCCGGGCGACGGCACCCCAGCCGATGGTCAGCACGACCTCGCGCGGCAGCGTGCCCGGCGTGTACGACTCCGGGTTGGCGACCACGCGGCTGAGCACCACGGACGAGATCCGGCTGAGCTTCACGGACTCCGTGGACGTCGTCGCGTACGGCGTCGGGGAGGTACTGTCGGCTGCCTGCTCGTCGGTGTGGCTGACGATGAAGCGGTTGCCGGTGAGGACGAGCACGGTCACGTGCCGACGCACCTCGTTCTGGTCGAACGTGGTCTCCTGGTGGACCAGGAACGACCGGATCGGCTCGCCGCCCACGGCGGCCTCCACCGCCTCGGCCACGAGGGCCGGGTAGTAGCCGCTGCGCTCGATCGCCGCACGCAGCCCCTGGGTCGTCGTACTGGTCTTGGCCATGACGTCCATCCTACGGTGGCGCACTGACTGCGAGGCACCGCCGAGCACGGTCTCGTCACAGCTGTCTCAGTACACGGGAAGCGTCCTCGGGCCGAGGTCGTCGCGGGCCGGCGGCGGGGAGAGGCGGACGGAGGCACCGAGCACGCTGAGTCCGTGCGCGGCCACGACGACCGGCTCCAGGGTCACGGCGACGACCTCGGGATGATCGTCGACCAGCCGCGACACCCGCAGCATCAGCTCCTCCAGGGCAGGCGTGTCGACCGGCGTCGAACCGCGCCAGCCGAACAGGAGCGGCGCCGTCCGGATCGACCGGATCAACGACCCGGCCTCCCGGTCCGTGACCGGAATCAGCCGGTGCGCGGTGTCCCCGAGCAACTGCGAGGCGGCTCCGGCGAGCCCGAACGACAGCACGGCCCCGGCCGCCGGATCGATGACGGCCCGTACGACGGTGTCGACCCCGCGCGGCGCCATCCGCTGCACGACCGGCCGCAGTTCCTCCGGCTTCCCGAACAACTCGCCCAACTCGGCGTACGCCCGCCGCAGTTGGTCCTCGTCCGCCAGATCCAGTCGTACGCCGCCCAGGTCGGCCCGGTGTCGCAGGTGCGGGGCGGTGGCCTTGAGGGCGACCGGGTAGCCGAGGGTGCGGGCGGCCTCGGCGGCGGCGTCGGGGGTGGGCGCGGGCAGCGCGCGGTGGACGTCGACGCCGTACCTTCCGAGCAGTTCGCACGTCTCGTCGACGCCGAGGGTGAGGCCCTGCCCGCGCGCGAGGAGGCCGCCGATCAGCCCGGCGGCGCCCTTCTCGTCGATGTCCTCGAACTCGGGCACCCGGCCCGGGTCGGTGGCCTCGCGCCGCCACTGCGCGTACTTCACGGCTTCGGCGAGGGCCCGGACGGCACGCTCGGCGGCGGGGAAGGCGGGGATCAGCCCGCCGCCTTCGGGGGCGGGCATCGCGGTGACGGACTGCTCCGGCTCTACGGCGCTCCGTCGGGGTGGTCCTTGCGCGGGGCGGGACCGGTCGGCGCCCTCCTCGGCGCCGGGTGCCTTGGCAGCGACCTGTGGTGCCGTGCTCATCGCGGCGGACAGCGCTTCGGCCAGCCCGCCGAGCTCCACGTGCACCACCAGGACCGGCTTCCCGGGAACCGCCGCCGCGGCGGAGCGCAACGCCTCCGCCAGCGCCGCGTCCTCGGCCGGCCCCTCCCCCACCGCGGGTATCGCGGTCACGACCACCGCGTCGCACGAGTCGTCGGCCAGCGCGCCCGACAGCGCCCGGTGAAAGTCCGCCGCCGTCGCCGCGGTCGTCAGGTCCACCGGCGGCGACGGCCGCAACCCCTCGGAGAGGCAGGCGTCGTAGGTCAGCAGTCCGAGCGATTCGGAGTTCCCGACGATCGCCACCCGGGGCCCGCCGGGCAGCGGCTGGCGCGCCAGGAGCAGCCCTGTGTCGACCAGTTCGGTGATCGTCTCGACGCGGATCACCCCGGCCTGGCGGAGCAGCGCGGACACGGTGGCGTGGGGCAGTCGCGTCGCCCGTACGGCGTGTCCCTGGGGGGCGGATCCGGCGCCCTGGACGACGACCAGCGGTTTGGCCGCAGCGGTGCGCCGGGCGAGGCGGGTGAACTTGCGGGGGTTGCCGATGGACTCCAGGTACATGAGGGCGACGTCGGTGTCGGGGTCGTCGTACCAGTACTGAAGGACGTCGTTGCCGGACACGTCCGCGCGGTTGCCGGACGAGACGAACGTGGAGACGCCGGTGACTCCGGTGACTCCGCCGCCGCGCCGGTGCAGGCGGGACAGCAGGGCGATGCCGATGGCGCCGGACTGGGCGAACAGCCCGATGCGGCCGGGGCGCGGCATCTCGGGGGCGAGGGACGCGTTCAGCCGTACGTCGGCCGCGGTGTTGATGACCCCGAAGGCGTTCGGTCCGATGATGCGCATGCCGTACGTGCGCGCGTGGCGCACGAGTTCGCGCTGACGCTCGCGTCCCTCGGGGCCGCTCTCGGCGTACCCGGCGGTGACCACGACGAGCCCCTGCACCCCGTGTTCGCCGCACTCGGTGACGACTTCGGGGACGTGCTCGACCGGAACGGCGACGACCGCGAGGTCCACGGGGCCCTCGATGTCGCGCACCGAGCGGTACGCCGGCACCCCGTCGAGGTCCTTCCGCTCCTCGGGGAACGCCTTGTTCACGGCGTACAGGCCGCCGGTGAAGCCGGCGTCCCTGATGTTGTCGAGAACGCTGCGGCCCACCCCTCCGGGGGAACGACCGACACCGACGACGGCGACCGAGCCGGGCACCAACAGCCGCCGTACGGACCGCGCTTCGGCCCGCTGCTCCCGCGCGCGCTGCACGGCGAGGGACCTGTCGGTGGGTTCGAGGTCGAACTCCAGGCGTACGACGCCGTCCTCGAAGCTGCGCTTCTGGGTGTAGCCGGCGTCCGTGAACACCTTGATCATCTTGTTGTTGGCGGGCAGCACCTCCGCGGCGAAGCGGCGGATGCCGCGCTCGCGGGCGACGGCCGCGATGTGCTCCAGGAGGGCGGAGGCGACACCCCTCCCCTGGTGCGCGTCCTGCACCAGGAAGGCGACCTCGGCCTCGTCGGCCGGGGCGGTGGCGGCACGCCCGTCGGCACTAATGCGTTCATAGCGTACGGTGGCGATGAACTCGCCGCCGACGGTGGCCGCGAGTCCCACCCGGTCCACAAAGTCGTGGTGCGTGAAGCGGTGGACATCCTTGGCGGACAGGCGCGGATACGGCGCGAAGAAGCGGTAGTACTTCGACTCGTCGGAGACCTGCTCGTAGAAGCTGACCAGGCGATCGGCGTCGTCGACGGTGATGGGCCTGACGCGCGCGGTACCCCCGTCGCGCAGCACCACGTCGGCTTCCCAGTGGGCGGGGTACTCGTGCCGGTCCGACGAGGTCTGCTGCATGGGGCCCAGCGTACGGCTCGCGTCTGACAACGGCGCGAGGCAGTCTGTGGGTGAAAAGCAGCGAGGGGAAGTCGGGCCGAGGCCGCGGTCCGACGACTCGCTCCGGACGGTCCACGGGACCGGTCCGGGCTCGCTTCACGTGTGGGAAACTGGTCTAGACAACCCTGAGACTCTGAAGGGCAGCATCACATGGCTGAGCGCCGCGTCAACGTCGGCTGGGCGGAGGGCCTTCACGCCCGCCCCGCCTCCATCTTCGTCCGGGCCACCACGGCCTCGGGTATCCCCGTGACGATCGCCAAGGCCGACGGCAACCCCGTCAACGCGGCCTCCATGCTCGCGGTTCTGGGCCTGGGCGCCCAGGGCGGCGAGGAGATCGTCCTCGCCTCCGACGCCGAGGGCGCGGACGCGGCCCTCGACCGACTGGCGAAGCTGGTCGCGGAAGGTCTTGAGGAACTCCCCGAGACCGTCTGAGCACCACCCAATTGAGGGTTGCGGTGCTTTTGGCCCAAAACCCGGTGCACCACAACCTCGAAGGGCTCGTCCGAATTACCGGGCGAGCCCTTCGCAATTCCACTTGTGGGCAGCATGAATAATCCCCCGCGAATTAGCCTCTCTTTGTATACGGCGCCCGTGTTAATGCCGCAGACCCGACATGTTTACGGGAGGTTGCGAAGTCCTCACACGGTCCGCGCCGTTCGCCCCGCCGGGAAAGCGCAGCCGGTGCGCGGTGCCCGCGCGCTCGGTGTGCAGGGCGGTGATCGCCCGGGCGCGCTCGCTGTCGCCGCGGGCCACGGCGTCCACGATGGCCCCGTGCTCCGCCCAGGACTCCACGGGGTTGGCCGGGGCGTCCACCGCGTACATCCAGGCGATCTTGTGCCGCAACTGGGTCAGCATCGAGGTCAGCGCGGGGCTCCCGGAGGCCTGTGCCAGCGTCTCGTGGAACCAGCTGCCCAGGGAGCGCAGATCCTCGCTGTTGCCCCGCCTGGCACGCTCCTGGCCCAGCCTGACGAGGCCGCGCAGCACCTTGAGGTGGGCCTCGGTGCGCCGCTGGGCGGCCCGCGAGGCGCCGAGCGGCTCCAGCAGCATGCGCATCTCCAGCAGGTCGGCGGCCTCCTGCTCGGTCGGTTCCGCGACGCACGCGCCCGCGTGCCGCCGGGTCACGACGAACCCCTCGGCCTCCAGCGTGCGCAGGGCCTCCCGGACGGGGACGCGCGAGACCCCGTACCGGCGCGCGAGGAGTTCCTCCGTGAGCCGGCTGCCGCGCTCGTAGACACCGGCGACGATGTCGTCCCGGATCGCCGTGCATACCGAGTGCGCCGGAATACGCATGTCCGACCTCCGCCTTAATCCCCGTGAAACGTCGACGATTGACGTGTGTTCCGTGACTCTATTGCAATGAGCGGGAATTTCCGATGGCGGGCCGGAATCCATGGATATTTTTTGGACAGGAGGGCTCCGGAAACACCGAAAGCCCCGGCCGGGCGGGCCAGGGCTTCGGGAAGTGCGGCGGTACGTCGTCAGACGTTCACGCCGTGCTTGCGGAGGTAGGCGACGGGGTCGACGTCGGAGCCGTACTCGGCGGTCGTGCGGGCCTCGAAGTGGAGGTGCGGTCCGGTCACGTTGCCGGTCGCCCCGGAGAGGCCGATCTGCTCGCCCGGGGTGACCGTCCGGCCGACGGAGACACCGATGGACGACAGGTGGCCGTACATGGTGTACATGCCGTCGGCCATCTTGATCACCACTTGATTGCCGTACGAGCCGCCCCAGCCGGCCTCGACGACGGTGCCGGAACCGACCGCGTGCACGGAGGTACCGGTCGAGGCGTGGAAGTCGATGCCCGTGTGGGCGCCGGAGGACCAGAGGGAACCACCGGTCTTGTAGCCGGTGGAGACGTACGAGCCGGTGACCGGTGCGACGAAGGTGTTGAGCTTCTTGCGCTCGGCGGCACGGGCCGCGCGCACCTCGGCCGCGCGCTCCGCCTTGGCCAGTGCGGCGGCCCTGGCGCGGGCCTCTTCCTTGGCGGCCTGCTCGGCCGCGGCCTGCTGCTGGGCGGCGGCCTGGGCGTCGATCTTCTCGGCGACGGCGTCGCCCATGGCGATGACGGGGGTGAGGCCGGTCTGTTCCACGGCGGGCTCCGCGGCGAACGCGGGGGCGCTCGCGAGGGTGCCGACGACGCCGGTGGTGGTGAGGGCCGCGACACTGGCGACACGAACGGTGGTGCGGTGGGTCCGGCTCGGGCGACGGTGCTTCCCGGTGGCGCGGGTGAACGCCATGAAGTGGGTGGTCCTTTCCTTCCTTCTCGCCTACCGGGTTAGCTGACGGGTTCGGAGCAGGAAGGTCTCCTACGGACCCCCTCGCTCCACGCGCGGGCGTCCGATTCACCCCAGGGACATGGGTCCCCGGCTCCCCTGGCTCGCGCCGTACGGGGACTCGGCGATGACTGTCCGGTGCCGCGAGTGCGGCGCGGTGCCTGACGGACAGCCGGACCGACGCTAAGGGGGGCCACTTTCAATCCCCAAACGGATCACGGTTTTTGTTGCACATGCCACAGGGCAGACAGGCAACCTCTCCCCCAATTCGGACAATAGGGGGCCCTGGTGACTCTTCAGTCACCAGGGCCCCCACGCGCGCGTGCCGCTGTTCGGCTCGCTACGGGTCGTCTACTCGGCCGGGACGACGGTCACTTCGCCGATGCCGAGAGCCTCCACGGGCTCCTTGATCTGCTCCGCGTCGCCGACCAGGATCGTCACCAGACGGTCCACCGGGAAGGCGTTCACGACCGCCGCGGTGGCCTCCACGGTGCCGGTCGCGGCGAGCTGCTGGTACAGCGTCGCCTGGTAGTCGTCGGGCAGGTGCTGCTCGACCTGGTCGGCCAGCGTGCTCGCGACGGCCGCGGCGGTCTCGTACTTGAGGGGCGCCACCCCGACGAGGTTCTGTACGGCGATGTCCCGCTCGGCGTCGGTGAGTCCGCCCTCGGCGAGCTTGCGGAGCACCGTCCACAGGTCGTCCAGCGCGGGACCGGTGTTCGGGGTGTCCACGGAGCCGCTGATGGCGAGCATCGAGGCGCCCGTGCCGTCGGGTGCCGAACGCAGCACCTGGCCGAACGCCCGCACGCCGTAGGTGTAGCCCTTCTCCTCGCGCAGGACGCGGTCCAGGCGGGAGGTGAGGGTGCCGCCGAGGCAGTACGTGCCGAGCACCTGCGCGGGCCACACGCGGTCGTGCCGGTCGGCGCCGACGCGGCCGATGAGCAACTGGGTCTGGACGGCGCCGGGACGGTGCACGATCACGACCCGCCCGGTGTCGTCGGCGGTCACCGGCGGCACGGGACGCGGCTGTGCGGCGGAACCCGTCCACGATCCCAGGGTGTCGGCCAGGAGCGCGTCCAGGTCGATGCCGGTGAGGTCGCCGACGACCACGACGGTGGCCGTCGCGGGCCGGACGTGCCGGTCGTAGAAGGCGCGTACGGCCCCGGAGTCGATCTTCTGGACGGTCTCCTCGGTGCCCTGGCGCGGACGCGACATGCGTGAGGTCGCCGGGAACAGCTCCTTGGAGAGCTCCTTGGCGGCGCGGCGGGACGGGTTGGCCGTCTCGTGCGGGATCTCGTCGAGGCGGTTGCGGACCAGCCGCTCGACCTCGCTGTCCGCGAAGGCGGGCGCCCTGAGCGCGTCGGAGAGCAGACCGAGGCCCTTGGCCAGGCGCGAGGCCGGGACCTCCAGGCTCAGGCGCAGCCCCGGGTGGTCCGCGTGCGCGTCGAGGGTGGCGCCGGAGCGCTCCAGCTCGGCGGCGAACTCCTCGGCGGAGTGCTTGTCGGTGCCCTCGGAGAAGGCCCGCGCGGTGATCGTGGCGACACCGTCCAGGCCCGCCGGTTCGGCCTCCAGGGGCGCGTCAAGGAGCACCTCGACGGCGACGACCTGCTGGCCGGGGCGGTGGCAGCGCAGCACGGTCAGGCCGTTGCCCAGCGTCCCGCGCTCCGGGGCCGGGAAGGCCCACGGCCTGGCCTCGCCGGCCTGGGGCTGCGGGTGGAATTCCATCGTGGCGAGCTCGGTCACTTGGCCGCCTCCTCGTTCTCGTCGCCGGCCTCTGCTTCGTCATCCTCGTCCGCGAGCGGCTCGTAGACGAGCACCGCGCGGTTGTCGGGGCGCAGACGGGCCTTCGCGACCTCCTGCACCTCCTCCGCCGTCACGTCCAGGACGCGCTGTACGGCGGTCAGGGCGAGCTGCGGGTCGCCGAACAGGACGGCGTACCGGCACAGTTCGTCGGCGCGGCCCGCGACCGTGCCGAGCCGGTCCAGCCACTCGCGCTCCAACTGGGCCTGGGCGCGCTCCATTTCCTCGGCGGTGGGGCCCTCCGCGGCGAACCGGGCGAGCTCCTCGTCGATGGCGGCCTCGATGACCGGCACCTCGACGTCACCGGACGTCTTGACGTCCAGCCACCCCAGGGAGGGCGCCCCGGAAAGCCGCAGCAGGCCGAAGCCGGCCGCGACGGCCGTACGGTCGCGCCGTACAAGGCGGTTGTAGAGGAGCGAGGACTCGCCGCCACCGAGGATGGTGAGGGCGAGGTCGGCCGCGTCGGACGCGCGCGTGCCGTCGTTCGGCAGGCGGTAGGCGCACATCAGGGCGCGGGCCGGGACCTCCTCCTCGACGACCTCGCGCAGTTGACCGCCGATCACCTCGGGCAGCGTGCCGTCGCGGGGCTCGGGCTTGCCGTCGTGCGACGCGATGGACCCGAAGTACTTCTCGATCCAGGCGAGCGTCTGCTCGGGGTCGATGTCGCCGACCACGGACAGGACCGCGTTGTTGGGCGCGTAGTAGGTGCGGAAGAACGCGCGCGCGTCCTCCAGGGTGGCCGCGTCCAGGTCCGCCATCGAACCGATGGGCGTGTGGTGGTACGGGTGGCCCTCCGGGTAGGCGAGGGCGGTCAGCTTCTCGAACGCGGTCCCGTAGGGCACGTTGTCGTAGCGCTGGCGGCGCTCGTTCTTGACGACGTCGCGCTGGTTCTCCATGGACTCCTCGTCCAGGGCGGCCAGCAGGGAGCCCATGCGGTCGGCCTCCAGCCAGAGCGCGAGCTCCAACTGGTGGGTGGGCATGGTCTCGAAGTAGTTCGTGCGCTCGAAGCTGGTGGTGCCGTTGAGCGAACCGCCCGCGCCCTGCACCAGCTCGAAGTGGCCGTTGCCCTTCACCTGTCCGGAGCCCTGGAACATCAGGTGCTCGAAGAGGTGAGCCAGGCCGGTACGCCCCTTGACCTCGTGGCGGGAACCGACGTCGTACCAGAGGCACACCGCCGCGACCGGGGTCAGGTGGTCCTCGGAGAGGACCACGCGCAGACCGTTGGCCAAGCGGTGTTCGGTCGCTGTCAGACCGCCGGACCCTGCCTCGGCGGTGGCCGTGTGACCCATGGGCATGTACGTCCCTTCGATCGCGGATTCTCTGGCTGGAACCGCAGAAATCCTGCTCGTCCCGCCACTGTATGCAAGCGTGCGGACCGTCGGCGAAGTTCCCGGCGGACGTACGCCGAGAGCGAGATCGCGTAGCCTGCGGGCAGTCGCACACGTGGACTCACGCGGCAGCCGCCGGCGACGGACCCGAGCGGGCAACGCCGGGTCCTGGTCCGCGTTGTCAGTGCCGCGGTCCACAATGGTTCACGTCAAGACCCCGTTCACGCTTCAGCAAGAGTGAGCCGAAGGGGAGCGACCCCCAGGCGAGCGACCAGAAAAGAGGAGCCGGCAGCGATGGCCCGCCGCAGCACGAAGACCCCGCCGCCCGACGACTCGTTCGAGGAGCGGATCCTCGACATCGACGTCGTCGACGAGATGCAGGGCTCCTACCTTGAGTACGCGTACTCGGTCATCTACTCCCGCGCCCTGCCGGACGCCCGGGACGGCCTGAAGCCGGTGCATCGACGAATCGTCTACCAGATGGACGAGATGGGCCTGCGCCCCGACCGGGGATACGTCAAGTGTGCTCGTGTCGTCGGCGAAGTGATGGGCAAGCTGCACCCGCACGGGGACGCGTCGATCTACGACGCCCTGGTGCGCATGGCCCAGCCCTTCTCCATGCGCGTGCCGCTGGCCGACGGCCACGGCAACTTCGGCTCGCTGGGCAACGACGACCCGCCGGCCGCCATGCGGTACACGGAGTGCCGGCCGTCCGAAGCGGCCAACCTGATGACCGAGTCGATCGACGAGGACACGGTCGACTTCACCCCGAACTACGACGGCCAGGAGCGGGAGCCGGTGGCCCTGCCCGCCGCCTTCCCGAACCTCCTGGTGAACGGCTCGTCGGGCATCGCGGTCGGCATGGCCACCAACATGCCGCCGCACAACCTGGGCGAAGTCATCGCGGCCGCCCGGCACTTGATCCGCTATCCGAACGCGGACCTGGACACCCTGATGCGGCACGTCCCGGGTCCCGACCTGCCGACGGGCGGCCGGATCGTCGGCCTCACCGGCATCCGGGACGCGTACGAGACGGGCCGCGGCACCTTCAAGATCCGCGCCACGGTCGCCGTGGACAACGTGACGGCGCGCCGCAAGGGCATCATCGTCACCGAACTGCCCTTCTCCGTAGGCCCCGAGAAGGTGATCGCCAAGATCAAGGACCTGGTCGGCGCGAAGAAGCTGCAGGGCATCGCCGACGTCAAGGACCTCACCGACCGCGCGCACGGCCTGCGCCTGGTCATCGAGATCAAGAACGGCTTCGTGCCGGAAGCGGTCCTGGAGCAGCTCTACAAGCTGACGCCGATGGAGGAGTCCTTCGGCATCAACAACGTCGCCCTGGTGGACGGCCAGCCCCTCACCCTGGGCCTCAAGGAACTCCTGGAGGTCTATCTCGACCACCGCTTCGACGTCGTACGGCGCCGCAGCGAGTTCCGCCGCACCAAGCGGCGCGACCGTCTCCACCTGGTGGAGGGTCTGCTCACCGCGCTCATCGACATCGATGAGGTCATCCGGCTCATCCGCTCCAGCGACAACTCCGCGCAGGCGAAGCAGAGTCTGATGGAGCGCTTCTCCCTGTCGGACATCCAGACGCAGTACATCCTGGACACCCCGCTCCGCCGCCTCACCCGGTTCGACCGGATCGAGCTGGAGTCGGAGATGGAGCGACTCACCGCGGAGATCGCGGAGTTGACCCGCATCCTGGAGTCCGACACCGAGCTGCGCAAGCTGGTCTCGACCGAACTGGCCGCGGTGGCAAAGAAGTTCGGCACCGACCGGCGTACGGTCCTGCTGGAGTCGGCGGGCGCCCCCGCCGCCACCGTGCCGCTCCAGGTCGCCGACGACCCGTGCCGGGTCCTGCTCTCCTCGACGGGTCTGCTGGCCCGCACGGCGAACGGCGAGCCCTTCCCGGAGGACTCCGAGGCCCGGCGCACCAAGCACGACGTGATCGTCTCGGCGGTCCCGGCGACAGCCCGCGGCGAGCTGGGCGCGGTCACCTCGGCCGGCCGCCTCCTGCGGATCAACGTCGTAGACCTCCCGCAGCTCCCGGAGACGGCCGCCGCGCCGAACCTCTCAGGTGGCGCCCCGGTCTCGGAGTTCGTCTCCCTGGACGAGGGCGAGACGGTCATCTGCCTGACGACCCTCGACGAGTCCTCCCCCGGCCTGGCCATCGGCACAGAGCAGGGCGTCGTCAAGCGTGTGGTCCCCGACTACCCCACGAACAAGGAGGAGTTGGAGGTCATCACGCTCAAGGACGGCGACCGGATCGTCGGCGCCGTCGAGTTGCGCACCGGCGAGGAGGACCTGGTCTTCATCGCGGACGACGCCCAACTGCTGCGCTACCAGGCCGCCCAGGTGCGCCCCCAGGGCCGCGCGGCCGGCGGCATGGCGGGCATCAAACTCACCGAGGGCGCGAAGGTCATCTCCTTCACGGCCGTCGACCCCGCCGTGGACGCGGTCGTCTTCACGGTCGCGGGTTCGCGCGGCACGCTCGACGACTCCGTCCAGACGACCGCCAAGCTGACCCCGTTCGACCAGTACCCCCGCAAGGGCCGCGCCACCGGCGGCGTCCGCTGCCAGCGCTTCCTGAAGGGCGAGGACTGCCTGTCCCTGGCCTGGACGGGCGCCGTACCGGCCAAGGCCGCACAACGGGACGGCACACCGGCGGAACTCCCGGAAATGGATCCGCGACGGGACGGCTCGGGCGTGTCGCTGGCGAAGACGGTGTCGGTGGTGGCGGGGCCGGTGTAACCCCGGCCCCTCAGGCCTCCGGCCCCGGCTCCTCGTCGGACTCCGGCTCCTGGTCCGGTTCTTGTACGTAGCGCAGGACGCCCCACATGCCGTGTTCGTCGGCGTGTGGGGCGTCCTGCTTGCACGCCTCCAACTCCTTGCCGAGGGCGGGCATGTCGAGGCCGGCGCCGATGAGCACGAGCTGGGTCAGCCGGGTGTCGCCGCTCGCCCAGGGCTCCGGATAGAACCTCAAGAAGCGTCCTACGGCGTGCACGGCGTACCGGTTGCGCGGATCGTGGGCGCCGAAGTCGACGTACCCCTTGGTGCGGTAGAGCCCCTCGGGCCTGCTGTCCAGGAACGCCATCAGCCGTCGCGGGTCCATGGGCATGTCGTCGGAGGCGAAGGAGAGGCTGTCGTAGGCGCTGTGCAAGTGGTCGGCGTGCGCGTCGTGTTCGTCCTGCTCCGCACCGGCGTGGTCGTGCAGGTCGTCGAAGGTCAGCTGCCCGACGCGCTCCTCGTTCGGCCGACAGTCGAAGAAGAACTCCGGGTCGATACGGCCGTAGGTGGCGGGCACGACGACGGCACGGTCGGTGAGCGAGCGGACGAGTCCGAGGACGCGCGGGGCGTCGACCGCCCGGTCCAGCTTGTTGACGACGACGAGGTCGGCGAGGGAGAGATGCCGGTCGATCTCGGGGTGCTTCGCGCGCGTGTCGTCGAACTCGGCGGCGTCGACGACCTCGACGAGCCCTCCGTAGACGATCCCCGGGTGCTCGCTGGCGAGCAACATCCGCACCAGTTCCTCCGGTTCGGCGAGCCCGCTGGCCTCGATGACGATGACGTCGATACCGGCGGAGGGCCGGGCGAGCCGCTCCAGATAGACGTCGAGTTCACTGGCGTCCACGGCACAACACAGGCACCCGTTCCCGAGCGACACGGTCGAGTCCCCGAGCGCCCCCGCCACGGCCAGCGCGTCGATCTCGATCGCCCCGAAGTCATTGACGATCGCTCCGATACGGCTGCCTCCGCTGCGGTGAAGGAGGTGGTTGAGGAGGGTGGTCTTGCCGGAGCCGAGGAATCCGGCAAGGACTAGGACGGGGATCTGGTGGGGGTTCGGGGGCGGGGTTGGATCCGGGGAAGGGGTTGGGGCGGGCGTTGGGGCTGAGGCGGGCGTAGGGGCGGAGGTCGGGGTCGGGGCCGGGGCGGAGGTCGGGGCCGGGGCGGAGATCGGGGCCGGGGCCGGAACCAAGGCCGGAGCCGAAGCCGAGGCTGGGGTCGCGGCCTGAGCCGGGGCAGGGGCCGGGTCCGGGATCGGGGTCGGGGTCGGGGTCAGGTCGGAGGCCAGAGCCAGAGCCGAGGCTTGAGCCGGGGCCGGGGTCGGGGCCGGGGTCGGGGTCGGGGTCAGGGTCAGGTCGGAGGCCGGAGCCAGAGCCGAGGCTGGGGTCGAGGCTTGAGCAGGGGCAGGGGCAGGGGCCGGGGTCGAGTCCGAGGTCGGGTCCGGGACAGGAGCCGGGGTTGGGTCCGAGACGGGAACCACAGTCGAATTCCGGCTCGGAACCGGAGTCGTGGCCACGCTCGGAACCGAGGTTGCGGCCACGCTCGGAACCGAGGTTGCGGGCAGGCTCGGATCCGTACTCGGGACCGACGCCGGATCGGTGCTCTGGCTCGGGCTTGCGCTCGGACTCTGCTGGCTCAACGTGCGACCTCTTTCACGCCGACGCGTGCACCGGCTCGCGGTCCGGCACACGTACGGAGGTTGAATGCCGCCCCAGGATACGAGCCGGGAGAATCGCCGCGAAGTGAACGATTGTTAGCAGCGCTCGCGGGGCAGACGTTGGGCAAGGCGCCGGTTCGTGCGACCCTCGCTTCCCTCCGTGCGCCTCCTCTCCGCCTCCCTGCCGATCAGAGCCGCTCGGCACTCTGGGAGACGGCAAGCGCCGCCCATCGCTCGCCGGTCCCCGTCTCCACCAACCCGCACCCGACGGCCGGCGGATGGCCGCCTGATTCGGGGGTTTTTGACATGGCCACACGGAAGTACTCGGCGGGGAGGGTCGGCTCGGCAGCACTCAGCCTGCTGCTCGCCACCGCCACGATGACACTGGCGGCACGTCAGCGACGGCTGGAAGCGGCGCGTCTTGCCGAACAACGGCTGGCGGAACGGCGCCTGGAACTGGAGGAGTTGGCGATCCGGCGGAAGGCGCTGGCGCATCAGCAGCGCATGCACTGGGAGCTGCTGGCGCGGGCCATCGACGATCCCTCCCTCGCCGCGGTGATCGACACCTACGACAAGAGCATCCCCGCCGAGAAGCGTCGGCAGTTCTTCTACGCCAACGCGTGGTACGTCCACCTTTTCCACCTCTACCGGGCCGGGATACTCGACCGGGACGAGTTGTACAGGTACCTGCGCGAGTTCTTCCAGAGCCCACTCTTCCGGGAGTACTGGGAGGCATCGCAGGCCCAGCGGGCGACCCTGAGCGAGTCGTCGGACGAGGCCGTGATCGGCCACATCGTCGACGGCCTGGTCACGGACCTCGACGAAGCGGACACGGACGAGTGGTGGGTCGTGGGCACCCCACCCACCGACTGACGTCACCCGCCGGGCTCCACTCGTCAACCCTTCAGCACCACGCACACAGCTGAGTGACTTTCTGCCATGTCGCCACGAACTCCTCGTGTGTCACAGTATTTTGTTGATCACAACTGTGCCCACACCCTTTGTAAGGACCGGTACCCCTTTGAAGATCGTGCGCCGCATCGGTGTGCCTCCGAGTGCCCGTGGCAGCAACTCAGGAGCCAACTGCCCCGATGTGTTCGAACTCAGCGACGGCAACTTCGCCGTCATCGGCACCGAGGCAACCGAGGCGCTGGACGGTGAACTGCCCCCGGACGCCGCACGCGCCGACTACGAACGCATCGTCGTCGTCAGCCGGGAAACGCTGATTCGAGCCAAGGCAGACATCCCCGACGCCTGACAGCACCGCACGAGCACGCGTCCCACCAAAGAGACCCGTCCCGTACCGACCTCCGGCCGCACGCCACCGTGAGCGAGTCCGGCACCCGACCGGCGAGCAGCCCGCCACCCCGTCACTGCTCGATCACCACCCCCTGAGGCCTGGCGCCAGAACGGCACCAGGCCACACGCGTTTCCGGGAGCCGCCCTCAGCTCATGAGCGGCACCGCCACCGGCGCCCCCACCCCCACATACCGAGCCACCGGCCGGATGATCTTCGAGTCCTCCGCCTGCTCCACCACGTTCGCGCTCCACCCCACCACCCGCGCAGCCGCGAACGTAGGAGTGAACATCTCGCGCGGCAGCCCGCACAGTTCCATGACCAGTCCCGCGTAGAACTCGACGTTGGTGTGCAGCTCACGGCCCGGCTTGAGTTCCGCGAGGATCGTCTCCACCTGGCGCTCGACCTCGACGGCGAACTCGACCCGCGGACCGCCGAACTGCTGGGCGACCTCGCGCAGCATCCGGGAACGGGGGTCCTCCGTACGGTAGATCGCGTGGCCGAAGCCCATGATGCGGTCGCCGGCGAGGACGCGCGCGCGGATCCAGGGGTCGATACGGTCCGGGGTTCCGATCGCGTCCAGGGTGTCCAGGGCACGACTGGGCGCACCCCCGTGCAACGGACCCGAGAGCGCCCCGACCGCCCCGACCAGACAGGCCGCCACATCCGCCCCCGTCGACGCGATGACCCGCGCGGTGAAGGTTGACGCGTTGAATCCGTGGTCAATGGTTGAGATCAAGTATTGCTCGATCGCCCTGGCCTGCTGCTTGTCCGGTTCCGAACCGGTCAGCATGTAGAGGTAGTTGGCCGCGTAGGAGAGGTCGTCGCGCGGCTCCACGGGGTCGAGTCCCCGACCCAGCCGGTACAGCGCGGTCAGCAGCGTCGGCACGGCCGCGGACGCCACGAGGGCGTCCCGGCGGCGCGCGTCCGTGTCGATGTCGTACACCGGCCGGAAGCCCTTCGCGGCACCGAGCAGCGACAGCGCCGTACGCATCCCGGACAACGGCCCCGACAGCGACCCGGACGTCCCGCTCGCCGCCGCCACCGCGGGCAACGCGGCCCGCACCTCGTCCGGCAACAGGCGCAGCGCCGCGGTCTCGGCAGCAAAGGCCGCACTCTGCTCCGCGTCCGGCAGTTCGCCGTAGGCGAGGAGATGCCAGACGTCCTCGAAGCCGCGGGTCTGCGCGAGTTCGACGGCGGAGTACTGGCGGTAGTGGTAGAAGCCCTCGATCCCCCGGACGTCACCGATTCGGGTGTCGGTGACGACGACGCCCGCGAGTCCCCGCGGAACCTCGATACGAGTGGCTGCGGCCCTGTTGATGGACATGTTTCCTCCCTGGACTTGATTCAATGTCCATGGTTGACTCAATCTCTGTCAATATTGATTGAATCAATGTATGCAAGGAGTGGTTACCGTGGCCTCCATGCGCGATCAAGAAACCGCTCCCGGTCACCCCGAGCGACGGCTGAGCACCAAGGAGACCGCCGGACTGCTCGGCGTGAAGCCGGACACCGTGTACGCCTACGTGAGCCGCGGGCAGCTGAACAGCAGGCGCGAGCCCGGCGGGCGGGGCAGCACCTTCGACGCCAAGGAGGTGGAGGCACTCGCCCGGCGCAACAGGCGGGAGAGCAGCGGGAGTTCGGGGTCCGGGGGCGAGCTGTCCGTGCGGACCCGGATCACGCTCATCGAGAAGGACCGGTACTACTTCCGGGGCGTCGACGCGACCGGGCTGGCCGCGCGCCACTCCTACGAAGAGATCGCCGAGTGGCTGTGGACCGGGGAGTTGCGCCCCGGAATCACGTTCAGCGCGCCCAAGGCGGCCATCGCCGTCGCCCGTCGCGCCGTCGACGCGCTGCCCGAACACACCGGCCCCACCGACCGGTTGCGGGTCGCGGCCATCGCGGCGGCGACCGCGGACCCGCTGCGCTTCGACCTGTCCGAGGACGCCGTGCTCGGTACCGCGCGCATCCTCATCCCCACCCTTGTAGCGGCCCTGCCGCCGGTACGGCGAGCCCATCGCGACGCGGGTCCGCTGGCCCACCGCCTGTGGGCGCGGCTGAGCGGTCGGTCGGCTGACGAGGCGTCACTGCACGTCCTGGACACGGCACTTGGGCTGCTCGTGGACCACGACCTGGCCGCCTCGACGCTCGCGGTGCGCGTCGCCGCCTCGGCCCGCGCCCACCCGTACGCGGCCGTCTCCTCCGGCCTGGGAGTCCTCGAAGGCCCCCTGCACGGCGCCGCCAGCGGCCTGGCGCACCGGCTGCTGCTCGACGTGCTCGACCAGGGCACCGCCGCCCCGGTGGTCGCGGACGAACTCCGCGCCGGCCGCCGTATCCCCGGACTCGGCCACCGGCTCTACCCGGGCGAAGACCCACGCGCGCGTGCCCTGTTCGCCTTCCTGAAGGACATCCCGGGCGCCGCGCCCGCCCTCGCCGCGGCCCGCGACATCGTCGCCACCACCGCCCGGCACACCCCGCTGCACGCCAACGTCGACCTGGCTCTCGCCGTACTCACCGTCTCCTCCGGGATGCCCTCCACGGCGGGCGAGACGATCTTCGCTGTCGCCCGTACGGCGGGGTGGATCGCGCACGCCCTGGAGGAGTACGGGGAGCGTCCGCTGCGCATGCGGCCGAGCGGTCACTACGTAGGCCCCAGGCCGCCTCAACCACTACCGGAGTAGGACACGAGCGCGGCCGGAAGTCGCCCTGGGCCAAGTCAGGTTAGGCTCACCTCTGTGAGTACGTGCGCGACCGTCTCTCAGGACCTCGACGAGCCCATTTCCGGAACCGCGGCCACGGCGACGACGTGGCTGCTGCTGGAACAGCCCGGCCCTTGGGGTGCCAAAGCGCTCACTTCGAGCCACCTGGACCCCGCGCTGGGGCGTGCCCTGGAAGCGGCCGCCGCGAACACGGGCGTACGGATCGCACTCATCCGGCGCCCCGGTCGGCACGCCGACCCCGCGGCGTCGCCGGTGCGCCATGTGTACGCGGCCCACACCGTTCCCGGAAACGTATGGCTGCACAGCGCCACGACCGAGGAGCCGGGGCAGTTGCTCGCCCTGGACTTCGCCGCCCTCGGTGCGGGCGACCCGCGCTCGTTCGGTTCGGCGCTCGGCGGGCAGGCCCACACCGGTGACCCGCTCGCGCTCGTCTGCACCAACGGCAAGCGCGACCGCTGCTGCGCGCTCCTGGGCCGTCCTCTCGCCGCCGAACTGGCCGCCTCCGGGGTCGAGGGCGCCTGGGAGGTCACCCATCTGGGCGGTCACCGCTTCTCGCCGACGGTGCTCGTCCTGCCGTACGGCTACGCGTACGGGCGGGTCCAGGCGCACGGCATCAAGGAGATCCTCCAGGGCGTCCAGGAGGGCCGTGTGGTCGTCGAGGGCTGCCGGGGCGGCTCGGCCTGGGAACGGCCCGGACAGGCGGCGGAGCTGGCCGTGCGGACGTCGGCGGGCGAGTACGCGACGGACGCCCTGAGCGTCGTACGGACCGACGGCGACGCACCGCGCTGGGAGGTGACCGTCGCGCACGCCGACGGACGCCACTGGCGCGTGATCGTCGCCCAGGGGGCCTCGCTTCCGCCCCGCCCGGAGAGCTGCGGGGCGTCGGTCCTCGGCGCACCGGCGCGGATGGACGTGGTGGCGGTGCGCGAGCTGACGACGGCGCTGGCCGGCTGACTCGCCCGGCGCCGGGCCGCCCGACCGGCTTCCGCGGGAAACCGCCCTCTACTGGAGGCCGGTTTCCCCAAGAACTGGTCAAGAGATCCACGCCACACCCCTGGGGCAGCCCCCGCCCCGGCACGTACCGTCAGGGGTATGAGCCCCACACCCCCCGCACGCCGCCGTCGCCTCGGGCTGCCGCGGCGGGTGTTCTCGCAGGTGCTGCTGATGCAGCTGGCGATCGCCGCGGGAGTCGCGGTCCTGGCGACCGGGCTGTTCCTCGCGCCGCTGAGCGAACAGCTCGACCAGGAGGCGATGAACCGCGCCCTGGCCATCGCCCAGACCACCGCGCAGCAGCCGCTGATCATCAAGGACGTCCAGGACACCCCGCCGACCGTGGACGGACCCGTGCAGAAGGAGGCGGAGCGGATCCGGAAGGCCACCAAGGCCGAGTACGTGGTGGTGATGGACTGGCGGGGCATGCGGTGGTCGCACACGACTCCCAGCGAGATCGGCCGCTTCGTGTCGACCTCTCCCGACCAGCCCCTGGCCGGTCAGGAGGTCAAGGAGATCGACAAGGGCACCCTGGGCCGCTCGGCCCGCGGCAAGGTGCCCCTGCGGGCCGCGGACGGCACGGTCGTCGGGGCCGTCTCGGTGGGCATCAAGTACGACAGCGTCCGCGCGCAGCTGATCAGCGCGATCCCGGGGCTGCTGGCGTACGCCGGGGGCGCCCTCGCCGTCGGTGCGCTGGCGGCCTGGCTGGTCTCCCGGCGGGTCCAGCGGCAGACCCGGGACCTGGCCTTCTCGGACATCTCGGCGCTGCTCTCGGAGCGCGAGGCGATGCTGCACGGCATCCGGGAGGGCGTCGTCGCCCTGGACCGCACCGGCCGCATACGACTTCTGAACGACGAGGCGCGGCGCCTCCTGGGCATCGGCGACGAGGCCGTCGGCCGCTCCCTGGACGAGGCGCTCGGTGCGGGCCGTACGACCGATGTCCTGGCCGGCCGGGTGACCGGCACCGATCTGCTCGCCGTCCGCGGCCAGCGGGTCCTGGTCACCAACCGGATGCCCACCGACGACGGCGGCGCCGTGGCCACCCTGCGCGACCGCACCGAACTGGAGCAGCTGGGAAGGGAGTTGGACTCGACACACGGTCTGATCGACGCCCTGCGCGCCCAGGACCACGAGCACGCCAACCGTATGCACACGCTCCTGGGGCTGCTCGAACTGGAGATGTACGACGACGCCGTGGACTTCGTCGGCGAGGTGGTCGGCGATCACAGGGCGACGGCCGAACAGGTCACCGAGAAGATCCAGGACCCGCTGATCGCCGCCCTGTTGGTGGGCAAGGCGACCGTCGCGGCCGAGCGGGGTGTCGCCCTGTGGATCTCCGACCGGACCTGGCTGCCCGACCGGTTGATCGACCCGCGCGGGCTGGTCACGGTCGTCGGCAACCTGGTGGACAACGCGCTCGACGCCGTCGCGGGCACACCGCACGCACGCGTGGAGGTCGAATTGCGGACGGAGGGGCGTACGGCCGTTCTCCGGGTGCGTGACACGGGCCCCGGAATCCCGGAGGAACAACGGGAGTTGGTCTTCACCGAGGGCTGGTCCACGAAGAAGCCCCCGGCGCACGGCAAACGCGGGATCGGCCTCTCCCTGGTGCGTCGGCTCGCCGAACGGCAGGGCGGCAGCGCGGTGGTGACGGAGGCGTTCGGCGGGGGCGCGGAGTTCGTGGTCGTCCTGCCGGAGGCACTGACCGAGGCGCTGACCGAGCCGGACCTGGAACCCGCCCTCACCGCCCCCGGGGAGACCGTCGAGGAGGATTCGCGATGATCGAGGTCCTGGTCGTGGACGACGACACCCGGGTCGCACAGGTCAACGCCGCCTACGTGGAGAAAGTGCCGGGCTTCCATGTCGCGGCCGAGGCGCACAGCGCCTCCGAGGCACTCGACAGGCTGGAGGCGCTGCCCCATCTGGACCTGGTCCTCCTGGACCACTACCTGCCCGACGAGACGGGTCTGGCCGTCGTCCAGGAGATGCGCCGACGCGGCCACCAGACCGACGTGATCATGGTGACGGCGGCCCGCGACGTGACGACCGTGCAGGCGGCCATGCGGCAGGGCGCGCTGCAGTACCTGGTCAAGCCGTTCGCGTTCGCGGGCCTGCGCGCCAAGTTGGAGGCGTACGCGGAACTGCGCCGCACCCTCGACAGCGGCGGCGAGGCCGAACAGGCCGAGGTGGACCGCATCTTCGGCGCCCTGTCCGCGCCCTCTGAGCCCGGGCTGCCCAAAGGGCACTCCCCCACGACGGCGGAACTCGTCCGCCAGTCCCTGATGAACGCAGAAGGCCCCCTGTCCGCCCAGGAGATCGCCGACCGCACCGGGGTGAGCCGGCAGACCGCCCAGCGCTATCTGAAGCTCCTGGAGCGCACCGGACGGGCCAGGCTGACGCTCAAATACGGCGACGCGGGCCGCCCGGAACACCGTTACGTGTGGGCGACCCGCGCCTGAGGAGCACGGCCTGTGGGGGCGGGGGAAGGAGCCGTACCCCTCCTTCTTTACGGATGCCGACCGCGCGGTCGTCAGCCTGTGGCGTTCTTCACGAACTCGGTCGTGTACGTCTTGTCGAGGTCCACATCGGCGTTCTTGATGGTGGGGTTGAACGCCTTGAGCACCTTCTCGACGGTCTCCGGGCCGTTCTCCGGCATCACGCCGTCCTTGGTGAACATCGGCAGCGTGCTCTTGATCGCGGTGGAGTAGAGGAACTTGTTGCCCTGCGAGTAGTCGGCGGGCATCTTGTCGGCGATCTCGGTCGCGCTGTGGGTGGACATCCACTTGAGCGTCTTGACGAATGCATTGACCATCTTCTGCACAGTGGACTTGTGGCTGTTCACCCAGTCCGTCTGCATGTACAGACTTGACGAGGGGTACGGCCCACCGAGCGCCGCCTGTGAGCCCTCGGGTGTCCGCATGTCGACGAGGATCTTGCCGGCCTTCTTGTCGAGAATCGTGGCGACGGTCGGGTCGGTCGTCATCCCGGCGTCTATGGAGCCCTGTTGGAGCGCGGCGACGAAGGTCGGCCCCGCACCCACGGCGACCGGGGTGAACTCGCTGATGTTGACGCCGTTCTTGACGGCGAGGTACTTGGTGAGGAAGTCGGTGGAGGAACCGAGGCCGGTCACGCCGAGCTTCTTGCCCTTGAAGTCCTTGGCCGACTTGACCTTCCCCGCCGCCTTGGTGGAGACGACCTCCACCTCGCCGGGCGCCTGCGAGAACTGCACCACGGACTCGACCGACTTGCCCTTGACCTGCAGGTCCAGCGTGTGGTCGTAGAAGCCGACGGCTCCCTGGACCTGCCCGGAGACGAGGGCGGTCTCGGCCTGGACGCCGGCCGGTTCGCTCAGCAGCTCGACGTCGAGGCCCTCGGCGTCGAAGTAGCCGAGCCGCTGGGTGAGCATCGCGGGCAGGTAGATGACCTTGTCCAGGCCACCGACCATGATCTTGACCTTCACGCCCTTGCCGTCACCCTTGCCGCCGGAGCCGGTGGAGGCGGTGCTGGCCGCGTCGTTGGCGCAGGCGGTGAGCGAGGAGAGGGCGAGCAGGCCCGAGGCGGCCAGGGCGGCGTATCTGGCGGTCTTGCGCATGGCGGTTCACGTCCTTGTGAGGGTGCGGTGCGGGGAGGAAGGGAGGCGTCTTCAACGGGGCTGCGACGAGGGGCCGTTCAGCTGTCGGAGCCCGACGGCTTCCAGCGGAAGATGCGGTTCTCGGCGAAGGTGAGCAGCCCTTCGGCGACCAGGGCGACGACCGCGAGGATCACCATCGCGGCGTACACGCCGGCCGCGTTGAAGGTGCCCTGGGACTGCGCGACGAGCAGGCCGATGCCCTTGGTGGCGCCGATGTACTCGCCGACGATCGCACCGATGAGGGCGAAGCCGAAGCTGACGTGGAGGCTGGTGAAGATCCACGAGGTGGCGGACGGGATGACCACCTGGAGGGTCACCCTGCGGTCGCTGGCACCGAGGATGCGGGCGTTGGCGACCAGATTGCGGTCGACCTCGCGGGCACCCTGGAAGGCGTTGAAGAACACCGGGAAGAAGACGAGCACGACGGCCGAGGCGACCTTGGAGGCCGGTCCGAGTCCGAACCAGATCACGAAGATCGGGGCGAGCACGATCCTCGGTATGGAGTTGAGCACTTTGATGTATGGACCAAGTATGTCGGCCATCAAGATGATCCGGCCCAGCGCAATACCGAACACGACACCGGCGATCACACCGATGACCCAGCCGATCAACGCCTCCTGGAGCGTGGCCCAGATCTGCTCCCCCAGGGATCCGAGCGCGGTCCCGTGCATCACCCAGGTGTAGATCTGGTCCCAGATCTTCGAGGGCATCGAAAAGTTGAACGGATCGATGACCTTGGCCCGGGAGAGCCATTCCCACAGGCCGAGAAAGGCGACCAGGAGCAGCACACGGGCCGCTCCGACGCCGACTCTGCGTTTACGTGCGGCACGCGCGCGTGAATGGGCGCGGTCCGTCTTGGTGGCGGGCTCGGTCATGGACCGTACGACCTTGTCCTCGGGCAGGACGTCAGGCGACATTGGCCGCACCCCTCTCGCGCGTGATGCGGACCTCTTCGCCGAGCGACTCCCAGATCTCGCGGTAGATCTCGATGAACCGCGGCTCCAGGCGCACGGATTCAACCTTGCGGGGTCGCGGCAGGTCGATGTCGAAGACCTGCTTCACGGTGGCGGGCCCGGCAGTCATCACGACGACTCTGTCGGCCAGCGCGATGGACTCCTCCAGGTCGTGGGTGACGAAGACGACCGAGGTACCGGTGCCCTCCCACAGCTCCAGGAGTTCGTCCGACATCAGGGCCCTGGTCTGCACGTCGAGCGCCGAGAACGGCTCGTCCATCAGCAGGATCTCGGGGTCGTTGACGAAGGTCGCGGCGAGCGCGACGCGCTTGCGCATACCGCCGGAGAGCTGGTGCGGATAACGGTCCTCGAAGGCGGAGAGCCCGACCCGGGCCAGCCACTCACGCGCCTTGGCCTTGGCCTCCGCCTTCGGTACGCCGCGGAAGCGCGGGCCCGCCATGACGTTGGACAGGACCGTACGCCAGGGGAAGGTGGCGTCCTGCTGGAAGACGAAGCCGACCTTGTCGCCGACGCCGGAGACCGGCTCCCCGGCCACCAGCACATCGCCCTCGGAGGGCTCCTCCAGCCCGCTGACGAGGGTCAGCGTGGTCGACTTGCCGCAGCCCGTGGGCCCGACGACCGCCACGAACTCGCCACGTCCGACGGTGAGATCAAGCCCCCGTACGGCCGTGTGCAGACCCCCCGACGGGGTCCTGAAGGTCTTGCTCGCGCCCCGCAGCTCGATGGCGGGGCTGGTGTCTGCGCTCATGGCCGGGACCGTAGATGTGGCGCGGACCACAGCAGCAGTCTTCTGGGCGCAAGCCGTTCTTTTGCTCGCAAGAGCCTGTTGTGCTCGTTTTGCTCGCGCTACAACTGCGGAGCCGAAACACGGGCTTAACGCTCGCCTGGCCTTGAGGAAAGAGGCCCAATGATTGACGTCATGGTCGTGGACGACGACTTCCGCGTCGCCGAGATCAACGCCAAGTACGTGGGAAAGGTTCCCGGCTTCCGGGTCGCCGCCCGCGCGCACAGCGCCGCCCAGGCGCTGGCCACCGTGGAACGCGGGACCATCGACCTGGTGCTGCTCGACCACTATCTGCCCGACCAGACGGGTCTCGAACTCGTCCACCGCATGCGGCAACAGGGCCACACGACCGACGTCATCATGATCACGGCGGCCAGTGATGTGACGACCGTGCAGCGGGCGATGCGCCTGGGCGCCCTGCACTACCTGGTCAAGCCGTTCACCTTCGCCGCGCTGCGCACGCGCCTCGACTCGTACGCCGCCCTGCGCCGCACCGTCGACCGCGTGGGTGGCCGCGGCATCGCCGGTCAGGAGCAGGTCGACCGCATCTTCGGCGCCCTGCGCACGACGACCGTGCCGGCCTCCCCCGGTCTGCCCAGCGGCCACTCGGAACCGACCACCGACCTGATCTGTGCCGTCCTGCACAGCGCCGGCCACCCGCTCTCGGCCCACGAGGTCGCCGCCGAGACCGGCCTGAGCCGCTCCACGGCCCAACGCTACCTACGCCACCTGGAACAGGCCGGCCGCCTCCGCCTCTCCCTCAAATACGGCGACACGGGTCGCCCGGAACACCGCTACGCCTGGGTGGCGCCGTAGCCACGCGACAGCCGCACAGCCGCGCGTGGCTACGGCACACGGGTCCCGCTACACGGCTCCCGCCCCCGTCAGCGCCCGTACCTCGGTCTCCGCGTGCTTGGCCTCGTCCGGGACCTCCGTGGAGGTGACCGTGCCGAGCCAGCCGGCCAGGAAACCGAGCGGGATCGATACGAGGCCGGGGTTCTGCAGCGGGAAGAACTGGAAGTCGACGCCCGGGAACAGCGATTCGGGGCTGCCCGACACGACCGGCGACAGCAGCACGAGCACCAGTGCCGGGATCAGTCCGCCGTATACGGCCCACACGGCGCCGCGGGTCGTGAAGCCGCGCCAGAACAGCGAGTAGAGCAGCACCGGGAGGTTCGCGGAGGCGGCGACGGCGAAGGCGAGGCCCACCAGGAAGGCGACGTTGAGGTTCCTGGCGATGAGGCCGAGCCCGATCGCCGCGACCCCGATGCCGACCGCGGCGACCCGCGCCACGGCCACCTCACTGCGCGGCTTGGCGTTCGGGCGCCGCAGCGACGCGTACAGGTCGTGCGCCACGGATGCCGAGGAGGCCAGGGTGATCCCGGCCACCACCGCGAGGATCGTGGCGAAGGCCACGGCCGCGACGATCGCGAACAGGACGGTGCCTCCGGTGGAATCGGCTCCTCCGCCGAGGTCGAGGGCGAGCAGCGGGACCGCCGTGTTCCCGGCCTCGTTCGACTTCCGAAGGGTGTCCGGTCCCACGACCGCCGCGGCGGCGAAGCCGAGGACGATCGTCATCAGGTAGAACGCGCCGATGAGTCCGATCGACCACACCACCGAACGGCGCGCGGCCCGTGCGGTCGGCACGGTGTAGAAGCGGGACAGGATGTGCGGCAGCCCGGCCGTGCCCAGCACCAGCGCGAGGCCCAGGCTGATGAAGTCGAACCGCGCGGTCCAGTCCCCGCCGTACTTGAGCCCCGGCGCCAGGAAGGCGGCACCGTGACCGCTGCGGGCGGCGGCCGTGAGCAGCAGGTGGTTCAGGTTCCCGTGGAAGCGCACCAGGGTCAGCACCGTCAGCGCGATGGTGCCGCTCATCATCAGGACCGCCTTGACGATCTGGATCCAGGTGGTGGCCCGCATCCCTCCCATCGACACATAGATCACCATGAGCGCCCCGACGCCGATGACGGTCCAGGCCCGCGCGGCCGCACTCGTCCCGCCCAGCAGCAGCGAGACCAGGCTGCCCGCGCCCACCATCTGCGCCACCAGATAGAGAACGGACACGGTGACGGAGGAAGTTCCCGCCGCGATCCGCACCGGCCGCTCGCTCATGCGCGCGGCGACCACGTCGGCGAGCGTGAACCGCCCGCAGTTGCGCACCAGTTCGGCGACGAGGAACAGCACCATGAGCCAGGCGACGAAGAAGCCCACCACGTACAGCAGGCCGTCGTAGCCGAACAGCGCGATGAGCCCGGTGACTCCGAGGAACGAGGCCGCGGACAGATAATCACCCGAGATGGCAAAACCATTCTCCATCGGGGAGAAGAGACGCCCGCCCGCGTAGAACTCCTCCTCCGAACCATGCCGGTTGCGGCTCACCCAGGTGGTGATCCCGAGGGTGACCGCGATGAACGCGCTGAACAGCAGCAGCGCCAGCGTCTGATGGTTCCCGGTCACGACGTACCGCCTCGAATGCCTCGTGTCAGTTCCTGTGTGTCCCAGCGCAGTTCGAGCGCGGCCCGGTCCCTGCGCAGCCGCGCGTGCCGGGCGTAGGCCCAGGTGAGCAGGAAGGTGGTGAGGAACTGTCCCAGTCCCGCGACCATCCCCACGTTCACCGCGCCGGCCACCGGCCGGGCCATGAATCCGGGCGCAGTCGTCGCCGTCACCACGTAGGCCACGTACCAGGTGAAGAAGACGACGGTGGCGGGCACCACGAACCGCAGATACCGGCCGCGCACCTCCTGGAAGGCGGCGCTGCGCTGCACCTCCCGATACACATCGCCCGCGCGGACGGCGTGGTCCGCGTCCTCCCGGCGCGCTGCGGGCACTTCGGGCGCGGGCCCGCCCGTGCCGTCCGTCTCGCCCCAGCCGGACGCGAGCGCGTCGTACCAAGGGTCGTGGTACCTCACCTTTCCGGTTGCCTCGGCGGGGGTCAGGTCATGACCTTCGTGGTTCTCGGCCGGACTCTCGTGACCACTCCCGCCACCGCGGGAACGACCGTTGCTTGACTGCATGCCCAAGGATGGACAGAACGGGAAGTTCCCCGACTCTTCTTCTCCGTTGTCTTCACCCCATCAGGTGACTCAACCCGCTGGTGGCCGCACCAGTCCCTTGCCGTAGGCGTAACGCACCGCCTGCGCACGGTCCTTGAGCCCCGTCTTGGCGAACAGGTTGTTGATGTGGGTCTTCACGGTCGCCGTGGAGACGTGCAACGCGCGGGCGATCTCCTGATTGGTCAGGCCCTCCGCGATCAGCAGCAACACCTCGGCCTCCCGCGCGGTGAGCCCGTCCGGCGGCTCGGCGGGCTCCGACGGCTCCTGTGGCTCGGGCTCCGACAGGCGCTCCAGCAACCGCCGTTGGATGCTCGGCGACAGTCCCGCGTCCCCCGACAGCACGCTCTCCACGGCCCGTACGATCTCGTCGCCGCCCGCGTCCTTGGTGAGGTAGCCACGTGCCCCCGCGCGCAGCGCCGGGAACAGCGACGCGTCGTCCGCGAACGTCGTGAGCACCACGACCTGGGTCCCGGGATGCTCCGCACGGATCCGCCGGGTCGCCTCGACACCGTCGCAGCGCGGCATGCGCAGGTCCATCAGGACGACGTCCGGGGCGAGTTCGGCGACGAGCCGCACCGCCTCGTCCCCGTCGACCGCGGCGCCGACGACCTCGATCCCGGGCAGCAGCCCCAACAGCATCACGATGCCTTCCCGTACGACGGTCTGGTCGTCCGCGACCACGACCCGCGCGGGCTTCCTCACAGCCTCATCCGTCATGCAGGCACCTTCAGCGTCACCACGAATCCCTCCTCGTCCGGCCCGGCCCGCAACGAACCGCCCAGCAGCTCGGCGCGTTCCCGCATGCCCAGCAGACCGTATCCACCTCCCGCCGCGATTAGTTCGCCCGGCGAGCCGCCCGAGTCCCTTACGTCCAGGGTCACTTCGTGCTCTCCGTAGTCCAGCGTGAGCAGCACCTTGGCGCCCGGGGCGTGCTTGCGGACGTTCGTCAGGGCCTCCTGGGCGACCCGGCGCACGGCCTGCGAGGCCTCGGCGGGCAGCTGTCTCCGGTCACCCGTAACGGTGACCTCGGCACGGCCCGTCGTACCGACGATCTCGGTCAGAAAGTCCTCCAGCGGGCTCATCTCGCCCCGCAGCGCGGACAGGGCCTGCCGGGTCTCCACCAGGCCGTCGCGGGCCATCCCCCGGGCCGCCACGACCCGTTCCAGGATCGTCTCCCGGTCGGCGCCCCGCTCGATCAGCAGCCTGGCCGCCTCCAGGTGCACGAGCTGTGCCGAGAGGCTGTGGGCCAGCACGTCGTGGATCTCCCGGGCGATACGGGCCCGTTCCGCCAGCGCGGCGGACTCCGCCTCGGCCGTACGTGCCATGCGTTCCTGGGTGAGCAGCCGCTGGGCGTTGCCCCGGGCCTCGGCGTCGAGGCGGAGCGTGTATCCGGCGAGGGCCAGCCCGGCCGTCGTGACCGCGGTGGTCAGCCATACGTCGTTGTCGACCGCGGCGAAGGCCGCGAGGGACACCGAGGTCACCGGCACGGCGACCGCGATGGGCAGCCGTTCGAGTGAACTGACCGCACAGCCGCACCAGATGACGAGGGCCGGGACCGTGAACCCGGCGGCCTGTCCCACGATCGCGATCCCGAGGAGCACGGCGATGAGTGCCACCGACGGCCAGAGCCTGTGGTCGAGGGTGGTGCGCCAGAAGGCCCAGGCGAGAACCGCGGCCACCAGGATCCCGGCCACGCCGCCGACCAATGTCCAGCCGCGGATGTGGCTGCCGGCGAAGGCGCTCCCCAGCAGCATGCCGAGCACCAGTAGCCGGACGGCCCAGGCGAGCAGCCGCCGGGGCCGTGAGACTCCCTCTCGGCTCAGCGCCTCCCGCGAGGGCCAGCGCGTCCAGGCGTTCTCCGTCACACGCGCTCCTTCCGGGCGGGCCGCGCCATGCCGAAACCGTACGCCGGGGCCGGCCCGGCCGACCCGGTGAAGGACTGGGCCCGCCAGGCCAGGACCCCGGAGCGGACCAGCAGCGTCGCCGCGAGGCCGAGCATGAGGGCCGAACTGTTCTGGTGCACACCCACGACCGCGCCCAGGACGACGAGGCCGACGCGCAGGGCTATGCCGACGATCCAGACGCCCCCGCTCGCCTTGGTGCTCTTGCTCCACACGGAACCGTCCGTCTCGACCCACAGGCGCGTGGTCCAGGCCCAGCCGGCTCCGGTGGCCAGCCCGACGACCAGCTCGACGGCGAGCAGGAGGGCCGACCCGGTGTGGTGGTGGGCGTCGAGTATGCCGGGGTCGCGCAGCGCCACGACGGCGAGGATCACGGGAAGGAGCCACCAGCGCCGGTCGGTGTCGATCCGACGGGCGCGGAACTGCCGCACGATCACCACCGCGACGACGGCCACGATCACCAACGCGTTGACCAGCCCGGACATCAGAGCCTCCGTGAGCGGAAGAGGATGCCGGCGGCGAGCGCTGCCGACGCCTTCGACGCTACGGAAATTCGCTGGTCGGCAGATCGGCGCCAGGGTGGATCGTGGGTGGATCTCCGAAACGCCTCAGCCTCCACCCACGGGTGGAGCCGACCGGTGGCGCCGGGTCAGTGTCAGGCGCGGAACAATCGCGGCGGGCCCTCGCCAACCCCTCCGAGCACAGGGCCCGGCCTGGGTCCAGGCCTCCGAGCCAAGGGCCGAGCCCGGGTCCAACCCTCCGAGCCGCGGCCGGGACCGGGTCGGACCCGAGTCCGGGCCCAGGTCGAACCCGGGCCCGGTCGTGCGGTCAGGCGTCGATCCGCGACCGGTCCAGCGTCGCGGCCGAGCTGGAGATGAACTCCTTGCGCGGGGCCACGTCGTTGCCCATGAGCAGATCGAAGACCTGCTCGGCCGCGTCCAGGTCGGAGAGGTTGATCCGGCGCAGGGTGCGGTGGCGGGGGTCCATCGTCGTCTCGGCCAGCTGGTCGGCGTCCATCTCACCGAGACCCTTGTAGCGCTGGATGGAGTCCTTGTACCGGACGCCTTTCCTCTGGAACTCCAGCATCTTCTCGCGCAGCTCACGGTCCGAGTACGTGTAGACGTACTTGTCCTGGCCCTTCTTGGGCTGGACAAGTTCGATGCGGTGCAGCGGCGGCACCGCGGCGAACACCCGGCCGGCCTCGACCATGGGCCGCATGTAGCGCTGGAACAGGGTCAGGAGCAGGCACCGGATGTGGGAACCGTCCACATCGGCGTCGGTCATCATGATGATCTTGCCGTAGCGGGCCGCGTCGATGTCGAAGGTACGGCCCGACCCCGCTCCTATGACCTGGATGATCGCCCCGCACTCAACGTTCTTCAGCATGTCGGTGACGGACGACTTCTGGACGTTGAGGATCTTGCCGCGGATCGGCAGCAGCGCCTGGAACTCGGAGTTCCGGGCGAGCTTGGCCGTACCGAGCGCGGAGTCTCCCTCGACGATGAACAGCTCGCTGCGCTCGACGTCGTCGCTGCGGCAGTCGGCGAGCTTGGCGGGCAGCGAGGAGGACTCCAGGGCCGTCTTGCGGCGCTGCGCGTCCTTGTGCTGCCGGGCCGCGATACGCGTGCGGGCGGCGGCGACGGCCTTCTCCATGACCACGCGGGCCTGGGCCGCCGCGTCACGCTTCGTCGAGGTCAGGAAGTCCTTGAGCTCCTTGGCGACCACGTTGGCGACGATCCGGCGGGCCGCCGACGTACCGAGCACCTCCTTGGTCTGACCCTCGAACTGCGGTTCGGCGAGCCGGACGGTGACGACGGCGGTGAGGCCCTCCAGGGCGTCGTCCTTGACGACGTCGTCCTCGGCGACGCGCAGCAGCTTCTTGGCGCGCGCCACCTCGTTCATCGTCTTGACGACAGCCTGCTCGAAGCCGGCGACGTGGGTGCCGCCCTTGGGGGTGGCGATGATGTTCACGTACGACCTGAACGTCGTGTCGTAACCGGTCCCCCAGCGCATCGCGATGTCGACGCCGAGTTCCCGGGTGACCTCGGTGGGCGTCATCTGGCCGTGGTCGTCCAGGACGGGCACCGTCTCCTTGAAGCTGCCCTGGCCCGACAGGCGCAGTACGTCGCAGACCGGCTTGTCGCTCGCCAGGTACTCGCAGAACTCACTGATGCCGCCGTCGAAGCGGAAGGACTCCTCCCCCTTGCTGCCGCCTTCACCGAGGCCGTACTCGTCGCGGACGACGATGGTCAGCCCGGGCACCAGGAACGCGGTCTGCCGGGCCCGCTGGTGCAGGCCCTCCAGCGAGAGCTTGGCGTCCTTGAGGAAGATCTGACGGTCGGCCCAGTAGCGCACGCGCGTGCCGGTGCGGGTCTTGGGAATCCGCTTGGTCTTGCGCAGGCCGCCAGGCTCGAACGTGGCGTCCGGACCGGCGTTCGTGAAGGAACCCGGCACACCGCGCCGGAAGCTGATGGCGTGGGTGTTGCCGCTGCGGTCGACCTCGACGTCCAGCCGCGCGGACAGGGCGTTCACCACGGAGGCGCCCACGCCGTGCAGACCGCCGGAGGCGGCGTACGAGCCGCCGCCGAACTTGCCGCCGGCGTGCAGCTTGGTCATGACGACCTCGACACCGGAGAGGCCGGTCTTGGGCTCGACGTCGACCGGGATGCCCCGGCCGTTGTCCCGGACCTCCACCGAGGCGTCGTCGTGCAGGATCACCTCGATGTGGTCGCAGTAGCCCCCGAGGGCCTCGTCCACGGAGTTGTCGATGATCTCCCACAGACAGTGCATCAGGCCACGACTATCGGTCGACCCGATGTACATGCCCGGGCGCTTGCGTACGGCCTCTAGCCCCTCAAGGACGAGCAGGTGCCGCGCGGTGTAGTTGGAACCGTCCCGGTCTGCTCCTGCCAGCAGCGCTGTCGACGGCACGGACGTTTCGGCGGTCACGCGGTTCGCTCCTCGCTGAATTTCAGATGAGGCCCTTTTGGGTAAGGGCCCGGCTTCGGTTGCCGCTCAGAGGGTACCGAGGCCTGGTAGAGCCGTTGTAACGCCACCCTCGTCTCCTCCTCACACTAGTCCAGGGTCGTATACCTGTTCGATCCCTCGATGGAGTGAAGTACATATCACGTTCCCTTCGGGGCATGAACCATTTAGGCTCCGGGCACGTCCTCATGAACAACCGGCAATCCAGCCGGGTGGACCCGACCCTGACCCCACAGCGCGAACCCGTACAGACACATAGACACGCAATACGGCACATTCGCCGCCAACCGGCAGCAGACAGCCGCCCCGGAAGAATTTTTCGAGAAAAGGCCACGAGCGGGAACGTTTTCGGCCTGGTTGGATGTTGACCCTGGTACGACAGCTCGTCGAGCTAGAGAAGAGGCGACGTGACTACTGTTCTGACCCCCGCGAGCCCACTGACGGCCGCCGATCGCTGCGACCGCTGCGGCGCCCAGGCATACCTGCGCGTCGTCCTGCTGAGCGGCGGAGAACTGCTCTTCTGCGCCCACCACGGCCGCAAGTTCGAGCCGGAACTCAAGAAGATCGCCGCTGAGATACAGGACGAGTCGGAGCGGCTGACCTCCGCTCCAGCAGCAAGCGCTCCTGAAGAAGACCGCTGACACATCGCGTCCACGACGAGCCAGCACCGGCCCAGGCCGGCGACGGGCGGCCCCGCTCCTGAACCACAGGAGCGGGGCCGCCCGTCTTCATACCCGCAGATGCCTCTCAGACGCCGTCAGGCGCCCTTGTGCGGCCCTGGCGAGCCGCGGTGGCGGCCCAGTGTCCGCAGGACGTCCGACACCCTGGTGTAGACGCCAGGGCTCCCGGCCCGCCCGCACCCGCTGCCCCACGACACCAGCCCGATCAGTCGGCCCTGGGCGACCAGCGGCCCACCACTGTCCCCCTGGCAGGCGTCACGGCCTCCCTGAGCCTCTCCGGCGCAGAGCATGGACTCGGGGAGGTAGGAGCCGTCGGCACCGGCCGGATAGGCCTCCTCGCACTGCGCGTCGGACAGCACGTGCAGGCGCGCCGCGTGCAGGCTGCCCGCGTAGTCACCGCTGCCGGTGAGATCGCCCCAGCCGTAGACCGTGGCCGCCGTGCCCGCTCGGTAGGCCGTGTCGCCCGCGGCCGCCATCTTGACGACCGAACTCTGGGGCAGCGGATCGGCGAGGGTGAGCACGGCGAAGTCGCCGGCGTTGCTGGCGGGGTCGTACTCCGGATTGACCCACACATCGCGTACGGCGATCTCCTGGCCCCGGTCCGACAGCAGGTCCGTACGGCCCGCGATGGCCTTGAGGTCGGTCGCCCGGTGCGGCGGCGCCCCCAGAACGTCGTCACCCATGCAGTGGGCCGCGGTCAGCACGACGGTCCGGTCCACGGCCACACCGCCGCAGAACTGCCCCGCCCGGGTACCCCCGAACCGGTCACGGCTGGACAGCGCCACCGTCCAGGGGCTCACGGAGACATCGACCGGGAAGCCGCCGACGACGATGCTGTCGGCGGCCACGGGGGACGCGGAGACCAGCGGTATGGCGGACGCGGCAGCCGCCAGGACCAACGGCCGGGTCAGCGCCCGGGCAAGGGGACGACGCATGCACGTTCCTCACTCTGGGATGGTCGTGGGAGACCCAGAGTGATCCAGCACGCGGCGCGCCGCACCTGCGGCCAGCACGAAGGCCCGGCCCCCTGAGGGGAAACCGGGCCTTCCGTGTCGTACGACTACGACCTAGTCGAGGTAGTCGCGCAGCACCTGCGAACGCGACGGGTGGCGCAGCTTCGACATGGTCTTGGACTCGATCTGGCGGATGCGCTCACGGGTGACCCCGTACACCTTGCCGATCTCGTCGAGGGTCTTCGGCTGACCGTCGGTGAGACCGAAGCGCATCGAGACCACGCCGGCCTCGCGCTCGGACAGGGTGTCCAGGACGGAGTGCAGCTGCTCCTGGAGGAGGGTGAAGCTGACCGCGTCGGCCGGGACGACGGCTTCGGAGTCCTCGATGAGGTCACCGAACTCGCTGTCGCCGTCCTCACCCAGAGGGGTGTGCAGGGAGATGGGCTCGCGGCCGTACTTCTGGACCTCGATGACCTTCTCCGGGGTCATGTCGAGTTCCTTGGCCAGCTCCTCCGGGGTGGGCTCGCGGCCCAGGTCCTGGAGCATCTGGCGCTGCACGCGCGCGAGCTTGTTGATGACCTCGACCATGTGCACCGGGATACGGATGGTGCGGGCCTGGTCGGCCATCGCGCGGGTGATCGCCTGACGGATCCACCAGGTGGCGTACGTGGAGAACTTGTAGCCCTTGGTGTAGTCGAACTTCTCGACCGCGCGGATCAGACCGAGGTTGCCCTCCTGGATGAGGTCCAGGAAGAGCATGCCGCGACCGGTGTAGCGCTTGGCCAGGGAGACCACCAGACGGAGGTTGGCCTCCAGGAGGTGGTTCTTGGCGCGGCGGCCGTCCTCGGCGATGATCTCCAGCTCGCGCTTGAGCTTGGGGGCGAGCTTGTCGGCGTTGGCCAGCTTGTCCTCGGCGAACAGACCGGCCTCGATGCGCTTGGCGAGCTCGACCTCCTGCTCGGCGTTGAGGAGGGGGACCTTGCCGATCTGCTTGAGGTAGTCCTTGACGGGGTCGGCGGTGGCACCGGCGGCGGCGACCTGCTGCGCGGGCGCGTCGTCCTCGTCCTCGTCGGAGAGCACGAACCCGGCGCTCTCGGCACCCTCGGGCTCGTCCCCGGTCTTGCCGGGGGTCTCCTCGGTCGCCTCTTCGTCGACGACCTCGGCGTCGTCCTTCTTGGCGCTGGTCTTCTTGGCCGCCGCCGTCGTCTTCTTGGCGGCGACCTTCTTGGCGACCGCCTTCTTGGCGGGCGCGGTCTTCTTGGCAGCGACCTTCTGCGCGGCGTCGTCCTCGACGGAAGCGTCGGCGACGGAGGCCGCCGGCGTGGCGGTGGCGGTGGCCTTCTTGGCGGTCACCGTCTTCGCGGCGACCGTCTTGGTGGCGGTGCGCTTGGCCGGACTCTTCGCTGCGACGCTCTTTCGGGTGCGCTTGGGCTCCGCGGCACTGACCATCAGCGTCACACCCTCTTCCTCGAGGATCTGGTTGAGGCTGCGCAGTACGTTCTTCCACTGAGTGGCCGGAATCTGGTCAGCTTCGAAGGCCCGACGCACGTCATCGCCGGCGATCTGCCCCTCAGCCTTTCCCCGCTCGATGAGCGCCATGACAGAGACGGACTCGGCGATCTCCGGCGGGAGCGTACGGGATGTGCTGGCCGACACGAACAACCTCTCGGAACGATGGAAAACGGCTTCCGGCCCCGTCCGGTACGGACAGGAACCGACGACCGCCGACTTGGGGATGGGCCGACGGCGCGGGCTGGGGCCGGGAAGAAACACAGCGCCTCGAACGGCGTCCGTATTCCCTTCCGCGGCTGTCACCTCTTAGGTCATCGCGCAGTGCCCGCGAGCGTTACGCCCAATCTGCGTGGCCCGAGTCACACCCCGTAAGCGTTCAAAAACGGTCAGACACGGGCAGAAGAGGTCACCCACGGCCTTGACGGGCGCTCCTGAGGGAGATCCGACACCCCATCGCACCGCCGGACCCCGCCGGATTCCCTGGAGGATCCTGCGGGGTCCGGCGGAAGACGGGCGCCCCGGCCGGGCGCCGCCACGAGAACGCGGCACACCTCGACCGCACGGACCATCCCGTGCGCGTCAGTGCTCGCGCGGGGCGGGCACCACGCGCTCCACCTCGGGGTGCACGATGAGCAGCTGCCGCATGGCCGCCTCGGCCGCCGCACCGTCGCCGGCGCCGAGGGCGTCGACGATCCGGGCGTGGTGCCCCAGGGAGGCCTCGGTCGGGCGGTCACAGCCGGTGACCGGTCCGCCGGAGACATGGAGGGCCGAGGAGACGATCCCGGAAAGGTGCTCCAGCATCCGGTTGCCCGCGACCTGGATGAGCAGCGAGTGGAACTCGGCATCCGCGCGGGAGAAGGTCAGCGCGTCACCCTGCCCCATGGCGTGGCTCATGATCTCGACCATGTCGGAGAGTCGCTGCTGGACATCCTCGCGCCCGTGGCCGGCGGCCAGGCGAGCGGCGAGCGGCTCGATCGTCCAGCGCAGCTCGCTCAGCTCGCGGCGCTGGTTGTCGCGCTGCGGGCCGAAGGCGCGCCATTCGATGATGTCCGGGTCGAGGAGATTCCAGTCACTGACGGGACGCACGCGCGTGCCGACGTTCGGGCGGGCGCTGACCAGGCCCTTGGCCTCCAGGACACGGAGCGACTCGCGGACGACGGTGCGGGAGACCTCGAAACGCTGGCCGATCTCCTCGGGCACCAGCGGGCGGTCGGCGCCCAGGTCCCCGGAGACGATCATCTGACCCAGTTGCTGGACGAGTTGGCCGTGCAGCCCGCGTCCGCGGTTGCCCGCGGCACGCCGGCCCACGCGGCCCAGCTCGGGGTCGGAACCGTCCCAGGAAGGGGCTCCGAGGCGCTCGGTGACGGGCGCCTCGGCATAGGGGTAGCGGTCGAGTTCGCCCGGGCCGGCGAGACCGGAGTCTGCGGAGCGGGCGGCGGTCATCATGGTGTGCGCAAGGGTACTCACGGATCATTTGTCGGCGCTGTCCCCAACTCCCTTGAGGTCTTTGGTGAAAAGCACACGAAAGGGTGATCGCTCACCCCGTCGCAATTGACGCCTTATCGGAAAGAAATGGGCTTTCTGCGGGGAGTTGTGCGCAGAGCGGCACCCCGAAGGGTACGGACGCTCGTCATCGGACCCTGCTACGCAGGGTCGTGAGCAGATACGCGCAGAGCAGAGCGGTCAGCGACAACGCCAGTGCCCCGCCCACGGGTTGGGCGATCATCCGCGCCGCCGCGGACAGGTAACGCTCTCCTCCGAAGGGCCACTGCAGCAGCAACACCTTGTGCATCCGCATCGGGAAGCCTTCCGCGGTCCGCACGGCGGGCCCCTCCAACGCCTTGTGCACGAGGGGTACGACGAGAATCGGTACGGCGACCACCGCGGCGAGCCCCGCCGTGGTGGACCGGAAGATGCCGGCCGCCAGAACGCCGGCCCAGGCGCAGCCGACGACCAGGCCGATCCAACTCGCGCCCATCGAAAGCCAGTCCGCGGGAACTTGCGCAAGCTCCCGTCCGTAGACGAGATAGAGCACTTCGGCGTCGCAGCCCACCGTGAGAAAAGCCAGCAGCAGTGCGGTGGCCGCGGAGACGAGGAGCTTCGCGACGAGCAGCCCCATCCGTCGGGGCACGGTGCCGCGGTCCGCCGCCAGGGCGGGGTGACGGAACTCGTCACCGAACGCGAACGCCCCGAGCAGTCCCGCACCGAGCGCCGCGGGCGGCAGGGGCAACTCCCGCGGCCACGCGGCCAGCAGACGCGACTGCGGAGTGTGCCCGATGCGGGCCAACAGCAGCGCGGTGAGCGCGGACACGGCGAGCACGGCGGCCCCGGTCAGAAACCCGGTGCCGATACCGGCGGCCCGACGCAGCTCGTAGCGGAGCGGGCGAAGCGGGCTGGGGGCGGAGCGGACGGAGATGGGGGGCGGGAGCGGGGACAGGGTGTCGGGGGTGAGGACTTGGGAGGGGCGAGGGGCACGTGTGCGGGGACGGGTGTCGGCCGACTCCTCGGGGTCGATGAGGGGGACGAGGCGGGAGTTTGTGGTGGGGGTGCTTTCAGCGGTTGCCTGGGCCTCGTACGGCGGTTGAGGTTCGGCGACGGGGTGTGGTTCTTCGGCGACGGGCGGCGCATCCGTGAGTCGCGTCGGTTGCCCGGTGAGTGGCACGTCACTGCAGGCCGATGGCATCCCTGCTGTCGACGGGGTGTCAGGCACTCGCGGCTCGTCGACGGATTCCGCCTCGCCCTGGAGGGTCGTTCCGGCGCCCGGTCCCATGTCCCCGATCTCGTCCGCGAGTTGGTGGACGAGGATGTCGTGCCGGAACGCCGTCTCGCCGACGTCGGCGCAGGTACTGCCGTACACGGAAAGGCGGTTGCCGTCCTCGCGTACGACTTCGACTGAGCGGTGTGCGGTGCGGGCCTCCTTGGTGAGGAGGGCGGCGAGGCGGTTGGCGTGTGGGCTGCGGACGGCGACGCGGGGGCGCAGCCGGGTGCGGGCGAAGTCTCCGGCCTCCTGGTCGGCGACGAGTCTGCCCTGCTCCAGGGTGACGACCCGATCGGCGCTGCGGGCGGCCTCCTTGGGGTCGGCGGTGGTGAACAGGACCGTGCCGCCCTGGGCCGCGTGCGCGCGCAGCATGCCGTACAGCCAACGGCTTTCGCGGGCGGAGAGGGCGTCCGCGGGTTCGTCCAGCACGAGTGTGTGCGGGTCGGACAGCAGGGCGCAGGCAAGGCCGAGGCGGCGGTCCATGCCGCGGGCGAGGCTGCCGAGGCGTTCGTCGCGCAGGCTGACGATGCCGACCACTTCGAGGACTTCGTCGGCGCGCCGGGCCGGAACGCCCGCCGCGGCACACAGCATCCGGAGGTGGCCGCGGACCGATCGGGCCGGATGTCCCGGCACATCGCCCAGGAGGACGCCGACCTCGCGCGACGGGTGGGCGATGCGGTGCAGGGGACGGCCCCTGAAGTAGGTGATTCCACGTCCCTGTTGGAGTTCGAGCATGAGCCCGAGCGCGGCCGTCTTGCCCGCGCCCGGTGCTCCGAGGAGTGCGGTGACACGGCCCGCACGTGCCTCGAAGGAGACGTCGTCGACGGCGGGCGGATGCTCCTTGCGGGCGTTGCTGGTCAGTCCGAAGGCCTGGATCACCCACAGCAAGATAGCGCGCTATGTCCGTTTTTCCAGGCACCGAACGGCCCGCTCCGCAACCGTTGATCGCCTCGGTCGGTCACTTCGACGAGGTGCTACGACCTCACACCTCGGGACGCAGCATCGGCGGGTTGAGCAGCGTGGCCCCGCCGGCCCGGAACAACTGCGCGGGACGGCCGCCCTGACGGGTCGTCGTACCGCCCGTCGGGACGAGGAACCCGGGCGTGCCGGTCACCTTGCGGTGGAAGTTGCGCGGGTCGAGCGCCACGCCCCACACCGCCTCGTACACGCGGCGCAGCTCGCCGACGGTGAACTCGGTGGGGCAGAAAGCCGTCGCCAGGGACGAGTACTCGATCTTCGAACGGGCGCGCTCCACCCCGTCGGACAGGATCTGCGTGTGGTCGAAGGCGAGCGGCGCCACCGGATCGCCGTCGCGTCCGAACCCGCCCTGCTTCAGCAGCTCTTCGACGGGCGCCCAGCGTGCGTTGCTGGCGTCTCCACCGGCGCGTGGTGCGGGCAGGTCGGGAGCGAGCGCGAGGTGGGCGACGCTGACGACGCGCATCCGCGGGTCGCGCTTGGGGTCGCCGTACGTCGCGAGCTGCTCCAGATGTGCTCCGTTGTCCTGGGCGGGGACGCCCGGGTCGTGGGCGCGCAGTCCCGTCTCCTCGGCCAGTTCGCGCGCGGCGGCCTGCGACAGGTCCTCGTCGGCCCGCACGAAGCCGCCTGGCAGCGCCCAGCGCCCCTGGAACGGCGGCTCACCCCTGCGTACCGCCAGCCCGCACAGAGCATGGCGGCGCACGGTCAGCACGACCAGGTCCACGGTGACGGCGAAGGGCGGATACGCTGACGGGTCGTAGGACATGCGGCGATCATAGTCGTCTGCCTGACGATAAACACTCCCTTCGCCGGTACCGCCGCGACTGATCCACTTCGGTGCGATGTGCGGCTCGCCTACCGTTTCCGGCCGTCTTCCGATACGGCCTCCTCCGAGGTCACGCTCCCAATTGCAGGCCGTCAGCCGCCTCTTCGACCATGGCGATACCGAGTCGGCCGACCCTTACGGCGAAGGGGGCGCCCGCGATCCGCAGCCCGGTGAGGCCGATCTCGCCCAGGGGCGCGCTGCGCATCGGGCGGAGGGTGACCGTGCGGGCGGGGGCGTCGGGGCGGATGCCCGCGAGGGTGGTCAGCAGCAGCACTCCGGCGGCCGCCGCCGTGGCCGCCGGGCGGCAGGCCGCAGGGTGCGGAAGGGGAGCGCTCCCGTCCGTGCGCTGCTCCCCCGCGTACATCTCGGGGAGCCGGTGTCCGAACGCCTCGGCCGCGGCGAGGACACCCCGCAGCAGGGAGGTCGCCTCCCTCTCGTACGCGGCGGCTGCCAGGCCCGCGACGGCGATCGCCGTCTCCGCCACCCGCACGGCTCCGCCCCGGTGACTGAACGGGCTGTACCCCGGCTCCTTCACACCCAGGCCGCGCAGTCCCCAGCCCGAGTCCATGGCCGGGGCGCCGAGCAGCCGGGCGAGTTGCTCGGCCCGCACCTTGTCCAGCAGGCCGGGCGCGTACTCACCGCCACCCAAGAGGCCGGTGTCGAGGAGGTGGGCGCCGGTCGCGCCGAGGTGCGGTACGAGGCGTCCGTCCGGAGATCTGGCTGCTGCCGGGCGGCCGCCGCCCAGGTCCCCGATCCAGAAGTCCGCGCGGAAGGCGGTGCGTAACTCCTGGGCCCACTGCCGCAGTTCCGCACCACCGGGTCTGCCGAACGCGTCGAGCAGATCGGCACCGAGCAGTGCCGCCCGGTGGGCGTGGGCCTGCGTCTCGCAGCGGACGGGTCCGCCCGGGTGCGGGTCGCGCAGATATGTGCTGTCGCCCACGGTGGTCCGCAGCCAGCTCAGACAGCGCTCGGCGGCCGGGACCAACTCCCGTGTCTCCTGCTCCGGGAGCCCCCAGCGGCGGGCCTCCGCGAGCAGCACCGGGAAGAGCAGGGTCGCCTCGGTCCCCGTGCAACTCGGCGGCAGATGGGCGCCGGCGTCACGACGCGGTCCGGGAATCATGCCCAACTGTGTTCCTGCGCGCTGGAGTTGGGTGCGGGCGAGGATCCGCAGCGTGCCTGCGGCGAGCCGCGTACCGAGAGGCAGCGTCATCCGCGCCGCCGTGAGCGACTCCGCCGGCGCCAGACCGCAGCGCCAGGGTGCGCCGGCCGCGAGATGCGTGTCGGAGGGGTGCGCGGGGTCGCGCATCAGCAGCGCCTGGAGATCCTCGATGCTGGTCCGCAGGAGCACTGGGACTCGAGGGTCGTCGCCGGTCGCCCGTGCGGAGGCCAGGGGGCTCGTCGCGCCGTGGCCCACCGCCCGGATCGGTCTCGCGCCGTCCGTCCGTACCCGGAGTTCCACGCTCACCGTGCCGCCCGGTGGCAGGTCGAACTCCCAGCGCAGAAGCCCTGCGGAAGCCAGCGCGTCGGCGGGCGGAGGGTCGGCTGTGACCGCCGAGTTGCCGGTGGGACCGGACCAGCGCAGGCCCGAGTCGTGGACGCTGGCGGGCAGTTCGGGTCCTGCACTGCCTGCGGCGATCGCGCCCAGCTCGGCCATGTCGGTGCCGAGCGCGACCTCGACCGGCAGGCGCAGCGGGCGCCAGGAGACGCTGCGCAGGGTGATGCGCTCAGTGCCGTCGGCATGTCGGGTCCGCTCGACGACGAGGTCCGGGTCCGGGCCGCAGTCCGGGGACACCCGCATGGTCCCTACGAAACGGGCTCGGTCGGCGGCCGTCATCCTGGCCTGCACCGCCAGTGGTTCCCGTCCGGCCACTCGCAGCTGACATCGGGAGAGCACACGTCGCCCCGCGCGGTAGAAACCCTCCAACCCCCGGCCGTTCAGCTGCCCTTGCTCGGTGGAGACTGCGAAGCCCGGGAGAGCTACGCAGATCAGGGTGGTGTGGGTGGGAGGTAGTTCGAGGGAGCGGCGAGGCGTCGGGCGGGACGGGGGTGGCTGGGGTGGCGGTGGACTTTGCGGCGGGGAGATGGAAGAGGGCCGACGTGAGGAGACGGGAGACGGCTGGCGTGGGGATGCGGGCGGGGGCGGGGGTGGGCGCCGGATCTGGCCGGGCGGCCAACCTGCTGCCGGCGGATGGGAGGGTTGCGGCGGGTGCTCGGGGTCGACGGTGCCCGTATCGGACGTACCTGTGCCTGTGTACGGCGGCGGGGAGCTGGTGCCCTGGTGCGTCGGCGACGGGTTGGTGCCTCGGCTCGGGCGCGGCTCGGGGACACCGGAGTCAGCGTGATCGTCAGCGGCAGAGGGCGTCGGCTGGTGCATGGGCGGCTTCTTCTGCGCTCTGTGCGCCTCAGACGTGTTCGGCGCCGGATGGAGGGTTCCGGGAGGACAAGGGCTGTCCGGCGACACGACCCGTTCAGGCGTTCCGCCACTCAGGTGAACGGAGCCGGGCTCCTCGTGGTCACGCCTGCGGCCTGGGAAGCCGACCGAATGGCGGCGCGGCGGAGAGGCCGGAGCAGGCGGACAGCCGGCGCTGGTCTGCCGGTCCCGGTGGCCACCGAACCGGCGCACGGTCGGTTGGCCGCACGCGCCCGTTTCCCGCGCCGCGTGCCCCTCAGCGAGTCCGGCGTCAGTCCGCGTGCTGAGGACATTGACCGCATGTGGAGTCAGCTCCGCCAGCTGGGCGCCCCGACGGAGCCAAGCATGGAACCAAGCTCCGAACGCACCCTGCCGACCGCCAGACCGGCGAGACTGCCATCCACTCCCCCACACCTTGATCACCCGTCCCCCTCAATGCCGTTGCTCCCCGGCTGCGGCGCCTCCGAGCAGGTGTCGTAGCGCCGCGAATCGGCCTTCTTCGAGGTGCGCGGACGTGTGCTGCCGGAGCGCGTGGGGCCCTGCGCCGGTGTGCGCGGACGGGATCCGTCGGTCCCGGATCGGCGGCCGTTCACGCCAGCGGGATGGGGACGGCCCTCGGCTCCATCAGCCGTGCGTGTGCGTCGCCGACGACGAGAGGCCGTGGGCGAGGCCGGCTCCGGTGCAGGGCCTTCGACGGGACCACTCGCGTCCTGTTGTGCGGAATCGTCAGCGGTCGCCGCACCGCTGACAGCACCTCCCGTGCCCGTCATCGCTCCAGCTCCCGCCGCGCCTGCAACTCCCGTCACATCTCCAGCGCCCACCACCCTTCCAATGCCGGCCATCTCTCCGATGCCTGCCGCTTCTCCAACTCCCGTCGCCCCTCCGGCTCCCATCGCCCTTCCAGCTCCGGTCATCGCTTCATAGCTCGCCGCACCTCCAGCGCCGGCCTTCCCTCCGACGCCCGCCGCACCTGCAACTCCCGTCGCCTCTCCAACAACCGTCGCCCTTCCAACTCCCGTCACTCCGGCCCCCGCCAGCTTTCCAACTCCCGCGCCCGACCCCTCTCCACCTCCCGCAACCCCCGCCCGCCCCACCCGCTCCGCGCGCAAACACCGCCGAATCGACTCCGGGTCCAGACCCTCGTTGCAGGCCTGGTGCAAGAGGCGGGCGAACAGGTAGTCGGGGTCCGCGCCCAGGGCCATGGCCAGGGCCTCCCTTGCCTCCAGGTCGTCGCCGGTCGACCAGGCGACCCAGCCGGCGAGGGTGAGCGGAGCCGCGGCGTGTTCGCCGTACGGTCCGACGCAGCGGCGGGCCAGCGCGCGCCAGAGACGCAGGGCCGGTAGCGCGTCGTCGCCCTCCATCCACTCGGCGGCGCGGTCGCGGGTCGTGCGGTCCTGGAGGCCGAGGATCAGCGTGGCGGCTTCGTCATGGGCGAGCAGTGCGTCGTCGCGGAAGTCCGAGTGGAAGGCACCAGACACGTGCGGTGCCGCGGCGAATCGCCTCATGATCCGCTGGGCCAGATCCAAGGTCTCCTGCGCCACGTCCGCTCGGCTGGCGTCGTCGAGGATCCTGGGAACCAGGGTCATACCGGCGGCGTCCAGCGCGACTTCCTGCCGAAGTGCCATAGCCGTTTCCCAGGGCTGCAGCCTGGCCCGCAACTCCCTTAGCGTGCCGCGCACTTGGAGTCCCGCGTAGGTCGCCGCAGCGGCCAGCACGGAGGTGCCGGGGAAGCCCATCGGAGACCCGTCGACCGGGCAACACCCCTTGCCCGCGCAGCAGTACGACCAGAAGCGGCCGTCCGAGATGCAGAGCGCCTCGATCACCGTCACGTCCAACCGACCGCACTCCGTGCGCAGCTTCTGCACGAGCGGGCGCAGGCGCTCCATGACCTGACGCCCCGACTCTCCAGGCGCCGGTTCCTGACAGACGTAGGCGATCATCTGCTCGGGCCGGGTTCCCCTGCGCTCGCTGCCGGTCACCAGGCCGTGGGCCAACTGCCGTGCCACGGAGGCCCAGTCGTCCGCGCCGGCGGGAATGCCGAGCCGGGCCCTGCCGCCGAACCGGCCCCGGCCGTCCCGATCGTGCAGGGCGACGAGGACGATGCTGTCCTCGGGGCGGTACCCGAGCAGATAGGGCAGGGCGTCGGCGAGTTCGGCAGGGGTGCGCAAGGTGAGCTGGTGCTCGGGGTTGCCGTGTCGGTCGTACGCGGTGGGGTCGATGTCGCCGTTTTCGGAGGATCCGGTCGTTTCGCTGTGGTTCGTCATGCGTCGACGATCTCGCGGATCACGAAGTTCCGCTTGGGCCTGTGGATAAGTCCGGGCAGGTGCACGTCACATGGGGTTCGGCAGGGTCAAGTCGGCCCACCTGACCGGGAAATCCGGACCGTCCCCGGCGATAGTGCGGTCGCCCCGCGGGGAGGGGCCGACCGAGGCGATTCAGGCGCCGCAGCCAAAGCTCGTCCCGAGCAAGGCAATTCCCCGCCGCCGAAACCCGCCCCACCCCAGCGCGAATCACCACCCCCGCAGGCTGCCATCACCCCGAACGCAGGTCACCCACGACCAGGTCCCGAAATCGAAACCTCAGCCCGCCGCAGCCAGGACCAGCGGAAGAACCTGTTCGCTGCCTGCCCTGCGGAGCAGTCGGGCGGCAACCGCGAGCGTCCAGCCCGAGTCGGTGCAGTCGTCCACGAGCAGGACGGGCCCGGGAGAGGCGGCCAGCGCGTCGGCCAGTTCCCCCGAGACGGCGAAGGCGTCGGACAGGGCCCTGAGGCGCTGGGCGGAGTTGCTGCGGCGTGCCGCGTGTGTGCCGTCCGGTCCGGTGTACGTCAGGGTGCCCAGGAGGGGGAGGCGGCCGATGGTCGCGATGCCCTGGGCGAGGGAGCCGACCAGTTGCGGGCGGCCCAGGGACGGTACGGCCACGACGCCCACGGGCCGGGCGGAGGGGTCCGCGGCGTTCGGTGCCCAACCGCCCGGAGAGCGCGCCCAGTCGGCGAGGACCGCCACCGCCGCTTTCAGGACGTCGTCGGGGACGGGACCGTCGGGCGCATTCTCGGCCAGAAGTGGGCGCAGCCGGTTGCCCCAGCCGATGTCCGAGAGCCGTCCCAGGGCGCGCCCGGTGGAACACTGGTCCTTCGCCGGGATACGGCCCTTGAGGTCGACGCCCAGCGCGGCCATCCCGGTCGGCCACATACGGCGCGGTTCGACCTCCACGCCTGGGCGGTCCAGTTCCTTCGTCGCCCCCGTCAACGTCTCCGCTGAGACCGAGGAATCGATCCAGGCGCCCGCGCAGTTGTCGCACCGGCCGCACGGCACCGCGCCTTCGTCGTCCAACTGCAGGCGCAGGAACTCCATCCGGCACTGGACCGTACTCACGTAGTCGCGCATGGCCTGCTGCTCGGCCGCCCGCTGCTTGGCCACCCAGGTGTACCGCTCGGCGTCGTACACCCACTCCGCACCCGTGGCCGCCCAGCCGCCCTTCACGCGCTTGACCGCGCCGTCGACGTCCAGGACCTTCAGCATCGTCTCCAGCCGACCGCGTCGTAGGTCGACCGCCGTCTCCAGGGCCGGCACGGACAGCGGGCGTCCGGCGTCGGCGAGGGCCGAGAGGGTCTGCCGGACCTGCGTCTCGGGCGGGAAGGCCGTATCGGCGAAGTAGCGCCAGATGGCCTCGTCCTCGCGGCCCGGGAGGAGCAGCACATCGGCGTGGGCCACACCGCGCCCCGCTCGGCCCACCTGCTGGTAGTAGGCGATCGGCGAGGAGGGCGAGCCGAGGTGGACCACGAAGCCCAGGTCCGGCTTGTCGTAGCCCATGCCGAGTGCCGAGGTGGCGATCAGGGCCTTGACCCGGTTCTCCTGGAGGTCGACTTCAGCCTGGAGGCGGTCGGCGTTCTCCGTCTTGCCGGTGTACGAGGCCACCTTGAAGCCGCGCTGGCGCAGGAAGGCGGTGGCTTCCTCGGCGGCGGCCACGGTGAGCGTGTAGATGATCCCGGAGCCGGTCAGCTCGTCCAAGTGCTCGGCGAGCCACGCCAAACGGTGGGCGGCGTCCGGCAGTTGGACCACTCCCAGCCGCAGGCTCTCCCGCTCCAGCGGACCGCGGAGCACCAGGGCCTCCCCCGCGCCCGTGCCCAACTGCTCGGCCACATCGGCGGTCACGCGCGCGTTGGCGGTCGCGGTGGTGGCCAGTACCGGTACGCCGGCGGGCAGTTCGGTGAGCATCGCCCGCAGCCTGCGGTAGTCGGGGCGGAAGTCGTGTCCCCAGTCGGAGATGCAGTGCGCCTCGTCGACCACCAGGAGGCCGGTCGTAGCGGCGAGCTTGGGCAGCACCTGGTCGCGGAAGTCCACGGAATTCAGCCGTTCGGGACTGACCAGGAGAACGTCGGTCTCGCCCCGTTCGACCTCTCCGTAGATGTCGTCCCACTCCTCGGGGTTGGCCGAGTTGATGGTGTGCGCCCGGATTCCGGCCCGCGCCGCCGACTCGACCTGGTTGCGCATCAGCGCGAGCAGCGGCGAGATGATCACCGTAGGACCGGCGCCGCGCCGGCGCAGCAGGGCGGTGGCGACGAAGTACACCGCCGACTTGCCCCAGCCGGTGCGCTGCACCACCAGCGCGCGCCGGCGCTCCTCCACCAGGGCAGCCACCGCCTGCCACTGGTCCTCGCGCAGCCGCGCCGTACCGCTCTGATCACCGACCAGCTCGGCGAGGATGGCGTCGGCTTCTGCACGCAGCTCCTGGTTGCTCATGCCCCCATGCAACCGCACGCCACTGACAACGACCCAATCCCCCGCCGCGGCGAAGCGCGCGGCCCCTCGTCCCGCACCCGGGCCGACCGGCTCCCTCTGGACCTTCCGCACCTCAATGGCGTACGAAAGTGTCGTGCCCGAATGTCCCAGGCGTCGTCAGGTGACGCGTTGGGTAGGGATATAAGCCACAGTCCGTCAGATAACGGTCGGTGGCCCCATTTGCTCGTTGCCGCATCCCAGTTCGGCAGGAAGAATTGGAGTCCGCTCCCCGCGCGGCTCGTCCGTGATCCGGTAGGGCTCTGCTGCGGTGTGCGCTCCCCCGAATCCGACCCCGCCCGTAGTGTGGGCGCGTAGCCGAAGGGAGGACCGTGACCTTCGGATTCGCTCCGTCCTCCGCGGCATCCACGTCGACGTCTGCCGACCTGTCCGCCGCTTCCGCCAACCCCCTCGCCCGTCTGCTCGAACCCTCCGAATGGGCAGCCGCCGGAATCCCGTTGCTGCGCAATCCCCGCGAGGTCGTCAGCGGGCTGCACTCCCGGCATCGCCCCAGACCGGCGACGGCGATCGTGGCCGTCCTCGATCCGGACGAGCGGCTGCTCGCGAGCGCCTCGTTCGTCCGGCGGTCCGCCCCGGCCGACGGCTGGATGTTCCGCAACGCGCTGCTCGCGCAGCTGCGCCGCGTCATCCCGCACGATCTGCGCCGCCGTACTCCGGTGCGTACGGCCGTGCTGCTCTACTGCCGCGAGGGCGACGCGCGTTGGACCGAGGAGGACGGCGCGTGGATGTGGGGGCTGCGTGACGCCTGCACCCTGCACGGGCTGCGCTGCGGGGCCTACATCACGCTGACGCGTGACGGCTGGCAGGTGCTCGGCGAGGGGCGCGGCGGCCGTAGGCCCAGCGCGGACTCCGCGCCGGAACCTTTCGCCATGTCCGAGGTACCGCCTCTGCTGCCCCGCACCGGCGGCGCAGCCTCGGAGGTCCTGCGCCGCGCCGCGGCCCGCTGAAACCCGGTCCGGGCTCCGCGCCCGGACCGCTTGGCGCCATCGCCGCGGAGTCCGTACTACGCCGAGTCACCCGCGCTCCGGTCAAGGCGCACGGGACAGAGGTACAGCCCCGGCAGGCACACTTCACTGGCCGCGCCAGACATCCGCGCACGCCGAACGCGTCTCCGTGCACAGACCGTCGCGACGGCGTTCACCGGACCGCCGTCACCCTCCGAGAGCCTTCCGGGAGTTCCCGGAAGGGCTCAGACGCCCGCGCCCAGCACCGAGTTGATCTGCTGCGGGTCACCGCAGACGATCAGCAGGGTGCCGGCCCGGCCGAGGGCCAGGGGCAGGACGGTGGTGGCAACGTCGGCCGCGCCTCCGTTGACGGCGACCACGACGACGGGACGGGACGCCGCCCGCCCCACGACGGCGGCGTCCGCGTAGAAGACGTCGTCGCGCGCGTCGTGCTGCGCCCAGTAGGAGGCTTCACCGAAGGAAAGCTCGTGGGCTGCCCACGGGTGCGGTTCGCCGGTGGTGATCACCAGCACGTCACTGGGGGCACGACCTGCCTCCAGAAGCAGGTCCACGGCTTCCTCGGCAGCGTCCAGCGCACCGTCGGCCGAGGCCGGGATCAGCTGAATCTGCGGGGTCGCCACAGGGGTGTCGGAGGAGGCGGGAACAGCCGGACCCGAGGGTCCGGGCTTGGCCACGGCCACGTCACGCGGCGTGCGTTGCGCAGGCGCCGTGGGCCGCAGGGGGCCGGGGCGACCGGGACGCGACGGAGCCGCGGGGCGGGGGCCGGGTACAGGGCGGGGGGTCGGCGCGACGCGGCCACTGGCCGGAGTGACGCTGGGACCCTGGGCACTCTCGTGAATCTGAGGCTCCTCGGGAATGAGAGGCATGAGCTGATTTTTATCAAACGCTGGTGCGGCTTGCGGCAGCGGGTGGCACATGAGTGCGAGCGGAACGGTCAGAAGTCGAAACCGAGCTGGCCCTCGATCTTCGGAACGTTTCCCTCCGCCCAACTGCGGGCCTTCTTGAGGTGCCGCCACTGGGGCAGCGCATCAAGATACGCCCACGACAACCGGTGGTACGGGGTGGGGCCCCGCTCCTCCAGTGCGGCCTTGTGCACCGGTGAGGGATACCCGGCGTTGGCCGCGAAAGCGAAGTCTGCATGGTCGATGCCCAGTTCGGCCATCATTTTGTCGCGCTGAACCTTGGCGATCACCGAAGCGGCCGCGACCGCCACGCACGACTGGTCGCCCTTGATCACCGTACGGACCCGCCAGGGGTCCCCGAGGTAATCGTGCTTCCCGTCGAGGATGACCGCGTCGGGGCGAACGGGCAAGGCCTCCAGAGCACGCACTGCGGCGAGCCGCAGCGCGGCCGTCATCCCCAGTTCGTCGATCTCTTCATGTGAGGCATGCCCCAGGGCGTACGCCGAGACCCACTTGCGAAGTTCCTCGGCGAGTTCGGTGCGTCGTCTGACCGCGATGAGTTTGGAGTCGGTGAGGCCTTCGGGGGGGCGGCGCAGTCCGGTGACCGCCGCGCAAACGGTGACGGGACCGGCCCACGCACCGCGCCCCACCTCGTCGACGCCGGCAATGACCTTGGCCCCAGTCGTGGCGCGCAGTGAGCGCTCGACGGTGTGAGTGGGTGGTTCGTACGGCATGGCGTGCTCAGGGTACGCCGCCCGGAACCCCTCTGCGACACCCGGGTTTCCCCAAGCCTCCTGAAGACCGCCCCGCTTCGGCTTCACGAACCACCGGGCCGGAGCAGCGGAAGCATCAACTGGTCGATCATTTCCTCGATGTCACGGTCGATCCATTCACTGCCGCACATCTTCGAGCGGTACATCATCATCGCCGGGACAGCGTCCAGGACATAGCCGTTGGAGGCGTCGGAGCGGACCTCGCCGCGCTCTATTCCGCGGTTGATCACCTCCCCGAGCAGTCGGATCGTCGGTTCCACGACCCCTTCGAAGATCACGCCGTGGAAGCGCTCCGCCTGGGCGGTGTCGCATTCGTGAATGACCGAGCGCAGGGCGTATCCGGGGCGCGAATACATCGCGTCGCGCGCCTGCACGCACAACGCCAGCAGGTCCTCCCGCACGTTCCCGAGGTCGGGCGCCTCGTTCAGACGCGGCAGCCCTGCCTGCAGCGCGTCCGCGACGAGGTCTTCTTTGGACGACCAGCGCCGGTAGACCGCGGCCTTGCCGGTCTGGGCGCCGGCGGCTACGCCTTCCATCGTAAGGGCGTTCCATCCGACCGTGCCGAGTTGCTCCAACGCGGCGTCCAGGATCGCGCGTTCGAGCACGGCACCGCGACGTCGGAGGGAGGCCGTCCGAGCGGGGGCGGCCGTCCAGCCCGAAGTAACCATGTGAGTGTCTCCAGCGAGCAGTGGAATGGGGAATTCCGAGGATCGGTGACGGGGATCGAGGATGCGTCACGCGGCAGCGACGGGGAGATGCCGCATGAAGGCGAGTTAAGTGAACGCTTGCGTTCTCTGTTGGGGACTCACTACCGTTGACGCGGCAGTGAACGCGAGCGTTCACTAACACACTTGTGGGGGACCCATAGTGACAACCTCTCAGTTGATTCAGCACCCCAAGCCAGGAGCGGCCCGCCGGGAGGGGCATCCCGGCATCGCGCTCGCAGTCATCGCGGCCTGCCAACTCATGGTGGTACTCGACGCGACGATTGTGAACATCGCCCTCCCGCACATTCAAGCCGCTCTCAGTTTCAGCACCACCGACCTCACCTGGGTCGTCAGCGCCTACACGCTCACCTTCGGCGGCCTGCTGCTTCTCGGCGGTCGGGCCGGCGACATCCTCGGCCGGCGACGGGTGTTCACCACCGGCATCCTGCTCTTCACCTTCGCCTCGCTGCTCGGCGGACTCGCCCAGGAACCCTGGCAGTTGCTGGCCGCACGCGTCCTGCAGGGCATGGGTGGCGCGATCGCGTCGCCCACCTCGCTGGCGCTCATCACCACCACGTTCCCCGAAGGGCCGGAGCGGAACAGGGCGTTCGGAGTCTTCGCCGCGGTCTCGGCGGGCGGCGGCGCGATCGGTCTGCTCGCGGGCGGCATGCTCACCGAGTGGCTCGACTGGCGCTGGGTGTTCTTCGTCAACCTGCCGATCGGCGTACTGATCGCCGTCCTCACACCGCTGTACATCAACGAGTCCGAACGGCACACCGGCCGCTTCGACATCGCGGGCGCGATGACCTCGACGGCGGGCATGGCGTCTCTCGTCTACGGCTTCATCCGCGCGGCGGACAAGGGGTGGCGCGACGGCCTGACCATCGGCTCCTTCGCAGCGGCGATCGTCCTGCTGCTGGCCTTCGTGGTCACCGAGTCCCGGGCCAAGGAGCCGATCACCCCGCTCAGGATGTTCGCCGACCGCAATCGCTCGGGCACCTACGTGATCATGCTGAGCCTGGCCGCCGCAATGTTCGGGATGTTCTTCTACATCGTGCTCTTCGTGCAGAACGTGCTGGGGTACACCCCGATCCAGGCAGGGCTCGCCTTCCTGCCGGTGACGGTCGTGATCGCGGCCGGCGCGGGTCTGTCCCAGCGGTTCCTGCCGGTGCTCGGGCCACGGCCCTTCATGCTCATGGGCTCGACGCTCGCGGTGATCGGGCTGGCCTGGCAGACCCTCATCAGCTCGGACAGTTCGTACGTCGGCGGAGTGCTCGGTCCGATGCTCGTGTTCGGCTTCGGGATGGGCCTGAACTTCGTGACGCTGACGGTGACCGCCGTCTCCGGTGTCGCCCAGCACGAGGCGGGCGCGGCCTCCGCGCTGCTCAACGCCATGCAGCAGGTGGGCGGTTCGCTCGGTCTGTCCATCCTGACCACGGTGTTCGGCTCGGCCAGCAAGGACGAGGCGAAGAAGCAGCTGCCGAAGTTCCTGGCCGACGGATCGGCGGGACAGAAGGCGGCCTTCTCCAAGTCGCACCAACTGCCCGCGCCTTGGGGACACGAGGTGCTCGCGCACGGCATCGCGACGGCCTTCATCCCTGCCGCCGCGATGGCCGTACTCGCCCTCGTCACCGCCTGGTTGGTGATCCGGGTCCGCAGGAGCGACCTCGACGCCCTCGCGGGCACGGCGGGTCCGGGAGTCGCCTGACCGCCGGCCGGGCCCGGTCAGGGCCCGGCCCACGGACACCATTGAGGACCTCATGACCACACCCCCCGGCTGTCGTGTCCCGTCTGTGCGGACTCCCGTGCCGCACAGCGACTGCCACGACAACGGGCGGGCGGTCACGGAGAGTTCCCAACGAGCACGGAGAGTTTGAATCGGATTTGGGCGGCGCTGCCCGGGCGAGGAGGTGAGGACGTCAGAGGGACGTCGGAACCCAGCCCGGCAGCGCCTCCGTCCGCTCCAGCCACTCGGCGGGCGGCGCCCCCGCCTTCTCGCCGGCGATCACACCGCCCACGATGGCGCAGGTGGTGTCCACGTCCCCGCCGACCTGGGAGGTGGCCCAGAACGCCGCCTCGTAGTCGCCGAGGCCGCGCGCGGCCGACCAGAGCGCGAAGGGGACCGTGTCGTGGGCGGACGTACGGCGTCCGCAGCCCAGGACGGCCGCCACGGTGCCGGGATCGCCGTAGTCGAGCATGTCCCGGGCGCGCCGCAGGCCCGCGCCGACGGCGCTCTTCGGTACGAGCGCGATGACGCCGTCGAGGAGCGCCTCGGCACTGGGCGGGCCGCCGGGAGCCGCAGCCAACGCGGCGGCCGCGGCGACGGCCATGGCACCCACCACGGCCTCACGGTGCTGGTGCGTGGGGTAGGCGGAGATCTCCGCCTGATGGGTGGCCTGCTCGGGGTCGTCCGCGTACCAGGCGCCCAGGGGTGCGATCCGCATTGCAGCACCGTTGCCCCACGACCCCTGTCCGTTGAAGAGCGCGGCGGACAGTTCGCGCCAGTCACCGCCTTCACGGACGAGGCGCAGCAGCCGGTTCACCGCGGGGCCGTAGCCGCGGTCGAAGTCGTGGTGTTCGGCGAAGGAATGCGCCAGGGCATCCTGGTCGATTCGGCGGTGGGCTGCCAGGACGGCGACCACGGAGCACGCCATCTCCGTGTCGTCCGTCCACTGCCAGGGAGTCGGGGGCAGTTCGCGGCGCTTGAGCAGCGGGTGGTTCGCGGGGACGAAGAACTGGGAGCCCAGCGCGTCGCCCACGGCGAGTCCACGCAGGCTGGCCAGGGCACGCTCCAGGCGCGCATCGAACGAGTCGGGAGAGGCAGGAGAATCAGAAGGGTCGGGAGTGTGGGAAGAGGGGTCAGCGATCATCGGTCGGCCACCCTATCCGGTGATCCCGTACGGCTCCGGGTCTCGCCAACTGTCGAACGGCCGGTCCAGCGCGTACCGGCCGTCCTCTCCCAGAACGAGCATCCGCATCTCGGCGTTCCCCGGATTCGACAGCGACTCGAACTCCGCGACCGTCCAGTGGAACCATCGCATGCAGAAGAGCCGCATCGCCAGGCCGTGGGTCACGAGGAGCACGTTCGGCGGGTGGTCGGGGGCCTCGAAACTGCGGTACAGGCTCTCCAGGAAGCCGCCCACCCGGTCGTAGACGTCTGCGCCGGACTCGCCCTGGGCGAAGCGGTAGAAGAAGTGCCCGTACGCGTCCCGGTACGCCTTCTGGAGGCGTACGTCGTCGCGGTCCTGCCAGTTCCCCCAGTCCTGTTCGCGCAGCCGAGGTTCCTCCCGTACGCGGACGAGGTCGGGGTCGAGGTGGAAGGCGCGGAAGGTCTCGTGCGTACGGCGGTACGGGGAGACGTACACGCTGAGGCGCTCGCGGCCGAACACCTCCCGCAACCGCTTTCCGGTCTCCTCCGCCTGTCGCCAGCCCTGGTCGGTCAGCGCCAGGGAATGGTCGGGTTCACGCTCGTACACAGTGTCATCAACATTGCCCGTTGACTCGCCGTGCCGGACAAGGACGATGCGCCGTGGTCGTGCCATGCCAAAACCCTAGATCGAAAGACGGCATATCGAGCACTCGTACGGGCTCCATACGGCGTAGGTCACACGAATTCTGCCCGATCGGCCACATAGGGGCGCACGATTCACACAGCGGGACGCCAGTGGCGTCAGTTCGGATTTCAAACCGTCCAGGACGGTTCCAGTTGGACGATGTCTCCCGTGAGGGAGTCGATGTCCGCCTCGATCTGGGCCCGCAGGGCGAGCCGCTCAATCCGCTCGGTGCGGTACTTACCGTGCTCGGCGGCCGAGTGCCACATCGACAGCACCATGAACTCGTGTCCCGGAGCCTCGCCGAACAGCCCGCGGAGCATGCCGGGGGAACCGGCCATCGCCGGGTTCCAGACCTTCTCCTGCATCAGCGTGAAGTGCTCGGCACGCTCCTCGTGGACACGGCACAGGGCCACCCGCACCAGGTCCGCGTCGGTGAAGCGCGGCTCGAAGCCGGTCTTCACGTCGAAGCGGTGATCGAACAGCTTGACCTGCGCGTCCTTGAAGGTGCCCACCTGGGCCGACGCCAGCCGGTCGTGGGATCGGGCCATGAAGGAGTCGTAGAAGGCACGGCTTTCCCAGAACGCGAAAATGTGTGCCACCCCTGGCCGCGCTCTGCTCCAGCCTCCCCCCTGTCCCCGAAATCCCGGCTCCCCCAGAAGCCCCGCCCACTTTCGCTGCCCGCGCTCGAAGCCGCGGCGGTCCACCACGGTGCAGCGAATCCACTTGACCAGCACCGCGCCATCGTAAGGCCCTGGAGCGTGGCGCCGGTCACGCTCCGGCTGAGATCGTCGGCGCATGCGCCCCCGCGCACGTGGCACGATGGACAACGAAGGCTGATCGCCCAGTAGTTGGGGCGCGCGATCGAGGCGAACGGGGAAGGGGAACTGTGGTGAACGGCCTCAACAAGGGGATCCGCAAGGCCGAAGTCGGGCTCCAGTGGGATCCGAGTCCCACCGGGCAGCCGCCCGTCGATCTGGACATCGTCGCCACCACGTATGTGGCGGGCGATCTGTACGGCGCTCCCGCGTACGCGGTGCACTTCGACAGCCGCTCGCCCGACGGCACCATCTATCTCAACCGGGACAGCAAGGACGGCAAAGGCTTCGGCTGGGACGAGGTCATGACCCTGGAGCTCGACCGGCTCTCCGAGCGGTACGCGCGCGTGGTGGTCGGTGTGGTTATCCAACAGCGGGTCGCCCACCGCACGTTCGTCAACGTCCTCAACCCGAAGCTGCGCATCCGCGAGGGGTACACCGTCCTCACCGAGGACGACTTCGGTGACGTCCTCGGTGCTACGGCGGCGACGGTCGGGGAGTTCGTCCGGGACGAGTCCGGAAGCTGGGACTTCCATCCCGGCATCCGGGGCTTCGAGGACGACCCCGCGACCTTCACCAGGACGATGGGCAGGGCACAGCAGCCCTGAGCCCGTCGCGGACGGCGCGTCAGCCGGCGGTCCAGCCCGGGACCGTCGGCAGCACCTCCTCGGCGATGCGGAACAGCGCCTCGTCGTCGGGCGGCACGTCGTCCTGACGCCAGATGGATATCTCGAAGGAGTCGCCGCCGTCCTTCGCGCTCGTGGACACCAGCAGGCTGCGGGCGATGCCCCCGGGGCCCGTACTAGCCTTGCCTCCACCGAGGTTGAAGCTGATGGCGATGGTCCGGTCCGAGTAGAGGACGGCCGGGTGCCCCAGGACCATCTTCACCTCTGAGGTCGAGTCAACGTAGCGGGCCGCCTCGGCGACGGGAACGTCGTCGTAGGACGCCGACAGCCGTACGGAGTAGGTCGTCAGGTCTACGTCGGCCTCGGGGCTGGCGATCTTGGTGCCACCGGCGAGCGTCATCCAGCCCGCACTGCCCCCGGCGGTCTCCGCGTGCTCGTCCGGGGTCCCCAGGAGCACCGGAAGATCCGATCGGTTCAGTGCCGTGCAGAGTTGCACCGGCGAGACGTACTTCGCCGGCAGGGACTTGTCCTGGCTCGCCGTGCAGGTCGCCGGTTTGCTGTCCTGCTGCGACGTCTTCGGCAGGACTCCTCCGAGTCCCCACATGCCGCCTACGACACCCCCGACCACGACCACCGCCGCGACTGCCTGGGCCCCCGCCCTCATACCTTTTTCGGGCTCGACGGAATTGTCGACCATGCCCCCACCCTCCCCTGTGCGCACGCTATGCGCGTCATGCACGTCGAGGGAGATTAACCGCTGATCGTTCCGCTGGGAAACCGGATTCGGCCCGGGCCCGGACATGCTGAGGGCGGTGAAGCCCGGATATCGGCTCCACCGCCCTGACCAGCTAGTTCACTTCAAGCAGATGCGATTGATCAGCTGCAGCCGCTGGTCGAGCCGCACCCCTCGCAGATGTAGCAGGAACCGGCCCGCTGCATCTTCGTACCGCAGGAGAAGCACAGCGGGGCGTCGGCCTGGATGCCCAGCTGCATCTCCACCAGCTCGGCGCTGGTGTGCACCTGTTGCAGGGCGGGCTTGGCCGCCTCGACCACGGCCTTAGGTGCGGCCACGGCCTTCAACTCCTGGGCGCGCGGCGCCGACTGGGCCAGGCCCTCCACGTCGACCTCGTCCTCCGCCGGCTCGTACGAGCCGGTGTCCAGGTGACGCTGGCGCTCATCGGCGGAGTGGATGCCGAGCGCGGAGCGCGTCTCGAAGGGCAGGAAGTCGAGCGCCAGGCGACGGAAGATGTAGTCGACGATCGACTGTGCCATCCGTACGTCCGGGTCGTCCGTCATACCGGCCGGCTCGAAGCGCATGTTCGTGAACTTGGAGACGTACGTCTCCAGGGGCACGCCGTACTGCAGGCCTACGGAGACGGCGATCGAGAAGGCGTCCATCATGCCCGCGAGGGTCGAGCCCTGCTTCGACATCTTCAGGAAGACCTCGCCGAGACCGTCGTCCGGGTAGGAGTTGGCGGTCATGTAGCCCTCGGCGCCACCGACCGTGAAGGAGGTCGTGATGCCCGGGCGGCCCTTGGGGAGACGCTTGCGGACGGGGCGGTATTCGACGACCTTCTCGACCGCGGTACGGATGGTCTCCTCGGCCTTGGCGGTGACCTCGACCTTCTCCTTCTCCTTGGTCTTCGCGGAGAGGGGCTGGCCGACCTTGCAGTTGTCGCGGTAGATCGCGAGCGCCTTGACGCCCAGCTTCCACGCCTCGAAGTAGACCTCTTCGACGTCCTCGACGGTCGCCGTCTCCGGCAGGTTGACCGTCTTGGAGAGCGCGCCGGAGATCCAGGGCTGGATGGCGGCCATCATGCGGACGTGACCCATCGCGGAGATGGAACGCTCGCCCATGGCGCAGTCGAACACCTCGTAGTGCTCCTGCTTGAGCCCCGGGGCGTCGATCACATTGCCGTTGTCGGCGATGTGGGCGACGATCGCCTCGATCTGCTCCTCCTGGTAGCCCATGCGACGCAGGGCCTGCGGGACGGTGCCGTTGACGATCTGCATCGAGCCGCCGCCGACCAGCTTCTTGAACTTGACCAGGGCGAGGTCGGGCTCAAGTCCGGTGGTGTCGCAGGACATCGCGAGACCGATGGTGCCGGTCGGGGCGATGACGGAGGCCTGCGAGTTACGGAAACCGTTCTTCTCGCCGAGGCGCAGCACGTCCTGCCAGGACTCCGTGGCCGCGGCCCAGATGGGCGTGTCCAGGTCGTCCGTGCGCGGGGCCACGGCGTTGGCGTCGGCGTGCTGCTTCATGACGCGCAGGTGCGGCTGCTCGTTGCGGGCGTAGCCGTCGTACGGGCCGACGACCGCGGCGAGTTCGGCGGAGCGCCTGTACGACGTGCCCGTCATCAGGGAGGTGATGGCACCGGCGAGGGCACGGCCGCCGTCGGAGTCGTACGCGTGGCCGGTCGCCATCAGCAGGGCGCCGAGGTTGGCGTAGCCGATGCCGAGCTGGCGGAACGCGCGCGTGTTCTCGCCGATCTTCTGCGTCGGGAAGTCCGCGAAGCAGATGGAGATGTCCATCGCGGTGATGACGAGCTCGACGACCTTGGCGAAGCGCTCGACCTCGAAGGACTGGAGGCCCTTGCCGTCGTCCTTCAGGAACTTCATCAGGTTCAGCGACGCGAGGTTGCAGGACGTGTTGTCCAGGTGCATGTACTCGCTGCACGGGTTCGAGCCGTTGATACGGCCGGACTCCGGGCACGTGTGCCACTGGTTGATGGTGTCGTCGTACTGGATGCCCGGGTCGGCGCAGGCCCAGGCGGCCTCGGCCATCTTGCGGAAGAGCTGCTTGGCGTCGACCTCCTCGATGACCTCGCCGGTCATGCGGGACGTCAGGCCGAACTTGTCGCCGTTCTCCACGGCCTTCATGAACGTGTCGTTCACGCGGACCGAGTTGTTGGCGTTCTGGTACTGGACCGACGTGATGTCGTCGCCGCCCAGGTCCATGTCGAAGCCCGCGTCACGCAGCGCGCGGATCTTCTCCTCTTCCTTGACCTTGGTCTGGATGAAGTCCTCGATGTCGGGGTGGTCGACGTCCAGGATGACCATCTTGGCCGCGCGGCGGGTGGCGCCACCGGACTTGATGGTTCCCGCGGATGCGTCGGCGCCGCGCATGAAGGAGACCGGACCCGACGCGTTGCCCCCGGAGGAGAGCAGCTCCTTGGAGGAGCGGATGCGGGACAGGTTCAGGCCGGCGCCGGAACCGCCCTTGAAGATCATGCCCTCTTCCTTGTACCAGTCGAGGATCGACTCCATGGAGTCGTCGACGGCCAGGATGAAGCAGGCCGAGACCTGCTGGGGCTGCGGGGTCCCGACGTTGAACCAGACGGGACTGTTGAAGCTGAAGACCTGGTGCAGGAGGGCGTACGCCAGCTCGTGCTCGAAGATCTCGGCGTCGGCGGGCGAGGCGAAGTACCTGTGGTCCTCGCCGGCCTTCCGATACGTCTTCACGATGCGGTCGATGAGCTGCTTGAGGCTCACCTCGCGCTGCGGGGTGCCCACGGCACCGCGGAAGTACTTGCTGGTGACGATGTTGACCGCGTTCACCGCCCACTCGGCGGGGAACTCGACGCCACGCTGCTCGAAATTGACCGAGCCGTCGCGCCAGTTGGTCATGACGACGTCACGACGCTCCCACTCCACCTCGTCGTACGGGTGCACGCCGGGGGTGGTGTGAATACGCTCGATGCGCAGTCCCTTGGTGGTCTTGGTGCCCTTCGCGCGGGAACCTCGTGCCGGACCGCTCGCCGTCTCTGTCATGCCGCCTCCCTCTACAGGCAAAAACGCCCGAAAATGCCACGATGTTCCCGTGGCAGAGTGTTTGTCTGATGCCGCGGGCGCCCACAGCTCATGGCCCCGCAACAAGTCCTGGTTCGCCGCCGCCCGGCCGGACCCGGGGCCTCCGCCCGGTGCCGGCCCGTCGGTCAGTCGGCGGAGTGGGCGGGCACGGGGACCTGAACAGTCCCTCCGGTCCCGCCGTCGTCTTCCTGGCTCCCCGATACCGCGTCTTCGTCGTCCACGGCGGGGCCTGGGGTCACTTCGCGCAGCTCCACGATCGCGGCCTCGAAGTCCTCAAGGGAGTTGAACGCCCTGTAGACGGAGGCGAATCGCAGATAGGCGACGAGGTCGAGCTCCTGCAACGGACCGAGTATGGCCAGCCCGACGTCATGGGTGGTCAGTTCGGCGCTTCCGGTGGCCCGCACCGCTTCTTCGACCCGCTGACCGAGCTGAGCGAGTGCGTCCTCGGTGACAGGCCGTCCCTGGCATGCCTTGCGCACACCGTTGATGACCTTGGTACGGCTGAACGGCTCGGTGACTCCGGACCGCTTGACCACCATGAGCGAGCACGTCTCCACGGTCGTGAAACGACGGGAGCAGTCAGGGCACTGGCGGCGCCGGCGGATCGACGTGCCGTCGTCGGTCGTACGGCTGTCGACGACACGACTGTCGGGGTGCCTGCAGAAGGGGCAGTGCATGGTCTCCAACCCTCCCTCGCAGCAGACTCAATAGCCTCGTGAGACCCCTTGGGCCTCTCGAAGCAGCCCCAAGCATAGGCGATGACCGAGACTCTGGAGACCCGGGGGACCACAACTTCTGGGCTGCTGCCGCAATCCAACCACTAGATGTGGTGATTGGCTCACACAAACACGCCGTACGCGCGTGTCGCACCGTATCGGCATGTGCCATACGACTGCCCCGTCACCCGGAACACGCGGGCGCGCAGCCGTACCGCCAGGCCGCTTACGGAGATACCGTGAGCGCGGCACGGAGGAGACGTGGGGCTCCCGCACAGAACGGGACCGGCCCCCGGCTGCCGGGACACCGGGTGGCAGACTGAGGCGACAACCCACGAGGTCACCACCACGGCGGCGAAGAGTACGACAATGAGCCCTTTTGTCCGCCAGGTGCCGCGTTGGCCATACACCCAGACGCGTGATCACAACAGGCTAACTGTACTTTTTCACTCGAACGTGTGTTTGGCGCAACCTTTCGAAAGCAACTACCGTTGTCCAGCAGGGAGACCATCGAGAGGGGCCGACGTGACCACCACCGCAGACAGTGCCACCATCACTGCCCAGGATCGCTCCCAGGGCCGACTCGAGCCGGTGCATGCAATGAACGAAGCCGCGAATCCCGAGGGACACAAGCGCTCCCTGCCGGGCCGACCTCCCGGTATCCGGGCGGACAGCTCGGGGCTCACGGACCGGCAGCGCCGGGTGATCGAGGTCATCAGGGACTCGGTGCAGCGACGGGGTTACCCGCCGTCGATGCGCGAGATCGGCCAGGCCGTGGGCCTGTCCAGCACGTCCTCGGTCGCACACCAGCTGATGGCACTGGAGCGCAAGGGCTTCCTGCGCCGCGACCCGCACCGCCCGCGCGCGTACGAGGTCCGCGGCAGCGACCAGTCCTCGTCGGTGCAGCCCACGGACACCGCGGGCAAGCCCGCCGCGTCGTACGTCCCCCTGGTGGGCCGGATCGCCGCCGGTGGACCGATCCTCGCCGAGGAGTCGGTCGAGGACGTCTTCCCCCTCCCCCGCCAACTGGTCGGTGACGGTGAGCTGTTCGTCCTCAAGGTCGTCGGTGACTCGATGATCGAGGCCGCGATCTGCGACGGCGACTGGGTCACCGTGCGCCGCCAGCCGGTCGCCGAGAACGGTGACATCGTGGCCGCCATGCTGGAGGGCGAGGCCACCGTCAAACGCTTCAAGCGCGAGGACGGCCACGTCTGGCTCCTCCCGCACAACTCGGCCTACGAGCCGATCCCCGGCGACGACGCGACGATCCTCGGCAAGGTGGTGGCAGTGCTGCGGCGCGTGTGACGGCCGCGGCGGGCGGGCCTCATCGGCCCGGCCCCCTGACCGGACCCCGGGACCCCTGCGCCGGTTCCGGGGTCCTGTGCTGTCCGGACCCCGGTGACGGCCGGTCGTCGATCCGGTGCCGGTCGTCGATCCCGTGTCGACCCGGCGTACCGGGCCAACACGGCCCCGGATCACTCCGCTTCGGCTTCCTCCTGCTTCGCCTTCGCGTCGATCGCGGCCAGCGACCTCCGGGCCTGGTTGCGGTCCGTGGTGTACCAGAAGTCGGGCAGTGACGCCTTGAGATAGCTGCCGTAGCGGGCGGTTGCGAGCCGCTGGTCGAGGATGGCGACCACCCCTCGGTCCCCCGACGCGCGGACGAGACGGCCGGCTCCCTGGGCCATGAGGAGCGCCGCGTGTGTGGCGGCCACCGCCATGAAGCCGTTGCCCCCGGCGTCCTCGACCGCCTTCTGGCGGGCGCTCATCAGCGGGTCGTCCGGGCGCGGGAACGGGATCTTGTCCATGACGACCAGCTGACAGCTGGCTCCGGGGACGTCGACGCCCTGCCAGAGCGACAGCGTGCCGAAGAGACAGGTCTTCGGGTCGGCCGCGAAGTTCTTGATCAGCTCGCCGAGCGTCTCCTCGCCCTGGAGCAGGATCGGGTACTCCGGAATGCGGGAGCGCAACTCCTCTGCGGCGAGCTGGGCGCCCCGCATCGAGGAGAAGAGGCCCAGGGTGCGACCGCCGGCCGCCTGGATCAGCTCCGTCAACTCGTCCAGCATGTCGGCACGATCGCCGTCCCGCGCGGGGCGCGCGAGGTGCTTGGCGACGTACAGGATGCCCTGCTTCGGGTAGTCGAAGGGCGAGCCCACGTCGACGCCCTTCCACTGCGGCAGGTCGTCGCCGGCGGTGCCTTCGGGGGCGAGGCCGAGGGAGGCGCCCACGCCGTTGAAGTCGCCGCCGAGCTTCAGTGTCGCGGAGGTCAGGGTCACCGAGCGGTCCGTGAAGAGCTTCTCCCTGAGCAGGCCCGACACGGACATGGGGGCGACGCGCAGGGAGGCGCCGAAGCGGTCGTGGCGTTCGTACCAGACGACGTCCCATTCGGAGCCGTTGGTGATGCGCTCCGACACGTCGTGTACGGCCTCTACGGAGGCCAGCGCCTGCTTGCGGACGGCGTCCTCGTCCTGCACGGACTTGTCGCGGGTGGCGCCGATCCCGGAGATCACCGTGCGACAGGCGTCACGCAGCGCCATGAGGGCGTAACCGAGGTCCTCCGGGATCTCCTCCAGGCGACCAGGCAGGGCAAGCTCCATCATCCGCTCGAAGCCCTCCGCGGCGGTCTGGAGCTGATCGGCGGCCTTCTCGTTGACCAGCTTCGCGGCGCGACGCACCGCGCGGTTGACCTGTCCCGGGGTGAGTTCGCCGGTGGCAACTCCGGTGACCCGGGAGACCAGTTCATGAGCCTCGTCGACGATCAGCACCTCGTGCTGCGGAAGGACGGGGGCGCCCTCGATGGCGTCGATCGCGAGCAGTGCGTGGTTCGTGACGACGACGTCGGCGAGCTTGGCGCGCTCGCGGGCCGCCTCCGCGAAACACTCCGCCCCATAAGCGCACTTCTGGGCGCCCAGGCACTCGCGGGAGGACACCGAGATCTGCGCCCACGCGCGGTCGGAGACTCCGGGTGTGAGGTCGTCCCGGTCGCCGGTCTCGGTCTCATCGGTCCAGTCACGCAGCCGCAACAGGTCCTGGCCCAGCTTGCTGGTGGGGGCGGCCGCCTCGAACTGGTCGAAGAGACCCTCCTCCTCGTCCTGCGGCATGCCCTCGTGGAGCCGGTGCAGGCACAGGTAGTTCGACCTGCCCTTGAGCATCGCGTACTGAGGGCGGCGGCGCAGCAGGGGATGCAGCGCGTCGACCGTGCGCGGCAGGTCGCGCTCCACGAGCTGGCGCTGGAGCGCGAGGGTGGCGGTCGCCACGACCACACGCTCCCCGTGCGCGAGCGCTGGCACGAGGTAGCCGAGCGACTTGCCGGTGCCGGTGCCGGCCTGGACCAGCAGATGGGAGCCGTCGTCGATCGCCTCCGCGACGGCTTCGGCCATGGTCACCTGGCCGGGGCGCTCCGAACCGCCAACGGCAGTGACGGCAGCATGCAGGAGTTCGGGGAGTGAGGGCTTCGTCATAGCGCGACCAGCCTACGGGGCGGGACTGACAGCCGGGCGATCAAGGCGAGGGGAAGGGGTGGATCTCGACCGGGGACTTTTGGGTGGGGGTGGGTCTTGTTCGGATGGGGATCGGGTTGGTTCGGTTCGGGGCAGGTGGAGATCGGTTCGGGGCGGAGGGGGTTGGTTTTGGGGGCGGACGGGGTGCTGGTTGGGGCTGGTTTGGTTCGAGGTGGGCTCGGGTTGTTCGAGGCTGGCTCGGGTTGTCCAGGATGGGGTCGGGTTGTTGCGGGTGGGGTCGGATTTGGTTCGGGGGCTGGGATTGGTGGATTGGTTCGGCAGGGTCGGCTCGGATTGTTCGGGGATCCGGTCGGTTCGGAGGCGGGTTGGGCGGCGGGGTCGGGCGGTCGGGGCGTGGCGGCCAGAATCCGCTTCGAGGGAGTGGGAACCCGATCGACCCGAGCGGTGTACCAAAAGTGATGGCGCTGCCACGTGGCGCTACAGCAGATCGCGCAAGGAACGGTCTCGGACCATGAGGGCGGCCCGCTTGGTGGGCAGGTCGACCTCGGCGGAGAACCGGAAACCGGCGCCCAGAAAAGCGGCTACGGAAGGGGTGTTGCGAATGTCGGGTTCCGCGACGATACGGGCGCAGGTGGATCGCTTGTCGAGTACGAGGTCGGCGACGGCCCGGAGCAGGGTGCCGCCCAGTCCTCGTCCTCGGTCGGTGACCGTGCCGATGAGGAGGTGGATGCCGGTGTCGTGCGGTCGGGCGGGGTAGTGGCGAGCCAGAGGGTCGAGATCCGCCCGGTAGATCTCCCAGTAACTCATCGGGGTGCCGTCCAGCACGCCGAGACAGGGAACGCTGCGTCCGTCACCGGCGAGTTGGGCGCGCAGGTGGTCCTCGGTCAGGGCCCGGGGGCCGGCCAGTTCCCAGAACTCTGCGACGGCGGGGTCGTTCATCCAGCGGTCGATCAGCGGAAGGTCGCGTTCGATGTCGACGGGGAGGAGGTGGAAGGCGCCTGCGGAGGTGTTGGTCGGGCCCCAGTCGGCTACGCGGTCGAGGAGGTCGTCGCCGGGCGGGATATGGGAGTTGAGGGAGAAGCCAGAGGTAGGTGGGGCGTCTACGTCGGGCGGGACGGCGGAGTTGGGCTGCGCCGTGCCCTCCGTGCCCTCCGGCGGGTTCCGTAGCCCGATGGTGCCGGCCTCGCCGAGGGCGGCCTCACGGGGAGCCGATGCGTGGTGGTCTACCTCGTCGTGGGGCGCCGCACGGGGAGCTACAGCGTCATGGGCTACCGCGTCGGCTGCGTCGTCCGCCTCAGCGAAGAGCGCGATGAACTCCTCGGGCAGGCGGAGGTCGAGGGTGTCCTCGCCGTCCGTACCGGGAGTCTGGCTCGCACTCGCGCTGGTGCCTAGATCGGAGCGGGTAGCAGTCGCGGTGTCGGCGCTCGCATCGGTGGGAGGCACGGTGGCGCTCCTCTCAGGAGAGGGGGTGGGTCATGTTCCTCAGGGCGTAAGGGGTCGGCGGTGGTCGGGGATTGGTTATTGGCGGTCGAGGTTGAGGTTGAAGGGGGTCTGTGGCGATCGAAGTTGGAGGTAGCTGGTGCATTCGAACCTGCTGGTGGTGACGGTGACGATCAGAAACGAAGGGGGTTCGCGATGGTGACGTAGACGGACTGGGTGTCGACCGGGCCGATGAGCTCGTCGAGGCCGTGCAGCCGGGTCAGCAGGTTGGCCTTGCAGCGCAGGACGGGTGAGTCGAGCAGGCGGGCCGGCAGGGAGGTACGCAGCCGGGCGGGACCGGAGGCCACGTCGCCGAGGAATCGGCGGAAGGCGGAGAGCAACAGCCACTCGTCGGCGAGACGTTGTGAGCCGAACGCTCCGATGAGACCGAACACGTTGTTGATCGCGAGGTAGTACGCGAAGCGTTCGTCGGTGACCTCGTCGGAGACGAACGTGTCGCTGTGTTCGCCGATGCCGGGCAGCCGGGCGTCGAGTTCCGCGCGCCGGGATGCGCGGAAGTAGTAGCCCTGGTTGTCGCGGTACCGGCCGCCCACGGGCCAACCTTCACCGTCCAGCAGAAGCAGGGTGTTCTGCTGGTGCGCCTCCAGGGCGATCCCCGCCTCACTGTCCAGCCACAGCACGGGACGGACGACCTGCTCCAGGTAGCGCAGGAACCACTCGGCGGCGACGGCTCCGCGCGACCGGCCGGTTCGTGCGGTGAGGCCCGTGACGACCTCGGCCAGACGGGACCGCAACAGCGGTGTGCCGGACGCGGAGAGGCTGAAGTGGCTCGTGTCTGAGGCTGCCGCCGGTCCGCCAACGGTGGCGCTCCGCTCCTCGTACGGCCGAAGTGAGACGAGCCCGGCGACGCAGGACACGTCATCGGACGCGCTGAACGGGTTGTGCCGGATCACCACGTCGATTCCGGCCAAGGGCACCCGGGCATCACGCTCCCCACCCCTGGCACGGTCGGCGCCGCACTCGTCCAACGCGTCGACGGCCAGCCAAGCCGGGTCGCGGACGATGTCGAAGCCTGGGTGGGCGGCACGCCACTGCTGGGACAGGCCGGTGCGCAGCAGGCGGTGTACCTCGACACTTCGGTGGAGTTCCTTGCGGAGGTTCTCTCGGCGGGAGTTGGTGATGCGGAGGCCCAGGGACAGCTTGAGCATGGCGGAGGCGCCGGGTTGGTGGACGGTTCGTACGGAGGAGGTGGGGTGCCACGGGGCGCCATGGGTGCCGAGGTCCTGGATCAGGCCGGCGTCGAGCAAGGCCGCGATATCGGCTCGGTGTTGGATCTCGCGCCACTGCCAAGGGTGGAGGGGAAGAGCGGCGTGGCCCTCAGGCAGCGGCAGTTCGGGGCCGGCGAGTCGGGCTGTGAGATGAGCGGCGGGGACAGGTCGGCCGCGTTCGGTCCAGGCCGAGTCGGTCGCGAGTACGGAAGGGGCGACAGCCAGCCAGTGCAGCGGGAAGGAGCCGCGCAACTCCGGTGAGTACAGGCGGACTTCGGTCTCGGAGAGGCCCTCGCGGCTCTTCGGGGTCGGGTGCAACGGGTGGCCGAACAGGAGTGCCTGTTCGGCGGAGAGGAAGAGATCGGGACCGTCGGCCGGGTGTGCACGGCGGTCGGTGATGAAAGTGACGGTACGGCGGACGGAGTCGGCTACACGGGCCACCAGGTCGGTCACGGTTTCGGGTGCCGCTGCGAGTTCTGTTGCCGGCGCCGTTGTCGCTGCCGTTGTCTCCTCCTCATCAACGACCGGCGGTGCGCCGGGAACTGCCGATACGTCAGCAACCCCGACAGCACGGCCGGCCCACCCTGCCTCCCTGGCGAGCAACGCCGCGACCGTCACCGCGTCGGGCGGTGGTGCGCCGTGGGGAGCGTTTGACAGGTAGGGAAGGCCGAAGCGGTGCCAGCCCGTCGGGGACCAGTAGTGGACCTGGGCGAGCAGGGCCGTGCCGCTGGCGGTGAGGGGAATGTGGAGGGTGCCGTTGGTGGGAGCGGGGAGGTTCGTTTCGCGTACCCAGCAGCGCAGGAGGTTCTCGACGGCTGCGGCCTGGGCGGCGGTGTGGGGGTCCGGGTGCTCCAGGAGGTCGGTGATGGTTGCACCTCGCGGCTCACCTGCTTCCGGGCTCCGGGGCTGCTGCCGAGGCACGGCCTCGGCCGAGGCCGACGCCAGGGTCTGCGTGTGTCGAGGGCTCGCCTCGTGGGAGGGGCCGTCGGAGGTGGGCGTGGGATTCAAGACTGTTCCTCGGGAGGTGTTTCGGAGTGGGAATCGTGTGGGGTCGAGTCCCGTTGTTCTGGCGAGTGTTGAGCTTGGTGGTTCTGCAACTGGCCCTGCGGATCAGCCGAGTTGCCGTCCGGTGGCGCACCACCCTCCGGAGCAGTCACCTCGACATGCCGGTGGCGACCGGTCGGGGTACCGGTACGGGCCAGCCGACGTACCGATGCACTTCCGCAGGGCGCGCTCGTACCGCCCGCACCCCAACTCGCGCCCCAGGAGCCCCTCGTACGGCCCGCCCACCGACCGACGCCCCACGGCCGCCCTCCAGCCTCACCGCAGACACACCGCCAAGCCCGTCCACACAAGCGCAGGGGACCGCGCGTCGACAGCGGGCCCCCTCGCTACCAACCCCGCACCGCCCACGGGGTTACGGGTTGTCCCAAGATCCTTGCCGTGACGGAACCGTTGCCGTCCCGTGGGAAGTCCCCCACAGCGAGCGCATAGTGTGTGATGCCGTTCCGAAGGCTGCGAGTTCGCGGAGATCGCAGCCGGAAGCGCAACATCCTTTCACCCAGGGGGAGTCAAGACCATGCGATCGATACGCCCAACCTTCACCGCCCGTCGTGGGAGGGGCGCGCGTCGCGGAACCTCCCCCGTACTGGCCGCAGTTGCCCTCGCCTCGGCGCTCGCGCTCACCGCGACCGCGTGCGGTTCCAGTGACACGAAGGCCGACGGCAAGTCCACCGCGTCCGCCACCAGCGGTGACACCGGTGACGGCAAGATCAAGATCCCGGACGACATCAGGGACAAGCTCAAAGAGCACGGGATCGACATCGACAAGTGGAAGAACGGCGCCTGGAAGAACTGGAACAGGGACGACTGGCTTCGCGAGGCCGACGACTACATCAACCCGATCATCAAGGGGCTGTGGAGTTCCGGCCGGATGCGGGACGCCAACGACCCGGACACGGGCGTCGACGCCAACGACATCTCCGGCGACCAGGGCGTGACCGACCCGACGCCCGCGGTGGTGAACGCGAAGGCCGTGACGCCCACGTACCACGCCAACGCGGCGACGGCGGGCAAGGTCTTCTTCGACTCCCCCGAGGGCACCATGGTCTGCTCGGCGACGGTCGTGGAGGACCCGGCGCACCCGGGCAAGTCCGACCTGGTGTGGACGGCGGGCCATTGCGTGCACGCGGGCAAGAAGGGCGGCTGGTACCGCAACATCGCGTTCGTGCCGTCGTACAACAACGCGGGCCGTTCCGCAGCGCAGTTGGAGACGGCGACCCGGGACCAGGTCGCTCCGTACGGTGTCTGGTGGGGTGACTGGGCGCAGACCTCGCAGCAGTGGATCGACCAGGGCGGCGAGACGGGCGGGCAGGGTTCGTCGTACGACTACGCCGTGATCCATGTGACGCCCGAGAAGGGCAACGGGGGCAAGTCCCTTGAGGAGACGGTCGGTTCGGCTCTTCCGGTGAACTTCACCGCGCCGGCCGTGCCGAAGGTGTCCAGCCTCACGGCGACCGGCTACCCCGAGGCGAAGCCGTACGACGGTTCGACGCTGTACCAGTGCACGGACAAGCCGGGGCGGCTGTCGATCAACGCCTCGGACCCGACGATGTACCGCATCGGATGCAGCATGACCGGCGGTTCGTCCGGTGGCGGCTGGGTCGAGACAGGCTCCGACGGCAAGCCGTCACTGGTGTCCAACACCTCGATCGGGCCCGTGACTTCGGGCTGGCTGGCGGGTCCGCGGCTGGGTGATGTGGCCAAGGGTGTGTACGACTCGGTCAGCAAGAAGTTCGCCGGCCAGTAGGCGCGACGGCAGGCACAGTCGGGGGACAGATTTCGGCGGGGTGTCTCACAGGAACCTCACCGCCTCACCGGCGTTCGTCCCCAACTCCCCCGGCATAGTGGGGTGTCGCAGAACGACCCGCAGTACACGGTCAGTTATGCGCGATCAGTAGTTATCGGCAGTAGAAGGTCAGCAGTTCTCACGGGGGTTATCGCACCATGCGTTCCACACGTACGCCCGCTTCGTCCCGGCGCGGGCGGCACACCGGCCTGGCCGGCGTCGGTCTCGTCGCGGCTCTGGCGCTCACCGCAACCGCCTGCAACGGCGACGACTCGGCGAACGACAAGCCCGCCGCCACCGCCACTCAGGCCTCCGGCCAGGACAAGGTCCGGATTCCGTCGTCCGTCGCCGACAAGCTCAGGGCGCACGGCGTCGATGTCGACAAGTGGGCGGACGGCGGCTGGAAGAACTGGGACAAGGACAAGTGGCTCAGTGAGGCCAAGGACTTCGTCAACCCGGTGATCAAGGGACTGTGGAAGCCCGAGCGGATGAAGTCCGCCGAGGAGGCCAACAAGACGGTCTCGACGAAGGACGCCGCCGCCGACCAGGGCGTCAGCGACCCGGATCCGGCGCCCGTCGAGGCCACGGCCGAGAAGACGCCGTACCACCAGAACGCGGCCCCGGTCGGGAAGGTCTTCTTCGACTCCCCCGAGGGCTCGATGGTCTGCTCCGGCACGGTCGTCAAGGACGTCAACCACCCCGGCAAGTCCAACCTCGTGTGGACGGCGGGCCATTGCGTCCACGCGGGCAAGGACGGCGGCTGGTACCGCAACATCGAGTTCGTGCCCTCGTACAACGACCTCGGCGAGTCCGCCTCCCAGTTGAGCAGCGCCTCGGCGTCCGAGATCGCTCCCTACGGCCAGTGGTGGGCGGACTGGGCCTCGACCTCGAACCAGTGGATCCAGGGCGGCTCGGAGACGGGCGGCGCGGGAGCGACGTACGACTACGCCATCCTCCATGTGAAGCCGCAGTCCGGTTCCAAGTCCCTTGAGGAGACGGTCGGCGCGGCGCTCGACGTCGACTTCTCGGCGCCCTCCGCGACCGAGGTCGGCTCGATGGGCGCCTGGGGTTACCCGGCCGCGCCGCCGTACAGCGGTCTGAAGATGTTCAAGTGCCTCGACCGGCCCGGCCGGTTGTCGCTCAGCACTGCCCTCCCGACGATGTACCGCATCGGCTGCACCATGACCGGCGGCTCGTCCGGCGGCGGCTGGTTCCGGGTGGTGAACGGCAAGACGGAGCTGGTCTCCAACACCTCGATCGGCCCGTCCGACAACACCTGGCTCGCGGGCCCCCAACTCGGCGCCACCGCCAAGTCGCTCTACGAGAACATGAGCAGGACGTACGGCGGTCGGTGACCCGAACGCACGCGTGTACGCCGAAGGCCCGCCCCCGGGACGAGAATTGGGGGCGGGCCTTCGGACTTGCAGTGCTACGACCCGTCAGGCCAGCGGTGCCGGGACGTACGGCGCGAGTTCCGCCGCGAGTTCCTCGTGCACCCGGGCCTTGAGCTGGGTGCCCTCCGGGGTGTGCTCCTCGGAGATGACCTCGCCCTCGGAGTGGGCGCGGGCGACCAGCTTGCCGTGGGTGTACGGCACGAGCGCCTCGATCTCGACCGAGGGGCGCGGCAGTTCGCTGTCGATGAGCGCGAGCAGTTCCGCGATGCCCTGGCCGGTGCGGGCCGAGACCGCGATGGAGCGCTTCTCGTTCCGCATCAGCCGCTGGAGCGTCAGCGGGTCGGCCGCGTCCGCCTTGTTGATGATGACGATCTCGGGCACCTTGGTGGCGCCGACATCCCGGATCACCTCGCGTACGGCGGCCAGCTGCTCCTCCGGGACCGGGTGGGAACCGTCCACCACGTGCAGGATCAGGTCGGCGTCGCCGACCTCCTCCATCGTGGAGCGGAAGGCCTCGACCAGGTGGTGCGGCAGGTGCCGGACGAAGCCGACGGTGTCGACCAGCGTGTACAGCCGCCCGCCCGGGGTCTCGGCCCGGCGCACGGTCGGGTCGAGGGTCGCGAACAGCGAGTTCTCGACCAGCACGCCCGCGCCCGTGAGGCGGTTGAGCAGGGACGACTTGCCGGCGTTGGTGTAACCGGCGATCGCGACCGAGGGCACCTTGTGGCGACGGCGCTCCTGGCGCTTGATGTCGCGGCCGGTCTTCATGTCCGCGATCTCCCGGCGCATCTTCGCCATCTTCTCGCGGATACGGCGCCGGTCCGTCTCGATCTTGGTCTCACCGGGACCGCGGGTGGCGAGGCCGCCGCCCGAGCCGCCGCCCATCTGACGGGACAGCGACTGACCCCAGCCGCGGAGCCTCGGCAGCATGTACTGCATCTGCGCGAGCGCGACCTGCGCCTTGCCCTCCCGGGACTTGGCGTGCTGGGCGAAGATGTCCAGGATCAGGGCCGTACGGTCGATGACCTTGACCTTGACGACGTCTTCGAGATGGATCAGCTGGCCCGGGCTGAGCTCACCGTCGCAAATGACGGTGTCGGCGCCGGTCTCCAGGACGATGTCCCGCAGCTCGTTGGCCTTGCCCGAACCGATGTAGGTGGCCGCGTCCGGCTTGTCGCGGCGCTGGACGACACCGTCGAGCACGAGGGCGCCCGCGGTCTCCGCGAGGGCGGCCAGCTCGGCGAGCGAGTTGTCCGCGTCCTGGACCGTGCCCGTGGTCCAGACGCCGACGAGTACGACGCGCTCCAGGCGGAGCTGTCGGTACTCGACCTCGGTGACGTCCTCAAGCTCGGTGGAGAGGCCGGCGACGCGGCGCAGGGCCGCGCGCTCGGAGCGGTCGAGCTGGTCGCCGTCCCGCTCTCCGTCGATCTCGTGGCTCCAGGCGACGTCCTCTTCCATCAGGGCATCGGCCCGAAGACCTTCGGGATAGGCGTGCGCGAGGCGCTCAGTGTCCTGGGAAGGGGAAGAAGAGGAGGTCATTGGGTCCTTACGTCGATGGGAGTCCTGCGAAGGTCATAACGTGCGAGCGCCTCCGGAGATTCCCGATGGCTGCCGGGTATGCCCCGGGTGACCCGCGCCGCCGACCCGAAGATGGTCGCACGGCGCGGATCGCCACGTCACTGCCTTATTTATTGCCCGTCACCGCCTCATTTCACCGGTGCCTGCGACTTCCAGTCCGGGTGTCCCGGCATCGGCGGGGTCTTCTCGCCGTAGAGCCAGCCCTGGAAGAAGTCGCTCAGGTCGCGGCCGGAGATCGCGGAGGCGAGTTCCTCGAAGTCGGCGGTGGTGGCCGTGCCGTCCCGGTGGATGCTCACCCAGGTGCGCTCCAGGCGTTCGAAGGCCGGGCTGCCGATCTCCTGGCGCAGGGCGTAGAGGGCCAGGGCGGCGCCGTCGTAGACGTTGGGGCGGAAGATGCCGATCTTCTGGCCGGGCGCGGGTGCCTTGGGGAGTGCGGGCGGTCCGCCTGCGGCGCGCCAGCGGTCGGAGGCCGCGTAGGCCGCCTTCATGCGTGTCTCCATCGGCCTGTGCGCCTTCTCCTGGGCGTACAGCTCCTCGTACCAGGTGGCGTGTCCTTCGTTGAGCCACAGGTCGGACCAGCCGCGGGGGCTGACGCTGTCGCCGAACCACTGGTGGGACAGCTCGTGGACCATGATCGACTCGACGTACCACTTGGGGTAGGCGGGCTCGGTGAAGAGATCTCTCTCGAAGAGAGAGATCGTCTGCGTCTCCAGTTCGAAGCCGGTGGACGCGTCGGCCATGAGCAGCCCGTACGTCTCGAAGGGGTACCGGCCGACCTTGCTCTCCATCCAGGCGATCTGGTCGGGGGTCTTCTTGAGCCACGGTTCGAGCTGCTTGGCGTCCTTGGCGGGGACGACGTCGCGCATCGGCAGGTCGTGCGGTCCGGTGCGGTGCAGCACGGCGGAGCGGCCGATGGACACCTGGGCGAGTTCGGTGGCCATGGGGTGCTGGGTGCGGTACATCCAGGTGGTGTTCCCGCCGACCTTGTCGACGCCGGCCGGCAGTCCGTTGGCGACGGCCGTGTAGGCGTTGGGGGCGGTGACCCGGATGGTGAACATCGCCTTGTCGGAGGGATGGTCGTTACACGGGAACACCAGGTGTGCGGCGTCGGCCTGGTTGGCCATGGCGAGCCCGTCCTTGGTGCGCACCCAGCCGCCGTCCTGGCCCTTGGCCGACACCGGGTCGCTGGTGTGCCGCACGGTGATCCGGGTCCAACTCCCCTCGGAAATCGCCCTCTCCGGAGTCACCACCAGATCCTCACCGGCACTGGCGAAGGTCGCGGGCCGCCCGTCGACCTCGACCGAGTCCACGGTCCCGTGCGCGAAGTCGAGGTTGATCCGGTCCAGCGTCTCGGTCGTCCACGCGTCGATGGTGGTGACGGCCTGGAGCGGCTTGCTGTTGCTGCCGGGATACGTGAACGAGAGGTCGTACGACGCCACGTCGTAGCCCGGGTTGCCCAGCGTCGGGAAGAGGCGGTCACCGACGCCCAGGGGCGTGGGCGGCGCGCTCGCGGCGACGAGGCAGACGGACACGGCGGAGGCGAGAAGCGCCGCCTTCAACCGTCGGGAGTTCCTGGTGCGCGACCGGGGAGCCGGATCACCGGAGCCGGTGCGGGGGATGCCGTTGCCGGTCGTGCCGGTGCGAGGGGTGAGCAGCATGCCCCACCGCTACCAGCGCGCGCGTGCCCCACGGCGCCGACTCGCGCCTGGCCCACTCGAACGGGGTCCTCTCGGGGGCTTACGGGGCGCTGAAACACCGGGTTTCAAGGAGCCGGGCACTCAAGTCAGCGCGTCTCAGCGGGCCGGGTCGTTCCACGCTGACGCGTGCCTCGGAGGACCGGCCGCTCGGCGTCGGCGCGTGCCTGAGAGCTTCGGAGGGCCTCACGGCGGACAAGCGTCGCGAAGCCCCCCTCCGGAGGGGGGCTCATAACGGACGCGGAACTCAACGGGACGGGGCGGACCAGGGCGAACGCGGGTCTCCGAAGATCAGGGGCCGCTCAAGCCGAACCCGCGCCGCAACGGCCCGGCAGCGCAACCCGCACCCCGCTCAGAAGGCCGTCGTGTTGTGGTGCTGTGCGCGGCTCACGTCGTAGACGCCGGGTACGTTGCGCATCGCCCTCATGAGGGTCAGGAGGTGGGCCGCGTCCGGGAGTTGGAGTGTGTAGGTGTGGCGGACGCGTTGCTGGGTCGGGGGTTCGACGGTTGCCGAGACGATTTCCGCGCCCTCCAGGGCGATCGCTTCGGTGAGGTCGGCGAGAAGATGCGGGCGGCCGAACGATTCGGCTACCAGCGTGACGCGGCACTCGGTGGTGTCGCCCCAGCGCACTCCGACTTCCGCGCGCCCCACGCTCTTCATGTGCGCCACCGCGCTGCACGCCACGCGGTGGACGGTCACGACGCCGCCGCGTACCGAGAACCCGGTGACCTCGTCAGGCGGTACGGGCGTGCAGCAGCCCGCGAGCCGTACCGTCGCGCCGGGTAGGTCGACAACTGGGGTGGCGGGGGCGTCCTCAGTGTCCAGGGTGCCCGGGGTGTCTTCGGAGACAGGGGGCGCCGAACGGACGCTCTGCGCCCCCTCGTTCGCCGCCGCGGCCGCTCCGCCGTCGCTCGCCGGGTGCGCCGCGATCCACCGCTGGATGGCGATCCGGGCGGCGGGCGTGTGCGCGTGCTCCAGCCACTCCCTGGAGGGCTCGGAGGCCGGGTCCTGGCCCATGAGAAGCTGGACGGTGTCGCCGTCCTTCAGGGGCGTGCTGAGGGTCGCCAGGCGGCCGTTGACGCGGGCGCCGATGCAGGCGTGGGCGTCCTCGCCGTACTGCGCGTACGCGGCGTCCACACAGGTCGCGCCGTCGGGCAGGCCCAACGTGCCGCCGTCGGGCCGGTACACGGTGATCTCGCGGTCCTGGGCGAGGTCCTCGCGGAGCGTCGACCAGAAGGTGTCGGGGTCGGGCGCGCCCTCCTGCCAGTCGAGGAGGCGGGAGAGCCAGCCGGGCCGGGTGGGGTCGGCGCGCTCGCCGTCGTTCGCGGCCTGTTGCTCCTCCGAAGGAGGAGCGTAGGGATTGCCGAGCGCGATGACGCCGGCCTCGGCGACCTTGTGCATCTGGTGGGTGCGGATGAGGACTTCGACGACCTGGCCGTCGGTGTGGGCGACGGCGGTGTGCAGCGACTGGTACAGGTTGAACTTGGGGACGGCGATGAAGTCCTTGAACTCCGAGACCACCGGCTTCAGACAGGTGTGCAGCTCGCCGAGGACGCCGTAACAGTCCGCGTCCTCGTTCACGAGCACCAGGAGGCGGCCGAAGTCGGCGCCGCGCAGTCGGCCGCGCTTGCGGGCGACGCGGTGCACGGAGACGAAGTGCCGTGGCCTGATGAGGACTTCGGCCTGGATGCCGGCGTCGCGCAGGACGGTGCGTACCTCGTCGGTGACCTCGGCGAGCGGGTCGTCCGTGCGGGAAGCGTTGTCGACGATCAACTCGCGTGTGTGGTCGTACTCCTCGGGATGGAGGATCGCGAAGACGAGATCCTCCAGTTCGGTCTTGAGCGCCTGGACGCCGAGCCGCTCGGCGAGCGGGATGAGGACGTCCCGGGTGACCTTGGCGATACGGGCCTGCTTCTCGGGGCGCATCACGCCCAGGGTGCGCATGTTGTGCAGGCGGTCGGCCAGTTTGATCGACATCACGCGAACGTCGCTGCCGGTGGCGACGAGCATCTTGCGGAAGGTCTCCGGCTCGGCCGCGGCGCCGTAGTCGACCTTCTCCAACTTCGTGACGCCGTCGACGAGATAGCGCACCTCGGCGCCGAATTCCTCGCCGACCTGATCGAGGGTCACTTCCGTGTCCTCGACGGTGTCGTGGAGCAGCGAGGCCGTCAACGTCGTTGTCTCGGCGCCGAGTTCGGCGAGGATCAGCGTCACCGCTAGGGGGTGCGTGATGTACGGCTCGCCGCTCTTGCGCATCTGGCCGCGGTGCGAGGACTCGGCCAGGACCCAGGCGCGGCGCAGCGGTTCGAGATCGGCGTCGGGATAGTGGGCGCGATGCGCCTCGGCGACGTGGCCGATGGCGTCCGGCAGCCGGTCGCGCGCGGCGGGACCGAGCAGGGCGGCCCGGCCGAGCCGGCGCAGGTCGATCCGGGGGCGGGCCTTCCTGCGGGGCACTGTGTTGGTCACAGGGCCTGGGGTCGCAGGGTTCGTGGCCTCCGCACTCATGGGCACCTCCGGCTGCTTGACCGGCGGACGGGTGCCCCATGGCGTACTCGGCTCAGGGGATCTTCGATCCCCCGTCCGGGCCGGTGCTTGATGCTACCGAGCCCACCACGTGCGACTGACCGCCTCTCGCCGAGCGTGAAACGGATCACCCATTCGAGCGAAGGTCGGCAGGTTTACGGTTTTGCGCCACGACATATCAGGTCAGCCGTGGTTTCCAGCCGCGTCGGACGCCGGAGACTTCGGATCAGGGTGTCCGGAGCAGCCAGGACTGCGATTCACCCGTTCAGCGGATGGCGTTTTCCAGCCACTCGGCATCGATCTCGCCCTCGGCGACGATCACCGCGGGACCGGTCATCTCGATCTGGCCGTCGGGCCGCTCGGTGATCACCAGCGTTCCACCGGGCACATCGACGGTGTACGTCGCGTGCGTTCCGGTGACGGCCGGGTCGGCGCCGTCTCTGCGGGCGGCGGCCACGGCGACCGCGCACGCGCCCGTGCCGCACGAGCGGGTCTCGCCGGCGCCGCGCTCGTGCACGCGCATGGCGACGTGTCCGAGGCCACGGTCGACCACGAACTCCACGTTCACGCCGTCCGGGTAGGCGGCCGCCGGGCTGAAGGGCGGCGCGGACAACAGGTCGCCGGCCTGCGCGAGGTCGTCGACAAAGGCGACCGCGTGCGGATTGCCCATGTTCACGTTCCGCGCGGGCCAACCGCGCTCGCCCACGCTCACGTTGACGTCCCCTTCAGGGAGGCGGGCCTTGCCCATGCCGGTGGTGACGTCACCGTCCTTGGCGATGTGCATGGACTTCACACCCGCGCGCGTGGCGATCGCGAAGTCCCCTTCGGCCACATACCCGGCCCGCTGGAGATAGCGGGCGAACACACGGGTGCCGTTCCCGCACATCTCCGCGATCGACCCGTCGCCGTTGCGGTAGTCCATGAACCACTCCGCCTCGGCCGCCATGTCCCGCGCCTCGGGATGCGCGGCGGACCGCACGACATGCAGCAGTCCGTCGCCGCCGATGCCCGCGCGACGGTCGCACAGGGCGGCCACGGCGGCCGGGGACAGGTCGATGACGTTCTCGGGGTCCGGAACGATCACGAAGTCGTTCTCGGTGCCGTGCCCCTTGAGGAAGGCGATCCGCGTGCTCATTCCTCGATCGTACGGGGTGCCTATGACAACCCGACGATCCCGGTGACGGACCTCTGCGGCTAGCGGAGCCTGGCCACGCGCCACACGGCCAGGACGACCACTACGGCCACCACCAGGGCGTACGCGATGACGACCCGCCAGTCCGGGCGGCGCCCGGAACCGCGCTGCGGGAACCCGGGCCAGGTGTAACCGACGCGGCGGGCGGCCGTCGTGCCCCAGCCGGCCGCGCAGGAGCAGATGAGCAGGCCGAGCATGGCGACCACGGCCCCGCTGTCGCCGAAGTCGAAGGCGAGCGGGAAGGCGAACATCAGGGAGCCGACCGCGGCCAGGGCCACGATGGGGGCGAGCTGCCAGATCCGCAGACGACGCTGCGGGCGGAGCTCGACCTCGACCTCGGGACCGGCGAACATCTCGTCGGGCCCGGGACCGTCGGCGGTCACGCCACCCTGGATCTCGTCCGGGCCGTCCGGGCTCAGTCGGCCGTCGGCCTCTTCCGGTTCACCAAGGTCAGCGGTGACCTGATCGATGCCTTCTGCGGTGTCGCGAGGGCCGGCCTCCATCGCCACGCGCCCTCCCAACTCGGACTCCACTTGGTCGATCGAAGCTCGATGATGGCACGCCCCCGGAGGCCGGAACCGCGGCCTGAGCGTCCCGATGCCATGACGTGATCAGGCTGTGACCGGTCGCTCGACCAACGCCAGTGCCAGGTGCGGCAGTTCTGTGAGATCCGCCGCAGCCCCACTCAACCAGTGCACCCGGGGATCGCGCCTGAACCACGAATCCTGACGGCGCGCGAAGCGCTTGGTGGCACGCACGGTCTCCGTGCGCGCCTCCTCTTCCGCGCACTCCCCCGCGAGCGCCGCGAGCACCTGCTGATAGCCGAGCGCGCGGGACGCCGTGACCCCCTCGCGCAGACCACGCGCCTCCAGCGCGCGGACCTCGTCCACGAGCCCCGCGCTCCACATCCGGTCGACCCGGCGCGCGATGCGCTCGTCGAGTTCGGGACGCCCCACGTCGACGCCGATCTGGACGGTGTCGTAGACCGAGTCGTGGCCGGGGAGGTTGGCGGTGAAGGGCTTGCCGGTGATCTCGATGACCTCCAGTGCCCGGACGATACGGCGACCGTTGCTGGGGAGGATCGCGTGTGCGGCCTCGGGGTCGGCGGCGGCCAGGCGGGCGTGCAGGGCGCCGGAGCCGCGCAGGGCGAGTTCCTCCTCCAGGCGGGCGCGGACCTCGGGGTCGGTGCCGGGGAACTCCAGGTTGTCGACGGCTGCGCGCACGTACAGCCCGGAGCCGCCGACCAGGATCGGCCAGCGTCCCTCGGCGAGCAGGGCGTCGATGCGCTCACGGGCGAGCCGCTGGTACTCGGCGACGGACGCCGTGACCGTCACGTCCCAGATGTCCAGGAGGTGGTGCGGGACGCCGTCGCGTTCCTCGGGCGTCAGCTTGGCGGTGCCGATGTCCATCCCTCGGTAGAGCTGCATGGAGTCGGCGTTGACGACCTCGCCACCTAGGCGCTGGGCCAGGAAGACGCCCAGATCGGACTTTCCGGCCGCGGTCGGTCCGACGACGGCGATGACTCGGGGGGCGGGGGGTGCGCTGCTCACGTTCCCAGTCTCGCAAACGTCGGACCCTGCCCTCGAACGAGTTACGTGACAGCACGCGCGCGGGGTCGTTGCCCGTTGCGAGGTATCCCGCCGCCGGTTTCTGGAGGCGGTGACCCGGGCGACGCAAACGGACGCACCGGGCTGCGCGGGATTTCGCCCGCACAAGTAACGTATGGAGTTGATATGGGCGTTTTTGACCGGATTCTTCGGAGGTCGAAGGCTACGGAGGAGGCGTCAACCGCCGAAGCGGTGGCCGACACGGAGACGGTCGAGGCACTGACGGCCGCAGCGGCGGACGAGGTGTCGGAGACCGAGGCGGGGGCAGGGGTCGAGGAAGTGGCGGAAGCGACGGCGACGGAGGCCATCGCGACCGGCGAGTCCGCCGACGCTGTCGGCAGCGTCGAGATTCCGCAGCAGCAGTCCGCCGAAGTGGCCGCCGACAACGAGGCCGGTGAAGGCGCCCGAACGTAACTGCCCCGCGTGGAAAGGTGAACCATGGGTCTGATGGACAGTTGGAAGGCCAAACTCGCCCCGGCGAAGGACAAGGTCTCGGGCCTCGCGCAGCAGCACGGAGGCAAGATCGAGAACGGCCTGGACAAGGCCGCGAAAATGGTCGACGAGAAGACCAAGGGCAAGTACAGCGACAAGATCCAGACGGGCACGGGCAAGGCCAAGGACGCCATGGACCGACTCGCGCACCAGGGCGACACGGGAAACACCGGAAGCACCGGGGCGGAGGGCGGCGGCACGACCACGCCGCCGGACCCGACCCCGCCGGCTTCCTGAACGGCACCTGCACATCGATCGGCGGACGGCCGCGGAGCGTTTGGCTCCTCGGCCGTCCGCCGTTTCGTGGGCCGGGGACGGGGGCGGTTCGGACGCCGGGGGAGTGGGGTCGATCCGGACTGGGGCGAGTGGTGGTGACGGTGGGCGTGGTGCGTGGGCGCTACGGCTGCCTCGGGCTCGCCCGCCGCCTGCCGACCGAGTTGCGCGCCTGCCGCGCTGTCGGCCCGCCACGCATCTGTCGTCAGCGCGACGACGTGGCAGGCGGGTGCGTGTCACGCGCTCCGGGAGCAGGCATGAGTCACCTCAGGGCGCTGGCAGAGGACCGCTTCCGCTGCCCCTCCCCCACCTAGCTCGCCGTCTCCAACCCACCCGGGGCGCAACGCATGCCACGTGGCGCACCACTCGGCCCGGCGCAACCGCACAGCGCCCCGCACGCGCGACGCCTGGATCACGCCACGGCCCCGCTGACGACGGCGGCCCAGAGCACGTCACCCCCGCCTAGGCCTCAGCCGCACCAAGCACCCCGCCCCCGCCGCCGCACGCACCCGCACCCGCACCCGCACCTACGACCAGGTAGCAACCACATACCCGACCCCGTACGGCGCGTCCTCGTACAACAACGCCCCGCCGAGGTCCGCACCCTCCGCCGCGCCCGCGAGCACCTGCCAAGGCGCACGGCCCGACGCCTTCAGTTCGTACGCCAGCTCGGCATCCAGCGCCTTGACGGCCGCCACGTCCGCCGCCCCCAGCGCACGCGCGACCTCCGCGTCGAAGGGTGCCGCCCGCTCGTCGAGATAGCCCGGCGCCTTCAGCGTCCGGCACGCGCTGGCGTCGCCCATCACCAGCAGCGCGACCCGGTCGGCCCGCGCGACGATGTCCCTCCCGGTTTGGATACACCGCTCGGCCTCAAGAGGTTCCCCCACGCCGAGTCCCTCGATCGGGGCGTCGGACCACCCGGTCCGCTCCAGCAGCCACGCCGCGACGGCGATCGAGGGCGGAAGCTCACGCTCCGACGCCTCGCCACTGTCCGCGCGCCCATCCCCGTTCCCGTTCCCGCCCAGCCGTACGGCGAGATCCACACCGAAGCCGCGGAACGAACCCCGGGTGCCCTCAGGATGCGACCCGCGCCCGCTCTGCTCGGCGGGCCCGACGACCACCAGGCGGTCGGGCCGGGCGGCGGCGAGCACGCCCAGCGCGTCGGTGCACGCGGCCCGCGCGGCGGCCAGTTCGGGCGCGGCACCTGCGGCGACATCGGGGACGAGGAGCGGCGGGCAGGGGCACACGGCGGCGGCTACGAGCATGGCCGGAACACTAACAAGGCGCCCAACAGGTCACGCGGACAGTCGACATGACCACGCCGCCGACTCGACGTCGATCCGGTATCGGCCCGGCGTCACGCTCAGCGGTGCACGACGACCTCAGTCGCAGCCGCAGCCGCTCCCCGTGGCGACGGGCAACGGCGCGGGTGCACCGATCTTCGGCAGGCCCAGCATCACGCCGGCCGGTTTGACGGCCTCGGCCGCGTTGCGCTTCTCCCAGGCGTCGCCCGCGCGCGTGGGACGCACGTCCAGGGTCGGGCCCTCGGCAAGAAGGTGATGCGGGGCGGCGTACGTGATCTCGACCGTCACGACGTCACCGGGGCGGACGTCCTGGTCCGGCTTGGTGAAGTGGACGAGGCGGTTGTCGGGGGCACGCCCGGAGAGGCGGTGGGTGGCGCCGTCCTTGCGGCCCTCGCCCTCGGCGACCATCAGCTCCAGGGTGCGGCCGACCTGCTTCTTGTTCTCGTCCCAGGAGATCTCCTCCTGGAGGGCGATGAGACGCATGTAGCGCTCCTGGACGACCTCCTTGGGGATCTGGTTCTCCATGGTCGCGGCCGGGGTGCCGGGTCGCTTGGAGTACTGGAACGTAAACGCTTGCGCGAAGCGCGCCTCGCGGACCGCGTGCATCGTCTGCTCGAAGTCCTCCTCGGTCTCCCCGGGGAAGCCCACGATGATGTCGGTGGTGATCGCGGCGTGCGGGATGGAGGCGCGGACCTTCTCGATGATCCCCAGGTAGCGCTCCTGGCGGTAGGAGCGGCGCATGGCCTTGAGGATCGGGTCGGAGCCGGACTGCATGGGCATGTGCAGCTGCGGCATCACGTTCGGCGTCTCGGCCATCGCGGCGATGACGTCGTCGGTGAAGTCGCGCGGGTGCGGTGAGGTGAAGCGGACACGCTCCAGGCCCTCGATCGCGCCGCACGCCCGGAGCAGCTTGCTGAAGGCCTCGCGGTCGCCGATGTCGGAGCCGTACGCGTTGACGTTCTGGCCGAGCAGCGTGATCTCGGAGACGCCCTCGCCGACCAGGGCCTCGATCTCGGCGAGGATGTCGCCGGTGCGGCGGTCCTTCTCCTTGCCTCGCAGCGCCGGGACGATGCAGAAGGTGCACGTGTTGTTGCAGCCGACGGAGATCGACACCCAGGCCGCGTAGGCGCTCTCGCGCCGGGTCGGCAGCGTCGAGGGGAAGGCCTCCAGGGACTCCGCGATCTCGACCTGCGCCTCTTCCTGGACACGCGCGCGTTCCAGCAGGACCGGCAGCTTGCCGATGTTGTGGGTCCCGAAGACGACGTCCACCCAGGGCGCCTTCTTCACGATGGTGTCGCGGTCCTTCTGGGCGAGGCAGCCACCGACGGCGATCTGCATCCCGGGGCGCTTCGTCTTCATCGGGGCGAGCCGGCCGAGGTTGCCGTAGAGCCGGTTGTCGGCGTTCTCACGCACGGCGCAGGTGTTGAAGACGACGACGTCCGCGTCCCCGTCCGAACCCTCGGGCGCACGCACATAACCCGCGCCCTCCAGGAGACCGGAGAGCCGCTCGGAATCGTGAACGTTCATCTGGCACCCATAGGTGCGCACTTCGTACGTCTTGACGTCCACTGCCCCGCTCCGGTCACCGCTACTCATGTGACAAGGGTAGGCGGTGCCGGGAGCGACTCTTCCGACGGCCGAAAACCACCGTGCCTCACGTCACTCGTCGCCCGCGCTCCACCCCTGCTTGCGCAGCACCCCGGAGACGTCCGGCGCCTCGTAGTACTCCCCCTTGAGCACCTTGCCGTCGGCCCGGCGGGCGATCTCGCCGTCCGGGCCGATCTTGGTCATGTTGGCGCGGTGGATCTCGGCGATCACCGCGTCGAGGTCGAAGCCGTGGACGAGGGCCGTGCCGTACGCGACGTAGACGACGTCGGCCAACTCGTGCGCCAGCCGGTCCAGGGGGCCGCTCACGGAGACCTCGGTGACCTCCGCGGCCTCCTCGGCGAGCAGTTCGCCCCGGTGGGCGGCAAGGTCGGGAGCGACCTCGGTGGGCGTGGTGCGGGCGTCGAGCCCGAAGGCCAGGTGGAATTCGCGGACCAGGTCGGCGGGCGAAGAACTCATGCGACGACCCTAATGGCCGCCACTGACATCCCCGGACCTCAAGGGTCTGTCGGGCGGATCCGCTCGCGGCCCCGGGGCGCACGCACTCCGGTCGCACGCGCCAACCCCCTGTCACCCGCGCCGATCAGGCTCCGCCCCGATCCGCCGCACGGTTCCGAGCCCCACCCTGCCCTGGTCAGCACCGCGCGCGGACTGGCAGGATCGCGCGCATGCTCAAGCTGTTCTCCCGTATCAGCAGGCGCCGGGCCCTCCAGGGCGTGGCCGCCGGCTTCGTCGCGTTCGGGCTGTTGCTGTGGTGGCTGCTGCCCCTGGGCGACGAGCCGCCGACCGGGACGATCACCTTCAGCACCGGGACCCGGCTGGGGGTCTACCAGGAGTACGGCAAGCTCCTGCGCGCCGAGTTGGGCAGGGACATGCCGGGCCTCACGGTGAAGCTGGTGAACAGCGACGGGTCGCAGGAGAACGTCGCGCGCGTGGCGACCGGCCATGCCGACTTCACCATCGCCGCGGCCGACGCGGTGGGGACGTACGAGATGGAGGGCAAGCCCGGTGCGGCCGGGCTGCGCGGGGTCGCGCGGCTCTACGACGACTACGTACAGCTCATCGTGCCGCGTGACTCGGACATCGACTCGGTCAACGACCTGCGGGGCAAGCGCGTGGCCATAGGGCCGGACCGCTCGGGTGTGCGGCTGATCGCCGACCGGGTGCTCACGGCGGCCGGCATCGACCCGAAGAAGGGCGTCGAGCCGGTGGCGGCCGGTATCGACACCGGACCGGATCTGCTCAGGCGGGGCAAGATCGACGCGTTCTTCTGGTCGGGCGGGCTGCCGACGGACGGACTGAAGGACCTCGCCAAGAACTACGCGTTCCGGTTCGTGCCGATCGAGGCGACCCTCGTGGCCAAGATGCACGAGCAGGGCGACGCCACCCGCTACTACCGCGCCACCAACATGCCGGAGTCGGCCTACCCCACCATCCAGCGCGGGTCCACCGTCCCGACCATCGCCGTGTCCAACCTGCTGATGACCCGCGAGGACGTGAACGCGAGGCTCACCGAGTGGATCACCAAGACCGTGATCAAGAGCCGCGACGGCATCGGCAAGCAGGTCCACTCCGCACAGCTGGTGGACCTGCGCACGGCGATCTACACCGACCCCCTGGCCCTGCACGAGGGCGCCCGACGCTACTACCGATCCGTCAAGCCGTAGAACCGGATCTCAGGGCCTCAGGGCCCGCCACAGGCCCTGGACACCGCCCGCTCGGGCTCGGGGACCTCGGGGACCTCAACTCCGGCCCCTGAGTCGCCCGTTCAGGCCGTGGGGCCGCTCCTGGGCACCGACACGGTCACCTTGAGGCCGTGCGGCTCGTGGTGGTCGTACGTGAGCGAGCCGCCGCCCGCGGCCAGCAGGACCTGGGAGATGGACAGGCCGAGGCCGGAGCCCTTGATGTTCTGGTGGCGGGCGCTGCGCCAGAAGCGGTCGCCGACGCGGGCGAGTTCGTCCTCGGTGAGGCCCGGGCCGTGGTCCGTGACGACGACGGTCGAGGTCTCGCCGTTCGACGCGACCGTCACCTCGACGGACTCGTCCTCGGGCGTGAACTTCACCGCGTTGTCGATCACCGCGTCCAGGGCGCTGGACAGCGTGACCGGGTCGGCCCAGGCCGTGGTGGGCGGGCAACTGCCCACCAGGCGCACGCCCTTGGCCTCGGCGGTCGGTGCCCAGGCCGCGACGCGCTCGGCGGTCAGCGCGCCGATGTCGGTGATCCTGAGGTCGGCGTCCGCGTGCTCGGCCAGGGCCAGGTCGAGCAGGTCGTCCAGGACCTGGGTCAGGCGTTTGCCCTCGGTGCGGACCGAGGCGATCTCGTCGTTGTCCTCCGGCAGTTCGAGTGCGAGCAGTTCGATGCGCAGCAGGAGCGCCGAGAGCGGGTTGCGCAACTGGTGCGAGGCGTCGGCGACGAAGGCGCGCTGCTGCTCCAGCACGTCCTCGACGTTGTCCGCCATCTCGTTGAACGAGCGGGCCAGGCGCTGGAGTTCCGGCGGCCCGCCGGCGGCCGCGACCCGGGACTTGAGGCGTCCGGTGGCGATGTCGTGGGTGGTGGCGTCGAGGACCCGTACGGGTCGCAGGACCCAACCGGTCAGCCGGAGGGCCGCGCCTACCGCGAGCAGCATCGCGGCGATCTCGCCGGCGCCGATCGTCAGCCACCCGCGCAGGGTCCGTGAACGCATCGGCCCGGTGGGCGAGTCGGTGACCACTACGGCGATGACGTCGCCGTCCCGGATGACCGGCGAGGCGACGACGAGGCGGTTGCGCTGCCAGGGCCAGACCTGTTCCGGGTCGTGGCTGCGGCGGCTGAGGAGCGCCTCGGCGAACGCGTCCCGCACCTCGCCCGTCTTGGGCAGCAGGAAGTCGTCCGGCGCGTTCGCCATGGAGATGTCGGTGCGGTAGAAGACGCCCGCGCGGATGCCGTAGACCTCGTAGTAGCTGGCGAGTTCGCGGTCCAGGGTCTCCTGGCGCTCGTCCGGAACGGTGTTGGCGGGGCGTGATCCCGTGGGCGCGTCGGTGACGAACTGGGCGAGGGCCGCGAACCGCGCGGTGTCGTCGATACGGTCGACGATCACCTTCTGCTGCTGGGCCGCGGCCGTGCTGATGGCGAGCGGGACGCCGAGCGCCAGCAGTACGGCCGCCATCAGGACGATGAGCAGCGGGAGGAGACGTGTGCGCACCCGGGCCCGCTACGCGGCCGGGGCGACGAGCCGGTAGCCGACGCCTCGTACGGTCTCGATCAGTGCGGGCATCCGCAGCTTGGCGCGCAGGGACGCGACATGCACCTCCAGGGTGCGTCCCGTGCCCTCCCAACTGGTGCGCCACACCTCGCTGATGATCTGCTCCCGCCGGAACACCACTCCGGGGCGTTGTGCCAGCAGCGCCAGCAGGTCGAACTCCTTGCGGGTCAGTTGGACGACCGAACCGTCGACGCTGACCTGGCGGGTGGGCAGTTCGATGCGTACCGGGCCGAGCCGCAGCGCGGTGTCGCCGCCCCCGCCGGCGTCCTCGTGGACGCTGCGCCGGCTGACGGCGTGGATGCGGGCGAGCAGTTCCCCGGTGTCGTACGGCTTCACCACGTAGTCGTCGGCTCCGAGGTTGAGGCCGTGGATGCGGGAGCGTACGTCGGAGCGGGCGGTGACCATGATCACCGGGGTGCTGGTGCGCTTGCGGATCTTGCCGCAGACCTCGTAGCCGTCCTGGTCGGGCAGGCCGAGGTCGAGGAGGACGACACCGAAGCCGTCGCTCTCGGGGACGAGCGCCTGGAGGGCTTCCTCACCGCTGCGGGCGTGCGTGACGTCGAATCCGTGCCGCGCCAGGACCGCGGACAGAGCGGCGGCGACATGGTTGTCGTCCTCGACGAGGAGCAGTCTCATCCCGGCCCCCTCCGGTTCATCGTTCGTATGGTGTCGGCCTGTACAAAAGCACGTCTCACGCGCGCGTGCACCCAGGCAGTCACGCTGATGGACGAAGACGCCGTCAAGTGGGTTCCGGTTGCGTGCGGCCTTCCGTTATCCAGCCGGTACGGATCCCGGCGACAAACTGCTACGACACGTGTCCTATTGCTATCCGATCGTGATGCTCAGATCTCGCTCAGATGTGATGACGCTGGTCGTGAGGCCTCACTACTGTCCTCCGCAACCGACGAGGACGGAGCCAGCAAGCGATGACCGAAGTATCGGTGGCCAAGGAAGATGTGGCCGCGACCGGCGAACTCGTCGTCCTGAAGAGCGTCAACAAGCACTTCGGCGCGTTGCACGTACTCCAGGACATCGATCTGACGATCGCCCGCGGCGAAGTCGTCGTGGTGATCGGACCCTCCGGGTCCGGGAAGTCCACTCTGTGCCGCACCATCAACCGCCTGGAGACGACCGATTCGGGTTCGATCACGATCGACGGCAAGCCGCTGCCCCAGGAGGGCAGGGAGCTGGCCCGACTGCGTGCCGATGTCGGAATGGTCTTCCAGTCCTTCAACCTCTTCGCGCACAAGACCGTGCTCGAAAACGTGATGCTGGGTCAGATCAAGGTCCGCAAGGCCGACCGCAAGCAGGCCGAGGAGAAGGCCCGGGCGTTGCTCGACCGGGTCGGCGTGGCCACGCAGGCGGACAAGTACCCGGCCCAGCTGTCCGGCGGTCAGCAGCAGCGCGTCGCCATCGCGCGGGCGCTGGCCATGGACCCCAAGGTGATGCTCTTCGACGAGCCGACCTCGGCCCTCGACCCGGAGATGATCAACGAGGTGCTGGAGGTCATGCAGCAGCTCGCCCGGGACGGGATGACGATGATCGTCGTCACCCATGAGATGGGCTTCGCCCGCTCGGCCGCCAACCGAGTGGTGTTCATGGCGGACGGCCGCATCGTCGAAGAGGCCGTGCCGGACCAGTTCTTCAGCAACCCGCGCAGCGACCGGGCCAAGGACTTCCTGTCGAAGATCCTTCACCACTGACGACCCGCTGACCATCGCCGACGACCACTGACGATCAGCCACGACCGCTGACGAACCGCTACAGCCAGCCACTGGCGGCCCGCCGACGACGGGCGGCCGCCGACTGCCGCTGAGGGTCCCGCACGCCCTCAGGGCCATCCTCACGCGCCCTGACGGGCCCTCATCTCCTCTCCAGCCAAAGGATGTTCACCATGAAGCTCCGCAAGGTCACCGTGTTCGCGACCACCGCTCTCGTCCTCTCGCTCGCCGCGACGGCGTGCGGGAGCAGCGACAAGGACGACTCCGGTTCGGGCTCCGGCGGCGGCAGCAAGGTCAAGATCGGCATCAAATTCGACCAGCCCGGCCTCGGCCTGAAGCAGCCGGACGGGACCTACGCCGGCTTCGACGTGGACGTGGCGACCTATGTGGCCGGGCAGCTCGGCTACAAGCCCGCCCAGATCGAGTGGGTCGAGACCAAGAGCGCCGACCGCGAGAACGCGCTGGCGCGCGGCGACGTCAAGTTCATCGCGGCCACGTACTCGATCAACGACGAGCGCAAGAAGAAGGTCGACTTCGCGGGCCCCTACCTGCTGGCCCACCAGGACCTGCTCGTCAAGAAGGACTCGACGATCGCGAAGGCCACGGACCTCAACGGCAAGAACCTGTGTTCCGTGACCGGCTCGACCTCGGCCCAGAACATCCACGACACGATCGCCCCGAAGGCCAACCTCCGTGAGAACGCGGGCTACTCGGAGTGCATCGCGGCCCTCCAGAGCGGCGCCGTCGACGCCGTGACCACCGACGACTCGATCCTCGCGGGCTTCGCCGCGCAGGACAAGTTCAAGGGCCAGTTCAAGCTCGCCGGCCTGAAGCTCAGCAACGAGAACTACGGCATCGGCGTCAAGAAGGGCGACTCCGCGACTCTCACCAAGATCAACACCGCGCTGGAGAAGATGGTCAGCAGCGGCGCCTGGCAGACCGCGGTCACCAAGAACTTCGGCCCGGCCGACTACAAGAACGAGCCCGCCCCGAAGATCGGCAACATCGTCAAGTAGGCCCGAGAAAACCCCGGTAAGGCAGGCCCCATACCCGGAAGCGCGGGAGATCGTGTTCGACTTTCTTCAAGGTTATGACGTCCTCGGGGCGTTCTGGATGACGGTGAAACTCACCGTCCTCTCCGCCCTCGGCTCCCTGGTCTGGGGCACACTGCTGGCCGGCATGCGGGTCAGCCCGGTCCCCCTGATGCGTGGTTTCGCCACCTTCTACGTCAACACCGTCCGGAACATCCCTCTGACGGTCATCATCGTCTTCACCTCGCTCGGCCTCGCCGACATCTTCGGCGTGACCATGGGCGCGTCCGACGACTTCAAGGTGCAGGGTTTCCGGCTGGCGCTGCTGGGTCTCGTGGCGTACCACGCGGCCTTCGTCTGCGAGGCGGTGCGTTCCGGCATCAACACGGTGCCCGTCGGGCAGGCGGAGGCGGCCCGCGCCATCGGGCTGAGCTTCAGCCAGGTGCTGCGGATCATCATCCTTCCGCAGGCGTTCCGCGCGGTCATCACTCCGCTGGCCAACGTGCTGATCGCGCTGACCAAGAACACCACCGTGGCGGCCGCGATCGGGGTCGCCGAGGCGGCCGCCCTGATGAAGACGATGATCGAGAACGAGGCCCAGACGGTCGCCATCGGCGCGGTCTTCGCGTTCGGCTTCGTGGTACTGACCCTGCCGACCGGCCTCCTCCTCGGCTGGCTGGGCAAGCGACTGGCGGTGAAGCGATGACCTCCGTCCTCTACGACGCGCCCGGCCCCCGTGCCAAGCGGCGCAACGTGCTCCTCTCTGTCGTGTTCTTCGTCCTGCTGGCCCTCTTCTTGTGGTGGGTCTGGCAGACGATGGACGACAAGGGCCAGCTGAAGTGGGCCCTGTGGCAGCCGTTCACCACGTCGGACGCCTGGACGACGTATCTGCTGCCGGGCCTCGGCGACACCCTGAAGGCCGCCGGCCTCGCCATGGTGATCGCCCTCCCCCTGGGCGCGTTCTTCGGTATCGCCCGGATGTCCGACCACCGGTGGGTGCGTGTCCCGGCCGGCGTGGTGGTCGAGTTCTTCCGGTCGATCCCGGTCCTGCTGCTGATGCTGTTCGCGAACGAGTTCTACGTCCGCTCCACGAACATCGGCAGCGAGGAACGGCCCCTGTACGCCGTCGTCACCGGCCTGGTGCTCTACAACGCCTCGGTGCTCGCCGAGATCGTCAGGGCGGGCATTCTGTCCCTCCCCAAGGGGCAGACGGAGGCCGCGCACGCGATCGGTCTGCGCAAGGGCCAGACGATGACGAGCATCCTGCTCCCGCAGTCCGTGACCGTCATGCTGCCGGCCATCGTCAGCCAGCTCGTGGTCATCGTGAAGGACACCGCGCTGGGCGGCGTGATGCTGGGCTTCACCGAGCTGCTCAACGCGCGCAGCACCCTGGCGGCCAACTACGCCAATGTGGTGGCGAGTTTCATCGTCGTGGGGATCATCTACATCGTGCTGAACCTCGTCCTCACCACCTTCGCGAGCTGGCTGGAGCGCAGGCTGCGGCGCAGCAAGAAGAGCACGGGCGCGACCGTCGACCTCGAAGACGCCACGGGGCTCAACCCCGCGCAGGTGGGTGGCGGCTTCGGAACCGGCGCCGGCGGCACGATCTGATGATCGGTCAAGTGGCATGAACGACACGGAGGCAGTGGCATGATCGCCACTGCCTCCGTCACTTGACGCAAGCACCGGCAATAGGTTGCATACGTTCTGTGATCGTGCACCCTGCTCCAACTTCCTGTTCACATGCGTCCCTGAGGACACCGTCACGGGCAGGGGGCGCCACACCGTGGACCCGGTGATCATCGTCGGGGCGGGGCCCGTGGGGCTCACGCTCGCCCTGGCACTGGCGCGGCAGGAGGTGCCCTCCGTCCTTCTCGACGAGGGTCCGGGCAAGGACGAACCCCGCCCGGCGCGCACTGTCGCCCTCAGGGAGGACACCGCGGCACTCCTGGAGCGACTCACCGGCGTACCCCTCGCCGAGCTCGGGACGCGCTGGGCCGGATGGCGGTCGATGCGGCGCAAGCAGGTGATGCGCGAGATCACGTTCGACGAGACCGAGCCCGCCCCCCTGCACATCGCCCAGCACGTCCTCACCGGCGCGCTCCGGCAGGCGCTCGCGGGCGAACGACTCGTGAAGATCGCCCCGGACAACCGCCTCGACTCCATCGAACAGGAGCCCTCGGGCGTCACCGCCCACACCCGCGGCCCCAAGGGCACGTGGTGGCGCGGGAGTTACCTGGTCGGCTGCGACGGCCCGCGCTCGACCGTGCGCAAACTCCTGGACATCCGCTTCCCCGGTCGTACGGCGGTGGAGCGACACGCCGTGGCCGCGCTGCGCACGGAACTTCCGTGGCCCGACCAGGCGTTGTTGCATCGGGTGCCGCCGTGGCGGACGTCCGGACCCTCGGCGGGGGAGGTCACCGGACGCCCCCTCCCGGACAGCGTGTGGCGCCTGGACTGGCTGCTGCCGCCGGGCAAGGACCTGGTCACCCCCGAGCTGCTGCTGGCCCGCATCCGGGAGACGCTCGCGGGCTGGACCGAGGGCCCGACACCGCCGTACGAACTGCTCGACACCGGAGTGCACACCGTGCACCACCGACTCGCGCGGCGGTGGCGGGCGGGGCGGGTGTTCCTCGCCGGGGACGCCGCGCATCTGCTGGGGGCGCTCGGGACGCAGGGGCTGGACGAGGGGCTGCGGGACGCCGACAACCTCGCCTGGAAGCTGGCCCTGGCCTGGCACCACGGGCCGCACGAGCCGCTGCTCGACAGTTACCAGGCGGAGCGGCGGGCGGTCGTCGCGGCCCGGCTGCGCGCCGCCGACCAGGCGCTGCCGCTGGTGCGCGGCGGCGCCGGACTGCGCTCGGTCGTGCCCGGATCGGCCCGCGGCCACGACGTGCTGCTCACGGACGGTCACCTGGGGCACGGCGCGCTCGGTGCGCCGGGGGCGTACGCCGACTCACCGCTCGCGCCCCGGCACATCGAGGCGGAGGTCCCCGTGGACACACCGCCCGGCGCGCCGGTCACCGACGTCCTGGTCACCGCCGAGGACGGCGCCTTCGTACGGCTGCGGGACCGCCTCGGGCGCGGCTCCCTGCTGGTCGTCCTGGTCGCGCCGGGCACGGGCGTGTGGGAGCGCAAGCACTGGGTGACGGCCGGAATCATGCCCCGCCTGGCCGCCGCCGTGACGGCGCTGCCGCACCCGGCCGAGCTGCTGGTCGCCGAGAGCTACCCGGGCGCAGCCGCCCACACCGTCCTTCTCGTACGGCCCGACGGGCACCTGGTCACAGCGCTGAGCGGGGTGCGTCCGGCCGACCTCTACGCGGCGGCCGAGGCGACCCTGGGCGGCCCGACGAGGACGGAGGCCACAGCCGGCTCGCGCTGAGGCCTCCGTACCCGAACTGTCCACATAGTGACGCTGAGTTGACCGGCCCGTACCGCCGTGCTGTACTCCGGACCATGACCGACACCTCTGTCCACCTCTGGCGGAAGGTCCATCTGGACCTCGTCCGCTACGTGGGCTGTGTGTGTCACGTCGCCTGCTGAATTCGCATCTCTCTCACCCGCGCGCGCCACTGTCGTGATGCCTGCGCGCACCTTCGCGAACACTCATCAGGACGGTGCACGTGTCTGCCTCCCCTTCTGCCTCCGTGTCCCCCGCCGCACCCTCCCAGGCCCCGACGCAGGCGGACCTGCTCGACTTCGTCCGGCGCACGGCCGCCGACGCCGAGCTGATCGCCTCGCTCCCCCTCGACCCCGAGGGCCGCACCTGGGTGCGGCTCGACGGTCCCGGCGGCAGCGAGGCCTGGCTGATCGGCTGGCCGCCCGGCAGCGGCACAGGCTGGCACGACCACGCGGAGTCGGTCGGTGCCTTCCTCACCGCCGCCGGCGAACTCAAGGAGAACTCGCTCGCCGCCCGGCTCCCGAGCAACGGCTGGAAGACCCTCGAACTGGAGGAGGGCGTGGACCGCGAACGGCGACTGCCGACCGGCAAGGGCCGCGCCTTCGGTCAGCACCACGTCCACGAGGTGCTCAACGAGTCCTCCGAAGAGCACGCGATCTCCGTCCACGCCTACTACCCACCGCTGCCGCAGATCCGCCGCTACAGCCGTACGGGCCCGGTGCTGCGCCTGGAGCAGGTGGAGCGCCCGGAGGACTGGCAGTGAGTGCCGCGCACGAACAGCCGCTCGGCATAGACGAGTTGCTGGAGCGGACGCGCGAGACCTACGAGCGGATCGAGGCGCGGGCTGCGTACGAAGCGGCCCGCGACGACAAGGCCCTCCTGGTCGACATCCGCTACGCGGCCCTGCGCGACCGCGACGGCCTCATCCCCGGCGCCCTGGTCATCGAGCGCAACGAACTGGAGTGGCGCCTCGACCCCCAGGGCAGTCACCGCGCCCCCGAAGCCACCGACCACGACCTGCGCGTCGTGGTGATCTGCAACGAGGGCTACGCGTCCACCCTGGCCGCCGCGTCCCTGCACCGACTGGGCCTGCACCGCGCGACGGACCTCGTCGGCGGCTTCCAGTCCTGGAAGGCCGCGGGACTGCCTGTCACGTCGTAGACACTGTGTCCACGACGTGACACACCGGGTCTACGACGTGACGCGCCGACCCGCTCACGACCCGTCGGAGGGGCAGTAGAGCGGGGCGGTGTCCGCGTTGGTCCTGGTGATCAGGCGGGCCGGTGTGGTGGCGATCTTCTCCACCTTCTCCTTACGGAGAAGGCTGATGGTGTTGGTGACGGCCAGTTCGCCGGTGTCCTTTGCCGAGTTGGAGACGGTGGCGGCGAAACGACCGCCCTTGAGGGCGGCGAGGGCCTCGTCGGTTCCGTTGACCGTCACGATCTTGACCTTCTTGCCGCCGGCCGCGTCGAAGGCCCTGCGGGCGGCGAACGCCATCTCCTCGTTGGCGACGAACGCGTAGTCCAGATCGGGATGCGCCCTGATCATGCTCGCGGCGACGATCTTCGCCTTCGCGGCGACGAACATGGCGGGCTGGTTCGCGACCACCTTCACATTCGCCGGCAACCCCTTGGTGAAACCGCCGACGAGCAGGTCGGAGGCGGCGCCGGGCGCGCCCGCGATGACACCCACCTGCACCTCGCGCCCTGCGGCGTCGTCCTCGATCCAGCCGGCGTCCAGCTTGCCCACCGCCTTCAGGTCCACGACGACGGCCCCGAGGATGTCGGACGGATCGGCACTGACCGAGGTCAGGAAGATCGGGATGTGCGCGCTCTTGGCCTTGGCGATGTCGCTCTTGAGGGCGGTGGTGTTGACCGTCTGCAGGATGATCGCGTCGACGTGGCGCGCGATCATGTCCTGGATGTTGGCCAGCTCCCGCGCGGCGTCCTGATGCGAGTTGACGGTGACGAGCTTCGCGAAGTTGCTCTTGGCCGTGTTCTCGATCGACTCCTGCAGACAGGTGTGGAACTCGGTGCTGCCGCCATTGACGAACCCGAGGGTGGTGGGCCCGTCGTCGGCGGGCGTGGCACTGGACTCCAGTCCGCAGCCACTCAGTAGGAGACCGGTACCGACCAGGAGGACCACCAGCGTTCTTCGGTGGTGAGCGGGCAGGGACAAGAACAAGGGAGGCCGCCTTTCAGGGCGTACGAGGACCGGTCGGTGAAACGACCGGAGGCACTCGGGCAGGCCTGGCTGCGGCTCAGCGGGCGGGATGGCCGGGGTTCGGCAAGCGTGGGGGCCGAGGCTCGGCAGCAGAAGCTACTCCCGCGGCAAACATGCGCACCCTCTGCGTCGTGCACGCTAAGTCTGCGGAACGTGTGGCCTTCGGTGAGGCGGGTGGCCGCGTGGCCGCTGGGGGGGGATCTCTGACGGTTGCCGTCGCTCGCTTTCGGGACGGACGACCGGGGGTTCCCGCGTTCACTCCCTGGCGGTCGCCACCGTGACCGCCAAGACGAGGCCCATGGCCAGATAGTGGAGCTCGGCGTTCGCCTACTGCCGCTGCCTTGTGGGCGCCTCCGCGCCGGGTGTGCCGGGTTCCTGCGCCATGCGTGCACAGCCGTTTGTACACAGGTGTCTGCGCGCTGGGTCAATCCGGCGTCTACAACCGGGAGTTGGCCCTACCCCGGGCACGGACCCGGTGCTTGCCTGAACGCGGTCGGCGCCCCCGCGCGTCCACCGTGTTCAGGACGTTCGCACCGCCGAGGGATCGGAACCGGGGATCGATCAGAACCGGATCGATCCCGGATCAGTACCCCTCGTCCCCGAGGAACTCCGTGTCCTCGCCCTCTTCCTCCAGTGCCTGCCGGACCACTCGGAGGGCCATGCCCTGGGAGTAGCCCTTGCGGGCCAGCATGCCCGCGAGGCGGCGCAGCCTCTTGTCGCGGTCGAGGCCCCGGGTGGACCGCAGTTTGCGGTCGACCAGTTCACGGGCCGTCGCCTCCTCCTGCTCGGAGTCAAGCTGGGAGACGGCCTCGTCGATCAGCGTCGAGTCGACGCCCTTGGTGCGCAGCTCCTGGGCGAGCGCGCGCCGGGCCAGGCCCCGGCCGTGGTGGCGGGACTCCACCCAGGCATCCGCGAACGCGCCGTCGTTGATCAGCCCGACCTCCTCGAACCGCGACAGCACCTCGTCCGCCACCTCGTCCGGGATCTCCCGCTTGCGCAGGGCGTCCGCGAGTTGCTTGCGGGTGCGCGGGTTCCCGGTGAGCAGGCGCAGACAGATGCCTCGCGCCCGCTCGGCGGGGTCCGTCGGCGGTTCCTCCTTCTTCTCTGCCTTCTCCGCCCTCGACGAGGAGAAGTCGCCTCCGTCCCCTCCGGACGACTCGCCGAAGCCGCGACTACCGGCACGGCGCCCGCGTCTACCGCGTGCGCCGTCACCGCGCGCCGTAGACCCTCGCGAGCCGCCCTCGCCACGCGCTCCGCGACCGCGGCGCGAGCCGCTGCCGGGTGCGTCGTCATCGGCGGACCCGTCGCCGGGCGGACTTCCGCCGGGCGCCGAGCTTCTGAAAAGCCGACCGGTGCCCGCCGGACCATCGTCGGGCTCCGGGCCGCCGAAAGGCGGACCGGTCTCCCCCGCAAGACCGCCGCCCGGCTCGTCGCCGTACGGCCCGTCCATGCCGTACGGCTCCTCTGCCGTGCTGCCCGCACCGTAGGCCAGGCCGTCGCCGCCTCTCCCGCGCCCCTGCGGGGCGTCGGGATACGCGTACTCGGACCAGTCCGTTCGTCGTGTCACGGGTCAGCTCTTGGCTGCCGTGGCCTTGGCCTTGGTGGTCTTGGCCGCGGCCGGAGCGGGCACCGCCTTGGCGGCGTCGTCCGTGGCGGTGGGGACCGCCGCGTCCGCGGTCGGCTCGGCGGTGGGCTTGTCCTTCTCCGGACGGACGCCCACGCCCAGCTTCTCCAGGATCTTCTTCTCGATCTCGTTGGCCAGGTCGGGGTTGTCCTTGAGGAAGTTGCGCGCGTTCTCCTTGCCCTGGCCGAGCTGGTCGCCCTCGTACGTGTACCAGGCGCCGGCCTTGCGGACGAAGCCGTTCTCCACACCCATGTCGATCAGGCCGCCCTCGCGGCTGATGCCATGGCCGTAGAGGATGTCGAACTCGGCCTGCTTGAAGGGCGGCGCGACCTTGTTCTTGACTACCTTGACGCGGGTGCGGTTGCCGACCGCGTCGGTGCCGTCCTTGAGGGTCTCGATACGACGGATGTCGAGTCGCACCGAGGCGTAGAACTTCAGCGCGCGGCCACCGGTCGTGGTCTCCGGGGAGCCGAACATCACGCCGATCTTCTCGCGGAGCTGGTTGATGAAGATCGCGGTGGTACCGGACTGGTGGAGCGCGCCTGTGATCTTGCGGAGCGCCTGGCTCATCAGACGGGCCTGCAGACCGACGTGGCTGTCGCCCATCTCGCCCTCGATCTCCGCGCGCGGGACGAGTGCCGCGACGGAGTCGATGACGATGAGGTCGAGGGCGCCGGAGCGGACCAGCATGTCCACGATCTCCAGGGCCTGCTCGCCGTTGTCCGGCTGGGACAGGATCAGGTTGTCGATGTCGACGCCGAGCTTCTTCGCGTACTCGGGATCGAGGGCGTGCTCCGCGTCCACGAACGCGACCTGGCCGCCGGCCCGCTGGGCGTTCGCCACCGCGTGCAGGGTCAGGGTCGTCTTGCCGGAGGACTCCGGGCCGTAGACCTCCACCACTCGGCCGCGCGGCAGACCGCCGACACCGAGGGCGACGTCCAGTGCGGTCGACCCGGTGGGGATGACCTCGATGGGCTCGTTCGGCCGCTCGCCGAGGCGCATCACCGCGCCCTTGCCGAATTGCCGTTCAATCTGTGCGAGTGCGGCGTCCAACGCCTTCTCGCGGTCGGTTCCTGCCATGGGTTCCACCCGGTTTGCTTGAGTCGATCGCTTCACGTCAAAGACGCTAACGCCTGCCACTGACAATGCGTCCCGACGCCCGCCCAGCCTGTGGATAACTCGGACACTTCGCCATCAAAAGCCTGCCGAAATGCCCGTCATGGCCTCGCCGGAACTTCCATGAGAATGGATGTTCGATTTTCATGTCAAGCGCACCACGCGGCACTCGCGTCATCGATGTCCCGTGACGCCCACGCCGTGGCGACGCTTCGAAGGACATGGAAATCCTTCCCGTGCCGGGGGTCGGGCCCGTTGACTGACGGCAGCCAACGGCAACCGATGATGGGAGAACCCGATGAAGATGTGGAAGCGCGCGGGGATCGCGGCCGTGCTGGCCATGGCGGCCGTCGGCATCATGAGTCCGGCGGCGTCGGCCGCACCCATGCCCTGGGAGACCAGCCGTGTGCACCACCCCGCACCGGCGCAGGGCACGGCGATCACCTCGGCCGGCGAGAGGGGCACCGTCACCATCCTGTGCAGCGGAAACTGCTACCAGTAGGAACCTCCGCGAGCGTCGCGCGCGCCGCCGAACCGTCGGGCTCCCCGGCACGCCCTCGTACCTTGATGCCACAGGACGATCACGTCCCGACCGGCCGACAGCGCACGTTCACCGCGGCCGCGTGGTCATCACCGTTCAGGAGCCCGAGCCGGACCGGGACGCCGCCGGGGTTGTCGTAGAGCCGGATGCCGTCGCCGAGCAGCACCGGCACGATGTGCAGGTCGATCTCGTCGATCAGTTCGCGCTCCAGGAGCTGTCGGCCGATCGTGGGCGAGAGCACTTCGAGGTTCTTGCCCCCGGCGGCCGCCAGCCCGATACGGACGGCGTCGGCCACATCGCAGTCCAGGAAGGTCACCCCGAGGGCGGGCGGCGCGTCGTCGGGGTGATGTGTGAGGACGAACACCGGCCCCTGCCACGCACCCCCGTAGACGCTGCCGGCATCGGGGAAGGCGTCGAAGCCGTCCCGGCCGCCCAGTACGGCACCGGTCGTAGCGGCGTACTCCTCGACGAGGCCGGCCCGGAACGAGAACCCCGTCATCCAGTCCATCGCGTGGTCCGGCCCGGCCACGAACCCGTCCAGCGACATCGTGAAGTGCCACAGCACCTTGCCCGCGGCGGTCTGCGGTTCGGTGTCCGCCAACTGCTGGGCGGGCGTGGTCTCGACGCTCTGCGGGGCCTTTGCGGTGGACATGATCGATCCTCACTTCGGGGGTCACCGTTCCGCGGACTCCGGGCGGCTCTCACCTCTATGGACCCGGCGCGCCCCCGAAACTCATCGCCGCACGCCTGGGAGCACTACTTCCTCCGTCGTACGGCGGGTGCCTTCGGGCGTACGACGACTGCGCGGCGCGTTCCCGCGAGGCTCGGGCCATGACTCGGACCCTGAAGACCGACGTACGCCCCGCCGAGCGTCTCTGCCACGTGACCGGCGCCCTGTTGATCCTCTCCGGGCTGGTGCACCTGGGGGTGTTCGCGGTCGACGGCGGCCCCTGGTACGGGCCCGTCTCCTGGCGCAAGCCCGTCACGTTCGGGCTCTCCTTCGGGGCGACGCTGATCGCGGTCACCTGGGTCACGTCGTACCTGCGTGTCGGGGCCCGGCTGCGTACCGTGCTGCTCGTCGTGTTCGCCGCCGACTGTGTCGTCGAGGTCGGCGGCATCACCCTCCAGGCGTGGCGCCGGGTGCCGTCGCACCTCGACATGGAGACGCCCTTCGACACGGCGGTGTCCATGACGCTCGCGGTGGGCGGCGGTGTCCTCGTCGTGCTGCTCACCGTGTTCGCGGTTGCGTCCTTCCGGCACCGACCGACGGGGCCCACGGGGATGGCGCTCGCGGTGCGTTCCGGGTTCGCGATCCTGCTCGTGGCGCTGGCCTCGGGTGCCGCGATGATCGCGCGCGGAGTGGTTCTCGCCCGGACCGGTCACCAGGAGGCGGCGTACCACTCGACGGCCCCGCTCAAGCCACTGCACGGGGTGAGCCTGCACGCCGTCCTGGTGTTGCCGACGCTGGCCTGGCTGCTGTCCCGCACGACCTGGAGCGAGGCGGTACGGCGGCGGACCGTGACCGTCGCGGTCGGCTGCTACGTGGTAGCCGTGGCCGGGGCCGGGGTGTGGGCGGTGCTCACGTACTGACCGCGACGCCCCGATGTTCTCGCCGGATCATCCCTCAGGAGGAGCCGGAGGAGCCCTCTCCGGGGCTCTTCGGTTCGGAGTCGGTCGGCTCCGGATCGGTCGGCCGGGAGTCGGCTGTGGCGGAGTCGGTCGTAGTGGCGGAGGTCGTAGCGGCGGAATCGCTGGTGCCGGCGGAGTCGACCGCTGTGGGTTCCTCCGCCCCCTGTCGCCGCTCCCACACCCGTCGCACGCGCGTCACCAGGCCGGGCCCGCCGGATTCTCGGGCGGTCCGGTGTCCATGGACCCGGGGGTCGTCCGTGACGGCGTACCGCTTCACATACGCCCCGAGGAACGCCTGGAGCGTGGCGACGGCCGGGATGGAGATCAGCGCGCCCACGGCACCCAGGAGCGCGGTGCCCGCGATGACCGAGCCGAAGGCGACCGCGGGGTGGATGTCGACGGTCTTCGCGGTCAGCTTGGGCTGGAGCATGTAGTTCTCGAACTGCTGGTAGACCACGACGAAGATCAGCACCCACAGCGCGTACCAGGGGTCCACGGTGAAGGCGATCAGCATGGGCAGGGCGCCCGCGAGATACGTGCCGATGGTCGGGATGAACTGGGAGACCAGACCCACCCAGACGGCGAGCACGGGCGCGTACGGGATGCCCAGCGCCTGCAGCAGGATGTAGTGCGCCACTCCGGAGACCAGCGCCATCAGACCGCGGGAGTATATGTAGCCGCCCGTCTTGTCGACGGCGATCTCCCACGCGCGCAGCACCTCGGCCTGCCGGGCGGGCGGCAGTACGGAGCACAGCGCGCGCCGCAGCCGCGGCCCGTCGGCGGCGAAGTAGAACGAGAACAGACCGATCGTCAGCAGCTGGAAGAGGCCCCCGAGCACCTGGGTGGACACGTCCAGCACTCCGGTCGCGCTGTTCTGCACGTACTTGCGCAGCCAGTCGGAGTGGAGCAGCCCCTCCTGGATGTCGACCCGTCTGAGGTCGGTGTGGAAGTGCGTGTTGATCCAGTTGATGACGGAGTCGAGGTAGTCCGGGAAGTCCTCGATCATCTTGATGATCTGGCCGGCGAGCATCGACCCGAGGAGGGTGATGAACCCGGCGCTCACGATCAGCAGGCCGAGGAAGACCAGGAAGGTGGCCAGCCCCCGGCGCATGCCGTAGGCGGCCAGCCGGCTCACCGCGGGCTCGATGGCGAGGGCCAGGAAGAACGCGATGAGGATGTTGATCAGCAGCCCGATGAGCTGGTGGAAGGCCCAACTGCCCAGCTGGAACACGGCGACGAGGGCGAGCGCCAGCACCATGGCGCGGGGCAGCCAGCGCGGCATGCCCGGGCCCGGCGCGGCGCCGTCGGCCGGGGGCCGGGTCGGCGGCGTCGCACCGATCGGGGATGTCTGCTGGGCGTTGTGCCCGGTCTCGTCAGTGACTGCCACGGTGCAAGTCTCGCCTACGCCACTGACAACCGGTCACCGCCGTCGATCTTCGTGACCGATCAGCGACTTTCCCGCGGAAGATCAGCGGCTTTGGCTCGGAACGTTCATGACGTCGCAGACCACGCGCCATACGTCCTTGGCCTCCCAGCCCGCGTCCAGCGCCTCGTCCACGGTCCGCCCGCCGAGTTCCGTCATCACGTGATCGCGCGCGAAGCTCTCGGCGTATCCCGCGCCGAAGTGCTCCGTCATCCGCTGCCAGAAGACCGTCAACCGCATGACACCAGTATCCCGCCCCTGAGAGTGGGACCAGGTCGGGACCCCTTGCGGAGACCGCTTTCCGTCCTACGGTCTGACGCATGGCCGAAACAGGAGCTTCCCCACTCCCCCCGACGCCCCCGGCGCACTCCCCGCTCTTCCGCGCCGAGCGCTTCGTCTGGCTCACCGCGCGCGTGCTGGAGCAGCGCCTCTTCGCGTACCACTTCCTCAACGGCGAACCCGATCCGGTGGAGACGGCGCTGGACGCCTACCGCAACGAGGACGGCGGCTACGGGCACGCGCTGGAACCCGATCTGCGCGGCCCGGTGAGCCAGCCGCTGCACACCGGTCACGCGTTGCGCGTCCTGGACGCCGTCGGGCGCTGCGGCGGGCAGCGGGTGGAACGCGTGTGCCGCTATCTGACCTCGGCCTCCACGGCCGACGGCGCCCTGCCGACGGTCCTTCCCGGCCAGCGCGGGTATCCGACGGCACCCTTCGTGCCGATCGTGGACGACCCGCCCAGCCAACTCCTCGCCACCGGGCCGGTGGTGGGCCTGCTGCACCGCAACGAGGTGTGGCACGCCTGGTTGTTCCGGGCCACCGACTTCTGCTGGCAGGCCGTCGACTCCCTGGAGAAGTCGCACCCGTACGAGATCGAGGCCGCCGTGGCCTTCCTGGACTCGGCACCCGACCGCCCGCGCGCGGAGGCCGCCGCCGACCGCCTCGGCCGCCTGGTGCGCGAGCACCGGCTCACCGCCCTGGACCCGGAGCACCTGGAGGCCTGTCCGGTCGCCCCCGGGTACGCGCCGGGCGAGCACCATTTCCCGTACGACTACGCGAAGACGCCGAGTTCCCTCGCGCGCGCGTGGTTCACGGACGACGAGATGGCCCGTTCCCTGGACCACCTGGCGAGCGATCAGCGGGAGGACGGCGGCTGGCCGATCCGCTGGCGGCAGTGGGCGCCGGGCATCTCCCTGGAGGCACGCCCCATGGTGACGATCCAGGCACTGCGCACCCTGAAGGCGTACGGCCGCTCCGTGGGCTGACCCCGGGTCGCCTCAGCCGCCGATGGCCCGTACGCCCGCCGTCACCAGCACGGCCGCCGCGACGACGAGCAGGAACGGTGCCCGTAGCACCAGCGCCACGGCGGCCGCCGCGAGCCCCGCGGCCCGAGCGTCGAGCACGAGCGCGTGCCCGTCGGCGAAGGTCTGCTGGGCCGTGAGCGCGGCGAGCAGGGCGACCGGCAGCAGTGCGGCGAGCCGCCGCACCAGCGGCCGTTCAAGGGCGCCCGCTGGCACCAGCAGTCCGGCGAGCTTGACGATGTAGCAGCCGAGGGCGGTCGCCACGACCGCGATCCAGACGGTCAACGGTCTTCCTCCTGTGCGTCCTGTGCGTCGTAACTGCCTTCTTCTGGTGGGTCGTTACGCGCCCCGCCCTGCCGACGGCCCTCTACGTAGAGGGCGATCGGCGCCGCGAGAGCCGCCGCCAGGACCGGCACACCGGCCGGCAGCACGGGTAGCAGCCCCAGTCCCAGGAGGACCGCGAGTGCGGCGACGGCACGCTCGGTGGTGGTCGTGAGCATGGGCGCGAGCAGCGCCAGAAAGACGGCGGGCCCGGCCGCGTCGAGACCCCAGGCGTCGGTGTCCCCGATGGCCTTGGCGCCCAGGGCGCCGAGCAGCGTGGTGAGGTTCCACAGCAGGTACAGGGTGAGCCCGGTGACGGTGAAGCCGATCCGCGCGGCACGCCGCGTGGGCTGCGCGAGGGTGACGGCCGTCGTCTCGTCGATGATCCACTGGGCGGCGAACGGCCGTACCGCGCGCGGGAGGGCCAGCAACTGCGACAGCCGCAGCCCGTAGAAGGTGTTGCGCACGCCCAGGAAGAAGGCTCCCGCCGCCGCGGTGAGCGGATTGCCGCCGGCCGCGAGCGCTCCCACGAGCGCGAACTGGGACGCGCCGGTGAACACCAGGAGGCTGAGGGCGCAGGTCTGCAGCAGGGTGAGCCCGCCACCGGCCGAGGTCACCCCGAAGGCGAACCCGGACAGCCCTACGGCGACCCCGACGCCGAGGGCGTCCCGGACGACGGCGGAGTCCGGCTTTTCCCCTGGGTTGGACTCCAGTTCTCCTCCCGCTCCGGCGCGTATGTCTTCTGAAGCGATCTGTTCTGCCACGTGTCGGACGGTACGAGCAGCCGGTGTCCCACGTCTTGTACGTTCTTGCGCTCCCGCTGGTACGCGCCCGGGGGCACGCCCACGATCCGGGCGAAGTGCCGGTTGAGGTGCGGCTGGTCCGTGAACCCGACGGCGACGGCCGCCTCCGCGGGCGCCGTGCCCGCGTCCAGGAGGCGGCGTGCCTCCCGCACCCGGGCGTCGGTCAGCCAGGCGTGGGGCGGCATCCCGTAGGCGCCCCGGAACGCGCGCAGCAGCGCGAAGGGGCTGGTCCCCAGATCCCCGGCGAGCCGCTCCAGGGTGGGCGGTTCCGCCATCCGCTCCTCCAGCACGGCACGCGCGCGTGCGGCGACCCGGCCGCCTGCCGTGGGCACGGCGCGCTGCGGCAGGGGTCCGCCGTTCAGCCGGAGCAGTCTGGTGACGGCGACCCGCAGCAGGGTGTCGGCGGCGAGCGCGTTGCCCTCGTCGGCCGCGCGCAGGATCTGATGGACGAGCCCGACGGTGTAGGGATCGTCGAGCACGGGCCTGATGAAACCGGGAGTGCCACGGATCGAGGTGGTCTCGGCGGCTATCGCGGCCACCACTTCGGGCGACGGATAGACAGCCCCGTACCGCCAGCCCTCGGGCACGCCCGCCCGGCCGGTGTGCGGGGTGTCCGGATTGACCAGCGCGAGCGCTCCCGCCCCGGCGGACACATCGCCCCCACCGTGGTGGAACACCTCGACGCCGTCCGCGATGGCGGCGATGACGAAGTTCTCGTGCGTGTGCCGCACGAACGTCTTGCGGATGTACCGGGCCCGCAGCAGGTCGACGCCGGGCAGCTCCGTGTACTGCCAATGCCGCGCCAGCTCGCCCGAACCTGTCATACGGCCATTCTCCGCCAGGGCGGCGGAACGACGCGGTCCCGCTCACGGCGACCGGAAGCCGCCGAAACGATTCCTGGCCACGGCGGCCAGTGAGGACCGAAACGATTCCGCGAGCCACCGTCGCGGAATCCCCGCAGGTCAGACGCATTGTCAGTGGTCGGGTGCAGGATGGACGCATGGTCAGCTCCGCACATCGAGCCCTCGACGGCTTCTCCCCCGCGACCCGCGGCTGGTTCACGGGGGCCTTCTCCGCGCCCACCGCGGCCCAGGCGGGCGCGTGGCAGGCCATCGGCGAGGGCTCGGACGTGCTGGTGGTCGCCCCGACCGGCTCCGGCAAGACCCTGGCCGCCTTCCTCGCCGCCCTGGACCAGCTCGCCGCGACGCCCCCACCCGCCGACCCGAAGAAGCGCTGCCGCGTCCTGTACGTGTCTCCGCTCAAGGCCCTCGCGGTCGACGTGGAGCGCAACCTCCGCTCCCCACTGACCGGCATCCGCCAGGAGTCCGTCCGCCTGGGTCTGCCCGAGCCCGAGGTCAAGGTCGGCATCCGCTCCGGCGACACCCCGCCCGCCGAGCGCCGCGCGCTGTCCACTCGCCCGCCGGACATCCTGATCACCACCCCGGAGTCCCTGTTCCTGATGCTGACGTCGGCCACACGCGACGCGCTGACGGGCATCGAGACGGTGATCCTGGACGAGGTGCACGCGGTCGCGGGCACCAAGCGGGGCGCGCATCTCGCCCTGTCCCTGGAGCGGCTGGACGAGCTGCTGCCGAGGCCGGCCCGCCGTATCGGCCTCTCGGCGACCGTCCGCCCGGTCGACGAGGTCGCCCGCTATCTCTCCCCGCGCCGCAAGGTGGAGATCGTCCAGCCGAAGTCCGGCAAGGAGTTCGACCTCTCCGTGGTCGTCCCGGTCGAGGATCTGGGCGAGTTGGGCGGCTCCCCGGTGGCCGACGGCAAGGAGGGCGCGGAGAAGCCCTCGATCTGGCCGCATGTCGAGGAGCGCATCGCCGACCTCGTCCAGTCCCATCGTTCAACGATCGTGTTCGCCAACTCCCGCCGCCTCGCGGAGCGATTGTGCAACCGGCTCAACGAGATCGCCTACGAGCGCACGACCGGCGAGCCCCTGGACGAACACCACGCACCGGCCGAGCTGATGGGCGGCTCAGGCGCCGCCCAGGGCGCGCCCGCTGTCATCGCCCGCGCCCACCACGGCTCGGTCTCCAAGGAGCAGCGCGCCCAGGTCGAGGAGGACCTCAAGGCGGGCCGACTCCCGGCAGTGGTAGCCACGTCGAGTCTGGAACTCGGCATCGACATGGGCGCCGTCGATCTCGTCATCCAGGTGGAGTCCCCGCCCTCCGTGGCCTCCGGCCTCCAGCGCGTGGGCCGCGCGGGACACCAGGTCGGCGCGGTCTCCACGGGTGTGGTCTTCCCCAAGTACCGGGGCGACCTCGTCCAGGCCGCCGTGGTCACCGAGCGGATGCGCACCGGCTCCATCGAGTCCCTGAAGGTCCCCGCCAACCCCCTGGACGTCCTCGCCCAGCAGCTCGTCGCGATGACGGCGCTGGACACCTGGCAGGTCGACGACCTGCTCGCCACGGTCCGCCGCGCCGCGCCCTTCGCGTCGCTCCCGGAGTCGGCATTCACGGCCGTGCTCGACATGCTCGCGGGCCGCTATCCGTCCGACGCGTTCGCGGAGTTGCGCCCGCGCGTGGTGTGGGACCGCATCGCCGGCACGATCACCGGCCGCCCCGGGGCGCAGCGCCTCGCCGTCACCTCCGGGGGCACGATCCCCGACCGCGGTCTCTTCGGGGTCTTCCTGGCCGGCGCCGACCCCAAGAAGGGCGGCGGCCGGGTCGGTGAGCTGGACGAGGAGATGGTGTACGAGTCCCGGATGGGCGACGTCTTCACGCTCGGCACCTCCTCCTGGCGGATCGAGGACATCACCCGCGACCGCGTCCTGGTCTCCCCCGCGCCGGGCGTGCCCGGCCGCCTCCCCTTCTGGAAGGGCGACCAGTTGGGCCGCCCGCTCGAACTGGGCCGCGCGGTGGGCGCGTTCCTGCGCGAGGTCGGCTCACAGCCCAAGGAGGACGCCCGCCTGCGCCTCCTCGCCGCGGGCCTCGACGCCTGGGCCGCGGAGAACGTCCTGTCGTACCTGGCCGAGCAGCGCGAGGCCTGCGGCCACATCCCGGACGACCGCACGATCGTCGTGGAGCGCTTCCGGGACGAACTCGGCGACTGGCGCGTGGTCATCCACTCACCCTTCGGCGCCCAGGTCCACGCCCCCTGGGCCCTCGCTCTCGGCGCCCGCCTCTCCGAGCGTTACGGCATGGATGCCCAGGTGATGCACGCGGACGACGGCATCGTCCTGCGGCTGCCCGACGCCGACCTGATGGGCCTGGACCTGCTCGACCAGGAACCCATGAAGGCCGGCTCTCCTTTCAACACGGCGGTCGACGCCGACCAGGCCCCCGTAGGCGCGGCGGACGTCGCCTTCGACAAGGGCGAGGTCAATCAGCTCGTCACCGACCAGGTGGGCGGCTCGGCCCTCTTCGCGGCCCGCTTCCGCGAGTGCGCCGCCCGCGCGCTGTTGCTGCCGCGCCGCAACCCGGGCAAGCGCACCCCGCTGTGGCAGCAGCGCCAGCGCGCCGCCCAACTGCTGCAGGTGGCAAGCGAGTTCGGCTCGTTCCCCATCGTCCTGGAGGCCGTCCGAGAATGCCTCCAGGACGTCTTCGACGTCCCCGGCCTCACCGAGCTGATGGGCGACCTGGAGTCCCGCAAGGTACGCCTCGTCGAGGTCACCACCCCCGAGCCGTCCCCCTTCGCCCGCTCCCTCCTCTTCGGGTATGTCGCCCAGTTCCTCTACGAGGGAGACTCGCCCCTCGCCGAACGCCGCGCCGCCGCTCTCTCCCTCGACTCCCATCTGCTGGCCGAGCTGCTCGGCCAGGCGGAGCTGCGCGAACTCCTCGACGCCGAGGTGCTGACCGAGCTGGAGCGCGAACTCCAGTGGCTCACCGAGGACCGCCGCATCAAGGACGTCGAGGGCGTCGCCGACCTGCTGCGGATGCTCGGCCCGCTCACCGACGCCGAGTTGGCCGAGCGGGGCGCCGCGCCGCAGTGGGCGCAGGAGCTGGCCTCGGCCCGCCGCGCGATCCGGGTCCGTATCGCCGGTGCCGACCACTGGGCGGCGATCGAGGACGCGGGCCGCCTGCGTGACGCGCTCGGTACAGCGTTGCCGGTCGGCGTCCCGGAGGCCTTCACCGAACCGGTCAAGGACCCGCTCGGCGACCTCCTGGCACGGCACGCCCGCACCCACGGCCCGTTCACGTCGGCCACGGCGGCGGCCCGCTTCGGCCTCGGCGTGGCGGTCACCGACGGCGCGTTGCAGCGACTCGCGGCCAACGGCCGTGTCGTACAAGGGGAGTTCCATCCGGCCGGGATCGGCCAGGAGTGGTGCGACGCGACGGTGCTGCGCCGCCTGCGCCGCCGCTCCCTGGCCGCGCTGCGGCACGAGTTGGAGCCGGTGCCACCGGCCGCGCTCGCGCAGTTCCTCCCCCAGTGGCAGCACATCGGCAAGGGTCACGGACTGCGCGGCATCGACGGACTGGTGCGCGCCGTCGAGCAGTTGCAGGGCGCCTCCGTCCCCGCGTCCGCCCTGGAGAAGCTCGTCCTGCCGTCCCGCGTGGCGAACTACGCACCCGCCATGCTCGACGAACTCACCTCCGCCGGCGAGCTGGTCTGGGCCGGCGCGGGCTCCCTCCCCGGCAAGGACGGCTGGGTCTCCCTGTACCTGGCGGACGCGGCCCCCCTGCTCCTCCCACCCCCGCACCCCCTCGAACTCACGGCACTGCACCAGTCGGTCCTGGACACCCTCTCCGGCGGTTACGGCCTCTTCTTCCGCCAGATCACCGACCAGATCCGCGCGACCACCCACCCCGACGTCACCGACCCCCAACTCGCCGATGCCGTATGGGACCTGGCCTGGTCCGGCCGCCTCACGAACGACACGCTCGCCCCGATGCGCTCTCTGCTGGGCTCCGGCCGTACGGCAGGTTCCACGGCCCACCGCGCCAAACGCACGGTCCCGCGTGGACGCTACGGCTCCCTCACCGCCGCCGCGCGCCCGGCCTCCCGCACCGGTCCGCCGACCGTCGCGGGCCGCTGGTCCCTGCTCCCCGCCCACGAACCGGACCCGACCGTGCGCGCCCACGCCCTGGCCCGCACCCTGCTCGACCGGCACGGCGTGGTGATCCGGGGAGCGGTCGCCGCGGAGGGCGTCGAGGGCGGCTTCTCGGCGATGTACCGCGTCCTGTCCGCCTTCGAGGACAACGGTCAGGCACGGCGCGGCTACGTCGTGGAAGGCCTCGGCGCGGCCCAGTTCGCGATGGACGGCGCGGTGGACCGCCTCCGCGCGGTGGCCAACGCCCGCGACCGGGGCGACGACCTGCCCACTCCGGCCCCCACGGACAACGACCCCTACGGCTTCGGCGCCCTCACCGGCTCCAGCTCACCAACACCCGCCCCCGGCAACGGTTCCGCCGACCCGTTCGAAACCCCGAGCGCCACCTACGACTCGCCTGGCAACGGTGGCCGACAGGATCCCTACGCCTCGCCGGCCCCCGACAACCGGCAGGCCCCGTACGCCTCCCCCGCCGACCACGGCCGACACGACACATCCCACTCCCCCGGAACATCGGGCACGCCGGGCGCAAACGACGCCCCGGGAGTACACGACTTCGCCGACGCCTTCGGCCCGTTCACCGACTTCGACGACCTCGACAGCCTGGACACACCGGACGACCACCTCCCGACCCCAGGCGCCCCCACCTCCCGACACCACCGCACCCCCGCCTCCCACCCCCCGTCCCCCGGCGACTACATCTCCCCCCGCGATTTCCCCGCCCCACCACCCCAGGCCAACACCAGCTCCCCCTACGCCAACCACCATCCCCGCCGCCCCTCCCTCGCCACCCGAGCCGTGGTCCTGGCCGCCGCCGACCCCGCGAACGCGTACGGCGCCGCCCTCCCCTGGCCCGAGCCGCCGACCGGTGCCGGGCACAAACCGGGGCGTAAGGCGGGCTCTCTCGTAGTGCTGGTCGAGGGTGAGCTGACCCTCTACATGGAACGCGGCGGCAAGACCCTGCTCGCCTGGCCCTCCGCACCGGACACCACGGCCACCGAAGACCCACGCCTTCAGGCGGCGGCCGAGGCCCTCGCGGCGGCAGCCCGAGCCGGTTCCCTCGGCACGGTCACGGTGGAGCGCGTCAACGGCGCCTCGGCCCTGACCTCCCCCATCGGCACCCTCCTGGAAGGAGCAGGCTTCATCGCGACACCGCGCGGCCTGCGCCTCCGCGCGTGAACCGGATCAACGCCCGTCCGGAGTCGGGATCAATGCCGTCCGGAGTTCGGCCACCGCTCACCCAGGCCGACCCTCACCCGAGCGACCTCCGAACCCGAACCACCCCTCAGCCCGAGCCGCCCCTTGCCCCCGAGCCGCCCCTTGCCCCCGAGCCACCGCTCGCCCCCGAGCTGACCCTCACTTCGTGCCGCCCCTGCCTCATGCCACCTCTCACTTCGCACACCCCGTCACCCCATGCCACTCCCACCCCAAGCCTGCCCTCACCTCGCGCGCCCTCTCTCCTGACGCCGCCCCTCTCCCCCGCGCCGACCCTCACCGCGGGCTCCCCTCACCCAGTGCCCCGTCTCATTCCGCGCCGCCCCACACCCCGCGCCCTTGCTCATCCGACGCGACCCCCTCACTCCAATCCGCTCCACACCCCCAACCCCCACGTCACCCCGTACCCCATGCCACCCTTGACCCATGCCTGAAGGCGACACCGTCTGGCAGACCGCGAAGCGCCTCCACGCGGCCCTCGCTGGCAAGGTGCTGACCCGTAGCGACCTCCGCGTGCCCAAATACGCCACGGCAGACCTCACCGGCCGCACCGTCCTGGACGTCACGCCCCGGGGCAAACATCTGCTGACCCGTATCGAGGGCGGCCTCACCCTCCACTCGCACCTACGAATGGACGGCACCTGGAGGGTCTACGCCAACGGCCAACGCTGGAGCGGCGGCGGCCCGGCCCACCAGATCCGCGTGATCCTCGGCACCGCCGACCGCACAGCCGTCGGTTACCGCCTCCCCGTACTGGAACTCCTCCGCACAACCGACGAGAACCGAGTCGTGGGCCACCTCGGTCCCGACCTCCTGGGCCCCGACTGGAACCCGGAACTGGCCCTCGCCAACCTCCTCGCGGACCCCGCCCGCCCCCTCGGCGAGGCGCTGCTCGACCAGCGCAACCTGGCCGGCATCGGCAACATCTACAAAAGCGAACTCTGCTTCCTCCTCGGCGCCACCCCCTGGCTCCCCTTCGGCGCACTCCCCGCCGACCGCGCCGCGAAGCTGCCCGCCATCGCCAAACGCCTCTTGGAGGCCAACCGCGACCGCCCCATCCGCAACACCACAAGCACCCTCACGAACAAATCCCCAAACCCAAACCGCACCACAGGCCCGAGCACCCCGACCCACCCCACTCCAGGCACCCGCGCTTCAGACCCCGGCACCCCAGGCCACCGCGCTCCAGACGCCCACACCTCGGGCCCCGGCGTCCCAGCCCACCCCGCGCCCCGCACCCGCGCCACCACCCCCCTCCGCCCCGCCGCACACCCCCACACCCCAGACCTCTTCGTCTACGGCCGAGCCCCCCGCCCCTGCCTCCGCTGCAGCACCCCCATCCGCACGGCCAACCAGGGCGACGGCTCCCGCGACCGCCCCACCTACTGGTGCCCGACCTGCCAAATAGGACCGGCACCGGCCGGATAGGACCGACGCCGGGCACCACCCCACCCCACAGAACTCAGCACCGTACGACTAATTGACGACCCGTCAGAAACCCTCGTACGGTCGGTTCATGCCCGTCAAGGCGTACGACCTCACCGGACGCACCGCTTTCGTCACCGGCGCCGCCAGCGGTATCGGCCGCGCATCCGCCGTGCTGCTCGCAGAGGCGGGTGCCACTGTGCACTGCGCCGATCGCGACGCGCAGGGCCTGCACGACACGGCGACCCTGATCAAGGACAAGGGCGGCACCGCCCGCACCCACCACCTCGACGTCACCGACCGCGCCCAGCTGAAGCAGGCCGTTGACTCCTGCGAGGACCTGCACGTGATGGCCGCGGTCGCCGGGATCATGCACAGCAGCACCGTGCTGGAGACCCGGGACGAGGATCTCGACCGGGTGCTGAACGTCAACTTCAAGGGCGTCCTGTACGCCTGCCAGGAGGCCGCCCGACTGATGCTCGACCGCGGCACCGGGGGCAGCATCGTCACCATGGCGTCGGGCGCGATCGACACCGGAGGAGCCGGACTCCTCTGCTACAGCGTGACCAAGGCGGCCGTCGTCCAGCTGACGAAGACATTGGCGACAGAGCTGGGCCCGCACGGCATCCGCGTCAACGCGGTCGCGCCCGGCTGGATCCGCACGCCCATGACCGACCACCACGAGGTCGATAAACAGGCCCGTACCGAGGCGATGATGGTCCGCCTGTCACCGCTGGGCCGGGTAGGTGAGCCGGAGGACATAGCCCACGCCGTGCTGCACCTGGCGTCGGACGCGTCGTCGTTCACGACGGGCCAGATCCTCCGCCCGAACGGCGGCGTCGCGATGCCTTGGTAACCGGCACCGACTCGACGCCCGACGCCGCTCCGGTGTCCGACGACTGCCAGGTATCCGATCCCGATCCGGTGCCAGACGACTGCCAGGCGTCCCGCGCCGATCCGGTACCCGACAACGGTCCGGCGTCCGGCAATGGTCCACCCGCCGGCCACACCCCAGCGTCCATCACGCCGAGGTCGGTCGACACCTCAGCGACCCTCGCACCGGGTTCAGCCGGCACCCCAACGTCCGTCACAGCGCCGTCCAGCGACACCCCAGCGACCGGCGACATCCCGGCGACCGGAGCCCCCGACACCCACGGATCGCCCGACACCCGCCAAGCCGCCCTCCACCGCCCCGCAGCCACAGCCCCCGCCGCCCGCGCCTTCGGCATGCAGTGCACCGGAAGCAGACTCAGCCCCCATCCCCCAGCCGCCACGGCCCCCTCCAGCGCTCCCGCGTGCGGCGTCAGCGCGAGCCGCAGCACGGCCCACCACCACACGGCGCAGAGCCCGAGCGCGAGCCCCCTGCGAGCTATTCGCCCCGCCATGGCCCCACCTCCAGCCCGACGCTAGAACGTCACGGTCACCCGCAAGAAGGGCGCATCAACGGCACACGGACGCACCACTCGCCTCAACCATGACCGGCCCGAGCCACACCGGCAAACGGACCGCTCCGGCTCAGGACGCCTGACCGTCCCACCCGCTCAGGGCCCCAGACCACAGCGACCCACGCCCGGCCCGCCAGGCCCCCCGCCACCGTCCCCACGCGAAACGCGACCAGGCGAGAACGCGAAAACCCCGACCGCACCCCTCCAGATCTCCCTGGAGAAGCCCCGGCCGGGGCTCACACACATCGTTGAGGCCGGTCAGCGCCTCATCGGTCAAGTCACAGCGTCACGTCGGCGTGAGCGTCACGCGGCGACCACGTCCACCGCCTCGGCGGGGGCCTTGATGGTCACCCGTTCCGGTGGCACACCGGTCACCGAGACGGAACCCAGCATCGGACGTACCGACGTGGGCACAGAACCGGTGGCCGCAGCAGACTGGGCCAGCTCGGCGAGAGCGAGCTCGTCGCTCACTTCCCGCATGAGTTCGGACATCCGTACGTCCAACGCGTCGCAGATGGCGGACAGCAGTTCAGAGGAAGCCTCTTTCTGCCCCCGCTCCACCTCGGAGAGATAGCCGAGTGAGACTCGGGCGGACGAGGAGACTTCGCGCAGAGTACGGCCCTGGCGCTGGCGCTGCCGACGCAGCACATCGCCCAACAGGCGACGGAGCAGAATCATCGGTGGCTCCCTCCTCGGACCGCGTAGCCGCATCCTTCTCGCCCCACCGTACCGCCTTGCGCCGCGGCCGTGCGGGGAGCGATGTCGTGTTCACTCAGGGCTGCAAACATCAAAACCCCCCGTTCTGTTCCGTATCCTGTGTCCGCTCATTCCCGGTCTGTTCGCTCACGAGCCGCTCCAGAAGCAGCGCGAGTACGCTCCGTACACTCTCCATACGAATTTCCGCCCGGCCGCCGTTCAACCGCAGCGCGGCTACTTTCCCGCCACCGGCGGCATCCGGATCCGGTCCGAAGGGCCCGTCCACGGCCACGAAAACGGTACCCACGGGCTGTCCGTCCTGCGGCTCCGGGCCCGCCACACCAGTGGTCGCGATGCCCCAGTCGGCACCCAGCGCCTTCCGCACACCGGCCGCCATCTGGGCCGCCACCTGCGCATCTACGGCTCCCCGCTCGGCCAGCAGGGTCGCGTCGACACCGAGCAGCTGATGCTTCAGCTCGGTGGCGTAGGCGGTGACCGAACCGCGGAAGGCCTTGGAGGCTCCGGGCACCGATGTGATCTCCGCCGCAACCAGGCCACCGGTGAGCGACTCGGCGACAGCGAGCGTCGCACCGCTCACCGTCAGTAGTCGCACCACTTCAGTGGCCGTGGAACTCACGCTTCCGTCTCCTCCGACGCCGCCATGCGCTCGGCGATTCCCTGTCTGCGCAGCACAATGGCCTGTCTCACATAGTCGAGCCCGGTCAGCACGGTCAGAACGACCGCCGCGGCCATCACCCAGAACCTCAGGGTGGCCAGCCAGCCCGTCAGCGCCAGCACATACATCCCTACGGCCACGCCCTGGGTGAGCGTCTTCAGCTTGCCGCCGCGCGACGCGGGAATGACGCCGTACCGGATGACAAGAAAACGCAGCAGCGTGATTCCGAGTTCCCGGCCGAGGATGACGACGGTCACCCACCACGGCAGATCGCCGAGCGAGGACAGGCAGATGAGCGCCGCGCCCATGATCGCCTTGTCGGCGATGGGGTCGGCGATCTTCCCGAAGTCGGTGACGAGGTCGTAGGTCCGCGCCAGATGGCCGTCGAACAGGTCGGTGATCATGGCGATGGCGAACGCTGCCCAGGCGAACGAGCGCATCGCCGGGTCGTACCCGCCGTCGGCCAGCATGAGCGCGACGAAGCCGGGGACGAGCAGCAGCCGGAGCATGGTCAGGAAGTTGGCGATGTTCCAGACACTCGCCTGGTTGACGGCCGCGGCGACGACCTTCGCACCGCGCGCCGGCCTCGGACCATCGGGCAGACCTGACTCGAGGACACCGGACGAGGCACTACCGACCGAAGCGCTGTCGAGCGAAGCACTACCAACCGAGCCACCACCCGCCGGAGCACCGCCGGAAGAGGCATCACCGGCCGAGACTCCCCCGGAGGGGAGACCGCCGGAGACACTGCCCGACATCGCGCCGGAAGAGGCGCCACCGGAGGCCGCACCGGAACCCGCGCTCGCGGGCGCGCCGTTCGCGCTGGAGGTGCCGCCCGCCGCCGATGCCGGGACTCCGGTCATCTGCCCGCCTCCTCACTACACGCGAGCGAGCCCAGGAGCGGCTCGGCCACCAGGTCGACACCTTCCGTACCGACCACCTTCGCCTCGACCATACGGCCGACGCTCAGGCCCTCGCCGCTCGTGAGGAGCACCTGGCCGTCCGTCTCCGGCGCCTGGTGCTCGCCGCGGCCGTAGGCGCCGTCCTCGGAGTCCACCGACTCGACCAGCACCTGCACGGTCTCGCCGACGCGCTCCTCGGCGCGCTGCGAGACCAGTTCCTCGGCGAGCCGGGAGATGTGTGCGAGGCGCTTGTCGACGACGTCCTGGTCGAGCTTCTTGTCGTACGTCGCCGCCTCCGTGCCCTCCTCGTCGGAGTAGCCGAAGACACCGATGGCGTCCAGGCGCGCGCCGTTCAGGAAGCGCTCCAGTTCGGCCAGGTCCGCCTCGGTCTCGCCGGGGAAGCCGACGATGAAGTTCGAGCGCACGCCGGCCTGCGGGGCCTTGGAGCGGATGGTGTCGAGCAGTTCGAGGAAGCGGTCGGTGTCCCCGAAGCGGCGCATGGAGCGCAGCACGTCGGGGGCGGAGTGCTGGAAGGACAGGTCGAAGTAGGGCGCGACCTTCGGTGTCGAGGTGAGCACGTCGATGAGACCGGGGCGCATCTCGGCGGGCTGGAGGTAGCTGACCCGCACGCGCTCCAGGCCGTCGATGTCCGCCAGCTCGGGCAGCAGCGTCTCCAGGAGGCGGATGTCGCCCAGGTCCTTGCCGTAGGACGTGTTGTTCTCGGAGACCAGCATGATCTCCTTGACGCCCTGCTCGGCCAGCCAGCGTGTCTCGTTCAGGACGTCGCTCGGGCGGCGGGAGATGAAGGAGCCGCGGAAGGACGGGATGGCGCAGAAGGTGCAGCGGCGGTCGCAGCCGGAGGCGAGCTTCACCGAGGCGACCGGGGAGCCGTCCAGGCGGCGGCGCAGGGGCGCGCGGGGGCCCGAGGCGGGCGCGAGGCCGTCCGGGAGGTCGACCGGGCCGTGGCCGGGCAGCGCGACGTCGGCGGCGGACTCCTGCCGCTCGGCGGGGCTGATCGGCAGCAGCTTGCGGCGGTCGCGCGGGGTGTGCGAGGCGTGGATGCCGCCGTTGAGGATGGTCTGCAGGCGGTCGGAGATGTCGGAGTAGTCGTCGAAGCCGAGCACTCCGTCGGCCTCGGGCAGCGCCTCGGCGAGCTCCTTGCCGTACCGCTCGGCCATGCAGCCGACCGCGACGACGGCCTGCGTTCTGCCGTGACCCTTCAGGTCATTGGCTTCCAGGAGGGCGTCGACGGAGTCCTTCTTGGCGGCCTCGACGAAGCCACAGGTGTTGACGACGGCGACGTCCGCGTCCTCGGCGTCCTCCACGAGTTGCCAGCCGTCCGCCTCCAAGCGGCCTGCGAGCTCCTCCGAGTCCACCTCGTTACGGGCGCAGCCAAGAGTGACCAGTGCGACGGTACGGCGTTCAGGCATGGGCTCAAGACTACTTCGTCCCACTGACACCCCACGTCGAAGGGGTTGGCCGATCTTGGCCAACCCCTTGGAACAACCACTCCACCGGACGCTTGACCGGCCTCAAGGTCTCAACCGACCTCGGGGTCGCCCTTCGTGTACGTGAGGCGCTCCACCGCTCCGGGCTGGAAGTCGTCCTCGATCTTCTTGCCGTTGACGTAGAGCTGGATCACACCGGCGTCGCCGAGGATCAGGTTGACCTTCGAGCTGTCCTGGAAGGTCTTGGACTCGCCCTTCTTAAGAAGTCCGTCGAAGAGCATCCGGCCGTTGTGGTCCTTGGCGGAGATCCAGCTGCGGCCGTCGACCGCGGTCACCTGGACCGTCACCTTGTCCTGCGGCGCGGCGGCGATGGCGCTGTCGGAGGGGTCGGACTTGGGCGTGGCGGTGGTGTTCGAGGGCTTGGGCGCGGCGGGCTTGCTGGCGCTGGGCGTGGCCCCCTGGGTGACCTGTGACGCGGCGTCACTGTCGCTGTCGCCGCCCTTGAACGCCGTGAACCCGACGAAGCCGACCACGGCGACGATCGCGGCGACCATGGCCGCGGTCCAGTTGGGGCCCCGTCGCTCGGGGCGGATACGTTCCGCCTCGAAGAGGGGCGCCGCCGGCGTCGGGGCCGGGCGTCCGCCGTGGTCGTCGTCGTAGCGGGCGAGGAGGGGGGCGGGATCGGTGTGGACGGCCTTGGCGAGGGTCCTGATGTGCCCACGGGCGTAGACGTCACCGCCGCAGGGCGTGAAGTCGTCGGCCTCGATGGCGTGCACGATGGCGATGCGGACCCGGGTGGCACTGCTGACGTCGTCGACGGTCAGCCCGGCGGCGATGCGTGCCTGCTGCAAGGCTCGGCCGACGGAAGGGCGGGCTTCTTCCTCATGACCGTCTGAGGAACGACCGTCTTCGAACGGACGCTCGTCTTCAGGGGAGTTGCCGATGGACACGGGGGCGCCTTTCGAGCGTGTAGCCGCCTGTGCTGGAAATTCAGTCTAGGGGGGGTACCGAAGGGTGGGGCAACCGGGCGGTGGGACTTTGTACGCCATCGGTATGGCCGGAGCGCCCGATGGCGAGCCAGACACGGACCCCATGGTGGGAGCCCCATCTGTCTTCTCGCTCAACTTGACGTACGGCAAAGGGAAACGGTTGCCCGACGATCTCTAACGGGTGGATCACGGTCGCATCCTCTCGGCGGACCTTTCGGCGGACGCCTACCCTTCAGACTCCCCGCGGATCACCGCGAGCACGCCATCCACCTCGTCGGCCTTCACAAGAACGTCACGTGCCTTGGATCCCTCGCTGGGTCCGACGATGCCCCGGGACTCCATGAGGTCCATGAGCCGCCCGGCCTTGGCGAAGCCGACGCGCAGCTTGCGCTGGAGCATCGAGGTGGACCCGAACTGCGTGGACACGACCAGCTCGACCGCCTGGCACAGCAGGTCGAGGTCGTCGCCGATCTCCTCGTCGATCTCCTTCTTCTGCTTGCTGCCCACGGTGACGTCTTCCCGGAAGACCGGCGCCATCTGGTCCTTGCAGTGCTGGACGATCGCCGCGACCTCGCCCTCGGTGACGAAGGCGCCCTGCATACGGGTCGGCTTGTTCGCCCCCATCGGCAGGAACAGTCCGTCGCCCTTGCCGATCAGTTTCTCGGCGCCGGGCTGGTCGAGGATGACCCGCGAGTCGGCGAGCGAGGAGGTGGCGAACGCGAGCCTGGAGGGCACGTTCGCCTTGATGAGACCGGTGACGACGTCGACGGACGGCCGCTGTGTCGCGAGCACCAGGTGGATGCCGGCCGCGCGCGCGAGCTGCGTGATGCGCACGATGGAGTCCTCGACGTCCCGGGGCGCGACCATCATCAGGTCGGCCAGCTCGTCGACGATCACCAGGAGATACGGATAGGTCTTGAGCTCGCGCTCGCTGCCCTCCGGAGTCTTCAGTTTGCCGTCGCGGATGGCCTGGTTGAAGTCGTCGATGTGCCGGTACCCGAAGGCCGCGAGGTCGTCATACCTGAGGTCCATCTCGCGTACGACCCACTGGAGTGCCTCGGCGGCCCGCTTCGGGTTGGTGATGATGGGCGTGATCAGGTGGGGGATGCCTTCGTAGGCGGTCAGTTCGACGCGCTTAGGGTCGACGAGGACCATGCGCACGTCCTCGGGAGTCGCGCGCACCATCACGGACGTGATCAGGCAGTTGATGCAGGACGACTTACCGGAACCGGTGGCTCCGGCGACCAGGACGTGCGGCATCTTCGCCAGGTTGGCCATCACATAGCCGCCCTCGACGTCCTTGCCGAGCGCCACCAGCATCGGGTGGTCGTCCTCGGCCGCGTCCGCCAGGCGCAGGACGTCGCCCAGGTTGACCATCTCGCGGTCGGTGTTCGGGATCTCGATGCCGACCGCGGACTTGCCGGGGATCGGGCTGATGATCCGCACATCGGGGCTGGCGACGGCGTAGGCGATGTTCTTGGTGAGCGCGGTGATCCGCTCGACCTTGACGGCGGGGCCCAGCTCGACCTCGTAGCGCGTGACCGTCGGCCCGCGCGTGAAGCCGGTGACCGAGGCGTCGACCTTGAACTCCATGAAGACGTTCTGGAGGGAGGCGACGACGATGTCGTTGGCGGCGCTGCGCGTCTTGCCGGGGCCGCCGCGCTCCAGGAGGTCGAGCGACGGCAGCGAGTACGTGATGTCGCCGGACAGCTGGAGCTGCTCGGCCCGCGGCGGCAGGTCGCGCATCTCCTCCGGGGGCGCCTTGGTCAGGTCCGCCACGACGCGCCCGACCGGCTCCGCCCTGAGCTTCTCCTGCTTGGGGCGCGCCGCGGGGGCCGGTACGGGCGTCGGGGTGGTGTCCTCGCGGTCTCCTCCGACGCGTACGCCCTGGGTGAGGTCGGCGACGATCGGCGAGGGCGGCATGCCGTGCAGGACGGCCCCGTCGAGCGCGGCTGCGGCGGCCGCGGCGACGTCCACGGCGTCCATGGGGCGGTTCATGTCGGGCTGGGGCACGGCGGAGCGTCGGGGGCGGCTCCGGCGCTTGGAGAGGGCGTCCTGCTCGGCGCTCTCGGGGTCGTAGGCCTCGGGGGCACTCCCGCGCTTGCGGGGGCGCGCGGGCAGCGCCTCGCGCCACTGCTCGTCGTAGCGCTCGTCGTCCTCGCCGAACTCGTCCTGGTCGTCGAAGTCGTGGACGATGCCCAGCTTCACGCCGAGCAGCCGCAGGCGCTGCGGGATCGCGTTGACGGGCGTGGCCGTGACGACCAGCAGCCCGAAGACCGTGAGCAGCACGAGCAGGGGTACGGCGAGGACCTCGCCCATCGTGTACGTCAGCGGGGTCGCCACGCCCCAGCCGATGAGCCCGCCGGCGTCCCTTATGGCCTGCATGCCGTCGCTGCGCGCGGGCGCGCCGCAGGCGATGTGGACCTGACCGAGCACGCCGACGACGAGCGCGGACAGGCCGATCACGATGCGGCCGTTGGCCTCGGGCTTCTCCGGGTGCCGGACGAAACGCACCGCGATCACCGCGAGCAGTATCGGCACGAGCAGGTCGAGACGGCCGAAGGCGCCGGTCACCAGGATCTCGACGAGGTCGCCGACCGGGCCGCGCAGATCCGCCCAGGTGCCGGCGGCGACGATCAGCGCGAGGCCGAACAGCAGGAGCGCTACGCCGTCCTTGCGGTGGGCCGGGTCCAAGTTCTTCGCGCCCTGCCCTATGCCGCGGAACACCGCGCCGACGGCGTGCGCGGTGCCGAGCCAGACGGCGCGCACGAGCTTGACGATGCCCCCGGTGGGGCTGGGAGCCGGCTTGGGCGCCGGGCGCGCGGTCCTCTTGGCGACCGCCTTCTTCGCCGGGGCCCTTTTCGCAGCGGCCTTCTTCGCCGGAGCAGCCCTCTTGGCGGGCTGCTTCTTGGCTGCGGAGGGACGTGAGGCCATAGGTGTGAGGTTACCTGTGGAGGCGGCAGGGGACACGTGCGTCCGCTGCTTCACCCGTTCGTGTCGCCCGTACCGGACCGGGAACTGACGGCCGCTCACGCACAACTGCGCCCGCGGCGGACGTCAGTTCTGCGACGGGACCGAATTCGCTCCGCTGCCCGTACCCGGCTCCAGGGCGTCGAGTGCCCTGCGCAGCCCGGTGAGTTTGCGTTCGAGATGAGCCGCGGTCGCTACGGCCGCCGCGTCCGCCGACTCGTCGTCGAGCTGTTTGGACAGCGCCTCGGCCTGTTCCTCCACGGCCGCGAGCCGCGCCGACAGCTCGGCGAGCAGTCCGGCCGGCTCCTTGACCGCACCGGCCGCGGGCTTGCCGCCGCCCTCCAACTGGAGCCGCAGCAGCGCCGCCTGCTCCCGCAGCTGGCAGTTCTTCATGTAGAGCTCGACGAAGACCGAGACCTTCGCGCGCAGCACCCATGGGTCGAACGGCTTGGAGATGTAGTCGACCGCGCCCGCCGCGTACCCCCGGAAGGTGTGGTGCGGGCCGTGGTTGATCGCGGTGAGGAAGATGATCGGGATGTCCCGGGTCCGCTCCCGCCGCTTGATGTGCGCGGCGGTCTCGAAACCGTCCATGCCCGGCATCTGGACGTCCAGCAGAATGACCGCGAAGTCGTCCGTCAGCAGCGCCTTGAGCGCTTCCTCTCCGGACGATGCCCGAACCAGTGTCTGATCGAGCGCAGAGAGGATGGCCTCCAGCGCCAGCAGATTCTCCGGCCGGTCATCGACCAGAAGGATCTTGGCCTTCTGCACCATGGCCCGCCCTCCTCGCCCCGGATGTGCACCGGGCGCCGCCCCAGGGGACGACTCTCTTGCGCCGTCCATCCTTGTGCCGGTCATGGTAGCCGCACCCCGCCCGTCGCCACACCCTGTCACCGTGATGTCACTGTGCACGTAGCAGAAACGTAGCGGGAGACCAGAAGGTTCCCCGAATCCCGTGCTTCTACACGGCTCCGGCCACACTCAGTCAGCAACTCCGCGTGGCCACCGAACGTTCCCCGCACCGTTCCCACTGTTTTCCCGTCAAGTCCGGTCGTTTCCTTCACTCCGGGCGCATCCACTGCTCCATCACCGCCAGCAGATGATCGGGATCGACCGGCTTGGTGACGTAGTCCGAGGCACCGGACTCGATCGCCTTCTCCCGGTCGCCCTTCATCGCCTTCGCGGTCAGCGCGATGATCGGCAGCCCCGCGAACTGGGGCATCCTGCGGATCGCCGTCGTCGTCGCGTATCCGTCCATCTCGGGCATCATGATGTCCATCAGAACGACCGTCACATCGTCGTGCTGCTCCAGGACTTCGATGCCCTCACGGCCGTTCTCGGCGTACAGCACGGACAGGCCGTGCTGCTCCAGGACACTGGTCAGCGCGAAGACGTTGCGGATGTCGTCGTCGACGATCAGCACCTTCTCCCCGTCGAACCGGATGCCCTGGCGCGACGGCGGCGACTCCGGTGCCGCCCACTGGTCCCGTACGGTCTGCCCCAGTTGCGTGGACTGCTCGATCGCCCTGCGCCGGCGCCTGAAGAGCGCGGCGGCACCGTTCTGCGTCTCGTGGTACGACTTCACCTCGGCCGGCGTCCCGAAGTCCACCTCGCTCCGATCGGAGAGCTCGGCGAGTTCCGCCGCGGACGACGCCACCAGGTCGCCCGCCTCCAGCGCCGGCAGCTGCTGGTAGCCCTGCGGGGGCAGTTCGCTGGGGTGCAGCGGCAAATACAGCGTGAACGTCGAACCGCGCCCCGGTTCGCTCTGCGCGTGGATCTCACCGCCGAGCAACTGCGCGATCTCCCGGGAGATCGACAACCCGAGGCCCGTACCGCCGTACTTCCGACTGGTCGTACCGTCCGCCTGCTTGAACGCCTCGAAGATGACCCGCATCTTGCTGCCCGCGATCCCGATCCCGGTGTCGGTCACCGAGAACGCGATCAGAGCGGCGTCCGCGTCCCGCAGTGAACCGGCCTCCAGGAGCTGCTCCCGGATCGCCACCGGCACATCCGCGCCGGCCGGCCGGATGACCAGCTCGACCGCCCCGGAGTCGGTGAACTTCACCGCGTTGGACAGCAGGTTGCGCAGCACCTGGAGGAGGCGCTGCTCGTCGGTGTGCAGCGTGGCGGGCAGTTCCGGCGACACCCGGACGGAGAGATCGAGGCCCTTCTCCGCGGTCAGCGGGCGGAAAGTGGCCTCTACGTAGTCGACGAGTTGGACGAGTGCGATGCGCGTCGGGGAGACGTCCATCTTGCCCGCCTCGACCTTCGACAGGTCCAGGATGTCGTTGATCAGCTGGAGCAGGTCGGACCCCGCGCCGTGAATGGTCTCGGCGAACTCGACCTGCTTCGGGGAGAGGTTCCCCTCCGCGTTGTCGGCGAGCAGCTTGGCCAGGATCAGCAGCGAGTTGAGCGGTGTGCGCAGCTCGTGCGACATGTTGGCGAGGAACTCGCTCTTGTAGCGCATCGACACCGCGAGCTGCTCGGCGCGCTCCTCCAGGACCTGCCGCGCCTCCTCGATCTCGGTGTTCTTGACCTCGATGTCGCGGTTCTGCTGGGCCAACAGCTCGGCCTTCTCCTCCAGTTCGGCGTTGGACGACTGGAGTGCCTTCTGCCGGTTCTCCAACTCGGCCGACCGCTCCCGGAGTTGCTCGGTCAGCTCCTGCGACTGCTTCAGCAGCACCTCCGTCTTGGTGTTGACGGAGATGGTGTTGACGCTGGTCGCGATCATCTCGGCGATCTGGTTGAGGAAGTCCTTCTGGATGTGCGTGAACGGCGTGAAGGAGGCCAGCTCGATGATGCCGAGCACCTTCCCCTCGAACAGCACCGGCAGCACGATCACCTGCGCGGGCGGCGCCTCCCCGAGCCCCGAGGAGATCTTCAGATAGCCGCTGGGCGCGTTCTCCACGAGGATCGTGCGCCGCTCCTGGGCGGCCGTCCCGATCAGCGCCTCACCGGGCCTGAACGAGGTCGGCATGGACCCCATGGAGTAGCCGTACGACCCGAGCATGCGCAGTTCGTACGCCTCCTCGCCCTCGACGTCCGCCAGGGGCAGCGCGAGGAAGAACGCGCCGTGCTGCGCGGAGACCACCGGCGTCAGCTCACTCATGATCAGCGAGGCGACGTCGTCCAGGTCGCGGCGGCCCTGCATCAGCGCGGAGATACGGGCGAGGTTGCCCTTGAGCCAGTCCTGCTCCTTGTTGGCGATCGTGGTGTCGCGCAGGTTGGCGATCATCTTGTTGATGTAGTCCTGCAACTCCTGGATCTCGCCCGCCGCGTCGACGTCGATCTTCAGGTTTAGGTCGCCGCGGGTCACCGCGGTCGCCACGCGCGCGATGGCACGCACCTGCCGGGTCAGGTTCCCGGCCATCTCGTTCACCGACTCGGTGAGGTCGCGCCAGGTGCCGTCGACGTCACGCACGCGTGCCTGGCCGCCCAGTTGGCCCTCGGTGCCCACCTCGCGGGCGACCCGGGTGACCTCCTCGGCGAACGACGACAGCTGATCGACCATCGTGTTGATCGTCGTCTTCAGTTCGAGGATCTCGCCGCGGGCGTCGATGTCGATCTTCTTGGTCAGGTCGCCCTTGGCGATGGCCGTGGTGACCATCGCGATGTTGCGCACCTGGCCGGTCAGGTTGGACGCCATCCCGTTCACGGACTCGGTGAGGTCCTTCCACGTGCCGGCCACACCGGGCACGCGCGCCTGACCGCCGAGGATGCCGTCCGTGCCCACCTCGCGGGCCACCTTGGTGACCTGGTCGGCGAACGAACTCAGCGTCTTCACCATGGTGTTGAAGGTGTCGGCGAGCTGCGCGACCTCGCCGCGCGCCTCGATCGTCACCGTCCGCGTCAGGTCACCGTTGGCGACGGCCGCCGCGACCTGGGAGATGTTCCGCACCTGCACGGTCAGGTTGTTGGCCATCAGGTTGACGTTGCCGCTGAGGTCCTTCCAGATGCCCGTGACACCCGGTACGTGCGCCTGGCCGCCCAGGATGCCCTCGGTGCCCACCTCGCGGGCCACCCGGGTCACCTGCTCGGCGAACGAGGACAGTTGGTCGACCATGGTGTTGACGGTCGTGACGAGTTCGAGGATCTCGCCCTTGGCGTCGACGGTGATCTTCTTGGAGAGGTCGCCCTTGGCGACGGCGGTCGTGACCTCGGCGATCTGGCGCACCTGGATGGTCAGGTTGTTCGCCATGAAGTTCACCGACTGCGTGAGGTCCTTCCAGGTGCCGGAGACACCCTGCACCTCGGCCTGCCCGCCCAACTGCCCCTCGGTGCCCACCTCGCGGGCCACGCGCGTGACCTCCTCGGCGAACGACGACAGCTGGTCGACCATCGTGTTCAGGGTGTTCTTCAGCTCCAGGATCTCCCCGCGCGCGTCCACGGTGATCTTCTGGGACAGGTCACCCCGGGCCACCGCGGTCGCGACCTGGGCGATGTTGCGCACCTGCGCGGTGAGGTTGCCGGCCATGCCGTTCACCGAGTCGGTCAGGTCGCGCCACACACCGGCGACGCCGGGCACCTGCGCCTGCCCGCCCAGGCGGCCTTCCGTGCCGACCTCGCGGGCGACCCGGGTCACCTGGTCGGCGAAGGCCGAGAGCTGGTCGACCATCGTGTTGATGGTGTTCTTCAGCTCCAGGATCTCGCCGCGCGCGTCCACGTCGATCTTCTGGGACAGGTCGCCCTGGGCCACGGCCGTGGTCACCTGGGCGATGTTGCGCACCTGGGAGGTCAGGTTCCCGGCCATCGAGTTGACGGAGTCGGTGAGTTCCTTCCACGTGCCCGAGACGCCGTCCACGCGCGCCTGGCCGCCGAGCCGGCCCTCGGTGCCCACGTCACGGGCCATGCGGGTCACCTGGTCGGCGAACGACGACAGCTGGTCCACCATCGTGTTGACGGTGTTCTTCAACTGAAGCATCTCGCCGGACACGTCGACGGTGACCTTCTGCGACAGGTCGCCGTTGGCCACGGCCGTCGTCACCTGCGCGATGTTCCTCACCTGTCCGGTGAGGTTGCGGAACGCCGTGTTGACGGAGTCCGTCAGGTCCTTCCACGTCCCGGCCGCGCCCGGAACCTGTGCCTGGCCGCCCAGTTCACCCTCGACGCCGATCTCGCGCGCCACGCGCGTGACCTCGGCACCGAACGAGGACAGCTGGTCGACCATCCCGTTGACGGTGTTCTTCAGCTCCAGCATCTCGCCGGCCACGTTCACGGTGACCTTCTGGGACAGGTCACCGCTCGCCACGGCGGTCGTCACGGCGGCGATGTCCCGCACCTGGATGGTCAGGTTCCGGAAGACCGTGTTCACCGAGTCGGTGAGGTCCTTCCACGTCCCCGCCGCACCCGGCACGTTCGCCTGCCCGCCGAGCTGCCCCTCGGCACCGACCTCGTTGGCCACGCGCGTGACCTCGTCCGCGAACGTACGCAGCGTCTCGGTCATCTGGTTGATCGTCTCGGCGAGCTGGGCGACCTCGCCCCGCGCCGACACGGTCACCTTCTGCGACAGGTCACCGTTGGCCACAGCCGTCGTCACCTGCGCGATCCCGCGCACCTGGGCCGTCAGGTTGCCGGCCATGATGTTCACCGAGTCGGTGAGGTCTTTCCACACCCCGGCCACACCCGGCACCTGCGCCTGGCCGCCCAGCTCGCCCTCGGTGCCCACCTCACGGGCGACCCGCGTCACCTCGGAGGAGAACGACGACAGCTGGTCCACCATCGTGTTGACGGTGTTCTTGAGCTCCAGCATCTCGCCGGCGACATGGACCGTGACCTTCCGCGACAGGTCACCCTTGGCGACCGCCGTGGTCACCAGCGCGATGTCCCGCACCTGGGCCGTCAGCCGGTACGCCATCGTGTTGACCGACTCCGTGAGGTCCTTCCACGAGCCGGACATGCCACGCACGCGTGCCTGCCCGCCCAGCTTGCCCTCGGTGCCCACCTCGCTGGCCACACGCGTGACCTCGTCGGTGAACGTCGACAACTGGTCGACCAGGTTGTTGACGGTCCGCCCGACCTTCAGGAACTCCCCGCGCAACGGATGCCCGGTCCCGTCCGGCGCCTGTGTCCGCAGCTCCATCCGCGGCGACAGATCACCCTCCGCCACCGCGGAGAGCACCCGTCCGACCTCGGAGACGGGCCGTACGAGGTCGTCCACGAGCGCGTTGGAGGCATCGATGGCCGAGGCCCAGGAACCCTCGCAGGCGCCCGTCTCCAGCCGTTCCGTGAGTTTTCCCTCACGGCCCACCATGCGCCGCACCCGGGACAGCTCACCCGTGAGATGCAGATTGCGGTCGGCCACCTCGTTGAACACGGCGGCGATCTCCGACATCACGCCGTCGCCGGACACCGTGAGCCGCTTGCGGAAGTTCCCGTCCCGCATGGAGACCAGAGCCGTCAGCAGCCGGTCCAAAGAGGCCGCGTCCACCTCCGTGGTCCCATTGCGTGGTTTGCGCTGGTTCTTCAGGGACTGTCCGCCTTTCGCGCGCGTCTTAGTGCCCCGCGTCGCTGCGCCAGACTCCACTGTGTCCCTCCCGCAGGGGTCGACCGTTACCGCTGTGCCGGTGTGCAACTGCTCGGCGTATCAGGTTCCGCCGCGTATCTCTGCCCGGTTTACCGGGCTTCAACAAGGTGTGGTGTCCTCCGTCCACAGAAGACACCCGGCCTGCCCGGACCTTCACCGGATTCCTGCCCAGTGTTTCACCCTGCCTGAACCAGGCCATAACAGTTCGGCAGCTTCGCACACGGTCCGCACACCCTGGGGACGTAAACACTGCGGACCGGCATCCGCATGGACGGTGAAGGTAAGTAACCTTGCATGCGGCTGTCCAGCCGCGCCGGTTCCGTCCGGCCTGGACGGTGGCACGAGCACGAGCGGGCAGGCATCGGAGGGGCACCGCACCATGACCACCGGACTGCATCCTGGGGGAACGCCCCAGGACCCCCCGCCGACCGGAAACCAGCCGGTGCCCCGGCAGGCGCCGATCGGCCATGGTGACCTGCCCGCCGACAACAGGCCGAGGAGTTCTGTGATCACCGCGCGCGCGGCCGCCAGCTTCGAGCCCGTCGGACGATCGGTCGCCACCGCGCGGTCCTTCGTCCGCGACACCCTGCAGGGCTGGGGCTTCGCCGACATCATCGACGACGCCGTGGTCCTCACCAGCGAGCTGGTGACCAACGCCGTCGTCCACGCGGGCACGGCCGCGGATGTGCTGTGCCTACGGAGTGACGACGGCGCGAGGATCGAGGTCGCCGACCACTACCCGGAACGCGAGATCCCCCTCCAGGGGGCCGCGATCACCATGAGCAGCCCCGACCGCGAGGGCGGCCGCGGCCTCCAGCTGTGCGCGGCCCTGGCCAGCCGCTGGGGCGTCGACTACACCCCCACGAAGAAGCTGGTCTGGTTCCAACTCGACCTCCCCGCCCGCCCGGTGGGCACCCGCGCGGCCGGCCCGTCCCTGCCGGCCGCCCTGCTCCCGCTCGCCGACGGCAGGGTCCGCGTCGCGGTCGTCCAGATCGACCGTACGGGCTCCATCACGTCCTGGAACGAGGACGCCGAGGAACTCTTCGGCTACGCCGCCGAGCAGGTCACCGGCAAGCCCCTCACCGACCTCGCCGCCTGGCCGCACACCCCGGGCACCAGCACCGGCATCGCCGAGGCCCTCCGCCTCTCCCGCTGGGAGGGCACCTACGGCATCCGCGGCGCCGACGGCCGGGTGACCCCGGTCTACGCCTCCCACCTCCGCGTCCGCGACACGGACGGCGAACCGTCAACCGTGTGCCTCCTGGTGAGGGACCACGAACGCGCGGTTCTGCAGACCCCGTTGCGCGGCCCCGCCCCCGACGCGGCGTCCACCCCGGACGGCCAGAACACCGACCCCTTCGAGGTGTTCATCGGCTCCCCCGCGCCGGACGACCTCGACGGCCTCCTCCAGCGCACGGTCGAGCGCGCCCGCGACATGCTCGACGGGGACTCCGCCTTCCTCCTCCTCGCGACCGACGACGAGACCGAGTTGGAGGTCCGCGCCTCCACCGGTCTCCCCTCCGCCCGCCAGCGCTTCGCGCGCGTGCCCGTCGAGGCGGGCCCCGGCCGCTACGGCTCCGCCCGCATGCCGGCCGTCCACGAGGACCTCCAGGCCGTCCCCGGCGCCGTACCGCTCCTGAGCGGCACCGGAATGCGCTCGGTCGTCACGGTCCCCCTGAAGGTGGAGGGCCGCCTCACCGGCTCCCTGGGAGTGGCCGCCGAAGGCCCCAACAAGTACTCGAACGAAGAAGCGCTACGGCTCCAGTTCGCGGCCGACCGCATCGCGTTGGCGGTCGAATCGGCCCGCCTGGGCGAACTGGAACGCCTGCGCCGCGGCTCCCTCAGCTTCCTGGTCGAGGCCTCCGACCTCCTCGCGGGCACCCTGGACCGCGATCAGACCCTCGCCCTGATGGCCCAGATGACGGTCCCGACCCTCGCCACCTGGTGCGCGGTCTACACGATCGCCGACCAGTCCTCGGACCCGTACCTCTCGTACGTCCTTCACGAGGACGAGGAACTCATCGACGGCATCAAGTCGTTGCTCTCTAAGATCGCCCCTCCGGACCCGGTCCCCACCCCCGGCGCCCGCGTCTGGGCCGCCCCGGCCGAGGCCGCCCACCAGGCCGCCCTGCGCACCTCCATGCGCAGCCTCGGCCTCGGCGAGCCCACCCGCCGCGTCAGCTCCGGCATCGGCCCAACTCTGGCCACGGCTTCGGCAGTCGGCGGCGAAACAGTCGTCCTCCCCCTGGTCGCCCGCAACCGCGTCATCGGCATGCTGACCCTCGGCAAGCCCACCGACGAACACTTCCGCCAGGAAATCCTGGAACTGGCCGAGGACTTGAGCCGACGGGCCGCCCTCGCCCTCGACAACGCCCGCCTGTACTCGGAGCGCACGGCCATCAGCCAGTCCCTCCAGCGCAGCCTCCTGCCCCCCGACCTCCCGCACATCGAGGGCGTCGAGGTCGAGGTCATCTACCGCGCGGCCGGCGAGGGCAACGAAGTGGGCGGCGACTTCTACGACTTGTTCCCCATCCGGGACGGTGTCTACGGCTTCGCCATCGGCGACGTCTGCGGCACAGGCCCCGAGGCTGCCGCGGTCACCGGCCTGGCCCGCCACGCCCTCCGTCTGCTCGCCAGGGAGGGCTTCGGCGGCCCCGCGGTCCTGGAGCGCCTCAACTCCGCGATCCTCGACGAGGGAGCCCGCAGCCGCTTCCTGACGCTCCTCTACGGCGAGTTGTGGCCCCAGGAGGACGGCAGCGCCGAACTGAAGGTGGTCTGCGCCGGCCACCCGCTCCCGCTCCGCCTCCGCCAGGACGGCACGGTCGAACCGGCCGCCGAACCGCAGCCCCTCCTCGGCGTCATGGACGACCTGGAGCTCTACGAGCAGACGGTCACCCTCGACCCCGGCGACGTCCTCCTGTGCGTCACGGACGGCGTCACGGAGCGCCGCGAGGGCACCCGCATGCTCGGCGACGACGGCCTGGCCGACGTCCTCACGACCTGCACGGGCCTCACAGCGGGAGCGGTAGCGGCCCGCGTCATGCGCGCGGTCGAACGCTTCGCGTCGGACGCCCCGTCCGACGACATGGCCATCCTGGCGATGCGCGTCCCGGGCCTCCAGAAGGACTGACCGACCTCGAACACGCAGAAGGCCCCGCCCAATTGGGCGGGGCCTTCTGATGTCTGGAGCCCTCTAACGGAATCGAACCGTTGACCTTCTCCTTACCATGGAGACGCTCTACCGACTGAGCTAAGAGGGCCTGTCGCTTTCCCGAGGTTTCCCTCGCGGCAACGAAAAGAATCATACCCCGAACAGGCCCGTGCGCCCAACCACCGCTGCGCGACCCCGACTCGATCAGAAAGCGGGCTGCAACAGTCCCCCGAGCGCGTTGCATGCAGAAACGATCCGCTGCATCTCCCGCTTGGTCAACGAGGCGTCCACCGGCAGCGCGAGCGTCTCGTCCGCGGCCCGCTCTGTCTCCGGCAGAGCCACACACCGCCGGAACTCCGGCAGTCGATGCACAGGAGTCTTCACCGGCACCCGGCACTCAACTCCCCTGCCACGCACGGCCCGAGCGAAGGCATCACGATCCGGCCGCCCGTTCCCCGGCACCCGCACGACGTACTGCTGGTAGGTGTGCCCGTCCCCATCGTCAGGCGTCCGCACCCCACGCAACTTCGCGTCAAGATAGGCAGCCCGCTCCCGCCGCTGAGCGACTTCGTCGTACGGCGCCTCGGACTCCCCCTGCTGCAACACCAGCAGCCCATGCCGCTGCCCGACCCCGAGCAACCGCCCGACATCAGCGGACCGACCGAATCGATGTACGACAACTATCGCCGCCGTACGCGGAGTTACGGCCGCTTCGACAGCGGACGCGTCCAGGCAGTAGGTCACCGGATCTATGTCGGCGAACACCGGCAGCCCACCCGCGAGGGTGACGGCCTCGGCGACTTCCACGTTCCCGAACGCCGGCACGACGACCTCGTCACCGAGTCCGACGCCTGCGGCCCTGAGCATTGCAGCAGTACCCATGCTCGGATGGTGATTGCGCAACGTGAACTTCAAGTGACGGCAAACAAAAAAGGGTTGGACCCCGAACCGAAGTTCAGGATCCAACCCTTTCAATATTTGTTCGGCGGCGTCCTACTCTCCCACAGGGTCCCCCCTGCAGTACCATCGGCGCTGTGAGGCTTAGCTTCCGGGTTCGGAATGTAACCGGGCGTTTCCCTCACGCTATGACCACCGAAACACTATGAAACAGACAACCGCACCACACCCGGTGGCCCCGGACATGGGGTTGTTCGTGGTTTCAGAACCAACACAGTGGACGCGAGCAACTGAGGACAAGCCCTCGGCCTATTAGTACCGGTCACCTCCACCCATTACTGGGCTTCCAGATCCGGCCTATCAACCCAGTCGTCTACTGGGAGCCTTAACCCCTCAAGGGGGTGGGAACACTCATCTCGAAGCAGGCTTCCCGCTTAGATGCTTTCAGCGGTTATCCCTCCCGAACGTAGCCAACCAGCCATGCCCTTGGCAGAACAACTGGCACACCAGAGGTTCGTCCGTCCCGGTCCTCTCGTACTAGGGACAGCCCTTCTCAATGTTCCTGCGCGCGCAGCGGATAGGGACCGAACTGTCTCACGACGTTCTAAACCCAGCTCGCGTACCGCTTTAATGGGCGAACAGCCCAACCCTTGGGACCGACTCCAGCCCCAGGATGCGACGAGCCGACATCGAGGTGCCAAACCATCCCGTCGATATGGACTCTTGGGGAAGATCAGCCTGTTATCCCCGGGGTACCTTTTATCCGTTGAGCGACGGCGCTTCCACAAGCCACCGCCGGATCACTAGTCCCGACTTTCGTCCCTGCTCGACCCGTCGGTCTCACAGTCAAGCTCCCTTGTGCACTTACACTCAACACCTGATTGCCAACCAGGCTGAGGGAACCTTTGGGCGCCTCCGTTACTCTTTAGGAGGCAACCGCCCCAGTTAAACTACCCATCAGACACTGTCCCTGATCCGGATCACGGACCCAGGTTAGACATCCAGCACGACCAGACTGGTATTTCAACGACGACTCCCCCTGAACTGGCGTCCAGAGTTCACAGTCTCCCAGCTATCCTACACAAGCCGAACCGAACACCAATATCAAACTGTAGTAAAGGTCCCGGGGTCTTTCCGTCCTGCTGCGCGAAACGAGCATCTTTACTCGTAGTGCAATTTCACCGGGCCTATGGTTGAGACAGTCGAGAAGTCGTTACGCCATTCGTGCAGGTCGGAACTTACCCGACAAGGAATTTCGCTACCTTAGGATGGTTATAGTTACCACCGCCGTTTACTGGCGCTTAAGTTCTCAGCTTCGCCACCCCGAAGAGTGACTAACCGGTCCCCTTAACGTTCCAGCACCGGGCAGGCGTCAGTCCGTATACATCGCCTTACGGCTTCGCACGGACCTGTGTTTTTAGTAAACAGTCGCTTCTCGCTGGTCTCTGCGGCCACCCCCAGCTCAAGGAGTAAATCCTCTCACCGGTGATGGCCCCCCTTCTCCCGAAGTTACGGGGGCATTTTGCCGAGTTCCTTAACCATAGTTCACCCGAACGCCTCGGTATTCTCTACCTGACCACCTGAGTCGGTTTAGGGTACGGGCCGCCATGAAACTCGCTAGAGGCTTTTCTCGACAGCATAGGATCATCCACTTCACCACAATCGGCTCGGCATCAGGTCTCAGACTTAATGAGCGGCGGATTTGCCTACCACTCGTCCTACACCCTTACCCCGGGACAACCACCGCCCGGGATGGACTACCTTCCTGCGTCACCCCATCACTCACCTACTACCATCTTGGGCCGGCGGCTCCACCACTTTCCATTCCCCGAAGGGTCCGGAACGGCTTCACGGCCTTAGCATTAATGGGCTCGATGTTTGACGCTTCACAGCGGGTACCGGAATATCAACCGGTTATCCATCGACTACGCCTGTCGGCCTCGCCTTAGGTCCCGACTTACCCTGGGCAGATCAGCTTGACCCAGGAACCCTTAGTCAATCGGCGCACACGTTTCTCACGTGTGTATCGCTACTCATGCCTGCATTCTCACTCGTGAACCGTCCACCACTAGCTTCCGCTGCGGCTTCACCCGGCACACGACGCTCCCCTACCCATCCATACAGGCGTTGGCCCTATTGTATGAATGACACGACTTCGGCGGTACGCTTGAGCCCCGCTACATTGTCGGCGCGGAATCACTAGACCAGTGAGCTATTACGCACTCTTTCAAGGGTGGCTGCTTCTAAGCCAACCTCCTGGTTGTCTGTGCGACTCCACATCCTTTCCCACTTAGCGTACGCTTAGGGGCCTTAGTCGATGCTCTGGGCTGTTTCCCTCTCGACCATGGAGCTTATCCCCCACAGTCTCACTGCCGTGCTCTCACTTACCGGCATTCGGAGTTTGGCTAAGGTCAGTAACCCGGTAGGGCCCATCGCCTATCCAGTGCTCTACCTCCGGCAAGAAACACACGACGCTGCACCTAAATGCATTTCGGGGAGAACCAGCTATCACGGAGTTTGATTGGCCTTTCACCCCTAACCACAGGTCATCCCCCAGGTTTTCAACCCTGGTGGGTTCGGTCCTCCACGAAGTCTTACCTCCGCTTCAACCTGCCCATGGCTAGATCACTCCGCTTCGGGTCTTGAGCGCGCTACTAAATCGCCCTATTCGGACTCGCTTTCGCTACGGCTTCCCCACACGGGTTAACCTCGCAACACACCGCAAACTCGCAGGCTCATTCTTCAAAAGGCACGCAGTCACGAGAGTGCATGCAAGCATGCACTCCGACGCTCCCACGGCTTGTAGGCACACGGTTTCAGGTACTATTTCACTCCGCTCCCGCGGTACTTTTCACCATTCCCTCACGGTACTATCCGCTATCGGTCACCAGGGAATATTTAGGCTTAGCGGGTGGTCCCGCCAGATTCACACGGGATTTCTCGGGCCCCGTGCTACTTGGGTGTCTCTCAAACGAGCCGTTGATGTTTCGACTACGGGGGTCTTACCCTCTACGCCGGACCTTTCGCATGTCCTTCGCCTACATCAACGGTTTCTGACTCGCCTCACAGCCGGCAGACTGTGAAAGAGAGATCCCACAACCCCGCATACGCAACCCCTGCCGGGTCTCACACGTATACGGTTTGGCCTCATCCGGTTTCGCTCGC
>NZ_CP108463.1:3550000-6090000 GCF_036226385.1 Streptomyces sp. NBC_01261
CGGGTTCCCCCTCAGGCGGAGCCGTAAACGTACTGGAGCGGGCCGCCTCGATGCAAATCGAGGCGGCCCGCTCCAGGTTCACGCGTACGAGGGGTCGTACAGCGGTCAGACCTCCACGACGACCGGGAGGATCATCGGCCTGCGCCGATAGTTGTCGGAGACCCACTTGCCCAGCGTGCGGCGGATCAGTTGCTGCAGCTGGTGGGGTTCCACGACGCCGTCCTGGGCCGAGCGCTCCAGGACCTCCGTGATCCTCGGGACCACGTCCACGAAGGCGGAGTCGTCGATGCCGGAGCCGCGGGCCTGGATGTGCGGGCCACCTGTGATCTTGCCGGTGGACGAGTCCACGACGAGGAAGACCGAGATGATGCCCTCGTCGCCCAGGATCCTGCGGTCCTTCAGCGCGGGTTCGCCGACATCGCCGACCGAGAGGCCGTCGACGTAGACGTAACCCGCCTGGACCTTGCCCGAGATCTTGGCCTTGCCCTCGATGAGGTCGACGACCACGCCGTCCTCGGCGATGACGATCCGGTCGTGCGGGACGCCGGTCATGGCGCCCAGTTCGGCGTTGGCCCGTAGGTGGCGCCATTCGCCGTGGACCGGCATCAGGTTCTTCGGCCGGCAGATGTTGTAGAAGTACAGCAGCTCGCCGGCCGAGGCGTGTCCGGAGACGTGGACCTTGGCGTTGCCCTTGTGGACGACGTTGGCGCCCCAGCGGGTGAGGCCGTTGATGACGCGGTAGACCGCGTTCTCGTTGCCCGGGATGAGCGACGAGGCCAGGATCACCGTGTCGCCCGCGACGATGCGGATCTGGTGGTCCCGGTTGGCCATGCGGGAGAGGGCGGCCATCGGTTCGCCCTGGGAGCCCGTACAGACCAGGACGACCTGGCTGTCCGGGAGGTCGTCGAGTGTCTTGACGTCCACCACCAGGCCCGGCGGGACCTTGAGATAGCCGAGGTCACGGGCGATGCCCATGTTCCGGACCATCGAGCGACCGACGAAGGCGACCCTGCGGCCGTGCTCGTGCGCCGTGTCCAGGACCTGCTGGATGCGGTGGACGTGGCTGGCGAAGCTGGCCACGATGATCCGCTTGCGGGCGTTGCCGAAGACCTGCCGCAGGACGTTCGAGATGTCGCGCTCGGGCGGGACGAAACCCGGGACCTCGGCGTTCGTCGAGTCTGCGAGGAGCAGGTCGATGCCCTCCTCGCTGAGCCGGGCGAACGCGTGTAGATCCGTGAGACGGCCGTCCAGCGGGAGCTGGTCCATCTTGAAGTCGCCGGTGTGGACGACCATGCCCGCGGGCGTGCGGATGGCGACCGCGAGCGCGTCCGGGATCGAGTGGTTGACCGCGACGAACTCGCAGTCGAAGGGACCGATGCGCTCGCGGTGCCCCTCGGCGACCTCCAGCGTGTACGGCCGGATGCGGTGCTCCTGGAGCTTCGCCTCGATGAGGGCGAGGGTCAGCTTGGAGCCGATCAGCGGAATGTCCGCCTTCTCACGAAGGAGGTACGGGACGGCGCCGATGTGGTCCTCGTGGCCGTGTGTGAGGACGATGCCGTCGATGTCGTCGAGCCGGTCCCTGATGGACGTGAAGTCCGGCAGGATCAGGTCGATCCCAGGCTGCTCCTCCTCGGGGAAGAGCACGCCGCAGTCGACGATGAGCAGACGGCCGCCGTATTCGAAGACCGTCATGTTTCGGCCGATTTCCCCGAGGCCACCGAGCGGGGTGACCCTCAGGCCGCCTTCGGGGAGCTTGGGCGGCGGGGCGAGTTCAGGATGCGGATGACTCAAAAGACTCTCCTACCCATGCGCGCCACGTACCTGTGGGCACGTGGCGCGCATGACGTTCGTGCAAATGCAGTTATCGGATGTGGGGTGCGGGCGCCGAAGCCCCGCGTATTCAGTTGTGAAGTCCGTTGTCAGAGCTGTACCCCGCCGGCGGCAAGATCGATCTTGAGCTGGGCGATCTCCTCGGGCGAGCACTCGACCATCGGTGAGCGCAGCGGTCCGGCGGGCAGTCCCTGGAGGGTGAGCGCGGCCTTGGTGGTCATGACGCCCTGGGTGCGGAACATGCCGGTGTAGACGGGGAGCAGCTTCTGGTGGATCTCGGTGGCCTTCTGGACGTCACCGGAGACGTACGCCTCCACCAGGGTGCGCAGCTCGGGTGTGACCACATGGCCGACGACCGAGACGAAGCCGACCGCGCCCACGGAGAGCAGCGGCAGGTTCAGCATGTCGTCGCCGGAGTACCAGGCGAGGCCGGTCCGGGCGATGGCCCAGCTGGCGCGGCCCAGGTCGCCCTTGGCGTCCTTGTTGGCGACGATCCGCGGGTGCTCGGCGAGTCGGACCAGTGTCTCGGTGCCGATCGGGACGCCGCTGCGGCCGGGGATGTCGTAGAGCATGACCGGCAGTTCGGCGGCGTCGGCGACGGCCGTGAAGTGCCGGTAGAGGCCCTCCTGCGGGGGCTTGTTGTAGTACGGCGTGACGACGAGCAGGCCGTGTGCGCCGGTGCGTTCGGCCGTGCGGGCGAGTTCGACGCTGTGGTGGGTGTCATTGGTGCCGACGCCGGCGATGACGTGGGCGCGGTCTCCGACCGCTTCCAGTACGGCTCGTACGAGATCCGCTTTCTCCGCGTCGCTGGTGGTCGGGGACTCACCGGTGGTGCCGTTGATGATCAGGCCGTCGTTGCCTGCGTCCACCAGGTGGGTAGCGAGCCGCTGAGCGCCGTCGAGGTCGAGTGCGCCGTCCGCCGTGAAGGGCGTGACCATGGCGGTGAGGACCCGCCCGAAGGGGGTCTGCGGAGTGGAGGTCGGAGCCATGGGTAACACGCTACTCGCTGCTCAATGCGGGGTCTGCCTCAGGGGCAGGCGACAAGTCATGACAAATGTGGAGCCCGGCACTGCCTGCTCGGGGGTTCAAGCAGTGCCGGGTCCGTTTGATCAGGCTAGATGAACTTCTCTAAATGCCGCAATACGGACACTTCGCGCGACCCATCCGTACATGTGTGCCCGACCGGCAAACGGAGGGGCGCTACGGGGCGACACGACCGTTGGCATTGAAGGCGGCGTAGGTGAGCGGCATGAGCTTGGCCCACTCCTCCTCCATCTTCTCGCCGACCATCTCGATCTCCCGCTGCGGGAAGGACGGGACCTTCGCCAACTCGTGCTGCGTGCGCAGGCCGAGGAAGTGCATCAGCGAGCGTGCGTTGCACGTGGCGTACATCGAGGAGAAGAGGCCTACGGGGAGGACGGCTCGGGCGACCTCGCGGGCGACGCCGGCGGCGAGCATCTCCTGGTAGCGCTCGTACGCCTGGACGTAGGACTCCTGCATCGAGCGTTCGACGATGGCCTGCTGCGCCTCGGTACCCGACACGAACACGTACTTGCCCGGGCGTCCCTGCTGGACCAGCTTGCGGTCCTCTCCGGGGACGTAGAAGACCGGCTGGAGTTCCCTGTAGCGGCCGGATTCCTCGTTGTACGAATTGTGTACGACGACACCGTTGGCCAGGAAGTTGTGCCAGGGGCCTTCCACCGACAGGTCGTACGTCATCTCCTCGCCGTCGTCCTCGATGGAGATCACCGGATCAGGCACGGCTACCGCGGTCTTCCCGCCGCGACGTGCGAGCTTCTGTTCCTCCGCGCTCTTGGCCGCGTGGCAGGGCTCGCAGGCAGGCGCCAGGTTCCGCTCGTCGAGTGCTCGGGTCAGGTCCTCGGCCACGGGAACGACGTGAGCGAGCGCGAGGTCTTCGCGTGCGAAGACCTCGCCGCAGGCGTAGCAGGTGTCGGTCTCACCGATGAGGCGGTCGCGCTGCATCGACGTCCAGACACCCACACCGCGCCCGAGGCTCGGCGGAACCAGCCTTTCGGAGGGGCGCGGTTCCGTCCCGGCGGTCATCACGGCATCTCCCACCGCGAGTTCACCAGCCTTGCGCCAGCCGTCCGGGGTGAGCACCGCATGATCGACTGTGGAGCGCAGAACCTTTCCACCTGCCGTGGTGATCTTGATCAGCGGCTTGACGCCCGACTGGATGACGTCGACGATCTGGGCCCGCTGGGCCGTCAGGGTCTCCTCGTCGTAGCAGCGGACGTGGTTGCGCCGGACCGATTCGAGTTTGCGCAGTCGGGTGGACGGGTGCTGCTCCCGGAATTCCGCGACGGCCGAGTCGGCCGCGTCCCGGTTGTCGTAGAGCCCCAGGTAATGGTCGGTCTCTCCGCGCCGGACCTGCGCCATCCACTTCTGTGCACCTGCGTGCCAGGTCACACCACCCGCCGAATGCGGCAGACGGTCCTCCACGCCCAGGTGCCACAGCTTGTACAGGTCCTCGATCGAGCGGCGCCTGAGGTTCCCCGCCTCGCTTTCGAGCGTGATCTCGGTGTCACCGGAGACGCACCAGCCCACCCGATGCCGCATGAACTCACGGAAGACGAAGATCGGGGCGCTGATGAAGAACGTCATCGAGTTGTGCTCGAAGGGGCTGCCGTGCCGGTCCCGCATCAGGTAGTTGATCAGACCCTTGGAGCGCTCGGGGTCCTTGCCCATCTCGTCCAGGGACTGCTCGCCGATCGTCGAGACGCGGGCGGCGAAGAGCACGTCCGCGTCGGACGCGGTGTGCTTGACCAGCTCGACGGTCACGTCACTGCGAAAACTGGGCTTGAGGTCGTCGGCGGGGGTGTCGGTCACGGCTCGGAGGGTCCTTCCATCACGTCTCTCGGGCGGCGCCCACTCTACGGCCAGGCACTGACATCGGGGCGTTCGGTGCCGGGCCACGACATTCATTGGCGAACTTCTGCGAATTCGGTGAAACGGGGCACCAATTGGGGCGTTCGCTCGTCTGTCTTGGTGAGAGTCACCCGTTCGATCCCGATTCGACCCCAGAGGGGAGAAGCACCACCGATGTTCCGTCGGCGCGAACCCGTTCCGTTCGCCTTCATCGCCGAGACCGACCGCTTCCGCAGCAATGTCGCACCGCCGCCGCGTGAGCGTGCGTCCGCCGGTCAGCTAGCCGGGCGTTGGCTCCTGGGTCTCACCATCGTCGCCGGAATCGTGGGCTCCCTGGTCCTCGGGATGCCGGCGCTGTCCCAGAACAACCTCTCGACCCAGCACCAGCAGTCCCAGGCCGCCGACAATCGCTGACCCGGCACGCGGCCGTACAGCTGACCATGACTCATCCGGACCCCCAACGGTGGTGAGTGGGAACCCGGCCGGATAGCCTCACCGGGCACAGCCCACGCATGGATTCAGTGAGGACACCAGCCGTGCCCCTGCCCTTCCTTACGGCCGACCGCGCATTCGAGGCCGCGGACGAGCTCGCGCTGCCGTTCGACGACCGCGACCGCTGGCGGCGCCCCTACCGGCCCGGCCCGTGGCGGGTGGCAGCAGCCGCGCTCGTGCTGCTGCTCGCGTCGTATGTGCTGTTCGCCGCAGTCATCATCGCGTTGACGGGCTCGCGGTCCGAGGCAGCGGTGATCCTCGGTATCGCGGTGGCCGTCATCCTCTGTGCCCTGCGGCTGCTGCGCATGGGCGTGTGGGTGAGCGCGCGCGGGCTGCGCCGGGTGCGGTTCCTCTTCACCCTGACGGTGCGGTGGGACCGGGTCGTCGCGGTGCGCACGGTGCAGCAGCCGGTGCGCTGGCTCGGACTGCCGCGCACGGTGCAGGGGCAGGCGCTGGTCCTCGTACGCAAGGACCGTGCTCCGGAGGACGTGACCGCGCTGCTGACCACGCACGACATCGACTTCGTGGCGCGTGCCTCCTCCTTCGACCGGGCTGCGGACTCGGTCGAGGTGTGGTCCGACGAGTACCGGCGGAGCTGACCGCCCGACAGCGGCCGTAATAAGCCGAGCAGTCGTATGCCGAAGGGGCCGGTCCGCAGTGAGTGCGGACCGGCCCCTTCGGCGTACGGGCGTTTCAGCCGCTCATGCCTGGACGGGGCGGCCGTCGTGCAGGGCGATCGCGCGTTGCATCGCCTTGCGGGCGCGCGGGGTGTCACGGGCGTCGTGGTAGGCGACGGCGAGGCGGAACCAGCTGCGCCAGTCGTCGGGGGCGTCCTCCGTCTCGGCCTTGCGCTTGGCGAAGACCTCGTCGGCGGAGTCGCGGTCGATGCGGCCGCCCGCGGTACGCCGCAACTCGTCGACGGGCAGGCCGCCTTCGGCGTCGAGTTCGGCGGCGAGCTTGTTGGCGTTGCGGACGAACTGGGTGTTCTTCCAGAGGAACCAGATGCCGATCACCGGCAGGATCAGGACCGCGACCCCGAAGGTGACCGTGATGAGCGTGCCCGACTGTATGAGCATGACGCCGCGGCTGCCGACCAGGACGAAGTAGAAGACCAGGACGGCGGCCGTGACGGCGTAGGTGACTTTGGCGCGCATGTCAGCCCAGGTCCAGGAAGTGCTCCAGGCCGAAGGTGAGGCCCGGGGTCGTCACCACGCGGCGGGCGCCGAGCAGGATGCCCGGCATGAAGCTGCTGTGGTGGAGCGAGTCGTGGCGGACGGTCAGCGTCTCGCCCTCGCCGCCCAGCAGGACCTCCTGGTGGGCCAGCAGGCCGCGCAGCCGGACGGCGTGCACCGGGATGCCGTCGACGTTCGCGCCGCGCGCGCCGTCCAGGGCCGTGGTCGTGGCGTCCGGCGCGGGGGCCGAGCCCGCCTTGGCCCGGGCCTCCGCGATGAGCTGGGCCGTGCGCGTGGCGGTGCCGCTGGGGGCGTCCACCTTGTTCGGGTGGTGCAGCTCGATGACCTCGACCGACTCGAAGTAGGGCGCGGCGATCTGCGCGAACTTCATGGTGAGTACGGCGCCGATGGAGAAGTTGGGCGCGATGAGGACGCCCGTCTCCGGAGACTCGGCCAGCCGGCCGTTCAGCTGCGCGAGGCGTTCGTCGGTCCAGCCCGTCGTACCGACGACGGCGTGGATGCCGTGCCGTACGCAGAAGTCGAGGTTGTCCATCACCGAGGCGGGCGTGGTCAGTTCGACCGCGACCTGGGCGCCCGAAGCCGTGAGCGCCTCCAGGGTGTCGCCGCGGCCCAGGGCGGCCACCAGTTCCATGTCCTCGGCGGCCTCGACGGCTCGTACCGCCTCGGCGCCGATCCGGCCCTTGGCACCGAGGACCGCCACGCGCAGCTTGCTCATCGTTCTTGCTTCCTTACCGGATACGGGTTCCGAAACCGGATACGGGTTCCGAAGGCGGGTGTCAGGCGACGGCGTCGTGCAGTCGGGCCGCCTGCTTGTCCTTGAGCGGGCCGATGACCGACAACGAGGGCCGCTGTCCCAGGATCTCGCGGGCGACCTCGCGGACCTCGTCCGGGGTGACCGACTGGATCCGGGCCAGCAGGTCGTCGACGGACATCTGCTCACCCCAGCACAGCTCGCTCTTGCCGATGCGGTTCATCAGCGCGCCCGTGTCTTCGAGGCCCAGGACCGTGGAGCCCTGGAGCTGGCCGACGGCGCGGCCGATCTCGTCGTCGGACAGGCCGTGTTCGGCGACCTGGTCGAGTTCGTCGCGGCAGATCTTCAGCACGTCGTGGACCTGCGAGGGCCGGCAGCCGGCGTAGACGCCGAAGAGGCCGCAGTCGGCGAAGCCGGACGTGTACGAGTACACGCTGTAGGCCAGGCCGCGCTTCTCCCGGACCTCCTGGAAGAGGCGGGACGACATGCCGCCGCCGAGGGCCGTGTTGAGGACCCCCAGCGCCCAGCGGCGCTCGTCGGTGCGGGCCAGGCCCGGCATGCCGAGGACGACGTGCGCCTGCTCGGTCTTGCGGCCGATCAGCTCGACCTTGCCGGTGGAGCGCAGCACGCGGCGGCCCTCGCGCGGGGCGATGGGTGTGGCCTCGGGGGTGCGGAAGGCGCCCGCCTTGTCGAAGGCCGCGCGGACCTGTCGTACGACCTTGTCGTGGTCGATGTTGCCGGCGGCCGCGACCACGAGGTGGGTCGGGTCGTAGTGCTTCTTGTAGAAGCGGCGGATGCGGTCCGCGGTGAGGGCGTTGACGGTGTCGACCGTGCCGAGGACGGGGCGGCCGAGGGGGTTGTCGCCGAACATCGTGCGCGCGAACAGGTCGTGCACGCAGTCGCCCGGGTCGTCCTCCGTCATGGCGATCTCTTCGAGGATGGCGCCACGCTCGACGTTGACGTCGTCCTCACGGATGAGGGAGCCGGTCAGCATGTCGCAGACCACGTCGATCGCGAGCGGCAGGTCGGTGTCGAGCACGCGCGCGTAGTAGCACGTGTACTCCTTCGCCGTGAACGCGTTCATCTCGCCGCCGACCGCGTCGATCGCGGAGGAGATGTCCAGCGCGCTGCGCTTGTGCGTGCCCTTGAAGAGGAGGTGCTCCAGGTAGTGCGTGGCGCCGTTCAGGGACGGTGTCTCGTCGCGGGAGCCCACGTGTGCCCAGATGCCGAAGGTCGCGGAGCGGACCGAGGGCAGCGTCTCGGTGACGATGCGCAGGCCGCCCGGGAGGGTGGTCTTGCGGACCGTGCCGATGCCGTTGGTGCCCTGGATGAGGGTTTGGGTACGGGCGACGGCCCGCGCCTCCGAAGAGGTGCGGGCCGTCGCCGTGGAGCTGCTCGACGTCACTTGTCGCCGTCGTCCTTCTTGTCGTCCTCGGCGTTCTCTTCACCCTCGATGACGGGGATGAGGGAGAGCTTGCCGCGGGAGTCGATCTCGGCGATCTCGACCTGGACCTTCTGGCCCACGCCGACGACGTCCTCGACGTTCTCCACGCGCTTGCCGCCGGCGAGCTTGCGGATCTGCGAGATGTGCAGCAGACCGTCCTTGCCCGGGAGCAGCGACACGAACGCGCCGAAGGTGGTGGTCTTGACGACCGTACCCAGGTAGCGCTCGCCGACCTCCGGCATGGTCGGGTTGGCGATGCCGTTGATCACTGCGCGAGCGGCCTCGGCCTGCGAGCCCTGCGCGGCACCGATGTAGATGGTGCCGTCGTCCTCGATCGTGATGTCGGCGCCGGTGTCCTCCTGGATCTGGTTGATCATCTTGCCCTTCGGGCCGATGACCTCGCCGATCTTGTCCACGGGGATCTTGACGGTGATGATCCGCGGGGCGTTCGGGGACATCTCGTCCGGCGTGTCGATCGCTTCCATCATCACGTCGAGGATGTGGAGGCGGGCGTCACGGGCCTGCTTGAGAGCGGCGGCCAGGACGGAGGCGGGGATGCCGTCCAGCTTGGTGTCCAGCTGGAGGGCGGTCACGAACTCCTTGGTGCCGGCGACCTTGAAGTCCATGTCGCCGAAGGCGTCCTCCGCACCGAGGATGTCGGTGAGGGCGACGTAGTGCGTCTCGCCGTTGATCTCCTGCGAGATCAGGCCCATGGCGATACCGGCGACGGGGGCCTTCAGCGGCACACCGGCGTTCAGCAGCGACATGGTGGAGGCGCAGACCGAGCCCATGGACGTCGAGCCGTTCGAGCCGAGGGCCTCGGACACCTGACGGATCGCGTAGGGGAACTCCTCGCGCGTCGGGAGCACCGGCACCAGGGCGCGCTCGGCGAGCGCTCCGTGGCCGATCTCGCGGCGCTTCGGGGAGCCGACGCGGCCGGTCTCGCCCACCGAGTACGGCGGGAAGTTGTAGTTGTGCATGTAGCGCTTGCGGGTCACCGGGGAGAGGGTGTCCAGCTGCTGCTCCATGCGGAGCATGTTGAGGGTGGTGACGCCCAGGATCTGGGTCTCGCCACGCTCGAACAGCGCGGAACCGTGCACGCGCGGGATGGCCTCGACCTCGGCGGCGAGCGTACGGATGTCCGTCACGCCACGGCCGTCGATGCGGATCTTGTCCTTGATGACACGCTCGCGCACCAGGGACTTGGTCAGCGAGCGGTACGCGGCGGAGATCTCCTTCTCGCGGCCCTCGAACTGCGGGAGCAGCTTCTCGGCGGCGATCTCCTTGATGCGGTCCAGCTCGGCCTCGCGCTCCTGCTTGCCGGCGATGGTGAGCGCCTGGGAGAGCTCGCTCTTGACCGCGGCGGTCAGGGCCTCCAGGACGTCGTCCTGGTAGTCGAGGAAGACCGGGAACTCGCCGGTCGGCTTGGCGGCCTTCGAAGCGAGGTCGGCCTGGGCCTTGCAGAGCACCTTGATGAAGGGCTTCGCGGCGTCCAGACCGGAGGCGACGACCTCCTCGGTGGGCGCCTCGGCGCCGCCCGCGACCAGCTGGATGGTCTTCTCGGTGGCCTCGGCCTCGACCATCATGATCGCGACGTCGCCGTCCTCCAGGACGCGACCGGCGACGACCATGTCGAAGACGGCGTCCTCAAGCTCGGTGTGCGTCGGGAACGCGACCCACTGGCCGTTGATCAGCGCGACGCGGACGCCGCCGATCGGGCCGGAGAAGGGCAGACCGGCCAGCTGCGTGGACGCGGAGGCGGCGTTGATCGCCACGACGTCGTACAGGTGGTCGGGGTTGAGGGCCATGATCGTGGCGACGACCTGGATCTCGTTGCGCAGGCCCTTCTTGAAGGACGGGCGCAGCGGGCGGTCGATCAGGCGGCAGGTGAGGATCGCGTCCTCGGACGGCCGGCCCTCACGGCGGAAGAAGCTGCCGGGGATCTTGCCGGCGGCGTACATCCGCTCCTCGACGTCCACCGTGAGGGGGAAGAAGTCGAGATTTTCCTTGGGCTTCTTGGAGGCGGTGGTGGCCGACAGCACCATGGTGTCGTCGTCCAGGTACGCCACGGCGGAGCCGGCGGCCTGCCTGGCCAGCCTGCCCGTCTCGAAGCGGATGGTGCGGGTGCCGAAAGTACCGTTGTCAATGACGGCCTCGGCGTAGTGGGTCTCGTTCTCCACTAGCGTTTTCTCCGTTACTTGTCGTCTTTCGTCCCTCCCCGCCCGTGTGGCGGGGGGACGGTGGCGGAGAAGCGCTGTCTGGTGCGGGCCGGTCTTCGATCGAAGCACCCGGGGTTTCCTGCCCGGGGGCCACTACCGAGGACCGGCGGCTGCGAGGCGCGCTTCTCCTCTTCGTGGTCGTGCTCTGTCGCACGCGGTCGTGCTGGGTCGTACGTCCTGCGTCTCACATCGTGCGTTGTGCTACCACACTACAAAGCGTCAGTGACACTCCGCACGTTTCCGCACGTACGGGCAATCCGCACATACGGCAAAGGGAGCGGCTCCCGATCGTTTCGGGAACCGCTCCCTTCACGGCGTCTTACTTGGCGCCCGCCGCACCGCGGCGGATGCCCAGGCGGTCCACCAGCGCACGGAAGCGCTGGATGTCCTTCTTGGCCAGGTACTGGAGCAGCCGGCGGCGCTGACCGACCAGGATCAGCAGACCACGACGGGAGTGGTGGTCGTGCTTGTGGGTCTTGAGGTGCTCGGTCAGGTCCGAGATACGGCGCGAGAGCATGGCGACCTGGACCTCGGGGGAGCCGGTGTCGCCCTCCTTCTGACCGAACTCACTGATGAGCTGCTTCTTCGTAGCGGCGTCGAGCGACACGCGTACTCCTCGTAGTCTGAGATGTGCCACCGAGTGCCCCTGGTCCACTTCTCAGGGGAGCTTCCATAACTCGGGAGGCGGGTATCCGCTGGGCGCTGCCTCCGGAGCGGTGAGCTCCAGGGGTGCGTACACAAACGGCCGCTACACAGCGTACCAGCCTGGGGGGACACCTCGGTCCAGCTCCGTGAAGGGCCCTGACCGGGGCGGATACGGCCACTAGGGTGATCTCCATCCACATGTGGATGGAGATGTGGACGCAGATCACGTCGGTTCGTCCGGAAGGGGTCGCTTCGCCATGGCGGAGACGGAGCAGGAGATCAAGGCACGCAAGGAGCGGGAGCGGGACGAGCTGTACGCCCTCGACATCTCGGGTGTCGAGTGGCGCAGCGCGCCGGGCACGGAGGACCACGAGGAGCGCGTCGAGATCGCCGACCTGCCCGACGGCGCGGTGGCCATGCGCTCGTCACTCGACCCGGACACCGTGCTGCGGTACACGGAGGCGGAGTGGACGGCCTTCGTGCTGGGGGCGCGGGACGGGGAGTTCGATCTGGAGCCGGCTCCGGAGGAGCAGCAGTAGCAGTCTTAGGAACGGGAAGAGGGGCGGCACGCGTGCGTGCCGCCCCTCTTCCCGTCAACGCTCCTTGCCGTCACTGCTTCGTGACGCTGCTCCCGATGCCCAGGACCAGCCAGGTCCACGCCTTGCCGCTGCTGGGACCGTCCGCCGCGTGGGCCGCGAAGTACAGCCGGCCGTCCTGGACGACGATGTCGTTCGCGTCGAGGGTCGTCAGGGTGTCGGCGTCCTGCGGCACCCCGAAGTAGAGGTACGGGGTCTCCTTGCCGGTCCTCGGGTCGAGGCTGACGAGTGCCGACGGCGATATGCGGTCGTCACTCATCCGCAGTGCGAGGAGCCGGCTGCCGCTCACGCGCAGCGGGTACAGCAGGGAGTTGGGCCCGGACTCGAACTTCTCCGTCGTCTTCCCGGTCGCCAGGTCGAAGCCGATGATCCAGTTCGCGTTGTGCGGGGCGCCCGCCTCCTTGCTCCGGACGAAGACCTGACCGAGGCCGACGGCGATCGTCTGGCAGTCGTCGATCACCAGGTAGTCGACCTGGTCGGAGCAGTCGCCGACGTAGTTGCCGCTGGTCAGGCCGATCGTGGCGCGCACCTTGCCCCGGTCGTCCAGGGAGAGCAGCTCGGTGAAGCCGGTCTCCCCCGCCGAAACGGCCACGACCGGCGGATCGCTCGACGGCAGTTCGAGATCCCGCAGGCCCTTGGTCCCGGCGTACGTCCACTTCTCCTTGCCGGTGCCGGGATCGACCTTGCGCACCTTGTAGGTGATCGTCTGCCAGGAGGCTGCGGTCGTGCTGTCGTCCCAGCACTCAAGGCGGACGAACAGGGCGCGTCCGCCCGCGGCCCCCATGTCCTGGCACGAGCCGGACTCCGTCGTACGCCAGATCCGCTCGCCGGAGTCCATGTCGTACGCGTCCGTGCCGCCGCCCCAGGTGACGGTCACGGTGGCGTGGGTCAGGGTGACGCTCGGGGTGTCCTGGGTGGCGCCGTCCGTCGGGGTGCCCGGTTCGTCGCCGATCGTGGAGACGGGGAACTCGTGCTCCCAGATCCGCTTGCCGTCGTCGAGGTCGAAGAAGGCGACGTGGTCGCAGAGGGACGCCTTGTCCTTGCCGTCCCTGAAGACCACGGCCGTGCGGTTCTCGCCGGTCACACGGCGGGTGTAGCCGCAGATCGGGCCGGCCAGGCGGAGTTTCCAGACCTCGTCGCCCGGTGCGGCGTCGGTGCCCGTCCTGAAGCCGACCAGCGTCTGGTTGATGCCCTTGGCGAGGATCTTGTCGGTGGCCCAGGTGCCGGGCATCTCGGTGTGTTCGCCGGCGGTCGCGTCGTCGATCGAGAAGCGGAACGCCATGTCGCCGGTGGTGGTGGCGGGCTTCTTCTCGACCGTGTCCCGGACGTCGAGGCGTCCCAGGCTCGCCGCGGGGGCGTTGTCGGTCGTCGCCCTCTTCTTGTCGTCGCTCCTGGCCGCCAGCAGGCCGACGGTACCTACGGCCGCTGCGAGGACGACCGCGAGCAGCCCCAGCAGCCTGTTCCGGCGGCGCTTCTTCTGCTGGTCGTTCCGGGTGAGGACGGAATGGGTGTACGGGGAGGGGGGTGGGCCGAAGCTCACGCGGGCGAATCCTTTCGGCGCCTTTTCATCGGTAGCACGTCGCCGTACGTCTGCTTCTCCTCGGCCGTCGGTGACGCCGGGTCAGCTCGTCAGTGAGCGGACCGTCGCGTACACGTCGAAGACAGCGAGCGCCAGCGGCACCAGCGTCAGCAGGACGAAGCCCTCGGCGATCTCCAGGAAACGCCCCCAGAACGGGGTGAGACCGCTGCGCGGGACGATCAGCCCGATCGCGGTCACGAGCGCGGTGGCCGCCGCGATCGCCGCGACGAGCCAGACCGTACGGAGGTCGAGGCCGCCGCGGTCGCCGTGGATCAGGGAGTCCGGCGGGTTGAGCGCGAGGCCCAGGCCGAGCAGCACGAGGGAGCCGAGTCCGGCGGCCAGAATGGGGGCGACCTGGGCGGTGTAGCGGAAGAGGTGGGCGCGCATCAGCAGCGCGACACCGGTCGCGAGGGCGAGCAGCTGGGCCCAGACGTCGTCGGAGAAACCGAGAACGGCCGAGGTGCCGACGGCGGTGACCGCGCAGCCGCCGACGAGGCCGACGAGGAGTTCGTGACCGCGGCGGGCCTGGGCGGCGACGCGTTCGGTGTCGACCGCATCCTGGGCGGCGGGCTCGGCGCCGTACGCGCTGCGCGGGGCGGTGTTCGGGGGGTCGAAGCCGATCGGCAGACGGGCGAAGCGCATCGAGAGGCCCGGCAGGAAGGCCAGCGCGCCGACCGCGACCGGGGCGCACAGGGCGGCGATCTCGGACGGCGTCCAGTGGGCCCGGATCGCGATGAACGCGACGATCAGGCCGACCGCGGACGCGAAGACGAGGGCGACGAACGGCGCGTCCCCGCCGGGTGAGCACAGGGTGAGGACGACGGCGGCCACCAGCACGGCCGCGCAGGCGAGGAGGAACTGCAGTTTGCCGATCCCCTGGCCGTCGGTGAGCGGCAGGAGGCCCGAGCCGGCCACCCCGATGTCGGTCAGGGCGCCGAGGCCCAGTGCGATGGCCGAGGACCTGTCGTCGTAGACCCGGGCGCGGACGCAGGCCAGGACGACCAGCAGGACGCCGACGACCGCGGCGAGGATGCCGGGCAGGCTGTTCATGTCGTGGCGCGGGTCTGCGGTCCAGGCGACGAAGGCGAGCAGGGCCGGCAGGACACCGCCGCCGACGAGGCCGGCGGCTCGGGTCAACTCGCCGTCCCACAGGGTGTGTTCGCGGGTCACCGCGGCCGAGACCGCCTCGGACACGTCGTCGAACACGGCCGGCGGGAGGGACTCGGAGAAGGGGCGCAGGGTGAGGAGTTCGCCGTCGAGGATGCGCTGGCCGGCGAACGTGCGGGAGCTGTCGAGGACGGTGCCGTCCCGTCGCACCAGGTGATAGCCGACCGGGGCACCCTCGGCGGGGCTCTGCCGGGAGAGCCTGAGGATCTCGGGATAGATGTCGGCGACCGGGATGTCGTCGGGCAATGCCACGTCGATGCGACTGTCGGGCGCGACGATCGTGACCCGGCAGAAACCGAGCCCCGGGCCGGTGCCGACAGGGGCTCCGGTACCGGGCCCGCCCGCCGCGGAAGCCGTGATGCTCACCTGCTGATCCCCCTCGATGGTGATGGTGCGTCTGCGTCGTGAAGGTGTCGCGCGGTGCGTTCCGCAGACCTTCACATCGCGCGGAATGCCCTGTTTTCCCAGCCTGGTTGGCGTGTGCTCACGCGAACATCCGGCACCCTACCGCTCACCTGTCCCGCGCGAAGTCAGTAGGATCGCGCGGCGGCCTGCGTCCGCCTGACACGGGGTGGCGGACGGTAGTCCCGGGGCCGCGCAAGGGAATTGGTGAGCAGTGAGCCACATCGTCGTCAAGCGCCCGCCGCGCGCGCTGCCGTCCGAGGTGCCCACGGACGAGATCGTTCTGCAACCGCCGCCGGAGTTGCCCCGGGGGCATCAGGAGAGCGTCCTGATGCAGTTGCTGCCGACGCTCGGCATGGGCGGCTCGGTGGTGTTCTTCTTCACGAACGGGCAGCCGTTCATGAAGATCATGGGCATGGTGATGATCGTCTCGACGGTGGCCATGTCCATCGCGATGGTGGTCCGCTTCCGGCGCGGCTCCCAGGGTCAGCTGGCGGACATGCGCACCGACTATCTGCGCTACCTGGCGCAGACCCGGCGGACCGCCCTGGACACCGCCCGGGCACAGCGCGACGCGCAGTACTACCTCCACCCCTCCCCCGAGCAGCTCTGGGCGCTGGTCGCCGAGGGCAGCCGGGTGTGGGAACGGCGGCCGGGCGACGAGGACTTCGGCCAGGTGCGCATCGGCCTCGGCCGGCAGTCGCTCGCCACCGCGCTCATCGCCCCCGAGACCGGCGGGGTGGAACAGCTGGAGCCACTGACGGCGGGTGCGATGCAGCGCTTCCTCTCCGTCCACGGCACCCTCGACGACCTGCCGATGGCAGTCTCCCTGCGTGCCTTCTCCTACCTCACCATCAGCGGCGAGACGCAGTCCGTACGGTCCTCCGCCCGGGCGCTGGCCGGCTCGCTGGCCGCGCTGCACTCGCCCGAGGACCTGGTGATCGTGGTCGCGGCGGCGAGGGAGGCGCTGCCGCACTGGGAGTGGGCCAAGTGGCTGCCGCACGCGCAGGCGCCCGGTGCCACGGACGGTGCGGGCACCCGCCGGCTGATCGACAGCGACCTCCGCGAGCTGGAGAACCTGATCTCCGCCCGGCTGACCGGCCGTCCGCGCTTCCACCCCGACGCGGCGCCGCTGCCGGACGAGCCGCACATCGTCGTCGTCCTCGACGGAGTCTCGCTGCCCCCCGACTCGGTCCTGGCCAACCCCGAGGGCCTGCAGGGCGTGACGCTCGTCGACGTCGTCCCCGGCGAACCGGCAGCGGCCCGCGGCGAGCTCTCCATCGTCGTACGGCCGACGTCGCTGCATCTGGAGTCCGGTCACGGCGATGTCTACGAGGGGACGCCCGACGCTCTCTCGTACGAGTCCGCCGAGGCGCTCGCGCGGCAGTTGGCGCCGCTGCAGATGGCGTCCGGTGGGGACGACGACCAACCGCTGCTCGCCAACCTGGAGTTCACCGATCTGCTGAACCTCGGTGACGCGGCCTCCGTGGACACCAAGCGCACCTGGCGGACGCGTTCGCTGGCCGAGCGGCTGCGGGTGCCGATCGGGCTCGGGGAGGACGGCCGACCCGTGATGCTCGACCTCAAGGAGGCGGCGCAGGAGGGCATGGGCCCGCACGGACTGTGCGTGGGCGCCACCGGCTCCGGCAAGTCCGAGCTGCTGCGCACGCTGGTCCTCGGTCTCGCGGTCACCCACTCCTCGGAGACCCTGAACTTCGTCCTCGCGGACTTCAAGGGCGGTGCCACCTTCGCCGGTATGGCGCAGATGCCGCACGTGGCGGCCGTGATCACCAACCTCGCGGACGACCTGACGCTCGTCGACCGCATGGGCGACTCCATCCGCGGAGAGCTCAACCGCCGCCAGGAACTCCTGCGCGACGCGGGCAACTACGCCAACATCCACGACTACGAGAAGGCACGCGCCGCGGGCGCCCCGCTGCAGCCGATCCCCTCCCTGGTGCTGGTGATCGACGAATTCAGCGAACTGCTCACCGCCAAGCCGGACTTCATCGAGATGTTCGTGCAGATCGGCCGGATCGGCCGCTCGCTCGGTGTGCATCTGCTGCTGGCCTCGCAGCGCCTGGAGGAGGGCCGACTGCGCGGTCTGGAGACCTATCTGTCGTACCGCGTCGGTCTGCGCACCTTCTCGGCGGCCGAGTCCCGGGCCGCGCTGGGCGTGCCCGACGCCTACGAACTCCCGAACGTCCCCGGGTCCGGCTTCCTGAAGTACGGCACGGACGAGATGGTGCGGTTCAAGGCCGCCTACGTGTCCGGCACTTACCGCTCGGACTCCCCGCAGGCGTCGTTCGGTGCCGGTCAACTGCCCGTCGACCGACGGCCGGTGCTGTTCACGGCGGCCGAGGTGCCGGTGCGGTACACGGCGGTGCCGCAGCAGCGCACCGAGTCCCCGGACATCGACGACGCGCTCGCCGACACGGTGCTCGACGTGATCGTGCGCCGGCTGGAGGCGCAGGGTCCGGCGGCCCACCAGGTGTGGCTGCCGCCGCTCGACAGCCCGCCGTCGCTGGACGGACTCCTGCCCGGCCTCACGGCGGTGCCGGGCCGCGGACTCACCCAGCCCGGCTACGAGGGCGCGGGCCGGCTGGTGGTCCCGGTCGGCCTGGTCGACAAGCCGTACGAGCAGCGCCGCGACCACCTGTGGATCGACTTCTCGGGCGCGGCCGGCCATATGCAGATCGTCGGCGGCCCACAGTCCGGCAAGTCCACCCTCCTGCGCTCCCTGATCTGCGCCTTCGCCCTGACCCACACCCCGCACGAAGTCCAGTTCTACGGCCTCGACTTCGGCGGCGGCGGTCTGTCCTCGGTGGCCGGCCTGCCGCACGTGGGCGGCATCGGCTCCCGCCTCGACCCCGAGAAGGTCCGGCGCACGGTCTCCGAGGTGTACGGCGTGATGACGCGCCGCGAGGAGTACTTCCGCTCGGCGGGCATCCCGTCGATCGCGGAGTTCCGGTCGCGCCGGGCGCGCGGCCAGATCTCGGTCACGGACCAGCCCTGGGGCGATGTCTTCCTCGTCATCGACGGGTGGGGCAACTTCCGTGCGGATTATGAGGGGTTGGAGGCGGCGGTGCTGGACATCGCCGCGCGCGGCCTGGGCTTCGGCATCCACCTGGTGCTCACCGCGTCCCGGTCGATGGAGGTCCGCGCAAACCTCAAGGACCACCTGATGAACCGCCTCGAACTGCGGCTCGGCGACACGATGGACTCCGAGATCGACCGCAAGGTGGCGGTGAACGTGCCGACCGGCGTCCCCGGACGCGGTGTGTCGCCGCAGCGGCTGCACTTCATGGCGGCGGTGCCGCGCATCGACGGCCTGGTCTCGGACACCGATCTGGCCGACGCCACCCAGGCGCTGGCGACCGAGGTGTCCCGGCACTGGGAGGCGCCTGGCGCGCCCGAAGTACGGTTGCTGCCCCGCGAGTTGGCCGCCGCGCAGCTGCCGACGGGCGACCTTTTCCCGCAGCGCGGCGTCGCGTTCGCCATCGACGAGAACAATCTGGAGCCGGTCTTCGTCGACTTCGAGCAGGACCCGTTCTTCCTTGTGTTCGGCGAGAGCGAGTCCGGCAAGTCGAACCTGCTGCGGCTGCTGGTCAAGCAGTTGACGGAGCGGTACACCGGCGACGAGGCGAAGCTCTTCGTCATCGACAACCGGCGCTCCCTGCTGGACGCGACGCCCGCCACGCACCTCGCCGAGTACATCCCCATGTCGAACGCCATGGACCATCACATGGTCGCCCTGGGGGACCTGATGCAGCGCCGTACCCCGACCGCCGACGTCACCGCCCGGCAACTCCGCGAGCGGAGCTGGTGGCAGGGCCCGACGGTGTACGTCGTCGTGGACGACTACGACCTCGTCTCCACGTCCAGCGGCAACCCGCTGGGCAACCTCACGGAGATGCTGCCGTTCGCCCGTGACGTCGGCGTCCGCTTCATCATCGCCCGCTCCACGGCGGGCGCCGGACGCGCCGCGTACGAGCCGTTCATGCAGCGGATGCAGGAACTGGGCGCCCAGGGCGTCGTCCTGGCGGGCGACCCCGGCGAGGGCGACGTGCTGGGCGGGGTACGGCCCCGGCCGATGCCTGCGGGGCGGGGGGTGTTCGTGTCACGGAAGCGGGGGAAGCCCTTGGTGCAGACGGGGTTGGTGCCGGAGACGGTGTTCTGACCGTCGGGCGAGGCCGGTCCGGTCCCTTGAACGAAGGCTCCGGACCGGCCTGTTGTTGGGTTGACGGACTGGTCCCGTCCGACGGGCGGGGTCCTACGGGGGCACGGGGAAGGGGTCCACGCGTGACATGGGACGAGTGGGAACAGCTGAAGAGTCAGGCCGCGCAGAAGCAGTCCGCGCGCATGCAGCTCAATCAGCTTCCGGCAGAGGACGGCGGCAGCACACCGCAAGGCGATCTGACCGTCGACCACAAGGATCTGGCGGCGATCGGCGACCGGGCGTTCAAGCTCTGGGAGGATCTGGGCCGGTACGGCCGTGACGCCTGGTCGAGCAGCCAGACCGCGGCCTCGGATCTCACGACCCAGGGGTTCAGGCTCGGCGGGGCGGTGGACCACGTACAACAGCGTTGGGAAGAGCAGCTCACGAGTCTGCTCGACGCATGCGCCCATATCTCCAACCACATGGACTACACCAAAAAGGCGCACCAGGGCGACGAGTTCTACATATCCGGCCAGATAAGCAGTATCTCGACACTGGACAAGGGTTTCAGTGAAGGGACGGGGCGCTGATGGACCTCGATACGCTCCGATTCGGGAACTTCGCCTCGCTCGGCACCGCCATTGACGACTGGTCCCGTGTGGTGAAACACCTGGAGACCCTTGAGAAGGACGCGCGTGACGGTCTCAAGGGACTGGCCGACAAAGCCAATTGGTCCGGTGTCAACGCGACCGTCTCCCGCGAGTTCATCACCAAGACGGCCGGCGAGTTCACCGACGCCCACACGCAGGCGACGACGATCTACAACATTCTCAAGGACACCCACGACGAACTCGTCGGTTACCACGATCAATTGGTCGAGACGATCTCACGCGGCCTCAAGAAGAACCTCACCGTGATGGACACCGGCAAAGGCTCCTTCACCGTCACCATGAACATCCACCCCGACCGCGCCGCGAAGGGCACCACGGTTCCCGAGCACAGCCAACAGGACGTGGACGAACTGTGCGAGGACGTCAAACGCCTCCTCAGCAGGGCGACCCACAGCGACGACACCGCCTCCGACGCCCTGCGGGCCATAGCGGACGAGGCCGAGTACGGCTTCTCCGGCGCGGCGTACGAGGACAGGGACTCCGCCGCGCAGGCGCTCAAGGATGCCGAGAAATACGCGAATCTCATCAAGAGCAAGGGGGACTCCATGTCCCTTGAGGAATTCGACGATCTCAACCGGCAGCTCGCGGGATACAAGAACGATCCCCTCTTCCAGGAGAAGTTCGCCACCACGCTGGGCCCCAAAGGCGTGCTGGACTTCTGGGCGGACCTCTCCGATCCCTCCGACGGAGGCGATCTCCAGCGGGCCCGCCTGGACCAGCTGGGCGATTTCCAGAAGAACCTCGGCCTCACCCTCGCGGGAGCGACGCGGTCGGACTCGCCGGCCATGCGGCAGTGGGAGGACGGCATGGTCAACCTGGCGGACGACCGCATTCAGACCCGTGGGACGCAGGTCTACGGCTTCCAGCTCATGAGTAATCTCATGCGCGTGGGTGACTACGACGACGCGTTCCTGGACAGGTACGGGAACGCTCTCGTCGCGACCGAGAAGAAGATGCAGCTTCCCGACCATTACTGGAACGGCAGCGGTGGGCCGTTCATGCCCAAGATGAATTTCATCGGCGAGGATTTCGGCCGGGACCCGATGACCGGTTTCATGACGGCCCTGTCGAACAGTCCCGATGCCGCGACCGCGTTCTTCAACGAGACCCAGCCCCAGGACAACGCGGAATGGGTTCTCAAGGACCGCCCCACGTTCGACGACACACCGTTGAACAGTCACGACGGAAACCAGTCACGCGACGCCACCGGAAACGCACTCGTCGCCGCGGCCACCGGTGTCAACCCCAATGATCCCCATGCCGTTCCGGTGCAACACAGCGCCGAGAACCGGAGCGTCCTCGACCGGTCGCTGAAGATCATCTCCGGCACGGGTGACGACTTCGCCCCCGAGATGCGTGACGACATGGCGAAGGTGCTGGTGAACTACGGCGACGAGGTGCACAACACGGCGAGTTCACTCGCGGACGATCCCAGTGACCCCCGCCAACTCGACCGGCACCAGCTGCTGGAAGTGACGAAACAGGTCTCGCGGGACCAGCACGCCTACGGAGTCCTCAACGACGGCCTGAACAAGGAGATGGTCCGCGACATTTACACGGACCACCCCAGTGACCCCAAGGAGACCCTACTCAGAGCCGGGCACACGGTGGGCTTCCTGGAGGAGGCCCGCTATCAGGCACTGGCGACCGACAAGGAAGATCCTTCGTGGAACGCCAAATGGCTTTACCACGGCTTCGGCGGCGCCGTTAACTTCATTCCGGTCGTCGGTGACGCGGCTCAGCGCGGCGTCGATGCCCTCGCATATCAATGGCAGTTGGACGAGCAGGCCCGTATCAACGACGACAACGCACGCCAGAACGGCGAGGTGTTCACCGCACGGGAGAACCAGTTGCAGAAGCTCAGCGACCTGTGGATCGACGCCAATCCGAACCACGGCGACAGCAACAGATACACACTGACCTCCGAGATCAACGGTGCCGCTTTCGACGGCAACGCGCGGGCTCAAGGACTGGCGGGCAATCAGTGATCACGGGTGCATCAGGACCTTCGGTACGGCGCGCGGCCGCCGCGGTGACGCTGCTCGTCCTGGCCACGGCCGGCTGTACGGACTCGGACTCACGCGCCTACACCGTTCCGGGCAAGGTCTGCGGAGTGGCCGTCGACTCGGATCTTCTGTCGCCGTTCCTGCCGGACGGACAGAAGCTCACCCAGCGTGCGTACAACGCCGGTCAGGAGAGCCCGCGTTGCCGGCTGTCGGTGGACGGCAAACTGGTCGTCTACCTGTCGGGCGATGTCGTTCCCGCGGAGACCGACCCCGTCAAGGTCCAGGACCGGGCCCTGGTACGACTCGGCAACCCCGCCTCCGTCGACATCGGTGACAGCGCCAGAGTGGCGGACAACGGAGCCTTGGCGGTGGCCGCGTGCACGTACGAAGGCCGACAGCGCAAGTTCGTCGCGTTGGTGCAACTCCAGGAGAAGACTCCCGCGAAGACCTCGGAGCGGCGGGACGCGTTGCGCTCGTTCCTGAAGTCCTACTTCCCGAGCGCCATGGCCAAGCAGGGGTGCAAGCAAGCGAGTTGAGCCGCTGCTCCGGATGAACGCGCGGTTGCGAAGACGGGGTGGGCACCTCCCGTGCGTGCCCACCCCGTTGTCACCGGCCGACCTGTCCTACTCGAAGAAGCTGGCGGCCTTCTTGTCGCCGCCGCGGTAGTCGCCGCCGGCCTGGTGGACCTTCTGCGTGATGGACAGCAGCGCCTGGTGAATGGCGGAGGTGTGGCCGTCCCACTCCCTCGACTTCCGGTTGAAGGACTCGTAGGCGTCACCGGCCCAGCCCTCGGCCGCGTCGTGGACGCCCTTCTTCAGCGCCGTGAGGTCGCTCTCCAACTGCTTGGCCAGATTGCCGAGTTCAGTGGCGAGCGCGTCCAGGGTGCCGTACTTGACGGCAAGATCCTGCATGTGCGGCGTGCCGGTCATGTTTCCTCATCTCCTTGACGATGTGAGAGGGACCTCGCGGTCCGGGGTGCGACGCTCGGGGCGGTCAGTAGAGGTTGAGCGCCGAGGTCTTCGCACCGGCGTCCACTTCGATGCTGGAGATCGTGGAGTGGAGTTCGTCCTCCAACTTGTCCTTGTCCTGCTTGGTGAGGTGAATTCCGTTCAGGAAGTCGTCGAGCATGCGGCCGATCCCGACCATGTGGTCGTTGATCTCGTGCTGCTTGGTCTTGAAGGCGTTGGCACCGTGGCCCGTCCAGTTCGCCTCGATCATGTCGATGCAGCCCTGGAGCTTCTGCAGGTGCTTCTTGACGTTGTCGTACCTGTCGATGACGTTCGTCTGGAGCTTTTGTACATGTGCGTCATCAAGCTTGCGGCCGTCAGCCATCTCGGCACTCCCTTTCGCGAGAGAGGTTGATGTTTCTGGGACGCAACACCGAGTGGTGAAGCGCTGGTTGGTCGGGTGAGCCCGGTGTACGAGCTCTCATGCGCCTCGCCGCGAACGAGCCACCGCGAAGGCTCCACCGCCGAGCACGACTACGGCCGCTGCGGCGCCGAGAGCGACCCACAGGGTGGTGTTGCCGGACGAGTCGGAGCTTGATGCTGCGGCGGAAGTCTGGCCGCCCGATGTGGAGTTGGGGGCCTGGGACGAGGTTGACGCGGAGACGGAGGGCGAGGCGGCGGTGCCGGTGGTCAGCCCGGGTGTCTTCTTGTTGCTGACGGGATCGATGTCGGCGGCTCCGGGGTCTCCCTTGCCCTTCAGGAGAACCTGCGCCGGCCGGATCGTGCCGTAACCGAGGTACCGGCTCGGCGTGTTCTTCGGCCAGTCCCGTCCCGCAGTGTCGATCATGACGCGGAGGACCTGGTTGGCGGTCCACTTGGGGTGGGCGGACCAGATGAGGGCGGCGGCGCCGGAGGTGATGGCGGTGGCTTGGCTGGTGCCGTTGCTCTGGGGGCAGTAGGCCCTGAATGTCTTGTCACACCAGGTGGGCACGTCTACGCCGGGCGAGGCCAGGTCAACGTAAGCACCGCTCTCCGAGAACTTTGCCACCTCGCCGTTCTCGTTGATTGCCGAGACGCCGACCACACCGGGGTATTTGGCGGGATAGCCGATGTAGTTCTTGTCTCCATCACCGTCGTTACCCACGCCGGCGATGAGCAACTTCCCCTTGCTCTGCGCATACTGCACGGCTTCAAGTCCACCGTCGATCGGGAAATCGCCAGTGAACGACATACTGATAATTTTCGCATCGGAATCGGCAGCGGCACGGATGGCCTCCACCAAAGTGCCGCCCTGCTTCTCGGTCTTCTTGTCGATTCCGGTAAGTGCAGTGCGGATCGGGATAATTTTAGCCCCCGGCGCAACACCTTTCAGGCCGCCCCCTTTGCCCGTCCCTGCGATCAGTTCGGCCATTGAAGTGCCGTGGCTCAGATAGTCATCCGTTTCATCGCCGGCGGCCCTCGTGACATCGACTCCAGGGAGCACCTGCCCCTTCAATGAACTCGTGTCCGGGTTGACACCGGTGTCGACGACTGCGACCGAGATACCCTTACCTGTGCTGACTTTCCACAGCCCCTGGGCGTTCATAGCGTCCAAGTACCACTGCTGCGACTGGACGTCATCGGCAGCCGCCGAAGGCGCGAGCCCGACAGACATGACGGCCAGAGCACCGAGCGTCGCGCCCACGGTGGTCACATGCCTCCGGGCATTCCTCGCCCACAGCGCGGCCCGGATGCGGCGTACGCCAGTCCCTGACTTCATGCTTCTGTACGTCCTCGGTCGTTTCGGTCAGTCGGTCGCCGACGGCGCATCGTCACGCGAGCGCTTCTTGTTCTCGGCGGATTGCTGTTGACGCTGCGTTCTCCGGCCTGCGGCACGGCCAAGGCCGCGCTCCTCCGCGGAACCGGGCACCTGGCCGGAACCACCGGACGCGGCTCCGTTGCCCTTGACGCCACCCCGACTCGCGGGCGCGCCGACAACACCGTCCGCGTTGCCCGGAGATCGACGCTGCGACTGCCCCTGCCCCGTGCCCGGCGCCGGTTTGTTCGCACCGATCACTCCGCGCTGGCCCGGCCTTTCACCGTTCGGACGAGCACCGGATGCTCCCTCACCGCCGATGACCGTGCCACGCGGAACCCTGGCACCCGTCGCATTCGGGCCGGCTTCAGAAGTGGGCCTGCCACCGACCACGCCACCCGTACGCGCAGCGCCCGTGGCTCCGGGGCCGGTTCGGGGCGATGGCTGACCGGGCACGCCGCCCACACGCCCGCCCGGCGCACCGCCTGTGCGTGAACCGGCCGTACCGGCACTTCTGGGCACACCTCCGGTTACACCCCGCCCCATGGGCGACCTGCCCATCGCAGATGCAGGCCCACGGGCACCCTGTTGGCCAACTGCGGATGCACGGCCCACCGGTTCCGCAGGGCCACGTCCGGTGCGGCCTCCGGCGGTGGTCCCCTCGGAGTTGGTAACCCGCCCTTGAGCCGATCCAGGAGTCCTGCCGCCAAGCCCGGCAGCGCGCCCGACCGGTCCCCCGAAGGCGGGAGGTACCGCGGCGGTCCCCATGGGAGGCAGCATCCCTCCCGAAGGACCACTGGGCCCTGTCACAGACGGCGTGGGAGTCACTGGCGTCGGCTTCACGGTTTCCGGTGGCAGCGTGCCGACGCTGTTGATCTCGGTACCGACCGTGGGCCGATGCACGTCGAGATTCGTGTGCGCGGGATGATGCTCAGTTGGCAGATTGTCTCCGGAGACGTCGCTCGGCACACCAACGTGGCTGCCTCCACTCTCACGGACAACTGCTCGGTGGACTGATCCTGAGTTGGAGTTGCCGGTGGAACCCGAGCCACCCTGACCCGGGTCGACCGGGACCTGCACCCCCACGTCGGGCATCGCCCGATACGGCTCCGGCGCCGCCTTCTCCAACTTCGCCAGTTCCGACCCCGACACCGAGTAGAACGACGCCAGCCGGTTCATCTGGTTGATCGCCTCTTGGCGGTCCTTCTCGACCTGGACCGCCTCGCTGTACTGCTTGTTGCCCTCGAACTGCTGGAGTACCGGGAGCTGCCCCGGCTTCTTCTGGGCCAGGACGGGACGCGTGTCCCTCGGCGGCAAGGAGCTGCGCACGGAAGCGAGCCCCGTCGCGGCGGCCGTGACCTGCACACCAGCACCGTCGGCGTACGTGGCCAGGCCCTCGGTGTGCGTGGCGAGGCCTTCGCCCCACTTCTGGAACGCCGAACCGGCGTCGCCCTGCCAGTCCTCACCCGCGTGCTTGAGATGACGCCTGAGCTCCACGGCGGCTTCGTTGATCGCCTTGCTCGCCTTCGCCAAGGTCTCGCCCGCGTGCTCCAGATCGGCGGGATTCCCCTGGTGGACCAGGTCGATCATGGCGTTGAGCCGGTGGTCCTCGAAGTCCGTGACCTTGCCGTTCGTCAGGAGGCGGACGCGCTTCGCTCCGAACGCGTCGTGCATCACCTCCGACACCCCGGCCAGTGCGTCGACCTGGCCGACCTGAAGGTCGACACGCTGCTGGTCGGTCAGCTCCTTCGGCGCCTTGTCGTCCCCGCTCACTACTGGAGTCCCTTCGTGGACTTCTTGGCGTCACTCAGCTTCCGCTCGCCCTCGCCGGACTTCTTCTCCTGGGATTCGGTGTACAGGCGGTCCGTCTCGACCTGGATCTCCCAGAAACGGCGTCGCTGGTCGTCGTCGAGGTTGTCGAAGCCGTTCTGTGCGCCCTGCGTCGCGATGCCCATGGCCTCGATCTGCAGCCCCAGCGTCTTGGAGAGCTGCGTGATGTGTTCATGGACCGACTGGTACTGGGTGAACAGCGCATCCGCCTCATGAAAGTCGAGGCCGTGCCCGCTGAGGGATGCCCGCGAGACCCGCTGCGCGCCCAGTTTGGAAGCGCTGCCCGCCGAGTCCTCGAACTCGGACAGCAGCTTGTCGATGCGCTGCTTGAACGTCATCAGCACGCCGGCGCCGACCTTGAGGTCGGCTGCCGTCTGCGGTGATGCCCCGCCTGTCAAGTCCGCAGGAAGCATGATGCCTTCCCTCCCCGTTTTCGTCGCCCGCCTCTGGGTGACCGCACCCCTTGAGCGTTCCTCTCCGCAACGCAATCACTCTAGTCGCTTCCTGTGACAGTCCCAACTGCCTTATGCGACAGCTGTGCTACCGCTCGACCGAGCTTCACCGCTTCTCCTCGGCTCGCTCTCACGCCCACCTGGGCAACTGCCGCCCCCTGACGCTACGTGACCTGCGGACGGGCGGCCTGAGTACGGCTACTCAGCCGCCGTAGCCGCACACTTGTGAGTGAGCGTCGGGGCGGCCGATGGGGTGGCACGGAGCCGTCGTTGCTGCGTGGCCATTGCGAATGGCGTCGTCCGGTTACGTCAACTCCCGTCGTCTGCCTGCTCCTTCGCAGGTCGCGCCCTCTTGACAGGCAGACGGAGCCCGCGGGTGGCGCCCCTCGCGGGGCTCGCCGGACGTCAGTCCAGCCCCGCGACTCTCCGCGCCCGCTTGCGCGCGTCCCGTGTCGCCACCGCCGTGCCGCCGAGTCCCGCCACCAACACGGCCGCGCCCAGGGCGACGTAGGTCGCGAGGCGGGCGTTGTGTTCATCGGCGGTTTCGCCGAGTTGGAGCTTCGCGGGGGACGGGGCCTGGGCCTTGGTGAGGCCTTCCTGGGGGTTGGGGGACTCGATCGGGTGGTCGTCCTCCGTGAGCGCGCGGACCGGGTCGACGACGCCCCAGCCGACGAGGCGGTCGTGGCCGGCGATGGTGCGCTCGGCGGTCTGCTCGATCTGGGCGACGACCTCGCGGGCGGTCCAGTCCGGATGCTTCGCCTTGATCAGCGCGGCGACACCGGCGACGTACGGCGCCGAGAAACTCGTACCGTTGTCGGAGCAGTGACCGCCCTTGGGGACGGTGGAGATCATGTCGACGCCGGGTGCCGCGACGCCGACGAAGTCGCCGGACTGGGAGAAGGACGCGCGTTCGTTGTTGCGGTCGGAGGCCGCGACGGCGAGGACACCCGCGAAGGACGCCGGGTACGTCTTCTTGACGTTGCCGCCCTGGCCGCCGTTGCCCGCCGACGCCACCACCACGATCTTCTTCGACAGTGCCGTGTCGATCGCCGACTCCAGGGACGGATCGGGCTTCACCGCGTTCGACGTGTCCTGCGAGATGTTGATGACGTCGGCCTTGGCCTGGATCGCGTAGGTGACCGCCGCCGCGAGCGTCTGTGCCGTGCCGTGGCCGTCCGCGTCGTTCTGCTGGATCGGGATGATGGTCGCCTCGGGGGCCAGGCCCACGAAGCCGGTGCCGCCGATCGGGCGGGCGGCGATGATGCCGGCGACCTTGGTGCCGTGTCCCACGGTGTCGGTCGTGCCGTTCTCGCTGCCCCGCGCGATCTTGTCGCCGTTGCTGTCCTTGAGGTTCTTCGGCATGAAGTTGCGGCCGCTCTTCACGTCCACCGCATGGGTGAGCTGGGGATTCTTCACGTCCACGCCGGTGTCGATCACCGCCACCCGTACGCCCTTGCCCTTGGACTGGTTCCACAGCTCGTCGAGAAGGACGCGTTGCAGGGCCCAAGGGCGGCCCGGGTACTCCTTGTTGGGGAACGTGCACTGGTCCGAGAAGCTGTCGTCCGCCGCGGCGGGAGGCGCGAGCACGACGGTCGACACGGTCAGGGTCGCGGCTACGGCGGCCATCGCCGCCGTAGCCCGGAGGGGGCGGGGGGAAGTCGTGTACGGCATGCCCAACTCTCCCTACGAACCCTGCGGTTGACGTGCCGCCGCCGTCGACAGGCGGGGGCCCGTGGGCAGGAACTCGGACCAGGAGGCGGGGATCGGCGCCGGGGCGACGTCGGCGTAGCCGAGGCGGATCTGGGCCTGCTCGGCCTCCTGCTGCTCCTGCTGGCGCTCCTTGGCCGTCGTACCGATGCCCGCGTCGTTCGTGGCGCTGTCGGCGTTGGACTGCAGGACGTAACGCAGACCCGTGTCGGTGACCAGGAAGACGGGGCCGGCCTTGGTCTCCTCGCCCTGGAACTGGCGGAAGAGCTGCCCGGAGCCGGGCGTGACGTAGGCGCTGGTGGAATCGGTGGGGAGCGGGGCGGGGAAGTCGGTGCCCGCCCAGGTCGTCAGGGTGGTGGCGCCCTTGTCGCCGACCTTCTGCAGGACGTTGCAGATCGTGCTGCGGCTGCCGGACGCGTCCGAGGCCTCGTTGACGGCCGTGGGTTCCTTGGTGGGCCAGCGGTGCTCGGCGCCGAAGGTCCCCTCCGGAGTGATCGCGCCCGGGCTCACCGCGGTGGCGTGGCCGGCCTGGCCGAGCGGGGCCAGGTCCTTGCTGTACAGCAGGAGTTGGGCGACGAAGGCGGAGACCTGCGCGACCCGGCCGGGGAGCACCACGTAGTAGTGCACCCCGCTGGCGTCGGACGCCTTGAGCACCATGCCCACCCTGTTGGTCGACGCGTCCAGCTCGCCCGGGGCCGCAGCGGCCGTACCGTGTGCGGCGCCGATGTCCGGGAAGGCGATCGGGTCGCCCTGGTGCAGGGTGGCCAGCCACTCCGGGGAGACGCGCTCGGGCTCGCGGCCGGTGCCGACGACGGCACGCAGCAGCAACTCGTCGCCCTTGTCCACGCGGTACGCCGTGCCGCTCGCGTCCACCACGTAGCGGTTCTTGTCCGGGTCCACGACGTAGAGCAGTTCTCCGCCCCGCAACCGCTGCTTGCCCTCGGTCTTCTTCATGTCGCGCTTGGCGAGGACCAGCGCCGCTTTCTGGATGGAGCCGCCGCCCGCGCTCGGGCGCTCGCAGACCGCCCAGCGCTTGTCGGCGCCCGCCTCGCTCGCCGAGGGAAGACGGTCGGGGGCGTACGGGATGCCGACGGTGACGCCGTGCGGGATCTTGCCGCCGTCGAGGACCGACTCGTCGACGGTGACGACCTCACCCTGGCCGGGGTTGAGGAGCAGCTTCGCGGACGCCATGTTGAGGACGGGGTGCAGCTGGGCCTTGCCGTCGGTCTTCAGGACGACGTAGCGGGTGGTCGATTTACTGGCGATGATCACCTTCGACTTGGGGGTGTCCCAGCCCTGCGGCGCCGTCGGTTTGAACATGCCCCAGGCGCCGAAGACCGCCATGACGACCACGCCCACGATGACACCGGGCACCACTCCGCGCAGCGGCCGCGGTGCCCCCTCCTCCGAACCGTCCGGGGAGGACTGCACGAAGGACGCCAGCATGCGCCGCTTCGCGAAGGTGTAGGCGTTGAGCTGGTCCCGCCGAGATGCCATCTGTGTCTGTCTCTCCCCGTGTTCCGCCTGGGCAGCGCTCGGGAGTTCGACGTCCCCCGCCCATCGATGTCAGACCGGGCACCTACTATGCCTGGTATCCGAGGGGACATGGGGAGCGGGTAGGGTACCTGGACCTTCAGGGGCCCTATGTGGTGCTGAAACAGCAGTGAGTTGTGAGCAAAACGGGGGGATGGAGTGATGGCTTCCGGAACGCGGACGCGGTCTCGTGACCGGTCGCGGACGAGGGGCTCCGGGACGCCCGGGCCGGGTTCGGCGCAGCCGCCGTCCGCGGCGGGCACACCGCCCCAGGGGCCGGGCGGACTTCATCTCAGGACGCGGCGCGGACAGGGCGGGGCATTCCGGTTGCAACGGCTCGTCCTGCTGGAGATCGCGGCGGCCGTCCTTCTCGTCGGCTGGGCGATCGACCCCATGGCGCTCGTGCCCGCGGGCGTCGTCGCCGTGGCGCTCGTGCTGCTCGCCTTCGTCCGTCGGCGCGGTCGCTCCCTGCCCGAATGGCTGGGTACCGCGCGGGCGTTGAGGACGCGTCAGAAGAGCGCCGCGACCACGGAGACACCGCCGGGCACCGAACCCGGTCTCGCACCGGCCGTGGAGTGCGACCAGACCCTGCGGACATATACGTACGGCGGCCGGGACCGGCGTCCGATCGGGCTGATCGGGGACGGCACCTTCGTGACCGCCGTCGTGCAGGTCGAGGCCGATGTCACCGCGCTGCGGGCCGACCGGAGCCGGCATCCGCTGCCGCTCTCGCTGGTCCGGGACGCGCTCGAAGTGGACGGCATCCGGCTGGAGTCGGCGCAGCTCGTGCTGCACACCCAGCCCGCGCCCGCGCTGCACCTGCCCCAGCACTCGGTGGCCGTCACCAACTACGCGCCGCTGCAGGAGCAGACCGGCGCCCCGGCGGTGCGCATCACCTGGATCGCGCTGAAGCTCGACCCCGAGCAGTGCCTGGAGGCCGTGGCCGCCCGGGGCGGAGGGCTCACCGGAACCCAGAAGTGCGTCGTACGCGTCGCCGACCATCTGTCGAGCCGCCTCACCGGTGCCGGTTTCCGCGCGACGATCCTGAACGAGGAGGAGCTGACCGCGGCCCTCGCCACCTCCGCCTGCGCGAACCCCCTGGTGACGGCGGAGGCCGGACGGACCGAAACGCGGGAACGCCGGACCGAGGAGTCCAGCCGGAGCTGGCGCTGCGACAACCGCAGACACACGACGTACTGGATCCGCCGCTGGCCCCAACTGGGCGGTCGCGGACCGTCGTTGCCGCAGCTGATCGCCCTGCTCACGGCCACACCGGCGCTCGCCACGACGTTCAGCCTCACGCTCGCGCGCGGGGAGCGCCAGGAGGTGTCGATGTGCGGGCACCTGCGGGTGACGGGCCGCAGTGACGACGAACTGGTCGCGGCGCGGCGCGCGTTGGAGGGCGCGGCACGGCACACGGGCCTGGCACTGGCCCGCCTCGACCGCGAGCAGCTCCCGGGTGTGCTCGCCACGCTGCCCCTCGGAGGTGCCCGATGACCGCGATGACGACACTGCGCAGCGGCTTCGGCCTGATCGGCCCGCGGCACGGACGGCATGTGCTCTCCCCCGAGCAGGTGGACGCGCTCGCGCTGCCCATCGGGGACGACGGTGTCGTGATCGGCGTCGACGCGGAGGGACAGCCCGCGGTGCTGGGGCTCAACCGGCCCACTCCGTACGACGTCGTCCTCATCGGCGGTCTGTGGACCGCACAGGTCATCGCCCTCAGAGCGGCGGCGACCGGGGCGCGCGTCGCCGTGGAGACCGGCCGCCCGCAGGCCTGGATGCAGATGGTCCACGCCATGGGCGGCGGACAGAACGGCCTGGCGGTGTACGACGTGGGCCGCGTCCAGCCACAGGGCGCCTCGGCGGGCACACCCGTGCTCGTGGTGCGGGACTGCGGCATGCGTCCGCCGCGCGGACGGGTCGTGTCCGGGCCCTGGCAGTCGGTGCTGACCCTGCTGCCGTATCTCAGTCCGGTCGCCCCTCGGCTCATACGGCAGGCGCGGCTCGTCGGTGTGCAGCGGATCTCGCCGGACGAGGCGGCGGAGCTGGGCCGCGCCATGGCACTCCCCCGGGCCGACGTCGACTCCCTGCCCACGCTCCCCGACGGCGTCACGCTCTGGTGCGGCGACCGCGACCGACAGTATGTGATGACACAGCCCACGGACGCCGAGATCGGATTGTTGGGTACACCACGCCGGATGGACTGAACTGGCGGGCCACTGACCGACATTGAACGATTTGCGAACTTTCATCCCTTCTCTCGTAGGGGATGCGCGCCACTACCACCCGTTTTGCGCGAGGAGTTGGTGGGCACGTGTGCCGGTTCAGGGCGTCGTGTGCCGCGTTGGACGGAGGCGGAGGGGTGGACGGGCCTGCCGTGAGGTTGCATGTGGTGATTAGGCTGGGACTGGGCGCCGCGTCAGGGCCCGCGGCCGGGCCGACAGCACTTCGGGGGACGGGCCGGGCGGATCCGATCGGTTCGGGCCGCCGAACGACCGTTCCCGACCCTTTCGACGGACCGGCCCGTACGACACGAGCGGTCGCCCCGGCACGACATGAGGGTGCTCGACCACACCAGGAGGAATTGTGAGCAGCGATCGGGACGGGATCCGCGGGGGCTGGGCCACGCCCGGCGATGACCAGCCCGACGACGAGTCCGCCATCGAGATGACGGGCGAGTTCACGATCGACTACGCGCCGCCGGCCTGGTACACGCAGAACTCGTCCGGCGCGTCGGGCGCGTCCGCACAGACCTCGCCACCGCCGACTCCGGCGAGCGGCACGGCGATGCCGCCTCCACCTCCGGCGCCTCCGGTCGGCCCCGCGTTCCCGATGCCCGTGCCACCGGACAACTCCGGCTTCCAGGCCGGGTGGGCCCCCGCGCCCGCGGTTCCGCAGGCTGCGGTCCCGCCGTCCGCGGTTCAACCGGCTGCGCCGCAGCCGCCTGTGGTCCCCGCCGAGGAGGACCCCGAGAGCGGCGACCTCGCGAGCGGGGCGACGATGCGGATCTCGTCCGCCGCGTTGAAGCGGGAGATCGTGGAGCGGGGTGGTGCGGGGGCGGATGCCGCTACGGCGCAGGCTGGCCCTGAGCAGACCGACGCGGAGACCCCGGTCGCTCCGGCTACCGCTCCCGCTCCCGCTCCCGCTCCCGCTCCCGCTCCCGCCGAGGTTTCCGTGGGTGACGAGGGTTCCGTCGAAGGTACAGAAGGTACGGAAGGTACCGAGGGTTCGAGTGCCGGCACCGGCGACTCCGCATCGGGCTTCGGGGAGCCGGAGTTCGAAGGCGAGGTCCCGGCGAACGGTGACGCCGAAGGCACCGACGCCGCCGAGTTGAGCACGCAGGACGAGGACGGCGCGGTCGCCGAGACGGACACCGGGGACTCCACACACTCCGCGGAATCCGCGAACTCCGCCGAAGGCCGGCGCACCGAAGACACCTCCGCGCCCACGGCAACCCCCGGCACGGACCCCGCCCCCAAAACGGACCCCGACACCGACCCGGCCGACGCCCCAGCGGATGACGCGACCGGTGACATGACCGGCGCCCCGGAGCACGAGCCGAGCAACGCCGACGCCAGACCAGCACCGCCATCAACCCCGCCCACAGCCGAGGCCGACTCCCCCCGGCCCACCGACCCGACCACGGGTACGACGGGTGTCACCGCCGACGTACAGGCCGACGTACAGGAAGCCCCTCCCGCCTGGGCTCCCCCGCCGGCCCCGCAGAGCGGTGTCCCTCCGCTGCCGCCGTCCTACCAGCCCGCCGCCCCGGCCCCGGCCGACCAGTGGCCCGCGCAGGCCCACCCCCAGGCTCAGCAGCCGCCGATGGACCACGCCGCGCCCCAACCGCCCGTACCGCAGCAGCCCGTCGCGGCCCCGGCCCAGCCGCCGTTGCCGCCTCAGCAGCAGCCTCCGTCGCAGCCGCACCCGCCGCAACCGGCACCGGCGGCCTGGGACGCACCGCCGGCACCGACCCCGCAGGGCCCGGCGCCCACGCCCGAAGGCGGCCCCACCGGTTACGGCTTCCCGCCCACCACACCCCCGGCTCCCACGCCGAACGAGCAGAGCGGCTACGGCTTCCCGCCCCCACCGGCACCGGCACCGGCACCAGCACCAGCACAACCGACCCAGCCCGCCCCCAACACCCCCAACGCCCCGGACCAGCAGGGCAGTTACGGCTTCCCCCCTGCACCCGCACAACAGGGCCCGCCCAACCCCGCCGCACCGAACCACCAAGACGGCGGCTACGGCTTCCCCCTCCCGCCCGCACAGCAAGCGCAACCCACCCCGGCACCCCCGCACCAACAGGGCAGTTACGGCTTCCCGCAGGGACCGGCACAGCAGGGCCCGCCCAGCCCCAACGCGCCCGACCAGCAGAGCAGTTACGGCTTCCCTCCGGTACCCGACCAGCAGACCCCACCCGCCCCCAGCACCCCCAACACCCCGGACCAACAAGCCAGTTACGGCTTCCCACCGGCACCCACACAGGCGGGCCCGCCCAACCCCCAGAGCGGCTACGGCTTCCCCCCTGCACCCCCGGCTCCCGCGCAGCAGCAGGCCCAGCCCGACGGACCGCAGCCCCCGCACGCACCGCAGCCGCAGGCGCAGCCCCAGCCACAGGCACAACCCCACCCCCAGGCTCAACCCCCGGTGGACCCCCGCACCGGCACCGCCTGGCCCCAGCCCATGCGGCACGATCAGCGGCAGCCGACCAATCCCGGTGCCGCGCCGCTCGGTTACACCGCTGCCGTGGAGCTGTCGTCGGACCGGCTGCTCAGCAACAAGAAGCAGAAGGCCAAGAGCGGTCGGCCCGGTGCCGCGCCCTCGCGGTTCAAGCTCGGCGGGAAGAAGGAAGAGGCCGAGCGGCAGCGGAAGTTGGAGCTGATCCGTACGCCGGTGCTGTCGTGCTACCGGATCGCGGTGATCAGCCTCAAGGGCGGTGTCGGCAAGACCACGACGACCACCGCGCTCGGCTCCACGCTGGCCACCGAGCGCCAGGACAAGATCCTCGCGATCGACGCCAACCCGGACGCCGGCACCCTCGGCCGCCGTGTGCGCCGCGAGACCGGCGCGACCATCCGCGACCTGGTCCAGGCGATCCCGTACCTCAACTCCTATATGGACATCCGGCGGTTCACGTCCCAGGCCTCGTCCGGTCTGGAGATCATCGCCAACGACGTCGACCCGGCCGTGTCGACCACCTTCAACGACGAGGACTACCGGCGCGCGATCGACGTGCTGGGCAAGCAGTACCCGGTCATCCTGACCGACTCCGGTACCGGTCTGCTCTACAGCGCGATGCGCGGTGTGCTGGACCTCGCCGACCAGCTCATCATCATCTCGACGCCGTCCGTGGACGGTGCGAGCAGTGCGAGTACGACGCTGGACTGGCTGTCGGCGCACGGGTACGCCGACCTCGTCTCACGCTCACTCACCGTCATCTCCGGTGTCCGCGAGACCGGCAAGACGATCAAGGTGGAGGACATCGTCAGCCACTTCGAGACGCGCTGCCGGGGTGTCGTGGTCGTGCCGTTCGACGAGCATCTCGCCGCCGGCGCCGAGGTCGACCTCGACATGATGCGGCCGAAGGTGCGGGAGTCGTACTTCAACCTCGCGGCCCTGGTCGCCGAGGACTTCGTCCGCCACCAGCAGATGCACGGCCTGTGGACGAACGACGGCAATCCCCCGCCCGTACTGGCCCCGCCGATGCCGGGCCAGCAGGGATACCCGGGCTACCCGGGACAGCCCGGCCAGCAGGGACAACCGGGTTATCCGGGCCAGCAGCCGTACCCGGGCCAGCAGGCTCCCGGCCAACCCGGTCCCTACCCCCAGCAACAGCAACAACACCAACCGCAGCCCCAACCGCCGCACCCCGGCCAGCAGTTGTACGGCCAGCAGCCCTACCCCCAGCAGGGTCAGCCCCCGGCGCAGCAGCCGGCCCCGCCGTATCCCCAGCACCCGGGTCAGCAGCCCCCGCCGCCGTACCCGCAGCACTCGGGCTACGGCCAGCCCCCGCAGGCTCCTCAGCAGGACGGCGACCAGACTCCGCCGCCTCCGCCCGCACCCCCGCAGCAGTAGGCGCACACGAAGGGCGGCCGGTACCCGTGGGTACCGGCCGCCCTTCGGCGTCGTAGAAACGAAATCAGCTACCCGGCGGCGTCCGTGTCCGCCGAGATCAGCTCCCGGCAGCGCTTCACGTCCTGCGCGATCTGCTCCAGCAGGCCCTCCAGCGAGTCGAACTTCGCCTGACCGCGCACGAAGGCGAGGAAGTCGACGGCGACATGCAGGCCGTACAGGTCGAGGCCGACGCGGTCGATCGCGTACGCCTCCACCGTGCGCTCGGTGCCGTCGAACTGAGGGTTCGTGCCGACCGAGATCGCGGCCGGCATGGCCTCGCCCTGAACGTGGAGGTAACCGGCGTAGACGCCGTCCGCCGGGATCGCCGTGTGGGGCAAGGTCTCGACGTTGGCTGTCGGGAAGCCCATTTCGCGACCGCGCTGGGCGCCGCGCACGACGACGCCCTCCACCCGGTGCGGGCGGCCGAGAATCTCGCGGGCGCCCTCGACGTCGCCTTCGGCGACCAGCCGCCTGGTCAGTGTGGAGGAGAAGGGCTCACCACCGCCCGCCGCACCGCTCACGTAAAGATCCACCACCTCTACCTCGAAGTCGTATGTCCTGCCCTGCTCGATCAGGAAGGCCACATTGCCCGCGGCCTTGTGGCCGAAGCGGAAGTTGGGGCCCTCGACGACCGCTTTCGCGTGCAGTTTGTCCACCAGGACCTTGACCACGAAGTCGGCCGGGGACAGTTTCGAGAACTCTTTGGTGAACGGCAGGATCAGCACCGCGTCCACCCCCAGCTCGGCCATCAGTTCGGCCCGGCGGTGGTGCGGGGCGAGCAGCGGGGGGTGGCTGCCGGGGCGCACGACCTCGCTGGGGTGCGGGTCGAAGGTGACGACGACCGAGGGAACGCCCAGCTCACGGGCGTGCTCCACGGCATGCCGGATGATCAGCTGGTGTCCGCGGTGGACCCCGTCATAAGAACCGATGGTGACGACACTGCGCCCCCAGTCCTCAGGGATGTCCTCCAAGCCACGCCAGCGCTGCACTGTGACCGCTCCTCATCGAACCCGTGTCCGTATGTAGACCTGATTGTCTTTGACAGTCGAAGAAAGCCCGAGAAAGTCAAAGACCTCATGCGCAGGTCTAAGGGTGCCATGCCAGGCACCTCCGTCCGGCATCGGCCTGGAGGCTGTGACCGGGCGCACGTGCCGAGGCCGCTATGCGGGAACCCTCACCCCGGCCAGGTTCTCGATCATGCGCCGCGTGCCGGGTCCGACCACCGCCGCCCAGTCCTCCGGGGTGTCGGCCAGCCAGCGGGCCATCAGGGCGGCGAAGCCGGGCACGTGGCGGCCCAGGTCGACGAGCCCGCGGTCGAAACGGGTCGCGCCCGCGGGGGTACGGACGAGCAGCCGGCCGGTGCGGTGGACGAGGTCGCGGATCTCGTCGTCGTCACGGCGGCCGGCCGTGTGCAGGAGGGCGTCCAGTACGGCGGGGTCGTGCTCGTGCGTGAGCAGGAACTCCAGGAGTTCACGGCGCAGGGGTCGGGAGATCGGGGTGCCGGGGGCGGCGAGCACGGGCGCGAGGGCGATCCGTACCGACGCCGGGCCACCGCTCAGGAGGCCGGTGACCAGGGGGAACAGCAGGACGCCGGCGGTGGGGCCGTGGTCGAGGCAGCGGTCGACGTAGACGCCGAGGTACGCGGCCGTCTCCGGCCACCGTACGGCGGTCTCGCGCACCAGGGCGGCGGCCCGGCGGGCGAGGGCCGGGGTCGTGACGTCGGCGAGCGTACGGACGGCCTCGCTCGCGTGCGGTCCGTGCAGGCGGGCGCGGAAGGCCTCCAGGACCGGTTCGGGGTGCGTGGTCAGGGCGGCGGCCAGCGCGCTCGGCGGGAATTGGGGATCGCCGGACGCGAAGTGCCGTAGCGCCTGCGGGAGATGGCGGGTGCGGGTGCGCGAATCGCGGACGAGGAGGGCGAGCGCGCCGCCGTGCAGGGTGGAGTCGGCGGGGCGGGCCAGGAGGAACTCGGCCGCGTGGCGCAGGAGTTCACGGTCTGCCTCGGTGCGTACGTGCTGGGCGGCCCGCAGTCCGTACGCCACCGCCGCCACCCTGCGCGCCGGCCGCTCGTCGTGCGCCCACCGGTCCACCGCCCGGCACACGGCCGACGGCTCCTCCTCGGCGAGTACGGCGAGGAGTTCGTCGGCCCGCCCGTGCGCACAGCCGACGAGCACCTCCGTCAGATCGTCCAGCGCCCGCCGCCGATGCGTGTGCAGCAGGGCCTGCGCGGCCGTCGCCACGGTCGCCTCCGGCGTCGCGGGCAACGACCGCTCGTCGTCGAACCACCGGGTCAGCAGCGGCTGTACGACGGCGGGGTCGGCGGCGAGCAACTCGGCGGCGGTGTCCAGGAATCGGGGCGGAACGCCGTCCTGCGGGGGCCCGTCGGTGAGCACGAGCCGCCGTAGCAGATCGAACCGCTCGGCCTCCGGCAGGCGCAGCGTGGTCCAGAACTCCGGCGTGAATTCCCCTGGCCCGGCGGCCTGTTGCTGCCTCCGCGTCACCAACTGGTCGGCCAGCAGCCGCAATGCCCCGGTGTACGGCGTGGCATCGGGCACCCTTCGCAGCACCTCGGCGAGCAGGTGTGCGGCCCACCAGGAGTCCGGGTCGGCGTTCAGGGCGTCCGCCAACTCCTCAAGCCGTAGGGCCAGTTGGTGGGTGCCGTGTTGCCGGGCGAGGAGCAGCAGGGCCTGTACGACGGGGCCGATGCGGTGGTGCGGTACGGGGAGCGGATGCCCGGTGTGCGGGGTTCTGGACCGGTGGACCAGCGCCCGCAGGGCCTCGTCGAGGTCGAGGTGCGTGCCCTGGATCCAGTCGGCCAACTCCTCGTGGGCGAACCGGTATCCGGTCCCGGCCGGCACGAGCAGCCCCTCGGTGAGCACGGCGGACGCCCACCCGCTGCCACCGCCGAGCCGCGCCGGTGCGGGACCCCACGGGAACACCGCCTCGAACGACTCCCGGTCCAACTCCCCCTGCCCCGGGCCGAGACTCCGCCGCGCCGCTTCGTGCACCTGCCCGGACACCTTGGCGGCGAGCCGTCGTACGGCGGTGCCGCGCAGCCCGTTCTCGGCGGCGAGCCGGACCGCGATCCGCAGGCACATGAGGTCGAGGTGGGCGGCGAACACGTCGTCCCGGTCGAGCGGGGCGCCAGGTGCGGCGGGCAGCGCGGCGAGCACCTCGGAGAGGAGTCGCAGGGCGAGGGGATGCCGGGCATCGGCTTCGGCAAGGACACCGTCCGGAACGCCGTAGGCTGCGCGGGCTCGGCGGGCTTCGTCCGGGCCGAGGTCTCCAAGGTGAACGCATACCGGCGGAACCGCCCTGGGGACTGCGCCCCCAGACCCCCCATCGGCCTGAACGGCCTCGTCCTCAGACGCCGGACGGGCCGAGTTGTGCGGGCCTGCACCCTTGAGCCCGGGTACCCCAGAATCAAACCCCCCGTACCGCAACTCCCCCGAAAACCCCGCCCCTTCCCAGTACTCCGCCCGACATCCCACCACCAACCGCGCCCCGCTCTCCCGCAACCACTCACCCGTCCCCCGGGTCCACTCGCCCAGCCGATGCGCGAGCACGGGCGGCATCTCCTCAGGCCCGTCGAGCAGCAGCAGCAAGGGCCGCCCGGCGTCCCGGGCAACCCGCGCCAGCCGCTCGGGGCCGACATCGCCGAGGTCGTCGAGGTCACCGGAGTCCCCCGGAGGCGAGACCGACGTGGCGACGATCCGTGCCGCCCGCTCCACCGTCCTACGTACCGCATCCGCCACCGACGCATCCCCGTCCCGCAGATCGGCCCCGCGCAACCACAGCGTGGGAGCCGGTTCCGCACCCCCGTTGCGCCGCGCGGCGAGCGCCGCGAGTTCCGTCGTACGGCCACTGCCCGGCGCTCCGACGAGGCCCAGCACGACGGCCGGACTCTCGACGAACGCGGCGAACTGCCTTACCAGCGACAGTCGTTCAACGGGCTCCACCACACACGAACCGTCGCCGTCACGGCCGGGACCGACGAACCCCGCGAGCGCCCCCGGTGGGCCGTCCGAGCCCACCGACGTGGCCGTGAGTTCCAGGACTCCCGCCAGATTGAGGTCGGCGCCGTACGCGGGCACGGTCGCGGAGTTCCGTGCGAGGAGGTCACCCAACGGGCCCTCCCCACCGTCCACTTGGCGCAACGGCACCGCGAACCCCGTGTCCCGTTGGCCGGACTGCAACGCGGTGCCGAGGACACCGATCACCGCGCCGGTCACCGCGTCGAGGACCGGGCCCCCGGCCGCTCCCCCGCCCAGCCGCAGCGCATCCCGCCCCGCCGTACCGATCGCCAACTCCAGGGCGTCGTCGAGGAGATGGAAGCGGTCGGTAGCCGTATACGTCACGGAGGTCGCGCCCAGGAGGCGGGCCTCGCGCCAGCGGTCGGCGGCCACGCGGACGTAGGTGCCGGTCTCGACGCGGTCCCGGACCGTGACGGGGAGCGGGTCGACGCCGAGGCCCTCGGTGCGGACGAGAGCGAGGTCGAGGGCGGGCAGCGGGGTCACCGCGTCGGCGGTCACGAGGCAGGTGCGGTCGCCGGCGGCGTGCAGGACGAGGCGGGGCAGTCCGTCGACCGCCTCGTGGCTGGTGATCACCGTGCCGTGGTGGTCGGCGACGAAACCGGTGCCGCGCGGGCGCCCGGCGAGGTCGCGGATGCGCACCAAGGACCCGTCACCGACAGCGAAGGCAGCACCGGCCCCGTCAGTAGCAGGCGGCGCGGCATCGATCACCTCGCCGACAGCGGACGCGGCGCCCCGCGTTGACCGCTCCGCCCGTGCGTCTCCCCGCGTCCGACGGCCGCCGCCCGTCCGCGGGCCACGTCCCGCCATGGTCGAACCTCCCCGCCGTACCCGTGCCCTGTGTTCGACGGTAGGCGTGGCGTGATCAGCGGGACAGATCGCGTGGTGAACGCGCCCCCTTCCGCTCCCTCGGTTCACTCCGAGCGCCTGCCCGGACGGGTGAATAGAAGCGGAGGGTTGGATACACCCTAGGGGTGGGGGAACCGAGGGGGGACCGTGGAGCGGCGGGAACGTAGACCCCGTGACCGCCGCTCCACGGGCGGGACTTGAGGCCCCGCCCCCGCCCTGAGCCTGTCTTCGGCCCTACCCCCGGAGGGACTCTCAGGCGAAGACCGCGAGGCTCTTCGCCTTGCCCTTCTGTTCCTCCACGAGCGCCAGGAAGCGGCCCTCGGGATCGAAGACGCCGACCGCGCCGGCGCCCGTGTACTCCTCGGGGATGTCCAGGCGGACGCCGTTGAGGAGCAGCTTCGCCCGACGGGAGTCCACGGACCAGCGCGGGAACGCGGCTTCCGCGGCCTCGGCGATCGGCATCACGGTCAGCTCCTCCTGGAGCTGGTCCAGGGTCCTCGCCGTGTCCAGCTTGTACGGGCCGACGCGGGTGCGGCGGAGAGCGGTCAGGTGACCGCCCACGCCGAGGTCGTCGCCCAGGTCGCGGGCCAGGGCCCGGATGTACGTGCCGGACGAGCAGACCACCGAGACCACCAGGTCCAGGACGGGGGTGCCGTCCTCGGCGACGGCGTCCCGGACGTCGTAGACCGCGAAGGAGGAGATGGTGACGGGGCGGGCGGGGATCTCGAAGTCCTCGCCGTCGCGGGCCCGTTTGTACGAGCGCACGCCCTTGATCTTGATGGCGCTGACCTTGGACGGGACCTGCATGATCTGACCGCTGAGCTTGGCGATCCCGGCGTCGACGGCGTCCCGGGTGACCTTCGAGGCGTCTGTCGACCCCGTGATCTCGCCCTCTGCGTCGTCGGTCAGGGTGCTCTGGCCCAGGCGGATCGTGCCCAGGTACTCCTTCTCCGTGAGGGCGAGATGCCCCAGGAGCTTGGTCGCCTTCTCGACTCCCAGGACGAGTACGCCCGTTGCCATGGGGTCGAGGGTGCCTGCGTGCCCGACGCGGCGGGTGCGGGCGATGCCGCGCATCTTGGCGACCACGTCGTGCGAGGTGAAGCCCGACGGCTTGTCCACGATGACAAGGCCGTCGGGCGTCGGGGTTTTCTCGGTCATTCGGCGGTGTCGTCCTCGTCGTCGTCCTCGTCGTCCGGCTTCTTGTACGGGTCCGCGTCACCCGCGTACGCGGCGCCCGCCGAGACCTCGCGTACCTTCTCGTCGGACTGCCGTGCCTTGTCGAGGAGGTCCTCGATGGTCTTGGCGGTGTCCGGGAGGGCGTCCGCGACGAAGGTGAGGGTCGGCGTGAACTTCACGCCCGCCGCGGCGCCCACCGCGGAACGGAGCACGCCCTTGGCGCTCTCCAGTCCGGCAGCCGCCTCGGCCCGCGCCTCGTCGTCCCCGTACACCGTGTAGAAGACGGTCGCCTCCCGCAGGTCACCCGTCACCCGGGTGTCCGTGATGGTGACGTGCGTGCCGAGCCGCGGATCCTTGATCCCGCGCTGCAGCTTCTTGGCCACCACCTCTCGGATGAGGTCCGCCAGCCTCTTGGCACGCGCGTTGTCGGCCACTGGTCCGTCTCCTTAGTAACTACGTCTTGCTGCAACTACGTCTTGCCGCTTGCTTCGGTCTTCGTCCGGCTTCAGTCTTCGTCCGGCTTCAGTCTTCGTCGCCGTGGAGTCTGCGTCGAACGGAGAGCAGTTCCACCTCGGGCCGCGCGGCGACGAGTCGCTCGCAGCGGTCCAGTACGTCGGTGAGGTGTCCCGTGTCCCCGGAGACCACCGCGAGCCCGATCTCGGCCCTGCGATGGAGGTCCTGACTGCCCGTCTCGGCCGCACTCACCGCGTACTTGCGCTGGAGTTCGGCCACGATCGGACGGACGAGAGAGCGTTTCTCCTTCAGCGAGTGGACGTCGCCGAGGAGCAGGTCGAAGGACAGAGTCCCCACATACATGTGTGTCCGGATGTCCCGCCGGTTCGGGGTATGGGCGCCGGTCTCGGACGCCGATACAGGAACCGTACACGCAACGGCCGGGGCCGATCGACGGAAATTCTCTCCGCCGACCGGCCCCGATCGCGTGCTGTGTCGATCAGCCGCGAGGCTTCTCGCGCATCTCGTACGTCGCGATGACGTCGTCGACCTTGATGTCGTTGAAGTTGCCGAGGTTGATACCGCCCTCGAACCCTTCGCGGATCTCGGTGACGTCGTCCTTGAAGCGACGCAGACCGGAGATGTTGAGGCTCTCCGCGATGACCTTGCCGTCGCGGACGAGGCGCGCCTTGGTGTTGCGCTTGACCTCTCCGGAGCGGACCAGGACACCGGCGATGTTGCCCAGCTTGGACGACTTGAAGACCTCGCGGATCTCCGCCGTGCCGAGCTCGACCTCCTCGTACTCCGGCTTGAGCATGCCCTTCAGGGCCGCCTCGATCTCCTCGATGGCCTGGTAGATCACCGAGTAGTACCGGACGTCGACGCCCTCGCGCTCCGCCATCTGCGCCGCGCGGCCCGCGGCGCGGACGTTGAAGCCGATGACGATCGCGTCGGAGCCGGTCGCCAGGTCGATGTCCGACTCGGTGACCGCACCCACGCCGCGGTGCAGGACGCGGATGTCGACCTCTTCGCCGACGTCGAGCTGGAGCAGCGAGGACTCGAGAGCCTCCACCGAACCGGACGCGTCGCCCTTGATGATGAGGTTGAGTTCCTGCACCAGACCGGCCTTGAGGGCCTCGTCCAGGTTCTCCAGGGAGAACCGGACACCACGCCGGGCGAAGTTGGCGTTGCGCTCGCGCGCCGCCCGCTTCTCGGCGATCTGACGTGCCGTGCGGTCCTCGTCGACGACGAGGAAGTTGTCGCCGGCGCCCGGGACGTTGGTGAGTCCGAGGACGAGGACCGGGGTCGAGGGACCCGCCTCTTCCACGTTGTCGCCCTTGTCGTCGAGCATCGCGCGGACACGGCCGTAGGCGTCGCCGACCACCATGGTGTCGCCGACCCGCAGGGTGCCGCGCTGGACCAGGACGGTCGCGACGGCGCCGCGGCCCTTGTCCAGGTGGGACTCGATCGCGATGCCCTGCGCGTCCTGCTCCGGGTTGGCCCGCAGGTCGAGCGAGGCGTCCGCGGTGAGGACCACGGCCTCCAGCAGGCTCTCGATGTTGAGGCCCTGCTTGGCGGAGATGTCGACGAACATGGTGTCGCCGCCGTACTCCTCGGCCACCAGACCGAACTCGGTGAGCTGACCGCGCACCTTGGTCGGGTCGGCACCTTCGACGTCGATCTTGTTGACCGCGACCACGATCGGCACGTCGGCCGCCTTGGCGTGGTTCAACGCTTCGATCGTCTGGGGCATCACACCGTCGTTGGCCGCCACCACGAGGATCGCGATGTCGGTCGACTTGGCACCGCGGGCACGCATGGCGGTGAACGCCTCGTGGCCCGGGGTGTCGATGAAGGTGATGCGACGCTCTTCGCCGTTGACCTCGGTGGCGACCTGGTACGCACCGATGTGCTGCGTGATACCGCCGGCCTCGCCCGCGATGACGTTCGTCTTGCGGATGGTGTCCAGCAGTCGGGTCTTACCGTGGTCGACGTGACCCATGACGGTCACGACCGGCGGACGCGCGACGAGGAACTCCTCGCCACCCTCGTCCTCGCCGAACTCGATGTCGAAGGACTCCAGGAGCTCGCGGTCCTCCTCCTCCGGGCTGACGATCTCCAGGACGAAGTTCATCTCGTCCGCGAGGAGCTTCAGCGTCTCGTCGGAGACGGACTGCGTGGCAGTGACCATCTCGCCGAGGTTCATCATCACGCCGACGAGCGACGCCGGGTTGGCGTTGATCTTCTCGGCGAAGTCGGTGAGGGACGCACCGCGCGACAGACGGACGGACTGTCCGTTGCCACGAGGCAGCATCACACCGCCGACCGACGGGGCCTGCATGGCCTCGTACTCCTGGCGCCTCTGCCGCTTCGACTTGCGACCGCGACGCGCGGGACCACCGGGACGACCGAAGGCGCCCTGTGTGCCACCGCGGCCACCCGGACCACCGGGACGGCCACCGAAGCCGGGACGGCCACCGCCGCCACCGGCGGGAGCACCCGGACGGCCGGCGAAACCGCCGCCACCGCCACCGGGACCCGCGGGACGACCGGCGAAACCGCCACCGCCGCCACCCGGACGACCGGCGAAGCCGCCGCCGCCACCGGGACGACCGCCGCCACCGCCACCGGGACCACCGGGACGACCGCCGCCGGCACCGGGACCGCGGCCACCGGGGCCGCCACCGGGACGGGGGCTGCCCGCAGCGGGACGCTGCGGCATCATGCCGGGGTTCGGACGGTTGCCACCGGGGCCACCGCCGGGACGCGGAGCGCCGCCCTGCGGGCGGGGCATGCCGCCCGGGCTCGGACGCGCGCCGCCGGGAGCACCCGGACGGGCACCGCCCGAGGCGCCCTGGGGACGGGGACCGCCCTGGCCGGCACCCTGCGGACGCGGAGCGCCACCGGGAGCACCGGGACGGTCCGAGCCGCCGTGGCCTGCGGCCGGTCGGGGTGCACCGGGACGGGGAGCCCCGGGGCGCGCCATGCCGGTGGAACCACCGGAGGTGAACGGGTTGTTGCCCGGACGGGGACCGGCCGGACGAGCACCGGGACGCGCGCCCGGACCGCCCTGGCCACCCGGACGCGGAGCGCCGGGACGGTCGCCGCGGTCACTGCGCTCGGGACGGTCGCCACGACCCTGACCACCCTGGCCGGGACCGGCCGGACGGGCACCGCCCGGACGGGGAGCCTGGCTCGCCGGACGCGGGGCGCCCGGACGCGGGGCAGAACTGGAACCGCCGTTGGAGGCAGGGGCGGCGGGTGCCGCCGGAGCCGCCGGAGGGGCGGTGAACTCGGGCGTGGTCGGCGCCGGCGAGGCCGGAGCCGGACGCGGCGCGGGCCGCGGACCCGGACGAGGACCACCGGCGGAGGCCGGTGCGGCGGGCGCGGCCGGGGCTGCGGGAGCCTCGGCGGCACTCTCGGCGACGGCCGGCTTCGGGGCCGGCGGGCGCGGGGCGGCAGGACCCGGACGGGCACCCTGCGCCGGAGAGGGGGCAGCCTTGCGTGCGGGGGCGGGCTTGCCGCCTCCGTTGCCCTGCTGGAGGGCGTCTGTCAGCTTGCGTACAACGGGCGCCTCGATCGTCGAGGACGCCGAACGGACGAATTCACCGAGTTCTTGGAGCTTGGCCATGACGACCTTGCTCTCCACCCCGAACTCCTTGGCGAGTTCGTATACCCGGACCTTAGCCACTTCGCTCCTTTTAGGTCCGGGTGCGTCCGGACCGTCGCTACTTCATGGGCGTACTCATCGCGTGCTCATCGAGTGCTCATCGCAATCTCGACCTACTTCCAACTCGCGGAATACCGGGCCGCACGGAGGTTCCGTACGACTCGCTCTTACTGTGTCGCCTGCTCGACGTAGAGACGCAACGCCTTTGTGTCGAGCGTTCCCTGGGCACGCAGCGCCCGTGGGAACGCCCGGCGGCGTACCGCCAGGTCGAGACAGACCAGGGCGGGGTGCAGATACGCGCCCCGGCCGGGCAGCGTACCGCGATGATCGGGAGCGCATTCGCCCTCGACCGCCACGATGCGCAGCAGTTCCTTCTTGGCCGCTCGCTCCCGGCACCCCACACAGGTGCGTTCAGGGCATGCGCGGGCTCGCGTCCGGCCAGACACTGCTAAGTCTACCTCCCCGCACCGACCCCACCCCTCCGGGGGAAGAATCGAACGGTTGTTGTCGTGATCTAAGCCACTCGCGGCCGAGATCTATTCCCCTGCCTGGTCGGACGGCTGTTCGGTGTCCGGACGGATGTCGATGCGCCACCCCGTCAGCCGGGCCGCGAGCCGGGCATTCTGCCCTTCCTTGCCGATCGCCAGGGACAGCTGGTAGTCCGGCACCGTCACGCGCGCGGAGCGGGCCGCGAGGTCCACCACCTCGACCTTGGAGACCCGTGCCGGGGAGAGCGCGTTGGCGACCATCTCGGCCGGGTCGTCCGACCAGTCGACGATGTCGATCTTCTCGCCGCTCAGCTCGCCCATCACCGCGCGCACCCGGCCACCCATGGGGCCGATGCAGGCGCCCTTGGCGTTCAGGCCGCTGCGGGTGGAGCGGACGGCGATCTTCGTACGGTGGCCGGCCTCGCGCGCGATGGCGGCGATCTCCACCGACCCGTCGGCGATCTCCGGCACCTCCATGGCGAACAGTTTCTTCACCAGATTGGGATGCGTACGGGACAGCGTCACGGACGGACCGCGCACGCCCTTCGCCACCCGGACGACGTACGACCGAAGGCGCATGCCGTGCGGGTACGTCTCGCCGGGGACCTGCTCCTGCACCGGCAGGATGGCCTCCAGCTTGCCGATGTCGACGAGCACGTTCTTCGGGTCGCGGCCCTGCTGGACGACTCCGGTGACGATGTCGCCCTCGCGGCCCGCGTACTCGCCGAGCGTCGCGTCGTCCTGCGCGTCCCGCAGGCGCTGCAGGATGACCTGCTTGGCGGTGGTGGCGGCGATCCGGCCGAAGTCGGACGGGGTGTCGTCGAACTCGCGCGCCTCCTGCCCCTCCTCCAGGTCCTCGGGGTCCTCCTTCGCCCACACGGTCACATGACCGGTCTCCCGGTCGAGCTTCACGCGCGCGTGGCGGCGGCTTCCCTCGGTGCGGTGGTAGGCGATGAGGAGCGCCGACTCGATCGCCTCGACCAGCAGGTCGAAGGAGATCTCCTTCTCCCGCACCAAGCCCCGCAGGGCACTCATGTCGATGTCCACGGCTACGCCTCCTCTGCGTTCTCTTCGTTGTCTGTGGTGTCCGTGACGTCTTCGACGTCGTCGTTCTTGTTCTTGCGGTTGAACTCGACCTGGACGCGGGCCTTGACGACGTCCGCGAAGGCGAGCCGCCTGGCGGTGGGCTTGCGCCCCTTCACGCCGGGCACTTCCACATCGATGCCGTCGTCGTCCACGGTGATGATCCGGGCGACCAGCTCACCGCTCTCGGTCAGCTGGAACTTCACCAGCCGGTCGGTGGCGCGTACGTAGTGACGGTGTTCGGTGAGTTCGCGCTCGGCGCCGGGGGTCCCGACCTCCAGGGTGTACTCGCCCGCGCCCATCGCGTCGGTCTCGTCGAGCTTCGCCGAGAGCGCGCGGCTCACATCGGCGATCTGGTCCAGATCGGCGCCGGTGTCCGAATCGACGACCACGCGCAGCACCCGCTTGCGTCCCACCGAGTCCACCGCGACCTCTTCGAGATCGAGTCCCTGGGAGCCGACGAGCGGTTCCAGCAGTTCTCGCAGCCTCTCGCTCTGGGTCGTGCTCATCCGGGTGACTCCTCGGCCGCGTGTGCTGTTGTGGGTAGGGCGCGTGTCTGCACAAAGGGTATCCGGTCCAGAGGTGTGTTGCCGTCCACCTGCGGATGGACCGGTGCCGGTGACTGCCGTCAGGCGTACGCGCGGGTACCGTGATCACGGGCGTGCCGCCCTTCCCGTCTTTTCGCCCGCCTTTTCGTTCGTACGAGCCCCCCGAGGACGATCTGCCGTGCCGTTCCCCCCGCCCTCGCGCACCCTTCTGGGACCGCGCAGAAGGAGCCTGCTCGCCTCGGCCGCCGGAGCCGCCCTCCTGGTGGGCTGTTCCACCGACGGGGACGACTCCGGGACCACGGGTGGCAGCGAGTCCGCCGCCGAACACGCACGCGCGCGTGCGGCCACCGACAGCGCGACCCTCCTCCAGCGCTACGACGCGGCACTCGCCGCGCACCCGACGCTGGCGGACCGCCTGGACCCGCTGCGCGCGGAGGTCGTACGGCACGCGGCGGCCTTCGGGGGCGGAAGCGGCGGCTCTACGGCTTCTTCCTCGCCGTCGGCATCGGCTTCCGCGTCGTCCGCCCCCGTTGCGGCGACCCCTGGCGATGCCCTGGCCGATCTGGCCACCGCCGAGCGGGCCCTCGCCGACCGGCGGGCCAAGGCGCTGCTCGACCTGCCCGGAGAACTGGCCCGGCTGCTGGCCTCGGTGGCCGCCGCAGGAGCCGCGCACGCGTATCTGCTGACGGAGGGTGCCAAGTGAGCAGCGAGGAGAAGGCCGCGGAACTGACCGCGCTGCAGGCCGCGTTGGCCGCCGAGCACGCGGCGGTGTACGGCTACGGCGTCGTCGGCGGCCGCATCCGCGAGGGCCGGCGCCAGGAGGCCAAGGCGGCCTACGACGCCCACCGGGCCCGGCGCGACGCGCTGGTCCGCGAGGTGCGGGACCTGGGCGGCAAGCCCGTGGCCGCGTCCGCCGCGTACGCGCTGCCCTTCCCGGTACCGGACTCGGCGGCGGCCGTGGAACTCGCCGCGGAGCTGGAGGACCGGGTGGCCGGGGTCTACTCCGACCTCGTGCGGGCCTCGACGGACGGGGTGCGCGGTACGGCCACGGAGGCGCTGCGGGAAGCGGCGGTCCGCGCGGTGCGGTGGCGCGGCGGGAGCGTACCCTTCCCTGGTCTCGCCGAGCGGGCCGCGACCCCCACGGCCTCGGCGACACCCACGGCGTGATCCGCACCGGGACGCAAGACCGCAGGACCGTAGGAAGGGAACAACTCGCGCATGGCTTTCGAACCGCCGCGGCGTCTGGTGAGGGCGCTCGGGGAGACGGCACCGAGCGGTGACGACTGGTTGGAGAAGCTGCCCGAGGTGGCTCAACAGGCCGTTGATCTACGCGAGTTGACTGTGGAGCGGGTGCAGGTTCCCGGTGGGCGCAGCAGTGTGGTCCTGCTGGTGCGGCGGGCTGATGGGACTCCGGCCGTGTTGAAACTGGCCCCGCGTCGGGCCCGCCCGGAGAGCGAGCGGGCCGCGCTTGCCAGGTGGGGCGGACTGGGTGCCGTGCAGCTCGTCGAGCCGTTCGCCGCCGAGGGTGTGCTGGTGCTGGAGCGGTTGCATCCTGATGTGTCGGTGCGGTCGTTGCCCGAGGCGAAGGCGTTGCTGGAGGCGGCGGGGACCTTGCGGCGGTTGTGGGTGGAGCCGCCCGGGGATCACGCGTTTGAGACTGTGGCCGAGCGGACGGGGCGGCAGGCTCGGGTCATGCGGGACAGCGGTGGGGATGAGGTTGCCTCGTTGGTCTCGGCGGCGTTGGAGGCCCGGGAGGCGTTGTTGGCTGCGCCGCCTGAGGTTCGGTTGCTGCATGGGACGTTTCGGCAGAGCAAGGTGCTTGCGGCTGAGCGGGTGCCGTGGCTTGCCGTGGGGCCGGATCCGGTCGTGGGTGAGTGTGCGTTTGATCTGGCTCGGTTGGTGCGGGATCGGGTTGAGGATCTGATCGCCACACCCTCGGGGGCTTCCACAACTCGGCGGAGGGTCAAGCGACTTGCCGAGTCCTTGGATGTGGATCAGGAGCGGTTGCGGGGGTGGACGTTGTTCCGGGCGGTGGAGTCCGGAGTGCGGGCACTGCGCGTGGGGCGGCCTCGGGATGCCGAGTTGTTGCTGGAATTTGCCGGGTGGCTGTAGGTCGCGTTTTGTCCACGGGTGCGTGAGGGCTGGGTGCGCGTGCCTCGGCCACCAGAATGTCGAGTTCCGCCGGGGTGAACTGGCTGTGGCGGGGGCCGCGAGGGTCAGGACGATCAGGTTCGCGGCCAGGCCGATCAGTCCCACGTTGACGTTGCCCGCCAGGTCCGTGTTCCACAACGTCGGCCAGATGACGGTCGGTTCGCCCACGAACAGGCCCGCCAGGACGGGGACCTTGCCCACCGGGCGGCGGGTCAGGAAGCCGGGGGCGGGGGCGAGTTGGGCTGTGCCGCGAGCGCGGGCCTGGCGGGGATCAGGTGGTAGCGGCGTACTACGCCTCCTTGGCAGGGGAGTTGAGCCGGTCCAGTCGGCGGACGGCGAGTTCGGCGAGCAGGGCGGAGCCGTCGGAGACGACGCTGTCGTCGAAGGCGGCGAGCGGGGAGTGGTTGGCGGGTGCGGTCTCCGGGTCGCCGGTGGTGTCGGCGCCGAGGAAGACGAAGGCGCCCGGCACCCGGTCCAGGACCCGGGAGAAGTCCTCCGAGCCGGTGATCGGGTCGGCCAGCGGTGCGAAGCGCTCCTCGTCGAAGGCCTCGCGGACGGTGTCGGCGAGGAAGTCGTACTCGGCGACGTGGTTGACCGTGACCGGGTACTCGGGCACGAAGTCGACCTCGGCGGTGAGGCCGTGGGCCGTCGCGATGTCCTCGCAGAGGCGGACGGCGACCTCGGCGACGCGTTCGGCGGCGGCCGGGGTGAAGGTGCGCACGGTCGCCTCGAAGACGGCGTCGTCCGGGATGATGTTGCGCCGGGTGCCCGCGTGGAAGGTGCCGACGGTGACCACGACCGGGTCGAAGACGTCGAAGCGCCGGGTCACCATCGTCTGCAGGGCGGTGACCATCTCGCAGGCCGCCGGCACCGGGTCCAGCGCGGCGTGCGGCCGCGACCCGTGCCCGCCGGCTCCTACGACCCGTACGTGCAGGCCCGCCGAGGCCGCCATCAGGGTGCCGGGGCGGGAGGCGAAGACGCCGGTGGGGTACGACGACGAGCTGACGTGCAGCCCGTAGGCCGCGTCGACCGGGCGGCCCGCCGCCGCCAGGACTCCCTCCTCGACCATGTGCCCGGCGCCGTCCCAGCCCTCCTCCCCCGGCTGGAACATGAACACCACGTCCCCGGCGAGGAGTTCGCGCCGGTCGGCGAGCAGCCGGGCGGCGCCGACGAGTCCGGCGGTGTGCAGGTCGTGGCCGCAGGCGTGCATGGCGCCGTCGATCCGGGAGGTGAACTCCGCGCCGGTGCGCTCGGTGACCGGCAGCCCGTCCATGTCTCCGCGCAGCAGTACGACGGGGCCGCCGGGCCCGGTTCCGCCGCCGCGCAGGACCGCCGTCACGGAGGACAGTGACGCGCCCGTGCTGATCTCCAGCGGCAGTCCGTCCAGGGCGGCCAGCACCTTCTCCTGGGTACGCGGCAGGTGCAGGCCGATCTCCGGTTCCTGGTGCAACGCCCTTCGCAGGAAGGCCAGTTCGCCCTGAAGCTCATGTGCGTCGTCTCTCAGCGTCATCCCGATCCCCTCGTAGGTCACTCCCGCGACTCCAGGACGCTGCCCAGCCGGACGGGTTCTCGTGCGTCGGGCGCCGTACGGACCGTGGTTCTGGTCGGCATTGATGAGAGGGCGGTGCATCAGCGCAGGGATCTTTGGAGAGATCCGCCGTACAACGGCCGTCAATCCGAGGGATTCACCATGCTGTCCGAATCCGATCTCGCTCTGGTCAACGCGTTGCAGCTCCGGCCGCGTGCTCCCTGGTCACTGATCGGCAGAGCACTCGGGGTCGGGCCGGTGACGGTGGCGCGGCACTGGGAGCGGTTGGTCGAGCGGCGGGAGGCGTGGCTGACCGCCTATCCCGGCGCGGCGGTCGGTGAACAGTTGGCGTTCGCGTTCGTGCAGGTGGACTGCGCGCCGGGTGAGGCGATGCGGGTGGCGCGGACGGTGGCCGGTGACGCGCAGCTGACTGCCGTCGATTATGTGGCGGGGCCCTGCGATCTGGTGCTGCATCTGGTGGCGGCGAGCCTGGAGGGGGTGTCTCGGTATGTCGTCGAGCGGGTCTCGGGGCTGCGGGGGGTGGTGGGGACGCGGACGTTGGTGGCGCCGCGGATGTACGCGGAGGGGAGTCGGTGGCAGGTGCGGGCGATCTCGCGTGAGCAGCGGGGGTTGTCGACGGCTGCGGAGCCGTCGCCGTCACCGGGGATGTCACCTCGGTTCGGGGAGTTGGATCGGGATCTGTTGCTTGCGCTGGGGGAGAACGCGCGTGCCTCGTATGCGGAGTTGGCTTCGCGGCTGGGGGTCGGCGCGAGTACCGTCCGGCGGCGTTTGGGGGCGGCGCTCGCGGGTGGGGTGATTCGGTTGCGGTGTGAGGTCGCTCGGTCTCTTTCGCCCGCGCCGGTGACGATGTTGTTGTGGTTGCGGGTGCCGCCGGATCAGTTGGAGCGGGCGGCTCGGACGCTCGGGCGGTTTCCTGAGGTACGGATGTGTGCGGCGGTCAGTGGGGCGGCGAATTTGTTGGTCGGGGTGTGGTTGCGGTCTGTGGGGGATGCGGTGGGGTTGGAGAGCGAGATGGTGGCCAAGTCGTCTCGGATGGAGATCGTGGATCGGGCGGTGACGTTGCGGCCGGTGAAGTCGGGTGGGTGTTTGTTGGATGAGCGGGGGCGGCTTGAGGGGCGGGTGGCTATGGATCTTTGGGGCGGTTGAGCTCCGGGGGGGGTCCGTCGCATTCGGGCTGCGGGTTCGTTGTGGCTGGTCGCGCAGTTCCCCGCGCCCCTCAGGGAGTTGCCCTGGCCGTGAGTTTTAGAGCTAGGACGGGACAGTCGGAAGCCGCGCGGCGGGCGCGTTTCGTCGTGCGGGGCGGTATGGGCGCTCCGTCCACCAAGGGGTAGCCCCATTCGTCCAGGGTGATGTGGTCCGGGAGCAGCTCGGCGCACAAGCCATGGCCCTGGCACGCGGTCCAGTCGATGTCGATCTTCTGGTCCATGGTCAGTAGGCCTCGTTCGGGATGGGCAACAAAGGTGTCGCGTCGCTCGCGGTGCACAAACCCCTTGCGTGGGCGTCCAGTTCAGGGGCGAATGTCGTCAGGGCGCTGCGGACCAGGCGGACCGTGCCGTCGGGGTGGTGGCAGGCGCCTCGGCCCTCTACCAGGCCGGACCAACGGGCCACGTCCTGGCGGGTGTTGGCCTGGGGGCCTGGGGTGGCCAGGGTCTGGAAGGCGGAGGCCATGCGCGGGAGGCCGTTGAGGCAGGGGCCGCACTGGCCGGCCGATTGCAGGGCCAAGTAGCGGAGAACGCGGGCGGTTTCGGCTACGCCACAGCGGTCCGCGGGGAGTGCGGCCAGGACGCCTGCTCCCAAGTCGCCCGTGTTCAGGGTGCGTTGGGCTGCCTCTGCCGCCGGGATCCAGGTGCCGTGGTAGCCGCCGACGAGTACCGCGGACATGCCGTCCAGGGGCAGGAGTCGGTTCAGGGGGAGGCCGAACGGGGCTTCCACCACCCGGACTTCGCGGCCCGGCACGTGCAGGGTGCAGAGGGCGCTGCCCGGCTGGGTCGGCGTCCCGGCGCTGCGGAACCAGTCGGCGCCGTAGCGGGCGATCAGGGCCAAGTGGGCCAGGGTTTCCACATTCTGGACGAGGGTGGGAGCCTTTCGCACTCCTCGTTCGCGGACCGGGGGGCGTTGGTGGCGGGGCAACGGGGCGTTTCCCGAGACGTATTGCGCCAGCGCCGACGCCTGGCCGGACAGGAAGCGTTTGGGCAGGCGGATGACTCGTACGGGCAAGGGGTCCCTGCGTTGAGCCAGGGCCGATTCCAGGAACGACGCGCCGTCCTCCACCGCCAGGTGGGCCTCCCCCGCGCCCACCGCCCGCGCCGCCAACTGCAGCCCGTCCAGGACCAGATGGGGAGAGAGACGCAGGAGCGTCTTGTCTTTCCTGCTGGCCGGTTCACCCTCCGCTCCGTTCGCCACGACCACGGGGGCGCGGCCCGTGCGGCGGCTCGCGTCGGTCACCGCGACGAGTTTGCGGTACGTCGGGAACGCGGCGCCTCCGCGGCCGGTGAGGCCGGATTCGGCGACCGTTCTCAGGACGGTGTCGGGATCTCCGTACGACAGTGGGCCGTAGCGGAGGTGGTGGGTGGAGAGGTCGGCCGCGGTGCCGCCGGGGGCGAGGAGGCGGGGGGACATGTAGATGTCGGTGAACGTCGTGGTGGTCATGAGCGGGCTCCTTCGGCTGTGCGGAGCAGGGCCGCGGGGGTGCGGCGGGACTCGCGGGCGGAGTGGGCCAGGCGGATGCCGAAGGCGGCTGCCACCGCGGCCACGCAGGACACGGTCAGCCAGGTCATCCAGTCGGTGCCGGTGTCCGTGCCGATGCCGATGCCGTGGATCAGGGCGACCGGCCAGGAGGCGTACGCCAGCCAGTGGAGCGCGCGCCAGGTGCGGTGGCCGATGCGTTCCCTGAGGAGGCTGGTGACCAGGACCGCGAGCATCAGGTCGAAGGCGACCGTGCCGAGGCCGAGCCAGAAGGGTTCGTAGGCGGAGACGAAGGGGACGACCGCGTCCACGACGGTGATGTTCACGTATCCGTCGATCACCGCCATCGCGATGTGCAGGGCCAGGAAGGCGGTCGCGGAGAGGGACAGGGTGCGGTGCAGGTTCACCGTGCCGAAGCGGGGCAGGCCGGGCAGCCGGGTGCGCAGGCGGACCGCGATGCCGAGCAGGACGACCACGGTGAACAGGACCAGGCAGACGGCGCCCGTGGCGCGGTTGGCGTACCAGAGGATCTCGGAGCTCATGCGGCGGTCCCCTGGGCCGTCGCCTGGTGGGTGGGCCAGCCCGGGGTCGTGACGACCGTGCCGTCCTGCGCCACCAGGCGTGCGGGGAGGCCCAGGCGCGTCAACCAGCGCTCCGCGCCTGCCCCCTTGACCAGGGACGCCGTGCTCGCCGCGTTGGCGTCGGCGCTCGTCGCGGCGGCGACCGAGACCGTGCGCCAGGGGCTGCGGACCGGGAGGCCGGTGCGCGGGTCGACGATGTGGTGCAGTTCGTAGCCGCCCCGGCGCCAGCGGCGGGCCGCCGTGCCCGAGGTGGCGAGGCCGCCGGAGCGCAGGCCGATCGTGGCGTACGTGCCGTGCGCGGGCGTCTCGTCGACGGAACCGGTGACGTCCTGGACGCGGATGTTCCAGCCGCCGGCCGGGGGCTCCCCCGCGACCGCGGTGTCGCCGCCGAGGCTCACCAGGACTCCGCAGCCCGCCACTTGGGCGAGCATCGTGGCGGCCTGGTCGGCGGCCCAGGCCTTCGCTGTGGCGCCGAGGTCCAGGCGGACGCCGGCCGGGACGGTGACCGTGCCCGTCGTACGGTCCAGGTCGATCGTGCGCCAGCCCGGGGCCCGCTTCACAGTGAGCCGGATCGGGCGGTCGTCCTCCTGGACGAGGGTGAAGTCGCGGTCGTAGCCGATGGCGTTCATGGCCGAGCCGACCGTCGGGTCGACCGCGCCGTCCGTCGCCTCGGCGGCGCGCAGCGCGACCGCCAACGCCTCCGCGAGCAGCGGGCTGACGGTGACCGGGCGGCCCGACGCGGCGTCCAGGGCGGCCAGTTCGGAGTCGGTACGGAACCTGCTGCAGGCCGCGTCGACCTCGGCGAGGTGCCGGGCGAGGAGCAGGTTGCAGGAGTCCAGCAGGGCCGGGTCGGTGACGACCAGCCGGACGCCGGTCCCGAGGGCGCGCCAGTCGGCGGCGGCGGTCGTGCGCAGGGGCGCGGTACTCGTACGTGTGCTCATCACGACGCTCCCGACGTGGAGTCGGTGGAGCCGCCGGAGGACGACGTCACGCCGGACGAGGACGACTGGAGGTCCGACGACGAAGACGAAGACGAAGGTGAGGAGGATGAGGATGAGGATGAGGACGACGACGAGGTCGAACTGTCCGATGTGGACGAGGTGTTGGAGGAGGCGGACGGCGAAGGTGTCGACGACGACGAACTGCTCGTGCCGGTGCCGCCCGCCGCCGTGTCCGCCTCCGCGTCCGACTGCATCGTGCCGACCAGGGCGAACACCCCGGCCGCCGCCGCCAGCGTGATCGCCGCCGTGGCGGCCGCGATGCGCCGCTTGCCTCTGCGGACCGCCGTAGCGGCCCCACGCTCCTTGACTGTCATGACCGTTCCCCTCCGCAGTGACGCTCTGTCACGTCCTACGGTCGGGGACCAGCCTGAGAGAAGTCTGTGAGGCGCCCATACGCCCCACCAGAACTCTCTGAGAGGAGTCTTAAATTGCTTGAGGCTTCAATCACTCACTGTGCGGTGAGGCGGGCGACCGCCTCGTCGACCGTCAGTTCCTCGCGCTCGCCGGTCCTGCGGTCCTTCAGTTCCAGGACACCCTCGGCGGAACGGCGGCCCGCGACCAGGATCTTCGGTACGCCGATCAGCTCCGAGTCGGTGAACTTCACGCCCGGGGAGACCCCGGCACGGTCGTCGACCAGGACGCGCAGGCCGGCCGCGCGCAGCTTCTCCGATACGTCCAGGGCGAGTTCGGTCTGGAGGGCCTTGCCCGCGGCCACGACGTGCACGTCGGCCGGGGCGACCTCGGCGGGCCAGCACAGGCCCTTGTCGTCGGCGGTCTGCTCGGCGAGGGCGGCGACCGCGCGGGAGACGCCGATGCCGTAGGAACCCATCGTCACGCGGACCGGCTTGCCGTGCTGGCCGAGGACGTCGAGCTTGAGGGCGTCGGCGTACTTGCGGCCGAGCTGGAAGATGTGGCCGATCTCGATCGCGCGGTCCAGCTTGAGGCCGGTGCCGCACTTGGGGCAGGGGTCGCCCTCCTGCACGACCACGACGTCGACGTACTCGCCGACCTCGAAGTCACGGCCCGCGACGACGTTCTTGGCGTGCGTGCCTTGCTTGTTGGCGCCGGTGATCCACGAAGTGCCGGGGGCCACCCGCGGGTCGGCGATGTACGTGACCTTCTCGCCCAGGCCCTGCGGACCGACGTAGCCACGCACCAGGTCGGGACGGCCGGTGAAGTCCTCCGCCGTCACCAACTCGACGGCGGCGGGGGCGAAATGGGCCTCGACCTTGCCGAGGTCGACCTCGCGGTCACCGGGGACTCCTACGGCCACGATCTCGCCGTCGACCTTCACGAGGAGGTTCTTCAGCGTGGCGGAGGCCTCGACGCCGAGGTGGGCGGCGAGGGTCTCGATGGTGGGGGTGTCGGGGGTCGGGATCTCTTCGAGCGCGGGTACGCCGGTGGCGTCCACGGGCTTCAACTCGTATGTGATCGCTTCGGTGTTGGCGGCGAAGTCGCAGTTCGGGCAGTCCGCGAAGGTGTCCTCGCCGGCCTCGGCGGGGGCCAGGAACTCCTCCGACTTGGAGCCGCCCATCGCGCCCGCGGTGGCGGCGCAGATGCGGTAGTCGAGGCCGAGGCGCGCGAACACCTTCTGGTAGGCCTCGCGGTGCAGGGCGTAGGAGTGGGCGAGACCCTCGTCCTCGGTGTCGAAGGAGTACGAGTCCTTCATCAGGAACTCGCGTCCGCGCAGCACACCGGCGCGGGGGCGGGCCTCGTCGCGGTACTTGTTCTGGATCTGGTAGAGGATGACCGGCAGGTCCTTGTAGGAGGACGCCTGGTCCTTCACGATCAGCGTGAAGATCTCCTCGTGGGTGGGGCCGAGGAGGTAGTCGCCGCCCTTGCGGTCCTTGAGGCGGAACAGCTCGGGGCCGTACTCGTCCCAGCGGCCGGTCGCCTCGTACGGCTCGCGGGGCAGGATCGCGGGGAGCAGCACCTCCTGGGCGCCGATCGCGTCCATCTCCTCACGCACGATCCGCTCGACGTTGGAGAGGACCTTCTTGCCGAGGGGCAGCCAGGACCAGATGCCGGCCGCGGTACGGCGGACGTAGCCGGCCCGCACGAGCAGCTTGTGACTGAGGACCTCGGCGTCCGCCGGGTCGTCGCGCAGCGTCTTCGCCATCAACTGGGACATGCGCTGGACCGGTGCGTTCGCCATGGTTCCTGTACTCCTGCCGGGAAAGGGTGATGGCTAGGAGGTTAGCCGGGCGTGCTGTGCCGGTGGAAATCGGTTAGCGGCGGCGGAGTGGCAGCGGGGCGCCCATCACTGCGTACGGCTTCGGGGCGCTCGGGAACAGGACCTGGCGGGCGAGGTCCTCGTAGCCGAGGGAGCGGTACAGGCCGCGGGCCGGGCTGTCCGTGTCGATCGCGGAGAGGATCGAGCGGGGTTCGGTGGCGGCGTCCGTGATGGTGGTGATCAGGGAGCGGCCCGCGCCACGGTTCTGGTAGTGCGGGTGGACGTGCAGCTCGGTGATCACGAAGGAGTGGTCGAGCCAGTCGTCGTGGTCCTGGGCTCGGAGGTACGGCTCCACGACCGTGGACCACCAGTGGGTGCGGTTGTTGGGCATGCCGTAGACGAATCCGACCAGTCGGCCCTCGGTGGTGGCGCCGAGGGCGCGGGCGCCGGGGTAGGTCATGTGGCGCAGGACGATCTGGCGTCGTACCGCTACCTCGTCCTGGCCCAGGCCGAACGCGAGGGCTTGTACGGCGAGGGCTTCGTCCACGTGGGCCGAGAGGTCCAGGGGGGTGATCACGACGTCTTCGGGGTGGCGGTGGCCGTGACCGGGAAATCGCATGTGGGGAGAGTACAGGGGGGTTCGGTTGTTGTTCTGGTGCGGGCCGCATGTGGCTGGGCGCGCCCACGCGGCGCAGCCGCACATGTCACAGCCCCGCGCTCCTGAAGGCCTCTAGAACAGGATGCTCATGAAGGCGCCGACCTCTTGGAAACCCACCCTCAGGTATGCCCGTCGCGCCGGGGTGTTGAAGTCGTTCACGTAGAGGCTGACCATCGGGGAGACGTCCGCGAGCGCGTAACGCAGTACCGATGCCATCGCGGGGGCCGCCACGCCCCTCCCCCGGTACTCGGGGGCCACCCACACGCCCTGGATCTGGCAGGCCTTGGGTGTCGCGGCGCCGATCTCCGCCTTGAAGACGACCTTGCCGTACTCGTCGAGGCGGGCGAACGAGCGCCCCGCGCCTACGAGTTCGGCCACTCGGGCCTGGTAGAGGAGGCCGCCGTCGCCGGCCAGCGGGGAGACCCCGACCTCCTCGGTGAACATCGCCACGCACGCCGGCATGATCGTGTCGATCTCGTCCTTGCGGATACGGCGGACGTACGGGTCGGGGGCGATGTCGGTGGGCATGCGGTCGGCGACCATGAGGGGCTGGCGGGCGCGGACCTCGCGGGCCGGGCCCCAGCTCGGTTCGAGAAGGCGCCAGAGCTGGGCCGTCGCCTCGGCCGGGCCGACGATCGAGGAGCAGCGACGGCCGGCCCTGCGGGCGCGGTCGGCGAAGGCGCGGACGGCTCTCGGGGTCGCGCAGATCGGGACGAGGTTGGCGCCCGCGTAGCAGAGGGACGTCAGCATGCCGTCCTCGTACCAGCCCCACATCTCGCCGCCGAGCCGCCAGGGGTCGAGGCCCGCGACCTGCACCCGCGAGGTGACGAAGGCGTTCGTGACCGGCTCGCGGTCGAGCACGGCGAGCGCGGCGTCCAGGTCGCTCGGTTCGAGCACCCGAGAGGTGGTCTGGGTCAACACGGTCAGGAGCCTCACCCTGGGTTCTGCGGATCTCTGCACCTTACCCGGCAGAGGCAGGCAGCGCCGCCCGGCCGCGGTCACCTCCGGGCGGCGAACCCGAGGAAGGCGTCCCAGCTGGCGGGGGCGAGGGTGAGGGTGGCTCCGCCGTGCTCGGGGAGGTGCTTGGAATCCCGTACGTGGATGGTGGTGGGGCAGGTGGCGATCTCTACGCACTGCCCGCCATCGCCCTGGCTGTAGCTGGACTTGTGCCAGGTGAGGGCGACTTCGAGGCACTGGCCGCCCTCGCCGCTGCTGTAGCTGCTCTTGAACCACACCAGCTCGGACGGCGCTTCGACGTTCATGTCTCTCCAAGCAGTTTCTCTACGAGGGCCAACGACTCGCGCGGGGTCAGGGCTTGGGCGCGCAGGACGCCGTATTGCTCCTCCAGTTCCCTGACCGATGCACGATCGGTGAAGAGGCGACTGTACTTGTGCACCTCCACGTAAGCGATCCTGCGCGCTTTCTCCGTCTCGATCAAGGTGAAAGGGCCGGAGAGCGCTGCGTGCTCCTCGCGGGTGTTCGGCATGATCTGAATGTCCACGTTGCGCTGCTGGCCGATGAGCAGGATCTGCTCCAACTGGCCCCGCATGACTGCCCGTCCGCCCAACTGCCTGCGCAGGATCGACTCCTCCATCACGAAGCTGATGGTGGGCGGCGGCTTGCGCGCGAAGATGTCCTGTCGGGTCAACCGCAGGGCGACCCGCTGCTCGATCGTCTCCTCGTCCAGCAGGGGTCGTCGCATCGTGAACACCGCTCGTGCGTAACCCTCCGTCTGTAGCAGGCCGTTGACCACGAGCGTGTCGTAGACGTGTTGCTCTACTGCCTTCCTCTCCAGCTCGGCGGCATTCTGGAAGAAGGCCGGATACTGGGCCCTCTCCACCTCCTCAACGAACTCGGCCAACACCCCGTCCGCGCCCAGCACTTCATCGGCCTTGAGGATGAACCTCCCCGACGGAATACGCCTCCCCTGCTCGTACGAAGCGATGGTCGACGCCGAGTACCCGGTGAGTGCCCCGAGTTGCGCCCGCTCCATTCCCGCCCGTACCCGGAACCGCTTCAACTGCCGCCCGAAGACGTGCAGTACCCCCGACCCCGCCTCCGGCACATCCGCTTCAGCTTCCGCTGCTTCTTCGCTCATGCACACCTCATTGCCCTCGCCCCACCACCGGTCACGGCGCAACCGCGTACAACTGGCAGCCGTACGCGTACAGCGCGTGACGGTCGCCGCGTCACTGCTGTTCAACGCTACGCACGCCACGGGACCGTGGTGGCATGAAGTCACCGACTCCCCTGGACCGGCATATGCCACAACTCCCGGTTCCCCTGCACGAGTTCACCATGCGGTTCACGTCCACCCCGCGCGGGGCGCGGCTGGCCAGACGGCTGGTCTCGCATCGGTTGCACGACTGGGGTTACCCGTACGGCGACGCCGTCAACGAGACGGTCACGCTGATCGGCGCCGAGCTGGTCGCGAACGCCGTGCGGCACGGGCATGTGCCCGGGCGGGATTTTCACCTGAGTCTTGTCGAGGCCGGGGCGCCCGGAACGTCGTACACCCTCCGTCTGATGGTCAGTGACACGCGAGGGGAGCGGCTGCCCGAGCCGATGGGGCAGGGCGAGGGGGACTGTGCGGCCGGGCGGGGGCTGCTGCTGGTCGAGGCGCTCTCCTCGCGCTGGGGTGTCGTGATGCGCGCTCCCGGCAAATCCGTCTGGGCCGACCTAGCCACATAAAAAAGTGTGACACTTTCACCGAAAGTGTCACACTTTCCCAACTACCCTCGTCCCTCAGCCGGCGACGGCCACCGTGGGTTCGCCGGAGGCGACACCGTCCGCCTCCATCTGCTCGGCGATCTTCATCGCCTCCTCGATCAGCGTCTCCACGATCTTCGACTCGGGCACGGTCTTGATGACCTCGCCCTTGACGAAGATCTGGCCCTTGCCGTTGCCGGAGGCGACGCCGAGGTCGGCCTCGCGGGCTTCGCCGGGACCGTTGACGACACAGCCCATGACCGCGACCCGCAGCGGGACCTCCATGCCCTCAAGGCCCGCCGTGACCTCCTCGGCCAGCTTGTATACGTCGACCTGCGCGCGACCACAGGACGGGCACGACACGATCTCCAGGCGGCGGGGCTTGAGGTTCAGGGACTCCAGGATCTGGTTGCCGACCTTGACCTCCTCCACCGGCGGGGCGGAGAGCGAGACGCGGATCGTGTCTCCGATGCCCTGCGAGAGCAGCGCGCCGAAAGCCACCGCCGACTTGATCGTGCCCTGGAAGGCCGGGCCCGCCTCGGTGACGCCGAGGTGGAGCGGGTAGTCGCACTGGGCCGCGAGCTGGCGGTACGCCTCGACCATCACGACCGGGTCGTTGTGCTTGACCGAGATCTTGATGTCCTGGAAGCCGTGCTCCTCGAAGAGGGACGCCTCCCAGAGGGCGGACTCGGCGAGGGCCTCCGGGGTGGCCTTGCCGTACTTCTTCAGCAATCGAGCGTCCAGCGAGCCCGCGTTCACGCCGATGCGGATCGGGGTGCCGTGGTCCTTCGCGGCCCGCGCGATCTCCTTGACCTTGTCGTCGAACTGCTTGATGTTGCCGGGGTTCACCCGGACCGCGGCGCAACCGGCCTCGATCGCCGCGAAGACGTACTTCGGCTGGAAATGGATGTCCGCGATCACCGGGATCTGCGACTTGCGGGCGATCGTCGCGAGGGCGTCGGCGTCGTCCTGTGTCGGGCAGGCGACCCGGACGATCTGGCAGCCGGACGCGGTCAGCTCGGCGATCTGCTGGAGCGTGGCGCCGATGTCCGACGTACGGGTCGTCGTCATGGACTGCACCGACACCGGCGCGTCGCCGCCGACCGCCACCGTGCCGACCTGGATCTGCCGGCTCTTGCGGCGCTCGGCGAGCCGGGTCGGAACGGACGGAATGCCGAGAGAAATCGCAGTCATCTGCTGTGCAACCCCAAGTCGTGGATCAAGGCCCCGGTCCCGGAACAGCGGGCTCCAGGCTTCGAGATTACGTCAACCCTGCGGGCCCGAGCACATCCCGGCCGTAAACCCACTCAATGGAAGGCGGCCCGGCACAGAAGATGCCGGGCCGCCACAAACCGTGAATGGCTAGGAGATTTTGACTGGGTTAACCACGTCCGCCACCAAAACCAGCAACGTGAAGCAGACGAAGATCCCCGCCACCACATACGCGACCGGCATCAGCTTCGCCACGTCGAAGGGGCCCGGGTCCGGGCGCTTGAGCACCTTCGCCAGGTTCCGCCGCAGCGCCTCCCACAGCGCGCCCGCGACATGCCCGCCGTCGAGCGGGAGCAGCGGGAGCATGTTGAAGAGGAACAGGGAGAGGTTGAAGCCGGCCACCAGCATCAGGGCCATGGCCAGCTGCTGGGTGGGCGGGATGTCGAGCGTGAAGATCTCGCCGCCCACGCGGGCCGCGCCGACCACGCCCATCGGGGAGTCGGCCTGGCGGGGGGCGCCGTCGAAGGCCGCGTTCCACAGGGCCGGGATCTTGCCGGGGAGGGCCGCGATGGAGTCGACGGCCTCGCCCATGCGGTCTCCCATCCAGGTGACCGAGTCGCCGAAGTCCTGGCGGACGATGCCGGTGGCCGCGCTGAAGCCGAGGAAGCCGGCGGTCACGTACTGGCCCTGGACGATCTGTCCGCTGGAGTCCTTCTTGGCGACCTGGTTCGACGCGATCTTCGCGTGGAGGGTGAGGGCCTGGCCCTTGCGCTCCACGACGATCGGGACCGTCTTGCCGGGGGTGGCGCGGATCAGGTCGGAGAGCTTGTTCCAGTCCGTGGTCCTGACTCCGTCGAAGCTGACGATCTTGTCGCCCGCCTTCAGGCCCGCTGCCGCCGCGGGGGACGCCGCGTCGGACTTCTTGCAGGTGTCGCGGTTCTGGCTCTGCGCGATGACGCACTCGGAGACCGAGCTGACCGTGTTGGTCTGCTGCGAGATGCCGAAGCCCATCAGGACGGTGAGGAAGAGCGCCACCGCGAGGATGAGGTTCATGAAGGGGCCCGCGAACATCACGATGACCCGTTTCCAGGGCTTGCGTGTGTAGAACAGGCGGGACTCGTCGCCGGGCTCCAGCTCCTCGAAGGCCGCCGAGCGGGCGTCCTCGATCATGCTGCGCCAGGGCGAGGTGGAGCGGGACTCGATCCTGCCGTCGGGGCCGGGCGGGAACATGCCGATCATGCGGATGTAGCCGCCGAACGGGATGGCCTTGAACCCGTACTCGGTATCGCCCTTCCGCTTGGACCAGATGGTCGGGCCGAAGCCGACCATGTACTGGGGCACCCGGATGCCGAAGAGCTTCGCCGTGGACAGATGCCCCAGCTCGTGCCAGGCGATCGAGACCAGCAGGCCGACCGCGAAGACGACTATGCCGAGGATCATCATCAGGGCTGTCATGCACGCGCCTCCGCGTTCGCCGTGGTCGTCTGCGCTGTCAGTTCGCGGGCCCGGGCGCGTGCCCAGGTCTCCGCTTCGAGGACGTCCGGCACGGTCAGGGAAGTTCCCGTGGCCGGTGTCCCGTGTTCCTCGACCACCCGTGTCACCGTCTCCATGATGCCGTTGAACGGCAGCGCGCCCGCGCGGAACGCCTCCACGCACTCCTCGTTCGCCGCATTGAACACCGCCGGAGCCGTGCCCGCGAGCTGTCCCACATGCCGGGCCAGCCCGACCGACGGGAACGCGTCGGTGTCGAGCGGGAAGAACTCCCACGTCGACGCCTTGCTCCAGTCGAACGCGGGCGCCGCGTCCGGGACCCGCTCGGGCCAGCCGAGCCCGATGGCGATCGGCCCGCGCATGTCGGGGGGCGTCGCCTGGGCGAGTGTCGAACCGTCCGTGAATTCCACCATCGAGTGGACATACGACTGCGGGTGCACGACCACCTCAATGCGATCGAAGGGAATGTCGTACAGCAGGTGCGCCTCGATCACTTCCAGCCCCTTGTTCACCAGGGTCGCCGAGTTGATCGTGATCACCGGCCCCATCGCCCAGGTGGGGTGCGCGAGTGCCTCTTCTACGGTCACGCGCGCCAGGTCCGCCTTCGTACGACCCCGGAAGGGGCCGCCGGACGCGGTGACGACGAGCTTGCGGACATCGGCGCGGGTACCGGCCGCGAGGGCCTGGAAGAGCGCCGCGTGCTCGGAGTCCACCGGGATGATCTGGCCCGGCTTGGCGAGCGCCTTCACCAGCGGGCCGCCGACGATGAGCGACTCCTTGTTGGCGAGCGCGAGGACGCGGCCCGCCTCCAGGGCGGCCAGAGTGGGCGCGAGTCCGATGGACCCGGTGATGCCGTTCAGCACGGTGTGGCAGTCGGAGGCGGCGAGTCGGGTGGCCGCGTCCGGTCCGGCCAGGATCTCGGGGAGCGGCTCCCCCGCGCCGTACTGCGCGGCGAGCGCCTCGCGCAGTGCCGGTACGACGTCCTCGCGGGCGACCCCGACCGTCCGCACCCTGAGCTGGTAGGCCTGCTCGGCGAGGAGCCCGACCCGGCCGCCGTTCGCGGAGAGGGCGGTGACCCGGAAGCGGTCCGGGTTGCGCAGCACCAGGTCGATGGCCTGGGTGCCGATGGACCCGGTGGACCCGAGGATCACCAGGGCCTTGGGACCGTCGCCCACGACGGGGTCGTAGACGAGATGTGGGTCGGCGAGGGGTGCTGGACTGTCGCTCATCCCTCCATTGTTGCCGCAACGGGTGGCCGGGGGGACAGCGGTTCCCTCGGGCGGGTGGCTTATCGGCTCTCGTCGGTGATTGAAGGGAAATCCCCCTTTGTGAATACGGCGTGAAGGTCGTGTGATAACACTTCAGTCCTGCGCCGGTGGACGACCGGTCAGTGGACGACATCCTGGGGGGATTCTCCATGCGGATACGCGCTGCCCTGCCCGCGCTCGCGGGCGCCGCGATACTCACCGGCACGCTGCTGAGCACTCCGGCAGAAGCCGCCGGCGGCGTCACGATCTACCACGTCTGGTTCGACAGCCCGGGCTCGGACAACCGGTCCAACACGAGCCTGAACGGCGAGTGGGTGCAGATCAAGAACACCAGTCGGTCGGCGATCTCGCTCAAGGGCTACGTCCTGAAGGACGTCTCCAACCACCGCTACACCTTCAAGAACATCAAGATCGGCGCCGGCAAGTACATCAAGGTGCACACCGGCAAGGGCACGGACACCGCGTCGAACACGTACCAGGGCCGTGCCGCCTATGTCTGGAACAACACCAGCGACACGGCGACGCTGACGAAGTCCAACGGCAGCAAGGTCGACACCTGTTCGTGGACGACGCGGGATCCGAGCGACAAGTACTGCTGAAACAGGGCTAGTCGACGGGGCGGTGCAGGTTGTCCGCCTTGGACGGGCCCGGGGTCGTGTCGGCGATCCAGGGTCCGTCGCCCGACGGGTCGACGATGCCTTCCTCCAGCCAGGTGTACGCGCCGCCCATGACGCCCTTGACGACCTTGTGGTCGATGTCGTCGGTGTTGGTCCACAGGCGGCCGAAGAGTTCCTCGACGCGGATGCGGGACTGTTCGCAGAAGGCGTCGGCGAGTTGGTAGGCCTCGCGGCCGTGATCGCCCTGGCTGCGCAGGAGTTCGGCCCGTACGCAGACCGCGCTCATCGCGAAGAGTTCCGCGCCGATGTCGACGATCCGGCCGAGGAAGCCCTGCTTGGTCTCCATGCGGCCCTGCCAGCGGGACATGGCGTAGAAGGTCGAGCGGGCCAGTTTGCGGGCACCGCGTTCGACGTAGCGAAGGTGCCGGGAGAGGTCGACGTCGTGGCGGAACTCGCCGTAGGTGCCCGGGAGTTGGCCGCTGCCCGCGACCAGCTTCGGGAGCCACTTGGCGTAGAAGACGCCCGCGTTGGCGCCCGCCTTCGCCTTGTCCTGGAGGGACTTGTCCGGGTCGATGAGGTCGCCGGCGACCTTGAGGTGGGCGTCGACGGCCTCGCGGGCGATCAGGAGGTGCATGATCTCCGTCGAGCCCTCGAAGATGCGGTTGATGCGGAGGTCGCGCAGGACCTGTTCGGCGGGGACGGCCCTCTCGCCGCGGGCCGCGAGGGACTCCGCCGTCTCGAAGCCTCGGCCGCCGCGGATCTGGACCAGTTCGTCGGCCATCAGCCAGCCCATCTCGGAGGAGAAGAGCTTGGCGAGCGCGCCCTCGATGCGGATGTCGTTGCGGTCCTCGTCGGCCATCTGCGAGGAGAGGTCGAGTACGGCCTCCAGGGCGAAGGTCGTCGCCGCGATGAAGGAGATCTTCGCGCCCACGGCCTCGTGCTCGGCGATCGTCCTGCCCCACTGCTCACGCGCCGCCGACCACTCGCGGGCGATCTTCAGACACCACTTGCCGGCCGCGACGCAGGACGCGGGCAGGGAGAGGCGGCCGGTGTTGAGGGTGGTGAGGGCGATCTTCAGGCCCGCGCCCTCGGGGCCGATGCGGTTGGCGGCGGGGACCCGGACCTGGTGGAAGCGGGTGACGCCGTTCTCGATGCCGCGCAGGCCCATGAAGGCGTTGCGGTTCTCGACGGTGATGCCGGGCGAGTCGGTCTCCACGACGAACGCGGTGATGCCGCCCTTGTGGCCCTCGCTCCTGGGCACCCGGGCCATCACGACCAGGAGGTCGGCGATCACGCCGTTGGTGGTCCAGAGCTTCACCCCGTCGAGGACGTAGGAGTCCCCGTCGGGCACCGCGCTGGTCGCGAGGCGTGCCGGGTCGGAGCCGACGTCCGGTTCGGTGAGCAGGAAGGCGCTGATGGCGGTGCGCGCGCAGCGGGGCAGGAACTCCGCCTTCTGCTCGTCCGTGCCGAACAGTTTCAGCGGCTGCGGTACGCCGATCGACTGGTGGGCGGAGAGCAGCACACCGACGGCAGGGCAGGCGGAGCCCGCGAGGGCGAGCGCCTTGTTGTAGTACACCTGGGTGAGGCCGAGGCCGCCGTACTTGGTGTCGATCTTCATGCCGAGGGCGCCGATCTCCTTGAGGCCGCTGATGACCTCGTCGGGGATGCGCGCCTCGCGTTCGATGCGGGCGGCGTCGATCCGGGTCTCGCAGAAGACGCGCAGTCGCGCGAGGAACTCCTCGCCGCGCCGGGAGTCCTCGGCGGCCGGGAGGGGGTGGGGGTGGATCAGGTCGAGCCGGAAGCGGCCGAGGAACAGTTCCTTGGCGAAGCTGGGCTTGCGCCAGTCCTGTTCCCGGGCCGCCTCCGCCACCTGCCGGGCTTCTCGCTCGGTGACGGTGGGTTTGCTGGATGGAGCGGACATGAGGCTCACCTCGCCGCGAATCGGGCCCTCGGACCATGGCGGTTACCGACGGGTGCTACCCGTTCGTATGTACCCGATCCACCGCGAAGCAGCCACCCTTCGCGCGTCCGTTCAGCCGATGTCGACGGAGTACGCCTTTGTGTCAAGGCGCCCCGAGCCCTTGAAGACCTCGGTGCCGGACTCGATGCCGGAGACGTACTTGTCGTTGCTCAGCAGCTTGCGCCGGACGAGGGCCTGGGTGAAGTCGTCGATGTTCAGGGTCGCCTTGGTGGTGTTGGCGGTGCGCACGAAGGAGTACACGTGCCAGCCGATGTTCCCCTGGTAGATGTCCCACATGGCGCCGTCGAGGCTGACGCTGCCGTACTTGGTGCCGAGCGGGCCCGCGCCGCCCTGCCGGTTCAGCCAGATCATGATCTCGTCGCTGGGCCGGTCCGCCCAGTCGGCGGTGTTCTCGGCATGCAGCCACAGGTCGTACGCCACGTCGAGCGTGCCGGGGTCGGAGCTGAGCGCGAACTCCCAGCTGGTCTTCACCGGCTTGCGGTCGCCGACCCGGATCGGCAGCCCGGTGGCCGCCCTGTCGACCTTCCAGCCCCAGTGCCAGCCGAGGACGGTGCTCGCGAACGTCTTCACATCGGCGTCGGTGCCCTTGCTGTTGTCGGCCCAGCCGAACGACGTGCCCCACGAAATGGCCGACCCCGACCGGGAGTTGTCCCACACGCACTGGCTGCCGGTGGCCTTGTCGCGTCCCCACTGGTTGTTGTTGACGTGGTACTTGCCGAGCGTGACGGTGTCGTCGGCCGTGCACCTCTCGCTCGACTCACCCGCCTGGGCGACGGTGACACCGGCGAGGGCCGCGAGCGCGACCGAGGCGGCGGCGAGCACCTTCGCCTTCTTCGAGAGGCGGGGTCTGCGGTGTTGCATCGGGGGTCCTTCCGGGGGACGGTTCGTCTGACGACCTCCCCGTGGCCGCCGACCCGCCCGGAGGTTGCCTCCCCCACCCGGAGAAACTCTCGGAGTCCGGTGTTTCGAGAAAGTGTCGAAGCGCTTCGACAGCCTATGGACACCCACACCGCCTGAAGCTAATGTCGAACCACCCCCACCCGCCCCTGTCAGCAACGCGCACTGTCGAAGCGCTTCACAAAGCTTGGAGAGCTGGATGGTCACCCTCGCCGAGGTCGCCCAGCACGCCGGAGTCTCGGCGAGCACGGTGAGCTATGTCCTCAGCGGCAAGCGGTCCATCTCCGGAGCCACCCGGCAGCGGGTCGAGCAGAGCATCCGCGAGCTGGGCTACCACCCGAACGCGGGCGCCCGCGCCCTGGCCAGCAGCCGGTCGAACATCATCGCGCTGATGGTGCCGCTGCGCACCGACATGTACGTGCCGGTGATGATGGAGATCGCCATCGCCGTGGCGACCACCGCCCGCCTGCACGGCTACGACGTGCTGCTGCTCACCGGCGAGGAGGGCCCCGACGCGGTGCGCCGGGTCACCGGCAGCGGGCTCGCCGACGCGATGATCCTGATGGACGTCGAACTCGACGACGAGCGGCTGCCGTTGCTGCGCGGCACCGACCAGCCCTCGGTACTCATCGGCCTCCCCGCCGACACCACCGGACTGACCTGCGTCGACCTCGACTTCGGGGCGACCGGCGCGCTGTGTGTCGAGCACCTCGCCAAACTCGGCCACCACGACATCGCTGTCATCGGCGAGGCCCCCGCCGTCTACGAGCGACACACCGGTTTCGCCGAACGCACCCTCGACGGACTCCGGTCCCGGGCACGGGAGTTGGGCCTGCGGGTACTGCACCGGCCGTGCGAGGGCGGGTACGACGCGATGACGACGACCCTGGCCCGGATCTTCGACGAACGCCCCGGCACCACGGGCTTCGTCGTGCAGAACGAGTCGGCGGTCGAGCCGCTGCTCGCGCTGCTGCGCCAGCAGGGCCGGGCCGTGCCGGAGGACGTGTCGGTGGTCGCGGTCTGCCCCGACCAGGTCGCCACCCAGGCCTCGGTACGGCTGACGTCCGTCGCCATCCCCGCGCAGGAGATGGGCCGTTACGCCGTGGAGCATCTGGTGGCCAAGCTCGACGGCCGCGGCAGCGACGAAGTCGTGCTGATCACACCGGAGTTGACGATGCGGGCGAGTACGGGGCCGGCTCCGTCAGCTTCTTGACCCGCCACGCTCCACGTGTTTGTGCGGTTACCCCCTGTCTGCTTTCCTCCAGGAGCACTCCTCGTGAATCAGCCTGCCGAAATCCAGTCCGAGGTCAGTCTCGCGCAGTCCTCCCCCACCGTCGGAACGTTCCGTGAGCGGGACGGCGCGCTGGAGTGGAGCGGCCGTCAGGAGACCCTGCGCATCGAAGCGTGGGGGCCGGACGCGGTCCGGGTCAGGGCCCGGCTCGGCGGCCCGCTGCTCGACGGACTGCCGGGCGCGCTCCTGGACGAGGCACCGCCCACCGAGGCGAGCGTCAAGATCGAGGATGGTCAAGGGACCCTGACCGTGGGCGAGTTGACCGTCGTGGTCGACGCCGAGGGCCTGGTCCGCTTCCTGCGCACCGACGACTCCACCGAGCTCCTCGCCGAGGCCCGCGCCCACTTCTGGTGGCCCGGCTCGCGCCTCTACACGGCGGTCGGCAACGGCCACCACCGCCTGGAGCAGCGCTTCGCCGCCTACGGGGACGAGAAGCTGTACGGCCTCGGCCAGCACCAGCACGGCAAGCTGGACCAGAAGGGGCTGGTCCTCGACCTGGTCCAGCGCAACGCCGAGGTCGGCATCCCGGTGCTGGTCTCCAGCCGCGGCTACACCCTGCTGTGGAACAACCCGGCGATCGGCCGCGTGGAACTGGCCGGCAACGGCACGCGCTGGGTGGCGGACTCGGCCCGGCAGATCGACTACTGGATCACCGCGGGCGACCCGGCCGACGGCCAACGCCGCTACAGCGCGGTGACGGGCCGTACGCCGATGCTCCCCAAGTGGGCGGCGGGCTTCTGGCAGTGCAAGCTGCGCTACCGCACCCAGGCCGAACTCCTGGCCGTGGCAAGGGAGTACAAGCGCCGCGACCTCCCCCTCTCGGCGATCGTCTGCGACTTCTTCCACTGGACGCACCTGGGCGACTGGAAGTTCGACCCGGCCGAGTGGCCCGACCCGGCGGCCATGGTCCGCGAACTCGACGAGCTGGGCGTGAAGTTGGTGGTGAGCGTCTGGCCCTCCGTCTCCCCCCTCAGCGAGAACCACTCCGTCCTGGAACAGCGCGGCTACCTCATCGGCACCCAGTACGGCCCGATGGCCCACGCCGACTGGCCGGACAAGGGAGTCGCGTCGACGGTCCAGGTGGCCTTCTACGACGCCACCAACCCCGAGGCCCGGGAGTTCCTGTGGTCGAAGATCCGCGACAACTACCTTGTCCCGTACGGGATCACGGCCTTCTGGCTGGACGCGTGCGAGCCCGAGCTGAAGCCGGGCTTCGCGGAGAACCTGCGCTACTGGGCGGGCCCGGGCCTGGAGGTCGGCAACATCTACCCGGCCGAGAACTCCCGCACCTTCTCCGAGGGGTTGCGCGCCGAGGGCGTCGGTGACGACGAGATCATCACCCTCAACCGCTCGGCGTGGGCGGGCAGTCAGCGCCACGGTGCCGCGCTCTGGTCGGGTGACATCGGCACCGACTTCCCCACCCTGCGCCGCCAGATAGCCGCGGGTCTCAACACCGCGCTCTCCGGCATCCCTTGGTGGAACACCGACATCGGCGGCTTCCACGGCGGCGACCCCGACGACCCGGCCTACCAGGAGGTCATGGTCCGCTGGTTCCAGTTCGGCGCGCTGTCCCCGCTGATGCGCCTGCACGGCTTCCGCGACCCGGGCATGCCGCTGGGCCCCGACATGACCGGCGGCCCCAACGAGGTCTGGTCGTACGGCGATCGGGCCCTGCCGATCCTGGAGAAGTACCTGCGGCTGCGCGAGCGCCTGAAGCCGTACGTCCTCGACGTGATGCGCGCCGCGCACGAGGAGGGGCTGCCGGTGATGCGCCCGCTGTTCCTCGAATTCCCGGCGGACCCGGCGACCTGGTCGGTCGACGACGCGTATCTCTTCGGCCCGGACCTGCTGGTCGCCCCGGTGCTGACGGCGGGCGCCACGGCCCGTACGGCATATCTCCCGGCGGGCGCGTGGTGGACGGACGCGTGGACGGGCGAGACGTACGAGGGCGGTACGGCGGTCACGGTCGACGCGCCGCTGGACCGGATCCCGCTGTTCCTGCGCGACGGGGCGGCGTTGCCGGTCACGGAGTAGCGGAGTCCGGAGGGGAGTTGGGCCTCCCCTCCGGGCCGTGACGCTTCCGTTGCGCGGAACTGTGGGCTCCGTCACAGCCGTGCCGATCTTGTTCTGGTGGACTCCTCCGATGGTCTTACGCAAGCTCGCCGGCGGGGCGGGCCTGATCGCGTTCGCCCTGTATCTCTGGGGTCTGCTGCACATCATGGGCGCACTGCTGGAGGCGGGGGACGGCGGCACCGACTCGGCGCCGCCGCGACCGTGCCGTACGGCCGACCGGCAGTACGACGAGAAGGCCCTGAACGTCGTCGACTACTCGGTGGACTACGTCCCGCTGCGATTCGTCTGCGAGACGAAGGACGGTGGCAGTTACGTCTCCGACACGGTTCCCGGCTACGTCAACCCGGCGGTGGGCGCCCTCACGCTGACCGCACTCGGCTGCTGGGTGTCCGCGCTCGTCGTGGCACCGCCCGGCCCTCGCGGTGTACGAGGACCGGGCGGCTGAGCGGGAGCACCGGGGTGCCCGGGTGGGTCAACTACTGCTGACGCTCTCGCTGTTGGTGGTGAAGTTCAGGCCGCCGGACGAGGACGTGATCTCGAACCCGAACTGCAGGTCGCCGATGGTCACGTTGCCGAACCAGCCCTTGGTGTCCTTGATCCACTTGAGGATCGGCAGGATGTCGACCGTGCCGGAGGTCGAGTTGGAGGTGCGCAGGAACGAGAACACGTCGTTGGCACCGTTGTTGCCCTTGTAGACGGTCCAGGTCGAACCGCCCAGCGTGAGCGTGCCCTGCGAGGTGCCGAGGGCGCCGACGGCTCCGGTCTTGTTGACCCAGAGCATGATCTCGTAGTCGTAGTTGGTGTCCCAGATGTCGTACGACGTGTTGTACGCGCCGGACGACGGGACCGTGACGTTGTAGCTGCTCTTGAGCGAACCGAGCGAGGTGATCGACTTGTTGATCACCTTCTTGGCGTTGGGGTAGGACTTGATGCCGCCGGTGTTGGGGTGGTTGGCGTTGACGCCCCAGTTGGTACCGGAGTTGGCCCAGATGCACTGGCTGCCGGCGCCGGAGCCCCAGATGTCGTTGTAGAGCGTGTAGCCGTTCAGGGTCGTGGTGCCCCACTGGTCGCAGGAGCTCCAGACGGCGGCGGAGGCGGGGGCCGAGGCGAGCGCGACGGTGGCGCCGAGCGCGAGTGCGGGGGCGAGAACGGCCGTGAGTACGCGGCCAGGCTTGCGTGTTGCCATGGTGTCCCTTCCATGGGTGGGGGGAGGTGCGAGTGGCTACCGCGCCCCCAGGGTGAGGACGCGGTCTTCTCCGGCGACGAGGTCGAGCGGCTCCGTGCCGGAGGAAGTCCGGAGTTCGACGCGGTGGGTACGGGACGGCCGGATCAGCGCCGTGGCGGAGTGGGGCGTCCAGCGCAGATCGACCTCCGCCCCGAACCTCGTGCGTACGCCGGTGAGTTGACCGTGCGGATACGCCGCCGGCAGCGCGGGCAGCAGGACCAGCCGGTCCGGGGTGGACTGCACGAGCGCCTCGACGAGCACGCCGGGCAGGGTGTGCGCGGCGTCCGCGTTGTAGACGTCGCGGTTCGGGTAGTGCGCGCTCATCAGCGAGGCGTGGAAGAAGTCACCGTCGAGCACCTGCCCCAGGGCGTGCGCGACCCGTTCACCGTCCCGGAGCCGGGCGGCGACCAGCGCGTGGTGGAGGTGCCCGTGCGCGGAGTCGTTCTCGGCGCCCCGGAGTTGGAGCGCGCGGTGCGCGGCGGCGGCGAGCTGTGGGGTGTCGTAGGGGTTGATCTCGTCGAGCGGCCACACACCGTAGAGGTGGCTGAGGTGACGGTGGTCGTAGGTGTCGTCGAGGCCCGGCCAGGCCCATTCGGCCAGCGCGCCTTGGGAGTTGACCCGGTGCGGTGGCAGCCGGTCGGCGAGGGCGAGCCAGCGGGCCGCGTCGGGAGTGCCCGGGTGGTGGGCGGCAGCCGCGTGGAGCGCGTGCCGGGCGGCCGAGAGGTCCATGTCCGCGTTGATCGCGCCCCAACTGGCGTTGGCGTTCGCGGGACGGTTCTCGGGCGAGTACGAGGGGACGACGACGAGCTGGCCGTCCGGGTCGGTACTGCTTCCGGTCGTGAGGAAGTCCTCATAGAACAGGGCGACTTCGGCCAGCGCGGCGGCGGTTCGCGGATCGCGCGCGCCGCGCGTCTCGTCGTGGTCGACGAGCGGCTTGAGCAGCCAGTCGGCGCCTGCGGTCCACAGATGCAGCGGGTACTCACGGCTGAAGTGGTACGACAGCCCGGACTCGCCGTCGGTGTGCGCGGGCGCGACGACACCCCGGGCGCCGAAGACGGCACGGGCGTTCTCCCGCCAGTCGTCGAGCTGACGGTGGATCAAGGACGCGAGCGCTTCGGTGACTTCGGGGAGCGCGGCACTCGCGGCGGAGGCGGTCTGGAGATTGAGGTTCGCGTCGTTGGTGAACGCCCCCGACCAGGCCGTGTCCCAGTCGCCGGTCCACAGTCCGGTGAGCCGGGGCGGCAACAGACCGCTGGAGGAGAGGAGATGGTACCGGCCGGCCGCGAAGAGCCGTTCGAGGAGGGCAGCACTGTGAGGCCGCTTCAGCAACTCACCACCGGGGAGGGCACGTTCGGCGTCGTCGGCGTGCAGATCGAGGGTGACACGGGCGTAGGCCGCACGGTGGAGCGCGAGGTGCCGGTCGAGGAGCGCGTCGTACGACTGCCACGCGTCGATCAGTTCCCGCAGCGCCCGGGTCTCCTCCACGACGTCCAGCTCACCGGTGTGGCGTCGGACCCGGGTGAGGAGAAGGACCTCGCCCGCCCCGGCGATCCGAACTCCCGTCGAGGTGAGCCGCGTCGTGCCGCCGGAGACCACGGCGAGGGTGACTCCGGTGTACGCGCGATCGCTGTCGGGATAGCGGACACGGAGGGTGAGAACGGCACCGTCGGAGGTGAGGAGCGTGCCGTGGCCGACACCCAACCCTAGTGGAGCCCCTGGGAGTTGATGGTCCTGGGCGAGGTCGAGGGTGAGCTCGGGGGCGGTGACGTGCTGGACGATCACGTCGTCGGCGCGGGAGACGAAGACACGGCTGCGCCAGTCGTCGCGGCGGGCGGCGACCTCGCCGGTGGTGAAGTCGACGGTACGGCGGTAGTCGGGCCCTGTCGCACCGGACTGCCTGCGCAGCCGTAGCTGGAAGGCCGGGTGGAAGGGCTGTACCCATTGGAGCGGACGGTCGTCCGTGAACCTCTCGGCGGCGGCGAGGTCACCGGCGAGCAACCGGGCCTGGAGCGCGGGGAGTTCGGCGGCGAGGCGTGGAGGGCGGGCGCGTTCGGCGCCGTTCGGGCGGACGAGGGTGTGGTGGGTGACGATGACGCGATCGTCGTTCGGATCGCCGGACACGAGAACGCCGTGGTGGCCGTTGCCGCTGAGGAAGGCGTCCTCCCAGCGGGTGGCGGGGAGGGGTTCCCAGGTGGCGTGCGCGGGGCCGGGCGACGAGGGGTCGGTGGGTGCGGGGATGCCGGTCATGGCCGCAGCACCGCCGCGCCGTAGCGGCCGAGGGTGATCTCGCCCGCGACGGTGTGGTCGGTGAGCAAGTCGTGCCGGGTGCCCGGGAGTTCGACGGTGACCGGTTCGCGGCTGTGGTTCAGGAGGAACAGCAACTCCCCGCGCCGTACGGCCTCGACGTCCGGCGGAAGCCCGGCGAGCACTGGACTCACCCCCGCGTCCGCGGCGACACGGGCGAGCAGCGCGCGCAGCGCGTGGGGCTCCGGGAGTGTCGAGACGTACCAGGACCCGCCCCGGCGCAGGACGGCGGGAAGACCGTCCAACTCACCGCCCTTGTAAGGAATTACCTCGTCGACGGCACCGGCACCGGTCGTGTTCTCGGGCTCGATCTCCTCCGACCAGAGCGTCCCGCGGAAGCCCTCGCACTCGGTGGTCTCCCCCGCGTCCAGGGGCCACCACTCGTGCAGGGTGCGGATGCCGAACAGTTCGCGGAGACGGGCGTCCATGCCACCCGGCCGGACCCGGTCGTCCTCGTCGGCGATGCCGGTCAGGAAGCCGGCGACGAGGGTGCCGCCGCCTCGGACGTACGCGAGGAGGTTGTCGATGGCGGTGTCCGTGAGGAGGTAGAGCTGCGGGACGACCACCAACTCGTAGGCGGAGAGATCGTGTTCGGGGTGGGCGAAGTCGGTGGTGAGGTGGGACTCCCAGAGGGCGCGGTGCCAGGCGCGGAGGACGTCCGGGTAGTCGACCTCGGTGGAGGGACGGCCGTCCTGCGCGCCCGCCCACCAGGCGTTCCAGTCGTGCAGGATCGCGATGTCGGAGGTGATGCGCGTGTCCGTCACCTCGGCGCCGATGCGCGCCAGTTCGGCGCCCAGCCGCTTGACCTCCTGGAAGGTGCGGCCCCGCTCCCCCGCATGGCTGAGCATCCCGGAGTGGAACTTCTCGGCGCCCTGGCGGGACTGGCGCCACTGGAAGTAGCAGACGGCGTCGGCGCCGCGGGCCACGGCCTGGAGGGACCAGAGGCGGTTGAGGCCGCGCGGCTTCGGGTGGTTCACACCGCGCCAGTTGACCGGTCCGGCGGCCTGTTCCATGAGCATCCAGGGGCCGCGTGCCTGCGAGCGGGCCAAGTCCTGGACGAGCGCGGCGCTTTGGGCACCGAGCGGATCGCGCGGGTTGGGATACAGATCGACCGAGACGACGTCCTCCTCCTCGGACCAGCGCCAGCCGTCCTGGCCCACCCACAGCGGCATGAAGTTGGTGGTGACCGGGAGGTGCGGGGTGTGCCGGCGGACGATGTCGCGCTCGGCGGTGTAGCACTCCAGGAGCATGTCGGAGGTGAAGCGCCGGAAGTCGAGCACGTGGGTGGGGTTGTTGAGGTAGTGGGCGTGACGCGGGGGCAGGACACCGTCCCAGGTGTCGTAGCCCTGGCTCCAAAAGGCCGTGCCCCAGGCCGAGTTGAGGGCATCGAGGGTGCCGTACTTCGCGCGCAGCCAGCGCCGGAAGGCGACGGCGGCCTCGTCGCCGTAGTCGAAGGTGCAGTACTCGTTGTTGATGTGCCACATCGTGAGGGCGGGGTGGCCGGCGTAACGGGCGGCCAGGGCCTCGGTGATGGCGGCGGCGTGGCTGCGGTAGACGGCGCTGGAGTGCGAGAAGTGCTGCCGCCCGCCCCACCACTCGATGCGGCCGTCGGCATCACGGGGCAGGGTCTCCGGGTGCAGGCGCCCCAGCCACGGCGGCGGGGAGGAGGTGGGCGTGGCGAGGACGACGCCGATGCCGTTGCCGTGCATCAGATCCATCAGCCGGTCGAGCCAACCGAACTCCCGTGCCCCCGGCTCGGGTTCGAGCCTGGCCCAGGAGAAGACGCCGAGGGTGACGGAGTTGACGCCGGCTTCCCTCATCAGCCGGACGTCCTCGTGCCAGGTCTCCTCGGGCCACTGCTCGGGGTTGTAGTCACCGCCGAAGAGAACGTGCCCACGGGTGGTGTCACTGAGCTGCGGCATCAGATCCGCTCCCCGTACTGGATGCCGCGCCCGTTGGTGGCGAGGTACACGCGCCCATGGATGCGCGGGTCACCGACGACGGCCTGCCCGATCCAACCCCACTGATGCCGGTCGTCGTTGATGCGCACCCAGGTCCTGGCCTCGTCGTCGGAGCGGTAGACGGCGGTGATGGTCTCGGTGGAGCCGACCTGGTAGATCGCGGGGTAGTCCGCTCCGGCGGCGGCCTTGCCGAAGCCGAGGGTGTACGAGGCCCGGCAACTGGCGACCTTCGAGAAGCTGACGCCCCCGTCGACGGACCGGTAGAGCCCGTTCCCCTTGACGCTCAACCACAGGTCACCGGACCGCCCCGGCGCCGCGACCAGCTGGAACTGACTGTCCCCGGCGGGCAGTCCACTCGCCCGCCCCGTGAACGAGCGGCCACTGTCAGTGCTGGCGTACAGCGTTCCCGTGTCGGTGTCGTACGCGTAGAAGAGTGTCGGGTCGGCCGGGTCGGCGAGGGGCGTGGCGCCCTTCGGGAAGGAGGAGACCTCGGACCAGGTCGCGCCGTTGTCCGCCGAGCGGTGAGTCGGGTACTTCGTGCCGTCCCAGTGCACGAAGGACCAGAGCAGCGTGCCGCCGTCGGCGCCGGTGGCGATCGGCCCCGGTGAGTCCCCGGCGATGTCGGGCTGGGCAGCGAAGGGCGCCCAGCTCCGCCCGCCGTCGCGGGAGTACGCACCGTTGCCGTGGTCGCCGAAGCCCGTGCGGACGACGTACGACGGCCTGCCCGCGGCCTGCGCGATCCCGGTCGCGGACCCGAACACGGGGTTCGTCGCCATGCCGCGCGACGGAGACGCCGTGAGCCGCTCGTGGTACATCACGCCGATGTCCCCCGAGGCGCTGAGCAGGTGCGCCTCCCCGACCGGGGGCGAGATCAGCTGCCTCACGGACGTCTCCTCCAACCCACGGATCCGCGGCGCCCAGTGGGTGAGGTCACGAGTGCCGTAGAGCGTGGCACCGGTGCCGTAGACGACGTGCTTCGAGTCGTACGGGTCGACGGCCACGGCCTGGATCCACCAGCCGAACTTCGGCTGTTCCGCACCCCACTTGAGGAAAGGAGTCTCGGACACGTCGAACACGGCAGCGTCCTTGAGGGACGTCCAGGTACGGCCGCCGTCGGTGGTCCGGTACAGGGTGTCGACGGCCGCCCAGCGGTTGTTGGTGGAGACGACGACGGTGCCGGCACGACGGGCGTCGACGGCGACGCCGCCGTAGCCGAAGCTGTCGCTGGACCCGTCGGACGTGGTTCCGCCCGGCTTCACCGGCGTGACCTCCGTCCAAGTCCCGCTCGCGACGGCCAACTTGTGCACACTGCCGGTGGACTGGCCGTTCGGCCCGGGCGCGTCGGCGTACGTCACGTACAGCTCGCGGCTGCGGCTGTCGTACGCGGCCCGGATCGGGACCTTGGCGGAGGTATCGGTGGGCTGCGCGGGGACGGCGGTCCAGGTGCTGCCGTCGGTGCTGCGGTAGAGGCTGACGGCGGTCGCGCTTCCGTCGCCGTCGCCCCACCCGGCGTAGACGGCACGCCCGACGGCGACGAGGAAGGTGACACCTTGCCCGGAGGCGCCGGCGGTCGCCGGGAAGCCGGTCACCGCTGCCCAAGTGGCGCCCCGGTCGGTCGACTTGAGCAGCCCGTCGTGCCGGGTGCCGAGCCACAGGGTGTCACTGTCCCGCGGATCGACGAGCAGCCTCTCCCCCGCGCCCCGCCCGTCCTCGTTGCCGCCCAGCTTCACGGCGAGGTCGGTACGGGTCCAGGTCGAGCCCCGGTCCTCGGAGCGGAGTACGGCACCGTTGCCCGCCCAGGACTGGGCGTACGTGCCGACGGCGAGATACAGCCGGTCCGAATGCGCGGGGTCGACGGCGAGCGCCTCGACACCGAGCAAGTTCCAGTCGTCCCACCCGAGTTGATCGGTGAGCGGGGTCCAGCGGGCGGACCGGTCGTCCCAGCGGTAGGCGCCGCCGATGTCGGTACGGGCGTAGGCGAGGCCGCGGACGGAGGGGTGAAAGAGAACACCGGTGACGAATCCGGTACCGCCTATTGCAACGTTACGCCAGCGATAGGAGGGGCCTTCCGCCGCATTCGCCTTCGCGGTGAAACCCGGCACGGTGATGAGCGCGGCGCCAGCCGCAGCCCCGGCGAGAACGGCCCGGCGGCTCAGTCGGGACGCATGCATGCACATACCTCGCTGTATGAGATGGGGTAAGGAGAGGTGTTTCAGGGGCGCGGGGCTGTATCGATTTGCGGCTCCGCCGCGTGGGCGCGACCAGCCCTCACACACCCGCGGACAAAAGACAACCGATTCAGCCCTTGACGGCGCCGGTAAGCATCCCTTTCTTAAAGTGCCGCTGCACGAACGGCGAAAGCACGGCCACCGGCAACAACGCCATCACCATGACCGCCATCTGCACGGCAAGCCCCGACAACTCCCCCGTCTTGATCGCCTGACCGAGCCCCACCGGAGCCTCCTGCTTCTGCACCAACTGGATCATGACATTCTGCAACGGCATCATGTCCTGGTCGTTCAGATACAGAGACGCGTTGAACCAGGCGCTCCAATACCCCACGGCATAGAACAACGTGATGACGGCCAACACCGCCCGCGACAACGGCATGACGATGACCCACAGAATCCGGAAGTCACCGGCACCGTCGATCCGCGCACTGTCGATGAGTTCCTGCGAGATCCCCATGAAGAACCCGCGCAACACAAGGATGTTGAAGACACTGAGCGCGCTGGGCAGGATCAACGCGAGATAGCTGTCGGTCAGCCCGAGCGACTGCACCAACAAGTACGTCGGAATGAGCCCGGCGCTGAAGAACATCGTCGCCAGCATCATCATCAGAATCCACCGGTGCCCGAGCGACCCGATACGCGAGAGCCCGTACGCACAGAGTACGGACACCGCCATGGAGAACGCCGTACCGACAACGGTGATGAGCACGCTGATGATCACCGCGCGGGTGACCTGCCCGCCGCTGAGGAGTTCCTTGTAGGCGACGAACGTGATGCCCTTGGGCACCATGACGAGCCCGCCGGCCTGGTCGATGGTCTTGCGTGAGGAGAGGCTGGTGACGAGGACGATCCACAGCGGAAAGAGGATGGCGAGACAGGCGAGCGTGAGGACGAGCCCCTTGCCCGCGAGCCCGACCCCGCCGGGTTCCTCCTCCCAGGTGGGCCGGGGCGGCGCGGCCCAACGCCTGGGCGGCCGTGCGGACTTGGCGGACGTGGCGGGCTCGACGGGTTGGTCGATGACGGCGGTCACTTCTTGTACACCCCCTGCTCGCCCATGAGGTGGGCCACTTTGTTCGCGGCGAGGACCAGCCCGAGGCTGATCACGCCCTTGACGAGTCCCGCGGCGGCGGCGTAGCCGAAGTCCTGGTTGCGGACGCCGTTCCACCAGACGAAGGTGTCGAGGACCTCCGCCGCTCCCGGCCCCACGGCGTCGCGTTGGAGCAGGATCTGCTCGAAGCCGACGGTCAGCGCGTCACCGACCCGAAGCACGAGCAGCAGTGCGATCACCGGCCGCAGCGCCGGCAGCGTGACGTGCCACATCCGGCGCCACCGCCCCGCGCCGTCCATCGCGGCGGCCTCGTACAGATCGGGACTGACGGAGGACAGCGCGGCGAGGAAGACGATGATCCCCCAGCCCGCGTCCTTCCACACGCTCTGCGCGGTGATGAGGAACTTGAACGTGTTGGGGTCGGTCATGACGTCGAGGCCGTCGAAGCCGTGTTGCCGCAGGAGTTGCGAGAACAGGCCCGCCCCGCCCAGGAGTTGCTGGAAGACGGCGATGACCAGCACCCAGGAGAAGAAGTGCGGGAGGTAGAGGATCGCCTGGGAGAGCGCCCGGACCCGGGGCCTGACCACGCTGTTGATGAGCAGCGCGAGCAGGATCGGGATCGGGAAGAACAGGATGAGCTGGAGGAAGAACAGGACGAGCGTGTTCTGTACGGCGCTCCAGAAGGCGGAGTCCGCGAAGATCAGCTGGAAGTTCTCCAGGCCGACCCAGGGGCTGTGCAGCATCGAGACGATGCCGTTGTCGCTGACGTAGGGGTCGTAGTCCTCGAAGGCGACGATGTTGCCGAGGATCGGCAGGTAGTTGAAGACCAGGATGAGCAGGACGGCCGGCAGGGTCATCAGGAGCAGGACGCGGTCGCGTCTGAACCTGAGCCGCCAACTCACCTTCGCCCTGGGCTTGTTCTGCCGGGAGCCGGTGGCGCCGCCGGACGCCGCCGGGGTCTTCGCTGTCGTGTCGGCCTCGGTCCTGCTCCGAGGCACCGTGCTGTGGGACACGGCCGTTCTCCTTGCCTCGGTACCCGGTCAGCTCGTCGCGGTGCCGTTGTCGTCGAGCAACTTCTGGTACCAGGCGCGGAGTTGGTCGCCACCCTTGCTCTTCCAGTCGGAGACGGCCTGCTGCATGTCGCTGATCTTCTTGCGGCCGCGGGTGATGTCGTCCTCCAACTGCTCGAAGTCGTTGAAGAGGTTGGTGTAGCGGCTCGGCTCGGTGATCTGCTGGCCGTAGAAGCTCGACTTCTTTGTGAAGGCGCCCATCCGCTGCTGCCACTCGACCTGCGCCTTGGCGACCTCGGGGAAGTCGGGGTGGGCGATCGTCGCGGCGGGGCTGGCGACCATGACGTAGGCGTTGATGACCTCGTTGTTGCCCTGGTCGGTCTTCGTGGGCACACCGTTCTTGACGGTGTAATGGGTGCCCTCCACACCGTAGTTGGTGAGCATGTACTCCTTGGTGCCGTACGGCGCGGCGGTGACGTTGGCGACGGCCAGCGCGTCGTGGATCACGGACTCGGAGGCCTTCTTGCTGATGAAGGCGAAGATGCCGGCCGGTTCGCCGGCCCACAGGGTCGGGTCGCCGCCGTCGTGGCCGAAGATGTCCATGCCCCAGATCTTGTAGGACGGGTTCTGGGTGGCCTGTTCGGCGGTGCGGCTCCACCACTGCGAGATGTCCTGGGCGTAGATGAGGAACTCGCCCGCCGCGAACTTGGGGCCCGGGTCGGTGGCCGCGCTCTTGCCCAACTTGGCGTCGGGGTGCACGTATCCGGCGGCGAACAGCTTGCGGGTCCACTCCAGCGCTTCGAGGTACTCCTGCGTCTCGACGCGGTTGACCAGCTTGCCGTCGACGAGGTTCCAGCCGAGCGACTTCTCGCTGCCGGAGAGCACACCCCAGGCGTTGAACGCGGTCCACTTCATGTCCAGGCAGGCCCAGCGCTTGGCCTTGGCGTTGGTGATCTCCTTGGCCAGGGCCATGAACTCGTCGGCGGAGGTGGGGACTTCGTACCCCTCCTTGTCGAAGATGTCCTTGCGGTAGAGCGGCACGATGTTGGGGACGTACGAGGACGGCATCGGCAGTCCGCGCAGCTTGCCGCCGAAGACGCAGCGCTGCCAGGCGTCGGACGGGATCGCCGCGAGGTTCGGGTAGTCCTTGACCTTGTCGCCGGCGAGGTAGGGGCCGAGGTCGGCGAACTTGCCGATGATGGCGCTGGGTATCTTGCCGCCCATGTTCCAGCCGGGGACGACCACGATGTCGGGGATGTCGCTGGAGGCGAGGACCGCGCCGAGCTTCTGGTCGTAGGTGTTGCCGTCCTGGTTCTGCCAGGTCACGTCGACGCCGATGAGGCTGTTCATCGCCTTGTAGTAGGCGTTGTCGCTCTTCGGCGGGGAGCCCCAGAACGGCGACATGATGGAGACCTTGCCGCCCTTGCCGAGCTTCTTCGGCACCGAGGTCTTCAGCGTGGCGAGGTCCAGCTTGCTGGAGAAGCCGATCGCGGAGCCGTTCTTCGAGGGGAGGTCCGGGGCCACCACGTTGCTGGCCACGAACGCCGGCAGCAGCTTCTTGACGCCCTTGCCCTCCGAACTGCCCCCGCCCGAACCGCTGTCCGAGGCCCCGCAGGCGGAGAGCAGCGGTACCCCTCCCGCCACCGCTGCGGCGACGACCGCCGTGGAGGCGAGAAAGCTTCTCCGGCTGGGAGCGGAGGCGGCGGAGGCGTTCGGCGTCATTGCGTCAACCCTTCATGGCGCACCAGGACACCCGGCGGTGGAGCCGTCGGCTGCGGTGTCTTGAGTGGAACAGAGCACTTAGTCGAAGCGCTTCGATGTTGCTGCGAGGTTAAGTGAACACCCAGGGGTGCACAAGGGTCGTTCCCAAGATTCCTCGGTAGTGCGGGGCATGACCTGTCCGTATGTGCTGCTTGAAATTACGGTGAAGGTCTCTTGACACCTGACCCGCATCGAATCAGCATCGAAGCGCTTCGAAAGAGCCGCGCCGCTCCATCGCAAGGGGAACCCCACGTGACCGCACAAACGCCGCCTACGCCGCCTTTCCGCGATCCGCGCCTGCCGTTCGCGAAGCGCATCGACGATCTGCTGGCACGGCTCACCCTCGACGAGAGGGTCGGCTTCCTGCACCAGTACGCGCCCGCCGTGGAGCGTCTGGACGTCGCCGCGTTCCGCACCGGCCAGGAGGCCCTGCACGGCGTCGCGTGGATGGGCCCGGCGACGGTCTTCCCGCAGGCGGTGGGCCTCGGCGCGACCTGGAACGAGGACCTCGTACGACGGGTCGGCGACGCGGTGTCCAAGGAGGTCCGCGCGATGCGGGCCCGCGACGACCGCGTCGGCCTCAACGTGTGGTCCCCGACGGTGAATCTGCTGCGCCACCCGCTGTGGGGCCGTAACGAGGAGGGCTACTCGGAGGACCCGAGGCTGACCTCGGCGATCGCCACCGCGTACACGCGCGGTCTGCGCGGCGACCACCCGACGTACTGGCGCACGGCGCCCGTCCTCAAGCACTGGCTGGCCCACAACAACGAGACGGGCCGCGACATTTCGTCGTCCTCGGTCCGCCCGCGCGTGCTGCACGAGTACGACCTGCGCGCCTTCCGCGAGACGGTCGAGGCGGGCGCGGTCGCCGGGGTGATGCCCGCGTACAACCTGGTCAACGGCCGCCCCAACCACGTCTCGCCGTATCTCCGCGAGCACCTGCGCACCTGGATCGACGAGGACCTCCTCGTCTGCTCGGACGCGGGCGCGCCCTCGAACCTGGTCGACTCCGAGCACTACTTCGACACCCACGAGGAGGCGACGGCGGCCTCGCTCCTTTCCGGCGTGGACAGCTTCACCGATCACGGCACGGACGGTTCGACGATGGTGGCGCGGGTCCAAGGTGCCCTGGACCAGGGCCTGTTGACGGCAGCTGACGTCGACGCGGCGGTCCGCCGTCAGCTCTCGGTGCGGTTCCGGCTCGGCGAGTTCGACCCGGCGCACGACCCGCACGCCGACATCAAGGACTTCGACACCCCGGCGCACCGGGCCCTCGCCCAGGAGGCCGCCGAGCAGGCGGTCGTCCTCCTGAAGAACGACGCCGATCTGCTGCCCCTCGCCCACGACACCCGCCTCGCCGTCGTCGGCCTGCTCGCGGACGAGTGCAAACTCGACTGGTACAGCGGCACGTTGATCCACCGCTCCACCCCGCTGGAGGGCCTGTACGAGCGGTTCGGCGCCGAGCGCGTGGAGTTCGCCGAGGGCGTGGACCGGGTCAGGCTGCGCACCTCCCAAGGCACCTTCCTGCACATCCCGTCGGCGGACGTACCCGACGAAGTACGCGGCGCCGAGGGCGCGTTGGACCCGGCCCTCCTCGCGGGCCGCACCGACCTCCCGCCGCTCACCACCGACGCCACCGGCACCGAACTCGCCCTCGTCGACTGGGGCGAGGGCGTCCTCACCCTGCGCGCCCCGGACGGCCGCTACCTCTCGGTCGCCGACGACGGCTACGTCCGCGCCTCCGCCGACCAGCCCGGAGGCTGGGTCGTCCAGGAGACATTCCGCCTGGAACCCCACGAGAACGGTCACCTCCTGCTGCACATCGGTACGGGTCGCCACGTCTCTGTCGCCGCCGACGGCGTGCAGGTTGCCGAAGAGGGCGCGGAAATCTTCGAGTTGGTCATCGCCGAGCGCGGCGAGGACGCGGTGACCCGGGTCGCGGAGGCGGCGGACGTGGTGCTCGTGGTCGCGGGCAACGACCCGCACATCAACGGCCGCGAGACCGAGGACCGTACGACACTCCGCCTCCCCGCCCACCAGGAACGCCTGCTGCGCGCGGCCCGCGCCGCGAACCCGAACACCGTCCTGGCCCTGGTCTCCGCGTACCCGTACACGGTCGACCCGTCCGGCCTCCCGGCGATCCTGTGGACCGCCCACGGCGGCCAGGCGGCGGGCACCGCCCTGGCCCGCGTCCTCGCCGGCGACATCTCCCCGGCCGGCCGCCTCCCCCAGACCTGGTACGCCGCCGACACCGACCTGCCCGGCCTCCTCGACTACGACGTGATCGGCGGCCACCAGACCTACCTCTACTTCGAGGGCACCCCGCTGTTCCCGTTCGGCCACGGCCTGTCGTACGCGTCCTTCGCGTACGGCGAGCTGACGGCACGGGTCGAACTCGGCGCGGTGCACGTGGAGTTCACGGTCACCAACACCGGGGACGCGACGGCGGACGAGGTCGCGCAGCTGTACACGCGCGCCGCCGACCCGTCGGTCCCACGCCCGCGCCGCGAACTCGTGGCGCACCGACGGGTGACCCTCGCACCGGGCGAGCGGGCCGAGCTGAACTTCCAACTCCCGCTGTCCGCCTTCGCGTTCTGGGACGTGGCGCGGGGTGGTTGGCGCCTGGAACCCGGCCCGTACGACCTCCTCCTCGGCGCCTCCAGCGAGGACATCCGCCTCCGTACGACGATGACGCTCGACGGCGAACCCGCAGCACCCCGCCCCCTCCTCCAACAGGGCCTGCCCGCGGCCGACTTCGACGAGCAGTCGGGCGGCGAGATCGTCGACCGCACGAAGACGGCGGGCGACGCGGTGACCCCATTCCAGGGCGGTACGGCCGAACTGACGTACCGGTACTGCGACTTCGGGGCGGGCGTCACCGAGGTGACCGTGGAGGTGGCGGGCGAGGGAGTCGTAGAACTGTCCCTGGACGGTGGCCCGGCGCTCGCCCAACTCGCCCTGCCCGCGCCGACGTCGGGCCCGTACGACTACACCACGCTCGGCGCCGGGATCGTCACCGAGGGCGTGCACGACGTGCACCTGAAGCTGCGCGGCCCACTGCGACTCGCACATGTCGGCTTCTCCGGCTGAGGGTCCGGAGAGGTCGCCGCCGGCCCGAAAAGGCCGGCGGCGAAGAAGGGGCCCGGCACCGGAAGGCATCGGTGCCGGGCCCCTTCAGGGAGGCTATATGAAAATGGATCCCATTAGCTAGAGCCGTGGGGTGAGAGGACGGTCAGAGCGCGAGGCCCGTGAGCACCAGCACCCGCTCGTAGGTGTAGTCGTCCATCGCGAACTTCACGCCCTCGCGGCCGACACCGGACTGCTTGGCGCCGCCGTACGGCATCTGGTCGGCACGGTAGGACGGGACGTCGCCGATCACGACACCGCCGACTTCGAGCGCGCGGTGGGCGCGGAAGGCGACCTGCACGTCGTGGGTGAACACCCCTGCCTGGAGGCCGTACTTGGAGTCGTTGGCGGCGGCGAAGGCGGCGGCCTCGCCGTCCACCTTCGTCACGGTCAGCACCGGTCCGAAGACCTCCTCGCAGGAGATCGTCGTGTCGGCCGGTACGTCCGTGAGGACGGTCGGCGCGTACGAGGCGCCGTCGCGCTTGCCGCCGGTGAGAAGGGTCGCGCCCGCCTCGACGGCCTCCTGCACCCACGACTCGACGCGCTGCGCGGCGGCCTCGCTGACCAGCGGGCCGACGTCGGTCTTGTCGTCGCCCGGGTCGCCGGTGACCTGGGCCTCGACGGCGGCGACTATGCGCGGGAGCAGCCGGTCGTAGACGGCCGCGTCGGCGATGACCCGCTGCACGGAGATGCAGGACTGGCCGCCCTGGTAGTTGGAGAAGGTGGCGATGCGGGTCGCGGCCCAGTCGAGGTCGGCGTCGGAGGCGTAGTCCCCGAGGACCACGGCCGCGCCGTTGCCGCCCAGCTCCAGGGTGCAGTGCTTGCGCGGCACCGAGTCCATGATCGCGTAGCCGACCTTCTCCGAACCGGTGAAGGAGATCACCGGCAGCCGCTCGTCCTGGACCAGGGCGGGCATGTGGTCGTTGGCGACCGGCAGGACGCTCCACGCACCGGCGGGCAGCTCGGACTCGGCGAGCAGGTCGCCGATGACCAGGCCGGAGAGCGGGGTGGCCGGGGCCGGCTTGAGGATGATCGGCACACCGGCCGCGATCGCGGGGGCGATCTTGTGGGCGCACAGGTTCAGCGGGAAGTTGAAGGGCGCGATGCCGAGGACGACGCCCTTCGGGAAGCGCCGGGTGAGGGCGAGCCGGCCCTGGCCGCCGGCGTCGGTGTCGAGGCGCTGGGCCTCGCCGCCGTTGAAGCGCCGGGCCTCCTCGGCGGCGAACCGGAACACGGACACCGCGCGGCCGACCTCGCCGCGCGCCCACTTGATCGGCTTGCCGTTCTCGGCGGAGATGAGCTGCGCGATCTCCTCGGTGCGCTCGACGAGACGCCGGCTGACGTGGTCGAGGGCGGCAGCGCGGACGTGGGCGGGGGTCGCGGCGAACTCGTCCCGTACGGCGTACGCGGCGGCCACCGCCTCCTCGACCTGGGCGTCGGTCGGCACGCTGACCTTGCCGACGAGGCGGCCGTCCCAGGGTGAGGTGACGTCGAAGGTGTCCTCGCCGATGGCCTGGCGGCCGGCGAGCCAGAAGGCGTGGGTGACTGCCACAGTTTCGTTGGGCATTGCGTGTGCCGGCCCTTCCGCGTTGGGGGTGCTTGTTCTCGGTGCTACTCGGTCCACCGTAGGTGCGGGGAAGCGAGCCTGCGTTTGTCCGGGCCGTAGCAGTGCCTGGCGCGGACACTCCAGTTCGGCAGATGCCGCCTACTCCGCGGCGGCCGTCGCCTTCAGCGCGAGCCACAACTCCATCCGTACGTCCGGATCGTCCAGCGACCGCCCGAGGATCTCCTCGACCCGCCGCATCCGGTACCGCAGGGTGTGCCGGTGCACCCCGAGGTCGGCAGCCGCCGCGTCCCACTGCCCGTGCCGGGACAGCCATGCCCGCAGCGAGGCGACGAGGTCCCCGCGCCCGGTGGCGTCGTGCTCGGCGAGCGGCCGCAGCAGCCCGTCCGCGAACGCCCGTACCGCGTCGTCCGCGAGCAACGGCAGCACGGACCCGGCGGCCAGTCGCTCATGTTCGACGAGCACCCGCCCCCGCCTCCGCGCCACGGACAACGCCTGTTCGGCCTGCTTGTAGGCGCCCGCGGCGGCGATGGGCCCGGCCGGTGCGGAGAGCCCGACGACGAGTTCGCTCTCGTCGCCGGTGTGCTCCCCCGCGGTCGAGGAGGCCCGCCCGGCCTCCCGCGTCGCCGCGTACTCCCCACACGCCTCGACGGCGACACCCCCGTCGACGGCCAGCACGACCAGCCGTTCCGGCCCTTCCGCTACGACGAGCACGGCTTCCCCGGACCGCGCGGCAGCGGATTCCACGGCCTCGGCGAGCCCGTCCAGGGGGTCACCGTCCGCCGACTCCCCCACGATGATCCGGAACGGCGCGTCGAGCAGCCCGCCGTACAGGTCCCCGGCGACCGCCCGCGCGTGGTCCGGGTGCCCGGCGAGCAGCAACCGCAGCACGGCCGCCCCGATCCGCTCATGGGCGGCCTGGAGGGACCGCGAGCGTTCCGTGGTGAGGGTCAGAAGCGCGATCGCGGAGTGCACGGCGTACCGCTCGGCCGTACCGAGCGCCGACTCCGTCCCTACGGCGAGTGCGGCGCGGGGGCGGCGGCCGGTGCCCAGGGTGTGCAGTTCGACCCGGTCCTCGTTGTCCGGCCCGCCCACGACGGACGAAGCCGGCGCGGCCCGGTCCCGCAACCGCTCCACGTCCGCCGTGAGCCGGGCGGCGCGGCGGCCGGCCCACTCCGGTGCGGTGGCGACGACGGCGCCGGACGCGTCGTAGAGCGCGGCCCATCCGTCGACCTGTGCGGCGAGTGCGGCGAGGAGTCCCTCGGGGCCGTCTGTGAGGGCCTGCTTGGTGAGTTCGCGCTGCGCGGCGAAGCCGGCGGTGACGGAGCGGTACTGGTCGGCGGCGATCGCCGCGGAGACGGCCTTGCTGATCGCGATGAAGGGGGTGCGCCGGGGGACTTCGAGCAGCGGCAGCCCCTCTTCCCCCGCGGTGTCGACGAGCGCCTGGGGAATCTCGTCGTAGTTGACCCCGACGGCGAACCCGAGCCCTACGACCCCGGCCCCCACCAGCCGCTTCACATACCGCCGCATGGCTTTCGGGTCCTCCGCGTCCAGCTTCAACGCGGTGATCAGCAGCAGCTCCCCGCCCTCCATGTACGGCACCGGATCGGCCAGCTCACTGGCATGCACCCACCGCACGGGCACGTCCAGCCGGTCCTCGCCGGCGCGCACGGTGAGCTTGAGCGCGGAGTGGTGGACGAGGGAGGCGAGCGTGGGGGGCATGGTGCCTTCAGATGGAGGAAGAACCGGCGATCATGTCGATCTTTTGGCCGTCGCGTATGAACGGCCTGTGCCGATTCTGCCTCACCGTATGGTCGGGGGTGCCTGTATGCCCGGTTCAGGGGGCTGTGGGGCGCAGATCCACCAGTGACGGCGGTGTGTGCTTCCCCTCGACCGTGGTGAGCGACAGCACCGCGTGCCCCGGCGGCACCTCGTGAGCGAGCTGGGACGCGGACCAGCGCTCCCGCTCGACCTGCCGTACGGTCACGGCCTCCGTCGTCACCGCCCGGCCCGTCACCAGCTTGCGCAGGGCGTGGATGGCCCGGGTCATCGGCTGGTCCGCGAAGACGGTGTGCTGGGCCACGTCCCGGGTCTCCACCCACTCCGTGCCCCAGGCGTGCGCGAAGCGACTGCCGTCCCAGGTCGTGACTCCCGAGAAGGCCATCCGGCAGCCGACCGCTCCGTGCAGCGGTCCGTGCAGCGTCTCGGGGACGTCGCCGAGGGTGCGCAGGGCTAGGAGTACGCCCGCGTTCTGCGAGCGCAGGCGCTGCATGTGCCGTACGGACTCGGTGGTCACCGTCCCGGTGGCGTCGTCGAGGACGAGACAGGCGAAGTGCCGGCGGCCCGTGTCGTGCACGACATGGTCGAACTGGGCCAGGACCAGCCGGGTGATCAGCCGGGAGGCCTCCTCGTGCCCGTGCGCCGGCACGTCGATGCGGACCCGCAGCGGGTGATGGGCGACGGCACGCAGCGAGAACGGCCGGACGGCCGCGTCGCCGGTGCCGAAGAAGTCGGCGAACACGGGCCGGTCCAGCAGCGCGAGCCGGTCGGCGAGCACCGGGCCGGGGTCGGCGGCACCGCCGCTCTGCCGGGCCCGGGCGTCGAGATCGCGGCGCAGACCGGCGTGCTCCGGCGCCGACAGGGCCTGGCGCAGGGCGTCCAGCGCCGACGGTTCGCCCTCCAGGAGGTCCCGCAGCACGGGCAGGGACGGGAAGGTGCCGTACACCGCCCGATACGGCCCGAGCAGTTGGGCGAGCGCGGTCGTGGCCCGTTGGGCACCGACGGTGTCGAGGTCTCCGACCAGCCCCTCGGCGAGGAACGCGGCGGCCGCGTCGGGGTCGGCACTGTCGGCGTAGGGATCCAGGTCGTAGACGGAGGTGGGGTCCCCGATCCGTACCACGACGTCGTACGCCGAGTCCGGTCCGAGCGGGGTGCCGGCCGCGCAGACCGCGACGACGGCGCACTGTCCGGTCAGCGCCCGCAGGGCGAGCGACTCGACGACCGGGGCGACCACGTGCCTGGTCTTCCCGGAGCCGGACGGTCCCACGACGAGGAGCGAGGTGCCGAGGGCGTCGGGGCCGAGCGCCGTGCCCGCGCCGCGGTAGGCCGACGGCGTGCGCTCCCCGGCCGTCCACTGTCCGATACGCACCTGCCCGTCCAGCAGGTCGTGCCGTGCGGCGCGGCCGGGCAGGTCACGGGCTCCGGACGGGTGGGCCCAGGCCGCCGCCCCGTTGCGCAGCACCGTGTCGCTGAAGGTGGCCACCTGCGCGTCCCTGCGGGCGGTTTCCCACGCGTGCCCGACCCGGGCACAGTCCACATCGTTCATACGGCCCGTGAGCACTTCGGCGGTGAGGAGCTCCGCCGCCTCGTACTGGCCCGCCTCACGCAGCTCGGGCCACTGGGCGGGCAGCAGAACGGCAGGCGCCGGCCGGGCCTCGCCCTCGCCAGTACGGCTGCGTGCGGCGAGTCGTTCCTTCGCGAACGCCCACCAGCCGCCGAGCCGGGCGAAGGGCCACAGGACCAGGGCGGTGATGAGCGCGTACAGCGTGTCGGTGAAGAGCACCGACTGGAAGAGGTCGGGGCTACCGGCGATCAGGACGACGAGGGAGAACAGCGGGTCCTGGACCGGCAGCGGCTCCCAGCCGACACCGGGAAACGCGGTGGGAAACACGAAACTGAGCGCGACGAGACCGCCGACGAGCGCCAGCAGGGCACGAGCGGGCTGGGGTCGACCGCCGACGACATGCCGGGCCACCTCCAGCCAGCCGCCCAGCCTGACGACGGCGTAGACGAGCAGGGCGAAGAAGACACCGTCGTAGACGCTGATGGCGTCCGCGCCCTGGTTCCCCTTGGGGGACACCGTCCCCGCCCACCACCAGTCGCCAGGGGTGAACAGCTTGAGCAGGGCCCACTGGTACGGAACGGCACCGTGGCGCCAGAAGGACCACACGATCAGCGCCACCACCAGGGGGACCAACAGCCCGAGGATCGCGACCGGGGAGAGCCGCGCCGATGCCCGGTCGGCCTTGGGCGGGCGGTATCCGTAGCGCCAGATGCCGGGCGCGGCGGCCGGGCGGGGCTCGTTCAGCCAGTCGGCGACGGCCGGGTCGAACCGCGGCGCCTGTTCGGGCGCGGGTGTCATCCCCGGTGTCCGCGCAGGCCGCGGCGGCATGGCCGGTACCTCCGCCGGTCCCGCAGGACGGGGCACAGGATTGGCCTGTGTGTGTCGCGCGTCCCGCGTCCCGTCGCTGTCCATCGTCCTCGCCCTCGCCCTCGCCCCTTGACCAGCCGTTCCGTACACCGTCGGCGAGTCAATCTAACGCGCCCACAGGGGAGTTCACCGCTTACCGGGCCGGGCCCGTACCGATCCTCGCGATCCCGGCACTGTCCACAGCGGACAACCGGTCTCCCCGACACCGCCCACATGGAGCATGCCCACCCCCGGTCACCCGCCCTAGCCTGCGAGAAAGGAAGAAAGCAGAAAAGCGTCCGCACCACCCCAGGAGCCCCTCATGACCGCACTTCCGCAGGAGCGCCGCGTTCTCACCGCCATCCCGGGCCCGAAGTCGCAGGAGCTGCAGGCCCGCCGTACCGCCGCGGTCGCGGCCGGTGTGGGCTCCGTGCTGCCCGTGTTCACCGCCCGCGCGGGCGGCGGGATCGTCGAGGACGTCGACGGGAACCGGTTCATCGACTTCGGTTCCGGCATCGCCGTGACGAGCGTCGGCGCCTCCGCCGAGGCCGTCGTACGCCGTGCCACCGCGCAGCTCGCCGACTTCACCCACACCTGTTTCATGGTCACGCCCTACGAGGGGTACGTCGAGGTCGCCGAGGCGCTCGCCGAGCTGACCCCGGGCGACCACGCGAAGAAGTCCGCGCTGTTCAACTCCGGCGCCGAGGCCGTCGAGAACGCCGTGAAGATCGCGCGGGCGTACACGAAGCGCCAGGCCGTCGTCGTGTTCGACCACGGGTACCACGGCCGGACCAACCTCACGATGGCGCTGACCTCGAAGAACATGCCGTACAAGAACGGCTTCGGGCCGTTCGCGCCCGAGGTCTACCGCGTCCCGGTCGCCTACGGCTACCGCTGGCCGACCGGTCCGGACAACGCCGGTGCCGAGGCCTCCGCGCAGGCCATCGACATGATCAACAAGCAGATCGGCGCGGACAACGTCGCCGCGATCATCATCGAGCCGGTCCTCGGCGAGGGCGGCTTCATCGAGCCGGCGAAGGGCTTCCTGCCGGCGCTGAGCGAGTTCGCCAAGGCCAACGGGATCGTGTTCGTCGCCGACGAGATCCAGTCCGGGTTCTGCCGTACGGGGCAGTGGTTCGCGTGTGAGGACGAGGGTGTCGTGCCCGATCTGATCACCACCGCCAAGGGCATCGCGGGCGGGCTGCCGCTCGCCGCCGTCACCGGGCGCGCCGAGATCATGGACGCGGCCCACGCCGGTGGGCTGGGCGGGACCTACGGCGGCAACCCCGTCGCCTGTGCCGGTGCGCTCGGCGCGATCGAGACCATGAAGGAGCTGGACCTCAACGCCAAGGCCAAGAACATCGAGTCGGTCATGAAGGTCCGGCTCGGGGCCATGGCGGAGAAGTTCGACATCATCGGCGACGTGCGCGGGCGCGGCGCGATGATCGCCATCGAGCTGGTCAAGGACCGTACGACCAAGGAACCGAACCCGGAGGCGACGGCCGCGCTCGCCAAGGCCTGCCACCAGGAGGGGCTGCTGGTCCTGACCTGTGGCACCTACGGCAACGTGCTGCGCTTCCTGCCCCCGCTGGTCATCGGGGACGACCTGCTGAGCGAGGGGCTCGACATCATCGAGCAGGCGTTCGCACGTATCTGAGCCACCCCCGCGCGTGCACCCCAGCCACACGCAACTCGCAGCTCCCGCACAGGAGTTGAGCCTCATGCGCCGCAACCGCCCCACCCGTTTCGCTCACAGCGATTCCACAGCCGGGGCGGCGGGCGTCAGGCCGTGTGAAGAAGGTGTGCGGGGTGCATGACGGGACGCGATTCCACCTGTCTTACCCGCAGCCACTGCCGTAGGTTCTACCCAGATGAGAGATACACCCCGCCCACAGGGGACTGTGGGCGACTTCAGGCCGGGGCCTCCCCAGCTTCGACCTGGTCGTGCCCTCGCGCACACAACAGGAGCCTCTGGCTCCGAATCTCCTCACCGATCGGACAGTCGCCCGCCCCAAACCCCCCGGGGCGGCCGACGACCCGATCCGGACGGCCGGCTCGGAACTACCCCCCCTGTTCCGGGCCGGCCGACCTCCTTTTTCTGGCTGCTTCTCGCCCTTCCCGCGCTCCTCTTCGCGGTGATCACCTGGCAGGTGGCGGCCGACGGCCCCCTCCTCCGCCTGGACACCCGCCTCAGCCACGCCCTCGTCCACCCGGACCGCGCCTCCGAACTCCTCGCCGACCTCGGCAACATCCAGGTCGCGATCCCGGTCCTCGTCGTCGTTCTCGTCCACGTCGGCCGACGCGGCCGTGCCACAGGTCTCGACCGCTGGTGGCTGCCACCCCTCGCGGCGGCCGTGCTGATGGCCCTGGTCCCGGCGATCGTCGTCCCCCTCAAGGAACTGATCGCCCGCGGCGGCACCCCGGCGGTCCCGCCCGGCACCGGCTACTACCCCTCCGGCCACACGGCCACCGCGATGATCGCGTACGGCGCCTCGGCCCTGGTTCTCCTCCCTCGGCTCCGGACGGTGTACGCCCGGCGCGGGGTCGTGATCATCTGCGCCCTGCTCGTCGCCGGCGTCAGCTTCGGTCTGGTCCGCCGGGGCTACCACTGGCCACTGGACGTCGTGGCCAGTTGGTGCCTCGGTACGGTGCTGCTCGCCTCGCTGCGGCTCTTCCTCGGCCGCTTCCTCGGCCGCTTTCGCGACGGACCTCAGCCGAAGTAGCCGTCGAACGTCTTCTGGAACTCCCAGTTCGAGTACCGGTCCCAGTTGATCGACCACGTCATCAGCCCGCGCAGGGTCGGCCAGGTGCCGTGGGTCGCGTACGAGCCGCAACTCACCTTCTTCGTCAGGCAGTCCAGGGTCTTGGTGACCTCGGCCGGGGCGACATAGCCGTTGCCCGCGTTGACCGACGCCGGCATGCCGATGGCGATCTGGTCCGGGCGCAGGGCCGGGAACAGGTTGTTGGTGTCACCCGCCACCGGGAAGCCCGTGAGCAGCATGTCCGTCATCGCGATGTGGAAATCGGCTCCGCCCATGGTGTGGTACTGGTTGTCGAGGCCCATGATCGGGCCCGAGTTGTAGTCCTGGACGTGCAGCAGGGTGAGGTCGTCGCGCAGGGCGTAGATGACGGGCAGATACGCCCCGCACCTCGGGTCCTGGCCGCCGAACCTGCCGGTGCCGTAGAACTGGTAGCCCATCTGCACGAAGAACGTCTCGGGTGCCATGCTCAGCACGAACTTCGAGCCGTACTTGGCCTTCAGGGTCTTCAGGGCCGCGATGAGGTTGACCACCACGGGAGTTGTGGGGCTCTTGAAGTTCGTGTCGCTCGCGTCCAGCGACAGGGAGTGGCCCTCGAAGTCGATGTCGAGGCCGTCGAGTCCGTAGGTGTCGATGATGTTCGAGACCGAGGAGACGAAGGTGTCCCTGGCCGCCGTCGTGGTCAGTTGGACCTGGCCGTTGGCGCCGCCTATGGAGATCAACACCTTCTTCCCCGCCGCCTGTTTGGCCTTGATGGCCGCCTTGAAGTCGGCGTCGCTCTCGACGTTCGCGCACTCGCTGACCTGGCAGCGGTTGAAGCGGATGTCGCCGGAGGTGGCGGAGGTGGGTTCGCCGAAGGCCAGGTCGATGACGTCCCAGCTGTCGGGTACGTCCGCCAGGCGGGTGTAGCCGGAGCCGTTGGCGAAGCTCGCGTGGAGGTAGCCGACCAGGGCGTGGGTGGGCAGTCCGGTGCTGGGGCCCGAGCCGGTGGACGTCGTCGCGGTGACCGCCGTCGACTTCGCGGACTCACCCGCGTCGTTCACCGCGGTGACCTGGAAGCTGTACCCCGTTGCGGCCGACAGCCCGCCCACGGTGGCCGAAGTGCCGCTCGCCGTCTGGACCTTGACCCCGCCGCGGTAGATCGCGTAGCTCGTGGCGCCGGTGACGGCGGACCAGGAGAGGGCGACGGAGGAGGACGTCACGGAGCCTACGGCGAGGCCCGTCGGAGTGGTCGGCGGCTGGCCTACGTCCACTGCCGGGCCGGTGAGGGAGATGTCGTCGGCGTAGTAGGCGCCGGTGGCGTACCAGCCGTGCGTGTAGATCGTGACCTTGGTGGTGGACGGGCCGGTGCGGAAGCCGGTCGTCAACCGCTGCCAGTCGGGGGCCGATTGGGTCCAGGTGGAGACGTCGGTGGTGCCGGTGCCGCTCGCGCCGAGGTAGACGTAGCTGCCGCGGACGTAACCGGCGAGCGAGTACTGGGAGTTGGGCTGCACGGTCACCGTCTGCGCGCACTGGGCGTAGTCGTTGCCGGCCGGGGTCGCCTGCAACGCCGAACTGCCGCCGTACACAGGCGACTTGACCGTCGTACCGCTGTTCGCGGTGCAGGACCAGCTGTCGAGGCCTGCTTCGAAGCCTCCGTTCTTCGCCAGGTCCGCGTCGGCCGCACGGGCGGCCGACGAGAGCGCGGTGAATCCGGACACGGCCAGGGCCGCGACCGTGAGCATGGTGAGGACGGGTCTGGTGCGGTCCACAAGTGCCTCCGGACATGGGGGAATTGGAGGGGTGGAGCGCGCCCAATTTGGTCCAGACCAATTAGCTTGTCAAGACCTCGGTCAGTTACCCGCCCTCCCCTTCCGTGGCCAGCCCCGCCGCCGCCTCGTGCATGGCGAGTTCGAGAAGTGCGGGGTCGGTGAGGGTGCCGGAGCCGTCCGGCGGTACCAGCCAGCGGACTCCACCGGTGGACCGGCCGGGGTACGGCACGACGATCCAGGTGCCGAGTCCCGCCGTACGGATCCCCGTGCCCAGCCAGCGGCTCGCGGTGCCGGGCGGTACGAGGAAGCCCATCCGTGCGTCACCGAAGTCGACGAGTACCGGGCCCAGTTGATCGATGACCCTGGTGAGCACATCGAGCGTGGGATAGCCGAGCTCACCCGGCAGGATGAGTACGTCCCAGGCCTTGCCGGCGGGCAGCAGCGCGACCCCGAGGGGGTTGCGCTCCCATTCCCAGCGGCAGGCCTCCGGATCCGGAGCTACGGATGCCAGCCACTCGACGGCCGTCTTCGCCCCAGTCATGAGGAGACCTCCCTTTCTCATGTCGACGCTGGTCGCGTCACAGGAGAGAGGGAGGTCTCCGCCAGGCATTACGCGGGTTCCGGCTCCTCGAAGGAGTGAACCGGATCACATGTCACGGAGGGCTGGGCTCAGCTGTCGAAGCCGAGGCCCAGCTTGTCCATCGTCTTCAGCCAGAGGTTGCGCCGGCCGCCGTGCGAATCGGCGTGCGCCAGCGACCACTTGGTGAGCGCGATGCCGGTCCAGGCGAAGGGCTCGGGCGGGAAGGGCAGCGGCTTCTTGCGGACCATCTCCAGTTCCGTGCGCTCGGTCCGCTCCCCCGCGAGCAGGTCCAGCATCACGTCCGCGCCGAAGCGGGTCGCGCCGACGCCGAGCCCGGTGAAGCCCGCCGCGTACGCGACCTTGCCCTGGTGGGCGGTGCCGAAGAACGCCGAGAAGCGCGAGCAGGTGTCGATCGCGCCGCCCCACGCGTGCGAGAAGTTGAGCCCCTCCAGCTGCGGGAAGCAGGTGAAGAAGTGCTCGGCGAGCTTGGCGTAGGTCTCCGGCCGGTCGTCGTACTCGGCGCGGACCCGGCCGCCGTAGGGATAGATGGCGTCGTAACCGCCCCACAGGACGCGGTTGTCGGCGGAGAGCCGGAAGTAGTGGAACTGGTTCGCCGAATCGCCGAGACCCTGGCGGTTCTTCCAGCCGATCGACGCCAACCGGTCGGCGGAGAGCGGCTCGGTCATCAGGGCGTAGTCGTAGACCGGGACGGTGTACGCGCGGACGCGCTTGACCAGGTTCGGGAAGATGTTGGTGCCGAGCGCGACCCGGCGGGCGCGGACCGAGCCGTACGGAGTGCGCACGGCCATGCCGGCGCCGTGCGGCCTGAGGGCGAGGGCGGGGGTGTGTTCGTAGACGCGGACGCCGAGTTGGAGGCAGGCGCGCTTCAACCCCCAGGCCAGTTTGGCCGGGTTGAGCATCGCGACGCCCCGGCTGTCGTAGAGGCCGGCCAGGAAGGTCGGGGAGGCGACCTGTTCGCGGACCGCGTCGGCGTCCAGGAACTCGGTGCCGTCGGCGAGGCCCTGGCTCTCCAACTCGGTGTGCCAGTCGTGGAGTTCCTCGGCCTGGTGCGGTTCGGTGGCGACATCGATCTCGCCGGTGCGCTCGAACTCGCAGTCCAGGGAGTAGCGGGCGACCGCCGCCTCGATCTCGTCGAGGTTGCGGGCGCCCAGCTCCTCCAGTCTGTGGATCTCGTCGGGCCAGCGGGTGAGGCCGTTGGACAGTCCGTGGGTGAGCGAGGCGGCGCAGAATCCGCCGTTGCGGCCCGAGGCGGCCCAGCCCACCTCGCGGCCCTCCACCAGCACCACGTCCCGCCGCGGGTCGCGCTCCTTGGCGAGGAGCGCGGTCCACAGTCCGCTGTACCCGCCGCCGACGACCAGCAGATCGCAGGTCTCACCGCCGGTGAGCGCGGGTTCGGGGTGGGGCTTGCCGGGGTCGTCCAGCCAGAACGGCACCGGCCGTGCTTCGGAAAGAGACTTGGTCCAGTTGTTGCTACGGCTCATGGCGCTCGGGGCCATGATTTCAACTCCCTACAGGGTTCACCGGGTTGGCGCTGTTGCTGCGGTTATGCCTTTACCTTGTTGCGGCGGTTGGTGATCGCCATGGAGACGAGGACCAACAATACGGCGACGAGGAACATGGTCGTACCGATGACATTGATCTGAACGGGTGTGCCGCGCTGTGCCGAACCCCAGACGAACATGGGGAAGGTGACGGTCGAACCCGCGTTGAAATTGGTGATGATGAAGTCGTCGAAGGAGAGCGCGAAGGAGAGCAGCGCGCCTGCCGCGATGCCGGGGGCCGCGATGGGCAGGGTGACGCGCAGGAACGTCTGCACCGGGCCGGCGTAGAGGTCCTGGGCGGCCTGTTCCAGGCGCGGGTCCATCGACATCACGCGGGCCTTGACGGCGGTGACGACGAAGCTGAGGCAGAACATGATGTGGGCGATCAGGATGGTGTAGAAGCCCAGTTGGGCGCCCATGTTGAGGAACAGGGTGAGCAGCGAGGCGGCCATGACGACCTCGGGCATCGCCATCGGCAGGAAGATCAGCGAGTTGATCGCGCCGCGGGCGCGGAAGCGGTAGCGGACCAGCGCGAAGGCGATCATCGTGCCGAGCAGCGTGGCGCCGATCGTCGCCCAGACGGCGATCTGGAGGCTGATGGAGAGCGAGCCGCACATGTCGGCGACACCGCACGGCTTCTCCCAGGCGTCCAGCGAGAACTGCTGCCACTCGTAATTGAAGCGCCCCTTCGGCTTGTTGAAGGAGAACACCGTGACGATGACGTTCGGAAGGAGGAGATATCCGAGGGTCAACAGGCCCGCGATGACGACGAAATGACGCTTGAACCAGCGTACGACGGCCATTTAAACCAGATCCTCCGTCCCGGACTTGCGAATGTAGATGGTCACCATGGCGAGGATGGCGGCCATGAGGATGAAGGAGAGCGCGGCCGCTGTCGGGTAATCCAGAATGCGCAGGAACTGCGTCTGGATGACGTTTCCGATCATGCGGGTGTCGGTGGAGCCGAGGAGTTCGGCGTTGACGTAGTCACCGGCCGCCGGGATGAAGGTCAGCAGGGTGCCGGAGACGACGCCGGGCATCGACAGCGGGAAGGTGACCTTGCGGAAGGTGGTGAACGGCTTGGCGTAGAGGTCGCCGGCCGCCTCGTGCAGCCGTCCGTCGATGCGCTCCAGCGAGGTGTAGAGCGGAAGCACCATGAACGGCAGGAAGTTGTACGTCAGTCCGCACACCACGGCGAGTGGTGTGGCCAGCACGCGGTCGCCCGAGGTCCAGCCGAGCCAGTTGGTGACGTCCAGGACGTGCAGCGTGTTGAGGACGCTGACGACCGGGCCGCTGTCCGCGAGGATCGTCTTCCAGGCGAGGGTGCGGATCAGGAAGCTGGTGAAGAACGGCGCGATCACCAGGATCATGATCAGGTTCCGCCAGCGTCCCGCGCGGAACGCGATGAGGTACGCCAGCGGATACCCCAGCAGCAGACAGAGGATGGTCGCGGCGGCGGCGTAGAGGACCGAGCGCAGGAACTGCGGCCAGTACTCGGACAGCGAGTCCCAGTAGGTGACGAAGTGCCAGGTGACCTTGTAGCCGTCCTCCAGGGAGCCCGTCTGGATCGACGTGGAGCCCTGGTAGATCATCGGCAGCGCGAAGAAGACGATCAGCCAGAGGATGCCGGGCAGCAGCAGCCAGTACGGCGTCCAGCGGCCCCGCTTCTTGCGCGGCGGCTTCTCCTCCGGCGCGGGCGCCAGGGGCGGCGCCTCGGTGACAGCGGCCATCAGGCGGCCTCCTCCTCGATGTCGACGCCGGCGTCGATGTCCTGCGCCGCGTCGAGGCCGAAGGTGTGGGCCGGGTTCCAGTGCAGGACGACGTCGGCACCGGGCCGCAGCCGGAGGTCGCGGTCGATGTTCTGTGCGTAGACCTCGAACTCGGGGCAGACCGGGCTGTCGATGACGTACTGGGTGGAGACGCCGATGAAGCTGGAGTCGGCGATCTTGCCGGTGATGCGGTTGCGGCCGGCCGGGATCTCGCCGGCGTCGTCGGCGTGCGTGAGGGTGATCTTCTCGGGGCGTACGCCGACCAGGACCTTGCCGCCGGTCGTCGTGGGCGCCGAACATCGCGCCTCGGGGAGGACCAGCTTGCCGCCGCCCGCCTTGAGGATGATGTCGTCGCCGCTCTTGGAGTCGACCTCGGCCTCGATGAGGTTGGAGGTGCCGAGGAAGTTGGCGACGAAGGTGGTGTTCGGGTTCTCGTAGAGATCGCTGGGCGAGCCGAGCTGCTCGACGCGGCCCGCGTTCATCACGGCGACCGTGTCGGCCATGGTCATGGCCTCCTCCTGGTCGTGCGTGACGTGGATGAAGGTGATGCCGACCTCGGTCTGGATGCGCTTGAGCTCCAGCTGCATCTGGCGGCGCAGCTTGAGGTCGAGGGCGCCGAGGGGCTCGTCGAGGAGCAGCACCTTGGGGGTGTTGATCAGCGCGCGGGCGACCGCCACCCGCTGCTGCTGGCCGCCGGAGAGCTGATGCGGCTTCTTGCGGGCCTGCTCGCCGAGCTGGACAAGGTCGAGCATGTCGACGACCTGCTGCTTCACCGACTTGATGCCGCGCCGGCGCAGACCGAAAGCGACGTTCTCGAAGATGTCGAGGTGCGGGAAGAGGGCGTACGACTGGAAGACGGTGTTCACCGGCCGCTTGTAGGGCGGGAGGTCGGTGACTTCCTGGTCGCCGAGGTGGACGGTGCCGGAGGAAGGTTCCTCCAGGCCGGCGATCATGCGCAGGGTGGTGGTCTTGCCGCAGCCCGAGGCGCCGAGCAGGGCGAAGAAGGAGCCCTGGGGGACGGTCAGGTCGAGCGGCTGTACGGCGGTGAAGCCGTTGTCGTAGGTCTTGCTGATACCGGAGAGGCGGACATCGCCGCTGTTGTCCTTGGTGTTCATCGTCGTCACGCCCCTGTGAGCTTTGCGAACTTCTGCTGGTAGGCCGTCTCTTCCTTCGAGCTCAGCGAGCGGAAGGCGTGGGACTTGGCCGCCATGGCCTTGTCGGGAAGGATCAGCGGGTTGCTCGCCGCCGACTTGTCGATCTTGGCGAGGTAGGGCTTCACGTCCGCGACCGGGCTGACGTAGTTGACGTAGGCGGCGAGTTCGGCGGCCGGCTCGGGCTCGTAGTAGTAGTCGATGAGCCGCTCGGCGTTCGTCTTGTGGCGCGCCTTGTTGGGGATCAGCATGTTGTCGGTCGACGTCATGTAGCCGACGGCGGGGATGACGTAACCGACGTCCGGGTTGTCCGCCTGGAGTTGCACGATGTCGCCGCCCCAGGCGACGCACGCGGCGAAGTCGCCCTTGCTGAGGTCGGACGTGTAGTCGTTGCCGGTGAAGCGGCGGATCTGGCCCTTGTCGACGGCCTTCTGGAGGCGGGCGATGACCGCGTCGTAGTCGTCGGTGGTGAACTTCGCCGGGTCCTTGCCCATGTCGAGCATGGTCATGCCGACGCTGTCGCGCATCTCGGTGAGGAAGCCGACGCGGCCCTTGAGCTTGGGGTTGTCGAGGAGGTCGGAGATCGACTTCACCTCGACGCCGTCGAGCGCCTTCTTGTTGTAGGCGATGACGGTCGAGATGCCCTGCCACACGTACGAGTAGGCCCGGCCCGGGTCCCAGTCGGGGCTGCGGAACTGGTCCGACAGGTTGGCGTAGGCGTGCGGCAGGTTGGACGCGTCCAGTTTCTGGACGTAGCCCAGGCGGATCATGCGGGCGGCCAGCCAGTCGGTGAGGACGATCAGGTCGCGGCCGGTGGACTGGCCGGCGGCGAGCTGCGGCTGGATCTTGCCGAAGAACTCGTCGTTGTCGTTGATGTCCTCGGTGTACTTGACCTTGATGCCGGTCCGCTTGGTGAACGCTTCCAGCGTCGGACGGTGGTTGCCGCTCTCGTCCGTGTCGATGTACTCGGGCCAGTTGGAGAAGTCGATCTCCTTCTCCGTGGCCGAGTGGTCGTCGGCGGACACACCGCCCTGGGTCTTGCCTGCCGCGGGGATCCCGCAGCCGCTCAGGGCCCCGAGTCCGCCGACCGCGAGCGCGCCGCCCGCGGAGGCGCGCAGCACCGAACGGCGGGTCATGGCGGACCGGCTCTTGCGGAAGCTGCGCCGCGCGGCGGCCACTTCGGCCGGGGTCAGGCGGTCGGGCTCGAACTGCTTCATGCGCGTGCTGCCCTTTCGGGAGGAGACGGCCGCGGCTCGGGCGGCCGTCAGTTCTGCTATCGGTCCCCGAAGATCGTGCGGTGCCAGTCCTTCCTGGCCACTGCGGTGTTGTCGAACATGACGTGCTTGATCTGCGTGTATTCCTCGAACGAGTAGGCGGACATGTCCTTGCCGAAGCCGGACGCCTTGTATCCGCCGTGGGGCATCTCGCTGATGATCGGGATGTGGTCGTTGATCCACACGCACCCGGCCTTGATCTCGCGGGTCGCGCGGTTGGCCCGGTAGACGTCCCGGCTCCACGCGGAGGCCGCGAGGCCGTACGGGGTGTCGTTGGCGAGCGCGATGCCCTCGTCGTCGGTGTCGAAGGGCAGGACCACGAGGACCGGGCCGAACAGCTCGGACTGCACGATCTCGCTGTCCTGGGCGGCGTCCGCGACCAGGGTGGGGCGATAGTACGCGCCGTTCTTGAGATCCCCCTGAGGAGCCTCGCCGCCGGTCACCACGCGCGCGTAGCCACGCGCCCGGTCGACGAACCCGGCGACGCGGTCGCGCTGGACGTGCGAGATCAGCGGCCCGAGGTCGGTGCCCGGGGCGAAGGGATCGCCGACCCGGACGCTCGCCATGAGGGCGGCCGTCTTCTGGACGAACGCGTCGTAGAGGGGCCGCTGCACGTACGCGCGCGTGGCGGCCGTGCAGTCCTGCCCGGTGTTGATGAGCGAACCGGCGACGGCTCCGTTGACGGCGGCTTCGAGATCCGCGTCGTCGAAGACCACGAAGGGTGCCTTGCCGCCCAGCTCCAGGTGGAGGCGCTTGACGGTGGCGGTCGCGATCTCGGCGACGCGCTTGCCGACGGCGGTGGACCCGGTGAAGGAGGTCATGGCCACGTCCGGGTGACCGACGAGATGCTCACCGGCGACCTTCCCCGCGCCGGTGATGATGTTGATGACACCGTCCGGGATGCCCGCCTCCGTGGCGGCCTGCGCGAACATCAGCGAGGTGAGCGGGGTCAGCTCGGCGGGCTTCAGGACGATCGTGTTGCCCGCGGCGATCGCCGGGAGGATCTTCCAGGCGGCCATCTGGAGGGGGTAGTTCCAGGGCGCGATGGAGCCGACGACACCGATGGGTTCCCGGCGTACGTACGACGTGTGGTCGCCGGAGTACTCACCGGCGGACTGCCCCTGCAGATGCCGTGCGGCACCGGCGAAGAAGGACGTGTTGTCGATCGTCCCGGGGACGTCGAACTCGCGGGTCAGCTTGAGGGGCTTGCCGCACTGGAGGGACTCGGCGCGGGCGAAGTCGTCCGCGCGCTCGGCGAGTACGGCGGCGAAACGGTGCAGCGCGTCGGAGCGCTCGCCGGGGGTGGCCCCCGACCAGGCCGGGAACGCGGCGCGCGCGGCGGCCACGGCGGCGTCCACGTCCGCCGTCCCGGCCAGCTCGTACGTGTAGACGTCCTCGCCGGTGGCCGGGTCGACGACGGCATGGGTGTGGCCCGAGGTGCCCTTGGTCAGGCGGCCCGCGATGAACTGCGCGCCGTCCGCGAAGTACTCCTGTGCGGGGAATCGTTCCGGGGTGACGCTGCCCGGGTTGTGCATGTCGCTCTCCTCCGCCTTCGCCCCGCTTCGTCCGCTGGCGGGTGGCGTAGCTCCAGCTCGATTTGAATGCCGATCCTGACAGAGCAAAGGGACTCCAACAAGTGATTCCGTTGTTGCCTTTTGGTTACGCGACGGAATCTGTCGACCAGGTGTCGAGTCCTCGTGGAAAAGGGGGGACGGAGTGTCAGTGGTGCCTGCAAGACTCGCGTGTATGGACAGGATCACGGGGAAGCTCGCGGCGGGGGCCGCGGAAAAGATCGATTCGCGGGAAGCCCTGATCAGGGAAGTGCGCGCGGGGACCAGGGTCAAGTACCTGCACTTCTGGGGCCACCGGCCCCGCCCGGACGGCCGCGTGAGCGCGAGCTGTCTGAGCCAGTGGTGGCCGTCGCCGTTCACCGTGGACGGGGTGACGTACGCGACCGCCGAGCACTGGATGATGGCGGGCAAAGCGCGGCTGTTCGGCGACGAGGACGCGCTTGCGCGGGTGCTGGCCGCGGGGCATCCGTCCCAGGCGAAGAACGCGGGGCGGCTGGTGCGGGGGTTCGACGAGGAGGTCTGGGCGCGGGAGCGGTTCGGGATCGTCGTCGAGGGAAGCGTGCGGAAGTTCTCGGCGGATGCGGAGTCGAGGGCGTTTCTGCTGGGGACGGGGGAGCGGGTGTTGGTGGAGGCGAGTCCTGTGGACCGGGTGTGGGGGATTGGGCTCGCTGCGGATGATGTGGCGGCGGGGGATCCTGAGCGGTGGCGGGGGGCTAATTTGTTGGGGTTTGCGTTGATGGGGGCGCGGGGGCGGCTGGGGGTGGGGTGACGGGGGGTGAGCGGGGCGGGGGGTTTGTGCCGGGGTGGGAGTCGGTGGGCTGGGTGCGGAGTGCGGGTGGGTGGGGACTGGTCGCGCCCGCGCGGCGGAGCCGCAGGTCGACACAGCCCCGCGCCCCTGAGGGGGTCGGGGGGCGTCGGGGTCATGGGGCGGGGGCTCGGGTGCGTTGTGGGGTCGGGGTCGTGGCGGTACGGCGAGCCCGCGGCCGGTGGGGCCCGCTGTTTGTTGACATGGCTCAACGGGTTGGTGCCGGGTACGCGGCGGGCTGCGCCGCACCGTCACGACCCGCTCCCGTTTCGTCGGCGGCTGCCGGCTCGTGGGCCCATCCCGGCCCGTCCGTGATCACGGACGCGTGCACACCCTCGGCGGGGTGCGTGTGGGGCCGACTGCTGTGGGGGCCTGCCAGGGTGGGTCAGACCTGGGGCAGGGCCGGGGCCGTCACGCTGGGGGCGGAGTTGTAGAAGGGGTCGGTGTCCGAGGTGTCGGTGCTGTCGCCGTGGTTGATGGCGAACACGATGGTGACGATCAGCACGGCGACCGTGATGACCCCCAGGACGGTCCCGATGATGCCCGTGATGAAACCCGCCTGGGCCTGACCTCGGTTCGTGGCCTCGCCCCGGTCGGCCCGCTTCTTGCCCTTGACGCCGAGGATGATCGCGGTGATGCCGAGGCCGAGGGAGACGACGCCGTAGAAGCAGAACAGGCAGCAGGACAGGATGCCCAGCACCATCGCGGTGGTGCCCATGTTGTTCTGCGGGGCCATCGGCATACCGGGCCAGCCGTAGCCCTGCGGGTAACCGGGGTAGCCGTAGCCACCCGGCATTCCCGGGCCGCCGGGCGTTCCGGGGCCGGGGCCGTTCGGGGGGCCGGGTTGGGCGTAGCCGCCGGGGGTGGTGGGCTGGCCGTAGCCGGGAGCGCCGTAGGTGGGGAGGCCTGGGGGTGTGCCGGGTGGGCCGTAGCCGGGGGCCGCGCCGGGTGCGGGGGCTGTTGCCGAACCGGGTGGGGTGAAGCCTTCGGCCGGCATGGCGGTCACGGTGGCCTGGTCGTGCACGAACGGTGACTGCGGCGGGGGCTGGTCCTGCGGGTGGGGCTGGTGGGCCGCGGCGGGTGGCTGAGCGCCCTTCTGCAGCGATGGCCCGCTCTCCGGTGCTGCCCACGGGTCGCGGTTCGCTCCCGCGCCCGCTGCTCCCGCACCGGCGTCCGGCTGTGTCTGGTCCCCCACGTTCCGTCCCCGTCCCCGTCGGTCCTTCGTTCAGAGCGACCATGCTAGAGCGTTCCACTGACGGCTCTGCCACACGGGCCGTCGGGGATGACGTCGGGATCGGCGACGCCGGTTCCGGGCGGGGCCGGCCGGCGAGCGGCACGGACGCCATCACCGACCAGCAGCACACGACACCACCACCGAGCCACCCGCACCCACAGCCGCAGTCGCAGTCGTGGTCGTGGTCGCAGTCGCAGTCGTGGTCGTGGTCGCAGTCGTGGTCGCACCAACGGCCGCGCATCCCGGTCCGCCCGCCCCCGCCGCCGCCCCCCGCGCCCCCTGACCCGCCCCACCCCGACCCCCTCAGGGGCGCGGGGCTGTGTCGACCTGCGGCTCCGCCGCGCGGGCGCGACCAGCCCCCACCCACCCGCACCTCGCACCCCGCACCCCGCACCCCGCACCCCGCACACAACCCAAACCACCCACCCCCAACCCGGCACCCTCACCCCGCCCCCACCACCCCCGACCCGCCCTACCCCACCTCACCCCACGCCCCGTCCCCCACCCCGGCCTACGATGATCCCGAGTCAACGATCAGCCGATCACCCGCGTCCCGCACGGCCTCGCCCGGGACGCCGTTCCGGGGAGGAACCTTGTCCGACCAGAGCTCCGACCGCAGCGCCACAACCGCCGCCGGTCAGGCCCGTCAGGCCCGTGACCTGCACGCCTTTATCGCCGGGCTGCCGAAGGCCGAGCTGCATGTCCATCACGTCGGCTCCGCCTCCCCGCGGATCGTCTCGGAGCTGGCCGCCCGGCACTCCGACTCCAAGGTGCCCACCGACCCCGAGGCCCTGGTCGACTACTTCAGCTTCACGGACTTCGCGCACTTCATCGACGTGTACCTGTCCGTGGTCGACCTCATCCGCACGCCGGAGGACGTACGGCTGCTGACCTACGAGGTCGCCCGGGACATGGCCCGGCAGCGGGTGCGGTACGCCGAGTTGACCATCACGCCGTTCTCGTCGACCCGGCGCGGGATCGACGAGCGGGCCTTCATGGACGCGATCGAGGACGCCCGCAAGGCAGCCGAGGCGGAGTTCGGGACCGTGCTGCGGTGGTGCTTCGACATCCCCGGGGAGGCCGGGCTCGAAGCCGCCGAGGAGACCGTGCGGCTCGCGACCGACGATCGCGTACGGCCGGAGGGGCTGGTGTCGTTCGGGCTCGGCGGGCCGGAGATCGGGGTGCCGCGACCGCAGTTCAAGCCGTACTTCGACCGGGCCATCGCCGCCGGCCTGCACTCCGTGCCGCACGCCGGTGAGACCACCGGCCCCGAGACGGTCTGGGACGCCCTGAACGACCTGCGCGCCGAGCGTATCGGCCACGGCACCACCTCCGCCCAGGACCCCAAGCTGCTCGCCCACCTCGCCGAGCACGGCATCGCGCTGGAGGTCTGCCCGACCTCCAACATCGCCACCCGCGCGGTCCGCACGCTCGACGAGCACCCGATCAAGGAGTTCGTCCGCGCCGGGGTCCTGGTCACCATCAACTCCGACGACCCGCCGATGTTCGGCACCGACCTCAACAACGAGTACGCGGTCACCGCCCGCCTCCTCGACCTGGACGAACGCGGTGTCGCCGACCTCGCGAAGAACGCCGTGCGGGCCTCCTTCCTGGACTCGGCGGGCAAGGCCCGGATCAACGACGAGATCGACACCTACACCTCGGCGTGGCTCGCCCCCTGACGGACCGGCGGGCTCTGGCAACCAGCAGAATGGGCCCATGCAGAACGTGACCGCCGTGGGCCATCGCGGCGACCCCTACCGTGTCCGCGAGAACACCATCGACTCGCTGCGTTCCGCGCTCGACCAGGGCGCGGACGCCGTCGAGTTCGACGTACGGCTGACCCGTGACGGCGTCCCCGTGCTGCTGCACGACGAGACGCTGAACCGGCTGTGGGAGCTGGACCGGCCGCTGAAGTCCCTGTCCGTGGACGAGGTGCGCGGGCTCACGGACGGCCGGGTGCCGACGCTGGTCGAGGCACTGGCCGCGACCGAGGGCAGCCGGGTGATGGTCGACCTGCCCGGACCCGCCGACCCGCGGGCCGTGCGCCGAATCGTCGACGAGATCCGCGAGTTCGGGGCGGACGACCGCGTGTACTACTGCGCGGGCGCCGACGCCATGCTCGCCGTCCGCGCCGCCGACCCGTCCGCCGAGATCGCCCTGACCTGGACCTCGCTCGCTCCCCCGCGCCCCGCGGTCCTCGAAGCGGTACGGCCGCGCTGGCTCAACTACCGCTTCACGCTGGTCGATCGGGACCTCACCGCCCGCGTCCACCGCGACGGTTACCTCCTGTCGGTCTGGACCCCGGACACCCGCCGCTCGATGCGCCGCCTCCTCGACATGGGCGTCGACTCGATCACCACCAACCGGGTCGACGTGCTCTGCGGGCTCAGGAAGAAGGGCTGAGGGAAGCGTCCCGCCGCCCCGCCGACTCCCTTGGCGGGGCGATGGATTGAGCGTCCACCCCCTCCCCCACCCACAGCCGGATCAGCAGCACGGCGGTCGCCTCCAGCAACCCCGCACCCTGACTCAACTCCCCCGCCGCGAACGGCTCACAGCCCACATCCCGCACCAACTGCCCTACGACCGCGAGGGATTCGGCGTCGTCCCCGCTCAACGGCACGCCGACCGGGTGGCCGTCGAACACCGGCGGCGTCAGACGCCAGACGTCCTCGTGGCAAAGGTTGAACGCCTTGACGACGTGGGCCTCGGGCCCGACTGCGGCGGCGAGTTGCCCGGCTGCGGAAGGAACGCCCGCGGTGAGGAGCCGGAAGCCGTCGCCGACGGGGTTCGCGCGGTCGATCAACACCCCCCCCGGACAAAGGTAGTTGCCGAGCCACTTCCGCTACACCCGGGACAGCTAGAGCCGGGAGCGCTGAGCCACCGTCGCCGGGTCGGTCGGGGTCGTGCGGGTGAGGTACTGCGGTATCGGGGTGTTGTCCTCGCCGGTGTCGCGGGTGAGGCCGTAGCGGGTCGCGCCCTGGGTGGGGCCGGTGGTGATGTCCCGCTCCACGGCGTCCCAGGTGGTGGGGAAGACGTTCAGGCCGTAGTCGGCGCCGCGTTCGTTGTTGGTGAGGGTGACGCTGCCGTCGACGTAGAAGTACTCGTTCTGCCACATCTGTTGGGTGCCGGTGGGCAGGACGTCGTAGCCGGTGGCGGAGCTGCCCATGCCGGTGGCGGTGGTGTCGGTGGTGCTGACCGGGTCGTCCATGCGGCGACCGCCGCCCGAGGCCACGTGGAACAGCCTGCCCTTCAGGGCGGTCCAACTCGGCATGGCCAGCGCGCCGTTGCGGTACTGCGGCGAGATCTGCCAGCGGACGAGGACGTAACCCTGGCCGCTCAGCGTCACGTTGTCACCCCGGTGGTTCATGGTGGCGTGCGCGCCGCCGGTGCTGGTCACGCCGGAGGCGGGTCGGTGCGGGAGGGCCGCGGGCGGGGTGGTGGGGTCCGGCGCCCGGTCCACCCCGTCGACGACCGAGCCGTAGGGACCGGAGGTCGCCTTCGAGGGGGAGGTGGACGGGGAGGGTGAAGGCGACTCGGATGTGGACGGTGAGGGTGACGCGGGGGTCGTCGGGGTGCCGGACCCTGGCCCGGGTGTCGTGGCCGCCGCCGTGGGGGTGAGGGCTTTCGGGGGCGGGTCGTTCGGGGACTGGGTGACGACGTAGACACCGCCCGCGGCGATCGTCGCGCCCGCCGCCACGGCGACGACGGGCTTGGTCAGCACTCCGAGCAGCTTGGCGGACCAGCCGGCGGGCGCACCGGCCGAACCGGCGATCCCGGCCGAGCCCGCAGCCCCGGAAGCTCCCGAGACTCCCGCCGAACCCGCGACGCCGGACGCGCCGGCCGCCCCTGCCGAACCGACGGCACCCGTAGCACCCGCGGCACCCGCCGCACCTCCGATGCCCGAAGCACCCGCGGCCCCAGCGGTCCCGGCCGCACCCGCCAAGCCCACGGAACCCGCCGCACCCGCCGCACCCGCCGCACTTCCAATGCCCGAAGCACCCGCGGCCCCAGCGGTCCCGGCCGCACCCGCCAAGCCCACGGAACCCGCCGCACCCGCCGCACCTCCAATGCCCGAAGCACCCGCGACCCCAGCGGTCCCGGCCGCACCCGCCAAGCCCACGGAACCCGCCGCACCCGCCGCACCTACGGCTCCCGCCGAGCCGACCGCGCCTGCGGAGCCGGCGAGGCCCGCAGCACCTGCGACGCCAGAAGCTCCTGCTGTGCCTGCCACCCCGGCGGAACCGGCAACACCAGAAGCACCCACTGCGCCCGCGAACCCCGCCGCACCTGTGACCCCACCGGTACCTACGACGCCTGCCGCACCCGCAGCACCCGCCGAGCCTACGGACCCGGCCGCGCCGGCCGAGCCCATGAACCCCGCCGCGCTCGCGACCCCACCGGCACCCGCCGCACCTGCCGCACCCGCCGCCCCACTCGCCCCAACCCCAAAAGCAGCCCCAACCGTCCCGGCCGCACCCACCACCCCCGCCGCCGCAGCCGCCGTCTTCGCCCCGAACGCCAGGGACAACGTGAAGCCGAGCGGGAGCGGGACGAGGGCGATGCCGACAAGGAGGCGTTCCGCCGGTACGACGGACTCGCGGGGGTCGCCGCAGTAGGCGCAGCCGCGGAGGTGCCGGGCCAGGCGTTTGCGCCAGACCGAGTCTTGGCGGCCGTCCCGACGGGCGGTGAGGGCGCGGAGGTCGGGGCAGGCGGTGTCGAGGGCGCGGACGATGGCGCGGGCGGTCTCCAGGCGTTCCTTCATGCGCTGGACGCGGACCGCCGCGTGCTGGCGGCTGATGCCGAGCGCCGACGCCAGTTCGCGGCGGGTGAGTTCGCCCGCGACCTCCAGCCACCACAGGGAGAGGAGTTGGCGGTCCTCGTCGTCGAGCCAGCGCACCGCCTCCGCGACCTCGCGCCGCTGGCCCGCCAACTGGAGCCGCAGGACGGTGAGTTCGGCGAAGTCGGCGGCGTCTCCCGCTAGCCCGTCCGGCAATTGGTCGGGGGACTTCCTGCGGCGTGCGCGGTCCCGTATCTGGCGCATGGCGATCGCCACCAGCCAGGAACGGAAGCTGTCGGGGTCGCGGAGCGAGCCGAGGTGGTCGACGGCGCGGAGCATCGTCTCCTGGACCACGTCGTCCACGTCGGCATGGCCGTTGAGGGCGCGGCCGACCACGTTGTAGACCAACGGCAGCCAGCCCGCGACCAGTTCGTCCAGCGCCCACCGGTCACCGGCCTGCGCCGCCGCGATGGTGGAGCGCCATTCCCGCCCGTCCACGTCGCCTCTCACTCTCCCGGTTTCACAACTCGGTCCACGACGGCGTCACTTGCTGTACAGCAGCGTCCCGAAGCCGAGTTGGTCGAAACCGCCACTGTTCGGGCCGTAGTCGCCGCCACCGCCCTCCGCACGCACCTTCTCAGCCATGAGGGTGATGAACGGGGTGGAGAGGCGTCGGCGGCGGGCGTAGTGGTTGTACAGAATCTCCCAGACCGGACGAACGGCGCCCCGGGCTATGTCGGAGATCACAGGCTGTTCCATGTACCGCCCGTTGCCCTGGCCGCTGCGCCAGCCGTACGTCGTGAAGGGCACGGCCGCGCCGAGGTTGTACTCGGCGACGTACTCGGCGGCCTGCATGAACCGGTTGTCGAGGTAGCCGTAGAGGTCGATGTCCTGGTTCCAGGCCATCTCGCAGATCGCGCCCATGAGGCCCATGCCCATCATCGTGTGGCCCTGGTCGCGTCCGCTCTCCTGCCACTGGGCGAGGTGCCGGCCGGCGTAGACGAAGGGGATGGCGTGCCGGAACGAGCCGTTGCCCGCGCCGGACTTCATGTAGGTGACCGCGCGCCGGAAGGTGGCGCGGTCGTCGCAGAGGATGCCGATGGCCATGAGGGAGGCGACGTTGCACAGGTCCCAATTGGCCCAGTAGTTGCTGATGTTGGCGGTGTTGTGGCGGGTGAGGAAGTCGATGTTCATCGGCTGGAAGACCGTGCGCATCATCTTCTTGAAGCGGGCGAACGCGAAGTGCGGGTGGTCGCGGACGAGTTCGGCGGCGTTCGCGAACTGGTAGCCGTAGATGCCGGCGGCCAGGAAGCGGTCGGCGTTGCCGCTGACCGAAGTGAGCATGGCCGACCAGGCGTTGAGGATGGCGACGGCGGTGTCGCCGTTGGCCTTGGTGCCGCCGATCTTCCAGCGCAGGGCGTTCTGGTAGGCGGCGTGGATGTCGTTGTACATCGTGACGTAGTTCTGGCCGGTGCCGCCGCGTACGACGACGGCCTGCGGGCGGGGCTGCCAACCGCTCGCGGAGTGACGGTTGTCGGTGAGCCGCGTCCAGCCCTTCAGCCAGGGTTCCTTGCGGGCGGCGACGCGGACCTTGGCGCGGTGCAGGTCGCCGGCGTTGTGCAGCATGCCCGGGTGCACGAGGGCCTGCGGGCGGGCGGTGGCGGTGCCGACGGCGGTGGCTGTGCCGGTCTGCGCGGCGTCCGCCCCTCCCCCGGAGAACGCGGCGATACCGCCGCCGACGACTCCCGCCGCCGCGACTCCGCCGCCGAGGGTGAAGAGGCCCCGGCGGGTGAGGCGGTGCTTGTTGGTGGGCCTACGGGCGCTGGTGGCCATGTGGGTGGCTCCGGTGCGTGAGGAGACTGGGGACGCGGAGGGAGACGGAGCGAAGGTCTCCGCGATAACAGTTTTTCCGGCGCCGACTTGGACCCCGTAGGGGGCAACCCCGGCAAACCCCTTGTGCGGTACGGCGGTTGCTCCGGGTAACACCAGGGGCGGGCGCCCTCCTCGCCGACGATCCGCCCACGGCCGCGCTGGACGAGGCTGATCACCGACAGCCACCGGAGATCCCAGGAGCAACCGATGCACTCGACGCGCGCCCGCCGTCGCACCACCGTCCTCACGGCCTCCCTCGTACTCGCCCTCGCGGCAGGCCCGTTGGCCGCACCCGCGTTCGCCGCACCCCCGTCGGCCACCGCGCGGCAGACGGCCGGACCGGATGCCGAAGCGCTGCGCGCGGCACTCGCCGGGCTCCCGAACTCCGACGCGACGGCGGCTCTCGTACGGGTGGGAGGCACGGACGGGACCTGGCGCGGCAGTTCGGGTGTGCACGATCTGGAGAGCGGTGCCGCCGCCGATCCCGACGCGCGCTTCCGGGCGGGTTCGACGACGAAGGTGGTGACGGCGGCGACCGTGCTACGGCTCGCGGCGCGGGGGAAGGTCGACCTGGACACCCCGGTCCAGCACTACCTGCCGGGGCTGCTCACGAAGGCCTTCGAGCCCATCTCCGTACGGCGGTTGCTGAACCACACCAGCGGTATCCAGGCCGGTGACGGCTTCGGGGACGCCTTCGAGGACCAGTACGCGCACCGCTTCGACACCCTCACGCCGAGACAGGTGGTGGCGTCGGCGGTGGCGAAGGGCCCGGAGTTCCGGCCGGGCGAGCGGCAGGACTACCTCAACATCAACTACACGATCCTCGGCCTGCTGATCGAGAAGGTGACGGGCCACTCGTACGCCGCGGAGGCCACCCGCCTCGTGCTGCGCCCGGCGGGCATGCGGGACACGTACTTCCCCGGCACCGACCCGCGCATCCGCGGCCCGCACAACCACGGCTACCAGCTGGTCCAACAAGCGGACGGCACAGCGAAGTTCGTCGACGTCACCGACTGGAACCAGGCCGACCGCTGGGCAGCCGGCGACATGATCTCGACGACCGCCGACCTGGAGCGGCTGATCACGTCACTGTTCCGGGGCCGGATCGTGCCGGAGCCGCAACTGCGGGAGATGTTCACGGTCCCGGCGGGCATCGAGGGCGCCGACTACAGCGCGGGCCTGCAACGCTTCGAGTACGGCGGCAAGGTGTACTGGCTCAAGTCCGGTGCCCGGTACGGCTACAGCGCCGTCGTCCTCGCCACCCGCGACCTCTCCCGCACCCTCGTCTACTCGGTCAACGCGACGGACGCGAAGGGCGAGTCGATGAACGCGGTCGCGGAACGGATCGCACTGGCGGCGGTCAAGTAGCGGGGGCGAGGGCGGGAGTCGGCGCGGGCGTCACGGCTTCCAGCCGCTTGATCTTCCTCCGTACGACGTACAGCGGGACGATCCCGATGACCCCGAAGGACAGGTCGATCACCGTCCACCAGAAGGGAATTCCGCGGATCGGCCCGCAGATCAGGGCGAGCGGAACGATCCCGGCGCAGGCGATCATCGCGAACTCGACGACCCAGATGTTGCGGACCGGGTCGCGGTAGGGGCCGTAGAAGGCGATCGCGATGACGAGGTGGGCGAAGGCCAGCCAGTCCGTGCCGTAGAGGAGGAAGGGGTAGTCGGTGTCGGCGGTGTCGAGTCCCTGTCGCACCCGCACGATCCAGTCCATCAGCGTGGGCAGGTAGTGCGGTACGGACAGGGACCTCAACACGTCCTCGGTCCAGCGGAGTTCGTGGACCAGTGGAAAGGCGGTGGCGCCGCTGAGCACCAGACAGACGACGAACAGGACCAGCCAGGCGCGGATGCCCTTCAGGAGGGCGGCTCTGTCGTTCATGGCGGCAGCCTACGCCGAGAATTGAACACGTTCAAAATCAAATTCCCCTGCGGGCACGGAAGTTACCCCGTGCGCGTCTGCACGGCCGACGGCTCGACGGAGCGGGCGGTCCGCGCGGACGAGTCGGGCTCCGCCGAAGGTGCCGAGGTGGATGTCGTCGGGGTCTTGGACGGTTCCGTGGTGGGCACCGAGGTGTGGCTCGGGTCCCGGGCGTCGGCGGGGGAACTCGGGTTCGCGCTCGCCCTCGGAGTGGGTGCCTTCGTCGCCGACGGGGCGGGCGAGGGCGTAGGGCTGCTGCTCGCGGGCGGTGGGGCGAGCGGGACCGTGGGGGTCGTGGGCGAGTCGTGGTGGGCCAGTCGGAACGGGAGGGCCGCGAGGACGATCACCGCGCAGGTGGCGCCGGCGCCGACCGTCGCGCGGAGCAGGCGGCGGCGGTTCGCGCCGCGGCGGATCGTCTCGTAGCGGCCGGTGGGCGGGCCGAGGTACTCGGCGGAGGAGGGGCGCAGGATGACCGTGAGGGGGTCGTCGGGGTCGATGTCGTGGCCCTCGTCTCCCTCGTCAAAGTGTGTGGTCAAGGCTTCTCCTCAGGTGGGCGCGGAGCAGTTCGCGGGCCGCGTGGAGGTCGGCCTTGATGGTTCCTTCCTTGCGTCCGGTCAGCACGGACACCTCCCGGATCGGCATGTCGGCGTAGTAGTGCAGGAGGATCGGGACGCGCAGCCGTTCGGGCAGGGACTGTACGAGGAGTCGTACCGAGGGGTCTTCCTGTTCGGCCGGTGGGCGGACCGCCTCCTCCGTGGTCGCGCGGCGCACGGCCCGGCGTTCGCGCTCCAGTTTGCGCCAGTGGTCCCGGACGAGGTTGGCCGCGGTGACGTAGAGGAAGCCGCGGGGTTCCGCCACCTTCGTCCACCGCGCCCAGAGCCGGGTGAACGCCTCGGAGGCGATCTCGTGCGCCGTCTCGTCGTCGTCGACGAGACGGCGGCACCAGCCGGCGAGGCGCGGGTAGACGGCGGCGAACAGTTCGGACGCTGCCCTCTCGCGGGACCGTTTCAACGCTCTCCATGGTCGTGACGTGCACAGTACTTACGGGTACGGGAATTCAGCCGGTCAGCGTGGCGAAGACGATCACGTTGTCGAGGTATCCCGTACCGGTGCGGGTCCCGCCGCAGGTGATGAGACGCAGTTCGGGACGGTCCACGTTCCCGTACACCTCGTCGGACGGGAACTCGGCCTTGGCGACCGTCCGTACGGTGGTGACGGTGAACGTGGCCGTCGTGCCGTTCTCCAGGCCCGCCTCGATCCGGTCGCCCTTGCGCAGCCGCGCGAGGTGACGGAAGACACCGTCCCCGTAGGCGCCGACGGTCACATGCCCGAGGATCACCGACGGCCCGGTCTGGCCGGGCGTCGGCGAGTTCCGGTACCAGCCCGCCCGGTCGTGCGCGGCGATCGGCGGCACCTGCACGGTGCCGTCCGCCGCCAGCCCCAGCCGCATGACCGGGGTGTCGACCCCGATCGCCGGGACGCGCAGGGTGACCGGGACGGAACGCGCCAGAGCGTGCGCCGTCTTGGCGGAAGGTGGCGCGGAGGACTGTTCTGAAGGCGTCGAACTCCCTTGCTGCTGAGGGGCGTTCGCGGCCGAGGTGGTCCCGTGCCCGCCGCCGCAGCCCGCGAGCAGCGTTGCCGTCGCCGCCGTGACGAAGGCGCGCCTGGAGAGCGAGGTCATACTCCGGTCGTCCTCCGGCGCCGTACGACGACGAAGGCGCCGCCGCCGACGACCAGTGCGGCGGCTCCCCCACCGACCAGCGTGGTCGTCATGTCGCCGGACGACTTCGACTCCGTCGTGACACCGGTGTCCGGGGCGCCGCTGGGAACCACGGCGACCTGGCCAGGGGCCCGGGTGGGCGCGGCGGAGGGTGCGGCGCTCGCGTCGCTGGGGGCCTTGGTCGGCGCCCTGGTGGCGCTCGGCTCCGCGGACGGCGCCGTGGACGGGGCTCGGGTCGGGGACGCGGAGGCCCCGTCGGCGAACGCGGGCGCGGCGGACGCCAGGACCGCGCCGCACGTGAGTGCCAGGGCGCTGAGGACAGTTCGGCGCATGAATCGCTCTCTCTCGTCGGCCGCCCCACCGGGTCCGTCGGACCGTTCGGCGGTGGGGCGGGTCAGTGATCGAGCGGAGAGACGAGGCAGCGGGAGGGTGGGTTGTAAAGGGCTGGCAAAGTCGTTCGGGAGGCCGATCGGTGGGCGACCGCAAGGGCGACTCGGCAGGCAGGGAAGGCCCGTTGACCCGGGCGTCACATGTTGATCATGTGTCCCGCGAGGCCGTGCACCGCTTCCTTCACCGCCTCGCCCAGCGTCGGGTGGGCGTGCACGTTGCGGGCGACCTCGTGGACGGTGAGGTCCCACTGCTGGGCCAGGGTGAGTTCGGGGAGGAGTTCGGTGACGTCGGGGCCGATGAGGTGGCCGCCGAGGAGTTCGCCGTACTGCGCGTCGCTGATCAGCTTCACGAAACCGGTCGTGTCGCCGAGCCCGTGCGACTTGCCGTTCGCGGTGAACGGGAACTTCGCGACCTTGACGTCGTGCCCCAACTCCCGTGCCTGCGCCTCGGTGTAGCCGAAGCTGGCGATCTGCGGCTGGCAGTAGGTGGCGCGCGGGATCATCGCGTAGTCCAGTTCCATCGTCTCCGCGTCCGCGAGGGTCTCGGCGGCGATCACGCCCATCGCCTCGGCCGCGTGGGCGAGCATCAGCTTCGCGGTGACGTCGCCGATGGCGTACAGGTGCGGGACGGACGTACGGCACCGGCCGTCGACGTCGATCGCGCCGCGCTCGGTCAGCCGTACGCCCGCGTTCTCCAGGCCGTAGCCGGTGACGTTCGGGGCGAAGCCGATCGCCTGCAACACCTTGTCGGCTTCCAGGACTTGCCGCGCGCCGTCCTTGTCGGTGACGGTGACGCGGACCTGCGGGCCAGTCTCGTCGATCGACTCGACGCGGGTGGAGGTGAGGACGTCGATGCCCAACTTGCGGTACTGCTTGGCGAGTTCGGTGGAGACCTCGATGTCTTCGAGGGGTGCCATCCGGTCCAGGAACTCCACGATCGTGACCTTCACGCCGTAGTTGTGCAGCACGTACGCGAACTCGATGCCGATCGCGCCGGCACCCGCGATGACGATCGACCGCGGCAGGTCGTCGGCGAGGATCTGCTCCTCGTACGTCACCACGCGCGCGGTGCGCTTGGTGCCGGGCAGCAGCCTGGGGGTGGCGCCGGTCGCGATGACGCAGTGCTCGAAGCCGATGGTGCGCGACTCGCCGTCGTAGCCCGCGACTTGGAGCGTGTGCGGGTCGAGGAAGGTGCCGCGGCCGTCGATCTCCGTGATCTTGTTCTTCTTCATCAGGTAGTGGACGCCCTTGACCCGGCCGTCCGCGACCCGGCGGCTGCGGCGGAACGCCTCGCCGTAGTCGAAGGAGACCTCCCCCTCGACCTTGATGCCGAAGGTCTTCGCCTCACGGGTGAAGATGTGCGCCAACTCCGCGTTCCGCAAAAGGGCCTTGGTCGGGATGCAGCCCACGTTCAGACAGACACCGCCCCAGTACTTCTCCTCGACCACGGCCACCCGCTTGCCGAGTTGGGCGGCACGGATGGCGGCGACGTAACCGCCGGGGCCGGCGCCGAGTACGACGACGTCGAACCGCTCGTCCTGCGTGTCCTGCTGGTCCATCGAAAGATCCTTTCCCGAGAGGAATTCCACATAGATCCTCTACGGTGTCCAGGATGCCGCGCTCGCCGACGATCAGGCGAAAAGCGGGGCCAGGTCCAAGTAGACGCGGAAGTCGTCGATCAGGCCGGTCCCGTCCACGTGGAACATGGTGACGGCGGGGACGGTGACGGTGTCGCCGCTCAGGCGGTGGTAGTCGACCGTCTCCTCGATGATGCTGTCGGCACCGGCGTACCACTCCCGGACGACCGTGTGACGCAGCCCCTTCACGGTGGCGAAGAAGCCGGCGACCCCGGCCGCTATCTCCTCGGGTCCGGTCATCGGCTCGCCGTTCCCGAAGCGCATCCGGCCCCGCGGGGCGAACAGCCGGCTGAAGCCGACGGCGTCGGTCCCGTCGACCAGCGCGAACACCTTGGCGGCGAACTCTGCGGACATGGCGGGCTCCCTCACGTCGAAGTCGTGCGGAGATGAGCGTAGTCCCGGTCGTTTCAAGGGAGTTGGGGGCTCCGGGACAACGTCAGCCGGTCGTGGGCGCGGGCGTCCGGGCTCGGGGGCCGCGCCGGTACACGTCCTTCAGGTAGAGCACGAGGGCGGCGCCGAGCACCCACACCGGGAGGATCACCAGGGCGCGGGACAGGCCGTCGTTCTGGAAGCGGGACAGGCCCTGCATCGCGCGGACGCCGACGCCGACCGGCAGGATCTCGGAGAGCGGGCGCAGCCAGCCCGGCAGGTAGGCGGCCGGCATGATCCCGCCGCTGCTGCTGTTGCCGAGGATCAGCATGAGGATCGACGCGAGGGTGACTCCCGCCGAGCCGAACAGCCGTAGCAGCACCATGGTCGTGGCCGCGACCGCGGCGCCCATCAGGGAGATCACGACGACGAGGGGCACGAAGGAACCGGGCAGCGCGCCGAAGCCCGTGCTTCCGGCGATGGTGGCGATCAGGAGACCGCCGACGACACCGAACAGGGCGAGGCTGGCCATCCGCCAGCGGTACTGGAGGCGGGGGGCGAGCTGGTAGGTCGTCATACCGAAGAGGTAGCCCGCGAGGACCAGACCGAAGGCGGCGTAGAAGACGGAGAGGCCCCGGGTGTCTCCCGCCGCGGCCGGGGCGACGTCCTCGACGGCGAGTTCATGGTTCTCCGCGTGCGCCACGGAGCCGAAGGCGGTGGTCACGGTCGCGGTGACGGCGGCACCGTTCGCGCTGCCGTAGAGGAGCTTTCCGTCGCCGAGGTAGGCCGCGTAGACCTGCCTGTCCTGTACGGCGTTCCGGGCGGCGGACTCGTCGGGGTAGGTCTCGACGGTGAAGCCGCCGGGGGCGATGCGGTCGAGGTCCTGGTTCAGGTGGGCCTGCGCGCTGCCTATCTCCGTTGTGCCGACCCGGAGTTGGTGGGGACTCGGGGCGTGGAAGGCGGCGAGGTAGACGCTGACGAACACGGCACCGATCAGCAGCACGACCGCCACGGGGAGCAGGACGGCACGCAGGTTTCCGGGGCCGGGAGGTGGGTGGGCGACGTCGAGGGCGTGCTTGTGCGACGGCCGGGGGGTGCTTGTGGTGTCGGTGTCGGTGGCTCGGGTGGTGGCTTGCTGGGACATTGGGAGGGTCCTAGATCAGAGGGCGCCAGATTGGAAGGCAACTGATAATATTTGTACATCACCATCAGCTGCCTTACAAAAGAGGTCCGCCCTGTGAACCATCCCGACCGGCGCACCGGCTATGTCGCCTGGCAGATCGGCCAGATCATGGCGGCCCGGATGGAGCGCGCCCTGCGCCCGCTCCAGCTGACCCTCGCCCAGCACCGGGCCCTGATGCAGGCCGTCCTCGACCCGGGCGTCTCCAGCGCGACCGCGGCCCGCCGGGCGGCGATCACCCCGCAGTCGATGGGTACGGCGGTCAACGGGCTGGTCGAACGGGGGATGCTGGAGCGGCGCACCACTCCCGGCGACCGGCGCACCCAGCGCCTGCACGCGACCGAGGCCGGCGTACGGCTCGCGGCGCGGGCCGCGGAGACGGTGGACGCGGCCCACGCCGAGGCGCTTCAGGCGCTGACACCGGCGGAACAGGAGCAGACACATGCCCTGCTGCTGAAGTTGCTGGCCTCGCTGAATCCCTCGGCGCTGGAGGGCGGGGACGCCGTGTGAGGAGCCCGAGATCGGGCACATCGGGCCGGGTCCTGCCCCGGGTCCGTCCACGTGCGCCTACTTCGGTTCCGGCCGTGGGTGCCATGTCCCGTCGAGGGGAATGCCCGCGGCCGCCGCGATCCGGTCGCGGGACGCGAGCAGCCGGGTCCTCAGCGCGGGCAGGTCCACGCCCACCAACACCCCGTCGCGCTTGACCACCTGACCGGCGACGAGGACGGTGTCGACCAGGCCGGGGTGACCGGCGCTGACGATCGTTCCGACCGGGTCGGTGACCGGGAAGACGGTCAGGTCGTCGGTGCGCAGGAGGATCAGGTCGGCGTCCTTGCCGGGCGTGATGCTGCCGGTGCGGGCGCCGAGTCCGCAGGAGCCGGCGGCGTCGATCGTGGCGAACTCCAGCAGGTCCCGGGAGCGCAGGCCGCCGTCCAGGCCGCGCTGCACCGCGAAGGCCGTCCGCATGGTGGAGAACAGGTCACCGCCGACCGACGGGACGTCGTCGACGGACAGCGTCGGGCGCAGGCCCGCGGCCAGCGCACGGCCGGTGACCGGCGATCCGAACCCCATCTTCAGTTCGACGTCGGGGCTGACCGACAGCGAAGCGCCCGCGTCGGCGAGCATCCGCAGTTCTTCGTCGCTGATCCCGTTGGCGTGCACGAAGGTCGTGGTGTCCCGCAGCAGGCCGTGTCCGTGGAGGTCGGTGACCGTCCCGGCGGCTTCGATGTGCAGGCTGGTGCGCAGGCCGAGTTCGGCCGCCAGCCTCAGCTCGCGGGCGACGGTGTCCATGCCGGTGTCGTCGGGTCCGCGCAGGCCGAACGCCATGGTGACCAGGCCGTCGCCGGGCAGCTCGGAGCGGACGCGGCGGATGTCGGCGTCGACGGAGTCGGCGGTGCCCCAGCCGGCGCCGAGGCAGAGGATCGACCGTCCCGGCGCGTCCCGCAGCGCGGCGACAGCGGCGTCCTCGTGGTCGTGGGTCCGGGCGACGTGGTACCAGTCCAGCATCGTGGTCACGCCGGAGTGCAACGCCTCCAGGCGGCCGAGCAGGGTGCCGGCGTAGACGTCCTCGGGCCGGTAGTGGGGCTTGACCGTGCGGTGCATGGCCAGCGCCCACTCGGGGAACGTCCAGTCCGCGCCGACGCCTCGGAACGCGGTCTGCCAGGAGTGGCGGTGGTTGTCGACGAAACCGGGCATGACGATCCGGTCGGTCGCGTCGATCACCTCGGCGTCCGGCGCGTCGATGTGCGCGGCGACCTCGACGATCACACCGTCCTCGATCAGTACGTCACCGCGTTCGAGATCGCCGACGGCCGGGTCCATGCTGACCACGGTGCCGCCGGTGAGCAGGGTTTTCTTCGTCATCGGAGGGGCTCCTAACCAGTGGGGGGTGGGGGTATCGCCAGTAGGGAGTGACGTCACTAGTGGGGGTTGGGGGTGTCGTCGCCCGCTCAGGCGGTCGCCGCTTCCGTCAGCACGGCGTCGGCCGCTTCGAGCGCGTCGGCGACCAGATCCGCCGTGTCCTCGGTCCCCGCCGCCAGCCGGACCAGCCCCAAGGGCACTGATTCCGCGAGCTGTTGCTCGCTGAGCATCCCGCGCCACATGGACGCCGGATGCACGGCCAGCGACTCCACGCCACCGAGGCTGGCCGACCGGCGCGGGTAACGCAGCCGCCCGAGAAACGCGTCGGCCATCTCGAACCCACCGGCGAACTCGATGCCGAGCACCCCGCCGAAACCGCTCATCTGGTCCACGGCCACCGTGTGCTGCGGGTGCGTCGCCAGCCCGGGATAGTGCACCTTCGCCACGGCCGGATGCGCGCTCAACTCCTCTGCCAGGGCAAGCCCGTTGGCGTTGTGCCGCGGCACCCGCAACGGCAGGGTGCGCATCCCGCGCAGCAACAGCCACGCGTCGATCGGCCCGAGCGTGGCACCGGTGAGGAGTCCGACGTCCCATATCCGGTCGAGGATCTCGGCCGGCCCGGCGAGCACTCCCGCGGAGACATCCGAGTGACCGTTCAGATACTTGGTCGCGCTGTGCCACACCAGGTCGATGCCGAAGTCGACCGGCCGCTGGTTCAGCGGAGTGGCGAAGGTGTTGTCCGCCATGGTCGACACACCGTGCGCACGGGCCAGTTCCGCTACGGCCCGCAGGTCGGTGATCTGCAGCAACGGGTTGCTCGGGGTCTCCACCAGGATCAGCCGGGTCCGCGCGGTCAGCGCCCTCGCGAACGCCTCCGGGTCGGTCTGGTCCACCAGCGTGGTCGTCACGCCGAAGCGCGGCAGCAGGTTCAGCAGCACCGACGCCGTACCCCCGTAGGTGGACCGCTGTCCGACGACATGGTCACCGGCGGACACCAGCGCGAGCACGGCCGTGGTGAGCGCGGCCATCCCGGACGCGGTGACCATGGCCGCCTCGGTGTTCTCCAACTCGGCTACGACGGCCGCGACTTGGGCGTGGTTCGGGTTGCCGAACCGGGTGTAGAAGTCCTTGCCGCGTGCTTCTACGGCCCCTTGCGCGAACGTCTCCGCGTCCTCGGCCGAGAACGCCGCCGTCTGGTAGATGGGCGGGGCCACGGCACGGCTGGGATGGACCTCGCGGTCGGCGTGAACGGTGATGGTGCTCTTGCCCGGCATGGCTGCCCTTCCGTGGACCTGGACCGTCGGTGCGACTCCATGAAGCGTGACCGACCGACGGTCCGAAGTGACCGGATCTCGGCAACTTTGGCAGCGGATTGCGCGCTGGGCGGGCGCAGAATTGTGGTAGCAGATCTACGGGCGCAATAATCTGCCGCCATGGACGAAGTGGACCGATCGATTCTGGCCGTACTCGAAACGCACGGCCGCATCAGCAACAGCGAGCTGGCCGCCCGGGTCGGGCTCTCCCCGTCCCCCTGCCTGCGGCGCGTGCGCCGGCTGGAGGAGGCCGGGGTCATCCGCGGCTACCGCGCGCTGATCGACCCCGCCGCGATCGGCCGCAGCCTGCGGGTCTTCGCGGGCGTACGGCTGATGCGGCACAGCCGCTCGGACGTGGTCGCGTTCGAACGCGGGGTCACCCGGCTGCCCGAGGTGGTCGCCTGCCACCACATCACCGGCAACTTCGACTACCTGCTCCAGGTGGAGGTGGCCGACCTCCCCGCCTACGAGGACTTCCACGCCAACCAGCTGGCGACCCTGCCCGGCGTGGCCACGGTGACGAGCTACGTCACGATGAAGACGCTCACCGCGGACACCGACACCGACAGAACATGACGATCAGAGCGTGATGGTGCCGCGAACGCAGACGTCGGCGGCACCGCTGACCCAGACCGTGCCGTCCGCGTCGGCGGTGATCTCGATGCTCGCGGCCCGCCCCAGCCGCGTGCCCTGCGAGACGCGGTAGGAGGAGGGCACGGCACCGGTGGAGGTGAGCCACTGACCCACGCCGGCGTTCATGCTCCCGCACGCGGGGTCTTCGGGGACACCGGCGGCGGGTGCGAAGGTACGCATCTCGAACGCGTGCCGGGACCCGTCGGGGTGGGCCCCGATCGCCCCGACCATCGCGTCCGGAAAGCCGGAGAAGTCAGGTTCGAGGGCGAGCACCTCCTCGGCCGTGGCCAGCCGCACCACAGCCCACCCGGGCCCGTTGTCGACCCACTCGTGGGCCACGACCCGGTCCCGCGGGATCCCGAACGCGCCCACGATCCTCAGCAGTTGCTCCTCGTCGAGCGCCCCCTCACGCACCCGTGGCGGCGCCGCGAACGCCAGAGTGCCCTCACCCCGCCGCACGGCGACCAGTCCTACGCCGCACTCCTGCACGATGCGCTCGGCGTCCCGTGGTGTGCCACCACCGTCCAGCCAGGCACGCGCGGACCCGAGGGTGGGGTGCCCGGCGAAGGGCAGCTCGCCCCCGGGAGTGAAGATCCGCACCCGGTAGTCCGCCTCGGGGGCGGTGGGCGGCAACAGGAACGTCGTCTCGGACAGGTTCGTCCAGCGCGCCAGCCCCTGCATCTCCTCATCGCTCAGGTCGGTCCCGTCGAGCACGACGGCCACCGGGTTGCCGGTGTAGGGACTCGTGGCGAACACGTCGACCTGCACGAACGAGCGGTTGCGTGGCATCGTCATCAAGGCCCTTTCGCACAGCTGAGGGGGAAAGCGGGTCCATCCCAACGGGCGCCCGCACGGTGAGAACAGAGCCACTCACAACAAAGTGGACTGATATGCCTCAGCCGAAGTGCCGAATGCGAGCGGCCGTCGCAGGCGTGTACGGCATCCAGTCATGCACCGACCCGCTCGCGACGAACTCGGCGACCGCACCGGCGAAGGTACGCCCCAGCTCCCGTACGGCATCGGTGGTCCGCCCCAACATCGGGCTGTCCGCGAAAGCGTCGAACGAGCCGAAAAGGAAGGGGAGTTCACCGCAGTGGGTCGCACCGAGGCCATACGGGTCCTCGGCCGGCCGGTGGTCGAACTCGTAGACGTAGGTCGCGTTGCCGCCCGCCGCGTGATGGTCGGCGATCCGCAACGAGCCGTCCCGGACCAGCCCATCGGTCTGCACGGCGGTGACCACCCGCGCAGCGGTGGGCTCTTCGAACCGGTCGGCGTATCGCTGGTACAACTCGCCGGCATGTTCGTCCAGTTGGCTGGTCAGGAGGTCCAACGCACCATCGGCGGTGAGGTTCTGGATCCGCGGATCGAACGCGGTGAAGGCGCTCGCCTCGTCCCGAGTGGTACCGATCAGCAACGGCTTGCCCTCCAGCCCACCGTCCACGACCCCCCGATGCGGATCGCGGGGAACACCGGGCCCGCCGAGCACCGGATACATGGGCGGAGTGGCGTCGCCCGGCCGCGCGAACTGCCCCGCAAGTTGCCCGTAGGCGGACAGCAGCTGCTCAACGGGCAGTGCGCGCAGGGCAGTTGCCGCATCCGACCCGTCCGGCACGCCGAGCAGCCGTAGATACGCCTCGGCGTTCTCGGCCGCGTGCCGCGGATCCTGCGGGGCCAAGCCGAACGGACCGCTCTCCAGCAGCACCCGGTTCACGAGTCCCGACGTCCGCGGATCGAGGGCCGGCGCAAGGGACGAGTACGCGTCGGCCGACTGCCCGCCGACCGTCACCTCGCGCGGGTCGCCGCCGAAGGAGGCGATGTCGTCCCGCACCCAGGCGAGCAGGGCGGCCTGGTCCTGGGCGCCGAGGTCGGCGGCGCCGATCTCCGGCAGATGCAGGTAACCCAGGGGCCCACGCGGTAGTTGGCGGTGACGACCACGATGTCACCGAGCGCGGCCAGCCGCCCGCCGTCGTACCAGTCCCAGCCGCCGGAACCACTGGTGAAGCCGCCCCCATGCCACCACACGAAGGCCGGCCGGGCGGCGTTGTCCTCCAACGCCCCTGCCGGAACATGGACGTTGACGGTCAGGCAACCGTCCTCGTCCCAGTCCGGCACGCGGGCCCCCATCACCCGTTCCAGCCGGGAGGCCCCCTGTGGAACAGCCGGGGCGGCGCGAACCGCAGCTCACCGACAGGCGAAGCGGCCTAGGGAATCCCCCGGAAGGAGACCGCCTCCCCCTGCGAGACACCCCGTACCCGACCCCGATCCGTCTCCACGACACCCACGACCATGGGGCTCACCTCTCTCCGCCGTCCGCTCCGAACCGTTTCTAGCGGCGGGCGTCGATCCGGGCCAGAATGAGGAGGCAGAAGCGCGAAAGCAGGACAGAGGACCAGGCACACATGGCGAAAGCAAGCCACCCCTTGAGCGAGACGGACAGCCGGATCGCCGCCGCGATGCTGGCCTCCCCGCGGGCCTCCTGGCGTACGGTCGGCCGCGTCCTGGACATCTCGGAGCGCACGGTGGTGCGCCGCGCGGCACCGCTGTTCCACGACAGGACGCTGCGCGCCACCGCCGTACGCAACCCGGTGTGGTTCCCCGACCTGATCCCGCTGGCCCTGCGCATCCGCTGCCGCCCCCACCAGATCAGCGCCATCGCCGCCACCCTGGCCCGCCGCCCCGACACCGTCTGGGTGGACATCCTCGGCGGCGGCGACGAGATCTGCACGATCCTGTTCCTGGACGGCCCGGACGCCCGCAACTCCCTGCTCCTGCGCGACCTCCCGGCCACCCCCGCGGTCCAGTCGTGGACCTCGCACCTCCTCCTGCGGGTGTTCCCGGCGGCCTTCGACTGGAGCGGCGGCCTGCTGACGGAGGTCGAACTGACCAGCCTCAGAACGGAGTTGCCCGCCCCGGCGGCCCGCCCGTCCCTCCAACCCCTCGACCACGCCCTGATCACGACCCTGGTCGAGGACGGCCGCGCCTCCTACGCCGACCTCGCCCGCCGCGCCGACACCACCGCCCTCACGGCCCGGCGCCGACTGGAGACACTGGTCGGCAACCAGGTGGTCAGACTCGCGACCGAGGTCGACCTGGCCCGGCTGGGCATCCGTACCGAGGCCCTGCTGTGGATCACGGTGGCCCCCGGTGGACTGGAGGAGACGGGCCGCCGACTGAGCCGCCACTCCCAGGTCCGCTTCGCCTCCGCCACCACCGGCTCGGCCAACCTCCTCGTGGCCGTCGCCGCCGCGGACCTCAACGCGCTCTACCACTTCCTGAGCGACACGATCGGCGCGCTGCCCCACGTCTCCACGATCGAGGTCACCCCGATCCTGAGCGGGGTCAAGAGAACGGGCCTGGTCCGCCCGGGCAGCCTCTGAACCGACCGCCCGCATCCGGTACCCGCGGCGACCGCGCCTCCGACATCGTTGTCGAAGACGCGGCCTGCCCGAGGCGCGGTCCTACGGGATGGAGCAAGCCCTGAGCGGGCACCGGACGCCGGGGAGCATGGTCGGCCTACGGCGTGTAGCGGGCGTCACTGCCGTACAGGTTCCTGGTGAACGCGGAGACATCTGCGGTGCGGTCGGTGCCGTCGAGGTTGTACGTCAGAAAGACGCCGTACCCCTCACTGACCGTGCGGGCGGCGAGGGAGGCAGCCGTGCTCTGCGAGGTGCCGCCGATCTGGACGGCCGCCGGCGACAGCTTCGACTTGGGCAGTGCGATGCCGGGGACCTGCCAACTGCCGTAGTACGGGTTCCAGGCGTAGTCGAACTTGGAGGTGACGTCGACGCCGCCGTAGGACAGGCGCGACGCGGCCGGGCCGATGTTGTAGAGGCTGATGATCTTGGACGGCATGTTGGCGCGCAGTGCCGACACCAGGTACACGAACGAGCCGGCGTTGGGCTGGGCGGTGCCGTTGTTGCCGTAGTCGGCGTACTCGTCGTCGAAGTCGATGCCGTCGAGGCCGTACTTGGTCACGGTGTCCGACAGTTGCTTCGCGAACGTCGAAGCCGTCTGCTGGGAGGGGAAGTTGGCGAAGCCGGAGCCCTGGTGGTTGCCGAGCACCGAGAGGACGACCTTGATGCCCTTCTGCTGCAACGGCCGTATCTGCGTGGCGGCGTTGTCGAGGACGCGCTGCACGTTCGGGTTGAAGTACAGGGTCCCCGCCTTCGTGCCCGCGTCGTAGTTGATGTTCGCCGCGAAGATCACGGCGATGTCGAAGACGTTGGCGCCGCCGTTGGAGAGGGTGTACTTGCCGACGTTCAGCATGCTGTTGTTGTTCACCTCGACGTACGCCACCGAGGTCGGTCCCTGTTTCGCGGCGGCGGGGGCCGCTTCCGCGCCGCTTGTGGCGGTCGCGCCCAAGGCGAGTGCCGCCGTGGTCGAGAGCGCGAGCGCGGCCATCCGTATTCTTCTCCGCACCGGAGTGAACATCGTTGATCGGTCTCCCATCGCATGGAGCGGCGCCCGCCTGCTCATGAGCGCCGAGTGGGTCCCCCCGCCCCTTCCGTTCCCGGGACCGAATCCCCGGAACCATGCGGGAGCCCTTCCCGACTCCACGCACATCGCGCCACAACTCTCGATCCGGGCAAGGGAGTTGCCGGATCGCTACGCCGCTACAACCCGACGATCTTGTTCCACTCCTTCGCGAACTCCACCCGCTCCGTCGACGTGATGTCCCGCGCGATCGCGAGGTGCTTGCGCATCGTCGAGTCCGGGAAGATCAGCGGGTTCTCGGCCAGCTCCGCGGTGTCCTTGTCCTTGGAGTCCGCGAGGACGGCCTGGGCCGCCGGGACGGGGCAGACGTAGTTGACCCAGGCGGCGAGTTCCGCGGCGACCTCGGGGTCGTAGTAGTAGTCGATCAGCTTTTCGGCGTTGGTCCTGTGGCGGGCCAGGTCGGGGATCATCAGGGAGTCCGCCCAGAGTTCGGCGCCCTCCTCGGGGACGACGAAGCGGATGTCCGGGTTGTCGGCCTGGAGTTGGATCACGTCACCGGAGTAGGCCTGACAGGCGAGGACGTCGCCGCTGACCAGGTCCTTGGTGTAGTCGTTGCCGGTGAAGCGGCGGATCTGCTTCCGGCTGATCTGGGTCCGCACCTGGTCGCACACCTTGTGGAAGTCGGCGGCGGTCCACTTGGTGATGTCGACGCCGTTGCCCTGCATCAGCAGCGCGAACGACTCGTCCAGCCCGGAGAGCAGGGTGACCCGGCCCTTCAGGTCGCTCGCCCACAGGTCGGAGACATGGCGGATCTCGCGGCCGAGCTTGCGGTGGTTGTACGCGATACCGGTGATCCCCGACTGCCACGGCACCGTGTACCGCCGCCCCGGGTCGAACGCGGGCGAGCTGAGCTGCGGGTCGAGGTACTTCGCCACGTTGGGCTGCGCGGACCGGTCCATCCGCTGGACCCAGCCGAGACGGACGAACCGCGCGCACATCCAGTCGCTCATGACGATCAGGTCGCGGCCGGTCTGCTGGTGGTTCATGAGCGCCGGGCTGATCTTGCCGAAGAACTCGTCGTTGTCGTTGATCTCCTCGATGTAGTCGACGGAGATCCCGGTCTTCTTCTCGAAGGCGTCCAGCGTGGGCCGCTTCGTCTGGTCGTCGTCATCGGTGTCGATGTACAACGGCCAGTTCGCCCAGGTCAGCCGCTTGTCCTTGGCGGACAGATCGGCGCCGGCACGGTCCCCCGCCTTCACATACGCGGCGGGCACACCGCACCCGGCGAGCGCGCCGAGCGCGGCGGTACCGCCGAGCGCGCGCAGCAGGGAGCGACGGGAGGGCGAGGACGACTTCGGAGTCTGGGGCACCCGCGCAGCATGACCCGCCGCCCCGTGCCCGATCAATGGACGCTGCGTCGAGCGGGTTCGCGTGGACCCGACACCTTGTCGATCGGTTGCCTGTGAAGTAACCGCCCGTTCACCTGCCGCGTACGCGAACAGCGCGGCCCCGGACGGTGAACTCCCGTCCGGGGCCGCGCAGTTGTCGCTCCAGATCGCCGAAGGCCTACGCGCCCAGCGACGTCATCACGTGCTTGATCCGGGTGTAGTCCTCGAAGCCGTAGCCCGACAGGTCCTTGCCGTAGCCGGACTTCTTGAAGCCGCCGTGCGGCATCTCCGCGACCAGCGGGATGTGGGTGTTGATCCACACGCAGCCGAAGTCCAGGGACTTCGACAGCCGCATCGCCCGCCCGTGGTCCTTGGTCCACACCGAGGAGGCCAGCGCGTAGTCGACGCCGTTGGCCCACTCGATGGCCTGGGCCTCGTCCGTGAAGGACTGGACGGTGATGACCGGGCCGAAGACCTCGTTCTGGATGATCTCGTCGTCCTGCTTGAGGCCCGAGACGACGGTCGGCGCGTAGAAGTAGCCGACCTCACCGACCCGGTGGCCACCCGACTCCACCTTCGCGTGCGCCGGCAGCCGCTCGATGAAGCCGGTCACCTGCTTGAGCTGGTTGGCGTTGTTGAGGGGGCCGTAGAGCACGTCCTCGTCGTCCGGCTGACCCGTCTTCGTCTCGGCCGCCGCCTTCGCGAGCGCCGCCACGAACTCGTCGTGGATCGACTCCTGGACCAGGACGCGCGTCGCCGCCGTGCAGTCCTGGCCCGCGTTGAAGAAGCCCGCGACCGAGATGTCCTCGACGGCCTTGGCGATGGCCGCACTGTCGAGGTCCTCGAAGACGACGACGGGAGCCTTGCCGCCCAGCTCCAGGTGGACCCGCTTGAGGTCCTTGGACGCGGACTCGGCGACCGACATGCCGGCGCGTACCGAACCGGTGATGGAGGCCATCGCCGGCGTGTGGTGCTCGACCATCGCGCGGCCGGTGTCCCGGTCGCCGCACACGACGTTGAAGACGCCCTTGGGCACGATCGAGCCGATGATCTCGGCGATCAGGACGGTGGAGGCGGGGGTGGTGTCCGAGGGCTTCAGGACGACCGTGTTGCCGGCCGCGAGAGCGGGGGCGAACTTCCAGACGGCCATCATCATCGGGTAGTTCCACGGCGCGACCTGCGCGCAGACGCCGATCGGCTCGCGCCGGATGATGGAGGTCATGCCCTCCATGTACTCGCCGGCCGAGCGGCCTTCGAGCATCCGGGCCGCACCCGCGAAGAAGCGGATCTGGTCCACCATCGGCGGGATCTCCTCGGAACGGGTGAGCCCGATCGGCTTGCCGGTGTTCTCCACCTCGGCCGCGATCAGCTCCTCCGCGCGCTCCTCGAACGCGGTGGCGATGTCCAGCAGGAACTTCTGCCGCTTGGCCGGGGTCTCGTCCCGCCAGGCCGGGAAGGCGGCGGCGGCCGCCACCATCGCGGCGTCCACGTCCGCCGCTCCGGACAGCGGCGCGGTCGCGTACGCCTCCCCTTTCGCCGGGTTGACCACCTCGGTGGTCCGTCCGTCGGCGGCGTCCCGGAACTCACCGTCGATGTAATTGCGCAGACGACGCAGCTCGGTGCTCACTGCCGGCCCTCCAAGGTCTGGGTGTCCCATCACTGAGACACCCACCCTAATCGCCCGGCCCACGTTTTCAATACCCCCGATCGCGTCAAGGCTACGAAATCCGCAAGTCTCGACCACGTAAACAACGAATTTCATCGAAGCGGCCTTGCGGAACGGTCGAGACGTCGTGCACAGTGAAGCCGTGGCCAGTCGCAGCGCAGAACAGAGGGACTCCCGCGAGTCCAGGAACGGCAGCACTCCTCATCTGGACGCCGTCTCCCTCGCCATCATCGAGCAGCTCCAGGAGGACGGCCGTCGGCCGTACGCCGCGATCGGCAAGGCCGTCGGCCTCTCCGAGGCGGCCGTGCGCCAGCGCGTCCAGAAGCTGCTCGACCAGGGCGTCATGCAGATCGTCGCCGTCACGGACCCGCTCACCGTGGGCTTCCGCAGACAGGCGATGGTCGGTGTCAACGTCGAAGGTGATGTCGAGAACGTCGCCGACGCGCTGACGGCCATGCCGGAAGTGGAGTACGTGGTGATGACCGCGGGCTCGTACGACCTCCTCGCCGAGATCGTCTGCGAGGACGACGACCACCTGCTGGACGTCATCAACAAACGCATCCGGGCCCTCCCCGGCGTGCGCTCCACCGAGAGCTTCGTTTATCTGAAGCTCAAGAAGCAGACCTACATGTGGGGAACCCGATAACCGTGAGCAAGGACCTCAGCCGCACCGCGTACGACCACCTGTGGATGCACTTCACCCGCATGTCCTCGTACGAGAACGCGCCCGTTCCCACGATCGTCCGTGGTGAGGGCACCTACATCTACGACGACAAGGGCAAGCGCTACCTCGACGGTCTCGCGGGTCTGTTCGTGGTCCAGGCCGGTCACGGCCGCGCCGAGCTGGCCGAGACCGCCGCCAAGCAGGCGCAGGAGCTGGCGTTCTTCCCCATCTGGTCGTACGCCCACCCGAAGGCCATCGAGCTGGCGGAGCGTCTCGCCCACTACGCGCCGGGCGACCTGAACAAGGTCTTCTTCACCACCGGCGGCGGCGAGGCCGTCGAGACCGCCTGGAAGCTCGCCAAGCAGTACTTCAAGCTGCAGGGCAAGCCCACCAAGTACAAGGTCATCTCCCGCGCGGTCGCCTACCACGGCACCCCGCAGGGCGCCCTGTCCATCACCGGACTCCCGGCGCTGAAGGCCCCGTTCGAGCCGCTGGTCCCGGGCGCGCACAAGGTCCCGAACACCAACATCTACCGCGCCCCGCTCTTCGGCGACGACCCGGAGGCCTACGGCCGCTGGGCCGCCGACCAGATCGAGCAGGAGATCCTCTTCGAGGGCCCGGAGACCGTCGCCGCGGTCTTCCTGGAGCCGGTGCAGAACGCCGGCGGCTGCTTCCCGCCGCCGCCCGGCTACTTCCAGCGCGTGCGCGAGATCTGCGACCAGTACGACGTGCTCCTGGTCTCCGACGAGGTCATCTGCGCCTTCGGCCGCCTGGGCACGATGTTCGGCTGCGACAAGTTCGGCTACGTCCCGGACATGATCACCTGCGCCAAGGGCATGACCTCGGGCTACTCCCCGATCGGCGCCTGCATCATCTCCGACCGCCTGGCCGAGCCGTTCTACAAGGGCGACAACACCTTCCTGCACGGCTACACCTTCGGCGGCCACCCGGTCTCCGCGGCGGTCGGCCTCGCCAACCTCGACATCTTCGAGCGCGAGGGCCTCAACCAGCACGTCCTCGACAACGAGGCCAACTTCCTGCAGACCCTGCAGAAGCTGCACGACCTCCCGATCGTCGGCGACGTCCGCGGCAACGGCTTCTTCTACGGCATCGAGCTCGTCAAGGACAAGGCCACCAAGGAGACCTTCACGGACGAGGAGTCGGAGCGCGTGCTCTACGGCTTCGTCTCCAAGAAGCTCTTCGAGTACGGCCTCTACTGCCGCGCCGACGACCGCGGTGACCCGGTCATCCAGCTGTCGCCGCCGCTGATCTCCGACCAGTCGACCTTCGACGAGATCGAGGGCATCGTCCGCCAGGTCCTCACGGAGGCCTGGACGAAGCTCTAGCCTCCGGCGAAGTTCCAGCCTTCGGCGATTCAGCGGTTTATACGGCCCGGGGTGCACCCGTACGAGTGAGAAGGGCGCACCCCGGGCCGTGTGCTGTCCGGGGTCGCACCCGCATCCTCCTTAGCGTGCCTGGTAACCGATCGGCCCCGTCCTCGTTCCCCCGCAAGGGGGACGCGGTACGGAAAACGGATCAGAACGAGGTGTACGCGCATGGTGGCCCCGCCGGACAACGACGTGCTCTGGGCACGTGCCCTGCACTTCCAGCACCACGACGGAACGCCCGCGCTCGGGGGTGTCTCGCTCGGTGTCCGGGAGGGCGAGATCCTCGCCGTCACGGGCCCGCGCGGCAGCGGCAAGACGACCCTGCTGCGCTGCCTCTCCGGTCTGGAGCGCCCCAGCCGCGGCGAGGTCTGGTTCAACAGCGTGCCCGTGCACACCATGGGCCCGCTCACCCGGGAACGGCTGCGCCGCGACCGCTTCGGCTGGATCGACCCGGCCCCGGTGCTCGTCCCGGAGCTGAACGTCTGGGAGAACGCGGCCCTCCCCCTGATGCTGCGCGGCACCGGCCGCCGGCGCGCCAAGACCGCCGCCCTGGAGTGGCTGGACCGCCTCGACATCGGCGACCACGCCCGCAAACGCCCGCACGAACTGCGCCAGGCGGAGCGCCAGCGCGTCTCGATCGCCCGCGCGCTGGCCCCGGCGCCCACCGTCCTGTTCGCCGACGAGCCGACCGCCCCGCTGCACCGCGCGGACCGCGCCCAGGTCCTGCGCACGCTCACGACGGCCGCCCGCTCGCACGGCATCACGGTCGTCCTCGCGACCCACGAGGCGGAGACCGCGGCCCTCGCGGACCGTACGGTGTCGCTGCTGGACGGACGCCGTGTGAACACGGTTCACCTTCCCCCGGTCGCCGAGTCGGAAGGCCGGGCCGCGTGCTCGCTCTCCGTCTGACCCGCGGCTCGCACCCCGCCGTCCAACTGCGCCGACTGCTGGTCGCGGTGGCCTCGGCGGGCACGGGCTTCCTCCTCCTCTGCACCCTCGGTTACGCGATGGGCCACCCCGACTCCCCCGCCGCCGCGGCCCTCCGCCTCGCCTGGTGCGCGACCCCGCTGGCCGCCACGGTGTACTTCGCGGTGGCCGTCGCCCGCACCGACCCGGCGACGAAACCCCGCCCCGGCCTCTCCGCGATCGGCCTCGGCCCCGGCCGCCTGATGGCGATCTCGGCGACCACGACCGCGCTGGCCTGCACCCTCGGCTCCATGCTGGCCCTGCTCTTCTTCCTCCACCTCCGCGGCGACCTCACCGGCATGCCCTTCGACGGAGCGGCGGCGGAGTTCCTCGCCTCGGACACCCCCCTCCCCCTCCCCGCCGCACTCACCCTGCTGGCCATCGTCCCCGTGACCGCGTCCGTCTCGGTCGCCCTCACCCTCCGCCCGAAGGACACCAAGCACCCGTCCACGGCGAAGAACGGCCCGAGGTCCTACGGCCGTTTCGGCGCCTACGGCAAATCGGGCACCCGCGAGACCTTCGGGACGTACGGCAGGTTCGGCTCCCACCTGCGAACGGGCGGCCGTAAGGCGGCAGTCGAGGAGACGCCCGCCCCGGCGCCCGAGCCCGCTGCGGACGCCGAGCCGACCGCCACCGTCACGGGGCCCGTCGACCTGGACCCCACCCGCCCCCCGGCCCCCCGCGAGGTCCCCAAGGGCCTCCCCTGGGGTGTGGCCGTCCTCGCCGCCGGTCTCGCCGTCGAGGCCTACGCGAACCGGACGGCGGACACCGACGGGCTGTCGATGCCCGGCGGGCACGCGGGCGGCCCCGCGGGTGTGCTGGCCGGCTGGGTGCTGACCGCGCTCGGTCTCGCCCTGGCGGGCCCCGGCCTCACCCACCTGTGCGGACGGCTCCTCCAGGCCGTGCGCCCGGGCGCCCTGCGGCTCCTCGCGGGCCGGGTCCTCATGGAGGAGGCGACCCGCATCGGCCGCCCGCTGGGCGTGGTCTGCGCCGTGGCGTCGGGCGCGTACGCGATGACGGCGCTGTACGACACGGACGCGTCCGTCGGCCCGCTGACCACCCTGGGCACGCTCCTGGTGACCGGCTGCACGGTGGCGACCCTGCTCACCGCCGCCGTCGAGGCCCGGCAGTCCCGCGCCGACACCACGGCCGCGCTGGTACGGCTCGGCGCCCCGGCCACCGTGCTGCGCAGCGCCGCCGCTCTGCGCGCGGGCGCGCTGCTCGCCCTGTTCGTACCGCTGACCGTCGTGATCGCCGAACTCGCGGCACTTCCGCTCGCCCACCGATGAGTTTTTCGCGGAGCGTCGGTCTACCCACCGAATAGCACGCACGCCCGATGGGAAAGGCCCCAGCATGTACCAGCAGATGATCTTCGTGAACCTGGCCGTGAACGACGCCGCCGCGTCGAAGAAGTTCTTCACGGAGCTCGGTTTCTCGATCAACCCCCAGTTCAGCAACGACGAAACCACCTGTGTCGTGATCAGCGAGACGATCATCGCGATGCTCCTGGAGAAGAAGCGCTACAGCGACTTCACGAAGAAGGAGATCGCCGACTCGGCCAAGACCAGCGAGGTGCTGCTGTGCCTGAGCGCCGAGAGCCGCGAGAAGGTCGACGAGCTGATCAACAAGGCGGTCGCGGCGGGCGGCACCGCCAACGACGACGTCCAGGACCAGGGGTTCATGTACGGCCGCTCCTTCGAGGACCTCGACAGCCACTCCTGGGAGATCGTGTGGATGGACCCGGCGGCCGTCCAGGGCTGACCAGTTGGGTGCCTAGCATGGGCGCGTGCAGACGAGCCCGGCCCATGCGGCCCACCACGACGAACGCGAGATCGAGACGGTCGAGGACTTCGACGCGACCGTCTCGGCCCGCGGCACCCTCGCCGGACACCGCGTCCAGGGCGTCGATCTGACGGACCGTACGCGGGAGTTGCTCACCACGGACACCTCGGGCGCCGTCTTCCTCGGCTGCCCGATGCGCGACGAGGCGGCGGCGAAGGTCCGCGCCGACGGCGCCCTGGTCTTCCCGCCCGTCCCGCATCTCCCATTCGACCCCTACCGTGGCCGTCTCTACACGCCGGACGAGCTGTTCGCCTCGCTCGACCAGGGGTACGAGCAGACCCCGGACGCGCTCGCGTACGCGTGGTTCCGGCGGACCAAGGCCGACGGCGACATATACGCGTCGATGCTGCGCGCCGTCCACGACGACTCCATCTCCGACGCCCTCGACGAACTCCTGCGCGGCGCACGGGTGGTGGGCGTGATGGGCGGCCACGCGATGGCGCGCGGGACGGAGGCCTACGGCGGTGCCGCGCGCCTGGGCCGTGAGCTGAGCCGCGCCGGCTTCACGGTGGCGACCGGCGGCGGCCCCGGCGCGATGGAGGCGGCCAACCTGGGCGCGTACGCGGCGCCGTACGAGGACGCCATGCTGGAGGAGGCGTGTGAACTCCTCGCCGGATCACCGTCGTTCAGCCCCTCCATCACCGACTGGGCGGGAGGCGCCTTCGAGGTCCGCGCCCGCTGGCCGAAGGGCAACCACTCGATCGGCATCCCGACGTGGTTCTACGGCCATGAGCCGCCGAACGCCTTCGCCTCGCACATCGCCAAGTACTTCGCCAACGCCACCCGCGAGGACGGCCTGCTGGCCCGCTCGAACGCCGGAGTGGTGTTCCTGCCGGGCGCGGCCGGGACCGTACAGGAGATCTTCGACAACGCGACGCCCAACTACTACGAGTCGCGCGGCGAGCCCACACCGATGGTGCTCGTGGACCGGGAGCACTGGACGGAGCGGCTGCCGACCTGGCCGCTCCTGCGTGCACTTGCCCGGGAACGGCCAATGGAGGCCCGTATCGCCCTCGTTGACCGGATCGAGGAGGCTCCGGAGGCACTGAAACGTCTCACTGATTAAAGTGCAGGTAAAGGCAACTGCTGTACATCGCATATGCATTGACACTGCTTACGCAGCACTTATAGACCAGTGAGACTCCTGGGGGTAGTGGTGCCTCACCTCATTGCCGCTCCATCTCCCCCTAAACCCCCCGCAGTTGCACATCCCGTGAAGGGCAAACGTGTCCATATCTCGACGTTCCGTACGCATCCTCGGTGTCGCGTCCGCTTCGGCCGCACTCGCGCTCGGATTCGCGGGCAACGCGCTCGCTTGCAACATCAGCGAGTTCTCCGCCACCGCCACGTGTGACGGCGCCAAGGGTGTCATCACCGTCACCGACAAGGACGCCTCCGCTGCCGAGGCGACCATCACGGTGTTCCTGGAGAACAACGGTTCCGACGCCAAGCAGATCGGCGAGGCCCAGACCGTCAAGGGCTCGGCCAAGGGCGAGACCGTGTCCTTCTCCGAGGACTGGCAGCCGAGCGCCACGTACCGCATCCACGTCAAGGCGGGCAACCAGGTCGACAAGGACATCACGCCGAACCTGACCACCCCGTCCAAGGCCTGCGCGACGGACTCGCCCAGCCCGACCCCGAGCGAGTCCTCTCCGGCCCCCTCGGACTCCGCCACGACTCCGGCCGAGTCCGACACCCCGACCCCGTCGGCCACGGAGAGCAGCAGCACCGCTCCCGCGACGACGACCGACAACGCGCCGTCCCCGGCGGCCGGTTCCTCGAACCTCGCCGAGACCGGTGCCAACTCCAACACCGGCATGATCGCCGGCATCGCGGGCGCCCTCGTCGTCGTGGGCGGCGGAGCCGTCTACTTCGGCATGCGCCGTCGCGGTGCGAACAACGGCAGCTGATCCAACGGCCGCCGAAAAACCCGCTGTTGTGGCCCGTCCGGTTCGTGGGGACGGGCCACACGCATGTCCGGTGCGTGGCGGCGGGCACGCACGTGCGCGCTAGGGCCTGTCCGGCGGATCAGGTCGCGGGAAAGTGACAGTGCCTGATCAGCGCCGGTGAGCGGGATCTGGTGCGTCCAACTGCAAGGCGGAGGAGGGAGTCGACGCGGTGGGGGTACCTCCCGGCCGAAGGCTGGGGGACGTCGACGACCGACGACAACGCCGCTGGGGGTCCCCCCACGTCTTTAGGACAGTGGGGGAGGGCGTGCCAGACCCCACGTCTGCGGCAGGATCCGCCGGACAGGTCCTAGCCGCCGAGTACGACGGTCTCGGCCGCGTCGAACTCCACCCCGACCGTGTCCCCGACCTCCGGCGCCTCCCGCAGCGCACAGGCCGCCTCCAGACGCGGCGCGTCCTCCGGCTGGAGCTGTACGGCGACATGCGTGCCCTTGAAGGTGCGGGCGGCGACCGTGCAGCGCAGGCCCTCGTCGGCGGGCAACAGGCGTACGCCCGCGGGGCGCACGAGGAGTGTGCGGGTGCCCTGAGGGGCGTCCTCGGGGACCGGGACCTTGCCCCAGGGGGTGTCGGCGGCTCCTCCTACGACCGTGGCCTCGACCACGTTGTCGAAACCGAGGAAGCGGGCCACGAACTCGTCGGCGGGGTGCTGCCAGACCTCAAGCGGGCTACCGGACTGGGCGATCCGTCCGTCCCGCATCACCACGACCCGGTCGGCCAGCGCGAACGCCTCGCCCTGGTCGTGCGTGACCGCGAGCACGGTCGTGCCCAACGCGCCGAAGAGCTCCCGGAGTTCGACGACCAGCCGCTCCCGCAGCGACCGGTCGAGCTGACCGAGCGGTTCGTCGAGCATCAGGAGCCGCGGCCGGGGCGCCAACGCCCGGGCGAGCGCGACCCGTTGCTGCTCACCGCCGGACAGCCCGGCGACGGCACGGCGGGCGGCACCCGGCAGCCCGACGAGGTCGAGCAACTCGCGCACCCGAACGTCCTGTTGCTGCCTGGACGCTCCGTGCATGCGCAGGCCGAAGGCCACGTTTCCGGCCACGTCCCGCTGCGGGAACAGCTGATGGTCCTGGAACATCAGACCCACCCCCCGCTTGTGCGCGGGCACCCCGGACTGGTCACGCTCGTCGAGCAACACCCGCCCGGAGTCCAGGGGTTGCAGCCCGGCGACCGCACGCAGCAGCGTGGACTTGCCGCTGCCGCTGGGCCCGAGCACACACACGATCTCGTGCTCCACGACCCCCAGGTCGACAGCGTCCAACACCGGGCGCCCGCCGAACCGTACGGTCGCGTCCTCAAGGCTCAGCAGCATGGTCGGCGGCGTGTTCGGCGGCATCTAGAACTCCCCCGTCCGGTCGGTGCGCAGCCGCTCAAGGACCAGCAGGGCCACCGCGCACACCACCATCAGAATCGTCGAAAGGGCCATCGCCTGGCCGTAGTTGAGATCACCGGGCCGGGACAGCAGCCGGGCCACCGCGACCGGCAGCGTGGGGTTGTCGGGCCGCGCGATGAACACGGTCGCCCCGAACTCCCCCAACGACACCGCGAACGCGAACCCGGCGGCGATCAGCAACGCCCGCCGTACCAGCGGCAGATCGACCTCGCGCCAGACCCGCCACGGCGACGCCCCGAGCACGGCCGCCGCCTCCCTCAGCCGCCCGTCCACCGCCCGCAGCACGGGCAGCATCGTCCGTACGACGAAGGGGACGCCCACCAGCGCCTGCGCGAGCGGCACCAGGATCCATGAACTCCGCAGATCCACCGGGGGTTTGTCGAGCGAGATCAGGAACCCGAAGCCGACCGTCACCGCGGACACCCCGAGCGGCAGCATCAGCAGCGCGTCGAAGCCCCGCACCAGCCGCCCGGCGTCGCGCCGGGTGAGGGCCGCGGCGGCGAGACCGCCGATCACCACGGCGATGGCGGTGGCGGCGACGGCGTACTCCAGCGAGTTGCCGATCGCGCCGATCGGCGGGACCAGGAAGGTGCCGCCGTCGTCGTGGGTCAGCGCCCGGTAGTAGCCGAAGTCCGGTGTGTCCAGCGACCGTTGGACCAGCACGGCGAGCGGCAGCAGAAGCAGCACGGCGATGGACGCGACGACTCCGGCCAGCAGGGTCCACTGGCCGGCCCCACGCGGGCGCCGTGCGGTCACCGACGGGTCCACGAGCCGCAGGACGCTCTCCCGGCGTCGTACGGTCCAGGCGTGGACGGCGAGGATCGCGCCGACCGCGACGAACTGGACGATCGTGAGCACGGCCGCCGTGGACAGGTCGAAGACCTCTGACGTCTGGCGGTAGATCTCGACTTCGAGGGTCGAGAAGGTCGGGCCGCCGAGGATCTGGACCACGCCGAAGGACGTGAAGGTGAAGAGGAAGACCATCAGCGCGGCGGCGGCCACGGCGGGCCCGAGCGCGGGCAGCGTCACCTTGCGCCAGGCCCGGAGCCGGGAGGCGCCGAGCATCCGCGCCGCCTCCTCCTGCCGCGGGTCGAGCTGCGCCCAGAGGCCGCCCACCGTCCGTACGACGACCGCGTAGTTGAAGAAGACGTGCGCGAGCAGGATGGCCCACACGGTGGTGTCCAGCCGTACGCCCCACAGGTCGTCCAGGAGTCCGCCCCGGCCGACGAGCGCGAGGAAGGCCGTACCGACGACGACCGTCGGCAGCACGAAGGGGACCGTCACGACGGCCCGCAGGACATGTCTGCCCGGGAAGTCGAAGCGCGCGAAGACATACGCGCCGGGGAGCGCGATCAGCAGCGTGAGCGCGGTGGACGCGAGCGCCTGCCAGGTGGTGAACCACAGGACGTGCCGGATGTCGGACTGGACCAGCACGTCCCCGATACGGCCCAACTGCCAGGCGCCGTCGACCTTGAGGCCGCGCGCGACGATCGCGGCGACGGGGTAGGCGAAGAACACCGCGAAGAACGCGACGGGCAGGGCCATGAGGCCGAGCCGTGTCGCGTTGCCCCTGTTCTTGAGGGACTTTCGCGGGGCCGCCTCCGCTACTTCAGTACGAGCGAGGTCCACGACTTGACCCACTGGTCCCGGTCGGCGGCGATCTTCGCGGGCGCCATGGTCTCGGGGTCCGAGGCCTGGCGGCCGTACTTCACGAACTCCTGCGGCACCTGGGCGCCTTCGATCACCGGGTAGACGAACATGTTGAGCGGCATGTCCCGCTGGAACTCCTCGGTCAGCAGGAAGTCGAGGAACGCCTTGCCGCCCCTGGTGTTCCGGGCGTTGCTGAGCAGGCCCGCGTACTCGGTCTGCCGGAAGCAGGTGCCGTACGACACCCCGGTGGGCGCGGTGGTCGGCTTCGGGTCGGCGTAGATCACCTCGGCGGGCGGCGAGGAGGCGTACGAGACGACGAGGGGCCGGTCACCGCCCGCCTTCTTGCCCCCGGCGGAACCGGAGAACTCCTGGTCGTAGGCCTGCTCCCAGCCGTCGACGACCTTGACGCCGTTGGCCTTGAGCTTCTTCCAGTAGCCCTGCCAGCCGTCGTCGCCGTACTGGGCGGCGCTGCCGAGCAGGAAGCCGAGGCCGGGCGAGGAGGTGCCCGCGTTCTCGGTGACGAGGAGGTTCTTGTACTCGGGCTTGACCAGATCCGCGAAGGAGGTCGGCGGGGTCAGCTTGTGCTTGCTGAAGTAGGCCTTGTCGTAGTTGACGCAGATGTCGCCGGTGTCGATGGGCGTGACCCGGTGCCTGGTCTGGTCGACGCGGTACTCGGGCTTGACGAGGTCGGAGCCCTTCGCGTCGTAGGACTGGAAGAGGCCGTTGTCGAGCGCGCGGGAGAGCAGGGTGTTGTCGACGCCGAAGAAGACGTCGCCCTGGGGGTTGTCCTTGGTCAGGATCGCCTTGTTGACGGCCTGGCCGGCGTCGCCGTCCTTGAGGACCTTGACCGTGTAGCCGGACCGCTTCTCGAAGTCCTTGAGGACGCTCTTCGAGACGGCCCACGAGTCGTGGCTGACGAGGGTGACGGTCTTGGAGTCGCCGCCGCTGCCGCTGTCGGACGAGCCGCACGCGGAGAGCGTGAGCAACCCGAGGCCGACGGCCGCGGCCACGAACGTCTTGGTGTGGTGCACGGTTGTTTTCCTCCTGGGGTGTCCAGGAAGAGACGCGGCCCCGCCCACAGGACGTGGGCAGGGCGCAACAGCAAGAGTGGTGACCGAACTTCCTACCCAGAATGACCTGGGCGAGGTTCAGAGGGTCTGCGGACAATCCCGCACTCTCAGCGCTGTGGCGCTCCCCTGTCGGAATATGAAGATGTACCTACGCCCGTCAGCCTACCGCTCGGTCGCGGCGAGCTGACCGCACGCTCCGTCGATCTCCTGGCCCCGGGTGTCCCGGACGGTGACCGGCACCCCGTGGGCCGCGATGGCCTCGACGAACGCCTTCTCGTCCTCGGGGCGGGAGGCGGTCCACTTCGAGCCAGGCGTCGGGTTCAGCGGGATCAGGTTGACGTGCACGGGCTTGCCCTTGAGGAGGCGGCCGAGCCGGTCGCCGCGCCACGCCTGGTCGTTGATGTCGCGGATCAGCGCGTACTCGATGGACAGCCGGCGCCCCGACTTCGCCGCGTACTCCCAGCCCGCGTCGAGGACCTCGCGCACCTTCCACCGCGTGTTCACGGGGACCAGGGTGTCGCGGAGGTCGTCGTCAGGAGCGTGCAGCGAGATCGCGAGGCGGCACTTGAAGCCCTCGTCGGAGAAGCGGTGGATCGCCGGGACCAGCCCGACCGTCGAGACGGTGATCCCACGCTGCGAGAGGCCGAGGCCGTCCGGCTCGGGATCGGTGAGGGCACGGATCGACTGGACGACCCGCTTGTAGTTGGCGAGGGGTTCGCCCATCCCCATGAAGACGATGTTGGAGAGCCGCGCGGGACCACCGGGGATCTCCCCGTCCCGCAACGCCCGCATCCCGTCGACGATCTGGTGCACGATCTCACCGGTCGACAGATTGCGGTCCAGGCCGGCCTGTCCGGTCGCACAGAACGGGCAGTTCATACCGCACCCCGCCTGGGAGCTGATGCACATGGTGACCCGGTCCGGGTACCGCATCAGCACCGACTCGACGAGCGTCCCGTCGAACAGCCGCCACAGCGTCTTGCGGGTGGTCTCCTGGTCGGTCGACAGATGCCGTACGACGGTCATCAGCTCAGGAAGCAGCGCTTCCTGCAGCTTGGCGCGCGAACCGGCGGGGATGTCGGTCCACTCCGCCGGGTCGTGCGCGAGGCGCGCGAAGTAGTGCTGCGAGAGCTGCTTGGCGCGAAACGGCTTCTCCCCGACCGCGGCGACGACTTCCTTGCGCTCGGCGGGCGTGAGATCGGCAAGGTGCCGCGGCGGCTTCTGGGCTCCGCGGGGGGCGACGAATGTGAGTTCTCCGGGCTTAGGCATGGCCCTACCAGTGTCGCAGACATACGAAGAGGGACTCGCCGCCCTGTGGACAACGAGCCCCTCGTACGCAAAGCCGCAGGTCAGACCAGTCTTCAGCCGGATCCGACGAACAGCACCAGCAGCAGCCAGACCACCGGAGCCGTAGGCAGCAACGAGTCCAAGCGGTCCATGATGCCGCCGTGACCCGGCAGCAGCGTGCCCATGTCCTTGATGCCCAGGTCGCGCTTGATCATCGACTCGCCGAGGTCGCCCAGCGTGGCGCTGGCCGCGACCGCGAGGCCCAGGATCAGGCCCTGCCACCAGCTGCCGTCGTCGATCAGGAACTGCATGCACAGCGCGCCCGCGACCATCGCGAAGGACACCGCCCCGAACAGGCCCTCGCGGGTCTTCCCGGGGCTGATGCGCGGGGCGAGCTTGTGCGTGCCGAAGCGCCAGCCGATGGCGTACGCCCCGGTGTCGCTGACCACGGTCAGCAGCAGGAACGTCAGGACCCGCCAGGCGCCGTCGTCGGCGGTGAGCATCAGGGCGACGAACGTGGCCAGGAACGGCACGTAGAACGCCGCGAAGACGCCCGCCGTGACGTCCTTGAGGTAGCCCTCCGGCGGCTCCGTCATGCGCCAGACGAGGACGGCGAGCGCCGTGAGCGCCATGGCGACCCAGGCTCCCTCGGGACCCCGGACGTAACCGGCGACGACCATCGCGGCACCGCCGACCGACAGGGGCACGAGGGGCGCCTTAATGCCCTTGCGCTCCTGCAGCCGGGAGGTGAGCTCCCACAGGCCGACCACGACGGCGACCGCTATCACTCCGACGAACGCGGCCTTCACCACGAAGAGAGACGCGATGATCACCACGGCCAGCCCGACGCCGACCCCTATGGCCGCACCCAGGTCCCGGCCCGCGCTCTTCTTCTGCGGGGCGGGCGCCGGTGGCGGGACGTCGGGCATGGGCTCCGGATTCTGCGGCACCGCCCCGTAGGGCTGCGCCGGCGGCATGTGGGTCGGCTGCGTCCGCGGGTCGTACGGCTGCGGCTGCCGTACGTCGTACGGCGGTTGCTGCGTCTCGTCGCGGAACAAGGGGCCGCTCAGCCGAGCGGCCCCCCGGTCGTCATCCTGGTGTCCGCCGTGTGCGGGCTCGTCGGGCACGATGGGCATGGGGCGAGTCTGCTGCGCCTCAGGCGCATCGTACGTGGGACCCGCCGGGTCAGCCCCCTGGACAGGCCCCTGGTCGGACGGCCCCCAGTACCCGGCTTGTGGCGGTGCCCCCCAGGAAGAGTCGTTCATCAGACCTCTAGCAGCTCCGCTTCCTTGTGCTTGAGGAGTTCGTCCACCTGGGCGACGTACTTCGCCGTGGTGTCGTCGAGCTCCTTCTCCGCACGACGGACCTCGTCCTCGCCGGACTCCTTGTCCTTGACGAGCTTGTCCAGGGCGTCCTTGGCCTTGCGGCGGACGGCGCGGATGGACACCTTGGAGTCCTCGGCCTTGGCCCGGGCGACCTTGATGTAGTCCTTGCGGCGCTCCTCGGTCAGCTCGGGGAACGTCACACGGATGATGTTGCCGTCGTTGCTGGGATTCACACCCAGGTCCGAGTCGCGGATCGCCTGTTCGATGTTCCGCAGCGCGGTCTTGTCGAACGGGGTCACCACGGCCATGCGCGGCTCCGGCACGGAGAACGAAGCCAGCTGGTTGATCGGCGTCAGCGCTCCGTAGTAGTCCGCCACGATCTTGTTGAACATCGCCGGGTGCGCACGGCCGGTGCGGATCGCGGCGAAGTCCTCCTTGGCGACCACGACGGCCTTCTCCATCTTCTCCTCGGCCTCGAGGAGGGTCTCTTCGATCACCACTTGCTCCTGCGTGTCTTGAGTAGGCCCGGCTGCTGTGCTGTGTCGGCGTCGGCGGCCGGCTGCGTCGCGTCTTCTTCCTGCACGGTTCCCGACCGGCAGGACATTGTCCATCCCCCGGTCAGGGTCATCAGCCCTGGCTGCCTTGGTCACCCACAAGCGTGCCGATCTTCTCACCCTTGACGGCGCGGGCGATATTGCCCTCCGCCAGAAGCTCGAAGACCAGGATCGGAAGCTTGTTGTCGCGGCACAGCGTGATGGCGGTCATGTCCGCGACCTTGAGGTCCTGGGTGATGACCTCGCCGTAGCTGAGCGAGTCGAACTTGACGGCTTCGGAGTTCGTCTTCGGGTCGGAGTCATAGACCCCGTCCACGCCGTTCTTGCCCATCAGCAGCGCCTCGGCGTTGATCTCCAGGGCGCGCTGGGCGGCGGTGGTGTCGGTGGAGAAGTAGGGCATGCCCATACCGGCGCCGAAGATGACCACGCGGCCCTTCTCCAGGTGGCGCACGGCGCGCAGCGGGATGTACGGCTCGGCGACCTGGCCCATGGTGATGGCGGTCTGGACGCGGCTGTCGATGCCCTCCTTCTCCAGGAAGTCCTGGAGGGCGAGGCAGTTCATCACCGTGCCGAGCATGCCCATGTAGTCGGAGCGGGCCCGGTCCATGCCGCGCTGCTGGAGTTCGGCGCCGCGGAAGAAGTTGCCGCCGCCGATGACGACGGCGACCTCCGCGCCGTCCCGGACGACGGCCGCGATCTCACGGGCGATCTTGTGCACCACGTCGGGGTCCACGCCCAGGCCGCCGCCTCCGGAGAACGCCTCTCCGGACAGCTTCAGCATGAACCGGCCGCGTACCTTGCCGTCGTCGCTCTTCTGGGGCTTGGTGGTCATGGAGTTCTCGCCTCTTCAACGTGGTCGCACATACGAAGAAGGCCACTGCCGGTGGGGTGTCTGTCGCATCCCATGCTCGGCAATGGCCTCCTCGTCAGATCTGCTGTCGTCCGCCACGCGCGCGTGCGCGGCGGCGTACCGGGCCGACTTCTGACGACCCTAGCGGGATTCCGCCGGGCGTCGCGCGTCGATCGCGGTACGGACTCAGATGCCGACCTTGATGCGCGTGAAGCGCTTCAGGGTGACACCCGCCTCGTCCAGAACCTTCTGGACGGACTTCTTGGGGTCGAGCGCGTACGGCTGACCGAGCAGCGTCGCGTCCTTGAAGAAGCCGTTGACGCGACCCTCGACGATCTTGGAGATCGCGGCCTCGGGCTTGCCCTCGGCGCGGGTGACCTCCTCGGCGATGCGTCGCTCGGACTCGACGACCTCGGCCGGCACGTCGTCCTTGGCCAGGTACTTCGGCGCGAAGGCGGCGATGTGCTGGGCGACACCGCGAGCGACCTCGGCGTTCGGCTTGTCCAGCTCGACGAGGACACCGATCTGCGGGGGCAGGTCGGGCATCGTGCGGTGCATGTACGCGGAGACGTAGCCGTCGGTGTACTGGGCGAAGCGGTCCAGGACGATCTTCTCGCCCAGGTTCGCGTTGGCCTCGTCGACGAACGCCTGGACCGTCTTGCCGGACTCGATCTCGGACGCGAGGAGCGCCGCGATGTCGGCCGGAGAGGTGGCGGCGACGTGCTGGGCGATCTGGTTGGCGACGGCCTGGAACTTCTCGCCCTTGGCGACGAAGTCCGTCTCGCACTTCAGCTCGACCAGGACACCGGAGGTGTTGTCGTCGGCGATGACGGAGACCACGGCGCCGTTCTCGGCGGAGCGGCCCTCGCGCTTGGCGACGCCCTTCTGGCCCTTGATGCGGAGCGCCTCGACGGCCTTCTCGACGTTGCCGTCGGCCTCGTCCAGCGCCTTCTTGCAGTCCATCATGCCGGCGCCGGTGAGCTCGCGGAGCTTCTTGACGTCGGCGGCGGTGTAGTTCGCCATGATCTGTGAATCTCTTCTCGGAGTTCGAAGTCTCGAAGTCGGCGGCGGCCGCGGATAGCGCGGGCTTCCGCCAAGGATCTACGGGCTACGAAGATCTAGGGGCTGTGGATGAACGGCGGGTGGCGCGGTCCGCACCACCCGCCGTCCTTCTGTCAGCCCTTTGGCCCGGAAGGTCAGGCCTGCTCGGCCTCGACGGCCGGAGCGGCCTCGACCTCGGCGACCGGAGCGGCCTCGGCGGCGGGGGCCTCGACCTCGGCGGCGGCCTCAGTCGCCTCAGCGGCGGGAACCTCGTCGGCCTGCTCGGCGTCGGCGACCTTCTCCGTCTCGGCGGAGGTCTGCACCTCGGCCTCGGCGGCGGGAGCCTCGTCGGCCTTCTTCTCACCTTCGAGCAGGTCGCGCTCCCACGCGGCGAGCGGCTCGCCGGCGGCCTTGTCACCCTTGGCCTCGGCGGCGACACCGGAGCGGCTGATGAGGCCCTCGGCGACGGCGTCGGCGATCACGCGGGTGAGCAGGGTGACGGAGCGGATCGCGTCGTCGTTGCCCGGGATCTTGTAGTCGACCTCGTCGGGGTCGCAGTTCGTGTCGAGGATGGCGACGACCGGGATGTTGAGCTTCCGGGCCTCACCGACCGCGATGTGTTCCTTCTTGGTGTCCACGATCCAGACGGCGCTGGGAACCTTGGACATCTCGCGGATACCACCGAGGGTCTTCTCCAGCTTGGCCTTCTCGCGCGAGAGCACGAGAAGCTCCTTCTTGGTGAGACCGGACGCGGCGACGTCCTCGAAGTCGATCTGCTCCAGCTCCTTGAGGCGCTGCAGACGCTTGTAGACGGTGGAGAAGTTGGTGAGCATGCCGCCCAGCCAGCGCTGGTTGACGTAGGGCATGCCGACGCGGGTGGCCTGCTCGGCGATGGCCTCCTGCGCCTGCTTCTTCGTACCGACGAACATGACCGTGCCGCCGTGGGCGACGGTCTCCTTGACGAACTCGTAGGCGCGGTCGATGTACGACAGCGACTGGAGCAGGTCGATGATGTAGATGCCGTTGCGCTCCGTGAAGATGAAGCGCTTCATCTTCGGGTTCCAACGACGGGTCTGGTGACCGAAGTGGACGCCGCTTTCCAGCAGCTCCCGCATCGTGACGACGGCCATGGCCGTTCTCCTTGATTTACTCGGTTGTGCCGCGAGCACCGGACGGCACTCGCGCCTGACGCCCACGTGCGCGTGCCCAGAGGACCGAGGAGCGCTGACACCGGTTTCGTCTTGCGACGGAGGACCAGATGCCGGGGCGTGCGAAGTCGACCCGGTGACCCGGATCGCCAAAGGAAGTGTACGGGACCCGCAAGGCACCGGGTGACGCCGTTGTCCACAACCCCTCGCCGGTCCACAGGTCCCGGCCATGATCAGCCCGGGTACGGCACGGTTTGTGCCATGCGGATGCGACGAGATGACCGAACTGCGCGTAGTGGCCTCGCCTTACTACTGGCCCTCCTCTTGACCCTGCTCACCTGCACGGCCCGAGCAAGCGACACCCCTCCCCCGGCCCCCGGGGCCCCCGCCCCTTCCGTACCGGCGATCGCGCGTACCTGGCCGGTCGGCTCACACCCCTTGGTCCTACGAGGCTGGGAGCCCCCGGCGACCGTCTACGGCCGCGGCCACCGAGGGGTGGACCTGGCGACCCCGGCCGGCGCCCAGTTACGAGCGGTGGCACCGGGCCGGGTGTCCTTCGCGGGCCGGGTGGCGGGAAGAGGGGTGGTCGCGGTCGAACTGACCGGCACGGACTTACGCACGACGTACGAGCCGGTGACCGCGACCGTGAAGAAGGGCGACGAGGTCACAGCGGGCCAGGTGGTAGGCACCGTGGAAATCGCCGGCTCCCACTGCGCGACGACGTGCGTGCACTGGGGCTTGCTGAGAGGGGAGGTGTATCTGAACCCGCTGGAGCTACTGCCCCCATGGCTGCTGAGCAGGGGCCCATCCCGCCTGTTGCCGGTCCTGTGACCCGCTTCTTATAGGGGCGCGGGGAACTGCGCGCCCGGCCCCACTGGCCCGCAGTCACAACTCAACCCAGAACCCCCCGCAAAGCCATACTCACCGCAGCCTCGACAATCACCGAGGGATCCTCGGCGGCCCCCAGCTCAATCCGCCGCACAGCCGCGTCAACAACCCCCTGAACCAACATCGCCGCCAGCCGAGGCTCCCCATGCCCCATATCCCCGAGCGCGGAGACGATCATCGCCACCAACCCCCCGTGCGCGGCCCGAATCTTCTCCCGAGCCCCCGCGTCCAACTCACTCGCGGAGATGGCGACGACAGCCCGATGCCGCCGATCCCCGACCAACGCGAGCTGCTGCCGCACATACGCCTCGACCTTGCCCTCCGCCGAGTCCGCCCGCTCCATCGCCGCCGACACATCCGCCGCCCAGACGGGAAAGTCGACCTCGCACAGTTCCTCGACGACAGCGGCCCGGGAGCGGAAGTACTCGTACACGGACGACCGCGCGAGCCCCGTCCGCTCGGCCAGGGCCGGGAACGTCAGCGCCTCCGTCCCGCCCTCGGACAGCAGGGAACGAGCCGCGTCCAGCAGGGCGGCTCGCTGCATCGACCGGTGCTCGGCCACGGAGGCCGCTCGAATCCTTGGCACGTCAACCACTCTACGGACGGCGCACGCCGGGCGGGAGTGACCCAGGCCGTGCAGGGCAATGCAGGCACGATTCTGCGAGGTCGAGAAGGCCGGACGGCTTTCGCTCAACGGCCGAAACTCGCCAGTTTGGCACGTAGCTGCAGCACGGACTTGGTGTGGATCTGGCTGACCCGACTCTCGGTCACTCCGAGCACGTTGCCGATCTCGGCGAGGGTGAGGCCCTCGTAGTAGTACAGCGTGACGACGGTCTTCTCCCGCTCGGGCAACGTGTTGATCGCCCGCGCCAGGAACCGCCGCAGCTCCCGCCCCTCGGCCACCTCCACCGGGTTGTCGGCGGCGGTGTCCTCCAGGGTGTCCATCAGGCTCAGCCGGTCGCCGCCCTCGCCGCCCGCGTGCAGCAACTCCTCCAGGGCGACCACGTTCGCCAGCGACAACTGGCTGAAGACGGCGTGGAGTTCCTCCACCGCGATGCCCATCTCGGCGGCCACCTCGCCCTCGCTGGGGGTGCGCCTCAGCCGCGCCTCCAGCGTGGCGTACGCCCGCTCGACGTTCCGCGCCTTCTGCCGTACCGAGCGCGGGATCCAGTCCAGCGCGCGCAGTTCGTCGATCATCGCGCCCCGGATGCGGGTGATCGCGTACGTCTCGAACTTGATCTCCCGCTCGATGTCGAACTTCTCGATCGCGTCGATCAGTCCGAACACCCCCGACGACACGAAGTCCGCCTGTTCCACATTGGGCGGCAGCCCGACGCTCACCCGGCCCGCGACGTACTTCACGAGCGGCGAGTAGTGCAGGATCAGCTGCTCACGCAGCCGCTCGTCGCCCGTCGTCTTGTACGACCGCCACAGCTCGTCGAGCGTCGAGGGAGCGGGCGGCCGGACGCTGCCACCGTCGCGGGCGGCTGGGGGGATCGCCGCCCGGTCGGACCCGGAGGTGTGCTGGGGCATTCGTCGCCTTGTGCCGTTCTGCTGTGAAGTGGGAGTACCTGGGTGAGCTGTCGGAGTGATGGGGAGATGCCAGTCCGTGCCGGAATCCCCGTGAGCGTAGCGTGACTGGAGTGTCGCGGTGTGCGAAGGGCAGGGCTCGGACCGGGCACGGACGCGTTCGACGGGGTGCCGGAACGGGTCACCCCGATCGCTCTGCGTGATCATCGGAATGCGCCAACTGCGGGAATTCCCAAGGGTGTCGGGGTTCCCCCGGACGGCCGAACACACTCGGTCAACGGCGCCCCCGATCGGGCCGGACCGAGATCATCGCCTGGCGTGTCAACTTCCAGCCGTCGCCGTGTCGTTCGACGTAACCAAGTGCTCGGAGTTCGTACAGTCTCGCGATCGCGTCGTCCTCCGTGGTCTGCGCACCGCACGCGATCTCCCGTGGTGGCGCCGCCCTGTTGCCGGGCAGTGCGGCGAGGATGCGCCGGGCGGCCGGCTCCAACAGGTCGCGCGGGAGCACCGGTCCACGCCGGTCCGGGGCCAGTTCGCCCATACCGCCGACCAGTTCGACGATTTCCGCCGCGTCGGTGACCAGCACCGCGTCCCCGCGCAGGAGTTCGTGCACCCCGGCGGACAGCGCACTTGTGGCCGGCCCGGGCACTCCTATCGTGTGCCGCCCCAAACGCTGTGCGGCCCGTGCCGTGACGAGGGACCCGCTCCGGTACGCGGCCTCGACCACCACGGTGCCCCGCGTCAGCGCGGCGATCACCCGGTTCCGGAGGATGAACCTGCTCGGCGTCGGGTGCTCACCGGGCGGCAACTCGCCCACCACGAGCCCCTGTTCGGCGATCCTGCGGATCAACTCGGCGTGCCCGCGCGGGTAGGGCCGGTCCACGCCGCACGCGAGCACGGCGACCGTGACGCCGGTCGCGCCGAGGGCGCCGCGATGAGCGGCACCGTCGACTCCGTAGGCGCCACCGGACACGACCACCCAGCCGCGTTCGGCCAGCCCGGCGGCGAGGGTGGCGGCCATGTGCGCGCCGTATTCGGTGCAGGCGCGGGCGCCGACGACGGCGACCGACTTGAGGGCCCATGTCCGCAGGTTGGACCGCCCGCGCACCCACAGTCCGATGGGCCGCGCGTCCCCGAGATCGTCGAGCTGGGCGGGCCACTCGACATCACCGGGACACACGAACCGGACGCCGGCATCCTGCGCGACGGCCAAGTCCCGCCCGGGCTCGACCAGTCCGGCCCGTGCGCACAACCCGGCCCACCGCTTGTCGGTCACCCCGGTGAGCTGCGGCCCTCCGTTCCGCAGCCGCCGGGCGACCTCCACGGCCCCCAACTCCCGGATCCACCGGCCGCCGACCTCGTCACCGGGTTCGACGACCCGGGCCAGGAAGACGCGGGCAAGCAGGTCGTCGCCCGCGTCTTGGGTCCCGGTCCGGTCATCAGAGCCGGTCGCATCGTCGGCCCCGGCCCGGCCATGGGTCCCGACCCGGTCATCGGCACGGCCGCGGCGATCGACCCCGGTCGCGCGACTGATCCCGATCCAGGCATCGGCCCCGCTGGATTCACCGGTGCCGGTCGTGCCATCGGTCCTGGCCCGGTCATCCGCCCCGCCAGCGCCATCAACCCCGACCCGATCAGGACTCCCGGCCCAGCCATCGACCCCGCTCAATTCACCGGTCCCGACCCGGTCATCCGCCCCGCCAGCGCCATCAGCCCCAGCTCGATCAGGACTTCCAGCCCGGCCATCGGCACCCATCCGGCCGTCGGCCCCGGCCACGCCATCGATCCGCGCCCGGCCATCCGGACCGCCAGCGCCATCAACCCCAACCCGATCAGGACTCCCGGCCCGGCCATCGGCCCCCATCCAGTCGTCGGCCCCGGCCACGCCATCGATCCGCGCCCGGCCATCGGCCCGGCCAGCGCCATCAGCCCCAGCCCCAGCCCCAGCCCCAGCCCCAGCCCCAGCCCCAGCCCGATTATGATTCCCTGCCCAACCACCGCCCCCCGTCAGGTCATTGACCCCGCCCATGTCATCAGCCCTGCCCATGTCACCGGCCCGGGTCATGTCATCGCCCCGGGTCATGTCATCGCCCCGATGGCCATCGGCACGCCTCGCGGTACGCCCGTGCGCAGTTGGAGTGCGAGGGCGACATCGGTCGCGCCGGGGCGGTCGTGGCCGACGAGGTCCGCGACCGTCCAGGCCACGCGCAGCACCCGGTCGAGCCCGCGTGCGGTGAGCGCACCGCGCTCCAGAGTGCGCTCGGCCTCGTCCATCGCCCCGCGCTCGGCGTGCCAGCGGCTGCGCAGTTCGCGGCCGGGCACCTCGCTGTTGGTGCGCCAGGGTGTGTCCGCGAGCCGCGCCGCCGCCCGTTCCCTGGCCGCCCGCACCCGGTCCGCGACCGTCGCCGTGGACTCGCCCCGCGAACCGCGCCCGGTGAGCTGGTCCCGCGTGACGCGGTCGACCTCCACGCGCAGGTCCACCCGGTCGAGCAGCGGCCCGGAGAGCCTGGCCTGGTACCGCCGGATCGACATCGGCGCGCACTCGCACAGGTCGTCGGTCTGTGAGAAACGGCCGCACGGACAGGGGTTGGCAGCCAGCACCATCAGGAACCTCGCCGGGAACCGGACAACGCCCGCACTGCGCGCGATCACCACATGCCCGGCCTCAAGCGGCTGCCGTAGCGCATCGAGTGCCTGGCCGCTGAACTCGGGTGTCTCGTCGAGGAACAGGACGCCTCGATGGGACAGCGACACCGCCCCGGGCCTCGCGATCCCCTGCCCGCCCCCGACGAGTGCCTGCATCGTGGCCGAGTGGTGCGGGGCGCAGTAGGGAGCGACGTCGATCAGGGGCTTGCCCGGGGGCAGCAGGCCCGCGACCGAGTGGACCGCCGTGACTTCCAGGGACTCCTGCCGGCCGAGCCGGGGCAGGACGGCGGGCAGCCGCTCCGCGAGCATCGTCTTCCCGGCGCCCGGTGGGCCTTCGAGGAACAGGTGATGGCCGCCGGCCGCCGAGACCTCCACCGCCGTCCGCGCCGAGAACTGGCCGACGACATCGGCGAGATCGTGCCCCGGGTCGTGCTGGGACGCTCCCATGCTGTGCATCCCGGTGGCAGCTCCCGTGCCGGGCATGCGCAGCCCGGCGAGCAGCGGGTCCGGGCGCCCCAGCTCGTCCGGATCCTCGTCGGGTACGGGTTCGTCGGCGAGCACGGCGATCAGCTGCCGCAGGGTGCGGACGCCCAGGACGGACACCCCGGGCACGAGGGACGCCTCGGCGGCGGCGCACTCCGGGACGACGACCTGTTCGTATCCGGAATCGGCCGCGGCCAGCACGGCGGGCAGGATGCCCCGGACCGGCCGGACCCGTCCGTCCAGGCCGAGTTCGCCGATCATCACGATGTCGGCGAGCACCCGCGGATCGATCCGCTCGGCCGCACCGAGGACGGCCGCCGCCACGGCGAGGTCGAACCCGCTGCCACTCTTCGGCACCGACGCCGGACTGAGCCCGACGGTCAGTTTCTTCTGCGGCCAGGGCGCGCCCGAGTTGACGACCGCGGCCCGCACCCGGTCCTTGCTCTCCGTCAGGCTCTTGTCGGGCAGTCCCACCAGCGTGAACGCGGCGACGCCCGGTTCGAGGTCGGCCTGGACCTCGACCACCACACCCTCGACACCCACCAGCGCCACCGAACACGTTCGAGCGAACCCCATCTCAGGCCACCCCCCGAGCGTGCTCGACCACGGCCCTGCCGCGCCGGGGCAGGACGACTCCCACCAGGTCGATGCGGACCCCTCCCGGCGGGGCTCCGCCGTGCACGTGGATCCACCGGGCGGCGAGGCCTCGTAGGCGCTCCGCCTTCTTGGGTGTGACGGCGGCCATCGGGTGCTGGAAGGCGCCCGTCCGCCGGGTCTTGACCTCGCAGACCACCAGGACGTCGCCGTCCCGCGCCACGATGTCGATCTCGCCGGTCCTGCCACAGCGCCAGTTGCGCTCCAGGACCGTCATCCCTGCGGCGACCAGCCGTCGTGCGGCCAGTGTCTCGCCGTACTCGCCGAGTGCACTGCGTGCGTTCATGTCGGCACCACCTCCGGCACCAACCGTCACGCGGAACGGTCCACCAAGTGGATCTTGGTGGACCGTTCGGTGATTGTGGAGAACTCCGTCACCCACGCGGGTGAAATCCACCCCGCGGGCATCCGCCGTCAGCCGCCCGGCAGCTCCAGGTCGCTCTTGTTCAGCTCCTCGATGTTCACGTCCTTGAACGTGAGCACGCGGACCTGTTTGACGAAGCGAGCCGGTCGATACATGTCCCACACCCAGGCATCCGCCATGGACACCTCGAAGAACACCTCGCCCTGGACCGAGTGCACCTGCATCTCGTAGTCGTTGGTGAGGTAGAAGCGCCGTTCGGTCTCGATCACATATTTGAACAGACCGACGACATCTCGGTACTCCCGGTAGAGCTTCAGCTCCATCTCGGTCTCGTACTTTTCGAGGTCCTCGGCGCTCATGGCATGTTCCCCTTCACCCGTGCGATCCCACCATTGTGCGCCAGTCCCGTAAGCCCCTAGACGATTTCGGTGTCGAGGGTCACGGGCCCGGCCGGGGGACCTTCGTCGAGCAGCCTGCGGAGCAGCTCGGCGAGTCTGGTCGGATACACCGTCTCATGCGCCCGGTCCAGTTCCCGGCACGTCCACCAACGCGCTCCGGAGACGCTGCGGCGCTCCAGCTCGGTGAGGGCCGTGGCGCCGGGCACGCCCTCGGCCGTGGTGGACGTCCTGGCCAGGAAGTACCACTCGTCCTGGTCCCAGCGGCGGCCCGCGAACGGGAAGGAACACGTCCGCGTCCACAGCACCGGCCCGAGTTCGACCTGGGTGATGCCGGTCTCCTCGGCGAGTTCCCGTAGGGCCGCCTCCTCGTGGGTCTCGTCGCCCTCCAGGCCGCCGCCCGGGGTGAACCACCAGTCGTCGGCGGGATCGTCCGGCTCGTGGCCGTGGAGCAGCAGGATGCGGTCCTCCGGGTCGAGCAGGACGACCCGGGCGACCTTGCGCAGACCGCCCTCGTACGAGTCGCCGTACGCGCCCTCCTCGGTGGCCTCAGCGGGCACCGGCGGGCTCCGTCCGGGTGCGGGCGCGGCGGCCGGCCGCCAGCTTGGCGATCGGGCCGTAGGCGCCGCCGCCGAGGACGAGAACCCCGCCCGCGACGATCACGGCGAGGATCGTGCCCAGCGGGCCGGGGTGGGAGAGGCTGCCGAGCGGCTCGAAGCCGGTGGGGCGCTCCAGCATGCCCTTCATGGGCCAGACGACGGCGTCCACGCGGGCGCTCACGGCGCTGGTCGCGACGGTGCCGCCAGCGACGTCCGTGAGGTGGGCGCTGGAGTCCAGGGACCCCTGACGTTCGTCGCCGAGGAGGAAGAGGCGGCCCTTGGGGACCTTCACCGTGGGGATCGTCTTGTCCTCGGCCGCGCCGCCCTTGAGGTAGTCCTCGGCGATCTGCTTGCCGTTGACGACCAGCTTGCCGTTCGTGCAGCAGGAGACGGTGTCCCCGCCGACGGCGACCACCCGCTTGACCACGGGCGCGTTCGTCACCCAGGTCTTGTCCGTGAAGACCACGACGTCACCGCGGCGCACCTCGTCGCCGTCGACCCGCTGGGCCAGCACCCGGTCGCCCGCGTCGATCGTCGGCGTCATCGAACTGGTCGGCACCGTGTACGGCCGGTAGACCACCGCTCCCCAGCCGAAGCCTCCGAGGAACAGCACAAGGCCCAGCGCGACGGCCAGTCCGGACAACCGCTGTCCGGTCCGGCTGCCCACCGGGCCCTTGCCTGTGCCACCGCCGGTACGCGGGGCCGTACGTGTTGCGCTCTCGCCACCCATGGGTCCGCACCCTACCCGGCGGTACCGAGGGTGGTCAGCCCTTCCTCCGGGACCGAGGTCACAAGCTCTACAAGGCCTTTACTCGTCCTTGCCCGACCGCTTGCGACGCCACAGGGCCAACGGCAGGACACCGACGAGGGCGAGGCCCTGCGGAGCGGCCGTCAGCAGACGGGAGGCGGAGGCCTGGGTGTTGATGCCCGCCTGGTCGAAGGTGTCCGGGATCGGCAGCGTGTCCCAGCGGTTGATGGGCCAGGCCTTGACGATCGCGCGGCCGACGACGTCCTTGACCGGGACCATGCCGTGGTGCTTGTCGGACTGGTTGTAGCGCGAGTCCCGCGAGTTCTGCCGGTGGTCGCCCATCACCCAGATGTCGCCCTTGGGGACCTTGACGGTGAACTGGCCGCCCTGGTCGTCGTTGGTGCACGGGGTGTTGCCGGGGTAGACGTACGGCTCATTCAGCGCCTTGCCGTTGACCGTCAGCGGGCCCGTGCCGCTGCAGGAGATGGTGTCGCCGCCGACGCCGATGACCCGCTTGATGAGGTCCTTCTCCTGCGCGGACGGCATCAGACCGATCCAGCTGAGCACCTTCTGCAGGGCGTTGGGGTTCGCCGCCGGCTCGCCCGCCAGCCAGTCGTCCGGGTCGTGGAAGACGACGACCTCACCGCGCTCGGGCTCGGAGCCGAACCACGGGGTGAGCTTGTCGACCAGGACGCGGTCACCCTGCTGGAGGGTGTTCTGCATCGAGTCCGAGGGGATCGAGAACGCCTGCACCAGGAACGTCTTGATCAGCAGCGCGAGGACGAGCGCGATGACGACGAGGATCGGCAGCTCCTTCCAGAAGGAGCGCGGCTTCCTCGGCTGCGGGGTCGGGTCGCCCGGCCCCTGCTCCTCGGTGCGGGTCGCGTCGCCCGGCGCCGTACCGTCCTCGTCGGCTCCGGAGTCACTCCCGGAGGTCACGGCGCTGTCCGCGACCGGGTCGGGTGCTTCCACGGGACGTCCGTGGTGCTCCTCGCCGTCGTGTCCGGACCGTGCGCCAACCGCCACATCCCCCACGCCAACTCCTTACTCTGTGCCGCCGCCTGCCCCATCCTCGGCGCAGGCCCACCACTCCCATAACGAGCGGGAGTTCCGCAGGGCTCGGGAGTTGGACCGATCCGTTCGGATCGACCGGGGCAACCCTATGCGACAGTTCGGGACCGGCGGTCGTCCCCGACACGGAGTTGGAAACCGATGCGAAGGTTTTAGGTTCGTTCAGGCTGGTCCAGTGGCCCATCGGCCAGGCGATCACCTTCGCCCGCCCGACCACCGAACTGAGCGCGACCGTGCCTCCGTAGCTCGTGTTCTGGTGTGCGCGGGAGTCCGCCGAGTTGCCCCGGTGGTCGCCCATCACCCACAACCGCCCCTTGGGGACGGTGATGTCGAACGCCGTTTCGGACGGTGCGTTCCCGGGATACAGGTAGTCGGCCTCGGTCAGGGGAACGCCGTTGACGGTCACCCGCCCTTCCGAGTCACAGCACTTGACGTGGTCACCGCCGACGCCGATGACCCGCTTGATGAGGTCCTTCTCGTTGTCGGACGGCAGCAGGCCGATGAACTGGAGGCCTTCCTTGACCTGCTTGACGACGACGGGGTCGTTCTTCTTGGTGGTCTCCTCGTCCCCCAGCCAGCCGCCCGGGTCGTGGAAGACGACGACGTCACCGCGCTTGGGCTCGGAGCCGAACCACGGGGTGAACTTGTCGACCAGGACACGGTCGCCGATCCGGATCGTCTGCTCCATGGAGCCCGACGGGATCACGAACGCCTGGAGGAGGAAGGTCTTCAGCACGAGGGCTATGAGGACCGCGACACCGACCAGGAGGGGTATCTCCCGGACGGCGGAGCGCCGTCGGCGCCGCTTGACCTTGCGCTGGAGCTTGCGCCGCTCGGCCCGGCTGCGGCCGGCTGCCCCGGCCGGGGGAGACGCGCCCGCGCCCGCGCGCCGGAAGCCCGTCGGCAGCAGGTTCTCGTTCCCGAAGGAGCCGCCCGGCGGCGTCGCGCCGCGCGGTCTGCCGCGGTTACCCATGGGCGCCGTCCCCGACGGGTACGCGCGCGTAGGCGCCGGGCCGGACGAGGTGGGTCCAGTGCCCGGCGGGCCAGACGATCCAGTCGGCTCGCCCGATGACGTCACCAACAGGAATCATGCCTCCGCCCGGATCGCCCAGGTGGTCCCGGGAGTCACTTGAGTCGCCGCGGTGGTCACCGAGGACGAACAGCGCGCCGTCGGGCACGACCACGTCGAAGGCCACGGTGGACGGAGCGTCCCCGGGGTACAGGAACGCCGTCTCGTCGACCGACCGCCCGTTCACCTCAAGCCTCCCCTTCTCGTCGCAGCAGAGCACGTGGTCTCCCCCCACACCCACAACGCGCTTGATGTAGTCGGCGTCCCCGAAATAGCCGGTTCCGTCGAACACGACGATGTCGCCGCGCTGCGGATGGGCACCGAAACGGTACGCCAACTTATTTACGAGAACGCGGTCGCCGATCCTCAATCCGGATTCCATGGATCCGCTGGGAATTTGGAAAGGCTGCAGCAAGAAGGTGTTGAGCAGCAGCAGAAACACCAGACAGACCAGGGCAGTCAGGGTGATCCGGCCACCGGGCAGCCACTCGATGGCCCGTGACGCCAACGCGAAACGCGACCGGTCCTCCGGCCCTCCGGTGTCCGAGGTGTCCTCGGAGTCGGAAGGGCGGGAGGAGCGGTCGCGCTCCGTGTGCTGTGCTTCGGTGTCCATCGGAGCCAGATGTTATCCGGCCCCGATATGAACCCCGTATCAAGCTCAGTTGTCGCGCTTCTCCTTGATCTTCGCGGCCTTGCCGCGCAGGTCACGGAGGTAGTACAGCTTCGCGCGACGGACGTCACCGCGGGTCACGAGCTCGATCTTCTCGACGATCGGGGTGTGCACCGGGAAGGTGCGCTCGACGCCGACGGAGAACGAGACCTTGCGGACCGTGAAGGTCTCACGGACACCGGCGCCCTGGCGACGGATGACTACGCCCTTGAACTGCTGCACACGGGAGCGGTTGCCCTCGATGACGCGGACGTGGACGTTGACGGTGTCACCCGGGCGGAAGGCCGGGATGTCGGTGCGCAGCGAGGCGCCGTCGACGATGTCGAGCAGGTGGGACATTTCGTCTGCTTTCTTCATCGATGCCACAGGTCACCGACGGGAGTTGGGTGAAGGGAAGGATGCTGTCCGTGTCGGGGCGGGCGTCATGTCCCCCTGTGGCAGGGGCGCACGCCGGACGACGCACAACAGCGACCTATTCTTCCACGCCGTCCGGCCTGCGCCAAAATCGGCCGTACGGCTCCCCCGCCGGGTCCGGTGACCAGCCCAGGATCGAGAGCATCTCGCGGTCCTTCTTGTCGAAGGTCCTGGGCTCGCAGCGCTCGATCAGGTCGGGCCGGTGGGCGGACGTGCGCTTGAGCGCCTCGTCGCGCCGCCAGCGGGCGATCTTGCCGTGGTGGCCGCTGAGCAGCACGTCCGGGATCCCCTGGCCGCGCCACTGGGGCGGCTTGGTGTAGATCGGCCCCTCCAGGAGGTTGGCCATGGCACCGGGCGCGAAGGAGTCGTCGCGGTGGGACTCGGCGTTGCCCAGGACACCCGGCAGCAGCCGTGCCACGGCCTCCGTGACGACCAGGACGGCCGCCTCACCGCCGGCGAGCACGTAGTCGCCGATGGACACCTCGTAGACCGGCATCCGGGTCGCGTACTCGTCGATGACCCGCCGGTCGATGCCTTCGTAGCGGGCGGGCGTGAAGACCAGCCAGGGCCGCTCGGAGAGTTCCACGGCGAGTTCCTGGGTGAAGGGCCGGCCGCTGGGCGTGGGCACGATGAGCGCCGGCGCGCCGGAGCCCGTCTCGTAGCCGTCGGCCAGGACGGAGTCCAGGGCGTCGCCCCAGGGCTCGGTCTTCATGACCATGCCGGGGCCGCCGCCGTAGGGGGTGTCGTCGACCGTGTTGTGGCGGTCGTACGTCCAGGAGCGCAGATCATGCACGTGCACATTCAGCTGTCCACGCGCGCGTGCCTTGCCGACCAGGGAGACGTTCAGCGGTTCGAGGTACTCGGGGAAGATCGTGACGACGTCGAGCCTCATGCGTCGGCGTCCTCTGCGGACTCTTCCCGACTGGACACGATCTCCGCCTGGTCGTCGATCAGCCCGGGCGGCGGGTCGACGACCGCGCGCTGCTCCTCCAGGTCGATCTCGACGACGATCGACTCGACGAACGGGATCATCACCTCGCTGCCGTCGGGCCGCTCCACGATGAAGAGGTCCTGGGAGGGCAGGTGCGAGATCTCGGTGATCCGGCCGATCTCCTCGCCGTCCTTGGTGACGACGTCGAGGTCCATCAACTGGTGGTCGTAGTACTCGTCCTCCTCCTCGGGCAGCTCCTCGGGATCGATCTCGGCGATCAGGAGGGTGTTGCGCAGGGCCTCGGCGCCGGTGCGGTCGCTGACGCCCTCGAAGCGCAGGAGGAGGCGGCCGCTGTGGACGCGGCCCGTCTCGATGGTCAGGGGGCCGGTGGAGGCGGGTTCGGTGGCCAGGACGGCGCCGGGCGCGAGCCTGAGCTCCGGCTCGTCGGTGCGTACCTCGACGGTGACCTCGCCCTTGATGCCATGGGCGCGGCCGATCCGTGCGACTACCAGTTGCACGTGTCCACATCTCCTGTTTCATGCAGATCGGGCCGGGGACGGCCAGTGGCCCTCCCCGGCCCGAGCCGGTGTGCGATAAACGTCAGCGGACGTGGTCCACGTCGACAAGGTCGACGCGGACACCTCGGCCGCCGATGGCGCCCACGACGGTGCGCAGAGCGCGAGCGGTACGGCCGTTGCGACCGATCACCTTGCCGAGGTCGTCGGGGTGCACCCGGACCTCCAGCACGCGCCCGCGACGCAGGTCGCGCGAGGCGACCTGCACATCGTCAGGGTTGTCGACGATGCCCTTCACGAGGTGCTCGAGAGCCTCCTCGAGCATGCTCAGGCCTCGGTCGACTCGGACTCGGCCGCGGCCTCGTCCTTCTTGTCAGCCTTCTTCTTCTGGGTGATGGCCTCACCCTTGCTCGCGTCGTCGCCACCGAGGGCGTCGAACACGGGACGCGCGGCCTTCGGCGCGGCCACGAGCAGCGGAGCCGGGGCCGGCAGGCCCTTGAACTTCTGCCAGTCACCGGTGAGCTTCAGGATGGCGAGCACGGGCTCGGTCGGCTGCGCGCCGACACTCAGCCAGTACTGCGCGCGGTCGGTGTCGACCTCGATGCGCGAGGGGTTCTGCACCGGGTGGTACAGACCGATCTCCTCGATGGCCCGGCCATCACGGCGGGTACGGGAGTCGGCGACGACGATGCGGTAGTGAGGCGAACGGATCTTGCCCAGACGCTTCAGCTTGATCTTGACTGCCACGGGAGTGGGTTCTCCTGGATTTGACGTGAATTGGGCACGGCGGGACGGCCGCGTGGGGTTGCGGTACCCGAGTGCCCGATGGACGCGTCAGCCGGAGGCGAGAGGGTTCCTGTGCGGCTGTCGAGTACAGCTAGCCATTGTGCCACACCCCGGCGGTCCGCCCGACCGGGGAGCATGCCCCCGCATGCCCCCGCCCACGCGGAAGCGACACCCGGCGCCGGGAGGTGACCGGCGCGGGTGTGCGCAACCCGACCCGCGGGATGCGGCTGCCACGAGCAGCCGCGTCCTCAGGCCGCGCCCACGACCTCCGGGATGCGGAAGGGCTTGCCGCAGCCTCCGCACACGATCGGCGCCTGGGCCAGCACCGACGGGACGACCCGTACGTTACGACCGCAGTCGCACACCGCCTTGACGCGGACGCCGCCACCGGACGAGCCGTGACGGGCGGCCGGGCCGCGGAAGGTACGGGAGGTGTCCGCCGAGGTGGCGACGGTGTGGGCCTTGAGCGCGCGCTGGAGGCGCTCGATCGTCGGCCGGTAGCGCCGCTTCGCCTCGGGGTTGAGCTGGACCAGCGAGAAACCGCTGCTGGGATGCGGTTCGTCGGGGTGGTCCAGGCCCAGCTCCTCGGCGATCGCCAGGAATCTGCGGTTGTGGTAGCGGCCGGCACGGGACGTGTCACGCACGCCGCGCGAAGCGGCGATGCCATGGACTGCCTCATGCAGCAGTCGCTCGAAGGAGAGCTCGTGTCCGCAGGCGGACGACGACTCTCCGATCAGGGACTCGGGCGCGGCCAGATCGGGCAGTTCGGGGTGGTACCGCTGAATATCGGCCCACGCCTCTGCCAGCTCTGCGGCGAGAACAGGTGGTGTCTGTGTCGTGCTCACGTAATGACAACGAGCCGGAGTGCCCCTGTGTTCCGATTCCGGGGCATCCCAAATAATTTGCACGTACCCGTCAGTTGCCGCTGATGCGTCCGGAGGAGGGCGGGTGCGCTGATCTGCGGAGAAGCCTCGCAGCTCAGCACAAGGTGGTGCGTAGGCCCACGTACGACCCGGCGTGTAGACGGTGTCCGCGCGCTGGGTGAGCTGATGTCCGCCGTCGCGCAAGGGGCGTTTCGGTCGCTCTCCCGCCGGAGGGGCGCTCCTTAGTAGGCACGCGCGACGACCGCGACGTTACCGGGCGCCTTGTCGGCGTCCGGCACCGACCCGTCCTCCGCGACCAGACACCGTACGGTCACCGCGTGCTCGGCCAGCTCGGCCTCGCCTTCTTCGCCGAGCGTCGCCCACGGAATGCGCGCCCAGCCGCCGGAGGTCGCGGCCTCGACGGCCTCCGCGATCGTCGACACCTCGGAGGTGCGGGACTCGCGCCGCTCGCGGGACTGCTTCAGCAGCAGTGCCTGATCCTCCTCCAGGACTACGGGAAGCAGCTCTACGAGGGAGTCGATCGCCACCGGCTCCTTGCCGCCCGGGATGCGGCGGGCCAGCATCGCCGTGCCGTTCTCCAGGTCACGGGGTCCGACCTCGATCCGTACGGGCACGCCCTTCAGCTCCCAGTCGACGGCGCGGCGCCCGAAGGGGACGTCCGTGCGGTCGTCGACGCGGACGCGGACGCCCGCCGCCTTCAGCCGGGCCCCGATCTCGCGGACCTTGGCCAGAACCGCCTCGTCGCCCTTGATCGCGAGGACGACGACCTGGATGTGGGCGAGCCGCGGCGGCACCCGGAGTCCGTCGTCGTCGCCGTGCATCATCACCAGGGCGCCGATCATGCGCGTGGTGGACCCCCAGGAGGTCTGCCAGACGAGTTCCTGCTTGCCTTCCTTGGACAGGTACCGCGTGTTGAAGGCCTTGGCGAAGTTCTGGCCCAGCTCGTGACTGGTCGCCATCTGCAGCGCCTTGCCGTCGCCCATCATCCCTTCCAGGGTGAGGGTGTTGATCGCGCCCGCGAACCGCTCCCTGACCGTCTTGCGGCCCGGCACGACGTCCATCGCGAGGACGTCGACCATGAAGTCCTCGTACACCTGACGGTGGATGTGCGCGGCGAAGTCGCGCGCCTCCTCGTAGGTCGCGTGCGCCGTGTGGCCCTCCTGCCAGAGGAACTCGCTCGTGCGCAGGAAGAGCCGGGGCCGCAGCTCCCAACGGACCACGTTCGCCCACTGGTTGATCAGCAGGGGCAGGTCGCGGTAGCTCTGCACCCACTTCGCGAAGTACTCGTTGATGATCATCTCGGAGGTGGGCCGGACGACCGCGGGCTCCTCCAGCTCCTTGCCGCCGCCGTGCGTGACCACGGCCAACTCGGGCGCGAAGCCCTCGACGTGGTCGGCCTCGCGGGCGAGGTAGGACTGCGGGATCAGCAGCGGGAAGTACGCGTTCTCGGTGCCCGTCTCCTTGATGCGGGCGTCCATCTCGGCCTGCATCCGCTCCCAGATCCCGTACCCGTACGGTCGGATGACCATGGAGCCGCGCACCGGACCGTTGTCGGCCAGTTCGGCCTTGCTGATCAGATCCTGGTACCAGCGGGGGAAATCGTCCGCCCGCGGCGTGAGTACGGGTGCCTTGGCCATGGCGCGATGGTACGGGCCCACGTTGCCGTCATGTGAATTCTCGCCACTCGCACAGGGAAGCCACAAGCCGGGCCCCACAACCCCTGGACGCGGTAGCGCGTGCGGAGTTTGCTGGCATACGGGGGAAGTGCGGGCGCACATCACGGGGGCCTCGGAAACGGGCACGGTCACATCTCTCGGCGGATTGGGGCGCTTTCCATGACACCTACGCTCGTGCGGCAGTACCTGCCTCATGCGGGGCCTGCGCCTCGCGTGGACCTGGGTGCACGCGCGCGTGACTGGTCCGAGATCCAGGAGCGGATGCTGGTGCCGCTCCACGAAGCGGTCTACGAGCGACTGGAAGTGGGACCCGGCACCCGGCTGCTCGGCCTCGGCTGCGGCTCCGGGCTCGCCCTGCTGACGGCGGCCTCCAGAGGCGCGACGGTCACCGGTGTCGAGCGCTTCTCCCCCGAACGCCTGGCCCTCGCCCGGGAACGGCTGCTGCCGTCCGCCTGGTCCCCACGCGCGCGTGCGCACACCCGACTCGTCTACGGCTCCCCCAGGGACGCGGCCGGCGCGGAGACGCCCGCGTACACCCTGGTGACCGCGTTCGAGCCCATCGGGTGTCTCGCGGGCGACTCGGAGGGGCTCGGCGACATGCTCGACGCCGCGACCCCGCTCGCCGCACGCGGGACGCCCGTGGTGCTGGCGGGCTGGGGTCCGCCGGAGCGCTGCGCGACCGCGTCCGTGCTGCGGGTGGCCACCAGGCTGGCGGACCCGCTGCGCGGCACGGGCAGCCCGCGCCCGGTGCTGCGCGACGACCTGGAGGAGGTCGCCCACCGCGCGGGCCTCAGGCCGGACGGCTCGGGGCGGGTGGCGTGCCCCTTCGGGTACGCCGATGTCGAGAGCGCCGTACGGGGGCTGCTGTCGACAGGGCTCTTCGACGCGGCGATCGTCGCGACGGACCAGGCGCAGGTGGACAAGGAGTTGGCGGAGGCGTTGCATCCGTATCGACGGCAGGACGGGACGGTGTGGATGCCGAACGTCTTCCGGTATCTGATCGCGCGTACGACCTGAGGACGACTACGGCTCTTCCTTGAAGAGGCGCGTGACGCCCGCGATGCGGTAGGCGTCCGTCTCATCCAGGGTCTCGTTCTCCAGGAGGGCCGCCGCGAGCGCGTCCAACTGGTCGCGGTGGTCGCCGAGTTTGCGGATGGCCTCGTCGTAGCACTCGTCGACGATGCGGCGCATCTCGTCGTCGATCACGTCCAGGGTCTGCGGCGCGGCGGCGAGGCCGTAGGCCTGCTGGGCGTCGCTGGGGAGGGCGGAGAGGCGGCCGACGCGCTCGCTCATGCCCCAGCGGGCGACCATCCCGCGCGCGATGTTGGTGACCTGTTCGAGGTCGCTCTCGGCGCCGGTGGTGATCACGCCGTAGACGACCTGTTCCGCGGCCATGCCGCCGAGGGCGCCGATGATGCGGCCGCGCAGGTACTCCTCGGTGTACGCGTACTTGTCCGCGTCCGGTGTCGAGAGGGTGACGCCGAGGGCCCTCCCGCGCGGGACGATGGTGATCTTGCGGACCGGGTCGGCGCCGGGCTGGAGCATACCGAGGAGGGCGTGGCCGCTCTCGTGGTAGGCGGTGCGGCGGCGTTCCTCCTCGGGCATCACCAGCGGGCGTTCGGCGCCCAGTTGGACCTTCTCCAGGGCTTCGGAGAGGTCGGACTGAGTGACCTCGCTCTGCTTGCGCTTGACGGCGAGGAGGGCGGCCTCGTTGGCGAGGTTGGCCAGTTCGGCGCCGGTCATGCCCGGGGTCGTGCGGGCGACCTGGGCGAGGTTCACGTCCTTCGCGAGCGGGATCCGGCGGGTGTGGATCTCCAGGATCGCCTCGCGGCCACCCCGGTCCGGGGGCGAGACCACGACCACCCGGTCGAAGCGGCCGGGGCGGGTCAGGGCCGGGTCCAGGACGTCGGCGCGGTTGGTCGCCGCGATGACGATGACGCCCTCGGAGCCGGAGAAGCCGTCCATCTCGGTGAGGATCTGGTTCAGGGTCTGCTCGCGCTCGTCGTGACCGCCCATGCCGCTGCCGCCGCCGCGGGCCCGGCCGATGGTGTCGATCTCGTCGATGAAGATGATCGAGGGGGCCACCTTGCGGGCCTCCGCGAAGAGTTCACGCACGCGTGAGGCACCGACACCGACGATCATCTCGATGAACTCGGAGGCCGACGCCGAGAAGAACGGCACCCCGGCCTCCCCCGCGACCGCCCGCGCGAGCAGCGTCTTTCCGGTGCCGGGCGGGCCCGAGAGCAGCACGCCCCGGGGCATCTTGGCGCCCATCTTGCGGTACTCGTCGGGGTTCTTGAGGAAGTCGACGACGTCGTTCAGCTCGCCCTCGACCTCGTCGATGCCGGCCACGTCCTCGAACGTCGTGCGCTGCTTGCCAGGCTCCAGCTCGACCGGTTTCGGCGGGGCCTTGCGACCGAGCATGCCGCCCGCGCCGCCGAGCCCCGAGCTCATCCGCCGCGCGATGAAGAGCCACAGGACGACCAGGAGCAGCATCGGGGCCAGCGAGATCAGCAGATTGGCCAGAAAACTGCGGTGCTGGACGACGGGTTCCGCCGTGACGGTGACGTCGTGCTTGGTCAGGTCCTCCCAGAGCTGGTCGTCCGCGAAGGTCGGCCGCTCGGTGTCGAACTTGGTGTACTTGCCGTCGCCGTCCGGGTTCTTCTGCTCCTTCTTGAGCTGGCCCTGGATCGCGTTGCCCTTGGCGTAGATCTTGGTGACGTTGCCCGCGTCGACCTGCTTGCTGAACTCCGTGTAGGAGATCGTCGGTTCGTCGCCCTCGTTGAAGAACGACAGGATGAGGTTCGCGACCAGGTACACGACCAGCGCGGTGAGGATCAGGCTCCACCAGCCGCCGCGCATCTTCTTCCCGCCCGGCGACGGCTTCGGGGGCTCGTCCGGGGTGCCCTCGGTACGCCAGGGCTGGTCGGGAGACTTGCGCGGCGGCGCGGGGTTGGTCATATCGGCAAGTTACGACACGGGCCAGGCGTCGGCACGCCCAGCACGCGCCGAGGGCGCCCTTCCGGAGAGGGGCGCCCTCGGCGTCGTAGAAGACGGGCTGTCAGCCCGTGAACCTTCTCAAGCTCAGCCCATGAAGCTTCTGAAGCTCAACCCATGAACTTCTTGAACTCGTCCGGGAGCTCGAAGTCCTGGCCGCCCTGCTCGGGCAGTCCGAACGCGTTGCCGCCCGGAGCGGCGCCGGCCTCGCGGCGCTGGGCCTCTTCCAGTTCCTGCTGCTTGCGCTTCATCGGGTTGCCGGAGCGCTGCTTGCCCTTGGCCTGCTTGGGCTGCTTCTTGGTGCGGCCGGGGCCGCCACCCATGCCCGGCATCCCCGGCATACCGGGCATCCCGCCGCCCTGGGCCATGCGGGACATCATCTTGCGGGCCTCGAAGAACCGCTCGACCAGGCCCTTGACGGCGCTGACCTCGACGCCGGAGCCCTTGGCGATACGGGCGCGGCGCGAGCCGTTGATGATGGTGGGCTCGGCGCGCTCGCCCGGGGTCATCGACTTGATGATCGCGGCCGTACGGTCGACGTCCCGCTCGTCCAGGTTGTTGATCTGGTCCTTGATCTGGCCCATGCCGGGGAGCATGCCGAGCAGCTTGCTGATGCTGCCCATCTTCCTGACCTGTTCCATCTGGGACAGGAAGTCGTCGAGGGTGAAGTCCTGGCCCTTCTTGGACGCCAGCTTGGAGGCCATCTTCTCGGCCTCTTCTTGGCTGAACGTCTTCTCCGCCTGCTCGATCAGGGTGAGCAGGTCACCCATGTCGAGGATGCGGGAGGCCATCCGGTCCGGGTGGAAGGCGTCGAAGTCGTCGAGCTTCTCGCCGTTCGACGCGAACATGATCGGCTTGCCGGTGACCGAGGCGATCGACAGAGCCGCACCACCGCGGGCGTCACCGTCGAGCTTGGAGAGCACCACGCCGTCGAAGCCGACGCCGTCGCGGAAGGACTCGGCGGTGTTGACCGCGTCCTGACCGATCATCGCGTCGACGACGAAGAGGATCTCGTCCGGCGAGACCGCGTCGCGGATGTCCGCGGCCTGCCGCATCAGTTCCTGGTCGATGCCGAGGCGGCCCGCGGTGTCCACGATCACGATGTCGTGGACCTTGGACTTCGCGAACTCGATGGAGTCCTTGGCGACCTTGACCGGGTCCCCGACCCCGTTGCCCGGCTCGGGCGCGTAGACCGCGACACCGGCGCGCTCGGCGACGACGCTCAGCTGGTTCACGGCGTTCGGGCGCTGGAGGTCGGCGGCGACGAGCAGCGGCGAGTGCCCCTGGTCCTTGAGCCACTTGCCGAGCTTGCCCGCGAGGGTGGTCTTACCGGCACCCTGCAGACCCGCGAGCATGATCACGGTCGGCGGGTTCTTGGCGAAGCGGAGACGGCGGGTCTCGCCGCCGAGCACCCGGACCAGCTCTTCGTTGACGATCTTGAGGACCTGCTGGGCCGGGTTCAGCGCCTTGTTGACGTCGGAGTCGAGGGCGCGGTCCTTGACGTTCTTGATGAACGTGCGGACGACCGGCAGGGCCACGTCGGCTTCGAGGAGAGCGATGCGGATCTCGCGCGCCGTGGCGTCGATGTCCGCCTCGCTCAGCCTGCCTTTGCCGCGGAGGTTTTTGAAAGTCGCGCTGAGGCGGTCGGAGAGAGTATCGAACACGGCGGCGTCGGTCCTCGGGGTCGGGAGCAGTGTGGGCGTCTTCCAGGGTATCTGGCCCCGCAAGACAATCGTCCCCGCCTGCTGTATTCAGCGGGCGGGGACGGAACCCCCGCGTCCACGGGGAACAATGGCGCGCCGGTGAGGTCACTCCCTCAGTCTCTCCTCCAGCTTCCGGGCCACGGCCAGCGCCTCGTCCCCGGCCAGGGGCGCGCCCTTTGGCTGTGTCACGTAGAACGCGTCCACGGCGTTGGAGCCCAGCGTGCTGACGTGCATGCTCCGCACCCGCACCCCCGCGTCGTCCAGCGCCCGCCCGATCCGGTGCAGCAGCCCCGGGGCGTCGTGCGCGCGCACCTCGATCACCGTCGCGTGCCGGGAGGCGGCCGGGGCGACCGTCACGCGGGCCGGCGGGGCCACGACACCCCGGCGGCGCGGATACGCGGCGTCGCGCTCGGCGAGGCGGCCCGCGATGTCCAACGATCCGTCCAGGGCCCGTACGAGATCGGCGCGCAGCCGGGCGGCCTGGGGCAGGGAGCCGTACTCGGCGGCGACCCGCCAGTTCAGCAACAGGACGGAACCCTCCACGCCGTCGGGCAGATCCAGGGCACGCAGTTCCGCCGTACGGACCGTCAGGCGGTGCATCGCCAGGACGCCGGCCACCGCGGGGAGCACGCCCGGCTGGTCGGGTACGGCGATCAGGAGTTCCACGCCGAGCGGCTCGGGATCGCCGGCGGGCTCGTCCTCGGTCGGGGGTTCGGTCTGGGCGCGCAGGGCGAGGACCGGGCCGCCGGTCGCCACGGCCTCGATGGCGAGCCGTTCCTGTTCGGCGGTGGCCGCGCCCGCCTCGGGCTCCTCGGGGGCGTCCCCGGAGAGGACGGCGGCGACCCGCTTCACCAGGTCGGTGACGAGGCCGGCCCGCCAGGACGACCAGGCGGCCGGTCCGGTGGCCAGCGCGTCCGCCTCGGTGAGCGCGTGCAGCAGTTCCAGGGTGCTCGTCGTCCCGACCGCCTCGGCGACCGAGCGGACCGTCGCCGGGTCCTCCAGGTCGCGCCGGGTCGCGGTCTCGATGAGCAGCAGGTGATGACGTACGAGAGTGGCGAGTACGGCGACTTCCGAGCGGTCGAAGCCGATGCGGGCGGCCACGTCCTTGGCGATGATCTCGCCGGCCACCGAGTGGTCGCCGGGCCAGCCCTTGCCGATGTCGTGCAGCAGCGCGGCGACCAGCAGCAGGTCGGGGCGGCTGACGCGGCGGGCGAACTCCGAGGCGCGGACGGCGGTTTCGATGAGGTGCCGGTCGACGGTCCAGATGTGCACGGCGTTGCGCTGCGGACGGCAGCGCACCCGCTCCCAGTCGGGGAGCAGCCGGGTGATCAGGCCCTCCGCCTCCAGCGCCTCCCACACGTCCACCGTGGGCTGCCCGGAACCGAGCAGCGTCACGAGCTGCTCGCGCGCCTCGGCGGGCCAGGGCGTGGGCAGCGGACGCACGGTGGCCGCGAGGCGCCGTACGGCGTGCAGCGAGAGCGGAAGTCCGGCCTGCGCGGCGGCAGCGGCGGCGCGCAGCGGGAGAACGGGGTCGCGCTCGGGGCGGGCGGCGCGGGCGAGCACCACCTCGCCGTCCTGCTCCACGACCCCTTCGGCCAGCGGGGAGCGCTCGGCGGCGGGTTTGGCGCCCCCGCCGAGCATCGCGCGCAGCCTCGGACGCACGGCACGGGACCGCAGCACGCGCCCCACTTCACGCCAGGTGACATCACTGGCGTACGACACGACGCGTGCCGCTTCGTAGACCTGCCGCAGCAGGGTGTCCGCGTCGAGGAGGCCCAGCTCGGCGGCGACCTGGTCCTGCTCCTGGAGTGCGAGCCGGTCGGTCGCGCGGCCGGTGGTGAGGTGCAGGGCGTCGCGCACGTCGAGGAGCCGGCGGCGGGCGTCGGCGAGGCCCTCGCGCGGGGCGTCGGCGAGCCAGGAGGCGGCTACGGCGCGCAGCGCGGTGGCGTCGCGGAGGCCGCCGCGGGCCTCCTTGAGGTCGGGTTCGAGGAGGTACTGCAACTCGCCCTGGCGCTCGGCGCGTTCGGCGCAGAGTTCCTGGAGTTCGGGGAGGCGCTTGGGTGCCTGGTTGCGCCAGTCGGCGAGGACGGCCGTACGCAGTCCGGCGGTCAGGCCGAGGTCGCCCGCGATGTGGCGGGCGTCGAGGAGGCCGAGCTGGACCTTGAGGTCCTCGCCGGCGGTCTTGCGGGCCTCGGCGGGGGTACGGACGGAGTGGTCGAGGGCGAGGCCGAGGTCCCAGACCGGGTACCAGATGCGGTCGGCCAGCGCGGCGACCGCGCCGGAGTCGCCGCCGTCGTGCAGGAGGAGCAGGTCGAGGTCGCTGCGCGGGGAGAGCTCGCCGCGTCCGTAGCCGCCGACCGCGACCAGGGAGACGCCCTTGAGGGCGTCGGAGCCGGCGGTGAAGAGGCCGGTCAGCCAGTCGTCGGTCAGTTCGGCGAGGGCCGCACGGCGCGGCGGCCCGGACCGCACCCCCTCAGTGAGGAGGCGCAGCCGGGCCGCCGCGTAGCCACTGGGTCCGGAGTCCTCTGCATCCTTGCGCACGTCCGTACTCGTCACCCAGCGACTCCTGTTCGTTTCCTTTTAGAGCGCGTCCGGTCCGCGCTCGCCGGTCCTGACCCGGACGGCCGTCTCGACCGGGAGGGACCAGACCTTGCCGTCACCGATCTTGCCGGTGCGGGCGGCCTTGACGATGACGTCGATCAGCTGCTCGGCGTCGTCGTCCTCGGCCAGCACCTCGATGCGAATCTTGGGGACCAGGTCGACCGTGTACTCGGCGCCCCGGTAGACCTCGGTGTGTCCCCGCTGACGACCGTAACCGCTCGCCTCGGTGACCGTCAGACCGTGGACCCCGAAGGCCTGCAGGGCCTCCTTGATCTCGTCGAGCCGGTGAGGCTTCACGACGGCGGTGATGAGCTTCATGCGTCCACCTTCTTCGTCTCCGTGGCGGAGGTGACGGAGCTGCCGCCGAAGCCACCGCCGGCGCCGCTGAAGTCGTATGCGGTCTCGGCGTGCTCGGCCTGGTCGATGCCGGCGACCTCTTCGTCCTCGGTGACCCGCATACCGATGGTCTTGTCGAGGAGGAAGGCGAGGAGCGCGGAGACGACCAGGGAGTAGCCGAGGACCGCGCCGACACCGGCGAACTGCTTCCACAGCTGGGTGAAGGTGTGGTCGCCGTAGAAGACGCCGGTCGCGGCGGACTGGCCCTTGCCGGTGGCGAAGAAGCCGATGAGCAGGGAGCCGAGGATACCGCCGACCATGTGGACGCCGACGACGTCGAGGGAGTCGTCGATGTTGAACTTGTACTTCAGGCCGACGGCCGCGGCACAGCCGACGCCGGCGATGGCGCCGACGGCGATCGCGCCGAGCGGGGAGACCGCACCACCGGACGGGGTGATGGCGACCAGACCGGCGACGGCACCCGAGGCCGCGCCCAGCGTGGTGAACGCGCCGTGCCGGATCTTCTCGTAGGCGAGCCAGGCGAGCATGGCGGCGGCGGTGGCGACCTGGGTGTTGACGAACATCAGCGCGCCGACGCCGTCGTCGTTGCCGAGCCACGAACCGGCGTTGAAGCCGAACCAGCCGAACCACAGCAGACCGCAGCCGAGCATGACCAGCGGGAGGCTGTGCGGACGCATGGGGTCACGCTTGAAGCCGGCGCGCTTGCCGATGACCAGGATGACGCCGAGGGCGCCGGCACCGGCGTTGATGTGGACCGCCGTACCACCGGCGAAGTCGATCACACCGAGCTTGTAGGCCCAGCCGTCGGCGCCCCACACCCAGTGGGCGACCGGGACGTAGACGACCGTGAGCCACAGGGCGACGAAGAGCGCCCAGGCCGAGAACTTGACGCGGTCGGCGATGGCACCGCTTATCAGGGCGGGGGTGATGACGGCGAACATCATCTGGAAGACCATGAACACGAAGATCGGGATGGTGTAGCCGTCCCAGAGCTCCGTCAGCCCGACGTTGCTCATCCCCAGCCAGTCGGAGTTGTAGCCGATGAAGCCGTTACTCGAACCGAAGGCGAGGGAGAAGCCGTAGAGCACCCACAGGATGGTGACGATCCCGATGCTGATGAAGCTCATCATCAGCATGTTCAGGGTGCTCTTGACGCGGACCATGCCTCCGTAGAAGAAGGCGAGTCCGGGTGTCATGAGCAACACCAGGGCAGAACAGATCAGCATGAAGCCTGTGTTCGCGGAGGACAGTTTGGGTGCCTCAGCGGCAAGCGTGATGGCGGCTGATGCCATCGGCGTCTCCTCGTCGGTTGTACGGCCCCGTGCGGGCGAAGCCTGGATGCGGTCCGGTCAAGGCGGGGGGTCCGGTTATGCGCCCTGAGATTGGCGCAGCGCGGTTTCCGTCGAAGCCCCTCGATGTTTCACCGGAGTGACGAAGGCGCCGTACGTGTTACGCGTCGATGAACCGCCGGATCTCCGGCCGCGCGATCGTTATCGTGGCGCAACCTTTTCCGGCGGCCGGAAACCGGCCGCGGTCCGCCTCCCGACGGGTCGGCGCGGGGGCGCCGGGGCATGGGGCTCGGACCCCTTCGGCGCTCTCCCGGGGCCCGGTCGGGACCCTCTCGGCGGGGCCGACGTTTTCGGCCGGACCACGGACACCGCGGACCGCCCTGTCGACGGTCTTTCGGATACGAGTTCCGAAGGGTCGGACGGTCCTTCGACCACCCGGACCTCACCTGCCGCACCGGCGCCACCCGCTCGGTGTCGGCGGACAGGACCGGCCGCGGTCGGCCTTCCGATGACCTGGCATGGGGGAGCCGAGTCGGGCGGTTCGGGAGGGCCGGCCGCGGCCGGGGCTCGGGGGTGTCAGCCCGCTTCGGCGGTCTCCGGCAGCTCGATCGCGAGCCGCTCGGTGAGGTCGACGACCACGGCCAGTTCACCGAAGTCGCGGACCGCCGTGTCGACGGTCTTTCGGATACGAGTGTTGACGCGCTCGGAGCGCACCTTCTTGGCGACGGTCATCGCCTCCGTCGCCAGCACCGCGCTCTGCTCGGGTTCCCGCCGCAGCAGGTGCACGGTGGCCATGCCGATGAGATTGAGCGCGTACGACCGCTGGTGCACCTCGTCCTTGGCGAAGAGGTCCACCGCCCGCTGCATGACGGGCTCGGCCAGCGAGGCGTAGGCGGGGCTGCGGCCGGCGACGTAGGCGAGGTCGCGATAGGAGTGCGAGTTCTCGCCGTACAGCTCGGCCTCGGAGAAGAAGCGGATCCAGTCCGGGTCCGGGTCGTCCCAGTCGTGTACGTCCCCGAAGGTGTCCTCGGCCATCCGGACGGCCCGCTTGCACTTCCCGGGCTGCCCCATGTTGGCGTAGGCGCGGGCCTCCATCGCATACAGCATCGACTGGGTCCGCGGACTCGCGCAGTCCCGGCTGCCGTACTGCGCGAGGTGGATCAGCTCCAACGCGTCGTCGGGCCGCCCGAGATGGATCATCTGCCGGCTCATGCTGGACAGCACGTACGACCCGAGCGGCTTGTCGCCCGCCTCCTTGGCGGCGTGCAGAGCCAGGACGAAGTACTTCTGGGCGGTGGGCTGGAGCCCCACGTCGTACGACATCCACCCGGCCAGCTCGGCGAGTTCGGCGGCGACCTTGAACAACTTGCGGTTGGTGGCCTCGGGTTGGGGCTCCTGGAGGAGGTCGGTCACCTCGTGCAGCTGTCCTACGACCGCCTTGCGCCGCAGGCCGCCGCCGCACTGGGCGTCCCACTTGCGGAACATCGCGGTGGTGGACTCCAGCAGCTCCAACTCGGGCCGGGAGAGCCGCCCGACGTGCCGGGGGGCGCTCACCGGCTCGGGCTCCGGCTGGTGGGCGGAGGGGCCGGGGACGAGCCAGCGCTGCATGGGCTCGATGAGGGACGGTCCCGCCGACAGGGCCAGCGAGGCGCCGAGGAAGCCGCGCCGGGCCAGCATGAGGTCGCTGCGCGAGAACTCGCTGAGCAGGGCCACCGTCTGCGGGGCCGTCCACGGCAGGTCGACGCCGGACACGGAGGGTGCCTGGCGGGCCGCGCGCAGACCCAGGTCCTCGACCGAGACGACGCAGCCGAAGCGCTCGGAGAACAGCTCCGAGAGGATCCTCGGGATCGGCTCGCGCGGGTTCTCGCCGTCCAGCCAGCGGCGCACGCGCGAGGTGTCCGTGGAGATGTGGTTGGCCCCCAACTGCCGGGCCCTGCGGTTCACTTGACGCGCCAGCTCACCCTTGGACCAGCCGCTGCGCACGAACCACGAGCCGAGCAGCTCATTGGGGCGCTTCTCCGTACTGGCCGCGGTTGTCCCGCTTCCGCCGTTGCCGCCCACTGGAACGCCCCCATCCCTGGAACCACTTGTCGCCGCTGTGCGCCAAGCCCTATCAGAATGCCGGTAAATACGGCCTCCCGTCCCGCACTTGTCACCCTTCGAACGAGATGACGAGTTGCCTGCGGCATACCCACGAGCGCATGTGCCCCGAGGGTTTGTGCACTCAAAGTAATCCTACGATCACCCGTCCAGCCACGGCGATCGCGGAAACGCCACCATTCGCCACCCCTTCGAATGAACCTACGGTTGCCCGCGCACGATTCACTTGACATAGGACGACCGGAAGTGGGCGTAGCGGTGCACGCAGGGGCGCGCACCGTCGAGCACACCACCCGAGGCGCTCCCGGACGCTGCCTGGACCACGCGGCGCGGGGCAGGCGTGAACACAGAGTGACGACACGCATCCGTCTCGTAACCACCGGTGCGTCGGACCCGTTGGAGGGGGCATGGGCTTCACGATCGGCAGCAGCCGGGGTATCCGCGACATCCGGTCCGGCACGCGCCGCCGCGGTCGCGCGTCGGAGTGCACAGCGGTGGCCGAGTTCACCGGCCTCTGGGGCTGGGACGTGGTCGCGGGCGCACGGGCCGCCGGCGGCGCGTGTTCCTGCGGCGACACCAAGTGCCCCGCGCCGGGCGCGCATCCACTGACCTTCGCGCCCGAGGTGCGGGCCGGCGCGACCCTCGACGAAGTGACCGACGCCTGGGCCGAGTTGCCGGGCGCCGCGGTGATGCTGCCCGTGGGCCGCGCGTTCGACGTGATCGAGGTGGCCGAACCCGCAGGCCGCCGCGCGCTGGCCCGCCTGGAGCGGATGGGCCTCCCGCTCGGCCCGGTCGCGGCGACCCCCGACCACCGCGCCCACTTCTTCGTCGCCCCCGGCGCCGCCGCCGAACTCCCCGCCCTGCTCTACCGCATGGGCTGGGACGACCCCACCTCCCTGGACCTCCGCGGCCTGGGCCCCGGCACCCACATCACCGCCCCGCCCTCGGACCGAGGAGGCCTGGGCCCGGTCCGCTGGCTCCGCTCCCCCGCGCTGGACTCGGCGACAAAGCCCCCGGCGGCAAGGCTGTTGCTGGGCACCCTGGCGTACGTGGCACACAGGTCGCGCGCGTAGGCCGTAGACGACGAAGTGCCCTTCTCCAGCTTGGAGAAGGGCACTTCAGCGGCCCGCGAGGGGCGCGGGGCTGTGACATTTGCGGCTCCGCCGCGTGGGCGCGACCAGCCCCCACCGGCGCGCGGAAAAAAGAACCGCGCAACCCAGGGAACGTCAGTCGCCGATAAGGGCGTCAACAAACGCCTCCGGCTCGAACGGCGCCAGATCATCCGCGCCCTCACCGAGCCCGATCAGCTTCACCGGCACACCCAGTTCACGCTGAACCGCGATCACGATGCCACCCTTGGCGGTCCCGTCTAGCTTCGTCAGCACGATCCCGGTGATGTCGACGACCTCGGCGAAGACCCGCGCCTGCACCAACCCGTTCTGCCCGGTGGTCGCATCGAGCACCAGCAGCACCTCGTCAAGCGGCGCGTGCTTCTCGACAACCCGCTTGACCTTCCCCAGCTCGTCCATGAGCCCGGTCTTCGTGTGCAACCGCCCGGCCGTGTCGATGAGGACGACGTCGACCCCCATCTCCTTGCCCTCCTTCACCGCGTCGAACGCGACGGAGGCGGGGTCCCCGGCCTCGGGCCCGCGCACGGTGTGGGCACCGACCCGCTCGCCCCAGGTCTGCAACTGATCGGCGGCGGCGGCCCGGAACGTGTCGGCGGCGCCGAGCACGACGGTCCGCCCGTCGGCCACGAGGACGCGGGCGAGCTTGCCGGTGGTGGTGGTCTTGCCCGTGCCGTTGACCCCGACGACCATCACGATGCCGGGCTTGCGGTCCTCGGGCTCGGTCCTGACCGTGCGGTCGACGTCGGTGTCGACCAGCTTGAGCAGTTCCTCGCGCAGCAGCGTGCGCAGCTCCTGCGGGGTGCGGGTGCCGAGCACCTTCACGCGGGCGCGCAGGCCGTCGACCAGTTCCTGGGTCGGGGCCACGCCGACGTCGGCGGTGAGGAGGATGTCCTCGATCTCCTCCCAGGTGTCCTCGTCGAGGTGCTCGCGGGACAGGAGCGTGAGCAGCCCCTTGCCGAGCGCGTTCTGCGAGCGGGAGAGCCGGGACCGCAGCCGGACGAGCCGTCCGGCGGTCGGCTCGGGAACATCCAGCTCGGGGACATCCGGTACGGGGGGTTCCTCGACGGCGACCGGGGCCGAGCCGTCGGGGAGATCCACCTCCTCTATCGTCCGGCGCGCTTCGTCGCGCGGCGTCTCGGCCTCGTCGCCGACGTGCGGCTCGGCCGGCGGGGCGGTGATGTCGGGGACGGAGGTGGGCGGCGGGGGCAGCGGCTTCTTGCGCCGGCTGCCGACGACGAGCCCGCCCAGCGCACCGAGCACGACCACGGCGATGACTACAGCAAGGATGACGGTTTCCATAACCCACCCAGTATCAGCCATGGGTCTCGCCGGGGCCCAGCGCGGGCGCGCCCGGACCTCGCACGCGCCGAGAAGCCCGGAGCCCCGGAAGCCCCTAGTCATGCCCATGGCCATCTGACGTGCCGTCAGCTACCGTCCCCCACCACGCACGACCCCACCGCACACGAAGGGGGACCTCCCATGCCCGTCTCGGTCGTACGCTTCAACCTCGTCGAACCCGGCGCCACCCCCGCCTCGCTGAGCGCCCGCTACCGGGCCGCCCTGGAGATGGCCGCGTACGCCGACGAGCACGGCATCACCACCGTGCAGACGGAGGAGCACCACGGCGTCGCCAACAACTGGCTGCCCTCGCCCTTCACCTTCGCGGGCGCGGTGTTCGGCGCGACCCGGCACATCGCGGTGACCGTCTCGGCGATCATCGGCCCGCTGCACGACCCGCTCCGGCTGGCCGAGGACATCGCCGTACTGGATCTGCTGAGCGGCGGCCGGCTGGTGACCGTGGCCGGGATCGGGTACCGGCCCGAGGAGTACGCCCAGTTCGACGTGGACTGGAAGCGCCGGGGCAGGCTCCAGGACGAGCTGCTGGAGACGGTCCTGAAGGCGTGGTCCGGCGAGGAGTTCGAGTACCGCGGCCGTACGGTACGGGTCACCCCGCGCCCCTTCTCCGACCCGCACCCCCTGCTGCTGGTCGGCGGCTCCTCCAAGGCCGCCGCGCGTCGAGCCGCCCGGCTCGGTCTGCCCTTCTTCCCCAGCGCTCACCTGCCCGACCTGGAGGCGTACTACAAGGACCGGCTCGTCGAGTACGGCACCGAGGGCTGGACCATGATGCCGGGGGCGGAGACCCCGCTGCTGCACATCGCCGAGGACCCGGACCGGGCCTGGGCCGAGTACGGGGCGCACTTCCTGCACGAGGCGCGGACGTACGCCTCCTGGCAGTCAGGGGACATCCGCTCGGCGGTGAAGTCCGGGGCGACGACCGTGGCGGAGCTGCGCGCGGAGGGCGTCTACCGGATCCTCACGCCGGACGAGTGCGTGGCGCTGGGGCTCGACAACCTCGTACTGCATCCGCTGTCGGGCGGGATGCCGGTGGACGAGGGCTGGCGCAGCCTGCGGCTGTTCGCGGAGCGGGTGCTGCCACGGCTCGGGGAGTGACCCGGATTCGGAGGGTGACCTTTACCCGTAACCGGTGGACCGGCCGGTCGACCGGTGGTCCACTGCGGTCATGACCTTGGCTGTGGATGTGTTCCTGCGTGACGCGGACGGCCAGTGGAACGTGCTCGACGTTCCGGAGGGCTGCAACGACTCGGCCGGCTTCGAGAACTGGCGCGAGACCGTGTGGGGTTCGGCACCCGTGCGCGCGCTGGGCTGCGTGTACCTGCCCGTGCTGGCCTCCAGCGACCTGTACGTCGAGGCCTCGGACGTGCCGGAGTTCCTGCGCGAGCTGGCGCTGCTGCGGGAGCGGCTGGAAGCCGTCGCCGCGGCGGTCGGGGAGCGTACCGACCTCGTGGAGAGCCGCCTGGACAACATCGAGGCCGCCGCTCTCCGGGCCCGGGAGATCGGCGGCGGCGTCCTCATCTGGTGACTGAGGGGTGGTTTCGGGGAGACGGACGGCGGGGGATTGAGCCCGTCTCCCCGAGTTCAGGGGGGGTGGGCCCGGTCAGCCCATGTCCTCCAGCCTCTTGCCCTTCGTCTCCTTCACGAACTTCAGGACGAACGGGATGGAGAGCGCGGCGAAGACCGTGTAGATCACGTAGGTCGCGGAGAGGTTCCAGTCGGCCAGCGACGGGAAACTCGCGGTGATGGCCCAGTTGGCGATCCACTGCGCGGAGGCGGCGACACCGAGCGCGGCGGCGCGGATCCGGTTCGGGAACATCTCGCCGAGGAAGACCCAGACCACGACACCCCAGGACAGGGCGAAGAAGAGGACGAAGACGTGGGCCGCGATCAGCGCGGTCCAGCCCTGCGCGGAGGGCAGCTTGCCGTCGACCAGGTGGTACGAGAAGGCCCAGGCCTCCAGCGCGAGACCGACGACCATGCCGACCGAACCGATGAGGGCCAGCGGCTTACGGCCGATGCGGTCGACGAAGATCATGGCGATCACGGTGCCGATGATGTTCACGATCGACGTCGTGAAGGAGTAGAAGAACGACTGCGTCGGGTCGACTCCGACGGACTGCCACAGCGTCGAGGAGTAGTAGAACGCGACGTTGATGCCGACGAGCTGCTGGAAGGCCGAGAGGCCGATGCCGACCCAGACGATCGGCTTGAAGAAGAAGCCGCCACCGCCGAGCAGGTCCTTGAAGGTCGACTTGTGCTCGCTCTTCATCGCGTGCTCGATCTCGGCGACCCGGGCGTCGAGGTCGACGTCGTCGCCCTCGACCTCACGCAGCACCTCGTGCGCGCGGCCCAGCTTCCCCGCGGAGATCAGGAAGCGCGGGGACTCGGGGATGGCGAAGGAGAGGAGGCCGTAGAGGATGGCCGGGATCACCATGACGCCGAGCATGACCTGCCAGGCCTCCAGGCCCATGAGCTTGCCGCGCTGGTCGCCGTCGGCGGCGTTCAGCAGACCCCAGTTGACCAGCTGCGAGATCGCGATGCCGATGACGATCGCGGCCTGCTGGAAGGAGCCGAGCCGGCCGCGGTAGGCGGGCGGGGACACCTCGGCGATGTAGGCCGGGCCGATGACGGAGGCCATACCGATGGCGAAACCGCCGATGACCCGCCAGAAGGCGAGGTCCCAGAGCGCGAAGGGCAGCGCCGAACCGACGGCGCTGATGGTGAACAGCACCGCGGAGATCTGCATACAGCGGATACGGCCGATCCGGTCGGCTATCCGGCCGGCGGTCGCCGCGCCGATGGCACAGCCGATCAGGGCGATGGCGATGACCTGTGCCAGGACAGTGGAGCCGACGTCGTACCGGTCGCGGATCGCCTCGACGGCACCGTTGATCACGGAACTGTCGTAGCCGAACAGGAAGCCGCCCATCGCGGCCGCCGCCGCGATGAAGATGACGTGCGCGAGATGTTCGGGATGAGCCGGCCCGGCTCCTGACTGAGGTGCCTGCGCAGTGCTGATCACGTGTAACTCCTGAGGCCACCGGCGTCGCTGCCGGGGTGGGGGGCGACCCTTCCAGTGGCGCACAGCTTCCCGCTGCCCACCACCTGAAGGTAAAAGCAACGTTGCAGAGACTATGCCTTCAAGTTTCGAAGTCAATAGGGGGCCCCTTGTGAGATTCATCCCTACAAGTGACCGCAATACGTTCAAGACTTGAACATGCGATGAAGGTCTGCACAGATCTGTGGAGGCCTAACGAAGGCGCTGCGAAATGACCTTCGACACCCCGTCGCCCTGCATGGAGACGCCGTACAACGCGTCGGCGACCTCCATCGTTCGCTTCTGGTGGGTGATCACGATCAGCTGCGAGGCCTCCTGCAGCTCCTGCATGATCCGGATCAGCCGCTGGAGGTTGGTGTCGTCGAGCGCCGCCTCGACCTCGTCCATCACATAGAACGGGCTTGGCCGAGCCTTGAAGATCGACACCAGCAGCGCTACGGCGGTCAGGGACCGCTCCCCGCCGGAGAGCAGCGAGAGCCGCTTCACCTTCTTGCCCGGGGGACGCGCCTCGACATCCACCCCCGTGGTCAGCATGTTGTCGGGATCGGTCAGGATCAGCCGCCCCTCACCACCGGGGAACAGCCGGCTGAAGACGCCCTCGAACTGCAGGGCCGTGTCCCGGTAGGCCTCGGTGAAGACCTGCTCGACACGCTCGTCGACCTCCTTCACCACTTGAAGCAGGTCGGCACGGGTCTTCTTCAGGTCCTCCAGCTGCTCGCTGAGGAACTTGTGCCGCTCCTCCAGCGCCGCGAACTCCTCCAGCGCGAGCGGGTTCACCTTCCCGAGCTGCTGGTACGCCCGTTCGGCGGACTTGAGCCGCTTCTCCTGCTCGGCGCGGTGGAACGTACGGGGCTGGTTGCGCGGGTCCTCCGGATCATCGGGCAGCACCTCGCCCTCGGCGGCGAGCGAGGGCGGCACGAGCTGATGCGGCCCGTACTCCTCGACGAGCCCCGCGGGCTCGACCCCCAGCTCCTCCAGCGCCTTGGTCTCCAGCTGCTCGATCCGCATCCGCTTCTCGGCCCCGAGCACCTCACCCCGGTGCACCGAGTCGGTCAGCTTGTCCAGCTCGCCCTTGAGGTCGCGCCCCTGGTTGCGGGCGGCGGCCAGCTCCTGCTCACGGCGCGCCTTGGCGGCATCGGCGGCGGTGCGCTCCTCGTCGGCCCGGTGCAGCGACACCTCGACGTGCGCGAGCAGCTGCCGCGCCCCGAAGGCGACGGCTTCGGCGACAGCGGCCTCGTGCCGCAGCCGCGCGAGCCGCTGCTCCGCCCGTGCCCGTGCCTCACGCTCCGCTCGGGCAGCGCGGTCGAGCGAATCGGCCCGCCCGGCAAGCCCCTTGACCCGCTCCTCATGCGTACGGACCTGAAGCCGCGCCTCCATCTCGGTCTGCCGCGCATTGGCCCCATCGGCGGCAAGCCGATCCCGCACGGAGGTGTCCGGCTCCTCCTCGACCGGCATCTCCTCGGCCACGGCCAGCCGTTCGGCGAGCACTTCAGCCTCTTCTACGGCCTTGTCGAGCGCGTCCTGTGCCCGTGCCGCCGCCGCGGTCGACCGCTCGGCCTCGCCGGCGGCGCCCCGCGCCTGCCCAGCCAGCCGGCCCAACTGCTGTGCCACGGTTGATTTCTCGCGCTCCGCGGCTCGGCGCCGCTCCCCCAACTCCTCGACCAGCGCGGTGCATTCCTTGCGGCGCTCGCCCGCAGTCTGCTGGGTGGCGGCCAACTCCTCGCAGCGGATGGCCAGTTCTTCGAGTTCGGCTGCGGCTTCGTCTACGGAGGCCTGGACTTCGAGGAGGCTGGGGGCGCCTGCGGAGCCGCCGTGGGCGAAGTGGGCGCCGAGTAGGTCGCCTTCGGCGGTGACCGCGGTCAACTCGGGGTGGGTATATACGAGTTGCTCGGCGGCTTCGAGGGTGTCGACTACGACGATGCTGTGGAGGAGGCGGCGGATGGCGGGCATGAGGTCGTTGGGGGCGCGGACCAGATCGGCCGCGAAACGTTGTTGGGCGTCTGCAGGCTCGTCGTGGCTGGGCGCGCTCCGCGGCGGAGCCGCAAATGGATGCTGTCCCGCGCCCCCTCGGGACGCCTCAGTCACCGGGGTCGAATGCTCAGGGCCTCCTGCCAGCAGCAGCGCGGCCCTGCCCCCATCTTGCTTGCGCAGCAGGCGGATCGCGTCCGCCGCCGAGGACGGTGTCGTCACGGCGATCGCGTCCGCCGCCGCGCCGAACGCCGCCGCCAGGGCTACCTCGTGGCCCGGGGTCACCGTGAGGAGTTCCGCCGCCGGGCCCAGGATTCCGGTGAGCCTGTCCCGCGCGCCCAGCAGTATCCCGGTGCCGTCCTTGCGGCGCAGGCCCAGGGCCAGCGCGTCCCGGCGGGCCTGGGTGGCGGCGCGTTGGCGTTCCGCCGCTGTGGACGCCTCGCGGGCGGCGGCCTGGGCTGCTTCCGCCTCCGCGAGGGTGGCCCGGGCCGTCTCGTGGCGCGCGGTGAGTTCCTCGTCGCCCGCGTCGAGGCCGTCGACCTCGGACTGGAGTGCCTCGTACTCCGCCTGCGCGCTGCCCGCTCGTTCCTGGGCCTCGTCGCGGGCGGCGGCGAGGCGGTCGATCTCGGCCTGGGCGGAGGCGGCGCGTGAACGGGCCGCGTTGACCTGGCCGTTGAGCCGGGCGAGTCCCTCGCGGCGGTCGGCGATGGAACGGGCCACGTCCTTCAGGCGCCGTTCCTCGGCCGTCAACTCCCGCTCCAGGTCGGAGCGGTGGGCGACCGTGTCCTCCAGGGCGTGCTCGGCCGCCTCAAGGGCCGCTTCGAGTTCCGCCTCCTGCTCGCGGATGCGGGCGGCCTCGCGCTCCATGTCCTCGGGGTCGCGCCCGCGCCGTTCCTCCGGTGGGGCCGACGTCGCGCTCTTCACGCGGGCGTCGGCCAGCGAGATCGTGCCGCGTACCCGTTCGGCCAGCTGGGACAGCTCGTACCAGGTCTGCTGGGCGCGCTGGAGACGTGGGGTGAGCTGCCGTACCTCGTCCTCCAGGAGGCCCTCGCGCTGGAGCGCCTTGCGCAGCTCCAGTTCGGCGGCCTCCTTGCGTCCCTTCAGCGCGGCCTCGTCGGCGATCTCGGTGTTCAGCGCCTGGCGCAGTCGTACGAGATCGTCGGCCAGCAGGCGGAGGCGGGCGTCGCGGAGGTCGGCCTGGATGACGGCCGCCCTGCGCGCGACCGCGGCCTGGCGGCCCAAGGGCTTGAGCTGGCGGCGGAGTTCGTCCGTCAGGTCCTGCACGCGCGCGAGGTTGGCCTGCATCGCGTCCAGCTTGCGGAGCGCCTTCTCCTTGCGCTTGCGGTGCTTGAGGACGCCGGCCGCCTCCTCGATGAAGGCGCGGCGGCCCATGGGGTCGGCGTGGAGCACGGAGTCGAGCTGGCCCTGGCCGACGATGACGTGCATCTCGCGGCCGATGCCGGAGTCTGAGAGGAGTTCCTGGATGTCGAGGAGGCGACACGTGTCGCCGTTGATCTGGTACTCGCTGCCGCCGTTGCGGAACATGATCCGCGTGATGGTGACCTCGGCGTACTCGATGGGCAGCGCCCCGTCGGAGTTGTCGATGGTGAGGGACACCTCGGCGCGGCCCAGCGGGGGGCGGCCGGTGGTGCCGGCGAAGATGACGTCCTCCATCTTGCCGCCGCGCAGCGACTTGGCGCCCTGTTCGCCCATGACCCAGCTGAGCGCGTCCACGACATTGGACTTGCCCGAGCCGTTCGGACCGACGACGCACGTGATGCCCGGCTCGAACCGGAGCGTGGTCGCCGAGGCGAACGACTTGAACCCCCGCAGGGTCAGGGCCTTGAGGTGCACGCCGCTGGACTCTACCTTCCGCCGCTCGCTCTCTCCATGAACGTCCGGTTCCCCGCGGTTTCGCCCTTGAACGTGCAGGGCACACCAAACGTTAAAGAGGGTGGAGGCAGCACGGGGGAAAGAAAGAAGGGACGCCGAGGCGTCCCTTGCAAACTCTGACAACTCAGCGGTTGATGCGGACAGCACAACCACTGCTTGTCATGTGGTGCGTCGCAGTGATCAGGTGAGCGCGGGCTCCGCCTGGCGTGCGTCGAGCTCAAGAAGCGAATCGTGAGTTGCGGCAGCCGTCAGAGCGTCGTTCTCGTCCTGGATCCGAACGAGCTCGGATTCCAGGTCCTGGACGCGCTGCTGGAGCCGTCGCATCTCGGCGAGGAGTCGCGGGTCAGAGCCGCCGACGTAACCGAGAAGCGCCTTTGCCATGATGGATGGTCCTCCACACTGAGTGACCGACCGAAGCGGTGTGGGTCGTGAGGGAATCGCACCCGCGATGCTTGACAAACTGGGGTGTTGCTCTGCTGTTCTTCCATGCCAAACAGCTAAGGTGCGCGGGGCTTTCAGAGTCTCACCAAAAAGTTTGACGGTCAACACGATCACGCCCCGTATTGGCGGGCGACCCGGGGGCACGCGGCCCTGACCGGGCGGCACGGCGACTCCTGCGGGGCCTCGCTGGGTATGGCGATCATCCTTAGGTCCGGAGCCTGCCAGAGCGAGCCGTTCTTGGCAACCACCAGGCAGTTTCCGCTGCGGGCAGCTGCCGGTGGCATGTCCCTCCGCTTCCGCCAGGGCCGCTTTACACCGTTTCGCAGATTGTGCTCAGCGGATCGCGAAGCCGTCGTAGCCGCCGCGGGGTGTGTCCCAGATCTCGGTGACGCCATCCACGCGCCCGGGCGTGTCGTGCCCCCGGAGCCAGCCGAGGAGTCCTTCGCAGCCCTCGCGCGACCCCTCCGCGACCACCTGGACGCGTCCGTCGCCCAAATTGAGAGCAAAACCACTCAGGCCGCCGATCTCCAGAGCCTTGGCACGGGTAAACCACCGAAAACCCACACCTTGCACACGCCCTCGCACCCAGGCGACCATCCGCACATCCTCGCTCATGGCTGCAACCTAACCGGCCAAAACCTCTCTGGGCACTTGCTCCCCTCGCGCCATGCGGTACCGTCCGCCCCAATGAATCTCATATGAAACTCACTCGATCGAGTGAGCTGGGTCACCGCACGGACGAGTTGACCGCAAGGACGAAAGGCAAGGACATGGGACGCCACCGACGCTCCGCCGCCGGCCGCGCCGCCACGAGCCGCGCCACGGGGGTCACAGAGACGCACGGCTCATACACGAGCGGCTACGACCCGCATGACTCGTACGACTGGAACGACCGCGCCGACCGCTCCACCCCGAACGACCGCTTCGCCTGGAACCCGGCCGACGGCTCGACGATCGGCATGGCGCCCTATCTCCACCCGGAGGGTCCCGCCGAGTTCCACCAGCCCCACCAGGCCCCCACGGACCACCGGGTCCACGAGGGCCGCGCGAACCACGACGTCCCGCCGAAGAGCGAGGCCCGGCTGAAGGCCGAGAGCCGCCTCAAGGCCGACTCCCGCCGCACGAGCGAGGCCTACCTCTTCGCCACCGAGGAGGACTACGCCGTGGTCTTCCCCGAGGCGGCCGGCGCCACCGCCTCCCGGGGCGACGCCTCACGCCCGGGCCGCGGTCGCCGTCGTAAGCGCAAGACCGCGACGCCGGTCAAGACCGGTCTGCTCGGTGTCTCCGCCGCCGTCGCCATCGGCACGGTCGCGGTCGCTGCGGGCGCGATGCCTGGACTGGAGAACTACAAGCTCGGCGGCGGTGGCGGCTCGGACAAGGTGCAGGCGGCCGGTTCGCCGTCCAACTCGGCGACCGAGCAGGGCGGCACCTCCGGCAGCGCGGAGTCCCGCGACGACGGCTCGTCCACGAGCCGCGACGCGAACCGTGCGGCCTCCCCGTCGGCGGCTCCGACCAAGTCCGCCACCGCACCCGCCACCAAGGCCCCGGCGAAGAAGCCGGCGGCCACCCCGACCGAGGAGCCGACGACCTCGACCCCCTCGGCGAAGCCCACCACTCCGGCGCCCACGCAGTCGGCCGACGCACCGGTGACGGTCTCCACGGAGGCCGCCGCCGAGGCCGCGGTGCTCAAGCTCGTCAACGAGCAGCGCGCGCTCGTCGGCTGCAGCCCGGTGGCCGCCAACAGCTCGCTGACCACGCTGGCCGAGAACTTCAGCCAGCAGATGGCCGACCAGGACTTCTTCGACCACACCGACCCCAGCGGGGCCACCCCGTGGGACCGGGCGGAGAAGCTCGGCATCACCAACCTCGGCGGCGAGAACATCGCCCGCGGCCAGGCCGACGCGGCCGCGGTCATGGACGCCTGGATGAACAGCCCCGGCCACAAGGCCAACATCCTGAACTGCGACTTCAAGACCCTGGGCGTGGGTGTGCACTTCGGCACCGGCGGCCCCTGGTGGACGCAGGACTTCGGGTACTAGTCCGACGCCGTAGGACGCCTACAGGAACACCCGTAGGGAGCGCTAACCACTGGTTAGTGCTCCCTTTTGGTTAGCGCTGCGCTCGCGTACCCTGGCGACATGGACACCACCCAGGAGCGTACGGAGGAGCAGTACTTCCCGTACAACGTCTTCGCGAAGGCCTGCCCCTCCCGAGGCACCCTGGAGCACATCACGGGCCGCTGGGGCGGACTCACCCTGTGCGCGCTGCACGAGGGCTCGCTGCGCTTCAACGAACTGCGCCGCCGCGTCGACGGCGTGAGCGAGAAGATGCTCTCGCAGACGCTGCACGCCCTGGAGCGCGACGGCCTGGTCCACCGCGAGGCCCAGCCGACCAACCCACCGCGCGTGGACTACGAGTTGACCCCGCTGGGACATGGCGTCGCCGAACGCCTCGCGGGACTGGTCGGCTTCGTGGAGTCCCGCATGGACGACGTCCTCGCGGCCCGCACGCGCTACGACGAAACGCGCGGCGGTCTCTAGACCATCGGCGAGTTCCGGAGCCGTGGCGCCCGCTAACTCCTCGGCGCCTTCTGGCACTTCGGGCAGAAGTAGCTCGACCGGTTCATCCACGCCCGCCGGCTCATCGGCGTACCGCAGCGCCGGCACGGCAGGCCCTCGCGGCCGTACGCGTCGAGCGAGCGGTCGAAGTAGCCCGACTCCCCGTTCACGTTGACGTACAGGCTGTCGAAACTGGTGCCGCCCACGTCGAGGGCCGCGTTCATCACATCCCGTGCGTGGCCCAGGAGTTCGGCGGTGCGCGGGCGGGTGAAGGTCGCGGTCGGGCGTTCGTAGTGGACGCGGGCCCGCCAAAGGGCCTCGTCCGCATAGATGTTGCCGACTCCGCTGATCAACGACTGGTCGAGCAGGGCCCGTTTGATGGTCGTCCGCTTGCGGCGCAGGGCCTGGTGGAACAACTCGTCGTCGAACAACGGGTCCAAGGGGTCACGCGCGATGTGCGCGATGACGTCCGGCAGCCCGTCCGGGGTGGTGTCGTGCAACGACAGTCCACCGAAGGTCCGTTGGTCGACGAAGCGGAGTTCCGTGTCGAGGGAGTCGGCGAACCGGACCCGGATGCGCAGATGCTTCTCGTCGGGCAACTCGTGCGGCTGGACCAGGAGTTGACCACTCATCCCGAGGTGCGCCAGCACCGCCTGATGCGTGTCCTCCAACGGCAGCCACAGATACTTGCCGCGCCTGCTCGGCGTGCCGATCCGATGCCCCTTGAGCCGGTGCGCGAAGTCGTCGGCACCGGCGACATGCCGCCGTACCGCACGCGGATGCAGCACCTCGGCGTCGGCGACGGTGCGCTGGGCGACCCACCGCTCCAGACCGCGCCGGACGACCTCGACCTCGGGCAACTCGGGCATGACATCCCCTGGTGGCAACGGGTTAACGATCCGAGCGCCCGTCCCACGCGGGGACGGGCGCTCGGTCGCGCTGTTCGGTCAGGCGGACGCCGACGACGTGTCGGTGTTCTCCTCGGCAGGCTGCTCAGCGGCCTCGGCGGCGGTCTCGACGGCCTGTTGTTCGGCCGCCTCCTTCGCCTTCTCGGCTCGCTCGTCCGCGTCGGCCCGGATGGACCGCCAGGCGGACTCGGCGGCCTGCTGCTCCGCCTCCTTCTTGCTGCGGCCGGTGCCGGTGCCGTACGAGACGCCTCCGACGCGGGCGGCAGCAGTGAAGGTCTTCTCGTGATCGGGGCCGGTCTCCGTGACCAGGTACTCGGGGACACCGAGCCCCTCGGTCGCGGTGAGCTCCTGGAGACTGGTCTTCCAGTCCAGGCCGGCACCGAGGTTCGAGGACTTCTCGATGAGCGGGTCGAACAGGCGGTGCACCAGTTCGGAGGCCGCATCGAGGCCCTGGTCGAGATAGACCGCGCCGATCACCGCTTCCAGGGTGTCGGCGAGGATGGACGCCTTGTCCCGGCCCCCCGTGCCCTCTTCACCACGGCCGAGCCGGATGAAGGAGCCGAGTTCCAGACCGCGACCGACCTCCGCCAGCGCACGAGAATTGACCACCGCGGCCCGCAGCTTGGCCAGTTGGCCTTCGGGCAGGTCGGGGTGGGTGGTGTACAGCGTATCCGTGACGACGAGGCCGAGCACGGAGTCCCCGAGGAACTCCAGCCGCTCGTTCGTCGGCAGACCGCCGTTCTCGTACGCGTACGAACGGTGGGTCAGCGCACGCACCAGAAGGGCGGACTCGAGGTGATACCCGAGCCGCCCTTCCAACAGCGTGTGGGACGAGGCTGTGTCCGCGTGTTTCTTGGCGACTGAGTCGGCCTTGACGTCAGACATGGTGCCTCTCACCAGCCGCTCAGACCTCGAGGACCTGGCGCTTGTTGTACGTGCCGCAAGAAGGGCACGCGATGTGCTGCTGCTTGGGCTCGTGGCAGCGCTCGCACGCAACCAGAGGGGTGACCGCAGCCTTCCACTGCGACCGGCGGTGGCGCGTGTTGCTGCGCGACATCTTCCGCTTCGGAACAGCCACGGCTACTTCTCCTGCTTCTCGTTGGCGCGCGCCGGTCGGGGCGCTTCGCCACTGATCTCGTCCTTCTCGCCGTCTTCGAGTGAACCGGCGAGTCCCTGCAGTGCCGCCCAACGGATGTCGACGGCGTCATGGTGGTGGTCCGGGTCGTCCGTGAGCCGTACCCCGCACTCGGAGCACAGGCCCAGACAGTCGTCCTGGCACACCGGCTGCATCGGCAGTGCGAGCACCACCGCATCGCGCAGCACGGATTCGAGGTCGAACAAGCCGTCCTCGATGAAGAGCCTGTCCTCATCTTCCTCGGCGTCGTCGACCGGTTCCGCTTTCACACGGCCACGGTCGTCGGCGTCGGGGTACGAGAACATCTCCTGGAAGTCCGCTACGAGCGACAGCTCCAGCGGCTCCAGACACCTTACGCACTCCCCCTTGGCCAGTGCACGGGCGGTGCCTGTGACAAGCACCCCTTCCATGACCGACTCAAGGCGGAGTTCGAGCTCCATCGGGGCGCCTTCCGGCACTCCGACGACTCCCTGGATCCCGAGATCCTTGGGAGCGTCGATCGAACGGTTCAGGCGCTGCAGCGCACCAGGACGCCGACCCAGCTCGTGAGTGTCGAACACGAGAGGGTTGCGGTGGTCGAGGCGGGCGTTCAGAGCCATCCCTGTCTTTCGGTCTGCTGAGCTCATGGGGCGCTGCCCTTCGGTGCTTCCGGGCAGCGGTGATCGCGGACGTACACGCGACCGAAGAGCCAGGATACTGGACCTTTCGCTCACGGCCCAATCCGGTGTGCGCTCTCGGCCACCGGCCCGGATCCCTACAGGCCGCGACCCTGCTCGTAGGCCCTCAGCTGCTCCGCGCTGATCATGCCGGTGTCGAAGAGGCTGGTCTCGTCGAGCGCGTAGCCCTGCTGAGCCTGGGCCTGCTGGGTCTGCTGCGGGTCGAGCTGGGCCTGCTGCATCTGGTTCGGGTCGTACACGGGCTGCTGGCCGGTGTCGTAGCCCTGGTAGGCGTAGGGGTCGGCCTGCTGGTACCCGTAGGGGTCCTGCTGCTGGACGTAGCCCTGCTGCTGGTAGCCGTACGGGTCCTGCTGCTGCGCGGTCTGCTGGTAGTCGTAGGCCGCCTGCGGGGCGTAGTCCTGCTGCTCGGGCTGGAGCGGGGTGGCCGAGACCGGGGTGTCCGTGACGGTCGCGAGGTCGGCGAGGTAGTCGGCGTCGCTGGTGTGCTGGACCTGGTTGCCGTCGTCGTCGAGGGAGAGGGCGCCGAGATCGTCGCTGGCGAGCCGCCCGTGCAACTTCTGCCGGCCCTTGCCCACAGCCTCCAGGGTCTTGGCGAGCACCGCCTCGAAGGCGCCGAGCTTGACGTCCACGTACGCGTCGGCGTCGCGGCGCAGGGTCTCCGGGTCGTGGCTGCGCTCGGGGGCGTCCTCGTCCTCGTAGCCCTGGTCGTCGATGCCGGGGCCGGTGCCGAGCAGCTTCTCGCGGCCTCGCCCGACCGAGCCGAGGGTCTTGGTGAGGACGACCTCGAAGTTGGCGAGCTTGGAGTCGACGTAGTCGTCGGCCTCCGCGCGGACCTCCTCGGCCTCCTGGCGGGCCTCGGCGAGGATGCGGTCCGCCTCGTTCTGCGAGCGGCGGGCGACCTCGGTGTCGGAGATCAGCGAGCCGCGCTCGGCGTGCGCGGTATGGATGATCCGCTCGGCCTCCTGACGGGCCTGCTCGACCATCTCGTGCCGGCCGCCGATCAGCTCCTGCGCCTCCGCCAGCGAGTCCGGCAGGGCCGCGCGCACCTCTTCGAGCAGCGTGAGCAGCTCGGCGCGGTTGACCACGCACGAGGCCGACATGGGCATGGACCGGGCGCTGGAGACCGAGGCGACGATCTCGTCGAGCTTCTTCTGCACGTCCACCGTGTGCTCGCCACTCTCTACCGACGTGTTGGAGACGGACGGGTCGACTGTACGACCACACCCGCCCCGCCCGACACCGGGTGACGCACTGTCAGTGCCTCAGTCCTGGCCGAGCCGCTCGTGGAGCGCTTCCAGGACGATCGGCGGTACCAGGTGGGAGATGTCGCCGCCCCACTGCGCGACCTCCTTGACCAGCGAGGACGACAGGAAGCTGTAGGTGGGACTGGTCGGGATGAACAGGGTTTCGACGCCCGAAAGACCGTTGTTCATCTGGGCCATCTGCAGTTCGTAGTCGAAGTCGCTGACCGCGCGCAGGCCCTTGACGATGGCCGGGATGTCGCGCTGCTTGCAGAAGTCGACGAGCAGTCCGTGGTAGGCCTCGACCTGGACGTTGCCGAACTCGGCGGTGACCTCGCCGATCAGCCCGATCCGCTCGTCGACGGTGAACATGCCCTTCTTCGACTGGTTGATCATCACGACGACGTGCACGACGTCGTACAGCCGGGAGGCACGGGCGATGATGTCGAGGTGTCCATTGGTGATGGGGTCGAACGACCCCGGACAAACGGCGCGGCGCAACTGAGTTCCCTCGCTCTCCGGTCCGGTCATCGTGCGTCTTCGCACGTAGAGGCGGCGCGACCGTACCAAAAGGTCCCCTCGCCGTAGCGACGGGCCCGGATCGCGTCGAATCCGTCCGGCCACCCGAATTCGCCGCCTCTGGTGCTGCGCTCCACGGTGACGAGAGCGTCCGGCGCGAGCCAGCCCCCGGACCGGAGTGTGAGGAGAATCTCCCGAAGATCGTGATCTGCGACAACGTACGGCGGGTCGAGGAAGACGATGTCGTACGGGTCGGCCGGCGCCGGCGTCTGGACGATCTGTTCCGCTTTGCCCGCCCTGACCTCGGCACCGGGGAGGCCGATGCTCTTGACGTTCTCCCTGATGACGCGGGCGGCCTTCGGGTCGGCCTCCACGAGGAGGGTGTGGCTCGCGCCGCGGGAGAGGGCTTCGAGGCCGATGGCGCCCGAGCCCGCGTACAGGTCCAGGACCCTTTCGCCGCTCAGGGGGGCGCCGAGGAGGGACTGCCAGGTGGAGAAGAGGCCCTCGCGTGCGCGGTCGGAGGTGGGGCGGGTGCCGGTGCCTGCCGGCACGGCGAGTCGACGTCCACCGGCTTCGCCGGCGATCACGCGGGTCATCTTGGATCCTTGGTGGTGGGCGGCTTCAGGTTTCATTGTGGCTGGTCGCGCGCACGCGGCGGTAGCCGCATATTCAATACAGCCCCGCGCCCCTGGGTGGGTGGCCCCTAGCCCTTTTCCAAGTACTGCTCTCTCTCCGCGTCCAACAGCGCGTCCAGGGCCGTCCGCAGGCCCGGGAGGTTCCGCAGCTCGGGATCTGCTGCCACCACTGCCGTCGCCTCCTCCCTCGCCTCCGCGATGACCTCCTCGTCCTCGATGACCGACAGGACCCGCAGGGACGTACGGGCACCGGACTGGGCCTGCCCCAACACATCGCCCTCGCGGCGCTGTTCGAGGTCGATGCGGGAGAGTTCGAAGCCGTCGAGGGTGGAGGCGACGGCGTTGAGGCGTTGGCGGGCGGGGCTCGCCTCGGGCATCTCGCTGACCAGGAGGCAGAGACCGGCAGCCGAGCCGCGGCCCACTCGGCCTCGCAGCTGGTGGAGCTGGGAGACGCCGAAGCGGTCGGCGTCCATGATGACCATCGCGGTGGCGTTGGGCACGTTGACGCCGACCTCGATGACCGTCGTCGCGACCAGGACGTCCGTGTCCCCGGCGGCGAAGCGGCGCATCACGGCGTCCTTGTCGTCGGGGTGCATACGGCCGTGCAGCACCTCGATCTTCAAGCCCTGGAGCGGGCCCTTGGCGAGCTGCGCGGCGATGTCCAGGACGGCCAGCGGCGGGCGCTTCTCCGCGTCGTCCTCGGGGGACTTCTTCTTGGTCTTGCCGGCCTTCTTGGGGTCGTCGTCCTCGTCGCCGATGCGTGGGCAGACGACGTACGCCTGATGGCCGTTGGAGACCTCCTCGCGGACGCGCTCCCAGGCGCGGGCCAGGAAGTGCGGCTTGTCGGCGGCGGGGACGACGTGGCTGGCGATGGGTGAGCGGCCGGCCGGGAGTTGGTCGAGGACCGAGGTCTCCAGGTCGCCGAAGACCGTCATGGCGACCGTGCGCGGGATGGGGGTGGCGGTCATGACGAGGAGGTGCGGGGGTTGCTTGCCCTTGCCGCGCAGGGCGTCGCGCTGTTCGACGCCGAAGCGGTGCTGTTCGTCGACCACGACCAGGCCGAGGTCGTGGAACTGGACCTTGTCCTCGATCAACGCGTGCGTGCCGATCACGATCCCGGCCTCACCGGTGACGAGGTCGAGGAGTGCCTGACGCCGCCCGGCCGTCCCCATGGACCCGGTGAGCAGCGTCACCTTGGTCGCCCGCTCGGCCCCGCCCAGCATCCCGCCCTCGGCCAGCTCCCCCATCATCTCGGTGATCGACCGGTGATGCTGCTGAGCGAGCACTTCGGTGGGCGCGAGCATCGCGGCCTGCCCACCCGCGTCGACCACGGCGAGCATGGCTCGGAGGGCAACCATGGTGTTGTGGGTCACTGTGAAGTTGTCGGTGACGTAGGCATGGCTGGGGTGCGCGACGCTGATGCACTGGACCGGTTTACGTCCGACGTACTCAACTGCTCGGATTCCGCGGCGGAACGTGTTGTATTTCGGCCTGGGCCCTACGCGTTCGGCTTTGCGGGTGAGGCGGAACGGAGCGTACTCGTCGGGCAGGGCCACGGAGACGTTGAAGGACGCCTTCTTCGGCAGGACGCGTGCCCGACCGCCGAGTGAACGCGCCAGCCAGGCAACGTCATTCGCCAATACGAGCGAGGCAGAACAGAACGAGATGCTGAAGCCGTCCGCGCTGACGGTGCCGTCCGTGTCCATCAGCCCTTGCAGCAGAGCAAGGCGGTTCTTGATCGACGTGTTCTTGAATTCGTCGGGAACGAACTTGCCGTGCGACGTGACACCCCAGAGATTCAGATCACGCAGGACCTGGATCACGGGATTGCGGACACCTCCGGCCCGGTGGGCAAGCTGAAGCGTGAAGTCGCAACGGGAGCCCTTCACCGGGACCACGTGGCACTCAGGGGCCGCGGCCGTCGCCACGGCATCACGGATCTCCTCGTCCATCGTGGACAACCGCAGGTTGTGCCGGAATGAGCCGTCGCCCAGAAGAACACCGAACAGGTAGGGATCGAGAGGCAGTCCACAATCGCCTCCGAGATCGACCGGAGCAGCTGCCGGGAGATACCACTTCGAGGATCCGTCGGCCTTGAACGTGTCCAGGCGGATCTCCCGAGTCGTCATGACCTCGGGAGTCTGTCCTCGATGCCACCCGCAGCTCGTGCCCACGATCCAGAGATGCTCGTCGTCGCACTCCACGTGGCTTCCGTCGGAGAGGACCAAGCGCCAGACCTCACGCTCCCCCTGGGGGAAGACCCCATCGATCAGCGCGATCTCCCCGTCCGGCACGACAACCTCGTCCCTCACCGTGAGATCGCCCATACGACGGAACCCGGCGGGTGTGAGCACGAGCGAGTCGAGCGGCTGCGCCTTGCCCGATCCGACCTCCCCCTGCAGCAACCGGTGCATCGGATGCTCCGTAGCCAGGTCGTCGAAGATCTCCTTGGAGACCTTCACCTGCCCGTCCGTGAGGGTGAACGGAAGGCGGTCGTCGAAGGCCGAGAGGAGGCCGTCGGGGGACGGTTTGCGGGCTACGGCGGGGAGTTGGGCGTCCGCGTGGCGGCGGCGGGCCAGGGCCACCTGGAGGACGAAGGCCTCGTCCCACTTGAGGCGGTCGCGGGCTGCGGCGATGTCCGCCTTGGTGTGGGGGCGGTGGATCTTGAGGAGGGCCTCGGGGAGGGAGACCAGGCCGCGGCCCTCGCGCAGGGAGTCCGGGAGGGGGTCGACCGCTTCCTGGGCGCTGGGCAGTGCCGTCTGGAGGGCCTTGCCGATCTTCCAGGACTCCAGTTTGGCGGTGGCGGGGTAGATGGGGATCAGGCTGCCCGCCCAGGTCTCCACCGTTTCCTCGGCGTCGCCCTTCAGCAACTCGTACGCCGGATGGGCGAGTTGAAGACGGCGGTTGAAGACGGAGACCTTGCCGGCGAACATCGCGCGCGTGCCCGGCAGCAGTTCCTTGTGGGGTTTGTGAACTCCCGAGCCGAAGAAGACGAGTTGGAGCCGGCCGCTGCCGTCCGTGATCGTGACTTCGAGACGCTGCCCCTTGCCCCGGGGGGCCTTGCTGGACGCGAAGGTGTGCAGCCGGGCGTCGGCGACCTGGGCGACCACGGTGACGTGCTCGTCCATCGGCAGCTCGGCGAGGTGTGTGAGCTGGCCCCGCTCCTCGTACCGGCGCGGGTAGTGGTGCAGGAGGTCGCCCACTGTGTGCAGGCCGAGATGCTCGGCCATCACCTTCGCGGTGGCGGGGCCGAGCACCTTTTTCAGTGGTTCTTCCAGTGCGGGCACGAGATCCATTGCACACCACGCCACTGACAATGCCGTATACGTCTTGCGAAACTCCTGGTCAGGCGGGTCGTTCGAGGCCTAGGATGGCGCGCTCCGGCCATCCCCCGCGGTCACCGCCTCACAGGGACCGCCCGACCCTCGCGCCGTTCGCACTTCCCCCACCTCGGCGCTGCGACGATGGACTCCCAGACCTCACAGTCATCCCAGTCACCCCACACGTTCCAGGTCGACCTGCGCGGTCTGGTGGACCTGCTCTCCCATCACCTCTACTCCAGCCCCAAGGTCTATCTGCGCGAGCTGCTGCAGAACGCCGTGGACGCGATCACCGCGCGCCGGGCCGAGCAGCCCGACTCCCCTGCCCTGGTACGGCTGTTCGCCGACGGGGGCACCCTGCGCGTCGAGGACTCCGGCGTCGGGCTCACCGAGGCGGACGTGCACAACCTCCTCGCGACCATCGGCCGTAGCTCCAAGCGCGCCGACGGGCTCCAGGAGGCCCGTTCCGACTTCCTCGGGCAGTTCGGCATCGGGCTGCTCGCCTGTTTCGTGGTGGCCGAGCGGATCCGGGTCGTCAGCCGCAGCGCCCGTACGCCCGACGCGCCGCCCGTGGAGTGGACGGCGACCGACGACGGCTCGTACACCGTGCGGACCCTCCCCGACGCCGAGCGCCCCGAACCGGGCACCACCGTGCACCTGGTGGCGCGCGCGGGCGCCGGCGAATGGCTCACCAAGGAGAAGGTCCTCGCGCTGGCCCGTGACTTCGGGGCGCTGTTGCCGTACGACGTGCGCGTGGACGGCGAGGCGATCACCGATCTGCCCGCGCCCTGGGACCGGTCGTACCCGAGTCCCGGCACCCGGAGGGTGGCGCTGGCGCGGCACTGTCACGAGCTGTTCGGGTTCACGCCGTTGGACTCGATCGACCTGTCCGTGCCGCTCGCGGGAATTCGCGGGGTGGCCTACGTCCTTCCCGGTGCCGTGAGTCCGGCGCAGCGGGCGAGTCACCGGGTGCATCTCAAGGGCATGCTGCTGACCGAGCGGGCCGAACAGCTGCTGCCCGACTGGGCGTTCTTCGTGCGCTGTGTGCTGGACACGGACAGCCTGCGGCCCACGGCCTCGCGCGAGTCGCTGTACGAGGACGAGACGCTGGCCGCCGTACGGGAGGCGCTCGGGGAACGGATCCGGGCCTGGCTGACCGGGCTCGCGGCGGGTGATCCGGAGCGGCTGGCCGCGTTCCTGTCGGTGCACCACCTGGGGGTGAAGTCCCTGGCGCGGCACGACAAGGAGATGCTGCGCACGATGTTGCCGTGGCTCCCGTTCGAGACGACCGACGGACGGGTGTCCCTGGAGGAGTTCGCGCAGCGCCACCCGGTGGTGCACTTCACGCGGACCGTCGAGGAGTACCGGCAGGTCGCCCCGATCGCGTCCGCGCAGGGCATCGGGGTGATCAACGGCGGTTACACCTACGACGGCGAGCTGGTCGAGGCGCTGCCGTCGGTGCGCCCGGGGACGGTGGTCGCCGAGCTGGACTCGGACACCGTGACCGCGCACCTGGACTCGGTCGACCCGGCCGAGGAGCTGGCCCTGGCGGACTTCCTGGCCGCCGCGCGGGCCAAGCTGGACCCCCTGGGCTGCGATGTGGTCCTGCGGGCCTTCCATCCGCTGTCGGTGCCCGCGCTGCATCTGGACGACCGGTCCGCCCGGCACGAGCAGGCCCGCGCGGAGGCCGAGGAGCAGGCCGACGACCTGTGGGCGGGCATCCTGGGCTCGCTGCGGGGCAGCGCTCCCCGTGCGCGTCTCGTGCTCAACCACCTCAACCCGCTGATCCGGCGGATCAGTTCGCTGAGGGACCGGGACCTGATCGGGACGGCCACGGAGTCGCTCTACGGGCAGGCACTCCTGATGGCGCAGCGACCACTGCGCCCCGCCGATTCGGCACTGCTGAACCGGGCGTTCATCGGCCTCCTGGAGTGGGCCACACACGGGGAGGGCGACCACTGATGACAGGGATCACGGACTTCGACGCGCTGCGCCGTGCGATGGCGGAGAACTCCGAGGAGCCGGAGGGACCGGCCCGCAACGCGCGCGCGGAGCACCTGCTCGCCGAGGCCGAGAAGCTGGACGTCCCGCTCGCGGTGATCGAGGCCCTCGGACACCAGCTGAAGGTCTACAACTACAGCTCCGAGAAGGACAGGATGTTCGTCCCCTTCGCGCGCCTGCTGCGCATGTGGGACGAACGGCCGGAGGACTTCGACGAGTACGAGGTGCACTCGCTGCACTGGGTCTTCAAGTGGGTGTCGTCCGGGATGCTGGGCCAGCCGCACATCCCGCTCGCGTCGATCGAGAAGTGGCTCGGCGAGATGGAGCACCGCTACCGGCTGGCCGGACACTCCGAACGGGCCGTCCGCAGCGCCGAGTTCAGCGTCGCCTCGCACGTCGGGGACCTGGCGCGGGCCGAGCGGGCGTACGCCGCGTGGCTGGCCGCCGACCGCGACACCATGGCCGACTGCCACGCGTGCGAACTGCACACCCAGGGCGAGTGGCAGGTGTACCAGGAGCGCTACGCCGAGGCCCTCGACCTGTGGGAGCCGGTCCTGGAGGGCGAGTTCACCTGCGCCCACGAGCCGCACACGGTCCTCGCGTCCTCCCTGATCCCGCTGCTGCGCCTCGGACGGGCCGACGAGGCGCGCGCCCATCACCTGCGCGGTTTCCGTCTCGTACGGCCCATGGAGAGCATGCGGGGCGCCTACGCGGACCATGTGGAGTTCTGCGCGCTGAGCGGCAACGAGGCGCGCGGTCTGGAGCTGCTCGCGGAGCGTCCGGCGTACTTCACGGACTCCGGGAACCCGCGCAGCGGACTGGACTTCCTCTCCGTGGTGACCCTGTTGATGGACCGGCTGACCGAGCTGGGTCTCGGCGACCAGCAGGTGCCGGGCCCGGCCGGCCGCACCTGGACGGCATGCGAACTCGCCGCGCACGCACGCGTGGAGACTCTTTCCCTGGCCGCCCGCTTCGACGAGCGCAACGGCACGACCCACGTCGGCGACCAGGCACGCGCGCGCATGGACCAGCAGCCCCTGGTGGAACGGCTCCCGCTGGGAGTGCGTTCGGCGGCCCGGCCGACAGCGGTGCCGGTGACGGCCACAGCACCCGAGGTCATCCCGGAGAGGGACCTCACCGCGCTCCTCGCGGAGGCGCGGCGGCTGTCGGACACCCTCCAACCGCACGCCGTGGAGGCCTGGTTGGCGGTCTCCCGGGCTGCCGAGGGCGTCGAGCTGTCCGCCCGCGACCGCGCCGAGATCGCCGACCACCAGGCGATGGACCGCGGCCCCGAGGGCATCGCCCTCTTCGAGCGCGCGGCCGGGCTGTTCGCCGAGGCGGGCGACCCCGGGGAGGCATGGGCGGCACGCGCGCGGGGAGCGTACGTACGCGCTCTCGCGGGCGAGATCGACGAGGCCCTCACGGCGATCGCCGAGCCGTACGACGGAGTGCTCGCCCTGTACGCCGAGGACGGCACCGGCGTACGGCAGACGGCGGCCGTGCTGATGAGCCGGGCGCGCATCCTGATGCGCAGGGTCCACGGGGACTCCCCCGACCACGAACCCGACAGCGGGGACCTGGCCGCCGCCGAGGCCGCCGTACGGGAAGTGCTGGCCCTCGTCGAGGGGCGGCCCCTTCCTGGTGACGCGGCCGATGTGCGGCTGGCCGCACGGGGTGCCGAGGGGCAGGCGATGCTGGCCGAACTCGCGGTGCGGGCCGGGGATGTGGAGACGGCCGTCCGGCTGTTCTCGAAGGCGTCCACGGCGTTCGTGGTCGCGGAGCTGCCGTGGTTCGCGGTGGAGTACGAGGCCCGGCTGGCCGGGCTCGCCCATCACCTCGGCGACGTCACGGAGGCGGAACGGGCGCTGCGGGCGGCCCTGGAACACGGTGGGTCGCACCTGGAGGCCCCTGGGCGGGCGCAGCTGCATCTCCAGCTCGCCGAGGTGCTCGGCGGCCGGGGGCGGTCCGAGGAGGCCGCTGAGCACGCCCTGGAGGCCGCGCACTGGTCCGACGAGGCCGGCGAGGGCCCGACGCTGGGCGCCTGGGCGCGGCACCAGCTCGGCGGCTTCCTGCTGCGCCAGGGCCGGTGGGCCGAGGCCGCCGAGGTGCTGGAGTCGGCGCTGCCCGACCTGAGCGTCGAGACGCACGGCGACGGCGCGATCGTCCAGACGCAGTGGTGGCTAGGTGACTGTCTGAGCGAACTGGGCGAGCACCGGGCCGCTGCCGAACGGCGGTTGCAGGCGGCCGAGATCGCCCGGCACTGGCCCGAGCAGAACGACCACGCGACCCTCGCCCACCTCGCCGCCGAGTCACTGGGCCACGCGGAACTGCCCGCCGAGGCCGACCAGGCGTACGAGCGCGCGGGCGACCTGTGGCGCTCCCTGGGGAACGTGCACGGACTCGTCCGCTCGCTGCGCGCCCGCGCGTGGCTGGCGTTGCGCGCGGACCGGGGCCTCGACCGCGCGCGGGAGTTGATGGCGGGCGCGATCGAGGAGTGCGAGGCCGCGCTGCTCGTGACCGACGACCAGGAGGCACGGCAGCGGCTCACCGGCGAACTCGGCCACACGCACCGGCAGTTCGGTGAGCTGCTGGCCCGTTCGGTCGCCGAGGAGGCCGAGGACACCGCGATCCAGGCCGCGTTCGAGGACGCCCTGACGGAGACCGCGGAGTCGGTCACCGTGTTCGCGGCCCTCGGGGAGGGCGCTGTGCACACCCGCACCGGCGCCGAACTCGCCGCGGGCTGGCTGGAGGCCGACCTCGGCCGCCCCGCCGACGCGGCGGCACGCGCGCGTGGCGTGCTGAAGGCCTACGAGGGTGCCGACGACGGCGACGAGACGGTACGGGCCCGTCGCGCCGAGGCGGAGCAGCTCCTCCAGCTGATGGAGGAACAGACGGAGAAGTAGGGGGAGTTGGGGTAGGGCTGAGGGCCTACTCCACGCCGATGAGCAACAGGGCACCCTGCCGGCCGCCCCGGTACACCACCGTGTCGACGGCGAGGTACGACTCCCGGACGTGGATCTCCAGGATGTCGGCGACGCTCACGGGCGCCTCGTCGCCGAGGACGAGCGTGACCAGTTCGCCGCCGGCCGCGAGCATACGGTCCAGGACCGCCCGGGCGGTGGCCGTGACATCGGCGCCGATCACCGCCACATCGCCGTCGACGAGCCCCAGGACGTCCCCGGCCTGGCAGATGCCGGCCATGGTCCAGGACTGGCGTTCGGCGACGGCGACCTCGGCGTAGCGGGTCGCGCCCGCCGCCGAGGTCATCGAGACGACGTCCTCGTCGAAGCGCCGCTCCGGCTCGTGCACGGCGAGCGCCGCGATCCCCTGCACCGCGGAGCGCGTCGGGATCAGCGCGACCCGGATGCCCTCGGCCCGGGCCTGCTCGGCCGCAGCGGCGGCGGTGTGCCGCAGCTCCGCGTCATTGGGCAGCAGCACGACCTCACGCGCGTGTGCCCGCCGTACGGCCGCGACCAACTCCCCACTGGCGGGCGGCTCCCCGGGGCGCGCGAGCACAGTGGTCGCGCCTGCCTCGCCGTAGAGCCCCGCCAGACCCTCCCCCGGGACCACGGCGACGACGGCCCGCTGCGCGCGCTCCCTGGGCGGCCGTTCGGCACCGGTGGTGTGGACGTCACCGAGCCCGAAGTGGGTGATCCGGATCCGGTACGGCCGTCCGGCCTCGACGCCCGCCTCCACGGCGGCGCCCGCGTCGTCCACGTGCACGTGGACGTTCCACAGGCCGTCCCCGCCGACCACGACGAGCGAGTCACCGAGGGCGTCCAGCCGCTGCCGCAGTCGGGTCACGGCCGAGTCGTCGGCCTCCAGGAGGTAGATCACCTCGAAGGCGGGGCCACCGCCCTCGCACGGGGCGACTTCGGGAGCGCCTGAATCCAGAACGGCCTCCACGCGTGCGTGCGCCTCCAGGACCGTGAAGACCGGTACCTCGCCCGTGAACGTCTCCACCAGCGCGGCCAGCACCGCCACCAGCCCCCGCCCGCCCGCGTCGACGACTCCCGCGCGCTCCAGGACGGCCAGCTGCCCCGGGGTCGCGGCCAGCGCCGCGCACGCTCCCTCGTAGGCCGCCCGTGCGACGGTCCCGCAGTCGCCGTCGGTGTCGTCGGCCGCGTCCGCCGCCGCCGAGGCGACCGAGAGGACCGTGCCCTCGACGGGGTGGGCCACCGCGTGCCGGGCGGAGTCGGCCGCGCGGCGCAGGGCGAGCCGTAGGCCCTCCCCGTCCGTGTGAGCCGTCTCACCGTCGGCGGCGAGGACCTGGGCCATGCCCCGGAGCAGCTGCGCGAGGATCGTCCCGGAGTTGCCGCGGGCCCCTATGAGCGCCCCGTGGGCCATCGCGCGGGCGGCGTCGGCCAGCGGCGGTTTCCGCTCGGTGAGGGTGCCGTGTCCGTCGAACACCGCCTCGACCGCGGCGACGGCGGACTCCATGGTCAGGTACAGGTTGGTGCCGGTGTCCCCGTCGGCCACCGGGTACACGTTGATCGCGTCGATCTCCTCGCGCGCACGCCCCAGCGCCCGCAGCGCGAGACCGCACCAGGTGCGCACCGCGAGAGCATCGAAGAATGTCTGCGGCACCTGCGGCACCTGCGCCTCCCTGAGCTGCTGGACTGGACCGCAGCGTAGACCTTGGGGCGGCCCGGGCCCGAGGAGGGCCGGAGCGGGCCCCCGACCAGGCATGGTAGTTTCGTTGTACTGGCGCGGTCGTTGTATGCTGCTCCGGTTGCCCGATCCCGATCGGGCCATTCCCCCTGGCAGTGCCACTTCCAGATCCTACGATCTCGATCCCGGCATGCCGGGATCATCCGTAAGTGCATCTGTGCATCTGAAGTCTTTGGAGTGACCCGTGGCTGCCAACTGCGACGTCTGCGGCAAGGGGCCGAGCTTCGGCAACAACATCTCGCACTCGCACCGCCGTACGTCCCGTCGCTGGAACCCGAACATCCAGCGCGTGCGTACCGTGGTCAGTGGGACGCCGAAGCGCGTGAACGCTTGCACCTCGTGCATCAAGGCCGGCAAGGTCTCGCGCTGACGCACTGCCGAGCGCGCGGCCACTGCTGGTTCGCTGCATCGAGCCGGTCCACCTCGTGTGGGCCGGCTTTTTGCCGTGCCCTCTCAAAAGCACAGCTCAGGAAACCCAGTTCAGGAATCCCCGCGCCGCAGCGCCCACCCGTGATCCACCGGCCCGATCCCCCCACCGAGCGCGAATCCGGCCGCGATCGCCCCCGTGACATACGCCTTCGCCGCCGTCACCGCCTCCGGCACCGACTCCCCCTTGGCGAGCTGTGACGCGATCGCCGAGGCGAGCGTGCAGCCGGTCCCATGGGTGTGCCGGTTGTCGTGCCGGGGAGCACGCAGCCAGAGCTCCTCGGAACCGTCGGTGAGCAGATCCACCGCGTCACCCGGCAGATGACCGCCCTTGATCAACACCCAACGCGGCCCGTACGACAGCACAGCCGCCGCGGCCTCGCGCAACTGACCCTCTGACTCGACCCGTACACCGGCGAGTTGCGTCACTTCGTCCAGATTCGGCGTGGCAACGGTCGCCACCGGCAACAGCTTCGTCCGTACGGCGTCCAGCGCGGAGGCCGCCAGCAGCGAGTCCCCGTGCTTCGAGATGCCGACCGGGTCGACGACCGTGGGAACGTCCGTGTCGCCGATCAACCCCGCGACCGTCTCGACGAGTTCGGCCGACGCGAGCATCCCGGTCTTCACGGCCTGTACGCCGATGTCGTCGACGACGCTGCGGTACTGGGCGCGCACCGCCTCCGCCGGAAGTTCCCAAGCGCCTTGCACGCCGAGGGAGTTCTGCGCGGTGACCGCCGTGACGACGCTCATGCCGTGCACACCCAGCGCGAGCATCGTCTTCAAGTCGGCCTGGATTCCGGCCCCTCCACCGGAGTCGGAGCCGGCCACCGTCAGTACGCGAGGCTTCACGACTCGATGTCCCCGAAGTGGTCCCAGCCGCCCTTGCTGGTCCAGGGCGCCCCGTCGACCGTCACCTGGGGCAGTGCGGAGGGGTTGAGGACCTCGCCGATCACCTTCCAGCGGGCCGGCAGCTTCACGTCCGGCGCGAAGGTCGCCACGATCGCGTGGTCCTCTCCCCCGGTGAGCACCCACTGGATGGGGTCGACGCCGACGGCCTGCCCGATGTCGTTCATCTGCGTCGGGACGTCGATCGCGCCCGACCGGATGTCGATGCGGACCTTGCTGGCCTCCGCGATGTGCCCGAGGTCGGCGATCAGTCCGTCGCTCACGTCGCACATCGAGGTCGCGCCGAGCCCGGCCGCCGCCGGACCCGCGTGGTACGGCGGCTCGGGGCGCCGGTGCGCCTCCACGAACGCGCGCGGCGAGCGGAAGCCCCGCGACAGCACCGCGAACCCGGCGGCGGACCAGCCCAGCCAGCCCGTCACGGCGACCACGTCACCGGGCTGCGCGCCACCCCGGGTGACCGGCTCACGGCCGCGCAGATCGCCGAGCGCGGTGATCGACACCATGATCGTGTCGCCCCGTACGACATCGCCGCCGACCACCGAGGCGCCCGCGACCTGGCACTCGTCGCGCAGGCCGTCCATCAGCTCCATGGGCCAGGTGACCGGGAGTTCGGCCGGTACGACCAGGCCGAGGAGCAGCGCGGTCGGTACGGCACCCATGGCGGCGATGTCCGCGAGGTTCTGCGCGGCGGCCTTGCGTCCGACGTCGTAGGCGGTGGACCAGTCGCGGCGGAAGTGGCGGCCCTCCAGCAGTATGTCGGTGCTCGCCACGACCCTGCGGTCGGGCGCGGCGACGACCGCGGCGTCGTCGCCGGGGCCGACCCGGACCGCGGGGGTGGTGGTGAGCCGGGAAGTGAGCTCCCTGATGAGCCCGAACTCCCCCAACTCACCGACGGTGCCCTTCATCGTTCGTCCTCTTCTCGTGACGGCAGCGCCCGGTCGCGAGCCGTCGGTGTGCTCGGTACGGTCGAGGTGACCGTCGACTTCGGTCGTGCCCGCGCCCCGGCACAAGGGCCCGGACCTCCGCGGGTCTCCCCGTGGTGAGCGGCGACGCGATACCGTGGCGTTCCTTTTCCCCACATGATCCTCGTGGCCGCCCTGGAGGTTCCGTGGTACAGGCGTACATCCTGATCCAGACGGAGGTCGGCAAGGCGTCGACCGTCGCCGAATCGATCAGCAAGATCCCTGGAGTGATCCAGGCCGAGGACGTGACAGGACCGTACGACGTGATCGTGCGGGCCCAGGCCGACACGGTCGACGACCTCGGCCGCATGGTGGTCGCCAAAGTCCAGCAAGTGGACGGCATCACCCGCACCCTGACCTGCCCGGTGGTGCATCTGTAGCCCCCGTCTACCCTTGGCCGGTGAACTCTCTCCGTCACCGGCACCGTTCTGTCATCGGGCTGTCCGTGCTCGCCGCGCTGATCACCGTCGCGGGCTGCTCCTCAGCAGACGACAGTGTGTCGGCGGCGGTTCCCTCGCCGGGCGCGAAGGTCACCGGGCTGTGCCGGAACCTGGACAAGATGCTGCCGTCGAAGGTCGACGACCTGGGCCGCCGGGATCCCGAGCCCGCGTCCGCGCTGACCGCGGGCTGGGGGAACCCGGCGATCATACTGCGCTGCGGTGTCGTCAGACCCGCCAAGATGAACGACCCGGAGGCCGACGGCGTCGAGGTGAACGGCGTCGGCTGGCTCCTCCAGAAAGAGGACGACGGCTCCTTCCGCTTCACCACGACGCTGCGGAAGGCGTACGTGGAGGTGACCATCCCGAAAGACCGCACCGGAGACGGCATGGCGCCCCTGGTCGACCTCGCGAAGTCCGTCGAGAAGGCGATCCCCTCGGGGATCGCCGACTAGCTCAGCGCAGTCCGGTCGACCGGCGCAGGGCCGCCTGCACCAGAAGGTCCACCAGCTCGCCGTAGGGCACGCCGCTGGCCTCCCACATCTTCGGGTACATCGAGATCGGCGTGAACCCGGGCATCGTGTTGATCTCGTTGATGACGAACGCGCCGTCTTCGGTAAGGAAGAAGTCCGCCCGCACGAGCCCCTCGCAGGAGGCCGCGTCGAAGGCGTCCACCGCGAGCCGCTGGACCTCGGCGGTCTCCTCCGGCGTCAGCGGGGCGGGCACGATACCGGGGGTCGAGTCGATGTACTTCGCCTCGAAGTCGTAGTACGCGTGCTCCTGGGGCGGCGGAATCTCGGCCGGCACACTCGCGCGCGGGCCGTCCTCGAACTCCAGGACCCCGCACTCGATCTCCCGGCCGCGCAGCGCGGCCTCCACGAGGATCTTCGGGTCGTGCCGCTGCGCCTCCTCGATCGCCTCGTCGAGACCGGCCAGCTCGTCGACCTTGGTGATGCCGATCGACGACCCCGCGCGCGCGGGCTTCACGAACAGCGGCCAGCCGTGCTCACCCGCGAAGTCGATGATCTTCTTGCGCGCGGCGGACTCGTCCCGCGCCCACTCGCGCGGCCGGATCACCACGTAGGGGCCGACCTTGAGGCCGAACGAGGTGAACACCCGCTTCATGTACTCCTTGTCCTGGCCGACGGCCGAGGCGAGCACACCCGCGCCCACGTACGGCACACCGGACAGCTCCAGGAGTCCCTGCAGGGTGCCGTCCTCGCCGTAGGGGCCGTGCAGGACGGGGAAGACGACATCGACCTCGCCGAGCGCCTTGGGCACGGATCCCGGTTCGCTGACGACGACTTCACGGTTACCGGGGTCGAGCGGGAGCACCACGCCACCCTCGCTCGACTCGGCGAGTTCCGCGACGTCCGGGGTACGGCGGTCGGTGATCGCCATCCGCTCCGGGGCGTCGGCGGTGAGGGCCCAGCGGCCTTCGCGGGTGATGCCGATCGGCAGGACGTCGTACTTGTCCCGGTCGATGGCCGCGAGGACGGCGCCGGCGGTGACCACGGAGATCCCGTGTTCGGAGCTGCGACCGCCGAACACGACGGCCACACGCGGTTTGCGAGGCGGCTGCTCAGGGTTCTGGGAGAGGTTCTCGGTGCTCATATCGCGATGAGAGTACCTGGTGGCAGTGCTTCGAGTCAGCGTCCGTTGACGGCAGGCGGTTCGCGCAGCGCCCCAAGGGGGCGCGAGGCTGTATCGACATGCGGCTACCGCCGCGTGGGCGCGCCCAGCCACGACGGCGCCGCAGCCGCACAACGGCACCCAGCGGCAGCCCCTGGCGGAGCCCTCAGCGACGCTCAGGCTTGGCGCTGCGCGACATCAGCTCCTTGACCGCGACCACCGGCGACTTCCCCTCGTGCACGATCTCGAACACCGTCTCCGTGATGGGCATGTCGACATCGTGCCGACGGGCCAGGTCCAGCACGGACTCACAGGACTTGACGCCCTCCGCGGTCTGCTTGGTGACCGCGATGGTCTCCTGGAGGGTCATGCCCTTGCCGAGGTTGGTCCCGAAGGTGTGGTTGCGCGACAGCGGCGAGGAACAGGTCGCCACCAGGTCGCCCAGGCCCGCAAGTCCAGAGAACGTGAGCGGGTCCGCGCCCATCGCGAGACCGAGCCGGGTCGTCTCGACGAGACCCCGGGTGATGAGCGAGCCCTTCGCGTTGTCCCCGAGCCCCATGCCGTCCGCGATGCCGACGGCGAGCCCGATCACGTTCTTCACCGCGCCGCCGAGCTCGCAGCCCACGACGTCGGTGATGGTGTACGGCCTGAAGTACGGCGTGTGGCAAGCGGTTTGGAGCCGGCGGGCCACGGCCTCGTCGGTACACGCGACCACCGCGGCGGCCGGCATCCGGGAGGCGATCTCGCGCGCGAGGTTGGGTCCGGAGACCACGGCGATACGGTCCCGGCCGACCTTGGCGACGTCCTCGATGACCTCGCTCATGCGCATGACGGAGCCGAGCTCGACGCCCTTCATGAGCGAGACGAGGACCGTGTCAGGCGCCAACAGGGGTGCCCAGTCGGCCAAGTTGGCGCGCAGCGTCTGCGAAGGGACCGACAGGACGGTGAAGTCGGCGTCGGCGGCGGCCTCGGCGGCGTCGGTGGTGGCCCGCAGGTTCTCCGGGAGTTCGACGCCGGGGAAGTAATCGGGGTTCGTACGCGTGGAGTTGATGGCCTCCACGACTTCCGCGCGACGCCCCCACAGGGTGACCTCGCACCCCGCGTCGGCGAGCACCATGCCGAAAGCCGTGCCCCATGAACCGGCGCTGAAGACAGCCGCCTTGACCGGCTTGCTCACGTGCCCTGCCCCTCTTCCTGCTCGACCTTCGACTCAAGGGCCGACTGGGCCCGAGCCTCCAACTCCTGTGTTTCCGCGGCCGTCCGGCGCCGCTGCTCGATCCGCTCGCGGCGTGGGTCGTAGGGCGTCTCGGGTGCCTTCGCGTCGCGGATCCGCTCCAACAGGCGGGTGATGTCGGCCATGATGACCTCGGTCGCCTCCTTGAGGAGGTCCGGGCTCATCTCCTTGCCGTAGAAACGCGTGAGGTCCACCGGCGGGCCCGCGAGCACATGGCTGGTCTTGCGCGGAAAGACCTGCAACTTCTTGGCGTAGGGCGGGAGCAACTCGTTGGCGCCCCACTGCGCTACGGGAATCACCGGGCACTGGGTCTGCAGGGCCACCCGCGCGGCACCGGTCTTGGCGGTCATGGGCCATTGGTCGGGGTCCCGGGTGATGGTGCCCTCGGGATAGAACGCGACGCACTCACCGCGTTCCACGGCGTCGATCGCGGCGCGGAAGGCACTCAACGCGTCCGTGGTCTCGCGGTAGACGGGGATCTGTCCGGTGCCGCGCATCGCGGCGCCGACGAATCCCTTCCCGAAAAGGCCGCTCTTCGCCAGGAATCGCGGAACACGTCCGGTGTTGTACTGAAAGTGTCCGTATGCGAAGGGGTCCACTTGTGAATTGTGGTTCACGGCGGTGATAAACCCGCCCTCGGCCGGAATGTGCTCCATTCCGCCCCAGTCCCGCTTGATCAGAACCACCAGCGGCGGTTTGCAGAGGACCGCTGCGAAGCGGTACCAGAACCCGATTCTGCGGCGGGGCACGCGAACACCTTCCTCTTGGACCTGGGGGGCCGCACAAGTGTCGCCCCAGGCCGTCGGTCTGTCGAGAACACCGTACGCCCCGCCACCGACACCGCCAGGGGCGCCGGGTGACAATGGCCGCGACAAGAGAGGGGCGGAACGCCCGTGCAGTGGACCTTGGTCATCCCCCTGAAGTCTTTGGCGCGCGCCAAGAGCAGGCTCTCGGACACCGCGGGCGACGGGCTGCGCCCCGGCCTCGCCCTCGCCTTCGCCCAGGACACCGTGGCAGCCGCGCTGGCCTGCCCGGCGGTCCGCGATGTGGCGGTCGTCACGGACGACGCCCTGGCCGGCCGCGAGCTGGCCGCGTTGGGCGCCCGTATCGTCGCCGACGAGCCGGGAGGCGGCCTGAACGCCGCTCTGCGGCACGCGGCGGCGGTCGTGCGGGCTTCCCGGCCCGAAAGCGCCGTGGCGGCCCTGAACGCCGATCTGCCGGCTCTGCGCCCCGCGGAATTGGCCCGGGTCCTGGACAAGGCCGCCGAATTCCCGCGCGCATTCCTCCCGGACGCGGCCGCAATCGGCACCACGTTGCTCACCGCCCGAGAGGGCCGCGAATTGCGCCCGGCTTTCGGCACGGATTCCCGTGCCCGCCATCGCGCCTCGGGGGCGAGCGAACTCACCCTGGACGCGGTGGATTCCGTACGACAGGACGTGGACACCGGCGAGGACCTGCGGGCGGCACTGGCCCTCGGGGTGGGCCCGCGCACGGCGGCAGCGGCGGCGGGGCTGCTGATTCCGGGGCAGTGACCGGCAGTAGGCTGCGCCCATGCAGGCGACCGCTTACACGTACGACGCCGGGACCCGTACCGGAAGTGTGCTGCTCGACGACGGCACCCCGGTGTCCTTCGACGCCGCCGCGTTCGACGCGGGCGGGCTGCGGCTGCTCAGGCCGGGGCAGCGGGTGCGGATCGAGACCGAGGGGCCGCAGGACGGCCTCAGGGTCACCCTGGTGACGCTGCAGACCTTCTGAACGCCCTTTCCGTACAGCCCTGAACACGCCGCGGGCCGGACTCCCAGAGGGAGTCCGGCCCGGCGCGTGAGTGCCCTGCGCCCCGTGACTAGCGGGTGGTGGCCTTCTTGGCGGTGGTCTTGCGCGTCGCCGACTTCTTGGCGGGGGCCTTCTTGGCCGTCGCCTTCGTGGCGGTACCGGTGGCCTTCTTGGCCGCCGTCTTCTTGGCCGTCGCCGTGGTCTTCTTGGCGGTCGCCTTCTTGGCCGTGGCCTTCTTCGCGACGGTCTTCTTGGCGACCGTCTTCTTCGCCACGGTCTTCTTGGCGGCAGACGCCTTCTTGGCGGTGGTCTTCTTGGCCGCGGCCTTCTTGACCGTCGCCGAAGCGGTGCCGCTCAGGCTGCCCTTGGGCGCCTTCTTGACGGCGACCTCGCCACCGCGCGGGAGCTTCTTCGAGCCGCTCACCAGGTCCTTGAAACCCTGGCCCGCGCGGAAGCGCGGCACGGAGGTCTTCTTGACCCGGACCCGCTCGCCCGTCTGGGGGTTGCGGGCGTAACGGGCCGGACGGTCGACCTTCTCGAACGAACCGAAGCCGGTGACCGAAACCCGGTCCCCATTGACGACGGCGCGGACGACCGCGTCCAGAACCGCGTCGACCGCCTCGGCGGCCTGCTGACGGCCACCGACCTTGTCCGCAATCGCTTCTACGAGCTGCGCCTTGTTCACGTCTTCCCCTTCGGAGACATTGCCGGAACGAAACTGCTCCGGCTTTTTCGCACGTTAGGCAGATATATACCGCAAATCAAACACGAAACGGGCTAATCACCCGTGCGCCGCAACGAACTCGGCTGTCCTGGACTTGTTTCAGCGTTCCTCTTCCGGGAATCGACCCGCGTCGAGGTCCTCTGTGAACCGGTCCAGCCGCCTTGTCGCGTCGGCGAGATCGTGCTTGGCCGCGGCCGTAATGACCAGCAGCTTCCGGGCCAGCGCCATCCGTACGCCCTCCGGGACTTGCAGTGCGCGCACCCTTGTGTGCGCTTCTTTGAGTTGGTCCGCGACTGCCGCATAGAGCTTGAGTTGGCCGTCGTGTTCCATGCACAGATTGTGCCATCTGGGGCGAGTTGTCGCCTGCGGGGGTAGCAACTGGTGCCTCAAACAGCCTTCAGGGGTCCGGCGGCAGCCTTGGCTCAAAGCTGCACGTACCCCGTCAACACCCTGTCTAACATGGGAAGTTGAGCAAAGCGTTGCAGGCGCGCAGGGCCGTTCGGGTGCAGACATGGCTGTACCCCCAATCGTGGCGATCGGGGGTACAGACGGGGTGTCGCGTGGCCGAATCTCGACTCGGGGAAGGCCTCGTGGGGTCCTTCGGGTCAGACCTGGACCGTCCGCGGCTTGTACGAAGGGCGCTTGGCCTCGTACGTGGCGATGTCGCCCTCGTTCTGGAGGGTGATGGAGATGTCGTCCAGGCCGTTCAACAGCCGCCAGCGGGCGTTCTCGTCGAGTTCGAAGGCGGCGGTGATGCCTTCGGCGCGCACCTCGCGGGCCTCCAGGTCGACCGTGACCTCGGCCTGCGGGTCCTTCTCGGCGAGGTCCTGCAGCGCGTCCACGATCTTCTGCTCCAGAACCACCGTGAGCAGGCCGTTCTTGAGCGAGTTGCCGCGGAAGATGTCGGCGAACCGGGAGGAGATGACGGCCTTGAAGCCATAGTTCTGCAGCGCCCACACGGCGTGCTCACGCGAGGAGCCGGTACCGAAGTCGGGGCCGGCCACCAGGACCGTCGCGCCCTTGCGCTCGGGGCGGTTGAGGATGAAGTTCTCGTCCTTGCGCCAGGCCTCGAAGAGCCCGTCCTCGAAGCCGTCCCTGGTCACCTTCTTGAGCCAGTGGGCGGGGATGATCTGGTCGGTGTCCACGTTGCTGCGGCGCAGCGGAACGGCCCGGCCGGTGTGCGTGGTGAATGCTTCCATGACTCTCAGACTCCAGCGGGCACAGGGGCGTCGGACAGATCGGCGGGCGAGGCCAGGTGACCCAGCACGGCGGTCGCGGCGGCGACCTGCGGCGAGACGAGGTGTGTACGGCCGCCCTTGCCCTGCCTGCCCTCGAAGTTGCGGTTGGAGGTGGACGCGGAGCGCTCACCGGGCGCCAACTGGTCCGGGTTCATGCCCAGACACATCGAGCAGCCCGCGTGCCGCCATTCGGCGCCGGCGTCCTTGAACACGACGTCCAGACCCTCGGAGACGGCCTGCAGACCGACGCGGGCGGAGCCCGGGACGACCAGCATCCGTACGCCGTCGGCGACTTTGCGTCCCTCGACGATCGCGGCGGCCGCACGCAGGTCCTCGATACGGCCGTTGGTGCACGAACCTACGAAGACGGTGTCGACCTTGATGTCGCGCAGCGGCTGGCCGGCCTCCAACCCCATGTATTCCAGGGCCTTTTCGGCGGCGAAGCGCTCCGAAGCGTCTTCGTACGAAGCCGGGTCGGGGACGGACGCCGAAAGCGGCGCGCCCTGACCGGGGTTGGTGCCCCAGGTGACGAACGGCGCCAGCGAGGGACCGTCGATGACGACCTCGGCGTCGAATTCCGCGTCGGCGTCGGTCTTCAGGGTCTTCCAGTACGCGACGGCGGCGTCCCAGTCCTCGCCCTCGGGGGCGTGGGCGCGGCCCTTGATGTACTCGAAGGTGGTCTCGTCGGGGGCGATCATGCCCGCGCGGGCGCCGGCCTCGATCGACATGTTGCAGATGGTCATGCGGGCTTCCATCGAGAGCTTCTCGATGGCGGAACCGCGGTATTCGAGGATGTAGCCCTGGCCGCCGCCGGTGCCGATCTTCGCGATGATGGCGAGGATCAGGTCCTTGGCGGTGACGCCGTCGGGCAGTTCGCCGTCGACCGTGATGGCCATGGTTTTCGGGCGGGCCAGCGGCAGCGTCTGGGTGGCCAGCACGTGCTCCACCTGGGAGGTGCCGATGCCGAACGCCAGCGCGCCGAAGGCGCCGTGGGTGGAGGTGTGGGAGTCACCGCACACGACGGTGGTACCGGGCTGGGTCAGCCCCAGCTGCGGGCCTACGACGTGGACGACGCCCTGCTCGACGTCGCCCAGAGAGTGCAGGCGCACGCCGAAGTCGGCGCAGTTCTTGCGCAGCGTCTCCAGCTGGACGCGCGAGACCGGGTCCGCGATGGGCTTGTCGATGTCGAGGGTCGGGGTGTTGTGATCCTCGGTGGCGATGGTGAGGTCGAGGCGCCGCACCGGACGGCCCGCCTGACGGAGACCGTCGAAGGCCTGCGGGCTGGTCACCTCGTGCAGCAGGTGCAGATCGATGAAGAGGAGGTCGGGCTCGCCCTCGGCGCGCCGGACGACGTGGTCGTCCCAGACCTTCTCCGCGAGTGTCCTACCCATCGCTTTCCCTCCGGCCGGCGAAACAGCGCCGGCCCAACTAGAGATCTTGAGGAGGCGGCGCTCGCACCCCTGGTTCACGGGCAGCCGCCGCCTGGCCCGTTGGTCCGCGGGCCGCTGTGCCTACAAGAGTTGCGCGTCTCACGAAAAAAGGAACTTGCGTTTCACAGAGTGAGACGCGAGTATCGTTTCATGGACAACAGTAGCGGCGTCGGCGTCCTGGACAAGGCAGCCCTTGTCCTGGGCGCTCTGGAGTCCGGTCCGGCCACCCTCGCGGGTCTGGTCGCGGCGACCGGGCTGGCACGACCCACGGCACACCGGCTGGCCGTGGCTTTGGAACACCACCGCATGGTGGCGCGCGACATGCAGGGCCGGTTCATTCTCGGCCCCCGTCTCGCCGAGCTGGCCGCGGCCGCCGGCGAGGACCGGCTGCTCGCCACGGCGGGCCCGGTGCTCACGCATCTGCGGGACCTCACGGGCGAGAGCGCGCAGCTCTACCGCCGCCAGGGCGACATGCGCATCTGCGTCGCCGCGGCGGAACGCCTGTCCGGACTGCGGGACACGGTCCCGGTCGGCTCGACGCTCACGATGAAAGCCGGTTCGTCCGCGCAGATCCTGATGGCCTGGGAGGAGCCGGAGCGCCTGCACCGCGGCCTCCAGGGCGCCCGTTTCACGGCCACCGCCCTCTCGGGCGTACGGCGCCGGGGCTGGGCCCAGTCGATCGGCGAGCGGGAGCCGGGCGTCGCGTCCGTCTCGGCGCCGGTGCGCGGCCCCTCGAACCGCGTGGTGGCCGCCGTGTCCGTCTCCGGCCCCATCGAGCGCCTGACGCGTCACCCGGGCCGTATGCACGCCCAGGCGGTCATCGACGCCGCCGCCCGCCTCTCCGAGGCCCTGCGCCGCACCGGCTGATCCGCCGGGAACATCTCAAGGAGGGCCTGCCTCAACGCCGCGGCAGGTCCTTCGTCATGTCCGGCCCCCCAACTCCTGGTGGAGCACACCGAGTTGACGCACGGGGCGGACAACGCGAAAGACCCCCCACCGAAGTGGAGGGTCTTTCCTGTACGTACCCCCGACCGGATTCGAACCGGCGCTACTGCCGTGAGAGGGCAGCGTGCTAGGCCGCTACACAACGGGGGCCCAGATCGTACGTTTCCGCAGATCAAAGCTGGTCTACCAGGACTCGAACCTAGAATGACGGTACCAGAAACCGTAGTGTTGCCAATTACACCATAGACCAAGGTGATTCAAGGTAAAGCGTACCCCCGACCGGATTCGAACCGGCGCTACTGCCGTGAGAGGGCAGCGTGCTAGGCCGCTACACAACGGGGGCCCTAGCGATCCTGCATGAGAGGTGGCGGGTGCGACCCGGACCACCTTCCTGGGAAGGATCTGTACCCCCGACCGGATTCGAACCGGCGCTACTGCCGTGAGAGGGCAGCGTGCTAGGCCGCTACACAACGGGGGCTTTGCAGAGTTGACCTCTGCGGTTGCAGATGAGCTCTGCGAGCTGGCCTACCAGGACTCGAACCTAGACTAACGGAACCAGAAACCGTCGTGCTGCCAATTACACCATAGGCCACTAAGACGCAATCCCTGTCGGGATCTTGTTCTAGCGTTCGCCCCCAGGTAGCCGACCTTGCGGTCTGTTCTCCGGCGGCGCAGGAAGAACATTACCTGAAGGTGGACGGGGCTCCAAAACGGGTATCAGCGCCGAGGAGCGCGGGGAGTTCGGCGAGCGAGACGATCCGGTGCCGCCCCACGAGGGCCTCACCAGGGGCGTGCCCACCGCGGCGGTCGATCCACACGGACAGCAGGCCCGCGTCCGCGGCACCGCGCCAGTCGATCTCGGGGTGATCTCCGACATACGCCACCTCGTGCGGCGGCAGTTCCAGCGCCTCGCAGGCCGCGAGGAAGGCACCGGCCTCGGGTTTGGAGACGCCCAGCTCGGCCGCGCACAGGACGGCCTCGAAGCGGTCGTACACACCGAGGGCACGCAGTTTCCGGTCCTGGACGGTGAGGCTGGAGTTCGAGAGGACGGCGTGCCGGTGGGTGGCCGCGAGGGCGTCCAGGACGGGCAGGACGTCCGGGAAGAGGGCCCAGGAGGTCTCGTAGTGGGCCTTGTAGCGCTGGAACCAGTCCTCGGCCTCGGCGTCGGTCAACTCCCGTTCCAGGAACAGCCGGACGCGGTCCAGCCGCTGTCCCTCGAACGAGACCTCGCCGGCCGAGAAGCGTGCCCAGTGGAACTCGGTGGCCAGTCGCCAGCGCTCCAGGGCGTCCGCCACGCTCTCGCGCCCGTCGGCCAGTCCCTCGGCCAGCAGGTGCTCGCGCATGGCCGCGCGGTCCGCACCCGTGTAGTCGAACAGAGTGTCGTCGACGTCCCAGACAACGGCCCGAATGGTCATGATCCGACGGTAACCCGGGCCCCGGGGGCGCGTCTGCCCCCGGCCCGCCGTCACACGGGGACGACGAAGAAGTCCGTGACGAAGCAGGTGACTTCACCGGCCGCCGTCCGGCCGATCCAGGTGGGGTAGGCGCCGTCGCCCCAGCCGGAGGTGAAGGCGGCCAGGTTGTGCCCGGTGTCGGGGGCGGTGATCAGGTGGGGTCCCGGGGCCCACTTGTTCTGCTCGAAGGCGTCCCACAGCGGGCCCTCGTCGCCCTCGCACTCCGGGAAGGATGCGTCGACCGACGCGTCGTAGAACGCGCCCGTGCCGGCGTCGACCCCGTAGCCGTAGAACTCGCCCTCGGTGAGTTCGGCGAGGTCCTGGCCGGGCTGGAGGGCGAGTTCCCAGCCGGCGGTGGGCTCGTCCCGTATGACCAGGCGGGCGGCTGCCACGCGCAAGTGCGGTTCGTCGGACGGGAGTTGATCGGGCTGGGTGAGGGTGGCGACGGCCGCCTCGACGCGGTAGTGGCCGGGAGTCACGGCGACCGTGAACGGTTCGGCCTCGCCCTGGCCGAGGCCGACGAAGGGGTCGCAGGCGATCACCTGGCCGGTGGGGAGCCAGAGTTGGCCGCCGTCGACGAGGTGGATCACGCCGACCGTGCCGGTCTCGTCCTCCCTGAACTCGCTGCCCGGCGTGAACAGCCAGGTGTAGTCACGAGCGGTCATCGGCATGAAAGGCGCCTCTCCTGAACAATCTTCAATGATCCGGAACCCTAGCGCCCCGCACCGACAACGCCGAAGGGACGACAGGCCGTCGCGGCTGCCGCCCCTTCACGCGTGCGTGCGTTACGCGGCCAGCTTGGCGAGGGCCGCGTCGATCCTGGCGAGGGTCTTCTCCTTGCCGAGGATCTCCAGGGACTCGAAGAGCGGCAGGCCGATCGTGCGGCCGGTGACGGCGACGCGGACCGGGGCCTGCGCCTTGCCGAGCTTGAGGCCGTGGGTCTCACCGGCGGCCAGGACGGCCTCCTTGAGGGCCTCGGCCGAGGTCCAGTCCGCGGACTCCAGCTTCTCGCGGGCCGTGCGGAGAAGGGCGTCGGAGCCCTCCTTCATGGCCTTCGTCCAGGACGCCTCGTCCTCGACCGGCTCGGCCAGGAACAGGAAGTCGACGTTGTCCGTGATCTCCGACAGCACCTTCAGGCGCGTCTGCGCGTGCGGCGCGACCGCCTGCCACTTGGCCTCGTCGAAGTCCTCCGGCGCCCAGGGCGCGAACGGGGCCTGGAGCCAGGGGGCGCAGCGCTCGGTGAAGTCCTTCACGTCGAGCAGGCGGATGTGGTCGGCGTTGATCGCCTCGCACTTCTTCAGGTCGAAGCGCGCCGGGTTGGGGTTCACGTCGGAGATCTCGAAGGCCGCGACCATCTCGTCCATCGAGAAGACGTCCCGGTCGCCCGAGAGCGACCAGCCCAGCAGGGAAAGGTAGTTGAGCAGTCCCTCGGGCAGGAAACCGCGCTCCCTGTAGAGGTTGAGCGAGGACTCCGGGTCGCGCTTGGAGAGCTTCTTGTTGCCCTCGCCCATGACGTACGGCAGGTGCCCGAAGGAGGGGATCTCCTTGGCGACGCCCAGGTCGATCAGCGCCTTGTAGAGGGCGATCTGGCGCGGGGTGGAGGAGAGCAGGTCCTCGCCGCGCAGGACGTGGGTGATCTCCATCAGGGCGTCGTCGACGGGGTTGACGAGCGTGTACAGCGGGGCGCCGTTGGCCCGGACGATGCCGTAGTCCGGCACGTTCTCCGCGGTGAACGTCAGCTCGCCGCGGACCAGGTCTGTAAAGGTGATCGTCTCGTCGGGCATCCGGAACCGGACGATCGGCGTGCGGCCCTCGGCCTGGTACGCCTCGACCTGCTCGGCGCTGAGGTCGCGGCAGTGGCCGTCGTAGCCGGACGGCTTGCCGGCGGCGCGGGCGGCGTCGCGGCGGGCGTCCAGCTCCGCGGTGGAGCAGTAGCAGTGGTAGGCGCGGCCGGCGTCCTGGAGTTTCTGGGCGACGTCCTTGTAGATGTCCATGCGCTGCGACTGGCGGTACGGCGCGTGCGGGCCGCCGACCTCGGGGCCCTCGTCCCAGTCGAAGCCCAGCCAGCGCAGCGAGGCGAGCAGCTGGTCGTACGACTCCTCGGAGTCGCGGGCCGCGTCGGTGTCCTCGATGCGGAAGACCAGGGTGCCCTGGTGGTGCTTGGCGAACGCCCAGTTGAACAGGGCGGTGCGGACCAGGCCCACGTGCGGGTTGCCGGTCGGCGAGGGGCAGAAACGGACGCGTACGGGTGCGCTAGCCACGCTTGACAACCTTGTTCGTGAGAGTGCCGATGCCTTCGATGGAGACGGCGACCTCGTCGCCGACGGTGAGCGGTCCGACGCCTGCCGGGGTGCCCGTGAGGATCACGTCGCCGGGGAGCAGCGTCATGGCCTCGGTGATGTTGACGATCAGATCCTCGATCGAGTGGATCATCTCGCTGGTGCGGCCGAGCTGGCGCTGCTGTCCGTTGACCGTGAGCTGGATGGTGAGGTCGCTCGGGTCGAGGTCCGTCTCCACCCAGGGGCCGAGCGGGCAGGAGGTGTCGAAGCCCTTGGCCCGGGCCCACTGCTTCTCGCGCTTCTGGACGTCCCGCGCGGTGATGTCGTTGGCGCAGGTGTAGCCGAGGATGACGTCCTTGACGCGCTCGCGCGGGACCTCGCGGCACATCCGGCCGATGACGACGGCCAGTTCGGCCTCGTGGTGGAGGTCCTCGGTGAAGGAGGGGTACTGGATGTCGTCGCCGGAGCCGATCACCGAGGTGGACGGCTTGAAGAAGGCGAAGGGGACGTCCGGCACCTCGTTGCCCAGTTCGCGGGCGTGCTCGGCGTAGTTGCGGCCGTAGGCGACGATCTTGTTCGGGAGGACCGGCGGCAGCAGCCTGACCTTGCTGAGCGGGACCTTCGTACCGGAGAGTTCGAAGTCCGCGAACGGGATGCCCTTGATGATGTCGAGGACGAGCTCGTCCGGCTTGTCGCCCTCGACCGCGCCGAAGGCGACGTTCCCGTCGATGGAGAATCTGGCGATGCGCACGGGATCCTGGCGCCCCTCACTGAGCTGGCTGGAGTCTGACGCTCCAGGCTAACGCGGTGCGGGGCCCCTCCTCGCGCGATTACTCCGCGGCGGCCGTGACCGGGATCTCCATGAGGATGGTGCGGCGCGGGTTGGCCGTCTGGGCCGGCAGGTCGAGCGAGTGTTCCTGCAGCTCCGGCGTCTGCAGCGGCTCGGCGTCCGTGAGGTGCGCCAGCGTCGTGCGTCGCGGGTTGGCGATGTTGCGGAACATCATCGTGGTCTTCACTGTTGTACTCGACCCTCGTCGTCCGTGGGTGGGTGGTTGGCAGTAAGTGCCCTCGTGTAAAGCGTCAGGCTAAACATCCAATTCCCGGCCGAAGACGTGAAGGGTGCCCGATCCGGGTGTGAGTTTGCTCACGGCCGCATGGTCAAAGCGTCCAATTCGGACCCCCAACTCACCTCGACGAAACGGACATTGCCCCCTTGAAGCTGTCATTCCGCTCCTGATCATGGCGACTTGGGCACATGGCATGCCCTCAGAGGCCGTAGGGATATGCACCCTTTGGGGTGAATAGCTTTCTACGTCTCGTGACACAGCCCTCACGCGGTGTCACACAGGTCACAGCCTGGCCTACGGGCCTTGTTGGAGATCCGGCACTGTGCTGGAATTCCACGGACCGCCGCAGAATCAGCCCGGCGCGCAGAGGGCGCAACGCAGCGCCAGGGGCGGCGGAAGGGGGAGCAGCGCCGGTCACTCACGACCACACACTGGGGGGCGCGTTCAGGGCGCTCCCTAAGACGCCGACACCGTCCTTCCGTTCACGCGGAGGGGCGCCTGGTCCAGAGGTTGCGACGCTAGTGCAGGGACGTTTCAAGAGGGATGGCAGTGCTTCGGCGGAGCCGGAGCCGCATGGCGGGGCTGGCCCCAAGACCGGCAGCTCCTCGCCCCAGCACGCCCAGAACCCGGGCCCGGCGCCGTCAGGCGACGGTGGAGGCCCCGGGCGCCCCGGTGTGTCCGCAGCCCCGACCCCCACGCCCGCGGTGAAGCCGCCGTCGGGCGCACCAGGACCCGGACCGCGCGTCGCTCTGCGTAACTGGCGCATCTCCACGCGCCTGGTCTCGCTGCTCGCGCTCCCGGTGGTCGCGGCCACCTCGCTGGGCGCTCTGCGCATCAGCGACTCGATGACCGACATCCAGCAGCTCGACAACATGAAGCTGCTGACGGACATGACCAAGCAGGCCACCGAGCTGGCCACCGCGCTCCAGGAGGAGCGCGACCAGTCGGCCGGTCCCCTCTCGCACGGCGGCAAGGCCACCGACTACGAGGTCAAGGGCTACGAGGAGAAGACCGACCGCGCCCGCGACAACTTCATCAACGCCTCGGAAGAGGTCGACAGCGCCAGCAAGAGCGGCAACCTCCAGGGCGTCCGGGAGAGCCTGGTCGGTCTCGCGACCGAGCTGGACAACCTCGACAAGATCCGCAAGACGGCGTACCAGTCGAAGGGCAACTCGACGCAGACGGTCGACGCCTACCACCGGCTGATCAGCCAGCTGCTGGACCTCTCGCAGGACATGGCGGAGGCCACCAGCAACCCGGAGATGATCCAGCGCACCCGCGCCCTGGCGGCCTTCTCCGCCGCCAAGGAGTTCTCGTCCGTGCAGCGCGCCGTGATCGCGGCGGCCCTGCCGAACAACAACACGCAGCAGGGCACCCTCTCCCCCAACGACCGGCTCTACGCCGACTCCGCTCTGGAGAGCGAGAAGTCGGAACTGAGCATCTTCCGCAACATCTACGGCAACCAGGGCGCCGAGGACCTCATCGCGCCCATCGAGGACGGCAACCCGACCATCGAGTCGGCCGACACCTACGCCCAGCGTGTCCTCGACAACCAGAACGGCCTTGCCTCGCTGGACAAGCGGTCCTACAAGGACTGGGTGGACGACAGCTCGACCAAGATCGAGCAGATGAAGAAGATCGAGCACACGCTGCTTGAGGACATGGAGCAGAAGGCCCGCGAGCTGCGCTCCGCCTCCGAGCGCGAGGCGATCATCTCCGGTGCGCTGATCCTGCTCGTGCTCGGCGTCTCCCTCGTCGGCGCCTTCGTCATCGCCCGATCCATGATCCGCTCGCTGCGCCGCCTCCAGGAGACCGCCAACAAGGTCGCCCAGGACCGGCTGCCCGAGCTGGTCCGGCAGCTGTCCGAGTCCGACCCGCAGGACGTCGACACGTCCGTGGAGTCGGTCGGTGTGCACTCCCGGGACGAGATCGGCCAGGTGGCCTCGGCCTTCGACGACGTGCACCGCGAGGCCGTCCGCCTCGCCTCCGAGCAGGCCATGCTGCGGGGCAACGTCAACGCGATGTTCACCAACCTCTCGCGCCGCTCCCAGGGCCTCATCCAGCGTCAGCTCTCGCTCATCTCCGAGCTGGAGTCCCGCGAGGCCGACCCGGACCAGCTGTCCTCGCTCTTCAAGCTCGACCACCTCGCGACCCGCATGCGCCGTAACGGTGAGAACCTCCTGGTCCTCGCCGGTGAAGAGCCCGGCCGCCGCTGGACCCGTCCGGTCCCGCTGGTCGACGTGCTCCGCGCCGCCGCCTCCGAGGTGGAGCAGTACGAGCGCATCGAGCTCTCCTCCGTGCCGACCACCGAAGTGGCCGGCCGTGTGGTCAACGACCTCGTGCACCTCCTCGCCGAGCTGCTGGAGAACGCGACCTCCTTCTCCTCGCCGCAGACCAAGGTCAAGGTCACCGGTCACGCGCTGCCCGACGGCCGCGTCCTGATCGAGATCCACGACACCGGTATCGGCCTCTCCCCCGAGGATCTCGCGGCGATCAACGAGCGGCTCGCCTCGCCGCCCACCGTGGACGTCTCGGTCTCCCGCCGCATGGGTCTGTTCGTGGTCGGCCGCCTCTCGCAGCGCCACGGCATCCGCATCCAGCTCCGGCCGTCCGACTCCGGTGGTACGACCGCGCTGGTCATGCTCCCCGTCGACGTCGCCCAGGGCGGCAAGAAGCCCGCTCCGGGCAAGCCCGGTCAGGCCGCCGTCGGCGCCGCCGCGGCAGCCGCCGCGGCCGGTGCCGGTGCGGCCCGCCGGGGCAACGGCCAGAACGGTTCCGCGCTCGGCGCGGGCGCGCCCGCCGGTGGCAACGGCGGACTTCTCGGTGCCGGGGCCGCTCCGCGCGGCCAGGTCGGTGCCGGTCAGGGCCCGCGGGCCGCGCTGCCCGGTACGGGCGGTGGACGTCCGGGTGGACCCGGCGGTCCCGGTGGCCCGGGCGGTGCGCGTGGCCCTCAGGGTCCCTCGGCGCCGCAGGGCCGTCCGGCCACGGGTTCCGGTGCCGGTCTCTTCGGCCAGGCTCCGGGCGCCCCGCAGGGCATGCAGGCGGCCGGTACGGGTACCCCGCAGGGCTTCGGCGACGGTCGCCAGGACGCCTTCGGCGGACCCCCGCCGCAGGGCAACCCGGTGCCGCCGCAGCGCACGAGCAACGACGAGCCCGAGCCGCCCCGCGGTGGTGGCCGGCGGCGTGGCCGTCAGCCGCAGCTCCCGCCGCGCGGCGGTGCGCGGGCCGAGCTGCCCGGCGGCAACAACAACCAGCGTCCGAGCTGGAGCGACGAGAACGCGCAGCCCCCGCTGGGCCGCGGCAACCTCGACGCCCCGCGCGGTCACGACGAGCGGGACGCCGAGCAGACCTCCCGGATGCCGCGCATCGACGACCGCCAAGGCCCCGCGGCCACGACGGAGATGCCGGCGATACCGCGCCTCGACGCGCAGAACACGGGCCAGTTCCAGCGTCCCGGCACCAACGGGCAGCAGAACACCGGTCAGTTCCCCCGCCAGGGCGGCAACGGCCCGCAGGACACAGGCCAGTTCGCCCGTCCCGGTGCGAACGGATCGCAGGGCGGCGGGCAGTTCCCGCGGCCGGGTACGGGCGGCCCGCAGGACACCGGTTCGTTCCCGCGGCCGGAGTTCGACACCCCGCGTCCCGGCGCCAACTCCCCGCAGAACGGCGGCCAGTTCGTCCGCTCGGACGTCTTCGGCACCCCGCCGAGCGGTCCGTCGAACCAGGCCAACAACCCGTCGAACCCGGCCAACACGGGACAGTTCGCCGTCCCGCAGGCGTACGACCCCAGCTCCACGGGTCAGTTCGCGACACCCGGCTTTGACAACGGCTCCACCGGTCAGCACAATCTGCCGAACCGTCAGAACCCCGCGAACACCGGGCAGTTCGAGCGGCCGCAGGTCAACGGGAACCGCAACGGCGCCGACCTCGGCGCCCAGCGGCCGCCCGCCCCGCAGCGTCCCACCCGCCAGGAGCCCGAGGCGTTGCCGCCTGCCACGGGTCCCGGTGACGGCAGGACGCCGCTGTACGACACGCTGGAGACCAACTGGTTCCACGGCCAGCAGGCGGAGCAGCAGAGCCAGACCAACGGCTCCGCCCCCGTCCCGCAGCCGCAGGCACCGTCGGCTCCGGCGACACCCCCTCAACGTCCCACGGGCGGTACGTGGCGCAGCTCGCCGAACGACGACCTCGTCCGGCAGGCAGAGCGTGTACGGCAACCGGCCGCGGGCGGCGTCACCACCTCCGGCCTGCCGCGCCGGGTGCCCAGGGCGAACCTCGTCCCGGGTACGGCTCAGCAGCAACAGCACCAAACGGGTCCGCAGGTCTCCCGTGCGCCTGATGACGTACGCGGCCGGCTGACCAATCTCCGTCGGGGCATCGCACAGGGTCGACAGGCCGGTACGGGTACCGGCCAGACCGGCAGCTTCCCCAGCCCCACTCACCAGCAGGAGCGTTAGTTGAGCCAGATGAGCCAGGCGGCACAGAACCTCAACTGGTTGATAACCAACTTCGTGGACAACACCCCGGGTGTGTCCCACACCGTCGTCGTGTCTGCCGACGGACTCCTTCTGGCCATGTCCGAAGGGTTCCCGAGGGACCGCGCCGACCAGCTCGCGGCCGTGGCCTCCGGGCTCACCTCGCTGACGGCCGGGGCATCCCGGATCTTCGAGGGCGGCGACGTGGCACAGACGGTCGTGGAGATGGAGCGGGGATTCCTCTTCCTCATGTCCGTCTCGGACGGCTCGTCCCTGGCAGTGCTCGCGCATCCCGAGTGCGACATCGGTCTCGTCGGCTACGAGATGGCACTGCTCGTCGATCGTGCGGGGGCGGTCCTCACACCGGACCTGCGCGCCGAACTCCAGGGCAGTCTGCTTCACTGACCGGCCCCGGCACCACCCGTCTCACCAAATCACCGTCCGGCCGCCACAATCCCCCCACCGGCCCTGTCAGACGGCTAGCCCGACCGACTTGCTGTCCCGCCCGGAGGATTCATGACCCCGCCCACCGCCTCTCATGATCCGTACGCCGAGCCGTACGGGGACGAGGGCGACCAGCCGCTGGTACGTCCTTACGCGATGACCGGCGGCCGGACCCGGCCGCGCTACCAGCTCGCCATCGAGGCGCTGATCAGCACCACGGCCGACCCGGCAGCGCTGATGGGACTGCTCCCTGAGCACCAGCGCATCTGCCATCTGTGCCGCGAGGTCAAGTCGGTCGCGGAGGTGTCGGCACTCCTCGCCATGCCCCTCGGTGTGGCCAGGATCCTCGTCGCGGACCTCGCCGAGGCCGGACTGGTGGCCATCCACCAGCCGGGCGGCGACGAGAACAACGGCGGCGCACCGGACGTGACGCTGCTCGAAAGGGTGCTCAGTGGACTTCGCAAGCTCTGACGGAGGGCGGGCGACCACCTCCGCGAAGATCGTGGTGGCGGGTGGCTTCGGCGTCGGCAAGACCACGTTCGTGGGTGCCGTCTCGGAGATCAACCCGCTGCGCACGGAGGCCGTCATGACGTCCGCGTCCGCGGGCATCGACGACCTCACCCACACCGGGGACAAGACCACCACCACGGTGGCCATGGACTTCGGACGCATCACCCTGGACCAGGACCTGATCCTGTACCTCTTCGGTACGCCGGGTCAGGACCGCTTCTGGTTCATGTGGGACGACCTGGTACGCGGCGCGATCGGCGCCGTCGTCCTGGTCGACACCCGCCGTCTCGCCGACTGCTTCCCCGCGGTCGACTACTTCGAGAACAGCGGTCTGCCCTTCGTCATCGCCCTCAACGGCTTCGACGGGCACCAGCCGTACAACCCGGAGGAGGTGCGCGAGGCGCTGCAGATCGGTCCGGACGCACCGATCATCACGACGGACGCCCGGCACCGCTCGGACGCGAAGAGTGCGCTGATCACGCTGGTCGAGCACGCGCTCATGGCCCGGCTGCGGTAGCTTACGGCGGGGCTCTGTATGCAGTTCTCAAGTCGGCAGCGCCATACGGCAGTTGTCGTAGACACCCCGGAGCCGGCTGTGGCCTTTGACACGGTCGGCCCCGGTGTTCATAACGTTTCGGCAGAGGAATCGGGTGGTATCGCAACGCGTCGCGGTCATCCGGTGCCACTGCGCTAACAAAGCCCCGTCTTTTGGCGGGGCTCGCTCTTTATGACCGTTTTATCTGGGGCTTACATCACTCGGAATCCGCGGTTCCGACTGTTTGGAATCGCGCAGGCTGACGTGCTGGAATGCCTGAACTGCCCAATAGTCAACGACGTACTGATAAGCAGAGGTCGTTGACGGGCTTGAGACACTGCGGCACGACGATAGGTGCCGACCGCCGGAAGGTTGTTGGTCGAGTGAGGCGAAGCAAGAACGGTCCCGAGCCGTCGGCCCGGGGCAACTTCACCCCGCCGCCGCGCGGAGCGGCGTCCGCCCCTGTGCCAGGCTCGGAGCCCACGGCGCCACTCGCTCCGAGCGGCAGCCGATTCTCCCCCCGCAACTGGCGGGTGCCGACCAGGCTGAACGCGATTCTGCTCATACCCGTGGTGGTCGGCCTCGTCATGGGCGGCTTCCAGGTGAAGAGCTCGATCGACACCTGGCAGAACGCCGAGGACGCGGAGAAGACCGCCCGCCTGGTGCAGGCGGCCCTGACCTACAGCAACGCGATCACCAACGAGCGTGACTCCACCGCCGCACCGCTGCTGCTGGGCAAGGGCGTGAAGGACCCGACGGTCGTCGCCGCCCGCAAGGCCACGGACGACGCCGCGGACACCTTCGACAAGGCCGCGCAGAACATGCCGGACCAGTCGGGCCTGGAGCGCCGGCTCAGCCGTTTCCGCAAGGTCGAGCCGCAGCTGACGTCCATCCGGGCCGCCGCGTACACCACCAAGTTCACGGGTGTGCAGACCGAAGAGGCCTACGTGAACCTGGAGCACCCGCTCCTTGAGTTCTCGAACGAACTGGGCCTCGGCACCGGCAACATCACCAGCTACGGCCGCTCGGTCTACGCCATCGCACTGGCCAAGGGCGCGCTCTCCCTGGAGCGTTCCATCGGCATGCACCTCCTGGTGAAGCCGGGCCCCGGCCAGGGCAGCCTGGCCACCCAGCGCACCGCCATCACCTCGTACGCGTACCTGGAGGGCATCGCCATCCAGGAGTACCAGGCGGGTGGTACCGACGCGGACATCGCGAAGCTGAACACGGCCATGGCGAAGGTCAAGACCGACGGCGCGACGATGGTCAAGCAGGCCGCCGCGCAGGCGAAGGCCGCCAACGAGACGTATGTGCCGCCGCCGGCCAACCCGATCGACATGATCACGGCGATGTCCCAGCTGCAGACCACGGACGCCTCGGCGCGCGCGGTTCTCGCCACCAAGGGCATCACCGCGCAGAACTGGTGGGCGGGCACGACCCTCAAGTACGAGGCGTACCGCAAGATCGAGGAGGACAAGGCCGACACCGCGGTGAGCGAGGCGTCCGACATCGCCGACACCGCCAAGCGCGACGCCATCATCACCGGTGCCGCCGTCGTCGTCGCCCTGCTCCTCGCCTTCATCCTGGCCGGTGCCGTCGCCCGGCAGATGAGCCGCGCGATGCGCCAGCTGCGCAACGCCGCCTTCGGCATCGCCGAGCAGCGGCTGCCGATGCTGGTCGACCAGCTCTCGCGCACCGACCCCGGCCGGGTCGACACCCGGATCTCGCCGATCCCGATCAACACGACCGACGAGATCGGCGAAGTCGCCAGAGCCTTCGACCAGGTCCACCGCGAAGCCGTACGACTGGCCGCCGAGCAGGCCCTCCTGCGGGGCAACATCAACGCGATCTTCACCAACCTGTCGCGCCGCAACCAGTCGCTGATCGAGGGCCAACTGACCCTGATCACCGAGCTGGAGAACAACGAGGCCGACCCGGACCAGCTGGAGAACCTCTTCCGTCTGGACCACCTCGCGACCCGTATGCGCCGCAACGGCGAGAACCTCCTGGTCCTCGCCGGCGAGGAGCCGGGCCGCCGCTGGGACCAGCCGGTCCCGCTGGTCGACGTGCTGCGCGCCGCCTCCTCCGAGGTGGAGCAGTACGAGCGCATCGAGCTGTCGGGCGTCCCGGAGGCCGAGATCCACGGCCGCGCCGTGACCGACCTCGTGCACCTGCTCGCCGAGCTGCTGGAGAACGCGACGACGTTCTCCTCCCCGCAGACCAAGGTCCGCGTGACGGCCACCCGTCTTCCCGACGGCCGGGTCATGATCGAGATCCACGACAAGGGCATCGGCCTCACCGCCGAGGACTTCGCGGACATCAACCACAAGCTGGCCAACCCGCCGACCGTGGACGTCGCGATCTCCCAGCGCATGGGCCTGTTCGTGGTCGGCCGCCTGTCCGACCGGCACGGCATCCGCGTCCAGCTCCGCCCCTCCGGCGAGCAGGCCGGCACGACCTCGCTGGTCATGCTGCCGGACGCGATCACGCACGGTGGTGGTGGTGAGTCGCAGCTCCAACGCGACGAGTTCACCGTCTCGCAGATCATGCCGGAGCAGCCCCAGCAGCCGCAGTACCAGGGCGAGGACTTCAACCAGGCCCCGCTGCGCACGGCCGCCGAGCTGGGCTTCGACGACACCCGCTACTCCGAGGTGCCGGACGACATCCGCGAGCTGGACCCGGTGGGCCGCTCGCTGATGCGCGAGGAGCGCCGCGCGGCCCTGGAGTCCCAGAAGCCGGGCCAGGAGCTCGAAGCGGGCGAGTACCCGGAGTTCAACGAGTTCGACGCCCAGCAACAGCAGCAGCCGTACGGCAACGGCCAGCAGGGCTACCAGGACCAGCCGACCGGCTTCACCGGCCAGCCGGCGTACGAGGAGCAGCAGCAGACGTCGTACGACGAGCCGCGCCAACCCTCGTACGACGAGCAGTACTTCCCGCCGAACGGCGCCGCGCCGCAGGCCGACGCCTTCCCGGACTCCTTCCCGTCGAACAGCGGCTACCCGGAACCCGGGTACGCGGAGCCGGCGCGGGAGGAGCAGGCGTCGCCGCACCCCACGGGGTCGGAGACGTATGCGGGCTTCGAAGAGCCGTCCTACCAGGACGACTGGCCGCAGCAGGACGGTTACCGCAACGGGTATCCGGACCAGTACGCTCCGGAAGCGGAGTCCACGCAGGCCGCTGACGTGAGTGAGCGGGACCACGTAGGCTTCGAGCGTCCGGGACCGGCCCCCTCCGCCGTCCACGCGCTGACCGACGCGGGACTGCCGCGCCGCGGTTCGGCCGCCAACGGTACGAGCACGAACGGTTCGCAGCCCACGCAGCCGGGGCCCTCGGCCTCAGCGGCGCCGGAGAGCAAGGTCGATGTCTTCGGGACCGCGAACGGCGGCACCGGAGCCGTGGACTGGCGGTCGGCGAACGACGAGCGCTGGCAGCAGGCGTCGGCACTGAAGAAGCCGAAGGCGGGCGGGGTCACCTCCTCCGGCCTGCCGCGGCGGGTACCCAAGGCCAACCTGGTCGAGGGCACCGCCGAGAGCACCCCGCAGGGCGGCCCCCAGGTCTCCCGCGCTCCCGAGGACATCCGGGGCAGGCTCAGCAACCTGCGCCGCGGTGTTCAACGGGGACGCAGCGAAGGCAGTGAAACGAACGGCCGGGGCTTCGGCTCCGACAGCACCTACAACCAGGAGCGTTAGTGTGAGCCCGATGAGCCAGGCGGCGCAGAACCTGAACTGGTTGATCACCAACTTCGTGGACAACACCCCTGGGGTGTCCCACACGGTGGTGGTCTCCGCCGACGGACTCCTTCTGGCGATGTCCGACGGCTTCCCGCGCGATCGTGCCGATCAGTTGGCGGCCGTCGCGTCGGGCCTGACCTCGCTGACCGCGGGCGCCTCCCGCATCTTCGAGGGCGGCGCCGTGAACCAGACGGTTGTGGAGATGGAGCGGGGATTCCTCTTCCTCATGTCCGTATCCGACGGTTCCTCGCTCGCGGTTCTCGCGCACCCCGAGGCGGACATCGGCCTCATTGGGTACGAGATGGCCCTTCTGGTGGACCGTGCCGGTACGGTCCTGACCCCGGACCTTCGAGCGGAGCTCCAGGGGAGCCTTCTCAACTAACAGACGGACGGTGCGTTTTGGCGTCCTGAGGCCATAAGGTTTCGGGACGCGGCTCCACATTGATGGGTGCCCGGCACAGTCGGAGGAGGAGAAAGTGGCAACACCCCCAGGCGGTTCGTCTTCGGGCAACTGGTCGTACGGCCCCGGCCAGGGGCAGGGCGACGGTTCCCAGAACCGGTACAACTTCCCCTCCTCACCTTCCCCGCGTCACCCGCAGTACCCGCAGGGCCCCGGCCCGTCGCCGTACGACCAGCCGCCGGCTCCGCGCATCCAGCCTGTGCAGCCCCATCGACGCTCCCCCGAGTCGGCTCCCGCCGGGTCGACGAGCAACCCCTTGGTGCGTCCGTACGCCATGACCGGCGGCCGGACGCGCCCCCGCTACCAGCTCGCCATCGAGGCGCTGGTGCACACCACCGCGCAGCCGCACCAGATGCAGGGCCAGTTGCCCGAGCATCAGCGGATCTGCAACCTCTGCCGGGAGATCAAGTCGGTGGCCGAGATCTCGGCCCTCCTGACGATCCCTCTCGGTGTGGCCAGGATCCTCGTCGCCGACTTGGCGGAGGCGGGCCTGGTCGCCATTCATCAACCCGGCGGCGACGAGAACGCCGGCGGCCAGCCAGATGTGACACTGCTCGAAAGGGTGCTCAGTGGACTTCGCAAGCTCTAGCGGAGGGCCTTCCCGCTCCACCACCTCGGCGAAGATCGTGGTGGCGGGTGGCTTCGGCGTGGGCAAGACCACGTTCGTCGGGGCCGTCTCGGAGATCAACCCGCTGCGTACCGAGGCCGTCATGACGTCCGCGTCCGCGGGCATCGACGACCTCACCCACACCGGAGACAAGACGACCACGACGGTCGCGATGGACTTCGGCCGCATCACCCTGGACCAGGACCTGATCCTGTACCTCTTCGGTACGCCGGGCCAGGACCGCTTCTGGTTCATGTGGGACGACCTGGTACGCGGCGCGATCGGCGCGATCGTGCTCGTGGACACCCGTCGTCTCGCCGACTGCTTCCCCGCGGTCGACTACTTCGAGAACTCGGGTCTCCCCTTCGTCATCGCCCTCAACGGCTTCGACGGCCAGCAGCCGTACAACCCGGACGAGGTCCGCGAGGCCCTGCAGATCGGCCCCGACACCCCGATCATCACGACGGACGCCCGCCACCGCGCGGACGCGAAGTCGGGACTGATCACGCTGGTCGAGCACGCGCTGATGGCCCGCCTCCGGTAACACGCGGCATTTCGACGTCAAGGGGCCAACTCCGGCTGGAGTAGGCCCCTTTGTCGTACCCCCTGCCACAATGAACGCTCTTCGGTTCGGCAATGGGGGGGACACGATGAGCGCGGAGGCGGCTGCACTGCGGCTGGGGACGACCGTGGTGAAGGCGGCGGCGCAGACGTGGCTGGGGGGCAAACGGCGCGAGCAGGAGCGCCGGCTGCCGATGGACGAACTCGTCCGGCTGCGGGTGTCCGGGCTGCGCCAACAGCGCAGCGTCCAGCGCCAGTTCGAGGAGATGGCCGACACGGCGGCCGCGCGGATCGAACCGTTCCTGGCCCAGGAGTTCCGCGGCCTGGACGAGAGCGGCCGGGAAGCGGCGCTCAACGGGGTGTGCGACACGTTCGCCCGCGCCGACCTCTCCGACGAGGCGGTCCTGGCGGCCGACGCGCAACCGGCCGAACTGATCCGCCGCATCACGGCATCCGTGAGCCCACCGGTCGGCCTGAGCGAACCCGAGACGCGCCTCTACGAACTCCTCTTCAGCGAGTGCTGCGAGTACTACGTCAGCATCGTGCGCACCCTCCCGGTCTTCGAGGAGCGGACCCTGGCCGAACTCCTGGCCCGCACCGGCTCGTTGAGCGACCGCGTCGCCCGCGTCCTCGAACGCCTCCCCGACCGCTCCCTGTTCGCCCCCGACGGCACCGACCGGGACCACGAGTTCCGCCGCTGGTACATGGAGCTGGTCAGCAACACCCTCGACGAGGTGGAACTGTTCCGCCGCACGTCCGACCGCGCCGCCGCGCAGGTACGGCTGTCGGTGGCCTACGTCAGCCTGCGGGCCACCGGGGACGACGGGACCCGCCGCCGCGCCACCGTCCGCACGCTGCCGCTCAGGCCGGACCTGAGCGGCTGGGAGGACTCCGGGACCGAGAGCTCCGGGATGCGGGTGGAGTCGGCGCTGGGCGGGGCGTCCAGGGTCCTGCTGCGCGGCGAGGCGGGCTCCGGCAAGACCACACTGCTCCGCTGGCTGGCGATCACGGCGGCACGGGGCGCCTTCACCGCCGAACTCGCCGACTGGAACGGCCTCACACCCGTCTTCGTCAAGCTCCGCGAGTACAGCGGCCGTTCGCTGCCCAAGAAGCCCGAGGAACTGCTCGACGGCGTCGCCGGGAACATCACCGGGATCATGCCCAGGGGCTGGGTGGAACGCCAACTCCGGGACAACAAGGTCCTGTTACTGGTCGACGGAGTGGACGAGCTGCTCGGCTCGGAACGCCGATCCGTCCGGGACTGGCTGCGTAAACTCCTCGGGACGTACGGTGGCATACGGGTGGTCGTGACCTCACGTCCGACCGCCGCCGGGGCGGACTGGCTGCGCCGGGAGGACTTCACCGCGCTCCACCTGGACCGGATGACCCCACCGGACCTGGCCGCGTTCGTACGGCAGTGGCACGAGGCCGTCCGGGAACTCGGCGACGAACTCCCGTGCGGCGTCGACGAGTTGCCGCGCTACGAACAGTCCCTGCTCAACAGTCTCAAGGACCGCGCCCACCTCCAGTCCCTGGCCGGCACCCCGCTCCTGGCCGCGATGCTGTGCGCGATGCACCTGAACCGGGGCAGCCAACTCCCCCGGGACCGCATGGAGTTGTACCGCAACGCACTCCACACCCTGGTGCACGACCGAGACGCCGACCGGAACGTACCGAGCGCGCTGAACAGCAGGTTCAGCCTCGGCGACAAGCTGGTCGTGCTACGGGATCTGGCCTGGCGCCTCTCGGACAACAACCGCAGTGAGATCGCCCTGGACCAGGCGGCCGTCCATGTCGCCGCCAAGCTGTCGGCGATGCGGCACCTGGAGGTACAGGACGGCCACGGGGTCCTGGAACAGCTGCGGGACCGCTCCGGCATCCTCCGCTCCCCCGTCGAGGGACGCCTCGACTTCGTCCACCGGACCTTCCAGGAGTACCTGGCCGCCGAGGAGGCCACGGAGGAGGACCGGATCGGCAACCTCGTCGGCCGGGCCCACCTCGACCTCTGGCGCGAGACCATCATCATGGCCGCCGGGCATGCCAACTCCCGTCAGCGGCAGGAGCTGTTGGACGGGATCCTGGACCGGGCGGAGGCGGAGCCCCGGTATGCGCGGGGGCTGCGGTTGCTGGCCGCTTCTTGTCAGGAGACGCTGCCGACGATTCCGGACGGGCTGGCGGGGCGGCTGGACGGGGCGGTGTCGGCGCTGCTTCCGGCTCGACGGCTTACGGATCCGCCGGCTTTGGCGGCTGTGGGGACGAGCCTGCTGCGACGACTGCCGCGTTCCCTGGGTGAGTTGACGGAGAAGTCAGCGAAACAGACGGTACGGACTGTGGCGATGATCGGGGGTGAGGAGGCGTTGGCGCTGATGGTGGGGTACGCGGAGGACCGGCGCGGCCCCGTCGTCCAGGAAATCATCGACGCCTGGGCCTACTTCGACGCGGACGCCTACGGCGAACAGGTACTGGCCGGGCTGCCGTTGGAGGGACACGAGGTGAGTCTCAGGCACTCGCAACAGTGGCGTGCGGCGACTCGGTTGACGTCCATCACGGAGCTGTCGATCCACTACCCGCTCCCGACGCTCGCCGCCCTGGACCAACTCCCGCCCATGGAGCGCCTGTCGATCTACAACCTCCATGGCCCCGGGGACCTCTCAGTGCTGATGGCTCACCCACAGCTGCGATTGTTCACGGTCTTGGGGCGAGGAGATGTACACAGGTTCGAATCCATCGAGAACCTGGAGAACCTCTTCTACGTGGGGCTCGGCCACGGCGGCACGACCGATCTCAACAGTCTGCGTCTTGGGCCAATGACGTCCTGGTTGAGCCTGTACGAGCTGAGCGGGACCAGTGAACTGGCCGCCTTGAGCAACTTCCCCGACGTCGAGAACCTCTTCCTGATGACCCCGAGCACGTGTACGCCGCGTGGCCTGAGCAGCGTCTCCGCCATGCCCGGGCTCCTTGACCTCAGCCTCAGGAACATGCACGTGCCGGAGTGGCTGACAGAACAGGAACCCCTTCCGGCCGGACTACACGTGCTCACGCTCGATGACTGCGTCGTACCAGGGGACTCCCGCGCCTACCGCGACCTCAGTTCCCTCGACACACTGCACATCAGGTCCTGCCGAACTCCCGACGGCACCCCCATCACCACCCTCGACCTCCCGGTCAAGAACCTCAACATCGCCTGACCCGCGAACGCCAACGGCCCCACCCTCCCGAAGAAGAGTGGGGCCACGGCAAGCGCGTTGAAGCGATGCTCAGTGCCAGCTGTGCGGCGCCCGGAATCCACCCTCGCGCTCCAGCCGACGCCAGCCGGCCTTGGGCAGCGGACGGTGGGCCGGAGCTTCGGCAGGGGCAGCCGCCGCGCGGGCCAGCAGGATCGCCGTGATCGCGGCGACTTCCTCGGGCTCGGCGTGGCCCTTCTCGACACGAATGTCAGGGGTGCTCATAGGTTCAGTCTCCGTGGCTGAGGTTTCCGCACGGGTAGCGCGGAGGGTCCGCTGGGTTACTGCGGGGGGTTGCCGTGCTTACGCGAGGGCAGGTCGGCGTGCTTGGTGTGCAGCATCGCGAGCGACCTGATGAGTACTTCGCGGGTCTCGGCGGGGTCGATGACGTCGTCGACGAGTCCGCGCTCAGCCGCGTAGTACGGGTGCATCAGCTCGGACTTGTACTCCTTGACCATGCGCGTCCGCATCGCCTCGGGGTCCTCGGCGTCGGCGATCTGGCGGCGGAAGATGACGTTGGCGGCACCTTCGGCGCCCATCACGGCGATCTCGTTGGTGGGCCAGGCGTAGGTGAGGTCGGCGCCGATGGACTGGCTGTCCATGACGATGTAGGCACCTCCGTACGCCTTGCGCAGGATGAGCGAAATCCTCGGCACGGTGGCGTTGCAGTACGCGTAGAGCAGCTTCGCTCCGTGCCGGATGATTCCGCCGTGCTCCTGGTCGACGCCGGGAAGGAATCCCGGAACGTCCAGGAACGTAACGATCGGAATGTTAAAAGCGTCACACATCTGGACAAAGCGCGCAGCTTTTTCGCTGGCCTCGATGTCCAGGACGCCCGCGAGGGTCTGCGGCTGGTTGGCGACGATGCCGACGACCCGACCGTCGAGGCGGGCCAGCGCGCAGATGATGTTGCGGGCCCAACGCTCGTGGATCTCCAGGTAGTCGCCGTCGTCGACGATCTCCTCGATCACCTTGGTCATGTCGTACGGCCGGTTGCCGTCGGCCGGGACCAGGTCGAGCAGGATCTCCGAGCGGCGCTCGGCCTCGTCGCTCGACTCCGCGCGGGGCGGGTTCTCGCGGTTGTTCTGCGGGAGCATCGACAGGAGGTAGCGCACCTCGGCGAGGCAGGTCTCCTCGTCGTCGTAGGCGAAGTGGCAGACGCCGGAGGTCTCGGCGTGGACGTCGGCGCCGCCGAGGCCGTTCTGCGAGATCTCCTCGCCGGTGACCGCCTTGACGACGTCCGGGCCGGTGATGAACATCTGCGAGGTCTCGCGGACCATGAAGACGAAGTCGGTGAGGGCGGGCGAGTAGGCCGCGCCGCCGGCGCACGGGCCGAGCATCACGCTGATCTGCGGGATGACACCGGAGGCCTTGGTGTTGCGCTGGAAGATGCCGCCGTACCCGGCGAGGGCGCTGACGCCCTCCTGGATGCGGGCACCGGCGCCGTCGTTCAGGGAGACCAGCGGAGCCCCGGCCGCGATGGCCATGTCCATGATCTTGTGGATCTTCGTGGCGTGGGCCTCGCCCAGCGCGCCGCCGAAGATCCGGAAGTCGTGCGCGTAGACGAAGACCGTGCGGCCCTCGACCGTGCCCCAGCCGGTGATCACACCGTCGGTGTACGGCTTCTTGGCCTCCAGGCCGAAGCCGACGGCGCGGTGCCGGCGCAGTTGCTCGACCTCACGGAAGGACCCGGGGTCGAGGAGCAGGTCGATACGCTCCCGGCCGGTCAGCTTCCCCTTGGCGTGCTGCGCCTCGGTCGCCTTCTCGCTCGGGCCGGCCAGTGCCCGCGCACGGATCTCGTGCAGCTCGGCCACTCGCCCGCGCGCGTCAGTCGGCTCACCCGGCGCCTCATCCAAAACGGTCATGTACTGACCCTACGAAGGGGACCAAGGAAAGGGCGCCGTCGACTCTGCACAGTCTCCGGACCGTTTTCCTGGTACCCCTGAACAGAACCTCACCGGCATGCAGCCGTTCCGACTGCTCACGGGGCATGCTGGTTGTAGGGGTTACACAAACCCGACAGCTGAGAGCCACCTCACATTCACGTGCGGGGGATGCCATCCCCAGAGTGACTCCCGGAGCGATTCCCGGAGTGGTTCTCGCGTTGCCGGGTCGGCCCGGAGGGCGTACTCGTAGTAGTTGGCGCAACACCCTGCGGATGATGTTGAAAATTGAATGGAATAGGTCTACGGTCCTTCGTGTTGGCATCGTTGAACATTCAACAGATTCATCCCCGCGTCATCCCTGCACCATCCCCGCATCACTCCCGTCCCCTTTAGGAGCACGTCATGGGCATCTTCGGACGCAAGAGCGACGAGACCGACACCACCTCGGCACCCGCCGCCGTCAACCCCGACCTGGCCGCGCTGACCGGCGAGTACACCATCGACCCGTCGCACACCACGCTCGGCTTCACCGCCCGCCACGCGATGGTCACCAACGTCAAGGGCAAATTCCTCGACTTCACCGGCACGCTGCACCTGGACGGCAGTGACCCGGCCAAGTCCACCGCGTCCCTCGACATCAAGATGGACAGCATCGACACCGGTTCGCCGGACCGGGACGGTCACCTCAAGAGCGCGGACTTCTTCAAGACGGACGAGTTCCCCACGATGACCTTCCGCTCCACCTCGGCCGAAGCCCTGGGCGGCGACGACTACCGCGTCACCGGTGACCTGGAGATCCTCGGCACCACCAAGCCGATCACCATCGACCTGGAGTTCAACGGCGCGGCCAAGGACCCGTTCGGCAACGAGCGTGTCGGCTTCGAGGGCAAGGCCGAGATCCTGCGTTCCGAGTTCGGCCTCACCTGGAACGCGGCGCTGGAGACCGGTGGCGTCCTCGTCTCCGAGAAGATCAAGCTGAACTTCGACATCTCGGCGATCAAGAGCGCCTGAGCTTGAGCCAGACCGCCAGGTCCTCGATCTCGGCGTCCACGGCATCGGCGATGCTCCGGGTGAACTCCACGTCCTGATGGACGGCGTTCACCAGGAGCACGCCGGCCTTGCGGTCGGCGGTGGCGTCGAGCTTTCCGACGAGTTGGTCGCCGTAGAGGATCGGCAGGGCGAAGTAGCCCCAGCGGCGCTTCTCGGCCGGCTTGTACATCTCCAACTGGTAGTCGTAGCCAAAGAGTTCGGCGGTGCGCTTCCGGTCGTGGAGCAGCCGGTCGAAGGGTGAGAGCAGTGCGGCCCGCCCGCTGAACGGCCGTTCCAGGTACGCCGGATCGACCCGCCACTCCCCCTTCACCCCTTCTACGACGGCCGGTTCGCCGGCCTCGCCGACGACGGCGGGTTCGACCGGGAGTGCGGTGCCGGTGGCCCGGGCGATACCGAGCGCGCGCAGCCGCCGTTCGTTCCGCAGCCTGCGGGCTTCGTCGAGCGGTACGGCGGGTTCGTCCGGGTAGACGCGTGCGGCCAGGTCCCACAGCCGCTCCCGCCCCGCACGCCCCGCGATCGCGACCTCCCCCCTCAACACCATCAGCTCCAGCAGCTGGCTGACGTTGCGGTTGTGCGTCCACCCCGACGACTTCCACGGCACCGCACACGTGTCGGGCAACTCCCTTGAAGTGAGCGGCCCTTGATCGCCGAGCCGTTCCAGAACGTCCCGCCTGCACACGTCGTTGGCGACGACCCACTCGCGGTAGTGCTTCGACTCCCTCTCCCATACGGCCATGTCGGCGCGGTACAGCGCCAGGTCCTCGCTCGGGCGGATCATCGCCCGCAGTTCGAGGAGGGTCCGCTCCTTGAGCGCGGTGGCCAACTCGTCCGGTACGTACGACGAGCCGAGGCGGCTCCAGGCGACCAGGTCGGCGTTGGGGGCGATCGCTGCGATCGGGTCGATCTGAAGCAGGGTCAACTGCCTTACGACGGCGTGGAGTTCGGTGGGCCGATGGGCATCGAGGAGTTGGGCCTGGACGGCGATGCGGCGGGCTTGGGGGCGGGTCAGTTCATGCATGGGGGCTCCACTCGACGCGTTCGGTGAGGCGGTGTGCCCGTCTGTGCGACCACTCCCCACCGACGCGGATCACGGCGTTGCCCGGCCCACGGTGGGGGTAGGCGCCGATGTCGAGATCGGCCACCCCGGCGTCGGTCATCGGTTCCGCCGTCGTCCCGAGCGGTGCGCCCATCCGACGCGCGAGTTCCTCGACGCCGATGCCGCGGGCGAAGTGGACGTCCAGCATCCACCCGGAACTCGTCGTAGCGCCCACCATCCACTGAATGCCGTCCCCCACGTCCCGCCCCCCTTCCGCAACGAACAGACGTCCTGCCTGTGTCTGTTGACCCTAGGACGACCCACTGACATCCCGGGCACTATGGGTACGACGGGGGGTGGGGCGAGTGGGCGACGGGGATTACTTCGGCTTTCGGGGCGGCACGTTCCACGGGCCCGTGACGGGGAAATCGGAGTCCCCGCGTGCGGCGCCCTCCCCCACGGCGCTGTCCGCGCTGCCTGCCGCCCCCGCCGTCTTCACTGGTCGTGACGACGAGGTGGCCGAGCTGTTGGGTGCGCTCGATCCTGGGGTCGGCGGGGGTTCCGAGTCCGTCGCCATCTCCGCCGTCTCGGGGCTCGGCGGTGTCGGTAAGACCGCGCTGGCGTTGCGTGTGGCGCATGTGGCTCGGGCGCGGGGGTGGTTCTCCGGGGGCGCGTTGTTCGTCGATCTGCGGGGGTACGACGACGTTCCGGTGACGGCGGATCAGGCGGTGCTGGCGTTGTTGCGGGCGCTGGGGGTGGGGGATGCGGATCTGCCGCCTACGGCTGATGAGCAGTACGCGTGGTATCGGGGCGAGTTGGGTTCCCGTGAGCCTGTGCTGATCCTTCTGGACAACGCCTCTGACCCGGCTCAGATCGTTCCGCTGCTGCCGGGGGGAAGGGGGCGGGCATCGGGTTCTGGTGACGTCTCGGGAGGTCCAGGACTCGCTTCCGGTACGGCAGTTCAGGGTTGACGCGTTGTCGCCAGACGCGTCGCGAGAGTTGGTGGACCGGTCGCTACGGCGGTTCGACCCCGGTGATCGTCGGGTTGCGGATGAGCCCGATGCCGTACGCCGACTCACCGAGCTGTGCGGTCACTTGCCCCTTGCCCTGCTGATCGTGTCGGCGTTGCTACGGCGGCGTCGGCAGCGGCCGGTCTCCAAGCTGGTGGGTGAGCTGCGGGCGGCCGAGGATCGGGCACGGGCATTGCGGGCGAAGGGGGTTGATCAGTACGGCAAGGAACTGAGGCTACGTCCCGTGTTCGACGTGATGTACGCGCGGATGAAGCCTGAACTCGCCCGGGTTTTCGCGCTGTTGGGGCAAGCGCCCGGGGACGACATCGGGATGGGGACGGCAGTCAACCTGACCGGTCTGGCCCGGGAACACCTGGAGCCGCTCCTTGACGAACTGACCCTTCCTCACTCCTCACCGCGATTCAATGAACACCGCAGCACGGCAGCGCATGGCGTGGTTCAAGTCCAGCCACAGCAGCAACGAGGGCGGCAACTGCATCGAAGTCGCCGCCCACCCCGCCGCCGTCCACATCCGGGACTCCAAGATTCCCGCCGGTGGCATCCTCACCGTCTCACCCGGCACTTGGACGGAGTTCCTCGGTCAGGTCACGCGTCCCTCAGCCTGAACGCCGCTCCCCCGACCACCAACAACCCCACCGCATACGCCGCCAGCACCCCCAACCCCGGCCACGGAGCGATCGCCAGCCTCTCCAGGTTCTTCGTCGCCTGGATGGAGAGGGCCGCCGGCATGGGGGTCCAGCGTTGCAGACGGTGTTGCCAGGTCGGGGAGTTGACGAGGCGGGACAGGATCGGGATCACGTAGAGGACGCCCAGGCCCAGGGTGATCGCGCCGCCCGTGTCGCGGAGCAGGGTCGCCAGGGACAGGCCGAGCAGCGTGACCAGGACGAGGATCAGGATCGAACCTGCCGCCGCTCGGAGCGTCGCGCCGCCCGTGGGGGCCGGGAGGATCAGGCGGGACAGGCCCAGGGCGGACAGGACCGCCAGGGCTCCCGCCACCGCCGTCAGCAGGGACAGCGTGGCCGCCTTGGACGCCAGGACCCGCCACCTCCCCGGCATCGCCGTGAGCGTCGTGCGGATCGTGCCCGTGCTGTACTCCGCCCCCATCGACAGCACGCCCAGCACCAGGCACACCGACTGGCTCAACTGCACGCCCGTGAGGCTCAGTTTGACCGTGTCCTCGTGGCAGGCCGCCGGTGACGGGCACACCTGGGTCGTGAGCGACGAGGCCGCCGCCGCGCCGACCGCCGCCGTCAGGGCCACCGTTGCCGCCAGGAGCCACCAAGTGCTGGGCAGCGTACGGAGCTTGGTCCACTCGGCGTGGAGAGGATCGAACCACCTCATACGTCCCGCCTCCTCAGCGTCCAGGCCGCCAGCAGCAGGGCCGCCGCCGCGTAGGCCGCCAGGACCGCCAGGCCGTGGTATGGGGTGAGGGGGTAACAGCCGCTCTCCGGGAGGCAGTTGTGGTGGACCTGCGGGTAGTACGTGACCCCCTGCTGGATCGCGAAGGCCGCCGCCGGTGTCACCCTCAGCAGCCACTGCGCCGCGGGAAGCGGCAAGGCCACGGAGAGGATCTGCGGGAGGAGTACCAGGACCACCACCGTCGCGATCGTGCCCGCGCTGCTGCGCAGCACCACACCCACGGCGAGGGCCAGGACCGCGACCAGGGACAGCAGGACCGCGCTGCCTACGACCGCCCGCAGGGCCGGGTTCTCCAGGAGGGAGAGGTCGGGGAACGCGGGGGGCCTGAAGCCGTTCGAGCGCAGTGTCTTCTGCGCCAGGGTGAAACCGATTGCCGTAGCCAGCAGGCCTGTTGTGAAGGTGACGGCCGCGATCACCGTCGTCTTCGCCGCCAGCACCTTCAGGCGGGACGGCGTCGCCGTGAACGTCGTACGGATGAGGCCTCGTTTGTATTCGCTCGTCACGAAGAGCGTGCCCAGGGTGGCCATGAAGAGGAGGCCTACGAACACTCCCTGGAAGCTCATCTGGACCATGTCGGGGTTGTTCTCGTCGGGGGCGATGTCTCCCTGGCCGGTGAGGGTGTAGACGCCGGCCGGGGTCACCGTCGACGCGCCGGGCCGCGTGCTGCCCGGCGGGGCGTCGGGGGCGGGGGCACCTACGTCCGTGGCCGTCCAACCGCCCCCGCCCGACGTGCCCGTGAGGCTGAGGTGGTCGATGGTGCCGGTGGCCTGGCCGCTGCCCGCCACCGCGCTCGTGCCGCCGAAGGAACGGTGCACGACCTCACGGTTGGGAGCCGCCAGAAACACCCCCACCTGAACCGTCCTCCCCAGCCCGCCGACCCGCACCTCCCCAAGCCGGGTCCATTTCTCACCGTCTACCGACGCATAACCGGTTAGTTTTTCCCCCAGCCTTTTCAACCGGAGCCATTGCGGGGCCTTCGTCAGATCACTGCCGGGCCCCGCCATGTCGTGGGTGAAGTTCCACTGCATACGGACCCCGTGCGCGGGCGTCGCCAGCACCGCCGCGTACGGCGCCCCCTGCTTCAGGCTCGCCTTGACGATGATCCCGGCCTTGGTCCAGGGCTCCAGCGGCTGCCCGGAGGCGCTCTTCAACCCGGTGACGCGAGCCGTGACCGTGCCGTCGCCGCTCAACGGCCGGTGGACGAACCGGAAGGAGTCGTTGACGACCTCGCCCCCCGGCCCGAGCACAACCGGCGGCCCCCCACCGACAGTTGACCCACTGGCCCCCAACTGACAGACCACGACCACGACCACACCGGCGATCGCCAACACCGCCACCCAGACCCGCACCGTCCAGAACTTCGCCCACTCGGCCCGCAGCAACCGCCCGAAGCCGGCCCGGGCGGGATGGAGGGCGGAACGGTACGGAGGAATCGTCCTGGTCATCGTCACCGGGTCACCTCGTCTGCCTCTTCGGCGGGCGTGGACGTGAACTCGACCGCATCCCGGGTGAGTTCCATATAGGCCTCCTCCAACGAGGCCCGATGCGCGCCCACTTCGGCGAAGGGGACCCTGGCACCGGAGAGCAGTTCCACGACCCGTTCGGCGGAGAGACCGGTGACAGTCAGGATGTCGCGATCGACGACGGCAACCGTCCCGCCTTCCCGGGCGAGCAGTTCCATGGCTTCAGCCCGACTGCTCGTACGCAACCGCACCCGGTCACCTGAGGCCGCCGCGAGGAGATCGGCCACGGCGGTGTCGGCGATCAGACGGCCCCGCCCGATGACGACCAAGTGGTCGGCTGTGTCTTCGAGTTCGCTCATCAGATGACTGGAGACGAGGATCGCCCGCCCCTCGGAGGCGAGATGTCGCAGGAGGGTCCGGATCCACTGAATCCCCTCGGGATCAAGGCCGTTGACCGGCTCGTCGAGGAGGAGCACCGGAGGGTCGCCGAGCAACGCGACCGCCATACCGAGCCGTTGCCGCATCCCCAGGGAGTAGCCGCCCGCCCTCCTCCGCGAGGCGTCCCCCATCCCCACCTGTTCAAGCACCTCGTCCACCCGGCGCATGGACAGCCCGTGGGAGTGGGCCAGCCAACGGAGATGGTCGCGCCCCCGCCGGCTGGGGTGGAGGGCGGCGGCATCGAGGAGTGCACCGACCTCCAACAAGGGGGTACGCAGGGCGTGATAGGGACGGCCCCCGATCAACGCCTGCCCCTCATCGGGAGCATCCAGCCCCAACACAGCCCGCATGGTGGTGGACTTCCCGGCCCCGTTGGGCCCGACAAAGCCGGTCACCGACCCGGCCTCAACCCTGAAGGACAGCCCGTCAACCGCGACCGCCCGCCCGAACCGCTTCCGCAACTCCCGGACTTCGATGCTCACTTCGGCTACCTGACTCATGCTGAGCGAGGCTAGGGGCGACGAGCACCCCTCGTCGTCACGCGACAGAGGTCCCTCACGAGGGGGACGCCGACGAGGAGGGACGTCGGCACAATGACGGAGTGGGTGACAACAACAGCGAGGGCGTACGGGCGGTGAGGTCCCGATGGCAGACCGCCGAGGCCGGTACCCGCGCCCTGACCACGGGCGTCACTCTGGCCGTCCTCGCCGTCACCGAAGTCCTCGTCCGCAGCACCGACTTGGCCGGTGGCTTCGCCGCCCTGTTGCTGCTCGCCCTCGCCTCCACCCTCCCTCTCACCCTCGTCCTCGGCCCCGGACGCCTCGCCCGGACCTACGCCGCCCTCGCGCTCAGTGCCGCCTGCGTGCTCTCTCTCGTGCCCTTCGCTGGGCTCACCGTCGGCGGGGTCGTGGCCCAACTGGTGTGCGTGTACGTGCTGGGACGCGCCGGAACCACCCGGCTCGGCGGAGTCCTCGTCCTCCCCTACGTCGCGATCGCCCTCGGCAGCCACGAGGAACTGACCCGGATCGTCGCCGTCCTCGTCGCGACGCTTGCCTCCGCCGCCGCGGCGACCGGCATCGCCCATCACGTCCGCAGCACGGCACAGGCCCACAGCGCGACGGAACAGGCCTTCGCGGACACGCTCCTCGAACATGCCGCCCGGGGTGAACGGGCGCGGATCGCAAGGGAGTTGCATGATGTCGTGGCGCATCACATCTCGATGATCGCCGTTCAGGCCGAGACCGCCCGGCTCACCACTCCCGGACTTCCCGCGGAGGGCGCCCACCGGCTCCTCGCCATCGGCGACACCGCGCGCAGCGCCCTCACCGAGATGCGACGGCTGTTGGGCGTGTTGCGGGAGGACGCCGACACGGGAGTCCAGCGCCGCCCCCAGCCCGGCCTCGGCCAACTCCTGGACCTCATCGACGAGTCACGCGACGCGGCCGGCTCCCGCACCCGCCTCATCGTGAGCGGCCCCATCACCCCGCTGGACCCCGGCATCGAGGTCACCGCGTACCGGATCGTCCAGGAGGCCCTCACCAACGCCCGTCGGCACGCGCCGGGCGCGGCAGTGGACGTAGAACTCCAGTATGGGGAGCAGGACTTGGCGCTGCGTGTGCGTGACAACGGGCCGGGGGCCATCGCCGACCTCTCAGCCCTCTCCGGCCACGGTCTGCTCGGGATGCGCGAGCGTGCCGCGACGGTCGGGGGAACCCTGCGCATCGGCCCCGCTCCCGGCGGCGGGTTCCTGGTCGAGGCGCGGCTGCCCGTCAAGCCGGAGGAGACGGCGACGGAGGCGGAGGCGGAGGCGCTGCCATGAGTATCCGGATCGTCGTCGCCGACGACCACGAGATCGTCCGGTTCGGGTACGCCGGACTCCTCGCCACCCAGGCCGACTTCGCGGTCGTGGGCACGGCTCGCGACGGCGCCGAGGCGGTACGCGTCTGCCGGGAGGAGTCGCCCGACGTGGTGCTGATGGACGTACGCATGCCGGTCATGGACGGCATCGAGGCCACCGCGCGACTCCAGAACTGCCCTGCCGTACCAAGGGTGTTGGTGCTGACGACCTTCGACCTGGACGAGCATGTCTACGACGCGCTCGCTGCCGGTGCCAGCGGGTTCCTGCTGAAGGACGTGACCGCGGAACGGCTCTTCGAGGCGGTACGGGTCGTGGCCGCCGGTGAGGCGCTGCTCGCGCCCGGGATCACGCGGCGGCTGATCGCCGAGTTCGCGCGGATGCGGCCGAAGGCGCCCACACAGGGGAAGTTGGACGTCCTCACGCCGCGTGAGACCGACGTCCTGCGGCTGCTCGCGGAGGGGCTGTCCAACCCCGAACTCGCCGAACGGCTGCACGTGGGCGAGGAGACCGTGAAGACACACGTCAGCCGGATCCTGTCCAAGCTGGGGCTGCGGGATCGTACGCAGGCCGTGGTGATGGCCTACGAGACGGGACTCGTCGTGCCGAGGACCGGCTGACGGCGGCGGGCGCGCGGCACCGGCAGCAGCCACCACGCCGACGCCACCGACAGCACCGCCCCGACCGCGATCCCTTCGAGCCGGGTGGGCAACAGGCTCAGGGCGTCCTGGCCGAAGTAGCCGAGGAGGAGGGAGAGCGCGCAGGTCATTCCGGCGGCCCAGTAGGCGTAGTTGAGGGGGCGCAGCCACAACGCCACGGCGAGGACGGCGAACATCAGCGCCACGGCCGTGTGGCCGGTGACGCCGACCAGTGCGATGCCGGTGGCCAGCAGCGTGCCGACCGTGGCTCCGGCGAGGCGCTCGATTCCCTTGCGGAGTACGTCCGTTCGGCCTCGGTTGCCGCTCGCGGCGACGTACGCGGTCAGGACGACCCACGGCCAGTGGTCGTCGAAGAGGAGATGCCCGACGGTGAACGCGGCGGCGATTCCGGCCGCCATCTGGAGGGCCATGCGGGTGCTGGGGCGGGGGTGGAGGCGGGAGCGGCGCGGGGGTTGTTCGGGGCCGGGTTCCGCACGCCAGGCCGGGGGCCCGAACCGGTCGCCCAGCCCCTGCACCAGCCAGACCCCGGCACACGCGAGCGCCCCGACGAGCGCCGCCCAGCCCCAAGTGACCAGCCCGCTCTGCGCCTTGGCCGGCAGCGCGGGGCCTGGGACGACGAGGAGCGTCACGAGCGGGAGGGCAAGCAGGGTGCCTGCCTTGGTGGCGGCGGGGCCGTAGCGGCGGATCCAGATCGCCAGCGCCATGCCCGCCGTGAAGACGGTGGCGCCGAGCACGTAGTGGGAGCCGATCAGCCGCCCGACGAAGATCGAGGCACCGGCCGTGACGGGCAGCAGGACGAGCGCGGTGAGGCGGCGGCGGGTGTCGGCGGTGCGCTGAGTGTTGGCGAGGGTGAGGGTCAGCGCGACCGCGAGGACGAGCATGTCGGTGTGCAGCCCGGCGGCCCCCTCCAGTGAGAGGGCGGCGGCCCAGCAGAGCAGCACGGCGGTCATCGTCAGGGCCGCTTCGTACGCGTTGCGTATGAGTTTCAGGGTCACTTTCCTGAGGTTAGCGGGAGCTATGGCCTCTGAATAGTAAGTATCCGCGTACGATGCCCGGCATGGATCATCTCTCCGAGGCCGCCCGGATCCGTCGTGGCGTCGTACGGCTCAACCGGCGGCTGCGGCAGGAGCGCGGCAACGAGGCCGGGCTCACGCCGAACCAGCTGATCGTGCTCGGGCATCTGCACCGGCATCACTCCGCGACTCCGGGCGAGATCGCGGCGGCGGAGCGGCAGCGGCCGCAGTCTCTGACCCGGGTCTTCGGTGAGCTGGAGGCGGAGGGGTTGATCTCGCGTGCGGCGGACCCGGTCGACCGGCGTCAGTCCGTTCTCACGCTGACGGCCAAGGGGCATCGGGCGTTGGACCGGGACATGGGCGAGCGGGATGTGTGGTTGGCGGAGGCGTTGGCGTCGTTGAGCGCGACGGAGCGGGGGGTGTTGGAGTTGGCGGGGGTGTTGATGGAACGGCTCGCAGGTAGTTGATCGGCTGCGGGCCGGTGGGGGCTGGTCGCGCAGTTCCCCGCGCCCCTAAGGAAGTTGCCCCGGCCGGAGCTGGCACGCCCCGCCGCAGCAACGCGCCTTAGGGAGTTGCCCCGGCCCGGAGCTGCCACGTCCGCACAGCAACGCCCCTGAGGGAGTCGCCCCCGCCCGAGCTGGCACGCCCCGCCGCAGCAACGCCCCTGAGGGAGCCGTCCTGACCCGGAACTGCCACGTCCGCACGCAACGCCCCTGAGGGAGTCGTCCTCGCCCGGAACTGCCACGTCCGCACAGCAACGCCCCTGAGGGAGTCGCCCCCGCCCGAGCTGGCACGCCCCGCCACAGCAACGCGCCTTAGGGAATTGCCCCGGCCGGGGCTGCCTCGCATCGGCGCAGCAGGTTCCTGAGGTTTCTCTCCTTTAGAAGCCTCCGCCGAAGTCTCCGCCGCCGCCGTCTCCGCCGCCCCCGAAGTCCCCGCCCCCGCCGTCGCCGAAGCCGCCGCCGAAGTCACCCGGGTCGAAGTTCGCTCCGGAGACGTCGCCGCCGTTGTAGCCGGCGCTGCCGAAGTCGCCGTAGCCCGTGCCGTAGTCGGAGGCGTAGGACGGGGTGGACATCATGCTGCCGAGGACCGTGCCGACGAGGAGGCCGGGGAGGAGGCCGCCGCCGAAGTAGCCGCCCGCCCAGGGGCCGTAGGCGGGGCCGGCGTCCCAGTACGGGCGGCGGCCGTGGTCCGTGTCGACCTCGCGGATCATCGGGTCCCGGCCGTCGGCGAGGCGGGCCTGGTCGGCCGCGCAGACCGGGACCTCGCGGGGTGCGCCGCCGGGCGGGGTCCAGGTGGCGTCGGCGACCGACGGGCCGTGGCGCGGGTCGAAGAAGCAGGGGGCCCGGCGCTCGGGCAGGGGACGGCCCTCGCGCCGGGCGGCGAGCTGGGCGAGCGAGAAGCGGCCGTCCTCCAGGGCCTGGGTGACCGAACGGACGTCCTCCGGTTTCGTGGCCGCCGCCATGTACGACTTCGCCTGCTCGTAGGCGTCGAGGGCACGTTCGTAGTCCGCGCGCATCGCGTCGTCGGCGCCGGGTTCGGCCGGGTGGAATTCGAGGCGGTCCAGTTCCTCGCCGAACGCCGTGATGTCCTCGTCCACGACCACCCGTAGCCTGTCGAGCGCCGCCCGCTGTTCCTCCTCGCGGCGGCGACGGCCGCGCCTCACCAGCGTGTACGCCCCCGCGCCACCGGCCACCAGTACCCCGCCCGCGACGATCAGCGCCGTACCGGAGACTCCCCCGCCGCCGTCCGACGAGCCGCCCCAGGACGCGGGCGCCGAGCCTCCCATGCCGGCGAGCGCACGGTCGGTGAAGTCGGTGAGCTGGGTCGTCGCGTCCTCGCCCTGCACGCTGCTGACCAGGTTCTTCACGGCCGCGTTCGACAGGACGGAGGAGTCGGCGCGGGCGTCGAATCGGTCACCGAGGCGGACCGCGTAGAGGCCGGTGATGCCGGTCGCGGTACGGAGGTTCGTGAAGAGGTTCGCCGTCGGGTAGTCGGCGGGGAGGACCGTGATGAACACCGGCTTGTCCGCCTTCTCGATCCGCCGCGCGAGCGCGTCGGCGGACGACAGCCCGGAAGCCGCCGGGTCGACGTAGACGGGACCCTTGCGCAGGGCCTGCCCGATCGTCGAGACGCCGGTGTCCGCGGCGGCCGGGGACGCCATGGTCAGCGCGGCGAGCAGCAGGGCCAGCAGCAGCCCCGGGAGGCTTCGGGTCAGAGTCACGGCCTTCATGATTCGACGCTACCCGACACCGGCTCCCCAGGCCGGATCGGTTACGTGATGGGAAAGTCGAAACAGGTGTCCGGATGCGGTTCGGATTTCAGGCTGTAATGCCACCACTCGTTGTCATATGCGCTGAATCCGCAGGAATCCATGAGGGCGCGCAGGTGGTGACGGTTTTCCGTCTCCGCATACGTGATCCCTTTCGCTCCGTGGTGCGAGACGGAATCCATCAGGTCATGGCCCCCGCCCATGGGGGCCAGTTCACCGGTATCCAGACGGAACAGCGTCAAGTCGACCGTGCTGCCCCGACTGTGGCCCGACCTGGCGGCCACATATCCCCTCTCGAACATTCCGGCCCTGTCGATGTTCGGATAATGCCGGGGCTTGGTCCGGCCGTCCTCGGGCTGTCGTGACCAGCGCAGAAAGCAGTCCACGGCGCGTTGGGGGCGGTACCCGTCCCAGAGGAGCAGGCCGAAGCACAGGGTTTCGGCCTTCTGCTGCGCCGCTTCCAGAGCCGCGCACAGCGCCTTTGTGCCTACGATGCGATTGGCCAGGTATCCGTCCACCGGTTTGCCGGTGAAATTGTCCCAGGTGGCGTATTTGGCGTCCCAGCGTATTCCGGGTACATGCTCGTCCACGTAGACGAAGTCGTCGTTCATCGGCTTTCCCCGGCAGCGGCCAGCGCCGATGACACCAGTCGGTCGATCACCTCGGCGAGCGGAAATCCAGCGGCTGCCATCATTCTCGGGTAACGACTGTACGAGGTCATTCCGGGCAGGGTGTTGACCTCGTTGAGGACCACTTCCCCGTCCTCGGTGAGGAACATGTCCACCCGTGCGAGTCCCCTGCACCCCAAGGCGCGGTACACGGCCTTCGCCGTCTCCTGGACGCGTGTGCGCGACTCCGCCGGGATGTCGGCGGGGACGACCGCCGTCGCGTTCTCGGAACCGGTCTCGGGCTTGTCCTCCTGATGGATCCGGAAGAACCCGTGGGAGAGCGCGATGTGATCCAACTCGCCCACGACCAGGTCGAGTTCATTGCCCAGGACGGCACAGCCGATCTCGCTGCCGATGACCACCTCCTCGATCAGCACCTTCGTGTCGTACTGCCGGGCCGTGTCCACCGCGCCCGCCAGTTCCTCTTTCCGGGACACCTTGCCGACCCCGAACGACGAACCCGAACGAGCCGGCTTCACGAAGACGGGATAGGTGAGCCGGTCGGGGTCGATGTCGTCCTCCTCGCCCGTGACGGTCCAGAAATTCGGGGTGGCGATTCCCGCGCTTCCGGCGACGACGTAGGCGAGGGACTTGTCCATGCAGAGGGCGGAACTCGGGATGTCGCAGCCGACGTAAGGAAGGCCGGAGAGCTCCAACAAGCCCTGTATCGCGCCGTCTTCGCCGAGCGTGCCGTGCAGGACGGGCAGCACGACGTCCAGGCCGATCGTCTCGTATCGCCCCTGCTCCAGGATCAGCAGGCCTCGCACACTCCGGTCCGGTGACAGCACGGCCGTACGGCACCTGCCGTTCTCCCAGTCCTCGCCCGGCCTGTCGCAGAGCTTCCACGCACCGCTCTTCGTGATCCCGACATAGAACGGCTCGTACTTCTCCGTATCGAGGTTCCGCGCGATCTCCTGCGCGGACCTGACGGAGACGGGGTGTTCCTCGGAACACCCGCCGAACAGAACCGCGATCTTCGACCTAGCCATGCTGATCCCCGCTTTCGAATGCCAGACAGTTGGTGAGGGAGTTCTCGACCGTGTCCCTCAGGGCGTGGTCCGTGTAATAGGCGGTGTGCGGACTGATGAGCACATTCGGCAGCTCGTGCAGCCGCAACAACGTCTTGTTGTCGATGGGTTTGTTTCTGTGGTCGGCATAGAAGATCCCTTCCTCTCCTTCGAGGACGTCCAGCGCCGCACCGCCCAACCGGCCGCTCACCAGGGCCGTGACGAGGGCCTCGGTGTCGAGCAGCGGGCCGCGCCCGGTGTTGATGACGAACGCCCCGTCTCTCATCCGCTCGATACGCCGACGGTCGAGGAGATGGCGCGTGTCCGGGGTGAGCGGTGCGTGGAGCGTCACGATGTCGCTCAGCCGCAGCAACTCGTCCAGATCGAGGGTGGGACGACTGTCGTGGGCCAGTACTCGGCAGCCGAAACCCCGTAGCCGGTCCACAACCGCCGTGCCGATACGGCCCGTTCCGACGACCCCGACGGTCAGGTCGCGCAGTTCCTTTCCGCGCACCTCGTTCAACCTGTAGTCGTGTACGTCCGTGCGGCGGACCGTGGACCGTGCGTTGCGGATCGCCATCAGCATCAACATCACCGTGTAGTCGGCCACGCTGTCGGGCGAGTAGGCCGTGTTTCCGACGGACAGGCCCACACGGTTCGCGTAGCCCACGTCGATGTGGTCGCGACCGATGCTCCTCGTGGAGAGGTACGCCACGCCGGCTCGACTGAGCGCGAGCAGAACGGAGTTCGTGATCGGCGTTCTGTGGCTGACGCTGACACACCTGTTTCCGGAGGCCAGTTGAGTGTTCGCTTCGGACACCGGTGCCTGGGTGATGGTCGGGACGACACCGAAGCGGGGCGCCAACTCCCGGAACAGAGCGGCCTCGTCCGGCCCGCAGCCGTAGATCGTGATGCCCGTGTTCATCGGCCCCGCCGGCTCATGTAGAGGTCGAACGCCCGGTAGAGCAGCGGCCGCAACGGCAGGTCCCACTCCCCCGCGTACCGCACCGCCTGACCCCCGGTACCGACCTTGAACCGGACCAGCCCGACCTGCGGATCGTCCGCGTCGAGGGTGGGGGTGATGCCGCGCAGGTCGTAGACATCGCAGCCGGCGGCCAGCGCGTCGCGGATCATCGCCCACTGGCAGGCGTTGGAGCCGCGCACCTCGCGCTTCTCGGTGGAGGAGGCGCCGTAGGAGTACCAGGCGTGGGCGCCGACCCGGACCAGGATCGTGGCGGCGACCAAGTCGCCCTGGTGGTGGGCGAGACAGAGCTTGATCCGGTCGGGATCCTCGGCGCGCAGTGCCGCGAACATGGTCTCGAAGTAGCGCAGCGGGCGGGGCGTGAAGCGGTCGCGTCGCGCGGTGTGGACGTAGAGGTCGTGGAATGCCTTCAGGTCCTGACCGAACGAGTCCGGGGCCCCGGCTCCGGCCGTGCCCCCGATCGTGCCCCCGCCTACCGTGACTCCGCCGACTCTGACCTCGACTCCCGCCTTGGCCGCCTTCTTGAGGTTGCGGCGCCAGAGCTGGTTCATGCCCTTGAGGAGGTCGTCCTCCGTTCGTCCGGCCAGCGGGATCTCGTACTTGAACTGCGGATGCCCGACGCCGAAGCCGTCCTCCGGGTTCTGCGGCAGCCAGCCGGCGGCCCGGAGTCGGTCGGTCACACGGGTGCCGACCGGATCGGCCCACGCGGCGGACAGGTCGGTGAGCCGCCGGATGCCCGGGTCGGCGAGGCCCTCCTTCACCTGGGCCGCGCTCCAGATGTCCGTGCACACCGGTGGCCCGAGCCGGATCGCGAACGCGCCGTGTGCCTTGAGATAGGCCGCCAACGGGTCGAGCCACCGGTCGATGTCCCCGGTCCAGTCGATGACGGGGCCCTCGGGCAGGTACGCCAGCGTGCAGCGGTCCAGCTTCGGCACCGGACGGTGCAACACGAGCCCGGCGCCGACCAGTTGACGGCCGTCGTACCAACCGAGGGACTCGCTGCGCCACTCGGTCTTGACGCGGCCCCACGCCGGGGTCTGCAGGAAACTCACCGATCGCTGGGCGCGTACGAACGCCAAGTGCTCGGCGGAGCTGATCGGTTCGACGGCCAGACGACGCACGCCCGCGGCAACAGCCCCTGAGGGGTGGACGGTTCGGCTCACCAGCTGACCCGGGCCGCCACCGGCAGGTGATCGCTACCGGTCTCGGGCAGCACCCACGAACTCCGCGCCCGCACCCCCCGTACCAGGATCTGGTCGATCCGCGCGATCGGGAAGGACGCGGGCCAGGTGAGGCCGAAGCCGTTCCCGGCCGTCTCCTGGGCCGAGTTCAGCCGCGAGGTGAGGGCGTGGAACGCGCGGTCGTCCGTGGTGCCGTTCAGGTCGCCGAGCAGCACCACCCGCTGGTTCGGCTCGGCGGTGATCGCCTTGGCGAGCGCGTCCGCGCCGAAGTCGCGCGAGACCGTCCAGAAGCCGTCCCTGGGCGTCACCCGCACGGACCCCAGGTGCGCGACGTACACCGCCAGCGGCCCGCGGGCCGTGGCCACCGTCGTGCGCAGCGCCCGGACCTCGTCCGCCGCCTCCGCCTTCGACTCGGCCGGCTTGGTCCTCGCCAGCGGCCCGACATCACCCCGTACGACGTTCACCGGCCGCGTGTCCGACAGCGGCAGCCTGCTCCAGAGCCCGACCGTGCCCCGCACCACGTGGTACGGGTACGCCTTCGCGAGCCCCTTCCCGTACGTGCCCCGGGCCTGATCGGTCAGCTCCTCCAGTGCGAGCAGGTCCGCGCCGGAGGCGGCCAGTCGGCGGGCGGTGCCGGTCGGGTCGGGGTTGCCGGCGTCGACGTTGTGGCTGACCACGGTGAGGTCGCCGCCCGGGTGGGACCTGTCGGTGAGCGGCCCGCCGAAGAGGCTCAGCCAGACCGTGACCGGCAGCACCAGCGCGACCACGGCGGAGGCGGACCGGCGCCACAGCGCTCCGGCCAGCAGCACCGGCACGAACGCGCCGAACCACGGCAGGAGGCTCTCCACCAGGCTGCCGATGCCCCCGACGCTCGGGATCCGGGCGTGCAGCGCCATGAGCAGCCCGAGCAGCAGGGCGAGCGTCGCGAGCACCGGGCCGCGTCTCCAGGGTTCGCGAGGAATCCGGAGGCTCGTTGTCCGGAGGCTCGTCGTTCGCCCCGGTGGCGGGGTCCGCGTCGGTGCCGGTGCCGGTGCCGGTGATGAAGTCGGCGTCGGTACTGGCGAGAGAGTCGGTGTCGGTGCTGGTGAAGGGGTTCGCGTCACGCCGTCAGTCAAGGCGGTCCGGTGTTGCCGGCGCGTATGGGGTTTTCGATACGCGGACGATATGGGCCGACTCCTACCATCGGACCCATGCGTGTGCTGATCGTCGAGGACGAGCCCTATCTGGCGGAGGCCATCCGCGACGGCCTGCGTCTGGCGGCGATCGCGGCCGACATCGCCGGTGACGGGAACACCGCGCTGGAGCTGCTGAGCGTCAACAGCTACGACATCGCCGTCCTCGACCGCGACATCCCCGGCCCCTCCGGCGACGAGGTCGCCCGCCGTATCGTCGCCTCCGGCAGCGGTATCCCGATCCTCATGCTGACCGCCGCCGACCGTCTCGACGACAAGACCACCGGGTTCGAACTCGGCGCCGACGACTACCTCACGAAACCCTTCGAACTCCAGGAACTCGCGCTCCGGCTGCGCGCGTTGGACCGCCGACGCGCCCACAGCCGGCCGCCCGTACGGGAGCTCGCGGGCCTGCGCGTCGACCCGTTCCGCAGGGAGGTCTACCGGGACGGCCGCTATGTAGCGCTGACCAGGAAGCAGTTCGCCGTGCTGGACGTCCTCGTCGCCGCCGAGGGCGGAGTCGTCAGCGCCGAGGAACTCCTGGAGCGGGCCTGGGACGAGAACGCCGACCCGTTCACCAACGCCGTACGCATCACCGTCTCGGCGCTCCGCAAGCGGCTCGGCGAGCCCTGGATCATCGCCACCGTGCCGGGCGTCGGCTACCGCATCGACACGCGGCCGTCGGAGCAGTCGGAGCCCGACCATGAAGGGGAAGCCCATGGATAGAGCCCCCGGGATGAGCGTCCGGCTCAAACTCACCCTCAGCTATGCCGGGTTCCTCATGCTCGCCGGTGTCCTGCTGCTCGTCGCCGCGTGGACGTTCCTGACGCGGGTGTCCCACGTCGGGCTCATCATCCAGCCCGACTACACCCTGGCCGTGCTGCGCGCCTTCGCTCCGACCGCGGCCGTCACGCTGACGTTCCTGCTCGTGTTCGGTCTCGGCGGAGGATGGCTGCTCGCCGGCCGCATGCTCGCACCGCTGACCCGCATCACGGAGGCCACCCGGCTGGCCACGGACGGCTCGCTCTCCCACCGCATCCGGCTGCCGGGCCCCGAGGACGAGTTCCGCGAACTCGCCGACGCCTTCGACACGATGCTCGCCCGGCTCGAAGCCCACGTCGCCGAACAGCAGCGGTTCGCGGCCAACGCCTCCCACGAGCTGCGCACCCCGCTGGCGATCTCGAAGACCCTGCTCGACCTGGCCCGCGCCGACCCGGACCACGACACCGGCCGGATCATCGACCGCCTCCACACCGTCAACACCCGGGCGATCGACGCCACCGAGGCACTGCTCCTGCTCAGCCGCGCCAACCAACGCTCCTTCGCCCGGGAACCCGTCGACCTGTCCCTCCTGGCGGAAGAGGCCACCGAGACGCTCCTCCCCCTCGCCGAGAAGCACGGCGTCACCATCGAGACCGGCGGCGACATCACCCCCACCCGCGGCTCCCAGGCACTCCTGCTCCAACTGACCACGAACCTCGTGCAGAACGCGATCGTCCACAACCTCCCCGAGCGGGGCACCGTGTGGGTGACCACCGCCGTCGGCCCCAGGTCCGCGGTCCTCACGGTCGAGAACACCGGCGAACCGCTCACCCCGCACCAGGTCTCGACCCTCACCGAGCCCTTCCAGCGCGGCACCGAACGCGTCCACACCGACCACGCGGGAGTCGGCCTCGGCCTGGCGATCGCCAAGACCATCACCGGCGCCCACGACGGCACCCTCACACTGACCCCGCGCCCGGCCGGCGGCCTCCGCGTCACGGTGGAGCTACCGGCCAACCAGCCGCACCCCCCGCGCCGTTGAGGCCGCGGGGGGTGCGGAAACCACCGGAGAAGACGGGCTCTACGCCGCCCGGTACGCCTCCTCCAGCTTCTTCACAGCCGCCGCGTACTTCCCGGTCAGCAGCAGATGGTCCGCGTCGGCGAACGGCTTCGACACCGCCGCCGTGATGTTCTGGCCCACCTTCTGCTGGACGAGCAGCCGCGCCTTGCCGACGAGCGCCTTGCCGGTCTCCGCCGACCTGGCGTGCGCCGCCGCGTTCTCCAGCGTCTTCAAGGTGGCCGCGCCACCCGTCGGCGCCTTCGTCCCCGTCGTCAGACCCCAGCCGTACGGGAACTGCGGATCGTACGACGTGTCACCCACGTTGATCGGGAGCTGGGCCTCCGACTTCGGCCAGGTGACCGGGAGTTGACCGGTGAAGGACCGCTTGCCGTAGAGCACGTCGGCCACACCGTCGCCCTCGGTGCCCGGGAGCCAGGAGGCCACCAGGGCGTCGACCTTGGGGAGCCGGTCCCCGATCAGCTGCGGGCGCCCGGAGACGATCAGCACCGCGCACTTCATCGCCGCGCACACCTTGTCCACAGCTGCCTGGTCGGCCGGGGTGAGGGTCAGGTCGTTGCCGTTGCCGACATCGCCCACGCCCTCGGCGTACGGGGTCTCGCCGACGACGACCACACCCACGTCATAACCACTCGTGGAGGCGGAGGCGTCCTTCGAGTACGTGACGTTCCCGCCGGCGTTCTTCATCCCCTGGAGGATCGTCGTGCCGGTGGTGTTCGTACCGGACGAGCCCTGCCAGGTGATGGTCCAGCCACCGGTCTGGTTGCCGAGGTCGTCGGCGTTGGAACCGGCGACGTAGACCTTCTGGTTCTTCTTCAACGGCAGGACGCCACCCGCGTTCTTCAGCAGCACCTGCGACTCGGCCGCCGCCTGCCGGGCCACGGCCCGGTGCGAGGTCGAGCCGATCTTCGAGGCGTTGCTCGTGTCGGCGTACGGCTTCTCGAAGAGGCCGAGCTTGAACTTCTGGGTGAGGATCCGCGATACGGCGTCGTCGATCCGCTTCTCGGTGACGTGGCCCGCCTTCACCTCGGCGATGAGCGTCGAGCTGAAGTCCTTGTAGCTGTACGGGACCATCATCATGTCGACGCCCGCGTTGACCGCCGTGTCGACGTGCGAGGCGTAGTCGCCGGGGAGTTGGTCGATGGCGTTCCAGTCGCTGATGACGAAGCCGTCGAAGCCCATCCGGTTCTTGAGGACGCCGTTGATCATGTCGGCGCGGGCGTGCATCTTCACCGGGCCCAGTCCGTCGCCGACGATGTCGAGCGAGGAGTAGGACGGCATGACCGTGCCGATGCCCCGGTCCACCGCCGTCTGGTACGGCGCCAGGTGGATGGCTTCCAGCTGCTGGCGGGTGACCGTGGTGACGCCCTGGTCGATCGTGTACGTGCCCGTCGTGGAGGAGCCGTACGCGGTGCCGCCGTCGCCGACGAAGTGCTTGGCGGTGGCCAGGACCTTGTCGTCGTCCTTCAACTGCTTGCCGTTCGCGGCGCCTTGGAGACCCTGGATCACCGTCTCCATGGACTGCACGAGCGCCGGGTCCTCGCCGAAGGACTCGTAGGAGCGGCCCCAGCGTTCGTCACGGGTGACGCAGAGGCAGGGTGCGAAGTCCCACGGCACACCGGTCGAGCGGACCTCACTGGCCGTCACCGCACCGGTCCTCTGGGCGAGTTGGGGGTCGCGGGTCGCGCCGATGCCGATGTTGTGCGGCATGATCGTGGCACCGGCCAGGTTGTTGTGGCCGTGCACCGCGTCGACGCCGTAGATCAGCGGGATCTGGAACCGCGTTGCCTGCGCCCGGAGTTGGAACGAGTCGATCATCTTCGCCCAGGCGGCTGCCGTGTTGGGCGTCGGGGTGGAGCCGCCGCCGGAGAGCAGCGAGCCGAGGTCGTAGGTGGCGACGTCGGCGCCGGTGCCCACGCCGCCGCGCTCGGCCTGGGTCATCTGCCCGGCCTTCTCCTCCAGCGACATGCGCTTGACGAGGTCGGCGACGCGCTTCTTGATGGGCAACTTGCTGTCCAGGTACGGCAGTCCGTGCGCGTCGACGACGACCTGCGGGTTCTCGGTCGGGGCCTTGGCGCCGGTGACCGTGAGCTTCAGCGGGATCGTCTCGGCGTTCTCGGCCGACTTGTCCTTGAGCGTGCGGACCTTGACGGTCCGGGTGGCCCCGGACGCGGTGCCCGCCGGGAAGGTGAGCGTGCCGGCGACCGGGGTGTAGTCCTTGCCGGAGGTGGCGGTGCCGCCGTCGGACGCGTAGGCGACGGTCACCGGGTCGTCCAGCGGGACCGCGCCGGTGGTGGAGACGGTGACCCTGACCGCGGCCGTACCGCCCTCCTTGACCGGGTAGACGGCCGAGTCGGTGGTGACGGAGGCGCGCAGGGACTGGTCGGCCTTGCCGTACAACTCGACGTCGTCCATGGCGAATTGGCCGTGTGGCACACCGACCGGCAGGGTGACCGCGTAGCCCCACATCTGGGTGAGGCCGAGGACGTGGTCGATGCCGCCGACGGGCTGGTAGTCCGTGCGGTAGACGAAGTTCGTGAACGGGATCTCGATCTGCTTCCAGCCCGTGAAGTCGTCCGTGAAGGACGTCGTCCACAGCTCGGAGGCCTCGCCGTTCGCGCCGCCGTCCTTGATCTCGAAGTTGGTGGCCTTGCCGGTGTTCTGGCCGTCCCACCAGAAGCGGATGCCCTGGTGCGCGGACCAGTCGTGGCCGGGTTCGGTCGCGGCGTAGTCGTGGGTGAAGCCGCCGTAGCCGCTGATGTCGTACGTCCCGGAAAGAACCTTCGCGCCCTCGGGGGCGTCGGGTCTCGCGGTCAGGGCGAGCTGGGGCGGGTCGTCGGTGTCACCGCCCCAGGTGAAGATGCCCTCGGCGGGCTGGCTCGCGAAGGGCACCTCGCCCTCGAAGCGGTCGACGGGCGTGGGGGCTGGATCGGCGGCGGCGGCCGCCTGGGAGACGGCGGCCGGTGACAGCAGCGCGGCGCACAGGGCGGTGGAAACGAGCAGGGCGGTTCTTGGCATGGACCTTCCCTCGGCTCTGGAGCTCTGGTTCACTCTGGGTTCGCACAGTTCACTCATGACTTAGATCACGCCGTGAGTTAACTAACGGCCCGCAGACCCGTCAAGACATCTCGTCAGGAAGGGCTAACGCATCCATGTCCAGGAGAACCCCCCGCACGGCCCGGCTGCTGCTCGCCGGACTGCTCTCCGTGGCCGGCTTCACCGCGGCCGTACCCCCCGCACACGCGGCCGGTGAACAGGTCACGGCCTGGCTCACCACCACCGACGACGCCGCCGGACGCCATGTCACCCGGGGCCTCCAGGCCCAGACGCCGTTCGCCTTCTCGTCCGGGACGGGCGGCAGCGGCGAGAACATCACCGTCGACGAGAACACCCGCTACCAGACCTTCACCGGGGGCGGCGCGTCCTTCACGGACACGGCGGCCTGGCTGATGAACAGCAGCGGCGCGCTGTCGACGGCGACGCGGAACGCGACCATGACCAAGCTGTTCTCGCCGACCGACGGCATCGGGCTGTCGTTCCTGCGCAACCCGATGGGCGCCTCGGACCTGGCCCGCTACGGCTACTCGTACGACGACGTGGCGGCCGGCCAGACCGACCCGAACCTCAACTCCTTCTCGATCGCGCACGACCTGGCCGATGTCGTGCCGCTCACCAAGCAGGCGCTCGGACTGAACCCCTCTCTGACTGTCATGGCCTCGCCATGGACGGCACCGGCGTGGATGAAGGACAGCGGTTCGCTCAACGGGGGCTGGCTGAAGTCCGAGGACTACGGCGCCTACGCCAACTACTTCGTCAAGTACCTCCAGGCGTACAAGGACCAGGGCGTTCCGGTCTCGTACGTGACCGTCCAGAACGAGCCGACCTGCTGCTCCGGCTACCCGTCGATGAGCTGGAACGCGTCCGGCCTCGCCTACTTCACGAAGAGCGAGCTGCTGCCGAAGCTCAACGCGTCCGGCCTGACGACGAAGGTGCTGGCGCACGACTGGAACTGGGACGTGTACGACTCGTACGCGGCCTCGACGGTGGACGACGCGGCCGTCCGCTCGAACCCCAACTTCGGCGGGATCGCCTGGCACGGCTACGGCGGTGACGTCACCAAGCAGACCACCGTCCACAACCAGTACCCCACGCTCGACGCCTTCGGCACCGAGCACTCCGGCGGCACCTGGATCGCCAACCAGCAGCGCGAGGACATGAGCAACATCATCGACTACACCCGCAACTGGGCGAAGTCGGTGACCAAGTGGTCGCTCGCCGTGGACCAGAACATGGGCCCGCACAACGGCGGTTGCGGCACCTGCACCGGTCTGATCACCGTGCACAACGGCGACGGCGCGAGCGGGACCGTCGACTACACCGTCGAGTACTACACGATGGGCCAGCTGACGAAGTTCGTCCGCCCCGGCGCCCAGCGGATCGCGTCCACGGCGTCCACGAACGTCCCCAACGTGGCATGGCGCAACCCGGACGGCTCGAAGGCACTGATCGCCTACAACGACGCGTCCACGGCGAAGACGGTGACCATCAACTGGGGTGGCCAGCACGCGACTTACTCCCTCCCCGGCAAGACGTCCGCCACGTTCACCTGGGCGGGCACGCAGGCCGGCGGCGGCAGCCAGACCGGCGCGTTCGTCGGCCTCGGGAGCAAGTGCCTCGACGTGGCCGGGGGTTCGACCACCAACGGCACGGCCGTGCAGCTCTACGACTGCAACTCCTCGACCGCCCAGCAGTGGACCGTGGGCACCGACGGCACGGTCCGCTCCCTCGGCAAGTGCCTCGACGTGACGTCGGCCTCGACCGCCGACGGGGCGAAGATCCAGTTGTACGACTGCAACGGAACCGCCGCGCAACAGTGGTCGTACAACGCGACCACCGGTGATGTGGTGAACACGGCGGCCAACAAGTGCCTTGACGTGACGGGCAATACGTCCGCGAACGGGACTCGGGCGCAGATCTGGACGTGCACGGGGGCCGCGAACCAGAAGTGGCATCTGCAGTAGTTTTTCGCCCCCGCCGCCCCTACCCGTCCCATCCTTCTGGGGCTCCGCCCCAGGCCCCGCTCCTCAAACGCCGGAAGGGCTGAATTCCAGCCCCTCCGGCGTTCGGCTCTCCTACTCCGCCGGCTCGACTCCCGCGCGCAGCAGGCCGTATGTGTACGCGTCCTCCAGTGCCTGCCACGACGCGGCGATGACGTTCTCGGCGACGCCGACCGTCGACCACTCCGCCGAACCGTCGGACGTGGCGATCAGGACGCGGGTCGTGGAGGACGTGCCGTGCTTGCCCTCCAGGATGCGGACCTTGTAGTCGACGAGCTCCAGCTTGGCGAGTTGGGGGTAGATCTTTTCGAGGGCTACGCGGAGGGCGCGGTCCAGGGCGTGGACCGGGCCGTTGCCCTCGGCGGTGGCGACGATGCGCTCGCCCTTGGCGAAGAGCTTGACCGTGGCCTCGTTGGCGTGGGTGCCGTCGGGGCGGTCCTCCACGATCGCGCGCCAGGACTCGACATCGAAGTAGGAGCGGGCCTTGCCCTCCGCCTCCGCGCGGAGGAGGAGTTCGAACGACGCGTCCGCCGCCTCGTACGTGTAGCCCTTGAGTTCGCGTTCCTTGACCCGGTCCACGACCCTGCCCACCAGCTCGCGGTCGCCGCTGATGTCTACGCCGAGTTCCTTGCCCTTGAGTTCGATCGACGCGCGGCCCGCCATGTCGGAGACCAGCATCCGCATGGTGTTGCCGACCTGCTCGGGGTCGATGTGCTGGTACAGGTCGGGGTCGACCTTGATCGCGGAGGCGTGCAGGCCCGCCTTGTGGGCGAAGGCCGAGACGCCGACGTAGGGCTGGTGCGTGGACGGGGTGAGGTTCACGACCTCGGCGATCGCGTGCGAGATGCGGGTCATCTCGCGGAGCTTGCCGTCGGGGAGGACCTTCTTGCCGTACTTCAGCTCCAGGGCGGCGACCACCGGGAACAGGTTGGCGTTGCCTACGCGCTCGCCGTAGCCGTTCGCCGTGCACTGGACGTGGGTCGCGCCCGCGTCGACGGCGGCGAGGGTGTTGGCGACCGCGCAGCCCGTGTCGTCCTGGGTGTGGATGCCGAGCCGGGCGCCGGTGTCGGCGAGGACCGTGGAGACGACCGCCTGGATCTGCGCCGGGAGCATCCCGCCGTTGGTGTCGCAGAGGATGACGACGGACGCGCCGGCCTCGGCGGCGGACCGTACGACCGCCTTCGCGTACTCGGGGTTGGCGCGGTAGCCGTCGAAGAAGTGCTCGCAGTCGACGAAGACGCGGCGGCCCTGGGCGACCAGATGGGAGACGGTGTCACGGACCATCGCCAGGTTCTCGTCGAGGGTGGTGCGCAGAGCCAGTTCGACATGGCGGTCGTGGGACTTCGCGACGAGGCAGATGACCTCGGTGCCGGCGTCCAGGAGCGCCTTGACCTGCGGGTCCTCGCTCGCCTTCGCGCCCGCCCGCCGGGTCGCGCCGAAGGCGACCAGCTGGGCGTGCTTGAAGTCGATCTCCTGCCGGGCGCGGGCGAAGAACTCGGTGTCCCGCGGATTGGCCCCGGGCCAGCCGCCCTCGATGAAGCCGACGCCGAAGTCGTCCAGGTGCCGTGCGATGGCCAGCTTGTCCGCGACGGTGAGGTTGATGCCCTCCCGCTGCGCGCCGTCACGCAGGGTCGTGTCGAAGACGTGGAACGAATCGTCGAGTTCGCTGGTTTCCGTCATGGTCTCTGGCTCCTGAGGATCTGAATCTCGGTCTGTACCGGAATGACCGGCTCCACCGTCCCTCAATGATCCCTCGCACTGCTTTCCCGGCTGAAGGTGGGCCAGAAAAGCGAAAAACCCCTCGCGGGTGCGAGAGGTCTGCGCGCGGGTCGAGTGACGACGGTGGCCGCCCGTACCTGGTCGTACGAGGCGGTCACTGCGGACCGGCGCGCCTGCTGCCAATAATCGTGGCGAACGAGAACACGGACGCAGTCTGGCATACCCCGCGTCCGTGGTCACCGTCCGTCTCATGATGCGAACGGTCGGTTGATCAACTCGCCCGGCGGACGAAGACGTCCGACACCCCGTTGGTGTCGCCCGGCACCAGGTACGACACCGCCGAGTCGATCGCGGTCACGGCGCCGGTCTTCAGGTTCTTCACCCGCAGGCACGGGAAGTAGTCCGCGCAGCCGAAGCTCGGCGCGGTCGACGTGAACGCGACGGAACGGCCGTCGGCGGCTGCGCTGACCCGTTGCGCACCGGGCGGCCGGTGCGGTGCCGCGTCGGCCGGGACGGCGGCGGCATTCAGCGCGAGGAGCGGAGCGGCCCCCAAGGACATGCCGACGGTGCGTCTGGACATCAACACGGCTTCCCCGGTCCCGCACCGGGACTCACGGGGATGCAAGCGCACCGGGTTCCACAGGGTCAATCGGTCGTACTGCGTACAACCGGGATGGAAGGTCACGCGTCCGCGAGAAGCCCCTCGTCCAGGAACTCCCGTACGTGGCCGAGAACTTGCGCCCGGTCCGTGCCCCGCAGCCCGATCGCCACATGGATGGAGAAGCCGTCGAGGAGAGCGCGCAGCCGGGCGGCGAACCGGTCCGGGTCGACGGCCCGGAACTCACCCCGGGAGACACCCTCCGCGATCAGCGCGACCAGGTCGCGGTGCCAGACGCCCTCGATGGCGGCCTGCCGGTCGCGGGCGTCGTCGGCGGCGTTCTGCGAGCGGTTCCAGACCTCCAGCCACAGGGTCCAGTGCGGGTCGCGGTGGCCGTCCGGGACGTACAGGTCGACGTACGCGTCGACGCGCTCGCGGGCCGTGGCCGTGCTGCGGGTGAGCAGGCGTCCGCGCTCGGCGCCGAGCCTGCCCTCACTCCATTCCAGGGCCTGGAGGAGGAGTTCGTCCTTGGAGTGGAAGTAGTAGAGGAGATGGCCGCTGCTCATGCCGACCTCGCGGCCGAGCGCCGCCATGGTGAGCTGCTCCAGACCGCGTTCGGCGATCATGCCCATGGCGGCGGCGAGGACGTCCTCGCGCGGCGGCGCGTTCTTCCGCGCACCGGCCATTCCCGTCTCCTCCGGCCCTAGGTCTTCGGCTGCTGCTGGGTGATGCAGTGGATGCCTCCACCGCCCGCGAAGATCGTACGGGCGTCCACCAGTGTGACCGCCCGCTCGGGGAAGAGGCGACGGAAGATCCCGGCCGCGATCTCGTCGCCCGGGTCGTCGAAGGCGCAGAGCACGACCCCGCCGTTGCAGAGGTAGTGGTTGATGTAGGAGTAGTCGACCCACTCGCCGTCCTCGTCCTTGAGGACGGTCGGGGCCGGGACCTCGACGACCTCCAGGCGGCGGCCCTTCGCGTCGGTCTCCGCGCGGAGGAGGGCGAGGTACTCCTGCGAGCGGGCGTGATCCGGGTGGGCCGGGTCGCGCTGGCTGTGGACCAGTACGGTGCCGGGCCCGGCGAAGGCCGCGACGATGTCGACGTGGCCCTGGGTGCCGTAGAGGCCGTAGTCGCCGGTGAGGCCGTGCGGGAGCCAGATCGCCTTGGTGGTGCCGAGCCTGGCGTGGATCTCCGCCTCGACCTGCTCGCGCGTCCAGCCGGGGTTGCGGCCGGCGCCGAGCTGGACCGTCTCGGTGAGCAGCACCGTGCCCTCGCCGTCGACGTGGATCGCGCCGCCCTCGTTGACGAGCGTGCTGCCGAGTGCGGGGACCCCGGCCAGGTCGGCGACCTGGCGGGCGATCTTGGAGTCGTGCTCCCAGCGCGCCCAGCTCTGCGCGCCCCAGCCGTTGAACGTCCAGTCCACGGCGGCCAGTTCGCCCTTGTCGTCGGTGACGAACGTGGGGCCGATGTCCCGCATCCACGCGTCGTCCAGCTCGCGCTCGACCAGGTCGACGTCCGGGCCGAGCAGTTCGCGTGCCGACTCGCCCTGACCCGGCCCGTGCACCATCGTCACCGGTTCGAAGCGGCGCACGGCACGGGCCACGGACGCCCAGGCGGCACGGGCCTCGGCCAGCTCCTCCGCAGTGGTGAAGGTCGGGTTGGGGCCGGGCCAGGCCATCCAGGTGCGCTCGTGCGGGGTCCATTCGGCGGGCATCCGGAAGCCGTCGGTGGCGGGCGTGGTCATGAGGGTCCTTTCTGGAAATGTGACACTCGACCGGTCATGTGTCACAAAAAGTAGAGACGGGTCAGGGAGACCGACTCGGCCGGCTCCGAGCGCAGCGGCTCACCGTCGAGGGTGACCAGGCCGGTCCGCTGGTCCACGTCGACCGTCCCGGTACGGGAGTTGAGCCGCAGGTCGGCGGGCCCGATGCCCCGCGTGCCGCGAACTGCCACGCGTCGGCGCCGAGTTGGCATCGAGTCGTTGCCCTGGTCCAGGGCCGCCTGCGCGACGAAGGCCACGGAGATGTCGGCGGGTGTCGAGCCGTGCGCGCCGAACTGCGGGCCCAGGACGAGGGGTTCGCAGGTGTCGGTCGCCGCGTTGGGGTCGCCGACCACGCCGTAGGCCGGGAACCCGGACTTCAGCACGAGCTGCGGTTTGGCGCCGAAGTACTGCGGCTGCCACAGCACGATGTCCGCGAGCTTGCCGACCTCGATGGAGCCGACCTCGTGCGAGAGTCCGTGCGCGATCGCGGGGTTGATGGTCAGCTTGGCGATGTAGCGCAGGACGCGTTCGTTGTCGTGGTCCGTCTCCGGAGCACCGCCGAGCGCGCCGAACTCGGCCTTCATCTTCCCGGCCATCGCGAACGTACGGCGCACGGTCTCACCGGCCCGGCCCATGCCCTGCGCGTCGGACGAGGTGATGCCGATCGCGCCCAGGTCGTGCAGCACGTCCTCGGCGCCCATCGTCCCGGCGCGGATGCGGTCGCGGGCCATCGCGGCGTCGCCGGGCAGGTCGGTCTTCAGGTCGTGGACGGAGACGATCATGCCGTAGTGCTCGGCGACCGCGTCCCGGCCGAAGGGCAGGGTGGGGTTGGTGGAGGAGCCGATGACGTTGGCGACTCCCGCCATCTTCAGGACATTCGGTACGTGTCCGCCGCCGCAGCCTTCGATGTGGAAGGCGTGGATCGTCCGGCCCTCCAGGACCCGCAGGGTGTCCTCGACGGACAGGCACTCGTTCAACCCGTCGCTGTGCAGGGCGACTTGGACGTCGTACTCCTCGGCGACCCGCAACGCGGTGTCCAGCGCGCGGGTGTGGGCGCCCATGTCCTCGTGCACCTTGAAGCCGGACGCGCCGCCCTCCGCCAACGCCTCGATCAGCGGTGCGTCCGAGGACGACGAACCCCGGCCCAGGAAGCCGATGTTGACCGGCCAGGCGTCGAAGGCGTTGAAGGCGTGGCGCAGCGCCCAGGGCGAGTTGACGCCGACGCCCCAGACCGGGCCGAACTCCTGCCCGATGATCGTCGTCACCCCGGACGCCAGCGAGGCCTCCATGATGCGCGGCGAGAGCAGATGGACGTGGGTGTCGACCGCGCCGGCGGTGGCGATGAGCCCCTCGCCGGACACGATCGAGGTACCGGTGCCGACGACGACGTCCACCCCGTCGAGGGTGTCGGGGTTGCCGGCCCGCCCGATGGAGTAGATCCGCCCTTCCCTGATCCCGATGGACACCTTGCGGATACCCTGCACGGCGTCGATCACGACCACGTTGCTGATCACGACATCGCAGGTATCGCGCACGGCGGCGGCCTTCAGGTGCAGCCCGTCGCGGGCCGTCTTGCCGAACCCGGCGAGGAACTCGTCGCCGTAGCGCTGCGAGTCGGACTCGACGCGGATCGTCAGCCCGGAGTCGCCGAGGCGGACGCGGTCGCCGGCGCGGGGGCCGTGGGTGGCGGCGTACTCGTACGGGTTCACTGCTCAACTCCCAGGTAGCCGCAGGCGATTGCCCGGCGCAGCGCCTCCGCCTTCGCGCCCGGCGCGTCCAGCGGGCCGTCGACGAGGCCCGCGAAACCGATCGCGACGCGCTCGCCGCCGATGGGCAGCAGGCCGACCTCGGCACTCTCGCCCGGGCCGAAGCGGACCGAGGATCCGGCGGGGACGGCGAGCCGCATGCCGTAGGCCTCGGCGCGGGGGAAGTCGAGGCGCGGGTTGGCCTCGAAGAAGTGGAAGTGGGAGGTCACCGAGACGGGGACGGTCGCGGTGTTGGTGACGGTGAGCCGGACGACCGCCTCGGGTTCGGCGTGCGCGGGGCCGGGGAGGAGCGCGCCCGGGGCATCGGCCGCGAGTCCCCCGCCGATCGGGTCCGAGACCACCGCGAGCCGCGAACCGTCGTCGAAGACGGCCTCGACATGCACCTCGGTGACGACGTCGGCGACACCCGGCAGCACGTCGTCGGGGCCGAGGACGGACCGGGCGCGCTCGATCGCGAAGGCAAGCCGAGCACCGTCACGAGCCGCCTCGCACACCGTGTCCGCGATGAGCGCGGTGGCCTCCGGCACGTTGAGTCTCAGGCCGCGCGCCTTGCGGGCGCGGGCCAGTTCGGCAGCCGAGAAGAGCAGCAGGCGGTCGCGTTCCGTGGGGGTGAGCCTCATCCCGTATCCCTCCTTTAGAGCATCACTCTAACTGGTAAAACCCATCCCTGGAATGCTTGACGCGCCACCCTCGACCGGTTCACATTGAACGTCACTCTAAAAATGAGGTGGCCCACCATGCCGATCGAACAGCGCGGAGTCGACACCGTCCCGGACGCGGAACGCACCAGCGGACCGCGCGACCTCATGTCGATCCTCCTCGGCTCCAACCTCTGCCTCGGCGTGATCATCTTCGGCTGGCTGCCGCCGTCGTTCGGGCTCGGCTGGTGGGCTTCCGTATCCTCGATCGTCGCGGGGACGGTGGTCGGCACGCTGTTCACGGCCCCGCTGGCGCTGGTCTCGCTGCGCACCGCGACCAACCTGTCGACGTCGTCCGGCGCCCAGTTCGGGGTGCGGGGGCGGCTGGTCGGCTCGGTCGTCGGGCTGCTCCTCGCCCTCGGCTACACCGCGCTGACCGTGTGGATCGGCGGCGATGTGATGGTGGGCGTGCTGGGGCGGCTGTTCGCGCTGCCGGCGGACGGGGCGTCGTACGCCGTCGTGTACGCGCTGCTCGCGGCGGCGACCGTGGCGGGCGCGGTGTACGGCTACCGGGTGCTGCTGGCCATGTCCCGCGTCCTGTCCGTCGGAATGACGGCGCTGCTGGTCCTCGGCGTGATCGCGTACGCCCCGCACTTCACGACCGGCGCGCTGCCGGAGGCGGGCGGGTATCTGCTGGGCGGGTTCTGGCCGACGTGGTGTCTGGCGACGGTGGCGGCGGGACTGTCCGGGCCGATCGCGTTCATCACCCTCCTCGGGGACTACACGCGCTACATCTCCCCGGTCCGCCACACCTCCCGCACGGTCCTGCACGCGACCTGGCTCGGCCTGATCGCCGGGCTCCTGGTGCCCCAACTCTTCGGCACGTTCACGGCGTTCGGGGCGCGGGCGGCTCTCGACTACGCGGGCCCTCTCGTCCAGGCCTCCCCCGGCTGGTACCTGGTCCCGCTGCTGCTCGCCGCGTCGGCGGGGTCGGTCGGCAACGCCGGGCTGATGCTCTACTCGATGGGCCTCGACCTGGACGCGATCCTGCCCCGCGCGTCCCGGGCGCGGGCCACGTGCGCGGTCGCGGTCGTCGCCATGGCCTGTGTCTTCGTCGGCCACTACGCCTGGAACGCGCAGTCGGCGATGACGTCCTTCGTGCTGCTCCTGACGGCGATCGGCACGCCGTGGGCGGTCATCACGCTCATCGGTTTCGTGCGGTGCCGGGGGATGTACGACGCCGACGCCCTCCAGGTCTTCAACCGCCGTTCCCGGGGCGGGATGTACTGGTACCGGGCGGGCTGGAACGTCCCGGCGGTCATCTCCTGGGCGGTGGGCGCGGGGGTCGGTCTGCTCGCGGTGTCGCTGCCGTCGTACGAGGGGCCGTTGTTGTCGCTGACCGGCGGGGTGGACTGCAGTTTCCTGCTGTCGGGGGCGGTCGGCGGGCTGGCGTACGTGCTGCTGACGGCGGGGGCCGCCGCGGACAGCGAAACCGAGTCCGCGACGGCCCCCGAGGTGACCAGCCGTGTCTGACCGTGCCTAGCCGAGCTTGTGCATCCAGCCGTGCTTGTCGACGCTGTCGCCGCGCTGGATGTCGAGAAGTGCCGCGCGGAGCCTCAGCGTGACCTCGCCGGGCTCACCGGCGGACTGGTGCCACTCGGCGCCGGTGCGCTTGACCGTGCCGACCGGGGTGATGACCGCGGCCGTACCGCAGGCGAAGACCTCCGTCAGCGTGCCGTTCTCGGAGTCGCGCTGCCACTGGTCGATGGAGATCCGGCCCTCCTCCGGCTCGTAGCCGAGGTCGCGGGCGAGGGTGAGCAGGGAGTCGCGGGTGACGCCCTCCAGGATCGAGCCGGTGAGCGTGGGGGTGACGATCCGGTCGCCGTAGACGAAGTACAGGTTCATGCCGCCGAGTTCCTCGACCCACTTGCGCTCGACCGCGTCGAGGTAGCAGACCTGGGCGCAGCCCTGCTCGGCGGCCTCGGCCTGGGCGAGGAGGGAGGCGGCGTAGTTCCCGCCGGTCTTGGCGTCGCCCATGCCGCCGGGGACGGCGCGGACGTGGTCCTCGGAGACCCAGATGGAGACGGGCTTCACGCCACCGGGGAAGTAGGCGCCGGCCGGGGAGGCGATGACCAGGAAGAGGTACTCGTTGGCGGGCTTCACGCCCAGGCCGACCTCGGTCGCGATCATGAACGGGCGCAGGTACAGGGACTCCTCGCCGCCGTGCGCCGGGACCCAGTCGCGGTCCTGCTGGACCAGCACGTCACAGGCCTCGATGAACGTCTCGACCGGCAGCTCGGGCATGCCGAGGCGGCGGGCGGAGGTCTGGAAGCGGCGGGCGTTCTTCTCGGGGCGGAAGGTGGCGACGGAGCCGTCGGCCTGCCGGTAGGCCTTGAGGCCCTCGAAGATCTCCTGCGCGTAGTGCAGGGTCATGTTCGCGGGGTCGAGGGAGAGCGGGCCGTACGGCACGAGCTGGCCGTCGTGCCAGCCGCGGCCCTCGGTCCACTTGATCGTCACCATGTGATCGGTGAAGTGGCGGCCGAAGCCGGGGTTCGTCAGAATCGCGTCGCGCTCGGCGGCGGAGAGTGGCGAGGCCGAGGGCTTGAGCTCGATCGTGGGCGTCGTCATGAGTGGTTGTCCTTCACCGGTTGTGTGTGACGGGCCGCGCTCACGCCCTCGACTGCCAGTGGCCAGTGTTAGGACGTCCGAGCATTCCCTCATTCCGCGGCTCCGCGTTCGATTATCGCGCGTGGTGGACCGTGGACGAAACGGCGTGAATGCGACCCAGGGATGATGGTGGCACCCGGCGGGGACGTAAGAAAAGCCGCCGGGTGCGGTTGCGACCCGGCGGCTTCGAAATACTGCGTGAGTTTTTCGAGGGGCGGCGGGGTCAGCCGGCTACTCGTACGGCGAGCGCGTCGCCGATCTCGGTGGTGCTGCGGGCGGGCTTGCCGGTGCGGTCCGCGAGGTCGGCGGAGACGGCGTCCTCGATGCGGACGGCCTCGGACTCGTAGCCGAGGTGGCGCAGGAGGAGGGCGACGGACAGGACCGTGGCGGTGGGGTCGGCCTTGCCCTGGCCCGCGATGTCGGGCGCGGAGCCGTGCACGGGCTCGAACATCGAGGGGAACTCGCCGGACGGGTTGATGTTCCCGCTCGCGGCGACGCCGATGCCACCGGAGACGGCCGCGGCGAGGTCGGTGATGATGTCGCCGAAGAGGTTGTCGGTGACGATCACGTCGAAGCGGGCGGGGTCGGTGACGAGGTAGATCGTCGCCGCGTCCACGTGGATGTAGTCGGTGGTGACCTCGGGGAACTCGGCCGCGACCTTGTTGAACACGTTCGTCCACAGGTGGCCCGCGAACGTCAGCACGTTGTTCTTGTGGACCAGCGTGAGCTTCTTGCGCGGGCGGGCCTGGGCGCGGGCGAAGGCGTCGCGGACGACGCGCTCGACGCCGAAGGCCGTGTTCACGGAGACCTCGGTGGCGACCTCGTGCTCGGTGCCCTTGCGGATCGTGCCGCCGTTGCCGGTGTACGGGCCCTCGGTGCCCTCACGGACCACGACGAAGTCGATCTCCGGCTCACCGGCGAGCGGGGTCGCCACTCCCGGGAGCAGCTTGCTCGGCCGCAGGTTGACGTGGTGGTCGAAGGCGAAGCGCAGCTTGAGCAGGAAACCCCGCTCCAGCACACCGGACGGGACCGAGGGGTCACCGATCGCGCCCAGCAGGATCGCGTCGTGCGGCTTCAGCGCGGCCAGGTCTGCGTCGGTGAGGGTCTCACCGGTGGCGTGGTAGCGCCGGGCGCCGAAGTCGAACTCCTTGGTCTCCAGCTTCACATCCTGCGGAAGGACGGCGGAGAGGACTTTCAGGCCTTCGGCCACGACTTCCTGACCGATGCCGTCACCGGGGATCACTGCGAGATCGATGCTGCGAGACATGCCCGACACCGTACTCCGCGTCCCATGGGATGACACCGGGTGTCCATGATGCGGACTGCGCACGGGCTGCTCCCGGGCGCCGGCGTCGGCCGTTCGACCGGAGTTCACCCCATTGCCGGGAGGGCGTTGGAGTTCTAGGGGAACTTCATCGACATGGAGACACCTGACGTCGGCATCCCGGAACACCTCGCGACCCGGATGAGCATGGCCGAGCAGTACGAGTACCTGCGCACCAAGCTGACCAGGCGCCGCACGCTGGTGACCGCGGGCGCGGTGGCGGGCGGCCTGCTGACGGGATGCGCCGGCAGGAGCGGCACCACCGACGGCAAGGCGGCGCTTCCCTCCCCGGCCACGTCGAAGGTGCCCGGGGCGGTCGTCACCCCGTTCGGCCGCCATCTCGCCTTCGGCGCCGACCCGAAGACGGCGATGCGGATCTCCTGGCAGGTCCCGTTCGCGGTCAGGAAGCCATACGTTCGGGTGGGGTTGAAGCCGGACGACCTGAGCCGCCGGATCACCGCCGAGGTACGCGACCTGCACACCCCCGGGCTGACCGGCGTCCGCCCGGCGGTGGAGCAGTACTACGTGCACGCGGCCCTGGACGACCTCCACCCCGGCACGACGTACTACTACGGCGTCGGCCACGAGGACTTCGACCCGGCGGCACCGGCACACCGCTCCACGATCGGCTCGTTCCGTACGGCACCGGGAAACCCGGAGAAGTTCGTGTTCACGGCCTTCGGCGACCAGGGCGTGAGCAACGCCGCCGCCGCCAACGACCACGTCGTCCTGCGTGAGGACCCCGCCTTCCACCTCCACGCGGGCGACATCTGCTACGCCGACACCAACGGCCAGGGCAGGACGACGGACGGCTACGACCCGACGTACTGGAACCTGTTCCTCAAGCAGAACGAGCCCGTCTCCCGGTCCGTCCCGTGGATGGTGACGACCGGCAACCACGACATGGAGGCCTGGTACTCCCCCGACGGCTACGGCGGCCAGCTCGCCCGCTGGTCCCTCCCGGAGAACGGCTTCGACCCGACGCACGCGCCGGGCGTGTACTCCTTCGTCTACGGCAACGTCGGCGTCGTGGCGCTGGACGCGAACGACGTGTCGTACGAGATCACCGCCAACCTCGGTTACACGGACGGGAAGCAGACGAAGTGGCTGGACGGCCGGCTGCGTGAGCTGCGGGCGGCGAAGGAGGTCGACTTCGTCGTCGTCTTCTTCCACCACTGCGCCTACTCGACCTCCTCGCACGCCTCGGACGGCGGGGTACGCGCCGAGTGGCTGCCACTGTTCGCGAAGCACCAGGTGGACCTGGTGATCAACGGGCACAACCACGTCTACGAGCGGACCGACGCGATCAGGGACAACAAGGTCGGCCGGGCGGTACCGATCGGCGCGTCCACCGATCCGACGAAGGACGGGATCGTCTACGTCACGGCGGGCGGCGGCGGCCGGGATCTGTACGGCTTCCCGGCGGGCGTCAAGGAGAGCTACGAGGGGCACGTCACGCGGCACGGGACGGTCGACACCGCGGAGTGGACGAAGGGCCAGCACACGAAGGCGGAGACGGTGGAGTGGTCGCGGGTGCGCTACCGGGGCTTCTCCCTCCTCTCGGTGGAGGCGGAGAGCGGCGGCACGCCCCGACTCAGGGTGTCGGCCCTCGACGGGAACGGCGAGCGTATCGACCACTTCGAGGTGCGGCGCGGTCGGTGAGACCGCGCCGCACCTCGTGCGGGCGCGGCTCCCGGCTGGTGGGCATGCTTCAAGATGGGCGTGCTTTTTAAGGCGTTACCGCGGCCTTCAAGGCGTTACGGCGGCTCAGTGGCCGGTCTCGCCGCCGTTGTCCCGGCGGTCGAGGGCGCGCTGCAGGGCGGCTGCGGCGTTCTTGCGCTCGGACTCGCTCGTGCGGGACACGTGGCGGACGCGGGGGCGGACGGTCGTCTCGGCCATGGGGAACCGACTCCTTCGAATTTCCTGGAGTGCTGAAGGGGGTTACGAGACTCCCCCACTGCCTAATGGGCGTGGGAGGTGCCCCCGGAGAGACGGGGAGCGGCGGACCGCAGGGGTTGCCTGCACGGTGTCCGGCTCACGACCGCCATTCGCTTGGTCTAGCGAGACGTTCGGCTCCTACAAAGCTAGGACAGGACAGCGCATCTGTCTCCACAATTACTCGGACTTCCTACTATCTGAGACGGTGAAACGAGTCACACGCACCTGACCTGCACTTTTGTGATCTGGCCGATCAGAGCACATCCCCGTCACGCCAGTCGAAGAGAAGATCGCTGCCGAGATCGAGGGGCCCGGCGAGCCCGGTCCGGACGTAGGTGCTGTCCTCCTCCTCGGGCAGATGGACGATCCCGTCCGGCCCGAGGGCGGAGATCTTGCCGCCCCACAGCCGCCACCCGCGCACGGTGTAGAGCCGGGCCCCGTCGTCACTGGCCCCGAGCAGCCCGACGTCGTAGCCACGATCGACGATCCGCTCCAGCTCGGCCATGACGAGCCCCCCGTACCCTCGCCGCCGGGCATCGGGCCGTACGCCCACCCCCTCGACGTACCCGACCCGCAACCACCGTCCCCGGTACCGCACCCGGCGCATGACCACCGACCCGTGCGCGACGAGCCCGGTGTCGTCGGCGAGCAGCGCGTGCATCCCGCCGAGGCCGTGCTCCCAGTCCTGGTCGGTGAGATCGCCTCCGAAGGCCGCGTCCAGCAGTTCGCGGGCGGCACGGAGATCGGCCGGGGTGAGGTCGGCCGTGTGGACGGTGCGCATACGGATGGTCACGGGGTCAGTATCGGAGACGAGGGCTCGTCGGCCCGGCCCATTTGGAGAAACACCGAGGGGCCGGGCGATCGCCCGGCCCCTCGTGTCATACGCCCGGACGTCAGCCCATGTGCGGGTACGGGTAGTCCGTCGGCGCGACCAGGGTCTCCTTGATGGCGCGGGTCAGGGTCCAGCGCATCAGGTTCTGCGGGGCGCCGGCCTTGTCGTTGGTGCCGGAGGAACGGCCGCCGCCGAAGGGCTGCTGGCCGACCACCGCGCCCGTGGACTTGTCGTTGATGTAGAAGTTGCCCGCCGCGTAGCGGAGCTTCTCCATCGTGTGGGCCGCCGCCGCGCGGTCGTTGGAGATGACCGCGCCGGTGAGGGCGTAGTCGGAGACCGACTCCATCTGGGTCAGCATCTCGTCGTAGTTCTCGTCCTCGTAGACGTGGACCGCGAGGAACGGGCCGAAGTACTCCGTCGTGAAGACCTCGTTGGTCGGGTCGCCGCACTCGACGACCGTCGGGCGGACGAAGTAGCCGACCGAGTCGTCGTACGAACCGCCCGCGACGATCGTGCAGTCGGGGTCCGCCTTCGCGCGGTCGATGGCCGCCTTGTTCTTGGCGAAGGAGCGCTCGTCGATGACCGCGCCGATGAAGTTCGACAGGTCGGTGACGTCACCCATGGTCAAGTAGTCGACCTCGGCGGCGAATTCCTCCTTGAAACCGGAGTTCCAGATCGACGCCGGGATGTACGCCCGGGAGCTGGCGGAGCACTTCTGGCCCTGGTACTCGAAGGAGCCCCGGGTCAGCGCCGTCTTCAGCACCGCGCGGTCCGCGCTCGGGTGGGCGACGACGAAGTCCTTGCCGCCGGTCTCGCCGACCAGACGCGGGTAGGAGCGGTACTTCTCGATGTTGTTGCCGACCGTCTTCCACAGGTACTGGAAGGTCTTGGTCGACCCGGTGAAGTGGATGGCGGCCAGGTCGCGGTGCTCCAGGGCGACCTTCGACACCTCGATGCCGTCACCGGTGACGAGGTTGATGACGCCCTTGGGGAGACCCGCCTCCTCCAGCAACCGCATGAGGAGGACCGCGGAATGGGTCTGCGTCGGGCTCGGCTTCCAGACCACCACGTTGCCCATGAGCGCCGGGGCCGTCGGCAGGTTGCCCGCGATCGCGGTGAAGTTGAACGGCGTGATCGCGTAGACGAAGCCTTCGAGCGGGCGGTGGTCGAGGCGGTTCCAGACGCCCGCGGAGTTCGCCGGGGGCTGCTCGGCGAGCAGGTCGCGGGCGTACTTGACGTTGAAGCGCCAGAAGTCGACGAGCTCGCAGGGACAGTCGATCTCGGCCTGCTGGGCGGTCTTGGACTGGCCGAGCATGGTGGACGCGGCGAGGGTCTCGCGCCACGGGCCGGAGAGCAGCTCGGCGGCACGCAGGATGATCGCGGCACGGTCGTCGAAGGACATCGCACGCCAGGCGGGCGCGGCGGCGAGGGCCGCGTCGATCGCGTCCTGGGCGTCGTCCTGCGTGGCGTTGGCGTACGTGCCGATCCGCGCCTTGTGGTTGTGCGGCTGTACGACGTCCACGCGCTCGCCGCCGCCCAGCCGCTTCTCGCCGCCGATGGTCATCGGCAGGTCGATCGGGTTCTCGGCCAGCTCCTTGAGCTTGACCTCAAGACGGGCACGCTCGGGAGAACCGGGCGCGTAGCCGTGCACCGGCTCGTTGACGGGGGTGGGGACCTGGGTCACAGCGTCCATGAGATCCGTAACTCCTTGTACGTGAGCGGGTGTTGGGGTCAATCCCTGTTCAGCCCTTGGTAAGGGTCGAGCGGGCGAAGAAGAGGAGGTTGGCCGGCTTCTCCGCCAGGCGACGCATGAAGTATCCGTACCAGTCGGTGCCGTAGGCGGTGTAGACGCGCATACGGTGCCCCTCGGCGGCCAGCCGGAGATGCTCGTCGCTCCTGATGCCGTAGAGCATCTGGAACTCGTACTCGTCGAGCTTGCGGCCCGCCCGCCGGGCGAGTTCCTGGCCGATGGAGATGAGGCGCGGGTCGTGGGAGCCGATCATCGGGTACCCCTCGCCCTCCATCAGGACGCGCAGGACGCGGACGTACGCCTTGTCGATCTCGTGCTTCTGCTGGTACGCGACCTCGGCGGGCTCCTTGTACGCGCCCTTCACGAGCCGGACCCGGCTGCCGGCCTCGGCGAGGCGGCGGGCGTCGGACTCGGTGCGGAAGAGGTAGGCCTGGATGACGCAGCCGGTCTGCGGGAAGTCCTTCCGCAGTTCCTCGTGGATCGCGAACATCGAGTCGAGGGTGGTGTGGTCCTCGGCGTCGAGCGTGACGGTCGTCCCGATGGCGGCGGCGGCCTCGACGACGGGCCGGACGTTCGCGAGGGCCAGCTCGTGACCACCGTCCAGCGCCTGCCCGAACATCGACAGTTTGATGGACATCTCGGCCCGGGTGCCCAGCTCCAACTCCTTGAGCCGGTCCACGAGTTGGAGGTACGCGTCGCGGGCGGCGGCGGCCTGCTCGGGGGTGGTGATGTCCTCGCCGACGACGTCCATCGTCAGCTCAAGACCCTTGGCGGTGAGGTCCTGGACGATCGGCACGATCTCGTCCACGGTCTCGCCGGGGATGAAGCGGTCGACGACCTGCTTGGTCACCGGCGCCGCCGAGATCAGCCGACGCATCTGATCGCTGCGCGAGGCGGCGAGAATCACGGGACCCAGCACGGGGTACCTCCAAGCAGTCGGGCATACGGGAACCACCGTGAAACCTAGGGTTGTCTCCGATCGTCGACCATCGACACCTGTCACGCATCCGTGCCGCAGATCTCAGACAGATGTATGAAGACCCGGCGGGAATGCGGGAGAATGCCCGGGTGACATCCGATTCCACCGGCGACTACCAAGAGCTCGTAGACGAGATCTCGGAGCTCCTCGGCGCCCCCGCGACCCTGGAGAACCGGGACTTCGAACTGATCGCCTTCGGGGCCTACGACGGTGAGGGCGACCTGGACCCGTCCGCGCTGGACCCGGTCCGCACCCGCTCGATCCTGACCCGGCGTTCCACGGCGGCGATCCGCACGTGGTTCGAGGGCTTCGGCATCACGCGCGCCACCGGCCCGGTCCGCATCCCGCCGACCCCCGAGGCGGGCGTCTACCGCGGCCGTATCTGCCTCCCCGTACGCCATCGGGGTGTCGTCCTCGGCTACGTCTGGCTCCTGGACGACGACGATCCCGGCCCCGACGAGACACGGCTCGCGGCGGCGATGGGAGTGGCCGCCCGGATCGGCGCGCTCCTCGCGGACGAGGCCCAGGCGGGCGCCGACCTGACGCGTGAACTCCGCGCGGTCCTCACCGCCGAACGCGGCTGGCAGCGCGACATGGCGGTGGCCGCCCTCCGCACGGCCCTCGGCCCGCGCGGCGACGGCCCGCACGCGGTCGTCTGCGTCGCACCGTGGCCGTCCGCCGACCCGGACGACGCCCCGTCGGCCCGTACGATCCCGCACGCGACGGCGCTGTGCACGGTGCCGTGGGGCGCGGCGGAGGAACAGTGCCTGGCGGTGCTGGTACGCCTGCGCACGACGGACGTACGGACTCCGGCGGCGACCGCGGCGGCGCGGGTGTTGGGGGATGTACGGGGGCCCGGGGCGAGTGCGGCGGCGCGGGTGTTGGGAAATACGCGGGGACCGGGGACGAATGCGGCAGCGCAGGCGCCCGGAAATGAGCGGGGACCCGGGGCAAGTGCGGCAACGCAGGCGCCAGGGAATACGCGGGCACCCGGAACGAGCGCGGCAGCACAGGCACCGGGGAACGCGCGGGGACCCGGAGCAAGCGCGCCAGCACAGGCGCCAGGAAATACACGGGCGCCCGGAACGAGCGCGGCAGCACAGGCGCCAGGAAATACGCGGGCACCCGGAACGAGCGCGCCAGCACAGGCGCCAGGAAATACGCGGGCACCCGGAACGAGCGCGGCTTCACCGCCTGCCGCGAGCGGCCGGGTTGCGGGGGCCGGCGGCACTTCGCAAGCGTCTTCCGCTGGAGGTACTCCCACCGCGAACAGCACCTCACGGCCACCGGCAGACGGCCGGACTCCCCCGGCGAGCAGCGCCTCACGACCGCCGCGCGAGATCACCCCCGTCGCCGGCATCGGCACCCCCCGCATCGGCCTCACCGACCTGGGCACCGCCTGGCAGGAGGCCACGGCCGCGTGCCGCGCGGCCCTCGCGGAACCCCGCTTCGCCCCGGTCGCCGACTGGTCCGGCATCGGCCCGTACCGCCTCCTGACCTCCCTCTCCCCCGAGTCCCCCCACGACCCCGCGGTGGCCCCCCTCCTCTCCCCCGCCCACCACGAACTCGCCCGCACCGCCGAGGTGTACCTGGACTGCGCGGGCCAAGCTGGGCGCGCGGCGGCCGAGTTGGGGATCCACCGGCAGACGCTGTACTACCGGCTGTCGCGCGTGGAGCAGTTGACGGGCCTGGACCTGGACGACGGCGAGGACCGGCTGCTGCTCCACATGGCGTTGAAGAGAGCGCGGCTGTAGCGACCGCCGACCGGTGATCTCCTGCTCGGCGTGCCCCTGCTGATGCTCGATCCGCACAACACCCTGGTCGACCGTGACGCCGCGTTCCGGGAGGCGGTCGCCGGCTTCCTCGCCGCGCACGGTCTGCCGCCGGACGACCTCGCCGGGCTGATGTCGGTCGACGCGAGCGGCTATACGCCGAGGCAGGCCGTCGCCGAGGCCATGACCGAGCGCGACGGCGGGACGGTCACCGGCGATGCCGTACGGACGTTCCTCGACCGGGGCGCCGCCGACCGCGTCACCCTGTCCGAGCCCACGCGCGACGCCCTCGCGAAGGCCGTCGCCGCGGGCCGGACGTGTGTGATCGTCACCAACGGCCTTGTCGCACAACAGGAGTTGAAGATCCGGCACACCGGGCTCGACGTGATCGTCCACGGCTGGGTGATCTCCGAGTCGGCCGGCCGCAAGAAGCCCGCACCGGAGATCTTCCACGCGGCGGCGGCCGAGGTCGGGGCCACTGTCCGCTCGTCCTGGGTCGTCGGCGACTCGGCGCACGCCGACATCCGGGACGCGACGGGCGTCGACGCGCGCAGCGTGTGGGTGTCGAACGGTCGCCCGTGGACCGAGCCGACGTTCCGCCCCACCCACATCGCCGTCGACGCCGCGTCCGCGATCCATCACGTGATCGGTGCCCCGGAAACAGCTCGCTGATCAGGCGACTTCAGACGTCGGCGCTTCAGCCCGTCAGCACTGCCGCAGACCGGGCGCCGGGTCCTGGCCGGTCGAGACGTCGACCGCGGGAACGTTGCCCCAGGCGCCGTTGTCGAGCTGGGTCCAGTACCAGATGTCGTTGCCGCCCGGGTGCGGGTCGCCGTGGCCCCAACACTGGAACCAGCTGAAGGTGCCGTTCAACTGGCCGCGGGTCGCGGAGCGGTAGGAGCGGTCCGCGTAGCCCTTCGCCCCGGCCTTGTTCCCGCAGTACAGCCGGGCGTCGGAACGCACACCGCACTCGGCCCTCACGGACGTCACCGGCTTGCCGACCGAGCTGGCACTCGCCGGCGACTGCGCCGAGGCCATCCCCAGCGCCAGCGCGCCCGCCATGGCCAGCATGCTGATCTTCTTCCGTACGTTCACTGCCTGCTCCTCGTTCCGTGCGGTGCCTGCTTGCACGGCGATCATGGAGGAGGCGCGGAACGACCCGCAGGGGCCGTACGGGTGAACAGTGTCGATGCCGCTCGTGTGGGTGACGGGGTGCGCCCCCGGCGGAGGGCGGGGGCACGTGCGCCGTTGCAGGGCGCTCTCCTACGCCGTCCTGGAGGGGCCCTCGGACATGGGGAACAGCGCGCTGAGGCGGGGCAGCCGACGCTTCGCCTGCTCGTCGTCGTTCGCGTCCCACTGTTCACCGGCCGGGTGCATCGGCTCGGGATCCTCGGCACCCCGCGCCTCGACGGCGTCGTAGAAGTCCTGCTCCGTCCTGCCCGTCAGCTGGACGAACGCCCGCCCCGCCGCGTAGCCCAACTCCTCCCAGGCGAGCCACTCCTCCTCGCCCCAGGCCTCCCGGTGCCGGCCCACCAGCCGTACCACTTCCGGCAGTTCGGCCAGCGCGTCCGGATCACGGGTCACCCGCTCGAACGCGTCCCGCCCCAACCCGACCAGCCAGAGCCGGAAGTAGAAGAAGTTGTCGTCGGAGCACCAGCCCATGATTCTTTCCGCCGCGGCCCACAACTCCCAGGTGAACGTGGGGATCAGCACACGGTCCAGGCATACCTGGAACCGCACGATCTCCGGTTCGGCGCGGCACGCCAACTCCCCGGACAGCCAACCCACTTGCTCGTCCTGCTCGTCCTGCTCGTCAGGGCCGGGCATCCGTCGTTGGCAGCCCTCGATCAGATTCCAGAAGGTCTCGTCGTCCACGATCCCACCATGACAGGCGGCACTGACATCGCCCTCCGGGTGGGTAGGCAGGGTGCAGAAGTGTGACACTTTCTAGCAAAGTGTCACACTTCCACGAAGAGGGTCCTGACCGGGAGGCGTCGGCAGCCTTCGCACTCGCCACGAAGGAGGAGAACGCCCCGGCCAGGAGAGCAAGAACCGGACCGCGGGGTGCCCTGATGAAGCTTCTCCTCACCGACTCCGGCGTCGGGAACGCGAGCATCCTGGCGGCCCTGATCGACCTCCTGGGCAAACCGATCGCCGAGGCAAGCGCGCTCTGCATCCCCACGGCGGGGTACGGGGGTCCGTACGGCGATCCGGGCGGGCCATGGCGTTTCATCAGTGGTCAATCCCCCAGCCCCATGACCGAGTTGGGCTGGAAGTCGGTGGGCGTACTGGAACTCACCGCACTGCCCGGCATCGACAAGGAACGCTGGGTCTCCTGGGTCCGAGAGGCAGACGCCCTCCTGGTGAACGGCGGCGACGCGCTGTACCTGTGCCACTGGATGCGCCAGTCCGGCCTGGCCGACCTCTTCCCGTCCCTGCGCGACACGGTCTACGTCGGGCTGAGCGCCGGAAGCATGGTGCTGACTCCCCGCATCGGAGAGGCCTTCGCCGACTGGAAGCCGCCCACGGGTGACGACAGCGCGCTGGGAGTCGTCGATTTCTCCCTCTTCCCGCACCTCGACAGCCCGGGCCGCCCGGAGAACACCATGGCGGAGGCGGAACGTTGGGCCGCCACGACAAGGGGTCCGGCGTATGCCATCGACGCGCGGACCGCGATCAAGGTGACCGACGGTGGTGGTGTCGAGGTCGTGTCCGAGGGGCACTGGAGGCTGTTCGACTGAGCGACCGGTCCAGCGGCCCGGAATGGGAGCTGACCGTCGCCCGGCCGGACCTTAGTGTCGACGTCATGACGACCGAACCGCCCCCCGACCGCTCCATCCAGAAAGCCTCCGACTCCCCCAACTCCCCTCCCTGAGGCCACTTCAGGCACACGCCCACCGCTCCTCACGCGCCCCCTGCTCCTCCGTTTCGTCAGCGTGGTCGGGGCCAGCCTCAGTTTCTTTCTCCTGCTGTCGGTCGTACCGGCGTACGCGGCCGAGCGGGGTGGCGGCGGTGCGGCGGGGCTCGCGACCGGTTCGTTGATGCTGGCGACGGTGCTCGGGGAGTTGGTGACACCCCGGCTGGTCGGGCGCTTCGGGTATCGACTGACCCTGATCGTGGGGCTGTTCCTGCTCGGGGCACCGGCGTTGGTGCTGACCGTCTCCGGGCAGGCCGCGTGGATCGTCGCGGTGTGCTTCGTGCGCGGACTCGGTTTCGCGCTGACGATCGTCGCGGGTGGCGCCCTCACCGCGTCGCTGATCCCGGACCAACGGCGGGGCGAGGGGCTCGCGTTGGTGGGCGTGGTGTCCGGCGTGCCGTCGCTGGTCGCACTGCCGCTGGGGTTGTGGCTGGCCGACCGCGTGGGCTACGGCCCGGTCGCCGTCACCGGCGGTCTCGCCGCGCTGGCCGCGATCTTCTTCGTCCTCGGCCTGCCGAACCGCACGGCCCGTACGGACCACTCCGAGCAACCGCTGGGCGTCGTACGGGGGTTGCGCACGGGCGCGCTGCTCCGGCCGGTGCTCGTCTTCGCGGCCACGGCCACCGCCGCCGGCGTCGTGGTGACCTTCCTGCCGCTGGCCGTCCCGTCGGCGTCGGCCGGAGTCATCGCGGCGGCCCTGTTCGTACAGACCGCCACCTCGACCCTGACCCGCTGGCTGGCAGGCCGCCTCGGCGACCGCCACGGCAGCGCCCGCCTGATCCTCCCCGGCCTGCTCCTGTCGGCCGCGGGCGTCCTCGTCATCGCCCCGACCGCCAACCCGGTAGCGGTCGTTGCGGGCACCGCCGTCTTCGGCGCGGGCTTCGGCATCACCCAGAACGCCACGCTGGCCCTGATGTACACCCGCGTCTCCGCCGCTTCGTACGGCACGGTCAGCGCCCTGTGGAACCTGGCCTACGACGGCGGAATGGGCGTAGGCGCGGCAGGCTTCGGTATCGCGGCGGGCCTGACGGGTTACCCGTGGGCGTTCACGCTGACCGCGCTGTTGATGCTGGGCGCGGTGGCACCGGCGCTCCGGGACCGGCGAACACCCGCCGGACCAGCGTGACTTCGGCCCCCGTATCGCCGTGACCCCCGTCCCCGGATCAGCGCGACTTCCGTGCGCCTTCGAGCACTTGGCGCAGCCCCTCGGTGAGTTGTCCCGCGTCCGGCGCGCTCTTCGCGTCGAAGGTCCACTGCGCGATGAGCCCGGTGATCAGGGTCATGTAGAGCGCGCCGAGGGTGTCCGCGGTCTCGTCGGAGACCTCCGCCTCGGGCACGCTCGTCATCAACGCGACCATGCCCCGGCCGCCTTCACGCTGGGCCCGGACCAACTGGTCGCGCACTTCGGGCAGTTTGTCGCCCATGGTCATGATCTCCATGCCGAGCCCCCACATCGAACCGGGCTCGCTCATGCTGGCGACGATGTTCGAGAACACGGCCCGGAACCGCTCCAGTGAACCGGGTTCGCCGCCGATCTCCACGCCCTCGCCCCCGTCACCTCCCTCGAAGCCGTCGGACGCCGTCTCCACCAGCGCGATGTAGGCCTGCGCGAGCAACGCGTCCTTCGAGCCGTAGTGGTAGCCGATGGACGCGAGGTTGGTCCCCGACTCCTTGACGATGTCGCGCGCGGTGGTCCGCGCGAACCCCTTCTCCAGCAGACAGCGCTTCGCGCCTTCGAGCAGATCCTCACGGTGTCCCATGCCTCCACCGTACCGCCAGTTCCATACAACCGTCCTAGACGGATGACCTATACACTCGTTCTAGACAAGCGTTTAAGACGCGCGTACATTCACTGCCATGACGAACTCGCCGCACTCACCGAACCCCCCGAGCACCCCCAACTCCCGTGCCGGGCGCCGCGAATGGACCGCTCTGGGCGTCCTGATGCTCCCGCTGCTCCTGGTCTCGATGGACGTCTCCGTCCTCTACTTCGCCATCCCGGCGATCAGCGCGGACCTGGAGCCCAGCGGCACCCAGCAGCTGTGGATCTTCGACATCTACGCCTTCGTCCTGGCCGGCCTGCTGATGACGATGGGCTCGGTCGGCGACCGCATCGGCTACCGCCGGCTCCTCCTGATCGGCGCCGCCGCCTTCGGTACCGCCTCCGTCATCGCGGCCTACGCGGACAGCGCCGAGACCCTCATCGCCGCCCGCGCGGTCCTCGGCATCGGCGGCGCGACCCTGATGCCCTCGACGATGGCGCTGCTGCGCACGATGTTCACCGACCCCGGCCAGCGCGCGAAGGCGATCGGTCTGTGGTCCGGCGTGATGACGGCCGGTGTCGCCCTCGGCTCGGTGCTCAGCGGAGTCCTCGTCCAGTACTTCTGGTGGGGCTCGGTCTTCCTGGTCAACCTGCCCGCGATGGCCCTGCTGCTCCTGATCGGCCCGTTCCTGCTCCCCGAGTCCAGGAACCCCGCCCCCGGCCGCTTCGACTGGCCGAGCGTCCCCCTGTCGATGGCCGGCGTCCTGCCCGTGATCTACGGCCTCAAGGAGATCCCCTCCGAGGGCTGGCACGTCCAGTACGTCGTCTCGATCACGGTCGGCCTGCTCTTCGCGGCCCTGTTCGTCCACCGCCAGCGCACGACCGCCTCCCCGATGATCGACCCCACCCTGTTCCGCGCCCGCGGCTTCGGCCCCTCCGTCGTCCTCAACCTCCTCTCCGCCTTCGGGATGCTGGGCTCGGCCTTCTTCACCACGCAGTACCTCCAGTCCGTACTCGGCAAGAGCGCGATGGAGGCGGCCCTGTGGGCCCTGCTCCCCTCGGTGCCGATCGGCATGGCGGCCCCGCTCGCAACCACCCTCGTCCAGAAGGGAGTCGACCGCGCCTACGTGGTCGCGTCCGGCTTCGCGATCGCCGCCTGCGGGTACGGCATGCTCGCCCTCACCGGCACCGACTCCCTCTGGCTGGTCCTGGCCGCCGCCGGTGTCCTCGCCTCCGGGATCGTCATGGTGATGTCCCAGATCATGGACCTCGCGATGGGCAGCGCCCCGGTGGAGAAGGCGGGCGTGGCGTCCTCCCTGATGGAAACGGGTGCGGAGTTCGGCGGCGCCCTCGGCATGGCCGTCCTCGGCTCCATCGGTACGGCGATCTACCGCCACGGCATCCCGGTCTCGGCCCCCGCCCCGGCCCACGAGACCCTCGGCGGCGCCCTGGCCGTCGCCCACCAGCTGCCGGGGCGCACGGGAGACGCCCTGATCGCAACCGCCCGCGAGGCCTTCACCGACGGCATGCACGGCGCGGCGATCGCCGGTGCGGTGCTGCTGCTGGGCGCGGCCTTCGCGGCGGCACGGACCCTGCGGGGCATCCACGTACAGACACCCGAGCCGGTGGCGGCCGAGCCGCAGCAGGCGGAGGCGTGACCCCCAACTACACAGAAACGCCGGGTGGGTTGAGGATCATCTCCTCAGCCCACCCGGCGTTCTCGCGAAATCTCAGACCAGGTTCACGGAACGAGCCGACGTCGCGCCGATCTCCTCGGCCACCTCCGCCAACACGTTCGCGGCGACCGTGTCGTCGACCGTCAGCACGGCCAGCGCCTCGCCGCCCGCGACCGACCGGGACACCTGCATCCCGGCGATGTTGATCCCGGCCTCGCCGAAGACACGGCCGACCGTGCCGACGACACCCGGGCGGTCCTCGTACCGCAGCACCACCATGTGGTCGGCGAGCGCGAGGTCGACGTCGTAGTCGCCGACCGCGACGATCTTCTGCAGGTTCTTGGGGCCGGCGAGCGTGCCGGAGACCGAGACCTCCTCGCCGCTGCCGAGCGTGCCGCGCACGGTGACGACGTTGCGGTGGTCGGCGGACTCCGAGCTGGTGGTCAGCCGTACCTCGACACCCCGCTCCTGCGCGAACAGCGGAGCGTTGACGTACGACACCGTCTCGGCGACGACGTCCTCGAACACGCCCTTGAGCGCGGAGAGTTCGAGCACCTTGACGTCGTGCTGGGTGATCTCGCCGTAGACCTCGACGTCGAGGCGGACCGCGACCTCGCCCGCGAGCGCGGTGAAGATGCGGCCGAGCTTCTCGGCGAGGGGCAGGCCCGGCTTGACGTCCTCGGCGATGACGCCGCCCTGGACGTTCACCGCGTCGGGGACGAGTTCACCGGCGAGGGCGAGGCGTACCGACTTGGCGACCGAGACACCGGCCTTCTCCTGCGCCTCGTCCGTGGAGGCGCCGAGGTGCGGGGTGGAGACGACCTGGTCGAACTCGAACAGCGGGGAGTCCGTGCAGGGCTCCTTCGCGTACACGTCGAGCCCGGCGCCGGCGACGCGGCCCTCCTTGAGCGCGGAGTACAGCGCCGCCTCGTCGACGATCCCGCCACGCGCGGCGTTGACGATCCGCACGGTCGGCTTGACCTTGCGCAGCGCCTCGTCGCCGATCAGACCGACCGTCTCCGGGGTCTTGGGCAGGTGCACGGTGATGAAGTCGGAGACTTCGAGCAGCTCGTCCAGCGACAGGATCTTGACGCCCATCTGGGCGGCCCGCGCGGGCTGGATGTAGGGGTCGTAGGCCACGACCTTCATCCCGAACGCGGACATGCGCTGCGCCACGAGGGCACCGATGCGTCCCAGACCCACGACGCCGAGGGTCTTCTCGGCCAGCTCGACGCCCGTGTACTTGCTGCGCTTCCACTCGCCGTTCTTCAGCGCGGCGTTGGCCTGCGGGATGTGGCGTGCGGTCGCCAGCAGCAGACCGCAGGCCAGCTCGGCGGCGGTGACGATGTTCGAGGTGGGGGCGTTGACGACCATCACGCCGGCCTTGGTGGCGGCGGAGACGTCGACGTTGTCCAGGCCGACGCCGGCTCGTGCGACGACCTTCAACTTCCGTGCGGCGGCGACCGCTTCGGCGTCGACCTTGGTGGCCGAGCGGATCAGGATCGCGTCCACGTCGGCGATCGCGGGGAGCAACTCGCCCCGGTCGGCGCCGTTGCAGTGCCGGATCTCGAAGTCCGGGCCGAGGGCGTCCACCGTCGCGGGCGACAGCTCTTCAGCGATGAGTACGACAGGTTTCGAGCTCACGTGAGTCCTCACAAGTCCATTGCGTGCGGACGGCCGTCCCGACGGCCGCAGGCGGTGGAGGGGAAGCGGCGCCGGAGAATCTGCGGCGCGGGGGCCGCGGATTTCTCGGTGTCGCTAAGCCGCGGAGACGCACGACGCTGTGGGCCTGACGCGTATTAGTACGGCAGTGTAGTGGCGCTCCGACAGTCGTCCTGCGCCTCTGTGGAAGGATCACCCGTCCGAGGCTGGACGGGTTGGACAAAGGGGCCGGAGCGCTCGCTCCGGCCCCTCGGCCCTTCGGGCCTACGCCTCTTCGTCGACCCAGCTCATCAGCTTGCGGAGCTGCTTGCCGGTCGTCTCCAGCAGGGACTCGGCGTCCTTCTGCTTGTACTCGTTGTACTTCTTCAGGCCACCGTGGTACTCGGCCATCCACTCACGGGCGAAGGTGCCGTCCTGGATCTCGGCGAGGACCTGCTTCATCGTGGCCTTGGTCTCGTCCGTGATGATGCGCGGGCCGGTGACGTAGTCGCCCCACTCCGCGGTCTCGGAGATCGACCAGCGCATCTTCTCCAGGCCGCCCTCGTACATGAGGTCGACGATGAGCTTCAGCTCGTGCAGGCACTCGAAGTACGCGATCTCGGGCTGGTAACCGGCCTCGGTCAGCGTCTCGAAACCGGCCTTGACCAGCGCGGCCGTACCACCGCAGAGAACGGCCTGCTCACCGAACAGGTCGGTCTCGGTCTCCTCCGTGAAGGTCGTCTTGATGACGCCCGCGCGGGTGCCGCCGATGCCCTTCGCGTACGACAGCGCGAGCGCGAAGCCGTTGCCGGTCGCGTCCTGCTCGACGGCCGCGATACACGGAACGCCGCGGCCCTCCTCGTACTGGCGGCGCACGAGGTGGCCCGGACCCTTGGGGGCGACCATGCAGACGTCGACGCCGGCCGGCGGCTTGATGAAGTCGAAGCGGATGTTCAGGCCGTGGCCGAAGAACAGCGCGTCACCGTCGTTGAGGTTGTCCTTGATGGACTCCTCGTAGACCTGGGCCTGGATCGGGTCCGGCACGAGGATCATGATGACGTCGGCCTCGGCGGCGGCCTCGGACGGGGTCACCACGCGCAGGCCCTGCTCCTCGGCCTTCGCCTTGGACTTGGAGCCCTCGTGCAGACCGACGCGCACGTCGACGCCGGAGTCACGGAGCGACAGCGCGTGGGCGTGGCCCTGGCTGCCGTAGCCGATGACCGCGACCTTGCGGCCCTGGATGATGGACAGGTCGGCGTCGGCGTCGTAGAACAGCTCGGCCACTTTGGGTTCTCTCCTTGGTGTGCAGGTGTTGCGTCCCACCGTATGACGGCGGCGGGAGGTGAGGTTTCCGGGTCTCGGAATGCGGGCGGCCGACGGCTGCCGGCCGCCCGTTTCCGGTCGTGGGTGAATCGTCTACGAGGGTTACGCGGACCGGTCGAGCGCGCGCAGCGAGCGGTCGGTGATGGAGCGGGCGCCGCGGCCGATGGCGATCGTGCCGGACTGGACCAGCTCCTTGATGCCGTACGGCTCCAGCATCTTGAGCATGGCGGACAGCTTGTCGCTGGAGCCGGTGGCCTCGATGGTGACGGCCTCCGGGGAGACGTCGACCGTCTTGGCGCGGAAGAGCTGGACGATCTCGACGATCTGGGAGCGCGTCTCGTTGTCGGCGCGCACCTTCACCAGAACGAGTTCGCGCTGAACCGCGGAACCCGCCTCCAGCTCGACGATCTTCAGCACGTTGACGAGCTTGTTGAGCTGCTTGGTGACCTGTTCGAGCGGGAGTGCCTCGATCACGTTCACCACGATCGTGATGCGGGAGATGTCGGGGTGCTCGGTGACGCCGACCGCGAGGGAGTCGATGTTGAAGCCGCGCCGGGAGAACAGGGCGGTGATCCGGGCGAGGACACCTGGCTTGTTCTCCACCAGGACGGAGAGCGTGTGCTTGGACATTTCTCTTTCGTCTCTCTCGCTCAGTCGTCTTCGTTGTCGCCGAAGTCGGGGCGGACGTCCCGGGCGAACATGACCTCGTCGTTCGAGGTGCCGGCGGCGACCATCGGCCACACCATGGCGTCCTCGTGGACGATGAAGTCGACCACGACGGGGCGGTCGTTGATCGAGTTCGCCTCCTCGATCACCTTGTCCAGGTCGTCGGGGGACTCGCAGCGGATCGCGTAACAGCCCATCGCCTCCGACAACTTGACGAAGTCGGGGATGCGCGTGCCGGCGCTGGGCTGCTTGCCGTCCGCCTCCGGGCCGCTGTGCAGCACGGTGTTGGAGTAGCGCTGGTTGTAGAACAGGGTCTGCCACTGGCGGACCATGCCGAGGGCGCCGTTGTTGATGATGGCGACCTTGATCGGGATGTTGTTGAGCGCGCAGGTGGTGAGTTCCTGGTTGGTCATCTGGAAGCAGCCGTCGCCGTCGATCGCCCAGACCGTCTGGTCCGGCGCTCCGGCCTTGGCGCCCATCGCGGCCGGGACCGCGTAGCCCATGGTCCCGGCGCCGCCGGAGTTGAGCCAGGTCGCGGGCTTCTCGTACTGGATGTAGTGCGCGGCCCACATCTGGTGCTGGCCGACGCCCGCGGCGAAGATCGTTCCCTCCGGGGCGAGTTGGCCGATGCGCTCGATGACCTGCTGCGGGGCGAGCGAGCCGTTGTCGGGCTGCTCGTAGCCGAGCGGGTACGTCTCGCGCCAGCGGTTGAGGTCCTTCCACCAGGCGCTGTAGTCGCCGGTGTGACCCTCGCTGTGCTCCTTCTGGACGGCCTGCACGAGGTCGGCGATGACCTCGCGGGCGTCCCCGACGATCGGCACGTCGGCGGTGCGGTTCTTGCCGATCTCGGCCGGGTCGATGTCGGCGTGGACGATCTTCGCGTACGGGGCGAAGCTGTCCAGTTTGCCGGTGACGCGGTCGTCGAAGCGGGCTCCGAGGGCGACGATCAGGTCGGCCTTCTGCAGCGCGGTGACGGCGGTGACCGCACCGTGCATGCCCGGCATTCCCACGTGCAGCTCGTGACTGTCGGGGAATGCGCCGAGCGCCATCAGGGTGGTGGTGACGGGCGCTCCGGTGAGTTCGGCGAGGACCTTCAGTTCGGCGGTGGCGTGTGCCTTGAGGACACCGCCGCCGACGTAGAGGACGGGCCGCTTCGCGGCGGTGATCAGCTTGGCGGCCTCGCGGATCTGCTTGGCGTGCGGCTTGGTCACCGGGCGGTAGCCGGGCAGGTCCATGACCGGCGGCCAGGAGAAGGTGGTCTTCGCCTGGAGGATGTCCTTGGGGATGTCGACCAGGACCGGGCCCGGACGGCCGGTGGAGGCGATGTGGAACGCCTGCGCGATCGCCCGGGGGATGTCCTCCGCCTTGGTGACCAGGAAGCTGTGCTTGGTGATCGGCATGGTGATGCCGACGATGTCCGCCTCCTGGAAGGCGTCCGTACCGATCGCGGCGGACACGACCTGCCCGGTGATCGCGACCAGCGGCACGGAGTCCATGTTCGCGTCCGCGATGGGGGTGACCAGGTTGGTGGCACCCGGCCCGGATGTCGCCATGCACACCCCGACCTTGCCGGTGGCCTGCGCGTATCCGGTGGCGGCGTGGCCGGCGCCCTGCTCGTGGCGGACCAGCACGTGGCGCACCCGCGTGGAGTCCATCAGCGGGTCGTACGCCGGCAGGATGGTACCCCCGGGGATGCCGAATACCGTGTCGGCCCCGACTTCCTCAAGAGAGCGGATGAGGGACTGCGCGCCCGTGACGTGCTCGGGGGCGGACTGCTGTCCTCCGGATCGGGGCCGCGGCTGCGGATGGGCCCCGGTGGCCTGCTCGGTCATCGTCATTCTCTTCTCGATGCTGAGGGTTTTTGCGAGGTTTGTGCGGGGTTCTGCTGCTGCACGACTGGATCCTGTGCAACAAAAAACCCCTCGTGCCGTGAGGCAAGCGAGGGGAGCGCGCCGGGTGCGGTCGCTGGGAGTTCCGGGTCCGTCCGGACGTCACCAGCTTCAGCCGACGCGCTTTCCAAGTACGAGAATTCGGGTGCGCATGGCATTGACCCTCCCCCCGGCACGCACCGACTGTCAAGTGGGTGGGACGGGAGTCTCATTATGTGAGCGGAGGGCCGTTCCGCCCCCGAAAACCGCGGGCACGCCACTGGTGTACACCCCCAGGCCCCTTTTCATTGCTCGTTCACCTCCGGGGCGCCACAGTCGGTGTCGAGGGCACGACCGTGCTCAGCCCTTCGGGCCTCCGCGCGCTCGCACCCTCGACGCCGACGCGCCCCTGCGGTTCTCTCGCGGCCCCCGCGAACGCGGGTTCGGCCGGGCCGTGCGGCACCGGATAGTGGCCGCGCGACAGGGCCCGGCGCAGCCGGTACTCGTCCAGCGGCGCGGAGAAGGCCATGCCCTGCCCGTGCGTGCAGCCCATCGCGCGCAGGGCGACCACCTGTTCGGGCAGATCGACGCCGTCGGCGACGGACTGCAGCCCGAGGTCGCAGGCGATCCGCAGCAGCCCGCTGGTGATCTTGTGCAGCCGCGCGGACTCGACGACGCCCTCGACCAGACTGCGGTCCAGTTTCAGTACGTCGACGGGCAGCCGCCGGAGCGTCGTGATGGCCGCGTAGCCGCTGCCGAAGCCGTCGAGGGCGATCCGGACGCCGAGCCGCCGCAGGGCGGTCAGACGGCGCTCCAGCTCGTCCAGGGAGATCCTCGGGTCGGTGTCGGACAGCTCGATCACCAGCGACCCCGACGGCAGCCCGTGCCGGGTCAGCAGCGCCTCGATCGAGCCGAGCGGCATCGACTTGTCCAACAGGCGCCGGGCACTTATCCGCACGGCGACCGACACGGCGAGCCCGGTCGCCGTGCGCTCGGCGGCCTGTTCTACGGCCTCCTCCAGCATCCAGCGCCCCAGCTCGGCGGTCTTGTCGCTGTCCTCGGCCACCCGCAGGAACTCGGCCGGTGTGAACAGCACGCCCTGCGAGGAGCGCCAGCGGGCCTGTGTGGAGACCGACGCGATCCGGCCGTCCACCAGCGACACCACGGGCTGGTGCAGCAGCGCGAACTCCCCGTCGTGCAGCGCGGCCCGCAGCCGCGTGGCCAGCTCCGCCTTCCGCACGACGTCCTGTTGCATCTGTGGTGCGTACAGCTCGACGCGGCCCTTGCCCGCGCCCTTGGCGCGGTACATCGCGAGGTCCGCGTTGCGCAGCAACTCCCCGGCGCCCAGGCCCGGTTCGGCGAAGGCGACGCCGATGGAGGCGGCGACCCGGACATCGTTGCCGTCGATGAGGTACGGCTGGGACAGGGTGATTCTCAGGCGGTCCGCGAGCTCCATGATGTGCCGCTCGCGGGCGGTGCGGTCCCGGGTGCCGTCGCCGACGATCAGGGCCGCGAACTCGTCGCCGCCGAGCCGGGACGCGGTGTCGCCGTGCCGGACGGCGCCGTCGAGTCTGCGGGCGGCCTGGATGAGGAGTTCGTCGCCGGCCTGGTGGCCGATGGTGTCGTTGACCGCCTTGAAGCCGTCGAGGTCGATGAAGAGGACCGCCGTGCCGCGGTCGGTGGAGCGGCGGCCGGACAGGGCCTGCTGGACGCGCTTGGTGAACAGGGCGCGGTTGGGCAGGTCGGTGAGCGGGTCGTGCTCGGCGTTGTGCTGCAACTGCGCCTGGAGGCGCACCCGTTCGGTCACGTCCCGGCTGTTGAAGATCAGGCCGCCGTGGTGGCGGTTGACCGTCGACTCGACGTTGAGCCAGCCGTCGTCGCCGGAGCGGAAGCGGCACTCGATGCGGGTGGTGGACTCCTCGAAGGGGCTGGCGGTGAGAAAGCGGCGCACCTCGTGCACCACGCAGCCGAGGTCCTCCGGGTGGATGATCGAGGCCAGTTCGGTCCCGACCAGATCCTCCGCGGCCTTGCCGTAGACACCGGCGGCGGCCGGGGAGACGTAGCGGAGGATGCCGTTCGGGGCGGCGATCATGATGACGTCGCTGGAGCCCTGCACCAGGGAGCGGAAGTGGTTCTCCTTCTGCGCCAGCTCCTGGGTGAGGGTGATGTTGTCGAGCAGCATGATGCCCTGGCGCACCACGAGGGCGAGGACCACGCAGCCCGCGGTGATGAGCACCACGCGGTCGGGGCTGCGGCCGTTGAGCACGTTGTAGAGAATCCCCAACGTGCAGACGGCGGCGGCGAGATACGGGGTGAGCGCGGCCAGCGAACCCGCGATGGGCCGGGTCGCCGGATACCGTCCGTGATCGGCGCCGGGTGCGGCGGCCTGCGGCTGGACGCCGGTGCGCTGTCCGGGCCGGTGTTCGTGCACCACGCGCGTGTGCCCGTCGTCCTCGGGCTGGGTGTGCCGGGGCGCGGCCCAGGGGGCGTAGGCGAGGAGCAGCGAACCGGCGAACCAGCCCGCGTCGAGCAACTGGCCCGAGTGGTAGTTGTTGTGGAGCAGCGGCGAGGTGAACAGGGCGTCGCACATCACCGTCAGGGCCAGCGCGCCGATCGCGGTGTTCACCGCGGTGCGGTTGACCGAGGAGCGCCGGAAGTGCAGCGCGAGCACCATGCTGACGAGGATGATGTCGAGCAGCGGGTACGCCAGCGACAGCGCGGTGTGGGCCACGCTCGGCCCGTCGAACTTGGCTGCCTGGGCCAGCGCGAGGCTCCAGGACAGCGTGAGCAGCGAGCCCCCGATCAGCCAGGCGTCCAGCGCCAGACAGACCCAACCGGCCTTGGTGACAGGCCTTTTGGCGAGGACCAGGAGCCCGACGATGGCGGGCGGCGCGAAACACAGGAAGAACAGATCGGCGAAACTGGGACTGGGCACGGGCCGCTCCAGCACGACCTCGTACCACCCCCAGACTCCGTTGCCCAGCGCCGCCATCGCCGAGGAGAGCGAGAACAGCAGCCAGGCGGGTCGAAAGCGGATACGGCGGCTTCGCGCGTAGAGGAGGCACGAGACGGCGGCGGTACCGGCTGCCGCGCTGAGCCCGAAGTCGCCCATGACCAGGGCGAGTTGGGCGGACCCCCAGTCGAGCGCGGAACCGACGGCGTATCCCGCGCACACCAGGGCCAGGACGAGTTGCTGGACCAGGCTCCACGCGCCGCCGGTTCCCGACGGTCGTGGCTGCCGCGCTCCCGGCGAAGTCCGGTCCCGGAGCGCCCCGTTGAGGGTGGTCGTCGGAGACGGTGGCGAGCTCACCGGGCCCTCCCGGTCCGCGTCGCTCCCGGGTCCCGCGGGCCCCGGTGCGCTGGATGGGCGTGCCTGCGGCGGCTGTTGGGCCTGCGGTGGTGATGGCTGTGGTTGCTGTGATGCCCGCCGCGGCCGCCATGACCGCCGTGAGCGCAGTGGTCGGCGTGGTGGTCGCGGCTGCGCGCGGCGGTGCGCCAGGGTCGCCGTCGGCGGCCCCGCCGCGTCGGATCGCTCGTCCATAGGCCGTGCATCGCCCGTCGCCCCCCTCACAGTCTGAAATGTCCGTCCCCGGCGCCGAACGGTGCGCGGCGCAGCCCCTGCCGGGACGATACACCAGTCTCGTCACTCAGGGACATAGTTCCTCTACGCTCCGTAACGACCAGCGGAGATACGTGCACGCCCCGCTTCCGAAAGGTCGCGGAGGGTGCCGAAAGCGGATTACCGCCCCGTTGTGGTTAGTTCCCCGTTTCGCCTGTCGTAAGGATCACGTTCCGCAAGGGCTCCCGGTTCACGAACCGTCCCAACTGGTCGACGACCAGACGCTTCGCGCGCGGCAGGAACGCCGAGGTGGGCCCGCCGACATGGGGACTGATCAGCACGCCGGGCGCGTGCCACAACGGGTGCCCCTGGGGCAGCGGTTCGGGGTCGGTGACGTCCAACGCGGCGGTGATACGGCCGCTTTCGAGCTCCGCGAGCAGCGCCTTGGTGTCGACGACGGGACCGCGGGCCACGTTGACCAGCAGCGCCCCGTCCTTCATCCGGGCCAGGAACTCGGCGTCGACGAGGTGCCGGGTGGTCTCGTTCAGGGGCGTGGACAGGATGACGACGTCCGCTTCCGGGAGCAGGGCGGGCAGTTCGGCGAGTGGATGCACCGGCCCGCGCGCGGTGGCACGCGCGGAGCGCGCCACCCGCGCCACCCGCGCGAGCTCGAAGGGCGTGAGCCGGTCCTCGATGGCGGAACCGATGGCCCCGTAGCCGACGATGAGGACGGACCGGTCGGCGAGCGCCGGGTGGAAGTCCCCCTGCCAGTGCTCCTGTTGCTGCGCCCGCACGAACCCCGGGATACCGCGCAGCGAGGCGAGCGTCAGGGCCAGCGCGAGCTCGGCGGTGCTCGCCTCGTGCACTCCGCGCGCGTTGCAGAGCCGCACCCCGGGGACGATGGACGAGAGGCTCGCCGTCATGTCGTCGATGCCGGCGGTGAGCGTCTGGATGACCTGCAGATTCCGCATCCGCTCCAGGGGCCGCGTCTTCACGGGATGACGTTTCATGTACGGCACTACGTACAGGACGCAGTTGGCGGGATCACCGGGAAACGCCTGATCGCCGTCCTCACCCCCGTCCCAGAACAGGTAGTCGGGGCCCTCGGGGAGCCCTTCGATCTCCTCCGGCGGGATGGGCAGCCACACGTCAACAGTCATGGTCAGGAGGCTATGTCAGGGCCACGCGCGCGTAGAGGTTAGGTTGGGGTGCGAGAAGAAGGAAGGTCACTGGCAGGTGGAGCGCAGGACGATCGGCGCGGGGGCGCTCGCGATGGGGGCCGTCGGACTCGGCTGCATGCCGATGCACTGGGCCTACAGCGGGTCGCGGCGGCGGGGCGACGAGTCGGTCAGGGCCGTGCACCGGGCGCTCGATCTGGGGGTGACGCTGCTGGACACCGCCGACATGTACGGCCCGTTCACCAACGAGCTGTTGTTGGGGCGGGTGTTGAAGGAGCGGCGCGCGGACGCGTTCGTGTCGACCAAGGTCGGCCTGCTGGTGGGCGAACAGCACATCGTCGCCAACGGCCGCCCCGGCTACGTCAGACGAGCGTGCGACGCCTCACTGCGCCGCCTCCAGACGGACGTGATCGACCTCTACCAACTGCACCGCGCCGACCCCGAGATCCCCGTCGAGGAGACCTGGGGCGCGATGGCGGACCTCGTACAGGCCGGAAAAGTACGGGCGTTGGGCATGTGCGCGGTGGGCGCCCGCTCCGCCCGCCGCCCCGGGGCACGCCTCCATGACGGAACGATCCGCCAACTCCAGCGCGTACAGCAGGTGTTCCCGGTGACGGCGGTGCAGGCGGAGTTGTCGGTGTGGTCGTCCGAGGCCCTGGACGCGCTGCTGCCGTGGTGCACGGCCCGAGGCGTCGGCTTCCTGGCCGCGATGCCCCTGGGCAACGGCTTCCTCACCGGCACCCTCACCCCGGGCGAGGGCTTCGAACCGGACGACGTCCGCGCCCGCCACCCCCGCTTCACCGCCGAGATGACCGCCGCGAACCAGCCGATCGTCGCCGGCCTGCGCCGGATCGCCCGCCGCCACGGTCCGGAGGTGACCCCGGCCCAGGTCGCCCTGGCGTGGGTGCTGGCACAGGGGGCGCATGTGGTGGCGGTACCGGGCACGAAGCGGGAGCGGTGGGTGGTGGAGAACGCGGGGGCGGCGGGGTTGCGGTTGACGGGGGAGGATCTTGCGGAGGTGGCGGGGTTGCCGGGGGCGTTGGGGTCTTGGGATTGAGGGGGGGGCGGCTTCCTGGGGTTGGGAGGGCGTTCTCGTAGTGCGGGTTCTGGGGGGGCGGACCCGGGGTAGCGGGGGTCGGGGACTGGCTGTCGCGGGTTCGGGGGGCTTGGGACTGAGGCGTGCTGGCTTCCTGAGGTTTTTATTGGGGGGACGTTCTCGTGCGGGTTCCGGGGGCGGACCGGGCCACCGAGGCTCGGGGACTGGCTCCCACGGGATCCAGAGGCCTTGGGAGCGACTGGTTACCGGGCTTCTGGGCTTGGGGAGCAAGCGCCGCCGACCCGCTTCCACAGCCCTTGGGCCTGACCGCCCTCCCTGCTCCGGGGCTCGAAGCCGACCGGTGACCCGACCCGCGAGGCCTGAGACCGACTGCCGTGCGGGCACCGGGACTTGAGACCGACCCATTGCCGACCTCGATGAGCCTTCGGATCGACCGCCGTCCCGGTCCCGGAGGTCCCGAGACCCCGAGGTCCGGAACCCACCGGCCACCGCGTTTCCGGAACTTTGCCACTGACCGCTGCCCCGGCTTCCCCGTCCCTGCGACCAACCGCCGCACCAGCTCCAGGAGTTTCGGGACCTACCGGCGGTCCGGCTCTTCCCCAGTTTTGGAAGCGCTCACCAGCCCCGCTTCCCAGACCCCGGGCCAGATCATCGCCCTGCCTCCCCGCACCTCACGGCTCGATCGTGCGTCGGTGCGTGGTGATCGGGAACCCGGGCGGCACGAGCGGTGTATGAAAAGTAGAACCCGCCCGTCGAAAGGACCTGATCGTGCAACGTCGAGTCGTGTCGGCCGCCCTGGCCGTGACCGCACTCCTGCTGACGGCGGGCTGCTCCTCCGACGGGGGAGGTTCTCCGGGCGACGGTACGAGTGCGTCGCCCGGCAGCACCGGTACGGGTACGGGGGCCTCGCCCTCCGCGCAGGCCGCCGAGCAGACCCCGCCCGCGAAAGGCACCGTGAAGGTGCTGCGTACCGTCACCGAGGGGCTGAAGACGCCCTGGGGCCTCGCCCCGCTGCCCGACGGGAACCTGCTGGTTTCCTCGCGTGACGACGGCACGATCACCCGCATCGACGAGAAGACCGGCAAGAAGACCGAGTTGGGCAAGGTGTCCGGGGTCTCCCCGGCCGGCGAGGGCGGTCTCCTCGGCATCGCGCTCTCCCCGGACTACGCCTCGGACCACATGATCTACGCGTACTTCACCTCGGCCTCGGACAACCGCATCGTGCGCGTCCTGTACGACGAGAAGAAGCCGGCCGGTGAGCAGCTGGGCGCGCCCGACACCATCTTCAAGGGCATCCCCAAGGGCTACATCCACAACGGCGGGCGCATCGCCTTCGGCCCGGACGGCATGCTCTACGCGGGCACGGGCGAGAGCGGTCAGCGAGGCCTCGCCCAGGACAAGAAGTCCCTCGGCGGCAAGATCCTGCGGCTCACGCCTGAGGGCGACCCGGCGCCGGGCAACCCGTTCCCGAACTCGCCGGTGTACACGTATGGCCACCGCAATGTGCAGGGCCTCGCCTGGGACTCCAAACAGCGCCTGTTCGCCTCGGAGTTCGGCCAGGACACCTGGGACGAGCTGAACGCGATCACACCGGGCGACGACTACGGCTGGCCGAACGCGGAAGGCAAGGGCGACAACCCCAAGTACCACAACCCGATCACCCAGTGGCACACCGACGACGCCTCCCCCAGCGGCATCGCCTATGCCGAGGGCTCCATATGGATGGCGGGCCTCAAGGGCCAACGGCTGTGGCGCATCCCCCTGAACGGCACGAAGACATCCGCCGCCCCACAGGCCTTCCTCACCGGCGAGTACGGCCGCCTGCGCACGGTGGTCTCGGCCGGTGACGACAAGCTGTGGCTCATCACCAGCAACACGGACGGCCGCGGCACGCCCAAGTCGGGCGACGACCGGATTCTGGAGATCCAGGTGACGTAGGTCCGGGTGGGGCAGAACCGCGTGGCGGGGCCGATCCGGGCGATAGGTGGACCTGGGCGACGCAGGGTCCAGCGACTCAGACCCAGGCGATGGAGCGGTTCCGAGCGACGCGGGCCCCATCTCAGCAGGCCCAGGCAACGGAGCGGCCTCGGAATCGGGAGCGGCACGGGTTCGGACTCCGACACGGACCCGGGACCGGGCCCGGGAGCGGGAGCGGGAGCGGCCCCAGGCACGGATTCCGGGTCGGACTCAGGGTCGGACTCAGGGTCGGGAGCGAACTCCGAGTCGGGAGTGACGTCGGGCTCGGACCCCGGAGCGGGCTCGGACACCAGGCCAGGATCAGGAGCGGCCTCCGGCTCGGATTCCGGAGCGGACCTGCAAGCGGTCCCAGGGCTGAGAGCGGTAGCAAGCTCGGACCCCGAGTCGCGGACCTGGAACAGCCCTGGAAGTGAACTCAGGGTCGGGATCAGCCTAGGCCTCGGACCCCGGAACGGCCTCGGACACCAGGCCAGGATCAGGAGCGGCCTCCGGCTCGGATTCCGGAGCGGACCTGCAAGCGGTCCCAGGGCTGAGAGCCGTAGCAAGCTCGGACCCCGAGTCGGGGACCTGAAGCAGCCCTGGAAGTGAACTCAGGGTCGGGATCAGCCTAGGCCTCGGACCCCCGGAACGGGCTCGGACACCAGGCCAGGATCAGGAGCGGCCTCCGGCTCGGATTCCGGAGCGGACCTGGAAGCGGTCCCAGGGCTGAGAGCCGTAGCAAGCTCGGATTCCGGAGCGGACCTGGAAGCGGTCCCAGGGCTGAGAGCCGTAGCAAGCTCGGATTCCGGAGCGGACCTGGAAGCGGTCCCAGGGCTGAGAGCCGTAGCAAGCTCGGATTCCGGAGCGGACCTGCAAGCTGACCCGGGACCGAGACCGGGACCAGCCGCTGGGGCGGCGTCAGGAACCGGACGCGGGCCCAGTACCCGAACCCGTCTCGGGGCCGGAATCGGCTTCGTCAGCGGGGCGGGGGCCGGAATCAGGTTCGGATCCGGGATCGGCAGCGACCCCGGGATCGGACCCGGCGCCGGAACCGGCTTCAGAACTGGGATCGGTTTCGGCACCAGCATCGGTACCCGAACCGGAACCGGCATCAGGGCCGGAATCGGGATCGGATTCGGCGCCGGAACCGGACTCAGCACCCGACTCGGCTTCCGCGCCCGATTCCCCCAGCCGCACCACAACCCTCCCGGACTCCAGGTCTATCGGCCCGCGCCCGGGGTCTCCGTCCGCGACGTCGACCCTGGTCAGCTCAAGCCGGTTGGCCTCGTCCTGGGTGTGTTTGCGGCCCGGTGAGAACAACTCCTCGAACATGTTGAACACGGCGCCTCCCCTGTGCCGGTCCCCTACAGCGTACGACTCATCGCGCGGAGCGCGCGGTGAGCGGGTCTGACGGGTGGGGCGGGAACAGCTCCAGCCGGTGGGCGACGGCCGCCGCCTCTCCCCGGCCCGAGACGCCGAGCTTGCCAAGGATGTTCGAGACGTGGACGCTCGCGGTCTTCGGGGAGATGAAGAGCTCCTCGGCGATCTGCCGGTTGGTGCGGCCGGCGGAGACCAGCCGCAGGACGTCCCGCTCGCGGCTGGTGAGGCCGAGCGCCTCGACCGGGTCGGTGGGGTCGGCAGAGACCCCTCGGCGCTCCGGGGCCTTCGTGAGGGTCAGCCGGGCCCGCTGGGCGAGCAGCGTGACGGAGTCGGCGAGCGGGCGGGCGCCGAGGTGGTCGGCGACGGCGACCGACAGGCGGAGGAGTTCCGTCGCGCGGTCCCGCTCGTCGTCACCCCCGCCGGGGGCGGACAGCAGCGCTTCGGCGAGGCGGTGCCGGACGCGGGCGAGGTCGTAGGGGCGGTCGAGGCATTCGAACGCGGCGACCGCCTCGGACCAGTCGTCCGGGGTGGAGCGGCCCTCGGCGTGCCGGAGTTCGGCGCGGAGCCAGCGTTCGTGGGCCTGCCAGACGGGGACGTTGGTGGGGACCGGCTTGGCGGCCTCCCGGATGCGTTCGAGGATCTTGGGGCGGCCGGGGTCGGCGACGGGCAGGCCGACGGCCTGGGTCTCGGCGACGGCCGCGGTGACCAGCAGGGGCCAGACCTCGAAGTACGTGCCGGGGAGGAAATCGGAGTCCAGGACGAGTTCGAGGGTGGCGCGGGCGTCGAGGAGGCGGCCTTCGGCGGTGGCGACCTGGAGTTCGATCCGCTCCAGGGGCAGATGGTGCTGGGGGGCGACGTCGTGGGTGCCGAAGTGCTCGCGGGCGGCGGCCAGTTGGCGCCGGGCCTCGGGCAGGTCGCCGCGGGCGAGCGCGAGTTCGGCGCGGAGGCGGGCGTGGAAGCCACGGGGTTTGGCGCTCTGGTCCACGCGCTCCGACTTGGTCGCGGCCTCGGCGGCCTCGTCCCAACGGCCCAGCGAGAACAGGGATTCGGCGAGGTTTCCCCAGATCCAGGCCTCTTTGTCGAACTGGCCGAACTTCCTGGCGAAGGCGAGCCCCGTCTCCAGGATGGGCACGGCCTCGCGGGAGCGGCCGACGGTCTGGAGGGAGGAGGGAAGGTTCACATAGCTGCGGCCCGCGACGACGGAGATGCCCTCGGCGACCGTGCGTTCGTTCACCTCGACCAGTTCGGCGAGGCCTCCCTCGACGTCGCCGGAGGCGACCATGAGGCCGGCCAGGGTGAGCCGGGCGTCCATCTCGATCTCGCGGGCGCCGACCATGCGCGCGTACTCGACCGCGCGCTCGGCGGCCACATACGCGTCGGGTCCCGGGACGTGGACCATGGACCAGCCGGCGACCTTGGCGAGGACCTCCGCGTGCACCTCGGACGGCGGCAGTCCGCGGACCAGCTCCTGCGCGGCGGCGAGTTCCGGCCAGCCGTCGCCGCGGGCCTGGGACCGGACGAGGACGGAGCGCTGCACCCAGAACCAGGCGGCCCGCAGCGGGTCGCCCTCGTCCTCCAGGAGGTGCAGGGCCCGCTTGGTGATCTTCAGGGCGCGTTCGCGCTCCCCGCTCAGCCGCCCGGCGACGGCGGCCTCCGCCATCAGGTCGAGGTAGCGCAGGGGTGTGGTCTCGGGGTCGCAGCCGCAGGGCGGGTAAACCTCGGTGTAGTCCACGGGGCGGAGGCCCGCGCGTACGGCGTCGGGGACGGTGTCCCACAGCTCCATCGCCCGCTCCAGGAGCCGCAGTTGCTCGGAGTGGGCGTGCCGCCCGCGGGCGGCCACGGAGGCGTCCAGGACGGCGGGGAGGGCCTTGGCGGCGTCGTGGGCGTGGTACCAGTAGCTCGCCAGCCGCATGACACGCTGGTCGGCCGGGACGAGCGTCGGGTCGGCCTCCAGGACCTCGGCGTAGCGGCGGTTGATGCGGGAGCGCTCGCCGGGCAGCAGGTCGTCACCGACGGCCTCGCGGACCAGGGAGTGGCGGAAGCGGTAGCCGTCGTCGCCGGGCGCCGCCTGGAGGATGTTGGCGCCGACGGCGGCCCGGAGTGCCTCGATGAGGTCGTCCTCGGCGAGCCGGGCGACGGCGGCGAGCAGCCGGTACTCGACGGTGGACCCGCCCTCGGCGACGATCCGGGCGACCCGCTGGGCGCTCTCGGGCAGCGACTCGACACGGACGAGGAGCAGGTCGCGGAGGGAGTCGGTGAGATTGCCGCAGCAGCCGTCGTGGGCGGCGACGGCTAGTTCCTCGACGAAGAAGGCGTTGCCGTCGGAGCGTTCGAAGATCTCGTCGACCTGGGCGGGGTCGGGTTCGGCGGCGTGGATGCCGGCGATCTGGCGGCCCACCTCCTCCCGGTTGAAGCGGCCCAGTTCGATCCGGCGGACCGTGCGGAGCCGGTCGAGTTCGGCGAGGAGCGGGCGCAGCGGGTGGCGGCGGTGGATGTCGTCGGCGCGGTAGGTGGCGAGGACGACGAGGCGGCCGGTGCGCAGGGTGCGGAAGAGGTAGGCGAGGAGGTGGCGGGTGGAGGCGTCGGCCCAGTGCAGGTCCTCCAGGGCGACGACGACCGTGCGGTCGGCGGCGACGCGCTCCAGGAGGCGCGCGGTGAGTTCGAAGAGGCGGGCCATGCCCTCCTCGTCGTGCCGGCCGGCCCGCCGGAAGGTGGCCGCTTCCGCCAACTCCGGGAGGAGCCGGGCGAGTTCCTCCTCCTGACCGGCGGCAGCGGCGGACAGCTGGTCGGGCAGTTCGCGGCGCAGCGCGCGCAGGGCGGTGGAGAACGGGGCGAAGGGCAGTCCGTCCGCGCCGATCTCGACACAGCCGCCGAGCGCGACGACGGCCCCCCGGCGGCAGGCGGCGGTGGCGAACTCCTCCACCAGCCGGGTCTTGCCGACGCCCGCCTCGCCGCCCAGCAGCAACGCCTGCGGCTCGCCCGCGGCGGCGCGGGCGAGCGCATCGTTCAGCGTGTCCAGTTCGTCGGCGCGGCCGACGAAGACCGGACTGACGGACCTGGTCTCCACGCTTGCGAGCATGTCACGCGGGTCTGACAACGCGGCACCGGTTTTCGGGAGGACGGCCGCGGGGAGGAGCGCCCCGCGAGCCTGCCGGACGGGCGCCGTACGGCCGTCCTCCCGGGCCCGGACGGTCACGACGCGCGGGCGAACAGGTGCCGGCGGGGGCGTTGGGTATGCACCTCCCCCTCGGCGGCCCGGCGGGCCTGCTCGCGGCGGGCGGCGCGGGCGCCGCGCACGGCCTCGCGGGCCAGCCGCTCGTTGGCGGCCTGCCGGCGCAGTTCGGCGGAACGCATCTGGTGGAGTTCGAACTCGTACATCTCAAGTCCCTTGCTGGAGGCGGTTCTTCGGCTTCGCTTGTTGCGATGCCTCAACCTTCGTCTCCAAGGGGGGTCCGCCACATCGGGAGAGTTCCGCATCTTGCGGGGCCGGGCGGGCCTTAGACATGCGTAAGGGGTCTTAGGGCCTCCGTAAGGTGCTTACGGAGGCCCTAAGACCCCTGGTTACGTGCGGTGGAACGGCCCGGTAGTCAGCTGGCCGACGGCAGGCTGAGCAGGACGTCGGTGTACTTCAGGACGGCCAGGAGCAGTCCTACGACACCGAGCGCGACGCCCGCCCAGGCGACCGACTTGATCCAGGTGGCCTGCGGCTTGCCCGGGGTGCCGAACGCGGGGCGAACCAGGGCCGCGACACCCACGAGGGCGCCGACCAGGGCGAAGATGCCGGCCCACAGCGCGGTGGTGTGCCAGGCGTCGCCGTAGACCTCCTTGATCTGGGTGGACACGCTCGCGGTGGAGGCGGTGTGGAGCTGGCCCACGAGGGTCTCGCGGGCGGCGGCGACGGAGCCGATCCAGCCGCCGGAGAGCGAGATGAAGCCGAGCGCGGCGGAGACCACGGCGGCTGCGCCCTGGCCGACGCCGGAGGGGCCCTCCTCGGGGTGCTCCAGCCTCAGCTTCGCGAGCTCGGCCGCGTACTCCTCCTCGGAGAGGTCGTCCTCGTCCTCGGCGGCTTCGGCCTCGGTGTTCGCGGTGTCCGGCTCGGTCACTTCCTCGTCGGTCTTGGTGACATCGACGGTCTCCGCGTCGCTCTTCACCTCGGTGGCCTCGTTCGCGGCCTCGTCAACAGTCTTGGTACCCATGAGGCGCACGGTAGGGGTGAAGTCTGAGAAGTTCCTTAAAGATCGCTGTGTTGCGCACGCGCGCGTGCCTCGCGCCACTCGGGTGCGAGCACGGACCACACCTCTATGTCGTGCCTCACGCCCCCGTAGGGGTGGGACTCGCGCAGGACCGCGTCCCTGGTCATGCCCATGCGACGGGCAACATTCAGGCTCTTCTCATTGCCCGCGGCGGCATGCCATTCGACGCGGTGGATGCCGCGCTGGTCGATCGCGAAGTCGATGAGAATCCGTATCGCCCGGGTGATCAGTCCGCGCCCGGCGGCGGCGGGTTCCAGCCAGCAGCCGACCTCGCAGTTGCCCTGGTCGGCGTGGAAGTTCAGGAAGAGGACCCCGCCGACGAGCTTTCCGTCGAGCCAGATGCCGTGCAGGGACGCCTCGTCGGCGGCGCGAAGGTCGGCGTAGCGCTGGAGCATGGCCCGCGTGGAGTCGGTGTCGGTCGCCTTGGAGCCGAAGGTGATGAACTGCCCGATGAACTCCCGGCCGCGGTCCAGGTGGGCGAGGAACTCCTCGGCGTTCCACGGCTCCAGGGGACGCAGTTCGGCTCCGTCGTCACCCAGGGGTATCGCGTACATCCTGCTCCTGCTCCTTCGCCAGGACGTCCGCCACCTCGGCGTCCGTCACGGCGGCCAGCCTCTCATGGGCGGCGCGGCATTCGGGGGGCTCGATGCTGATGCGGGGCAGAACGCGGTCGAGACCCCGGGGCAGCCACCAGTTGGCGCCGCCCAGGAGGTGCATGAGGGCCGGCACCAGGAGGGTGCGCAGGACGAACGCGTCCAGGGCGACGGCGGAGGCCAGCGCGATGCCGAACATGGCGATCACGCGGTCGCCACTGAGCACGAAGGCGAGGAAGACCGAGATCATGATGACGGCGGCCGAGTTGATCACCCGGCTGGTCTCGGCTAGGCCGACGCGGACGGCACGGCGGTTGTCGCCGGTTTCCAGCCATTCCTCGTACATCCGGCTCACCAGGAAGACCTGGTAGTCCATGGAGAGCCCGAAAAGGACCGACACCATGATCACGGGGAGGAAGGGCTCTATCGGTCCGGCGCGTCCCAGGCCGAGGAATTCGCTCCCCCAGCCCCACTGGAAGATCGCGACGACGACCCCGAAGGCGGCGGCCACGGCGGCGACGTTCATCGCGGCGGCCTTGAGCGGGATGCCGATCGACCGGAAGGCGAGCAGGAGCAGCACACAGCCGAGCGAGATGACGACCCCGACGAACAGCGGGAGCTTGCCGACGATCACGTCGGCGAAGTCGTCGTAGCTCGCCGTCACGCCACCCACGTGGATGTCGAGCGAGGTGCCGGTCTCGGCCCGGGGCAGTACCTCGGTGCGCAGCCGGTCGACGAGGTCGCTGGTCCTCCGCGACTGCGGTGCCGAGTCCGGTACGACGCTGAAGTACCCGGTGGCGCCGCCGGCGTCGTAGGTCACCGGGGTCACGGAGGCGATGCCCTCGGTGGTGCGGAGGGTGGCGTCGAGGTTGTCGAGGGTGAGCCTGTCCTCGGCGCCGCCGATCTTGGTGACGAGGGTGAGGGGGCCGTTGACGCCGGGCCCGAATCCTTCCCCACTCTTCGAGCGGGAGGTGCCCCCAGCGAGGAGGTCGTAGGCCTGGCGCGTGGTCGACGACCTGGGGTCGTTGCCCTGGTCGGAGGTACCCAGGTGGAGGGTGAGGGTGGGCAGGGCGAGGACGGCCATGACGATCAGGGCGAGGGCGCCGAGCAGTTTGGGCCGCCGCTCGACGAACGCGGACCAGCGGGCGGCGAGGCCGGTGGGGAGTTCCGGCTGGGGTCCGTGCTCGGCCAGTCGGCGCCGTTCGCGGCGGCTGAGGGCGCGGGGGCCGATGAAGGACAGCAGGGCCGGGAGAAGCGTCACGGAGGCCGCGACGGTGAGTACCACGGTCGACGAGGCGGCGATCGCGACCCCGTTGAGGAAGCCGAGCCGCAGGATCAGCATCCCCAGGAGGGCGATGCAGACCGTGGCGCCGGCGAAGACGACCGCGCGTCCGGTGGTGACGACCGCGTTGGTGACCGCCTCGGTGACGGACAGGCCGCGTTTCAGCCCGCGTCGGTGCCGGGTCACGATGAACAGGGCGTAGTCGATACCGACGCCGAGCCCGATCAGCATGCCGAGCATGGGCGCGAAGTCGGCGACGGTCATGGCGTGCCCGAGCAGCACGATCGCCCCGTACGCGGTGCCGACGCTCACCAGGGCGGTGCCGATGGGCAGCAGTGAGGCGGCGAGCGACCCGAACGCGAGGAACAGCACGAGGGCGGCGACGGCGACCCCCACGATCTCGGCGGTGTGCCCGCTGGACGCCTCGGTGAGCGCGATGGCGCTGCCACCCAACTCGACCTGGAGCCCGTCGGTCTGGGCATCCTTGGCGGCGCTCACGACCGCCTGCGCCTCGGACTTGTCGATGTCCTCGGCCTGGTGCGCGAAGGTGACGGTGGCGTACGCGGTGCGTCCGTCGGCGCTGATCCGGCCCGTGCCCTGCCCGTCGTACGGACTGACGACGGAGGCGACTCCGGGCAGGGCGGCGATCCTGTCGAGGGCGCCGGTCATGGTCTGTTCGACGGCGGCGGCGCGGACGGAGCCGGGTGAGGTGCGCCAGACAACGGTGTCGCTGTCGCCGCCGAGGCCCGGAAACCCCTCCTTGAGCAGCTGGGTCGCACGCCCCGACTCGGTGCCGTGGGCCTCATAGTCGTTCGAGTACGCCGAGCCGGTGACGGCGGCGGCCGCGGTGACCCCGCCGAACGCGACGAGCCACAGCAGGACGGCGACGAGGCGGTGCCGAACACACCAGCGGGCAAGGGCTGCCACGAACGTGCTCCCGGGGATGGCGATTTGGGGATCTTTGGCCGGGAAAGTTCGTTCAAGGGATGAACAGCCCGCAAAGAACGCATGAGCAATACGGAGCCCACTCTTGCAGCAGAAAATGATCGTTCATGACGTTCGTGCCCTGAATCACGGGAGTGGGAGCCAGATCACAGGACAGTAACGGCAACTCTGTAGCCCCGGCTGACACCTTGACCGCCGTCTCAGTCGAACTGGTCCCCCAGCGCCATCACCATCGCCCCGACGACCAACAGCCAGAGCGCCCGTCTGGTACGCCCCCTGGACCCGAGCACGGACGCGAGCGCACACACCGCGGCGCCCACGGCGTAGGCGGCCGGAACGAGCACCGGCCCGGCACCACTCGCCCGCAACACCGCGGCTGCCACCCCCGCGAGGGCCAGTACGGCACCGGTCAGCGCGGCCGTCCACCGGGCCCGCCGCGCGTCCAGCGCCGGATCCCCGAAGTCCTGCACTTCGGATATCTCGGAATCTCCGCGTCCGTCCATGGCGGGCGAGCGTAGCGCCTCCGCCTGAGAAACCTGGTGCGCGGTCAACCGACGTCCTCCACAATCTCGTTGCTTCCTCACAGCAACCTACGCAGAACCGGAGGACACCGTTCACCGATGCCGGACACCGACCTGACCGCCCGCCTGACCCACCCCCGCTACCCGCGCAGCAACACCTACGACGCCCGCTGGACCATCGAGAACCAGATGGGCCCCCACGCCCTGTGGCTCCTGGAATGGCTGGCCCCGGCCCTCGGCCTGGACACCCTGCGCCCGGGCGCGCGCGTGCTCGACCTGGGCTGCGGACGCGCCATGACCTCCGTCTTCCTCGCCAAGGAGTACGACGTCCAGGTCACCGCGGCCGACCTGTGGGTGAAGCCCGAGGAGAACGCCGAACGGATCGCCGAGGCCGGTGTCGCGGACCGGGTGCTCCCCCTGCATGTGGAGGCGCACGATCTCCCCTTCGGGGACGGCACGTTCGACGCGATCGTGTCGATCGACGCCTATCAGTACTTCGGCACGGCCGACCTCTATCTGCCCACCCTGACAAGGCTGTTGAAGCCGGGTGGCCGGATCGGTGTCGTGATGCCCGCGCTGCGTGAGGAACTGACGGGAGACGAGGCGCCGGAGCATCTGAAGCAGTACTGGGAGGGGGACCCGGGCTTCTGGGCGTTCCACTCCCCCGCCTGGTGGCGCAGGCACTGGACCCGCGGCAGGGCCGTGGAGGTCGAGGCGGCCGACTGGCTGCCCGACGGATGGCGCGACTGGCTGCTGTGGAGCGAGGTGTGTGCCGAGGAGAGCCCGAGCGCGTTCATGGCGGGCATGGCGCGCACGTCGGTGGAGTTGGTGCACGCCGACGTGGACCATCTGATCGGCTTCACACGCGTCGTGGGGCGCCGCCTCTGACGTGACACGCCTGGGGGGACGCATCCGTTGCGATGCGTCCCCCCAGGTGGGTGTCGTACGACCGGGCTCAGCCTTCGCTGACGCCCAGTTGCTCCAGGATGAGCTCCTTGACGCGGGCCGCGTCGGCCTGGCCTCGGGTGGCCTTCATGACGGCGCCCACCAGGGCACCGGCCGCCGCCACCTTGCCGCTGCGGATCTTGTCGGCGATGCCCGGGTTGCCGGTGATGGCCTCCTGGACGGCGGTGGTGAGGGCGCCGTCGTCGGAGACGACCTTCAGGCCGCGCTTCTCGACGACCTCGTCCGGGGTGCCCTCGCCGGCGAGGACGCCTTCGATGACCTGGCGGGCCAGCTTGTCGTTCAGGTCGCCGGCGGTGACCAGCGCGGTGACCCGGGCGACCTGCTCCGGCGTGATGGGCAGCTCGTCGAGCGCCTTGCCGGACTCGTTGGCGCTGCGGGCGAGTTCACCCATCCACCACTTGCGCGCGGAGGCCGAGTCCGCACCGGCGTCGATCGTGGCGACGATCGGGTCGATGGCACCGGCGTTGAGGATCGACTGCATGTCGAACGCGGTGATCCCCCACTCCTCGCTCAGCCGGTTTCGGCGGGCCAGCGGCTGCTCGGGCAACTCGGCGCGGATCTCCTCGACCCACGCGCGCGAGGGGGCCACCGGCACCAGGTCCGGCTCCGGGAAGTACCGGTAGTCCTCCGCCTCCTCCTTCACGCGGCCCGAGGTCGTGGACCCGGTGTCCTCGTGGAAGTGGCGGGTCTCCTGGATGATCGTGCCGCCGGAGTTCAGCACCGCGGCGTGGCGCTGGATCTCGTAACGGGCGGCACGCTCCACGGATCGCAGCGAGTTGACGTTCTTCGTCTCGCTCCGGGTGCCGAACTTCTCGCGGCCGTGCGGACGCAGCGAGAGGTTGACGTCACAGCGCATCTGCCCCTGTTCCATGCGGGCTTCCGACACACCGAGCGCCCGGATCAGCTCGCGCAGCTCGGCGACGTACGCCTTCGCGACCTCGGGAGCACGCTCACCGGCGCCCTCGATCGGCTTGGTGACGATCTCGATGAGCGGGATGCCGGCGCGGTTGTAGTCGAGCAGCGAGTGCGAGGCGCCGTGGATACGGCCCGTCGCGCCGCCGACGTGCAGCGACTTGCCGGTGTCCTCCTCCATGTGGGCGCGTTCGATCTGCACCCGGAAGGTCTCGCCGTCCTCCAGCTGTACGTCGAGGTAGCCGTTGAAGGCGATCGGCTCGTCGTACTGGGAGGTCTGGAAGTTCTTCGGCATGTCCGGATAGAAGTAGTTCTTCCGGGCGAAGCGGCACCACTCGGCGATCTCGCAGTTCAGCGCGAGGCCGATCCTGATCGCGGACTCGACGCCGATCGCGTTGACGACCGGGAGCGCGCCGGGCATGCCGAGGCAGGTCGGGCAGGTCTGCGAGTTCGGTTCGGCGCCCAGCTCGGTCGAACAGCCGCAGAACATCTTGGTCTTGGTGCCGAGTTCGACATGGACCTCAAGGCCCATGACGGGGTCGTACGACGCCAGCGCGTCCTCGTACGACTCCAGGTCGGTCGTGGTGGTCACGGTGAACTTTCCCTCTCAGCCCAGCAGGACGTCGTCGTCGCCCAGCCGCTTCAGCTCGCGGTACAGGATGGCGAGGCCGGTGACGATCGCGGCGGCGGACACCGTGGCGTCGATCAGTCGGAGCGTGTCGTGCTCGGTACGCGCCTTCCTGATCTGCTTCGCGACGCTGAGCGCGCCGAACGCGGTGGTGGCGATGGACAGGTACGTGCCGGACTTGGACTTCTTGAAGCCCTTGGCCTTCGACAGTGCGTTGCTCACAGCGACGGTGCCTCCTCAAGCAGCGGGTGGCCCCACTTTTCCACGAAGGCGGCCTCGACGGCGGCGCCGACCTTGTAAAGCCGGTCGTCCTTCAGCGCCGGGGCGATGATCTGCAGCCCGACCGGGAGACCGTCCTCCGGCGCGAGACCGCAGGGCAGCGACATGGCCGAGTTGCCCGCCAGGTTGGTCGGGATGGTGCACAGGTCCGCGAGGTACATCGCCATCGGGTCGTCGGCGCGCTCGCCGATCGGGAAGGCGGTGGTCGGCGTCGTCGGCGAGACGATCACGTCGACGCTCTCGAACGACTTCTCGAAGTCGCGGGTGATGAGCGTACGGACCTTCTGGGCGCTGCCGTAGTACGCGTCGTAGTAGCCGGAGCTCAGCGCGTACGTCCCCAGCATGATGCGGCGCTTCACCTCGGGGCCGAAGCCCGCCTCGCGGGTGATCGAGGTGACCTCCTCGGCCGAGTGGGTGCCGTCGTCGCCGGTACGGAGGCCGTAGCGCAGGCCGTCGAAACGGGCCAGGTTCGACGAACACTCGGAGGGCGCGATCAGGTAGTACGCCGACAGGGCGAGGTCGAAGGACGGGCAGTCCAGCTCGACGATCTCCGCGCCCAGTTCCTTCAGCACCGTGACGGCCTCGTCGAAGCGCTGGATGACGCCGGCCTGGTAGCCCTCGCCGCGGAACTGCTTGACGACGCCGACGCGCATGCCCCGCACGCTGCCGTTGCGGGCTGCCTCGACGACCGGCGGGACCGGGGCGTCGATCGACGTCGAGTCGAGCGGGTCGTGTCCGGCGATGGCCTCGTGCAGGAGTGCCGCGTCCAGGACCGTACGGGCACAGGGCCCGCCCTGGTCGAGGGAGGACGAGAAGGCGACCATGCCGTAGCGGGAGACCGCGCCGTACGTCGGCTTGACGCCGACCGTGCCGGTGACGGCGGCCGGCTGGCGGATGGAACCGCCGGTGTCCGTGCCGATCGCCAGCGGCGACTGGAAGGAGGCCAGCGCGGCGGAGGAACCGCCACCGGAGCCGCCGGGGATCCTGGTGAGGTCCCAGGGGTTGCCGGTCGGCCCGTAGGCGCTGTTCTCGGTGCTGGACCCCATGGCGAACTCGTCCATGTTGGTCTTGCCGAGGATGACGACGTCGGCGGCCTTCAGCCGCTTGGTGACGGTCGCGTCGTACGGCGGGATCCAGCCTTCGAGGATCTTGGAGCCGACCGTGGTCGGGATGCCCTCGGTGGTGAAGATGTCCTTGAGCGCGAGCGGGACGCCGGCCAGGGGGCCGAGCTGCTCGCCCCGGGCCCGCTTCTCGTCGACGGCGCGGGCCTGCGCGAGGGCGCCCTCGCGGTCGACGTGCAGGAAGGCGTGCACCTTCGCGTCGACCTCGTCGATCCGGGCGAGGTGGGCCTCGGTGACCTCGACGGCCGTGAGCACGCCGGACGCGATGTTCGCGGCGATCTCGGCGGCGGTGAGCCGGATGATGCTGCTGTGGTCCGTCATGGTGGTTAGTCCTCCCCCAGGATCTGCGGCACCTTGAAACGCTGCTGCTCCTGGGCCGGGGCGCCGGAGAGCGCCTGCTCGGGGGTGAGCGAGGGACGGACCTCGTCCGCGCGCATGACGTTCGTCAGCGGCAGCGGGTGGGAGGTCGGCGGTACGTCTTGGTCGGCGACCTCGCTGACGCGGGCGACCGCGCCGATGATGTCGTCCAGCTGTCCCGCGAAGTGTTCGAGCTCTTCGGGCTTCAGCTCCAGACGCGCCAGCCGGGCGAGGTGGGCGACCTCCTCGCGCGTGATGCCAGGCATGCAGCGTTCCTCTGGGGTGAGTGTGTGTGGTTTGGCGCCAATCCTATGGGGCGGGGGCCCTCAGCCGTTAAACGGTTTCTCCGGGGCCCCGGTCCTCAGTCTCTCGCGTCCCACACCGCGCTCTTCGTGAAGTGGTTGTCGTACAGCTCCTGCACCTCCAGGAGGCTCTCCGGGCCGACCTCGCCGAGGGCGATGCGCTGCAGGTGACGGAAGTACTCGAAGCGTTCGACGCCGGGCGTGATGACGATGAGGAGGTCGGCGCCGGCACCGGGTGCGGCGGCGAAGGCGTGGGGCAGGCCGGGCGGGACGACGATCAGGTCACCGGGTCCGGCGGTGACGACCTGGTCGCCGGAGAGGATCTCGGCGGCGCCGTCGAGCAGGAAGAACATCTCGGCGGAGTTGTCGTGCCAGTGCGGTTTCGCGCCGTCCGCTCCCCCGCTGAGGGTGACGCGCTGGGTGGACAGCGCACCGCCGGTCGCACTGCTGTCCGCCAGCAGTTTCACGGTGGTCGGCGCCCGGCCCACCACCTCGGCCTCGGCATCGCGGACGATCACGGACTCGTCGAACTTCGGTACGAGCAACGACATTTCGGGTCCCCTTCGGATGCGGCGGACTCAGCTTCGGATGCGGCGGACTCAGCTGAGGAACAGCAGGACGGCACTGACGAGTACAACGATCGCCGTGGCGAAGTGGATCCCGTACGCAACGGCCTTCGCGCCGCCGTTGCGCAGCACTGTCAGGGTGTCGCCGAGCGGGACGAGCGCCACGCAGAGCATGAACCAGGCCTCGGCACGCACCCCGGCGAAGACCAGCAGGGCAAGGCCCACCACGCCCAACGTGCCGTCCCTGAGGCCCTTGATCGTGAGGTAGGCACCGGCGTCGCCGGCGGGATCGGCCGGGACTCCGTAACCGGTCGCGGCGGAGGCGGGCTGGAACAGGAACCGGTAGCCGAGGAACAGACAGAACAGGTCCAGCACGATCGCCAGGGTGTACGCGGTGATGGTCATGCCACTTCTCCTCGTCTCGTTTTCTAGCGGCGCTAGCAACAAGAGCGAAGCTAACAGAGCGACGAAAGAAAGGCTAGCGATGCTAGAATTCCGGGCATGACGATTCAGACGCGCCGGGAGCGCGAGCGGGCGGAGCGGGAGCTACTGATCATCTCGGCCGCACGCGAACTGGCCGAGACGGAGGGCTGGGACGCGGTGACGACCCGGCGCCTGGCAGCCGAGATCGAGTACAGCCAGCCCGTCCTCTACAGCCACTTCAAGGACAAGGGCGCGATCATGGCGGCGGTGGCGGTCCAGGGCTGCGAGGAGATCGCGGCCGAGATGCGCACGGCCCGCACGGCGGCGAAGGGGGCCCGCGCGGCACTGGCCGCGGTGGGCGAGTCGTACACGGCCTTCGCACGCCGCCGCCCCGCGCTCTACGACGTGATGTTCACGCACACGGTGGACCTGCCGTTCGCCACTCCCGAGGCCCCGGCGGCCCTCCAAGCGGCCTTCGGCGAACTGTTCAAGGCAGTCCAACCGATCGCGGCCAAGGGCGACGACGTAGGCCTACTGACGGAGACCTACTGGGCAGGCCTGCACGGCCTGGTAACCCTGATGCGCAGCGGCCGCCTGCCGGAGGAGGAACACGCCCAACGCCTGGCCTTGCTGATCAGTCACTTCACAACGGAGGCTGCGTAGTCAGGGGCGCGGGGAACTGCGCGACAAGCCACAACGGCGCGGCACGCGCGAACAAACAGAACCCCCCACCCCATTAGGCGCGGAAGGTCACCCGATCCGCCCCGGATCATCCGCCGCAGCCGCAGGCAACGCGGCGCGAGGCCGCTGCCAACCCCGCGACCCCCTCGCCCGAAGCCACGCGGTCATGTCCTCCGGAGGCATGGCCGCAGCAACAAGCCACCCCTGAACGGCATCACACCCCAGATCCCGCAACCGCTCCCACGTCTCGTCGTCCTCAACCCCCTCGGCCACGACGAGCAGCCCGAGGGAATGCGCGAGATCAACGGTGCACCGAACGATCTCCGCGTCCTCCGTGTCCACCGCGAGCCGAGCCACGAACGACCGGTCGATCTTCAACTCGCTGACCGGCAGCCGCCGTAGATGCACCAGGGACGAGTACCCCGTGCCGAAGTCGTCGAGGGACATCTTCACGCCGTGCCCGGTCAGTCCGTTGAGGGTGTCGGCGGCGCGCTGGGGGTCCTCCAGGAGGACGTGTTCCGTGATCTCCAGCTGGAGCGAGCCCGGCGGGACACCGTGCCGGGCGAGGCGTGCGGCGACCGAGCCGGCGAAGCCGGGGGTGTGGACGTCGCGCGGGGAGACGTTCACCGCGACCGGTACGAACAGGCCCTGGGCGCGCCATCGGGCGACCTGGGCGAGAGCGGTGTCGAGCACGTACTCGGTGAGATGGGGCATCAGCCCGGACGACTCGGCGATCGCTATGAACTCGTCCGGCGGCACCTTCCCACGCTCCGGGTGCACCCACCGCACCAGCGCCTCAAGTCCGGCGACCTGGCCGTCGAAGCGGACCTTGGGCTGGTAGTGCAGCTGCACCTCGTGCGCGTCGAGGGCGCGCCGCAGGTCACCCAACAGGCCGAGCCGGTCAGGGGTGTTGGAGTCCCGCTTGGACTCGTAGACCTCCACGCCCGTACGGTCCCGCTTCGCCTGGTACATCGCGACGTCGGCCCGGCGCAGCAGTCCCTCGGCGTCGAGGGCGTGGTCGGGGAAGACGGCGACGCCCGCGCTGGCCTCCAGGACGAGGGTGAGCCCGTCGAGGTCGAGCGGGGAGCTGAGCGCGGCGACGAGGTTGCGGGCGACCCTGGTCGCGGACGTCGTGGAGTCGGCGACGGGCAGCAGGACGGCGAACTCGTCACCGCCGAGCCGCGCGGCCTCCGCCCCGCGCGGCAGCGCCACCCGCAGCCGGTCGGCTATCTGCAACAGCAGCCGGTCACCGGCGAGATGGCCCAGGGTGTCGTTGACCGACCGGAACCGGTCGAGGTCGATCAGCATGAGCGCGGCCTTGGCGCCGATGCGCTCGGCGTCGTCCAGCGCGGTCCAGATGCGCTCCAGGAGCCACTGCCGGTTGGGCAGCCCGGTCAGCGGGTCGCGCAGCTGCTCCTCGGCCCTGGCCCGGGCCATCCACAGGGTGGAGTCGAGGGCGATGAGCGGAATCGAGAACAGGGGCAGAAGTACCGGCTGGGCTACGGCGACCACGCAGATGAGGGGTGCGATGCCGAGCAGGGCCACGGCGACCAGTCCCTGTCTGAGCAGGGCGGTGCGGGCGACGGTGGGCAGTCCGCCGTGGCGCGGGGCGTGCAGGTACCAGAGCAGGGTGCGGGTCACGGCGAGATAGGCGACGGCGACCAGGACCACTTCAGGAGCGGTGTAGACCGTCCAAGTGTCCGGGTTCCAGGGCCTCTCGACGGACGGCACCCGGCCGAAGGCGCCCAGCACGAGTGCGCCGGCGGCGATGCCGAGGATGTCCACCGCGCCGTGCAGGACACCTTGGCGCCAGCGGTTGCGCCGGGCTATGCCGACCAGGACGACGACGGTGAGGCTGACCATGCCGGCGGCGGCCCAGCCGTAGAGCAGCAGGACGCCGAGGGTGAGGGCGGCGCCGGAGCCGGTGCCGCCCCACCAGCGGGCGCGGCCGAGGGCGACGAGGTGGCCGACGATGACGCCGGTCAGAACGGCGAGCGACCAGCCGACCGTGCCGGACGGGAAGAGCGCGTGGTCGCCGGTGAACGCCCGGAAGAAGCCCGCGCCGAGGACGAACCCGGCCGCGACGACGACCGTCGTGGGCAGCGCGGGCCAGGTCAGATGGCGTTCGCCGTCACCGGGCAGTCCTGCGCCCGGATCGGCCGAGAGTGGCGCGGAGTGACGGGCATCGGGTGTGGAGTACTGTCCGGTGGCGCGCGGCTGGGCGCCCGGACGCTCCACGGGTCGCGCTCCCCAACGACTCTTCCGCCAGGCGCCGGTGAGCCGGCGCAGCGGAGAGTCCGGGGGGGCGCTCTCGGTCGGTTCCATTCCCGTCCCTCTCACAGCCGGCGGTGCCCACGCCACGCGGTCCGATGCCCGACTTCCGTCAACGGCACCGCGTTTGGAAAACCCCTCCCCCTGCTCACCAAGAGCAGGGGGTTGCCCCAACCGCAGCTGGGCACGGCAGGTGCACACCTCAACAGTAGGCCGCAGAAGGCTTCCACGGGCAGCGGTCGTAGACGGTTGCCCGAATGCGACCCGGCCACCCGTATGCATCTGGTATGCGCCGATCGGGTGGCCTTCAACCGCTGCTCCTCGCTACTCCTCGACCGGAAGCGCGACTTCGGCGGCCGCCTCGGGGCCCTGTTCCAGCAGGACGACAAAGCCGTCCTCGTTCAGAACAGGCACCTTGACCTGCATTGCCTTGTCGTACTTCGAACCAGGATTGTCACCTACGACAACGAAAGACGTCTTCTTCGAAACAGAACCGGTCACTTTCGCTCCCCGGCTCTGCAGGGCGTCCTTCGCCCCGTCCCGCGTGAAGTGCTCAAGTGTGCCGGTGACGACCACCGTGAGACCTTCGAGCGGGCGCGGGCCCTCGTCCTCGGCGGAACCCTCTTCTTCCATCCGGACCCCGGCGGCCCGCCACTTGCGCAGGATCTCCTGGTGCCAGTCCTCGGCGAACCACTCCTTGAGGGAGGCGGCGATGATCTCGCCGACGCCGTCGGTGTCCGCCAGCTCCTTCTCGGTGGCCTGCTCGATGCGCTCGATCGAGCGGAACCCGCGGGCCAGTGCCTCTGCCGCGACCGGGCCGACATGACGGATCGACAGGCCGGTGAGGACGCGGGCGAGCGGGCTGTCCTTGGCCGCCGCGATGGTCTCCAGCATCGCGAGCGCGTTCTTCTTGGGCTCGCCCTGCTGGTTGGCGAAGACCGTGGCGATCTTCTCCTCGCCGGTCTTCGGGTCCCGCTTCGGCAGTCCGCTGTTCTGGTCGAGGACGTACGCCTTGATGGGCAGCAACTGCTCGATGGTGAGGTCGAACAGGTCGCCCTCGTCGGCCAACGGCGGGTCCGCGGGCTCCAGCGGCTTGGTGAGGGCGGCGGCCGACACATAGCCGAAGTGGTCGATGTCCAGCGCCTTGCGGCCCGCGAGGTAGAAGAGGCGCTCCCTCAACTGGGCGGGGCAGGCACGGGCGTTCGGGCAGCGGAGGTCGATGTCGCCCTCCTTCATCGGCCGCAGCGGCGTCCCGCACTCGGGGCACTCGGCCGGCATCACGAACTCCCGCTCGCTGCCGTCGCGCAGGTCGGCGACCGGGCCGAGGATCTCCGGGATGACGTCACCGGCCTTGCGCAGCACCACCGTGTCGCCGATGAGGACGCCCTTGGCCTTGACGACCTCCTGGTTGTGCAGCGTCGCGAACTCGACCTCCGAGCCGGCCACCGTCACCGGCTCGACCTGGGCGTACGGCGTGACCCGGCCCGTACGGCCCACGCCCACCCGGATGTTGACGAGCTTGGTGTTGACCTCCTCGGGCGCGTACTTCCACGCGATCGCCCAGCGCGGGGCGCGGGAGGTGGAGCCGAGCCGCCCCTGAAGGGGGATCTCGTCGAGCTTGACGACGACGCCGTCGATCTCGTGCGCCACGGAGTGGCGGTTCTCGCCGTAGTACCTGATGAACTCCCGTACGCCGTCGAGGTCGTCGACGACCTTGTTGTGCGAGGAGGTGGGCAGGCCCCAGGTCTTCAGCAGGTCGTAGGCCTCGGAGAGGCGGGTGAGGGCGTCGAAGCCCTCCAGGGCGCCGATGCCGTGCACGACCATGTGCAGGGGGCGGGTGGCGGTGACGCGCGGGTCCTTCTGGCGCAGTGAACCGGCCGCCGCGTTACGGGGGTTGGCGAAGGGCTTGTCGCCGGCCTCGACCAGGCGGGCGTTGAGCTCCTCGAACTTCTCCATCGGGAAGTAGACCTCGCCGCGGATCTCCACGAGGTCGGGCACGCGGTCGCCGGTCAGCCGGTCCGGGATCTCCGCGATCGTGCGGACGTTGGGCGTGATGTCCTCGCCCGTGCGGCCGTCGCCGCGGGTCGCCGCGCGCGTGAGGCGGCCGTGCTCATACGTCAGGTTGACGGCGAGGCCGTCGACCTTCAGCTCGCACAGGAAGTGGTAGTCGGTGGTACCGACGTCCTTCTGGACGCGCTCGGCCCAGGCAGCCAGCTCCAGGTCGTCGAACGCGTTGTCCAGGGAGAGCATGCGGGAGCGGTGGACGACGGAGGTGAACTCCGTCTCGTACGCCCCCGCGACCTTCTGGGTCGGCGAGTCCGGCGTCCGCAGCTCCGGGTACTCCTCCTCCAGCGCCTCCAGGGAGCGCAGGAGCTTGTCGAAGTCCGCGTCGCTGACGACCGGGGCGTCGTTCACGTAGTACCGGAAGCGGTGCTCCTCGATCTGCTCAGCGAGCTGCGCGTGCTTCTCCCGTGCCTCTGCGGGCACCGCCGTCTCCGCTTGCCTGTCGCCGGCCACCGTGTTGTCCTTCCGTCACTCAGGGTTGTCCGCGAGGGATCTCGCCGCCCGGACGCAGTGGGCGAGAGCATGGCGCGCGTACTCGGGAGAAGCCCCCGCGAGTCCGCACGACGGGGTGATCGTGACCGCCTCCGCGAGAAGGCCCGGTCGCAGCCCCAGCCTGCGCCACAGCGTCCTGACACCCATGACGCTACCGGCAGGGTCCGACAACGCGGTGTTCGTGCCCGGCACGACACCGGCGAAGAGTCGGGTGCCGGCCTCGACCGCCTCACCGATCACGTCGTCGTCACGCTCGGTGAGGAGGGAGAAGTCGAAGGACACCCCCGCCGCGCCCGCCCGGCGCAACAGGGCGAACGGCACGTCCGGTGCGCAGGAGTGGACGACGACCGGGCCGTTCCCGTGCACCCCGACGACCTCGCGGAGCGTGTCCTCGACGAGTTGACGGTCGACGGCGCGGTGCGTGCGGTAACCGCTGGCGGACCTGACGTGTCCGCGCAGGACGGCCATGAGGGACGGTTCGTCGAGCTGGAGCACGATCTGGGCGCCGGGGACGCGGCGTTGGACGTCGGCGAGGTGATTGCGCAGCCCCTCGGCGAGCGAGCCCGCGAGGTCCCGGCTCGCCCCGAGGTCGGAGAGCACGGACTCACCGTTCCTCAACTCCAAACTCGCGGCGAGGGTCCAAGGTCCAACGGCCTGCACCTTGAGCGGCCCCTCGTACCCCTGGGTGAACTCCTCGAACGCGTCGAGGTCCTCCCCCAGCCACGCCCACGCCCGCTTCGTGTCCCGCCCCGGCCGGTCCCCGATCCGCCAACCGCTGGGCTCCACGCGCGCGTACACCTCGACGAGCAGCCCCGCGGTCCGGCCGATCATGTCCGCGCCGGGTCCCCGGGCGGGCAGCTCGGGCAGGAACGGGAAGTCCTCGAAGGCACCGGTCGCGGTCTTCGCGGCCTCACGGGCGTCACCACCGGGCAGGGAACCGACACCGGTGGCCGCGCCGAAGTTGAACTGGCTGTTGTTGCTCACCCCGGAAGACTACGGAACCCTCCGGGGGTGAGGCAGCGTGCCGGCCTGGGCTTCAAGGCATCCGGGTCCTGAGCCGCTCCAAGAACGCGACCAGCCGCTCCGGGGCCGCGACCTCCAGGTTGTTGCGGAAGCGGTCGCGTTCCCAGGAGACGTCCGTCCCGCCGTGCACGCTGCCGCTCCCGATGAACTCGCCCTCGGTGTCGAGCAGGGCGATGGTCACGCGGCCGAGGCAACGGCAGATGTCGTCCGCGAACGTGCCGGTCGTGGTGAGAGTGCGCAGCTCCGCGAGGTCCTCGGCATCGAAGACCTCACCGATGAGCCCGCGTTCGGCGAGCGGCCCGCCGTTGTCGCCGCCTTCGAGGACGACCGCGGCTGCCGTACGCCCCCAGACCTCGTCGAGCCAGCCCAGGATCTCCGCACCGCTCGCCCCGCTCACCGTCCCGGCCGCACCGTCAGGTCGTTGACCTCCGCGTCCGCCGGCAGGTCGATCGCCATCAGGATCGTCGTCGCGACCGACTCGGGGTCGATCCACTGGGAGGGGTCGTACTGCTTGCCCTCCTGTTGGTGGACCTTGGCCTGCATGGGGCTGGCGGTGCGGCCGGGGTAGACCGAGGTGACGCGGACGCCGTTGGGGTGTTCCTCGTGGCGCAGGGAGTCCGCCAGGGCCTTCAGGCCGTGCTTGGAGGCGGCGTACGCGGACCAGTCGGCGCTCGCTCGCAGGCCCGCGCCGGAGTTCACGAAGAGGACGTGGCCGCCGGACAGCCGGAGTTGGGGCAGGAGGTGGCGGGTCAGTTCGGCGGGGGCGATCAGATTGACGTTGAGCTGGTGGCGCCAGGTCTTCGGGGTCAGCTCGCCCACCGGGCCGAGGTCGACCACCCCGGCGATGTGCAGGAGCGTGTCCACCCGGTCGGGCAGGCTCTGGTGGGAGAACGCCCAGCTGAGTCTGTCCGGGTCCGCCAGATCGCCCACCAGGGTGCTCGCCCCGGGGTACTCCGCCGCCAGTTCCTTCGCGCGGCCCGCGTCGCGCGCGTGGAGCACGAGTTCGTCCCCGCGCGCGTGCAGGCGGCGGGCGACGGCCGCGCCGATGCCGGAACCGGCCCCGGTGATCACATGTGTAGCCATGACCGCCATGCTCGCATCAGCGGGTACCGAAAGACTCCTCCAGGTAGGCCAGCGCACCCACCGGCTCATCCGCGAAGAACACCAGGTCGGCCAGCGGGACGGGCAGGAACCCCTCGTCCTCCATGCGCCGGAACTGGGTCTTCAGGCCGTCGTAGAAGCCCGCGGTGTTCAGGAGCACCACCGGCTTGTCGGTGTGGCCGTGCTTCTTCAGCTCCAGGATCTCCGTCGCCTCGTCCAGCGTCCCGGTGCCGCCCACCATGATCACCACGGCGTCGGACTTCTCCAGGAGCAGCCTCTTGCGTTCGGCGAGGTCGGCCGCGATCACCATCTCGTCGGCGTCCGCTCGTGCCGACGCCGCCAGGAAGGTCACCGAGACGCCCACCAGGCGTCCGCCGGACGCCTGTACGCCGTCGGCGACCACCTTCATCAGCCCGGACTCCGAACCGCCCCACACGAGCGTGTGCCCGCCCTTGCCGAGCAGTTCCGCGAACTCGCGCGCGGGGCGCGTGTAGCGCTCGTCCAGATCGGCGGCGGAGAGAAAGACACAGATCTTCATGTCGTCACCGTACGCGGGAAGAACCACGGGCCCGCGAGTGCTTTTCCGGTATGGCCCAAGGACACACGATCACGATCGAGCAGGGCGACCGGCACGTCCGCGTCGTCCACGGCGACCAGGTGCTGGCGGAGAGCGACCGCCCCCTCGTCCTGAAGGAGACCGGTTCTCCGGTGCGGTACTACCTCCCTCCGGAGGATGTACGCCTCGACCTCCTGACCCCCTCCGAGACCCACACCCACTGCCCCTTCAAGGGCGACGCCTCCTACTGGTCCCTGCCGGACTCCCCCGACCTGGTGTGGGCGTACCCCGACCCCAAGCCCGACGTCGCCCAGATCAAGGACCACCTCTGCTTCTACGAAGTGGAAGTGTTGTGACCGATTAGTCCGCCGCCCTGCGGCAGTCTCCAGGGCATGGACAAGAAGACTGTTTCGCGCGACGGCACCGCCGTCGCGTACCAACGCATCGGTGCGGGTCCGCCCGTCGTCCTGGTCGGTGGCGCGATGACGACCGGCGACGGGCTCCTGCCGCTCGCCGCGCAGCTCGCGCACCGGTTCGAGGCCGTCCCGTACGACCGCAGGGGCCGGGGCGCGAGCGGCGACACAGCGCCGTTCGCGGTGGCCCGTGAGGTCGAGGACATCGCGGCACTGATCGACGCCGTGGGCGGCAGCGCCGCGCTCTACGGCCACTCCTCGGGCGCCGCCCTGGCCGTGCACGCGGCGGCGAGCGGCCTGCCGGTGACCGAAGTCGCCCTGTACGAGCCGCCGTTCGCCCTCGACGCGAGCGGCGCCAAGGAGCGCGCCGAGTACACCGAGCGGCTGACGGAACTCCTCGCCGAGGACCGCCGGGGTGACGCCGTGGAGCTGTTCATGGCCCTCACGGGCGCGCCCCCGCAGATGATCGAGGGCGCCCGCCGCTCCCCCATGTGGCCCGGCATGAAGGCGATCGCCCCCACCCTCGTCTACGACGACGCGGCCCTGGGCGACGGCCTGGTCCCGACGGAGCGGCTGGCCTCCCTGTCCGTCCCGGTGCTCACCATCGCGGGCGGCGCGAGCCCCGAGTGGATGCGTCGGGCCGCACGGAACGCGGCGGACGCGGCGCCGGACGGGACGTACCGCGTGCTGGACGGCCAGACCCACATGGTGGACCCGGTCGTCCTGGCACCACTGCTCACGGAGTTCTTCTCCGACTAGCCGCGCGCGGGCCCGAGTTCGCCACGACCGGGCCCGGAGTCAGCCGTGCGGGTCAGGCCATCGCCGTCGCCGCGCGCGTGGTCGTCGCGATCGTCGCCGACCCCACCACGCGCGTGTCGTCGTACAGCACGATCGCCTGCCCGGGGGCCACGCCCCGTACCGGCTCGCTGAACGACACCTCCAGGGTGCCGTCGACGAGTTCGGCGGTGACCTCGGTCTCGCCGCCGTGGGCGCGGAGCTGGGCGGTGTAGGTGCCGGGGCCGGTCGGGGCCGTGCCGCACCAGCGGGGCTTGACGGCGGTGAGGGCGCTGACGTCGAGGGAGGCGGCCGGGCCGACCGTCACCGTGTTGTCGACCGGGGAGATGTCCAGGACGTAGCGCGGCTTGCCGTCGGCGGCCGGGGTGCCGATGCGCAGGCCCTTGCGCTGGCCGATGGTGAAGCCGTACGCGCCCTCGTGCGAGCCGACGACGGAGCCGGACTCGTCGACGATGTCGCCCTCGGCCTTGCCGAGGCGGTTGGCGAGGAAGCCCTGGGTGTCGCCGTCGGCGATGAAGCAGATGTCGTGCGAGTCGGGCTTCTTGGCGACCGCGAGGCCGCGGCGCTCGGCCTCCGCGCGGATCTCGTCCTTCGTCGTCACGGTGTCGCCGAGCGGGAACAGCGCGTGCGCGAGCTGCCGCTCGTCCAGGACACCGAGGACGTACGACTGGTCCTTCGCCATGTCGGAGGCGCGGTGCAGTTCGCGGGTGCCGTCCTCGTTCACGATCACCTGGGCGTAGTGGCCGGTGCAGACCGCGTCGAAGCCGAGGGCGAGGGCCTTGTCGAGGAGGGCGGCGAACTTGATCTTCTCGTTGCAGCGCAGGCACGGGTTCGGGGTGCGGCCGGCCTCGTACTCGGCGACGAAGTCCTCGACGACGTCCTCGCGGAAGCGGTCGGCGAGGTCCCAGACGTAGAACGGGATGCCGATGACGTCGGCGGCCCGGCGGGCGTCCCGTGAGTCCTCGATCGTGCAACAGCCACGCGCGCCCGTGCGGAACGATTGCGGGTTCGCGGAGAGCGCGAGGTGGACGCCGGTCACGTCGTGGCCGGCTTCCGCGGCGCGGGCGGCGGCGACGGCGGAATCGACGCCGCCCGACATGGCGGCGAGTACGCGGAGGGGGCGGGGGCGCTGCGAGGTCTCAGTCATAACCCTTCCAGGGTACGGGTCGTCGGGAACCGGGGCCCGCGAGTATCCGTTGACGATCACATGGGGGAGACACAGAGCGACCAGAACCGTCAGGACGCCCAGGGCGATCCCGGCGATCGGGCGGGGCAGCCGCCGGGCGCCGCGGACACGTCACCCGGTTCCGTCGGCCGGCGGCCCGGGCGGCGCGCTCTGCTCATCGGCGGGGCCGTGGCCGCCGTAGGGACCGCTGTGGTGGCTCGGGACGAGTTGTCGCGGTTGTGGTGGCGGGTACCGGGGGTGGAGAAGCCGCGGACTCCGGGGGCCGTCGACTTCCCGGGGGCCACATGGGTGGCGGCGTCCTCGGCGAACTACCGGCGGGCCGACCGGCCGGACGACTACGCGATAGACCGGGTGGTCATCCATGTCACACAGGGCAGTTACGCGAGTGCGGTGAAGGCCTTCCAGGACCCCGGGCACCAGGCCGCCGCGCACTACATCGTCCGGCAGCGCGGGGACATCACGCAGATGATCCGCGAGCTGGACGTGGCCTTCCATGCGGGCAACCGGTCGTACAACGAACGCAGTGTCGGCATCGAGCACGAGGGCTTCGTGGACCGGAAGTCGTCGTTCACGGACGTGATGTACGCGAACTCCGCGCGGCTGACGGCGGAGATATGCCGACGCTACGGAATCCCTGTGGACCGGAAGCATGTCATCGGGCACGTGGAGGTGCCGGGGACCGATCACACGGATCCCGGGCGGTACTGGGACTGGGACCGGTACATGGGGCTCGTAAGGCGGGCACACCGGACACAGGTGTGACTCGGGTCACACGGCGCTTTGGCTATGAGTCGTTTCAGTCACGGCGATGTCCGATGCGTCCCCCGCTCCGGAGGTGACCTGGGGCACGTCAACTGGGCTTTCGGCCAAGGGAAGTTGGGGAGCGATCGCGCACGCTCACCTTTCACAGCTTGCCCTGCTCACTGCTAACTGCCGCCCAGTTTTTACACAGCCCTTAGGTCAAATCTCTGGCCCCATGACACACACCAGCGAGCCCGCGTCCGAAGAGAACAGAGACAACAGGGACAGCAGGGGCGACCACCGCAAGAACACGGCCGCGAAGCGCGAGCACAGCGCGGCCCGGGGCAAGGGTCTGCACCGGCGCAAGTTCCTCGGTGGCATGGCCGGGGCCGGGATCGCGGCGGTCGCGGCGGCCGGGGGCGCCTTCTCCCTGCTGAACGACGCGGCGAAGAACAAGGCGTCCGCGGCGGACAGCACCCTGGTCATCCCGGACCTTCTGGAGGGCACCACCGCCAGCGGCGTCACCACGTACACCCTGGAGGCCAAGACCGGCACCCACGAGGTGATCTCGGGCGTCACCAGCAGCACGATGGGCTACAACCAGGACTTCCTGGGCCCCACCCTGAAGTGGACGAACAGCAACGAGGTCGTCCTCAACATCACCAACGACATCGGCGAGGACACGACGGTCCACTTCCACGGCGCCCACGTGCCGGCGAAGATGGACGGCGGCCCGCAGGTCGCCTTCGCCGACGGCACGACCTGGTCGCCCACGTTCACGGTCAAGGACCCGGCCACCACGCTCTGGTACCACCCGCACGCCCTGGGCACCACCGCGAAGCAGGCCGTGCACGGCCTGGCCGGGATGATCATCGTCGAGGACTCCTCGGACGCGTCCGCCGCGCTGCCGAGCGACTACGGCGTCGACGACGTCCCGCTCATCTTCCAGTCCCTCGCCGTGGACACCACCGGGGACATCAAGTACGACGCGGCCGGCTACCGGCTGAGCACCACCACCTTCCCCTTCCTGGTCAACGGAACCAACGTGGACAGCACCACGCTCGGTTTCACCGCCACCAAGACGCGGACCCGGTTCCGCGCCCTGAACGCCTCACCGTCCGACATCATCGTGATCCAGCGCAGCGACGGCGGCACTCTCACACAGATCACCACCGACCAGGGCTATCTGACCGAGGCCACCGAGGTGACCACGATCCGTCTGGTGGCCGGCGCCCGTGCCGAGTTCGTCATGGACCTCACCGCGGACGCCACCCTGCAGGCCGTGATCACCACCGGCTGGATCCGCGGCGGCAGCGGCACGTACGACTTCCTCGCGGTGACGGCAAGCGGCACGGACACCCCGGCCGACCTGCCCGCCACTCTCAACACCATCGACCGCTACGACACGAGCGACTTCACCGCCCGGACGATCACGCTGAGCCAGAGCGGCGCCAGCATGGAGATCAACGGAGCCATCGGCACGACCATGGCCGCGATGGCGATGATCAGCACGACGGTCGGCGCGAAGGAGATCTGGACGATCCAGAACGCCACCCAGCTGGAACACTCGTTCCACCTGCACGACGTTCCGTACCAGCTGATCTCCATCAACGGCGAGGATCCCACCGGGGTCCAGCTCGGCTGGTACGACACCTACGAGGTGGTCGGCGGCGGCTCGATCAAGATCGCCATGGAGTTCACCGACTTCTCCGACGACACCTATATGTACATGCTCCACTGCCATCTCCTCCAGCACGAGGACGAGGGCATGATGGCCTCCCTTATGGTGACGGAGGCCTAGGGCGCGGTTCCCTCAGGTCAGCCCGGCGGCGCGAGCACGGTCCACCGCCGGGCCGATCGCCTTCGCGACCGCCTCCACGTCGGTCTCCGTGGAGGTGTGGCCGAGGGAGAAGCGCAGGGTGCCGCGGGCCAGGTCCGGGTCGGTGCCGGTGGCGAGGAGGACGTGGCTGGGCTGGGCGACGCCGGCCGTGCAGGCGGAGCCGGTGGAGCACTCGATGCCCTGGGCGTCCAGCAGGAGCAGCAGGGAGTCGCCCTCGCAGCCCGGGAACGTGAAGTGGGCGTTGGCCGGGAGGCGGTCCACCGGGTCGCCGCCGAGGATCGCGTCCGGGACCGCCGTACGGACGGCGGAGACCAGCTCGTCGCGCAGGGCGCCGATCTCGCGGGCGAACCACTCGCGCTGTTCGGCGGCCAGCCGGCCGGCGACCGCGAAGGAGGCGATCGCGGGGACGTCGAGGGTGCCGGAGCGGACATGGCGTTCCTGGCCGCCGCCGTGCAGGACGGGTACGGGGGTGTACTCGCGGCCCAGCAGCAGGGCGCCGATGCCGTACGGGCCGCCGATCTTGTGCGCGGAGACGGTCGCCGCGGCGAGCCCGGAGGCGGCGAAGTCGACCGGGACCTGACCGAAGGCCTGCACCGCGTCGGCGTGCAGCGGGACGCCGAACTCCCCCGCCACGTCGGCGAGTTCACGTACCGGCATGACCGTGCCGATCTCGTTGTTGGCCCACATCACGGTCGCCAGGGCGACGTCGTCGGGGTTGCGGGCGATCGCCTCGCGCAACACCTCGGGACGGACCCGGCCGTAGGAGTCGACCGGGAGGTACTCGACCGTGGCGCCCTCGTGCTCGCCCAGCCAGTGGACGGCGTCCAGGACGGCGTGGTGCTCGACGGGGCTGGCCAGGACCCGGGTGCGGGCCGGGTCGGCGTCGCGGCGGGACCAGTACAGGCCCTTCACCGCGAGGTTGTCGGCCTCGGTGCCGCCGGAGGTGAAGACGACCTCGCTGGGGCGGGCGCCGAGCGCTTCGGCGAGGGTCTCCCGGGCCTCTTCGACCGTACGGCGGGCCTTGCGGCCGGAAGCGTGGAGGGAGGAGGCGTTGCCCGTGATGCTCAGGTGGGCCGTCATCGCCTCGACTGCCTCGGGAAGCATCGGGGTGGTCGCGGCGTGGTCGAGGTATGCCATGGTGACGCCGATTCTACGGGCCCCGGTGCGCACCCTGGAGGGGCGGGCGCCCGACGGATCCGGCCGGTCCCCTAGAAGCTCCAGGAGACGGTGCTGTCCAGCTGCATGAAGGCGACGAGGACCAGCAGATCGGCGATGCCGAGTCCCAGGCCGAGGAAGGCACGGCCGCGACGGGCGGTGCCGCGCCACAGCGCCGCGCCGGCCAGGGCGATGGCGATCGGGCCGAGGAACACGTTGAGCACGAGCAGTCCGACGAGGCCGAGGATGAAGGACGCGACGGCCATGCCGTCGGCGTCACGACGGCCGGTGGGCTTCACGTCAGCGTTGTCGGTCGCGGTGCTGTTGTTGTTACTGCTGCTGGTTGCCGGTGCGGTGAGTTGCATGTGGGTTCAGCTCCCGAGGATCGGGCGGGTGGTGGGACGGGCGGTCGACTGGCAGCCGCGGACGGTCAGTTGGCGGTCGTACGGCTGCGGCGGCCGTGCCGCTCGCGGAGCGCGAAGATGCCCAGCCATACGGCGATGACGGTGGCGGCGACGGCGGTGAAGGCGAGCGGCGCGTGGGCCACGGCGCCCATTACCACGCCGAACAGCAGGAGCGCTACGACGAGGAACAGCATGGGATGAATCCCCCTCCGAGCCGACCGGGACGTCCGGGACGGCTCTCGTTACGTTTCGGTGAACGGTTGTAGTAACACTTGTTCACTGAACTTGAGTCTAGCGCGTCCGGCGACTTTCCAATTACGGAGAACGGTTGTTAACTGGATGACATGAGTCACACCCTCGGCATCCGGCAGGCACAGAAGCAGAAGACCCGACAGGCGTTGCTGGACGCCGCGTTGGGGCTGCTGGAGGAGCAGAGCCTGAGCAGCCTGGGCCTGCGCGAGGTCACCCGGGCCGTGGGCGTCGCCCCGACCGCCTTCTACCGGCACTTCCGCTCCACGGCCGACCTCGGGGTCGCGCTCGTCGAGGAGGCGCTGGGCAGTCTGCATCCGATGATCCGGCAGACGGTGGCCCCGGCGGACAGCGGCCAACGCATCACGCGGGCCGTCGAGTTGATCGCCCATCACGTGCACACGCACCCGGCGCACGTCCGCTTCATCGCGCGTGAGCGGCACGGCGGGGTGCAGCCGGTACGGGAGGCCATCCGGGACCAACTCGCCCGGTTCGCCGAGGAGGTGAAGGCCGAGCTCGCCAAGGACCCCGAGTCACACGGCTGGCGCGACGACGACCTGCTGATGCTGGCCCACCTCTACGTCGACCAGATGCTCATCACGGCCTCCCTCTTCCTGGAGACACTGGAGGCGCCGGAGGAGGAGCGCGAGCGGGTGGCCCAACTCGCCCAGCAGCAGATGCGGTTGATCAGCGTGGGGCGGCGACACTGGCTCGGCTGAGGCGCGGCACCACCTGGGCGACTCTCCATCGCCGGGCAACTCCATCGCCCGGCAACTACATCGCCGACCGACAGCTCCGCACCGGTGGCCACTCCGCACCGTGACTGAGAGTTCGGTGCCGGTCGCAACTCCGCACCGGCGCCCGGGAGTTCGACACCGGTCGCAACTCCGCACCCGGTGGCTGAGGGTTCGGTGCCGATCGCGACTCAACATCGACGACCGGGACTTCGGCACCGGTCGCAACTCCACACCGGCGGCGGCTGAGGGTCCGGTGCCGGTCGCGACTCAACATCGACGACCGAGACTTCGGCACCGGTGGCCACACCGCACCGGCGCCCGGAAGTTCGACACCGGCCGCAACTCCACACCCGGTGGCGACTGAGGGTCCGACACCGGCCGCAACTCAACATCGACGACCGGGAGTTCGACACCGGCCGCAACTCCACACCCGGTGGCCGGCAATTCCGTGGCGGTCGCAACTTCACACCGGCGGCCGGGAGTTCCATGCGGACGGCGGGCATACGGCAGGGGCGGCACGCCCGGTGTGCGAGTGTGCCGCCCCTGTCGTGCGGGAGCGTGGTCAGCCCTGTTGCGGGGCCCCGCTCATCTGGCCGCCGCCCGGGCCGCCGCCGCACCCGCCGCCGGGGCCGCCGCCCTGGCCGCCCTGGCCGCCGCCCCCGCCGGGGCCACCGGTCGGCATGCCGGAGGCGTTGCCGGTCGGCTTGCCCGTCGGCGCGCCCGAGGCCGCGGCGCCCGTGGGCGCGCCGGAGGGGGCACCGCTGGGCCGTGCCGTGGCGTTGCCGGTGGGCCTGCCGGAGGCCGAACAGGACTGGGTGGAACCGGAGTTGCCGCTGCCGGAGGACGACGACGAGTCGCTCGACCCGCAGGCCGCCAGGGCCAGGGGCGAGAGCGCCAGCAGGGCCACTGCGGGGAGGAGACGCGCACGCTTCATGAGAAACAACTCCAAAAACGATGAGGATGTCTTGTGACGGGAACTCAATCAACGCCGCTTAGGGCTTCGTTGTCGGAGCCCTGTCCTCACCCTGTGCGCGGAGTAAAGGGAAGCCCAAGTAACCGCCCTGACCTGCTACTTCACTACCGACCCGCGCCTACCCGCTGGTACAGCTCCGTGACAGAAGCAGCCGCCGCGGCCACCTCCGCACGCACCTCCGGCGGCGACATGACCTCCAACCCGTCGGCGAACTGCAGCAGTTGGCGCGCCTCGCGGACGACGCCGTAGGACAGCCGGACGGTCACCCAGTCGTCCGCACCCTCAACTGCCCCCTCGGTCTTGGGGAGTTCGGCGAGCGAGGAGGCGTTGAGGCGCAGGAACATGTCGAGTCGGGAGCGGCGGACGCGGACGGTGACGTCGAGTCCGCCGGGGCGTTCCTCGACCTGGCGGCGCAACTCCTCCCAGGCATCGGCGAGTTCGACACCCGGACGGCGCTTCACGGGGTCGGTCAGGAGGGTGGCCGAGTGGACGCGGTCGGCACGGAAGAGGCGGGGGCGCGCACGGCGGTCGGCGACGAGATACCAGACGCCGGCCTTGGAGACGAGGCCGTAGGGATCGACGGTGTAGGTGCTCGACTCCTTCGCCCCGCTGTGCCGATACCGCAGCCGCAACCGCCGGTCGGTGAAGACCGCGTCCTGCAACACGTCCAGATCCACGGCGGGTTGGGGCCCGCCCTTCCACCGCGTGGCGTCGACGAGGATGCGCCGGGAGGTCACCTCGGCGGCCGGCCGGTACGGCGCCGGCAGCGCGGCCATCACCTTGCGCAGCGCGGACCCGAGCGCGGCGTCGAGACCGAGTGCGGCATGGGCGCCCTGCGCCGCCAGGATGAACAGGGCGCGCGACTCGTCGGCGGTCAGTCCCGTCACGTCCGTACGGAACCCGGCGAGCAGTTCGATCCCACCGTGCCGCCCCCGCTCGGCGTACACCGGCACCCCGGACGCGGACAACGCCTCGACGTCCCGGTAGATGGTCCGCACCGACACCTCAAGCCGGTCGGCGAGTTCATGCGCGGGAACGCGACCCCTGGTCTGCAGAAGCAACAGGATCGAGAGCAGTCGGTCGGCCTTCACACCCCCAGAATCCACCGCCCGGAACCCCGGCGCAAATGTTGACGGAAACTGTCAGGTTATGGGTCCAGCATCGGTGCCATGAACACCAACGCGAACGACCCCCGCCCCCTGTACACCCGCGCCACCGAGCAGGCCGCCGCCCTGATCAGGACGGTACGGCCGGAGCAGTTGGCCGGTCCGACCCCCTGCGCGGAGTTCGACGTACGGACCCTGCTGAGTCATCTCGTCGGCGGCACCCACCGGATCGCTACGGTCGGCGAGGGCGGTGACGGCATGGCCGTCCACCCCTTCGTGGACGGCGTCGACGACAAGGGCTGGACGGCCGCGTACGACGAGGCCCGCGTCCGGGTCCGCGCCGCCTGGGCGGACGACGCCCGGCTGGACGCGCTGGTCCGGGTCCCGTGGGGGGAGGCACCGGGCCGGATCGCGCTCTCGGGCTATGTCATGGAGAACGTCACCCACGCCTGGGACCTCTCCGAGGCGCTGGGCCACCCCATCCAACTCGACCCGGAATTGGCCGAGTTCGCGCTCGCCATCGCCCGCCGGGTCCTCCCCGACGCCGAACGGGACGCGGACACCCCCTTCGCCACGGCACAGGCGGCACCTGAAGGAGCCGACGCGTACGGCCAGTTGGCGGCCTGGCTGGGGCGGAAGCCGGTCAGCTGAGCCGGGCCCGCGCCAACTGCCGTGACTGCGCCACCAGTCGGTCCCCGCTGTCCCAGATCTCCGCGTCCTCCTCCAGGAAACCGCCGGCCAGGTTGCGGGTGGTGATCGACACCCTCAACGGTCCCGGTGCGGGGCGGGCGCGGACGTGGACGGTGAGTTCCACCGTGGGGACCCAACCCTTGAGGCCGATCTCGAAGGCGGTCGGGGGGAGCGCGTCCACCGCGAGGAGCAGGGACAACGGGTCCGCGTCGCGACCGTCCGCCAGGCCGAACCAGGAGCGCATCTCGCCCTTGCCGGAGGGGGCGCCCAGGGCCCAGCCGAGGGTGGACGGGTCCAGCTTGAGCATCAGGCGGTCGGCGATCGCCGAGCTGCCGGAGACGGGGGTGGGGCCGTCCTCCGGGCCGAAGCACTGGTCCATGGGCGGGAACACCGGCGGGCGAGCCGTCGTACGGACGTCGTCCGGGAGGGTGTCCAGGTTGCCGTAGGACGCCAGGACCCGGATGCGTTCGACCTCCGCGCCCTCTTCGTCGTACTGGAAGAGGGAGGCCTGGCCCGTGGAGAGGGTGCGGCCGGTGCGGACCGTGTCCGTGCGGATGACCGCCGGGCCGGGCTGGGACGCCGTCAGGTAGTGCGCGGAGATCGTGAACGGGTCGCTGTGCGGGAGGGCGTCCGCCAGGGCTCGGCCCAGGACGGCGAGGAGGTAGCCGCCGTTGACGGCGCTGATGATCGTCCAGCCGGCCGAGAGGTCGATGTCGTAGACGCCCGGAGCGCGACGGGTGACCGCCGTGTCGCGGTCGAACTCGCTGTCGCCGATCGTGGCCCGTCTGGCCCGCGCGGGCGCCGGGGCGGGTGCTGCTTCTCGCATGGATGAACCGTACAACAGGTGATTACTAAGCGGTAGCTTTGTTGTTGCGGGCAGATGAAAATACCGGCAGGTTGTCGGCCGGTCGGGTGAGGAACCGGCAATTTCTTGGTAAGTGTCCGAACTCGTCCGTGACCCGTGGCCCGTGATCCCCCTCTTTGGGGACATGAGCCTCACCGGGACCTCGTTCCTCTACACCGCCGTCGTGCTGACGATCGTCGCCCTCATACTGCCGCTCGTGCTGTGGTCGCGGATGCGCGGCCCCAAGGCCGTTCGCGTGGCGGCACGGGCCCTGATGCTGCTGTTCGCCCAGGCCACGGCCGTCACCCTGGTCTTCGTCATGGTCAACAACCAGAACAACCTCTACGACAGCTGGGCCGACCTCCTCGGCACCGGCAACCACGTCCAGCAGGCCGCGAATCTCGGCAGGAACGGCACCGGAAACATCTCGCTGAATCGGCTGCCCAAGGTGAAGCAGGCCTTCTCGCCCGCCGAGGGTCCCGGCATGCGCGCGGCCGGCGGGGTCGAGGTCACCCAGCTCAAGGGCCGGGTCTCCGGCGTCGACGCCGAGGTGTACGTGTGGCTGCCACCGCAGTACAAGGAGCCCGCCTACCGGCACCACAAGTTCCCGGTGGTGGAACTGCTGCCGGGCTATCCCGGCTCGGCGAAGGCCTGGTTCGGGTCGCTGCACGCGAACGAGCAGCTGCTGCCGCTGATGAGGAGCGGGCGGGTCGCGCCGTTCATCCTGGTCGCGCCGCGCACCAACCTGCTGGCCGGCGTCGACACCGGCTGCGCCAACATCACCGGCACGGTCAACGCCGACACCTGGCTGAGCGTCGACGTACCGAAGATGGTCATGGACAACTTCCGCGCCGAGCTCGCCCCTTCGGGCTGGGCGGTGGCCGGTTACTCGGCCGGCGCGCACTGCGCGGTCAAGCTCGCCGTCGCCCACCCGGACCGCTACCGCGCGGCCGTGGGCATGTCCGGCTACAACGACCCGATCGGCGAACGCAATTCACTGGCCGCCGCGAGCCCGGCCCTGCGCGCCGCGAACAACCCGTACCTGCTGCTGAAGGGGAAGAAGACCCCGCCGCCGATCGCGCTGTACATCTCCGGCGAAGCCGGCGACGGCTACGAGGCGGGCACGGCCCTGGCGTCCGTCGCCGAGGCGCCGACGACCGTGCACGTGGTGTTCCTGCCGCGCAGCGACGGCGGTCACACGATGGCGCTGTGGCGGCCGCAGGTGAAGGCGGTCTTCCGCTGGCTGACCCTGGAGATGGGCAAGAACCATCCGCACGCGAAGACCGGGACCACCACTACTCCTCACGCACGGTCGACCTCCGGTTCCACGCACGCGGAGCTCGCCAGTGGAACCGCATCGCGAGCAGGCGCAGCACGAAAGCGGTGACGACCGCGAGCCCGCTGGTGAACGGGCCCAGCACGTCGTAGCGGATGCACATGGCGACCATGGTGGCGCCGACGATGGCGGGGACCGCGTACAGGTCGCGGTCCCAGCGGAGCAGGGACGGAGTCTCGTTGGCCAGGACGTCCCGCAGCACACCGCCGCCGACCGCGGACCCGAGACCGAGGGCCACCGAGGCGGTCAGGCCGAGCCCGTAGTCGTACGCCTTGACCGTGCCGGTGACACAGAACAGGCCGAGGCCGGCCGCGTCGAAGACGTTGACGCCGGACTGGATGCGCTCCACGTGCGGATGGAGGAAGAAGACGAGGAGCGCGGCGAAGAGCGGGGTGCTGAAGTAGCCCAGGTCCGTGAAGGCGGCCGGGGGCACCGCCCCGATGATGAGGTCGCGGAACACCCCTCCGCCCAGCGCGGTGACCTCGGCGAGCACGGCGATGCCGAACACGTCGAAGTTCTTGCGGACGGCCAGCAGCGCGCCGGAGATCGCGAACACGAAGATGCCGACGAGGTCGAGCGTGTGCTGGACGGAGGGGCTGAACAGTTGCTGAAGCACCCCACATTGTTACTCGCGGGGGATCCACAGGGGCCCAGGTGGATCTACAGGGTGGGCTTGCCCGGGGTGTACAGCCAGGTCCGGAACAGGTCGTCGAGCTGCTGCCCGCTGACCTTCTCGGCGAGCTTGATGAACCCGGCGGTGTCGCCGTTGCCGTAGCGGTGGAGTTTCGTCCAGGCGGGCAGCAGCTTGAAGAACGCGGTGTCGCCGATGCGTTCGCGGAGCATCTGGAGGGTCATCGCGCCGCGCTGGTAGACGCCGGAGGCGAACATGGTGTCCCGCTGCGGATCGGCCACGACGGTCTGCCAGAAGGAGCTGTCGGCGGGGCGGGAGTTGTAGCCGGCCAGGAACGAGTCGTGCGCGGTGCGGGTGCCCTGGTGCTCGGCCCACAGCCACTGGGCGTAGGTCGCGAAGCCCTCGTTGAGCCAGATGTCCTTCCAGTGCGCGACCGACACGGAGTCGCCGAACCACTGGTGGGCCAGCTCGTGCACGATCGTCGTCTCGTTGCGCACGGCGGAGTAGGCGGGCTTGCTCTGCACCTCCAGCGAGAACCCGGCCTGCGGCATGTCGTCGACGATCGCGCCGGTCTCCTCGAAGGGGTACGGCCCGAAGAGCTGCGACCAGTAGTCGGTGGCGGCGGCGGTCACGGCGTACACGTCGACGCTGTTGCTGTTGGCGAGGACGGGGTCGATGGCGACGTAGATGGGGATGCCGCCGGGCGTCTTCCCCGTCCTGACGTCGAACTTCCCGATGGTGGCGGTGGCGAGGTAGGTCGCCATGGGCTTGCTCTCGCGCCAGTGGGTGTACGTCGAGTCGCCCTTGCTGTACGTCGAGACGAGCCGGCCGTTGGAGACTCCGGTCAGGCCCTTGGGGGCCTTGATGCGGATGTCGTAGGTGGCCTTGTCGGAGGGGTGGTCGCTGGACGGGAACCAGGTGGAGGCGGCGTTGGGTTCGCAGGCGACGAAGACTCCGTCGGGGGTCTTCATCCAGCCGTAGTCGGAGCCGAACACGATGGGGCCGTTGAGGGGTTCGGGGACACCGCCGTAGGTGACGCTGACGGTGAAGTCCCTGCCCTTGCGGAGGAAGTCCCGCGGGGTGATGCGCAGTTCGTCGCCGGTGCGGGTGAACTGGGCCCGTCTTCCGTTCACTTGGACCTTGGTGACCTCCAGCTTCTGGAGGTCCAGGTCGAAGGAGGAGAGGTTCTGGGTGGCACGGGCGGTGAGCGTCGTACGCCCGTCGAGGCGGTCGGTGTCGGGGTTGTAGGCGACGTCGAGGGCGTAGTGCCGGGCGTCGAAGCCACCGTTGCCGAGTTGGGGAAAGTAGGGGTCACCGATGCCGTCGGCGCCGGGGGTGGGGGCGGAGGAGGCGGCGATGACAAGAAAAGAGGCCGCCGCTGTCGCGAGGGCCCCCAGACGTGCCGAACGGGAGAGTGCCATGAGTCGTCCCTTTCGGGTGCGTTTCCGATCAGACGGACGCGCTCGACTCTGCACTCTCCCGTTTCGACATGAACATGACTTTACCAACTCGTCATGTGCTACTTGGCAGTTGACTCCTGATCGCCGGATTCCGCTTCGGGGGAAGCGGCGGCCGGGGTTTCGGGGGTCTCCTGGGAGGAGGCGGCCGGGGTGTCGGCGACGGGCCGCTCCGCCGCGGTCTCCGCCGACTCCGCATCGGCGGCCTCGGGCGCCTCCGCCGCGGATTCCTCGGCGTCCGCCGGAGATTCGACGGCAGCCGTGGATTCGGCGGCAGCAGGCTCCGCGATGACAGCCGCTGCCGGCGCCGAAGGCTTCTCGGTCGCGGCGGGCGCGACCGCCGCCTCGGTCACGGCAGCGACCTCGGCCACCTCAGCCTCGGCTTCCGGCTCGGCCTCCGCTACCGCGTCGGCCTTGGCTCCCGCCCCGGCCTCCGCCGCCTTCTCCAGGACCGCCGCGCCCACCAGTTCCACCGCTTCCTTCGCGGCGGTCAGCAGGACGGTGTCCTGCGGGGCCTGGTCCGCGAAGTTCTCCGGGTGGTGGCAGGCGACCCGCTGGCCGGGCCGGAGCTCGATCAGCTGGGGCTCCTTCGTCCGGCAGATCTCCGTGGCCTTCCAGCAGCGCGTGTGGAAACGGCAGCCGCTGGGCGGGGAGATCGGCGAGGGGACGTCGCCCTTGAGCAGGATGCGGTCGCTCTTGGCGCCCCGGCGCTTGGGGTCCGGCACCGGCACGGCCGACATCAGGGCCTTGGTGTACGGGTGCATCGGCGACTCGTACAGCTTGGTGCTGTCGGCGAGTTCGACGATCTTGCCGAGGTACATCACCGCGACGCGGTCCGAGACATGGCGGACGACGGAGAGGTCGTGCGCGATGATCACGTACGTCAGGCCGAGCTCCGTCTGGAGGTCGTCCATGAGGTTGACGACCTGCGCCTGGATCGACACGTCGAGCGCCGACACAGGCTCGTCCGCCACCACGAGCTTCGGCTTCAGGGCCAGCGCGCGGGCGATGCCGATGCGCTGGCGCTGGCCGCCGGAGAACTCGTGCGGGTAGCGGTTGAAGTGCTCGGGGCTCAGACCGACCAGCTCCAGAAGGCGCTGGACCTCCTTGCGCACCCCGCCCTCGGGCTCCACGCGCTGGAGCCGGAACGGCGCCGAGACGATCGAGCCGATGGTGTGCCGGGGGTTCAGGGAGCCGTACGGGTCCTGGAAGATCATCTGGATGTCCCGCCGCAGCGGACGCATCCCGGCCGAGTTGAGGGTCGTGATGTCCTGGCCCTCGAAGTGGATCGAGCCGCCCGTCGGGTCCTGGAGCCGGGTGATGACCCGGCCCATGGTCGACTTGCCGCAGCCCGACTCCCCGACGACGCCCAGGGTCTCGCCCTTGCGCACCTCGAAGTCGATGCCGTCGACGGCCTTCACCGCGGCGACCTGACGCTGCAGGATCCCCTTCTTGATGGGGAAGTGCTTCTTCAGGCCCTCGACCTTGAGCAGCACCTCACGTTCCTCCGAGGAGGCCGCCTGCTCCGGTACGACCGCGGTGGCGGTCTGTTTGTTCGTATCGCTCACAGCTTCGGCGCAATCTCTTCGGTCCAGATCCGCGTACGGTCCTCAGCCGGGAGGTGACAGGCGGACCAGTGCCCGCCGGGGACCAGCTCCAGCTCGGGGCGCACGGTTCGCGTGACGTCGCCCTTGGGGATGTCCGCGTACGGGCAGCGCGGGTGGAAGGCGCAGCCCGAGGGGACGTTGATGAGGCTCGGCGGCTGGCCCTTGACCGGGATGAGCCGCTCCGAGGTCTCCCGGTCGATGCGCGGCATCGAGCCCAACAGGCCCCAGGTGTACGGGTGTTGCGGCTTCTCGAAGATCTCGTCGACGGGACCGCGCTCCACGCACCGGCCGCCGTACATGACCAGGACGTCGTCGGCGATCTCGGCGACGACACCGAGGTCGTGGGTGATCAGGACGACCGCGGAGCCGAACTCCTTCTGCAGATCCCGGATGAGGTCGAGGATCTGCGCCTGGACGGTCACGTCCAGGGCGGTCGTCGGCTCGTCCGCGATGAGCAGTTCGGGGTTGTTGACCAGGGCCATCGCGATCATGGCGCGCTGGCGCATACCGCCGGAGAACTCGTGCGGGTAGCCGTCGACACGCTTGGCCGGCTCGGGGATGCCGACCCGGTCGAGCATCTCGATCGCGCGCTTGCGGGCGACCTTCTTGCTGACGTCGTGGTGGACCCGGTACGCCTCGACGATCTGGTCGCCGATCTTGTAGTACGGGTGCATCGCGGACAGCGGGTCCTGGAAGATCATGGACATCTGCTGACCGCGGAGCTTGCGCACCTCGTCCGGCTGGGCGCCCACGAGTTCCTGGCCGTCGAGCCAGATCTCGCCGGTCATCCGCACGTTCTTGCCGCGCGGGCCGAGCCGGTGCAGGCCCATGATCGCCAGCGAGGTGACGGACTTGCCGGAACCCGACTCGCCCACGATGGAGAGGGTCTTGCCCTTCTCCAACGAGAAGCTGAGCCCGTCGACGGACTTGACCACGCCGTCGTCGGTCGGGAAGTGCACCTTGAGGTCGCGGACTTCGAGGAAGGCGTTCGGGGCGGACTTGGCCGTGTCGACGGGCTCGCCGACCGCGGCGCCTGTTTTGGAAAGGTCGGTCACGAGAGCCTCACCCGCGGGTCGGCGGCGGCGTACAACAGGTCCACCAGAAGGTTTGCGATCACTACGAAGAACGCTGCGAGCAGGGTCACGCCGAGGATCGGGGGCAGGTCGTTGCTCTCGATCGACTGCACCGCGTACTGGCCGATGCCGTGCAGGGAGAACACCGACTCGGTGATCAGCGCACCGCCGAGCAGCAGACCGAGGTCCATGCCGAAGACGGTGATGATCGGCGTCAGGGCGGCCCGCAGACCGTGCTTGACGACGACGTTGCGTTCCCGCAGGCCCTTGGCGCGGGCCGTGCGGATGAAGTCCTCGTTCATCGTCTCCAGCATGCCCGAGCGGGTGAGCCGCGCGTAGATGGCGGAGTAGAGGAGCGCGAGCGAACACCACGCCGGGAACAGCGTGTTGGCCCACTGCGCGGGGTTCTCGGTGAACGGGACGTAGGTGCGGCCGAAGATCGGCCACTGGTACGTGAAGAGCAGGATGGCGAGGTTGCCCGTGAAGAACATGGGCAGCGAGACACCCGCGAGCGCCACGCCCATGAAGGCGCGGTCGAAGAACGACCGCGGCTTGAGCGCGGAGATCACACCGACCGTGACACCGGACAGCAGCCAGAGCACGGCGGCGCCGGAGGCCAGCGAGATGGTGACCGGAAGGCGGGAGGTGAGCTGCGGCCAGACCTCGACGTGGTCCTTGAAGGAGTAGCCGAAGCAGGGCGCGTCGCAGTGCACCGTGGTGGGGCCGAGGTTGTAGGTGGCGCCCGCCACGATCCCCTTGATGAAGTGCCAGTACTGCAGGTAAAGGGGCTGGTCCAGACCCAGGTTGTGCTTGACCGCGGCGATGTCCGCCGCCGACGGGCTCTTCCCGATGTACTGCTGGGCCAGCTGGTCCGCGGTCTGGCCGGCGAGCCGTGGCAGCAGGAAGAAGATGCCGAAGGTGACCGCGGAGACGACCAGCAGCAGGATCACCGCTGCGACCGTCCGACGGAGAATGTACGAGATCACGGGGATCGGCGCTGGTGCCCGCGGGCCGCAAAGCCCGCGGGCACCAATGCCTTCACCTGCCTTCCGGGGCTACGACTACTTCGCGGTGCCGATGTTGAGGTAGTCGTACTGGCCGCTGAAGGCCGCCGTCGACACCAGGTTGCTGTAGTTCGCCGGACGGGCCAGCAGGACCTTGAAGTAGGTCAGCGGAACGAGGGCCGCGTCGCTCATGGTCTGCTTGTCGATCTGGGCGTACATGCTGTTACGGGTGGTCACGTCCTCGGTGCCGATGGCCTTGGCGAGGAGGTTGTTGACCGTCTTGTTGTCGTACTGCGACAGGTTGGTGTTACCCGAGGCACCGATCGCCTCACCGTTCAGGATCTGCTGCTCGAAGCCGTAGCCGGAGGGCCAGTCGGCACCCCACTGCATCATGATCAGGCCGATGTTCTGCTGCTCGGTGAACTTCGGGACACCCGCGTAGTCGGTGAAGTACTTGCCCGACGGGTACTGCTTCAGGCTGGCGTTGATGCCGACGGCCTTCAGCGAGTTGATGATCGCGGTGGCCGCGGAGATCTCCTGCGGACGGTCGCTGCGGGCCGACAGGTTCGTCGAGATCGACGTCTTGCCGCAGGCCTTCAGCTGGTCCTTGGCCTTGGCGACGTCACCCTTGTTGCCGGTGGTGGCGTACTGGTCGGCCTTCTCGTAGCCGGTGATGTCCGGCGGCAGAACGGTGCTGGCGATCTCACCGCGGATCGGGCCGCCCTCGGCGGTCTGCACGGAGACCTTGTCGATGGCGTACTCGACGGCCTTGCGGCAGGCCACGTTGTCGAACGGCTTCACCTTGGTGTTGATCGCCATGTAGACGAGACGGCCACCGAAGGTGTTGTCCGTGCCGGCCTTCTTGTCGGCGGAGGTCAGCAGCTGCGCCTGGGTCGCGGCCTGGACACCCGTACCGCCCATGTCGATCGCGTCGCCCGCGAGGACGTCCTTGTCGATCGTGTCGGCGTTGACCTTCAGGTTCACGACGATCTTGTCCGGGTACTGCTTGCGCAGCGGGTCCGTCTTCGGGTCCCAGTTCTTGTTGCGCACGAGGGTGGCCGACTTGCCGTCCTCGTAGCTGGAGAACTGGTACGAGCCGGAGGACACGATGTTCTTGACGTAGTCGACGCCCTTGTCCTTCGCCTGCGGCACCGGAGCCGTCTGCGGCGCCGCGACCAGGTAGTCGAACTCCTGGAAGGCCGTGTTCAGGTGGAAGACGATGGTGGTGTCGTCCGGCGTCGCGATGGACTTGAGGCCCTCGGCGCTCTTGTCCTTGTACGGGCCCTTGTAGTCCTTGCCGCCGACCAGGAACTGCTGGAAGTAGTTCGGGCCGAGGGAGAGGACGTCACGCGCGAAGTTCGAACGCTCGACGGCGTACTTGACGTCCTTGGACGTGATCGCCGTGCCGTCCTGGTACTTCAGGCCCGAACGCAGCTTGTACGTCCAGGTCTTGCCGCCGTCGCTGGAGACACCCTTGCTCGCGGCGAGGTCCGGGACCAGGGTGTTCCCCTTGGAACCGGGGCCGGGCTCGAACGTCATCAGCGGCCGGGCGTACAGCCGGCTGAAGTTGTACATGTACGCGTAGTACGTGTTGCCCGGGTCGAACGAGTCCGGAACGTCGGACAGTTCGTAGGTGACCGTCCCGCCCTTGTGCGTAGAGGCGTTGACGACGTCCTTGGTCGCTGCGTTGGCCCCAGCCGCCTTCGTACCACCGTTGTCACTCTTACTGTCATCGGCCTTGCTGCAACCTGCCATGAGCAGTGTCGCGGAGCCGATGGCCGCAACTGCGGCCAGCGCTGACCTTCGCATGATGGTCTGCTTCCTCCATTGTCGGAAACTTGATGGACTCTCGGGTGCGGGCCCTAGCGGCTGCGGGGGTCGAGAGCGTCACGGAGACCGTCGCCCAGCAGGTTGAACGCCAGGACGGTCACAAAGATGGCGAGGCCGGGAACGATCATGTACGCGGGGTCGACCTCGTAATAGGTGACCGCGTCCCGCAACATGCCGCCCCAGGATGCCTGCGGGGGCTGGATACCGACCCCGAGGAAGCTGAGGGACGCCTCGAAGAGGATGTTCGTCGGGATGAGCAGCGTCGAGTAGACGATGATCGGGCCGACCAGGTTGGGCAGCAGCTCCCGGAAGAGGATGTACGGCCCCCTGGCGCCCATCCCCCGGGAGGCGTCCACGAACTCCCGCTCGCGCAGGGCGAGGGTCTGACCGCGGACGATCCGGCCCAGGTAGGGCCAGTTGAAGAAGCCGATGACGAAGATCAGCACGCTCAGGTGCAGCGGCAGACCGCTGAGGCCGAAGGCGCCGCCCTGCAGGGTCGCCGAGATCGCGATGGCGAAGAGCAGCAGGGGGAAGGCGAGGAAGGTGTCCATCAGGCGGCTGATGATCGAGTCGACCCGGCCGCCGTAGAAACCCGCGACGACGCCGAGGATCGTGCCGATCACGTTCGACAGGATCGTGGCGCCGAAGGCGACCACCAGCGACACCCAGGAGCCTTCGAGGATGCGGGTGGCGACGTCCCGGCCGAACTGCGGGTCCACGCCGAGCGGGTGGTCCCAGCTCATGCCGCCCCAACCGCCCTTGGGCAGCGAGGTGTTGGCGTCGATCAGGTTCTGGTGGAAGGCGTCGGGATCCAGTCCGAACATCGACTGGATCGGACGGGAGAGTGCCGCGACCAGGATCAGCAGGACGACGATGACGCCGCCGGCGACGGCGACTCTGTCCTTCTTGAACCGGGTCCAGGCGATCTGTCCAAGGGAACGGCCCTCGATCTGCCCCTTCTCGGCGCCGACGAGCACAGCCTCCGGCTGCGCCCCGGCTTCCGCCCCCGTGGTCTCGATCGGTGCGGTCACTGTGACCCGACCCCTCTCGCCGGTGGTTACCGGCTTACGCCTGCCGCGGATTAGCGGCTTTGTCGACTTGCTGTGGACATGGGTCCCTGGACCCTGTGTCTGAGTCGCGAGTCTTCAGCGTGGCTGCGATCACCCGCCAGGTCTGACGGCGAAAGTATGCGCAACCGTGATGCTTAACTAGGGATTCCGTTATCCGAACAGTGGGTAACGCCCCCCGGACGCCGGGCACTTGGGACAGAACGGAAATTCGGCGTCTTTCGGGGCACCACACCGCCGTCTACGCGCGAAGAAAAGTGTCGTAGACGTAAATCCTGCGGAGAAGCTGAGAAGAGGACTCGCGGGCTCAGTATCCACCACGGACGGGTGGGTATCCGTACCCACCCGCCTGGGCGGGCGCCGCGTGGGCCTCGCGGTCGTAGAACGGGCGGGCGTTGGCGCGCAGCCACAGGGCCACCGGGTCGTACTCGTCGGACATCGCCACGGTCGAGACCGGCAGCCCGTCGGGGACCGCGCCGATCGACTGCTGCATCATGCCGCGCACCGAGTCCACGGCGGGCGGACTGGTGTCGTAGACGTCCAGGCCGATCGCGAGATACGGCGCTCCGAGCGCGGGCTGCACCCAGGCGCGGCGCAGGGCGCGGACCGCCGGGGTGCGGTGGGCGTTCTGCGTGAGCGTGGCGTAGAACTGCGGGATCTCGATACCCGGCTCCGACAGCCGCAGGGGCCCGGCCGGCTGGCGCTCCAGGCCGGTGGCGATCCGGCGGAGGTCCAGCCAGGGGATGCCGACGCCGCCGCCGGGGGCGTGCGGGTTGAGCCAGAGGCCGAAGTGGTCGGGGTAGAGGGTGCGGGCGACATCCAGGCCGTCGACCACCTCGTAGGAGCGGTTCCAGCCGCTCGCCGACAGTTCCTGGGCGGAGGTGACGCAGGGGGCGTAGCCGTACTTGTCGACCTGCATGTTTCCGTACTGGGCGTCCGGGGAGCCGGACTGGCCGTGCCACAGGAGCATCCAGATCTGACCGGAGTGGGGGGTCGCGAGGGCGCGCAGGAGCGCCTCGTAGGCGTCGTAGCGCCCGGGCGTCACCTGGCGCAGCATGTGCTCGACCTGGCCGGTCGCGGTGCCGCTGGCGCTCACGTGTCCGCTCCTTTTTGTAGGTGCCCTGTGATGGGGAACAGCTTAAGCGCCCAAGGGGTGGGGGCCTTGTGTGCGTTGGCGAGCGCGGGTCGCTCGTGGCCGGGTGCGCAGTTCCCCGCTCCCCTGAAGGGGCGCCTCAGTGACCCTGTGTATAGAAGGGGCGCACTGTCTGCCTCATCCAGTCCGCCACCGGGTCCTGGGTGACGTCCAGCAGGACCAGGTTGACCTGCCACTGGACCGTGACCTGGCCCAGCGCCCGCGCCAACGCCTCCATCGGGGCCGCTCTCAAGTCGCCGTCCCAGTTGGTGAGTTCGACGCCCACGAACATGACCGGGGCGGCCGTCTCGATCGAGGCCAGGCAGCGGCGGGCCGAGCCGACCACGCCGATCGCCGCGAACTCGGCGGAGGCCGCGGCGAGGAAGTCGACCGGGTCGTCCTGCCAGTCGGGTTCGAAGAGGCGGACGCGGCCACCGCTGGTGGGGCCGTCGAGGGCGGTGCGGCCGATGCGGCACAGCTCGGCCACCGCGAGAGGCGGGAGCGGGACGCCGACCATGCCGCCCGGGTTCACCGCGATGCCGACCTGCGGGGGCAGCCCGCGGGCGAACTCCACCGCCGGCGCGATCGTGAACGACAGATGCGAGCCGACGACCTGGCGGAACTGCTCCTCGGAGCTGAAGACCGGGACGAACGCCTGTCCCTCGATGTCCAGTGTCGGCAGGTCCAGGGGGCCGCTCTGCGGGCCGCCGCCGCTGGGGAGCGGGACCCAGACGAAGCTGCGGCCGAGCACCTCGACGATCCGGCCGCCGGCCGAGGGCATGCCGAGGGACGCGGAGAGCACCTCCTCCAGCTCGTTGCCCGGCCATCCGCCGTGCGGATGCGGGTGGGGGTACGCCTGACCTGGGAAGTCCGCCGGGAAGTCCATCTACCTACCGCCTGCTGGTGAAACCGCCTGCTGTAACCCTGCTGTGGCTGAAAAGGCTAGCGGCTCAGTCCGCGAAGTCGATCCGGCGCAGCACGTCCGCCGCGTCCCGGTCCAGGAGGACCGCCGAGTCGACGCCCCGGGGCAGATCACCGCGCTCCACCGCCCGCAACAGCCGGGCGGCGGCCCTGCGGTGGCGCAGGAACGCGTACCGCGAGACCCCGCGTCCGCGCTCGCGCTGGCCACCGAGCGCGGTGTCCGGGCTGACGTCGAGGAACACCAGGTGCAGCGCGCCGCCCCGGCGCCCGGCGGCGCGGGCCAGCCAGCCGCGCACCCACGTCTGCGTACCGCAGTCGTGCACGACGGCTCCGGACGCGGAACGCAGGGCGCGGTGCAGTCCCGCGTAGTGGGCGAGACGGACCAGGGGGCGGTAGACCGCGTACGGGAGGAGGCCGGGGGTGCGGAACATGCGGGACATGCCGGCTTCCCAGCGGTCCCGGGTGTCCTGGCTGTCGACGCGGACGCCGTCGGCGCCCGCCACCGCGCGCCGCATCAGCGTGGACTTGCCGCTGCCGGGCAGGCCGGTGACCACGACCAGGTCGCGGGGGCCGAAGCGGAGTCCGTACGGGCTGTGTCCGCCGCGCTCGCGGAGATCACGGACCGTCGGCACCGGGCGGGCCGGGCATGCCTCCCTGGCCGGAGCCGAGGGCTGCTCGGGCAGCGCTACGGCCGAGGTCGTGGCGTACACCGTGGTCCTTGTCACCGTGATCGTCCTCCCTGCGGGGTCGGGAAAGGTTCTCCCCACTGAACGTAAAGAGAAGGTAATGCACGGTGTCTCGCGGTTCCGTTCGCGTCCGGCCACAGGCCTGTTACAAAGCCTGTGCGATGATGTGCCCGCCTAACTGCATACCGGCCGCTTGAATCCGCGCGGGAGAGTCCCCAGCCAGCTGTTGCTGGGGCGCCGAAGGAGCAAGTCCCTCCCTTGAATCTCTCAGGCCCCGTTACCGCGCGGGCGAGGCACATCTGAAAAGCGGACCGCCGGCGACGGTGGTCCCACCCAAGGTGCAACCCATGTTCCGCGTGCGGTCATGGCGAACCTCTCAGGTCCCGATGACAGATGGGGAGGAACGACCTCGCCGTCATGCCTTGGGAGACCGACCGATGAGCAGTACCGCCACCCCCGAGAAGCGCCGTACCGCGCTCGACGCGCTGCACCGCTCGCTCGGTGCGACGATGACCGACTTCGCCGGCTGGGACATGCCCCTGCGCTACGGCTCGGAGCGCGACGAGCACCTCGCCGTCCGCACGAAGGCCGGCCTCTTCGACCTCTCCCACATGGGCGAGATCACGGTCACCGGACCGCAGGCCGCCCAGCTCCTCAACTACGCCCTCGTCGGCAACATCGCCTCCGTGGGCCTCGGCCGCGCCCGCTACACCATGATCTGCCGGGCCGACGGCGGCATCCTGGACGACCTGATCGTCTACCGGCTGGCCGACACGGAGGCTGCGTCTTCCACCTACATGGTGGTCGCCAACGCCTCCAACGCCCAGGTGGTGTTGGACGCGCTGGTGGAGCGTGCCGAGGGCTTCGACGCCGTCGTCCGCGACGACCGGGACGCGTACGCCCTGCTCGGCGTCCAGGGTCCCGAGTCCCCCGGCATCCTCAAGTCGCTCACCGACGCCGACCTCGACGGCCTGAAGTACTACGCCGGTCTGCCGGGCACGGTCGCGGGCGTCCCCGCGTTGATCGCCCGCACCGGGTACACCGGCGAGGACGGCTTCGAGCTGTTCGTCTCCCCCGCCGACGCGGAGAAGTTGTGGCTCGCGCTGACCGAGGCCGGAGCCCGGGTCGGGCTGATCCCGTGCGGCCTGTCCTGCCGCGACACCCTGCGCCTGGAGGCGGGCATGCCGCTGTACGGGCATGAGCTGTCGACCTCGTTGACGCCGTTCGACGCGGGGCTCGGCCGGGTCGTGAAGTTCGAGAAGGACGGCGACTTCGTCGGGCGTACTGCCCTGGAGGCCGCCGCCGAGCGCGCCGCCTCGCAGCCGCCGCGCGTCCTCGTCGGGCTCGTCGCCGAGGGCCGCCGGGTCCCGCGCGCCGGGTACCCCGTCGTCGCCGCCGGCCAGGTGATCGGCGAGGTCACCTCCGGCGCCCCCTCCCCCACCCTGGGCAAGCCCATCGCCATGGCCTACGTCGACGCCGCGCACTCCGCGCCGGGCACGACCGGTGTCGGCGTGGACATCCGGGGCAGTCACGAGCCGTACGAAGTCGTGGCGCTGCCGTTCTACAAGCGCGAGAAGTGACAGTCGTCGTAGCGTCACGTCCGTGACCCGGGGCGGATCGCCCCTGTCCGCCGATGTCCTCCGTAGTACCCCATTCATCAGCACTCCCCCGCGTACAGGAGAATTCAGGCCATGAGCAACCCCCAGCAGCTGCGCTACAGCAAGGAGCACGAGTGGCTGTCGGTCGCCGAGGACGGCGTCTCGACGGTCGGCATCACCGAGTTCGCGGCCAACGCGCTCGGCGATGTCGTCTACGCCCAGCTCCCCGACGTCGGCTCCACGGTGACCGCGGGCGAGTCCTGCGGTGAGCTGGAGTCGACGAAGTCGGTGTCCGACCTGTACTCGCCCGTCGGTGGCGAGGTCACCGAGATCAACGAGGACGTCGTGAACGACCCGTCGCTGGTGAACTCGGCCCCCTTCGAGGGGGGTTGGCTGTTCAAGGTGCGCGTCGCGGAGGAGCCGGGCGACCTGCTCTCCGCCGACGAGTACACCGCGTTTTCCGCCGGCTGAGGAGTCGTACACCTGATGTCTGTTCTGAACACGCCCCTGCACGAGCTCGACCCGGACATCGCCGCGGCCGTCGACGCCGAGCTGCGCCGGCAGCAGTCCACGCTGGAGATGATCGCCTCGGAGAACTTCGCTCCGGTCGCGGTCATGGAGGCGCAGGGCTCGGTCCTCACCAACAAGTACGCCGAGGGGTACCCGGGCCGTCGTTACTACGGCGGCTGCGAGTACGTCGACGTGGCCGAGCAGATCGCGATCGACCGGGTCAAGGAGCTGTTCGGCGCCGAGTACGCCAACGTGCAGCCGCACTCGGGCGCCTCCGCGAACCAGGCCGCGCTGTTCGCGCTGGCCCAGCCCGGCGACACCATCCTCGGCCTGGACCTGGCGCACGGCGGCCACCTGACCCACGGGATGCGGCTGAACTTCTCCGGCAAGCAGTTCAACGTGGTCGCCTACCACGTGGACCCGACGACCGGTCTGGTCGACATGGCCGAGCTGGAGAAGCTCGCCAAGGAGCACCGCCCGAAGGTGATCATCGCGGGCTGGTCGGCGTACCCGCGCCAGCTGGACTTCGCGGAGTTCCGCCGGATCGCGGACGAGGTCGAGGCCTTCCTGTGGGTCGACATGGCGCACTTCGCGGGCCTGGTCGCGGCCGGGCTGCACCCGAACCCCGTCCCGTACGCGGATGTCGTCACGTCCACGACCCACAAGACGCTGGGCGGCCCGCGCGGCGGGATCATCCTGGCGAAGAAGGAGTTCGCGAAGAAGCTGAACTCCTCCGTCTTCCCGGGCTTCCAGGGCGGTCCGCTGGAGCACGTGATCGCCGCGAAGGCCGTCTCCTTCAAGGTCGCGGCGACCGAGGACTTCAAGGAGCGGCAGCGGCGTACCGTGGAGGGTGCGCGGCTGCTGGCCGAGCGCCTGGTGCGGGACGACGTGAAGGCCGTAGGGGTCGACGTCCTGTCCGGTGGTACGGACGTGCACCTGGTCCTGGTCGACCTGCGCACCTCCGAACTGGACGGTCAGCAGGCCGAGGACCGCCTCCACGAGGTCGGTATCACGGTCAACCGGAACGCCGTCCCGAACGACCCGCGGCCCCCGATGGTCACCTCGGGCCTGCGCATCGGCACCCCGGCGCTGGCGACCCGCGGCTTCACGGCCGAGGACTTCGCCGAGGTGGCGGACGTCATCGCCGAGACGTTGAAGGCGCCCGCTCCCTTCGGGGAGGCCGAAGTGGCCGCCCTCAAGGCGCGGGTGACCGCGCTGGCCGAGAAGTACCCGCTGTATCCCGGGCTGTAGTCGCCCGCTGGGGGCGCCGCGCACACTGGAAGGTGTGCGCGGTGTCCTACCCCTTGCACCACCCCGCACGTCTTGCGTTCTGAGGAGTCACCGTGGCCATCTCGGTCTTCGACCTGTTCTCGATCGGCATCGGCCCGTCCAGCTCCCACACGGTCGGCCCGATGCGGGCGGCCCGCATGTTCGCGCGCCGGCTGCGCAACGAGGACCTGCTGGACTCCGTCGCCTCCGTCCGCACCGAGCTGTACGGCTCCCTCGGCGCGACCGGCCACGGCCACGGCACCCCGAAGGCGGTGCTGCTCGGCCTGGAGGGCGAGTCACCGCGCACGGTCAACGTGGAGAAGGCGGACGAGCGGGTCGAGCAGATAAAGGAGGCGGGCCGCATCCGCCTCCTGGGCGAGCACGAGATCCCGTTCTCCTACGACTCCGACCTGAAGCTGCACCGGCGGAAAACCCTGCCGTACCACGCGAACGGCATGACGCTGTGGGCGTACGACGCGGCGGGCACCGAGCTGTTGTCGAAGACGTACTACTCGGTGGGCGGCGGTTTCGTCGTCGACGAGGAAGCGGTGGGCGCCGACCGCATCAAGCTGGACGACACGGTCCTCAAGTACCCGTTCCGCACGGGCGACGAGCTGCTGCGCCTCACCCAGGAGACCGGCCTGTCGATCTCCGCGCTGATGCTGGAGAACGAGCGCGCCTGGCGCACGGAGGAGGAGATCCGGGCCGGGCTGCTGGAGATCTGGCGCGTGATGCAGGCATGCGTGTCGCGGGGCATGTCGCGGGAGGGCATCCTGCCGGGCGGCCTCCGGGTCCGCCGCAGGGCCGCCATGTCGGCACGCCAACTCCGGGCGGAGGGCGACCCGTTGGCGCACGCGATGGAGTGGATCACGCTCTACGCGATGGCCGTGAACGAGGAGAACGCGGCGGGCGGGCGCGTGGTGACGGCCCCGACGAACGGCGCCGCCGGCATCATCCCGGCGGTCCTGCACTACTACATCAACTTCGTGCCGGGCGCCGACGAGGAGGGCGTGGTCCGCTTCATGCTCTCCGCCGGCGCCATCGGCATGCTCTTCAAGGAGAACGCCTCCATCTCCGGCGCCGAGGTCGGCTGCCAGGGCGAGGTGGGCTCCGCCTGCTCGATGGCGGCGGGCGCGCTGGCCGAGGTCCTCGGCGGTTCCCCGGAACAGGTCGAGAACGCGGCCGAGATCGGCATGGAACACAACCTCGGCCTCACCTGCGACCCCGTCGGCGGCCTCGTCCAGATCCCCTGCATCGAGCGCAACGGCATGGCCGCGGTGAAGGCGGTCACCGCGGCGCGGATGGCGATGCGGGGGGACGGGTCGCACAAGGTGTCCCTCGACAAGGTCATCAAGACGATGAAGGAGACCGGGGCGGACATGAGCGTGAAGTACAAGGAGACGGCCCGGGGCGGGCTCGCGGTGAACATCATCGAGTGTTGAGGGAGTGGAGGCCGAACAGCGGGTTCTTGTCTTTCAGCGCTATCGGGGCCTTCCCTGCTCACACGGCGGAAAGTCCCTGGAATCTCCCTGGGATGTCTCCCAGGACAGGCGCCTGACCTGAGGAATCGCAACACCTTCGATGGCCGCTCCGCTTCGCGCAGGCCGTCGACAACCGCGAGGATGTATCAAATCGATCCCCTAATGCCAACATAGGGGCACCATTCGATACAGAGTGCTGCGGAGAACTCACGCCTGGAGCAGCGACTGGCCGGCCTCGCCCCCACGTTCACGACGGCACAGGCATGTCAGGCCCTGCTCTCTCCCCCCCCCCCCGTGATCTGGCGTCCTTGGTCGCGGCGGGAGAGATAGACGAACTGTCCCGGGGGGTCTACCGACGGGCAGACGCACCAGAGACAGCGCACGCCGATCTGCTGGCCGTGTGCGCGCGGGCTCCGCGCGCCGTCGTGTGCGGCGAGTCCACCCTGGCCCTGCATGAGCTCATCGACGACATCCCCACAGCGGTACACATCGCTGTGCCACGCGGTACACGCCGCCCCACGATCTCCTACCCCCCAACCGTGGTGGCGCAGTACGCCCCGGCGACCTTCGCCCTCGGCGTCGAACGATTCGAAGCAGCCCCGGCAGAGACCGTCCCCATGTACAACGCCGCCCGCAGCGTCGTCGACGCCATGCGCCACCGCAGCCGTATCGGCGAGACCCTCGCCCTGTCCGCACTCGGCCGCTACCTGCGCTCCAACGGCCGTAGCGGCGTCGGCGAACTCCACCATGTCGCAAGCGAGTTGGGTGCTCTCTCCGTCATCCGCCCTGCCGTCGAGGCGATGCTCGCCTGATGGCCGACCCCACGCGTGACACCACCGCCGGCCGCGTCTACAACGACCTGCGCAACCTGGCCCGCCGCACCAGCCGCTCAACAGACGAAATCATGGTCGAGTACGTCCTCGAACGCTTCCTCTACCGCCTGGCCGCATCGCCCCTCGGCCGCGAACACTTCGTCCTCAAGGGCGGCCTGCTCCTCGCCCAGTTCGGCGCACGCCGGATGACCCGCGACATCGACATCCTCGGCCGCTCGTTCCCCGGCACCGAGACCGAGACCGAGACCGTCCACAGGATCGCGGCCATCGCCGCTACCGGGATCGACGACGGAGTCGTATTCGATCCCGCGACGCTGAAGACCGTGCCCATCCGCCGTCGGTGCGCCACACTTCTCCGTTCCGGGCGATGCCCCGAAGCGACAGGGAAAAGTCGACGGTCACCGGCGGCCCGCGCGGACCGGGCTCGCCGAGGTGCCCGAGTTGGTCAGGGAGTCGCGGGACGCGGGCATGAAGGTCGACCTCGACATGGGCGGCGTCGGACCGGGCAGCGGTAACGGTGGCGGTCCCGCGGGTATCGCCGGACTCGCCGCCTACCGGTTCGTGCAGGAAGGGCTGACGAACGCGAGGAAGCACGCCCCCGGTACGCCGGTCAGGATCACGGTGGCGGGCGGCCCCGGCGACGGGCTCACCCTGGAACTGACCAACCCGGCCGATCCCGCCCACCCGGCGGGACGAGGTGGCCCGCGCGACGGCGTCCCGGGTTCCGGGCAGGGGTTGATCGGTCTCGCGGAACGCGTCGCGCTGGCGGGCGGCCGGTTCGGTCACGGCAGGGACGGAGCGGAATACGCGCTTCGGGCCTGGCTACCCTGGCCCGCATGATCCGTGTGCTGCTCGTCGACGACGACCCGCTGGTCCGCTCAGGACTCCGCCTCATGCTCAGCGGCGCCGACGACATCGAGGTCGTGGCCGAGGCGGCGGACGGCGGCGAGGTGCCCGCCCTGGTCGACGAGCACGCCCCCGACCTGGTGCTGATGGACATCCGGATGCCGGGCGTGGACGGCCTGAGGGCGACCGAGCTGCTGCGGGCCCGGCCCGGCGCACCGGCCGTCGTGATGCTGACGACCTTCAAGGACGACGAGCAGGTCCTCGGTGCGCTGCGCGCGGGCGCGGCCGGTTTCCTGCTCAAGCACACCCCGCCCGCCGAGATCGTCGCGGCGGTGCGCCGGGTGAAGGCGGGCGAACCGGTGCTCTCCCCCGCGGTGACCGAGCAGCTCATCGCCCGGGTCACCCAGGGCGGCGATACGACAGGCCCGCGTCGGCCGGAGACCGCCGAGGCCAGTATCCGCCTCGACCGGCTGGGCGACCGGGAACGCGAGGCCGCCGTGGCCTTCGGCCGAGGCAGGACCAACGCGGAGATCGCGGCCGAACTGTACATGAGCATGGCCACCGTCAAGGCCCATGTCTCCCACATCCTCACCAAGCTGGAACACACCAACCGGGTCCAGATCGCCCTGACCGTGCACTACGCGGGGCTGGTCTGAGCGGCACCCTCCCGTCTCGGCTTCCAGGGCGACGAGTTGTGGTGGACCGAACCCCGGCCGCGGGAAGACGGACACCGTGAGCACGAGCGGGTCGTTTCCGTCGGCCGTCGGTACTTCCCTGTGAGAACCGCCCACGCGCCGCCACGAGGACTATGCTGCTGTACGCACGTCCCAGACCCCGGCGGCTCGTCGTAGCTCGGTACAGATGCTCGACACAGATGGTCGCGGGAAGCGGATTCTTCGTCCGTCACCCGGCGCATCCCCGTACGCCCCCCTGTCGGCAGCGCGCCCTCGGCGCCGGAACTCCCGTCGCCACCACGCCCGTTGCCGGATGGTCCCCCGAACCGAGGCGTCATGCCCCGCACGCAGCTCACCGTCTACCGCCATGACCGAAGGAAACGGGCACTGATCACCCTGGTCGGCGAGATCGACCTGGATTCGGCCCCGCTGGTGCGCACGGCACTGGTCGAGTGCCTGCGCGACGGCATCCGTACCCTCGACGTCGACCTCACCCCCGTCTCCTTCTGCGACTGCAGCGGCCTCAACGTCTTCCTCCACGCGGCACAGAAGGCCGCCGAAGTCGGAGGCACCCTGCGCCTGCACCACCCGCCACCGACACTCGGCCTGATCCTCGACCTCACCGGCTCCCAATTCCTGCTCCTCGGCGTGCCGTTGGGGTGTCTGTCCTCCCCTGTCGACGGTGTCCCGGACCCTGCCACCGCCCACACACCGCCGCACCCAACCCTTCCCCTCGCCTCCCTGCTCTCGGGCGACGTACGGTGACCGCCCGGCCGGGGCGGATCCGGACCCCTCCCACGAGGGGCCCAACAGACTTACAGACGCCGGGACTTGGGGACGACCTCCGGACGCGGTGGCTCGCATGAGGGCCGACAGTCGGTCGGCCCGGATCCAGGTGCTGGTCGCCGAGCAGGCGGCGCGGCGTGGTGGGCGGGCCGCCGTGGTGGACGTGTGCACCGCCGCCGTGTCCGCGCTCCCGGTCGGCGGGGCGGGGCTGTCCGCGATGTCCCGCACCGCGGCGAGCCATCCGCTGTGCAGCACCGACGACATCAGCGAGCAACTGGAGGAACTGCAACTGACGTTGGGCGAGGGCCCGTGCGTGGACGCGTTCCTGGACGGTTCGGCCGTCCTGACGCCGGACCTCCTCACCGGTCGACTCCAGGACCGCTGGGCGGTGTTCGCGGACGCGGCCCTGGAAGTCGGGGCACGCGCCGTCTTCGCCCTCCCTCTGCAAGTGGGCGCGATCAGCCCGGGAGTCCTGGACCTGTACGCCGACGTGCCGACCGTACTGGACGCCGAACAGCTCGCCGACGCCCTCGCGTTCGCCGATCTCGCGACGCTGCTCCTGCTCGACGCCCGGATCGACGGGACGGGCGGACCGTCCGGCCAACAGGCCCCGTCCGAGAGGGACTTCGGGGACCTGGACGGATACCGCGCGGAGATCGACCAGGCCACCGGCATCCTCACCGTCCAGCTCGGCATCGGCATCGACGAGGCCTTCGTACGACTGCGCGCGCACGCCTATATGCGGGGGCGCCGGCTCGCCGACGTGGCCGCAGACGTCGTGGCCCACCGGCTCCGATTCTCCCCGCACGCCGAGCCGGACCATGACGACGAGGACACCTGACGTGTCGGCCGACCCACAGCCGGACGACGCGTCGACGGCGGCCGGCGGACGTGCCGCACTTCCCGCCCCCTCCCGGCGGGACCCGGTCCCCAACGAAGGTGACACGATGAATCAGCAGCTCCTGGCCAAGACCTTCGTCGAACTGGCGGACAACCTGGTCGCCGACTTCGATCTGATCGACTTCCTGCGCCTGCTCACCGACCGCTGCGTGGGCATGCTCGGAGCCGACGCGGCGGGCGTGCTGCTCGCGGACCGCGACGGCGAACTGCGTGTGATGGCGGCCTCCGACGAACAGGTACGGCTCCTGGAGCTCTTCCAGCTCCAGAACGACGAGGGCCCCTGCCTGGAGTGCTTCCGCTCCGGCACCCCCGTGATCGTCCCCGATCTGACCCGGGAGGCCGAGCGCTGGCCGCGCTTCGTCACGACGGCCCACCGCAGCGGTTTCACCGCCGTGCAGGCGCTGCCGATGCGGCTGCGGGACGAGGTCGTCGGCGCTCTCAACCTCTTCCGGGCCGCCCCCGGTCCGTTCGACCCGGCGGCCACGCTGATCGCCCAGGCCCTGGCCGACGTAGCGACCATCAGCCTGCTCCAGCAGCGCTCCAGTCACCTCAGCACGATCCTCAACGAGCAGCTGCAGACCGCGCTGAACAGCCGCGTCCTGATCGAGCAGGCCAAGGGCAAGCTCGCCGAACGCCTCGGCATCGACATGGAGCGCGCCTTCACCACCCTGCGCGGCTACGCCCGCGCGCACAACCGGCGCCTGTCGGAGGTGGCCCGCGCCTTCGTGGACGACTCCGAGCCGCTGCCCGGCCTGGGGGTATGACGCGGAGACGAGAGGCGCCCTCCGCCGTTTCCTCGCGCGTGTCCTGCACGGCGGCGGGTCCGGTGGGAGCACTCCCTACGCCCCAGCCGCAGCCGGAGTGACCGGGTACCGGTGGACAGGTGGCAGGCCGGGCAGCAACCCCGGCCAGACCGTGTCGATGACATGCGCGCTCGGCGTGAACAGCGGCTGCGGCAGGGTGGGCAGGTCGGCGACCTCGTGCCACTCCCAGCGGTGGATCAACTGAGGTTCGGTGACGGTCGGTCGACCGGTCCAGGCGGTGACGCGGACGGCGCCCGTCAGCCGGGGCATGCCGTGCGTGGAGTCCATCAGGAGGGCGAGCAGCCGTGCGCCTCCCGGGAGCGGGTCGGCCTTCAGTCCGGTCTCCTCCTCCAACTCCCGTACGCCCGCCTCCAGAAAGCCCTCGCCGGCGTCGTTCTTGCCACCCGGCAACTCCCAGACCCCGCGCACCGACCAGCCCAGCAGGATCCGCCCCGCCGGGTCGGTCACGACCACACCGGCACCGGTGAGGGCATGCGGCGAAGGCCGCTTCTTGCCCGCGCAGGTGACGACCGCGGGGGCGGGATCACGCAGGACGACGAACGCGAGACCGCCGGCGTCGTACCGCTCGGCCACCGTCCAACTCCCGCCCAGCGCACGGATCTCCTCGTCGTCGAGGGCGATGGAACGCCTGCCGTCGACCTCCTTCTCCGCCTCCGCGACGGGCGTGATGACACACACGACACCCCCCGGTCGCAGCCGCTCCCGCAGCCGGTTCATCACCCGGGTGCGGTCGTGGACGAAGGCCCAGCCGAGGCGGAGGGTGATCAGGTCGTAGGCGGGATGCGGCAGGGCGTCAAGGCTGTCGCGTTCGATGTCGAGCAGGTGGTAGTTCACCGCCGGGTCGGGGGTGGCGGAGGGTTGGTCTCCGGCACGGGCGCGCGCGAGGGCGGCGGGCGCGAAGTCGACGGCGTCGACCTCGTACCCCGACTCGGCCAGATGGCGGGCGAGTTCGCCCAGCCCGCAGCCGACGTCCAGGGCGTGTCCGCCGCCATCGGGGGCCGGGGCGTGCTCGGCGAGGAGCGCGCGTTCGGAGTCGTGGAGCGGGCTGAAGGTGTTGCCGTCGGCGTAGTGCGCGTCCCATGCGTCGGTCACGGGGTTCTCCCTGCGAGGTGGTGGTCGGTCAGCGGTCGTTGGACAGGGCCAGGAGTTCCGCGAACAGGCCGCCGCCGTGGGCGAGTTCGTCGTAGGTGCCCTGTTCGGCGATGCGGCCGTGCCGCATGACCACAACCCGGTCGGCGATCTTCGTGTTGACCAGTTGGTGGGTGACGACGATCGTCATGCGGCGGGCGGCGATCGCCTTGATCTGTTCGAGGATGGCGTGTTCTCCGCGGGCGTCCATCTGGCTGGTCGGCTCGTCCAGGATCAGCAGGTCCGGCTGCCGGTACAGGGCCCGCGCACACGCCAGCCGCTGCCACTGCCCACCGGACAGTTCGGTACCGCCCCACAACTCACGGGCCAGCAACGTGTCCAGCCCATAAGGGAGTTCGTCCACCGCCTCCCGCAGTCCTACGGCGTCCAGCGCCTCCCGCACCAGCAGGTCGTCGCCGGTGCGGGGCTGGCCGAGGGTGACGTTGTCGCGGACGTTGAGGGGCCACTGGGCGAAATTCTGCGGCACCAGACCCGACAGCTCCCACAGCTCGTCCGGTGCGAGACCGGCGAGGTCGTGCCCGTTCCAGCTGACCGTGCCCTTGTCGGCGAGGAAGATGCCCGCGAGGAGCCGGGTCAGGGTGGACTTTCCGGAACCGTTCTCGCCGACCACCGCGAGGATCTCGCCGCGCCGCACGGTCAGCGAGACCCCGGCCACCGCGGGGATCTCCTTGCCCGGGTAGCAGTAGACGGCCTCGTCGAGCCGGATCTCCTCCACCGGCGTCCCCGGTCCCGACCGCCCTCGTTTCGGGGCGCGTTCGGCGGCGAAGGCGAGGAAGCCCTCCAGGTCGGCGAGATAGAGGGCGGTGTGGAACATCGCGGCGCCGTAGATGACGAGTTGGCCGAGTGCGGCGAGGGTGGTCTGGACGGCGACGACCGCAGTGGCGGCGATGGCGGGTTCGACGCGTCCGGTGGCGGCCAGCCAGGCGAGCGCGGCCCAGGTCCCGATGAGGAAGACCCCGCCGATCGCCGAACTGGCCAGCACGATGCGCAACATGCGCGGCGCCACGTCCAGCACCCGGCGGTCGATGCGTTCGGAGATCGTCCGGTGCCAGAACCCCAGGTAGGGGACCATCCCGTTGGCGCGGATCTCGTCCGAGAACTTCGGGCTGGTCACCCAACCCCGCATGTTCTGGCGGACGTTGCGATCGCCGACGTTGGCGTAGTGCGTCTCGTACTGGACCTTCGCGTGCAGGATCGCGCCCACGCCCGCGGGCACGACCGCGAGCAGCAACAGGGGCAGCATCAGCGGGTGCAGCACGGACAGCACCCCGCTCGCGCTGAGCATCCGGACCACGGCGGCGGTGAAACGCGTGGCGTCCTGCACCATCACATGGCCCCGGATCACCCCCATCTCCGCGGCCTCCTGCCGGTCCGCGAAGCCGTCCTCGGCGCGCGCGGCGGCCTCCACCCGGCACACCGCCTCGACCAGGGAACTGTCCGCCGCCGTGGTCAGCCGCGGGGTGATCCGCCCGTCCGCGTACGAGGACAGCGCGCTCGCTACCCGGCCGACCGCCGCCGCGACGGCGATGACCAGCAGCGCCGGCAACGCCTGATGCAGCCGGTCGCTCACGGGCCCGGCCGCCAACACCGAGCGCATCGCCCGCGCGGTGGACAGCAACAGCACTACGGCAGTGGCGCCGACGGCCAGTTGGCAGCCGGCCAGCAGCAGCACGGCGGCCCGGTCGATGGCCCACGCCATCCGCGCGGTCTGTGTGAGCACGGAGGGCAGCCGTGCGCACAGCTTCCCGAACTCGGCCTCGGCCAAGGGGTTCTGGGCATGGCGGCCCTCGTAGCGGATCTCGGCGGGTTGCGGTGGCGGCACACGCGAGGCGGTCCCGGGCGACGGGGTCCGGCCGGCCGTCCCGGCGGTCATCGGGCCGCCCCCTCGGCACGGCGGGGCATCAACCGACGTTCTGGTAAGCGGTGTTGGCGGTGAGTCATACGGCAGCCTCCCCCGACGGCCCCCGCACTAGCCGCCCGACCATCTCCTGCCGCGCGGGTGCTGCCCCAGGGGCCGCTGGGACGTGTGGTCACGACACGGTGTTCGAGTGGCCGTACAGTCGGCCGTCACCTGACCGAGGGATGGCCGGACAACGCTGAACCGTCCCGGTGGCGCGGGGGATTGGCCACCGGGACGGTGCATCGGGCGGGCTCCTCGGCCGCGTGGTGCGGTCAGGCCGGGGCGCCGACCGGGAGGTCCGACGCGTCGTCGGGGCGTACCTCGCCGTCCTCGTCGACGTCCGGGGGGATCGTCGACAGGGCGCTGGAGTGGAGGTCCTTCGTGCGGAGCATCGTGAAGCCGATGACCGCGGCGATGAAGCCGAGGATCGCGCTGAGGGTCATCGCGCCGTGGAAGACGTTCATGAACGCGTCCTGTCCGGCGGCCAGTACCTTCTCGCGCAAGGGGACCCGCGGCCTTGGCGACGGCGTCGAGGCCACCGGCGCTGACGCCGTGCGCGGCGCTCTCCGCGTCGGACGGGTGCGACGAGGAGCGGCTGACCGTACTGCGGAGCCAAGCCGAGCAACTGCGGCGGGAGTTGGACGCGCTGCTCGCCCGGGTGACCGAGATCCGGCGCTCGACGGCCGGCCACCCCCCGGAGTCCACCGGCACGTCGACCAAGTCCACCGCGCCCCGGCTGATCCGGGTGGCGGAGGAACTCCGCTCCCCGCACGCGAAGGTGGCAGCGCCCGGCACCTCTCGGCGTCCGACACCGAGGGGCAGGTCCGCGCCATCCGAACGGCCCTTCGGGACGCGGAGTTGGAACCGTCCGACATCGGCCATGTGCACGCCCACGCCACCTCCACCCCGGGCGGCGACCTCGCGGAGGCGGACGCGGTGGCGAAGGCGCTGGGCACGCACCCGGTGGTGACCGCGACCAAGTCGATGACGGGCCACATGCTGGGCGCGTCGGGGCGTTCGGCGCGATGTCCGCCCTCCTCGCCCTCCATCACGGGGTAGTCCCGGCCACCCGCAACCTCGACGCCATCGACCCGCGGATCCACCTGGACGCGGTCAACGGCGCGAACCGTGAGGGCGGTTGGGACGCGGCCCTCCCCAACTCCTGCGGCTTCGGCGGCCACAACGTCAGCCTGATCCTGAAGCGGACGCCATGAACGAGGAGTTGGAGCCGGAGCAGCGGGACGTGCCGCCGACGATCGGCGTACTGGGCGCGGGCGGCATCGCCGTGGCGCTGGCGACGATGTTCGCCCGTGCCGGGCACGAGGTGCGGATCGGCGGGCGCGACGAAGACGTCGTGGCGGAGTCCTCGGTCGTGATCCCCACGGCCCTCGGCGTGCAGGGAGCGGTGCAGCGGCTCCGCCCCTGGCGCGCCGAGCTGCGCGGCAGGATCCTGGTGGACATCACCAACCCGTTCACCGGCGGCCATGTCGACTTCGTGAGCCCCTGGGCGACCGGCGGCACCCCCGACCCGTCCGTCCCCGACATCCACGTGATCTCCGACGACGAGGAGGCGAAACGGACGTTCCTGGGCCTGTGCGCGGCGACACCCTTCACGTACGTCGACGGGGGCGGGGTGGACCAGGCGCGCCGGGTGGAACGGATGGCGTTGCGCGAGGTGGGCTCGGCGGGGATGCTCGCGGCCTGAACCGATGGAATCCAGCCCTTCGGGGGCTGGAGTACCGTGGCACTACCGAGCGCACCTCGCACGCCGTCAGCCGTTTCGGCGTCGCCCTCGGGGAACGGCAACGCCGGAGCGCTTCGTGTCCGGCCGGAAATGAGCCGCCCCACATGAGCCTGATGAGTCTCGGAGTACTGCACTCCTCCCGCAAGGAGAACGAGTTCCGGCTGCCGCTGCACCCTCGGCACCTGGACCGGATCGACCCGGACCTACGAAAGCGGATCTTCCTCGAAGAGGGTTACGGCGAACGGTTCGGTATCGCCGACGACGCGCTGCGGCCCCTCGTCGGCGGCCTCCGTTCGCGTGAACGCCTGGTCGCGGAGTGCGACATCATGCTGCTGCCCAAGCCCATGCACGAGGACCTCGCCGAGCTGCGCGAGGGCCAGGTGCTGTGGGGCTGGCCGCACTGTGTGCAGGACGAGAAGACGACGCAGATCGGCATCGACCGCCGGCTGACCCTGATCGCCTGGGAGGCCATGAACCACTGGACCTCCACGGGCGCCTTCAGCGTCCACGTGTTCCACAAGAACAACGAGCTGGCCGGTTACTGCTCGGTGCTGCACGCGCTGCAGCTCGGCGGGCTGACCGGGAGCTACGGCCGCCGGCTGCGCGCGGTGGTCATAAGCTTCGGCGCCACGGCGCGCGGCGCGGTCACGGGGCTGGGTGCGATGGGTGTCTCCGACGTCACGGTGCTCACGCAGCGCGCGGCGGCGGCCGTCGCGTCGCCGATGCCGTCGGTCGTGATGGGCCACTTCCAGGAACGGGAGGACGACCCCACCCGGCTGGAGGCCGTCACCGGGCTCGGGCCGGTGCCGCTCGCGCAGTATCTGGCCGGGTTCGACATCGTCGTCAACTGCGTTCTGCAGGACACCGACGCTCCGCTGACGTTCGTCAACAACGAGGAACTCGCGCTGTTCCAGCCGGGGACCTTCTTCATCGACGTGGCCTGCGACGAGGGCATGGGCTTCGCCTGGGCCCGGCCGAGCGGCTTCGGCGACCCGATGGCCACGGTCGGACCGGGGTGCCACTACTACGCCGTGGACCACAGCCCGTCCCACCTGTGGAACTCCGCGACGTGGGAGATCAGCGAGGCGCTCCTGCCGTATCTGCGTACGGTCATGAGCGGTCCGGCCGACTGGGACGGCGACGTCACGGTCCGGAAGGCCATCGAGATCCGGGACGGAGTCGTCCAGAACCCGAAGATCCTCTCCTTCCAGCACCGGTCGGCCGCCTACCCGCACAGCCCCGAGGCGCAAAGGCCCGGAGGTCATGAGGTGAGGCGGCCTGACGGCAAGCCGGTTGAGGGCCCGGTGGTGGTCTAGTTCCGGTTGACACCGGTGGCCACCGCGTGGCCGATGAAGAGATAGACGAGGGCGGGCAGGCCGTAGTTGACGACAGTGCGCCAGTCCGCCGAGTGGATGGTGAACAGGTTGTGCGACCAGCCTGAAAGCCAGTTGGCCGCGTTGTGGACCCAGTCGACCGAGTTGTTCGCGGTGTTGGCGTCGAACAGATAGAGAGCGATCCACAGGATCAGGATCAGTGCCGCGATGTCCGCGATGACGGAGATGACCGTCCCCGCGGGGCTTCCGCCGTAGCGTCTGGACATGTTCAACGGATGGCCCGGAACGCCGAGTTGAAACCTCTCGGCGTCCGGTGCCGTCAACGCCGGGCCAGTTGCCGCTCGCCGCCGGCACCCGGCTGGTACGGCAGCCCGTAGTGCTTGAAGATCCCTTCCTCCTGCTCGGCGGGCAGCACGTCGTCCGTACCGATCGAAGGGGCCTGCTTCACCAGAGCCTTGGGATACCCGACCTTCACGTAGTCCGGCCCCACGATCGCGTCGTCCAACGGCACGAAGATCAGCCGATGCCGCGTGGGCAACCCGACCCGAACCGTCGCCATGGCCGGCTCATCGGTCGCGGTGTCCACATACACGGCCTCCAGCACCCCGATCTTGTGCGCCTCCGCATCCACGACGTCCCGCTCCCGCCACTCCCGAACATCGGCTGCGTGAATCATGGCCTTCTCCTTCGGACGGCTCGTCCAACAGCGGGGTCCAGAACGCCAGGGCCAGGGCCAGGGCCGGTTCGACCAGCGTAGTCCTCACCGCGGGACGCGGACAGTGATCGGGGACAGTGATCGGGGACGGCGGCCGGTGGCGGATGGCCACCGGACGCCTGTTCGGGAGGTGTGGAGAGGGCTAGCCTGTGGCCTACGGCCCCAGCCCCCGGCAGCGTCGACCCTCGCTCTCCCGTGCTCCTCGGGGGCGCATCTCGCACATCGGTGCCGGATCGCCACGCGGCATCGACGCGCTCCGTGCGGGCGCCTTTCCGCCGCCCGCCGCCTCGCTCGCGTTTCACGACAGGCGGACACATGTACGCGCTGATCGTTCCGGCTTCGACCCCCTTCGTCCTGCTCGCCACCGTCCTGGGCCTGTCCTGGTGGGAGGACCGCATCCTGCCGACACCGGCCCCCGCACCGGCTCCACTCCCCCAACTCCGCGGCGCCGACGCCCCGTTGACCGAGTCTCCGGCTAACGCGGACTCACCGGCCGCCCACCCGGAAAGTGACGTTCGATCACCTGTGCCACCCCGTCCTCGTCAAGGGACGACGTGACCTGGGCGACCGCGTCCAGCACACTCGGGTGGGCGTTGGCGACGGCGTACGGCATGCCCGCCCAGGCCAGCATCGGGAGGTCGTTGGGCATGTCGCCGAAGGCCATCGTCTCGGCGGCGGTGATGCCGCGGTCGGCCGCGAACCGCCGTAGGGCATGGGCTTTGCTCACACCCGCGGCGACGGCCTCGACGAGCCGTTCGCCGTTGGAGTGGTAGACGGTGACCAGGTCGTCCAGTGCCGGGGCGGCGAGGGCGAGCAGCTCGTCGGCGGTCAAGTGCGGGTGCCGGCCGACGAGTTTGGGCGCCGGACGGTCCCACAGGCCGGCCTCGCCGGGCCGCCGGACGGTGATGTCGTCGTCCCAGACCCCTGCCTCGTAGAGGTCGTCGCCGTCGAGTTCGGTGGCGTACTCCACGGCGAGGCCGATGCCCGGGATCGACGCCCGGAGCCGACGAACGGTCTCGGCGAGGGTGCGCGGGTCAATGGCGTGCTCCGCTACGACAGTTCGGGTGCCCATGTCGTAGAGGAACGCCCCGTTGGAACAGATCGCCGTCCCGAACGCGCCGAAGGCGTCCGCGATCGGGCCCATCTGGCGCGGCGGCCGTCCGGTGGCGAACACGAACTCGGCACCCGCGTCCCGGACCCGGGCGAAGGCCTCGACGGTACGGGCGGACACGGTGCCGTCCTCGCGCACGACGGTCCCGTCGAGGTCGGTGGCGACGAGCCGGGGCTGAAGCCGAACACTGCCGCCGGTCGTGTGCGTCATGCGTGACTCCTCGCCGCAAGGTGTTCTCACGGGGTGGTGGCGTGGTCCCCAACTCCCCTGTGAGGATGGGTTGTTCGCGTGCGGCACCCGCGGGGCCGACGTGATCACCTTATGCAGGGCCGGTGCACTCGGCTCGCTCGGTAAAGTGATCCCATCACCCGCCCGGTGGGCCGGTCGGCGTCGTCCTCGCCCAGGGGGACACGAAAGGGAGAGATGACCATCGCCCCCGCCAGCGATCCCGCACTCGTCCGCGCCCTGCTCGCCGCGCAGTTCCCGCACTGGTCCCACCTCCCCCTGAGACTCCTGGAACCCGCCGGTTCGGACCATGTCATCCACCGCCTCGGCGACACCATGTCCGTACGACTGCCCCGGAGCGACTGGGCGGACGGCGAGGCCGCCAAGGAACACGCCTGGCTCCCCCTTCTCGCGCCCCGACTCCCCCTGACCGTCCCGGAACCGCTCGCCCTCGGCACACCGGGCTGCGGCTACGCGTGGCACTGGTCCGTCACCCGCTGGCTCGACGGGACGACGGCGACCGTGGAGGGCCTCGCCGACCCGGAGCTGGCCGCCGCTCAACTCGCCGATTTCCTAAGGGCGTTGCAACACATCCCCGCCGCCGACGCCCTGACCCCCGGACCTCACCCCGAGCTGACCCGCCCCTCGCTGGCCACCCGCGACCAGTCGACCCGGGTGGCGATCAGGGCCGTGGACGGAGTCTTCGACACGGCCGCCCTGACCGAGGTCTGGGACAACGCGCTCGACGCCCCCGCCTGGGACCGCGCACCCGTCTGGTGCCACGGCGACTTCCACACGGGCAACCTGCTCACCGTCGACGGCCGGATCTCCGCCGTCATCGACTTCGGCGGCCTGAGCATGGGCGATCCCGCCTGCGATCTCGTCGTCGCCTACACCTTGTTGTCGGCCACGACCCGCCCGCTCTTCCGCACCGCACTCGCCCTGGACGACGCCACCTGGACGCGCGGCATGGGCTGGGCCCTGACCACCGCGCTGAACGCGTACACGAGTTACGCGGCCACCGAACCCAACGTGGCCCGACAGACCACCCGCCAGCTCACCGAGGTCCTCACCGAGCACGCGGCACGCGGGCGTCATCCCAACACACCGGCGGGTGCCCGCAGTTCGGAATGAAGCGGGAGCCGGACCCTGAAGGTCGCCCCCCGTCCGGGCGCCGAGTCGATCTCAACTCGCCCCGCGTGCGCGGCGACCAGGGAGTCGACGATGGCCAGACCCAGGCCGGCGCCACCGGTGGCGCGAGTGCGGGACGTGTCGGCGCGGTAGAAGCGTTCGAAGATGTGGGCGGTCCGGGCCGGCCTGAGCCCCGGCCCCTCGTCCGCCACCTCCAGGACCGCGTCCCCGCCGGCCGTGCCCACACCGATGCGGATCGGGGTGCCGGGCGGGGTGTGGGCGACCGCGTTGCCGACGAGGTTGGTCACGACCTGGCGCAGCCGGGCCTCGTCGGCCAGGGCGGGAGCCGAGGCGGGGGCGCCCGTGCCGTGCGGGCCGGTGAGGGTGACCGGGCGGGTCGCGTCCAGGGCCCGTACGTCGTGCAGGGCGTCGGCGGCGAGGGTGCGCAGATCCGTGGGAGCCAGTTCGAGGACCGGGCCGGAGTCGCCGGTGGTTCCCAGGCTCAGCTCGTCGAAGCGGGCCGGCAGCAGCATGTCCTCCACCAGCCGGGCGAGCCGGTCCGACTCCCGGGCGATACGGGCCATCGTGGTGTCGATGTCCTCCCGGTCGGAGACCGCGCCCATGCGACGCAGATCCGTGAGGCCCTTGATACCGGCCAGCGGGGTGCGCAGCTCGTGGCCGGCGTCGGCGACGAAGCGGGTCATCCGCGCCTCGGACTCCGCGCGGGCGGCGAACGCGGTCTCCACCTGCGCGAGCATGCCGTTCAGCGCAGTGGCCAGACAGCCCATCTCCGCGCGCGGGCCCACCAGTTCGAGCACGCAGCGAAACAGGTCACCGGCCGCGATCTCAGCCGCCCATGCGGCCATGTCGAGGGCTGCCGCGTACCGGTCCGCCATGGCCGTACCGGCCGACTCGGGGTTACGGAAGTCGAACCTGAGGGCGACCTCCACACCAGGACGGGTCATCGTACGAGAATATGATTCTCGCCATGAAGAATGAAATATGCAGAAAAAGACAACAATCCTCCCTGACCTCCGCGGAAGCCTATGTTCCTCCAGGGGCTACCGGGCGGTAACCGCTTCGCCCTACGCTGCTGCCGCCACCAAGGCTCCAACTAGGCCACGGCGAAGGGGACTTGACACTCATGAAGGCGATAAGACGGCTGGCGGCGCTGCTGGGTACCGCCGCCCTGCTGCTGACGGGGGCCGCGGGCAACGCCCACGCGGCGGCGGCGAAGTTCTCCGAGACGACGACGATCGGGACGCACAACGCGTACGAGAAGGACAAGTACACGTACTGGGCGCAGGCGTTGGACTCCGGGGCCTCGCTGCTCGAACTCGACGTCTACGTCGACAGCTTGAGCAAGCGGTGGCGGGTCAGCCACAGCGACCTGTTCTCCAACGACAACAACTGCGAGCACGCGAGCACCCCCGCCGACCTGTACAGCAAGGACCGCGACCAGGACCTCGGCAGCTGCCTGGACAACATGGCCGCCTGGAACACCCTGCACCCGGACCACGCGCCCATCATCATCAAGGTGGAGATGAAGGTGGGTTTCAACCAGACCATCGGCCTGGGCCCGACCGCCTTCGACACCCTGGTCTCGCAGAAGCTCGGCAGCAGCGTCTACAAGCCGTCCGACCTGCTCGGCTCCTCCTACTCCACGCTCGACGCGGCGGCCCAGGCGAACGCGTGGCCCTCACGTGACGCCCTCAAGGGCAAGTTCATCTTCGAGTTGATCCCCGGCACGGTCGAGCAGGCCAACCCGTTCGACCACTACTGGACCGACCAGGAGTACGGCGACCATCTCCGCGACCTGTACGCGGCCGGCACGATCGCCCAGGCGCAGGCCTTCCCGGCGGTGCTGGGCGCGGCCAACGGCGATCCCAGGGCGACCCGTTGGACGTCGGACACGTCGATCCGCCCGTGGTTCGTCTTCTTCGACGGTGACGCGGCGACGTACGTCAACAACGGCTACGACACGTCGTTCTACTCCACGAACCACTACATCCTGATCATGACGGACGCGTACGCGGTGGCCCCGGCGATCTCCTCAACCGCCCCCACGGACGCGGAAGTCGCCGCCAAATTGGCACTACTGGCAGCGGACCACGCAAGCGTGATCACTTCTGACTGGTCGTCGAAATCGGCGTCGGTCCTGTCCTCGGCGGCCACCAGAAGCTGAGGTTCCGGATAGCGGGGACGGGGCACAAGTCCCCCATGTTGCATGGCATCGACGTAAGCGCGTTCCAGTCCACCGCGTACGACACGGACGGCTCCTCCTTCGTCTTCATCAAGGCGACGGAGGGCCATTCGTACGTCAACCCCAGACTCACGGCCCAGACGAAGACGGGCCGTGACGCGGGACTGGTCGTCGGCTTCTACCACTTTCTCTGGCCGGGCGACATCACCGCCCAGGCGGAGTACTTCGTCGGCAAGGCCCCTGAAAAAGCGGGCGACTTGCTGGCCGTCGACTGGGAGACCACCGGCGACGGCACCCACGCCACGAACGCCGAGAAGGACAGCTTCATCCGCAAGGTGAAGTCCCTCCGCCCGAACAACCGGGTGATCCTGTACACGAACCGCGACTTCTGGCTCACCATCGACAAGACGTCCTACGCGGGCGACGGCCTGTGGATCGCCGACTACACGACAGCCGGCAAGCCCCGCATCAAGGCGGACTGGAAGTTCCACCAGTACACGTCGGACCCCCACGACAAGGACGTCGCCGACTTCACGACCAAGGCGTCCCTGCAGACGTGGGCGAAGGACGCCTGACGGTCGTGCGAGCCGGGCCGGTCAGCCCTTGAAGTCCCCGGTCCGCTCCCGCGAAGCCTCCGCCAGCCCCTTCTCGACCCCGGCCACGCCCTCCCGCAGCCCGTACACCGGCGTCCCCGGCTGCTGCCGCCAGGAGTCGTCGAGGGTGCCCGCGTCGACCGTGTCGAAGCCGAGGTCGTCGATCAGGGCCCGGACCACGCGCTTCGCGGCCTCGTCGTCGCCGGCCACCGGGAGGGCGAGGCGGTCGGGGTCGCCGGACGGACGGGGGCGGTCCAGGATGTCCTGGGCGTAGGTGCCGTTGAAGGCCTTGATCACGGTGTGGCCGATCTGCCGCGCGGTCCAGCGGCTCTCGGTGAGGTCGTCGTCGAGGATCGCGGCGATGCGGCCGTCGCGCCCGGGGTAGTAGTTGCCGGTGTCGATGACGGCGACGTGCTCCGCGGCGCCGTCCAGGAAGCCCTTGGGCAGGTCCGGGACCGCCTTCAACGGGACGGTGACCACGACGACCTCGGCCCCCTTCGCCGCCTCCTCGACGGGTACGGGCGTCGCGCCCGTCTCCTCGGCCAGCGCGGTGAGTGTCTGCGGGCCGCGCGAGTTGGCGACGGAGACGTCGTGCCCGAGCGCGGTGAGCCGCCGGGTGAGGTTGCCGCCAATGTTGCCCGCGCCGATGATGCCGATCTTCATGACAGACCCTTCGCCGATCCGGATTCCATACGATCCATGCATGCGCATGCGTCTGGGGGCCTCAACCCCGGGTCTCCGTCACCTATTCCGCCCCCTCCGCCGTACGAGTGACGGCGACCCGCGGCACCTGCGCACCGAACGGATCCTCCAGCTCCGCCCGCAGCACCTCCGCCGCCGTCTCCGCCGCCCCCTCCACGACCGCCCGCACCAGCGCCTCATGCGCTTCGTCCCCGGTGTTCGGATCGTGCGCGCGCAGCTCCGTCAGCGCCAGCAGCTCCACCAGCCCCTTCCGCAGCACCGGCGTGAACTGGCCGAAAATATCGGCTAGTACGGGATTGTGGGCGGCGGCGACCACGGCCGCGTGGAACGCGATGTCGGCGTCGACGAACGCGCTGTCGTCGGCTCCGGCAGCGGCCCGGCGGTCCTCCAGCGCGCGCTCCATCGCCGTCACGTCCTCGGGCGTACGACGGCTCGCCGCCAGCCGGGCCGCCTGGACCTCGATGCCCATCCGCACCTCGTAGACGTCGGTCACCGCGGCCCGCCGCAGCCGGGTCGGCCAGTCCTCGGCGGGCTCGGTGGCGACGACGAACACCCCGGCGCCCTGCCGCGGCCGGACCAGGCCCGCCCCCGCGAGCGCTCGCAACGCCTCACGGACCGTGGAACGGCCCACGCCCAACTCCGTTGCCAGAGTGGTCTCGCCGGGCAGTCTGCTGCCGACGGGCCACTCCCCGGCGGTGATCTGCGCGCGCAGCCGGTCGGCGGCCTGTTCGACGAGGGGACTGGGGCGGACGGGACCTAGCGGCACGGGCAGCTCACCAACTCGGAGATCATCGGGTTCATCGACACTCAGGAGATTCTCACTTGTCTGAGGACCTGAGGTGTGGCTAGCCTACCGGCATGACGCTTCGCGGTCTCCTTCTTCTCGGCTGCCGCGGCGGGGCCTGACGCGACCGGCACCCCGCCGCGGGTCGCCGTGCTGCCGGTCACCGTCCGACCGAGCCGAGAGCAGTCAGCAGACGATGACCACCGCATCCCCCTTCCGCTGGAACCCCCAGCGCCCGAGCCCGATGCCGTACGACCGCTACCGCCCCTTCCACGAACGCGTGAACGTCCCTTCCGGGGGCCGGAGTTGGCCCGCTGCCCGGATCGACCGCGCTCCCCTCTGGGTCCCCGTCGACCTGCGCGACGGCAACCAGGCGCTCGCCGAGCCGATGGACACCCCGCGCAAGCGCCGGCTGTTCGACCTGCTGGTGGCGACCGGTTTCAAGGAGATCGAGGTCGGCTACCCCTCCGCGAGCCGCACCGACTTCGACTTCGTACGGCATCTGGTGACCTCCGGGGCCGTGCCGGACGATGTCACGCCGGTCGTGTTCACCCCGGCCAGGCCTGAGTTGATCGACCGCACCTTCGACGCGGTCGAGGGACTGCCCCGCGCGGTGGTCCACCTGTACATCGCGACCTCGCCGGTGTGGCGTGAGGTCGTACTGGGCCGGGACCGGGGCGAGGTGTGGGCGACCGTGCGCGCGGCGGCCGAGCACATGGCGCGCCGGGCCGGGGACGCGCCCGGCATCCGCTTCCAGTTCTCCCCGGAGACCTTCAACCTCACCGAGCCCGACTTCGTCCTCGAACTGTGCGACGGGCTCACGGAGTTGTGGGACGCGAGCCGGGACCGGCCGGTCACGCACAACCTCCCGGCCACGGTCGAGATCGCGACGCCGAACGTCTACGCCGACCAGATCGAGTACGCCCACCGGAACCTGTCCCGGCGCGACGCGGTGATCCTCTCCGTCCACCCGCACAACGACCGCGGCACCGGCGTCGCCTGCGCCGAACTCGCCGTCCTGGCCGGTGCCCAGCGCGTCGAGGGCTGTCTGTTCGGCAACGGCGAACGCACCGGCAACGTCGACCTGGTGACCCTCGCCCTCAACCTGTATGCCCAAGGCGTGGACCCCATGGTCGACTTCGGGAACATCGACGCGGTCCGGGAGACCGTCGAGCACTGCAACCGGCTGCCGGTGCATCCCCGCCACCCGTACGCCGGCGAGCTGGTGTACACGGCGTTCTCGGGTACCCACCAGGACGCGATCAGCAAGGGGTTCGCGCAACACGCCCGCAGGGCAGTGGAGTCGGGGCTCCCCGAGGGACGCGTCCCCTGGTCCGTCCCCTACCTGCCCATCGACCCGGCCGACGTGGGCCGTTCCTACGAGGCGGTGATCCGCGTCAACTCGCAGTCCGGCAAGGGCGGAATGGCGTACCTGCTGCGCACCCACCACGGCCTCGACCTGCCGCCGCGTATGCGGCCCCACTTCTCCCGGGTCGTCCAGGAGGCGACGGACGCGAGCGGGCGGGAGGCGACACCGAAGGAGTTGTACGAGCTGTTCCGGGAGACCTACGTGGTCGAAGGACCGCCCGAACAGGGCGAGTTGGCGGGCCTGGGCACCTCCGCCCTGGTCGAGACGCTCGCTGCGGCCGGCTGCGCGGTGGACGTGCTGGAACTCACCGAGGACGGGACGGCCGCCTACGCCGAGTGCCGGGTGAACGGCGTCACGGTGTGGGGTGCGGCGGAGGGTCCGGCGGCCTCCGTACGGGCCGTCCTCTCCGCGGTGAACCGGGTGCCGCGATGACGGACGTGCTGCGCGCCGAGAACGTCCAGGTCGTACGCGACGGCCGCCCCATCCTGGCCGAGGTCTCCCTCACCGTCCGCGCCGGCGAGCACTGGGCCCTCCTCGGCGCCAACGGGGCGGGAAAGTCGACCCTGTTGAGCCTGCTCGGGGCGCAGGTCCACCCGACAGGAGGGACGGTGGAGGTCCTCGGCCGACGCCTGGGCCGGGTCGACGTACGGGAGTTGCGGTCCTACGTCGGTCACGTCAACCCCCGCCACCCGCTCACCGAACCCCTGCGGGTGCGGGAGGTGGTCCTGACCGGGGTGACCAACTCCGTGGCTCCGCTTCCCCGTTGGCGACCGACGCCCGCGCAGCTGGCGCGGGCCGAGCGGCTCATCGGGACGTTGGGGCTGACGGAACTCCGTGACGCCCGCTGGCCCACCCTCTCCCAGGGGCAGCGCGGCCGGACCCTGATCGCCCGTGCGCTGATGCCCGAGCCCCGGCTCCTGCTGCTCGACGAACCGGCCACCGGCCTGGACCTCCCGGGCCGGGAGCGGCTGCTCGACGCTCTGGACGGGCTGCGCCGGGAGCATCCGGACCTGGCCACGGTCCTGGTCACCCACCACCTGGAGGAACTGCCCGTCGGCACCACCCACGCCCTGCTCCTGCGCGACGGCCGCCCCCTCGCACAGGGCCCGGCGGACGAGGTCCTCACCAGCGACCAGGTCGGCAAGTGCTTCGACCTGCCGCTGGTCCTGGAACGGCACGAGGGCCGCTGGAGCGTACGGATCAGGAACACCCGACGCCGGACATGACGGAGGGGCGCCCGTCCACCGTGGGACGGGCGCCCCTGCCGCTCAGGCGAAGATCACTCTCGGGTCACTTGTTCAGGTGGGCCCAGAACTCGTCGAACGACAGGACCTTGTCCCCGTTGAGGTCCCGGCTCTTGATGATGGCCTCGGCAACTGTCTCGGTGACGTTCCAGTCGCCTCCCTGGGCCAGGGCGGTCTTGAACTCGGCCGCGGTGATGACACCGTCACCGTCCGTGTCGATCCGCTGGAAATGCTTGCGTGCTTCCTCGATGTCCGCCACCGGATCCGCCCCTTCGTAACGCTTTACTGCCTGTTGACGGACGTCAGACTAACCGGCCGCGCGCGCCCGTAGTGCGGCGACCACCCACGCGAACTCCGGCCGGTGCGCCGCCGCGGGCCCGCCGCCCTTCACCGTGGCCAGCAACTCCCGGTAGCGGGCGAGCCGTTCGTTGGACGCCGACTCCATCCGTTCGAGTACGGCGGCCGGGTCACCGCCGTCGCCCAGCACCTCCCGCAGGATCGCCTCGGCCTCCGGCGACCCGGGGGCGATGCCCCGCTCCCTGGCCTCCGCACCCAGTTGCACCAGCCGCATGGGAAACCAGGTGGACCGGCCGCGGACGGCGGCGCGCTCCTGGTCCGAGGCGTTGAACTCGACGGCCTTGCGCATCTGCGCCCGGAACTCCGGGTCCTGCACCATCTCCGCCAACTCCACCCAGGCGTCGACCTGTTCGGGGGTCGGGTCGTCGGGCAGATCCACCGCGATGGAGCGCATCCGCTCCTTGATGCACGGATCGACGGCGTCGAGTTCGTGGAACAGTTCCTCCACGAACTCCTCCATGATCCGCCTGCGTTCGGCCGCCGACAGCCGTGCGAGTTTGTTCATGAGCGTCATCTCCTCCGCGGTCGAACCGCGTCTCGCGACGGTCGACAGCACCGCCCGGGTCACCCTCAGCGACCTGATCTGCGCGTCCAGCGCCACCACATGCGCGGCGGCCACCTCCGCGACCGTCGTCTCCCCGGCCAGCACCTTGCGTACGTCGGCCAGGCCGAGGCCCAACTCCCGGAGGGTGCGGATCAGTTCGAGACGCGCGGCGCACTCGGCGTCGTAGAGCCGATAGCCGCCCGCGGAGCGGGTCACCGGGGTGAGGACGCCCTCGTCGGACCAGTAGCGGATGGTGCGCACGGTCAGTCCGGTAGACCTGGCCAGCTCCCCGATGGTGAGGAGTCCGGTGCCGTCGTACGGGGGGTGTGGGGGGTCTCCCCCCGGATAGAGCAGCATGTCTGTGAGTGTGGGCCTTCCAGTGGGTGGAGACTCAAGCGGCGCAAGGAGCCTGGTGATGGAGACTCTTCGGGACATTCTCGACGCGGTGGCCCGGGACGACCTCCCGCCGGCGGACGGCCGCGTGACCGTCGTACCGCAGCTGTCCGGGCGGGACGCGGGAGTGCTCGCCTTCACCGCGCACGCCGTCGTCTTCATCGACGAGGACCCGCGGTGGGTCCACGACACCCTCGCCGCCGTTCCGTGCGACGCGCTCGCGGCACCGATGAACCCGTGGTTCCTGACGGCCCTGCTCGACCGTACGGGCCGCAGGGCGGAGACGATCGACGCGATGCTCGTGGGTTCCCCGCTGCCGGGCGAACCCCCGCTGCCCCTGCGGGAGATCGCGGACGGCGACCATCCGCGCATCGTGTACGCCCGCGGCCGGCGCGACGACGTCCGCGCGTGGACGACGGAGGGGGGCGTGATCGTACTGGGGCGCGGGGTCGGGGGCCGGCTTGAGGTCTCCGTCGAGATCGACGAGGACGTACGGCACCGGGGGCTGGGCCGCGCCCTGGTGGCCGCCGCCCGTCACCTCACCGCCGAGCCGCTGTGGGCGCAGGTCGCACCGGGGAACGCCCGCAGCATGCGGGCGTTCCTGGCGGCGGGCTACCGTCCGGTGGGGTCGGAGGCGGTGCTGCTCAGCGCCCGCTAGACCGTACTCGTACCGGATGAGACGCGGCGGGTCTCAGCGGAAGATGCCCGTGTGGCCCAGCGAGTAGCGGCCCGGCTGCGGGTACACCGCGAGGCCGTGCGGGCCGCCGCCGACCTTGATGCGGGCGAGCTGCGTGCCGGTGCGGGTGTCGATGGCGTAGACCTCCGAGTTGTAGCGGCCGGAGAGCCACAGGACCTTGCCGTCGGCCGAGACGCCGCCCATGTCGGGGCTGCCGCCGTTGGGGAGGTGCCACTTCTTGGTGAGCTTGTTCTTGGTGAAGTCGAAGATGGAGATGGTGCCTTCGCCGCGGTTGGAGATGTACATCTCGCGCGAGTCCCGGCTGATGTACAGGCCGTGGCAGCCCTTGCCGGTGGGCAGGAAGTCCGGCTTGGCGAAGGTGTCGCCGTTCAGGACCCACATGCCGTTGGCCATCATGTCGGCGATGTAGAACCTCTTGCCGTCCGGCGAGATCTTGACGTCCTGCGGCATCGAGCCGTGGAACGGCAGTTTCTGCTGCCCGATGACCTTCATCTTCTCGGTGTCGACCTTGAGCAGCTCACCGCTGAACTCGCAGGAGACGATGAAGTACCGGCCGTCCGGGGAGAAGTCGGCGTGGTTGACGCCGTAGCAGCCGACGTGGACCGCCTTCACCGTCTTCATCGTGTGCGCGTCCCGGAACACCAACTGCCGGTCCAGCGAGGCCATGACGATCGCGTACTTCCCGTTGGGCGTGAAGTACAGGTTGTACGGGTCGTGCACGTCGACGGGCTTGCCCGCCCTGCCCGTCCGCGGGTCGATCGGGGTGAGGGTGTTGCCCCGGTCGTTGTTGACCCACAGGGTCTTCAAGTCCCAGGAGGGGACGACGTGTTGGGGCTGGACACCGACCGGGATGGTCTCGACGACCTTGTACGTCCTCGGGTCGATCACCGAGACCGTGTTGGAGTTGGTGTTGGGGACGTAGACCCGAGAGGGGAAGTCCCGTACGACCGGGGAGAGTTGGTTGGGGCGGTCGGCCGCGTACACGTCGGCCGGGTCGAGCACCGGCGGCATTCCGGGCAGCGCCCGCGCGACCTGCGCCTTCTGCTGCTGCTGCGGCTGGAGCGCGGCCTTGGTGCCGAGGGCCTCGTCGGCGTGGTCCTGCGAACCGCAGCCGGCGAGGGCGGCAAGGGCGATCCCGGCGACGAGGGCGCGGGTGAGGGGGATGTGTCGCATCAGCTCAGCAGCTCCGTGGTCGTCACCGCGCGCAGTCCGCGGCGGTGGAGTTCATCCAGTACGGCGGGGAGCGCGGCGACCGTGTCGGCGTACCCGAAGTGCATGCTGACGACCGACCCGTTGCGGACCTCGGCGAGCACCTTGCGGGTGACGGCGGGGGCGCCGGGTGCGGTGAAGTCGAGGGAGTCGACGTCGTAGGACAGCACGTGCGGGTAGCCCACGCGGTGGGCCAGGCGCTGGACGAGCGGGGACGCGGCCGGGGCGCGCGAGGGCCTGAACCAGGTGCCGATCGAGCCGGTGAGCCGCTTGAGGCGGTCGGCGCAGCCGGTGATCTCGGCCAGCGCGTCGGTCTCGGACAGGGTGTTGACGGCGATGTGCCGCTGGGTGTGGTTGCCCAGGTCGTGGCCGCCGTCGAGGATGCGGCGGGCCATCTCGGGGTGGGTGTCGAGCCAGGTCCCGACGGCGAGGACGGTGATGTGCGCGCCGTGTTTCTCGGCCTCGGTGAGAAGGGCGGTGGCGATCTTGGGGTCGCCCTGCCCGTGGAAGGTGAGCGCGACCTTGGGGTGGTCGCGGGGTCCGTGGGTGATCTGCGCGGGCTGCTGGGGGAAGGCGCGGGGGGCGGGTGCGGGGGGCGGCGTCGCCCTGGCGGCGGGCGCGGGTCCGCTGGCGGGGGCGGCGGCAGGTGCGGTGGAGCCGGTCGTGGCACACCCGGCGGCAAGAGCGCCCCCGGCGACAAGCCCGGCACCCGCACGCAACGCCGTACGGCGGTCGGTCGTGGTCACCCGCCCCATTTAAGGGGCGCCGAGTAAGAAACCGGGGCATTAACCCGTACGGGGGACCCGCACGGGTCGCGCCCCGAACGGAGTTCCGTGACAGGGCTCTCAGCCGACCGAAAGCAATCAACTCCGGTCCGGCGCACCCCCAAGGGGCGCGGGGAACCGCGCGACCAGCCACAGCGCGCCTGCGGAAAACCGACAACCTGACCCGGCATCCACAGCGGTTCGCTCAACGATCAGAGACGCGCATCTCGAACCAAGTCGTCTTTCCGCGGGGCAGCAAATCCACGCCCCACCGATCGGAGAGCTTGTCGACGAGGAACAACCCCCGCCCGCTCAGATCCATCTCCTGAACCGGCATCAGACACGGCAGCCCACGCGAGGGATCACGAACCTCAACCCGGATCCACCCCCGCCGCCGCTTCATCCGCAGCCCGAACACCCGCGCACCGGTGTGCCGGACGGCGTTTCCGACAAGCTCCGAGACAAGTAAGACGGCGTCCTCGGTCAGTTTCGGACTGAGCCCCCAGTGCCGCAGAACGACGATCTGGGTGAGCCGGCGGGCCGTCGCCGCGGACTCCGGACGGGACGGCAGCGGAACCTCCGCCTCCGTCGGATTGCCGAACAACTCGATCGCCTTGAGCGCCCGCTCGTCCTCGACCGCAGGCGACCAGCGCGCCGCGGTCGCACGGCCTTGTCCCCGCGGCTGTCCGATACCTTCCAGCCCCGCCATGCGTCCATCATGGCCGCCCCGAACGGGCTCCGGGGCGGTTCCGGAGGAATACGCCCCCCGGAAGCCTCCGTTCCGCGACATCCGATTGGCATGTGCCAACGGCATTTCAGGGCTCGCGACAGCCCCTCCGACCTGCGGTGAAGGCTCTGTTGGAGGCAATCGACAGGCTCCCTCGACAAGGCAGGCTTAAGGTCACGTTAAGGTTCCCATAAACCGCGCCGCCGAGGGGCCCGTATGAGACATCACGTCAATTGCAAGTGGTTGAGCGGTATTTGACGGTCCGGTTCACCTGAACTTGGCCTTGCCGGGGCCCTCTTCGACGAAGCTCCGCATCCCGCGCTCACGGTCCTCGGTCGCGAACAGCCCCGCGAACCACGTGCGTTCGACGGCCAGCCCGGTCTCGATGTCCGTCTCCAACCCCGTGTCGATCGCCTCCTTCGCGGCACGCAACGCGATCGCCGGACCCTGCGCGAGCTTCGCCGCCCACGCATACGCCTCGGCATACACGTCGGCAGCGGGCACCAGCCGGTCCACCAGACCCAGTTCGAGCGCCTCATCGGCCTTGACCATCCGACCCGTGAAGACCAGGTCCTTCGCCTTCGAGGGACCGATCAGCCGCGCCAGCCGCTGCGTACCACCAGCCCCCGGAATCAACCCCAGCAGAATCTCCGGCTGCCCCAACCTCGCGTTGTCCGCCGCGATCCGGAAGTCCGCACACAACGCCAACTCGCAACCCCCACCCAGCGCATAGCCCGTGATCGCCGCGACCACCGGCTTCGGAATACGGGCCACCGCCGTGAACGACTCCTGCAACGCCCGCGACCGCACGACCATCCCCGCATGGTCCATCCGCTGCATCTCCTTGATGTCCGCACCCGCGGCGAACACCTTCTCCCCGCCGTAGACCACCACGGCCCGCACATCGTCGCGACGCGAGACCTCCTCGGCGAGTTCCTTGAGGCGGTCCTGGGTGGCGACGTCCAGCGCGTTCATCGGCGGGCGGTCGAGGCGGATGGTGCCGACGCCCTCGGCGACTTCGAGATTCACGGTCATGGGGGCATTATCGGGGGTCTGGGGGTCGTCCCCCAGATGGGCGCAGCACGCGCGCCAACACCTGCGGGCCCGGTGCTGTGTGTCACAGCACCGGGCCCGCAGGTCAGGCCAACTCAGCCCAGCTCAACTCCCGTAAGGCTTACGCCTTCCACTTCGCCCACGACATGTTCCAGCCGTTGAGCCCGTTGTCCGGCGCCACGGTCTCGTCGTTGGAGTGCTTGACGACGACCACGTCGCCGATCATCGAGTGGTTGTAGAACCAGGCGGCCGGCACGCTGCTGCTGTAACCGCCCTTGACGTCCTGGAGGCCGACGCAGCCGTGGCTGGCGTTGTAGTTGCCGAAGGCGCCGCCGCCCCAGTAGTTGCCGTGGATGAAGGTGCCGGAGTTGGTGAGGCGGATGGCGTGCGGGACGTCCTTGATGTCGTACTCGCCGCCGTAGCCGACCGTTTCACCGTTCATCCGGGTCACTTCGAGCTTCTCGCTCATGACCATCTGGCCGTTCCAGGTGTCGTAGCCGGGCTTGCCGGTGGTGACCGGGATGGTCCTGACGGTCCTGCCGTCCTGGGTGACCTTCATGGTGTGCTTCTTGGCGTCGACCACGGAGACCTGGTTGCGGCCGATGGTGAAGGAGACCGTCTTGGTCTGCTTGCCGTAGACGCCCGGGCGGCCCTCGACGCCGTCGAGGTTGAGCTTGACGGTGACCTTGGTGCCGGACTTCCAGTAGTTCTCGGGGCGGAAGTCGAGGCGGTCGTTGCCGAACCAGTGACCCTCGACGTCGACGGCCGGCACGGTCGTGATGGTGATGGCCTTCTTCACGTCGTCGGGGTGCGTGATGCCCCGGGTGAAGTTGACCGAGAACGGCATCCCGACGCCGACCGTGGAGCCGTCCTCCGGGGTGAAGTCGCCGATGAAGGTGTTCTTCGGGGTCAACGTGGTGAAGCTGGAGTCCTCGGCGGCGACCCGGCCGTCGGAGTCCTTGGCGACCGCGTGCACGGTGTACTTGGTGGCGGCGGCCAGGTGCGTGGCCGGCGTCCAGCTCGCGCCGCCGCCGGTGATCGCGCCGGAGACCTTGGCGCCGTCGGTGTCCTTGACCTCGACCTCGGTCAACTTGCCCTTCGCGGCGCTGATCTTGAGGGCGCCGCTGGTGTCGACGGACTTCGAGCCGTTCTTCGGGGCGATGGTGACGACCGCCTGCGACTGCTTGGTCTCGGCCGTGTCCGACCCCTTGGCCTTGCTGTCGCTGGAGCCGGACCCGGAGTTGGAACCGCCGCCTCCGCACGCGGTGACGGCGAGCAGCAGCACGCCGAGTATCAGCGCCAGCAGTCCCTTGTTTCTCCGGCCGCGCGCGTCAACCGACGCCCCCGATATCGGTCGCACGTTCAAGACTTTCTCCCCTCGCCGGGCCCGGTCCGGCCCGCACCCCTTCGCGCATCTGACGTGCACGTCCGCGCATATTAACCGCCAGGTTTTGAGCTTCATGTCAGGCGAGTGTCACCATTCGGTCGCAACTTCAACTGCCGCCTGACACAGGGACCCGGCGCCTTCCCGGGTCACCTCAGCGCACTGCCCGCCTTCCACTCCCTCCAACCCATGTTCCACCCGCCGAGGCCATTGTCCGGAGCGACCTGTTTGTCGTTGCTGTGCACAACCTCGACGACGTCCCCGACGATGCTGCGGTCGAAGAACCATCCGGCGGGGGTGTCCGAGCTGCCGCCCTTGACGTCCCGCAACCCGACGCACCCGTGGCTGACGTTGACGCGTCCGGGGGCGGTCGGCGCCCAGTAGTTGCCGTGCAGGAAGGTGCCGGAGTCGGTGAGCTTCATGGCGTGCGGGACGTCGGGGATGTCGTACTCGCCGCCGAAGCCGACCGTGCGGCTGTTCATGCGGGTCACCTCCAGCATCTCCATGACCACCATTTTCCCGTTGTACGTGGTCTTCCCGGGGGCGCCGGCCGTGATCGGCACGGTGGCCAGCAGGTCGCCGTCGCGCCGCACCTCCATGGTGTGCTTGGCGGCGTCGACGAGGGAGACCTGGCTGCGGCCGACGGTGAAGGAGAACGTCCTGTACTGGAGGCCGTAGACGCCCTGTGCCCCTTCCACGTCCCGCAGGCGGAGGGAGACGGTGACCTGGGTGCCGGGTTTCCAGTAGGTCTCGGGGCGGAGGTCGAGGCGGGTCCTGCCGAACCAGTGCGGGCGGATCTCGACGGCCGGTTTCGCGGTGACGTGGATCGCGCGCTCGACGGCGGCCCGGTTCTCGATCTCCCGGTTGAAGCCGAGGGAGACGATCATCCCGGTGCCGACGGTGGCACGGTTCTCCGGGGTGACGTAGGCGATGAACCGCTCGTCGGGGACGTAGGTCGTGAACGTGGTGTGCCGGGCGGAGCGGCGGCCGTCGCCGTCGAGGGCGACCGCGTCGACGGTGTACTCGGCGGCCAGCGCGAGCTTCCCGTCCTCGGGTTCCCAGCGCAGTCCGTCGTCGGAGATGTGGCCGGGGACGGGGGTGTCCTGGGCGTCCTGCTCCTTCACGACCTGCACGGACTCCAGCCGCCCGCTGGGCACCCGGACCAGGAGCCGCTGGTCGGGTTTCACCGCCTTGCCGGCGTCCTCGGGCGAGATCCGGATCACATCCTCGGGCGACGGTGCCTTGCCGAAGATCTCGCCGATACCGCCCCCGCCCGAGCCGTCCGAAGTACAGCCGGTGGCTCCGGCCAGCAGTCCTGCCCATGTCAGTACGGCGGCCAGTGCGACCCCCGCGCGTCGCGCGCGCCCTTGTGCATGCCTCACGGGGTGCCCAACGAGCGGGCACGCTCCGGGGAAACGTGAGTGCGACCCAAGCTCTGGGCAGAACAGTGGGGAGGATGACAGGACAGGGGCTCGCGAACGGGACGTCGCGCGGTCTTCACCTCGTCGTTCCATGAGCCGCGGGAGGCCGGACGGTGTCGAGCGCAGCCGAGCAGGAGGCCGTGCAGGAGGGGCGCGTCGACGACGGCGTGCCGATGGAGCGAGCCGTCGTCGAGGCGGCCGTGCCGTCGCCGCGCGCCGCGCCCGTCCTGACCGGCGCCCCGCACACGGGACCGCCGGTGCCCGTGTGGCCGGGGACGCCGATGCCGTTGGGGGCCCGGTACCGGGTCGGCCCGGACGGGGTGGCGGGCACCAACTTCGCGCTGTGGGCGGGGGGTGCGGAGGCGGTCGAGCTGTGTCTCTTCGACGCGGAGGGCGTGGAGACGAAGGTGCCGCTGACCGAGCTGACGCACGAGATCTGGCACGGCTTCCTGCCGGGCGTGCTGCCCGGACAGCGCTACGGCTTCCGGGTGCACGGCCGCTGGGACCCGTGGACCGGCGCCCGCTGGAACCCGGCGAAGCTGCTCCTGGACCCCTACGCCCGCGCGGTGGACGGCGAGTTCGGGCTGCCGCCCGAGGTGTACGCGCACGTCCGCGACTGGCCGCAGCAGCAGGTCGCGGACACCGTGCGCGACGACCGCGACTCCGCCCCCCACGTCCCGAAGGGCGTCGTCGTCCACGACGACACCACCGACGACGAGTGGATGGACGACCGCCGCCCGAAGACACCGTGGGCGGACTCGGTCATCTACGAACTCCACGTCGGCGGCTTCACCAGACTGCACCCCGGGATACCCGAGGAACTCCGGGGCACCTACGCCGGGTTGGCGCACCCGGCGGCCATCGAGCACCTGGTGAAGCTGGGCGTGACGGCCGTGGAACTGCTCCCCGTCCACCAGTTCGCGCACGAGGACCATCTGCTGCGCAGGGGGCTCAAGAACTACTGGGGTTACAACTCCATCGGCTACTTCGCCCCGCACGCGGGCTACGCGGCGACCGGTACCGCCGGGCAGCAGGTCGGCGAGTTCAAGCGGATGGTGCGGGCGCTGCACGAGGCCGGGATCGAGGTCATCCTCGACGTGGTGTACAACCACACCGCGGAAGCGGGCGAGTTGGGCCCGATGCTGTCGCTCAAGGGCATCGACAACCGCGGCTACTACCGCCTCCAGAGCGACGCCCGCCGCTACACGGACTACACCGGCTGCGGCAACACCCTGCACGTCGTCCAGCCGCACGTGCTCCGGCTGATCACCGACTCCCTGCGCTACTGGGTCACCGAGATGGGCGTCGACGGCTTCCGCTTCGACCTCGCGGCGGCGCTGGCCCGCTCGATGCACGACGTCGACATGCTGTCCCCGTTCCTCGCGGTGATCGCCCAGGACCCGGTGCTACGACGGGTGAAGCTGATCGCCGAGCCCTGGGACGTCGGCTCGGGCGGCTACCAGGTGGGCGCGTTCCCGCCCCTGTGGACGGAGTGGAACGACCGCTACCGCAACGCCGTCCGGGACTTCTGGCGGGGCGCTCTGCCGGACGTACGGGACCTCGGGTACCGGCTGTCGGGATCCAGCGACCTGTACGCGTGGGGCGGCCGTCGCCCCTACGCCTCGGTCAACTTCGTCACCGCGCACGACGGTTACACCCTCCGCGACCTCGTGTCGTACGAGCGCAAGCACAACGAGGCCAACGGCGAGGGCAATCGGGACGGGACCGACGACAACCGCTCCTGGAACTGCGGGGTCGAGGGCGAGACCGACGACGAGCGCGTGAAGGCGCTGCGGCGACGGCAGTTGAGGAACCTCCTCACCACCCTCCTCCTCTCCACGGGCGTGCCGATGCTGGTCGCGGGTGACGAGCTGGGGCGGACGCAGCGGGGCAGCAACAACGCCTACTGCCAGGACAACGAGATCAGTTGGGTGGACTGGGGCCTGCGGGAGGACCCCGGCTGGGCGGCGCTGACCGACCTCACCGCCCGGCTGATCGACCTGCGCCACCGTCACCCGGTGCTGCGCCGCCGGGCGTTCTTCTCCGGGCGGGCCCATTCGGCGGACGGCATAAGGGACTTGGCCTGGTTCACCGAGCGCGGCACGGAGATGACGGAACGGGACTGGTACGCGCCCGCCGCCACCCTCGGCATGTACCTCTCGGGCCGGGACATCCCCGGCCGCGACGAACGCGGCGCCCCGATCGTCGACGACAGCTTCCTCGCCGTGCTGCACGCGGGCCACCGGCCGGTGAGTTTCGTGCTGCCGGGGCCGCCGTGGGCGGACCGGTACGAGGTGGTCGTCGACACGTCACGGGAGGAGCAGGGGGAGGCGCCGGGGGTGGTGCACCGGGCGGGGGCGGCGATCACGGTGCCGGCGCGGGCCGTGCTGTTGCTGAAGGTCGGCTGAGGGACGGCTGAGGGGCGAGCGGGGTTCCGGCCGGGGTGACGTTTCAGGTCCGTGAACTCCCGGGCGGACGGCTGGGCTTGGGGTGGGCCCGGTGATCACATGGAGGGCACGCCCCCCACGGCTTCCGCTGTCTCCCGCCGTCTTCCCCACAAGGACCTCTCATGCCCGAGATATCCCGCCGCGCCTTCGGCGGCCTGGTCGGCGGCGGTGCCGTCACCGCCGTCGCCGGTACGGCCACCACCGCCGAGGCCGCCGAACCCGCCCCCGCCGAGCGCCCGTTCACGGCCCGCCCCGGCACCTCCGGCAAGCGGCCCAACCTCCTCGTCATCCTCGGCGACGACCTCGGCTGGGCCGACCTCTCCGCCTACGGCGCCCCGCACATCAGGACGCCGAACCTGGACCGGCTGGCCCGGCAGGGCGTGCGGTTCACCGACGCGTACTCGGGCTCGGCGACCTGCTCCCCGACCCGGTTCAGCCTCTACACCGGGCGATATCCGGGCCGTACTCCGGGCGGGTTGGCCGAACCGATCGCCAACAGGACACAGGGACTTGACCCGAGCCACCCCACCCTCGCCTCCCTGTTGAAGAAGGCCGGTTACTCCACCGCCCTCATCGGCAAGTGGCACTGCGGCTGGCTGCCCGACTACAGCCCCACCAAGTCGGGTTGGGACGAGTTCTTCGGCAACCACGGGGGCGTGCTGGAGTACTTCTCCAAGCTCGGCCAGCTCGGCGACTACGACCTGTACGAGGGCGACGCCACCTACGAGGACCTGCGCTACTACACGCAGGTGCTGACCGAGCGGGCGGTGGAGTACGTCGGCCGCAAGCACCACGAACCCTGGCTGCTGAACCTCAACTTCACCACCCCGCACTGGCCTTGGCTCGCGGAGGGCGACGAGGAGACCGGCGCCGGGATCGCCGCGAAGATCCGGGCGGCCACGACCCCGGCCGGGATCACCGCCGCGCTGCTGCACAACGACGGCGGCTCGGTCGCCAAGTACACGGAGATGGTGCAGAGCCTCGACGCGGCCGTCGGCGAGGTGCTCACCGCGCTGCGCCGGTCCGGGCAGGAGGAGAACACGCTGGTGTACTTCGCCAGCGACAACGGCGGTGAACGCTGGTCGTACCTCTGGCCGTTGAGCGGCGAGAAGTCCTCCCTGCTGGAGGGCGGCATCCGGGTCCCGACGATCGTCCGCTGGCCGCACCGCGTCGACGGCAACCAGGTCAGCCACGAGCCGAACTTCTCCCCCGACTGGACGGCGACCTTCCTGGAGCTGGCCGGCGCCCGCCCCGACCCGGCGTACCCGCTGGACGGCACGAGCCTGGCGGGCTATCTCCTGAAGGGCGAACAGCCGCCCGAGCGGGCGCTGTTCTGGCGGGTGCGGGCCAACCGGGCGCTGCGGCGCGGGGATTGGAAGTACTACCGGGACGCCGACGGCGACGACCATCTGTACGACCTCGCCGCCGATGTCCGTGAACAGGCCGATCTCGCCCCGGACAAGCCGGAGTTGCTCGCCGAACTGAAGGCGGCCTGGGAGAAGACCGCCTCCGGTCTTCTCCCCTATCCGAGCTAGCCGAGAATCCCCCGGTCGTACGCCACCGCGACCGCCGCCGCGCGGTCCTTGACGCCCAACTTGCCGTACAGGTGGGTGAGATGGGTCTTCACGGTCGCCTCGCTGATGAAGAGTTCGCGGGCGATCTCGCGGTTCGAGGTGCCCTTGGCGACCAGGGCCAGGACCTCGCGTTCGCGGGTGGAGAGCGGTTCGTTGCCCGGGGACTGGGGGCTGCGGACCGCGGAGACCAGGCGGGAGGCGACGGCGGGTGAGAGGACCGTGCGGCCCTCCGCCGCCGCGCGGACCGCGGTGAACAACTCGTCGCGCGGGGCGTCCTTCAGCAGATAGCCCGTCGCGCCCGCCTCGATCGCGGGGAGGGTGTCGGAGTCGGTGTCGTACGTCGTCAGGACGAGCACCTTCGCGCGGGCGGCGCGCCGGGTCAGTTCGCGGATGGCGTCGACGCCCGCGCCGCCCGGCATCCGCAGGTCCATCAGGATGACGTCGGGGTCGAGGTCGGCGGCCCGCTGCACGGCCTCGACGCCGTTGGACGCCTCGCCCAGGACGCGGAATCCGGGCGCGGACTCGAACATGCCGCGCAGACCGTCCCGTACTACGGGATGGTCGTCGACGATCAACAGGGAGATCAGCAACTCGTCACTCATGGCGGACCAACGGTACGCGAGCCGACAGGGCCGTGCCGTGACCGGGCTCGGCCTCGATCGTGAGGGAGCCCGCGACGCGTTCGGCGCGGGCGCGCATGCCGTCGAGGCCGAAGCCGCCGGTGCGGGTGCGTTCGGGGAGGGCCAGCGGGTCGAAGCCCTGTCCGTCGTCGCGGATGTCGAGGATGACCTCATCGCCCAGGAAGGAGAGGGTCACGCCGACGCGGGTGGCGCGGGCGTGCCGGGCCGCGTTCGACAGGGCCTCCTGCGCGATGCGCAGCAGGGTCGCCGAGATCTCGTCGTGGAGCTGCTCGGTGATGCCGGTGACGGTGAACTCGGCGCGGACGCCGGTGCGTTCACCCCACTCCGCGACCGTGTTCTTCAGGGCCTCGGGCAGTCCGTCGTTCTCCAGCGCGATGGGCGCGAGGTTCTGCACGGAGCGGCGGGCCTCGCCGAGGCTGTGCCGGGCGAGCGCGGAGGCACGTTCGAGGTGGGTGCGGGCGGTCGTCAAGTCGGGTGCGTTGGCCACGACTTGGAGCTGGGCGATGATGCCGGTCAGGCCCTGGGCGATGGTGTCGTGGATCTCGGCGGCGAGCCTACGGCGCTCGTCCGCGACCCCTGCTTCCCTTGCCTGCACGAGGAGTTGGGCGTGCAGGGCGGCGTTCTCGTCGAGGGCCTGTTGCAGGGCGGTGTTGGTGCGTTCGAGTTCGGTGATGGTCTCGTTGCGCTCGCGGGAGCGCTCCGACTCCTGCTGGGTGAGATGCGCGATCGCCATCTGCAGACCGGAGTTGGCGGCCACGAGTGCCACGAAGAGGACCCATTGGAGCCCGCTCCCGAACGGCATCCCGCCGGCCTGCGCTCCGGCCACGGTGACCGCGCTCGCGAACAGTCCGACCCGCTGCGCCACCGTGCCCGGGATCAGTTCGTCGGCGTCCATGAAGCCGGAGGCGGCGTAGAACGCGAAGAACGGGTCGATCCAGGTGAGGACGAAGGCGATGGCCCAGCGGACGACGTAGTACGCCGTCCCGGCCCGCGACGGGGTCCGGCCTCGGTCGGGACGGCGGGAGCGGGTGCCGTGCCACCACAGCTGGAGGACGAGCGCGGCGCCGGCCAGCGACCAGCCGATCCACCACTGGGCGGCGGAGTAGTCGAACAGACCGGAGGAGGCGAGCGCGAGGACGACACTGACACCGAGCAGCCCGTACGGTCCCCAGGTGTGGAGCTGCTCCCAGCGCCGGTCGATCTGCCCGTCCTTGGTGGTCATCTCCCCAGTCTGCACGGCGGCTTCCCCTACTCCCAGCGGAACCAGCGCGAGGCGCCGGCCGTCAGCAGTACGGTCCAGGCCACCAGCACACCCAGGTGCGTCCAGCCCGGCCAGTTCCCCGCCGCCGCCCGGTTCAGGGCCTCGGCGGCGGCTCCGAACGGGGTGTAGCCGACGATGCGCGCCATCACGTCCGGCATGGAGTTCACCGGGAGCCACACGCCCGCGCAGAACATCATCGGGAAGAACACCGCCGACCCGATGGCACCGGCGATCTTCGTCGTCCGGGACAGCGCGGAGACCACGGAGCCCAGCGCGAGGGCGGCCAGGACCGCGAGGAGCAGGGCGAGGAGGTAGCCGCCGGGCTGCTTCGGCAGGCGTACGTCGAAGGCGAGCCGGCCGACGATCAGCGCGAGCAGGGCGGAGACGAGGGCCGCCGCGCCGTAGACCGCCATCTGCGCGGAGAGCAGGGCGGTCGGGCGGACCGGGGTGGTGGACATGCGGCGGAGGATGCCGCGTTCGCGGTAGCCGGTGATGTTCTGCGGCATCGACTGGAGCGCGCCGACGATCATGCCGAGCAGGACGGCGACCGGGACGTACACGTCGACGGTGCGCAGGCCGCCGAGGTCGGCGTCGTGCTCGCGGAAGCCGGGGATGGAACCCAGGATCACCAGCAGCAGGGTGGGGAACAGCAGGATCCAGAAGAGGGCGCCCGGTTCACGGCGGAAGAGCTTCAACTCGGTGCGCAGGACTGCGGTGTTCATGCGGAGACCTCCGTCAGGTCCAGGAACGCGTCGTCCAACGTGGCGTCGGACACGCGGAGTTGGTGGGCGGTGATGTGGTTGCGGGCGAGCAGGGTGATGACGGCGTTGACGGTCTCGTCGGAGCCGGAGAGCGTGACCCGGCCGTCCTTGCGCGTCACGGACGTGAGCGCGGGGAGCGCGTTCAGGTCACCGTCGTCCAGCGACGCGGAGGGCGTGAAGCTGATGACGGTGGAGCCCGCCGAGCGCCTGATCAGCCCGTCCGGGGTGTCCAGGGCGGCCACCCGGCCCTTGTCGATCACGGCGATCCGGTCGCACAGCCGCTGCGCCTCCTCCATGAAGTGCGTGACGAGCAGCACGGTGACCCCGCTCGCCCGCACGTCCTCGATCAGCTGCCAGGTGTCACGGCGGGCGCGCGGGTCGAGGCCCGTGGTGAGCTCGTCGAGGACGACGACGCGGGGGTTGCCGATCAGCGCGAGCGCGATGAACAGGCGCTGCTTCTGGCCGCCGGACAGCTTCGCGAAGCGGGTGGTCAACTTCGCGGTCAGGCCCAGGCGTTCGGCCAGCGGCTGCCAGTCGGCGGGGTGCGGATAGAAGGACGCGTACAGCTCCAGCGCCTCGCGGACGGTGAGCTTGGCCTGGAGCTCGCTCTCCTGGAGCTGGGCGCCGAGGACGCGGGCGACCTCCTCGTGGTCGGCGACGGGGTCGAGTCCGGTGACGCGGACCCGGCCCGCGTCCGGGACCCGCAGACCCTCGACGCACTCGACGGTGGTGGTCTTGCCGGCGCCGTTCGGGCCGAGGATCCCGAAGATCTCGCCCTCCTCGACGGCGAACGAGACCCCGTCCACGACGGCCCGGCCGCCGTAGGACTTCCGTAGTGCGGTGACTTCGATGACAGGAGTGGCTGACATGTACCGAGGGTCCCGCCCGAGCCGGGCCCGGCACATCGGCCATCGCGCTCGAAGGGACATCAACCGATCGGTTGATGCGGCCCTACGACCCCTCGAACACCCAGGTCGTAGGACCAACGGCCGATCCGGGTCCGGCCAAAACTCGGTGGGCACTGTCAGTGGTGGTCCGTAGGCTCGCCCGTGATGTCGACGACACATGCACCCACCGAAGACGGCACCGACCGCACCGACCGGTCCGACCGTTCCGCGATCCGTACGCTCGCGCGGCTGTGGCCGTACGTCCGCCCCGTGCGGGTACGGCTGTCCGCCGCGGCCGGGGTCGCCGTCGTCGCGTCCTGTACGGGACTGGTGTTCCCGCTCGTCCTGAAGTGGATGGTGGACGGGCCGGTCGCCGACCGGGACACGGCGGGTGTGTGGCTCGGGGCGCTGTATCTGCTGCTGCTCGGGATCGCGGAGGCGGTCCTGTTCGGGCTGCGCCGGTGGCTGGTCGCAAGGCCGCTGTCGCACGTCGAGGCGGAGATGCGGGCGGACCTGTACCGGCATCTGCAACGCCTGCCGGTGTCCTTCCACGACAGATGGCCGTCGGGCCAGCTCCTCTCCCGGGGCACGACCGACCTGATGCTGCTCCGGATGTTCCTCGCCTTCCCTCTGACGTTCCTGCTGGTCAACGCCGTGACGATCCTGGTGGGCGTGATCATCATGCTGCTCCAGGACTGGACACTGGGGCTGGTGATCCTCGGGCCCGCCCTACCGGTGGTCATCACGTGCGTGATCTTCGAGCAGCGGTACGCGCACGTGGCCCGCCGCGCCCAGGACCAGGTCGGCGACCTGACGACGGTCGTCGAGGAGAGCGTCCTCGGCATCCGCATCATCAAGGGCTTCGGCCGCCACCGCACCCAGGCCCGCGCCTTCCGCGACCTCTCCCGCACCCTGCGCGGCACCGAACTCCACAAGGCCCGACTCCTCGCCGCGATCTGGGGCGTCATCGTGACCCTCCCCGAACTCGCGCTCGGGGCCGCGCTGGTGGTGGGGACGGTGCAGGTCGCGGACGGGGGTCTGTCGGCGGGCACGCTGGTGGCGTTCCTGTCCACGGCACTCGCGCTGCGCTGGCCGGTGGAGTCGATCGGCTTCCTGCTGGCGATGAGCCAGGAGGCGGCGACGGCGACGGAGCGGTTCTTCGAGGTGATGGATGAATCACCGGAAGCGGAGGCGCCCTGCAGGGGCGCGGGGCTGTATCGAGATGCGACTCCGCCGCGGGGCGCGACCAGCCACAACGGACCCGCACCCGACAACGACGGCATCCGCTTCTCCTCAGTCTCCTTCCGCTACCCCGACGCCCCGCCCGATTCCCCACCGACCCTCGACCGCATAGACCTGCACATCAGACCCGGCGAGTCCATGGCCCTGGTAGGCGCGACAGGCACCGGCAAGACCACATTGACGGCGCTCGTCCCCCGCCTCCACGAGGTGACCTCCGGCCGGATCACACTGGACGGCAAGGACATCACCGCCATGCCCCGGGAAACGCTGCGCGCGATCGTCGCCGTGGCCTTCGAGGAACCGACGTTGTTCTCGGCCAGTGTCGGGGAGAACGTACTCATGGGAGCGGAAAAGGCGGCGGGAGAACCCGAGTTGGCACGAGCGCTGGCCGTAGCGCAGGCGGACTTCGTCCACGCGTTGCCCCAGGGCACGGACACCCAGGTGGGCGAACAGGGCCTGAGCCTCTCCGGCGGCCAACGCCAACGCCTCGCCCTGGCAAGGGCGGTGGTGGGCGAACCCCGCTTCCTGGTCCTCGACGACCCGCTCTCCGCACTGGACGTCCACACGGAGGCGGCCGTTGAGGCGGCCCTCCGCCAAGTCCTCGCCGACACAACGGCGTTGATCGTGGCCCACCGCCCGTCCACGGTCCTCCTCGCCGACCGCGTGGCCCTGCTGTCCGACGGCCGCATCACGGCGGTCGGCACCCACCAGGAACTCCTGCGGACGAACGCGGAGTACGCGTACCTGATGTCGGGCGCCGAGCGCCCCGAAGGGGCGCGGGGCGGTATCGACATGCGGCCCCGCCGCGGGGCGCGGCCAGCCCCCACCGACCCGCAGACACAGAACCGCCCAGCCGGTGAGCAGGAGGACGAACGATGACCGCCCCCACCACATCGGCGCCCACCACCGACAACACCCCCGACTCTCCGCACAAGCCCGCCGCGGGCGACCTCTTCGATCAGGACACCCTGCCCACTCCTCCCGGCGCGACCGCCACACTCCTGCGCTCCCTGCTCGCCCCGATGAAGGCACGCGTCACCGTCACGACCCTCCTCCTCCTGCTCCAGCAGGCGGCCGTACAGGTGGGCCCGCTCCTCGTGGCGTACGCCATCGACCGCGCGGTACCGGCGTTCCGGAATGACGACCACGGCCCGCTGATCGCCGTGGGAGCGGGTTACCTGCTCTGTGCGCTGCTCTCCGGCGGACTCCAGTACGCGTTCATCGGCGCCTCCGCCCGCGTCAACCAGGACGTGCTGCTCGATCTGCGCGGCCGTATCTTCCGGCACGCGCAGGCGCTCAGCATCGACTTCCACGAGCGGTACACGTCCGGTCGGCTCATCTCCCGTTCCACCACGGACATCGAGGCCCTGCGTGAACTGCTCAGCGAGGGACTCCAGGAACTGATCACGGTCATCCTGTCGTTCGTGTACATCTCGGCGATGCTGCTCTGGCTGGACCTCGGTCTGGGTGCGGTCGCGGTGGCGTCCTTCGTGCCGTTGTACCTGCTGGTGCGGGTCTATCAGCGGCGCGCGGTACGGGTGTACGCGATCCGGTCCACGGCGATCGCGCGCGTGATCGTGAAGTTCGTCGAGACGATGAACGGCATCCGCCCGGTCCGCGCGTTCCGCCGCGAGGCCGTGAACGACGCCGACTTCCAGGTCCTCAACCAACGGCACGAACGCTCCAACGGCGACGCCCTGTTGGAGATGGCCCGCTACGTCACCGGCTCCCGCCTGGTCGCCAACACGGCCGTCGCGGTGATCGTGCTGTGGGGCGCGACCCGGGTCGCGGACGGTTCGTTGGAGCTGGGTGTACTGGCCGCCGCGGTGCTGTACCTACGGCGGCTCTACGACCCGATCGACCGTCTCGGCATGTTCCTCAACTCCTACCAGTCGGCCGCGGCTTCCCTGGAGAAGATCGCGGGCCTGCTGGCCCAGACCCCGTCGGTCCCCGAACCCGCAACCCCCGTCCAGCTCCCGGCACTTGAGTCGGACCAGCCCGGCCGCGAGGTCGTCTTCGACGGCGTCCGCTTCGCCTACCGCACCGGCGGCGAGGTGCTGCCCGTCTTCGACCTCGCCCTCCCCGCCGGCCAGACGGTCGCCGTGGTCGGCTCGACGGGCGCGGGCAAGTCCACCCTGGCCAAGCTCCTCGCCCGCTTCTACGACCCCTCGGACGGGCGGGTCCTGCTCGACGGCGTCGACCTGCGCGAGCTGTCCGCGCCCGAACTGCGGCGCGGGGTGGTGATGGTGACGCAGGAGGCGTTCCTGTTCTCCGGCACGGTCGCCGAGAACATCGCGATCGGCCGCCCGGACGCCCCGCGTGAGGAGATCGAGCGGGCCGCGAAGGCGATCGGCGCGCACGACTTCATCAGCGCGCTGCCCGACGGCTACGACACGGACGTACGCAAGCGGGGCGGACGTATCTCCGCCGGTCAGCGCCAACTCGTCGCGTTCGCACGGGCGTTGCTCGCCGACCCCGCCGTCCTCATCCTCGACGAGGCGACCAGCTCCCTCGACGTCCCGGGCGAACAGGCCGTACAGCGCGCCATGTCGACGGTCCTGCGCGGCCGTACGGCGGTCGTCATCGCGCACCGGCTGTCCACGGTCGAGATCGCGGACCGGGTCCTGGTCATGGAACACGGCCGGGTCGTCGAGGACGGCACCCCGACCGAACTGATCGCGGGGACGGGCCGGTTCGCGGACCTGCACCGGGCTTGGCGGGAGAGCTTGGCGTGAGGACGGGGGCGTGGTCCCGCGGTGCGTGCAGCACTGCGCCGCGCATGGTCCTGCGCCACGCATTGGTCCTGCGCCACGCATGGTCCCGCGCCACGTGAAGTCCCGCGCCACGTATGGTCCCGCGCCACGTGCAGCCCCGCGCCACGTATGGTCCCGCGCCACGTGAAGTCCCGCGCCACGTGAAGTCCCGCGCCACGTGAAGTCCCGCGCCACGTATGGTCCCGCGCCGCGCGTAGTCCCGCGCCACGTGCAGCCCCGCGCCGCGTATGATCCCGCGCCACGTATAGTCCCGCGCCACGTATGGTCCCGCGCCACGCGTAATCCCGCGCCACGTGCAGCCCCGCGCCGCGTATGATCCCGCGCCACGTATAGTCCCGCGCCACGTATGGTCCCGCGCCACGCGTAATCCCGCGCCACGTGCAGCCCCGCGCCGCGCGTGCTCCCACGGCGCGCGTGCTCCCACGATGAGGGGTTCGATCGCGCGGCGGGCAGGGCGGTCGAAACCCGAGTAGCCGGTCCCCGCGTAGCCGAAACCCGCGTAGCCGAAACCCGAGTAGCCGGTCCCCGCGTTCCCGGTCCCCGGGGCGGTCGCGCGGCCGTGTCGGGTGACCAGGTGGCCGGACGGCGAGGGCGTTCCGCTGCCCGAGCGCGGCGGGCGGTGTCGGGCCGAGCACCGGCAGGACCGGTCCGGCCTCGGCGCGGGCGTCGACCATGCGTCGATGGACGGCGATGCCGAGGTCCGCGGGTCGGGAAGCGGCGGCGGATCGCACCCTGGGCCGACGCCCACCTCAGCCGCGCAGCCACGCACCGGCGTCTCCTCGCCTGACGTGCCGAAACACGCGACGGCCGCGACGGCCGCGTCCAGCGGAGCTCTTCCCCACACCGAGCACCCACTCTCCCGGCCAGGTCCGCACGCCCCACCCCTCATCGCCGCCATTCACCGCACCCCGCACCCCTGTGCAGCCGCGCGCCACACCCCTCCGCCCCTCTCACCTCGCCTCCCCTCACCCCCACCCCTCCCCGCTTGCTAACCGGAACCCCGTTCCGTATCGTTACCGGAACAACGTTCCGCTTACCCATTGTGAAGGACGCAGCCATGCGATACCGCACCCTCGGCCGCACCGGCGTACAGGTCAGCGCCCTCGCGCTCGGCGCCATGAACTTCGGCAGGATCGGGCGGACCACGCAGGAGGAGGTCACCGCGATCGTGGACGCCGCTCTCGCGGGCGGGGTCAATCTCATCGACACCGCGGACGCGTACAGCGGCGGCGAGTCGGAAGAACTGCTCGGCAAGGCGATCGCCGGTCGGCGCGACGACATCGTGCTGGCCACGAAGGCGAGCCTGCCGATGGACGAGGAGCGCAACCATCAGGGCGCCTCGCGCCGTTGGCTGGTCGCCGAGCTGGACAACAGCCTGCGCAGGCTCGGCGTCGACCATGTGGACCTGTACCAGATCCACCGCTGGGACCCCCGCACCAGCGACGAGGAGACCCTCTCCGCGCTGACCGACCTCCAACGCGCCGGAAAGATCCGCTACTTCGGCTCCTCGACCTTCCCCGCGTACCGCATCGTCCAGGCGCAGTGGGCCGCCCGCGAGAACCACCTGGGCCGTTACGTCACCGAGCAGCCCGGCTACTCGATCCTCCAGCGCGGGATCGAGACCCACGTACTGCCGGTGACCGAGGAGTACGGCCTCGGCGTCCTGGCCTGGAGCCCGCTCGCCTCGGGCTGGCTGTCCGGCGCGATCCGCGAGGGCCGGTCCATCACCACCAGCCGCTCCACGTTCATGCCGCAGCGCTACGACACCACCGTCCCCGCCAACCGGGCCAAGCTCGACGCCGTCGAGCGGCTGGCCAAGGTCGCCGACGAGGCCGGGCTCACGATGATCCAGCTCGCGCTCGGCTTCGTGACCGCGCACCCCGCCGTCACCAGCGCGCTGATCGGCCCCCGGACCCTGGACCACCTGCACAGCCAGCTCGCCGCCGCCGACACCGTGCTCGCCGCCGACGTACTCGACGCGATCGACACGATCGTCGCCCCCGGCACCGACCTCGCCGCCCACGAGAAGAACGACACCCCGCCCGCGCTGCTGGACCCGGCCCTGCGCCGCCGCTGAGACCCACCGGACGACAACCGGACGACAAAGAGAACGGAAGCACAGCCATGTCCGACCCGAACCCCGCGATCGTGTCCGTGAAGCCGGTCGTCCTGCCCGCCCCGGGCCGCGGCGAGGACCTCCAGGTCCGCGTCTCCGCGCCCGTGACCGGCGACGATCTGCCCGTCGTCGTCCTCTCGCACGGCTTCGGCTGGTCGATGGACGGCTACGCCCCGCTGGCGGACCACTGGGCCGCGCACGGCTTCGTGGTCGTCCAGCCCACCCACCTCGACTCCAGGACGCTCGGCATCCCGCACGAGGACCCCCGCTTCCCCGAGATCTGGCGTATCCGCATCGAGGACCTCAAGCGCGTACTGGACGAACTCGACGTCCTGGAAGCCTCCGTGCCGGGCCTCGCGGGACGCCTCGACCACGACCGCATCGCCGTGGCCGGCCACTCCTGGGGAGCCCAGACAGCGAGCACGCTGCTGGGCGCCCGCGTCCTCGACCCCGACGGCGTACCCGGCGAGGACCTGTCCGATCCCCGCGTGAAGGCGGGCGTACTGCTCGCCCTGACCGGCCTGGGCGACGACCTGACCCCGTTCGCCGCCGAGCAACTCCCGTTCATGAGGCCGTCGTTCACCACGATGACCCCACCGGCGCTGATCGTCGCCGGAGACCACGACCAGTCCCGGCTCTCCACCCGCGGCCCGGACTGGTTCACCGACCCGTACACCTACAGCCCCGGCGACAAGACCCTGCTCACCCTCTACGGCGCGGAGCACTCGCTGGGCGGCATCCCCGGCTACGAGGTCGCCGAGACGACGGACGAAAGCCCCGCCCGCGTCGCTCTGCTCCAGCACCTCACCACAGCGTTCCTGCACGGCGCCCTCCGCTCCGACGACACCGGCTGGAAGGCGGCAGCCGCCGCACTGGACCAAGACCCCGCCCCCCTGGGGAAGTTGCGGAGCAAGTAACGGGTCCCAGGAGAACCGCACCTCCCCGCGTGCCGGCCCCATGGCCTGCGGGCCCCGATATTCGATGGGCAACCGCGCTCACGCTCGGTAATCTTCGTTGCCTCCAACCACCCCCGGATCGCTCACGGCTGCGCGCCCGGCAGCCCGAGCAAGGAGGCACATGATCGACGCGTACGAGGATCCCGGGACACCCGACTGCCGGGGCGGCTGGCGGTTTCTGTGGTGGCTGGTGCGGCAGCAGCCCGTGCGGGCGGTGTCCGGGGCGCTGCTGTCGAGTGTGTGGATGGTGCTGATGGCGGCGGCGCCGTATCTGATGTCCCGAGCCGTCGACGACGGGCTGGTGCCGGGGGACATGGGCGCGCTGGCCTGGTGGACCGGGGCGCTGTTCGTGGTCGGGGCGGTCAACTCGTGGCTGAGCATCATGCGGCACCGCACGATGACCCGGGTCCGGATCGACGCCAACTTCCGTACGGTCAAGCTGATCGTCGGCCAGACGGTCCGGCTCGGCGCCGTGCTGTCCCGCCGGGCGCAGGCCGGTGAGGTGATCACCACCGGCGTCGGCGACGTGTGGACGATCGCCCAGTCCCTCACCGTCGTCGGCCCCGGCTTCGGCGCCCTCGTCGTCTACGGCGTGGTCGCGGGCGTGCTGTTGTCGATCTCGGCGCCGCTGGCCGCCGTGGTCCTGCTGGGTGTGCCGGTGATCGCGTTGCTCGCGGGGCCGTTGACGTTGCGGTTGCAGAGCGTGGAGACGGAGTACCGGGAGCGGCAGAGCGTGCTGACCGCGCGCATCGGCGACCTCGCGGGCGGCCTGCGCGTCCTCAACGGCCTTGGCGGCAAAGGGCTGTTCGCGGACGCGTTCCGCAATGACTCGCAGCGGCTGCGGGCGCAGGGCTACCGGGTGGGCGCGGTGGCCAGCTGGGTGCAGGCGATCGGGGTCGGGCTGCCGACGCTGTTCCTCGCCGTCGTGACCTGGCTCGCGGCCCGGCTGGCGGCCCAAGGGCAGCTCAGTATCGGCGAGTTGGTCGCGGTGTACGGCTATGTCGCGGTGCTGATCGGCCCGGTGGCGTTCTTCGTGCAGATGGTCTACGAGTTGAGCCGGGGCGTGGTGTCCGCGCGGCGGGTCGTAGCGCTGCTGCGGCTCGAACCCGTTCCGGACAACGGGGAGTTGGACGCGCCCGCCGAGCCCGCCGTCCTGCACGATCCCGACTCGGGGGTGCGGGTGCTGCCGGGGCGGCTGACCGCGCTGGTCGGGACGCGGCCCGCCGACGCGCTGGCCGTGGTGGACCGGCTCGGACGGTACGCACCGTCCGTGGCCACCTGGGGCGGGGTGCGGCTCGACGCGATTCCGCTGGACCAGGTGCGGGCCCGGATCCTGGTCGCCGACAACGAGGCCGACCTGTTCGCCGGACCGCTGACGGAGGTCGTGTCCGGGCGCCACGAGCGGTCGGCGGAGGCGGTGGCGAAGGCCGTGCACGCCTCGGCCGCCGCCGACATCGTGCAGGGGCTGCCGGAGGGCCTGGACTCGGCGGTGGCCGCGCAGGGGCGCAGCCTCTCCGGGGGACAGCGCCAACGGGTGCGCCTGGTACGGGCGTTGCTCGCCGCGCCGGAGGTGCTGCTCGCGGTGGAGCCGACCTCGGCCCTCGACGCACACACGGAGGCGGCGGTCGCGCTACGGCTGCACGCGGAGCGCACGGGGCGTACGACGGTGGTGACCACGACGTCCCCGCTGGTCCTCGACCACGCGGACACCGTGCACTACCTGGTCGACGGCAAGGTCGCGGCCAGCGGCGGCCATCGCCGGCTGCTGGCGGAGGAACCCGGCTACCGCGCGCTGGTGGCCCGGGACGCGGAAGACGCGGAAGAGGAAGAGGTCGTACGGTGACGCGGTCCTCGTCGGCGAAGGGGACACCGTCCTCACTGGCCAAGGGTCAACTGCCCGTCGCGGGGCGGGCGGAGGTACGGCGGGCCGCGCTGCGGCTCGTACGGGCGGACCGGCGGGCGTTCGCCGTCGTGCTGGTGGTGAACGCGCTGGCCGCCGGGGCCGGGCTCGCCGGGCCGTGGCTGCTCGGGCGGATCGTGGACGACGTGCGGGCCGGGGCCGGGGTGGGGGTCGTGGACCGGCTGGCGCTCGTCATCGTGGCGTGTGCGCTGGCCCAGTTGCTGCTGGCGCGGTGGGCACGGTACGTCGGGCACCGGTTCGGTGAGCGCACGCTGGCGCGGGTGCGGGAGGACTTCGTGGAACGGGCGCTGGCGCTGCCCGCGTCGGTGGTGGAGCGGGCCGGGACGGGTGACCTGACCGCGCGCGGTACGGCGGACGTGGCGATCGTGGGGACGACCCTGCGCGATGTCGGGCCGGAGCTGCTGGTCTGCTCGGTGCAGGCGCTGTTCGTGATGGGCGCGGTGTTCGTCCTCGACCCGCTGCTCGGGCTGTTCGGGGTGCTGGGGCTGACGCCGGTCTGGTTCGCGCTGCGCTGGTATCTGCGCCGGGCCCGGGACGGCTATCTCGCGGAGGGCGCGGCCAATTCGGAGGTCGCCGAGATCCTCACGGCGACCGTGGCCGGGGCCCGCACGGTGGAGGCGTTCCGGCTCCAGGAGCGGCGCGTCACCGCGAGCCGCGACACGCTGCGGACGGCTCTGCGGAGCCGCCTGTACACGCTGTTCCTGCGGACGGTGTTCTTCCCGGCGGTCGAGGTGTCGTACACGATCCCGGTGGCGGGCGTGCTGTTCGTCGGCGGCTGGCTGCACGGGCGCGGGGAGGTGGGCCTGGGCGCGGTGGTGGCGGCGGCGCTGTATCTGCGGCAGTTCACCGAGCCGCTGGACCAGATCCTGATGCGGATCGAGCAACTCCAGAGCAGCGGCGCCTCGTTCGCCCGCGTGGAGGGACTGGCCGGGGCGCCCCGCACGGAGGGCGACGACGACGCCCCGGCACCGGCGGACGACCGCATCGACGTGACGGGCGTGCGGTACGCCTACGAGCGCGGCGGCGAGGTGCTGCACGGCGTCGACCTGACCGTACGGCCGGGTGAACGGCTCGCGGTGGTCGGCCCGTCGGGCGCCGGGAAGACCACGCTGAGCCGGCTGCTGGCGGGTGTGGACGCGCCGACCGAGGGCACGGTGACGGTCGGCGGGGTGCCGGTCCACGGCCTCTCACCGGAGACGCTGCGCCGCCAGGTCGTGCTGGTCACCCAGGAGCACCACGTCTTCCTGGGCTCGGTGCGCGACAACCTCCTGATCGCCGAACCGTCCGCCACGGACGAGGAGTTGTGGGCGGCGCTGAACGCGGTGGGCGCCGAGGAGTGGGTCCGGGACCTGCCGGACGGGCTCAACACCCGTCTGGGCCCGCACGGTTCGGTCACGGACGGCTCACAGGCCCAGCAACTCGCCCTGGCACGCGTGGTGTTGGCCGACCCGCACACGCTGATCCTGGACGAGGCGACGGCCCTGCTGGATCCGGCCACCGCCCGTCACACCGAGCGCGCCCTGGCCGCCGTACTGGAGGGCCGCACCGTCATCGCCATCGCCCACCGGCTGCACACCGCCCACGACGCGGACCGGGTCGCGGTGATGGAGAACGGCCTGCTGACCGAACTCGGCCCGCACGAGGAACTGGTGGCGGCGGAGGGGGCGTACGCGGCGCTGTGGCACTCGTGGCACGGGGAGCCGCCGACGGCCACATGACCGGGAGGGGTCCGTATAGCGAACATGAATATCCGGACAACGAACGAATTCCGGCCAACATCCTGACGCGCTCCTGACAGAAAGCGCGGACTGGTGCCACTCTTCCCACTGGCGCTTCACAGCAACCCCACAGTTTCACCCCTGTGATCCCTGTGATCTCCCCTGGTCGCGCGATCCGCGACCGTCTCGAAGGAGTCAGTGTTGAGAAGCAATTCCTCGCGCAGACGCACCTCCCACATAGTCGCCGTAGCCGGCGTCACCGCTCTGCTCGCCGCAGCCGTCCAGGCCGGCGCGACCTCCTCCGCCGCTCCGGCCAAACCCCTTGCCAGCAAGGGGAATCCGGCGCACATGGCTCTCTCGCTCTCCCCCTCGCAGCGCGCCGAGCTGCTCCGCGACGCCTCGACGGCGCGGACCTCGACGGCCAAGGACATCGGCCTCGGCGCCAAGGAGGCGCTCATCGTCCGTGACGTCGTCAAGGACGCCGACGGCACGGTCCACACCCGCTACGAGCGCACCTACGGCGGACTCCCGGTCCTCGGCGGCGACCTGGTCGTCGACACCGCCAAGTCCGGTGCCACCGAGCGCGTCATCAAGGCGACCAACGCCACCCTCAACGTCGCCGACCTCACCCCGAGCGTCACGACCGGCGCCGCCGAGAAGCAGGCGGTCTCCCGCGCCAAGGCCCTCGGCTCCACCAAGTCGGCCGCGGACTCGGCCCGCAAGGTGATCTGGGCGGCGAGCGGCAAGCCCGTCCTCGCCTACGAGACGGTCGTCGGCGGCTTCCAGGACGACGGCACCCCCAACCAGCTGCACGTCATCACCGACGCGGCCACCGGCAAGAAGCTCTACGAGTACCAGGGCATCGAGAACGCCACCGGCACCGGCAACACCCAGTACAGCGGCTCGGTCCCGCTGACCACCACCCAGTCGGGCTCGAACTACACCCTGACCGACGGCGACCGCGGCGGCCACAAGACGTACAACCTGAACCACGGGACGTCCGGCACCGGCACGCTGTTCTCCCAGACCAGCAACACCTGGGGCAACAGCACCACGTCGAACGCGGCGACGGCCGGCGCCGACGCGCACTACGGCGCGGCGGAGACCTGGGACTTCTACAAGAACACGTTCGGCCGCACCGGCATCAAGAACAACGGTGTCGGCGCCTACTCCCGTGTCCACTACGGGAATTCGTACGTCAACGCGTTCTGGGACGACAGCTGCTTCTGCATGACCTACGGCGACGGCTCCGGCAACGCGGACCCGCTGACGGCCCTCGACGTGGCGGGGCACGAGATGAGCCACGGCGTCACCTCCAACACCGCCGGGCTCAACTACTCCGGTGAATCGGGCGGGTTGAACGAGGCGACCTCCGACATCTTCGGCACCGGCGTCGAGTTCTACGCCAACAACTCGACCGACGTGGGCGACTACCTCATCGGCGAGAAGATCGACATCAACGGCGACGGCACGCCGCTGCGCTACATGGACAAGCCGAGCAAGGACGGCGGCTCCGCGGACAGTTGGTACTCGGGGGTCGGCAACCTCGACGTCCACTACTCGTCGGGCATCGCCAACCACTTCTTCTACCTGCTGAGCGAGGGCAGCGGCGCCAAGGTCATCAACGGCGTCAGCTACAACTCGCCCACCTCGGACGGGCTTCCGGTCACCGGCATCGGCCGGGACAAGGCGCTGCAGATCTGGTACCGCGCGCTCACCACGAAGTTCACGTCCACCACCAACTACGCGGCGGCCCGCACCGGGACGCTGGCCGCGGCCGGTGAGCTGTACGGCACGACGGGCGCCGAGTACAAGGCGGTGCAGGACGCGTGGGCGGCCGTCGCGGTCGGTGCGCGCTCCGGTGGCGGTGGCGGTACCGGTACGTCGTTCGAGAACACGGCCGACGTGTCGATTCCGGACAACGGGGCGGCGGTTACCTCCTCGGTCACCGTGTCCGGGCGGACGGGCAACGCGCCCACGAACCTCTCGGTCACGGTCGACATCGTGCACACCTGGCGCGGTGACCTGGTGATCGACCTGGTCGCTCCGGACGGGTCGACGTACCGCCTGAAGAACTCCAGCTCGTCCGACTCGGCGGACAACGTGCAGGCGACCTACACGGTCAACGCGTCCTCCGAAGTCGCCAACGGCGTCTGGAAGTTGAAGGTCCAGGACGTGGCAGCACAGGACACCGGATACATCAACAGCTGGAAGCTTACGTTCCCGTAAAAACCAGCCGTCCACTTCCGGCCGCACGAACTGGGCGCCGCCTCGGGGTTTCAACTCCGGGGCGGCGCTCTGTTGTGGACGTTTACATTGCCGCAACGTTTCCCGGACAGTCGATTTTCAGCCAACATCACTTGGGGGTCCTGACATGTACGCGCCCCTGATGCCACTCTTCCCTCACGCCGCTTCAGCACAGCCAATTCACAACCCGCTCCGGTCAGTAACCCCACGCTGCCGGACTCCCCCACAGAGGAGCTTGCGTGACCCCCCTCTACGCGCGTCACAAGCGCACCACCCTGGCCATCGCCACCGCGGTCGCCGCTGGAGCCCTGCTCGCCACCGGTGTCTCCACCGGTGCCTCCGCCCAGCCCGCCGCGGGCAAGGCGGCCCCCCTCGCCGCCGCCCCGCAGCTGCTCTCCAACTCCGCGCGCACCGCGCTGGTCCAGGAGAAGCAGGCCGCCGCGCCCGAGACCGCCCAGCAGATAGGCCTCGGCACCAAGGAGAAGCTGGTCGTCAAGGACGTCGTCAAGGACGTCGACGGCACGCTCCACACCCGCTACGAGCGCACCTACGCGGGCCTCCCGGTCCTCGGTGGCGACCTGGTCGTGCACACCGCTCCGTCGGGGAAGACCGAGGGTGTCACCAAGGCGCACGCGGCGGCCATCAAGGTCGCCACCGTCACGCCGAAGATCTCCACCGCCAAGGCCGAGAAGCAGGCGCTGACCATCGCCAAGGCCGCCGGCTCCGACAAGACCGCCGCCGACGGTGCCCGCAAGGTCATCTGGGCCGGCTCCGGCACCCCCGTCCTCGCCTACGAGACGATCGTCGGCGGCTTCCAGGACGACGGCACCCCCAACCAGCTGCACGTCATCACCGACGCGGCCACCGGCAAGAAGCTCTTCGAGTACCAGGGCATCGAGAACGCCACCGGCACCGGCAAGACGCTGTACTCGGGCACCGTCAGCCTCACCACCACGCTGTCGGGCACGACGTACTCGCTGACCGACGCCTCGCGCGGCAGCCACAAGACGTACAACCTGAAGCACGGGACGTCCGGCACCGGCACCCTCTTCACCAACACCACCAACACGTGGGGCACCGGCGCCGCGTCCAGCTCCACCACGGACGTGACCGCCGCCGCGGACGCCGCCTACGGCGCCCAGGAGACGTGGGACTTCTACAAGGACACGTTCGGCCGCAGCGGCATCAAGAACAACGGTGTCGGCGCCTACTCCCGTGTCCACTACGGCAGTTCGTACGTGAACGCGTTCTGGGACGACAGCTGCTTCTGCATGACGTACGGCGACGGGTCGAGCAACACCCACCCGCTCACCTCGCTCGACGTGGCCGGCCACGAGATGAGCCACGGCGTCACCTCCAACACCGCGGGCCTGAACTACTCGGGCGAGTCCGGCGGCCTGAACGAGGCGACCTCGGACATCTTCGGCACCGGCGTGGAGTTCTACGCCAACAACTCGTCCGACGTGGGTGACTACCTCATCGGCGAGAAGATCAACATCAACGGCGACGGCACCCCGCTGCGCTACATGGACCAGCCCAGCAAGGACGGCGGCTCCGCCAACTACTGGTCCTCCTCGGTCGGCAACCTCGACGTGCACTACTCGTCGGGCGTCGCCAACCACTTCTTCTACCTGCTGTCCGAGGGCAGCGGCGCGAAGACCATCAACGGCGTGAGCTACAACTCGCCCACGTCCAACGGCTCCACGGTCACCGGCATCGGCCGCGCCAAGGCGCTGCAGATCTGGTACAAGGCCCTGACGACGTACTTCACGTCCACCACCAAGTACGCGGGCGCTCGCACCGGCACGCTCTCGGCGGCGGCGGCGCTGTACGGCTCCGGTTCCACCGAGTACAACGCGGTGGCCGCGGCCTGGTCGGCCGTCAACGTCAGCTGACGGCAGCCGAGTTGACAGCCAAGTGACTAGGGCGGTACCCGGAGCGAAGGCAATTCCGGGTACCGCCCTACTCTTGGGTTCCATGTCCTTCACGTACGACGACGTCGGCGCGACCCGCGAACGCGGCTTCTGCCCCCCGGGCTTCCACCCCCTGTATGTGCGCACCCGGATCGGCGAGGGCGAGAAGGTCTTCCGCCGGGCCGCCGAAGCGGTCCTGACCTGGGAACTCCACCGCGAGATGGGCGTGGGCATCGAGGCGACCGCGGAAAAAGCGGCCCCCGGCGTGGACGTGACGATCACCCTCGCCGGCCTCATCAAGGCCCCCTGCCGCATCGTCTGGACGGTGGAGGAACACCGCCGGGCCGGCTGGGCCTACGGCACCCTCCCCGGCCACCCCGAAACCGGCGAGGAATCCTTCGTCGTCGACCGCACAGGTGACGGTACGGTCTGGCTGACCGTCTCCGCCTTCAGCCGGGGCGCCAAGTGGTACACCCGCCTGGCCGGCCCGGCAGCGAGGGGCTTGCAACACGCGTACGCGCGAAAGCTCGGCAGCACGCTGCGCCAGATGTGCGCACCGTATGCGGAGGTGTAGAGGGGGCCACCCGCGCCCCCAGAGGCGCGGGGCCGTGACATTTGCGGCTCCGCCACGTGGACGCGACCAGCTACGACAAACCCGCAGCCGGCGGCTCGGGGCCGCAGCCCACGTAACCGAAGTCCGGCGCTCGCGACAGCACCCTCAAGGGGCGCGGGGCCGTGACATTTGCGGCTCCGCCGCATGGGCGCGACCAGCCCCCACCGGCCCCGCAGCCAAAGCACCGGACTTCCCAACGGAGTGCTACCGCATCAAAACCCCGGCCCCCTCCACCCCGTCCTCGGAGGGCACCGCCACCAACCCCAACTCCGCACCGGACGCCAGCAGTCGATGCGCGGGCAGAATCCGGACCGTGTACCCATAGGGCCCGGTGCGATCAAGGGCGAGCGGCCCCTCGTACAACCAGTGCCCCTCCGCATCCGGCCCCCCCGCCGGCTTCAAGGGAACCGTAGTCGCATCCCCGATCCGGTCCTCCGGATCCACCCGCCCCGAAACCGCCTGCACTTCCACGTCGTCCGGAGCAAGCCCCGCCAGCCCCACCCGCACCCGGAGATTCAGCGTCGTACCGAGCTCCGCCGTGGCCGTGGCCGCGGAAGTCTCCACGTGATCGACGGTCACCCCATGCCAAGCGGAGCGCACCCGCCCCTTCCAGGCGGCCAGTTCACGAGCCGCGTCCGGGGTCATCGCACGATGGGCATGGGCCGCGGGGCCGTACAGCCGCTCCACGTACTCACGGACCATGCGCCCCGCCAGGACCTTCGGGCCCAGCAACGTCAACGTCTGGCGGACCATCTCGATCCAGCGGTCCGGCAGACCGTCCTGACCTCGCTCGTAGAAACGTGGGGTGACCCGCTGTTCGAGAAGGTCGTAGAGGGCCGCGGCCTCCACGTCGTCCCGGTGGTCGGGGTCCGTGCCCGTGCCGTCCGCCGTGGGGATCGCCCAGCCGAAGTCGGGCTGGAACCACTCGTCCCACCAGCCGTCCAGCACCGAGAGGTTGAGGCAACCGTTCAGGGCCGCCTTCATACCGCTCGTGCCGCACGCCTCCAGCGGGCGGAGCGGGTTGTTGAGCCAGATGTCGCAGCCGGGGTACAGCTTCTGCGCCATCGCCATGCCGTAGTCGGGCAGGAACACGATCCGGTGCCGGACGCGCGGATCGTCCGCGAACTTCACCAGCTCCTGCACCAGCCGCTTGCCCCCGTCGTCCGCCGGGTGCGCCTTGCCCGCCACCACGATCTGGATCGGGTGGTCCGGATGCAGGAGGAGGTCCATCAGCCGGTCCCGGTCGCGCAGCATCAGCGTCAGGCGTTTGTACGACGGGACGCGGCGCGCGAATCCGATGGTGAGGACGTCGGGGTCGAGGACGCCGTCGATCCACCCCAACTCGGCCGATCCGGCGCCGCGTTGACGCCAGGACGCGCGGAGCCGTTCCCGTACCTCCACCACCAACTGCTCGCGCAGATCGCGGCGCAGCTCCCAGATGTCCTGGTCCGGGATCTCCGCGACCGCGTCCCAGCGGTCCGAACCGCCCACCGTCAGCGCGTCCTCGGTCCGCTGGGCGCCGATCTGCCGCGCGCCGAGCCGGAACACCTCGGGGGCGACCCAGGTCGGCGCGTGCACCCCGTTGGTCACGGAGGTGATCGGCACCTCCTCCGCATCGAACCCCGGCCAGAGACCGGAGAACATCTCGCGGCTCACCTGACCGTGCAACAGGGAGACGCCATTGGCCCGTTGCCCCAGCCGCAGGCCCATCACGGCCATGTTGAAGAGGTTGGGTTCGCCGCCCGGGTAGGTCTCCATGCCGAGGCTCAGGATGTGCTGGACGTCCAGGCGCGGGAGTTCGGCCTCGGAACCGAAGTGCCGGGCCACCAACTCCCGGTCGAAACGGTCGATTCCGGCCGGTACGGGCGTGTGGGTGGTGAAGACCGTGCCGGCCCGCACCGCCTCCAGGCCCGCGTCGAAGTCCAGCCCCGCGTCGCAGAGTTCGGCGATCCGCTCCAGGCCGAGGAAGCCCGCGTGTCCCTCGTTCGTGTGGAACACCTCGGGCTCGGGGTGACCGGTGAGGCGGCAGTACGTCCGTACCGCCCGCACACCCCCTATGCCGAGCAACATCTCCTGGAGGAGCCGGTGTTCGCTTCCGCCGCCGTAGAGGACGTCGGTCACGCCGCGCTCGCCGACGTCGTTCTCCTCGACGTCCGAGTCCAGCATCAGCAGCGGCACCCGGCCGACCTGCGCGAGCCAGATCCGGGCGCGCAGCGAACGCCCGCCGGGCAGCGCCAGGACGACCTGGGCCGGGGTGCCGTCGTCCTCCCGAACCAGTGCCACCGGGAGTTCGTTGGGGTCGAGAACCGGATACGTCTCCTGCTGCCAGCCGTCCCGGGACAGCGACTGGCGGAAGTAGCCGTGCCGGTAGAGGAGTCCGACGCCGATCAGCGGTACGCCGAGGTCGCTGGCCGACTTGAGATGGTCGCCGGCGAGGATGCCGAGGCCCCCGGAGTACTGCGGCAGGGCGGCCGTCACGCCGAACTCGGGTGAGAAGTAGGCGACGGCGGCGGGCAGTTCACCGGACTGGGCCTGATACCAGCGGTCACCGCCCACATAGTCGGCGAGGTCGCCCGCGACCTCGGTGAGCCGGCGCAGGAAACGGCCGTCCTCGGCCAGCTCCGCGAGCCGCTCGGCGGAGACGCTGCCGAGGAGTCGTACGGGATCGCGTTCCGAGACGGCCCAGCGCTCGGGATCGACGGACTGGAAGAGATCACGGGTGTCGGCGTGCCAGGACCAGCGCAGATTGCGCGCCAGATCGCTGAGAGGTCGGAGGGGTTCGGGGAGAACGGGACGGACGGTGAATCGACGGATCGCCTTCACAGCTCCACCTCGGCGCTTCGCTGGATGACACACGGCTATGTGTGTCGTCGTGTGTGATGACGGTACCGGCGATGGTGTCGCCCTCGCTGGGGGCTTCGCCCCCAGACCCCCAACGGGCTGGTTACGACCACCCTGCACTCATACGGGCCCCTCATGCGCCCTTGTGGTGCTTCGCGCCTCACGAGAGGCTGCCCAGTGGAGAGTTGAAGGAGGGGAACTCGACATGGCACGGACGCGCACGCGGCGTCTGCGTCGGGCGGGGGGTCTGACCGCGGTCATCACGGCCGCGGTCGTTTCGGCCATCACCCCGACCGCGCACGCCGCACCGGAGGGGACCGTACTCGGCGCCGGTGAACCCGGTTCCGTCAGCGGCAGTTACCTGGTGACGTTGAAAGGGGGGACGCGGGCTCCGTCGGCGGCGGGCAAGGGCCTTGCCGAGAAGTACGGGGCGAAAATAAGCCACACCTACGGCACGGCCATCAACGGCTACGCCATCAAGGCGAACGAGAGACAGGCGGGACTCCTCGCGGCGGACGCGCGGGTCGCCTCGGTCGCCCAGGACACCCGCGTCACCCTGGACAGCAGCCGTGGCGCCGCCAACCGTGTCCAGCGCAATCCGCCGTCCTGGGGCCTGGACCGGCTCGACCAGCCGAGCCTGCCGCTGAGCAAGAGCTACACCTCGCCGGTGTCCGGGGGCAGCGGGGTGACGGTGTACGTGATCGACACCGGCATCCGCATCACCCACAAGGACTTCGGCGGCCGGGCGAGCTACGGCTGGGACTTCGTCGACAACGACGCCACCGCCCAGGACGGCAACGGCCACGGCACCCATGTCGCCGGCACGATCGCCGGCACCACGTACGGGGTGGCCAAGAAGGCCAAGGTCGTCGCCGTACGGGTCCTCGACAACGCGGGAGCCGGTACGACCTCGCAGGTCATCGCCGGTATCGACTGGGTCACCCGGCACGCGCGCAAGCCCGCGGTCGCCAACCTCAGCCTCGGCGGCATCCACAGCGCCCAGCTGGACGCGGCCGTACGCAACTCGATCGCCTCCGGTGTCACGTACACGGTCGCGGCGGGCAACGACGGACAGCCTGCCGGCCAGTACTCCCCCGCGGACGTGAAGGAGGCCGTCACGGTCGGCGCCACCGACCGGACCGACGCCCGGGCGGCCTTCTCGAACTTCGGCCCGGCCGTCGACCTGTTCGCCCCGGGCGTCTCGATCACCTCCGCGTCGTACGCGAGCGACACGGGGAAGGCGACCTTCTCCGGTACGTCGATGGCATCACCCCACGCGGCCGGCGCGGCGGCCGTCTATCTCGCCGGTCACCCGCGTGCCACCCCGGCACAGGTCTCCGCCGCACTCGTCGCGGGGACGGTTTCCGGGAAGGTGTCCGGCGTGGGGCTCGGTTCGCCGGACAAACTTCTGCAAGTACCGCGGTCGTAGTGCGGGAGTGACGGCTCCGGCCCCGTTCGCCCTGGACGGGGCCGGATCTTTCTGTGGAGATCTGCGCGTAAGTAGTTAGCAACCTGCCGGATTGCTAACCCGAATAGGGTGGGAAGGCTCCACCGGTACGCCCCCCAGACGCACCACGGGATCTCCTTCGCAGGACCCACCTCCCCACATCCATCCGCCCACACCCACGTTGACGCGGACAGGAGCGGTCATGCCCGCCACGCACCACTCGTCACCACCCTCGACACCCGGCACGGCCACACCCCCCGTGAGCCCCGCCGGCACGGCTCCACCCGCCCCGGAGCCACCCTCCGCGGACGGCACATCGCCCGGCATCGGACGCATCCCCGTCCTCGATGTCCGGCCGGTCGTCCAGCACGGCCACCGGTCCGCCAAGGCGGTGACCGGTGAGGCGTTCGAGGTCTCGGCCATCGTCTTCCGCGAGGGCCACGACGCGGTCTCCGCCAACGCCGTCCTGTACGACCCGGACGGCCGCCCCGGCCCGTGGACCCCGATGCGGGAGCTCGCCCCGGGCTCCGACCGCTGGGGCGCCACGGTCACGCCCGGCGAACCCGGCCGGTGGACCTACACCGTGGAGGCCTGGAGCGACCCGGTCGCCACCTGGCGCCACCACGCCCGGATCAAGATCCCGGCCGGCATGGACACGGAGCTGGTCCTGGAGGAGGGCGCGCGCCTGTACGAACGCGCCATCTCCGGCGTCCCGAAGGGCAAGGGCCTCCGCCCCGTCCTCCGCGCCGCCGTCACCGCCCTCCGCGACGAGACCCGCCCGCCCGCGTCCCGCCTCGCCGCCGCGCTGACGCCGGAGGTGGACGGAGTACTGGCCCGCTATCCCCTGCGGGAACTGGTCACGACCTCCGAACCCCGACCGCTCCTGGTCGAGCGGGAGCGGGCGTTGTACGGCGCCTGGTACGAGTTCTTCCCGCGCTCCGAGGGCACCCCGGCCCAGCCCCACGGCACGTTCCGTACGGCGGCGAAACGCCTGGACGGGATCGCGGCGATGGGCTTCGACGTCGTCTACCTGCCGCCGATCCATCCGATCGGGAGCACCTTCCGCAAGGGTCCGAACAACACCCTGTCCGCGGGGAGTGAGGACGTCGGTGTCCCCTGGGCCATCGGTTCCCCCGAGGGCGGCCACGACGCGGTCCACCCCCAGCTCGGCACGCTGGAGGACTTCGACGCGTTCGTCGCGCGGGCCGCCGAGCTGGGCATGGAGATCGCGCTGGACTTCGCGCTCCAGTGCTCGCCGGACCATCCGTGGGTGGAGAAGCACCCGGAGTGGTTCCACCACCGCCCGGACGGGACGATCGCGTACGCGGAGAACCCGCCGAAGAAGTACCAGGACATCTACCCGATCGCCTTCGACCGGGACCTGGACGGACTCGTCACCGAGACCGTCCGCGTGCTGCGGCACTGGATGGACCACGGGGTGCGGATCTTCCGCGTGGACAACCCGCACACCAAGCCGGTGGTGTTCTGGGAGCGGGTGATCGCGGAGATCAACGGCACCGACCCGGACATCATCTTCCTGGCGGAGGCGTTCACGCGCCCCGCGATGATGGCCACCCTGGCGCAGGTCGGGTTCCAGCAGTCGTACACCTACTTCACCTGGCGCAACACGAAGCAGGAACTCACCGAGTATCTGAGCGAGTTGTCGGGCGAGGCGGCGGCCTACATGCGGCCGAACTTCTTCGTGAACACCCCGGACATCCTCCACGAGTTCCTCCAGGACGGCGGCCGGCCGGCCTTCGAACTGCGCGCGGTCCTCGCCGCCACCCTCGCCCCGACGTGGGGGGTGTACAGCGGGTATGAGTTGTGCGAGAACACACCGTTGCGGCCCGGCAGCGAGGAGTATCTCAACTCCGAGAAGTACCAACTCCGTCCCCGCGACTGGGTGTCGGCCGAGCGGGAAGGACGTAGCATCGCGCCATTGCTGGGCAAGTTGAACGACATCCGGCGCCGGAGCCCGGCGTTGCGGCAGCTGCGCGACCTCCACTTCCACGATGTGGATCAGGAGGCGGTGATCGCGTACTCGAAGCGGAGCGGTTCGAACACGGTTCTGGTGGTCGCGAACCTCGACCCTCACCACACCCAGGAGGCCACGGTCTCGTTGGACATGCCGCAACTCGGCCTGGAATGGCACGAGTCGGTGCCGGTGCGCGACGAGCTCACCGGTGAGACCTATCACTGGGGCAGGGCCAACTATGTGCGCCTGGAGCCGGGTAACCGGCCCGCACACATCCTCACCGTCCTGCGACCGTCCCCGCAGATCGGAGGGTCACCCACCATATGATCGTCAACGAGCCCGTCCCGGACACCTTCGAGGACACTCCCGCCAAGGACCGGGACCCCGAGTGGTTCAAACGCGCCGTCTTCTACGAGGTCCTGGTCCGCTCCTTCCAGGACAGCAACGGCGACGGCGTCGGTGACCTCAAGGGCATCACCGCCAAACTCGACTACCTCCAGTGGCTCGGCGTCGACTGCCTCTGGCTACCCCCCTTCTTCAAATCCCCCCTGCGCGACGGCGGTTACGACGTCTCCGACTACACCGCCGTCCTCCCCGAATTCGGCGACCTCGCCGACTTCGTCGAGTTCGTCGACTCCGCCCACCAACGCGGCATGCGCGTCATCATCGACTTCGTCATGAACCACACCAGCGACCAGCACCCGTGGTTCCAGGAGTCGAGGAAAGACCCCGACGGCCCCTACGGCGACTACTACATGTGGGCCGACGACGACAAGCAGTACCCCGACGCCCGCATCATCTTCGTCGACACCGAAGCCTCCAACTGGACCTTCGACCCCGTCCGCAAGCAGTACTTCTGGCACCGCTTCTTCTCCCACCAGCCGGACCTCAACTACGAGAACCCGGCCGTCCAGGAAGAGATCATCTCGGCGCTGAAGTTCTGGCTGGACCTGGGTATCGACGGCTTCCGGCTGGACGCGGTCCCGTACCTGTTCGCGGCCGAGGGCACCAACTGCGAAAACCTTCCGGCAACCCACGAGTTCCTCCGCCGGGTGCGCAAGGAGATCGACGCCCAGTACCCCGACACGGTGGTGCTGGCCGAGGCGAACCAGTGGCCCGAGGACGTCGTCGACTACTTCGGCGACTTCCAGAGCGGCGGCGACGAGTGCCACATGGCATTCCACTTCCCGGTCATGCCGAGGATCTTCATGGCGGTCCGCCGGGAGTCCCGCTACCCCGTCTCGGAGATCCTGGCCAAGACCCCGGCGATCCCGTCCAGCTGCCAGTGGGGCATCTTCCTGCGCAACCACGACGAGCTGACCCTGGAGATGGTCACCGACGAGGAACGCGACTACATGTGGGCGGAGTACGCGAAGGACCCGCGTATGCGCGCCAACATCGGCATCCGCAGGCGCCTGGCCCCTCTCCTGGACAACGACCGCAACCAGATCGAACTGTTCACGGCCCTGCTCCTGTCCCTCCCCGGCTCGCCGATCCTCTACTACGGCGACGAGATCGGCATGGGCGACAACATCTGGCTCGGCGACCGCGACGCCGTGCGCACGCCGATGCAGTGGACACCGGATCGCAACGCAGGTTTTTCGTCCTGTGACCCCGGCCGACTGTCGCTGCCGACCATCATGGATCCCGTCTACGGCTACCAGGTCACCAACGTCGAGGCGTCGATGTCGTCGCCCTCCTCGCTGCTGCACTGGACGCGCCGCATGATCGAGATCCGTAAGCAGAACCTGGCGTTCGGGCTGGGTTCGTACCGGGAGCTGCCGTCGTCCAATCCGGCGGTGATCGCGTTCCTGCGCGAGTACGAGGACGACCTCGTGCTGTGCGTGAACAACTTCTCCCGGTTCGCGCAGCCGACGGAACTGGACCTGCGGGCGTTCAATGGGAGGCATCCGGTCGAACTGTTCGGCGGGGTGCGTTTTCCGGCCGTAGGAGACCTGCCGTACTTGCTGACGCTGGCGGGGCACGGCTTCTACTGGTTCCGGCTCCGCAAGGAAGCCGCCTAGATCGCTGCCGGATCCGTGCTGGATCCCGGTGGGGCGGGGCGGTTTCGGTTTCCCCCGCCCCGCCCGGGGCACGCAACAGTGACACCCCGACCCACCCCCGGGGAAAGGAATGTGACACCTATGGCGGAGACTGTCACAATTTCCGGCCGGACCAGTCCGGGTCCCGGTCCGGACCTCCTCGCGTCACTCGACCCCCTCCTGCGGGAGTGGCTGCCCAGGCAACGGTGGTTCGCGGGCAAGGGCCGTCCCGTCACGGGTTTCACGCTGGTGGCGGCGACCGAGCTGCTCCCGATGGACGGCAACAAGCCAGGCCTCCACCACCTCCTGGTCCAGGCCCACCAATCCCCCGCCCCCGGCGACTGCTACCAACTCCTCATAGGCGTGCGCGAGGCGCTGCCACCCCGGCTCGCGCCCGCGCTCATCGGACATGTGGAGGAGGGCCCACTCGCCGGTCACACGGTGTACGAGGCCCTGTACGACCCCCGGCCCGCCGAGGTGCTCCTGGAGGCGCTGCGCACCCAGGCCCGCATCGGCGGGCTGCGCTTCGAACGGGCCCCGGACGCCCCGGACATCGGCCCCGGCCTGACCCCCCGCCTCATGACCGCCGAACAGTCCAACTCATCGGTCGTCTACGGCGACACGTACATCCTGAAGCTGCTGCGCCGGATAGTCCCCGGCACCAACCCGGATCTGGAACTCCCGCTGGCCCTGGCATTGGAGGGCTGCCCCCGGGTACCGGCCCCGACGGCGTGGCTACGGGCGGAGCTCGCCGACGAGCCCTACGTCCTGGGAGTCCTCCAACCTTTCGTACAGGGCGCGGCGGACGGCTGGGAACTGGCACTGAGCGAGTTGTCCAAGGGCGAGGACTTCGGCGCGGAGGCGAGGTCACTGGGCAGGGCGACGGCGGAGGTCCACGTGGCCCTGGCACGAGCGCTGCCGACGATGACCTTGGGCCACGCACAACTGGAACAGCTGGTCACCGGCATGACCGACCGCCTGGACGCGGCGGCACAGGCGGTCCCGGCACTCCGCCCGTACGCCCCTGGCCTGCACTCGGCGTTCTCGGCCTTGGCGGACCTGGCGGCGGAGGGTCACACCTGGACCGCCCAACGCATCCACGGCGACCTGCACCTGGGCCAGTGCCTGCACTCGCCGTCCGGTGAATGGTCCCTGATCGACTTCGAGGGCGAGCCGTCCCGGCCCCTCGCGGAACGCCGTATGCCCCAGCCTCCGGTACGGGACATCGCGGGGATGCTCCGTTCCTTCGACTACGCGGCCCACTCGACGACACCGGCGGCGCCGGGCTGGGCGGACATGTGCCGGGCGGCGTACTGCTCGGGGTACGCGGAGGTGACGGGGGTGGATCCGCGGACGGATCCGGTGCTGCTGCGCGCGTACGAGACGGACAAGGCGATCTACGAAGTCCTCTACGAGGCCCGCCATCGTCCGGACTGGCTCCAGGTCCCCTTGTCAGCGGTCCGCCGCCTGGCCAACCCCGACCCCACCACCTGACCCACCCCGCCCTCACCCCGCCCAGGAGGCTCCACCCGTGACCCCGCGTCCCCCGTCCAACGGTTCTGATCCAAAGCCGAGGAAGAAAACGGCCGAGGGGAAGAGCGGTACGGAAGTGCAGCCGACGGCTTCTGGGAAGGAGCGGGGCGGTGGCGGCGGCGTGAAGCGGGCCGCCGGTGCTGCGGAGAAGGCTGCGGGTGAGGGGGCGGTGGGCAAGAGGGCTGCCGGCAACAAGGCAGCGGGTGAAAAGGCTGCGATCAAGAAGGCCCAGGCCAAGAGGGGTGCGGGCAAGGGGGCGGCTGCGGAGAAGGCGAGCGGCGGGACGGAGAGCGCCGCCGCGAAGAAGGCGGGGACGAAGGGGGCGGCGGCTGAGACGGCTGCGCCCGGGAAGGCCGGCACGGCCGGGGCCAAGAGGGCGACTTCGAAGGGCGCGTCGGCTGAGACGACAGGGTCCGAAAAGGCCCGAGTCAAGACGACGAAGAAGAACACACCGGCCGAGGCGACCGAGCCTGCGAAGGCGACAGCCAAGAAGACGGCGCCGAAGAACGCGCGGACTGAGACCCCCAACCCGGGAAAGTCCGGAGCCAAAACGGCGAGGAACGACACGCCGGCCGAGGCGACCGAGCCCGGGAAGGCCGCGGCCAAGAGGGCGACGACCAAGAAGGCCGGCACGAAGAAGGCAGCGGCGACCAAGAACGCCGTGGCGAAGACTGGTTCGGCGGAAGAGACCTCGGCGACAAAAGCTGCGACGGAGAAGGCCATGACGAAGACGGGCGCCGCGAAGACCGGTACGGCGAAGAGGACGAACGTGACGGCGAAGATCCCGGCGGAGACGGGCTCGACAGAAGAAGTCGTGGCGGAAACGAGCAGCGCGAGGAAGACCGTGACGAAGAGGGCCGCAGCGAAGAAGGGCGTGACCAAGAAGGTCGCCGCCAAGAAGGGTGCCGGGAAGAAGAACTCGGCGAAGAAGGGCCTGGCCAGGAAGACGATCGCGGCCGACGAGAAGCCCGCGCGGAGGATGGTGAGTGCCGACACGGGGGCGGACTCTCCCTCACCGGACGGGGAGACCGCCGAACGAGAGGGGGCGGCTTCTCCCGCGCGGGAAAGCGCCGCGCCCTTGCCGGAGAGGGCAGATTCCGCACCGGAGCAGGGGGCTTCCGCACCGCAGCAGGAAGGTTCCGCAACAGAGCAGGCGGCCTCCACACCGCAGCAGGCGGCTGCTGACCCCGGCGTCGCGTCCGCCCCGGAACCGGAGCCCACGTCGGAACCGGAGCCCACCCCGGAGTCGGAGCCCACGTCGGAACCGGAGCCCACCCCGGAGTCGGAGCCCGCCTCGGAGTCGGAGCCCACCTCGGAACCGGAGCCCACCTCGGAGTCGGGGCCCGCCTCGGAACCGGAGCCCACCTCGGAGTCGGGGCCCGCCTCGGAACCGGAGCCCACCCCGGAGTCGGGGCCCACCCCGGAACCGGAGCCCACCCCGGAACCGGAGCCCACCCCGGAGTCGGGGCCCACCCCGGAACCGGAGCCCACCCCGGAACCGGAGCCCACCCCGGAGTCGGGTCCCACCCCGGAGTTGGCCACACCGCTGGCAGCAACCGAGGCCGCAGAGCCGACCACGTCCTCGACACCGCCCACCGCACCGGCTCCGTCTCCGACACCGCCCACCGCACCGCCGACCGCACCGGCTCCGGCACCAGCACCAGCACCAGCACCAGCACCAGCACCAGCCGTGCTGCCTGCTCCCGACGACACCTCGGAGTCGGAGTCGGCCACACCGGCAACCCCGTCCACCTCGCCGATCACCCCGGCCCCGGCGGAGCCCACCCCAACCCCCACCATCTCGCCCGCCCTGGACGCCCCGGACCGTGACCGCCTCCTCCACGGAACCCACCACGCCCCCCACTCCGTACTCGGCGCCCACCCGGTCCCCGGCGGAGTAGCCTTCCGCGCATTCCGGCCGTTCGCCCTCGGAGTCACCGTCGTGGCAGGGCAGTTGAAGGCCGAGCTGCATGACGACGGGGACGGGTTCTTCTCCGGGTTGCTCCCCCTTCACGGTGTGCCGGAGTATCGGCTCGCCGTGGCCTACGAGGGCACCCTGCAGGAGGTCGAGGACGCCTACCGGTTCCTCCCCGCGCTCGGTGATCTGGACCTGCACCTGATCGGTGAGGGCCGGCACGAGGAGTTGTGGCAGGCGCTCGGGGCGCGGACGATGACGCATCAGGGGGTCACCGGCACCCGCTTCACCGTGTGGGCACCGGACGCGCAGGGCGTCCGCCTCGCCGGTACCTTCAACTTCTGGGACGGGACGGGCGCCCCGCTGCGCTCACTCGGCGGCACCGGTGTCTGGGAACTGTTCATGCCGGGTGTCGGCGAGGGCGAGCTGTACAAGTTCGAGATCACCCGGCCCGACGGGTCGAAGACGATGCGCGCCGACCCGATGGCCCGCCGCACCGAGGTCCCGCCCGCCACCTCCTCGATCGTCCACGCCTCGCACTACGAGTGGAACGACGAGGAATGGATCGCCCAGCGCACCGAACTCCCCGCCCACAAAGCACCCTTGTCCATCTACGAACTCCATCTCGCCTCCTGGCGACCGGGCTTGACGTACCGCCAGCTGGCTGACCAACTCCCGGCCTACGTCAAGGACCTGGGCTTCACCCACGTCGAGATGATGCCGGTCGCCGAGCACCCCTACGGCGGCTCGTGGGGTTACCAGGTCACCGGCTTCTACGCCCCGACCGCCCGCCTGGGCACCCCCGACGACTTCAAGTTCCTGGTCGACGCGCTGCACCAGGCCGGTATCGGCGTCCTGATGGACTGGGTCCCGGCCCACTTCCCGCGCGACGACTGGGCGTTGGCCGAGTTCGACGGCCGCCCCCTGTACGAGCACGAGGACCCGCTCCGGGCCGCGCACCCCGACTGGGGCACGCTGGAGTTCGACTTCGGCCGCCGTGAGGTCCGCAACTTCCTTGTGGCGAACGCCGTTTACTGGTGCGAGGAGTTCCACATCGACGGCCTGCGCGTGGACGCGGTCGCCTCGATGCTCTACCTCGACTACTCACGCGAACCGGGCCAGTGGACCCCGAACGAGCACGGCGGCCGGGAGAACCTCGATGCCGTCGCCTTCCTCCAGGAGATGAACGCGACCGTGTACCGCAGGGTGCCCGGTGTCGTGACCATCGCCGAGGAGTCCACCGCCTGGGACGGCGTCACCCGCGCCACGCACCACATCGGACCCGGCGGATTCGGCGGCCTGGGCTTCGGGTTGAAGTGGAACATGGGCTGGATGCACGACTCGCTCGACTACATGTCGCACGAGCCCGTCCACCGCAAGCACCACCACCACGAGATGACCTTCTCGATGGTCTACGCGTACAGCGAGAACTACGTCCTCCCCATCTCCCACGACGAAGTGGTCCACGGCAAGCGCTCGTTGGTGTCGAAGATGCCCGGCGACTGGTGGCAGCAACGCGCCAACCTCCGCGCCTACCTGGCCTTCATGTGGGCCCACCCCGGCAAGCAACTCCTCTTCATGGGCCAGGAGTTCGCCCAGGGCGCGGAGTGGTCGGAGACCCACGGCCCGGACTGGTGGCTCCTCGACCCCGCCTACGGCGCCGAGGCCGACCACCGAGGCGTACGCGACCTCGTCCGCGACCTCAACACGGTCTACCGCCACACCCCCGCCCTCTGGCAACTCGACACCGACCCGACCGGCTTCCAGTGGATCACCGGCGACGCCGCCGAGGACAACGTCTTCGCCTTCCTCCGCTACGACACCGACGGCTCCCCCCTCCTCGCCGTCAGCAACTTCGCCCCCGTGGTCCGCCACGACTACCGCCTGGGCACCCCCGACGACATCCCCGCCTGGCACGAAACCCTCAACACCGACACGGCCCTCTACGGCGGCAGCGACATCACCAACCCGGACCCCATCAAGCCAGAACCCCAACCGTGGCACGGCCGCCCGACCAGCATCCGAGTCACCTTGCCCCCGCTCGCGACGGTCTGGCTCCGCCCGGCCTAGCCGCTCGCGTCCATCGACGCCGGCCGGGACCTCTTCAACCCCGGCCGGCAAACCCCGGCCCATCCGGTACTCGCCGACGCAGGCCGGCACTAGTCAGCCCGTTGGGGGTCCCCCCTCTGGGGGAGTCCGAGGACGAGGCCCCTTCAGGGCCGATGGGGGTCCGGGGGCGCAGCCCCCAGGGGCGCCCACACCAACACCAGCCCCCTCACACCGCCCCCGCCTCCGCCAAGCTCAGCGGCAGCGCCCCCGTATGCAACACCCCCAACCGCTGCGTGGCCCGAGTAAGCGCCACGTACAGATCACTCGTCCCGTACCGCCCCGGCTCGACGACCAACACCGAGTCGAACTCCAGCCCCTTGGCCTGCCGAGGATCGAGCAGGACGACACTCCGCGTCAGATCCGGCTCCTCCCCCGCCGTCACCCCGTCCAGCCGCGCAGCAAGCCGCCGATGCAGATCCCGCGGCGCGATCACCGCCAAACGCCCCTCCGCAGGCGTGAGTTCACCCACGGCCTTGGCCACAGCACCCGGCAGATCGTCAGTGGCCCGCACCCAAGGCCGTACGCCGGTGGACCGCACCGAACTCGGCGGCTCGAAGCCAGGATTATCCGCGCGGACGACCGCCGCCGCGAGGTCCATGATCTCGGCGGGCGTGCGGTAGTTGACGCCTAGGCGGGTGTGGTCGTATCGGTCCTCGACGTACGGGGCGAGGATCTCCGACCAGGACCCCACACCCGCCGCCTCCGCCGTCTGCGCCGGGTCGCCGACCAGCGTCATCGACCGCGTGGGACTCCGGCGCATCAGCAACCGCCAGGCCATCGGCGAGAGTTCCTGCGCCTCGTCGACGATGATGTGCCCGAACGCCCAGGTACGGTCGGCCGCCGCGCGCTCGGCGGCGCTGCGGTGGTCCTCCTCCTCGTGCCGCTCCGCGAAGCGCTCCGCGTCGATGATGTCGTGCGCCGACAGCACCTCGGAACCCTCGGGATCGCCCTCCTCCTTGTCCTCGAACTCGAACGTCCGGGACGCGAAGGACACGTCCAACACCCCCTGCGCGAACGACACTTGCTCCTCGCGCTCCCGCTGGGCCCGCGCCACCCGCACCCGGTCGTCCCGCCCGAGAAGCTCCGCGGCCTCGTCCAGCAGCGGCACGTCCGCCACGGTCCACTCGCGCGTCACCGGGCGGCGGATGGCGTCCGCGTCGTCGTCGGAGACGTAGCCCACGGGGTCGGCGAGGAAGTCCGCGACGAGGTACTGCGGGGTCAGCCGCGGCCACAACTGGTCGATGGCGGCCCAGACTTCGGGGTTCTCGGCGAGTTCGTCGCGGATCTGGGTGATGTCGCTGGGGTCGAGGAGGTTGCTGCCGTCGAAGGGGTCGGTGCCGATGCGTTCGGCGACCATCTCGGTGAGCGTGTTGAGGATGTGGCCCTCGAAGTGCTCCCGGGCCGCGTTGTGCGGGAGTTGGGCCTCGCGCGCGCGGTCGCGGGCCACCCGTACGAGACCGTCGTCGAGCATCAGGATCTCGCGGTCGTGCTCGATCGCGATCACCGGGTCGGGCAGCGACTGCCAGTCGCGTACGACGGCGGCGAGGACGTCGGCCATGTCGGCGCGGCCCTTCACGGCTGCCGCCGCCCGGGTGTCGGTGGCCGTGGCCTTCACGCCGGGGAACAGTTCGCCGACGGTCGCCAGCAGCACGCCGGTCTCGCCGAGCGACGGCAGCACCTCGCCGATGTAACCGAGGAACGCGGGGTTCGGACCGACGATCAGCACGGCGCGCTTGGCGAGCAACTCCCGGTATTCGTAGAGGAGATACGCGGCCCGGTGCAGCGCGACGGCGGTCTTGCCGGTGCCGGGGCCGCCCTCGACGACGAGCACCCCGCGGTAGGGCGCGCGGATGATCTCGTCCTGTTCGGCCTGGATGGTCTGCACGATGTCGCTCATCCGGCCGGTGCGCGCGGAGTTGAGCGCGGCGAGCAGGACGGCGTCGCCGCTCGGGTCCTCGTGGCCGGTGCGGGTGGCATCGCCGAGATCGAGGATCTCGTCGTGCAGGGCGGTGACGCGGCGCCCGTCGGTGGTGAGGTGCCGGCGGCGGCGCAGGTCCATCGGGGTGTGGCCGGTGGCCAGGTAGAAGGGGCGGGCGACGTCGGCCCGCCAGTCGATCAGGATCGGCGTGAGGTCGGCGTCGTCGGAACGGATGCCGATGCGGCCGATGTGGTGGGTGGTGCCGGAGGTCAGGTCGATCCGGCCGAAGCAGAGCGAGCCGTCCACGGCGTTCAGCGCGGCGAGCAGACCCGAGCGCTCGGCGACCAGGATGTCCCGCTCCAGCCGGGCCTGCATGGGCGTGTTGCCCTGCCCGAGGGCGTCCGTGACGGAGTCCTCGGTGGCGCCGCGCAGCGCGTCCACGCGTGCGTACAGACCGTCGATGAATTCCTGCTCACCGTGAATTTCATCGCTGTTTGACAATTCCACTCCCGGACATATATACTGTGCTCACTAAGCCTCTTTGCGACCTAATTCCCATGAAGTCGCGAACCATTGAATATACGCAAAAGAATCCCCCGAGCGCAATTGCGCGGGGGATTCTTTCGTGTCAGGGGTTCAGATCACATCGGCCAGTTCCTCCAGCAGCCGGCGCTTGGGCCTGGCCCCCACCATGGCCTTCACCGGCTCACCACCCCGGAAGACCATGAACGTGGGCATCGAGAGGACCTTGTAGGCGTTCGTGGTCTCCGGATTCTGATCCACGTTCAGCTGCACCACTTTCAGCCGATCCGCCTCCTCGGCGGCGAGGGCCCGCAGTACCGGTCCCATCTGCCGGCACGGAGGACACCAGTCCGCCGTGAACTCCACCAGCACCGGCAGATCCGCCCGGATCACCTCCGCGGTGAAATCCTCGTCCGTAACGTCCGTAACGCCGCTCACAGTTCCCGCCCTCCCAGTTCGCACAGCGGCGCCGGCTCCTCCACCGTCGCCAGCCGCACCCCGATCTCCGCCCGCACCGCCTGCAACTCCCCGATCAGGGAATCCAGTTCGGCCAGCTTCCGGCGATAGACGGCGAGCGAGGCCGGGCACGAGTCCCCCTCGGGATGCCCGGCCCGCAGACACTCCACGAAGGGCCGCGTCTCCTCCAGGTCGAACCCGAAGTCCTGGAGGGTCCTGATCTGCCGCAGCAGCTTCAGATCACCCTCGTCGTACGTCCGATACCCGTTACCGCCCCGCCGCGCGGGCAACAGCCCCCGCGCCTCGTAGTACCGCAACGCCCGCGTCGTGGTCCCGGCCCGCGCGGCCAACTCGCCGATTCGCATGTCTACGACGGTAATCCTTGCCGTCGACGTCAAGGCAACGTCACCGACGTCACCGATGTAAGCGACGACACCGACGACAGGGCAACGCGGCTCGTCCCCGTAGCCGTCACACCATGACGCCGGCCGAGGTCTCCACCTCCAGCAGGGACGCGCTCTCCCGCTCCTCGTCGAAGGCCTTCCGGCCGCCGCGCAGCCCGAACAGCCGCTTGGCGAGGGCGATATAGAGGACGGCGAGGATGTTGAGGACGAGGGTGGCGATCTTCAACCAGCTGATGTGTTCGGTGAGTTCGTAGATCTCCAGCGGGAGGAACGCGGCGGTGGCGACCACCGTCAGGTACTCCGCCCAGCGCTTGGCGTACCAGAGTCCGCCGGCCTCGACGAGTTCGATCAGCGCGTACGCCAGCAGCAGGACGGCGACCAGGACCAGCGTGGAGTGTTTGTAGCCGAAGGTCTTCTGGATGGTGCCGACGATCGGCGAGTGGTCGAGGTCGTAGTGGAAGTGCCTGAAGACGGGCCGGAAGACGTCGAGGTACTCGTCGAAGAGCTGGCGCACCGAGTCCTGGCTGTTGCTGAACTTCCATACGGCGGCGGCGACCAGCACGATGAACACGCCGCGCACGGCCCGCTCGATGGCGAGGAACCGCAGGATGAACAGGTCCCGCAGCACCTTCCCACGCGGCACCAACGGAGCGTGCTCGGCGGGCCCCGAACCGTGCGGTTCGCCGAGGACGAAGTCGCCGCAGCGCAGACAGCGCCAGGCCTCCCCGAACCCGGTCTCGGCGCGCAGCCGTTCCCGCAGTGCCGTCTCGTCGGGCGCGTAGGTCGCGTGCCCGTGCCGTGCGCAGTGCCGCCGGTCCCAGTCGATCTTCATGCCCATGGCCCCCGTGACTCCCACCGAACGCGAACGTGCCGTGCGCGCCGGAGGTTTCCGGCACGGCACGGCACGCTAGTACATCCCTACTACGTCTCTGTAAGGACCGGGCGGCTGAGCGACGGGGGGACACCCAGCCGCCCGGCGTCGGCGGGGCGTCCGGACCGTGTTCAGGTCGGCCCGGGCACCCCGTGTCCGAGGGGGTCAGGCCTTGGCGAGTTCCTTCTCGCCGCCCTGCTCCGGTACGGCGTCGAGGTGGTCGTCGCCGTCCTTCGCGTCGAGCAACGTCTTCTCGTCGAAGGGCAGTTCACCCGCGAGGACCCGGTTCACCCGCTCCTTGTCGACCTCGCCGGTCCAGGTGCCGATGAGCAGCGTGGCGACGGCGTTGCCGGCGAAGTTGGTGACCGCGCGGGCCTCGCTCATGAAGCGGTCGATGCCGATGATCAGGCCGACACCGTCGACCAGCGCGGGTTTGTGCGACTGCAGACCACTGGCGAGTACGGCGATACCGGAGCCGGAGACACCGGCCGCGCCCTTGGAGGCGACCATCATGAAGAGCAGCAGGCCGATCTGCTGACCGATGCTCATCGGCTGGTCCATCGCGTCGGCGATGAACAGCGAGGCCATCGTCAGGTAGATCATCGTGCCGTCGAGGTTGAAGGAGTAGCCGGTCGGCACGGTGATGCCGACGACCGGGCGGCTGACACCCAGGTGCTCCATCTTCGCGATGAGCCGCGGCAGCGCGGACTCGGAGGAGGAGGTGGAGACGATCAGCAGGAACTCACGGCCGAGGTACCGCAGCAGCTGGAAGAGGTTGACCTTGGCGACCAGCTTGGTCAGCGTGCCGAGCACGACGACGATGAACAGCGCACAGGTGATGTAGAAGCCGAGCATGATCGTGCCCAGCGCCTTGAGCGCGTCCATACCGGTCTCGCCGATGACCGCGGCCATCGCGCCGAAGGCACCGACCGGCGCGGCCCACATGATCATGCCGAGGATGCGGAAGACCAGCTTCTGGATGTACTCGACACCGCGCAGCACCGGCTCACCGGTCCGGCCCATGGCCTGCAGCGCGAAGCCCGCGAGAAGCGCGATCAGCAGCGTCTGGAGGACCTGGCCCTCGGTGAACGCCGACACGAAGGTGGTCGGGATGACCCCGAGCAGGAAGTCGACCGGGCCCTCGGCGGCGGCCTGGGCCTGCGTGTGCCCGACGCCCTTGACGGCCTCGGTCAGGTGCATGCCGCTGCCCGGGTGGATGATGTTGCCGACGACCAGGCCGATGGCCAGCGCCACGAACGACATCGCGATGAAGTAGGCGAGCGCGAGCCCGCCGACCTTGCCGACCTGCGCGGCCTTCCGTACGGAGCCGACGCCGAGCACGATCGTGCAGAAGATGATCGGCGAGATCATCATCTTGATCAGCGCGACGAAGCCGGTACCGAGCGGCTTCAGCTCCTCGGCGAAGTCCGGCGCGGCGAACCCGACGGCGATGCCGAGGGCGACCGCGACGATCACCGCGATGTAGAGGTAGTGGGTGCGGTCCCGCTTCACGGGCGGTGCTGCGGGTGCGGCAGGTGCGGGTGCGGGGGTGCTGGCCACGGCTGCCCTCCTTGACGACGTCGTCGGCATCATCCGGCGTGCGGCTCACGACCGGCGGAACCCGGGTGGCGAGTGCGGCTCACGTCCGGGGATTCATGGGTCTTACGGGTTGTACGGGTTCTACGGCGGTCCGCACCGATCCGATGCGCTGTGCGGCCTGGTCCGGGAGGCGGCTGCTTCCGGGGTTGCGGTGACTATCTCCCGCCTTGTGAGGCCGGTCACCCTTGCGTTCATTTAGTTCGCGCCGAACAGGAGAGGCACACTGACGACATGCGCTTCCCGCACGTCCCCCGTCCCCGCAGCCTCGCCGGCCAGCTCTTCGGCATGCAGGCCGTGCTGATAGCGGTCGTCGTCGCCGGGTACGCGCTGTTCACCTACGTCAGCGACCGCAGCCAGGCCGAGGACGCGGCGGGCCGCCAGGCCATGGCGGTGGCACGGTCGGTCGCGGACTCGCCGTCGGTGGTGGCGGCGATCGGTACGTCGAACCCCACCACGCACCTGGAGTCGTACTCCCTGAAGGTCCAGCGGGACACCCAGGTCGACTTCATCACGATCATGAATCCGCAGGGCATCCGCTGGACGCACCCGGACAGGACGCAGATCGGCAAGAAGTTCCTCGGCCACATCGGGCCCGCCCTGAAGGGCGACTCCTTCACCGAGACCTACACGGGCACCCTCGGCGCGTCCGTCCGCGCGGTCACCCCCGTCTACGACACCGACGGCACCCGGATCATCGGCCTGGTCAGCGCCGGCATCCGGGTCGAGGCGATCACGCAGCGGGTGCAGGACCAGGTGACGGCGCTGATCGGGGTGGCGGCCGGTGCCCTGGCACTGGGTGCCGTAGGGACGTACGTCGTGAACGCCCGCCTGCGCCGCCACACCCACGGCATGAACGCGGCCGAGCTGAGCCACATGCACGACTACCACCAGGCCGCGCTGCACGCGGTACGCGAAGGGCTGCTGATGCTCGACGGTCAATACCGGGTGGCGCTGATGAACGACGGCGGACGGGAGTTGCTGGGCGTCGGGCCGGACGTGGACGTGGTGGGCCGCTCGGTCGCGAGCCTCGGCCTGCCGGCACCGCTGACGGGCGCGCTGCTGTCGTCCGAACCGCGCGTGGACGAGGTGCATCTGACGGCGTCCCGGGTGCTGGTGGTGAACACGTCTCCGGTGTCGGGCGGCGAGCGCCGCGGAACGGTGGCGACACTCCGGGACGTCACCGAACTCCAGTCCCTGATGGGCGAGTTGGACTCCGAACGGGGCTTCACACAGGCACTGCGCTCACAGGCCCACGAGGCGGCGAACCGGCTGCACACAGTCGTCTCGCTGATCGAGCTGGGGCGCGCGGAGGAGGCGGTGGACTTCGCGACGGCGGAGCTGGAGCTGGCCCAGACGCTCACGGACCAGGTCGTCTCGGCGGTCAACGAGCCCGTGCTGGCTGCCCTGTTGCTCGGCAAGACGGCCCAATCGAACGAACGGGGCGTGGAGTTGGTCGTATCGGAGGACAGCGGCCTGGACGACGGCCTGCTGCCGGACTCACTCCCCGCGCGAGACCTGGTGACCATCTTCGGAAACCTGATCGACAACGCGGTGGACGCGGCACAGGGAAGCCTGCGGGCACGGGTCACGGTGACGGCGCGCACGGAGGCGGGCGCGGACGGCTCCGCGCTGGTGCTGCGGGTCGCGGACACGGGCGCGGGGGTGGATCCGGCGCACGCGGAGGCGGTGTTCCGACGCGGCTTCTCGACGAAGCCGGCGGGTCCGGGGGGTCGGGGGCTGGGGTTGGCGTTGGTGCGGCAGGCGGTGAACCGGCATGAGGGGACGTTGACGGTGGCCGAGGCGGAGGGGGGCGGGGCGGTGTTCGAGGTGCGGTTGCCTTTGTGGGGGACGGATGTGGGTTCGGGTGCGGATGGTGCCCGAGCGTCGTCCCAGGGTTCTGTTTCCAGAGGTGGCAACTGATGAGTACGGCCGAGCCGATCCGCGTCCTGATCGTCGAGGACGATCCCGTCGCCGCCGACGCGCACGTCATGTACGTGGGCCGAGTACCGGGGTTCGTGGCCGTGGGCAAGGCGCACACGGGGGCGGAGGCACGGCGGGCGCTGGAGCGGACGCAGGTGGACCTGTTGCTGCTGGACCTGCATCTGCCGGACGCGCACGGGCTCCAACTCGCGCGGTCCCTACGGGCCGCCGGGTATCACGCCGACGTCATCGCGGTGACCTCGGCGCGGGATCTGGCCGTGGTGCGCGAGGGGGTGTCGCTGGGGGTCGTGCAGTACGTGCTGAAGCCGTTCACGTTCGCGACGCTTCGGGATCGGCTGGTGCGGTACGCCGAGTTCCATGCGGCGGCGGGTGAGGCGAGTGGTCAGGACGAGGTCGACCGTGCGCTGGCTGCGCTGCGGGCGCCGTCGCCTGCGGCGCTGCCCAAAGGGTTGAGTGCGCCGACGTTGGAGCGGGTGACGGTCACTCTGCGGGATTGCGGGGAGGGGCTTACCGCGGCGGGGGTTGCGGAGGCTGTGGGGATTTCTCGGATTACTGCTCGGCGGTATCTGGAGCATTTGGTGGAGGCGGGGCGGGCGGCACGGAGTCCGCAGTACGGGACTGTGGGGCGGCCTGAGTTGCAGTATCGGTGGGTCAAGGGGTAGGCGGGCGGGGCTAGTTGAAGGGCCGCGCGTAACTGAGGACCTGGTGGCCGAGGCCGACGACGATGAGCGCCTCGGCCACGGACAGGACGAGCAGGCCGGCGGACGTCTGCCCCGCGAACCAGTAGACGACGAGCCCGGCGAGCGGAACGACGCAGAACGCCAGCAGGTCGATCACACCCTGGATGACCTTGCGGGAACGGCGGCGGCTGTCGGAACGGTGGGCGGTCTCCCAGGCGAAGACCGCCTGGGAGTCGGCGAGTTCGGCGAGCCGGGGTCCCAGGTCCTCCCGTACATACGTCCCGATCGCGGAGATCTTCTCGTCGTTCACGAGGTAGGTCCAACCGAGCACGACACACACCGGGGGCAGCGCGAGCAGCATCTCGGACTGCTTGGCCTGGGCCGCGGCGGCGATGACGGCGGCGACGACGGTGAGGGTGACGTAGAGGAGGTTGTCGCGGAAACCGATACGGGTCTTCTGCTCGTCCTTGACGGTCTGGTACTCGGCGAGGAGCAACTGGCCCACCGTGACGTCCCGTTCCGGCATTGCCTCGCCTCTCCCCCGAGTGGTGCCAACACAGCATCTGCGCAGGCGACTTGGAAGTACCTTAAGGGAGTGTCTGAGATGCCTGAGTTTCAACCCACTGTCGCGGTGCTGACCGCGCTGCCGCTGGAGTACACAGCCGTGCAGGCCCATCTCACGGACATACGGAAGCGGGAGCATCCGCGAGGCACCCGGACCGCGATCGGCCAACTCCCCGGCACACCCTGGGCCGTCGCCCTGGTCGAGATGGGCGAGGGAAACCTGACGGCCGCCGCGCTCACCGAGCGCGTGATGACGTGGCTGGAGCCGGAAGCGGTGCTGTTCGTGGGGGTCGCCGGAGGCCTGAAGAGCGACATCGGGCTGGGCGACGTCGTAGTGGCGACGAAGGTGTACGGCATCCACGGCGGCAAGGAGACACCGGAGGGCTTTCTCGTGCGGCCGGAGGCGTGGCGGGCGTCGCACCGGCTGACCTCGGCCGCCCGGGAGGCGTTGCGGGACGACCCCCACGCCCACCTGAAGCCGATCGCCGCGGGCGATGTCGTCCTGGCCGCACCCGAGTCCGCGCTCGCGGAACACCTGCGGAGGCACTACAACGACGCGGCGGCCATCGAGATGGAGGGCTCGGGGGTGGTGAGCGCCGTGGATCTCGCGGGCGGTGACGCCCTGGTGATCCGGGGCATCAGCGACCGGGCCGACGCGGACAAGTCCCGTACGGACGGGGAGGGTTGGCAGCCCCGGGCCGCCGAGAACGCGGCGGCTGCCGCGGTGGCGGTGCTGCGGGAGCTGCGGCCGTTCCGTGGTGGGCGGGTCGGGGGTTCCGACAGGGAGGTCGAGGACTCCGAGGAGGGGCCCCATCGGGGGGCGACGGGGGCTACGGGGGCCACGTACGGAGGGGATCACCTCGACTTTCGGGGGAGCACCTTCAATGGGCCGTTCGTTGCCAAGCGGGTGGGACGGGAGGACGGGGAGCGGTAACGGCGGGGCGGGGCGCGGGTCCGTTCACGGTCCTGTGCCGGTTGCCACTGCCGCGTTGCCTGCGGTGCCGCCGGGGTTTACCGGGCGGGACGAAGACTTGGCACGGCTGTTTCCCGTACTGGACCCGGCCGCCGAGTCCGATCTGCCGGTGGTGATCTGCGCGGTGTCCGGGCTTGGCGGGATCGGGAAGACGTCGCTGGCGTTGTGTGCGGCCCATCAGGCGGTCAGGGACGGGTGGTTTCCGGGCGGGACTCTGTTCGTCGACTTTCGGGGGTACGACGAGGATCCGGTTACGGCGGATCAGGCGGTGGTCGCGTTGTTGGACGGGATGGGGGTGCGGGGGGCGGATCTTCCGCAGACGGTGGCGGGGCAGTACGGGTTGTATCGGCGGCTGTTGGGGGAGGAGGGGCGGTCGATGTTGTTGCTGCTCGACAATGTCTCGGATCCGGAGCAGGTGAGGCCTCTGATCCCTGGAACCGATCATCACCGGGTGCTGGTCACCTCGCGGGACCGGCTCACCGAGTTGGACGCTCAGCTCATCGACCTCGATGTCCTCAAACCGGAGGATGCCACCGACCTCATCAGCAGGTCCTTGCGGCTCAGCGACCGCGGCGACGATCGGGCGACGCGTGAACCGGAGGCTGTCTCGGAGCTCGCCACGCTCTGCGGCCACCATCCGCTCGCGCTGAGGATCACCGCCGGCATGCTGCGGAAGCGCCGCCACCGTTCCGTCGCGTCCCTCGTGAAGGAGTTGCGGGGTGCCGAGGACGTGACGGCGGCTGTCGGACTCCGCCCGCTCTTCGAAGCGGCGTACCGGCAACTGCCGTCTGAGCAGGCGAGATTGCTGCGTCTGCTCGCCTTGGCTCCGGCGGCGGAAGTCGGCGGTGAAACGGCCGCTGCGATGGCGGACCTCAGCGTCGGCCGGACGTTCGACCTGCTCGAAGAGCTTGCCGCAGCCCACCTTGTCACGCCTGTTCCGACAGGGGCGGGCGTGCGGTGGCGGTTGCATGACTTGGTGCGGGCGTTCGGGGCGGGTGTGGTTCAAGGGGATACGGGGTTGCGGGATGAGGGGGAGGCTGCGCGGGAGCGTGTGCTGGAGTTCTACCACCGGTGGGCGGATGCGGCGGATGACCGGTTGCAGTGGCTGCCGGGGATGCCGGAGCCGGAACTGTTCGCGGACCGGCCGGGGGCGTTGGCGTGGCTGGATGGTGAGCGGGCGGGTCTGGTGGCGGTGGTGCAGTGGGCGCGGGAGGAACGTTATGGAGACACGGCGATACGGCTGTCACAGTGCCTGGCGCACTATCTGGACTGGCGGCGCGCTTTCGACGACGAGATCACGGTCTGCGCTGCCGCGCGGGAAGCCGCCCACCGCGCCGGTAACCGGGTGGGCGAGGCCATCGCGTGGAACAACCTCGGTAACGCCCTGCGGCAGACGGGCCGGGCGGAGGAGGCCATCGACGCCCACACCCGCGCCCGCGACCTGTTCCAGGCGGCCGGGGACCGCCCTCGCGAGGCCACCGTTTGGGGCAACCTCGGCAGCGCTCTGAGGGAGGCGGGCCGGGCGAGGGAGGCCATCGACGCCCATACCCGGGCCCGCGACCTGTTCCAGACCGTCGGGGACCGCCACCGCGAGGCCATGGCGTGGGACCACCTCGGCCTCGCCCTGCAGCAGGCGGGCCGGGCGGGACAGGCCATCGACGCCCACACCCGGGCCCGCGACCTCATCCAGATCGTCGGGGACCGCCACCGCGAGGCCAGTTTGTGGAACAACCTCGGCGTCGCCTTGCGTGACGCGGGCCGGGTCGATGAGGCGATTGAGGCGTACGAAAAGGCCCTGGAGGGCTACCGGGAGTTCGACGACTGGTACCGGACGGGCAACAGCCTCTCCAACCTGGCCCTCGCCCACCAGCAAGCAGCCCGCCCCGCCGAGGCCCGCATCCACTACCTCCAGTCCGCCGACGCCTACACCCGAGCCAACGCCCCCACCGAAGCCGCCACCGCCCAATCCCGCGCAGACTCATTGACCTGACTAGACCACTCCACTTACCTTCACCGGGCAGCCATCCGCCCAGGCCACAACGTAGTGAGCCCGTAGGAGGTCATGCCCGTGCGCCCCACCGCCGCCAGCCCCCACCGAACTGCCGTACTCACACCCCTAGTTGCTCTCGCCGCCCTCTCCCTCGCCGCGACAACCCTCACCGCCTGCAGCAGCGGATCCGGGAGCGACCCAGACACGGTGAAGATCTCCTTCAAGCAGTCGACGGACAACTCCATCAAGGTGATGGACACCTACCTCGCCGACATGAAGAAGCAGTTCGAGAAGCAGTACCCCGGCAAGAAGGTCGAGCTCGTCCCGATCAAGGCCCCGGACTCGGAGTACTACACCAAGCTCCAGCAGATGCTCCGCTCGCCGAAGACCGCCCCGGATCTGGTCTACGAGGACACGTTCCTCATCAACAGCGACATCACCTCCGGCTACCTCAAGCCCCTCGACCCGTACCTCGACAAGTGGCCGGACTGGGACCAGTTCATCGACACGTCGAAGTCCGCCGCCAAGGCCGAGGACGGGAAGACGTACGGCGTCCCGGACGGCACGGACACCCGCGGCCTCTGGTTCGACAAGGGGATCTTCAAGAAGGCGGGCCTGCCCGCGAATTGGCAGCCGAAGACGTGGGACGACGTGCTCGCCGCTGCCCGCACGATCAAGCAGAAGGTCCCGAACGTCACCCCGCTCAACGTCTACACCGGCAAGCCAGCCGGCGAGGCGGCCACCATGCAGGGCTTCGAGATGCTGCTCTACGGCACCAACAACGGCTCCACGGACCCCCTTTACGACAAGTCGTCGAAGAAGTGGATCGCCGGCGGCCAGGGTTTCAAGGACGCGCTCTCCTTCGTCCACACGGTCTACAAGGAGAAGCTCGGTCCGGACGTGTCCGACGCCCTCGACCCCAACATCCAGACCTACGTGGCCGGTGAACTGCTCCCCAAGGGCAAACTCGGCATCGCGCTGGACGGATCGTGGCTGCCCCAGGCCTGGTTGAAGGGCAGCGGGCATGAATGGCCGGACTGGTCAAAGGAGTTGGGCCTCGCGTACATGCCCACCCAGCAAGGCCAGGCGCCCGGCAAGGTGAGCATGTCCGGCGGCTGGACCTGGGCGATCCCCGCCAAGGCCGGCAACCCCGACCTCGCCTTCGACTTCATCAAGACGATGCAGACGAAGGCGAACGCGGAGAAGTGGTACATCGCCAACTCCGGTATCTCCGTGCGGAAGGACGTCGCCGCGGACCCCGCCTACGCGACCGCCCAGCCCGGCATCAAGTTCTTCACGGACCTGGTCGCGAGCACGCACTACCGCCCCGCCTACCCGGCGTACCCGAAGGTCTCGACCGCCATCCAGGAGGCGATGGAGGGCGTGACGACGGGCGACATGTCGGTGGACAAGGCGGCGAGTTCGTACGACGACGAACTCAAGTCGGCCACGGACAACCAGGTCACGCAGAAGTGACCACCGCACCCCGGCAAGCGGCGGGCCCGGACGTGACGAAGTCCGACTCGGGCCCGGGCCCGGGCCCTCGACAGTCCGCGCACCAGCAGCGCCCCCGCAATGACCACCACACCCTCCGCCGCGTCCTCACCCACCTCCTCCCCCTCTCCCCCGCCCTGATCCTCCTGCTCCTCTTCCTGGCCGTCCCGATCGGCTACTGCGCCTACATCGCCTTCACCAATCTCCAACTCACCGGCCAGGCCCACTCGTCGTTCGTGGGCTTCGCGAATTTCCGTACGGCCTTCAAGGACGCGGAATTCATCAACGCGGTATGGCTGACGCTGGTGTTCACGGTGTTGTCGTCGCTGGTCGGCCAGAACACCCTCGGCCTGGCGCTCGCCACCCTCATGCACCGCGCGTCGAAACCGGTCCGCACCATCACGGGCGCGATCGTGATCACGGCGTGGGTACTCCCGGAGGTGGTGGCGGGCTTTCTCCTCTACGCCTTCTTCCGCCGCGAGGGCACCCTGAACGCCATCCTGGACTGGCTCCATCTCCCGTCCCAGAACTGGCTGTTCACACTCCCGATCCTCGCGGTGTCCTTCGCGAACGTATGGAGGGGGACCGCCTTCTCGATGCTGGTCTACTCAGCGGCCCTGGACGAGATCCCCAAGGAGATCACGGAAGCGGCGGAGGTCGACGGCGCGGGCGGCTGGCGCCGGATGTGGCACATCACGCTGCCGATGATCCGCCGCTCGATCGGCACGAACCTCATGCTCAACACCCTCCAGACCCTGTCCGTCTTCGGCTTGATCTGGGTGATGACGAGAGGCGGCCCGGGAAACAAGAGCCAGACCCTCCCCCTCTACATGTACGAACAGGCCTTCCAGAACAGCATGATTGGCTACGCCACGGCGGTCGCCCTGCTCCTGCTCCTGGTCGGCTCGCTCTTCTCGGTGATCTACATGCGCCTGCTGCGAACGGAGGTCTGACCCATGGCACTCACCCTCTCCTCCCGCCGCACGAGCCGACGTCTGGCGGCGGACGCGGGGCTGCTGGTGGTCGCGGCGACGTTCGCGCTGCCACTGCTCTGGGTGGTCCTGTCGTCCCTCGACGCCCACGCGGACCTCAAGGTGAAGACCCCCGACGGCCTGACCCTCGACAACTTCCACGCGATCCTGAAACCGGACATCACCTTCACGCCCCTGCTCAACAGCCTGATCCTGTGCGGGTTCGGAACGCTGCTGACGGTGGTGTGCTCGGCGTTGGCGGCGTATCCCCTGTCGCGTTTCCGGTCGCGCCTGAACCGCCCGTTCCTGCTGACGATCCTCTTCGCGACGAGCCTTCCGATCACGGCGATCATGGTGCCGGTGTACGCGTTGTTCGTGCAGGTGAATCTCATCGACACCATGCAGGGCACGATCTTCTTCTTCGCCGCGTCCCAACTCCCGTTCGCCATCTGGCTGATGAAGAACTTCATGGACGGGGTGCCGAAGGAGTTGGAGGAGGCTGCCTGGACTGACGGAGCGTCGTCGCTTCAGTCGCTGGTGCGGATTGTGCTGCCGCTGATGGGGCCGGGAGTGGCGGTGGTGACCGTCTTCTCGTTCGTGATGATGTGGGGGAACTTCTTCGTCCCGTTCATGCTGCTGCTCACGCCGGATCAGATGCCGGCGAGCGTGAGCATCAATGAGTTCTTCGGGAATCGGGGGATGGTGGCGTATGGGCAGCTGGCGGCGTTCTCGGTTGTTTATTCGACGCCGGTGATTTTGTTGTATGTGCTGGTGGCTCGGCGGTTGGGTGGGGGGTTTGCTTTGGGTGGGGCGGTTAAGGGGTGATCTCTTCGGCCCAGGTGCGGGCTCCGGCGGCTTCGGTGGGGGCATTGGCGCGGGTGTAGGCGTCGGCGGACTTGAGGTAGTGGGTGCGGGCCTCGGCGGGGCGGGCGGCGTGCTGGTGGGCGAGGGCCAGGTTGAAGAGAGTCTGGCCCGTTCCGTACCAGTCGTCGAACTCCCAGAAGCACTCCAGGGCCTGCTCATACGCCTCCACCGCCTCCTCCACCCGGCCCGCCTCCCACAGGGCGTTGCCGAGGTTGTTCCACGCAATGGCCCCGCGGCGGCGGTCCCCGGCGGCCTGGAACAGGTCGCGGGCAGGGGTGTGGGCATCGATCGCCTCCTCCACCCGGCCCGCCTGCCGCAGGGCGCTACCGAGGTTGTCCCACGCGCTGGCCCCGCGGCGGCGGTCCCCGACGGCCTGGAACAGGTCGCGGGCCCGGGTGTGGGCATCGATGGCCTCCTCCACCCGGCCCGTGGAACGCAGGGCGATGCCGAGGTTGTCCCACGCGCTGGCCTCGCGGCGGCGGTCCCCGACGGCCTGGTGCAGGTCGCGGGCCCGGGTGTGGACGTCGATGGCCTCCTCCACCTGGCCCATCTCCCTCAAGGCGATGCCAAGGTTGTTCCACGCGCTGGCCTCCCCCACCCGGTTACCGGCGCGGTGGGCGGCCTCCCGCGCGACACCGCAGACCGTGGTCAAGTCGTCGAAAGCGCGCCGCCAGTACAGATACTCCGCCAGATACTGCGACAGCCGTACCGCTGTGGCCGCGAACCGCTCCTCCCGCGCCCACTGCACCGCCGCCACCAGCCCAGCCCGCTCGGAGTCCAGCCACGCCAGCGCCCCCGCCCGATCCTCGAACCGCTCCGGCTCCGGCATCCCCGGCAGCCACCGCAACCGGACATCCGCCGCCCTCGCCCACCGCAGATAGAACTCCAGCACCCGCTCCCGCGCCGCCTCCCCCTCCTCCCACAACCCCACGTCCCCCTTGACCACACCCACCCCGAACACCCGCACCAGGTCATGCAACCGCCACCGCCCACGCCCACTCCCCCGCTCAACAAGATGGGCGCGGCACAACGCGTCGAGCACACGCACCGGCGGAGTGTCCGCTCCGTCCAGCACGGCGACGACGTCGGCCGTCACCTCCGGCCCCGGAGCCAGAGCCAACAGCCTCAGCAACCGGGCCTGTTCAGCCGGCAGACGCCGATACGACAGGTCAAAGGCGGCCCGCACACTGCGTTCACCGTCATCAAGGTGCTGGAGTCGGTCTCCGGACTCGGCGAGTTCCGACACGAGTTCGGCCACAGGCTTGTCCCGGTCGAGGACAAGCAAGGCCGCGGCGATCTGAAGGGCGAGTGGCAAGTGCCCACACAGCAAGGCGAGTTGGGCAGCCGCCGTACCCTCATTCGCCACCCGCGCATCACCCCGAGCGGCGATCCGCAACGCCCGGTCCAGCAGGTCGTACGCCTCCCCCGGACTCAGCTCCCCCAACGGCAGCAACCGCGCCCCCAGTTGAGGCAACTTGCTCCGCGATGTAGCAAGCAGCCGGTGCCGCACACCCCCGGGATGCAACGGACGCACCTGCTCAGCCGAGGACGCGTTGTCGGCCAGGACCAGCACCGCCCCCAACTCCCGCTCCCGCGCCGCAAGTACCGATCGATACAGTGCGGCCCGTGCGTCAACCCCGTTGGGAATGTGCTCCGGAGGCGTCCCCAGGGCCCTCAGCAGAGTCTCCAGCGCCTGTTCCGCCGTAACGCGATCATCGTCGTATCCATGGAGATTGACGAAGAGCACCCCACCCGGGAACCACCCCCTGTCACAGGCTTCATGCACCGCCTGCACCGCGAGCGCGGTCTTGCCGATACCGCCGAGCCCGGACACCGCGGCGACCAACACCGCTCCCGGCGCTTCGCCACTCCCATCCGGGTCGAACGCACCGAGCAGCTCGCCGAGTTGATCACCGCGACCGGTGAACCCGGCGGCCTTCGGAGGCAGGGAATCCAGCGCGGTGGGCGCCGGCGCGTGCTGGTGATACTCCACCTTCTTCGCGGTGAAGTCCCCGTTGAACTCCCCGCCCCGGAAATCTTGATGATCCCCGCCGTACTGCTCGCCCATCGCGCCGTCCCCGTGCCGCCGCCCCCGAATCGCGTGCCAACACGGTACGCCTACGGGCCTCGCCCACGTTGCCGTCCCGACCGGCACGCGTGGTTCAAGCCGATCACCGCAGGCGCACGGGCTCCTGGCCAACCTGCCCTGCCCACCCTGGTGGACTTGGGCTAGGCCTCAGCACGCACGATCAACGTCCCGATGTGGCCGAGCTCAGGCGCGTCAAGCACGGTCGCTACGGCCGAGGAGAACCCGGCCAGGGTCAACAGCCGTTCCCAGACGGACGGACGGTAGCTGTACCGGTACGTGAACATGGCCTTGCCCGCGAAGCCCCCCTTGTACATGCCCTGCGGGCCGTACGCACCGGGGATGGCCGGCGGCTGGGAGAACACGAAGACTCCGCCCGGGTTGAGCCGCGCCCGTACAAGCGGAAACAGCCGCCCCGGGTCGACGAACCAGGCCGCCCCGAAGATCGAGTAGACCGCGTCGTACGTGTCGTCGCACGAGGCGAGGTACTCCAGGACCTCACCGCACGCGAACTCGGCGCCTGTGTCGCCCCACCGCTCGCTCACCTTCTTGACCATGACCGGCGAGAGGTCGACGCCCTGCGCGCTGATCCCGCGCTGCGCGAGATGCGCGAGGGCCCGGCCGGTACCGCATCCGATCTCCAGCACGCTGCGCGGTTCGCCGAGCAGTTCGGGGCCGGGACCGTGACCGGCGTACTGCGTCCAGCAGAACGAGGGCTCGGCCTCGCCCTTGAAGGCGGACTCGGCGTAGGCGTCCCACAGTTCGGTCTCGGCCGGGATGTCGTGGGGTACGGGCACGGCGTCGTTCCTCTGCGTCGTGTCGGGGTGCTGGAGCCCCGCCCTCCTGGAGAACAGGGGAGCGGGCCCGACTGTAGCGGGCGGTCAGTGACTGTCGGGGACCTTGTCGTCGCACGGCGAGCAGTCCGTACCGTCGATCGCCCACAACTCCTCGTCCACGGGCCACCCTTGGCTCTTCAGGAAGTCGCCGGTGCGCAGGCACCGGCCGTCGAGCGGGCGCTGGGTGAGTCGGGGCAGTCTGCGCTGTTCCCTGATACGGGCGCCCGTGTGGTTCTCGTCCAGTGTCGGCATACCGGTCTTCGTTCTGAGCAGCCACAACCACAACCACTGGAACAGTACCCAGGCCGGGCCACGCGCCCGCGCCCTTCCGCTCCGACTCCCTCCGGAGCAGGAGCGGTTGTGTGTGATCGGATGACCCGCATGACGACCACCCCCCGCACCCTCTACCTCTTCGCCTCCGCCGCACCCCCACCGCCGCCCGCTGGCTCGAACCCCAACTCGGTGAACTGGCACGGCTGACAGGCCACCCCGTGCGCAGCGAGTACAAGATGCCGGGCGAGCCGGACGTCTGGCCGAAGGCGGACGTGATCGCGTTCGCGCCGGCGACCTTCAACACGATCAACTCATGGGCGTTGGGCCTGACTCACGACTTCGTGGTCGGTGTCGTCGCCGAAGGCATCGGCAAGCGCATCCCCGTCATCGCCATGCCCTGCGTCAACTCCGCCTACGAACAGCACCGGCAATTCGAGCGCAGCGTCGCCGAGTTGCGTGCCATGGGCGTCCAACTCCTTTACGGCGAAGGCGGATTCGTGCCGAACCAGCCCGGGCAGGGCAGGCCGAAGGAGTTCCCCTGGCGGCTGGTGCTGGATGCGGCCGTAGACGCGACACGCACCTGAACGCCCCGCCCACCCCCACCCCCCGGACACCCACCGTCGATTTCCCGCCACCCCCCACTTCCCCCCACACCCGATCACCACCCCCACCACAAACGCACTCCCCTTCGACCCCCGCCCACACACCCGACGGCGTCGAAACGGTCCCTGGGGTCCGCCGCACCGGCGAATGGCAAGGCAGGGAGGCATATTCACCCGGCGGCGCCCATCCCCTGCCCGTCTCTCAGCCCTCCTCGCCACCACTCAGCGTCACCGATCTCGCCCACCCCGGCCGCACTGGATGCCCGCCGGTCGACCGAATCCGTACGTTCCTACAATCCGTAATCCTGGCCGAACAGACCGTAGTCACCGCACTCAGGCACCCCTAGCTTGTGGCCCGTGCGCCGACCCCCAGCTCAACCCAGCCAGTCCACGCCGCCGACACCGCCCACTCCGCCCTTCAACGCGCCCGCCGCCCATCGGCTCCGTACCGCTCTCAACATGGGCCCGGAACACGTCGCGTACGGCATGCGTGCCTCGTACGGGCTGCCGTACGTCACGCCTGACCTGGTCATCGCCTGGGAGCGGGGACTCACCGCGCCCTCCGGGCCCGAACTCACCGCGCTGTCCGGCGTGTTGTGGTGCTCGCCGGCCGAACTCATCGGCAAGCCACGCACGCTGCGTGAGCATCGGCTCGCCCGGAGCCTCGCGCCGGAGGACGTCGCCCGGGCCGTCGGGCTCGAACTCCTCGCGTATCTGCGGATGGAGGAGCACGACCAGTGGCGCGGCACCGAGCGTCAGACCTCCGCGCTCACCGATCTCCTCGACCTCTCGCTGCCCGACTTCATCAGCGTCACCGGGCGCGACAGCCGCCTCGCCGAGCTGCTGCGCAGTGCCATGACCACGCGGTGGCAGGCGTACGTACGCCCGATCGGCAAGATGGTGCCGCTGGACCGGCGGCTCCTGGAGGACTCCCTCCAGGAGTTGCACGAGGACTACCAGGCGCAGATGGTCGCCACCCTGACCTGGGGCGGCGGCAACTCCGCCGTCGAAGCGGGCGAGGCAGGCCGGGACTTCCTCGACCAGATCATCAGCCGGTTCTGGTCCATGGTCGAGAGGAGTACCTACTGAGCGCCGTACCAAGAAAAACCGGCTAGAAAAGCGGCTAGAAAACCGACTCCGCCTCGTCCATCCGGTCCTTCGGCACCGTCTTCAGCTCGGTGACCGCCTCGGCCAGCGGCACCATCACCACGTCCGTCCCCCGCAGCGCGGTCATCCGCCCGAACTCCCCCTGGTGCGCGGCCTCCACCGCGTGCCAGCCGAAGCGCGTCGCCAACACCCGGTCGTACGCGGTCGGTACGCCGCCGCGCTGGATGTGTCCGAGGATGACCGGCTTGGCCTCCTTGCCGAGGCGGCGCTCCAACTCGTAGGCCAGCGCCGTGCCGATGCCCTGGAAGCGCTCGTGGCCGAACTGGTCGATCGCGCCCTTGTTGTAGTCCATGGAACCCTCGGCGGGGTGCGCGCCCTCGGCCACGCACACGACGGCGAACCTCTTGCCGCGCGCGAAGCGTTCCTCGACCATCTTGACCAGGTCGGCCGGGTCGAAGGGGCGCTCGGGGAGGCAGATGCCGTGCGCGCCCGCCGCCATGCCGGACTCCAGCGCGATCCAGCCCGCGTGCCGGCCCATGACCTCGACGACCATGACCCGCTGGTGCGACTCCGCCGTCGTCTTCAGACGGTCCATCGCCTCCGTCGCGACCCCGACCGCCGTGTCGAAGCCGAACGTGCGGTCCGTCGACGAGATGTCGTTGTCGATCGTCTTGGGGACGCCCACGACCGGCAGGCCCGCGTCGGACAGCATGCGCGCCGCCGTCAGCGTGCCCTCGCCGCCGATCGGGATCAGCGCGTCGATCCCGAAGTCCCGCGCGATGTCCAGCGCGTTCTCGCAGGCCTCGCGGAGGCGGTCCCGCTCCAGTCGTGACGAACCCAGGATCGTGCCGCCGCGGGCGAGGATGCCGCTGACCGCGTCCAGGTCGAGGTTGCGGTAGTGGCCTTCGAGCAGTCCGGCGTAGCCGTCCTCGAAGCCGATGACCTCGTCGCCGTAGTTGTCGACCGCTCGGTGCACGACCGACCGGATCACGGCGTTCAGGCCGGGGCAGTCGCCGCCTGCGGTGAGAACTCCGATACGCATCGTGCTGTGTCTCCTGCTCGCTGTTGACACCGGTGAGCCGGACCCGATTGTTTCACGTCCCTCAGGGCGTCGCCGCTCCCGTCGGACTGGCGGGCGCCTTAACCACCCCCGGAGGTATTGTCAAGAGGGTTCTGCTCACCCAGGTGGGCGATTTTTATGACCGTCGAAACGGGCAGCCAGAAGTCCTCGGAATCTGCCGGAAGAGGAGACCACGCGTGACCCGCAGCGTGTACGTGACCGGGATCGACCGCGGCGACGGCCGTCAGGTCGTCGAGCTGGGGGTCATGGAGCTCCTGACCCGGCAGGTCGACCGGGTGGGGGTGTTCCGACCCCTCGTCCACGACGGCCCCGACCGCCTGTTCGAACTGCTGCGTGCGCGCTACCGGCTCTCCCAGGCCCCCGCGACCGTCTACGGCATGGACTACCACGAGGCCTCCGCCCTCCAGGCCGAGCAGGGGACGGACGAGCTGGTGTCGACGCTCGTCGACCGGTTCCATCTCGTCGCCCGCGACTACGACGTCGTCCTCGTCCTGGGCACCGACTACGCGGACACCCAGTTCCCGGACGAGCTGTCCCTCAACGCCCGCCTCGCGAACGAGTTCGGCGCGTCCGTCATCCCCGTCGTCGGCGGCCGCAAGCAGACCGCCGAGTCCGTGCTCGCGGAGACCCGCAACGCCTATCGCGCCTACGACGGCCTCGGCTGCGACGTCCTCGCCATGGTCACCAACCGGGTCGCCCGCGAGGACCGGGAGGAGATCGCCCAACGGCTCACCACCCGGCTGCCGGTGCCCTGTTACGTCGTACCGGACGAGCCCGCCCTCTCCGCGCCGACCGTCGCCCAGATCACCCACGCCCTCGGCGGCAAGGTCCTCCTCGGGGACGACTCCGGGCTCGCCCGGGACGCGCTCGACTTTGTCTTCGGCGGGGCGATGCTGCCCAACTTCCTCAAGGCGCTGACCCCGGGCGCGCTCGTCGTCACCCCCGGCGACCGCGCCGACCTCGTCATCGGCGCGCTCGCCGCGCACAGCGCCGGCACCCCGCCGATCGCCGGCGTCCTGCTCACCCTGAACGAGGTGCCCAGCCACGGCATCCTCACCCTCGCAGCGCGTCTCGCGCCGGGTACCCCGGTGGTCTCCGTGCCCGGCACCTCCTTCCCCACCGCCGCCGAACTCTTCTCCCTGGAGGGGAAGTTGAACGCGGCCACCCCGCGCAAGGCGGAGACCGCGCTCGGCCTCTTCGAGCGGTACGTCGACACCGGCGACCTGCTCAAGCGGGTCTCGGCGCCGAGCAGCGACCGGGTCACCCCGATGATGTTCGAGCACACGCTCCTGGAGCGGGCCCGCTCCGACAAGCGCCGGATCGTCCTCCCCGAGGGCACCGAGGCCCGCGTCCTGCACGCCGCCGAGGTGCTGTTGCGGCGCGGTGTCTGCGAGTTGACCCTCCTCGGCCCCGAGGACCAGATCCGCAAGAAGGCAGCCGACCTCGGCATCGACCTCACCGCGGCCCAGTTGATCGACCCGCACACCTCCGAACTCCGTGACCGCTTCGCCGAGCGGTACGCCAAGCTCCGCGCCCACAAGGGCGTCACCGTCGAACTCGCCTACGACGTCGTCGCCGACGTGAACTACTTCGGGACGCTGATGGTCCAGGAGGGGCTCGCCGACGGGATGGTCTCCGGTGCCGTGCACTCCACCGCCGCGACCATCCGGCCCGCCTTCGAGATCATCAAGACCAAGCCGGACGCCGACATCGTCTCGTCCGTCTTCTTCATGTGCCTCGCCGACAAGGTGCTGGTGTACGGCGACTGTGCGGTCAACCCCGACCCGAACGCCGAGCAGTTGGCCGACATCGCCATCCAATCGGCCGCCACCGCCGAGCAGTTCGGCGTCTCGGCCCGGATCGCGATGCTGTCGTACTCCACCGGTACGTCCGGCTCGGGCGCCGACGTCGACAAGGTGCGCGAGGCGACCGAACTGGTCCGGCTGCGGCGGGCCGATCTGCGGATCGAGGGGCCCATCCAGTACGACGCCGCCGTCGAGCCGAGTGTCGCCGCCACCAAGATGCCGGAGTCCGAAGTCGCCGGTCAGGCAAGCGTGTTGATCTTCCCCGACCTGAACACCGGAAACAACACCTACAAGGCCGTGCAGCGTTCGGCCGGCGCGATCGCGGTCGGGCCGGTGTTGCAGGGTCTGCGCAAGCCGGTCAACGACCTGTCCCGGGGCGCCCTCGTCTCGGACATCGTCAACACCGTCGCCATCACGGCGATCCAGGCGCAGCACCCGATCGAGAAGGCAACCGCCCAGTGAGTCCCACGCGTGTCCTCGTCCTCAACTCCGGCTCCTCGTCGGTGAAGTACCAGCTGCTCGACATGGCGGCGGGCACCCGTCTCGCCGTAGGACTCGTCGAGCGGATCGGTGAGGAGACCTCCCGGTTCAAGCACACCGACATGGGCACGGACGCCACCCGGGAGTGGACGGGCCCGATCCCCGATCACGAGGCCGCGCTGAAGGCCGTGGCCGAGGAGCTGTCGAGGGACGGACTCGGGCTGGACTCACCGGAGTTGGCGGCCATCGGGCATCGGGTCGTGCACGGTGGGCTGGTCTTCACCGAGCCGACCGTCATCGACGACGCCGTGCTCGCCGAGATCGAACGGCTCATCCCCGTCGCGCCGTTGCACAATCCGGCGAACCTCGTCGGGATCCGGACCGCGATGGCGTTGCGGCCCGATCTGCCGCAGGTGGCCGTGTTCGACACGGCGTTCCACACGACGATGCCGGAGTCGGCCGCGCGGTACGCGATCGACGTGGCGACCGCGGACGCGTACCGGATCCGGCGGTACGGGTTCCACGGGACCTCGCACGCGTATGTGTCGCGGGCGACGGCGAAGCTGCTGGGGAAGGCGCCCGAGGACGTGAATGTCATCGTGCTGCACCTCGGGAACGGGGCGTCCGCGTCGGCCGTACGGGGTGGCCGGTGTGTGGACACGTCCATGGGGCTGACGCCGTTGGAGGGGCTGGTGATGGGGACGCGGTCGGGAGACCTGGATCCGGCCGTCATCTTCCATTTGATGCGTGTTGGCGAAATGTCCACCGATGAGATCGACACTCTTCTCAACAAGAAGAGCGGTCTGATCGGGTTGTGCGGGGACAACGACATGCGGGAGATCCGGCGCCGGATCGACGAGGGTGACGAACAGGCGGAACTGGCCTTCGACATCTACATTCACCGATTGAAGAAGTACATCGGTGCCTACTGCGCGGTACTCGGCCGGGTGGACGCGGTCGCCTTCACCGCGGGGGTCGGCGAGAACGCGAGCGCCGTGCGGGAGGCTGCCGTGGCGGGCCTGGAGCTGCTGGGGCTTGAGGTGGACGGCGCGCTGAACGCCGTACGGAGTGAGGAGCCGCGGCTGATCTCGCCCGCGTCCGGGCGGGTCGCGGTCGCGGTGGTGCCGACGGACGAGGAATTGGAGATCGCGACACAGACCTATGCACTGGTCGGAAATTACAACGCCTGAGCGCATGCCCGCCCATTTGTATCTTCCGCCAGACGGAATATTCCGTAGCGAAACAAACCGATAGGATCGTCCCATGCGCCGTTCGAAAATCGTCTGTACTCTCGGCCCCGCGGTCGACTCCCACGAACAACTGGTCTCGCTGATCGAGGCCGGTATGAATGTGGCCCGTTTCAATTTCAGCCACGGCACCCACGCCGAGCACCAGGGGCGGTACGACCGCGTCCGTGCCGCGGCCAAGGAGACCGGCCGTGCCATCGGCGTCCTCGCCGACCTGCAGGGCCCGAAGATCCGCCTGGAGACCTTCGCGGAGGGTCCCGTCGAGCTGGTGCGCGGTGACGAGTTCACCATCACCACCGACGACGTCCCGGGCGACAAGACCATCTGCGGGACCACGTACAAGGGCCTGCCCGGTGACGTCTCCCGCGGCGACCAGGTCCTCATCAACGACGGCAACGTCGAGCTGAAGGTCCTCAGCGTCGAAGGCCCCCGCGTGAAGACGATCGTCATCGAGGGCGGCGTCATCTCCGACCACAAGGGCATCAACCTGCCCGGCACGGCGGTGAACGTGCCCGCGCTGTCCGACAAGGACGTCGAGGACCTGCGCTTCGCCCTGCGGATGGGCTGCGACATGGTCGCCCTGTCCTTCGTGCGCGACGCGGGCGACGTGTACGACGTCCACAAGGTGATGGACGAGGAGGGCCGCCGGGTCCCCGTCATCGCCAAGGTGGAGAAGCCGCAGGCGGTCGCCAACATGGAGGCCGTGGTCGCGGCGTTCGACGCGGTGATGGTGGCCCGCGGCGACCTCGCCGTCGAGTACCCGCTGGAGAAGGTCCCGATGGTGCAGAAGCGCCTGGTGGAGCTGTGCCGGCGGAACGCCAAGCCGGTGATCGTGGCGACCCAGATGATGGAGTCGATGATCACCAACTCCCGTCCCACGCGCGCCGAGGCCTCCGACGTGGCCAACGCGATCCTGGACGGCGCGGACGCGGTCATGCTGTCCGCCGAGTCCTCGGTGGGCGCCTACCCGATCGAGACCGTGCAGACGATGTCGAAGATCGTCCAGGCGGCCGAGGAGGAGCTGTTCAGCAAGGGCCTGCAGCCGCTCGTGCCGGGCAAGAAGCCGCGGACGCAGGGTGGTTCGATCGCGCGTGCCGCGTGCGAGATCGCCGACTTCCTCGGCGGCCGGGCCCTGGTGGCCTTCACGCAGTCCGGTGACACCGCCCGCCGGCTGTCCCGCTACCGCGCCTCGCAGCCCATCGTCGCCTTCACCATGGACGAGAGCACCCGCAACCAGCTGACGCTCAGCTGGGGCGTGGAGTCGCACGTCGTGCCGTTCGTGAACAGCACCGACGAGATGGTCGACATGGTCGACATGGAGATCGCCAAGATCAACCGCTTCAACCCGGGCGACACCCTCATCATCACCGCCGGCTCGCCCCCCGGCGTCCCCGGCACCACGAACATGCTCCGCGTCCACCACCTCGGCGGCGGAGAGCGCAACTGACGTACGTCTGAAGGCTCTTGTACGACGCTGAGGGCGCCCCCGCTACAGGGGGCGCCCTCGGTCCGTCCGCCGCCGGATCGTGGTCGACGGTGCTCCTGGCGTCTCCCGGAGCCACGCGTCGCCCCTGTGGATCGGCCGCGCACCGGACTGAGCAGTGCCCCGCCGAGTGGGTACTCGGCGGGGCACTGTTCCTTCGCGGCTCCCGAACGGGCTTGTGGGCGGGCTCAGTTCTGGTAGCTGCGCAGCCCGGGGACCGTCAGCGTGCCGCCGAACTGGCCGGCCTGGACCACCTTCACGTTGGTGAAGTAGATCAGCGGGATGTTCAGCGGCGGCGGGTTGTCCGGGGTGAACGTGATCGGGATCAGTCCGAACAGGTTGCCCGAGATGGACTCCGTGTACATCACCGTGTCGCCGTCGCGGATCGTGGACGTCGAGCCGGAGGCAGCCTGGACGTTGTACGTCTTGCCGGACTGCTTGTCGTTCACCGTCTGGTGCAGGTCGCCGATGTCGGTGCCGCCGGAGATGACGTACTTCAGGACCTTCTTGACCTTGCCGCTGGCGGTCTTCACCTCGACGATGCCCTGATAGTCGGCGCCCTTGAGCAGCAGGGAGCTGGCGTTCAGGTACCAGGGGTCGTCGGGCAGCAGCACCTTGTTGTCGACGCCGCTCAAGTCGTCCGTGGCGACCGGGCAGTCCGAGGTGTCGGTGCTCGCGCTCGCGGACGGGCTCGGGGTGGCCGTGGCCGAAGGCGTCGCGGTGGCCGTGTCCTCGGCCGCCTTGGTCGCCGCGTCGGTCGTGTCCTTCACGGTGTCGTCGACCGTGTCGGTGACCTTCTTCGTCGTGTCCTTGACGGTGTCGGACCCGCTGGAGGAGTCGTCCGAGGACGTGTCCTTCGTGGCGCTCGCCGAGGCGGACGCGGTCGGCGTCGGGGTGGCGCTCGCCGTCGAGTCGGACTTCGACGAACCGCCGGTGAGGATCCCGGTGATGGCGTCGCCGATGGTGTCCAGCAGGTTGCCGCTGCTCGCGGACGCGGAGGGCGTCGCCGTGGCGGTGCTGCTCGACGAACCGCTCGACTCCGCGGACTTGCTCGCGGAGGCGGACGGCGTGGGGGTGGCCGCCTTGCCGTCGGAACCTGAATCCGACGAATCCGAAGATGTCTTGCCGGAGTCCGTGTCCTTCGAGGCCGAGGCCGACGGAGTCGCCTCGGCCTTGGACGAGGCGGCGGACTCGCTCGCGGACGTGGACGGCGTCGCCGAGGGGCTCGCCGTCGACCCGGCGATGGCGGCGACACAGTCCTTGTACTCGTCGGCCGTCAGGCTCTTCGACGACGGCGAGGTCGTCGATCCGTTGTCGGCGAGGGCGAGCGAGGACGTGAAGCCCATCCCCATGATCACGGCGGTCGGCATCGCCACCGTGGCTATCGCCTTGCCGGCGGGCATGTGGAGCCTGGTGAACAGCGGCTTCTTGGGTGCCGCATGCCGCGGCCCGGTTCTCACACGGGACTCGTCCACATCAGTCCCGTGGGTCACCTCGTCAGCCGGCACTGTGCCTCCCGTTCGCCCCGTTGTTCACCGGGCTCGTTCCTGACAGATCGTTCGGCTCGTCCGTACCGTCGGCGGACTCGGACGGCGCGGGCTCCTGAGGCTTGGCGTAGTACGACGCGGAGTCGTGCGGCGCCGCCTCGTACGGTGTGGCCGCGGCGGGGGCGCCGCCCTCTCCCTGTGTGACGTCCTGGAGCGACTGCGGCTCCGGCGGTGCGCCCGGCGCCCACGACACGGCCAGTGCCCCGCCGACCATGGCGAGGAGGAAGCCGATCAGGAAACCGCCGAGGTTGGACACGGGGATGGACACCAGCGCCAGCAGGATCGCCGCGACACCCGCGAAGGTGCGTACGTGCTTCTGGAACCAGAGGCTGAAGCCCAGGACGACCAGCAGTACGCCGATGATCAGGGACCCGGCACCCGCGGTGGTGGCCATCGCCAGCGTCAGATGGCCCACCTGGAGATGTGCGTACGGGAAGTAGGCGATCGGGAGTCCGCCGAGCATGACGAACAGACCGGCCCAGAACGGCCTCGTGCCACGCCAGGCACGAAACTGCAGCCTCCGGCGGGCGAACTGGCCGGGTGCGGCAGGAGTCTCGGCGCTCATGGAAAACAGCTCCCTGGTACGGCGTTGCTGTGGTGGAGAGTCGCACCTCGTGTGAAGGCGCTGGTGGAAGTGGGACGGGCGGGGGCGCCACCGGCTCCCCCGCCCGCCGTCAAGTGCCTAGTAGCACTCGTGGGTGCCGGCCGAGACCGACATCTTCAGCCCGCTGAGCTTGAAGGTTCCGGCAGTGGTGGCCCACGCCGTCTGCTTCACATTGGTCAGCGTGGCCGACTCGGCCTGCTGCGCGAATCCGTACGGGTTGGCAGCCTCGCTGCCGCCCTTCATGCCCGGACCCTTGGTCGCGCTTCCGGCCGCCACACCGATGTCGATGTTGTGGAACACAGCGTCGGCGCTGAGGTCCTGAACATCGATGTACAGATTCTCGGCCTGGACCGGCGTACCGTCGCCGCCCGCCTTCAGCACAAGGCTGACGGACCCGAGCAGCGGGATGTTCGGGGTGACCACCGACTGGCACATGTTGGTGATCGACGCGGACTTGAACGCCGAGACCGCGACGGGGTGAAGCGACTTGCTGCCGTCGAGGTTGTAACCCGAGTCGAGCGCTCCGTACTGCGTGAAGCCCGTGCCGTCGAGCTGGTCGGCCGACACCTTGAACGACTGACCCGAAACACTGAACGACGCGGCGAGAGCACCCTGCGCGAGGGCCACACCTATACACGCCGTAGCGGCGACGCTGGGCACCATGACCACAGCGAAGCGCTTCCATCTGGTCCCGCCACGCACCTGGGACTCCATATTTCCTCCTTCTCGGACGTACATCTCCTGGCCCTGACTGCCCCCTATTGGCGGCTCAGCCGGGCAGGGATGGGAGAAGTGCTACGTCCTCGGGAAGGGGAGCGCCCGTCCTCGGAGGCGCGAACCGCGCACCGATCACCGGCGATCACCCCCGAGCGACAACCACTGGTCGCGCCTGACGCACATCACGCACAACCTTGCTGGACAGGCTCCGCCTGGCGGCGAAGACCCCCCTGCCCAAGAGCCGACTCCATTGTTTCCGGCTCTACTCGGTGGGGACCCAGGAAACCCCGTCGGCCCGACCGGCTGTCGGGGTACGGAAATGGACCGAGCGTCGCCGATCGTGGTGCATTCTCGCCGCCCGCACAAGGGGCTTCGTTACTGGGTAGTAACGGCCGGATAACCGAACAACGACCCGCCGGTATCGGTCGACGACGCTGGGTGCCATCGTGGGCCAGGACAAATCAGTTGACACCCGGGCGGAATCCGACAGATCAACGCCCCTGGCTTACTCCAAGTAACAGCGGCCGCGATTACCAAGATTTGGCAAAGCGCGGCCGCAGTGACACTCCGTCGGCAAATCTTTCACTTCGGCATCACAGGTCACGAGGTTTACCGACTGGTCAGAACCGGCCCCGCGCCCCGCTCAGAACAGCGCCCGCGCCAGTGCCCGCCGGGCCGCCGTCACCCTGGGGTCATCGGCCCCGACGACCTCGAACAGCTCCAGCAGCCGCAGTCGTACGGCATCCCGGTCGTCACCCACCGTGCGCCGCACGGTGTCGATCAGCCGGCTGAACGCGTCCTCGACATGACCGCCCACCAGGTCCAGGTCGGCGGCGGCGATCTGCGCCGGCACGTCACCCGGCTTCTCGGCGGCCTCGGTGCGCACCTGCTGCGGGTCGAGCGTCGACACCCGGTGCAGCAAATCGGCCTGGGCGAGCCCCAGTTTGGCCTCGGAGTTGCCCGGGTCGTCGCTCAGCACGTTCTTGTACGCCTGCACGGCCCCGCCGAAGTCCCCCGCGTCCAGGGCCTGTACGGCGGCTTCGAGCAGCGCGTCGTACGGTCCCGCCGGCACCTCGGCGACGGCCTCGGGCCGGTCGCCCGGCGCGGCGTCGGGGTCGACGTCGAGACCGGTGAGGCCGAAGCGCTGCTCGGCGACCTGGATCAACTGGTCGAGGGTCTCCCGGATCTGCGACTCGGCGGCGGCACCCTGGAAGAGCGGCAGCGCCTGGCCGGCGACCACCGCGAAGACGGCCGGGATGCCCTGCACCCCGAACTGCTGCATCAGCATCTGATTGGCGTCGACGTCGATCTTGGCGAGGACGAAGCGCCCGTTGTAATCAAGCGCGAGCCGCTCCAGGAGCGGGCTCAGCTGCTTGCACGGCTCGCACCACTCGGCCCAGAAGTCGATGACGACCGGGACCTCGGTGGACCGCTGCAGGACCTCGCTCTCGAACCCCGCCTCATCTACGTCGATCACCAGGTCGGCCGGGGAGACGGCCCCGCCGCCGCCCTGCCTGGCGGTCTCGGCGCGCGCCTGCTCCGCCTTGACCTTGGCCTCCTGGGCCGCCTTCACCGCGGCGAGGTCGACGACTCCGCTCATGGACATGTTCCGTGGCTGCATGCGCCCATCCTCCCCCGTCCGCGCGTGTGAATGAAAAGCGTTGTGAAAGCCGGTCTGTCGCAAGCCGGTTGTGAGCTGTTCGGCGCCGGGTCCCCACCCTGCGCCCCGTGGTTACGCTACGACCCGTAGCGTAATAGCACAGGCCCCTTCCCGGATACAGATACCCGGTGATCTCCCTCACTGCACCACAGGAACCGACGGTTATGGTCGAGGGATGCAGAGCAGCACTCCCGCCCCGCGCGCCGCGGGACGACCCCGCAGCACCACCGCGGACACCGCGATCCTGGCGGCGACCCGAGAGGCCCTGGTCGAACTCGGCTGGTCCAGGCTCACGTTGGGAGACGTCGCCACGCGCGCGGGGGTTGCGAAAACCACCCTCTACCGCCGCTGGGCGGGCAAGAACGAACTCGTCGTCGACGCGGTGGCGGAGCTCTTCGACGAGCTCCACCTCCCCGACCGGGGCACGCTGGCCGCCGACATCGAGGGCGTGGTCCTCCAGTTCGCGGCGATCCTGGCCCGCCCGGAGGCCAAGAGCGGCCTGATGGCGGTGGTCGCCGAGTCCATCCACGACGACGCCCTGCGCGACCGCATCCGGGAGTCGATCGTCGACCGCCAGAAGTGCCTGGTCCTGGAGGGCAGAGCACGCGCCCAGGCCCGCGGCGAACTCCCCCCGGAGACCGACCCGCAGGAAGCCGCCCGCACGGCCGACCTCATCTTCGACGTGGTCGCGGGCGCGGTGGTCCACCGCACCCTGGTAAGCGCGGAACCGGCCGACGAGGAGTGGGTCCACAGCTTCACCCAGGTCCTACTGCTAGGCCTGACCTCGCTCAACAACCCCTAGAATCCACCGACCGACCCCGACCGCAGACACGGCCCCGGCACCCACCTGAGGCACTGCCGCCGCCTGCCGCGACTCCCCCGCCCCGGCTTCACCCATCTCGGCACACACGGGCCCGACAGGCACACCTGCGACGCTGTCAGTGGTCGCCGACTCCCCCACGCCCGGCTTCACCCACCTCCGTAGCCACCGCGCCCGACAAGCACACCTGAGGCACTACCGCCGGCCACCAACTCCCCCCGTCTCAACTCCCCCACGGCAGCCACCGGACCCGGCACGCACATCCACAACGCTGCCGCCGGCCACCAAATCCCCCGCAGGGCTTCACCCATCTCGGCACACACGGGCCCGACAGGCACACCTGTGACGCTGTCAGTGGTCGCCGACTCCCCCACGCCCGGCTTCACTCACCTCCGCAGCCGCCGAGCCCGGCAAGCACACCTGAGGCACTACCGCCGGCCACCAACTCCCCCGCCCCGGCTTCACCCATCTCCGCACACACGGGCCCGGCACGCACACCTGCGACGCTGTCAGTGGTCGGCGACTTCCCCGCGCCCGGCTTCACCCACCTCCGTAGCCGCGGAGCCCGGCACGCACATCCGCAGCGCTGCCATCGGCCACCAAATCCCCCGCCCTCGCCTTCGCCTCGCAGCGTCATGCCCCAGGCCCGATCACCGGCGCGGATCAGGCCCCGCCGGTCTCGCCGCGGCCTGATCCGCCGGGCAGGGCTAGAAGCCTGCGGGCTCCGTGTAGACGCCCCACTCGTCCCGCAGTACCCCGCAGATCTCCCCCAGCGTCGCCTCGGCCCGCGCAGCGTCCAGCATCGGGCCGATCATGTTCGACCCGTCCCGCGCGGCTGCCAGCATCGCGCCCAGGGCCGCGCCTACGGCCGTCTCGTCCCGTGCGCCCTTGCGCGTGCCCAACTCCTGGATCTGGTCCCGCTCCACCTCGTGGCTGACGCGCAGGATCTCCAGGTCGCCGGTGACGGAGCCGTGGTGGACGTTGACGCCGACGACCCGCTTGTCGCCCTTCTCGACGGACCGCTGGTACTGGAACGCGGCCTCGGCGATCTCGCCGGTGAACCAGCCGTCCTCGATGCCGCGCAGGATGCCGGAGGTGATCGGCCCGATCGGGTGCTGCCCGTCCGGGTGGGCGCGCAGGCCCCGCTCCCTGATCTGCTCGAAGATCTTCTCGGCGTCCGCCTCGATGCGGTCGGTGAGCTGCTCGACGTACCACGAACCGCCCAGCGGATCCGCCACGTTGGCGACCCCGGTCTCCTCCATCAGCACCTGCTGCGTGCGCAGCGCGATCTCCGCGGCCTGCTCGCTCGGCAGCGCGAGGGTCTCGTCCAGGGCGTTGGTGTGCAGCGAGTTGGTCCCGCCGAGGACGGCCGCGAGCGCTTCTACGGCCGTACGCACCACGTTGTTGTACGGCTGCTGCGCGGTCAGCGAGACGCCGGCGGTCTGGGTGTGGAAGCGCAGCCACTGGGCCTTCTCGGACTTCGCGCCGTAGACGTCCCGCATCCAGCGGGCCCAAATGCGGCGCGCCGCGCGGAACTTGGCGATCTCCTCGAAGAAGTCGACGTGCGCGTCGAAGAAGAAGGACAGGCCGGGCGCGAAGACGTCCACGTCCAGGCCCCGGGACAGGCCGAGTTCGACGTACCCGAAGCCGTCCGCGAGGGTGTATGCCAGCTCCTGCGCGGCCGTGGAACCGGCCTCGCGGATGTGGTAGCCGGAGACGGACAGCGGCTTGTAGGCGGGGATGCCGGTCGCGCAGTACTCCATGAGGTCGCCGATGAGGCGCAGGTGCGGCTCGGGCTCGAAGAGCCACTCCTTCTGGGCGATGTACTCCTTGAAGATGTCCGTCTGGAGCGTGCCGTTGAGGACGGCGGGGTCGATGCCCTGCCGCTCGGCCGCGACCAGGTACATGCAGAAGACCGGGACGGCCGGCCCGCTGATGGTCATCGACGTCGTGACGTCACCGAGCGGGATGTCCTTGAAGAGGACCTCCATGTCGGCGGCGGAGTCGATCGCGACCCCGCAGTGCCCGACCTCGCCGAGCGAGCGCGGGTCGTCGGAGTCGCGGCCCATCAGGGTCGGCATGTCGAAGGCCACGGAGAGGCCTCCGCCGCCGTTGGCGAGGATCTTCTTGTACCGCTCGTTGGTCTGCTCGGCGTTCCCGAACCCGGCGAACTGCCGGATGGTCCACGTCCGCCCCCGGTAGCCCGTCGCGTACAGCCCGCGCGTGTAGGGGTACTCCCCGGGCCATCCGATCCGCTCGAAGCCGTCGTACGTGTCCCCGGGCCGGGGCCCGTACGCCGGCTCCACGGGATCGCCGGAGAGCGTGGTGAAATCTGCCTCACGCGTGCGTGCGGCGTCGAAACGGGCCTGCCAGCGTCGGCGGCCTTCTGCGATGGCGTCAGCGTCCATGCCTTCGAATTTACTAGGACGTCCTAGTAAATGTCGATGGCTGACCGCCGTACGCAACTCGTACGGCGGTGAGAGCGGCGGGAACCGTGCGGCTCAGACCTTCGCGGCGACCGGAGTCGACTCGGCGAAGTGACCCTCCAGCTCGTGGCTGATCTTCCGCTCGACGAAGAACGCGGCCGTCGGGATCGTGCCCGCGAGGAGCACCCAGAGCTGCTTGCCGACCGGCCACTTCGCCTTGGAACCCAGGTCGAAGGCGAAGAGGAGATAGACGACGTACAGCCAGCCGTGCGCGATGGCGACGACCTCGGTGAAGCTCCCGGCGCCGTCGATCTTCAGGAGGTACTTGGCGATCATGCTCAGACAGAGCAGGACCAGCAGCACACCCGTGGTGTACGCCAAAACGCGGTAGCGGGTGAACACGCTCTTTTTCATGAGGACGAGCGTAACCACCCGTTCCGGGCGATCTTTCCCCGGGTCGGCGGCCCGGGTCACTCCTCGTCGAAGTCATCCGCGGCGACCCTCAGCGGCCGCAGCATCGCGAAGATCTCCCCGCACTCCTCGGCGTCGTAGGCGCCCAGACCGAAGTCCATCCCCATCAGGTCGCGGGTCGCCGCGTCGCAGACCTCGCGGCCCTTGTCGGTGATCGAGGCGAGGGTGCCGCGGCCGTCGTTGGGGTTGGGACGCTTGGCGACGAGGCCGGACCTGACCAGGCGGTCCACGGTGTTCGTCACGGACGTGGGGTGCACCATGAGCCGCTCGCCGATCTTCGACATCGGCAGCTCGCCCGCCTTGGAGAAGGTGAGCAGCACGAGTGCCTCGTAGCGCGCGAAGGTCAGTCCGTACGGCTTGACGACCGCGTCGACCTCGGCGAGCAGGATCTGCTGCGCCCGCATGATCGAGGTGATGGCGGCCATGGACGGCACGTTTCCCCAGCGCTGTTTCCAGTGTTCGTCGGCGCGGGCGATGGGGTCGAAAGGAAGACTGAGCGGCTTTGACACGGCACCAGACCTTACCGGCCGGTCACATCGTGGTCAGCCCCGTCTCGCCCATCGGTCCCCGGGAGGTTCCGCGAGGCACTGCGGGGCCGTACCCGTGTGCCCGGTGTCGTATCGGAGCGGGCCGGGCGGCTTGTGCCAGGATTACTGACTGATTGTCACTGAATGTCCCCCTCGCGCAAGGGAGCAGCATGTCCCGGCTGATCCGCACGTTCGCGGCGCTCACGGTCCTCGGCCTCGCGGTGGGCTGTTCGTCCGCGTCCGACGTCGACGAGGCCTCCGTCGCCGGTGCCCGGTCCAAGGGGCCGATGGGCGACATGACCTTCTGGGTCGACCCGGCGAGCCCGGCGGCCGAGCAGATCCAGATGTGGGAGCGGGAGGGGCGCAAGCAGGACGCCACGCTCCTCAAGCGGATCGCCGACGAACCGACCGCGCTGTGGCCGGCCGGTGAGATCGACCCCGGCCCGGTGATCAGGGCGGCGACCGCGGCCGCGCGCCAGGAGGGTCGTACGGCGCTCTTCGTCGCGTACGACATTCCGCACCGCGACTGCGGTCAGCACTCGGCCGGCGGCGCGGGGGACGCCGACGCCTACCGGGCGTGGATCGGGAAGTTCGCCGAGGCGCTGGGCGACGCGAAGGCACTGGTCGTGCTCGAACCCGACGCCGTCGCGCACATGGCGGACGGCTGCACGCCCGGCGAATACCAGGGCGAGCGGGAGCAGTTGCTGAGCGAGGCGGTCGTCCGGCTGAAGCAGCAGAAGGGGACGAGGGTGTATCTCGACGCGGGCAACCCGGCCTGGATCAGGGACCCTGGGAAGCTCGTGGAGCCGTTGAAGCGGGCCGGGGTCGAGGAGGCCGACGGTTTCTCGCTCAACGTGTCCAACTTCCAGACGGACGCGGTGACGAAGAAGTACGGCGTCCAGCTGTCGCGGAACCTCGGCGGCAAGCACTTCGTCGTCGACACCAGCCGCAACGGCAACGGGCCGCTGGCCGGCGCCTGGTGCAATCCGCCGGGCCGCGGACTGGGCACCCGGCCGACGACCGACACCGGCGAGCAGTCCCTGGACGCCTATCTGTGGATCAAGCGGCCCGGCGCCTCGGACGGCACCTGTGAGGGCGGTCCCGACGCCGGGCAGTGGTGGCCGGAGTACGCCTTGGAGCTGGCGCGCAACTCCAAGGCGTAGCAGGGCACTTCAGGTGGCTGCGGCCAACTTCAGTTCACCTGGATCCACTTGGCCTCCGACGGCGTGCCCTGGGCGTCCGTCACGAAGAGCATGTACCAGCCGGGCGGGACCAGGGCCCGGTCGTTCGGTACGTCCACGGTCACCGACTTGCCGTCCTTGACGAGGCCGAGCTCGATGGAGCGCTGCTCGACGTCCGTCGTGTGCGTGACCGAACTCGGGCGCATCAGACGGGCCTTGACGACGCGTTCGGGGTGGTCGGTGCGGAAGGTCGCGCGGTGGTGCCGGTCCAGGGTCTCCGGACCGTCCTGCAGGACCGGCCTGTTGGTGCCGTTCTTGTGCAGCGCGGGCGGGGTGAAGATCTCCATGCGCTGCTCGAAGTGGCCCAGTTTGGTGTTGGCCTGGTCGTCGAAGAGCGGGTCGGAGCCGAACGTGACGACCCGGCCGTCGGGCAACAGCAGTGCCTCGGAGTGGTAGTTGCGGCCGACCATCGGGGCGGCGGCCTCGCGGAAGGCGTTGCCCTTCGGGTCGTAGAACTGCGCCTTGAAGATGTTGCTGGCGCTGCGGCCGCGGTAGTCCGAGGAGCCGTTGGTGGTGAAGACCGAGTCGTCCGGCATGATCACGCTGTTCAAGTACCGCGTGCCCTGCGGGAGATCGGGGCCGTCCTTGAAGACGGGGCTGTCCTGCTTGAGGTCGACGACCGCGGTGCGCGGGGTCGACTTCTTGGACTCGCCGACGCCTCCGCCGCCGAGGATCATCACCTTCTGGTCCTGGGCGGGCGGCAGGAGGAGCGAGGACGAGGTCTCGGTCTCCTCGGGGTCGCGCAGCCCGGCGACCTTGGTGAACTTGTTGGTCTTCAGGTCCCAAAGGCCGGGCTCACGGCCCTTGTCGGCGGGTCCGTAGCCGGCGTTGGAGGCCGGATAGAAGAGCTTGCCGCCCTTGGTGAGGAAGAGGGCCGGGTAGGTGGGGAAGTAGCGCTTGGGGCCCGGGGTCCACTTCTTGGTCTTCGGGTCGTAGATCTCGTTGTCGCCCTGGTCGATGACACCGACGTCGTCGAGTCCGGAGACAGCGAGGACGCGGCCGTCGTCGAGGCCGACGAGGGTCGGGTACCAACGCGCCTTCTCCATCGGGTCGACGGGGATGTACCGCTCGGCCTTGGGGTCGAACTCGTAGGCGGCGCGGATGCCTTGGTAGTCCTGCTTCTCCAGGGTGATCTTCTCGGAGAGGCCGTACGTGTTGTTCGCGTCCTTGCCCTTGAGGCCGACGATGTCGTACTGGGCCTGGTTCTCGGTGACCGACATCGGGCCCGCCTCGGCGGCCTCGACGAAGACGCGGACCTCGCTCGCGGTGACCTTGGTCTGCCAGGGCTGCATCGCACCGCGGGCGTTGTACGTCACCTTGAACTCGCGCTTGGCCTTGGGGACGGTGACGTCGAACCTGGTGACGTAGTCGACGCCGGCCGGTGAGCGGAAGCGGGTGCCCTTCTTCAGGAACATCGCCTTGTTGGGGCTCTCGTTCTTGACGCGCATACCGCCGCCGGCCCGCTTGACCTCGCCGTCGAGGAGTTCGTAGCGGGCGGTGCCGCCGGCCACCAGCAGGTTGCCGCTGGGGAGTTGGCTGTGTCCGCCGCAGAAGAAGTCGACCGGGGTCGGGATCTTCTTGAAGGTGTCGGCCTTCGGGTCCCACAGCACGGTGTCGAAGGACCCCGCGTTGAACTTCTTCTGCTCGTTTCCGGAGCCCGCCACGATCAGCACCTTGCCGGTGTGCAGCAGCGAGGCGTGGATGGCGTTGGTCCGGTACTCCTTCGGGATGTCGATCTGGTCCCAGGAGCCGTACTTGGCCATGTACTCGGGCCGCGTGATCTTGTACTCGTGGTACTGCTCGCCGGCGAAGTCGAGGGCGGCCGGGGCGTTGAGACCGGCCAGGACGGCGACGCCGCCGATGCCGAGGACGGTCTTCCTGGTTTTCTGGGACGGCTGGAAGGCCATGGTCTAGCTACCCCCTGTCGTGGTGCTGGAGACGGACTGACCGGCCCCGGTGGTCGCGAGCGCGGGCTCGGCGGTGTCGAGGGAGCGCGCGCCGCCGAGCAACGACCGGCGTTCCCGCCGCTCCTTGATCAGCGAGCCGACCCAAACCCCCAGCGGCGCAAGGGAGATGAGCATCGCGAGGACCGCCCAGGTGCGCATGGCCGCGTGGGTGTGGTCGAGGATCACCGAGGCGGCCAGCGAGGTCGCCAGGAGGATCGCCCAGAAAAGATGGATCCGGAAGGTCATCACCCGGTCCGGGCTGGCGTCACCGCCCTTGGGCGTGACGACGAACCGGCTCGGCCGACGGATGAGCGCCTCACCGAAGGACTTCAGATAGATGGGCGCGGAGAGCGCGGACATCGCCATGCCGGCCAGCCCGCCCGACCCCTCGGGTTCGTGCGGGGAGACGTTGTGCCGCCGGTTCCAGAGGTAGAGCCCGATCTGAAGCGCGGCCGCATCGCTGTAGAGCATCAGCCACACGGAGGCCGCGACCTGCGTACCGGACGCCCCGAACCACAGGAACAGGAAGCAACTCATGATGCCCAGCAGCCAGTTGACGGCCGTCATCGGGTAGTAGACGAGCATCATCGTGTACGAGAACAGCCGCCCCGGAGGCATCGTGAACGGCGCCTTCCAGTACTGCTTGATGAGCGTCTCGTACGTCCCGCGCGACCACCGCATCTGCTGCGTGAAGAAGTCGGTCCAGGAGGCCGGCCCCTCTCCGACGGCTAGCACGTCGGGCGTGTAGACGGACCGCCAGTGCGTACGGGTCAACGGGTTGCGGTGGCGGTGCAGTTCGAAGCCGGTGGCCATGTCCTCGGTGATGGAGTCGTAGAGCCCGCCGATCTGCTTGACGGCGGCCATCCGTACGACGTTGTTGGTGCCGACGAACATGGGGGCGCGGTAGCGGTTCCCGGCGCGCTGGATCAGCGCGTGGAAGAGGAACTGCTGCGACTCGGCGGCCTTGGTGACGGGGTTGTGGTAGTTCCCGTACACCTGCGGTCCCACGACGAAGGCGATGTCCGGGTCGCGGAAGTAACCCATCATCCGCTCAAGGAAGTTGGGGAGCGGCACGTGGTCGGTGTCGACGGAGGCGAAGAACTCGTAGTCGCCGCCGTGCATGGCGATCCAGGCGTTGTAGTTCCCGTGCTTCGTACGGGCCTTGTGGACACCCTTGGGGCGGTTCCACTCGGGAACTCCGTGCCGCGTGAAGTGCCGTACGCCCAACTCGGCGCACAGGGCCCTGGCCTGCTCGTCGTCACCCTCGTCGAGGAGCCAGACGTCGACCGGCCCGGTGTGGGTCACCTTGACCGCGCCTTCGAGAGTCGCGCGGACCATGGAGAGGGGTTCCTTGCCCGGGACGTACGTCGTGAGGAAGGCGACGCGGGTGCCGGGGGCGGGGACGACGGGGATCGGGTCGCGGGCGACCAGCGTGGCGTGGGCGACGGAGGCGACGTTGACGACCATGAACAGCTCGATGAGCCCGATGGCTATCAGCATCGTGACGTCGAGCCCGACCATCCACTCCTGACCGCCCTCGCGCTCGACCCAGTGGGAGGGCCAGACGAGATAGACGAGCAGGGCGGCGGTGAGCACCGGGGCGAGGCTCATCAGGAGGACAGCGCGTATTCGGTGGGGCTCGCGCGAGAGGAGCGAGGTGTACTGCACCTGGTACGACGCACCGGACGGCTCGGTGAGCGGTCCGGCCAGTCGGCTGTAGGTGTCGTAGTCGTAGCCCTCCGGCCGCACAGCGCCCTCCAATGATTGAGGAGTGATCGAAGCCCGGGGAGCGAGGAACCGTGGAGTCCGAGTGAAGACCGTGGAACCGAAGATCGACCGGGCCGATACCCACACACAAGTGGAGATATGAGGGCGTGTCGAACTGGGTGCGTCCAGGTGGGTGGGGAGTTGACTCCGGCGGCGGAACGGGGGCCTCCGGCGGTTGGGCGGGGTGTGGGGGCGGGAGGTGGAGCGGGGTGTGGGAGGTGGAGCGGGGTGTGGGGGTGGCTCGGGGGGGCGGGAGGTGGAGCAGGGTGTGGAAGCGGCGGGGGGGGGAGGTGGTGCGGGGTGCGGGGTGCGGGGTGCGGGGTGCGGGGTGCGGGGTGCGGGGTGCGGGGTGCGGGGTGCGGGTGGCGCGGGCGTATCGGAGTGCCGGGGGGGCGTGCCGTCGTACAGGGTCTGCGGTCGTTCTCGATGCTTTTCGCCACCGCGCTGAACTACGTACGGGTGCAGGCCGAGTGCGCGATCGATCCGGCGGTGACGGCCGCGCAGAGGGAGTTCGCGAGCGGGCAGGTCGTCGCGGCGCTGGGGCAGTTGCCGGATCTCGGGGCCGTCTCCCGGCTGATCGTGGCACTGGAGCGGGTGTGGTGACCGACTGCGGGGCTGTGGTGGGGAGTTAGGGGTGACGGTTCTGGTGTCGGTGTGGGGAGCGGCTTCCGGGGTCGGCAAGTCGACGCTGTGCGCGGGCCTGTCCCGGGCGGTCGCCGGGGCGGGGCTGCGGGTGGATCACTTCCGTGAGGAGGAGATCCTGAGCCGGTCTCAATTCGCTGCGGTGGCTGGGGAGTTCGGGGCGACTGGAGCGGTCGGTCTGGAGAGGCTGGTCGCGGCGACGGGGCGGTTTGTCGCTTCTGTTCTGGCGGGCGGCGACGATGTGGTGATCGCGGATGCGCTGATGCCGTTCGTGCCGACGGTGCTGGCGATGGGGCACGGCGAGGAAGCGATCGACGCGTTCATGGCCGACCTCACGCGCGCGCTGGCGCCGGTCCGAACGGTCGTGGTCTTCCTGGACGGGGACGCCGGGGCCGCACTGTCCCGGGCGGCGGAGCGGGAGGAGCCGGGGCGGCTGGGCTGGTACGTCGGCAAGCTCGCCGCGTTCGCGGTGAGCCCGCCGGTGTCTGACCTCGCGTCGGCGGTGGCCTACCTGCGGCGCGAGCGGGCGGTGACGCTCGGCGCGGTGCGGCGGCAGAGGTGGGGGCTCCTCGTGGTGGGGCGGGCGGATGGGCTGACGCCGGGTGAGGTGTTGGGGGCGGTGGGGCAAGGCATCAGGCCCTGGCTCCACCGGCTGCCCTGCCCTCGGGGACGCCTGACCTGCGGTGACGCGCCTGCGGCGCGAGCGCGCGGTGGCCCGAGGGGGGCTTGGCGTGGTGGGACGGGCGAATGGGCTGACGCCGGGCGCGGTGCTGGGGGCGGTGAGGCAGGCCTCAAGCCCTGGCTCCCCCGGCTGACCTCACCTCGGGGACGACGCCGGGTCAACGGCGATGCAACTGCGGTGCGAGCGGGCGACCCGAGGGAGGCTCGGCATGGTGGACGGAGCCGATGAGCCGACTCCGGGTGAGGTGCTGGGGACGGTGGGGCAGAGCCCCGAACCACGGCTCCCCTGACTGACCCCACCTCGGGGACGACGCCGGGTCAACGGCGATGCAACTGCGGTGCGAGCGGGCGACCCGAGGGGGGCTCGGCATGGTGGACGGAGCCGATGAGCCGGCTCCGGGTGAGGTGCTGGGGACGGTGGGGCAGGGCCCCGAACCCCGGCTCCCCTGACTCCCCCGCTCGCGTGACCCGCCCCCGCCGGACGGCGCCCCCGCTACTCCGCCAGATGCCGTTCGACGGTCTCCACCTTGGAGGTGAGGCCGTCCGTCACGCCGGGGCGGATGTCTGCCTTGAGGACGACGGAGACGCGTGGGGCGCGGGCCTCGACGGCGGCGACGGCGCGCTTGACCACGTCCATCACCTCGTCCCACTCGCCCTCGATGGACGTGAACATCGCGTCGGTGCGGTTGGGCAGGCCGGACTCGCGGACCACGCGGACGGCGTCGGCGACGTACTCCCCCACGTCCTCGCCGACGCCGAGGGGCGTCACTGAGAAGGCGACGATCATGCGTTCACGACCCCTTCCTGGCGGGCGCGGGAGGCGATGACCGCGTTCTCGGCCTCGTGCTTGAGCTTGCGCTCGGCGAAGAAACCGCCGGTGGGCAGTACGGAGAGGACGAAGTAGAAGGCGGCGGTCTTGGCACCCCACTTCGTGCGGTTCCAGGCGTCGGCCCAGAAGAGGACGTAGAGGATGAAGAGGACACCGTGGACCATGCCCATGACGGGCACCGCGTTGAAGTCCGTGGTCCGCTTCAGCACCGAGCAGACGAGCAGGAGGAGGAAGGACACGGCCTCGGGGGCCGACACCAGGCGGAGGCGGCGGAGGGCGGTGGCGGTCTTGATGTCCACGGGTCACCTTCGGTGAGGGAGACGTCCACAGTTTGTGAACGCGAGCACAAACGTTCACCCATTGTGGCAAACGGCTGAGTGAGCCGAGACTGGGGGTCCGCAGCCGACCCCGGGAGTGCCCGTGCAGTTCGTTTTCTTCATGACGCTGCCCGGGCTGGTGGTCCTGCTGACCGCCCTCGCGTTCCTCGACCAGCTGCTCCTGAAGATGGGCCGCGCCGGAATGCTCCCCTGGCGGAACTCCGGGCGGCAGGGCCAGATATCCGCGACCGGGTTCGAGCAACTGCACGCGAGCCTGTCCCCGGGCAAGCAGACCGAGCTGAAGGAACGCCAGAGCGCGCTGGTCATGCGGGACGACGAGGAGGACGGGGCACCGCCGTGGTCGACCGTCGACCTGCGCGCGGGCACGGCCGTCATCCGGCTGAACAGGTCCCGCGACACGGCGTAGCGCCGGGCGACGACCTCCTACCACGGCCCGGCGGCAGGCGGGAGCATCGCGCGACGGCACGCCTTGGGCACCCCCTGGGGCCACCCCGCAGCGCGCCCTGAGGACACCCCGGGTCCGCCCCTAAAACGCGCCCCAGGTCCGTCCCGGGGTCCCTCCACGACAAGACTTGGGCACACCCCGAGCACGCGCCCACGCCTGTACAAATCACAGCTCGCCCCGCAACAACACCTCCTGGGCCGACGTCAGATCCGCGACGCAGCAAGGTCGCAGGCCCGGCCCGGGGTCCGCCCCGCGACCTGCCCCAGGCCCCCGCTCGCGACAAACCACAACCCACTCCGGGGCCACCCCACACCCCCCCCACACACACAACACCCGCGCCCTGGTCCCCGCAACAGACTTCGGCCCCGCCTTGCACCCACCCTCACGACACACCCCCCGGGCCACCCCTTCCACCCCTGCCAGCCCGCCAGCCCGCCAGCCCGCCAGCCCGCCAGCCCGCCAGCCCGCCAGCCCGCCAGCCCGCCGCAAGTCTTGGACACGCCCCGGGTGCGCCCCTGCAACAAGCCCCAAGCCCGGCCCGAATCCACCCCGCGACCCGCCCCCTGGACCCAGGCTCACCCTGGGCCTGCTCCGCGACACACCCCGACTCGCCCCCAACACACCCCCGCCCAGCCATGCCCTAGGGGCCAGGTCAGGGTCGTTCTCCACCCGTGGGCCCTGTCCTCGACCGCGTCCCTGCGGTTACCTTCGCAGCGTGGCGATGTTTCGGCTCCAGGGCAGCAAGGTGCTCGCCGTCGACATGACCGGGGACGCCGTGAAGGCGAAGAACGGCTCGATGGTCGCGTACGACGGGCAGATGGCCTTCAAGAAGATGACCGGCGGCGGTGAGGGCATCCGGGGGATGGTGACCCGGCGGCTCACCGGTGAGCAGATGACGGTGATGGAGGTGAGGGGGCAGGGGACGTGCTGGTTCGCGGACCGGGCCTCCGAGATCAACCTCGTGAGTCTCCAGGGGGACAAGCTGTACGTGGAGTCGAGCAACCTGCTCGTGACCGACGCGGGGCTGCGGACGGGGACCACGTTCACCGGCCTGCGCGGCGCCTCGCAGGGCAACGGGCTGTTCACGACGACCGTCGAGGGCCACGGCCAGGCGGCGATCATGTCGGACGGTCCGGCGGTGGTGCTGCGGGTCAGCCGGCAGTACCCGCTGACCGTCGACCCCGGCGCGTACATCGCGCACCAGGGGAACCTCCAGCAGTCCTTCCAGTCCGGTGTGACCTTCCGCACGTTCTTCGGGGAGGGCGGCGGCGAGGCCTTCCAGATCCGCTTCGAGGGCGACGGACTCGTCTACGTCCAGCCCAGCGAGCGGAACACGATCGCGGGGGACGTGTGACATGACGTTCACCGAGATCAACTCGAAGATGATCCAGGCCACGGTCATGCCGGGCCAGCGGCTGTTCAGTCAGCGCGGCGCGATGCTCGCCTACAAGGGCGACGTCTCCTTCACCCCCAACATCCAGGGCGGCCAGGGCGGCGTCATGTCGATGCTCGGGCGCCGGGTGGCGAACGAGGCGACCCCCCTGATGACCGTCGAGGGCAGCGGCACCGTGATGTTCGGTCACGGCGGCCACCACATCCAGATCATCAACCTCACCGGCGACACCCTCTACGTGGAGGCCGACCGCCTCCTCGCCTTCGAGGGCACCCTCCGGCAGGGCACGATGTTCATGGGCTCCCAGGGCGGCGTCATGGGCATGGTCCGCGGCCAGGTCACCGGCCAGGGCCTGTTCACGACCACCCTCCAGGGACAGGGCTCGGTCGCCGTGATGGCCCACGGCGGCGTCTTCGAGGTCCCGATCACCCCAGGGCGCCCGGTCCATGTCGACCCGCAGGCCTACGTCGCCCACCACGGCGACGTACGCAACAAGCTGTCCGCGGCGCTCGGTTGGCGCGACATGGTGGGCCGGGGCTCCGGCGAGGCGTTCCAGCTGGAGCTGAGCGGCAGCGGCGCGGTGTACGTCCAGGCGTCGGAGGAGAAGCTGTGAGCCAGTACGCGGGGTCCGGCCCCACGATCTACGACCCGATGACCCTCCCGGTCGACGACAACGTCAACAAGTACACCTTCTGCGTGGAGCTCAAGGGGAGCCAGTGGTTCCTGCAGAAGGGCAAGATGATCGCCTACTACGGCTCGATGGAGTTCAACGGCATCGGGCACGGGCGACTCGACCGACTTGTCCGTACGTCCTTCCATTCGCCTCTGCACGCGAGCGACTGGGTCGTGGCGGACGGCTCGGGCAAGATGCTGCTCGCCGACCGGGCCTTCGACGTCAACGCGTACGACCTCGAAGACGCCAACATGACCATTCGCTCGGGCAACCTGCTCGCTTTTCAGCCAAGTCTCGCTCTCAAGCAGTCGATTGTTCCCGGCTTTCTGACACTCATCGGAACGGGCAAGATCGTGGCCGCGTCGAGCGGCCCGGTGGTGTTCATGGAACCCCCGATCCGGGTGGACCCGCAGGCCCTCGTCGGCTGGGCCGACTGCCCCTCCCCCTGCCATCACTACGACCACGCGTACATGACCGGCCTGATGGGCGGTCTACGTGCGATGACGGGTATCGGCGGGGCCTCCGGGGAGGAGCACCAGTTCGAGTTCGTCGGGGCGGGCACGGTGCTGCTCCAGTCGTCGGAGAACCTGATGCCCGAGCAGGCCACAGGGGTTGTGCCACACGAGCCGGGGGTACCGGGTGGGGGCGGGGTCCCCACAGGCCCTTCACAGCAGGCGGGGGCACCGCGCCTTCCCGGACAGCTGGGGGACCTCCAGCGTCGCTTCGGTCTGTGAGCGGTAGTCTGCGGAGTGTGACGTCGAACGTGTGCGCGCCGTCACGCCACCCCTCACTAGTTCGCCTTTCAACATTTTAGGTAGACTTCATTCATGGAGACCGAGACGGCCACGCGCTGGCTGACCGAAGAGGAGCAGTGCGCCTGGCGCACCCACCTGGAGGTCAACAGGCTGCTGACGTACCAACTGGAGAAGGATCTGCAGCCGTTCGGCCTGACGATGAACGACTACGAGATTCTGGTGAATCTCTCCGAGGCGGAGGGCGTACGACTGCGGATGAGCGACCTCGCGGCCGCCACGCTCCAGTCCAAGAGCCGCCTCTCGCACCAGATCACCCGGATGGAGAACGCGGACCTGGTCCGCCGGGAGAACTGCGAGTCGGACCGCCGGGGCCTGTACGCGGTGCTGACCGACCACGGCCTGGAGACGATGAAGAAGGTCGCGCCCCACCATGTCGCCTCCGTACGCCGCCACTTCATCGACCTCGCCACCCCCGAGGGTCTGTCCGACCTCAGCAAGACCCTGAAGCCGATCGCGGAACATCTGCGGGGCCAGCGGGGACGTCCCTGACGCCGTGAGCGGGCCGTCTGGGGGCTCCGCCCCCAGACGGCCGTCGGCCCTGAAGGGCCTCGTCCTCAGACTCCCCCGGAGGGGGGACCCCCAACGGGCTGGATATTGCCGGCCCGTGTTCGAGAGGCGCCGGATGGGCTGGGCGGTGTCGGCGCCGATGAGCCCCGGCCCACGGCAACTCCCTCAGGGGCGCGAGGCTGTATCAGTGTGCGGCTCCGCCGCGTGGGCGCGACCGGTCACGACGAGCCGGCAGCCAGGACACAACCCCCGCACCCCCCGCCACCACCCCGGCGATCACGAAACAAACCCCCAACGGCACCCGCCCCACCAGCAGCCCCGTCGCCATCGACCCACCCGAACTCCCCGCGTTCACCGCCATGTTGACCCACGACCCCGCCTGAGTCCGCGCCTCCGGCAGAGCGACCTCATCGGCAAGCAGGTACGCGGTCGTCAACGCCGGCGCCACGAAGAACCCCGCACACCCCACCGCCACGGTGAGTGACCACACCCCCGAGGCGAACCCGGCCGCGGCCAACGCCACGCCAAGCCCCAACGCGGCCCAGGACAACCGAACCCGCGCGGCCGTACGCCAGTTGACCGCCCCGTTCAGCAACCCGCCCACCGCGCTGCCCGCCGACACCGCAGCCAGCACCCAGGGCACGACGTCGTCGCCGTACCCCCGCTGCTCCACGAACGCCATCACCAACAGGTAGACCGCACTCAACGCGAGCCCCATCCCCCCGGCCACGACGACCGGACCGAGCAGCCCACGCACCCGGGCCGGCCTCAATCCCCGCCCGGCGCCCGCGGATACGCGTACTCCGGACAGCGCGGGTGACAGGACGAAGGCCGTCGTCCCGGTCACGATGAGGGCCGCACTGAGCAGGACCCCGGCAGCCGGTGGAGCGATGGTGAGCAGCGCGCCGACCGCCAACGGGCCGATGACGTACAGGAGTTCCTCGGCGACGCCGTCGAGGCTGTACGCGCGCTGCAACAGCCCACGGTCACCGACGAGTTCGGCCCACACGGAGCGCATGGTGGGTCCCAGTGGAGGCGCGCACATGCCCGTCAGCGCGGCCACGATGCCGAGCACCACCTCCGGTGTCCCGGGGCTCCAGGTCACCGCCGCGAGGACGCACAGGAGACCGCTGTAGAGCATCGCCATGGGGAGGAGGGCGCGGCGCGGGCCGTGGCGGTCCACGAGTACGGCGCGCAGAGGTAGCAGGAGGACGGTCGCCGTGCCGAAGACGGCCATGATCGTGCCGGCGGCGGCGTAGGAGCCGGTGGCACGGACGACCGCGAGAAGGACCGCCGGGGAGACGATGCCGTACGAAAGACGGCCCACGAGCGCGGCGGCGAACGTGCGGCGGGCGTACGGGACTTGGAGCACGGCGGCATACGAAGGGCACGCCGAAGTCGGCGTGGAAGAAGACGCGGACATGCGAGATGTTCCTCAACTGGAGGCAGGAGAACGGGACGCCTGTGCGCCGCGCGACGGCGATCCGACTGGTGTCTGCCGTGCGCGGGCCGGGCGGGCCCTATGCCATGAGGAGGAACATGTGGGGCAACTTAACAGCGGGGGGCCGGGGTTGAACAGGGCTTTTCCGACCCGGCACCGTCAACACCGGCGTCGGCCGTCGCCCTCGGGGGCGCGACCGACCCGCACTCGCCGTGCAAGGACACCCGGCAGACGAGAAGGCGCCCGGCACCCGCACCCACGTCACCCCCGCGTAAGCCCCGCCACCAACTCGTCCGCCGCCCGGTACGGATCCAGTTCCCCCGCCACGATCCGTTCCGCGAGCGCGCTGAGGCGGCGGTCTCCGTGGAGGTCCTCGATGCGTTCGCGCAGGGCCGTGACGGCGATGGCCTCCACCTCGCGGGCGGCTCGGGCGCGGCGGCGCTCCGCGAGGACTCCGCGCTCCTCCATCCACGCCCGGTGCTTCTCCAGCGCCTCCACGACCTCGTCGATGCCCTCGGCGCGGGAGGCGACCGTCTTGACGATCGGGGGGCGCCAGTCTCCGGGGCCGCGGGACTCGCCGAGGCCGAGCATGTGGTTCAGCTCGCGGGCGGTCGCGTCGGCACCGTCGCGGTCGGCCTTGTTGACGACGTAGACGTCGCCGATCTCCAGGATTCCGGCCTTCGCCGCCTGGATGCCGTCGCCCATGCCGGGGGCCAGGAGCACGACAGAAGTGTCCGCCTGGGAGGCGATCTCGACCTCCGACTGGCCCACCCCGACCGTCTCGACCAGGATCACGTCGCAGCCCGCCGCGTCGAGGACGCGGATCGCCTGCGGGGCGGACCAGGCGAGGCCGCCGAGATGGCCGCGGGTGGCCATCGAGCGGATGTAGACGCCGGGGTCGGAGGAGTGGTCCGACATGCGGACGCGGTCACCGAGCAGGGCGCCGCCGGAGAACGGCGAGGACGGGTCGACGGCCAGGACGCCGACCCGCCTGCCCTGCTTGCGGTACGCCGTGACCAGCGCGGACGTGGACGTGGACTTGCCCACGCCCGGCGATCCGGTGAGGCCGACGACGTACGCTCCGCCGGTCAGCGGTGCGAGGGTCGCCATGACCTCCCTGAGCTGCGGGGACGCCCCCTCCACGAGGGAGATCAGCCGGGCCACGGCCCGCGGCCGGCCTTCCCTGGCCTGGGCCACCAGCGAGGCGACGTCCTGCATCACGGCTCCGATCCCTTGCGGATGTGCGAGAAGGTACTGCTGCTCAGGCCTTGGGTACCCGCACGATCAGCGCGTCACCCTGACCGCCGCCGCCGCACAGTGCCGCCGCGCCGACCCCGCCGCCGCGCCGCTTGAGCTCCAGGGCGAGGTGCAGGACCAGGCGGGCGCCCGACATGCCGATGGGGTGGCCCAGGGCGATGGCGCCGCCGTTGACGTTCACCTTTTCCGTGGACACCCCGAGGTCCTTCATTGACTGCACCGCTACGGCGGCGAAGGCCTCGTTGATCTCGATCAGGTCGAGGCTCTCGACCTCCAGGCCCTCCTTCTTCAGGGCGTGCAGGATCGCGTTCGAGGGCTGCGACTGGAGGGAGTTGTCGGGTCCCGCCACATTTCCGTGGGCGCCGATCTCGGCGATCCACTCCAGGCCCAGCTCCTGCGCCTTGGTCTTGCTCATCACGACCACGGCGGCGGCGCCGTCCGAGATCTGCGAGGAGGTGCCGGCGGTGATCGTGCCGTCCTTGGTGAACGCGGGGCGGAGCTTGCCGAGCGACTCGACCGTGGTCTCGGCGCGGATGCCCTCGTCCTTGCTGAAGACGACGGGCTCGCCCTTGCGCTGCGGGATCTCGACGGGGGTGATCTCGGCCTCGAAGACGCCGTTCCGCTGGGCGGCCGCGGCCCGCTGGTGGGACAGGGCGGCGATCTCGTCCTGCTCGGGGCGGGCGATGCCCAGGCGCGTGTTGTGCTTCTCCGTGGACTCGCCCATCGCGATGTTCTCGAAGGCGTCGGTGAGGCCGTCGTGGGCCATCGCGTCGAGCATCTCGATCGCGCCGTACTTGTAGCCCTCACGGGACTTGGGGAGCAGGTGGGGGGCGTTGGTCATGGACTCCTGGCCGCCCGCGACGACGATCTCGAACTCACCTGCACGGATGAGCTGGTCGGCGAGCGCGATGGCGTCGAGGCCCGAGAGGCACACCTTGTTGATGGTGAGCGCGGGGACGCTCATGGGGATGCCCGCCCTGACGGCGGCCTGGCGTGCCGGGATCTGCCCTGCCCCGGCCTGGAGCACCTGGCCCATGATCACGTACTGCACCTGGTCGCCACCGATACCCGCACGGTCGAGGGCGGCCTTGATCGCGAAGCCGCCGAGGTCGGCTCCGGAGAAGGACTTCAGGGAGCCCAGCAGGCGTCCCATGGGCGTCCGGGCGCCCGAGACGATCACCGAGGTCGTGCTGTTCGTTCCAGACATGAGGTGCGATCCCCTTCCAGCGTGTTTCAGCTGAGGAGTGAACGAGGGTTTACTTGAAATGTACTGAGCGGTAGTCCACCCCGTCATCGGGCCGTCGGTGTGATCGCGCGCACGTTGCGTAACCACCGCGTGAGCGCTGCACTACATACATGCTGACGCGAATCGACCACATCGGGATCGCCTGCTTCGACCTCGACACGACCGTCGAGTTCTACCGGGCCACGTACGGCTTCGAGGTGTTCCACTCCGAGGTCAACGAGGAGCAGGGCGTGCGCGAGGCCATGTTGAAGATCAACGACACGGACGACGGCGGCGCCTCCTACCTCCAGCTCCTGGAGCCGACCCGCGAGGACTCCGCCGTAGGAAAGTGGCTGGCCAAGAACGGCGAGGGGGTCCACCACATCGCCTTCGGTACGGCGGACGTCGACACGGACTCCGAGGACATCCGCGGGAAGGGCGTACGCGTTCTGTACGAGGAGCCCCGGCGCGGTTCCATGGGGTCACGGATCACGTTCCTGCACCCGAAGGATTGCCATGGCGTACTGACAGAACTGGTCACTTCGGCGCCTGTTGAGTCACCTGAGCACTGACCCTCGTACATATGGGCCGGTAGGGTTGGGGTCGGTCGTCGCTCGCAACCAGGGCAACGGCATGCCGGGGTCCGGGTTTCGGGGGGCGAGCGTCGGGCAGCAGCCCATGCTCCGTCGTTGATCTGACACCATTCCCCGGGAGCACCGTTCGATGGATGGACGGCGCTCGTTGGAGTAAACCGCGACCAGGGGACGGATGGGACCGCGCAGTGCGGGGCTACGAACGCCAGGAGCGAGAGCCGGCGGCTGACGTCGACCACCTCTCTCGGTTCGAGGCCGAGATGGAGCGGCTGAAGACCGAGCGGGAAAAGGCGATCCAGCATGCCGAGGACCTCGGCTACCAGGTCGAGGTGCTGCGCGCCAAGCTGCACGAGGCGCGCCGCACCCTCATGTCCCGACCGGCTTACGACGGCGGTGACATCGGCTATCAGGCCGAGCAGATGCTTCGTAATGCCCAGGTCCAGGCCGACCAGTTGCGGCAGGACGCCGAGCGGGAGCTGAGCCAGGCCCGCGCGCAGACCCAGCGCATCCTCCAGGAGCACGCCGAGCAGGCCGCGCGCCTCCAGGCGGAGCTGCACCAGGAGGCGGTGACCCGGCGCCAGCAGCTCGACCAGGAGCTGGGAGAGCGCCGGCAGACCGTCGAGTCGCACGTCAACGAGAACGTGGCGTGGGCCGAGCAGCTCCGCGCCCGCTCGGAGTCGCAGGCCCGCCGTCTCGTGGACGAGTCGCGCGCCGAGGCCGAGCAGGCGCTGGCCGCCGCCCGCGCCGAGGCCGAGCGCGTCGCCACCGAGGCCCGGCAGCGGCTGGAGATGGACGCCGAGGCGGCCCGTGCGGAGGCCGAGCAGTTGCTGCGCCGCGCCCGCACGGACGCCGAGCGGCTGCTGAACGCGGCGTCCTCGCAGGCCCAGGAGGCCACCGACCACGCCGAGCAGCTGCGCAGTTCCACGGTCAACGAGTCGGATTCCGCCCGCCGTCAGGCCACCGAGCTGAGCCGGGCCGCCGAGACCCGCATGGCCGAGGCCGAAACCTCACTGCGTGAGGCGCGCCTGGAGGCGGAGAAGGTCCTCTCCGAGGCCAAGGAGTCCGCCGCCAAGGCGCTCTCCAGCGCCGAGTCGGCCAACGAGCAGCGCACCCGGACGGCGAAGGAGCAGGTCGCCCGGCTGGTGACGGAGGCCACCAAGGAGGCCGAGTCCACCAAGTCGGACGCCGAGCAGGTCGTCGCCGAGGCCCAGGCCAAGGCCGACAAGATCGTCGCCGAGGCCGAGGAGAACGCGCGCAGCCTCACCGCCGAGGAGACCGCCTCCCAGCTCGCGAAGGCCGCCCGTACCGCCGAGGACGTCCTCGACAAGGCGTCCGAGGACGCCAAGAACACCACCAAGGCCGCCACCGAGGAGGCCGAGCGGATCCGCTCCGAGGCGGAGGCCGAGGCCGACCGGCTGCGTGCCCAGGCGCACGACATCGCCGAGGGGCTCAAGGGCGCGGCGAAGGACGACACCAAGGAGTACCGGGCCAAGACGGTCGAGCTGCAGGAGGAGGCGCGCCGGCTGCGCGGCGAGGCCGAGCAGCTGCGGGCCGACGCGGTCGGCGAGGGCGAGCGCATCCGCGCCGAGGCCCGCCGCGAGGCCGTCCAGCAGATCGAGGAAGCGGCCAGGACCGCCGAGGAACTGCTGTCCAAGGCCCGCGCGGACGCCGACGAGCTGCGCCAGACCGCCACCACGGACAGCGAGAAGGTCCGCACCGAGGCCATCGAGCGCGCCACCACCCTGCGCCGGCAGGCCGAGGAGACCCTCGACCGCACCCGCAAGGAGGCCGAGCGGCACCGCGCGGAGGTCATCGAGCAGTCCGAGGGCATCAAGGCGGACGCCGAACAGGCCGCACGCGACCTGCGCGACGAGACCGAGCGGGCCATAGAGGCGCGCCGCGAGGAGGCCGCCGAGGGCCTGACGCGGCTGCACACGGAGACCGAGGAGCGGCTCGCCGCTGCCGAGCAGGCGCTCACCGACGCCCGCGAGGAGGCCGAGCGGATCCGCCGCGAGGCCGCCGAGGAGACCGAGCGGCTGCGCGGCGAGGCCGCCGACCGCATCCGCTCCCTCCAGGCGCAGGCCGAGACGGAGGCCGACCGGCTGCGCAACGAGGCCGCGGGCGACGCGTCCGCGTCCCGCGCCGAGGGCGAGGCCATCGCCGTACGCCTGCGGTCCGAGGCGGCGGCCGAGGCCGAGCGGCTCAAGACCGAGGCGCAGGACACCGCCGACCGCGTCCGCGCGGAGGCCCAGGCCGCCGCCGAGCGGCTGGCCACGGAGGCGTCCGAGACGCTGGCCGCCGCCCAGGAGGAGGCCGTACGGCGTCGTCGTGAGGCCGAGGAGCTGCTCGGGTCGGCCCGTGAGGAGGCCGGGCAGGAGCGCGAGCGGGCCCGCGAGCAGAGCGAGGAGCTGCTGGCCTCGGCGCGCAACCGCGTCGAGGAGGCACAGTCCGAGGCCGTACGACTGGTCGAGGAGGCCGACCGGCGCGCCAACGAGATGGTGTCGGGCGCCGAGCAGCACGCCCAGCAGGTACGGGAGTCCGTAGCCGGGCTGCACGAGCAGGCACAGGAGGAGATCGCCGGGATCAGGTCGGCCGCCGAGCACGTGGCGGACCGCACCCGGCGCGAGGCGCAGGAGGAGGCGGACCGGGTCCGCGCCGACGCGTACAGCGAGCGGGAGCGGGCCACCGAGGACGCCAACCGCCTCCGGCGCCGGGCGGCCGAGGAGACGGACGCCGCCAAGGCCCTTGCGGAGCGCACCGTTTCGGACGCCATCGCGGAGTCCGAGCGGCTGCGGTCGGAGTCGGCCGAGCACGCCCAGCAGGTGCGCACCCAGGCCTCGGACACGATCGCGCAGGCCGACCAGGACGCGGCGCGGGCCCGTGCGGACGCCCGCGAGGACGCCAACCGGATCCGTTCGGACGCGGCGACGCAGTCCGACACCCTCATCACCGAGGTGACGGCGGAGGCGGAGCGGCTCCAGACGGAGACGATCAACGAGGCCGAGCGGGTGCGCTCGGAGGCCGTGGCCAAGGCCCAGAAGCTCGTCTCGGACGCGACCGGGGACGCGGAGCGGCTGCGTGCCGAGGCCGCCGACACCGTGGGTTCCGCGCAGCAGCAGGCCGAGCGGATCCGCAACGAGTCCAACCGTCTCAAGGCGGACGCGGAGGCGGAGGCGGAGCGGGTCACCTCGGCGGCGCGCGAGGAGTCCGAGCGGACGCTGGACGAGGCCCGCAAGGAGGCCAACAAACGGCGCTCCGAGGCGGCCGAGCAGGTCGACACCCTCATCACGGAGACCGCGGCCGAGGCCGACAAACTCCTCAACGAGGCCCAGCAGCAGGCGCAGAAGACGACGGCGGACGCCGAGGCGCAGGCCGACTCGATGGTCGGCGCGGCCCGCAACGAGGCCGACCGGCTGGTGTCCGAGGGCACGGTCGAGGGCAACTCCCGGGTGGAGCGGGCCCGTACGGACGCGGACGAGCTGTTGGTCGGCGCCCGCCGGGACGCCACCGCCATAAGGGAGCGGTCCGAGGAGCTGCGCGACCGCATCACGACCGAGATCGAGAACCTGCACGAGCGGGCCCGCCGTGAGTCCGCCGAGACGATGAAGTCGGCCGGCGACCGCTGCGACGCGCTGATCAAGGCGGCCGAGGAGCAGCTCGGCAAGGCCCAGATGAAGGCCAAGGAACTGGTCTCGGAGGCCAACTCCGAGGCGGGCAAGGTCCGTATCGCCGCCGTGAAGAAGGCCGAGGGTCTCCTCAAGGAGGCCGAGCAGAAGAAGTCCACGCTCATCCGCGAGGCCGAGGAGCTGAAGGCGGAGGCGATCCGCGAGGCCCGGCGCACGGTCGAGGAGGGCAAGCGCGATCTGGAGGTGCTCGTCCGCCGCCGCGAGGACATCAACGCCGAAATCTCCCGTGTCCAGGACGTCCTGGAAGCGTTGGAGTCTTTCGAGGCCCCGACAGCGGCCAAGGACGGCGGGGTCAAGGCGGGAGCCACGGCGGGCGCAACTCGTTCGGGTGGCAAGTCCGTTGAAGGCTAGGGAAAGCTGGGAACCTCCTGTGAGGTTCGGGCGTTCTGGGGCCTTTGACCCGGTCCTTGGCAAGCGGTCCGACGGTTAGCCACTCAAAAGAGGTGTCATTCTCCAGATCAAACACGTATCCGCTCGATGACACACCGCTTCGGCCCCTAGGATTCCACCTATCACCTCACCGGTCTCATTCGACAGGAACCCCATGAGCGACACTTCCCCCTACGGCTTCGAGCTTGTGCGGCGTGGGTACGACCGCGCTCAGGTGGACGAACGCATCTCGAAGCTCGTCTCCGACCGTGACAGCGCTCTGGCCCGTATCACTGCTCTTGAAAAGCGCATCGAGGAGCTCCACCTCGAAACGCAGAACGCCGCGGCCCAGGTAAGCGACGCCGAGCCGTCGTACGCCGGTCTCGGCGCGCGGGTCGAGAAGATCCTCCGCCTCGCCGAGGAAGAGGCCAAGGACCTGCGTGAGGAGGCACGGCGCGCGGCCGAGCAGCACCGCGAACTCGCGGAGTCCGCTGCCCAGCAGGTCCGCAACGACGCAGAATCGTTCGCTGCGGAGCGCAAGTCCAAGGCCGAGGACGAGGGCGTCCGGATCGTCGAGAAGGCCAAGAGCGACTCCGCCCAGCTGCGGGGCGAGGCCCAGAAGGACGCGCAGCAGAAGCGCGAGGAGGCCGACGCCCTCTTCGAGGAGACCCGCGCCAAGGCCGCGCAGGCCGCCGCCGACTTCGAGACGAACCTCGCCAAGCGGCGCGAGCAGTCCGAGCGCGACCTGGCGTCGCGTCAGCAGAAGGCCGAGAAGCGCCTCGCGGAGATCGAGCACCGCGCGGAGCAGCTCCGGCTTGAGGCCGAGAAGCTGCGTACGGACGCGGAGCGTCGCGCCCGTCAGACGGTGGAGACGGCTCAGCGCCAGGCCGAGGACATCGTGGCCGACGCGAACGCCAAGGCCGACCGCATCCGTTCGGAATCCGAGCGCGAGCTGGCCGCCCTGACGAACCGTCGCGACAGCATCAACGCCCAGCTGACGAACGTGCGCGAGATGCTCGCCACGCTCACCGGTGCCGCGGTGGCCGCCGCGAGCTCGCCGGTCGAGGACGAGCCGATCTCTCGTGGAGTTCCGGCTCAGCAGTCCCGGTAGGCAAGCGATTGCCGCACGTATGTGAACGCCGGCTGAGGCCCGCATTCCCTTCGGGGGTGCGGGCCTCAGCCGTGTCGCGGCGGTGTCTCAGCCGTGTCCGGCCAGCAGCGGCAGGTACACGTCGTCGACGATCCCGACGAGGACGGCGTCGGCGACCGGGTCCCGGGAGAGGAACATCTCGTACCGCAGCAGCTCCGCGGGGACGGTGACGGCCCGCCGGGGAAGGTCGGCGGTGGGGATCTCGCCCCGCTTCACGGCCCGCTGAAGCAGCGTCAGCAGGATGTCGTGCATGATCCCGAAGACCTTCGGGTCCAGGTCGGTCGCCTCCCCGAGCAGGCCCCGGATGACGTCGGACCCCAGTTCCCGCTGCCGCTCGACCATCAGCCGCAGCAGGGTCAGCACGTCCTCGCGCAGCTCCCCGGTGTCGGGCACCTGGTCGACGATGAAGCCGGTGCGGTGCGGCAGGGCGGCCTTGACGAGCTCGGCGCGGTTGGCCCAGCGCCGGTAGAGGACCTGCTTGCCGGTCCTGGCCCGGGCCGCGACGCCCTCCATGGTGAGCCTGGCGTAGCCGACAGCGGCCAGCTCCTCCCAGACGGCGTCCAGGATGTCGGCCTCCAGCGCGGCCCCGCGCCGCCGCGTCTGCTCTGCGGCCATCACCGGCACCCCCGACTCCCACTAGGAGACCTTGCGTCTCTTATAGGGTCCAGTCTAACGTGACTCTTTAGAGACGCACCGTCTCTAAAGACGTCTCCAGGGGCGTCTCCAAAGGGGGTCCCGCCATGCCCGACACCACCGTCCGCCCCGCCGAACACCTCGACCCGGCCATCCGCAGACTGGCCGGCATCCTCGTCCTCGGCGCACTCGCCCCGCTCCTCGACAGCACGATCGTCTCCATCGCCCTGCACACCCTGGGCCACGACCTGGGCGCCTCCACGACGAGCCTGCAATGGGTCAGCACCGCGTATCTCCTGGCCCTCGCGACGGTCGTCCCGGTCTCCGGCTGGGCCGTCGAACGCTTCGACTCCCGGAGCGTCTGGCTCGGCGCCCTGACACTCTTCCTCGCCGGCTCGCTCCTCTGCGGCCTCGCCTGGAACATCGGCTCGCTGATCGCCTTCCGGGTCGTCCAGGGCATCGGCGGCGGACTGCTGCTGCCCGTCCTGCAAACCCTGGTCATGCGAGCCGCCGGCGGCCGCAGCCTCGGCCGCCTGATGGCGGTGATCACCCTGCCCGCCATGGTCGTACCGATCCTCGGCCCGGTCGTCGGCGGCCTGATCGTCGGCCACCTCAGCTGGCGCTGGATCTTCTACGTCAACCTGCCCGTCTGCCTGCTGGCCCTCGCCCTGGCCTGGCGCGGCGTCCCGAAGGACACCCCGCGCCCCGGCCACCGCCTGGACCTGACCGGCCTCCTGCTCCTCTCCCCCGGCCTCGCCGCCCTGGTCTACGGCCTGTCCGAGACCGGCGTGGCCCGCGCGACGGCGATCCCGGTGGGCGCCGTACTCATCGCCCTGTTCACCCGCCACGCACTGCGCGCCCGCGAACCCCTCGTCGATCTACGACTGTTCCAGGACCGCGCGTTCACCGTCTCCTCGATCCTGATGTTCCTGAACGGGCTCGCCCTGTTCGGCGGGATGTTCCTGCTCCCCCTCTACTACCAACAGGCGCGCGGCGAGGGCGTGATCGCGGCCGGGCTGCTGCTGGCGCCGCAGGGACTCGGCAGTCTGCTGGCCCGGGTCACCGGCCCGCTGACCGACCGGCTCGGGCCGCGCCCGGTCACCGTGGCGGGGATGCTGCTGTGCGCGCTGGGCACCCTCCCCTTCCTTCTCCCGCACCCCGGTGGAGCGCTGCTCCTCGGCGCGCTGGTCGTGCGCGGGCTCGGGGTGAGCGCGGCCAACATGGCGGTCATGGTGGGCGCGTACCAAGGTCTCGACCGGGCCCGCATCCCGCACGCCAGCACCACCGTCCGGATCGTGCAGCAGCTCGGCGGGTCCGTCGGCACGGCCGTACTGGCGACGGTCCTCGCGCACGGGCACGGCGGCTCCGCCTTCCCGCACGCGTTCGCCTGGGCGACGGCGTTCACCGTTGTTGCCTGCCTCGTCGGACTCTGTTTGCCCGTTCGGGTGGCATCCGCCGAACGCCCGTCTTAGCGTGGCCGCATGATCGAGCTTGAGGGGCTGACCAAGCGGTACGGCGAGAAGGTGGCGGTCGACAACCTCACCTTCGCCGTCAGACCCGGCATCGTCACGGGCTTCCTCGGCCCGAACGGCGCCGGCAAGTCGACGACGATGCGCATGATGCTCGGTCTCGACCGGCCGACCGCCGGTGACGTACGCATCGACGGCCAGCACTACGACCAGCTCAAGGACCCGCTGACGTACATCGGCGCCCTCCTCGACGCCAAGGCCATGCACGGTGGCCGCAGCGCCTTCAACCACCTGCTCTGTCTCGCGCAGAGCAACGGCATCTCGAAGGCCCGCGTCCACGAGGTGCTGGACACCGTCGGGCTCACGGCCGTGGCCAAGAAGAAGGCCAAGGGGTTCTCGCTCGGCATGGGACAGCGGCTCGGCATCGCGGGCGCGCTGCTCGGCGATCCGGAGATCCTGATGTTCGACGAGCCGGTCAACGGCCTCGACCCCGAGGGCATCCACTGGATCCGCAACCTGATGAAGTCCCTTGCCGCACAGGGCCGTACGGTCTTCGTCTCCTCGCACCTGATGAGCGAGATGGCGCTGACGGCCGATCACCTCGTCGTCATCGGCCAGGGCCGGCTCCTCGCCGACACCTCCATGGCCGACTTCATCCAGCAGAACTCGCGGTCCTACGTCCGGATCCGCACCCCGCAGCGCGAGCGGCTGATGGATGTCCTGCACCAGGCCGGCATCACCGTGGTCGAATCCGGCAGCGGGGTCCTCGAAGTCGACGGGGGCAGCTCCGAGCAGATCGGTGAGCTGGCCGCGTCGCACCAGCTCGTGCTGCACGAGCTGAGCCCCCAACAGGCCTCCCTGGAGGAGGCGTTCATGCAGTTGACCGCGGAGTCGGTGGAGTACCACGCGCATTCCGACGCACCACCACCCCCTGTGGCACCTGCTCAGCAGCAGGGCTGGGGCGACGGCTGGAAGAAGGACTGACATGGCGGCGACCCAGGTCATCCGCTCGGAGTGGACCAAGATCCGTTCCGTCGCGTCGACGGTGTGGACGCTCTCGCTGGCCGTGGTGGTGACGATCGGGCTCGGCATGCTGATCTCGGCGCTGTCGAAGAGCCAGTTCGACGACATGAGCGCCAAGGACAAGCTGTCCTTCGACCCGACGTTCATCAGCTTCGCCGGGATGAGTCTCGGTCAGCTCGCGATGATCGTGTTCGGGGTGCTGGTCGTGTCGAACGAGTACAGCACCGGCATGATCCGCACCTCGCTCGCGGCCGTCCCGCAGCGCGGCACCTTCCTGTTCAGCAAGATCGCGGTGGCCGCCGGGCTGTGTCTCGTGGTCGGCCTGGTGACGAGCTTCCTCACGTTCTTCCTCGGGCAGGCGATGCTCGGCTCCCACCGGGCGGAGATCGGCGACCCGGGCGTGCTGCGCGCGGTGATCGGCGGCGGGCTCTACATGACCCTGATCGCGCTGTTCTCCATGGGCGTGGCCTCAATGCTGCGCTCGCCGATGCTGTCGCTGGGCATCCTGATGCCGTTCTTCTTCCTGATCTCCAACATCCTCGGCAACGTCTCCGCGACGAAGAAGATCGGCCAGTACCTGCCCGACCAGGCCGGCAGCAAGATCATGCAGGTGGTCACCCCGGTCGACGACTCGGCGCCGTACGGCCCCTGGGGCGGGTTCGGGATCATGGCCCTGTGGGTGCTCGCCTCGCTCGTGGGCGCGTACGTCCTGCTGAAGCGGCGGGACGCCTAGCTTCGGGCCTCGGCTTCGGGCGTTGCTTTACTTTCTCTTGGGCGGAACCGTCAGCGCCCCGATATCCTCCTAACCCTTACGGGGGCGTGTGCCCTGCTGTCCTGATCCTTTCGATGGGTGCGGAGCATGATCGAGGCTGTCGGCCTGACCAAGCGCTACGGCGACAAGACCGCCGTGTACAACCTTTCCTTCCAGGTGCGGCCCGGTGCCGTCACCGGCTTCCTCGGGCCCAACGGCTCGGGCAAGTCGACGACGATGCGCATGATCCTCGGCCTGGACAACCCCACGTCAGGACAGGTGACGATCGGCGGCTTCCCCTACCGCAAGCTGCCGAACGCCCCCAGACAGGTCGGTGCCCTGCTCGACGCCAAGGCCGTGCACGGCGGCCGCAGCGCCCGCAGCCACCTGCTGAGCCTGGCCCAGCTCTCGGGCATCCCGGCCCGGCGCGTGGACGAGGTGCTCGGGGTCGTGGGCCTCCAGGACGTGGCGAGAAAGCGCTCCAAGGGCTTCTCCCTCGGCATGGGCCAGCGGCTCGGCATCGCCGCCGCGCTCCTCGGCGACCCCCAGGTGCTGCTCTTCGACGAACCGGTCAACGGCCTCGACCCCGAGGGCATCCTCTGGGTGCGGAACCTGATGAAGGCGCTCGCGGCGGAGGGCCGTACGGTCTTCGTCTCCTCGCACCTGATGAGCGAGATGGCGCTGACGGCGGACCAGCTCATCGTGATCGGGCGCGGCCAGCTCCTGTCGGACATGAGCGTGCGGGACTTCATCTCGGCGAACTCGGCCGACTTCGCGCGCGTGCGCACCCCCGACACCGAGCCCCAGCTGCGCGAGAAGCTGACCTCCGCGCTGACCGAGGCGGGCGGCCACGTGCTGCCCGAGCAGGACGGCGGGCTGCGCGTCACGGGCCTGCCGCTGCCGCGCATCAGCGACATCGCGCACGACACGGACGTACGGCTGTGGGAGCTGTCCCCGCACCAGGCCTCGCTGGAGGAGGCGTACATGCGGATGACGCAGGGGGCGGTCGACTACCGCTCGACGATCGACCAGAAGGCCGGTCTGATGCAGCAGTTGCCGCCGGGCGCGCAGCCGCCCATGCCGGTACCGGGCCAGGGCCAGCCGGGCTGGTACGCGCCGCCGTCACCGCAGCAGGGCGGGCAGCCGTTCGCGATGGGACAACCGCCGGCGAATCCTTACGGCGCCCCGAATCCGTACGGCGCCCCTGCGGCGCCCGTGACGGCCGCACCGGGCCCGTACGGGCCTCCGCCGCCCGTGACCCCGCAGACGGCGGCACAGCCGCCCCAGGGACCGGCACAGGGTCCGTCGCAGGCGCAGGGCGCACCGCAGGCCCCGGCTCAGGGTGCCCCGGCGGTTCAGGCCCCGGTGGCCGCTCCGGCTCCGGTGGCCGCTCCGGCTCCGGTGGCCGCTCCGGCTCCGGTGGCGGACGCGGTCCCGGCCGCGCCCGCCACCGCGCCTGCTCCCGCGCAGCCCGCCTCTCCCGCCGCCGACCTGACCAAGCCCGAGGACGCCCGATGAGTACGCCCCAGCCCCCGATGCCGCAGGCAGCCGCGCCCAACTGGCAGGCGGCGCCCGGTCCTTCGTACGGCGGGTACACCTCGCCGATCCCGGTGGTGCGCACGCATCTCGGGCACGCGCTCGCCTCCGAGTGGACGAAGATCAAGTCGGTGCGCTCGACGATCTGGACGCTCGGCGTGTTCGTGGTCCTCGTCGTCGGCATCGGCCTGCTCGCCGCCGTCGTCGTCAGCAACTCCTCCTCGGAGCTGAACGACGAGAACCCGCTGTCCTACGGCTTCTTCGGGCTGCTGCTCGGCTGCATGTGCATCATCACGCTCGGCGTGCTGACCACGGCCTCGGAGTACGGCACGGGCATGATCCGCACCACGATGACCGCGTGCCCCAGCCGCGGCCGGGTCCTCGCGGCGAAGTCGATCGTGTTCTTCGGGGTTGCCTTCGTGGTCACGCTGGTGACCTCGGGGTTCATCGCCTTCGTGGACGCCACGCTGCTGGAGAACAACGGCGCGAGGGACCCGTCCGCCGGCGAGTGGCTCAAGGGGACGGTCGGCGTCTCGCTCTACATCGCGCTGCTGGGGCTGCTCTCGCTGATCGTCGGCTCGATCATCCGGCACTCGGCGGGCGCGATCACCGTCATGATCGGCGCGGTGCTCGCCCCGCTGGTCGTCGCGCTGTTCATGTTCTCGCAGTCGCTGGAGGACGTGCGCCAGGCGCTGTTCGAGTACTCGATCCCGAACCAGCTCAGCGTCTTCTACTCCAACTCCCTGACGGAGAGCGGCCCTTCGGGCTGGGACCCGCTGTGGATCATCGTGGGCGTGACGGCCGTGGCGTTCGCGGGCGCGGTCGCGCTGCTGGAGCAGCGGGACGTGTAGGCCGTAGGGCTCTCAGAACCTCGGCGCGTTCCTGGACCGCTGCACCCGTGTGGTGCGGCGGTCCTTCGCGTTCCAGCAGGCCTTGTGCCAGTGGCGGCGGTCGTCGACGCCCGCGTGCTCCGGCCAGGCCACGACGTGCGGGACGCCGGAGGGGATCTGCTGGTCGCAGCCGGGGCAGCGGTACGTCTTGCCCTGCGCGCTCGCCCCGGCGACGTGGCGCACGTTCCACTCCTCGCCCTGCCAGTGCTCCGTGGCCTGCCAGCCGCCGTAGCGGCCCGAACGCTCGTCGTCGGCACTCTGGCCGACGGAACCGGACTCCTTGGGTCGGTTGCGACGCGGGGACACAGAACACCTCACGGGGCTATACAGGAGGCAAGGGCTGTGTCCAGCCTACGTGGCCCGCACAGGGGTACGCGAAGGGCATCAACCCGCACAAGTCCCCCTCGGGACCGCGCATTCTGCAGACAATCCGGAAATCTCTTCGCCAGGCCGTGTCCTCGGCACGTGTCGGACGGTTATGCCCGGTGGGGGAGCTCCGTGTCGGAGCCAAGGAAGCAGGAAAAGCCATGCGCGTCGGAAGTTTTGTGTTGGCGGCCCAGTTCCCGGGGCAGGGCCAGGGGGAGGCCCTGCACCGCGCGGTCCGCTCGGTGGAGGTCGCGGAGGAAGCCGGTCTCGACACGGCCTGGCTGGCCGAGCACCACTTCGTGCCCTACGGCACCTGCCCGTCCGCGATCACCCTGGCCGCGCTGCTGCTGGGCCGCACCCGGCGCATCCGCGTCGGCACCGCGGTCAGCGTGCTGCCCACAGTGCACCCGGTCGCCCTCGGCGAGCAGGCCGCGCTGCTGCACGTGACGAGCGGGGGGCGTTTCTCGCTGGGCGTGGGGCGCGGCGGGCCGTGGGTCGACCTGGAGGTGTTCGGCTCGGGCCTCGCCGCGTACGAACAGGGGTTCCCGGAATCACTCGATCTGCTGATGAGCTGGCTGCGCGAGCCGTCGGTCGCGGGCACCGGGGACCGCTTCGCGTTCCGTGAAGTGCCCGTCGTACCAAGGCCGTCGGAGGCACTGTCGGACGCACCGGGCCCCGAGGTCGTCGTCGCCTGCACCTCCCCCGCGAGCGTGCGGCTGGCGGCCGAGCGGGGCCTGCCCATGCTGCTGGGCATGCACGTCGGGGACGAGGAGAAGGCGGAAATGGTCGCCCTGTGGCGGCAGTCGGCGCGGGCGGCCGGACGGTCGGCGGAGGAGATCCGCGGCGCGGCCCATGTGTCGGCCGGTGTCTGCCAGATCGCGGACAAGCGTGCCGACGCGGTGGAGACCCTGGTGAAGGCGATGCCGGGCTGGCTCAAGCAGGGGCTCGACGCCCATGTGACGGTGGACGACCGCGAGCGCCGGATGCGCGACCCGCTCGCGTACACCGAACTCCTCTGTGGGCTGCACCCGGTGGGCACCCCGCGGCTGTGCGCCGACCGGCTCGCGGCGACCTCGGAGCGGACCGGCATCTCCCGCTTCGCGCTGCTCGTCGAGGGGTCCGGGGACCTCGCGGCGACCGAGGAGAACGTACGGCGGCTCGGAGCCGAGGTGCTCCCTCACCTCGGCTGAGCGAACCGCGCTGGACGATCCGCGGGGAGCTTGCCGCCCCGTACAGAGCACCTCCCGCGTACGGAGCGGCAAGCAGAGCGCCGTCCGCCGCGTCAGCAGTCCCTGAACTCCGGGGACTGGTTCAGCAGCTGACTGCGCACCGAGGTGAAGCGGACCAGCGTCTCGTCGACCGAGCCGTCCAGCGGGAACACCGCCACCCGATGGCAGTTCTGGAAGGCAAGGCGTACACCGAAGTGCCGCTGCAGCGCGCCGCGTATCGCGTCACTCGCGAGCGCACGCAGCAACTGACCGCGTGCCTGCTCGTCCGGCGGCGGCGTCTGGTTGTCGGCGAACGCACCGCCGTCGACCTTCAGCTGAGCCACCAGGGAGCTGATCATCTCCCATGCGTAAGGCAGGGAGGTCCGGACGCAGTCGACGAATTCAGCTTCGTCGACCTCGCCTCGCTCGGCCTTTTCGAGTAGGGCCGGTGAGACGTCGAGCGACATGGGTTCTCCTCTCGCACCCCCAACGCGCGGGGGTTGCCGGACAGGTAAGGGAGTTCGCGATGACGAACACGCTGCGTACATGTCTCGCGACCTCCCGCTTATACGGTAGGCAACGGAGGGTGGCGGCACCAGGAGAATGCGTACATAGGGAACTCTCAATGGGCCCACAATCGGCCAAGAATGAACAACGGGCGTCACGGGTCTTCCAGGGCGAATCGCGTGCACCCACGCCCGTCGAGTAGCGTTGCCGACCATGCGTCTCGTCATTGCCCGGTGTTCCGTGGACTACGCGGGCCGGCTCACCGCCCACCTCCCCTCCGCCCCCCGTCTCATCCTGGTGAAGGCGGACGGCAGCGTCTCGATCCACGCGGACGACCGGGCCTACAAGCCCCTCAACTGGATGTCTCCGCCCTGCACGCTGAAGGAGGGTTCGGGGGACCCTGAAGATCCCGCGGGCGTCTGGACCGTCATCAACAAGGCGGGCGAGAAGCTCATCATCACGATGGAGGAGATCCTCCACGACTCCTCGCACGAACTCGGCGTGGACCCCGGCCTGATCAAGGACGGCGTGGAAGCGCACCTCCAGGAGCTGCTCGCCGACCGCATCGACACCCTCGGCGAGGGCTACACGCTGATCCGCCGCGAGTACATGACGGCCATCGGACCGGTCGACATCCTGTGCCGGGACGCCGAGGGCCAGACCGTCGCGATCGAGATCAAGCGGCGCGGCGAGATCGACGGCGTGGAGCAACTCACGCGCTACCTGGAGCTGTTGAACCGCGATCCCCACCTCGCCCCGGTCCGCGGCATCTTCGCCGCCCAGGAGATCAAGCCCCAGGCCCGCGTCCTCGCCACCGACCGCGGCATCGGCTGCACGGTCCTCGACTACAACGCCCTCCGCGGCATCGAGGACGACAAGCTCCGCCTGTTCTGAGCCTGTTCCGAACAGCCGTCGGCAGACACCGACTCCACCACGACGAAAAGGGCCGGTTCCGATCATCGGAGCCGGCCCTTCTCCTGTCGTACGGAGGGTCAGATGACGGCGCCCGAAGCGGAACCCGAACTCGGGGTGTCCACCGTGCTGCTCCCCGGCGCGACCGAACTGGCCGTCTCGACGGGGGCACTTGAGACCGCGCCGCTCGCCGAGGTGTCGGCGGACGGAGCGGTGGACGTGTCCGTCGGCGAAGGCGAGCCGCTGTCCGTGGGCGGCGGCGAGCTCTGCGACCCCGTCGGGGTCGGAGTCGCCGTCCTGGACGTGGTCGGGCTCGGCGAAGTCGGCCTGCTCGACGTGGACTTGGTCGGCGACGGCGTGTGCGACCCCTTCCCCGTCCCGCTCGGGGTGTCCGAAGGCTGCCCGCTGCTGCCGGGCGGTGTCGGGTCGTCCGACGTGCCGTAAGTCCCGTCCGGCCCCGGGTCGGTGGGCCGGCTGGTGGCCGTGCCGGTGTCGTTCTTGTCGCCGTTCTTCGCCTTGTCGGCGCCGAGGCTGTCGTCGTCGGTGCCCTGGCTGGCCGACGGGTTGACGCCGACCTTGTCGGACGGGTTGTCGGCGTTGTTGTTGGACGTGGCGCCGAGGGTGACGACCGTGCCGAGGACGGCGGCGAGCAGGACGCCCGCGCCGGCCGCGACGAGGTTGCGCCGGGCGTAACCGCGCAGGCCGCCCCTGGCCTTGTTGTGGGGCTTCGGGGGCGAGGGCTGGTGCGCGACGAGGGTGTAGGAGGTGTCGCCGGGCAGCTGGAGCGGCGGGAAGGGCGTCGGTGTGCCGCCGGGCGGCGAGGCCGACTCCTCGTAGCGCGCGTCCGGTACTTCCTCGCCCGCCGTGGAACCCAGGCCGAGCGCGATGCCGGAGCGGTCCGCGACCAGGGCGAGGGCCCGGCGGCCCGCTACGGCGCCGCGCTTGTCGGCGGCCTCGCCGCGCAGGCCGATGGACGACTCCAGTTCGGCACGGGCCCGGTCGAGGTCGCCCTCGCAGAGCGCGAGGACACCCAACTCGTGCTGGAAATAGGCCTGTTCACCCACATCTCCGGCGAGCTGCGCGGCCTCGACGCCGGAGCGCAGCACGCGCTCCCAGTCGCTCCAGTGCAGTCCGGCGGCGAAGGCGGGCGCCGCGGTGCGCGCGAGGTGGACGGTGGTGCTCTCCTCGCCGTCGCCGGGCGGTGTCGTCGCCGGCAGGAGGGCGACGAGCGCGGCGAGCAGGGCGTCCGCCTCGGCGCACACGCGCGCGGGCGTGACCGAGGGGTGCCCGGCCCACCAGGAGTAGTGCAGGGCGGCGATGAGGGCACCGGACGCGACGTCGTCGCCGTATCCGGCGGCCTCCAGCTGGGTCTGGACGCCGGTGGCGAGCCGATAGCGGGAGCCGACCGGGGAGACCAGTCCGCAGGCCGTGAGTTCGCCGAGGGCGGCGTCCGCGTGGGTGTCGCCGACGAGCGCGGGCAGATGCGCCTGGTGCGGCACCTCGCCGCCGAGCGCGACGGCGAAGCGCAGGGTGGCCCGGGCCGAGGTGCTGAGCCGGGAGGCGAGCAGCGGCGCGGGCGCGGCGGCCTCACCGAGGGACGGCAGGGGTACGGCGTCGACCTCGTCGAGCGGCGGGGCGTCGAAGGGCTCGTCGACCGGGGGCGTGTCCTGGAAGACGCCGAACTCCTCGACGGCGCTGGTGCCGACGCGCAGTTGGTCGCGCTGCCGGAGCAGGGCGCCGGCCTGGACGAAGCGCAGGGGCAGGCCCTCGGACTCGAAGTAGAGGTCGCCCGCCCAGTTCGCCTCCTCCTCGGTGAGGACGCGGCCCACGGCACGCTCCAGGACCTCCACGGCGCCGGGCCGGGCCAGGCCGCCGAGGAAGACCTCCTCGATCGCGGAGTCCGCGGACGGTGCCGGGACCTCCGGGGTCGCGGCGATCAGGAACGCGCACTCGGGCGTCGCGTCGAGGAGTTCGTCGAGGGCGGCGGCGCCGAACTCGATGTCGTCCAGGACGACGACCGCGCCGATCTCCCGCGTCAGCGCGAGGAGTTCCTCCCGGCCGGGCCGGTGCAGGGGCGCGTCGTAGACGGCGTAGAAGAGGTCGTGGAGGAGGTCGGTGGCGGTGCGGTGGAAGCCGGTGAGGCGGATCACGCCGTCCGGGGCGAGGTCCAGGCAGTCCTCGGCGACCAGGTCGAGCAGGCTGGTGCGGCCCGAGCCAGAGGGACCGGTGAGGCGTACGGAACGGCCGCGGGCGAGCAGCCGTACGAGACGCTCGCGCTCCTCCTGGCGCTCCAGGAGCGGCAGTTCGGGGCGGTTCAGGCCGGGCGGGACCGGCGGTCTGGCGGCGCGGGCCGCCTCGGTGCGCTCGGCGGCGCCGAACTTCGCGGGCCGGCCGGGCCGTTGACCGGGCGGGCAGACCTCGATCTCGCTGCCGTCGACGGGGTTGACGGTGAGCAGGAGGTCGCCGGTGACCAGTTGCACGGTGCGGGCGAGTGCGGGTGTGTGCTGGCCGAAGTCGGGTGTGAGGGGTTCCCGGAGCGGCCGCTGACGTGACGACGTGTCGTCGCCGTCCTGGCCGTACTCCTCGGGTCCCCGGTCGATCGGGTCCATAGGTCCAAGCCCCCCAAAAGCGTCGTGTGCGGGTCGACAGGACCCAAGGCCCCTCCCGGCCTTGTGCACATCGCGCTGTCGCTTCTGGTCCGGGCCCGCTCGAAGGGTTGTAAGGCAGCGGGCGACCGAACCCTAAACCTTGGCACAGTATCTACGACAGGCCGGGGTACCGCGCCGTCCGAGACATCACAGTCTCGTGAGGATTGTGCGCGGTGCGTGTTTCGCGGGCGCCTGACCGGTGTCTTTCGCGAATGTGACACTTCATGGGGCATGTGTCACATTCGCGGAAGTGACTCCGCCCCGACGCCGTCCTCGATGGCCAGGATGCGGTGCAGCCGGGTGGCCACGAGCAGGCGCTGCATCTGCGGCGGTACGCGGCGCAGCACCAGGCGGCGGCCGCAGCGGCCGGCCCGTCGGTGGGCTCCCATGATGACGCCGAGGCCGGTGGCGTCCCAGGAGTCGAGCTCGGACAGGTCCAGTACCAGATCGCCGACTCCGTCGTCGACGGCCGAGTGCAGGACCGTACGGGCGTCCGCCGCGCTGCGGACGTCGAGGCGGCCCCCGACGACCAGCTCGACGTGGTCGCCCCTGATGTACATATGCGCTCCCCGAGAGTGCGGTGGCGTTCTCCGTGATGCAGGTGATGCAGGTGATGCAGGTGATGCAACCTCTGACTGCGTGAAGTGCCACGAGGTTGCCGTCTGTGAGCGAACCGATACCGAATTCACCCCTGCGTGTGATGGGGCAGGGGCGTGTGCGGTTTCAGTGCTTGTAGAAGCCCTGCCCGCTCTTGCGTCCGATGTCACCGGCGTCCACCATTCGGCGCATCAGCTCCGGCGGGGCGAACTTCTCGTCCTGCGACTCGGTGTAGATGTTGCTCGTCGCGTGCAGCAGGATGTCGACGCCGGTGAGGTCCGCGGTGGCCAGCGGGCCCATCGCGTGACCGAAGCCGAGCTTGCACGCGAGGTCGATGTCCTCGGCGGTGGCGACGCCCGACTCGTACAGCTTCGCCGCCTCGACGACGAGCGCCGAGATGAGACGGGTCGTCACGAACCCGGCCACGTCACGGTTGACGACGATGCAGGTCTTGCCGACGGATTCGGCGAACTCCCTTGCCGTGGCGAGGGTTTCGTCGCTCGTCTTGTATCCGCGCACCAGCTCGCACAGCCCCATCATCGGAACCGGCGAGAAGAAGTGCGTGCCTACGACGCGCTCCGGACGCTCCGTCACGGCCGCGATCTTCGTGATCGGGATGGCGGAGGTGTTGGAGGCGAGTACGGCGTCCTCGCGCGCGATCTTGTCCAGCGCGCGGAAGATCTCGTGCTTGACTTCGAGCTTCTCGAAAACGGCCTCGACGACGATGTCCGCGTCGGCGACGGCGTCGAGATCGGTGGTCGCGGTGATACGGCCGAGGGCAGCGTCGGCGTCGTGCGCCTCCAGCTTGCCCTTGCTCACGAACTTGTCGTACGAGGCCTTGATGCCGTCGGTGCCGCGCTTCAGGGCTTCGTCGGTGACATCGCGCAGGACGACGTCCCAGCCCGCCTGCGCGGAGACCTGGGCGATACCGGAACCCATGAGTCCGGCGCCGATGACGGCAAGCTTCCGTGCCACTGTGCGACTCCCCTTTGAAACGCTTACAGCGTGTATCCGTATGCCTCTCGGCGGACACTAGCGAAGGTGCGGCGCTGTGTGACCGGTTAGTAACGCGCGTCACGTCTCATCTGACGGACATCACACCGCCACGGGTCATTCGACCCCCCGTACGGCCCAGTTGACCCCCTTCGCCGAATCCCCGGGCCCTAACTACGCTGGCCGTATGGTCAATCTGACGCGCATCTACACCAGGACCGGCGACCAGGGCACCACCGCCCTCGGCGACATGAGCCGGGTCGCCAAGACCGACGTCCGGATCTCGGCGTACGCCGACACCAACGAGGCGAACGCGGCGATCGGCACAGCCATCGCCCTCGGCGCCCTCCCCGAGGACATCGTCAAGGTCCTCACCCGCGTCCAGAACGACCTCTTCGACGTGGGCGCGGACCTGTGCACGCCGGTGGTGGAGACCCCGGAGTTCCCACCCCTGCGTGTCGAGCAGTTCTACATCGACAAACTGGAGTCGGACTGCGACCACTTCAACGAGCAGCTGGAGAAACTCCGTTCCTTCATCCTCCCCGGCGGCACCCCGGGCGCGACCCTCCTCCACCAGGCCTGCACGGTCGTACGCCGGGCGGAGCGGTCGACATGGTCGGCCCTGGAGATCCACGCCGAGGTGATGAACCCCCTGACGGCGACCTACCTGAACCGCCTGTCCGACCTCCTGTTCATCCTGGCCCGCACAGCCAACAAGGAGGCGGGCGACGTCCTTTGGGTACCGGGCGGGGAGCGCTGACCGATTGCCGGAGGCGGCGATCGCGTGGCCGGTACAGGTCGTCGCCGAGGCGGCCCGGCGCATGGAGGATGCGCAGAGCCCTCGCCTGCACCCCGTCCGGCGCCGGCCTGCCGAAGATGTCCGTACGCACGTCCGCGAGGGTGGCGTGCGACGCGTCATCCTCTTCGGCAGGAGTCCGCAGGGCCCTCCGCGTAAGCAGTTCGTCCGCCGCCTCCTCCAGCGCGCTGTAGTCGGACATGGGCACGACCGCGGCCACCGCGACGCCGCCGCGCGTTATGACGGTGAGGTGAAGGCGCACGTCAGCTGGTTGCGGGGCCGGTCGGGGCCGTGCAGCCGGGTTCAAGTGGCTTTGCCGGTGCGTGAATTGGGGTTTAGCACACGCATACCAAAGTGGTCCAGACCTATTGACCCGTGGTCCAGACCTTTCTATTCTCGCGGCACCGTGGGTGCGAAGGCTCAGTCGCGCCCCGACATCCTCGATACCCCCCGACACCCCCGAGGAGGCGCTCAATGCGCTTCAGACATCGAGCAGTTGCCGGGTTTACGACCCTGCTGCTTCCGCTCGCCGCGCTCGTCGGACTGGCGGCTCCCGCCCAGGCCGCCTCGACCGCGACCGCCACCTTCACCAAGTCCAGCGACTGGGGTACCGGCTTCGGCGGTCAGTGGACCGTGAAGAACACCGGTACCAGCGCGATCAGTTCATGGACGGTCGAGTGGGACTTCCCCTCCGGCACGTCCGTCACGTCGGCCTGGGACGCGGACGTCACCAGCTCCGGCAACCACTGGACCGCGAAGAACAAGTCCTACAACGGCGCCATCGCCGCAGGCGCCTCCGTCTCCTTCGGCTTCAACGGCGCCGGCAGCGGCGCGCCCAGCAACTGCCGCCTGAACGGCGGAAGTTGTGACGGCGGCACCACCGTCCCCGGTGACGCGGCCCCCTCCGCCCCCGGCACCCCCACCGCCTCCGGCATCACCAACACCTCGGTGAACCTGTCCTGGAGCGCGGCCACCGACGACAAGGGCGTCAAGAACTACGACGTCCTGCGCGACGGCACCAAGGTCGCCACCGTGACGACGACGTCGTACACGAACACCGGCCTCACCGCCGGCACCGACTACTCGTACACCGTGCAGGCCCGCGACACCGCGGACCAGACCGGCCCGGTCAGCGGCGCGGTCGCCGTGCACACCACGGGCGGTACGACCACTCCCCCGACCGGCGGCAGCAAGGTCAAGCTCGGGTACCTCACCGAGTGGGGCACGTACGACCGCAACTACCAGGTCAAGAACCTGGTGACGTCCGGTTCCGCGGCGAAGATCACGCACATCAACTACGCCTTCGGCAACGTGACGAACGGCCAGTGCGCGATCGGTGACGCCTACGCCGACTACCAGAAGACGTTCACCGCCGACCAGTCGGTCAGCGGCGTCGCCGACACCTGGGACCAGCCGATCGCCGGCAACTTCAACCAGCTGCGCGAGCTGAAGGCCAAGTACCCGAACATCAAGATCCTCTGGTCCTTCGGCGGCTGGACCTGGTCCGGCGGCTTCGGCCAGGCCGCGGCCAACCCGACCGCGTTCGCCAACTCCTGCTACAACCTGGTCGAGGACCCGCGCTGGGCCGACATCTTCGACGGCATCGACATCGACTGGGAGTACCCGAACGCCTGCGGCCTGAGCTGCGACACCAGCGGCGCGGCGGCGTACAAGAACCTGATGTCCGCCCTGCGCACGAAGTTCGGCTCCAACTACCTGGTCACCGCCGCCACCACGGCGGACGGCACCTCCGGCGGCAAGATCGACGCCGCCGACTACGCGGGCGCGGCCCAGTACGTCGACTGGTACAACGTGATGACGTACGACTTCTTCGGCGCCTTCAACCCGACCGGCCCCACCGCCCCGCACTCCCCGCTCACCACCTACACCGGCATCCCGACCCCCGGCTTCACCACCGCGGACGCGATCGCCAAGTTCAAGTCGAAGGGCGTCGCCGCGAGCAAGCTGCTGATCGGCATCGGCTTCTACGGCAGAGGCTGGACCGGCGTCACCCAGGACGCCCCGGGCGGCACGGCCACGGGCCCGGCACCCGGCACCTACGAACAGGGCATCGAGGACTACAAGGTCCTCAAGACGTCCTGCCCCGCCACCGGCACCGTCGCGGGCACGGCGTACGCGCACTGCGGCACCAACTGGTGGTCCTACGACACCCCGAGCACGATCGCCGGAAAGATGAGCTGGGCCAAGACCCAGGGTCTGGGCGGCGCGTTCTTCTGGGACTTCAGCGGCGACACCAGCAACGGTGAGCTGGTGAGCGCCATCAACAGCGGGCTGAGCTGATCCCCACACCGCTCAGCACCACACCGCCGCGGGCGGACCCTCACGGGTCTGTCCGCGGCGCGTTGTTTCGTGACGCGCACACCCGGCGTGCACCCCAGGGGCCCTTCGGCCCCGAGCGAAGGCCGATTGTCGCCCTCGCCACCCGGTGTGCCGGATCACGCCACGTTGACCCGCTGGCCGGGAGGAGCGGCCTCCAGCCAGGCCAGGAAACCGGTCAACGCGTCCTCGCTCATGGCCAGTTCGAGACGCGTGCCGCGGTGCAGGCAGGTCAGGATGAGCGCGTCGGAGAGCAGGGCCAGCTCCTCCTCGCCCTCGGGGAGGCGACGGCCGGCCACCTCGATCGCCGAGCGTTCCAGCGTGCGGCGCGGGCGGTAGGCGTAGGAGAAGACGCGGTACCACTCGATGCGGTCGCCGTTGTAGCGGGCGACGCCGTAGCTCCAGCCCTTGCCGTTGGTGTCGGGTTTCTCCGGGACGTCCCAGCGGAGCGAACAGTCGAAGGTGCCGCCGGAGCGCTGGATGAGTCTGCGGCGCAGGCCGAAGACGAACAGCCCCACGACTACCAGGGCCACCACGATTCCGCACGCAGTCAGAGCGAGGACCATCGACACCGACCTCCTCGTCTCCTAGGTAAAACAGGTAACGGAACGGAAAAAACACCCACATTCGCCTCAGCCGCGGCTGGGGCCGGATTCCTCCGGTCCCAGCCGCGGCTGAGTCACGTCATCGCGTCGAACCTGGGTTCAGCGCGTCTCCACCGCACGCAGGCGGACGTCCGCACGGCGCTCGGCGGATTCGTCGCCCTCCGCCTTCGCACGCTCCAGTTCCCGCTCCACGCGCTGGACGTCGATCTCGTCCGACAGCTCGGCGATCTCGGCGAGCAGCGACAGCTTGTTGTCCGCGAACGAGATGAAACCGCCGTGCACCGCGGCGACGACCGTCCCGCCGTCGCTCGTGCGGATGGTCACCGGGCCCGACTCCAGCACACCGAGCAGCGGCTGGTGACCGGGCATGACGCCGATGTCGCCGGACGTGGTGCGCGCGACGACCAGGGTGGCCTCGCCGGACCAGACCTGGCGGTCCGCGGCGACGAGCTCGACATGCAGCTCAGCAGCCAAGGTGGGCTCCTCGGGTCACCACCCGGCGGTCGTGCCGGGTGTGGGTTCAATTCTAGTAGGCATGAAAGAGGGGGTGGGACACGCCCCACCCCCTCAGGTGAAGCACGGGGTCAGGAGACGCCCAGCTCCTTCGCGTTCGCCTTCAGGTCCTCGATACCACCGCAGAGGAAGAACGCCTGCTCCGGGAAGTGGTCGTACTCGCCGTCGATGATCGAGTTGAAGGCCACGATCGACTCGTCCAGCGGGACGTCCGACCCGTCGACGCCGGTGAACTGCTTGGCGACGTGGGTGTTCTGGGACAGGAAGCGCTCCACACGACGGGCACGGTGGACGGTGAGCTTGTCCTCCTCGCCCAGCTCGTCGATACCGAGGATCGCGATGATGTCCTGGAGGTCCTTGTACTTCTGGAGGACCGTCTTGACGCGCATCGCGGTGTTGTAGTGCTCCGCCGCGATGTAGCGCGGGTCCAGGATGCGGGACGTGGAGTCCAGCGGGTCCACGGCCGGGTAGATGCCCTTCTCGGAGATCGGACGGGAGAGAACCGTCGTCGCGTCGAGGTGGGCGAACGTGGTGGCCGGGGCCGGGTCGGTCAGGTCGTCCGCGGGGACGTAGATCGCCTGCATCGAGGTGATCGAGTGACCGCGGGTCGAGGTGATGCGCTCCTGGAGGAGACCCATCTCGTCGGCCAGGTTCGGCTGGTAGCCCACCGCGGAGGGCATCCGGCCGAGCAGGGTCGAGACCTCGGAACCGGCCTGCGTGAAGCGGAAGATGTTGTCGATGAAGAACAGCACGTCCTGGTTCTGCACATCGCGGAAGTACTCCGCCATGGTCAGACCGGCCAGGGCCACGCGCAGACGGGTGCCCGGGGGCTCGTCCATCTGACCGAAGACGAGCGCCGTCTTGTCGATGACGCCCGAGTCGGCCATCTCCTCGATGAGGTCGTTGCCCTCACGGGTGCGCTCGCCGACACCGGCGAACACGGAGACACCGTCGTGGTTGTTGGCGACGCGGTAGATCATCTCCTGGATGAGCACCGTCTTGCCGACGCCGGCACCGCCGAACAGGCCGATCTTGCCGCCCTTGACGTACGGGGTCAGCAGGTCGATGACCTTGACGCCGGTCTCGAACATCTCGGTCTTCGACTCAAGCTCGTCGAAGCGGGGGGCCTTGCGGTGGATGGACCAGCGCTCGCCCGTGTACTTCTCGTCGCTGTTCAGCACCTCACCAAGGGTGTTGAACACCTTGCCCTTGGTGAAGTCGCCGACCGGGACGGTGATGCCCGTGCCCGTGTCGGTGACGGCGGCCTGGCGGACCAGACCGTCGGTGGGCTGCATCGAGATCGTGCGGACCAGACCGTCACCCAGGTGCTGGGCGACCTCCAGGGTCAGCGTCTTCTTCGCGCCGTCCAGGGCCGGGTCGGCCACCTCGACGTGCAGAGCGTTGTAGATCTCCGGCATCGCGTCGACGGGGAACTCCACGTCGACGACCGGGCCGATGACCCGGGCGACGCGGCCCGTGGCAACGGCCGTCTCAACTGTCGTCGTCATTACTTGTCACTCCCCGCGGTCGCGTCGGCCAGGGCTGCGGAGCCACCGACGATCTCGCTGATTTCCTGGGTGATTTCGGCCTGGCGGGCCGCGTTGGCAAGACGGGAGAGCGTGGTGATCAGGTCTCCCGCGTTGTCGGTCGCCGACTTCATCGCGCGGCGGGTGGCCGCGTGCTTGGAGGCGGCCGACTGGAGCAGCGCGTTGTAGATGCGGCTCTCGACGTACCGCGGCAGCAGGGCGTCCAGGACGTCCTCCGCCGACGGCTCGAAGTCGTACAGCGGAAGGATCTCGCCCGAGGGCACGTCCTCCGCGACCTCTTCGAGGCTGAGGGGCAGCAGCCGGCTGTCGATCGGCGTCTGCGTCATCATCGAGACGAACTCGGTGTAGACGATGTGGAGTTCGTCCACGCCGCCCTCCGCCGTGTCCAGCTCGATCGCCTCGATCAGCGGACCCGCGACCTTCTTCGCGTCCGCGTACGTGGGCTCGTCGGTGAAGCCGGTCCACTGCTCCGAGATCTTGCGCTCACGGAAGTTGTAGTGGGCGACACCGCGGCGGCCGACGATGTACGTGTCGACCTCCTTGCCCTCGGCCACGAGACGCGCGGTCAGCTGCTCCGCCGCCTTGATGGCGTTGGAGTTGAAGGCGCCGGCCAGACCGCGGTCGCTCGTGAGGAGCAGTACCGCGGAACGGGTCGGCGTCTCGGCCTCGGTGGTCAGCGGGTGCCGGGTGTTGGAACCCGTACCGACCGCCGTGACCGCGCGTGTCAGTTCCTTCGCGTACGGCGTCGAGGCCTGCACCTTGCGGTGCGCCTTGACGACGCGCGAGGCGGCGATCATCTCCATCGCCTTGGTGATCTTCTTGGTCGCGGTGACGGATCGGATGCGACGCTTGTAGACCCGGAGCTGGGCTCCCATGAGTCAGGTCCCTTCCTACGTCACTTGGCCGCGGCCGGGGCGTCCTCGCCGAGGAGCTTGCCGTCCGAGGTCTCGAACTGCTTCTTGAACTCGGCGATCGCGTCCGCGGCGGCGGTGAGGGTGTCGTCCGACATCTTGCCGCCCTCCTTGATGGAGGTCATGAGGCCCTGCTCCTTGCGGTGCAGGTACTCAAGCAGCTCCTTCTCGAAGCGGCGGATGTCGGCGACCGGTACGTCGTCCATCTTGCCGGTGGTCGCGGACCACACGGAGACGACCTGGTCGGCGGTGGCCATCGGCTGGTACTGAGCCTGCTTGAGCAGCTCGACCAGACGCTGACCGCGCTCCAGCTGGGCCTTCGACGCGGCGTCCAGGTCGGAACCGAAGGCGGCGAACGCCTCCAGCTCGCGGTACTGGGCGAGGTCGAGGCGCAGTCGGCCGGAGACCTGCTTCATCGCCTTGTGCTGCGCGGAACCACCGACTCGGGAGACGGAGATACCGACGTTCAGCGCGGGGCGCTGACCGGCGTTGAAGAGGTCCGACTCCAGGAAGCACTGGCCGTCGGTGATGGAGATGACGTTGGTCGGGATGAACGCCGAGACGTCGTTGGCCTTGGTCTCGACGATCGGCAGACCGGTCATCGAGCCCTTGCCCATCTCGTCGGAGAGCTTCGCGCAGCGCTCCAGCAGACGGGAGTGCAGGTAGAAGACGTCACCCGGGTAGGCCTCGCGGCCCGGCGGACGGCGCAGCAGCAGGGACACGGCGCGGTAGGCGTCGGCCTGCTTGGAGAGGTCGTCGAAGATGATGAGGACGTGCTTGCCGTCGTACATCCAGTGCTGGCCGATGGCCGAACCGGTGTACGGGGCGAGGTACTTGAAGCCGGCCGGGTCGGACGCCGGGGCGGCGACGATGGTCGTGTACTCCAGCGCGCCGGCCTCTTCGAGCGCACCACGCACGGAGGCGATGGTGGAGCCCTTCTGACCGATGGCGACGTAGATGCAGCGGACCTGCTTGTTCACGTCGCCCGAGCGCCAGTTGTCGCGCTGGTTGATGATCGTGTCGACGGCCAGGGCGGTCTTGCCCGTCTGGCGGTCGCCGATGATCAGCTGACGCTGGCCACGGCCGATCGGGGTCATCGCGTCGACGGCCTTGTAGCCGGTCTCCATCGGCTCGTGCACCGACTTGCGGACCATGACGCCCGGAGCCTGCAGCTCCAGCGCGCGGCGACCGGTGGTCTCGATCTCGCCGAGGCCGTCGATCGGGTTGCCGAGCGGGTCGACGACACGGCCGAGGTAGCCCTCGCCGACGGCGACGGACAGGACCTCTCCGGTGCGGGTGACCGGCTGGCCCTCCTCGACACCGCTGAACTCGCCGAGGATGACGGTACCGATCTCACGCTCTTCGAGGTTGAGCGCGAGACCGAGGGTGCCGTCCTCGAACTTCAGCAGTTCGTTGGCCATGGCCGAGGGGAGGCCCTCGACCTTCGCGATGCCGTCGCCGGCAAGGGTGACCGTACCGACCTCCTCGCGCGAGGCCGCGTCCGGCTTGTACGACTGGACGAAGTTCTCCAGCGCGTCCCGGATCTCCTCCGGCCGGATCGTGAGCTCCGCCATCTGGGTTCCCTGCTCTCCTTGTTGGGCCCGAAGTTTCACTTGGGGGGATGGGGGGACTCCCCCCGTGACGAGGTGAATCCTCTGCACGGCCCAACTCGGGCCGCCTTACTACGTCTTTGTATGGGTGCTGCTAGTTCGCCATGCGGCGGGCGGCGTCATCGAGGCGGTCCGCGATGGAGCCGTTGATGACCTCGTCGCCGACCTGCACCCGGATGCCGCCGAGGACCTCGGGGTCCACGTCGATGTTCAGGTGCATGTGGCGGCCGTAGAGCTTCGCGAGGGCGGCGCCCAGGCGCTGCTTCTGCGGGTCGCTCAGCGGGACCGCCGTGGTGACGACCGCGACCAGGCGGCTGCGGCGCTCGGCGGCGAGCTTGGAGAGGGATTCGAGTCCCGCTTCCAGGCTACGTCCCCGGGGCGCGGTCACCAGGCGGGTCACCAGTCGCTCGGTGGCCGGCTTGGCGCGACCGCCGAGCAGGCTGCCGAGCAGCTCGCTCTTGGCCGCGGTGCCGGCGGCGCGGTTGGTCAGCGCGGCGCGCAGCCCGGTGTTCGAGGAGACGATCCGGCCGAACCGGAACAGCTCGTCCTCGACGTCGTCGAGCTCGCCCGACTGCTGGGCGGCGGTGAGGTCGGCGGTGGCCGCCAGCTCCTCCAGCGCGTCCACCAGGTCGCGGGACTGCGACCAGCGGGAGCGCACCATGCCGGACAGCAGGTCGAGGGCGGGGCCGCCGACCTGGGCGCCGAGCAGGCGCTCGGCCAGCTGGGCCTTGGCCTCGCCGTCCTGCGCCGGGTCGGTGAGGACCCGGCGCAGGGACACCTCACGGCCGAGCAACGCGGTGACGGCGGCCAGCTCGTCGGCGAGCTGCGCCGCGTTCACGGACGTGGAGTCCGTCAGCGCGTCGAGACGCTCACGTGCGGCTGCCAGGGCCTCGCGGCTCGCTCCGTGCATGGTCATCGGGCCGCCTCGGCCTTCTCCTCAAGCTCATCAAGGAAACGGTCGATCACACGGCTCTGCCGGGCGTGGTCCTCAAGGGACTCGCCGACGAGCTTGCCGGCCAGGTCGGTGGCGAGCTTGCCCACGTCCTGGCGCAGCGCCTGCGAAGCGGCCTTGCGGTCGGCGTCGATCTGCGTGTGACCGGCGGCGACGATCTCCTCGCGCTGCCGCTGGCCTTCCGCGCGCATCTCGGCGATGAGCGTGGCGCCCTGCTCCTGCGCCTCCTGGCGCAGCCGCGCGGCCTCGTGCCGGGCCTCGGCGAGCTGAGCCTTGTACTGCTCAAGCACGCTCTGTGCCTCGGTCTGGGCGGCCTCGGCCTTCTCGATACCGCCCTCGATGGCCTCGCGCCGCTCGTCCAGAACCTTGTTGATGTTCGGGAGGAGCTTCTTGGCGAGGAAGCCGAAGACGATGACGAAGGCGATCAGGCCGATGACAAGCTCGGGGATCGGCGGGACGAGAGGATTCTCCTTCTCGGCCGCCAGAATGAGCAGCTGGCTCATGTCAGTGCCTTTCGTCTAGTGGGCTGTCGCTGATCGCGGTGGATCAGGTGCCGTAGACGAACGGCATGACCAGACCGATGAGGGCGAGCGCCTCACAGAAGGCGAAGCCGAGGATCTGGTTGGCACGGATCAGGCCGGCAGCTTCGGGCTGACGGGCCAGAGCCTGGGTGCCGTTACCGAAGATGATGCCGACGCCGACGCCGGGACCGATGGCGGCGAGGCCGTAGCCGATCGAACCGAGCGAACCGCCGACGGCGGCGAGGGTCTCAATGGCAGCCATGCTGATTCTTCCTTATCTGTACGGACCGGCGGGGATTGGCCACCGGACGCTAAGGGGGGTTCCGGAGGGGGTTGCTCAGTGGTTCTCGGCGAGCGCGCCCTGGATGAAGGTGCAGGTCAGCAGCACGAAAACATACGCCTGCAGGGCCTGGATGAAGAGTTCGAAGGCCGTCATCACGATGACCATGACGAACGAGACACCCGCGTAGGCGATGCCGATGCCGTTGAGCAGGTACCAGCTGGCGATCGTGAAGAGCAGCAGCAGGGTGTGTCCCGCGAACATGTTCGCGAAGAGTCGCACCGCGTGCGTGAACGGCCGGACGATCAGGTTCGAGAGCAGCTCGATGCCCATCGCCAGCGGGAGAACCGCGCCGAGCGACTTGTCGTAACCGCTGAAGTTCTTGAAGGCGCCGACGAATCCGTGCCGCTTGAACGTCAGGGAGACCCAGGTGATGTACACGATCGCCGCGAGGACGATGGGGTACGCGATGATCGACGTCACCGGGAACTGGGCGACCGGGACGATCGACCAGAGGTTCATCATCCAGATGAAGAAGAACAGCGAGACGACCAGCGGTACGTACTTCTCGCCCTCCTTCTTTCCGATCGTCTCGTAGACGACTCCGCGGCGGATGAAGTCGTAGCCGGACTCGGCGACCATCTGCAGCTTGCCGGGGACGACCTTCGGCTTGCGGAAGGCGGCCCAGAAGAAGCCGACGACGATGACCGAGCCGAGCAGCGCCAGCAGCATCGGCTTGTTGAAGTACACGTTGCTGTCGCCGTCCCCCAGAAGGGGCTTGAACAGGAACGAGTGCAGGCCGGGAGCCGGGAAGCCACAGCCGTCGAAGATGTGGCAGTCGGTCTCGAAGGCGAGCACCTGCGTCGGGTCAGCACTCACCGCGGGCTCCTTCAGCGTGGCGCATAGGTACGGCAACCTCGTTGTGTCGGCGCGGCGCGCAGCCGCGGTTCGGCACTGGACTGGTGTTACGGATGTGGGGGCGGCAGTGGGGCATCAAGCCTCGCGATTGAGCAGGCGTCAGCTCAGATGCCCGCGCCCGCGATGCCGCAGTTGGCACCGGACGATAGCAGGGTCGCTTACGTGCTCTTATCCCGGCCCTACCTCTCACGACGAGTGCCCCGACTTCTCGGGCTCGACGTAGAGGATTTTGGCCTTCATGTGGGCACGGGTCTGCGCGACGGTCCAGATGATGGTTCCGGCGAGCAGGGTGAACGCGAAGGCCTTGGGATTGAACAGCGTGGTGTGCTTGAACGCGGCAAGGAAAATGAACAACAGAAGAATCTGCGCCGCGAAGAGCATGAGGCCCATCGCCTGAAACAGGTGCGGAAGCGATTTGGCAGTGCGCTGCAGAACGTAGAGCCCGATTCCCATGAAGAGGATCACGATCAGCGTCCCAACGGCTGCCCCAATAGCTCCTTCACCGCCGGCGACCACGGCACTGACGACGGCGGCAATCGCGCCGACGGCAGCTGTGGGCACAGCGGCTTGAAGGAGAATCCGGGCGTCATTGGACGGCATGGCGGCAACTCCGCTTGCTAAGGGGGGCGTGTCGTCATGGACGAGCGTAGTCCCGGGATGAGAGAGAACCTCACGCCAATGGACCGTCGCACTACGGTCCTTCGGCTCTGTCCCGGGTTCTCGTGAACCGTATCACAAACTATTTGATGCGGTCTTTACCTAGAAGGTGTGCTTGCTGTCACACATGAGAGTGACAGTGCGCGTCTGTGCAAAATAACGGCCAACTTGTCTGGTATGGGGAGGCTTTGTCCTCCCACGAGATGGCAACGCTTTAGTCAGATTCTTACCTTGGCGTCAGCGCGAGGACTCCGCTTTACGTCCGTCCAGGAGGCGCGAACGAGGGCCGACTGCGGTCGCCCCGTTGACTCCTGACACTCCGGTGACAACCGGAGGACGCGGGTCACGGTCCTCCTCCGCCAGCACGGCAACGGGGTCAACTGCGGCCCTGCGACGGCGATATCGCGGCGGCACCAGGTGCTCGGCCCAGCGCGGGGCGCGCGGAGTGAAGCGCGGCAGCAGGAGCAGCAGCAGGCCGACCGCGCTCAGGAAGACGATGCCGAGGACGATCCACATCGAGGCCGAGTTGACCGAGTAGGACAGCGCCCCGAACGCGATCAGCGCCGACCAGAAGTACATGATCAGCACCGCCCGGCTGTGCGAGTGCCCGATCTCCAGGAGCCGGTGGTGCAGATGGCCGCGGTCCGCGGCGAAGGGCGACTGTCCGCGCCAGGTACGGCGGACGATCGCCAGCACGAGGTCGGCGGCCGGTACCGCGATGATCGTCAGTGGGAGCAGCAGCGGGATGTAGACGGGCACCGTCTGGTGCACCGCCGCCTTCTCGGAGCCGACGAACAGCTGCAGCGCGTCCGGGTCGACCTGTCCCGTGATGGAGATGGCGCCGGCGGCCAGCACGAGGCCGATCAGCATCGAGCCGGAGTCGCCCATGAAGATCCGCGCGGGGTGCATGTTGTGCGGCAGGAAGCCCAGGCACATGCCCATCAGGATCGCCGAGAAGAGCGTGGCCGGGGCGGCGGCCTCGATGCCGTACGAGTACCAGATCCGGTAGGCGTACAGGAAGAACGCGGCGGCGGCGATACACACCATGCCGGAGGCGAGGCCGTCCAGGCCGTCGACGAAGTTGACCGCGTTGATGGTGATGACGACCAGGGCGACGGTGAGCAGGGTGCCCTGCCACTGGGTCAGCGCCACGTTGCCGACGCCCGGGATGGGCAGCCACAGGATCGTCAGACCCTGCATGACCATCACGCCGGCGGCGATCATCTGGCCGCCCAGCTTGATCAGGGCGTCGATCTCGAACTTGTCGTCCAGGACCCCGATCAGCCAGATCAGGGCGGCTCCGGAGAGCAGGGCACGCGGCTCGTTCGAGTTCTCGAAGACCTCGCTGAGGTTGGTCAGGTGGTCGGCGACCAGCAGACCGGCGCACAGACCGAAGAACATGGCGATACCGCCGAGCCGCGGAGTGGGTTCCCGGTGCACGTCACGGGCCCGGATCTCCGGCATCGCCCCGGCGACGATCGCGAACTTCCGCACCGGCCCGGTCAGCAGATACGTCACCGCGGCCGTCACGCAGAGCGTCAGCAGGTATTCACGCACAGGCTTCCCCACAGGTCTCGCTGGCCATCACAGCCCCACACCCTAGCGAGGGACGCATATGGTTGGGGACTTCCGGGTAGCGACGATGGTTGCACGTGTGGCTGTGTACCTGAGTGCGGGTACCCCCGTTCAGCCCGGATAGGGCAGGAATCCACCCACAAGATCCCGCACTTCGTCACGGGCCCGCCGGGCGTCGACCCGCCCGCGCAGCACCCCGGCCATCAGCGCCGCGATCCCCGCCATCTCGCCCTCCCCCATGCCCTGCGTGGTCACCGCGGCGGTACCCAGCCGCAGCCCGCGCGAGTCGCCGTGCGGGAGCGCGCAGCAGTCCAACACCATTCCGGCGGCGGCGAGTTGACCGCGTGCGGCACGTCCGTCGGCGCCGAGGGGCAGCGGGTCGGCGGTGATGAGATGGGTGTCGGTGCCGCCGGTGGTGACCACGAACCCCTCGGCCGCCAGCCCGGCCGCGAGCACCCGTGCGTTGGCGACCACCTGATGGGCGTACGCCGTGAAGGCGGGGGTGGCCGCCTCGCCGAACGCGACGGCCTTGGCGGCGATGGTGTGCATCTGGGCACCGCCCTGGGTGAACGGAAAGACGGCCCGGTCCACCCGCTCCGCCAGCTCGCTCCCGCACAGCAGCATCCCGCCGCGCGGCCCGCGCAGCACCTTGTGCGTGGTCGCGCAGACGACATCGGCGTACGGCACCGGGTTCGGTGCCGCTCCCCCGGCGACGAGGCCGATGGGATGCGCGGCGTCGGCGATGAGATAGGCGCCCACCTCGTCGGCGACCTCGCGGAAGAAGGCGTAGTCGATGTGCCGGGGACAGGCGATGGACCCGCACACGATCGCCTTGGGTCGGCGCGTACGGGCGAGGGAACGCACCTGCACGTAATCGATGAGCCCGGTCTCGGCATCGACCCCGTATCCCACGAAGTCGAACCACCGCCCGGAGAAGTTCGCGGGCGACCCGTGCGTGAGATGCCCGCCGTACGGCAGCCCCAGCGCGAGGACGGTGTCACCGGGCCGCAGCAGCGCCGCGTAGGCGGCCAGCACGGCCGAAGACCCGGAGTGCGCCTGCACGTTGGCGTGCCCGGCCCCGAACAACGCCTTCGCCCGGTCGACGGCGACCCGCTCGGCGACGTCGACGATCTCGCAGCCGCCGTGGTGGCGGGCGCCGGGGTATCCCTCGGCGTACTTGTTGGCGAGCGGGGAGCCGAGCGCGGCCAGCACGGCGGGCGAGGTGAAGTTCTCGGCGGCGACCAGCTGGAGCGTCGTCGACTGCCGCGCCAGCTCCCCGAGCAGGATCTCGGCCAGCTCGGGGTCCTGCCGACGCAGCACGTCGGCCTCAAGGACAGGGATGACCGACATGGTGGACTCCGGACCGTCGACGGTGACGTACGTCCAATGTAGGCCCGGGGCGGGTGGGGCGCGCGGCCGTCGCCACGTCTTCGCGGGGACGCCGGCGAAGCACGGTCACCACCGGATCGATCGCCTGGCTCAGCCACATCAGCCGCTCCGCGGCAGGCGTCGCCGACTCCGCTCCCGCCGGATCAAATACCTGCGGGCACACCCGTGAGCGCCATGACCGTCGGAACAAGTCCCCGCGGGCGTCGCTACGTCTTCGCCGGGACGCCGGTGAGGGCGGTGACCACCGGATCGATCGCCTGGTTTATCTCGTCGCCGATGGAGCGGAAGAACGGCAGGGGGGCGCCGTACGGGTCGAAGACCTCGTCCGCTTCCGCCGTGGGGGCCAGGAGCCAGCCTCGTAGGGCCGCTGCCGCGCGGACCAGGGCGCGGGCGCGGGCCACCATGCCGTCCTCCAGGGGTGGGAGGGTCGCGGGGTCTATCGCCTTCACCAGGCGGGTGAACTCCTTGAGGGTGAAGGTGCGCAGGCCCGCAGAGTGGCCCATGGAGATGACCTGGGCGCGGTGGTCCCGGGTGGCCGTCAGGACCAGGTCGGCGCGGATCACGTGGTCGTCGAGCAGCTCGCGGCCGGTGAACCCGGAGGGGTCCGCGCCGAAGTCGGTGAGGACGGTCGCCGCGTTGGTCTCCATGGGTGCGCCCTCATGGCCCCACGTCCCGGCGCTCTCCACGATCAGCCCGCCCCACAGCGGGTCGCCGAGCCGGTCCGCCAGGGCATGACGGGTCAGCCGCTCGGTGATCGGCGAGCGGCACACGTTGCCGGTGCTGACGTGGAGGATGCGGAAGCTGTCCATGGGGAGCCCGAAGGTCCCCGTCACTTCCCCGTTGCCTATGCCACGCCCCGCGTCAGGGGCTGTCAATTCGCCACCTCAAGGTCGGGGACGACCTTCCGCAGCTCCTCGGCCGAGATCGCGCCCGCGCGCAGCAGCAGCGGCACCTCGCGCGTGACGTCGACGATCGACGACGGCACGTTGCCGGGCGTCGGACCGCCGTCGAGGTACACGGAGACCGAGTCGCCGAGCATCTGCTGGGCCGCGTCGCAGTCCTCCGGCGCGGGGTGGCCGGTGAGGTTCGCCGAGGAGACCGCCATCGGACCGACCTCCGTCAGCAGCTCGATCGCGACCGGGTGCAGCGGCATCCGTACGGCGACCGTGCCCCGGGTGTCCCCCAGGTCCCACTGGAGGGACGGCTGGTGCTTGGCGACCAGCGTGAGGGCGCCCGGCCAGAACGCGTCGACGAGTTCCCAGGCCAGCTCGGAGAAGTCCGTGACGAGGCCGTGCAGCGTGTTCGGGGAGCCGATGAGGACGGGGGTGGGCATGTTGCGGCCCCGGCCCTTGGCGTCCAGCAGATCGGCGACGGCCTCCGAGGAGAACGCGTCGGCCCCGATGCCGTAGACCGTGTCGGTCGGCAGGACCACGAGTTCGCCCCGGCGGACAGCGGACGCGGCCTCGCGCAGACCCGTCGTGCGGTCGGTCGCGTCATTGGTGTCGTATCGCCGTGCCATGTCTAGCGGTCTCCTTTTTTTGTAGCTCGGTTCGCCTCCGGGGCGCCTGTTGTCGGTGTCGAGCCCCCGACCGTGCTCACCCCTTCGGGCCTCCGCGCTCCCCCAGAGGGGGGACCCCCAGCGGTCTCGGCACCGACGCGCCCCTTCGGCTCACTCGCTGCCTGCCAGGCGAACGCGGCTGTCATGGCGTAGCCCTGCGGGCGGTCGCGAAGCGCGGGCGGTTGTTGAGATCGGGGTGGTCGGCCGCGTCGGCCCAGCCACGCTCCTCGGTGAAGATCCACGGCACCTGGCCGCCCTGGGTGTCGGCGTGCTCGATGACGACGACACCGCCCGGGCGCAGCAGCCGGTGTGCGGTGCGTTCGATGCCGCGGATCAGGTCGAGGCCGTCCTCCCCCGAGAAAAGGGCGAGTTCGGGATCGTAGTCCCGCGCCTCGGGCGCGACGTACTCCCATTCGGTGAGCGGGATGTACGGCGGATTGGAGATGACCAGGTCGACATGGCCGTCGAGGTCGGGGAAGGCGTCCAGCGCGTTGCCCTGCCGCAGGTCGACGCGGGAGCCGTCCATGTTCTTGCGGGTCCACTGGAGGGCGTCCTCGGACAACTCCACGGCGTGCACCCGGGAGCGCGGGACCTCCTGCGCGAGGGCGAGCGCGATGGCGCCGGATCCGGTGCAGAGGTCCACGATCAGCGGCTCCACGACGTCCATCGCGCGGACCGCGTCTATGGCCCAGCCGACCACCGACTCGGTCTCGGGGCGCGGCACGAACACCCCTGGCCCGACCTGGAGTTCCAGGTACCGGAAGAAGGCCCGGCCGGTGATGTGCTGGAGCGGCTCACGCTGCTCGCGCCGGGCGATGGTCTCCCAGTAGCGGGCGTCGAAGTCCACGTCCTTCACGGAGTGCAGCTCGCCCCGCTTCACACCGTGCACGTACGCGGCGAGTTCCTCCGCGTCGTTGCGCGGCGAGGGCACGCCGGCGTCGGCCAGCCGCTGGGTGGCCTGGGCCACCTCTGCTAGCAGCAGGTTCACGCAAGTCCTCCGTGTCGTACTCGTCCGTGCCGAACCGTGCCGTGCCTTACGCCGCCGCGAGCTTGGCGGCCGAGTCCGCGTCGACGCAAGCCTGGATCATCGCGTCGAGGTCGCCGTCCAGGACCTGGTCGAGGTTGTACGCCTTGAAGCCGACGCGGTGGTCCGAGATGCGGTTCTCCGGGAAGTTGTACGTACGGATCTTCTCGGAGCGGTCGACCGTGCGGACCTGGCTGCGGCGGGCGTCGGCGGCATTCTTCTCCGCCTCCTCCTGCGCCGCGGCGAGCAGCCTGGAGCGCAGGATACGCAGTGCCTGCTCCTTGTTCTGCAGCTGGCTCTTCTCGTTCTGGCAGGAAGCGACGACTCCGGTCGGAATGTGCGTGATGCGCACCGCGGAGTCGGTCGTGTTGACGGACTGCCCGCCGGGCCCGGAGGAGCGGTAGACGTCGATGCGGAGGTCGTTCGGGTTGATCTCGACGTCGACCTCCTCCGCCTCGGGGGTCACGAGGACACCGGCCGCCGAGGTGTGGATACGGCCCGCGGACTCGGTCGCCGGGACGCGCTGCACGCGGTGCACACCGCCCTCGTACTTCAGGCGGGCCCAGACACCCTGGCCGGGCTCGGTCGCGCCGTTTCCGCCCTTGGTCTTCACGGCGACCTGGACGTCCTTGTAGCCGCCCAGCTCGGACTCGGTGGCGTCGATGATCTCGGTCTTCCAGCCGACGCGCTCCGCGTACCGCAGGTACATGCGCAGCAGGTCGCCGGCGAACAGCGCGGACTCGTCGCCGCCGGCGCCCGCCTTGACCTCAAGGATCACGTCCTTGTCGTCGTTGGGGTCACGCGGCACGAGCAGCAGCCGCAGCTTCTCCGTGATCTCCTCGCGGTGCTTCTCCAGCTCCTTGACCTCGGCCGCGAACTCCGGGTCGTCGGCGCCGAGTTCACGCGCGGTCTCGATGTCGTCGCCGGTCTGCTTCCAGGAGCGGTACGTGGCGACGATCGGGGTGAGCTCGGCGTAGCGCTTGTTCAGCTTGCGCGCGTTGGCCTGGTCGGCGTGGACCGACGGGTCGGCGAGCTTCGTCTCAAGGTCGGCGTGCTCGCCGATGAGGTCCTCGACAGCCTCGAACATCTTGGGCTCCTGAAATGCGTACGGAAGGGTAGGCGGGCGACCAAAAACGCCGGTCCCGACACGCGCCCGTAGCAGGGCGCGGCCGTGGACCGGCGAAATGGAAGCTCGCTACTTCGTGGAGCCGGCAGCAGCCTTGCCGAAGCGGGCCTCGAAGCGGGCCACGCGGCCACCGGTGTCGAGGATCTTCTGCTTGCCCGTGTAGAACGGGTGGCACTCGGAGCAGACGTCGGCGCGGATCGCTCCGCTGGTGATCGTGCTGTGGGTGGTGAACGACGCGCCACAGGTGCAGCTGACCTGGGTCTCGACGTACTCGGGGTGGATCTCGCGCTTCAAGGGTGTCTCCTAGTTTCGGGAGGGCACCGGGTCGCTCCGCGGGTTGCGGGACGTGAACCGGGGCCGACTGTCCAGTCTGCCAGCACTGGAGCCATCTCCCAAAACCGGGGGTTGGCGTTGTCTATTCCCTGCGGGCCGGTAGGGGCTGAGCGCGCCCCGCGGCGGAGCCGCCAACCGATACAGCCCCGCGCCCCTCAAGAACTCGTCACCACGCCCTTGGCTTCACCGGTAGCCGTGCCTTTGGTCGCCGCCGCCGGGATCGGGCGGTCGTTCTTCAGGGCCGTCCAGACCATCTGGGCCTTCGACTTCTCCACGATGACCCGGTTCGGGTTGGCCGGGTCGTACTCGACGGGCATCGTGACCATGTTCATGTTCTTCGAGCTGATGGTCTTGAGGCCGTTGGCGAAGGAGGTGAGGGAGTTCACCGAGCCGAGGTCGGAGTCGGTGGTGACGGCCTTGGTGGCGGTGTTGGCGAGGTCGTAGAGCTTGGTCGGGCTGGTGAGGACGCCGATGTGCTTGACCTGGTTGACCAGGGCCTTGATGAAGGCCTGCTGGAGCTGGATGCGGCCGAGGTCGGAGCCGTCGCCGACGCCGTGCCGGGTGCGGACCAGGCCGAGGGCCTGCCGGCCGTTGAGCGTGTGGGTGCCGGCCTTGAGGTCGAGGTGGCTCTGCGGGTCCTTGATGGCCTTGGTCGTGGTGACCGGGACGCCGCCGAGTTCGTCGATGAGCTTCTCGAAGCCGGCGAAGTCGACTTCCAGGTAGTGGTCCATGCGCAGCCCGGTGACGGACTCGACGGTCTTCACCGTGCAGGCGGCGCCGCCCGTGGAGTACGCCTCGTTGAACATCACGCCGGACGCCGCGTCGTGCGTGACGCCCTTGGTGTCGGTGCACTCGGGGCGGTCGACGAGGGTGTCGCGCGGGATGGACACCACGCTGGCCTTCTTGTGGCCCTTGTAGACGTGCACGATCATCGCGGTGTCGGAGCGGGCGCTGCCGTCGTCGGTGCCGCCGCCGAGCTTCTTGTTCGTGCCGGAACGGCTGTCAGAGCCCAGGACCAGGATGTTCTCGGAACCGTTGTCGACCTTGACCGGCCGGTCGGTGCCGAGGGCCTGGTTGATGTCGACGCTCTTGATGTTGCCGTTGAGCTTGAAGTACACGTACCCGGCGCCGGTGCCGCCCAGCACGACGACGCCCGCCGCGACCCAGGCCGTGATCAGCAGGGCCTTGTGACGCGGACTGCGGTCCTTCTTACGGCCTCCGGCGCGGTGGCGCGGGCCGTTGGTGCCGTCCTTGCCCGGTATGGCGGGCTCCGGCGTGCTCTCGGCGGACATGGGCTCCTCGCATCTCGTTCCGGGTCGGTTACCCCCTGCTTTCAGGGTTCAGGCCTGGCCGAAGCGACCGATACCGCTCAATCCTCGCTCTATGGTCGCTCCGCCAGGTCAGACAGGGAAACTCGGGAAAGGGTTGCACAACGCAGAGTGCCCATCGCGTACGGCGATGGGCACTCTGTGTAGTCGAGTGAGCGGGTAATGCCCCGCTCACCTGCGATGTCAGCCGAAGATGTCGTACTGCTGGAAACCGGTGCCGAGGGACTTCGGTGTGCCGAAGATCTCGCTGGTGGCCTTGCCGGTGCCCGGGTAGAGGTACAGCGTGTTGCTCGCGTTGCGGATCAGGAGGTCCGCCTTGCCGTCGCCGGTGAAGTCACCGACGGCGTCGAAGGCGTTGTAGCTGCCCCAGGTGCGCACCTTCACGCGGGCCGCGAAGGCACCCGAGCCGGACTTGCCCGCGCCCTTGTACAGGTAGAGGACGCCGGTGCTCTTGTTGCGGGCGAGCAGGTCGGCCTTGCCGTCACCGTTGAAGTCGCCGTGGCCGACCAGCACGTTGTACTGGCTCCAGCCGCCGCCGACCCGCGACGGCGAGGAGAAGGTGCCGTTGCCCTTGCCCGGGTAGATCCACAGCACGCCCGCGCTGTCGACCGAGACCAGGTCGGGCAGGTAGTCGCCGGTGACATCGCCGGGGGCGAGGATCCGGGTGCGGGTCTTCCAGTTGGCGAAGATCTTCGTGCTGACCCAACTGCCGTCGTCCCGCGCGCTGTTGAGCTGGAAGTGGTCCCAGTAGACCGCGCCGGCGGTGGTCCGGTAGATCCAGTCCTGGTAGCCGTCCCGGTTCAGGTCGGCCGACCGGACCAGGTTGACGCCGCCCCAGTCGCCCAGGGACACGCGCGTGGCCAGCGAGGTGCCCTTGGAGTCCAGCTCGTAGCCCACCTTGTTGGAGGACTTGCGGGCGTAGATGTCGGCCTTGTTGTCGGTGTAGCTCAGGTTGCCGTCGTCGACCTGCGCGTAGGCCGCGCCGACGTAGGCGGTGACCTTGGTGAAGACGGCGTAGGCGCCCGCCGCGACACAGTCCTGGACGCCCCAGGACACCACGCCCACGATCCGGCCGCCGACGATGAGCGGGCCGCCGGAGTCGCCGTTGCAGGTGGTCGTCGTACCGGCGTCGCTGCCGGTGGCGGGCGCGCCCGCGCAGACCATGTGGCCCTTGACGTAGTCGACACTGCCGTAGGCGGCGGTGCAGGTGGCGTCCGAGTCGATCGGCAGCGTGGCCGTCTTCAGCGTCTCGGAGACGTCCTGCGTGGTGGAGCTGGTACGGCCCCAGCCGTAGACCTTGGCGGTCTTCGCGGGGGTGCCCGTGTACGACGCCGTGTCGGTGTTCGTCGTCATGCGGATCGGGGTCGCCTTGACGGGGGCCGCCAGGGTGAGGACCGCGATGTCGTTGTTCGGGGCGCCGTTGGTCGACACGCTGTACGACGGGTGGTTCCACTGGCGCAGGACCGCGGTGGCCTGGCCGCCGTGCAGGTCGGTGTCGCCCGCGTCGTCGGTGGTGGGCAGCTGGGTGGCGCTGGTGATGACGGCGCCGTACTTGGCCCAGTTGTAGCCCTTGACGCAGTGCGAGGCCGTCAGGATCTTCGACGGGGAGATGACCGAGCCACCGCAGAAGAAACCGATGTCGTCGGTCTCGGTGGTGGTGCCCTTGTCGTCGTAGTACCAGAGCTGCGCCATGAACGGCGCGGTGTTGATGGTGGTCGTCGTGCCGCCGATGATCTTCGGGCCGACGGCCTTGCCGGTGGTGCTCGCGCTCAGGGACGACTTCTTGGCCGTCTGGCCGGCTATGTCGTCACCGGCTTCGGCACCCGCGACGCGCTTCTTCAGCGTGGCGAGCGACGTCGTGCTCACGGCGGGCTTCACGGTCGGCGTCGGCAGCGCGGTGGCCGCGCCGGCGGACGTCGTCATCAGTGCGGCGGTCACGGCGGCGGCGATACCGGCCGCGGCGACAGGCAGGCCAAAACGTATCCGGCGTCTGTGCCGACCGGCCCCAGGCATGGGCATACCCACTCAAGTCCCCCCTCGGGATCAGAAGTTCGGACGATTATCGAAAACAAGTCCGAAGGGCGCGATCGTACAGCCAGCCACTGACAACCCAAAGGGCCGCCCCCTTAACAGGAAGCGGCCCTTTGATAACGCTGCCTTGCCCTAGTCCCCGTTGCCAGGAGTGGTCTTCTGGATCTGGAGCAGGAACTCGGCGTTCGACTTCGTCTGCTTCATTTTGTCGAGGAGCAGCTCGATCGCCTGCTGCTGGTCGAGCGCGTGCAGCACCCGGCGCAGCTTCCAGGTGACGGCCAGCTCGTCGGCGCCGAGCAGGATCTCTTCCTTACGGGTACCGGACGCGTCGACGTCCACCGCGGGGAAGATGCGCTTGTCGGCGAGCTTCCGGTCGAGCTTCAGCTCGGCGTTGCCCGTGCCCTTGAACTCCTCGAAGATGACCTCGTCCATGCGCGAGCCGGTGTCGACGAGCGCGGTGGCGAGGATGGTCAGCGAACCGCCGTCCTCGATGTTGCGCGCGGCACCGAAGAAGCGCTTGGGCGGGTACAGCGCCGTGGAGTCGACACCACCGGAGAGGATGCGGCCGGAGGCGGGCGCCGCGAGGTTGTACGCACGGCCGAGACGCGTGATCGAGTCCAGGAGTACGACGACGTCGTGGCCCAGCTCCACCAGCCGCTTGGCGCGCTCGATGGCGAGCTCGGCGACCGTGGTGTGGTCCTCGGCGGGACGGTCGAAGGTCGAGGAGATGACCTCGCCCTTCACCGACCGCTGCATGTCGGTGACCTCTTCCGGACGCTCGTCGACCAGGACGACCATCAGGTGGCACTCGGGGTTGTTGTGCGTGATCGCGTTGGCGATCGCCTGCATGATCATGGTCTTGCCGGTCTTCGGCGGGGCCACGATCAGACCGCGCTGGCCCTTACCGATCGGCGCGACGAGGTCGATGATGCGGGTCGTCAGCACACCCGGGTCGGTCTCCAGGCGGAGCCGGTCCTGCGGGTAGAGAGGCGTCAGCTTGTTGAACTCCGGTCGCCCGCGCCCGGATTCGGCCGCCATGCCGTTCGCCGAGTCGAGGCGGACCAGCGCGTTGAACTTCTCGCGGCGCTCGCCGTCCTTCGGCTGGCGGACCGCGCCGGTGACGTGGTCGCCCTTGCGCAGGCCGTTCTTGCGGACCTGGGCGAGGGACACGTACACGTCGTTCGGGCCCGGCAGGTAGCCCGACGTACGGATGAACGCGTAGTTGTCGAGGATGTCGAGGATGCCCGCGACGGGGATCAGCACATCGTCGTCGGCGACCTGCGGCTCGCCCGCGACACCGCCACCGAACTCGTCGCGTCCGCGACGGCCACGGCGGTCCCGGTACCGGCCGCGACGGCCGCGACGGCCGCCCTCGAAGTCGTCGTCGTCCTGCGGGCCGTTGTCGCGCTGCTGCCGGTCCTGACGGTCCTGGCGGCCACCGCTCTGCTGCTGACGGTCCTGCTGCTGGCGATCCTGCTGCTGACCGCCCTGCTGACGGTCCTGACGGCCGCCGCTCTGCTGCTGGCCGCCGCCCTGCTGCTCGTTGTCCTTGCGGCGGTCGCCGCGGTCGCGGTCCTGGCGGTCCTGACGGCCACTGCGGTCGCGGTCGCGACGGTCCCGGCGGCCCTGACGGCCGTCGTCACCGGCTTCGCCCTGCGCGGCGGCGGGCGTCTCGGCCTTCGGCTCGCTCTTCGCCTCGGCGGCGACCGTCTCCGGGCTGCCGGCCTCGGCGGTCGCGCGGCGACGACGGCGCTCCACAGGGGCGTCGTCGCTGGCGGGCTGGCCGGGGATCTCGATCTGCTGCTGGGCCACGGCCTTCTCGGCGGCGACCTTCTCGGCCTTCTCCTCGGCCGGAGTGGCCGCCTCGTCACCCGTACGGGTCTTGGAGGTGGCGCGGCGCTTCGGCTTGGTCTCGGTGGCGGTCTCGGCCTTGGCCGGAGCGCCCCCTCCCGCCTGCGCGTCCTTGATGACCTCGATCAGCTGGCTCTTGCGCATCCGCGCGGTGCCCCTGATGCCGAGGCCGGATGCGACCTGCTGAAGCTCGGCCAGCACCATGCCGTCGAGGCCGGTACCGCGGCGCCGCCGGGAGCCGGCACCGGTGGCAGGCGCGGAGGCGTCCGTGGCGGGCGCGGCAGCGGTCTCCTCGACACGCGCGCCCATCAGATCGGTGGTGTCGCTCACGAAGGGTCCTTCCCTGGAGCGGACGTCGGCCTGTCTGGCTCGGCGACCGGTTGTGCTGTCCGGCTTCGGTTCTTGCTGTGTGAACCGTGCCGGGGCGGTGGTCCGCCTAAGCGGCGGAAGAGATTTCTGGTGACGGCGCTTCCCGAAGCAGTGGCACCGAGTGTCTGTGTCACGTGGCTTGGTCGCACCAATTCCGGAGCGTGCCCGGCGAACCGCTCTGTGCCCCTACAGAACACGGTGCGGCTTGGGAGGCTCCCGGAAGAATGTCTGTCCCGGACGGGGACAACAAGCACCTCGCCATGGTGGGGTCGGGTGCAGACTTGAGATTAACACTACCGGATCCAACAAACATTCCCCCTCTCGAAATCCGGCGACGGTACGTAGTCAATTGACGCTGGGGGCCGCGAGCGGCAGTACGCACGCGCCCTGTGCGTCGAGATCCAGCCGGTTGGCGGCCCAGCCCTCACCGGCGAGGTGGGACACCTTGTCGGCGTTGTCGGCGTCGACCAGTGCGAGCACGGTCGGACCGGCGCCGGAGATGACGGCCGGCACCCCGTCCGCCCTCAACCGGTCGACCAGCGCGGCACTTTCGGGCATCGCCGGAGCGCGGTACTCCTGGTGCAGCCGGTCCTCGGTGGCGGGCAGCAGCAGCTCGGGGCGCCGGGTGAGGGCCTCGACGAGCAGGGCGGCGCGGCCCGCGTTGGCGGCGGCGTCGACGTGCGGGACGCTGCGCGGGAGCAGGCCGCGCGCGGTCTCGGTGAGTACCGGTTTCCCGGGCACGAAAACCACCGGAACGATCGAGTCGGCGGGGTCCATCCTGATCGCCCGCGCGGCTCCGCCGTCCAGCCAGGAGAGCGTGAATCCGCCCAGCAGACAGGCCGCCACGTTGTCGGGGTGACCTTCGATCTCGGTGGCGAGCTCCAGCAGGGCCGTGTCGTCGAGCCGGGAGTCCCCGCCTATGGTCACGGCGCGCGCTGCGACGATGCCGGCGCAGATGGCGGCGGAGGAGGAGCCCAGGCCGCGGCCGTGCGGAATGCGGTTGGCGCACACGATCTCCAGGCCGCGCGGCTGTCCGCCGAGCAGGTCGAAGGCGGTGCGCAGGGACCGTACGAGGAGGTGGTTCTCGTCGCGCGGGAGGGTCTCGCTGCCCTCGCCGGCGATGTCGATGAGCAGCCCGGAGTCGGCGACACGGACGACGACGTCGTCGTAGAGCCCCAGCGAGAGGCCGAAGGCGTCGAAGCCCGGGCCGAGGTTGGCGCTGGTGGCGGGGACGCGCACCCGGACGGCGGCGGCGCGGAAGGCTGGACCGGCCATCGCTCGATGACTCTCCTTGAGCTGCGTGACTGTCGAAGACATTCGATGAGATTCGATAGGTACGTGAAGACCCTCGGGCCGTGGAGACGGCGCGGTGCCGAGCCATGCGCGCAGGCATATGCGGCGGGCGGGTTCGGTACAGCCTATCGAAGGAAGGTTCTGTGGCGACATAGGGCGCACAGGAGGCGCACGATGCGTGTCGTAAGCCCCCTGTGCACCCCCCGTGGCGAGTACCCGCCAGGCGGCTTTACGCCAGCCCGAGGCGCTCGGCGGCCGTCGGCGCGTCGACCGGGATCGTGACCGGCTGCGGGGCGCCCGCGACGGCCCAGTCGGGGTCCTTGAGACCGTTTCCGGTCACCGTGCAGACGATGGTCTGGCCCGGGTCGACCTTGCCCTGCTCGGCCGCCTTCAGCAGACCGGCGACGGAAGCGGCGGACGCGGGCTCGACGAAAACGCCCTCCTGAGCGGCCAACAGCCGGTAGGCGCGCAGGATCTCACGGTCCGTCACCTCGTCGATGAACCCGCCGGACTCGTCCCGCGCGTCCAGCGCGAACTGCCAGGACGCGGGGTTGCCGATGCGGATCGCGGTGGCGATCGTCGAGGGGTCCTTGACGATCTCGCCGCGCACGATGGGCGCGGAACCCGACGCCTGGAAGCCCCACATGCGCGGGGACTTGGCGGCGATGCCGTCGCCGGCGTACTCCTTGTAGCCCTTCCAGTACGCGGTGATGTTGCCCGCGTTGCCCACCGGCAGGACGTGGATGTCGGGTGCGTCGCCGAGCATGTCGACGATCTCGAAGGCGGCCGTCTTCTGGCCCTCGATGCGCACCGGGTTGACCGAATTCACCAGCGCCACAGGGTAGTTGTCGCTCAGCTCGCGGGCGAGGGTGAGGCAGTCGTCGAAGTTTCCGTCGACCTGGAGGATCTTCGCGCCGTGCACGAGGGCCTGGCCCATCTTGCCGAGCGCGATCTTGCCGCGCGGCACGAGGACGGCACAGACCATCCCGGCGCGTACCGCGTAGGCGGCGGCGGAGGCCGACGTGTTGCCGGTGGAGGCGCAGATGACGGCCTGCGCGCCCTCCTCCTTGGCCCGCGTGATGGCCATGGTCATACCGCGGTCCTTGAAGGACCCGGTGGGGTTGGCGCCCTCCACCTTGAGGTGGACCTCGCAGCCGGTGCGCTCGGAGAGCACCTGCGCGGGCACGAGGGGCGTGCCGCCCTCGCGGAGGGAGACGACCGGCGTGCTGTCGGACACCGGGAGCCGGTCCCGGTACTCCTCGATGATTCCGCGCCACTGGTGGGTCATTGCTGGTTACTCTCCTTCAACCCGCATGATGCTGGCGACACCCCGCACGGTGTCGAGCTTGCGCAACGCCTCGACAGTCCCGCCCAGGGCGGCGTCGGACGCGCGGTGCGTGACGACGACGAGGGATGCCTCGCCGTCCTTCCCCTGCTGCCGAACCGTATCGATCGAGACTCCGTGCTCGGCGAACACGGTGGCGACCTGTGCGAGAACACCTGGTTTGTCGGCGACGTCGAGGCTGATGTGGTACCGCGTGACGACCTCGCCCATGCCCGACACGGGCAGTCCGGCGTACGCCGACTCGCCGGGCCCGGTGGTCCCGTTGAGCCGGTTGCGGCACACGGCGACGAGGTCACCGAGCACGGCGGAGGCGGTGGGGGCACCGCCCGCGCCGGGGCCGTAGAACATCAGCTGCCCGGAGGCGTCGGACTCGACGAACACGGCGTTGTAGGCGCCGCGTACGGAGGCGAGCGGGTGGCTGAGCGGGATCATCGCGGGATGCACGCGCGCGGTGACGGACCCGCCGTCCTCGGCGCGCTCGCAGATGGCGAGCAGCTTGATGGTGCAGCCCATGTTCTTCGCGGAGGCGAAGTCGGAGGCGGTGACCTCGGTCATGCCCTCGCGGTAGACGTCGTCGAGACGCACGCGCGTGTGGAAGGCGATTCCGGCGAGGATGGCGGCCTTCGCGGCGGCGTCGAAGCCCTCGACGTCGGCGGTGGGGTCGGCTTCGGCGTACCCCAGGGCGGTGGCCTCGTCGAGGGCCTCCTGATAACCGGCGCCGGTCGAGTCCATCTTGTCGAGGATGAAGTTGGTGGTCCCGTTGACGATCCCGAGCACGCGGTTGACCTTGTCGCCGGCGAGGGACTCGCGCAGCGGCCGGATCAGCGGAATGGCACCGGCGACGGCGGCCTCGTAGTACAGGTCCTTGCCCTGCTGCTCGGCGACGGCGTGCAGCGCGGCGCCGTCCTGGGCGAGCAGCGCCTTGTTGGCGGAGACGACGGAGGCGCCGTGCTCGAAGGCGGCGGTGATGAGGGAACGGGCGGGCTCGATACCGCCGATGACCTCCACCACGACATCAATGTCCCCGCGCTTGACGAGGGCGGTGGCGTCGGTGGTGACGAGGGCGGGGTCGATGCCTTCGCGGACCTTGGAGGGCCGGCGTACGGCGACGCCCGCGAGCTCGACGGGTGCGCCGATGCGGGCGGCGAGGTCGTCGGCGTGCGTCGTCATGATGCGCGCCACCTCTGAGCCGACCACTCCACAGCCCAGCAGCGCCACCTTCAGCGGACGCGTACGCATCATCCGACCTCGTTTCCTCATACCGTCATCGGTTGGACCAGTCTCACTCACCGGACGGGAGTTTCTATCCATGGTCCGGATCGTGAGACATCGATTTCATTTCCAGGGGGTGGAAGACCGGAGATCTTCCACCCCTCTTTCTTTTCGTTCCTTCATCCGGCTCACTCAGCCGACGTCGAGGCGGAGCAGGTCCTCCTCCGTCTCCCGGCGGACGATGATCCGCGACTCCCCATCCTTCACCGCGACGACCGGCGGCCGGAGCACATGGTTGTAATTGCTGGCCATGGAACGGCAGTACGCACCCGTGGCCGGTACGGCGATCAGGTCACCGGGTGCCAGGTCCCCCGGCAGAAAGGCGTCCTTGACCACGATGTCCCCGCTCTCACAGTGCTTGCCGACGACCCGCGCGAGCATCGGCTCGGCGTCGGAGCGCCGGGACACGAGAGCGACGCTGTATTCGGCGTCGTAGAGCGCCGTCCGAATGTTGTCGGACATGCCCCCGTCGACCGACACATACGTCCGCAGCCCGTCGAGGGGCTTGATGGTGCCGACCTCGTAGAGCGTGAAGGCGGTCGGCCCGACGATGGCGCGCCCCGGCTCGACGGAGATCCGCGGGGTCCGCAGCTTCGCGGACTCGCACTCACGCGTGACGATCTCGGTGAGCGCCTTGGCGATCTCGTGCGGCTCACGGGGATCGTCGTCGCTGGTGTAGGCGATCCCGAGCCCGCCCCCGAGGTCGATCTCGGGCAGCTCGACACCGTGCTCGTCACGAACGGCCTTGAGCAGCCCGACCACCCGATGGGCCGCGACCTCGAACCCGGACATGTCGAAGATCTGCGACCCGATGTGACTGTGGATCCCGATGACTTCGAGCCCGTCGAGCTGAAGAGCGCGCCGCACGGCTTCGGCGGCCTGCCCGCCGGCCAGCGGAATCCCGAACTTCTGGTCCTCGTGGGCGGTGGCGATGAACTCATGGGTGTGCGCCTCGACGCCCACGGTGATCCGGATCTGCACCGGCTGCCGCTTGCCGAGGGACTGCGCGATGTGGGCGACCCGCACGATCTCCTGGAAGGAGTCGAGAACGATGCGTCCCACGCCGGCCTCGACGGCCCGCGTGATCTCGCCGACTGACTTGTTGTTGCCGTGGAAGGCGATGCGGTCGGCGGGCATCCCGGCGGAGAGGGCGGTGGCGAGCTCGCCACCGGAACACACGTCGAGGTTGAGCCCCTCCTCGTGCAGCCACCGCACGACGGCACGGGACAGGAACGCCTTGCCGGCGTAGAAGACGTCGGCGTCCTGCCCGAACGCGGTACGCCAGGCCCGGGCCCGCCCCCGGAAATCGGCCTCGTCGAGCACGTACGCCGGAGTGCCGTGCCGCTCGGCGAGCGTCTTCACGTCGATACCGCCGACGGTGACGACACCGTCCGCGTCACGACTCACGGTCTGCGCCCACACCTTGGGGTCGAGTTCGTTGAGGTCGGCGGCCGGGGCAGAGTAGTGCCCCTCGGGCAGGACGTCGGCGTGACGGGGACCGGCGGGATGTGCGGAACGGCTCATGTCGTCTTCTCTTCTGTCTCTTCCTGGCGCTCAGATCGTGCGGTGTCTTGTCGGTCCTGGCGCTCAGAGGTGTTCGGGGGCATCGATGCCGAGCAGGAACAGGCCACCGGCGAGCACCACCCCGGCAGCTTCGGCAAGCGCGAGCCGGGCACGGTGGGCGGCCAAGGGTTTCTCGTCCCCGAGCGGCAACGTGTCGGCGAGGAGAGGAAGGACCTCGTCGGCTACGGCGACCAGGTGACGGGCGAGCAGGTCGGGAGCACGCTGGGCTGCCGCGCGGGCGAGGAGGCGGGGGTGGTCGGCGAGGTGGGTGAGGAGGGGGGTGGGGTCCGCCGGGGTGTGGGGGGCGGTGCGCTCTCGTACGCCCTGTTGTGTGCCCTGTCGTACGTCTTGATGTGTGTCCTGTCGTACGTCGCCGGGTTCGGCGGTGAAGCCGAGGTCGGCGGCATTGCGGCTGACGGCCCGGGTGCGGGCGTAGGCGTAACGGACCCGGAAGAGGGGGTTGCTCTCCCGCTGCACGAGATGGTCGGCGGTGAGGCGGGGCCGGTCGTGGGCAGCGGGGTGAAGGAGAGCCCAGCGGGCGGCGTCACGGCCGAGGGAGAGGAGTTCCACGGGGTCGGGGGCGGGCACGGGTCGTACGTTGACGTCGAGGGGGGCGGGTGCGGGTGCCGGTGCGGATGGCGGTGCGGGTGCGGGTAGCGGTGCCGACGCCGGGGTGCCGTGCGCGTCGACCTCGACATCGAGGATCGCCGTCCACTCGGGCTCGGGGCGGGTCTCGCAGCTGGTGCGGACGAGCGCGCCCTGGGAGCGGAGGAGGCGGGCGATGACGTCCATGTGGACGAGGGCGCGGGGGTCGTGGGGGGCGTGGAGTTGAACGCGGTGGGCGGTGGGGGGATGTTCGCGGGTGAGCGTGTTCGCGCTGCTGGGGGTGTGTTGGCGAGTGAGGGGGTTCGGGCTGCTGGCGGCGGGTTGGCCGGCGAGGACGTCATAGCTGCTGCCGGCCGCGGCCTCGTCGACGTACCCGTACCTCGGTCCGCGCCGCAGGATCTCCTCGACGAGGGCGGTGGACGCCGTACTCCCGAGGCTGATGTTGAGGAACCCGGGCCCGGTGATCTCGACACCGCTGACGCCATGGGCACCGGCGAGGTGCGGCCGCAGCAACTCGGCCACACGGCGGGGGGTCTCCCCCGCGGGCCGAGCAAGCTGGAGGGCGATGTTGGTGGCGTAGTCACCCCACCCGCCGGCCCCCGGCACGGTCACGGAGGCCTTCTCAGGTACGACCACACGCAGCTCCCCGTCTTCCACAGCACGACGCACCGCGCGCAGCACGGTACGGGAGAGCTCGACGGGGGTCACGGGACAAGCGTAGGGGAGGAGGGGGGTGGGTAGGCCAGCCGGTTTGTCTGGAGGTCCGGGATGTGGACATGCCGGGCACGGGGCGGACGGGATGGAGCGGGCCCTGCATCCGCGACGGCGGGTCTGTATATACGGGGAGCAAGTAACAGAGGGGAGCGCGTAAGGAGACCTACAAGGAGCGGTGACAGGGCGACAGGTGGCGAGCCGTAGGCAGTCTCGTCTCAGCCTCAGCTGCCGCTACGCCCGCCCCGCCCAGCCCGCTCACCCTCACCGGCCCCGGCACCGAAGGCACCACCGAGGGAGAGTCCGTCGGCCGGATCATGCGGGCCCCGCGGGTCCTGCGGCTCACGCCGCCCTCGCTCGATCAACTGCCGTACGAGAGCGATGAGTTCGGCAGGCTCGAAGGGCTTGGCGAGAAACGCGTCGACGCCGACGTCGAGCCCGCTGTCGACCTCGTACTGGGTACAGGCGCTGACGATGGCAAGGGGCAGATCACGGGTCCGGGGATCGCTACGCAGCCGAGCGGCGGTACGCAGCCCGTCCAGCCGAGGCATAACGACATCGAGGGTGACCACATCGGGCCGCACTTGGTGAATCACGTCCAGACACTCGGCACCATCGGCCGCGGTCACGACCTCGAAACCCTCCAGCTCGAGATTGACCCTGATCAACTGCCGGATGACCTTGTTGTCGTCCACAACAAGCACCCGACCCGACGCGCCTGGCACAACTCGAGAGTAGGTCCGGACCGGCCACCGCGTCCGGGTTTTCCCCACTTCCACCCCCTGCGAGCGACCCACCACCCCTCACCACCCACCTCCCTGACCACCGAGAAACCTGTTCATGAACACGGGTAGGGAGCTGGTAGGGTTCTACCCGTCGCCGCGATCACCGCGACGGACACGCCCCCGTAGCTCAGGGGATAGAGCAACGGCCTCCGGAGCCGTGTGCGCAGGTTCGAATCCTGCCGGGGGCACTCGCCAGTCAGCCAGCAAGAATCATGCTCTGACCTGTGCGGATGCCGACACGAGAGAGCGGGAGTCAGTCTCACTGACTCCCGCTCTTTCTCGTTGTCTCTCAGTGTTCGCGCACTATCTGCGATACGCCAGACGTGGGCTCTGCCCGAGCTGGAACGGTGCCTGCGCTCCCTCCGAGAGGTCGTACGCTCAGCCCACCGACAACATGGGGGCAGACGTGAAGGACGAAGAAGACCTCGGAAGAGACGCCAAGGAAGCATTGCAGCGACTGGAAGCCAAGCTGCCAAATGCGTCCGCCAATTCACTTCGCCTGCCCGTAACGGACTTCAACGAGGTTACATCGGTCAGCAGCATACTCACACCCACCCTCTCCCAGATGACTCCCAGCGAGCTCAATAAGGCCCTACATGGTATCGACGCACTAATCAACGCATCAGATTCCCTGGGCACTTCGGACGTCAAGGAGAGGGGAATGATTCGACAATACCTAACACGGCGTCGAGAGAATATCATTCTCCGACTCTGGGAGCACACATACAAGAAATCGGCATCGTCACTCAAAGAGCTGATTGACAACCTTCCCGACGACGAACAGCGCCGTCTTCTTGAAGCCGAACTGGAAGACCTGCAGCGCGACACATTCAAGCTCCAAGCAGAGAGTCGCCAGGTCATAGCCAGACGCGAACGCGACGACGCCATACTCCGCGCCGAGTTAATGGAACGCAAATGGGAAGTTTGGTCAAAGATTCTAGCAAGGGAGTCGGTAGCAACATTCGCAGGCTCGCTGCTTCTTGTCGGACTTGCAGTGACGCTAATAGTCGCAATGTTCACCAAAACGCAAACCTCCGAAATTATCACCAATAGCTTCCTGATTGTGCTTGGTTATTTCTTCGGCCACAGCGGAAACTCTCGGGGTTCAGACCAATAAGCCGGAACCCCGAGAAGGTCTCACTGTTCTTCTTTTTCTAGATCCTTATCGATTAGCTGATTAGCCACTTCCTCGTGACCATCGATGCAGCCGTGATATCGGCGATGAATCACCTCGGGTGAATTACCCACACGCCGGGCCACCTCAGCGATCGGGACGCCTGCGTTCAGCCAGCGCGTGATGCACGTGTGCCGCAGGTCGTACGGGCGCCCGGCCAACGGTGAGTCGACGCGTTCCGGCGGGAGGGCGAACACCCGCGCTTCCTCCCACACGCGCCAGTACGTCGACGAACCGACCACTCCCCCGCGCTCGTTGCCGAACACGCGCCCTTCCTTGGCGGTCCCGAACTCAGTCAGGTGGGCCCGCAGGATCGCGACGAGAACGGGCGGGATGGGGACCGGACGGTCTGTGTCCGCCTCACGCGCCTTCAGCCCCCGGCGGTCGTGCCGCTCCCCGGAGTCGGTCCACTGCTTGCCGGAGACGGGACGCGTCTCTCGCAGCGTCAGCGTGCCCCAACCCACGTCCGGCAGGTGGCAGTCGGACAGCCTCAGCCCGACCGCCTCAGCGGGCCTGAGGCCCGCGTAGTACAGGACCGCGTAGAAGGCTGCCAGGCGCCGCCCGCGGTTGCGGTCCCACGAACCGACGTAGGAGACCGCGGTGAGCAACTGGCGCCCCTGTACGGCGTTCACGAGGACGCGTCGGTCCACCACCGCGCCGGACCCCACGCGCTTCTTGTGGGCCCCCTGGAGAGGGTTCTCCGGGAGTTCCTTGATGGCCACCGCGTGTTCGAGGGCGGTGTTCAGGGCCCGGCGCCGCCGCTTGTGCGTCTCCCCCGCTGCCGGGGTGCCGTCCAGTCGATAGCTGAGGCGGTACAGCACGTCTTCGAACACCTCAACGTCGACCAGGTCGACAACCGGACGGTCCTCCGTCGTGAGCCACTCGTAAGCGGCCTTCAGTTCGGCCGGCGGGAGCTCCCCCGAGTTCGCGGGGACGATCGCCCACCGGAATGCCAGGCGCAGGTACTTGTCCTCAGGGGTGTTCTCGCCTCGCTTGACCATGGCGAGTGCCACGGCCGCGAGACCGTCCGCCATGCCCTCACGGGTTTTGGCGGCGCTCATGCGCCACCGCCCGGCGATGTACTTCCGGCAGAACTCGAACCACCGCAACGACGGCTTGGCCTCAGCCGCCGTTGCCGCCGCTTCAGCCGCGCGGACTTCGGACTCAGGCTGTCCGCTTTCGATCTCGAACGCTTCGCCCTTGCGCATGGCCGCACGCAGCTCCGAGCGTCGGTTGTCGGCAAGTGCCGACGTGGCGAAGGTCGCGCTGCTCACCTTCCCGCCGACGACCCAACGGAGTTGATACGGGCGGGCCTTGCGGTCGACCTTCGTGACCTTCCACAGCCGGATGTCGAGGGAGTACCCGGGCCGGGCCTCCCCGTGTGGGCGGAGGGCCGGGGTGTCTTCGGTCGTGCTCACGCGGCGTCCTCCCGCTCCGCGAGCCAACGCTCATATTCGGATCGGCGGATGCGTACGTCACCGTTCGGCAGCTTGATCGAGCGCGGGCCCTTCCCGAGTTGGCGCCACCGGTAGAACGTCGACGGAGCAACCTTCAAGTCGGTGATGACCTCCGCGACGGTCAACTTCTCGTCCAGCGTGCGGGCGCTCATACCGCCGTCCCTTCGGCTTCGGTCGACCCGGACAGCCCGGACAGCTCCAATTCCGACTGTCCGGGTTGTTCGTGCTGGTCAGAGGGGGTAACCGGACAGTCGGACAGCGCGGACACCTCTTGGACACCCTGTGTCCGGGTCTCGGTGTCCGGGTAGTACCGGCCACCGGCGTCCTTGGTGAGCTGTCCCGCTTCAGCCATGCGCGAGCACGTCCGGCGGATCGTGTCCATGTCGACCTGTGGCAGCTCGCCCGCCATGTCCTTCGGCTTCGCGCCGGGGTGGGCGCGGACGTAGCGGAGGATCGCGGCTCGGGTATCGCCGACGGTGTGGTCGGTGACCGGGCCGTCCAGCAAGTGCCAGGCCCCGGAGGCGGGTTGGAAGCTGAGCGCGTACTCGGCTTCGTCCACGTCACGGCCGGTGACGTGCAGGATGCCGTCCGCCTGCCCGCGGGCCCGCTTCAGTACGAGCGTGGCGTCCGCGGCGCCCGCGATGCCGTTGGTCCCAGAGACCTCCGTCAGGAAGTCGTCCGAGCCCGCCTTGCGGACGTGATGGACCAGGACAACGGCGATGCCGTAGTGGTCCGCGAGCCGCTTCGCGTAGCCGACGGAGACATAATCCGCGTCATACGCGGACACCCCTTGTGGGGCTTGGCCGCGCATCTTGGCGAACACGTCGATGACGACCATGCGCGCGTCCGGGTTGCGGTCCAACCACTGCGCGATGGCCTCGGTACCGCCCGCTGGGAAGGGCGGGCACTCGGTCACGAGGGTGAGCCCAGCGGGCGCCGGCTGTCCTCCCAACAGCTTGCCCATACGGGTCTGGAGACGGCGGGGGGTGTCCTCCAGAGCGAGATAGAGGACCGGTCCGCCGTCGACAGGGACGGAGTCGAACGCCTTGCCCCCGGCGGCGACCGCAAGGGCGAGCCCGAGGGAGAGCCAGGACTTGCCGACCTTGGGCGGTCCGGCAAGCAGGCTCACGCCCTCGGCGAGGAGACCGGGCACGGCCCATTTCGGCTCCGGGAAGTCCGCAGCCATGAGCTGATCGGCCGTCCACGCGGTCCGCGCGCGTTCCCGCTTCGGTGGCGGCACGGTGGGGGGCTGGGGGTCGCTGGGGACGGAGTACAGGTGCAGGGGCGGAATCGGGTTGGCGCTCATGCCGCGACCGTCCGAGGGCGCCGGGCCCCGGCCCTGAGCCCAGAGGCGATCGTGCGCCGCGCCTCACGCTCGCCCTGCCCTACCTGGAGTGCGGCAGTCAACAGCCAGCCGGTCACGTCGGCTTCGCTCAGCTCTCCCCCGGCAACGAGCTGCCCGAGGGCGACAGACGCGATGTACAGCTCGTTGTTGTGCTGATCCTCGCCAGAGCCGGTGACCCGCTCGACTTCCCCGTTGACCGCTGCGTTCAGGAAGCCCGTGCGCCGTCCGCGACCGGCGAGGGCAACCCGGATGGGTTTCTGCGGGGGCAGCGGTGCGGGGCGCAGGAGTTCGGCGAGCCAGCCCGGCAAAGCAGCCACGGGCGCGTTGCGGGTGACCTCGTACGGGCGCCCGGAGAACGTACTGCCCGCTCCGACCACGAGTCCGCCCACAGCGCGGGTGTCGACCTTCCAGCCGAGCCCGCGGGCACTGTCGCCGGCCGTGTTGCGCAGGGGCTCGCCCTCGGGTGCGGAGAAGTACAGGTGAGTGCCGCCGCTCCACGTGCCGACGGTGTAGGTGTCGGTGGGGAGGGGCTGGCCGTGGCGCTCGCAGAGCACGGCCAGCACGTCGGCGCCGTCCGTGACGCCGTGCTCGGCCCATGCGGCCGGCGGGGTGTCGGCGGGGTGCTTGGGCCGGTCCAAGTCGATGACGACCAGGCCGGACGGGCCGGTCGCGATGCCGACGTTATACGCGGCGTGCGTCCAGCACCGGGTGATGCGCTTGCGATCGGTGGTGGCGTGCTGTTCCCAGTCACGGATCGCGGGGCGCTTGTCTCCGGGGATGAGGGGGAAGACGCGCCAGTCGTGTGACGCTGCGTCAAGTGCTGCCGCGAGTTGGGCAGGGCCGTCGGGGTACGGCATCCTGGGGTTCTCCTGTTCTGTCTTCGGATGGCCAGGGAGAACCGCGGCGGCGGGCGACCTTGCTGGGGAGTCCTGCCGCCGCGGCGTTGCTACAGGTCGTCGTCTGTGTCGTCGATCGGGCCGGAGTAGCCGAGCGGGCTGGACGCGTTGTGGGCGCGTTCCAGGGCTGCCGCCATCGCGGTGGCGTGCTGCTCCGCTTCGCGCAAGGCCTCGGATACGGCCATGGCGTGTTCGGTGGGGGTGCCGTGATCGGCGGTGAGATGTCCGGCCGTGTGGAGATCGGCCAGGGCCGTGCCGATCTGGTCGAAGGCCTGCGGCAGCCGGTAGGCGAGCGTGGCGAAGGCACCGACGGCCCGGTACACGGTGCCGGGGTAGGCAATGCCCGGGTGCCCGCCGGAGGCCCACCGGGTGGCGTGGTTGAAGGCGCGGACCGCCTCAGCGGCCTTGCGCGGGTGCTGGACCGGATCGGTCCTGCGGGTGCTCATGGGAGATCCCTTTCGTCAGGCTACGTTGAGCAGGGGTTGTTGCCAGGCGGGAAGGGCAGCTAGCACGCGAGTGCGCCAACGGAGCGCGTAGGGAAGGCAGTTGGCGCAGTTCTTGTGCGGGTGGCCGGGCATCGGGGGCCGTCTTCGGGCGTGGTAGCTCCATGCGGCGGAATCCGCCGACGCGAGCAGGTTGCCGACGCGTTCCAGGCCAAGGGTCTTGAAGCCGAAGCCGTGCAGCTTGAAGCCGTGCGCGGCCATAGCGGTGACGATGGCCGCGCCCTCGCGGGTGGACTGCAAGCGGCAGACCGAGCCGAGCCCCACCGTGGGCTCTCGTCCCAGGTCGGCTCCGGCCCGCTCGTACAGCTCTGCGCAGCGCTCGTAGTCCGCGATCGTGCGGCCCTGAAGCACGGGGGCGATGCGCAATTCGGGTGCGAGGGAACGCAGTTCCAGGAAGTTGGCGACGGTGCGGCGCTGGTGTTCTGCCACGCTGAGCTGGGTACCAACGAAGACGTTCGGGCCGGCCGTGCCGCCGTGGATGATGAGGTCCTCACACATCCAGTCCTGCGGTGCAGCCCAGTCGTAGGGGCCGACGTGCTCCCAGATGCGGCGCAGGTCCTCGATGTACTGGCGCGGGGTGCGCGTCCAGGTGCCGTGGCGCTGGAGCTCCGAGAAGCCGCCGGAGTCCACCGCGTACGGACCTTGCGCCTCATCCAGCTTGACCGCGTTGACGAAGTGCTCGGACTTCAAGAACAGCGGTACATCGGTCAGGCGGACCCAATGCCGCTTGTGGGTGGTCAGATAGAACCTCACCGCTCACCCCGCGGGAGTTGGGGCAGGCCGGCGGCTTCCAGGGCGGTGGGGTCGAAGCCGGGCAGTGCGGCGCGGGTGACGAGTGCCTGAGCGAGTTGTTCGGCGTAGGCGGCGCCGGTGCGGGCCACTTCGATCTGTGTGGTGCCGCGGATGGTCTCGATACGTTCGACGTGGGCGCGTTCCTCGCGCCGGTCGCTGACGTGCCGCTCATGGGTCAGGCGGTCGCGGCGGTCGGTACGCCAGTAGCGTGCGGCGAGCGCGTAGGCGCCGACCGTCGCCACCGACCACAGCAACAACGGCAGGGGCAGACCGTCGGCATACCCGGCGACCCCGGCGAACGCGAGCGCTCCGGAAGCGGCGAACGCGGTCCCCGCGATCGTGCTGTCACCGGCATAGCCGACGCTCGCGCAGGCTCCCGCCGCGGCGGCTCCGACGGACAGCGCGGTCATCAACACGGCGTTGCCCACGGAGTGTTCGGCGCCGTTCGCATTCCAGATCCGGGCCAGCGCAAGCACGGTCGTGGTGGCGAGCGCGGGCGCGGCCTTGGGCGCCACGATGACGAGCCAGTGGCGGGCGATGATGGGTTCGTTCATGGCAGTTCTCCCGTTCAGTTGCCGAGCTGGGACAGGAAGCGGGCGAAGGACGCCACCAGGTCATGAATCGGGCCGTAGGCGCCGGTCCCCGCGGTGAAGAAGCCGAAGAGGAACAGCAGCACCGCGGCACCCGCGCCGGCCGACTTGGTCTTGACCGCGAACCCGGAGGCGATGCCGAACAGCAGCACCGCAGAGAAAGTCAGCGTCATCGGGAGCCTTCCGGGCGCGGGGTGTCGGTGCCGGCGCGGTAGATGCGGGCCCAGCGGTTGTAGAGCCAGCGGCCGATGCGTATGCGCTTGCCGGTGGCGTTGCAGCGGCGGCAGTCCTTGCCGCGCTTCTGGCGTCCCTTGCGGTCGGTCTTCATCTGGAAGCCCCAGCCGTTGCACTTGCGGCAGTTGCCGAACGGCGAGGCAGCACACACGGCGACGTAACACAGGGTTACAGCGAAGAGCATGGCGATAGCGAGCAGGGTGGGGGTCATCAGAGCCCTCCCAGGCGGTTTTCAGGGGTTTCCGCAGGTGGGCCGCTATCCGCTAGCGGCCTGATCAGATCGGGTTTGGGGCGCTAGCGGGGCCGCTAACGTTAGCGGGGTGTGCCGCTAGCGCTAGCGGCCCCGGAGCGTCAGCCCGCGTCCCGGTTTCCGTCACGCTCCGCAATCGCCGTAACGATGTGGGAGCGGTCGATACCGCGCCGGTTGACCACCTTGCCGTTGACCCGGCGGCCCACTTGGATCGTGGCGATGCCGTGGGGCTTGAGCGCGGCGGCGAGTCCTTCGGGGTCCCAGCCGTTGTAGACGTCCTCCCGCAGGTCGGCGAGGCGGGCGACGACGGTCTCGGACCACACCTTCGGTTCGTCGGCAGGGACGACGGCGAGGATGTCGCGCAGCAGGTCGTACGCGCTCGCCACCGCCTCCGGCTCTTCCCCGAGCGCATGCCCGGTCAGCAGTCCGGCCTTCTCACGCGCGGTGCGGGCACGGGCGGCGATGCTGTCCGCGCCGGGTCCGTCGACGTAGACCGAGCCGACGATCCGGGCGTCGGAGCCTTCACCGATGAAGTAGTGAATGCCCTTGTCACCCCAGCTGAACATGGTCGCCCGCACGCCGCGCTTGTACGCGGACGTGCCCAACACCATGTCGTTCTCCAGCTGACCCATGACCTTCAAGCACCACCGCGCCGACGCATTCGCGCTGATCCCGGTGGGCAGTGCCTTCGCGTCGGGGCGCTGCGTGGCCAGCAACAGCACGATGCCGGTGGCCGGTCCGCGCTTGACCAGGTCGGTGGCGATCTCCTCGAACTCGTCCTTGTGCTTGGGGTGTTCGAACAGCACCTGGCACTCGTCCACCCCGATCACGATGGGGTGCAGGCCAAGGGAGCGCTTGTCGGCGAGTTCGCTGGTCACCTTCGACTCGGGGCAGATGTCCCGCGGCAGTGAGCGGATCACCTTGGTGCGCCGGCGCAGTTCCTCGCGCAGTGCCCGGAAGTCGTTGAGGCAGTAGAGGATCGACTCGTCGTCGTCGCCCGCGGCGTGGCGGTGGGAGACTGCGTTGCCGACCGGGTCCAGGTCGCCGGTGCCCTTCATGTCGTAGGTGTGCAGCTCTGCCCGCGGGTCCAGCGCGGCGATCAGGAGCAGGAGGCGGAGCAGGAAGGTTTTGCCCATGCGCGGGATGGCGCCGATGATGCCCGCGATGTACATCAAGGTGACGTCGACCCAGCGTCCCCGCTGGTCAGTGCCGTAGGCGACCGGCTTGAACAGGTTCACCGAACCACTGGTCAGCAGCGGCCACTTGGGCTTCTTCGACGTCGACATGTCCTGATCGCCGACCCACAGCACCAGGTGCCCGGTGTGCTCGTTCGGTACTGCCTCCGGCCACACGCACCCGAGTGGGCGGCGCAGGCCGGACGCGAGACGGTCGCGGCGCTCGATGACGTCGGTCACGGTGACGCCGTAGGGGAGGTTGCCCTCGGCACGCCAGCCGGGGCCGTCGCGGGTGATGGGGGCGGTGAACTCGAAGCCGTCGCGGCCTTTGCCCTGGGCCTGGTTGATGGCGGGGATGCCGAGCGAGCCGAGCGCCCGCAGCACGATGTCCGAGGTGAGCTTGACGGCCTTGGGCAGTTCCACAGCCCTGTGGATAACCGGGTCATCCGCACGGCGTCCGGCGAAGCCGAGCGCCATCACGACCGCGCTCACCGAGACGGCCTGAAGCCAGTCGGGCGCGAGGACGTACATGGCGAGCGCGGATGCGAGCCCGATGAACATCGCGAGCACGGTGACCAGGGTGCGCAGGCGGACGCGTCCGTCGCGCTGCCGCGACAGCTTCAGGTACTCGGCTGCGTCCTCGCGGCGGACCGCGGCGAGGCGGACCGGCTCGCCCTCTCGGTCGGCCATCCACCGCAGCGTGCCGCCCACGAACTTCGCGGCCCCAGACGGAGCTTGGAGCGTGAGCCGCATGGCGTACACCGGGGAGCGCAGCGCGTGATAGCCGACCGAGTGCGCGTAGTGACGGGCTACCCACGCGGACGCGGTCTTAAGTTCCGTGACGGACTGAAGCCACGGCGGAACGACCGGGCGGCGCTGCGCGGCGAGCAGCCGACCCAGGTAGCCCGGACCCGTCGCCTTGACGGTCGGAACGTCGACCATCACGCGGGTCGTCGGGTCGCCCGACTCGGCACCCGACCGACCGGCCTCCGGGTCGGTGTCGGGTCGGGTGGTCGGGTCGGCCGATTCGGTGCGGGCCGACCGTGCCTTGTCGAGGTCGACCACCTCTCCCCTGGAGTCGGGGGCGGGGTCGGTGTTCAGCTCTGCTTCGAGTCGGTTGAAGAGTTCGTTCTCGTCGTCGGGGTGATTCACTGACAGTCCTTCCAAGGGGAGGAAAGGCGGGGTCGGTCCGTCGCTGTAGGAGGTGGGCGGACGGACCCCGCCGGCTGGTGGTGCAGGGGTGTTCAGGCGGCGCGCTGTTCCTCGGGGTAGGCGCAGGGCACGCACATGCCGAGCGAGGTCGGGATGACGTATCCCGCGTCCGTACGGCAGTTGGGGCAGGTGCGGCGCGCTTGCATCGCCTTGGCGAGCGCGGCGCGTTTGCCGGGCGTCATCGGCCGGACGGGCTTGGCGCGGTCGACGCGGTAGAGGTAGGCGACCAGCGGGCCGCGGCGGTAGCGCGGGCGCAGCACCTGAGCCACAACTGGCTGACCGCCTGGACGTAAGCCACGGGCGCGCAGTTGGCGGCGCGTGGCGAGTCCGTCGGGGGCGTAGCGCCACGGGTAGGTGGGCACTCCGTACGTCGCACCGGTCGGGTCGAAGCACTTGCCGAACATCAGGCGGCCTCAGCCGTCGTGTTGTCGCTCTCCGAGCTGTCCACAGAGTGCAGCGGGCGACCGTCGGCGCGTTCGGCCTTCAACGCGTCACGGAGCGTGCGGGCGTTGGCCTGCGAGACGTGCACCGCGGTACGGATGCGGTCCGCGGTCAACTCCCTGTCCGGCCACTGCGCGGTGAGCGTGCGTGCCTCACTCAGCAGCTCCTCGAAGGTGCGCTGTGCCTTGGCCTTGCCTCTGGCGGGGGTCTGCCGGCCCGGCCGGGGCTTGGCGTCCGCCGGGGGCGCCGGTGGCGCTGCCGGGGCGGGGGTGGGCTCTTCGGTGGCGGGGGCGAGGTCGCCCATACGCAGCATCACGCGCTCGCGCCGCGGGGTCTTCCTGCGCCAGTTCCAGCCGAACCGCTCATGCAGGTCCGCACGGGCCAACAGCCGATCACGCTCGCAGCCCAGCGCCACGGTGTAGGAGGTGACCTCCCACAGCGTCATGCGCCGCCACAGCGCGAACGTCGACACCGGCGCCAACAACCAACGGGAGAACCGGATCTTCTCCATACGCCTGCCGGTGGCAGCGCCGATCCGCACGGCGTAGACGTGCGCGCCGATCTCGGAGAACACCACCCACAGCAGCGGCATCGTGCCGTGCGCGACCTTCGCCGACAGGGAATGACCGGCCGCGATGTTCAGCCCACACGTGATCAGCGTGAGCACCCAGGGCACGAACCGCACCCAGGCGAGCGCCATGTCCATCCGGATAAGGAGGAGGTTGGCGACGGTGAACACCGGGATGGACACGTCGATGCCGACCGGCAGCATCCACGGAGCGGAGAATCCCCAACTCGCCGCGGCAGCGGACACCGCGTCGAAGGAGGAGATCAGACCGAGCGCGCCGACACCGGCCGCGGCGAGTGCACCGATACCGGCGAGGCCCATTTCCGGGCGGGTCAGCGGCGGCACCCCGGACGGTTGGGCTTCGAGGGCGGGAGACGTTGTGGTGGTCATGCCGCCGCCTCCGTCCCGCCGTGCGTACCGGCGCGGCCGGCGCGGCGACCGCGGACCGTCCCGCACTCCTTCTCCAGGCTGAGCGCGTTCGACCAGGGCGCCTCACAGCGCTTCGCCCGGTACATCTGCTCATCCGCGAGCCTCAGCAACTCGGACAACTCCACCTGCTCGCTGCGCGGATGGGCGCGGACGGCGCCGATGGACGCACTGACCTCCAAGACGTGGCCGGCCGTCTCCACCGGCTGTTCCAGAGCCTCGGAGAGCAGGTGCAGGGTCTCGTTCAGGTGGTCGTCGCTGTAGGCCCACGCGATGGCGGCGAACTCATCCCCACCGAGTCGCCCTACCACTGCGGAGCAGTAGTCGGCCCACGCCGCGAGCCGTTCGCCGGTGGCGCGGATGACCGCGTCCCCCGCGGCATGCCCGTGGGTGTCGTTGATCTCCTTGAACCTGTTGAGGTCGACCAGGTAGACCGCGACTGGCCTAAACCGAGCGAGTACGCGGTGTTCAGCGCGTTCGGTGAACGCATCCCGCGTCCACAGACCGGTCAACGGGTCCCGGCGCGCAGCCTCGACACGGCGACGCAGGCGCAGCGCGTGCAGCGACCAGCCGGCCGCCATCGGCACACCTGACACAGCAGCAGTCAGCAGCTCACTCATACCGCACCGCCCTGGAACGGCAGGTTGACCAAACCAGTCAGCGCGGCGATCTCGTCGCCGCGCAGCACGGTCCGCTCATCCATGGCGTGCGCCACGGTGCGGATCTCGCGCCACAAGTGACCGACCTTGCGCCGCGCCATGCCCTGCACCATCCCCCAGGACTTGCCACCCTCCGGAACGCGGGTGCGACCGAGGCGGTAGCCGAACTGGCGCAGGACGTCGATGGCCAGCTCACGGTCATGGGCGGCGGCGCACGCGGCAGCGCGCTCCGGGGTCCACAGGCCGTAGGCCATCAGGTAGGTGACGTGGGCGAGTTCGCCGGCCGCGCACTGTGCGGCGTAGTGCCACGGCGGGGTGTCCTGCGTCTGGTGAGCGGTGTTGCCGGTCACGGCCCACTGGCCAGGCTCCGGCTCCCACGCGATGACCTCGGACGTGATGACGTGCATGCCGTACGCCATGGACAACACGGCGTGCCCAGCCTCGTGAAAGGCCATGCCCAACCGGGCCTGCCCGTAGGTCAACGGCATGTTCAGGAACGCACGGGGCTTGCCGGTGTGGTCAGCCGGTGCCTCGGGGGCGGGAGTCGTCGTCCTCATGCCGCCGCTCCCTTCCGGGATACCCGGCGCCGGACGGCCGGCCGGGTCAGCGGGACGACGTTGAACAGCTCCGGGGCGTACGCCTCGATCACCTCGACGGCGATACGGGCCACGGTGTCCGGGAGACCGGGGTTGTCGGCGAGGATGTCGCGCGCCGCGTCCTCACGGGCCGCACGCTCTTCATCACTCTCGCCCTCGACCCCGAGCCACAGCTCAACCGGGGTGCCGAGCGCGAGTTCAACAAACTCGCTAGCGGTCAGAGCCTCATGGCCTGCCACGAAGGTGCGCAGCCTCGAACTACTCACGGATGTCTCCTGTAGGTCGGTGGAAGGGAGATGCCGGGCGGCGGGCGACCTTGCTGGGGAGTCCCGCCGCCCGGCACATGTGCGTCGAAACACACGCCCCCCTAATGGAGAACATGTATTACGTGTTCCTCATCTTGCAGAGAGAGGTTCGCCCCGTCAAGCCCTTCGGCTGTTTGAGGTCTGCGGGCCTCTCCCGCTCGATGTACCTACAGACTGGCGTCGGCAACGACGACGATCGACTTCGCAGATGTCCGGCTCAGGTCGTTCTTAGCTACCGTGAAGTCGAACCAAGTCGTCCCAAGAAGTCGGAGGTTGACATGGCAAACGAGCGACTGCGCGGCGCGATAGTGGACTTGGGCCTGACACTCGATGAGGTCGCCGAACGACTCGGGGTCGCAGCCAAGACAGTCGAACGATGGATCAACGAACCTGAGCGCAAGCCCTATCGCCGCTTCCAGTTCGCAACAGCATCGCTGTTGAGGTGCGAGGTGTCGTACCTGTGGCCCGACGAGCGCACGTCAGCTGAGGTCGCGGCTGCCGGCAACGCGGAGTTGGTCAGGCTCTATCCGCACCGGTCCGTTGTGATGCAGACCCTCTGGACGAACCTCTACTCCAAGGCGACACGTCAGTTTGACCTGTTGGTGTACTCCGGGTTCTGGCTCACGGAGGACGCGTCGTTCCACCGCATCGTGAAGGAGAAGTCAGCCGACGGCGTGCCCATCCGCTTCATCCTGGGAGAGCCCACGTCGCCGGCCGTGGCAGTGCGCGGCGAGGACGAAGGGATCGGCGCGGCGATGGCGGGCAAGATCCGGAACGCCCTCATCAACTACGGCCCTCTCTTCGGCCTCCCCGGAGTGGAGTTCCGGCTGCACGGTACGACCCTCTACAACTCCATCTACCGGTCCGATGACGAGATGCTGGCTAACGGGCACCTCTACGGCGTCGGCGCCTACATGGCTCCCGTGCTTCATCTGCGACGTGTGCCCGGCGGTGAACTCTTCGACGCCTACGCTGAGAGTGTTGAGAAGGTCTGGGAATCGGCCCGCCCGATCTCATCACCTGCCGATTGGGAAGGCACCGCCTGATGAGCCGCATCGACTACTTCCGCGATCCGAACGCCCCGCTGGCCAACTCGGTGGTGCCCTCGGTCACCGCGGTCGTCCTAGACGACGTGGGGCGGTTGCTGCTCATCCACAAGACAGACAATGATCTATGGGCACTGCCCGGCGGCGGCCACGACATCGGCGAGCACATCGGCGACACCGTCGTCCGTGAAGTCTCGGAAGAGACAGGCATCGACGTTGAGGTAGACAGCATCGTGGGGCTCTACACCGACCCTGAACACGTGCTGGCCTACGACGACGGAGAGGTCCGGCAACAGTTCTCCATCTGCTTCCGAGCCCACCCCATCGGCGGCTCGCTCCGCACGAGCAGCGAGTCGAAAGAGGTCCGCTGGGTTGACCCAACGGACCTTGACCGACTGGACATTCACCCGTCGATGATGCTGCGCATCCGGCATGGTCTCGACGAATCACGGCGAGAGCCCTACATCGGCTGACCCTCTGATGAGACCTCCGCCAACCGGCCCTCAACACGCTTCGCGGCTGTGTGGATCTCAGGGGCCGCGCGCTGAATGAACCGCCCGACGATCGTATCCGGACCGTACCGGTGCACGATCTCATCCAACCGCTCGGCCGAGGTGGTCGGCGTCCCGTCAGGCGTCGTCGTCATGTCGCAGTACAACAGGGCGTCGACCAGGTCCGGACGCTCTAGCTCGAACTCCCCCTCCAGCTCCAGCCTGAGTCCCCGTTCCTCCGCTTCCAGCAAGGCGCAGGAGTGGTGCGCAACGAGACGAACGACCCGCTCGTCTGCCCGCTCCTGGTCCCGGAGGAAACGCGCACCATCCAGGGGATGAAAGCCGGTCCTGGCGATGGCCGGCGAGTACCCGATGTCATGCAACACCGCGGCAGCTTCCAGCAACTCGGCATCGTCACCCAAGATCGGGCCCAAGGAGCGAGCGCGCTTGGCGACCCCCAGCGAGTGCGCCCACCGGCGCGGAAGCGGATCGGACAGCAGCGATTCGGAGAGCGAGTACGCCCACTCAGTCAGTCCCATGGCGGCCAAGACTACGGCTGGACGTTGGAGGTTGGGAGAGCGCGCACGGTTCGCCCCTTGCCGTGAACCGTGGCGAGCAGTCCGTATCCCTCCATCTGCGCAAGGACCCGGCGCACGGCGGTGCGGGAGGCTCCGAACCGCTCACACAGCTTCGCCTCGGACGGATACTTGCCGCCCACTGACAGCGAGTCCTCCGTGATCACATCAGTCATCCGTTCCGCGAGAGATCGACGATCGCCACCCCGAACCACACGCCACCCAATGCCGGGCACAGACTCAACAACACCGTCGCCTTCTAGAACCTTGAGAGCACGACGGATCGTGTTGCGGGAGACGCCGTGCATGTCCATGAGCTCAGCTTCAGACGGCAGGTGGCCACTACCGTCCCCTGCTTCGATCTCGCTTCTCAGCGCCTCCGCGATGACCAAGTAGGTTCCGCGCGGACTGGCCTCCGGCACTTCGGCTCCTCTCACTCCGCCCATTGCTCGCTGTCAAGAGTGCCACTAGGCCCCACAGCGCATCGACGAACAGCAGTGTTCCATGTGTCCGGCTGTCCGGTTAGGGCTCTCAGCTGCGCAAATGGCCCGGACAGCTGAAAGGGCGGGTGTCCGGGCTGTCCGGTCACAGACGGCTGGAACACGGGCGCGCGGGTGTTCCAGCCGTCGGGGGAGCCGCCCCCTTCGGGTGCACGAAGACGGGGACGATTTCCAATCTGCTGTTCAGCGATCGACGCACCGGTAGGCGAAGAATGCCTACTCACTCAGGCGATCATTCAGCCTCGTAAACGATGGACTGACCCGTTGCGTCTTCGATCAGATCAACAAGGAGGCTAAGACGTTCCCGTAGGAATGTCTCATATTCTCGCTTCATCAATCCGCCACCTTCGCCCGCCTCGATCAGGTGCGACTCAAGAACCTCCGATAGCTTCTTCTGCGAATCTGGGTCTTCCTTCGCATATTCCGCAATATGGCGATCTCGAATAGCACGCTTCGACTCCTTATTAACCAAAACTCGATTCATAATGAGATCAGGGTCGCGCAACTCCCCCTCTCTAAAAGTGGACTCTTGAATGAATTTTGTCGGGAAGGCTCGAACGTGGTCAAGGGTCGCCGAGATACTGGAAATAGCCTGCGCTGACTCGAAATCCTTCGCTCCAGCATGAATCAGCAAGGTCATGACTCCACGGAATAGAGCTTTCCTGTTTGCCCGAGCCAGCAAGAGATCTGCGTCCACTAGGTTGAAGTTCTCGACAGCCTCAGGAACACGCTCAGGGTTTTCCGCAAACAACCAGTCACGAAGCGCGCGATAGTCAGCACCCGCCTGACTGTTCGCACCTTGATCATAGTTCTCAGAGAATACCGAGCACCAATAGAAGTGCCCCAACTTCTCCAAGGCATCGGCCTTCGCTTTTGAGCGCAGATCGGAAATCTCCGCAAAAACAGCAGCCATGGGAACAAGAATCATGCCGTACGGAATCCAGGCGCTAGATACTGCGCCGCATTGGCTCTTCAGGTAGTCGAGAGTGTCGGACATACCTGCAACGGCTGACTCCCAGTGCCTATTCACTTCGTGGGCAGTCAACTTATTAAGGACGTCCGCACGCTGTGCCGATCCGCGCGCCCGCAGAGAGACGGCCTGGAGCAAGCTGTAGGCGTCTACACCGTACTCGCTAATCAAGGGATAGCGACTTAGCGCAGCATCCCACAGATCGCGCATACGAACGTTCAACGGATAAAACTTGGCAGTTAGGAGGTCGAAAGGAGTGAGCTCCTTGCCGCTTCTATTCAAAGTCTCGAAGATATTACAAACAGCAACGAGCGGCGTGCTGGCAGGTAGGTCCACAACAGGAAAAGAGTAAGACTCCAGCGGTTGAAGATAGCTATCACGGAATTGATTCAGAAGCTCTTCAAGGTCATCCGCTGCCTGATTGTCCGCCTCCACGCTCCGAGCCAGCTTCTTGAACCACGGACGAAGACGATCGTACTCAGACACAGGGAATGTGGCATTTTCAATCTGCCACTCGGTGTCATTTGGATTGAATCGCGACCGTGCACGAGAGTCGTGCGCAAAGATTGCATCATCCAGTTCTACTTCATCCAACGACCGAAGAATTCCAGCCTCACGATCAATGAAGGGCCAAACTCGGATGAAGAATTTGTGACCGCCACTACCAGTCAATGCCTGATACATCGAGGTGAGTCGCTGCTGCCCGTCAAGAACCAAACGGTTCGGCCGTCGATCTGTGCCACTCACCCCATCGAAGTACCTATACCCGAAGCTGACATCATCGTTCTGCGTCCAAGTGAGCAGAGTGCCGGCAGGATAGCGAGAGATAATCGACTTGAGGAGTTCAACCGTGCGCTTGGGTTCCCATACGAAATCTCGCTGAAAATTCGGAAGCGCTAGTGTGCCCTTTTTGATGGCCATCACGAGAGACCCTGTTGATTCAGGCAGAGCCTTGAATACAGGATCCTCCTTGAACATTGACGACATGACGCCCTACTCCTTCCTGTAATCCTCAAATGCCGAGATCAGCGACTCTCGGAGATCTGACATGTTCTGGAATCGATCATTGGGATCCTCTGCAACACATCGAAGTACAGTCGCCTTGAACTCCGGAGGAATTTCATTGAGACGGTTCCCTCCGGGCGGCGGCATATTCCAGACAAGACAATGAATGAGGATCTTACCGATTGCCCAGACGTCAGCCGTCTCGTTCACGATATGGGCGTCATCATACTGCTCCGGCGCAGCATAAATTGTGGTACCAACAAGTTTTTCAGCATCAGTGATTCTCAAGCTCTCGGAATTCACATTACGACAATAGCCGAAATCCGAGACAACCCAATCACCTTCCAGAAAGAGTACGTTATTTGGCTTAAGATCTCGATGGATCACACCTTCCCCATGGGCGTACTCCATTCCATCAATTACTTCATGGATGACACCCAAACTCCAACCAACGTCTCTTCTTTCTGAATCAAGGATATCCTGAAGGGAGCCTTCGGCAAGGGGCATGGCGTACCAAGGCTTCTGCCCTCGGCCCGAAAATCCCAGAACGGGCATAATATTGGCGTGCTCCAAGCGGCCCTGCTCTCTGACCTCACGTAGAAATCGAATTCTGTCTTTTTCAAATTTAGCTGGATCCGATTTCCTACTGTCTTCGGGTGTCAGATATTTGAGAGCAACTTCTTGGCCCGTGTCCACGTCGATCCCGCGATGAATCGTTGCCTGACCCCCAACAGCGATCCGAGCGCGCTTTCTATATCCCGGCATCCCGTCCCTGCCCCTGCCCTGTAGGTCGCAGAAGTCTAGCCCTACACGCCCCGACGCTGGCGCAACATCACAACTGGGCCGGCGTGCTGGCACTCCCGCGTGAGGTGTCCGGACTGTCCGGCTGTCCGGTTGAGTCCCCCACCTGCACAAACAGCCCGGACAGCTAAAAGTGCCGGTGTCCGGGCTGTCCGGTTACAGACGGGCTGCAACACCCCCGGGTGTTGCAGCCCGTCGGCGAAGCCGACCGCTCTATGGGCGCAGGAGCCGGAGGCGACTTCCTACTTCGCACTATCTGCGATACAGGAGGGCACCACACGCCTCCGCGGATCAAGGAACCTGCTGGTCAAAGCCGATTCGTAAGCCGAACTCTGATTGTGCTCCGGAGCCGTGTGCGCAGGTTCGAATCCTGCCGGGGGCACCTTGATTTAGGTGCCTAAAGACCCCGCCATCAGCGCTTTAGCTGAAGACGGGGTCTTCGCGTGTGTGCAGGCGGATGCCGCCGAAAGCAGCCGTTTGCCAGTGATCACGTAATGACGACGTAATGATCTTGGCGGCCTTTCCGGCAGGTCAACGTCCGTTTGCCGTCTCCTTGTCCCGTCTCTGCGCAGGCAGCCAAGTCTCTCCGTCTGACCGCGCTCAAGTGAAGATCCCGGGCATGTGGCTACGCGGCCCGTCTTCAGCCTTCACGCTGGCCACATGTGAGGTCCCGCGGTACGAGCCCTGGGTACGGACGGCCAGCACCACGCCCATTCGACGCAACCACCGCTGTCCGCATGCGTCTTGGGCTCGGCCGCTCAGGACTCCGCCAAGGCCCTGCTGTCCCATACGGCCAGCACGTTGGATCAAGGAGGAGAGATGCTGGCGAACCTACTGCCTGGCCTTCGTGACGTCCGGGCACCACTGTCGGCGGGGTGCATCTGGCTCTTGACGCTCTGGCTGATCGTGGAGGATCGGGTCCCGACGCGGGAGCAAGCGCAAGGGGTGTGGGCGTCGTTGTACCGCCTCGGCGGCTTGATGGGCCCTGCCGCATTGCTGGCGTCCGCAGCCTTCGCCGCATACCTGATCGGCGCCATGTTGATGGTCCGCGTCGCCACGGTGAACGTGCAGGAAGCACGGAAGACGGCGCGACTGAGGAACATTCAGATGGCTCTCACGCCTCGCGTGTCGAAGCTCGCGTTCGATGACCTGGTCAGCTTCCTGCAAGCGCAAGGGCGAGTACCTGTACCGAATCCGAATGAGATCAGGGACCCTCGTCGTGAGCAGGGCGAGCGTGGTCTGGTCAACCTTGTCGCACGTGACGTGCTCGGCGAGACCAGGCAACTTCGTATCAAACTCCTGATCGCCAACTACGACTTGTTCAACGAGTACGACCGAGCCGTGGGCGAAGCAGAGTTCCGCAAGAACGTCGCCTACTCCCTCATAGGGCTCGCAGCCACGCTCAGCTGGCTCTATTCCCCTTGGTGGGCTCTCCTGCTGGTCGTGCCTTTCCGGCTCTACATCGCCGGGGTGGGGAGCGAGCGGATAGCCAACGACGTCATCATCCAGGCTGTAGTGGCGGGACTCCTAGAGCCCGCCACCTTGACCGGAGCCGCGGGACTGCCGGCAGTTCCCGCGGAGCGAGGCCCGTAGCGACGCGAGAGTCCGACACACCTCTGACACGACGAAGCCCCGGATCTCTCCGGGGCTCGTGTGAGGGGCGTGTGGGCTGTGTCAGTCAGTCTTCGGTGCCGCCCTCCTCCCCCAGGCCCCTCAGGATCCGGTCGTTCATCTCTTGCTCCTGGCCGTCGATGCACTTGGCGTAGATCTTCAGCAGGACGTCGACCGAGTGACCGGCACGGGCCGCCACTTCCGGGGCGGGCACACCGGAGTTGAGCCACTGGGAGACGCCCGCGTGACGGAGGTCGTACGGCCGGAAGGCCAGGACCGACGACACCTGATGCGGTACGAGCGCCAGTTCCCGAGCATGTTTCCACGCTCGCGAGTACGACGAGGCCGCGATCACGTTGCCCCGCTCGCTGGAGAACAACCGGCCGTCCTTCGCCGTGCCGAACTCCTTCAGGTGCTCGTGGAGCAGTCGCACCAGCGGAGGCGGAATCGGCACGATGCGCACTTCGCCGCTGGCCCGTTGCTTCAGGCCGCGCCGATCGTGCGCTTCCCCTGAGTCCGTCCACGCCTTCCCTGCCGTGGGACGGGTCTCCGCCAGCTCGATCCGCCCCCAGCCGGACGCCGGGAGTGCGCAGTCGGAACGGCGGATTCCTAACGCCTCGCCTGGCCGCATGGCCGCGTAGTACAGGCACCCGAAGAACGCCTTCAGCCGTCGGCCGCTCGCGCGCTCATAGCCACCAACGTAGGTGAGAGCGGTCAGCAGTTCGCGAGCCTGCCGAGGATTGACCACCACCCGACGGTCAACCTCCTGCACCGCACGCTTGCCTCGCTTACGCCGCACTCGGCTCAGCGGGTTGGACTGCAAGTGCTCCAACTCCACTGCGTATTCAAGTGAGTTGAAGACCACCGCCCTGCGCCGACGGTACGTCTGTGTCGCCGCAGGTTTGCCGTCCATCCTCCGGCCCAACCCGTCGATCAGCTCATGCACTCGCGCGATCTCCTGCAACTCACCCACGGGGAGCGAGGCCTTCTCGATCCACCGCACGGCCGCCGCGATTTCGTCCGGCCGCTCTCGTTCCCTGCGGGAAACCGGCAGGACGTACGAGCGCAGCGCCCTCCGCAGCATCTCGGGAGCGGGCCGCCCCCTCCCCGGCTTGACGAGGAGGGGAACAGCCGTCGCCAGGGCATCGGTCATGCTGTCCCGTTGCTTCGCTGACGCCTCCGCCCAGCGCGCTGCCACGTACTTCACCGCCAGGTCGAGGAACGACAGCGCCCCTTTCCCGCCGCGGAGCGAGTCAGGCAGACCAGTCACTGTGTCGAATGGTTCGCCTTTGTCGGCGGCTCGAAGCAGCTTGGCCCGGAAGCGATCCGCGAGCGCCTTCGTCTTGTGCGACTCGTGGAACGGCTCGCCGTCCACGGCCCAGCGGACGAGGTAAGTCGGCTTCTTCGCGGAGCGGTTGATACTCAACTTCCAGATGACGACCTTGTACGACTTCACGACGCGGCCCCCTCCGCACGCTCCGCCAACCAGTCGTTGAGTACGTCGCGGCGAACCCTCAACTCCCCGTTGGGTAAACGGATACAGGCTGGCGCGAGGCGCAGTTCGCGCCAGCGGTAGAAGGTGCGCCGGGAGATCCCGCCCAGTTCTTCGAGCACCTGCCGCACGGTGAGCAGTTCGGCCGTCTTCTCACGCGCCATGAAGACCACCGCCCTCCCGCACGGAGGCCGCCAGGAGTGCCGCCTCCGGCGAGTAGCCGCGTCCTGCATAGCGCCACTGGCCGACGGTGACGGTTGTCCGCCCGCCGATGCCGAGGGCGGTCCGCTGCTCCTCCGCACGGTGTTCTGCACGCGCCTCACGGAGTGCGGTCAGAGTCGTCGAGTAACGCCGTGACTTGGTGGAGAAGTGGCCGCCGTAGCCGAGCATGTGGGCCCAACGCCGCAACCCCAGAGACTCGAAAGGAGGTAGTCCACCGAGCCACCAGCACGTACTGATCATGCGGAGGACGTGAGCCCGTACCGGCAGCATGACCAGTTCCCGCGCCTGGTGGATCCGCCCGTCGACCGCGCCGGCGGACTCGGCACCCTTAGTGGCGTACTTCGCGATGTAGCCCGCAACAGCCGCGGAGGTCAGCCGCTCCCCCGCTCCGAACGCCGCGATGGGCCGCACGTCGACCTGTTCGCCGAACCGCAGCACGCGAGTGCCGACGACATCCACGCCAGGAGCGATGAGCCGCACGCGACCGACGACCGCCTGTATCGCGTCCATCAGCAGAGCCGTTGTGGCCCAACCGGGCGGTGCCGAGGCCGGTCCGTCCGGCCCGTCGAGGCGGATCACGGCATGGAAGTGGACCAGGCCCCGCCGCTGGTACTCGGCCACCTTCGCGTACGACAGCCGGGCCATGTCCGCGAGTTCGGTACGGGACAGCCCAGCGCGCCGGGCGATCTCGCGACGCAGTTCCAGTGCGAACCGGTGCCACAACTGACCGGCGTACGCCTGCCAGAGGACAGCCCCGGCATAGTCGTAGCAGCGCGGGCACAGAGGCTCACCGAGACGGGGCTCACCCTCTGCGTGTCGCTCATGGCACCCGATGGGCAAGCCATGCGGGCAGCACTCCCCCACCTTCCGGGGACGGCATGCCCGTACATGCCCTGCACGCTCACGACGCGTATGAACCGGCCCGAAGCCGGGAGCGGTGAAGGTGGCGAACACCCGAGGGTGCCCGCTCACCGACTCCGTGACGTTCTTGCCGCCGACCAGTCCAGCCCGGATCAGTTGGTAGGTGTCGGCTCGGTAGAGGCGCGAGCAGGACGGGCAGACCGACGCACGCCGGTTGCCGCATGCGGTCAGAAGCCGACCGCCGTAGACGTCCGAGGCGTACGAGAACACGGCCTCGCCTGTGGTCGTGTCGACGACGGTTGCCCCGCCGACCAGGTGGATCGGGTTGGTGCAGCCGGCAAGGCTGAAGATGTTGCGCCGCCAGGCTGCGAACTCCGGCTCTGCTGCCCTGGTGAGCAGAGCAGCAACGTTCTTCGGCATGGACGCGGTCATTGCCGACCACCGCCTCCGAACGCCTGCCCCATCACGGCGGCGATTGCTTCCGTACGAGTCTTGGCGCTGAACCGGAGTGTCGGGTCCGTGAGCCAGAGTGCAGCGGCGTGTGCCGGGCACAGATGCCGCTCGAAGCCGTCGAGCCCGACGAGGACGATCTGTTCCCGTCCGTCGCAGATCGACACTTCGGAGTCGACGACCCTCAATTCGCACTCGGGCAGAGGGGATTTGCGCGATCGATGCGCGGTGGACAAAGTGTGAGTACTCCTTTCACTGCTCATGTGGCGGATGGAGTGGGTTCCTGACGGGGTCGGGTTTGGCGACTTCGCGCCCCGTCGGGAGCCCGTCATACGGGCGATCACTGCTGTTCCTTGGGCGGGATCGCGACGACGCTGTACGCGATCGGTCCGAAGGCGCGACGTGCGTCGTAGTAGCCCTCGCCGAGGTCCTCCACCGGAACGCCGAGCGGAGCGGCGACGTGTTCCGTGCCCTCCCTGCGAGCGGTGGAGTCGGCCGCGTCGACGAAGACGCCGAACGATGCGTTGCGCGGTACGAGGACACTGGGGTTCGCGGTGAGGAAGTCCGCCAGCTTGCGCAGGCCGGCGATGAACGCAGCCCTGTCACCGGAGCGGATTTCGTACGTGGACATGGCTCGCCCACCTCTCTATTGTTCGGAGATCGGGTGAGGTCGCTTCAGAAGCGGAGTTGGCCGAGGAAGCCGCTGACCGCGACGAGGACCGCCTGAACCACCGGCGCGGCCACGGTCTTTGCCACCAGGAAGCCGAAGGTCCCGCAGAGCAACGTGTCCGCCCAGCGCAGGTAGCGGATGCGCAGCAGGAACCAGATGAACAGGCCGAGCAGCAGTACGGCCGACATGGACACCAGCACGGCAGTCCCCTCTCACTTGGCCGCGGTGAGCAGTTCAGGCAGGACCGGGGCGAGGTGTGCGTACTCGGCGGCAATGGCTTCCGCGTCCGCCTCGGTGACCAGGTGCGAACGGGCCCGTTCCCAGCCGTCGCCGGAGGCCAAGACAGCCGTACCGGCCTGTTCCGGGGTGATGGCTTGTGCGGCCTTGAGCGCGTCGGGGTTGAGGTCTCCGAGCGCCATTTCCGCCGTACCGGGATCGGCCACTCGGTGGCACACCCGTCCGCCGAGTTGGGCACGCAGTGCCGTGACGCCCGGCCCCAGGTCGGAGCCCACCCGTTGGCCGGCCACGACGAGGAACACCCCGAGCGCAGCGCCGAGTTGGGCAAGTCGGATCAACGCCGTACCGGCCGCGTGCGCTTCGTCCTTCTCGTTGCGACTCGCGACGAGAAACAGTTCCGCGATCTCGTCGACGATCACGACGACGGGTACCGGGCGTTCCTCGTCCGACAGACCCCAGATGTTGCGCACGCGAGCCGCCCGACAGACGGTCATACGGTCGAGGGTCAGGTCGACGAGCGCCGCCAGGAGCCGAACCGCTTGTTCGCGGTTGGTCGCCAGGGCGGACAACCGGGTCTCGTAGAGCGATAGTTCCATGCCGCCCTTGCAGTCGATGCCGACCAGGGCGACCGGTTGCGGAGCCAAGCCCGCTACGAGTGCGTTGATCAACGTCGACTTGCCGGACCGGGTGGCACCGACGATCAGCCAGTGCGGCACACGACGCAGGTCGATGACCCAACCGGCACCGGTCTCCAGCACGCCCACAGCGACCCGGAGCAGTTGAGCGGGCCCGCGCTGTTTCGGCAGCCGCGGAGATGCCAGTGGATCGGCAACCGAGGCGGCGATCCGTACGACTCCCGGCCTCCAGGAGGTGACCCGCACCCCATGGACCTGCCAGTCCTCCGCCATGGCGGGCCCCGCCTTGACGAAGTCCTCGGGCACCTGGCCCGGCAACAGCCGTACCAGCATCCAGAATCCGCCGCCGGTCGGACGTATGAGCCCGTGCCGGGGGACGCGCGGCTGAGGTGGAGGCGCCCCGTTGCCGACGAGCCCGGACACCACAGTCAGCGCCGGCCGACGGCTCACGGCGAGTCCGCACCCGGCCATCAACGGCCGCCAGGTGCGTACCACTTGGACGACCATGACCGGGAAGCCGAGTAACAGCCACCAGGCCACGGGGTAGCGGCGGCGCAGGGCCGGGCCTGCGAGGAGCAGGCCCGACACCAGCACTGCGGCCACCACCAGAACCCAACTCGGCCAGACCGTCCCTGCCGAGGAGGTGGAGGAGGCCAGAGTCATCACTGCCCGGCCCCCTTCCCCGCCGGAGCGCTCAGGGGCCGGATCTCCGCCGCACGGAATGCGACCCCATGCCGCCCGTCGTTCTCCCACGGCGTAGCGACCAAGTCCCGTACGGCCACGGGCATACCGAGCTGTACACCGGCCGGCTCACCGGCGACGCTCACGTTCACCACGTCCGCCGATGACCCGGCCATCAGGCAAAGACCGACCTGGAACACGGTCTTGCCGGTGTCACGGTCAACACGAAGCTGACCGGTCTCACGATTCGCAACCCGCGGAGCCGGGGGTACGGCACAGATGATCCCCGTGAACTTCGCGGTGTCGATCGGAAGGCTTGCCACTGATCTGAACTCCTCATCTCTGGCACCCGAAGGCCGATCCTTCGGGTTGCTAGACCACCCGTACTACGGGTGACTGGAGTCCAGAGTGCGACCCGTAGTACGGGTTGTCAACCGTCTTGTGATGGGGGATGGTGTCCAAGAAGTCGGACAGCTTGCCCAACTTCCTTGGGCAGCCGAGAGACGAACCGGCCACGGAGGGCCTTGCATGCCAGCGAAGAACACGCAGCCGAAGTACCGGCAGATCGCCGACTACCTGCGCGAAGGCATCCTGAACGGCACCTTCCCCGCCGGCCAACCGCTCCCCTCCGAGGAGGCGTTGGCAAAACAGTTCGGCGTGACGCGTCCCACAGTCCGTCAGGGCCTCACGGAGCTACGGGCATCCGGCCTGGTCGAGGCGATCATGGGCCGAGGCACATTCGCCCGCTCACCCCAGAGCCGCCCAAGCCTCACGCGCCCGCGCGGCGTCCGCCTGGCCCCCGACGGCCGGTACATGGAGGCCGACGGCATCCAGTGGACGAACGCCGAGCCACCGGTAGCCACTCGCACGGACGCTCCCTTGGCATTGGCGGATCTCCTCCGCATCCCGCCAGGCGAGCCGATGTTCACGTACGACGCCTTGCAGACCGCCGACCACGGCCGCCTCCGCCAACTCCACCGCACGTACGTGCCGTTCTCCATCCTGGTCGACACGAAGTACGAGGAGGAGGCTCCGCCGCCAGCGCCAGAGCTCTACGTCGCGCTCGCCGCGTTGGGGCACGAACTCCACTTCAGGGAGTTCGTCCGCACCCGCATGCCCCTACCGGACCAGGCTCAGGTCCTCCGCCTGCCCGAAGGTGTCCCGCTCCTACACGTCATCCGCGTGACGCTCGCCGAGGTAGACAAGCCGCTCGCCCTGGAGGAGTTCCACCTTCCCGGCGACGATCTGGAACTGTCGTTCAGGCTGTAGCTGAACCTCAGTTGGCTCAGACTTTCTCCACGTCATCAAGGCGGCTCGCTCCGCTCCCCGCGCTCGGCCCGGCCCCCGGCCGGGCCTGCGCTCCTGCCTCCGTCCCGCTCCAGCCCGCCCGGCGTCCGTGCCGCGCTCATGGCCATCAGTCGCCTGCTGCAGAGAAGCGGTACACCTCAGCTGGGCGGTCGACTCCACAACGGCAGACACTGCGGCCGGAGCAGCGAAGATCATGGCTACAACGTCTCGCTTGAACAGCCAGGTCGCCAGCCTGTCCGCCGCACCAAGGACCCAACGGGATCGCCGCCGCAGAAGCAGCGCCCGCGCAACCTCGTCCTCAAGTGACCACGCTTGCCCTCCTCCATCTCGGAACGCCGTGAGCAAGTACGGGACTTGACCTAAGATTTGGCGCTACTACGTCAGTTCAGAGTTGGGGGCCGAAGTCATGATGCGGATCAGTATGGTTGGCCAGGGCGCTGACGAAGAGTTGCGCTCACTCCGCTCCTGGCTCCTCGAATCCCCAGAGGTTCGCCGTCATGCGAAGATTTCCTGGGAAAATCCAGCGCTTCCAGCCGGAACCATGGGAACCGATGCACTCTCTGTGCTTCAACTAGCCACAGATAATGTTTGGCAAATCGCCACGTTTTCAATCAGTTATGCCGCATGGCGGAAGACGCGCACTCGCTCACCCCGAGTAACTCTAGAATACAACGGGAATTCAGTCATAATTGAAGGATGCGACCCAGAAATGGTCGAGCGCATCATTCGCTCCCTGAGTGAGGAGTAATCACTCCGTGGCGCTACCCCGATCTCATGATTCTCGAGTTGTACTGATTGGCGTGAGCGATTACGCGCAATTGCCCGGGTTGCCCACAGTGCGGAATAATATTGAGACATTGGGGCGTATTTTTACTAGCCCCTCATCATGGAATTTGGCACCAGAACATTGCACGATCGTGCATAACCCTCGTACGCCAGAGGAGCTGGTGGACCCAATTCTGCACGGCGTCGAGGAAGCATCGGACACGCTCCTAGTTTACTACGCCGGCCATGGCCTGAAAGGACTAAACAGAGGCGAACTACGCCTCACTCGATCGACGTCCCGGACAGGTGCTCCACACACATCCACGGATTACAACGATATTCGGGAAACGTTGCTGGGGTCGAGCGCCGCCCGTCGTATCGTAATTCTCGATTGCTGCTATGCCGCAAGTGCACTCGGAACCATGACGGATCCCGCGAATAGTATCGCTGACGACGCCCTTATCGAAGGAACATATCTCATAGCCGCGGCAGGAGAAACAGAATCTGCCATGGCGGAAGATGGCAGTGGATTTACAGTCTTCACGGGTGAACTCATCCGCCTGCTCAGCGAAGGCATTCCAAACTCTACGCAAGATTTACTAGATCTAGACACGGTATTCAGTTACCTATACAGCACACTGCGGGCGAAGTCTCGACCTTTGCCCCATAAGCGGGTGCGGAATTCACTGGGAAAACTCGCACTTGCCAAAAATCCTTCTCGACACGGAATCGAGAGGAAGCAACTGGCGCAAGCCGAGGGCGCAGCAGGCAATGAAGCTACTGAGGGAAGTACGGCTGACACCATTTCCGCCGCGATACGACGATCCGACAATGGCCATGCGGCCTCAATATCACGTCCTCCGTCACTCTCCGGACTCACAGGGATCAAATGGCCGACTGTAGAGCCAATTGGACTGAAGTCGTCGCCCGATAATCACGCGGTCGATCTTCAGGCTAAACTCCCGGTTATCAAAACTGCAACTGCTACTCCTACCCCCTCGGTTGACCCGCTAAAAAATAAAGAGGTGGAAGTCGTGTGGCGGGGTGTCCTGGAAAGGCTCAAGGCGCGGCGACGTTTCGCTTGGATAATCATGACACAGAATGCCAAAATCATGTCTTGTGACGGCGAGACTTTGGAGCTCTCTTTCGATAATCGATCAGCAATGGATGCCTACCTCTCGACTGGAATTGATGAGCTCCTCCTCGCAGTACTCCATGATGATCTCAATCTGCCATGGAAAGTCAAGGCATCTGTTGCGCTCCGACCTGAGCTTGCAGCTGATAACAAGAGCACGGTAACCGAGCGGAGAAGGCACCCAGGTGAGTGGCCCATCCATCCTGCAAGTCGCAGCGAACGGCCAAAGTCAAGTCTGACTCAGGAATCTCAGCCTAATCCCATTTCCTGGCCTCCGGTACGGAAGCCGCCACCTCCGGAAAATTTTCAGCGCATTCAGGAACTTTGGCCTAAAGTCTTGGATGAAACAAAAAGGCGCCGGCGATTCCTTTGGGTTCTACTGTCGCAAAACTCTAGACTCGTAGGGACAGCAGGAAAGAGTATCTTGCTTGGTTTCACAAACGAACAGTCCAGATTGGCATATCTATCGAGTGGGGTCGACAAGCTACTTGAGGATGTAGCAACAGAGATTCTTCGTTATAATTGCAAGATTGAAACCGTGCTCATTTCGGAGTAGTCATTTTTCAATCAACTGGACCCAACCTCCGACGTCTCTTAGTTAGGCACCGTCATCGTGGGCCAGCTGTCGCGGCTGCTCTGCTCGACAGCACGACAGCGTGGCTGAGGCCGGTGGGGCTACAGCGAGGCACACGCGCGCCTGTCCGGTCGACTAAGCCGCCGTCGTGGCTGACTGTCGTCGGCTGAGGTTCATACAAGACAAACATCGAAGGCATCCGTCGTCAGTTGAACGCAGGCTTTTGCCGAGTAGTGATGGAGCCTCATCTGTGGGCTGCTCGAAGTTTAGCCTGGTGAACTGGCCCTTTGCTCAGAAAGTACAGCCAGTAAGTCTACGCGTCTCGCCTGGTCCGCTCTGCACAGGATGAATTGGACCTCGCACATAGATCGGGCGCCAAGGCAGCGCCCTACTATTCTCAGCTCAAGCTCTCCTGCGCTTCATCAGTTGACCTCTCGGGGCGTGACGCCGAGTCGCTCGTGTTTTCTTCGGCTGATGCCTGCGGAAATTGCGATGGAGCCACACCAAAGGCTGCTCGGATTTTTGTTCCGACTCCGGCAGCTGTAGCATTACCTGCTTCGGCAACTATAGGCGTAACGAACTTAACGAGAAAAAGCCCCCCGATGTAGGCCCCAAGTAGCGCTGGAATACCGCCACCGCCCCACGTAACACCAATGCCGATTGCGGAAGCCTGCTCCGCGACATTCCTCAAGGGCATCCATGCCGAGGGTGGAGAATGGAAGCTCGGCACCAGGCTCTCGCCGCTATACAGCAGGTCAACCAGTAGGTGTCTTCCGTCTGATGAAAGGCCGCCGTGCACGTCTGAGTTCAGAGAGACGAAGAATTCGATTGCTTCGCTCGCACTCTCGAATACACGAATACTATTCTGCACTGAGGTGGCCGATTCCCTAGGGAACGGAAAACGGGCCGCATTAGGTGCGATCCTCGCGCGCTGAATCTTCCCTGCTTCTGCATGCGACAAGCGACCATCCGAGCCACTTATCTCGAGGGTTCCCGAGAAATTATCGCCGAGGTCAAGGAAGTCGACGTCCACACGTAGTGTCACAGATCGGCGAGGTGCAACGAGCCCTTGCCAACCCAGAACAGTTGCGGCTCGCCGCAAAACTTCCCGATCTGATACACCACGAGCGGGCGCCGGCGTAGTGCGCGGGGCCGCCTCTCGTTCTGTTCGGCTAGACCGCCCTAGGAACGGGTCCGACATGTATCCCCCTTGCCTGGAACGGAACGAGTCGCGATCTCTGCAGCAGTAGCGCGCTCGTGTCGGCGGCGGTTGAACGCGGACCCACTCTGGTCGGTTGAATCGTGACCCGTGTGGCTTGTGGTTGGTGGTGTTCAGTCGGTTTCTGTTGTGGCGGTGGGGACGCGTCCGAGTTGCCGTCCGCGCATCCGGTAGGAATCGCCTTTGAGGGAATGGACCTCGGCGTGGTGGACGAGGCGGTCGATCATGGCGGCGGCCACGGTCTCGTCGCCGAAGACCTCTCCCCAGCGTCCGAAGGGCTTGTTGCTCGTGACGATCACGGACGCGCGTTCGTATCGGTTCGAGATGAGCTGGAAGAACAGGTTCGCGGCCTCGGATTCGAAGGGGATGTAGCCGACCTCGTCGACGACGATCAGCGGATAGCGGGACAGTTTGGTGAGCTCGGCCTGGAGGTGTCCGGCGTGGTGGGCGGCGGCCAGGCGGTCGACCCATTCGGCGGCTGTGGCGAACGCGACCCTGTGGCCGGCCTGGCAGGCGCGGACCGCGAGTCCGATCGCCAGGTGTGTCTTCCCGGTCCCGGGCGGTCCCAGAAAAACTGTGTTCTCTTTGCCGGTGATGAAGTCCAACGTGCCCAGATGCGCGAGCTGTTGGCGCGTTATGCCGCGCAGATGGGTGACGTCGAGTTCCTCGATCGTCTTGATCGCGGGGAAACGGGCGCCGCGGATGCGGGCCTCGCCGCCGTGGCTCTCACGGGCGGCGACTTCGCGCTGCAGGCAGGCGACCAGGAACTCGGCGTGGGTCCAGGATTCGGTGCGGGCCCGCTCGGCGAGGCGCTCGGCGGCGTCCAGCAGGGCCGGGGCCTTCATCGCGCGGGAGTAGAAGGCCAGGTCGGACGCGGTCTGCTCGCCGGTCCGGCCGCTGCCCGTCTTCGTAGTGACCGGTTTGATGGCGGTGCGGGCCATTCAGGACACCCCGTCCCCGGTCTCGTCGCGGCCGGCGTCGCCCTCGATGAGGGTGAACACCCGGTCGTAGTCGGTCAGTTCGCGTTGCTCGACGTCGACCAGGCGGTCGGCGGCGGCCGTGGCGCGGAGTCGGGCGGCCTGGGCCGCGGTGTGGTGGCGGTACTCACCGCGCAGGGCAGCGGCGGTGCGGGCGTGATCGGGATCGGTGATGGTCTGGTGCTTGGCCCAGCAGCGGGCATGGCGGGCCACGACGGCCCCGCCGGGAGTGAGGATGGCGATGACCTCCTCGATGCTGGTGGTGACCTGGACTTTCTTGCCGATCGCCAGGGGGTGCACGGAGTAGTCGCAGGTGTCGACGCGGATGTAGTGGTCGCGTCCGATGCGGGTGAAGAAGCGCGACCAGCGGGGCGGATCGACGGGCGGGAGGGCGAGCATGCCGGCCCGGTCGGCCTCCCACCGCTCGATGGGACGGGTGCCCAGGGTGCGGTGGATGCGCCGGTTGGCGACGTGCAGCCACCGTTCGAGCTGGGTGTTGAAGTCGCCGGGTCCGCTGAAGGTGCGGCCGGGCAGAAAGCTCGTCTCGAGGTAGCCATTGGCCCTCTCGACCAGCCCCTTCGCTTCTGGATCACGGGGCCGGCAGAGGAAGATCTTGACCGCGAGGAGTCCGGCGAAGGCGGCGAAGTCGACGGTGACCCTGCCCTGGCCGATACCGGCCTCGTTGTCCCAGACCAGCATTTTCGGCACCGCATTCCAGCCGGTCAGCAGCTGCCAGTGACCGTCGATCAGATCGCCTGTCATCCGGCTCGGCAGCATCCGTGCAGCGATGATCCTCGAGTAGCCCGAGACCATCACCAGCACCGGTGGCCGCCCGGACTGGCCATAGCCGAGCGGGATGTCCACCGGCGGGAACCACAGGTCGCACTGAGCCAGTTCGCCGGGCTGATACGTCGTGCGCGAGACCGGATCGACAGGGAGGTAGGCGGGCCGCAGCTCGCGGACGCGGTCCTTGAGAATCGTCATCCCGCGGTCCCAGCCGATCCGCTCCGCGATCACCGTCGCCGGCATCGTCGGGGTCTGTTTCAGCAGCTCACGGATCTGCGGTTCGACCGCGTCGACCGCCGAGCCCTTCAGCGGCCGGGAGTACACCGGCGGCCGGTCCGTGGCCAGCGCCCGTTTCACCGTGTTCTTCGAGATGCCCAGGTGCCTTGCGATCGCCCTGATCGGCATCTCCTCGGCCCGGTGCAGCCTGCGGATCTCTGCCCAGTCCTCCACTTGGATCACCCTCTCCTCCCGATCTCCAATCAAGATCAGGTTGGTATGGATGCCACGAAGTGAGTCAGTTTTGATCCGCCGTCAGAGGGTCACCGTTCAGACGACGCCGACAGCTCGTGCTCGGAAGGACATCATGCCCACTCTTCTGGCGGCGCCACCAGATACCACCAGGGCTGACCGCACGTGGTCATACCAGGTACAAGAGCCCGTAGTAGCTGTCACTCTGTGCGCCGAAGGCACTCGAGCGCGCTACACCGGAAGCCGCGGGGCTGCTGACAGTTGGCAACCCGTACCACTGGTGGGCGTAAGGGGCACAGCGTCCGTGCCGGCTTCTCTCGTCTTCGTGACGGTGTCGGGCTGCTGCGGCAACCGGGCGAACCGCAGATTCGACTACAAGACGGCCCCACGGTCTGATTCACTGTCTACGATCAGCGAGCTGAAAACAGGAGGGAAAGTGCAATTCCATGTCGTCTCATCAGTAAGCGTCTTGCGTACAACTCACACCGCTCCCGGCGCCTACCTCATCACTGACAGCTGGGACGATTGGTTCACGTACTCTACTCTGTACGCCCTTACCTACCGAGATATGAATGGTCAGCTTCATGATATCGGCCACGTAAAAATCGGCCAATTCAACATGGCTTCCGGTCAGCGAAGCCCTTCGCTACCGCCCTCCTTCGGTCAGCTCGACGCAAGCTTCTTTTCTCTGGGGCAGGATGACAGTTACTACGAACAGCTCAACTCGCTCGGTGACGAGGTGCGCGACGAGATTCTGCGCGGCCTCCGCGACGTAGCCTTCGATGCTCTTCTTTTCGAGCAAGCTCTAAAAGAAGACGTGATGGGACGCTCCCTTCTCCGATTTGTTTCGCAGCAAACCGTCACTGGTCAGTTTCGTCGACTCACGGGCGGAGGCGCACGACTCGACCGGTACAGCTTCACCTACAAGTTGCCTGGTCTTTATCAGGGTAACGAAGGAGCAGGGCTCGCCTTCACTGTCGTGCCCGGGTCAGAGCCGCCAACAAACATTCAAGTGATAATCGGGCGAAATGGTGTTGGCAAGACACGACTCCTTAACAACATGGCCCGTGCCCTAGTGGATCCTGGAGCGGATCCAGACGAAGTTGGAACCCTCGAATTTGCTGGAACGGCAGGAGGGCGAGGTAGTTTCGCTAACCTGGTGTCCGTAACCTTTAGCGCTTTCGATCCATTTGAGCCTATTAGTACGCCGCAGAACAGAGCCTCCGGAATGCGGTACTCCTACATTGGCCTCAAGCGTATCAAGAAATCAAAAGACGAACGGCGTCCACCCAAGGACTGGACAGCCCTTGCGTCGGAGTTCAGCACGAGCGTCAAGACCTGTCTGCAAGGGGCACGCCAGATGCGCTGGCGGAGAGCTCTAAAGATGCTTGAGGCGGACCCAATCTTCAATGATGCGGCCGTGGCCGACCTGGCCGACTCGGAGATTAGCGAAGAGGAACTCAAAGGCCGAGCGAGAGACCTGTTTCGTAATCTTAGCTCAGGTCACAAGATTGTACTCCTCACGATCACGCGACTCGTCGAGACCGTGGAAGAACGATCTCTCGTCCTGCTTGATGAACCTGAGGCGCATCTTCACCCACCTCTCCTAAGTGCTTTCACCCGCGCTCTATCCGACCTGCTCGTCAACCGAAACGGAGTGGCAATAATCGCTACTCACTCACCGGTGATTCTCCAGGAGGTACCGAAGAAGTGCGCTTGGAAGCTGCGACGTTCCGGCCGTGAGGTAGTCGCCGAGCAACCGTCCGTCGAAACCTTCGGCGAGAACGTCGGAATCCTTACCAGGGAAATCTTTGGCCTGGAAGTTACAAGGTCGGGATATCACAGGATTCTTGGAGAGGCTGTTAGCGAAGGCGCCACGTACGATGAAGTCCTACAGAGATTCTCCGGTCAACTTGGGGCAGAAGCCAGAGCTTTGGTCCGCGCACTCGTCACTGCAAGAGACTCAGGAGCGAGCCTCTAGATGCGAAATGTGAAAATTCCAACGCACACGGCTGCCCAGAGTCTGAAAACCTGTATAGCCCGGGTTCAAGACAAAGATTTGAAGAAGCGACTGGCAGCGACTGAAGATCAGGTAGTCGAAGCCAGCAGGGAGTATGTGGCCGCCGCAAAGAGTGTAAGCCTCCATTCGCTTAAACCCAATAATTTCACCCTAAAGGGTGTGACGAAGAAGGAAATGACCGACGTCTACACGGATCGCATGGCGAAGAAGAAAGCGCCGGGAAGGGGAATTTATGACGAATTGATTCTAGCTCCTGCGCACGGAATCTGCCCGCTATGCGCTCAACGGCCCGTATCCACTCTCGACCATCATTTGCCGAAGGCCGAATATTGGGCTCTCGCTGTTGACCCACTCAACCTAGTGCCAGCATGTGCCGACTGCAACAAGACCAAGCTTAATATCGCCCCTCAAACAGCAGGCGCCGAAACTCTCCACCCCTATTTTGACAAAGTCGAGGGGGACCAGTGGCTCCGTGCCACTGTGGTAGAGGGTACTCCTGTCTCTGTCACCTTCTTTGTCGACGCACCTGCAGCATGGGATGCGGTTCTCCAGCAGCGAGTAAAAACGCATTTCACGGTTTTTAAGCTCGCGACGCTCTACGCCTGCCAAGCCGCGGACGAGCTATTCAACATCCAGTTTCATCTCGCGCAGATCTATGATGCGTCTACAGTTGGTGGGCCAGAACGAGTTCGAGTGCATCTGGCAGAGCAGGCGGAAAGCAGGGAGTACGCACACATCAACAGCTGGCAGACCGCCACCTATCAAGCGCTGGCCCGTAGCTCTTGGTATTGCGGCGGAGGATTTCGATAGTGGCTTGCCTACTGGCAAGGCACCCTCGCTTGGGTACGAAATTCCCGCACGGTAGCGATGGACATCGCTCACGCAACTGGGTCATACCTCAGTCCGTGTCGCCTTCTCCGAGTCCGGTTTGCTCGATCAATGGTTTAGCCTGACGATGCTTGCCCCGCCTCGCGTGGTCGAGCTGAGCGTCGAAGCGTTCCGCACCGTCCGCACCCTGCGCGATCTACTCACGGACGGCGCGCACGTTACTGACGGCACCTTCCAGACCGCACAACGCGTGTATTTCAGGGCCGTTCAGGCCACCGCATCCGCCATACGCCAAGATCTCGGCATCCCTGAATTGCCCTTCGCCCCCTTGGCTCCGAGCGACGACACCCGCTCCCAGCCTCGCACCTGAGCACCAACCCAGGGCGTGCGCTGCGCGCGTGAGTGTCTAACTGCGTGACAACGCCCACGAACAGCGGCGGACGCCCGCGAACATCTGCGGACCATCAACGCAGGTGAGAGACACACCAGCCCAAGGCGCCACCCCCACCCAAGTTGCTTCGGGACGAAGCGGTCCGTGGGTAACGCGTGCCGGACTTGCTCAGCGCGGGCGAACCGGTAGCCGTCCGTCAACGTCTCTGTGTCAGAGGACGGAGGCTCCATGGCACAGGGATTGAACAGCGGCGCGGACCATTCGTCCGACAACTTGAATGATGCGCTCAGGACGCTCACCAGCGAACTGGCACGGGCTGACACCAAAGCAAGCATCGTGCTGGCGACGACTGGCGTGGGTCTTGGTTTCGTCGCGACACAGGTCCCCAGCCACCAGGGGGTGACCGTACTAGCTGTCGGTGCAGCCGGCGCAACGTGCCTCGTGATCGCCATTGTGGTTCTGTTGATCACCGTCCGACCAGTCCACATCGACACTGTGACCGCCGAAGGGTGGTCTCGTTGGGCGGCTCTGGAACCCGAGACGCTACGCGACCACATGCGCGCGGATCTGCGAGCCGAGCGGGTTTCTTTCCTCTCCCGCACAGTCGTGATCAAGTTCCACCAGCTCCGCCTCGCAATCCACCTCATCCTGGCTGGAGTCGGCCTGCTGTTTGCCGCAACTGTGCTGAGCTTGATCCTTTAGGCCTGCGACCGAGAATGCAGCGCCGTGCCAGACTCGTGCCAGGTCGTACGGGGAACCACGGGGAATAGCGGGGAAGGCGCTGCCGACCGGTCCGGCCCTCTAGCAGCTCCGCTGCAGGTCAAGTCAGCAATCGCCGGTAGAAGCCCCAAGCTTCCCAAGTAGAGGTCTTGAGCCATGCGTCTCAGCGCACAGCTGAGTTAGCGGAGCCGCCTGCGTTCCGCCTGACACCGGGCTCTTGGGCGCTGCCCTCTGGCCGGTCTGTCAGGCACAGTGACGGCCCTCCGGGCGCTTCTCTCACCGGAGACAGAGGCTGGATCGTTAGTCTCTCGCGAGCCCTGGACTTCAGGGAGATCGTCTGGCCGCGCTTGAAGAGCGCGCCGCACCTCACGCCAGGCTCGGATGATCTCAGGAAGCTTAGACAGCACCTCGGTGATCTGCGTCAGTAGCAGCATGACGCAGCCAAAAGCAGCAAGGATCACCAGCGTCACGTTGTCCCAGCTCATGAGGACTGCCCCGGTGTCCGCTTGAGCGATGCTCGACGTCCATACAAGCTGAGCATGGTGACCCCCAACCGCACCTCGACGCGGTCGCCGGCATCGTGCATCGTGGCGCCGGGGATACCAACCTGGGGAGCTGTCAGTGATGTTGCGACGTCTTCGACGTAGGGAAAGCCATTCCATCGAAACGTCCATCGGTTCGCCGAGCCCCACAGCTGCTTCCCATAGCGTTCTTCGCTCCCGTCGTTGAGCCAACCAGAACGTCGTAGGGGGTCAGAGAACCAGTTGCCGATCGCCCACCTGCCCTGAGGGTCCTGAGTCGCGATTCTGGTCGCGAGACCGGCCAGCAGGCATTCAGTGTCTGCGCCCATGCCGGGTACTTCGTCTAGCTGTGTCTGCTCCGACGTGGTCAGGGGCTCGTCAACTGAGTAGAAGTCCCAACGCGGGGAAGGACGCCGCGAAGCGCCCCATGTGCCGGACGGGTTTCCTGTGACTACCAATTGGGCGCCCGTGGGCAGATGACGTGCAACGTACGTGCGCCGGCCGCGGAACTCTTCGAGTCGGAGCCCCGGTAGTGAGCTTCCTCCGTCACGGCTGGGTAGGAGGTACGGTGCCACGTTGTGCGGAACGTCCGTAATGAGAACGAGCCGGTTGTAGCGAGGCGACACCGTGATGTCGTAAGCCACGAGCGTGTGCAACCCCCACCGAGCAGGCGGACGCGCATCCCCGAGTCCCAATCGGTTGAAAAGGCCAAGTGCCAACAGAGCACGAAGGGTGCGTTGTTCGCTCAAGCAGGCGTCAAGACCGAGTGACCCATCCCGTGGAACCCCTGCGAACGCCCCCTCTTGAGGCTCACCAGTGAATTCCACTCGGGTTTGGGCAATGGCCTTCTTCACACTTTCAGGCATGCTGATACCTCGATGCCACCCGGCTAGCGCTCTCGGTCACATACCTCGTGAACCCACCGATAACTCATGCGGAGTTGGGTGCACCACACCCATATGCAGCGTCCGCAGGTGCCGGGCCTGTCGATACATTGCCGCCCTTCGACTCTCCGCGAGCCGAATGTGGGCAGCTTAGCGGATGGTCGAGCGGGTACGGGCGGAGTTGTACAGAGTCCACTGGGCAGGTGCCTCACTGATCCCAGGGCGTCTGCCAACTCGTGCGACGATCCGCCCGCACTACAAGCGCACCAGATCTAACGGGGAACAGCGGGGAACCACGGTGAAAGCAGCCGCGCCCCGCGAGGCCGCAGCTCGACTGTTCACCCACGTCAGCGGCCAAGTCAGCCGCAAATGCCCGCAGCTTCCCAAGCTGATCGCTCGCCGTTCGATGCGTAACGATCAGGCATCACCACGGCATCGGCCACGACGCCGATGTGATGCTCTCGCCATGGTCAGCGAGGAAACCTCAACGCACGAGAGCGACCCGACCGTCGTCTCTGCCAAGGAAGTAACTGCGGCCGTCACCAAGCGCCGTCGTAACCCAGGGACGAGCATGCTGACCCTCACCGCAGTGGCCTCCCTGGCAGTCGGCGCTGGCTTTGGCTACGCCATTGCGCACTCTTCCAAGTCTGGAAGCACCACTGCGTCCGGAGGCGCTCCACTCATTACCGGGGTCAGCGAGAAGACTGTCTGCAAACTCGTGAGCGGTGCGATGCAACAGCAACTCAGCATCAGACAGGCATCTCCTATGGCTGAGGAGAAGGGTGGTGCCTCCTGCTATCTGACGATGACGGAGGACGGCGCAGCTGAGCCGGCCGGGTTCGTGGTCGCCTTCTACCCCACCACAGCATCCTTGCAGCAGACGGTGGATGGCACAGACGTGATCCCTGAGAAGGCAGAGCCACTGTTGATCGAGGGGCGTGCTGCTGCTCGCCAAGTCCTATACGGCGACGCTTGGAAGGCTCAGCTCACCGTTGACGTAGGTGCTGGAGCAACGCTCTACGTCGAGCGGTTCGGCCCCAAAGACTCGCTGTCGGAACGAGAGCTGCGTCGGTCCGTCGACGACCTTGCCGCGAGCGTTCTCAAGGGGCAGAAAACGTGAGCGAGCAAGCGGTCAGCCTGGGCTCATTGCACTGGCTCGATCGTTCATGAGGGTCCCTCAGCTTACTGAGGGACCCTCATGAACGATCGAGCTAAGCGATGGTCTGCAGCTTTCCTTTCGATGGCAGGTGGAGCGCCTATTCGAAAGGTGGAGCGACTGCCACCCACATACTGCTGATCGAGCCCGTATCGACGGTTACTGCGGTGGGGTCGATGCTGGACTCCTCTGCAACCGTCGTTGCCCAGCAATCCCCCCAAGTCGCCACCCAGTCGCCGGCCAGGTCGCTGTTGGGATCGAGATCCTCGGGTTTGCCCGTGATGCCGTACGCGTCGAGGAGCCGTCGCTCGACTCCGAACGGTTCGCCCAAAGCGAGCTCCGGGCACTCACTGATCCAACGCCTGACGATCTGCCCGCGTTCGGCGATCAGCCATGCCTCCCCGTCGTTCTGCTCACCGTGGAAAAAGAGTTGGGCTTTGCCGAACTGCGCGCTCAACTCTCGGCATAGCTCGGAGACGTGCGCTGTCTGCTGCGGATAGGGCAGGCCGAAGTACGGTCCGACGACCAGGGTCCACCCCCGCATGGGTGGGATGACGACGACTGCGGAGAACGGCTCCTCCTCGTCGTGCGCCACCTCGTCGATGAGTTCCACCCCGTCGGCCCAGGTAATCTCCCGCACCTCCGTCAAACCGAGGGCCTTCTCCACCTTCGCCTGATCGACGGTCGCGACCGCGAGCCATGAGAGCCAACAGGCACGTATGAGTGGTGCGGATTCGGAGGTCCCCATGGCCTGCATCCTAGGGACCGACTCGTAGAACTCGCGCGCCCTGCCAACTGCTGGCGAGGTACCGGACGGACGTGCCAGATGCGTGCCAGATCTCGCGGAGAACCACGGGGAACAGCGGGGAACCAGTCGGCAACCACCCGGCCCCCGTTCCAGATCCGCCGCACGTCAGCTCAGCAACCGTCCATCTATGACCCAAGCTTCCCAGGCTGAGGTCCCGTGAGGGCACGAAAGTTGGTGGCTCCGTCACTGATATCAACAGGGACGTACGGAGGCGTGGCCACTAGCATCCGCCCATGACGTCACATCAGGCGAATGCCGCGTAGGTCCCCGCGCGAGGTGAGAGCCACCGCGCCCGATGGGCAAAGCGATGATGCAGTGAGCCCACTGCTCATCAGCGCGTGTCCTGGGCCGCCAACGTGCGCTGCCGTTCACACGTACCTCTTCGTTGACGGGCTCGACATGGTCACGCGCAGCGACAGCAGAATGGCCGGCCTCGATCCGAGACGGCTGCTCCGCCCAGGCGGACCGCTCTATCCGACGGATACGCCGCGCACAGTGGATGTGGCAACCCAGGAGCAGCCCGAGCCAGGGCCGGGCAGGCTGACCATCCAGGTCCGGCTCCGGGGCGAGACGGTCATCTGGTCAGACCTCATGTACCCGGGCCCTGATGGCAGGCCCATCGAGGAAATTCGCTTCCGCCTGGAGCAGTACCTGAGTGAAGTCGAGCGCACATACGCGGTGTTGAAAGACGGCCTGTAGCGGCTGTACGGCAACGCCCGTCTCAGTTTCCGTCTCATTCAGCAGCGTTCAACGCCGTTCAGACCAGACCGAAGCCGGTAGCCGCGCCCACGGTCGAACGCCCATGAACGCAGGTGAACGGCCCCGTCCGAAGGCGCAAGCCCAACCACCACAGTTGGAAAGCGTGCGCCTGGTTATGACGCTAGCGTACGGGCCGCATCGGTGATCAGCCCCACTGTCAGACTGGCGCTGTACGGTCCGCTCCATGGCCGAGAGACCTACGACGAACTGGCGCGACGGCATAGCCAAGGAAGCCGAAGAGCTTGCCGCCGGCACCCTGGCCCCTGAGTGCGCGTGCATGGCGGGGCTGTTCCCCGAAGAACTGCTCACGTCGACCGATGCCGTCCTCGACGCCTTCGAGAGGGAGCTTTCCGGGCTGAGCGAGGCGGACGACGCACAGATCTTCGGCGTCGTGGAACGCGTCGTCCTGGCTCTGAACGCAGTGAACGAAGCCCACAACGAAAGCGCCTACGAAACCGACGAGCGCGAGCAACTGTGCGACTTCATCGACCAATCGCTCACCGAGCACGGCATCGACATCACCGCGCTGACCGCCCGGCATGGACTCGGCCGCTACCAGATCACGGACAAGTGGCGGAAGTGGTAAGGCCGCCCGCTGAACACCCGTTCCTGACACAGCACCACAGCCGCACCAGATCCAGCGGAGAACAGCGGGGAACCACGGTGAAAGCAGCCGAGCCCGACGAGGCCGCACCCGAACCGCTCGCCCAGGTCAGCGCCCGAACCAGCCCCAAATGCCCGCAGCTTCCCAAGCTGATGGCGATGTGCAGCCATCTATGAGATCACCAGCAAAACTATCCACATCAGGGCAGCAAACGAGGGTAGTGCATACACGATTAGTGGCAGCGAACTCCAACCCGGTGGCCGACACGTCAAAGTCTCCGCATACTCAGAGAACAATGCGGTTGCGCGGCGTTGTATCGCTCGAAAGTACTTAAAATGTCGATGTCCGACGTACAACCAGCCAACCGTGGATACGATCCCGAACGCTGCGATCACCTGAGCGGAGGGCAGGTTTCTGTCACCAGAAGCCAGGATGGTGGCGTAGGCCACGGCCAAGAGGGACTGAGCTACCAAGAACAGGTTGCCTTGCTGGTAGCGCACATTGTCCTCGTGAAGGCAGTGCTGCCACAGCCGGTCGCCTGCGGCCGCCTGGCGTGCGTTCGCTTCATCGGTTGATTCCCCCATGAGAGCTTCTTGCCCTTCCGCTGAGCGGAACTACCCCGTCCGTAAGTGAATCGCGGCAGAGGCAGTGCGGCAGCGAAGTACAGCGGCCCCTGCGAACAACTTGCATGCCCCCATTGGTCGATCTCTGTACAGCTACGGATCAGAATATTCTGACATTTGCGGCTGGCCCCCACGAGGATAAATATGCACGCCCGCTGCGGAGTCGATACTGCACACTATGTTTCACCAATGACGTAGTTACCGAAGTACTTGGACCACGGTAGTAAGCAAGCTAGCCAAAGAGGCCACTACGACACCAAGAAGAATATATTTCTGAGATGTAGAGTGCAGACGCGCTGAACGCTCAGCCTCTGCTCGACCGGTGACAAAATCCAACAACGCTCGAAGTGTGTCGGCGTCTAACTCTTCTCCAGTTCCATCTTGAGTGGGCTCTGGATCACTTAGTAGTGCAAGGTTCTGAGTGTTTGGGGGCTGCTGACTAGCAGGATCTTCCCCCCGAGGCCTTCTTCGCGCAAAGCGTGCATGCAAGGTGTAAGAGTTTTGTGGACCAACTCCAGTGGGATACAAGTTCGCACTCTTTCTAAAAATTCCGGGAAATTCATTAAGTGCCTGCGTCACGGCTATTTCGGATAGACCAAGATCTTGGGCCAGCCCGTTGGGGGAACGACTGCGCCATCTCGTTAATCCCATGTATGTAATTAGCGCGATCAGTGTGTCAAGTTGTTCGTCGTAGGGTGATGCCTCAGCCATCTCGCCAGTTTGATGCCTCCCATTGATGGCGAAAAGAGGGCGAAAACGCCCAAAAAACTCACAATAGGAACAAGTCTCCGCCTCCGCCCGAGCCCCTCACTGCAACAGCGCCAGGTCTAGCGGGGATCAAGGTGCAGACGACCGACGGGATGACGCTCACGAGGTCCCACGCGCCCAGATCGGGTTGCCGACCTGGCCCCGGCGCCCACGCAGCTTTTCAAGCTGATGTAGCAGTTGGCCTGCCGTTCGTCCGGGCTGCGGCGCTGAGGCGCCGGTCCCGGCCGAGCGCCAGGCCAACCAACCGTCGAGGAGCAGTTCATGCCACGGGCGCTTCCCGAGGTGGTGGCACAGACACGTTCATCGTCGTGTCACGCGGCTCCGCAGCCAGTCCCGTCGCAATCAACCTCGCCAGCAGCTCGGCCGCTTCAGGCCGAACGGTCCCGAGCTGCACGATCCCGTCGCCAAAGACGTTCACGTCGGCCACCAGGCCGGCGAAGTCGGAGTCCAGGCCGAGCAACACGAGCTGATCAGCGAGGGTGCCGGCGCCTCGCCGTGCGCGGTTCCAGCCGCGTACGTAGGGCACGCCAGGGGACAAGTTCTCGGCTCGTTTGGCCACCACTCCGCGCCGGTCGGTCATGGCGTCAGGCCCTTTCCTCGTGTTCTTCGGCAATGGACGATCCGTGACTTCCGTCGTTTCCGTCTCGGCGATATCCGCTTGCCAGCGCCAGGCGAAGGAGTTCCGCGAGGCGCTCAGCCGTGGCCGGGGACACGCGGCCCAAGTCCACGAGGCCGTGCCCGAAGGCATTCACGTCCGCGCGCAGGTAAGGGAAGTCTTTCTCCAGGCCGGCGCGAACGAGGACGTCTCGCAATGCAGTGGTCGCGTCTCGGGCCGCGTACCAGCCGTCGCTGTCGAGAGGCGACCACGCGGCAGCGTCGCGCCCGTGGGTCGGCTCATCCGGCATCTGTGGTCGTCTCCTCAGGGAGGGCAACGACCGCTGAGTAGGGCGTCGGGTACTCCTCGTCGAAGCGGTCCATCCGTGCCAGGAGTTCCGCGGAGGCGACCAGGACGGTTGCGAGGGCGACCGGGCGCCGCGGATTGGGTTCCGGTCGGCGGGTAGGTGCGCGAAGCCATTGGTAGCGGTCCTCGGACAGAGGGATGGCTCCGGGGACGACGATGGCGCAGCCGTGGTCGAGGTACCGGTACGACGGTGGCGATGACGTTTCACGTTCGAGGTAGTACGTGAAGACCTCGCGGCCCTGCGAGCCGAGAAAGAAGCCGACTCGCTGCGCCCTTCGGTCGACGACCGCCGGCCCGAACAGCATCCCATTTCGTCGAAGACGGTCGAACATCTCCAACCCGAGACGCTGGTCCACGCTCAGCACGTCGAAGAAGCGGCCGGTCGACAGCGCGCAGGGCCTTCGGGGATCGTCCGTCCACACTTGCCGACACTCAGCGGGATCGTCCGCTGCGGCGGAGAGCCACTCCATGCCACTTCTGGTCATCCTCTGCACGTCATCTCACCTCGGTCAGAACCCAGTTGCGGCTGCAATACCGCCTGGTGTCCAGACTCAGGGGCACCACCCTGGTGAAGGCAGATGACGAGAGGTGACGGGGGATGACACATCGCGGGTGCACGCGTCATCCCCCGTCACGGGTCAACAACCCACGAACTCCGGTTACTTGCAGCGTGCACCGGTGAACAGCGCGTACATTCGGTCGTGAAACCAAAGAGTCGCGTGCCCCAGAAGTCGCACCCATGTACAAGTGGGGAGGGAACGGTCACGTCTTCGCTGGAGCCGATCAGCGTTCACTTACGGCAAGCCCGTGTAGGTCGCGGCTGGAGTCAGCCGCGGTTGGTACGGGAGCTGCGTCAAGTTGCGCTCCGCCGTGGCCACCAACTTCCGTCGGACGCCAGCGTGAAGCGCCGTATCGCCAGTTGGGAGAACGGGCACAGCACGCCAGACGATTTCTACGGTCCACTTCTGTGTGAGGCGTACGGCCTCAGCGCCGCCGAGTTGGGGCTGAACCACGAGGGCCAGCGAGACACCGGACTCCTCGACGCCAGTTATCCGGCGAGCCCCGAAGGGGCCATCGAGACCGTCGGCCTACTGTGGCGCGCTGATCTCAACCGGTACGAGCCCCTGTTACAGGCCGAGCCGTCCGAGCCCGCATGGAACGAAGCCTCGCTTCGGTGGCTGGTCGCACCCGAACCGGCCGTTCCTCGGCAACATCGAGATGGAATGCGCGTCGGTTTCGGAGACGTGGCCGCCATCAAGACCACCGCGGACATGTTCGCCGAGTTGGACGACCGTTTCGGTGGCGACCACGCTCGGCATGCTGCTGTCCAATACCTCAGCACCGAAGTGACACCACTCCTGCGCGGGCAGTACACCGAGCAGGTCGGGCGGGCCCTGTTCTCCACCGTGGCGGAGGCAACTCTCCTAGCCGGTTGGATGTCCTACGACGCCTGCCGCCATGGCTTGGCACAGCGGTACTTCCTCCAGGCCCTCCGACTGGCCCAGGACGCCAACGACCGCCGGCTTGCCGGAAGCATCCTGTCCGCCATGAGCCATCAGGCGACGTTCCTCGGCCGCTACACGCAAGCCGCGACACTCGCTCGGGCCGCCCTCATGGGCATCTCCCCCGTGGCTACTCCGACCCTGCGCGCCCAGTTCCACGTAATGGAGGCCCGCGCACTTGCCCGGACTGGCGACGTAGGAGCCTGCGAAGCCGCTTTGAGCGCAGCCACGAGGGCGCTTGAGAGCCGTAACAGCGACGACGAGCCGGAATGGATCAGCTACTTCGACGAGACCGAGCTTGCCGCCGAAGCTGCGCACTGCTTCCGTGACGTCAACAGCGCCCGGCAGGCCGTCGCTCACGCCGAGAACGCCATGAGCGGCAGTCACGTACGAAGCGACTTCTTCGCCACGATGGTTCTCGCCGACGCGCACCTACGTGCCGGCGATGTCGAGGAGGCATGCAGAGTGGCACTCGATGCCCTCGACCTCGGCGAGCAGCTCAAGTCAGCCCGATGCGTCAGCTACCTCGCCGAGTTTCGGAAGGGCCTCGCAGCCGTCGGCAACACCACCGAAGCGCGAGCCTTCACGGAGCAAGTCGGAGAACACAGACTCTGGGTGGCGTCCGAGGCTCACGTCAGTGTCTAACTCCCGCACATAGAACGGCCGCTCAGAACGGGCCCCACTTGTCTCGCCCCTCGCCGGTACGCAATGACCGCACGCGCCGCGCGAACTCCGCCGCAGAACGCTCGCTGCCGGCGACCTGGTGGCCGAGCCAGGAAACCATCATCAGTTCGCGGAGATCCGCCAAGGTCTCGTAACCGGGCCAGTTCATCAGGTCGAAGCCGTACCGGTGAACAAACTCGTCGTACTCAGCTTTCGTGTGCCAGCCGTACCGGTCGTAGAACATCGCGGTCTGGATCAGATCCCACTCGCGCGGAGCCAGCGCGAAGCCGTCGAGGTCGATGAGTACAGCGTGACCGTCCCGGTGACGGAGCACGTTGCCGATGCTCGCGTCCCCGTGGATCATCCCGAAGGGGAGGACGAAGTCCAGCCGGTCGTAGTCCTTGTGGAGCTTTGCGGCACGGTCCTCCAGGAACGTGCGGTCTTCCTCCGGGACGCCGTCCATCTGCCTCAGAGAGCCGGACAGCTTCGCGAACGGGTCGAAGTACGGCAGCCTCAGGGACTCGGGTTCCTCAAGCCAGTGGAGTCGGCGGAGCAGGTCGGCCAACTCGCCTACCGTGGCGTACTCCTCGTGCTCCTGGACGCTCTCCCAGAAGGTCACGACCCGACCGCCGACCACGAACGGTTGCGTGATGCCCGCCGGCACCCGAGTAGCCGGAAGATCTTCCGCCTCCAGCCACCGCGCAACCCGTACCGCCCGCTCCATGTCCTCCAGGACGTCGAGGTCACGAGCAACGCGAACGATGATCGGTGACTTCGATAAGCGGTACACGGCATTGGAGCCGAGCCGCAGCAACTCCGCGCCGTCCGAGTCCAGTTGGGCTTTCGCGCACGCCTCGCGCAGGACAGCCCCAAGGCCCTCCTCCGTGAACTCCGTGCCGCCGTCCTGGTCCCCGCCGCTGCCCGAGATCATGCCTTCGACCATACGGCGCCGCCCTGCCACTCGACAGGCCACCCACGTAATAGGGGCGTGATGACCTTGGTCAGCGGGCCCCTTGGATGCCGCTCCCCCGCAGGTCAGGCCCACAAATGCGTCACGGTCTCACCTGGGCTCCGGAGCCGTGTGCGCAGGTTCGAATCCTGCCGGGGGCACCTGTTATGAGGTGCCTAAAGACCCCGCCATCAGCGCTTTAGCTGAAGACGGGGTCTTCGCGTATGCGCAGACGTATCAGCGCCGCGAGATCGAGGCACCTTCACCCGGTATCCGGCCACGTCTCCGGCGGCTGTGGTGCCTCCGGATCCTTCTGACGCTCAACCTGGCGCCCGTTCTCGACCCTCAGGCTTGTCAGCCATGGCCAGAGATCGGGCAGTGGTTGTGCCGAGCAGGCGAGCCGGTGCTCGATGCGGCACCGCTGAAACGGATCCGGTGGGCACACGCCGTAGATCGTCACCCGCCCGTCAGACACCACGATCCATCGATGTTCCGCCGGCACGGTGTGGGCCAACGGCTCCATGTCCGGCTCAAGCAGAACCCAGTCGTAGTCCAGCGTCGCCACGCGCTCAGCCGGCAGGCCGCAGTACAGGCAGTGCGACTGCCCACCCCGCAACCTGCGCGGTCCTTCTTCTAAAGCCCCCATACCGCGAGGTTCGGCAGCCCAGACCCTCGTGCTAACCTCGCGCTTTCGCGAGTGGGCCTGTCCGGGTCTTGATCAAATAAGCGGAGAGTGCTGCTGACCTGCAACGATGGGACTTGTCGAGGGTCCTGTCAGCTGCGAGGAAAGAAGCACTCTCCAGGTGAAGAAGCGTAGCGGGTCGTATCCGCGTGTTCGTGTCGAGGGCGGCGGCCGTGGGGTGGTCTCGCAGGCCGGGGCGGTGCTGCTGGTCGAGACGGTCCGCAAGTCCGGGCTGGACACCGCGATATCGGCTGCACTGGCACCGTGGCGCAAGCCGCGGGCAGTGCACGATCCGGGGAAGATCCTGCTGGATGTGGCCCTGGCCGTCGCGCTCGGCGGGGACTGTCTGGCCGACGTCGGCATGCTGCGGGCCGAGCCCGACGTGTTCGGCCCCGTGGCCTCCGATCCGACGGTCTCCCGTCTCGTCGACGCTCTCGCTGCAGCCGGCCCGAAGGCTCTCACCACGATCCGGTCGGCGCGGGCCGAAGTACGGTCGCGGGTCTGGGAGTTGGCCGGTGCGGATGGTCCGTCCGCCGGTGGCAGCGTGGTCGTGGACATCGACGGCGTCCTCGTCCTGGCGCACTCCGAGAAGCAGGATGCCACCCCAACGTGGAAGAAGACCTTCGGCCATCACCCGCTCGTCGCGTTCGTCGACCACGGCGAGACCGGTTCCGGGGAACCGGTGGCCGCGCTGCTGCGGCCAGGCAACGCCGGCTCCAACACCGCCACCGACCACATCGAAACGGCCCAACTCGCCCTGGCCCAACTGCCGGAACACCTGCGGCGGGGCCGCCAGACCTTGATCCGCACCGACTCCGCCGGCGGCACCCACACCTTCCTCGACTGGCTCTCCCGCCGGGGCCGGTGGCTGTCGTATTCCGTCGGAATGACCATCACCGACGCCCTCCACCAGGCCGTACTGAAGATCCCGAAGAGGGCATGGACGCCGGCCTACGACGCGGGCGGCACCGAGCGGCCCGGCGCCTGGGTCGCGGAGATCACCGACATGCCCGACCTGAGCGCCTGGCCGAAGGGGATGCGGCTGATCGTCCGCAAGGAACGCCCGCACCCCGGCGCCCAGTTGCGCTTCACCGACCTCGACGGACTGCGGCTGACCTGCTTCGCGACCAACACCAAAGGCGGCCAACTCGCCGACCTCGAACTACGCCATCGCAGACGGGCCCGCTGCGAAGACCGCATCCGAAACGCCCGCGCCACCGGACTGCGCAACCTGCCCCTGCACGACACCGCCCAGAACCAGATCTGGCTGGAGATCGTCCAGATCGCACTCGACCTCCTCGCCTGGATGCCGATGCTCGCCTTGATTGCAGAAACCCGCCGCTGGGAGCCCAAACGGCTTCGCCTGCGGCTGTTCTCCGCCGCCGCCCAGCTGGTCACCACCGGCCGCTGCCGCTGGCTCCGCTTCACAGCCCGATGGCCCTGGAGGGATGTGATCACCCGCGCGATCCAGCGACTCGGAGCCCTGCCGAACCCCGGCTGACCAGCGACTACGACCATCCCGACGAACCAAAGCAACATCCCGGAGCCGTGGAACCCCGGCGCCCACCCGACGCGACAGCCGGGCCACCAACCTGCCCCAGCCCACGAAATTCCGCACCACGCAAGCACAGAGCCCCCGTCAACGAACCGACGAGGACTCATGAATGATCGAGGCTAAGAGGGAATTCGGACGGAACGCGTGATGCGTGCATCCATTACTGCCACTGCACACAACACAGAAGGTGCACCTCACAACTGACGGCCATCGACGCACGGCCGAGACGTCACGAAACCCCCGACCAGTTGGAGCCCGCGGGTTGCAGATCGGGGCTCCCCGACTGAGAGGAGTCGACCGCGCAACGGGACCCGTCCAGCCGTGACACGGCATTGAGCTGGGCAGGCAGGACCTCGCGCAGTCACTGCCAGACTCCCGCCTCGTTCCGGTCCCACCGCATGTCCGGCACGGGCCACGGCGACGTTCCGCCGCCGGATCGAACGCTCAACTCCCGTCCCAGGCATAGCCTTTAGAGGCGACCCGCGACTTTGGGTTAGGCATATACGAGCCCCGGGCTTCTAGCAGTCCGGATCTTCCGTCCACCTCGGACTGAGGACCTGTTGCCCGGGCCGCCGACCCCAACAAGCTGGCCAGCCAGTCCACTTGGCTCCGCGGTCTCCCCTACTCGTCCGCCCGGTACAGCCTGGTGTCCTTGTTCACGAACAGGTGGACGTACCCGCAGTGCCAGCAGATCAGGCCGGTGGCGTTCTCGTCGGCCCAGGCCAGTTTCATGAATTCCATGTCGGTGCTGTTGCGGAGGACGCCCCGGTCGCGGAACAGATCTCCTTGACAGGCCTGGCATTTGACACAGATGTCTCCCACCGCTGCGCGTACCGGCTTCTTCGCCATCGCGTGAGCGCCCCCGTCCCTGCCGGGTGGTCGGGACCAAGCCACTCACACCTGCCCCGGCGCAAAACCAAGCGGCGCGCCACCCCTGGTTGGGGAAGCGCGCCGCCGGAATTGCGTCACCGCCTCGGCGTCATGACGCCGTAGCGCAGGTGATCAGTGGTGGCCGCCGCCGCCGTGACCGCCACCACCGTTGTGACCGCCACCACCGCCGTGACCGCCACCACCGTTGTGACCGCCGCCGCCGTGGCCGCCGCCGTGGTTGCCCCAGGACTCGTCGTCCACGAGGCGGCGGTGGTCGTTGCGGAGGGTGGCGGTGTCGGAGTGGTTGTCCCAGGTGTAGTTGTGGCGGTCCTGGTAGAGGTCGCGGTTGGTGTCGCGGCCGACACCGGTGTGGACGCGGACGGTGGCGTGGCCGTCCAGGCGGTAGTGGTGGAAGGTGTAGGTCTGGCCGTCCTTGTTCGAGAGCTTCCAGCCGTCGAGGTTGACGGCGCTGCGGGTGTGGTTGGTGATCTCCACCCACTCGTTGTTCAGGGAGCGGTTGGAGCGGTCCTCCGGTCCCGGAGAGTCGTACTGCACGCGGCTGATCTCCACGTTCGCCCGGACCGCGTGGTGGTCGGCGGCGGTCGCCGGCAGTGCCGCCGCGCCGACGAGAGCGCCGGCGGCCAGAGCGGCTGCGGCCAGACGGCGGACGGACACGGAAGGTGAAGAGGTCACGGGTTCCCCCAGCATGGTGCGGGCACTTCCCTGGATACGGCTACGGCCGGACCCCGGGCTGTGCGGTGTGCGGGTGGCGGCCTGTTGGCCGCACACCCACACCTTCTCCACCGGGCGGACCGGATATGAGCGATACATGAATCGTGTTACGAGTCAGTCGTATTTCCGTGACTGTCGGCTGTACCGTCCATTTATGTGCGTGATGCACCAGGTTGACGCCCCGGCGAGCGGACGGGCCTTGCGGGCACTGGACCGGTTTCCGCTTTCGCCACGGTGCGCCACCCCAGGCCCGCCGCGAGCGTCACCCGAAAGTGAGTAACGGCGGGCCGCCCACCTGCACATCGTTACTGGTAGTAACAGTACTTCGCCGTTCCTGATGCCGGGTCACCGAACACCCCGTTGGTGCAGGGAGTGCCCCCGTTGAACGAGCCGTAGAAGTACTGGCCGTTCGCCCCGTACGCCACCTCGTGCGTGCCGGAGAAGGAGCAGGCGCCGTTCTCCGCCGCGCAGTTCGTCCAGGTCGCGAACGTCGGGGGTGGCGAGACGACGTAGCAACTCTTCGGCGTGCCTGGGATCGGGTCGCCGAAGACCGTGTTGGTGCACGGGGTGCCGCCCGGCAGGGTGGCGTAGCGGTACGAACCCGCAGCGCCGTACGCGACCGTCATCACGCCGGAGAAGGAACAGGTGTTGTTCTCAGATGCGCAGGGGGCCCAGATGTTGGTTGCCGGGGGTGCCGCTTCCGCGTAGCAGGACTTCACCACTCCGGATGTCGGGTCGCCGAATACCGCCGTGGTGCAGGGAGTTGAGCCGGTCGCCGTCGTGTAGTCGAAGCGGCCGTTCGCTCCGAAGGCCACTGCCGAGGTGCCGTTGAGTGCGCAGGTGCCGTTCTCGCTCGCGCACTGGGTCCAAGTCCCGGGCAGGGACTGGACAGTTGAGCCGGTGCCTCCGCCACCGCCGCTGCTGCCGGAGGTGAACGCCTGGAAGATCCGTGCGAAGTCACCGGAGTTCTGGCTGACGCCGCTGCAGGTGCTCTGGGCCGAAGTCGAGCCCGCGCAGCCGCCGTTGTCGCGGTTCTGCGACCAGTACGACGTCAGGGCGATCCCCCGCGAGGCGTCGAGGGCCTCGACGCTGCGGGCGTTGTCGAGGGTGAAGACCTCGCCGGCGCTGTCGTTCTGGCCGATCATCGGGGTGTTGCCGAGCTTGGCGTACGCGGCGGACGTGGAGATGCCGAACGCGCTCGCGACCTGGCCCGCCGCCGCGTCCACGGACGTGTTGGCCGCGTTGCCCATGTCGGTGCCCGAGGAGCCGTAGTCCATGGTCATCAGGTTGACGACGTCCGGGGTGAAACCGTTGGAGCGGGCGTTGTTGAGGACGTTCAGGCCGTCGCCCGAGAGGCCGCTGGGGAGGGCGGGGAGGGTGACGGAGATCGACAGCGCGCGGCCGTTGTTGGCGGCCCAAGTACGCACCTGGGCAAGGGCCTTGTCGCGACGGTCGATGCCGGAGGAGTTGGTGAGGGACGCCGACTCGATGTCGAAGTCGACGTGCGAGAGGTTGAAGGTGGTGATGACGTTCTCGATCTGCGCTGCCGCCGCCTCCGGGCTGGAACAGGAGTCGCCGATCTCGGTGAGCGCGGTGTCGGAGGTGTAGCCGCCGAAGGACACGGAGACGTCGCCGCCCAGGCCGCGGATGCCGTCGATCTGTGACTGGAGGGCGGACTGACCTGGCACCTGCCACTGACAGCCGGGGCCGTCGACGAACGCGGCGGTGAAGAACCTGGTGCCGTAGTTGTTGGCCACGTCGGTGAGGGAAACGTTTCCCGAGCCCGCGTCGAAGTACGGCGCGAAGACGTGGGCGGGCCAGGCGTTCGGGGCGGAGGCCGCCGACGCGGGGGCCGCCGCGGTGAGACCGGCGGCCGCGAGGGCTCCGGTCAGGAGGGCGGCGGAGAGGAGGGAGCGGGAAAGAGAACGGGCGAGGGAACGGGTGAGGGAACGGGATCTCGATCGGGTACGCATGAGCGACCTCCACGGGGGGACGGGGGGTGAATCGATTCAATCCCTGCGCAATATTGGTGCAGACCAATTCGCTGTGCGGGCTCAGGGAAGCAGCGTTGACAGGGGCGAGTCAAGGCAAGGGTGGGTCAAGGGGTTCGGGGAGCGACGGCGGATCCACCGCGGATCGGCGACGGGTGTCGTGACGGGCACGGATTGGTTGCGGGACGGCGCCGCTCCCCCACAACTGCCGTACACCGGCGGCACCATGGCCTCCCATGGGGGACTTGAGCGGGGGCAGCGGGGGCCGGGATCGCTACGTCGACTTCTTGCGGGCGTGGGCGATCGTGCTGGTGGTGTTCGGGCACTGGCTGATCACCGGGCTGGTGCGGGACCCCAACGGGGTGATCACCGCACCGGAGTTGCTCGCCACCGTGCCCTGGACCCAGTGGCTGACCCTGGGGTTCCAGATCATGCCGCTGTTCTTCCTGGCCGGCGGGCATGCCGTCGGCGGCTCCTGGGCGCGGGCCCGGAACGAGGGCCGTACGGCGACCGGTTGGGTGGGGCAGCGGGCGCTACGGCTGCTGCTGCCCGCCGGGGTGTACAGCGGGCTGGTGCTGGTCGCCGTCTCGATCTGCTCGGTGGTCGGGGTGGACCCCGGCATCCTCGCGCTCGTCGGGTGGGCGATGGCCATGCAGTTCTGGTTCCTGCCGGTGTATCTGCTGCTCAGTGCCGCAACTCCCGTTCTGCACGCGGCACATCGGCGGTGGGGGCTGCGGGTGCCGGTGGTGATGGGGATGGTCGCGGTCGGTGCCGACGCACTGGTGGTCGCCGTGCACGTGCCCTTCGTCGGGCTGCTCAACTACGTGCTCGTGTGGGGCGTCGCCTATCAACTGGGTTTCTGCTGGCGGGACTTGCTGCTCACCGAACGGTCCCCCGCTACCGTCTTCATGGCCGCGGGCGGCGTGGTCGCCTTCGCGGCGCTGGTCTCTGTCGGGCCGTTCCCGGTGAGCCTGATCCTGGTGACCGGGCAGAGTCCCAGCAACACCAATCCCCCGTCGGCGGCCATGCTGGCGTGGGCAGTTGGGCAGGTCGGGGTCGCGCTGCTGCTCGCGCCGGTGCTTCGGCGGTTGCTGGAGCGCGAGCAACTCTGGGGACTGGTGAGGCCGTTGGGCGGCGCCAGTATGACGCTGTACCTGTGGCACATGCTGCCGGTGCTGGTCGTCGCCGCCGTCTTCTATCTCACCGGGCTCGCTCCCGAACCGGCCTACGGGTCGGCGAGTTGGTGGGCGCTGCGGGTGCCCTGGCTGGTCGTGCTGGGGGTGGTGTTGGTGGGGGTCGTAGGGGTGCTGCGGCCGTTGGAGCGTGGGCTCGCGGTGGTGTACGAGCGGACGCGGCCGGGTGATCTGCCGCTTGAACTCCCGCGTCGGCCTTGGGCGTTGTGGGGTGGGATGGCGGCGAGTGTGAGTGCGCTGATCTGGTTCGCGGGGCATGGGTTCGCCTATGGCGGGCGGTTCCCGGTGCTGCCTGCGTCGGGGCTTGCGGTGGGGGTCGGGTTGGTCGTGGTGACGGGGCGGAGTGGGGCGGACCGGGGTGTGCGCCTCGGCGTCTGAGGGGCTTGTGTCGTCTTGCGAGTGCGGGTCCGCTGTGGCTGGTCGCGCAGTTCCCCGCGCCCCTTGGGGGTTGCTGCCGGGCTGGGTTCTTCCCTTGGTCTCCGCCCCGTCACCCTTCAACAGCGCTAGTGCCTACGGCACTTCGAGAGGTCGATGCGGACGATCTGGGGGTCGTGGTCGCTTGCCTGGTTCGCGAACTCCGCGTTGATGTGGACGACGTCGTAGTTGAGCGACGTCACCGCTGGGCTGGTCAGGATGTGGTCCAGGGTCTGGGAGTTGCCGTCGTAGACGTAGGTGTAGCGCTCGGCGGCGGGGAGGGTGGTGATCAGGGGCTTGAGGACCTTGCCGGCCGTCAGGGTGGTCACCGTCCGGGAGAACTCGTAGTCGTTCAGGTCGCCGAGGACGACCGCCTTGGCGTTCTTGTCCGCCGCGAGCAGGGACTTGACGAAGGTGTTGACCTCCGCCGCCTGGGCCGCGCGCTGGGTCTCCGAGCTGCGGGCCGGGGGCTGGTAGCGGCCGTGGATCGGCTGGTCGCCGCCCTTGGAGATGAAGTGGTTGGCGATCACGAAGACCTGCTCGCCCTGGAAGGTGAACTCGCCGACCAGCGGCTTGCGGCTGTCCTCCCAGGCCGCGTTGGTCGGGTCGATACGGCCCGGGGAGTAGGTGAGTTCGACGCCCTTGCGGGTCTTCACCACGCTCGTGGCGGTGGTCGCGTCGCCGCCCTTGTGGTCGGTGAACGAGACCCGCTTCGGGTTGAAGAGGAAGACCTGGCGGATGTTGCCGCCGGGCTCGCCGCCGTCCTGGTTGTTGGTCGGCGAGATGTAGCGCCACTTGTACGCCGGGCCGCCGGCCGCACGGACCGCGTCCGTGAAGCGCTTCAGGGTGCCCTCGGCCGTCACCGTGCCGTCGTTCGTCGCGCCGTTGTCGTCCTGGATCTCCTCCAGGGCCACGATGTCGGGCGAGTTGAGGTTGACCGCGACACCCTCGGCGAGCCGGTCGAACTTCTCCTGGGTGTCGAGCGCGTCCAGGTTCTCCACGTTGTACGTGGCGACCGCGAGCTCGTCCTTCTTCTGACGGCGGGTCACTTCCTGCTTCAGGCCCTTGTCGACGAGGGTGCCGAGCCGGGTGGCCTGGACGTTGTAGCCGCCGTAGGTGGAGTAGTCGAGGGGGCCGGTCGTGGTTCCTGACAGTTCGTCACCGACGTTGGCCGCGGGGAAGGTTGAGGTGGTGTCGAGCGACATCACCTCGATACGGCCGGTGTTGGGCTGATCGTAGGACGAGTACAGGGTGCCGCCGCGTGCCGTGGCGCTCTCGTTCGGCTTGACCGTGACCCACAGCTCGCCGTACGCGTCACTCGCGCCGACCACGCGGGCGTCGGCGAAGGTGACCCGCATGCCCTCCAGGGACTCGTGGAAGTCCTGGGCGTAGACGGTGGGTTGGAGCGCGAGGGACTCGATGCTGCCGCCGGACGCGGTCGGGATGTAGGCGTCGGGGACCGAGGTCGCGTCCAGTGTCATGGCGTCCGGCAGGGCGTTGCCGCCGGAGAGGACCGTGGTGGTCGGGCCGGTGATCTCGGTGTTCGACTGGCTGGTGCTGCTCGGGTAGTACTCGCTGACCTTGCCGGTGACCAGAACCGAATCACCCGCCGCCACAGTGGGCTTGGCGGAACCGGTGTAGACGAACACCGCCTCGCTGGTGCGCGGGTCGGTGTCGGGGGTCGGGTCCTGGATCCAGTAGCCGAGGGAGCCGCTGGAGCGGACGCCGGTGACGACGCCCGGGACGCGGGTGACCGTCTGCCCGGCGTACGGCGAGAGGCGGGTCGTGCCCTGGATGTCGTGGACGCGGACGGTGCCGGGGTCGGTGGGCGAGCCTCCGTCACCGCCGCCATCGCCACCGCCGTCGCCCGAACTGGGCGTCTGGCCCGCCGAGTTGACCGGTGACGGGGTGCCGGCGGTGAAGTCCGCCGCGTTGTCGTCGGTGTCGGCGAGCGAGTCGGCGCGGGCGACGGCGGCCGTGTTGGAGGCGCCGGTGGCCGGGCCGCTGCCCTCGCGGACGACCGCGGTGCCGTAGCCCGCGAGGTCGACGATGCTGGGGTCGGCCGCGCAGTCCGCGGCGGTCTTGCAGGTCAGCGCCGTGGTGCCGGAGACCAGGGCGATCGTGCCGGAGGTGGCGCTCATGGCGATCGAGCCGGTGGCGTCGGTGGTCGGCAGCGCGGTGGTGCCGCCGCTGCCGGTGCCCTCGCCGACCAGGTAGCGGGCGCCGGGGGCGATCGCGCCGGTGAGGGCGGTGACCTGCCAAGTGGAGCCGGAGGAAGGCGTACCGGGGAGGTACTGGACGCTGTAGCCCGACAGGTCGTAGGCCGTCGAACCGGCGTTGCCGAGTTCGACGAAGTCCCGGGTCAGGGTGGCTCCCGAGTTGCCCCCGCCGCCGTACACCTCCGCAACGACCGCCGATGCGGAGGGAGTTGCGGACGCGGCGGGCAGGGCGGTGAAGGCGAACGCTCCCGCCGCGCCCACCGAGACGATCGCTTGGGCGGTGCGGCGGGCGCGGGGTCTGCGCCCTTCAGGTCTGGACACGCTGGCGGTCTCCTCGTACTTCGTGTAGCTGCCGATACGGGGTGCCTGTGGGGAGTCGGCTCAAGTTACGCGCGTAGAAAGGGAGTTGCCAGAGGGGCCCGCGTTAAATCCAGGGAACAAGTGAGTGCGGGGACGGGCGTTACGGCCATGAAAGTGATGTTCCACACATAACACCGGCGGACAACTGGACAACTCGCCCTATTTCAGCGGACCTTGAAAGCTCCCGGGGCGCAACAGGTTCATTTTTCAACCGTGGCTTTTTCCGGTTTCGTCCAGTTCACTCGGGATGGTTTGCCGTAGGGCATAAGCCCGTTCCGTCCCCCAGGAAGCGTGTATCGATATGTCCAATTCATCCGATTCGTCGCAAGTCCCGTTCGCTCCGCACCCGGTGTCCGCCGCCGAGGTCATCCCGGGTGATCTGATCGCCCTGACCCCGGCCGACGCCGAACGCGCCTGCTGGTACGTCGTCACCCACACCCTCCCCGAGACGCCCGAGACGATCCGCGTCACCCTGCGACCGCCGCTCGGCGGCACGGACCACGACGAGGTGCTCGGCCGCGACCGCCGGGTGATCAGCGGGTGCCGACGACTGGACGTCGGGGCGGTACCGCGACTCGCCTCCGACGACCTCGCGTCGGCCGAGTTCCGGGAGGGCGACCGGGTGAGTTCGTTGCGGGTGGTGGATCCGGGGGCGGGCGAGGTGTCGTACGTGCGGCGCTGGGGGGTGTGGCATCGGGATCTGGACGGGGGGTCGGGGGATGACGTTCTGAGCGATGCGGAGGTTCGGGGGTGGGGTGCTTCGGGGGTTACGGGGGCTGGTGTGGGGGGCGGCTCGGAGAGCTCGGGTGCGGATGCGGGGGTTGGTGTGGGGACGGCGGGTGCTGGTGCGGGTGGTCCGGGTGCTGGTGGGGAGGGTCCGGGTGCTGGCGGGGAGATGCAGGGGGCCGGTGTGGGGACGCCGGGTGCTGGTGCGGAGGGTCCGGGTATTGGTGCGGGGGCGCCGGGTGCTGGCGGAGAGACGCGGGGTGCTGGAGCGGGGGCGCCCGGTGGTGGCGTGAGGGCGCCGGGTGCTGGCGGGGAGACGCGGGGTGCCGGTGCGGGGGCGCCGGGTGCTGGTGCGGAGGGTCCGGGTATTGGTGCGGGGGCGCCGGGTGCTGGCGGAGAGACGCGGGGTGCCGGTGCGGGGGCGCCGGGTGCTGGTGCGGGGGCGCCGGGTGCTGGCGGAGAGACGCAGGGGGCCGGTGCCGGGACGCCCGGTGGTGGCGTGGGGGCGCCGGGTGCTGGCGGGGAGACGCGGGGGGCCGGTGCGGGGACGCCGGATGCTGGTGCGGAGGGTCCGGGTATTGGTGCGGGGACGCCGGGTGCTGGTGGAGAGACGCAGGGGGCCGGTGTGGGGGCGCCGGGTGCTGGTGTGGGGGGCGGTGGTGAGTTCGTCGTACGGCATCATTCGCGGCCGGAGCGGGTGGCTGCCGTGGGTGGGCCGCGGCGGGTCGTGGTCACCGGGCTGGGGACCGTGACGCCGCTCGGGGTCGGGGTCGACGAGTTGTGGCGGGGGCTGCTCGACGGGCGGCACGGGATACGGGAACTGGAGGGTGAGGAGTTCGCGGAGCTGCCCGTGCGGGTGGCCGGGACCGTGCCCGTCGATCCGGCGGAGCTGCTGCCGCGGCAGGCGGCTCGGCGGATGAACCGGGCCGCGCAGTTCGCGGTGCTGGCCGCGCGGGAGGCGTGGGGTGACGCCGGGTTCGTGGCGGGCGGCACGCGGGAGAGCGGGCTCGATCCCGAGCGGGTCGGGGTCAGTCTCGGGGCGATCCTCGGGGACGCGTCCGTGCTCGTCGGCGGCGACCGCAAGCTGCGGGACAAGGGGCCGCGCGCTGTCTCACCGCTCACCACGCCCATGACCGTTCCGTCGCAGGCCGCGTCGCAGGTCTCCCTCGACCTGCACATCACCGGCGAGGCCCGCACGGTCACCGCGGCGTGTGCCTCCGGCACGGAGGCGATCGGGGCGGCCATCGACCGCATACGGTACGGCCGTGTCGACATCGCCCTCGCGGGCGGGGCCGAGGCGGTCGTCACGCCGGCGATCATGGCGTCGTTCGCGGCGATGCGGGCGTTGTCCACGCGGGGGTTGGCGGACGGTTCGTCGCCGTCACGGCCGTTCGGGAAGGACCGGGACGGGTTCGTGAACGGGGAGGGCGCCGGGGTGCTCGTCCTGGAGGCCGAGGAACACGCACGCGCGCGTGGAGCGCGGATCTACTGCGAGGCCGCCGGGTGGGGGCTGTCCGCCGACGCGCATCACATGGCGGCGCCGGATCCGTCGGGGGCCGGGGTCGCGCTCGCCGTGCGGCGGGCGGTGCGGGACGCGGGCGGGCATGTCGCGGACGTCGTCCATGTGAACGCGCATGCGACGGCGACGGTGGAGGGGGATCTTGCGGAGGCGGGGGCGTTGCGGGCGGTGTTCGGCCGCAGAAACGTTCCTGTCACCGCGATCAAGGGGCATCTCGGGCATCTGCAGGGGGCCGCGGGTGGGGTTGAGGCTGTCGCGACGGTGCTGGCGTTGCATCACGGGGTGGTGCCGGCGACTTTGGGGGCGGTGGGTGAGCTGGACGACTCGATCGGGCTGGATGTGGTGACGGGGGTGGCGCGGGAGTTGCCTTGGGGCGCGGACGGGGCCGGGGATCTCGCGTTGAGCAACTCGTTCGGGTTCGGGGGGCACAACGCGGTGTTGGCGTTGCGGCGGGTGGGGTAGCGCTGCGCGGGGGGTGGTGAGGGGGTGCGGCTCGGGCTGGTTATTTTTCCGGGGGGGGCTTTGCCGGGGTCTTTGCCGGGGTCTTTGCCAGGGGTTTCTTCGCGGGCGCGGTGAGCTGGTCGGGGTGGTGGTCGCGGTGGCGGCAGTGGGTGGGGGTGATGCTGCGCGGGGACCGGTGAGGAAGCTGTGGCTCAGGCCGTTCGCCTGCGGGGAGTTGCCTTCTTCGCGCGGGACTTGGCTGGTGTCTTCGCCGGGGTCTACTTCGCGCTCGCGGTGGACTTCGCCGCGGTGGCGGGTGGGGTAGCGCTGCGCGGGGACCGGGTTCGGTTTTGGGGTGGGGGCGGGCTCGTTGTGGCTGGTCGCGCCCGCGCGGCGGAGCCGCCCATGAGTACAGCCCCGCGCCCCTGGGTTGGCTGCCCTGTGGGGTGTTCATGAGGGGTAGCCAAGGCCCCTGGGGCGCGGGGAACTGCCAGGAGGTCGCGGCTCAAGCCGTTCGCTTGCGGGGAGTTGCCTTCTTCGCCGGGGTCTTCTTCGCGGTCGCGGTGGACTTGGTCGCCGTCGTCTTTTTGGTTGTGCGCGTTGACTTCTTCGCCGGTAGCGGTGACTCGGACTGGGACTTCTTCGTCGTGGTCGTCTTTTTCGTGGCCGTGGAGGTCGACTTCTTGCCGGGGGTCTGTTTGGGGGTTGCTCGGGGGGAGATACGTCTGACCTCGGCCTTTGTTCCCGTTTGCTTGGTGTCCGGGTCCTCCCCCCGTGATTCCTTCGCCTCTCGGACGCTCTTCTCCAGGGCGGCCATGAGGTCGAGGACCTTCGCGCCGGGGGCCGGGGACGGGGTCGTCGCGGGCTGTTCGCCGGAGGCCTTCGCGGTGATCATTTCCTCTACCGCCTCGCGGTAGTCGTCGTGGAGGTCGGCGAGGTCGACCTCGCCCAGTGTGTCCATCAGGGCGTCCGCGAGGTCGAGTTCCTTGTCGCGGACGGTGACGTTCGTGTCGGGCGCGACGCCCTCGGGGACGCGGATCTCGTCCGGCCAGAGCAGGCCGTGCATGGCGATCACGTCGTCGACCACGCGCAGCATGCCGAGGCGTTCGCGGCCTCGTAGCGCGTACTTCGCGATGGCCACCTTCTGGCTGCGCTTCAGCGCCTCGCGCAGCAGGGTGTACGGCTTGGCCGCGGGGACGCCGTTCGCGGAGAGGTAGTACGCGGCGTCCATCTGGAGCGGGTCGATCCGGTCGGCCGGCACGAACGCCACGATCTCGATCGTCTTCGCCGTCGGGATCGGCAGCTGCGCCAGATCCTCGTCCGTGATCGGGATCATCGTGCCGTCCGCGTCCTCGTACGCCTTGCCGATCTCGGCCTGGGCGACCTCGCGGTCCTCCAGTTCGCAGACCTTGCGGTAGCGGATGCGGCCGCCGTCCTCCGTGTGGATCTGGCGGAACGAGATGGAGTGGTTCTCGGTCGCGTTCACCAGCTTGATCGGGATGCTGACCAGGCCGAAGGATATGGCGCCGTTCCATATGGATCGCACCTGCCGCACCCGCCTTCCGATTCCGGCTCGCGTCCGGTTCGTCACGTTTCCGTGGGATTCTCATCGTATGACGCCGATCACAGAGGTGGAGGGGCGAAGGGTCGCGCTCAGCAATCTGGACAAGGTGCTGTACCCGGCGACCGGATTCACCAAGGGCGAGGTCCTGCACTACTACGCGACCACCGCCGAGGTTCTGCTGCCCCATCTGCGCGACCGGCCCGTGTCCTTCCTGCGGTATCCGGACGGGCCCGAGGGTCAGGTGTTCTTCACCAAGAACGTGCCTCCGGGTACGCCCGACTGGGTCACCACCGCGGAAGTGCCCCGGTCGGAGGGGCCGGCGCGGATGGTGCTGGTGCAGGATCTGGCGTCGTTGATGTGGGCGGCGAATCTCGTCACCGAGTTCCATACGCCGCAGTGGGTGATCGGGGCGCCCGGTGTCGCCGACCGGCTTGTGTTCGATCTCGATCCGGGGGCGCCTGCGACCGTCGTGGAGTGTTGCGAGGTTGCGGTCTGGCTGCGGGAGCGGCTTGCGGTGGATGGGATCGAGGCGTACGTCAAGACGTCCGGGGCGAAGGGGTTGCATCTGTTGGCGGGGGTGGCGCCGGTGCCTTCGGAGCGGGCTGTCCAGTACGCGAAGGCGTTGGCCGTGGAGGCGGAGGCGGCTCTGCCTCGGCTTGTCGTGCATCGGATGACGCGGAGTCTGCGGGTGGGGAAGGTGTTCGTCGACTGGAGTCAGAACGCCGCGCGGAAGACCACGGCGGCGCCCTATACGTTGCGGGCTCGGGCGGCGGAGTGTGTGTCGGCACCGGTGACGTGGGAGGAGGTGTCGATGTGCGTGGACCCGGATCAACTCACCTTTACAGCAAGGGAGTTGGAGGTACGGCTGCTTGAGTACGGCGATCTGCTGGAACCGTTGCTCGACGCGGGACTAGCAGGATCCCTGCCTTGACGAGGGGTTACGTGGGGACACGCCTGGCTCTTTCGTAGGTGACCGTTGGGCAGCCCGCTTCTTGGTCAGTGTCGGGCTTCCGCGTCCCGAGTAAAGGGCGCTCCGCTGCGCTACGCGTCGCCTTCGGCGATTCCGCTGCGCTCCACCCTTGACTCGGGCCGCTCCAGCCCGTGGGAGAAGCGAGCGGGCGGCCCGGAGGAACGGGTGGCTCAGGGAGAGAGCCCGTTACGGCGGTTGCGCGGCCGGCCTGCGCTGGGGGAACGCGCTCGCATCTCGCCAGCACGCCGGGCCGGCTCGGCGGCCAACGCCGGGTGGGGGGTGACGCGATAGCTGATGGGCGGCACGCCGTGTGGGCTTAGCGGCTGACACCGAGTGGGTGTGACGCGACGACTGATTGGCGGCACGCCGTGTGGGCTTAGCGGCTGACACCGAGTGGGGGTGGCGCGACGACTGATTAGCGGCACGCCGGGACGGCTCGGCGGCTGACACCGAGTGGGAAGCGGGCGCGTCAGACCGCAGACGGCACGCCGGACCGGCTCAGCGGCCAACGCCGAGTGGAGTGACGCGTCGACTCGTTGGCGGCACGCCGGGACGGTTTAGCGGCTGACACCCACCTGTGGGCGCGTCCCTGAGCGCGCGGCACCCCATCTCGCCTCAGCGGCCAACGCCGAGTGGGGGTGGCGCGTCGACGGGTTGGCGGCACGCCGGGACGGTTTAGCGGCTGACACCCAGCTGTGGGCGCGTCCCTGAGCGGGCGGCACGCCATCTCGGCTCAGCGGCCAACGCCGAGTGGGGGTGGCGCGTCGACGGGTTGGCGGCACGCCGCGTCGGCTCAGCGACTGACACCGAGTGGGAAGCGGGCGTGTCAGACCGCAGACGGCACGCCGCGTCGGCTCGGCAGCTGACACTGAATGGGGGCGTGTCAGACCGGAGATGGCGCGCCGGGGCGGCTCGGTGGCTGACTCCGAGTGGCGGGGGGGCGCGTTCGGGCGGTCCCGGGGTGCCGTCGGGTGGGCTGGCGGCTTGCGCCGGGAGCCGGGGGTGTGAGGGGGTCCGGGAAGCTGGGTGTTCTTCTAACCGGTCAAGTGACAGATAGGTGGTTAGTTTTGGTGACAGCTTCCTGACACCACCCACCCCATCCCACCCGCTCTACCTCGTTCCGCCAAGCCCAACTCCATCCCATCCCACCCCATCCCACCCCATCCCTCTCCGCCCCTCTCCACCCCATCCCTCTCCATCCCTCTCCACCCCACCCCACCCCTCTCCATCCCGCTCCACCCCACCCCACCCCTCTCCATCCCGCTCCGCCCTGCTCCGTCAGCGCACTCCACCCCACCCGGCGCTGGCCGCTGAACGCACCGGACGTATCGCCACTACTCGCCTTCGCCACACCCCACTCGGCGTTGGCCGCCGAGCCGACGCGGCGTGCCGCCAACCCGTCGACGCGTCACCACCCACCCAGTGTTGGCCGCTTAACCGACCCGGCGTGCTGGCGAGACGCGAGCGCGCCCCCGGCGCCGGGTGAGGGCACAGCTGGCCCGAGAGCCTACGTACCTGGGCAACCGTCTTTCGGGGCCGCCCGCTCGCTTCTGAAACGGGCTGGAGCGGCCCTAGTCAAGGGTGGCCCGCAGGGCCATCGCCGAAGGCGACGCGTAGCGCAGCGGAGCGCCCTTTACTCGGGCCGCGGAAGCCCGACACTGACCAAGAAGCGGGCGGCCCAACGTCCACTTGAAAACACAGGAGACAGACTCGCCCCCAAGAGGGTGCGGACAACTCCGCCGCACGAACCGATGGTGCGCACCCTCACCGGAGAAGCAAGCCTCAAACCCTCCCCCACGTATGCCGGTCCCTCGCCATCGCGTGCAGCGCCTCCACATCCGCCGACTTCAACACCCCACCCGTCCTTGCCAGTCCGGACAGTTCCGTGTCCTGGAGTACGCGGACCTCGCGCAGTGGAGTCGTGATCCTGACGTCCGCCGGACCGGACAGGGCGAGGACCGGGTGGACCTCGGCCGTCAGTGCGTACGACGCTCGGGCCGCGTCGGAGCGCGCTCGGCGGAGCAGGGGAAGGGGGTCTCGGCGGCCCAGGGTGATCATGGGGTCGGTGATCTGGACGCGTTGTTTGCGGGCGTAGAGCGTGTGGAGGGCGTAGAGACCGCCGGGGCCGATCAGCAGGTGGTGGAGGCGGTCGCCGCCGGGGAGAGGGATGGAGTGGAGGGCGTGCCAGCCTGCGCCGTCCAGGGCGTCCAGGGCTTCGCCCACCGCTTGTTCCGCGGTCAGGGCTCGGCGGCGGGGGTCGGCGCGCAGGCGGTGCGGGGGGCCCGGGTCGCGGTCGAGGGCCACGTGGAGGGCCTCGCCGGGGCGGTTGGGGGCCAGGTCGTCGTCGGGGTGAAGGGTCAGGCGGGCCAGTTCCGCGGGAGTCGGTACCGGGGGTGGGCCCACCGTGACCGGGCCGGTGAGGAAGGGGCCGAGGGCGTGCAGGACGTCCTCTCTGCGGTCCTCGCTCAGCAGGTTGATCCTGGCCGCCTCCCTGTCGTACCAGGCGACGTTCCTTCCGTCGGTGTGACAGACGTACAGCCGTTCCTGACCGTGGCGCCAGGTCGGTATCACGCGCAGTCCGCTCATGCACCATCACCCCTCGACCATGGGAACAGGCGGGGTGCTCAAGGGGCAAGAACCCGGATACCTTTGGGTCAGTCGCTGGGGCTTGGGGAGGCGCCGTTGCGGACGCGCAGGAAGCAACCCGACGTACCCGCTCCGGACAGTTCATGGAGCGAGATCACGCCCGGTCTGTGGATGGGTGGGCACGAGTTCCGGGGGCGGTCGGGGCAGCTGGAGTTCGCGGTGGTGCGGGACGAGTTCGATCTCGTACAGACGCTGCTACGGCTGCCCGGACACGGACCCGACACGGGCGTCGAGCACCATATATGGCCGATTCCCGACGGGCCGCTCGACGGGACGCAGCTGGCCGGCGTGATGCGGCTGGCCGTCGCCGCCTGCGACGCGCTGGACGAGGGGCGGAAGGTGCTCGTCCGCTGCTACTCCGGTTACAACAGGTCGGGCCTGGTCGTCGCCCACGCGCTGGTCCGCCGCGGGTACTCCACGGAGGAGGCGATACGGCTGATCCGGTCCCGCCGGTCCCCGTGGGCGCTGCACAACGAACTGTTCGTCGCGTATCTGCGGACCGGACTGTCCACGGCCCGGCTGCTGGAGGAGCTGGCCGAGTAGCCGGGTAGCCGGGTAGCCGCGTAGCCGAGTAATCGTTCCCTCAACCCGTCCGCACATATGAACAAAAAGGACTTCCCTACGAATAGGGTGTACGGGTCCCACACCCGCGCCCCGCAGGAGAGCAGTGCCACCCAGTCGCCCCGCGCGTGCCACCCGTGCCGCCCGTACCACCGCCGCCGTCGCCCTGCTGCTCGCGACCGCGGTGGCCTGCGGTGACACCGGCGCGCTGCGGGCCGCGGGCGCGACCCCGACGGCGACCAGCCCCGCCAAGCTCTGGCCGAATCTGTCGCCCGCCGCCTCCCCCGCCTACGACTTCGACGAGGCGGACACGGAGACCGTGAAGGGCGTCACCGTCCCCGGCGACGACATCCGCGAGGTGGACCCGATCGCCGTCGTACGCGCCGAGATCGCCGCGAACCCGAGTGACTACGACGGGTCCAAGGCGCCGTATCGGGGGATCGCCGAGCGGATCGGCGACTGCGCGAAAGGTGGGGACCGTAGCGCTTGTCCCGTTCTCAAGCCCTACTACCGCGACCTCACCGGCGACGGACGCGACGACCTGACGCTCGGGTTCCGGCTGCTGCCGACCAGGATGACCGCCGTGCGGGTCTACACCGTCGAGAAACACCGGCTCGTGCAGGTCATGGCCAACGACGACGCGGTGAGCGGGGTCGAACTGGCCGGACATTCGGTGATCATCCGCTCGCCTTCGGAGCTCGCGGGGTACGAGTACCGCGTGCAGTGGACCTGGGACGCGGACCAGAAGGCGATGCTGCTGACCCACGACGAGTTCCTGCGCACGGGCGGCCGCAAGCACGGAGTCCGCCGCGCGACCCCCGCGCCACCCGGTTCCCCCGCCTCTTCCACGTCCCCCTCGGCGACCCCGTGACGAGGCTCGCGCTGCCCCGGTGGGCCGGGACCCTCGCCTTCAAGGCGGCCGTGTTCATCACCGTGATGTGCTGCGCGCTGGCCGCCCTGCTCGGCGTACTCGTGCATGTCTCGGTGACCGACCGGACCGTGGGCCAGGCCCGCGACCTCGCGCTGTCGCGGCTGAAGGAGGCGACGAGCCAGTACGAGGCCGGGGACTCCCTCGTGCACGGCGCCGGCGTCGATCCGGAGGAAATGCCCCTGCAGCTAAGGGAGTTGGCGACGGCCGGGGAGCGCGGCACGATGGTCGGCAAACGCCGGGGGCACCCGACGATGTGGGCGGCGGGACCGGCTTCCGGCGACCGCGTGCTGGCCGTCGCGGTCGACTACTCGCAGGGTGCCGACACCATCGCCGGACTCGACCAGGCGATCGTCTGGTCCTCGGCGCTGGCGATCGGGGCGACGCTGCTGGTCGGCGCGTTCGCCGTGACCCGGGTGACCCGGCGGCTGCACGGGACCGCGCAGGTCGCCCGGCGGATCAGCGCCGGTGACCTGGACGCGCGGGTCGACGATCCGCGTACGAAGGACGCGACCCTGCCTCAGGACGAGGTGGCCGCGGTGGCCGCCGCGCTCGACACGATGGCGTCCTCGTTGCAGGGGAGGTTGCTGACCGAGCAGCGGTTCACGGCGGATGTGGCGCACGAGTTGCGGACGCCGCTGACCGGGCTGCACGCCGCGGCCGAGTTGTTGCCTCCGGGGCGGCCGACCGAGCTGGTGCGGGACCGGGTCGCCGCGTTGCGCACGCTCACGGAGGACCTGCTGGAGATCTCCCGGCTCGACACGCGGCGGGAGAAGGTGGAGTTGGACGCCGAGCGGTTGGGGGCGGTGGCCGAGCGGGTGGTGCGGGCGTCGGGGGCGGACGCGGAGGTCGTCGTCGTGCGGGACGAGTGGGTGGAGACGGATCGGCGGCGGCTGGAACGGGTGCTGGGGAATCTCGTCGCCAACGCGCATCGGCATGGGCGGGGGCCCGTTGTCGTGACCGTCGACGGGGCGGTGGTGGCTGTGCGGGATCACGGGGACGGGTATCCGGAGTACCTCGTCGAGCATGGGCCGCAGCGGTTCCGGACGGAGGGCGGGGCTACGGGGCATGGGCTTGGGTTGACCATCGCGTTGGGGCAGGCCGAGGTTCTGGGGGCGCGGCTGGAGTTCGCGAATGTGGACGCCGGGGATGGTGGCGGGGCGCTGGCGACGTTGACGCTCGGATAAGTGGAGAGCTCGGGGCTGCGGGTAGTTCGTCGACTGCGGGCCCGTGGGGGCTGGTCGCGCGGTTCCCCGCGCCCCTTTGGGGCGCGCCCGTGCGGGCGGCGCTCGTACGGGCCGCCGCCCCGATGAACCGTGCTCGTGTGGACCAGTGTGGCGAGCGCCCCCCGTCCGCCCCTCCTAATGTGGCGATAAGTCAGGTTCGTCCCACCCCTGGAGGTTCCCCCATGTCCCTCAGCCTCTCCCTCCGCCGGATCGGCATAGCGGTTGCCGCCGGTGCGCTCGTCACCGCCGCTGCCGTCGCGCCCGCCGTGGCCGACGACGAGTGGGGCGACGAAGACCCGGGCGTCAGCCGTCAGGACGACGGCGGGTGGAACCAGCAGGGCGACGAGGACTTCGGCGGTCGCGGCGACCACGACCACCAGGGCGACCACGGCGACCACGGCGACCACGACAACCCGCGCCTCTACCGCGGTGTCGTCACGGCCGGCCAACTCGCCCTGCGCTCCCGCCCGGACCGCGGCAGCAGGATCATCCGGTACGCCTATCGCGGCGAGCACGTCTCGATCTTCTGCAAGACCGGCGGCTCGAACGTCCAGGGCAACCCGCTCTGGTACCTGCTCACGGACGGCACCTGGGCCTGGGGCTCGGCGCGCTACATCGACAACATCGGCCCCGCCCCCCGCTGGTGCTGACGGACGAGACACACGCACCACCCAAGGCACACAACCCGCCCCATTTGGGTAAGTTCCGGACATGACCAACGCCGGAACCACCGTCACAGCGGACCTTCCCACACCCGCTGTACGCCTCCCCCGGCGCCGTGGCATCGAACTCACCCTCATCGTCGTAGCCGTACTCCTCTCCGTGTACGGCTACTGCGCTGTCGGTCTGGCCAAGAACGGCACGGTCCCGCCCGGCGCCGCCGGCTACGGCGCCGGGCTCGGCGTGCTCGCCCTGCTCGCGCACATCGCGGTACGGCTGCGGGCCCCGTACGCCGACCCGCTCCTCCTCCCCATCGGGGTCCTCCTCAACGGCCTCGGGCTCGTCCTCATCTACCGGCTCGACCTGGAGACCCCCGGCGACCGCGCGGCGCCCACCCAACTCGTGTGGTCCACCCTGGGCGTGACCCTCTTCATCGTCGTAGTCGTGGCCCTGCGCGACCACCGCGTCCTCCAGCGCTATGCCTACGTCTGCGTGGCCGCCGCCCTCGCCCTCCTCACCCTCCCGGTCCTCTTCCCGGCCGTGAACGGGGCCCGGATCTGGATCCGGATCGGCGGATTCTCCATCCAGCCGGGCGAGTTCGCGAAGGTGCTCCTCGCCGTCTTCTTCGCCGCGTACCTCGCGGCCAACCGCAACGCGCTCGCCTACGCGGGTCGCCGCGTCTGGCGCCTCCAGCTCCCCACCGGCCGCGTACTGGGCCCGATCGTCGCGATCTGGCTGCTGAGCGTGGGCGTCCTGATCCTGGAACGCGACCTCGGCACCTCGCTCCTCTTCTTCGGCCTGTTCGTGACCCTCCTCTACGTCGCCACCGGCCGCACCGGCTGGATCGCGGTCGGCCTGCTGCTGGCGGCCCTCGGCGCGGTCGCGGTCGGCCGGCTCGAACCGCACGTCCACAGCCGCGTCCAGGACTGGCTGCACCCCTTCGCGTCCATCGACGCGGGCCACGGCCCCAACCAACTCGCCCAGTCCCTCTTCGCGTTCGCGGCCGGCGGCATGCTCGGCACGGGCCTCGGACTCGGCCACTCCATCCTGATCGGCTTCGCCGCCAAGTCGGACTTCATCCTGGCCACCGCCGGCGAAGAACTCGGCCTGGCCGGCCTCTCCGCGATCTTCATCCTCTACGGCCTTCTCGTGGAGCGCGGTTACCGGGCGGGCCTGGCCCTGCGCGACCCCTTCGGCCGGCTGCTCGCGGTCGGGCTCGCCTCGATCGTCGCGCTCCAGGTGTTCGTGATCGCGGGCGGCGTGACGGGCCTGATCCCGCTGACCGGCATGGCGATGCCGTTCCTCGCCCAGGGCGGCTCCTCGGTCGTCACCAACTGGGCGATCGTGGCCCTGCTGATCCGGCTGAGCGACTCGTCCCGCAGCCAGTACGCCATCGAGGTGGCCGCGTGACCGACTCCATGACCCGCCACATCCGCCTCGCCGCGGCCTTCTGCACCCTGCTCCTGCTCGCCCTGCTGGTGAACGCCACCCGCATCCAGATCTTCCAGTCCCGCTCCTACGACGACAACATCGCCAACCGCCGCCACACCATCGCCCGTTACCACCAGCCGCGCGGCGGCATCCTCGTCGGCGGCAAGCCGATCACCGGCTCCCGCGACTCCGGCGAGCAGCTCCGCTACGAACGGACGTACAGGAACGGCCCGTTGTACGCACCGGTCACCGGCTTCGCCTCGCAGGAGTACGGCACGACGTTCCTGGAGCACTCCGAGGACGACATCCTCGCGGGCACCGATTCGATGCTCTCGCCGTTCCCCCTGTGGAACGACCTGACCCGCGCCCGGAACCCCGGTGGCAACGTCGTCACCACCCTCAACCCGGCCGCACAGCAAGCGGCGTTCACCGGACTCGGCACGCGCACGGGAGCGGTGGCCGCGATCGAACCGTCGACCGGCCGCATCCTCGCGCTGGTCTCCACCCCGTCCTACGACCCCGGCGCCCTCTCGGGCAACAGTCGTTCCGCGAACCGGAGTTGGGCCCGCCTGAACGCCGACCCGAACAAGCCGATGCTCAACCGGGCGGTACGGCAGACCTATCCGCCCGGTTCGACGTTCAAGGTGGTCACGGCGGCGGCGGCGCTGGACGCGGGGGTGGTGACGGATCTGGACGCGGCGACCAGGTCCCCCGACCCGTACACGCTCCCCGGTACGTCGACGACCCTCACGAACGAGGGCGAAGGCTGCGTGGACGCGCCCCTGCGCTCCGCCTTCGAGTGGTCGTGCAACACGGTGTTCGCGAAGCTGGGGGTGGATGTCGGCGTGCGGAACATGAGCACCACGGCGGAGGCCTTCGGCTTCAACGACACCGACGCGCGGATCCCCTTCGCGGTCTCCCCCAGCACCTTCGACACGACGCTGGACAAGGCCCAGTTGGCGCTGTCGTCGATCGGCCAGTACAACACGCGGGCCACGCCGTTGCAGATGGCGATGGTCGCGGCGGCGGTCGCGAACGGCGGGCAGGTGCGGGAGCCGTACCTGGTCGAACGGACGACGCGGCGGGGCGGCGAGACGGTGTCGACGCCCGGCTCCCGCCCCGTCCGCCAGGCGATGCACCCGGCAACCGCCGTACAGATGAAGGAACTTATGGAGGACGTGGTCACCGAAGGCACCGGCACGAACGCGGCCATCCCCGGCGCGACCGTCGGCGGCAAGACCGGCACCGCCCAGCACGGCATCGGCAACTCCGGTACGCCGTACGCCTGGTTCGTGTCCTGGGCGCAGGGCGAGCGGGACATGGAGCCGAAGGTGGCGGTCGCGGTGGTGGTGGAGGACGCGTCGGCGGACCGGTCCGACATCAGCGGCGGCGGGGACGCGGCACCGATCGCGAAGGCGGTGATGGAGGCGGTGCTCGGTTCGTGAGACGGGGCCTACCGGGAAACAGCCACCCGACCTACCGTTCGGTCATGACCGAACCCTTGAACACACCCGCGTACGAACTCGCCCAGGTCAACATCGGGCGCCTCCAATTTCCCCTGGACTCGCCGGAGTTGAAGGACTTCGTGGACGCCCTCGACCCCGTGAACGCCGTCGCCGACACGGCCGAGGGTTTCGTGTGGCGCCTCCAGTCGGACACCGGCAACGCGACCGACGTCCCCGTCCTCGGCGACGACTGGCTGATCATCAACATGTCGGTGTGGCGCGACCCGGACGCCCTCACCGCGTTCATGTACCAGGGCCGGCACCGGGAGTTGCTGGCCCGTCGGCGTGAGTGGTTCGAGCGGGTGCGGGAGGCGATGACGGTCCTCTGGTGGGTCCCGGCGGGACACCGGCCCACGGTGGCCGAGGCGGAGGAACGGCTGCTGCATCTGCGGGCGCATGGTCCGACGCCGTACGCGTTCACGCTGCGGACGTCGTTCCCGGCGCAGGGGGCGGAGCCGGTGGAGTCGGTGACACCGGTGAACATCCCGGAGGGGCTGGGCTGTTCCGTCTAGTGGACCAACAAGTTCCGTCGAGGGGATTGACGAGCTTGCTGACAGGCAGTCTCATAAGACATCGGAGGATGTGACCCCGGGTAACACGCTGATCCGCGAGGTGGGAGAACCATGACGACCATGACCGAAGCCGACGCGGTCGACGGGCTGCGTGACGCGCTCGGGCTGCTCAGGGACCGGGAGCAGGTGGCCGAGCGGTTGCTCGCGTCGTCCGCCAAGCACTCCTTCGATCCCGACAAGGAGCTGGACTGGGACGCGCCCTTCGAGGACGGGAAGTGGTTCTGGCCGCCGGAGCTGGTGTCCCTGTACGGCACCCCGCTGTGGAAACGGATGGGCGAGGAGCAGCGCGTCCTGCTCTCCCAGCACGAGGCCGCGGCGCTCGCCTCGCTGGGTATCTGGTTCGAGTTGATCCTGATGCAGCTGCTCGTCCGACACATCTACGACAAGGCGGCGACGAGTGCGCATGTGCGCTACGCGCTGACCGAGATCGAGGACGAGTGCCGGCACTCGAAGATGTTCGCCCGGCTGATATCGCGGGGCGAGACCCCCTGGTATCCGGTGAGCCGGGCCCATCAGAACCTGGGGCGGTTGTTCAAGACCATCTCCACCACGCCTGGTTCGTTCACGGCCACGTTGCTCGGGGAGGAAGTCCTCGACTGGATGCAGCGGCTGACGTTCCCGGATGAGCGGGTGCAGACGCTGGTCCGGGGGGTCACGCGGATCCACGTCGTCGAGGAGGCACGCCATGTGCGGTACGCGCGGGAGGAGTTGAGGCGGCAGATGGTGACCGCGCCGCGGTGGTCGCAGGAGTTCACGCGGGTCACCTCCGGGGAGTTCGCGCGTATCTTCTCGATCGCCTTCGTCAATCCCGAGGTGTACACGAACGTGGGGCTCGATCGGCGGGAGGCGGTGGCTCAGGTGCGGGCGAGTGGGCATCGGCGGGAGGTCATGCAGAACGGGTCGAAGAAGCTGACGGACTTCCTCGACGACATCGGTGTGCTGCGGGGTGTGGGGCGGCGGCTGTGGAAGGCCTCGGGGCTGCTGGCCTGATTTCATGGTGCGGCCCGGTGGGGGCTGGTCGCGCAGTTCCCCGCGCCCCTGAAAGATGGGCCGTTGCAGCCAGCCTGCTTCTAAAGGGGCGCGGGGAACTGCGCGACCAGCCACGACGCGCCCGCAGCCGCACGACTACCCTGCCCCCATGCCCCCCGCCGCCTCCACCCCCGCCTACCGTCGCCTGAACGTCGAGGAGCGGCGCAGCCAGCTTCTCGACGCCGCCCTCAGCCTCTTCGCGCACCGCGCCCCAGAGGAGATCTCCCTGGACGACGTGGCGGAGGCGGCCGGGGTCTCGCGCCCCCTGGTGTACCGGTACTTCCCGGGCGGCAAGCAGCAGCTCTACGAAGCCGCCCTGCGCTCCGCCGCCGACGAACTCCAGCAGTGCTTCGACGAACCCCGCGAGGGCCCGCTCCTCCCCCGCCTCGCCCGCGCCCTGGACCGCTACCTCGGCTTCGTCGACCAGCACGACGCCGGTTTCAGCGCACTCCTCCAGGGCGGCAGCGTCGTGGAGACATCTCGCACTACGGCCATCGTGGACGGCGTCCGCAGGGCCGCCGCCACGCACATCCTCAGCCATCTCGGCGTAGCCGACCCCGGACCCCGCCTCCGCATGACCGTACGGATGTGGATCACCGCCGTGGAAGCCGCGTCGCTCATCTGGCTCGACGAGGACAAGCAGCCGCCGCTGGACGAGTTGCGGGACTGGCTGGTCGAGCAGTTCGGGGCGGTGCTGTCGGTGACGGCGCGGCGGGACCCGCAGACGGCCGCGCTGGTCCAGGGCCTCGCGGCGGATGGCTGACACTGGTGGCGTGAAGAGCGAAGAGACCCCGTTCGAGGGCGGCCCGATGGACGGTCGCTCCCTGCCCGTACTGCTCGGCCCCACCGGCACCCCGCCGAAGACCTACCGCATCCCGGTCCCCGACGACGCCGGCGGCCCGCCCACCGTCCTCGTGTACCGCCGCGTCCCCCGCGCCCACAGCAGACGGCTCGGTCTCCCCAAGGGCTGGAAGTACGCATACGACCCGGAGGGGAAGCGGAGCGGCGCACTCAAGTGGCCGTGGTCCAAGCCGGACGCCACGCCGGGCGGCAAGCCGGACGACACCCACGGGTGACGCGGTTACGCCGAACCGCACACCCGGCGCGCGGACCCGCCGCTCCCGGCTGATGCTCACGGTGCGGGGCGGAAGGCCCGCCGCGCACCGGAGGTGATGACGTGTCAGGAAGGCTTCTGCGTCTGGTCTGTACGGCAACGGTGGCGGCCGGCACCGTCCTCGCCCCGCTGCCCGCCGCGGCCGTACCCGAACCGCAGGCACCCGGACAGCGCCCCGTCGCCGAACTGCTGACGGATCTTCAGACCCTGTACCGCGATGCCGAACAGGCCACGGAGACGTACAACGCCACCGAGGAGAAGCTGAAGAAGCAGCGCACCGAGGTCGACCGCCTCGACTCCGAACTCTCCCGCGCCCGCCTCTCCCTCCACGACAGCCGAGGCGCCGCCGGCCGGCTGGCCCGCGAGCAGTACCAGAACAGCACCGCCATCTCCCCGTACGTACGACTGCTCCTCGCCCGCGATCCCCAGCACGCGCTCGACGAGGGTCATGTCATCGGCCAGTTGGCACGGGAACGCGCGGAGACAGTGGGCCGGCTGGTCGGCAGCGAGAAGAAGAGCGACGGCCTGGCCAGGAAGTCCCGCAAGGCCCTGGACACCCAACTCACCCTGGCCACCCGCCAGAAGAAGAACCAGGACGACGTCCGCAAGCGCCTGGCCGACGTCGAGAAACTCCTCACGTCCCTCACCCCCGACCAACTCACCGCACTGGCCGCCTTCGAGAAGACCGACATCGACAAGGCCCAGCGGAAACTGGTCACTTCAGGCGCCCTGGGCGACGACTCCCGCGAACCCTCACGCGAAGGCGACCGCGCCCTCCGCTACGCCGTCCAACAGATCGGCAAGCCCTACGAGTGGGGCGCGGAGGGCCCGAAGACGTACGACTGCTCGGGCCTGACGACCGAGGCCTGGGGCTACGCGGGGACGCCGATCCCGAGGACCAGCCAAGAGCAGTGGGCCGAGCTGCCAAGAATCCCGCTCAGCGAACTCCGCCCCGGCGACCTGGTCGTCTACTTCCCCGAGGCAACCCACGTGGCCCTGTACCTGGGCGCAGGCCAGGTGGTGCAAGCCCCCCGCACAGGCGAGAAGGTCCAGGTATCCCCTGTGGCGTCCTACCCAATCCTAGGAGCCGTACGTCCAGACTCCCCATCTGAAGGGGCGCGGGGAACCGCGCGCCCAGCCCCAACGAACGCGCAGCCGCCGACTCCCCCCAACCCCAACGGCGGCTAGGCCACCGAAGCCAGGTAAGCCGCTGTCTTCTCCGGCTCATAGAAGAAGTTCTCAAAGTCGGCGGGGTCATCAAACGCGTTGGCGAACCGATCCGCCACCGGCTGCAACTGCCCAGCCGCCCCGATGAGGTTGAGAATATGCTCCGGCGGCGGAGCCAACATCGCGTTGGTCCACTTGGTAACGTGCCGCGCAGTCGACCAGTACCGCTCGAACGTGGCCGTCATCCAGTCCCCGTCGAACTCCTTCTCCCCGTGCTCAAGAATCGACGCAAGATACGAAGCGGCGCACTTGGACGCGGAGTTGGACCCCTGCCCGGTGATCGGGTCGTTCGCGACGACGACGTCAGCGACACCCAACACCAGTCCACCGCCCGGCAGTTGGCCGACGGGGTTGCGGACGGTGGGCGCGTACCGCCCGGCCAACGTCCCACCCGCGTCCGTGAGTTCGACGCCCCGCGCCCGCTCGTACTCCCACGGCGTGAACCTCTCCATGAGTTCCAGGGTCAGGGAGAGGTGCTGAGCCGGGTCCTTGACGCCGTTGAAGACGTCCAACGGCCCGCCGGGTATGCCCTCCCAGAACAGGATGTCCGCACGGCCCGACGTGGTGAGCGTCGGCATCACGAACAACTCGCCGACCCCGGGCACCAGGTTGCAGCGCACCGCGTCGAACTCCGGGTGCTCCGGGCGCGGTCCGAGACCGTGGACGTAGGAGACGGCCAGGGCGCGCTGCGGCTCGGTGTACGGGGACCGCTCCGGGTCGCGGGCGAACATGGAGACCAGTTCGCCCTTGCCCGCCGAGACCAGGACGAGGTCGTACGTACGGGAGAAGTAGTCGAGGTCGCCAACGGCCGCGCCGTGGATGACCAGTTGGCCGCCGCGCTGGGCGAACGTCTCCATCCAGCCGGCCATCTTGACCCGCTGGTCGACCGACTGCGCGTACCCGTCGAGCTTGCCCACCCAGTCGATCGCGCGCTGTGTCGGCCCCGGGTCGTGCGAGCCGGGGGCGGCGACCGAGACGCCGAGTCCCTCGATCTTCGGGGCCTGGGACTCCCAGAAGTTCAGCTGGAGATCGCGCTCGTGCCCCAGTGCCGTGGTGAACATGCACTGCGTCGACATGACGCGTCCGGAGCGGATCTCGTCCGCCGTCCGGTTGGACATCAGGGTGACCTCGTACCCGTTCGACTGGAGTCCCAGGGCGAGTTGGAGCCCGGACTGGCCGGCTCCGACGACGAGTATCTTCCGCATACGGGTGCTGGCTCCTTGGTCGCGACTGCTCGGGGACTGCTGCTCGGGAACTACTCGGGGGTGACGTCCAGCGCGTGGGCGACGAGCGCGAGCAGGGTCTCGATGGCCGAAATCCGCCGTCGCGCATCCATGATCATGACAGGTACGTGCGCGGGGATCGTCAACGCCTCCCGCACGTCGTCGGGTTCGAACCGCTCGCTGCCGACGAAGTGGTTGACCGCGACGACGTACGGCAGCCCGCAGCTCTCGAAGTAGTCCAGCGCGGGGAAACAGTCCTTCAGGCGGCGGGTGTCGGCCAGCACGACCGCGCCTATCGCGCCGCGCACCAGGTCGTCCCACATGAACCAGAACCGCTGCTGTCCCGGCGTACCGAACAGGTAGAGCACCAGGTCGTCGTCGAGTGTGAGACGGCCGTAGTCCATGGCGACCGTGGTGGTCATCTTGTCCGGGGTGCCCGTGAGGTCGTCGGTCTCCTCGCTGGCCTCGGTCATCAGCGCCTCCGTCTGGAGGGGCTGGATCTCGGAGACGGCGCCGACCATGGTGGTCTTGCCGACGCCGAAGCCGCCGGCCACCACGATCTTCGTGGCGACGGGCGCGCGCGTACGGTCCTGCTGCCAGGGCCGCAACTGCTCCTCGTCGTCGAGGAGTTGCTTCTCGTCCTTGAGGAGCGGGGCGACGCCGTAGGCGGCGGCGTCAGAGACGACGGAGTCCACTCAGCACCTTTTCCAGCAGAGCGCGGTCAGGACGGCCCGTACCGTGAGCGGTTCCGGTTCCGTACACACGGATCTTTCCCTGGTCCGCGAGATCGCTCAGGAGCACGCGGACCACGCCGAGCGGCATCTTCAGCAGCGCGGCGATCTCGGCCACCGTGCGCATACGGCGGCAGAGTTCGACGATGGCCCGCATCTCCGGCATGACCCGGGTGTTGAGGGAACCGTTCGTCAACTCCTTGCGTTCCTCCGGGGCTTCGAGCGCCGCCACGAGGGTCTCCACGAGGAGGACATGGCCGAATCGGGTACGGCCGCCGGTGAGCGAGTAGGGGCGTACCCGGGCGGGTTTGCGGTCGCCGCCGCGCACCGGCAGCTTGTTGGGTGTACGGCTCATCGCGCACTCCCCGAGGTCGCGTCTTCGAGGGACTTCCGTAGCTCGCTGCGGAGTTCGGGCGTCAGCACGTGGCCGGCGCGGCCGACGAAGAGTGCCATGTGGTACGCCACGACGCTCATGTCGCAGTCCGCGGAGCCGTGCACGCCGAGCAGCGAACCGTCGCTGATCGACATCACGAAGAGGCTGCCGTCCTCCATCGCGACCATGGTGTGCTTCACCGGTCCCGAGTCCATCAGCTTCGCGGCGCCGACGGTGAGGCTGCCGATGCCGGAGACGATGGTGGCGAGGTCCGCGGCGGAGCCTCGCGGGCCGGTGCGCTTGGCTTCGAGAGCTTCCTTGGCCTCGGCGTTCCTCCCCGGATCGGAGGAGAGGAGCAGCAGGCCGTCGGAGGAGACGACCGCGACCGACTGGATGCCGGGCACCTCCTCGACGAGGTTGCTCAGCAGCCAGTGCAGGTTGCGGGCTTCACTGCTCAGTCCGAAGGTACTGGGCGCGGTCAACTGCTTGCCTCCTCGACGGTGCCCCCCGTGGGTTCTTCGGATCGTGCGGTTGCGCTGCGCGGGGCCGGGACCGGGTTCTGGCCGGTCTGTTCGGCGATCTCCGCTTCTACGTCGCGGTAGCCGGCGGAGGCTCCTGAGCGGAAGCCGCCCAGTCTGCGGCGCAGGGCGTCGGCGTCCACGGTGCCGGTTCGCTGGCGCGGGGCTTGGGCGGGTTGGGTGATCTTGGGGGTGCGTTTGGGGAGGCCCTTGTCCGTGACGGGGTCCTCGTCCAGGGTTCGTTCGTGTTCTACGGCTTCGGCTTCGCCGTCAGCCGTGAATTTGCTCCCACCCGCACCGCCCGTGCGGGCATCGTTGTCGGGTGCGGGTGGCCCCTGTGGGGCGAACTCATCGTCGGCGGCCGGGCGTTCGTCCGCCGACGGAGCCGCTCGGTCCTCCTGCGTCAGCGGCAGCAGGAGTTCCATCGTCATTTCCGCCGGGGATTCCGCGGGGGTTGCCGACGGGGTCTCCCGTACCGCCTGTTCCGCCAGCGCGACCAACGGGTCCGTGTGGTCCGAACGGCCGTGCAGGACGTTGGAGTTGGCCTCTGCGGTGGCGCCGGGGAGGGAGTAGGAGTGGGTGTCGCCGAGGGCCGGTGTGGCGGAGGACGGGACCGCCGAGGTGGGGGCCCCTGCCAGCAGGGGGCTCGGGATGACCACGACCGCCGCGATGCCGCCCTGCTTCTGGTCGCGGAGCTGCACGCGGACGCCGTGGCGGTGGGCCAGGCGGGCGACGACGTACAGGCCTAGGCCGAGGCCCTCCTCGCCCTCCTGGTCGTAGGGGGACTCCGGGTCGAACTCGGTGAGGCGGAGGTTGAGGCGGGCCATGCGGTCGTCGGTCATGCCGATGCCCTCGTCCTGGACGGAGAGCATGACCTCGCCGTTCTCCAGGAGCCAGCCGGAGATCTCTACGGGGGCGTCCGGCGGGGAGAACGAGCTCGCGTTCTCCATCAGTTCGGCCAGCAGGTGGCTGAGGTCGTCCGCGGCGAAGCCGGCCACGTGCGCGTGCGGGGGGAGCGCCGAGATGCGGACGCGTTCGTAGCGCTCGATCTCGCTGACCGCCGCGCGGACCACGTCGACCAACGGGACGGGTCCGGCGTGCTGTTGGACGTGTTCGGTGCCGGCGAGGACGAGGAGGTTCTCGCTGTGGCGGCGCATGACCGTGGCGAAGTGGTCGAGCTTGAAGAGGGTGGCGAGGCGCTCGGGGTCCTGCTCGCGCTCCTCCAGGCCCTCGATGACGGCGAGTTGGCGCTCGACGAGGCCCAGGGTGCGCAGCGCGAGGTTGACGAAGGTGCCGCCGATGCTGGTGCGCAGACGATCCAACTGGGTGGCGGAGCCGGTGACTTCGGCGCGGAGTTCCTCGCGGGCGTCGGCCATCTTCTGGCGCTGGCCGACGAGGTGCTTGCGGTCGGCCTCCAGGGTGGCGATGCGCTCGTGGAGGGCGGCGGCGTGCGCGTGCAGGGCGTTGACCGAGCGGACGACCTGGGCGAACTCGTCGTTGCGGCCGGTGAACTTGATGGGCTCCTCGGCGCCCGGGTCCTCCGCCTCGGCCAGCCGCGTCGAGCCGCGGCGCAGGACGGAGAGCGGGCGGGTGAGGGTGCGGGCCATCGCGGTGGCGATGCCCACGGCGAGCAGCATGAGGGCGCCGAGGATCGCGACGCGGAGTTCCAGCGCCTTGACGTCGTCGTCGCGGAGCTGGGCGAGGTCCTTGCCGCGGTCCACGTAGAGCGCGGACTCCTCGCCGCGCATCAGGTCGACGCGGGCGGAGAGCGCCGCGTCGAGCTTTTTCGTGCTGGTGTCCAACTGGTCGTCGGACAGCGTCGGTTGGGCGGTGAGGGAGGTGAGGTACTTCTCGGCGGAGTTGACCTCGGACCCGGTGACCGTGGAGTCGTAGCCCGCGACGGCGTCCTTCGTCGCACCGTCGCGGAAGTCGGCCAGGGCGGCGTCGGAGCGCAGCCGGGCCTGCTGGGCGGCGGCGCTGAGGGCGTCGCGCTCCTTCGTCTGGGCCTTCGTGGAGGTGGTCTGGGTGACCGGGAGGCCCGTGATGGCGCTGGTGACCGTCTCGGTGGTCGACGGCACGTTCAGGGCGGCCAGGAGCAGTCCCCGCGTGGCGGCGGCCTGCTGGACGGCGGCGTCGAGTTCGGCGAGGGCGTAGGCGCCGGAACCGGCCCGCGGCGGCATCTTCTCCGCCAACTGCTCGGCCAGCCGGTGCAGTTCGGTGATGGCACCGGAGTACGCGGCATGCGTCTCCAGCGCGCTGCTCTTCCCGGTGAGCGCGGCCCGTCGTACGGCGGCGACGTCGTCGAGGTCCGAGCGGAGCGCGGCGGAGATGTCGGTGTCGGCGCGGAGTTCGTCGACCTGGCGGTCGACGCGGGCGCTGTGGTCCTCGTCGGGCGCCTGGGACTTGGGGCGTCCGGCGGCGATGTAGGAGGTGACCGCGTCCCGCTCGTCGGCGAGGGAGTGGGCCAGCGACAGCGCGTCCTGGGTCTGCCCGGCGAGGGTCACCAGGTTCTGGGAGTCGCTCAGTTGGCCCGAGGCGGTGATGAGGGAGGGGACACCTGCCGCGGCGATGGCGGCGGCCACGACAGCCACGGCGATGATGAGCCGGTTGCGTACGTGGGTACGGCGCCCGCTGCCCGCGGGGTCGGGCACGGCGGCACCGGTGGCGCCCCCCTGAGGGGCCGTCTGCTTGCCTGTGCGCCGCGGCCGCTTCTTCTGCACCGGTGCTCGCATTCCTGACTCGTGATACCCATGGGCCCGGGTGACGCTCCGTCATCCCGGTACGGCGACCCTCCCAGTGCCGGTAGGCAGTGACCGCGCATCGTCCGGCCCGCCACCCGAAGGAGTGAACCCCGGACGGGAGTTGGCGGGCAAGTTCCGGCGGCCCGCCCAAAGCCCTCGCGGCGCGTGCCGGTTGGACGTGAGCGGCGGGCTTTGGCAGGATTCGCCGCCACGCATTTCCGGAGTGATCCATTACAGCCCAAACCAGGCGCCTGACCTGCACGACTGCGCCCATTCGACCATGAGTGCCAACCTTTTACGGAGCCTGTGAAGAGGTCGTGCAGACTGGCCGTATGCGTACGGAACTTGTGTCGGAACCGGGCGACCCGGACCGCCCCGACGAGGACTTCGCGAGCGTCGGCCTTCCGGCCTCGGGACAGGGCGGTTCGCTGATCGTCCTGGACGGTGTGACACCGCCCGGAGGCGAGACGGGCTGTCTGCATTCCGTCCCCTGGTACACCGCGCGCCTGGGCGGCGCGCTGACCGAACTGACCGTTTCCTACCGGGATCTGACCCTGTCGGAGATTCTCTCCCGGGCGATCCTCCGAACAGCTGAGGCCCACGCCACCACCTGTGACCTTTCTCACCCACGCACCCCGCAGGCAACGGTGGTGCTGGCCCGCTGGTCCCCCCACGAGGTCGAATACCTGGTCCTCTCGGACTCCGCCCTGCTGGTCGAATCCCCGGCCGGCGAGGTGACCGCGGTACTGGACGACCGCCTCTCCCGCCTGCCGCGCAGCGCCCTCGCGACGGACGCCATGATCGACACCACGCTCCGTAACAAGGAGGGCGGCTTCTTCACGGCCGCCGCCGATCCCTCGGTCGCGGCAAGGGCGGTCACGGGATCACTCCCCCGCACCGACGTCCGTGCCCTCACCGCCCTCACGGACGGGGCGACGCGGTGGGTGGAGAAGTTCGGCCAGGGCGACTGGGCGGACTGCTTCGCCCTCGTACGGAAGGAAGGGGCACCGGAGTTGGTGACCCGGGTGCGGGCGCTGGAGCGGGCCGACGCGGAGGAGCGGACGTATCTGCGCCGGAGCAAGACACACGACGACGCGACGGTCGTGTACGTCGAGCTGTGACCGGCCGCTACGCCGGCGTCACGGCTCCCCTGCACGTCGAACCGTGAACTGCCCCTACAACGGCGTCACTTCTCCATGACTCCGTTCAACTGGTGGATCAGGCGGGCCAGTTCGGCGACCTCGCGGCGGTCCCAGTGGGAGAGCTGGCTGACGTAGCGCGCCCGCCGGGCCTCGCGGACGTGGGCGACCCGGCGGCGGCCCTCGTCGGTGAGGTCGACCAGCCAGGCGCGGCCGTCCGCCGGGTCGGGCTCGCGGGCGATCAGCCCCAGGTCCTCCAGGGCGCGCAGCTGGCGGGACATCGTGGCCTTGCCGACGCCGATGTAGGCGGCCAGCTCCGTGGCGCGCTGCCGGCCGTACTCGTCCAGCCGGACCAGCAGGCCGTACGCGGCGGACTCCAGGTCGGGGTGGACCTCACGGGCCATCTCGCCCTGGTTGGCCCGGGCCCGGCGGAAGAGGAACGTCAACTCGCGCTCCAGGGACAGGTATTCGTGGTCGACGGCGAGCCCGTCGGGGCCCATGGACAGCACGTCGCCGTCTCCGGAGAGGCCGCCGCCGTCCACGGGAAGCCCGCCGCCGTTCCTGTCCTCGCCCTTGTGCACGTCAGCACCCATTGGTCCGCTTTCCCGATCGTGAAAGTTTCCGCCAAACACCGTCATCGCCGCAGCTCCGCCAGTATTTCGCAGGCCTGGGCCAACGGCGTCGCCCGGACCCCCTTCCCAGGACACGGACGTGCGACAAAGGCCCGGGCCCCCTCGCGAAAGGGGCCCCGGGCCTTCACCTACCGGTGGACGTCCGTCACGCCGCCACCGGAACCTCCGACGTCGCGCCGTTCGTGGCCGGCGCCAGCGCCAGCTCCAGGACCTGGCGGACGTCCGTCACCGCGTGGACGTCGAGCTTGTCCAGGACCTCGGCCGGAACGTCGTCCAGGTCGGGCTCGTTGCGCTTCGGGATGATGACGGTGGTGACCCCGGCCTGGTGCGCGGCGAGCAGCTTCTGCTTCACGCCGCCGATCGGGAGGACCCGACCGGTCAGGGAGACCTCACCCGTCATCGCCACGTCCGTGCGGACCAGGCGACCGCTGAGCAGCGACGCCAGGGCCGTCGTCATCGTGACACCCGCGCTCGGGCCGTCCTTCGGCACCGAACCCGCCGGGAAGTGGATGTGCACGCCCCGGTCCTTCAGGTCGCCCACCGGCAGCTCCAGTTCGGCGCCGTGCGAGCGGAGGAAGGACAGGGCGATCTGCGCGCTCTCCTTCATCACGTCACCGAGCTGACCGGTCAGGGTCAGGCCCGCCGCGCCCGTCTCCGGGTCGGCCAGCGACGCCTCGACGTAGAGGACGTCACCGCCCGCGCCGGTGACCGCGAGGCCGGTGGCGACACCGGGTACGGCCGTACGGCGCTCGGCCGGGTCCTGGGCGGACTCGGGCACGTGGTGCGGCCGTCCGAGCAGACCGCGCAGGTCGGCGTCGGTCACCGTGAACGGCAGCTCGCGCCGGCCCAGTTCGTGCTGGGCCGCGATCTTGCGCAGCAGCCTGGCGACGGACCGCTCCAGGGTGCGGACGCCCGCTTCACGGGTGTACTCGCCGGCGAGCTTGCGCAGCGCGCTCTCGTCGATGACGACCTCGTCGTCCTTGAGCCCCGCCCGCTCCAGCTGGCGCGGGAGCAGGTGGTCACGGGCGATGACGACCTTCTCGTCCTCGGTGTAACCGTCCAGCCGTACCAGTTCCATACGGTCGAGCAGCGCCTCCGGGATGGCTTCGAGCACGTTGGCCGTCGCCAGGAACACCACGTCGCTCAGGTCGAGTTCGACCTCCAGGTAGTGGTCGCGGAAGGTGTGGTTCTGCGCGGGGTCGAGCACTTCGAGGAGTGCCGCCGCCGGGTCGCCCCGGTAGTCGGACCCCACCTTGTCGATCTCGTCCAGCAGGACCACCGGGTTCATGGACCCGGCCTCCTTGATGGCCCGGACGATACGACCGGGGAGGGCACCCACGTACGTACGCCGGTGTCCACGGATCTCGGCCTCGTCCCGGACCCCGCCCAGCGCGACCCGGACGAACTTCCGCCCCATCGCGTGCGCGACGGACTCTCCGAGCGAGGTCTTGCCGACACCGGGCGGCCCCACGAGGGCGAGCACGGCACCACCGCGTCGGCCCCCGACAACACCCAGCCCCCGCGCCGCGCGCCGCTTGCGCACGGCCAGGTACTCGGTGATGCGCTCCTTCACGTCGTTCAGACCGGCATGCTCGGCGTCGAGGATCGCCTTGGCGCCCTGGATGTCGTACTCGTCCTGGGTCCTTTCGTTCCAAGGCAGTTCAAGAACGGTGTCCAGCCAGGTGCGGATCCACGACCCCTCGGGCGACTGGTCGGAGGACCGCTCCAGCTTCTCGACCTCCTTGAGCGCGGCCTCGCGGACCTTCTCGGGAAGATCGGCGGCCTCGACGCGGGCCCGGTAGTCGTCGGACTCCTCGCCGTCGCTCGTGTCCCCGTTCAGTTCGCGCAGTTCCTTGCGGACGGCATCGAGCTGGCGCCGCAGCAGGAACTCACGCTGCTGCTTGTCGACGCCTTCCTGCACGTCCTTGGCGATGGTCTCGGCAACGTCCTGCTCGGCGAGGTGGTCGCGCAGGTGCTGGGTGGCGAGCTTCAGCCGGGCCACCGGGTCGGTGGTCTCCAGCAGCTCGATCTTCTGGTCAGTGGTGAGGAAGGGCGAGTAACCGGAGTTGTCGGCAAGCGTGGACACGTCGTCAATGGCCTGCACGCGGTCGACGACCTGCCAGGCCCCGCGCTTGCGCAGCCAGGCGGTGGCCAGCGCCTTGTATTCCTTCACCAGCTCGGAAACGGAGCCGGGCAGGGGTTCGGGCAAACTCTCGTCGAGAGCGGTGCCCTCGACCCAGAGCGCGGCACCAGGACCGGTGGTCCCGGCCCCGATCTTCACGCGGCTACGGCCGCGGATCAGCGCACCCGGGTCACCGTCGGCCAGCCGGCCGACCTGCTCGATGGTGCCGAGCACGCCGGTGCTCGCGTAGGTCCCGTCGATGCGTGGCACCAGCAGGACCTTGGGCTTTCCGGGCTCGGACCCCGCGGCGGCCTGCGCGGCCTCCACGGCGGCGCGTACATCGGTGTCGTTCAGGTCCAGCGGAACCACCATTCCGGGCAGCACGACCTCGTCGTCGAGCGGCAGCACGGGCAGGGTGAGCGGTGTGGACGTCGAAGCCATGATCTCCCCTTAGGCAGTCAAGTTGAGCTATGCCGACTCAATGCTTGGGAGTCTTCGATTGTTCCCCACCCGGTGTTCGCCGTGAGCGATCAGCCGCAGTGCGCCGGGTTCTGTGCAGGTCAACACGGAAAGGAGGCAGGGGCTTCCCGGGGAGCGGGGTGCGTTCGCAGGGTGCGCTGACGGGGCGGCCGGGGCTCGGTACCCCATCTCGACGGCAGGCATCGGCGGTCGGCATCGGCAGTCGGCCTCGGCAGTCGATGTCAGTGGCGCCTGCCACGATCCCCTGACGCGACGCCAGCACGATCTCGATCACGACTCAGGAGAGACGCATGGGCACCTGGGACACCGGCCCCTTCGACAACGACACCGCTGCGGACTGGTGCGGCGACCTCGACGACGCCTCTCCGGACGCGCGTCAGGGCTTGGTGCGGGACACGCTCGCCCGGGCGGCCGACACCGTCGATCTCCTCGACGCGCGCGTCGGCGACGAAGCCGTCGCGGGAGCGGCCCTGGTCGCCGCACAATGCCCTGGCGGCGAGCCCGCCCACCCCGTCTACGGACCGGACGAGCCGCTCCCCGACCTCACCGGTCTGCGCGCCCTCGCCCTCCAGGCCCTCGACCGCGTCCTGACCGAGCCGTCCGAACTCCTGGAGCTCTGGGAGGGACCGGACGGCGGCCCCTGGCGGGCGACCGTCAGCCGACTCCGCGGCACTCTCGCGCCCCAGCCGCCAGGAGAACAGCTCAGCCTCATCTGAACCCCCGCCGACAGCGCAACCACCCGTTCCCCATCCGGAAGGTCCACATGAGCTGGGACGTTCTTCTCCTCAACCTGCCCGACGACATCACCTCGGCGCAGGACATACCCGACGACTACACCCCGCGCCCACTCGGCCCACTGCACGAGGTCCTCGCGACCGTGAGCAGGGCCGAGCCCTCAGCCGACCTCTCGGATCCCACCTGGGGCGACCTCACCGGACCCACCTGGTCCATCGAACTCAACATCGGCTCGGACGATCCCGTGGACTCGATCATGCTCCACGTCCGCGGCTCCGGCGACGACGTGCTCCCCTCCGTCTTCCGCCTCGCGGGCGCCTTCGGCTGCAAGGTCCTGGACTGTTCCTCAGGAGACCTGATCACTCCGGGAGGACCCTCGGGCTGGCACGCGTTCCAGGAGTTTCGCGACGGCATCGCCGACACCTCACGCTGACTCCGGGTCGGGGGACAACAACTGCGTCGAACTCGCGGCATCGGACACATCAAGACGACCACCGCCCGCCGATAACCAGTTGCCCCGGCTCGCACACCTCCCCGTACCGTCGCCCCGTGACAGAACCGGAAACCGAGACCCAGACCCTCCTCTCCGCCTACGACAACCAGATGCGCGGCACCCCACCCGTCCCGCCCGCCGGAGTGACGTACGAGAAGGACGGGCCGCTGCTACGGATCGTCGGGCAGTTCCGGGGGTTCGTGAGCGGGCCGCGTGACCTGGGGGTGCAGGGGCGGGAGCTGGACGAACTGATCGTGCGGCAGCGGGACTTCTTCGCGGCGCGCGGGGAGAGCGTGGAGTGGAAGACCCGCTCCCACGACGTGCCCGCCGACCTCACCGACCGGCTGCGCGCGGCGGGGTTCGTGCCCGAGGAACCGGAGACCGTGCTGATCGGGCCGGCCGAGGAGATGGCCGTAGGAGAGCCCGTGCTGCCGGACGGGGTCACGATCCGCCGGGTCACCGCCGTGGCGGACCTGCGGCGGATCGGCGCCCTGCAGTCGGCCGTCTGGGACATGGACCTGAACTGGCTGGCCACCGACCTGCTCGGCCGGATCGCCGCCGCTCCGGACGAGATGGCCGTCTACGCCGTGGAGGCGGAGGGCGAGATGGTCTCCGCGGCCTGGCTCGCCTTCCGGCCGGGGACGGAGTTCGCCAACATGCTGGGCGGCTCGACCCGCGCCGAGTGGCGCGGCAAGGGCATCTACCGCGCCCTCGTGGCCACCCGAGCCGCTCTCGCCGTCGCCCGCGGAGTGCCGTATCTGCAGGTGGACGCCTCGGACGACAGCGCGCCGATCCTGCGCCGACTGGGGTTCCGGGCGATCACCACGACCACGCCGTACGTGTGGTCACCGGAGCAACCTCCCCGGAAGAGCGCCACCTTGGAGTCCCGGGACCGGAGAAGTAGCTGAACGCGGCCAGGCAGCCAGGGAGTTAGACCCCCGCAACCTCAACCCGGGCCGCCCCAGCCACCCCTGCGGCTCGATTCGCCTGCGCCGCCCGCGCCCACCGCCGTGTCAACGGCCACGTCGCGACACCTATCGTCAGCGAGATCAGGTGGCCCCAGTTCGTCATGGGGTCGGTGAACGCGATCAGGTCCGTGACCAGTGACCAGCCGAACAGGGTGATCAGCGGGAGGCCGAGCCACGGTCGGAGGAGGCCGGCCAGCGCTCCTATGCTCGTCGCCACGCCGAAGCTGATGCCGTAGTCGAGGCGGTGGAGGGAGCTGTCGGGGAGGTGGCCCACCAACACCGCGAATCCCACGGTGCCTTCGGTCGCCAGCGTGGCCACTATGTGCCCGAAGAGGAAGACACCGGCCGCCCGTACCCCGCCGATCCGGCGTTCCAGCGCGGTCAGTACGAGCAGGAACAGGAACGCGTACGGCGACACCATCCCGCCCACGATCCACAGCGCGCTGGCGACCAGCACGAGGAACGGGTCGCGGAGGAGGTGGGTGACGTCGGTGCTGGACGCCTGGTGGAGTTGGTTCACGAAGGTCGGATCGGCGTACTGCGCCACCAGTGACGTCACGACGAGCAGCAACCCGTAACAGAAGGTGAACGGCGTCCCGGTGGGCGTGGGCAGCAGCCGCCAGGGGTGGAGGCCGCGGAGTGCGAGCAGGACGCGCGATTCTCCGGGGACGGCGGGGGTGGACGCCGAGACGGACACCGCCGCCAGGGCCAACGCCTGCCCCTGGCCCTGAACCTGAACCGGGAAGGCCAACTCCCCGGCCGTTTCCAGCACTTCCCGCTGTCTCGGCATCGCGTCCAACAACCCGGACTCATCGGCCAAGGGCCCGCCCTGAGGCGTGGCGGAGGCCTGGGTGTCGGCCGTCGCGATCCGTTCCACGGTGAGGCGCTCCTTCCGGTTCACACCCCACCCTTCGCCGTCCCACCTGCCCCTGTCTATGACCGACGCCACGCGAGGGCCGATTCACAGCAACCTGAAAGCCTTCCCGCGCGTCCGCAGGTACCTTGCACCCGGACGTGTTCGCCCTGGGTTAATTCGGCCGCACGATCCGGTGAAACTGCCAGGATGGATCGCATGACCACCGCGTACGACACCGCCGCGTACGACAGCACCTCCCCGTACGACACCCCCGTCGTCCTGGACCGTCGCGAGGGCCCCTACGGCGAGGTGGTGCTGCGCCGGCACGGGGAGTTGCTCCAGATCATCGCCAACGGGTGCTTCCTCATGGACACTTCGGACGGGCGGTCGGAGCGGCTGCTGGTCGACGCCGCACGCGATGCCCTCGACTCGCGCCCCGAACCCGATGGAGCGCCGGACGTGTTGATCGGCGGGCTCGGTGTCGGGTTCTCGCTCGCTCATGCCGCCGCCGATCCCCGCTGGGGGCGGATCACGGTCGTCGAACGGGAACCCGCGATCGTCGAATGGCACCGATCGGGGCCCTTGTCGGCGCTCTCCGCGGACGCTCTCGCCGACCCGCGGACCGAAATTGTGAAAACGGACCTGGTCGCATTCGTCAATGAGACTTGCGCCACTTTCGACGCGCTCTGTCTCGACATCGACAACGGCCCCGGCTGGACCGTCACCGAGGGCAACGACAGCCTCTACTCACCGGCCGGACTGGCAAGCTGCGCAAGGGTGTTGAGACCGGGCGGGGTACTCGCCGTATGGTCGGCGCAGCCCTCTCCGGAATTTGAGCGAACCTTATGGAATGCCGGGTTCCAACGGGTGCGTACCGAAGAGATCCCGGTTGCCCGAGGAGTTCCCGACGTCGTGCATCTCGCCGTACGACCTGGATAGCAAAGGCGACGTCACTCCCCGTACTCTGCTTGCCTGGCGCAGATCATTCAAGCGTCAAGAGCAGTCATGGGATCACCCCACTGGTTCCGGAAAGCACACTTCAGGGGCGGGCGATGGAGCAGACACACACCTCCCACAACGGTACGGCCACGGCCACGCCGGGCGCGCAGCGCCGGGTGCTCGTGGTCGAGGACGATCCGACGATCGTCGACGCCATCGCGGCCCGTCTGCGCGCCGAGGGATTTCTCGTGCAGACCGCGGGCGACGGGCCTTCGGCCGTCGACACCGCCGAGGCCTGGCAGCCCGATCTGCTGATCCTCGACATCATGCTGCCCGGCTTCGACGGGCTGGAGGTCTGCCGCCGTGTGCAGGCCGCCCGCCCGGTGCCGGTGCTGATGCTCACCGCGCGCGACGACGAGACCGACATGCTGGTCGGGCTCGGGGTCGGCGCCGACGACTACATGACCAAGCCGTTCTCGATGCGGGAGCTGGCGGCGCGCGTGCACGTCCTGCTGCGCCGGGTGGAGCGTGCCGTGGTGGCCGCGTCCACCCCGCGCTCGGGCATCCTGCGCCTCGGCGAGCTGGAGATCGACCACGCGCAGCGCCGGGTACGGGTGCGCAGCGAGGACGTTCACCTCACACCCACCGAGTTCGACCTGCTGGTGTGCCTGGCGAACACCCCGCGCGCCGTGCTCTCGCGCGAGCAGCTGCTCGCCGAGGTGTGGGACTGGGCGGACGCCTCCGGCACCCGCACCGTCGACAGCCACATCAAGGCGCTGCGCCGGAAGATCGGCGCCGAGCGGATCCGCACGGTGCACGGCGTCGGCTACGCACTGGAGACCCCGACGCCATGAACGACGGGCCGACGTCACGGAGGAGCCCCGGGGAACCCTGGGGCGGCGTACGCCCGTTCTCGATCAAGACCAAGCTGGGCGCGCTGGTCGTCATCGCGGTGCTCATCACCACCGGGCTGATGATGATCGCCATGCGCACGGCGACGGAGCTGCGCTTCATCACGGTCTTCTCGATGATCGCCACACTGCTGATAACGCAGTTCGTGGCCCATTCGCTCACCGCGCCGCTGGACGAGATGAACACGGTGGCCCGGTCGATCTCGCGCGGTGACTACACGCGCCGGGTGCGCGAGAACCGCCGTGACGAACTGGGCGACCTGGCCGGGACGATCAACGTCATGGCCGACGAGCTGGAGGCGCAGGAGCGCCAGCGCAAGGAACTCGTCGCGAACGTCTCGCACGAGCTGCGCACCCCCATCGCGGGCCTGCGCGCCGTCCTGGAGAACGTCGTCGACGGCGTCTCGGCCGCCGATCCGGAGACCATGCGGACGGCGCTGAAGCAGACGGAGCGCTTGGGACGTCTCGTCGAGACGCTGCTCGATCTCTCCCGGCTGGACAACGGCGTCGTACCGCTGAAGACGCGCCGCTTCGAGGTGTGGCCGTATCTCTCGGGCGTGCTCAAGGAGGCCAACATGGTCGCCTCCGCGCGCGCGGGCATCGCGTCGGGCTCGGGGAGTCACACGCGGACGGACGTCCATCTGCACCTGGACGTGTCCCCGCCGGAGCTGACCGCGCTCGCCGACCCGGAGCGCATCCACCAGGTCGTCGCCAACCTGATCGACAACGCGGTCAAGCACAGCCCCGCGCACGGCCGGGTGACGGTGAAGGCGCGGCGCGGGGCGCGGCCGGAGTCGCTGGAGCTGGAGGTCCTGGACGAGGGGCCCGGCATCCCGAAGGCGCAGTGGGCGCACATCTTCGAGCGGTTCAACCGGGGAGCGGTCAGCTCGCCGCACGGACCGGGCAGCGACGGCGGTACGGGCCTCGGTCTGGCGATCGCCCGCTGGGCGGTGGATCTGCACGGCGGCCGGATCGGTGTGGCCGAATCCGACCGTGGCTGCCGGATCATCGTCACCCTCCCGGGACTGTCTTCCGTGCCAAGTTGACGTAAAGTTCGAACCGGAGCCCAAAGATCCACGACGGTCCGCGCTGGCGGACACGTGTGATCAGGCACAGGCCCGCGCCATCGGCGCGTCCGGCCCGCATCGACGCGACCCTTCCGCAGCGGAACCACGCTTGTTTCCCGCCATTTCGATGCTCGAAACACACTTTCCGATGTGACTTACGCGACGATGGACCGGCCCGACCCGACCTTGGCGGTCATGGGGGCGTAGCCTTAATTCCCGCTGTCCATCACCTTGTGAAGCGGAAGAGGGCGGTTGCCGCCGTGTCGTCACAGTCCCCCAGTAACTCGACCATCTCGACCGAGTCCGACCAAGCCGCGGGTAAGAATCCCGCGGCGGCGTTCGGGCCCAACGAGTGGCTCGTCGACGAGATCTATCAGCAGTACCTCCAGGATCCGAACTCGGTAGACCGAGCCTGGTGGGACTTCTTCGCCGACTACAAGCCGGGCGCGGCTGCCGCCCCGACCTCGACTTCGGCGGGTACTGCGGCCGCGGGGGCCGTAGGAACCACCCCGGCCCCGGCGGCACCCGCCGCCCCGGCCCAGGCTCCGGCCGCTCCTGCCGCGCCTGCCGCTCCGGCGGTCCCCGCGCCGGCGCCCGCAGCCGCCGCTCCGGCGCCGGTGAAGGCCGTAGCCCCGGCTCCCGCGCCTGCGAAGGCGGCGGCCCCGGCCGCTCAGCCGAAGAAGGCCGAGCCCGCGGTCGAGGCCGTCGGTGGCCCGGAGTTCGTCACCCTGCGCGGTCCCGCCGCCGCGGTCGCGAAGAACATGAACGCCTCGATCGAGGTCCCCACCGCCACGTCGGTGCGCGCGGTCCCGGTCAAGCTGCTCTTCGACAACCGCATCGTCATCAACAACCACCTGAAGCGTGCCCGGGGCGGGAAGATCTCCTTCACCCACCTCATCGGCTACGCGATGGTGCAGGCCATCAAGGCCATGCCGTCGATGAACCACTCCTTCCAGGAGAAGGACGGCAAGCCGACCCTGGTCAAGCCGGAGCACATCAACTTCGGTCTCGCCATCGACCTGGTGAAGCCCAACGGCGACCGCCAGCTCGTCGTCGCCGGCATCAAGAAGGCCGAGACGCTGAACTTCTTCGAGTTCTGGCAGGCCTACGAGGACATCGTCCGCCGCGCCCGCGACGGCAAGCTGACGATGGATGACTTCACGGGCGTCACCGTGTCGTTGACCAACCCCGGCGGCCTCGGCACCGTCCACTCGGTCCCCCGCCTGATGCCCGGTCAGTCGGTCATCATGGGCGTCGGCTCCATGGACTACCCGGCGGAGTTCCAGGGCACCTCCCAGGACACCCTCAACAAGCTCGGCATCTCGAAGGTCATGACGCTCACGTCGACCTACGACCACCGGGTCATCCAGGGCGCCGCCTCCGGCGAGTTCCTGCGGATCGTCGCGAACCTCCTGCTCGGCGAGAGCGGCTTCTACGACGAGATCTTCGAGGCGCTGCGCATCCCGTACGAGCCGGTCCGCTGGCTCAAGGACATCGACGCGTCGCACGACAACGACGTGACGAAGGCCGCCCGCGTCTTCGAGCTGATCCACTCCTACCGGGTCCGCGGCCACGTCATGGCCGACACCGACCCGCTGGAGTACCGCCAGCGCAAGCACCCCGACCTGGACATCACCGAGCACGGCCTCACCCTGTGGGACCTGGAGCGGGAGTTCGCGGTCGGCGGCTTCGCCGGCAAGTCCCTGATGAAGCTGCGCGACATCCTGGGCGTGCTGCGCGACTCCTACTGCCGCACCACCGGCATCGAGTTCATGCACATCCAGGACCCGAAGCAGCGCAAGTGGATCCAGGACCGCATCGAGCGCTCGCACTCCAAGCCGGAGCGCGAGGAGCAGCTGCGCATCCTGCGCCGCCTGAACGCGGCCGAGGCCTTCGAGACCTTCCTGCAGACGAAGTACGTCGGCCAGAAGCGCTTCTCCCTTGAGGGCGGCGAGTCGGTCATCCCGCTGCTGGACGCGGTCATCGACAGCGCGGCCGAGTCGCGCCTCGACGAGGTCGTCATCGGCATGGCCCACCGCGGCCGGCTCAACGTTCTCGCGAACATCGTCGGCAAGTCGTACGCCCAGATCTTCCGCGAGTTCGAGGGCAACCTCGACCCGAAGTCGATGCACGGCTCCGGCGACGTGAAGTACCACCTGGGCGCCCAGGGCACCTTCACCGGCCTGGACGGCGAGCAGATCAAGGTCACCCTCGCGGCGAACCCGTCGCACCTGGAGACGGTCGACCCGATCATCGAGGGCATCGTCCGCGCCCGCCAGGACATCATCAACAAGGGCGGCACGGACTTCACGGTCCTGCCCCTCGCCCTGCACGGTGACGCGGCCTTCGCGGGCCAGGGCGTGGTGGCCGAGACGCTCAACATGTCCCAGCTGCGCGGCTACCGCACCGGCGGCACGATCCACATCGTCATCAACAACCAGGTCGGCTTCACGGCCGCCCCGGAGTCCTCGCGTTCGTCGATGTACGCCACGGACGTGGCGCGCATGATCGAGGCCCCGATCTTCCACGTGAACGGCGACGACCCGGAGGCCGTGGTCCGCGTCGCGCGGCTGGCCTTCGAGTTCCGTCAGGCGTTCAACAAGGACGTGGTGATCGACCTCATCTGCTACCGCCGCCGCGGTCACAACGAGTCGGACAACCCGGCCTTCACCCAGCCGCTGATGTACGACCTGATCGACAAGAAGCGCTCGGTGCGCAAGCTGTACACCGAGTCGCTGATCGGCCGGGGCGACATCACCCTTGAGGAAGCCGAACAGGCGCTCCAGGACTACCAGGGCCAGCTGGAGAAGGTCTTCACGGAGGTCCGCGAGGCGACCGCCCAGCCGGGTGCCGCCCCGATGTCGGACCCGCAGGCGGAGTTCCCGGTCGCGGTCTCCACGGCGATCTCCTCGGAGGTCGTGAAGCGGATCGCCGAGTCCCAGGTCAACATCCCGGACACCTTCCACGTCCACCCGCGCCTGCTGCCCCAGCTGCAGCGCCGGGCGACGATGGTCGAGGACGGGACGATCGACTGGGGCATGGGCGAGACGCTGGCGATCGGCTCCCTGCTGCTGGAGGGCACCCCGGTGCGCCTCTCCGGCCAGGACTCCCGCCGCGGCACGTTCGGCCAGCGCCACGCGGTCCTCATCGACCGCCAGACGGGCGAGGACTACACCCCGCTCCAGTACCTCTCCGAGGAGCAGGCGCGCTACAACGTCTACGACTCCCTCCTCTCCGAGTACGCGGTCATGGGCTTCGAGTACGGCTACTCGCTGGCCCGCCCCGACGCGCTCGTGATGTGGGAGGCGCAGTTCGGCGACTTCGTCAACGGCGCGCAGTCGGTGGTCGACGAGTACATCTCGGCGGCGGAACAGAAGTGGGGCCAGACGTCCGGCGTCACCCTCCTGCTCCCCCACGGCTACGAGGGCCAGGGCCCGGACCACTCCTCGGCCCGCGTGGAGCGCTTCCTCCAGCTCTGCGCGCAGAACAACATGACGGTCGCGATGCCGACCCTCCCGTCGAACTACTTCCACCTCCTGCGGTGGCAGGTGCACAACCCGCACCACAAGCCGCTGGTGGTCTTCACCCCGAAGTCGATGCTGCGCCTCAAGGCCGCCGCGTCGAAGACGGAGGAGTTCACGACGGGCCAGTTCCGCCCGGTCATCGGCGACGCGTCGGTGACGGACCCGGCGGCCGTCCGCAAGGTCGTCTTCGTCACGGGCAAGCTGTACTACGACCTGGACGCCGAGCGGGTCAAGCGCGGCTCCACGGACACGGCGATCATCCGCCTTGAGCGGCTGTACCCGCTGCCCGGTGCCGAGGTCCAGGCCGAGATCGCCAAGTACCCGAACGCCGAGAAGTACCTCTGGGCCCAGGAGGAGCCGGCCAACCAGGGCGCCTGGCCGTTCATCGCCCTGAACCTGATCGACCACCTGGACCTGGCGGTCGGCGCGGATGTTCCTCACGGGGAGCGGCTGCGGCGGATCTCCCGCCCGCACGGGTCGTCCCCGGCGGTCGGTTCCGCGAAGCGGCACCAGGCTGAGCAGGAGCAGTTGGTGCGGGAGGTGTTCGAGGCGTAGGTCTCGACCGGTTCTACGGTGGGCCCGGCTCCGAGTCTTGATGACTCGGGGGCGGGCCCATTGCCGTACGGTCAGCGGTCGTCGGGGGGATCGCAGAAGACGGCGAGGTGGCGGGCCCAGGCGGCTTCGGAGGCGTGGCGGGTGGCGCTGTACGCCCTCAAGTAGCAGACCTGTGCGACGAGTTCACGGGCGGTGCCGGTCTGCCGCAGGAGGTCCTCGGCTCGCTCGTAGAAGTCGGCGCAGTCGGTGTGGGTCGCCGCTCGGCTCCACAGCACGAGGGGGAAGCCCAGGGACTTGGCCTGGTCGAGGCCGGTGGTCGGCGTGGTCTCGTCGGCGTGCCGGCACAGGAGCGGTACCGCGTTGAGGGACGTCCTAGTCCAGTCGACGGTGCCCGTCCCGTGCAGCCGGAGGCCCTGCAGCGGGCCGCCGGACACCGCATCCCAGCGCTGCCGCCACTCCCGAGGCGGATAACGGCCGATACCGTACTCGCTGCGTACGAAGACGTTCCGCTCCCATCCGAGGGCGCTCCTCTCCGGCAGCCGCCAGTTCTCCACAGGGAGGTCCCACAACAGCTCGGTCGGCAGGGAGAATTGGACGGATGCCACGGTACCGGGCGTCTCGGCCTCCGCAAGTGCGTCCACGAGATGCCGGCACAGCCGCTCCGGCAGGTCTTCGGCCCGCGCTCCCGACATGTCCCCCTCCATGACCGCATCCTCGCTGCCTCGCACCAGGACGAGGCGCCAGCCGTAGTCCTTGGGGCCGGTGCGCTCGATCTTCACGCGCACAACGGGTCCGATCCGGGTGAAGTCCGTGTCCACGCGGCTGAAGGCGGCGCCGACGTCCTGCCCGCCCTCACCCGCGAGGCGCTGCCGGGCGATGTCGGTCCAGTTCCGCAGCACGGCGAGGGCCGGGGCCTGGGCCGGGCCGCTCCGGGTGGCCTGGTGGGCCCAGACGCGTGCGGCGTACAGGAGGAGGCGCTCGTCGGTGGCGAGGTGGTTCAGGTATCCGGCGCCGTCCCGCCAGTGGCGCGGGAGAACGTCCGGCCGTTCTCGTGGCCCGAGCAGTTCCAGGACCGTCTTCGGCTCGATGGGCGGCTCCAACTCGGCGAGGAGTCCGTAGAGTTCGGTCCGCTCGTCGGGTGGGAGGGCCTGCGACGGTGGGTCGGTGAGCCCGAGTTGGACGCCGGTCCACGTCATGTGGAGCCCCCGCTCGGCGAACCGCTCGGCGTGGTGCCGGTCATGCGCCCGTACGAGGCCGTGCCACAACTCGGCGCCCGTGGGGCCCTCTTCGCACAGCGCCCGCAACTCCTCGATGCGGACTGCCTCTCCCCTCCCGCCGCCGTCTGCCCGCCGGGACTTGACGACACCGACCACGGAGCCGTCCTGTGCGTCGACGACGGGGCCGCCCGCGCTTCCGAGGGGGATCGACTCGCCGTCCAGCAGGAGGGTGTCCCGGCCCAACCGTCCGGTGACCGCGGCCGCCGTGGAGACCACCCGGGGTGCGTCCAGGGGCCCTTCGGCTCCGTACAGCGTCGCCGGTCCGTTCCCGGCGGCCGGGCGGTCGGTGAGCCACAGGCAGTCGACCCCGTCCACGTCGGGGACGTGCAGCAGCGCCAACCCGCCCACGTCACGGACCCGTTCGACCTGGTGGCGGCGACCGTCCATCGTGGTGACGCCGACGCCCGACTGCCGGTCGCGGCCCTCGACCACGTGGGCCGCGGTGACCACCCAGCCGGGCGCCAGGAAGAAACCACTCGCCGATACGACACCCTGCGCGCCGGCCGGGGCGTGGACTCGGACGAGGGCGCGTCGGACGAGTTCGTCCCGCTCGGTCGCCGGTACGGCCGGGTTCTCCTCCTCGGGGGCGGACACCCTCAGCGCGGGGACCGCCTCCGCCCAGGCCCCGTCCTTCGTGGTGATCAGCGCGTGGCCGCCGCTGATCAGCAGGTCGTTGGCGTCCTGGAGGTCGTCCCAGCCGTCGTAGACGATCAGCCAGCGGAGGTTCGCCTCGCGCAACTTCCGGAAGAGTTCGTGGAGTTGGGGGATGTCGTTGGCGTAGGGGGCGAGGGTGGGTCCGAAGCGTCGGACGTCGCCGAGTCGTGTCGCGTGGTCCCGGGCCCGGATCCACCCCACGAAGTCGTAGTTCCCGGCGAACCGGCGTACGTACTCCGCCGCGAGCTGTGTCTTGCCGGACGACGGCGGTCCGACCAGGGCGCAGGCCGCGGAATCTCCTTGCGCGGTCGACAGTTTCTCGCGCAGCTGTCGGAGCAGGTCCTCCCGGAGGACGTATCCCGGCGAGGGTGTGGGCACCATGCCCCACACCACCTGGGCAGGTCCGGGAAAGTCGAAGTCCGGGGCTTCGGCCAGGTGAGCGCCCGGGTCGTCGATACCCAGAGTGTCCAGCAGCCGCCATCTGGCCATGCGCTCGGTCGAGTTGGCCAGGGAGACGACCGGTTCCAGGCCCGGGCTCCAGTGCGGTGGAGGCCAGGGAGTGCTGACGTCGACGGTGACGACCAGCTGTTCGGCCATCGCCACGAGGGTTGCCAGTGCCACCTCGAACACCTTGCAGCCGTTGCCGAGAAGGAGGAGCACCGGCGCCGTGAACGCCTCCCGCAGCTCCTCGACGTCGGTCCACGTCCGCAGATCCACGTCGTATCCCGCGGCGCTCAGCACGTGGGCCGTCCAGAGCACCCACGCCCTGTCATCCACCATGTAGAACACGGCAAACCGCTCACGCCGCACCTCCGGCCGCGCGAACCGCCCCAACACCACCCGAGACACCTCGGCGAACGCCTCCGGAACCCCCTCCTCCCCCGCAGGCAGCGCACCCGTGTCCCCGGTCAGCCGAGCCAACGCCAACGCCGGAAAGTTCCGCGCCCTGCGCCCGAAGTTCCGCTCCACATACGCCCCGCAGTGCTTGAGCACGAGCAGCGCGTCCCCCCGAGGCAGCAGCCGCAGCAACTCCTCCCGCACCCCGGGAACGAACTCGTACCACCCCTCCCCGTCACCGCGTCTGAGCAGCCCACTGAGCAGAACCTCGGCCAGCACGGACGGCCCACTGCGCGGCTGTACCGCCCGCTGGACGAGCTGCATCACCGGCAGGCTCAGCGGTACGGCGGAGAAGGAGACGGCGAGGGACACGGCCTGGCGGGAGGCGGAGCGGCGGAAGGCCGTGACGAGCGGACCGGGGTCGGCGGGCGGCCGTTCGGGCCTGGGCGGGGCCGCAGGATGACCGGCGTGGACCCAGGCGGCCGCCGCAGGCAGGGAGAGGCCGGTGCCGCCCGACAGCAACCGGGCCCAGGTGCCGAGCGCGGCCCGGGTGGGCCCGAGCACCGGCACCGGGAGCGCGCCGGACGGTACTCGGCCCTCGGCCGGCCTGAACTCCAGCCTGGCGCCCAGCCCTTCGCGGCGGCGCAGTGTGCCCGGGAGGGCCGGGAGGTGGGTGCGCCGCCACAACCGCTGCGGCAGGGGCTGGACCACGGCGACGGGCGCGGCCTTCGTCCAGTGGTGCAGCAGCCGTTGCAACTGGCCCGAGCGCCACAGCGGGCCCGCGCAGTCGCTGAGGACGAGGGTGAGTTGGCGTCCCGTGGGGTCGCGCAGTTGCTCGGCGGCGCGCAGGCCACGACCCGGTTCCCGTGAGGTGCCGATCGCCAACTGGCCGTCGGCGCCCTGGTGGACGTAGTGCACCCGCACCTCGCGGAAGGCGCCGAGGCCCGTGCAGATCTGGCGGAGTTCCTCAAGTGTGCTGTCCCAGACGGAGGTTGAGGTCGACGCGTCCATCAGCAGCCGCATCCGGGCCTCGCGGCGTGCGCCCGGTCGGAACACCGGGGTGAACAGGCCGGTCTCGGCGGCCCGTTCGGCGGTGGCCTGTTCGTCGAGGAGATGGGCGGTGGTGCGGACGGGCGGGTGGTAGCGCTGGAGGGGGCGCAGGGCGCGTTGGAGGGCGAGGGAGTTCGGGAGGGCGGTCGCCGCGGGGACGCGGACGGGGACGAAGTCCGGTTCGGGTGCGGCCTGTTCGGTGCCCTCGGGGGGTGCGGGGCGTCGGCGACGGTCGGCGTAGAGGTGGGTGCGGTCGTCGAGCGTGGTGGGGGTGGGGGCCGTGGCGTCGGAGCGGGGTGTCGGATTCTCTCGGGCCGGGATGCTCGAAGGTTCGTCCAGCGGGTCGGCGGCCGACTCCGGTTCCGGCGGGGTCACTTCCGCGCGCGACACGTGTTCCGCCAGCCACAGCGCCTCCGCGAGTTCGCGTGCGCCGGGGTCGACGCCCAGCCGCGCGCGCAACCGCTCGGCGAGTCCGCCGAGCGGTCCGTCCGCGGAAGAGGGTGTCGAGGGTGCCGTCATCAGCGCGTTCCGTGCTCGCCCTGGTCCAGCGGTCGCATCAGCAGCTCGGCGAGCCGTTGCCGGTCGGGCTCGCTGTCGCGTACCGCTTCCTGGGTGAGGTAGATGGCGTTGAGGAGTTGGTCGGCGGCGCGCAGGGAGCCGGGGCTCGACTCCAGGAATTCGCGGATCAGTTGCTCGTTGCCGGACGGGTTCGTGTCGCCGAAGTGGGCGCGGACCATGGCGTCGAGGCGGGCGGTGCCCCACTCGTCGTTGCGGGGCGCGGGCAGGTCGAGGTGGAGGCAGCGGCGCAACAGCGGTGCGGGGAAGTCGCGTTCACCGTTGCTGGTCATCACGACGACGGGGAAGGCGCGGCAGCGCACCTGTCCCTTCTGGACGGGGGCGCGGTCGCCGTCGTCGGTGAGGACCTGGACCTCGGGCTGTCGGCGCGCGATGCGTTGCAGCTCGGCGATGCCGAACTCGCCCTCCTCCAGGGCGTTGAGGAGGTCGTTGGGCAGGTCGATGTCGCTCTTGTCGAGTTCGTCGACGAGGAGGACCCGGGGGCGGGTGCGGGGCAGCAGGGCGGTGCCGAGCGGGCCCAGGCGCAGGTACTCGCCGATGTCCTCCGTGTAGGGCTCGCCCAACTCCTTCGCCATCTGCATGTCTTGGAGGCGGGCGATCGCGTCGTACGTGTAGAGGCCGTCGCGCAGGGTGGTGCGGCTGACGATGGGCCAGTGCAGGACGCGGCCGAGGCCGAGTTCGTGCGCGAGGGCGTGGGCGAGCGTGGACTTGCCGGAGCCCGGGTCGCCGGTCACCAGCAGGGGGCGCCTCAAGTAGAGGGCCGCGTTGATCAGTTCGAGTTCCTCCGGGCGCCAGGTGAGGCCGCCCGCGCCCCGGGTGCCGAGGCGGCGCGTCGACTCGGTGCCCAGCGGCGGGACCGTCCCGACGAGCGGGCCGCCGTCGAAGTCGCGCCACGGCGGCGGCGCGGGCAGCCGTTCGACACCGTCGTGCGGCTCACCGGAACCCCGGAAGACGAACCAGTCGGGGGTGGTCACGGGAGTCTCCTTCTGCCGGGCGGCCACAATCCGCGGGCCGTGGTGGGGAGTTGGCGGGTCACGGGGAGTCCAACGGGTCGTCGCAGACCGGGAGGGGGCGCCGCGGGTCGTCGTAGAGAAGCGCGACGTGTGCCGTCCAGGCCGCGTCCTCGCCGCCCTCCTCACCGGCCTGTTCCCGGAGGGCTCGCAGCCGCTCGGGCAGGGCCGCGGCGCCGTCGACCGAGCCGAGCAACTGTGCGCTACGGCCGTACAGTTCGCCGCAGTCCACACCGCACGCGCGCGCGTGCTCGCCCTTGAGGCTCCACAGGGCGACGCCGTATCCGGCGCCGATCGCGTCGGTCAGCGAGTCGGCGTTCTGGTGCGGCGGGCGGCACAGGACCGGCACCGCGTCGGGGGCCGCCGCCTCCAGCGCCTCCTTCGCGTACTCGGGCGCGTGCACCGGCAAGGCCTTGAGCGCGCTCCCGGCGACCCCGTCCCAGCGCTCCCGCCACTCCGGGGCGGGCTCGCCGCGCCGGTTCAGCGAGCGCAGCACGACCTGCCGCTGCGCACCCATGGACGGCTCGGCGGTCCGCGGCCACTGGTGCACGTCGAGCCCGAAGTGCTCGACGGGCAGGGCCAGTTCGAGCCGGGCACGGCGGTGTTCGGCGTCCAGCTTCCGGAACGCCCGGCGCAGCGGCTGGTGCAGCGCCCGCTGGAGATCGGCGAGCGGGGCTCCCTCGTCCTCGGTGTCCTCGTCGAGCATCCGCGCGGTGGCGGGGCCGTCGGGCCAGGACCAGACCCGCCAGTGGAAACGCTCACCGGGGCCGTACGGGTTGCGTTCCAACTCGACGGCTATGACGGGCCGTTCACTGTCCGGGGCGACGGGCCCCGCACTGCCGTGGTCGTCGGTGTTGCCTGCGAGCCGGTCGTCACCGACGACCAACTCCCGGTCGTCTGCGGCCCGTTCACGCAGCAGCGCCGCGAACGGGCCGGGGAGCCGCTCGATCCGCGCCTTCACCCAGCGCTCCAGTTCGGCGACGGCGTCCGGTGCCCGCCGCCGGCAGGCATGGGCCACGGCGAGCAGGTAGTGCAGTGCGACGATCTCGGCGCCCTCGGGCTGGTCGTGCGCCCAGCCCTGCCCGTCGCGCCAGTCGACCGGGGCCAACTCGTCCTCCCACAGCGGCTCGTAGCCGAGGACGCGGCTGATCATCCACTGCAGTTCGGCCGACGAGACGGGCCGCGGCAGTTCGGCGAGCAGCGCGGACGCCTCGGCGCTGTCCCGCGCTCCCCAGCCGCCCGCCCGCGTTTCGCCTTGCAGCCGCACCCAGTTGGGGCCGGCCGTCATGCGGTGATGCCACCGGTCGTGCGCACGGATCAGCGCCGCGTACGGGTCGGGTCCCAGACTGTCCTCGCCGCCCACGGCACGCGCCTCGCGGAAGCCGCGCAGAGCCGTCGCCGCGACGGCCAGGCCGCCGTCCTTGCCTGCGCGGCGGGCCTTGACGATGCCCGCGACGACTCCGTGGTCACGGTCCAGCAGGGGCCCGCCGGAGGCGCCGTGCGGTATCTCCATGTGGGGCGCGAGGGTGAAGCCGTAGGAGCCGTCCCTGCCGTTGCACTCGCTGTGGCCGTTCCAGCGCTGGGGCGCCCCGCCCGTCGGGGTGCGCCAGCCGAACGCGGTGACCTGGTGCGGCGGGTCGTAGCGATCGGTAAGCCGCACGCACGCGTGGCCGTCGGCCGCGTCATCCTTCAGGCGGACGAGGGCGAGGTCCTGTTCGGGGTCGGTGCCGCCGCCGAGCCAGTACGCGAGCCGGGCCGGGGTGTCGAGTCGATGGCCCTGCACGCGCAGCGTGCCGACGCTCTCGACATCGCCGTCGATGTGCAGGACGTGCGCGCAGGTCAGCACCCAGCCGGGCGCGACAAGAAAGCCGCTCCCCCAGAGGGTGCCGGGCGCCGCGTCCGGACCGATCCGGACGGTGGCGCGTATCGCCAACTGTTCGAGCTGGCCGGTCATGTGGCGGCGGCGTTCCGGCCGTCCTGGAGCGTCGTGGCGGTGGCGTCCCCCGCGGTCCGCACGCTGTCCCCGCGCCAGGTGAGCGTGATCGACAGAGCCGCCTTGGCCTCACCGTCGGCGAGCAGCGCCACGGCCTTGCCCGGCTTCATCGCCAGTTCCACCCCGAAGGTGGCGCTGACCTCGTCGGGCCGCACGGCACGCGCCGCCGCCAGCACGGCACCGCCCACACCGCTGACGAGTTCGTTGAGCTGGTCGATCCGCGCGGCCATGTGATCGAGGGCGCCCACGTCCTCGTACGCGAACTCGTCGGCCCCGCCGGGCACTTCCTCGGCCGAGAGCACACTGACCCGCGCGAGCACCCGCTCTCCCCCGGGCAGCTCGATCTCCTGGATCTTCCGTTCCATCACGCCCCCGTACGACGATCCCGTCCGCCTGTGGTCATTGTGCCCAGGCACGCACGCGTGAAGTGCGGGATCGGAACCATTGCCCTCCCGCATAACCTTGGGGTGTCAGACCCACGCCCCCAGGAGAATCCCCCGTGTACTTCACCGACCGAGGCATCGAAGAGCTCGAAAAGCGACGCGGCGAGGAAGAGGTCACCTTCGAGTGGCTCGCCGAGCAGCTCCGCACCTTCGTCGACCTGAACCCGGACTTCGAGGTCCCGGTGGAACGCCTGGCGACCTGGCTGGCCCGACTGGACGACGAGGACGACGACGAGTAGTTCCTGCGGCGATGCCGCCCGGGTGTGTCAGTCGCGCGGGCGGGCGAGGTCGGAGGCGAGGCCCAGCGTGCCGTGGGCCAGGAGTAGCGCCCCCGCTACGGTCCAGCCTCCGCTACGGCGTCGTAGGCCCCAGGTCGTGAGCGGGAGGCCCGCTGCCGCCTGGGTCAGGGCCAGGGCGCGCGCCCTGGGCGTGCCGGACCAGGGCATCCAGGGACCGAGGCGGCTCTTGTCGACCGCGTCGAGTTCCGCGCGGACCGCTTCGCGCCAACCCGCCCACTCGATCCGCTGGGCGTCGGGGCGGACGCGGGCGATCTCCCGGAGGCGGTCGGCGGGTTCGCCCGGGGTGAGGCCGGTGGGCAGGGCCACTCCCGCGCGCGTGAGGACCGCCAGGAGACCGCGGAGACGGGCGCGGGCGTCGGCTTCGGGGTCCGGTTTCGTGAGCTGGTCCAGGGACTGCAGGTCCAGTACGGGGTCCAGGCCCAGGCGGGCGGCGAAGGTGCGCATCGCCTCGTCCTCGCCGGCCGGGGTGCCGTCGGTGAGCCAGACGTAGCCGACGGGGCGGCGGAAACCCGAGGCCAGGGTGCAGCCCGCGCGGTCGGCGTCCCACCACAGGGCGAGTACCGGCCAGGGGGCGCCGACGGCGAGCGCGGTGGCCCAGCCGGTGAGGACGCGGTCGACCGGTTCCTCACCGTGCAGCCAGGGCTTGCCCTCGGGTACGAGCACGCTCCAGCCGTCGCCCGCGCGGGTCAGCAGCATGCGTTCGCGGAGCGGGTGGGCCGCCTGGGCGACGGACTCGGGGTCCGCACGGCAGAGCAGCAGGGCGCCCGGGGTGGCACCGGTCCGGTGTCTGGCCTGCGGTTTCTCCGTCGACATGGTCACACGCTAGGGCAATGCGCCCGTTTCCGCCGTTTGTTCGATGCCCGGTGATCACCGGAACGAGTGTCTTGACTTTCCCCATCCGCGATATATCGTGTTTCTCGGAAGACGCGATATGGCGCGTCGTGTTCCGTCCGGTTAGGCCGAGGAGGTCTGCATCATGTCCGAGTGGTCCGTCGCAGAGCCCAAGAAGCTCACGTTCGACGAGCCCGTGAGCGATCTCCACGTACGCATCGTCAACGGAACGGTGAACGTCGTGGGGACGGACGAGGGTTCCGCCCGCATGGAAATCTCGGAGATCGACGGGCCGCCCCTGGTGGTGACCCAGAGGAACGGCACGCTGACGGTGGCGTACGAGGACCTCCCCTGGAAGGGCTTCCTCAAGTGGCTCGACCGGAAGGGCTGGCGGCGCAGCGCGGTGGTCTCCCTGGCCGTGCCCGCGAGCACCCGGGTCGAGGTCGGGGTTGTCGGCGCGGCGGCCGTCGTCTCCGGGATCAGCGGGCCTTCGGTGGTGCGGGGGGTCACCGGCGACACGACTCTCGTCAGCCTCTCCGGATCCGTCCGCGCCGAGACGGTCTCCGGGAACCTGGAGGCCCAGGCCGTCACCGGCGACCTCCGCTTCAACTCCGTCTCCGGCGACCTCACCGTCGTCGAGGGCTCGGGACCCTCCGTGCGCGCCGAGTCCGTGAGCGGCTCCATGATCGTGGACCTCGACCCGGACGGCCCCACCGACGTCCGCCTCACCAACGTCTCGGGCGAGATCGCCATCCGCCTCCCACATCCGGCGGACGCGGACGTCGAGGCCAACACGGCGAGCGGTTCGATCTCCAACGCCTTCGACGGCCTGCGGGTGCACGGCCAGTGGGGCGCCCACAAGATCACCGGCCGTCTGGGCGCGGGCACGGGGAAGCTGCGCGCGACGACCGTCTCCGGTTCGATCGCCCTCCTGCGACGCCCGGCGGCGGAGGACGAGGGCGAGGACGACGGACCCTGGGTCGGGGACACGGAGGTGACCGCCTCCACGACGCGGGCCGACAAGACGCCTCGGCCCGACATGACGAAGGGGCCCGATGCAGCGGCGAGGGCCGAAGCAGCAGCGGGGCCCGGTGCGGCGACGGGGCCCGAGGGCAGTGGGCTGGGTGACACGGCCGATGATGCGGGACCCGAAGACAAGGGGCCTGACGCGCCGGACACCTCTGCGGACGCACCCGCGCCGGGCGCTGTGGACGACACCGCCGGGAAGTCGGGAGCCCCGGGCAAGACCCCGGACGCTTCGGACGACGCCACGGGCACACCCGCCCCCACCCCCGGCGTGACGGACGACGCTTCCGGTGCCCCTGTGGACGGGGTTCAGGGCGACTCGGGGGACAATTCCGTTTCCGGCCCGGGCGGTGCTTCCGGCGCCACCGCAGCCGACGGCACGACCGACAAGAAGGTGCTCTGACATGCCTCCCGTCTTCGCCCACGGCCGCCTCCGCCTCTACCTGCTGAAGCTGCTGGACGAGGCCCCCCGACACGGCTACGAGGTCATCCGCCTCCTGGAGGAGCGCTTCCAGGGGCTGTACGCACCCTCGGCGGGCACGGTCTACCCGCGCCTGTCCAAGCTGGAGGCCGAGGGCCTGGTCACCCACACCACCGAGGGCGGCCGCAAGGTGTACGCCATCACGGACGCCGGCCGCGCCGAACTGGCCGACCGCAGCGGCGAGTTGGCCGACCTGGAGCTGGAGATCCGCGAGTCGGTCGCCGAACTGGCCGCCGAGATCCGGGCCGACGTCCGGGGTGCCGCGGGCGACCTGCGCCGCGAGATGCGCGCTGCGGCCACGGAGGCCCGGCAGGGAGCCGGTTCCGGACGGGGTCAGCGGAGCGAACACGAAGGTCCTGCCGGGGACTTCACGGACTTCGGTGACAAGGAGTCGTGGCGCGCCGCCAAGGAGGAGATGCGCCGCGCCAAGCAGGAGTGGAAGGAACAGGCACGGCGCGCCAAGGACGAGAGCCGACGGGCCCGCGAGGAGGCCCAGCAGGCCCGGCGCCAGGCCAAGGAGGCGCAGACACGGGCGTGGGCACAGGCCCAGGAGGAGATGCAGCGCATCGGCCGCCAGGTCCAGGAGCACGCCCAGGACCACTTCGCACGCGGCGACTGGCCCACGGGCGTACGGGAGAGCCTGACCGAACTGGCCAAGGAGTTCGGCGACTTCGGGAAGGAGTTCGGCAAGGACTTCGGATTCGGACGACCGGGTTCGGGCCCAGGGACAGGAGCGGGCGCAGGCACAGGCACAGGTGCTGGTGCTGGTGCTGGTGCTGGTGCTGGTGCTGGTGCTGGTAAGTCGGCCTCGGCGCCGAGCACCCCGTCGACACCCGAGTACGGCCAGACCCCGGAGGACTTCCCCGCGGAGTACGAGCCGACCTGGGCCCATGAGGACTCCACCGGCGAACCGGCCCGCGATCTGGACCGGCTCCTCGACCGCTTCCGGGACGACATCCGTGACGCGGCCCGCGACCACGGCGTCACCGAGGAGCAACTCCGCGACACCCGCCGCCACTTGTCGGCGGCGGCGGCACACATCGGGGCGGTGCTGCGCGGCGGCCGCAAGGGCTGAGCCGACGCCGCGAACCGCAGGTGGTGCGCCAGGGGATCAACCCCAGGCGCACCACCCCGCACCCCACCACACAAGCAAGTCGGCCCAGTCGCTCAGCCCGCCGCCCTCGCCTCTCCCCCGCCGTACAGCACGCGCGTGGCCGCCTCGTGGGTCACCCCGTGATCGGCGAGCACCTCACCCGGCACGCCGGGGAGGATGGTCAGGGCGAGGAGGAGGTGCTCGTCGCCGATGTGCCGGTCGCGGTGGGCGACGGCGATGCGCAGGGACTTCTCCAGGACGTTCTTGGCACCGCGGCTGAAGGTACGGCGGCCCGACCACGACTCCTTGGACTTCCCCTCGCCGGACATCGCCCCGACGCCGTGCACCTCCTCGACCCGGGCGACGATCTCCGAGACGTCGATACCGAGCCCGGCCAGCGCGTCGGCCTCGGCCTGCGAGAGCCCCGCCCGCCGGCGGGCGTCGCCCAGAGCCTGCCGTACGGACTCCACGCGTTCCTCGGGAGTGAGACCGAGGGCGGTCAGGGCGAAGGAGGCCCGGCTGCCCCGGCCGTCGAGGAGGGCCAGCAGCAGGTGCTCGGGTTCGACGGAACCGGGCCCCGACCGCTCGCGATGCTCCACCGCGCCCCGCACCACGGCGCGGGCGTCCTTCGTGAACCGTTCGAACATCACTGCCTCCCGTACTTCTTGTGCACGGCCTGCCTGCTGACACCGAGTTCCGCGGCGATCTCCTGCCACGACCAGCCCTGGTTGCGCGCACTGCGCACCTGCACCGCCTCCAGCTGCTCCACCAGCCTGCGCAGCGCGGAGACGGCACGCAGGCCGACCCGTGGATCACGGTCACCCGCGCGTTCGGCGAGATCCGTTGCTTCGGTCATGGTGTCAACCTAAGTTGACACGCCTCAAATGTCAACCAAAGTTGACAAGCAAGGGCGACACACGCGGACGGCCGGCCCGGAGAACCGGACCGGCCGCACAGAGCCGCGCACAGGGAAGACGGGGAAGGGGGGTGCCAACCCCGGTCGCTAACCGTTCGTGAGGACGATCTTGCCGAACTGGCCGCCGGAGTCGAGCCGTTCGAAGCCCTCGCGGGCGCGGTCCATGGGCAGCACCTCGTCGATGACCGGGCGGACACCGGTGGTCGCGCAGAAGGCGAGCAGGTCCTCCAGCTCGTCCTTGGTGCCCATGGTCGAGCCGACGACCTTGAGTTCGAGGAAGAAGATGCGGGTGAGTTCGGCGTGCGAGGGCCGGTCGCCGCTGGTGGCACCGGAGATGACGATCGTGCCGCCGGGTTTGAGGGACTTGACCGAGTGGGACCAGGTGGCGGCGCCGACGGTCTCGATGACGGCGTCGACGCGCTGCGGCAGCCGCGCCCCCGGCTCCACCGCCTCCAGGGCACCGAGCTCCAGCGCCCGCTTCCGCCTGGCCTCGTCCCGGCTGGTCGCGAAGACGCGCAGCCCGGCCGCCTTGGCAAGGACGATGGCAGCAGTGGCGACGCCCCCGCCGGCCCCCTGCACGAGCACCGAATCACCGGGCCGTACACCGGAGTTGGTGAAGAGCATGCGGTACGCCGTCAGCCAGGCCGTGGGCAGACAGGCGGCCTCCGCGAAGGACAGTTCCCTGGGCTTCGGCAGGACGTTCCACGTCGGTACGGCGACCCGCTCGGCGAAGGTGCCCTGGTAGTGCTCGGTGAGGATGGAACGGGGTTCCTTGGGACCGACGCCGTGACCGGACTGGCCGATGACGGAGTGCAGGACGACCTCGTTGCCGTCCGCGTCGACACCGGCGGCGTCGCAGCCGAGGATCATCGGCAGCTTGTCCTCCGCGAGGCCGACGCCGCGCAGGGACCAGAGGTCGTGGTGGTTGAGGGAGGCGGCCCTGACGTCGACGACACTCCAGCCCGGCCGGGCCTCGGGGGCGGGACGCTCCCCCAGCTCAAGGCCGGAGAGCGGCTGGTCGCGGTCGATTCGGGCGGCGTAGACGGCGAACATGCCCCCGACGATAGGCTCCGCCGGTTGACCAGGGAACCACCTCGGGTTGTGACACATGCCCTCTTGCACAAGGGGTGCGGGGTGTCCGCGTGACCGTTTCCTGGGGGCCGCGCCCCCAGACCCCCACCGTCCGCAGCCGCCGAACGACCCCGCCCCCACAGCAAGGGCCCACCCTTCAGCCGCCCAGAAACGGGCGGGCGGGCGGATGGGAAAGGAATAAGCCCCCACGGCCCGCGGGCGCCAAGCGACACCAGCCGCCCACGGGCGACGTCCACCCTCCACGTCACCCGAACGGACGGGCCGGCGGGTAAAGAACGGCCCCGCCTAAGACGGGCGGGGCCGATCAAGCTACCGCCGGGCAACACCCTCCGCCCGCGCCGCCGCAGCCACAGCCGCGGTGACCGCAGGCGCGACCCGCTCGTCGAAGGGCGACGGGATGACATAGTCCGGGGCGAGATCGTCGCCGACGACACCGGCCAGCGCCTCCGCCGCCGCGATCTTCATCCCCTCCGTGATCCGGGACGCCCGCACCTGCAGCGCCCCCGCGAAGATCCCCGGGAACGCCAGCACGTTGTTGATCTGGTTCGGGAAGTCCGACCGCCCGGTGGCGACGACCGCCGCGTACTTGTGCGCCACGTCCGGGTGCACCTCGGGGTTCGGGTTGGCCATCGCGAAGACGAACGCGCCCTCGGCCATGGACGCCACCGCGGGCTCCGGCACCGTACCCCCGGAGACCCCGATGAAGACGTCGGCGCCTTCCAGCGCCGCCTCCAACGACCCCGAGACACCCGCCTTGTTGGTGATCTCCGCGAGTTCACGCTTGACCGGCGTGAGGTCGTCCCGGTCGCGCGAGACGACACCCTTGCGGTCGGCTACGGCGACATCGCCGAGCCCCGCCTCCAGCAGGAACTTGGCGATGGCCACGCCGGCGGCGCCCGCACCGGAGATGACGGCCCGAAGATCGCCCAGCTCCCGCCCGGTCAGCCGCGCGGCGTTCCGCAGCGCCGCCAGCGTCACGATCGCCGTACCGTGCTGGTCGTCGTGGAAGACCGGGATGTCCAGCCGCTCCTGGAGCCTGCGCTCGATCTCGAAGCAGCGCGGCGCCGAGATGTCCTCCAGGTTGATGCCCCCGAAGGAGGGCGCGAGCCGCACCACGGTCTCGATGATCTCGTCGACGCCGGTGCAGGCCAGCGCGATCGGCACCGCGTCCACGCCGCCGAACTGCTTGAACAGGATCGCCTTGCCCTCCATGACCGGGAGGGAGGCCTCGGGACCGATGTCGCCGAGTCCGAGCACGGCCGTACCGTCCGTCACGACGGCGACCACGGACGACTTCCATGTGTAGTCGTGGACGAGTTCCGGCTGCTCGGCGATCGCGGTGCACACGCGCGCGACGCCGGGTGTGTACGCGAGGGACAGGTCGTCCTTGTCGCGGATCGGCACGGTGGCCTGCACGGCCATCTTGCCGCCGCGGTGCAGCGCGAACGCCGGATCGAAGGAATCGAGGGGCTCGGCCCCGCCGTCCTGATCCGTACTGCTGTCGCTGCGAGGATTGACGATCTCCGCTGCCACTTTGTCTAACCCCTTAGGTCTTCATTGATTTGAGGGTGGCCACTCCCTGGTGAGGGGTGGGCGGGCACCGCGCAGGGCCCAGAAATTTGATGCGTACCAGCACCTGCGCGACGGGCGCGCCGCACACGCGCCCTGAGCCCCGGATGAGGGGTGTAAAGAACCTTCTTACCGGACGGACGGCACCGAGGACGAGTCCAATAGGCGCAAGGTCACACCTCGCCGGTCGAGGACGGAACGATGATCGATCACATCGTGAGACATACCGGAGATCCTCCGGCCGGAAGGAGCCATTCCCGTAGATGGTCCGGGGTGGAGCCGTCCTGATGTACCGACCTGATGCGATTCGGGGGTCACCCGTTATCCGATTTTGACATGGAGAGTCCCCTGAACGGCCTAGTCCGAATGGCAAGATGCCCTAATCACACGAGGTCGCGACACCCGAAGGTGTGTGTTCTCGTCGACCCGTCGGCACCGCCATCCATCCGCCGGAGGAACCCACCATGACCGCAAGATTCACCCGTCGTACGACCGCCCCGCACACCCGGCTGGCAGCGGTCGGTGCGATCGCGGTCGCCGGCGCCCTGGTACTCACCGGCTGCGGTGACCAGACCAAGAAGGACGACTCCAGCTCGTCCACCAGCTCGGCGCCGCTGGCGAGCAAGCTGCCCTCCGCGATCCGCGACAAGGGCGTCATCACGGTCGGCTCGGACATCGCGTACGCGCCGGTCGAGTTCAAGGACAACGCCGGCAACGTCGTCGGTCTCGACCCGGACCTCGGCGCCGCGATGGGCAAGCAGCTCGGGGTGAAGTTCGAGTTCAAGAACGGCACCTTCGACGCGCTCCTCACCGGTCTGCGGTCCAACCGCTACGACATCGCGATGTCGGCGATGACGGACAACAAGAACCGCCAGGACGGTGTCGACCCCGACACGGGCAAGAAGGTCGGCGAGGGCGTCGACTTCGTCGACTACCTGACCGCCGGCGTCTCGATCTACACGCGCAAGGGCGACACCGGGAACATCGCGTCGTGGTCCGACCTGTGCGGCAAGAAGCTCGCGGTCGAGCGCGGCACGGTCTCCGAGGACCTCGCCAAGAGCGAGACGAAGAAGTGTACGGGCGGCAAGAAGATCACCATCGAGCCCTTCGACGACGACCAGCAGGCCCAGACCCGGCTGCGTTCGGGCGGCGCGGACGCGGCCTCCTCCGACTTCCCGGTCGCGGCCTACGCGGTGAAGACCTCCGGCGGCGGCAAGGACTTCCAGCTCGTCGGCGACCAGGTCGAGGCGGCGCCGTACGGTATCGCGGTCGCCAAGAGCGACACCCAGCTGCGGGACGCGCTGAAGGCCGCGATGGACGCCGTGATCAAGAGTGGTGAGTACGAGAAGATCCTGACGAAGTGGGGCGCCGAGGACGGTGCCGTCAAGTCGTCCGTGATCAACGGCGGCAAGTGACCGCGGGTCCGCCGTCGCTGAGAGGCAACATCCGTGACTACTGACATCGACGAGGCGCCGGGGCCGCAGGACGCGCCCCCGGACGCCCCGAAACCCATCAAGGCCATTCCGGTCCGGCACTACGGCCGGTACGTCTCCGCCCTGATCGCGATCGGCATCCTGGTCTCGATCATCTACGCGTTCGGCCAGGGCAAGATCAACTGGCATGCCGTACCGGACTACTTCTTCGACCACCGGATCATGACCGGTGTCTACAAGACCCTCCTGCTGACGGTCCTGTCGATGGTCATCGGCATCGTCGGCGGCATCGGCCTCGCGGTGATGCGGCTGTCGAAGAACCCGGTGACCTCGTCGATCGCCTGGTTCTACATCTGGTTCTTCCGCGGCACCCCGGTGCTGGTCCAGCTGTTCCTCTGGTTCAACCTGGGCCTGGTCTTCGAGTACATCAACCTGGGTCCGATCTACAAGGACTACTGGTCGGACTTCATGACGCCGCTGCTGACGGCGCTGCTCGGCCTGGGCCTCAACGAGGCCGCGTACATGGCGGAGATCTGCCGGGCCGGTCTGCTCGCCGTCGACGAGGGCCAGACCGAGGCCTCGCACGCGCTGGGCATGAGCCACGCCAAGACGCTGCGCCGGATCGTCATCCCGCAGGCGATGCGCGTGATCGTGCCGCCCACGGGCAACGAAGTGATCAACATGCTGAAGACGACCTCGCTCGTGGCGGCCGTCCAGTATCCGGAGCTCTTCCGCTACGCCCAGGACATCGGCCAGAACTCCGGCGCCCCGGTGGAGATGTACTTCCTCGCCGCCGCCTGGTACCTGATCATGACGTCGGTCCTGAGCGTCGGGCAGTACTACGTCGAGCGCTACTACGCCCGCGGTTCCAGCCGCGCGCTGCCGGCGACGCCGTACCAGAAGATCAAGGCGAACATGCTGTCCATCGGCCGTCCGAAGGGAGGCGCGGCATGAGCCCGAAGCTCAGCAAGACCGGCTCCGCGGACAGGAACCCGTCCGACCCCTCGGTCCCGATGGTCAAGTCCGAGGGCGTGCACAAGTCGTTCGGCCCGGTCGAGGTCCTCAAGGGCATCGACCTGGAGGTGAAGTCCGGCGAGGTGTTCTGCCTCATCGGCCCCTCCGGCTCCGGCAAGTCGACCTTCCTGCGGTGCATCAACCACCTGGAGAAGGTCAACGCGGGGCGGCTGTACGTCGACGGCGAGCTGGTCGGCTACCGCCAACAGGGCGACAAGCTCTACGAGTTGCGCGATCGCGAGGTCGCGGTGAAGCGCCGGGACATCGGCATGGTCTTCCAGCGCTTCAACCTGTTCCCGCACATGACGGCCGTGGAGAACATCATCGAGGCGCCGGTGCAGGTCCGGGGCGTCAACAAGGGCCAGGCCAGGGAGCGCGCGATGCAGCTCCTGGAGCGGGTGGGGCTGTCCGACAAGGCGCAGAACTACCCCTCGCAGCTCTCCGGCGGCCAGCAGCAACGGGTCGCGATCGCACGGGCGTTGGCGATGGACCCGAAGCTGATGCTCTTCGACGAGCCGACCTCGGCCCTCGACCCGGAGCTGGTCGGCGACGTCCTCGACGTCATGCGCGACCTCGCCGAGTCCGGCATGACGATGATCGTCGTCACCCACGAGATGGGCTTCGCCCGCGAGGTCGGCGACAGCCTCGTCTTCATGGACGGCGGCGTGGTGGTCGAATCCGGCCACCCGCGCGACGTCCTGACGAACCCTCAGCACGAGCGCACCCAGGGCTTCTTGTCCAAGGTGCTCTAGCGGTAGGTGGGTTGAGGGGCGGTACGGGATCCTCGTACCGCCCCTTCTCACGTACGGGCGGGCCTACTTGAGCGCGAGCAGCACCGTGTCGGAAGGCGAGCACCACACCGCCCGGGCCTCCCCGAACCCCTGCTCGCGCAGTACGCGCGCGTGCCAGGCCGGTGAGGGCATGTCGCCCTCCGCGTGCTCGCCGTAGATCTCGTAGCGGCGGGCCGTCGGTCCGGCGAGGACGGGGTCCTGGGCGGCGAGCTGCCACCACTCGGCCCAGTCGAGGGCGCCGTTCCCCTTGGCCTGATCCATCTGTGCGTGCCGCTGCGCGCGCTCCGCCGCGTTGATCCTGGGCGTCGACTCGTCGATCATGTGGTCCGCGTTCATGAAGACACCGCCGTCGCGGACGAGTCCCGCGACCTGACCGTAGAGGGCCGCGAGGGGTTCGCTGTGCAGCCAGTGGAGGGCCGTGGCGGTCAGCACGGCGTCGTACGCGTCGTACGGCAGCCTCGTCGTCCACTCCGGGTCCTTGAGGTCGGCCGTCACGAAGGTGACCCGGTCGTCGTCCGCGAAGGTGCCCTCGGCGATGGCGAGGAGCGCCGGGTCGAGGTCGACCCCGGTGCTGGTGGCGTCCGGGAGGCGGGCGAGCAGCCGGGCGGTGATGCTGCCGGTGCCGCAGGCGAGGTCGAGCACGCGGGGTGCGGGGCCGGTGAGGGCCTCGACCATGTCGAGCATGATCCGGAAGCGGTCCTCCCGGTCGGGCATGTACCACTCCTGCTGCCGGTCCCAGCTCTCCTGCCAGGCCTGCCAGTCGGTTCCGACACCGGTCGTCATGAGGACCCCCTGTCCGCTCACTGTCGTAATACCCTGGAAGCACGATCAGCTGTTACCCGACCGCATCCACGACCATAGAGCGCCTCCGTAAGGACTACAAGTGGAACTGGCCTATTACTCGGACTACGCCGTACGCCTCGTCAACACCGAGGAACCGGCGCGGGGCAAGGACGCCCTGACCTCGGTCGAGGCCGTGCGGGACCTGTTCGGCACCAACCAGGAGGCGGCCCGCCGCGCCGCCGAGGCCGACGTCACCCGCTTCCGTTCGGTCCGGGCGCGGCTGCGGGCGGTCTTCGAGGCGGCCGACGGCGGCGACGAGACGCTCTCCGTGAACCTGCTGAACTCGCTGCTGCTGGAGTTCCCGGTCAGCCCGCAGATCTCCGGGCACAACTTCCGCGACGACGACGGCCGCCCGCTGTGGCACATGCACCTCGCGGACCACCCGTCGAACGCGACGGCCGGCTACGCGGCGATCGCGGCCATGGGTCTGGCCTTCCACCTCACCGAGTACGGCGTCGACCGCCTGGGCCTGTGCGAGGCCGCGCCGTGCCGCAACGCCTACCTGGACACCTCGACGAACCGCTCCCGGCGCTACTGCTCGGACCGCTGCGCGACCCGCGCCAACGTCGCCGCCTACCGGGCCCGGAAGCGCCTGGAGGCCGACCGGTCGGGGAGCACGGGCCTGGCGGCCGAGAGCGCCCAGCGGACGAGCGCGAGCGGCGAACGCTGACCGGACTTCGGCGGCCGGTACCGGAAACGCACCTTGCCCAGCACCAGATCCTCGGGAACGGTGCCGTAGTCCGTGCTGTCGCCTCCGGCGAACGCGTTGTCCCCCAGCACCCACCACCCCCCGTCCCGCCGCTCCGCGGCCCGTTTCACGACCAGCAGGTCCTGCTGGAACGGATGCCTCAGCACGACGATGTCGCCGGGCCTGATCCGCGCCCCGTACTGCACCACGAGCAGATCCCCGTGCAGCAGCGTCGGCACCATGGACGGCCCGGTCACCTCGGCCGTCCCGAAGGGCAGTGCGGCCCTCCCGCGCTCGGTCTCCTGCGACAGCTCCGGCATCCCCGGCACCTCCCCGGTCCTATCCTCCACCAGTCTGAGTCCGACCCTGGACTTTTGTCCTAAGCCCATGGGGGCACTCGCGAAATCAGCTTCTCCAGGGAGTAATGTCCCACCTGAGAAGACGATCACGAGGAAGGAACGCTCCATGCTTTCCCGCCTGTTTGCCCCCAAGGTGAAGGTCAGCGCGCACTGCGACCTGCCCTGCGGTGTGTACGACCCGGCCCAGGCCCGCATCGAGGCGGAGTCGGTGAAGGCCGTGCAGGACAAGATGGCCGCCAACGACGACCCGCACTTCCAGGCGCGCGCCATCGTCATCAAGGAGCAGCGCGCCGAGCTCGCGAAGCACCACGTCTCGGTGCTCTGGAGCGACTACTTCAAGCCCCCGCACTTCGAGAAGTACCCGGAGCTGCACCAGCTGGTCAACGACACCCTGAAGGCCCTCTCGGCCGCCAAGGCGTCCACCGACCCGGCGACGGGCCAGAAGGCGCTCGACTACATCGCCCAGATCGACAAGATCTTCTGGGAGACCAAGAAGGCCTGACACCCAGTCGGCCCGTCCCGACCGACCGGCGATCGGTGCACCATCGCAGGTCAGCGGGTACGGGGAAGGGGCTCCGCCGGTTCGCCGGTGGGGCCCCTTCGTCGTTCCCGGCCTGGCGCGGGCGGCCCCGTGCCATCCTGGACGACGTGAACCGCGACGATCTCGTACGGCTGCGCCAGGCCCGCGACCGCATGAACCGCGAGTACGCCGAACCGCTCGACATGGCCTCGATCGCCCGCACCGCGCTGATGTCCCCGGGCCACTTCCAGCGCAGCTTCCGCGCCGCGTACGGGGAGACGCCGTACGGCTATCTCATGACCCGGCGGATAGAGCGCGCGAAGGCGTTGCTGCGGCGCGGGGACCTGAGCGTCACCGAGGTGTGCATGGCCGTCGGCTGTACGTCCCTCGGGTCCTTCAGCTCCCGCTTCACCGAGCTGGTCGGCGAGACCCCCAGCGCCTACCGGGCCCGTTCGCACGAGGCGGGCGCGGTGATCCCGTCCTGCGTGGCCCGCACCTTTACCCGGCCGAACCGGGCGGGACCGCCCCCGCGCCCCTAGCCTGTCCTGCATGGACCTGAAACTCCGCCAGTGCTTCATCGCCGTCGACGACCACGACAAGGCGCTCGCCTTCTACTGCGACGTGCTGGAGCTGGAAATCCGGAACGACGTCGGTTTCGAGGGCATGCGGTGGGTGACCGTGGGGTCGCCGTTGCAGCCGGACGTGGAGATCGTGCTGGAGCCGCCGGCCGCGAACCCGGACGCCTCCCCCGCCGACAAGCAGGCCATGGCCGAACTGCTCGCCAAGGGCACCCTGCGCGGGGTCAACTTCACCACCGCCGACTGCGACGCCCTCTACGCCCGGGTCCAGGAGTCCGGCGCCGAGGTGGTCCAGGAGCCGACGGACCAGCCGTACGGCGTCCGCGACTGCGCCTTCCGCGACCCGGCCGGGAACATGCTGCGGTTCATGCAACGGAGCGAGGACTGACCGGGGGCCGAAAAACACGCGGGCGGCTCCCCGCCCCGCGCCTACGATCACGCGATGAGCGCTACGAACATCCGCTGGACCTACGCCTTCGTCGACCGCCCGCACGGCCGCCTCGGCGCCGCCCGCGACTTCTGGACGGCCGTCACGGACACCCGGCTGTCCGAACTCCGGGGTGAGAAGGGCGAGTTCGTCACCCTGCTGGCCGACCGCACCGACCCCTGCGTGAAGATCCAGGGCGTGGACGCCGGCCCCGGCGGCGCTCATCTCGACTTCTCCGTCGAGGACGTACCGGCGTTCGTGGAGTCCGCGCTGCGGCTCGGCGCGGCGACGGTCGCCGAGCACGACGGCTGGGCCGTACTCCGGTCCCCCGCGGGGGAGTTGTTCTGCGCCGTCCCCTGGCACGGCGAGTCCGTACGGCCGCCCGTCGTGGCCGACACCCGCCTCGACCAGGTCTCCCTCGACATCGGCCCCGGCTCCTTCGACGCCGAAGTCGCCTTCTGGAGCGCCCTGTTGCCCGACTGGGCCGCACTGCCGGGCGCACTCCCGGAGTTCCACGTGCTCAAGCCCCCGCCCGGCCAACCGATCCGCATCCTGCTCCAGCGCCTCGGCGAGGAACGCCCCGCCACCGCCCATCTCGACCTGGCCTGCGCGGACATCGACGAGGCCGTCGTACTGCACGAGCACCTCGGCGCGACCGTCGTCTCCCAGGGCACGCACTGGACGGTGATGCGGGACCCGGCGGGCGGTGTCTACTGCCTCACGGGACGCGACCCGGAGACCGGCGGGCTGCCTGACCGTCCCTGACGCAGACGACGATCACCCGCGGGCCGTCGTACCGCGAGTCCGTCGGCCTCGGGCAGGCGCTCGCCGTGTCCTGATTCTCCTGCCGCTGCCGCTGCGTCCCGCTGGGCGCCCGTGCGTCACCGGAGTCCCGCAGCCACAGCGTGAGCCCGCCCCCGACGGCCACCGCGACCGCCCACGCGACCAGGGCCCGGCGCCATAACCGACTCACGCCGTCCACACCTCCACATCCACCACCGCGCCCACCGGAATCGCCCCGTACACATGCGGGAACTCCTCCCCGCCCGGCTCCGGCGCCTCGTACTTCAGCGGCGCGTCGAGCCGGGCCGGGTCCACGACCAGGACCACCAGCTCGTCGGGGCCGTCGTAGGAACCGTACAAAAAGGCCGCCACGCGCGGGAGTTGGGTACGGGTCGAGCAGTGGATGAAGCCCTCCTCCTGGAGGGTGCGGCCACGGGTCGACCACTCGTAGCTCCCCCGCGCGCGGGCCGCGTCCCACAGGGCGCGCTCGGTGATGTGGAGGACGGGGGTGGTGGTGAGTTCCTGTTCCGACATAAGCCCACGCTACGGCCCCCCTGCCCGCCCTCGCTACGGCTTCGGCTCGCGCCACATCGGGTACATGCTCGGGCCGTCCGGGAGGTCGAGGGTGGTGTCGGTGAAGGTGTAGCCGAGGCGTTCGTACAACTTGGTGCTGCGTTCGCTGCTCGCCTCCAGGTACGCGGGCAGGCCCTCGCGGTCGCAGCGGTCCAGGACGTGCCGGATGAGCGCGGCGCCGAGGCCGTCGCCCTGGCGGTCCGGTGCCACGGCGATCATCCACAGGTACTCGTGGGCCCGGCCGGCGGGATGCGACTCCGCCATGAGGCGGGCGATCGCCTCCACCCGCTCGTTGTCCGGATCGACCAACTCCCGTAGCCCTACGGCCTCGTCCTCGCCGTTCTCCGGATGCGCCTCGGCCGGTACCGACAGCCACAGCGCGCAGGCCGCGCCGTCCTCCGCGAGGTCGATCCGGCCGTCGGCGAACACCGCGTCGGTGAAGGCGGCCATCAGCCTGTGGTGGGTCGTACGGCGGTACTCGGCGTCGGGGAAGACCCAGCCGCTCACCGGATCGTCCTGGAATGCCTCGTCCAGCAGCCGGACGACCGGCTCTCTGTCGCCCTCGCCCGCCGCCCGTATCGCCACGCCCATGTTCCGCCCACCCCAAGGTCTCAACAGTCGTATTCCGTACGGGTGTTGAGCCTATCCGGGTTTCGGTGAACGATGGCGGGCCCCGCGCACCGTGGGGATGCGCGGGACCCGCCGGTCCGGGGCCTCCGGCTGCCGCGCGGGGTCAGGTCCGCGCGGTTCCGGAAGGTCCCGGAGTCATCAACTGCTGCGCCGGGTCACGAACTCGGCCAGTGCGAGCAGACCGCCCGCGTCCTGCGGGTCCGGGATCGCCCGGGCCAGCTCCTGCACGGCCCGCGCCATCCGGTCGGCCGCCTGGTCCTGCGCCCAGTCCCGGCCCCCCGCCCGCTCGACGGCGAGCGCGGTGCGCTCCAACTCCCCTTCCTCGTAAGGCATTCCGTACAGTTCCGCGAGTTCCACGGCCGCCGGTGTGCCCGAGGTGAGGGCGGCGACCACGGGCAGGGACTTCTTGCGGACCGCGAGGTCGGCGCCGGCCGGTTTGCCGGTGCGGCCGGGGTCGCCCCATATCCCGATGACGTCGTCGATCAGCTGGAAGGCGAGCCCGGCCTGGCGGCCGAACGCGTCCAGCGCCTCGACGTCCTCGGCGGACGCCCCCGCGTACAGCGCGCCCACCGCGCAGGCGCAGCCGAGCAGCGCGCCGGTCTTGGCCTCGGCCATGGTGAGCACCTCGTCGAGGGTGACCTCGCCGGGGGCGCGTTTCTCCATGGCCGTGTCCGCGTGCTGGCCCTCGCACAGTTCGACGACGCAGTCCGCGAGCCGGGCCGCGGCGGCCGAGGACGCCGGGTGCGGGTCCACGGCGAGCAGCCGGAGGGCCAGCGCCTGGAGGGCGTCCCCGGCGAGGATCGCGTCGGCGTCGCCGAACACGGTCCACGCGGTGGGCCGGTGCCGGCGGGTGGTGTCCCGGTCCATCACGTCGTCGTGCAGCAACGTGAAGTTGTGGACCAGTTCCACCGCCGCCGCGGCCCGTAGTGCGCTCGCCCGGGCCCGCTCGCCGCCGAGTGCGGTGGCGGCGGCCAGGACGAGGGCGGGGCGGATCGCCTTGCCGGCGTTGCCCGCCGCCGGTGTGCCGTCCGCGTGCTCCCACCCGAAGTGGTAGAGCGCGATCCGGCGCATCGAGCCGGGCAACGAGTCGATCGCCGCGCGCAGTTCGGGGTCGACGGACGTCCTGGCCCCCTCCAGGATCACCGCCGCCTCGTGCCCGTCGGACGGCGGTGCCGGCCGTATCGAAGATGTCGGCCGTGTCGAAGGTGTCGGCGGTGTCCCGTCGAGCGGCCGGGTCCCGTCAGGTGGTGGGCTGCCGTCGGCGGGGTGTTTCGTCTCCGTCCCGAACTCGGCCATGGGGTCCCCCTCGGAGCGTCCGCGGACGGTGACGTTTCCGCTGCGGCCGGTCGCGTTCGACCGGGGTGTACCCGCCCTTTTGGGCGGGAACACCGCGTCCAGCTGCTGAAACGTCACCTCCAGCGGCCGATCTCGACGTTCTCCAGGACGCCGAGGGCGTCGGGCACGAGGACCGCCGCCGAGTAGTAGGCCGTCACCAGGTATTTGATGATCGCCTGTTCGTTGATGCCCATGAAGCGCACCGAGAGGCTCGGCTCGATCTCGTCCGGGATGCCGGCCTGCTGGAGGCCGATGACACCCTGGTCGGCCTCGCCGGTACGCAGGGCGATGATCGAGGTGGTCCGCCGGTCGCTGACCGGGATCTTGTTGCACGGGTAGATCGGCACGCCGCGCCAGGTCGGGATGCGGTTGCCGCCGACGTCGATGGACTCCGGGACCAGTCCGCGCTTGTTCAGCTCGCGGCCGAACGCGGAGATCGCGCGCGGGTGGGCGAGGAGCATCCTGGTGCCGCGCCGCCTGCTGAGCAGTTCGTCCAGGTCGTCCGGGCTGGGGACGCCGTCGTGGGGCTGGAGCCGCTGGTCGTACTCGCAGTTGTTGAGCAGGCCGAACTCGCGGTTGTTGATGAGTTCGTGCTCCTGGCGTTCCTTCAACGCCTCGACGGTGAGCCGGAGTTGCTGCTCCGTCTGGTTCATCGGCTGGTTGTAGAGGTCGGCCACGCGCGAGTGGATGCGCAGGACGGTCTGGGCGACGCTCAGTTCGTACTCGCGCGGCCTGGCGTCGTAGTCGACGAACGTGTGCGGGATGTCCGGCTCGCCGGAGTGGCCCGAGGCGAGGTCGATGGACTTCTCGCCGTACTTGTTGGTGCGCTGCTCGGGGATCGCGCGCAGCTGTGTGAGGTGGTCGCGCAGGGTCTCGGAGCGCTCCGCGACCTGCTCGACGTCTCCGCGGGCCAGGATCAGCACCGTGCAGGCGGTGTCCGCGCGGGCCGTGTACTCCCAGATGGCCTCCGGGTCGAGCAGTGCCTGCTCGCCGAAGTAGGCGCCGTCGGCGAGGACCCCGAGGACCGTGTCGTCGCCGTACGGGCCCGTGCCGACCTTCTCCACCCTGCCGTGCGCCAGTAGGTACACCTCGTCGGCCTGGCCGCCGAACGACGCGATCGCCTCCCCGGGGGCGTACTCGCGCTGGCGGCAGCGGGTGGCCAGTTCCGAGAGCACCTCCTCGTCCTCGTAGTCCCGCAGCGCGGGCAGTTCGCCCAGCTCCGCGGGGATGACCTCGACGCGGTCGCCGGTCTTCACGAATGTCACCCGGCCGTCGCCCACGGAGTAGCTCAGCCGTCGGTTCACCCGGTATGTACCACCCTGCACGTTCACCCACGGCAGTGTGCGGAGCAGCCAGCGTGAGCTGATCTCCTGCATCTGCGGCGCGGACTTCGTGGTCGTGGCCAGGTTCCGCGCAGCCGCAGTACCAAGACTCTGCTGCGGCTTGTTCTGCTCCGCGCGGACCTCTTCGCCTACCGACATAGAGAAATGCCCTCCCCATTCATGCCCGGCACCTGTGCGCCCGGCATCGTTCTCGCGCACCAGCCTTCCTCACTGAGCGTGCTGGTGGTATTACCCGAAAGAGCGGGACTGGATCTTCAACTGCTGGGCACAGGGGCCGTTCACGTCGAATGGTGTTCGAGTTGCCGCTGGGTCGGCCGGTGTCCGGAACGGCTCGCACGCCGTGCGAACAAGTCGTCCGTACCGCGCTTTTTCGGTACAAGCAGCGATACGAGACGGCCTTGCACAGCGGCCGTCGCACAGCACGAAGGAGGCGTCATGGCCTCACCCATGTCCGCGGGCGGTTTCCTGGCCGGTATGAAGGCGGAGGGCGTCACCGTCGTCGAGGTCGGCGACTGGGAGCACCACAACCGCAACCACAAGGGCCCGTGGGGACCCGTCCACGGCGTGATGATCCACCACACGGTCACCAAGGGCAGCGCGCGGACGGTGGCACTGTGCCGCGACGGCCGCCCCGACCTCCCCGGCCCCCTCTGCCACGGCGTCATCACCAAGGACGGCCGCCTCCACCTGGTCGGCTACGGCCGCGCCAACCACGCGGGCCTCGGCGACGACGACGTCCTGCGCGCGGTGATCGCCGAGAAGGCGCTGCCGCACGACAACGAGGCCAACACCGACGGCAACCGGCACTTCTACGGCTTCGAGTGCGAGAACCTCGGCGACGGCGAGGACCCGTGGCCCGAGGCCCAGTTGGAGACGATCGAGAAGGTCTGCGCGGCGATCTGCCGCCACCACGGCTGGTCGGAACGATCGGTGATCGGCCACCTGGAGTGGCAGCCCGGAAAGGTGGACCCGCGGGGGTTCACGATGACGTGGCTACGGAACCGGGTCCACGACCGGCTGAAGTGACGCCTGGGTGGGGGGCGGCATGGGCTCGGGTGGCATGGGCCCGGGGCGCGGCGTGGGCGGGGTGGCATGGGTCGCCGGGCGGCATGGGTCGCGGGCGGCATGAGGAGGGGGGTGACACGGGCGGCACGGGTGAGATGGACGCCTTGGGCGGCACGGGCGCCTCTGACGGCCTGGGTGATTTCGAATGCCCTGGGCGACCCGGGCGCCTCGGGCAACCCCGCCGACACGGGAGGCACGGGAGCTTCGGGCAACCCGCGCGATCCGAATGCCCCGGGCGACACGAGCACCTCGGGCAACCCCGCCGACACGGGTGGCACGAGAGCTTCGGGCAACCCCGGCGATCCGGATGTCCCTCGCAACCCGAGCCACATGAGCTCCCCTCGCAGCCCCGGCAACCCCGGCAACCCCGGCAACCCGAACGCCCCGGGTGACAATGGTGCCGTGACCAGCACCGACCTCGCCGCTCTGCGGCCCCGGCTTCCGTCGCCGGTGGAGGAGATCGCGGATCGGCGCTTCGGCCGGCACGGCGTTCGGCTGTTGCTCAAGCGGGACGACCTGATCCATCCGGATCTCATCGGCAACAAGTGGCGCAAGCTCGCGCCCAATCTCACGGCGGCGGCCGGGCGTACGGTCGTCACGTTCGGCGGTGCCTACTCCAACCACCTGCGCGCCACCGCCGCCGCGGGGCGCCTCCTGGGGCTGTCGACAGTGGGCGTGGTCCGTGGGCAGGAGCTGTCCGACCGGCCGCTCAATCCGTCCCTGGTCCGGTGCGTGGCCGACGGGATGCGCCTCCATTTCGTCGACAGGTCGACGTACCGGCGCAAGACCGAGGCGGAGAGCCTGGCCGCGATCCTGCGCGGGGCGGGCGCGGAGGACGCGTACGTGATCCCGGAGGGCGGCAGCAACTCCCTTGCGGTGCGCGGCTGCCGGGCCCTGGGTGAGGAACTACGCGCGCGTGCCGACGTCGATGTCGTCGCCCTCGCGTGCGGGACCGGCGGCACACTGGCCGGACTGGCCGCCGGACTCGGCCCTGACCAGGGCGCCTTGGGGATACCGGTCCTCAAGGGCGGCTTCCTGAGCGCCGACACAGAGGAACTGCAGAAGCGCGCCTTCGGTGGCCGCCGGGGTGATTGGTCGCTCGACGACCGCTTCCATTTCGGGGGCTACGCGCGCGTGCCGGCCGAACTCGACGCCTTCGCCGAGGACTTCGAGGACCGGCACGGGCTTGCCGTAGAGCGTCTCTATGTCGCCAAGTTGCTGTGCGGACTTGTCGCCCTGGCCGATGAAGGCGCCTTCCCGCGCGGGAGCACGGTCGTCGCGGTGATCACCGGGCGGCCGTTGACGTAAGACCCCCTCCAGTGGCCGTAACCACCACTGAGCGCTCCGCTGGAGGTGCCGCGAGGTGCCGTCGGTCGTCTACGGCACCATCGTGACTGGTCGCGCCCGCGCGGTGGGGCCGCGGAATCGGCGCAGCCCCATGCCCCGCCCCGCTCAGGCCGCCTCCCGGTAGGCCGCCGCCTCCTCCAGGTCCAGCCTGCGCAGCAAGGTGCGGAGCATCTCGTCGTCGATGTAGCGGCCGTCGCGGAGGCGGACGAACATCGAGCGTTCGGCGCTGATCATCTCGCGGGAGAGGCGGCGGTAGGTGTCGTCGACGGTCTCGCCGGTGACGGGGTTGGTGGCGCCGAGGCGCTCCCAGACGGCGTTGCGGCGGCGTTCCAGGACCTCGCGGAGGCGGTCGGCCAGGGGAGGCGGCAGGGCGTTGCGTTCGTCCTCCAGGAGGGCCTCCAGGCGTTTTTCGGCGACGCGGGAGGCCTGCGCCTGGGCGTTGGCCTCGGCGAGGGTCTCGGCCTGCTGGTCGCGGCCGGGGAATTTCAGCAGCCGGATGATCGGGGGCAGGCTCAGCCCCTGCACCACCAGGGTGCCGATGACCGTCGTGAAGGTCAGGAACAGGATGAGATTGCGCTGCGGGAAGGGACCGCCACCGTGCACCGTGAGCGGGATCGAGAAGGCGATGGCCAGCGAGACCACGCCTCTCATGCCGGCCCACGCGGTGGTCATCGCCCCCTTCCAGGTGGGGCTGTCCTCGCGCTCCCTGATCCGCGCCGACAGGATGCGGGGGATGAAGGCCGCCGGGTACACCCATACGAACCGGGTCGCGACGACCACCAGGAAGAGCGCGATCGCGTACCAGGCGGCGTCCAGGCCCCGGTACTCGCCAAGTCCCTTGAGGACCACCGGCAGTTGGAGTCCGATCAGGGCGAACACCGCCGACTCCAGGACGAAGGCGACCATCTTCCACACGGCCTCCTCCTGGAGGCGGGTCGCGAAATCGACCTCCCACGCGCGGTGGCCCAGATAGAGCGCCACGACCACGACGGCGAGCACCCCGGAGGCGTGCACCTGCTCGGCGACCCCGTAGGCGACGAACGGGATCAGCAGGGAGAGCGTGTTCTGCAGCAGCGCCTCCTTGAGGTGGGTGCGCAGCCAGTGGATCGGCACCATCATCAGGAGCCCGACCCCGACCCCGCCGACGGCCGCGAGCAGGAACTCCCAGATGCCGCCGGCCCAGGTGGCACCCTCGCCGATCGCGGCCGCGAGGGCCACCTTGTAGGCGGTGATCGCGGTGGCGTCGTTCAGCAGGGACTCGCCCTGGAGGATCGTCGTGATCCGTGACGGCAGCCCGACCCGGCGGGCCACCGCCGTCGCCGCGACCGCGTCCGGCGGCGCCACCACCGCGCCCAGCACCAGCGCGGCGGTCAGCGGCAGCCCCGGCACGATCACGTAGGCGGCCCAGCCGACGACGAAGGTCGCGAAGAGCACGTAGCCGACCGACAGCAGTGCCACGGGCCGCACTTGGGCCCGCAGGTCGAGGTACGAGCTGTCGGTGGCCGAGGTGTACAGCAGCGGGGGCAGCAGCAGCGGCAGCACGACCTCCGGGTCGAGGGTGTAGTCGGGCACCCCCGGGACGTACGAGACGACCAGCCCGACCGCGACCAGCAGCAGCGGTGCCGGCACCGGGGTGCGCCGGGCCCCCGCGGCCACCACCGCGCTCCCCGCCACCAGCAACAGCAGTGGCATCACGTCCATCGTTCTCGCCCACCCTCGTTTTTTCGCGCGGCCAACCGCACACCCGTCGTAATCTGGCAATCATGAAACAGTGCACGCACGCCGACGCGCTGCCGCTCCCCGAACCGGGGCCCCAGAGCGAGACCTGTCTGGAGTGTCTGGCGGCAGGCACCCACCCGGTGCAGCTGAGACAGTGCCTCTTCTGCGGCCATGTCGCCTGCTGCGACTCCTCGCCCCTGCGCCACGCCACAGCACATCACAAGGACTCCGGACATCCGGTGATGCGGACGTTCGAGCAAGGGGAGAGCTGGCGCTGGTGCTTCGTCGACCACGTCCTCCTGTGACGCCGTGAATCACGTGCTCCCGTGACGCCGTAATCCGACCGCCGGTTTCGACGGTTCGACCGTCTGACGTCTGGGTACGTCAACCCGGCGCGCGCTCTTCCCAATTGGGCCCGCAGGACCCCTAGCCACGGAGCGTATCCGTAGGTTTACTATGAGTGACAACATGGGGTTGGGGTCCCGGGGACAGAAAAGTTCGGAGCGCGGTAGCGTCACCGCTGAACCAAGTATCGCGTTACCCCGGGGGGCGACCCCTGGGCCCCCGAAAGAGCTTGTACCACCTTGGAGGTGAGGGTGTCCCAGATCGCAGGCGAGCCCGCGACCCAGGACTTCGTGGAAGTCCGGCTGCCGGCTGCGGGTGCCTACCTGTCGGTGCTGCGTACGGCCACGGCCGGCCTCGCGGCCCGTTTGGACTTCACCCTCGACGAGATCGAGGACCTTCGCATCGCGGTGGACGAGGCCTGCGCGATCCTGCTCCAGCAGGCCGTGCCGGGCTCGGTGCTCAGCTGTGTCTTCCGTCTCGTGGACGACTCGCTCGAAGTCACCGTCTCCGCCCCGACGACGGACGGTCACGCCCCCGCGCGCGACACCTTCGCGTGGACCGTGCTCTCGGCTCTCGCGGGCAAGGTCTCATCGGCAGTCGACGAGGACAAGACCGTTTCGATCAGCCTCTACAAACAGCGCGGCGCGGGACCCGGGCCGGCGTGAGGAACGGGGACGGGCCGGTGCGGGACGAAGAGCGCGGCACACGGGAGCTGCCGGCCGAGGGCGGCTCAGACGGATCCCGCCGCACGGCGGACGACGGCTCCCTCGTGCCACGCGGCGGAATCCCCGAACAGGCCCGGCCGCACCCGGAGGAAGAACCCTCGGAGGCCGGTGTGATGGACGACGGTCAACGTGAGCAGGACGGTGCCGTGCGAATTGGTGGGGTCTCCCCCGTTGCCGGGGGTTCCCCCGCTCCGACTGGGTCGAGCGCGGGGGAGGAGGCGAAAGCTCGGGAAGGGGCGACGGGCCAGGCGATGAACGAGCACGAGCGGGACAACGTGGCGGCCACGCAGAGCGTGCAGGTCACACGGCACGACCCCCAGGACCGCAGCGGGGCGCGCGCGCTCTTCATCGAGCTGCGCACGCTCGATGGCGGCAGCGTCGAGTACGCGGAGCTGCGCAACCGGCTGGTCCGTATGCACCTGCCGCTCGTCGAGCACCTCGCGCGCCGCTTCCGCAACCGCGGCGAGCCGCTGGACGACCTGACCCAGGTCGCCACCATCGGCCTGATCAAGTCGGTCGACCGCTTCGACCCGGAGCGCGGCGTCGAGTTCTCGACGTACGCGACCCCGACGGTCGTCGGCGAGATCAAGCGGCACTTCCGTGACAAGGGCTGGGCGGTGCGCGTCCCGCGCAGGCTCCAGGAGCTGCGTCTGTCGCTGACCACGGCGACGGCGGAGCTCTCGCAGCGGCACGGCCGCTCCCCCACGGTCCACGAGCTGGCCGAGAAGCTGGGCATCTCGGAGGAGGAGGTCCTGGAGGGCCTGGAGTCGGCCAACGCCTACTCCACGCTGTCCCTGGACGTCCCCGACACGGACGACGAGTCACCGGCGGTCGCGGACACGCTCGGCTCGTACGACGAGGCCCTGGAAGGCGTCGAGTACCGCGAGTCGCTCAAGCCGCTGCTGGAGGACCTGCCGCCCAGGGAGAAGCGCATCCTGCTTCTCCGGTTCTTCGGCAACATGACGCAGTCGCAGATCGCGCAGGAGGTCGGCATCTCGCAGATGCACGTGTCCCGGCTGCTCGCCCGGACACTGGCCCAGCTGCGGGAGAAGCTCCTGGTCGAGGAGTAGAACCCGGCCGGGATCAGCTCTTCGGCTCTTCGGTTCGTCGACCGGGCCCTCGGATTCCGAGGGCCTGTGTCGTCGCCGGGTTCACCAGCAGCACCAGCGCGGCGATCGCGACCGCCGCGAGCGCGATACCGGCCGGGATGGCCACGCTGTCGGCCCGGAGCAGGTTGTAGGCCACCGGCAACGCCATGACCTGGGTGATGACCGCCGGACCCCGGCTCCAGCCGCGCCGCCCGATCAGCCCGCGCGCGGCCAGCAGCGGCAGCAGCGCGAGCACCACCAGGGTCACCCCACCGGTCACGGCCTGCTGCCGGTCGTCCGGTTCCCCGGTGACACCCAGGACGAGCATCCACACGCCGGCGACGGCCAGTGCCAGCCCCTCGACGGCGACGAGCACCGCCGCGTAGGTCAGACGGCGCGGACGGGGTCCGTCGGGGCCGTCGGTCTCCGGGGCGGGGGTCTGCTCAGCACTCACCCCAGAAGGGTAGCCCTCGGGATCCGGCCCCAGGTGTTCAGGCTCACGCCGTCTCCTCTTACCCAACGCCTACCTCGGTATGGGCCGAGTACCCCCCAGTAGGTACGCTGCAACTCATGCGTGCACTTCTCGTGGTCAATCCGGCGGCAACCACCACAAGCGCACGTACGCGCGACGTCCTGCTCCACGCGCTCGCGAGCGAGATGAAGCTGGAAGCGGTCACCACGGAGTACAGAGGCCACGCGCGCGACCTCGGCCGGCAGGCCGCGGAGAGCGGGAACGTCGACCTGGTCGTGGCCCTCGGCGGCGACGGCACGGTCAACGAGGTCGTCAACGGCCTGCTGCACACCGGCCCCGACCCGGAGCGCCTGCCCGGTCTCGCGGTGGTCCCCGGCGGCTCCACCAACGTCTTCGCCCGCGCCCTGGGCCTGCCCAACGACGCCGTGGAGGCGACCGGCGCCATCCTGGACGCCCTGCGCGAGGGCCGCGAGCGCACGGTCGGCCTCGGGCTGACCTCCGGGACGCCCGGCACCGAGGACGAGGCCGTGCCCTCGCGCTGGTTCACCTTCAACGCCGGGCTCGGGTTCGACGCCGGAGTGGTCGGGCGGGTCGAGCAGCAGCGGGAGCAGGGTAAGAAATCCACGCACGCGCTCTACGTGCGTCAGGTGGTCCGGCAGTTTCTCGGCGAGCAGCACCGCCGGCACGGGACGATCACGCTGGAGCAGCCCGGCGCGGACCCGGTCACCGATCTGGTGGTGGCCATAGTCTCGAACACCTCGCCCTGGACGTATCTCGGCAATCGCCCGATGTACACGTCACCTAAGGCGTCGTTCGATAAAGGCCTCGACGTACTCGGTCTCAGCCGCCTGTCCAGCGCCGCGGTTGCCCGGTATGGCACCCAGTTGCTCACTTCGTCCCCCGAACGCGGGCCCCATGGCAAGCACGCTGCGGCCCTGCACGACCTGAGTGAGTTCACCTTGCATTCGAAGGTCCCCCTGCCCCTCCAGATGGACGGCGACCACCTCGGACTGCGTACGAGCGTGACGTTCACAGGCGTACGCCGTGCACTGCGTGTGATTGTGTGAGCAGAAAGGGCTGAAGTCCTTTCACTCGAACGTTTAGACCAGGGTCCACCCCATGGAAGTACGGCTGTGACCTAGTCGACACCGAGGAATCAAAAAAAACTTTCCGGAAGGGGTTGTATCCGCCGCTGAGGTTTGCGAGTCTCTACGTGGCGATCGAGACGGCCCGCAACACCGGCCTCCACGGATCACCGGAACCCCTCTTCAATCCACAGGACCTCCGCCAGTAGACCTGGCGTTCGGCCCTTCACTTGTTGAGGGATTCGTGAAAGCGTTCACATTCACAAGCAACCCGCACGTAATACCAAGGAGAGGTAGCAGCCATGGACTGGCGTCACAACGCCGTTTGCCGCGAGGAAGACCCCGAGCTCTTCTTCCCCATCGGCAACACCGGTCCTGCGCTGCTGCAGATCGAGGAAGCCAAGGCCGTCTGCCGTCGCTGTCCCGTTATGGACCAGTGTCTGCAGTGGGCGCTTGAGTCCGGCCAGGACTCCGGCGTCTGGGGTGGTCTCAGCGAGGACGAGCGCCGCGCCATGAAGCGCCGCGCCGCTCGCAACCGTGCCCGTCAGGCATCCGCCTGACGCCCACCCCGCTAACAGCCTGAGCTTGGCGGCGCGTACAGCGAGTACGCATCTCCCGCCCCCGAGCCGCAGCGCGCAGTACCCCCGATGCGCATAGCAACGAGCGATTGGCCCCGGACCGTCAACTGGTCCGGGGCTCTTTGCTGTTCAGGTCCGCGCGCATACGACCGTCCAGGTCTGCGCGCGTAGCGCCGCTCAAGCACCCGTGTGCGTACGGCTGTTGACGCACGCGCGTGTGAAGATCGTGTGCACGTACGTCACTTGTGCGCCTGCACCGGGACGTCCAGGATCACCCGGGTCCCCCGCTCCGGACCCGGCACCATGTCGAACGTGCCGCCCAACTCACCCTCCACCAGCGTCCGTACGATCTGCAGGCCCAGGTTGCCGGAGCGGTGCGGGTCGAATCCCTCGGGGAGGCCTACGCCGTCGTCCTGCACGGTGACCAGGAGACGGGCGTCCTTCACGGTGCCCCCGCGGACCGCGGAGACCTCGACCGTGCCCGTCTCGCCCTCGCGGAAGCCGTGTTCGAGGGCGTTCTGCAGGATTTCGGTGAGAACCATGGAGAGCGGGGTCGCGACCTCGGCGTCCAGTATTCCGAAGCGTCCGCTGCGCCGGCCGGTGACCTTGCCCGGGGAGATCTCGGCGACCATCGCGAGCACCCGGTCGGCGATCTCGTCGAACTCCACTCGCTCGTCCAGGTTCTGGGACAGCGTCTCGTGCACGATCGCGATGGAGCCGACCCGGCGTACGGCCTCCTCCAGCGCCTCCCGGCCGCGCTCGGAGTCGATGCGGCGGGCCTGGAGACGCAACAGGGCGGCGACCGTCTGGAGGTTGTTCTTCACCCGGTGGTGGATCTCCCGGATGGTCGCGTCCTTGGTGATCAACTCCCGCTCGCGGCGCCGCAGTTCGGTGACGTCCCGGAGCAGGACCAGTGAACCGATGCGGGTGCCCTTGGGTTTGAGGGGGATCGCCCGGAACTGGATGACGCCGTCGCGTGCCTCGATCTCGAACTCGCGGGGCGCCCAGCCGCTGGCGACCTTGGCGAGCGCCTCGTCCACCGGACCCCGGGTCGGAGCGAGTTCGGCGGTGGTCACGCCCAGGTGCTGGCCGACGAGGTCGGTGGCGAGGCCCATGCGGTGGTACGCGGACAGCGCGTTGGGCGAGGCGTACTGCACGATGCCGTCGCCGTCGAGGCGGATCAGTCCGTCGCCGACGCGCGGCGAGGCGTCCATGTCGACCTGCTGGTTCGGGAACGGGAAGGAACCGGCCGCGATCATCTGCGCGAGGTCCGACGCGCTCTGCAGGTAGGTGAGTTCGAGGCGGCTCGGGGTGCGCACGGTGAGGAGATTGGTGTTGCGCGCGATGACACCCAGGACGCGCCCGTCCCGTCGTACCGGAATCGACTCGACCCGGACGGGGACCTCTTCGCGCCACTCGGGGTCGCCCTCGCGGACGATCCGGCCCTCGTCCAGGGCCGCGTCCAGCATGGGGCGGCGCCCGCGCGGGACGAGGTGGCCGACCATGTCGTCCTGGTACGAGGTGGGCCCGGTGTTCGGCCGCATCTGGGCGACGGAGACATAGCGGGTGCCGTCGCGGGTGGGGACCCACAGGACCAGGTCGGCGAAGGAGAGGTCGGAGAGCAGCTGCCACTCCGAGACCAGCAGGTGCAGCCACTCAAGATCGGAGTCGTCGAGTGCTGTGTGCTGGCGTACGAGTTCGTTCATGGAGGGCACGTCTGCGAGCGTACCCGCCGGTCTGTACCTGTCCTAAAAACACCCGCGGGCCGCGGCGCCTGAGAGGGACCCTCAGCCCTCTCGGCACCGCAGCCCGGAGCAGCAACGGCCACGGGGTGTGCGGTCCCGATCGGCCGATGGATGAGGAGCCGGGGCAGTCAGGGCAGAGAGCCTCGGTTCCTCGGTCCGTCCTCCTGTGCGGGGAGGACGGAGGCTTACGCCTTTAACACATTGTGGACTAGACCACATGCCGTGTCCATGCTTTGAAGGATGTTGACGAGCCTAACCGTGTCGGGTCCTGTGCGGGACTGATTGGTCATGCGAATTTCCGTGGCCGGACCACGGGCTCAGCGGGTCTCCGTCACCTTGGCCAGGGCGCGGGGCGCGTCCGGGTCCTGGCCGCGGGCGATGGTGACCTCGTAGGCGAGGAGCTGGAGCGGGAGGATCTCCAGGATCGGCTGGAGTTCCTCGGGGACGCCCTCCACGGGCAGGACGAAACCGGCCGAGGCCCGGTCGACCTGGCCGGCCGGGCCGATGACGACCAGGTCGGCGCCCCGGCCGCGCAGCCGGTCGAGGACGGGTTGGAGGGCGGAGCCGCCCTTGCCTGCCGTCACGACCGCGATGACCGGGGAGACGTTGTCGACCATGGCGAGGGGGCCGTGCAGGAGGTCGGCGCCGGAGTAGGCGAGCGCGGGGATGTAGCTGGTCTCCATCAGCTTGAGGGCGGCTTCCTTGGCGGTGGGATAGCCGTAGCCGCGCGAGGTGATCACCATGCGTTCGGCGAAGCGGTAGCGGGAGGCGAGGGTGCGGACCTCGTCCTGGCGGGCGAGGAGCTGCTCGGCGAGGTCGGGCAGCGCCTTGGCCGCCGCGCCGTCGCCGCCGCGCAGGCCCTCGACGAAGAGGTAGAGGGCGAGCAGGGAGGCCGTGTACGTCTTGGTCGCGGGGAGGGCCTTCTCCGGGCCGGCCATGATGTCGACGTGGTACTCCGACACGGCGGCCAGGGGTGAGTCCGGGTTGTTGGTCACGGCGACCGTGATCGCGCCGGCCTCGCGGGCGGCCCGGGTCGAGGCGACCAGGTCCGGGGAGCCGCCGGACTGGCTGACGGTGACGACGAGGACGTCGGTCAGGTCGGGGCGGGCGCCGTAGGCCGTGGTGGTCGACATCGAGGTGAGTCCGCAGGGCAGGCCGAGGCGGATCTCCAGGAGGTACTTGGCGTAGAGGGCCGCGTTGTCGGAGGTGCCGCGGGCGGTGAGCAGCACGAAGCGGGGCTTGCGGGCGGCGACCTCCTGGGCGACCTGGCGGATGCGCGGGGCGCCCTCGTCCAGGATCCGGCGCAGGACGGCGGGCTGCTCGGCCATCTCGCGGGCCATGATCCGGCCGGGGAGTTCGTTGTCGGGGGCCGGGGTCGTGGCGGTCATGCGGGGTCCTCCGGAGGTCGGTCGGGGCTGTGCTGCGGTGTCCATTTCACCCCCTCTGCGCGAGGTGCGCCCCTGTTGGGCGGTTACCGGTTCCCGGACAGGCGACGAACTCTGGGAGGCGGGAGCCTCCTCTGTTAGATTGGTGCGCGGATTGGTCTAAACCACACAGCTCTTCCGGGTTCCTCGAAGCCCCTCTGCAGAACGGCAGGCCAGCGTGGAAGTTGTCATCGTTCCGGACGCCAAGTCGGGCGGCGAACTCATCGCCGAGGCCATGGCACAGCTCCTCCGGCGCAAGCCGGACGCCCTTCTCGGCGTGGCCACCGGGTCGACGCCGCTGCCCATCTACGAAGCCCTCGCCGCCCAGGTCCGTGCCGGGGCCGTGGACACCTCGCGGGCCCGGATCGCCCAGCTCGACGAGTACGTGGGGCTGCCCGCCGAGCACCCGGAGTCGTACCGCTCGGTGCTGCGGCGCGAGGTGCTGGAGCCGCTCGGGGTCGGGATCGACGCGTTCATCGGCCCGGACGGGACCGCCCCCGACGTGCAGGCGGCGTGCGAGGCGTACGACCGGGCGCTGGGCGAGGCCGGCGGGGTGGACCTGCAGATACTGGGGATCGGGACCGACGGGCACATCGGGTTCAACGAACCGTGCTCGTCGCTGGCCTCGCGGACCCGGATCAAGACGCTGACCGAGCAGACCCGGGTGGACAACGCGCGGTTCTTCGACGGCGACATCGAGCAGGTCCCGCACCACGTCATCACCCAGGGCATCGGCACGATCCTGGAGGCCCGGCACCTAGTGCTGCTCGCGACCGGCGAGGGCAAGGCGGACGCGGTCGCCGCGACCGTGGAGGGACCGGTCGCCGCGGTGTGCCCGGCGTCGGCGCTCCAGTTGCACCGGCACGCGACGGTCGTGGTCGACGAGGGTGCCGCGTCCAAGCTGAAGCTCGCGGACTATTTCCGGCACACGTTCGTCAACAAGCCGGACTGGCAGGGGATCTGACAGGTTCTCACATCCGTACATGCCGGTGCCGGACCCGCTCGTGGAGGGTCCGGCACCGGTGTATTCGGGGGTGTTCCCCTGGTCGGGGTCGCTCCCCCGGCTCACGGTCACGCGCCCGCGATGACCTCCGCCGCCGCGTGGCCACAGACCCGGGCCGCGCCGTGAGTCGCGATGTGGAGGGCGCCCCGGGGCGGTGCCTGCGGAACGCCCATCTCGACCACGACGGTGTCGGGGCGGGCGGCGAGCAGGGTGTCCAGGGCGTCCGCCATCCAGGGGTGCCGGTGTTCGTCCCGGACCACGACGACGATGCGCCGCGTCCCGGCCGCCTTCAGGACCACGCCCCCCGCGTCCTCCCCGGCGAACCCGGCCGTCTCCGTGCCGGGCAGCAGCCGGGCGAGTTCCGCGGCCACGCCCCAGGGGGTCTCGTCGCCCACGGCGATGTTCGCGACCGGAGTGAGGAGGGCGACGTACGGCGGTTCGGTGAGCGGGGTGAAGTCGTCGGCCTCGGTGACCGTGAGGGCGCGACGGGCGGCGACGAGACCGACATCCACGCGCGTCACGCCTCCCGCTGACGCGGAGCCCGGCTGCGCGTCGGTCTCCGCTCGCGAAGCGGCGGCGGCACCGGAAGCCGTCCACCGGGCCAACCCCCGTACTCGTTCCGCCGCTTCGGCCAGGCGGTCCTCCGGGAGGTCTCCCGAGCGCACCGCTCCCACCAGCGCGTCGCGCAGGCGTCGTACCGTCTCGTCGTCCGCGAGGCCTCCGCCCACACAGATCGCGTCGGCGCCGGCGGCGATCGCCAGGACGCTGCCGCGTTCGATGCCGTAGGTGGCGGCGATGGCCTGCATCTCCATGCCGTCGGTGACGATGAGGCCGTCGTAGGCGAGTTGGCCGCGGAGGAGGTCGGTCAGGATGCGGAGGGAGAGGGTGGCCGGGTGGTCCGGGTCCAGGGTGGGGACCAGGATGTGGGCGCTCATCACCGCGCGACTGCCGGCGGCGATCGCCGCGCGGAACGGGAGCAGTTCGCGGTGCTCCAGGACCGTCGACTCCGCGTCGATGCGCGGCAGGGCGTGGTGGGAGTCGACCGCCGTGTCGCCGTGGCCCGGGAAGTGTTTGGTGCAGGCGGCGACGCCCGCCGACTGGAGGCCGGTGACGTAGGCCGCCGTGTGCCGGGCGACCAACTCCGGTTCCGCGCCGAAGGATCGGACGCCGATGACCGGGTTGGAGGGGTTGGAGTTCACGTCCGCGGAGGGGGCCCAGTTCAGGTTCACGCCGCAGGCCGCGAGTCTGCGGCCCAGCTCGTGGGCGACCGCCCTCGTCAGTTCCACGTCGTCCACCGCGCCCAGGGCGTGGTTGCCCGGGAAGGAGGAGCCCGTACGGGCCTCCAGGCGGGTGACGTCTCCGCCCTCCTCGTCGATCGCGACCAGCACGTCGTCCCGTTCGGACCTCAACTGGGCGGTCAACGATGAGAGTTGCTCGGGTGACGCGATGTTGCGGCCGAACAGGCCCACCGAGGCCAGGCCTTCGCCGAGGCGCCGGAGCAGCCAGTCGGGGGCCGTGGTGCCGAGGAATCCCGGCTGCAGGACGGTGAGGGCGTCGCGCGTCAGGCCGTCCTTTGCAGAATCAGACGCTGTTGTACCGCCGGCGAGTGTCGTCATCGGTTGGCGTTATCCCTTCACAGCGCCCGCGGTCAGCCCCGCGGCCATCTTGCGCTGGACGATGAGGAACAGGACGACGATCGGCACGGCCATCATCGTGGCGCCGGCCATCATCGGGGCGTACTCGGTGCCGTGCTTGGTGGTGAAGTTGCCGAGCCAGACGGTCGCCGTCTGGTGCTCCTGGCTGAGCAGCATGAGGGCGTACAGGTACTCGTTCCAGGCCTGGATGAAGCCGTAGACCGAGGTGGCGACCATGCCCGGGGCCAGGAGCGGGAAGACCACACGGATGAAGGCGCCGGTGCGGGAGCAGCCGTCGACCATGGCCGCCTCCTCCAGCTCCTTCGGGATGTTGACGATGAAGCCGCGCAGGGTCCACACCGTGAACGGGAGGATGAAGGTCAGGTACGTGATGACCAGGCCGGAGAGCTTGTCGTACTGGTCGAGGTCGTTCAGGAGCAGGAAGACCGGGATGATCATCGACACCAGCGGGACCATCTGGACCGCGAGGATGCCGACGATCACGACCTTGCGGCCGCGGAAGGCGAAGCGGGAGATGGCGAGCGCGGCCAGCAGGCCGACGACGACGCCGATCACGACCACCGACAGGGACACGATGAGGCTGCGGCCGACCGGGCCCCAGAAGTCGGCGATGTCCAGCGCCCGGCGGAAGTTGTCGAGCGTGATGCCGGTGGGCAGCAGGCTCGGGTCCGGGTCGATGGCGTCCTTCGCCGGTTTGAACGCCGTGTCGAGCATCCAGTAGAGGGGGAAGCCGACGACGACGAAGACGAGCAGGCCGAGGAGGTTCCAGCCGACCTTGGACTTCCGGCGCCCACCGGTCGGCTTCCGGGGCGCGTCGGTCGTGAGCGCGCTCATTCGACCTCTCCGATCTGAAGCATCTGACGCATGTAGACGGCGACGACCCCGAGCAGCAGCACCACCGTGACCAGGGCTATCGCGGAACCCTGTCCGTAGTCGTTGACGACGAACGCGCGGTCGTAGGAATAGGTGCTGAGCAGTTGGAAGTCGGCCTCGGGGTGACCGCCGCGCATCACGAACACCTGGGGGAAGACGCCCATGTCCCAGATCACCGAGAGGGTCGTGAGCATCACGATGATCGGCTTGAGGATGGGCAGGGTGACGTACCGGAAGACGCCCCACGCGCCGGCGCCGTCGAGGCGGGCGGCCTCCTCCAACTCCTGGGGGACCTGGGTGAGTCCGGCGCTGAGCGTGATCACCACGAAGGGCACCGCGCCCCACACCACGAGCAGCATGATGACGAGGAGGCCCTGCGGTCCGCTGGCGAACCAGTTGTGGCCGATCATGTCGACGCCCGGCAGCTTGCTGAGCAGCGCGTTGAAGACGCCGTAGTCCGAGTCGAAGAGCCACTTGAAGACGGTGGTCGCGACGATGACCGGCATGCCCCAACTGGCCACCAGGACAACGTTGATGAGCGTCTTCACCCAGCCGGAGACCTTCTGCTGGAGCAGGGCGAGCGCCATGCCCGCGACCATCGTGAAGATGACCGAGCCGGCCGCGAAGACGATCGTGCGGACGACGACGCCCCAGAACTCGCCGTCGCCGAGGATGCCGGAGAAGTTGTCGAAGCCGATCCACTCGGCGGGCTTGAAGCCCCACAGCTGGGACTGGCCGAAGGACTGGAACGACAGGGTGACCAGGCGGACCAGCGGATAGCCCATGACCAGGGCGAGGATGAGCAGACAGGGCGCGAGCAGCAGCCAGGGGACCCCGGCCCCTCTCGACGTCCGCCGTCCGCGGGGTGCGTCGGAGACGCGCGGTGGGGGCGCCTGCCGCGGCGGCGGCACCTTGGCAGGGGTGGTCGTGTCGGCACTCATCGCGCGCTCCTCAGCGATCCCTCAGGTCGTACGGCCGTGCTTCGTACGAGTGGCGGGGCCCTGCCCCGAGAACACCGAGGTGTCCAACAGGGCCCCGCACTGGGTCCTGCCGTCAAACTCCCGTCGTCCGCCCGGAGGGCGGGCCCGGCGCCAGGCGTCGCCGGGCAGGCGGGAGTTTGGCGGCAGGGCCCCTGGTCACTTGGTGTTGATGACCTTGTCGATCGCGGTGTCCGCGGCCTTCGCGGCGTCCTCGACCGACTGCTTGCCGGTGCCGATGTTCTGCAGCATGGTCTGCAGGACCTGGGCCTTCTCGACCTGGCCCCAGCCCGGTGCCATCGGGACGAACCAGTTGGACTCGGCCGCGGTGGCCGGGACCGCCGTCGCGGGGTCGCTCTTCAGCGTCGCGAGGTCGGTCTTGTTGTTCGGCAGGTTGCCCTTGGCCATCAGGCCCTTCTGGCCGGACGGACCGGTGAAGGCGTTGATCCACTCGGCCGCGAGGGCCTGCGCCTTGGACTTGACTGGGACGGCGAGGTCCGAACCGCCCAGGAACACGGGCATGTTCTTGCCGGACGGGCCGGGCATCACGAAGTTGACGAGGTCGGTCTTCAGCTTGCCGCCGGTCTTGTCGTTCTTCGGGTCGGCGGCGGTCGCGCCCTCCCACGCGGCGGCGAAGATCATGGACGCCTTGCCCTGGCCGTACACGATGTAACGGTCGGACTCGTCCTTGGTCTTGTCGCCGTGCATGTACTTGTCGATGACCGACTTCCACTCGTTGAGTCCCTTGATGGACTCGGGCGAGGAGAGGCTGGCCTTCCAGTCGCTGCCGGACTGGGTGGCGATGGCGCCGCCGGCGTCGTAGACGAAGGACATGGCCGCGTACCAGTCACGGGTGGGCTGGTACCAGGCGCTGAACTTGCTGCCTTCCTTCTTCTGGATCTTGTCCAGGTCGGCGGTCAGCTCGGCGTACGTCGTCGGGGGCGCCTTGACGCCGACCGAAGCGGCGATGTCCTTGCGCCAGTTGGCGACGCGGCCACCGGCGTAGTAGGGGACGCCGTAGGTCTTGCCGTCATAGGTCACGGAGGCCTTGAGGCCGTCGAGCCAGGCGGAGGAGTTGGTGAACTTGGCCGGGTCCACGGGTGCGAAGGCGCCCTTGACCATGTAGCTCAGCATCTCGGTGTTGCCCATCTCGACCACGTCGGGCACCTTGTCGGTGGCGAGAACCGCGTCGAGCTTGGTGTTCTTGTCCGGCCAGCCGTAGTACTCGTGCTTGATCTTGACGCCCGGGTGCGCCTTCTGCACGGCCGCGTCGGCCGCCTTCACCAGCTGGGGCCAGTTGTTCTGCGCGTCGACGGTGAGCCAGACGGTCAGCTCCTTGGCGTCGGCGCCGCTGTTCGAAGAGCTCTTGTCGTCGTTGCCCCCGCACGCCGCGATGGAGACCATCATGCCCGCGATACCGATCGCGGCTATCAGCTTGCGCTTCACGCCACCCTCCTCAGGGATGCCTGCCACACCTCCCGCCCAAGAGCCGGGACCTGAACCAATGGTGTAGACCAGTACCGGGAGCTTGGACCAGACCAGAGGGCCTGTCAAGGGTGCTCGAAACGGCCCTGACCAGCCGTTATGCGACCTACATATGCAGGAACCTTTAAGTAAGAAGGCAGCGAAAACAAAGGCGCCGGAGTACTCTCTTCCGCTAGACCACTTGGCGCTGTGGACTAGACCAAAAGAGACGGCGACGGTATACAGAGGGGATCACCAAGTGACCCTTGTCCGGAGCCCGGAAGGCGGAGCATGAGCACCGACGTCAGCAGTGCGGAGAACGAGGGTGGGGCCACCGTCCGCACCGCGCGTGTGCCGAAGTACTACCGCCTGAAGAAACACCTGCTCGACATGACGGAGACGCTGCCGCCCGGCACCCCCGTCCCGCCCGAGCGCACCCTGGCCGCGGAGTTCGACACCTCGCGCACCACCGTGCGCCAGGCACTTCAGGAACTGGTCGTCGAGGGCCGCCTGGAGCGCATCCAGGGCAAGGGCACGTTCGTCGCCAAGCCGAAGGTCTCCCAGGCCCTCCAACTCACCTCGTACACCGAGGACATGCGAGCCCAGGGCCTCGAACCGACCTCGCAGCTCCTCGACATCGGCTACATCACCGCCGACGACACCCTCGCCGACCTGCTCGACATCACCGCCGGCGGCCGGGTGCTGCGCATCGAGCGCCTGCGCATGGCCAACGCCGAACCGATGGCCATCGAGACGACCCACCTCAGCGCGAAGCGCTTCCCCGCCCTGCGCAGGTCGCTCGTCAAGTACACGTCCCTGTACACCGCGTTGGCCGAGGTCTACGACGTCCACCTCGCCGAGGCCGAGGAGACCATCGAGACCTCGCTGGCCACCCCGCGCGAGGCGGGCCTCCTCAGCACCGACGTCGGCCTCCCGATGCTGATGCTCTCCCGCCACTCCATCGACAAGGAGGGCAAGCCGGTGGAGTGGGTGCGCTCGGTGTACCGGGGGGACCGCTACAAGTTCGTGGCCCGCCTCAAGCGCCCGCAGGACTAGTTCGTGGCGAGACTCAAGCGCCCACAGAACTAGGGGACTTACGGAGTTACCCGGGTTGCTCTACGTTCCACCCGTCGTCGCATGGACGGGAGGGCAACCCGGTGCGTACCGCGAACGTCCGAACCATCGTCGTCTGGACCCTCGTCGCGCTCGTCGGCGCGGCGGGCTGGTCCGTGCTCGCGCTGGCGCGGGGCGAGAACGTGTCGGCCGCCTGGATGGTCGCCGCCGCGCTCGGCTCGTACGCCATCGCCTACCGCTTCTACGCGAAGTTCATCGCGTACCAGGTGCTCAAGGTCGACGGCACCCGGGCCACCCCGGCCGAACGCCTCGACAACGGCATCGACTACCACCCCACCGACCGCCGCGTCCTGCTCGGCCACCACTTTGCCGCGATCGCCGGCGCGGGCCCGCTGGTCGGACCCGTACTCGCCGCGCAGATGGGCTACCTGCCCGGCACGGTCTGGATCATCGCCGGGGTCATCTTCGCGGGCGCGGTCCAGGACATGGTGGTCCTGTTCTTCTCGACCCGGCGCGACGGCAGGTCACTCGGGCAGATGGCCCGCGAGGAGATCGGCCCGTTCGGCGGCGCCGCCGCGCTGGTCGCCACCTTCGCCATCATGATCATCCTGCTCGGCGTGCTGGCCCTGGTCGTCGTGAACGCGCTGGCCTCCTCCCCCTGGGGCACCTTCTCCATCGGCATGACCATCCCGATCGCCCTCCTGATGGGCTTCTATCTACGGGTACTTCGCCCCGGCCGCGTCTCCGAGGTCTCCCTGATCGGCGTGGCCCTGCTGCTGCTCGCCCTGGTCGCGGGCCGCTGGGTCGCCGAGTCGTCCTGGGCCGGCACCTTCACCCTCGCGCCCTCGACACTGGTGATCTGGCTGGTGGGCTACGGCTTCGTCGCCTCGGTCCTCCCCGTCTGGACCCTGCTCGCCCCGCGCGACTACCTCTCCACCTTCATGAAGATCGGCACCATCGGCCTGCTGGCGATCGGCGTCGTGGTCGCCCTGCCCGCCCTGAAGATGCCCGCCGTCACCGACTTCGCGAAGCACGGCAACGGCCCGGTCTTCGCCGGCTCCCTCTTCCCGTTCGTCTTCATCACGATCGCCTGCGGCGCCCTGTCCGGCTTCCACTCGCTCATCTCCAGCGGTACGACCCCGAAGATGATCCAGAAGGAAACCCAGATCCGCATGATCGGCTACGGCGCCATGCTGATGGAGTCGTCCGTCGCCGTCATGGCCCTGGTCGCCGCGAGCATCATCGACCCGGGTCTGTACTTCGCGATGAACGCCCCGGCCGGCGCGATCGGCACGACGGTGCAGAACGCCTCGCAGGTGGTGAGCAGTTGGGGCTATCACGTCTCCCCCGCCGACCTCGCGCAGGCCGCGAAGAACGTCGACGAGGCGAGCCTGCTGTCCCGCACCGGCGGGGCGCCCACCCTCGCGGTCGGTGTCTCGGAGATCTTCTCCAAGGTGAGCGGCGGGAGCCTGCGCGCCTTCTGGTACCACTTCGCGATCATGTTCGAGGCGCTGTTCATCCTGACCGCGCTGGACGCGGGCACCCGCGTGGGCCGGTTCATGCTCCAGGACATGCTCGGGAACGTCTACCGGCCTTTCAAGAACGTGAGTTGGCGGCCCGGCCTGGCCCTGACGAGCGCGATCGTGTGCGCGCTGTGGGGCTACTTCCTCTGGGTCGGCGTCCACGAACCCCTGGGCGGGATCAACCAGCTCTTCCCGATCTTCGGCATCGCCAACCAGCTTCTCGCGGCCGTCGCCCTCGCCGTCTGCACCACCCTCCTGGTGAAGTCCGGCCGCCTCAAGTGGGCCTGGATCACCGGGATTCCACTCGCCTGGGACGCGACGGTCACCCTGACCGCGAGCTGGCAGAAGGTGTTCTCCGGCGACCCGAAGGTCGGCTTCTTCAAGCAACGCTCGGTGTTCCAGGACGCGATGGACGCGGGCAAGGTCCTGCCGCCCGCCAAGTCGATGGACGACATGCGCACCGTGGTCACCAACTCCACGGTGGACGGGGTGCTTTCGGCCATTCTCGCGGTGCTCGTCGTGGTCGTGATCGCGGACGCCCTTCGCGTCTGCGTTCGACACATCCGCCGTCCCGCGCTCTCGACGCTGAGCGAGACGCCGTACGTCGAGTCGAACATCGTGGCACCGGCCGGGCTGATCCCGACCCGCGAGGAGAAGGAGGAGGTGGCACGCGATGCGGTCGGCGCCGATGCGGGCGGCTGACCGGCTGGTCCGTGGAGTGCGTTGGTACGTCCGGGAGTTGATGGACGAGTCGGCGTACGACCGCTACGTGGCGCACGTCCGACGGGACCACCCGAAGGCGGAGGTCCCCGGCCGCCGCGACTTCGAACGGATGCGGACGGACCGCCAGGAGGCCGACCCGCGCCAGGGTTTCCGCTGCTGCTGACACCGATGTCAGGCCTTCACAGAATCGACATGCCGATATGCGGACGAGGTCTTCCGTACGCGCGATGCCGTGACCTAGATTGCCTGCGCATTACACAGGCGATCATTGAGGTGACGGAGCCGCGACATGTCAGACGTACCCGAAGTTCCGCCCGAACCGGCACCACCGCTGGTGACACCGGCCCGCGTCGTCATCGCGGTCTGCCTCGTCGCGCCGTTCGTGGCGCTGCTCTGGGTCGGCTCCTACACCAAGATCGACCCCACGTTCATCGGCGTCCCGTTCTTCTACTGGTACCAGATGCTCTGGGTGCTGATCTCGACGGTGCTGACGATGACCGCCTACAAGCTGTGGCAGCGCGACCAGCGGACCCGCCATGGAGGTAACCGGTGAACGACGGCGTGAACGGCGTCGCTCTCGGCGTCTTCATCTTCTTCTTCCTGGCCGTCACGGTCCTGGGCTTCCTGGCCGCCCGCTGGCGCCGCGCCGACAACGAGCAGAGCCTCGACGAATGGGGCCTGGGCGGACGGTCGTTCGGCACCTGGGTCACCTGGTTCCTGCTCGGCGGCGACCTCTACACGGCTTACACGTTCGTGGCGGTCCCGGCGGCGGTCTACGCGGCGGGCGCGGCCGGCTTCTTCGCGGTGCCGTACACGATCCTCGTGTACCCCCTCATCTTCACGTTCCTGCCCCGCCTCTGGTCGGTGTCGCACAAGCACGGATACGTGACGACCTCGGACTTCGTGCGCGGGCGCTTCGGCTCCAAGGGGCTGTCCCTGGCCGTGGCGGTCACCGGCATCCTCGCGACGATGCCGTACATCGCGCTCCAACTGGTCGGCATCCAGGCCGTGTTGGACGTCATGGGGGTGGGCGGCAGCGCGAACTCCAACTGGTTCGTGAAGGACCTGCCGCTGCTGATCGCGTTCGCGGTGCTGGCCGCGTACACCTACTCGTCCGGCCTCCGCGCGCCCGCCCTGATCGCGTTCGTGAAGGACGGGCTGATCTACATCGTGATCACGGTGGCGATCATCTACATCCCGATCAAGCTCGGCGGCTTCGACGACATCTTCAGCGCGGCGGGCGCCAAGTTCAAGGCGGCCGGGGCGGGCGGACTCGTCCCCGCACCGGCGGGCCAATGGACGTACGCCACACTGGCGTTGGGCTCGGCACTGGCCCTGTTCATGTACCCCCACTCGATCACCGCGACGCTCTCCTCCAAGAGCCGCAACGTGATCCGCCGCAACACCACGATCCTGCCCCTGTATTCACTGATGCTGGGCCTGCTCGCGCTGCTCGGCTTCATGGCGATCGCGGCCGGAGTCAAGGTCACCAACGGTCAGTTGGCGATCCCCCAGCTGTTCGAGAACATGTTCCCGGACTGGTTCGCGGGCGTGGCCTTCGCGGCGATCGGCATCGGAGCGCTCGTGCCCGCGGCGATCATGTCCATCGCGGCGGCGAACCTCTTCACCCGCAACATCTACAAGGACTTCATCAAGCCGGACGCGACCCCGGCCCAGGAGACCAAGGTCTCCAAGATCGTCTCGCTCCTGGTGAAGGTGGGCGCCCTGGCCTTCGTCCTGACGATGGACAAGACGGTCGCCATCAACTTCCAGCTCCTGGGCGGCATCTGGATCCTCCAGACCTTCCCGTCCCTGGTGGGCGGCCTCTTCACCCGCTGGCCGCACCGCTGGGCCCTCCTCACCGGCTGGGCGGTCGGCATGATCTACGGCACCCTCGCGGCCTACGGCGTGGCCTCCCCGACCCAGGACCACTTCGGCGGCTCGTCCAAGGAGATCCCCGGCATCGGCGAGATCGGCTACATCGGCCTGACGGCATTCGTCATGAACGTGGTCGTCACGGTGGTCCTCACCTTCGCCCTGAAGGCGTTCAAGGCCCCCGAGGGCGAGGACGAGACAAGCCCCGGCGACTACACGGCGGACGCGGGCGACCCGGGAGTGAAGGAGGAGCTCCCCGTGATCGCCGGTCACTGACTCCACCCAAGGGGCGCGGGAACTGCGCGACCAGCCACGACGAACCCGCAGCGGGCCACCGGGAGCACCCCCTCGGCGGCCCGCTGTTCGTACACACTGACCCACATGGACATCCTCATCCGCCGAGCGGTCCCCACCGAATACGAAGACCTCGGCAACATCACGGCGCAGGCCTACCTACAGGACGGCCTCCTCGACTACGGCGACGACGACCCCTACCTCCCCGTGCTGAAGGACGTGGCAAGCCGAGCCGCAGCCGCCGAGGTCCTCGTCGCCGTGGAGGGCGACCACCTCCTGGGCGGAGTCACCTTCGTCCCCGGCCCCGGCCCCGTGGCCGACATAGCGCGACCCGGCGAGACAGAGATCCGCGCACTGGCGATCGCCGGCGTCGCCCGCGGCCGAGGCGCCGGCGACGCCCTCGTCCGCGCCTGCATCGACCGCGCCCGAGCCACCGAGGGCTGCACGGCCGTAGTCCTGTCGACCCAGAGCTCCATGCACGCGGCCCACCGCATCTACGAACGCCTGGGTTTCGTCCGCACCCCCGACCGCGACTGGAACCCCGTGCCACACCTGGACGATCTCACTCTGCTCACCTACAAGCTGACACTCTGAAACCACCGCGACACAACATCTGGTGGTGACGTGACAGGCGAGCACAAGATGTATGCTCATGCTCGCTGTCGCCGCAGGGGAATCCGGTGCGAATCCGGAACTGTCCCGCAACGGTGTACTTGCGTGCATATGCACGCCTGGCCAGTCCGAGGACCTGCCGACGGCGCGCGTCCGGCCACCCGGCCGGGCGCATGACGTCCGGGCCTCGTGGAGTGGGCCGGTGGACGCGACGCCCCGTGCGCTCGTGTACTGCCGCCTGCCCTCGGCGAGGCCCCGTGCCGAGCGAGGGAGAGCCCCACCGTGACCATCGCGCCAGCAGAGCCGGCATCAGCGACCCAGGTGAACGAGGCGATCGTAGCGACCGCGACCGGACCCGGAACCGACGTTCCCGGAACGGCTGTTCAGGGCGCCGACGGCCCCGGTACCGCGATCCTGCGGACCCTGACCGAGCTGACCGCCGACCTCCCCGACGCCGACCCGGGCCGGGTCGCCGCCGCCACGTTGCGCGGCCGGTCCGCGCACGCGGACGTGGCGGAACTGCGCGAGCTGGCCACGGAGGCGGCCGCCGGCCTCATCTCCGAGGACCCGGTCTACTCCCGGCTGGCCGCCCGGCTGCTGACGATCAGCATCGCCGCCGAGGCCGCCTCCCAGGGCGTCACGACGTTCACCGAGTCCGTCGTCGTGGGCCGGCGCGAGGGCCTCATCGCCGACCGCACCGCCGAGTTCGCGACGCTGCACGCGGCCCGCCTCGACGCGCTGATCGCCGCCTCCTTCGACGAGGGCGCCGACGACCGCTTCGGCTACTTCGGCCTGCGCACCCTGTACAGCCGCTACCTCCTGCGGCACCCGATCACCCGCAAGGTCATCGAGACCCCCCAGCACTTCATGCTGCGCGTGGCCGCCGGTCTCGCCGAGGACGACTCGACCCGCGCCCTGGACGAAGTGGCCGCGCTCTACCGCCTGATGAGCCGCCTGGACTACCTCCCGTCCTCCCCCACGCTCTTCAACTCCGGCACCCGGCACCCCCAGATGTCGTCCTGCTACCTCCTCGACTCCCCGCTGGACGAGCTGGACTCCATCTACGACCGCTACCACCAGGTCGCCCGCCTCTCGAAGCACGCCGGCGGCATCGGGCTGTCGTACTCCCGCATCCGCAGCCGGGGTTCGCTGATCCGCGGCACGAACGGGCACTCCAACGGCATCGTCCCGTTCCTGAAGACGCTGGACGCCTCGGTCGCCGCGGTGAACCAGGGCGGCCGGCGCAAGGGTGCCGCCGCGGTGTACCTGGAGACCTGGCACTCCGACATCGAGGAGTTCCTGGAGCTGCGGGACAACACCGGTGAGGACGCCCGCCGTACGCACAACCTGAACCTCGCGCACTGGATCCCGGACGAGTTCATGCGCCGGGTGAACGCGAACGGCGACTGGTCGCTGTTCTCCCCCGCCGACGTGCCCGAGCTGGTCGACCTGTGGGGCGCCGAGTTCGACGCCGCGTACCGCAAGGCCGAGGCGCAAGGACTCGCCAAGAAGACCATCCCGGCCCGTGACCTCTACGGCCGCATGATGCGCACCCTCGCGCAGACCGGCAACGGCTGGATGACCTTCAAGGACGCGGCCAACCGCACCGCCAACCAGACGGCCGAGCCGGGCCACACGGTCCACTCCTCCAACCTCTGCACGGAGATCCTGGAGGTCACGGACGACGGTGAGACGGCGGTCTGCAACCTGGGTTCGGTGAACCTCGGCGCGTTCGTGGTCGGCGACGACATCGACTGGGAGCGCCTGGACGAGACGGTCCGCACGGCCGTCACCTTCCTGGACCGCGTGGTCGACATCAACTTCTACCCGACCGAGCAGGCGGGCCGTTCCAACGCCCGCTGGCGCCCGGTCGGCCTGGGCGCGATGGGCCTCCAGGACGTCTTCTTCAAACTCCGCGTCCCCTTCGACTCCCCGCAGGCGCAGGCCCTTTCCACGCGGATCGCCGAGCGCATCATGCTCGCCGCCTACGAGGCCTCCGCCGACCTCGCCGAGCGCAACGGCCCGCTGCCGGCCTGGGAGAAGACCCGTACCGCCCGCGGTGTCCTGCACCCCGACCACTACGACGTGGAACCGACCTGGCCGGAGCGCTGGGCCGCGCTGCGGGAACGTATCGCCCAAGTCGGCATGCGCAACAGCCTGTTGCTGGCCATCGCGCCCACCGCCACCATCGCGTCCATCGCGGGTGTCTACGAGTGCATCGAGCCGCAGGTCTCCAACCTCTTCAAGCGCGAGACGCTGTCCGGCGAGTTCCTCCAGGTCAACTCCTACCTGGTGAACGAGCTGAAGCAGCTCGGCGTGTGGGACGCCCGCACCCGTGAGGCCCTGCGCGAGGCCAACGGCTCGGTACAGGCCTTCAGTTGGATCCCGGCCGAGGTCCGCGCCCTGTACCGCACGGCGTGGGAGATCCCGCAGCGCGGCCTGATCGACATGGCCGCCGCCCGCACCCCGTTCCTGGACCAGTCCCAGTCCCTGAACCTGTTCCTGGAGACGCCGACGATCGGCAAGCTCTCCTCGATGTACGCGTACGCCTGGAAGCAGGGCCTGAAGACGACGTACTACCTGCGCTCCCGCCCGGCGACCCGCATCGCCCGCGCCGCCCAGGCCCAGGCTCAGACCCAAACCCCCATCCCCGTGCAGCAGTTGACCCCCGACGAAGACGCGGTCGCCTGCTCCCTTGAGAACCCCGAGTCCTGCGAGGCCTGCCAGTAATGAGCTCCACCGAAAAGAACCTCCTCGACCCGGGCTTCGAGCTGACCCTCCGCCCGATGCGCTACCCGGACTTCTACGAGCGCTACCGGGACGCGATCAAGAACACCTGGACCGTCGAGGAGGTCGACCTCCACTCGGACGTCGCCGATCTCGCGAAGCTCACGCCGGGTGAGCAGCACATGATCGGCCGGCTGGTCGCGTTCTTCGCGACGGGTGACTCGATCGTGGCGAACAACCTCGTGCTGACGCTGTACAAGCACATCAACTCCCCCGAGGCGCGGCTGTACTTGAGCCGCCAGCTCTTCGAGGAAGCGGTCCACGTCCAGTTCTATCTGACCCTCCTGGACACCTACCTCCCCAACCCGGAGGACAGGGCCGCCGCCTTCGACGCGGTGGAGAACATCCCCTCCATCCGCGAGAAGGCCGAGTTCTGCTTCAAGTGGATCAACGAGGTCGAGAAGCTGGACAGCCTCCAGACCCAGGCCGACCGCCGCCGCTTCCTCCTCAACCTCATCTGCTTCGCCGCGTGCATCGAGGGCCTGTTCTTCTACGGCGCGTTCGCGTACGTCTACTGGTTCCGCAGCCGGGGGTTGCTGCACGGCCTCGCCACCGGCACCAACTGGGTGTTCCGCGACGAGACCATGCACATGAGCTTCGCCTTCGAGGTGGTCGACACCGTCCGCAAGGAGGAGCCGGAGCTGTTCGACGACCAGCTCCAGCAGGAGGTGACCGACATGCTGCGCGAAGCCGTCGAGGCGGAGCTGCAGTTCGGACGCGACCTGTGCGGTGAGGGTCTGCCGGGCATGAACACCGACTCGATGCGCCAGTACCTGGAGTGCGTCGCGGACCAGCGCCTCCAGCGGCTGGGCTTCGCGCCGGTCTACGGTTCCGAGAACCCCTTCTCCTTCATGGAGTTGCAGGGCGTCCAGGAGCTGACGAACTTCTTCGAGCGCCGCCCGTCGGCGTACCAGGTGGCGGTGGAGGGCACGGTCGACCTGGACGAGGACTTCTAGCCCCACCCGGTCGGCCCCCGGCCGCCCTTTATCTGTGTCTTACTTCGCGGACGGCCCATGGAGCTTCCATGGGCCGTCCATGGAGTTTCTATGGAGCGGCAAAGTTCATGGGGTGCGTCTGTTCGCGGTCTCGTCGCCCCGGCTACGTTCCACCCGTCCTGTTCATGTCATTCACCCATGGCCCCACAGGACGCTCAAAGTGTCATGCCCATGACGACGTCATCTGCCGCCGCTACGCGCGTCACAGGCCTGCCACCACGCCGAGGAACCCCACTCCAACGATGGAGGCAGTACCCCATGCGTGAGAAGCCCAGACGGAGTCTGCGAAGACTGCTGACCGCCGCCGTACCCGCCCTCACCCTCAGCGTCTTCGGGCTCGTGGCGGCCTCCCCCGCCGACGCGCAGCCCGCCCCACAGGCCGCCGTCCAGTCCGCCCAGGTCTCCAAGGTCACCCAGAACTCCAAGGCCCTGACGTCCCCCGCGGCCCAGGCCGTCCACTCGACCGGCAAGGCCGGGCAGAAGGTGCCGACCGAGCACCTGTGTGCCGCCGCGGCCCCCGGTCACGCGTCCTGCTTCGCCCAGCGGCGCACCGACATCAAGCAGCAGCTGGCCGCCGCCGTGCACTCGGACGCCGCGGCCGCGGTCTCCGGGCTGAGCCCGGCCAACCTGCACAGCGCGTACGCGCTCCCCTCGACCGGCGGCTCCGGCCTGACGGTCGCGGTGGTCGACGCGTACAACGACCCCAACGCGGCCTCGGACCTGGCCACGTACCGCTCCAACTTCGGGCTGTCGGCCTGCACCGTGGCCAGCGGCTGCTTCAAGCAGGTCAGCCAGACCGGCTCGACCACCTCCCTGCCGACGAACGACACCGGCTGGGCGGGCGAGGAAGCGCTCGACATCGACATGGTCAGCGCGGTCTGCCCGAACTGCAACATCATCCTGGTGGAGGCCACTTCGGCCACCGACGCCAACCTCGGTGCCGCCGAGAACGAGGCCGTCGCCCTGGGCGCGAAGTTCGTGTCCAACAGCTGGGGCGGCTCCGAGTCCTCCTCGCAGACCAGCGAGGACACCTCTTACTTCAAGCACCCGGGCGTCGCGATCACCGTCTCCTCCGGTGACGAGGCCTACGGTGCCGAGTACCCGGCGACGTCCCAGTACGTGACGGCGGTCGGCGGCACCGCGCTCTCCACGTCGTCCACCACCCGCGGCTGGACCGAGTCCGTGTGGAAGACCAGCAGCACCGAGGGCGGCGGCTCCGGCTGCTCCGCCTACGACGCGAAGCCGACCTGGCAGACCGACACGGGCTGCACCAAGCGCATGGAGGCCGACGTCTCCGCCGTCGCCGACCCCGCCACCGGCGTGGCCGTCTACGACACCTACGGCGGCTCCGGCTGGGCGGTCTACGGCGGCACCAGCGCCTCGTCCCCGATCATCGCGGGCGTCTACGCGCTGGCCGGCACCCCGGGCTCCAGCGACTACCCGGCGAAGTACCCCTACTCCCACACCAGCAACCTGTACGACGTCACGAGCGGCAACAACGGCTCCTGCACGACGAGTTACTTCTGCACCGCGGGCACCGGCTACGACGGCCCGACCGGCTGGGGCACCCCGGACGGCACCGCCGCCTTCACCTCCGGCACCACCACGGGCAACACGGTGACCGTCACCAACCCGGGCAGCCAGTCCACGGTGACGGGTTCCACGGCCAGCCTGCAGATCTCGGCCACGGACAGCGCGAGCGCGACCCTCACCTACAGCGCGAGCGGGCTGCCGACCGGCCTGTCGATCAGCAGCTCGACCGGGCTGATCTCCGGCACCGCGTCCACCGCCGGCACGTACGCCGTCACGGTGACCGCGACCGACTCCACCGGCGCCTCCGGCTCGGCCTCCTTCACCTGGACGGTCAGCACCTCCGGCGGCGGCAGCTGCACCTCGACCCAGCTCCTGGGCAACGCGGGCTTCGAGTCGGGCAACACCACCTGGACCGCGAGCAGCGGGGTCATCACCAACGACACCGACGAGGCGGCCCGCACCGGTTCGTACAAGGCCTGGCTCGACGGCTACGGCTCGACCCACACCGACACGCTGTCCCAGTCGGTGACGGTCCCGAGCGGCTGCACGGCCACGACGTTCACCTTCTACCTGCACGTCGACACCGCGGAGACGACCACCAGCACCGCGTACGACAAGCTGACGGTCACCGCCGGATCGACCACCCTGGCCACCTACTCCAACCTCAACGCGGCCACCGGATACGTCGCGAAGTCCTTCAGCCTGTCGGCCTTCGCCGGTACCACCGTCACCCTGAAGTTCAGCGGAGTCGAGGACTCCTCCCTCCAGACCAGCTTCGTCGTCGACGACACCGCCGTGACGACCGGCTGACCTCCTCATGAGCCGGGCCCCGGTCGTCTCGCAGCGGCCGGGGCTCTGTCATGTCCACGAATACTTCACGGTTCACGGGGGATCCGGATACGACCGTGACACGTCAAAGGGACAAAGGAGGCCCCCCATGCGCCGATCGATTCTCGGTCCGTCCCTCGCCGTCGCCACCCTGGCGCTCGCCCTCACAGGCTGCGGCGGCACGAAGTCCGACACCGGCAGCGGCAGTGTGTCGCCGTCGTCCTCCCCCACCCCGAGCAAGAGCAGGTCGGCCTGTACGGCGAAGGAGACGCTCGCCGCCACCGACACGAACGGCACGTTCTGTGTGACGACCGGCAACACCGTCCGCATCCTGCTGGACGGGACGACCACCCGCCCCTGGGCGCCGGTCAAGACGGTGGGCAGCGGCCTGAAGGCCACCAACAGCGGGATCCTGATCCGCCCCGGCGACGCGAGCAACGCGTACCAGGCGGTGTCGGCCGGGACCGTGAAACTCACGTCGTCCCGGCCGCTCTGCGCGACCGCGCCGCACAAGATCTCGTGCAAGGGCATTCAGGAATGGTCGGTCACCGTCGTGGTGTCGAAGTGACGATCCGGTGGGCGGTCCTGATCTGACGGTCGACGCGCCGGTCGTGCGCGATACCGAGCAGCGACGGGAAGGTCACGGCCACGAAGATGCCGACGACGGTGAGGAGGGCGATGAGGTTGTCCATGGCTGTGTTCATGGACATGAGTCTCGTCCCTTTGACTCCTTACCGTGAGTGGCAGGACTGCCGCACACCCTCGATTTACTGCCATTCCGGGGGCACACTGGCAGCATGCTGACAAACGTGGCCGTGGTCCTGCTCGACGGCGTCGCCCCCTTCGAACTCGGCGTCGTCTGCGAGGTGTTCGGCCTCGACCGCAGTGACGAGGGGCTGCCGGTCTACGACTTCGCGGTCGCCTCGGCCGAGGGGCCGACCCTCACCACCCACGCGGGCTTCTCCCTGACCGTCGACCACGGCCTGGAGCGCCTGGAGACCGCGGACCTCATCGCGGTACCGGCCGGCGCGACCTATGCGGAGCGCGAGTACCCGGAGGAACTTCTCGACGCGCTGCGGCGGGCCGTGGACCGGGGCGCCCGGGTGCTCAGCGTCTGCTCGGGCGTGTTCGTGCTGGCCGCCGCCGGGCTGCTGGACGGGCGGCGGTGCGCTGTGCACTGGCACCACGCGGAGCTGCTCGCCCGGCGGTACCCGAAGGTCGTCGTGGAGCCCGACGTGCTGTACGTCGACGAGGACCCGGTGATCACCTCCGCCGGCACCGCGGCCGGTATCGACGCCTGTCTGCACATCGTGCGCAAGGAGCAGGGGCCGGAGGTCGCCAACGCCATCGCGCGGCGGATGGTCGTACCGCCGCACCGCGACGGCGGCCAGGCCCAGTACATCGAGCGGCCGCTGCCGCGCTCGCAGTGCGACACGGTGGGCGAGGTGCTGGTGTGGATGGCGGAGCACCTCGACCAGGAGGTCACCGTCGAACAGCTCGCCGCCCGTGCCCACATGTCACCGCGGACCTTCGCCCGCCGCTTCCAGCAGGAGACCGGGACCACGCCGTACCGCTGGATCCTGCGTCAACGGGTGCTGCTGGCCCAGCAGTTGCTGGAGGGGACGGACGAGACGATGGATGCGATCGCCTGGCGCGCCGGCTTCGGCACCGCACCCGCCCTGCGCCACCAGTTCGTCCGGGCGCTGGGCACCACCCCGAACGCCTACCGACGCACGTTCAGGGGCCCGGAAGCCGCCTGAACGTACGCCTTCGCGTCTCACCTCAACACGGGCCTGAGCAGCAGCCGGTTGGGGCGCAGGGTGATGCCGACGCGGGTGGTGTCGTCGGAGCCGGACACCCGCTCGAAGCGGTACCTCGTGGCCACCGCCGCCGTGATCAGGCTCAGTTGGGCCATCGAGAAGTGGTCGCTCGGACACTTCCGGTTGCCGTTGCTGAACGGGCTCATGGCGAACTTCGGTACGTCCTTGGACCGTTCCGGAAGCCAGCGGTCGGGGTCGAACTCCTCGTTGTGCGCATACGAACGCGCGTCGCGCTGGATGGCGTACGGACTGTAGATGATGTCGGCTCCGGCCGGAATCCGATAGCCCCCCAGTTCGGCGTCGGCGACCGCCCGTCGCGTCAATATCCATACGGCGGGACGCAGCCGCATCGCCTCGACGACGACATTGTTCGTGTGCGTGAGCTTGCGGACGTCGTCGAATGCCACCGGGCGCCCACCCGTCACGGATTCGACCTCTTCGCGTACCTTGTCGGCGTGTTCCGGGTGTTCGGTGAGGACCTGGAGCAGCCACATGATCGTGGACGCGATTGTTTCGCTTCCGGGGGTGAGGATCGCGACGACCTGGTCGTGGATCTCCTGTTCCCCGATCGGGTCGCCATTGTCGTCCGTCGCCTCCAGCAATGCCGTCAGCAAATCGTCCGGCTTTTGACCAGATTCGCGTCGCTCGGCCACGATCTCGTCGACGAGGAGATGCAAATCGGCCAGTGCCCGGTTGAATTCGCGGTTGGCCGGGAGGGGCAGCCGGTAGAGCGGTCCGGCCGGTACCACCATCCGCCGGTACATGCCCCGGAAGACCGTGGCGAGCGCGACGCACAGCCGCTCGGCGCGCTCGTCCATGAAGTCGCCGCGCAGCAGACAGCGGGCCGCGATCCGCACGGCGACCCGGAAGGACTCGGAGGTGCAGTCGATCGTCTCGCCGGTCCGCCAGCGCTCGGTGAGCGCGTGCGCCTCCTCCTCCATGATCGGCCCGTACGCGGGGATCGCGTCGAGCCGGAACGCGGGCTGGATGATGCGCCGTTGGCGCCGGTGCAGGGACCCGTTGGCCGTGGCCACGCCCTCCTTGCCGAGCAGTCCCTCCAGGGACTCCCACAGCGGGCCCGCGATGATGAAGTCGGGGTTCAGCGCCAGGGCGCCGGTGAGGGCCGGCGCGGTGACGGCGTAGACCGTCTTCGGGCCGAGGCGGAGCCTCACCACGTCGCCGTGGTCGCGGAGTTGGGCCATGAAGGCCAGGGGGTCGCGGACCAGCTTCCAGCCGTGGCCGAGAAGCGGGATCCTGCCGCCCGCGACGGGCGGCTCAAGCAGCTCCGGCACCTCGGATGCCGCGGGCTTCACAGACTCGACGGTCATTTCTCACCTGCCGCTTCGTTGTTGACGTACGGGGGTGTGGACCGGTCGTCCCAGCTGTCGACCATGTAACGGCCGGACTCGTGGTGGAACCAGTAGACGGTGCTGAACCAGTTCCGCATATTGCCGAGGCAGGTCCGTACCGCGGCACTCAATTCCATTCCGCGCACGGTGCCGTCGTCCAGCCGGTCGGCGAGACGTAAGGTGTCCTGTTCCGCGACGAGGAATTCGGTGACGCATTCCTCGATACGGTGCCTCAGTTCGGCGACCGCCTCTTCAAGGGTCAGCCCCTCGTGCTTGATGAGGCTGATTCCGAGATTGTGGACCTCGTCGCCCGCGAGCTCTTTCGGCAGCGAGCAGAGGTCGTTGTACCAGGCGGCGAATTCCTGGCTGAGCAGGGCCGCCCGGCGATATCCCGGGTGTTTCCGCACGGTGTCCGGGAGTTCGAGTCCCGCGCTCGCCTCCAGCAGATCGGTCCAGATCCAGTGGGCGAAGGTGAGCCGGCGCAGCGCGAGGTATTCCTCGACCGTGGGGACGGTCCCCTCGGTGCGGTTGCGGAATTCACGGTCGTAGGCCTCGATGACCGCGTGGAAGTGCCGGGCGAACCGCGCGTTCCAGGTGTCGGGCAGGAACGAGTAGATCCGCATCATGCTGTCGGCGAACCCGGCGACCAGGGGATCCGGGTGGAGCAGATGGTGCCGTGGTGAATCCAGTGCCGCGTGCAACCGGAACCTCAACCGCCGCCAGGCGTCGGGGCGTTGGTGCACGATGTCCCGGTCGTGGCGGTCGTCCCAGACGAAGAACCACGCGCTGTAGTCCGCTATCGCCTGGAGCACCTCGTCCGGTGCGCCCAAGTAGTACCCGGCCATCAGGTCCGTGTAGCAAAGACCGTCGGCATATTCCCTTACCTTGTCCGCCGGCATGAGGCGCTTTTCCAGGAGCCAGACGCGTGTCTTCTCCTGGAGCCTCGGCCAATACGGATGCAGTTGCCGGGGAAACGCCGCCTCGATCACCGGGAGAGAGAGCGACGGTGGAACCGCGATCGCCGTCGTTTCCGTTGCCGTAGTCGATGTGGTGCTGTGTGAGAAAGCAGGCACGAACAAACCCCTCTCAGCCGCCAGTTGCGCACGCCCCTCCCGCTGTGCCGGGCGTGCGCCGTTGCGTATCCCCGCACTTCCTATTCAGCACCACAACTGACCGTTCTGGGAACGGATTTGCTCCCTTCACTACCCCCAAGTGCCGAGAATCCCCCCTTGCGTGACCGATTCTGGATCATTACACGCACGGAAACGATCGAATGTGCGAGGGACAGACGAACGGCGCCTGGTCAGGGAGTTGCACCTGAACAGACGCCGTACGTAAGGGAGATGTGTCGACCGCTGGGGTCGGCCGGATCAGTCGTTGGCGACCACGGGGTAACGGGGCTCGTTCTCGGCCATCTGCCGCAGCGCGTCCTTGCGGTCGCGCTTGGAGAGCCGGTCGATGTAGAGGTAGCCGTAGAGGTGATCGGTCTCGTGCTGCAAACACCGAGCGAAGTAGCCGGTGCCGCGGACCTTGATCGGATTGCCCCGCTCGTCCTGCCCGGTCACCTCGGCGTAGTCGGGCCGTGCGAGCGGCGCGTACGCGGTCGGCACGGACAGACACCCCTCGTTGCTCTCGTCCAGATGCCGCTTGTCGGCGGGCAGATCGACGAGCTTGGGATTGCAGACGACACCGACGTGCCGTTTGCCCTCGTCGTCCATGCAGTCGTAGACGAAGACCTTCAGGCCGACGCCGACCTGGTTCGCGGCGAGGCCGACGCCCTCGGCGGTGCGCTGCGAGGCGAACATGTCGGCCACCAGCGTCTCCAGCTCCGCGCCGAAGTCGGTGACGTCCCCGCACTCCTTGTGCAGCACCGGATTCCCGACGACCGTGATCGCCCGTGAGACCCCCCGCTCCCGCCAGGCCGCCTCACGCTCCTCGGCCTCCTCGGTGTCGACGACAAACCCCTCGTCATCCACGGGGAGCACGCCCACGTGCTGCTGATCGGTGTCCTGCTGCGCCATGACCGACGTAAGCCTTCCTGAAAACCAAGGGGGAGAAGTTGCTGATACAGGGTACGTGGAGTTCTTCAAGAGACGTGGGGCTATGTCAATGCCCTGTCTTCAAGGGGCGCGGGATTGTGCCGATGTGCGGCTCCGCCGCGCGAGCGCGCCCTGGCCTTCAGGGGCGCGGGGAACTGCGCGACCAGCCACGACGGCGCGGCATCCGACCACCGATCTCAGCAGACCTCTTCCAGATCCCGCCAGTCCCGTGAATCAGGGCTGTCGGCGACCCACCCGTCCAACAATCCCCGAACAAGCGACGCCGGCGCAGCCAACCCGCACTCACGCTCAGGCACCCACAACTGCCCGTCCGTCCGATGCCCCAGCGGCCCAGGATGCCCCGGCTCACTGTGATCATGCGGATCAAGATGCTCCCCGTCGCCCTCGTCGGAAGGCATCCGGGACTCGGAACACATCCGGCACAGCAACCGCACGGAAGACGACCAGTCCTCCGCCGCGAACCCCGCGTCCGCCGCCAACTGCTCCAACGCATCCCGGTCGGCCTCGGCGGCAGCCTCCAGCAGCACGACCCACGTGGGCACAGGAGAGGGCGCCCACAACTCGATCTCGTCGAACACGGGGTACGAGTGCCCGGCGGCAGTCGTCCGCTCCCCGTGCGGAACCCCGTCGTGGAGCACGACCTCACCCCACCGCCGCCCGGACGAGGGAAGCGGAATCGACAGCACCTCGATCCGCGCGGGATCCAGCCGCCGCCCCCACACCACCTCGGCCTCCCCCTCGGGAGAGAGCCGTACGGCCGCGCTGCCGAGATCCATCCCGGCCGGCTCACCCGCCCCGGTGACCCCACCCGGCACCCGCAGCCCGTACGCCTGCCAGGCCCGCCGAGCCAGCGGCCAGTCCTGGAGCGCGGTGGCCGCGATACCCACGTTCCACCAGTCAGGCGCGCCGGCCTCCCGGTCGAGCAGTGCGACGGCCCGCAGCCCGGCCGCCCGCGCCTGCTCCCAGTCGTGCCGGAACTTGTGCAGAAGGGCGAGGTTGAACCAGGACTCGGACAGCCAGGGCTCCAGATCGGCGGCCCGCGTCAGCAGCGCGCCCGCGTCCTCGTACCGACCGTCGCCGATCAGCGTGAACGCGCGGTCTGTGGCCTGCCGCCAGGAGGCGGAGGGCCGGTGCCGTCCCTTGCCGAAGATCCTCACGATTCCCGCCTGCCAGTTCCGTTCAGTGGGCTGGCTCTGCCCCCGGACACCCTCTTCTTCGCATCCAACCACGTACGGCTGGGAGGGCGCTCATTACCCATGGGTTACCCAGCCGAAGGCAAGGTCAGACAGTCCCGGGACAGTACCCGGGCCAGTGCTTCCACGACCTCGGGAGCGTAGTCCCCGGCGGTCCCGAGGCGCAGCTCCTCCAACGCCTGGAGAGGCCCGCCGGGGCCGCCTGCCCGGGTTTTCTCCTCGTACGCGTTCACGGCCCGGACGATCCGCGCGGACAGCGGCTGCTCCCGGCACGGGTCGGCCTGCCGCTCCACGACGGCCGCCACCTGAGGACTCACCCCGGTCTGCCGTACGACGGCCCCGCCGAGCAGCGCTATCCGCCGCTGCTCCGCCGGCGGGAGTACGGCGGTGGCGCCGGCCGGTACCGGGTCGACGAGGCTGAGCTGGCCGATGTCGTGCATCAGGGCCGCGTACTCCAGGACGGTGAGGTCGGGCTCGGACAGCCCCAGGTCCCGCCCGACCGCCTGGCACAGCGCGGCGACCCGGCGGGCGTGCCCGGCAGGCGTGTATCCGGCTATCTCGGTGGACCGGGCGAGGGAGGCGATGGTCTGGCGGTAGGTGTCCCGTACGGCCGCGTAGCGCCGGAAGGACAGCTGGGTCAGCAGCAGTGGCAGCGAGAACACGGGCAGCGCCCACAGCCCCACCACGGCGACCGCGAGCGCCATCACCGCGCCGGTCGCGCACACCGCCGACCCGATCCCGAGCATCCCCCGCAGCTCGTCCCGCAACAGCGGCCCGAACGGCCACCGGGTCCGCGAGTGCGCGAGCGCGGCGGCGAGCACGGCGTCGCAGAGCGCGGTGAGGGAGAGCAGCGCGAGGAGCAGCAGGGCGTAGGCGGGTCCGCCCCAGTGCCCGAACACGCCCTGGTTGTACAGGGGTTGGAAGCACACGGCCACGAAGCCGACCGTCAGGACGCGCCGTGCCATGTGGTCGGGGGTACGGCTGTGGCCGCGGGCGATGTGCGGCACGCAGCCGACGAGGGTGGCGGCCACGACCACGGCGACGGTCTGGAAGACGCCGTGGTGGGTGGGCCGGCCGGCGTCCGCGCCGAGCAGGGCGTAGGAGAGGGCGCCCGCGGCGCCGAGGGGGGCGGTTTCACGGAGACCGGTCGTGCCGTTCCATCGGCTCAACTCCCCCACGGCGACGAGTACTCCGAAGGCGAGGGCCACTCCGGGTTCGTCGAGGCCGGTGCGGAGGGTGAGGGTGAGGGAGGTCAGGGCGAGGAGCAGGGCGGCGGTGTGGATGACGGCGAGGATCGAAGGGGGGCGTGTCGAGGGCACTTGGTCACCCCCTCAACACAGTGGAAACAGGCGGGCTGGGTGGGAAGACGATGGACGACTGGACCTCGTCGGCTGTCACCGCCGGATGCCACCCGCACCGCCCAAGGGCCCGCGCCAACGCCCGCACCATCAACGGGTCGAACTGCGTCCCGGCGCAGCGCGACAGTTCCTCCAGCGCGACCGACACCGGCCGAGCCCGACGGTAGGACCGCGTGGACGTCATCGCGTCGAAGGCGTCGGCTACGGCGACCACCCGTGCGGACTCCGGGATCTGACTCCCCAACAGCCCGTACGGATAGCCGCTCCCGTCCAACCGTTCGTGGTGGTGCAGGACGGCCGCACGGGCCTCCCCGAGGAAACCGATCCCGCGCACCATCTCGTGGCCGTACTCGGGATGCAGTTCGATCACCCGCCGCTCCTCGGGAGTGAGCGGCCCGTCCTTGCGCAGCAGGCGCGTGGGGACGCCCAGCTTTCCGACGTCGTGCAGGATCCCGGCGAAGCGCAGCACTTCGACCCGGGAGTCGTCCATGCCCAGCTCCCGCGCGATCATCATCGAGGCCTGCCCGACCCGCTCGCTGTGCCCGCGGGTGTACCCGTCCTTGATGTCGACGGCCTGGACGAGGGCGCGGATCGTGGCCTGATGGGCGGCGCGTTCCTGGTGGTACTGGGCGAACACCCACCAGGACACCCCCATCGGCAGCAGCACGAGGAGCGCGGCGACGGGGCCGTAGGGGCTGCGCCACAGGACGGCCATCATCAGCCCGGCGAGCCCGTGCACGCCGATGGGTGCCAGGGACCGTAGGAACAGGCCTCGCCAGGCCCGTCGCACGGGCATCCTCCCCCACTGCCCGAAAGGCGTGGGAGGTACCCCCACGCCCAGCGCGAGAATCCCGCCGTCGAGCACGGTGAGGACCAGGCAGAAGGCGAGGACGGCGGCCAGGGCGGGCACCAGGGCGTACGGGAAGTCGGACGCGACGACGGCGTCGCGTCCGCCCAGCGCCCAGTGCACGCGTGCCGCCGCCCACACGCCCAGCGCGAGCTGCGCGGCCCGCCAGCCGCGCCGCAGCCAGGGCGAACCCTGCTCGACGCGGGACAACAGCGCCCCCGGCAGCGGCACGAGCGCGGCTGCGGGGGGCGGGAGGAGGAAGGCCGCGGCGAGCAGCACCGGGTAGAAGGTGCCCGCGAAGCGGCGCCGGGCGACCTGCTCGCAGCCGGCGTAGAGCACGGCCAGCAGTGCGACCGCCCACCAGGGTGTGTGGACGGTCGGCAGCGGCAGCAGGCACCACAGGGCACCGGCGACGACACAGACGACGTACGCACGTGCCCGTGCCGGTGTCGCCTCCATGGCTGACGCCCTTCCCCCGACCATGCCTGTCCAGGCCGAGGAGCCTAGGGCGGTCGGGGGCGGGCTGCGGGCGTATCACCCGCGGATTAGCACGTTCGGGTGACGATCGCCCGTTCAGGACGCGTGTTCAGGAAACGGTCAGGATTCCTGCGGCGCGGCCGTCAGGTCGTGGTCGGGCACGGCCTGCCCGGAACGGATCAGATCGAGCCGCCCCAGGACCTTGGCCCGCAGGTCGGTCGGGACGTCGTCCCGGCCGCAGCACCGCTTGACCAGCTTCTTCACGGCCTCTTCGAGCCCGTACTTCTCCAGGCACGGCGAGCACTCCGTGAAGTGCTGCTTGAACTTGGCGCGGTCGACGTCCGGCATCTCGCTGTCGAGGAACTCGTAGAGATGGTCGAGGACCTCACTGCAGTCCGTTTCGTGCGGCTCTCCGCAGCTCATGAGCCCGAGCCTTTCGCTTCGTTCGACTCTCCGGCACCGGCCGGGACCAGTCCGCGGTCACGCGCGTAGTCCTCAAGCATGCCGCGCAGTTGACGACGGCCCCGGTGCAGCCGGGACATCACCGTACCGATGGGTGTCCCCATGATGTCCGCGATCTCCTTGTACGCAAAGCCCTCGACGTCCGCGAGATAGACGGCGATGCGGAATTCCTCGGGGATCGCCTGGAGCGCTTCCTTCACGTCCGAGTCGGGCAGGTGGTCGAGCGCCTGCGACTCGGCGGAGCGCAGACCGGTCGACATGTGCGACTCGGCGCGCGCCAGCTGCCAGTCCTCGATCTCCTCGGCCGCGGAACGCTGGGGTTCACGCTGCTTCTTGCGGTACGAGTTGATGAACGTGTTGGTGAGAATCCGGTACAGCCACGCCTTGAGGTTGGTGCCCTCGCGGAACTGGTGGAAGGACGCGTACGCCTTCGCGTACGTCTCCTGCACCAGGTCCTCGGCGTCGGCCGGGTTTCGCGTCATGCGCAGCGCGGCCGAGTACATCTGGTCGAGGAATTCGAGCGCGTCCCGCTCGAAGCGCGCACTGCGCTCCGAGGTCGATTCCGCTGCGACCTCACTCGTGCCCTGGCCCTCGGGCTGCTCCGCCTGGCCGTGTTCGGTCCCTGCGTCGGTACCGGGAACCGGACCCACCTCCTCAAGATTCCGGGTGGCACCGAAGCCGATGTCACCAGAATCGGAGGATAGACGACGATCCGGTCCGCCCGCCGCCCCAATGGGCGTGGCCTTGGTCGCGTGCAGCACCGACCAGTCCAGGTCGGAGCGGCTGCTACGGGCCGGGCAGAAGGTCGAACCCATGCGGCGGACTTCCTTTCTACGACTCTCTGTGTCCGCCACAACAGTGGTAAGAGCCCCGGCATTCCCGCCCCTTACCCAAGTGTTCGAGTCCACTCCACCACGCGCCCCGTGATGATCTCCAGCGCCTCGTCCTGCCCGATCTCCGCCCGCTTGGGCACGGCGAACCCATGATCGGCGTACGGCACCTCGACCAGCTCGTGGTCGCCCTCCGGGAACTCCGCCGGTCTCCCGAAGGGGTCGTTCCCGCCCTGCACGACGAGCGTGGGCACCCCGGCCCCGAGGAGTTCGCCGGCCCGGGACTTCTCGGGCTTGCCCGGCGGATGCAGCGGGAAGCTCAGCGCGAGGACGGCGACCGCGCCCAGCTCCGCAGCCGTACGACAGGCCACGCGGGCTCCCGCGCTACGACCCCCGGAGATCACCGGCAGCCCCGGCTTCGCGACGGCCGCCCAGATCCCCCGCCACCCCACGTCGAGCGTCCTGGGCGCGGACGCCACCTTCTTCCCGGCGACCCGCCACGGCTGCTCGACGAGCGCGACGGTCACCCCGTGCCCGGGAAGTACGGCGGCGAGGGCCTGCAGATCCCGGGCGTCGATACCGCCACCGGCGCCGTGACCGACGGCAAGGACGAACCGCGCCTGCTTGGCCTGGTGCCAGGTGACACGGGCGTCCCCCGCGTCGGTCTCAACCGTCTCAACTGTCTCGCTGGACATGATCTCGCTCACGCTAGAAGAGTGTGCCCTCCTCGGGCCCCTCCAGCTCCTTCAGCAGCTCCGGCCCGTTGTTGCGGACGTTGCTCACGGCCGTGGACACCGGGTACGCGCGCATCAGCCCGGCGGGCGGCGGGGCGAGCAGCTCGCGCAGGTCGTCCGGATCGGTGCGGGAGGGATCGAGCCAGGAGTCCCAGCGGTCCGGGGTGAGCATCAGGGGCATCCGGGGATGGATGTCGGCCAGCGTGTCCGGTCCCTCGGCCGGGGGCACCGCCAGCGGGGTCGTCTCCGCCTCGGTCGTGATCACCGAGCAGGTGAACCACCAGGCCAGCGGATGGTCGTCGGGCAGGGTCCGGTCCCGCCAGAACTCGTACAGCCCGGCCATCGCGAACACCGACCCGTCGGCGGGCAGCACGAAGTACGGCTGCTTGCGCCCGCGCTTCTTCCTGCCCTCGACCTCCAGCTCCCGCTCGTCCTTGGCGGTGACCCACTCGTAGTAGCCGTCGGCGGGGATGATGCAGCGCCGGGTGGAGAAGGCGCGACGGTACGACGGCTTCTCGTGCACGGTCTCGGCACGCGCGTTGATCATCCGCGCCCCGCCCTCGGGCGTCTTCGACCAGCTCGGCACGAGCCCCCACTTGAGCCTGCGCAGCTGGCGAACCGGCGCCGGGCTGTCCGCGTCCTTAAGTGGACGGTCGAGGACTGCATAGACCTCTTTGGTCGGGGCCACGTTGTAGTCGGGGGCCAAAGCCTCCTCGGGCTCCCACTTCTCGATCTCAAAGACTCCTGCGAGATCCTCGGGCCCACGACTCGCTGCATACCGTCCGCACATACGTGCCAGACTGCCAGATTCGACGAGACCTACGGGAGCCTCCGCCACCCATGGACAGCACCGCAATCCCCTCGATCACCGCCCTGTGGGACGAGGTCTTCGGCAACCAGCCGGACCCCGACCTGTGGGTGGTGATCGCCACCCTGGTCGCCGCCCTGGCCGTGGTGGTCCCGCACAGCCTGTGGCGCCTCTCCCGCAATGCCATCACCATCGCCCACGAGGGCGGCCACGGCCTGGTGGCCCTGCTCACCGGCCGCACCCTCACCGGCATCCGCCTGCACTCCGACACCAGCGGCCTCACGGTCAGCCGCGGCAAGCCGCACGGCCTCGGCATGATCCTCACGGCAGCCGCCGGCTACACCGCTCCCCCACTCCTCGGCCTGGGCGGCGCGGCCCTCCTGGGCGCCGGCCACATCACCCTCCTCCTCTGGCTGTCGACCCTCCTCCTCATAGCCATGCTGGTCATGATCCGCAACGCCTACGGCGCCCTCACGGTCGTCCTCAGCGGCGCAGCCTTCCTCCTCGTGTCCTGGCTGACGGGCCCCCAGGTCCAGGCGGCTTTCGCGTACGCGGTGGTGTGGTTCCTGTTGCTGGGTGGCGTACGCCCCGCGTTCGAGTTGCAGGCGAAGAGGTCGAGGGGCGGCGCGGGAGACTCCGACGCAGACCAACTGGCGCGCTTGACGCACGTACCGGCGGGTCTGTGGTTGTTCCTGTTCCACCTGGTATCCCTGTGCTCGCTGATAGGCGGCGGCAGGTGGCTGCTGGAACTGTGAAGCGCCCCCGAAGGGGCAAGCTTCAGGGGCGCGGGGAACTGCGCGACCAGCCCCAACGGCGCGGCACTCGACAGACGGCCTGCTTATACAGTGGGGCCATGGCCCCGAACGACTCACAAACCGCCCTCTGGCCCGCCCCCACCGCCGCCGGAGCCGTCAACGCGACGGTCCACGTCCCGGGGTCCAAGTCCGTAACCAACCGCGCCCTCGTCCTGGCCTCCCTCGCCAGCGAACCGGGCTGGCTGCGCCGTCCCCTCCGCTCCCGGGACACCCTCCTGATGGCAGCCGCCCTCCGCGCGATGGGCGTAGGCATCGAGGAGGGCGTAGGCACGGAGAAGGGCTCCGGCGAGTTCTGGCGGGTCATCCCCTCCGGCCTGCACGGCCCGGCCACGATCGACGTCGGCAACGCAGGCACCGTGATGCGCTTCCTGCCCCCCGTCGCCGCCCTGGCCAACGGCCCCATCCGCTTCGACGGCGACCCGCGCTCCTACGAACGCCCCCTGCACGGCGTGATCGACGCCCTGCGCGTCCTCGGCGCCCGCATCGACGACGACGGCCGGGGCGCACTGCCCCTGACGGTGCACGGCGGAGGCGCGCTGGACGGCGGCCCCGTGGAGATCGACGCGTCCTCCTCGTCCCAGTTCGTGAGCGCCCTCCTGCTCTCCGGCCCGCGCTTCAACCAGGGCGTCGAGGTCCGCCACATCGGCTCCTCGCTCCCCTCGATGCCGCACATCCGGATGACGGTCGACATGCTGCGCGCGGTCGGCGCCCAGGTGGACACCCCGGAGTCGGGCGGCGAGCCCAACGTCTGGCGGGTCACCCCGGGCGCGCTGCTCGGCCGGGATCTGACCGTCGAACCGGATCTGTCGAACGCCCAGCCCTTCCTCGCCGCGGCGCTCGTGGCCGGCGGCAAGGTCGTCGTACCGGACTGGCCGGCCCGGACCACCCAGCCCGGTGACCGGCTGCGGGAGATCTTCACCGAGATGGGTGGTTCCTGCGAACTGACCGAGTACGGGCTGGAGTTCACCGGTTCGGGTGCGATCCACGGCATCGACGTGGACCTGGGCGAGGTCGGCGAACTGACCCCCGGCATCGCGGCCGTCGCCGCCCTCGCGGACTCCCCGTCCACGCTTCGGGGCGTCTCGCACCTGCGCCTGCACGAGACCGACCGGCTGGCCGCGCTCACCAAGGAGATCAACGAGCTGGGCGGTGACGTGACCGAGACCGCCGACGGTCTGCACATCCGCCCGCGCCGCCTGCACGGCGGGATCTTCCACACCTACGAGGACCACCGTATGGCCACCGCGGGCGCGATCATCGGCCTCGCCGTCGCGGGCGTGCAGATCGAGAACGTGGCGACGACGGCGAAAACCCTTCCGGACTTCCCCGACCTGTGGACCGGGATGCTCGGGAGCGATGGGGCGTAGGGGACACACGCCATGCGTCGCTACGGCAAGAACACCGACGAGGACGACATCCGCCAGCGCCCGAACCGCAAGGGCAACCGGCCGCGCACGAACATCCGCCCCAAGCACGAGGAGGCGGTCGAGGGCATGGTCGTCACCGTCGACCGGGGCCGGCTGACCTGCCTGGTCGAGGACCGGGTCGTGATGGCGGTCAAGGCCCGCGAACTGGGCCGGAAGGCGGCGGTGGTCGGGGACCGCGTCGGCATCATCGGCGACCTCTCCGGCGACAAGGACACCCTCGCCCGCATCATCCGCATCGAGCCGCGCACCTCCGTGCTGCGCCGCACGGCCGACGACGACGACCCGTACGAGCGCGTGGTCGTCGCCAACGCCGACCAGCTCGCCATCGTCACCGCCCTCGCCGACCCCGAACCGCGCCCGCGCCTGATCGACCGCTGCCTGGTCGCGGCCTACGACGGCGGCCTCGACCCACTGCTCGTGCTGACCAAGTCGGACCTCGCCCCACCGGACGAACTCCTGGAGATGTACGGCGCGTTGGGCGTCCCCTACGTCGTCACGAGCCGCGAGGAGCTGGAGAACGGCACCGCGGTGGAGCGGGTCCGCAAGCAGCTCGACGGCAAGATCACGGCGTTCGTCGGCCACTCCGGTGTCGGCAAGACGACCCTCGTGAACGCGCTGGTCTCGCTGGAGCGGCGGCGCAGCACCGGCATCGTCAACGCCGTCACCGGCCGCGGCCGGCACACCACGACCTCGGCGCGCATGATCCCGCTGCCCGACGACTCCGGCTGGGTCGTCGACACCCCGGGCGTCCGCTCCTTCGGCCTGCACCACGTGGACCCGTCCCGGGTCATCAAGGCCTTCCCCGACCTGGAACCGGGCACGGAGAACTGCCCGCGCGCGTGCAGCCACGACGAGCCGGACTGCGCGCTGGACCAGTGGGTGGCGGACGGCCACGCGGACCCGCAGCGGCTCTACTCGCTACGGCGGCTGCTGGCCACCCGTGAGCGGACAGAGGGCGACTGATCACCGGCTGACCACCGCGTGTTTGTGGGGACTCAAGTTCGGTAAGTGCATAATCGCACCGAGCCGGACAAACGGGAGGACAGCACAATGGCGTGGCTGCTGGTTGTCGTGGCCGGAATTCTGGAGACCGGGTTCGCCGTGTGCCTGAAGCTGTCGCACGGCTTCACGCGTCTGTGGCCGACGGTCGCCTTCTGCTCCTTCGCGCTGGGCAGCTTCGGCCTGCTCACCCTCTCCCTGAAGAAGCTCGACGTGGGCCCCGCCTACGCCGTGTGGACCGGCATCGGCGCGGCCGGCACCGCGATCTACGGCATGATCTTCCTCGACGACCTGGTGTCGACCCTGAAGATCGTGTCGATCAGCTTCGTCATCATCGGGGTCATCGGGCTCCAGTTGTCGGGCTCCGCGCACTAGGCAGGCAGGCCCGTCAGGCACCCAGGACCCGATGGGTCGGCGTCAGCGCACCGCGCACCAGCTCACCGACCCCGCCCTCCCCCGGCGGTGCCGCCACACAGGACAGCGCCAGTCGCACGACGAGTTCGCAGGAACGGGCCAGGTCGGCGGTGTCCGGCTTGGCCGCCCCGGGTCCGGCGAGCGCCGCCACGGCACGGTCGCGGACGACGGCCACGAAGTCACCGGGTGAGGGCAGTGGCCCGTCGGCCCGGCGCTGGGCCGGTACGGCGGAGGAGGACGGCACCGCGGACAGGGTCGGCGAGGGCAGCCGCTCGCTCCAGCAGCCGGTGAGCATGGCTCGTACCAGCGCGTTCTCGCGGGCCGCCGACGCGGTCCACTCGGCGGTCGCGGTCAGCCGCTCGCGGGCGTCGTTGTGGCTCCCGAGCGCCCGCTCGACACCGACGAGATAGCCGTCGGCCTCCCTTCTGACCAGCGCCCGCGCGAGCCCCTCCTTGCTCCCGAACTCGTTGTACAGCGTCTGCCGGGACACTCCGGCGGCGGCGGCCACGTCCACCATCCGTACGGTGGACCACGACCGGCGCGCCAGCGCCGTATAGGCGGCGTCCAGCAGGGTTTCCCGCGCTGCAGGCATCATTCGCCTCCCGGGGCGAGCGGCTCTGCGCCCAGATTTGACGCGCACGGGAGCAGTGTCAAGGGTTCGCGGCGGTGCCGGGGGGCGCACTTCGGCCATTGCGCGCGGGAGTTGGGGCGGGGGTTGCGGTGAGGGGTGCGGTGAGGGTTCTCCCTTGACGATCTCCCCGGGGTCCCCCACCTCCCGTTTCGCCCACCGGACCCTGTAGCCCCGGCGCGACCCCTGAAGATACGGTTCACGCATGGCCGACTATCACGATGACCTGCGCCTCGCCCACGTCCTCGCGGACGCCGCCGACGCCGCGACGACCGCGCGGTTCAAGGCCCTCGATCTCAAGGTCGAGACCAAGCCGGACATGACTCCGGTCACCGAGGCCGACAAGGCCGCCGAGGAACTGATCCGCGGCCATCTGCAGCGCGCCCGCCCGCGCGACGCGATCGTCGGCGAGGAGTACGGCAGCGAGGGCACCGGCCCGCGCCGCTGGGTGATCGACCCGATCGACGGCACCAAGAACTACGTACGCGGCGTTCCGGTCTGGGCCACGCTGATCTCCCTGATGGAGGCGGCGGAGGGCGGCTTCCAGCCGGTCGTCGGCCTGGTCTCCGCGCCCGCGCTCGGCCGCCGCTGGTGGGCCGCGAAGGGCCACGGTGCCTACACCGGGCGCAGCCTGTCCTCCGCGTCCCGGCTGCGCGTCTCCGAGGTCTCGAAGCTGACGGACGCCTCCTTCGCGTACTCCTCCCTCACCGGCTGGGAGGACCAGGGCCGCCTGGGCGGCTTCCTCGACCTGACCCGCGAGGTGTGGCGGACGCGCGCGTACGGCGACTTCTGGCCCTACATGATGGTCGCCGAGGGCGCGGTCGACATCTGCGCAGAACCCGAACTCTCCCTCTGGGACATGGCCGCGACCGCGATCATCGTCACCGAGGCAGGCGGCACCTTCACGGGCCTCGACGGCCGCCCCGGCCCGCACAGCGGCAACGCGGCGGCGTCGAACGGCATCCTGCACGACGAGTTCCTGGGGTATCTCAACCAGCGCTACTGACCTGACTTACGGCCTGGCCTGGGCGTTTCCCCCTTACTCAGGACCCCTGGGCCGTCGTGGGGCCGTCATCGGTCTTCGGGCCGTCCTCGAACGCGCCGTTCACCGCTTCCCGCGTGCGCTTCTCGCTGCTCGGCATCAGGTGCGTGTACGTCCGGAGCGTGAAGCCCGGGTCGTGGTGCCCCAAGTACTCAGACAGGGCCTTGATGTTCTCCCCCGCGTCCAGCAGAACGGACGCGTAGAAGTGCCTCAGGGCGTGCATGCCGTTCTCCCTGCCTCGCGGCACCCCCACGGTGTCGAGGGCGGGTCGCCACGCCACACGGTTGAAGACGACGCGATTGACCGCACGCTCTCCGACGTTGGTGAAGAGCAGGGAGGCGGTCACCGGCCGGCCGTCGACCGACCGCCACGGCAGCGATACGGCGGTGGGCGGATGCTTCGCGATGTGGTCCTCAAGCGACCGCGCGACGCTCTCAGGCAGAGGGACAGCGCGCGTCTTGCCGCCCTTGGGTAGAGCGAACACCTGCTTACCGGCGATGAGCTTGACCTGTCGCACAACGTGAACCACCCCTTCCACGAAGTCCACGTCGTCAACGGCCAGACCGAGCACTTCGCCCTGCCGCATGCCGCATCCGCCGGCCAGGTCCACCGTGGCTCGGTACCGTTCCGGCAGTGCCGAGCGCATGGCGAGGACGCGCTCAGGACGCCACGGCACGATCCGGCGGGGTTCCAGCTTGGGTGCCTTCACCGACGACGAACGGCAAGGGTTGAACGGGATCAGGCGGTCGTCGACGGCCGCCGCCAACATGGCGTTGAGGTTCGCGAAGATGACCCGCTGATAGGCGGGAGCTACTCCCCCGTCTTGGAGCTTCCGCAGCCACTCACGCACGTGGATCGGCCGGAGCGAGTCGAGCGAGCGGCTGCCCAGATACGGCACTACGTGCAGCCGGATGCGCTGTTCGGTGCTCACAAACGTGCCTGGGTCCATCGTGAGCGAGGCCAACCACCGTTCGGCGTGCTGCCGCACGGTGAGGCGGCCGGCACGCGGGTCGATGTACTGCCCGCGCGCCATGTCCGCCTCGATCTGGGACAGCCACTTCTCCGCGACGCGCTTCTGTCCGTCGGGGAAGCTCTTCGACTTCTCGGTGCCGTCGGGCCCGACATAGCGGGCCCGGTAGCGCAGCCCGCTTCCGTAGCGGTCGGACTTAACGCGGACGGTCTTGCCGTGAGCGTCCGTTTCTGCCTTGTACCAGCGGTCTTGGATGTGGCCTGCCATGCGGGGGTGTTCCCTTCTGGGCATGGGAAGGGAGGGCCACGGTGTGGCCCTCCCTGGGGTGTTGAGCTGTGAAGTTGCGGCCGTTTCAGGCGGCGGTGCGGTCGTCGGTCTTGCGCTGGGTGACGTACGCGCGGACGTCGGCGGGGTCGTAGCGCACGTACTTGCCGATGCGGAAGCTGGGCGGGCCGGTGTTCTTCTTGCGCCACTGGTAGACGGTCTCTTTGGGCACCTCGAACATCTCGGCGATGTCGTCGGGGGTGAGGTACCGATCCGGGAGGCCGCCCCGGAGCGTGGCGCGGGGGTCGGGTTGAGCGGACGTTCGGCTCATTTGGTCCTCGGAAGTTGAGTCACGTCGTGCTGGCTTGGGGGGGCGGGAGTTCACGTCTGTCCGAGGTGTGGATTTCTGCGTCATTGCGTCATCAGCGTCATTCAGGCTTCCGACCTGCGCCTTTGGGTGACGCAGCGGTGTCGGGGTGCGTCATTGGTGCGTCATGGGCTGCGTCATCCGCGACGTAGCCCATGACGCAGATGACGCAGGATGACGCAGAAGCCGTCGTCTGCGTCATGGCTGTAGTCGCTGGTCAGGTGCCGTTTCCTGGCTCGCATGACGCAGATGACGCAGCGTCTTCCCTCTTAGGAAAAGAAGAGGGATGTCTGCTGTAGTTCGGTGCCGCTCAGCGCGTGAAGAAGGGGCCGCTGCGCGGCGCGTCTTGTGGGGCGGCGGCTGCGCCGAACAGCAAGAGGAGCACGCCCCCGCGGGGGTGGTGCTCCTCTTGCTTGTCCGGGTGAGCGTGCGGGTCAGAGCATCCGCTGCTGGTGTGGGAGCGGGGTGGTCAGGCGGGTCATTTCGAGGTAGCGGCCTTCGCTGGTGCGGCCGGTGTCGATGAGGACGCCCCGGGCGGCGAGGGTCGGTTGAAGGCGCTTGAGACGGTCGGAGAGCACCTTGCCGGTGGTCGGCCACCCCTTGGGCAGGGGACGGCCGTCGTCGCCGCTGTAGAGGCGGCTGAGGCAGTGCAGCCGCTCAGTGGACGTCATGCGCTGCGCCGTGCCCGGCTCGATGGTGTCGGCGTGCCTGAGGACGGTCTGTGCCAGCAGGTCGCCCTCGATGACGTCGTCGTTCAGGTCGTCCAGGCTGGCCCGGTAGGCGGGCAGCGCTCCGAGTCCGGTCGCCGCGTCGAGCTGCGCGCAGAGGTGGGCGAAGTCGGCCATGCGCAGGTCGGTGGGGGTCTCCGCCGCCACTGCGCGGACCTTGACCGTGAGGTCCAGGAGCGAGCCGAGGACGATGGGGAGAGCCTCCGCGTAGTCCGTCCACAGTTCGGCTTCGGTGCGCCGGATGCGGGGGCGTTCCAGGCGCAGCGGCAAGAGACGTTCGGCGAGGTCGGGCCGGATGACGCCGACGTCGATCCCGGTCAGGAGCAGGGGGCGGCGGTAGCCGACGCGGAAGACGTCCCCGTCGGTGAACAGGGCCCGCTTGACGCTCTCGGCTCCGGTCACGATGCAGCACATCGCGTCCGACAGGTCGGGCGTCATGTGGGAGAGGTTGTCCAGGGCGGTGACCCATCCCGCTGCCACCGCTGCGATCAGGTTCTCTTCGTCCTTGGGTGCCCGGCGTAGGTCGCCGCTCATGCCCTCGATGATCCTCACGAGCATGCGTCCGCCGGTGGACTTACCTGCGCCCTGGGGGCCGGTGAGGAACGGCGCGGGGACGGGGACGGACGGTCCGAGGCAGCCGATCAGCCACGCGATGGCCAGGCATTCGGTCTCGGCGTTGGCGAAGTTGCACAGCCGCATCAGCAGGTCGATGCCCTTGCTGTTGGTGTCCTTGACGGGCAGGGGGAGTTCCCCGGTGAGCTGGGTCCGTCGCCAGCACACCTCGCGCGGGTCGGGGATGAGGATGTCCCAGCCGGTGGGGTGGATGCGCACGGACTGTCCGTCGTCGCGGCCCAGGTCCAGCCAGGTCGCCCCGTCGAATCCGGGAGCGACGCGGATGTGCACGGGCTGCACGTCCTCGGTCAGCGCGAGCGCTTCGATCAGGTCCAACGCCTCTTTCAGCGCGCTGCCGTTGAACGCGCCGCGTCCGTCGCGGTAGAGGCCGACCATGAGTTCCTGTCGGTGGCTGCCGGTGGTGCCCTGGGAACGGATCGGGCGGGCGACGGGCTGGCCGTTCTTCTGCGCGTACACGGTCCCGTCAGGCGTACGGAAGTACCGGAAGTGGGATTGCGCGTAGTCGGTGATGACCTCGCGGGCGGGGATCTTCTCGTCCTCGGACATGGTCACAGTCCCAACGTGGTCAGTGCATTGGCCCACGCGTCCGTGCAGTGCCGGGGCGATTCGCCCTTGGCCTGCGCGGCGGTGAACAACCGGGCGACGTGCACCTCGGTGAGGCAGCCGCACCGCCCGTGCGTGGACAGCACCGCGAGGAACGTCCGGTACACGGTGGCGTGCACCGCCTCACGGGCGCCGGTGATGCGCTGTTCCGCCATGGCGATGCCACGGTCCAGGTAGGTCGGTGTGCGGTGCGGGCACTCCCCGCCCCCGGCCGGGGCGGGCACAGTGACGGCCGTCGGTCGGACTGCGGTGGCCTTCTTCACGATGAGCGCGCGCACGGCGTCCGGCAGGGCGGTCATGGTGCCGGTGCCGAATCCGAGCCAGCGGGCGTAGGCCATGGTCGACTTGATGTCCACGCCAGGGCGAACGGCGTTGGCGGACTGCATCGCACCGAGGTAGAGCCAGTGTTCGCCCCGTGTGGTGGGCACGACTTGTGTGGGCGGCAGGTTCTCGCGGGCCCACGCGATCGCGTCGGCGTTGTCCAGGTCCACCGCCGTCAGCCCCGCCCCGCCCGGGTGGTAGGCGACCGCTTCGGCTTGCAGCCAGGCGCGGCGCCAGGGGCCGGAGGTGATGACGTGTGGGTCGGTGGTCGCGGCAGCCCACGCGTGGCAGACGCCAGGGCAGGCGCACGGGCCCGGGGTCTTCATGTTGGGTCGGCCGCCACAGGAGTTGTCAGCGCAGCGGCGGCAGTTGCCGAACGGCACCTTCCCGGCTCGTAGGGGCAGCGGGGGCAGGCCGGAAGCGGCCAGGTCGAGAGCGGTTTGCAGGTGCTCTCCCCGAAGGAGGGTTGGTTGAGTCATGCTGGAGACCTCCGCAGGTCTGTTGAGGACTGGAGACAAGGGCGGCCCGGCTTTGGCGAGACGGGGCCGCCCTTGACGTTCGCGGGAGTGCTCAGGCCGCTTGCTGGCCCGGCAGGAGACGGCCGTCGGGGGTCCGGTGCAGGGCTCCGCTCTCGGTGAGGGTCTTGATCTCGCGGGAGACGGTGCCCTTGTTGAGGCCGGTCGTGTCGACCACGTCCTTGGCGGTGCGGGCCCCGGACTGCACGGCAGCAAGCACCTTGTCCCGGTTGGTTGCCGCCCCGGCGGGTGCGGGCGTGTTCTTGACCAGGTGCAGCGGCGTGCGCGGAACCTGTCCGCCCGTGGACTGGGCCGGAGACCAGATCGACTTGGGCAGGGCGCGTACGCCTGCGTCGTCGAGGGTCCAGGTGCGGAGCATGCGCGGTCCGTAGCCCTTGAGGTAGCCGTGGCCTCGGTATTCGCGGCCGTCGGGGATCTGGTGCGGTGCGTAGTGCGCGCAGTCGTCGAGGGCGACCTGTGCCTGTGTCGTGCCGGCCACCCGCAGCGAGAACCGGGTGAGGAGGTTGGGTGCGATCAGCTTGTGCACGCCCGGCGCCCCGCCGTCGGTCAGCGGGTACTGCGTGGCCCACCACAGGACGACCCCGCGCGAGCGGCCGAGCGAGGACAGCTCGATCAGGCGCTGTAGCCGGTCTTTGTCCTTGGTGATCAGGGCGAGGATCACCTGTCCCTCGTCGACGACGACGGTGAGCTGCCGGCCGTCCCACACGCTGATGCCGCGCGTCTTCATGTCGGTCTTGCGGCGGGTCATCTCCGCGTGCGCCTGGTCCACGGCGTCGGTGATGTCGTCGCGTTCCACGGCGACACGGCAGACCGGCTCCCAGATGTTGGCCTCTTCGCCCTTGCCGTCGATGAGCAGCAGGTCGCCGCGCAGGTGGGCGGTGGCCATGAGGGGGCGGAACGACCAGGACTTGCCGGTGCCGGACGCGCCGGAGACCAGCAGCCGCTCGTCGAACGGGATCAGGACCTCATCGCCGGTCTCGGTGTCCAGACCGAGGTTCATCATCAGCGGGTCGGACGGGATGCGGTCCGCAGTCCACAGGGAGGGGACGCCCGCGGCTGCCGAGCGGGTGGCGAGGGTGAGGACGGCCCAGCCGCCGCGCGAGGCGGAGGTGATCCGTATGCGCAGCGCGGTGCGGGCACCGAGCAGCGCACGGACGGAGTCGGCCTTGTCCGCGAGCGTCTTGACCGTCCACGTGCCGTCCAGCCGGATCTCACAGCGGATGCCGCCCGGCTCCATCGCGGGAGGCGTGGTGACCGTGCCCGACAGACCACGGTCACCGGCGTGCTCGACCCAGTAGGAGGGGTCGAGGCGTTCCATGAGCTGACGCTCTTCCACCGACACCGACTCATCCACCGGCACCCGCAGCTTGCGCCGACCGAGCGCGAGAGCGGCCACGTTCGCCCCGATCAGCACGGCGGATGTGGTGGCCGGCCAGAGGGTGAGGTGCGCGGTGGACATGAGCGCGGACGCGATCGTGCTGGGCACGGCGTGCATCGAATGCGTTTGGATCGCGCGGGCCTTGAGGGTGGTGGGGTAGTTCACCCGCGCGGCCTTGAGCTTGGCGCGGGTGTCGCGCTCGTGGCTCAGGGCTGCCTTGGCCGCGACACGGGCAGCGCGGCGACCGGCCGCGAACGGATTGTTCGACGCGGCCCGCGCGGCGTGCTGCTGCGACTTGGCGGTGGCGTGCGTGGAGCGCGCGGCGTTGTGCTCCTTCTGCGCTGCCATGAGCGCCTTCAAGTGCTCGGGGGTGCGCAGCTTGTTGCGCCGCTCGGCTTCAAGGTCCCAGCGGGCCGCGAACGGAGCGCACACCGGGGCGAGTGAATCGAGTGCCGTGGTGGTGGTGGTGTTGGTGGTGGTCGACCATGCTTGCTTCCAGTCCACGTAAGGGTCCTCCAAGACCGTGGATGAGGGCCGGTGCGCCGTTGCGTGGCGTCACCGGCCCGTCGGGTTGCAGGGGGGTGGTGCTGTCGGTTGCGTCGACAGCACGGGTTGAACCCCCTGCAACCGCATCTGACCTGCGATGTTGCAGAGTTGAGCGGTGGGGAGGGGTGGGGGCTCTACGCGCCCGCGCGCGGGGAGCGGCGGAAAAACCAGCCGTGCAACCCCTTCACGGGGCCCTCAGCGACCGTTCACGGCCCGGGGGATGTGCACCCACACGCGAGAGGGGTCGAGGGCTGTGCGGGCCGCCTACGCCCTCCGCCCGTTTCAGGTTCGGGTGGGGGACGTTCAGTGCTTGGGGCGGGCGAGCTTGAGGGTGATGCCGCCGACACTGATGGGGCCGGTCGTCTGCGCGATGACGGTGACCGCGTGGGCGGCGGTGTCGAGCAGCGCGCACAGGGCGGCGACCAGTCCCCAGCAACCCATGGCGGCGGCTCCGGCGATGACGAGCGGGAACAGGTAGTGGCGCAGCGGGCGCCCGTCCTGGTCGGTGGCGTGGACGATGACGACGACCGGCTGCCCGGTGGCCTCGGCGCGGCGGTAGACGTCGGCGGGAATGTGCGGGGCGATGATCCCCGGCGGGTCACGATGTGCCATCAGGGCTCTCGCTTAGGTCAGTTGGAGTCGGCGCACGGCACGCACGCGCCGAGCGAGGCGAGGGAGGGCGAGGCGCCACCGATACACCGGCAGCGAGCCACTCACGTGCGCGGTAGCCATCAGCGGCCGGTACCGGCGAGATCGACCGGAACGCCGTTGACCGCGCCGCGCAGCTCGGCGTAGCGGGTCGAGACCCAGCCCACCGACCAGCCGCACAACTCTGCAGCCGTGCGCACCGACATGCCCTCCGCATGAGCGGCGGCAACGATCGCGCGGGCGTCATCCTCGGACAGCTTCTCCGTGGCGGGGCCGGCGGACAGCAGCGCGGCCCGTTCACGCGCGGCCCGCTCCTCCCGTTGGCTCTGTTCACGACGCTCTCGCTCAACGCGCTCGGTCTGCTCGCGTTGAGCGTGTTCGGCGGCTTCACGTTCACGGCGTTCACGCTCCCGCTCACGCTGTTCACGCTCACGGTCCGCGCGTTCACGCTGCTCGCGCTCGGCACGCTCCCGGGCCTCTTCCCGCTCGCGTTCCTCGCGCCGTGCGGCTGCTTCCCGCTCGGCCTGTTCACGGGCCATGAGGGCTTCGTGCTCTCGCTGTTCACGGGTGAGCGCCGCCGCGTGCTCGCGTTCCTCACGGGTCCGCCGTGCGGCCTCGTCGCGCCGCTCGATCGCGGCCTGTTCGCGGGCTTCCCGCTCGGCCTGCTCCTTGGCTTCCAGCGCCAGCACAGCGGCGGTGATCGCGCGCCGGTAGGCGAGTCCGGTCTCTGCCGTGACGATCAGCAGCAGCGGGGCGACCGCGTGCACGGCCACGCCCACCAGGTCGTTCTTCAGCGCGGAGTCGGCGACGTTGAGGGCGAGGGTCATACAGCCGGTCATCCACCGCAGCGCGATGGGCCACCGTCCGCCGTTGCCCCCGAGCCGGGCGAGCACCGCGTCGAGGCGGACCACGATGACCACGGCGGCATCCACCACCAGGGGCAGGATGGGTGCGGTCCAGGCCCACTGGGCGGGGGTGTGGGCGGAGGCGAGCGGGGTGACGGTGAGGATCGAGTAGAGCATCGCGCCCGCCACGATCAGCCACGTGCCGGCCGACAACGCCCGCTCCGCTGAACGGATGTGAGCGGCGTTCATACGCTCACCCCCGACCATGAACGCACCCGGATCGCGGCGATCAGTACGACCGGGGAGGCGGGGTCGTCGGGGGTCTCGCTGTCCTCGGTCCATTCCCACTCGGCGCCCGGTACCGGCTCGAAGCCGAGCAGGCTGAGCGCGTCCGTACGGTCCGTGAACGTCGGGACGGTGCGCGTGAACCGATAGTCGGGCCACCGCTCGGTGGTGTTCATCAAGGCCACGTACAGGCGCCAGTGGCCGGCGCTGACGGACATCTGGGCGGTGAACTCCCGCACGTCGTTCTGTCCGTTCACGCCGCACCGCCCCGGTGGGCGATCGCGGCCTGGCCCGCCAGTGCGGTCAGCAGTCGGCGGCGGGCCCGGCGGATACGCCGGACGTCCAGCTCGGTGAGGGTGCGGTTCATGGTGATGATCTGTGCGTCCAGGAGGTCGACGTCCGCGAGGATCGCGGGCATCTCCAGCTCGATGGCGTCCAGCTCGGCGTCCGTCGGGTCCATGAAGTCGGCGAACGCGGTAACAGCATCTTGAAGAGTGACGATGTGGTCCATTGGGTCGTGTGTCCTTCCACAGGTGAACGGCCCGAACAGCGGTCCCGGTGTTCGCGCACCGGGGCCGCGCGCCGTTGAAGTCGGGTTTCCGGCTCCCCTCAGCGCCGCTCGTGCGAGACGAGCAGCGGAGGCAACCGGCCGCAGAGAACTGCGGTGGATGAGTGGTCTCTTTCGGGGACGCGGCTGCCGGATCAGGTACAGCTCGCTAGGGCCCCGTTGTAGGCAGAGACCTGACCTTTCGGTCTGCCATCCGGACTGCCAAGGGATCGCCTGCCGTGAGGCAGACGACTGTCCGGTGCCCTCCCCCCGTCCACTGCGGGGCTCCTGGGTGTGCTGTTCTTGCAGGTCAAGCAGGCGGGACGCATCCTCCCTACGTCGCTTAGGGGGGGTTGCGCTCTTTCCTGATAGGTACCGTAAGCAAACGGGAGGGGTGCGCGCAACCCCCTCTAGCGATAGAGTTCGCTAGCCCCCCTAGACGAGGAGTGGAGAGCTGTGCACGACGACATGAAGCGGGTCTCTGAGATTGCGGCCCCGGTCGACCGGGCCAAAGCAGCGATCGACCTGATGGCGACCTATCAGGGATGGGTGCTTGAGCTGTCCCGCATCCGCCGCGAGGCCATCGAAGAAGCGCAGGCGTCCGGCATGACTCAGACCGAAATCGCCACGCAACTCGGGGTGAGTCGAGGTCGCGTAGGGCAGCTGGCGTCTGCCGGGCCGCCCCCGGAGCGCGCATTCTTCGGCACAAACCTGGTGACGGTGTCGCTCGGTGGCAAGCCCGAGGCAGGCAAGGGCCCTGACCAGAACCCGAGTGAGGTTGTGACCAGGGAAGACCTCAAAAACTTCGACCACCTGCGCAAGCTGCTGGGTGGGATGAAGCTTGAGGCCGAGTACGAGGTGATCCCGACGACGGGGATCGTCAACCTCAACCGCGACAACCACGTGGTCGTCTGTGGACCGCGACTGTCACCCATCGTCGCCCAGGTGCTCGAAGGGGACGACAACCTGCGCTTCGAGAAAGACCGAGCCTGGCACCTGGTGGACCAGAAAGCCGGCACGGAGTACCGATCGCCGATGGATGAAGACGGCACGGCCGGCGACTTCGGCTACCTGGGCCGACTCCCCCGACTGGACGGCCGTGGCACGTTCTTGTACATCGCCGGAATCCACGCCATAGGCGCCAACGGGGTCGTGCACTACCTGGAGAACAACCTCGCCGAGCTGTACCGGGAGGTTCGCACCCGCCGGTTCTCGACGCTCATTTCCTGTCGCTACGACCCCAAGACGCTCGACGTACAGGAGAGCCGCCGCGTCACCCCGCTGTACCGACACGAGGGATGATCATGCGCGTCTGTATGGACACACAGCCGGGGGGAGCCAACCCCAATGAGGACTGGGCGGCAGGGACACCCACGCTCGCTGTCGTGCTGGACGGACTTAGTACGGCAGGCCTCAGCACGGGATGCCGGCACGGCGTCCCGTGGTACGTCGCGCACCTCGGCGGTCAGCTTCTTGCGGCCCTCGCAGACCCGGACCGCCAACTCTCAGATGGTTTGGCGGATGCTCTCGAACGTGTTGCAGGGCTGCATCCCGAGTGCGACCTCAAGAATCCGGGGACGCCGTCCTCCACGGTCGCGGTCTTGCGGCATCGAGACAGCGACCTGGACCATCTCGTCCTCGCAGACTCCCCCATCGTGTTTGAGGGGCCGCAGGGCTACTCGGTGATCACTGATCTCCGGGTGGACGACATCTTGCCCGAGATGAGAGCTGAGGTTGAGCAGTACGAGACTCACACCTCGGAGCACAGGGAGGCCGTGCAACGATTCGTGCTCGCGCAGCGGCAAGTACGCAACACGGCAGAGGGGTACTGGGTGGCTGCGGCAGACCCAGAAGCAGCAGAGCACACCCTGACCGGCACTACATCACTCAGAGAAGTGCACGCTGCCGCCGTGATGTCTGACGGCGTATCAAGGCTCGTGAGCGAGTACGAGATGGCAACCTGGTCGGAAGCGTTCGCCACGCTCCGGGCCGGAGGTCCCCGTGAACTGATCGACACCGTACGCAGGGTTGAGGCCACGGACCCCACTGGGCGCCGGTGGCCGCGGTACAAGTCCGGGGATGATGCCGCAGTGTCCTTCTGCCAATGGTGACTTGACCAGCGAAAAGTGCACGACGTTCTGACATCAATGACCGATGTGGACGAGCACGAATTGCGTGACCGTTGACAAATGTGGACGATCACGTAATTCCCCAGGGGCTGTGGTCACGTAATTCCCCAGCCCCTGGTCTGGGTTCTGCGCACTGTAGTGATCTTGCTGAGCGGATTCTCCGGTGCTGAGCCTTCGGGCTCGGCGAAGAACCTCAGACGCGTGTGCGAGAGGTTTGTCGGATGCTGGAACCCGCCAGGTCCCCGGGCGTGAAGACAGCCGCGGCAATGCGGAGATGAGGCGGCAGCGCCGACCACAGCTCGTCGAGGAGGTCGCTGTGGGTCTCGGCAGTGGTGCGGATCTCCGTGAACGGGGCGCCGGTGGCGACCTCCTGCCCGGACGAGTGGTAGGTCGTCATGAGCACTCCCTCGCTGGGAGGCAGGTCGCTGATGTGCAGGGCGAGCCGGTTGGAGGCGGTGCGGTCCCCGGCGCTGTGCCGGGCGGCGCCGAACCAGGCTTGGCCGCCTTCGTTGTCCGCGATCACGGTCAGGCGGGAGGTGAAGATCGGCGGGTCGGGTTCGTAGTCCAGTCCGTCCAGGGCCAGGAGCGGAGCTTGTCCGGAGATGAGTCGGTCGGCCACGGTGGAGACCTGCTCTCCGTTGCCGAAGACCAGCCAGTTCGGACTCTGACGGGCGGCGACGTAGTGCCGGAGGCGGTCGTGTTCGCGCGCGTCGGAGGGAGTGACGATCAGTTCACCTCTGGAGGTGCGGTGCAGGGTGCGGGCCTGGGAGGCGGGGCTGCGCCCGGTGAGGAAGTAGGCGCCGAGCGTGGTGCCGTCGCCGGTTGTACACCACAGCACGCCGCGGCCAGGGTAGTCGTTGTCGGCCAGTACGTTTTTCAGCAAGTCCACTGTGGTTGCGCCCCTTTGCATGATTGCTTCGCGTCGCGAAGCCGGCGGTGATATCCAAGCGGATCAGGGCGCATCAAGCCCGCCCGTCGCATGGTGTCCCGATCCCCGCGTCTCGCGCGGGGATCGTTGCGGAGCCGGATCCCGAGCCTGCTCTAAAGGGAAGATCCGACAGCGGCTCAAACCACCCGAAACATAGAAATTTATGCTAGTTCGAGCGCGGTCACGGACACCATCAAGGGTCAGCGTCCCCTTGGGGAGTGGTGACCGCCAGGGTGGGGAATTACGTGACGCTGATCATGCACATCGTGGGGAATTACTTGACCGCTGACAACAAACGTGGAACGTCACGTATCGTGACCGCCCACACTGCGATGAACGTCGGATTTCTATACGGAGTTGTGTAAGCCGCGTACGACCAGCGGCACGGATAGCCCGGTCCGCCGAAAACTGGCCCTCTACCGCGTGGGTGGGCGGAAGGTGCCGATGCGTGAACCCAGGGGCCTCGTCTCGGCCGCATGGACGAAGGGAAGGGGCGCCGCCGGCGAAGGAAGTGGGGGAAGGGTCCACGGTAGGGCTGTGGTGAGCAGCGGGCCTGCCACGATGTCGGCGGTGAGGTGTCCGCCGATGCGGTCACCGACGGCTTCAAGGGCTCCGAGGACAGCTGGAACGCTGTGGTGGTCGGCCCGGTGGCGTTCGACCGTGTCCCAGAGCGGGTGGACGTCGGCAGCCTGCAGAGAGGATTCCTGTCCTGGTTCGAAGCGCTCGCGTGGCTGTCCGTCCACCCAGTGTTCCAGGGTGTGCAGCGCGTTGGCTCCGTGGTTGACGGCGACTGTCTGGGTGTCCTGGGAGAGTGCTGCGAGGACTGCAGGCATGATTCCTTGAACGCCAAGAGTCTCACAGCAGAAGGTCCATTCCCGGATGGATCCGACCCTGAGGATGGAGCTGTCCGGGCCCGGCTGGAGGAGTTCGTAAACCTGCGGGAAGGCGATGCTGCTGGCTTGGGAGGGGTCGGCTCCGTAGCGTCGGAGAACGGCCTCGGGGGTCACGCCGTGGGTGAAGGTGAGGCACATGCCCCCGTAGCCGCCACGCAGCATCCAGTCCCAGTTCGGGGACGACTCGGTCATCCGTACTCCTGTTAGTTCACTTCGGACCCGGCTGTCCCCGGGTTCTTCCCCGGGGACAGCCGGGTAAGGGACTCAGCTTGTGATTACGACCTCGTACTTCTCAAGATCGATGATGCGCTCCGTCTGGCTGTTACTGCCCACCTTGCCGCCGGCCGCCGAGTTTTGAGTCAGGGGCACGTGACCGCGAACGCATGGTTCATTGTGGGTGACCGCAGGGGCGTTGGGATCCTGGTAGAACTGCCAGACACCGTTCTGGAGCAGGGGAACGACGTCCGCGCACGCGGCGCCGTTTGTGCCTCCCTGGTAGGACGCAGCGAAGGGATACTCGTCGCAGCTGTCGTCGGGGACGTTGGCTGGAAGCGTCACGAAGGGCCTGGTCGCTCCCGCTCCGCATGTGTTCCTGCGGTTCGCTGTCTGTGTGGGTTCGTCGGCGAGACGTTGGATCGGGTTGGCTGTGGATCCCCAGTGGTCGATGAGGTTGGCTTCGGCCCAGCCGTAGGTAGCGGCAGCGGCGCCGTACGAGGACAACGGCAGAATGAGCTGAGCGCGGACGCTGGAGATGACACAGCCGGTGCTGGTGTTGCCGGCGAACATGGTGTCGCAGCGCACCTGACGGGGATTGCTCCAGATGGCGTCAATGTTGATGGGGGTGGTTCCGGGCTGATCCACCCGCAGGTCGTATTTGGTCGTGATGTCGCTGACCAGGCCCGCACCTGGCGTGGAGAGAAAGGTGACGTTGCCGGTTGCCGACTGGCCAAGTGTCAGCAGCCGACTGCCGGCCCACGGGTTGGGCACGGTGGCGGTGCACGCGGCGGTGCAACTGGCCGTGAGGGTCACTCCCAGCTCCTTAACCGTGCCCGTGGCCTCGGAGAAGGTGGCTGTCTGAGATTCCTGCCACTGGCCGCTGGACGCCGACAGGGTGGCGTTGGCACTGACCAACACGACTCCTGTGCCGAGGATTTCGCCTTCCTCGCTCCAGTTGGTGAGAGTGGCTTTGAAACTGTTAAGGCAGTAGCTGTGCCGATCGTAAGAATACGAAGCTGGTGTGGTGCTGCATGTCACGGCAGCCGGCTGCACGCTCGCCAGCTGACTGCCGTGCACCGGGTCGCTGCTGTCGGACGCCCCTGCCAGTTGGATGCACGCGGTGGCTGCTCCGGCCTTCCGAGCTGCTGAACCTGCGGGCAGCTGTGCGCAGTGCCTGGCCGACGACTTCAGGGCGCTCGTCAGGTGTGAGGCCGACTGCGGGGCGAGATCCTGCGGGTTGAAGGAGCCAAGCAGTCTTCCGTGGGCGGGAGGGGCGTCTGCGTGGGCTCCTGGCGCGGTCACGAGAGTTACGGCGGCTGCGGCAGCGAGGGATAAGAGGGCGGAGAGTATGCGATTTCTACGGACCTGCATGAAGATCCTTTCGGGTGACCTGGTTCGTGGCGCTGTCAACTTCCCGGGATGCGGCGTGATCGTATAAGCGACCTCGATCAACTCACCAGGCGCAGCGGACTCGTTGGCCTGATGTCACTCAGGTGATCAGCTGTTCAAGGAGAGTTGGCCGAGATGAATGCACGGTGCAGCGGCTGCTGGTGGCGAGGAGTCGGGAAACACCGCCGAGGATGCGGGCGACGGCGGATGCGGCTTCGTCCAATGGTTGCTGGGCGGCGCGGTTGACGACGGGGAGATGGCAAGTGGCCGTCATGATCAGTGCTCTGGAACTCGTCGGCGCCCGAGGTCAGAACGACAGCAGCTCTCTCCGCGCTGACGTGCACCCGATGACATGCACATCGATCCCGGGAAGCAACACGTCCTCGATCGCCACGGCCCCCGTACCTGGGCAATCCCCACGAGAAACGTTCCCGCAGGCGCACGACGATCAGGAGTTCACGGAATCACGGCCAGGACCAATTAAATGACCGTCGACAACAGAGTCGTGTCATCGGGGTTGTCCTGCATCAGGGCCTCGTCCACTCCGCAATCAGCACGCGCGCCAGAATGCGCACCAGCGCAGTGTCCGGCTCGACGAGGTCAGCATGCTCGCGGTGCGCCCACACATCTCGCCCCGGTCCGCTCATGCTCTCTTCGTGCCAGAGGTGAACTACGTCGTCAGGATCGGTGATCGGCTCGTCGCAGTAGCGGCAGAAGCGCAGAGTCATGACGTCCCTGCCACACGCGTGTGGCAGGGACAGGGACAGCGTCGTACCAGGACCAGGCTGGCCCCGTGTGGCAGTGGGATGTCCTTGGTCCGGCGGCATTCGTGGTGCAGTTCCTGGTAGCCGTCCTGCGCAGCCAGCGCGCACTCGGCGGAGCGCATCGAGGTGTCGTCGACGGCCGCAGTCACGGGCGCTCGCCGAGGTTCTCGTAGTGGTCGCACAAAGCCTTCAAGGTGCGTGCCAGGCGTCGGGCATAGCCGACTTCTACGCCGAATCTGCGGATCGGCTCGGCACTGAGCTTTCCCCGTGCCTCGCCTACACAGGCGAGCGCGCAGTACCGGGGGATGCTGTCCTTCTTCAACCGCCTGGCGGACTGCTCGACCTCGGGGATGAGCAACTCCAGATGGCCCCGAATCATCCGCGTCAACGTCTCTAGCTCATCAGCGGTTGGGGGCAGCTCCACGGAGTCTGGGTCCAGCAGAATTCCCACGGTCTCGCGCATGACGGTGATGTCAGGGCGATCGGCTTGCCGGCGCTCAGTGCCTTCGGATGCTGCGGTGGTGCGGTTCGCCATGTCGGCCCCTGCCCAGTCGGCCACGCCCGGGGACGTTCGCGTGGTCGCCGGGTCTCGTCGTGCCTCTCGAAGCTAGGAGTGCGATGGACGCCAATGCCAACAATGTGCAGATCTTTGCATTCATGCCAACCAGCCTTGTTGCTTGGCGAGTTCATCCTCTTGACCAGCTACGCCATCTGCCGGAGCGTGTCGCAAAGAACTGCACATCTCATGGATGGAGACAGTCATGTCGCTACGGTTCATCGGGATCGACCCCGACACCAAGACCGCGGACTCACCGACCGTGTGGGTCGACCAGGAGAAGGGCGAACTCGTCTTTCAGGGATGGAAGCCCGACCCTCAACTCGAAGCAGAGTGCGCCGCGTTCGAAGTACCAGGTCATGCCGTCGGCATTCCGGTGGACGAGGCCGTCGTCCGCGTCCCTGCCAGGATGGTGCACATGATCAGGGAGGCGTGCGATGTCCTCGATCGTTCCGACGATCGCTGAACTCATGGACGAGTGCACACACTCCGCTGTGCACCTCGAGATGCGAGACCACTACGGGGTGGCCGCAGAGGCTGATGACTTCCGGACATGGCTGGAGACCGGCCGTCTCGACACCGACCCCGGATCGCCGGACTGGGCACCCTGGGTGGACCTGGTCTCCCGTGCCGTGGCGCGCGGCGTCGTGGTGCGGCGCGCCCGGATCGTGTCCGAACCCGTCTCGGACTACATCCGCTACGAACACGCCTCCACCGGCGTCAACGTGCACGCCGGGGAACAGGTGCGCTGGTTGCCCCGCCGCAGCGCCTCGAACATCGCCCTGCCGGCCAACGACTTCTGGCTCTTCGACGACCAGGTGATCCGGTGGGGCTACTTCTCCGGCGACGGGGCCATGATCGGGCACGAGGTCTCTGAGGACCCCGCCGGCGCGAAGCTGTGCGCTGAGTCCTTCGAGGCCGTATGGGCGCGCGCGATCCCGCACGGCCAGTACCAGATCCACTGACCAGAAAGCACCGGCAGCCATCCCATGCCCGCGTCGCCCTCCTCCTCCGCCCAGGCCGCACGTGAAGCCGTCGCCCATCGGTTGCGCGACCTCCGCAAGGAAGCCGGCCTGACGGTCGTGCAGTTGGCTGCCGCGTGCGGCTGGCACTACTCCAAAACCTCACGCATCGAGAACGCCCTCACCGGGCCGTCCGCGAACGACATCCGACGCTGGTGCACCGCGACCGGGTCGGACGGACAAGCGCAGGATCTCGTCGTGCAGTCCATCAACGCGGAGTCGATGTACCGGCAATGGCGCGACCAGGTCCGCGCCGGACTGCGCCACATCCAGGACAGCAGGATGCAGGCGTCCCGCGAAACCCAGAACTTCCGGATCTACTCCTCCAGCATCGTCCCCGGGCTCTTGCAGACAGAGGGCTACGCGCTCGCCGTCCTCGGCATCGCCGCAGACATCCACGACCTAGACATCGACGACAGCGCGGAAGCTGCGCGCGCTCGGCTCGAACGCTCCCGCATCATCCACGAACACGGACACCGCTTCATCGTCGTGATCGAGGAGGCCGCCCTGCACTCCCAGGTGGCCGACCCTGACGCGATGGCAGCACAACTCGGCTACCTCCTCACCGCCGGCGCCCTCCCAGCCGTCTCCCTCGGCGTCATCCCCATGACCATCCGCCGGACACACTGGCCTGAAGAGACCTTTCACATCTACGACGACAAGCACGTCTCCGTCGAGCTGGTGTCCGCAGAGGTGAACGTCACCCAGCCCTCCGAGATCGCCCTGTACGTGAAGGCGTTCGAGCGGTTGCGCAGCATGGCCGTGTACGGCGCGGACGCTCGCGCTCTGATCGTGAAGGCCATCGAAGCCCTGCGCTGAGCCCAGACTTTGCCCAATTCTGTGTTCGATATCTACATCCAACCTTCGGTTGCCCCTTGTCGTCGTCCCTGCATCCGTAGGCCTTGCCGTTCCCCGAGCCGCATCCCCGGGTCCGTCTCTGCGGCATCTTAGGATCCAGGTCATGGCAGACATCCCCGACGAATTGATCAAGCTGGAACGTTCCTCCGAAGACGCCCGTCAACAACTCACCGGTCTTGATCGTGAGGAGTACGAGGCACAGTGGAAGGCGTGGCGTACGGCGGCCGAAGACTTCCAGGCCGCTGTGACCGCATACGCGACGCGCGACGACGTGACCATGTCGCGGTATGAAGTGGAGCAGGCGGCGAAGCGGGCTGTACGGCACCCCGAGCCTGCTGATGCCTGACCTACGAGCCGTCGGGCCAGCTCGCCGACGGCCGTCTGTTCGACCCGGGCGACCCATGCGCCCGGCATCTTGCGGACCGCTTCCGCCCTGAAGTCCGGTCGGTCTTTCAAGTCGTCGCTGCGCAGAGGCTCTCAGCCCAGCGAGTTACAACTTTCTCTACTGGTTCAAGGCGGCTCGCTCCGCTCCCCGCGCGCGGCCCGGCCCCCGGCCGGGCCTGCGCTCCTGTCTCCGCCCCGCTCCAGCCCGGCCGGCGCCCGGGCCGCGCTCGTAGTTATCGGCGGCCACCTGAGGCCAGGCGAAGGAGATGCGACGTGGTTGTATCCACCGCTCCTGGCCGCCACCTGAGCGCAGTCGTCGTGACCCCAGCATCGCGCTTTGCCAGGTCGGGCTACGGACTGCTCAACGCGCCAGAGGATCAAATCGGCAGCGGGGAGGACAGGTGATCGAGATCAATTTCCTCTGAGTTTCGGAACTTCTCGAAGGAAAAATCCTCCGTCGACATTACCTCAGACTCAATGGTTCCCCCTTCCACGGCGTTCAGCACCTGTGGAGTCGAGTTCGGGGGCGCCACACATAGCCCGGCCCAAGCCTCACTTAGCGCACTCCACAACCAGTACCTATCGGCGGTAGTCAGGGAGACATCAGTCTCCCGCTGTAGGAGCTCTGCAATCTCTCCATGTTTGCGCGCCAGACTGGATCCATCGGCGGCATATAGCCACGCGGAAATCTTCACAGAAGGCCGCGGAACATCAAGATTCGCCGGGAAAGATGGTAGAACCCCGGGTTCTAGCACAATGCAGAGAGTCAGAGGATAAGGGGCATTGTCCCAGTCAGCCTCGCATAGGAGACGAAGAGAGGCGACTTGCTGGAACGCCCAACCAATGGGACTCGAATCTTTCAGAGCTCTGCTTTCTGCGAGAGATTGCAGCGGACGCAGCCAGGGAACTACTTCGTCAGGAAAAGCAAACCTGCTGAAACGGCGCCCCACCCGCTGACCGAATTTGCGAATATCACCGATATCCTTGACACCTGCGATTCGCGCAGAATCAACGACTATCGATTTATCGATGGTCGCCACATACGTTAGATCCGCAAAAAAGCAGTCACCCAAAGCTGGAAGAGGCACCAAGTGCGGACGCCGTCCACTTCGGTTTGCCTTTGCATCATTGGTTGAAAGTTCCACCACGGGGGCCAGGTGAGCAGTCAAACGGTCCGGCAATACCAAGTCGCACGTCTGCGTGATCATCGCCGCGCCTAGTGGAGTCTCGATCCTGGCGACGACTCCCGGCGCCATTTCGCATGGAATACTTTCCACACGAAGAACATCACCTTGGCGGTACTCTCGAATGCGCTCCGCCCATACAGGTTTCGCTTTTACAGCCGTCTCCTGTTCGGGGGGACTAGCAGACAAATCCCCGGAAGACGACTCCACAGACTCCCCCAACCCTGACGGTCAGCCAGCTTCCGCACCCAGCAGTTCACTTGAAGTATAGCCAGTGCCCTGAAGAGGAGTGCCAGTCTTCCTGAACTGGGCCCGGAACTCCTCCATCGGGCTCAGTGCACCGGGCTCCGATGCATGTAGCCAAGTGCGCACCAAAGTTGGTTCACGTACCGGTGCAGAGCGCACTAGCTGAGCAAGACGCGTGATCATTTCGCTATGGCGGGCATTGATGCGACCACCTGAAGCCCAGAGATGCACTGAACGGCGACTCACGTTGAGGGCCTTACTCAACTGCTCCCACGTCAAGCCACTTTCATCGTGAATCATCTTCACGAGACCGGATGACTCAAGGGGCAAGTCGGCCTGACGTGTATCCGTCGAATCCGCTAGACCTTCCGCGCCGAGATCCGATGTAATCGGTGCGGTAGTTTGCTCCGTCAGCGATGTCGCGTTAGCTACCGAAACCCCAGCAAAGGTGGAGGTAGCCAAAGTCGCTGCACAAAGAAATCCCGCGACCCACAGGCGCGGCCTAGGAGGAGTGGCCACATCGAAAGATCCAATGTTGGCCTGAGACGGTTTTGAATCTGTACGAATCTGGTACAGCGAGTTTTCCTGACTGTACAATGTAGCGCTCATACATCGCCCCCAAAGTGAGTCAGGAATTCATCCTTCACGGCCCATCGGAAGAACCGATATGCCGATCCTGCCAACGATTCCGCTTTCATGCGCACTTGTTCAGAGTCGGCGCTCACTTCTTGCGCCTGATAGAAAGCATCTAGATCCAACACCCAACTACGCTGCTGCAACGCGGGGAGAGACGGGTCATACGAACCTCCTGGAGGCATCTCTCCCCACTGCACCAAGAGTCCAGTGGTCTCATCGATGGCAAACGCAGCCTGAGCTAGAGAATGCTGCAATTCTACGTTTCGCCCCAACTCGACTCCGGAAACCCCCAAAATCTCTGAGCGAATATATTTCGAGAGATCCTGAAGGACGGACTGATCCGTTACGCGATTAGTGTACCTATATCCCAGGCGAGTAAATGCGGGAACATATGTTACTTTTTTGAGCGCTTCCACTAGAACTGAAAGCTCGCCACAAAAAGCCGCGTTACCGCGATATGCGGTGGTTTCCAACGAGAGACTCCCGTTGGTAAGGGAAACCGTCGTCACACGATCCGGCGAGCGATAGCGCCAGACCGATGTCTGCCCCATCTGTGGGGACACCTGGCTTGGCCCAATGATCATGCTGAACTCCGTACCTTTTTCGAGGTACGGGTAGATATGACCGATTTCTTCAGCGAAGAGAGGGGCGGCGTTCGGGGCGTCGAGCGCGGCCAGCGGCTCGAATCGAAGCTGCACCAAGACGCGCGCCAACGGCGCATTCGACAGGGGCACGTCAACGCACGGGTCATCACCAAACGGAGTCTCGGGCTGGCGCGGAGTCATACTTCACACACTACTTCACACCCGATGTCGCGTCACCTAGGAGTCGTTCGCCTTAAGCCGCGTTTAGGATTTTTTAAGTTGCTGGAACATGCGGATACGACACCCAGTCGGCGACGAACAACCGGATCATCACAGCGTGTGAAAGATCCGTCGGCCCTGGTTGAGCCCTCACCCGAGTTTTGGGACGAAGCGGTCCTCGCGCAAGTCGCCCCCCATGCGCTTCCGCCGTAGCGTCTTGCTCTTGTCGACGATCGACAACGTGGCTGAGATCGGCGGGGGCCCAGCGAAGCACACGCGCGCGTACACAGTCGACTGACTCGCCATCGTGGCTGACTGTCGTCGATTGAGGCTCAGACACTCTGGCCCCCCCCTCCGCCAAGGAACGTGCGAGGCGAAGAGACCGTGCCATTCGAGTGCCAGGTCGTGCGGGGAACCACGGGGAGCAACGGTGACTCGTCACGGGTACGACCACGCTCCGCACCATTCCGCCGCAGGTCAGCACAGCATCCGCAGCCAAGGAACTCAAGCTTCCCAAGCTCAGAACTTCCGGGATGCGGAGGGCCGGCAGGCTCCAGCCACTTGAGGATGGACCTGATCTTGCTGCCAACTATCTCGTCTTGAATTCGACCCTTCCGGTGCTCATGCGGAAGTTCCCGTTCGAGTAGAGGGTGGGGCGGGCCTCGACGTGGTTGCCGCTGTACTTCTCGACGTGCCGGATCTGGGCACCGCCGGGAACGGTGAAGTCGATCAAGGCGATGGCGACCCAGTAGGACAAGTTGCGGTTGTTGAACAGTGGCACCGACACCGTGGAACCCCGCCCGTCGGTGACGACTGCCCGAGCACCGTAGGACTTGAACGAACCGGCCCCGTTTTCCACCGCGCTGTAGGCACAGAGAAGGACGTAGCCCTGGAGGTCGGGGCGACGGATCGTAATCGTCTCGCGGCCCGGCGCCCGAGCGTCGCCATCCAGGGCGATGTAGGGCGGCGCGAAGGGCGATCCCAGCTGGCGGTAGTAGACGACCTGATCTGACTTGTTTGGGCGCTTGCCAGGCAGAGTGACAAGACTTCCAGGGACATAGAGGGCGTACAGGTCGAGGTCGGCGCCAGCTTGTCTTCGGGCTGCGCTTCCGCCGTTCCATTCGAGTGTGGCCGTCACGACGAGGCTCGGGTCGTCCTTGCGCATGTCAATAGTCGCGTGGCCGGCCTTGGTGAGGGCGACTTTGCCCAGCGGGACGAGAGGGCGAGTCGGTGTCGTCGTCAGCGGGACTGGTGCACCCCCCGGTGAGGCATTCGGTGCGTAGGTGGGTCGTGGCGGCGCAGCAGTCGTGTTCCGGGCCTCGGCGGCAGTCGCCGCAGCCGGAGATTGCGCCATGGCCGGCCCGGGGTCATCCACAACGATGCCGAAGTCCGAGGCCAGACCCGCCAGTCCCGTGTCCCACCCCTGGCCTACTGCTCTTGCCTTCCAAACGCCTGCCCGTCGGTAGAGCTCAACGAGGATGACCACCGTCTCCCGATGCGTGAGCGGCGGCGGCGCAAACGTGATCCGTGCGCTCCCACACTCGACGACTGCATGAGGGGTGTTGCTCGCGTCGAAGTGAGTAGCCCTCAGCTCAGGGTCAATGCTGGCGACGATTGCAACACGGTCCACTGTCGCAGGGAGCGCGACCAGATTCGCGGCGATCGTCTGCCCGTTCAGTACGATCCCGTCCTGCGAGGAGTGGTTGTAGAAGACCAGATCGTCATCACTCCGCACCTTGCCGTCCTGCCCGAGCAGAACAGCAGATACGTCGATGCCCGTAGTGAGCGAGGAAAGGGTGACGCGGCAGACCGCTGCGGACAAGACAGCGTTGCCGCCTTTGGCAAGGGTGGTAGTCATGGGTGCCCTCTCACGATGGTGCGTACATCGTGGTGCCCTGAGTCAGTCCGTGTAGGACAAACAGTGATTTCCTGCGGTGAAACACCTCCAAGGTGATCATGTTCCTGAGAGGGCAAGGTGCGTCGGCGGTGCGGCCGCCCGTCTCAGTTTCCGTCTCATTCAGCCCCGTTCACGGCCGTTCAGGCCAGACCCGGAGCCGTCCCCAGTCCAGCACGCAGCCGCCCATGAACGCAGATGAACGCCTCCGAACGACACCTCAGCCCCCACCACCACAGTTGGAAAGCGTGTTGGAGGTGCACCGATTCATGGGCGGATTGGAGGCAGCTTCCGGCGCCTCCAACCGCGGCGACTGCTACGGACCGTGTCTCGGCCACACGCCACCAGGATGAAGCCGACCACGCTGATTGCAGCAGAGCAGGTGGCAAGGACATCGCCAAGCGGCTGGCGGTCTCCGGTCGAGGAACCTGCGGCGCGTATCAACTGCCCTACTCCGAGGGCCAGTACGCCCCAGCTCGCCAGGGTACTGGCGTGTCGGCGGTGTTGCCGCCAGACAAGCCACACGCCAAGAGCTAGGCAGATAGCACCGCTACTGCCGAAAGTGACTGCGCTGAACATTTCCCGCCTCCGGACGGAAGCGTACCGATCCAGGAGAGTTGAGGAGCCGATGTGTTGATGGCAACGACGACACAGAGACCGAAGCCACGAGCGTCAGCGATCAGCTCACAGGCGGCCGAAGCCAGTGCCCAACGAGTTGCCCGAACCTATGGACAGACGCTCAGACTGTGGTGCGAAGTCCGCGCACCACAACCGCACCAGATCCAGCGGGGAACAGCGGGGAACCACGGGGAAAGCAGCCCAGCCCGACGAGGCCGTACCCGAACCGTTCGCCCAGGTCAGCGCCCGGCCCAGCCCCAAATGCCCGCAGCTTCCCAAGCTGATGTCCGGAGACGAGCCGGGCATTGCCACGGCGGCCTCGCCGGGCCGTCTGTGGGCCGTCCGAGGCTGGCCGACAATGACCAGCAACGACCAACGACGGCCGCAACCACGCAGCTCGTCGGCGGAGTGGAGGGTAACCCCGCACCCCGCCAACGACCACGATCAATACCAGCGCTACTGAGCACCACGAGACGCCCGCACACGCCCCCAACCGGCCGCACGCGCCCTCTTGTTGACCCGTGCTTTACCTGCAACTCTGAGAGTCCCCCCACTTGTGAATTTGTGAATCCGGTAACTAGCGGGCCCACGGCCCGTGAACCACGCGGATTCCACTAGGAGGTGGCCTCAGCCCATGCTGCATCCAACGCCGCAACGCACACCGCGATCCACTCCACAGTCCACGCTGGTCCGCGACGCCATGAGCACGGTGGTCCTCACCATCGGCCCCGCCCACACCCTCCGCCAAGCGGCCGCCCTGATGGCCTCGCGCCGCGTCGGCGCGGCCGTGGTCCTCGATCCGGACGCCGGCGGCATCGGCATCCTCACCGAACGCGACATCCTCAACTCCCTCGGCCGGGGCCAGAACCCGGACACCGAGCGCGCCCACGCGCACACCACCACCGACGTCGTCTTCGCCACCCCGGCCTGGACCCTGGAGGACGCGGCCAGCGCGATGGCCCACGGCGGCTTCCGCCACCTCATCGTCCTCGACCGCGCCGAGCCCGCCGGCATCGTCTCGGTCCGCGACATCATCCGCTGCTGGGCACCGGCACGACAGCAGGTACCGGCCTGACGGCGGGCGGGGCCCAGCCGGAACCTGGGCCACAGCCCGAATCCGAGCCGGAATTCGACTTGGACTCGATCCAAGTCCAGCCACTCTCCAAAGTCACACCTATTCGGGAACTGGTCACCCTGCTGTTAAGCTGGGCCGCATGAGTGACCTTCTGGAGCGGCTGCGCGGACGCGGATGGCGGATGACCGCACAGCGGCGCGTCGTGGCCGAAGTCCTCGACGGCGACCACGTCCACCTGACCGCCGACGAGGTCCACTCCCGCGCCGTGACCAAGCTCCCCGAGATCTCCCGGGCGACGGTCTACAACACGCTGGGCGAGCTGGTCTCGCTCGGCGAGGTCCTCGAAGTCTCCACCGACAAGCGGGCCAAGCGCTACGACCCGAACGCGCACCGCCCGCACCACCACCTGGTCTGCGCCCAGTGCGGCCAGATCCGCGACGTCCACCCGGGCGGCAACCCCCTCGCCGACCTCCCCGACTCGGAGCGCTTCGGCTTCACGGTCTCGGACGTAGAGGTGACGTACCGCGGGCTGTGCCCGAACTGCGCGAGCGCGTAGCAACTCCCTTCGCAGGCCCCGGCATCCGTGCGACACGGACGCCGGGGCTTTGTGATGCGTACGGGCTTCCCGAATCTGACGGTCCGTCATATCGTCGTGCGGCACCCCCCACCCGTACCGACAGACGCACCGCCCTCCGCAAGGAGCAACCGTGGGAGACCCGCACCCAAAACTCCACGCCACCCAACTGACCCGCGCCTTCGGCCGCCCCCCGCACCGGGTGGACGCCCTCGGCCCCCTCGAACTCACCGTCGCCCCCGGCGAGTTCGTCTGCCTGGTGGGCCCGTCGGGTTGCGGCAAGTCCACCCTCCTCCGCATAGCCGCGGGCCTGCTGCGCCCCACCACAGGCACCCTGGAGATCCGCACGTCGCCGCCATCCGATACGCGACTCCGCCGCGTGGCCCACCCGGCGGCCATGATCTTCCAGGACTACGGCATCTACGACTGGAAGTCGGTCAGGGCGAACGTCCGCTTCGGCCTGGACATCCAGCGCGTCCCGCGTCGCGAGGCGAACGCCCGCGCCACCGAGTGGCTGACCCGCCTGGGCCTCGCCGACTTCGCGCACGCCTACCCGGCGACCCTCTCGGGCGGCATGCGCCAGCGCGTCGCCATCGCCCGCGCACTCGCCGTAGAACCCGAACTCCTGCTGATGGACGAGCCGTTCGCGGCGCTGGACGCCCAGCTCCGCACCATCCTCCAGGACGAACTCCTCGATCTCACGCAGTCGTTGCGCACCACCACCCTCTTCATCACGCACAGCCTGGAGGAGGCGTTGGTCCTCGGCGACCGTGTCCTGGTGATGTCCGCCCGCCCGGGCCGGATCATCGCCGAACACCGCCCGCCGTTCCCTCGCCCGCGCACCGGTGACATCCGTGACGCCCCTGAATTCACCGCCCTGAAAAGCGAGTTGTGGGAGCTGCTCCGGAAGGAGGCGGTGCCGGCGTGACCACCATCGTCCCCGACCACCAGGAGTCGGTCCTGGTCCGCCGTCCCGGCCCCCACGAACTCGACCCCCTGCGCACCCACCGCCGCCGACGCGCCCTGGAACTCAACCTCGCCGCAGCCGTCCCCCTGGCCCTGATCCTCTGGTGGCAACTGGCCGCCACGCAGGGCTGGATAGACCCCCGCGTCTACCCGTCCCCCTCCACGATCCTCTCCGACGGCTGGTCCCGAGCCGCTGCGGGCGACCTGTGGCCGGACGTCTGGGCCACCACCAAACGCGTCCTCGGCGGCTACGCGATCGGCACGGCGACCGGCTACGCCCTGGGCCTCCTGATGGGCTCTCTGTCCCTGGTCCGGGCCGCCCTGGAACCACTGCTGGACGCCCTGTACGTCGTACCGAAACTGGCCCTTCTCCCCATCTTCCTGAACATGTTCGGCCTGGGAGAAGGCCCACAGATAGCCCTGGTCGCGACCACGGTCTTCTTCTTCGTCTGGATCTCGACGATGTCGGCGGTGGTGGCGATCCCCGCCGGCCACCGGGACGCGGGCCAGGTCTTCGGCGCCACGCCCTGGCAGATGTTCCGCCACGTCCTCCTCCCGGCCTCCCTCCCGTCGGTCCTGGTGGGCGCACGGATAGCGGCCGGCGTGGCGGTCCTGGTCATCGTCGCCTCGGAACAGATCGCGGCGACGAACGGCCTGGGCCACCTGATCTTCGACTCCCGTGCCCTGTTCGAGAACGACGTGATGTTCGTCGGCATCGTGTGCGTGGCGGTCCTGGGCGTCGTCTTCTCCGAACTGGTGCGTATTGCAGGCCGGTTGCTCACACCGTGGGCACCGAGGGACCGAGGACGGGGCCAGTCATGAGAAGGCGTGCGTACGGTACGGCGGTTGTCGTGGCGGCCCTGCTGGCGTCGGCGGGCTGCTCGTCCAAGTACGCGGGCGACAACGGGACTTCGGGCACGACCGCCGCGGGCCACCGCACGGTCACACCGGTGGACGGCTGCGGCAGGTTCTCCTGGACGGACCCGGCGGACCGCTCCCCCACCCGCGTCCCGGCCCGTTGCGAGCCCCTCGCCCCTTCCCCCCAACCCCTTCCCAAAACAAGGAAGTTGACGATCGTGACGGGAACGCTGAGCGCGGAGTACGTAGCCCCGCTCGAAGTAGCCGTCGACAAGGGCGAGTTCAAGAAGGAGGGCCTGGACGTAACACTCAAGGTCCTCCCGACTCCCGACGCACTGCCCCTGCTGGCCAAGGGAGACATAGACGCGATGTGGGCGGCCCCGGAGGCGGCCGTCATGAACGGCGTCAAGGGCGGCTTCGACATCAAGTGGGTGGCCGGCAACTTCTCCCCCGATCCCAAGTCGAAGAGTGGCCTCTGGGTGAAGCTGAAGAAGGGCGAGGCGGCGGCCGACATCAGGATGGCGGGCCGCAGGATGGGCACGATGATCGGCAAGGGCTCGGTGATCGCGTACCCCATGGAGAAGGCCCTGGCCACCCACGGTGGCGGCCTCGACAGGATCCAGTACCAGCAACTCGGCTCGGCCGACGTCCTCACCGCCCTCCAGAACGGCGGCGTCGACTCGGCCTGGCTCCTGGACCCGGTCTGGCGCAAGGTCGACGACAACCCCCGGTACGCCTTCCTGGGCGGCCAGCCGCCGGGCGAGCCCCTGGGAGGCATGCTGTACGGCCCCAGCCTCCTGAGCGACGACGTGGACGCCGGCGTGGCCCTCCTCCGCGCCTACATCCGCACGGTGAACACGTACTTCGCCGGCGACTACAAGGCGGACCCGTCCTTCGTCGCCTACCTGGCGAAACTCCTGAAGACGGACGAGTCGGTCCTGAAGTCGACCCCGTCACTGATCATGGACTGGGAGATCCGCGTGGGCACGACGACCCGACTTCAGTCGGCGTACCAGGCGGCGGGCGTATCGAAGGGCCCGGCACTCCCGGAATCCAGAACGGTGGACCGTTCCCTGTACGAGGAGGCGGTGGGCCACCAGCCGTAGAAACACCGAGGGCCGGAACCCTTTCGGATTCCGGCCCTCGGCCTTTAGTAGCGGGGACAGGATTTGAACCTGCGACCTCTGGGTTATGAGCCCAGCGAGCTACCGAGCTGCTCCACCCCGCGCCGTTGTGATTGCAACGCTACGTCAGACGACCGGACAGAAGCAAATCGTTTAACACCGCAGGCCGGAGCCACTCCGTGCGGACCGGCGAAATCAGCTGATGGGACGGGTAGGGGCGACGGGGGCGAGAACCTACGCCGTCAGCTCCTGCCGCAACGCATCCCGCAACCGAGCCGCCCGCTCGGAGACCTCCCGAGGCCCCAGCGTCACCGCCCGATCGGCCCACCGCTGCCCCTCGGCCAGCTCCCCCCGACGCGCGTACACCAGAGCCAGCCGCAACGCGGCCCGCCCATGCCCGGCATCCGCAGCCCGAGCCCACCACACAGCGGCCTCAGGCTCGCTGCCCTCCCGCGCGAGCAACAGCCCAAGATTGAACGCCCCGTTACGAGACCCGGCCTCGGCAGCCTCCCGGTACCACCGAGCCGCCTCGACGACATCGCCCCGCGCGGCGGCCAGCATCCCGACCCGGACCTGCGCCCGCCGATGCCCCTGGGAAGCCGCCCGCTCGTACCACTCCTCGCACTCGGTCTTCTCGTGCACCTGCTCACCCAGCTCGTGGGCGGGCGCAGGCGGGCGCCGAGCGTCAAGCACCGAGGCCAACCGGTAAGCGGCCTCCGCACTCCCCCCGCCGGCCGCGCACCGCAGATGCCGCTCGGCCTCCCGCTCGTCCCCGTCCCGCAGCCGGGCGATCCCGACCTGCAACGCCGCTTCCGTGTGCCCGGCGGCAGCGGCCCGCTCGTACCAGGGCAGCGCGACGCCTTCGTCGCCCCGCCCGGCGAAGAGAATCCCGAGGTTGAACGCGGCGTCCACGCTCCCGGCCTCGGCGGCCTTGGAGAACCACGGCTCGGCCCCGGTCGCGTCGCCGCCCTGGAGCAGCAGCACGGCCAGCGCGTTGGCGGCCTCCCGGTGCCCGGCGTAGGCGGCCCGCCGGTACCACTGCTCGGCCTGCGCGGTGCGCGCCTGCTCGGCGCAGAGGAGCCCGAGGTTGTACGCGCCGTTCACGTCCCCGGCGTCCATCGCGGCCCGGTACCACCGCTCGGCGGTCTGCGTCTCACCGCGCTCGGCGTGCAGCGCGCCCAGCGCGTTGGCCGCGTTGCCGTCACCGTCCTGGGCGGCCCGGAGCCACCACACGGCGGCGCTCTCGGTGTCGCCGGCGTCGCGCAGCAGGAACCCGAGCGCGCAGGCGGCCCGCGCCTCCCCGTCCTTCGCGGACGTCAGATACCAGCGCCCGGCCTCCTTGAGCTCGCCCCGCTTCTCCAGGATCGCCCCGAGCTGCAGCGCGGCCCGCTGATGCCCACGCGCGGCGGCCTGCCGGTACCACTGCTCGGCCTCGTCACCCGGGGCACCAGAGGCTCCTGGGGCCGGTGCGACACCGTTGTCGCCCTCAGCGCCACGCCCGTTCCCCACCGCGCGCCCGTCCCCGTACTCACGCTCGTCCTCGTGCGGCGCCTGCCGATCGAGCGCCCGCGCCAGCCGGTACGCGGCCTCACGGTGCCCGCGCTCGGCGGCCGACCGCATCCACCGCTCGGCAGCGGCGTCCCCGCGGTGCTCCAGCAGATCGGCGAGCGCGTACGCGCCCAGCGCGTGACCCTGTTCGGCGGACTGGCGCAGCCAGTACTCGGCAGCCGGCTCGTCACCGCGCTCGCGGTGGTACCGGCCGAGCGCGTGCGCGGCGGCAGCGGACCCCGCCACGGCCGCGATCCGCCACCAGCCGGCGGCGTCGTCGGTGTATCCGCGCTGGTGAAGGAGGACGCCGAGGTTGTTGGCCGCGGCCCGGTCACCCTCGGCGGTGGCGGCACGCAGCAGGGGCTCGGCTCCGTCGAGATCACCGCGGCGCAGCAGCATCGCTCCGAGGACACTCGTCGCCTCGACGTCGCCGGCCTGTGCGGCGAGCCGTGTGCGTGCCTCGTCGACAGCCTCCCCGTCACCGGACTCGTCCCGGTCGGAAGGCTGCACAAAACGCCCTGTATCCAACAGAGTTGCCTTGTCCCCCATAACGTCCATCGTCGCACCACCTGCAACCTGGGTACACCTGGTATACCGCAGCCAGTGAGGTCTCTACAGCGTTTTGTCGACATGCCCACAGAGAGACAACACAAACACGGTTTCGCCAAGTCCCCCCGGCGGCACGGCCGTCACCCTCGTCGGCACATGCGTTCGCACAGCGCGAAGGCCCGGATCCTTAGAGGATCCGGGCCTTCGCGATCAGTAGCGGGGACAGGATTTGAACCTGCGACCTCTGGGTTATGAGCCCAGCGAGCTACCGAGCTGCTCCACCCCGCGCCGTTGTGTTGCAACCGTACCACGGCGTGAGGTGGGCTTTTCCCTACCCGCTACTGGGGCTGCTGCTCGGACTCGGACTACTGGTGCTCTTGCCACTGCTGCCGCTGCCGGTCTTGCTCTTGTCGGCCGCGGCCTGCGCGTCCTCGGCCCGCTGCAGCGCGGACTGGAGATCCTTCTGCGCCTGCCCGTACGCCTCCCAGTCGCCCTTCTTCAACGCCTGTTGCCCGGCGTCGAAGGCCTTCTGGGCGTCGGTCAACGCAGCCTGGACCGTGGGGTTGCTGGACGTCGGTGGAGTGGTGGTGTCCGGTGGCGGGGTCGTGGTGCTCTCCGCCCCGAAGACCTTGTTCAACCCCTCGTCCAGGGTGTCCTCGAAGGCGGTCTTGTTGCCGTAGGCCACCAACACCTTGCGCAGGAGCGGGTACTTGAGTCCACCACCGCGTACGTAGACGGGCTCCACGTACAGCAGTCCCCCGTCGAGCGGCACCGTCAGCAGGTTGCCGTACTCGATGTCGGAGTCGCCGCCCTTGAGCAGCTTGATGGATTCGGCGATGTCCTGTTGGGAGTTGAAGGCGCTCTGCACCTGTTTAGGCCCGCCGACGGTCGTACTGGTCGGCAGCTTCAGGATTCTGATCTTGCCGTAGTCCGGTGTGCCGGCCTCCGAGTCGACGGCCATGAAGGCGCTGAGGTTGTCTCTGCCGTTCGGTGTGAACGTCGTCGTCAACGAGAAGGCCTGCGCGGACTGGTCCGGCATCTTCATGCTCAAGTAGTACGGCGGCACCGCACTGTTGGACTGGTTCGTCGGGTCGTTCGGGACCTGCCACACCTCGCTGCCGCTGAGGAACGTCTGCGCGTCCGTCACGTGGTAGCGGGTGAGGAGTTCGCGCTGGACCTTGAACAGGTCCTGCGGGTACCGGAGATGGGCCATCAGGGAGGACGAGATGTCCTTCTTGGGCTCGACCGTGTTCGGGAACGCCTTCATCCAGGTCTTCAGGACCGGGTCCTCGGTGTCCCACTGGTAGAGCTTGACGGCACCGGTGTACGCGTCGACGGTCGCCTTCACCGAGTTGCGGATGTAGTTGACCTGGTTCTGCTGGGCCACCACCGCGCGGTTGTTGTTCGTCGCCGTCAGCGAGTCGGCCGTGGTGTCGCCGAGGGTCGTACGCGAGGCGTACGGATATCCGTTGCTCGTCGTGTACGCGTCGACGATCCACTGGATATGGCCGTCCACGACCGCCGGGTAGGCGTCACCGTCGATGGTCAGCCAGGGCGCGACCGCCTCGACGCGCTCCTTGGGCGTGCGGTTGTACAGGATCCGCGAACCCTCGCCGATCGCACCGGAGTACAGGATCTGCGGCTCGTTGAACGCCACCGCGTACGCGGCCCGGTTGAGCGGGTTGGAGAGGTTGACCCCGCTCTTGCCGGTGTAGCTGGTGGTCTTCTCGCCGCTGTCGTCGGAGTAGTCGATCTCCTTCTGGGGACCGCCGACGATCGAGTACGTGGTGGTCTTCTCGCCGTAGTAGATCTGCTGCTTGTACGTCCCGAGGTCACCCGTGGACGGCAGATCGGACTCGGTGAAGACGGGGCGGCCCTCGGAGTCGACCTCGGTGCCCTTGGCGGCGACCACTCCGTAGCCGTGCGTGTAGCGGAAGTGGTCGTTGATCCAGTTGTTCTTCGGAATGCCGTTGAGGTTCAGCTCACGCAGACCGATGACCGTGTCCTGGTCCTTGCCGTCCTCGCTGTAGCGGTCGACATCCAGGTTGGTCGGGAACGCGTAGTAGTTCCTGATCTGCTGGAGCTGCTGGAACGTGGGCGACACGACGTTCGGGTCCACGATCCGGATGCTCGCCGTGGAGTCGACGTCCGCGCGCAGCTTGGTCTTGTCCTTCGTGGTGCTCGTCCCCGAGTACTCCGTGACCTTGGTGTCGTCGATGCCGTAGGCCTCGCGCGTCGCCTTGAGGTTCTTCTGGACGTACGGGGCTTCCTTGGCCTGCTCGTTCGGCTGGACCGTGAACTTCTGGACGATCGCCGGGTACAGGCCGCCGATGAGGATCGCGGAGAGCACCATCAGGCCGAAGCCGATGACGGGCAGCTGCCAGGTGCGACGCCACAGGGTGGCGAAGAACAGCAGCGCGCAGATGACGGCGATGCAGAAGAGGATCGTCTTGGCCGGCAGATACGCGTTCGCGTCGACGTATCTGAGGCCCGTCCAGTCGCCCGTCGCCTTGAAGTCGCTGGACTTCACGGCGAGTCCGTACCGGTCGAGCCAGTAGGCCACCGCCTTGAGCGCGACGAAGATGCCGAGCAGCACGGACAGGTGTCCGGTGGCCGCGGCCGTGGCGCGCGCGCCCGGGCTGGTGATGCGCAGGCCGCCGTACAGGTAGTGCGTCAGCGCGGCGGCGAGCAGCGAGAGGATCGCGGCGGCGAAGCCGAAGCCGAGCAGGAAGCGGTACCAGGGCAGGTCGAACGCGTAGAAGGACACGTCGAGGTGGAACTGCGGGTCCTTCTGGTGGAAGGGCACGCCGTTGACCCACATCAGCCAGACCCGCCACTGACTGGACGCCGAGGCGCCCGCGATCAGCCCCACCAGGGCGGTGATCGCCAGAAGCAGCCACTTCTTGTACGGCGCGATGCCCATCCGGTAGCGGTCGAGGCTCTGCTGCTCCATCGACATCGCGCTGAGCGGCGGGCGCAGGCGGTGCGCCAGCCAGATGTTCACGCCCACCGCGGCCGCCATCAGCAGGCCGAAGACGAAGAAGAGCCCGATCTTCGTCGAGAGGGTGGTGGTGAACACGGACGAGTAATGCACCGACCGGTACCAGAGCCAGTCCGTCCAGAAGCCCGCGAACATCGTGAACGCCATGCCGAGTACGGCAAGGACGCCCAGTGTCATGAGCAAAGTCCGGACGCGCCGGGACGGGCGGCCCACTCTGATCCGCGGCCCTGTCGGGCCTCCGCCGCGGTCCGGCATCTGGAAAGCCAAGGTGCGCACCTCGAAGTTCGCTGTTGGTCGCTGTCGTTGCGTCAGGTCCCCGGTTTCGCGGACCCTCCGTAGCCCCGCGTGATCGCGGGCCCACACCTATGCAACTTACTCACCGTTTACTCGGTTCCCGATTCCGGCCATGAACGAGGCAGGATTGTGACCATGTCCAACACTCCCATGGCAGCGAACCCCCTCACCCGGGCCGTACTAGAGATCGACGAGTACGCGTCCGGGCTCGGCTGGGACCAGTCCGCTCGCCTTTTCGCCCTGGTAGACACCGCGCGGCTGCGGGCCCAGGAACCCGGCCTCGCGGCCCAACTCGGCCTGCGGGACGAGCCCGAGACCACTGGTCTCACCCCGATCGAGCAGGAGGAGATTCCGGCCGGAAAGCCGCTGGACGAGTTCCTCGGCACGATCGCCTGGCCCGACGCGGTGGTCGGCTGCGCGCTCACCGTCGAGCGCCTGATGCTGCCGCCGTCCGCCGAGGCCTCCGTCCCGGAGGGCCTGAGCGAGAAGAAGCTCACCCAGTGGGTCGCCCAGCACCCGGACCGTCAGGAGGTCCGCATGACGGTCGCGGTCCTGCGCGACGGCACCCGCGACTCGGCCCTGCGCCTGCGCGAGAAGGACTCCCCCACGGAGGTCCTCACGGGCGGCGCCCTGGTCCCCGGCCTCGCGGAGGCCCTGTCGGCGACCTTCGAGGACTGACCTCGTCCGCTACGACTCCGGTTCCTTGCCTACGACTCCGGGGGCGCCCTCTGCTTGAGGGCGCCCCCGGAGTCGTAGCGAGGTCTTCTGAGTCGTACGCGAGGTCTTCTTAAGAAGAGGCTTGCTCAGCCCTTGGCACTGCACTTCGGCAGGTCGTCGGTCTTGCCGCTCTTGATCAGCTTCAGGGAGCTGATCGCGTCCTTGATGGTGTTGACCTTGACCAGCTTCAGGCCGCCCGGGGTGTCCTTGGCGGCCTCCGCGCAGTTGTCGGCGGGGGTCAGGAAGTACTGGGCGCCCTTGCTGCGCGCGCCGACCGTCTTCATCGAGATGCCGCCGATCGGGCCTACCTTGCCGGTGTCGTCGATCGTGCCGGTGCCCGCGACGAACTTGCCGCCGGTGAGGTCGCCCGGGGTGAGCTTGTCGTAGATACCGAGCGCGAACATCAGGCCGGCGCTGGGGCCGCCGACGTCGGCGAGCTTGATGTCGATGGTGAACGGGAAAGTGTGATCGGTTCCGGCGGAGATACCCACGATGGCGCGCTTCGTGCCGGTGTCGTCGGAGGTCGCCGTGGTGATCGTGATGTTCTTCGTCGTGGTCGCCGTCCTGTTCGCCTTCACGGCGGCGGCCTGCTCCTTGGCGGGCACGATCGTGAACACGACGTTCTCGCCGGGCTTGTGCTTGGTGACCAGCTTCGCGACGTCGTCGGGCTGCTTCACCGTCGTGCCGTCGACGGCCTTGATGACGTCACCGGCGTGCAGCTTGCCCTCGGACGGGGTGTCCTTGACGACCGTCGAGACGATCACCCAGGACTTCACCGGGACGCCCAGCTGCTCCAGGGCGGCGACCTTGGCGCTCTCCTGGGACTGGCTGAACTCCTCGGCGTTCTCCTGCGTCGACTGCTGCTCCGTCTTGCCGTCCGGGTACAGCGTGTCGTGCGGGACGATCTTGTCGTCGTGGGCGAGCCAGCCGTACACGGCCTCGATGAGGTTCATGTTGTAGTCGGCGCTGGTGACGCGGACCGTCGTCATGTTCAGGTGACCGGTCGTCGCGTAGGTCTTGCGCCCGGTGATCTGCAGCACCGGCTCGCCGTCGTGGTCCCCGAGCGTGTTCACCGTCGGGCCCGGCGACATCTCCGCGTACGGAACGTTGATGAGGACTCCCGCGCACAGGAGCGCGATCAGCATCAGGGTGGAGGCGAGCATCGTCGCGGTGCGGCGTGGCATGGCACGACAGTACGGGACGCGTCTGTCAGCGCACCGTCAGGGCCGCCTTCCGATCATGTGCCGGAGTGGGACTTCTCCATGGCCTCTCGGAACCGGGCATAGCCGTCCAGTTCCGGGCCGTCGCTCCGCGTCCTGCGGGTCCGGTTGGCCCAACTGCCCCACACGCCGGCACCTATCGCAGCCGCCAACGGAATCAACAACCAGGCGAGTGCCGCCATGCCGACCTCCCAACCCCGGATGAGTGACCTCAACTGACTGATCAGCAGATTAGCCAGCCCCACTGACAACGCTCATGCCCGGGGGGCGGTTACGCAACCGGAGGGCGGACGAGAAGCGCGTGATCGTGCGTCAACAGGCGCCGACCCACTCCTCGGTGCCGTCGGAGAACTTCTGGTGCTTCCAGATCGGCACCTCGTGCTTCAGGTCGTCGATCAGCTTCCGGCACGCTTCGAAGGCCTCGCCCCGGTGCGGACACGACACGCCGACGACGACCGCCAGGTCCCCGATGCCGAGATCCCCCACACGGTGGACGGCGGCCAGCGCCCGTACCGGATACTCCGCGACGACCTTTTCGGCGACGCGCCGCATCTCGGCCTCGGCGCTGGGGTGGCAGGAGTACCCCAGCTCGTCGACGTCGGTCCCGCCGTCGTGGTTGCGGACGGTCCCTACGAAGAGGGCGATCCCGCCGGCGGCGTCGTCCCCCACGGCCCGGAAGACCTCGTCCACGGAGAGCGGCGTCTCCCGGATCCCGATCAGCTTGATGGGATCCTGCGCGGCCTGCTCACCGGGATGGTCGATCGTGGGTGCCATGCCTCCATCGTGCCCCACCCCGCCGACGGCGAGGAATAGCACTTTCACCAGGCACACGCGCGTGGGGACTTGGAGCCTTCTACAGGGGCACGATGCCTGGGAGCCAGGCCGGGGTGTCCTGGACCGGCCTGCCCGTCAGATCCGCCGCCGGGCCTTCCGCGCCCGTCGTACGACCGCCGCCGCGCCCAGCAGCGCGACCGTCGCGCCCGCGGCACCCGCCGCCGTCGCGTCCTTGCGGCCGAGCCGTCGTCCGACGACCGTGTGCCGCCCGGAGACCTCCTCCAGCAGTTCCGCGAGCACTTCCTCGTTGGTCCACTGCGGCCGCCAGCCCGCGTCGTGCAGCCGGCTCCCGCTCACCACCCAGGGATACATCGTGTAGGCGAGGTCACCGGCCGGGGACGGGGTGAGCCCGATCCGGTGCAGGCGGGCCGCCGCGCCGAGCGCGACCGCGGAGGGCAGCTCCATGCGGCGGATGCCACTGAGCTCCTCGACCTCCTCCTGCTCCAGCCATCCGTCGCAGCCGACGGCCAGCTCGCCCTCGACCTTCTCCAGGACGGCGTACTCCAGGGCGCTGCACAGGTCCTCGACGTGGCAGAACTGCCAGGCGGGCCGCGACCCGGCGACCACCAGCAGCCGAGGTGACTCGAAGTACCTGGTCAGCGCGGTGTCGGTGCCGCCGACGAGCACTCCGGGACGGACGACGGTGACGTTGAGCCCGGGGTGCGCCCGGGGCGCGCGCCGTGCGAGCCGCTCGACCTCCAGCAGGTCGCCGACGCCGGTGGCCTCCGCGGTGGCACGCAGTTCGGCGTCCTCCGAGAGCGGCAGTTCGTTGTCGGGCAGCGCTCCGTAGACCATCGCCGAGGTGCACAGCACGACCCGGTGGACACCGGCGGCCGCGGCGGCGGTGAGCACGGTCTGCGTCCCCCGCACGTTGTACGCCGAACGGGCGGCCGGGTCGGTCTCCAGATCGAGATCGAGCGCCAGATGGACGACGACGTCCGCGCCGCGCAGCTTCTCCGCGATGGCCGGATCCCGTACGTCGAGGATGTGCCACTGCGCCGCGGCGCACTCACCGCGCCGCTCGTCGATGGCGATGACCTGCTTGATCTCCTCGGAGGCGGCGAGCCGCTCGGTCAGCAGCGCCCCGACCCCGGACGCGGCGCCGGTGACCGCGACGACGGGCCCGCGCACGGCGGGACTGGTTGAGTGGTTTCGCGCTGCGCGAACCTGCGGATCTGGGGAACTCACCGGGCGTCTCCAGCGGTTGTCTTCAGTACGGATGCGCGTGACGCGTCCGGACCAGGTGGCATCCATCCTGCCGCAGGCCGGGTCTCGGCGAAGCACCGAGGCTCGATCGGCCCGCGGTGTCTACGCTGGGTGGTGTTGAAGGGCAGTCGCGCCGTCGGAGAGAACCGGCGGCCTTAACAGCCGAGGAATCCCGTGAGTGACACCCCATTCGGATTCGGCCTTCCGCCGGAGGAGCCGGACGACGGCGACGAGGGCAAGAAGAAGGACCAGGAGAGCGGTGGTGGTCAGGGACCGGCCAACCCGTTCGGTTTTGGCGGCCTGCCAGGTGCCGGGGGCTTTGGCGGCCCGGGCGCGGACAATCCGCTCGCAGCCATGTTCGGCTCGCTGAACCCCAATGACCTGGGCGCCGCGTTCCAGCAGCTGGGCCAGATGCTCTCGTACGAGGGCGGCCCGGTGAACTGGGACATGGCCAAGCAGATCGCCCGCCAGACGGTCTCCCAGGGCACGCAGGACGGCGTCAAGGACGCGAGCATCGGCCCCGCCGACCGCAGCGCGGTCGAGGAGGCCGTCCGGCTCGCGGACCTGTGGCTGGACGACGCGACGTCGCTGCCGTCCGGCGCCGGCACTGCCGTGGCGTGGTCCCGCGCGGAGTGGGTCGAGGCGACCCTGCCCGCCTGGAAGGAGCTCGTGGACCCGGTCGCCGAGCGCGTCGGCGCGGCCATGGGTGACGTCCTGCCGGAGGAGATGCAGGCCATGGCGGGCCCGCTGATCGGCATGATGCGCTCGATGGGCGGCGCCATGTTCGGCACGCAGATCGGGCAGGCCGTGGGCGTCCTCGCGGGCGAGGTCGTCGGCTCGACCGACATCGGCCTGCCGCTCGGGCCGGTCGGCAAGGCCGCGCTGCTGCCGCTGAACATCCAGGCGTTCGGCAAGGACCTGGGCGTCCCGCAGGAGGAGGTGCGGCTCTACCTCGCCCTGCGCGAGGCGGCCCACCAGCGCCTGTTCGCGCACGTGCCGTGGCTGCGCTCGCACCTGTACGGCGCGGTCGACGGGTACGCGCGCGGGATCAAGGTCGACACCGCCAAGCTGGAGGACGTGGTCGGCCAGTTCGACCCGGCGAACCCGGAGCAGTTGCAGGACGCCCTCCAGCAGGGCATGTTCCAGCCGGAGGACACCCCGGAGCAGAAGGCCGCCCTGGCCCGTCTGGAGACGGCTCTGGCGCTCGTCGAGGGCTGGGTCGACGCGGTGGTCCACGCGGCCGCGAAGCCCCGTCTGACGTCCGCCGACGCGCTCCGCGAGACCCTGCGGCGCCGTCGCGCGACGGGCGGTCCCGCCGAGCAGACGTTCGCCACGCTGATCGGCCTGGAGCTGCGCCCGCGCCGGCTGCGCGACGCCTCCCGCCTGTGGGCCTCGCTCACGGACGCGCGCGGTGTCGACGGCCGGGACGGTCTGTGGGCCCACCCGGACATGCTGCCGACGGCCTCCGACCTGGACGACCCGGACGGCTTCGTGCACCGCGAGCAGATGGACTTCTCCGAGCTGGACAAGATGCTCGGCGAGGCGGCGAGCGGCACCGCGGAGAAGCCGAACCTGAAGAAGGACGAGGACTCCAAGGACGACGACACCGAGTGAGCCTGTACGACGACGCGGTCCTCGTACTCAAGAGCTACGAGGACCAGACGGACCTGCGCCAGGCCTACCTGGACCACCTGGCCGCCCACCCGGACGGCATGTGGAAGTCCTGCCACGCCGGGCACGTGACGGCGAGTGCCCTGGTGATCGACCCGGAGCAGGGCCGCGTGCTGCTGACCCTGCACAAGAAGCTGCGGATGTGGCTCCAGATGGGCGGCCACTGCGAGCCGGAGGACACCTCCCTGGAGGAGGCAGCCCTGCGCGAGGCCACGGAGGAGTCCGGCATCACCGGACTGACCCTGCTCCCGGGCGGCCCGGTCCGCCTGGACCGGCACCCGATCCCCCCGCCGTGCCACTGCCACTACGACGTCCAGTACGCGGTGCTGGCACCCCCCGGCGCCGTCCAGGAGATCAGCGACGAGTCCCTCGACCTGCGCTGGTTCCCCTACGACGAGGTACCGGCCGTGGCGGACGAGTCGGTCCTGCGGCTGCTGAAGGCGACGCGCGCCAGGCTCTGAGCGGGCGGGGTTTGGCAGGCGCCGAACGTGTAAGAGGCGCCCGCAGTTGCGGGCGCCCCTTACGTTGGTTTTCCGGACGGTCAGCTCCAGGCGTTGCCCTGGTTCTGGGCGTGTGCGCCGTGCTGGCCCATGCCGAACTGGGCGGCGACGCCCTGGCCGATCGCGGCGTTCTGCGGGGGCAGGAGTTCGCTGGGCTGGACGAGCGCGTAGCCGCTGCCCATGAAGCTCAGCTCCCAGCCCTCACCCGTGTTGCCGCGGCGCCGCCACACCCCGGAGGAGTGCGTCTGGGCCTGCATCTGGACGCGCAGGCCGGTGGACCAGGCGACGATCGCGTCGGCGTCGCAGTTGACGTACTTGTCGGGCGTGACCTGCATCATCAGGGGCGCGCCCGAGGTCATCAGGGCGACCTTGCCGCGGCCAGTGATGTTGAGCTGGTACTTCCCGGAGCCGGAGATGCCGTACTGGCTGTCCACGGCGATGACCTCGTGGTGCAGCGAGGAGTCCATCGCGAGGACGTAGCTGCTGTCGACGGTCAGGCCGTCCTGTTCCACATCCACTACGTGGACGTGCTGGGCGAGGTTGGCGAGGAAGACCGTGCCCTGCCCGTGGCAGCGCATCAGGCTGAGGCCCTCGCCGGTCGCCGCACGCGCGTAGGCCTGCTGGGTGTTCTGGTACTCGGCGTCGAACTCGACGAGCCCCTGGTAGGCGACCATGGTGCCCTTGCGGGCGAGGATGTCGTCGTGGCCCTCCAGGACGATGCGCAGCATCTGCTTGTTCTGGAGGCTGTAGCGATCCTGGGACTGCGAGTCGTTGAACGCGAAAAGCGGGCTCTGCATGGTGTCGTGTTCCCCCCTCAGCCCCGGAACCGGAGACGGTCGGTGCTGTCCTCGCTGGGCTGGACGACGACGATGCCCGTCCCGGAGAAGGCCATCTGGTAGGCCTCGCCGCTGCCGCGGCCGATCAGCGACTGCGCCTTGAAGCTGCGCTTGCCCTTCACCTTGAGGTTCGGGGACCAGGCGACGAGCGCGTCCGGGTCGACGTACGTCTCGTCCTCGCCGCCGCCGCAGTCGACGACGATCGGCTTGCCGCGGGAGGTCAGCGCGACCCAGCCCTGGCCGGTGATCTTGGTGTTCCACAGGCCCTGTCCGGCGAACTTTGCCAGCCCCTTGACCCGCTCCACGCCCCAGGTGAGGTGGGCGTCGAAGGCGAGCAGGTTGGTGGCGTTGACGGAGATCCCGTCGCCGTTGAGGTTGATCACGACGACGTCCGCGCCGTAGTCGGCGAGGTAGAGCAGTCCGTCGCCGGAGCACTTCATCAGGGGCGCGCCCTCTCCGGTCATCCAGTCGCGCGCGATCTGGCGCACGGCCGGCGGGTTGGGCTCGTACTGGATGAAGCCCTCGTAGGCGATCATCGAGCCCACGCGCGCGAAGAGGTCGCTTCCGGTCTGCATGGCGACCTTCAGCATGTTGTTGCCGTGGTTCTCCATGCGGGCGGAGACGGGTGCGGGGGCATAGCCCGCGAGCGGCTGGTTCATGACGGGCTCCCTCAGACCTCGTACGGCTGGACGACGATGAAGTTGCCGGGCGCGGCCCGGAACTGCAGGTTGACGCTCTCCCCGGTGTCGCCCGGATAGGCGTTGCGGCGCATCCGGACCTGGCTGGAGACGATCACCTGGGCGGCTGCGGACCAGGCGACGACCGCGTTGCAGTCGGCGAACGTGGTCGGCGTGACCGGCAGGACGACGGGCTCGCCGTGGGTCTTCACGACGACGGTGCCGGTCCCCTGGAACTGCATCGTGAACAGCGCGCCCCCGGGGATGCCGTGTCCCTCGATGCGCCGGACCTCGTACTGGAGGCTCTCGTCGAAGGCGAGGACGTTCTCGGCGGAGACGCAGATCGCGTCCCCCTGGAGCTCGACGGGGTGCAGGTTGGTCGAGTTCTCGGCGAGGAACACCTGGCCCTGGCCCGTGCAGCGCATCAGCTGCATCTCCTGGCCGGTCGCGTTGCCCACGATCCGGCCGGCGAATCCGGCGCCCTTGTAGCCGAAGTCGACCTTGCCCTGGTAGAGCACCATGCTGCCCTGGCGGGCCAGCACGGGCTGGCCGCCGATGCCGAGGTCGACGCGGACGAGCTTCTTGTTCTGCTGCGTCCAGCGCTGCCCGGTGGGCGTCTCCTTGAACTTCTCCAGCGCGGCCGACACACCGGCGCCCTGGGGAGATCCCTGGGGCACTCCGTAGCCGGCGGCCTGGCCGGGGATCTGCCCGAAGGGAGGCTGTTGCTGCCCGTAGCCGGGAGGCGCGGGCGGCTGGCCGTAGCCAGGGGGCGGAGTCGACTGGCCGTAGCCGGGCGGCGGGCCCGGCGCGTGCGGGGCCTGGGGCTGCGCGTATCCGGGCGGCGGAGGCGGGCTCTGGCCGGGGGCCTGCTGTCCGTACGGCGCCTGCGGCTGGCCGTAGGGCGCGGGCACGGGACCCGGGGGCGGCACGGTGCCCGCCCCGGGCGGGATCATGGGCGCGATGATGGTCGGCGCGGCATGCACGGAGGGCGAGGGCGGGGGTGTGTATCCCTGCGCGACGGGCTGGGGGGCGGGTGCCGGGGCCGCGGGGGCGCCGAACGCGGGCGGGGCGAAGCCGGGGGCGGCACCGGACTGCGGTGGCGCGGGCTGTGCCTGCTGCGGCTCGGGCGTCTCCTCCTCGGCGACCTCGCCGCCGAAGTTCTTCAGCAGCGCTTCCAGGCCACCGTCGAAGCCCTGGCCGACGGCCGCGAACCGCCAGACGTCCTTCAGGTAGAAGTCACCCAGCATCACGGCCCGCTCGGTGGTGAACTCCGAACCGTTGAACGAGTAGCGGGCCACCTCCTCACCGCCCGCGACGATCCGGACGTACCCGGGGGCGATCTGCGACATCTGCCCCGCGCCGTCGAGCGTCGCCGTGAACGCCAGCTTGTGGATCTGCGGCGGGATCTTGTCGAGCGTGACCCGGAAGGACTCCGAGTCGCCCGCCTGGGCACCCAGGAGCTGGATGGACTCCTCGGGGGACTTCGGCTGGTTGAAGAAGACGAAGTACCGGTCGTCCGAGAGCCGTTCCTCGGCGTCGAGGCCGAAGCAGCTGATGTCGAACGTCAGTCCGGGGCCCGTGATCTGCACACCTACGTACAGATCCGTGCCCGCGGTGAGGTCACTGATCTTGGCCTTGTGGCCGCGTTGGAATTCCCTGGCCATGCGTAACGACCGTCCCCCATCCCGATGCAAGTGAGTCGCGCCAGGCTAACGGCAATCACTGACACCGGAGGAAGTCGGTACAGACCCGGTACACAATCCCCCACAAGAGGGCCTCACTCGTCGCGGGCACCCGGCGGATGGGGCAGCCGCTCAGCCGCGACCACGCCTTCGAGGTAGCCCTTGGCCCGCTCGGTGCGCGGATACGCCTCCAGGAGCCGCCAGAACCGCGGCCCGTGTCCGGGCACCAGGAGATGCGCCAGCTCGTGCAGCAGCACGTAGTCGACGACGTACTCGGGCATTCCCTGCAGCCGGTGGGAGAGGCGGATGCTGCCCTCGGAGGGCGTGCAGGAGCCCCAGCGCGTGTTCTGGTTGGTCACCCAGCGCACGGAGGTGGGCCGGGCGCGGCCGTCGAAGTACTGGGCCGACAGTCGCTCGGCGCGCTCGGACAGCTCGGCGTCACCCAGCACGCGTTTGCTTTCCTGGGCGGCCAGCTTGTCGAGCATGACGGTGACCCAGCGCTTCTCCTCCGCCTCGGACATGCGGGCGGGGATGAGCACGACGGTGCGATCGCCCTCGCGGTACGCGGAGACAGTTCTGCGCCGACGCGCACTCCTGCGGACCTCGATCGCGCTCGCCCCCGAGCCGCTTGGCGGCTGGCTCGTCGTACTGCGCTGTGGTTTTCCGGCGCTGTGCAGTGGGTCGGCGGGCACGGCACGACGTTACCCTCTGCACACGCGGGAAGTCCCGACTCCGGGGCGGTTTCGGTATCGATCCGCCACCAAGCGTTTGATTTGTACGACGAATCCCACAGCCTGTGGACAACTTTCCGCACCCGACGCCCGGGCCGGGCAGGCTGGCATCGCAGGCGGAGCACCGACCGGTTCCGCCGGCACACGGGACGTACTTCCTAGGGCTACGGGGGCCTGTCATGCATCCGATGGTGAAGCCCGCGCTGCGGCGCGGCTGGCGCGATCTCCACACCGTGCAGTTCGGGATGACACCGGCGCACGCCATGACGTTGGGCCCGATGGACACGGCGACGGGCAGTTTCCTGGACCTGCTCAACGGCACACGCGGACTGCCCCTCCTGCGTGAGGAGGGACACCGGAGGGATCTGCCCGAGGGCCAGGTGGACCGGTTGGTGGAGGGGCTGACGCACGCGGGTCTGCTCGACGACGCGCGGGGTGGCGGGCCCGCGGCCGATGCCCTCCGTGCCAAGAAGGACGTCCTCGACCGGCTGCGCCCGGACCTCGCGTCGCTCTGTCTGATCACCGGCGAGCCGGGCGAGTCGATGGGCCGTCTGGCGGCGCGTCGCGAGCTGCGGGTGCAGGTGAGAGGCGCGGGCCGGGTGGGCGCGGTGCTGGCCGCGCTGTTGTCGGGCGCGGGGATCGGCGAGGTCGACGTGCGCGACGGCGGTCACACCGAGCCCTGGGACGTCGCTCCGGGCGGGCTGCCCGCGGAGGCGGTCGGTGAGCGCCGGGACGAGGCGGCGCGCCGCGCGGTTCGTCGGGCGGCGCCGGACCGCCCGCCTCGCCGGACCTCGCGGGCCACGGCGGAGGAGAGCGACCCGGGTTTCTCGCTGGTGATCCTCGCCCCGCGCGACGATGTCGCCGTGCACGCGCCCGACCCGGCCGCCGCCACCGGCCTGATCGTCTCGGGGACCCCTCATCTGTACGCCGGTGTGGTGGAGGGCACGGGAGTCGTGGGCCCGCTGGTCCTGCCCGGCGAGACGTCCTGTGCGGGCTGCCTGCACCACGCGCGCACCGACCGTGATCCGACCTGGCCGCGTCTGGTCGCGCAGTGGCGCTCCGGCAAACAGCCGCAGGTACGGCCGTGCGACCTGACGCTGGCCACGACCGTCGCCGGGCTGGCGGCCGCGCACGCGCTGACCTTCCTGGACGGGCGGTCGCCGTCGAGCGCGGGCGCTCGGTGGGAGGTCTCGCTGCCCGGTCTGGACTGGCACGCGCGACCGGTCTGGGCGCATTCCGCCTGCCCGTGCGGAGCCGCGGAGAAGGCTACGAAGAAAGGTAAGGAGGGACACACCTCTACGGACGAGGATCGACACGCGACAATGGCAGGGGACCGGCCGTCGAGGGATGTGCGCCGTAAGGCAGACTCGGCCCGGCCGGCCGGGACTTGGAGGGCGCATGTCTGATCTTCCCCGCAAGGCGGTCACCCGCACCGCCAAGCTCGCCGCGCTCCCGCTCGGCTTCGCCGGGAGAGCGACGTGGGGGCTCGGGAAACGGATCGTGGGCGAGTCCGCGGAGATCGTCGGCCGCGAGCTGCAACAGCGCACGGCGGAGCAGCTGTTCAAGGTGCTCGGCGAGCTCAAGGGCGGTGCGATGAAGTTCGGGCAGGCGCTGTCCGTCTTCGAGTCGGCGTTGCCCGAGGAGGTCGCCGGCCCCTACCGTGCCGCGCTGACCAAGCTCCAGGAGGCGGCGCCGCCGATGCCGACACGCACCGTGCACGGGGTGCTGACGGAGCGGCTCGGCGAGGACTGGCGGGAGCTGTTCCTGGAGTTCGAGGACAAGCCCGCGGCGGCCGCGTCGATCGGCCAGGTGCACCGGGCGGTGTGGCACGACGGCCGCGAGGTCGCGGTCAAGGTGCAGTACCCCGGCGCCGGCGAGGCCCTCCTCTCCGACCTGACCCAACTGAGCCGATTCGCCCGCCTGTTGGGCCCCCTCATCCCGGGGATGGACATCAAGCCCCTCATCGCGGAGCTCCGCGACCGGGTCTCCGAGGAGCTGGACTACGGCCTGGAGGCGCAGGCCCAGCAGGCGCACGCGGAGGAGTTCGAGGGCGACCCGGACGTCGTGGTGCCCGCCGTGGTCCACCAGTGCGACCAGGTCCTGGTCACGGAGTGGATCGACGGGATCCCGCTGTCCGAGGTGATCGCCGACGGCACCCAGGAGCAGCGCGACCGAGCAGGCCAGCTCCTGGCCCGCTTCCTCTTCTCCGGCCCGGCCCGCACGGGTCTCCTCCACGCGGACCCGCATCCGGGCAACTTCCGTCTGCTGCCCGCCGATCCGGACGGCAAGGGCGACTGGCGGCTGGGTGTCCTGGACTTCGGCACAGTCGACCGCCTTCCCGGTGGTCTGCCGACGCCCATCGGCGACTCGCTGCGCATGACGCTGGACGGCGACGCCGAGGGGGTCTACGAGCTGCTGCGCACGGAGGGCTTCGTCAAGGACTCGATAGAGCTGGACCCCGACGCCGTCCTCGACTATCTCGTGCCGATCATCGAGCCGGCGCAGGTCGACGCGTTCACCTTCAGCCGCGGCTGGATGCGCAGCCAGGCGGCCCGTATCGCCGATCCCCGGTCCCCCGCCCACCAGCTGGGCAAGCAGCTCAACCTGCCCCCGGCGTATCTCCTGATACACCGAGTGACATTGAGCACAATCGGCGTGCTGTGCCAGTTGGGCGCGACGGTACGGCTGCGCGACGAGCTGGAGGAGTGGCTGCCGGGGTTCGTACCGGAGGATCCGGACGAGTACGAGGAGTACCTGGACGAGGAGGACCCCGCGGCGGAGGCGTGAGCCGGGCCGCAGATGACGCGAGTCGGGCCGCTGACGGCGCGAGTCGGGCCGCTGACGGCGCGAGTCGGGTAGTGGGTGGTGCGAGTGCGGTCTACCACCAGGCCGAGTCGAGCCGTCCCTCGATCGCCCAGAGGTTCTCTCTGGCGCAGGAGTCGCAGAAGTAGTGCCGGGTTCCGTGCTCCAGGGAGCAGGTCCAGGTGGGCTGTGGGCCTTCGGACCGGGTGCCGCAGCGGGCGCACACGAGGAGTTGGGGCTTCGCGGTGGAGGCGCCGGTGTCGCTGCCTCCGGGAGGACTCGTCACGCGGTGACGATATCTCCGCGGCCGGGGATCGGCGGGCGGAACGCACCGCGGGGCCGGTCCGTTCGGACGGACCGGCCCCGCGGGGGAGCTTTCGCCTCCCGGGGTCGGGAGGCCACCGCTTCAGGTGTGATCGGTTACTGCATGACGGCCATGGCGAGCGCACGGCGGGCGCGCATCGAGGCGCGCTCGGCCCTGCGCTGCATCCGGCGGGCGGTCACCAGGCGCACGGCCCGGCGTTCCCGCTCGGCCTCGTGCAGGCGCTCGTGCATATGCGCACGAGCCAGAGCTTCTGGGATGAGTTGCATCTCTCGGGTCCTGTTCTGGCGCGACTCGGTCGCACCCGGGGTGGTGAAGTCTGGGATCGCGGAGCCCACGGGCTCGCTGGGAGTGGACGGCTTCATCGGGGCCTGCTTCTTGGGGTCGTGCGTGAGGGGGCGGTCGATCGTTCCGAGGGTGATGTTCATGCCGTGACCGGGTTCTTGCGCGGACGGCCACGCGGCCGCTTGCGGGCCACGACGACACCCTGGACGAAGAGCTCGCCACCCCAGACGCCCCAGGGCTCACGCCGCTCCTTGGCGCCGGCGAGGCAGGCCTCGATCAGCGGGCAGGTGCGGCAGAGGGACTTGGCGTACTCGACATCGGCCGGCGACTCGGCGAAGAAGACCTCCGGGTCGTAGGAACGGCAGGGGACGGGCACGCCCAGGTTCTCGATGGCGTCGTCGAGCGCGGTGAGCGTAGTGAGCGGAGTCAAGGTGGAGTCCTCCGTGAGGCCGGGCGGGGGGATCGTGTCGGAAGGCGGTACGGACGGGGCGTGCGCTTCGAGTTGCACGGTTGTTCTTCCTCGTCTGGTCGGTCCGGCCCTGTTGGGCCGGTTGTCGGCTTGGTACCGGGTTCTTTTCTTGTCCCGAGGCCCCTTCGCTCCGTCGTCCCCGTTCGGGGAAAACAGAAGGGCCGCGGATCCCGGATGGGGTTCCGCGGCCCTGAAGGCGCCGGCCTGATCGATCAGGCTGGATCACTCCAGGGTTCTGGCCCACGGAAGGCCCACATCTGGTGGTGCTGCGTCGTCTGCTTCCGGCTTCCGGCACCGGGCGCAAAGGCATAGGCCTGCGCCTGTGCCCCTACTGCTTCCAGTGCCTTGGTCGGTCGCTCATTGCGCTCACGGACGGGAAGGACCGCGAGAGACAGGGCGGACGTCGGACGGGCGGCAGAAATGCCGGACAGACCGGTGCCCAGGTTCGAAACGCCGAGGATGCACAGGGAGACGACCGAGGGATCGGTCATTTTCACGGTGCTGCTGGAGCGGGTGTTGATGCTGATCACTGGAATCGCCTCCTCTCGGCGTCTCGGGGGACCGGGGGTGAGACCGGTCCTTCGGTTAGGCAAGTACAGCACGGAATCAGGGCCTTCGAGAAGGCCCCCTGTTCCCGTGCCTAAGAACCTATGGGGATTGCTGGGGCATGCGCAAACTATTTTCTCGACGAGTTTGAATCAGTCCTCCGCGACACCCTCCGCAGGCTCCTGACCGCCGCAGATGGCCAGGACATCGGCCCCGTAGCGGTTGAGCTTGCGGACGCCGACGCCGGGGATCCGCGCGAGTTCGCCGTCGTCGTCGGGGACGGTCTCGGCGATCGCCATCAGCGTCTTGTCGGTGAAGACGCAGAAGGCGGGCTGACCGCTGCGCTGCGCCTGGATCTCCCGCCACTCACGCAACCGCTCGTAGAGGCCCTCGTCCATGTCCGAGGGGCAGTCCTCGCAGCGCATCAGCTTCATCTCACCGGCCTCGGTGAGGGTGCGGCCGCAGACCCGGCAGCGGGCCACCGTGCGCTGCGTCCGGCGCGGTACGGCCTTGGGCGTGCCCGCGTAGCCGCGCTCGATGCCTCCGGGGGCCATCGTGCCGGGTCTGCCCGCGGCGCCGGTGGAGCCGGGGCGCAGACCGTCCAGGAAGCGGCTGGGGCGGCGGTTGGGGCGGCCTCCGGGTGAGCGGGAGAGGGCCCAGGAGACGTGGAGCCGCTCTCTGGCGCGGGTGACGCCGACGTAGAGGAGGCGGCGCTCCTCCTCGATCTGTTCGTCGGTCTTCGCGTAGGTGATGGGCATCATGCCCTCGGCGACGCCGACCAGGAAGACGACGTCCCACTCCAGGCCCTTGGCCGAGTGCAGGGAGGCGAGGGTGACGCCCTGGACGGTCGGGGCGTGCTGGGCGTTGGCCCGCTCGTCGAGTTCGGCGACCAGGTCGGCGAGGGTGGCCCCGGGTTTCGCCGTGGTGAAGTCCTGGGCGAGGTTGACCAGGGCCGCCAGCGACTCCCAGCGCTCTCTGACGGCGCCGGAGCCGGCCGGGGGCTCGGTGGTCCAGCCCTCGCCCGAGAGGACGGCACGGACCTGGGAGGGCAGGTCGACGACGTCGTCCAGGAGGGAGTCGTTGCCGCCGAAGCGGGCCGCGCCGCGCAGGGCGATGCCGGCCTTGCGGACCTCGGGGCGGTCGAAGAACCGCTCGGCGCCGCGCAGTTGGTAGGGCACTCCGGCGTCGGCGAGGGCCTGTTCGTAGGTCTCGGACTGGGAGTTCGTACGGACCAGGATCGCGATCTCGCTCGCCGGGACGCCCGCGTCCATGAGGTCGCGGATGCGGCGGGCGGCGCCCTCGGCCTCGGCGGGCTCGTCGGTGTACTCGGCGTAGACAGGCTCGGGGCCCGCGGTGCGCTGGGAGATCAGTTCAAGCCGGTGGTCGGCGGCCCGGCCGCGGGCCTGGGAGAGCAGGCCGTTGGCGAGGTGGACGACCTGGGGTGTGGAGCGGTAGTCGCGGACCAGCTTGACGACGGTGGCGCCGGGGTGGCGGGTGCGGAAGTCGAGCAGATGGTCCGGCGTCGCTCCGGTGAAGGAGTAGATCGTCTGGCTGGCGTCGCCGACGACGCACAGGTTGTCGCGGTCGCCCAGCCACAGCTCCAGGAGGCGCTGCTGGAGCGGACTGACGTCCTGGTACTCGTCGACCACGAAGTGCTGGTACTGCGAGCGGACCTGTTCGGCGATGTCGTGCCGGTCCTGGAGGACGGCGACGGTCAGCAGCAGGACGTCCTCGAAGTCGATGACCGCGCGGTCGCGCTTGACGTCTTCGTAGGTGGCGTAGAGCTGGGCGATCTCGGCGGGGGCACGGGGGACGTCGCGGCCCGCCTTGGCCGCCGCGGCCGCGTAGTCGGAGGGCACGGTCTGGGTGACCTTGGACCACTCGATCTCGGCGGTGACGTCCCGCAGTTCGCCGCGGTCGAGGCGGATACGGCAGGCGGCCGCCGCGTCGGCGACGAGCTGGATCTTGCGGTCGACGAGCCGGGGGATGCTGCCGCCGATCGCTTTCGGCCAGAAGTACTGGAGCTGGCGCAGCGCGGCCGAGTGGAACGTCCGTGCCTGGACTCCGGTGGCGCCGAGCTGACGCAGCCGTCCGCGCATCTCGCCGGCGGCGCGGTTGGTGAAGGTGACGGCCAGCACGCTGGAGGACTGCAGGACCCCTGCGCGCACTCCGTAGGCGATCCGGTGGGTGATCGCCCGTGTCTTGCCCGTGCCGGCGCCCGCCAGCACGCACACCGGGCCGCGCAGGGCGGTGGCCACCTCGCGTTGCTCGGGGTCGAGTCCTTCGAGCACCGCGTCGGCCGAGTCCGGTACCTGCGGGAAGAGGGAGGAGTGCGTTGCTGCTGTCACACGGCCATGCTGCCAGGTCGCCGGAGGCACGTGAGTCGGTTGTCCACAGGGAGGCACCCGCGGTCGTACTAATGCGGCAGGCGTCACGTGCCGCGGGATACCCCCGGCGGGAATGGCGGGTGCGTCGCGTACGTTCACCTTTCCGCGAGGACCCATCCCCCGAGCTGTTGAGGAGCGCGAGAAGATGTCGGGCACTGTGACGATGTACAGCACCACGTGGTGCGGTTACTGCCGTCGGCTGAAGAGCCAGATGGACCGCGAGGGCATCGCGTACAACGAGATCAACATCGAGCAGGACCCGGCTTCGGCGGCGTTCGTCGAGAAGGCGAATGGCGGGAATCAGACGGTGCCGACCGTTCTGGTAATTCCCTCCCAGGGTGGCTCCGAGGTCGTCATGACGAACCCGAGCCTCGCCCAGGTGAAGCAGGCGCTCGGCGCCTGAACGACGGTCGACGCACACAGCTCCGAAGAGGGCGGCCCCTGATCTCAGGGGCCGCCCTCTTTGTCGTCCTCAGGCGCCGGACGGCCTCGCGTGCCACTCGCCAGCACATGGCCGAGTCCTCGACCGGCATGCCGACGGGGCCGAGTTTCCCGCCGTGCCGTAGCGCCAGGAACCGGCTCACGGGCACGGGTCGGACATCCGCACCCCACTGCCCGGAGTCGCCTCAGACGAAGGTGCGCGTCGGCAGCGGCTTGCCGTACCAGAGTTCGATCAGGCGGGCCGCGATCGAGATGCCGTACGGGGGCAGTACTTCTTCGGACTCGAAGGCCGCGCGCAGTTCCTCGCGGGAGAACCAGCGGGCTTCGTGGATCTCGTCGCCGTCGACGTTGATGTCGGTCGAGGTGGCGCGGGCCATGAAGCCGAGCATGAGGCTGGACGGGAAGGGCCAGGGCTGGCTGGCGACGTACTCGACGTGGCCGACGGTGATTCCGGCCTCCTCGAAGACCTCGCGGCGCACCGACTGCTCGATGGACTCGCCGGGCTCGACGAAGCCGGCGAGCGTCGAGAAGCGGCCCTCGGGCCAGTGGACCTGGCGGCCGAGCAGGATGCGGTCCTCCTCGTCGGTGACGGCCATGATCACCGCGGGGTCGGTGCGCGGGTAGTGCTCGGCGCCGCAGGCGGGGCAACGGCGGATGTGGCCGGCCGCGGCGATCACCGTGCGCTCGCCGCAGCGGGAGCAGAAGCGGTGCAGGCGCTGCCAGTTCTCCAGGGCGACCGCGTGCACCATGAGGCCCACGTCCCGGGGTGACAGCAGCAGGCCCGCCTCGCGCAGGCCGGCGGGTCGCGCCGACTGGTCGATACGGCCGGGCAGGGCGTCCTTCTGGAGGGCGAAGTAGCTGACGCCGTCGTCGTCGGTGCCCAGGAAGTAGCGGTGTGCCTCGGTGAGGGGGGCCTCGAAGGAGGGCGTCATGACGAGTTCGGTCTTGCCGTCGGGTGTCTCGTCGATGAGGACCTGGCCGCCGGAGACCACGAAGCAGCGGGTGGTGGGGTGGCTCCACGCCGCGGCGAGCCAGGCCTCGTCGAGCCGGTGGTGGGCGGCTCGGTCGATGCCGCTCGGGGCGGTGAGCGAGATGGGTCGGTCGGCTGTGTGGTCGGTCCAGGTGGTCACGGGTGCTTCCAACTCCCCCGGCAATGCGGATTGTTTCGGCGGGCGGTTCAGCGGGACGTACGGCAGGAGGCGACCGGGTCCGGCGGGGACGGGGTGTGCGGGGCGGTTCTTCCAGTGTGCCTCGCGCGCGGAGCCGTTCCGGATCGCGCGGATTCGTCAGGGCGCGCGGCGCCAGGTGTCGGCGAGGTCTCCCCACAGGTGGGCGGTGGTTTCGACGCCCTTCAGGAGGAGGTCGAGTTCGACCTTCTCGTTCGGGGCGTGCCAGCCGTCGGAGGGGACGGAGATGCCCAGGAAGAGGACGGGTGCCCCGAGGACTTCCTGGAGGTCGGCGGCCGGTCCCGAGCCGCCTTCGCGGGTGAAGAGGACCGGTTTCTCGAAGGCGCGGGCCATGGCGCGGACGACGGACTGCAGGGCCGGGTGGTCCAGGGGCGTCAGGCACGGGCGCGTGGCCGCGCTGAAGGTGATCTCCGTCCGGATTCCGTCGGGCACCTGCTGGGCGGCCCAGGCTCGGACGGCCTTCTCGATGTGGTCGGGGTCCTGGCCGGCGACCAGCCGGAAGGACAGCTTCACCATGGCCGAGGACGGGATGATCGTCTTGCTGCCCGGGCCCTGGTAGCCGCCGCCGATGCCGTTGACCTCGGCGGTGGGGCGGGCCCAGATGCGCTCCAGGGTGGTGTGTCCGGCCTCGCCGTGGGTGGCGTGCGACTTGGCGGTGCGCAGCCATTCCTTCTCGTCGAAGGGCAGCTCGGCGAGGAGTGCGCGCTCCTGGTCGGTGAGTTCGACGATGCCGTCGTAGAAGCCGGGGACGGCCACGCGTGCATGCTCGTCGTGCAGGGCGGCGACGAGGCGGGCGGCAGCGGTCGCCGGGTTGGGTACGGCGCCGCCGAAGGAGCCGGAGTGGATGTCCTGGTCGGGGCCGTGCAGCCGGATCTCGCACTCGGCGAGGCCACGCATGCCGGTGCACACCGTGGGGGTGCCCTCGGACCACATGCCGGTGTCGGAGACGATCACGGCGTCGGCGGCGAGCCGGTCGGCGTGCTCCTCGACGAGTGCCCGGAAGTGCGGGGAGCCGGACTCCTCCTCGCCCTCGATCAGGAGCTTCAGGTGGACGGCGGGGGCGGTGCGGCCGGTGGCGGCGAGGTGGGCGCGGACGCCGAGTGTGTGGAAGAACACCTGGCCCTTGTCGTCGGCCGCCCCGCGCGCGTAGAGGCGGTTCTCGCGGACGACGGGCTCGAAGGGCTCGCTGTCCCAGCCGTCCTCGCGGGCGGCGGGCTGGACGTCGTGATGGCCGTAGACGAGGACCGTGGGTGCCTCGGGGTCGTCGGAGGGCCAGGCGGCGAAGACGGCGGGGGCGCCCGGGGTCGGCCAGACCTCGACGGTCGGGAAGCCGGTCTCCCGGAGTGCGGCGGCGAGCCAGTCCGCGCTGCGCCGGACGTCGGGCGCGTGGTCGGGCTGCGCCGACACGGACGGGATGCGCAGCCACTCGGCGAGGTCGTCGAGGAAAACTGCGCGGTGCTGCTCGATGTACGTGCGGACCGCGCTGACGGCACTGTCAACGGTGTGGCTCATGGTCACGAGCCTATCGGCCCGCACTGACATCCTCGGTGGGCGGTTCCTCACAGTTTGCTTGCGCGCCCGGCTCCTCCAGCAACAGCCGCTCCAGCGCGGCCCGGTCCGGAAGGTTCTCCGGGCGTACGACCTCGCCGCCGCGCACGTACAGGAACGCGGCCGTGACCGTCTCCAGGGGCACGCCCTGCCGCTCGGCCCAGGCCAGCCGGTAGATGGCGAGCTGGAGCGGGTCGGCGGTACGGGTGCGGCTGGTCTTCCAGTCGAGGATCTCGTACGTCGCCTCGTCGCCGTCGCCCTGTTTGTAGACGGCGTCGATACGGCCCCGTACGACGCGGCCGGCGATCGCTAGCTGGAAGGGGGCCTCGACGCGGTAGGGCGTGCGCCGGGCGTACTCGGTGCGCTCGAAGGCTTCCTTGAGGGCCTCCAGGTCGCGTTCGTCGGCGATCTCTGCCTCGCTGCCGGGCAGTTCGTCCGGTTCCAGCATGGGCAGGGTCAGCTCTTCGAAGCGTGATTCCACCCAGGCGTGGAAGCGGGTGCCCCGGCGGGCGGCGGGTTGCGGCGGGCGGGGCAGCGGGCGCGCGAGTTCCTGCGCGAGGGCGTCCGGGTCGGCTGCCAGGAGCATCAGCTGGGTGGCCGTGAGGGAGGCCGGGAGAGGGACGTCGGTGACTCCCCGCCGGGCGCGCAGGAGTTCGCCGGTGAGGGCGTCGAGGTCGCGGTCCCAGGAGGCGATGGCGCGGGCCTCCTCGGGGGTGAGGCGCGTGCCGGGCGGTTCCGTGGGGTGCGGGCGTGCGCCCCCTGGCGCACTGGAGTGTTCGGCGGCGTGCGGGGCTGTCGCCTGGTGCGGGACGGTCGGGCGGTCCGTGGTCCAGGCGTCCCAGTCGGCGGGGTCGTCCTCCGGGAGGGCGTCTTCGGCCTGAACGTCCGTCTCGGGGAGCGATTCCTCGTAGGGAGGCTCCCCGAAGGGGCGCTCGTCGTCAGGCGGTTCGTCGTCCTCCGGGGGCGGGGGCCAGTCCGGGTCGTCGTGGGCGTTCGGGTCGTGGGTGGCCGCGGGGTGGCCCTCGTCGTGGGAGGCGAGGTACTCCAAGTGGTTCATGACCAGCTGGGCGGCTTTGTGGCGGTGGGCCATCGCCGCGTCGTCAAGTGGCAGCGGCCAGGCCTGGTCGGCGGTGGCCGTGTGCAGGGCGGGGTTCTCCTCGCCCTCCTCGGGCTGGTCCGCCCAGGCCTCGATCTCGCCGTATCCGGCCGCGCAGTGGTCGTACAGGGCTTGCAGGAAGTCGGAGGGGCCGCGGGGCTTCTTCTGGGTGGGGCCCCACCAGTGGCCGGAGCCGAGCAGCAGGGAGCGGGGGCGGGTGAAGGTGACGTAGCCGAGGCGGAGTTCCTCGGTGTGCTGGTGGTCCTTCATGTCCCCTTGGAAGGCCTTCAGGCCCTTGGCGTCCCAGGAGGCCACGTCGGGCAGGGTGGCGGTGTCGCCACGCAGCGCGTGCGGCAGGACCTTGCCCTGGGCGGTCCACTTCTCGCGGCCCTGGCTGCTGGGGAAGGTCCCGGTGACCAGGCCGGGGACGGCCACGACGTCCCACTCCAGGCCCTTGGACTTGTGCGCGGTGAGGACCTTGACGGTGTTCTCGCCACCGGGCAGGGCGTTGTCGAGGCCCTTCTCGTACTGGGCGGCGGTGCGCAGGAAGCCGAGGAACGCGAGCAGGGTCGCCTCGCCGTCGCCCGCGGCGAAGGAGGCGGCGACGTCCAGGAAGTTCGACAGGGTCTCGCGGCGGCGGGCGGCCAGGGCGTGCGGGGACGCCGCGAGTTCGACCTCCAGGCCGGTGACGGCGAGGACGCGGTGCAGGACGTCCATGAGGGGGTCGGACAGGGAGCGGCGCAGGTCGCGCAGTTCGGTGGCGAGGTGGGCGAAGCGCGCGCGCGCGTCCGGTGAGAAGGGCAGCCCGTCGTCGTCCCCGGTGCGGTCGGCACCGTAGAAAGGTGTCTCCAGGAACGTGTCGAGGGCGTCGGCGAGCGATATCACCTCGGAGGGGTCGACCCCCTCGACTGCCTCGGCGAGTCGGCGGTCCGGGTCGTCGTCGTCCCCCACGCGCGTGTGGGACACGAGGAACCGGGCGCGTCGGCCCAGGAGGGCGAGGTCGCGCGGGCCGATGCGCCAGCGCGGGCCGGTCAGCAGTCGGACCAGGGAGGCGTTGGCGCCCGGGTCCTGGAGGACCTCGCAGACGGCGACGAGGTCGGCGACCTCGGGCAGGTGCAGCAGCCCGGAGAGCCCGACGACCTCGACCGGGACGTCGCGGGCGACGAGGGCGCCCTGGATCTCGGCGAAGTCGGTGGCCGTGCGGCACAGGACGGCGATCTCGCCGGGCTCCTTCCCGGTCCGTACGAGGTGGGCGATGGAGTCGGCGAGCCAGTCGATCTCCTCGGTGTGGGTGGGCAGCAGCGCGCAGCGGACCGTGCCGTCGCGCTCGGCGCCGGGGGCCGGGCGGAGGGCCTCCACGCCCGCGTGCATGGCGCGCAGGGGTTCCGCGAGGTTGTTGGCAAGGTCGAGGAGGCGCCCGCCGCTGCGGCGGTTCTCGCTGAGCGACTGGCGGGCGGCGAGGCGGCCGTCGGCGTGCGCGAAGTGCTCCGGGAAGTCGTCGAGGTTGGCGACGGACGCGCCGCGCCAGCCGTAGATCGCCTGGCAGGGGTCGCCGACGGCGGTCACCGGGTGACCCGTGCCGGCGCCGAACAGGCCTGCCAGGAGGATGCGTTGGGCGACCGAGGTGTCCTGGTACTCGTCGAGCAGCACGACCCGGAACTCGTCGCGCAGGATGTCGCCGACCTCGGGGCGGGTGCGGGCCAGGGTCGCGGAGAGGGCGATCTGGTCACCGAAGTCGAGCAGGTCGCGCTCGCGTTTGGCGGTCCGGTAGCGGCTCACCAGCTCGCTGAGTTCACGCCGGGCGGCGGCCGCCTCGGGGACCTTGCGCAGCTCGGCGTTGCTGAGCTTGCGGCCCTCCAACGCGCGCAGCAGCTCGGCGTCGTAGGCGCGCAACTCCTCGGGGCGTACGAGGTGTTCGGACAGCTCGCCGTCGAGGGTGAGGAGGTCGCTGACGAGGTCCGGGAAGGAGCGTGTGAGCGCCGGGTAGGGGCCGGGGGCCTCACGTAGCACGCGCGCGGCGAGCTGGAAGCGGGTGGCGTCGGCGAGCAGCCGGGATGTCGGTTCGAGGCCGATGCGCAGGCCGTGGTCGGTCAGGAGACGGCCCGCGAAGGCGTGGTACGTCGAGATCACGGGCTCGCCCGGGGGGTTGTCCGGATCGATGACGTCGGGGTCGGTGACACCCGCCTTGATGAGCGCTTTGCGGACGCGCTCGGCGAGTTCACCGGCGGCCTTGTTGGTGAAGGTCAGGCCGAGAACCTGCTCGGGGGCGACCTGGCCGGTGCCGACCAGCCACACCACGCGGGCGGCCATCACCGTCGTCTTGCCCGACCCGGCTCCGGCCACGATCACCTGCGGGGCGGGCGGCGCGACGATGCAGGCCGTCTGCTCCGGGGTGAAGGGGATGCCGAGGAGCTCTTTGAGCTGATCGGGATCGGTGATACGGGCGGGCATGTCGGAGAGGCTAGCGGCGGCCACTGACAGTCGAGGACCAATCGCCCTCAGGGGTAGAAGAAGCGCAGGTCAACACATGTGGTGCGATAGGTCACGCGAGTTACTCGACGACGTGTCGTCCCTCGGGCCGCGCGCTGCACGAGGCCCGGAACGCGCAGTGCGCGCACTGCTGTCCGGCCGTGGGCGTGAACCGTTCGTCCAGGACCTTGCCCGCGGCCGTGGCCAGCAGTTCACCGGCCCACTCCCCCTCCAGGGGCTCCTGGGCCTGCACCTTGGGCAGGGTCTCGCCGCCGTCCCGTTGCGCGGCGCCCTGGCGCAGCTGGACGAGTTCGGCGCCGCCCGGTTCGGGGCGCACTCCGTCGAAGGCCTCGTCGACGGCGCCCTCGCGGACCGCGAGCTGGTAGACGGCGAGTTGGGGGTGTCGCTCCACCTCGCGGGCGGTCGGTGTGGCCTTGCCGGTCTTGAAGTCGACCACGTAGGCGCGTCCTTCGCCGTCCGACTCGACGCGGTCCATGGAGCCGCGGATGCGCACTTCGTAGTCGCCCGCTTCGAGGGTGACGTCGAAGTCGTGCTCGCTGGCGACCGGTGTACGGCCCGTACGGACACTGTTGGAGTCGACGTGCCACTTCAGGAAGCGTTCGAGCGCCACGCGCGCGTTGTCCTTCTCCTGTACCGACTTCCAGGGCGCGTCGAAGGCGAGCGCGTTCCACACGGTGTCGAGGCGCTCCATGAGGGCGTCGAGGTCGGCGGGCGTGCGTCCGGAGGCGACCTCGTCGGCGAGGACGTGCACCACGTTCCCGAAGCCCTGGGCGGCGGTCGAGGGCGCGTCGGCCTTCACCTCGCGGCCCAGGAACCATTGCAGGGCACAGGTGTTGGCGAGCTGGTCGAGGGCGCTTCCGGAGAGCACGACGGGCTGGTCGCGGTCGCGCAGCGGCACCTTGCTCTCGGTCGGGTCGTACATGCCCCACCAGCGGTACGGGTGCGCGGACGGGACCAGCGCGCGGCCCTCCTCGTCGGCGAGCGCGGCCAGCTTGGCCAGTCGGCGTGCGGCGGCCTCCCTGAGGGTCTCGGACACGCGCGGGTCGACGGTCGTGGCGCGCAGCTCGGCGACCAGTGCGGCGACCGACAGCGGGCGGCGCGGGCGGCCGGTGACGTCCTTGGGCTCGACGCCGAGTTCGGTGAGGAAGCGGGACGGCTGGTCGCCGTCGTCCGCGGGTGCCTTCACGGCGGTGACGACGAGGCGTTCACGCGCCCGTGTGGCGGCGACGTAGAACAGGCGGCGTTCCTCGGCGAGCAGGGCCCCCGGGGTGAGTGGTTCGGCGAGTCCGTCGCGGCCGATGCGGTCGGCCTCCAGGAGGGAGCCGCGTCGGCGCAGGTCCGGCCACAGGCCCTCCTGGACGCCTGCTACGACGACCAGGTTCCACTCCAGGCCCTTGGAGCGGTGTGCGGTCATCAGGCGTACGGCGTCGGGGCGTACGGCACGCCGGGTGAGCGTGTCGGCGGCGATGTCCTCGGCGTCGATCTCCTCCAGGAAGTTGAGGGCGCCCCGGCCCCCGGTGCGCTCCTCCGCACGGGCGGCGGTCGCGAACAGCGCGCAGACGGCGTCCAGGTCGCGGTCCGCGTTGCGTCCGGCCGCGCCGCCGCGCAGTGCGGCCCGCTCCAGGCGCCCGGGCCAGGGTGTGCCCTGCCAGAGGTCCCACAGCGCCTCCTCGGCCGTACCGCCGCCCGCCAGGCGCTCCCGTGCCTTGCGCAGCAGCGCGCCCAGGCGCTGGGCTCCCCGCGCGTACGTCGGGTCGTGCGCGACCAGCCGCTCCGGCTCGGCGAGCGCCCGCGTGAGCAACTCGTCCGAGGGCGGCGGCACGGGGTTGCCACCGGCCCGCTCCTCCTCGCGCAGCGCCCGGCCCAGGCGGCGCAGGTCGGCGGCGTCCATGGCGGCGAGGGGGGAGGCGAGCAAGGTGAGGGCGGTTTCGGCGTCGAGCCAGGAGGGGGCAGCGGGCTCTTCGGGACCGGCTTCCGTCGTGGCCTGTTCATCGTCGGCTTCCGACACAGCGTCTTCTACGTCGTCGTCCTCCCCTACGGCTCCTGCGGCTTCGGGGTCGTCCTCGGGCCGTACTGATGCCTCCGCCGCCGCCACCGCCCGCAGGGCCGTCAACAGCGGTGCCACCGCCGGTTCGTGGCGCAGGGGCAGGTCGTCGCCGTCGATGTCCAGGGGGACGCCTGCCGCGGTGAGGGCGCGTCGGATCGTGGGGATGGTCCGGGAGCCGGCGCGTACCAGGACGGCCATGTCGCTCCAGGGGACGCCGTCCTCCAGATGTGCCCTACGGAGGATGTCGGCGATGTTGTCCAGTTCCGTGCCGGGTGTCGGGTACGTGTACACCTCGACCCGGCCGCCGTCCCGTACCGGGGACAACTCGCGGTGGGCACGCACCTTCTGCGCCGGGAGCCTGGTCAGGGGCATGCGCTGGGTGAGCAGGCGGGTAGCGGTCAGCAGGGCGGCGGCGGAGCGGCGGGAGGTCCGGAGCACCTCTACGGGGGCCGGAATGCCGTCCGCGCGCGGGAAGGCGCTCGGGAATTCCAGGATGCCGTTCACGTCGGCGCCCCGGAACGTGTAGATCGACTGGTCGGGGTCGCCGAAGGCGACGAGGTTGCGGCCGCCGCCGGCGAGGGCGTGCAGCAGTCGTACCTGGGCAGGGTCGGTGTCCTGGTACTCGTCCACGAACACGGCGTCGTACTGCGCGGCTAGCCGCTCGGCGACCTCGGGGCGCTGGGCGAGAAGCACCGCGCGGTGGACCAGTTCCGCGTAGTCGAGCACTCCTTGGAGGTCGAGTACGTCGAGGTACTCGGCGAGGAAGGCGGCGGCGGCACGCCAGTCGGGGCGGCCGATGCGGCGGGCGAAGGCGTCCAGGGCGCCAGGGCCCAGGCCCAGTTCGCGACTGCGGGCGAGGACCGCGCGGACCTCGTCGGCGAAGCCCCGGGTGGTGAGACAGGCCCGCAGTTCGTCCGGCCAGCGCACGTGGGCGAGGCCGAGCCGCTCCAGGTCGGGCTGGCCGGCGAGCAGTTCGCGTACGGCGACGTCCTGTTCGGGGCCGGACAGCAGCCGTAGGGGCTCGACGAACAGTTCGCTGTCCTGGTGGGCGCGGACCAGGGCGTAGCAGAACGAGTGGAAGGTGGTCGCGCGGGGCGCGCGGGCGGCGCCGATGCGCAGCGCCATGCGGTCGCGTAGTTCGACGGCCGCCTTGCGGCTGAACGTCAGCACGAGGATCCGCGCGGGGTCACCTCCCCGGGCGATCCGTGCCGCGACGGACTCCACGAGGGTGGTGGTCTTGCCGGTACCCGGACCTGCGAGGACGAGCAGCGGACCGGTCTCGTGGTCAACCACGGAGCGCTGTGGCGCGTCCAGACGAGGGGGAGCGGGCCGGGTCGGCGGGGTACGCACCAGTCGGTAAGCGCCACGGTTCCCCTGTCGCACCTGGGGGTGCGACAGGCGCCTGGTGGAGGAAGAGGAGCTCACGTGGTTCGCCGGTCCTGGTGGGTGTGCTGGTTGCCTGACCACCGCGCGTGGAGGGCGGTGACCGCGTGGTGAGGGGGACAGGTGCAGCCGACGCTACGCCGACGGGTCGTAGGGAAGCAGGACTTCCGCGCGTTCCCTCACGGCTCGCGCGACCCTCGCGTCCCTCGCCCCTCGAACGTACGGCATGCCACGGACGTGCCGGGTTTCCCCCGTACGGGCCACAGGTCGCCCCGGAGCGCGGCCGATGGCGGAAGCTGTCAGGTGTGACCGTCCGCGCGCTCGCCGCCGTCCCATCGCGCCCGTCTCATGTCGACGCGCGGCAGGTGACCCTCGGCGGCTCTGCTCGCCTCCTTCAGAGGGGTGCCCTCCGCTCGGTAGTTGTCGAGCGCCCGCAGCTCGTGGCCAGGGAGCAACGTGCCGTCCGCGCGGACGACCCGCCACCACGGAACGACTCCCCCGTAGAGGGCCATCACGCGACCGACCTGGCGTGGGCCGCCCTCCTCCAGCCATTCGGCGACATCGCCGTACGTCATGACGCGCCCGGGCGGAATCCGCTCGGCCACGTCGAGGACGCGCTCGGCGTACTCGGGCAGCGCGTCGCCGTGCTCGGGGCCGGTGTCGTCCGGAAGGCTCTCCTCGCTCATCCGTCCCATCCTGCCGCACCCCACCGACAACGCGACGCGCTGGCGACTCTGCGTATCCCTCGCCCCGGAGCGGCGCGTGGGGCAGACTGTGCGCCCCCGCATTTGCACCCTGATGCCCCCGTGTGTCGGTGGGACATGCCACCATCGTGCGGGCGGTGACCGGTGATACGAGATCAAGAAGAGACGATGAAGCAGCAGGGTGTGCACCCCGAAGACGCGGAGGGCACCTCTGACGCTGCGTCGCGCCCGGACACCGCCGACGCCCACGAGCAGGACCCCGCGGAGGGACCCGCCGAGACGCCCGCGCCCGGCTCCGTGCCCGGTCTCGACGACTGCGGCGACGACCCGCACGTCGAAGAGGTCGAGGGCGACGAACCACTGCTGCCCGCGCGCGTGCACCGCCCTTCCGATCTCATGCGCCTCCTGGTGGGCTTTCTCGCGATCGTCGTACTGCTCGCGATCGCCGCGTTCGCGCACGGCACGACGTCGGGGCTCGAACAGGACATCAACAAGGGCACCGGGCAGGCGCCCGACCTGCTCATCAAGATCGCGGGGCTGGCGTCCAGCATCGCCATCCTGCTGGTGCCGGTCGCGTTCGCGATCGAGCGGCTGATCAAGCGGGACGGGCTGCGCATCGCCGACGGCGTGCTCGCGGCGGTCCTCGCCCACGGAGTGACACTCGCCACGGACCTGTGGGTCGCCAAGGCCGCCCCGGGCTCCATCCAGGAGGCGCTCACCCAGCCCTCCCCCGGCGACATCCACGCTCTCACGGACCCGGTGCACGGCTATCTGGCGCCCGTCATCGCCTACATGACGGCCGTAGGCATGTCCCGGAGGCCGCGTTGGCGCTCCGTGCTGTGGATCGTGCTGCTGCTCGACGCCTTCTCGATGCTTGTCACCGGGTACACGACGCCGTTCTCGATCATCCTGACGGTGCTGATCGGTTGGACCGTCGCCTACGGGACGCTGTACGCAGTGGGTTCGCCGAACGTCCGTCCTACCGGACGGACGCTGATGGCGGGCCTGCGGACGGTCGGCTTCCACCCCGTGGGCGCGGCCCGCGAGGAAGTCGTCGACACGGAGAACGGCGACCGCGGCCGGCGCTACTTCGTGACCCTGGAGGACGGTCCACCGCTGGACGTCACCGTGGTCGACCGTGAACAGCAGGCCCAAGGCTTCTTCTACCGGGCGTGGCGCAATCTGACGCTGCGCGGCTTCGCGACCCGCAGCAGCCTCCAGTCGCTGCGCCAGGCGCTGGAGCAGGAGGCCCTGCTGGCGTACGCGGCGATCGCGGCCGGGGCCAACGCCCCGAAGCTGATCGCGACCTCGGAACTCGGCCCCGACGCCGTGATGCTCGTCTACGAGCACACCGGTGGGCGCACGCTCGACTCGCTCGCGGACGAGGAGATCACCGACGATCTGCTGCGCCTGACCTGGCACCAGGTGCAGGCACTGCAGTCGCGGCGCATCGCCCACCGCAGGCTCGCCGGTGACGCGATTCTGGTGGATCGTTCCGGCAGCGTGATCCTGACCGATCTGCGCGGCGGCGAGATCGCGGCCGGTGAGCTGCTGCTGCGTATGGACGTGGCCCAGTTGGTGACGACGATCGGTCTGCTGGTGGGCGCCGAGCGCGCGGTGGCCTCGGCGGTCGGTGTCCTCGGCCCCGACGCCGTGGCCGACTGTCTGCCGATGCTCCAGCCGATCGCGTTGTCGCGCTCCACGCGCGCGACGCTGCGACGCCTGTCCAGGGAGCGGGCCCAGCGGGAGCGCGACGCGATCCTGGAGGCGTCCCAGCAGACCAGGCTGGCCCGCGCGGAGGAGGCTTCGGAGGGCTCAACGCCCGTACTCGAAAAGCCCGACAAGAAGGCCGTGCGCGCGGAGCAACGGGCCGAGAAGCGGGCCATCGACGAGGCGTTGGACGAAGCGCGCGAGGAGGATCTGCTCACCCAGATCCGTCATCAGGTGCTGCTGATCAGGCCGCAGGCGCACGTCGAACCGGCCCGTCTGGAGCGGGTGCGGCCGCGCACGCTGATCAGTTTCATCGCGGGCGCGATCGGCGCGTACTTCCTGCTGACGCAGCTCACGCACATCGAGTTCGGTCCGCTCGTCGCCAACGCCCAGTGGGGCTGGGTGGCCGCGGCCGTGCTGTTCTCGGCGCTGAGCTACTTCGCTGCGGCGATGGCCCTCCTGGGGTTCGTGCCGGAGCGCGTGCCGTTCCTGCGGGCCGTGGGGGCGCAGGTCGCCGGGTCGTTCGTGAAGATCGTCGCCCCGGCCGCTGTCGGCGGTGTCGCCCTGAACACGCGCTTCCTGCAGCGTGCCGGGGTGCGGCCCGGGCTCGCGGTGGCGAGTGTCGGCGCGTCGCAGTTGTTCGGTCTGGGCTGCCACATCCTGATGCTGCTGTCGTTCGGCTATCTGACCGGCACCGAGAAGACGCCATCGCTGTCGCCGTCCCGGACGGTCATCGCCGGTCTGCTGACGGTGGCGGTGCTCGTGCTCGTGGTGACCTCGGTGCCGTTCCTGCGGAAGTTCCTCGTCACGCGCGTGCGGTCGCTTTTCGCGGGCGTCATCCCGCGCATGCTCGACGTGCTGCAGCGGCCGCAGAAGCTGGTCACCGGCATCGGCGGCATGCTGCTGCTGACGGCCTGCTTCGTGATGTGCCTGGACGCGTCGATCCGGGCGTTCGGCGACCAGTCGACTTCGCTCAGCCTGGCCAGCGTTGCCGTCGTCTTCCTCGCGGGCAACGCGCTCGGTTCCGCGGCCCCGACCCCGGGCGGTGTGGGCGCGGTCGAGGCGAGCCTGACCCTCGGTCTGATCGCCGTGGGCCTCCCCAAGGAGGTCGCAGCTCCGGCGGTGCTGCTGTACCGGCTGCTGACGCTGTGGATCCCGGTGCTGCCGGGCTGGCTGTTCTTCAACCACCTGTCCCGCAAGGGCTCCCTGTAGAGCACGCGCAGGAACACACGTGGTGCACGCACGCGTGCCTCACGACCTAGGCGTGCAGGGCACGCACGCGTGCGTACCTCGTACGGCCCGCGCCCCGAGCGCACCGCCGTGTACGACCCCAGGATGGGTTCATGCCGAACCCATCCCGGCTGCGTGCCGCTGCCCTGACCGCCACTGTCGTCCTGCTGTCCGCCACGCTGGCGGGCTGCGGCGGCGACTCCAAGGACGAGGATCCGACGGCCCAGAAGCTGAGCTGGAAGGACTGCCCGGCCCCGTCCGAGTCGGAGGGCGGCGGCTCAGCGCCGTCACCGCTGCCGAACGGCACCAAGTGGCAGTGCGCCACCATGAAGGCGCCGCTCGACTGGAGCAAGCCCAAGGGCGACACGATCGGACTCGCCCTGGTGCGGGCGAAGGCCAGCGGCGCCGCGAGCAAGCGGATCGGCTCGCTCGTCTTCAACTTCGGCGGCCCCGGCGGATCGGGCGTCACCACGCTGCCCGCGTTCGGCGAGGACTACGCGACCCTGCGCACCCGCTACGACCTGGTGAGCTTCGACCCGCGCGGAGTGGGCCGCAGCGCCGGCGTCGAGTGCGAGAGCGACTCCCAGCTCGACCAGTACTTCCAGCAGGACGCGACACCGGACACAACGGCCGAGCGCACCAAGCTCCTGGCCAACACCAAGCAGTTCAACGCGGCCTGCGAGAAGCACTCCAAGAAGATGCTCCCCCAGGTGCGCACCACCGACGCGGCCCGCGACATGGACCTGATGCGCCAGGTCCTCGGCGACGACAAGCTGCACTACTTCGGCATCTCCTACGGCACCGAACTCGGCGGCGTCTACGCCCACTTGTTCCCCAAGCACGTGGGGCGCGCCGTCTTCGACGCGGTCGTCGACCCCACGCAGAACTCCGAACAGGGCTCGCTCGGACAGGCCAAGGGCTTCCAGCTCGCGCTCGACAACTTCGCCGACGACTGCACGTCGAAGACCACGGACTGCCCGGTTGGCGACACCGCGCAGGACGTCAAGGACCGCATCGCCAAGCTGCTCAAGAGCCTCGACGGCAAGCCGATCCCGGGCATCTTCCCCCGCCAGTTGACCCAGACCGCCGCGACGAACGGCATCGCGCAGGCGCTGTACTCGAAGGACTTCTGGGAGTACCTCACCGAGGGTCTCGAACAGGCCTACAGCGGTGACGGCAAGGTCCTCATGGCGTTGTCCGACTCGATGAACGGGCGCAGCGAGAACGGCGAGTACAGCAACATCACCGCGGCGAACATCGCCATCAACTGCGCCGACGACAAGCCGAGATACACCGCCGACTACGTGGAGGGGAAGCTGCCCGAGTTCCGGGCCGCCTCTCCCCTCTTCGGTGACTTCCTCGCCTGGGGCATGGTCAGCTGCACCGACTGGGCCGTGCCGGGCGCCGCCGACCACCCCGACGTGAGCGCGGCCGGGTCGGCGCCGATCCTCGTCGTGGGCAACACCGGCGACCCGGCCACGCCGTACGAGGGCGCGAAGAAGATGGTGGACGCGCTGGGCAGGGGCGTCGCCGTCGAGCTGACGTACAAGGGCCAGGGGCACGGCGCGTACGACAGCAAGAACAAGTGCGTGCAGAGCGCGGTGAACGGCTATCTGCTGAACGGGAAAGTCCCGGCGGCCGGCACCGTCTGCTCCTGAACCCACCCCCGAAATCTGGGCAAAAGCGCAGGTCAAAAGGTTATCCACAGGCCGTCACGGGCTCGGCTCGTGCCGCCTACTATGGCCTGACCGCCATCCGCGGCGTGACGCGGACGGCCTGCGAGGGGGGAAATGTACATGGCGCGATTCGTACGGTGGACGGCCCTGATGGCCGCCGCCGCACTGCTGACGGCCGGTTGTAGCAGCGGCTCGTCCGACGGCGGCGAGGACGGCGCGGGCGCGGGGGACGCCAAGCCGTCCACGGCCGACTCGTCCTCTTCCACTACGGCGGCGCTGCCCGCGTCACTGACCGCGCAGAAGCTGGACTGGGGGCGCTGCAAGGCCACCGCCGACTCGGCCACGCCGAGCAGTGACTGGCAGTGCGCGACGCTCAAGGTACCGCTGGACTGGGCGAAGCCGGGCGGCTCGACGATCGGGCTCGCGCTGATCCGCTCCAAGTCGACGGGCGGCGACCGCATCGGCTCGCTGCTGTTCAACTTCGGCGGCCCGGGCGGCTCGGGTGTGGACTACATGCCGGCGTACGCCACCACCGTGTCCTCGCTGCACGAACGCTACGACCTGGTGAGCTGGGACCCGCGCGGGGTCGCCGCCAGCGAGGGCGTCCGCTGCCGCGGCGACAAGGCGATCCAGGCCTCCGAGGACATCGACGCGACGCCGGACACACCGGCCGAGGAGAAGACGTACTTCCAGGACGCCACCGACTTCGGCAAGGGCTGCGAGAAGGCCGCCGGGAAGCTGATGGCGCATGTGTCGACGACCGACACGGCCCGCGACATGGACCTGATGCGCCAGGTCCTGGGTGACACGAAGATGCACTACTTCGGCATCTCGTACGGCACTGAACTCGGCGGTGTCTACGCCCACTTGTTCCCGAAGAACGTGGGACGGCTGATCCTGGACGCGGTCGTCGACCCGAGCGCCGACACGGTGGGCCACGCGCTGAACCAGACCCGGGGTTTCCAGCGCGCGCTGGACGACTACCTCAAGTCGAGGGGCCAGGACCCGGCTCAGGGCTCGAAGAAGATCGCGGCCCTGCTGAAGCGGATCGACGCCAAGCCGCTGGCCACCTCGACCGGGCGGGAGCTGACCGAGACGCTCGCGCTGACCGGCATCGTCCTCCCGCTGTACAGCAAGCAGAGCTGGCCCACGCTGACCAGCGCGCTGAACTCGGCGGAGGAGGGCGACGGTTCGGAGCTGCTGGCGCTCGCCGACGGCTACAACGACCGTGACAGCGCGGGGCACTACGGCACGACGACCCATTCCCAACGGGTCATATCGTGCTTGGACGACAAGCAGCGGCCGACGCCCGAGCAGACGCAGAAGCTGCTGCCCGAGTTCGAGAAGATCTCCCCCGTGTTCGGCGACTTCCTGGGCTGGGACACGGCCGGGTGGTGTCACGACTGGCCGGTGGCCGGGCAGTACGACACCCCGGAGGTCAGCGCGCCCGGTGCGGCGCCGATCCTGGTGGTCGGCAACACCGGGGATCCGGCGACGCCGTACGAGGGTGCCCGCAAGATGGTCGACGAGCTGGGCAAGGGCGTCGGTGTGGAGCTCACCTGGAAGGGCGAGGGCCACGGGGCGTACGGGAGTGGGAGCGACTGTGTCGACTCGACGGTGGACGCGTATCTGCTGAGGGGGACGGTGCCCAAGGACGGGAAGGTCTGCGCCTCGTAGCCGGAGCGGTCCGGGCGGTCGTGCCGACAGGGACGACGGGGGCAGCGGAAAGGGGCCCGGCACGTGTGGTGCCGAGCCCCTTCCGGGAAAGCGTGGGTCTAGTAGACGGGCTTGTCGGGCTCGATCTGGTTGACCCAGCCGATCACGCCGCCGCCGACGTGGACCGCGTCCGCGAAGCCTGCCGACTTGAGGACGGCGAGGACCTCCGCACTGCGGACACCCGTCTTGCAGTGCAGGACGATCTTCTTGTCCTGCGGGAGCGTCTCCAGGGCGGTGCCCATGAGGAACTCGTTCTTGGGGATCAGCTTGGCGCCGGGGATCGAGACGATCTCGTACTCGTTGACCTCGCGGACATCGATGATCTCGATGTTCTCGCCGTCGTCGATCCACTCCTTGAGCTGCTTGGGAGTGATCGTCGAGCCGGCGGCCGCCTGCTGGGCCTCCTCGGAGACGACGCCGCAGAAGGCCTCGTAGTCGATGAGCTCGGTGACGGTCGCGTTCGGGCCGCAGACCGCGCAGTTGGGGTCCTTGCGGACCTTGACCTGGCGGTACTGCATCTCCAGGGCGTCGTAGATCATCAGGCGGCCGACGAGCGGGTCGCCGATGCCAGTGAGGACCTTGATCGCCTCGGTGACCTGGATGGAGCCGATGGACGCGCACAGCACGCCCAGGACGCCGCCCTCGGCGCAGGAGGGGACCATGCCGGGGGGCGGGGGCTCCGGGTAGAGGCAGCGGTAGCAGGGGCCGTGCTCGGACCAGAAGACGGAGGCCTGGCCGTCGAAGCGGTAGATCGAACCCCACACGTACGGCTTGTTCAGCAGCACGGCGGCGTCGTTGACCAGGTAGCGGGTCGCGAAGTTGTCCGTGCCGTCGACGATCAGGTCGTACTGGCTGAAGATGTCCATCACGTTCTCGGCCTCAAGCCGCTCTTCGTGGAGGATCACGTTCACGTACGGGTTGATGCCCAGCACGGAGTCGCGCGCCGACGCGGCCTTGGAGCGGCCGATGTCGGCCTGGCTGTGGATGATCTGGCGCTGCAGGTTCGACTCGTCGACCTCGTCGAACTCCACGATGCCGAGCGTGCCCACGCCCGCCGCGGCCAGGTACATCAGCGCCGGCGAGCCCAGACCACCGGCGCCCACACAGAGCACCTTGGCGTTCTTCAGCCGCTTCTGCCCGTCCATGCCCACGTCGGGGATGATCAGGTGGCGGGAGTACCTGCGGACCTCGTCTACGGTGAGCTCGGCAGCCGGCTCGACCAGGGGTGGCAGCGACACGGGGACTCCGTTGGTCGGTCAATCACTACAGTTGTTCTCCCGGTAACACTGCCATGCCCTTCTTCATTCCGAGACACCCGTTCCGATCCGCGAGACGATCTCGTCCCAGTAGCCGGGCATGGTCTCCCAGGGGTCGGTGCGGCCGCCGTGATCGGTGCGGTCGGTGAAGTAGATGGTCGAGGCGCCCTGCCAGCGGGCGATGCGCAGCGCCTCGTCGAGATGGCCGCGCGGGACGCCGTGCACGAAGTGGCAGAAGCGCTCGGGCGGGTAGTCGGCGGTCCACTCGGCCACCTGGGACCAGCGGTAGTCGCTCCACGGCCCGGAGAAGGTCACCAACTGATCGGCGCACTCGGCGTATCCGGGGTACGGATGGGTGCCGTGCCCCAGGACGATGTGGGCGCCGTCACGGATCTCGCGGAGCGCGCCGACCGTGCGGCGGGCCTCGGGAAGCGCGGCCCGTTCGGTGGGACACCGGTCCAGAAGGAAGCCGTCGACCTGGTACCAGTCGCGGTAGCGGTGCGCCTCGGAGATCAGGTCGCCGAAGGTGCGGGCGCCGTGGGCTGCGTCCAAGTGGCCGAGGACGCGGACACCGGTGTTGCGGAGCCGCCCGGCCGCCTCCAGGCAGTGCGGGTCGGGGCGGGCCCCCGGGCCCGAGGAGACGTTGAGGACGACCCAGTCCAAGGGGGTGCCGGGGCGGGTGAGTTCGCCCCATTCGGTCGGCGCGACCAAGGGGTGCGCGTAGCCGGGGATGCCGAAGCCGGTACGGACACCGGTGCTCGCGGTGCCCGGGGTCGTGCTGGTCAGATGCGGCATGCCGCCTCCATCCAGATGTCGGCGAGGGACTCTTCCAGGTTGATCCGGGGTCGCCAGCCGAGCCGGTCGCGCGCGGTGCGCACATCGGCCTGCTGCCAGCTCCCGCAGCCGTCCGGGTACGGGTACGCGACCGGGGCCGCGTGGTCGGGGTCGGTGCGGGGATGGCCGATGGCCGCCCTCAACGGGCCGGGTGGGCCGTCGAGTTCGTGCAGCGCGCCGCCGTATCCGGCGACGCGGGCGAGGACCGCGGCGGCGTCGCGCAGCCGGACCGCGCGGCCAGAGCCGATGTTGATGACGCCCTGCGCGGCGGAGAGCGAGGCGGCGTGGACCGCGCGGGCCACGTCCCGTACGTCGACGAAGTCGCGCTGCGCGCCCAGGCCGCCGAGCTTGAGTTCGCCGTCGCCGGACTGCATGGCCCGGCGCATGGCCTCGGCGAGCCGGCCGAGCGGGGAACCGGCGGGCGTGCCGGGTCCGGCGGGCGAGAAGACGCGCAGCACGACGGCGTCGAGGCCGGAGCCCAGGACCAGTTCGGTGGCGGCGAGTTTGCTGACGCCGTACGGGCCGCCGGGGCGGGGTACGGCGTCCTCGGCCGTGGAGGAACCGGGCTGGCTGGGGCCGTACTCCGCGCCGCACCCGATCTGCACGAGCCGGGCTCCGCAGCCGCTGCGGCGCAGGGCCTCGCAGACGGTGGCGACGGCGACGGTGTTGTGCCGGACGAGTTCGCGGGCGCCGCCTCTGGTGGCACCGGCGCAGTTGATGACGACTCCGGGGTGGACGGCGTCGAGGAAGCGGGTCAGCGCTCCCGGGCTGCCGGTCGCGAGGTCGAAGCGGACGTCGGCGTCGTCGCCGCGGCCGAGCGCGGTGAGCTGGACGGCCGGGTCGGCGAGCAGGCGGTCGGCGACGAAGCGGCCGAGGTAGCCGTTGGCTCCGATCAGCAGGACCCTCATCGGACGGCTCCCGGGGCCGACTCTCCGGATCGGGAGGTGATCATCTGGTGTTCTCCTTCACAGGGTGATGCGGTTGCCTCCGGCGGTGGGGCCGGGCGCCTGCGGCTGGGTGACGCCTCTGGTTGGTGCGGGTCATCGGCGGCGTCACCGCGGCTCGTTCGCCGGCGCGTGCGCGGAGGCTCTGGTCAGCGTGCGGGTGGTGTGGAACAGGAGGGTCAGGGCGGCTGCTCCGCAGGCCAAGGCAGGGATGCCGCCCGCGCCCCAGGCGTCCAGGACGATTTCGACGGGGGTGGCCAGGAAGCCGCAGCCGGGAAGCCTGCCGATGAGATCCAGAGCCAGGGCCGTCGCCTCCGTCGCGGCCGCCCAGCCGAGCACGAGGGTCGGGGCGCGGGTGAAGCCGTGGACGGTGAGGAGGCGGGCGAGCAGCAGCAGGGCGCCCAGGGCGATGGTCTGGGCGTACGCGGCGGGCTCGCCCAGGGCCGCGCCGCAGAGGGCGAGGAGGGCGGTCAGGGCGCACAGGAACAGGGCGAACGTGCCGAGGAGCAGCGGCCGTACGGAGTCGGCGAAGTCCTCAAGTCCGCGACTGGTCGCGAGCTTGCGCCGGGCACGTACGGCGAAGCGGTGGGCGCACCAGGCCGCAGGGGCGCAGGCCAGGGTGAGGGCCAGGACCGGTGTGGTGGCCGTGGGCCAGGCTCCGCCCGCGAGGCCGGTCGGCAGGCCGTCGGGTCCGCCGTCGTCCGCGGCGCGGAGCAGGCCGTCGCCGAGGAGGGCGTAGGCGAGCAGCCAGTACGTCCACAGGCGGGTGCCGGGGGGCGTGCGCCACGCGTGCGTGCCGGGCGGGTTGCTCAGCGGGCCGCGGCCGAGGGCCACGCGTACACCGAGCGCCACGGCGAGCACACCGCCGACGGCCATCGCCAGTCGCAGCCGACCGTCCGTGAGCCGCACGCCGGTCACGGCCGCGGCGCAGAGGACTCCGGGCAGGAGGGCGAGTACGGCCCAGGCGGCTCGGGGTGGTTGCGCGGTCATGGCGTCGGAGGGCGGGGCCGCCGCGTCGTCGCGGGGCACGCGTGCGTACATCTCCTCGGCGAGCGAGAACACGTCCCGGTGCCGGAAGCGGGCGGCGGTCCGATCGGTGACGCCGTGGGCCTCCAGCCCCGCCGCGATCTCCAGCGGGTCGACTGCCCGTTCGCACAACTCGCGGTGGCGGTGCATCAACGCCTTGACCGGGTCGGCGGCGCCGCGGCGGGTGGGGGCGGGCTTGCGGTCGGTCGCGCGGGAGGTTGGCGCGGGCGCCGTCCGGGGGTACGGCTGCTGCGCGTCAGCTGCGGGGCGGGCGGCGCGTGGAGCAGGGGCGGTAGTGGTCCGGGCGGTGTCGTAAGTGTCCGGGCCGGCGACCGGCACGGCTTCGTCACCGTCCACGGCGACACCGGCATCACCGTCGTCCTGACCGGCGACCGGTACCGCTTCCCCACGGTCCACGGCGACACGGACGTCACCGGCGTCCTGGCCGACAGCCAACTGCTCGCCCGGCGCTTCTCCCTCCGTCTCCGACTCCCCGCTCTCCCCGAGCCACTCCTCCGACCGCGCGTCCCACGCCCCCGCGCTGCCGGGTGTCCCGGGGCGGTCGAGTTCGCCGAGGCCGCTCATCGGGCCGCCTCCGTCGTCGGCAGCGGAGTCGTGGCGCGTGCCGGTGTTCCCGTCGCCGTTGCCCAGGCGGGGCCGCCGCGGGCCACGACGCGGGCCATCGGGCCGGTCCAGCGGCCGGGGACGTGGGACTCGGCGGGGGCAGCGAAGGGGAGGGGATCGCCCGACTCGTCGAGGACGACCCGGCGTACCGGGGAGTGCGAGACGATCTCCAGGTAAATGCCGTGAAATGCCGCGATGTTCTGCTCGACGGTGAACAGTTCGAGTGCGCGGGCGCGTGCGGCGGCGCCCAGGCGCTCACGGCGCTCGGGGGCGCGCAACAGGCTCACGCAGGCCTCCGCGAGCGCCCGTGGATTGCGCGGGGGCACGACGAGCCCCGTGCCGCCGATGACCTCGACCACCGCGCCGACGTCCGTGGAGACGGTCGCCCGGCCGCAGAACATGGCCTCGACCAGGCTGAGCGGGAAGCCCTCGACGACGCTGGAGAGGACGATCACCGTGCCGGCCGCGTACGCCTCGGCGAGCGTGGGGGCGTCCGGGCCGCCGATCTCCTCGAAGGACACCGGGTTGTCGCCGACCGCGTGCACGCCCTCGGCCTCGTCGGGGAAGAGCTGGGCGGCCAGCGCCCGGCAGTGGCCCAGGTAGGCCTCGCCCTCGGCACCGGACGGCGCGCCGACGATCCTCAGGCGCGCCTTGGGCTCGTCCTTGCGGATCTCCGCGAAGGCGTGGAGCAGCGAGATCAGGTCCTTCGCGGGTTCGACCCGGCCGACCCATACGAGCGTGTCCGGGTCCGCGCCGTCGGGCGCCTCGCCGACCTCCGCGAAGCGGGTCGCCTCCATGCCCGGGTGGACCGTGCGGAGCTTCGTACGGTCGGCGCCGCAGCGTTCCTGCCAGCGGCGGGTGTGGCTGTTGCCGGGGGTGATCAGCGTGGCCCGCCGGTAGATCTCGGCGGCCAGCCTGCCGTGGAAGGCGGCGAGCAGGGCGCGTACGGCGGGCGGGGCGTCGGCGGAAGCCAGGTAGTGCGTCCGCAGTTGGACGCCGTACTCGGTCACGAGCAGCGGTACCCCGGCGAAGTGGCGGGCGAGCAGTCCGGGCAGGGCCGCGGTACCGCCGGCGGTCGCGTGGCAGAGGTCCACGGAACCGAGGGCGTCGTCCTCGTACCAGTCGAGCGAGAGGGGGCGCAGGGCACGTTCCAACTGCGCGGCGACGGTGAGGAGTTCGGGTACGCGTGCCTCGCGTGCCGTGCGGAGTGCGCCGGGCGCACGACAGGCGCGTTCCAGCGCACGTACGGCGCTTTCGGAGCGCAGCGCGCCTACGAGTCCGCCCTCGTCGCGGGCGAGTTCCGCGAGCCCGTACAGCGCGTTGGCGAAACGGTCCGCCACATCGGCGGAGGGCTCCCCCGGTTCGCCGGGCACCCCTTCCGCGGCCTCCGGGGCCTGGCCGTCCCCCTCACACAGGACGGCCGCCAGCTCCTCGTAGCACTCGCCGAACCGCCGACGCGCACGGCGCCCGAGGGTCACCCCGTCGTCCTCGGCGGTCCACAGCGGAGCGGTCCGCACCCGGGCGACCTGGGGCGGCAGTTCGAGCCAGCCCTGGTCCTCCTGCCGCTCGCTGCGACTGAGCGCGTAGATGTCGAACTCATGCTGCCCGAGCCCGCGTACGAGCCGGTCGCACCAGAGTCTGGCGTCACCACTCACATACGGATAGCCACCCTCCGTAAGCAGTCCTATGCGCACGGGTACACCCCCGATCTCCCATATGGGGAGCCGCCGTTGACCCGGCGGCTCGCAGCGGGACGAACGTATGCGGACAAGGCGGTGGCGCGACGGACGGTTGTCCATCGCGCCACCAAAAGGGGTGAACGGGCGTAACTTTCCCGTGCGGATCGCGTTCCGTCGCGCTAAGAGATCAATCGCGCACGGAACGTCAGACCGCTGCCGCGCCGTCGCTACGGCGCCGTAGCGACGCTGCCGTCACGTCGCGGGGACGACACAGTCCCGTCGTGAGGACGGCACCGTCTCGTCGTCGCGACGGCACCGTCACGTCGTCGCCAACTCCCTTCGGGCCGACCTCCGTTGGGCCGCGACCTGGGGATCGAGGGCCGGTACGGCGGCCAGGAGCTGCTTCGTGTACGGGTCCTGGGGTGCGTCGTAGACCTCGTCGGCGGGGCCTTGTTCAACGATCCTCCCGTGTCGCATCACCGCGACCCGGTCGCTGACCTGGCGGACGACGGCGAGGTCGTGGGCGACGAACACGAGCGCGAGGCCGAGTTCGCGCTGGAGTTCGCCGAGCAGAGCGACGACCTGGGCCTGTGTGGTGACGTCGAGCGCGGAGACCGGCTCGTCGCACACGATCACGCGCGGGTCGGCAGCGAGCGCCCGTGCGATGCCGACGCGCTGGCGCTGGCCGCCGCTGAACTCGTGCGGGTAGCGGTCGTAGTGCGCCCCTTCGAGCCCCACGCGCTCCAGGAGTTCGCGTACGCGCCCCCGGATGCTCTCCTCGTCCCGTTCGCCACGCGCGCGGAGCGGGTCGGCGATCGACTCGCCCACACTGCGGCGGGGGTTGAGGGAGGAGACTGGGTCCTGGAACACCATCTGGACGTCGGGGCGGACGCCGCCGCCGGGCTTGATCTCGCCGGCCGTCGGCTTCAGGAGCCCGACCAGCATCCGGCCCAGCGTCGTCTTGCCGCTGCCGCTCTCGCCCACGATGCCGAGGGTCTCGCCCCGGTGGATCGTCAGCGACACGTCGTCCACGGCCGCGAACGCCCGCTTCCCGCGCCCGAATTCACGCCGTAGGCCCGTCGCCTCCAGAACGACCTCCGCGGGCGCTGAGGACGCCGCCGAGAGGGCACGTGGGGCGTCCACGCGCGGGACCGCGCCGAGCAGGTCCCGGGTGTACGGCTCGGCCGGCGCCCCGAGGACGGTGCTCACCGGCCCGTGTTCGACGGCCCGCCCGTGCCGCATGACCAGGATCTCGTCGACGCTCTCGGCGGCGACACCCACGTCGTGCGTGACGAGCAGCAGTCCCAGGCCGGTCTCCTCGCGCAGCGTGTGCAGCAGGTCGAGGATCTGCGCCTGGACGGTCACGTCGAGCGCGGTCGTCGGCTCGTCGGCGATCAACAGGTCCGGCTCGCAGGCCAACGCCATGGCGATGAGGGCGCGTTGCCGCATGCCGCCGCTGAACTCGTGCGGGCGCGAACGGGATCGCCGTACCGCGTCCGGAATGCCCACCCGGTCCAGTACGTCGACGGCACGCGCGCGTGCGGCCCGACGGGACACGCGCGTGTGCACCCGGTAGACCTCGGCTATCTGGTCACCGATCGCGTAGTACGGGTCCAGGGACGACAGCGGGTCCTGGAAGACCATCGCGGCCTTCCCGCCGCGCAGCCGGTGCAGATCCGCGTCGGACGCCTCCTGCACGTCGATGCCGGCCACCCGCACCGAGCCACCGACGTCGGCGCCCGTGCCGCGGTGCAGCCCCAGCAGGGCCGAGGCGACCGTGGACTTGCCCGAGCCGGACTCGCCGACCAGCCCCAGCGCGGCACCCTTCTCCAGCCGGAAGGAGAGGCCGTCCACGGCCCGCAGGGACCCGAACCCGACCGTCAGGCCGGTGACTTCCACCAGGACGTCCGCCAGGACGTCCACCGAGCCGTCCGCCGAACTCATGCGAGCACCACCCGTCGGTCGGCCACCGCGTACAGCACGTCCGCGACGGCGTTGGCGATGACCACGAAGAAGCCGATGACCAGGACCATGCCGACGACCACCGGCAGATCGACGACATTGACAGCATGGACGAGTTCCTGTCCGATGCCGGGCAGCCCGAACAGCGTCTCGGTGAGCACCGCGCCGCCGACCGCCGAGCCGACGTTGTTGGCGTTGAGCGCGATGATCGGCGCGAACGCCCCGCGCAGCGCGTGCCGCCCGATGATCGACCGCTCCCCCACGCCGTACGCGCGGAAGGTGCGGATGTGGTCCTCGGCGAGCGTCTCCAGCATCGACGCCCTGGTGAGCCGCGCGAACGCGGCGGCCTCGATGAGCGCCAGCGAGAGCCAGGGCAACAGCAGGTTCCAGGCCCACTGTTCGGGGTCGTCCGTGAGACTCACGTACTGCGGGAAGGGCAGCAGTTGGAGCTGCCCGCAGACGACGATCATCAGCACCAGGCCGATCACGAAGACCGGGGTGGCGACGCCCGCGAGGGTGATGCCGGTCAGCAGGCGCTCGGTGAACCGGCCGCGCCGCCACGCCGACAGGATGCCCGTGCCGACCCCCAGGATCAGCCAGAGCACCATCGCGCCGAACACGAGCGACAGGCTGACCGGCAGCTTCGCCAGGATCAGCTGCGTGACCTGCTGGTCGCCCTGGTACGACTGTCCGAGGCAGGGCGCCGAGCAGTGCTCCACGGAGGTGCCCGTGGAGTAGTCCTGGCCGACGAGGATGCCCTGGAGGAAGTGCCAGTAGCGCAGGTACAACGGGTCGTCGAGCCTCAACTGCTGCGCCACCTGGTGCACTTGCTCCGGGGAGCAGCGCGGGCCGCAGGTGATCTGGGCGACGTTCCCGGGGGTGACGAAGAAGACCACGTAGACGATCACCGAGATGGCGAACAGGGTGATCACGGTGCCGACACCGCGGCGCAGGACGAACCCTCCGAAGCCACTCATCCCTGGGCCTCCTTCTCCGTACCGGCTTCCTTCTTTGCGCTCGCGTCCACCGTGGCCTTCTTGGAGTTCACGTTCGCAGCCGTGGCCTTCTTGGAGCCCGCGTCCGCCTTCGCCTCTCGCTTGCGGCCCGTGCCGATGCGCAGGCGGGAGGCCGCGCGCGGGTCGAGGGCCGTGCGGATGCCGTCGCCCAGGACGGTCAGCGCCAGGACGGTGACGAAGAGGGCGCCGGCGGGCAGCAGCAGGTACTGCGGGGCGGCCTGGTACCAGACGTCGGCGGCGGTGAGCATCTGTCCCCAGGAGGGCGTCGGCGGCTTCACGCCGACACCGAGGAAGGACAGCGCGGCCTCGGCGCTGATGTTCATCGGGAAGAGGAGCGCGGCGTAGGTGATGACGGGCGCGGCGAGGCCGGGCAGCAGTTCGCGGCGGGCGATGCGCCAGGTGCCCCAGCCGCTGAGCCGGGCGGCGGAGACGTAGTCGAGTTCCTTCAGGGTGAGCGTCTGGGCGCGCACGATCTTCGCGACGTTGCCCCACGCGATCAGCCCGATGACGCCCGCTACCAGCAGGGGCCTCGGGAAGCTGTTGGGCACGATCGCGAGCAGCGCCAACGACATGATCATCAACGGCATCGCCACGATGATGTCGGTGATCCGGCTCAACAGTTGATCAACCCATCGGCTGCCGAGCCCGGCGGCGACACCGATCACGACCCCGATGAAGACCTGCACGACGGTCGCCCCCAGGGCGACGCCGAGCGAGACCCGGGCGCCGTAGGCGAGCCGGGCGAACAAATCGCGGCCGGTCTGCGGTTCGACGCCGAGCCAGTGGTCGCCGGTGATGCCCCCGAGGGAGCCGGTCGGCACGCCCCCGCGCGCGGAGTCGATGAGCGAGGGGTGGTAGGTGAAGGGGTCCTGGCCCTCGATCGCGGTGAGCAGCGGCGCGGCGAGGGCGACCAGGACGAGCAGGGCGACGACGGCCGCCGCGACGAGGGCGGCGCGCTGCGCTCGCAGCCGCCGCCAGAACTGACGGGCCCCCGAGCCCGCCGGGACGGAGAGGTCCGTCCCGGCGGCCTGGGAGGCGACAAGTGCCTCGCTCATGGGGTTACTTGACCGCGACCTGGGAGATGTCCAGGACGCCGGTCCAGTCGCTGATCACGACGTTCCTGATGTCCTTGCCGACCAGTCGCTTGTAGACCGGGTGGAACAGCGGCACGGTCAGGGCCTGCTCGCCGATCTTCTTGTCCAGTGCACCCCATCGCTTGGCGGCCTCGTCAAGATTCGTCAACTTGTTGATCGAATCAATCTCGGCATTGACCGACTTGTCATTGAGCAGGCCGGTGTTGAAGTTCGCGCCGTCCTCGACGATCTGGCGGCCGTCGAAGATCGGGGCGAGGAAGGGACCGCCGGAGGGCCAGTCGGCACCCCAGTGGGCGAGGAAGAAGCCCGGCTCGGTCTTGACGCTGTGGATCTTGTCCTTGTAGTCGTTGATCTCCAGGCCCTGCAGCTTGACGGTGATGCCGGCCTTCTTGAGCGCGTCCTGGATCGCGGTCGCGATCTCCGGGCTGGTCTCGAAGTCCTTGTCGTTGGAGTGCGTCAGCGTGACGGTGACCCCCTTCGGGTAACCGGCCTCCTTGAGCAGTTCCTTGGCCTTGGCCGCGTTGCCTGACGCGCCCGCCGGGAACAGGTCGTACGGGTCGTACCCGAAGGACTTCTGGTTCGGCAGGAAGGTGGTCGCGGACTCGGCCAGCGACGAACCGCCCGCCGCGTTCACCACCGACGAACGGTCGATGGCATACGAGATCGCCTGGCGGACCTTGACGTTGTTGAACGGCGCGACCTTGGGGTTGAACGCGATGTAGTTCGTGTAACCGAAGTGCCCGGTGCCGACGCGCGCGGCGAGTTCCTTGTCACCGGTCACCTTGGCGAGTTCGGCGGGCCCGAGGTTGGTGTCCGTCGTGACAGCCGCGGCGTCCGTCCCCTGGGACGCGGACAACCGCTGGTTGATCACGGACGAGTCGAGCCCCGACTTCACGTCGATCTTGTCCGGGTAGGCCTTGCGCTCGGCGTCCGTCGCGGTGGACCAGTACTTGTTGCGCTCCAGGACGATCGTCTCACCGTCGTTCTGGTTGCTGACGACCTTGTACGGCCCCGACGAGATCGGGTGCTGCTCGTACTTCGTCCCCGTGTCCTTCGCCTTCGGGACGGGTGTGAACTGCGTCTGCGTGGCGAGGTACGGGAACTCGCCCTCGGGCTTGTTGAGATGGAAGACGATGGTCCGACTGTCGGGCGTCTCGATCGCGCTGAGCCCCTTCTTGTCCTTGTACGGCCCCTGGTAGTCGGCCGCGCCGACCAGCCAGTCCCGCAAGTAGGGCGCGCCGCCGGAGAGTTCGGGGGCGAAGGAGCGCTCGATGCCGTACTTGATGTCGGCCGAGGTGATCGCCGTACCGTCCTCGTACTTGAGGCCCTTCTTCAGGGTGTACGTCCAGACGGTCGCGTCCTTGTTGGGGCGCCCGGTGTCGGTGGCGAGGTCCGGGACGACCTTGGCGCCGGCCGCGCCGTTCTCGCGGTTGCGAGTGGTAAGGGTGCGGAAGACGAGGGAGGGGACGTTGCCGCCGCCTGAGGTGTACAGGCGGGCCGGGTCGAAGTCCTCCTGGGGCTGCGCGTTCAGGACCGTGAGCGTGCCGCCCTTGTGGGGCGTGGAGTCGCCGCCGGACGCCTTGGCATCGTTGTCCTTCGGCCCGCAGGCGGCGGCGCCCGCTGCCACGGCCAGGCTGACGGATGCCACGGCCACGCGCCGGGCTATGACGGACGGTTGACGCATCGGAATGACGACCTCTCGGATGACTTTCGAGGATCCCGCTGGGGTCTCCAGGAGATTTCTCGAATAGTGAGACTGATGGACGAGGAGTGAGACGGAAGTGAACAGCCGTCTGCCCAGGCGTCAGGTCGTCGAAAAAGCCCTGCCGAGTTCACACGGGCAAGGGCGTGGTGGTGCGGGTCGCGACACGAACGCCAGGGGCGGTGTTCAGCGACAGAGGATGTCGGCCACGCAGATCGGGGTCACGCCGATGAGCGCCAGCTCGATGGCGGCGCGGTTCGGAACATGACTAGACCACATGCGCAAAAATATGATGGAAGTTGCGGCTCGTGTCAATGTGACATAAGCGTCGCCGGTCAACTGCCCGGGTACGGCCAGGGGTTCGGCAGACAGTGGATACCGTCATGATCGAGGAACTTGGTCTGCTGCTGCATGACGGGCGCCAACTCGCCGTCCTTGTCGCAGGTGACGTGCCCGTAGCCGAGACGATGACCGACCTCGTGGTTGATCAACATCTGTCGATACGCGTACATCTTGTCCCCATATGTTGACGACCCCTGCGCCCATCGATACGCATTGATCAACACACGTTCGGTGGCCGCCGAGTCGCACGACACATTGTCCTCGGTGGTGTCGAGCCCCGACTTGGCGCACCACGTGGCAGTGGTACCAGGACTGGCGAGGGTGATCACGAAGTCCGGTTTGCCCGTGTAGATGCGCTCGAAGGTACGGGCGCCGTTGTGGGCCCAGCTCCGCTTGTCGTTCAGCGTCTTCTGCACGGCCTGCGCGAAGAGCGTCCCGTCCAGCCCGAGCCCCTTCTCCACGTCCACGCGGTACGTGTACTTGTGCCCCTTGCCGGGCGCCTTGTCGACACCGGGCACCGCGTCGAACCTGTCCGGCCCCTTGAGCTTCGCGCTGAGCGGGTACTTCTTGGACATCTTCTGGGCGTACGTCAGGGCCACCAGGCGTGGCGTACTGGACGGGCTTGCCTGCGGCGAGGCCGTCTCCCTGGCATCCCGGGCCCGATCGACGGCCGCCTGCGACCGCGTCCCGTCGCTGTCCCCGTCCTTGGCCACCTGCCCGGCCACGATGACGGCCAGCACGGTGGTGACGGCGGCGGCCGCGATACCGGTGTACGTCCGTCCCTTACGGCCCTTGCCGGGCGCGGAGTCGAGGTCGGCAGGGGGCGTGTCGTCGGCGTCGCTCTCGGGGGTCCAGGTGGTGACGGAGCCGTACGGGTCGGAGGGGTGGGTCGCGACGCCGGTCCGGGGCGCGAAGACGTCGTCGTCGCCGTCCGCGTCCGCTTCGAAGGCGTCGACGTATTCCTGCCGGGGACTGCGACCGGCGTGCCCGCCTCGCCGGGGACCGGCTTGAGGGGCCTGGCGCTGCCGGGGGATGGGCAGCCCCGGGCCCGAAGCGGAGGGCGTACCGGCGACGGGATTTTGGGGCATGCCGGGGGTACCGGGCGCGGCTTGAGAAGCGCCGAGCGGCCCACGCGCCCCGCCGGGCCCCACACCGCTCCGCCCCCTCAACTCACCCCAGGCACCCCCGGATTCAGGCTGCTCGGGATGACCGCCACGCGCGCGTGTGGTGCCGTCGGACGAGCGAGGGATCCCGCGCGCGGGAGTGCCATCGGGCAGCCTCGGAAACCCATGGGCCGGAGTGCCGTCGGGAAAACGGGGAGTGCCCTGCGCGGAGGTGCCGTCCGGCGCACGCGGAACACCGCGAGCCGGTGTGCCATCCGGAAGCCTCGGAAAACCATGAGCCGGTGTGCCATCGGCCAACCGAGGAAACCCATGGGCCGGCGTCCCGTCCGGAAGCCGGGGAACACCGCGCCCCGGAGTGCCGTCAGCGGAACCCGGCGCCCCCTGCGCCGACCAGCCGTCCGGCAGACGCGGGACCCCGCGCGCGGGAGTGCCATCAGGGAGACGGGGCCCTCCAGCCGCAGAACCACCACCGAAGAAACGCGGCGCCCCATGAGCCGGCGTCCCATCAGGAAGACGCGGCCCACCTTGAACGGGCGGTTGCCCCTGGTAGCGCGGCACCCCGTGAGCGGGAGTCCCCTCCGGGGAACGCGGCCCACCTTGAGCCGAAGGCTGCCCCTGGAAGCGCGGTACTCCCTGAGCGGGAGTCCCCTCCGGAGGACGCGGCCCACCTTGAGCCGAAGGCTGCCCCCGGAAGCGCGGCACCCCGTGAGCGGGAGTCCGGTCCACGGAACGCGGTGCATCCTGCCCAGGTGGCGTCCCTTGGAAGCGCGGCACTCCCTGCCCTGGAGTCCCACCCGGGAAACCCGGTACGTCGTGAGCGGGAGTCCCGCCTTGAGGACGCGGCCCGCCTTGAGCTGGTTGGCCAGGGGCCGCACCCTGAGCCCGCAGCCCTCCCCGCGCACCCGCGCCGTCCACCGTCCCCGGACCCGGCATCCCCCGAGCCGGTATCCCGTCCGGCAGGCTCGACGCCCCGTACCCCGGATTCCCGTTCCCAGAAGGCTGCTGTCGGCCAGGTATCACCCCAGCCCCAAAACCGGACCCAGGACCAGCAGAACCAGGCTGGCCCCCCTGCCCCCGCTGCGCCCCCTGAGCCTCCCGAGAAGCACCCCGCCCGCCCGCTCCGCCCTTCCCCGCCCCACCGCTGCCTACGTCCGCGGAGTCACCCTTCGCAGGGGACCTACGGCGACTATGGCGTCCCACGTCGCCCCCTCAACTCCCCGCGTTCGTATCGTCGTTGCCATCGTGCCCGGCGCCGGATCCGGACCCCGCGCCCGTTCCCGCGCCACCGGCATCACTCACCGTACTCACTGAACCGGCGCCCCGGGACCCCCGCGCACCGCTCACGCCACCTCGGCCGAAACCGTCCGCTTCGAGAGCACGACGTCCCCGCGCGGCATCGGCACCCGCACCGTATCCCGTCGGCCCTCCCCGCTTCCCCGGCTTCCCGCCCTCTCCCAACTCCCCCGCGTCCGCGAGGAGTTCACGGAACGCCGCCGCCACCGACTCCGGGTACTCCATCATCGCGACGTGCCCCGCGTCCGGGAGGGACAGCAGGCGGGAGTCGCGGAAGGTGCGGGCCGCTCGCTGGGCCATGCGGTAGCCGACCAGTTGGTCGCGACCGCCGTAGACGAGGAGGGTGGGGGCGAGGACGCGTTCGGCCTGGCGCCAGAGGCCGTGTTGACCGCCCAGGGTGTACGCGTTGACGATGCCCCGGGAGGAGCGGGCCATCGCGTCCCAGAAGTACGGGAGTTGGAGGCGTCGCTCCAGTTCCTCGACCGCGTACCGGAACGCCTCCGGGGTCACCTGGCCGGGATCGCCGTAGCAGAGGCCGAGGACACCGCGGACGCGCTGTTCGGCTGTCCACTCCCTGCTGATGCGGGTGAACAGGGACGCGACCCCCGGGAGGCCCAGCAGCGCGGTCGGTACCGCCGAGCGCTGGACGCGGATCTCCGGCAGGGCCGGGGAGATCAGCGTGAGCGTGCGGACGAGGTCCGGGCGCACCGCCGCCACGCGCGTGGTGATCGCGCCGCCGAGTGAGTTGCCGAAGAGGTGCACCGGGCCGCGCCCGGCCGCGTCGAGGTAACGGATGACCGCGCGCGCGTGCCCGGTGACGGAGTAGTCGCCGTCGTCCGGTGGCGGGGAGTCGCCGAAGCCCGGCAGGTCCAGGGCCTCGCTCTCGACCAGGCCGTCGAGTTCGGCCATGAGCTGCGACCAGTTCTGCGAGGAACCGCCGAGCCCGTGGACGTACAGCGCGGGCGGCAGTCCTTCGCGCACCGCGTCTCTCGACCGCACCGTCAGGGTGATCCCCGGCAACCCGACCGACCTGAGCCGCTCCCCCTCGCCGACCCTGACGGGCGCCACCTTGGGGAGCACGCTGGTGGCGGCCGACACGGAAGGCAGCTCTGTCGAAGACATGCGGCAATGTTACGAGACGATCACGCAGTAGCTCGTGTGTTCGCCGTCACAAGCCGCACGGCAGCCCTTACGGCAACCCTTCTGCGGACCTACGACAGCCCACGGCGTCCGCCATGGCACCCCTGCCCACAGTCTCCTAGGCTCAGGACGTACCAGGAAGGGAGTCCGCCATGACCGTCGACCCCAGCGATCCGGAGACCTTCGAGGACGAGAGCGACACCCCGTTCGACGTAGAGGCCCCCGAGGACGACACCGCCGACGAACAACCGACCGACGTCGACCCGGCCAAGGCCAACGAGGCCGACGTCGCCGAACAGGCCCGCGTCGTCGCCCTCGACGAAGACGACTACCGGTGACATCGACCGGCCCCTTCAACAGGCGGATCAACGGGCGGACCGAGCCTCTTCAGTAAGAAGAAGCCACTCAACCTCCAACCGCCCGCGACCTCTACATCCACTTCTAGGGGCATTCGCGCCACTTTCACCATCGTCCGGTACGTGAAATTCTGCGCTCGCACCGCGCACACCACGGTTACCGAAAAGTACGATGGCGGCGCGGCGCTCACCGCATGAGGACGACATTTGGGAGGCGGCGTGACAGCCATCGAGCAGACAGAGGCGGCGCGCCCGCGGGGCACCCGCCTGCCGCGCCGTGCCCGACGGAACCAGTTGCTGGGCGCCGCCCAGGAGGTCTTCGTCGCGCAGGGCTACCACGCGGCCGCGATGGACGACATCGCCGAGCGCGCCGGCGTCAGCAAGCCGGTGCTCTACCAGCACTTCCCGGGCAAGCTCGACCTCTACCTCGCCCTCCTCGACCAGCACTGCGAGTCGCTGATCCAGGCGGTGCGCACCGCGCTCGCGTCGACGTCGGACAACAAGCAGCGCGTCCGGGCGACCATGGACGCGTACTTCGCCTACGTCGAGGACGACGGCGGCGCCTTCCGGCTGGTCTTCGAGTCGGACCTGACGAACGAGCCCGCCGTGCGCGAGCGCGTCGACAAGGTGACGAACGAGTGCGCCGAGGCGATCTGCGAGGTCATCGCCGAGGACACCGGCCTGTCGCGGGACGAGTCGATGCTGCTGGCCTCGGGTCTGGGCGGTCTGGCCCAGGTCGTCGCCCGCTCCTGGCTGCACAGCGACCGCAGCGTCCCGCGCGACCAGGCGGTCCAGCTGCTGGCCTCGCTGGCGTGGCGCGGCATCGCCGGTTTCCCGCTGCACGGCAGCGAACAGCACCACTGACGGTCGTTTGTTCCCGTGGGCTGTTCGCTCTTGGCGTTCCGGCGCGGAACATCTGCGCCCCCTCGCCGGGCTAATGTGTGCTGCGTACGGCGCGGAAGATCGCGCACTTTGCTGACCGTCGGAGGGACATAGCCGTGGAGGTCAAGATCGGCGTGCTGCACACGCCTCGCGAGATCGTTCTGGAGACCGGTCAGAGCGCCGAGGAGGTCGAGCAGGCCGTGGCCGAGGCGCTGACCGGGAAGGCTCCGCTGCTGAGCCTCGTGGACGAGCACGGCCGCAAGGTCCTCGTCCCCGCCGACCGGCTCGCGTATGTCGAGCTCGGCGAGGCGGCCCCGCGCAAGGTGGGCTTCGGCGCGCTGTAGTCGCGAACGCGCGAGGGGGCCCGGTGACCGTGAAGGTCACCGGGCCCCCTCGCGTTTCCACCACAGATGGAGCACAAGTCACCCACAGGGGAGGATTGCATTCCGCAGGTCACGGGTATGACCGGCTACGACCGCACAACGACGACGGCCGTGGGAGGGACCCCCCGTGATGATCCTGGAAGCGCTCGGCTCCGCCGTGCTGGGTGTGCTGCTCGCATGGGCCGCCACGCACCGGCTCGCACACCGTCTGCCGACCCGCCCCCTGGTGTTCTCCACGGGTGTCGCCGGAGCCCTCTTCGGGGACTTCGTCACCCACAGCGCGCTGGGCCCCGGCAGCGGCCTGGCGAGCCTGCTCGGCGCGGCGGTCGTCTCGGCGGCCTCGCTCTCGCTGCTCCTTCGACCCTCGCGACGGCTCCGGGGACGATCCGCCCCGGCGTAACTGACCGGGGTCGGCGAATCCCAGTGCGGTTGGGCGGCGCCCCAAAGGGGCGCGGGGCCGCGTCGATACGCGGCTCCGCCGCGCGGGCGCGACCAGCCACGACGGCGCCGCGGCGGAACTACGAGGCATCGCCGCGATTCCGGCGGAGCGCCTAGGCGGCGAGCCCCAGGGCCGCCATCCGCTTGGTGTGCGCCTCGGTGATCCGGGAGAACATCCGGCCCACCTCCGCGAGGTCGAAGCCGTCCGCCACGCCGCCCACGAGCATCGTCGACAGCGCGTCCCGATCGGCGACCACCCGCTGGGACTGCGACAGCGCCTCACCCATCAACCGCCGTGCCCACAGGGCGAGTCGGCCCCCCACGCGCGGTTCCGCGTCGATCGCCGCGCGTACCTTCTCCACCGCGAAACTGGCGTGCCCGGTGTCGTCGAGGACCCCGAGCACCAGCAGGCGGGAGTCCTTGTCGAGGCGGGCGGCGACCTCGCGGTAGAAGTCACTGGCGATCGAGTCGCCGACGTACGCCTTGACGAGGCCCTCCAGCCAGTCCGAGGGCGCCGTCTGCTTGTGGAAGCCGTCGAGGGCGGCGACGAACGGCTGCATCGCGTCGGTCGGCTCGGCGCCGATCTCCGTGAGCCGGTCCCTGAGCTGCTCGAAGTGGTGGAACTCGGCCGACGCCATCTTCGCCAGCTCCGCCTTGTCCGAGAGCGTCGGCGCCAGCTTGGCGTCCTCCGCGAGCCGCTCGAACGCCGCCAGCTCGCCGTACGCGAGCGCGCCGAGCAGGTCCACGACCGCGTTGCGGTACTGCGGGTCGACGGAGGCCGTGGCCCAGTCCTGGGCGGCGACTCCGGTGGGTTCGGCGGGTGCGTCGGAGGCGTTGTCAGCGGTCGTCATGAAGCGCACAATAGCCCGCTCACAGCACGGCGGAAGTCCCTGGTCAATCAGTGTGACGACGACAACGTGACCAAATCGGCCAACGCGTGTGCGTGATTCCGGGGTATGGTGGTAATGCGCCCGCCGAGTATTCGCCGGGCCGCACGAATGAGGATGCCCGGTCGGTGGCCCGATCGGCTCCGACCCGACAGCCCTCCTCGCCCGTACGGCACGTTGCGTACGTCGTTCGGAGGGGGACCCTCAGCGGTTCGAGCGCTAGAGCGTCGGCAGTGGTCCCGTGCAGTACGGCCTGCCCTCGCGGGTTGTCCGTAAGGCAGCCGACGTCCCGGCACGGTCCTGACACGACCCCCGCGCTCGCCTCGCACCGCGCACACAGAAGAGGCAGCACCCTGACTACTTTCCGAGAGCTCGGAATCCTTCCCGAGACCGCTGAGGCCCTTGAGGCCGTCGGTATCGTCTCCCCCTTCCCGATCCAGGAGATGACGCTCCCCGTAGCCCTTTCCGGCACGGACGTCATCGGCCAGGCCAAGACCGGCACCGGCAAGACGCTGGGCTTCGGCCTCCCGCTCCTGGAGCGCGTGACCGTTCCCGCCGACGTCGAGGCGGGCCGGGCCAAGCCCGAGCAGCTGACCGACGCCCCGCAGGCACTCGTCGTGGTCCCCACGCGCGAGCTGTGCACACAGGTCACGAACGACCTCCTGACCGCGGGCAAGGTGCGCAACGTACGCGTCCTCGCCATCTACGGCGGCCGGGCCTACGAGCCGCAGGTCGAGGCGCTCCGCAAGGGCGTCGACGTCATCGTCGGCACCCCGGGCCGACTGCTGGACCTCGCGGGCCAGAAGAAGCTCGACCTCAAGCACATCCGGTCGCTCGTCCTGGACGAGGCCGACGAGATGCTCGACCTGGGCTTCCTGCCCGACGTCGAGAAGATCATCAACTTCCTGCCGGCCAAGCGTCAGACGATGCTGTTCTCGGCGACCATGCCGGGCGCCGTCATCGGTCTCGCGCGCCGCTACATGACGCAGCCCACGCACATCCGCGCCACCTCGCCGGACGACGAGGGCGCGACGGTCGCGAACACCAAGCAGTTCATCTACCGCGCGCACAACATGGACAAGCCCGAGCTCGTCGCCCGCATCCTGCAGGCCGAGGGCCGGGGCCCGGTCATGGTCTTCTGCCGCACGAAGCGCACGGCGGCCGACCTCGCCGACCAGCTCCAGCAGCGCGGTTTCGCCTCCGGCGCGGTCCACGGCGACCTCGGCCAGGGCGCCCGCGAGCAGGCGCTGCGCGCGTTCCGCAACGGCAAGGTGGACGTGCTCGTCTGCACCGACGTCGCCGCCCGCGGTATCGACGTCGAGGGCGTCACGCACGTCATCAACTACCAGTCCCCCGAGGACGAGAAGACCTACCTGCACCGCATCGGCCGCACCGGCCGCGCGGGCGCCAAGGGCATCGCGGTCACCCTCGTCGACTGGGACGACATCCCGCGCTGGCAGCTCATCAACAAGGCGCTGGACCTCGGTTTCCCGAACCCGCCGGAGACGTACTCCACGTCCCCGCACTTCTTCGAGGAAATGAACATCGCCGCGGGCACCAAGGGTGTCCTGCCCCGCTCGGAGCGCACGCGCGCCGGGCTGGCCGCGGAGGAGGTCGAGGACCTCGGCGAGACCGGCGGTCGCGGCGGCCCGCGTGGCCGGGGCGGTCGCGATGGCGGTCGTGGTGGCCGTGACAGCGGTCGCGACGCCGGCCGGGGCGGTCGCGACAACGGCCGTGACAACAACCGCGAGGAGTCCCGTCCCGCCGACACCGAGCGCGCGGCACGCACCCCGCGCCGCCGCCGTCGTACCCGCAACGGCGCCCCGATGGAAGGGACTTCGGCGGCTACGGCCGTGACGTCGTCCTCTCCGGAGGAGACCGCGGTGGCCGCCTCCGAGGACACCACGACCCGCACGCCGCGCCGCCGTCGCCGCAACCGCAACGGATCGACGGGAGAGCAGCTGCCGGCCACGACAGTCACCTCCACGCCCGTCACGCCCGTGTCCGAGGTCGCGGAGAGTGCCGTGGCCACGGCTGAGGATTCGGCCCTGGACGCCCCGACGACGTCGCGCCGTCGGCGTACGCGGAAGTCGGCGGAGCCCGCGGTCGAGACCGCGGCGGTGACCCCGGTGGTCGAGGCCCCCGTGGTCGAGGCCGCGGTCGAGGAGACCAAGCCGCGCCGCCGGACCCGCAAGGCCGCGGAGCCGGTCGAGGCCGCGACCCCCGCTGTTGCCGAACCCGTCGCCGTGGCCGCGGTCGACACGGCCGAGGCCGTCGAGGCCAAGCCGCGTCGGACCCGGGCCCGGAAGACCGCGGCTCCGGTCGAGGCGGTCGAGGTCGTCGACACGGTCGAGGCCGTCGAGGAGACCAAGCCGCGTCGCCGTACCGCGACCCGCAAGGCCGTCGCCGACATCCCCGCGCAGGTCGTCGAGGAGCAGGGCGACGCCGTAGCGGTCGCGCCCCGGCGCCGTACCCGCAAGGTCGCGGAGCCGGTGGTGGAGACCGTGGAGACGCCGGTCGTGGCGGAGACCAAGCCACGGCGGACCCGGAAGACCGCGGCTCCGGCCGAGGTCGTCGCCGTGGACACCGCCGAGGCCGTCGAGGCGAAGCCGCGTCGTACGCGCAAGACTGCCGCCGCTGTTGCCGTAGAGGCACCGGTGGAAGTCGTCGAGGCCAAGCCGCGCCGCACCCGCAAGGCCGTGGTTGCCGCCGAGGCCGCCGTGGACACGGTCGAGGCCGTCGAGAGCAAGCCGCGCCGGGCCCGCAAGACGGCCGCTGCCGTTGCCGTAGAGGCACCTGCGGAGGTCGTCGCCGAGGCCAAGCCGCGTCGGACCCGTAAGGCGGCGGTCGCCGCTGTCGACACGGCCGAGGCTGTCGAGGCCAAGCCCCGTCGGGCCCGCAAGACGGCCGCCACCGCCGAGATCCCGGCGCAGGTGGCCGAGGAGGCGGAGGTCAAGCCGCGTCGTCGTACGACCCGCAAGGCCGCCGAGGCCCCGGTCGTGACGGAGACGGCGGAGGCGCCCGAGGCGAAGCCGAGGGTGCGCCGCCCGCGCAAGACCGCGGCGACGGCGGCAGTCGAGGCCACCGAGGCCTGACCAGCTCAGTGACGCCGATGGCCCGGTCCACTTCACGTGGGTCGGGCCATCGGCGTTCCGCCAGCCCGTCGACCCCGGTTACCCCCTCCCGTCCCCCTCCCGCTCAGGCTTGCCGGTTAACCTCTACCCATGAGTAGGCCCCCCTCCTTCACCCCGCCCCCCGGCGCTCGCGCGTACTCCCTGCGGACCGCTCGCGGTGCGTTCGCCGTCGTGGACTCGCCCGTGGGCGACGGTGTCGAGTCGAAGGGGATCGCGCTGTTGCTGCCGGGGTTCACCGGGAGCAAGGAGGACTTCAACCCGCTGCACGAGGCGTTCGGGGCGCGCGGGTACCGGACCGTGGCCGTGGACGGGCGGGGCCAGTACGAGACGGACGGCCCCGCGGACGACGAATCCCCTTACGCCCAGGGCGAGTTGGCGCGGGACGTGCTCGCGCTGGCCGAGGCCGTGGGCGCGCCGGTGCACCTGCTCGGGCACTCCTTCGGCGGGCACATCGCGCGGGCGGCCGTACTGCTCGATCCCACGCCGTTCGTGTCGTTGACGCTGATGTCGTCGGGGCCGGCGGAGATCTCGGCCTCCCAGCAGCAGCGCGTGAAGCTGTTGCGCGACGCGCTCGCGGTGATGTCGATGGCCGAGGTGTGGGACGCGATCCAGGCGATGGAGGCACCGGAGGAGACCGAGACCGGCGGTGCGCTGGACGAGGGGCTCGACGACCGGGCCGACCTGCGCCGCCGCTGGCTGGGCACCAAGCCGGCTCAACTCCTGGCCGCCGGACGGCAGTTGTGCGGAGAGCCGGACCGGGTCGCCGAACTGGCCGCGGTCCCCCTCCCCGTCCACGTCCTGTCGGGCTCGCGCGACGACACCTGGCCGGTGCCGCTCCTGGACGACATGGCCGTACGGCTGAAGGCGCGGCGGACGGTCGTCGCGCGGGCCGAGCACTCACCGAACACGGACCAGCCGGCCGCGACGGCACAGGCCATCGCCGACTTCTGGGACAGCACGGCCCCCTGACTATCAGTACTGCGTCTGCAGGTGCTCCCAGAACCCGTCCCGCAGCGCCCGCCGCAGATCGGCCTGCCCGCGCAGCGAGTACTGCAGCAGCCCCTCCGCCTCGACCAGCAGGTCCTGGTCGACGGACCCCGGCAGATACGGATGCCCGGGCAGCAGCTCGACCAGCGCTTCCCTCCCCCGCGCCGCGAGCCATTTCGCGGCGATCTGCGCGCCCACGAAGCGGACGTCGTCGCGGGTGGGCCGGGTGGCGGCTGCCTCGTAGACGGCGGACGCGCGCCGGGAGACGTACGGCTTGAAGAAGTCGAGGTCGAAGGTGCGTTGGCTGTCGACCTCCCAGAGGAGCGGCTCCGCCTGGTTACGGCCCTCCGGAGCCTCGATGCCCCACAAGTGGACGCGGGCGCCGTACCCTTGGGCCGCCTCGACCGCAGAGACCAGGTCCTCGTCGCCGCCGATGAGGGCCGCGTCGCTGATGGCGCGGTGCCGGGCGAGGGACTCCAGGTCGGAGCGGATGAGCGAATCGACGCCCTTCTGCTGGTTGTTGGCGTTCAGATTGCCCAACCGCACCTTGACGTCGGGGAGTTCGGCGATGGCCTGCTGCTCGGAGGTGTGGATGCGCCGCCGGGCGCCGTCGTACCAGTAGACCCGCAGCAGCCGGCTGTCCGCGAAGATCGTGCGGGCCTTGTCGATGAGCGCCTCGATGAGGCCCTCGGCGTCGAGGTCGAAGGTGCGTCGGTCCTCGGTCCCGGAGACGAGCCGGCCCGCGGCTGCATACAAATACCCGGCGTCGACGAAGATCGCATGCGTCGAGGGCGTCTTCGCCACTTCGGCGAGCATGCGCTGCAGCAGCTCGTTCGTGCGGTCGATGCGGGCGCTGAGGGCCGCGAGGTCGTCGTTCATCGCCTCCATTGTCCCGGCGGTCACGCTGCGAACACAACCGGTCCCGGTCAGTCTCGCGTCGATCTCTTACCGGTCAGTAATTAGGCGTGCGAAAAATTTCCTTAGCGTAGGGAATGTTTGTAACACGCATCCCGTTAGCTACATACGTAACCAAGTAGTTCTCCTCAGGAGGATGACCAGACGAAGGGAGAAGCCCATGCGCTTCGAAATCATGCGTCTCGACGAGGTCGACGGCACCACCGTGGACAGCACCGTCGTGGATGCCGCCTCCGTCAATCGGATCGTGCAACAGGCCGCCGCCATCGGACAGCGCCTGTGGATCCGTCCCGCCGAGACCAAGGCCTCGTAACACCGAGGCCGCGCACTGCCTACGACGTAACACCGACGACGTAATACCCACGGACGTAACACCTACGACAGAGCCCGCGACCCCGACGCGGATCGCGACCACACTTCAGAGCCCCGCACGGCATCGGCGCCGTGCGGGGTTTCCGCGTTTCCGGCCCCGCTCAGCCCGTCCGGATCACCTGGGTGATCCCGTTGATGATCTGCTGCACGGCGATGGCGGAGAGCATCATCCCGGCGAGCCGCGTCACCAGCACCACCCCGCCGTCCTTGATGACCCGGATGATCAGCAGCGAGTACCGCATCACCAGCCACAGCACGACATGGATGGCGAGGATCGCCGTCCACACCGACACCTGCGTGGCCACGCTGTCGGCCTTCTGCACGGCGAGGATGACGGACACGATCGCACCGGGCCCGGCGAGCAGCGGCATGCCCAGCGGTACGAGGGCGACGTTGACGTCCTTGGTCTGCTTGGGCTCGTCGGTCTTGCCGGTGAGCAGGTCGAGCGCGATGAGCAGGAGCAGCAGCCCGCCCGCGATCATCAGCGCGGGCACGGAGACGTGCAGATAGTCGAGGATCTGATGCCCGAGCAGCCCGAAGACGGTGATGACACCACCGGCGACACACACGGCCTGGAAGGCCATGCGCTTCTGCACCTTGGACGGTCGTCCGGCGGTCAGCGCGAGGAAGATCGGGGTGATCCCAGGGGGATCCATGATGACAAAAAGGGTCAGGAAGAGGGAGCCGAAGACGGCGACGTCGAACATGGGTGAGCCACGAGCCTTGCAGAAGAGAGATGAGCGGGTGAGCGGGGAGAGCGGGACGTACGGGAGCGGTGCGGGCCTCAGGCTCCGCCGGCCCCCGGCACCGGGAAGGCCCCGGTCGCGCGCCGCGTGATCTCGCCGTAGACCTCGGGATCGGTCGTGTACTCGCCGAGCTGTACGGTCTTGCGGCTCCCGTGGTAGTCGCTGGACCCGGTGACGAGCAGCCCCAGTTCCTTGGCGAGCCCCCGCAGCCGTACCCGCGTCTCCGCGTCGTGGTCCATGTGCTCGACCTCGATCCCGTCGAGCCCGGCGGCGGCCATCTCGGCGATGGCGGCGTCGGGCACGGTGTGCCCCCGCTTGCTGGCGCCCGGGTGTGCGAACACGGTCACGCCCCCCGCGGCCTTCACGAGCCGGATCGCCTCGAAGGGATCGGTCTCGTGCTTGGCGACATGAGCGCGCCCGCCATCGGCGAGCCACTCCCCGGTGAACGCGTCGTTCACCGTGGGCACGACACCCGACTCGACGAGCGCGGTGGCCACATGAGGCCGCCCGACGGACCCGTCCCCGGCGATCCGGGCGACCTGCTCCCAGGTGACCGGCACGCCCAGTTCCTGCAACCGCCCCACCATGGCCCGGGCCCGAGGCACCCGATCGTCCCGCACCAGCTCCCGCTCAGCGAGCAGAGCAGGCTCCTCCGGGTCGAAGAGGTAGGCCAGCAGATGCATGGACACCCCGTCGATCCGACAGGACATCTCGGCCCCGGTCACGAGCGTGAGCCCCGAGGGCAACGCGTCGATCGCCTCGCCATACCCACGGCTGGTGTCGTGATCGGTCAACGCAACGACATCCAGCCCAGCGGCGGCAGCATTCCGCACCAGCTCACCAGGCGTATCCGTACCGTCCGACGCCGTGGAGTGGGTGTGCAGATCGATACGCACGCGCGAACTCCAACCGGTGACGGTACGAAAAGGGACCCCTCAAGGGTAACGGCATCCCAAGGGCCCCTTCGAACACGCGGAGCCGGACCCCCTGAGGGGCGCGGGGAACCGCGCGACCAGCCCCAACGGCGCCGCACCCGCCCCCAACAGAACCGCACCCCCTCAGGCGCTACGGCTCCAGCAAGCGCGGCGACAACGCCCCGCACGGCACGAGATCGACCTCGGCCCCCGCATCCCGCAAATCCGTCAGCACCAGCTCGTCGTACATCAACAACCCCGACTGCTCAGGCCACACAACGGCCCACAGCCACAACCCCAACGCCTCGCCGGCGAAAACGGCCCGATCATCCGGCGCCGTAGCAACATGCCACAACGGAGTAGGCCGCCCCGCGGCCAACAACTTCGTCTGCGCAGGCTTCTCGACGTTCATGTAGGGCCCAGGATCCGGTCCGTCGATCCCCGCGTACCGCGCCCCGAGACCGACCCCCAGCTCCTCGGCGACAAGGATCAGCTCCCCGATCCCCCCGAGCGGCCCCGGACCGGAACACGCCACGGCCGTCGCCCGCCCCCCACTGCGGTCGTCGCCCGCACAGGCCACACCGGTGAACAGCCATCCGACCGGCAACGGCCACGGCATCCACACCGGCACCTTCGTCCGGTGCACCACCACGCTGAGCGCCTCGACGCTGGGCGGGATCACGGGCTGCAGCGGATGCACCGTCCCGTGGAGATCGCACTGCCAGGAATCGGCGAAGAGTCCGGGAGCCCTGACCCGGCCACCACACTTCGGGCAACTGGGTTCGCCCCTCATGGAGCACCACGGTCCTACCCTCACCCGCGCACGTCAAGGACGATCACCCGTCCGGCCGGGCCACTCACGGAGCGAAACTAGATGTAACTTGCATTCATTACCTTGCCTAACTTACTATGTGCATATACCAACTACTTGAGAGGAAGCATGGACGACCCCTTCGACAAGGGAGCCGACACCGGCACGGGCAGCATCCTGCGGCAGCCCAAGGCGGTCTGGGCCACCGCCGGCGCCTCGGTCGTCGCCTTCATGGGCATCGGACTCGTCGACCCGATCCTGCCGTCGATCGCCAAGGGCCTCGACGCCACGGCGAGCCAGGTCTCCCTGCTCTTCACCTCGTACTTCCTGATCACCGCCATCGCGATGCTGGTGACCGGCTTCGTCTCCAGCCGCGTCGGCGGCAAGAAGACCCTCCTGCTCGGCCTCGCCCTCGTCGTGGTCTTCGCCGGTCTCGCCGGCACCTCCGGCTCGGTCGGCGAACTCGTCGGCTTCCGGGCGGGCTGGGGCCTCGGCAACGCGCTCTTCGTGTCCACGGCCCTCGCCGTCATCGTCGGCGCGGCGGCCGGCGGCAGCGCCGCCGCGATCCTGCTCTACGAGTCGGCCCTCGGCCTGGGCATGGCCTGCGGCCCGCTGCTCGGCGCCCTGCTGGGCAACCAGAGCTGGCGCTACCCGTTCTTCGGTACGGCGTTCCTGATGGCGATCGGCTTCCTCTGCATCACGGTGTTCCTGAAGGAACAGCCGAAGCCGGCCCGGAAGACCTCACTGCTCGACCCGCTCAAGGCCCTCGGCCACGGCGGTCTGGCCTCCGCCGCCGTCTCGTCCTTCTTCTACAACTACACGTTCTTCACCGTGCTGGCCTTCACCCCGTTCGTGCTGAACATGACCCCGTACAAGTCCGGTGCCGTGTTCTTCGCCTGGGGCGTCCTGCTCGCCGTCTTCTCGGTCTTCGCCGCCCCGCGCCTCCAGGCCCGGTTCGGCTCCCTGAAGGTGCTCGGCGGTTCACTGGTGCTGCTCGCCGTCGACGTCCTGGTCCTCGGCTACGGCAGCCACACCACCGCCGTCGTCTGCACGATCCTGTCCGGCGCATTCATCGGCGTGAACAACACCGTCTACACCGAACTGGCTCTCGGCGTCTCGGACGCGCCGCGCCCGGTGGCGAGCGCGGGCTACAACTTCGTCCGCTGGTTCGCCGCCGCTGCCGCGCCGTTCTTCGCGCCGAAGATCGAGGGGTGGAGCAACATCCACATCCCGTTCGTGGTCGCGGCGGTCACCGCGGCGCTGGGCGCGCTGGTGGTCCTCGTACGACGGAACGCGCTCACGCACGAGGCCGAGGAGCTGGAGCCGAGGCACGCGGTGGAGGACGGTGTCGCGGCGTTCGCCAACTGACGGATTCCGGCCGGGTGTTGGTGACATCGGTCACGCGCGTGGCCGGTCGGGAGGTCAGTCCAGCGGGACGGACCTGCGGGAGGGATCCCGTAGGTCCGTCCCGTTCGTCAACCAGCGCTCCTGGAGGGCCGGGGCGCCGTGGACGCGTTTCCAGGCGGCCTCGTTCGGGGTCATGGGGAGCAGCGGCAGGAAGCACACCGGGTCGAGGGGCGCGTCGAGTTCCAGGTCCTCGACCAGACCGCCCGGCTCGGCGACCAGTACCGAGGTGAACGGGGCGCCGGGCCACAGCGGTTCGCCCACGTCGAGCGAGGCGCCGGGGGCCACGACCACGCCCTCGACCTGCGGGGACGCGGCGAGCACGGCAAGGGGTCGTAGCACCTTGTCGGTGTCGGCGAGGCCGCCGCGGACGGAGAGGACCAGCTCGGCGCGCGGGCCCGCGACCGGGTCGGCGAGCATCGCCGTGGGGTCGCTCATCGGCTGCGCGGACATGCCGAGGGTGGCGTAGCGGACGACGGGGCCGTCCTGGCTGTCGTCCTGGAAACGGAGGACCTCGACGCGGTCCGTGCCGAGGAAGGTGACCGCCGCGCGGGCGTCCGGATCGCCCAGAGCGGTACGCAACCGTGCCTCGACCAGAGCAAGAACATCAACCATGCGGCGAGCATAGAACTCGTCAGTACCGGGCAAAGCAGCGCCTTGACAGTTCAGTCGGCTGATAGTCTTGGCCGGTCGTTCGGGCAGCACGCAGAAGCGTCGCGATCACGTCCCGACGCCGTCGACACTCCCCCACGGGGGACCGGCCGGAGGAGGTGGGGCTGCAATGGACCGAAGTCGGCCTGGCAGTACCACCCGCTCTTCCGGCCGCTGATGTCGTCGCTCTGGCTCTGCTTCTAGCCTCCAGCCGGCTGCCGCCGCCTCTCGCACTTCTTCACTGTCGCGGAAGAGCACTTCGTTTCTTTTTCCTGATCTGCCTGATCTGTCCGGTGTGTTCGATCCGACCGATCTGTCTGTTCCGAAGTCAGTGCCTGTATCAGTAACGAAGTTCGCCACCGCGACGGTGCGGTGCTCCCCGCTTTGTGGACGTGCCAAACATCCCTACCCAGGACGTCCCCATTCCGGGCAGTTCCAACCGTCCGCCGGCGCCTTTCGTTGCTCGTCGCGAAGGAGCCCGCCATGTCGATGATCCGCGACCTGCGTGCCGTGGTCCGCCCGTCCCGTCCCGCCCTGCGCAAGGACGGCGGCGCGTACGACACGACCCGCGACCCCGGCACCCCCTCGGCCGTCGTCGACTGCGCCGTGTACCGCGACGGCGCCCGCGTCGACACCGGCAAGCCGCTGACCCCGCACGAGGCGATGCGTCTGGTGCGCCGTGACGGCGGCTTCGTGTGGATCGGACTGCACGAGCCGACCGAGGCCGAATTCGCCGTCATCGCCCGGGAGTTCGGACTCCACCCGCTCGCCGTCGAGGACGCCGTACAGGCCCACCAGCGACCCAAGCTGGAGCGCTACGACGACTCCCTCTTCACCGTCTTCAAGACCATCCACTACGTCGAGCACGACCAACTCACCGCCAACAGCGAGGTGGTGGAGACCGGCGAGGTCATGTGCTTCACCGGGCGGGACTTCTTCATCACCGTCCGGCACGGCGGCCAGGGCTCGCTGCGGGCGCTGCGGCACCGGCTGCAGGACGACCCCGAGCTGCTCGCGCGCGGCCCCTCGGCGGTGCTGCACTCGATCGCCGACCACGTCGTCGACGGCTATGTCGCGGTCGCGGACGCGGTGCAGGACGACATCGACGAGGTCGAGACCGAGGTGTTCACACCGGGCCGCAAGGGCGGGGTGTCGCGCGGTGTCGACTCGGCGCGGATCTACCAACTCAAGCGCGAGGTGCTGGAGTTCAAGCGCGCGGTGTCGCCGCTGCTGCGTCCCATGCAGCTGCTGAGCGAGCGGCCGATGCGGCTGATCGACCCGGACATCCAGAAGTACTTCCGCGATGTCGCCGACCACCTCGCCCGGGTCCACGAGCAGGTCATCGGCTTCGACGAGCTGCTCAACTCGATCCTCCAGGCCAACCTCGCACAGGCGTCCGTCGCCCAGAACGAGGACATGCGGAAGATCACCGCGTGGGCCGCGATCATCGCCGTACCGACGATGGTGACGGGCGTGTACGGCATGAACTTCGAGCACATGCCCGAACTGCACGCGCGGTACGGGTATCCGGCGGTGCTCGCCTTCACCGTGACGGTCTGTCTGGCGATCCACCGCACGCTGAAGCGCAACGGCTGGCTGTGAGCGGCCTGGATAGGCTGAGCGCCATGACTAGCAGCGAGCTGCTCGACCAGGCCCTCGTCGAGGAGGCCACGAAGAAGTCCGGCCTCGTCTGGGTCAACGGTCCGGGCGTCCCGGCCCGCGCCCTGTGGCACGTCTGGCACGAGGGCGCGGCCTGCCTGATCGGTGACGGACCGGGCGAACAGCCGCTGCCGGGCCTGACCGACGGCGGCCCCGCCGAGGTCACGGTCCGCAGCAAGGACAAGGGCGGCCGGCTGGTCTCGTGGACGGCGAAGGTCGTCGAACTGGCTCCGGACTCCGAGGCCTGGACGGCGACGGTCGCCGAGCTGAAGGGCAAGCGCCTCAACGCCCCCGACGGCGAGGCGATGACGGCCCGCTGGTCCCGCGAGTGCCGGGTGCTGCGCCTGGAACCGACGGGAACGACGGCCGACCTGCCGGACGGTTCGCTGGCGGAACCCCCGCTGCCGACCCCGGCGACTACCCGACAACCGATCCCGGCCGGCCTGCCGCGCCTGCTCCTGAAGAAACGCAAACGCCGGTAACCGCCGTCAGGAAGACGGCAGTTGCTTGCCGTAGTCGACAGTGTCGTCGTCGGCCGGCTCCGTCACCGCGAAGCTCTTGCCCCAGTCCGAGAAGGTCAGGGTGCCCGCGCCGCCCGCGCGGACCAGGCGGAGCGGATACGGCTTGCCCTCCAGGGACACGTCGAGGGTGCCGCCGGAACCGTCGTCGCCGGTGATGCGGATCGTGCGGACGCCGTTCTGCGCGTGGTGTCCGTCCGTCGCGAGTGAGCCGTGCAGGGTCAGCAGACTGGAGAGGAGGACGTCCTTGTCCGTGAAACCACTGAACTTCTTGTACGAGGGGTCGCCCTGCGGCACCTTCACGTACTTGCCGTGCAGCGAGTCGCCGACGCCCGAGTCCCCGTTGCCGTTCCAGAAGCCCGCGTCGGCCTTCAGGTACAGCTCCGCACCGATCCGCAGCAGCCCGAAGGTCGACCCCTTCGAGGTGACCGACCCGCTGCCGCCGTCGGACTTCAGCCGCATGTCGAGCGTGTACGTCCGGCCGCTGGTGACGACGGTCCCCGACAGCCGTACCGCGTCGGCGGCGCCCGCGGCCGTCACGGACCTGGACTGGATCTTGTCGGCGGCCAGCTTGCCGACCCCGTTGGTCCCCGCGTCCGGGTCCCCGCCGCCGCACCCCGTGAGGGTCAGGACACAGACCGCGCCGAGCAGCGCCGCACGACGGTTTCGGACCTGGGGAATCGCGGTCACAGGTGGGTTGCCTTCCGTGCGGGGGGCGATGGCGTACGGCAGCGTACCGGGGCCGCGAGGCGCCGGCGGAGCCAGTCCGTCCGGACCGCCCACCAGCGCGGATCACATGGGGACGGGCTAGCCTGAAGCCCGTCCGAGCAGGCATTTCGGAAGATCCGGAAACCACGGAATCCATCGGCAGATCAGAAGAGAAAGAAGGAGGTGCGGCCATGGCAGCCGGCGCTCCCCGAGTCTTCGTGTCGCACCTCTCCGGTGTCGCCGTCTTCGACCCGAACGGCGATCAGGTGGGCCGCGTCCGCGACCTCGTCGCCATGCTCCGCGTCGGCCGGCGGCCCCCTCGGTTGCTCGGCCTCGTCGTCGAACTCTCCACCCGGCGCCGCATCTTCCTGCCGATGACCCGCGTCACCGGCATCGAGTCCGGCCAGGTCATCACGACCGGCGTGCTGAACGTCCGCCGCTTCGAGCAACGGCCCACCGAGCGGCTGGTGTTCGGCGAACTCCTGGACCGGCGCGTCACCCTCGTCGAGACCGACGAGGAGGTCACCGTCCTCGACCTGTCGGTGCAGCATCTCCCCGCCCGCCGGGACTGGGAGATCGACCGCGTCTTCGTACGGAAGGGCCGCACCGGCGGAGCCTTCAGAAGGGCCAAGGGCGAGACGCTGACCGTGGACTGGTCCAGCGTCACCGGATTCTCCCTTGAGGAGCAGGGACAGGGCGCGGAGAGCCTCCTGGCCACCTTCGAGCAGCTGCGCCCCGCCGACCTCGCCAACGTCCTGCACCATCTCTCCCCCAAGCGCCGGGCCGAGGTCGCCGCCGCCCTCGACGACGACCGCCTCGCCGACGTCCTCGAAGAGCTCCCGGAGGACGACCAGATCGAGATCCTCGGCAAGCTGAAGGAGGAGCGCGCGGCCGACGTCCTGGAGGCGATGGACCCGGACGACGCGGCCGACCTCCTCTCCGAACTCCCCGAGGACGACAAGGAGCGCCTGCTGAACCTGATGCAGCCCTCCGAGGCGGCCGACGTACGCCGCCTGATGTCGTACGAGGAGCACACCGCGGGCGGCTTGATGACGACCGAACCGATCGTCCTACGGCCCGACGCGACCGTCGCCGACGCGCTCGCCCGGGTCCGCAGCGCCGACCTCTCCCCCGCGCTCGCCGCCCAGGTGTACGTCTGCCGGCCGCCGGACGACACCCCGACCGGCAAGTACCTCGGCACGGTCCACTTCCAGCGGCTGCTGCGCGACCCGCCGTACACCCTGGTCAGCGCGATCATCGACGACGACCTGCAGCCGCTCGACCCGGACGCGTCGCTGCAGCTGATCGCCGGGTTCTTCGCGACGTACGACATGGTCGCGGCGCCCGTGGTCGACGAGACCGGGTCGCTGCTCGGGGCGGTGACCGTGGACGACGTGCTGGACCACATGCTGCCGGAGGACTGGCGGGAGACCGAGTTCCACCTCGACGAGGGCGAGGGCGGGAACGAGGCCGGCCGCGAGAACGAGGCAGAGCCGGAGACATCGGAAGAGACATCGGCAGACGCTTCGACAGAGGCGTCGGCAGAGGCGGAGGAGGTGGCGGCTCATGACTCCTGAGCGCGAGTCCACGCGCGAGCGGACACCGGCGGGCGCGACCGCCACCACCCGGCCCCGGGCCCGGCTCGACCAGCCGCGTTCGCCCCGGCGCCGGTTCCTGCCCGAGTACGACCCGGAGGCCTTCGGGCGGTTGTCGGAGCGGATCGCGCGGTTCCTGGGCACCGGGCGGTTCATCGTCTGGATGACGGTCGTCATCATCGCGTGGGTGCTGTGGAACATCTTCGCGCCGCGGGACGTGCGGTTCGACAACTACCCGTTCATCTTCCTGACGCTGATGCTGTCGCTCCAGGCCTCGTACGCGGCCCCGCTGATCCTGCTCGCGCAGAACCGGCAGGACGACCGCGACAAGGTCAACCTGGAGCAGGACCGCAAGCAGAACGAGCGGTCGATCGCGGACACCGAGTACCTGACCCGCGAGATCGCCGCCCTGCGCATCGGCCTCGGCGAGGTGGCGACCCGGGACTGGATCCGCTCCGAACTCCAGGACCTGGTGAAAGAGCTGGAGGAACGCGGGGAGGGACGCGGGAACGGCCACCACAAACACGTCGTATTCCCGGCGGAACGGTCGCACGGACGTGACGTAGACGACCGGTGACGGGCTTACCGGGGCCCCCGCGCGGCGCCGTACCATCGACCCCATGGCTACGGAAGACGCGGTGCGTGAAGCACTGTCGACGGTGAACGACCCCGAGATCAACCGACCCATCACCGAGTTGGGGATGGTCAAGTCGGTGGAGATCGGTGCGGACGGGGCGGTCGCGGTCACCGTGTACCTGACGGTCTCCGGCTGCCCCATGCGCGAGACGATCACGCAGCGCGTGACGGAGGCGGTCCTGGGTGTCGAGGGCGTCACCGGTGTCGACGTGACCCTGGACGTGATGAGCGACGAGCAGCGCAAGGAACTCGCGACCGCCCTGCGCGGTGGCAAGACCGAGCGCGAGGTCCCCTTCGCGCAGCCCGGTTCCCTCACCCGCGTGTACGCGGTCGCCTCCGGCAAGGGCGGCGTCGGCAAGTCCTCGGTGACGGTGAACCTCGCCGCCGCGATGGCCGCCGACGGCCTGAAGGTCGGTGTCGTCGACGCCGACATCTACGGCCACAGCGTGCCGCGCATGCTCGGCGCCGGCGGCCTGCCCACCCAGGTCGAGAACATGATCATGCCGCCGTCGGCACACGGCGTGAAGGTCATCTCCATCGGCATGTTCACGCCGGGCAACGCACCGGTGGTGTGGCGCGGCCCGATGCTGCACCGGGCGCTCCAGCAGTTCCTGGCGGACGTGTACTGGGGCGACCTGGACGTCCTGCTCCTCGACCTCCCCCCGGGCACGGGCGACATCGCGATCTCCGTCGCCCAACTCGTCCCGAACGCCGAGATCCTGGTCGTGACGACCCCTCAGCAGGCGGCGGCCGAGGTCGCCGAGCGGGCCGGTTCCATCGCCGTACAGACCCACCAGAAGATCGTCGGCGTCGTCGAGAACATGGCGGGCCTGCCCTGCCCGCACTGCGGCGAGATGGTCGACGTCTTCGGCACGGGCGGCGGCCAGTCGGTGGCGGACGGCCTGACCCGCACGACGGGCGCCAGCGTCCCCGTGTTGGGCACCATCCCGATCGACCTCCGCCTCCGCGAGGGCGGCGACGAGGGCAAGCCGGTCGTCCTGACGGACCCGGACTCCCCGGCGGGAGCCGCGCTGCGGGCGATCGCGGGCAAGCTGGGCGGCCGACAGCGGGGCCTCTCGGGCATGTCGCTGGGGATCACCCCGCGGAACAAGTTCTAGAGATCTTCTGACGACGATGGGGGCGCCGTCCCACCGGACGGCGCCCCCATCGTCGTCACCGCTACTGGGCGGCGTACGTCGTGATGTCCTTGATCATGGCGAAGCCGAGCCCGTACGCACTCATGCCCCGGCCGTACGCCCCCACGTGGACGCCCTCCTGGGTCGAGCCCGCGAGGACCCAGCCGAACTCGGACTCGCGGTAGTGGAAGGGCGTCGGCACGCCGTCCACGGGGAGGGACAGGGTCGACCAGTCGTCGCCGGCGAGGTCGTCGGCCAGGACCCAGGCCGTCTCGGTCTGCTGCTCCAGCCAGTCGTCGCGCAGGCTGTGGTCCATCTGGCCGGGCCAGGTGAAGGACAGCAGCCCCACACCGGCGAGCCAGGCCGCGGAGGACACCGAGGTGGCCTCCAGGAGGCCCGTGCCGTCGGCGGTGCGCCGGGCGGGGTTGCCCGCGACGGTGACGACGACCGCGAACTTCTCCTTGTCCTCGGTGCCTTCGTTGCGTACGGAGGGCTCGTCGCCGTGCCCGATCGAACCGTGCTCGACGGCTCCGTCCGCCGCCATGCCCACCTGCATCAGCCAGCGCGGTCCCGTGAAGGCCTCGTCGAGGCCGTACCACGGGAAGGGCGCCAGCAGGTAGCCGTCGACCGTGCGCCGGGCGGAGGGGAGTGTTTGTCCACCCTCCGCGGCCGGCGCCTGCGCGCCTACCCGACTCGTCGTCTCCATGCTCCGGACGCCTCCTCGTTCTCGTCGGACCGGGGCGGCCCGCCCCCCTTCGGGCGACTCGCCCGGTCCGCACAACAACTCGGCAGCATAGCCACCTCGTGCGAGGCAGCCCGGAAAGCGCCCGGCGCGCGAGGCGCACAGAGGCCTTGTTCAGGCCGTACGGAGGCGTGGAAGGGGCTGGAGAGATATGAAACGCGTCACGTAGGGGGCCGTGGAACGACTGTCCCCGTACGACTCAACTGGCGTCCGTACGGCTCAGGTGGCGTCCGCGTCGAAGGGCGGGCGGTCGTCCTTCTCGGGGTCCTCGGGCTTCTTGGTCATGTCGAGACGACCACTGCCGGAGGACGACGACGAAGGGGACGACGAGGAAGAGGAGGGGGTGTCCGCACTCTGGACCGCCTCCGTGACCTCGGCCATCTCCTTCTTCAGGTCGAAGCCGTTGCGGATCTCCTTGAGCCCCAGTTCGTCGTTGTCCAGCTGCTTGCGCAGGAACGTCTTGGGGTTGAGGTCCTCGAAGTCGAAGTCCTTGAACTCCGGACCCAGCTCCTCGCGGATGTCCGCCTTGGCGCTCTCCGAGAACTCTCGGATCTTCCGGATCGTCCGCATGACGTCCTGGATGACCTTCGGGAGCTTGTCCGGACCGAAGACGAGCACGGCGAGGACAATGATCGTCACCAGCTCTAGCGGTCCTATGTCATTGAACACCTGAAGCTCCTTGCGATGTCCTCGGCCCTCGGCCCTCGGTGGTCTGTGCGGGTCTTCCGTGGTCCGGGCCGGGTCCACGGTACCCGGCGATCCCACCCGACCGGTACTGTCCCGGGGGCTACGAGTGGGTGTACACCACCGGTTTTCCGGGTTGTTTGCCTAGTGGGACCGGGCGCGGGGCTCTCACCTGTGACGTTTCTGTCAATCGCCGGTCGACGAGCCCAGAACGAGCGACAAGGTCATCTCCCCGCCGCCCCGCCGCAGAGTCAGCCGCAGCTGGTCGCCGGGCCGATGAGCACGCGTCCTGACGATGAGCTCGTCACCGGAGTGCACCCGCACGCCGTCGACCTCGGTGATGACGTCGCCGGCCTTGAGCCCTGCCTTGGCACCGGCCCCTCCCGGGGTGACGGCGGGCCCGTCGCCGCCGCCCTTCGAGGCGACACGGGCTCCGTCTCCGGCGTAGTCCAGGTCGAGGGTGACGCCGATGACGGGATGAGTCGCCTTCCCGGTATTGATCAGCTCCTCGGCAACGAGCTTGGCCTGATTGACAGGAATGGCGAACCCGAGCCCGATGGACCCGCCCTGCTCACTCCCGTCCCCGCCCCCATCCCCGTAATCGGCGGACCGAATAGCCGAGTTGACCCCGACCAGCCGCCCCCGAGCATCGAGCAACGGCCCCCCTGAGTTACCGGGATTGATGGGCGCGTCGGTCTGCAACGCGTCGACATACGACACGTCGCTCCCGTCCGACGCCTCGCCTCCGGCGGTGATCGGCCGCTCCTTGGCGCTGATGATCCCGGAGGTCACGGTGTTGTCGAGATCAAAGGGCGCACCGATCGCGACGACGGGGTCCCCCACCCGCACGTTGTCGGAATTCCCGAGCGGCATCGGCGTCAGCCCCCGCACCCCACTGACCTGCACGACAGCGAGGTCGTACCCGGTGTCCCGCCCGACGACCTTGCCCTTGACGGTCTGTCCCCCACTGAAGCGGACGGATATCGCCCCGTCACCACCAGCGGGCCGGACGACATGGTTGTTGGTGAGAATGTGCCCCCGCCTGTCCAACACGATCCCGGTCCCGGTCCCCGACTCCTCGTCCCCACTCACATGCAGAGTCACCACACTGGGCAGAGCCCGAGCGGCAATCCCGGCAACACTGCCGGGCACCCGCTGAGCGTCTTCCTTACCGGCCTGCGGCAACACGACGTCCCCACCGATCCCGTCCCGCTCCAGATGCGCTCCTACGACCCCACCGACCCCGCCCGAGACCAGAGCCAGGGCGAGCGCCGAGGCGGCGAGGAGCTTCCGGGTGCGGGTGCGGTGCTGGTCGGGGGTACCGGTTTGGAGCGGGGCGGGAGTGGCCCAGGGGTCGTAGCGGTGCCAGGGGTTGGTGGGCGCGGGTGCCTGGTCCGGGACAACAGGGGTGCGGGCGGGATCCGGTGGAGTCAGGGAGGCGGCGGTCGAGGCGTCGGAGTGGGGCGGTGCGGGGGGAACGAGGGGTGCGGAGATGCCGGGGGCCGAGGTGTCGGCGCCAGGCGCGGGGGTGCCGGGGGACGCGGTATCGGTGATGGCCGGTGCAGCGGGAGCAGAGAACGCCGGGGTCGTGACGGAGGACGCGGGGGTGCCGGGAGGCACGGCCTCGACAAAGGCCGGTGCAGGCGTGCCAGGAGACACGGGAGCGGTGTAGGGGCCAGGAGTGCCGGGAGCTGCTGTGTGGGCCTGTGGGGCCGCGACGGGCGCAGAGGTGACCGCCGGGTGCTGAACGGGGGGCGCGAGCGCCCAGGGCCCCGGCTCGCCGTACGGCGGGGTGCTGTAGGGGTCGGGATCGTGCAGCGGCTTGGGCCGGCCGGTGGGCGGGAGGACCGCGCCGGGGGTTGTCGGGGGTTCGGACACGGAAGGTGGTTCCGGTTCGAAACCAGCACCGACGCCCACAGACACGGCCCCGGCCGGAGAGGCCGACACAGGGTGGTCCAGCTCGGAAACACCGCTGGCTTCTACGGCCACGCCGCCGACCGGGGAACCTGACGCGGGGTGGCTCAGCTCGAAGTAGCCGCCGGCGTCTACGACCGCGCCGTCCGCCTGGGACTCTGCGGCTGGGTGGCCCAGCGGGACGCCAACGTCCACCGCTGCAAGTCCAGTTGGAGTCTCGGGCACAGGCCGGTCCAGCTCCGAGTCACCGCCTTCACCTACGACGACACCGCCAGGCGACGACACCGGCGCAAGTCGGCCCAACCCGAGGTCACCATCAGCCTCCACGACCGCACGGCCGACCGAGGGCTCCGGCACCGACTGGTCCGGCTGGACACCAACGTCCCCTGCCACAAGGCCGGCTGAAGACTCAGCCAGCCGGTCCAGCTCCGAGTCACCGTCAACTTCCGCGGCCACACCGCCAGCCGGAGACCCAGCCACAGGAAGATCCACCTCGGCGTCACCACCCGTACCCACGACCGCACCGCCGACCGGAGCCCCCGGCACAGGGCGACCCAACTCGAAGTCGGCGTCAACTCCCGCGCCCTCAGGGCCAGTCGGGCCCGGAGCACGATGCCCCGACTCAAAGTCACCGCCAGCGCCTACGCCCGCACCTGCGGCCGAAGGCCTCGCTACGGGACGCCCCAACTCGAAATCACCGTCAACGTCCGCGACCGCACCGCCGGTAGGAGCCCCACCCACAGGCCGACCCGACCCGACGTCACCGCCGGCATCCTCAGCCGCACCCCTGACCAAGCCCCCCATCACAGGGCGCCCAACCTCGAAGTCACCCCCGCCAGAGGCCACTTCGCCGCTCAGCCCCTCAAGAGGTGCCCGCAACTCGAAGTCCCCGTCGCCGGATCCCCGCGACGTCTCATCCCGCACCACACCCGGCGGACGCAACGCGAAGTCCCCGTCGGTATCCCCGACAGCCTCGGTATCCGCACCGGCATCCCCGTCGATGCCAACGCCACGGACACGGACCCCGGCATCGTCCAAAGGCCCCGGCGCAACACCCTCGCCGTCAGCCGCACCCGGAATCGAATCACCCGTCGCCCCCGGCGCAGCCGGACCTCGACCTCGGCCCCACCACTTCGGCTTCGCGGATCTCGCGGACCCCCGCTCCCGCATCCCCTCGTCCATGGTCCCCGTCCCCCCACAACAGCCCGCGCCACCCCGTACTCCCCGGATTCAACCAGGTTCGCGGGCCGTGGCGCAGGGGCCGGTCAGAGGCCGGTCAGTGGAGGGGGTGGGAGGGGGGCGTGGGGGTGGAGGAGGGGGACGAGGTGGTGTCGGGCGCCGGTGTGCGGAGCAGGCCCGGGGTCATGACCTCGGGGGCCGTGGACCAGGACGTGAGGGCGACCGGCTGGGTCGCGTTGAGGGGGCGTATCAGGGGGGACATGACCGCCGCTCCGGCCATCACCGGTGCGGTGAGCGTGTGCATGACCTCGTCGCCCTGGACGCCCGCGGGTGACGGCACTCCGGGCAGGAGCGGGGCCGAGACCGAGGTCGGCGGGACCGCGGTGTCGCCGAGCATCGAGCGCTGGCTCGTGCCCTGGGCGAGTAGGGGGCCTACCGCTCGGCGGCGCCCGGCGTCGGTGGTCGCCGCCGCGCCCATGCCCTGCGTACGCGCCGGTGTCACACCCGTACCGCCCCGCGCTTCCGCGGCCGTGTCGCCCGGCGCGACCGTGGCCACCCCGCCCAGCGCGATCGCGGCCAGCGAGACCGCCCCGGCGGCGACGAACGCGAACCGCATCCCGCGTGAGGCGGAACGGTCGGCGTCGTGCCGACTGACGTCATGGATACGGAAGCCCTCTCGGGCGGACCGGGAGGGAGCGGACGGGGTCAGGGCCGTGGCCGCGTGCGGGCCCGCCGGGACGTAGCCGAACTCGAACGCGTCGAGCGGGCCGTCTCTTCTGACGCCGAACACACCGATCCCGGCGGTGAACAGTCCTCCGCCGGGCGGCTCCTCGCCGTCCGTGTCGCCACCTCCCCCGGGAAGCCCCTGCAGACGGGCCAGGAAGCTCTCGGAAGGGGGCGGTGGGGCCATTTCCGCGAACACGTTCTTCAGTCGGCGCTGCGCGTCGGCCTCGGCCTTGCACTTCGTACAGGTGGCCAGATGCGCCAGTACACGCTCGCGCGACTCATGACCGAGCTCCCCGTCCACCAGGGCGGAAAGTCGGTCTCCCAGATGCTGCTCCGCAGGCGTAGGACGTGATCCACTCACGCGGTCGCGCCCCCTCCCCCCAGCGCGGGCACACGCGCCACGAAGGAACGGCGCTCGGCCCGTGCTTCCGGCGAGCGGTGCGCGAGGGCCTTGCGGAGCTGGGAGCGGCCACGGTGGATCCGGGAACGGACCGTACCGAGCTTGACGCCCAGGGTCGCGGCGATCTCCTCGTACGAGAGACCCTCGATGTCGCACAGGACGACCGCCGCCCGGAACTCCGGGGCGAGGGTGTCCAGGGCCTGCTGGACGTCCGCGTCGAAGTGCGCGTCGTTGAAGACCTGCTGGGGTGACGGCTCGCGGCTGGGCAGTCGCTCGGCCGCGTCCTCCCCCAGCGCGTCGAAACGGATGCGCTGCTTGCGGCGGACCATGTCCAGGAAGAGGTTGGTGGTGATGCGGTGCAGCCAGCCCTCGAAGGTGCCGGGCGTGTACGTCGACAGCGAACGGAACACCCGGACGAAGACCTCTTGCGTCAGGTCCTCGGCGTCGTGCTGGTTCCCCGTCAGGCGGTACGCGAGCCGGTACACACGGCCGCTGTGGGTGCTGACGATCTCCTCCCAGGTGGGCGGAGTCCACGCCTGCCCGTCCGCGTCGGTGGAGAAGGTCGCGGTCTGGGCATGGTCAGCGGCGTGGCTGTGGTCAGCAGCGGTGTCGTTCACGGATTTCGGCCTGCCCGCCGATCCGAGAAAGCGCCGAAGCACTCCTCCCCGATCCACAGGTACAGCCGCACCTCCCCTGTCGGCTCTGGTGGTGTCCAGTGGAGCCCCTACCATAGCCACCTCGCCCGTTAGCTCCGGATAAGCGGTTTTACGAGAATTTGATACACGCTCATACCGACCTGGCGGTGGTGTGAGCCGATCCCCGTGGCCCTGCCCGGCGTCTCGCTCGACGTCGTGCTCGACAACCTGATCCATCGTCATCCCCCGCCCTTCTCTCCGGTCGCGTCCCGCAGTGCTTTCCTCCCCCCTCTAAACGCCCGGTCCCATCAGCAGGTTCCCGGCACCAACGGATACAGTCACGCCCAGGCAACCACGGGGACAGGAGAGGGTCATTACCGGCAACCGGCAGACGAGCTGGGCGTTCGCCGACGCCTATGTCGCCGAGGACGAGGCACTGCGCTGGGCCCGTGACCGGGCCCGCGAGGCAGGGCTGCGCTCGGTGTCGCCCGGCACGGGTGCCGCGCTGCGGATGCTCGCCGCCACCGTGGACGCGAAAGCGGTGGCAGAGATCGGAACCGGGACCGGCGTCTCCGGAATGCATCTTCTGTACGGCATGCGGCCGGACGGGGTACTGACCACCGTCGACCCGGAGCCGGACCACCAGCAGTTCGCCCGCCAGGCCTTCCGCGCGTGCGGCTTCGCCAGCAACCGGGCCCGCTTCATCCCGGGCCGCGCCCTGGACGTGCTGCCCCGGCTCGCGGACGCGGGCTACGACCTCGTGTTCTGCGACGGTGACCGGCTGGAGTTCCTGGACTATCTCGCTGAATCGTTGCGCCTGCTGCGTCCGGGTGGCCTGGTGGTCTTCGAGGGCGTCTTCGCCAACGGCCGCACCGTCGACTCAAGCCCCCAGCCCACCGAAGTCCTACGGCTGCGCGAGCTGCTCCGCGCCGTACGCGAGAGCCCCGAACTGGTGCCGTCACTGCTCCCGGTGGGCGACGGCCTGCTCTGCGCCGTCAAGCGATAGCCGGGCGCCGGACGCCGAACCTCCGTAGAACTCCGAACTCGGGACTCCGGGCAAACAGCTGCCCCGGCACCGTCTCGGGTGCCGGGGCAGCTGAAAGGGTATGGTCGCGTTCCGCCGCGTCAGCCGACGACCTTCTTGAGGGCGTCGCCCAGCGCGTCGGCCTCGTCAGGGGTCAGCTCGACGACGAGCCGCCCGCCGCCTTCGAGCGGAACGCGCATGACGATGCCCCGCCCCTCCTTGGTCACCTCGAGCGGGCCATCGCCCGTCCGCGGCTTCATGGCCGCCATGCTCGTTCCCCTTCCTGAAACCAGCTCATCGTCGCCGACGGCCCCATGGAGGGCACGCGCGGCCCCTAATGAGACACGCGTCACCGGCATCGAACACATTGCTTCCAGGCCATTATCCCGCATCTCAGGACCCGATGACCAACATCAGTCGGCATCGCTTGGGCAACGCGCGCGAGCAAAACCACTCAATTCGCCGATGTGACTGCGATACTTCGCCGCCGCGCGGACCTCGGCCGACCGAATCCGGAGCGGAATTCTTTGACGCAGGTCACACGTCCGGTCCGGTGCGCGGACGGTGATCTCCGCCATGCTGTCCTACGGACGTACGGCGTACCGACCGGTACGCCGGAGCCGCGACACCCGAGGGGATACGCCATGGCCGACACCGTGCTCTACGAGGTGAGCGACGGACTCGCGACGATCACGCTGAACCGCCCCGAGGCGATGAACGCGCTGAACATCGCGACCAAAGTCGCCCTCCGGGACGCGGTACGGGCCGCGGCGGACGACGACGCCGTACGGGCCGTGCTGCTGACCGCGGCCGGCGAGCGGGCGTTCTGCGTGGGCCAGGACCTCAAGGAGCACATCACGCTGCTGGCCTCCGACCGCGAGGCCGGGACCGGGGTCACGATGACCACGGTGAAGGAGCACTACAACCCCATCGTGCGGGCGATCGCCGGCATGGCGAAGCCCGTGGTCGCCGGGGTCAACGGGGTCGCCGCGGGCGCCGGTTTCGGGCTCGCCCTGGCCGCGGACCACCGGGTCGTGGCCGACACCGCCGGCTTCAACACGTCCTTCGCCGGTGTCGCCCTGACGGCGGACTCGGGCATCTCCTGGACGCTGCCGCGGGTGGTCGGCCCCGGTCGCGCGTCCGACCTGCTGCTGTTTCCGCGGACGATCACCGCGCAGGACGCGTACGACCTGGGGATCGCCAACCGTCTCGTGCCCGTCGGCGAGTTGCACGCCGAGGCGGAGAAGGTGGCTCGGCAGCTGGCGGACGGGCCGACGGTGGCGTACGCGGCGCTGAAGGAGGCGGTGGCGTACGGCCTGACGCACACCCTTGAGGAGACGCTGGAGAAAGAAGACGAACTTCAGTCTCGGGCGGGCGCGTCGGAGGACCACGCGATCGCCGTGCAGGCCTTCGTCAACAAGGAGAAGCCGAAGTACTCGGGTCGGTAGCGCCGTCCGAAGCTGCGGGTCCGTTGTGGCTGGTCGCGCCGTTCCCCGCGCCCCTAACCGGCGCTTCTCGCCACGCATGCTTCCAGGTGGTCGTCGACCAACCCACACGCCTGCATCAACGCGTACGCCGTCGTGGGCCCCACGAATTTCAGGCCCCGCTTCTTCAGGGCCTTCGACAGGGCCGTCGACTCGGTCGTGACCGCCGGGACGTCCCCAAGGGTTTTCGGGGGCGAGCCCGGGGTCGGGGCGTGGGACCAGATGAACTCGTCCAGCTCGCCCGGGGCCCAGTCCACCAGCACGCGCGCGTTGGCGATCGTCGCGTCGATCTTGAGGCGGTTGCGGATGATGCCCGCGTCGAGGAGGAGGCGTTCGCGGTCGGTGTCCGTGAAGGTCGCCACCTCGGCGATCTTGAAGCCCGCGAACGCCGCCCGGAAGCCCTCGCGGCGGCGCAGGATCGTGATCCAGGAGAGGCCGGACTGGAAGGCCTCCAGGCTGAGCCGCTCGTAGAGGGCGTCGTCGCCGTGGACCGGGCGGCCCCACTCCTCGTCGTGATACGCGACGTAGTCCTCCGTGGACAGCGCCCAGGGGCAGCGCAGAGCGCCGTCCGGACCGGCTACGGCCCCGCCCTCGCTCACTGCTGACTGCCTTCGACCGGCTTCTGCATGGAGACGTGGGCGCTGGCCCGCGCTCCGGCGAGCGCGGACTCCAGGTCGGCGATCCGGGCGTCGCGCTCGGCGAGTTCGGCGGCGATGCGGCCCAGCGCGTCGTCCACCTCGGCCATGCGGTAGCCCCGCGCGGCGAGCGGGAAGCGGAGGGTCTCGATGTCGGCGTGGTTCACCGGCCGGTCCGGGGGCAGCGGGTCGTCGAGGCGCTCCGGCGCGACGTCGGGCAGCGGGGCGCTCTCGCCGCCGCCGATCACCGAGAGGGTCACGGCGCCGACCACGACGGCGAGCCCGACGACCAGGAACAGGAACATGAACATCTCTGAGGTCTCCACGGGCGTCGATGTCGGACGTGCCGAAGCCGAATGTGTCAGGGTCCGATCGTGCCATGCGACGCTGACAGTTAGGGTCACAGGCGGCTGAAGACCGGTACGCACTAGGAGAGGTCACAGGGGATGCTCAGGCTGGGCAGGCGTGAATTCGACACGCACGAGCCGGTGATCATGGCGATCGTGAACCGGACCCCGGACTCCTTCTACGACCAAGGGGCCACGTTCCGCGACGAGCCCGCCCTCGCGCGCGTGGAGCAGGCGGTGGCCGAGGGCGCCGCCATCATCGACATCGGCGGGGTCAAGGCCGGCCCCGGCGAGGAAGTGACCGCCGACGAGGAGGCGCGGCGCACGGTCGGCTTCGTGGCCGAGGTGCGGCGGCGCTTCCCGGACGTCGTCATCAGCGTCGACACCTGGCGGCACGAGGTCGGCGAGGCCGTCTGCGAGGCCGGCGCGGATCTCCTGAACGACGCGTGGGGCGGCGTCGATCCCCGGCTCGCGGAGGTCGCCGCGCGGTACGGCGTGGGGCTGGTGTGCACGCACGCGGGTGGCGCGGAGCCGCGTACCCGGCCGCACCGGGTGACCTACGACGACGTCATGGCCGACATCCTGCGCGTGACCCTGGGGCTCGCGGAACGGGCCGTGGGACTCGGAGTCCCCAGGGAGTCCGTTTTGATCGATCCCGGGCATGACTTCGGGAAGAACACGCGGCACAGTCTGGAGGCGACGCGGCGGCTCGGGGAGATGGTCGGGACGGGGTGGCCCGTGCTGGTGTCGCTGTCCAACAAGGACTTCGTGGGCGAGACGCTCGACAAGCCGGTCAAGGAGCGGGTGGTCGGGACGCTCGCGACCACTGCCGTGTCGGCTTGGCTGGGGGCGCAGGTGTACCGGGTGCACGAAGTCGCGGAGACCCGGCAGGTGCTGGACATGGTGGCGTCGATCGCGGGGCATCGGCCTCCGGCGGTGGGACGGCGGGGGCTGGCGTAGGTTTCTCGCCCCCGCCGCCCCTACCCGTCCCGTCCCTGGGGGCTGCGCCCCCAGACCCCCCTTCGGCCTGGACGGCCTCGTCCTCAAACGCCGGACGGGCTGATCTCTACCGTCCCGCTTCCTTCGACACCAGCGCGACCGCCTCGTCCACGTCGTCCGTCACGTGGAACAGCAGCAGGTCCTTCTCCGATGCCTTGCCCTGGGCGATGAGCGTGTTCTTCAGCCAGTCGACCAGGCCGCCCCAGTACTCGCTCCCGAAGAGGACGATCGGGAAGCGGGTGACCTTCTGGGTCTGGACCAGGGTGAGGGCCTCGAAGAGTTCGTCGAGGGTGCCGAGGCCACCGGGGAGGACCACGAAGCCCTGGGCGTACTTGACGAACATCATCTTGCGGACGAAGAAGTAACGGAAGTTCAGGCCGATGTCGACGTAGGCGTTGAGCCCCTGCTCGAAGGGCAGCTCGATGCCGAGGCCGACGGAGATGCCCTTGGCCTCCAGGGCGCCCTTGTTGGCCGCCTCCATGGCTCCGGGGCCGCCACCGGTGATCACGGCCCACCCGGCCTCCACGAGGGCGTGTCCGAGCCGTACGCCCGCTTCGTACTCCGGTGAGTCCGGCTTGGTGCGGGCCGAGCCGAACACGCTGATCGCGGGCGGCAGTTCGGCCAGGGTGCCGAAGCCCTCGATGAACTCCGACTGGATCCGCAGGACGCGCCACGGGTCGGTGTGGACCCAGTCCGAGGGGCCGCCCGCGTCCAGGAGGCGCTGGTCGGTCGTGCTCGCGGTCACCTGATCGCGCCGCCGGAGGACCGGTCCCAGGCGCTGCTCCTCCGGTGGCTGCTGCTTGCCCTCGGGGTTGCCTGTAGCCATGTGCGCTCCCTCCACTTGCAGGTGTTTCGTACTTCAGCGTAGGTCTACGCGGGTTACGGAGGGGGGACATACGGATGTCAGGCGGTGAGCCAGTCCCGCAGTCGCCGCTCCGCCTCGGGGATCAGGGCCGCCTCGACCCGCTCGTCGACCTTGTGGGCGAGGAGCTGGGCACCGGGGCCGTAGTTCACCGCGGGGACGCCCAGCGCGCTGAAGCGGGCCACGTCGGTCCAGCCGAACTTGGGCCGGGCCTCGCCGCCGACGGCCGCCATGAAGGCCGCGGCGGCCGGGTGGGTCAGGCCGGGGCGGGCTCCTCCGGTGTGGTCGTCGACGACGAACTCGTCGACCCCGCAGTCGGCGAAGTAGTCGCGTACGAAGGCCTCCGCCTCCTCCTCGCCGCGGTCGGGCGCATAGCGGAAGTTGACAACAAGGGTGCACGCGTCGGGGATGACGTTGGTGGCCACTCCCCCTTCGACACGTACCGCGTTGAGGCCCTCGTGGAACTGGAGGCCGTCCACGACCGGCGTGCGGGGTTCGTACGCGGCGAGCTTGGCCAGCGCCCTGGAGGCCGCGTGGATCGCGTTGGAGCCCATCCACGCGCGCGCGGAGTGCGCTCGTTCACCCTTGAACTTCAGGAACACCCGGAGCGTGCCCTGGCAGCCGCCCTCGACCTGACCGTCCGTCGGCTCCAGGAGGACCGCGAAGTCGCCCTCCAGCCAGTCGGGATGGGCCTCGGAGACGTGCTTGAGGCCGTTGAGGTGGGCGGCGACCTCCTCGTTGTCGTAGAAGACGAACGTCAGGTCGCGGTTGGGGGTCAACACCGTTGCCGCGATGCGGAGTTGGACCGCGACGCCGGACTTCATGTCGCAGGTGCCGCAGCCCCACAGGACGCCGTTCCCGTCGAGGCGCGAGGGGACGTTGTCGGCGATCGGGACCGTGTCGATGTGGCCCGCCAGGACGACGCGTTCCGTACGGCCGAGGTTCGTGCGGGCGACGACGTTGTTGCCGTACCGGTCGACCGTGAGGTGCGGCAGGGCGCGCAGCGCGGTCTCGATCGCGTCCGCGAGGGGCTTCTCGTCGCCACTCTCCGAGGGGAAGTCGACGAGCTGCGCGGTGAGCCGTGCGGCGTCCAGCGTGAGGTCAAGTGCGGTGTCGGACATGGCGTCGACCCTAACGCGAAGGGCCTCTCCACCGTTTGTCCACACCCGGCGCAGCGGTAACAGGAGCCTCCAGTACCTTGTGGGGATGCTGCAGTCCCCCACCCCCAAGAAGCGTCGACGCGGCCGCCTCTTCCGGTTCTCCTCGGCACTCGTGGTACTGCTCGCGGTCGCGGGCTATCTGCTCGTCCAGTACGTCACCGGCGGCCGGGGCGGACCCGGTTGCAAGGTGGTCTCCGGCAAGGACGACGGCCAGGCGTACGAGTTCTCGCAGGAGCAGACGATGAACGCGGCGACGATCGCCGCCGTCGGCACCGGGCGCGGAATGCCGGAACGGGCCGTGACGATCGCGCTCGCGACCGCCCTCCAGGAGTCGCAGCTCGTCAACATCCAGCACGGCGACCTGGATTCGCTCGGCCTGTTCCAGCAGCGGCCCTCGCAGGGCTGGGGCACCAAGAAGGAGATCCTGGACCCGACGTACGCGGCGGGCGTCTTCTACGAGCACCTGGCCAAGGTGGACGACTACCAGCAGCTCCCCCTCACCGTCGCCGCCCAGCGCGTGCAGCGCAGCGGCTACCCGGAGGCGTACGCCAAGCATGAGCCCGAGGCCGCGCTGCTGTCCGCCGCCCTCACCGGGCAGGCGGCCGCCACGCTGACCTGCCAGGGCCTCCCGGACACCACCCGGACGGCCGTCGGCCCGGACGCCGTACGGGCCGCGCTGGTACGGGACTTCGGGCGCACGGTGCTGAAGGAGACGGGTGCGGAGGTGACCCGGGGCGGCTCGGCGTCGAAGGGGAAGTCCAAGGCGAAGGCCGAGTCCACGCCGACGCCCAGCGCGAGTGCGACCGGCGGGAGCAGCACGGTGACCCTGCCCGTGCGGTCCGGCAGCACGCGGACCGGCTGGCAGCTCGCGCACTGGGCGGTGGCCAACTCCTCGGTGCTGCACATCGAGCGCGTGTCGTACGCCGGCCGCGAGTGGGCCGCCGGCAGCGCGGACGACCCGTGGCACTCGACCGCCACGAAGGCCTCCGGCGGGGTGCGGATAGTGACCTCGCAGCAGGCCGGGGAGAAGTAGCCGCGAGGCAGTGGCCGGGCAGTCGTACGGGTCGTCACCCGTAGGGGTTACGGGTGGCCGTTCGGGGTCCGGGTGCGTTCCGGTCGTCGGGCTGTCACCCTCACATGCGCCGGAACCCTTGAGAACAAAGGGCTCTACGTATTTGACGGACTTTCAGACCAGGCGCTCTTTGTCCGTTTTTATCCGTAGCTGATTATGCGACGCATTGCGAACTCTTTACGTTGCCGCTCCGCAACCTTCGCGCGCTTCGAGCGGTAGTCACTGCGTCCGAGCCCGGAGATCAACACAAGGAGCATCATGTCCCTCCCCCTGACCCGCCGGATCGCCCGTGCCGCGCTGCTCGTCGCAGCGGGAGCGGCAGCCGGGGTCGGTGCGGCCGGCTCCGCCAGTGCGGCCCCCTCCCTGCCGGCCACCCCGAACCTGGGCGCGCTGACCGCCCTGGACGGGGCGAGCGTCGGCAACACGGTCGACGGCGCGAGCCAGAACGTCACGGGGGTCGCCGGCAAGTCCGGTGGCCAGGCCCTGGAGAAGGCGGTGCCGGCCGCGGGCAAGACCGGCGGGAAGGTTGCCAAGACCGTGGCTCCGGCCGCGCAGCATGTTGCCGGGGACACGGCGGGTCAGGCCGGGGGTCTGCTGGGTGAGACGGCCAAGACCGCGACCGCGGGTGGCGGGTTGCCGACGGACGCGGTGACCAAGGGTGGGCTGCCGACGGCTCAGGAGCTGCCGCTGAAGGGGCTGCCGCTCGGCTAAAGCGCCTGCGTTTCAGTGCGCCTGCGTTGAAGGGGTCCAGGGAGTTCCCTGGACCCCTTTCTGCGTTGTTTGTCGGCTTGCGGCCGGTGGGGGCTTGTCGCGCCCCCGCGGCGGAGCCGCACATCGATACAGCCCCGCGCCCCTGGGGAACCTCAGCCCAGCCGCTCTACAGCTGCACGGACTCGCTCATCCGTCGCCGTCAAAGCCACCCTTACGAAGGTCTCGCCCGCTTCTCCGTAGAAGTCGCCCGGCGCCACCAGGATGCCCAGGTCGGCCAGGTGGGCGACCGTGTCCCAGCAGGACTCGCCCCTGGTTGCCCAGAGGTAGAGGCTCGCCTCGCTGTGTTCGATGCGGAAGCCGTGCTTCAGCAAGGCCTCGCGCAGGAGCGTGCGGCGGGCCGTGTAGCGCTCGCGCTGTTCCTGGACGTGGGTGTCGTCCCCCAGGGCCGCCACCGCCGCTGCCTGAGTGGGCGCCGAGGTCATCATGCCGCCGTGCTTGCGGATCTCCAGGAGCGGGGCGAGGACCGCGGGGTCACCGGCGAGGAAGGCCGCGCGGTAACCGGCGAGGTTCGAGCGCTTGGAGAGGGAGTGGACCGCGACGATGCCGTCGTAGGAACCGCCGTTGACGTCCGGGTGGAGGACCGAGACCGGGTCGGCCTCCCAGCCGAGTTCGAGGTAGCACTCGTCGGAGAAGACCAGGATGCCGTGCTCGCGGGCCCAGGCGACGATCCGGGTCAGCTCGTCCTTCGGGAGGACCTTGCCGGTCGGGTTCGACGGGGAGTTGAGCCAGAGGAGCTTCAGGCCCTCGGGGTTCAGCTGTATCGGGTCGTCGTAGGTCTCGTACTCGGCTCGGGCCAGGCGGGCGCCCACCTCGTACGTGGGGTACGCGAGGCGCGGGTAGGCCACGCGGTCGCCGGGGCCCAGGCCCAGCTGGGTCGGGAGCCAGGCGACGAGTTCCTTGGAGCCGACGATGGGCAGGACGTGGCGGTGGGTCACGTCGCGGGCGCCCAGGCGGCGCTCCACCCAGCCGGTGATCGCGTCGCGCAGTGCCGGTGTGCCCCAGACCGTCGGATAGCCGGGCGAGTCGGCCGCGGCGATCAGCGCTTTCTGGATCAGGTCGGGAACCGGGTCCACCGGGGTGCCGACCGACAGGTCGACGATGCCGTCCGGGTGCGCCGCGGCCGTCTTCTTGTACGGCTCCAGCTTGTCCCAGGGGAAGGTGGGCAGGCGGTCGGTGACTGCGGACACGATGACTGGCTCACTTTCTGGTGCGTGCGCCCCGTACCTACGCGCCGCGCAGCCGTCGTACGGCAAACGCCTCGGCCCCGTAGGGCGCTGATCGGGCGTGATCAGGCCGTACGGGACCGAGGCGGCGCGTGTGTGCGGGCCGCTCTTACTGGTTCTGCGGCGGCAGCGCGGCGACGAAGGGGTGGTCGCGCTCGATCAGGCCCAACTTGCTGGCGCCGCCCGGGGAGCCGAGCTCGTCGAAGAACTCGACGTTGGCCTTGTAGTAGTCCTTCCACTCCTCGGGAGTGTCGTCCTCGTAGAAGATCGCCTCGACCGGGCACACCGGCTCACAGGCTCCGCAGTCGACGCATTCGTCCGGGTGGATGTACAAGGACCGTGAGCCCTCGTAAATGCAGTCGACCGGGCACTCCTCGATGCACGCCTTGTCCTTGACGTCGACACAAGGCTGCGCGATGACGTAGGTCACGCTGTCGTTCCTCCTCGATAGGGCGCTGGCGGGCCTCCGTAGGCTCCGCCGCCCGGCGCGCGGGAGCGCGGCGTCGTCCATGCCCGCACCTAGTATCTCCGTTCCGGGGCGTGATCCATACAGGAGGGGTGAACTGACCTGTGGAAATCTCTGCGGCGGGACGTCTTGAGGTTCGTATCACCGCTGCTGACGTGGGCAAACGGGTGTCCGTCAGACTCTTGACAGGTGCTGAAGACACGACGGAGAAGTTCACCGACACGGTGGGTGTTCTCACATCATGGGACAGCGGTGTGCTGACGATCACACGCAAGGGTGGCGAGTCCGTCCGTATTTCGGAGTCCTCGCTGGTGGCGGGCAAGATCGTTCCGGCCGCTCCGGCCCGCCGTCGGGGACCGTCCGCCGGCTACCCGGAGTTGGCTCACGTCTCCTCGCGCGCGTGGCGGCCGGTGGAGAGCGAGCGGCTCGGCGCGTGGGAGCTGCGCGCCGCCGCCGGATTCACCCGCCGCGCCAACTCCGTGCTGCCCCTCGGCGATCCCGGCCTGCCCCTCGACGAGGCCCTGACCGTCGTACGACGCTGGTACGGCGACCGGGGCCTGCCCGCGTACGTCCAGACCACGACCGGCGCCGAGGGCACACAGGAACTGCTCTGCGCCGAGTTGGAACGGCGCGGCTGGACCCGTGAGGTGACGGCTGAGCTGTGGGTCGGCGGCCTGGCCCCTGTCGCCGACCGCGCCGACGCCGCCGGAGTCGCGCTGTCCCGGTCGGCCGACGAGGCGTGGCTGGCCCGCTATCAGCGCAAGGGGGTGAGCGAGGTGGCCCTGAAGGTACTGGGGAGCGGCCCCTCGGTGTGGTTCGCGACGCTGCCCGGCGAGGGTGCGGATTCGGCTCCCGCCGCGATCGGGCGGTGTGTCGTCGACGGGCGCTGGGCCGGGTTCGCCGCGGTCGAGGTCGATCCGGCGCTACGGCGACGGGGGCTCGCCTCGCTCGTCATGGCCGCGTTGGCCTCGCGGGCGTTGGAGGAGGGGGCTTCGGCCGCGTGGTTGCAGGTCGAGGCGGAGAACGCGGGGGCGCGGGCGCTGTACTCCGGGATGGGGTTCTCCGCGCATCACGCCTACCACCACTACCGCGACGGTTCGTCGTGAGCGGGTTCGGGTTCGAGTTCGCCATGCCCGCGCTCCGGCCTCCGGCGGCTGAACGGGCCGCTGCGGTACGGCAGTTGTTCGCCGACGAGGCTCGGTGCGAGCGGCCCGACCTCGCGACGTTGTGTCTGCTGGTGGGGGCCGCCGCGGACAGGACGTTGGACGACGCGGGCATCGACTCGGCCCAGGTCGAACTGGATCGGCTGGCCGGGCAGGTGCCGTATCGCCCCGGCGGGCCCGCTGCCTGGGCCGGCGCGTTGCGTCAACTCCTGGGCGGGCGTTTCGAGTTCCGGGGCTCGCCCGGTGACTATCAGCGGTTGGAGTCCTCGCTGCTGCACGCGGTGCTTCGGCGGCGGCGCGGGTTGCCGATCCTGTTGTCCGTGGTGTGGATGGAGGTGGCTCGGCGGGCGGGGGCGCCGGTGTACGGGGTCGCTCTGCCGGGGCATTTCGTGGTGGGGTTCGGGGCGGCCGAGGAGCAGGTGTTGGTTGATCCCTTTGACGGGGGGCGGGTGTTGTCCGGGGGCGATGCGGAGTTGTTGGTTGCCGGGGCGACGGGGGGTTCGCTGGAGCCTTCCATGCTGGCGCCCGCGGATCCCCTCGATGTGGTCGTGCGGGTTCTCAACAACATTCGGGCGTGGGCTGCGGCGAGGCCGGAGCGGTCGGATGTTGCCCTGTGGGCCGTTGAGTTGGCGTTGGTGTTGCCTTCGCATCCTGCGCGGTTGCGGTATGAGCGGGCTCAACTGCTCGTGCAGCGCGGGGATTTCCTGACGGGCGCGGCTGAACTGGACGCGTATGCCGAGGTGGTGGCGGTTGTGGATGAGCCTGCCGCGGATCGGGTGCGGGGGCAGGCGCAATCAGCGAGGGCCATGCTGAACTGATCTGGCGAGTGCGGACGCGTTGGCGCTGATCGCGCCCACGCGGCGGAGCCGCACATCGACACAGCCCCGCGCCCCTGGGTGGGCTGCCCTCAATGGCGTTCTAAAGCCAGCCCTTTTCCCTTGCGATCCTTACCGCCTCCGCCCGATTCCTCACCGCCAGCTTCTGGATCGCCGTCGACAGGTAGTTGCGGACCGTGCCCTGGGACAGATGAAGGGCCTTGGCCAACTCCGCGTTCGTCGAGCCGTCCGCCGCCGCCCGCAGCACCTCGCGCTCGCGGTCGGTCAGCGGGTTGGCTCCCTCCGCCAGGGCCGCTGCCGCCAAGGTGGGGTCGATGACCCGCTCTCCGGCGAGCACCTTCCGTACCGCTTCGGCCAGTTGGGCCGCGGGGGCGTCCTTCACCAGGAAGGCGTCGGCCCCCGCTTCCATCGCGCTGCGGAGGTAGCCGGGGCGGCCGAAGGTCGTGAGGACGACCAGTTTCACCTCGGGGAGGGCCTTGTGGAGTTGGGCCGCCGCCTCGATGCCCGTGCAGCCCGGCATCTCGATGTCGAGGAGGGCCACGTCCACGGCATGCTGTTGTGCCGACGCCAACACCTCGTCGCCGCGGGCGACTTGGGCGACGACCTCGATGTCGTCCTCCAGGCCGAGCAGTGCGGCCAGTGCCTCGCGGACCATCGACTGGTCCTCGGCGAGGAGGACCTTGATCGTACGGCTCATGCGGGCGATCCTACGTCCGCCAGGGCGGCCGGGGCGTCGGCGGGCACCCGTGCGACCAGCCGGAAGCCGTGTTTGAGGCGGGTCGCCTCCAGGGAGCCGCCGGCCTTCTCCAGGCGTTCGGTGAGGCCGGTCAGACCGTTGCCGGGGGCCTTGCCGGAGCCGCCCGAGCCGTTGTCCTCGACGGAGAGTTCGAGCATCGGGCCGTCCAGGGTCTGGCGTCGGACCAGTTCGACCACGCAGCGCTGGGCGCCGCTGTGCCGTACGACGTTCGTGATCGCCTCGCGCAGGGCCCAGGCCAGGGCCGACTCGCTCTCCTTGGACACGGCGGTCAGGTCCGGTTCCGCGGGCAGGTCCGCGATGACGCCGGCCGCCGTCAACGCGACCTGCGCGCCCGCGAGTTCGCCGGCCAGGCGGGGGCGGCGGTAGCCGGTGACCGCCTCGCGGACGTCCACCAGGGCCTGGCGGCTGACCTGTTCGATGTCGGCGACCTGCTGGGCCGCCCTGTCGGGGTGGTCGGGGAGCATGCGGCCGGCCAGTTCGCTCTTCAGGGTGATCAGGGAGAGGGAGTGGCCGAGGAGGTCGTGCAGGTCTCGTGCCAGGCGCAACCGCTCCTCGTTGGCTGCCAGTTGGGCGACCGTGGCGCGCGCCTTGCGCAACTCGACCGTCGTGCGCACCAGTTGCCGTACGCCTGTCATCGAGTAGCCCACCAGCAGCACGATCAGGAACAGGCCCCAGGCGTCGTCCAGGTCGTCGACGAACCAGCCCGCCAGCATCATCGCGGCGGTGGTCAGCGGGATCGTCCAGTACGCGGCGGTCAGGGGGAGGGTGACCCCGCAGGTGACGGAGACGTACACGAAGAGGCCGAGCCAGGAGTCGCCGAGGCTGAGGGCCAGCGCGACGGCCAGGACCCACAGCACGGCGACCATGGCGCCGACGAGCCAGCCGGAGTAGGGGCGGCCCATGGTGCGGAAGACGACCGCCAGGTAGGTCCCCGTGAAGGACAGCAGGCCCACCCAGCCGGCCGTCGTGGCCGCGGTGGTGTGGTGGCCGGCCAGCAGGTCCTGCACGGGTGCGCCGAGGAAGACCAGCCAGGGCAGGATCCACACCAGCTTGCGCAGCACCTCGCCCCGGTCGCGGGGCGGCTGTCCGATCCGGATCAGCCGCTCCACCCGGGCCTTCTCCGGCAGCGGGTCCTCGGTCATCGCGCTCACGCCTTCAGCGTGTCCTTCCGGTACAGCCACGCCGCCCCGCCCGCGAACAGGGCGAAGTAGACGACGAGGAGGGTGACGTCCTTGGCGTGGGGCGACTGGCTCTGCTCGATCGCCTGGCCGAGGGCAGCGTACGCGTGGGTGGGCAGCCACTTCGCGATGGACTGCAGCCAGTCGGGGAATGTCGTGGCGGGCATCCACAGGCCGCCCAGCATCGACAGTCCGAAGTACGTGATCATCGTGATCGGCCGGACCGCGTCCCCGCTCGCCATGTACCCGATGGCCACCCCGAGCGCGGCGAAGACCAGGCTGCCGGCCCAGATCGCGCCGGTCAGCGCGAGCCACTGCCAGGCGTCCAGCCGTACGTCCTTCACGGTCGCGGCGACGATGAAGACGACGATGATGGACGGCAGGCTGACCACCGCGGCGCTGGCCGTCTTCGCGATGACATAGCCGCGGCCCGGCAGCGTGGTGAGCCTCAACTGCCGTACCCAGCCGCTCTCCCGCTCCTTCGCGATGCGCTCGCTGTTGCCCATCAGGACGGCTGTCAGGGCGCCGAAGGAGGCCATCGAGACCATCATGTAGGTGGCGACGGTGAGGCCCGTGCCGTCGATCTTGTCCGTGCCGCCGGCGCTGCCCGCGATCAGCAGGAACAGGGCCGAGGGGTAGATCACCGAGAAGAACAGGAACTTGCGGTTGCGCAGGGCGCGGGTGAGTTCCAGTTTGATCAGGCTGTTCATGACTGCTTGGCCTCCTCGGCGGCGGTGATGGCGACGAAGGCCTGCTCCAGGCCGAGCCCGGCGACTTCGAGGTTGCGGGGGTAGACGCCGAGGCCGTAGAGCGCGTGGACGGTCGCGTCGGCGTCGGTGGACTGGATGCGGATGGTCTGGCCGCTGATGTCGATGGTGGTGAGGAACGGGAGGGACCTCAGCGGGGTCTCGTCGATCTCGCCCTCCAGGTCGAAGGCGACCTTGCGCGCGCCGGCCTTCGCCTTGATCTCGGCGGCGGTGCCGTCCGCGAGCAGCCGGCCGCGGTGCAGGACCAGCACGCGGTCCGCGATGGCGTCGGCCTCTTCGAGGTAGTGGGTGGCGAAGAGGACCGTACGGCCCTGGTCGGCCTGTTCGCGCATGGTGGCCCAGAAGGCCTGGCGGGCGGTGACGTCCATGCCGGTGGTCGGCTCGTCGAGGACGATCAGGTCGCTGTCGCCGGCGGTCGCGAGGGCGAAGCGGACGCGCTGGGCCTGGCCGCCGGAGAGCTTGTTGACCTTGCGGTCGGCGATCTGCGCGATGCCGGCGCGGGCGATCACGTCGGCGACCTTGTACGGCTTGGGGTGCAAGTCGCAGGCCAGTCCGACCAGTTCGCCGACGGTGACCTCGTCCATCAGCCCGCCGCTCTGCAGCATCGCGCCCACCCGCCCGGCGACGATCGCCTCACGCGGACTGGTCCCGAAGACGCTGACCGTCCCGCGGTCGGCCTGCTTGAGCCCGAGCAGCAGATCCAGGGTGGTCGACTTCCCGGCCCCGTTCGGCCCCAGCAGGGCCACCGTCTCCCCCGGGTGCAGCACGAGCGACAGCCCGTCGACGGCCCGGACCTCGCCGTAGCTCTTGCTCACCTGATCGAACCCGACCACCGCCGTGGTCGCGGTCCCCGCTGTTGTCGTCATGCCACCCATCGTGGCCGCCGGGGGCCGGTGTCCGGCAGTGTCGGCGGTCCGGTGTGCCGCATGACAGATGTCATACGACCAGGCCGCTCCCGTACGACGGAGGGGCACCCGGCGCTGCGCCGGGTGCCCCTCGTTCGGTCGTCGTGCGCTAGCTGGGGTTCGTGACGATGGTCCCGACCCGGTCGGTCTTGCTGATCAGGGCCTGGCGCAGGGCGCCGTAGACGTCCTGCGGGGTGACGGCCGTCTTCTGGCCGGTGGCCCGGGTGATCGTCACGCCGTCGAAGGTGCTGCCGTAGAGCGTCTTGAGGGCGGCCAGGTCGGGGCTGTCGGTGAGCTTGCCGTTCACGGCCTTCACCCTGAGGAACTTCCACAGGGATTTGTCCGGGCTCAGCGGCAGGACGACGCCGGTGTCCGTCTTGACCTTGACCAGGGCGGACATCGCGGGTTCCGCGAACGCCTTCATCTCGCGGTCGACCTCGGCGTTCGTGACCGTCGGCTGCCTGGTGGTCGTCGGGACCGTCACCGTGGTGGCCGTGTCGGACTCCACCTCGGTGCGGTACGCGTCCTCCACGGCCGTGACGGAGCCGGCCGCGTCGATGGCCTTGCCCGCCTTGCCGTAGACGGCGACCGCCTTGCCCGACGTGAACTGGATCGAGCCCTCGGTGACCGCGCCGGAGCCGGAGCCGCCGCCGAGGTCGGAGAGGGCGGCCTGGAGCTTCTCCTCGTCGGTCGGCATCTCGGGCTGGACGACCCGGTGCTGGCCGAAGAGCGAGCCGATCACGGAGACCGGGTTGTAGTCGCTGGTGGCGGCCTTGCTGACGGTGGCCGCGAAGTCGAACTGCAGCCCCGCCTGGTCCGGCTTGAGCGAGACCGTCTTGCCGCCGACCGACAGCTTCAGCGGCTTGTTCACGCGGTCGCCGAACGCGTCGTCGAGCTTCTTGACGGCGTCGTCACGGGTGCCGCCGCCGATGTCGAGGCCGAGCACGGTGGTGCCCTTGGGCACGTCGGTGTGGTTCATCAGCAGGCCCGCGCAGTAGGCGCCGCCGCCGATGACGATCACGCCGACGCAGAGCAGGACCAGCTTGCTGCGGCCCTTCTTCTTTTTCTTCGCGCTCTTGCCGGTGTTCTTGGCCGCGGCGGGCGCGCTCTGTGCCGCACCGGGCTCGGGCAGCTTCGGGGGCGTGTGCGGCAGCGGCCCGTCGGGGTGGGTGCCCGTGCCGAACGGCGAGTTCCCCGCACCCGGGATGACCGGCATACCGCTGGTGACGGTGTGTCCGGAGACCTGGTCGGCGGGGGCGCCGTAACCGGGGCCACCGGGTCCGGTGGCCGACTTCTGCGGGGTGAGGATCGCGGTGTCGTCGCTGAGCCCGCCGCCGGGGATCATGCCGGGGAGGCTCGCGCCGCCGGGGCCCGTGCCCTGGCCGCCGGGTCCCATGCCGGGACCGCCGGGCACCGTGCCCGGGCCGCCGGGACCAGCGGGAGCCCTGCCGTGCCGGCCGGTGGACGCACCCGGGGCGCCGGGGCCACCGGGCCCGCCGGGACCACCCGGTCCGGCGAATCCGCCGGGACCTCCGTGGCCGCCGGGACCACCGGCCCCGTGCGTGCCGCCAGGTCCAGGCCCGTCGGGGTAACCGCTCAGCGCGTTGGGCGCGCCCGGTGCTCCGCCGCCCATGGAGCCGGGCGGGAGCATCAGGCCGTTGCCGGTGACCGGACCGCCGGTCGGGCCCGCAGGACCCTCGGGACCGCCCGGACCACCGCGCCCGTTCGGGCCGTTGAAACCGTTGGGGCCGCCCGGACCACCGGGACCGCCAGTGCCTCCGGGGCCCATGCCCTGGCCGCTCGGCCCGGGGAACTGCTCGGCTCGCCCGCCGGGGCCGTTGCCCCCGGGGAAACCGCCCAGCTCGCCCTGGCCGTTGGGCTCGGGGTAACCACCCTGGCCGCCCTGGGCGTTGGGCCCGGGGTAACCGGCCTGCTGTCCGTTGTCCGAGAAGTACGGCAGGTCGTCGCGGCGGGGTTCGCCGGGGCCGCCGTTGGGGCCACCGCCGTTCGGACGCGACCCGTTGCCGGCCGCCAGCGCTTCCGTCACGTCGAAGGAACCCGTGCCGCCACCGTGTCCGGGGGCGACCGGTCCGGCGCCGGTGGCGCCGCCGATCCCGGCGCCGTTCGTGCCGCCGTTCGCGGCGGCCTGCCGGGCGGCGCCCGTCACGTTCATGCCGCCGACCACACCACCGGGACGACCGGCACCCGGCCGGCCCGCACCGGGAGCACCGGCAGGGGGCGCACTCGGGGTGCCCGCGGCCGAACCACCGGGAATCCCCGCGCCGTTGGTGCCACCACCGCCCTGACCGCCCTTCGCGGGGCCGGACTTGCGGGGTGCGAACCAGTCGCTCGTCTTCTCCTCGGCGCCGGGCAGCGCGAGTTCGGTGGACGGCTCGGCGACGCCGCCCGTGGGCAGCGCGGAACTCGGCAGCTGCACCTCGGCGGTGGTGGATCCGTCGCCGGACCCGGTGTCCGCGACGGGCGTGCGCACGACGACAGGCGGAATCGGCCGCGAACCGGGGATGTTGATCCGGATCCGGGTCGTCAGCGTCGTCTCGGTCTTGCGTTCCTCCGGCCGCGCGGCCGAACGTCCCGCGTCCGTACGGTCGTCGGAAGCCGCCGGCGTCCCGTACGGCGGGGTCCCCGAGGGGTAAGCGGCTCCGCCGCGCCCGTCGGGCCCGGAGGACGGAGTGTCAGTTTCACGACTCAAGGCAGGTTCTCCCGGTTGGCTCCGCCGCCCGACACCCACGGGCGACTCGGCGGCGCGCACCACCATACTGGCCACTTCTTGGCGGTATCCCACGGCCGCTGGGGAAACCCACACCGGACTCGCACGCGCGCGTCACCGCGAAGTGGTACGTCACTTGCCAAGTCGGACGTCAGGGCTGGTTGGTTGCCGCCCCAAACCCAACGTGGCACAGATCACAGCTACGGCCATCCCGCCGAGCAGGAACAGATAGGAACCGACACCCGCGCCGAAGAGGAAGTCTCCTTCCGGGCGGCTGGCGGTGAGCAGGACGACGGCGACCATCCAGCCTGCTGCGGGCGCCACGGCACCGCCCCGGCCCTCCGTCGCTCTCGCCCCGCCGAGGAACGCCCCGGCCGCTCCCACGAGCGCGAGCAGCAGCCCGCCCGGGAACCAGGCGGCCTGCACCAGCGCCCCCGCCGCCCCGACGGCCGCGCCGAGCACGAAGAGCCCGAGGTAGGCCAACACCCGCGGCGCGGACGGCCGTTGCAGCGGCTGCGCGAGCAGACTCCCGTTGCTGGTGGCGCTCATCACAGACCCAGCCCTTCGAAGAGATCGGACTCGGTCGCCCCGCCGCGCCCGCCGTTCACAGAAGAATGCACCAACTCGTAGTACTCGGTGGTGAACACGGGCTGCGCGAGATGGTTGGAGAGCACGAAGTACGGCTGGTCCGGGGCCACTTCGATCTGCGTGGCGTGCGCGCGCAGCGCCGCGGTCTTCGCGGCGGCGTACGCGGTGCCGTCGATCACGGCGGTGATCCGCCCGTCGTCCACCACACCCGGTACGTCGTCCACGGCGGCCGATTCGGCGAAGGGCAGCTCCGGCAGCGCGTCACGCAGCCGCGCGAAGCCTTCCTCCACGACGGTCCGCGGGACGCGGTTCCAGTAGACCTTGGCGATCGACTCCCCCGCCGCTGCGGCGAGTTCGGCGGCGCGCATGGCCACGCGGTGGGCCTGGATGTGATCGGGGTGGCCGTAGCCGCCGTCGGGGTCGTAGGTGACGAGGACCTGCGGACGCACCTCACGGATCACCTCGACGAGATGTCCGGCGGCCTCGTCGACGTCGGCCCGCCAGAAGCAGGAGGGGTCGTCGTTGTCCGAGGTGCCCATCATCCCGGAGTCCCGGTATCTGCCGGAGCCGCCCAGGAAGCCGTGGTCGGTGACCCCGAGCGCCTTCATGGCGGCGGTGAGCTCGCGCTCCCGCTCCTCGGCCAGTCCGGCGCCCGACAGATGCCGCAGTGCGGGCGGGATGACCTCGCCGCGCTCTCCGAGGGTGCACGTGATCAGCGTCACGTGCGCACCCTCGGCCGCGTACTTGGCCATCGTCGCGCCGTTGTTGATCGACTCGTCGTCCGGGTGCGCGTGCACCAGCAGCAGACGACGAGCGCAGCGAGATGGGGGTCCCCCCGCCCGAAGGGTGGGGGAGGGCAGTTCCGTCATGGACCCACCCTACGAGGCGTCCGGCGTCACCCGTAGCGCGGCAGGTTGTCGTCCATGGACTCAAGGAAGTCCCTCATGGCCCGGTAGAGGTGGGGCGGGATCGTCACGTTCATGCTGGGCGGCCTCCGGAAAGTCGGATCGGCAGTCCCGACAGTGGCCCGGTTCCGGGGAGCGGAAAGCGCGGTCGCAGGCTTCGCAGGTCTGGAGGGGGTGTCGTACGGCTGGTGGTGGGGCCGGGGCGCGGAACGGCGGCGGAGGCGGCAGTTGGGCTGTCAGGCGGTGGGCCAGGAGGGCTGCGGGGCGGCGTAGGCCTTCAGGCGGGAGGTCTGAGGTCAGGGCTTGGCGTACGGCCGTGGGGGTGACGTCTCGCTCCAGCCAGGCCGCGACGCCGGGGGCGAGGTGGGCCGTGCCGCGGGCCGACAGGAGCAGACGGGGGTCGTGGCGGCGGAGGCCCGTAAGAAGGTCCGGGTTTCCGGGTTTCGGTGCGTGGTCCAGTACCAGTTTCAACGGTCGTCCGACCACTATTCCGAAGCAGCTTCGCATCCTTGAGCTGCGGTATGGCACCATCCGGGCGCAGGCACTCCCGCCACGAGAGTCGCTGGCGTTCATCGAGCAACTGCTGGGAGAGACATGATCCGCAAGCCCACTGCCAGGGGCGCCTCCGAACTTGTGTGGTTCAAGAGCAGCTACAGCAGCGGCCCCGACGGCGACTCCTGCGTGGAAATCGCCACGGCCTCCGGCACGGTCCACATTCGTGATTCCAAGAACACTGCGGGCCCCCGCTTCGCCGTCGCCCCGACCGCGTGGGCGGACTTCGTTTCGTACGCGTCCCAGCCCTGACCAACACCCCCTCCACAAAAGCGTGACACTTCGCGCCGAACTGTCACACTTTTCAGCCCAGTACCCGCTCGGTCAACTGGCGGACCGGCGAACGTCATGTCCACGAAGGTGCGGACGATATCGGCGGCCGGGCGCGGGCGGAGTAGTCATCGGTCGCCACGCCTCCACGTTCGAGTAGCAGCACGATCAGCCGGTGAACCTCTGCCGTGCCGTCGATCCGGCCGGAGATGTCGATGTCGAGCTTGCCGTCCACCGTCCAGGGATGGCGCTGCTGGTTCAGGTGGCTATCAAGTGCGGCGATGGTCTGCGCTCACTCACCCGCGGGGAACACGAACACGGTGCGCAAGGATCGGAGCCCAGGCGGTCCGTCTTCGGCGTACGGACACGCACCGAGGCCACATCTGGTCGCGCCCCCGCTACTGATCCCAGGTGTCGGAACCGACCGCGTTGTTCGCGAACTCGCGGATGGCGTCGTCGACTTCCCACTGGTGGTCCCGGTCGAGCTGCTGGTAGCTCGCCTCGAACTCGTCCTCGGGCATCGTCTCGATACTGGTGGACAGGATCACGACCAGCTCTTCCTGCTCGTCATAACTCAGTGATTCCGTGGTCACATGCCCCTCCGGGGAGCTGCCGGCGGCAGTGTCACCGTCCTGCCTCGCACGGAGGTAGGACAGGACCACGCCTCCAACCACCGCTGCGGTTACACCAATCGCCACTTGGCCGGCGCGCCCGAGGCCGTTCCAGTTGTCAGCGATGCGCCGCCGCAGGGGCCTTCCCTCGTCGCTGCCTTCTGGCGGCGGGTCGGATGGCCGTTCGGACGATTGTGGCCCGTTGGTCATGTACCGCCCTTCGCCCAGCGCAGCCGGATACCGAGAATGCGCACCGGCGACAGCTCGCGGTAGCGCTGGTAGGCGGTGTTGAGGCTGCCGTCCAGCCCCCCGTCACCGAGGGGCCGACACCCGTCAGAACTTGATGCTGCCGATCATGCTCGCGATGTTCGTCGTGAGATCGCTGATCGTGGGCGCGATGGTCGAGGAGGCCAGATAGAACCCGAGGAGGACACAGACGACCGCGTGTCCGCCCTTCAGCCCTGATTTCTTGACCAGAAGGAAGACGACGATCGCCAGCAGCACCACCGCCGAAATCGAGAGTGCCACGGCGGCTCACCTCCAATGATCCCAGGGACTAGGGGGGGGTCGGACTATGGGGGCATATGGATCCATGGGGTGGATCCCCAGCGCAAATCGGTAGAGCAAATCCATACAGGAGCCAGCAGGTTCATACCCACGCAGCGCTAGTGATCATAACTATCCGCGCTCGCGCATCGCTCGGCGCACAGCCGCACAAGGGGGCGCATGGCCAATATGGTCGGGGCATGACGACCGAGGCTGACTCCTTCCCCCGACGGCACGCCCGTACCCAGCGGTTCACGCTCGGCGCGCCGCGCGCGTTCACCGTGTCACCTGACGGTTCGCGGGTCGTGTTCCTGCGCTCTCCTTCCGGCACGGACCGGGCGAACGCGCTGTGGGTCCTCGATCCGGCGGCCGGCACCGAGCGCGTCGCGGCCGACCCGCGCGCCCTCCTCGGCGGCGCCTCGGAGCGCCTCTCGCCCGCCGAGCGGGCCCGCCGCGAACGCACCCGCGAGGGCGGTGCGGGGATCGTCGGCTACGCCACCGACAGCGAGGCCGAGTTGGCGTCTTTCGCCTTGTCAGGGCGGCTTTTCACGGCCGAGCTGCGAGCCGGGACGGCACGTGAACTCCGGGTCCCCGGACCGGTGATCGACCCCCGCCCGGCCCCCGACGGACGGCACATCGCCTACGTCACCGGCGGCGCCCTGCGCGTCGTGGGAGCCGACGGTGACGGTGACCGGGCGCTCGCCGAGCCGGAGTCGGAGCACGTCACCTTCGGACTGGCCGAGTTCATCGCGGCCGAGGAGATGAGCCGTACGCGCGGCTTCTGGTGGTCGCCGGACTCGGAGCGGTTGCTGGTCGCGCGCGCGGACGACACGCCGGTCCAGCCCTGGTGGATCGCCGACCCGGCCCATCCGGAGCGCGAGCCGCAGCGGGTCGCGTATCCGGCGGCGGGCACGGCCAACGCGGACGTGCGGCTGTACGTGATCGGGCTCGACGGGACGCGCACGGAGGTCGTCTGGGACCGGGCGCGGTACCCGTATCTGGCGCGAGTGCACTGGTCAGCGGCGGGTGCGCCCTTGCTGCTCGTGCAGGCCCGGGACCAGCGCAGTCAGCTGTTCCTCGCCGTGGAGCCCGACTCGGGGGCGACCCGGATGGTGCACGCCGACGAAGATCCAATTTGGCTTGATCTTTTCCCTGGCGTGCCGTGCTGGAGCCCCTCGGGACGGCTCGTGCGGATCGCCGACGAGGGTGGCGCGCGGGTGCTCGCGGTGGGTGAACGCCTGCTCACAGGACCGCAGTTGCACGTCCGCGCGGTACTGGACGTCTCCGACGACAACGTTCTGATCTCCGCCTCGGCGGGCGAGAACGCCCCCGCCCCGGAGACCGGCGAGGTGCACGTCTATCGCGTCAACGAACTCGGCCTGGAGCGCCTCTCGCTCGAACCCGGCGTGCACTCGGCGGTACGCGCCGGGGGCGTGACCGTGCTGGTCTCGGCGGTGCCGGATCGGCCGGGCACCCAGGTCCGGGTGCTGCGCGGGAACAAGAAGACGGTGCCGATCGCGTCGCACGCCGAAGATCCCGGTATGTCCCCGCGCATCACGTTCACCGAGGGGGGCGCACGGCGCGTCCCGTGCGCCCTGCTTATGCCACAGGACTACGACGGCAGCAGCCCCCTTCCGGTTTTGATGGACCCCTACGGCGGTCCGCACGGCCCACGCGTGGTCGCCGCGCACAACGCGCACCTCACGTCACAGTGGTTCGCCGACCAGGGTTTCGCGGTGCTCGTCGCCGACGGCCGCGGCACCCCGGGCCGCTCACCGGCCTGGGAGAAGGCCGTCCACCGCGACTTCACGGTCTCCCTGGACGACCAGATCGACGCCCTCCAGGACCTCGCGAAGAGCCACCCGCTCGACCTCTCCCGGGTGGCCATCCGGGGCTGGTCGTACGGGGGTTGGCTCGCGGGGCTCGCCGTACTCCGCCGCCCGGACGTCTTCCACGCGGGCATCGCGGGCGCCCCGGTCACCGACTGGCGGCTCTACGACACGCACTACACGGAGCGGTACCTGGGCGACCCGGCCAAGGACCCGGAGTCGTACGCCAAGAGCAGTCTGATCACCGACGACGGGCTGTCCGCGCCCGCCGACGCGCAGCGCCCGCTGATGGTCGTGCACGGCCTCGCCGACGACAACGTGGTGGTCGCGCACACCCTGCGACTGTCCTCCGCGCTGCTGGCCGCCGGCCACCCGCACGAGGTGCTGCCGCTGTCGGGCGTCACGCACATGACCCCGCAGGAACAGGTCGCGGAGAATCTCCTGCTGCTCCAAGTGGACTTCCTGAAGCGGTCGTTGGGGCTGGTCTAGATACGGCAACGGACCGGGGCGACATGGCGCGCCCCGGTCCGTTTACGGCACCCGCACGGCCGTACGTCATTCAGATTGACGTGTCCGTATATCGAGACCGGGTCGGCCGAGTTGCCTGCGTGTTAACGCGGTTGATGCCTGTTTGTGTGGTTATTCCGCTCCCTGATCAAGATCGTCCGTCGGTTCCGCGGGGGCCGCGTCCTGGGGTACGACCGTCTTCTCCTCGGCGAAGTGACAGGCCGAGTCGTGCGCGGCGGGCCCGTTCACGAGCCGGAACTCCGCGGGCACGGCGAGCAGCGGCACCTCCAGTGAGCAGCGCTCCCGCGCCTTCCAGCAGCGGGTGCGGAAGCGGCACCCGGAGGGGATGTTCGTCGGCGACGGCACGTCACCCGCGAGGATGATCCGCTCCCGGTGGTCCCGCGCGTCCGGGTCGGGCACGGGCACGGCGGACAGCAGCGCCTGCGTGTACGGGTGCGTCGGGTGGTCGTAGATCTCCTCGTCCCTGCCGATCTCCACGATCCGGCCGAGGTACATGACCCCGACCCGGTCCGAGATGTGCCGGACGATCGACAGGTCGTGCGCGATGAAGATGTAGGAGAGGTCGAACTCGTCCTGGAGGCGGTCGAGGAGGTTGATGACCTGGGCCTGCACGGAGACGTCGAGCGCGGAGACGGGTTCGTCGGCGACGATCACCTCGGGGCGCAGGGCCAACCCCCGGGCGATGCCGATGCGTTGGCGCTGGCCGCCGGAGAACTGGTGCGGATACCGGTTGATGTACTCGGGGTTGAGCCCGACAACGTCCAGCAGATCCTGAACCCGCTTGCGCCGGTCGCCCTTTGGGGCCACCTCGGGGTGGATCTCGTACGGCTCCCCGATGATGTCGCCCACCGTCATGCGGGGATTGAGGGAGGTGTACGGGTCCTGGAACACCATCTGGATGTTGCGCCGGGCGGCCTTCAGGGCGCGGCCCGACATCTTGCTGATGTCCTCGCCCTTGAACTTGATCGACCCTTCGGTCGGCCGCTCAAGGTTGACCAGCATCTTGGCGACGGTCGACTTGCCGCAGCCCGACTCCCCGACGATGCCGAGGGTCTCTCCCCTGTTGAGCGCGAAGTCCACACCGTCGACGGCCTTGACGGCACCGACCTGCTTCTTGAGGAGGATGCCCTGGGTCAAGGGGTAGTGCTTGACGAGTCCGGTCACTTCAAGGATCGGCTCAACTGTTGATCCTGTTACGGCTGTCGACTCAACCATTGAGGCACTCCCTCCAGAAGTGGCAGGCGCTGCCCCGGTGTTGATCCACCTCGTACAGCTCGGGTTCGTCGGTCCGGCACACGTCCTGGGCCATCGGACAGCGGGGGTTGAAGGCACAGCCGGGCGGGATGTGCATCAGGTTCGGCGGCAGACCCTTGATGGCGTAGAGCTCCTGGCCCTTCTGGTCCAGCCGCGGGATCGAGTCCAACAGCCCGCGCGTGTACGGGTGGGCCGGGGACTTGTAGATGTCATGCACGGGGGCCGACTCGACGATCCGTCCGGCATACATCACGGCGATCTTGTCGGCGACGTCGGCGACGACTCCGAGGTCGTGGGTGATGAGGATGAGCCCCATGTGCAGTTCGCGCTGCAACTCGGCGAGCAGGTCCATGACCTGGGCCTGGACGGTGACGTCGAGGGCGGTGGTGGGTTCGTCGGCGATGATGAGCGCGGGCTCCAGGGCGAGCGCCATGGCGATCATGATGCGCTGGCGCATACCGCCGGAGAACTGGTGCGGATAGTCGCGCACCCGCTGTGCCGCGCCCGGGATCCGCACCCGGTCCATCAGCTCGACGGCCTTGGTCCGCGCGTCCTTTCTGGACATCCCCCGGTGCACGATGAACATCTCGCCGAGCTGGTCGCCCACGGAGAGCACGGGGTTGAGCGAGGACAGCGCGTCCTGGAAGATCATCGCCATCTCGGCACCGCGGACCTTGCGCCGCTCTTCTTCCTTGAACTTCAGCAGATCCTTGCCCCGGAAGAGGATCTCCCCGCCGGTGATCTTCCCCGGCGGCACATCGAGGATCCCCATCACGGCCTGCGCGGTCACGGACTTCCCGGACCCCGACTCCCCCAGCACGGCCAGGGTCTCCCCCTCGTCCACGCTGTAGTTGACCCCGTTGACGGCCTTGGCGACCCCGTCCCTGGTCCTGAACTCCACATGCAGATCCCGCACTTCGAGCAGCATGACGCCGGTCACCTCACCTTCGGATCGAGAGCGCCGCGGGTCGCGTCGCCGAGCGTGCTGGACACGGGTGTGGGGGTCGCGGGCGAGGGCGAGGGGCACCGGGCGGACGGGGCGGATGGCGCACCCGTGTCCACGGCACCGCCGACGACTCGCGCCCGCCCCCTGACGACGAGGGCCCGGAACCCCGGGCCACACGGCGCCGGCACCATCACGCCGTCACCTTCGACTCCGGATCGAGGGCGCCGCGCACCGCGCCGCCGAACAGGAAGAACACGGAGGCGGCGGTCGTCGGCGCGGCCAGGACAGGCCGGACGAGCCGACAGGACGCCTACGCCGCGGCCCGTCGGCGCAGTCGGCACGCGCCGGGCGAGCCACGCACCCGTGTCCACCGGCCGCGCCCCGGCAGGGGCCCGGAGCCCCGGAACCGGACCACTCAGCTCCAGTGCCGTCACGCCGTCACCCCGGCTCCGCGCCGTGGAGCAAGGAGGGTGTCCGTGTCCCGGTCGTCGATCGCACGTCCGTCGGCCGGCTCGCCGGGCCCGCACAGTGGCCTCTCCGCGTCCCTGAGCCCGCCTCGCACGAGGGACAGCGGTGCCGTGACCGCCCGCCCGCCGCGCGGCCGGTGTCGGACGCGCGGGGCGGTCGTCCCGCCCCGCGACTCCCCTCGCTTACCCCGCACTTGAAGCGCCACCGCTCCGTCACCTCAGCTTCGGGTCGAGGGCGTCGCGTACCGCGTCGCCGAGCATGATGAACGCGAGGACGGTGACGGCCAGGGCGCCGGCGGGCCAGAGGAGCATGTGGGGGGCGTTGCGGATGTACTGGGAGGCTGCCGAGATGTCGATGCCCCAGCTGACCGTGGGGGGCTTCAGGCCCACCCCGAGGTACGACAGGGTCGCCTCCAGCGAGATGTAGGTGCCGAGGGCGATCGTGGCGACGACGATCACCGGGGCGACCGCGTTCGGGGTGATGTGCCGCAGCAGGAGGCGGGAGTTGGAGGCGCCGAGCGCCCGCGCGGCCTGGACGTAGTCGTTCTGCTTGGCGGTGATGACCGAGCCGCGCGCGATACGGGAGATCTGCGGCCAGCCGAGCAGCACCATGAACCCGATGACCGGCCAGACCGTGTTGCTGGTCACCACGGACAGCAGCACCAGACCGCCGAGGACAACGGGGATCGCGAAGAAGATGTCGGTGAGGCGGGACAGGATCGAGTCCCACACCCCGCCGAAGAACCCGGCGAGACCGCCCAGGACGGAGCCGAAGATCGCCACCCCCAGCGTGGCGAGCACGCCGACCGTGACCGACGTACGGGTGCCGTAGACCGTGCGGGTGTAGACGTCGCAGCCCTGGCCGTCGAAGCCGAAGGGGTGGCCCGGTCGGGAGCCCTCCTGGGCCTTGGAGAGGTCGCACTTGAGGGGGTTGCCCGAGGCGATCAGGGAGGGCCAGAGGGAGATGACCACCAGGAAGAGGATGACGAGCGCGGAGATGATGAAGACGGGGTTGCGGCGCAGGTCGCGCCAGGCGTCGGACCAGAGGGAGTGGGGTTTGCCCGCCGGACCTGTTCCTTCCGGCCCTCCCGGTGTCTTCTCCAGTGTCTCCGCCTCGCTCGCGGCGAGGTCCATCGCGCCGCCCATGCCGGTGCCGGCGATGGCGCGCTCCGGTTCGAACGGCTGCTCAGGCATAGCGGATCCTCGGGTCGAGTACGGCGTAGAGGAGGTCGACGAGGAGATTCGCGACCAGGAAGACCAGGACGAGGACGGTCACGAAGCCGACCACGGTCTGCGTGTTCTGGCGCACGATCCCCTGGTAGAGCTGGAAGCCGACGCCGTGGATGTTGAAGATCCGCTCGGTGACGATCGCGCCGCCCATCAGGGCGCCGATGTCGGTGCCGATGAAGGTGACCACGGGGATGAGGGAGTTGCGCAGCAGGTGCCGGACGATCACCCGGTGTCTCGGCAGGCCCTTCGCGACGGCCGTACGGACGTAGTCGGAGCGCCGGTTCTCCGCGATGGACGTCCGGGTCAGCCGGGTCACGTACGCGAGGGAGACCGAGGCCAACACCAGCCCGGGGACGATCAGTTCGCTGAAGGTCGCCTCCGGTGAGACGGACGGTTTGATCCAGCCCCATTCCACGCCGAGGAGCAGTTGCAGCAGCAAGCCGGTGACGAAGGTCGGGATGGAGATGACGACCAGGGTGAGCAGCAGCACGCCGGTGTCGATCGGACGGCCGCGCTTGAGGCCGGTGATCACGCCGAGCGCGATGCCGACGACGACCTCGATGACGATGGCCACGAGGGTCAGCCGGATGGTGACCGGGAACGCGGTCGACATCAGCTCGGTGACCTTCTGGCCGTTGAACGCCGTCCCGAAGTCACCGGTGAAGACGTTCCCCATGTAGGTCAGGTACTGCTGCCACACGGGCTTGTCGAGGCCGAACTCCCGCTTCAGCTGGGCGGCCGTCGCCGGATCGCACTGCCGGTCGCCGCACAGGCCCGCGATGGGGTCGCCCATCACGTTCACCATCAGGAAGATCAACAGTGTGGCGCCGATGAAGACCGGGATCATCTGCAGCAGACGCCGGATTACGTACCGTCCCATGGGGGCTCCGGGGATCGTGGGGGCGGGCGCTGGTGAACCCGCCCCCGGTGCGGCTCAGCTGACCTTGATCTCGTTGTAGACGGGGACGCTGAACGGGTTCAGAGCCACGTTGGAGAGCCGGTCCGAGTAGCCCGCGCTGCCGTTCTGGTACCAGAGCGGGATGGCGGCCATGTTGTCCCGGACGACGCCCTCGGCCTGCTGGAAGAGCTTGATCGCCTTGCTGGTGTCCGTCTCCGCGTTGGCCTGGTTCACGAGCTTGTCGAAGTCCTTGTTGGACCACTGGCCGTCGTTGGAGGAGGCGTTGGTGTAGTACAGCGGCTGCAGGAAGTTCTGGATGAGCGGGTAGTCCATCTGCCAGCCGGCACGGAACGGCCCGGTCATCTTGTGCTGGCCGATCTGGTTCCTGAAGTCCGCGAAGGTGCCGACCGGGTTGCCGACGCAGGCCTTGTCGTTGCCGAGCGCGTTGTTGATGGAGTTGCACACCGCGTCCACCCACTCCTTGTGCGAGCCCGTGTCCGCGTTGTACGTGATCTTGACCTGGCCGCCGGGGATCCCGCCGCCCTCCTGGACCAGCTTCTTCGCCTCGGTGGGGTTGTACTTGCAGGAGTCCCCGCACAGCCCGTCCTGGAAGCCGCCCTCGGTGCCGAGCACCGGTGAGGTCCAGTCGGTGGCCGGGGTGCGGGTCTTCTGGAAGATCGTGTCGGTGATCTGGTCCCGGTTGATCGCCATGGACAGGCCCTGGCGGACCTTGTCCGAGCCGCTCTTGTTCCAGTTCTTGTCGTAGTACGGGAACGCGAGGGTCTGGATGATGCCGGCGGGCGTGTTGATGTACCGGTCGCCGAGGTCGCTCTTGACGTTCTTGAGCTGCGAGGCCGGGATGTCGTCGACGAGGTCGAGGTTGCCGGCCATCAGGTCGGTGTAGGCGGTGTTGTTGTCGGTGTAGACCTTGAGGGTCACGCCACCGTTCTGCGCCTTGTCCGTCCCGGTGTAGCCATCCCACTTCTTGAGCTGCATCTGCGAGCCCTTGGTGTAGGACGAGATCGTGTACGGCCCGTTGCCGACCGGCTTCTTCAGCCAGGCCGCGTGGTCCGAGAAGAACGTCGACGGCAGCGGCGAGTAGGCCGCGTAGCCGAGAGTGTCCGGGAAGGTCGAGAACTTCTGGGTGAGCTTGATGGTGAAGGTGTCCGTGCCGGTCACCTTGAGCCCGGTGAGCGTGGTGGCGCTCTGCGAGCCGCTGTCGGGGTGGACCTTGTCGTAGCCCTCGATGTACCCGAAGAAGTACGCGTTCTTCTGGTTGTTCTTGAGGCTGGCCCCGTAGTTCCACGCGTCGACGAACGACTTCGCGGTGACGGCCTCGCCGTTGCTGAACTTCCAGCCGCTCTTGACGGTGACCGTGAAGTTCTGCGAGTCCGTGGTCTCGATCTTGTCGGCGAGCATGTCCTCGGCCTTGCCCGACTTCGGGTCGTACCGCTTCAGTCCGCGGAAGACCATGTCGAGGACCTTGCCGCCCTGCACCTCGTTGGTGTTGGCCGGCTCCAGCGGGTTCTGCGGGTCACCCCAGGAGGCGCTGAGCACCGCGCCGCCGTCACCACCGCCGCCGCTGCTGCTGCTCCCGCCGCCCCCACAGGCGGTCGCCGCAAGGGCTACCGCCGCCGCGCAAGCGGCCCATTTGGCGTGCGTGGCTCCACGCATCGAGTGCCTCCTCAGGAAAGCCGATCCATGCCGATCCGTTACCGGTCAATATCGACCGAAAAGGAGCACATCGCCTGCGGGCCCACCCTTTCGGGGGACCCCTGCCGTCCGTTCAGAGGATCTTCGGTGTAGCGCACAATGGATCACCACGAAGCGATGCGGAACCGTTGGATTCAGACGTCCCGATGTACGCATTCCGATACAGCGGCGTCCGCATAACGAACTCATTGCCCGTTTAGCGCAGTTGGCCCGATATAAAGCACGGATCGATCACGGCATGCTACCCGCGTAGCTACGGACTGCCCAAGAGGAAGCAAAGAAGGTAAAGAGAAACCCAAGTCGGCCCAGATTTTATTGACCTTGCATGAATTGCGTTGAAAAAGTCCGGCGTAGCCCGTAGGGGAGTGCCCTGCGGAGTCTCATCAGACCCCCTTGGGCCAGGAGCAGCATGATCCCCCCAACCTCATCCGCGGTCCCGCTCGAAGTAACCGACGAGAGCCTTGAGAAGTCGATCACTTCTCCCCCCTCGAAGGCCAACGAGAGCCGGTCCCCGGGTCAGCTCGCATGGCGCCGTTTCAAACGGGACCGTACGGGCGTCATATCGGCGATCATCGTGATCTTCTTCTTCGCGATCGCGCTGGCCGCACCGCTGATATCCAAGCTCTACGGGAAAGACCCGTACACGACGTACGCGAGCCAGGACCCGGGGCTGCTCGACGCCTTCTCGTACCCGGCGGGTCCCAACGGCGGCATGAGCTCGCAGTTCTGGTTCGGCATCGAGCCGCAGCTGGGCCGCGACGTCTTCACCTTCCTGATCTACGGCATCCGGACCTCCCTGGGCATCGCCCTGGCGGCCACCCTGATCACCACCGCCGTCGGCGTCGTGATCGGCGTGACCGCGGGCTACCTGGGTGGCAGGACGGACTACATCGTCGGCCGGATCGTCGACATCGTGCTGTCGATCCCCTCGACGCTGTTCATCATCGCCTTCATGCCGGTGGTGTTCGGCCTGTTCGTCGCCGCCGACGACAACATCCCGACCTGGCTGCGGGCCACCGCGCTGATCATCATGCTCTCGTTCTTCGGCTGGGCGTCCATCGCCCGTCTGCTGCGCGGCCAGGTACTCGGCCTGCGCGAGCGGGAGTTCGTCGAGGCCGCCAAGGTGACCGGGGCGTCGCCGGCGCGCATCGTCTTCAAGGAACTGCTGCCGAACCTGTGGACCCCGATCCTCATCCAGTCCACGCTCATGCTCCCGGCCTACGTGACCGCTGAGGCGGGCTTCGCCTTTCTCGGTGTCGGCATGATCGACCCGACCCCCGACTGGGGCGTCATGATCCAGCGGGGCGCCCAGTTCTACACCCAGGACTTCACCTTCATGCTCTTCCCGGGCCTGTCCATGGTGATCTTCGTCCTGGCGTTCAACCTGCTCGGCGACTCGGCGCGTGACGCGCTCGACCCGAAGTCCAAGCGCTGACCCATCTCTCATCTCCGGCCCGGTCAATGTCGTCCGGCTGGTCCGTCCCACCCGTAAGGCAGGGCTACTGTGTCTTTTTCCCGTAGAAACTTCATGATCGCCACCGGTGTGGTGGCCGCGTCGAGCTCGGTGCTGACCGCCTGTGGCGGCGGCAGCTCGTCCTCGGGCAACAACAAGGTCCCCTCGGTCAGCAAGGCCAAGGCCGCCAAGATCGAGGTCGGCACCAAGGCCGACTCGACCGGCCCCGCCCCGGAGGTCGCGGGCGCGGTCAAGGGCGGGACGATCTACGGGCTCGACCAGTTCGACATGGACCACCTGGACCCGGCGCAGATCTACGTCTCCACCGAGGGCGCCATCACCGTCCCGATCATGCGTGGTCTGACCGGCTACAAGATGGACTCCAAGGGGGCGCAGACCCTCGTCGGCGACGCCGCCACGGACGCCGGCACCATGAAGGACGGCGGCAAGACCTGGTCGTTCACCATCAAGGACGGCATCAAGTGGGAGGACGGCTCCGACCTCTCCATGGACGACGTCCGCCACACCTTCGAGCGCCTCTTCGCCTCCTTCATCACCGAGGGCCCCCGCTACGTCCAGCAGTTCCTTGCGGGCGGCGACAAGTACACGGGCCCCTACGAGGGCAAGAACCTCGACTCCATCGAGATCGACGGCAAGACCGTCACCTTCCGCCTCAACGAGGCCCGTGGTGACTTCAACTTCACGCTCGCCATGCGTGGTTACTCCCTGGTGAAGAAGTCGAAGGACACCAAGGAGAAGTACGACAAGAAGCCGTTCTCCTGCGCCCCGTACAAGATCGAGGCCCGCAGCATAGGCAAGTCCCTGACGTACTCGCGCAACGCGCACTGGGACCCGGCGACGGACCCGATCCGCAACGCGTACCCGGACAAGTTCGTCTTCCAGTTCGGCTTCGAGACGCTGACGTCCACGGACCGCTACATCGCGGACAAGGGCAACGACCAGTACACGATGTCGATCTTCAACGAGGTCGCCGCCGAGCGGACCCAGCAGGTCCTCACCAACGCGAAGCTCAAGGCCCAGGTCCTCACGGCGGTCGACGCGGTCACCTACTACTGGCCGATCAACACCACCCGGATCACGGACGTCAAGGTCCGCCAGGCCATCAACTACGCCTGGCCGCTCCAGCAGCTCCAGACCATCCGCGGCGGCGCGTCCACCAGTGAGATCGCGACCACCATCTTCAGCCCGGTGACGCCCGGCTACACGGACTTCGACCTGTACGGCAAGACCAAGAAGCCCGGCGGCGACCCGGCCAAGGCCAAGGCCCTCCTGAAGGAGGCCGGCAAGACCGGCCAGAAGCTGGTCATCGCCTACCAGACGTCGGACAACGCGGTGAAGCAGGCCGTCGCGATCAAGAACGCGCTGGAGGCCGCCGGCTTCACGGTCGTCAACAAGCAGATCGACAAGTCGACCTTCTACACCCAGATCGGCAAGATCAACAACGAGTACGACCTGTTCGCGGCCGGCTGGAGCCCGGACTGGCCGGGCGGCTACTCCGTCTTCTACCCCTGCTGGGACGGCGCCAACATCGGCGACGGCCGCAGCAACTACTCGCAGCTGAAGAACGCGAGCGTCGACAAGGCCATCGCGGCCGCGTCCCTGATCACCGACGGGGACGCCGCCAACAAGGCCTGGGGCGCCATCGACAAGCAGGTCATGGAACTCGCCGCCTGCATCCCCGACTACCACTCCATCCGCAACTGGATGCACGGCACCAAGGTCGGGAACGTCGTCTACGACGCCGCCAACACCTGCATCGCGCTCACGAAGCTCTACGCCAAGGCGTAGGCGCCACACGGCACCAGGGGGCGGTCCGCACAGGGGCCGCCCCCACCGGCCCCTCACCCCTCACGCCCCGGCAACGGCGCCTCGCCCGGAGAGTCCTGACCCCATGTTCCGCTTCCTTGTCCGCCGTACGATCGGCGCGCTGGTCATTCTGCTGATCATCAGCGCCATCACCTTCTGGCTCTTCTACGCCGTCCCGCGTGACCCGGCCATGATGTCCTGCGGCAAGAACTGCACGCCGGCCTCGCTCGCGCAGATCCGGCACAACCTGGGCATCGACCATCCGATCCCGGTCCAGTACTGGTACTGGCTGAAGGGGATCTTCGTCGGGCGTGACTACAGCGGCTTCGGAAACTGCAACGCGCCGTGCCTCGGCTACTCCTTCGCCAACAACGAGCCCGTCTTCGGCACGATCATGGACCGGCTGCCGCTGACCCTCTCGCTCGCCTTCGGCTCGGCCGCCATCTTCCTGGTCTTCGGCGTCGGCACCGGCATGATCGCCGCGCTCAAGCAGGGCAAGTTCCTGGACAAGTTCGCCACCTCGGCCTCGCTGCTCGGCTCCTCGCTCCAGATCTACTTCGTCGGCTACCTCGCGCTGTACTTCCTGGTCTTCAAGGCCGGCATCCTCGACCAGCCCTCGTACACGCCGCTGACCGACAACCCCGTCTCGTGGTTCTCCGGCCTGCTGCTGCCCTGGATCGTGCTGTCGATCATCTTCACCGCCAACTACACCCGCATGGCCCGCTCCCAGCTCGTCGAGCAGCTCAGCGAGGACTACGTCCGCACCGCCCGCGCCAAGGGCCTCTCGCGTGCGAACGTCTTCCTGCGCTTCGCCTGGCGCGGCGCCATGGGCCCGATCGTCACGGTGTTCGGCATCGACCTGGGCACGCTCATCGGCGGCGCGATCATCACCGAGCAGGTCTTCAGCCTCCAGGGCATCGGCCGGCTCGCGGTGACCTCGGTCAACCAGAGCGACCTGCCGATGCTGCTCGGCGTCACCGTGCTGGCCGCCGCGGCGATCGTGTTCTTCAACATCATCGTCGACGCCGCCTACGCCTTCATCGACCCGCGGATCCGGCTCGCCTGACCCTCCGCCCGTACCCCCTACCCCCCGCATCGCCCCCAGGAGCGTCTCCGTGACGAGCACCGATCAGCAGCCCTTCCTCTCCGTCAGGGATCTCAAAGTCCACTTCTCCACCGAGGACGGCATCGTCAAGGCCGTCGACGGGCTCTCCTTCGACCTCGCCAAGGGCAGGACGCTCGGCATCGTCGGCGAGTCGGGCTCCGGCAAGTCCGTCACCAACCTGACGATCCTGGGTCTGCACGACCGCGACCGTACGGCGATCGAGGGCGAGATCCTGCTCGACGACAAGGAGCTGCTCACCGCGAGCGAGCGGGAACTGGAGCGGCTGCGCGGCAACAAGATGTCCATGATCTTCCAGGACGCGCTGGCCTCGCTGTCGCCTTACCACACGGTCGGCAAGCAGATCAGCGAGGTGTACCGCAAGCACACCGGTGCCTCCAAGAAGGAGTCCCGCGAGCGGGCGATCGAGATGCTGAAGCGGGTCGGGATCCCCCAGCCCGAGGTCCGGGTGGACGACTACCCGCACCTGTTCTCCGGCGGTATGCGCCAGCGCGCGATGATCGCCATGGCGCTGGTCTGCGACCCCGAACTGCTGATCGCCGACGAGCCGACCACCGCCCTCGACGTGACGGTCCAGGCCCAGATCATGGACCTGCTGAAGGACCTCCAGCAGGAGTTCGGCACGGCCATCGTGTTCATCACGCACGACCTCGGCGTGATCGCCGACATCGCCGACGACGTCCTCGTGATGTACGGCGGCCGGTGCGTGGAGCGCGGCACCAAGAGGGAGGTGCTGACGGACCCGCAGCACCCCTACACGCTCGGTCTGCTCAGCTCCATGCCGAGCCTCGAAGGACCGGTCGACGTGCCGCTGATGCCGATCCCGGGCTCGCCGCCCTCGCTGCTCAATCCGCCGTCCGGCTGCCGCTTCCACCCGCGCTGCACCTTCGCCGAGAAGGTCGAGGGCGGACTGTGCTCCAGCGAGCGGCCCGTGCTGGAGGTGGTCGACGGCCGGGGCTCCGCCTGCCACCTCACCACCCAGCAGCGCCAGGAACTCTTCGCCGACCTTCTCGCCGTAGCCCAGCACAACTGACGTACTAGAAACGGGACTTCCCATCATGAGCAACGCGAACCCCCTCCTGGACGTCAGCGGGCTGACCAAACACTTCCCGATCAAGGGCGGCTTCCCGATCCGGCGAACGGTCGGTGCCGTGCAGGCGGTCGACGGGCTGGACTTCCAGGTCGGCGAGGGCGAGAGCCTGGGCCTGGTCGGCGAGTCGGGCTGCGGCAAGTCGACGACGGGCCGCCTGATCACCCGCCTGCTGGAGCCGACCGGCGGCAAGGTCTCCTACCGCGGCCAGGACATCACCCACGCGGGCCGCAAGCAGCTGGCGCCCATCCGGTCCGAGATCCAGATGATCTTCCAGGACCCGTACGCCTCGCTGAACCCGCGGCAGACGGTCGGCAAGATCGTGGCCGGCCCGATGGAGATCAACAACATCAACCCGGCCGGCGGCCGCGAGGCCCGCGTCCGTGAGCTGCTGGAGATCGTCGGTCTCAACCCCGAGCACTACAACCGCTTCCCGCACGAGTTCTCCGGCGGCCAGCGCCAACGCATCGGTGTCGCCCGCGCGTTGGCCCTCGAACCGAAGCTGATCGTCGCGGACGAACCGGTGTCGGCCCTGGACGTCTCCATCCAGGCGCAGGTCGTGAACCTGCTCCAGAAGGTCCAGAGGGAACTCGGCATCGCGTTCGTGTTCATCGCCCACGACCTGGCGATCGTCCGGCACTTCTCACAGCGAGTCGCGGTCATGTACCTCGGCAAGATCGTGGAGATCGCCGACCGCGACGACCTGTACGGCAACCCACGCCACCCCTATACGCGGGCCCTGTTGTCCGCCGTGCCCGAGGCCACGGTGGACGAGACGCCCGCCCGGGAGCGAATCCGGCTGGTCGGTGACGTGCCGTCACCGATCAACCCGCCCACGGGCTGCCGTTTCCGTACCCGTTGCTGGAAGGCGACGGAGAAGTGCGCGACGGAGGCTCCGCCGCTGGTACAGGTCGAGGGCAACAAGCCCGGCCACCTGACCGCGTGCCACTACCCCGAGATGGCGGACACCGTTCCGGCACCCCGTCTCTCCAAGGACCCCGAGGCGGCGGCCTGACACACCCCTTTAGTCAGCCGCCCCCTTCAGGAACGGACTTTCACCGGCCCATTGACCCGAGCCCATGAACGTCCGATCCAGGGGACGAAGGCCCGCGCCCACCCAGGCGCGGGCCTTCGCCATGAGCGGCGGGCGGGCGGGTAGTTGTTCGCCGAGCCGTACGACACCCTCAAACCCGTGGGGTCCCGGCAAGAGGTGCATCGGGGGGCGGCTGATGGAGCTCGATCCTGCCGACGTGATGCTTGCGCAGGCGCGAGGTCATGAACCCGGCGTCGAATGGGTCCTGGAAGATCTACGAGCGCGGAAGTGGCACGGCGAGTTCGAACTCACCGTCATGACCTGGCACGCCTTCCAAGTGCTGCTCGGCGAGGAGGAGTTGTGCCTCGTCCTACGTGCCGGGAGATGTGGACGCCGGATCGGATGCGGGAGATCTCCGACGGGCGTGGTGGGGTCGTACGCATGGGGCACGAGATCGAGTCAGTGTCACCTGCCGACGACCGGGTCACGTTCACCGAGACCGAGACCGAGCCTTTGACGGTGCCCTGTGGGAACGGCCGCGGGTCGACCGGACCACCCTGCGATTCCTCGGCGAGGCGGGGTTCGTTGTTGTGGAGCGGTACGGCGACTGGGGACGAGGGGTGCTGACCCCTACCAGCCCTGAAATCATCACCGTCGCTGAATCTGCGGGGCATCAAGTCAGCTACAACCAGGGCGCTTTCCAGTGGACGTTGGGCCACTCGCTTCTTGGTCAGTGTCGTGCTTCCGTGTCCCGAGTAAAGGGCGCTCCCTGCGGTCGCGTCGGCTGCGCCGATTCCGCTGCGCTCCACCCTTGACTAGGGCCGCTCCAGCCCGTTCCAGAAGCGAGCGAGCGGCCCGGAAGGACGGGTGGCCAAGCTGGGCGGGCCCCTGTCTGTACTGCGTTCCGGGCCGGTGCGAAGGGGCGCGCTCGCGTCTCGCCTGCACGCCGGGTCGGCTCAGCGGCTATCGCCCGGTGGGGGGGCGTGGGTGGTGACCGCCGCCTTGGGCAGTTCCGGGCCGGGGTGAGGGGACGCGTCCGCGTCTTGTCAGCAGGCCGCCTCGGCTCGGCGGCTGCCCGTCGGTGGGGTGGGAGGTGCGGTGGGGATTCCCGCCTCGGGCTGATCCGGGCCGGTGCGAGGGGGCGCGCTCGCGTCTCGCCGGCACGCCGGGCTGGTTTGGCGGCTATCGGCCGGTGGGGGGGGGAGGTGCGGTGGGGACTGCCGCCTCGGGCTGATCCGGGCCGGTGCGCGGGGGCGCGCTCGCGTCTCGCCAGCACGCCAGGCCAGCTCAGCGGCTATCGGCCGGTGGAGTGGGAGGTGCGGTGGCGACTGCCGCCTTGAGCTGATCCGGGACGGTGCGAGGGGGCGCGTTCGTGTCTCGCCAGCGCGCTGGGAGGGCTCGGCGTCTGCCCGCCGGTGGGGGGAGGCGCGGTGGGACTGCCCGCTCGTGGTTGGATCCGGGCCGGTGGGACGGGGCGCGTTCGCGTCTCGCCTGCACGCCGGGCCGGGTCAGCGGCCAACGGCCGGTGGAGTGGAGAGAACACGGGAGCACGGGGCATGGGGGCGCGTCCTGTCGTCTCGCCCGCACGCCGTGCCTCGGCTCAGCGGCCGACCCTGGGTGGGTGGGTGGTTGCTGGAAGCCGGGGGTAAATCTAACCACCGTCCTGACCTTTGGCCGGTTAGGAAAGACTCCGGCCTCCCGAGGAAGCGGGACCGGAGGCCGGGGTCGGGAGGGGGGAGGTGGGTCCGGGAAGTGTGACACTTCCGCTTCGAGTGTCACATTGCTGCGGACCGGGTACCCCAGGGCCCGGGGAAGGCAGACCAGTCGACGGGGATTCACCGCCCAGACCACCCCCCCTCCTCCCCCCAGGACATCGCCCGGGCCGCCGCCCGGAACCAGTCCGGAGTCCGGAGCCTTCCGCCATGCCTACGGCCCGGAACCGCCCATCAGCCACAGCCTGTCGACCAGGACCCGATGCCCGTGACGTTGGTCCCCGCGTGCCGCACCGGCCGGTGGCCGCTGAGCGGACCCCGCGTGCGGGCGCGACGCCGACGCGCCACCTCGCCCCCGACCCCACCCTCGCTGGAAACCGGGGTCTTCTCTAACCGGTAACGGCACACCACACCGGTTAGTTTTACCCACAGCCTCCACCGCCCCCCACCGGCCGTTGGCCGTTGGCCGGTGGCCGGTGAGCCGAACCGGCGTGCAGGCCAGACGCCAGCGCGCCGACCTCGACCCGGCCCACTCTTCTCTGGAAGCCGGGGTCATTTCTCACCAGTAAAAGCCTGCGACGGTGGTTAGATTTACCCCCGGCTTCCCGCAACCACCCACCCACCGACCCGCCGACCTGCCGGGGGTTGGCCGCTGAGCCCGCCCGGCGTGCTGGCGAGACGGCAGCGCGCCCCCACACCCCGGCCCGGAACGCAGTACAGGTGGGGGGATGCGTACCCGGGCCACCCATCCCTCGGGGCCGCCCGCTCGCTTCTCACCACGGGATTGCGGGAGACGAGTCAAGGGTGGAGCGCAGCGAAATCGGCACAGCCGACGCGACCGCAGGGAGCGCCCTTTACTCGGCTCCCGCAATCCCGACACTGACCAAGAAGCGGGCGGCCCAACGGACACATTAGAAATTCAGGCCGGAGCAACTTCCTAGTCCTCCAGCGACTCCTCCAGCGCGGCCAACGCCGGGTCCAGCACGATGTCCTCGCCCCGGTTCTCGATCGTCGGTTCTTCCGGGAAGTGGCAGGCCGTCAGGTGGGCGGGGCGGTTGCCCTCGATCTGGATGAGGGGGGGTTCCTCGGTCGCGCACTTGTCCTGGGCCTTCCAGCAACGGGTGCGGAAGCGGCAGCCCGAGGGCGGTGAGATCGGGGAGGGTACGTCGCCCGCGAGGCGGATGCGTTCGCGGCCGGCTGTTTCGTTGTCGCCGAGGTTCACCTCGGGCACCGCGGAGAGCAGGGCGTGGGTGTACGGGTGCCGGGGGCGGGTGTAGATGGAGTCGCGGTCGCCCACCTCGATGATCTTGCCGAGGTACATGACCGCCACGCGGTGCGAGAAGTGTCGTACGACTGCGAGGTCGTGGGCGATGAAGAGGAACGCGATGCCGAGTTCCTTCTGGACCTCCTGGAGGAGGTTCACGACCTGTGCCTGGATGGAGACGTCCAGGGCCGATACCGGTTCGTCCGCGATGATCAGCTTCGGTTCGAGGGCCAACGCCCTTGCCACGCCGATGCGTTGGCGCTGGCCGCCGGAGAACTCGTGCGGGAAACGGTTGTAGTGCTCGGGGTTGAGGCCGACGATCTCCAGGAGTTCGCGGACCCGTTTCTCGCGGCCGCCCTCCGGCTGGATGCCGTTGATCTCCATCGGGCCCGAGATGATCTTGCCGACCGTCTGTCGCGGGTTCAGCGACGAGTACGGGTCCTGGAAGATCATCTGGATCTCGGAGCGGATCGGGGCCAGTTGTCTGCGGGAGGCGTGGGTGATGTCCTGGCCGCGATAGGTGATGCTGCCCGCGCTCGGCTCCAGCAGGCGCGTGATCAGGCGGCCCGTCGTCGACTTGCCGCAGCCCGACTCCCCCACCAGGCCGAAGCTCTCCCCCACGTGCACGGTCAGGTCGATGCCGTCGACGGCCTGGACGGCGCCGACCGTACGACGGATCGGGAAGCCGCCCTTCACCGGGAAGTGCTTGGTCAGGCCCTCCACCACCAGCAACGGGTCGCCGGAGGCTTCCGGTACCGCGTCGCGCGGGGCGGGCAGGACGAGGTCCTCTGTCATGACGTCTCCTCCTAGCCCAGTCGGGGCTTGATCTCTTCGATGAAGATGCTGCGCTTCTGGTCCGCCGTGAGGTGGCATGCGGAGGCGCGGTCGGGGGCGAGCAGCGGGCGTTCGGTGACACAGCGGGTGCCGCCGACCCGGTCCTGGAAGGTGCACCGCGGGTGGAAGCGGCAGCCCGAGGGCGGGTTCAGGAGGGAGGGCGGGGCGCCGGGGATCGGGTCCAGAGGCGCGCTCAGGTCCGAGTCCAGGCGGGGCATGGAGTTCAACAGGCCCCAGGTGTAGGGGTGTTGGGGTGAGCGGAGGACCTCGTTCGTCGAGCCGCGTTCCACCGCGTTGCCCGCGTACATCACCATGATGTCGTCGGCCATGTCGGCGATCACGCCGAGGTCGTGCGTGATGAACACGATCCCGGAGCCGAACTCCTGCTGGAGGTCCTTCAGGAGGTCGAGGATCTGGGCCTGGACCGTGACGTCGAGGGCCGTCGTCGGCTCGTCGGCGATCAGCAGGTCCGGGTCGCAGACCAGCGCCATGGCGATCATCGCGCGCTGGCGCATACCGCCGGAGAACTGGTGCGGGTAGTCCTTCGCCCGTTCCTTCGGGTTGGGGATGCCGACCTTGCCGAGCATCTCCACCGCGCGCGCCCAGGCGACCTTCTTCGAGGCGCCCAGGTGCTTCATGTACGGCTCGGCGATCTGGCGGCCCACCGTGTAGTACGGGGAGAGCGCGGTCAGCGGGTCCTGGAAGATCATGGCGACCTTGTTGCCGCGCAGCTTCTCCATCTCGGGCTCGCGGGCCGTGGTCAACTCCTGGCCGTCCAGCAGGATTTCGCCCTCGACGGTGGTGAACATCGGGTTGTGCAGGCCGAGGATCGTCAGGTTGGTGACCGACTTGCCGGAGCCCGACTCCCCCACGATGCCCAGCGTCTTGCCGCGTTCGACGTCGAAGGAGAGACCGTCGACGGCGCGGACGATGCCGTCCTCGGTCTTGAAGCTGACGTGCAGGTCCCGCACCGAGAGAAAGGCACCCGCATCGGCCGGCGAGGGAGCTCCGGCTTCCTTGGTCAATGTGGTCACGAGTGCTCCTAGGCCAGCCGCACGCGCGGGTCGATGAAGGCGTAGCAGGCGTCGACGATGATGTTGAAGAGAAGGATCATGGTGGCGGAGAACAGCATCACGCCCAGCAGCAGCGGCAGGTCGCTGTAGAACACGGCCTGGACCGCGAGGTTGCCTAGGCCCGGCAGGCTGAAGGTGTACTCGGTGATGATGGCGCCGCCGAGCAGTGCGCCCAGGTCGATGCCGAAGATGGTGACGATGGGGATCAGCGAACCGCGCCAGGCGTAGCGGAAGAAGACGTATCTGCGGGACATGCCCTTCGCCTTGGCCGTACGGACGTGTTCCTCCTGGAGCTGTTCGATCATCGCCGAGCGCGCCATACGGGTGTACTGCGCGGCGAAGATCGTGGACAGCACGACCCACGGGATGATCAGCCCCGCGAACCAGCTGATCGGGTTCGCGGTGAAGTCGTTGTACGCCGGCTTGTCGAAGATGTGGGTCTGGTAGACGAGCAGCGCCAGGGCCAGCGGTCCCAGGAAGTAGATCTGCATCGAACTCAGCACCATCGCCCCGGCCGTGGCCGTCTTGTCGATGATCGTGCCGCGCTTCCAGGCGGCGAGCAGGCCGGTGCCGAGACCGATGAGCAGGAAGAAGAAGGCACCGCCGAGGGTGAGCGAGACCGTGGTGGGCAGCCGGTCGATCAGGGTGGCCCAGACGAGGTCGTTGGTGTGGTACGAGTACCCGAAGCACGGGGCGGGGCAGGGCCCTTGGGCGAAACCGCTGCTGCCCATGACGAGGTTCTTCAGGAAGATCCCGTACTGCGTGCTGATCGGCTTGTCGAGGCCGAGCACGTGGTGGATGTTCGCGAGGCTGGTCGGGTTGCACGTCTTGCCGCACATCAGCAGGCCCGGGTCGCGTGGCATCCCGAAGAACAGCAGGAACGTGACGATGCTCAGCAGGAAGAGGATGACAACGGCGCCGAGGAACCGGCGGAAGAGGAAGCGCAGCATGACAGGGGCAGCTCTCTGACGTCGGCGGGCCGTCCGGCACCCGGTGCGTCGCCCCGGAGAGGGACGGACGCAACGGGTGCCGGACGGACGGCGGTTACTTGACGAACAGGCGTCGAGGGTCGACGCCGCCGATGACGTCGTCGTAGACGAGGCCGCCGACCTTGGAGCCGGCGATCTGGGTCTGCTTGTAGTACGCGGTCGGGACGACGTTGACGATGTCCTTCACCAGGTACTGGTCGATCTTCTCCCAGGCCGCCGCGGCCTTGACCGGGTCGGTGATCTTGTTCGCCGCGTCGATGTCGGCGTTCACCTTGGGGTCGTTGACCTGCGAGTAGTTCTGCGCACCGTCGGCGATGCCGCGTCCGTCGTAGAGCGGCGGGATGACGGTCGAGGCGGACGGCCAGTCGGCGCCCCACGCGGTGTGGAAGATGTCGTAGTTGTTGTCCAGCTTGGAGACCTGGTCGTAGTAGGTCTCGGCCGGGATCTCCTGGCGCTGGACGTTGAAGCCGGCCTTCTTCAGGCCCGCCGCCATGGCGGTGGAGTACTGCTGGCCCTCGGGGGTGTTGGTGTAGCCGAAGGTCAGCTTCATGTTGAGCTTGCCGGCCTTCTTCAGCAGCTCCTTGGCCTTGACCGGGTCACCGGCGGGCTTCTTCTTCTTGCCGAAGGGGTCGAACGCGGCGTCGTAGCCGGAGACGGTCGGGCTGATCAGACCGCCGGCGACCTCCATCGCGTCGGTGCCGCCGAAGGCGCGGACGAACGGGGTGATGGGCAGCGCGTAGGCGATGGCCTCACGGACCGTCTTGTCCTTCATGGCCGGGTGGCTCATGTTGATGTTCATCTGCCCCACGTACGGCTGGTAGCCGGAGATGGTGCGGGCCTTCAGCTTCGGGTCCTTGAGCACGCTGGACAGGTTGCCCGCGTCGACCTGGTTGTTGAAGCTGATGCCGGTCTGGTCGGCGCCGCTGTCGGCGAGGAGCGCCTTCGTCGACGTCTCGAACTGCTGGTTGAACGTGAAGTTGAACTGGTTCACGTACTGGTGGCGGATCGGGTCCGTCTTCGGGTCCCAGTTGGTGTTCTTCACGAGCACCATCGACTTGCCGGACTTGAACGACTGGATCTTGTACGGGCCGCTCGTCACCGGCGACTTGTCGTACTTGGCCTGGGTGTCACCCTTGGCGGAGACGACGGCGTAGCCCGCCATGGCCAGGGCGTACGGCAGGTCGGCGTGCGGGGTCTTAAAGTGGAAGACGATGGTCTTGGCGTCCGGGGTCTCCAGGACACTGCTCGGCAGGTGCTTGCCCTTGTACGGGCCGTCCGGCAGCAGCTTGCGGTAGTCGGCACCGGAGGTGTCGGCCAGCCACTGCTGGAGGTAGGACGGGCCCTGGTTGATGAAGGGCGCGAAGAGCCGCTCGAAGGTCTGGCGGAAGTCCGCGGACGTGATCGGCGTCCCGTCGGCGAACTTGATGCCGTCCTTGAGGGTGTACTTCCAGGTCTTGCCGCCGTCCGTGGTGGTACCGGAGTCGGTGGCGAGGTCGCCGACGACCTCGTGTCCCTTGCCGTCGCTGGTGGTCGTCTTGTAGCCGGTGAGACCTCGGTGGATCAGGGTCGCGAGCGAGCCCTCGTCCGAGACGTAGATCTGAGCCGGGTCGAGGTGGGCGTAGCTGTCACGCTGGAGCACCTCTATCGAACCGCCCGGCTTGGCGCCCGGTACGGCCGCGGCCGGTCCGGTGGAGTCCGCGGTGTCGCCGAACTTGATCGACTTCTGCTGTCTGGACGCGTTCTCCTTGTCCTGCTTGTTGTTGTCGCTCGCGTCGCTGCCGCCCTTGCTGCAACCGGTGAGCACAAGAGCCCCGGCCGCGAGCACGGAGAGCGCGGCGTATACGTGGCGTCCGCCCCTACTCATCACTCAGTTTCCACCCATCTGTGTGTCACCAGTGCACAAAGGAATTCCCGTGCTGGATCGCCGTGCTGGATTGCTGTGCTGTGTTGCCGTGCGGTGTCCGGGCGCGGAGGCCCACCAACGGACGGTCAGCGTGCCGTCTTGGGATCGAAGGCGTCCCTGACCGAGTCCCCGAGCAGGTTGAAGGCCACGATGAAGATGATCATCGAGACACCCGGGAAGAACATGTAGGTGATGTCGTTCGACATCACGAGTTCGGTGGACGCCTTGGAGAACATCTGTCCCCAGTCCGGCGTCGGTTCGACGATGCCCACACCCAGGTAGGACAGTCCGGCCTCGGCGGTCACGAAGCCGGGAAGCATGTACGTGGACTGCACGAGGATCGGCGTGACCACGTTCGGCAGGATCTCCCGGCTGATGATCCGCCAGGGCGAGGCCCCGCTGACCCGGGCCGCCTCGATGAACTCCCGTTCGCGCAGCGCCAGACTGGTGCCGCGCAGGATGCGGGCGAGGCTCATCCAGCCCAGGAACCACTGCACCGCGATCAGCGCCACGACCCGGACGTACGTCGGTGTCTCGTCGGTCGGGCTCACGAAGAGCGACACGACGACGGGCATGCTGGCGATGAAGAACAGCTGGGCGGGGAAGGCCAGCAGGAAGTCGATGACCCGGCTGATGAAGTAGTCGGACTTGCCGCCGAGGTAGCCGGCCGCGACGCCGAGCAGGATGCCGGTGAGGACGGTCGCGACCGTCACGCAGACGGAGATCATCAGCGAGGTGCGGATGCCGTAGAGGAGCTTGGTGAACACGTCGTAGCCGTTGCCCGGTTCGAGGCCGAACCAGAACTGGCTGCTGATCCCGCCGTTGGGCTGCAGCGGGACGCCCGCGCTGTCGAAGAGGTCGGGGCGTTCGTCCGCGTACACGGTGTACGGGTCCTTGCCGTACAGCTTGGAGATCAGTGGTGCGAGGAGCCCGACGAGGAAGAAGAAGGCCACGACGTAGGCCGAGACGACGCCGGTGCGGTCGCGCTTGAAGCGGATCCACATCAGCTGGCCGGGCGACCGGCCCTCCATCTTCTTGGCCTCGGGTTCCGCCTGCGGCCCTGGTTCGCCGTCGACGACGACCGAGGTTCCGCCGCCCTCAATGTCGATAGGACTTGTCACTGTTCGCCCATTTCACAGGTGTGGGTGTGCCGAGCGGGCGACCGGCGCAGGGTGTGCGCGATCACCGTTCGGAGCTAGGAAAGAGGTCCGGTGCGTCCCGGTGCGGCGGGAGATCCCGCAGCCGGACGCGCGTAGTTGGACGGCGGCACTAGACCGCCGGCCGACTCCTCAGAGCCAATCTCCGTATGGGCGGGCGAAGTTGCTACCGACGGACGGCGTGTCCCACCTGGCGTTCGTGACACCACGCATGGGGCTCCTCCTCATGACTCCACGTATTCACCAACAGGAGGGGGTTCACGTCTTTCCTCCGTCACCCCTGACGGAGGGTCAGACACCCCCTGGTGCTCGCGAGTCGGCGCCGTCCCCACGGCGCGATGACCCATTGACCCGAGCGCTACGCGGCTAACTATCTGCCATGTGCCAGGTGCCGACCACTGTCTTTAAATCTCAATTCAGTCACAGCTCGCCCGTACATCTTCCAAAACATGGACAAACTGTTCGATGCGAGAAGGCCACGAAACGGACTTGTTACATGGCTATCGGGCGAGGATCTCCGCATTACGGACAGACCGTCTCGGGAAGCGGGGCGTAATTCGGTTGCAAAAAGCCCGGGCACCCCCAAGATGGGGGTGCCCGGGCTCAGTTGGCCGGTATCAGCGCCTCGAACGGCCTGCGATCGTATGCGTCAGCCGTGCTTGGCGCGGCTCGCGGAGCGACCGCGCTCCTTCTGGTCGAGGACGACCTTGCGGATGCGAACGGCCTCCGGGGTCACCTCGACGCACTCGTCGTCGCGGCAGAACTCCAGGGACTGCTCCAGGGAGAGCTTGCGCGGCGGGACGATCGCCTCGAACGAGTCGGCGGCGGCCGAGCGCATGTTGGTGAGCTTCTTCTCCTTGGTGATGTTCACGTCCATGTCGTCGGCGCGCGAGTTCTCGCCGACGATCATGCCCTCGTACACCTCGGTGCCGGGGTCGGTGAACAGCACACCGCGCTCCTGGAGGTTCGTCATCGCAAACGCGGTGACGGCGCCCGCGCGGTCGGCGACCAGCGAACCGTTGTTACGGGTCGTCAGCACGCCGAACCACGGCTCGTGGCCCTCGTGGATGGAGTGGGCGATGCCCGTACCGCGCGTCCCGGTCAGGAACTCGGTACGGAAGCCGATGAGACCGCGGGACGGGACGACGAACTCCAGACGGACCCAACCGGAGCCGTGGTTGGACATGTTGTCCATCCGGCCCTTGCGGACGCCCATGAGCTGCGTGACCGCGCCCATGTGCTCCTCGGGCACGTCGATCGTCATGCGCTCGACCGGCTCGTACGTCTTGCCCTCGACCTGCTGGGTGACGACCTGCGGCTTGCCGATGGTCAGCTCGAAGCCCTCGCGGCGCATCTGCTCGACCAGGATGGCCAGCGCCAGCTCACCGCGGCCCTGCACCTCCCAGGCGTCGGGACGCTCGGTGTCGAGGACGCGCAGCGAGACGTTACCGACCAGCTCGCGGTCCAGGCGGTCCTTGACCTGACGGGCGGTCACCTTGCGGTCCTTGACGGCCGCCTTCGCGGAGGCGCCCTTGCCGGTGCCGCCGCGGCCGACCAGCGGCGAGGTGTTCGTACCGATGGTCATGGAGATCGCCGGCTCGTCGACCGTGATGAGCGGCAGCGCGATCGGGTTCTCGGGGTCGGCGAGGGTCTCGCCGATCATGATGTCCGGGATACCGGCCACGGCGCAGATGTCACCGGGGCCCGCCATCTCGGCCGGCTTGCGGGTGAGCGCCTCGGTCATCAGCAGTTCGGTGATGCGCACGTTGGACATCGTGCCGTCACGCTTGATCCACGTGACGGTCTGGCCCTTGCGCAGCTCGCCCTGCTCGACGCGGAGCAGCGCGATACGGCCGAGGAAGTTGTCCGCGTCCAGGTTGGTGACGTGCGCCTGGAGGGGGGCGGCCTCGTCGAACTCGGGGGCCGGGACGTGCGACAGGATCGTGGTGAAGAACGGCTCCAGGCTGTCGCTGTCCTGCGGGACCGTGCCGTTCTCGGGCTTGGTCAGCGAGGCCACGCCGTCACGCGCGCAGGCGTAGACGATCGGGAACTCGATCTGCTCCTCGTCCGCCTCCAGGTCCAGGAACAGGTCGTACGTCTCGTTGACGACCTCGTCGATCCGGGAGTCGGGGCGGTCCGTCTTGTTGATGCACAGGATGACGGGCAGGCGCTGCTGGAGCGCCTTGCGCAGCACGAAGCGGGTCTGGGGCAGCGGGCCCTCGGACGCGTCGACGAGCAGCACCACCGCGTCCACCATCGACAGACCGCGCTCGACCTCGCCACCGAAGTCGGCGTGGCCCGGGGTGTCGATGATGTTGATGGTGATGACGTCGCCGCCATCCTTCGGGTGGTACTTCACGGCCGTGTTCTTGGCCAGGATCGTGATGCCCTTCTCACGCTCCAGATCGTTCGAGTCCATCATTCGGTCGTCGAGCGATTCGGCGGCGTGCGCGGCGAAGGCACCGGCCTGCTTCAGCATGGCGTCGACGAGGGTCGTCTTCCCGTGGTCGACGTGGGCGACGATGGCGACGTTGCGGATGTCGTGGCGCGTGGCCATATTGCGGCGAACTCCCGGAGAGTGAGGAAGGCCTGCGCGTACGTCTGTGTTACGCGGACCCTGCCGGGCTGGACACGCCACGGCCTTACCCCATCGTACGTGGCGTACGGGGAAGGAGCCTCCGCAGGGCCTTACGGGCGACGCCGGAAGCGGTCAGGCGCCGGTCACGGCAGGGGATTCGGCGGGGCACAGTTTCACGGCCGCGACCTTGGCCGGGGCGCCCTCGGAGGGCTCGGAGCAGGGCAGGAACGCGCCGGCGTAGGTGTCCCAGGTGTGCACATGGCCGTGCACCGGCTGGTTCAGTCCGCAGGTATATGTGAAGTCGGCCTCGATCAGGTCGACCGCATCCCAGGCATAGTACGGCTGCCGGGGTCCGGCGATCTCGTTGAAGAAGTCCGTCTTCTCGTGCCCGGCCGTTTCGGACGGCCCGGCGAGCGGGTTGTCCGTCTTCAGATGGGTGCCCAGCGCCTTGATCACGCGGGCGGCGCCGACGCCCTTGGGCGGGTGGGTCACGGTGGGGCGGTAGACAGTGCCGGAGACGGGTTCGATGACGCCCTGGTACCCGCCGTCGGCGTACGTGATCCGGTCGGGCAGCCCGGTGAGCCGCTCGACGTGCCGGATGCCGGACCAGGCGTACGTCCCGTGCGCGCAGATCGTGGCCGCGTCGGCGGACAGCCGGCTCTCCCCCGCCGTGACACCACAACCCGCCGACCCAACACCCAGCACCACCACGGCCACCGCCGCTCCCCAACCCCGCACAACCCACCCCCGTACGACGGCCGCCGCCCCGCAAGGAGCTGCGGGACGGCGGCCGTGCTCGTCATGTGCGGGTGATGCTAACCCCTCAGTCCCTGGTCGGACTGGCCGAGGGGTGGGCGCCCTTCTTCAGGAAGCCCATGTCCTCGTAGACCGGGGTCTGGAAGCCGAAGGAGCCGGCGTTGACGACGGTCCTGCGGGCGGCCGTGAGCTGGGGGCGCTGGTAGAGGGGGATGGAGCCGGCCGCCGCCCAGATGCGGGCGTCGGCCTTGCGGACCAGGGCGGCGGACTCGTCCTCGTCGAGGGTCGAGGCGGCCTGGTCGAAGAGCTGGTCGACCTGGTCGGTGCCGACGCGGGTGTAGTTCTGCTCGACGTTCAGGGAGCCGTCCGCGGCCGGGACCGGCTTGGCGAAGATCGGGCGGGCGTCGGTGGCGGGGAAGGCGGACGCGGGCCAGGAGTAGAGGGCGAGGTCGTACTGGCCGGACGCGATGTGGTCCTTGAAGTAGCTGTCGTCGGAGACCTTGGTGATCTCCGTGCGGATGCCGACCTTCTCCAGCATCCGGGAGATGCTCTCGGCGACCGCGCTCAGCGACTCCGAACCGGTGCCGGAGGGGAGCACGAAGCGGAGGGTGAGCGGCTTGCCGTCCTTGGCGAGCGGCCCGGTCCTCGCGCCCGCCGGGGCGGCCGTGCCCTTGGGGGCGTACGCGCCGGGTGCGCCGCCCTGCTTCACCTTGCGGCCGTCGTACTGCTTGCCGTCGGCGAGGTGCTTGGAGCCCTCGTCACCGCCGTGCCCGGAAGCCTTCTCGTGCTTCTTGGTGTGGTCCTGCGGGTCCTTGTTGTCCTCGCCGACGATGTACTGCCCGTCGGAGCCGCCCTCGGAGCCGGCCTCGTCGTCGGACTTCTTGCTCTTCCTGCCCTCGGCGCCCGCGGCCTTCTCGCCCTTGTCCTTGAGCGGTCCGCCGGGCACCCAGCCGGCGTCGGCGAGCAGCGCCTGCGCCTCCGTGGTGTCCTGGCCGCCGAGCGCGCCGCTGTTGTCGGCGTACGCGACCTGCCCGGAGAGCGCGAGGTGGCTGCCGACCGGCACGGCGGGCAGGCCGAGCGGGGTGAGGACGACCTTCGCCAGCGCCGTACGGTCGAGCGCGCGGGCCACCGCACGCCGGACGCGCTCGTCGGCGAGGGGGCCCTCGGAGCCGTTGAGGGCGAGCTGGGTGTAGGCGGGCTCGAAGGAGCGGCGGACGGTGAAGGCGCGCAGCGCGTCCTGCTGGCGCAGGTACTTCGCGAGTGCCTTGCGCTGCTTCTTGCCGAGCTTCTTCTTCTGCCGGCTCTCGTTCTTGCTCTCGTCCCTGGCCGTGGGGCTCGCGCCCTGGAGCGGGGTGCTCGTCCCCTTGGCGCGGCCCGCGAGCGCGATACGGCTCGCGTCGGCGGGGTCGATCTCGGCCAGGTCGACCGTGCCGTCGGCGAGCGCGGCGGCCCGCTTGTCGAGCGGTACGGCGGCCAGCACGATCCGGGAGAGCTTCGCGGGCCGGCCCCACCAGTGCGGGTTGCGGCCGAGGACGACCTCCTTGTCCTTGCGGTCGACCTTCTGCACCGAGAACGCCCCGGCGGTGACCTTCAGCTTGCGGCGCGCGCCGTCGTTGAAGGCGTCCGGGGTGCCCATGACGTCCTTGGGGTACAGCGGCGAGAACAGCGCCTTCCAGTCGGCGTACGGCCTGCTGAAGGTGACCTTGACCTCAAGGTTGTTGGCGCCGCGCTCGATCTTCTCGATGCGGTCGTAGCCGGCGTTGCGCGCGGTCCAGTACGCGGAGTCCTTGCCGGACAGGGCGCGCCACTGGGCGGCGAAGTCGGCGGCGCCGATCTCGCGGCCGTCGCTCCACACCGCCTGCTGGTCCAGCTTGTAGAGGACGACCTGCTTGGGCTCGGTGTCGACGACCTTCGCGGACTCCAGGTAGTCGGCGTCGCGCTGCGGCCGGCCCTGGGAGTCGAGGCGGAACATGGCGGGCAGGACGGCCTGGGCGACGCGGGTGGTGGCGTCGTCGGCGTCCGACTGGAACGTGTTGAGGGTCTCCGGTACGTCGTCCACGGCCCAGTTCAGGGTGCCGCCGTCGGCGACCAGGTCACGGCCGACGGGCGCGATGTCCTGTCCGGCCAGCGGCTTGCCCGACTCGTCGTCGGAACTGCACGCCGCGAGGGTGGGCACCGCGAGCGCGCCCGCGGTGAGGAAGACGACCGAGCGCATGACCGCGCGCAGTCTGACGCCGTCGTGGGACATCACTGCTACCTCCGGTAAGCCGCGGGCTTCTGATCACTTTTGGGCGTATATGGAGCTGATCAGATCTTTGCGGCCACTGAAGAGGAAACGGTTCGGCCATGAAGGGCGACACGGCGAGGGGCGCCGGGAAGCCCACCCGTGCGGCGCAATGTTCGAATCTGCCCCCGTACACACCAACGCACCCCGGCCAATCCGTGCACACCGCTTCCCACCGGCAGGTGTGAGGCGCAACACTCGCAGGCGCATGAACGTTGCCGTCCAGGGCCGACGCCCACGGAAGCGAGGTCACGTCATGTCCGTGCACGACGAACTGACATCAGTCCAGCGCTGTCTCGACGACCTGTTCAGGTCGGTGGGGCGGCTGGAGAACCAATTCGGCAGCGGCGGCCTGGAAATGCGCAGGGTCAAGGCCGACGCCGACCGGCTGCGCGAGAGCGTCGCACTGCTGCGCGACGCCGCACCAGGGATCGAGCGCCCCCGGCGCCCCGATCTCGTCTCCATCCCCGACACCCCCTACGACAACACCCTGTGGACGGACTCGGACGACGAAGGACTCGGCGCCCACGACCGCCACGCACCCTGAACCGACCGGAGTCCTGACTTGGCCACTGGTACGGAACCCCAACCGAAGAGCGGCGGCGTACACACCGGTACGCGCGCCGCGATCGACGCCCCGCATCTGCGGACCGACCGCTGGTGGCTGGCCCCGGCCGTCACCGCCGCCGGACTGCTGGCCTTCGTCGTCTACTCGACCTGGCGGGCCTTCGCGGACTCGAACTACTACTCGGCGCCCTATGTCTCGCCGTTCTACTCGCCCTGTCTGGCCGACCGGTGCCGGACGATGCACGCGGGCCCGAACGCGGATCTCTTCGGGAGCTGGTGGGGCATCTCCCCCGCCATCATCATCCTGATCTTCCCGCTCGGCTTCCGCCTGACCTGCTACTACTACCGCAAGGCCTACTACCGCGGCTTCTGGGCATCGCCCCCGGCCTGCGCGGTGGCCGAGCCGCACAAGAAGTACAGCGGTGAGACCCGCTTCCCGCTGATCCTGCAGAACGTCCACCGGTACTTCTTCTACGCGGCGCTCCTGGTGGCGGGCACGCTGACGTACGACACCGTGCTGACCTTCCGCGACGAGCACTACCACTGGGGCCACATGGGCCTGGGCACCCTCGTCTTCGTGGCCAACATCGTGCTGATCTGGGCGTACACCCTGTCCTGCCACTCCTGCCGGCACATCGTCGGCGGCAAGCTCAAGCACTTCTCCAAGCATCCCGTGCGCTACAAGGCGTGGAAGTTCGTCGGGAAGCTGAACAACCGTCATATGCAGCTCGCCTGGGCGTCGTTGATCAGCGTGGCGGCCGCCGACTTCTACGTGTACCTGGTCGCCTCCGGCGCTTTCAACGATCCGCGCTTCTTCTAGATTGGATGGGGCCTTCTGATGTCCGTGGTCGAGCGACAGGAGTGGGACGTCGTCGTGGTCGGTGCCGGTGGCGCCGGTCTGCGGGCCGCCATCGAGGCGCGCGAGCGCGGTGCCCGTACGGCGGTGATCTGCAAGTCGCTGTTCGGCAAGGCCCATACGGTGATGGCCGAGGGCGGCATCGCGGCGGCGATGGGCAACGTCAACTCCAACGACAGCTGGCAGGTCCACTTCCGCGACACCCTGCGCGGCGGCAAGTTCCTCAACCAGTGGCGCATGTCGGAGCTGCATGCGAAGGAAGCCCCGGACCGGGTCTGGGAGTTGGAGACCTGGGGCGCCCTCTTCGACCGTACGCAGGACGGCCGGATCTCGCAGCGCAACTTCGGCGGCCACGAGTACCCGCGCCTCGCACACGTCGGCGACCGTACGGGACTTGAGCTGATCCGCACGCTCCAGCAGAAGATCGTGTCGCTCCAGCAGGAGGACTACAAGGAGACCGGCGACTACGAGTCCCGCCTGAAGGTCTATCAGGAGTGCACGGTCACACGGGTGTTGAAGGACGGGAGCCGGGTCTCCGGGGTCTTCGGCTACGAGCGTGAGACGGGCCGTTTCATGGTCCTCGAAGCGCCCTCCGTGGTGATCGCGACCGGCGGGATCGGCAAGTCCTTCAAGGTGACGTCGAATTCGTGGGAGTACACGGGCGACGGGCACGCGCTGGCGCTGCTCGCCGGAGCGCCGCTGCTCAACATGGAGTTCGTGCAGTTCCACCCGACGGGCATGGTCTGGCCGCCGTCCGTGAAGGGCATCCTCGTCACGGAGTCGGTACGCGGCGACGGCGGGGTGCTGCGCAACTCCGAGGGCAAGCGGTTCATGTTCGACTACATCCCCGACGTCTTCAAGGAGAAGTACGCCGAGTCGGAGGCGGAGGGCGACCGCTGGTACGAGGACCCCGACAACAACCGCCGTCCCCCCGAACTCCTCCCCCGCGACGAGGTCGCCCGCGCCATCAACGCCGAGGTGAAGGCGGGCCGCGGCTCACCGCACGGCGGGGTCTTCCTGGACGTGTCGACGCGGATGCCGGCGGAGGTCATCCGGCGCCGACTCCCCTCCATGTACCACCAGTTCAAGGAACTGGCCGACGTCGACATCACCGCCGAGGCGATGGAGGTCGGGCCGACCTGTCACTACGTGATGGGCGGCGTCGCGGTCGAGTCGGACACGGCGGCGGCACGCGGGGTACCGGGGCTGTTCGCGGCCGGTGAGGTGGCCGGCGGCATGCACGGCTCCAACCGGCTCGGCGGCAACTCCCTCTCCGACCTGCTGGTGTTCGGCCGCAGGGCGGGCTGGCACGCGGCGGACCACGCGGCGGACCTGGCGGACAGCCGCCCGCTGGTGGACGACACGGAGGTCGACCTGGCGGCGGCGGAGGCGCTGCGCCCCTTCTCGGCGGAGGGTCCGGAACCCGGCCAGGAGAACGGCCGTCCGCCGGAGAACCCGTACAGCCTCCACCAGGAACTCCAGCAGACCATGAACGACCTCGTCGGCATCATCCGCCGCGAGGGCGAGATGGAACAGGCGCTGGAGAAACTGGCCGATCTTCGAGTACGGGCCCGCCGGGCGGGAGTCGAGGGCCACCGGCAGTTCAACCCCGGCTGGCATCTCGCTCTGGACCTGCGGAACATGCTGCTGGTCAGCGAGTGCGTGGCGCGGGCCGCGCTGGAGCGTACCGAGTCGCGCGGTGGACACACCCGCGAGGACCACCCGGGCATGAACCGCGACTGGCGCCGGATCAACCTCCTCTGCCAACTGACCGACCCCACCGGCGGGTTGGCGGCCACGGACCAGGTGTCCGGCCAGATCGCCCTGACCCGCGAGACCACCGATCCCATCCGCGCCGACCTGCTCGCCCTCTTCGAGAAGGAAGAGCTGGTCAAGTACCTCGCCGAAGAGGAGCTGTACGAGTGAGCAGCTACGAGGCCCGCTTCAAGGTGTGGCGGGGGGACGTCAAGGGCGGCGACCTTGAGGACTTCAAGGTCGAGGTCAACGACGGCGAGGTGATCCTGGACATCATCCACCGCATCCAGGCCACCCAGGCCTCCGACCTCGCCGTGCGCTGGAACTGCAAGGCGGGCAAGTGCGGTTCGTGTTCGGCGGAGGTCAACGGACGCCCCCGGCTGATGTGCATGACCCGCATGTCGGTGTTCACCCGCGAGGAGACGATCACGGTCACCCCGCTCCGTGCCTTCCCCGTCGTACGGGATCTGGTGACGGACGTCGGCTTCAACTACCAGAAGGCCAGGGAGATTCCGTCGTTCGTACCGCCGGAGGGGGTCGCGGCCGGCGAGTACCGGATGATGCAGGAGGATGTCGACCGCTCGCAGGAGTTCCGCAAGTGCATCGAGTGCTTCCTGTGCCAGGACACCTGCCATGTCGTCCGCGACCACGAGGAGAACAAGACCGCGTTCGCCGGTCCCCGATTCCTCATGCGGGTCGCGGAGTTGGACATGCACCCGCTGGACGCGGCCTCCGAGAGCGGCCTCGACCGCAAGAAGACCGCCCAGGACGAACACGGCCTCGGCTACTGCAACATCACCAAGTGCTGCAGCGAGGTCTGCCCCGAGGGCATCCACATCACGGACAACGCGCTGATTCCCTTGAAGGAAAGGGCAGTCGACCGCAAGTACGACCCGCTGGTGTGGCTGGGGTCGAAGATCAGGAGGCGTTCTTCGTAGGCTTCGCGGGGTCGAGGGCGGCACCTTGTACCAGGACCCCGGCGAAGACCACGACGGCACCGACCACTGCGAACGCGGCCAGCCGCGAGTCGTCCGGGCCCTGGAACGGCCCGAAGAACACGCACGCGGCAAGCCCCGCGTCGCTGACCAGGATGCCGTAGCCCCACAGCCGGGGTCGCACGATGCGGTTCCGGCGCGCGAGCGGGGTCCAGCCGCGCGTGATCGCACCGAGGCCGACACCGGCGAGGACGGCGATCAGCGCCACTGCCAGGGTCAGTTCGGTGCCGCTCAGGTCCGCTCCACGAAGGACAGGGCCTGCTGGAGGTTGTGTTCCGCGATGCCGCGCATGAACTCCGGGTCGTGGAAGTCCCCGACGTCCAGGAGGCGGAGGGGGCCGGCGACGAGGGAGAGGTGCGTCGCCAGGGCGTAGAGGCGTAGCCGGTCCTCGTCCAGGCCCTCGGTGCGCAGCGGGTCGTGGTGGGGGCCGAAGCGCAGGCGGAGGAAGACGTGTTCCCACTCGGCGTCGAAGTACATGAGGCCTTCGATGTCGATGAGGGCGAGGTCGCCTTCGGGGGTCACGCGGACGTGGTCGGGGCCGAGTTCGCCGTGGATGAGGGTGAGGGGCCCGGTGCGGGGTTGGATGCGAGCGGCCAACGTCCCTACCGCGTCAGCCAGTTGGGGATGGGCCGCTGCCGCTCGTGGGTCGCGTGCCGGTAGCTCGTCGAGGTCGCTCAGGGCTCGTTCGGCTACGACCGCCTCGCACGAACCGCCGTACGAGGAACCGCCGTTGTCCACGACCGCGACCTTGCCGAAGCGCGGGCCGGTGCAGGCGTGCAGGGTGTCGAGGAGGACCGCCATCCGCTCCAGCGCCTCCGTCCCCGTCTTCGGTACGGCGGCCTTGTCGTCGTCCAGCAGGTCCTCCAGGGTGCCGCCCGGGAGGTCCTCGACGATCGCCACGTCCGCCGGGAGGTGGCTGTGGGTGGGGTCGGCGTGGAGGAGGCGCGGGGCGCGGACGCCGGCTGCGGCGAGGCGGTGCGCCGCGGCGCTGAAGAGGGTGAGGCCGGAGGCGTGGGAGAAGGGGTCGCGGGGGTCGGCGGGGCCGGCGTCCCAGAGATCCTCGTCCGGGGACCAGACGTAGGCGACGGCGGTCGAACGGTCCTGGAAGGTGAGCCTGTAGACGCCCTTCTTCGAACCGCCCCGGAGGCGGGTCACATCGTGCAGGGTGTGGCCGAGGACGTGGGCGAAGGGGGCGAGGTCGGTGCGGTTGAGGGTCTTGCGGGTGGCGGTCATCGGGTCGCGGGGTGCTGCGCACGCCACTGAAGTACGCAGCCGAGGGCGATCAGGGCGAGCGCCGTCACGCCACCCGCGTCGCCCATGGCCAGGGAACCCGCCCACCAGCGCAGGGAGATACCCGTCGCCATGCCCGACGCGAAGATCAGTTGCCCGTAACCCCACAACTCCGGCCGTACCACCCGGCCTTGCAGCGTCGGCAGCATACGGCCGGTCGTCACCGCGACGACTCCGCTCACGGCCACCAGCGCACAGGCCGCCGCGGCCAGCACCGTCCCCACCATCGCCCACCCCCATCGGACCTGGCCGATCATCGCACCCCGGGCTCCGAACAGCGCGGTGTTTTCAGGGAACTTGAGCGGGCGCGCTCAGCGCACCCAACCCTCCCGGTACGCCGTCCAGTCCGCCTCCGTCGCCGCGAAGTCGACGTACAGGGCGACACCGAAGTTCGTACGGTCGGCGTCCGTGCGGGACAGGCCGAGGCGTACGCCGCGTACGGCGGCGGGGACGGTCTCGGCGGCGCCGTGGTGGCCGAAGCGGTTCTCGTGGAAGAAGGGCAGGCCCATGAGGAGGTCGGTGCCGGCCGGGGTGACCTCCAGGGCGAGGGAGGTCTGTTGGGCGACGTAACCGCCGTAGAGGCTCTGGAGGGGTTGCATCGTGTCGTACGACATGACGGCGATCTGGTCGACGCGGCGGGCGACCTGTCCGAAGTACGCCTGGGACCACCACTTGGGGTGGTTGGTGACGGTGCCCCAGAAGGAGTGGAAGGCGGGGAGCGGGTCGATCTGGTGGGCGGCGACGGAGAGTTGGGCGTGGTCGGCCCGGGTGACCTCGTGGAGTCCGTCGAGGAGGTCGAGGTAGTTCGCGTCGCCGGAGTGGAGGGGTTCCAGGTCGAGGTGGGCGCCCTCGAAGCCGGCGGCGAGGATCTGGCGGGTCGAGGCGACGATGGCGGTGCGGGTCGCGGCGTTCTGCAGGCGCAGGCCGTCCGGGCTCTCGGTGGCGAGCTTGTCACCCAGCCAGGCCTGTACGCGGACCCCGGGAAGTTCCCTGTGCACCGACTCGATCAACCACGCGGCCTTGGGATAGTCCGACTCCGGGAGGGTGCCGTCGTGCTCCAGGGGGCCTGAATGGACGTACAGGTCACGGATACCGGTGCTTTTCAGCCGACCGGCCAGCGCTGCCAGGTCCGCGTCGGTCTTACGCCCGTCCACCCAGGCATGCCCCAGCCAGATCGCGTCCTGGCCCCGGGTGTACGTACCGTCGGAGACCTCACCGGTGTAGTTCAGCCGCAGGGCGATCTCAGCACCGAGGGCAGGCACCAACAGGGCAACCAGAACCGCGACGAGGCTCCGCCGAACCCACATCGCTTTCCCACCCCGCCCACCCGTGCTGCTTTCGTCGTCGGGTGCGGATGGCCCCCGTGGGGGTACGGCGGCCTCGGGCGGAACGGTCGCCGCAGGCGCGTCGGTCCCTCCGCTCCCTCCGCGGTTCCCCGTTTCCGGCTCGCCCGGCTTGGCTCCGTCCCCCAGTCCGACCTCCGCTTCCCGCCCCTCACCCTCCGGATCCGCGGATAGGTCGCCCCCACGTATCTCCGGATCCGGACCAGCCCCGGCCCCCGCACCCACTCGCCCCGACTCCGACCCCGATCCCCCTACATGCCCCATCCCCACGCCACCCCTCCCCATAGCCACACCCATCGCACCTCACCAACCCCCCACCCACCCCCACGTCCCACCCCAGGCCCACCCCGGTCGCGCTAGCGCAATCCTGCTCATACGCTCCGAAACGTGACGTCATCCTTGATACGGGGCCGGCCGCGGCGCGGGACCTCCCACATATCCGTGCGGGTGGGGCATGCCGTGTTGGGTGGAGCGGTCGGGGTCGTGTGGCTGGTGTTGCCGGTGATGACGATCAATGCGGAGGCTCCGGTTGCGGCGAGCCGGGACGGGGCCGTCGCCGGTGCGGGCCGACATGGTCAGCGGGAGGCTGAGGGGGGTTCCGGCGCCGACCTCGTCCTCCCCCTCGTCGCCGTCGGCGGCGTAGGCGTACTCGCGGGGTACGGGTATGTGCGGCGCACCCGTAGGGGCCGTACCCGTACTACTCCCGGTGTCGCTGTCGTATCCCCCCAACCTCCCGTCACTCCGCTCCCCGTACTGGAACGCCAAGCCGGTGCCGCCCTCGTCCAGACCGACGACTGCCTGCGCACCAGCCGTGCGGAACTCGCCTTCGTCCAGGCCCGGTTCGGGGACACGACCGTCGAACCGTTCGTACGGGCTCTCCGAGACGCCGAGCGCGAGCTCTCCGCCGCCTTCGCGATACGCCTGCGCTACGACCGAGGCGTCCCGGAACCGAATGAAGAAGCCGCCCGACGGCAGGCCCTCGCCGGCATCGTCGGACGGTGTGCCGAGGCCGGGCGGCGGTTGGACACCGAAGCACCCGCCTTCGATCAACTCCGGGCGTTGGAGCGGGAGTTGGACGACGCCCTCGGCGTCGCGGAGGTACGGTTCCGGGAACTCGCCGGCCGCACAGGGGGCGTCGACGCCACCCTCGCCGACCTGCACTCCCGTCACCCGGCACCCGCGGCCACGATCACCACCGTCACCGGGTACATCGAACAGGCCAAGGACCGGCTCGTGTTCGCCACCACCCACCTCAACCAAGCCCGGCAGGCAACTGACTTGGAACACACCGGCGAGGCCATACGCTCCCTCCGTGCCGCCGAGGGCGCCATCAGCCAGGCCGACACCTTCCTGAACGACGTCGACCGGCTCGCCAACTCACTCGCCGCCGCAGCGGAGTTGGTGCCCGCCACACTCACCGGTGCCGAAGCCGAAATCGCAACGGCAAGAGCAAGAGCAACAGCCGGGACAATCGCTGGGCCCCTCCACACCCACCTCGCCCACGCCCACACCACCCTCGCCGCCGTACGAGAAGAACTCACCCGCGACCGCCCCGACGACCACGACCCCCTCGACGCCCTGCGCCGCATCGTCCAGGCCGTGCTGCCGCTGGGCGGGACGCGCGACGGAGTCCTCGGTGCCGCCGCGTGGCTCGTCGCGCGGAACGACGTCGGCTCGGCGGACGGTTTCATTGCGACGCACCGCGGTGCCGTGGGCGTAGAAGCCCGCACCCGGCTGACCGAAGCCACGCTGCTGCTCACAACCGACCCCGCCGCGGCCGACGTACCCGCGCAGGAGGCCCGCGAGTCGGCCGAGCAGGACGTCCGTGTGCACGGGAACCCGTACGCCGGTGCCGCCGACGAGCACACGAGCGGGGTCGGCGGGGCGGTCCTCGGCGGCATCCTCCTCGGCGAGGACCCGGACGGCGGCCCGCCCCTCACCTTCGGCGGACCGGCCACACGAAAGCGCCGCGCGCTCCCGCCGACGTAGAACACCGCAGTCGGCGGCGGCAGGCACGGGCACCGGCACAAGCCAGACCACCCGCCGACGGCCGCCCCCAGAACAACGAAAGCGGCCGGGATCGCCGGAGCCGTCAGAACAGGCTCAGCAACGCCTCCGCCGGGTCCACCAACCCGTTCTCCCCGTCCGGCAACGGCAGTTCGAACCACACCGTCTTGCCGCGTGGCGTCCGGCGTGAGCCCCACGCCGCCGACAGGAGGCCGACGAGTTGCAGGCCCCGGCCGCCCTCGTCCGTGTCTCGGGCGCGGCGGCGGCGGGGTTGGACCAGGCCCGCGTCCCAGACCTCGCACACCAGGGTGCGGTCCAGCAGGAGACGGAGCCTGATCTCGCCCTCGCCGTACCGCAGCGCGTTCGTCACCAGTTCGCTGACCAGCAACTCGGCGGTGTCGATGAGGGGTTCGAGGTCCCAGGACTGGAGGCGGGCGCGGGCGTACTCGCGGGCGCGGCCGACGCTGCGTGGTTCGCGCGGCAGGGTCCAGTCGCCGACCGAGTCGGCCGGCAGGCCCTGGACGCGGGCCATGAGGAGCGCGATGTCGTCCTCGCCGTGGTGGGTGTCGAGGGTGCTGAGGACGTGGTCGCACACGTCCTCCAGGTCGCGGTGGGTCTCGGCGTTCAGCGCCGCCGCGGTGGGCGGGTTGCCGTCGGACGAACCACGGGTCGCCGGGTCGGTCAGCGCGCCCACGAACGCCTGGAGGCCCTCGTCCAGGGGGTGGTCGCGGGACTCGACCAGTCCATCCGTGTAGAGCGCCAGCAGCGCGCCTTCGGGGAGTTCGACCTCCACCTCCTCGAAGGGCTCGCCGCCGACCCCCAGGGGCATACCCGGTGGGACGTCGAGCATCAGCGCGGCCTCGCCCGGTTCCACCAGGACCGGCGGGAGGTGGCCCGCGTTGGCGAAGGTGCAGCGCCTGGTCACCGAGTCGTAGACCGCGTAGATACAGGTCGCGAGGTACACCTCGGCCAGGTCCGCCTCGCGGGGGCGGCGGGCCGCCCGGGTGGCCTGCTGGACTCCGCCGGGCGTGCCGAGGCCTCGGGCGATCTCGTCCAACGCCGAGAGGACTTCGGCGGGTTCGAGGTCCAGGAGGGCCAACGTGCGCACGGCCGTGCGGAGTTCGCCCATCGCCACCGCCGCGCGTAGACCGCGTCCCATCACGTCTCCGACCACCAACGCGGTGCGGTGGCCGGGGAGTTCGATGACGTCGAACCAGTCACCGCCGACCTCCGTCGCCGCGTTCCCGGGCAGGTAGCGGCAGGCGATGTCGAGACCGGAGGCCTCCGGGTCGCCGGGCGGGAGCAGGGACCGCTGCAGTATCAACGCCCGTTCGTGCTCCCGCCGGTACAGCCGCGCGTTGTCGATACAGACGGCGGCCCGCGCCGCCAGTTCCACCGCGAGATCCCGGTCCCGGTCCCCGAACGGCTCGCTGCCCTTCGTCCGGGCGAACTGCGCGAGTCCTACGACGGTGTCATGGGCGACCATCGGCACGGCCAGCGTGGACTGGACCGGGCCCCCCTCCTCGGCGGGGATGTACTGCGGGCGGGCGGTGCGCAGGGCGTCCGCGCAGGGCGAGTTGAAGGGGTAGTGGTGGACCGCGCCCACGGACACCGGGGCGCCCCCGCCGGCGAAGGGGGCGTCGGATACCGCGCTGGCGAAGGCCACTCGGCGCAGTTCCGCGCTGCCGTCGGCACGGCCGGGCGGGGTCTCGTCGCCGGCCAGCAGACCCTGGTAGAGGTCGACGGTCGCCAGGTCGCAGAAGCCGGGGACGACGACGTCGAGGAGTTCGCGGGCCGTGGTCTCCAGGTCGAGGGAGTTCCCGATGCGGGCGCCGGCCTCGTTCAGAAGGGCGAGATTGCGCCGCGCGGAGGCGGCCTCGCGGGCGGCGGCGCGGCGGTCGGTGACATCGGTGCCGAGCCAGGCGATGCCGATGGGACGGCCGCTTCCGCTGTGCACGCGGTAGAGGTTGATGGACCAGTGGCGGCGCTCCTCGGAACCCGGGACCAGGCCGGTGACGTGCATGTCCGTGATGGAGTTGCCGGTCTCCAGGACGCGGCGCAGGGTCGCGGTGACCCGCTCGGCCTCGGGGCTCTGCAGATAGTCCTGGACGCCCCGGCCGCGGTGGTCGTCGGGGCTGCCGCCGAAGGTGTTGGCGATCTGCTGGTTGGCACGCCGGACCCGCAGGTCGGGGTCGATCAGCAGGAACCCGAACGGAGATTGACCGAATATCGACTGCGAAGCGGCGAGATCGGTCTCTATCCGACGCAGGATGCGGACGTCGACGACGATACAGACGGCGGCCCGCTCGCCCTCCTCGGTCCGCGTCGGCATCACATAGACCTCGGCGAGACCCTCCTTGCCCGGCTCGCCCCCGGGGGCCCCCGGCGCCTTGAAGGGGACCACTCCGGTCCACTCCCGGCCGTCCAGGATCTCGGCCATCTTCCGCTGGCCGCGCTCGTGCAGCTCGGGGTCGACGAACGCCTCGATGGGATCCATGCCCACCGCGCGGTCCGTGGAGATGCCGAACAGCTGCTCGGCCCGCAGGCTCCACTGGTCGACGAGCCCGTCGGGGCCTATGGAGAAGGACGCGACCTTGATGTAGTCGTAGATCGAACCGGGTGGGCTGCTCTGCCACATGGCGTCGCCGACGGTCATCGCGTCACCGCCGGACACACCCGACATGACGTCGGCGGCGGACACTCCGTCGCCTCCGGGCACGTCGATGTGACCCGCGGCCTCAGCCCTCGCGCGGTCCGACGGGTCCTCGGACTCCGTGGCCTTCGCTGGTATCTCGCTCACGCGAACCGTCCCCTCCAGCTCACCGCGTCCGGCACCGGTCACCGGGGGCGGCTGCCCGCAGTATCCAGCACTACGGCGCCGCACAACACGGTGTTCACGATCACAGGACAATCCCGATGCATTTCGGACCTGCCTGCGACAACACTCCCAGTCTTCTAACCAGCGGACACGCAGTCGAACCACGCCGATCGACAACCGTCACAGGCCTGGACCACTCGATGGACACGACTGTCCGGTTCGTACAGCTGTGTTCGGCCTCGGTTCACCCGGGTACGGCCAGCTCGAACCACACGGTCTTGCCCGTCCCGCCGGGCCGGGTGCCCCAGCGGACGCAGGCGCCGGCGACCAGTTGGAGACCCCGGCCGCTCTCGTCCTCGGGGCGGGCGACTCGTTCGCGGGGCGGATCGGGCAGCGGGTCGGAGACCTCGACCAGCAGCACACCGGCCGGGCCGACGGGCCGGACCAGCCGGACGCCGATGGGGCCGGTGGCGTGCCGCAGCGCGTTGGTCACCAGCTCACTGACCAGCAGCGCCGCGATGTCGGCGAGGGAGTCGAGGTCCCAGTCCCGCAACTGGCCGCGGACGGCGGTGCGTGCGGTGCGGACGGCTCCGGGGTCCGCGGGAAAGGTCCACTCGGCGCAGTCGCCTTCGGTGTCGATCAAGCCGATCACATCCCGGGCCAGCCAGCTCGCCCATGTCCGATTTCATGGGGTTAATGGGCACATACCCGATATTCAGGGCCCGGTACCGTCCCCCAGGGCGCACTGTGGCACGAACGGCGTACGCCGGGTTCGGCGCGCTCCGCCATCTCGGCCCACGACAGCCTCAACGCGCCCCGGCAGCACGACGGACGAGGGCGACGGCTTCGGTTCAGCGCGCCCCGGCGTCGAGAAGCGCGAGTGCCTCCCGTACGGCGGGCACGTCCTGGTCGAGCCAGTCGACGGTCCAGATGTCGGCGGGGGCGAGCCAGCGCAGTTCGTCGTGGTCTTCGAGGGGCTCGGGCTCCGCCGAGCCGGGGAGCAGCCGGGCCGTCCAGACCTGGAGGACGTACGGCGGCTTCAGCGGCCACTCCCCCGGGACGCGCTCCACGGTCTCGGCGTCCACGCCGAGCTCCTCGCGCAACTCGCGCACCAGCGCGGCCTCGGGGCGCTCGCCGGGTTCGACCTTGCCGCCGGGGAGTTCCCAGCGCCCGGCCAGTTCGGGAGGCGCGCTACGGCGGGCGGCGAGCAGTCGGCCGCCGTCGCCGCCACCGTCGAACAGGGCGGCGCCGACCACCACGATCCGTGTCGTCATGCGCCGGAGCCTACGGGGCGCGGGGGCGCGGTCAGTTGCGGGTGGCGTCCTCGCTCTGGCCGATCCGCTCGACCCAGTACAGCTGCTTGTGCCCGCGGTCGTCGAGGCTGTCCGCGATCTTCTGGGCCTCGGCGCGGGTCGCGTACCGCCCCACGCGGTAGCGATTGCCGTTGTCGTCCTGCCGTATCACGAGCCAGGGAAGAGTGATCGTGCCGTCGTTCATCGCCATCGCGCCCCTCCGCCTCCCGCTCGCGGTTCGTGCCGTGCCCCACCCCATAAGGAAACCGCAATCCGCATATGCCGGAGCCTACGCCTAACCTTCACGCAGCGAATACGGGATTTCACAAAGAGGTACGCAACAAGCCAGGACGGAGGGGGCGCACGATGACGAACGCGCCGTTGGCGCACCTCGATGCATCCGGTGGGAGGCACGCTACAGGCGCCGCGAACGACCTGCGAGAAAGACCGGAATCCAACGGCGCCCGGGACAGGGCGGATTGACCGGTTCCGGCGACAAATGCCGTAAGGGGTGGACTACTTCACTCTGAGCGCACTCCTCGGTGCGCTCCTCGGTGCTCCGCCCGGTGTTCCGCTCGGTGGGCTACTTGACCGGCAAGTGGTAGGCGATCCGGTAGCGGTCGGCCGGGACCACGACGTCGGCCGTCTCCACCGGGCGCCCCGAGGCGTAGTACGTGCGCTGGATGACGAGGACCACATGCCCGGGGACTCCCCCCAGGGCCAGCAACTCCTCGGCGAGACCCGGCCGGGCGCCGACCTCCTCGGTGACGTTGTCGACGACGACGTCGATCGCACGCATCCGCTCGACGACCCCCATGCCGCCGAGCGGGCCCTCCTCGGGCAGCATCACGGGCGTACGGCCGGTCACCGCGAGGGGTTCCCAGGACGTGGAGAGCATCATCGTCTCGCCGGCGTCCCGGAACACGTACTTCGTGCACATCACGCGGTCACCGGGCTGGAGCGCGAGCCGCTCGGCGACGGCGACGCCGGCCTCGGCCTGCTCGCTGCTGGACTCCCAGGTGCCGCGCGCCTCCCCCTCGGACTGCTCCTGCCGGAACGGGGTCGCGCCGGCCGGCGGCCGGAACCCGGAGCGGGAGACGCGCCGCGGCACGGGACGCTCGCGTACGTACGTCCCCGACCCGGAGCGGCCCTCGACCAGCCCCTCGGCCATCAGCACCTTGCGTGCCTCCAGCGCGACCGTGTCGGAGACCCCGTACTCCTCGCGGATCCTGGCCTGCGAGGGCAGCCGGGTGTGTGGGGGCAGCTGGCCGTCGACGATCTTCTTGCGGAGATCACCCGCGACGCGCAGATACGCCGGCTGCTCACCGAATGTCACTGGCCGCTCCCATCAGGTTGTACAGACAGCGACAGCCTGGCAACCGTGGGTTGTGCCATGCAAGCAAAGGCCAAAGAATCACTCGATGTGATGACTTATGCCCGGCGTGGGCTTTACCCAGGCACTTTCTCCCCGCTATGGGAGCCGTCACACCTCCATGCCGCCGACGTCTCCTCCGCCGTCCCCGCCACCGTCGTTCCGGTCGTACGACGGAGGGGTCGTGGCGAGCCCCAGAGCCTCGCGGGCGGTGACCGACTTCGGGGGGTCGATCAGGTCGGCGCCCTTGTCGTAGTACCCGTAGAACTCGTCCGCGTCCGAGGCCTTGGCGGCCTTCGCCCACTCCTTCTGCGCCGCTCGCAGATCCTTGACCAGGGCCGCGACCGGCTTGTCGGAAGCACCGGCCCACTCATGACTCTCCAGCAGGTCGGCCTGCTGGGTCAGTGCGGTGGAGACCCGGCCCGCCCAGGCCTTGTGCCCCGGCAGGTCGTCCTCGACGTACCGCGCGTCGGGGGCCGAGTCCAGCGCCGAGTTGAGGACGTGGGCCGCCTTCAGGTACGCGAGCTGGTCGGAGTCGAGGGTCGTGGCGTCGTTGCGCAGCGAACCCCCGGGCAGGCTCGCCTCCTCGTCCGTGTTGCCGAACACGCAGGTGATCTCGCGGTCGCCCAGGCTCCAGCTCTGCGAGGTCGGGGTGACGTAGTAGATGTCCACGTCGTCGGGCACGGCCCAGCCGTCCATGGCGTAGGCGTCCTGGAGGGCGTAGCACTTGTCGTCCGCGGTCGCGGTGACCTTCTTGTCCCCCGGGTACGAGCCACTCCCCATCCGCACGACGGCGAACACCTCCCCGTCGTGCTCGCCGTCGCAGGACACCACGTCGAAGTCGTACGTCATGCCCTCCAGCGAACCGCTGGGCGCGTCGAAGCAGTCGCCCTTCACCGGGGTGGCACTCGCATTGTTCCGCGCGCTGTCCTTCACGTCGTCCCAGAACCCGGTCGCCGCACCGGTCGCCCCGAGCACCCACACCACCAGCCCGAACGCCGACAGCACCATCCCGGCCGCCGCCATGCTCCGCCCGCGCTCGCCCCGCTTCTTGATCTGGTTCAGCGAGATCAGCCCGAGGACGACTCCGACCCCCGGTATGCAGCACAGGATGCCGAGCACGAGGGCGGCCACGGACATGCCGTTGAGGGGCGCGGGGTTGTTGTACGGGGTGTAGCCCTGGGCCCAGGTCTGGTAGGGCTGCGGCCCATAGGGACCCGGAAGGGGCTGGGGACCTTGGGGGTACGGGGCGTAAGGGGTCTGCGGCGGTGTCCCGTACGGGGGTTGGGGCTGCGCGCCGTAGGGGATGTACGGGTCCTGCGCGGGCGGGGCGTACGGGTCCTGCGACGGCGGGGCGTACGGGTTGTACGGGGTGGATGCCTGCGGGGAGGGAGCCTGCGGGGAGGGAGCCTGGGCCGGGGGCTGGTCCTGGGGGCTCTCGGGACCCTGGGTGGGCGGCCCTTGGGGCTCCGGGGGCGGGGGTATGGACACCGGTTACCGTGCTCCTGGTTCGGGCGGGGATCTCCGGAGGGAGAACCGGAGATCTTCAGACGCGGAACTGACGTACGACTTGGCGCATGGTAAGCGCGAGGTGAGCGGGGGCGATGGGGGTCCCCCCGGTTCGAGCGGAGTCGAGAACTGGGGGGAGCGGGTCGCGCGGACGACCGTGCAGATGGTGAACGCGCTTACGGCGCGGTGGGCGGGGGCGGTCGACGGGGGCACGGTGTTCTCGGCGCCGGGGGTGTGGCCGTTGCTGGCCCTGCCGGCGGACGGCGCCGGGGGTGCGGCTCGGACGGAGCCGGCGGACGCGGTGGGGGTTCCGGCGGGGCAATCCGGCGCCGTGGCGCGGGAGTTGCTGGGCGGGCCGGCGGCGGGGCGGGCACGGAACCGGAGCCGTTCGCTGCGCAGGGCTGGGGCTGATCATCGGGGCGGAGCGGCCGACGATAGCCTTCCCGTGCGCGATCTTGTGGTCGGGTGATCTTGCGGTACGGGACTCACGGGGGCGGAATTGGCAGCGGTTCAGGGCGCGGTGGTCGGGCGGGCGGAGATCGAGGGCTCGGGGGGCGGTGGGACCGTTGGCGCGGTCAATCGGCTGACGGCGCGGTGGGCCGGCTCGGTGACCGGGGGCTCGGTGTTCTCGGCCGCCGGGGTGTGGCCGTTGCTGGCGTTTCTCGCCGACGGGGCGTGGGGGGCCGCGCGGGCGGAGCTCGCGGATGCGGTGGGGGTGCCCGCCGACCAAGCGGCGTTCGCCGCACGGGAGTTGCTGGACGTGATGGGGGCGATGCCCGGGCTGAACTCCGCGCTCGGGCTGTGGACCCGGCGTGAACTGGCCGTACGGGAGGAGTGGCGGGCGGGGCTGGCGGCGGGCACGCACGGTGTGCTCACCGAGGATCTCCCGGCCTCGCAGCGGGCGTTGGACGCGTGGGCGGCCGAGCGGACGGGCGGGCTGGTCGAGCGGATGCCGGTCGCGTTGGACGAGGGCGTGCTGATGGTCCTGGCGAGCGCGCCGGCGCTCCGGACCGAATGGCCGCGCCCCTTCGGCGAGTTGAGGCTCACCCCGGATGCCGGACCGTGGCAGGGACGGCAGTTGGTGGGCCTGCACCGCACCGGCGTCCGTCTCGACCGGGTCGGCGTGGCGAGCGGCCCGCACGGTTACGTCACCGCGCTGAAGGTTCCCGGCGACAACGGGATCGACGTCCACCTGTTGCTCGGCGAGCAGCGCATGACCCCAGGTCAGGTGCTGGGCACGGGAGTTGACGTGCTGGCCCGCCGGCTTCCCGTGGTCCCGAGCGGCCAACTCCCGTACGGGGACGTGGGACCGGGCCTGCGCGTCGAGCAACAGCACTGTGCCGCACCGCAACCGCCGGAGCTGTCGGTCACGACCGTGGCGTACGACATGCGGGCCCGGCACGATCTCCTGGACCTGCACGGCCTGTTCGGGTTCACGACGGCGATGGACACCGGCGACGGCCACTTCCCCGGCATCGCCCCGACCCCGCTGGCCATCGGCCGGGCCGAACAGTCCACGGTGGCGCAGTTCGGCGCCCTCGGCTTCCGCGCCGCCGCGGTGACCGCGGTCGCGCCCGTCCCCGGCGGTGCCCGGCCCGACCTCCGCCACACGACCACCGTCGTCACCGCCCGCTTCGACCGCCCGTTCGGCTTCCTGGCCGTACACCGGGAGTCCCGCCTGATCCTGACTGCGGGCTGGGTCACCGACCCGACGCCGTACGGGAGGTAGGGGCGCGGGGCCGGGTGCGCTCCGTACGTGGTACTCCCCCGCGCGCTTCCCGCCGTCGTCCCGCGGGGCACCCCATCGTCGAACGGTGACCAAGCCGACCCGCCTGCTGCTCCCCCTCCTGGCCGCCGCCCTGCTCCTCCCGCTCCCTCCGGCGTCAGCCGCACCCCTCCCCCACCGCCACCCCCGCGACGACTGCGACGCGCGCGGCTGGGCGCCCTCCGCCAGCCGGATCGACCCGGCGGACACCTACCACCCCTACGTCGGCAACGGTTACCTCGGTACCCGGGTCCCGCCCGCCGGTGCGGGGTACGCCGCGTCCGGGGAGAAGACCGGCTGGCCGCTCTACACGCCGCGTTACGACGGCGCGTTCGTCTCCGGCCTGTATGCCCGGGGGCCCGCCGACACGGCCGGCCGTGAGGCCCTCGCCGGGCTGCCGAACTGGACCGGGCTCGATGTCACGGTGGGGGCCGAGACGTACGGCGGTGGGGGCGGGGGCCGGGTCAGCCGCTACCGTCAGACGCTCAACCTCCGTTGTGGGTACGTCCGTACGTCGCTCACCTGGGTCAGCACGGACGGTCGCCGCACCGACCTCGTCTACGACGTCCTCGCCGCCCGCGACTCCCCGCACACCGGCGCCGTACACCTGCGGATGACCCCGCACTGGGACGGCCAACTCACCGTCACCGACCGTCTCGACGGCCGCGGCGCCCGCCGTGTCACGCGGACCGACGGCGGCCACGTCGGCGAACGCGCCATCGGCGTGGCGTTCCGCACGGAGGGGACAGGTGTCGTCGGGGCCGTCGCGTCTGTGTTGGATGCGCCCGGGCGGCGTGCCCAACAGCCGCTTAAGCGGGGTGGGTTGAGTGCCAGTCAGGCCATCGTTCTGCCCGTCCGCTCCGGGCGTGGCTACACCGCCACCAAGTACGTCGGCGTCGACACCGCCCTCACCTCCCACGACCCCCGTTCCGCCGCCCAGGATGCCGCCGGGCGGGCCGCGCGGCGGGGATGGGACGCGCTGCTCGCCTCGCACACCTCCGCGTGGCGGGCGTTGTGGGCGTCCGACATCGAGGTTCCCGGCCACCCGGACCTCCAACTCTGGGCCCGTTCCGCCCAGTACGGGCTGCTGTCCGCGCTGCGGCCCGGTGCCCGGAACAGCATCGCGCCCGCCGGGCTGACCAGCGACAACTACGCCGGCATGGTCTTCTGGGACGCCGAGACCTGGATGTTCCCCTCGCTGCTCGCGACCCACCCCGACCTCGCCCGCCCGGTCCTCGAATACCGGTACCGCACCCGGACGGCCGCCGCCGAGAACGCCGCGAGGACCGCGGTGAAGGGCCTCTTCTTCCCGTGGACGAGCGCGAGTCACGGCCGGCTGTGGAGCGAGTGCCAGAGCTGGCAGCCGCCTCACTGCGTCACCCAGAACCACCTCCAGGGCGACATCGCCCTCGCCGCCTGGCAGTACTACCTCGCCACCGGCGACCGCACCTGGCTCCGCACCCGCGGCCGGCCCCTCCTCAACGGCCTCGCCCAGTACTGGACTTCGCGGGCGACCAAGAACTCCGACGGGTCGTACTCCGTCAAGGAGGTCGCCGGACCCGACGAGTACAGCAACGGGGTCAACGACGGCGTCTACACCAACGCCGTCGCCGCCACCGCCCTCCGCGCCGCCACCGACGCGGCCCACGTCCTCGGCACGACCGCCCCCGCCGACTGGCTCACGATCGCGGACCGCCTGCGCATCCCCTACGACCCGAAGCGCAGGATCTTCCTCCAGTACGACGGCTACGGCGGCTCCCAGATCAAGCAGGCCGACACCGTGCTGCTGATCTACCCGCTGGAGTGGCCCATGCCGGCCGGTGCCGCGGCCGCCACCCTCGACTACTACGCCCAGCGCACCGACCCGGAAGGTCCGGCCATGACCGACGCCGTCCACGCGATCGACGCGGCGGCGATCGGCGAACCGGGCTGTGCCGCGTACACCTTCCTGCGGCGGGCCTACCAGCCCTTCGCCCGCGGCCCGTTCGCCCTGTTCTCCGAGTCGCGCGGCGACAAGGCCGGCGCGTCCGATCCCCTCGCGGGCTCCCCCGCCCAGGACTTCCTCACCGGCAAGGGCGGCTTCCTCCAGGTCCTCACCCACGGCCTCACCGGTCTGCGGCTGCGCCCCGACGCCCTCCACCTCGACCCGACCCTGCCGCCCCAACTCGCGGACGGCGTACGGCTGTCGGGGCTGCGCTGGCGCGGTCGTACGTACGACATCGCGATCGGGGCGAGGACGACGACGGTACGGCTGCGGTCCGGGGCGCCGTTCACGCTGGACACCCCTGAAGGGCACCGCACCCTCTCCGGCACGGTCACCCTCAAGACCCGGCGCCCGGACCTCACCCCCACCACCGACCTGGCCCGCTGCCGCCCGGCGACGGCCACTTCCTCCGTCGCAGGCCTCTACCCGGAGGCCGCCGTGGACGGCAGCCCCGCGACCGCCTGGTCCCCGGACGCCGATCGCGCGTCCCTGACCGTCGACCTGGGGCGGGCGGTGCGTGTCGGGACCGTTCAACCCATGTGGACCAAGCGGCCGGGGTCGTACAGCATCGAGGTCTCGGCGGACCGCCGTACCTGGCACTCGCCCGACGGGACGCCCGCCCGGTACGTCCGCGTCACCGTACGGAGCGGCGGCAAGGGTGCCGCTCTCGCCGAACTCGACGTGCGCTCGTGACGGCCGAACACCCCCGAGGGCACGGTCAGTTGGTGGCCTCCGCCGCCAGTCTCCGCTGCTCCTCCTCCACGATGCGGCGTGCCAGCGTGGCGTCGGAGATGTCGATCGCGTCCGGGGTGGCGTCCGCGAGGGCGCTGCGCCGGGCGAAGGCGTCGAAGAGGCGGTCCTTGTTCTTGAGGATGGTCAGGAGCCGGTCGTCCACGCTGTCGGTGGCGAGCATGCGGTGCACCTGGACCGTGCGTATCTGGCCCATGCGGTGGACGCGGGCCACGGCCTGATGCTCCACCGTCGGCTTGACCTGGGGTTCGCAGAGGATGACCAGGGAGGCGGCCTGGAGGTTGAGGCCGACCCCGCCCGCCTCGATCTGGGAGAGCAGGACGGCGTGGCCGGGGGCCTGGCTGAAGTCGTCGACGAATTGTTGTCGGCGGGCGGCCGGGACGCTTCCGGAGATGGGCCCGAACACCCCCTTCCCCAGGGGCCGTTCGAGCGCCTCCTCCACCGCGGCGAGCACGTCCCGGAAGTAGGAGAAGATCACCACCTTCGCCCCGTTCCCCGCCGCCTCGGCGACCAACTCCCTCAGGCGTTGCAGCTTCGCGGACTTCTCGGTGTCGGCGTAGGCGGCCCGGCGCATCGCCATGAAGTTGCCGTCGCCGACCGCGCGGTCGTAGGCCTCGCGGTCGGCGACGCCGAGTTCCACCCACTCGTCGACCTGGACCAGGGCGGGCAGTTCGGTGAGCACGTCCTCCTGGTTGCGGCGCAGATAGGCGGGGGCGACGGACTTGCGGAAGGCGTGCGGTCCGGCCGCCGCGGTGCCGTTGCGGACGGTCGGCAGGAGGTCGGGGCGGAGGTGGCGGACGAGGGTGCGGAACTCCTCGACGTGGTTCTCCATGGGCGTGCCGGTGAGGAACAGGACGCGGTCGCAGCGCTCGGTCCACAGAGCGACCGATTTGGTACGGCGGGTGTCCGGGTTCTTCACGTAGTGGGCCTCGTCCACGACGAGCATGCCCGGGGTGGGGCCGGTCGGCGCCTCGGCCTTCGGCCTCTTGCCCGTCGGTGACCTGTCGGGCGGCGCGGGCAGGGTGTGCAGCGTGTCGAAGGTCGTGATCGCGACCCCGCCCCGCTCGCCCCACTCCGCGTAGGCCTCGTGCCGGTCCGGACCGTGCACGGGCAGCGCGCGCAGGGTGCTGCGGGCGCCGATCTCGCGGGTCCAGTTGATCAGCACGCTGGCCGGGCAGACCACCAGGAAGTGGTTGTGCCCCTCGGCCGCGAGATGGGCCAGCGCGGCGATGGCCTGGACGGTCTTGCCGAGTCCCATCTCGTCCCCGAGGACGACCCGGCGTTGGGCCAGGGCGAAGCGGGCGCCGAAGGACTGGTATCCGCGCAGGGAGACCCGGCGGTGGGTGTCGTCCAGCGGCTGGGCGTGTACGCGCTCGGCCAGCTCCGCCGGCAGGAAGCCCTCGCTCGCCGCGAGGTCCGGCTGCTGCCCGTCGACCTCGGCGAGCTGGCTGTAGTACTCGGCGGAGCGCAGCTCGAAGTCGACCCACGCCTCGATGTCGGAGACCGGCGGGCGCAGCAGGTCGGTGGAGGCCTGTGCGATCAGCAGCCGTACGTCCTTGGCGGCCGGGTCGGCGACCAGTTCGTGGAGTTCGGCGACCGCGTCGAGCGCGCTCTCCCGCCGTTTGTGACCGGCGAGCGCCAGCAGCAGCCTGCTGCTGGCGGGCCGGGCCACGGGCAGCAGCGCGCCGAGCCGCTCGTCGAGCCTGGTGGCGGCGTCCAGGGCGCGGCGCAGTTCGGGTCCGGCCTCGACGAGCCGTTGCAGGGCGATGACCAGCGCGGTGGTGCGCGGCTCGGGGTGGTCGACGTCGATGCGGACGGAGACGGTCTCCGCGACGGCCCGCGCGATCTGCCGGGCGGCGGCGATGGCCCGGTCGGCGGTCTGCTGTCCTACTCCGGGCAGTTGCCGCAGCGCGTACCGGCTGGCCTCGTGCACCGCGCGGACGGAGGTGAGGCCCGCCGCCTCCACGGCCCCGAGCCGCAGTCGCCCCTCGGTGACGTCCTTCAGGCGGGAGACCGGGATGGACTCCAGCTCCTGGGCGACGAGTTCGGAGCGCAGCGGTTCCAGCGCGGAGCGGACGGTGTCGAGCGCGCGGGTGTGGTCCTCACGCAGGGCGCGCGCCACGTCGTAGAGCCGCGTGCCTCGCGTGCACAGCTCCCTGGCCCGCCGTCCGGCCCGCGGAAACTCGCTCTCCATGTCACCCCCCGCTCCCCATGCGTCTCGCTGTGCACCCATCGTGGCACGCGGCACTGACAACGGGAGCGGGAGCGGGCGGATCAGGGTTCTCGGCCGGCCGTCGGCCCTCTGTCAGGCGTCGAACCCCGTCGCCCGGGTCCGCTTCTCCCACGCCTCGACATCGCCGCGCACCTGGTCCAGATGCCCGAGCACGGCACCGATCGCGTCCTCGCCGAGCGGCAGGTGCAGCGGGGTCTCCTCGGCGTCGAGCGCGGCCAGGATGAGGGCCGCCGCCTTCGCGGGGTCGCCGGGCTGGACACCGCCGCTGCTGTCGACGGCGCCGCGGGTCGCGCTCACCTTGGCGTACACACCGCTGTCGGCGCTGACCCCGGCCCGGCCCGTGTCGAACAGCGCGGTCCGGAAGGCGCCCGGCTCGACGATCAGCACCTTGACGCCGTACTCGGCGACCTCGTCCGCGAGCCCCTCGGAGAGCCCCTCCAGGGCGAACTTCGTTCCGCTGTACGCCGAGAAGCCCGCGAAGGACATCTGCCCGCCCATGCTGCTCATCTGCACGATCGCCCCGGAGCGCCGTTCCCGCATGGACGGCAGCACCGCGCGCGTGAGGGCCGCGGGCCCGAAGACATGCAGGTCGAACAGGTCGCGCAGCTCCTGCTCTGTGGTCTCCTCGAAGGCCCCTACATGCGTACGGCCCGCGTTGTTGACGAGCACGTCGATCCGCCCGTGCCGCGCCACCACGTCCCGTACGGCGGCCTCGGCGGCCCCGGTGTCGGTGACGTCCAGGCGCAGGGCCTCCATCTGGTCGGGACGGGCGGCGACGAGATCGTCCAGCCCCTCGGTCCGCCGGGCCGCACCCACGACCACGTCACCGGCGGCGAGCGCCGCCTCGACGATCGCCCGCCCGAACCCGCTGCTCGCGCCGGTGACCAGCCACACCTTGTTCATGACGTCTCCCCTTGAGATCCCGGATTCCCTGTTGTCCAACTGCCGACCAGCCTGCCCCCGCACCCGACCGTCCGTCCAAGACCTACGCTGACAACCAATGGCTATGACGACGGACGTCCACGTACGGGACCTGCGCTACTTCGTCGCGGTCGCCGAGGAGCTCCACTTCACCCGCGCGGCCGAGAAGCTGTACGTCTCGCAGCCCGCCCTGAGCAAGCAGATCCGGGCGCTGGAACGGCAGTTGGGCGCCGAGCTGTTCCGGCGTGACCGGCAGGGCGTGGCGCTCACCGGCGCCGGTGCGGCGCTACTGCCGTACGCCCGGCGGGTGTTGGCGGTCTGGGCGGAGGGCGCGTCCGCGCTGGCGGAGGTGAGCGCGGCCGAGCACAGCACCCTGGTGGTCGGGATGAGCACCAGCCCGGGCCGGGGTGGTCTGCTGCCCGCGATCCGCTCCCGCTTCACGGCCGCGCGTCCGGCGGCGAACGTACGGCTGCGGCAGGTGAGTTGGGACGATCCGACGGCCGGTCTCGCGGACGGCGACGCGGACGTGGCGTTCGTCTGGCTGCCGCTGCCCGACGCGGAGCGCTACGGCTGGACGGTCGTAGCGGAGGAACCCCGCCTGGTCGCGCTGCCGGAGACCCACCCGCTGGCCGCACGCGCCGAGGTCGACTTCGCGGACCTCGTCGACGAACCGTTCCTCGCCCTGCCGTCCGACGCTGGTCCCCTGCGCGACCATTGGCTCGCCCTCGACGCACGCGGCGGCCGACTCCCGCGCATCGGGGCGGAGATCGCGAGCACGGAGGAGACGTACGAGGCGCTGGTCGCCGGTCTCGGCATCTGCCTGGTGGCCACGGGCAACGCCCGTCTGATCACCCTCGGCGGGGTCATCACCCGCCCGGTGCGCGGGATTTCGCCGAGTCGGTACGCCCTGGCCTGGCGGCGGGAGGACGGCGGACGACCGCTGGTGAGGGCGTACGCGGAGGCGTGCCGCCTGGGGACGGGGCGCTGATCGAACGCGTCCGCGACGCGGTTACGATGAGCCGTTTTCGGGGTTCGGGGCTCGGAGGGGAACCATGTCCACAGGGGGAAGCATGTCCGTACGAGGGACAAGACGTACGCCGATCGCATCGCTCGCGTTCGTGGGAGTGGCCGCGCTCGCGGGGCCGTTGCTCGTGCCCGCCGCGTCCGCGCAGGCGGCGTCGGGCTCGCTGACCGTGACCACGCTGGGGCGGCACGGCACCAAGGTGGCGACGACGATCACCGTCGTCAACGCGTCGTCGGGTGAGACGCGTACCGTCAAGTCGGGCAAGCGGCTGAGCCTGCCGGCGGGCAAGTACCTCGCGATGACCGACATCTACGAGAGCGCCACGGACGGTCTGGGCACCGACACGATCGGCGCGCAGGTGGTGACGGTGTCGGGGGCCAAGTCCGTGACGCTGGACGCTCGTAAGGGCAAGGCCGTGAAGGTGTCGCTGGACACCCCGGCCGATGTGACGGAGCCGGCCCGGATCAGCGCGCGGGTGTGCGCCGCCGGTACCGGCATGCCCTCCGCCTTCAGCGCGGGCGGCTGGAACTACGCCGGGTCCCTCTACGCCATCCCCAACTCCTCCAAGCTGCTGCAGTTCGGGTATCTGGCGCAGTGGTCGGGGAACGACAGCTATGTCGCGGTGAAGAACACGACCGGCATCCCGGCCGCGCCCGGCGGGTCGTTCAAGCGGTCGAAGCTGGCGACGATGCGCTTCTCCGTGCGCGGCGGAACACAGATGGCGAACCAGCACGACATCGCACTCCAGGCCACGCCCAAGACCGACAACTGCACGACCGACCTGATGGCGCAGGTACGCGACGACAACGCGCCCTACAACGCCACCGCCCATGTGACGCCCGGGAGTTGGCAGCCGCGCGACGACATCTACGCGAGCAACGGTGACGACATCGGGGGCGGCTTCCCGGCGGTGCGGACGCTGGCGGCGGGGCAGAGTTTCACCCAGTCGTTCGGGCGGGCCGTGTGGAGCCCCATGCACTACCTGCCGACGGTCTGGCAGAAGTCCGTGAACTTCATCCCGGACGCGCTCATCGGCGACCCCGACGTGGGCATCTGGGGCGCCGACCCGACGAAGGAGACGGTGGTCCTGTCCAAGGGGAGCACCACCGTCAAGAAGCAGACCCTGACCAACTGGGGTGACGGCGAAGCCGACTTCGCCGCCCGCATCCACTCGGCCGGCACCTACCGGCTGACCGTGGACGCCCACCGCTACCGCCCGGGCATCACCTTCCCGTCCGGCATGCTGTCGTCGCGCGTCACCCTCGACTGGCGGTTCAAGGCCGACCCGGCCAAGTCGGTGGTCGCCCCCGTCTTCATGACCCGCTTCCTGCCCGCCGGTCTCGACAGCCGCAACCGGGCCAAGGCGAGCAGCACCACTTCGGTCACCGTCAGCGCGGGCCGCGGATCCCAGGGCCCCGACGTCAAGTTCACCAAGTCGACGGTCAAGTCCCTGAAGGTGTGGGCGTCTTCGGACGGCGGCCAGACCTGGAAGGCCGCCACGGTCACCCGCTCCGGGTCCTCCTGGAAGGCCTCCGTGCACAACCCGGCCTCCGGTGCGGTCGCCCTGCGCTCCCAGGTGACCGACTCCACCGGCGGCACGTCAGTGGAGACCGTCTACCGCGCCTACGCCATCGGCTGATCCGGCCCCGTCCGAACAGGGCTGGTCTCCGGCCGGGTCGGACGGTTCGGGCGTGGGTGATGTCGAGGGCTCGGAAGGGGTCGTGGGCTCCGGGGTGGTGACGGGATCCGGAGTCTCCTTCACGGGAGTGCTCGGCTCCGGCGTCGGGTTCGTTGGCGTCGGATCCGTCGGTGTCGGGTCCGGTGTCGGTTCCGTGACCACCGGTGGTGTGGGAGTCGGCTTCGGTTCCGGCTTCGGTTCCGGCTTCGTGGTCACCGGTGGAGCAGGAGTCGGAGGTGGGGTCGGGGCGGGAGTCGGTTCAGTGGTCACCGGCGGCGACTCAACAGGCGCCGTGGGAAGCGGAGTTGCCCCACCGCCCCCGACCGGTATCACGATCGACCCACCCCCGGTGCCGCCAAGTGCGGCCGGAGACACGGTACTGGTGGACCCGTTCGCCGCAGGTGCCGTAGAACGACCGCGGTCGCCCGGCGTCTTCGAGGGCTTCTCCGTGCGCGGCTCGGACGCCACCGGAGCCTGGGAGACCGGGACTTCGGCCACCGGGCCCTTCGCGACCGGGACCTCGGCGGCGTCGGTGCCGCCGAGGAGGACGCAGACCGCGACGGCGCCCGCCACGGCCGTACCGACGGCGGCCGCCATCTGTGTCTTGGAGGCGCCGACCGCCACGTGCCGTACGCCGTGCAGCAGTCCGGCGCCATGACCGCCCGCGGCCGTGGCCGCGGAGCCCGCACCGAACGCGGCGAGCACGAACTTGCCCGTGCCGCCGAGGACGAACACGAGCAGGGCGGGTGCGACGAGTGCGGGCAGGCGGTCGTTGGCGCGCATCAGGGCCGCGAGGCGGGCGCGGCAGTCGTCGCACGCGTCGACGTGGCCGAGGAGGCGTTCGGACTGCCGCTCGGTGGCGCCGCCGCGCACGTACGCGGGCATCCGGGCCCAGTGGACCTGGCACCCGGGATCGTCCGGGGCGCCGGTCTGCTCGCGCAGGAACGCCTGCCGCATGCCCTCGCGCGCACGGTGCAGCAGTACGGCCGTCGCGCCCTGCTTGGTGCCCAGTTGGGGGCCGATCGCGGCCAGCGGCAGGCCCTCCGCCTCGGCCAGCCACAGCGCCTTCACCCAGCGCTCGGGCAACTGCTCAAGTACCCGGACCAGCAAGTCAGTTGCGGACACCTGCTCGGCCGGGTCGCCGCCGTGGACGTGCGCGTGGCCGGCGTCCGCCCGCTCGTCGGCCTGTGGGTCGCGCGGCGTCTCGCGTGCGGCGCTTCCCGCGGCCGTGGCGAGGTGCTTCACGGTCGTCATGAGGTACGCCGGTACGTTCTCGATCTCATGGCCGGCGGACAGCCTGCGCCACACCCTGAAGTGCGCCTCGGCGACGAGGTCTTCGGCGACCCAGGTGTTCCGGGTGAGCGAGCGGGCGTAGGCGACGAGGCGCGGCTGCTGCTCCTCGTAGATCCGGGCGTACTCGGCGGTGGGACCGTCGTTCATGGCAGCAACGCTCCAGTTGCCAAGGGGGGTGGGGATGGATTTGTAAGCCTAGATGCCGAAACTTTCAACTAAAGTTGCGGCAAGAACAGAAGGTGACCCAGATCACATCAACCATCTTCCGCAACGGTGTAATCAAGCGCCCCTCCGCGCGCTCAAGGAGGGTGAGTCGGCACAACCGGCCGCCGTCCCACCCGAATCGGAGACCGCCCATGCGCCACGTCACCCTGGAACAGCCCACCAGCGCCCGCCTGATCGCCGACGACGACCAGGAGCTGGCCGTCACGGTCACCCTCCGCTACTCCTCCGGCGACCCCTTCGCCGTCCAACTCCTGTTCCCCGCCTGGATATCGCTCGACGGCAAGAAGGTGACGTGGACCTTCGCGCGGGCGCTCCTTGAGGAGGGTCTCGCCGCCCCCGCCGGGATGGGCAACGTGCACATCCGGCCATACGGCCCCGCCCACACGGCCGTTGAGTTCCACTCGGCGGAGGGCATCGCGATGATCCGCTTCGACTCGGTCGCCCTGCACCACTTCCTGCGCCGCACGTACCGGGTGACCGAGCCGGGCCGGGAGGCCCTGGAACCGTCCCTCGACCGGGGGCTCGCCTCGCTGCTCGACGGCGCGTGAGGGCGACGGCCCCGTTTCGGTCGCCTTGCGATTGGCATATTCTGCGAGGCCTCTTGATGTGATCTGGTTCGCCGGTACCTCCGCCACGCACGAACGGTGCCCGTCTGGAGAAAGCAGCCCCCATGAGCGAATCGCCGCACAGGACAACCCGGTTGTCCACCCGTGCCGTCGTCGTCGGAGGCAGCCTCGCCGGCATGCTCGCCGCTGCCGCCGTCCGGGACCACGTCGACACCGTCGAGATCATCGAGGCGCACGACCTGCCGGAGGGGCCCGAGGCACGTCCGGGCGTTCCCCAAGCGGCCCATTTCCACGTCCTGTTGTCCGGTGGGGCCGACGCGATCGAGGACCTGCTGCCAGGCACGCTCAAGGAGTTGCTGTCCGCGGGCGCCAACCGGGTGCCCATGACGACCAACATGCTGATCTACTCGCCCGAGGGCTGGTACCGCCGCTGGCAGCGTGACAGCCACTATCTGATCACCGCGAGCCGCGACCTCACGGACTCCGTCGTCCGCAGACAGGTGCTGAAGGACCCGCGCGTCAGCGTCCGCCCGCACACCAAAGTCACGGCCCTGCTGGGGAGTTCGCAGCGCGTCACCGGCGTACGGCTGCGCGCGGCGGACGGCACCGAGACCGACCTGACCGCGGACCTGGTCGTCGACGCGTCCGGAAGGGGATCCCAAACTCCGCGCTGGCTCGACGAGTTGGGCATCCCGGGCCCGGCCCAGGACAGCATCGACTCCGGCATCGCGTACGCCAGCCGCATCTACCGCGCCCCGGTCTCCACCCTCAACTGGCCCGTGATCAGCGTCCAGGCCGACCCGCGACGGGGTGAACCCGGCCGGACGGGCGGCATCGTCCCGATCGAGGACGGCCGCTGGCACGTCAGCCTGATCGGCACCCCGGGTGCCCAACCCACCCGCGAGGCGGCCGAGTTCGAGCCGTACGCCCGCACGCTCCGCCACCCGGTCGTCGCCGACCTCCTGTCCCACGCCGAGCCCCTCACCGACGTCGCCCTGACCCACAGCACGGTCAACCGCCGCTCCTACTACGAGCGTCTGAAGTCCTGGCCGGAAGGCCTGGTCGCCCTGGGCGACTCGGTTGCCGCGTTCAACCCGATCTACGGCCACGGCATGTCGGTGGCGGCCCTCGGCGCCGTGGCGCTCCGCACCCGGCTGGCGGCCCTCGGCCTCACCGACGGCCTCTCCCGCAAGGCGCAACGGGCCATCGCGAAGCCTGTCGAACTCGCCTGGAGTCTCGCCGTGGGCCAGGACATCCACTACGAGACGACGAAGGGCCGGAGCGCCGGCACCCTCGACCGTCTCCTCCAGCGGTACGTCAGCCGGCTGTCCCACACGGCGACGGGCTCGTACCGCGTGGCGACCGCGATGACGGAAGTACTGACCCTTCAGTCCCCGGGCACGGCGCTGCTCCGGCCAAGTGTCCTTGCGGCGGCGGTGGTTGGGCCGCTTCGGCCGCAGCTGGAGGGGCCTACGTTCACGGTTGGGGAGCGGGGGTTGCTGGCCGAGGCGGGGATCTCGCTGCCCGGGATTGCCGAGTAGCGCCCGCCGGGATTGTCGGTGGCGGCTGCTTCCATGAGGTCATGAGCACCGTGTACGAGGCCGCCACCCTCCTCCCCGACCCCGCTGAACTCCGCACCCTTCTCAGGGCGTTGGCGGTCCTGGAAGCCGCGATCGGCGACGATCCGCGGTACTGCGCGTACACCTTCCACGCCGACTGGGGACCGGACCAGGAGGCGGCCCTGATGGGCAACGGCTCGGGGGACGACTTCTCCGTCCACTTCACCCCGGCCGGCGTGCTCATCCGCGGCTTCGACCACGAGTCGGCGATGAGCCCGTACGGGACGGACGACGAGGAGGTCTGGCCCGGTGTCATCGACGAAGTGCCCGCCGCGCCAAGGCCGTTGCTGGACGACCCGGCCTGCCGCGACGAGGGCATCGACGCCCCTCGCGTCACCGTCTGCCTGTGGCGCGAGACCGGCGACACCGCGTGGCGCACCGGCTCCGCCATCGACTTCCCCGCGGGCAACGGGGACCCGGACGGCTCCGGCTTCCTCCTCCACCTCCTCACCGACCGCTCCCCGGAGACGGTCCAGGCCCACTTCGCGGACTACTACGAGCGCCCCGTCCCGCTCGACGCCGTCCGCCACGTCCTCGCCGGACACCCCGTGACCCCGGCGATCGCGGCGGCGCTCAGGCCGTCCGTCGAGCGGCACCCGCGCGGTCGATGACGTCTCTGCGGGTCACCGCGAGATACACCACCAGGCCGAGGACGACCGCCAGGAACAGCGCGCTCGTGACGACGGTGCCGAAGCCGAGGCCGCCGTCGCCGGTCGGCTGGGAGAGGTAGTCGCCGATCGAGGCGCCCAGCGGACGGGTGAGGACGTACGCGATCCAGAAGCCGCGCACCGCGTCCAGGCCGAGGGCGAAGTGGGCGACCGCGACCGCCCCGATGGCCAGGGCGAACAGGACCGCGGAGAGCCGGTAGCCGAGGTTCATGCGCTCGGAGACCAGGTCACCGGCGGCGGTGCCCAGTGCGAAGGTGAACAGCACGGCGAGCCAGTAGTAGGCCTCGCGGCCGGTGGTGTCGATGCTGTGGATGGACAGCGTCCCCTCGCGCCGGTACCAGACCACGAACACGGCCACGAGGGCGACGGCGAACACCGCGGTGCTCGTCTCCAGCGGTACTCCCATGTTGTCGGTCAGGTTGTCGCTGATGAGCGTCCCCACGACGCTGATCAGCGCCACGGCGAGCCAGTAGACGCCGGCGCGGTAGGCGGTCGTACGGAACTGGACCACCAGCACCACCGCCAGCAGCCCGCTCATGAGCACCGACACACCGGTCAGGCCCAGGCCGGCCTTCTCGTTCAGGAGATCGGCCGCGGTCTCGCCGACGGTCGTGCACAGCACCTTGATGATCCAGAAGTAGGCGGTGACCTCGGGCACCTTGTTCCAGCGCGGCGGGTGTGCGACGCCGGTCGGGCCGGGCGTAGAGGTCTCGGATGTCTCGTATGTCATGGGGCCCGACCGTGCCATCGGGCGCCTGAACGCATCCTGACCGTCGCGTGGCGCGCTTCCGTCCCGGGATCGTCTACAGTGCCGTAGACCGTCTACAGGATTGTAGTCGAGGAGGACCATGCGCCGGACGATCCTGGTCGTCGAGGACGATCACGCCCTGCGGGACGTGCTGATGCGCGGGCTGCGCGACGAGGACTACGACACCGTCCCCGCGCCGGACGGCGCCACCGCCCTGCGCCTGGCCACCGCCGGTGTCTCCGCCGCCGTGCTCGACATCGGGCTGCCCGACGCCGACGGGCGGGACGTGTGCCAGGCGATGCGGGCGAACGGGTTCCTCTCCCCGGTCATCTTCCTCAGCGCGCACCACCGGCTGCCCGACCGGCTGTCCGCGTTCTCGGCCGGGGGCGACGACTACCTGCCCAAGCCGTTCCACCTCGCGGAACTCGCGGCCCGGCTGCGGGCGGCCCTCAAGCGGGCGGCGCCGGCGCCCGCCGCCACGGCGGGAGACCTGGTGCTGGACGCCGTCCGGCACACGGTCGACGTCCGGGACACCCGGGTCGACCTGACCCCGACGGAGTTCCGGCTCCTGGCCACGCTCATGGCGGCCTCCGGCGGCATCGTCAGCCGCCGCGAACTGGTCCGCGCGGGCTGGCCCGAAGGCGCCCGGGTCCACGACAACACCCTCGACCAGTACCTGACCCGCCTGCGCCGCAAACTCCGCGAGGCGAGCAGCACCCGGACGATCGGCACGGCCCGCGGGGTCGGCCACCGGCTGTCATGAACGGGGTTGGTCCGTCCCGACTCCCGACTCCCGGCTCCCGGCTCCCGGCTCCCGGCTCCCGGCTCCCGGCTCCCGGCTCCCGGCTCCCGGCTCCCGGCTCCCGGCTCCCGGCTCCCGGCTCCCGGCTCCCGGCTCCCGGCTCCCGGCTCCCGGCTCCCGGCTCCCGGCTCCCGGCTGCGGGCTGCGGGCTGCGGGCTGCGGGCTGCGGGCTGCGGGCTGCGGGCTGCGGGCTGCGGGCTGCGGGGAACGTCGTCCGGGGTCGTTCGGTTTCCCGCGTGGCGCGCGGCGGGATCGGCGGTGCCGTCATGAGCGCGGCCCGACATCGGCAGCGGGTTCCCCTGAGCGCCACCCTCCGGCATCTGCCGCCCTACACACCCCTCACGATCGGCAGCCACCCGTCATGAGCAACCCCCCGCACAAGCCCCCGCGTTCCGCGACCGCCCTCCACCACGACCCGGCACCCGGCACCGTGCGCAGCACCGGCGACCGCCCGTCATGAGCGATACCCGGCACCGGCCGCGGGCCACCCTCGCTGCCGCCCTCCGCCGCCTGCTACTCCGCGCACCCCTCACCATCGGCGACCGCCCGTCATGAGCGACCCCCGACACCGGCCGCGGGCCACCCTCGCTGCCGCCCTCCGCCGCCTGCTACTCCGCGCACCCCTCACCATCGGCGACCACCCGTCATGAGCGACCCCCGGTACCGACCCCCAGCCACCGTCACCGTCGCCCTTCGCCGCCTCGCGCCCCGCACCCTCCGCGGCCGGCTCTCCCTCGTCGCGCTGTTCACGGCCGCGTTGCTGATGCTGGTGCTCACCGTGGCGTTCAACTCCGTGGCCGGGCACCGGCTTCGGCATCAGGCCGACGACGAGCTGCGCACCCGTGCCGCCGCCGTCGCGACGACCGTCGACACCAGCGGTGCGACGGTGCGGGTGCTGGAGACGTCCCACGACGACCTCCTCGACGCCAACGTCTGGATCTACTCCGGCCGGCGCCTGCTCGAACAGCCGCCGGCCGCGGGCCCGTTGACCCGCGTCGCCGGCGCACTCGCCGTGCGGGGCGGACGGCGGTGCGTGACCGCCACGGTCCACCGCCCGCTCCGCCTGTGCTCCCACCCGGTACCCGGAGCCGGCGGCCGGGCCACGGTGGTGACCGCGCTGGACCTCTCCCCCTACCGGAGTTCGGCCGACACCCTGCTCCTGGGTTCGCTCGCGCTGGACGTCGTCATGCTCGCCTGCACCTACGTCCTGACCCGGCTGGCAGTCGGCCGCGCGCTGCGCCCCGTCCGCACGATGACCGACCAGGCCACCCGGTGGAGCGCGACCGCCTCCGAGGAACGGTTCGACAGCATGCGGCATCCGGCCGAACTCGCCCGGCTCGGCGGGTCGTTGGACGCCCTGCTGGACCGTATCCGCACCCTTCTGCGCCACGAACGCCAGCTCACCGGCGAGCTCTCGCACGAGCTGCGCACACCCTTGAGCCGGATCATCGCCGAGCTCGACTGGTGGCGGGCCCGCCCCCGCACGGCCGGTCAGACCCGTGCCACCCACCAGGTCATCGCGGACGCCGCCGAGTCGATGCGCGCCATCTGCGACACCCTCCTGGACGACGCCCGCGACGGCACCCTCACCGCGCCGGGCACGGCCGAGGTCCTGTCCGTAGTGCGCGGCCTGGCCGAAGTCCCGTACGCACCGGGGCACTTGACGATCACCGTGACCGGACCGCACCTCGTGGCCGGGGTACCGCCCGCCCTTCTCGAACGCATCGTCAGTCCGCTCCTCGGCAACGCCTGCCGCTACGCCGTATCCGTCGTCACCGTCCGCGCGTACCGCGCCCCCGACGGCACACCGGACGGCGTACGCGTCGACATCGTGGACGACGGCCCCGGCGTACCGCCCGCGTTCGCCGGGCGGCTCTTCGAGCCCGGCCGTCGCGCGGATCCCGGCGACGGCCACGGCGGTGCGGGCCTCGGGCTGCCGCTGGCGCGCCGCCTGGCCCGCTCCGCAGGCGGTGAGGTGACGTACGACGCCGGGTTCGCCCCCGGCGCGCGGTTCGTGGTCGATCTGCCCGCCGGATGACGGTGCCGCGCGCTCACGCCACGGCGTCGTGCCGGATGTCCTTGCGGGAGACGGCGAGATAGCCGACGAAGCCGAGGATGGCCACCGTCCAGGACAGGGTGACGGGGCCAAGTCCCCAGGCGAGACCGCCCCGTTGGTGGCCGACGGCCATCCAGTCGGCGACCGACGCACCGAGCGGGCGGGTGAGGACGTACGCCGCCCAGAACGCGGCCACCGCGTTCAGGCTGCCCCACCGGTGCGCGAGTGCCGGCACCGCGATCGCCGCGCCGTACAGGACGGCGGAGCCCAGGTAGCCGAGGCCGATCGTGGCGGTCAGGTCCCCACAGGCCGTGCCCAGCGCGAAGGTGGCGAGCACGGCGGCCCAGTAGAAGGCCTCGCGACGCCGGGTGTGGATGCTGTGGATCGACAGGGTGCCCTCGCCGCGGTACCAGAGGGTGAAGACGGCGGCCAGGACGACCATGAAGAACGGTGTCGAGAGCGCGTACGGCACACCGAGGCCGACATGCAGGACGTCGGCGGCCATCGTGCCGAACACGCTGACCATGACGATCGCGGTCCAGTAGACCCAGGCCACGTACCGCCGTACGGCGAACTGCGCCGCCAGGGCGGCCACCAGGGCGATGCCGCCCAGGCCGACGGCGGGGATCGGGCCGAACGCGTGGGCCAGGAAGTCGGAGGCCGTCTCCCCCATGCCCGTCGTCAGCACCTTGATGATCCAGAAGTAGACGGTCACCTCCGGCACCTTGCTCGCCGCGTGCCGGATGCGGCGCGAGGGCCGGTCGTGAGTGAGGTGATCAGTCGTCATGGCAGGCACGATGGCACGCTGTCCGAGGGTTGCCCCAGACCCCTTTGCCAGAGCTTTGGGGCTTCCTGTGCATGAGTTGCCCGAGGCCCCTCCGAGCCTGAACACAACCTGAAAGCGGTGGCCAACGCGCTGGTCAGGGGCGTGTGTTGAGTGCTACACGCGGCGCGGCAGCGAAGGCCGCCGCGCCGCGTGGACGGTGTTCCCGACGGAACCCGCCGACGCCGCCGCGGACCTATCCGGGAGCGACGGCGCGACCCGTCGTCGGCGAGATCATCCCGGCGCACAGACCGCGGGCGGCCAGCCCCTGTGCGATCCGTGGGATCGCCGCGACCGTGTTGGCGGGCCAGTCGTGCATGAGGATGATCTGGCCGTTGGTGAGCCGGGCCGCCGTCGCGACGATCGCGTCGGTGCTCGCGCCGTTCCAGTCCTGCGAGTCGACGTCCCAGATGATCTCTTTCAGACCGTACTTGGCCTCTACGGCCTTCACCGTCGCGTTGGTCTCGCCGTACGGCGGGCGGAACAGCCTGGGCGTACCGCCGCCCGCGGCCGCGATGGCCTGCTGGGTCCGGGAGATCTCCGAGTCGACCGTCGCCTGGGTCTGCTGGGTCAGGTGCGGGTGGGTGTAGCTGTGGTTGCCGACCCACATACCGGCGGCGACCTCCGCCCTGACCTGTGCCGGGTACGCGGCGGCGTACTGGCCCTCGTTGAACGTCGTGGCCCGAAGGCCGTTCTGCTTCAGGGCGTTGAGCAGGGTGGGTGTGTTGCCGGACGGGCCGTCGTCGAAGGTGAGCCCGACGTAGCCGCCGCAAGTGGCGGCCTGCGCGGGGGTGTTCGCGCCGACGGCGAGGGTGCCCGCAGCGGCCAGGGCGATGACGGCCGGCGTGGCGACCAGGGATCGCAGGGAACGTAACGCGAAGAAGTGCGGTGCGGATCTCATGTGAAGTGGTCCTCCGGCTTTGGGAGTTGGGGGGGGCGGTCAGCTCGCCGTGCAGGAGACCGTGGGCCAGGTCCAGTTGCCGTTGGGCTGGATGGTGACGCCCCAACTGTTGCCGCTGCCGTTGGGTTTCGCGGTCAGCACCTGTGAACTCGGGTAAGTGGCCGCGGTGTTCCAGGTGGAGAGGACCTTCGCGGAGGACGGGACGTTCATCGTCACGGTCCAGTCGCTGGAGCCGCTCACCGCGACGTTGAGGTTGTAGCGGTCGCTCCACTGCTGACCGGCCGACAGGGTCGCCGTGCAGCCGCTGGTGCCGCCGCCCGAACTCGTGCCGCCCAGCGTGATGTTGGAGTTCCCGCTGCTCTGGTAGCCCTCGGTCGCGAGGATCATGTAGTAGCTGAAGCTGCCGAGCGGCATTCCGGCGCGGGCCCAGGCGTCGAAGTGGTTGCCCGTGGTGATGGTGCCGCCGGTTCGCTTCGTCTGCCGGACGCTCCAGTACTGGTCGAAGGTCTTCGTGCCCTCCACCGAAGGGGCGTTGTAGCGCGTCGTCTTGTAGATGTCGTACGTGCCGCCGTCGCTGGTGACGGTGCCCTTGTACGTGCCCGTGGGCCGGTAGGTGCCCCAGTTGTCGACGATGTAGTACTCGACGAGCGGGTTCGACGTCCAGCCGTAGAGCGACAGGTAGCCGTTGCCGGACGGGTTGAAGGTGCCCGAGTAGGTCACGTTCCGGCGGGCGCCGGTGCTCCAGCCCTTGCCGGCGACGAAGTTGCCGGTGTTGCTCCACGTGGTGCTGTAGTTGCCGCCGGAGCCGAGGTTCATGGACACGGAGCCCTGGGAGTCGGTCCAGAACGAGTAGTAGTAGCCGTTGTTGGTGCCGGTCTGGTTCGTGGTGACGGTCGTGTCGGCGCTGGCGGTGCCGGGCAGGGTCATCGCCGCCAGGAGTGCCAGCAGCAGGGTGCAGACGCCGCTGACCAACAGCCTGAAGGGCCGCAGTGGGGGTGCGGGTGCTTTGTTCATGCGGGTGCTTCCTCCTCGTCCTCTCACATCACGGTCACGACGGCGTCAGTGTTGGTCTGGCCCTGTCAACTGTCAATAGTTTCGGTTACGAGTACGAAATATTCGAGGCTCGCCAACGCGCGTCAATTCGCCGAACTTCCCAGCTCAAAGCGTAATTGAACGATTCACGCCAGAAATTCGCCCATGGATCGCCGACAATCAAGATCCGGCCGTCGAATGTTTTCGCCCGAATGTTTCGAAGAATCCACCGATCATGCGAACCGTCATCCCACCGGTCCCGTGCGGGTGCTCGCGCCGCCGGATCAAGTGGCGCGCGGAAAAGAGGTGTTCGCGGCGACCGATCCCGCCGTCGCCACCTGAGTTGCACCTGGCTCCAGTTGACCCGCGACCACCCCGAACCGGCCGCACCCTTCCGCGCATCCGTCGCGGAACTCGGCATCCCGCTCCAGCACGGCACGCACGACGCCCCGCACCGGGAGAACCCCAGCCCCGCGGTCCACGTCCCGCCCCCGCCGGGCAGCACCGCACGCCTGGCGACCGGTTCGGAGAACATCGGGGCGTCCACCTGGTGCCCACCCCTGCGGTACGGCGGTGTCACCGCGATCGCCGAAGTCCCCATGCGGGCGGGCGACTTGGCCAAGGACCTGGCCCTGAACATCCTCGCCCGCCGCCAACCCGCCCACTCGGCAGGGTTTTCGCTACGGCCGCTGAGGGCGCTTCGCCGAACGCATGACGGACCCGCACCCACACACCCGCACCCGCACCCGCACCCGCACCTGAACGCCCCCTCACCGCCGCCCGGCAAGCAGCGCAGTCACCCCGAACTCGTACCGCTCCTCGAACGACGCCGGGGCGAGATGCCCGGCCACCCGGTGGAGCGCGGGATGGGTCGTCTCCGAGATCGCGCGCGCCAGGATGTCGCCCAACGGCCGGTGATCCACGGCCTGTTCCTCCTGGGTGAGTCCGAGGGCGAAGTAGACGACGGCCCACGAGGTCCATGCGGCCTCGCGGTCGCCCAGGCCGCATGCGAGCAGCGCCTCGACCAGGGCCTCAGCGAAGGCCAGGGTCATGGGCTCGGCGGCGTAGGTGCCGACGACGAGTGCAGCGCCGTCGCGATGGGAGAGCAGGGCGCGGCGGAACCGGCGGGCCAGTTCGTGGGCCCGTTCGGCGGGGATGTCCGGGAGATCGGTGAGCGGAATCTCGCCGAGTACGGCGTCCGCCATCAGCTCCAGCATCCGGGCCTTGGTCTTCACATGCCACTGCACGGTGTTGATCCGCACGCCGAGCCGGTCGGCGACCGCGCGCGTGGACACCGCGTCCAGGCCCTTCTCGTCGAGGAGGTCGAGCCCTGCGCGGATCACCGTGGCCGGATCCAGTCGGTCGCTCTGTTGCTTGTTGGTCACTGACCTAGTTTACTTCACCCGAAGACTCTAGGTCAGCGACCAAGAAATGGGTGATCTCATGGCAGCGCAGCAGGTGGGGACAGGGCGGGCGGGAGCGCAGCGGGCGGAGACAGCGCAGGTCGTCATCTCCGGAGGCGGCCCCGTGGGCCTCTGGCTGGCCGCCGAACTCCGGCTGAACGGCATCTCCGTCACCGTCCTGGAACTCCGCACGGAGATCGACAACCGCTCCAAGGCGCTCACCGTGCACCCGCGCGGCGTCGAGGTGCTGGCCTCGCGCGGCATCCACCGGCGCTTCCTCGACGAGAGCCTGAAGATCTCCACCGGCCACTTCGCGAACCTGTCCAACCGGCTCGACTTCTCCGTCATGGACACCCCGTTCCCGTACACCCTCTTCATCCCCCAGGCCCGCACCGAGGCGCTCTTCGAGGAGTACGCCCGCGGGCTCGGCGCGACGATCCGGCGCGGGCATCGCGTCACCGGCTTCACCGAGCACGCGGACTCGGTGACCGTCCGGGTCGAGGGGCCTGAGGGGCCGTACGAGATCGGGGCGGAGTACGTCGCGGGCTGCGACGGCACGCGGAGCACCGTGCGCGAGGCGGCCGGGATCGAGTTCCCCGGCACGGAGTCGCGCTATCTCGGCTGGCTCGGTGACGTCCTGTTCGACAACCCGCCGGCGCCCGGCTTCAACCGCTTCACCGAGCGCGGCGGCCTGATGATCGTGCCGCTGCCCGACAACCGCTGGCGCATCGCCGGGACCAGCCCCGACAGCGAGACCGACGAATGGCCCGGCGACCTCACGATGGACGAACTGCGGCAGAAGGTCGTCCACATCGCCGGTGACGACTTCGGCATGCGCGACCCGTCCTGGCTCTCCCGCTACGGCAACGCCACCCGGCTCGCCTCCCACTACCGGCGTGGCCGCGTCGTCCTCGCGGGCGACGCGGCGCACCAGCACTACCCGACCGGCGGCGTCGGCATGAACGTCGGTTTCCAGGACGCCTTCAACCTCGGCTGGAAGCTGGCCGCGACGATCGACGGCTGGGCCTCGGACGGCCTGCTGGACAGCTACCACACCGACCGTCACCCGATCGGCGAGCAGCTGATGGAGCACAGCCGCGCGCAGACCTACCTGTTCCACGCCTTCACGCCCGAGGGCCTCGCCCTGCGCGACCTGCTGAGCCGGATGGTCCCCGAGTCACGGGAGTTCAGCGACGTGCTGGCCGGCCGCCTGACCGCCCTCGACGTCGCCTACCCGAGCCCCGACCCCGCGGCCCACCCGGTGACCGGCACCCGCGCCCCCGACCTCCCCCTCCCCAGCACCGACAGCACCCTGTTCGGCGCGCTGCGGGCGGACTCGTACGTCCTGCTCGACCTGACGGCGGAGGGCGCGCTGGCGGACCGCGCCCAGGAGCGGATCACCGTCCACGCCGGTTCGCCCGACCGGACCCGGCCCGCGTGGGCGGACGTACGCGCCGCCCTGATCCGCCCCGACGGACACGTCACCCGGGCGTGGACGGAGGAGGACGACACGAAGCTCGCGGCGCGGGTGGACGCGGTCATCGCCACGGCCCTGGGCCGCTAGAAAGGAACCGGACTCATGGACCTCGGACTGAAGAACAGGGTGTACGTCGTCACCGGCGGCACCCGCGGACTGGGCTACGCCGTCGCCCGCGAACTGGTCGCCGACGGCGCCAAGGTACTCGTCACCGGCCGCGACGAGAAGCGCGCGGCGGAGGCGGCGGCCGAGCTGGGCCCGAACGCGGCCGGAGTCGCCGTGGACAACTCCGACCCGCGAGCGCCGCACCAACTGATCGCCACCGCAAGGGAGTTGTACGGCGGCTTCGACGGCATCCTCGTCAGCGTCGGCGGCCCGCCGGCCGGCGACGTGGCGGCCACCACCGACGCACAGTGGCAGGCGGCCTTCGAGTCGGTGTTCCTGGGCGCGGTACGGCTGGCCCGAACGGCCGCGGCGGAGTTGGGAGTTGGGGGTGCGATCGGCTTCGTCCTCTCCGGCACGGCCTACGAACCGGCCCCCGGCATGGCCGTCTCCAACGGCCTGCGCCCCGGCCTGGCCGGCTTCGCCAAGTCGCTGGCCGACGAACTGGGCCCCCGTGGCATCCGCGTCGTAGGCGTCCTCCCGGGCCGCATCGCCACGGACCGCATGCGCGAACTGGACGGCCTCGCCCCCGACCTCGACACCAGGCGGGCCGGCAACGAGTCGGCGATTCCGCTGGGGCGGTACGGAGCGCCGGAGGAGTTCGGGCGCGTGGGGGCCTTCGTGCTGTCGCCGGCGGCCTCCTACGTCACCGGGGTGATGGTGTCGGTGGACGGCGGGGCTCGGCGGGGGTTCTGAGACCGGTCGGCCGTGGGGCGCGGGGCGCCTGCTCGGTGCCCCGCGCCCCCATGGCCGTAGCTCACGCGGTGGTGTTTCGGCCGCTCACATCCAGAGCTTGACGGCTTCGAGCCAGCGGGTGTTCTCCAGGGTGCCGCCGAAGATGTAGCCGGGGCGCGGCTGGGCGCAGTCCGCACTGCCCCAGTCGTAGCCGTGGACGATGGCGGACCGGCAGACCTGGCCGCTGCCGATGTTGATGGCGAAGCCCGTCATGTAGGGGGCGCCCGACTTCGTGCTGCCGATGTAGTTGTTCTTGCCGTCGCCCATGACGGCCGTCCACTGCGGTTCCCACTTGCCCTGGCCACTGGTCGACTTGGCGTCGTGCACGAAGGCGTTGGCGGCCGAGCCGCCACCGCCGTACACCGCGATGTTGAGGGCCTGGATCGGATGGGTGCCGCTCGTCGTTCCGGCGAGCGTGCCGTCGCAGACGGGCTTCTGCCAGCCCTGTCCGGAGAGGTACGCGCGGTAGCAGATGTGCCGCCCGGACGGGTCGCTCCGGTGGAGCCGGTTCACCGCGGTGGCGGCGGTGTCCTGCGCGGGCTTCGCGGTCACGGTGGCGCGCGGCGGCTTCGCGGTCACGGTGACGGTGACCCCGGCCAGTCCTCCTGTCCCGCCTCCCGTCCCTCCCCCGCCCTTCGTGGCCTTCGCGCCCTTCGAGGTCTTCGGTTCGGCCGACGACGAGGTGGCCGTCGCGCTGGACGACGGGAGCAGTGCGCTCGCGGACGCGGAGTCGGTCGGCGCCGCCTCCTCGGCCAGCGGAGTCCCGCTCGTCTCGGCGCCGGAACGGGCGGTCTGCTTCTGGCGCCCCCCGTCGTCCGACGCGCCACTGCCCAGGATCACCAGCGGAACGATGACGAGAGCGGCCACGGCGAGGGCCATCGGCCCGACGACCAGGGGCTTGTGGAGCAGACCGGGCGACTCGTACTCGTCGTCCGACTGGCGCGATCCGTTCCCCGGGGCGACCTTCAGGCTCGGACGGACGACGGGCGAGGGCGGAGGTGGGGGCGGCCCCGCGAGCCGACGCTCCCTCTCCTGCTCCAGCGTGTACGCCTCGACGTCGAAGGGGTCGTCACCGTCGTCGCGGTCGCCATCACCGTCGTCATCGACGTGGTCGAGGTCGTCGCCGCGGTCGTCCGCACGGCCGTCGGGGTCGTCGGGGTCATCGAGATCGTCGTCGTCTCCGGAAGGGCCGGCACCCGCCATCGGTGCATACGGCTCCGGGCGTACGGTCTGTTCGGCAGGCCCGGCATCTCCCAGTGGGGGCCGGACGGGTCCCAACTCCCGTGCCGGTTGCTGCGGTTGCCCCTCCTGCTCCAGGAGGCTGCTCGAACCGTCGGGAGCGACCTCGACGAACGCCACGTACCCCGCGGCGGGATCGGAGATGGTCGCCGTCACGGTGGTGTTCCGGTCCCGGGCGTATCCGTGCAGTCTGTCGAGGATCGCGGCGTCGACCGCCTCCCCCTCCCCGACCGGTACGGGTTCGCCGTCGATGGCGGCCGAGCCGTCTCCGGAGATGACCACCGTGTGGCGTGGCGCCGGCTCGGACGGCTCCTCGGCGGATTCCGGTTTGCTGAGCTCCACCGGCTCCCCGGACACGGCGTGGTCGTCCCCCGCGATCGGTTCGTCCGTCTCTTCACCCCGGCTCATGGCTCTTCCTTTCTGACGTTTCCCGGCCGAATCGGCTCCGGCCGGGAACGGCGTGACGGTCCCCGGGTAGCGCAACGGGTGCCGTACGGGAACGGTTCAATTCCTCGGTCACGGGCCCGCATCGATCGAACAGAAAGTCCCACACTCCGTCAGTGGCCTTGTGCTGTAAGGCTGTTGAGTACAGTCCGGGGCGTGAACGGCTACGAGCACACCCTGCGTTTCGCCGTGCTGGGTCCGGTCCGGGCATGGCGCGGTGAACACGAACTGGACCTCGGTTCGCCACAGCAGCGGTCGGTCCTGGCCACGCTGCTGCTGCGGCGGGGACACGCTGTCGCACTCGCCGAACTCCTCGACGCGGTCTGGGGCGAGGAGCAGCCGCCGGCCGCCGTGTCCGTCCTGCGGACCTACGTGTCGCGGCTCCGCAAGGTCCTGGAACCGGACCGTGAGGCGGACGACCCCCCGGGGGTGGTCGTGTCGGTCGGAGACGGATATCTGGTCCGCCTGCCGGCGGACGGCCTGGATCTCGCCGTGTTCGAGCGGCGCGTCGCGGAGGCGCAGCGGCTGCGCGCCGCCGGGCGGCCGTCCGCCGCCGCGGAGCTGCTGCGCGTGGCACTCGGCGGGTGGCAGGGAGCGGCACTGGCGGGACTCCCCGGCCCGCTGGCCGCGTCCGAGGGCTCCCGGCTGGACGAGGAGCGACTGACCGCGCTGGAGACCTGGCTGGACATCGAGGTCGACCACGGACGCCACAGCGAAGTGATCGCCGAACTGGTCTCGTTGACCGGCAGGTACCCGCTGCGGGAGCAGTTGTGCCGACTGCTCATGCTGGCGCTCTACCGGTCCGGGAGGCAGGCCGAGGCGCTGGCGGCCTACCGCGGTGCGCGCGGCACCTTGGTGGCCGAGCTGGGCATCGAACCCGGTACGGCGCTGCGGGACCTGCACGACCGCATACTGGCGGCCGACGCGACCCTGGACCCCGGCCCGCCCGGGCGGACACCTCAGCCGACGGAGCCGGACTCCCCGGTGCCACCGGCCTCCCCGGTGCCACCGGCCTCCCCGGCCGTCGTGCACGCGGCCCACCCCGCACAACTGCCCGCCGATCTCCCGACGTTCGTCGGCCGGTGCGCCGAACTCGACCGGGCCCGAGCCCTGTTGCCGGAGCGGGGCGGTGCCCCGGCCACGGTGGTGATCAGCGCGATCGGCGGTATGGCCGGCATCGGCAAGACCACCCTGGCCGTGCACTGGGCACACGAGGTCGCCGACCGCTTCCCCGACGGACAGCTCTACGTCAATCTGCGCGGCTTCGATCCGACCGGCTCGCTCGTGACGCCGGACGAGGCCATCCGCGCCTTCCTCGGCGCGCTCGGCGTCCCCCCGATGCGGATCCCCTCCGGCCTCGACGCCCAGACCGCGCTGTACCGCAGCATGCTCGCCCGGCGGCGGATGCTGGTTCTCCTCGACAACGCCCGTGACACCGACCAGGCCCGGCCGCTGCTGCCCGGCTCCCCCGGCTGCCTGGTCATCGTGACCAGCCGCAACCGGCTCACCGGCCTGGTCGCCGGCGAAGGGGCGCATCCGCTGACCCTGGACCAGCTGACGCCCGACGAGGCGCACGGCCTCCTGGCGCGCCGGCTCGGCACCGCCCGGCCGGCGGCCGAACCGCGGGCGGCGGACGAGATCATCACGCGGTGCGCCCGGCTGCCGCTGGCGCTGGCCATCGTCGCCGCCCATGCCGTGGCCCACCCCGGCTTCCCGCTGAGTGCCATCGCCGAGGAACTGCGCGACAGCCACGGCAGCCTCGACGCCTTCGCCTCCGGCGACGACATCACCACGGACGTACGGGCCGTCTTCTCCTGGTCGTACAAAGCGGTGTCCGCTCCGGCCGCGCGCATGTTCCATCTGCTGGGCCTGCACTCCGGACCCGACATCTCCGCGCCCGCCGCGGCCGCCCTCGCCGGGCTCCCGGTGCGGGAGACCCGCGGTCTGCTCGTCGAGCTCACCCGCGCCCACCTGCTCACCGAACACTTCCCGGGCCGCTACACCCTGCACGACCTGCTCCGCGTCTACGCCGCCGAACGCGTCCGCGCCGAGGAGACGGCGGAGGAGCGGGAGCGGGCCGTGGAGCGGCTGCTCGCCTGGTATCTGCACACGGCCGACGCCGCCTACCCGCACATCACCCCGCAGCGTCGCCGGATCCCGCTCGAACCGCTGCCGGCCCTGTGCCGCCCGCTGGAGTTCACGACGCACGACCAGGCCCTGGACTGGTGCGAGACCGAACGGGCCAACCTCGTCACCGCCGTGCACCAGGCGGCCGGGTCCGGCCGGCCGGGCGTCGCCTGGCGACTGCCCGCCGTCCTGTGGGGGTTCTTCTACCTGCGCAGCCACACGCACGACTGGGTGGACACCACACAGGCGGGTCTGGCCGCCGCCCGCGCGGACAGGGACCGCTGGGGCGAGGCGCAGGGCCTCGCGGACCTGGCCGCCGCGCTGCGCGGCTCGGGCCGGCTCATCGAGGCCGCCGACCAGTTCCGCCTGGCGATGGTCGCCTACCGGGAGCTCGGGGACGCCGATGCCAGGGCGTCGGCCGTGACCAATCTGGGCGACACCTACCTGGAGGCCGGCCGGCTCGACAAGGCCGTCGAGTACATCCGCCGGGGGCTGGCGGTCGAGCAGCTCATCGGCGGCGCCTGGGGGAAGGGGATCTCCCTGTCCAACCTGGGCGACGTCTACCAGCGGCTCGGCCGGTTCGACGAGGCCGTCGACTGCCTGGAGCAGGCGTTGGACCTCCTGCGGACCAACGGCAACCGCTGGGTCGAGGGCGTCACCCTCGACATCCTGGGCACGGTCCATCGCCGGCTCGATCGCCACGACGACGCCGTCGAGTACTACCACCAGGCGCTCAAGACACACCGGGACATCGGCAACCGGTGGGGAGAGGGCCACACCCTGGGCAACCTCGGTGACGCCCAACTGGCCGCCGGTGAACCGGAGTCCGCCCGTGACAGCTGGCGGCAGGCACTGGCGATCTTCTCGGAGTTCGACCACCGGGACGCCGCGAAGATCCGCTGGCGCCTCGACCGGCTGGCGGACGGTCCGCCGCACACCGGCGTGCGGCGGGCTGTGTCGGAGCAGGCCGTCTGACGTGAGCCTCCGGCCAGTCACGGCCTGACCGTGCCCCCGGGGGGGCGGGTACACGGCCAGGCCGCACCCGTACAACGGGCGGGAGACGCGGACGGTTCAACCCCGTGGTCAGCTCGCGTCGTGGTAGATCCGGCCGCTGGCGTTGGCGGTCGTCCCGTCGTAGAGGCCGGTCGGGCTGGTCCGCGTGGAGAGCGTGAACCACGCGTAGCGCTCCACGAAGTCCAGGCTGTCCAGCATCTTCGTCGACGACGTGATGAAGTCGGTCTGCTCCTGCTCGCTCGGGTAGCGGGGGGTGGCCTGGGAGAAGTCGATGAGGCCGTACTCGGTCAGCCAGATCGGCTTGTGGTAGCGGTCCCAGACGGCCTGCAGATAGCCGCGCAGCTGGTCGGCGGCGCCGGGGCCGAAGTCGGCGCCGTACCAGTGCACGGGGATGAAGTCGACCCGCAGACCGCGGTCGCCCGCTCCCTTCATGAAGCGGTCCAGCCAGCCGCCGTCCACGTCGGCGCCTGCGGACACCGCGGGCGCGCCCAGCCGCAGCCCGGTGGACTCCAGCCGGGGCCACAGGTCGAGGGCCTGCTCGGGGGTCATCTTCGACTGCCCGCCGTTGTCGGGCTCGTTGAAGCCGAGCAGTTCCTTGCTGCCGCCCTGGGTCGCGGCGCCCAGTTCGGCGTCGGTGACGGAGCCGGGCCCCCAGATCATCGGCACGTAGTCGACACCGTCCGGCTTGGTGACCGCTCCGGTGGAGGACGCCCAGTTGAAGTACCAGGACGCGCCGGACTCGGCCAGCGCCTGGGAGGCGCCGTCGACGGGATTGAGGCTGACGCCCTTGCGGGCCGGGGCGGCGGTGGTGACGGGTTGCTGGGTGGCGGGGGCGGGGGCGGGCTGGGCGACGGTGCCGGGGTCGGCCGGGGCGGTGCTGCCGGTTCCGAAGGCGACGGTCAGGCCGCTGCACCTGGTGCACTGGTACATGACCTTGTTGCCCGGTTCGGCGTCCTGCTTGGACCAGGCGTACGCCGTGGGGCACTTCTGGTTGATCATGTCGCTGTACGGGGTCTTCGCGTCCCGGTTCGGATTGACGCACACCAGCGGCTGCCCGGTGCCCGGGTCCTTGGTCAGGTCCTCGGCCGGGCAGCCGGACAGCAGGTCCTCGGCACAGCCCGCCACCGCGCACTCGCCGCTCGCGGGCGGCGTCACGTCGTTCGGCGTGATGGTGACGGGCGCGGCGACGGCGTCGACGTAGCTGACGTCGTACCAGGGAGCCGGCGAGTCGGCCGGGTCGAAGTTGAACTCGGCGAGCCCGGTGGGCTGTTGACCGAGGGAACAGTGGTCGACGTAGGGTCCGCAGTCGCCCACGGCGCAGTGGAACGTGCTCCCGTCGTCACCGCCGCACCCCTGACGGGCGAAGAGGGTGCCGCGCCAGTGCCCGGCGCCCTCGTGCTCCGGGACGGTGATCGTGGCGGACTGGCCCGGGTCCAGCGTCGGCAGCCCGGTGAGTGCGGCCGAACCGTCGGCGTTGACCTCGCTGCCGACCCAGATACGGCTGTCGGTGCGGTTCTGCAGGGTGACGGTGTGGTCGGCGATGTCCGCGGCCGGCGTTCCGTCGATGTTCGTGCCGCTGGAGCGGTGGGTCTGGAGGGCTACGGCGGTGCCGGAGACTCCGACGATGACCAGGAGCAGGGCGAGGAGGAGTGAGGTGCGTCTGCGCATGGAGCGTGCCTCTCCGTCGGGACTGCGCGATGGGGGCCAGGATTCTGGATTCGGGGGGCGACGATCAGTTGTCGCCGCCGCTGCACGACGGATGGGGGTGGGGAATGGTTCAGGGGGGTGAGGACGTATTTACCGTCTGCGGACGGCCCTCGGCCGGCCACCGTTGTCGGCGCTGTTCTGCCGAACTGGGTTCGGAGAATGCGGGCGTGACGGATCGTCACCCGTGCTCGGGGTCGGTGAAGGGCTACCGAGGAAGGAGCGATCGTTGGCGATGTCCAGGCCCGCGGAGCTGAGCAGGGGCGACGCCTGATGGGTCGAGTGGCCGGGGGTGGTGAACGCCATGCCGATTTCGTCCGACAGGGACGACGGCGCTCCCAGGGGCCAGTCCGTACGGCCGGTGTGATCGACCGGCTGGAGCGGGGTCAACTGTGCGGCGCTCGCCCTGAGCGCTCTCTCCGTCTCGGCCACGTTGAAGCCATGGGCGTCGTGTTCCTCGCCCGGTCTCGGACTCACGGTGGCGTCACGCCGTCGTCGGGCCGCGTCGGCGGAGTGGGCGTCGAGAGGATCGTTGGCGCGCGGATCCTGGAAACTCGGCTGCGGCGATGGCTCCGGTGACGGCACCCGTGCTGGACTCGGTAAGGGCGCCCGGCGCTCCCGGAGTTGCCGGACTTCCTCGCTCTGTTGTCGGCGGAGTGCCGCGGCCTGTCGTTCTTTGATGTCAGCGGCCTGGATCGCGTCGACGATCATGGCCTTTTCCTGTGCCTCCAGCCGGAGGGCGTCGTGCGGCCTTTCCCGAAACGACTCCCGCTCCTGCGCGTTGGCGACGGACTGCCACACCAGGGGCATAGTGGCGCGGGATTCCTGGAACGCCTTCATCAGTCTGGCGTTCTCGGGTCTCCTCAGCTCACTCAGGACCGTGTCCTCGAAGGCCCAGCGTTCCGTGTCAGAGAGCAGGCCGATCTGCTTCTCGATGCGGTCCATACGCCGGAGCAGTGCCTGGGACTCCTGCGTGAGCACCGGCCGCTGTTCGGGCGGCGGCCCCTGCGCCTGCTCGCCCCCGCCTTGCCCCTGCGGGCCCTGGCCGGTCCCCTGTCCACCGCCGGGTGCCGCACCTCCGTCGCCCGACCCCGACCGTGACCGGCCCCAGATGCGATCCAGGGCGCTCCGCAGGAGGCCCCACATCTCCTCGAAGATGTCCGGTTCCGGTGGGCCCGCCGCACGGACCCTCGGCCCGCCGAGCAGCTTGGACTGGGTCTTCAGCAGGTCTCGCGCCAGTCCCGTCCGGGACCTCGTCCTGGTCAGCCGCCTCCGGCCCTGGGAAGCAGTGTTGTCGAATGCCACGTTGCCCCGCTTTCGAGTCGGAGGTGCTGACGCGGGTCACAACGGGTCACCGGGGACGAACGGTTCAACGCCCGGCAGCCACCGTGTCGAGGTAGGGGCGGGCCCGACCCGTCGTAGCCACCCGCTCGAATCCCGTCGGCAACGGCAGCAGACCGGAAGGCAGCGGGGACCCGGGAAGCCGCGGGGCGGTGCCGACCCGTCGCGGCAGGTCCTGACGGGCATAACACCCGTCCGCGTCCGACGCGGGCGGACGCCGCTTCAACAGACCCTGCGCCGCGAACCGCCATGTATGGACAGCGGACATGTGCGTACCTCCCCGACCTGCCGGCTGTGATCCGTAGGCTGGACGCCGACGCCGGTTCGGGAAGCACAACGGATCGCGTACGTCCGGGGGTTCAGCGCCGGCAGCCCGTGTCCGGGAGAAGCCGGCAAGGCGCCCCACCCGACTCGCGACGGCAGCGGTCTGCCGCCGGCCCCGCCCACCCGGGCGGGTGGTGAACGCCGGGACTCCGCCCGAGCCGTACGGATCCCATACGACCAGCGGAACCCGTCGGCTCACCCTGGACGGGGAACGCGCCGACCGGAGCGGACACGGGCTGAAGGGCCCGGGCACACGGAACCCAGCCGAGGCGAGGTCGAACGGGGGCGCCGGGGTTACGCCCCGGGCTCGCGGCCGACATCGCTCCGTATCCGGCTGCGGACGAGGTTCACAGACCCTTCGGCACTGTGAACGCAGCGGACCGGTGTGACGTTTCACCCGCGCCGGAGGCTGCTCTCGGCGGGTAAGGGCGGGCGCCCGGTGATCGTGATGTCGGCCGGTCCGGGACGGGCCGATTCGGACCACCGGGCGCCTTTCCTCAACCCGTACGGATCTTGCTACCGAGAGGCAGCGACCTCACCTGGCGAACCGCGTGACAGGCGCATGTTCCGTCGGCGTGCCAGGCCGCGCCCCATGATGCTGCTCGGCATGCTCCGGGCCCCTGACGATGTCCGGGCTGTAGTGCCCCGCCCCCGCCCCGCTGTCGTACTGGTGGCCGTACTGCTGGTCGTACGGGTTGACGTACCCGCTGTCGTACTGCTGGTCGTACTGGCTGCCGTAGTACGGGTCCCGTGACGTCACGGTCGAGGCGCCGTAATCCGCCGCCGTCGAGTACGCGGGCGCTGTGAGAGACGGCATGGCCGAGTACGACGTCGTGTACGCGGGCGCTGTCACCGTCGAGGCGCCAAAACTCGCCCCCGTCGTGTACGCGCCCGACGTCGCCGCGATCGTGGGCATGTACTCCGCCGTCGATACCGGCGTGAAGTAGTCCGGCCTTTCCTGGCCCGGCGACGTGTAGCCCGGCGACGCGAAGTCCTGGTTCAGGCCGGTAATGCTGGGGTGCTGTTGATTGAGCGGCAGGTTCATCGAGTAGTTGGGCATCGTGAACGTCGGTGCCGGCGCCTCGACCCTCTTGATGCCGGAGCCTGTTACCGCGCCGAAGGTCGCCCCTGCCGTAAGGCCATCCTGCACGCCTTCAGGCACCCAGGGCACTTGGGCGACCGCACCGACAAATCCCGAGAAAGCGTTGACAGCCTCGCCGATGTACGGCTTCCCCTCTTGCCGATTCTGGTTCGCCTTGTAGCCGTCGATCACCGCGCGCGAACCAGCACCAACCGCGGTCATGGTATTTCCTACAACGGGATACCCCGCCTTCTTTACGACCTGGCCCGCTGCGGCCAACCCTTCAGGGGCGCTGGGTCCGATGGCCTTAGCGGCGGCCTTGGCCCACTTGAGCCAGGTCTTGTTGCTTTCGGCCATCCACTTGTTGGCCGATTGGGACCACCGCTGGACGGCCCATTCGCCATTCCTGCTCTGCGAGGCGGCGTAGAGCTGCGTCTCGCCAGTCGCCTGCTCTTCGATCTGGAAGAGCGTGTTACGCCGGTTGTTGGGGGGCGGCGTGGGGCCACTTACTTCCCCCGCCAAGCTTTGGACCGAGTGCCTGAGCTCCGACGTCCTCCGTCCGCGACTGTCCCGACCTGCCACTGTCTGAGAAGTTACGCTGAACTTGCGGTACCCGGATATGGATGAACTCCTACCGGCGTCGTCTTCTCCAGCCATTCGTGGATCTCCTTGTGTGGAGTGGAAGACCTGCCTTGCAGAGAGCACAACGGGACCGGAACGCGGACGGTTCACCGGACATCGAACGGATCACCCCCAGGATCGTCGAGGCGGGCGTGGGCGAGAAAATGCCACAGGTAGGAGGTGTCCGCGGCGGAGGGGCAGCGGTTCACCACGTTTGTGCCGAACCGCGGGTCGGCGCGACACCATGCGCACACCGACTCGACAGGTGGGGTGATCGTGGCCTTCGTCAGGCCGGTGGGGGCACCGGCCCGAAGGGGTCGACGGCCGCGACGGTGGGCGATTCCTTCGGGCGGTGCGTATTGGGCTTGCAGCCGGCGAAGGGGCCCTGGGGGGCCCGCAGGTGGTCCAGGACGTTGTACAGGTAGTCCCGGTGCCAGTTGGCGGGTCCGGTCATCGTGGAGCCGGGGCCGGTCAGGTCACCCCAGGCGAGCCAGAGGCCGTGCAGGAGAGCCACCGCTTCGGGGTGCTCCCACCAGCGGGCGCACCAGGGTGCCGCGGACGTGACTTCCCTGCCGTAGACCGGCAGCAGCACGTGGTGAGTCCACAGGGTCAGTTGACGCAGTGAGTGCGCGTAGGCCGACCCCTCCATGTAGAGGATGAACTGCGGCGGAGTCGGAGGCTTCTTCTCTTCGGCGGTCGGCACTTCCGGCTCGGCCTCAGGCCGCCGTCGTTCAAAAGACGCGTCCCGCTCCGCCCCGGCGGCCCGAGGCGGCTTCTCCGTCGGCATGGTTGACATGACTCTCCCGCTGTCGCTCGGCAGTTGTGCTGCGCCCCCGCTCACGCAGCACAACGGAGGCCACCCCGCCGCCGGTTCAAGCATCCGGCCGTACCACCCCCAATATCCGCATCGAAGCCGCCGGCGACACATACACGTACCGCCCCGGCCGAGGCGCCGAGATGATGTTCCCGCCCCCGACGTAGATCGCCACATGGCTCGCGTCGGAGAAGTAGACGATCAGGTCCCCGGGCCGCATGTCCTCGACGGGGACGTGCTTCAGCTGGGCCCACTGCATCTCCGACGTGCGGGGGATGGTGATGCCCGCCGCCAGCCACGCCCGGCTCGTGAGGCCGGAGCAGTCGTAGGAGTCGGGTCCCTCGGCGCCCCAGACGTACGGCTTGCCGATCTGTTCGACGGCGAAGGCGATGGCCTTCTGACCGGCGGTCGTCGCGTCGGTGCCGACCTTCCTGAGGATGCCCGTGCTCTCCCACTTCGCCTGGGCCCGGTCGGCGTCCCGCTTCTCCAGGTCGGCGAGGCGGGCCCGCTCCTTCGCAGCCAGCGAGGACTCCAACGCCCGCGCCCCGGCGATGTGTTGCTCGATCGTCCGGCGCTGTGTCGCCATCGCGCGCCGGCTCGCCCGCAGCCGCGTCAGTTCGGCCGTCGCCTCGTCCGTGCGGGTGCGCAGGGACGCCTTCGTCGTCTTCAGGTCCGTCAGGAGGTTCTGCGTGTTCTGCTGGGCCTGGAGCGCCAACCCGGCGTTGTCCAGGGCCCGTCCGGGGTCGCTGGCCAGCGCGAACTGGAGCTCGGCGGGCACTCCGCCGCCGCGGTATTGGGCCCTGGCCGCCGCTCCGGCAAGGGAGTTGAGGCGGGTCAGCTTCGCCTCGGCCGCGCGGACCTGGGAGTCGAGTGAACCGACACGCTTCTGCTGGGCCGTCACCCTGCCGTCGGCCGCGTCGTACTTGTCGGTCGCCACCTCCGCCTGGTGGTACAGGCTCTCCAGCTTGTGCTGTACCTCGGTGAGGGTCTGGGGGTCGGCCTGGGCGCCCTGTTGGCTCGCCGCCGTCAGGGCGCAGGCCAGGGCGACGGCTGCCGCCGCCCGGTGGCCGTGTGTGCGCGGGGGCCGTCTCATCTGGGCCGAAGCTCCCTTCGTACGCATCGGTGAGGATGCGTAGGCACAACGGGCGCCACCCGTACGGCGGTTCAGTGAAGACGCGACGGCGTGCACCCGTGCCGGGGCGCGGGCGTGAACCCGTGGCGCGTGGCAGACGTTGTGCGCGAAGAGGTACGACGGCCGGTGAAGGGGACCGTATGGACGCCAGGTTGCTGCTGCTCGCTCTGTGCACGGGGGTGGGTCTCGGGTTTCTCCTGCTCGCCGTAAGGCAGTTGATGACCGTGGCGCGGTTGTGGGTGCGCGGAGTGCTCGTGACGGGCACCGTGACCGCGCGGGTGCCGGGCGACCGGCGGCGCACCGGGCTCGTGGTCTTCACCGACCACCTGGGGCGGACCGCCGTCCTCGATCCGGGGGCGTACGGGCCGCTGCGCGGACTGCCTCCGGTGGGCGGGACGGTGCCCGTGTGCTACCCGCGCGATCGCCCGACGGCGGCCCGGTTGTGGACTCCGCGGTATCTGATGTCGCCGGCGTTCGGGTGGTTCCTGACGGCGACCGTGGCCTTCGTGTGCGGGACCCGGCTGACGCGGTGAGCGGGCGCGAGACGGTCGGTCCCGGGCGGGTCCAGGACGTCGATGTGCTGCGCGGGTTCGCCCTGTTCGGCATCCTGCTCGTCAACGCCCAGCTGATGGCGGGGCCTTACACCGCGTTCGGCGGTGGCCCTCATGCCTCGGGCGCCGACCGGGCCGCCGCCTGGGCGGTGACCGCGACCACCACCCTCTATCAGCTGTTCTCGTTCCTCTTCGGCTACAGCTTCGTCCTCCAGGAGCGTGGTGCCGGGAAGCCGGACAGCGGCGGCTCCGCCGGGCGCCGACTCCGGCGTACGGCGGGGCTGTTCGGCCTCGGGCTCCTGCACGCGGTGCTGCTCTACACCGGCGACATCCTGATGACGTACGCCGTCCTGGGACTGGTCCTGTACGGCCTGCGCGGGCTGGGTCCCCGGGCCGCGCTGCGGGTCGCGGTCTGTCTGGTGGCGGGCCTCGCGGTGCTGCTGCTCGGGTACGGGCTGCTGACCGTCGCCTTCACCGAGCCGGTCACCCCGGCGCAGTACGCCCCCGAGGTCGCGCGCGATGTGGCCGCGTATCGCGGCGGTTTCCTGTCGGTCGTCGGGGCGCGTCTGCGCGAACTGCCGTCGACCATGGGCGCGAACGTGCTGTACGCCCCCGACATGCTGGCGGCGTTCCTGGCCGGCCTCGCGGCGGCGAGGGCGGGCCTGGTGGAGCGGCGCGGCCGGGACCGGGCCTGGCTCAGGCGGGTCGTCGTACGGTGGCTGCCGGTCGGTCTGGCCGGCGGGATCGTCACCGCGTGCTGTGCGAACGGGCCGCTGGACAGCCGCTGGTTCCTGGTCGGACACGCGGTGTCGCTGCTGACCGCGCCCGCGCTCACGGCGTCGTACGCCTGCGGCCTGCTCCTGCTGACCGGCGCGCTGCGCCCGGCGGCGGGCCGTGTCCTGGCCGCCTCCGGGCGCATGGCCCTCACGCAGTACCTCTCCCAGTCACTGGTCCTCGCCCTCGTCTTCACCGGCTACGGCTTCGGTCTCTACGACCGGGTCGGCACCGCCGTCGTCCTCGCCGGGTGTCCGGTGCTGTACGGCGCCCAACTCGCCCTCGGTGCATGGCTGATGGGGCGGGTGCGGTACGCGCCGGCCGAGCTGGTGCTGCGGACCGTCACGCTGTGGCGGCGCCCCGGTAGTCGTCCATCTCCACGACGTTGTCCTTCTCCAGGGTCGGACCCAGGCCCGGCAGCAGACGAGCCGCTGCGCGTTCCGTGATCGCCGCCGTCTCCGCCTTCGCCGCCGCCGAGATGACCCCGGCGCCGGGCTCCTTGTACCAGGGGCGCAGCCGGATCAGGGCCGGCTTGACGCCGGTGGCGAGGAGCAGGGCGGTGCCCTTGGGGAGGGCGCGGATCCTGTCGGGCGGCAGGACGGACTCCTGACGGTAGGAGTACGAGCGTGAAGTGCCGTCCTTGCTGCGGGAGATGCTCGGGGTCTTCACGTCGTGCTGGCCGACCAGGGTGGAGATCTTCTGCACGAAGTCGGCGTCGTCCAGGCCCGCGCCGAGCAGTTTGACGGTCGCCGCGCTCCACAGCGCGTCCATCCCGACCTCGCCCCACACGCGGGCGCCCTGACGGTAACTCTGCAGCAGGGTAACGACGTTGATGCCGCGCGAGCCGAAGTGCGAGTAGAGGTCGGGGAGATCGGAGATGCGGCACACGTTGGCGGCCTCGTCGAGGACCGCGGTCAGCGGCGGGTCGAGCCGGCCGCCCATCCGCTCGGCCGCCACGACACCTGCCCGCATCGTGGCGTCGGCGAGACCCGCTATGACGCCCGCCGCCGAGCCGCCGCCGTCCTTGGAGAGGAGGTAGAGGGTGTCGGTGCCCAGGACGTGTTCGTGCGGGCGGAACTCCGGGAGTTGGGGGTCGGGGGTGACCCAGGCGAGGATCTCGGGGTCGAGGAGGCAGGACGCGGTCTGGCGGGCGGTCTCGTAGATGCCGTCCCGGGTCTCCACCGCGCCGCGCACCGTGCCCTGCAACTGCTCGGCCATCGCGACGAGTCCGACCTCGCGGAGCAGGTCGATGGGGGTGCGGTCGGCGGGGTCGGCGAGCCAGGCGAGGAGTTCCTGCAGCGGGGCCCGGCCGCGGGCGGCGGCCAGGAACAGGGCGGTCAGGGTGTTCTGGGCGGCCGAGATCCAGAAGTCCTTCTTCGCGGTGTCGTCGTTGACGGACGCCACGAAGTGACCGGCCATCCGGCGGGCGCCCTCGATGGTGTGGCACTCGCCGAGGATGTTCCACCACATGGCGCGCGGGGCGTGGGCGATGCCCTGCGGGTCGAACGTCCATACCGTGCCCGCCTTCTCGCGCTGGGCGCGGGTGACGGCGTAGACGTCGGACTTGTTGGAGGTGAGCAGGACCGCGCCCTGGGCGCGCAGCACCCGGGGGACGGCGATGCCGGTGGACTTGCCGGCGCGGGGCGCCATCAGGTCGAGCTCCACGTCCTCGTAACTGCTGCGCAGTTCGGGGCCCTTGGGGTCGAGGTCGCCGATGAGGTTGCCGGTCTCGTCGGGGTGGACCTCCGTACGGCCCTTGAGGGTGGGGCGCAGTTCGCGGGCGCGGGCCTCGATGCCCTTGGGGCACATGGCGGCGAGTTCGCGCTTCCCGGCGAGGCCCTTGGGTGCCCTGCCGCGGTCCATGAAGAAGTTGACGACGAGGGCGGCGGGCACCGCGATCAGCGCCATCAGGCCGAACATCCCGGCGTAGAGCACGGCCGTCGGGGTGCCCGGCCACAGCGCGGTCGGTCCGTGGGCGATCAGCGTGGAGACGGTGGACATGGCGAACGGCGGGGCGTCCCAGCCGCGGCCGGAGAGGCCGGCGCCGAAGGTGCCGCCGGCCCAGACGACGGTGAACGCGAGGATGCCGAAGGCGGCCAGCGCGGCGATCGCCCACTGCAACTGGTCGCCGAGGTCGGTACTGCGGGGCCCGCTCACACCGTCCACCCCCCGGGCGACGCCTCTACGGCCGGGAAGCCCGGGTCGCCGGGGAGGGCCAGCGGCAGGGGTCCTTCCCGCGCGACCCGTGCGACCTCGGCGGCGGCGCGGGCGGTGGCCTGCTCGATGGCCGCCTCGTTGGTCGTCCAGCGGGTGTTGGTGTTGTGCAGGTCGCGCTCGGCGTCGGTGATGGCGACCTTGATCGGGATGCCGGGACGGCCACCGACCTTGATGAGGAACCGGCCGCGGCCCGGGGGCTCCTCGTCCTCGCCCCGCACACCCCAGCCGGGCGGCGAGGACCAGGACGACACGAGTTCGATCTCGCGGCGGGAGAGCCCGACGACCTTGCCGAGGTCCTCCATCTCGGTCTTCGGCAGTCCGGCGCAGACGACCATGCCGGCCCGCTCGACGAAGCCGCGCGCCTTGGCCCGGTCGGCGTCGGTGCCGAGGGCCTCGGCGTCCTTGAGGGTGTGGGTGATCTTGGCGTCGCCGAGGCCGAGGGAGCGGTTGAGGCGGGTGAGGGCGTCGATGCGGTCGACGATGCCGGAGGCCGCGCGCAGCGGACGCCACAGCTCGTCGAGCACGGTGAAGAACCAGCGCCGGGGGGCGAGTCCGGCGTCCGCGAGGGCGTGCGAGGCGGCGACCGTGCCCAGGCCGTCGGACCAGGCGGCGAGCATCGCGGCGGCGGTGAGCTGGGTGTCGGCCTCGCCGATGCCGGAGATGTCGATGCACACGGCGGGCGCGTTCGCGTCGATGCGGGTGGACGTCTCGGAGGCGAAGGTGTCGCCGAGCGGGCCGTCGAGGATGCCGAGCAGGGAGCGGTGCAGCGGGTCCACGGCGTCCCGGTAGCGGGTGTCGTCGCCGCGGTCGAGGGTGACCGCGCGGACCCGGTCGGGGCCCTCGGTGAGGACCCGCAGCACGTCGGGCAGCAGCACGCTGCGGCCGGGCCGGGTGCGTTCGCGCAGGTGGTGCAGGACGGCGGAGAGCACGGACTGTTCGTGGTCGTCCATGGGCCGGCCGCGCACGATGGTGATGAGGGCGGCGACCATGTTCAGCACCCGGCCGTGGGCCTCGGCCTTCAGGACCTCGCCGGCCTCGCCGCCGACCTTCGCGGCGGCCTCGCCCATGGCGCCCGGGTCGAGGACGTTGATGCCGCCCCGGCCGCGGCCGATGGAGATGACCTGGCCGCCGAGCGCGCGCACGGTGTCGGCGTAGTCGGGCTTGAGGTCGCCGAGGACCAGCGGGACGACACCGGTCGCGGCGAGCCCGATCAGCATCCGGTTGATGAGGGTCGACTTGCCCAGGCCCGGCATGCCGAGCATGAACAGGGAGGGGTTGGAGATGTACCGGGCCCGGGTGAACCAGTTCAGCGGGTCGCCGCAGACCGTGGCACCGGTGAACAGGTGCTGTCCGAGCGGCACTCCGGTCATGGGCGAACCCGAACCGGCGGCGAACGGCCACATGCCGCAGGCCTGCACGGTGGTGGCGCGCCACATGGTGGGCGGGTCCATGTACCCGACGCGGCCCCCGCCGGCGCCCTCCCAGCCGCGGCCCGGGACGTACGGCTCCCGGGGCCTGGCCGGGGCCTTGCCCTTGCCGCCGCGCCTGGCGTCGGACTTCGCCCTGGCCTTCGCGGACTTCGTCGCGGCGGCCTCGGCCCCGGAACCGTCCAGGCCGACCAGACCCGACCCGCCCGCGGCCAGGTCCCGGAGCGCCCGCTCCTCGGCCAGCAGGTCCGCGCGCTCGGCCAGCTTCTCCTCGCTACGGCGGCTCACAGCGCCTCCTGCAGTTCGTGCGGGACGAGGGTCTGTTCCCACGGAAGGATCCCGGCGGGCAGGGTGCAGCTGAACGCGGCGGCCTGCATCCGGTCGGCGGGGCGCATCAGCACCCGGGACGCCGCGGTCAGGTTGCGGACGGTGACGCTGGCGTCGGCGAGTTCCGCCAGGCTGTCGACGGTGACCGTCAGCATCAGGGAGAACTCCACGAGTCCGGCGCCGGCCGCCTCCTCGGCGGCGGTCTGTTCGGCCGCCCGCACCTCGGAGGCCGCACGCGCCTGGACCATGCCCTTGCCGGACGTGGCCATGAACTGGGCGCTGCGCCGGTCGGCCTCGACGATGCGGGCCGAGGTGGCGGGGTCGATGGCCCGGTAGACCAGGGCGACCCGCTTGCGCCGGGTGCCGGGGGCGGCCTCCAGCATGCCGCGCAGCACCGAGGAGCGGACGGTGCCGCGGGGTGCCAGGGTCAGCATCCAGGTGCGGGAGACACCGGAGTCGTGCTGGTAGGCGTTCACCGTCTCGACGGCGGCGGCGGGACCGGCGTCGTCCCACTCCAGGCCCGTTCCGCCTTCCAGGGCACGGGCGTTGAGGACGTCGGCGGCGACGGCGGGGTCGTAGGCGACCCGGACGACCTCGGCGATCCGCTCGGACGACAGCGGGTACGCGGCACCGCCGCCGGCCGCGACGAGCCCGCTGAGCAGGCCGGGGATGCGGATGGCCAGTTCGGTCATCACGTCCTCCTTCCTGCGCTTCTGGCCGGCCGGGTTGCCGTAGGTGAGGGTGACGTAGGTGTGCATCTCGGAGGAGGCGCTGGGGTAGCGCTCGACGACCTCCTCCATCACGGCGCGGGCGGCGGCCGGCGCGTTCGGGTGGATGCGGGGCAGCACCTCGTGGGCGAGCCGGGTGCCGGGGTCGGGGGCGGTCTCCACGATCACGGTGGCGCCCTTGAGGCCGGGTTCGTGGGAGAGCCGGGCCAGCCACTCGCCCCACAGCGCGACCCAGACGTCGACCTGGTCCGGGTCGATGAGCGAACCGCCGTCGGGGTCGCAGCCCAGGACGATCGTGTACAGGTCGCGCTGGGGGTGGTGCAGGATCCCGAAGGGGCGGTCGTAGGCGTCGCGGCCCTCGCTCGCGGTGACCTTGTTGAGCAGGCCCGGCGGGCGGAACCGGCCACCGGGACGCGCGGACAGCGGGCCCGAGACGTAGAGGTGCGAGCCCGCGGCCTTCCGGCGCCACCAGCCGACGCGCAGGGCGAAGAGCTGGTAGACGTTGCGGCCGTCCTGGGTGCGGATGGTGAGCGGGATGAGGAACAGGACGACCGGCACGAACACGACGAGCGCCGCGTACAGCGAGATCAGCGATGCCAGCAGGGTGGCGACGAGGCCGCCGAAGATCACGAAGGTGCCGAGGAGTCCGAGCGGTCCGAGCCCCGCGCGCCTCGGCCTGCGCCAGTTCCCGTAGGTCGGATGGGAGACGGCTTCCGTGGCCATGTGACCGGTTTCCTTTCGTGAGGAGATGGGGGTGCGGCGTGCGTCGAGGGCCGGTGGGGAGGCCGCCGGACGCCCTGGGGGAAGGGCGCCCGGCGGTCGTTCGTCAGGGGAGGCGACGCCGGGCGGAGGTGCGGACGCACGGCCCGGGTGTCGTGGACTCCCCCGGGCTCACTTGTTGTTGCCGAGTTCTCCGTCGGCCCCCTCGACGGCGCCGGAGACGGTCGAGCTCGCGACCTGGGTCGCGGCCACGGCCGCGAGGATCGCCATACCGGCGGGGCCGCCCATCGCCGCCGCGGCCTCCTTGCCCGCACCGCCCGCGGCCTTGCCCGCACCGCCACCGCTCTTGCCCGCACCGCTCGGACCTCCCGAGCCGGACGCGCCGTCGGAACCGCTGCCGCCGGACGCGCCGTCCGAACCACTGCCGCCGGACGCACCGCCGGTGCCGCTCGCTCCGCTCGGGCCCTTCTGTCCGCCACCGCCACCGCCGGACCCACCGCTCATGGCGGCGACCTGCACCGCACCGCTGGCCAGCTGGCTGCCCGCCTGGCCCATGGAGGCCATCGGGTTGCCGGTGCCCATGGCAGCGGCGGCGGGTACGACGAGTTTCAGCAGCGCGGGGAGCGCGATGGCGGACAGCAGCATCACGCCGATACCGGCGATGCGGGTGTTGACGTCGGCGCCGGTCGGGCTGTTCTGGCCCGCGGTGATCATCGACATGCCGGCGTTCAGTACGAGGGCGACCGCGGGCTTGTAGAGCAGCCAGGAGATCATCCAGCCGATGTGCTTGCGCCACCAGCCGGCGCCCCAGTCCGTCATGGAGGCCGCGGCGGCCATCGGAAGGGTGCCGAGCATGATCATCATGACGCCGAGCCGGATGTACATCAGGATCGTGTGCAGGATCCCCGCGAGCAGCAGCAGGAAGGCGAGGATCAGCAGCAGGAAGGACTGGATGTTGCTGTTGTCGCCGCAGGCGCCGATGTTGTCCAGCGCCTTCTGCACGGAGTCGTCGAACAGGTAGGTGGAGTAGTTGTCCGCGACCCTCGCGGCGGCCAGGCAGATGGTGGTGGCGGCGCCCGAGACGAGGACGACCCGCATGATGCCCTTCAGGGCGGTGACGCCCGCGGTGCCCCTGCGCTCGATCGCCATCTTGCCGGCGGCGAACAGCAGGGAACCGACGGCCAGATAGACCACGATCCACGATGTCTTGTTGCTGAGGTCGTGCGAGGTGGTCGTGTCGTCCAGGGTCGGGACGGTCTTGGCCAGCCCCGCGAACACCGCGATCGCGGCGGCGAGGATCGTCTTCGCGATCAGGCCGATGACCGTCCCGACGGGGTCGCCGAGAAAGCTGAAGAACCCGGTGATCGCGTCCGCGAGCGGATTCCCGTTGCTGCAGGCCGCCATGTCAGGCCCCCCAGAGTGTGTAGCCGACGGCGCTCTGCTCGGAGGCCAGCTGCGAGTACAGTCCGCCGCTTTCGTCGGGCTGGATCTTCCAGTCGCCACCGCTCCAGCGCACGTAGACGGTGGTCTTGGCATAGCCCTGGTCGTTCTTGATCAGCAGCCCCACGGTCGCCGCCCTGTCCGTGTACGAGGTCACCCGGAAACCGGCGTACGACGAGGTGGTCGGGGCGGTGTCCGAACCGTCCGTGTCCGGCACGGCGGTGCGCTGGAACACGAAGAGTTCGCGTCCCTGCCCGGCGACCACCTGCTGGTCGGTGACGGTGCGCCACTGGGTTCCGCTCATCTGGGTGGGGATGTCGGTGGCGGCCAGCACGGCGCCCATGGGGGTGTGCGCGAAGCACCACCACACGGCGCCCTGCATCCTGGTCGGCCCCGCCGAGGCGGAGACCGGCACCCGCCCGATGCCGAGCGTGTGCCAACTGATGTCCTTCGGCACGGACGTGGGTATCGCGTCGCCCGCGCTGTCGTCGGTGCGGCAGCCCGCAGGACGGCCGTCCTTCTTGGTGACGGTGCCGGACAGCGGGCCCTTGGACGCCGACGCCCCGCCCCGGTCGGCGGTGCCCGAGCCGGACGTCAGCGTGGCGGTCACGCCCAGGACGACGACCAGCGCGAGGAACCCCGCCGACGCCTGCCAACTGCGCTGTTTCCAGTACGGCCCGGACTCCTCGGACCGCTGTTCTCCACGCTTGAGAATGCCCACTGCCCCGCGCCCTCTAGTTGAAGACGAACTGGACGAGCGGGCCGGCCGTGGCCACCAGCACACAGCCGCCGAGCACCATGCCGAGGCGGCTCATGTGCTCCGAACTCTCGCCCCGCTTCACGGAGATGGCCATCATCGCGCCGGTCACCAGGACGCCGCAGACGCCGGCGGCGGTGCCGGCCCAGGCGAGGATGCCGAGGACGAGGTCGACCTTGGTGGTCAGTTCGGAGGGGGCGTTGCTCGTCGGCTGCGGGACGGTGGCGGCGAGGATGCTGGAGGCTTCGTGGAGCGTTGCGGACATGAGGGTTCTCCGAGGAGTCGGCGCCCGGCGTGCGCGGTGGGCGAAAGGGTGAACGGGCGGTACGGGAAGGCCTGTTGGGCTCAGGGACCTTGCAGGGTCAGGTCGCCGAGGAACGTGACGAGCGGACCGGCCGAGGTGGCGACCACGCAGGCGAGGACGACGAAGAAGACCCCGCGGAAGTGCTCACCGCCCTCGCCCGGGTCGCCGCGGCGCAGCTGGAGCGCCATCTGCATGCCGACGACGATCAGTCCGGCGACGCCGCAGGCCGAGGCGCACCAGGAGAGGGTGTTGATGATCAGCTGACCGTCGCCGCCCGGGTCGAACCCGTCGGCCAAGTACCGCGTGGCGGTGAGGAGTTGGCTCACGACAGGGCTCCCTCGCCGTAGACGTCGCTGCCCACCAGCCGGGAGAGCGTGACGAGTTGCCCGGGGATGTGCTTCAGCCGGCCGTCCGTGCGCCATGCCGGGATCCACGGCACGCGGTGCACGCGGGCGACGGAGCGCAGCACCCGGATGCGGCGCAGCAGGCTGAGCGGCAGCCGTCCGGGGGCGTCGGCGACGAGCACCACGGCCAGCAGTTCGAGCCCCTGCGGGGCCGTGCCGTCCCTGAGCGCGCCGAGCGCCTGGGACACGGACCGCAGTCCGCTCGCGCTGGTCCGGCCGACCAGGACGACCCGGTACGGCTCGCCCCGCGCGGGCTCCGGCCAGCGGGCGCCCATGTCCACGCCGCCGAGGGCCTCGACCAGCGAGGTGGCGCCGGAGCCGCCGTGCGCCTTGACCCACCCGACGTCCTCACGCGGCCTGCCGCGCCCCGCCGTCCTCGGCCGCGTCGGCCGGCCCGAAGTGACCGTGCGCGCGGGGGCGTTGGACCGGGGGGCGGCCTGCCGCGGGGCGGGCGCCATGGTCCCGGGGCCGGTGGTCTGCCGTACGGCGGGGGCCGCCGGCCGGGGAGCGACCGGAGCGACCGGCCGCGGGGCGGGCTCCACGACGGGCTGCGCCCGCGGTGCCGGCGCCCCCTGCCGTACCGGTGCGGACGGCAGCCCACCGCCGAAGCCCTGGTGCGGGGAGTACGCCGTCTGTCCGACGGGGGCCTGGTATCCGGCGGGTGCGGGAGGTCCGACGGGGGCGGCCGTGCCGCCGTCCGCCGCCGGGCGTGCCGGCTGCGTGGACTGTGCGGACCTGGGCCCCCGTACCCATGACCGCGGGTCCGGCTGTGGTGCCGAAGGAGTGCTCATGATGTTGTCCCGCCCCCCTCTCGCCTCGTGCTTCCGCTGTTCTGGCTCATCCGGTTTCCACTGTTTTGAACTTTTTCGCTGCGGGGCCCGTTTCGGTCTACCGGGTCCGACGGACAGCACAACGGGCCATGTGGCCACAGCGGTTCAAGACGAACCGAAGAAGGCGGAGGACGCGGATGGGTGCGGGAGACAGCGAGGACGGCGCGGGCTCGAAGGCCGTCATGTACGGCGTGGCCGGCGCCGGCGTGGGCGGCTGCGTGATGATCCCGCTCGCCGTGGCGGGCGCCGTACCGTTGATCATCATCTTCGGCGGGCTCGGGGTCCTGCTGGCCCCGCTCATCGCGCTGATCCTGCTCTTCGGCGGAGGCGGCGGCAGCGCCGACGACTACAGCGGCGACAACGACACCGCGAACCAGATGATCGTCATCCTCCAGGGCGACGGGAAGGGCGAGCTGGACACCGCCACCGTCCCCTCGGACCTGGTGGACCCCATCCAGAAGGCCGGCGAGGAGTGCGATGCGATCGGCCCGATCGTCATCGCCTCCCAGCTGGAGAAGGCGTCCGGCTTCAACTCGACCCTGGTCGGTCCGAAAGGCGAGACGGGCATCTCACAGCTGACACCGGACATCTTCGCCAAGTACGGCAAGGACGACGACGGCAACGGCAAGACGCAGGCCACGGACAACAAGGACTCGATCATGGCCCTGGGCCGCTACATGTGCGATCTGGCGGGCCAGGGACAGACGTTGCTCGACAACGGCACGGTCGTGAAGACCACCGACAAGGACGGCAACACCACCAACAGCGTCCTGGACCTCGCCCTGGCCGGCTACGCCATCGGGATGGACGCCGTGACGGCGGCCAAGGGCGTCCCGCAGTCGAACGACGCCCTGAGCTACGTCCTCGCCATACGTGCCCAGTTCGCCAAGTACCAGGGCGTCGGCGCCCCGCCCGCCGGCGCCACCCCCGGCGTCACACCCACCGACACCGCCACTTCCGGCACATGAGGAGGACAGCCATGGAGACCACGGTCATGGAGACGACGGTCATCGACCAGTTCAAGGTGCACATCTCCGACGACGGACTCGCCGAGATCGACGGACACCCGCTCGTCCCGATGCCGGGCCAGTCCGTGCACGAGGCGGTACTGGACCAGTTGCAGCGGTACGCGCAGGAGCGCGCCGTCGCCGTCGAGGCGACGGTGAACGACGGTCCCGGCGCCGCCCACTTCGTCCTCCAGGTGTCGCCGGACGGTTCCAGCCGCGTCCTCGACATGGAGGAGGCGGCACCCCCGGAACCCGAGACAGCCCTCGTCGCCGCCACCCCTGCCCCAGCCCCTGCCCCAGCCCCTGCTTCAGCCCCTGCCCCTGTCTCCGCCGTCGCCTCCGCGGTCGCCCGCGCCCGTGCCATGGCCGCCGCCCGTGCCTCCGCCCCCGCGCCCGAGCCCGCTGCCGACGGACTCCCCGCCGAACTCGCCGAACGGCTCGGCCGTATCAACGCGTTGGCGACCGCCGGCCGGCTCGACGAGGCGTTCGCCGACGCGACCGCGCTGCGCGTGAGCCTGGCCGGTTCGGTGGGCGCCGAGCATCCGCACGCGGTGGAGGCGCGGGCCGTGGAGGCGTACCTCGCGCATCTGCGCGGCGACTACCGCGAGGCCGTCGTACTGGCGCTGGCCGTGGCCCGGATCCGGTGCGGGGCCGGGGACGAACGGGCGCCGACGGAGGTGGCGCGGGCGGCGGCGGCCTGGCAGCAGCTCGACGACTCCCGGACCGCCGTCGCCCACGGACGCGAACTGCTGCACATGTGGGGCGTGTTGAACCGTCGTGGTCCGCTGCCGCCTGGCCACGTCGAACTCGCCGAACAGGTCCACAGATATGTGCAGGCGCTGGAGGCGGCCTACGCCTGAACCCCGCGCACCGGCACTGACCGGCCCGTCAATCGCCTCGTACAACGGGCGTCAAACGGACGTGGACCGTCCCTCGGAACACTCCCTTCCCCAGGAGACCCGGCTCCGGCCCGCAACCGGCCGGAGCCGGTCAGGCGGAGAAGCAGGAGCACTTCCATGAACGTGACGGCCATCGGATCGGCGAGCGCGGTCTCGCCCGAGGAACAGGCGCTGCGCGACCTCTACTTGGAACACGGCCCCGCCCTCTACGCGTACGTGCTGCGCATGCTGGACGGGGACACGCACCGCGCGGAGGACGTCCTCCAGGAGACGCTGCTGCGCTGCTGGAACAACGGGAACCTGACCGACGACGAGGGAATGGCCGTACGCCCCTGGATGTTCCGGGTCGCCCGCAACCTCGTCATCGACGCGCACCGCACCCGGCTGGCGCGCCCGCTGGAGATCAGCGGCACCACCTGGCTGGGCGACATGTGCGCCGAGGTGGACGACATCGAACGGATGCTGTCGTCCATGGTGCTGCACAAGGCCCTGCAGATGCTCACGCCCGCGCACCGCGAGGTGCTCCGGGCGACGTTCTTCGCGGACCGCACCACCCAGCAGGCGGCGGACGACCTGGGGATTCCGCGGGGCACCGTGAAGTCCCGCGTGTACTACGCCCTGCGCAGCCTGCGGCTGGCCCTGCGGGAACACGGGATCGTGGTGGAGGACGTGCGGGAGGACGCGCCGGACGTGGCCTGCTGATCAGCCGAGCAGCGTCCCGCGCACGTCCTCGGCGTCCGGGTGGCCGATCTCCTCCAGCAGCGCGAGTGCCGACCGCAGCGCCTCGCGGGCCGCGTCCCGGTCGCCGGTGGCGCCATGGGCGTCGGCGAGGTGACGCAGGACGTCGGCTTCGAGATAGCGGTCGCCGATCGTGGCGAACAGCCGCGCCGACCGCTCGAACTGCCCGATCGCCTCGGGGTATTGGCCGAGGTGGTGATAGGCGTAACCGAGGGTGTCCCGCGTAGAGGCCGCTCCGTAGGGGTCGCCCGTCTCGTCGTAGAGGAGAAGGCTCTCCCGACAGCGGTCGAGGGCTGTGGCGTGGTCGCCGATCAGGATGTACGTCCAGGCGACCTGGTTGAGCACACCGGCTTCGCCGTTGAGGTCGCCCTCGGCCCGGAACAGATCGCGGGCCTGTGCGTAGTGGTCGACGGCGGCGGCGCGCCGGTCCGTCCGGTTGCCCAGGTAGGCGAGGGCACGATGGACCCGGGCCCGGCCGAGCGGGTCGCCGACGGCACGGAACAGGTCCAGCGCGCGTTCGAGGGATTCCGACGCGGGCTGGGCGTGGTGGAGTTGGGCGTGGGCCATGCCCAGGCCGCACAGGGAATAGGCCTGGCCGAGGGGATCGCCGAGCTTCTGTGCCGCGCCCAGCGCCGCGCTGTTGATCTCCACGAGGTCGTGCCAGAAACCGAGCCGGTTGAAGTAGACGTCCAAGTTCGCGGCGGTGCGCCAGGCGTGTTCGTCGTAGCCGTGGGCGGCGGCGTGTTGGACGATCGCGCGCAGGACGTACCGCTCCGTGCGCAGCCAGGCGGTGGCCCGCGCCCGGTCCTCGAACCGCAGGGGCTCGCTGCCCGTCGTGCCCGGCGGCAGGGCGATCGTCTCGCGGAACGGGTCCAGGACCGACGAGGCGTTGTGGGCGGTGCGCAGGAAGTGGTCGTGCATCCTCGACAGGGCCGCGCCGCGGGCGCTCTCGCTGTCCTCGGCATCGGCGAGTTCGCCGGCGTAGGCGCGCAGCAGGTCGTGGAGGACGAACCGGCCGGGGGCCCGTTCGATGAGCAGGCTCGCCCCGGTGAGTTCGGTCAGCAGGGCGCGGACCTCCCGTGGTGGCGCGCCGGTCAGCGCGGTGGCCGCGGCGGTGCTGATGTCGGGGCCGGGATGCGGGGCGAGCCGGCGGAAGAGTCCGGCCGCCCCGGGCGAGAGTGCCCGGTACGACCAGGAGAACACGGCACGGGCGTCGGTCCCGGCGTCGTCGCCGACGAACGCGTCGAGGCTGCCGTGGTGGTACCGGAGTTCCTCGACGACGTCGGCGAGCCGGAACCCGGGGTGGTGGGCGGCGCGGGCCGCCACGATGGCCAGGGCCAGCGGCAGCCGCGCGCACAGATCGGCGATCGCGGCGACGGCCTCCGGTTCGGCGTCGACGCGGGCGCGGCCCAGCCGCCGGGTCAGCAGTCCGTACGCTTCCCCGGCGCTCAGCAGATCCAGCGTGAGCGGGTGCGCCCCGTGCCCCGCGACCAGGCCGCCGAGCCGGCTGCGGCTGGTGACGACGACGAGGCTGCCGGGTGTGCCGGGCAGTAGCGGCCGTACCTGCCCGGCGTCACCGGCGTTGTCCAGCACGATCAGCACGCGCCGGTCGGCGAGGACACTGCGGTAGAGGGCGGCCCGCGCGTCGAGTCCCTCCGGGACGTCCTGCGGGGCCACGCCGAGCGCCACGAGGAACATCTCGATCGCCGAGCCGGGAAGCATCCGGGAGCCGTGCGGGTCGTAGCCGCGGAGGTTGACGTAGAGGCTGCCGTCGGGGAAGCGGTGGGCTATCCGGTGGGCCCAGTGCACGGCGAGCGTGGTCTTGCCGGTCCCCGCCATGCCGTCGACGACGGCGATGACCGCGGTGCCGGGCGGGCCGTCGCCCTCGGGCAACAGGGCGGCGACATGGTCGAGTTCGGTCCGGCGACCGGTGAACAGGGGCAGGTCGGCGGGGAGTTGGGCGGGGCCCACGGCGCTGGTCCGGCGGGCCGGCGGACCGGGCGGGGGGTGGGTGTCACCGGTCGGTCCGTGGAGCGTCGGCCCGGCGAGCCCGGGGTCCCCGGCCAGCAGCCGTGCGTGGACGGCGCGTAAGGACGGGCCGGGCTCGATGCCCAGTTCGTCGACCAGCGTGCGGCGCGTCCTCGCGTAGGCCTCCAGTGCCTCGGCCTGCCGCCCGCACCGGTAGAGAGCGGTCAGCAGCAGCTCGCTCACGGCCTCGCGCAGCGGATGCGCGTCGCGCAGCGCCAGCAGTTCCGCCACCACCGTCTCGTGCCGGCCCAGCTCCAACTCCAGGGACAGCCCCAACTCCACGGCGCCCAGCCGCCGTTCGGCCAGATCGGTCCGCGCGACCTCGGCGTACGGCCCCGGCACGCCGCCCAGTGCCGCACCGCCCCAGGCGGCCAGCACGGTACGCAGCGACCGGACCGCGCCGGCCCTGTCACCGGCGGCCCGGCCGAGCTCCGCCCGCGCCACCGCCTCCTCGAACTCGGCCAGGTCGCTGGAGACCCGGTCGGTACGCAGGGCGTATCCGTCCCCGATGGAGACCAGGAGTCCGGACGGCCGCCCCGGCGTCCGCTCGGGCTCGAACAGCTTGCGCAGGCGGGAGACGTAGGTGCGCACCACCGCGACAGCACCCTGAGGCGGCCGCGCGCCCCAGACCCCGTCCACGAGATCGGCCACACCGACCGCCTGCCCCCGGCTCAGCAGCAGCGTCGCCAGCACGGCACGCTGCTGCGGGGAGCCGAGCGCCAGTTCGGCGGGACCCCGCCAGGCACGCAGCGGGCCGAGCAGGGAGAACCGGAGGGTCTCTGGTCCACTTTCCTCCACGGTCCAGGACAGTAGCGGCCGAGCTGCCGACCGTCAGGCGAAGCGGCGATTCCGGCCGACCGCAGCGAACCGTGGATCAACCGAACCGAAGATACTGTTATCCCTTCTCATTTTCTCATTCAAACGAAGGAAGGGCGTGATGCGCGGGTTAACCACCTCCCCCCAGGGCAGAAAGCGGGTGCTTCCAGCAGATAATGAAAAGGAAGGGCGAGGGGGTGGAAAGAGTGGAGGGGATTTTCGTCGCATGAGGGTGTGCGTGAACCCAATCGCCGGGAACATTTCTTTCGTTCGATCATTGGTGATGCGCATGCACTTATGCCGCGATTCCTTCTGGACTGAAGTCCTTCAGCATCGCGAGCGCCTCCTGCGTCTGGTGCGCCGCCGACTGCCCAATCCGCATGACGCCGAGGACTGCGTCCAGGAGGCCATGCTGCGGGCGGCGACCCACCGCGACCTGGACCGCGACCGGCTCGGGGCGTTCCTGACCACGGTCGCCATGCGACTGTGCATCGACAGCTACCGGGAACGGGAGCGCTGGCAGCGGCTGTTGCTGCGCATCACCGACGGGGAGCCGGAGATGCTGGAGGAAGCCGTCTGCGACCAGGAATTCGGTCGCTGGCTGCTCCGGCAGGCCGGCCAGCTCCGCGGCCGTGAGCGGCAGGTGATGCTCGCGCGGGCCGACGGGATCTCCATCGTCGAGTTCGCCCGCATCAACCAGATCTCCGTAAAGGCCGCCGAGGGTGCTTTCACACGTGGCAGAGCGAGGCTCCGGCACATGTGCACCCAGTCCCTGGGCGAATCCTGCGGATGACCGAAAAAAGGTTGGGCATCCTGGCGAATTCCATGATGCCCCTAGGGAAGGACACCCGAAAAAGTGGCTGACAAACCGAGCACCCAGGACACCATCAAGAACTTACTCGGCGACATCGCCGACAGTTCCAACAAGGCGTTCAACGATTTCCTCGACCCGCCGAACAAGTCCAGGAAGTCCGACTATCCGGACTGGTTCGGCTCCGGCAATCCGATGGCGGCCCTCGCCGGGACGCCCCTCGGGGCACTGCAGGCGATGGCGGCGTTCGGCGGCGGTGGCATGAACCCCCTGGCCGCACTCGCCGGCGCCAACCCGCTCGCCCTCCTGGCGGGCGCCTCCTCGGACCGGAACTCCGGTCCGGTGAACCCCCTGGCCGCACTCGCGAACGCCAACCCGCTCGCCGTCCTGGCGGGCGCGAATCCGGCGGCGGCGGCCCTCGCCGGGCTGGCCGGCTCGTCCAACTCCGCCAATCCGCTCGCGGCCGTAGGACAACTCGCCGGTGCGGCGGCGGGTCTGCCCGGTGCCGTGGGCGGTCTCGGCGGGCTGGCCGAATCCCTGGCGACCCTGCCCCAGCAGATCGCCAGGCTGACCGACCTGCTCGCCACGCTGGTCAGTTCCCTCGACGCGATCAGTGATGTCGCGGCGAGTGCCGGAGTCCGTCCGCCGGCCAAGAAGGGCTGACCGACGCCGCCCCGGCACAAGGCCGTTGACCCGCGGTCCGTGCCCGGTGCGCCGGGCCGGCTTCCGCAGAACCCTTAGGAGGGAACCCGCGTCGTGAGGACCTTGATCGGCGACCGGCTCCGGCTGGTCGTGAAGGTGCTGGGCAGTCTGATCGCCGACGAGGTCGGTCACACGGCGCGGGAACGCGGGAGATCCAAGGGGAACGGCCGGTCCCCGGCGGAGGATGAGGAATCCGCCGCCGGGGACGCCCGACGACGCGCAAGAGCCGTACGAAAAGCGCTGGAGAGCCTGGGCCCGTTCTATGTGAAGCTCGGTCAGATCCTGTCCACGCGGCCTGACATGGTGCCGCCGTCGATGATCGCCGAGTTCCAGAACCTGCACGACCAGGTCGACGTGCAGCCGTTCTCCCTGTTCGAGCCGGTCCTGGAGAAGGATCTCGGCCCCGACTGGAAACTCAGGTTCGACGACATCGACACCACCAAGCCCCTGGGCGCGGCGTCGCTGGCCCAGGTCTACCGGGTGACCCTGCCCGGGGGCCGGGAGGCCGTGGTGAAGATCCAGCGGCCGGAGATCCGCGAGGCGGTACGGGCCGACATGGCCCTGCTGCGCCGGGCCTCCCGCATCGTGGCCCGGGCGGCACCGCGGTTCAACGAGGTCATCGACGTCGAGGCGATGCTGGGCTCGATCTTCGACGCCATGGAACCCGAACTGGACTTCACCGGCGAGGCCCGCAACATGGAGGAGGGCCGGGAGGCCGCCCGCGCCTTCAGCACCCTGGCCGTCCCCGAGGTCCTCCTCGCCACACCCCGGGTGCTGGTGCAGTCGATGGCTCCGGGCATGTCGGTACGGCATCTGGACCCCAGGTCGTTCAGCGACAGCGAGCGCACCGACATCGGCAAGGACCTGCTGCGGTTCATGTACCGCGGGTACTTCGTGCAGCGGACCTTCCACGCGGACCCGCACGCGGGCAATGTCTTCGCGCTGCCCGGCGGCCCCGCGACCCTGATCGACTGGGGCATGGTGGGACGCCTGGACAAGCGGACCAGCCTCCAACTGCTGCCGCTGCTCATGGCGTTGGCGCAGAACGACGGACACGGGCTGGCCCGCGCCTGGGCCGACATGGGGAAGCTCACCGCCTGGGCGAACCTGCCGGCGTTCGCCGCCGACATGGCGGCGCTGGTCCCCAAGATCTCCAGCGCCTCGCTGGGCGAGCTGAACTTCGGCGTCTCGCTCACCACGGTGCTGGAGAAGGCCACCAAGCGGGGCATCGGCTCCGCGCCCTCGATCTCGCTGCTGGGGAAGTCCTTCGCCAACCTCGAAGGCTCGGTGCGCTGCCTGGCGCCCGAGCTGTCGCTGGCGGAGATCTTCAAGGGCGAGGTCCGCGGCATCGTGATGTCCCTGCTGGGCGAGTTCATCTCGCTGGAGCAGCTGGGCCGTACGGCGATGGACCTGATGGTCACGGCCACCACCAGCCCCGAGCAGCTGCGCGGACTGCTGGCCGACGCGTCCAACCGGCGGTTCGCGCTCCAGGTCCACCACCCGAGGACGCCGGCCGCCCTGGGAGGCGAACGCGGCTCCTCCTACGCGGGGTTGATCGCCCTGGGCGCCATGGCGCTCCTGCTGGACCACCGCCGCAGGTCCCGCTGACACGTCCGGCTCCCGCCGCACCCCCAGCCGCGACCACCCGACAGCAACCCACCTCGGACGTCCCCCGGACTCCCGCCTCGCCCGCCCGCCGGACTCCCGCCTCAGGCATCCTCCAGGCCCCCGCCACAGCCTCCCGCCGAACTCCCGCCTCAGGCATCCTCCAGACCCCCGCCACGACCACCCGCCGGACCCCCGCCTCAGGCACCCTCCAGACCCCCGCCACAGCCGCCCGCCGGACCCCCGCCTCAGGCACCCTCCAGACCCCCGCCACAACCACCCGCGAGAAACCCGGCCCCAAGCTCCCGTCTCAGTCGTCCTCCAGAGCTGTCCGGAGTGCGGCCAGTGTCGCCCGCATCGTCGCGCGGTTGCGCTCGCGGCGCCGGACCACGCCGGTGACCGCCGGGCTGACGGCGGTGAGCAGTCGTCCGGCGATCGCCGACCGCAGGTCGAGCCACTCCTCCGTCACCTCGCATCCCCCGGGCACCTCCCTGAAGCGGTACGTCCACTGGGACAGGGCGACCCCCAGGAAGCTGACCTTGAAGGCGAAGCAGCTTCCCGGCCGGGCGGAGACCACGGTGCACAGGGTGGCCCAGGGCAGCCACGAGGCGCGGTTGAGTCCCACGAAGCGGGTTCCCACGCGTACGGCGCCCGCATCGCCCAGTACGCGGGCGCCGCGGACCTCCGGACTCCACTGCCCCATGCGCGTGACGTCGCTGACGGCGGCGTACGCCGTGTCCGGCGGCACCCGGACCGTGACGCGCTCGCTGAGCGGCACCGGGCCGCTCACGCGCGGATGGTGATGCCGTGCTCACGGTCGTCCGTGAGGATCTCCATCAGGGCGCGGCTGTCGGTCTTGAGCGCGGTGCGCTTGCCGGTGACCCGGTTGGCGATCTCGACCGTGCAGGAGCCGATCTTCGTGTTGAGGCAGTGTTTGATCCCACCGGGCGGGTTGTAGTAGTTGAGGCCCACGAACCGTTCCTTGGGTGCGGTCATCCGGCCGCGGATGTCGACGGTGCCGTCGGACGTGGCGAAGTCCCAGTAGAAGTAGCCGAAGTCGGCCTTGGCGGTGAGCGCCTGGCGCAGGGACACGAGCGAGTACTCGCGGTCGTCGTGGCGCAGGACGAGGAAGGTGACCTGCGGGATGTGCACGGGACCGAGCTTGGCGCGGGCCGTGACGACCTCCAGGAAGCTGTCGGGCTCCCCGTCGAAGCCCGCGACCTGCCCGAAGGCGTAGTGGTCGGTGTGCCGGCTGCCCCAGTTGTGGTTCTGGCTGCCCGTCCAGCCGTCGATGTCGATCTCCTCGCCGTTGACGTCCAGGCTGCCGCTGTACCGGGCGAGCGGCGTGCCGACCAGGCTCTTGGCCTTGGGGAACCCGCCCGTGTACATCCTCGGCGGCAGCAGGAACAGCGGCGGCTGGTCCCCGGTGTACGTCAGGTCCCAGCCGATCCGGCCGTCCGGTCCCCGCGCCTCGCCCTTGAGGCCGCCGGGTTCCAGCACGCGGTCGCCGACCCGGGCGCCGAACGAGTCGGTGCTGAAGTGGCAGTCGGCGATGGGGTGTTCCTCCTTGGCCACCACATGCTGACCGGTCACCCCGTCGAACCAGATCGCCCACAGCTCGCCGATGGCCGCCTCCGGCATGTCCGCGGGGCTGAACACGGTGTAGCGGATCCAGAACGCGCGGGGTTCCGTGGGGTGGTTGCCCCGCTGGTAGAAGCTCTCGTAGTGACCGGCCCGCTGGCCCGGCCGGTAGCGGGTCCGGTTGATGTGCTCGGGGTCGAGGAGCGAGGCGTCGGCGTTCATGAGGTCCGTTCTCCGGCGACATGGGCGGTGCGTGCGGCCGAGGGCGTCCGCTGATGCATCGTCATCAGCATTCCGTACCGAGGCCGCAGCGTGATGGTGGCGTGGTTCACCACCCGGTGAGAGGGAACATGGCGGAACTCCCAGCGGCGTACCAGGGCGCACAGCAGCAGATGGGCCTCCATGAGCGCGAAGTGCTTCCCGATGCAGAGGTGCGGCCCCGCGCCGAACGGCAGATACGCGAAGCGATGGCGCCCCTTGCCGGTCTCCGGCAGGAAGCGGTCCGGGTCGAAGCGCTCGGGGTCGGGCCAGTGCCGCGGGTGCCGGTGGATGTCGTACAGGTTCACCAGGACGCGTGACCCGGCCGGCACCCGGTAGCCGCCCAGTTCGGTGTCCCGCAGCACCAGCCGGGGCAGGATCGGCGCCGACGGGTAGAGCCGCAGGGCCTCTTCGAAGACCCGCAGGGTGTACGGCATCGCGGCCAGGTCGTCCGGGGTGGGCAGTTCTTCGTTCCCCAGGACACCGTCCACCTCGCGCTGGACCCGCTCCAGCGCCTCGCGGTGCCGGGAGAGCAGGTAGAAGGCCCAGGTGAGGGTGATCGCGGTGGTCTCGTGGCCGGCGGCGAAGGTGGTGATGACCTCGTCCCGCAGCTCCCGGTCGGTCATGCCCTGGCCGGTGTCGGCGTCGCGGGCGGCCAGCAGCATGTCGAGGAGGTCTCCGCTGCCGGTGGGGGCGTCGGGCTGCCGGCGTTCCGCGATGATCCGGTGGATGAGGTCGTCGAGTCCCCGCATGACCTCGTGGAAGCGGCGGTTGCGGGGGGTCGGCCAGGAGGTCGGCGGGCTCAGCGGGTTCTGCAGCCGGTCGAAGGCGTAGTTGATCGCCACGTCCACCGCGTCCGGTCCGAGACCGGCCAGGGTGCGGCTCACGTCGGTGCTGAACATGCAGCGGCTGACGATGTCGAGGGTGACCCGCATCATCTCCGTGTGCAGGTCCACCACCGCGCCCGTCCGGTAGCGGTCCGCCATGTGCGCGATCTGCTCGGCCGCCGAGACGCCCATCGTCGCGAACATGCCCGCGAGCGCCTGCTTGGTGTAGATCGGCTGCATCATCCGCCGGTTGCGCAGCCAGCTCTTGTGGTCGTCGCTGGTCAGCAGCCCCTCACCGAGGACGAGCCGCAGCGGGTTGTCCGGCCCGAGCTTGCCGAACCGGCCGGTGTCGGTCAGCACCTCGGCGGCCAGCTCCGGACTGGACACCCCGTGCACCGCGACCGGCCCGAGCCGGTACTGGACCAGGTCGCCGTGGGCGGTACGCCCCCGGTGCATGGCCTGGAGGATGTCCCGCCGGAAGTCCAGCACGCTGCCGAGCAACGGCAGTCCGGCGGCCCTGGGCGCACCCCCCACACCATCACGTACATCAGTCATCGCCATCACCATCGCCATCACCATCGCCATCACTTCCGCGCCAGCGCGCAGACCCAGCCCAGCGAACGGCGCGGCTCCGCCACGAACCGGGCGTCCTGGAACCCCGCCTTGGTGAGCCGGTCCACCAGGTCGTCCCCGGAGAGGATGTGCAGCCCCGCCCGCTGCGAGCGCTCGGTGAAGCGCCGGCCGAAGAACCGCTGCGTCAGTGACGGATCGTCGGCGGCCTCCCGGCTCATCTCCAGCGTGACGGCCACCTGCCCGCCCGGTTTGAGCACCCGGTACGCCTCGGCGAGGCCGCCCAGGGGATCCGGCCAGAAGTAGAAGGTCTCGATCGCGCAGACCTGGTCGAACGACGAGTCCTCGTACGGCAGTTGGGAGCAGTCCCCGTGCCGGATCTCGACCCGGCCGCGCGCGACGGCCGGCAGATTGCGCCCTACGGCCTGCTCGACCATCTCCATCGAGTAGTCCACCCCGGCGACGAACCCCTGAGCGGCCCGCCCCGACAGCAGCTTCACCGCCATGCCCCCGCCGCACCCGACGTCCAGCACCCGCTGACGGCCGCGCACGTCCATGTGCTCGATCGTCCACGCGGTGAGACTCCGGTGCTGCACCGCCATCAGGTTCCCGAAGAACCGCCCGGCTCGCCCGGTCGGCCTGCGGAAGTTCTCCTCCATGAGCTCCAACGGCCTTGCCAGCAGTGTGCCGATCATTGGTGTTCCTTTCCCGGTGAGCCCGGCGTCCGTGTGGTGGTACGGCAGTCGAAGAGAAGTCGGACGAATGGTCTACGACACGGAAGCTCTACGGCGGCTCCTCACCCCCGAGGCCCGAGCGCGGGCCCCGCCGCACGACGGGCGGTACGGTCCAGCGCGGCCAAGTGGGCCCGCAGGAGCGGCCGGCGGTCCATGTGGTGGTACGGCAGTCCCGGAAGAAGCCGGACAGACGGTCCACAACGGCTCCTCACCCCCGAGGCCCGAGCGCGGGCCCCGCCGCACGACGGGCGGTACGGTCCAGCGCGGCCAGGTGGGCCCGCAGGAGCGGGCGGGCCGGTCCCGACACCGGTAGCCGGGGTGCGCGGGAGCGGTGCCAGGGCAGCGGCTCGCCGGTGTCCCCGTCACCGAGCAGGGCCGCGGCGAGGTGGGAGCCGTGCGCCACCGACATCGCGAGACCGTGCCCGTTGCAGCCGCCCGCGTACCAGACACCGGGCCGCCCCCGGACCGGCCCCACCACGGGCAGGCCGTCCGCCGTCACCCCGATCCCGCCCGCCCAGCGGTGCGTGACCTCCACCCCGGCCAACGCCGGGTGCAGCGCCCGCAACCACTGCTCCAGCCGGTGGAACGCGAACACCCGCAGCACGGCCCTGCGGCGGGGCCCGATCCCGTCCGGACACAGGGCGGTACCGCCCCCGACCACCAACCGTCCGTCCGCGGTGAGGCGGAAGTACGGGGCCAGCGGCACCGCGTCGATCACCGCCAAGCCACCGTGCCCGAGGAGCGCACGCGCCTCGTGGCCCAGCGGCTCGGTCGCCACCGCGTGCACCTCAAGCCCGAGCACCGTGCCCACCGGCAGCCCGAGCCCGGCCACCCCGGCGTTCACCGCCAGCACCGACTTCGGCGCCCGCAACGTGCCGTGCGGGAAGACCAGTTCGGGCCGCTGCCCGTCCCCGCCGCGCACCTCCCGCAGCGAGCTGCCGCCGTAGAGCCGTACTCCCTTGGCCACGCAGGCCCGGGCCAGCGCCGCCGTCAGCGCGGCCGGGTCGAGGGTGGCGGTGTGCCGGTGGAGCAGACCCGCGTGGTAGGGCATGTCGACCCGGCGCCGGATGTCGGCGGCGCAGAGGACGGGCACCTCCAGGTCCAGGGCGCGGTAGGCGGCGGCCTGTCGCGCCAGGGACACCAGCCCGGCACGGGAGCGCGCCGCGACGATCTGCTCCCCGTCCGCGCAGGGCACACCGAGCCGGTCGCACAGCTCCACGACATGTCGTACGGCCTCGACGCTGGCCCGGTGCATCCGGCGGGCGACGGCGGGCCCGTGCCGCCGCACCGCCCGGTCGACCGGCGGCCCCACCCGCGGCCCCAGCAGCCCGGTGCCCCGCCCACTGGCACCGGCCGCCGGCCGCCGCGCGTCCACCACCACGATGTCCAGGGAGGGTTGGCGTTCCGCCAGGTGATAGGCGGTGGACAGTCCTACGAGTCCCGCGCCCACCACCGCGACATCGGCACCGATCCGGCCGCACACGCTGGACAGCGGGTCCGTGCCGGCCGGGTCCCCGGGTTCCCAGCAGGGAGTACCCGGCGCGAACAGGGTCACCGGGACACCCCTTCCCCGGCCCCGGCACCGGACAGCGACCCGAACCTCCGGTCGTGCCAGAGCAACGGCCGCCCCGACGCCACCTGCACCACGGCCACCCGTCCCACCACGGCGCTGTGGTCGCCGTAGCGGCGGATGTCCTCGACCAGGCAGACCGACCAGCCGAGCGCGTCGCCGAAGACGGGTGCTCCCAGGACCGGACGGAGCGGGATCTCGCGGAACCGCTCGCCCGGTGAGACGGCCGGATCCGCGAAGCGGGCGGCCCGCGAACGCTGGTTGTCCCGGAGCAGGTTGACCGCGAAGACGCCCTGGCCGCCGATCGCCGACAGGGTGTGGGAGCCGTTGCGCAGGCAGGCGAGGAGGAGGGGCGGGCGGGCCGAGAGCGAGGTGAGGGAGGAGACGGTCATCCCGGTGGGCCGCCCGTCCCCGCCCTGGGTGGTGACCACGGTGACGCCGGAGGCGAGTTTCGCGTACAGGCGCAGGCAGTGCTCGGTGTCCGGGCCGGGTTCGTCCCGCAATGGTTCGCCCGGGTCCGGCGGCCGGGCCAGGGCGAGGTTCAGGGCGAGGTCAGCCATGCGCGGCGTCCGCGAGATTGGTTGGTGACACCGTGCCGAGCAGACCCTGGAGGATCTTCTCGATGTTCGTACGTAACGTCGACTCGGCCACCGGGTCGAGGATCTCGGCCAGCGTGGGGATCCCCAGGTCGAACGAGGCCCGGAAGGTGACGGTGGTGCCGTCCGGGTGCGCCGCGCAGGCCCAACTGCCCTCAAAGGTCTCGAAGTCGCCGCTGAGCTGCTCGAACGCGATGGAGCGGGTGGCCGGCGAGAAGGTGTCGCGTTCCGTCCAGCGCATCAGCCCGTTGCGGAAGGCGACCGTCCACGCGGAGACCACGGAACCGTCCGGTCGCGGCGGCTGCACCTCCACCGCGCGGACCGTGGTGGTGAGTTCGGGGTACCGGCTGAAGTCGCTGATCCTCCGGTAGGCGTGCTCGGGGTCGATGCCCTGGGCTGTCATCCGGACTGTCACATGGCGCATGGGGTTCGTCCTCACTGGCGTGGGCGGGCTGTCGTGACCGGCGTGTATGTGTGTGGGGGGGGCTGTCATGACCGGCATGGGAGGGGCGTCGTGCTTGATGTGTCCTGACCGGTCAGGGGTGCGTCCTGACCGGTCAGGCGAGGCGGGTGTGCACGGCCCGCAGGGCTTCGACGAGGGCGTCCAGGAAGAGCTGGACCTCGTCGGCGTCGGCGATCGCCGGGGGCGTCAGCCGCAGAACCCGCGTGGAGTTGAGCGAGTGGTTGACCAGGACCCCGCGGCTCACCAGCTCCAGCAGCGTCTCGCCGACGGCCTGCGCCCGCGCGAACTCGATACCGATCAGCAGTCCCCTGCCACGCACCTCGTGCACGAGGCGTTCCCGGTAAGGGGCGCAGGCCTCCACAACTCCCCCCAGCAGGTGCCGGCCGAGCGTGGCGGCCCGCCCCACGATGTCCTCACGGTCGATCGTCTCCACCGCCGCCAGCGCCGCCGCACAGGCGATCGGCGAGGCGCCGAAGGTGGAGGTGTGGAGATAGGGATCGCGGGAGAACGGACGGTAAGCGTCCTTGGTCGCCACCATCGCGGCCACCGGTACGACACCGCCGCTCAACCCCTTCCCGACGAGGAGAACATCGGGCACGACACCCTCGGCGTCCACACCCCACCAGGTGCCGAGCCGCCCCAGCCCGGTCTGCACCTCGTCCACGATCAGGAAGGCGCCGTAGGCCCGACACAGCCCGGCCGCCCCCGCCAGATAACCGGGCGGCGGAATGCGCACCCCGCCCTCGCCCTGCACCGGTTCGAGGATCACGCAGGCCCGGTCGCGACGCTCACGGAGTGCCGCCTCCAGCTCGGCCAGGTCCCCGTACGCGACCTGCTCGGTATCTGGCAGCAACGGCTCAAAGGCCTGTTGGTAAAGGGAGTTGGCGGTGACGCTCAGCGCCCCCAGGGTCTTCCCGTGGTACCCGGACACAGTGGTCACCAGCGCGTTGCGCCCATGCGCACGGGCCAGCTTCAGCCCCGCTTCGGTGGCCTCGGCACCGGAGTTGACGAAGTGCACGTGGTCGAGCCCCGCCGGGGTACGAGCGGCCAGCGCGGCGGCGGCCCGCGCGGCAACGGGCTCCAGGAACACCCGGGTGGCCAACGGATGCGCGTCCAACTGCCGCTGCACGGCCTCAAGTACGGCTGGATGCCGATGCCCCAGGATGAAGACGCCGTAACCCCCGAAGTCCAGGTAACGACGCCCGTCATCGGTGGACACCCAGGCGCCCTCGGAGTACACCTCGGCCATGCCGCCGAGCACGGTACCCATGACGGCGCGGCCGGTACCGAGGTGGCGGCGGTAGAGCTCGGCCGTGTTGGGGGGTGGTGGGGTGGGGGTGGCGGTCTCTGCGGTGGGGGGAGCGGCCGTTTTCACGGTGGCTGGAGCGGCTGTATCTACGGCGGCGGGCGAAGCCACCTCTGCACCGACCGGAACGGCCACTCCTGCGAGGGCGGGAACATCCCTCTCTGCGGTGGCGAGAGCAGCCACCCTTGCGGGGGCAGAAGCCGCCACCTCTACAGCGGCGGGAGCGGCCACCCCAACGAGGGCGGGAGCAGCCATCTCCGCGGTGGCGGGAACGGCCGTCTCTGCGGGGGCTGGAGCACCCACCTCACTGGTGGCGGGAGCGGCCTTCTCCGCGGCGGCGGGAGCGGGCATCTCCACGGGGGCGTGAGCAGCCGTCCCCGCGGCGGCGGGCGGAGCCACCTCTGCACCGACCGGAACGGCCACTCCTGCGGGGGCGGGAACATCCCTCTCTGCGGTGGCGAGAGCAGCCACCCTTGCGGGGGCAGAAGCCTCCACCTCTACAGCGGCGGGAGCGGCCACCCCAACGAGGGCGGGAGCAGCCATCTCCGCGGTGGCGGGAACGGCCGTCTCTGCGGGGGCTGGAGCACCCACCTCACTGGTGGCGGGAGCGGCCATCTCTGCGCCGGCCGGAGCGGCCATCCCTACAGGGGCGGAAGCGACCGCTTCTGCGGGGGCGTGAACAGCCGTCTCTACGGCGGCGGGGGCGGCCATCTCAACGGGGGCGGGATCGGCTGCCCCTGCGGGCGCGTGAACAGCCATCTCCACGGCGGCAGGAGCGGCCACTCCTACGGTGGCGTGGGCCTCCACCTCCGCGGCGGTCATGACGCCAGCTCCGTCGGGGTCTGAGCAGCCGGTGTCTGAGTCGTCCGCGAACGGCGCAGGCCCCCTCGCCCGGTGGCCCAGCACTCCACGTTGCGCGCCAGCGCCGAACGGATCGCGGCGCGGGTCGGGGCCGTACCGCAGTGCGGGGTGCCCAGGTCGGACGCGAAGGGCAACTCCCGTTGGAAGACGAGCAACAGCTCGGCGTAGTCCTGGAGCCGGCGCCGCACCAGCGCGGGGAAGGACGGCCCCTCCAGCAGCGGAAGCAGCAGCCGGTGCACCGCTTCCACGGGGATCAGCCGCGGCGGGTGCGGGCGTTCACCGTGGTGTCCGGCGAACTCCAGGCAGATGTCGACGACCTCCCGCTGCAGAATGGCCTCGCGCCCGGCGGTCAGCCAGTACTCGCCCTGGGCGACACCGGACCTGACCAGGTCGCCCACCGCACGGGCCACCACGTCCTGCGGCACCATGTCGATCCGTGTCCCGGGCGAGCCGGGCAGCACCGGTACCTGTCCCTTGACGATCCCTCCCAACGCCCGGGTCAGCCCCTGCACCCGGGCGATCCGGCCGGTGGACGAGTCACCCATGACCAGGGACGGCCGCAGGATGACCCCGGGAACCTCGGCCGACCGTACGACTTCCTCAGCCGCCGTCTTGGAGGCGAGGTACGCCGCTGCCCCGGGAAAGCGCTCCTGCTCCTCGGGCGCGAGCGGGTTCGCCACGAAGGCGGTGCTCATGTAGAAGAAGGGCGCGTCGGCGCGGGCCGCCAGGTCGAGCATCGACCGGGTGCCGTCGAGGTTGGTGCGCCAGATGTCGGCCGGGGCCAGCCGCCAGTTGGTGGCCGCGGCGGAGTGCACCACCACGTCCACCTCGGCGGCGAGGTCCAGCCGTTGGGCGGCGGAGAGCCCCAGACCGAGGGCTCTCAGGTCCGCCGTCACCTCCCGTACCCGGGGGTCGTCCAGCGGTGCCCGGTGGCGCAGGCAGATCAGGTCGTAGTCGTCGCAGAGCTCGTCGATCAGGGCTTGGCCGAGTACGCCCGCCGCGCCGGTGAGCAGCAGAGTAGGGCGTTGGTTCCGAGGGCGGGACGGGCCGGTGGGTTCTGGCGGCATGGTTCGGAAACTCCCATCGGGTGGGGGGTGTTGGGGTGGGGTGGGAGGCGGTCGTGGGGGCGTGAGGAGTCGTGTCCGGGACCGCGACCGGGACCGCGACCGGATCCGGGGGCGGGACCGGGGTCGGATCCGGGGGCGGGGTCGGGGGCGGGACCGGGGTCGGGGTCGGGGTCTGGGTCGGGGGCGGGACCAGGGTCGGGACCGGGGTCGGGACCGGAGTCGGGACCGGAGTCGGAACCGGAGTCGGGGACAAGGTCGGGACCGGAGTCGGAACCGGAGTCGGGGACAAGGTCGGGACCGGAGTCGGAACCGGAGTCGGGGACAAGGTCGGGACCGGAGTCGGAACCGGGGCCCGGGACCGGATCAGGCGACGGTGAGCGGGCCGTCCGCCAGGTGGGCCGCCAGCGGGCCGGTCATCCTGGACCGGGCCGGCGGGTGCAGGGACAGCCCGTTGGCGCAGGCCGCGAGGTGTCCGACCTCGTCCGAGCTCATGAAGTTGAGGCCGCCGAGCAACTCCACCGCCCGCGGAACGATGCGGGCAAGGGCGTCCTGCACGCAGTACCGCACGAACAGCGAGTCGGCGAGCGTCGACTCGTCCGGGCAGCCCTCGTCGAGCCGGCGGGCAACACCCTCCGCGGCGGCCATCGCACCCTCGGCCTCCACCAGCAGCCGGACCCGCTCGGACTCGGGCACCCGCTCGTTGAGCAACACCCGCTCCACCAGCGCACTGGCGACCCCGAGATAACTCCCCGTCATCAGCAGCTCGAACCAGACCAGCCCCGCGGTCTGCAGTTCGTCCAGGCGCCCCTCCGAACCCGAGGTCCGCAGCAGCAGTTCCGGCGGTACGAGCACATCCGTGAGGGTGACTTGATCGCTCTCCGCTCCCGACAAAAAGGAACTGGACCAGAAACCGCTGACACTCACGCCCTCGCTCTCGGCAGGCACCAGCGCCACCGCCAGCTCGTCACGCGCCCCCCGCTCACCGGGTACCAGCACACTGGCGGTGAGCAGATCCATGGACCGGGCAAGGCTGCACGGCCGCTTCACCCCGCTGATCCGCACCCCGTCGGGTCCCACTGCGGCGGTCATCGACGGGGAGAGGATGCCGGCGCCAGGCCGCCCCTCGGCGAAGCCGGAGGCAACCAGGCGGTTGCCGGAGGCCACCCCTTCGACGAGCATCCACTCCAGTCCCTCGCCGTCGGTGACCAGACCGACCAGGGTGGCCATGGAGAAGTGGTGCATCGTGGTGGCCACCGCCAGGGACGGCGACCTGCTGCCCAGCGCACGCTGCACCCGCAGGGCGTCCAGCGCGCTGGCGCCCTTCCCCTTGCAGGAGACCGGCACCACAAGCCCCGGACCACCACTGTCGCGGAAGAGCCCGATACCGGGGCTGCGCGAACTCTCCAACTCCAAGAGCGGCACCGCCCGCAGACTCTCGTCGAGCCCCGGCAGCAACTTCGTCAGTACGGCGCGTTCGCGCTCCAGAAACCTCATGTGCTCCCCTGCTCCGGGACGACCCGGTCGCGCTGAACCCCGTCCGGCGGACGGGAATGACGGGTGGCGGGAATGACGGGACCGGCAGGACCGGCGGGAACAGTCGGACCAGCGGGGCCAGCCGAACTGGCAGGACGGGTCGGACGGCGGGACTCGCAGGACAGGTCAGACAGGTCAGACAGGCGAGACTGGTCGGACGGCGGAACCGGCAGGACGGGTCGAACACGCCGGACCGGCGGGACCGGCGGGACGGGTGGGACAGACAGGACCGGCCGACTCGCAGGACGGGCAGGACAGGCAGGGCTGGCCGAACAGGCGAGGCTGGTCGCCCGGCCTGCCCTACGGCACCCGGGCCTGCCGTCCAGCACCCGGGTCGGCTCTACAGCACCCGGGCCGGCCCTACAACGCCCGCGTGGCCCGCAACAACTGCCACACCGCCGAAAGCCCGGGCCGCCCCTGAAAGGCGATGTACTCGGGCAGCACCACATGGGGCGCCCATTTCCGCTTGTACTCAAGCTGCGCGGCGGCCGGGTAGATCCGCTCGCCGTGCTGGGCGAGCAACCGCACGCAACGCGTGAAAGTACGGCTCGCACACGGCAGTTCGTGCTCGTCGGAGAGACCGGTGAACGGCGTGAAGCCGAAGTGCAGCCAGCCCGCGCCGTCGGCCGACATCCGCTCCATCGCGGTCGCGTTCAGCGCCTCCATCACCCCGGGCGGAGCGTCCGGCGAACGCCGGCTGAGGTCGTGGAGCCAGCCCGGCCGGCTGCCGAACACCGGCGAGTAACTGATGTACCCGACGGCCACCCCGCCGATCCGCCCCACGAACAACCGCCGGTGCCGCTGGGCCACCCCGGTCCGCTCCCCCACCAGGAACCGCAGCTCCTTGGCCCCGCCCTTGCCCCGCAGCCAGGCCCGGTCGATCAGATCCAGTTCGCTCCGCACCTCGTCGTCGGCCACGGAGGGGGCCTCGACCACCTCAAGACCGGCGCGCCGGGCCCTGGATATCTTGTTCCGCAGCCGTACAAAGGCCGATCCGCGCAGCGTGAACCGGGCCAGGTCGACCGCGTACGACGCCCCCAGCTGATTCACCGTGAACCCGTGCGCCCCGTACAACTCGGCGTCCGCCCGCTGCAGTTGTACGGCCACCAGCCGTCGCGGCCGGGCCTGCGCGGCGAAGGCGTCCAGCAGTCCCGCACGCTGCTCCTCGGCCGCGAAGGGTCCCGCGAACTGCAGCAGGTGACGCCCCGACCGCCGATAGACGCAGGTGCCGTCGAAACGCGGATCCCGGAAGTATTCATTGCCCTGATTGAGGGCAAGAAAAGAACTCGGATTGTCACTGTGCCGGACCAGGGTCTCAAAGACGGACGGCATCGACACCCCTCCGGGACTCCTCGGAATGAATTCCGGTCGAATGCGAGTACGCCCGCTCGAATTCGACGTACGCCGGATGCGGCTCCGGTTCAAAAAGCACCCCGAACGGCTTGAGTGAATTCCCGAACAGAGCACGGTCCCCCAACAGATGCAGAGGAAGAGCGAGCAACGCCCACTCCGGCTCCACCAGCACTGCCCACACCCCGGCGACGACACCCGCGGTCACCAGGCTGTGCATGGTGTTGTACGCCACGAAGTACCACCGCGAGATACACCCACCCCGACTCCTCCGAAAGGCCAGCGCGCCGGGGAGATAACCAACGACATCGATGACGACGAAGAGGGCGACAAACACCCCCCACCGAATCTCCGAAAAATGCCACACGGCAAGCACCGCACACACGACCAGGCCACCCAGCCATTCCAAGCGCAGCAGCAGGAAGGTGGTTCTCGTCTCGAATCTGTTTTTCGCATCCATGCGCCCTCCACCCTTCACCCTTGTTTACGGGTGAAGCGAAGGAAACCCTCACAGGAAAACAAAACAGAATTAATCACTTTTACGATAAAAAGCGGAAGGCCTTCCAGTACCCGTCCACCCGTCCACCCGTCCACCCATCCAGCCCGGTGACAACGAAGAGGTCGAACTCCACGGAGTCCGACCTCTTCCGACCTCGTCCGACCTGCACGCTCGACCAGCAGTCACGCGCAGAAGCACACGGCGTAAACGACGCACACGGCTACACGTTGAACCGGAACTCCACCACGTCCCCGTCCTGCATCACATAGTCCTTGCCCTCCATACGAGCCTTCCCCTTGGCCCGTGCCTCGGCGACCGACCCCGTCTCCACCAGGTCGGCGAAGGAGATGACCTCCGCCTTGATGAAACCCTTCTGAAAGTCGGTGTGGATGACGCCGGCGGCCTCGGGGGCGGTGGCGCCCTTCTTGATGGTCCAGGCGCGGGATTCCTTGGGGCCGGCCGTGAGGTAGGTCTGGAGGCCGAGGGTGTCGAAGCCGACGCGGGCCAGGGTCGTCATGCCGGGCTCCTCGACGCCGACCGACTCCAGGAGCTCCATCGCCTCCTCCTCGTCGAGTTCGGCGAGGTCCGACTCCAGCTTGGCGTTGAGGAAGATCGCCTCGGCGGGGGCGACCAGGGCGCGCTGTTCGGTCTTGAAGTCCTCGTCCACCAGCTCGTCCTCGTCGACGTTGAAGACGTAGAGGAAGGGCTTGGTCGTCAACAGGTGCAGGTCGTGCAGGAGTTCCTCGTTGCCGGAGCCCTGGACGATGCCCTGCGAGAAGAGGGTGTCGCCCTTCTCCAGGATCTCCTGCGCCGCCTCGACCGCCGCGACCTTCGGGCCGATGTCCTTCTTGATGCGCGACTCGCGCTGGAGGCGCGGCAGGACCTTCTCGATGGTCTGCAGGTCGGCGAGGATCAGCTCGGTGTTGATCGTCTCGATGTCGTCCTTCGGCGAGACCTTGCCGTCGACGTGGACGACGTTCTCGTCCTTGAAGGCACGGATAACCTGGCAGATCGCGTCGGACTCACGGATGTTCGCGAGGAACTTGTTGCCCAGGCCCTCGCCCTCCGACGCGCCCTTCACGATGCCCGCGATGTCGACGAAGTCGACCGTCGCCGGGAGGATCTTCTGCGAGGAGAAGATCTCGGCCAGTTTCGTCAGACGCGCGTCGGGGACACCGACCACGCCGACGTTCGGCTCGATCGTGGCGAACGGGTAGTTGGCCGCCAGCACGTCGTTCTTGGTCAGGGCGTTGAACATGGTCGACTTGCCGACATTCGGCAGACCGACGATTCCGATCGTGAGCGACACGTTGCGACTTCCCGTACGTGAGTGGCGTGAGAGCAGTGGAGGGGACCGGCTGAGGCTGCGGAGACCGGGCCCCGGGGCCGATCCACCAGTCTACGGCGTGAGCCGCGCCCTCCCGGCTTCGCGTCGAACACGTGGCCAAGCTCCGCCCATCGGCGTGTCTGAGGACCTATTCGGCACATAAACCGACCTAAGTTGGTCCAGTGGAGCAACACAGGACACGACCCCCACAGCCCGGCGCACGACGCGGGGCCCCGCCTCTGCCCCCGCAGGCGGGCCGGGGCCCGAACGGCGGCCCGGCCCGCACGACCCGTCCGGGCCCGCAGACAGGCGGCACCGCACAGCGCCGTCCGGCGACCGTACGACGCCCGAACGCCACGGCGGCCGAGACGGTACGTCAGCTGCCGAACCCCCGGCTCACCGGGCTCGGCGGCGGGCTGTTCTGCGCGGCCGTGATGTTCGTGCTCGGGTGCATCGACCAGTTCCTGTTCGGGGCCTCGCTGACCGTGTACGGCGTGCTGTTCGTGCCGGTGTGCGTGCTCACCGCGGTCTGGATCCGGCGCGGCGACCTGCTGACCGCACCGGTCGTCGTACCGATCGCCTTCGCCGTCGGCCTCTTCCCGGTGGCCGACGGCAGCGGCGGCCTCGGCAACCGGCTGATGGGCCTGTTCACCGGCCTCGCCACCCAGGCCGGCTGGCTGTACGCCGGGACCCTCGTCGCGGGACTCATCGCGACGGTCCGCAGGGTTCGGCTGCTGAGGCGTCGCCGTCGGGCGTGACTCCCTGGGCCGGCCGCGAGACTGGCCCCGGGTCGAGATCGAGGTCGGGGGCAGGTTGAGGTCGGGCGCCCCAGGACCAGTCCCGAGACCACCGCTCCTGGCATCGGTCGCGGGGTCGGTTCCGGGGCCGAAGACTCATCCGCGGAGCGTCCCCCGTCGACCGGGCCGTCCGAGCTGACCGAGCTGACCGAGCTGACCGAGCCCGTGCAACCCCAACCGAACCCGTACGCCCGGCGGCGGCGACCAGTGCCGCCGCCTCTTCACACAGGTCACGGCGGACTTCCTCCGCCCACCTGTCAAAGACGCCCCGCCTCACAGCCGACGCCCGCCGGACTCCGCCCACCGAGACCCACGCACCCTCACCCGCACCGACCAGGCGCCGCCGAGCCCCCACCACCAGCTCCACCAGTTCCACCGGCGCCGACCAGCTCGACCGACAGCCAGCCCTACTGACCGCTAGCCGGCCCTAGTCATCCCCCGCCGCATGCATCGCCGCCCCCACGATCCCCGCGTTGTTCTGCAGCTGCGCCGGGACGATCTCGGCCTTGATGTCCTCGATGAAGTGCAGGAACTTGTCGGCCTTGCGGCTGACTCCGCCGCCGATGATGAAGAGTTCGGGCGAGAACAGCATCTCGACGTGGGCGAGGTACTTCTGGACGCGGTGCGCCCAGTGCTCCCACGTCAGCTCGCCGTCCTCCTTGGCCTTGCTGGAGGCCTTCTTCTCGGCGTCGTGGCCGTTCAGTTCGAGGTGGCCCAGCTCCGTGTTCGGGACCAGGACGCCGTTGACGAACAGGGCGCTGCCGATGCCCGTGCCGAAGGTCAGCAGGATGACCGTGCCCTTGCGGCCCTGGCCGGCGCCGAAGTGCATCTCGGCGACGCCCGCCGCGTCCGCGTCGTTGACGACGGTCACCGGGAGGCCGCCCAGCCTGTCGCTGAACAGCGCGCCCGCGTCCGTGTCGATCCAGCTCTTGTCGACGTTCGCCGCCGTACGGATCGTGGCCCCGCCGGTGACCACACCTGGGAACGTGAGCCCGACCGGTCCCGTCCAGCCGAAGTGGTCGACGACTTCCTTCACGCCGTCGGCCACTCCGTCCGGTGTCGCCGGGTGCGGGGTCAGCACCTTGCACCGCTCTTCCGTCAGTTCGCCCTTGTCCAGGTCCACAGGGGCGCCCTTGATCCCGGATCCACCGATGTCCACGCCGAAGATCTGCATGGATCCACGCTACGACGAACGACTGACAGTCACTGCCCGGAGGGTGCCGTACGGTCGGAACCCGTGCGCTCGGCGACCAGTGCGGCCGCCTCTTCGCGCAGGTCACGGCGGAGTTCCTTGGGCAGCGAGAACGTGATGGACTCCTCGGCCGCCTTGACCAGCTCGACGTCCTCGAAGCCGCGGCCGGACAGCCACTCCAACACCTGTTCGACCAGGACCTCCGGCACGGAGGCGCCCGAGGTGACGCCGACCGTGGTCACGCCCTCCAGCCAGGCCTCCTCGATCTCGTCGGCGAAGTCCACCAGGTAGGCGGCGCGGGAGCCGGCCAGCTTGGCGACCTCGACGAGCCGTACGGAGTTGGAGGAGTTCTTCGAACCGACCACGATCACCAGGTCGGCCTCCTCGCCCATCTGCTTCACGGCGAGCTGGCGGTTCTGCGTGGCGTAGCAGATGTCGTCGCTGGGCGGGGAGATGAGCAGCGGGAACTTCTCCTTCAGGGCATCGACCGTCTCCATGGTCTCGTCGACCGAGAGGGTGGTCTGCGACAGCCATACGACCCTGGACGGATCCCGCACCTCGACCTTGGAGACGTCGGAGGGGCCGTCGACCAGGGTGATGTGGTCGGGGGCCTCCCCGGAGGTGCCGATGACCTCTTCGTGGCCCTCGTGGCCGATCAGCAGGATGTCGAAGTCGTCGTTGGCGAAACGGACGGCTTCCTTGTGGACCTTGGTCACCAGGGGGCAGGTCGCGTCGATGGTGGCGAGGCGGCCCTGCTTGGCCTCGTCGTGGACGACGGGCGCGACGCCGTGCGCGGAGAACATCACGATGTTCCCCTCGGGGACCTCCTCGGTCCGCTCGACGAAGATGGCGCCCTTCTTCTCCAGGGTCTGGACGACGTACTTGTTGTGCACGATCTCGTGCCGGACATAGATCGGAGCCCCGTACTGCTCAAGGGCTTTCTCGACGGCGATCACGGCGCGGTCCACACCCGCGCAGTAGCCCCGGGGGGCGGCGAGCAGGACACGGCGGCCAGACGAAGCAGTCATGCGTCCCATCGTAAGGCCGCGCTCGACGGGTCAAAGATCGCGTCCTTGGGGAGACTGGCCGTGGAGTGGGAGGGGTGGGGGCCGGGCACGACGTACGGGAGACGCGAGATGGCGGACAGGGACAGCGGTACGGCCGCGGACACGGAGACCACGGCCGGCGACGGGCCCCAGCTGCGGCGCAGCCTCGGCTTCCGGGATCTCGTCGTCTACGGGCTGCTGTTCATCGCCCCTATGGCGCCGGTCGGCGTGTTCGGCACCCTGGACGCCAAGTCGCACGGTGCCGTCGCGCTGGTCTACATCGTGGCGACCGTCGCGATGGCGTTCACGGCGTTCAGCTACGCGCAGATGGTGCGGGTCGTCCCCCAGGCGGGCTCGGTGTTCGCCTACGCGCGCGTGGGGCTCGGCAAGGAGGCCGGGTTCATCGCCGGCTGGATGGCGATGCTGGACTACATCCTGATCCCCGCGGTCGCCTACCTCTTCTCCGGGATCGCCATGAACGCGCTGGTCCCGGACGTCTCGCGGTGGGTGTGGACCGCGCTGGCGGTCGTCATCACGACCTGCCTCAACCTCTGGGGTGTGCGTGCGGCGGCCCGCGTGGGCTTCCTCGTCCTCGCGATGGAGATCGTCGTCCTCGTCATCTTCATCGTGTCGGCGATCGTCGTCCTCGCGCGCGACGGCGCCGAACGGGGCTGGCTGTCGCCCCTCTCCGGGGACGGCACGCAGGGCGCGTTCGCGCTGTCGGCGGTGATCGGCGCGGTCTCGGTGGCGGTCCTGTCCTACCTGGGCTTCGACGCGGTGGCCACCTTCGCGGAGGAGGTCACCGGCGGCTCCGAGAAGGTCGCCAGGGCACTGCTGTTCTGCCTCGCCCTGGCCGGTGTGCTGTTCATCGCCCAGACGTACCTGGTCGCACTCCTGGAGCCGACGACGTCCGCGCAGCTGGCCGCCGACGCGGGGAAGCAAGGAACGGCGTTCTACGACGCCGTCGACGTCTCCGTCGGGAACTGGCTGCACAACCTGGTCGCCGTCAGCAAGGCGATCGGCGCGGCGTTCGCGGCCCTGGCCGGGCAGGCGGCGGCGGGCCGCCTGGTCTTCGCGATGGCCCGCGACCGACGCCTCCCCCGCGCCTTGTCGAAGACCGACGACGGAGTACCGCGCGTCGCCCTGCTCTCCGCGGCGGTCATCACCCTGATCGCCGCGGTCTGGGCGGCCCGCCGCGACGACGGCCTCGACCATCTGGTCTCGGTCGTCGACATCGGCGCCCTCACCGCGTTCACGCTGCTGCACGCGAGCGTGGTGGGCTGGTTCGCGGTACGGCGGCGGGGCGGCCCGGTGGTGTGGTGGCGGCACGTGCTGGTGCCGGTGCTGGGGGCCGCGATCACGATCGCGGTGATCGTGGAGGCGTCCGGGACCGCGCAGGTGGTGGGCGCGATCTGGTTGGCGGTGGGGTTGGTGGTGCTGGCGGTGCAGTCGCGCGCGGCGATCCGGCAGTAGTTGCCCGGCGTGGGGGCGGGGCCGAGTAGGTGTGGCTCCCGCCCCACCCCGCACCTCGACCCCGTTGTCACAGGTGGCCGTTACTCTCGGGCGCATGGCTCTCAACACGGCTCCGGACGCGGCGCTCCCCGTCGGTGAGGTCTCCCGGCTGATCGGCGGGTGGATCGATCGGCTCGGTGCGGTGTGGGTCGAGGGGCAGATCACCCAGTTGTCGCGGCGGCCCGGTGCGGGGGTCGTGTTTCTGACGTTGCGTGACCCGTCGTACGACATCTCGGTGAGCGTGACGTGCTTCCGGCAGGTGTTCGACGAGGTCGCCGATGTCGTCAGCGAGGGCGCGCGGGTCGTCGTACTCGCGAAGCCGGAGTGGTACGCGCCGCGGGGGCAGTTGTCGTTGCGGGCGACCGAGATAAGGCCGGTGGGGGTGGGTGAACTCCTAGCGCGACTTGAGCAGTTGAAGAAGTCGCTGGCCGCGGAGGGATTGTTCGCGGCGGATCGGAAGAAGCCGTTGCCGTTCCTGCCGCAGCTGATCGGGCTGGTCTGCGGGCGGGCCTCGGCGGCCGAGCGGGACGTCCTGGAGAACGCGCGGCATCGCTGGCCCGCGGTCCGTTTCGAGGTGCGCAACGTGCCCGTGCAGGGTGTGCACGCCGTGCCGCAGGTCGTGCAGGCGGTGAAGGAGTTGGACGCGCTCGACGGGGTGGACGTGATCATCGTGGCGCGGGGCGGCGGCAGCGTGGAGGACCTGCTGCCGTTCTCCGACGAGCAGCTCGTACGGGCCGTGTCGGCCTGCCGTACCCCCGTGGTGTCCGCGATCGGGCACGAGCCTGACAACCCGCTCTTGGACTACGTCGCCGACCTGCGCGCCTCCACCCCCACCGACGCCGCGAAGAAGGTCGTACCGGACGTCGGCGAGGAGTACGAGCGCGTACGGCAGCTGCGTGACCGGGCGCGGCGGTGTGCGGTCGCGTTCGTGGACCGGGAGGAGCGCGGGCTGGCGCAGGCGTTGTCGCGGCCGTCGATACAGGATCCGCACCGGATGATCGACGAGCGCGCGGATCACGTCGCCGCCCTCCTCGACCGCGGCCGGCGCACCCTCGGCCACCTCCTGGACCGCGCCGACTCGGAACTGACCCACACGCACGCGCGCGTGGTCGCCCTCTCCCCCGCGGCCACCCTGAAGCGCGGGTACGCGGTGCTGCAGCGGGCCGACGGCCATGTCGTCCGGGACCCGGAGGAGGCAACGGCGGACGAGGTGCTCCGCGCGCGGGTCGCCGAGGGCGAGTTCACGGTTCGGGTCGAGGCGTAGTTCCTGTTGATGCATAGGGTGGGCGAATGACCAGCAAGGTGACGGAAGAGTCGCTCGGGTACGAGCAGGCACGCGACGAGCTGATCGAGGTCGTACGGCGCCTGGAGGCGGGCGGCACGACCCTGGAGGAGTCCCTCGCCCTCTGGGAGCGCGGCGAGCGACTGTCCAAGGTCTGCCGCCGCTGGCTGGACGGCGCGAGGGCCCGGCTGGACGCGGCGCTGGCGGAGGAAGAGGACGAGGGCGAGGCCGGAGAAGCGGACGGCGGCGAGTAGCGAGTGCGGGGGTCTCGCAGCAGCGGCTGACGGCTCGCGCGTAGGGGCAGCTGGCGGCGGACAGCAAGCCGCAGCAGCAGCCAGCCGGCGCAGCAACGGCGAACGGCTGACAACGGCCGACGACTGTCAGCAGATGCTGAAATCAACCGCCAACAACCAGCGGCAGACGGCGAGTAGCACCCGCTGTCACCGAGCAGCAGCAGCCACCAGCTTGTCAGCGACGGCGCTGCCAACAGCGGCCGGCAGCCAAGGACGGGCAGCCGACGGCGAGTCGCAACAACCGACAACAAGCAACGAACCACACTCAGCGCCCGCCGGCAGCAGAAGGCAAGCCGCGGCAGCCGCCCATTGACCGCGCCCGAGCGGAGCCGACAACGGCCAGCAGCCAAGAACCGGCAGCCGACAGCGAGTCGCAACAACCGACAACAAGCAACGAACCACACTCAGCGCCCGCCGGCAGCAGAAGGCAAGCCGCAGCAGCCGCCCATTGACCGCGCCTGCACGGAGCCGACAACGGCCAGCGGTCGAGGACTGGCAGCGGATGGCTGGCAACGGGCCGACAACCCGCAGCGGACGGCAAGTAGCACCCGCCTGCGACCGACAGCGAGTCGCGGCGGCCGGCTGACAGCGACGCCGAACGGCTCGCAACCGACGACCGGTAGCGGACAGCGAGTCACAGCAGCTGACAGCTGTCGGCGTCGGCGTCGGCGTCGGCGTCGGCGTCGGCGTCGGCGTCGGCGTCGGCGTCGGCGAACAGTCGGCAACGGCTGGCAGCCGATGACGAGCATCGACAGTCGACAACCAGCTGCGGACGGCGAACAGCGCCCTCTGTCGGCGGACAGCGAGTCGCGGCGACCGCTGGTTGGCTGCGCCGGTGGTCCGCCGGCAACTACCGGCAGCGGACGGCGAGTTGCGACAGCCGGTGGCGAACAGTGAGCCGTGCCGGCCCGTAGGCACCCGTCGGTGACGGCGGCCGGCCGATACCCGGCGCCGCCCGCTGCCGGCAACGCCGACCGATCGCCAGCAACAGCCGGCCCCTGGCAAGCAGCCCCAACAGCGTTTCCCTGTGATGCGGATCACCCCGCTCCGGATTTGGTTGAAAGTTGAACCTCGCATCACGTACGGTCGGTCCCGTCAGCCTATCCGGACCACGGTCCGGTTCCGGTTTCCGGCTATCCGAGGAAGTTCTCGTATGTCTCTCGTTCTTGACCCCGCTGCCCAGGACCTGCTGTTCCGCGAGGCCCGTACCGCGAACACGTTCACCGACGAGCCGGTGACGGACGAGCAGGTGCAGGCGATCTACGACCTGGTCAAGTACGGCCCGACCTCCATGAACCAGTCGCCGCTGCGCATCACCCTGGTCCGCTCCCCCGAGGCCCGCGAGCGCCTCGTGCAGCACCTCGCCGAGGGCAACCAGAAGAAGACCGCCGCCGCCCCGCTGGTCGCGATCCTCTCCGCGGACAACGAGTTCCACGAGGAGCTCCCCAACCTGTTCCCGCACTTCCCGCAGGCCAAGGACGCCGTCTTCGGCGAGCGTTCGGTCCGCGAGGGCAACGCCGCGCTGAACGCCGCCCTCCAGGCCGCGTACTTCATCATCGGCATCCGCGCCGCCGGCCTCGCCGCCGGTCCGATGACCGGTCTCGACTTCGCGGGTGTCCAGAAGGAGTTCCTGGACGGCGACCACACCCCGTTCGTCGTCATCAACATCGGCAAGCCGGGCCCGGACGCCTGGTTCCCGCGCTCCCCGCGGCTGGCCTACGACGAGGTCGTCACCACCGTCTGAGACGGATGACCCCCTGATGACATGACGAAGGCCCCCGGCACCGAAACCCGTGCCGGGGGCCTTCCTCGTACGTGTCGATCCCGTCCGTCTACTTCGTCTGCAGCGCCTTCGCCATCTCCGTCAGCTGCGCGAACGAACCCGTGCCCGCCACCACCGTCGTCGACCCCTTGCCCGCGAGCACGAGCGCGTCGTAGCGGCCACCGGTGTAGCGGGTCCACATGTGGCCGTCGATGTCCTGGGTGGTCTTCGTCGCGGCGGAGCCCTGGCTGGCGGTGTCGACGAAGTCGGCCGGCTTCTGAGTCGACTGTTCTATCTGCACGTACTGTCCGCCAGGGGCACTGAATCCGAGGTGCCAGGCGTCGAACGCGGCGCCGTCGTAGCTGACCGAGGTCGCCTTCCAGGTCTTCGACAGGCCCTCCGGGGCCGCCACCGCGTACGGCGCCGCGCGGCGGGCCGTGAGCAGCTCCACGCGGTAGTCGACCCGCTTGATGTCGGGAGCGTGGTCGCTGTGCGGGATGAAGACGTAGACGATCGCCGCCGCGATCCCGATCAGGCCCAGGGAGAGAATCATGTCCCGGACCGACTTCTGCTTGCCGTTCAAACCTGCCACGTCCCTATCGTCGCAGGTGCCCTGGTCCGCTCATCCGTGGGCCCCCCTGCTCATTTTGTCTGCCTGGCGATAGAGTCGGGGCCATACCCTCATCCGGCCGTCGTCGTATCAGAAAGGTGCGCTCCGATGACCGAGCATCATCATCTGCCGTCCGAACTCGAAGTCCCCTCCGAGGCCCCCGACCGCAACCTCGCCCTGGAACTCGTCCGGGTGACCGAAGCCGCCGCGATGGCCGCGGGCCGCTGGGTCGGGCGCGGTGACAAGAACGGCGCCGACGGTGCCGCCGTGCGTGCCATGCGGACCCTCGTCTCCACCGTCTCGATGAACGGCGTCGTCGTCATCGGCGAGGGCGAGAAGGACGAGGCGCCGATGCTCTTCAACGGCGAGCGTGTCGGTGACGGCACCGGGCCGGAGTGCGACATCGCCGTCGACCCGATCGACGGGACCACGCTCAACGCCAAGGGCATGCCGAACGCGATCGCCGTGCTGGCCGCCGCGGACCGGGGTTCGATGTTCGACCCGTCCGCCGTGTTCTACATGGACAAGCTCGTCGCCGGGCCCGAGGCCGCCGAGTTCGTCGACATCGAGGCGCCGATCTCGGTGAACGTCCGCCGGGTCGCCAAGGCCAAGCGGGTCACGCCCGAGGACGTCACCGTCGTCGTCCTGGACCGGCCGCGGCACGACGGCATCATCAAGGAGATCCGGGAGACCGGTGCGCGGATCAAGCTGATCTCCGACGGGGATGTCGCGGGGTCGATCCTGGCGCTGCGCGAAGGTACCGGCGTGGATCTGCTGCTCGGTATCGGTGGCACCCCCGAGGGCATCATCTCGGCCTGTGCCGTGAAGTGCCTCGGGGGTGTGATCCAGGGCAAGTTGTGGCCGAAGGACGATGCCGAGCGGCAGCGGGCGCTGGACGCGGGGCATGACCTGGACCGGGTGCTCACCACCGATGACCTGGTGTCCGGGGAGAACGTGTTCTTCGTCGCCACCGGGATCACCGACGGGGAGTTGCTGCGGGGTGTTCGCTACCGGGCGGAGACCGCGACGACCGACTCCATCGTGATGCGGTCCAAGTCCGGGACCGTCAGGCGAATCGATTCCGAACACCGGCTGAGCAAGCTGCGGGCGTACAGCGCGATTGACTTTGATCGGGCCAAGTAACGCGCCTACGGATGGGGGGCTGCGGACCATTGGCGGGTGCGGATCCGCTGCGGCCTGTCGCGCCCACGCGGCGGAGCCGCAAATGTCACAGCCCCGCGCCCCTTGGGGGTTGCCCTGGCCGGTGGCCAAAAGGCACCCCTGGTGAGGTGAGTAGCCCTGCCCGGCAATGCAAAAGGCGCCCCCTGGTGCGGAGGGGGCGCCTTCTGTCAGCCTGCCGCTGCTATGCGGCCGGCCGTGCGGGCCTTCTGGAGTTCCAGGTCGCGGCGGCGGCGCCTGGCCAGAACCACGCGGCGTTCGGCGGCGGTGAGGCCGCCCCAGACGCCGTAGGGCTCGGGTTGCAGGAGTGCGTGCTCCCGGCACTCGACCATGACCGGACAGCGGGCGCAGACGCGCTTCGCGGCGTCCTCGCGGGAGAGTCGGGCGGCGGTGGGTTCCTTGGAGGGTGCGAAGAACAGGCCTGCCTCGTCGCGCCGGCACACCGCTTCGGTGTGCCAGGGAGCGTCTTGGTCCCTGTCTCGCGCAGGCACCCGCTGAGCCGGAACAGCAGCTACCTGCAGGGACGAATGCGGCGGTTGCAGCACGGTCTACTCCTGACGACGGCTTCGCGAGCGAGAGACGATGCAGCAAGGCCTACCCGCTGTGCGCGCGCCTATGCACTGAGTTCCGAACCGCTGGTTTTCGGGCGCTTCTGCGCGATGTCAGGCCCTGGCGGGCGCGGACCGATCAGCTCCACATGTGTCCCGATTCACAACCGTCAACGGTCCAGGTGCTTGCGCAAATTCTTGTCGACCCTGCGCTGAACCCGATCGAGAATGTCCGCAACGAGCTTGCCCCGCTTGGGTTTTGCCTCGATGTTTCCGAGTACGGCCCACCCGTCGACGTAGACCACGGGCGCGTCCGGCTCCAGCGAGTCCAGCGTGTCCACCTCGAAGTTGCCGAGGACGCCGCCGCCGGTGCCGCGCAGCGACACGTTCTCCGGGACGCGGATCTCGACGTTGCCGAAGACCGAGACCGCCTTGATGACGACCTGCTGGTACTCGAAGATCGCCTCGCTGAGGTCGATCTCGACGCTGCCGAACACGGCGTACGCGTGCATCCGGCGGCCCGCGCGCCAGCGGCCCTTGCGCATCGCGGCGCTGAACACCGCCACCACGTGCTCGTCGGCCTCGGCCGGGATCGCGCCCTCCGTCGGGCGGTTCGGAGCGGGGCTGTACGACGGGGTCGTCGCCCGGCGCCCATGGGCGGCCGGCAGATCCTGGATGAAGACCTCCAGCTCGCCGACCGTCTTGGCGCTCAGCACCCCCTCGACCCGCTCGGCATGCTCCTCCGAGTCCAGGCGACCCTCGGCCAGGGCCTCGCGCAGGATGTCGGCGATGCGGTCACGGTCGGCGTCCGAGGCGCGCAGCTGGGTCGCGGCGGGCGCGGGCTGCGGGGCCGTGGATGCGGATGCGGGCTGCTTCTGAAGGTCCACGGCAGCAGCGTACCGAAACGCGATAGATCGCGACTAGGGGTGTGGACAACGTTGGCCTGGCGAAGACCCTGGGGAACTGAGCCATACCTCACAAGCCCCGTGTCAGTGGCAGGTTCTACGCTGGTGGACGCCCGCCAATGGCGGCTGGCCGCGCTGTCTGTCGAAAGAGGAATGGGCGACATGCCTGAGTTCGCGTACACCGATCTGCTCCCCATGGGAGAGGACACCACCCCGTACCGGCTGGTGACCTCCGAGGGTGTCTCCACCTTCGAGGCCGACGGGCGGACGTTCCTCAAGGTCGGGCCCGAGGCGCTGCGCAAGCTCGCCGCCGAGGCCATCCACGACATCCAGCACTACCTGCGGCCGGCCCACCTCGCGCAGCTGCGCCGGATCATCGACGACCCCGAGGCGTCGAACAACGACAAGTTCGTGGCGCTGGACCTGCTGAAGAACGCGAACATCGCCGCCGCCGGCGTGCTGCCCATGTGCCAGGACACCGGTACGGCGATCGTCATGGGGAAGCGGGGACAGAACGTCCTCACCGAAGGTGAGGACGAGTCCGCCCTGTCGCGCGGCATCTACGACGCCTACCTCAACCTCAATCTGCGGTACTCGCAGATGGCCCCGCTGACCATGTGGGACGAGAAGAACACCGGGTCGAACCTGCCCGCCCAGATCGAGCTGTACGCGACCGACGGCGGCGCCTACAAGTTCCTGTTCATGGCGAAGGGCGGCGGCTCGGCCAACAAGTCGTTCCTCTACCAGGAGACGAAGGCGGTCCTCAACGAGGGCTCCATGATGAAGTTCCTGGAGGAGAAGATCCGTTCGCTGGGTACGGCGGCCTGTCCGCCGTACCACCTGGCGATCGTGGTCGGCGGTACGAGCGCCGAGTACGCGCTGAAGACCGCGAAGTACGCCTCCGCGCACTACCTGGACGAGATCCCGGCCGAGGGTTCGGAGTTGGGGCACGGGTTCCGGGACAAGGACCTGGAGCAGAAGGTCTTCGAGCTGACGCAGCGGATCGGGATCGGGGCGCAGTTCGGCGGCAAGTACTTCTGCCACGACGTACGGGTCGTGCGGCTGCCCCGGCACGGCGCCTCCTGCCCCGTCGCCATCGCCGTGTCCTGCTCCGCCGACCGGCAGGCCGTCGCGAAGATCACCGCCGAGGGTGTGTTCCTGGAGCAGCTGGAGACCGACCCGGCGCGGTTCCTGCCGGAGACGACCGACGAGCATCTCGACTCCGCCGAGGCGGACGTGGTGCGGATCGATCTCAACCAGCCCATGGACGACATCCTCGCCGAGCTGACCAAGTACCCGGTGAAGACCCGGCTTTCACTCTCCGGGCCGCTCGTCGTGGCGCGTGACATCGCGCACGCCAAGATCAAGGAGCGGCTGGACGCGGGCGAGGAGATGCCCCAGTACCTGAAGGACCACCCGGTGTACTACGCGGGGCCCGCGAAGACTCCTGAGGGGTACGCGTCCGGGTCCTTCGGGCCTACGACCGCCGGGCGCATGGACTCGTACGTCGAGCAGTTCCAGGCGGCGGGCGGGTCCAAGGTGATGCTGGCCAAGGGGAACCGGAGCAAACAGGTCACCGACGCGTGTGACGCGCACGGCGGCTTCTACCTCGGGTCGATCGGTGGGCCCGCGGCCCGGCTCGCCCAGGACTGCATCAAGAAGGTCGAGGTCGTCGAGTACGAGGAGCTCGGCATGGAGGCGGTCTGGAGGATCGAGGTCGAGGACTTCCCGGCGTTCGTCGTCGTCGACGACAAGGGCAACGACTTCTTCCAGAACCCGGCGCCGGAGCCGACGTTCACGCACATCCCGGTGCGGGGGCCTGGGCTGGCCTAGGGCCTGCGGCGGAGCCGCTGATGGATGCGGCTCGCCCTCGCCGCCGCCCCTACCCGTCCCATCTCCAGGGGGCTCCGCCCCCTGGACCCCCATCGGCCCCGAAGGGGCCTCGTCCTCAAACGTCGGACGGGCTGACCGATCCCGCCCCGGCTCGTCCCATTTCGTCCCAGGGACATGCGGGACGGCATCTTCGCCCGGTTTGCCGGAAAAGCTCCGAGCTGACTGGATCACAGCCCGTGGTCCTCGGTCCACTCGGAGGAACCCCCATGATCCGACGCACTCTGCGCAACGGCCTCGTCGCCGCGATCGCAGCCGTCGCCCTCTTCCCCGTGACAGCCGTCGCCGCCCCGGCCGCCCACCCGGCGAACCCCACCCGGCACCACGTCACCGCCCCCGCCTGGGGCCGGGTCACGACCCACCACTACCGGCACCTGAACGTCCGCTCCGGCCCCGGCACCGGCTACCGCGTCGTCGGCACGCGGCCGGTCGGGCGGGCGCTGCCCATCGTCTGCGAGACGCGCGGGTCGGACGTCTTCGGCAACCACCGCTGGTACAAGCTCCCGCACCACGAGGGGTACGTCTCCGCGCACTACGTCCACCACCACAGCGCCGTCCGCTGGTGCTGACCCTCGTCTGACCCACGGCGCCACCCGACGGGACAGTCCCATGCGTCCCGTCGGGTGGCGCCGGGTCAACACCCCTTCATATTCCGGCATATTCGGGCGATCCGGGTGTGGCCCCGCACCTCCCCCGGGAACGGATCACCGCGGTCGCCCCGGTACGGCGAGGCAGCGGGGAACAGGGAACAGGGAGCTCGATGGAAAGCCACGTGACGGTCGGACCGCAGCAGCCCCTGTCCGGCCCTGACGACGACGCGGGGCCGCTCCTGACGGAACGGCTCCGGCTCCTCAAGCGGCGGACCGGGCTGAGCCTGGCCGCGCTGGCCTCCGTCACCCCGTTCAGCAAGTCGACCTGGCACCGCTATCTCAACGGCGACCAACTCCCGCCCCGGGCGGCCGTCGAGGCTCTCGCCCGGCTCGCGCACGCCGAACCCGGGGCACTGCTCTCCCTGTGGGACGCGGCGGCCCGGGAGCAGTCCCGGCCCGCGCCTCCCCCGCCGCGGGCTCCGACCCCGGCCCCCGTCCCGTCCGTACGGCCCCGCCGGTTCCGCCTCCGGCCCCCGACCCGCGCGCTCGTCGCCCTCGCCGCGATGGCCACCACGGTCGCGGTCACCGCCGGTGCCGCCGGCGTCCTCGATCACACGGTCGCCTCCTGCCGGGGCAGTGGCTGCCAGGGGGCGCTGCCGTCCTCCGAGACCTGCGCGCGGGACGCCCGTACGGAGAGCGTCGTGACCCGGGCCCGTCAGGTCGTGCTGCTGCGCTACTCGCCGTCCTGCGCCACCGTCTGGTCGGAAGTGCGCACCCGGGTCGCCGGGGCGCGGGAGATCTCCATCAGGGCGGGGCAGGACGAGCTGTCCGCCGAGTACCCGGGCCACCGCTCGGACGGCTACAGCAGCCCGATGCTGGCCGCCGCCGACCCGCGCGGGGCGCAGGCCTGCGCCGAGGTGGGCGGGCAGCCGGTGTGCACCGGGCCCGTCCACTGAGCGCGCGGCCGGGACACTCCGTTTCCTTCCGGTGAGGTGGGAACACGGGACGTGTCCGCGATGCTGTCCCCCACAGGAGGTGATCGGCGATGGCCGACGGTCAGACAGTGGGTCCGTTCCGTATCGAGCACGATTCGATGGGGGAGGTGCGGGTCCCGGTCGACGCGAAGTGGCGGGCGCAGACCCAGCGGGCGGTGGAGAACTTCCCGATCTCGGGTCAGCGCGTCGAGCGCGCCCACATCGAGGCGCTCGCCCGGATCAAGGGTGCCGCCGCGAAGGTGAACGCCGAACTCGGCGTACTCGACAAGGACATCGCGGAGGCGATCCAGGAGGCCGCCCGTGAGGTGGCCGCCGGGAAGTGGGACGAGCACTTCCCGATCGACGTGTTCCAGACCGGGTCCGGGACCTCGTCCAACATGAACACCAACGAGGTGATCGCCACCCTCGCGACCGAGCGGCTCGGCAAGGACGTCCACCCGAACGACCACGTCAACGCCTCGCAGTCGTCCAACGACGTGTTCCCGTCCTCCATCCACATCGCGGCCACCGGTGCCGTGATCCACGACCTGATCCCCGCGCTGGAGCATCTCGCGGGCGCGCTGTCGCGCAAGTCCATCGAGTTCGCCGATGTGGTGAAGTCCGGGCGGACCCACCTGATGGACGCCACGCCGGTGACGCTGGGGCAGGAGTTCGGCGGGTACGCGGCGCAGGTGCGCTACGGCGTCGAGCGGTTGGAGGCCTCACTGCCGCGGCTCGCCGAGCTGCCGCTGGGCGGTACCGCCGTCGGCACCGGGATCAACACACCGCCCGGCTTCTCCGCCGCCGTGATCGCCGAGGTCGCGCTGGTCACCGGGCTGCCGTTGACCGAGGCGCGGGACCACTTCGAGGCGCAGGGCGCGCGGGACGGAATCGTCGAGACCAGCGGGCAGTTGCGGACCATCGCCGTAGGGCTGACGAAGATCGCGAACGATCTGCGGTGGATGGCGTCCGGGCCGCGGACCGGGCTCTCGGAGATCTCGCTGCCCGATCTGCAGCCCGGCTCGTCGATCATGCCCGGCAAGGTCAACCCGGTGATTCCGGAGGCCGTGCTCATGGTCGCCGCGCAGGTCGTCGGCAATGACGCGACGGTCGCCACCGCCGGGGCCGCGGGCAACTTCGAGCTCAACGTCATGCTGCCGGTGATCGCCAAGAATGTCCTGGAGTCGATCCGGCTGCTCACCAACGTCTCGCGGCTGCTCGCCGACCGGACCGTCGAGGGGATCGTCGCGCACCGGGAACGGGCGCGTGAATACGCCGAGTCCTCGCCGGCCGTGGTCACTCCGCTCAACAAGTACATCGGGTACGAGGAGGCCGCCAAGGTCGCCAAGAAGGCACTGGCGGAACGGAAGACGATCCGCCAGGTCGTGCTGGAGAACGGCTATGTGGAGCGCGGTGACCTGACCGTCGCGCAGCTCGACGAGGCCCTCGATGTCCTGCGGATGACGCGTCCGTAACCAATTGTCGTCCTGGCGTGAACCGTGACGCGCACCGCAGCGTCGTATGCCCGGGGCACCTAATATCTCTTCATGACAGACGGTGGAGCGGTACGAGCGGTGGAAGCGGGTACGTCTACGGCCTTCTGGGCGCCCGGGGATCAGATCCTGTGGCGCTACCGGGAGAACGCCGGACCGCGCTTCCACATCGCCCGCCCCGTCACGGTCGTCCGGGACGACGAGGAGCTGCTCGCGGTCTGGATGGCGCCCGGCACCGAGTGCGTGCGGCCGGTGCTCGCGGACGGTACGTCGGTGCACGGGGAGCCGCTGGAGACCCGGTACACGAAGCCGCGTACGGTCCGGCGCGACCACTGGTTCGGCACCGGTGTGCTGAAGCTGGCGCGGCCCGGTGAGCCCTGGTCGGTGTGGCTCTTCTGGGAACCCGGATGGCGGTTCAAGAACTGGTACGTGAACCTTGAGGAACCACAGGTCCGTTGGGACGGCGGGGTCGACTCCGTGGATCACTTCCTGGACATCTCCGTCCACCCGGACCGCAGTTGGCACTGGCTCGACGAGGACGAGTTCGCGCAGGCCCAGCGGGACGGTCTGATGGATCCCCAACTCGCCGAGCGGGTCAGGGAAGCGGGCTGGTCGGCGATCGAGACGATCCGCGCGTGGGGGTCTCCGTTCGCGGACGGCTGGCAGCACTGGCGCCCGGATCCGTCCTGGGCTGTACCTTCACTTCCGGAGGACTGGGACCGCACCCCCGCGCACATGTCCACATGAGACCCTTGATGCGCCCCCGGTGCGCAACCGTAGGATCGTCCTCCGCAAGGGCACCGCGCAACTCCCGGGGCATGTACCGGGACTGACCAGACGTCACCGAGGGGCGGCAGGACGTGAGCGAGGGGTATCAGGGCGACAGCGGTTCGTGCCGCCGGTCCGCCGGTGGCACAGGAACAGCCTCCGACCACGCGGGAATTCCGTTCCTGGGGCACGTATTCCGGGTATCGGCATTTCAGCGGGACGATCCGCACGTGCGGCGCATGGCCCTGTCGTCACATTCCCGTCGTCCGCCCGAAGGGCGGGTCTCGCGGGGTCTGGTGCGTGCAGCTGCAAGGCGGAGGAGGGAGGCATGGCGCAGCCATGGCGACCGACGACAACGCGGCTGGGGGTCCCCCCACGCCTTTGGGCAGAGGGGGAGTGCGTGCCAGACCCCGCGAGGCAGGCGGGAATGTGACGACAGGGCCATGATGGTCCCGGACGGACGGATTCGACACGCGTGACGGAGCACCCCACCTCGTTCGAGCGCCCGAGCGGCGCGGACCCCGCAGACCCCCGCGGGGCGCTCCTGCACACCTCGACGCCGTCCAGGCCGTCCGGTGGAGCCGGCTTACCGGCACAGGCACGCACCGGCGAGCCGCCTTCGGCGCCGGGTACGAGCACGTCCCGCGCCAAGGGGAAGGACCCGGCAGGTACCCCTGTGAAGCCCGACACCGCAGGTGGCTCCGAGCACTCCCAGCCCTCGGCCGCCGAACCCGACGCCCACCGCCCGCGCCCCTCGCCCGACGGCATCCCGGCTCAGCCGGGCGTCGGGGAGGTCTCCGACGCCGCCGCCAAGGAGCGCCGTACGGGACAGGGGCTGCCGCCCGGCGGTCCCATGCCGATGCGGCGGGACGGGGACCGGCTGCGCTTCGTGGGCGCCGCGACCCGGCGGATCGCCCGCGGCATCGACCTCGACGAGATCGTCATGGGGCTGTGCCGGGCGACCGTGCCGACGTTCTCGGACGCGATCCTGGTCTATCTCCGCGACCCGCTCCCGGTGGGCGACGAGCGGCCCACGGGTCCCGTCGTGCTGCGCCTGCGCCGCACCGACCGCATCCCGGAGGAGCGGGACACGGAGAACGGCTTCATGCCCGCGATACAGCCGGAGCAGCCCTCCGAACTGTCGGCGGTCACCGCCGAGTTGTGCGAGGTACGGCCCGGCGGCGCGCTCAACGAGGTGCTGCGGGGCGTACGTCCGGTCTTCGCGGACTCGCCCGCCGCCCGTGCCGCACTGCCGGAACTCCTCGGCGAGGGGGGCGAGTTGATCGTCCCGGCCGGTCAGCGCGCGATCCTCGCGCCGCTGCGCGGCCGGCGCCGGGTGATCGGCGCCGCGCTCTTCCTGCGCCGCCCCGAGCGCATGGCGTTCGAGGCCGACGACCTCCTCGTCGCCGCCCAGCTCGCCACCCACAGCGCCCTCGGCATCGACAAGGCCGTGCTCTACGGCCGTGAGGCGTACATCGCCGACGAGCTCCAGCGCACCATGCTCCCCGAGACCCTCCCGCGCCCCACCGGCGTACGGCTGGCGTCCCGGTATCTGCCCGCCGCCGAGACGGCACGTGTCGGCGGCGACTGGTACGACGCGATCCCGCTGCCCGGCAGCCGGGTCGCCCTGGTCGTCGGCGACGTCATGGGCCACTCCATGACCTCGGCCGCGATCATGGGCCAACTCCGCACCACCGCACAGACCTTGGCGGGTCTCGACCTGCCCCCACAGGAGGTCCTGCACCACCTCGACGAACAGGCCCAGCGGCTGGGCACCGACCGCATGGCGACCTGCCTCTACGCGGTCTACGACCCGGTCTCGCACCGCATCACCATCGCCAACGCGGGGCATCCGCCGCCGGTGCTGCTGCACCTGGGCGGCCGGGCCGAGGTCCTGCGGGTGCCGCCCGGCGCCCCGATCGGCGTCGGCGGGGTCGACTTCGAGGCCGTGGAGCTGGACGCCCCCGCGGGAGCCACCCTCCTGCTCTACACGGACGGGCTGGTCGAGTCTCGGCTTCGGGACGTGTGGACCGGGATAGAGCAGCTGCGCGAGAAGCTCGCCGCGGTCGCGCAGCTCACCGGACCCGATCACCCGCCGCCCCTGGAAGCCCTGTGCGACGAGGTGCTCGACATGCTCGGCCCGGGTGACCGGGACGACGACATCGCGCTGCTCGCCGCCCGCTTCGACGGGATCGCGCCCAGCGACGTGGCGTACTGGTTCCTCGACCCGGAGGACTCGGCCCCCGGCCAGGCCCGCCGGCTGGCCCGGCGCGCGCTGGCCCGCTGGGGCATGGAGGACATGACCGACTCCGTCGAGCTGCTGGTCAGCGAGGTCGTGACCAACGCCGTGCGGTACGCCTCGCGCCCGGTCACTCTGCGTCTGCTGCGGACCGACGTGCTGCGCTGCGAGGTCGGGGACGACGTGCCCCAGCTGCCGCGGCTGCGGCAGGCGCGGGCCACGGACGAGGGCGGACGCGGGCTGTATCTGGTCAACAGACTGGCCCGTCGGTGGGGAGCCACGCGGCTGAGCACCGGGAAGGTGGTCTGGTTCGAACTGAACCGGAATTAGACATCGTCCAAAAGTTGCCGACATACCGGCGTCGGAGTTGACTGCTGGGGTACGCGAAGCGAAAGCGACCTACTTTCTTCCGAACAGGAGGACGCTCGTGACGCAGGCACCCCAGCACACTCCGTACACGACGAACAACGTCGGTATCCCGGTGGAGAGCGACGAACACTCGCTCACCGTCGGCCCCGACGGCCCGATCCTGCTCCAGGACCACTACCTCATCGAGAAGATGGCCCAGTTCAACCGGGAACGGGTCCCCGAGCGGGTGGTGCACGCCAAGGGCAGCGGAGCGTACGGCTTCTTCGAAGTCACCAACGACGTCAGCCAGTTCACCCGGGCCGACCTCTTCCAGCCGGGCAAACGCACCGAGATGCTGGCGCGGTTCTCCACCGTCGCCGGCGAGCAGGGCTCGCCCGACACCTGGCGGGACCCCCGTGGCTTCGCGCTCAAGTTCTATACAGAGCACGGCAATTACGACATGGTGGGCAACAACACCCCGGTCTTCTTCGTCCGTGACACGATCAAGTTCCAGGACTTCATCCGCTCGCAGAAGCGCCACCCGGCGACCGGGCTGCGCAGCAACGACATGCAGTGGGACTTCTGGACCCTCTCCCCCGAGTCGGCACACCAGGTGACCTGGCTGATGGGCGACCGGGGCATCCCGAAGACGTACCGCCACATGAACGGCTACAGCTCCCACACCTACATGTGGATCAACGGCGCCGGTGAGCGGTTCTGGGTGAAGTACCACTTCAAGACCGACCAGGGCGTCGAGTACCTCACGCAGGCCGAGGCCGACGAGCTGGCGGGGTCGGACGGCGACAAGCACCGCCGTGACCTGCACGAGTCGATCGAGTCCGGGAACGCGCCGAGCTGGAGCCTCAAGGTCCAGATCATGCCGTTCGAGGACGCGGCGGACTACCGCTTCAACCCCTTCGACCTGACGAAGGTCTGGCCGCACGGGGACTACCCGCTGATCGACGTCGGCCGCATGACCCTGAACCGGAACCCGGACGACTACTTCGTCCACATCGAGCAGGCCGCCTTCGAGCCCTCGAACCTGGTCCCGGGCATCGGCCCCTCCCCGGACAAGATGCTGCTGGGCCGGCTGTTCTCGTACCCGGACACCCACCGGTACCGGATCGGCCCCAACTACGCCCAGCTGCCGCCCAATCGGCCGCACTCCCCGGTCAACTCGTACGCCAAGGACGGCCCGATGCGGTACGAGGCGTCCAACGCGGCGCGGCCGTACGCACCGAACTCCTACGGCGGCCCCGCGGCCGACTACGGGCAGTTCGGTGACCCGGCGAGCTGGCAGACCGCGGGTGAACTCGTGCGCGAGGCAACGAAGTCGCACAGTGAGGACGACGACTGGGGCCAGGCGGGCACGATGGTCCGCGAGGTCCTCGACGACGCGGCCCGCGACCGCCTCGTCGCGAACATCACCGGCCACCTGAAGGCCGACGTCTCCCGCTCGGTCCTCGACCGCGCCCTGCAGTACTGGCACAACGTCGACAAGCAACTCGGCGATCGGATCGCCGCGAACTTCGCCTAGCGGCAGGCGAGTTCACCCAGCGGTACGCGAGAGGGCGCCCGGCGAAGTGCCGGGCGCCCTCTCTCCGTGCGACCTGACTACTGGTCGAGCTGGTCGAACGGGTTGTCCGTGTTGTCGCCGGTCGGTGTCGTCGGCGGACTGATCGTCGGGGTCGGGGTGGGTGTCGGGGTCGGCGTCGGAGTCGGGGTCGGAGTGGGTGACTCCGTCGTCGGGGTCGGCGACGGCGACTTGGTCGTCGGGGTCGGGGACGGCGTCGCCGACGGGGTCGGGGTCGCGGTCGGCGTGAAGTCCGGCTCGACCGCCGCGCCCTGGTCGGTGTCCAGGTCGAACTTGCCGTTCGCCTTGGTCACTCCGAACATGTACGTCGCCCAGATCTGCGCCGGGTAACCGCCACCGTTGATACGGCCGGCGCCCGCGGTGATCAGACCGGTCGCACCGGTCAGCGGGACCTGGGAGTGGGTCTTGGCGTCCTCACCGAACAGACCCACCGAGGTGACCAGGTCGGGCGTGTAGCCGGTGAACCAGGCCGACTTGTTGTTGTCGGAGGTCCCCGTCTTGCCCGCGACCTGCTGCCCGTCACGCTTGCTGTTCTCGGCCACCGACACCTTCGCCGTACCGTCGTCGACCACACCGGTCAGCACCGAGGACACCGTGTCGGCGGCCTCGCGCGGGACGACCTGGGCGCCGATCGGGTTCGGCATGGTGACCGTGCGCGTGTTGTGCGCGACCGACTTGATGATCGCCGGGGTGACCTTCTTGCCGTGGTTGTCGAAGGTCGCGTAGACGCCGGCCATCTCCATCGGGCTCGCGCCCATGGTGCCGAGGGTCTGCGCCGGTACGGCCTTCAAGTCGCCGGTGTCCATGCCCAGTTCGCCCGCGGTCTTCAGGACCTTGTCCATGCCGACGTCGACACCGAGCTGCGCGAAGACGGAGTTGATCGACTTGTTCATCGCCGTCTGGACGGTGACCTTGCCGTAGTCCTGGTCGTCCTCGTTCTCCGGCGCGAACCCGATGTCGCTGCCCACGACCGGGCGCTTGCTGGTGCCGTCGTAGAGCGTGTTGGTGGTGATCGTCTTGCCCGACTGCGTCTTGGCCTCGTCGGCCAGGGCCGCGGCCAGGATCACCGGCTTGAAGGTGGAGGCGGGCTGGTAGTCGCTGCGGGTCGCGTTGTTCGTGAAGTGCTTCAGATAGTCCGCGCCGCCGTACATCGCCACGACCGCGCCCGTCTTCGGGTTCACCGACACCGCGCCGGGCTGGACGTTGCCGTCGACCTTGCGCTTCTTGGCGTCGAGCTTGCCGGTCAGCTGGGACTTGACCGACTTCTCCAGCTGGGCCTGCTTCTTCTTGTCGATGTTGAGCGTGATCGTCCAGCCGCCCGCGCTGACCAGCGTCTCGGCGTCCTTGGTGTTGGCGGCCTGCCCCGAGGCGATCAGCTGCTTCTCCAGAGCCTCGTTGGCGGCGGTCACCATGTAACCGGTCTGGCCCGCCATGCCGGCCTCGGCCTTGGGCGCCTTGGGGACCGGGAACTTCATGGCCTCGCGCTCGGTGGAGCTCAGCCAGTCCTGCCCGACCATGTTGTCGAGGACGTAGTTCCAGCGCGCCTGCACCAGCTTCTTGCCGGTGTCGGTCGCGATCGCCCAGTCGTACTGGTTCGGAGCCTGGAGCAGTGCGGCGAGATAGGCGCCCTGCTGGACGTCGAGGTCCTTGGCGTCGACCCGGTAGTAGGCCTGGGCCGCGGCCTGGATGCCGTAGGCGCCGCGGCCGTAGTAACTGGTGTTGATGTATCCGGCGAGGATGTAGTCCTTGGACTTCTCGCGGTCCAGCTTCAGCGAGATGACCATTTCCTTCAGCTTGCGCGTGACGGTCTGGTCCTGGGTCAGGTAGTAGTTCTTGACGTACTGCTGGGTGATCGTCGAACCGCCCTGCGCGCCCTTGCCGGACAGCGTGTTGAGCAGGCCGCGGGCGGTGCCCTTGAGGTCGACGCCGGCGTCCTGGTAGAACGTCTTGTTCTCGGCGGCGACGAACGTCCGCTGGACGCCCTTCGGGACCTGCGAGAGGTCGACGTTCTCGCGGTTCACATCGCCCTTGCGGGTCAGGATCGAGCCGTCGCTGTACTTGTAGACGTTGCTCTGCAGCTTCGCGTCGGCGTTGCCCGCGGGAATGCTGATCATCATGTAGAGCACGATGAACGCGCCGATGCCGAGCAGGCAGAAGCCGAGGAACGTGCCGAGGATCTTCTTCCAGGTGAAGAGCCTGCGTATGAAGCTCTTGCCGTCCTTGGCGCCCGAGCCCTCTTTCGCGCCCGTGCCGTCCGCCCCCGACGAGCGGCGGGTCTTGGGCGCCGCGCGGTGGCCACCGCGTTGGCGCGCTCGTCTCTCTTCCGCTCGTCCCATGAGTCCGTTTCGCTCCGCTTCGCTCTCTTGTGCTCTGGTGTCACACAGGTTCGCCCGTCAAGTCAGCTCAGAAAGCTAACACCAGGAGTTGTGACAAAGGACTGTCGATCCGGTCCATTCCGGACGTGACAATCAGCACCCGTCCCTATGGAACCGACGTACGAGAGGGGTTGAGGGTTGCCACGGACGGGCAATCTGATATCAGATTGCTAGAACCAAGCTATGGGGGAGCATCATGACCACCGAAGTACCCGCAGACGTGCCCGACATGCCTGCGCCGCGCGTGCGGGAGTTCACCGCGCACTCCATCGGCGGCGGACTCGCGCTGACTCTCGGGCTGGCCGGAGTGCTGGTCTCCGTCGGTCTGATCATCACCGCCACCGCGGTCGACGGGGCCGGCGGCAAGGCCGCGCTGATCATCGGCGGCATCCTTCTCTTCCTCGCCTCCGTGACCGCGATGAGCGGGCTGAACACGGTGGCGCCGGGAGAGGCACGGGTCGTGCAGCTCTTCGGGCGGTACCAGGGGACGATCCGGCGGGACGGGCTGCGCTGGGTGAACCCGTTCACCTCGCGCACGAAGATCTCGACCCGCGTCCGCAACCACGAGACCGCGGCCCTCAAGGTCAACGACGCCTACGGCAACCCGATCGAGCTCGCCGCGGTCGTGGTCTGGAAGGTCCGCGACACCGCGCAGGCCACGTTCGAGGTCGACGACTACACCGAGTTCGTCGCCACCCAGACCGAGACGGCCGTACGGCACATCGCCATCGAGTATCCCTACGACGCCCACGACGAGGGCGGGCTCTCGCTGCGCGGGAACGCCGAGGAGATCACCGAGAAGCTCGCCGTCGAACTGAGCGCCCGGGTCGAGGCGGCCGGCGTCCAGATCATCGAGTCCCGCTTCACTCATCTCGCGTACGCGCCCGAGATCGCCTCGGCGATGCTCCAGCGGCAGCAGGCCGGGGCGGTCGTCGCGGCCCGGCGGCAGATCGTCGACGGCGCGGTGGGCATGGTCGAGGCGGCACTGGCCCGGATCACCGAGCAGGACATCGTGGAGCTGGACAACGAACGGAAGGCGGCGATGGTCTCCAACCTCCTGGTGGTGCTCTGCGGGGACCGGGCGCCGCAGCCCGTACTGAACACGGGCACCCTGTACCAGTGACCGAACCCTCCGAGGCCTCCGAGGCGAAGCGCAGGCCGCAGCAGCGCAAGCAGGTGCTGCTGCGGCTGGACCCCTCCGTGTACGACGCGATCGCCCGGTGGGCCGGGGACGAACTCCGGTCCGCGAACGCGCAGATCGAGTTCCTGCTGCGCAGGGCGTTGGCGGAGGCGGGTCGGCTGCCCGGCGAGGCCGGCCCCATCCCCCGTCGCGGTCGGCCACCCGCGCCACCTCAATGACAGAACCGTGACAATCGGCTCCCACCTGCACGGCGGTACCCCCCGCCATGATCTACACACCGTGCGTATACACACCGGGTATACCCCGTGTGTAGAGTGCTCCGCATGTCCATCGGTCACACCCTTCTGGGGCTCCTGGAGTCCGGCCCGCGTCACGGTTACGACCTGAAGCGGGCCTTCGACGAGAAGTTCGGTCACGACCGGCCACTGCACTACGGCCAGGTCTATTCCACGATGTCCCGCCTGCTGAAGAACGGTCTCGTCGAGGTCGACGGGATAGAGGCGGGCGGCGGTCCCGAGCGCAAGCGGTACGCGATCACCGACGCCGGGATCACCGACGTACAGAAGTGGCTCGCCACGCCGGAGAAGCCCGAGCCGTATCTGCAGTCGGCCCTCTACACCAAGGTCGTCCTCGCGCTGCTGACCCACCGGAACGCGGCCGAGATCCTCGACGTGCAGCGCTCCGAGCATCTGCGCAGCATGCGGATCCTGACCGACCGCAAGCGCAAGGGCGATCTCGCGGACCAGCTGATCTGCGACCACGCCCTCTTCCATCTGGAGGCCGACCTGCGGTGGCTGGAGCTCACCGCCGCGCGCCTCGACAAACTCGCCGAGGTGGTGGCCAAGTGACGACACATCCCGCCGGTTCCCTGCTCGCGGCCCAGGAGCTGCGCAAGGCCTACGGGCCGACGACCGCGCTGGACGGCGCGGAGTTCTCCATCCATCCCGGCGAGGTCGTCGCCGTGATGGGGCCCTCCGGGTCGGGGAAGTCGACGCTGCTGCACTGTCTCGCCGGGATCGTGCCGCCCGACTCGGGCTCGATCACGTACAACGGGCAGGAGATGGCGACCATGAGCGACGCCCAGCGCAGTGCGCTGCGCCGCTCGGAGTTCGGGTTCGTGTTCCAGTTCGGCCAGTTGGTGCCGGAGCTGACCTGCGTCGAGAACGTGGCCCTGCCGCTGCGGCTGAACGGCACGCACCGCAAGGAGGCCGAGCGCGCCGCGCTGAGCTGGATGGAGCGGCTTGAGGTCGATGACCTCGCCAAGAAGCGGCCCGGTGAGGTCTCCGGCGGACAGGGGCAGCGCGTCGCCGTCGCCCGCTCGCTGGTCACCAGCCCGCGGGTGCTGTTCGCCGACGAGCCGACCGGCGCGCTCGACTCGCTCAACGGCGAGCGCGTGATGGAGCTGCTCACCGAGGCGGCCCGGTCCACGAACGCGGCCGTCGTGCTGGTCACGCACGAGGCGCGGGTGGCCGCGTACTCGGACCGCGAGATCGTCGTACGGGACGGCAAGTCCAGGGACATGGAGCGCGTCGTATGAACGTGCGTCAGTGGTCGGCCGATCTGGCCATGGGGGTGCGGTTCGCCTTCGGCGGCGGGCGTGAGGGCTGGGTGCGGGCCGTACTGACGGCCGTCGGCGTCGGGCTCGGGGTGGCGCTGCTGCTGCTCACCACCGCACTGCCGAACGCGCTGTCCGAGCGGGACGCGCGCGGCAACGCCCGGATGGACTTCACGTACAGCGGGAAGCTGCTGCCGAAGGCGGACAACACCGTCGTCGTCGCGGACACGGACACCACGTTCCGCACCAAGGACGTCCGCGGCCGGCTGCTGGAGCCCGAGGGCACCAAGGCGCCGTTGCCGCCGGGGGTCGCGACGTTCCCCGCGGTGGGCGACATGGTCGTCTCCCCCGCGCTGGACAAGCTGCTGAAGTCGGACTCCGGGAAGCTGCTGCGCGAGCGGCTGCCCTACCGGATCACCGGCACCATCGCGGACCGGGGACTCGTCGGGCCCGCCGAACTCGCCTACTACGCGGGCGGGAAGGCACTGGAAGGGCGTCAGTCCGGGGGCAGCGTCGAGCGCATCAACTACTACGGGCCCTCCCCGGGCAACCAGCCCGACGAGCTGGACCCGGTGCTGCTCCTGCTGATCCTGATCGTGTTCATCGTGCTGCTGCTGCCGGTCGCGGTGTTCATCGCGGCGGCCGTGCGCTTCGGCGGCGAACGCCGGGACCGGCGGCTCGCGGCCCTGCGGCTGGTCGGCGCGGACGGGCGGATGGCACGCCGGATCGCGGGCGGCGAGGCGCTCGCGGGGGCGCTCCTCGGGCTCGTCTTCGGCACCGGATTCTTCCTGGTCGGGCGGCAGTTGGCGTCCCTCATAGACGTGCGGGACATCAGCCTGTACCCCAGCGACCTCAACCCGTCGCCCGCGCTCGCCCTGCTCGTCGCCGTCGCCGTACCGGCCGCGGCCGTGCTGGTGACGCTCTTCGCGCTGCGCGGGGTCGTCATCGAGCCGCTCGGTGTGGTCCGCAAGGCGAAGCCGCCGCGCCGCCGGCTGTGGTGGCGGCTGCTGCTGCCGCTGGCCGGTCTCGCGATGCTCTACCCGATGACCGGCAAGGGCGACTCCAACGGCAACTTCAACCAGTGGCTGGTGATCGGCGGCACGGTCCTGCTGCTCGTCGGCGTCACCGCCCTGCTGCCCTGGGTCGTCGAGGCCACCGTGGCGCGGCTGAACTCCGGCTCGGTGTCCTGGCAACTCGCCGTCCGCAGGCTCCAGTTGAGCAGTGGTACGGCCGCCCGGATGGTCAACGGCATCGCGGTCGCGGTGGCCGGGGCGATCGCCCTGCAGATGCTGTTCTCCGGGGTCCAGGGCAACTACACCAAGCCGACCGGCAACGACCTGCACCGGGCCCAGATGGAGGTCTCCGTCGCCAGCGGCACCTCGCTGGCCGAGGCCGACCGGAACATCGCGGCGACCAAAGGCGTGAGCGGTACGTCGGCCATCTCGCAGGGCACGGTCGGCGACCGGGCGAAGAACCCGAACGACGAGCTGGGAGTGTCCGTCGGCAGCTGCGCCCAACTGCGTGAGGTGGCCGACCTGACGGCCTGCCGCGACGGTGACATCTTCCGGATCACCAGCACCGACAGCGGGACCGTCGCCATGACGAAGCGGCTGTCCAGGGCCGGCGGAACGGTCTACTTCGACCCGTCGTACGACCAGACCTCGGCCACCCCGGCCGCCTGGAAGGTACCGGCCGGGATGAAGACGGCGACCCCGCGCAAGGACCCGACCGGCTACGCCCGGGACGGGCTGCTGATCACCTCGGGCGCGCTGCCCGCGAACGCGGTGAAGGGCCTGGACCAGCGGGTGTTCGTCACGCTCGACCTGGCGGTGCCGGACGCGACCGACCACGTACGGAACACGGCCGCGAGGATGGACCCGCTGGCGGACGTGTTCACGCTGGCGCTCAACACGGAGTCGCCGCAGTTCCGTTCGATCCGTACCGGGCTGTTCATCGGGGCCGGCTGTGTGCTGCTCCTCATCGGGGCGAGTCTGCTGGTGTCGCAGCTGGAGCAGTTGCGGGAGCGCAGGAAGCTGCTGTCGGCGCTGGTCGCCTTCGGCACCCGGCGGCGCACGCTGAGCCTGTCGGTGCTGTGGCAGACGGCGATCCCGATCGGCCTCGGCCTGGTGCTGGCCACGGTGGTGGGGCTGACCCTGGGCGCGGTGCTGCTGAAGATGAGCGCCACGGCGATCCGGATCGACTGGTCCAGCGTGCTGGCCATGACCGGCATCGGCGCGGCGGTGGTCCTGGGGGTGACCCTGCTGAGCCTGCCGCCGCTGCTGCGGATGATGCGGCCGGACGGGCTGCGCACGGAGTAGGGCCTGCCCCCGGCCCGTCCGCGACCCGTCCGCCCGCCCGGTGTCAGAGTCCGTACTCCCGCACCACGCGCCGGACCTGGGCGAACAGCATGCCCACGTTGACGGACTTGCGGCAGACGACCACGGCGACGACGTCCTGTTGCTCGGTCATCCGCACGAACAAATGGGTGAGGTTCTCGCTGTTGACGAGGATCTCCTGGAAGTAGTGGTGGTCACTGGTGATCCCGCGACGCTCTTTGAAGACGTCCTCGATCATCGCGACCGTCCGGCCCTGGAACAGGTCGAGGGTCGCACCCGCCAGCAGGTCGAGGACCTCTGGCGGGTGGTTGTCGATGGTCTCGTACGACAGCAGCATGCCGGTGGACATGTCGACCACACCCGAGGCCACGCAGTCGGGGGCATCGGTACGGAGGGTTTTGACCAGGCCCATCACCTGGTCGGAGAATCCTGGAGTCATACGTTTTGTCGCCATCCCTTCACACTCCTTCTGACGCCTTCTCCGTGAGGATCGACTCGATCCGGTCGAGCGTCGGCCGGGCCGCGAGGTGCAGCCGGTCGATGTCCATCCCCTCGTCGCCGAGCACCACCATCAGGGCGGTGTCGCCGACGGCGTAGGTCGCGGCGCAGCCGTGACTGCCGTACGTCACCGTCTGGCGCAGCGTGCCGCGGCCGGTGGCCTCGGCGGTGCGCCGGGCCAGACCCAGGCCGGCCGCGGCCAGCGCGGCGAGGCCCTCCGGGTCGATCGTGTCGGCGGTGTCGGCCGCGATGAGCAGTCCGTCGGCCGCCGTGAGCGCGGTGTCGGTGATACCGGTCACCTTTTCCCGCAGTTCGCGCATTTCCAAAGTCAGGGCTTTGTGATCCACTTACTCAACTCCCCTAAAACTGATCGCTTGTGTCCATCGGGGTCATTTCCAGGTTCCGTTCCGCAGGCGGAAGAACCCTTTCCAGCCCGCCCCGCTCTTTTCGGGGACGAGAGTCTCGGTGATACCGCTGGCACCCGGATTGCGCCGGGGCAGCTCGGTGGACGCGGTGAACTGCGGTGGCGCGGGCGCCGGTTGCTCACGACGGCGTACGACGGGTGCCTCGGCCGGCACCCGGACCGCGATCGGCACGGGGGTGTCCGCACACTCCAGCAGCCCCTCGGCGAGCATCCGCGCGACCTCGGCGGTGACCGGGTAGACCCCGCGCCCGGCACGGAAGGCGAGATCGCGCGCGGTACGGCGGCCGTCGACATGGGCGAGCAACTCCCGTTGCAGCAGCCCGAGTCCGGCCTCGTCGACGCCGTACGCCGGGGGCCGCGGGCGTTCCCGGTCGGGCCGTACGGGATACGGCAGCGCGGCGATCGCGGCGGCCTTCCGGGCCGCGTCCTGGAGCAGCCGGGACGAGGGCTCGCCGAGCGTGACAGGGGCGAACGGCCGCTCGTCCGGGGCGAGTTCGCAGTCGTCGATGTCTCCGGCGACGACCGCGAAGGCCGCGTCGTGGAGGGCCAGCACGCACACGATCCGCAACTCGGCGGCGCCCGCGTACCCGTGGGCGACCAGCCCGTCCAGCGGCCAGCGCGTGCCGCCCGACTCCCGTACCAGATCGGCCCATTGCTCGCCGCCGACCCGGCCGGAGCGCAGCAGCAGCGCCTCGGGCCCCGGAGCGCCGGGGCTCTCCACGGCGACGACGAGTCCGCCGCGCAGATGGAAGGTGCCGCCGGGTCTGCCGGACACCCGCAGTCCCCCGGTGAACTCCTCGCGCCCACAGGTCGCGAGAGCCCGCGCGAGCAGGTCGTGACCGACCCGGCCGAGGGAATCCCGAATGCCCGACATCACTCCCCTAGGCTTTTCGTACACGTAACTGACGTGTAGCGCTGAGGGGTGAAGGTGTATCAGTCCGCGCGCATATTCCGGACGGGTTTCTCGCTACCTGCCCGCGGGTGACGGAAGTTGAGAATTACCGCCGTGCGATTTCCTTTGTCCGACGCCCATTTGACCGAACGGGGGCAGGTCAGTTGCCGGTCGGCGCGGGCCGGTCGCCGCCCAACACCCGTACCGGCAACGGCCGTAGCGCCTCGCGGAGGGCGGCGGCCAGTTCCTGGTACTCGGCGCGGCGGGCCGCACCGGTGCGCATCGCGAGGGCGATCCGGCGGGTCGGGGCGGGCTCGGTGAAGTAGCCGGTGAGGAGTTGGTCGCTGCGGGTCGCCTCGACGCGCACGGCGGTACGCGGCAGCAGCGTGACCCCGAGCCCGCCGGCGACCAGCTGCACCAGCGTGGACAGTCCGGCGGCGGTCGTGGTGACGGGGGCGTCCCCCCGCCCCGCCTCCCGGCAGATGTCGAGCGCCTGGTCGCGCAGACAGTGCCCCTCGTCGAGCAGCAGCAGGTTCAGCTCACGGAGCGCCTCGCGCGGGATCCCGGACCGGCCGCCGAGCGGATGACCGAGCGGGGTGACGAGCACGAAGTCCTCGTCGAACAGCGGGAGTTCGACCACACCGGGCACACCGAGGGGCACGGCGAGCAGCAGCAGGTCGAGGCGTCCGGTGGTCAGCCCTTCCAACAGGTTCGCGGTCTGCTCCTCGTGCACCTGGAGATCGAGGTCCGGGTACCGGTCGTGCACCAGCCGCAGCACGGTCGGCAGCAGATACGGCGCGACGGTCGGGATGACCCCGAGCCGCAGCGCCCCGGTGAACGGCGCCCGCACCGCCTCCGCCTCCTCCAGCAGCGCCACGACCGCCTCCAGCACCGCCCTCGCCCGTACGGCGAGCCGCTCGCCGGCGGGCGACAGGAGGACCTTGCGGGTGGTGCGCTCCAGAAGGGTGACGCCGAGGGTCTCCTCCAGCGCGGCGACGGCACCGGAGAGGGCGGGCTGGCTCATGCCGATCGCGGCCGCGGCGTCCCGGAAATGGAGGTGCTCGGCGACCGCGGAGAAGGCGCGCAGCTGCGCGAGGCTGGGCTGGCGCCTCTTACTCGTATTACTAACGGTCACTGATAACCGCCTCCGATCAACACGACCCAGTGTAGCTATTTCCACAATCAATGCACGTTGTGCCAGGATCAGGGCCGACCAAACCACGAGAAGCACCCATTCCGCTTGGGTGTTTCTCCGCTGCAAGGAGTGCGTGCGCTCACTGTCGGTGACAAGTTCCCGTCGTTCGATCTGACCGCCTGTGTCTCGCTGGAGAAGGGCCAGGAGTTCCGGCAGATCGACCACAAGACCTACGAGGGCAAGTGGAAGATCGTCTTCGCGTGGCCCAAGGACTTCACCTTCGTGTGCCCCACCGAGATCGCCGCCTTCGGCAGGCTGAACGACGAGTTCGCCGACCGTGACGCCCAGGTGCTCGGCTTCTCCGGCGACTCCGAGTTCGTCCACCACGCCTGGCGCAAGGACCACGACGACCTGCGCGACCTGCCGTTCCCGATGCTGGCCGACTCCCGGCACGAGCTGATGCGCGACCTCGGCATCGAGGGCGAGGACGGCTTCGCCAAGCGCGCGGTGTTCATCGTGGACCAGAACAACGAGATCCAGTTCTCCATGGTGACCGCGGGCTCGGTCGGCCGTAACCCGAAGGAGGTCCTCCGGGTCCTCGACGCGCTCCAGACGGACGAGCTCTGCCCGTGCAACTGGACCAAGGGTGACGACACGCTCGACGCGGGCGCACTGCTGGCCGGGAAGTGACCTGAGATGTCACTGGACACCCTGAAGTCCGCCATACCGGACTACGCCAAGGACCTGAAGCTCAACCTCGGTTCGGTCATCGGCAACTCCGACCTGCCGGCGCAACAGCTGTGGGGCACGGTCCTCGCCACGGCGATCGCCTCCCGATCCCCCCTCGTACTCCGGGAGTTGGCGCCCGAGGCGCAGGCCAACCTGTCGCCCGAGGCGTACACGGCCGCCAAGTCCGCCGCCGCGATCATGGCGATGAACAACGTCTTCTACCGGACGCGTCATCTCCTGTCCGACCACGAGTACGGCACGCTGCGCGCGGGGCTGCGGATGAACGTCATCGGCAACCCCGGGGTCGACAAGGTCGACTTCGAGTTGTGGTCGTTCGCCGTGTCCGCGATCAACGGGTGCGGGATGTGTCTCGACTCGCACGAACAGGTGTTGCGCAAGGCGGGTGTTGAGCGCGAGGTGATCCAGGAGGCGTTCAAGATCGCGTCCGTGGTTCAGGCGGTGGGGGTCACACTGGAGGCGGAAGCGGTTCTTGCCGCCGTGTGAGTTCGGCCGACCGTCCGTCTCGCCGGCCCCAGTTTCCCACTCACCCACCCGTTCACTGCCGGTGAACGGGTGGGTGAGTGGGAAGTCGTGCTTCTACGGCGCCTGGTCCGACGGCTCGGAATCGGTCGGCGTCGCCGACACCGCCGTCGCCCCCCGCGGCTTCGGGGACAGATTCGACGCCGGTTCCTGGGAGTACGACTTCAGGTAGCTCACGACCGTGTTCAGCACCGCCACCAGCGGCACCGCCACGACCGCGCCACCGATACCCGCGATCATCCCGCCCGCGGCGACCGAGAGGACCACCGCGAGGGGGTGCACCCGGACCGCGCGGCCCAGGATGAAGGGCTGGAGGATGTGGCCCTCGATCTGCTGGACCGCGAGGACCACCGCCAGGGTCATCAGGGCCGTGAACACGCCCTGGGTGACCAGCGCGACGACGACCGCCAGCGCGCCGGAGGCCACCGCGCCGACCAGCGGGATGAACGAGAACAGGAAGATGAAGACGGCCAGCGGTACGGCCATCGGCACGCCGAGGAAGTAGATGCCGACGCCGATGCAGACCGCGTCGATGAAGGCCACTATCACCGTGCCGCGGACGTAGGCCGTCAGCGTGCGCCACGCGCGAGGACCCGCGCCCGCCATCGCCGGCCGCGCCGCCGCGGGCACCAGCTTCAGCGACCACTGCCAGATGCGCGGGCCGTCGTAGAGGAGGAAGAGGGTCGAGAAGACCGTCAGGAGGATGCCGGTCAGCGCCTCGACGATGACCTGGACGCCCTCCAGGCCCGCCGAGGTGATCTGGTCGGTGTTGGCGCCGATGGCCTCGCGGAGGTTCTTCGCGATCTGGTTGATCTGCTTCTCGGTGACGTGGAACGGGCCCTTGAGCAGCCAGTTGCGCAGGTCGTCGACGCCGTTCTGGACCTGGTCGGAGAGGTTGTCGATGTTCGCCATGACCTGCCAGGTCACGAACCAGCCGATCAGCCCCATCACGACGAAGCCGAGGATCGCGGTGAGGGCGGTGGCGACGCCGCGCGGAAGGCCGTAGCCGATCAGGCGGGTCACCGTCGGCTGGAGCAGTGCCGTGATCAGGAGGGCGGCGACGAAGGCCAGGACCACCAGTTGGACGGCGCTGATGACGCGCATCAGGACCCAGACCGTGCCGGCCAGGATCAGCAGCCGCCAGCCGGCCTCCGCGGCGACCCGCACCCCCCAGGGCACGGCGAGCGCCGGCTCGGGGCGGTCACGGGCGATGACCACGGGTACCGGTACGGGCTGCGGGGGTCGGAGGTCGTCGGCGGGCGGTTCGGGCGCGGCCTCGGCGTGTTCCTTGGCCACCTCGGTGCGGCGCTCGTCCAACCGCTCCCCCATCTCGCTCAGTCCGGCGCCGACCTTGCCGAGCCATCCTGGTACACGCGACATGATTTGTCCTCTTCCCCCGTCCTGCCCCACTACTCCCCCCTGGAGTCGCTGCGTGTCCGACCGTACAGGGCGAAGGCCCCTCCCCCTATGACGGGGAGGGGCCTCGTGAGGTTGAGCGGACCGGAACGGACTCCGGTCCCGTGCCTGCTCTAGTACCAGCTGTTCGCCTGCCAGAAGGACCAGGCCTCGCACGGGCTGCCGTAGCGGCTGTCCATGTAGTTGAGGCCCCACTTGATCTGGGTGGCCGGGTTCGTCTGCCAGTCCGAACCGACCGAGGACATCTTGGAACCGGGCAGGGCCTGGAAGAGGCCGTAGGCGCCGGAAGAGGCGTTGACCGCGCGGTAGTTCCAGCTGGACTCGTGGTCCACGATGTTGCTGAAGCACTGGTACTGGCCGCTGGGCACCATGGAGGCGGCCATCGACTGGATCTGCGCGACCGTGTAGGAGCTCTGCACGGGGAAGCTCGACGAGGAGCTGCTTGCCTTGGCGGACGCGGCCTTCGCCTCGGCCTTCTCCTTGGCTGCCTTCTCCGCCTTCTCCGCGGCCACCTTCTTGGCGACGGCGTTTTTGGCGGCGGCCAGGCGGGCCGACTCCTCCGCGTCCTTCTTGGCGCTGGCGTCGGCCTGGATCGCCTGGGCGTCGGCCTGCTGCGTCAAGGAGGCGGTCTGTACCTGGGCCTGCTGGCCCGTGGGGATGTCCGCCAGGAGCGTGGTGTCGGCTGCCGTCGTCTCGGCGTCATTGTTCTGCGCCTGTGCGACGCTGCCCGAGGCAACGCCTACGACGCTTCCGACGGCGGTGACCGCGGTGGCCGAAGCCACTGCGAATCCCCGGACCGAAATCCGGCTCACACGGTGTCCTTCCAGCATCGTCCGCTTCGGTGACCCTGGCGGACGCAATCGTGCCCCTGAACACTGGCCTCCCAACTACGGGGTCACGGGAGGCACGGGCCCGGTGGGCAACTCCCGCTCGGGGAGCGCCGCGTGGAGAGCGGGCGGCATACGACTTCGCTGTGGAGTTGACTGTGATGCTCAAGTGGTGCATACCGCTGGGGGTACGCGTGTGTCGTATGCGGGGCCTGACAGGAATGAGACTCTGCCGTAACCGGACGCCGGGTGGCAATTCTGAGTTGCGTGTGAAAGCTCACATCCCGTTTGCCCCACGGGATTTGGAGAAACAGCAAGACGCCGAAGCGCCGCCCCGCTAAGCTCATCGGCTTTACGGAGCGGCGCCAACTGGCCTGTACTACCTCAGATTTGGCCGTCCTCCAGCATTTCGGTCACAAGCGCCGCGATCTGGGACCTCTCGGACCTCGTGAGGGTCACATGCGCGAAGAGCGGATGACCCTTCAGCTTCTCCACCACGGCGACGACACCGTCGTAGCGACCGACCCTCAGGTTGTCCCGCTGGGCCACGTCGTGGGTGAGGACCACCCGCGAGTTGGCGCCGATCCGGGACAGGACGGTCAGCAGGACGTTCCGCTCCAGGGACTGTGCCTCGTCCACGATCACGAACGCGTCGTGCAGCGAGCGGCCGCGGATGTGGGTGAGCGGCAGGACCTCCAGCATCCCGCGGGCGGTGACCTCCTCGATGACCTCGCGGCTGGTGACCGCGGACAGCGTGTCGAAGACCGCCTGGGCCCAGGGGCCCATCTTGTCGGCCTCGGAGCCGGGCAGATAGCCCAACTCCTGTCCGCCCACCGCGTACAGCGGCCGGAAGACCATCACCTTCTTGTGCTGGCCCCGCTCCAGGACCGCCTCCAGGCCCGCGCAGAGCGCGAGCGCGGACTTGCCGGTGCCGGCCCGGCCTCCCATCGACAGGATCCCGATGTCCGGGTCGAGCAGCAGATCCAGCGCGATGCGCTGCTCCGCGCTGCGGCCCTTGATGCCGAACGCCTCCCGGTCGCCCCGTACGAGGCGGACGTTGCCCTCGGCCGTGACCCGGCCCAGCGCCTTGCCGCGCTCGGACTGGATCGTGAGACCGGTGTGCACGGGAAGATCCGCGGCTTCCGGGACGTAGATGTGGCCTTCCTCGAAGAGGATGTCCACCTGTTCGCCCGGCAGGGTCAGTTCGGACATTCCGGTCCAGCCGGAGGAGCCCGTGATGGCGAGCTCCGCGCGGTACTCCTCGGCGAGGAGTCCGACGGAGGATGCCTTGATCCTGAGCGGAAGGTCCTTCGACACGACGGTGACGTCGTACCCCTCGGCCTGCAGGTTGCGGGCGACCGCGAGGATGCGGGAGTCGTTGTCCCCCAGGCGATAGCCGCTGGGCAGCACGCTGGGGTCCGAGTGGTTGAGCTCGACCCTGACGGTGCCGCCGAGTTCCCCGATCGGGATGGGGGCGTCGAGGCGACCGTGCCGGACGCGGAACTCGTCCAGCATGCGCAGGGCCTGCCGGGCGAAGTAGCCGAGTTCGGGATGGTGCCGCTTGGCCTCCAGCTCTGTGACCACGACGATCGGCAGCACGACTTCGTGCTCGTCGAAGCGGTTCAGTGCGTTCGGGTCGGCCAGCAGAACGCTGGTGTCGAGAACATAGGTGCGCCGGTCAGGCATGCGGCGCTTTGTGCTGGTCACCACGGAAGGACGTACCCCCTCGGAAGAGGTCGGGGAGCGACGGAGAGGAGCTGGACCGGTCCAGGCCGCGATGCGCGGGCCGAGAACCGGCCCTCCGTCTCGCCCGTACTGACCGCACGGTCGAACTGGTGCAAAGGGCCTCCCGGGCGGACGGCCCCGTGCCGTCCGCTGAGATACGACACCCGTGGTTCGGGCGTCGACCTGCTTGGCTTATGCCCTCGAACATGCGCCGCCATGCCACGGCATATGACGGCGCCCTGGTGAACTCCTTGTTACTTACGTCCCAAGGGGGGTGGTACCGGGGTGCTGTCCGTCATCCGCCGTAGCGGCCCGATCATTCTCCGCCACGGCCCGTCACGCGCCGTAGCGGCCTCTTCATCCGCCGTAACGCCGGTGTCGCGCCGCGTAGTCACGCATCGCGCGCAGGAAGTCGACCTTGCGGAAGGCCGGCCAGAAGACTTCACAGAAGTAGTACTCGGCGTGGGCCGTCTGCCAGAGCATGAATCCGGACAGCCGCTGTTCGCCGCTCGTGCGGATCACCAGATCGGGGTCGGGCTGGGCACCCGTATAGAGGTGCTTGCCGATGAGGTCGACGTCCACGTGCTCGGCGAGCTCCTCCATGGAGGTGCCCTTGTCGGCGGCGTCCAGGATCATCGAGCGGACCGCGTCGGCGATCTCCTGGCGGCCGCCGTAGCCGATGGCGCAGTTGACCAGTATCCCGTCGACGTGCGCGGTGGACTCCTCCGCCTCCTTGAGGGCGGACTGCATCCCCGACGGCAGCAGGTCGAGGGTGCCGACGTGGTGGACGCGCCAGCGGCCGTCCGCGGCGAGGGAGCTGACGACGTTCTCGATGATGCCGAGCAGCGGGCCGAGTTCTTCCTGGGGGCGGTCGAAGTTGTCCGTCGACAGCAGCCAGAGCGTCACGACCTCGACGTCCGTCTCGCTGCACCAGCCGAGGAACTCCTCGATCTTGTCGCCGCCGGCCTGGTGCCCCTGGACGGTGGTGGAGCCGGCCGCCTTCGCCCAGCGCCGGTTGCCGTCCATGATGACGCCGACGTGCTTGGGCACCTGAGCGTGGTCGAGATGGCCTCCCACCCTGCGTGCGTAGAACCTGACCAGCAGGCGGCGCAGGGTGTCGCGCAGGTTCACGTGTTGTCAGCCCCTCCGTGGATGGCAGTCCCCGGCGTCGAAGCCTACCCCCGCTGGAGCCCTGTTCCCCCAAGGGGTGTCTGGGCTCATCCCGGTTCGGCACGAAGGTCGGACCCGCCCGATGTGCGGACGGTCGCCGCAGGGCACAAAAAAATCGGGCCGGTCCGTGGGGGGGATACGGACCGGCCCGAGGGGGGGGTTTCCACCATAACCCTTCGTAAGTGATGCTGCGCGCATCAGCGCGCCACAACTACTCTCCGAAACCGTCCGACGACGCGTCAGGGGGTGTGGAACCCCTGATTCCGGCCCTGATCATGGCCGATTCACAGTGGATCCCAAGGAGAACATGGAGGTTTTCCGCCGACCCCCGGCGTGTCGCTCTCAGGGGTGACGCCGTCAGCGAACGTCCGCTTGACGGGGCAGGGCACCGCGCGGCCCCCTCCACCGCACGGTGCCGACCGCGCGGCTTTGCTCACGCGAATTACCTTGGTCTGAACTTACGTGAGGTGGCGGGCGGGATGCGAGTGGATCCCGATAACGATGTGGAAAACCTGTGCACGTATGGGGGACATGAAGTGAGGTCGCCCGGTGCGTCTCATCCGGTCGGCTTGCGGATGTCGAAGAGGTGGCGGGCGCTGTGGGTCACGAACGGGCCCGTGGCCTCGATCTGCTCGTGCAGGGCGCGGAGTTGGGGCTCGTATGCCTCGACCGTGAAGTCGGGGACCATCCAGATCACCTTGCGCAGGAAGTGGACGACGGCCGCGATGTCGTGGAACTCCATGCGCAGCCGCTCGGCGCGGAGTTCGACGATCCCAAGCCCCGCCGCCTCGGCGCCGGCCCGTTCGCGTTCGGGGTCGCGGGCGCCGCTCACGGCCTCCGGCTGGGGGCCGAGGAAGTGCTCGACGAGTTCGAAGGCGCTGCGGGGGCCGACGTGTTGGGCGAAGTACGTGCCCCCGGGGCGCAGGACGCGGGCGATCTCCGGCCAGTGGGCGCGGACCGGGTGGCGGCTCAGGACGAGGTCGAACGCGGCGTCGGCGAAGGGCAGCGGGGCGTCCTCGGGCACGGCGACCACCACGACACCGCGCGAGCGGAGCAGTTCGGTGGCCTTGGCGACGTTCGGCGGCCAGCCCTCGGTGGCGGCGACGAGCATCGGGGGCTGTGCGGCGGCCCGGCTCAGGGCGAAGTCGAAGACCTCCCCGCCCCCGGTCTGCACGTCCAGGGCGGTGGTCGCGCGCGAGAGCCGGTCCCCGGCCGAACGCGCGTACCCCCACGAGGGCCGCGCCTCGGTGGCCCGGCCCTCGAACCAGGAGAAGTCCCAGCCCTCGGTGGGAACGGCGACGCCTTCCGCGACGAGGTCCTCGAAGCTGCCCGTACCGCTCCCGCTGTTGTCCATGGGGCGATGGTCGCAGGGCGTTGTCAGTGGGCGCTGCTAATTTCCGAAGCATGGCCAACGACGGAGACACGGGCGCGGACGACGGGGATACGGGGCTGCCCCACCACGGCGACGAGAAGGCGACGCTGCGCGCGAGCCTGGACCGGGTCCGGGACGCGGTGCTGTGGAAGCTGGACGGGCTGGACGAGGAACAGGCCAGACGCCCGATGACCCCCTCGGGCACGAGCCTGCTCGGCCTGGTGAAGCATCTGGCGTCGGTGGAGTACGGCTACTTCGTGGAGAGCTACGGCCGCGAGGTGGAGCCGTTGTGGTTCGACGCGTACCAGGGCGAGGACATGGCGGCGGGCCCGGACGAGACGACCGAACAGATCGTCGCCTTCTACGGCCGTGCCCGCGCCGCCGCCGACCGCACGATCGCGGAGCTGCCGCTGGACGCGGTCGGCCGGCCGCCGTGGCGCGAGCACTCCGTGTCGCTGCGCTGGGTGCTGGTCCAGCTGATCGAGGAGACGGCGAGACACGCGGGGCACATGGACATCGTGCGGGAGTTGATCGACGGGGCGGCGGGGGATCATCGGCCGGGGTAGCTGAGCGGCGGAGCTCTTCCGGCGTAGCCGGCTGTCGTGGTCGGCAGGTCTGCGGGCCGGTGGGGGCTGGTCGCGCAGTTCCCCGCGTCCCTGGGGGGTGGATGTCAGCGGCGCTTTTTGAGCGTGCGGGGAATGGTTCTGGCTGTGTTCCTTGTCTGCGGGGCGGCGTGGTCGCAGCCAACAGCTCGTGGGCGTGGGCGACAGCTCGTGGGCGTGGGCGACAGCTCGTGGGCGTCAGGGGATGAGTGTCCTGACCTCCTCCGCGACCTCCTCGGCCGCGAAGCGTACGAAGCCCTCCGGGTCGGGTTCGTCGCCGGTGGGCTGGAGGATCACCGTGTCGGCGCCGGCCTCCGCGAGGCGCTGGACGGCCTTCGCGACGGTGGCCGCGTCACCGGCGACACCGAGGCCGGGGACCGACTCCACGCCCTCGTCGGCGAGTTCGGCGCGCAGGCGGGCGGCGGCGTCGGGACCGGTGGCGGTGAGGAGATAGACGACGACCTTGTGCGGCTCGGTGCGGCCGGCCGACTCCCGCCCCTCGTCGATGAGTTGACGGGCCCGGCGGACGCCGTCCGGCGGGGTGCTCGCGGTGAGGATCGTGCCGTCCGCCGCCGCACCGGAGAGGCGGAGGGTGCGCGGTCCGGCGGCACCGGCGAGGATCTCGACGGGGCCGGCCGGCGGCCAGTCGAGGGCGACGTCGTCGAGCTTGACGTACCGCCCGTCGGTCGTGAGGCGCTCCCCGCGCAACAGGGCGCGCAGCGCGTCGAGATGCTCGCGCAGCAGGGTCACCGGGGACTCGACACGCGCCCCGACCTGTCCCATCCAGTCCTGCACGCCGTGCCCGACGCCGAGGATCGCGCGTCCGGGGAACAGCCGGTCCAGCGTGGCGACTTCCATCGCGGTGATGGCGACGTTCCGCAACGGCACCGGCAACAGCCCTACGCCGACCCGCACTTGATCGCTCCACGCGAGCGCCGCGGCGGCGGCCGAGATGCCGCCCTCCCGGAAGCAGTCCTCCCAGAGCCAGAGCTCTTCGAGCCCCGAGGCGTCGGCGAGTCGTACCACCGCCCGCAGTCGCTCGGGCGGAAGCTGGGGACGGAATACAGCGCCGAGTCCGGTCATGGGTTCTTCCTAACCTGGGGCGAGTGTCGTGGACAACAGGTTTACGCCTGGCCGGAGTTGGGGTCGACGTTCGCGCGCTCGTAGCGCAGGAGGACGACCCCGTTGCCGAAGGTGCGGGCCTCGGTGAGGCGGAGCGGGGTGCGGGTGTCGGAGACGGGGAACATCGGTTTGCCGCTGCCGAGGACGATCGGGTTGACGTACACCTTGATCTCGTCGACGAGGCCGAGGCGGAGGAAGGTCGCGGCGAGGTCGGCGCCGCCGAGGCCCAGGTCGCCGCCGGGCTGTTGCTTGAGGGCCAGCACCTCCTCGGGGACCACCTCGGGCACGACGGTCGTGTTCCAGTCGGCGGGGCCGCTGGGCAGGGTCCGCGAGTACACGATCTTCGGCATGTCCCGCCAGATACGGGCGAACTCGGCGATGACGGCGGGGGCGTCGGGGTCCGCGTCGGCGGTGGGCCAGTAGTCCAGCATCAGTTCGTGGGTGACGCGGCCGTCGACGAAGGCACCCATGTGTTTGAGGGTGTCGTTCATGTGCTGGTGGAGTTCCTCGTCGACCATGTGCCAGTCGATGTCGCGGTCGGGGCCCTCCATGTAGCCGTCGAGGGACACGGTCATCATCAGGCTGATCTTCCGCATGCGCGCACCGCCTCGTTCGTGGTCGACCCCGCTCGGCGCCGGGTCCACCACCGTCTCACGCGACCGCGAACGCCCCCAGCACCACACCGGTGAACGCTCCCCCGAGCATGAACGGCCCCAACGGGATCGCCGTCTTACGGCCCGCCCGGCGCAGGGCGACCATGCCGAGGCCGTAGACCGCGCCGTACAGCACTCCCGCGAAGGCGCCCGTGACGAGCACCGGCCAGCCGTACCAGCCCAGGGCCGTGCCGAGGCCGAGGGCGAGTTTCACGTCGCCGAAGCCCATGCCGGAGGGGTTGATGAGATACAGGACCAAGTACGTGGCACCGAGGGCGAGTCCGCCGAGCAGGGCCGTGACCCAGGAACCGGCGTCGGCGGGGAGCCCGGCCGCGATGCCGAGGAGGGCGAGGGTGGCCGCGGCGAGCGGGAGGGTGAGGACGTCGGGGAGGCGGTGGACCCGGAGGTCGACCAGCGCGAGGAGGACGGCGACGGGGGCGGCGAGCAGCCAGACGGCGAGTTCGGGGCGGGGGCCGGTGGCCGCGGCGAGGGACGCGCAGACGAGGGCGGTGGCGGCGGACACGGCGGGGGTGCGGGGGCCGTAGGGGCCGCAGGCGGTGGTGACGGGCCGCGGGCCGCGGGTGTCGGTGGTGCAGCGGGCCCGGCCGAGCCAGCCGTCGAACGGGCCCGTGATCGGGTGGCCGTCGGGGCACTGTCCCTTCCAGGGTTCCTCGGGGTCCACGGAGAGGCGGTGGGCGGCGCGGGGCAGCAGGAGGCCCGACCACGCGCCCCACAGGGCACCCACGACGATCAGAATCAGGCGCACGCGGGGACGATATCGAGTGGGCGGCGGTCGGGGCATGGGTCCGTGGGCCCATGTCGGGCCTACTCCCTTGTGGATACGGTCGGTTGACTCGGTTCGACACCGCTGCCGAAGTGGCGCAGGAAGGTGACCTGACATGGCACGACGCTGGAACGACGGGCGCGGAAAGCTGATCGTGCAGGGCGCCGCGGGGGCGGTCACCGTCCCGCTGGAGCTGGCGACCTCCTACCGGGCACGCACGAAGGGGCTGCTCGGCCGGGACACGATCGACGGCGCGATGCTGCTCTCACCGGCGAGCAGTGTGCACACGTTCCGGATGCGCTTCCCGATCGACGTGGCGTACCTGGACCGGAACCTGAAGATCGTCGCCGTCCACACGATGAAGCCGGGGCGGCTGGGGTTGCCGCGCTTGCGGTCCCGGCATGTGCTGGAGGCGGGGGCGGGGGTCATGGCGGGGTGGGGGGTGGAGGCGGGGGTTCGGGTGGTGGTGGAGACGGAGTAGGCGGGGCTGGCGGCTTCCTACGTTCCCGGCTTCCCGTGACCCCGGCTTCCTGTGATCCCGTGTTTCCGGTCCGAGGGGTCATCGGTCCTCCGGCGGCAGCCTTCCCTCGGCGGCCAGCCGGGCGAGGGCCTCGCGGCTGCTGGGTACGGTGTCGTGCCAGTTCAGCATCGACACGGCACGGTCGGGGACGAGGCCGAACCGGGCGTACCGCTCGGCGAGTTCCATCGCCCACGGGGTGACGAGGGTGTCGTCGTCGACGTACATGCCGAGCCAGCTGAAGACCTCGCCGGCGATCCAGCCGCTGATCCACGTCACCCATCGCCGGGCGAAGTGCGCGGCCTCCTCGCTGTCCGGGTCGCCGGGTACGCCGGGGATGTTGAGCAGGGCGCACTCGCGCGTCGCCTCGGTCATCCGTTCCTCGGTGACGAGGTGCGCGTACGGCATGAAGTCCCGCAGCACCGCCCGGACTTCGAGCCAGGCGGGCGGTTCCTCGTCCTCGCCCTCGTAGCTGTGCCAGGAGGAAGCCGGGACCGGGTCGGTTACGGGGGCTGTCGGTGCGCAGGCCTCAAGGATCGCGCGGGCTCGGGCGATGTTGTCGGCGGTTTCCGGGAGTTGGGCGGGCCATTGGAAGCCGCTGGCCCAGCTGTGGGGGAGGTCGCGTAGGGCGGGAGGGAGCAACGGGTGTTCCCCCTGCTGGGGTTGACGTGCGCGGGCCTCGTAGCCGGGGCGGCGCAGCCACATGAGTGCCTCCCGCGCCTGTGAGCGGCTGCTGTCGCTCGCTCTGTCGTCCTGTACGACGCGAAGCAGGGCCTGCTCGCCGTGGGGTGCACCGAGGGCGTGCAGCAGGTTCACCGCGTCGCGGGAGGCGAGCCCGTTCTCGACGCAGCGCTCGGCCGCCGCCGCGACACCCGCTTCGTCGTACGGCTTCTGCTGGAGCCAGCGCAGCACGTCATGGGCCCAGCCCTCAAGCGCCTGGTTGGTCAACACCTCGACGATCAGGTCCAGTTGAGCGTCCAGCCACCAGGTCGGTACCGGCGGTTGCGCCGTGCCCGCCCACTCCCGCAGTACATCGGCGATGCCCTCTCGGGTGTACCGGTCGGCCGTCGGCATGACTTGGGCCAACCGGTACCCGGCCTCGTGACGGATCCGGTCGAAGAGTTCCCACGACTCGTCGCTCCAGACACGCGGCACCGGTGACGCCGGCGGGGCTGAGAGCACGGCCGCCAGCGCCTCAAGGGCGGCTTGCTCGGTCGTCTCCGTGTGGGCCAGTTCCTCCAGTGCGAGCTTCCGTTCCGGGGTCAGGTCGTTCCACGGCAAGGGGAGCCGCCGCATGTCCGCGGGCAGCAGGTGATGTGCGGTCACTGTCCGGCGCTCCGTTCCTCTGATCGTCCGCTCGTCCACTCCACGTCAGGAGACACCCAGATACTGCATGGCGGTCTTCGGGTCCTTCATCCTGCCCGAGTCCCGTGCCGCCTGCCGCTCGGCCGGAGTCTTCCTGCTCCATGCGTTGTCCATCGCCTTGAGCTGCTGCGGCGAGATGTCCTGGCCGGCGACACGAAGGTCGAGGCCGTTCTCGGCAAGGGTCTGCGCGGGAGTGCCTTCCGGGACCTTTCCGGTCTTCTTGTCCTTCTGGAAACCGTCGAACACCTTGTCCCAGCCGTCCTGCGTCTCGATCTCGTAGCGGACCTTGCGTCCGGGGTCGGCCTTCTGCCAGTCGGCCAGCTTCTGGGCCTGGGCGCGGATGGAGGCCTGGGTGGCGGCCTGTCCCGTGTTCTTAACCTCGACGACGTTGAGGGTTCCGTCCTTGCCCTTGTAGACGATGTCGGCGTCGTCGATGCCGCTGAGATCGGCGGTGGTGCCGTCGCCCATGTCCACCGTCTGTCGGCCCTTCTTCGCGCCGACGCCGGCGTAGACCTTGGTGCCCTCGGCGGCGTCGTCCGCGGCGCGGGTCGCGGCCTTGACCTCGGCCATCGCTTCGGCCAGTTGGTGGCGGTCGGCGGCCCTGAGCACGGGGCCGCCGAGCGAACCGCGGCTCTGGCTGTCGATGGTCGTGTTCTTCAGCATGTCGGCCAAGTCCTTGAGGGACTGGGTCAGTTCGGCCTTCCCGATCTCTCCCTTGCTCAGGTCCGGGTTGTCCTTCGCCTTGGCGACGAGGTCGTCGATCTTCTTCTCGTCGAGCTGGAACCGGTCGCCCTTGGGCGTCTTCTGCTTGTCCTTCGCGTCGGTGATGGCCTTCTTGGCCTCGTCCGCCGCGTGCTGCAGATCGGCGGCGCGGGCGGCTGCGTCGGCGTCGTCCGCCTGCTTGCGGGCGTCCTCGGCCTCCTTCTTGGCGTCCTCGTCGCAACCGTCCTCGGCGAGGACGACGTACGGGGAGCCACCGGCGGCGAGCACGGTGGTGCCCGCGCCGGAGGAACCGGTGAACCCGCCGCCGTCCTGCGGACCGTTGCCGTCATAGGGGATACGGCGGCTGGGCGCGCCGATCGTGCAGCCGGTCTTCTCGGCCTTCTTCTCCGCTTCCTCGGCGGCGTCGTCGGCTTCCTTGGCGGCCTTGTCGGCGCCCGCCACGTCACCCGCCTTGGCCGCCTTCTTCGCGTCCTCCGCCGCCTTGGCTGCCTTCTCCGCGAGTTCGCCGAGCTTCCCCAGCTTGCCGATCTTGCCCAGGTCGCCGAGTTTCTCCACGACCTTGGCGCCGTCGTAGCCCGGGATGAAGAGGGAGCCGACGTTCCAGAGGACGTGGCTGACGGCGCGGGTCTTGTCGCCGTTGTTCCAGTCCTTGGCCACGTCGTCGCCGATGAACACGTCGTAGAGAACCGTGCCGCCGGTCTTCACCGAGGCACCGGCCCAGTCCCACAGGGCCCCGCCGTAGTCACCGTCGGACCACTTCTTGCCGGCGTCCTTGGAGTTCTTCGACCAGTCCTCGCCGAGCTGTTTGCCGTAGTCGCCGATGCCCTTCACGGTGTCGATCGGGTGGCGGACCATGTCGTAGATGCCGGTGAGGTCGCCCCAGACGCCGTCGACGAAGAGGCCTTGGCCGACTTGCTTGACCTGGTTGCCGGCACAGCCGAAGAAGGCGCCGACGCCGGAGAAGCAGCCGTCGTCGTCCTTCTTGTCGTCAGCGGGGGCGGGGGCGGGCTGCTGGTCGTCGGTCCGGTCCGGGTCGGTTGTGGTGGTCGTGCCGGTGCCGCCTGTGGTGCTGGTACCGCCGGTGGTTCCGCCGTTGCCGCCGGTGTTTCCGCCGTTGCCGCCGGTGCTCCCGCCGTTGCCGTTGTTGTTGCCGTTGTTGTTTCCGTTGTCACTGGCGTTGTTGTTGCCGGCGGTCGTGTCCGTGTCGCCGCCCGGCGAAGCGGGGCAGGCCATGCCGGTGACCTTGCAGACCTCCGACTGGATGCCGGTGAAGATCTGGGTGCCGAGGCCGCTGACCAGCAGCGCGGTGATGATCGCGGCGACGATGGCGATGAACCCGGCGTACTCGACCGCCGTCTGCCCCTCGTCCCGGCGCCAGCGGATCAGCCGCGGCAGGGAGAACGGGCGGCGCTCCACGCGGTCCAGTTCGGCGAGCCCGTACCAGTGACGGCTTTCGGGGCGGGACAGGAAGAACAGGATGAGGATCGGGAGGAGGAGTTGCAAGCCTCCCCGGGCGGACCCGGAGACGAGGTTGACAACCCCGCCGAGGACCAACCAGCCCTGAACGGCGAGGAGTCCACGCCGGACGCGGACCCCGCCCTCCCAACTCCGCCGGGCCAGCCACCAGCCGAGGACACCGGGTGCGGCGGCGTACACGACGAGGGCGATCACCTGACCGTCGAGGGCGTCGTACGCCCCTGCGGTCATCAGCAGCCCGAGCCCGCCGACGACGGTGACCGCGAACAGTGCGTGGACCAGCACCAGTGCGGTGGCGAGCGGCACCGGCATCTCGTGACGCCCGCCCGACCCACCGCTCCCGCCGACTCCCCCGATCGAGGCCATGTCTCCCCCGTCCCCCGATATCGCTCAACACCACCGGAGCTTCCAGAGGTTAGGGACCGGACGGACGCCCGAGATGGGCCCGTGGACCCAAATCGACACCCAAGTCCCGGGTGGGCCTCAGCTCTCCGTGCGCGGGAACGTCACCTCGACCCTGCGGTTCTTCTTGCGGCCGGCCTCCGTGGAGTTGTCGGCGATCGGGTACTGCTCGCCGTAGCCGCGGACCTCGAAGGTGATGTTCGGGTTGTTCAAGTCCGAGTCCAGGACGGCCTGTACGGCGTCGGCGCGCTGCTTGGAGAGGACGTCGCCGTGGGCGGACGAGCCGAGGTTGTCCGTGAAGCCGAAGACGCGGACCGTGGACGCGTTCTGCTTCTTGATCTCCTCGGCGATCGCGTCGATACGGGACTTCGCCTCGGCGCTCAGCTTGGAACTGTCCTTGCTGAAGAGGACCTCGGCCTGGAGGGCGAAGGTCACGTCCGAGTTGGTGTCCTCACGGCGTTCCTCGCCGCCCTGGTCCTCCACGACGGACTTGATGTCCAGGACCTTGGGGGCGGCGAGCGTCCCGCCCTCGGGGAGCTTCAGGTCCGGGTCGTTCGGGTCGACCTTCACCGGGGCGGAGGCCGAGGCCTCGGTGCCCGGTGGGACGCTCGGGCTCGGGGTGTCGTCGGCGTGCGCGGCCACCGCGCCGACGATGTTCGCGGCGACCATGATCGTGGCGGCGGTCACGACCAGGGCGAGACGGGGAGTGGTGGTCACGGCCGCCTCATCCGGAGATCTTGATCGTGCCGACAGAGAATGTCGGTAGCTCGAAGGAGACTTCGGTCGTGGTCGTCGGTGGTGCCGGGAACTGCATGAAGACGGCCAGATCGTCGCCCGACCGGATGGTCGAGAAGCCCGTGGTCGTCAGCGGACGGCCGTCCGTGTCGCGCAGTACGTAGTAACGCTTCTTGCCCTTGGAGTCCACGAGCGTGGCGCCGCCCAACGACCTGCCGTTCCTGATGATCTCGGTCTCGTTGCCGCTCAACGCGGAAGGGACCGCGATGCTGTTGGCACCGTCGTTCTTGAGACTGCCGTTCACCGTGATGAAGCCGCCCGAGTCCCGAGTGGCGGAAGTGATGTCCAGGACCAGGCCGTTCGAGCCTTTCAGCTCGGCCAGGGGCTCGTCCGACTGCCCCTCCTGAGCGCTCGGATCGGATCCGCCGGTCTTGGAGGCCGACGCCGGAGTGTCCGGCTTCTTGTTGTCGTCGCCACCACTCCCGCAGCCGGCCACACCGAAGGCCAGACCGGCCGCGACAGCCAGTGCGACCGTCCCCCTGCGGGCCGTCGAAGTGAACCGAATGCTCATGACTCTGCTTCCTTCATCACTCGTCGTTCGCTTGTCAGTCGGCCAGGTGGACATCGAAGAGGTCCTCGGGACCCGGCAGATCGGTGAGATCCGTCGGGTCCAGGTCCCAGTCCTTGTTGTTCTTGCAGGTGAGCTTCGGCAGCACGTCGTCCCCGGCGCCCGCGCCCGGGAGTTGGAACGTGCAGAGCGGCTCGATCACGGCGGTGGCGTGGGCTTTCGAGTACGTGTTCTCCGTGCCGGGGACGATCGAGTCTCCGACTGGTTTGTCGCTTTCGACGACGACCTCGTAGCCCGGGGGAAGCCCCTGTATCGGCTGGCACCCGGCCCCGGTCATGTGGGCGTGGTTCTGGCCCGCGAGTTGGTCGGCCCGCCCGCACGAATCGACGAGTCCCGCCACGTTGCCGTCGAAGATCTCCTGCCACTTGGTCGGGTCGAGTACGTTCTCCACCCACTTGCCCGCAAGTTGGTTCCGGGTGTCCTGCGCCGCCGCGAGCGCTGCCGCGTCCGCGGCCGTCTGGGCACCGCCCCGGTTCACTGCGGCCTGGCCGACCGCGACGTAGGCGAACGCGAGAAAGAGCAGACCCGCCACCACCGTGATGTAGATGGGGAAGGCCTGCCCTGCGTCGCCGTACCTACGCGGCCGCATCAGCCGCCGGTGACCTCGCCGATCTTCGTCGTGATCGCGTCGAAGATCGACTGCCCGATGTCCGTACCCGTGATCGCCAGCACGATCGCGACCACCACCGCGATGATGCCCAGGTACTCCACCGCGGTCTGCCCCTTGTCGCTGCGGGCGGCGCGGGCCTGAAGGTACGTCACGGTGGTGTTGATCCAGTTGCTCATGGTGTTCCCCTCCGAGAGACTCGATCCCGGCTTCCTCGTCGCCGGTGCCGCTTTCGACATGAGAACGGTATGCCCGAACCACAGGTACGCCAGAGGGTCCCAGGGCCCAAAATCGGGCCCAATCGGAGTCCCGGCCCTCACACTGGGCCCGCCCGTCGCCGAACCGGGCCCGTAGGCCCGGCAGTTGGGTCACCCGTCGCGGTGTCACGCGTCACCCCAGCCCTCGGGCCGAACCCGGCGCCGTACCAAGCCACTTGGCCGCGGCCTCGGAACGGCTGGTGCTGTGGAGCTTGGCGAAGATGCGGTTGATGTGGTTCTTGACGGTCTTCTCGGAGATGAAGCAGGTGGCGGCGATCTGCTGGTTGGTCATGCCGGACGCGATGTGGTCCATGATCTCCGCCTCCCTCGCGCTCAGTTGGAACCGTGACCTGTCCGAGGATGACTGTCTCACAGTTGGTTGCAGTTGCGAAAGGCTATGTGGTGAATTCGGCTGGGGATGGGGCACTGAAGGGGTCGCTCCATTTGCAGCTGCACCTAGTTGAGAGTCGTAAGAGCCCAGGCCCTCGGGCAGGGACGCGGTCGAGCGGGCCGCCTGTTCCTGGCGCAGCTGTGCCAGCAGCGCCCCCGCCGCCGATGGCGTGAAATGGGCCCTACCCTGCCTGATGCCCCTTACGGCGGCGACGAGTTCGTCCGCCGTGAACTCGCCGTGGACCAGATATCCGCCCGCCCCGCGCCGCAGCGCCTCCTGGACGATCTCCGACTCACTGCTGTAGGTGAGCATCACGACCGGTGCGATCCGCACGAGGTACGGCAGCGCCGAGATGCCGTCCACGCCCGGCATGCGGACGTCCAGGAGGACCACGTCGGGGCGGTGGAAGTGGGCCGCCTCGTACGCCTCGTGGCCGTCCGCCGCCTCCGCCACGACCGTGATGTCCGCGCGGCCCGACAACAGGGCCGTCAGGCCCGCCCGGACCACCGGGTTGTCGTCGGCCACGACGACCCGGAGGGCTGAAGTCGCGGCCGGTCGCGGGAAGTTGTGGAACGGGTTCGGCGGCGGCTGGGGAGCGCCGGGATGGGGCGTCGTCTGGTCCGGCATGGCTGCCTCCTCTCAGGTCTCTCAAGTCGTTTGTACGGGTGGGGGGATGGGTTTGCCTCGTCAGGCCGCCAGGTCGCCAGGTCTTCAGATCGTCAGGTCGTCAGGGCTCCCAGCGGGAGTTCCAGGCGGACCTCCGTGCCCGCGTCGTGGCCGCCCCGTCCGATGCGGATGCGGGCGCCCACCGACGCGGCCCGTTCGACCATGCCGACCAGGCCGAAGTGGCCCGCCCTGCGCAGCTGTTCGAGGGTGGTGCCGGGCGGCAGGCCGCGGCCGTCGTCGTAGACGCTGATGCGGAGGAGGCTGTCGTGGACCCCGGCCTCCACGTCGACCTTGGTGGGGGTGCCGTGGCGGTGGGCGTTCTCCATCGCTTCCGTCGCGATGGTGAGGAGCTGGCGTGCCACGGCGGGCGGGACCGGCGGTACGCCGTGTTCACCGGTCGGACGGTAGGTCGTCGGCAGGCCGGTCCTGGTGCTGAAGTCCCTTGTGCGGGCCGCCAGTTCGACGAGTACGTCCGTACCCTCGTCCGGGTTGGACTCCCGCCGCAGGTCCGCCAGGAGTTCGCGGGATTCCGCCGCCGCCCTGCGCGCCGAGCGGGCCACCAGCTCCGCCTGTTGTCGGATCAGGGTCGGGTTCATGCGGTCCGCGCCCGCCGAACCCGCCAGGCCGTCCGCCGCGAGGGCGACGCCGTGCAGGGTCTTCGCCACCGAGTCGTGCAACTCCCGTGCCAGTCGGGCCCGTTCGGCTCCTACCGCCTCCGTTACGGCGAGACGGGCCTGGACCGTCGTCAACGCGGTCGTCGCCTCGCCGAAGCGGAGCATCAGGTTGCGCAGGGTCACTCCCATCGCGCCGGCGATCACGCACAGGCCGGGGAGCAGGAAGCTCTGCGCCACGACCCGGTGGGCGTCCGCCGCGGCGGTCTGTGCCAGCACCAGGATCACCGCCTGGAGGCTGGCGAAGCAGCCGGCGCCCCGCCAGCCGTAGACGATGCCGGCGAGGAGGGGGGTGCAGACGCTGACGTAGGCGAGTGTGCTGGTGGGCCCTGCCGAGATCAGGAGGAGGGAGCCGAAGAGGGTGTCCACGGCCAGGAGGGAGGGGTGGCGGAGGAGCAGGGGGCCGAAGCGTTCCCAGTCGCGGAACAGGACGTAGGAGGCCATGAACGTGACCACCACGGCCGCGCCCACCAGGCGGGTGGCCACGCCGGGGGTGGCGTTGACCAGGGCGGAGGGGGCGGCCAGGGCGATCATCGCGAGGCGGAAGCCGAAGACCTGCCTGCACATCGCTTGCAGCGCGCTCACCTGGATGGGCAGGGCTGCTTCCCGGCCCTCGGCCGGGATTCGACTCCCACTCGCACCGCTCGTGCGGCCATCGTCGTCGGGTGCGGGTGGCCCCTGTTCGGCGTCCCCAGCATCGGCGGCCAACCGTTCCACGCCCGGCTGGGTCGGCGGCCTCGGTACCCCCGGAAGCCAGCCCCCTACCGGCGCCCACCCCTCCGGCAACGCCGGCGTCACCGTCGTCACCGGAATATCCGTCGCCCCCGACCGCACATGATCCGGCAGCACCGTCCCGGCCGGCGGAGTGGTGATCTCCGCCGGTTTGGGACGCCGCCGCAGCAGTCCCGTACGTCCGTTCTCGTCCGTCGTCGCCATGGCCCCCGTCGCCCCCCGTCCGTCCCTACTTGCCCGTGATCGTGCTGAAGTCCGTGCCGGAGCCGAGGAGAAGGCCCGCGCCGAGGAGCAGCATCGTGGCCGGGACCATGAACGTGGTGATCATCATGGTGGCCTTGGGGACCGCGCGGGCCGCCTTCCGGCGGGCGTTCTGCGCGTCCGTGCGACGCATGTCCTTCGCCAACGCCACCAGCGTGTCGACGATCGGCGCGCCCAGCTCCTCCCCCTGCTGCAACGCCGTGACGAACATGGCCACCTGCTCGCTGTCGTTGCGTCGCCGGAGTTCCGCGAAGGCGGCGCGGCGGCTCATGCCGAGGTCCATCTGCCGTAGCGTGATGCGGAGTTCGTCCGCCCAGGGGCCCTCGTACTTCGAGGCCACGCGGTCCAGGGCCTGGCGGAAGCCCAACCCCGCGCTCACCACCACCGCGAGTACGTCGAGGAAGTCCGGCAGGGTCCGTTCGATCACGTCCTTGCGGATGCGGATCGCCGACCAGATGCCGACCTCCGTCCAGAACGCGCCGAAGGCGAACAGGATGACGGCGACGACGTAGTGCCCTTCGAGCAGCATCAGCAGGCCGCCGAAGCCGCCGAGGAAGCCGTAGACCGCCCGGCGGGCCGCGTAGCGGTCGATGGTCAGGCCGCCGGGGTTGCCCGCGAGGTCTATCCTGCGGCGGTACTTGGCGACCAGCCTGGGGCCCATGAGGCGGAGGACCATCGGGGCGTAGCGCATGCCCATGCGGTCGATGAGGGAGTCGACCGCGCCGGTGCGGGTCGCGCCGACCTCCAGGGCCAGGACGAGGTCGCTGGGCAGTTTCGCGTCCGCCCGGTACATGCGGATGCCCGCGAAGGCGCCCCACACGCTGAGGCCCATCACCAGGCCGAGTGCCAGTGCTGTCATCAGGTCTCCCCCTCTCGGATCTCGGACGTCTCAGACGTCGATGCGGGACAGGCGGCGGATGAGGATGAAGCCGACCGCGTACAGCCCGAAGGCGATGATCACGCAGGCCTGGCCGATCGGGGAGCCCGTCATCCGGTCCAGGGCACCGGGTTTGACGCCGTTCATCAGGAAGAGGGCGCCCACGCCCATCACCGGAACGGCGTACGACGTCATGTTGACCTGGGAGAGCTGGGTGCGGACCTCGCGGCGGGTCTCCTTGCGCTCCTCCAGGGTCTCCGTGAGGTTGCGCAGGGCGCTCACCACCTGGCCGCCCGCCCGGTTCGACAGCACCAACGTCGTGACCAGTACGACCAGTTCGCGGGACGGCAGGCGGTCCGCCAGCTCGCTCAGCGCGTCGTCCATCGAGGCGCCCACCGCCAACTGGTTGGCCACCTTGGCGAGTTCCTCCCCGGCCGGTGCCTCCAGCTCCTCCGCCGCCATGCTGATCGCGGTGCGCAGCGCGAGGCCGGCGTGGGTGGCGTTGGCCATGATGCGGGCCAGTTCGGGGAGTTGGTTGATGAACTTCTCGATGCGCTTCTGGCGCTGCCAGTTGAGGAACTGGATCGCCACCCCGATGCCCAACAGGCCTGCTATCGGCCCGAAGAAGGGGGCCAGTGACGCCTGCCCGATCAGCCAGAGCGCCGCGACCGTGGCCAGCATGTAGACGAAGAACTCGCCCGGTGTCATGTCCAACCCCGTTGCCGCGAGCCGGAGTTCGAGCTGCCGGCCGAGCCGGGTACGGCGCAGTCTGCGGTCCAGGTCGCGGAAGCGGCGGACGCGGCCCACCTGGATCTGGCCGGTCGAGGAGAGCCGGTCGACCAGGGCCGCGCGCTGTGCCCTGCCCGTGGCGTAGGCGTGCACGCCGGCGACGCCCAGGACACAGGTCAGCAGGGTGACGCCGGTGGTGAGCGTGACGATCGTCTGGAGATCCATGGGGTCGGTCCCTACCTACTGGCTTCTCTGAGGGCGAGCTGTTCCGCGGTGTGGGCGACGCCGAAGGCCTGCGGCAGGGGCTGGCTCGCCATGTAGAGCCGGTCGGCGGTGCGGCGGGAGAGCGGGAAGTACTCGAAGGTGCCGTAGACCCGGCCGTCGGCGGAGATGGGCTGCGGGCTGAAGCGGGCCACCGTCGCCAGCCGGTACGGCTCACTGCCGTGGCTGTCGAGGAGGGCGATCTCGGTGATGCGGCGGGCGCCGTCGGCGAAGCGGGTGAGCTGGATGATGACGTCGATGGCGCTGTTGATCTGGTCGTGCAGCGCCTCGAAGGGGATCTCCACCTCGGACATGGACGCCAGCGTTTTGAGGCGCATCAGCGCGTCCTCCGCGCTGTTGGCGTGGACGGTGGCGAGCGAGCCGTCGTGGCCCGTCGACATCGCCTGGAGCATGTCCAACGATTCGCCGCCTCGGACCTCTCCTACGACGATCCGGTCCGGGCGCATACGGAGCGAGTTGCGCACCAGGTCGCGGATCGTGACCTGGCCCTTGCCCTCCACGTTCGGCGGGCGGGCCTCCAGGCGGATCACGTGCGACTGCTGGAGCTGGAGTTCGGCGGAGTCCTCGATGGTGATGATGCGCTCGGTCTCCGGGATCAGGCCGGAGAGGGCGTTGAGGAGGGTGGTCTTCCCGGTGCCGGTCGCGCCCGACACGATGATGTTGAACTTCGCGTGCACCAACCCCGCGAGGAGATACAGCATGTGCTCGTCCAGCGAGCCGAAGCCGACCATCTCCTGGAGCGTGAAGGAGCGCGGGAAGCGGCGGATGGTGAGCGTCGCGCCGGTCAGCGACAGCGGCGGGATGATCACGTTGACGCGCTCGCCGGACGGCAGCCGTGCGTCGACCATCGGATTCGACTCGTCCACGCGGCGGTTGACCGTCGACACGATCCGCTCGATGGTCTGCATCAGCTGGTCGTGGGAGGGGAAGCGGAGCGGCAACTGCTCGACCCGGCCGCCGCGTTCGACGAAGATCGCGTCCGGGCCGTTCACCATGATCTCGGTGATCGACGCGTCTTCGAGGAGCGGTTCGAGTATGCCGAGGCCGAGCGCCTCGTCGACGACCCGGCGGATCAGCTGCGAACGCTCGACGGTCGAGAGGACCGGCCCCTCACGGCTGATGATGTGCCCGAGCACCCGCTCCAGGCGGGCCCGTCGCTCGGCGGTGGCCAGTGCGCTCATCTCCGCGAGGTCGATCTCCTCCAGGAGTTTGGCGCGGTACGAGGCGACCATGTGGCCGTCCTCGCCCCGATGGCCGTTCTCCTCGGGATGGTTGACTCGTTCCCGCAGGCCCATGAGTGCTGTGCTCCTTGCTCCGCGTTCAGTGGTCGAGCGGCATGGTGGCGGTCTTGCTGGCCGTGCCGAAGTCCCAACCGGGCACGATCGACGGGATGTTCACGGTGGAGGTGACCTGGACGGACCTGCCCAGGTCGGCCCGGCTGCAACTGGTGCCGCCCGCCAGGAATCCGCTGACCGCGTCCTTGCAGTCCTGTGCGTAGTTCTGCTCCAGCGAGGCACTGCGCGCCCCGGTCCTGGCCGCCGTACCGGCCTGGATCGCGGTGTACGCGATCAGCCCGAGCTGCACTCCCGCCATGGCGACGAGGATCAGGACCGGGATGAACCCGAGGTACTCGATGGCGACTTGGCCACGGTCCCGCCTCCCCTTCTCCCTCCTGTCCTTCCGCATCTCAGTCCTTCGCCTCCTCTACGGCGCCCGCGTGGCCGTGCACCGTGAAGGGGAAGCCGATCGCGCCCGGGAAGAGGACGGGCACCTTCAGGTCGACGTCGGCCGTGACGAACCCCGTGCCTCCGCAGGTCACCGTGGCGTCCCCCTTCCACGCGCCGTCCAGCTTGTCGAGGCCGGCCTGTTCGCAGGCGGCCTCCCGATCTCCCGGGGCCGCGGCCGTCCCCGCCCGCACCGCCTCGTCCGCAGCATTCCCCGCCAGCGTGAAGGTGTACCCCACCAGCACGAACTGCCACATCAGCACCAGCGTCAGGATGATCAGCGGGGTCATGCCGAGGAACTCGATGGTGACCTGGCCCCGGTCCCGCTCCCGCGAAGCCGTCGAAAGCACGGCAGGCATCGAAGACATACGCATCCCCGTTCACTCTCTCCGGCGCCGGAAGCTCACCGAGCCGCGATCCCCGCCGCCCCGCGACCGCCCGCTCTTCGGGGCGACTTCGGGGACCTTGACCAGTCCGAGTTCGCCCGCGAGACCCCAAAGGGCCTGTTTCACCACGCTCTTGTTGTCGAGTTCGTGCAGCCGGCCCGCGTCCACCGCGCCCTGGAGTTCCTTGAAGTTGGCGGGGATCGCGGTGGCGGCGACCGTCGTGCCGGTGATGCGCTGGATGAGCGCGGGCTGGATCTCCGTACCGCGCGTGTAGCGGTTGACGACGATGGTCGTCTCCTCGGCCTTGCGGATCTGCAGCCGGTCCCACATCCGCACGGTGCGCTTCGCGGCGCGTACGGCGACCACGTCCGGGGTGGTGAACAGCAGTGCCGTGTCGGCCATTTCGACGGCCGCCGCGCTCGCGCCGCTCATCTGGGCACCGCAGTCGATGACGACGACCTCGTAGCGGGAGCGCAGGGCGCTGACGATCTGCCGCACCGACCGGTCGGTGACCTCCTCGCCGCGTTCGCCCTCCCCGGGAGCCAGCAGCAGCGCCATCCCGGTGTCGTGCCGGAACACGGCGTCGGCCAGGACGCGCGGCGAGATGTCGGTGATCGCGGCGAGGTCGACGACGGAACGGCGGAACTGGACGTCCAGGTAGGAGGCGATGTCCCCGGTCTGGAGGTCCATGTCGACGAGCGCGACGGTACGGCCCGACACCTGGGCGGCGAGGGCGAGTTGGATCGCGGCGAGGGTGGCGCCGACCCCGCCCTTGGAGCCGCTGACCGTGACGACCGTGCCGCCGACGCCGGTGAACACGTCGCCGCCGTGGCCCAGATGACGCCGTACGCCCACGGACCAGGCGGCGACGGCCTGGACGCGGTTGGCCAACTCCTCGTAGCTGAGCGGGAGGGCGATCAGGCCGCGGGCGCCGGAGTCCATGGCGGCCTGGAAGAGGCCGGGGCTGGCGTCGGTGGTGACGAGGATGACGCCCACCGCGGGGAAGCGCAGCGCGACCTCGCGGACCAGCTCCAACGCGGGGACGGGACCGATGCGTTCATGCACCACCACGACCTCGGGCAGCTCGTCGACGGACTCGGCGGCGAGCCGGGCCAGGGTGTCGATGAGCTGCGTCGAGTCGGCCACCGGGGCCACCGGGTCGGCGTCCGGGAGCTGACTGAGCAGGGTCGTGATGGCGCGGATGGCGTCCGCGTCTCCGACCGCCGGAAGAATCCTGGTGGGCATGCGGGCCTCTCACTTGTCCTTCGCGAGTTCGTACGTCCGGTCCTTGTCGGGCACGGTCGTATCGGTGCCGGGTGCCACCAGTGCGAGGCGCACCCGCTCGGCGAACGACTCGGCGTAGGTGATCCGTTGGGCGTCGAGCGTGGAGAGCGCGAAGGTGATCGGCACGCCGTCGGTGGACGTCTGCTGGTTCTTGTCGCTGTTGCTGCCGGGGTCGAGGGCGGTGATGTGGCCGACGTCGATGACCTTCGCGTTGGTCACGATGATCTTGGACTGGTCGGGGTCACCCTCCTTCTGGCCCGCGAAGGTGGCGTACACGTTGACCGTGGAACCCGGGGTGATCTTGCCGGCGACGCCGGTCGCCGCGTCGATCATGATGGCGACCTCCTGCTGCCCGGGCTGGAGGGCCGGCTGGTCCACGATCATGTCGGTCTGCAGCAGGGAGCCCTGGCGCAGCGTGGTCACCGCGATCTTGCCCGTGATCTGCCGCAGATCGGTCACGGCGTTGTCCGACAGCCACCGCTTGGGCATCTCGATCTTCTTGAACTGGGCGGCGGTGAGTGCCGTGTAGGGCGCCACGTCGCCCTTGACCTGGTACGCCGCGACCTCGGGTCCGACCTTGGACTTCACGTCACGGATGACGGAGAGGACGCCGACGAACGCGCCGAGGGCGCAGATCACCGACAGGAGCAGGAGTATCACGCCGCGGCGCTGACGGGAGTTCATGAACCGTACAACCTCATCGGGGATATCGGTCGAGCGGAAACGAGCGGATCGAGCGGGGTCAAGCGAATCGTGTGCTGTAAGCGTGTCCTGTGTGTTGAGGACTTATCCGCTCGATGTTTGGTTCTCGTGAACGGGCGGTGTGGCGGAGCAGAAGACACAACGGTCGCCGATGACGTCGATGCCGCACCAGTGGCACACGGACTGCCGTACCGAGGTGACCAGTTGGTACAGCACCGACAGGTCGGGCAGATACGTACAGAACTCGATCAACTTGTTCGTACCCCACCACGTCACCGATTCGGCGGGCAGGGTGGCCTCGCGCAGCCCCATCGCGTTCCACGCCGGGGCGAGGGTGGTGCCGATCCAGTCGGACTGGAGCTGCCCCTTGGCGACCAGCATCCAGGTACCGAACTCCGGCCCCTCCAGGGTGACTCCGGGGCCGACCCGGACCAACTGCGGCTCGGGGTGGGCGATCACCGCGAACTGGCTGCCGGGCACCCAGGACTTGGCGTGCGACTTGAGGCCGACGGGGACCCGGTCCAGCTTGGTGACCGAGCCGAGGAGCGCGCCGGCGTGGATGTAGTGGGTGAGCAGCCGGCCGGCCGAGGCGAGGACGCCGGGGCTGAGGTCGCAGGACGCCAGCTGCCTCAACTGCCGGGCCAGGACGGCGAGTCCGAGCGGGGGCAGATTCGGACGGAACAGGGCGATCCGGTCGGTCTCCAGGATGGAGCGGATCGTGTGCAGCCGTCGGTCGACACCCTCGGACACGGCCTGCGAGGACACGACGACGACGTGCCCGTGCTGGTCGATCAGGGCCTGCATCTCCGACAGCGCCTGGTCCAGCGGTCGTTGATCGAGGTCCCGCAGGACGACGGCGGGCAGGGTCCGTTCGTCCTGTGGTGGCAGCGCCATGTCGGCGCTGGTCACGGCAATGGCAGTTGGCACGCGCAGCTCCCCGTCTCACGCCTGTCGGTCCACCGGCATTACTCCGGCACACCGAGTTGACTTCACTGCGTGACTACCTCAGCACTGTAACCACGCCCCTGTGACCGGAGAACAGCGTTTCTGTAGCTGTGCGGCAACTGTCATCGCACACAACACGCCAAATCGGGGCAGGTCGAGCATCCGATCGCGGCCGGGGTGCCGAAACCGGTGCGGGCGAAGTTGGTCTGGACCTCTTGACATCAGATTGGTCTGGACCAACTCTGGGACTCCCAGCGGTGGCCACCGTCGGCACAGTCACAGTCACAGTCACATCCCCTCCAAACTCCCCCACCGGAGGCATCAGTGGACCGCGCACCAGGCATGCCCGTCCTCAGGAAAAGACGTCTGTGGGCCGGGGTCGCCATGGCCGCCCTCGCTCTCTCCTTCGCGGGCACCGGCCAGGCGTCCGCCGCCGACATCAACAACGCCAAGAACGCCGGCTTCGAGTCGGGCCTGACCAACTGGACCTGTACGGCGGGCAGCGGCACGACCGTCTCGTCCCCGGTCCACAGCGGCGCGGCGGCCCTGAAGGCCACCCCGGCCGGCCAGGACAACGCCCAGTGCGGCGAGTCGGTGGCGGTGAAGCCCAACTCGACGTACACGCTGAGCGCGTGGGTGCAGGGCGGCTACTCCTACCTCGGCGTCACCGGCACGGGCACCACGGACGTGTCGACGTGGACCCCCGACACAGCCGCCTGGAAGCAGCTGTCGACGACGTTCACGACGGGCGCCTCCACCACGTCCGTCTCGGTGTACACCCACGGCTGGTACGGCCAGGCCGCGTACTACGCGGACGACATCTCGGTCTACGGCCCGGACGGCGGCGGTGGCAGCGACCCGGCCCCGACGGTCCCGGCGACACCGACGGGCCTGACGGTCTCCTCCACGACCTCTTCCTCGGTCTCCCTCGCGTGGAGCGCGGTGTCGGGAGCGACGGGCTACAACGTCTACCGCAGCGGCACGAAGATCACGGCGGTGACGGGAACGTCCGCCACCGTCACGGGACTTACGGCGTCGACGGCGTACTCCTTCCAGGTCACGGCGACCAACTCGGCCGGTGAGTCGGGCAAGTCGACGGCGGTCACAGGCACAACGACGGCGACGGGCGGCAACGGCGGCACGGGTCTGCCGAAGCACGCGGTGACCGGCTACTGGCAGAACTTCAACAACGGCGCGACCGTCCAGAAGCTCTCGGCCGTCTCCTCCCAGTACGACATCATCGCGGTGGCCTTCGCGGACGCGACCTCGACCCCGGGCGCGGTCTCCTTCACGCTCGACTCGGCCGGCCTCGGCGGCTACACGGTCGACCAGTTCAAGGCGGACATCGCCGCCAAGCACGCGGCCGGCAAGAAGGTCGTCGTCTCGATCGGCGGCCAGAACGGCACGATCTCGGTGAGCGACTCGACGTCCGCGACGAACTTCGCCAACTCCGTCTACTCCCTGATGCAGACGTACGGCTTCGACGGCGTCGACATCGACCTGGAGAACGGCATCAACGCGACCTACATGACACAGGCGTTGAGGTCCCTCTCCTCGAAGGCGGGCTCGTCGCTCATCATCACGATGGCCCCGCAGACGATCGACATGCAGTCGACGTCGAACGCGTACTTCCAGACGGCCCTGAACATCAAGGACATCCTCACGGTCGTCAACATGCAGTACTACAACAGCGGCACGATGCTGGGCTGCGACGGCAAGGTCTACGGCCAGGGCACGGTGGACTTCCTGACGGCGCTGGCCTGCATCCAGCTCCAGGGCGGCCTCTCCCCGTCCCAGGTCGGGCTCGGCCTCCCGGCCTCCACGAGCGCGGCCGGCAGCGGCTACGTCTCCCCCACCATCGTGAACAACGCCCTCGACTGCCTGACCGCCGGCACCAACTGCGGCACCTTCAAGCCGTCGAAGACGTACCCCGACCTGCGGGGCGCGATGACGTGGTCGACCAACTGGGACGCGACCGCCGGTAGTTCGTGGTCGAACTCGGTGGGGGCGCATGTGCACGCGTTGCCGTAGCACTCGGTGAGCGGGGAGGGGTGGGGAGTGCGGCCGCTGTCGGGGCGCGCTCCCCACCTCCGGTTAGGTTGACGTGATCGTCCGTGACGTCGACCTCCCGGCAGGTGCCTCTTATGCCTTTACCCGCACGGTTCGGACTCCTCCGCGAACCGGACTTCGGACGCCTCTTCGCCGCCACCGCGCTCGGGCAGTTGGGCGACCGGATCATCTTCCTCGCCCTGCCTCTCGTCGCCATCGTGGCGCTGGACGCGGACGAGTTCCAGGTCGGGCTGCTGACGGCGATGACGACGGCGGGTTCGCTGCTGGTCGGGCTGCCGGCGGGCGCGTGGGTGGACCGGATGCGGAAACGGTCGGTGATGATCAGCACCGACCTCGCGCGGGCGCTGGTGCTCGTGACGGTGCCGGTGGCGTGGTGGGCGGGTCTGCTCACCGTGTGGTGGCTGTACGCGGTCGCGTTGGTCCACGGGGTGCTGACGGTCTTCTTCGATGTGGCGTACGTCAGTTACCTGCCGCATCTGGTGGGGCGCGACAACCTCGTCGAGGGGAACGCGAAACTCTCGGCGATCCGCTCGGTGACGAGTATCAGCGGGCCGGGGATCGCCGGGCCGCTGGTGGGGTGGGTGGGCGCGCCCGCGACGCTGCTGGTGAGTGCGGCCGGGATGGCGATGTCGGGGCTGCTGGCGATCACCATCCGCAGGCAAGAGGCGCCGCCGGAACGGGAGTCGGGGCCGAGCGAGCGGTCCCGGCTGGGCCGTGACATCAAGGAGGGCCTGAGGTTCGTCCTCAAGTACCCGGCCCTGCGCGCGATCATGGTGAGCGACGCGATCTTCAACCTCTTCCTGGTGATGTACCAGACCATGCTGCTGGTCTTCCTGGAGCGGGAGTTGGGCCTCGACTCCTCCGGTATCGGCCTCGTCCTGTCGGGGATGGGCTGCGGTGCGCTGCTGGGCGCGCTGTCGGCGACCCGGGTCGCGCGGTGGGTCGGCCAGGGCCGGGTCATCTGGCTCGCGTCCCTGGTCACCTGCCCGCTGACCGTCCTGATGCCGTTGGCCCACCCGGGCTGGAGCGTGTGCGTGGCGGCGGCCGGCCTCGCGTCGCTCTCCTTCGGCGGAGTCGTCCGCGTCGTGGCCCAGTCCAGCTTCCAACAGACCCTCACCCCCGACCGGCTCCTGGGCCGCGTGAGCGCGACGGCCCGGTTCGTGTCCTGGGGCGGAATCCCGCTGGGCGGACTGCTGGGCGGAACGTCGGGCTCGGTCTTCGGGGCTACGGCGACACTGTGGATCGGCGCGGCGGGCATGACGGCGAGCGTCCTCCCGAACTTCCTGTCACCGCTGCGCACGATGCGCACGCTCCCGACAGCGAGCGACGAACTGGACCCCGTGACCTGAGAGTTCCCCCGCCGGCCGGCCCTCTTCAGTCCTTCTCAGCCCTTCCTTCTCAGCCCTTCTTCTCACCGTCCGCGGCCTGCGCGGCGAGCCTCGCCACCAGGTCCTGCGCCTTGTCGACCGCGGTGTCGATCTGCTCACTGTGCTTCCCGTCCGTCTTCTCGTCGACGAGATCCCCGGCCTTCTCCAGCCCGTCGGCGATCTTGTCACCGTGCTCCTCGGCGACCTCCTCGGCCTTGTCCTTGAGCTTCCCCAGGTCACCCAGGTTGTCGAACACGACAGTTCCCCCTCGCTGCAACGGGCCTACACGGTCAGGAACATGGTCGTCACGGCCGACCCCGAAGAACAAGGTGGCCCCGACGCGGACACCCCGGCGGACGGAGGCGCGGGGCGGGCGTGTTCGGGGCGCACCGACCTGAAACATTTCCGTGGGCCCACCGCATCAGTACAAGTGAGGGCGGCGCCGGCAACAGCCCGCGAAACCAGGGGGATCAGGCATGAGACGACAGGAACGTGCCGATGAGTACGCGGAGTTCGCCTCCGCGCGTGCCGGGCATCTCTATCGGTCCGCCTGTCTGCTGACCGCCGGGGACACGCATCTCGCGGAGGACCTCGTGCAGGAGACCCTCGGCAAGCTGTACGTCGGCTGGGCGCGGTTGTCCCGGGTCGGCAACCCCGCCGGTTACGCCCAAACCGTCCTCACCCGTACCTACCTCGCCCACCAGCGGCGCCGCAGCAGCACCGAACGCGCCACCGACGTCCTGCCCGACCTGCCCGACCCCGGCGCCCCGGGCGCCGACACACCGCTCCGGCTGACCCTGCTCCAGGCCCTCTCCCGGCTGCCCGCCAAGGATCGTGCCGTGGTCGTCCTGCGGTACTGGGAGGACCGGTCCGTCGAGGAGACCGCCGACGTGATGCACGTCAGCTCGGCCGCCGTACGCACCCGCTGCGTCCGCGCGCTCGGCCGGCTGCGCGAACTCCTCGGCGAGAACCTCGACGAATACGCCCGCCCCTGAACACCCGTACCCCGCCTTCAACTCCCCTCCCCCTCAAGCCCGTCACACCCCTTAGTGCCCGTACGTCCTTTACATCCCCTTACGCGAAACGGTGGTCCGCCATGCCCGACATCCTGCACAGCGAACCCCTCGACCCCTTCGAGGAACGGCTCACCGCCGGTCTGCACGACGCGGGCAACGCCTTCGAGACCGACCGGGCCGCCCTCGCCACCGCCGGTGCCCTCAAGGGCCGTAGGCGCCTGCTGCGCCGCCGCAACGCCGCCGTCCTGAGCGGCGCGGCCGGCATCGCCCTGGTCGGCGTGGGCGGCGCGCTGCTGCTGCCCAGCGGAGACCCCGCCGAGGCCCAGGCCGCGCACGCCACCGCCGCGCCCCCCACGGCCACGTCCACGCCCACCCCCGTCTCCGGCGCCGCGCTCATCAAGACGCTCGAAAAGCTGCTCCCGGACGGCACGTTCTCGAAGGCCGAGGCCCGCGGCACGGACGAGGAACCGTCGCCGTACGTCCATGTCGTCTACGACGACGGCAAGGGCGCGTCGGCCGTGGAGGTCGGCCTGGGACGGGTGCAGCCGGGGAGTGACCAGGCGCGGCAGACGACCCGGTGCCCGGGGAAGGCGTTCGCGCACTACGACGCGTGCGGCACGAGCCGGTTGGCGGACGGGTCGGTGGTCATGGTCCTTCAGGGGTACGAGTATCCCGACCGCCGGGTGGACACCAAGCTGTGGAGCGCCGAACTCGTCACCCCGCAGGGCCAGCACGTCAGCATCAACGAGTGGAACGCCGCGGCCGAGAAGGACGCGCCGATCACCAGGAGCCAACCCCCGCTGTCCCCGGACCGGTTGAGGAAGGTGGCCGCCGCCACGGCCTGGCGGGACGCGGTCGACGCGATGCCGGTGGACCCCAACTCACCGGTCACACCGCCGAGTCCGACCGAAACGGGGGCCACCCTGTCCGTCACCTCGACACTCCGGACCCTGCTCCCGAAGGGCCTCACCGTGTCCGAGACCGGCGACACCGACGACTCCGGGTTCGGCTATGTCGTCGTCGACGACGGCAAGGGCAGGACCCTCGTCCAGGTCAACGTCCAGGCCGACATGGCGGACGTCGAGGGCGAGTTGTTCGGCTCCGACGCCGAGGTCCTGTCCGACGGCACGAAGGTCGCCGAGCACCAGGGCCCCGGCGAGAAGGGCGGTTCCGGTGTCGTGATGTGGACCGTCGACACCATCAGGACCGACGGGCGGCGGGTGGTGATCAGCGCCTTCAACTCCGGCGCCCAGGACACCCCCGCGACCCGCACGACGCCGGCCCTGACCATGAACCAGCTCCGGACGATCGCTCTCAGCCCGAACTGGCTCTGATCAGAACGGCAGTTGGTCCGACGCCGGACAGAACACGGAACTCAGTCCTCGCGGACCTCTGCCTCCGCCGCGGCGAGCGCCGCCTCGTCCACCTCGTCGGAGCCGTCTGCCTCGTCCTCGCCCTCGTCACCGTCGTCGAAGTACGCGTCGAGGACCGCGTCCAGCTGCGTCTCCCACTCGGCGAACCTGCTCCGGGCCGTCGCCTCGATCTCGATCGGGTACCAACGGCGGTCAGGGGTGTGCACCGTGATGGTGAACCGCTTGCCGAAACGCGGGGACTCGGTCTCTATGGCACCGATCTCGTCCCAGCGGAACTCGCAGTTCTGGTCGTCCAGGCGCAGTCGTACGCCCTTCTCGTCCGCGACGATCTCCGCACGACGGTCGGACGCCTCGAAGACCGGACCGCCCGAGGACGACTCCTCGCCGTCCTCGTCCGCGTCACCGTCGCCGTCCTCGGCAACGGCCTTCTCCGCGTCGGCCTTCGTGACGTCGACCTTCGCGACCGGCGACTCCTCGCCGTCGGGCCCTTCCGGTCCTTCCGACTCGTTCGGTTCCTCCGGTGCCGCCGGCTTCTCGGCCTTCGCGTCCTCCGGCTCCGCGCCCCGCGGCTTCTTGTCCTCCGGCTGGTCGGAGGACACGGCGGGTGCGGTGAGCCCGGGGACGAAGGCCGGGTCGAATCCGGCGCCCTCCAGGGGCTGGCTGCTCGAACCTATGCGCTGCTCCACAGCGCGAAGTATGGTCGACGATCCTGTGTCGGGCACAGCCAGCCCCAACTTTGTTATCAGACGCCTACAAGCGGCTTACACGAACACACTGAGCACAGCGGCCACGGCGAACCCCGCGACCGACAGGACGGACTCCAGTACGGTCCACGTCTTCAGCGTGTCCCGCTCGCTGATCCCGAAGTACTTCGCCACCATCCAGAAGCCGCCGTCGTTGACGTGCGAGGCGAAGATCGACCCCGCCGAGATCGCCATGATGACCAGCGCGACGAAGGCCTGCGAGTGGTCGCCCTCGGCCAGCAGCGGGGCCACGATGCCCGCCGTCGTGACGATCGCGACCGTCGCCGAACCCTGTGCGACCCGTAGTACCAGCGAGATCAGGTACGACAGCACGAGCACCGGCAGGCCTACGTCGTGGAACGTGTCCGAGAGGGCCTGCGCGACCCCGCTCGCCTTCAGTACGGCGCCGAAGACCCCGCCCGCGCCGACGACCAGGATGATGTTTCCGACCGGCTTGAGGGACGCGGTGGAGACGGTCTCCAGGGACTTGCGGGACCAGCCGCGTCGTAGACCCAGGAGGTAGTACGCGAGGAGGAGCGCGATCGTCAGGGCCACGAAGGGGCTGCCGAAGAACTCCAGGACCGAGCGGCCGGTCGACGGGTCGAAGGCGATCGACGAGAAGGTGGCCGCGAGGATCAGGACGAGGGGCGTACCGATGATCGCGAGAACCGTGCCCAGCGACACCGGCTTCTCCTGCGGTACGACGCCGGACTCACGCTGTTCGTCGATGACCGCCTGCTTCGCCTCGGCCGCCGCCTCGACCATGTCCTGCGGTACGGCGACGAAGATCCGCTTGCCGACCCAGGCGGCGTAGGCCCACGCGGCGAGCACGGCGGGGATGCCGCAGACGACGCCCATGAGGATGACCCAGCCGAGCTGGACGTGGAGCAGGCCGGCCGCGGCCACCGGGCCGGGGTGCGGCGGCAGGAACGCGTGGGTCATCGACAGGCCCGCGAGCAGCGGCAGGCAGTACAGCAGGATCGACTTGCCGCCGCGCTTGGCGGCGGCGTACACGATCGGCGCGAGGACGAAGATGCCGACGTCGAAGAAGACCGGGATGCCGAAGATCAGGCCGGTGAGGCCCATGGCGAGCGGGGCGCGCTTCTCGCCGAAGAGGTTCAGCAGCCGGGACGCCAACACCTCGGCGCCGCCGCTGACTTCGAGGATCGCGCCGAGCATCGTGCCCAGGCCGATGATGATCGCGACATGGCCGAGGATGCCGCCCATGCCGGACTCGATGGTGGAGACGGCGTCGGAGCGCTGGACCGTGCCGAAGAGTTCGGTGACCGAGAGGCCGGAGAGCAGGCCGACGGTTATGGAGACGGCGAGGAGGGCCACGAAGGGCTGGAGTCTGACCTTGATGATCAGGAAGAGGAGGAGCGCGATCCCGAGGGCGGCGACCGTCAACAGGCCTGCTGTGCCGTCGAGGAGGAGGAGCAGGCCTCCGGTGTGGGGTGGTGTCGCGGGGGCGGTGGCGGCGAGCGGTAGGGACATGGTGGGGGTCCTCGTTGTCGTCGTAAGAGCATGGGTCCAGGGCTCTGGGGGATGTCCCCCAGAGGGCACAGCCGGGCAGGGGGGATCGCGGCGCGGCACCCATCGGGTGCCGAACCGTCGTACGGTGTGCGGGAGTTGGAGCGGTACTGACCCGGTGCTAGCTCAGCACGGCCAGCGCGTCGATCTCGACGAGCAGTCCGGCGGGCAGGCCGACGTAGACCGTCGTGCGCGCGGCGGGGACCTCGACGCGGCCCTCGAAGTACTCGTTGTAGATCGCGTTCATCTCGGCGAAGTGGTCCACGTCCGTCAGATAGACGCGGATCATCACCGCGTCCTCCCAGCTCGCGCCGCCCTCCTCCAGGATCGCCTGGACGTTGGCGAGGGTCTGGAGGGTCTGCTCGCGCAGGGTCGGCCCGGCCGGCGTCGGCGGCTTGCCCTCCTCGGCGGGGAGGAAGCCGACCTGGCCCGCGACCTGGAGGATGTTCCCCTTGCGGACGCCGTGCGAGAACTTGGCCGGCGGGGTGGTGTGGGTCTTGGGGGTGAGCGCGGTCTTGTCGGTCATTCGGTATCCCTGGTTGTTGTTCTGCCGGAGTACTCACCACTGATGGCGTCCGCCGTACGACGGACCAGTGGAAGCAGGGTGAGGAGTTCGTCGGCGGTGACGACGACGTTGGGCGCGGAGACCGACATCGCGGCGGCCACCCGTCCGTCGGCGCCCCGGATCGGCGCGGCGACGCAGTTGATGGACTCTTCGTGGCCGCCGAGGTCGGTGGCCCAGCCCTGTTCCCGGACCTTCTCCAACTCCCGCAGGAAGGCAGGGGCGTTGGGGGTGGAGCGGGCCGTGTACATGGGGTATTCGAGCTTGTCGGCGAGCACCCGGCGCTCGCCCTCCGGCAGGTCGGCCAGCAGCAGCTTCGCCACGCCCGCGACGGTGATGGCGACGGGCTTGCCGATCCGGGAGTACATGCGCACCGGGTAGCGGCTCTCCACCTTGTCGATGTAGAGGACCTCGTTCTCCTCGTACACCGCGAGGTGGACGGTATGACCGCACTGCTCGTTCAGCCGGGCGAGATGGGGGTGGGCGATCTCGCGGATGTCGAGGTTCTCCATCGCCTCCTGGGCGAGGGCGATGAGGCGGGCGCCGAGACGGTAGCGCTGGTCGGACTGGCGGTAGACCAGGCCGTGTTCGTGCAGGGTGCGCAGGAGGCGCAGGGCCGTCGACTTGTGGACGTCGAGGCGCTCGGCGACCTGGCCGAGGTCGGCGGGGCCCTCGGCGAGCAACGGCAGGATGCTGAGCGCGCGGTCGACGGTCTGACTCATGGCGTACATACCTCCTCGTCGGCCCGGTCGGCGGCGTCGGTCCAGCCGGGGCCGAGTCGAAGTCTCCCCCACGCCCGCTCGTCCAGGGCGACCAGCCGGTCGGCGTGGTCGCGGACCGGCGGCGCGGCGAGGTCGCCGGGCACGGTGAGGGCGGCGGCGGCCGTGAGATGCCCGTGCCGCAGCCGGTCCCGTACGGGAAGTCCCCGCAGGGTCGCGGAGAGGAACCCGGCGGCGAAGGCGTCCCCGGCGCCGACCGCGGCCACGACGTCGACGTGCGGCGCGGGCACGAAGGTGGCGTCGCCCCGGTGGAAGACGGTGGCCCCGCGTCCGCCCTGCTTGACGACGAGCGTCTCGGGGTCGGGGAACGCGTCCCGTACGGCATCGGCCCCGACCAGCCCCCAGACCTCGGCGGCCTCGTCCTCCCCGACGAACACGAGGTCGGCGCCCCGCGCCAGCTCCAGCAGCACGCTCGGCCCGTCGGCCGAACGACCCAGCGCGGGCCGGTGGTTGACGTCGAACGAGATCAGCGGACGGCCGGCGCGCAGCGCGGTCAGCTCACGCACCAGGCCGAGACAGCTCTCGGACAGCATCGGGGTGATCCCGGACAGGTGCAGCACCCGCCCGGCCCGTACGGCGTCCAGGTCGACGTTCCCGGCGGCCATCGCGGAGGCGGCGGACCCGGCCCGGTAGTACGCCACCTCGTGCGCGTCGGTGGCCCGGTCCCCGGCGGTGCGGAAGTAGATCCCGGTCGGCCGCGCGGGATCACGCCGTACGGCGGACACGTCCACCCCGTACCCGCCGATGGTCTCGACGAGATGATCACCGAAGCCGTCCGCCCCCACCCGGCCGACCCACCGGACCGAGTGCCCGGCCGCCGCCAGCACGCACGCCACGTTCGACTCGGCGCCGCCGATGGCGCGGTCGAAGGACGGCACATCGGCGAGGCGTCCCGGCCGGCTGGGTAGGAACGTGACCATGGACTCGCCCAGCGCTACGACGTCCACGACGTCACGGGCGGCGGTGGACTGTCCGTCGGCGGTCACGATGGTGATGGCTCCTCGTCCGGTGCGCCGGGGCGGCGGCTCCGTTGACCCGGTGTTGGGCGAGATGTTAGACAGCGGTAAGCGATATACGCAATGAATGTTGCAAGGATTGCAACACTCCAGCTCAGGGAGGCCCCATGGTCCGCGACTCCGGTACCGAAGCGCTCACCCGGCTCGCCGGGGAACGCGTCGACCACCGTTTCAAGGGCCTCCCCCCGGACGCGGACGGCCTCACGCTCACCGAGCTGGCGGCCCAGCGCCGCAACCTCTTCACCGGCGGCTTCACCACCCCCGTCCTCGCCCTCTCCGCCGAGCGCCTGGACCACAACCTCCGCCTCATGGAGACCTACGCGACCCGCCACGGCCTCGCCTTCGCCCCGCACGGCAAGACCTCCATGGCCCCCCAGCTCTTCCACCGCCAACTGGCCCACGGCGCCTGGGGCATCACCCTCGCGGTCCCCCACCAGGTCCGCGTGGCAAGGGAATTCGGGATCGCCCGCATCTTCCTGGCGAACGAACTGGTCGACCCGGCCGCCCTGAAGTGGATCTCCTCCGAACTGGACGCCGACAGCGACTTCCGCTTCATCTGCTACGTCGACTCGGTGCGCGGCGTCGAGTTGATGGACGCGGCCCTGCGCGGCGCGGCCCGCCCGCTGGACGTCGTCGTCGAACTGGCCGCCGGCGAGGGCGCCCGCACCGGCGTCCGAACGGAGGCGGAGTGCGCGGCGGTCGCGGACGCGGTGGCCGCCGTAGGAACTCTGCGGCTGGTCGGGGTCGCCGGGTACGAGGGCGAGGTGCCGCAGGCCGATCCGGAGCGGGTGCACGCGTGGTTGCGGCAACTGACCGCGCTCGCCGTGGACTTCGACAAGGACGGACGTTTCTCGGGATCCGGGCTCGACGAGATCGTGGTCAGCGCGGGTGGCAGCGCGTGGTTCGACGCGGTGGCCGACGTCTTCGCCGAGCTGCCCGAACTCTCACTCCCCGCACTGAAGTTGCTGCGCTCGGGCGCGTACGTCTCGCACGACGACGGCCACTACCGCGAGATCACCCCCTTCACCCGCATCCCCGAAGAGGGCGCCCTGGAGCCCGCGTTCCGGCTCTGGGCGCAGATCGTCTCCCGCCCCTCCCCCGAGCAGGCCTTCGCCAACGCGGGCAAGCGGGACGCGGCCTACGACCTCGACCTCCCCGTCGCCCAGGTCGTCCGCCGCGACGGCACCGAGCGCCCGGCGACCGGCGTCGAGGTCACCGGCCTGTCCGACCAGCACGCCTGGCTGCGGACGGCCCCGGAGGCGGATCTTGAGGTGGGTGACTGGATCGGCCTGGGCCTGTCCCACCCCTGCACGTCCTTCGACAAGTGGCAGTTGATCCCGGTGGCGGAGGCGGACGGGACGGTCGTCGACTACATCCGTACCTTCTTCTGAAGGCCGTGTCGGACCCCGCTGGAGGCATGAGCATGGAAGAGCTGGTCATCCGGGACGCGGACGTCGTCGACGGCAGCGGTGGACCGTCGTACCGCGCCGATGTGGTCGTGGACGGCGGCCGGATCGTCTCGATCGTGCAGGAGGCCGCGGCGGCGGGCTGCCAACGCCCCAAGGCGCGGCGGGAGTTGGATGCCGAGGGACTGGTCCTCTCCCCCGGCTTCATCGACATGCACGCCCACAGCGACCTGGCCCTGCTCCGCGACCCGGACCACAGCGCCAAGGCCGCGCAGGGGGTGACCCTCGAAGTCATCGGCCAGGACGGGCTGTCGTACGCCCCCGTCGACGACCGCACGCTGGCCGAGGTGCGCCGGGCGATCACCGGCTGGAACGGGTACGGCGACGACATCGACTTCGACTGGCGTTCGGTGGGTGAGTACCTGGACCGGCTGGACTCCGCTTTCGAGGGCCGGGGCATCGCGGTCAACGCGGCCTACCTGATCCCGCAGGGCACGGTCCGGATGCTCGCGGTCGGCTGGGAGGACCGGGAGGCGACACCCCAAGAGCTGGACCGGATGCGGCAGTTGGTCGCCGAGGGCATGGAACAGGGCGCGGTCGGCATGTCGTCCGGGCTCACCTACACCCCCGGCATGTACGCCAAGGACGCCGAACTCACCGAACTGTGCCGGGTGGTGGCGTCCTACGACGGCTACTACTGCCCCCACCACCGCTCGTACGGCGCGGGCGCGCTGGAGGCCTACGCGGAGATGGTGGAGCTGAGCCGCGAGGCGGGCTGCTCCCTCCATCTGGCCCACGCCACCATGAACTTCGGCGTGAACGAGGGCCGGGCACCGGAGCTCCTGTCCCTCCTGGACGAGGCCCTGGCGACCGGCGCGGACATCAGCCTCGACACCTACCCCTACACCCCCGGCTGCACAACTCTCGTGGCCATGCTGCCGAGTTGGGCGAGCGAGGGCGGCCCGGAGCAGATCCTGAGGCGGCTGGCGGACGACGACACCGCCGACCGCATCCGCCACCACCTGGAGGTGATCGGTTCGGACGGCTGCCACGGGGTGCCGATGGAGTGGGACACGATCGAGATCGCGGGGGTCACCGACCCCGCGCTCGCGGAGTACGTAGGCCGCCGCCTCGACAGCTGGGCAACGGCCCGCCACCTGCTCCTCTCCGACCGACTCGCCCCGTCGATCCTCCAGCACGTGGGCCACGAGGAGAACGTCCGCCAGATCATGCGGCACCGCGTCCACACCGGCGGCTCGGACGGCATCCTCCAGGGCGCGAAGCCGCATCCGCGGGCGTACGGCACGTTCCCGCGCTATCTCGGCCATTACGTAAGGGAGTTGGGGCTCCTGTCCCTGGAGGAGTGCGTGGCCCACCTGACCTCCCGCCCGGCAGCCCGCCTGCGCCTGCCGGACCGGGGCCTGGTCAAGGAGGGCTACAAGGCGGACCTTGTCCTCTTCAACCCGCGGACGGTGGCGGCGGGTTCGACCTTCGAGGAACCGCGGAAGCTGCCGACCGGCATCCCCCACGTACTGATCGACGGCCGTTTCGTGATCGAGGACGGTCGGCGGACGGACGTGCTGGCGGGGCGGTCGGTCCGTCGCAGTCCCGTGCGACGGAACGCCAACTCCCGCTTGTGATCTACGGCTTGGGCAGCGTGCAGCCGGTCGCGCTGAGGGCGAGCACGTTGGCCGAGGTGAAGCAGGCCGGGATGTTGTAGGTCTCCTCGGCATAGTTGATGCCCTGCCGGACAGTCACCTTGCCGCTCTCATCGACCTCGCACGGATTGTCGACCGTGCAGGTCTCCCCGTCCTCGTTACCCGTGTTGTTGACCGCGACGACCTGCCCCGTACTGGTGTCGATCACCGGAGACCCCGACGTACCCCCGATCGTGTTGCACGCGGAGGTGTAACGGACCGAGTCCTTCCAGGTCCAGTCGCCCTCCTTCAGCCGGTACACGAACCCGTCGATGCTGCAGCTGTAGATCGTCTTCCAGTACCCGGAGACGACCTTGATCGCGGTGCCGGCGGTCGGGTGCGTGGCGCTCACGGTGAGCGGGCTGATGTTGTACGCGCTCTTGATCGCCGCGTACGTCGTGGTGGTGCGGTAGATCGTCACGTCCGTGTCGGTCATCGTCGAGTAGACGACCTGGTTGGCGCGGAGTGTGGCGACCTTGGTGCCGGCCGAGTTCAGCAGCCCGAAGGTACGGCTGGAGGACTGGCCGGTGATGACCTCGCCGGGCTCCGGGAAGCCGGTCTCCAGGCAGTGCCCGTTGGTCATGACCAGTGCCGGAGCGGTGTCGGTCGAGTTCGGGAAGCGGATGACCGAGCCGGAACAGTTGCTGAGCGAGACGATGCCGGCGAAGTCGACGGTCACCGCGGCGGCCTTCGGTGCCACCTGGGGTGCGGCGACCGCGGGTGCCACGCCCGCCCCGGCGATGGCCAGGGTGGAGAGCGCGGCAAGGAGAGGCTTGTTCATGTGGGGGTCCCCTCTTATGACGAGACGACCGGAGATCTTCCGGTCGCCGTCTTTTTGTCATGAGCATTGTGATCGCTGAGAGGGGAGGGGGCAAGGATCGGTTTCCGGCCGTTCGCGGCGCGTCTCATGTGGCGGAAAGCACGAGCCAAGTCTCGTTACCGCGCCGTAAGCTCACCGACATGCAGGTGATCCAGTCGACCAAGCTCTCCAACGTCTGTTACGAGATCCGGGGCCCGGTTCTCGAAGAGGCGATGCGTCTGGAGGCGGCAGGCCACCGCATCCTGAAGCTGAACACCGGGAATCCGGCAGCCTTCGGGTTCGAGTGCCCACCCGAGATCCTGGAGGACATCCTCCGGAACGTGTCGTCGGCGCACGGGTACGGCGACGCGAAGGGCCTGTTGGCGGCCCGCCGCGCGGTCGTCATGCACAACCAGACCCTGGGCATCGAGACGGACGTGGAACACGTCTTCATCGGCAACGGCGTCTCCGAGCTGATCGTCATGGCGATGCAGGGGCTGCTCGACGACGGCGACGAGGTCCTCGTACCGTCGCCGGACTACCCGCTGTGGACCGCCGCCGTCTCGCTCTCCGGCGGGACCGCCGTGCACTACCGCTGCGACGAGCAGTCCGACTGGATGCCCGACCTCGCCGACGTCGAGCGCAAGGTCAGCGACCGCACCAAGGCGATCGTCATCATCAACCCGAACAACCCGACCGGCGCGGTGTACGACGAGGAGATGGTCAAGGGCCTCACCGACATCGCCCGCCGCCACAACCTGCTCGTCTGCTCCGACGAGATCTACGACAAGATCCTCTACGACGGCGCCACGCACACCCCGACCGCGAAGGTCGCCCCGGACCTGCTCACCCTCACCTTCAACGGGATGTCGAAGGCGTACCGGGTGGCCGGATACCGGGTCGGGTGGATGTCGATCTCGGGGCCGCGCGCGCACGCCGACTCCTATATCGAGGGTCTGACGATCCTGGCGAACATGCGGCTCTGCGCGAACATGCCCGGGCAGCACGGGGTGGTCGCCGCGCTCAGTGGGCGGCAGACCATCAACGACCTGGTGCTGCCGGGTGGGCGGTTGAAGGAGCAGCGGGATGTGGCGTACGAGTTGCTGACCCAGATTCCGGGTGTGACCTGCGTGAAGCCGAAGGGGGCGCTGTATCTGTTCCCTCGGCTCGATCCGCAGGTGTTCAAGGTCAAGGACGACCGGCAGATGGTGCTCGACCTATTGCGCCAGGAGAAGATCATGGTCGTGCACGGCACCGGGTTCAACTGGTCCGAGCCCGATCACTTCCGGGTCGTGACGCTGCCGTCGGTCGGGGATCTGCGGGACGCGGTGACGCGGATCGGGAACTTCCTGGACGGGTACAGCCAGCCGTAAACCTCCCCGGTCGGCCTTCTTCCGGCCATTTTTTCAGCCAGCACAACTTTAGACGAGATCTAAGCTAGGATGGTTTCCTGTCTGAGCACAGGAGACCATGCCATGTACGAGCCGATCCGCACGAAGTCGGTCCACAGCACGGTGGCCCGCACCCCTTCCTCCGACTTTCCGCATCGGTCGCGGGAGGAGGAGCTGGACATTCAGCTGGCGGGGCACCTCGCCGCGCTGCTCGCGGTGACCGATGAGCTGCGGGCGCTGGAGCCTTCCTCCGAGTTGGACGTGGCTGCGGAGAGGCTTGCCGGGCAGTTGACGCGGTTGCGTGGGGCCTCGCCCAGCCGGGCGTCGTCTGCGGCCGCTTCTACGTCCCGTTTGGACGCCCTGCACTTGAAGGCTCATGCGCTTGCCGGGCGGGCGTTGGTTGTTGCGGCGTCGCGGGCGGATACTGCGGCGGCGATCTTGTCTGCCGAGCGGATGGATGCGCATGCGGTGACCGTCGTCGCCTGAGCTGTGCTGCCTATTCGCCGTAGGGGTTCTGTTTTGTTGCGGGTGCGCGCCCGTCGTGGCTTGTCGCGCCCACGCGGCGGAGCCGCATGTCGATACAGCCCCGCGCCCCTTTGGGGCGCGCTCCAGTAGGCCGTGTTGATCCGGGACCCCTCCGACACCTCCCGTTCATCCCTTTCCTCGGGGAATGTTGGGTTCCGCGAGCACGCTGCCCCTCGTGAGACGTATCGCGGGAATCGTCCTCGCGGTGTTGCTGATCGGTGGCGTGGTGGCAGCCGTCGTAGCGGGCCGGGACAACGGGGACAAGGGCACGGCAACGAAGACCGTGCGTGGTGTGATCGGTTCGGAGAAGGCGGACTTCTTCGCCGATCCCGATGTGGTGAAGGCCCTCGCCGCCAAGGGCTTCACAGTGAAGACGGAGACCTCCGGGTCCTGGGCCATGGAGGGGCTCGACCTCAAGGGGTACGACTTCGCCTTCCCCTCCAGTCAGGCGCCGGCCGACGCGCTCGCCGCCAAGTACAAGGCCCAACAGCCCTTGCCGCGGCCCTTCTACTCGCCGCTCGTCGTCGTGGCCCACCGCAGCGCCGCCCAGGTCCTCGCGGACAACGGGCTCGCCACGCTGGACAAGAGCCAGGACCGCGGCACGCTGAGGATGGGCGCCTATCTCGATGCGGCCCAGCGGGATCTGACCTGGCAGCAGCTCAAGGGGGCCTCGAAACATGGGGAGTTGACCGGCACCCTCTACATCGCCACCACCGACCCCGAGACCTCCAACTCGGGTGCTCTGTACCTCGCCGCCGCCTCCTACGTCGCCAACGGCGGTCGGGTGGCGGCCGGTAGCGCCGACGTCGACCGAACCGCGCCTCTGATGCGCAAGCTGATCAGCGTGCAGGGTGCCCAACAGTCCAGCTCGGACGCGCCGTTCAGGGACTTCATCAGCGGCGCCGGCAATCCGCTGGTCCTCGTGTACGAGTCGCAGGTGGCCTCGCTGCTCCTCGACAAGCAGCCGGTCGGCGACCTCGTCGTGCTCTACCCGGACACCACGGCCAACAGCGACCACACCGTCGTACCGCTCACTCCGGAGGGCCGTGAACTCGGTCAACTCCTCAGCAGCGACCCGGCGTTGCGCAAGCTCGCCGTACGGCACGGGTTCCGGCCGCAGGGTGACACCGCCGAGTTCGTCGCGGCCACCGCCGCCCACTCCAGCTATCTCAACCAGACGCTGACCGGCGTCCGGCAGGCGCCCGTGCCCACCTCGACGGTGCTGCACGACATGGCGCGCCGGGCGCGCGGTTGAACGGGGGGAACCACATGAGCGGCAGTTCCAACACCAGCCAGAACAGCAGTCAGCACACCCAGAGCGGGGACGACGTCTTCACCCTCACTCCGCCGGAGGCCGTCGCGCCGGTACCGAAGGAGAGGGCCGGCGGGCTTGTGCCCGTGGACGAGAGCGTCCGTACGGACATGGCACAGAAGGCCGCCGCCTATGTCGACGGGCTCGCCTCGCTCGATGCCCGCTCGCCCGAATTCGCGGGCAAGGTCGGGGAGATCAGCGCGCTCGGCGCCGGTGAGATGCGGACCGCCACCGCGCAGTCCAACCGGATGCTGGAGCGGACCGTGCGGAGCCTGCCGTCGAAGGGCGGGGACGCGCAGTCGCAGGTGGCGGGCTCGCTCGTCGAACTCCGGCGCGTGGTCGAGGACCTGGACCCGCGTGATCTGTCCGCCTCCAAGGGGCGGAAGTTCCTGTCCCGGCTCCCCGGCGGCAACAAACTGCGCGACCACGTCGCCAAGTACGCCTCCGCGCAGGGGACTCTCAACAAGATCGTGGGCTCTCTCCGCGGCGGTCAGGACGAACTCCGGCGTGACAACGCCGCGTTGCAGACCGAGCGGGTCCGGCTGTGGGAGACCATGGGCAAGCTGCAGGAGTACGTGGTCCTCACCCAGGCCCTCGACACGGCCGTCGAGCAGCACATCACCGGCGTCGAGGCCGCCGATCCGAGCCAGGCCGACACCCTGCGCGCGGACGTCCTCTTCCCGGTCCGGCAGAAGCACCAGGACCTGCTGACCCAGCTCGCGGTGTGCGCGCAGGGCTACTTGGCGATGGACGTCGTACGGCGCAACAACGACGAGCTGATCAAGGGCGTCGACCGGGCGGCGACCACGACCGTCTCCGCCCTCCGTATCTCGGTCATGCTCGCCTCCGCGCTCGACAACCAGCGCAAGGTCGTCGACCAGGTCAACGCCCTGCGCGGCACGACCGAGGACCTCATCCGGGGCAACGCCGAGATGCTCTCCACGCAGAGCGGCGAGATCCAGCGCATCGCGGCCGACCCGGCGGTGGGCGCGGAGACGCTCCGCACGGCCTTCCAGCAGATCTACCGCACCCTCGACGCCATCGACACCTACAAGGTCCAGGCGACCGAGGTGATGGCGGCGACCGTGGAGTCCCTGACGTCCGAACTCCAGAACGCCGGCACGTACTTGGAGCGGAGCCGGTCGCGGAGCGCGCTGGAGGGTGGGCTCGGATGAGACGTCTCCTCGCGCTCGCCCTCGGAACGGCCGCGCTGCTCACCGCGTGCACGTCGGCGGCACATGACACGAAGGCCGAGACCGACGACGCGCCCCGCCCCGGCACCCTGCGCGTCCTCGCCTCCAGCGAACTCAGCGACATGACCACGGTGTTCAACCAGGTCCGCAAGGACACCGGCATCACGATCCGCCCCACCTACATGGGCACCCTCGACGCGGTGGACCTGCTGGCGAAGGGCAAGGCCGACGGGCGGTACGACGCCCTGTGGCTGTCGTCGAACGACTATCTGCGGCTACGGCCCGACGCGGCGAAGAAGGTCGTGTCGGAGACCCCGATCATGTCCAGCCCGGTCGCGATCGGTGTGAAGACGGCCACCGTCACGGCACTCGGCTGGACGTCCGACAGAGTCACCTGGTCGCAGATCGAACAGGCCGTCCAGGAGGGCAGGTTGACCTATGGCATGACGGACCCGGCCCGCTCCAACTCCGGTTTCTCGACCCTCATCTCGGTCGCCTCCGCCCTCTCCGGCGCCCAGTCGGCGCTCACCGACGCGGACGTCACCAAGGCGACTCCCCGGCTGAAGGAGTTCTTCAAGGGGCAGAAGCTGACGTCGGGTTCCTCGGGCTGGCTGGCGACCGCCTACCAACGCCGGGGGAACGTCGACGCGTTGCTCAACTACGAGTCCGTCCTCAAGGGCATCCCGGGCCTGACCGTGATCCGCCCGAGCGACGGAGTCGTCACCGCCGACTACCCGTTGACCTCGCTCGCCTCGACGGACGCCACAACCCGCGAGAACGTCCGGCGTGTGACGGCCGACCTGCGCACGGACGCCCTCCAGCGGCTCATCACCACCCGCACGCACCGCCGCCCGGTCGTCCTCTCCGTACCACCCGCGTCCGGCCTGGACACCAGCCGACGGCGTGAACTCCCGTTCCCCGGCAGCCGGTCCGTCGCCGACGGGCTCCTCGACTCGTACGAGAACAAGCTGCGCCGGCCGTCGCGGACCGTGTACGTCCTCGACACCTCGGGCTCGATGGACGGTGACCGGCTGTCCCGGCTGAAGAAGGCCCTCACCGATCTGACCGGGGACTTCCGGCAGCGCGAGGAGGTCACCCTGATGCCGTTCGGGTCGGCCGTGAAGAGCGTCAGGACGCATGTGGTGAGCCCGGGCGACCCGCAGGCCGGGCTCGACTCCATCCGCGCGGACACCAAGGCGCTCGGCGCCGCCGGCAACACCGCGATCTACACCTCGCTGGAGAAGGCGTACGAGCATCTCGGCACCGGCGGCGACACGTTCACCTCGATCGTGCTGATGACGGACGGCGAGAACACGACCGGCGCCAAGGCGCAGGAGTTCGACGGCTTCTACCGGCAACTCCCCGCCGCCCAGCGGGAGATACCCGTCTTCCCGATCCTCTTCGGCGATTCGGACAAGGCGGAGCTCCAGCACATCGCCGACCTGACCGGCGGCCGGCTCTTCGACGCCCAACAGGGCTCGCTGGACGGCGCCTTCGAGGAGATCCGTGGCTACCAGTAGATTCCTGGGCTGCTTGGAGTCCCGCAAGAACCTCACCGGCAGCGCGTGCGGGCTCGCCGGGCTGGTGCTGACGTTCGTGGGTGTGGCGGGGCCGTACTGGCCGGTCGTGGTCGTCGGTCTGTACGGCGCGGGTGCGTTGATCGCCCCGCCGGAGCGGCCGGCGCTGCCCGACTTCCCGGACCCGTCGGCCCAACTGGAGGAACTGCGGGACGACTTCGAGAAGCTCGGCGGCTATCTGGCGGGCGTCGAGCTGCCGCCCGCCGCCGCCGGCCGGCTCACCGAGCTGAACCAGCTCCTCGCCGGGCTCCTCGATCCGCAGGTCACGCATGATCTCGCGCAGGATCCGGAGGGCGTGCACATCCTGTCGCGGGCGATCCGGCAGGACGTGCCGGAGGCGGTCGACACATTCGTACGGACGCGGTGGTGGACGCGGTTGGCGCCGGGCGCCGAACCCCCTGAGCGGCATCTGGAACGGCAGTTGACGGTGCTTCAGGAGGAGGCGCGGGGGCTGGCGCGGGCCCTTCGTGAGGCCGAGGAGCGGCGGCAGGAGACGCACACCCGGTTCCTGGAGGAGCGCGGGCGTGCTCAGGACAGGTGACCCAGCACGATCAGGACCAGGACGACCAGGAGCAGTACGCCGAGCACTTTCAGGGGGCCGAAGCGGTCCTCCCGCACCGGTGGGGCCGCGGGAGGCGCCGGGATCGTGGGCCGTACCGGCACGTTGAACACGTCGTGTCCCGTCACCGCCGCCCGCGTGCACCACGGACACGTCGGGAGGTGGGAGCCGTAGGAGTGCAGGGGGCGTTGCGGGCAGCTCTGGACGCGGGAGCGCTCCTGGTCCAGGGCGCGTAGCCAGACCTCCGGGGTGGGGCGGGCGGACGGGGCGTGGACGCCCGCGCCGAACGCCGTGTGCGCCAGGGTGAGGAGGCCGGGCGGGAGGACCGAGGGGTCGACGGTGCCGCGTGGGATGACGACCGCCTCGGGGCGGACGACGTAGGAGACGCTCGCGGCGATGTTGTCCTTGACCGTGGACTCGGGGGTGCTGTCGTGCGGGACGCCGCCGAAGGGGTGGTTGCCGGCGGTGAGGAGCTGGTAAATGAGCACCGCCAGCGCGAAGTTGTCGCTCTCCTCGGTGGCCGCGGCGCCCGACTGGCGTTCCGGTGAGGAGTAGTCGGTGGTGTGCATCAGGCAGGGGAAGGGCTCGGCGGTGACCGGGTCGGTGAAGGCGATGGAGTCGCAGTCGAGGAACGTGACGAAGCCGTTGGCGTCGACGACGACGTTGCTGCTGGAGAAGTCGCCGATGACGAGGTTGTCGTAGTGCATGCGGGCCGTCATGAAGGCGAGGTTCCAGGCGACGCCGAGCAGGAAGCGCCAGTCGGCGCGGTCGCCGAAGAGGCGGAGGCGCTGGGCGCGGGTGAACAGGCCGACCAGCTGGACGTGTTGGGGTTCGCCGAAGCGGCGCATGGCGTAGCCGAGGAACTCGCCCTCGGGGCTGCGGGCCATGGCGGTGGGCCAGGCGAGTTCGGGGGGCTGGTTGGCGTCGGTGGGGCGGGCGGCGAGGGGGGACATGGTGAGCATGCGGGCCAGGCGGCGCTCCAGGTCGGGCCCGGGGCGGTCGCGGTAGAGCTTGACGACGATCGTGTCGTCGCCCTCGACCGGGAAGACGGCGGCCTGTCCCCCACCCTTGAGCGGGAGTTCGGCGAGGGTGACGGGCTTGCCGTCCAGGTGGACCGTGCGGCCGGTCATGGCGTCACCGCGCGCACGGCCCGCAGGAGGGTCTTGTCGTCGGCGTTGAGGCTGGTGAGCCGGTCCGACCTGAGGAGGGCGGCGAGGCTCTCGTGCGCTTTGTCGGTGACCGGTCCCGGGGTGTCGAGGGAGCCCAACACCGCTTCCACGAAAGAGGTGTTGGGCTGCGGCGGGCCGCCGCCGGAGAGGGAGAGGGCGGCCTGTGTGAGGCCGTCGGTGGAGAGCAGGACGCCGTCGACGCGCGGGTCCGCCACGCAGTCGGTGCGCAGTCGGCGGGGTGCGTCGGGCGAGGTGAGGAAGACGGTCTCGTTGCTGTACTCGCTGACGGCGGGCGGCTGCGGGAGGAGGTGGAACTGCCGTTCCCCGTCCTCCGTTCCGGCGCGGACCACGACGAAGCCGTCGCCGACGCTGAGATGGCCCAGCCAGCCGGGCGTGAGAACCACGACGGTGAGGGTCGTGGCGTAGTCGGGGGCCGTGCTGCCGTAGGTGTCCAGGAAGATCTTGGCCACGTCGTGGAAGGCGTCCGCGAGCAGCTCGTGGACCTCCTCGCCGGGCGGGCAGCCGGACGCGGCGGCTGCCCGGCGCCGGAAGTGCTCGGCCGCCAACTCGACGGCGTGCAGGGCCCCTTGGTCGGAGTGTGGGCGACTCCCAGCGCCGTCCGCGACGGCGAGGACGGACACGGACGCGGAGGCCGTGTAGGTGCAGGCGTCCTGGCAGGGCGTGCCGGTACGGCGGTGCCGGTAGCCCTCGACGCTCAGGCCGTGGATGCGCCAGGGCGATTCGGCCACCGCTCAGCTCTCCCAGGCCGGGCGCTGCGTCTTGAACTGGCTGAAGATCTTCTCGAAGACCTCGTCGCCCGCGCCCTTCTGCTCGGCGTTCGCGCTGGCCGACATCATCTGCAGCAGTTCGCGGAACGGGAAGCCCTGGATGCGCGCGTTGAACTTCGGCGCGAAGGCCTGGAGCACCTGCTCGCCGCGGTCGGTGATGCCGCCGACGCCGATCGCGTACAGCCGGAAGCGGCGGGCCTGTTGCTCGTCGGCGAGGACGGGCAGCAGCCGGTGCCAGGAGTCGGTCATGTGGCCGGTGGCATCGGTGGGGAGGCCGTCGGTGACCAGGCAGATCTGCGGGCGGTAGTACTGGAGTCCGGAGGCGCGCAGCTCCGCCTTGCGGGCCGCGACGACGTGCATGGCCAGCTCCAGCGCCTCCGTCATCAGGGTGACCCCGGACGCGGTGAACCGGGGTGCCTGGAAGGCGTGCGCGGGTACGAAGGGGCTCAACCGGGCGCGGGGGTCGAGGAGTTGGGGTCCGCGCCAGGCGCCGACGCCCTGGCCGCCGAAGGTGATGACGGCGACCTCGACGCTGTAGCTGAGGGAGACGTCGTCGTGGAGTTCCCGGGTCCACTCGGCGAGCGCGTCGTTGAGCGTCTGGATCGGCGCGCCCGCCATGGAACTCGACGTGTCGAGACACAGCACGAGCGGCAGCCGTTGCGCGTTGTTCTCGAACTCGATGTCGGCGTACTCCGCCGGCATCGTGGGCGGGTATTCGCTGTGCATGGCGTCTCCTGGTCGAGCGGGCGGTACGGGGGTCACGAGGCGCCGCGGGCGTGGTGCCGGGCGGCGGGCGGGAAGGCGTACAGGACGTCGGAGTCGGCTTCGTGGGCGTCGGTGACCTCGACGTACGCGCCGGGCACGGGCGGCGTCCGGTCCGGTTCGGCCCACACCGCGCGGTACAGGACGTGGTCGAGTTCGACGTAGCCCTGCGGGTGAAGTGCCGTGCGGACGACGGCCGTTCGGAAGGGGCCGGTGCGGGGTCCGACCTGGCGGCCGTAGGAGGAAGGGGCCGGGGCGGGCGGGACGGGTCGCAGTCGGGCGGTGGTCTCGGCGCCGGTCTCCTCGGAGCGGGCCTCCGTCGCGCCCGCCACGGCCGGTGTGCGGGAGCGGCGGACGGCGAGGAGGAGGGCCAGGAGCAGGAGGAGGAGTACGGCGGTCAGGGCGAGGAGCAGGACGCGCGTGTGGTCCGTGGACCTGTGTCCGCCGAGTTCGGCGACGCCCACCTTCTTGTCGATCAGTTGGCCGCCGGTGAGCGCGGACTTCTTGAGCGCCTTGCACAAGTCGCCGTCGCAGGCGGGGAGTTCGCTCAGCGTCCTGTCGTCCAGCCGGTCGATCCGGGCGTCCCGGTCGACGAGTGCGTGGCCGGCCAGGACGAGCAGCGCGGTACCGCCCTGGCCGGTGTGGACGCCGGCCGGTACCTGGACCCGAAGGTTCTTGAGGTTCCGGCGGACGGCGGCCCCGCCGCCCTTCTGGCCGGCGTCGAAGCCCAGGGGCTTGTTCAGCGTGACCGTGACCACGGCCCCGTCGTCCAACGCGTCCTGCCAACAGCCCAGCCGCGTCGGAAAGTTCTTGCCGCAGTCCGCGCCGGCCGCGGCCACCGGACCCGCCGGAATCACCGCGGCCAACAAGCCCAACATCAGGACAGTGAACAACGTACGTCTCATGACGACCCCCCGTTGGCGCCCATAGTGGAGCCAACAGGCGGCTGGCCGAAAGGGGTTGACTGAGAATGCTCAATTCACTTCTACAGCTGGAAAACCTGATGACAACGGGTGAACATCTGTCGCGCCCGTTCCACCCAATCACTGGCCAGAACATCGAAATCGGCCTGGGAGATACGGCAGGTCAGCGGGAGGTCGCAGACCCCGGCGAGGCACGGTCTCGGTCCGCGCACGTCCCACACCGAGAGCATGGGATTCAGCTGTTCGGTGTTCCACGCGTTCGACGCGGCGGCGGCGATCGCCAATTGATCCTTGCGCAGAGAATGACCGTCGGTGACAAAGGCGACGAGGAGTCTTTTCGTGGTCATGAAACGCACGGTGAGCGTGCGCCCCGACGCCTCTAGATCGAATTGCAGGGAGACGGAATCGACATCGCTCTCGACGCGGTAATTCCGGCGCGCGCCCCAGGTATGCGTCAACTGCCGCCAGGACGAGGCGATGTCGTAGTCCCGGCCGGGCGGGAGAGAGGCCTCAGGCGTCGCCACGGGCCACCGCCCGCGTGATCATGTCGTCGGTGAGGCCCGCGTCCAGCAGGGCCTGCGCGTGCAGCAGCAGACAGGACGGCACCGGCAGGCTGGCGCCGCCCCCGCGCCGGGCCGCCAGCTCACCGCGCCGGACCTCGATCGTGCGGGCCACGGCGGGCGGCGGCCAGGTCGCGGGGCGCGGCTGTGCCAGCAACTCGTCCAGCAGCACGGTCAGTTGGGGCCGGTCCTCGGGCCGCTTGGCCAGACAGCGGGCGAGCAGCGGCCGCATGCCCGGTGGTACGCCGTCCAGTTCGGGCGGGCGGTGCACGACCCGCAGGCTCACCGCCTCCCCCGCGCCGAACGGCGGGCGGCCCGTCAGCGCGTACACCAGGACGCCGCCGAGGGAGAACACGTCGCTGGGCGGGCCGATCCGACCCGCCGTCATCTGCTCGGGGGACATGAAGGGCGGGGTGCCGACCACGATCCCGGCCTGGGTGAGGCTCGGGGCGCCCTCCACGCGGGAGATGCCGAAGTCGATGACGCGGGGGCCGTCCGAGGCGAGCAGCACGTTGGCCGGTTTGAGGTCGCGGTGGACCAGGTTGGCCGCGTGGATCGCCTGCAACGCCTCGACGAGGAACGCGCCGAGCCTGCGGACCTGCGCCTCGGGCAGCGGACCGTCCGACCTGACGGCCTCGGCGAGGGACGGCCCGGGCACGTACATCGTCGCCAGCCACGGGAGTTCGGCCTCGGTGTCGGCGTCGACGACGGCCGCCGTGTAGGCGCCGCTGACCAGCCGGGCGGCGGCGACCTCGCGGGCGAAGCGCTCGCGGAACTCGCGCTCAGCGGCCAGTTCGGGCCGTACGACCTTCACCGCCACCTCGCGCCCGGCGGGCGAGCGGCCGAGATACACCCAGCCCATCCCGCCGGAGCCGAGCCGCCCGACGATCCGGTACGGCCCCACGCTCAGGGGATCGCTGACCGGTGTGCGCACCCCGCTCACCTCACTTCGGGGTTCATTGCAGGTTGTCCCGAGTGTCCCCCGAAATCCCTTCCTGGGCAGGGGAGATGCGCGAAATGGGAAGCATGACCACGCCGTGGCGTCCCGTGGTGTAAAGGCGACGGGCAGGGCCCCGCACGCCGTTGTGCGGGGCCCTGCCCGTCGTGCTGCCACCGCGGCCGGCCTGTGACGACATTGCTGGTCAGGGCAGAATCGGCGGCCGGCCGCGGAGTTTTCGGTGGGGTCTAGCCCAGGCGCTCCACCAGCGCGCGGTACTCGTCCCACAGTTCCTTCGGCGTGTGGTCGCCGAAGGTGTTGAGGTGGTCGGGGACCAGGGCGGCCTCCTCGCGCCACACGTCCTTGTCGACGGTGAGCAGGAAGTCCAGGTCGGACTCGGAGAGTTGGAGCCCCTTGGTGTCGAGGGCGCCCTTGGCCGGCAGCACGCCGATCGGGGTCTCGACGCCCTCGGCGCGGCCGTCGAGGCGGTCCACGATCCACTTCAGGACCCGGCTGTTCTCGCCGAAACCGGGCCACACGAACTTGCCCGCGTCGTTCTTGCGGAACCAGTTCACGTAGTAGATCTTCGGCAGCGTCGCCTGGTCCCGGCCCTTGGCCACATCGACCCAATGGCCCATGTAGTCACCCATGTTGTAGCCGCAGAACGGCAGCATGGCGAAGGGGTCGCGGCGCAGTTCGCCGACCTTGCCCTCGGCGGCGGCGGTCTTCTCGGAGGCCACGTTGGCGCCGAGGAAGACGCCGTGGTTCCAGTCGAAGGACTCCGTCACCAGCGGTACGGCCGAGGCGCGCCGGCCGCCGAACAGGATCGCCGAGATCGGCACGCCCTTGGGGTCCTCCCACTCGGGCGCGATGATCGGGCACTGCGAAGCGGGCACGGTGAAGCGGGCGTTGGGGTGGGCGGCGGGCGAAGTGGACTCCGGCGTCCAGGAGTTGCCCTTCCAGTCCGTGAGGTGGGCCGGAGTCTCCTCCGTCATGCCCTCCCACCAGATGTCGTTGTCGTCGGTCAACGCCACGTTGGTGAAGACGGAGTTGCCCCACAGCGTCTTCATCGCGTTGGCGTTGGTGTGCTCGCCGGTGCCGGGCGCGACGCCGAAGAAACCGGCCTCGGGGTTGATCGCGTAGAGCCGGCCGTCCTCCCCGAACCGCATCCAGGCGATGTCGTCACCGATCGTCTCGACGGTCCAGCCGGAGATGGTGGGCTCCAGCATGGCGAGGTTGGTCTTGCCGCAGGCCGAAGGGAAGGCCGCCGCCACGTACTTGGACTCCCCCTGCGGCGGGGTCAGCTTCAGGATGAGCATGTGCTCGGCGAGCCAGCCCTCGTCCCGCGCCATCACGGAGGCGATGCGCAGGGCGTAGCACTTCTTGCCCAGCAGTGCGTTGCCGCCGTAGCCGGAGCCGTAGGACCAGATCTCGCGGCTCTCGGGGAAGTGCGAGATGTACTTGGTGGAGTTGCACGGCCACGGCACGTCCGCCTCGCCCTCGGCCAGCGGTGCTCCGAGCGTGTGCACAGCACGCACGAAGAATCCGTCGGTACCGAGTTCGTCGAGGACGGGCTGTCCCATGCGGGTCATGGTGCGCATGGAGACGGCGACGTAGGCGGAGTCGGTGATCTCGACGCCGATCGCGGAGAGGTCGGAACCGAGGGGGCCCATGCAGAACGGGACGACGTACATCGTCCGGCCCTTCATGGAGCCGCGGAAGATGCCCTGTTCTCCCGCGGAACCGTTTCCCTCTCCTGTAAAGATGGCCCGCATTTCCGCGGGAGCCTTCCAGTGGTTGGTGGGACCCGCGTCCTGCTCCCGCTCGGAGCAGATGAACGTCCTGTCCTCGACCCGGGCGACATCGGTCGGGTCGGAGGCGGCGTAGTACGAGTTGGGGCGCTTGATCGGGTCGAGCTTCTTGAAGGTGCCCTTTCGGACGAGCTCCTCGCTGAGCCGCTCGTACTCCGCTTCGGATCCGTCACACCAGACCACGCTGTCCGGCTGGGTCAGTTCGGCGATCTCGTTGACCCACGAGATCAGTTCCTTGTGTTCGGTTGGGATGACGGGGGGAGCCGCGATGTCGCGCGCCACGATTGCTCCTATGATGAGGGATTTTGTCCTTGTTGCCCCGTGGGGGCCGCGACCCGGATGCTTCACGATGGTCGATCTTGGCGCTCATCCGGTGCCGACCGCACTCATTTGATCATCCGACGCACGCGCCCATATGTCCAGAGGGCCTCACATACGAGCGACGTGAGGATCGCCACTCATCAGCCCCTCATCGACATGTTTTCCGCGCGTCACCACCGCTTCACCCCAGGTACCCGGGCGTCGGCCACGCATGAGAGAGTGGCCACTTCTGCCCCCTCATCTCGCCGCACTGACACGTAACTTACGGTTCCGTAGGTACGATTGCGCGCATGACTGCGTCCGTCCCCGACGCGCCCACGGACACGCCGACACACGGCCACGGTCCCTCCGCGCTCTCGATTCCCGACCATGTGAAACCGAAGCTGCGCGGCTGGCTGCACCTGGGAATGTTCCCGGCCGTCCTCGTCTCCGGCCTGGTGCTCACCGCTCTCGCCGACACACCCCGGGCCCGTATCGCCTGCGGGATCTTCGCCCTGACGGCCTGTCTGCTCTTCGGGGTCAGCGCGCTGTACCACCGGGGCGACTGGAGCCCGCGCATGGACGGCATCCTGCGCAGACTCGACCACGCCAACATCTTCCTGATCATCGCGGGCACGTACACGCCCCTGACGATGCTGCTGCTGCCAGGCGCCAAGGGCCAATGGCTGCTGTGGAGCATCTGGGGCGCCGCCGCGGCCGGCATCGCCTTCCGCGTCTTCTGGGTCGGCGCGCCGCGCTGGCTCTACACGCCCTGCTACATCGCGATGGGCTGGGCGGCCGTCTTCTTCCTGCCCGACTTCATGCGCACGGGCGGCATCGCCGTCCTGGTCCTGGTGGTCGTCGGCGGACTGCTCTACAGCGCCGGGGGCGTGATCTACGGCATCAAGCGGCCGAATCCGTCACCGCGCTGGTTCGGTTTCCACGAGGTCTTCCACTCCCTCACGGTGGCGGCGTTCCTGGTGCACTACGTGGGGATCTCCCTGGTGGCGTACCAGCACGGGTAGCACCTGAGACACCTTCTCCTCATGGCCACGGCTTTCGAGCCGTGGCCATTTCTCATGTCCGGTTCCACTTCCTGACAGCACATCTCTGTTGACATCAACCACCTTTTGAGAGCTACTCTCATTTCATGGCTACTGTCACTCAATCCAACGACGTGCGACGCGACCCGCGACGCTGGTGGGCCCTCGGGGCCCTGGTCGCGAGCATGCTCACGCTCGGCTTCGACACGACGATCCTCAACGTGGCCCTGCCCACGATGGCCGGTGAGCTGGGCGCCACCACCGGCCAGCAGCAGTGGATGGCGGACTCCTACGTCATCGTCTTCGCCGCGCTGATGCTCCCGGCGGGCCTGCTCGGCGACCGCTTCGGACGGCGCCGCATGCTGATCGCGGGGCTCGGCATCTTCCTCGCCGGTTCCGTGGCCGGTGCCCTGGCCGGTGACGTCAACTGGGTCATCGCGGCCCGCACGGTGATGGGCGTCGGCGCGGCCCTGGTCACCCCGCTCGCCCTGTCCGTGCTGCCCTCGCTCTTCGGCCCCGACGAGCGCACCAAGGCCGTCGGCATCATCTCCGCGGCCTCGTCGCTCGGGCTGCCGCTCGGCCCGATCATCGGCGGCTGGCTGCTCAACCACTTCTGGTGGGGCTCGGTCTTCCTGGTCAACATCCCGATGGCCGCGATCGGCATAGCCGCCTGCGTCTTCCTGCTGCCCGAGACCAAGGACCCCGCCTCGCCCAGGGTCGACACCCTCTCCACGGCGTTCACGGCGGCCGGCCTCGGCGCCCTCATCTACGCGATCATCGAGGCGCCCGGCCGCGGTTGGGGCGACCCGCTGATCGTGGGCATGCTCATCGGATCCGCGATCCTGATCGCCGCGCTCGTGCTGCGCGAGCGGCGCATGGAACGCCCCATGCTCGACATGACCCTGCTCGCCCACCGCGGCTTCCTGTTCAGCTCGATCGCGGCGACCCTGGTGATGTTCGTCCTGTCCGGCCTGCTGTTCGTGCTCCCGCAGTACCTCCAGGCGGTGCTCGGCAACGACGCGCTCGGCACCGGCGTCCGGCTGCTCCCCATGATGGGCGGCCTGATCGTCGCGGCCCGGTCCGCACAACCGCTCGTCAACAAGTTCGGCTCCCGTGCGGTGGTCTGCGCGGGCCTGGTGGTGCTGGCCTTCGCCGCGATCCTGGGCAGCCGTACGACCGTCGACTCCGGCTACGGCTTCACCGCGCTGTGGTTGTCCATCACCGGATTCGGCTTCGGCTTCTCGATCGTCCCCGCGATGGACGGCGCGCTGGGCGCGCTGCCCCGCGACCGGGCCGGCAGCGGCGCCGGGCTCCTGATGACCATGCGCCAGGTCGGCGCCGCGATCGGCATCGCCCTGCTGGGCAGCCTGCTCGCGAGCACCTTCCGCGACCGCCTCGACGTCACGGGCCTGCCCGCGAAGGCGGCCGACACGGCCGGGGAGTCCGTCGTAGCGGCACACCTGGTCGCGCAGAAGACGGGCTCGGCGGATCTCGTCTCCTCCGCGAACAGCGCCTACGTCCACGGCATGGGCCTGGTCCTGCTGGTGTGCGGCGTCGCGGCCCTCGCCACCGCCCTGCTGTCCGCGGCGTTCCTGCCGAACACACCGGCCGCGCCCGCCAAGAAGGAGGAGGCCGAGGAAGACCCGGCCACTGCCGGGGCCATAGCTCTGGCGGATGCCGGACAATGAGCACCATGACGGCGACACCCTCCCCCTTCAGCCCCGCCGACCGCCCCCAACTGGGGCTCCGCGAGCGCAAGAAGATCAAGACCCGCGAGGCGATCCGCACCGCGACGTACGCACTGGTCAAGGAACAGGGCTACGACGCGACCACGATCGAGCAGATCGCCGAGCGCGCCGAGGTGTCGCCGTCGACCGTCTTCCGCTACTTCCCCACCAAGGAAGACATCGTCATCACGGACGAGTTCGACCCGATCATCATGGAGGAACTCCGGGCCCGCCCTGCCGACGAACCCTGGATGATCACCCTGCGGTACGTGATGCGCAAGGCCGTCCAGTACGGCCTCAAGGAGGACGAGGAGACGTCCCGCCTCCGCTCCCATTTGATGGTCCAGGTCCCGGCGGTGCGCTCACGGATGATGGAGAGCATGTCGGTCACCGGCAACATGCTCTGCCACGCCATCGCCGAACGCACCGGCCGGGACGCGGAGAGCCTGGAGGTCCGGGTCTACGCCATGTCCCTCGTCGGCGGCCTCATGGAGGCGACCCTGTACTGGGCGGAGACCGGCCACCAGGGGGAGTTCTCGGACCTGGTGGAGCGGGCGATGGACGTGCTGGAGCACGGGCTTTCCGAGACATGAACGAGCCGGTGATTGAACCCATGGCCGACGTCCGCAAGCACCTGGCGGACGTCATCGACCGCGCCCACCGCGATGAGACCCCGACGATCATCACGCGGCGCGGTAAGCAGGAGGCGGTGGTCATCGACATCGACGAGTACCGGCGCCTGCGCGAACTCGAAGAGCGGGCCGAGGATTCCTGGCTGAACCGCCTGGCGGACGAGGCCGAGGCCGAGGGGCGCGACGGCTCCGTCTCCCTTGAGGAGATGGCCGCCCTGCTCCGCTCCCACCACGCCTGATTCCGATGGGATACGTCACCCGATTCACGCCGCCCGCCCAGCGGGACCTAGTCAAGATTCCCCGGCCCGACGCCCTGCGCGTCCTCCACCGGCTCACGGAGTCGCAGAGGGCCCTCGACGCGAACGACACCTCGGCCCTCGACATCAAGGCCCTCCAGGGGCACAACGCCCGCTGGCGCCTGCGCGTCGGAGACTTCCACGTCGTCTACACAGTCGAGGACGGCCAACTGGTCGTTTGGGTGCTGTCCGCCGCTCATCGCCGGGACGTCTGTCGAAACCTGTGAGCCAGGCGCAGGCGAGGGCACACCCCCAACAGGGGTGCGCCCTCGCCGAGTTCGCAGGCGACAACTACCCCTTCTTCTTCACGGTCTTCACGTCACCCTTCCCGCACGCCACCCCGTCCCTGTTCGGGTCGAGCCGCAGCGGGTCGTCCTTGCCGTTGACCTTCAGGCGGCCGTAGTCGTTCTGCCGGAGCCATGAACAGCGGGCCACGGTCGTCGACTTGACCTCCTTCGGGAAGACGGTCGGGACGCAGACGTTGATCGTGCCGTAGTGGCGGTCGCAGCCGGAGATGGTCGGGCTGACCTTCTGGGAGGCGCGCTTCTTGCCGGGCTCGGTGACCTTGCCCTTCAGGGAGTCCGCGAAGGAGTGGACGTGGGCCGAGGCGGTATCCGTGCTCAGGGCCGAAGGGCCTTGTAGATGGACCCACTTGGCCACCGACGGGACACCGTTGGCGTCGACCGCGAAGAGCATGTACCAGCCGGGCGGGGCCAGGTCGGGGTTGCTCGTCACGTTCAGGTCGACCGTGTTGCCGTCCACCGAGAGCGGCAGGTCCACGAAACGCTGGTTCGGGTCCGAGGAGTGCGTGACCGCCGCCGGGCGGATCAACTCGGCCTTGGCGATGGGCCGGTCGACGGTGATCGTCTGGGTGTCGCCGTACTCCCACTCGCTGTCGATGACCGAAGTGATCGTCGGCCGCGTGCCCTTGAGGAGATACGGCGGGGTGTAGATCGACACGTTGTGGTTCCAGGTGCCGTTGCCCGGGTTGTCACCGGTGGACATCACCCGGCCGTCCGGCAGCAGGAACGAGGAGGAGTGGTAGCCCCGGGCCTCCGGGTCGGCGGCCACCGGGTCGAACGTCGTGGTCGCCGGGTCGAAGATCGACGCCTCGTACACCGGGTTCGCGCGGTTGTGCAGCCCGCCGCCCGTCTCCAGGACCGTGCCGTCCGGCAGGATCACGGTGGACACGTACATCTTGCCCTGGGTGCCGGTCTCGGCCACCGGACCGTTCCCCAGGTCGACGGTCCCCTGCGGAATCTGGGGGCCGACCGTGTACGTCGGGTTCGCGGCCTTGAGGTCGATGATGTCGGTCAGCCGGTTCGCGTCCGGGTTGGAGTCGATGTTGCCGCCGCCGACGGTGAGGACCTTCTGGTCCTGCGCCGGAGGCAGCAACACGCTTGCGGACTGGTCGCGTTGGTCCTTGTTCTGGAGTCCCGGGACGGAAGTGATCGTGTTGGCGCCGTAGTCGTAGATCGCCGAACCCGTCCCCGGGATGTTGTTCCCGAAGACGTGGCTGCCCGTGTAGAAGAGCCGGCCGTCCTGCATCAGGACCATCGACGGGTACAGCCCCCAGTACGACCAGGTCTGGTTTACCTGCGACAACGGCAGCCACTTCTGCTGGGCGTCCGACCAGTACTCGGCCGTCACCGAACCCGTCGAGTCCTCGCGCAGCCCGCCGAAGGAGATGACGTCACCGTTGCCCAGCTCGGTCGCCGACGGGTACCAGTGACCGTCGTTGAGGTCGTTCGTCCTGCTGTACGTCTCGGTCGCCGGGTCGAAGATGTACGAGTCCTTGTACCCCTCGTACCCGTGCGAACCGTCCGCCGCCGGGAACGCCTTGTTGCCGCTCAGCACCAGCACCCGGCCGTCCTGCAACTGGATGTGCCCCGAGCAGAACATGTCCTTCGGCGTCGGGATCACCTTGTACGTCCCGGCCACCGGGTCGTACACCGCGCTCGTGAACGTCCCCGCGTCGAACTGCTCCTCGCTGTTCCCCGACCCCGCGATCAGCAGCACCTTGCCGTTGTTGAGCACGACGGAGTGCATCGAGCGCACCGGGTTCTGGGTCGGGAGCACGTCCCAACGGCCGTTCGCACACTCCTCGGCGGTCGCCGTACAGGTCGCGGGCGGGAGCGTGTCCGGGACCTGGTCCATCGTGTAGTCGTCGGTGGTCGCGGACCCGGTGCCGTAGACCGAGACCCCCCAGGTGATCCGGTCGGTACCGGCGGGCACTTCGGGCGTACGGACCGTGGCCTGGGTCCAACTGCCCTGCATCTCCAGGGTCTTGAGGTCGGTCCAGTACTGCCACCCGGCCGTCGCGTCGTGCCGGAACAGGGTGATGTTCGCGTCCGGCGTCGTCGTCATGTACCAGAGCCCGAGGTCGTACTGCTTGCCCGCCGTCACCACCGGCGCGCATCCCGTCGACTCGGTGATCAGCGCCTTCCGGTCGCCGTCCACCCGCCGCGTGACGGTGACCTTCATGGCCTTCGAACCGGAGTGCGCGTCCGAAGTCGTGGTGAAGTCGAAGTCGTTGTCGCCCCAGCCGGACTTCTCCCAGCAGTACGGCATCCCGTCGCCGCCCGCCGTCTCGAAGCCCGGATTGAGGACGAGGTTCGCCGCCTCGGCGGACTGCGGCGAGGTGAGCAGCAGCCCGGCGGTCAGGGCGCCCACCCCGACGAAGGCGGTTCGTCTGCGGTACTTGTTCACTCGGCTCTCCTTGGTGCGGTACGACTCCCCTTGCGGCTCCCTTTGCGGCGCGGGAGGTAGACCAACGCCTCTGTGCCCACGAAGCGCAGGACGAAGGTCATGACCAGCGCGAGCGCGGTCGCCGACACCGCGCCCATGCCGAACCTGTGGACGAACAGGGCGATCAGCGGGATCCGCAGCACCAGGTCGGCGTTGGCGAGCAGCGCGAACCGGCCCGCCCGGTCCCACCAGGTGCGGTGCCGGCGCCGGTCGCGGAACAGCAGGTGCTCGATGAGCAGGAAGTTCCAGGCCACGCCGAGCTGGTTGGCGAGGATCTCGGCGGGGACGTAGTGCATGCCCGTCCTGGTGAGCGCCCACAGCCCGACCAGGTTCGGAACGAAGCCGGTCGCGCCGATCAGGCCGAAGACCACCATGCGCGCGACCGGCGACGCCGTACGCAGTCCGAGGAGGTGGCGGAGGAAGCGAAAGCCTTCCTGCGCCGTCGACTTGGACTCCCCCGCGAACCGGTCCTGGAAGACGAACGGCACCTCGGTGACCTGGCGCGGACGGCTGCGGACGGCGAGTTCGAGCAGGATCTTGTAGCCGAGCGGCTTCAGCGCCTCCGCCGTCACCGCGCTGCGCCGGATCGCGAAGAAGCCGCTCATCGGGTCGCTGATACCGCGGAGCTTGCGCGGGAAGAGCGTCTTGGTCAGCCAAGTCGCCCCGCGCGAAACGGCGATGCGGTATCCGCCCGCCAGTCCCTCGCGGCTGCCGCCCTTGATGTACCGGGAGGCGACCACGAGCCCGGCGTTCGCGCGCTCGCCGGTGCCGACCAACTCCGGTACCAGGGACGGCGGATGCTGGAGGTCGCCGTCCATGACGACGATCCAGTCGGACGTCGCCGCCTTGATCCCCTCGACGACCGCACCGCCGAGCCCGCCGACCGGCTCCTCCCGGTGCAGCACGGTCACCGGGAACGGGCAGTCCTGCGCCGCCGCGGAGATCACCTCGGGGGTGTCGTCGGTGGAGTCGTCCACGAAGACGACCTCACAGGGCAGGCGGGTCGGCACGGATTCGGTGATGCGGTGCAGCAACTCCCGTACGTTCGCGGACTCGTTGAAGGTCGGCACGACGATGGTGACGGCACCCGGCTCCGCGATCTCCGCGCCGCGTACGGCCGGATCGCCCAACTCCCCGGGGACCATGGACTCTTGGCTCATCACTGGGCTCCCACGGTCTCGGACTGGATCTGCCGGATCTCGATGCGGTCGTCGCCGGTGCCGAAGGTGGCGACCGGGGTGGAGTGCTCGATCGCCGCCTTGACGTTGGGCAGGTCGACCGCGTCGCGCCGTACCGTCGGGGAGGCCACCACGTAGTCGATGTCCTTCCAGCCGTGCGGCATCGTCTTCGTGACGGCGGGGTCGAGGTCGGCCTTGTAGAACCAGATGACCCCGAGTCCGGGCCGGTACCCGGCGTGCACCAGGTCCAGCCAGAGCGCGTCGTCGACGAGGACGCGGGTGTCCTTCGGGTCGGCGACCTCGGTGGACAGCCACTTGGAGGCGGCCCGGTAGGGGGCGTTGGCATCGGTGGTCATGGCGGTGCGGTCGCCGTCGTACCACTTCGGCACGACATAGGCGCCGGCGGCGATCGCGAGGACCACGGCGAGCGTGTACCGACCCCCGGTGACGTATCGTTTCTCCCCCTCGGCGCGCCATCTGCGCAGCACCGCGTGGGTGACGGAGGCGGTGCCCCCGGCCAGCACGAGCGCGAGGAAGGGCAGCGCGCCGATGATGTACATCGCGGGCAGATAGCCGTTGGGCCGCATCGAGACCAGGGCGAGGATCGCCACGGTCATGGCCGGTCCGGCGAGCGAGCGGGCGGTGACCGACCAGCGCCAGGTGACCAGCAGGAGCAGCGCCCCGGCGAGGCCGCCGAGCGGCAGAACGCGGTCGTAGTACAGCCAGGAGTGGAGGACGCCGTAGGAGCCCGTGCCCTGGTCGAGGATGAAGCCCGAACCCGGTCTGGTCATCTGGTACGTGAGGCCGTCCCACAGGGAGACGTGGCCGCTGCCCGGCAGCAACTCGCCCTTGAGCAGGGCGAAGAGGGGGTACGAGAAGCCGATCAGGACGCAGGCGGTGATGGCGCCGGTGAGTGCGAACTTGCGGGTGTCGCGGTGTCCGTGGCGCCACATGGTGAGCAGCAGCGCGGGCAGGACGATGAGCATCGTCTCCTTGGTGAGGACCGAGGCCGCGCCTGCGAGACCCGCGCCGAAGTGGTGCCAGAGATGGCGACTTGGAGACGCGGCCAGGCAGAACGCGAGCAGCATCCACATCACGGCGATGTTGTCGAGGAAGATCTCCCGCTGGAGGATCACGGACAGCGGGGACAGCCCGAAGAGCACCATGCCGAGTCCGGCCGCCCAGCGCGGCAGGGAGAGCCTGCGGGCGAGGACGTAGACGAGGACCGCGCTGATCGCGCTGATGACCAGCATCGCGAGGCGCATGGTGCCGACGGTCATCGAATCGGGGCTGAAGTGCGCGGGGATCCAGGTGAGCAGGGCGATCTGGATCCAGCCGAGCGGCGGGTGGTCGTACCAGTAGGTGTAGTGGGCCAGCCCGGTGCCCTGTTGGACCGCCCAGGCCTGGGCGAGGTAGGTGCCCTCGTCGTCGCTGAGCGTCGGGTAGTCGGCGATGTTCCAGCCCTGCACGACGAGGATCGCCGCGAGGAGGAGACCGCAGAGGAGGAGGTCGGGCCGGGAGGAACGGAGCCGTGACGGTGGCGCTGTTCGACTGGCCGAACCGGTTTCAGGCGCAGGCTGCCGCTGCGCGGGGACCGTGGTGGTCACCGCGGGAAGGGTGGAAGTCACGCAGGAACGTCCTCTCGGATCTCTGCGGTTTCGGTGAGGTGCGCGCCGACGTGGGAGGTCAACTCCCAGTCGTTCTCGCCGCGTTGCTCACGCCAGACGGCGCGGATCGCGGCTCCGGCGAGGAGCACCTGGTAGAAGGGGCCGCCCACGACGAGCTTCAGATAGTGGACGGCGCGGACGCGGAGTCCGTACTGCTTGCCGAAGTCGTGCAGTCCGACGACCTCGAACACGAAGGTGACGGCGGCGGTGACCAGCGGCAGGAAGGTGAGGAAGGCGATGCCCACCGGCACGTCCAGGAAGAGCGCGACCGCCGCGTTGAGCGGGATGACGACCCCGGAGAAGGCCTGCAGGAACGGCGTCATCAGCGTGTAGCGGGCGAGCAACCGCTGCCCGAATCCCGGGAGTTGCTGCCAGTCCTTCTTGCGGTAGACCTGAAGGAAGCCCTGGTTCCAGCGGGTTCGCTGCTTCAGCAACGACATCAGCGAGCCCGGGGTCTCCTCCCGGGTCACCATGTCGGAGTCGTAGGCGACGACGACCTTCTTGCCGACGCTGGACAGCCGGACGCCCAGGTCGCAGTCCTCGGCGAGGCAGTTGGGGTCCCAGCCGTCGGCCTCGCGCAGGACGTCGGTCCGCACGAAGACGGTGTTGCCGCCCAGCGGGATGAACCCCTTCTGCGCGTGCAGGTGCAGCCGGGACCGGAACCAGAAGAAGTACTCCAGGCAGTTGCGCAGGCTGTACCAGCTGGAGTGGAAGTTGATGAGCTGGACGCCCCCTTGGACGACGTCCGCTCCCGTCGTCCGGAACGCGTGGTCGACGTGGGCGAGCAGCGCCGGATGGACCTGGTCCTCGGCGTCGAAGACCCCGACGACGTCGCCGCGGCAGTGCGGCAGCGCCGTGTTCATGGCCTTCGGTTTGTTCTTCTTCTCGTGCGTGTCGACGACGACCCGCACGCGCCGGTCGCGCTCGGCGGCACTGTGGGCCACCGCCGCGGTCTCGGGGTCGTCGTGCCCCACGATCACGATGATCTCGAAGTCGGTGTGCGTGGACTCCAGCAGCCGCTGGATGGTGTGGTCGAGCACGGCCTGTTCGTGCCGGGCCGGCAGCAACAACGAGAACGAGACGTGCTCGTCCCCGTCCGGGCTGCTGAATCGGGTGGAGGCGAGCACTTCGGGCGTACGCCACGCGTGCATCTGCCACCACAGGGTGAAGGCGGCCATCCAGAACAGGGCCAGCGAAACGACAGCGATGAAGACGGACGTCAACAAACAGATCCCCCCAGATCCCAATACCCCCTGGCGCGACGGTGAGTTACCGCCGTCGCGTCACGAGGCAGAGACTATGGGCGATCTGTGAAGCGAACAGCTGATTTCAGTGAAGAGCGTGTTTCGTCACAATGGGGCTCCCACATGAGCATTTCTCGCACTGGTCGCGTTTGCGGTGGTTGCGACTCCGACGTTTCACCTGCTCAGCGCGGTGCGCAGCCGCTCCGGGTCGGTCGTCGGCGCATCGCAGGTAAAGTTACGGCAAACGTACGCGGCCGGTCCACCGTCGACCAGCGGCCGGTCGGCGAGCAACGGCAGCTCGTCACTCTCCGCCACCCCGAAGGCGACCACGGCCCCGGGCGCGGTCCCCAGAAGTGCCGTACGGTGCAAGGCCTTTGCACCTTCGTCACCGAGCGAGGGCCCTACGACGGCCACCTCGCGCGGCCCGTCGAGATACGCCTCGGCGACGGCCAGCCCCCACCCGATGAACCGGGGCACGCGCGGCCCGAGCGCCTTCACGACCCCCAACGCCCGCTCGGCGGCGGTGCGATGGGGCTCGGCGCCGGTCTGCGCGGCATAGCTCAGCAAGGCACCGGCGGCGGCGGTCCACCCGGACGGAGTGGCGTTGTCGGTCGGGTCCTGCGGCCGACGGATCAACTGCTCGGCGTCGGCGGCGGTGTCGTAGAGCGCCCCGGACTCATCGACGAACCCGGCGAGGACGTGGTCGAGCAGGAACCCGGCGAACTCCAGCCAGACCCCCTCCCCCGTGACCGACGCCAGCGCGAGGAAGCCCTCCGCGACATCGGCATAGTCCTCCAACACCCCGGCGTTCGGCCCGACTTGGCCGTCCTTGCTGGTGCGGGCCGGCTTGGCGTGCTCGTCCAGATGGAGGCGTACGAGGAGATCGGCGGCGGAGACGGCGGCCTCGACCAGGTCGGGGCGGTCGAAGTAGGCGCCGGTCTCGGCGAGCGCGGCGATCGCGAGGCCGTTCCAGGCGGCGACCACCTTGTCGTCGCGGCCGGGGGCGGGACGCTGCGAACGGGCGGCGAGGAGACGACTCTTGACCGAATCGACCTTCTCGGCGTCGAAGACCCCTTCGCTCTGCGGGAGTTGAAGAACGGACTGCCCTTCCTCGAAGGTCCCGTCCTCGGTCACGCCGAAGTACTGGACGGCGAGTTCGGCGTCTTCTCCCAGGACCTCGCTGAGCTGTGCGGGCGTCCAGACGTAGTAGGCACCCTCGACGTGCTTGCCGGTCCCGTCGTCGCTGTCGGCGTCGAGGGCGGAGGCGAACCCGCCCTCGTCGGTGCGGAGTTCACGCACGATGAAGTCGGCGGTCTCGACGGCCACGCGCCGGGCCAGCTCGGAACCGGTACTGCGCCACAGGTGCGCATACACACGACACAGCAGGGCGTTGTCGTAGAGCATCTTCTCGAAGTGCGGGACGACCCACTCGCGGTCGACGGAGTAGCGCGCGAACCCGCCCGCGAGCTGGTCGTAGATCCCCCCGCGCGCCATCCGCTCACAGGTGTCCCGGGCCATCTCCAGGGCGCCCTCGGAGCCGGTGCGGGCGTGGTGGCGCAGCAGGAACTCCAGTGCCATGGAGGGCGGGAACTTGGGCGCCCCGCCGAATCCGCCGCGCTGCGGGTCGTACTCCCGCGTGAGCCCGAGGAGCGCGCCGGACAGCTCCTCCTCGCCGGGGGCCTCGGTGCCGCCGTAGTCGATCTCGCGCTGGGACAGGTCCCGGGTGATCTTCCCGGCGACCTCGGCGACCTCGTCCCGCCGGTCGGTCCAGGCGCTGCGCACCCCCTCCAGCACCTGCCGGAAGGAGGGCATGCCGTGGCGGGGCGCGGGCGGGAAGTAGGTCCCGAAGTAGAAGGGCTCGGCATCCGGCGTGAGAAACACGGTCATGGGCCAGCCACCCTGGCCGGTGGCCGCCTGCACGGCCTCCATGTAGACGGCGTCGACGTCGGGGCGTTCCTCGCGGTCTACCTTGATGCTGACGAAGTGCTCGTTGAGGTAGTCGGCGGTGGGCCGGTCCTCGAAGGACTCGTGGGCCATGACGTGGCACCAGTGACAGCTGCTGTACCCGACGCTGAGCAGCACCGGCCGGTTCGTCCGCCGCGCCTCGTCGAAGGCCTCGGCCGACCAGGGCCACCAGTCGACGGGGTTGTCGGCGTGCTGGAGCAGATACGGGGAGGTCTCATGGGCCAGTCGGTTCGGCATGCCCCCATCGTGCCTGACCGGAGCCGATGACCGCGGGACCGCCTCCCGCTCCCGTACGGCCAACGGATGATCGTCGCCCTCTCGCGCTCGCGCGCTCGCCGAAGGACACTCGTAGGCCAGGGAGTTGCCGCCGGAGGGGGACGTGACATGCGGGACGGCCATCGGACCGATGCCGAGCGGCTGTTGGCTCGGGCCGTGGAGGAGGAGGTGCGGCGCTCCGGCGGGCGCACGGACGGGCAGGTGCTGCTGGCGCGGTCCCGGGCCGCTCTGGACGCCATGGCCCAGACGGCGGCCGAGGAGTACGCGGCTTATACGGGGGCTCTCGACGAGGCGTCGGCGGGACAGCTCACCTTCGGGCAGCGCTATGCCAAGGAGGGCGGCGGAACTCCCCTGCTGGTGGCAGGTGTTGGCGCGGTCGCCGCTGTCGTGGCCGACCTCGCCCTCGGGACCGGCACCGGTACGGCGTTCGGCGCCGGGGTGGCCGTCGGGGTCGTGGGCGCGGCGGCGACCGTCGTGAAGGTGACCGCCTCGCATCTGCCCGCCGCGCACCATCGCGCGGGTGCCGTGAGCCAGCCCGGTGGTCCGGAGCAGTTGCGGTTGCAGTGGCTGACGGCGTTGGAGGTGCGGGGCATCCGGCCGTTCCTGGACCAGCAGCGGGTGCTCGCCGCCTCGACCGGGCCGACGCGGAAGCCGGGGCCGCAGTTGCGCGGTGCGGACAAGAGTGCGGCGGCGCGGAGAAGGAGTGTGCTGGAGCAGTCGTTCGGTCAACTCCCGGATGCGGTGGGGGCGTTCGCCGGGCGGCGGGTGGAGCTGGCCCGGATCCGGCAGTTGGTGCAGGCGGGGCGCGCGAGTACGGAGACCCGGCCGACCGTGGTCGTGCTGCACGGGGCGCCCGGCTCGGGGCGTACCACCCTCGCGGTGCGGGCCGCGCACGATCTGCGGGACCAGTTCCGCGGTGCCTGTGTGGTGGACCTGCGCGGGGACAGCCCGGGCGAGCCGCCGTTGCCCACCCGCGACGCCCTGCTGCATCTGCTGAACCGGCTCGGCGCACCGCGCGAGCAGCTGCTGTTCCGCGAACGCTCCTCGCCCGACCAACAGGTCAAGCGGCTGGGCGAGTTGTACCACCAGCACCTGACCGGACTGCCGGTGACCATCGTTCTGGACGACGCCTCCGATGTCGCGCAGGTGGCCACGCTGGTGCCCGAGCGTTCGGACAGCCTGGTCGTGGTCACCGCCCGCAAGCCTCTCGACCTGCCCGCCGAACTCGCCGCCTGGGTACACCAGTTGCCGGTGGAGTCACTGGACTCGGCGGGCGCGGAGGAGCTGCTGGGTGCGGCGGCGCAGGACGGTTCGGAGCCGTACGACGCCGAATCCGCCGACCGGATCAGGGAGTTGTGCGGCGGACTGCCGCTGGCGCTGCGGATCGCGGGCTCCTCCCTCGGCCCGCGCTCACCGGGTCGACTGGCCACGGATCTGGCCGCGTACGGTCCCGTGGAACCGGTCGAACGGGCCCTGTGGCTGCGCTACACCGACCAGTCGGACCAGGCCCGCACCCTGCTGCGCCGGCTCGCGCTGGCCGGCCGGGCCTCGCTGGGCGCGGCGGCCGCGGCCGCCCTGCTGGCCACCGACGACACGGAGGCCACCCGCCAACTGGAGGCCCTGTCCCGGGCGGGCCTCATCGACCACGTCCGCGGCACCCGCTACCGCCTGCACGACCTGGTCCGAGCCTTCGCCCAGGCCCGCCTCCTCGACGAGGAGGAGCCCTCGGAACGTACGGCCGCGCAGGAGCGGTTGATCGTGAACTACGGCGAACTCGCCGACTCCGTCCTGCGGTTGGTCGACGGCAACATGTCGACGCGCTCGGACCGCTTCGGCCCGCACGGCTTCACCTCGCTCGACGAGGCGCTGCGCTGGCTGGACGACGAGTCGAGCTTCATCACCTCGACGCTGCGGCACGCGGAGGGCGTCGACCAGGGCGCCGTACTGAATCTGCTGGGCGCGCTCTGCGACTACTGCCTGCTGCGCGGCGACCTCTACCGACTGGGCGAGATCAGCGAGTTGGCGCAGGCCGTCGACCAGGGCCTCCTGGTCCGCTCGGTGCAGTGGCGCACCGGTATCGCGGCCCGGCAGCTCGGCGAACTCGACAAGGCGCGCACCACCCTCACCTCCGTCGTCGACCTCTACATGGAGGCCCATCACGACGCGGGCGCCGCACGCGCCCTCTGTTCCCTCGGCATCACCCTCCACCACCAGGGCAACCTCACCGAGGCGGCGGCGAAACTCCGCGAGGCCCTCGACCTCCAGGCCCCGCCCCAACTCGCCACGGACCGCGCCTGGACGATGCACGCGCTGGCCGCCGTGGAGCGGGATCGCGGCCGACTCCCCGAAGCCATGCGGCTGTTGACCGAATCCCTCGTCCTGCACCGCGCCGGCGAATCCGTCCACGGCGAGGCCTGGGCCCACTTCCAGCTCGGCCAACTCGGCCTGCGCATGGGCGACATCCCCCGCGCCGAGTCCGAACTCACCACAGCCCTCGGCCTCTACGGCCGCACCCGCGACGCCCGCGGCGAGGCCTGGGCCCTGACCCAGCTGGCCCGCGCCCGACTCGTCGCCGGCGACCCGTCCCCCGCGATCGACGGCCTGCGCCAGGCCGCCGCCCGGCACCGCGACAACGAGGACGCGCGCGGCGAGGCATGGACGGTCTACTACCTCGGCCAGGCCCTGGAGGAGACCGGCAACCTGGACCTCGCGGTGCGCGAGCTGGAACGCTCCCGCACGATGTTCTCCCGCATGCGCGACGTCTACGGCCTGGCCTGCGCCCGGCACCACTCGGCGCGCGTGACCCGCGACCAGCGCGCGGCCCAGACGGGTTCGCTGCGCAACTCCGGGTTCGCCCGCCAGCTCCTGGTCGACGCCCGCGCCGACTTCCAGCGCATCGGCGTCGCCCACGGCGAGGCGTGGACCTGCCTGGAGCTCGCGGTCGTCGACGCGGGCAACGCCCGTACCCAACAGGCCTTGACGCTGTGCGACGAGGCCGTAGGCCTGTTCACCTCGTACGGCGACCACCGCGGCGAGGACTGGGCCCACTTCCTGCGCTCCACGCTGCTGCCGTACGCGGCCCCCGGCGGGGTCGTGGTCGGCACGGCCGTCGCCCAAGAGGAACTGGCCCAGTTGTCCCGCGCCCGCCACCCCCACCGCGACGAGAAACTCGACGACTACGTGGAGGCGTACCAGCTGTTGCTGGAGCGGGGCGTGAACCTGGAGGCGGGCTGGCAGGCGTGGCGGCTGGGCATGGTGCCGAGCCGGCATGCGCGGGAGGTGATGGGGGTGGCGGTGTCCGGCACCCCCTGAGCACCGTTCGTGCAGGCCGCCGGTTCGGCCGCCTCAGCCCTGCTTGGCCTTGGGTTCGGCCGGGGCGGCCCCGGACTCGGCCCTCGACTCCGCGGTCGACTCGGCCTTCGGGTCCGCGCCCTCCTTGAAGTCGACCTTGTTCATCTGCTTGCTCATGGACTTCATCAGTCCCCAGACGGCCAGGGCCATCACCGCGAACACGATGAAGCCGAGGACGCCGGGGGTGACCTTGTTCTCGTCGACCTCGGCGAGGGGGACCAGGTGCGTCATTGCCAGGGCTGCGCTTGAGCTCATGTCAGGCATTGTCGCGGATGCCCGCAAAGAGGTCGTCCTCGGGGAGGGAGGTAGCGACGAGGGACTTCGCGAGCTCGTACTCCTCGGTCGGCCAGACCTCCTTCTGGATCTCCATCGGCACCCGGAACCAGCCGCCGTCTGGGTCGATCTGCGTGGCGTGCGCGAGCAGCGCCTTGTCGCGGATCTCGAAGAACTCGGCGCACGGGATGTGCGTGGTCAGCACCCGCTCCGTCCGCTCGTTCTCGTTCCACCGCTTCAGCCAGTCCTCGTACGGCGACTCCAGGCCGCGCGCCAGCAGCGCGTTGTGCAGGGCCTCGGTGCGCTGCCGGTTGAAGCCCTGGTTGTAGTACAGCTTCTGCGGCTGGTACGCCGGGCCGTACGCCGACTCCGGGTACTTCTCGGTGTCGGTCGCGCCCTCGAACGCCACCATCGAGATCTTGTGGGTCATGATGTGGTCGGGGTGCGGGTAACCGCCGTTCTCGTCATAGGTGGTGATCACCTGCGGACGGAACGAACGGATCTGCTTCACCAGCTCGCCGGCCGCCTTGTCGACGTCCTCCAGCGCGAAGCAGCCCTCGGGCAGCGGCGGCAGCGGGTCGCCCTCGGGCAGCCCCGAGTCGACGAAGCCGAGCCACTCCTGCTTGATGCCGAGGATCTCGCGGGCCTCGTCCATCTCCTTCTTGCGCACCTCGTGGATGTGCTCCTCGATGTACGTGTCGCCCTGGAGCTTCGGGTTGAGGATGGAGCCGCGCTCCCCGCCCGTGCAGGTCACGACCAGCACGTCCACCCCCTCGGACACGTACTTCGCCATGGTGGCCGCGCCCTTGCTCGACTCGTCGTCGGGGTGCGCGTGGACGGCCATCAGTCGCAGCTGGTCAGTCAAGACTCAATCCTCAGTAAGTCGGCGCCCCGGTGTCTTCGGGTGCGATCGGCGCTTCTATAGTGACCGAATCCGGGGGCGAATAATTCCGGGGGCCCGCTTCTACGGCCCCTTGCCGAAAGGACGATCATGAGTACGGCGAGTGCGCGACTGCCCGAGGGCCGTTACGGCCGCTCGTCGGACGAGCGCGCCGACCACAAGCTCAGGATCGCCGGCGCCGTCCTCGCGGCGATGCTGCTCGCCCTCGTCGGGTACTTCGCCTACCACTACGTCGTCGAGGCCAAGATCAGCGCCGAGGTGATCACCTTCCAGGCCTCGGGCGACGAGGTCAAGGTGCATCTGGAGGTCCACAAGGACTCCGGGACCACCGGCTACTGCACCCTGCGCTCCCAGGCCGCCGACCAGTCCGAGGTGGGCCGCGCCGACTTCCACTTCGGCGGCTCCGCGACCCGCATCGACAGGGTCGTCACCCTGCGCACCACGGCCAGGGGCACCACGGCCGAGCTGCTGGGCTGCCACTCCGACTGACGTCACCCTTGTTACGTAGGCGCTGACCAGCGTTGACGTATATCTGACGGCTTATGTCCTCCCCCTGACGCCATTGAATTGTTAGGCTCGTGGTTTCGCCCTTCCATGAAGGAACATTCTTCTGGGTAGGGCGATGCTTTGTATTCCCAGTACCTACGAGGAGCACCTGTGACCCAGACCAGCGAAGACGTCACCTGGCTCACGCAGGAGGCGTACACCAAGCTCAAGGACGAGCTGGAGTACCTGTCTGGTCCCGCGCGCGCCGAGATCACCGTGAAGATCGCGGCCGCTCGCGAGGAGGGCGACCTGCGCGAGAACGGCGGGTACCACGCGGCCAAGGAGGAGCAGGGCAAGCAGGAGCTCCGCATCCGCCAGCTGACCCAGCTCCTGGAGAAGGCCAAGGTCGGCGAGGCCCCGGCGTCGTCGGACGGCGCGGTCGCGCCCGGCATGGTCGTCACGATCGCCTTCGACGGCGACGAGAGCGACACGACGACCTTCCTGCTCGCCTCGCGCGAGTACGCGAGCGCCGACATCGAGACCTACTCGCCGCAGTCCCCGCTGGGCTCCGGGGTGCTCGGCCACAAGGTCGGCGAGGTGGCGCAGTACGAGCTGCCCAACGGCAAGAAGGCCTCGGTGACGATCCTCAAGGCCGAGCCGTACAACGGCTGACCCTCAGGACCCCCGCCCTTCGGCGAGCCCCCGGCGACCTTGCGGCGCCGGGGGCTTCGTCGTGCGCGGGTCGGCACCAGGTGGGTGTCTCCGGGCATCTTCTCGGGCCACGGCCGAGAAGCCCTTGTGTATGTTGGCGGCAATGCCCGCGCCGGAACTGGCGGTGGCGAACGTGCCGGTCTGCGCCAAGAAGGCGGCCACCGGGAAGGTCATGTAGTCAGCGGCGCTGGTGCTGCCGCCGATCCGCATGGAACCACCGAAGACTGCGCGTAGGCGCGGTTCTGGTCGCAGCAGTCCCCGTTGCCCCCGCAGCTCTGCGATATCTCCAGCTCCAGCGCCGCGAACTTCGAATCAATGCTGCCTGTGACCTCCATAGGAGGCAGGATCAGAAGCGGCGGCACCGGGACCCCACCAGAGCTTTTCAGAGCCTCCATGACGGCCCCCCATGCGCCCGAGGTACGCCAGACCTCTGAACGACGCCGGACGGCACTCCAGGCGTTCCCTGAGACCTCCACCTCACTCCACGGGGCAGCGGTCCGCAGCTTCCACAAGATCGCCTCGAACACCTCACGCTTCGGTGTCCCCTTCTGGCGAGAGGCGGGAAGCATGGCATCAGCCATCTCCCATTCTTCATCGCTGATCTTGAGAGGCACCAGCGTGCCTGTCTCCCTGTGCCATTCAGTGAGGGGTTCGGCGATGCCCTTCCGGTGCCGCTGCCCCTTGCCGACCACCTGCACGCGGATGTCCAGCAGCTCAAGCAGGTCACGACGCTGCACAGGAGTGAAGGAGTGCATCTCCGTCGCCTGCCCCTCCACCAGGGCAATGATCTCGTCGGCTCGCCGCTGCTGCTCTTCGGCGTCCCGAAGCCAACGAGCCACACGCTCGCGCTCGGTGGTCAGCTCCTCTTCCTTCGTCTGGAGAGCTTGCTTCACCTCTCTGATCGTCTCCTCGTCGATGCCGTCGCCGGCACCCTCACCCAACTCGTCCTCGAAGAGCTGGGTGAGCTTCTGGAGGAGCTGCCCCTTTCGGCTGGCCTTCTTCTTCTCGATCTGCGCGTCCAACTCGGCGAGACGCTCCCGATAGGTCTCAGCACGGGCCGGGATCGCCCCCAACCACCCGGCAGCGAGCGCCCTGAACCTGTCCACGTCCGAGAGCAGAGCCCCGATCTCGGCCCAGACGGCCTTTTCCACATCGGGTGCGGGGAGTTCGGCGCACTCGCAGTTCAGCCCCAGCCGCTTGCCCATGCAGCGGTAGTAGCAGATGGGAGACTCGGTGGCCTTTGCTCCCGTGTAGTAGCCGCCGCACAACGCGTACAGCCGCCCCGTGAACAGGTAGTGATTCAGGTTCTTCTTCTTGAACGACCGCCTGTTGAGAGCCTTGCGGAGAGCTTCCACGCGCTTCGGATCACTGATCGGACGAGGAACCTCGATCCGGAAGACCTCGTAGGTCTCCTCTTCGTCGTCCTCGGCCGTGCGCTCAATGCGGAACTCCACATATCCGTCCAGCGCTGTGGAGTTGAGCCGCCCGGCCAGGTTCGCCCCGGTCCAAAGGAGGCCCTTACGAGTGCGGATACCAAGGGCGTTCAGGTGCTCGGCAGCCTCATCCCGTGAGTAGCCGAGATCTACGAGCAGGTTCGTGGCGATGTTGATCACGCGGACCTCGTCCTCGCAGAGAACCGGAGTCGCCTTCCTCCCCTTGCCGCTGAGAGTCACCCCGAACGGAGGCTGACCGAGAGGCCAACCGCCAGCAGCCAACTTCTGATCCCGACCGCCCATGGTTCGCTCAAGGATCAGGGTGTGTTCCAGCTCCGCCATGTACGACAGCAGGCCGAGCATGATGCCGAAGAGTTCGTCGTCACTGTCCAGACGACCATCAGCCGTGGCAACCCTGATCTTGTGATGCTTGGTAGCGTTGAACACCCAAAGGTGGATGTCCTCCATTGTCCGTCCGATGCGGTCCAACTTGCCGAACACAACGAGGTCGATGAGACCCTTTTCAATTGCTTGGGTCATCTCGTCGAGATCAGGTCGCGAGTCGTTCTTTCCGGACTCTCCGCCGTCGACGTAGACCTTGTGAATCTTGTACTTTCCAGGGCCGATTTTATAGTCCAGCCACGCCTTGCACTGTTTTTCCTGAATGTCGAGGCCGTATCCCTCGACCTGCTTCGCGGTAGAAACGCGAAGGTAGACGGCTACGCGCACCACGCCCAGAACAGTCCGGCACCCGCGCATGACGGTACCCTTCCCCATGTCAGTCCCTTCGCGACTGGCAGGCCGGTCCAAGACTGGCCTGGTCCCAGGGGGTTGCCGCCCTCTGGGACCTCCATGTGATGTCCCGTCAGGATAGCTTCCCTGCTTGTGGATCCGCAGGTCTTCGCTTGCAACTGTCGCCCTGGCCATTCCTGTTGGGTAGTCGACCGAATAAAAGATCAGCCAGACGCTGCTCTTCGTGATCTCCCCACTCGACAGCGCGCCAGCGAGAGACCATTTCGCCAGGCTGCGGCTGCTTCTTCTTCGGGCAGCTCATTCGCACCGCCCCTGTTCGTTCGTTGTTTCACGGACGAACTCCCTTTTTCAGGAAAGGCCTTCTGTGATTCCCGCAGCCAAAGATTCCGGCGCGGTCGACGGAGGCCGGCGAGGGTTCAACACCAGCCTCAGATGTAAGGAGAGCCCCCTCCTTCATTTGGAGGGGGCTCTGGTGTGGCTCGTTGCCCCTAGTCAGAGTTGTCCAAGCCACCTGCAACCTAGCCATCTTTCGCGCAAGGACCCTGTGGAGCCGTCAGCTGGCCGTCCGGCGGTACTTGCGAACCGCGAGCGTGCGGAAGAGGACGATGATCAGGACCGAGTAGATCAGCGACGCCCACACCGGATGCTGCATGGGCCAGGCATCGGACGGGGACAAGCCGGGGTCGCCGAAGAGCTTGCGGCACGCCTGCACAGTCGCACTGAAGGGGTTCCACTCGGCGATGTGCCGCAGCCAGGGCGTCATCTTGCTGGAGTCCACGAAGGCGTTCGAGATGAACGTCACCGGGAAGAGCCAGATCAGCCCGCCGGAGGTGGCCGCCTCCGGAGTGCGCACCGACAGGCCGATCAGCGCGCCGATCCACGTGAAGGCGTACCCCAGAAGAAGCAGCAGGCCGAAGCCGGCCAAGATCTTCCCGAAGTTGGTCGGGTCCACGGAGCCAGGGCGCCAGCCCACGATCAACGCGACGATCGCGAGGACAAGGAGCGTCAAGGCCGTCTGTGCGAGATCCGCGACGGTGCGGCCGGTGAGCACCGCGCCGCGAGCCATGGGCAGCGAGCGGAAGCGGTCGATGAGGCCCTTGTGCATGTCGTCGGCTATGCCGGCGCCGGAGCTGGCGGTGGCGAACGTGACGGTCTGGGCGAAGATGCCGGCCATCAGGAAGTTCTTGTAGACGTCCAGGTTCGTGCTGTTGCCGATCTGCATCGAGCCGCCGAACACGTAGGTGAACAGCACCACGAACATGATTGGCTGGATCAGCCCAAAAAGGATCATTTCGGGAATCCGGCTCATGCGGATCAAGTTCCGACGAGCCATGACCAGGGAGTCGTTCACAGCGCTCACTTGACCTGCTCCTTCAAGGCGTTGGGCCGCCGGTCTCGGTTGCGCGGTGAGGTGCAATCTGACCGATACGCGCGAACAGGATTCGGAATCCGGCTCATGCGAATCAGATTGCGCTTGGCGACGACCAGTGAGTCGTGCACGGACTGGCCCAGCGCGCTGCTCGGCGCCGCGACCGGCGCGGCATCGGTGACGGCACTCACTTCGCGGCCTCCTTCTTCTGCTTGCGGTCCTTGGGGGTCTTGTCGGCGTCCGTGCCGTTCTCCTCGGTCTTCTCCTCGGCCAGGTGGCCCGTCAGGGACAGGAACACATCGTCGAGGGTGGGGCGGCGGAGGCCGATGTCGTCTATCTCGATGCCGCGGGAGTCGAGCTCGCGGATCACCTCGGCGAGGAGCTTCGCGCCGCCGGTGACGGGCACGGTGAGCTTGCGGGTGTGCTCCTCGACGGTGGTGTCGCCCTTGCCGAAGCCGAGCAGGATGTCGGAGGCGATCTGGATGTGGTCGCGCTCGTGCACGACGACCTCGACGCGCTCGCCGCCGGTGCGGGCCTTGAGCTGGTCGGAGGTGCCGCGGGCGATGACACGGCCGTGGTCGACCACCGCGATGTCGTGCGCGAGGTGGTCGGCCTCCTCCAGATACTGGGTGGTCAGCAGGAGTGTCGTACCGCCGGAGACGAGTTGTTTGATGACCTCCCACAGCATCTGGCGGTTGCGCGGGTCGAGGCCGGTGGTCGGCTCGTCCATGAACATCACGGGCGGGGAGACGACGAGCGCCGCCGCCAGGTCGAGCCGGCGGCGCATGCCTCCGGAGTAGGTCTTGGCCGTACGGTCGGCCGCGTCCGCGAGGTTGAACTGGTCGAGCAGCTGGTCGGCCCGGGCCTTCGCGGCCTTGGCCTTCATCTGGTAGAGCTGGCCGACCATCTGCAGGTTCTCCCGGCCGGTCAGGTACTCGTCGACCGCTGCGAACTGGCCGGAGAGGCCGATGGAGCGCCGCACCTCGTTGGGCTGCTTCAGTACGTCCAGGCCGGCCACGACCAGCTTGCCGCTGTCGGGGCGCAGCAGCGTGGTCAGACAGCGGACGGCGGTCGTCTTGCCCGCGCCGTTGGGCCCGAGCAGGCCCAGCACGGTGCCCTCGGGGACATCGAGGTCGACGCCGTCCAGAGCTTTCACGTCGCCGAAGGTTTTCACCAGGCCTTCGGCATAGATGGCGCCTGGCATATCAGTCTCCACGTCGTCGGGGATTCTTTGAAAAGCCTAGGTATGTGTCTTTTGCTCTGCCCGCGGGAGCGGCATGCTACTGCCTGCGGGCGACACGAGACACACCATAACGCGATGTATCGCGAGTCTCAACGGATTTTCTCGAACGGGTGACGGGGCAGACGAGGGGACGGGTGGGAACGGGCTCCGACCTCAGTCGATGACGGTGTAGCCCGCGTCGCGCAGGGCGTGACCGACCTCGGCGCAGTGCACCGGACCCTTCGTCTCCAGATGCAGCTCGACCTCCGCCTCCGTGAGCCCGAGCCGCGGATCGGTCCGGACGTGACTCACATCGAGGACGTTAGCGTCGACCACTGACAACACCCCGAGAAGCGTCGCGAGGGCCCCCGGCCGGTCCGTCAGCCGCAGCGTCACGGCCAGGTAGCGGCCCTGCGCGGACATGCCGTGCCGCAGGATGCGGTTGAGCAGCAGCGGGTCGACGTTTCCGCCGGACAGCAGCGCGACGACCGGTCCGTCGAAGCCCCTCGGATCGCTCAGCAGTGCCGCGACCGGGCTGGCACCGGCCGGCTCGACGACCAGCTTGGCCCGCTCCAGGCACAGCAGCAGCGCGGCGGACAGCTCGTCCTCGCTGACCGTGCGGACCTCGTCCACCAGATCGGCGACGATCCCGAACGGCACCTCGCCGGGGCAGCCGACCTTGATGCCGTCGGCCATCGTCGCCGGGTTCTTGATCGCCACCGGGCGACCGGCCGCCAGCGAGGGCGGGAACGCGGCGGCGCCCGCCGCCTGGACGCCCACGATCCGCACGTCGGGCCGCAGCGCCTTCACGGCGACCGCGACACCGGCCGCGAGCCCGCCGCCGCCGATGCCGACGACGATCGTGCGCACCTCGGGGCACTGGTCCAGGATCTCCAGGCCGACCGTGCCCTGGCCCGCGATGATGTCCGGGTGGTCGAAGGGGTGGATGAACACCGCGCCCGTCTCCTGGGCGTACTCCTGCGCGGCGGCCAGCGTCTCGTCGACCACGTGACCGTGCAGGCGCACCTCGGCGCCGTACTCCTTGGTGGCGCTGATCTTCGGCAGGGGCGCGCCCTTGGGCATGAACACCGTGGAGCGCACGCCCAGGAGTGCGGAGGCGAGGGCGACGCCCTGGGCGTGGTTGCCGGCGCTCGCGGCGACGACACCGGCGGCGCGCTCCTCGGGGAGCAGTCCGGCGATACGGACGTAGGCGCCGCGGAGTTTGAAGGAGCCGGTCCGCTGGAGGTTCTCGCACTTGAAGTGCACCGGTGCGCCGACGAGCTGGGTGAGGTGCCTGCTGCCTTCCATCGCGGTCACCCGCGCCACGCCCGTGAGCATCTTCTGGGCGCCGCGCACATCGTCGAGGGTGACGGGTCGCAAGGAGTCAGCCGTGCTGTAGCTCATGACTCAAGCATCGCAGTTCACAGCCGCGCGCCACGGCTGTGACCAACCTCCGAGACCGGTTTGCGCAGCCCCGGTACGGGTCGCCTTCCATCCGCGTACCCTGTCCCCCAACCCAGCACCCCCTTCATGAAGCGAGCCCCCGGCCATGCCCACAACACCTGAAATGTCGATGGACATGACGACCGTCGGTGAACCCGGTCTCCTCGACACGCTGCAGCACGAGGTGGCGGTGTTCGCGCGCCGTGCCGAACAGACCCGGCTCGGCGGAGTCGGACAGGTGCGCAACTCCATGGACCGCGCCGCGTATCTGCTGCTCAACCGCCTGGACAAGGAAGGTCCGATGGGCGTCAAGGCGCTCGCCGCGAGCATGGGGATCGACTCCTCGACGGTCACTCGGCAGGTGGCGCCGCTCGTCGACACCGGGCTCGTGAAGCGCACCTCGCACCCCGAGGACGGCCGCGCGGTGGTGCTGCAGCTGTCCCCGCGCGGGCAGTCGCGACTGGAGGAAGTGCGGTCGTCCCGGCGTCAGTTGATGGACGAGCTGACACACGACTGGGCGCCGGAGGAGCGCGAGGTGTTCTGCGCGCTCCTCACCCGCTTCAACAGCGCCCTCTCCGCGCGGATGGCGGTCCCGGGCACCGAGACGCCGTCGGCTTCCTGAAGGACGCGGGGTCTTCACGGCTCGGCTTTCCGAAGGGTGCGGGCACACGCGCGTGGTGCCCGACTCTCCGCCTTTCGTACCGAACTCTTGACCTCGCGTCGGCCCTGGCCTCAGATGAGACCGGGTCCTTCAGGGGGTGAGGCTGCGCGGTGCGAGAACGGCAGGTGTCCCAAGGCGCCCGCCGGGCCCGGGAGTTCGAGGCGTTCGTCGCGGGCGCGGCAGGGCGGCTGCTGCATGCCGCCACGCTGCTGACCGCGGAGGCACCGGACGACAACCCGCGCGCGCGGCGCCTGTTGACGCTGTCCCTGGCACACACGTACGCGTGCTGGGACCGGCTGCGCGGCGAGGACCCGTACGACCGCGCCCGCCAGTACCTGGCCACCCGTTTCGCCCGCGCCGCCTGGCACCAGTACGGCGGCCTCGGCCGCAGCCGCCCCCACCCCGACAGCCCGCTGGGCGCGCTCGTGCCCCAGGAGCGGCTGATCCTCGTCCTCAGGCTGTACGAGGGGGTCGCCGAGGAACAGGCCGCCGCACTGCTCGGCCTCCCCACGGAGCGGGTCCGGACGATCTGCGAGCGGGCGACGGCGACGCTGCTGCACCCGCCGCGCGGTCCGGCACCGAAGGTGGGCGGCGCCAAGGTGGTGCCGTCGTGAGACCCGGGAAGCCGTGGAGCGGGGGTACGCGCGCGTGAACAGGCCCGAGCGGGAAGCGGCCGTACGGCGGATCATGGATCGGACTCCGCCGCAGGTGCCGCCGGAGCTGTACGCGGAGGTCGTGCGGCGCGGCGGCCGGATGCTGCGCCGCAGACGGGCCGCCCGGCGGCTGATGTGGGTGCTGCTGTGGACGGCGGTCGTGACGTTCACCGTGTGGGCGCTGATGGTCCATCCCTGGGTGGAGCCGCCGTCGGAGACGACCCCACCCCTGACGGGTTGGTGAGACGGGCCGCGGGTCAGCCCAGGGCCTGCTGCAGGTCCTCCAGGAGGTCCTGCACGTTCTCGATGCCCACGGAGAGGCGTACGAGGTCGCCGGGGACCTCCAGGGCCGAACCGACCACGGACGCGTGCGTCATGCGCCCCGGGTGCTCGATCAGCGACTCGACGCCGCCCAGGGACTCGCCGAGCGTGAACACCTTGGCGCGGTTGCAGACCTCGACGGCCGCTTCCTCGCCGCCCTCGACCTGGAAGGAGATCATGCCGCCGAAGGCCCGCATCTGCTTGGCGGCGACCTCGTGACCGGGGTGCTCCGGGAGGCCCGGGTAGAGAACGCGCGTCACGCGTGCGTGCCGGGTGAGCATCTCGGCGATCTTGGTGGCGTTCTCGCTGTGCCGGTCCATGCGCACCGACAGCGTCTTGGCGCCGCGCAGCACCAGCCAGGAGTCGAAGGGTCCGGCGACCGCGCCCATAGCGTTCTGGTGGTACGCCAGCTCCTCGCCGAGCGCCTCGTCGGCCGCGATCAGCGCGCCGCCGACCACGTCCGAGTGACCGCCCATGTACTTGGTCAGGGAGTGCACGACGACGTCCGCGCCGAGGGCCAGCGGCTGCTGGAGGTACGGGGTCGCGAAGGTGTTGTCGACGACGAGCTTCGCGCCCGCGTCCCGGGCGATCTGCGCGACGACCGCGATGTCGGTGATGCCGAGCAGCGGGTTCGAGGGGGTCTCCACCCAGACCACCTTGGTCTTCGGGGTGATGGCCGCCCGTACCGACGCCGGGTCGCTGGTGTCGGCGACCGACCACTCGACGCCCCATCGGGAGACGACCTTCGCGAAGAGACGGAACGTGCCGCCGTACGCGTCGTTCGGGATGACGACGTGGTCGCCGGGGCTGAGCAGCGTACGCAACAGGCAGTCCTCGGCCGCCAGTCCGGACGCGAACGCGAGGCCGCGGCGGCCGCCCTCCAGGGCGGCGAGGTTCTCTTCCAGGGCGGTCCTGGTGGGGTTGGCGCTACGGCTGTACTCGTAGCCGCCGCGCAGACCGCCGACGCCGTCCTGCTTGTAGGTCGAGACCTGGTAGATCGGCGGGACGACCGCGCCGGTCAGGGGATCCGCGGTGTTGCCCGCGTGGATCGCGAGGGTCTCGAAGTGCTGACTGATGTGCCTGTCGCTCATGAGCCCCGAGCGTAGTGCGCCTGCGGGGTGGACGACGATCCGGAGGTTTTCCACAGGGCCGCGGGGCGGGCTGGGGGGAGTTTTCCACAGGGCGGCGGACCGGGTTGGCCAATTGTCGGACGCGTCTGGTTCGCTTGTGGCATGGAGATTCTCTGGGTCCTGATGGCGCTGGTCATGCTGGGCTTCGTGCTGGTCCCGTTCCTGCGGCGCAGGCGCGGGGCGATCGAGCAGGTCTCGCCGGGCCACCCGGACGCCGCGGACCCGGCGACCTACGGCTTCGTGCGCGAGGAGGAGCTGGACATCCGCATGCCCGGCCCCGACCAGGACCTGCTGGACGTCCTCGACCTGGTGCAGCGCACGCAGGACTACCGCGCGGCGATGCAGTTGCTGGCCGGCACCGAGATCACGGGCGAGCTGCGCTGGCAACGAGTGCAGGCCTTCGCGGGGGCAGCGTCGCTGGAACTGCAGCAGCGGCCCGGCGGGGTCAGCGAGACGCCGGGCGGGCAGTGGCTGCGGGTGTGGCGGCTGGAGCACCCGAAGGACGCGGGCGGCGCGGCCGTCCACGCGGAGTTCCTGGTGCAGCAGGCGTGGCGTACGTCGACGCGGGGGACGGACGAGTTCCGGATCATCATGGAGGAGGCGCGGGACGCCTGCGGGCAGGCGGCGCTCCTCTCCCCGGGTGACCCGGTGCCGTACATCGTCGAGCTGTCGGTGGCGCGCGGACTGACGTATCCGCAGCCGGAGTTCGAGCAGCTGTGGCTGAGGATCCTGGACCGCGCGCCGGCACACATGGGGGCGCATCTGGCGGCGCTGCACTACTGGTGCGAGAAGTGGCACGGTTCGCGCGAGCTGGCGAACTCGTTCGCGGAGGCGGCCGCCGCGCGTGCCCCGCAGGGCTCCCTGCTCGCCGCGATGCCGCTCTTCGCGGTCTTCGAGCACCTCCCCGAGGTGAACCTCGTGAACAGCTTCTACCAGAGCGAGGTCGTGGAGAAGGCGATCCACGGCGCGCTCTTCGCGGTCCACGCGGCCCGCCCCGACGACCCGATGCTGGCGCACGTCCGCCATCTCCTGGTCTTCTTCCTGGTCCGCGCGGAGCGTTGGTCCGAGGCGATGAACCAGCTCATACACATCGACGGCCATGTCGGGGCGCTTCCCTGGACCCTGTCCCCGGACCCGGCGGCGGAGTTCGCGGTCTACCGGGCGCTGGCGGTGGCGGGGTACGAGGCGAACGGCGGGAGTCCGGCGAGCTTGCCGCACTGAGTGCCGGTCACCGACCGCCGGGTGCCGGGTGCCGAGCACCGGGGTGAGCGCTGAGTGCCGGGGCGGTCGTACACGAAACGGGTCGTACTGACAGGAAGGCGGAATTCTCGGCGGGGCTCGCCCGTTCAACGGGTGCGGACCCTCGTTGTGGCCCGATTGGAGATCGTATGTTCCTGCACAGCCGTACGCCCCAACTGCCAACCCCCGAACAGGCTTTGCAGGGCCGGCCGGAGCCGATGTTCACGGTCCCCGATCGGCACAGCGTTCTCGGCGGGCCGTTGCTCGGCCCGTACCCCGAGCACGTGCAGGTCGCCGACTTCGGAATGGGCTGCTTCTGGGGTGCGGAGCGCAAGTTCTGGCAGCTGCCGGTCGGCGTGTGGACGACGTTGGTCGGCTACCAGGGCGGTTACACGGAGAACCCCGCGTACGAGGAGGTCTGTTCGGGCCTGACCGGGCACACGGAGGTGGTCCGTGTGGTCTACGACCCGAAACTGATCTCGTACGAGAGGCTGCTGAAGACGTTCTGGGAGTCGCACAACCCGACCCAGGGCTTCCGCCAGGGCAACGACGTGGGCACGCAGTACCGTTCGGCGATCTACACCCACACTCCCGAGCAGGCGACCGCGGCGGAAGCGTCCCGGGTGGCCTACCAGCAGGTCCTCACGAGGTCGCGCTACGGCACGATCAGCACGGAGATACTCCCGGCGCGGGGGCGCGTGTTCTATCCGGCCGAGGGGTACCACCAGCAGTACCTCGACAAGAATCCGGCGGGCTACTGCGGGATCGGCGGGACCGGAGTGTCCTGCCCGATCGGCGTGGCGCCGTCCGATGGCTGACGGGTCCGCGCCCAGCGCGCAGCAGGCGTTCACCTCACTGATGCGCGCACGGATCGCTCCGGGGCTGCGCGCGCTCGGCTTCAAGGGTTCGGGGCAGACGTACGAACTGCCCCACCTCGAAACCTGGGCGCTCATCGGCTTCCAGAAGTCCGCGCACAACACGGCGGGGCAGGTCGAGTTCACCCTCAACGTCACCGTGGCCGACAAACTCGGCTGGGCCCAGGCCCGCCGACGCGAGCCACACCTGCCCGCCCGCCCCAGCCCGAACACCGTCTACGGCCCCGCCGCCTGGCACAGCCGCATAGGCCGGCTCCTCCCCGCGAACCGCGACACCTGGTGGACCATCTCGGCCACGACCGACCCCGAGCCGGTTGCCCGCGGGGTCATCAGTGCGGTGACGGAGTACGCGTTGCCTGCGATTCGGGAGCGGCGGCGTTCATGAGTGCGGAGCTGCTGGACAGCTGAGCCAGTTGAGCCGCTGGGCTGCTGGCTGCTGGACCAGTGAGCTGCTGAGCTGACACGCGAGCGGTGCTGCGGCCGGTCGAAACCCGGTGGCTTCGTGAACCGCTCGGCCCCCACCCTGTACGCCATGGAAGAACCGCGGCGCGGAATCCGTGCGGTGCACTCGGAGTCCACGATCACCGTCTACCAGGCATATCCCCCGGAGATCGGCCTGCCCGCCGCCCGCGAGGGGCGCTTCCCGGCTGTGTGGAAGCGGGACCGGATGACATGGGTCATCAAGCCGCGTTCACAGACCACATCTATGCTGCCGGCGGCGCGACCGGGAGGGCTCGCGGGTTGCTGGCCGACCCGTTGAGCGGATCAGTTGGACGCCTGAACGACAGCGGGAGGCTCGCGAGCGGGTCTGACAGGGTTCCCTTGCGTTGTGGGGGGACGGGCTTCAGGCAGTCAGTCGAAGGCAACGACCAGGCGAACACCTTCGTCGCCGAAGCGGCCTGCCAGGGCCTTCATCACAGCGAAGACATGCGGCCAGTGAGTCTCAGGCCCCAGGACCGCGCCGACCGTCAACGGCTCGTAGGCGCAGGTCAGTTCGCCGGTAACCCACTCCACGCGTTCCGTCGCGTCGCGCAGGTCGGTTGGTGGTTCACCCACCACGGACAGGGCCTCAAGCAGCCGCGAGTCGGAAACCGGATGCTGATGCAGGATCGATGGCAGTGCCTTCGTGCGCCACATCAGCCGGCCGTTGAATTCATGCGGGGTTGCCGTGAGATCGATCGAGGCCAGCTCCGCCCAGCTGACCCAACTCGCGCTGTGCAGACCGTCCGATGCGCCCCAAGGACCCAACTGCGAGCGCATCCCGCCCGACAGATCGACGGGAAGGCCACGGTCCGGTGCAAGGGGCTGGAAGCCCATGTAGTTGCGTACTCCGAAGAGACAACCGAAGGCCGCGTAGTCGGTCTCGTCGTACAGCGGCCAGAGATCCATGGCGGCCACCCATGGCTCACCGTCGTAGTAGTCGGTACCGACGCCGGGATGGCGAAACTCGATGCCGCCATGGATATCTGTGCTCACGGCGCCGCACCCTAACAGCGCTCGCCCGGACGAACGCGAACAGCGCCGGTCAGCAGCGGAGGCGGGCCATGTCCCCATCGACGCGCAGGATGCAGTCTCTGAAGCAACCCATCGGCGCTCCCCCGTCCGACGGGTGCAGGGTCAGTCCCAGAGCCATCAGGGGGCGGATTGCCTCCGCATTCCGACTTCCGTCCGGATCAGGCCCCTGCACTGCCGCCCACGCCTCGAACAGCGCGCTGACACCCTCCCAGCCCGGTCCGGGCACGAAATGGCACAAGAACGTAGGCTGATCGATCCCGTACTCGCGGAGCTCACCGACCCGAACGTCCCCGTGCATCAGCCACCACACCTTGGTCACTCCGAGCCCCTCCCGGTGTCTGGCTCCAAAAGCACGCTACCGCCGTTCACTGGCACCCGGGCTGCGAGAACCAGCCCTCCACGCAGCGCAGTGCTGTTGCGTCGGATCAAAAGGGACTATGGGCGTGGCTTGACCTGGGCGGCTCGGCAAACACCACGGCCAAGCGGACGCCGCCATCACCGCAGCGGCCGGCCAGAGCCTTCCTCACAGCGAGGAGATGTGGCCAGTGGTTTCAGAACCCCAGGACAGTGCCGACCGTCAGCGGTCCGTAAGTGCACATCACTTCACCAGTGATCCACTCCACGCGACCCATCGAACAATCCAGGCCGCTCGGTCCCACTGATCGAGCGTGCATGGTGCTGGTCTGGCGTCAGTTGCGTTCTACTGAGTCAAGGCTGCGGCTGTGGCCAGCGCTCCAGGTCGGGCCGGCTGTGCCTGGCACGAGGTAGCCCACTCGCTCAGGGCGTCCCCCAGCTCGTTCGAGAGCTTGGCCAGGTAATCGTCGGGATTGTCGGCCGCGGTTCTCGCAGCTGCTTGCAGACTCTCGATCGTCACCATCTCCATCTTCGGACCATGCACGAATTGCTTGACGCCGAAGTCGTCCAGCCGCCCAATGATCTTTCCGATGAACTTGCCGATGCATCCTTTGACCTCTGGGGTGGGATCCCCATCCCAGATCGCGTAGAGACGAACTGCCACCGATCGCAGAGCTCCCTCCTCGGCTGGACCGGACATGGTCATTCTCACCAAGGCTTCGACGATCAGTAGTTTCGTTTTTGGACTGAACGTCGGATCCCAGCAACCGTCCACCGCACGGGGCCAGTGCAGGGAGTTACAGGTGTGGAGTCTGGTCGCATTTCGGCACAGCAGTTCTGCGGCGACAAGCCGTGCGCTGGTCGAGGCAGAACGGAGGGCCTCATCGATCACGAGAATGGCTGTTTCGTGCGAGACCTTTGACAACCTTTGATCTCCACTCGGAGGCTCAGGTTGGCTCCCATCCGGGTCGCAGGACCACAGATCGACAAGGAGAACCACCGCAAGTTCCGCCTGATCAAGCTTTGTGAGAGCCAAGAGCCCCGAGGCCAGTGCTGCTGGGTGCGCGGAACCAGAATCACGGGGGGAGATGAGTTGCCCGGCACGCATCGCCGCGTCGAGCCGTAACTGCCGTTGCTGTTCGTCTTGTTCGTTCCCCAGCCGCCGTTCCGTCTGGAGGTTGATGCTGTATCCAATCAGAGCTACCGATGCGGTGACCAGTACACCGATGTACGTCAGGACGGCTGCGAGCCGTGACGAATCACCCGTGCCCGGGAGTTGACCGCGCAGCAATATCGCAGGCAGAAAGAGCGCGGCGAAGATGGTGATCCACGACAGGACACTGATCGTCTTTGGTCTCTTACTGATGACGCGCCTCCACCTCTGAGGTCACGAGCTGCTCATGGTTCCTCATGATGGTGCGGACGAAATGTGATGCGCAGCCGAAGCTAGGAAATGCTCAGTTACATCGGCTGCTGAGATCACCCTCTCTCGCAGTCACCTTCAAAGGGTTCGTGAGCAAGGCTTGACATGGATCAAGCCGTCGTTCCTCTGGATGATGTACCGCTGCGGCTGGGGTGCGAAGGCGGGGCAGGAGACTGTCCTGGCTGTCGAGATCAGCCGTGGCGGTTTCGAGTGGGCGCTGCGGCACGCGTGTCTGTCGAGTTATGTCAGCGGGGTGCATCCCGACCGGGCCGCTTGGCAGCGTGAGTTGAAGCGGGCGCCCGCTCGCGTGCAGTGGGACCCAGAGCGGGATCTGCGCCTGCGACCGCTGCCGTACCGTGCCCTGCAAGTCGGTCTGTCCGGTGAGGCCGTGCGGCGCTACGCGGACGAGTGGACGGTCGCCATCCGGGACGTGACACCGCTCGCCCACGAGATCCGCGCCCTCGTCAGCGGAGGTGACCTGGACTCCGCCGCGCGACTGCTGCCCCGGGAACGCCCGTACCCGCTGGGAGTCGGACTGGACGGGCTCCCTGCCCACCTCCAGGGATGACGGATGAGCACTGCCGACGACGTATCGACGCTGCTCGCGGCGCTGTGGCGGGAACGGTGGCCGTCGGGTCCGCCGGTCGCGCACACGTTCCGCCGTACGTACGCGGACCGCTGGGTGCGGTTTCACAGCCTGCCCGGTTCGAAGCGGTATCCGGAATTCGAGGACGAGTACGCGATCCTGCTGCACCGGTACAACACCGTCCTCGACGAGTTGTTCGGGGGCGCGGAGGTGTTCGTGGTGACCGTGGACTGGTACTGGTCGGGCACATCCACCGAGCCCACCCGCCATCCGGAACCGCGCCGGACACTCCACCCCAGCGGCGTCCACTGGTGGACCGAGTCGGACGAGGACGACCCCGACCCGGAGTTCCGCACGCACACCCGCCTCTACGCCGACCGGCGCCCGTGGAAGCACGGTTGCGTCGACGAACCGCTGCGCGCCGTCGCGGACGACGCGCTCGCCGAAGTGTTCGTCACCGACACCGACCTTCAGCGCATCCACCACCCCTACGACGGCGGGGCGGACGTCATCCTCACCACGCCCGCGGAGCGGGACCGGCTTCGCGCGAAGCACGCCGGCCGGCTGTCCGGCCGGCCGTCCGGCCTCTGACGGGACAACCGGTGACCGCGCCGGTGGCGCTACGCTCCCCTGTCGTGCAGCAGACGCGTCTCGACACCGCTCGGATCCGGGCCGCTCGCCGGGTGATCGACCCGGTGTTTCTCGACACTCCGCTGTACCGCTGCGAGGCGTTGCAGCCCGGACTCGGGTGTGCGGTGAGTATCAAGCTGGAAACGGCGAACCCGGTGCGCAGTTTCAAGGGCCGCGGCACCGAGCTGGTCGCGAGTCTGCTCGCCGAGCACGGTCCGCGGGCCGTGGTGTGCGCCAGTGCGGGCAACCTCGGCCAGGCCCTCGCCTGGTCCGGTCGTGGCCGGGGGCTCGACGTGACCGTCGTAGCGTCCCGTTTCGCTACGGCGGCCAAGCTGGACCGCATTCGCGCGTTGGGTGCCGGGCTGGAACTGGTGGACGGGGACCACGAGTCGGCGCGCGAGCGGGCGGCGGACATCGCGCGGTACGAGGGCATCCGGCTGGTCGAGGACAGCCTGGACATCGAGACCTGCGAGGGCGCGGCGACCATCGGTCTGGAACTGGTGGAAGCACGTGAACAAGCGAAACAAGCGAAACAAGCGAAACAGGCGGGACTGGCGCTACAGGCGGAACAAGCGGGGCCGGCGGGGCTGGCGGGGCTGACGGACCACGCGGAAGTGGCCGGCACCGCGCCCCCCTTCGACGCCGTCCTGATCGCTCTCGGTGGCGGAGCGCTGGCCACCGGCGTAGGGCATGTGCTGAAAGCCCTGGAGCCCGGCGTCGAGGTGATCTGCGTCCAGCCGTCGGGCGCGCCGGCGATGACGCGCTCGTGGCGCGAACGGCGCGTCGTCACCACCGACTCGGCCGACACCATCGCCGACGGCGTCGCGGGCCGGCGCCCCATCCCGGCCGTCCTGGACGATCTCCTCCTGGTCGCCGACGACGCCGTCCTCGTTCAGGAGGCGTCGATCGTCGCCGGTATGCGGATGCTCCTCGACCACGCCGGCCTCGTCGTCGAACCGTCGGCCGCGCTCGGCATCGCGGCGATTCTGGAAGACCGTGACCGTTTCGCCGGCCGGCATGTGGTCACCATCGTGTGTGGCAGCAATGTCGACGGGGACGCCTATCGCCGTTGGATCGGCCCGACTGCCCTCCCCCACAAGGCCTGACCACCGCCCGCCCGCCGCTCACCGCGAACACCGCCTGCCAAGACGTACGGCGAGGACTCGGCGGGCGTCGTGAGAGGGTGCGGCGTGGTTCATCACTTGCGCTTCTTCTTCGAGGCCGGCGTAGACGTCCCGTTGTGGCCGGACGACATGGACAGCCCCTACGGCTACCCCTGCGAGCTGGAGCGCCTGCCGATCACCCCGGCACTCCAGGCCGATTTGGCGAGGCTGAGCGACTGGTACCAGTCGTCGATCGACTGGGACTACCCGCCGGACCCGTCCCCGTGGTCCGACGAGGAGTTGCTCCTGTTCACCCAGCAGGCGGACACCGCCCTGGAGTCGCTGCGCCGCGAATTGGGCGCGGGCTGGACGGTCCGGGACCAACGCCGGGGGTGACGCGCCGCGCGTCCGTCCCCTCCATGTCCCGCAGAATCCGAAGCCTGGCCTGATCCCGCAGAGTCCAAGGACTGCCTGGCCCGAACCCCCGGAGCTCAAGACCCGGCCCGTCAAAACGCCACGTGTCAAGCATTTCGACCCCGTTCAGAATGAACGGTGGCCGCGCCCGCCCCGACCTACGATCCGGAACATGCTGATTCGTCGCACACTACGGATGATCATCGTGCTCGCTGTGGCTCTCGCCGGAGCGATCGGGGGTGGAGTGGGGACGGCACAGGCCGAGGGGACCCGGGGCTCGGGCGGCTCGCACGATCGGCAGTTGCTGTTCTACAACCACTCCTACGGAGTCTTCGACCGGGAGACCGCCGACGCCATCGAGCACTCCGCCTACCTGCGGGAGTTCGCCAACTTCCAGGTCCGCACCACGACCGGCACCGGCGGCGAGACCTGGACCGGCCGCTATCTGATGGGCCGCGAGACCTACCTGGAACTGTTCGGAGTCGGTGACGTGCCCGGCCAGGACGGCACCCTCGGCTCCGCCGGACTCGGCCTCTCGGTCGAACACGCGGGCGACCTGGCGACGGTCAAGGAACGGCTGAAGGACGAGGGAGTCGCCCAACCCGTCGACTTCCTCCAGACCAAGGACTTCGGTGACGGCGTGCCCGTGCCGTGGTTCGACGCCGTGCTCACCGACACCCAGTACGACGCCTTCGGGGCCTGGGGGATGGAGTACCGGCCGGAGTACTTCGCCGATCCGCGCAGCAACACCGAGCCGGCGAGTTTCCCCGGTGACGTCGGCCGGGAGCGCTACCTCTCCGACGACTACCGCACCCACCTCCTGCGTGACGTGACCGCCGTCCGGATCGCGGTCACCCCGGGCGACCTCGCGGACACCGTGCCGCTGCTGCGGGCCGGCGGGTTCACCGTCCGGACGGTGACGGGCGGGGGTGTCGTCGCGGAGGGCGGCGGCACCACGATCCGGCTCGATGTCGCACCCCGCGAGCAAGCGGGATACCAGCAGGTCGACATGTCACTCAACCGGCCCGTGAAGGACCGGCACGTGGAGCGGATCGGCAACTCGACCCTCACCGTCGGCCCCGGCAGCCGTGCGGTGTGGACGTTCGCCAAGAACGGCACGAGCGGCACCACGCGCTAGCCAGAACGGCACCACCCGCCGGACAACAGTGCGGGCGCCCCCTCACGCAGGGGGCGCCCGCCTCCGGATGAGCTACGGCTCGCGCCTCGCCGTCAGCTGTCCGCGCGGGCCGGCAGTCGCCAACCCGGCCGCGGGAAGTGGCAGGTGTAGCCGTCCGGGTACCGCTGCAGGTAGTCCTGGTGCTCCGGCTCGGCCTCCCAGAAGGGGCCCACCGGCTCCACCTCGGTGACGACCTTGCCCGGCCACAGGCCCGACGCGTCCACGTCAGCGATCGTGTCCTCGGCCACGCGCTTCTGCTCGTCGTCGACGTAGTAGATCGCCGAGCGGTAGCTGAGGCCGATGTCGTTGCCCTGGCGGTTCCTGGTGCTCGGGTCGTGGATCTGGAAGAAGAACTCCAGGAGCGCGCGGTAGTCGGTCTGCTCCGGGTCGTAGAGGATCTCGATGGCCTCCGCGTGCGTGCCGTGGTTACGGTACGTCGCGTTCGGCACGTCTCCCCCGGTGTAGCCGACCCGGGTCGCCGTCACGCCCGGCAGTCGGCGGACCAGCTCCTCCATCCCCCAGAAGCATCCGCCCGCCAGCACGGCCCTCTGCGTCTGCGCAGCCATCGCGACCCTCCAATTTCCGTCAGCTCGATCACACGGGCAGTTCGGTCACTCGGCTCGTACGTCACCGGCATCCCTTACCCAGTCCTGTCAACGCATGAGGGCCCCGCGCGATTCCACGACCGGCCGATTCCGCGCCTGTCCGACCGGGCCCGGGCCCCTACACCGGCGCCTGGAAACCGCCGATCCGCTCCTCCAGCAGTTCCGCCAGCCGCAGCGGCGTCCGGTCCTCGAACATCGGCCCGACGATCTGCACCCCCACCGGCAGCCCCTCCGGCGACCGCCCCGCCGGTACGGCCGTGGCGGGCAGCCCGGGCATGGTGGGCACGCCCGCCCACACGAGCTGGTCGAAGTACGGGTGCGGTACGCCGTCGATGTCGAGCCGGCGTGCCAGCGGATCGGGGTCGTGGTCGTGCGGGAACGCGGGCGTGGGCGTCACGGGACACACCACGGCGTCGAACGCGCCGAAGAGCCGCCGCCAGCCGTGCCGGTGCAGCTCACGGCGGTTGTTCGCCTCGATCCAGTCCCGGTAGCTGAACACCATGCCGCGCAGCCGCGCCGCGTCGAGACTGTGATCGTCCGCGCTCAGCCCGGCGGCACGGGTGCGCAGCTCCTCGTACGCCTCGACGGGGAAACGTGCGACCGCGCCAGAGAACAGCAACTGCGTGTAGAGCAGGGCGGCTTCGGCCAGGTCGGGCAGCAGCGGACTCTGCCGTTCGACGCGGGCACCGGCTTCGGCGAGCGCGTCGGCGACCCGGTTCACACCCGCCCGTACCGCGGACCCGGTCGGGATGAACGGATGCTCGTCGAGGACCAGGACCCGGAAGTCGCCGAGCCGTTCGTGGCGCGCGGGCGGCAGCGTCACGTCGTACGCCACACCGAGCGTCAGCGGGTCCGGTCCGGCCATGACGTCGAGCAGGAGGGCGAGGTCGCGGGCGGTGCGCGCCATCGGGCCGGCGACGGCGAGGTCGAGTTCGACCGGCAGTACGGGCAGGTCCGGCGGGACCATGCCGCGGGTCGCCACCAGCCCGAGCGTCGGCTTGTGCGCGTAGACACCGCAGAAGTGCGCGGGGGTGCGCAACGAACCGGCGAGGTCGGACCCGATGGACAGCGCGCCGAACCCGGACGCCAGGGCCGCCGCCGATCCGCCGGAGGATCCGCCCGACGTACGGCCGTGATCCCAGGGGTTGTTGGTGGTGCCGTAGATCTCGTTGAAGCTCTGTATGTCCTGCAGCCCGAGCGGCACGTTGGTCTTGCCGAGCATGACCGCGCCCGCGGCCTTGAGCCGCGAGACCTGCACCGCGTCCTCGGCCGGCAGATGGCTCCGGTGCTGCGGCATGCCCCAGGTCGTGGGCAGTCCGGCGATGTCGTACGACTCCTTGACCGTCACCGGGATGCCGAGCAGCGGCCGGTCCTCACCGCGGGCGCGGGCCTGGTCGGCGGCGCGTGCGGCGGCCCGGGCACGGTCGAAGTCCGGCACGCAGACCGCGTTGACCGCCTTGTCGTGCTGTTCGATCCGGGTGATCGCCTCGTCGGTCAGTTCGGCCGAGGACACGTCACCGGCGCGCAGCGCGGCGGCGAGTTCTTCGGCCGTCGGGAAACTCCACAGGTTCGGCTCCATGGATCCGACCGTAACGACCACGCCGAGAAGCCACGAAATGCCGCTTCACGCAACGGAGTTGATGTGCCGACATGGCCCCGGGCGGCAAAAGCGTGTGACAGGCGTCGGACGGACGGGATGTGATGCGTCCATGAACGAGCCCAGCGAGCCCACCGGACCCGGCACCTTCCTGATCGGCGGCGGATGGGCCACCCCCGTCGTCTTCGAACCCTTCCTCCGTGCCGCGGGCGGGTCCGCCGGGTCCGCGCCCCGCATCGCCTGCGTGATCGTCGACGAAGGCGAGGGGGACGGGGAGCGTCAATTCGCCCGCTACGAGGGCGCATTGAGGAGTGCCGGTGACTGCACGCCCGTACCGGTGCTCGTGCCGATCGGCCACCGATTCGACGTCGAGGCGGCCCGTGACGTGGACGGGCTGCTCGTGTGCGGTGGGCTGACCCCCGCCTATCAGGACGCCTTCGCGGACTGCCTCGACCGGTTGCCGCGGGTGCTCGCCGAGCGGGGTGTCCCGTACGCCGGGTTCTCCGCCGGGGCCGCCCTCGCCGCGCGGTCGGCTGTCGTCGGGGGGTGGCTGCTCGACGGCGTAGCGGTGTGCCCGGAGGACACCGCCGAGGACCTGGACGAGATCGCCGTACGGGACGGGCTCGGGCTGGTGCCCTTTGCCGTGGACGCGCATGCGGCGCAGTGGGGGACGCTGCCTCGGCTCATCGCCGCCGTCACCCGGCACCGGCTCCCCCATGGCGTCGCCGTCGACGAGAACACGCTGGTCGAGGTGGCGGCGGACGGCCGCGCCCATGTCTCCGGGCTGGGGCGCGCGCACTCGGTACGGCCGTCGGCGGACGACGGCGTGCTCGTACGGTCCTACGGCGCGGGCGAGTCCTTCCCCGCTGCCTGAATCCGGATCAGCCTCCGCTCCCGTACGGCCGCGTCAGGATCTCCAGGACGTGTCCGTTCGGGTCGTCGAAGTAGACCCCACGGCCGCCGTCGTTCGTGTTGATCTCGCCCTCGCGGCGATGCGCCGGGTCCGCCCAGTACGTCAGCTCCGCCGCCCTGATCCGACCGAAGATCGCGTCGAAGTCGTCCTCGGAGACGAGGAACGCGTAGTGCTGCGGGGTGATCTCGGCGAAGCCGGAGCCGGGTTGGTCCATGTAGTCGAGGGTCACCCCGTTCGGGATCGCCACCGGGACGAACGGGCCGTACTGCGGGCTCACTTGGAGGCCCAGGAGGTCGGCGAGGAATCGGGCCGACGTGTGTTTGTCGTGCGCGGTGACGATGGTGTGGTTCAGCTGCACGGTCATCGTGTGGGCCTCCTCGTGCCCGGGCCGCCCCGACGGCAAGTTAAGGTAAGCCTTACCTTGCCGGATGTGATCGGAGAGACAGTGATAGTGCGTGCGTTCAGGAGGAAGGCTGTCACGGCGATGGTCGCCGTGTCCGCCGTCGGGGGGTTGCTGGCCGGGTGTTCGTCGTCCTCCGCCGACAACGATGCCGAGAAGACCGGCGACGGCTCGCAGAACAGGGTGATCGGCGCCTCCGAGGGCCCCGCCGCCGCGCCCAGCACGCTCGCGACCGGCATGGGTTCGGACACCGACACCGACGGCATCTTCCCCCGCACCGTCACGCACTTCGAGGGAAAGACGACGATCAAGTCGAAGCCCACGAAGATCGCCGTGCTCAGCACGGGACAGCTCGACGACCTGCTCTCCCTCGGTACCGTCCCGACCGCCACCACTCGCGCCGACAACGCCGGCCTCGTCCCCGACTACCTCGCGAGCGCCTTCCCGGCCGACAAGTCGAAGCTCGCCGCGATGACCGACGCGGGCACCCGCCAGGCGCCCAACCTGGAGACGCTCGCCGCCACCAAGCCCGACCTGATCCTTGCCAACGACTCACTCGGCGACCTCTATCCCAAGCTGTCGAAGATCGCGCCGACCGTCATCACCGCCGGCAACGGCATCAACTGGAAGCGCGACCTCCTCCTCGTCGGCGACGCGATCGGCAAGGGCCGGCAGGCGCAGAAGCTGCTCGACGGAATCGTCGAGGACGCGGGCGAGAAGGGCGAGGCACTGTCGAAGACCTCCGTGTCGATGCTGCGCTTCACACCGGGCCGGACCCGGATGTTCGGGGTCTCGTCCTTCACCGGTTCCATCGCCGTCGACATGGGCCTCGACCGGCCCAAGTCCCAGCAGTTCAAGGCCATTTCGGAGGACATCGGCGCCGAGAGCATCGACAAGGCCGACGGCGACTGGATCTTCTACTCCGTACAGGGCGACGCGTCCAAGACCGACGCGGGGAGCGTGCTGGCCGGTCCGCTCTGGAAGTCGATGAGCGCGGTCAGGGCCGGACACGCCGTCAAGGTCGACGACGACCCCTGGTACCTCAACGCCGGCCCGACCGCCGCCCGCCTCGTCGTCCTCCAACTCGCCGAGGACATCGGCAAGTAGCGGATCAGCAGAGAGTACGCAGTGAGCGTCCGACGACTCGCCTGGCCGGCGGCCATCCTCGCGGTGGCCGCCGCCGTGCTGCTCAGCCTCGCCATCGGCACCCGTCCGATCCCCCCGTCCGAGGTGCTCAACGCCCTTTTCCACGCCGGGAGTTCGCCGGACGCCTTGGTCGTACGGTCGCTACGGCTGCCCCGCACCGAGATCGGGCTGACGGCCGGTGCCGCACTCGGCGTCGCGGGCGCCGCGCTGCAGGCCGTCACCCGCAACCCGCTCGCCGACCCCGGCATCCTCGGCCTGAGCCAGGGCGCGGCGGCCGGCGTCGTCCTCGCCATCGCGACCGGCCTCACGAGCGGTTTCAGCGGCTACGTCTGGTACGCCTTCGCCGGCGCCGTCCTCGCCGCCTGCCTCGTCTACGGCATCGCCGCGCGCGGCCGGGGCGGGGCCTCACCGGTCAAACTCGCCCTCGCCGGTACGGCGTTGTCGGCGATGACCGCCGGTGGTACGACCGTCGTCCTGACGTCGAGTTCGGCGACGCTGGACCAGTTCCGGTTCTGGCAGGTCGGCTCGCTGAGCGGCCGGGACGCCGACACCGTCGTGGAGATGCTGCCGTTCCTGCTGGCCGGGGCGCTGCTGGTGCTCGCCTGTGCGCGGGGGCTCGACGCGCTGGCCCTCGGGGACGAGACGGCGCGGGCGCTGGGACATCGGGTGGGGGTCGTCCGGGTGTGTGCGGCACTCGGGGCGACCCTGCTGGTGGCGTCCGCGGTGGCCGCCGCCGGACCGATCGCGTTCGTCGGCCTCGCCGTCCCGCACCTGGCCCGGCGCCTCACCTCCGGCGGGCATCGCGGTCTGCTGCCGCTGTCCGCGCTGCTCGGCGCCGCGCTGCTGGTCGGTGCGGATGTGGCGGGGCGCGTGGTGCGCTCTCCCGCCGAGGTGCCGGCCGGGGTGATGACGGCGTTGGTGGGGGTGCCGGTGCTGGTGGTGCTGGTACGGCGGAAGGGGACGGCCGTATGAGCGCCACCGGTGTCAGCGTCCTGCGCCCTCACCCCGCCGTCTCCCTCCTCCTGCACCGCCGTTCGGCCGTCGTGGCCGCGACTCTCCTGCTCGTGCTGGCCGTTGCGATGACCGCCGCCGCCTGTTGCGGGCAGACCTACATCTCACCCGCTGCGGTGTGGCACACCCTGCGGACCGGCTCCGGTCAAGACGACCTCGTCGTCAACGAGTTGCGGGTCCCCCGGATCGTGCTCGGCGCGCTGGTCGGTATCGCCCTCGGCCTCGCCGGAGCGCTTGTGCAGACCGTCACCCGGAATCCGCTCGCCAGTCCGGACGTGATCGGGGTCGGGCACGGTGCCGCCGCCGCGACCGTGCTCGCGCTGTCCGCCGGGATGGTGAACTCGCCCAGTGCGATGCCCGCCGTCTCCGTCCTCGGCGGGCTCGCGGCAGCGGCGCTCGTGTATGTGCTGGCCTGGCGGCACGGGATGCAGCCAGGTCGGTTCGTGCTGACGGGAGTCGGCATCGGGGTCGCGCTGTCGGCCGTGGTGCAGCTGTATCTCGCGGACAGCGAGTTGCAGGCCGCCGAGCAGGTCAAGCTGTGGCTGACCGGTTCCCTCAACGGGCGGGGCTGGGAGCAGGCGGGGCCGCTGGCCGTCGTACTGCTGCTGTCACTGCCCGCGTTGGTGTGGGCGAGCCGGGCCGTCCGGCCGCTCGGGCTGGACGCCGACACCGCGGCCTCGCTCGGGGTGCGGGTGGACCGGACGCGGCTCGCGGTGACCGTGCTCGGGGTGGTGCTGGCCGCGACGGCGACGGGGGCGGCCGGGCCGATCGGGTTCGTGGCGCTGACCGCGCCGCAGTTGGCCCGGCGGCTCACCCGTACGCCTCAACTGCCCTTGGTGTGCTCGGCGTTGACGGGTGCGGTGATCCTGGTGGCCGCCGACCTCGCCGCGCGGACGATCCTGCCCCCACTGGAGGTGCCGGTCGGCGCGCTCACGTCGCTGGTCGGTGGGCCGTATCTGTTGTGGCTGTTGGGGCGGAACAGGGCGGGGGGCTGAGGTTCGTCGGCGGCTACGGGCCCGTTGGGGCTGGTCGCGCAGTTCCCCGCGCCCCTGAAAACGCCTGGTCTGCCCCAACCCAGGGGCGCGGGGAACTGCGCGAGCAACCACAACGGCGCAGCAGCCACCAAACCACCCCTCAGGGGCGCGGGGAACTGCGCGACCAGCCACGACGCACCCGCATCCGCCCTCCGCGACGCACCGGGTCCCGGAGCCGCACTGCTCCGGGACCCGGGTTGAAGCGACGCCGTCAGATCGTGGCCACGTCGATCACGAACCGGTAGCGGACGTCACTCGCCAGCACCCGCTCGTACGCCTCGTTGATCTGGTCCGCGGAGATCAGCTCGATCTCAGCGCCGAAGCCGTGCTCGGCGCAGAAGTCCAGCATCTCCTGGGTCTCCGGGATGCCGCCGATGCCGGAACCGGCGAGGGTCTTGCGGCCACCGATCACCGAGAACAGGTTGAGGGAGACGGGCTCCTCGGGGGCGCCGACGTTGACCAGCGCGCCGTCCGTCTTCAGCAGCGACAGGTACGCGCCGAGGTCGAGCGGGGCCGACACCGTGGAGATGATCAGGTCGAGGGTGCCGCGCAGCTCCTCGAAGGTCTTCGGGTCGCTGGTCGCGTAGTAGTGGTCGGCGCCGAGCTTCAGGCCGTCGTCCTGCTTGCGCAGCGACTGCGAGAGGACGGTGACCTCCGCGCCGAGCGCGTGCGCGATCTTGACGCCCATGTGGCCGAGGCCGCCCATGCCGATGATCGCGACCTTCTTGCCGGGGCCGGCGTTCCAGTGCTTCAGGGGCGAGTACGTGGTGATGCCGGCGCAGAGCAGCGGCGCGGCCTCGTCGAGGGAGATGCCCTCGGGGATGCCGAGGACGAAGTTCTCGTCGACGACGACCTTCTCGGAGTAGCCGCCGTAGGTGGGCTCGCCGTCCTTGCCGACGGAGTTGTACGTGCCGACGCTCCCGCCGGTGCAGTACTGCTCCAGGCCCGCCTTGCAGTTGTCGCACTCGCGGCAGGAGTCGACCAGACAGCCGACGCCCACGCGGTCGCCGACCTGGAACTTGGTGACGCCGGGTCCTACCTCGGAGACGATGCCGGCGATCTCGTGGCCCGGGACCATCGGGAAGATGGCCTCGCCCCAGCCCTCGCGGGCCTGGTGGATGTCCGAGTGGCAGATACCGGCGAACTTGATGTCGATCAGGACGTCGAACTCACGTACGGCCCGGCGCTCGATGGTGGTGCGCTCCAGGGGAGCCTTGGCGGCGGGGGCTGCGTATGCGGCGACTGTGGTCATGCCGAAAGTCTCCTAGCGGGGGGATGTGCGCCCGGCTGCCTTCCGACCGGGCACGCTGCCAAGCCTGCCCGAAAGTCGCGGGGCTACCCAGGCCACGCTTCTGCGTACGTCCGCTGTGCCTACCACCAGCGGGATCAGGCTCCTGGACGTACGACCGGGAATACTGGGCCGTATGGACGAACAGCCCGAATCCGCCCCCGCGCCCCCGGACCCCGGCCGGCACCTGGACCGCCGTGCCGAGCTGAGCGAGTTCCTGCGCACCCGGCGGGCCCGGCTGAAGCCGGAGGACGTGGGGCTGCCGGACTTCGGGCGGCACCGCAGGGTCCCCGGGCTGCGCCGCGAGGAGCTGGCGCAGCTGGCCGGGGTCTCGGTGGCGTACTACACCCGCCTGGAGCAGGGCAACGGCCGGAACGTGTCGGCCGAGGTCCTCGAAGCGATCGCCCGCGCCCTGCGCCTGTCGGACGCCGAGTCCTCGCACCTCACCCACCTCGCGAAGCCGAAGCAGCACAAGAAGAAGCAGCCGGCCCCCACCCAGCACGTGCGGCCTCCGCTACGGCAGCTGCTCGACTCGATCGAGACGGTCCCGGCGTACATCTCGGGCCCCCGCTCGGACATCCTCGTCTGGAACCGGATGGCCGCGGCCGTCTTCGGCGACTGGTCGGAGCTGCCGCCGCAGGAGCGGAACTGGGCGCGGCTGGTGTTCCTGCGGCCCGAGTACCGGGAGCTGTTCGTGGAGTGGGAGCAGAAGGCCACGGACATCGTCAGCCTGCTCCGGATGGACGCGGGCTGCCACCCGGACGACCCGCGCCTGTCCGCGCTGGTCGGTGAACTCTCCGTCAAGAGCGAGGAGTTCAGGCGCCTGTGGGCCACGCACGACGTCAAGGAGAAGACCTACGGCGTCAAGCGCCTCCACCACCCCCTGGTCGGCGACCTCACCCTCCACTTCGAGGGCTTCCGCCTGAGCGACGGCTCCGAGCAGTCCCTGGTCACCTACCACGCGGAGCCGGGCTCTCCATCGGCCGACGCCCTGCGCCTGCTGGCGAGCTGGGGCACGGACGCGACCCGGGCGGGGGCGTCGACCCAGCGCCCCGACCTCACTCCGTGACGCCGAGATCCGCCCGCATCAGCCGCCGCATCGCGGCGAGCCTCGGCTCGGCCTCCTTCAGGTCGAGCAGAGTCCCCTCGGCACTCTCGCCGTCCCGGCCGAGCCCCCGATCCAGGCGTTTCACGACGGCGTCGACACCGGCGAGCACCTGGTTCACCGAACGGGAGGCGTCCAGGATCCGCTCGGGCACGACCATCTGCGCCTCGGCGTACCGGTCCCGGTAGTCCCGCCGCGCCTCCTCCAACTGGTCGCGTTCCAGCTCGGTATAGACACCGTCGCGGATCCGGTGCAGGGCGTCCTTGAGCAGCGTGTGGAACTGCCGCGAGGCCCGGTTCATCGCCGTGTAGGCGTCCCGCCGCTCCTCGAACCGCCGCACCCGCTCGGCGCTTTGGGCCTCCTCCGCGCGCTGCCGGGCGGTGAGGCGCTGACTGAGGACGGGGGCGAAGAGGGTGCCGAGCACGCCGACGACGGCGGTGATCATGGCGGTGACGGCGACGGTCATGGGGTGACTTTATGGCACCCCCGATACGGCGGTGTCACCCCTGGTAGGGCGGCATCGACCCCCAACTCCACCGCGGCACCGGCTGTTCCGCCGGCGGCTGCGCGTCCGGGCCGGAGAAGTACACCGCCAGCCGCGTCCCCCACTCCACGTACGCGACGAACGCCGACCGGAACTCCGCGTCCGTCGGCAGGCCGGCGTCGTCCGCCGCGTCCTGGATGAGGTCGACCCAGCGGCGGCGCTGGCGCTCGCTGATGTGTTTGCCGAAGTGTTTGGCGACCATGTGACCGTGGCCGCCCTGGGTCTCGGAGTATGTCGCCGGGCCGCCGAAGACCTCGCCGAGCCAGAGGGCGACGTGCCGGGCGTGCTCCGGGGCCAGGTCGGCGAAGAGGGGCGTGAGGAGGTCGTCCTTGAGCACCTTGTCGTAGAAGACCTCGGTCAGCCGGGAGAAGGCCTCCGCGCCGCCCGCCCAGGTGTACAGGGTGGGGACGGCGGAGCCGTTGCCACGTACCGGTGTCGGCTCGTAGTGGCGCATCTCCTCGATGTCCTCGACGTACGGGCCGATCTCGGCGAGGAACGGCGCGAACAGCTCCGACCGGCGGAAGCCCTCCAGGTGCGCCTCGGTCGACGTCCAGGTGATGCGCAGGACGAAGTGCTCGGCGTCCTCCTCGCAGCGGGCCAGTTCGTACGACACGCACTGCGGGGCGGCGGCCAGTTGGGGTGCGGCACGGGTGTAGGCGGCCAGGAACTCCGCCGACCGATGCTCAGGGATGCGGTACCGGATGTACTCGACGGTCTGGGCTGTCATAGGGCCACGGAAACACGTACGGCCCGCCGGAAGCTGCACTTCCGGCGGGCCGTTCGCTGTCGGCCTACTCAGGTACTAGCGGCTCACTTGCCGTAGTACGCGTTGTAGATCGAGATCGTCGACTTGTTGCCCTTCTTGTCGGCGATCTTCGCGTGGAACGAAATGGCCTTGCCCTTGGCCGGGTTGGTGACGGTGATCTTGCCGTTGACGACGTTGACCTTCTTCCAGGTCTGGCCGTAGTCGTACGACACCCACACGCCCAGGGACTTGAGGTTGCGGCCGGCTGCCGCGCCCTCGACGGTGACCGGGATCGTCGCCTTCTTGCCGGCCGCGACGCGGCTGTCCAGGCCGGTCGTCGCGTTGAAGCGGGCCGTGGACACCGGGAGTTGGGCCACACCGCCACCGGACGGCTTCTTGGAGGAGAACGTCCAGCTCGCGTCGATCCGGGTGGAGGCGGCGGCGACCTTGACGCTGCGGATCACCGAAGTGGTCAGCTTGTACGAGGCGTTGGCGGCCGGGACCTTGAACACCTCCTGGCCGAGCAGCGGGTCCTGGTTGGAGCCCACCTTCGTGCCGTTGCGGTACAGGGTGGTGTTGACCGAGGTGAACAGCGACGAGCCCGCGTGCTGCGCGGAGTCGGCGAACAGCGGCACGATCCCGGAGATCTCGTTGCCGTTGCGGTACACGCCGTAGACGTCGTCGAGGTGCGGGCCGAAGACCGCCGTGTTGAAGGTCCGGGTGTACGTCCGGCCGGCCTTGAAGGTCTCCAGGTCGTTCGAGACGTAGGAGGACTCGGAGACCGGGAAACCGTCCGGGCCGAGCGCGCCGTCCTGCTCGAAGTCCAGCTCCCACTGCGCCCCGTCGATGGTGGAGACGTGCAGGACGCGGGTGCCGGGCAGCGGCTGCGCGATGCTGGTGGAGGAGGCCCCGCCGCCACCGTCGGGCAGGTAGCCGAAGGCGAAGAGCAGGCCGGTCTTGCCACTGGCCGCGGCGCCCATGCGGGCCTTCACCGTGGCGAGTTCACTCGCCTTGTAGTGCTTGGTGAAGCCGGTGGCGAGCTGCTTGACCACGCCGCCGGTCGCGGTGTCGTACTGCTCGTCGGTGCCCTTGAGGAAGTGCGCGTCCCACTGCTCGGCGAGCGAACCGTCGGTGATCTGCGGACCGAGGTGCGCGGAGCGGAAGTTGGCGTACGTGTCCAGGAGCCAGCCGAAGGAGGCGCCGCTGTCGTCCGTCGTGACCGAGTAACTCGGTGACGCGAAGGCCGACTTGGCGCCGGCGTCGGGCACGGTGATGTCGACCGGCCTGGCGGTGCGGGCGTCGATCGTGACCGAGGTGTTCTTGGCGATGTCCAGCTTGGGCTGGGCGATCCAGTCGGAGCCCTTGGTGAGGTCCTCCGGGTCCACGAAGATCCCGGCGTCGAGGACGTAACCGCCCTTGGGGACACGCACCTTGACGGTGCCCGAGGCGTCGTACGGGGTGAAGTAGCCGTCGGCGCCGAGGCCGGACAGTCCCGCCACCGTGGCCGAGTAGTACTTCGCGGGGCTGCCGTCACGGTTGATGAACTTCAACGTGAGGTCGTACGACTGGACTTCGCGCACCACGGCCGCGGCCGTACGGACGCTCTGCCCGTCGCCCGTCGCCGTCACGTACGCGGAGTAGGCGCCGTCGAGCGTGCCGCCGAGCTTGGTGTTGGCGGTCAGACCGACCGAGGCCGAACCGCCCGCAGGTACGGTCACCGACGTCTTGGCGAGCTTGAAGAAGCCCGAAGGGGCCGGCCGGCCCTTGGGGTTGGTGGCGGCCACGGCGAGTTTGAGAGTGACGGCCGTGGTGCCGAGGTTGCGGTAGGTGACCTGCTTGGTGACCGGGGTGTCGTCGGTGTGCGGCCACTGCTGGACGCCGAAGCTCTCCGACACCGGGTCGGCGATGACGTTCTGCTTGATGGCCTTGTCGACGGCGATGCGGCCCGAACCCTGCTCGAACGGCGTGTAGTCGCCGCCCTTCGCGGACCCGGTGAGCGCGCCCTTCAGCTCGGCGTAGCCCCAACTCGGGTGCTCCTGCTTGAGGATGGCGGCGGCACCGGCGACATGCGGGGTCGCCATCGACGTACCCGAAATGGTCAGGTAGCCGGGCGGGTTCTCGCCGACCTCCTTGTCGATGACGCTGCCCGGGGCCGCGGCGGCTGTGATGTCGACGCCCGGCGCGGTGACGTCCGGCTTGATGGCGCCGTCGCCGACGCGCGGGCCGGTGGAGGAGAAGTCGGCGAGCTTGTCGCTGCCGTCGACCGCGCCGACCGTGATGGCCGCGTCCGCGCTGCCGGGCGAACCGATCGACTGGGGGCCCTCGTTGCCCGCGGCGATCGCGAAGAGGATCCCCTTCTCGGTGGAGAGCTTGTTGACCTCCGCCTCCAACGGGTCGATCCCCGGGGTGTCCTGGCCGCCGAGGCTCAAGTTGACGATGTCGGCGCCCTGCCCGGCCGCCCACTCCATGCCGGCGAGGATGCCGGAGTCGTCGCCGAAGCCGTCGTCGTCGAGGACCTTGCCGTTGAGGATCTTCGCGTCGGGCGCGACACCCTTGTACTTGCCGTTCGACTTGGCGCCGGTGCCCGCGGCGATGGACGCGACGTGCGTGCCGTGACCGAAGTGGTCGTTCGCGTCGGCGGCCGTGGAGAAGTTCTTGGACTCGATGACCTGGGTCTTCAGGTCCGGGTGATCGGCGTCGACTCCGGTGTCCAGGACGGCGATCTTGACGCCCTTGCCGGTGTATCCGGCCGCCCACGCCTTCGGGGCACCGATCTGCGGCACGGACTTGTCGAGGCTGGCCCTGCGGACCCCGTCGAGCCAGACGTGCGCGATGCCGGCGGCCGACCTGTCGCCGTCGGTGACCGCCTTCCACAGCTCGGCGGTGTCCTGCCGCGGGGTCTGCACGGCGTCGGCGTTCAGCGTCTTCAGGGACTGGCGCAGCCTGCCCGCGTCCCGGACGTCGGCCTTGGTGGCGGTGGCGGCGCCCTGGTAGCCGACGATGACCTTGAGGCCGGCCTTCTGGGAGGCGCGCTCCGCCGACTTGTTCAGCTCGGTGACGTCGAAGAGCCGCTGGTCGAGCTTTCCGGACGCGATCAGCCGGGCCGCGTCGACGGGTATGACGAGCGTGTGCCCGTCGAGCTTGCGGACCTGAACAGGTATGTGTTCACGGCCCTTTGCCGGCCGCAGACCGGCGACCCGGCCCTTCGCGTCGACGGTGACGCGGTCGCCGGTGATCAGGGTGATGTGGTGGTCGCCCTTCAACCCGGCCTGTGCGGCACCGAGTTGCGCGGCACCGGCCGCACGCTGTTCGGGCTTCGCCGACGCCGGGCTGGTCATTCCGGCGGCGAGGGCTACGGCGGCGGACGCGGCGACGGTGGCCGCGCACGCTCTCTTCACGTGTCTGCGCAAGGCTCCCCCTGGAGCTGAGGTACCGGGCGAATTCCCCGTTCACCCGACCGGAGGAAAGCCCGCACACCTGTGCGTGACACCCCCCGGAATACGCAGTATGCCGAGGGGTGATCACCCGCTCAAGAGATGAGAGGAGGGTAAGAAAGCGCGTCCGCGAACTGTTACGCCGTCGCCCGGACTCCGTTACGCAGTCGACGGGTGAAGCACGCGAGAACTCCGCTAGGGCTCCGCAGAGAACCCCGAACTCCCTTCAGCGCCAACCGAGTTACTTCGATCCGGCGTTCTCCTTCACCGTGATCTTGCCCTTGCGGATGGTGGCGAGACGCGGCGCCTTCTTCGCGATGGCGGAGTCGTGGGTGACCATGATGAAGGTCAGCCCGTGCTCCTTCCACATGCGCTCCAGTACGTCCATGATCTCGTCGCGCATCGACTCGTCGAGGTTGCCGGTCGGTTCGTCGGCGAGCAGCACCTTGGGCTGCTTCACGAGCGCGCGGGCGATGGCGACGCGCTGCTGCTGTCCTCCGGACATCTCGCCGGGGAGGTGGTTGGCCCGCTCGCCCAGGCCGACCGAGACCAGTGCCTCGGCGGCCCGCTCGCGGCGGATCTTCGCCTTCATGCCGAGCGGTACGAGGGCGGTCTCCACGTTCTCCTGGGCGGTGAGCGTCGGGATCAGGTTGAAGGACTGGAACACGAAGCCGATGTTCTCGCTGCGCACCTTGGTGAGCTTGGCCTCGGAGAGTTTCGCCAAGTCGACGCCGTCCAGGACGATTTCGCCGGCGGTGGGGCGGTCGAGGGCGCCGATCATCTGGAGCAGGGTGGACTTGCCGCCGCCGGTCGGTCCTTGGATGACCAGGCGGTCGCCGTCGCCGATGGTGAGGTCGATGCCGTCGAGGGCGTGGACGGTCTCCTTGCCGCGTGAGTAGAGCTTGGTGACGCCTCTGAGTTCGTACATCGTGCAACTCCTGGGGAAGTAAAGGGTGTTGGGGCCCGTCGTGGGACGGGCCCCGTTTCGCCGTAGTTCGGCTGCGGCGCCGTCGTGGCTGGTCGCGCAGTTCCCCGCGCCCCTTTGGGGCGCAGCAGTTACCGCTACTCGACTCTGCGCAGGGCGTCCGCCGGGCGGAGTCGGGACGCTCGCCAGCCGCCGAAGGCGCCGGCGATCAGGCCGCCGGCCACGGCGAGGCCTACCGCGAGGGCGATGGTGGTGGCGTTGACGGGCGCGGTGAGCGCGACGTCGAGGGTCTTGGCCGCGGCCTGTCGGCCGCCGCCGAAGCCACCGCCGCCACCGCCGGGTCCGCCGCCCGCCCGGGCGCCGCCGCCGGCCGTGTTGCCGAGGGAGGCCGACAGGGTCGGGCTGATCGCGGTCACGACGTACGCGCCCGCCAGGCCGAGCGCGATACCGAGGACACCGCCGACCAGACCGTTGACGACGGCCTCGCCGACCACCTGCCGGGTCACCCGGCCGGACTTCCAGCCGAGCGCCTTCAGCGTGCCGAACTCCCGCACCCGGCGCGAGACCGCCGAGGAGGTGAGCAGACCGGCGACCAGGAACGCGGCGATCAGGACCGCGATCGACAGCCACTTGCCGACGCTGGTGGCGAGGGAGGAGGCGGTGGACAGGGACCCGGAGACGGTGTCGGCGAGATCGGCGGACGTGGTGACCGTCGTACCGGAGACATTGCTCGTGATGGTCTTCTTGACGGCCGAGATCTGCTTGGAGTCGGTCGCCTTGACGTAGATCGTGGTGACCTTGTTCTTGTCACCGCTCAGGGTCTGCGCCTGCGTGAGCGGGACGTACAGGTTGGCCGCCGCGTCGCCGCTGGTCGCGGTGGCGATGCCGATGACCTTGTACTTGACGCTCTTGATGGTGACGGTCGAACCGACCTTGAGCTTCTTCTCCTTGGCGTACGCCGAGTCGGCGACGACGACCTTGGAGTTGGCCTCGGCGGTGGTGAAGGTACGGCCGCTGGTGATCTTCGAGGAGGTCAGCGGGCCGAGCGCGGGCTTGGTGACGTCCGTGCCGTAGACCGAGTACGCGTTGATGTTGAAGTTGGCGCCACCGCCGGTGACCGAGCCCTGCGGCGCGCCGGTGCCGCCACCGCGGTTGCCGCCGCCTCCGGTGCTGCCGCTCCCCTGGTTCTGCTGGAACTGGCCGCGGGTGAACTGCCCGTCGACCTTGACGACGTTGAGGCTCAGCCCGCCGACCGCGTCGGAGACGCCCTTCTGCCCCGCCACCTTGGTGACGGTGCTGGAGGCCAGCGTGGTGAAGCCCTGGACCATGACGCGGTCACTGCTCTGCGTCTTGCTGTCGCCGTTGTTGTTGGCGTCGAACTGGAACCGCGGCTGCTGCGAACCGCTGGCCGTGGGCGTGGCCGCCTTGGTGACGGTCATGTCCGTGCCGAGTCCGTACAGCGACTGGAGGACCTTGTCCTGTGCCTTCCCCATGCCGGAGGACACGGAGTTGACCACGATGACCAGCGCAATGCCCAGTGCGAGGCCGGAGGCGACGACGAGGGCCGCTTTTCTGCGGCGGCGCAACTCGCGCCTCAGGTAGGTGAAGAACATGGCCCGCAAGCTAGGTACGGCGCGTGATGATGCCATAAGGCCGACATAAGAGAACGATGAGAAGGCTGTCCGTGGCCAAAGAATGAACCCACGCGGGGCTGTCAATGGGGTTGCGCTATCTACCGTTCTACGGTGTTTACGGCGCCGGCGACGGCCCGTCGCGGGTATCCGCGTTGCCGTACGCGATGTGCTGGTGTGATGATTTCACCCATGTCCGATCGCGGGGGAAACGGCATGGAGAACACCGGGAAGGCCGCCGAAGAGGCCGGGCCTTCCGAGGCCGCCGGGGAGCCCGGGGGCGTACGACGGTCCCGACTGCTGGACTACGCGGAGATGAGCGAGCCGGAGTCGCCACCTGCGCCGATCCCCCGCCCCGAGCCCCTGACCAGTGACGACGTCGCGGCACGCGGGCGGCACGAATTCGCGGTGCTGCTCGGCGAGTTCCGCCGTACGGCGGTCCTGGTACCGACGGATGAGGACGAGGCGCCCTTGGTCGGCGATTTCGGAGGTATCCGGTGGATCTACGCGTTTTCCAACGAGTCGGCGTTGGCGAGGTTCGCGATCGCGAGGGGCGAAGGCGGGCGGGAGTGCCCGTATCAACGGCTGCTGGGAGCCCGCCTGTTGGACGCGACGGTGCCTGCTGTGAGCGCCGCAGGTGTGCCGTGCGGAGTGGCGCTCGATGTGGGCACCGAGGGCGAAGGGGCCCTGTTTCCACCGGTGTCGGGGATCGTGCCGGAGGCGGCGGCGCTGGACGCGGACACGGAAGCGGACGCGGACGCGGACACGGAGGGGATACGGCGATGAGCGGGGACGCGGGCGAGGACATCAAGGCGGCCGGGCTCGACGAGATAGCGCAGGGGATCACCCTGGTGCTGGGCGAGTTGAAGGACCTGGGCATCGACAGCCTGGCCGGAGCCGGCCGCGGATTCTCGGAACTCGCCCTCTCCGGGCTGGAGTTGGGCAACGAGGAGTTGCTGTCGGGGTTCACGTCGTTCTGCGAACGCTGGGAGTGGGGCGTGCGCACGCTGGTGATCGAGGGGAACGACTTCGCGACGGGCGTGGGTCTTTCGGCAGGCACGCTGTACGAGACGGACCAGTACGTCCAGGGCACGATGAAGATCGTGGTGAACGCGGGGATGGGCAACCCGTACGCGTCGGAGGACGACGTCACCAAGCAGAGCTGGGGCGACCTGGTGCGCGAGAACGAGTACACGGGCGGCGTGGACTACAGCGCCGAGTCCATGGACAAGGCGCTGGACAACAGCGGGCAGGCGTACGAGGACGCGGCGCGGGACGTGATGACCTCGCACACCTTCAGCCCGCTGGGTCCGGGCCTCAACCCGGCCAACCTGGCGAGCGCGGCGGGGCTGAGCGGTGACGAGTACGACGCAATGCTCGACGGCCCGTTGGGCCCGTCACCGGAGGAGCGGGCCAAGGCGGCGGAGGCCGCTCAGGAACAGGCTCAGCAGGGCGGGGACGCGGGCTGATGGGCATCGGCGATCTGGTCAACTCCGGCCTGAGCAAGGTCGGCGACGCGGTCGACGCGGGCAGGAGGTTCACGGGCGAACTGGTCGACAAGGGCACGGACGCCGCCGGCGACGCGCTGGACAAGGTCGGCGCACACGACCTCGCGAACAAGGTCGAGAACGCGGGCGACCGCATCGCCTCGGACCTGGGCGCGACCCCGGGCGAACAACAGTTGGGCCAGAGCGACCAGCCGAAGGACCTGGTCCACGGCGACGCGAAGGCGATCAGGGCGACGGCCAAGCACCTGACCGACTTCTTCACGGCCTTCGACAAGGTCGGCGACGGCATGCGCAAGCTCAACTCGTCGTCCTGGCAGGGCGAGGCGGCCGAGGCGTTCCGCAAGAAGTTCGCCATGCACCCCACGAAGTGGCTCCAGGCGGCGGACGCCTGCGACGCGGCGGGCAAGGCGCTGTCGTCGTACGCGGGGACGGTGGAGTGGGCGCAGGGGCAGGCGCAGGACGCGATCGACCTCTACGGCCCGGGTAAGCAGGCGTCGGACGCGTACAAGGCGGACGTAGCGAAGCACAAGGACGACGACAAGAAACAGGAACCGTCGACGGACCCGGGCGCCGCCGGTATGCAGCGCGCCCACGAGATCCTGAACGAGGCCCGCCGCCAACGCGACGAGGCCGCCCGCACGGCCGCGAGCGCGGTCCGCGAGGCCCTGGCCCACGCCCCCGCCGAACCACCCCCACTGACCCAGCTGAAGGCGGACGCGGTAGACGGCTACCAGGCCGTCAACACCGAGATCCTGCACTTCGACGCCGGCGTGATCAAGGGCACGGCAGGCATCCTGAACTTCGCCCGCGGCCTCAACCCGATGGACCCGTACAACCTGACCCACCCGGCCGCGTACGTCCAGAACGTCAACATGACGCTGGCGGGCCTGGTTTCGACGGCCGCACACCCCGAGCGCGCCGCGAAGACGATGCTGGACGACTTCATGAAGGATCCGTCGGAGGGGACGGGACGGCTGATCCCCAACCTCTTCGGCGACGGGGCGGGGCTGGAGGCGGCGTTCGGGCGGGCCGCGCTCAAGGAGGGGATGGAGAGCGCGGTCGAGACGGGGGTGCAGCGGTCGGCGAGGGATGCGGCGGGGGACGCGGCGGAGAACTCGGCCCGGAGCAAGGTCGACGAGAAACCGCAGGAGCACGACACCACCGACCCGAGCGAGAAGGTCGCCAAGGACCCGACCGACCCCGTCGACCTCACCACCGGCAAGATGTATCTGCCGCAGACGGATGTGACGTTGCCGGGTGCCCTGCCCCTGGTCCTCAAGCGGCGGGTGGAGTCGGGCTACCACCTGGGCCGTTGGTTCGGCCCGTCCTGGTCCTCCACCCTGGACCAACGCCTGGAGATCGACGCCGAGGGCGTGGTCCTCGTCACCGAGGACGGCCTGCTCCTGGCGTACCCGCACCCGGCCCCCGGCCTCCCCACCCTCCCGAGCCACGGCCCGCGTTGGCCGCTGGACCGCGAGGACGGCGGCTACACGGTCACCGACCCGCGGTCGCGCCGCGTATGGCACTTCGCCGACCGCGCCGAGAACCTCGCGGTCCTGGAACAGATCGACGACCGCAACGGCAACTGGATCACCTTCGAGTACGACACCGACGGCACCCCGCTCTCCGTCGTCTCCAGCGGCGGCTACGAGGTCCGTGTCACCACGGAGGCGGACCGCATAACGGCCTTCCGTCTGGCCGCCACCGGCGAGGAGTTGAAGCGCTACGGCTACACGGACGGCAACCTGACCGAGGTCACCAACTCCTCCGGCCTCCCCCTGCGTTTCGCCTACGACGGCGAGGGCCGCGTCATCTCCTGGACGGACACCAACGGCCGCGGCTACACGTACGAGTACGACGACCAGGACCGCTGCGTCGCCGAGGGCGGCACGCACGGCCACATGACCCTGCGCCTCTCCTACGACGAGACGGACCGGGAAACCGGCCACCGGGTGACGACCACCACCACCGGCGAGGGCCACACCCGCCGGTACCTGGTCAACGGCGCCCGCCAAGTGGTCGCGGAAGTGGACCCGTTGGGCGGGATCACCCGATTCCGACGCGACCGCTACCACCGCCTGCTGTCCCGCACGGACCCGCTCGGCCACACCACGACGTTCCGCTACGACGGGAACGGCAACCTGCTCGCCGTCACCCGCCCCGACGGACGTGAGGCGAGAGCCGAGTACAACGAACTCGGCCTGCCCACAAGGCTGGTGAACCCGGACGGCACGACCGTGCGCCAGTCGTACGACGACCGCGGCAACCGCACCTCGGTGACGGACTCTCAGGGCCACACCACCCACTTCACCTACGACGAGGCGGGCCACCTCACGACGGTGACCGACCCGCTCGGCCAGACCACGACGGTCCACTGCGACCGCACCGGCCTCCCGCTGCGGATCACGAACCCCCTCGGCGGGGTCACCCGCTACGAACGTGACAGTCTCGGCCGATCTGTCACATTCACCGACGCACTGGGTGCGACGACCCGCCTGGAGTGGACGACCGAGGGCCACCTGTCCCGCCGCACGGCACCGGACGGCACGACGGAGTCCTGGACGTACGACGGCGAGGGCAACTGCACGAGCCACACCGACCCGCTGGGCGGCGTCTCCCGCTTCGAGTACACCCACTTCGACCTGCTGACGGCCCGCACGGGCCCGGACGGGGTGCGCTACGAGTTCGCCCACGACAAGGAACTCAACCTCATCCAGGTCACCAACCCCCAAGGCCTGACCTGGAGTTACGACTACGACGCGGCAGGCCGCCTCGTCACGGAGACGGACTTCGACAACCGTGCCCTCACCTACACCCACGACGAGACGGGCCGCCTGACCACTCGTACGAACGCTCTCGGCCAGACGGTCGAGTTCGAACGCAACACACTGGGCCAGGTGATCCGCAAGAACGCAGCCGGCCAAGTCACCACGTACGCCTACGACATGACGGACAAACTTGCCCAGGCGACCGCCCCGGGCACCATCCTGACGGTCCTGCGCGATCGCCACGGCCGAGTCCGCTCGGAGACGGTCGACGACCGCGAACTGGCGTACACGTACGACGAGTTCGGCCGACGCAAGGCCCGAACAACCCCCTCCGGCGCGACCACGGCATGGACGTACGACGACTCCGGCCGCCGCACCGGAATGACGGCCTCGGGCCGCTCCATCGACTTCACGTACGACGAGGTGGGCCGCGAACTGGCCCGCCGGGTGGGCGAGATGCTCACCCTGGAGCACACCTTCGATGCCCTGGGCCGTCCGACGACCCAGTCGGTCGTCGGCGCAACGGGCACTTCACTCCAGCACCGCGCCTACACCTACCGAGCCGACGGCAACCTGACGGCGATCGACGACCAACTCTCCGGCACCCGCCGCTTCGACCTGGACGCGGCGGGCCGGGTGACGGCGGTCCACGCGGCGAACTGGACCGAGACGTACGCGTACGACGAGGCAGGCAACCAGACACAAGCCCACTGGCCGACAGGACACCCGGGCCAGGAAGCAACAGGCGCCCGCACCTACACAGGCACGCGCATCACCCGCGCGGGCAACGTCCGTTACGAACACGACGGCCTGGGCCGGATCACCCTGCGCCAGAGAACCCGCCTCTCCCGCAAGCCGGACACCTGGCGCTACGAGTGGGACGCCGAGGACCGCCTGACGTCGGTGACGACTCCGGACGGGACGTGCTGGCGCTACACGTACGACCCTCTCGGCCGTCGCACGGCGAAGCTCCGCCTGGCCGCGGACGGCGAAACGGTCGTAGAACGCGTGGTGTTCACCTGGGACGGCACCACCCTGTGCGAACAGACCGCCTCCTCCCCGAACCTGCCGAACCCGGTCACCCTCACCTGGGACCACCAGGGCCTACGCCCCATCGCCCAGACAGAACGCATCACCGCGGCCGACGCCCCGCAGGACGAGATCGCCTCCCGCTTCTTCGCCGTCGTCACCGACCTGGTCGGCACCCCGACCGAACTCATCGACGAACAGGGCGACATCGCCTGGCACACCCGCAGCACCCTGTGGGGTGCCACCGCCTGGGCGACCGACAGCAGCACGTACACACCTCTGCGTTTCCCGGGCCAGTACTACGACCCCGAATCCGGGCTCCACTACAACTACTTCCGCCATTACGACCCGGAAACGGCGCGCTATCTCACTCCGGACCCGCTCGGCCTTGCACCTGCTCCGAATCCAGCGACTTACGTAAGAAACCCCAACATCTGGATCGACCCGCTCGGACTGGCCCCTGGATACCCGGAAAAGGTCGGCCGATCTCTCGGCGAGACCAAGGCACTCGCATTGCGGGAGGCGGGAATTCCCGAGGGGGCCGAACCTCTGGAGGTGAACCATCATGTTCCGGCCACGACACCGGAATGGCAGGGGTCGAAGCAGCTCATGACCGAGGACCACGAGCCGATCTACTACACCGAAGAGGTGTACGAGCATCCCAACGGGCAGGACCTTGTAGTGTTCCAGGACCACTGGTTCGGACACCAGAAGCCCGGCGAGCCTGGTTATCAGCCCTCGCACGTCCATGTGCGACCGTTCGAGGACACCCGCAATGGACAGATTCCCGGCTGCGAGGAGCATTACTACTATGACCGTTGACGCTTTTCTCGTGAATCGGGAGGTACTGCAGTCGCTCTACGGGAAGGTCCCGGACCTGAGCGAGGTCAGGATCCGTTCGATCAACCTGAACTGGCGTGGTCCCAGCGTGACGCTCCGCGTCGACCTGCCCCGCTTTCCCGACTCCGCGCCTCAGGTGTGGATCGACGAGCACATGGACACGGTCCAGTGCCAGTTCCGGTTCCTGGCCGTGGACACCGTCTCCCTGACCGAGTGGGAGCCGCCGGCCACGGCCGGAATCGAGATGATCCCCCATGGCACAGAACGACGTATGCGGGTACGGGCCGAAGGCCGCGGAGTGAAGCTCGAATTCGACTGCAGCGAATCCATCACCGTCGGCCATGTGAGCGCCTTCAGGAAACAGGCGGACGGATCGGACGCCGAGCGGCATCTCTTCACGAGTAAAATCGATGCGTTGCGTCACGACCGCCTTCCCGCAATGGATGAGAAGACTTTCTATGAGCGCTGACTGGTTGCAACTCCTCACCTTGCCGGAATCATGCGATCTCTTCTATCTGCACATCGATGAAAGAGAAAACTCGGCGACCCTTGGGTTCGACACAAGAAGTCTCCCCTCGAACCCTCCCGCCGAGTGGGAGGGAAAGGGGTTCAACGCTTTCGAGTACTACCTCGTCTTCGTGGATGTCGCGGGGCTACGAGTCACCGGGTGGGGCCCCGCCGAGGCCCGTGAAGTCGACCTGACCGCCCAAGAGGACGGATCGGTCAAGGTTGTACTCGGGACCGAGACATCCGGGGTCAGATTCCAGGCGTCAGCGGTTCGCCTGACCAAGACACGCGGTTACCGCGCCTCAGACACCCCGTGAAGTGACAGTTCGCACCACACACCCGCGTGTCCGTCGGCCCTGGCAGGGTGCCCCGTCCGGATCTTCACCGCGAGATCATACGAGTTCGGTGCCCCGAGCAGCCCACCCCAACTCAGGCCGAAGATGGAAAGGGCTCAGTGTCACCGCACTACCGCGAGAGGATCTCCAGCCATGACAGCAGCCGAGCAGCAGCACCTGACGGGCAAGGGACGCGTGGCGATCGAGGCGTTCCTGCACGATCGGGGAGCTGACCGGATGCCGCATCCCGGTGGCACGTTGCTGGCCCATCTGGGCCGTGTTCAGGGGCTGTTGGCGGACTGGGGGGCGGATGCCGTCGTACAGACCGCGGGGCTGTGCCATGCGACGTACGGAACCGACGGCTTCGCGCCCGCGCTGCTGCCCCTCTCCGACCGGGCCACGCTCGTCGCGCTGATCGGCGAGCGGGCGGAGGCGCTGGTCTACCTCTACGCCGGCTGCGACCGCGGCGCGGTCTACCCTCGCGTCGACGGAACCACGGAGTTCGCGTTCCGGGACCGCTTCACCGGCCGGGAACTCAGCCCACCCGCCGACCAGTTGCGGGCGTTCCTCGAAATCACCGCCGCCAACGAACTCGACGTACTGGCACACAACCCGGAACTGGCCGAGCGCTACGGCCCCGGCCTGCACGCCCTCCTCACCCGCGCGGGCACCCTGCTCTCCCCCGCCGCCCGCGAGGCCGTGACCCGGCAACTGGGCTGAGTGGAGGGCAGCTCAACAGCCCTGGTCTGTAAGGCTGTTGAGTCTGTCCAGCTCGCACCACACCGTCTTGGTATCCGCCCCTTGCTCCACGCCCCACCGCCGAGTCAACGCGTCAAGCAGCGCCATCCCCCGGCCGTGTTCGTCCGTCGCGGTCGCCCGAAGCAGCAGGGGCAGCGCCCTCGGGTCCGGATCGGTGACCTCGATGCGCGTGTGGCCGTCATCCGTGCCCAGGACTCTGACGGTCACCGGCGTTCCCTCCCCGACGTGGTCGATCACGTTCGTCACCAGCTCCGTCGCGCAGAGACGGACGTCGTAGGGGTGGTGGCGGAGGTGATGGCGCAGTTCCGGTACGGCCTTCGGGGTGGCGAGCAGGCGGAGTTCGAGGGTCACCGTTCCGCCGCCTTCCGCAGTGCGGCGGCGAGTTCGCGGGCGGTGGCGGTGTTGCAGTTTCCGAGCGCGACGAGGCCGGCGGCCAGGATGTCGACGCCGAGGGAGGGGAGTGTGATGCCGTGCAGGTCGAGGGCCTCGCGGAGTTCCTCCACGCAGAGGGTCGTGTCGTAGGGGGTGGACATGAACGGGTGCCTCCTGTGCGCTCTGTGACGAACTCCTCACAGACTGACGTTCCGCTGGCTACCGTAAAAGAGGTTTCGCGTTCGCGACCGGGGCTGCGGAGGAGGGCAAGTGGTGGCACGGGGCAAGGACATCGACGGGTCGATGAGCGTTCCGACCTTCTACGGCAAGGAGTTGAGGTGGAAGCGGGAGGAGGCGGGGCTGTCGTTGGATGCGTTCCTCAAGGGCAGCTTCTACAGCAAGACGTACCTGAGCGACATTGAGCACGGCGAGCGAAGGATGCCGCTCGATCTGGCCCAGCATGCGGATCAGAAGCTGGGGACGGACGGGTTCTTCGAGCGGAACTGTGAGGTGGTGCGGAAGGCACGGAGGGGGCCGCACGCCGCGTACTTCGAGAAGGTCCTGGAGGCGGAGAAGCACGCGGAGTCCATCGAGGAGTGGTGCCCCATCAGCATCCCGGGGCTGCTCCAAACCGCCGCGTACGCGCGGACGATGGTCCGGTCGGCTCACCCGGCGGCCTCCGACGAGTGGGTCGAGGAGAAGGTGACGGGCCGCCTCACCCGCGCCCGTCTCTTCGAGGACGACCACGCCACGCCTGAGTACTGGGCGATCCTGCACGAGTCGCTGCTTGCCGACCCGGTCCTTCCGCCGCGGGAGATGGCCGAACAGCTCGACCGGATCATGGAGTTGGCCGAGCGGCGTCGGGTTACTCCGCAGATCGTTCCGCGGACGTGCGGCGCGCATCCTCTGATGGCCGCCTCCATCATGGTCATGGTCTTCCCGGACGCCCCGCCGTTGATCTACACCGAGGCGTCGTACAGCGGTGACACCGTCGACGATCCGGCCCTCGTGAAGCAGTACCGCAAGGCATACGATCGGCTCAGGGCCGTCGCACTGTCACCGAAGGCGTCCCTGGCGATGATCAAGGCAGCGGCAGAGGAATACCGAAATGGCAAGCAACGGGACCGACTTGAGTGACGCGCTCTGGCGCAAGAGCAGCTACAGCAACGGGGACGGCGGCAACTGCGTAGAGATCGCCAGCGACTTCCCCGGCGCCGCCCTCTGGCGCAAGTCGAGCTACAGCAACGGTGACGGCGGGGAGTGCGTCGAGGTCGCCGCCAACCTCCCTGGCCTCGTTCCCGTCCGCGACTCCAAGGCCCCGCACCGCCCTGCTGTCGTCCTCAGCGCCCCCGCCTGGGCGCCCTTCATCGCCGCCCTGAAGACCCACTGACAATCAGCCACCCACCCCTCCACAAGCCCCCCGCCAAAATGTGACACCAAGCCCAGAAGTGTCACATTTCCACGAAGTAGGTCCCGTCCCCTCGGCTTCGAAGGTCAGAGCACCGAGCCCGCTTTCGGCCGCGCTCAGCCCCCTGTTGACGAGTCGGGGTTGCCGCAGACGCCGTAGCCGGTGTCGTCGTCGGTGAAGAGGAACGAGCCCCCGCCACGGCGGGTATCCGTGACAGGGGCTCAGGCTCACTCAGGAGCCTTCGGAGGCCCCTAATATTGCTGGGGGCCTCCGGCTACCTGGTGATCCACCAGAGCCACCACCTCCTCACGTGCTTGGCCCACGACTCCGGCAACCATGAGTCCGCCTCCCTTTTCTCAGGAGGCGGAGTTTTTTGTACCCGGAAGAACGAAAAGGCGGTCACCCCCGACCAGGGGCAACCGCCTTCAAGCGAACCGGAGTTGACCGGCGTCGGCGAGTCGGGTCAGACCGCCGAGCCCGCCTTCCACTGCGCCCAGTCCATGTTCCAGCCGTTGAGGCCGTTGTCCGGAGACACCGTCTTGTCGCCGGTGTTGGAGATGACGACCACGTCGCCGACGATCGAGTTGTTGTAGAACCAGGCCGCCGGCATGTTCTTGTCGCCCGCGCCCTTCACGTCCTGCAGGCCCACGCAGCCGTGGCTGGTGTTGACGCTGCCGAACACCGAGGGCGAGCCCCAGTAGTTGCCGTGGATGAACGTGCCGGAGCTGGTCAGGCGGATGGCGTGCGGGACGTCCTTGATGTCGTACTCGCCCTTGCCGTCGTCGTCCGTGAAACCGACCGTCGCGCCGTTCATACGCGTCTGCGTGAACTTCTCGGACATGACCATCTGGCCGTTGTACGTGGTGTGTTCGGGCGAACCGGCCGAGATCGGGATGGTCTTGACGACCTTGCCGTCCTGCTCGACCTTCATCTGCTTGGTCTTCGCGTCGACGTACGAGACCTGGTTGCGGCCGATGTGGAAGGTGACCGTCTTCTGCTGCACGCCGAAGACCCCGGAAGCGCCCTCTACGCCGTCGAGCGCGAGCTTCAGCGTGACGGTGGAGTTCTCCTTCCAGTACTCGTCGGGGCGGCAGTCCATGCGCTGGGTGTTGAACCAGTGGCAGACGACTTCCTGGCCGCTGGTGGAGGTGACCGTGATGCCCTTCTGGACGGCGGCCTTGTTCGTGATCGCCTTGTTGAAGTTGATCGACACCGGCATGCCGACACCGACCGTCGAGCCGCCCTCGGGCGTGAAGTTCCCTATGAAGCTGTTGGCCGGGGAGACCGTGGTGAACGAGGCGTTCTCGTGGGCGGCGAGGCCCGCGGAGTCCTTCGCGGTGGCCGCGACCTTGTACGTGGTCGAGCGGTCCAGCTGCGCGCTGGGCTTCCAGCTGAGCTTGTCGGCGGCGATGGTGCCCGCGACGGCCTTGCCGTCCGCGGTCGTCATCGACACGGCCGTGAGCGTGCCCTTACTGACCGTCACCGCGGCCGAGTTGTTGATGGAGGCGTTGTCCGAACCGTCCGCCGGCGTGATCTTGATCTGCGCCTCGGAGGACTTCTTCGCGGCCGCCTCGTCGGCCTTGGACTGCGAGCTCTGGCTCGAATCGCTCCCGGACGACTTGTCGTCGCTGCCGGAACACGCCGTGAGCACGAGCACACCGCCGAGCAGTGCGGACGCGGCCACAAGACCCTTGCGCCGCTTACTGTCCGTCATCACACGTTTCTCCATCGTTGCCGAATCCCCGAAAACCCCGAGCGCCCCGTTAACCAGTTTCTTAAGAAACCAACGCTACGACTGGTGCGTCCCGTTCCGCCTGTCGCCCACATGTGGGGCACACCACGTCCACCGTGGCCCTCGGAACCGTATGAGACGAGGAAACCCCGGGCAGCGGTTGCCGCCCGGGGTCACATTCTCCCGCGCACGGCTCAGCCGACCACTGCCACCCCGTCTGCTTCCTCATCGCCGTCGACATCATCCTCGTCGATGTCCCAATCCGGCGAATCCGGGTCGTAGTCGATCTCCTCGCTGCTCCACGACGCCTGGGCCAGCTCGACCCCGGGCATCTCACTGACCAGGTCGAACGGGTCCACGAGGTAGGCGAGCGCCTCGGCGGTGTCTTCCGTCACAGCGGTCTCGGCGTGCCCGCGCTCGTCGCCGGGCAGCTCGGGATCCTCGGCGATCTTGGCCAGCGCGGCCTTGGTCACGGCGTCCTCGTTCTCGACTTCCAGAACGAGTTCGACACGAAGGCGTACAAAACGTGATGTCTCTGGGGTGCTCATGCCGGGAGCGTACGGCCCACAGCTCCCGTGACTTTCCCGCGACCCGCACAGTTCATTAGCATCGCTCCACACGGCCAATTCGCCAGCGCCACAAGGGGATCGATATTCCGTGTCAACCGCTCGCCGAACGATGCTGACCGCCACCGCCGCGGGCACCCTGCTGGGCGCCCTCTGGTTCGTCCCCTCCGCCAACGCGACGGTGACCGACCAGGCCAGAGTGGAGACTTCGGCGACCCCGACTTCCCAGGTCACCCAGCAGGCACGGGTCACCTCGACGGCCGTCACCGTCTCCGCCCACGACACCCAACTCGCCGACACCGGCAGCCCGAACACCACGCCGTACATCGTCGGCGGCACGGTGTTCCTCGGCCTCGGCGCCGGTTTCGTGGCCTATTCGGTACGACGGGAACGCCTCGGCTTTTAACTTGCTTGACGACTCTTTGACCCAAGCTTCATAGTCCGCTCATGAAGAGATCATCGGGCATACGGCTGTGTGTCACCGTCGCGGTGGGCGCACTGTCGCTGGCCCTCATCACAGGCTGCTCCGACGGCGGTTCGGACGATGCCAAGAACAACGACGGCAAGAGCAACGCCGAAGGCACCACGAAGAACTCCGCGAAGGCGCTCAGCGCCGCCGAGTTGAAGAAGCTGGCCCTCGTGAAGGGCGATGTCGTCGGCTACGAGGTCGGGTCGGTCGGCAAGACGTACCCCGCGACCAAGAGCGCCGTCACCGTCGACAAGACGCAGTGCCGGCCGCTGGCCTGGGCCATGGCCGGGCAGGCGCCGGGCGACGCCGCCGAGGCCACGAACAGGATGGTCACCGAGGCGAAGAAGCCCTCCTCCAGCCCTTCCAAGTCCGTGGAGGACATGACCGAGGAGGAGTTCGACGACGCGTTCGGTGCGGCACTGGACCGTACGACCACCGTCGTCGGACTGTCCTCGTACGACGGCGACGGCGCGGAGAAGGCGTTCAAGTCCGTCTCCGACGGGGTGAAGAGCTGCTCCGGCGGCTTCACCATCGCCTCGGGCAAGAACGGCAAGGACAGCCAGAAGTACACCGGGGTCGCAGCCGAGAAGGCGTCCAACACCGGTGACGAATCGGTGGCGTTCGGCGCGACCGCCGTGATGGAGGACTCCGGCGGCGAGACGGGCACCGTGCACACCGAGGTGGTGCGCCACGGCAGCACACTCGTCACGTACTACACGGTCAACCTCGGCGCCCTGATGTCGGCCAAGGCCTACGACGTGCCGTCCGCCGTGATCGACGCCCAGTCCGCCAAGCTCAAGTGACCGACGGGGCCCCGCCGTTGGCGGACGGGGCCTCGACTGCCTCATTTCTGGTGCCCCAACTGCCCTACCGCAGCGGCCCGGTGACCTTCTCCACGGCCTCGACGACATGCCCGCCCCGTACGAACGCGTCCGCCGCGGCGAGGTCGGGCGACAGGAACCGGTCCGGACCGGGACCCTCGACTCCCGCCGCCCGTACGGCATCGATGACCGCGCGGGACGCGGGCGCCGGCGCCAGCCCCTCGCGCAGCTCCACGGCGCGCGTCGCGGCGTAGAGCTCGACGGCGATGATCCGGGTGAGGTTGTCGACGGCGGTGCGCAGCTTGCGCGCGGCCGACCAGCCCATGGAGACGTGGTCCTCCTGCATCGCGGAGGACGGGATCGAGTCGGCGGACGCCGGTACGGCGAGCCGCTTCATCTCGCTGACCAGCGCGGCCTGCGTGTACTGGGCGATCATCAGCCCGGAGTCGACACCGGCGTCGTCCGCGAGGAACGGCGGCAGCCCGTGCGAACGGTTCTTGTCGAGCAGCCGGTCGGTACGGCGTTCGGCGATCGAACCGAGGTCGGCGACGGCGATGGCGAGGAAGTCGAGGACGTAAGCCACGGGCGCGCCATGGAAGTTGCCGTTGGACTCGACCCGACCGTCGGGCAGCACAACGGGGTTGTCGACGGCCGACGCCAACTCCCGCTCCGCGACGAGCCGTGCGTGCGCGATCGTGTCGCGTCCGGCACCGGCGACCTGCGGGGCGCACCGCACCGAGTAGGCGTCCTGGACGCGGGGTGCGCCGTCCTGGTGGTGACCGGTCAGCTCCGAACCGGCAAGCACGGCGAGCATGTTGGCGGCACTGGCGCCCTGCCCGGGGTGCGGGCGGATGGCGTGCAGCTCGGGCGCGAGCACCTTGTCGGTACCGAGCAGCGCCTCCAGGGAGAGGGCTGCCGTGACGTCGGCGGACTTGTACAGCATGTCGAGGTCGGCGAGGGCCATGACCAGCATGCCGAGCATGCCGTCGGTGCCGTTGAGGAGGGCGAGGCCCTCCTTCTCGCGCAACTCGACGGGTGCGATGCCGTGTTCGGCGAGCAGCTCACCGGCGGGCCGTACAACTCCGTCCGGGCCCTCGGCGTCGCCCTCGCCCATGAGCGTCAACGCGCAGTGGGAGAGCGGCGCGAGGTCGCCGGAGCAGCCGAGGGAGCCGTACTCGTGGACGACGGGGGTGATCCCGGCGTTCAGCACGTCGGCCATGGTCTGCGCGACCTCGGGCCGCACACCGGTGTGCCCGGAGCAGACGGTCTTGAGCCGCAGGAACATGAGCGCGCGCACGACCTCCCGCTCCACCCGCGGCCCCATCCCGGCGGCGTGCGAACGAACGATGTTGCGCTGCAACTGTGCCCGCAGTTCCGGGCTGATGTGCCGGGACGCCAACGCCCCGAACCCGGTGCTCACCCCGTACACGGGCTCCGGCTTGGCCGCCAGCGCGTCCACGATCTCCCGCGCCGCGGCGAGCGCCGAGACGGCCTCACCGGAAAGCTCGATCCGGGCGCCTCCGCGCGCCACGGCGAGAACGTCGGACGCGGTGACCCCGGACGTCCCCACCACCACAGTGTGCATATCCATATTCAGGAGCGTACGCATTGAATGCGGCGGTGTCACTACCGGGTGGCCACTTAGACCCTTACAGGTAGGTCACGTCCTACAGCCCCGTCCTACGACCCCGGAACCGCCGCCGCTCGGCCGGCATCTCCGGCGTCGGCGAGTCCGCGAGCCGCACCACAGGATCGTCCGGCCCGTCCCGCCCTGCAACCACCGGCCTGTCGGCGCGCAGGGCCTTCGCGCGGTACTGGGCCGCGTCCGCCAGCCGGAACAGCCGTCGGCCGGAACGCACCGCCCCGATCGGATCCTCGGTCGACGCGACCCCGCACGCGACACCTTCGCCCAGCTCCAACTCGGCCGCCCGGCGGCACAGTTCGACCGCAGCGTCGACCACTTCATCGGCGGGCGGCCCGACCGCCAGCAGGCAGAACTCGTCCCCGCCGAGCCGCGCGGCAAGCGCGCCGGGCAGCATCGCCCCGCACAACGACAGCACCGAACCGAAGCGCTCAAGCAGCCTGTCCCCCACGGCGTGCCCCCGGGTGTCGTTGACGCGCTTGAGTCCATTGAGGTCGCACACCACCAGGCTGACCACGACCCCCTCACTCCGGTGCCGTTCGATCGCCTCGTCGAGCCGTACGTCGACCGCACGACGGTTGGCGAGCCCGGTGAGCGCGTCCGTGAAGGCGAGCCGCCGCGCCTCCTCCAACCGCTCGGTCTGCGCGATCCCGGCCGCGACGACGGAGGCCAGCACGGTCGCGAAGTCGGCGTCGCCCCGGCCGAAGACCGGCGCACCGACGGGCCGGGCCACATACAGCTCGCCCCACGCCCGCCCGTGCAGCACGATCGGGGCGACGACACAGCATCCGCGCCTACGACGCCGTAGGGCGGCCACGCGCTGGTGGCAGTAGCCGGGGCTGCCCGCGGCCGGGCCCTCGGCGGTCTCGACCCAGGCGTTGGGCTCGCCGCCACCGGCCCACCGTTCGTGCAGGAACTCGGTGATCTCCGGGAACTGGTGCACCGGATAGGTCTCCCCGTCCGGGAACTCCTCCTCGCCCGCGGCCCGCTCCCCCACGTTCACCAGGACCCGCAGCCGCCCCAGCTCCCGCTCCCACACCGACAGCGCCGCGAAACTCCCGTCCAGCGCCCGGCACGCCCCGGCCGCCGCCGCCCGCCAGGACTCCCGCGGGGTGTGCGCCGCCGCCATCCCCTGCGCCAGCTCCACCACGGCCGCCAGCCGCCTGTCCTCACCCATCACTCCAGGCTAGGGAGGTTTCAGACATAGCGGGACATTGATGCGGCGAACAGGTGTCATGCGCGGATGAACGCCAGAGGGGGCCACTCACCAACGCGGCCGGCCGTCGCCACCCAGAGGCGCGGGGCCGTATCGCTATGCGGCTCCGCCGCGCGGGCGCGACCAGCCACAACGAACCCGCACCCGGCAACGCACGAAGACCCCCTCTTCCTCCTGCGCGGCTCCCCCTACTCCCCCGGCCACTCCGGCGTCCGCTTCTCGTTGAACGCCGCGACCCCCTCCGCCCGGTCCCCCGAGAACGCCACCGACCGCCACGCCGCGTCCTCGACCTCAAGGCCCGCCCGCAGATCCAACCCATGCCCCAACCGCAACGCCCGCTTGGCCGCCCGCAGCCCAACGGGCGAGTTCGCGGCGATGCGCGCGCCCAGCGCCAGCGCCTCCTCGCGGTCCTGACCGGCCTCCACCAGGACATCCACGAGGCCCAGCTCCGCCGCCTCCGCCGCTTCCAACCTCCGCGCGGTGAAGATCAGTTCGGCCGCCCGCGCCGCACCCACCCGGCGCGGCAGCAGCTGCGTACCGCCGCCTCCCGGGATCACCCCCACCGACACCTCCGGCAGCCCCACCACCGCCGTACCGTCCGCCACGATCAGGTCGCAGGACAGGGCGAGTTCGAAGCCGCCGCCGAGGGCGAAGCCGTGGACCGCGGCGATCGTCGGCATGGGCAGCTCCAGGACCCCCGTGTACGCACCCCGCGCGACCGGGCGCTGCCGTACGAGATCCGCGTCGCTGAACGCGTTGCGCTCCTTCAGGTCCGCGCCGACGCAGAACGCCCGCTCGTGCGACGAGGTCACCACGGTCACGCGTACGTCCCGGTCCGCCGCCAGCGCCGCGCAGGCCTCGGCGATCGAGCGCGCCATCGCCGTGGAGACGGCGTTCATGGCCTTGGGCCGGTCCAGGACCAGTTCCGCGACGTACCCGTGCCGCCGCACCAGCACGAACTCCCCGAACCGCTCCTCGCTCATGACCGCCTCCTGGTTAACGTGGGTTAACAGACCTCGTCCCGATCATCGCACGAGCCTTCCCCGTTCGGGTGACATCCCGCCCAACTCCCGCCGCACCGCCCGTAGAAGCGCATAACGTGCGTCCGCCACACCACAGGGGAGGGATCGTGACGACGACCACGAAGGCGGAGCCGGCCGAGGGCGGGGCGGACATGGCGTCGCCGCTCTCCAGGGGCCGGCACCGCCGTCCCCGGCCCCGCAAGGTCCTGCTCGCCGTCGGAGGGCTCGCCGTGGCCGCCGGGGTGCTGAGCCTCGTACGGCTGGCACCCGAGTCGGGAATCGGCGGGCTGGGTACGGCGGAGGCGGATCCCCGCCCGGACCCCGGCAGCGGTACCGGCGACGGCACGGACCGGCCCGCCAACGCCGCCGCCACCATCAGCGCGGGCCCGGCCGCGATCCCCTCCGCGACCTCGGTGATGGGCGGCATCACACCCACCCCTACGGCGGCCTCCGGGATCGTACCGACTCCGTATGCGACCGCGACGCCGACGACACCCGTAGCCGCGGACCCTACGACCGTCCCCGAGACGACGACGGCCGCGACCACTCCGCCACCTCAGGCACCGGCTCCCCTGCCGACCTCAACCCCGACTCCCACACCCAGCCGGACCGCCAACTCCCCCGCCCCCGCCCCGAGTCGGCCCAGTCTGTGCGTGCCGATCATCGGGCTCTGCGTGGACCCACTGGTCCATCGCGGCTGAGGTACTACGCCGGTGACGAGTCCCGGCGTGTGAGGAGCCAGGGTTCGACAACTCCCAGGCCGCGCACGGGGCGTTGCCACATCGGCTGGAGCCCGAAGCGGTACGTCGGGGGGTCCTCGCCCTCCTTCTCGGCGGTGGCCGCGGCTTCCGCCGCCTCCGCCTCGGAGGCGGGGGCCTCGCCGCTGCGGATCAACTCCTCGGCGAAGGCGCTGTCGACGAGGACGGCGTCGCGTGGAGCTATCGACGTGAGGCGGGAGGCGAGGTTGACCGTCGTGCCGAAGACGTCGCCCATGCGGGTCGTCACCGTGCCGAAGGCCATGCCGACGCGGAGTTCGGGCATGGTCTCGTCGTTCGCCATGGTCTCGATCAGGAGCAGGGCGATCTCGGCGGCGACCCCGGCGTCGTCCGCGGAGTAGAGGACCTCGTCGCCCAGGGTCTTGATGAGGCGACCGCCACGCGCTGCCACCAGGTCGGCGGCGGTGGTCTCGAAGGCCTCGACCAGTTCGCCGAGTTCCTCCTCCTCCATGCGCCGGGTCAGCCGCGTGAAGCCCACCAGGTCGGCGAAGCCGACGGCCAGGCGCCGGTCGACCATCTCCTCGTCGTCGCCCGCCTGGACGACCCGGCCGGCGGACGCGGCGAGCTGGCGGCGCCAGACGTAGACGAGGAACTCCTCCAGTTCGGGCAGGAGCAGTTCGATGATCGGGTACGTCACCTCGGTGCGGGACATGCCCGGTTCCGGCGGCTCGGTGAGGCCCTCCAGGAACGAGTCCATCTGCCAGCCGGCCAGCCGCGCGGTGGTCTGCCCGGTGGAGCGGGCCACCTGCACGGCCATCGCCTCGCTGAGGAGCCCCGCCTCGACGAGACCGGCGAGGCGGCGCAGCGCGAGGACGTCCGCCTCCGTGAACGCCTTGGCCTGGCCGACGTCGGCGAAGCCCATGGCCCGCCAGAAGCGCGTGGCCAGCTCCATGGAGACGCCGGCGGTGCGGGCCGCCTGGAAGGGGGTGTAACGGCGCTCGGCGCCCAGGATGAGCCCTTCGAGGCGCAGCGCGAGCGGATCCTCGCCGGGTTCGGCGGCATCGGGGGCCACCCGGCCGTCCGCGTCCGCGCCGGAGCCCGTGTCGTCGACGGTCACGCCTGCTGCCCTTCCGATCTGCCACGGTCAGGTATCGACCGGGCCCAATGCTACGGCAGGTGTGGGCCAGCTCACTCCTTGAGTCACACGGACCGGGCCGCCACAAGGGCGGTCGGGGTCACGCGGGGCGCAGGTGGACGATGTCGCCCGCCCCCACGGGCTCCTGCACGCCGTCCTCCGTGGCCAGCACGAGCCGCCCGTCGCCGTCGATCGCGACGGCCTCGCCGGTGATCGACCGGTCCCCGGGCAGTTCGGCCCGGACGACCCGGCCGAGCGTCGAGCAGCCGGCCGCGTAGGTCTCCTGGAGGCCGCTGGCGACCGGGTCGCCGCCCGCCGCGCGCCACTTGTCGTACCAGTGCTCCAGGGACCGTAGAACCGCCCGCAGGAGGGGATCGCGGTCCGTGGTGACCGCCCCGGCGAGGGCGAGGGAGGCCGCCTGGGGCACGGGCAGCTCGTCCTCGCGCAGGCTGACGTTGATGCCGACGCCGACGATCACGGCGTCGTCGCCCGCTCGCTCGGCGAGGATGCCGCCGGCCTTGCGTTCCTCGCCGCCGACAGTCACCAGGAGGTCGTTGGGCCACTTGAGTGCCGTGTCGACCCCGGCCGACCGGGACAGCCCCGTCGCGACGGCGACCCCGGTGAGCAGCGGGAGCCAGCCCCAGCGGGCCACGGGAACGTCGCCCGGCTCCAGGAGCACGGAGAAGAACAGGCCGGAGCGGGCCGGTGCGGTCCACTGCCGGTCGAGTCGCCCGCGCCCGGAGGTCTGCTCCTCGGCGACCAGGACGGTGCCCTCGGCGGCCTTGCCCGCGGCGGCCAGCGCGACGAGGTCGGAGTTGGTGGAACCGGTGCGCTGCACGACCTCCACGCCGGTCCACAGCCCGCCCGCCCGCACGAGTCCGCGGCGCAGCGCGCCCGCGTTGAGGGGCGGCCGTTCCAGATCGGACCAACGGCTGCTGTCGTCTGAGGCATCTCGCGGCGTCATGCCAGCCACCCTAGGGGTGTGTCGTGCAAGCCACCCGAGGTGTGTTGTACGCCGCACTGCCGATCGGTAGGCCCGCCACTACTCTACGGATGAGTAACCCGTCCCCCTTTTGAGCAGGCAGGGAGCCGCAATCCCGATGTCCGAGCCGGAAGCGCCTCAAGAGATCGACATCCACACCACCGCCGGGAAGATCGCGGATCTTCAGCGCCGCATCCAGGAAGCGACGCACGCCGGCTCGGAACGTGCCGTCGAAAAGCAGCACGCCAAGGGCAAGTTGACGGCCCGTGAGCGGATCGACCTGCTCCTCGACGAGGGGTCCTTCGTCGAGTTCGACGAGCTGACCCGGCACCGTTCCACGGACTTCGGCCTGGAGAAGAACCGCCCCTACGGCGACGGAGTCGTCTCCGGGTACGGCACGGTCGACGGCCGCCCGATCGCCGTGTTCTCGCAGGACTTCACGGTCTTCGGCGGCGCCCTGGGCGAGGTCTACGGCCAGAAGATCGTCAAGGTGATGGACTTCGCGCTGAAGACGGGCTGTCCGGTCATCGGCATCAACGACTCCGGCGGCGCCCGCATCCAGGAGGGCGTGGCCTCGCTCGGCGCGTACGGCGAGATCTTCCGCCGCAACACCCACGCGAGCGGCGTGATCCCGCAGATCTCCCTCGTCGTGGGCCCGTGCGCGGGCGGCGCGGTGTACTCCCCCGCGATCACCGACTTCACGGTGATGGTCGACCAGACCTCGCACATGTTCATCACCGGCCCGGACGTCATCAAGACGGTCACCGGTGAGGACGTCGGCTTCGAGGAGCTGGGCGGGGCCAGGACCCACAACTCGGTCTCGGGTGTGGCCCATCACATGGCGGGCGACGAGAAGGACGCGATCGAGTACGTCAAGCAGTTGCTGTCGTACCTCCCGTCCAACAACCTCAGCGAGCCGCCGGCGTTCCCCGAGGAGGCGGACCTCACCGTCACGGACGAGGACCGCGAGCTGGACACGCTGGTCCCGGACAGCGCGAACCAGCCGTACGACATGCACACGGTGATCGAACACGTCCTGGACGACGCCGAGTTCTTCGAGACGCAGCCGCTGTTCGCGCCGAACATCCTCACCGGTTTCGGCCGGGTCGAGGGCCGCCCGGTGGGCATCGTGGCGAACCAGCCGATGCAGTTCGCGGGCTGCCTGGACATCGACGCCTCCGAGAAGGCGGCCCGCTTCGTCCGCACCTGCGACGCGTTCAACGTCCCGGTCATCACCTTCGTGGACGTCCCCGGCTTCCTCCCGGGCGTGGACCAGGAGCACTACGGCATCATCCGCAGGGGCGCGAAGCTGATCTACGCGTACGCGGAGGCAACAGTCCCCCTCATCACGGTGATCACCCGCAAGGCCTTCGGCGGCGCCTACGACGTCATGGGCTCCAAGCACCTCGGCGCCGACCTCAACCTCGCCTGGCCGACCGCCCAGATCGCCGTTATGGGCGCCCAGGGCGCGGTCAACATCCTGCACCGCCGCACGATCGCGGAGGCGGAGGCGGCCGGTGACGTCGAGGCGACCCGGGCCCGCCTGATCCAGGAGTACGAGGACGCCCTCCTGAACCCCTACATCGCGGCCGAACGCGGCTACGTCGACGCGGTGATCCTCCCCTCGGACACCCGGCGCCACGTGGTCCGCGGCCTGCGCCAACTCCGCACCAAGCGCGAGTCGTTGCCCCCGAAGAAGCACGGCAACATCCCCCTGTAGAGGAGCGCCCTCATGAACATCAAAGTCGTACGGGGCAACCCGACCCCGGAGGAACTGGCGGCGGCCCTGGCGGTGGTCAGGGCCCGCGCCGCGGCGGCCACCTCCACGCCGCCGGGCACCCCGAGGCAGCGGGACGCGTGGTCCGACCCGTCGCGCGTCGCGGGCGCCAGGCTGCCCCACCCCGGGCCGAGCGCGTGGACCCGCACTTTCTGGCCCGGCTAGGGAGAACCGCCCCTCGCGGCCCGGCATCGCGCAGCCCGACGTGCGGATGCCGGGCCGAGTCATTGGCTCTGACATGCCCCGAGATCACATGCGATGTTCAAACGTCTGATGTTTGTTGTACGGTGCCTCCATGACACGCATCAGCGCACCACGGCGAACCGCCAGTCTGTCCGCCCAACTCGTGGACAGTCTCCGTTCGCACATCGAGACGGGAGGCTGGCCGGTGGGGACGCGGATCCCGCCGGAGCAGGCCCTCATGGACGAACTCGGAGTCGGACGCAGCACGCTGCGGGAGGCGATCGGCGCACTGGTGCACCTGGGACTGCTGGAGCCCCGGGCGGGGGACGGCACCTACGTCCGCTCCTCCAGCGAGCTGCAGTCGGTCATGGTGCGGCGGGCCGGTTCCGTGGAGCGGGACAAGGTGCTGGAGCTGCGGACCGTCCTGGAGGAGTACGCCTCGGGAGCCGCGGCCCTGCGCCGCAGCGAGGAGCAGCTGGAGCAGCTGCGGGAGCTGCTGGCCGACGCCGACGAGGCCAGCGCCGGCGAGGACCCGGCCGCGGCCACGAGCGTCGACGCGCTGTTCCACCGGGCCGTCGTCCGGGCGAGCGGCAACGACCTGCTGATCGAGGTGTACGACTACCTCGGCACGGCACTCACCTCGTCCCTGGGCGGTCTGACCTGGGACGCCGGCCACGCCGAGGAGCACGCCCGCCTGCACCGGCGGCTGGTCGACGCGATCGGGTCCCGGGACGCGGGCGCCGCCCGTGCCGCGGCCGCCGCGATCGTCCGGCTCACCCACGACCACGACACCACGACACCACGAGCGGCGGAGGACCAGTGAGCACGCGGCCGACTTCGACCTCCCAGCAGCACTCCGCCGCCGAGGTACCGCTCGTCGACCGTGCCGACATCACCCGGCCCGCCGTGTCGGTCGGGCTCCTCGTCGCCATCTGCCTCGTGGCGGCCAACCTGCGCACCACCCTCACGGGCGTCGGCGCCCTCCTCCCGGAGATAGAACACGGCAGCGGTCTGACGTCGAGCTGGGGCGGGCTGCTCAGCACCCTCCCGCTGCTGACGTTCGCCGCGACGTCACCCCTGGTCGCCCGAGCCTCCCACCGGTGGGGCAGCGCCCGCCTGCTGGTCGCGGCGCTCGGCGTGCTGGCCGTCGGAACGGTGGTCCGTTCCCTTCCCTCGGTGATCTGCCTGTTCGCCGGAACGGTGCTGCTCTCCGCGGCCATCGCGTTCGGCAACGTGCTGCTGCCCGCGCTGATCAGACGCAGCGTGCCCGCGCACCGCATCCAGAGCGTCAGCGCTCTCTACGTCACTGTCATGGGCCTCATGGCGGCGGTCTCCTCCGGGATCTCCGCGCCGCTGGCCCACTCCGTGCCGGGTTCCTGGCACACCGCGCTGGCCTGGGGCCTCGCCTTCACCGTCGCGGCGCTCCTCGCCTGGCTGCCCCGGACCCGGGGCGACAAGCCGCAGGCGTCCACCGGCGGGACCCGCAGCCCGGTGCCCTGGCGGTCGCGGCTCGCCTGGCAGGTCACCCTCTTCATGGGCCTGCAGTCCCTGGCCTTCTACACGGCCGTCGCGTGGCTGCCCAGCATCCTGGTCGACCACGGCGCGAGCAGCACCGCGGCCGGATGGATGCTGTTCTACTACCAGGTCGTCTCGCTGGCCGCCAGCAGCCTTCTGCCCCTGCTCACCCGGGGCCGGCACGACCAGCGCTGGACCGCGGCCGGGGCGTCGATCCTCACGGCGGGCGGCTTCACCGTTCTGGTCACCGCCCCGGCCCTGTCCGTCCTGGCGTGCACCCTGCTGGGACTCGGCGGCGGCGCCTGCCTCGTCCTCGCGCTGACCTTCCAGAGCCAGCGCGCCGACAGCCCCGGCGAGGCCGCCGCGCTGGCGGGCATGGCACAGTCCATCGGCTACCTCGTGGCGGCGGCCGGCCCGCTGCTCCTCGGCATCGTGCACGACGCCACACACAGCTGGACCCTCCCGCTGGCCGCCCTGGCGGTCCTCGGCATCGCCACCGCGGCCACCGGCCACGGCGCGGGCCAGGACCGTCACATAGGTCCCCCCCTCCCGCTGACACGCCTCCCCGCCCGAAGGCTCCGCGGCTACAGACAACGCGCCACAGCGTCAGCCATCACCCCGTACCCCTCGTCGTCGGGGTGCAGCTGATCACCGAAGTCGTAAGCAGGGTGCAGCCGGTCCGGATCCCCCGGATCGGCCATCACCCGGTTCAGATCGACAACCCCGTCGAACTCCCCCGAACACCGCACCCACTCGTTGACCTCATAACTCACCTTCGCCGCCCGCTCCCCCCAGTGATCCGACCCCCCGAACGGCAACAAGGTCGCCCCGATCACGGTGAGTTCACCGGCCTGCCGTATCAACTCCCTGTACGCGGCGACGACCTCACCCGCGGAGACCACCGGCGCCGGCTTGTACGTAGGCTGCGCATCCGTCTCGCTGAACCCGATGTCGTTCAGCCCCAGCAACACAACGACGGTGTCCACCCCGGCCGGTCGAAGCACGTCGCGCCCGAACCTGCCCACACCCCGCTCCCCGTACCACGCGGAGTCGTTGAGCAGCAGATTCCCCCCGATCCCCGCGTTCAGCACGGCCCGCCCCGTCCGCGAGGCCAAGGCGTCCGACCACCGCCGGTCGGCCCCCGGCGTGGACCCGAACCCGTCGGTGATGGAGTCCCCAAAAAGAACAATCCCGTCCGTACGCCCGGAGTCGGTCTCCACGGCTGACAGGAAGTACCAGGACTCACTGGCCTCGGTGAACCCGTTCCCGCCCTCGTCCAGCAGACACCCCCCACCTCGGTAACTGGTGGTGAACGCCTGCGCATGGAAGGTCGCGGGCCCGGTGGCCGTGTCGAAGTACAGCGTGACGACCACCGACTCCCCCGCTTCTACGGCGAGTTGGACCGCGTCGCTCACCAACTCCCCCCGCGCCGGCATCTCCCCCTCCGCCGAGCCGCCCCCGAAGGTCAGCCGCACACCAGACCCTCCGACGGCCACGGAGCCGCCCGCGACCCTCACCGGCGAATTCCCGTACGCGTTCGAGAACCGCACCCGCACCCTCTCCCCACCCGCCGTCAACCGCACGACCTGCCGCAACGACTGACGCCAGAACCCCTCGCGGGACCAGTTCGGCGTGAAGCCCTCGCTCGGGAGCTGGGGTGACGCGGTCCAGGCAGCAGCGAACATGACACACCTCTCCAAAAGGAACCACAGTTCCATTACTCTAACGGAACCATGGACCCTTTTGGCGACGTCGGGCGACACCGAAAGGAAGCCGGGGAAGTTGAGTACCCGTACTCAGGCGCCCACCCCGGCCAAGCCGCACGCTGGTGACATGCTGTGGTCCGACCCCGACAACGAGCCTCCCGAGGAACTGCGGGAGACCCAGGTCATGTTGCGGCGGCTCGGGATTCTCATGGCGCTCGCGATGGTGCTGGCGATGATCGTGCTCGGGCTGACGTGAGCGCCCCGGACCGCGCCGATACCCTGGACACATGACAGATCAGCCGCGCCGCCGACTCGTGCTCGCCTCCCAGTCCCCCGCCCGGCTGGGCCTGCTGCGCCAGGCCGGACTGGACCCCGAGGTGATCGTGAGCGGGGTCGACGAGGACGCCGTCAGCGCCCCCACCCCGGCCGAACTCGCCCTCGCGCTCGCCGAGGCCAAGGCCTCCGTCGTCGCCGCGAGGCCCGAGGTCAAGGGTGCCCTGGTGATCGGCTGCGACTCCGTGCTCGACCTGGACGGCGAGGCCCTCGGCAAGCCCGCCGACGCCGAGGAGGCCACCGCCCGCTGGAAGTCGATGCGCGGGCGCGCCGGAACACTCCAGACCGGCCACTGCGTCTACGACACGACCGGCGGCCGGTACGTCTCGGCGACCGCGTCCACCGTCGTCCGCTTCGGCGAACCGACCGACGCCGAGATCGCCGCGTACGTCGCCTCGGGCGAACCCCTTTACGTCGCCGGGGCGTTCACCCTCGACGGCCTGTCGGCACCGTTCATCGAGGGCATCGACGGCGACCACGGCAACGTGATCGGCATCAGCCTGCCGCTCGTTCGCCGTCTGCTGGCCGAACTGGGCGTCGGCATCACGGAGTTGTGGACCCCACGGGAGAAGTAGCCGTCGGCCGGGAGGAGTTCGGCCGGGAGGAGTTCGGTCAGGAGGGGTTGGGGGCGGCCGGCGGGGCGATCGGTCCCGGGCCCTCGTTCCTGCCCGCGCCCTGCTCGGGGCTCCCCTCCGCGGGGACCTCCCGGCGGTCGTAGGTCATCAGGAGCAGGACGACCAGGGCGAGCACCACCACCATGGACACGAACGCTCCCGGGCCCACCAGGCCCCACGCGAACGCGCCCAGCAGGCCGTGCACCACGGCCACGCTGATCAGCAGGATGCGGCCGAGGCCCGCCGGGGCCCGGTCGCGCAGGGCGACGAGCAGGGCGACCACTCCGCACAGGGCGAAGTAGAGGCCGAAGACGATGCCGCCGACCTTCGAGGAGATGGACATCGCGTCCGGGTCGAGGCCGGCCAGGGACATGTCCTGGCGGTCGACGACGATCCCCAGGAACCAGTTCAGCGCGGCCACTCCGAGCGCCTCCACGAAGAGGACAAGCGCCAAGATCCATGCCACTGGCCTGCGTACCACCGGCCCCCACCCACTCTCGACCACCACTCGACCAAAGCTTGCGTTACCTCAAGTACGTTCGAGGCACAGTGAACGCTACTAACGGGTAAACCGCGGGACAAGGGTTGTAGCGGGGGCAAAGAATCATTGGGCCATTCGTAGGGACTCCACAAAGAAACGGCGTGGCACGCGGCACGCTCTCACAGAGACCTTGCCCACACCGGAGAGCTAGGGTTTCCACGAGGAGTCCTGCGTACCGAGGTGCGACAAGGGATTTCACGGGTCGAGCAAGCCTCGCATCACGCTCCGTGTGGGCAAGCTCACCACTGGGGACGGGTCGATGCGCCGTGTCGGCAGTCCCTAAACTCGGCTTGTTTCAAGGAGGGAGCCTCAATCGTGCGCAAGGTGCTCATCGCCAATCGTGGCGAAATCGCTGTCCGCGTAGCCCGGGCCTGCCGGGACGCCGGGATCGCGAGCGTGGCCGTATACGCCGACCCGGACCGGGACGCTCTGCATGTCCGCGCCGCGGATGAGGCGTTCGCCCTGGGCGGTGACACACCGGCGAGCAGTTACCTGGACATCGGCAAGGTCCTCAACGCGGCCCGCGAGTCCGGTGCCGACGCCATCCACCCCGGCTACGGATTCCTGTCGGAGAACGCCGAGTTCGCCCAGGCGGTCCTCGACGCGGACCTGATCTGGATCGGCCCGCCGCCGCAGGCGATCCGGGACCTCGGTGACAAGGTCGCCGCCCGGCACATCGCCCAGCGCGCCGGTGCCCCGCTGGTGGCCGGTACGCCGGACCCGGTGTCGGGCTCGGACGAGGTCGTCGCGTTCGCCGAGCAGCACGGTCTGCCCATCGCGATCAAGGCCGCCTTCGGTGGCGGCGGTCGCGGTCTGAAGGTGGCCCGCTCGCTCGAAGAGGTTCCCGAGCTGTACGACTCCGCGGTGCGCGAGGCGGTCGCCGCCTTCGGTCGCGGCGAGTGCTTCGTCGAGCGCTACCTGGACAAGCCGCGACACGTGGAGACCCAGTGCCTGGCCGACTCCCACGGCAACGTGGTCGTCGTGTCGACGCGTGACTGCTCCCTCCAGCGCCGCCACCAGAAGCTCGTCGAGGAGGCGCCCGCGCCGTTCCTCTCCGAGGCTCAGGTCGCCGAGCTGTACGCCTCCTCGAAGGCCATCCTCAAGGAGGCCGGCTACGTCGGCGCCGGGACCGTCGAGTTCCTCGTCGGCCAGGACGGCACGATCTCCTTCCTTGAGGTCAACACCCGCCTCCAGGTGGAGCACCCGGTCACCGAGGAGGTCGCCGGCATCGACCTCGTCCGCGAGATGTTCCGTATCGCCGACGGCGAGGAACTCGGCTACGGCGACCCCGAACTGCGCGGCCACTCCTTCGAGTTCCGCATCAACGGCGAGGACCCGGGCCGCGGCTTCCTGCCCGCGCCCGGCACCGTCACCACGTTCGCGGCACCGTCCGGCCCGGGCGTCCGCCTGGACGCCGGTGTCGAGTCGGGCAGCGTCATCGGCCCGGCGTGGGACTCGCTCCTCGCGAAGCTGATCGTCAGCGGCGCGACCCGCGCGCAGGCGCTCCAGCGTGCCGCGCGTGCGCTGGACGAGTTCCAGGTCGAGGGCATGGCCACGGCCCTCCCGTTCCACCGCGTGGTCGTCAGGGACCCGGCGTTCGCCCCCGAACTCACCGGCTCCGCCGACCCGTTCACGGTCCACACCCGGTGGATCGAGACCGAGTTCGTCAACGAGATCAAGCCCTTCGCGGCCCCCACGGACGCCGAGGCGGACGAGGACGCGGACCGCGAGACGATCGTCGTCGAGGTCGGCGGCAAGCGTCTGGAGGTCTCCCTCCCGGTCTCGCTCGGCATGTCACTGGCCCGCACCGGCCTCGCCGCCGGGGCCAAGCCGAAGCGCCGCGCGGCCAAGAAGTCCGGCCCCGTCGCCTCCGGCGACACCCTCGCCTCGCCGATGCAGGGCACGATCGTCAAGGTCGCGGTCGAGGAGGGCCAGGAGGTCAAGGAGGGCGACCTCATCGTCGTACTCGAAGCCATGAAGATGGAACAGCCGCTGAACGCGCACAAGTCCGGCACGATCAAGGGACTTGGCGCGGAGGTCGGGGCGTCCATCACGTCCGGCGCGGCCATCTGCGAGATCAAGGACTGATCCGGCGGTACGTCCGGAGGTGCCCGGCCGACAGGAACAGCCTGTCCGCCGGGCACCTCTGTAATGTGACGGCACAGTGCCTAGGAGGGCAGGTGGGACCCATGGCCGACACAGTCAGGCCGCCGGCGGGGCTGCGCGCCGACGCCCGCCGCAACTACGAGCGGCTGCTCGCCGAGGCCCGGGTGTCCTTCGCCGCGCACGGTACGGACGCGTCCCTGGAGGACGTGGCGCGGCGGGCGGGTGTCGGTATCGGCACGCTGTACCGGCACTTCCCCAACCGGCAGTCCCTGATGAGCGCGGTCTTCGAGGACGCGGTGGGTGAACTCCTCGCCCGTTCCCGGGAGTTGCTCTCCGCCCCGCAGCCGTGCGCGGCCCTGGTGACCTGGCTGCGCGAGATGGTGACGCACGCGAGTGAGTACCGGGGGCTTTCCCGGGCGTTGATGGCGGTCGCCCATGACGGGACGTCCGCGCTGGCCCGGTGCAGCGACCCGATCCGTGCGGCGGGGGGTGCGTTGCTCTGCCGAGCGCAGGACGCCGGTGACGTGCGCGGTGACGTCGAGATCGGCGACCTGCTTCAGCTGACCCATGCGATCGCTCTCGCGGCGGAGGGCAATGCCGGGGATCCCGAACTGGCCGACAGGTTGCTGACGTTGACGTTGCGAGGATTGAAGCCGTAGCGCCGGTTCGGTTTTCGGGTGCGGCGCCGTCGTGGCTGGTCGCGCAGTTCTCCGCGCCCCTAGAAGACATGGGCCGACCCGCGTTTCTAAGGGGCGCGGGGAACTGCGCGACCAGCCCCCACCGGCCTGCAAGCCGAAAACGAACCGGTCAACGCCTGCGCAGATCCGCCACCCTCGCCGCACGCTCCCGCTCGGGGGACTCCCCGCCGAGTACGCCCGCCGCACGCAACCCCGGTCCTCCGCCCGGTACTTGACCCCGTCGCGGTGCCGGGAGGGGTACGTCCCGGCGGCGTTGGTCCCGCGTCGGGGTCTGGTCACCCCCCTGGCTTCCCGATGCGCCGGCCACGGCGATCTGCACCCCCTGGTCGGCCAGCGCCTGCAACTCCGTGGCCGCGCGGTCGTCGTGGCCCGGGGGCTCGTCGGTGACGAGGCGGGTGATGACGTCCGTGGGCACGGTCTGGAACATGGTGTCCGTGCCGAGCTTGGTGTGGTCGGCCAGGACGACGACCTCGGCGGCGGCCTGGACGAGGGCCCGGTCGACGGACGCCGACAGCATGTTGGACGTGGACAGGCCGCGCTCGGCGGTCAGTCCGCTCCCGGAGAGGAAGGCCCGGGAGACCCGCAGGCCCTGGAGGGACTGCTCCGCCCCGCTGCCCACCAGCGCGTAGTTGGAGCCACGCAGGGTGCCCCCGGTCATGACGACCTCCACGCGGTTGGCATGGGCCAACGCCTGGGCCACCAGCAGGGAGTTGGTGACCACGGTCAGTCCGGGCACCCGGGCGAGCCGACGGGCCAGCTCCTGGGTCGTGGTACCCGCCCCCACCACGATCGCTTCGCCCTCTTCGACGAAGCTCGCGGCGAGATCGGCGATGGCCGTCTTCTCGGCGGTCGCGAGATGCGATTTCTGCGGAAAGCCGGATTCTCGCGTGAACCCGCCCGGCAATACCGCACCGCCGTGCCGGCGGTCGAGGAGTCCTTCTGCCTCCAGTGCGCGCACGTCCCGCCGTACGGTCACTTCGGAGGTCTGGACGACGCGGGCGAGCTCACGGAGCGATACGGCCCCATTCGCTCGCACCATTTCGAGGATCAATTGGCGACGTTCTGCAGCGAACACGAAACTGACAGTAACCCCAACGACCGTCTGCTTTCAGGTGTTTGCGCCGAATAACGGAAGTTGTTCGTACAGCAGGACCGGAAGTGGTATAGGGCCTAGTCTCGCCGCCTATGCCGCCCGAATGGTCGACAACTCCCCGTGACCAGCGGGGAGTCCGTTTCGGCTCAGACTTCGCCCGTCGCCTTCCGCGTGTGGAGTTGCCGGGCCACCTCGGCGATCGAGCCCGAAAGAGACGGGTAGACGGTGAAGGCGTTCGCGATCTGTTCGACCGTCAGGTTGTTGTCGACGGCGATCGAGATCGGGTGGATCAGTTCCGAGGCGCGGGGCGCCACGACCACACCGCCGACGATGATGCCGGTGCCCGGACGGCAGAAGATCTTGACGAAGCCGTCCCGGATGCCCTGCATCTTCGCGCGCGGGTTGCGCAGCAGCGGGAGCTTCACGACGCGGGCGTCGATCTTGCCGCCGTCGACGTCGGCCTGGCTGTAGCCGACGGTCGCGATCTCGGGGTCGGTGAAGACGTTCGAGGAGACGGTCTTCAGGTTGAGCGGGGCCACCGCGTCGCCCAGGAAGTGGTACATCGCGATACGGCCCTGCATCGCGGCCACCGAGGCGAGCGCGAAGATCCCGGTCACGTCACCGGCGGCGTACACACCCGGAGCCGTCGTACGGGAGACCTTGTCGGTCCAGATGTGGCCCGAGTCGCGCAGCCTGACGCCCGCCTCCTCCAGGCCCATGCCCGCGGAGTTCGGGATGGCGCCGACGGCCATGAGGCAGTGCGAGCCGGTGATGACACGGCCGTCGGCGAGGACGACCTCGACCTTGTCGCCGACGCGTTTGGCGGACTGGGCGCGGGAGCGGGCCATGACGTTCATGCCGCGGCGCCGGAAGACGTCTTCGAGTACGGCGGCGGCGTCCGGGTCCTCGCCGGGCAGGACGCGGTCGCGGGAGGAGACGAGGGTGACCTTGGAGCCGAGGGCCTGGTAGGCGCCGGCGAACTCGGCGCCGGTGACACCGGAGCCGACCACGATCAGCTCTTCGGGGAGTTCGGTGAGGTCGTAGACCTGGGTCCAGTTCAGGATGCGCTCGCCGTCCGGGCGGGCGTCGTCCAGCTCGCGGGGGTGGCCGCCGGTCGCGATGAGGACGGCGTCGGCGACGAGGGTCTCCTCGGTGCCGTCGGCCGCCTTCACGATGACCTTGCGGGAGCCGTCTATGGCCTGCATGCCGTCGAGCCGGCCCCGGCCGCGCAGGACACGGGCGCCGGCCCGGGTCACGGACGCGGTGATGTCGTGCGACTGGGCGAGCGCGAGGCGCTTCACACGGCGGTTGACCTTGCCGAGGTCCACGCCGACGACCCGGGCCGCCTGTTCCAGGGGCGGGGTGTCGTCGGCGACGATGATGCCGAGTTCCTCGTACGACGAGTCGAAGGTGGTCATCACCTCGGCCGTCGCGATAAGGGTCTTCGACGGGACGCAGTCGGTCAGCACCGACGCCCCGCCCAGACCGTCGCAGTCGACGACGGTCACCTCCGCGCCGAGCTGCGCTGCCACCAGCGCCGCTTCATAGCCGCCGGGTCCGCCACCGATGATCACGATCCGAGTCACGTACCCCATTGTCCCGCACGCTTCAAGGTGCTTCCGCCCGGGGGCGAGGGCCCTGCCGGGCGGAGGGGGGCGGTGGGCGGTGAGCCGGAGTCGTCGGTACAGGTGAGGGAGGCGCGGGGTGGGCGGCAGGTGTGAGCGAAGTCAAGAACCCGGGGGCGGGGGCGGGCGTCTGCGGGATGGGGCTGAGCGGCCATCGGCCGTTGCGGCGACGGGGCGCGGAGTGCGGCGGCGGACGCGGGCACGAAGGGCGGCGGTGGGCGCGCGGGCCCCTGCGGGTGCGGCTGCACACCCCGGCCCTCCCCGTACCCCGGTGTCGTGAGGTACCCCCGGTTACGGGAGTGACGGGTGGTTCCGCTGCCGTACTCTCGAAGCATGTCGCTCTACGCCGCGTACGCCGGCAATCTCGACGCGCGGCTGATGACCCGCCGCGCCCCGCACTCGCCGTTGCGCGCCACGGGCTGGCTGAACGGGTGGCGGCTGACCTTCGGCGGCGAGCACATGGGCTGGGAGGGCGCGCTCGCGACGATCGTGGAGGCCCCGCGCTCCCAGGTCTTCGTCGCGCTGTACGAGATCGCCCCGCCGGACGAGGACTCCATGGACCGGTGGGAGGGCGTCGGCCTCGACGTCTACCGCCGCATGCGGGTCCGGGTGCACACCCTGGAGGGCGAGGAACCCGTCTGGCTGTACGTCCTCAACGGGTACGAGGGGGGACTCCCGTCGGCGCGGTACCTCGGTGAGCTCGCCGACGCCGCCGAGTCCGCGGGCGCGCCGCACGACTACGTGATGGAACTGCGGAAGCGCCCCTGCTGAGGGTTTCCCACACATAACGCCCGTCACAGGTCTCGTTGGAAACGACAAGACAACGATCGCCGTCCCGTGCGCTCTGTCATCTACGCGCGTAGGCCCAGACCAGCTACGCTCATCCGCGTGAACGCATCTCTTCTTCCGGACGACATCCAGGGCGACCCCCATGCCGCCGCTGACGCCGCCGCCACGCGCCTGCGCGAACTGACGGGCGCCGAGACCCACGACGTCGCCCTTGTGATGGGCTCCGGCTGGGGACCGGCCGTCGACGCCCTCGGCGTACCCGAGGCCGACTTCCCCGTCACCGAGCTGCCCGGTTTCCCGCCGCCGGCCGTCGAGGGACACGGGGGCAGGGTCCGCTCGTACAAGATCGGTGACAAGCGCGCGCTGGTCTTCCTCGGCCGTACCCACTACTACGAGGGCCGCGGTGTCGCCGCCGTCGCGCACGGCGTCCGTACCGCCGTCGCCGCCGGCTGCAAGACCATCGTCCTGACCAACGGCTGCGGTGGCCTGCGCGAAGGCATGCGTCCCGGCCAGCCGGTCCTGATCAGCGACCACATCAACCTCACGGCCACGTCCCCCATCGTCGGCGCGAATTTCGTCGACCTCACGGACCTGTACTCCCCCCGGCTGCGCGCCCTGTGCAAGGAGATCGACCCGGCTCTGGAGGAGGGCGTCTACGCCCAGTTCCCCGGGCCGCACTACGAGACTCCGGCCGAGATCCGCATGGCTCGGGTGATCGGCGCGGACCTGGTGGGCATGTCGACGGTGTTGGAGGCCATCGCCGCGCGCGAGGCGGGTGCGGAGGTGCTGGGTATCTCCCTGGTGACGAACCTCGCCGCGGGGATGACCGGCGAGCCGCTGAACCACGAGGAGGTTCTTCAGGCCGGCCGGGATTCCGCTTCGCAGATGGGGTCGCTGTTGGCCCAGGTGCTCGGGCGGTTGTAGGCACCGTCCCCAGGGGGCTCCGCCCCCTGGCCCCCCCGGATGTTTCCCACCGACATACCCCACGAGAGGTTGCCCCGACGTGCACGACGACGAACTCATCGCGCGGGCCAGGACCTGGCTCGCCGAGGACCCCGACGCGGACACCCGTGACGAGCTCGCCAAGCTCATCGACGCCGGGGACGTCGCCGAGCTCGCCGAGCGCTTCAGCGGCACCCTCCAGTTCGGCACCGCCGGCCTCCGCGGCGAACTCGGCGCCGGGCCCATGCGGATGAACCGAGCGGTCGTCATCCGGGCCGCCGCCGGACTCGCCGCGTACCTCAAGCAGCACGGCGCGACCGACGGAACCGTCGTCATCGGCTACGACGCCCGCCACAAGTCCGCCGACTTCGCCCGCGACACCGCCGCCGTGATGGTCGGCGCGGGGCTCAAGGCGGCCGTACTGCCCCGCCCCCTCCCCACCCCCGTACTCGCCTTCGCCATACGGCACTTGGGCGCGATCGCGGGCGTGGAGGTCACCGCCAGCCACAACCCGCCCCGGGACAACGGCTACAAGGTGTACCTCGGCGACGGCTCCCAGATCGTGCCCCCGGCCGACGCGGAGATCGCCGCCGAGATCGAGGCCGTCAACTCCCTGCACGACGTGGCCCGTCCGGACACCGGCTGGGAGCTCCTCGACGACGCCGTCCTCGACGCCTACCTCGCCCGCACGGACGCCGTCCTCGCCCCGGCCTCCCCCCGCACCGCCCGCACCGTCTACACCGCGATGCACGGCGTCGGCAAGGACGTACTGCTGGCCGCGTTCGCCCGGGCGGGGTTCCCGGAACCCGTGCTCGTCGCCGAACAGGCCGAGCCCGACCCGGACTTCCCGACCGTCGCGTTCCCCAACCCGGAGGAGCCCGGCGCGATGGACCTCGCCTTCGAGCGGGCCCGCGCGAGCGACCCCGACCTGATCATCGCCAACGACCCCGACGCCGACCGCTGCGCCGTGGCCGTGAAAGCCGACGGTGACTGGAGGATGCTCCGCGGCGACGAGGTCGGCTCGCTGCTCGCCGCGCACCTCGTGCGGCGCGGTGCCCGGGGCACCTTCGCCGAGTCGATCGTCTCCTCGTCCCTCCTCGGCCGTATCGCCGAGAAGGCGGGTCTGCCCTATGAGGAGACCCTCACCGGCTTCAAGTGGATCGCCCGGGTGGAGGGCCTTCGCTACGGCTACGAGGAAGCCCTCGGTTACTGCGTGGACCCGGACGGCGTGCGCGACAAGGACGGCATCACGGCCGCCCTCCTCATCACCGAGCTGGCGTCCGAGTTGAAGGCCGAGGGGCGCGATCTGCTCGACCTCCTCGACGATCTCGCCGTGGAGCACGGTCTGCACGCCACCGATCAACTCTCCGTCCGCGTGGAGGACTTGTCCGTCATCGCGGACGCCATGCGGCGGTTGCGCGAGCAGCCGCCGACCGCGCTCGCGGGGCTGGCCGTCACCAAGTCCGAGGACCTGAGCGAGGGCACGGAGCAGCTCCCGCCCACGGACGGCCTGCGCTACACGCTCGACGGCGCCCGGGTCATCGTCCGGCCCAGCGGCACCGAGCCCAAACTGAAGTGCTACCTGGAGGTCGTGGTCCCCGTCGCCACGCACGCCGATCTCCCGGCGGCCCGCGCGCGGGCGACCGAGACCCTCGCGACGATCAAGCGGGACCTGTCGGCGGCGGCCGGTATCTGAGCCGTAGCGGAACACGCGGGGTGTCCCTGTCCGGGGGCACCCCGTACGCGTCCCCTGCCGCGGTCAGGACAGCCGGCGCGTGGCGAGCAGCACGGTCCAGGCCAGCGCGAGAAGCGCGGCGAACGGCCACAACTGGCGTCCCCGCTCGCCCACTTCGCTCTCGCCCGTGGGACGCAGGGCGGGGTCGGCGATCATCGCGGAGAGTTCGGCGGCGAGGGCGTCGTAGGGGTGGGTGAGTCCGCGTCGGCGTTGCAGCCAGGGCCAGCGGGGCGCGGCCATCGACCAGTCGTCGCCGTCGCGCACGCGCAGTTGCAGTTCGAAGGACTCCCTGCGGGCCGCGCGGAGGTCGTCCCAGGGGATGTGGCGCGGGGCGCGCAGCCGGTTCAGCCAGATGCCGGTGCGGTCGGCGGTGATGCGCCAGCGCAGTTTCACGGGGACGCGGACGGCGCACATCAGGCCGAGGAGGAGGAGCAGGCCTCGGAACCAGAGGCTGTCGTCGATCCCCAGCAGGAAGTACCCCAGACACCACTGCACGGTCAGGAAGCCCGCCAGCCAGTCCACCGGCCCCGCCCGCCAGCGCCGTACCGGCACCACGGTGGTCCCCGCGCGCAGGGTCGCGGCCAGTTCCTCGTCCCGGGCCGCCCGGACCTCCGCCCGCTTCGCCCGGTCGAGCCGCCGCCGCGCGGCGCCCTCCGGCAACGGTCGTACGGGCCCGGTCGACCACTCCGTCACCGGCGGCTCGCCGGGCTCCTCCGCCGCACCGAGCAGCAGGATCTCGGCGCCGTCGTAGGGGGTGCCGTACAGGACGGCCTCGCGCAGAGGGGCGGGAGCGGCGGTCTTCGCGGGCGCGTCCAGGAGTTCCTCCAGCTCCTCCGCCTCCGCCTCGTCGTTCCCCTCCCCCTCTTCTTCCGCCCTCGTCGCGACCGTGAGGAGCGGCCGTAGCGCCTCCGTGTCGTCCGTCGCGTAGATCACGGCGTCCTCGTGCTCGTCCTTGCCGACGAGGACGCGCAGCACGGGCGTGGGTGACCTGCGCAGCGTGAGCGCCCGTCGTCGGCCGAGGGTTCCGGAGAGGAGCAGGGTGAGTGCCAGGCCCACGACGAACAGGCCCTCCGCGACGGCGAGTTGGCGGTCGCCCGCCGAGTGCCACAGGCCGGAGGTGGCGAGCAGTACGACTCCGGGTACGGCCATGCCCGCCCCGAACCTGAGGAGGAGCCGGCCCCGCCGCACCGGCCCGTCCGCGTCCGGCGGCACGACGGTGACCCCGCCGGTCGCGGCCAGGGCGCGCTGCCCCTGGCGGGTACGCGCGCGTGCCCGTAGCTCGGTGGCCGTCCCGGAGGCCAGGACCAGCAGGGCGGCGCAGACCAGGACCGGCCACGGCAGCCCGGTCGCCCGGACCGCCACCAGCACGATCAGCGCGGGGGCGGAGAACCGTACGACCTCGGGGCGCCACAGCCACCAGACGACCTGGAGCGGCAGCAGCGCGACCAGATCCGGGGACAGGTCCGTCGTCGCCAGCAGTCCGAAGGCGCCGAACAGGGCGCACCAGACGGTCAGTTCGACGGCCCAGCGCCGCGGCCGGACCGGCACCCACCACGGCAGGACCGCACCGGCCCACACGCGCGCGTGCTCCCCGTTCCAGTCCACGCACCCGTCGGGTATCGCGGTGGCGGGCAGCGGCGACGACTCCCGGACGTTCGCGGTCATGACATCCCAGAGAGGTAAGAGGTAGGGGTGGGGAGGTGTGAGTGCGGGGGTGTGCCCGTCCGGTCAGCCCGTCGCCAGCAGGATCGCCAGGAGTACCGCACCGGCGACCACCGGCCCGATCACCTCGTACGCCCAGCGCACGGTGACCTCGCCCTGCGCCGACTCCGCCTGCTCCCTGGTCTCCAGCAGCTCGCGCAGGTCGGCCATGATCTGGTCGGACTCCGCGCGCGTGGGCCCGGCCTGCACGGTGCCGCCCCGCATGCCGCTGCCCGCGCCCATGCCGCCGCCGAACCCGCCGACGCCACCGCCGAAGCCCAGGGCGCCGGACCTGCCGCCGCGCCGCGCTCCCGCCGCCTCCGCCGCGGCCTTCGCCTCGCGCCGTGCCGCCTTCTTGCGGCCGCGCAGCGAGACCGGGACCGACCACAGCTGGAACTTGGCGCCCGCCTTCGTGACGACCTCGTTCGAGAACCCGGACCGCAGGCCGGCGATCTCGCCCCACGGCAGTACGACGAGCCGGAACGGGTTGCGGACGCGCAGCCGGTCCGGGCCCGCGTACACCGCCGGGCGGAGCGTGAACGCGGCGATCGCCGGGACGACGAGGATCAGGCCGGCCAGTGCGAGCCACGGGGTGCGGCCGTGGCCGGACACGAGGGCGTCGATGCCGAGCCAGCAGGCGATGGCCAGCAGCAGGACACCGCCGATGAGGCCCGCGGGTGAGCGGTAGATCCGGTCTTTGGGCTCGGGGTGCGGGGTCGTCATGGTGCCGATTCTGCCTCAGAGGTGCGCCTGCTCGCCGTCGGGGACCTCCTCGTCCGCGAGTGCGGGTGCGTGGGTGGCTGGCCGCGCAGTTCCCCGCGCCCCCGGGGCACGCACCTCGGCGGTGTGCCCAAGCTCGACCTCCGGGGTGTACAGCCGCTACGCGCGTAGATATGCTCGGGTGGTGACCATGCCCACCACTGCACCTGCTGCTGCACACGCACTCGGCGAGGTAACGGCTTCCGACAGCACGCTGCGCCGTTTCCTCCACGGGCTGCCCGGCGTCGACGCGGTCGGCCTGGAGGCGCGTGCCGCCTCGCTCGGGACCCGTTCCATCAAGACCACCGCGAAGGCGTACGCCATCGACCTCGCCATCTCGATGGTCGACCTGACGACGCTGGAAGGCGCGGACACCCCGGGCAAGGTCCGGGCGCTCGGCGCCAAGGCGGTCCGCCCCGATCCGACCGACCGCACGAGCCCCTCGACCGCGGCCGTCTGTGTCTATCCGGACATGGTGGCCACCGCGAAGGAGGCCGTCGCCGGTTCCTCCGTGAAGGTCGCCTCCGTCGCCACCGCCTTCCCGGCCGGCCGCGCCGCGCTCGCCGTGAAGCTGGCCGACGTGCGGGACGCGGTCGCCGCGGGCGCCGACGAGATCGACATGGTCATCGACCGCGGGGCGTTCCTCGCGGGCAACTACATGAAGGTGTACGACGAGATCGTCGCCGTGAAGGAGGCCTCGGGCGCCGCCCGCCTGAAGGTCATCTTCGAGACCGGCGAGCTGTCGACGTACGACAACATCCGCCGCGCGAGCTGGCTCGGCATGCTGGCCGGCGCGGACTTCATCAAGACGTCGACGGGCAAGGTCGCCGTCAACGCGACGCCCGCGAACACCCTGTTGATGCTGGAGGCGGTCCGCGACTTCCGCGCCCAGACCGGCATCCAGGTCGGCGTGAAGCCCGCGGGCGGTATCCGCACCTCCAAGGACGCGATCAAGTTCCTGGTCATCGTCAACGAGACGGCGGGCGAGGACTGGCTGGACAACCACTGGTTCCGCTTCGGCGCGTCCTCGCTCCTGAACGACCTGCTGATGCAGCGTCAGAAGCTGGCCACCGGCCGCTACTCCGGCCCCGACTACGTGACGGTGGACTGACCATCATGGCTACTTTCGACTACGCACCCGCCCCCGAGTCCCGCTCGGTCGTCGACATCGCGCCCTCCTACGGCCTGTTCATCGACGGCGAGTTCACCGAGGCGGCCGACGGCAGGGTCTTCAAGACCGTGTCCCCCTCCACCGAAGAGGTCCTCTCCGAGATCGCCCAGGCGGGCGAGGCGGACGTCGACCGCGCGGTGAAGGCCGCCCGCAAGGCCTTCGAGAAGTGGTCGGCGCTGCCCGGCTCCGAGCGCGCCAAGTACCTGTTCCGCATCGCCCGGATCATCCAGGAGCGCAGCCGCGAACTGGCCGTCCTGGAAACCCTGGACAACGGCAAGCCCATCAAGGAGACGAGGGACGCCGACCTCCCCCTGGTCGCCGCGCACTTCTTCTACTACGCGGGCTGGGCCGACAAGTTGGACCACGCCGGCTTCGGAGCGAACCCGCGGCCCCTCGGTGTCGCGGGCCAGGTCATCCCCTGGAACTTCCCGCTCCTGATGCTCGCGTGGAAGATCGCCCCGGCACTGGCGACCGGCAACACGGTCGTCCTGAAGCCCGCCGAGACCACCCCCCTCTCGGCGCTGTTCTTCGCGGACATCTGCCGCCAGGCCGGCCTCCCCAAGGGTGTCGTCAACATCCTTCCGGGCTACGGCGATTCGGGCGCCGCGCTCGTCGCGCACCCGGACGTCGACAAGGTCGCCTTCACCGGCTCCACGGCGGTCGGCAAGCAGATCGCGCGGACCGTCGCGGGCACGACCAAGAAGGTCACCCTCGAACTCGGCGGCAAGGGCGCGAACATCGTCTTCGACGACGCCCCCATCGACCAGGCGGTCGAAGGCATCGTCACCGGCATCTTCTTCAACCAGGGCCAGGTCTGCTGCGCGGGCAGCCGCCTGCTCGTCCAGGAGTCCATCCAGGACGAGCTGTTGGACTCCCTGAAGCGGCGGCTCTCCACGCTCCGCCTCGGCGACCCGCTCGACAAGAACACGGACATCGGCGCGATCAACTCCGCCGAGCAGCTCTCGCGGATCACCACGCTCGTGGAGCAGGGCGAGGCGGAGGGTGCCGAGCGCTGGTCCCCGTCCTGTGAACTCCCGTCCTCCGGCTACTGGTTCGCCCCGACGCTCTTCACGAACGTCACCCAGGCGCACACCATCGCCCGCGACGAGATCTTCGGCCCGGTGCTGTCCGTGCTGACCTTCCGTACGCCCGAGGAGGCGGTCGCGAAGGCCAACAACACGCAGTACGGCCTCTCCGCCGGTATCTGGACGGAGAAGGGTTCCCGCATCCTCGCGGTCGCGAGCAAGCTGCGCGCGGGTGTCGTCTGGTCCAACACGTTCAACAAGTTCGACCCGACCTCGCCGTTCGGCGGCTACAAGGAGTCGGGCTTCGGCCGCGAGGGCGGTCGCCACGGCCTGGAGGCGTACCTCGCCCCGTCGAGCCCGGAGGGCGAGCGATAAATGAGCACAGTCGAGAAGTCCGGCAAGACCGAGCAGCAGCGTCTGAGCGTCTTCAAGACCTACAAGCTGTACGTCGGGGGCAAGTTCCCCCGTAGCGAGAGCGGCCGGGTGTACGAGGTGACCGACTCCAAGGGCAAGTGGCTCGCGAACGCACCGCGGTCCTCCCGCAAGGACGCCCGCGACGCGGTCGTGGCCGCCCGCAAGGCGTTCGGCGGCTGGTCCGGCGCGACGGCGTACAACCGCGGCCAGATCCTCTACCGCATCGCCGAGATGCTGGAGGGCCGCAAGGACCAGTTCGCGCGTGAGGTCGCGGACGCGGAGGGCCTGTCGAAGTCGAAGGCAGCCGCCGTGGTCGACGCGGCGATCGACCGCTGGGTCTGGTACGCGGGCTGGACGGACAAGATCGCGCAGGTGGTCGGAGGCGCGAACCCGGTGGCGGGCCCGTACTTCAACCTCTCCTCGCCCGAGCCGACGGGCGTGGTCACCGTCCTCGCGCCCCAGGAGTCCTCGTTCCTGGGCCTGATCTCGGTCGTCGCCCCGGTGATCGCGACCGGCAACACGGTCATCGTCATCGCGAGCGAGAACTCCCCGCTCCCCGCCCTGTCGTTGGGCGAGGTCCTGGCCACCTCCGACCTCCCCGGCGGAGTCGTCAACATCCTCTCCGGCAGGACGGCGGAGATCGCGGCCCCCCTCGCGGCACACCAGGACGTCAACGCCATCGACTTGGCGGGCGCGGACGACGTACTGGCGAAGGACCTGGAGATCGCGGCGGCCGACAACCTCAAGCGAGTCCTCCGTCCACAGCCTGTGGATTACACGGAGACCCCCGGCATCGACCGCCTGACAGCCTTCCTGGAGACGAAGACGGTCTGGCACCCCACGGGTTCGCTGGGAGCAGGCGGCTCCTCGTACTAGGAGGCAGGCCGAAGGCCACGCCTCAGGGGCGCGGGGAACTGCGCGACCAGCCACAACGGACGCGCACCCGGCAACAGGTCCGCAGTTCCCCGACGCGACCCCGCACCTCACCCCCCGAGCAGCCCGGTCACCTGCCCCACCACCGGCATGCTCCCGATCGACTGAGCCTCGGCCACCGGCCCCGTCAACGCCTGCGAGGCCAACGGCTGGAAGTCCGCGAGCTGGGTCGCGACCCCGTTGTCGAGCGGGTCAACACCCGTCCCCGCGAGCGGATTCGGCTTGAGACCAGCGACCGGCCCGGTGACATACCCGACCGTGCCGGTGAGCGCACCGAGCCCCGCCGCGGGGTCGATCTTGCCCAGGGACGTGGGCCGCGTCCGCATCGCGTCGACAACCGGCGCGGTGTCCGCGGCGGCCGACGCCGCCCCCGCACCGAGGGCGACTCCGGCGGTCGCGAGGGCGACCAGGGCGCGCTGGGCGGTCGGATGCTGGGGGGACGTGTGTCGTGCCATTGCTGGTGCCACCTTCTGGTGCGCAGGGTAATCAGGTCAGCACGAAGGGTAGTTGACGTGTGATGCGCGTTCCACTGGCGACCCGCGGGGTCGGCAGGACGTACGGAATGCGTCAAACTGGTGTCCCGTGAGCATCCTTTCCCCGTCACCGGCCCGTGTCGTGCTGCTGTGCGGCCCCTCGGGTTCCGGCAAGTCCCTCGTCTCCGCCCGGTCCGGTCTGCCCGTGCTGCGGCTCGACGACTTCTACAAAGAGGGTGACGACCCGACGCTGCCGCAGGTGGCGGGGAGTTCGGACATCGACTGGGACCACCCCGACTCGTGGGACGCGGACGTGGCGGTCGCCGCGATCGTCGACCTGTGCCGCACGGGCCGCACGGACGTGCCGGTCTACGACATCTCGCTCAGCGCGCGCACGGGCACCGAGGCGGTCGACGTGGGCCGGACCCCGTTGTTCATAGCGGAGGGCATCTTCGCCGCCGAGGTCATCACCCGGTGCCAGGAGCTGGGCGTCCTCGCGGACGCGCTGTGCCTGAGCCGCGGCCCGATGCGCACCTTCCGGCGCCGTTTCCTGCGGGATCTCCGGGAGGGCCGTAAGTCCGTGCCGTTCCTGTTGCGGCGCGGCTGGCGGCTGATGCGGCTGGAGCGCTCGATCGTGGCCCGGCAGACCGGACTCGGCGCGTACGCCTGCGACAAGGACGAGGCGCTGGGCAGGCTCGCGGCGGCGGCGGTGGGCCGGCGCCCGGCACGGACGACTCCGGCGCCCTTCGCGCCGTAGACGCAAGAAGAGCGGGACTGGACGGACCCCCCGGCCCTCCAGTCCCGCTCTCCCCGTTCCCCCGTGGTACTTCCCCCGTGTTTCCCCCCCCATGGTCCCCGCGACCCCGTCGGCACCCCCCGGTACCGATCCCCCGCGGTCCCCCCGGACCTTCCCCCGTTACCTGTTCCCCCCCCCAACCCTCAGGCGACCAGCTCCCCGAAGGCGTCCTCCTCGTCACGGCCGAAGCTGAGGACCTCGTCCTCGCGCATACGGCGGAGCGACCGCCAGATGCTGGACTTCACCGTGCCGACACTGATGTCGAGGATCTCCGCGATCTCCGGGTCCGTGCGGCCCTCGTAGTAGCGGAGGACCAGCATGGTGCGCTGGAGTTCCGGCAGCCGGGACAGCGCCTGCCACAGGACCGCGCGCAGTTCCGTGCCGCGCATCGCGTCCGTGTCGCCGGGCGTCTCCGGCAGCTCCTCGGTCGGGTACTCGTTCAGCTTGCGGCGGCGCCACGCGCTGATGTGCAGGTTCGTCATGGTGCGGCGGAGGTAGCCCCCGACCGCGGCCTTGTCGCTGATCCGGTCCCACGCCTTGTACGTCGAGAACAACGCGCTCTGCAGCAGGTCCTCGGCCTCGAAGCGGTCGCCGGTCAGGTGGTACGCGGTGGCGTACAGGGAGGCGCGGCGCTCCTGGACGTAGGCGGTGAACTCCGCCTCCGACAGCGAGTGCCGCTCCCCCGTGTCCTCCCTGTACGCGCTTCCCCCGTGCGCTTCCCCCGTGTGCGCGTCAACCACCGTCATGTAACCGGTGTGCTGACGCCCGACGCTGCGAGCGCACCCCCGCCCGTTCACAGCGCCGGACTTCTCGGAACCCCGGGTGACGTCGTGCAGACGCGTGATGACTGCGTTGTTGCTGGTGCTGTGCAGCGTGTTCATCTCGCGCCCCCCGTAGTGGACTTGCCCGGTGTTCGGATGTTCCGGCTCGGTTCCCTCGTGGTTCCTTGCCTGTGCCGAAAATCCTGCCGGGGTCACTTCATGGACGTGTCCCCCGACTGTCACAGACCTGTCACAGGGCCCTGTCTCTGCGGCTGCCCTCAGAAAACGGACAGTCCGGTCACAGAAAAGGGCGCTACGGGTACGCACACCCGCCTACAAGGGCTACGTACACGTACAGGTGTCGAAACCCCACCCCCACATGGGCCAGAATGAGCCCCGTGCCTTCCCTGTTGCTGATCGAGGACGACGACGCCATCCGGACGGCCCTGGAGCTCTCGCTGACGCGCCAGGGACACCGGGTAGCCACCGCTGCCAGCGGCGAGGACGGTCTGAAGCTGTTGCGTGAGCAGCGGCCGGACCTGATCGTGCTGGATGTGATGCTGCCCGGCATCGACGGTTTCGAGGTGTGCCGTCGTATCCGGCGCACGGACCAGCTGCCGATCATTCTGCTCACCGCGCGCAGCGACGACATCGACATCGTCGTCGGACTGGAGTCCGGTGCCGACGACTACGTGGTCAAACCCGTGCAGGGGCGTGTGCTGGACGCCCGCATCCGGGCCGTGCTGCGGCGCGGCGAGCGGGAGGCGAACGACGCGGCGTCGTTCGGTTCGCTCGTCATCGACCGGGCCGCGATGACCGTCACGAAGAACGGCGAGGACCTCCAACTCACGCCCACCGAGCTGCGGTTGCTGCTCGAACTGAGCCGGCGGCCCGGACAGGCCCTGTCCCGGCAGCAGTTGCTGCGCCTGGTGTGGGAGCACGACTACCTCGGTGACTCGCGGCTGGTGGACGCCTGTGTCCAGCGGCTGCGCGCCAAGGTCGAGGACATCCCGTCGTCCCCGACCCTCATCCGTACCGTGCGCGGCGTCGGCTACCGCCTGGACTCGCCTCAGTGACCGACGCACCAGGGGGGATCCGCGGCTGGCGCCCGGGTCGTAAGGGAGTTCTGTGGCGGCTGCGGTTCACCAGTCTGCGCCTCAGGCTGGTCGTGGTCTTCGGCCTGGTCGCGCTGACCGCCGCCGTGTCCGCGTCCGGCATCGCGTACTGGCTCAACCGCGAGGCCGTCCTCACCCGCGCCCAGGACGCCGTCCTGCGCGACTTCCGCCAGGAGATGCAGAACCGCGCCGGCGCGCTGCCGATGCACCCCACGCAGGACGAACTGATGCGCACGGCGGGCCAGATGGCCAACAGCAGCCAGCGCTTCAGCGTCCTGCTCGTCGGCGAGGACGCGAACGACAAGACGGTCTACGGCAACTCGGGCGGCCTGAACGGCTTTTCGCTGGAGGACGTGCCCAAGTCGCTGCGGACGGCGGTGAACAAGCAGCAGTCGGTGTCCGACGGCAACAAGGAGCCGTACCACCTGTACTGGCAGCGGGTCACCGAGCACGGCACGCCGTATCTGGTGGCCGGGACCCGGATGATCGGCGGCGGGCCGACCGGCTACATGCTCAAGTCCCTTGAGCCGGAGGCGAAGGACCTCAACTCCCTCGCCTGGTCGCTGGGTATCGCCACCGGGCTCGCGCTGATCGGTTCCGCGCTGCTCGCGCAGGCCGCCGCGACGACCGTCCTCAAGCCCGTGCACCGGCTCGGCATCGCCGCGCGCCGGCTCGGCGAGGGCAAGCTGGACACCCGGCTCAGGGTCTCCGGGACCGATGAACTCGCCGAGCTGGCACGGACGTTCAACCAGACCGCCGAGGCGCTGGAGAAGCGGGTCGCCGACATGGCCGCCCGGGACGACGCCTCGCGCCGGTTCGTCGCCGACATGTCGCACGAGCTGCGCACCCCGCTGACCGCGATCACGGCGGTGGTGGAGGTGCTCGAAGAGGAACTCGACGCCGAGACCGGCAGCGTGGACCCGATGATCGAACCCGCCGTACGCCTCGTCGTCAGCGAGACCAAGCGGCTCGGCGACCTCGTCGAGAACCTGATGGAGGTCACCCGCTTCGACGCGGGCACCGCCCGGCTGGTCCTGGACGACGTCGACCTCGCCGACCAGATCACCGCGTGCCTCGACGCCCGCGCCTGGCTGGACGCCGTGGACCTGGACGCCGAGCGCGGCATCCACTCCCGGCTCGACCCGCGCCGCCTCGACGTCATCCTCGCCAACCTCATCGGCAACGCCCTCAAGCACGGCGGCTCGCCGGTCAGGGTGGCGGTACGGCTGGAGGACGACGAACTCGTCATCGCGGTACGGGACCACGGCCCCGGCATCCCCGAGGACGTCCTGCCGCACGTCTTCGACCGCTTCTACAAGGCGAGCGCCTCCCGGCCGCGCTCCGAGGGCAGCGGCCTGGGCCTCTCCATCGCCCTGGAGAACGCCCGATTCCACGGCGGCGGGATCACCGCCGCCAACTCCCCCGACGGCGGCGCGGTGTTCACCCTGCGGCTGCCCAGGGACGCCTCCACACTCACGGAGGAGACCGACAAGGGCGAGGGCGAGGGCCCGGTCGGCTCGGTCGGCTCCGAGGGGAACGCGCCATGACCGTACGACAGTCGACGGCCCGGCCCCGCGAACGGGCCCTGACGGTACGGCCGTTGCTGGCGCTGCCCCTGCTAGGTCTGCTGCTCGCCGGGTGCGGGATCCGGGCCACGGAGGTGCCGACCGATTTCGGGGCGGCGCCGTCCCGGGTGCCGTGCACGCTCACCGAGCCGGACGTGTCGCCGCAGGCCGCGCGCGGGGTGCCCGTGCAGGTGTTCCTGCTGTGCGGGTCGTCGCTGGTGACCGTCGACCGGGCGGTACAGGTGCCGGACGGCACGGCGGACGTGCTGCGGCGCGTGATCGTCGCCCAGGGGCTGCTGGACCAGCTCGCGGAGTCGCCGTCGTCGGGCGAGAAGGACGCCGGGTACACGACCGACGTGCGCGGCGGCATGACGGTGAGCGGGCCGCGCGCCAAGGATCCCAAGGACGCGCTGCGGCTGAGCAATTCACCGGCCGACCTGACGTCGTACGCGCTCGCCCAGATCGTCTGTACGTTCTCCGACTCGGCCGCGGCCGAGGGCGACGGCTCCGTGATCCTCGGCGGCCCGGACGGTTCGCCGCTGCGCCGTTACGAGTGCACGGACGACGTCCGCTCCGACCCGGGCACCAAGGCGCCGCCGTCCAGCGAGGTGACGGGCGGCTGAAGCCGCGTACGCCCCGGGGGGGGTGAACGAGGCGCGAAAAGGGGCGTGTGGCGCAGGCCTCACCCTGGTGCTCGGTGCCTACCCGGAACCGATCGTGCCGGAGAGGGCGTCTTGTGGGGCGTGCAGCGTCAAGGCTCCATCGGCGGCAGCGCCGCGATTCGCATCCGTGTGACAGGAGGTGTCCTCCTCGTCGCACATCTCGTGCTCGTCGCCTGGGTCACGCTGCGCCCAAGGGACGTCCCCTGGGTGATGCCCCCGAACCTGCACCCACTGGCCAGCATCCGGGCCGATCTGGCCATGGGCTGGCCGGAGGCGTCGAAGCGGATCGGCGAGGGCCTCGCGCTGCTGGCCCCGCTGGGCGTCCTGCTCCCGATGGTCAGCGGCCGGCTCCATGTCTCCCCGCTCGCGTCCTTCATCCGTACGGTCGCGGCGGGCGCCCTGATCTCGCTGGGCATCGAACTGCTGCAGACCGGGGTGCCCGGCCAGGTCGTCGACATCGACTCGCTGCTGATGAACACGGTGGGCGTGGCCCTCGCGCACGCCGCGATCGTCCCTGCGGCCCGCTCCTGGCTCCGCCGCAGGGCCGAGAGCCGACCTCCCCTGCCCCTCCTCCAGGAGGAACCGGCTCAGGGACGGACCCCGACGATTCCCAGGGTCGGCATCGCACCGTAGAGCGACGCCGGGTGCGCTGCGCGTCCGTAACGTTGACGACAGATGGGGCAACCACATGGGGGCCTCGGACAGCCGCTCGCGAAGGAGCTCATCATGACCGCCATTGCCCGCCCCACCCAAGGCCGCATGATCGGCGGAGTGTGCGCAGCGCTGGCACGGCGCTTCGGTACCTCCGCGACCACGATGCGGGTGATCTTCCTGGTCTCCTGCCTGCTGCCGGGCCCCCAGTTCCTGCTCTACATCGCGCTGTGGATCCTGTTCCCGGCCGAGGACAAGGTGCGCACCGAGGCCTGGTAGGACCCCGGCGCACGTACGCCGATGGGGCGCACCCTCGTCCAGGGTGCGCCCCATCGGCGCGTTCGGGGGCGGGGCTCAGCCCAGCGGGATGCCGTTCAGCGGGACGCCGTGGGTGGGCAGGCCCGTCTGCGACAGGGGCAGGCCGCCCAGCAGTCCGGCGACGGGCGCGGTCGGGCCGTCGGACAGCACCTTCTCGGCGGCGGGCTGCACGGCGGACAGACCACCCGCGAGCGCGGGCTGCGCCTGGCTCAGGGCCTGACCGGCACCCGGCAGCGCCTTGGCGACGTTCTCCGCGGGCAGCGTGTGGGTCACGGTGCCCAGCGCCTGGGTGGCGTCCGGAAGCGCCGGAGCCGCCACGGCGGCCGAAGCCGACCCGGCGGCAACAGCGGCGAAGGCGGCACCGAGGGCGGCGACACCGAGGGTCTTGGCAGCAGACTGCTTCATGGTGAATGCGTCCTTGAATGGGGTGACGGGGGATGTGAGCGGTCCAAGACCGTAAACACGCGAAGGCACCCTCCGCAAACATCGAAATGCGGACGGATTGTGAACACCCGCCCGCATTCCGGTCCCACCCCTCGACCCCGTTCAGCCCTCTTCGGCCGCAGAACCGCTGGTGGAGGCGGTCCGCCGGAACAGCCATTCGGATTTCAGCTCGGCATATCCGGGCTTGATCACGTCATTGATCATGGCGAGTCGTTCATCGAAAGGAATGAATGCTGACTTCATAGCATTGACGGAGAACCACTGCATGTCGTCGAGCGAATAACCGAACGCCTCGACAAGATGCTCGAATTCGTTGCTCATGCTGGTGTGTGACATGAGGCGATTGTCGGTATTAACCGTGGCGCGGAAATGCAGCCTGCGCAGCAGCCCGATGGGGTGCTCGGCGTAGGAGTCGGCGGCGCCGGTCTGGAGGTTGGAGCTGGGGCACAGCTCCAGCGGGATGCGCTTGTCGCGCACGTACGACGCGAGGCGGCCCAGCTCGACCGAACCGTCCTCCTTGACCTGGATGTCGTCGATGATGCGCACCCCGTGCCCGAGCCGGTCGGCGCCGCACCACTGCAGCGCCTGCCAGATCGACGGCAGCCCGAAGGCCTCGCCGGCGTGGATCGTGAAGTGGTTGTTCTCGCGCTTCAGATACTCGAAGGCGTCCAGGTGCCGGGTGGGCGGGAACCCGGCCTCCGCGCCCGCGATGTCGAAGCCGACGACGCCCAAGTCGCGGTAACGGTTGGCGAGTTCGGCGATCTCCAGCGCGCGGGCGGCGTGCCGCATGGCGGTGAGCAGCGCCCCGACGCGAATCCGCCGCCCGCTCTCCCGCGCGAGCGACTCCCCTTGCCGGAAGCCCTCGTTGACGGCCTCGACGACCTCTTCGAGGCTGAGCCCGCCGTCGAGGTGCTGCTCGGGCGCGTACCGCACCTCCGCGTAGACGACCCCGTCCTCGGCGAGATCCTCGGCGCACTCGCGGGCCACCCGGATCAGCGCGTCCCGGGTCTGCATCACGCCGACGGTGTGCGAGAAGGTCTCCAAGTACCGCTCCAGCGAACCCGAGTCGGCGGCCTCGGCGAACCACACGCCGAGCTTCTCCGGGTCGGTCTCGGGGAGTCCGGTGTACCCGGCGTCCCGCGCGAGTTCGACGATCGTCCCCGGGCGGAGACCGCCGTCGAGGTGGTCGTGCAGCAGAACCTTCGGCGCCCGGCGGATCCGGTCCGGCGTCGGGGTGTTCGGGGTGCTCTGGCTCGTCATTTCCGCACTCTAACTCCTACGCGCGTAGATCACCCGCTGTACGAATTCGTCGATACGTAACGGTGACCGCGCGGAAGGATGGCGTACACGCTCGCTTCTGACACTGTTCTGTCATGGCACAGCAAGCGACGCCGGTCAGGACGGCCCGGCTGGGGAGAGCGCTCGGTCCCGAACCGACCTCGGTGAGCGGCGTGGTGCTGCTGCTCCCCGGCGGCGAGGAGGTGTCCAGCCGCAGACCCTCCCCCATGTTGGCGACGGCCTCCGTACGGACGTTGGGCCGCCGACTGGCCCGCGCGGGCGCCGGTGACGGGCTCGCCGCGCATGTCGTCCACTACCGCAGTCGCGGCTGGAACGGCAGCGATGCGTCTCTCGCGCACGACGCGGCGTGGGCGGTGGAGGAGGTCGTACGGCGGTACGGGGACGTGCCCGTGTGTCTCACCGGGATCGACATGGGCGCCCGCGCGGCGTTGCGCTCCGCGGGGCACGAGGCGGTGAACTCCGTTGTCGCGCTGGCTCCTTGGCTGCCGGAACAGGATGTCGCCGCGCCACCCGAACCGGTGAAACAGTTGGCGGGGCGGCGGGTGTTGATCGTGCACGGCACGAACGACGAACGGACCGATCCTGAGTTGTCGTTCCGGCTGGCGGCCCGGGCGAAGAAGGCGAACCGGGACATCTGCCGGTTCGAAGTGCACTCCGACGGGCACGGGTTGCATCAGCATCGGCAGGAAGTGCACGCGCTGACGCAGGACTTCGTGATGGGGGCGTTGTTCGGGCGGGCGTTTTCCCGGCCTGTCGAGGATGCGCTTCAGGCTCCGCCGCCCTTGGGTCTGCGGATGCCGTTGGCCGCGGGGTTCGGGCGGTCGCTTCGTAGGGGTTGAGGCTTCGTTGCGGGGTGCGGGTGCGTTGTGGCTGGTCGCGCCCACGCGGCGGAGCCGCGAATTGACACAACCCCGCGCCCCCTAGGGGGGTGGACCTTACGTTGGTAGCAAGTTGCCCCTTCTTGACAGTAGGAACCGCTTGAAGGCTGCCACCGGTGGGGTGTCTGGGTGGCCGTCCAGCCATGCCACGCCGATTTCCCTCACCGCCCTCGGAGCTGTGACCGTCAACTCCGCAACTCCTGGGCGGGGCACGGCCGGTGGGGGCAGGAGGGCGACCCCCAGGCCCGCTGCCACCAGGCCCCGCAGAGTCTCCGCCTCCTCTCCCTCGAAGGCGATCTTCGGGCGGAAGCCGGCCTCCTTGCAGACGGCGTCGGTGATGCTGCGGAGGCCGTAGCCGGGTTCCAGGGTCACGAAGGTCTCGTCGGCCGCCTCCGCGAGGCGGATGCGCTTCCGTGTCGCCAGGCGGTGGTCGGCCGGGACGACGAGGCGGAGCTTCTGGACGTCGAGGCGGTGGGCGACGACGTCGGGGGCGTCGAGGGTCGGGGAGGTCAGGAGGCACAGGTCCAGTTCGCCCGCGCGCAACCGCTCCAGCATGGCCTCGCCGTAGTTCTGGACGAGGCTGAAGCGGACGCGGGGGTGGTCGGCGCGGAAGGCTCGGATGAGGCCGGGGACGGTTTCGGAGCCGAGGGTGTGCAGGAAGCCGAAGGCGACCTTGCCGGTGGCGGGGTCGGCGTCGGCGCGGACCTCGTCGGCGGCCTTCTCGATTTCGGCGAGGGCGCGGTCGACCGAGGTGAGGAAGGTACGGCCGGCGGGGGTCAACGACACCGTGCGGCCTCTGCGGGCGAACAGGTCGACGCCCAGGTCCTGTTCGAGGCGGACCATCGCCCGCGACAGCGTGGACTGCGGGACCCGCATCTCCTGCGCGGCCCGGGTGACGTGTTCGGTGCGGGCGACGCCGGCGAAGTACGCGAGGCGGGGCGCGAGGAGCGCGACGATGTCTTCTGTGTCACCGGACGGTGACAGGTGAGCCTGTGAGCTGTACTGATGCACCATGGGAACGATTATGGCGTTTCCGTGCATTGGACGGATGAGCGGGGCCGTACGTAACTTCGCAGCATGTCTCCCGCCGACACCGGGGCGTCCACGATGGTGCCCGCCGCCAGCCCTGTCCCCGACTCCGCCACCGACTCCGACTCGCGGCTGACGCCGGGTGGTCCCGGTTATCGCCGGATGAGCTTCGCGCTGTTCCTCGCGGGCATGGCGACCTTCGCGCTCCTCTACTCCACGCAGGCGCTGCTGCCGCTGATCTCCTCCGGTTTCGCGGTGTCGGCGAGTGCGGCGAGCTGGACGGTGGCGGCGGCGACGGGTGGGCTCGCGTTGTTCGTCCTGCCGATGAGCGCGCTGTCGGAACGTTTTGGACGTCGTACGGTCATGACGGCGTCGTTGGTGGTCGCGGTGAGCCTCGGGGTGCTGGTGCCGTTCGCGCCATCGCTGAGCGCGTTGGTGGCGTTGCGGTTCCTTCAGGGGGCGGCGCTGGCCGGGCTGCCGGCTTCGGCGACGGCGTATCTGGCGGAGGAGGTCCGGCCGAAGGCGCTGGTCACGGCGATCGGGCTGTTCGTGGCTGGCAACAGTGTCGGCGGGATGAGCGGCCGGGTCATCACCGGGTGGGTCGCGCAGGAGTGGGGCTGGCGGGTCGCGGTGGCGGTGATCGGTGCGATCGCGGTCGGCTGCGCGGTCGCCTTCCGCCTCCTGCTCCCCGCCCCTCAGCACTTCACGCCGGGTTCGCTGCGCCCGCGCGTGCTGGCCCGCACGGTCCGCGACCACCTCGCGAACCCGCTGCTGTGCCGGCTGTACGCGATCGGCGCCCTGTTCATGACGGTCTTCGGCGGCGTCTACACGGTCATCGGCTACCGCCTCACCGAGGCCCCCTTCTCCCTCCCCCAGGGCCTCATCGGCTCGATCTTCCTCGTGTACCTGGTGGGGACGGTGTCGGCGTCCACGGCGGGCCGCCTGGTGGGCCGACTCGGGCGCCGGGGCGCCTTGTACCTGGCGGGCGGCACGACGGCGGCGGGTCTGCTGCTCTCCCTCGCCGACTCACTCCCCCTGGTACTGCTCGGCCTGATCCTCATCACCGCCGGCTTCTTCGCGGGCCACGCGGTCGCGTCCTCGGCGGTCAGCAAGACAGCCACGACAGGGCGCGCGCAGGCCTCCGCTCTGTACCAGTCCGCGTACTACATCGGCTCCAGCACCGGCAGCACGGTCGGCGCGATGGCGTTCCACGCGGGGGGCTGGACCGGGACGGTTGGTGTGGGGGTGCTGGCGGTCGTCGGGGTCGTGACGATCACCGTATTGGGGTCGCGGGCGGCTCGGGTGGAGCGCCGGGGGGTTGGGGCGGCGGCGGCTTGAGGGTGGTTGAGGCGGGGGCCTGAACTGAAGGGGCTGGTCTGAAGGGACCGGAGGCGGGTGCCTGGCCCGAGGCGGCTGGGCGCAGGGGCCTGCTGGAGGCGGGGGGCTGGCCCGGGGGGCTGGAGGCGAGGGCTTGGCCCACGGCGGCTGGGGGCGCGGGCCTGACCCGAGGGAGCCGAGGACGGCGGCCTGGCCCGGGAGGGGCTGGGGGCGGGCCTGGCCCGGGAGGGGCTGGGGGCGGGCCTGGCCCGGGAGGGGCTGGGGACGGGCCTGGTCCGAGAGGGCTGAAGACGGCGGCCTGACCCGAGAGGGGCTGGGAACGGGGGGCTGGCCCGGGAGGGCGGGAGGCGAGGGCTTGGCCCACGGCGGCTGGGGGCGCGGGCCTGACCCGAGGGAGCCGAGGACGGCGGCCTGGCCCGGGAGGGGCTGGGGGCGGGCCTGGCCCGGGAGGGGCTGGGGGCGGGCCTGGCCCGGGAGGGGCTGGGGACGGGCCTGGTCCGAGAGGGCTGAAGACGGCGGCCTGACCCGAGAGGGGCTGGGAACGGGGGGCTGGCCCGGGAGGGCGGGAGGCGAGGGCTTGGCCCACGGCGGCTGGGGGCGCGGGCCTGACCCGAGGGAGCCGAGGACGGCGGCCTGGCCCGGGAGGGGCTGGGGGCGGGCCTGGCCCGGGAGGGGCTGGGGACGGGCCTGGTCCGAGAGGGCTGAAGACGGCGGCCTGACCCGAGAGGGGCTGGGAACGGGGGGCTGGCCCGGGAGGGCGGGAGGCGAGGGCTTGGCCCACGGCGGCTGGGGGCGCGGGCCTGACCCGAGAGGGCCGAGGACGGCGGCCTGACCCGAGAGGGGCTGGGGACGGGCCTGGTCCGAGAGGGCTGGAGACGGCGGCCTGACCCGGGAGGGCTGGAGACGGCGGCCTGACCCGAGAGGGCGAGGAGGCGAGGGCTTGGCCCACAGCGGCTGGGGGCGCGGGCCTGACCCGAGAGGGCTGGGGCGGGGTCCTGGCCCGAGAGGGTTGTCGTATCGGGGCGCTTTCCAGTTCGGGGTTCGTGTCCGGGCGGCGGGATCCAGCGCAGGGCGGCCATCCAGTACGGGCAGCCAGGGCCAGGGCGGGCCAGCTCGCAGGCGGGCGCCGATATTTAGCGCCGGGCAGCTACCAAGTTCAGGCACCGACACCCAGTGCCGGTCGGCTGCTCGATGCGGGACGTCAACATCCAACGCCGGTCGGCTGCCGAGTGCAGGGCGCTCAGATCCAGCCCGTCCGGGTTTTGAGGACGAGGCTCTTTCGGGGGTGATGGGGGCCGGGGGTGTAGCCGCCAGGGACGCCCGCATCAATACCGGGTGACCTGTAATCGCTCTGAGCTGCACGTTCGTTCACTCCTCGCGCCATTGTCAGTGGGCTGCGCTACGTTTCGGGGTAAGGGAAGAACGGCCACAGGGGTGGGTGGGCGAGACCATGAGTGACAGCGTTGTGACTACTACGGACGACCTTGATGTCAGGCTGGAGAAACACCGAGTCGAGCTGACCGGGTACTGCTACCGGATGCTCGGCTCCTCCTTCGAGGCCGAGGACGCCGTACAGGACACGATGGTCCGCGCCTGGCGGAACTACGAGAAGTTCGAGGGGCGGTCGAGTCTGCGGTCCTGGCTGTACCGGATCGCGACCAACGTCTGCCTGGACATGCTGACCGCCGGCAACAAGCGCGCACGGCCCGTCGATCTCAGCGACTCCACCCCCCTCGCGCAGGCCGCGCTGTCGCCCCGCGCGGACAACACCTGGCTGGAGCCGATGCCGGACGCGCGCGTGCTGCCGGCCGTCGCAGACCCCGCGGAGGCGGCCGTGGCCAAGGAGTCCGTACGGCTCGCGTTCATGGCCGCCCTGCAGCAACTCCCGCCCAAACAACGGGCGGTGCTGATCCTGCGCGAGGTACTCGCCTGGCGGGCGAACGAGGTGGCCGAGCTGCTCGGCACCTCGGTCGCGTCGGTCAACAGCGCGTTGCAGCGGGCCCGGGCGACCCTGGCCGAGCGGGACGACAAGGCGGCCGACGCCGCCGTGTCCGACCCGCTCGACGAGGAGCAGCGCAAGCTTCTTGAGCGGTACGTCACCGCCTTCGAGGGCTACGACATGGCCGCGCTCACCGCGCTGCTGCACGAGGACGCCATCATGACGATGCCGCCGTTCGACCTGTGGCTGACTGGCCACGACGACATCACGGGCTTCATGACGACGATCGGTTCCGCCTGCGAGGGCTCCCGCCTGATCCCGGTCCAGGTGAACGGTCTGCCGGGCTTCGCCCAGTACAAGCCGGACCCCGAGACGGGTGGTTACGCACCCTGGGCGGTCCAGATCCTGGAGATCTCAGACGGCGGGCTCACCGGGTTCCACTTCTTCCTGGACACGAAGCGCTGGTTCCCGCTGTTCGACCTGCCCCTCCATCTCGACGCGGAGTCCGACGAGATCGAGGAGGGCGCGTAGTTCGGGGGCGGGGTCGCGGAGTCTGATCCGCCCGCCGGCCCTGCGGGCGGTCAGCGCGAGGCGGGCCAGGAGGTCGACGGTACTGAGCCCCGGGGGGCCTGGTCCCACGACCTCGATCTCGACCAGGACCGCTCCGGCACCGGTCCTCGCCTCCAGCAGTGCCCGTAGCTCGGCGCACAGCCCCGCCACCTCGTCACGGGTGACGGGGCGGGCCGGCACGAGTACAGCGGGTGTCTTGGCGTCCACGATCGGTAGACCGGGTGGGCGGTCGTAACTCATCGGGGGCGACCGCCTAGATTTGCTGTATGCCCCACGGATCAGCCCCGCCCTGGATACCCGACGCCCTCCCGCACGCCGAAGTCGCTGCCGAGGTCGGTGTCGAGGGGATGTCGTGCAGGGGGTGCTGACCGGGTTCGCGGTGATCGGTGTGGTCATCGCGGTCGGCTATCTGATCGGCCTGCGCGGTTCCCTCGGCGAACACGGGCGGGACGTCCTGACCAAGCTGGCCTTCAACGTCGCGTCTCCGGCACTGCTGTTCACGACCCTCGCGCGGGCCGACCTGTCGGTGATCTTCTCCGGCGGGTTGCTCGTGACGGTGCTGAGCACGGCGGCGGTGGCGGGGCTGTTCGTGGCGGTGGGGGTCGTACGGGGCTGGGGCATCGGCCGTACGACGATCGGGGCGCTCTGTTCGAGCTACGTCAACTCCGGCAATCTCGGTATCCCGATCTCGGTGTACGTCCTCGGCAATGCGTCGTTGGTGGCACCGGTGATGTTGTTCCAGCTCGTGGTGGTGAGCCCGCTCGCGTTGACGGTCCTCGATCTGTCGGGGGCGGGTGAGAAGGGGCCTTTGTGGCTGCGGCTGCTCACGCCGTTGCGGAATCCGATCGCGGTGGGGTCGCTTGCGGGGGTCGCAGTGGCGGCGAGCCGGGTTCATGTGCCGGACCCGGTGATGGAACCCCTCACCCTGATCGGGAACATGGCGGTGCCGGCGGTTCTGATCGGGTTCGGGATTTCGTTGCGGGGCAGCAAGGTGCCGGGGCGGGGGGCGGATCGTCAACCGGTGCTGTTGTCGGTCGCGTTGAAGGTCGTGGGGCAGCCGGTGATTGCGTGGGCGCTGGCGGTGGGGGTGTTCGGGATTCATGGGGCTGCGTTGCTCGATGTGGTCGTGACCTCGGCGTTGCCCGGCGCGCAGAACCTGTACACGTACGCGAGCCGGTATCGGGTGGGTGAGGGGTTGGCTCGGGACTCGATCCTGCTGTCGACGGTGTTGTCGGTGCCGGTGTTGGTGGGGATCGCTGCGCTGCTCGGGTAGGTGCGGTCGTTGTTTGTCTGCGGGCGCGTCGTGGCTGGTCGCGCAGTTCCCCGCGCCCCTAAAAAGGCACACAGCCGGGATTCGAAAGCCCAGCCCCTTCGCGCCCTCACGCCTCACCGCATCACCCCTTTCACCGCCTCACGCCTCATGCCTCACGCCCCTCGCCTCACCGCCTCACCCCTTCACCGCCTCACCCCTCACCCCTCACCCCTCACCCCTCACCCCTCACCCCTAAAAGGCGTAAGCCGTAACCCGGCCACGAGCAAGTACCAGCTCCTCGGCCCTGGAAACTTCGAGCAGCCGGCATCTGAGAAAGCTCGGCCCCGCGCCCCTGAAAAGCCGTAAGGGGGCTGGGACTTGCAAGACCCGGTCCGCTTCCCCCAGGCAAGGCGAAAGGGGCCGGAACTCTCGAAGTTCCAGCCCCTCCCCCGTGACGAACTGTCAACCACCGGTCAGGCGATGCGCTCCAGTACCACCGGTGATGCCGTGAAGGTCGTTCCCTCGGCGCCGATGTCGTAGGAACCCTTCGCCGCCTCCAGGGCGTATTCGAAACGCTCGGGTGTGTCCGTGTGCAGGGTCAGGAGGGGCTGGCCGGCAGTTACCGTGTCTCCCGGCTTGGCGTGCATCTCCACACCCGCTCCCGCCTGGACCGGGTCCTCCTTGCGTGCGCGGCCCGCGCCGAGGCGCCACGCGGCGATGCCGATGTCGTAGGCGTCGAGGCGGGTCAGGACACCGGAGGTGGGGGCCGTCAGCACGTGTTGCTCGCGGGCCACCGGCAGGGCCGCGTCCGGGTCGCCGCCCTGAGCCGCGATCATCCGGCGCCAGACGTCCATCGCGGAACCGTCCGCGAGGGCCTTCGCCGGGTCGGCGTCCTTCACTCCCGCCGCGTCGAGCATCTCTCGGGCCAGCGCGATCGTCAGTTCCACCACGTCGGACGGGCCGCCGCCTGCCAGGACCTCTACCGATTCGCGGACCTCCAGCGCGTTGCCTGCCGTCAGGCCCAGCGGGGTCGACATGTCCGTCAGGAGCGCTACCGTCCGGACGCCGTGGTCCGTGCCCAGGCCCACCATCGTCGACGCCAACTCCCGCGCGTCCTCGATGGTCTTCATGAACGCGCCCGTGCCGACCTTCACGTCCAGGACCAGCGAGCCCGTGCCCTCGGCGATCTTCTTCGACATGATCGAGGAGGCGATCAGCGGGATTGCCTCCACCGTGCCCGTCACGTCCCGGAGCGCGTACAGCTTCTTGTCGGCCGGGGCCAGGCCGTCGCCCGCCGCGCAGATCACCGCGCCCGTGGTCTCCAGGACGGACAGCATCTCCTCGTTGGAGAGCAGGGCGCGCCAGCCGGGGATCGACTCCAGCTTGTCGAGGGTGCCGCCGGTGTGGCCGAGGCCCCGGCCGGAGAGTTGGGGGACGGCCGCGCCGCAGGCCGCGACCAGCGGGGCCAGGGGGAGCGTGATCTTGTCGCCGACGCCGCCCGTCGAGTGCTTGTCGGCGGTCGGGCGGGAGAGGGACGAGAAGTCCATGCGCTCGCCGGAGGCGATCATCGCGGCGGTCCAGGTGGCGATCTCGCGGCGGTTCATGCCGTTGAGGAGGATCGCCATGTTGAGGGCGGCCATCTGGTAGTCGGCCACGTCTCCGCGGGTGTACGCGTCGATGACCCAGTCGATCTGCTCGTCGCTCAGTTCACCGCGGTCCCGCTTGGTGCGGATGACGGAGATGGCATCCATCGAGACTTGCGCCATGGCTTGGCTTTCCTTCCGAACGTTCAGAAAATGCGCGGCCCCGCTGAGGGAGTCGACGAGTTGCATCGATGTCCAACTCAGCGGGGCCGCACGGGAGTTACCTGGTGAGGTGGTCCGGCCCGAAGGCCTGCGGGAGCATCTCCGAGAGCGGCAGGATGCCCGCCGGTGTCTCCACCAGCAGGCCGGGGCCGCCGAACTCGTACAGCAGCTGCCGGCAGCGACCGCACGGGACGAGGATGTCGCCCTTGCCGTCGACGCACGTGAAGTGCGTCAGCCGACCGCCGCCGGTGCGCTGGAGGTTGGAGACCAGCCCGCACTCGGCGCACAGGCCGAGGCCGTACGACGCGTTCTCCACGTTGCAGCCGGAGACCGTGCGGCCGTCGTCGACCCGGGCGGCGACCCCTACGGGATAGCCCGAGTACGGCGCGTACGCGTGGGACATCGCCTCCCGCGCCTCCGCCCGCAGCTCGTCCCAGTCGACGGCCAACTCGGCGGTGGGCGAGGTCACTTACCCTGCCCCTTCCGGTACGGCAGGCCGTCCGCCTTCGGCATCCGCAGGTGCTGCGCGGACAGCGAGAGCACCAGCAGGGTGACGATGTAGGGGCTGGCGCCGACGAGTTGGGTCGGGACGTCGTCGGTGGTGGCGTACCAGACGAACATCAGGGCCGCGATGACGGCGGTGATGCCTGCGGGGACGTACCGCTTCCTCCAGACCATGTACGCGCAGCCCGCGACCAGCAGGAAGCCGATCAGCAGGATCAGGGCGTGGACGTTGGTGGAGCCGCCGCGCAGGTTGAGGCTGTCGGTGTAGCCGAACAGGCCCGCGCCGAGGGCGAGTCCGCCCGGCATCCAGTTGCCGAAGATCATCGAGGCGAGGCCGATGTAGCCGCGGCCGCCGGTCTGGCCGTCGAGGTAGACGTTGGACGCGACGATCGACAGGAACGCGCCACCGAGGCCGGCGAAGCCGCCGGAGATGATCACGGCGATGTACTTGTACTTGTAGACGTTGACGCCGAGGGACTCGGCGGCCACCGGGTTCTCGCCGCAGGAGCGCAGGCGCAGGCCGAAGGCGGTGCGCCACAGGACCCACCAGGTGGCCGGGACGAGGGCCACCGCGATGACGGTGAGCGGGGAGAGGTCGGTGATCAGGCCGCCGATGAGGCCCGCGATGTCCGAGAGCAGGAACCAGTGCTTCTCGTTGAGCTTGTCCAGCCAGGTGGAGAGGCCGGGGATGTCGAAGGTGCCGAGCGAGTCGATCGGCGGGGACTGCTTGGCGGAGCCCTGCTCGGTGTTGGCGAAGGTGAACTTCGAGAGGTAACGGGTGGTGCCCAGCGCCAGGATGTTGATGGCCACACCGGAGACGATGTGGTTGACGTTGAACGTCACCGTGGCGATCGCGTGCAGCAGCGCGCCGAGGCAGCCACCGATGATGCCGAAGACGATGCCGACCCACGGGCCCCACTGGTAGCCGGCCCAGGCGCCGAACCAGGTGCCGAGGATCATCATGCCTTCGAGGCCGATGTTGACGACGCCCGCGCGCTCGGCCCAGAGGCCGCCGAGACCGGCGAGGCCGATCGGCACCGCCGCTCTGAGGGCCGTGGACATCTGGCCGGTGGAGGTGATGCCGTCCGCGCCGGTGATCACGCGGACCAGCGAGGTGAGGATCAGGGCGCCCGCGATGATCAGCAGGAGCACGGGGAGCGAGAAACGGCGGCCGCTCTTGCCGGGCTGCTGCGCCTGCGGCTTGGCGATGGTCGCGGTACTCATCGGGCCGCCACCTCCTTCTTCTCGGAGTTGTTCCGGGCGGCGGCTGCGAGTTCGGCGCCGACGCGGCTCTGCTGGCGGCGCAGGCCCCAGGTGCGGACGACCTCGTACGAGATGACGACCGCGAAGACGATCAGGCCCTGCATGATCGTCGCGATCTCCTTCTGGTACGCGACCGGGGTCGCGTAGTCCAGGGCGGGCGACGCCTTGTCGAGGAAGGCCCAGAGGAGGGCGGCGAGGGCGATGCCGCCGGGGTTGTTGCGGCCCAGCAGGGCGATGCCGATGGCGGTGAAGCCGAGGCCCTCGGGGAAGGTGAGGCTGTAGGTGTGGCTGTCGCCGAGGAGCAGCGGCAGACCCGCGAGGCCGGCGACACCGCCGGAGATCAGCATCGCGGTGAGCGTCATGCGCTTGGCGTCGACGCCGGAGGCCGCGGCGGCGGACTCGGACTCGCCGGTGGCGCGCAGGTCGAAGCCGAAGCGGGTGCGGTTGAGGACGAGCCAGTACAGGACGCCCATGATCGCGGCGAGGAAGACCAGGCCGTAGATCTCGCCGACGTCCGAGCCCAGGTCGATGCCCGGGATCCAGCCGGACTTCTTCATGATGCCGGTCGTCATGTTGTTGCCGACCTGCACGCCCCACGTGTTGGTCTGCGTGAGGTAGAGGATCAGGCTGGTGGCGATCGCGTTCAGCATGATCGTGGCGACGACCTCGCTGACCCCGCGGGTGACCTTGAGGACACCCGCGATACCGGCCCAGAAGGCGCCGGTGAGGACGGCGACCAGGAGCAGCAGCGGCACCTGGAGGACGGCCGGGAGCGCTACGTGCGCTCCGACGACCGCGGTCATCACGGCGCCGAGGCGGTACTGGCCGTCGACGCCGATGTTGAACAGGTTCATCCGGAAGCCGAGGGCGACCGCCAGGGCGGCGATGTAGTACATCGACGCCTGGTTGATGATCAGCACCTGGACGTCGGAGTACCCGATCTGCTGGAGCATCAGGTGGTACGGCTCGATCGGGTTCTTGCCCGAGGCGAGCAGCACGACCGAGGTCAGCAGGATCGCGGCGACCAGCGCCATGACCGGGCCGGCCACGGCGAGGAGCACGCGCTCCTTGTCGAACTTCTTCATCGGGCCTCGTCCTCCGGGGCGGTGTCGTCGGCGCCGTCTTCTGCGGACTCTTCGACGTGTTCGAGGTGACCGGTCGCGGCGCCGGTCATGGCCGAGCCGAGCTCCTCCGGTGTGACGGTGGCCGGGTCGGCGTCGGCGACCAGCCTGCCGTCGTAGATCACGCGCAGGGTGTCCGACAGACCGATCAGCTCGTCCAGGTCGGCGGAGATGAGCAGCACGGCCAGGCCCTCGCGGCGGGCCTCGCGGATCTGGTCCCAGATCGCGGCCTGCGCGCCGACGTCCACCCCTCGGGTGGGGTGGGCGGCGATCAGGAACTTCGGCTTGTGGCTCATCTCGCGGCCGACGATCAGCTTCTGCTGGTTGCCGCCGGAGAGGGAGGCGGCGGTGACGTCGATGCCGGGAGTGCGGACGTCGTACTCCTCGACGATCCGGCGGGTGTCGGCCTGGGCGCCCTTGATGTCGAGCCAGAGGCCCCGGCGACCGCGCGAGTTGGGCTTCTCGGTGACGTGGCCGAGGATGCGGTTCTCCCAGAGCGGGGCTTCCAGGAGGAGGCCGTGGCGGTGGCGGTCCTCGGGGATGTAGCCGATGCCCTGTTCGCGGCGCTTGCGGGTGGCCCAGGGGGTGATGTCGTCGCCGAGGAAGCCGATGGTGCCGGAGTCGGCGTTCTTCAGGCCGATCAGCGCGTCGATGAGTTCGGTCTGGCCGTTGCCCTCGACGCCGGCGATGCCCATGACCTCACCGGCGTGGATGGTGAAGGTGACGTCGTCCAGGACGCGCTTGGCGGTGCCGGTGGCCGGGGCGAGGTCGCCGAGGAGTCCGCCTGCGGTGGGCTCGGACTCGGCGCCCAGGGAGGCGCCGCCGGCCGCGTAGACGGTGAGGCCCCTGACCTCGATGACGGGCTGGTCGGTGACCGTGGACTCCGCCGTCTCGGGGGTGGGGAGTTCGCTGCCGACCATCATCTCGGCGAGCTGGCGGGGGGTCGTCGCGGAGGGGACGGCCGTGCCGACGGTGGTGCCGCGCCGGATGACGGTGATCTCGTCGGCGACGGAGAGGACCTCGCCTAGCTTGTGCGAGATGAAGATGACCGCGAGGCCCTCGGACTTCAGCTCGCGCAGGTTGCTGAAGAGGGCGTCGACCTCCTGCGGCACCAGGACGGCGGTGGGCTCGTCCAGGATCAGGGTGCGGGCGCCGCGGTAGAGGACCTTGAGGATCTCGACGCGCTGGCGCTCGGCGACGCCGAGGTTCTCGACGAGGACGTCCGGGCGGACGTTCAGGCCGTAGCGGTCGGAGATCTCCTTGATCTTCTTGCGGGCGCCGCCGCCGATGCCGTGCAGCTTCTCGCTGCCCAGGACGACGTTCTCCAGGACGGTGAGGTTGTCGGCGAGCATGAAGTGCTGGTGGACCATGCCGATGCCGCGGGCGATGGCGTCGGCGGGGGACGAGAAGGTGACGAGCTCGCCGTCGACGGCGATGGTGCCCTCGTCCGGCTTCTGCATGCCGTAGAGGATCTTCATCAGGGTCGACTTGCCGGCGCCATTCTCGCCGACCAGGGCGTGCACGGTGCCTTTGCGGACACTGAAGCGGATGTCGCTGTTGGCGACGACACCCGGGAATCGCTTGGTGATCCCCACCAGCTCGACCGCGATCGTCGACTGATCGCCGAGTGGAGGGTTGCTGGACGCGTCGATGGCGAACTCTCCTCGTGGAAAGGGGCCTCTCTACGCGCGTAGCGCCCCTGCTTTAAATAGTGCCCGGACCTGATCGTTTTTTGTCTGGCATCCGATCCGTTCCGAGCATTCTGCCGCGCGAACGGGGCGCGGAGAGACATCCTCCCCACACCCCGTTCCGTGGCCGTAACGCTGTCATTACAGCGCTCTTTTGGCCATGGTCGTGACTGGCCTGGAACCAACGGTTCAGGAGGTCTTGACCGTGATCGAGCCGTCCTTGATGCCCGCCTCGGCCTTCTTGAGGGCGGCCTGCAGGGTGGCGTTGTTCTTGAAGGTCGGGTTCGAGTCGGCCAGGCCGACCGCGCCGTTGCTCAGCGAGCCGCGGATCTCGCCGCTCAGGGGCTTCTTGTCCTTGATGACGGACTTGGAGAGGTCGTAGACCGCGCCCGCGACGTTCTTCAGCGCCGAGGTGAGGATGTACGGCTTGTACTTGGCCAGCGCGGCCTGGTTGTACTGGTCGGAGTCGACACCGATCGCCCACACCTTGTGCGCGGCGGCGGACTTGATGACGCCCTGGCCGGAGAGACCGGCGGCGGCGTAAATCACGTCGGCACCAGCCTCGATCTGCCCATCGGCGGCAGCCTCGCCCTTGTCGGGGCTGGAGAAGCCGCCCTGCTGAGCGGTCTGGGTCAGGTACTGCGACTTGACCGTGACGCCCTTCTTGGTGTCCTTGACGCCCTGCTCGAAGCCCGCCTCGAACTTGTGGATCAGCGGGACGTCCACGCCGCCGACGAAGCCGACCGTGTTCGACTTCGTGGTCAGCGCGGCGGTGACGCCGGCCAGGTACGAGGACTGCTCCTCGTGGAAGACCATGTCCGCGACGTTGTCGGCCTTCGTCTTGTCGTCGTCGATGATGCCGAAGGAGATCTTCGGGAACTTCGCCGCAGCCTCCTTGACGGCCGGCGCGTAGGCGAAGCCGACGCCGATCACCGGGTTGTAGCCGGCTCGGGCCAGCGTCTCCAGGCGCTGCGTCTTGTCCGCGTCGGACTCACCGTCCTGCGGTTCGACGTCCCGGCCGCTGACACCGAGGTCCTTCTCGGCCTTGGTGAAACCGGCGTACGCGGCGTCGTTGAAGGACTGGTCGCCCTTGCCGCCGACATCGTAGGCAAGGCCAATACCCTTGGAAGAGCCACTGCTGCTACTGCTGGTGGACTCGCTGGACGAGCTGCCACAAGCGGAGACAGTGACGGCAAGAGCTGCGGTTGCAACGCCTGCAACGGCAATACGGGACACCCGGCGCATGGAACGAGACTCCTTCGTGCAAGCGCCCCAACCAGGCGCTGGTTCCGTCGCAGAGTAACGCGCGTAGACATGCGGGAGAACCCCAACTTGCCAGAGCGTTATCCGACCGTTTTGAACCTTTGCCAAACGCCATCAACCAGATGACATGTATCAGACAACCCAACCTTCAAGATCCGCCCGCAGAAGGATCTTTTCCTTCGCGGTCCCCCACCAGAATCCTTGATCGAGATACGCACTTTCGCGGGCCGGACCAACCCGCGGCGTGTCTTTCACATCCATGGGGAGGATCATGAAACTCAAGAAGCTCGCTGCCACCACGGTGGGCGTCGGCCTGACTCTGTCGGCAACCGTGGTCGGTCTCGCGACACCCGCGCTGGCCTCCACGAGCTGCAAGACCTGGACGTCCGCCGACCGGGCGACCGGCTACGGCAAGTGCACCGGGGGAGTCACCCGCTTCGACACCCACCGGGTGAAGGCGGTCTGCATCGGACCCACCGGCAGCAAGTTCAACGTCTACGGCAAGTGGGTCAACACCCGCGCCGGCGAGACCTCGAAGGCCGTCTGCTCCACCAACACGACCCAGTCCGGTGTCGAGGTGTTCAGCCTCAGCACCGAGACGGAAACGCCCTGATCCGACCGGTCCCGATGAGCGTGCTCAGCGCTCGCGGACAGCGCGGACACGAGGGAGCCCCGGGCCATCACGGCCCGGGGCTCCCTTGTCAGCGTGCGGAGACCGACGGCATCGTCACTTGGTCGTGGTGGCGACCGTGACCTTGCCGTCGATGATGTCCTGCTTGGCCTTGTCCACGGCCGCCACGGCGGCGGTCATGGCCTTGTACTTCGGGTTGGAGTCGGCGAAGCCGACGCCGTCGTTGTCGAGGCCGTAGCGGATCACGCCGGTCTTGGGCTTGCCCTCGTAGACCGACTTCACCAGGTCGTAGACGGCGCCGCCGACGTTCTTCAGGGCCGAGCCGAGGATGACGTCCTTGTACTTGGCGAGCGCCTTCTGGTTGTACTGGTCGGAGTCCACACCGATGGCCCACACGCCCTTGGCCGAGGCCTCGGAGATGACGCCCTGGCCGGACAGGCCGGCGGCGGCGTACAGGACGTCCGCGCCCGCGTCGATCTGGCCGCTCGCGGCGTCCTTGCCCTTGTCGGGGCTGGCGAAGCCGCCCTGGGCCGGGGTCTGTGTCAGGTACTGCGACTCGATCTTGATGCTCGGGTTGACGGACTTGGCGCCCTGGTCGAAGCCGGCCTCAAACTTGTGGATGAGGGGGACGTCCACGCCACCGATGAAGCCGATGTGGTTCTTCTTGGTCGCCTTGGCCGCGGCGACGCCCGCCAGGTACGAGGACTGCTCCTCGTGGAAGACGAGGTCGGCCACGTTGGCGGCCTTGTCCTGCTCGTCGTCGATGATGCCGAAGGTGATGTTCGGGAACTTCGCCGCGGCCTCCTTGACGGCCGGCGCGTAGGCGAAGCCGACACCGATCACCGGGTTGTAGCCGGCCGTGGCCAGGCTCTCCAGGCGCTGCACCTTGTCCGCGTCGGACTCGTTGTCCTGCGGCTCGATGTCGCGGCCGGTGAGCTTGAACTCCTTCTCGGCCTTCTGGAAACCGGCGTACGCGGCGTCGTTGAAGGACTGGTCGCCCTTGCCGCCGACGTCGTAGGCGAGGCCGATGCCCTTGCCGGTGTACTTGCCGGACGAGGACGACGAGGTGTCGCTCGCCTTGTCGGCGTCCTTGCTGGAGCTACCGCAGGCGGTGGCCGCGAGGGCGATGACCGTGACGGCCACCGCTGCTTGGGAGAACTTCGTCCTCCGAGTTGTCTGACGCACAGCAAGCACTCCTTCGTCCTCACGGCACCGTCACCGGACCGCTTCCCCAAGCCGCCGCCTCTGTGGCGATTTCCGCGCACAGTAACGCGCGTAGACGAGGAGGGGAACGGGGTTTCTCCTTGCCGTTACCGGATCGTGCCGCCGCCGCGTTACGTTCACGCGCCGGTGGTTACACCCGGGTGACACAAGGGGACGTAGGGGTACCGAACGGGCGCCCCTACGTCCACCTGGGCCGAGGCGTTCCGCTCAGATCGCGCCGTCGATCAGCGCGGCGGCGGTGAACAGCTCCACACCGACCGTGATCGCGGACTCGTCGGCGTCGAAGTCGCCCTGGTGGAGATCCCGTACGGTGCGCTCCCCCGGAGTCCGCACGCCGAGCCGGGCCATGGCGCCGGGCACGTGCTCCAGGTACCAGGAGAAGTCCTCGCCGCCCAGGCTCTGTTCGGTGTCCTCGACGGAGAGCGGGCCGCGGCGCGCGGTCATGGCGTCCCGCAGCAGCTCGGTGACGAGCGCGTCGTTGACGACCGGCGGCACCCCGCGCACATAGGTGATCGCGGACTTGGCCCGGTGCAGCCCGGCGACCTCGTCGATCGCCGCGTGCACGATGTCGGGCGCCTGCCGCCAGGCGTCGAGATCGAGACACCGTACGGTGCCGGACAGCTCGGCGTGCTGCGGAATGACGTTGGGCGCGTGGCCGGACTCGATCCGTCCCCAGGTCACGGACACCCCGCTCCGCGCGTCCATCCTTCGGGCGACGATCGCGGGCACGTCGGTGGCGACGCGGGCGGCGGCGGTCACGAGGTCGGTGGTGAGGTGCGGCCGGGCGGTGTGTCCGCCGGGGCCGTCCAGGGAGACCTCCAGGCGGTCGCAGGCGGAGGTGATGGGACCGATGCGCAGCCCGATCCGCCCGCTGTCGACCTTGGGGTCGCAGTGCACGGCGATGATCCGGCCGACCCCGTCCAGCACCCCGCACTCGATGGCGTCGGCGGCACCGCCGGGCAGGACCTCCTCGGCAGGCTGGAAGAGCAGCCGTACCGCACGCGGCAGCAGTCCCTGCTCGTGCAGGCGGGCCAGCACGAGACCGGCGCCGAGCACCACGGTGGTGTGGACGTCGTGGCCGCAGGCGTGGGCGCGGTCGGGCACGGTGGAGCGGTACGCGCACTCACTCTTCGTGTCCGGGATGGGCAGGGCGTCGATGTCGGCGCGCAGCGCGAGCATGGGTACGGCGGTGTCGCGGGGTCCGATGTCACAGACGAGCCCGGTGCCCATGGCGAGGACCCGGGGTTCGAGACCGGCCAGTTCCAGCCGCGCCTTGATCGCCGCGGTGGTCCGGAACTCCTGGGTGCCCAGCTCGGGGTGCATGTGCAAGTCCCGCCGGAACGCGACGAGTTCGGCACGCAAGGTCTCCGACAGCGTGCCCGGAAGCACGTTCCCGACGGATTCGGCCTCGGACTCTGCCTCGGACTCTGGTGACATCAATTGCTTCACCCTCTGAAGGGTAGGGCGCCCGGGTGGTCAACTGACCCTCGATCAACAAAAGTTCAACCCGTTAGTCGAAGAAAATCTGACCGCCGACCGCATAGCCGCTAGTGGAGATGGGTAAACTCCCTGCTCCTTCTGGGATACCACGCCTCACCCCAGCACGGCTCGCCCCGTCCGCATCACGGACACGGTCACCCGACGTGTCCCTTGGTAGGGTCCGCCGACGTGACCGACCCGAACGCGGACCTGACCGCGGACTTCATAGAGGCCACCCGCTCCTCCTACGACGCGATCGCGCCGGCGTACAGCGCCGAACACCCCGACGGCCTGGGCGAGGGCCCCGTCGAGACGGGCCTGCTGACCGCCTTCGCCGAGCTCGTCCGTACGGCGACCGCGGGCGAGGCGCAGGTGGCCGATATCGGCAGCGGCCCCGGCTACGTGACCGCGCGCCTGAACGCCCTCGGCCTCCGGGCCTTCGGCATCGACATCTCCCCGCACATGGTGGCGCTGGCCCGCGAGGCGCATCCCCAACTCCGTTTCCAGGTCGGCTCGATGACATCCCTGGACGTACCGGACGCGACCCTCGACGGCCTGATCGCCCTCTACTCCACGATCCACATCCCGGACGACCGCCTGCCCGGCGTCTTCGCGGAGTTCCACCGGGTCCTACGGCCGGGCGGCTACGTCCTGCTCGGTTTCCAGGCCGCCGAGGACGAACACCTGCACCTGTCGGAGCGCTACGGCCAGGACATCTCGCTGGACTACTACTTCCGCACTCCGGCCAGGGTCGCCTCGTTCCTCACCCGGGCGGGCCTGCCCCTGTACGCCGAGGTCCTCCGCAAGCCCCAGGACGAGGAGAAGCGGCCACGGGCCTTCATCCTGGCCTACAAGCCCCCGGCGGCCGACTGAGCCGTGACGGTGAGCGGCAGCGGCGAACGCACCCCGATCCGGGCGGCACAGTCGGGGACAGTGGCCGTCGGCCGGCCCCTCGCGAGGGATCGCCGGTAGAAGAGCTGATACGCGTCGTGCTCGGGGTCGTGCCACGGGTTCGGTGTCAGTTCGCAGTGCAGGGCGGCGAACGGGGTGCCGGCGGTGGGCGGGGTCGTAGGCGCGCTTCCTGTTTGTGGTCGCGTGCCTTGAGGGTGTCAGGACGCCCCCGCCCGGACCCGCCCTACGCCGCCGTGACCGCCGACAGCCGATGCACATCCCGTGCCGTCCCCGTGACCCCCGACAGGAACCCCTGTGCGCGGGGCGAGGCGTTCTCGGTCAGCCATGCGGGGTCGATGTCGCAGACCGCGACCCGGACCTCCGTGCCCACCAGGGCCAGCGGCAGGGTGTGGACGACCGTCGAGGGGAAGCTGAGGATCGTACGGCCGATGGGGCCGCGGCGGGCGATCAGTTCCAGAGGGAGGTCCGGGCGGACGATCTCCAGGTCCGTCTCCACCGCCAACCGGTGGAGTTTCTCCGTGCTTTCGCGGCGGTGGGCGAAGTAGCGGGTGGCGCCGTGGGTCTTGGCGAGGGTGGCGACCGCCTCCAGGTAGCGGTCGTTGTCCACCACGCCGGTTTCCACCAGGGACGTGCCGACCATGTCCGCGCCCTTGGTGATGCGGGGCGGGCCGAAGGTGGCGCGGGTCCAGGCGAAGGCGTTGGCCGTGATCGTGACGCCCTCGGGAGTCGTCTCGATCGGCATCGAGGAGAAGATCTCCACCTTGCGGCGGGCGCTCGGGGTCAGGCGGCGGCGGGCCGCCGAGGAGACCGGGGCGAAGATCAGGTCGCGGGGGCCGGGGCGGCCGCCCTTGCGGTGCCAGCGGACCAGGCGTTCGCCGCTGGCGAGCTGGGCGACGAACTCCATCGTCGCGGTGCCGTCGTCGACCACCACCAGGTCACGTGCCTTGGTGATGGTCAGCAGGAGTTGTACGTAGCGCGAGAACGGGTCGCCCATGACGATCCGGTCCGCCCGGCGGAGGAGCCGGGTGAGGCCGCCGATGGTCTGGAAGGGGGCCAGGGGTCCGCCCCGCGCCTCCTCCCAGCGCACGGTGTGGCCCTCGTCGCGGGCGAGGTCGGCCATGCGGCGCAGCTGGCCGCGGGTCATCGGGTCGGTCGGCGACAGGACCACGAGGGTGAGCCCCCCGCCGGACCCGCCGGGTGCCTCCTCGGCCCTGGGCGCACGCAGGTGCGCCCACTCCAGCACGTTCAGAAGCTGTACCGGACTCTCCACGAACGCGAGAGTGTGGGGGGTGAGGCCGGCGGTGCCGGCGTGGGGGCTCATTGTCGTACGACCGTCCCGTGACCGTAAGTGACGCTGGCGCTGGCGCTTGATGGTTCAGACTCAGACCGCGACCGGCTCGCCCGCCGCCGCGGCGATCTCCGCCTCGGCCACCACGCCGTTGACGCGGCGCAGCTTCTTCATCGGGCCGAGCTCCGACTCGTAGACCTTCTTGACGCCGTCGCCGAGGGAGGCCTCGATGGTGCGGATGTCGCGGACGAGGCGGGTCAGGCCCTGCGGCTCGACGGAGGCGGCCTGGTCCGAGCCCCACATGGCGCGGTCGAGGGTGATGTGACGCTCGACGAAGGCGGCGCCGAGCGCGACCGCGGCGAGGGTGGTCTGCAGGCCCGTCTCGTGACCGGAGTAGCCGATCGGCACGTTCGGGTACTCGGCCTGGAGGGTGTTGATGACGCGGAGGTTGAGCTCCTCGGCCACCGCCGGGTAGGTCGAAGTGGCGTGGCACATCAGGATGTTGTCCGAGCCGAGGACCTCGACCGCGTGGCGGATCTGCTTCGGCGTCGACATGCCGGTGGAGAGGATGACCGTACGGCCGGTGGCACGGAGCGAGCGGAGCAACTCGTCGTCGGTCAGCGACGCGGAGGCGACCTTGTGGGCCGGGACGTCGAACTTCTCCAGGAAGGCGACGGCCTCGGTGTCCCACGGGGAGGCGAACCAGTCGATGTTCTTCGACTTGGCGTAGTCGTCGATCTGGCGGTACTCGTCCTCGCCGAACTCCACGCGGTGGCGGTAGTCGATGTAGGTCATCCGGCCCCAGGGGGTGTCGCGCTCGATGTCCCACTGGTCGCGCGGGGTGCAGATCTCCGGGGTGCGCTTCTGGAACTTGACGGCGTCGCAGCCGGCCTCGGCGGCGGCGTCGATCAGCTTGAAGGCGTTCTCCAGCTCACCGTTGTGGTTGATGCCGATCTCGCCGACGACGTAGACGGGGTGGCCGGGGCCTGCGGTCTTCGAACCGAACTGGCGCAGACGGGAGTTGTTGCTCATGACAGCGGGTTTCCTTACTGGGTGAGGGAATCGAGAGAGGGGCCGAGGATCCAGCTGGCGATCTCTCGGACAGCGCCGTCGCCACCGGGCACGGTGGTGACCGCGCGTGCGGCGCCGCGTACGACGTCGTGGGCGCTCGCGACCGCCACGGGCCAGCCCACGAGGGCGAAGCACGGGAGGTCGTTGACGTCGTTGCCGACGTAGAGCACGCGCTCCGGCGCGATGCCCTGCTCCTCGCACCACTGCTTGAGTGCGAGGTCCTTCCGGTCGATGCCGTGCAGGACCGGGAGTTGGAGCTTCCGGGCCCTGGCGGCGACGACCGGGTTCTGCTCCGAGGACAGGATCAGCATCTTCAGCCCGGTCCTGCGCAGGGCCGCGATGCCGAGGCCGTCTCCGCGGTGCACGGAGACGAACTCCCGTCCGTCGGAATCGATCAGCACCCTGTCGTCGGTCTGGGTGCCGTCGAAGTCGAGTACGACCGCGTCGATGTCGTCGGCGGTCGGGAGCGAGCCGGGGCGGTCGGCGTCGAAGAGGGGCGCCAACGCCCTTGCCCTGGCCAGCTCGTGGGGATCGTCGATCTCCAACACCCTTGCGGGGTCGGTCCGGACGAGTTCCGTGCGGCCGAAGAAGCGGTGGCCGACCTTGCGGAACCCGGCCGCGTCCATGCCGTAGACGGCGCCGGTCTCCAGGAAGTCCTGGGGGCGGTCCTGGCGGCGCGGGCGGAACGACTTGTCGTGGTTGACGCCGTAACCGCCGCTGGTGACAGGCGGGTTGGCGACCTTCGTGGCGCCGCCGACCTCGCCGGTGCGGGTCGGCTCGACGACCGTGGTCGCCTCGTCGTCGGCGTCGCGCCACACGAAGCCGTGGAAGGGGGCGACGGTGTGCGCGGTGTCGGCGCCGTTCGCGACGATCGCGTTCACGATGCCGTCGACGTCCTCGCGGACGATGAAGGGGCTGGTGCACTGCACGAGGAGGACCACGTCCACGGCCGCGCCGTGCAGCGCCTCGTGGGCGTCCATGGCGTGCAGGACGGCGGCCTCGGAGGTCGCGGTGTCACCGGCGATGGCGGCGGGCCGCAGCACGACCTCGGCGCCGGCCTGGCGGGCGGCGGCGGCGATGGCCTGGTCGTCGGTGGAGACGACCACGTCCGTCACCAGCCGGCTGGCCCGGCACTCACGGACGGCGCGGGCCACCAGCGGCACTCCGCCGACGGGGGCGAGGTTCTTGGCGGGGACGCCCTTGGAGCCGCCGCGCGCGGGGATCACCGCGAGCACCCGGCGCACCGAAGCGCCTTGCCCTGCTTGCGAGTTGGACATGGGCTCTACTCCCATGGGATGTGCTCCTTGAGCGGAGGTCTTGGCGTTCGCGGCTCTGGCGTTCACAGCTCCCCCATCCGGCGGATGACGGGCGCCACGCGCTGCACGCCGTGGCGGTAGGCGCCGCGCGCGGCCCGGCGGACGATCTGCCGGACGGGACCGGGCGCCTTGTCCGCGGCCGGGGCGCCGGGCAGCGGGGTGCCGTCCGGGCCGAGGTGATGGCGGGCGAGGATGCCGGGCAGATAGCCGGGGGCGGTCTCGGGCGTGTAGTAGGGGGTGAGGGCGGGCATCCCGTCACCGGCCAGCAGCTTGGCGATGCGCTCGCGGGCCGCGTCGAAGGCCGTCTCGTACGCCCCTTCGGCCGCGACGCCCTGCCGGGCCACCCACCCGGCGTCCGGCACCGGCTTGTACCCGGCGTCGAGCTGGTCCCAGGAGGCGAGGCACCCGGAGCCCACGAAGTGGTGGTTGCCGAGCCCCTCGCGGATGCCGAGGTCGGTCAGCACGACGGTGGGGATACGGCGGTGCAGGGACTCCAGGGCGGCCGTCGAGCTGATGGTCACCAGGAGGTCGGTGCGGTCGAGCACGTCACCCATGTGCCCGTACACCAGGCTGAAGTTGGCGGGGAGGTCCTTGCCCTGGACCAGCTTCTGGTAGGGCAACTCCTCGATGTGCGTGGTGTGTTCGCCCGGCTTGGAGCGGAGCTTGAGCAGCACCTCGCGGTTCGGGTGGAAACGGGCGTGCTGGATCGCCCTGTTGAGCAGGTAGTCGCGGTCCCGGCGGTTGTCGGGCACCGAGGGCTGCACGGCGAAGACGACCGTGTACGGGTCGTGTTCACCGGTGTACGCGTCCCCGCCGAGGAACGGCAGGGCGACCTCGGTGACCGCCGAGGAGTCGGCGCCGACCCCGTCGTAGACCGCCGTGAAACGGTCCGCGTCCTGGCGGGAGTTGGCGAGGACGAGGTCCGCGCCGTGCCGTAGCAGCAGGCCGTCGGTGAGCTTCTCGTAGACGACGCCGACATAGCCGGTGACGACCACGGGGCGCTCGGTGCGCCCGTCCCAGGCGCGGGCCAGGCCGTGCAGCATCGCCTGGACCCCGCCGCCGACGAGGGAGAGCACGAGGAGGTCGTACGGCTCCTTCTCCATGGCACGCAGGAACTCGACGGCGGTCACCTCGCGGAGGGAGTCGGCGGTGACGCCGACTTCCTTCAGCTGGCGGGCTGTTGGGGTGGCACGACCCCGCAGGAGGTACCCGTCCAGAGAGATGTCCGAATTCGGCGGAGCAATACGGTTCGCGGTGAGCGAACCCCATTTCCACCGGGTGTCGGAATCCGCGAGAACGGCGACTCGCAGGGTCTGCGTTGCACTTGCTGGCACACCGAAGACGCTAGGAAGCCATTCCGTTGATCGGCCCAACCCGAAGGCAACAAACGGTTAACAGCACACCGCTGAATGGCGAATCAGGGCGTGGTGCGGGTGTAAAAATTCCTGGTTCACAGGTTCGCCACGTGGCGTTCACCCGACATCAAACCAATGGTAAAGACCGATGCCGGAGCGCCCTCTAACGTCATGCGGGTGGTCAAGCTCTCCGTCATCGTGCCGTTCTACAACGTGCAGCAATACGCGCCCGACACCCTGAAGAGCCTGCGTGCGAACACACGGGAGGACTTCGAATTCATCTTCGTCGACGACTGTTCGACCGACGAGACACCTGACATTCTCGCGCGCGCGGAGCGGGAGTTGCCAGGCGTCGTGCATGTCAGACACCAGAAGAACGGAGGGCTGGCGACCGCCCGCAACACCGGCATCGACTCGGCACGTGGCGAGTATCTGACGTTTCTGGACGGCGACGACTGGCTCGCCCCGGACTACTTCCCGCGACTGCTGGCCGCCATCGAGGAACTCGGCTGCGACTTCGTGCGCACCGACCACGTGGTGTGCACGGCGAAGGCCCGCTCGATCGCCCGGGTCCCGCAGGGCCGGCGCGGTGTGGTGCTGAACCCGCGGGACGCGATCCTGCCCGCCGACCGCTCCACGTCCGTGGACTACGCCTACGCCTGGGCGGGCATCTACCACCGCAGACTCGTCGACCGGGGCCTGCTGCACTTCACCGACGGGCTGCGCACGGCCGAGGACCGGCCGTGGATCTGGAAGCTGCACCGCGAGGCGGAGTCCTTCGCCACGGTGGGGCTGCTCGGGGTGTTCTACCGACGCGGGGTCGCCTCGTCGCTGACCCAGATCGGAGACGTCCGGCAGCTCGATTTCATTCGTGCGTTCGACCAGGTAATCGAGGAGACGGCGGCTGACCGCGACGCCGACGAACTGCTGCCAAAAGCGGTGCGCACCTATTGCGCGATCATGGCTCATCATCTCGGATCGATCGAGAGGTTCGAACCCGCCGTGGCTCGAAAACTGCGTTCACTGAGTTCCGCCGCGCTGAAGCGCATGCCCCAGGATGTTCTGGCGGAGGTAATGGACTCGATGGACCCCCAGCGCGCGAGCCGGCTGCGGCGTCTGCGCCGCCGTCCCACCTCGGCGCGGACGGTGGCCGCCTGATGCCCCGCACCACCCAGATCCTGTGCGCGTCGACCCTGTACGGCGCCGCCACGCTGGCCGCCGCCCTGGACGCCGGGCTCCTCGGCGAGGCCGACCGGCGGCTGCTGCTGATCACCAACAACGCGGCGAACCCGGAGACCACCCCGTCGGTGGACACCATGCCGGGCTTCGACCGGCTCCGGGACCGCTTCGACGACGTGCTGTCGTGGAACGAGACCATCTCCCCCTTCCACCCGAGCGGTTGGAGCCCCCGGGGCGACGACGTCCCGATGTGGGAGCGGTACGTACGGCTGCTGTGGCGGCTCGGCGACGACGAGATCCGGCTCGCCGTGGAGTCCGTCCAGGTCAATCCGTCGCTCGCGCTGTGCCAGCTGTTCACCGGCGCCCCGGTCGACGTCTACGCGGACGGCCTCATAAGTTACGGCCCCACGCGCGACAAGATCGACCCGCTGGTCGGCACCCGCATCGAGCGGCTGCTGCACCTCGATCTCGTCCCGGGCCTCACCCCGCTGCTCCTCACCGAGTTCGGCGTCCCGCCGGAGCTGGTACCGACGGAGGCCTTCCTCAAGGTACTTGGCGAACTCGCCGCGTCCGAGGAGGAGTTGCCGACCGTGGAGGGGCAACCGGCCCTGCTCCTCGGCCAGTACCTCGCCGCGCTCGGCATCCTCACCGACCAGCAGGAGGAGGAGCTGCACCTGCGCATGGTGCGCGGCGCGGTGGCGCTGGGCCACCGCACGCTGGTGTTCAAGCCGCACCCCGTGGCACCCTCCCGCTGGTCACGCCTCCTGGAGGACGAGGCGACCAAGCTGGGGGCCCGACTCACCCTGCTGGACCGCCCGGTGCTCGCCGAGGTCGCCTTCCAGCGGATGCGCCCCGCCCTGGTCGTCGGCTGCTTCTCCACCGCGCTGTTCACCGCGGCCGGCCTGTACGACATCCCGGTCGCACGCGTCGGCACGGACACCGTGCTGGCCCGGCTCACGCCCTACCAGAACAGCAACCGGGTGCCGCTGACCATCGTGGACGACGTGCTGCCCGACCTCGCCGACAAGAAGGCGGTGACGGACTGGCGGATGCCGTCGGCGGAGCGCGTGGCCGAACTGGGCGGACTCCTCAAGGCAGTCGGCTTCGCGATGCAGCCGAAGATCTACCCGCGGCTGCGCGAGGACGCCGAGCGCTATCTCTCGGCCCACCTCAACTCGCACACCTGGCGCTACTTCAAACGCCGCCGCCTGACCGCGCTGGCGCTGCCCGGCGCCGTACCGGCCCAACTGTCCTTCATTCCGCGCAATCGGACGGTCCGGCGCATCGCGCGTCGCGCCCGTGCTTTCTCCGGACGTTAGCGTCCATTCAAATTGTTCATCCGGGCGACATGTGGGAGACCCCTGTGTGTCGCCGGTGAATCGCCTTTCATCTGTCGAACGTTCGTAGCGTCACATCGTTCCCCTGCGGAACAGCCATTCGACGTCGGCGAGAAAGGCCCAGGATGAACGCGGTCGACCAGGCCCTGGCACCCACCCTGCGGGGCCAGGACCCTGGGCAGGAACCGGAGCAGCCACCCGTCACCTCGTCCCGCCCGCCCCGGGAGAACCGGCTGCGGGCCCTGGACGGACTGCGGCTGCTGGCCGCGCTGATGGTGTGCCTCTACCACTTCACCGGCAAGAACGGTGAGGTGGCCTCCTCCTGGCACCAGTCCCCCGGGAAGATGTTCCCGACCCTGTCCGAGGCGGGGACCTACGGCTCGCTCGGTGTGCAGTTCTTCTTCCTCATCAGCGGCTTCGTGATCTGCATGAGCAGCTGGGGCAAGTCGATGGGCGAGTTCTTCTGCTCCCGCATCGCCCGGCTGTACCCGGCGTACTGGGTGGCCCTCATCCTGGTCGGCACCGCGTCGGTGCTGATGCCGGTGGTCGTCAAGCCGCTGCGTTCGGACGAGTTCCTGGTCAACTTCACGATGCTCCAGCAGCCGATGGGCGTGCCGCGGGTCATCGGCGTGGACTGGACGCTCTGGGTGGAGATGCGGTTCTACCTGTTCTTCGCGCTGTTCGTGATCTGGAAGGGCGTCACCTACCGCCGGGTGGTGACCTTCTGCATCCTGTGGACGATGGCCGGCTGCTTCGCCCGGGTCGCCGACAACCCGCTGACGACCGAGCTGACGATGCGCGACCACGCGCCGTACTTCATCGGCGGCCTCGCCTTCTACCTGATCTACCGCTACGGCAGTGACCTGCTTCTGTGGGGCATCGTGGGGATGTCCTTCCTGCTGGGTCAGCGCTACTCGGTGACGGCGCTGTGGCACCCGGGCATGACCGGCGACTTCCACCGCAACCCGCATGTCATCCAGGCGATCGTCCTCGTCGCCTTCGCGGCGGTGGCGGCGGTGGCGCTGGGCTGGACGAGCTGGGCGAACTGGAGCTGGCTGACGCTGGCGGGCGCGCTGACGTACCCGTTCTATCTGATCCACGAGCACCTGGGCTGGTTCGCGATCCGCGTCCTGCACCGGGGCTTCGGGCTCGGCCCGTACGAGACGCTCGCGCTGACCGTGCCGGGGCTGCTGTGCCTGGCGTATCTGATGCACCGCTTCGTCGAGAAGCCGTTCGGGCCACGGCTGAAGCGCACGATGTCGCTCCAGTCGAAGCAGCTGGCGGCGAAGCTCGGCAAGTAGCCGCACCGAGCACGGGAAGGGCCCCTCGACCGACGCCGGTCGAGGGGCCCTTCCCGTGTGCGTCTCAGGCCTGCGCGGCCCGGATACGGCGCACCACGCGCCGTACGGTCGGGTTCCGGCGCAGCGACTCCGCCCGCACCGCGCTGCCGCCGGGCAGGCGCAGGCTGGTCAGTCGGCGCCGCTTGAAGTACTGCGGGTACTCGTCGAGGTGGACGGCGAGCCAGGCGGTCACCTCGTCGCGCATCGCGTGGTGCTTGAGGGCCTGCATGCAGTAGCCGACGGCCCGCACCAGCGGCGCCAACTCCTCGGCCAGCGTGCTCAGTTCGAGCGGCTGCCCGACCTTGTCCTGCTCCGCGTCCGGGAGGATCGCGTCGATCACGGTGAGCGGGATGCGGTTGCTGTTCTCGTACGGCGTGATGCGTTCGAGGAGCAAGCCTGTGCCGACGCGGGCGACGGGGATGTCGTAGAGGGCGGCGGCCGTCATCAGGGCCGTGGAGAAGCAGCCGATGACCAACTGCGGGCGGAGGTGGGCGAAGACGGTCTCGGCCAGGACCGGCTCGCGCAACACCGTGAGGCGGACGCCGAGTTGGTCGGCGGTCTGCTCAAGTGACGTGCTGTAGACGGCCGGTGCGCTGGGGTGGGGCTTGAACAGGACGTCCTGGTGGCCCGCCTTCGCGGCGGCGCGCAGCATCCGGACGTGCAGCTGCTCCTCCTCGTCCTGGGTGATCAGCTCGATGGCGGAGAGGTACTGGCCGAGCATCACGGCCGTGGGCCTGTTCGTCTCGGGCAGCCGGTCGGCGAGGATCGAGGCGCCGTCCTCGCCGATCTGGGCGAGGACGTCGACGATCGCCTCGTTCGGGATGGGCTGCGGCTCGACGCCGTACTCGGACAGCAGCATCGGCCGCAGCCCGGGTATCAGGTCGAGGTGCAGGACGCGGGCGATGCGGCTGTTGAGGTTGTGCGGGATGCGGTTGCGGGTGGGGCCGTAGCTCATCAGGCCGTCCGCGTACACGTGCACCTTGCTGTCGGCGAAGATGTCGGCGACCGCGCGGGAGGGGTTGGCCTGGATGGACTCGCAGGCGATCTCCACGTCCTCGTCGCCGAGGTTCCAGGCGAGACGTACGGCCTTCTCCCACAGGGCGGTGTCCTGGGCGCGCGGGGACCAACCGGCCGGGTGGAAGGGGGAGATGAACTCGTTCCACGAGCGGACCTCGTCGAACTCGGGGCGCAGCTTCTCGAAGCCGGGCATCCGGTCCAGCGGGGTGCCGACCTCGGGCACGGCGGCCGTGTTGCTGACGACCAGGATGCGACGGTGGGCCGTGCGCGGGCCGAAGAAGCCGGCGCGGATCGCGGCGGTGACGGTCGCGGCGGCGTACTGCGTGGCCGAGAAGAAGATCTGTGTCGTGCCGCTCATGCCGCGACTCCCTTCATGCCACCGCGGATGCGCCGCAGCGTGTGCACGCGTTCCTCGCCCATGCCGACGAGCGCTTCGTTGAGTTCGGTCTCCGTCATCCGGCCGAGCGCCTCGGCGGCCATCTGCCGCAGTTTGGCGTGCACGCTGCGCTCGAACCGGCCCCGGTCCAGGAGCTGGTGGGCGATGACGACGCAGTAGTTGCGCAGCGCCTTCTTGCGCAGCTTCGCGGCCTCGGGGTCGTCGGCGAGTTCGGCGAGGACCAGGTCGAAGGAGCGGAAGAAGTCGAGCTGGCGGACGTCGCCGATCTGGGTCAGCGAACCGGCCAGGCCCCGGCGGTAGAAGACCCCGCGCAGGCTGGCGGCGACGTAGGACTCGGCCTTGCGGTGCAGTTCCCAGATCCAGGGGCGGTCCTCGGCGGTGCGCAGGCCGTCGTGGAAGCGCAGCAGGCCGCGGTCGAGGAGGCGGCGGTGGTAGATGCCGGCCCAGGCGTACGGGTAGTCGACCATCGTCGTGTCGTCGACGGGCAGGATCGAGCTGCGCGGGTCGAGCGGGGTGTGCCGGCGGCCCTCCGGGGAGCGCTGGATGGCGCGCTCGACGCCGGTGACGGTGACGTGGTCGGTGCGCACGAAGTCGACGTCGAAGCGCTGGATGACGTCCACCAGGTCGGCGAGATAGCCCGGCGCGAGCCAGTCGTCGCCGTCGAGGAAGGTGAGGTAGCGGCCTTCGGCCTCGTCGATCCCGGTGTTGCGGGCGGTGGCCAGACCGCCGTTCTTCTCGTGCCGGATCACCCTGCTGTTCGGGAGCCGCTTCGTCAGCTCCAGGAGAGCCTCGTAGGTCTTGTCCTTGGTCGAGCGGTCCTCGACGAACAGGAACTCGAACTCGTCCCGCGCGTTGTTGATCAGGCTGGTCACCGTTTCCGGGACATAGGCCTCGATGTTGTAGCAAGGGACGATCACGGACAGTGTCGGGGGGCGGTTGGTCACGCGTACACCTGGGCTCTCTCCGGGGCGGATTCTTGTGACCGTAGGAGATGTTCGAGCCCGGATATCAACCCTGCCGGGGCCAGCAGGTGAACGTGAAGTTACGGGCCGCCCTCCATTTACAAATTGCCGCTCAAAGGCGCATCCCGAACACCCGCTCGACGATCCGACGTTCGAAAGAAACGGTTGATCGATCCGGGGGGTACGTGATCAGAACGGTGTTTCGGAGCGAGGACCTGCCACCGGCCGACCGACTGGCCGCCTTCGACACATTCCTGCCCGCCCGCGATCCCCCGATGCGCGTGACGAGCACGGCACCGGACCGGTTCCGGGACACGGCCCGCACCCGCGACCTCGGCCCCGTCCACATCCTGGAGCCGACCTGCTCCCCGTCCGCCCTCCGCCGCACCACCCGCCTGATCCACCGCTCCGACCCCGCCCGGCAGGCTGTTGATCAGGACGACCGCTCCACTTCCAACTCTCCGAAAGAGGTTGCGGTGAAGAAACCTCCGTCTTGCCGCAGTCAGCGCCCCCGTACTGGCAGTTCCAGAACGCCGGGGTTCGGGACGTGTCTGACGGCCGGGGACACCGGGACGGCGTTCGCCACGTCGTGCGTCGGGAGCAATCGCCAGCAGTGGGACTTCGTCGGCGCTTCCGGCAGCTTCGCGCAGGTCAGGAACCGCGAGACCGGCACCTGCCTGACGACCGACAACAAGACGACCGTCAACGCCGTCTGGATGAGCACCTGCAGCGGCGCCACCGGCCAGTGGTGGTGGTACCAGGGCGACAGCGGGCACTTCTTCGACGATCTCGGCTCGGCCGGCGAGGGGTACCCGAGGACGAGCACCGTCAAGGACGCGGTCTACGCCACCGACAACAACCAGTCGCCGATCCCCTCCTCCTACTACGTCTGGTACGGCACCCACAACTGACCCTCACCTGACCCCGGACCACGCCCCCACGCCCGCCACGACCACGGCCAGCCCTTCCTCGAAGTGCCGGCCATAGTCCTCGAAGATCTCCGCGCCCGCCGCGGCCGACAGAGGGAAGTCGGCCATCAGGCGGGCGCGTTCGTGTACGTCGTACCCCTCGCGACGCTCGTCCGGCAGCGGCTGGACGCCCTGTTCCTCGCTGACGAAACCGATCGTGAAGAGGTACGACGTCGAGGTCGCGCGGACCGCCTGGGCGAGGGTGAAGCCCGCCTCGGTGAACAGGCGCAGGGTGTTCTCCATCTCCACGGCATGCAGCGTGCCGGTGAAGCGGGAGCCGCTGAAGACCTTGGCGCCGTCGCGGTAGCCGAGCAGCGCGTCGCGCAGTCCGCGGTTGGACTTCAGCAGCCGCTCCTGCCAGGTGTCCTCGGGGGCGAGCGGGGAGTCGGCGACCATCCGCCGGTACATCTCCGTCGCCATCTCGTCGAGCAGCGCCTGCTTGTCCTTGAAGTGCCAGTACAGCGCGGGCGCCTTGACGTCCAGCTCCTTGGCGATGGCACGCAGGGACAGCCCGTCGAGACCGACCTCGTTCAGCAGTCTCAGGGCCGTGTCCGCGACGCGCTTGCGGTCGAGGGGGGTGCGTCGTTCCGTACTCACGCTTGACAACTTAACACCGTTAAGGCCACCCTCGGAACCACCCGCACTTAACAGCGTTAAGGAGACTGGATCATGACCGAACACGGGATCACGACCGAGCACGGAAACCCGGCCGAGCACGTGGACGTACTGATCGTCGGCGCCGGCCCCACCGGACTCGCCCTCGGCATCGACCTCGCCCGGCGCGGGGTGGACGCCCTGGTCGTGGAGCGCGGCGCCGGGCTGTCCCCCGGCTCGCGCGGCAAGGGCATCCAGCCGCGCACGATGGAGGTCTTCGACGACCTCGGCGTGCTGGACGCGGTCCTCGCCGCGGGCGGCGACTACCCGGTCGGGATGGTCTGGCAGGACGGCGAGCGGGTCGCCGAGCAGAACATGTTCGACCCGGCCGAGACGAACGTGGACTCGCCGTACGGCGCCCCGTGGATGGTGCCGCAGTGGCGCACCCAGAAGATCCTCCGGGCCCGGCTCGACGAGCTGGGCGGCCGGGTGTCCTTCGGCCGCGAGGTCACCGGGCTCACCCAGGACGAGGCCGGTGTGACGGTCGGGTTCGCGTCCGGCGCCCCCGTCCGCGCCCGGTACGCGGTGGCCGCGGACGGCGGTCGCTCGGTGATCCGGCGCGGGCTCGGCATCGGAATGACCGGCGAGACCGTCGACCCGCATCCGATCCTGGTGGCGGACACCCGCGTCACCGACCTGGACCGCGACAACTGGCACATCTTCCCGCCGCGGGGCGACGAGGGCTTCCTCGCGATCTGCCCGCTGGCCGGGACGGAGGACTTCCAGGTGATCGCCCAGATCCTGGACGACAGCACGCCCGACCTGTCCCTGGACGGCGTACGGAAGATCGTGGCCGCCCGCTCGCACCTCGCCCCCGAGGACATCACGGAGATCCGCTGGGCCTCGGACTTCCGGCCCCGGGCGGCCCTCGCGGACCGTTTCCAGCAGGGCCGGGTCTTCCTCGCCGGCGACGCGGCGCACGTCCACTCGCCGGCCGGCGGCCAGGGCCTCAACACCAGCGTCCAGGACGCCTACAACCTGGGCTGGAAGCTGGGCGCGGTGCTGCGCGGCGAGGCTCCCGCGAGCCTGCTCGACACCTACGAGGAGGAGCGGCTCCCCAACGCGGCCGAGATGCTCGGCCTGTCCACCAAGGTCCACCGGGGCGAGGCCCGCCGCGGCGAGGCGACCCGCCAACTGGGCATCGGCTACCGGGAGTCGAGCCTCACCGAGGAGACCCGGCCGGCGGGTGAGGGCCTGCGGGCCGGTGACCGCGCCCCGAACCGGACCGTCGCGGGCGTACGCCTCCTCGACGCCTTCCGGGGCCCGCACTGGACCCTGCTCGCGCTGGGCACGAAGGCACCGGCGATCGCGGCGGCCGGTGACGGCGAGGCCGTGCGCGTCGTGGCGGGCCCGGCGACCGAGACGTACGGCACGGGCCTCTTCCTGGTCCGCCCCGACGGCTACGTCGGTTGGGCGGGCGACACGGACGAGGGCCTGGCCAAGTACGCGGAACGCTTCAACCTCGGCCTGCCGACCGGCAGTTAGACCGAGCTGGCCAGTGACAGCTTCAGCGCGAAGCCCAGGAACAGCGCCCCCGCCGCCGAGGTGGCCCCCGCCGCGAGCCGCCTGCGGCGGCGGAAGGCTGTCGCCAGCCGGGTCCCGCTGAAGATCAGGGCACTGAGGTAGAGGAAGCTCGCCAGCTGCGCGAAGGCGCCGAGCACGACGAACGACAGGGCGGGGTAGGCGTATCCCGGGTCGACGAACTGAACGAAGAAGGCCACGAAGAACAGGATCGCCTTCGGGTTGAAGAGGCTCACGACGAAGGCACGGCGGTACGGCCGCTCCTCGGCCGCCTCCGCGACGGGCGCCGGTTCCATCGCGGCCCGCTCCTTGCGGCTGCGCCACATCGCCCACGCGGCCCGCAGCATCCCGAACGCCAGCCAGGTCAGATACCCGGCCCCCGCGTACTTCACGATCCCGAACAGCACGGCGTTGGCCTGCAGCAGCGAGGCGACCCCGGCCGCGGAGAGCGTCATCAGCACGGTGTCCCCGCACCAGACACCGGCGGCGGCCGTGTACCCGGCCCGGGTGCCGCGCCGGGCGGCGACCGAGAGGACGTACAGCGAGTTGGGTCCGGGCAGCAGGACGATCAGGACCAGGCCGGCCAGGTAGGTGGGGAGGTCTATGACACCGAACATGAGAACGAGTGTCGCATGCGCCGGACGCCGTTCGCGGCCCCTTTTCCGGGGGTACGTGTCCGGGTACGAGGCCGGTGAGACGACGGGGGTCCGCGATGCGTACTACGGGTATGCGGAGGCGTACTACGGGCACGGCGAGGGCGATCGCCGCCGCGGTGGCCCTGTCGGGACTGGTGGCGGTGTGCGGCTGCACGGTGCAGGGCACCGACGCGGACGGCGGGCACCATCTGCCCGTCCGCATCAAGCTGCCCGGCAGCAGTGGCAGTAGCAGCACCGATGGCGGCGGTGACGGGAAATCCTCCGCCTCCCCGAGCACCGGCCGTGCCGCGAACGTCCTGTGGTCGCGCGGGGACAGCGGCGGGGACGTACGCGAACTGCAGGCACGGCTGCGGCAGGTCGACTGGCTCTTCGACGGGCCGACCGGGACCTACGACGACCTCACCGAGCAGGCCGTCGCGGGTTTCCAGGGCAGGCGCGGGCTGCCGAAGACGGGCGCTACCGACACCGTCACCTGGCAGCGGCTGCTGAGGATGACGCACGAGCCGGGCAAGTGGGACCTGTACCTGATGGGCGGCCAGCCGGCGGGCGCCCCCGACCCGCGCTGTCTCACCGGCCGGGTGCTGTGCATCGACAAGACGAGCCGGACCCTGCGCTGGATGATCGACGGGCGGACGGTGTCGACGATGTCGGTGCGGTTCGGCGCGGAGCTCACCCCGACCCGCGACGGTGTGTTCCAGGTCTACTGGAAGGCCCGGAACTGGGTGTCCACGCTCTACCACTCCCCCATGCCGTACGCGATGTTCTTCAGCGGCGGCCAGGCGGTGCACTACTCGTACGACTTCTCGATGCGGGGTTACGCGGGCGGCTCGCACGGCTGCGTCAACGTACGGGACGAGGCGGCGATCGCGAGTCTCTTCGCGCAGGTGCGGACGGGCGACAAGGTCGTCGTCCACCAGTAGGGGTATGGGGCGCGGGCGGGACCGGGGGAACGTGTCCCACCCGCGCCGTGTGCACGAGCCGTAGGTACGGGGGGAACCCCGGCTCTGTGCGTTGGCCGATGACCAGTCGGCTCACTCAGTACTGCGCCACGACGGCCGAAAATGTCACACCTGCCGCGAAGAAAAGTCCACGAGCCACGAAAGCGCAGGTCAGCGGCGTTCGATCGGTTCAGGACACGCCGTACGTCAGAGCACGCCGTACGTCGGGCTCGGCGCCGGGGTCTGCCGGGTGTCGGTGGTGTGCGACGGGGCAGCGGTGGTCGTCGACTGGTGCCGGGCGAGCGGGGTGAAGTCCGAGGGGCCGGAGGTGGAGGCGCCGTTGTTCTGGAAACCGCCGCCGCTGCCACCGCCGTTACCGCCGCTGCCATTGCCGTTGCCGCCGTTGCCGCCGCCCGGGGCGATCGGGGCCATGTTCCCGCCGCTGCCGCCGCCCTGACCGCCGACCGGCTCGTCGGAACCGTTCTGGTCGCCGCCCTGACCGCCACCGTTCTTGCCGTTACCGCTGCCGCCGCCCTTGCCGCCGCCGTTCTTGTCGTCCATGTCGGTTCCGGTGCCGGGGTGTTGGAGGAGGCCCTTGCAGTACGACCACACGTGGGAGGTACCGCCCGCCACGCCTTCCAGGGTGTGCTTGCGGCCGGGGGCCAGGGGCTTGCCGTCGCGCACGGCACGGCACGACGAGGTGACACCTCTCCACCAGCCGCCGGAACCGAAGGACTTGCCGTCACCGGTACCGGCGGAGGGCGTGGGGTTCGTGCCGCTGCCTGCGGCCTCGCCGGAGGAGTCGTCGGAACCGCCGCCCGCCGTGGGCGTGCCCGAGCCGCCGGTGCCGCTCGGCGAGGGCGAGACCAGCGTGCGGTCGGGCGGGGTCACGGCGGCGGAGATGGAGGAGGCGGGCGTCGGGTCGTCGTGGAACGGCGTCGGAAGGGCTCCCGTGCCGACCGCGGCCGCTACCCCGCCGAGCATGCCGACGGCGAGCGCGGCGGCCAGGCCGACCCGTACGGGTCTTCCCCAGCGCGGCCCCGGGACGGTCGCGTCGGGCCGCCCGAGCCGGACGAGACCGGCGTCGGAGGACGGCCCGCGGCCGAGTCGGCCGAGGGTCGCCCGCTCGACATCCTTGCCGGTGCGCGCGGCCCTGAAGGCGGCCAACGCGGCTTCCTCGCCCGGGAGTTCGATCTTGGCCGGCGAGGGTTCCACGGACAGCGCGCCCAGGGTTCTGGCGAGCCGCTCGGCCTGGGCACGGGCGGCCGGGTCGACGGCTTCCAGGGACTCGCCCCGCAGCAGCAGTTCGGCGGTCTCACGGTCCAGCCATCGGCCGGGGGTCCGAGGGGTGTCCCCCGGAAAAGCAGAGCGCTCGTCGGCCATCACATGTCCTTCTGCGTCCGCGCGCGCGTATGCGTCACAGTGGCGGACGTCACCGCGCGGTCGCGCGGGTCTCGCTGGGGCGGCAGGGCGTCGAGGGCCGCGGCCGATTCCGGGTCGCCGCCGAGCAGTTCCGCCAGCCGTTTCAGCCCGCGGTGCGCGGCCGTGCGGACGGCGCCGGGACGCTTGCCGAGGGTCTCCGCGGCGGTCTTGGCGTCGAGGCCCATGACCACCCGCAACACGACGGCCTCGGCCTGGTCCTGCGGGAGTTGGGCGATGAGGGAGAGGGTGCTGCCGGTGGTCATGGCCTCGATGGCCTCGCCGGCGGTGTCGGACTCGGCGGCGCGGCCGGTGAGTTCGGTCTCGTCGCCGCCTATCGCGGGGCGACGGCCGCGCATCCGTATGTGGTCCAGGGCGCGGTTGCGGGCGATGCGGGCGGCCCATCCCCGGAACCGGTCCGCGTCCCCGCTGAACCGGTCGAGGTCACGGGCGATCTGCAGCCAGGCCTCGGACGCGACGTCCTCGGCGTCGGGATCGCCGACCAGCGTCCGTACGTATCCGAGCAACCGTGGGTGCACCGTGCGGTACACAGTCCGGAACGCGGTCTCGTCCCCGTCCTGTGCCGCAAGCACCGCGGCGGTCAGCTCCGCGTCGTCCCCCAGCACGTGGTCCCTCGAATGGTGTTGGTCGCGTCCGCACTCCGGCGCGAAAGGCACGTTACGACCTGAAACTGTTCCTCGTCCATGTCCGTACAAGACGCAACTACTTGGTTCGGACCCCTGGTGTGACAGAAAACGCACTCCCGGCGCTGTAAAAAGTACGGGCCGCCGCGCGGCCCGTACAGCGCGACGGCCGGGGCCTCTCCTGTGGGGGGTGGCGGCCCCGGCCGTCTCCGCGGTTCACGGCTCCGCCCGTCCGGATGTGCCGTCCGCGTCATTCCCGTTCCTTCTGCGGGAAGACGTACTCGTCGAGGATCAGGCCGACGGCGACGGCCGCCGGGATGGCGACGAGGGCTCCGATGATCCCCAGCAGCGCCCCGCCGACCAGCACCGCGAGCACGGTGACCAGCGGATGGACGTCCACGGCGAACTTCATGGCCCTGGGCACGATGAGGTAGTCCTCGGCGACCCGGAAGACGACGTAGAAGACCGCGGTCGCGATCGCGACGGGCAGTGACACGGAGAGCGCGACGAGGCTGACGACGATTCCGGCGAGGGTGGAGCCGACGATCGGGATCAGGTCCATCAGGGCGGTGAAGATGCCCAGCGCGGCGGCGTACGGGACGCCGGTGGCCGCGCACCAGCCGAAGGTCGCGACGCCCGCGATGCCGGAGGTGACGAGGTTGCCGAGCATGAACTTGCCGATCCGGTTCATGATTTCCTCGGCCACGCCCTCGACGCGCTCACGGCGGCCGGCCGCCACGAACCGGTAGCCGAACTGCTTGATCGTCGGCAGGGCCGCCATGCAGTACAGGGTCACCGTGATCACGATCGCCGTGGACGTGACGGTGCTCAGGACCAGCTGGCCGGCGCCCAGGACGCCTCCCGCCAGACCGGACGCTCCGTCTCCCGAGCCGATCTGCTCCTTGGCCTTCTCGACCACGTGGTAGCGGTCCTCCAGGCGGCCGATCGTGGACTGGTGGTTGTGGACCTGCTCCAGCCACCCGGGTACCGCGTCGACCAGCGCGCTGATCTCCTTGGCGACCGGCGGAATGACCAGCGCCAGGAATCCGGCGAGCACGACGACGAACCCCGTCAGGACGATCGCCACGGCCCAGCCGCGCCGCAGACCCCGGCGCGTGAACCAGACGACGAGCGGTTCCAGGCTGATCGCGATGAACACGGCCAGCAGAATGAGGGTCAGCATCGAACTGACCCGCAGAACGGTCTGGACGGCCAGCCACGCCAGGCTCGCCCCCAGCCCCAGCGCGAAACCGACCGTCACCCAGGACCGCCGGCGCCCGCCGCGCGCATCCCGCCGCGGGGGCTGCCGCGGCGCCTCCCGAAACTCCTGCACGGCGTCCGACGGCCCGCCGTCGGAGCCGTTCGCAGCCGCCCCTTCCGGCCCTTCCGGCCTGCCGTGCTCGTCCCGGGCGGACTCGGACTCGGACTGCGCAGACATCGCGACGCCTCTCTCGGCTGTCTCACCCGGGCGGGTGGCACCCGTCCCGGGTACCCAGACACCCCGCTCGTACCGCGTACGCACCGGGCCCGCCCGTCCCGCCTCCGTGTCGAGGGCAGCTCACAACGGTGTGCGCAGTGAAGTACGGCCGTCCGCCCAGGCCGTGAGGAAGTGGTCGCCGAGCCGCTTCTCGGTCCATTCGGTGGCGTCGACGCCGAAGGCGACGTCTTCGTCGAGGGAGGGGTCGGTTTCGAGGAGGCCGCCCACGACGTCCCGGCGGACGATCTGCTCGTGGACCGCGTCGGCCTCGACGTGCTCGGCGTAGAAGTGGACGGCGGCAGGGCCCGCGCCGACCCGTCGCAGTCCCTCGGCGAGGCGTCGTGAGCCGGGCGACGAGGTGGTCTCCACGGCGGCGAAGTGGCCCACCAGGGCTCCGCGCAACACTCGGTGCAGTCCGAACAGGGACATGAGGTTGACGTTCGTCAGCATCTCCGGGCCGGCCGCGTCGACGTACCGTCCGTACGTGGTGTCCAGACCGAGGTCCGTCATCAGGTCGGCGAACAGCCGGGCGTGGACGCGCTCGGCCCGTCCGGCCCCGAACTCGTCGTACTCCACCGCCACCATCGCGGCCTTCGCGCGTCCGGTCAGCCGCGGGATGACCCAGGCGTGCGGATCGGCTTCCTTCAGGTGGTAGAGGGAGCGCTGGGCCGCGTACTCGCGGAACTGCCACAACTCCCCTTGTTCCTTGAGGAATTGAGAGGGACCTTCGGGGACGGCGGGTTCCACGAGAAGGTCCGCGAGCGCGTCTTCCGCCCTTCTCGGCGGGCCGACGTCGGCCCGGAGCGCGGACAGGAAGCGGTGCTCCATCTCCGCCCGCAGCCGCAGCAGGCCGGGGTCCCACTCCCACGCGGGGTCGACGCCGGCGAAGCCGCGGTAGTGCAGCTCGTAGCAGAGGTGGAGCGTGAGCTGGAGGTCGTCCCCGTACGGGTCGGCGGACGCCGCGGTCACCCGCTGCGGCAGCGGTGTCCCGGCGGGGCGGGTCAGGGCCTGGCGGACGGTACGGGAGAGTTCGCCCCTGCTGCGCGGCAGCGCGGGGTCGGTGGCGTGGTCACGGGCGGGCGGTGCGGTGGTGGTCACGGGGTCCGCCTCTTGTCTCGGGCACGGTGGCTGGTGTCGCACCAGGGGTAGGAGCGGCTGCGCCGGCAGACGCAGAGGGCGACGACGAAGCGGTCCGAACACACGGTGCTGCCGTCGTCGAGCACGACCTCGACCGGGCCTTCGACGAGGATCGGCCCGTCGTTCGTCAGCGTGACGCGGTGCGGGGGCTCAGCGGGTTCGTTCGGCACGGATGATCACCAGTTCTTCCTTCTCCTCGTCGGCGTCGACGAGCCCCTGCTCCCGCAGCCACGCGGTGCGCGAGCGGAGCACGGGACCGAAGGGCACCATGCGTCGGTCGGTCACCCGGGCTTCGAGTCCCGACCGCTCCAGGCCGGCCAGGGTCGGCGCGATGCCGCACAGGGTGGAGTGCACGAGCAGCAGCACCCCGCCGGGACGCAACGACGTGTGCGCCCTGCCGCAGATCCGGTCCAGCAGGAGACGTCCGTCGGCACCCGCGTCCCACGCCACCGCGGCACGATGGCGGCCGGGCTCGGCCCAGGGAGTCGGGACGTAGGGCGGATTGCTCACGACGACGTCGAACCGGCGGCCGGTGACCGGGCCGAACAGGTCGCCGTGGAGGACCTCGACGGGCAGGCGCGCGAGCCGGGCGTTGAGGCGGGTGGCGAGGACCGCGCGGTAGGTCCGGTCGACGGCGGTGACATGGGCGCCCCGCCGGGCGGCGGCCAGGGCGAGGGCACCGGCACCTGTTCCGATGTCGAGGACGGCGGCTCCGGCGCGGAGGTGCTCCCGGTCCAGTGCCTGCGTCAGCAGTTCGGTGTCGTGCTGGGGGGAGTACACCCGCCACGGGGCCAGCACCGGGCCGCCCCCGCCGTCGTTTCGCGCCGTCATGTTGAGCACCCGTACACCTCGCAGCCCGCGCCCCGAGCGGGTCACGGGACGCACCCGTCGGGTGGCTCCATGCGAGGGGGCGCCTCACGGGCGAACCTCAGAGGGAACACCCGACCAATGCGTCGCGCTCCGAGTGCCCGGCGATTCGGACCTCACACGGCACAACGGACACTTCCGCGATCAACGGACACTTCCGCGATCATGCGGGCGTCGCAGCCGAACGCGACGCGGACCGGCCCGCCGGCGTGCCGGATCAGCCGCCGTCAGGACGTCTGACCGGACCGTTCCGGGGCACTCGGCAGTCAGGAGGTTCCATCATGATCCCCATCCTGTTGGTGTTGCTCTTGGTGCTGATCCTCTTCGGCGCCGGTTTCGCGGTCCAGATTCTCTGGTGGATCGCCGTGGTCGTACTCGTCCTCTGGCTGCTGGGATTCCTGGTGCGCGGGACGAACGCGAGCGGGTCCCGGGGGCGCTGGTACCGCTGGTAGTGCCCGACACGGGCCGCACTCGGGCCGGACAGCCCTCACGAAAGATCTGGAGCGACGATGACCAAGCACGAGCACGCACGGCCCACCCCTCCGTCGCAGGCTCCCGGGGAGAGCGGCGACCAGGAGGCCCGCGAGGAGGCGGAGGAAGCGGCACGCCCCCGCCCGCAGGACGACGAGTCCGAGGAAGCCTCCGCGTCGGACGGGTCCGACGAGTAGGAGTTCCGGCCCGGCTCGTCAGGGCACCCACCGGTGCCGGTACGCGGACACGATGGGCGACATGAGCCCCCCGGGTCTCACCCGGCCGGGCGGAGAATCGGTCCCGCGTACCGCGTCGCCCGGGGCGACGCGGGCACCTGGAACGCCTGGACCACGGCCATGACGATCTCCAGACCGTGCTGACCGACGGTGCGCGGATCGGCCGCGCGGGCGAGGAGCTGGACACGCGCGAGGTCCGCGGCCCGGCGGAGGAAGTCCGCCGCGAGGTCGCGCGCTTCGCCGATGGAGGTGTTGTCGCCGTCGGCAGGCTCCACGCAGTGGCACCTTCGTTCCCGTTGTCCGCGCGAATTGATCAGGGCCGGCCGTGCCGCGCGTGATCCGGATCGTCGGTATCGGTGCTCCCCTTTCCCGCCACCCCACCATGCGCCAGTCGCTCGAAAAATGACCTCGGCGCCTGTGCCGTAGGCTGCGCCGGTCGGTCCTGACGCATACATATGAATATCGAAGGAGTACCGAATGGTGAAGCGAGACGGCGCTGTGGACCTGGTGGGGCTCCTGTCGGTCGACGGCCAGGACCTGGCCGCGTCATGGGTCGGAGAGGTGACAGGCTCGCTGGGCGGCCGGGTCAGCGCGGCCGAGCTCAATCGTGAGCTGCGCGAGCTGTACGAAGCCCTGGTGGAGGCACTGCGCAAGGGCGCCGCCGACGTCCACTCGGAGCACATGTCCGAAGTCCGCGCCCTTTTGACGGAATTGTCGAGGAATCGGGCCCGGCAGGGATTCTCGCCGAGTGAGACCGCCGTCAGTGTCTTCGCGCTGAAACGTGTTCTCGAACCCGTGCTGGAAAAAGGCACCGCGGACGACATCCGCGCCTATCTGCGGCTCGCCCGAATACTCGACAGTCTCGGGCTCTTCACCATCGAGACCTACACGCAGACGCGGGACGAACTCATCACCGCGCAGGCGGAGCAGCTGCTGGAGCTGTCCACGCCGGTCGTGCGCCTGTGGGACGGGGTCATCGCCGTACCGCTCGTCGGCACGCTGGACTCGGCGCGGACCCAGGTGGTGATGGAGAAACTCCTCCAGGCCCTCGTGGACACCGGCTCGGAGCAGGCGATCATCGACATCACCGGCGTTCCGGCCGTGGACACCCAGGTCGCTCAGCACCTGCTCAAGACCATCGTGGCCGCCCGGCTGATGGGCGCCGAGTGCACCGTCTCCGGCATCAGCCCGCAGATCGCCCAGACGATCGTCGCGCTGGGCATCGAGTTCGACGGCATCGTGACGAAGGCCAGTCTGGCGGACGCCCTCAAGCTGGCCCTGCGCAGGTCCGGCGTGGACCTGGTCGCGCACACCGGCGCGCGACGATGAGTGACCGCATCCCGATCCTGCGGATCGGAGACACCCTGGTGGTGTCCGTCCAGTTCGACCTGGAGGACCAGACGGTCCTCAACCTCCAGGAGGATCTGGCCGACCAGATCGTGGCCAAGTCGGCCCAGGGCGTCATCATCGACATCAGCGCTCTGGAGATCGTCGATTCCTTCGTGGGGCGCATGCTGGCGACGGTGGCGTCCATCTCGCGCGTGCTGGATGCCAGGACCGTGGTCGTGGGCATGCGCCCGGCGGTGGCCATCACCCTGGTCGAGCTGGGTCTTTCGCTCGGCGGCGTCAGCACCGCTCTCGACCTGGAGAAGGGGCTGGCGAAACTGAGCCGGTCCACCGATTCGGGCCCCAGGTGACAGCCCCCTGGACGACCGACGAAGAGCCGCAGGTCTACGGCGTCGCGCGCAGTGGCGATCTCGTCCACATCCGGCAGGCCATCCGCGCGCTCGCCCAGCGGTGCGGTCTGTCCCTCGTCGACCAGACGAAGATGATCACCGCGGCCAGTGAACTCGCCCGCAACACCCTGATCTACGGCGGCGGAGGCACGGTCAGCGCCGGGCTGGTCAGCGCGAACGGCAGACGGGGTGTGGGCGCCGTCTTCGAGGACACCGGCCCGGGAATCCCCGACGTCGAACAGGCGATGACCGACGGCTGGACCTCGGGCGGCGGACTGGGGCTCGGGCTGAGTGGTGCCCGACGGCTCGTCGACGACTTCCGGCTCCGCACCGCGCCCGGCGAGGGCACGGCCGTCACCATCATCAAGTGGGCGCGATGAGTACCGCGGCCCTCCTGGAGGGTGAGGACCTGGCCTGGTTCCGGGACGGGCCGTCCCTGCCGGTGACCGCCCGGGGCGCCGCCACCGCGCTGGCCCGGCGCATCGGGCTCGGCAGCCACCGCGCGGCCGAGGTCGCCCTCGCCGTCACCGAGGCCGCGACGAACGTCCAACGGCACGCGGTCGACGGCGCCCTGCTGCTGCGCGTGGTGCGCTCCGGCGACGTGGCCGGGGTCGAGTTCCTCACCGTCGACTCGGGGCCCGGGATGGCGGACGTCTCCGCCGCCCTCGCCGACGGAGCGTCCAGCGCGGGCACCCTGGGCATCGGCCTGGGCGCGGTCGCCCGCCTCGCCGACCACTTCGACCTGCACTCCGTACCCGGCCGCGGCACGGTCATGGCGGCCCGCTTCTGGCCGCGTACCGGGGACGGCAGAGCCGTCGTGGCGTCCTCCCCTGACGACTCCCCCGCCGCAGGTGTGACCAGGCCCATCAGCGGCGAGACCGTGTGCGGGGACGCGTGGGCCGTCCGCGCGGTGGCCGGTGACGGCGGCGGGGACCACCCCACGCTCCTGGTCATGCTGTGTGACGGGCTGGGCCACGGGCCGCTCGCGGAGCGCGCGAGCCAGGCCGCGGTCCGGGCGTTCCGGGGCACGCACGATCTCAGTCCGCAGGGCGCCCTGGAAGCCGTGCACCGCGCGCTGCGCGGGACGCGGGGCGGTGCGGTCGCGGTGGCGCGGATCGAACCCGCCGCGGGGCGGGTGCTGTACTGCGGTATCGGCAACGTCAGCGGTTTCGTCGTCGACGACCGCGGGCGCCGCGCCCTGTTGTCGGCTCCGGGGATCGTCGGCGCGCACATGCGACGGCTGCGGACGTTCGAGGAGCCGCTGCCCGAGCACGGCGCCCTGGTCATGCACTCCGACGGACTGACGGAGCGCTGGGACCCGGGAACCCTGCCGGGTCTGCTGGGTCACTCGCCGCTCGTCATGGCCGGACAACTGCTCCGCGAGGCGGCTGTGCGGCGGGACGACGCCAGTGTCGTCGTGGTCAAGGGCGCCTGGTGAGCGGTGCGGAGAGGAGCGGGCATGCCGAGCGACGCGTTTGAGCGGAGTCCGCGCGACGGGTCGCTGCGCGCCGACCGCCCGCCGGCCGCCGGAGCGGTGGCGTCGATCGGTCTCACCACTCCCCAGGACGTGTTCGGTCTCCGCCGCAGCGCCCAACAGGCCGCGACAGCCGTGGCGTTGGACCGCCAGGACCAGGTCCGGCTGGCCACCGCGCTGAGCGAGATCGGACGCGACCGGCTCGGGTCCCGTGGGCTGGAGGTCACCTTCGGCCTGGACGCCACGGCCCAACCGATGGCGCTCGTCATCACGTTCGTCTGGATCGGCGGGCCAGCGCCGGCCCAGGACACGCTCGACCTGGCGGCGAAGCTCGTCCGCGTCGACCACGAGGCCGGTACGACGGTCAGCCGGATCGTCGTCACCCAGCCGATCACGGCACAAGGGGCGACGGCGGCCGACCTGCGCGCGCGTCTGGCGAAAGTGCTCGCGGGCGGCGCCCGGTCCACCGAGGCGGACGACCTGCGGGCCCAGACCCGCGACCTGGTGGCCACGCTGGAGGAGACACGCGCCCAGCGGGAGGAACTCCGGCATCTGAACGAGGAGTTGGAGGAGACCAACCGCGGAGTGCTCGCGCTCTACTCCGAGTTGACCCAGGAGCTGGAGACCACCAACAGTGGCGTGCTGGCCCTGCACTCCGAACTGGATGACAAACGCCACCAGTTGCTGGAGGCGAGCGAGTCCAAGACCCGCTTCTGGACCAACATCGGCCACGAACTGCGCACCCCGGTCAACTCCGTGGTCGCGCTCTCCACCCTGCTGCTGGCGCCCAGTTCACCGCCGCTCACCGAGGAACAGCGGGAACAGGTCGACCTCATCGCGTCCTCCGGCCACACACTCCTCTCCCTCGTGAACGACCTGCTGGACGTCGCCAAGGCCGAAGCAGGTCACCTCGACATCCACCCCCAACCGGTCGATCTACGGCTGCTGTTCGCCCACCTCGGCACCCTCCTGCTGAGCAGCCCCAACCACGACCGGGTCCGTCTCGTCACCCCCGGTCTCGAACAACAGCCGACCCTGGTGACCGACGAGACACTGTTGGTCCGCATTCTGCGCAACCTCCTGTCCAACGCCCTGAAGTTCACCGAGCGCGGCGAGGTCCGCCTCGATGTGGCCGTCGACCCCGAACCGTCGCCCCACGCCGTCCTGTTCACCGTCACGGACACCGGAGTCGGCATCCCTCCCCACGAACTCGGCCGGGTCTTCGAGGCGTTCTACCAGGTCCGCGGACCGCACCAGAAGGGACGGCCGGGCACCGGCCTGGGCCTGCCCTACGCCCGCACCCTCACCGAACTGCTGGGCGGTTCCCTCACCCTCACCAGCACCGCGGGCGTCGGCACCCGGGTACAGGTACGTCTGCCGGACCTCGGCCCGGAACCCCCGAAGGAACCGGACACCGAAGGGGCGGACCATGACCGATAGAGTCCAGGATCTGTCGCCCGCGACCGTCCTCGTCATCGACGACAACGAGACGAACCGCTACGTCCTCACCAGCTGGCTCCGGCGCGCGGGCCACATGGTCATCGGCGCCAGCACCGGTGAACAGGGACTCACCCGGCTGAACTCCACCGAGGACGCGCTGCCGGACCTCGCGATCATCGACGTCCGGCTGCCCGACATGAGCGGCTTCGAGGTCAGTGAACGCCTCAAGGGCGATCCGCGCACCGCCCATCTGCCGGTCATCCAGATCTCCGCCGCCGCCATCAGCCCGGACGACCACGCGGAAGGGCTGAGACGCGGCGCGGACGCCTATCTCGACCAGCCCATCGACCCCGGCGAGCTGCTCGCCACCGTCACCGCCACGCTGCGCTACGCCAGGGCCCGCCAACGCGCCGAACGGCTCGCCCGACGCCTCATCGCACTGAACACGGCGACGCTGGACGTGTACAGCGCCGTGGGCTTCCACTCCTTCGCCTCGGCGGCCACCGGCGGCGCGGCCGGCGTCCTGGACAGCTCGGCCAGCGCGGTGTTCCTCTCACCCCAGGCGCAGGCCGTGCACAGCATGATCGACGACCCGCACGCCACCGTACGCACCCATCCCGCTCAACCGGGGCTCCTGGACCAGCTGGCGGCCCACGGTCTGAGCCACCAGGACACCGGAGTCAGGATCGTCCGCGTCCCGCACAGCCAGTGGCGGGCCCTGCTGCCGGCCGACCACCTGCCCGGCGAGATCGCGCTCGCGGTCGCCCGCACCAAACGCGGCCGTCCTCCCGTCTGCCTCGCCGTCCCCGCGGCGGCCCTGAGCAGCGCCGACGACGAGCAGCTCTTCCAGCAACTGGCCAACGCGAGCGCACTTGCCCTCGAAGCCCTGCGGACCTACAACGAGGAACACGCCCTGGGCCTGGCCCTCCAACGCTCCTTCCTGCCCAAGGAGTTGCCGACGGTCCCCGGCGTCGAGCTGGCCTTCCGCTACCTGCCCGCCTCCGAACACGCCGAGATCGGCGGGGACTTCTACGAAGCGGTACGGACGGTCAACGGTCTGCTGCTCGCCATCGGAGACGTCGTAGGGCACTCGGTGGAGGCCGCGACCGTCATGGGCGAGGTGCGCCACGCCCTGCGCGCCTACGCCATCGAGGGCCACCCTCCCCACCACGTCCTGGAACACCTGGAGACGCTGCTGGGCCAGTCGCAGCCCGGTGTCACGGTCACCCTCTGCCTGGTCCTGGTCACCCCGCACGACCGGCACCTGCACATCGCCAACGCCGGCCACATCCCCCCGCTGCTGATCGACCCGGACCGCGGGCCACGCTTCCACCACCCGCACGGCCCGCTCCTCGGCATGGGCCTCCCGCATCCCCCGCCCACCGTCGTGCCGGCCCCGCCCGGCACCCGCCTGCTCCTGGTCACGGACGGCCTCGTGGAGGTACGCACCGCCCATCTCGACACCACACTCGCCGAGTTCAGCGACGCCGTCGCCGACGGCCCGCACGAACTTGAGGAGTTGTGCGATCTGCTGCTCGCGCGTTTCGGACAGAACAAGGACGACGACATCGCTCTGATCGCCGCCCTGTTCACGTAGGCGGCCCTACGAACACGACGACCGAGAAGACCGACCGACCGGTGTCGCCGAGCGCACGGCCCACCAGCTCTCGTGGGTCGGACTCTCGCAAGGACGACGTCCTGACCCGTCACCCCTTCGTCGTGAGCCGCAGGCCGACCTCCTTCTCCCGGCCTCCTGACGCCGCACCCCAGTGGTCCACGGCGAACGCCGTACTCAGAGCCTCGAACAGTCGGTCCACGGCGACGGAGGCGCCCTGGAGCGTGGCGGAGACCGAGTTGTCCAGCGGAACGGGATCGGTCGGGATCCGCTCCCGTTCCGGCTCGAACTCCGCGGTCCACACGGCGGAGTGGTCACCCGGCTGCTCCTGCGGCATGTCGTCGAGGGAACGGCCGGTCGGGAACGCCATCCGCAGGACGCCGAAAACGGTGGCGGCATCCTCCTTGGACGCTCCGGTGAGGGACACGGTGGCCATCAGGCTCACTCTCCTTCAGGACGACGGGACGCGGGCGTGGGGTGAAGAACACGCCGGCCCGTCCCACGGCGCGGGTACCCCGACGGCCGACGACGATTCCCCGGGCACGGCGAGGGGCGGGCGTCGGCAGAACGCCGGCACCCGCCCCTGTGCGCTGTGGTGACCGTCAGGCTCGGTGGTCTCCGTAGTAGCCGCCGACCTGCTCGTGGTAGCCGGCGTCACCGATGTGCTTGTCCTTGTCGAACTCGGGGGAGTTCTTGATCTCTTCCTTGGTACGGCCGACGTGGATCGTCCGGTCCGCGACGTCGATGGAGGAGATGACACCGGCAGGGAGCAGAACCTGCTTGCCGAAGATCCACACTCCGGTGTCGACGACGATGTACGCGGCTCCGACGTCCTCGGAGTGCTTGTCGACCTTGCCGATCGAACCGTCGCTCGCCTCGACCTTGAATCCGGTCAGGTCCGTCCCCGTCCGGTGGCCCGACTCGGTCCCGTAGCCCCACATGTTGTCCGTCATACAAAAACCTCCCCTTGCAGTGCGTGAAATACCGGGGAAGCCCGTCCGGAATGTCGGTGGGCGTCCCTCGGAACGTCGAGTGCCCACCGTTTCCGGTCCCACACAATTTGAAATATCGACTACACGTCGATGGATCGCGAATCCGGCGCTCCCCAAAATCAGCGCGAGAAGAAGTACAAGAATCAACACAGCCAGGTCGATTCCCCTTTCCGAAAGGCCGTAGCGCCCGCATCGAGACCGAGGGACAGGTCAGAGGAAGCGCCGTATCGGCAGGACAGCCGTCTCCTTGGCGCGCTGGAGCAGCGCGCGGCGCTTCCACCGTCCGGCACGGATGCGTTCGCTGTGCTCCAGGTCTTCCGTGAAGTGGCGGTCCAGCGTCGCGGTGAACGCGGGGTCCAGTACGGCGAGCATGACCTCCTCGTCGTGGTCGAGGGAGCGGCGGTTGAAGTTCGTCGAGCCGATGAGCGCCGTGGCCCTGTCGACGGTGACAACCTTGGTGTGGAGCATGGTCGGCTGGTAGTGGTAGATCTTCACCCCGCATCCGGTGAGGTCCTCGTAGTAGCGCTGGCCCGCGAGTTGGCAGACCCGCTTGTCGGTGTACGGGCCCGGCAGCAGGATCTCCACCTCGACCCCTCGGCGGGCGGCGGCGCACAGCAGCTCGATGAAGTACGCGTCGGGCGCGAAGTAGGCGGTGGCCAGCCGGATCCGTTCCTCCGCCGTCTCGATCACCACGCGGAACAGGGTCTGCATGTCCTGCCAGCCGAAGCTGGCCGAGCCCCGGACGACCTGCACCACGGCATCACCCTGCGGGGTGTGGTCGGTGAACCGGTCGCGGTCGTCGAAGAGTTCCTCATGGCACTCGGCCCAGTTCTGGGCGAAGGCGGCGGCCAGTCCGTCCACCGCGGGTCCGGTCACCTGGACGTGGGTGTCGCGCCACTCGTCCGGGGTGCGGGCGTCGCCGCACCATTCCTCGGCGATGCCGACGCCACCGGTGAAGGCCGTCTCCTCGTCGACGACGAGGACCTTGCGGTGACAGCGGTGGTTCTGCTTCAGCGGAGACAGGTACAACGGCTTGCGGAACCAGGCCACCTGCACGCCGGCCCGCTCCATCGCCTCCAGCTGGTCCTTCTCGATGAGCCGGCTCCCGAAGCCGTCCAGCAGCAGCCGTACCCTCACGCCTTCGCGCGCCCGCTCCGCGAGCGCGTCGGCGAACTGCCGGGCGATCTCTCCCTTCCAGTACACGAACGTCATCATGTCCACGGTGTGGCGGGCGGAACGGATCCGGCCCAGCATGGCGCCGAAGATCTCGTCCCCGTTGCGCAACGGGAGCAGCGCGTTGCCTTCCGTGGCCGCGATCCCTATGAGCCGTTCCAGCCTGCGTCTGGTGCGCCGGGCCCGGTCGTCGAGGACGCCATCGACGTCCTCCGCGTCGCCAGGCTCCTCGGACCCGACGGTTCCCGCCGTTTCGGCGGCTGCGTCGGCTGCGTTCTGCGTGTTTGGCATGGCTGCACCTTCCTGGACATCGAGCCGGAGGACAAAACCGGGATGGCCTCGCACTTCGAGGGCATCCGGAACAGCATGGCTACTGGATCGGCAACGGCACGCGGGCGGGGACAGGCCCACCGTGCGGCGAACAGCAAGACGGTCGCGGCGGCGGCCCGTGCGGGCTTCGTCGCCCGCGGGGTCATCTACGTACTGATCGGTGTCCTCTCCCTGCGGATCGCCTTCTTCGGCGGCGGTAAGCAGGCCGACCGGGGTGGCGCGATCGCGGAGATCGCCCAGAAGCCCTTCGGCACAGTGCTGTTGTGGCTGCTGGGCATCGCGCTGGCCGGAATGTCCCTGTGGCGGCTGTCCGAGGCCGCCTTCGGACAGGCGGGCCCCGACGGCGACAAACCAGGCAAGAGGGCGGTGGCGGCGGCCCGTTGCGTCTTCTACGGCTTCGTCGCGTACTCCGTGCTCGCCTACGCGGCCGGCAACAAGAGCAGCGGCAGCGGGAGTTCCGACAAGAACTCCCAGGACGTCACGGCGAAGGCGCTGGACTGGCCCGGCGGGCAGTGGATCGTCGGCATCGCCGGTGCCGCGGTGACCGGTGCCGGCGTGTGGATCGCCGTCCGGGCGCTCCTGCGCAAGTTCGAGAAGCATCTGAAGATGACGGAGATGTCCCGGACGACGCGTCAGGTCGTCGTCGCCTTCGGTGTGTTCGGCGGAACGGCCCGGGGCATCGTCTTCGCCACGGCGGGCGGCTTCGCCATCGCCGCGGCGGTCCGGCACAAGCCCGGCGAGGCCAAGGGCATGGACGACACCTTGCGTACCTTCGCCGGCACCCCCGCGGGACCCTGGCTGCTGGCGCTGATAGCGGTCGGCCTCATGGCCTTCGGTGTCTTCTCGTGGGCCAACGCCCGCTGGCGCGACGTCTGACCCGACGGGCACGGTTGCGGCACCCCGTCACACGTCGACAGATCCGCACACAGCGGCTGCTCCCCACCGCCCTTGCGAGGTGGGGAGCAGCCGTTGTGTGCGGATCAGCGTGGCCTAGTTGGTGGTGAGCATGCCCGCGCGGAGCTTGGCGAGGGTGCGGTTGAGCAGGCGGGAGACGTGCATCTGGGAGACGCCGAGGTGTTCGCCGATCTGGGCCTGGGTGAGTTCGTCGACGAACCGCATGTGGATGATGCGCCGCTCGCGGTCGTCGAGTTCGGCGATCAGGGGGGCCAGGGCGTTGAAGTCCTCGACGAGTTCGAGGGCGTTGTCGTCGAGGCCGATGAAGTCGGCCAGCGCGGCTTCGCCGTCGTCGCCGGAGTTGATGGCGGCGTCGAGGGAGGCGGAGTTGTAGCCGTTGGAGGCCAGACGTGCTTCGTTGACCTCTTCCTCGCTGAGGCACATCAGCTCGGAGAGTTCCTTGGTGGTGGGCGTACGGCCGAGCCGGCTGCGGAGCTCTTCGGTGGCTTTGGCGAGCTGGACGCGGGCTTCCTGAAGGCGGCGGGGGACGTGGACGGCCCAGGACGTGTCGCGGAAGAAGCGCTTGATCTCGCCGGTGATGTAGGGGACCGCGAAGGAGGTGAACTCGACTTCGCGGGTGAGTTCGAACCGGTCGATGGCCTTGATCAGCCCGATCGTGCCGACCTGGACGATGTCCTCCATCTCGTCCTGGCCACGGCTGCGGAACCGCGAAGCCGCGTACCGGACGAGCGTGACGTTCATTTCGATGAGGGTGTTGCGCGCGTACTGGTACTCGCGCGTGCCCTCTTCGAGGACGGCGAGCTGATCGAGGAACAGCCTGGTCAGCTGGCGGGCGTCCTTGGGCGCGACCTGTGAGGGGTCCGCGATCTCCGGCAGCACCCGGGTCTGTGCGTCCGCCGTCTTCGTCACCGTCATGTCAGGCCCCTCCGCGTTGTCCGGACTCCGTGCCGACGGTTCCTTGTCCGCCGACAATGATCGGCCTACCCGGGTTCGCGGAATACATGCCAGGTGATTTCAGAGCGGGTCCGCCGGCAGCTGTCGGACGGGGTCCCCCGGCCCGGACGACGGATGCGGGGCCGGCCGGAGTCTCTCCGGCCGGCCCCGCATCCGGGCTGGTGCTGACGTCAGACGCATCGCTGGGTCTGGTAGTAGTCGGCGACCTGCTCGTGGTAGCCGACGTCACCGACGTGCTTGTCCTTGTCGAACTCGGGGGACTCCCTGATCTGGTCCCTCGTGAGGCCGACGTAGATCTTGCCCTCGGCCTGGTCGACCGTCTTCACGGTTCCGGCGGGCAGCAGGACGTGCTGGCCGAAGATCCACACGCCGGTGTCGACGACGAGGTACGCGGCGGCGACGTCGTCCGAGTGCTTGTCGACCTTGCCGATGCTGCCGTCGGTGGCCTCGACCTTGTATCCGATCAGGTCGGTGCCCGTGGCATGACCGGTGGTCGGCTGGTAGCCCCAGATGTTGTCGCTCATGTGAACGGCCCCCTCATCGAGATTCTCTGTTACTCCCGCGGTCGAACCGCGGAGTCGTACCGGCGTTGTCGAATTCAGTGACGTCTCTTCAGAACTTCGGAAATCGGAGTGCCACGTCGGAACGTGACGGGTGTCCGCCTACCAGCGGTACCAGCGGCCACGCTTGCCCCCGCTCGCCGTGGGGCGGACGACGAAGCCGAGAACCCACACGATCAGCACGATGACGGCTATCCACCACAGCGCCTTGAGTGCGAAACCGGCACCGAAGAGGATCAGGGCAAGCAGAAGAACAAGAAGAATAGGAACCATTGTTATCAACCTCCGATCCTCCACGTGCCCTGTGGAGCGATCTTCACTCCTGCGGATTTCATGTGTTTCTCAAGCGGCCCGGAACGTCGGATTCACGTGGGGAGTCCGTGCGGCAACCGTGCGGTTTGACGAGGGGATCCGCGGTGAGACGGGTGGCGAACCTATTTCGAGACAGACAGGGGTGAGTGGTTGTGGCTGAGGACGAGAAGGCGAAGGCCAAGGGCGAGCAGGCCAAGGGCAAGGTCAAGAAGATCGTCGGCGGAGCGGTGGGCAACGAGTCCCTTGAGGCCGAGGGACGCGCCGAGGAGACCAAGGGCGACCTGCGCGCGGCGAAGGAGAAGGCCAAGGACGCCATCAAGCCCAAGTAGGGGCACCACTCCTGATCCCGGTCCCGGCAGCCCGTTGGCTGCCGGGATTCGTGCTGTCACGGCAGGTGCCGTGACCCGTGCCGTTTCCGGGTCCCCGCGTCACCGGGCGACGAGGGCGCTGACGGTCTTGCCGCCTGCTGCCTGACGGGTCACGGCGGTGGTCCGGGCGAGGCGGTTGACCATGGGCCAGCCGAAGCCTCCCGTGCCACCGTTCAGATCGGGGGTACGCATGCGCGGCGTCCGGGAGCTGCGGTCGCGCACGGCCACCTCGACGCCGTCCGGGTGCGCGGTCAGGTTCAGGGTGCAGGTGCCGCCGCCGTGACGCAGGGCGTTGGTGACGAGTTCCGAGACGACCAGGACCACGGTGCCGGCGACTTCGGCCGCGATCGGACGGTCGAGACCTTCGAGGAAGGCCCGGGCGCTGTCGCGTGCGCCGGCGACGGAGGTCGCCGGGCCGACGGTCGCGACGTTGACGCTCATGGTGTTCATCAGGTCTCCCCGGTCTCTGGATCGTTGTCCGGTTCTGCCTGGCGGGTCTTGTGCCCCGGCCTGCGGCTCGCTAATCAGGCGGGCCCTCGCTCCTGCCCCCGCCGCCGTTCGAGCCGGATTGCCTGGCTGTCGAACACGGGGAAATCTATGTTTGTTGGAGTAGACATTGGCGCGGGGACGTGATTATGGTTCTCTCGTAGCCCAGAGAGACAGCACGGCCCGGCAGACACGAACTGCCGGGCGGAGCAGTACCAGCAAGTGCAGTTCGCAGAGCGGTGCGGTGGTGGAGTTCCGAAGCCAGAGCGGTTGCAGGACGGCGACGGGACTGACGACCGGACCGGGTGGCCCGCAGTGATCAGGGGCCGCCGTGAGCAGGACCCGGCAGTACGCAGTACCCCACTTGTAAGCAGTTGACCCCAGAGGGAAGAACGGAGGAGCCGAGCGCCATCAGGATCGCCCGGGCCGACATCTTGAACCCGGGTACCGCAGGACATCGATAGTGAGGTGGTCTCCGGTCAAGCAACCGCGATCCCAGCGGCCCAGACGGCATTCAGGTCAGGGCAGCGGAAACAGAAGGCCGACGCCTCGTCAGGGTCGGCAGATGGTGTAGCAGTTCCTTCGGGGCCTTGGTGCCGTACGGCACCAAGGCCCCTCGACGCGTTCCACAGAGAGGTGCAAATGACAGCAGACGACTCGTTCAGCCGTATCGACGACGACGACTACCCCGCCTACACGATGGGCGGAGCCGCCGAACTGCTCGGCACCACCCAGGGCTTCCTCCGCGCCATCGGCGAAGCGCGCCTCATCACCCCGCTCCGCTCCGAGGGCGGCCACCGCCGCTACTCCCGCTACCAGCTGCGCATCGCCGCGCGCGCCCGCGAACTCGTCGACCACGGCACTTCCGTCGAGGCCGCCTGCCGCATCATCATCCTCGAAGACCAGCTCGAAGAAGCCCAGCGCATCAACGCCGAATACCGCCGCACCGCGGAGGCGGCGGATCCGACGAGCACGGCCTGAGACGGCTGAGCCCGTCGGCGACGGCGGGCACCGTCCGCCCGGTCCCGGTGTCACGAGTGATCGCTTTCCCTGGTGACACGGGGTGTGGGCATGTAGCGTCTGTGTCAGCTGTCGTGGTTCGGAATTCCCTATAGCCCACGCTCTTGGCGTGGGCGTTTTGCTGTGCTGTGCCGCAGGGACCAGGGCGATCACCTCCGTCTGCCACAAGGAGTGGGAGGCGTTCATCGACTGGAAGGCATGAGACATGGCTACGGGAACTGTGAAGTGGTTCAACGCGGAGAAGGGCTTCGGTTTCATCGCCCAGGACGGTGGCGGCCCGGATGTCTTCGCGCACTACTCCGCGATCAACTCGTCGGGCTTCCGTGAGCTCCAGGAGGGCCAGGTCGTGACGTTCGACGTCACCCAGGGCCAGAAGGGCCCCCAGGCCGAGAACATCAGCCCGGCCTGACCTCGCACCCCTGACCTATTGAGGAAGATCCGGGGCCGGCCCGACCTCGGCCCCGGACTTCCTGAGCTCCGCCGCTTCGAGCGTCGTCCGGGGCCCGGTCACCAGGAGCAGCTCACGCCACACGATCCCGCAGGGACCACGTTCCTCTCGCCTGACCAACGCCGGCACCAGCAAGGCGCCCTTGGCCGCATGACGAGCGCCTGACCAGTAGCGGTCAGGAACAGACAGAAGCGGCGATGCGCGAAGTCCCTACGTCGCGCCCCCGGGCCGCCAGTCATCCTGCCTCCGCGTCCGCGCCTCCTGGAACCCCGCGTCCCGCGCCGCCCTGAACGCCGCCACCGCCCGCCGTTCCGCCTCGCCGTCCACGTCCCCCTCGCGGAGAGCCGCGCCCAGCAGACCGGGAAGGCCCGGGAGATCAGAGGGGCCGGGGAGACCCGGAAGGCCCGTGTCACGGTCAGCCATGATGTCCGTCTCCGTCCCTCTCCCCCACGCCTTCTCTCACGCCCAGTTCGCGCGCCAGCCGCCGCAACCCCCGATAGGCGGCCGTACGCACCGCACCAGGCCGCTTCCCCAACACCCGTGCGGCGGCAGGCCCGTCGAGCCCCACGACCACCCGCAGCAGCACGGCCTCGGCCTGGTCCCGCGGCAACCCCCGGACCAGCCCGAGCGCGTACTCCGTGGAGAGGGACTCCAGCGCCTGGTCGTGGGTGCTGTGCGGGCCGGGCAGTTCGAGTACGTCCTGTTCCAGCGTCGCCGATCTCGGACGCACCCTCAGCCGCCGCAGATGGTCGAGCGCCCGGTGCCGGGCGATGGTCGCCGTCCAGCCGCGGAATCCCGCCCCGTCGCCGCGGAACCGGCCCAGGTCGCGGGCGATCTCCAGCCACGCGTCGGACGCCACGTCCTCGGCGTCGTCGCCGACCAGCCCGCGCAGATACCCGAGCAGCCCGGGCTGCACGATCCGGTACGCGACCGCGAAAGCGCCGTCGTCGCCCTCCTGGGCCCGCGCGACGGCCGCGCCCAGTTCCCCGTCGTACGCGTGCCCTCGCCGGGGCTCGCCTGTCTTGCCCAAGGACTGTCCTCGTCCGTACCGAGTGCGCGAAGTATCCATGTCCGGGCGGCAGTTACCCACCGTCACCACAAGCGCGACGCACCCCCGCACCCCCGAGCAGCGATCCCCCGCACCCCCCATCGCCATCAGCGCCACCCCACACAGAAACGTCACAGCCCGCCGACGGGGCACGTCCGCCCATGGCGTCCCCGCGAACGAAGGAGACCCATGCCCGACCGCCGTACCGGTGTCCTCGGCCAGGGCCTGCGCGGGATCATCGCCCGCGTCGCCGCCTTCGCGGACCCCGATCCGGCGACCCGCCAACAGACGACGGAGGACTTCCCGGGTACCTCAACAACCGCCGACCACAGGGCAGTTGTCGCGCCCCCCACGCCGACCTAGCCCGCGAGGCACCGCGCACGAGCAAGCCCGATCTCGACATGGCGCACTGGCCGACCGGCGGACACACCCGCCAAGTCCAGGCGTTCGGCGACCTGTTGGCCTACGGCGGCACCCCGCACCGGCGTCCGCCCTGCGAGCCGAAGACCGCCGACTGGTACACCGAGGACGGACACCGGCCACCGCACACGCAGCGGGCGCTCAACCCGGTCAGCGACGTCGAGGACGTGTCGTCGGAATACCGGGAGCGCGCCGACGCCGAGTGCCGGGTCACGGACGCCGAGCAGGACGGCGGGCGCACAGACACCTCGCCCGTCGCCGCGCGGACGGCCGTGGCCGCCGGGGCCACCGAATCGCTGTGCGACGGCGGCACCCCGCGCGAGGCGCCGCCCCTCGATCCGGAGCTCGTCGCCTGCTTCGAGCGGGTCAAGCGCAGGCGTCGTAAGCCTAGTTGGGGGGCCGTAGGCCTGGTGCTCAGATGGCGGTCTCCACCGGCTGCTGCGGGGCCTCCTCCGTCACCGTGCCCGGTGTGGGTACCCGGTCCGCGTTCACCAGGACGCCGGCGATGAGTGCGGCCAGCAGGATCGAGGCCATGGCCCACCAGGTGGCGACGTTGAAGCCGTGCACGGCGGCCTTCGCCTCAAGGAGTCTCCGGTTCGCGCCGGGGCCCGCGTGGGCGGTGGCGTAGCGGGTGGTGACGGTGGCGGCGATCGTGTTGAGGAGGGCCGTACCGATCGAACCGCCCACCTGCTGGGCGGTGTTGAAGGTGGCGGAGGCCGCGCCGGAGTCGCGGGGTGCGACGCCTCCGGTGGCCAGGGACACCGAGGTCATCATCGCCGTACCCATGCCGAGGCCGAGCATCAGCATGCCGGGCAGGATGTACGTGGCGTACGCGGGCTCCACCCCGACCTGCGCGATCAGCGCGAGCGCGCCCGCCGCGCACAGCAGGCCCGGGACCATCAGGGTGCGCGGCGGAACCCGGTGCAGCAGCCGGGCCGCGATCTGGGTCGAGCCGGTGATCATGCCGACGGTGATGGGGAGATAGGCGACGCCCGTCTTGACCGGCGAGTATCCGAGGACGCGCTGCATGTAGTAGGTGAGGAAGAGGAACACGCCGAACATGCCGATGGTGACGAACAGGATGGTCAGGAACGCGCCGACCCGCTGACGGTCCTTCACCACCGTCATCGGCAGCAGCGGCACCCGCGCCCGCGTCTGCCAGAACCCGAAGGCGCCGAGCAGCACGACCCCGGCGGCGAGCAGGGTCAGGACCAGTCCGTCGCCCCAACTCCGCGACTCCGCCTCGGAGAAGCCGTACACCAGCGTCAGCATGCCGAGGGAACCGAGCAGCGCGCCGGGGATGTCGAGGTGGGCGTCCGGGTGCCGGGAGCTGTCGCTGAGCAGGACCCAGGCGCCGGCGAACGCGACCAGCGCGATGGGGACGTTGACGTAGAGACACCAGCGCCAGTCCAGGTACTGGGTGAGGAAGCCGCCCGCCAGCAGCCCAACTGCCGCGCCCGCGCCGACAATCGCGCCGAACACGCCGAAGGCCTTGCTGCGGTCCTTCGGGTCGGTGAACGTCGTCGTGAGGAGCGAGAGCGCGGAGGGGGCCAGCAGTGCGGCGAAGACTCCTTGCAGCGCGCGGGCGCCGAACAGCATGCCCTGGTTGGCCGCGGCCCCGCCGAGCGCGGACGCGGCGGCGAAGCCGATCAGCCCGATCATGAAGGTGTTCTTGCGCCCGGCGAGGTCCGCGATCCGGCCACCGAGCAGCAACAGCCCGCCGAACGCCAGGGTGTAGGCGGTGATGACCCACTGCCGGTTCCCGTCCGACATGCCCAGGTCGGTCTGGGCGGACGGCAGTGCGATGTTGACGATGGTCATGTCCAGGACGACCATCAACTGCGCGAGCGCGATGACGACCAGCGCCCACCAACGACGGTTCTCGGCCATGGATCCTCCCCGGGTCCGGCGATCGCCCTCATCGTCCTCCCGCATCCGGCCCCTTGGGAACGCCAGCGTCTCTTATTACGCCGATTTTGCCGACCGGGCCCCGCTGCGTGCCGGGCGCCGAACTCCCCTACCGGCGCACGCCGTTCACCGCGTCCCGGCACAGCAGCCGCAGCGACCCGTGCCCACCGAAACACCGCCGCGCCTCGTCGATGGGGTCCCACAACAGCCCCTCCGGAGTACGCAGCCAGTGCTCACCCCCGGTCGCCCACCACTCACCACCGGTCTGCCGCGCGATCACCTCACCGGCGTACGCCCCGAACCCGCGCAACTCGCTCTCGATCGCGGCGTACGGCGCCCCGTCCCGCCGTATCTCCTCGATCGTCCGGTCGACCCGCCACAGGCTCTGCGCCGAGTAGTCGAGCCGCACCCGGGCCCCCTCGCGCATCGTCGCCACCGCGTCCGCCGCCCATCGCACGGGCCGGGCGGCGGCGGAGGGCCGCTGCTCCCGCGCTGTCATCACGTGTGTCATAGCACCGAGAAAACCCTGATCACGGTGGTTCCCGGCACCCCGATCCGGGCATTTCCGCGGACCGGCGCAGGACCGACCCACCCCCGCCGCACGACGGTCACAGACCTCGCTCTCGGCTCCCGCTCAACTCCGGCCGCGCGCCCGCCGCGAGACCACCGCGCGCAGCACCCGGCGCCCCTCCGTCGACACCGCGAGCACCTGGCGCAGTCCGCCGACTGCGGGGCCGCTCCCGGTTCCGGCGAGGAGTTCGAGGACGGTGATCTGACGGCGCAGCTCGGCGGCGACGAGGGGCGACATGCCGTCCGTACGACCTTCACGGCGGGCGGCGATTTCGTCGGCGCCGTCGGCATCGTCGGCGGCGGCCATGACCTCCAGGAGCCGGTGGATCCGCAGCGAGGCGACCGAACAGGCGTCGGCCCACTCCCGCACCGGAGTGCCGGCCGGTTCGGCCGGTGCGGTCGCGAGCATCTGCCGGGCGAGCCGCACGGCGCGGTCGTCACCGGACTCCTCGCCGGATTCCTCGCCGGGTTCCTCGCCGGGTTCCTCGAAGTACGCGGGCAGCTTGGCGCGGGCCCGCTCCAGGCACTCGCCCCACGTCTCCCCCGCGGCCGGGTCGGCGAGGCTGGTCCACAGCGGACGCAGCACCTCGTCGTCGCCGCCCAGCAACGGCACGCACCGATCCAAACAAGCCAGTCCACTGGCAGTCAGTGCGCGATCGTCGGCCTGCGCGATCAGTTCCACCAGACTCATCCAGACCTCCCTCAGCGGGGCCCCTCCCCTATGGAGCCCGCATCTCCCCTGACGGCAGGCCCCACACCGGGAGTGTCACACGGGACACCCCCGAGCAGGCAGAGAAAAGGGAAGAAGAGGTTTTCGGCCAACTGAACGGAATCCCTCAGGCCTCGACCGGAACGCCCGCCCTCGCCGGCGCCTTCTCGTGCTGCATGCGGGTCAGCCGCAGGACGACGAGGATCGCCAGGAGCCACAGCGTCCACCACGCGTTGACCAGCAGATGCGGCCTGCGGATGCCCGCGGGACTGCTGGCGTCCCAGACCTCCAGGGTGATCCGGCGCGGATACCAGAAGTTCAGCCCCGGGGCGAACCAGGACACGTACACGATGACGCACACGAGCATCGAGCCCGAGTGGACTTTCAAGGCCAGCGAGTCGAGCGATTCCGCGGCGTCGGCCCGCCGGAGGACCGCACCGCCGGTCGCGCCGTTCATGAGGTCGCCCGTCACGTCGTACAGGGCGAGACCGGCGTGGACGGCGAACAGATCGGCGGCGATGACGATCCCGAGCAGCGCGGCGGCGGCCCGGACCGGACCGACCGGTGAGCGGAGACGGGACACCGGTCTGGGCATGGGCATGGGAACGGACATGGTGAAACCCCCCGAGTGCGAACAGGAGGGGGGAACACACGATTCACCGGTCCCGCAAGCCCAACGGCATGCCGACCCCGCCGACCGCCCCGCTCAACCCACCTTGTCCGCAAGCGACTTGAACTGCGTCCAGGTCAGCGCGGGCGTCCCCGGATCCCACAGCTTCTGGACCGTGGCCCGCAGCGGCATCCGGATTCCGGCCGCGACCTGGTTCTGCGTCTGGGAGTTGGCGAGGTCGCACCAGACCGCGAAGGACCCGCCGAGGATCTGGCTGTCGTACTTCGCGGGGACCGCCGTCGTGCCGCGCAGCACGCGCGGCGTCCACTGTTCGTAGATCCGCCGTCCCGTCGGATAGACGAAGGTCTGCGGCTCGCCGAGGACGTAATACAGGTACTCGTCGTTGTAGTTGAGGACCTTGCGCCCCGCGCTCAGATACGCGACGGGCGGCCGGGCGCCGATCTCCTTGCCCGTCCAGTACGCCACCTGGAGATCCTTGGCGGCCCGCACGGACGTACCCGCGAAGAAACCGTCGTTCCACACCCGCATCGTGCGGTCGTGGGTGCGGACGGTGTCGGCGCGGTCGTTGAGCCAGCCGGTGGTGAGGTCGGCGACGGTGCCGCGCGAGCCGTAGGCCTTCGTGGCCTCGGCCGCCAACTGCGGGAAGGATGCCTGGGGGTTGGCGACGGTCAGCGCCTGGTACTCGTCGCCGCCGAGGTGCCACTGGTCGCCGGGGAACAACCCGGCGTACTCGTCGAGGAGTTCGTCGACGATCGCGGCGGAGGCGTCCTTGGAGATGTCGATCGCACCGCGCGTGGCGACGCCCGACACGTTCCGCAGCTGCAGATCCGGATGGGCGGCGAGCACCGCGCCCAGGTGTCCCGGCGAGTCGATCTCGGGCACAACGGTGATGTGCCGGCTGGCCGCGAGGTCGACGATCTGCTTGACCTGCGCCTTGGTGAGGTGGTCCTTCGACACGATCTCGGGATGGCTGGTCGACTCGATCCGGAAGCCCTGGTCGTCGGAGAAGTGCAGCCCCAGTTCGTTGAACTTGAGGTCGCCCAACTCCCGTACCCGGTCCTCGATCCAGGCCGCGGTGAACGGCTTGCGCGCGATGTCCAGCATGAACCCGCGCCGCGGCTTGGCCGGTTGGTCGTGCACGACGCCCTCCGGCGCCGTACCGCCGCCGTGCACCTCCTGCTTGAGCGTCCGGGTGCCGTAGAACACCCCCGCGTCCGAGGGCCCGCTGATGGTGACCCGCCCGCCGCGCACGGTCATCGCGTACGACTCCGGGTTCGCGCCCTCGTCGTCGTTCAGGGCCAGTCGTACGTCCCCGGCGCGCACGTCACCCGACTCGCCGCCGTACGTCAGCCCCAGCTCCCCGGCGATCAGCCGCCCCTCGTCGACGAGATCGGCGTCCTCGACGACGACCCGGTCCCCCTTGGCGGGCCGCCAGCCGGGACCGCGCGCGGGGGTGTGGGAACGCACGGCGGGAATGGTGCGGGGCGTCTGCGACAGCGGATACGAGCGGGTCGGACTCGGCGTCGGGGACGCGGAACGGGAGGCCGCGCCGCGCGAGGCGGCGGAGGTCTCGTCGGCGGACCCGACCGCCGTACCCCCGGAACCACCCTCGTCCCCGGACGCGGCCCACAGCCCGAGACCCACCCCGCCGCCGACCACAACCGTGGCCGCGGCGACCGCGATCAGCCCCCGCCGCTGCCTCAAGGGGTTCGACGGCTTCACCTGCTTCGCCGACGAGCGGCGCCTGTGCTGGCTCACGGCGCCAACCTACGGCCCCGGGTGGATCGCGGGTGTCCACCACGCGTTCCGAAACTCTCCCGTCCGGGTGAAATTCGGGCATCTGTCGGACACCTCATGACCACTCCCGATAACGTGGTGACGCACTTCTCACTCTTCGGCACCGCATCCCCTGCCGCACCGTCCGTGACGCGAGGATCCACCCTGCCTGCGCACCGCCTCCCCCACCTCCCCGGCCGAGTGGCCATACCTGCGCTGCCCGAGCAGTCCCGCACCTCGCCGTCCCCGAAATCGCTGGACGCGTTCAACACCGCGCCCGCCGACGACGCCCGGCACACCCTCCTCACCTGCCTCCACAGCCTCCGCTGGTCCCGCCGCCTCACCGACCACCGCCCCTACCCCGACCTCGACTCCCTACTCGCCGCGTCCGACGAGGCGGCGTACGACCTGACCCCGGGCGACCTGGCGGAAGCACTGGCGGGAGAGTCGTTGCCCGTGCTGCCCGCCGACACCTACGAGGCCGCCCACATGGCCCTGGACGCGGCCCACGCGGCATACGAGGCCCGCTTCGGCCACGTGTTCGTCATCTGCCCGGACGGCATTGCCCCGGACGAGGTCCTCGACCACGTCCTGGCAGGCATCCGATCCCGCCTGACGAACGATCCGGAGGAGGAGCGGGTAGTGGTGGCGGAGGAGCTACGGCGCCTTGCAAGAGGGCGCCTGCTGAGCGTTTTCGTCTTCAGGGGCGCGGGGAACTGCGCGACCAGCCACAACGGACCCGCACCCGGCAAAACGGACGAGCCCCCTACCCATTAGCCGCCCGAAACTAGCCCGTACGTGCACCTTTGAGTGCCATTTTGATCACACCAGCAGGCCCGCCGTAAGACCGACGTCAACGGCTGGATACGATGCTGAGGGCCGGAGGACCGTACCCGGCCGGGCCCGACCGACAGAGAAGCCGGCGCGGCCCTAAATCCCCGCTCCCGGAGGGTTCTTCCGTGCCGGCTGGAACGCTGTACCGCGGCCGGGAAGGAATGTGGTCCTGGGTGGCTCATCGAGTCACCGGCGTCCTCATCTTCTTCTTCCTGTTCGTACACGTGCTGGACACCGCTCTTGTGCGTGTCTCCCCCGAGGACTACGACAAGGTCGTAGCCACCTACAAGACGCCGATCGTGGCACTGCTGGAGTACGGCCTCGTCGCCGCGATCCTCTTCCACGCCCTCAACGGCCTGCGCGTCATCGCCGTCGACTTCTGGTCGAAGGGCCCGCGCTACCAGAAGCAGATGCTCTGGTCCGTCGTAGGCCTGTGGCTCGTGCTCATGCTCGGGGCGATCTACCCCGTGCTCGGCCACGCCGCTCGTGTCGTCTTCGGGAGCTGACGCAAACGCATGTCAAACAACACAGTCACGACTGAAACCGCAGCGTCGGGCATCGGCCCGGTGGAGAGCGCGGCCGTCTACACCGTGGACAACCCCGCGCCCCTCATCGAGGCCCCCCGCAAGCGCACCAAGAAGACCCCGAAATCGACCCGGGGCAACTTCGAGATGTACGGCTGGCTCTTCATGCGCCTGTCCGGTGTCGTGCTGGTCGTCCTGGTCCTGGGCCACCTGCTGATCCAGCTCGTGCTGGACGGCGGTGTCTCCAAGATCGGCTTCGCCTTCGTGGCGGGCCGCTGGGCCTCGCCGTTCTGGCAGGTCTGGGACCTGCTGATGCTCTGGCTGGCGATGCTGCACGGCGCCAACGGCCTGCGCACGATCATCAACGACTACGCGGAGCGCGCGAACACCCGGCTGTGGCTCAAGGGCCTGCTCTACACCGCCACGGTGTTCACCATCCTGCTGGGCACGCTGGTGATCTTCACCTTCGACCCGAACATCCGCTAGGCCATCGGGCTGAGGGACTGAGGAATTCTGATGAAGATCCACAAATACGACACCGTCATCGTCGGCGCCGGCGGCGCCGGTATGCGCGCCGCGATCGAGTCGACGAAGCGCAGCCGCACCGCTGTCCTGACGAAGCTCTACCCCACCCGCTCCCACACGGGCGCCGCGCAGGGCGGTATGGCCGCCGCGCTCGCCAACGTGGAGGAGGACAACTGGGAGTGGCACACCTTCGACACGATCAAGGGCGGCGACTACCTGGTCGACCAGGACGCCGCCGAGATCCTGGCGAAGGAGGCCATCGACTCGGTCCTCGACCTGGAGAAGATGGGCCTGCCGTTCAACCGCACGCCGGACGGCACGATCGACCAGCGCCGCTTCGGCGGGCACAGCCGTAACCACGGCGAGGCCCCGGTCCGCCGGTCCTGCTACGCGGCCGACCGCACCGGCCACATGATCCTCCAGACGCTGTACCAGAACTGCGTGAAGGAGGGCGTGGAGTTCTTCAACGAGTTCTACGTCCTCGACCAGCTGATCGCCGATGTCGACGGCGTGAAGACGTCGGTGGGCGTCGTCGCGTACGAGCTGGCGACCGGCGAGATCCACGTCTTCCAGGCGAAGGCCGTGATCTACGCGTCCGGCGGCTGCGGCAAGTTCTTCAAGGTGACGTCGAACGCGCACACCCTGACCGGTGACGGCCAGGCCGCGGTCTACCGGCGCGGGCTGCCGCTGGAGGACATGGAGTTCTTCCAGTTCCACCCGACCGGCATCTGGCGCATGGGCATCCTGCTGACGGAGGGCGCCCGCGGCGAGGGCGGCATCCTGCGCAACAAGGACGGCGAGCGCTTCATGGAGAAGTACGCGCCGGTCATGAAGGACCTCGCGTCCCGTGACGTCGTCTCGCGCTCCATCTACACGGAGATCCGGGAGGGCCGCGGCTGCGGTCCCGAGGGCGACCACGTGTACCTGGACCTGACGCACCTCCCGCCGGAGCAGCTGGACGCCAAGCTGCCCGACATCACGGAGTTCGCGCGCACGTACCTCGGTATCGAGCCGTACACGGACCCGATCCCGATCCAGCCCACCGCGCACTACGCGATGGGCGGCATCCCGACGAACGTCCAGGGTGAGGTCCTCACGGACAACACCACGGTCGTCCCGGGCCTGTACGCGGCCGGCGAGGTCGCCTGCGTGTCGGTGCACGGCGCGAACCGCCTGGGCACCAACTCCCTCCTGGACATCAACGTGTTCGGGCGCCGGGCGGGTATCGCGGCGGCGGAGTACAGCCAGAAGGCGTCCTACGTCGAGCTGCCGGAGGACCCGGCGCAGCAGGTCATCGACCAGGTCGAGCACCTGCGCAACTCCACGGGCACCGAGCGCGTGGCGGTCATCCGCCGCGAGCTGCAGGAGTGCATGGACGCGAACGTCATGGTGTTCCGCACCGAGCAGACGATCAAGACGGCGGTCGAGAAGATCGCGGAGCTGCGCGAGCGCTACCGCAACGTCTCGATCCAGGACAAGGGCCGCCGGTTCAACACGGACCTCCTTGAGGCCATCGAGCTGGGCAACCTGCTCGACCTCGCCGAGGTGATGGCGGTCTCGGCGCTCGCCCGCAAGGAGTCCCGCGGCGGTCACTACCGCGAGGACTACCCCAACCGCGACGACGTCAACTTCATGCGCCACACCATGGCGTACCGCGAGGTCGGCGACGACGGCACCGAGTCCATCCGTCTCGACTACAAGCCGGTCGTCCAGACCCGCTACCAGCCGATGGAGCGTAAGTACTGATGGCTACCCCTGTTCTGGACAAGGCGGAAGCGGCCGGCCAGCCCGAGCCCGGCTTCGCCGACTCCCCCTACATCACGGTCACCTTCCGCATCCGCCGCTTCAACTCCGAGGTCTCGGCGGAAGCGGTCTGGGAAGACTTCCAGCTGGAGATCGACCCCAAGGAGCGCGTCCTCGACGGCCTCCACAAGATCAAGTGGGAACTGGACGGCACCCTCACCTTCCGCCGTTCCTGTGCCCACGGCATCTGCGGCTCGGACGCGATGCGGATCAACGGCAAGAACCGTCTCGCCTGCAAGACCCTGATCAAGGACCTCAACCCCGAGAAGCCGATCACGGTCGAGCCGATCAAGGGTCTGACGGTCCTGAAGGACCTGGTCGTCGACATGGACCCGTTCTTCCAGGCGTACCGCGACGTGATGCCCTTCCTCATCACGAAGGACACGAACGAGCCGACCCGGGAACGCCTCCAGTCGGCGGAGGACCGCGAGCGCTTCGACGACACCACGAAGTGCATCCTCTGCGCGGCCTGCACGTCGTCCTGCCCGGTCTTCTGGAACGACGGCCAGTACTTCGGCCCGGCCGCCATCGTCAACGCCCACCGCTTCATCTTCGACTCGCGTGACGAGGCGGGCGAACAACGCCTGGAGATCCTCAACGACCGTGACGGCGTGTGGCGTTGCCGCACCACCTTCAACTGCACGGACGCGTGCCCGCGAGGCATCGAGGTCACGAAGGCGATCCAGGAAGTGAAGCGGGCGCTGATCACTCGGCGCTTCTGAGGTTGTTTCCTGTACGTCCCCGAGGGCCCCGTTCCTGTTCTGGAACGGGGCCCTCGGGCGTGGGGGGCCACGATCGGGTGAAGCGCCTCTTTCAGGGCTCCTGAGGGCTGCCCGGCCTACGATGATGCTCTCGACAACAGCCCACGGGAGGCACGTGATGTCCGCAGCACCCGTCGAGCAGCCGCACGGCGACCGTCCGCTGATCGCGGAGGCGAACCTCGCCCAGGAGCGTCTTCCGGGCCACCGCGTCGAGATCATCGGAGGCCTGATCCTCTTGTCCCCGCCCCCGGATGGTGCTCACGCCGCCGCCCTGACCGACCTCATGGTCCCCTTCCTCGCAGCCGGACTCCACGGGACTGAGTCGATGGTGCTCCAAGGCGTCGGGCTGTGGCTGCCCAGCGGCGAGGACTTCGCGATCCCGGATCTCGCGCTGGTGGACGCGGACTTCCAGGAACACCTGGTCGAGAACAATTGCTATGAGCCCATCGCCTTCCGTCTGGTCCTGGAAGTCACGTCCAGCAACTACCAGAGCGACCTGCGCACCAAGGTCGCCGCCTATGCCGGTGCCGCTGTGCCCGTCTACGTCATCGTCGACCGGAAACACCAGCGCCTCCACGTCCTAACGGACCCGGCCACAGGCGAGTACACCAACCACCGCATCCACGCTCCCGGCGAACTAGTGACCCTCCCCGACACCCTCGGCGCCAAGGTCACCCTCGACGTCGCGGAGATCCTCAAGGCGGGGCAGCCCAAGAGCGACTGACCGCGCCGCTCGGCTCACCACCGGCTCAGGATCGTCGGGCAATCCCGGGCCTGCGCCGATCATCGACCTAATCTGATGGCATGTCAGACGAAGAGTCGTACGAACTGCTCGGCTTCGACAACCTCCTCCTCCCCGTCGGCGACCTCGCCGAGGCCGTCCCCTTCTACGAGCGCGCCGGATTCACCCTCGGGTTCCGGCTCGACGAGGCCGGGATCGCGATCCTGAAGGTCGGCGGCGAGACGCCCGGGGTTCTCCTGCGGCACGAAGACGGGCTGGGACACAGACCACCCCCCTGGCCCTCGCCGCGTGTGTGGCTGGAGGTCCCGGACGCGCGGAAGGCGGCACAGCACCTCACCGCCGCCGGTGTCCCCCTCCTCGACGCACCCTTCTCCGTGGCCACCGGGTGGACCGTCGAGATCGCCGACCCCTGGGGCAACGTCATCGGATTCACCGACTACTCGAAGCGGCCGGAGCTGGCGCGGCGGGTGTGACGCAGGTCCCAGCACATGCGAGTTGAACACGTTCAAAAATGCTCCTACAGTTCTTCCTGTCAGCGTTTTTGAACGTGTTCAAGAAGGGGGAGGCGCATGGACCGCACGGTCATCGCCTACGTCATCTATCTGGTCGTCAGCATCGGACTCACCATCTGGGTGGCCCGCACGCTCAGCCGCAACGGGCGGATCTTCCTCGCCGACGTCCTCCGGGGGAACGAAAAACTCGCGGAGGCCGTGAACCACCTCCTGGTGGTCGGTTTCTACCTCGTCAACCTCGGGTTCGTCGCCCTGTACCTGAGCGGCGACGGCACCATCGACGACACCCGGGGCATCTTCGAGGCCCTGTCGAAGAAGGTGGGCGTGGTGCTGCTGGTGCTCGGGGTGATGCACCTGGGGAACGTGTTCGTGCTGAACAAGATCCGTCGGCGCGGTGTGCTGGAGCACGAGCAGGTGCCGCCGGTCGGGCCGCAGGGCTGGGTTCCGCCGACGGCCGGGGCGTGACGGGGGTGGCCCCGGCCCTCGGCGGGACCCAGGACCGGGACGCCCCGCGCGTCCCGGTCCGCGGGCTCACCGTCCTCTACGACGCCGACTGCTCCCTGTGCACCTTCCTGCGCGACTGGCTCGTACGGCAGTCGCAGCTGGTGCCCCTGGAGCTGGTACCGGCGTCCTCCGAAGAGGCCCGACGGCGCTTTCCCGGGCTCGACCATCGCGCCACCCTCGACGAGATCACCGTCGTCGGCGACTCCGGGCAGGTCTACCAGGGCGCCGCCGCCTGGATCGTCACCCTGTGGGCGCTGCGCGAACACCGGCCGCTGGCCCACCGGTTGAGCACCCCGGCCGGGGCCAGGATCGCCAAGGGCGCCGTGCTCGCCGCCGCCAAGTGGCGCGGGGCGCAGTGGGGCCCCGGGCGCTGGGGTGGCGGTGTGTACCGGCAGCGGGACGGGTGGACGTACGACCCGAGCAAGGGGTGGTCGTACACCGCGCCGGGCTGCGCCGACGGTTCCTGCCCCACTGGATAGGCTCTCTTTCCGTGCCAGCGAAGAACGACAGCCCCGAAGAGGACGGCGGTACGCCCGCCAGGTCCGCGAAGTCCGAGCAGACCCGTGCGCTCATCCTGGAGACGGCCATGCGGCTGTTCCAGGAGCACGGCTACGACAAGACGACGATGCGGGCGATCGCCAAGGAGGCGGGCGTCTCGGTCGGCAACGCGTACTACTACTTCGCCGGCAAGGAGCACCTGGTCCAGGGCTTCTACGACCGGCTCGCCGAGGAGCACCGGCTCGCGGTCCGCGAGGTGCTGGACCGGGAGACCGATCTGGAGGCGCGGCTCGCGGGCGTGCTGCGGGTGTGGCTGGACATCGCGAAGCCGTACCACGAGTTCGCGGTGCAGTTCTTCAAGAACGCCGCCGACCCGGACAGCCCGCTGAGCCCTTTCTCCGCGGAGAGCGAGCACGCGCGCGTGCAGGCCATCGACGTCCACAAGGAGGTGCTGTTCGGCGCGAAGACCAAGGTGGCGCCGGAACTGCGGGACGTGCTCCCGGAGTTGCTGTGGCTCTCCCAGATGGGGCTCGTCCTGTATTGGGTGTTCGACCGGACCGAGGGCCGTGAGCGGAGTTACCGGCTCGCGGAGCGCGGCGCGCGTCTCACCGCGCGCGGGGTGTCCCTCGCCCGCTTCCGGGTGCTGCGGCCGCTCGTCCTGGAGGTGCACGAGCTGTTCACGGACTTCCTGCCGGGCATGACCCACGCGCTGCCCGACCCGGCGAAGGCCAAGAAGAAGCAGGAGAAGCGCGGGGCGCCCGCCGACGAGCCCGACGACAACGGGCGCCCCTGAACACTCAGTTGACGGCGTCCACCTCGCCCTCCGCGAGCTCGACGTCGTAGACCAGCGGACCGTCCGTCACCGCCACGTGGCGGGCGATCGAGCCGTACGACGTGGCCGTCGTCGCGACGAGGTAGGTCCCCGGAGCCGGCACCGACACGATGTACGAGCCGTCCGCCAGGGTCTCGACGCGGTCCAGTTGGCGTCCCCCGGCCGACAGGAGCGTCACTGACGCGCCCTCCACGGGCTCACCCTCGGTCGTACGGACGAAACCGTGGACGGCCGAGGACGGGCCCTCCACGGCGGCCGGAGCGGGCTCCTCGGCGGGCTCCACCGCGAGGTGCGGCAGTGCCTTGTCCAGCCAGCCGGGCAGCCACCAGTTGGACTTGCCCAGGAGGTGCATCGCGGCCGGCACCAGCGCCGTACGCAGGATGAAGGCGTCGAGGGCGACCGCGGCGGCCAGGCCGACGCCCGCCGTCGCCGCGCCGGAGTTGCCGCTGAGGACGAAGGCCAGGAAGACGCAGACCATGATCAGGGCCGCGCTGTTGATGACGCGGCTGGTCTCCGCGAGGCCGACGCGGACCGCGCGGGCGTTGTCCTTGGTGTGGACCCACTCCTCGTGCATACGGCTCACCAGGAACACCTGGTAGTCCATGGAGAGGCCGAACAGCAGGGACAGCATGATGACCGGCAGGAAGGCGTTGATCGGGCCCTCCTTGCCGAGGCCGAGCATGTCCAGGCCCCAGCCCCACTGGAAGATCGCCACCAGGACACCGAAGGAGGCCGCCGCCGCGATGAGGTTCATCAGAGCGGCCGTCAGCGGCACCACGAGCGAGCGGAAGGCCAGCAGGAGGAGCAGGAAGCTCAGGCCGATGATCGTCGCGACGAAGAGCGGCAGGCGGTCGCCCGTGACGGTCGCGAAGTCCTTGGAGATCGCTGTCACGCCGCCGACGTGGCCGGTGACACCGGCCTCGGGTATCACCTTGTCGCGCAGGGTGTCGATCAGGTCGTCCGTCTGCACGGACTGCGGTGAGGTCTTCGGGACGACCTGGATCACCGTCACGCCGTGCGCGGGCGGCAGCGCGGCGACCTGGGCCACGTCCTTCGTCGCCCGGATGTTCTCGACCAGCTTGGTGGTGTCGCCGCCCGAAGTGACCACCTGGAGGGGGCCGTTGAAGCCCGGTCCGAAGCCGTCGGCGAGCAGGTCGTACGCCTGCCTGGTGGTCGTCGACGTGTCGTCGTTGCCCTGGTCGGTGGCGCCGAGGCGCAACGACAGGATGGGGAAGGCGAGGAGGGCCATGACGACGAGGGCGAACACGGCGATCCGGCGCGGGCGCTTCTGCACGGCGGCCGACCAGCGGGCCGCGAGGTTGTCGGTGCGCTCCGGCTCGGACCCGGTCGCGGCCAGCTTGCGGCGCTGCTTGCGGCTGAGCACCCGCACGCCCAGGAAGCCGAGCAGGGCGGGCAGCAGCGTCGTGGCCGCGAGCACGCTCAGGACGACCGTGAGCGAGGTGCCGATGACCACGCCGTCCAGGAAGCGCAGGTTCGTCACCAGCATCCCGGCGAGCGCGATGCACACCGTGCCGCCCGCGAACAGCACGGCCCGGCCCGAGGTGTTGAGGGCGATGACCGCCGACTCCTCGGGATCCAGGCCGCGTTGGACGCCGCGTCGGTGCCGGGTGACGATGAACAGGGCGTAGTCGATGCCGACGCCGAGGCCGATCAGGGTGGCCAGCAGCGGGGCCAGGTCGGGGATGTCGGTGGTGTGGCTCAGGAGCTGGGTGGAGAACAGGCCCGTGCCGACGCCGAAGACGGCGATGCCGATCGGGAGCAGGGCCGCGTAGAACGAGCCGAAGGCCAGGAACAGGACGATCGCCGCCGCGAGGATGCCGACGCCCTCGGCGATGCCGCCCGGGGGTTCCTCCACCCGCTGGACGGCCTGGCCGCCCAGCTCGACCTGGAGGCCCTTGCGTCCGGCGTCCTGAGCGGTGTCGACGACCTTCTGGACGAGCTCCTTGGGGACGGCGTTCGCCTGCTCGGCGAAGGTGATCTGCGCGTACGCGATCGTCCCGTCGGAGCTGATCTGCGCCGCGCCCCGGGCGCCGGAGTAGGGGCCGGTGACCCCACCGACGCCCTTCATGCCGGCGATCTTGTCGAGCGCGGGCTGGATCCGGGACCGTACGGACGGGTCCTTCACCGAACCCGAGTCGACCTTCCAGACCACCGTGTCGGTGTCGCCCGAGGTGTTCGGGAAGGCCTTCGCCATCTGGTCGTACGCGCTCTTGGAGTCCGTGTCCGGGAGGGAGAAGACGTTCGCGTAGTCCGTCCCGGCCGTCGAGGCCGACAGGCCCAGGCCGAACAACGCCCCCACCCAAAGCAACAGGACCACCAGCCGGTGCCGATAGCACCACCGTGCCAATGCCGCCACGCTCAACGCTCCTTATTCGCAACCGAGTTGACTCGGCCGATCGGTCGGATGGTCCCCCAGGTCCTGGCCTACAGAATTGGTGGCGGCACGCACGCGTGGACATGCTCTGGCCATGACTCTCAAGGAACTCCAAAGACCGAACCGGCCCGACTGTCAGTGCCCCGGCCGATACTGGGGGCATGACGGCTCCAGGAACCGTGCTGGTGGTCGAGGACGAACCGAGCATCGCGGACGTCCTCGCCATCGCGCTGCGCTACCACCGCTTCGAGGTGATGGTCGCGGGCACCGTGCGCGAGGCGCTCGCCCTCGCCGAGCGCACCCGCCCGGACTGCGCGCTGCTCGACGTGATGCTCCCGGACGGCGACGGCCGCGCCCTGGGGCAGGAACTGCGCGCCCGCAGGCCGGACCTGGCGGTCGTCTTCCTCACCGCGCGGGACGCGCCGGCCGAGATCGTCGGCGCCCTCGGCTTCGGCGACGACTACATCACCAAGCCGTTCGACATCGACGTGGTCGTCGCCCGCATCACCGCCGTCCTGCGCCGCACCCGCCCCGCCGACGTCCTCCCCCAGCGCCCGCCCCTGCGCTACGGCGACCTGGAGCTGGACGAGACGACGTACTCGGTGCACCGCGCGGGCAACTCGGTCGAGCTGACCCCCACCGAGTACGCCCTGCTGCGCTTCCTGGTGCGCAACGGCGGCCGGGTCGTGCCCAAGGAGCAACTCCTGCGCCACGTCTGGCAGTACGAGCACACCCCGCCGGAGTCGACCGTCGTCGAGACCTACATCAGCTATCTGCGGCGCAAGCTGGAGACCCTGGGACCGCCCGTGATCACCACGCGGCGGGGCGTCGGATACGGGCTCGCATGAGGAAGTTCCACCTCCCGAACTGCGAGCGCGGGGCCCACTCCCTGCGCGCCAAGCTGACCCTGGCGAACGTGGCACTGCTCGCGCTCGGCATCGTCATGGCCACCGCCGTCAGCCTGATGGGCATGCGGCACTATCTGCTCGCCCAGGTCGACTCCGAGCTGACCAAGTCCCGTGACTCGCTGAGCGGTTCGCAGCTCACCATGGAGCAGCTCAACACGCTGAGCACGCTGGCCGGCATCGGCGACCACCTGATCCCGAAGCAGATGGGCGACTCGCCGAACCCGGACACCGTGTTCGCGGCGGTCGGCAGACAGGGCCAGGTCCTCACCGTCGCCGGCTTCGAACCGACCGCCGCCCAGCGGGCGCTCGCCACCGCCTTCCACGACCCGGCCACGCTGACCGCCAACGGCACACCGCGCGACATCACGCTGCGCGGCGACCCGTACCGCGCCACCGGGACCCGGCTCGCCGACGGCACGTACATCCTGATCGCCGCCTCCACCGACGGCTTCCACCACGGCATGGCCAAGGCCCTCAAGCTGGACCTCGCCTTCGGCAGCCTGCTGCTCGTGCTGCTCGCCGCGCTGACCATGATGAGTGTGCGACGACGGATGCTGCCCCTGGAGGACATGGTCGAGACCTCCACGGCCATCGCCGAGGGCGACCTGACCCGGCGCGTGCCCTCCAGCCACCATCCGACCCAGGAGGTCGAGCAGCTGCGGGTCGCCCTCAACTCCATGCTCCACCAGGTGGAGTCGGCGTACCGCACGCGCGAGCGCACGGCGGCCCAGCTGCGCCGCTTCGTCGCCGACGCCTCGCACGAGCTGCGCACCCCGCTGTCGGCGATACGCGGCTACCTCCAGCTGTACGACAAGGGCATGCTGACCGAGCCCGACGAGCGCAAGCGGGCCTGGGACCGGATGAACGCGGAGGCGGACCGTATGGGCCGTCTCGTCGACGAACTCCTCATGCTGGCCCGCCTGGACCAGCAGCCCGAACTGCGCTTCCGCAGCGTCGATCTGAGCCGCCTGGTGCGCGACGCGGCCGAGGACCTCCGGGTGCAGCAGCCGGAGCGGCCCGTCACGGTCGGCGCCGACGGCTCCCTCCTGGTGCGCGCCGACGAGTCGGGCCTGCGCCAGATACTCGGCAACCTGGTGACCAACGTCCGCACCCACACCCCCGCCGACGTGCCCGTGCGGCTCGGTCTGGAGCGCGAGGACGGGGTCGTACGGCTGTGTGTCGCCGACCAGGGTCCGGGGCTCTGCCAGGACGACGCGGCGCGCATCTTCGACCGCTTCTTCCGGGCGGGCGGCGGCGCGGGCAGCGGTCTGGGGCTGGCGATCGTGCAGGGCGTCGTCAAGGCGCACGGCGGCGATGTCGCGGTGCGGACGGCACCGGGCGAGGGGCTCGCGGTGACGGTGACCCTGCCGACGCGGACGCCCGTGCCGTCGTAGAGGTCGTAGAGCACTGCGGGTCGTAGAAGAGCACGGGGGTCAGGGGGTGTCGGCCTGGACCAGGGCCCAGACCGTCTTGCCGTGTGGGCCTCGGCTCCAGACGCCCCAGGCGGCCGCGATGCCCTCCACGAGGTGGAGACCGCGACCGGCCTCCTCCAGGGCCGTCACGACGCGCAGACGGGGTTCCAGGCGGCCCTCGTCCGACACCTCTATGAGGCAGGAGCCGTCCGCGAGGGCCGTCACCGCCACCTCGAACTCCCGCTCCAGGAGCGACCCGTGGCGTACGACGTTGGTCACCAGCTCGGACACCAGCAGTACGGCGTCCTGGAGCGCCGGGTCGTCACTCCGGTGCCCCCAGTCGGCCAGATGGTCCCGGACCCGGCGCCGGGCGAGACCCACGGAGGCCGGGTGCCGGGGCAGCCGGAAGGCGTTGCGTCTGACCACGTCGGCTCCTCACCCCACGCACCTCCGTCACATGGTGCTGCGTGCGATGGCCCACCGGCGTCACTCGGACAAAAGATCGAACAAAGGTCAGTCCCGCGGCCTCACGGCCGATGCCGCGGGATCGCCTCAGATCCAGTCCAGCGCCCACAGCCGGAACACGCCGGTGCCGTCCGTGATGTAGGAGATGCCGCCGACGTCCTCGCTGCTCACGACGTACTCCTTGCGCTGCCACAGCGGGATCAGCGGCACGTCCGCGGCCACGTCCGACTGCAGGTCGCGGAAGTCGTCGTCGACGCGGCTGCGGTCGGCGAACTTCTGGCTGTTGAGGATCAGTTGGTCGACGATCTTGTTGCTGTAGCCGGTGTTCATGGTGGAGCCGCTGCCGACGAGCGGGGAGCCGAAGGTGTCCGGGTCGGGGTAGTCGGCGACCCAGCCGACGGCGTACGCGTCCAGCTTGCCGGTCGCCCAGCGCTTCTGGAAGTCGGTCCACTCGTAGCCCTTGACGTCCACCTTGAAGAGCCCGCCCGCCTCCAGCTGCTTCTTCAGCTCGGCGGCCTCCTCCTTGCCGGCGCCGTGTCCGATGCCGTAGCCGTAGGTGAAGTGCACCGGGACGGAGACGTCGGCCTCTTCGAGGAGTGCCTTCGCCTTTTCGACGTTCTGGGAGGGGTAGTCGTCGAAGAACGACGTCGTGTGACCGACGATCCCGGTGGGGATCAGCGAGTACAACGGGTCGACCGTGTCGTCGTACACCGTGGCGGCCAGCTGTTCGCGGTTGATCAGCCAGGCCATCGCCCGCCGCACGAGGACGTCGTGCAGGGGCGTGCCCTTACGGGTGTTGAGGTACAGGTTGCGGGTCTCGGAGCTGTCCGCCTCCGACACGCGCTGGTTCGGGTCGCTCGCCGAGAGCCCGGAGAGCATCTTCGGCGGCAACTGGCGGGTGGCCACCTGGACCTGCTTCGCCTGGTACGCCTTCTGCAGCGCGTCCGAGTCGGCGTAGTAGCGCAGCTCGATCGGGCTCCCGGTGTTCTTGACGGCACCCTTGTAGTGGCTGTTCGGCGAGAGGACCGCCTTCTTGTCCTTCGTATACGTGGACAGGGTGTACGGCCCGGTGCCGTCGACGTGGTAGCCGTTGCGCGGGGCGTCCTTCGGGTATTTGGTGCTGTCGACGATCGCACCGGCGCCGGTGGCCACCTTGAACGGGAACGTGGCGTCCGGGGACGACAGATGGAAGGTGACCGTCATCCCGGAGGCGTCGACCGAGCCGAGCGTGGAGAGCAACGACGACGGACCCACATCGGAGTTGATCTTCTTGACCCGGTCGAAGGAGAACTTCACGTCCTCGGCGGTCATCGCGCGCCCGCTCGGGAAGGTGGGCCCGTCGCGCACCACACAGCGGTACGTCGTCAGCCCCCCGCCCACGAACGCGCAGCTCTTGGCCGCGTCCGGCACGGGTGTCGTGCCGCCCGAGTCGAACGTCATGAGCGACTGGAAGACGTTGCTGTACAACGCCCAGGAACCGGCGTCGTAGGCGGCGGCCGGGTCGAGGGACGTGACAGCGTCCGTCGTCCCGACCGTGATCGTCTTGTCCTTGCTCCCGTCCGAGGGCAGCAACTGCCAGCCCCCGACTCCCACGGCCGCCAGAACCAGCAGCGTCGCGAGAATCCGTATGCGAACCGACCGCATCGGTGTGCCCTCCCGAGGGCCCTCCCGGGCCCCTCCCATATGCCACTCCCCTAGTGGCGCGGATCACCTAACCACAGGAGTTTCATCCGGGGGAAGAGGGTTCTGCCGAGATGAGAAAGAACTTACCGACGGGTGTTAATTGCCCGTTTCACAGGCGGTTCCTAGGCTTGTTTCGAGGCCAGCCGGACGACCGTGATGTCCGACGGCGCCCCCACGCGCGTGGGCGGTCCCCAGGCGCCCGCGCCCCTGCTGACGTACAACTCGGTGTCGCCGTACCGCTCCAGGCCCGCGACCGTCGGATTGGCCGCCGCCGCGACGAAGTTGCCGGGCCACAACTGGCCGCCGTGGGTGTGCCCGGAGAGCTGGAGGTCGACGTCGTGCTTCACGGCCTCGTGGATCTGCACGGGCTGGTGCGCGAGCAGCACGCACGCGCGCGTGGTGTCACGGTCGCCGAGCGCCTTCCCGAAGTCGGGCCCCTGCCCCTCGCTCTCGCCCTGGAGGTCGTTGACCCCGGCGAGGTCGAACCCGGCCAGTTCGGTACGGGCGTTCTCCAGAGGGTGGATCCCGAGCGTGCGGACCTCTTCCAGCCACTGTTGGGCGCCGGAGAAGTACTCGTGGTTCCCCGTGACGAAGAACGCCCCGTGCCGCGCCCGCAGTTGGGCCAAGGGGGCCGCGGCGGGCCCCAGGTTCTTGACGCTCCCGTCGACCAGGTCGCCCACCACCGCGATGAGATCGGGCTGGGTCGCGTTGATCGTGTCGACGACCTTCTGCGCGAACCCGCGCCCCAGGAGCGGCCCCAGGTGAATGTCACTGACGACCGCGATCCTGAACCCGTGCGCGGACCGCGGCAGCTTGGCCAGCGGCACGGTGACCCGCTTGACGCTCGGCCCGCGCAGCACCCCGTAGGTGCCGTACCCGACGGTCCCGACGGCCGCGGCGGCGGCCGCGCCCCCGACGACACGCGAGACGAACAGCCGACGGGAGGGGACGGCGAGCGGACCACCGCCCTGCGGCCCTTCAGGGGCCGCTTCAGCGGCTTCCTCGGGGGCTGTGGCGGAGACCGGGACCTCGCGCTCTTCTACGGCCGTCCCGGGCCGCCCGCGCCGTTCGAGGAGCCGGCACAGCAGCGGTCGTAGGACCTCGCCCGCGAGGACGGCCAGCAGGAGGTAGATCGCGAGGGCCATCCACAGGAAGCCGGGCCAGCCCAGGGCCTGTTGGAGCCAGAAGGGCGCGCCGCCGCGTTCGGCGGCCAGGGCCGCGACCATCAGGACCGGGCCGGCGACGAGCACGGCCGTGCCGGTGATGCGGGCGGGGCCCCACGCGCGCGTGGTGTCGCGGACGAGGCGGCGCCAGACGTACCAGTGCCCGCCGCCGAGGACGGCGACCGCGACCAGGGCGACGAGAGCGATGACGACGACGGCCACTTCTTTATGACGTCTCGCGCAGTGCGCGCAGTCCACGCAACCCGAGGCCCCCGATGACCGTCCCCAATACGAAGGAGACGATGGCGAGGGTCAGGTGCACCCAGAAGTACGCCGTCGGGTGGCCGTCGTCGAAGGCCAGTCCGCTGCTGTCCGCTACCAGGTTTTTGACGAAAGTGACCCAGATGACCCAGCTCCACACCCCGAAGGCGAGCAGGAACCAGGAGACGGGGCGGCTGAGCTTCATGAGTCCAGTATCGCCGTCGTCCCCGGGGGCCCGTGTCCGGGGTGGGGCCGGTGACGGGACTTCGGGTCCCCCGGCATGTACGTTCTCGTCCGTGCCCGCTCCACTGCAGACCATCAGGCGACCCCTGCTGGTGCTTTCCGCCGCCCTGTCGTCCCTCGCGCTGACCGCGCCCGTCGCCCTCGCGGCCCCGAGTCCGACGCCCACACCGACCGCGACTCCGAGTTCGTCGGCCAGTTCGTCGGCGACTCCTACGGCCACTCCCCCGGCGAACATGTCGTCGGTGGGCGGCACCCGGCTCGGCCGGGCGGGGACGCAGGTCAATCTGACGTCCGGTGTCCCGGTGCTGCCGAAGGACGTCACCGCGCGGTCGTGGATCGTGAGCGACGCCGAGTCGGGCGCGGTGCTCGCCGCGCACAACGCGCACTGGCGGCTGCCTCCGGCGAGCACCCTGAAGATGCTGTTCGCGGACACCGTGCTGCCGAAGTTCCCGAAGACGACCGAGCACAAGGTCGTCGCGTCCGACCTGGCCGGCATGGGCGCCGGTTCCAGTGTGGTGCCGATAAAGGAGGGCGAGAGCTACACGGTCCACGATCTGTGGCTCGGTGTCTTCCTGCGCTCCGGCAACGACGCGGTGCACGTCCTGTCCCACATGAACGGGGGCGTCGCCAAGACCGTCTCCGACATGAACGCGCACGCCCAGGACCTCCAGGCACTCGACACGCGCGTGGTGACACCGGACGGCTACGACGAGCCGGGGCAGGTCTCGTCGGCGTACGACCTGACGCTGTTCGCGCGCTCCGGGCTGCAGAAGAAGGACTTCCGGGAGTACTGCTCGACGGTGAGCACGAAGTTCCCGGGCGAGACGACGAAGAAGAAGGGCAAGTCGGTCCGCGGGACCTTCGAGATCCGCAACACCAACCGGCTGCTGAGCGGCGACTCGGACGTCTCGGTGTACCCGGGCATCGCGGGCGTCAAGAACGGCAACACCACCAACGCTGGCGCCACCTTCACCGGCGTCGCCGAACGCGACGGCAAGGTGCTGCTGGTGACGGTCATGAACCCGGAGAAGTCCGAGCACAACGAGGTCTACAAGGAGGCCGCGAAGATCCTCGACTGGGGCTTCCAGGCGGACGGGAAGGTGCAGCCGGTGGGTGAGCTCGTCGCACCCAAGAACGTCCCGCAGGCGAGCGCACAGCCGGGTGCTACGGCCACCGGGGAGGCGGGCGGCGACACGTCCACGAAGCCGAGCGCCAGTGGGTCGGCCTCGGCGACGGCCTCCGAGGACGACCGTTCGAGCGGGGTCGGGATCGCGCTCGCGGTCACCGGCGGGCTGCTGGTGCTGCTCGCGGCCGGTGTCTTCCTGGTCAACCGGCGCTGGCCGCTGCCGGATCTGGTCCGGCGCCGTCGTCCCTGACCTTGGGGTTCTCGGTCTCGTCGGCCGGGTCGTACGCGTCGTCCTCGGGGTCCCCCTTGCTCGGCGTCGCCGTCCAGGCGGCGCAGAACAGGACCAGTTTCGAGGTGAAGTTCATCCACAGGAGCAGCGCCACGGGGACGCCGAACGCTCCGTACATGCTCTTCGCGGCGACGCCCTGGATGTAGCCGCTGAGCAGCAGCTTCAGGAGTTCGAAGCCGACCGCGCCGATCAGCGCGGCCACCAGGAGCCGGCGGCGCGTGGGCTCGACGCCGGGCAGCAGCGTCAGGACGTAGAGCAGAAGCAGGAAGTCGACGAACACGGCGACGCCGAAGGCTGCGACGCGGAGCAGGATCCCGCCCCAGCCGCCCTCTACCAGGCCGAGTTCGCGGCTGATCCAGTCGACCAGGGCGGAGGCGACGGTGGAGATGGCGATCGTCGCGAGGACTGCGCCGCCCAGCCCGATCAGCACCCCGGTGTCGATGAGCTTGCGCAGGAGGGGGTTCTCGTCGCGGTCGGGCAGCTCCCACACCGCGCGCAGGCACTCCCGCATCGAGCCGACCCAGCCGATGCCGGTGAACAGCAGGACGGCACCGGCGATGAGACCGATGGTGCCCGCGTTGTCCACCAGGGAACCGATGTTGAGCTGCTCGGAGATGCCGGGGACCTGCTCGGCGATCTTGTCCTGCAGCTGGTGCTGCTGGTCGGTGCTGAGGGTGGCGGCGGCGATCGCGGCGGCCACGGTCAGCAGCGGGAACAGCGCGATGAAGCTGATGAACGTCATCGCGGCGGCCAGCTGCGACCACTTCACCCGGTCCAGCCGCTCGTACGACCGCCACGCGTGCGTGAGCATCAGGCGCGCCACCAGCGGCCCGATGACGGGGAGCTTCTTCAGCCAGTCCATGATCCGATTCTGCCCTCCTCCGGGGAGACCGATGTGCGGGTACCCCGCAAACACGCGCACGTGCCGTCATCGTCGGCGGCATCCGATTAATCGCCCATTTCAGGGAGGGGGTCGATGCCGCACAACTGAACGCCCATAAAGGGACGATACGGTCACCCGCATGCGTCCTCCACAGTCCCTCCTCGTCCTCGGCGGTACCTCAGAGATCGCGTTGGCCACCGCCCGCCGGATGATCGCGCGCCGCACCCGCACGGTGTGGCTGGCGGGCCGTCCGTCGCCCGCCCTGGAGACGGCCGCTTCGGAACTGCGGGTCCTGGGGGCCGACGTCCACACCGTCGCCTTCGACGCGCTCGACCCCGACTCCCACGAGACCGTGCTCGGCAAGGTCTTCGCGGAGGGCGACGTCGACATGGTGCTGCTCGCCTTCGGCATCCTCGGCGACCAGGCGCGGGACGAGCGCGAACCGGCCGCCGCGGTGCGTGTCGCGCAGACCAACTACCTCGGTGCCGTCTCGGCCGGCCTGGTCAGCGCGCGGGCGCTGCAGACCCAGGAGCACGGCTCCCTGGTGGTGCTCTCCTCGGTCGCCGGCGAACGGGCCCGCCGCGCGGACTTCATCTACGGCTCCAGCAAGGCCGGCCTGGACACGTTCACCCAGGGGCTGGGCGACGCGCTGCACGGCACGGGCGTGCACGTCATGGTCGTACGCCCGGGGTTCGTACGGTCGAAGCGGACGGCCGGTCCGGAGAAGGCGCCCTTCGCGACGACCCCGGAAGCCGTCGCCACGGCCATCGAACTGGGCCTGCGCCGAGGCTCGGAGGCGGTCTGGGTGCCCGGGACGCTGCGCGTGGTGATGTCGGCGCTGCGGCACGTGCCGCGGTCGCTGTTCCGGCGGCTGACGGTCTGACCGCGCCCCGGTCGTGTCCGGCCTAGTGGCTGGGGATCGTGCCGCGTTCGGTGTGGGCCGCCTGGGGCGGTACGACGGCTCCTCCGAAGGTGAACTCGCGGAGCTTGCGCCAGACGCCGTCGGGGCCCTGTTCGTAGAGCGCGAAGCCGGTGCACGACCACTCCGCGCGGTAGTCGGCGAGCGCTTCGAAGGCGCGGTCCATCAGCTCGTCGTCGATGCCGTGCGCGACGGTGACGTGCGGGTGGTACGGGAAGTGCAGGTCGCGGGCCACGGGTCCCGAGCCGTCGCGGATCTGCTTCTGCAGCCAGGTGCAGGCGGAAGCGCCCTCGACGACCTGGACGTAGACGACCGGGGACAGCGGCCGGAAGGTGCCGGTGCCGGACAGCCGCATCGGGAAGGGGCGCCCGGCGGTGGCGACGTCGACCAGGTGGGCCTCGATCGCGGGCAGCTGCGAGGCCTCGACCTCGGTCGGCGGCAACAGCGTGACGTGCGTGGGGATACCGTGAGCCGCGGCGTCGCCGAAGCCCGCGCGCCGCTCCTGGAGCAGGCTGCCGTGAGGCTCCGGGACCGCGATCGACACACCGATCGTTACGGTCCCCACGTCGTCTCCTGTCGTCCTGTCGGTGGTCCTGATGGTGCTCTTCATGGTGAGCGGGGGTGGCCACGCGCGCGGCCACCCGGCTATCGACTGTACGGCCACACCTGAGTTGTGGGCAGGCGCAACCGTAGTGATGTGCAGCGCTCTGTCCAGTGGTACGTCGGTCGGTCCTTCGATGCGGTCGTACGCCTCAGTGCTTGGCGGGCAGGAAGCCGACCCGATCGTAGGTCCGGGCGAGGGTCTCGGCCGCGACGGCTCGCGCCTTCTCCGCGCCCTTGGCCAGGATCGAGTCGAGCGTCTCCGGGTCGTCCAGATACTGCTGGGTGCGCTCCCTGAAGGGCGTCACGAACTCGACCATGACCTCGGCCAGGTCCGTCTTGAGCGCACCGTAGCCCTTGCCCTCGTACCTCTGCTCCAGTTCCGGGATTCCGGTGCCGGTGAGGGTCGAGTAGATGGTGAGCAGGTTGCTGACGCCCGGCTTGTGCTCCGCGTCGTAGCGGATCACGGTGTCCGTGTCGGTGACCGCGCTCTTGACCTTCTTGGCGGTCACCTTCGGGTCGTCGAGAAGGTTGATGAGGCCCTTCGGAGTCGACGCCGACTTGCTCATCTTGATCGACGGGTCCTGAAGGTCGTAGATCTTCGCCGTCTCCTTGAGGATGTACGGCTTCGGGATCGTGAAGGTCTCGCCGAAGCGGCCGTTGAAGCGCTCGGCGAGGTCGCGGGTCAGCTCGATGTGCTGGCGCTGGTCCTCACCCACCGGCACCTCGTGCGCCTGGTACAGCAGGATGTCGGCGACCTGGAGGATCGGGTACGTGAACAGGCCGACGCTGGCGCGGTCGGCGCCCTGCTTGGCGGACTTGTCCTTGAACTGGGTCATGCGGGACGCCTCACCGAAGCCGGTCAGGCAGTTCATGACCCAGGCGAGCTGGGCGTGCTCGGGAACATGGCTCTGGACGAAGAGCGTGCAGCGCTCCGGGTCGAGCCCGGCGGCCAGCAGCTGCGCGGTGGCGAGCCGGGTGTTGGCGCGCAGGTCCGCCGGGTCCTGCGGGACCGTGATCGCGTGCAGGTCTACGACCATGTAGAACGCGTCGTGGGACTCCTGCAGGGCCACCCACTGGCGGACGGCGCCGAGGTAGTTGCCGAGGTGGAACGAGCCTGCTGTGGGCTGGATTCCGGAGAGCACGCGGGGTCGGTCTGAGGCCATGTTCACCATTCTCTCAGGTCTAGGGGGCCGGTCAGAAACAGGCCCGGAGCCGGGTTCGGAACTCGTTCGGAAGAGATGCGACGCGGGTGGGAACCGATCCGGCTCGGGCGGTGTACCAAATGTGTGGAGACGCGGGAGGGGGGCCGCATCGTCGATGAGGTCGCGGTGATCGCACGCGTACGCGCCGGAGAGCCGGAGGCGTACGCGGAGCTGGTGCGGGCCCACACGGGCATCGCACTCAGGGCGGCCGCGGCACTCGGGGCGGGAGCGGACGCGGAGGACGTGGTGCAGCAGGCCTTCGTCAAGGCGTACTGCGCGCTGGGCAGATTCCGGGACGGCGCGGCGTTCAAGCCGTGGCTACTGTCGATCGTCGCCAATGAGACGAGGAACACGGTGCGTACGGCGGCGCGTCAGCGCACGCTCGCCGGCCGGGAGGCGGCGTTCGCGGAGGCCGAGCCGCTGATACCGGAATCGGCGGACCCGGCGGTCGCCACGCTGGAGACGGAGCGCCGCGCGGCCCTGCTGTCCGCCCTGGAGCAGTTGAGCGAGGAGCACCGCCTGGTCGTGACCTACCGCTATCTCCTGGAGATGGACGAACCGGAGACGGCCCAGGCCCTGGGCTGGCCACGCGGCACGGTGAAGTCCCGGCTGAACCGCGCGTTGCGGAAACTCGGGCGGTTGCTGCCGGATTTCCGACCTCGGGAAGGGGGTGATGAGTGTGAGTGACGGACGGAAGTCGTACGACAGTGGGGGCGCCGGCGAAGGTGCCGGTACGGGTGAGGGCACCGGGCGTCGGCGAGTGGCGCGCGATGGGCACGCGGGTGCCTCTCGGTTGCCCGCGGAATTGCGGGCGTTGGGGCGTTCGCTGGACGCTCGGGGTGGTGGTGGAGGCGAGGGCGAGGCCGCCGGGTCCGAGACGATGGTCGAGCGGGTGCTGGCGCAGATACTGGCCGAACAGATCCCGGTGCCCGTGCCTGTGCCCGGGCCGACCGGGGTCCGGGCGCGGGTCCAGGCAGTCCGGCGCTGGATGCGGATGCGGCGGCGGGCGCTGGTGGCGGCCCTGTGCGGTGTGCTGACGGTGCTCGTGCTCACGCCTCCGGTGCGGGCGGCGGTCTTCGACTGGTTCGGCTTCGGCGGGGTCGAGGTGCGGTACGACCCGTCGGCGGTGCCCTCGGCCGGGGCGGTGGTGCCCGGGTGCGGGCGGTCGGTGACGCTGGCGCAGGCTGGTCGGCGCGCGGGGTTCGAGCCGGTGGTGCCGGACGCGTTGGGAGTGCCGGACGCGGTGACGGTGACCGGCGAGCCGCGGGGGCGCTTTCTGGTGAGCCTGTGCTGGCGGGAGGGCGGGCACACGGTCCGGATCGACGAGTATCCGGCGCGGCTGGACGTCGGTTTCGCCAAGTCGGTGCGCGAGCCGCCGGAGTGGCTGTCGCTGGACGGGACCGTCCCTCCGGAAGGCATACAGGACCCGGCGCTGTGGTTCGCGCGACCGCATCTGCTGAGCTTCTGGCTGGTGGACGCGGACGGGGACCGTTATACGCGGGAGGAGCGGACGGCGGGGCCGACGCTGCTGTGGACTCATGCGGTCGGCGGGGTTCCGGGTGGGGATCTGACGCTCCGTCTGGAGGGCGTGGGGTCGAAGCGGCGGGCATGGGAGATCGCGCGGTCGCTCGACGGGCGGGGGTAGGGCGCGTGGTGCGACGGGTGCGGGTGCCGGTGGCGGTGGCGGTGCGGGTGCCGGTGCCGGTGGCGGTGCGGGTGCCGGTGCGGGTGGCGGTGCCGGTGCCGGTGGCACAAGTCGTGTGAGGGGTGCGAGTAGTTCAAGCAGTGCGGGCGGGGTGGGAACCTCGGCGGGTCGAGCGGTGTACCAGAAGTGACAGGCGGCTCGCGGGTGGGCCGTACGGGGATCGGCTGGTTGGGGGTTCGGATGTCCGGAGGCGGAAGTACGGGCGGGGCAGGCGGGGTTACGGGCGGGCCTGGAAGGCACTCGGGGCGGGTTCGCGAACTGGCCGCCCTGGGTGGGGCGTTGGCGATGACGCTGGCCCTGATGGTGTGGGGTGCGTCGGACGCGGCGGCGGGTGGACCGACGAGCGTGCTCGTGACCTCGCCGGCAAGCGGGCGGGCCAGGGCGCTGTACTACTCGGACCAACAGTACGGAGAACTGCAGCAGTTGCTCGGCCCGGAGGGCAAGGGCACCCGCGACAAGCCGCCCGAGGCCGATCTGGCCCACGCCCGGCAGATCAACGTCACCTGGCTGGCGCACGACATATCGCCCTGGCGGGTCGACCGGGTCTTTCCCGTCGAGTCCCGACCGCAGGCGGTCTGGATCCACACGGCGGCCGACGCGTCGGAGAACACGAACCTGAACGGCTATTGGCACCGAGCGAGCCACCCCGCCCAACTACGCGCCCTCCTCAAGAAGTTGGACGTGCTGGGCAAGGCCGCCGGTGACGGGTACCCCGGCATCTTCCCGGCGCCGTGGCAGTCGCCCGAGCCCGCCACCGTCGCACCTGACATCGACACGGGGACGGGGACGGGGACGACCACGGTGCAGGTCTCCCTGCCGGACAAGGCGCACGGCACCGACTGGTGGTGGGCGATACCGGGTGCGGCAGCAGGAGCGGCGCTGGCTCTCGTTCTGCGGCCGTTCGTCGCGCGGCTGCCGTTGGACCGGTGGCGGAAGGGCCGGGAGCCGGGGCCCAGGCAGGAGTTGCGGGACATGTGAGGGGCGGAAGGGACGAGGAGAGAGGGAGAGGGAGAGGGGGACGGATGGAACACGGGAGGGGACGGGCGACGGGACGGGCGAGGTTGCGGGGCCTGTGTCTCGTGGCTGGGCCGGTGTTGATGGTTCTGGCCGGGTCTGCTCAGGCTCGGGCTGTCGGGACGGATCAGGTGTGGACCGGGGCTGTGGACCAGGCGCGGACCCAGGCTGAGGACCCGCTCCGGGACATCCCGGATCTGGCGCTGGTCGTGGCGGGTGACACGGGCCGGACGGAGACGTGGCGTTCCGGGGAGTCGTCGTTCGCCCGCCTGTGGACGCTGTTGCAGCCGACGTACGCGGGGACGGAGCGGGTGCCGCAGGAGTGGGCGGCGGGCCGGTATCCGGCGGTGCGGATCACCGTGGTGTGGGGGCTGACCGGGGTCGGGGGCTGGCCTCGGACGAGTCGGGCTCCGGGGGGTGATGTGGCGGTGGAGCGGGAGGACCAGTTGTTCGTGGCCGCGGACGGCACACCGTGGGTGCGGACGGATCCGGCTCCGGAGGTGAGGGACGACGACATCCGCTGGCATCGGGCGCCGCGCGCGGTCTTCGCGCAGATGGAGCGGGCGGGGATGCTCGGCGGAACCGGTAACAGCAGCAGGGCAGTTGGGGGTGGGTCTGAATCGGCGGGGCCGGCCGGACCTGTCTGGTGGGCGGCGGCGGGGGTGGCTGTCGGGATCGGCGGCACGCTGCTGATACGCCGCGCGGCGGCCCGGCGTGAGGCCGGACCGCCGCGCGAGGAACCACGACAGGAACTCATCGATCTGTGAGAGTCGCCGATCTTTGACAACTCAACAGAGGGCGTGTGTCGGCTGTCAGCCGAGGTCGATCTCCGGGTACAGCGGGAAGGCGGCGACGAGGTCGGTGGCGCGGTGGGAGATCTCGTCCGCGATCTTCGGGTCGAGGATGTGCTGGGCCTTGGACGGCGCGCCCTTGCTGGTGGTGCCGGGCTCCGTGGTGGTGAGGACGCGGTCGATGAGACCGGCGACCTCGTCCATCTCGGCGGTGCCCAGGCCACGGGTGGTCAGGGCGGGGGTGCCGATGCGGATGCCGGAGGTGTACCAGGCGCCGTTGGGGTCGGCGGGGATGGCGTTGCGGTTGGTGACGATGCCCGAGTCGAGGAGGGCGGCCTCGGCCTGACGGCCGGTGAGTCCGTAGGAGGAGGCGACGTCGATCAGGTTGAGGTGGTTGTCGGTGCCGCCGGTGACGAGGGCGGCGCCCCGGCGCATCAACCCGTCCGCCAGCGCACGGGAGTTGTCGACGATGCGCCGGGCGTAGTCCTGGAAGGAGGGCTGCCGGGCCTCGGCGAGGGCGACGGCCTTGGCGGCCATGACGTGCGGGAGCGGGCCGCCGAGGACCATCGGGCAGCCGCGGTCGACCTGGTCCTTGAGGGAGTCGTCGCACAGGACCATGCCGCCGCGCGGGCCGCGCAGCGACTTGTGGGTGGTGGTGGTGACGATCTGGGCGTGCGGGACCGGGTCGAAGTCGCCGGTCAGCACCTTGCCCGCGACCAGGCCGGCGAAGTGCGCCATGTCCACCATCAGGGTCGCCCCGACCTCGTCGGCGATCTCGCGCATGATGCGGAAGTTCACCAGGCGCGGGTAGGCGGAGTAGCCGCCGACGATGATCAGCGGCTTGAACTCACGGGCGGAGGCACGCAGGGCCTCGTAGTCGATGAGGCCGGTGACGGGGTCGGTGCCGTAGGAGCGCTGGTCGAACATCTTGCCGGAGATGTTGGGGCGGAAGCCGTGGGTGAGGTGGCCGCCGGCGTCCAGGGACATGCCGAGCATGCGCTGGTTGCCGAAGGCCTGGCGGAGTTCGGCCCAGTCGGCGTCGGAGAGGTCGTTGACCTGGCGGACGCCCGCCTTCGCGAGGGCCGGGACCTCGACGCGGTCGGCGAGGATCGACCAGAAGGCGACGAGGTTGGCGTCGATGCCGGAGTGCGGCTGGACGTAGGCGTGGCGGGCGCCGAAGAGTTCGCGGGCGTGCTCGGCGGCAAGGGACTCGACGGTGTCGACGTTGCGGCAGCCGGCGTAGAAGCGGCGGCCGATGGTGCCCTCGGCGTACTTGTCGCTGAACCAGTTGCCCATGGCCAAGAGGGTGGCCGGGGAGGCGTAGTTCTCGGAGGCGATCAGCTTGAGCATCTCGCGCTGGTCGGCGACTTCCTGGCCGATGGCGTCGGCGACGCGCGGCTCGACGGCGCGGATCACATCGAGGGCGGCACGGAAGGCGGTGGACTCGTTGGAAGGGGGCGCGGAATTGTCGGGCATGGGGACCTCCGGACGTGGCGTTCGGCGTTCTCGGTACGGCCCAGGCGCACGGCACACATTCCAGCTCGGGCCGCTCCCCGATGGTCGGTCCCATCCCAGCGCGCCAGTCACGGCCCGCCGGTCAGCCTACCGGGCGTGCCGGACGGTGCGGCTCCCGCGTCCACCATGCGGGCGAGGATAGGAAAGGGGCACCTTCACCCCCGGGAGACGCCGTGACCAGTACGGAAGCCAGTACGGAAGCCCTCATCGCCGCCGCCGAGGCGCACACCGCGCACAACTACCACCCGCTGCCGGTGGTCGTCGCCACCGCCGACGGGGCGTGGATGACGGACGTGCGGGGACGGCGGTATCTGGACTGGCTCGCCGGGTACTCGGCGCTGAACTTCGGGCACGGCAACCCGCGGCTGATCGCGGCGGCGAAGGCGCAGTTGGAGCGGGTGACGTTGACGTCGCGGGCGTTCCACCACGACCGGTTCGGCGCGTTCTGCGAGCAGTTGGCGGAGCTGTGCGGCATGGAGCTGGTGCTGCCGATGAACACGGGTGCAGAGGCGGTGGAGACCGCGGTGAAGACGGCCCGGAAGTGGGGGTACCGGGTCAAGGGCGTGCCCGAAGGGAGGGCGAAGATCGTGGTGGCGGGCAACAACTTCCACGGGCGTACGACGACGGTCGTCAGCTTCTCGACCGACCCGGAGGCGCGGGCGGACTTCGGGCCGTACACGCCGGGCTTCGGGATCGTGCCGTACGGGGATCTCACCGCGATGCGGGCGGCGGTCAGCGAGAACACGGTGGCCGTGTTGCTGGAGCCGATCCAGGGGGAGGCGGGGGTGCTGGTGCCGCCGGCCGGATATCTGGCGGGGGTACGGGAGTTGACGCGGGAGCGGAACGTGCTCCTCGTCGCGGATGAGATCCAGTCGGGGCTCGGGCGGACGGGGCGGACGTTCGCGTGCGAGCACGAGGGGGTGGTGCCCGACATGTACGTGCTCGGGAAGGCGCTGGGCGGTGGGGTGGTGCCGGTGTCGGCGGTGGTGTCGAGTGCGGAGGTGCTGGGTGTGTTCCGGCCCGGGGAGCACGGGTCGACGTTCGGCGGGAATCCGCTGGCGTGTGCGGTGGCGCTGGAGGTGATCGCGATGCTGCGGTCGGGCGAGTACCAGGCGCGGGCGGCGGAGCTGGGGGAGCATCTGCTCGGGGAATTGCGGGAGTTGACCGGCACCGGGCGAGTGACGGCGGTGCACGGGCGGGGTCTGTGGGCAGGGGTCGACATCGCGCCGGCGGTCGGGACGGGCCGGGAGGTCTCGGAGAGGTTGATGGCCCGGGGCGTCCTGGTGAAGGACACCCGCGGGTCGACGATCCGGATCGCGCCGCCGCTGATGATCAGCCGGGAGGACCTGGACTGGGGACTGGCCCAACTCCGCGCGGTGCTGGGGGTCTAGGGCCGTTGCCGGTCCGGGGAATCTCCAGAGATCGGTGAGAGGGCCCACACGGGAGGCCCGTGGCGATCTCCCCTCCCCTACAGTCACTTTGTGCTCTTTGGAATGGTGTGCGCGCTCGGCGCGGCGGTCTGCTTCGGTACGGCGACGGTGTTGCAGGCGGTCGCCGCGCGGGCGGCCACGACCGGTGGGGGTGGAGACGCGGCGCTGCTGCTGCGGGCGCTGCGGCAGTGGCGGTATCTGGCGGGTCTGGGGCTGGACTGTCTGGGGTTCGTGTTCCAGATCGTGGCGCTGCGGTCGCTTCCCATCTACGCGGTCGGGGCGGCGCTAGCGTCGAGCCTCGCGGTGACGGCGGTGGTGGCCGCGCGGCTGCTGGGAGTTCGGCTCAGCGGGGTGGAGTGGGCGGCGGTCGGCGTGGTGTGCGCGGGGCTGGCCATGCTGGGGCTGGCGTCCGGGGCGGAGGGGCACCGGGACGGGTCCATGGCGTTGAAGTGGGCGATGTTGGCGACGTCGGTGGCGGTGCTGTTGCTCGGGCTGGTCGGGGGGCGACTGCCGGAGCGGGGGCGGGCGTTGACGCTGGGGCTGGGGGCGGGGTTCGGGTTCGGGGTGGTCGAGGTGGCGGTGCGGTTGATCGACTCGCTCTCCCCCGCGACGCTGGTCGGCAATCCGGCGACGTACGCGCTGCTGGTCGGTGGGGGTGCGGCGTTCTTGTTGCTGACGACGGCGTTGCAGCGGGGGTCTGTGACGACGGCGACGGCGGGGTTGGTGATCGGGGAGACACTCGGGCCGGCGGCGGTGGGGGTGGTGTGGCTCGGGGACCGTACGCGGGACGGGTTGGAGTGGCTGGCGGTGCTGGGGTTCCTGGTGGCTGTGGCGGGGGCGTTGGCATTGGCGCGCTTTGGTGAGGCGCCGGCGGAAGCAGCCGACGAAGCTCCCGTGGAAACGGCGTAGGCCTGGCCACACGGAAACGGCGGCCTCGGGCCTGTCCGGCGGATCAGGTCGCAGGAAAACTACGGTGCCTGATCGGCGCCGGTGCGCGGGGCCTGGTGCGTGCAGTTGCAAGGCGGAGGAGGGAGTCGACGCGGTGGGGGCACCTCCCGGCCGAAGGCCGGGGGACGTCGGCGACCGACGACAACGCCGCTGGGGGTCCCCCACGCCTTTAGGGCAGTGGGGAGGGCGTGCCACACCCCGCGTCTGCGACAGGATCCGCCGGACAGGCCCTAGTACTACAGCCGGACTTCGCCACGGCCGTCACCGAAGATACGCGCGGCGACAGGCGGCACGCCGACATCCTGCCAGGTGAGCGCCGTGCGAGACCCCCACAAACTGACACTCCATCAGCCCGACCGGCTTCCCAGAACGGCCCTGACCTGCATCCGGCTGTAGTACTAGGTCACGGCAGCACCCTGCACAGCGCCTCCACCGCCCCCGCCCACGCATGATCCGGCGGCGTGCCGTAACCCACCACCAGCGCGTCCAGGGGATCCACGAGGGCCTGTTCGTGGCGGTAGAAGGACAGGGCGTGGAGGGCGAGGCCCTGCCAGGCGGCGGCTTGGACGACGGATTGTTCGCTGCCGGGTGGGAGGCTGAGGACGGCGTGGAAGCCGGCCGCGATGCCGGTGACGTGGACGTCGGGGGCGCGCTGGGCGAGGGCGGCGACCAGGGTGTCGCGGCGGCGGCGGTAGCGCAGGCGGGCGGCGCGGACGTGGCGGTCGTAGGCGCCGGAGGTGATGAACTCGGCGAGGGTCAGCTGGTCCAGGACGCCGCAGGTGTCGGTGCCGCCCTTGGCCTTCGCGACCTCCTCCATGAGCGAGGGGGGCAGGACCATCCAGGCGAGGCGGAGGCCGGGGGCGAGGGACTTGCTGGCGGTGCCGAGGTAGACCACGTGGTTCGGGTCGAGGCCCTGGAGGGCGCCGATGGGCTGGCGGTCGTAGCGGAACTCGCCGTCGTAGTCGTCCTCCAGGACCAGGCCGCCGGTGCGTCGGGCCCAGTCGACGACGGCGGAGCGGCGGTCGTGGTGGAGGGGGACGCCCATGGGGAACTGGTGGGCGGGGGTGAGGAGGACTGCCGGTTCGTCCGTCAACTGGCCCGGGTTCGCGCCCAGTTCATCGAAGGGGAGCGGGCGGGTGCGCAGGCCGGCCTCGTCCAGGATCTGCCAGTGGACGGCGAGGCCGTAGGACTCCACCGCGATCGTGTGGGCGCCGCGGGCCCGCAGGACGGCGCCGAGGAGGCGCAGGCCGCTGGAGATGCCCGCGCTGATCAGGATGCGCTCGGGGTCGGCGCGTACGCCGCGGGCACGGGCGAGGTAGGCGGCGAGGGCGGTGCGGAGTTCGACGCGACCGCGCGGGTCGCCGTAGCCGAGGGCCTGGTACGGGGCGTTGGTGAGGGCGCGGCGGGCGGCCTTGAGCCACTCGGTGCGGGGGAAGGCGGCGAGGTCGGGAGTGCCGGGGACGAGGTCGTAGGTGGGGCGGGTGAGGAGGCGGCGGGGTGGGGTGGTGTCCGTGGGCGGGACGACGGCGCTCCCCCACTGCCTTAAGGGCGTGGGAGGTGCCCCCATGCCGACGCGGGTGCCGGAGCCCTGGCGGGCGGTGAGCCAGCCCTCGGCGACGAGGTCGGCGTAGGCGTCGGCGACCGTGTTGCGGGCGATGCCCAGGTCGGCGGCGAGGGAGCGGGAGGAGGGCAGCCGGGTGCCGGGGGCGAGGCGGCCGGTGCGGACGGCGTCGCGCAGCGCGTCCGTGAGGCCGCGGCGGACGCCGGTGCCGGTGCTGGTGGCGGTCGGATCGAGATGCAGGTCGACGCCAAAAGTGGCCCAGGATTTCGCCATGGAAATGGACCATACTCCTGGGCTGCCTGACTTCTAGAGTCGAGACATGACCACGACACAGGAAACTCCTTACGCCCATGAGCACAGCCCCCGCCTGGACTGGGCCCAGCACGCACCCGAGGTCTACAAGGCGATGGTCCGTCTCGACATCGCCGCCCGGCGGGGCCTCGACCCGAAACTGCTGGAACTGGTGAAGATCCGCACCTCGCAGCTCAACCACTGCGCGTACTGCCTCGACATGCACACCAAGGACGCGCTCGCGGCTGGCGAGAGCGTGGAGCGGATCATCCAGCTCGCCGCGTGGGAGGAGTCGCGGCACTTCTACACCGAGAAGGAGCTGGCGGCGATCGAGCTGACCGAGGCGGTCACCGTGATCACGGACGGCTTTGTGCCGGACGAGGTGTACGCGCGGGCGGCCGAGCAGTTCGAGGAGGCCGAGCTGGCGCAGCTGATCGCCGCGATCACGGTGATCAACGCGTGGAACCGGTTCGGGGTGAGCACGCGGATGGTGCCGGGACACTACAAGGCGGGACAGTTCAAGTGACGTCGCCCGCACGGGTGTTGGGCCACGAGGTGCGGGGGTGTCGGCCGTGAGCGAGGTGGAGCTGTTCCGGAGTCTGCATCGGCGACGGCTGCCCGGTGACGCGCTGGTGCTGCCCGGGCCCTGGGACGCGGTCAGTGCGCGGACGTTCGTGGAGGCCGGGTTCCCGGCGCTCGCCACGCCCAGTGCCGGGGTCGCCGCCTCGCTCGGGTACGAGGACGGGGCGGTGCCGGCGGACGAGATGTTCGCGGCGGTCGCGCGGATCGTGCGGGCCGTGGACGTGCCGGTGTCGGCGGATGTCGAGGGCGGGTACGGGCTCGCGCCGAAGGAGTTGGTGGAGCGGCTGTTGGAGGCGGGGGTCGTGGGCTGCAACCTTGAGGACTCCGAGGGTGGGGTGCTCAAGGATCCGCGTCGGCACGCTGATTGGCTGGCCGAGGTGCGGGCGGTGGCGGCGGAGCGGTTGTTCGTCAACGCGCGGGTCGACACCTTCCTGCACGGTGACGGGAACCCCGAACGGGCCATCGAGCGGGCCGCGTTGTACGTCGCGGCGGGTGCCGACTGTGTCTATCCGATCATGGCTCCGGCCGAGGTGCTGCCGTTGCTGCGGTCCGGTATCCAGGGGCCGGTGAACGTGCTCGCGCGGCTGGACGGCGAGGGCCCCTCGCCCACCGAACTGGGTGAACTCGGGGCCACACGCATCACGTTCGGACCGGGGCTCCAGCGCTGGGCGGCACTCGCGCTCAAGGAGAGGGCCGTAGAGCTGAAGGGGTGAGCGGGGTCAGGACAGCCAGGCCTTCCAGGTGGAGGGGTGGTTGTCCACCCACTTCTTCGCGGCGTCGGCCGGGGAGAGTTTCTGGTCGGCGATCATGAGGGAGACCTCGTTCTGGTCCTCGGTCGTCCACTTGAACTTCTTCAGGAAGGCCGCCGCCTTGCCACCCTTCTTGGCGAAGTCCGTGTTGAGGTACTTCTCCAGCGGGGTGTGGGGGTAGGCGCAGGCGACCTTGGCGGCGTCGGCGTCACAACCCTCCTTGTAGGCGGGGAGTTCGACCTCCGTCATGGGGACCTTCTCGAAGAGCCACTGGGGGGCGTACCAGTAGGTGAGGAAGGGCTTCTTCTCCTTGGCGAACTGCTTCATCTGGGTGATCTGCGCGGCCTCCGAACCGGCGAACACCACTTGGTAGTTGAGCTTCAGGTTCGTCACCAGGGCCTTGTCGTTGGTGACGTAGGAGGGCGAGCCGTCCATCAACTGACCCTTGCTGCCGCTCTCGGCGGTGCGGAACAGCGAGGAGTACTTGTCGAGGTTCTTCCAGTTCGTGATGTCGGGGTGCTGCTTGACCAGGTAGGTCGGGACGTACCAGCCGATGTGCCCGGTGACCCCGAGGCCGCCCGCGCGCGTGATCGTCTTCTTGTCGTCGACGTAGCGCTTCTCCTGGTCGGGATGGCCCCAGTCCTCCAGGATCGCGTCGACCCGGCCCTGGCTGAGCGCGTCCCAGGCGGGGACCTCGTCGACCTGGACGGTGTCGACGCGGTAGCCGAGTTTGTGCTCCAACAGGTACTGCGCGACAGCCACGTTGGCCTGTGCGCCCACCCAGGACTGGACGGAGAGGGTCACGGTCTTGGAGCCCTGCGCGTTGGCGAAGGGCGAGGCCTGCTTGGTCATGTCGGCGGCGCCACAGCCCGAGAGCAGGGCGAGGGACGTCACCGCGGCCACTGAGTAAGCCGTACGAACTCGCATGTCACGCTCCCTTCTTGGTGCGGCGTTCCGTCGGCTGGGTCACCCGGTCGAGCATCAGGCCGAGGCAGACGATCGCGGCGCCGGCGACGAGTCCGGTCGCCAGGTCGCCCTGCGCCAGGCCGAACACGGCGTCGTAGCCGAGCGCGCCACCGCCGACCAGGCCGCCGATGATGACGACGGCGAGGACGAGGACCACGCCCTGGTTGACGGCGAGGAGCAACGCCGGGCGGGCGAGCGGGAGTTGGATCTGCCTTAGTTGCTGGGCACTGGTCGCGCCGAGCGAGCGGGCCGATTCCAGGGCGGCCGGGTCGACCTGGCGCAGGCCCTGGGTGGTGATGCGGACGACGGCGGGGAGGGCGTAGACGACCGCCGCCGCGACGGCCGGGGCGCGGCCGACGCCGAAGAGGGCGACGACCGGGATCAGGTATACGAACTGCGGCATCGTCTGGCAGACGTCGAGGACGGGGCGCAGGGCGCGTTCGAAGCGGTCGCTGCGGGCGGCGGCGATGCCGGTCGCGAAGCCGAGGACGAGGGTGACGGCCACGGCGGCCAGCACCTGCGACAGGGTGTCGAGCGACGGCTTCCACACCCCGAGCACGCCGATCGCGGCCATGGCGAGGACGGCGGTGAGCGCGGTGCGCCAGGTGCCGATCACCCAGGCGAGGGCGGCGACGATCAGCAGCACCGACCACCAGGGCAGCCACTGCAGACCGTCGCGTACGGGATCCAGGACCCAGGTGGTGAAGTGGCCGGCCCAGTCGGCGGTGCCGCCGAGGTAGGGGACGCCGGAGTAGAGGTGGGCGGTCATCCAGTCGACGACGCGGTTCACGGGTTCGGCGATGTTCAGGGTCCAGCCGGAGGGCCAGTCCAGGGCGCCGGCGAGCCGGGCCACCACCGCTACGACCACCGTGGCGCCGAGGGCGTACAGCCACGGGCGGAGACCCGACCCCGGCTCGCCCGTGGACTCGTCGGTCTGTTCGCCCGCTGCGGCCGTAACCCGGTCCAGTACGACGGCCAGGAGCACGATCGGGATGCCTGCGGCCAGGGCGGCGCCGACGTCAACGGAGGCGAGGGCCTGGTAGACGCGGTCGCCGAGGCCTCCGGCGCCGATGACGGAGGCGATGACGGCCATGGAGAGGGCCATCATGATCGTCTGGTTGAGGCCGAGGAGGAGCTGCTTGCGGGCCAGCGGGAGCCGTGCGGTCAGCAGACGTTGGCGTCCGGTGGCGCCCAGGGACTCGACGGCTTCCAGGACTTCCGGGTCGGCGTTGCGCAGGCCGAGCGCGGTGAGGCGGGCCATCGGCGGGGCGGCGTAGACGACGGTGGCGAGGACGGCGGCGGGGACGCCGATGCCGAAGACCAGGACGACGGGGAGGAGGTAGGCGAAGGCGGGGAGCACCTGCATGGTGTCCAGGACCGGGCGCAGTGCGCGGTCGGTGCGCTCGGAGAGGCCGCCGGCCAGGCCGAGCAGGGCGCCCACGACGACCGAGGTGAGCACCGCGACCACCATGAGCGCGAGGGTCTGCATGGTCGGCACCCACATGCCGAGCAGTCCGCAGGCGAGAAAGGCGACGCCGGTCCCGATCGCGAGCCGTAGGCCCGCCACCCGCCAGGCGACGAGGGCGCCGAACGCGGTGACGCCCGCCCAGCCCGCGGCGAGCAGCACCAGGTAGACGGCGCGTACGGAGAGGACGACGGCGTTGCTGATGTAGCCGAAGAAGTAGAGGAACAGCGGGGAGCTGTCGCGGTTGTCGATGATCCAGTCGTTGGCCCGGCCCAGCGGACCGGACAGGTCGACGGTGAGAGCGTGCGGCCAACTCCCGCTGGCCCAGTGCGCGTTGGCGAGCGGTACGAGGATCGCGGCGGCGAGCGCGAGCAGCAGGAGCTTGTGCGCGGCCCGGTGCCGGAGGACTCCGGGGAGGGCGAGGCGGGGGGCGGGTGCGGTGACCGTTGCCATCAGACCGCCTCCTTGCCGGTATCGGTGAGCTCCTCGCGGACGCCGGTGTCGGGGCCGTCGCCGGTGCTGCCGCCGCCCGTACTGGTCGCGGTGCCGATACCTGCACCGCCACCGCCCCCTGCGCTACCGCTGTCCCCCGTGCCCGCGACCACGCCGAGCAGCGCGTCCGAGTCCACCATCCCGACGCAGCGGCCCTGGTCGACGACCCTCGCCGGGACGCCGGCGCGCGCGACCGCCTCGATGGCTTCGGAGACGGTGGCGTCGGGCGCGACGGCGGGACCGCTGCCCGCGCCGCCCACCCCGCCGGCCTCCGCCGCGGACGCGGCCCGCATGGCCGTACGGACCGTCATGACGTCCGCGCGCGGTACGTCGCGGACGAACTCGCGGACGTAGTCGTCGGCGGGTGAGCCGACGATCTCCTCGGGGGTGCCGAGTTGGACGATGCGGCCGTCGCGCATCAGGGCGATGCGGTCGCCGAGCTTGAGCGCCTCGTTCAGGTCGTGGGTGATGAAGACCATCGTGCGGCCCTCTTCCTGGTGCAGCCGGACGACCTCCTCCTGCATGTCGCGCCGGATCAGCGGGTCGAGCGCGCTGAACGGCTCGTCGAACAGCAGGACTTGGGGGTCGACCGCCAACGCCCTTGCCAGGCCCACGCGTTGGCGCTGGCCGCCGGAGAGCTGGCCGGGTCGGCGCTGCTCCATACCCTCCAGGCCGACCTTGGTGACGACCTCGGCGGCCCGGCGGCGGCGCTCGGCCTTGCCGACGCCCTGGATCTCCAGGCCGTAGGCGACGTTGTCGAGGACCGTGCGGTGCGGGAGGAGGCCGAAGTGCTGGAAGACCATCGCGGCGCGGTGGCGGCGGAGTTCGCGCAGCCGGGACCTGTCCATGGCGCGGACGTCCTCGCCGTCGATGGCGATGGTGCCGGCGGTGGGTTCGATGAGGCGGGTGAGGCAGCGGACCAGGGTGGACTTGCCGGAGCCGGACAGGCCCATCACCACGAAGACCTCGCCCTTGCGGACGTCGAAGGAGACGTCACGGACGGCGGCGGTGCAGCCGGTGCGGGTGCGCAGGCCGGCGGCGTCGAGGGCGGTGAGTTCGGGGTCGGCGGGGATCTGGTCGGCCTTCGGGCCGAAGACCTTCCAGAGGCCGTCCACCGAGAACACGGGGTTGCCGGAGACGCTGGGGGTACTGGAGGTGCTCGTCGTCGCGGTACTCATCACGCACCACCTCCGATCAGGTCGACAGCCCTCTCGCCGACCATGAGCACCCCGATCATCGGGTTCACGGCGGGCATGGTCGGGAAGACGGAGGCATCGGCGATGCGGATGCCGTCCAGGCCGCGGACCCTCAACTCGGGGTCGACGACGGCCAGTTCGTCGGCGCCGTCGCCCATGCGGCAGGTGCCGGCCGGGTGGTAGACGGTGTGGGCGACCTTGCGGGCGTACTCGCCGAGTTCCGCGTCGCCGAGGATCTCCGGGCCGGGGCACACCTCCCGCTTGAGCCAGCCGGCGAGGGGTTCGGTCTTCGCGATCTCGCGGGCGATGCGGATGCCGTCGACGAGGGTGCGGCCGTCGTAGTCGTCCTCGTCGGTGAAGTAGCGGAAGTCCAGGGCGGGTTTGACGGCCGGGTCGGCGCTCTCCAGGTACAGGCGGCCGCGGCTCTTCGGCTTGGGGATGTTCGGGGTCATGGAGACGCCGAACTCGGGACGTTCGTAGCCGAGGCGCTCGGGGTTGTCGGTGAAGGGGACCTGGTAGAAGTGGAACATCAGGTCCGGGCGCGGGAGTTGGGGGTCGCGGCGCACGAACAGGCCCGCGTCGGAGTCCATCGCGGAGTTCTCCGGGATCGGCCCGTTGGTCTCCCAGACGATCACGGACTCGGGGTGGTCGAGGAGGTTCTCGCCGACGCCCGGGAGGTCGACGGCGACGGGGATGCCGAGCGCTTCGAGGTCCTTGCGGGGGCCGATGCCCGAGTGCAGGAGCAGGCGCGGGGAGTCGACGGCGCCGGCGCACAGGACGACCTCGCGGCGGGCGCGGACGAGGAGTTCCTCGCCGTCCTCGGTGCGGACGTGGACGCCTTCCGCGCGGGTGCCGTTCAGTTCCAGGCGGTGGGCCCAGGTCTCAAGGAAAAGGGTGAGGTTGGGGCGCTCGTCCATCACCGGGTGGAGATACGCGACGGACGCGCTGGACCGCTTGTTGTTCTCGGGGTGGTAGGCGAGGTCGAAGAAGCCGACGCCGTCCGTGAACGGGGCCTTGTTGAAGCCCTCGACGCGCGGGACGTCGAGTGCTTCCTGGGCCGCGTCGACGAAGTCGCGGGCGATGGCGTTCCGGTCCTTCTCGTCGACGGGGACGATGTTGTTGAGGAGGCGGGCGTAGTACGCCTCCATCGAGATCGCGCCCCAGCCCTTGGCGCCGGCCGCCTCCCACTCGTCCCAGTCGGACGGCAGCGGCTTGAAGGCGATGAGGGTGTTGTGCGAGGAGCAGCCGCCGAGCACGCGGGCACGGCTGTGCCGGATGTGGGAGTTGCCGCGCGGCTGTTCGGTGGTCGGGTAGTCGTAGTCCAGGTCGCCGCCGAGGAGGCCCATCCAGCGGCGCAGGGTCAGTACGTCCTCGCGGCCGACGTCGCTGGGGCCGCCCTCGATGACGGCGACGGTGACGTCGGGGTTCTCGGTGAGGCGGGAGGCGATGACGGAGCCTGCGGTGCCGCCGCCGATGACGACGTAGTCATAGTCGTACTCGTTGTCGGGCATGGGGGTACTCACTCCAGTGGGGGCTGGGGGTCGAAGGGGACGAGCGGGATCGATCCGCGGAGCGGACCGGGTGAGAGGGGCGGCTGGCGAACCGGCGCGGCCGACCGGGGTGGTCGGCCCGCGAACCGGGCTCAGCCGCCCGCGGGGCTCAGCCCGCGAACCAGCGCACCGGCTTCGGCGCCAGGTTCTGGTAGACGTGCTTGGCCTCGCGGTACTCGGCGAGTCCGGCGGGGCCCAACTCCCGGCCCACACCGCTCTTTCCGAAGCCGCCCCACTCCGCCTGCGGGAGGTAGGGGTGGAAGTCGTTGATCCAGACGGTGCCGTGCCGCAGCCGTCCGGCGACACGCCGCGCGCGGCCCGCGTCGGCGGTCCAGACGGCGCCCGCGAGGCCGTACTCGGTGTCGTTGGCGAGCGCGACCGCCTCGTCCTCGGTGCGGAAGGTCTCGACGGTGAGGACCGGCCCGAAGACCTCCTCGCGTACGACGGTCATCTCGCGGTGGCACTGGTCGAGGACGGTCGGCTCGTAGAAGTAGCCGGTGGCGGGCCGGGTCGCGGTCGGCTCGGGGCGCTTGCCGCCGGAGCGCAGCACCGCGCCCTCGGCGAGTGCGGCGGCGACGTACGACTCGGTCTTGGCGCGCTGCTGTTCGGAGACGAGCGGGCCGCACTCGACGCCGTCCTCGGTGCCGCGGCCGAGGCGGATCTTCTCGGCGCGGCGGGCGAGTTCGGCGACGAAGCGCTCGCGGACGGACTCCTCGACGATGAGGCGGGCGCCCGCGGAGCAGACCTGGCCGCTGTGGATGAAGGCCGCGTTGAGGGCCTGGTCGACGGCGGTGTCGAAGCCCTCCTCGGTGGCGCAGGCGTCGGCGAAGACGACGTTGGGGTTCTTGCCGCCGAGTTCGAGGGCGACCTTCTTGACGGTCACGGCGGCGGCCTGCGCCACCTTCGTGCCGCTGATGAGGCCGCCGGTGAAGGAGACGAGGTCGACGTCGGGGTGCTCGGCGAGCCGGGCACCGACCGAGTGGCCGGGCCCGGTGACGATGTTGGCGACACCGGCGGGCAGACCGGCCTCGACGAGCAGGTCGATCAGGGCGACCGTCGTCAGCGGGGTGATCTCGCTGGGCTTGACGACGAAGGTGTTGCCGGCCGCGAGGGCGGGCGCGATCTTCCAACTCGCCTGGAGCAGCGGGTAGTTCCAGGGGGTGATCAGCGCGCAGACGCCGACGGGCTCGTGCACGACGACGCTGTGCACCTCGGGCGTGCCCGCGTCGACGACCCGGCCGGGGGCCTCGCCGGCGACGAGGTCGGCGAAGTAGCGGAAGGCGTCGGCGACACAGTCGATGTCGACACGGCCCTCCTCCACGGTCTTGCCCGCGTCCCGGCTCTCCAGCAGCCCGAGCTGTTCGCGGTCGCGCACGAGCAGGTCGGCGACGCGGCGCAGCAGGGCGGCGCGCTCGGTGACCGGCGTGCGCGGCCAGTCCCCCTCACCAGCGCCCCCCGCACCGCCGTCGAAGGCGGCACGGGCGGCGGCCACGGCTATGTCCGTGTCCTTCTCGTCGCCCTCCGCGACCACGGCGAACGGCAGCGCGTCCGCGGGGTCGATGATCTCGCGGGTGGCACCGGAGACCGCTTCGAGCCACTCCCCGCCCGCGTGAATGGTCTTCCCCGCCTGCTGTTCCGTGTTGTCGGCCATGATCGGTATTGCCTTCCGTTCCTGTTCAGCGCCCCAGCGTCACCTAACTGTCACTCTCGGGGACTGCGAGCGCCTGCCCGGGACATCCATATGCATGCGCAATCCGTGGCCGAAAGTGGGCCGAGTCACTTAACAGGGGGACAAAAGCCGCATCACTACCGTGGACTCCCCTGACTCCTTTGACTAGAGTCAAAGAACTATGGAGCCAGTCACGAACCCGGTGTCGCCCAAGGACGAGGATGTCGCCGCCTTCCGCCACTTCAACCGCTACTTCACCCGCCGCATCGGCGCACTCGACGACCACTACCTCGGCCAGGATCGCCCCCTCGGCGAGGCCCGGCTGCTCTTCGAGATCGGGGACGGCGTCTCGCTGCGCGAACTGCGCGGCCGACTCGCCCTGGACGCGGGCTACTTGAGCCGGATGGCGAAGTCACTGGAGGCCCAGGAACTGGTCCGGCTGACCGCGCCCCCGCACGACACCCGGCTGCGCCTGATCGAGCTGACCGACGCCGGCCGCGTCGAGGTCGAGGAACAGCAGCGCCGCGCCAACGCACTCGCCGCCGGCCTCCTCGCCACCCTCACCCCACCCCAACGCACCGAACTGACCGCCGCGTTGGCAACCACCCGACGCCTCCTCCGCCTCGCCGGCATCACGGTCGCCCTCGTCGACGGCGCCACCGAGGACGCCCGCGCCTGCCTCGACGCCTACGCCGCCGACATCGACGCCCGTTTCCCGGAGGGCTTCGACAAGACAGATCTCGTACGGCCGGAGGAGGTCACCGGGGACGCGGGCGCGTTCTTCGTCGCGTACGAGGAGGGGCGGCCCGTGGCCTGCGGGGCGCTGCGCACCCTGGAGCCGGGCGTCGGCGAGATCCGGCACGTCTGGGTGCACCCCGACGCCCGCCGCCTCGGCCTCGCCCGCCGCGTCCTCACGGAGCTCGAACTGGCCGCCATGGAGCACGACTTCACTGTCGTACGGCTGGACACGCACGCGGCGCTCACGGAGGCGCAGGCGATGTACCGGGCGTGTGGGTACGCGGAGATACCGGCGTACGTCGACCACGTCTACGCGGACCACTGGTTCGAGAAGCGGCTGACTGGTTCGAGAAGCGGCTAGCCGGGGCCCGCCGACATCCCCTCCGCCAGCAACTCCCGTACGCAGGCGCGCAGCCAGGCGTGTGCCGGGTCGGCGTCGTGGCGCGGGTGCCAGGCCAGGCCGACCGCCAGGCCGGGGAGTTGGAGCGGTACGTCGAAGGTGACCAGGCCCAGAGTGTGGGCGAGGGGCACGCTCCAGAGGCTGATCAGGCCGACCAGGTCGGTGTCGCGCAGCACGAAGAGCGAGGCGGGGAAGGTGCCCACCGTGCCCACCACCCGGCGTTTCAGGCCGAGTTCGGCGAGCCGGGTGTCGACGGGGCCGTGCAGCTTGCCGCGGCGCGAGACGATCAGGTGGTCGGCCTCACCGGCGAACCGATCGGGCGTCAACTCCCCCTCCAGCAGGGGGTGTCCGGCCCTGACGACACCGACCATCCGATCCTCGTGCAGCGTCTCGACATGCACCTCGGGCGCGGTCGAGTCGACGACACCGACCTCCAGGTCGGCGGTGCCCTGCCGAAGGTACGGCGTGTCCACATGGCTCTCGGCGAGGAAGCGGACGCGGATGCCGGGCGCCTCGGCGGCGGCACGGGCGAGCAACCGGGCGCCGTGGAGCGCGGGGAACGAGTCGTGGCCGATGATCGTGAGCGTACGGCTGACGGTCCTGAGGTCGGTGTCCCTGCCCGGTGCGAACAGGGCCCGCGCCCGCTCCACCACCGCGCTCACCTCCGCCCGTACGGCCAGCGCGCGCGGGGTGGGCACCATCCGCCGCCCCGCCCGAACCAGCACGGGATCACCGAGCGCCTTGCGGATCCGGCCCAGGGTGCGGCTCATCGCCGGTTCGGAGAGATGCAGCCGGTGCGCGGCGCCCTGCACGCTCTGCTCCTCCAGCAGCACGTCGAGGGCGACCAGCAGATTGAGATCCAGGCTCCCCGGGCCACCAGGACCGCCGGGACTCGCGGATTGCGTCACACGCATTCGCCCCTTGCAAAGGTTGCACTGGAAAGCAGGTCACTGCCGAGCCTACGGTGACAGGGCACCCACCACCACACCGGACTCCTTGGAGGAGCCGTGCCCTCGTACGCCCAAAAGCCCACCCCCGAGCCCACCCACGGGCCCGCCCCCGAGCGCACCCTCAAGCGCTCCACCCTCCTCACCCTCTGCGCCTGCGTGCTCGTCGCGCAGAGCATGGTCGCCGCCATCAACCTCCTGATCCCGCAGCTGAGTTCGTCCTCCCTGCACCCCTCGCACAGCGAACTGCTGTGGACGGTCGACGCCTACGTCATCGTGTTCGCCGGGCTCCTCATCCCGGCCGGCGCGCTCGGCGACCGGCACGGCCGCAAGGGCGCGCTGCTCGCCGGTCTCGCCCTGTTCGCGGCGGGCGCCGCCACCAGCGCGCTCGCCCAGAACCCGGGGACGCTGATCGCGGGCCGCGGCCTGTCCGGCGCGGGCGCGGCGCTCATCACGCCCGCGACGATGTCGATCCTGGTGCACCTGTCCGCCCCGGAGAACCGGGCCCGCGCCATGGGCAGTTGGACCCTAGCGCTCGGCCTCGGCGGACTCGCCGGGAACCTCGGCGGCGGCCTGGTCGGTCAATTCCTGTCCTGGCGCGCCCTGTTCGTGGCGATGGTCCCGCTGGCCGCCCTGCTCGCCCTCGCGGTCGCCCTCACCACACCCCGTACGGAACGGTCCGCGCACAGCAACCTCGACCCCACCGGCACCGTCCTCCTGACCACCGGCCTGGTCGCCGTCCTCTTCGGCATCATCGAGGGCCCGGCGTACGGCTGGACCTCCCCGCGCATCATCACGGCCTTCGCCGCGGGCGCCGTACTCCTGACGGCGTTCACCGTCCACGCCCTGCGCTCCCGCACCCCGCTCCTCGACCCGCGCGTCTTCGCCTCCCCCACCCTCCGCGCGGCCACCCTCGGCACGGCCACCGGCTTCTTCGGCCTGTTCTCCCTCTTCTACGTCAACTCCCAGTACCTGCAAGGCATCAAGGGTTACGGCGCCGCCGTCACCGGCGTCGCGATCGTGCCGCTGACCATCGGCATGGCCCTCGTCCCGAAGCTCGCCGTCCGCTGGTCGCACCACCCCCGCCCGGTCATCGGCACCGGTCTCGCCCTCATCGGCCTGGGCCTGCTGGGCGCGTCCACCGCCGACGCAGGCACCCCGTACTGGACGTACGCCTGCTGGCTGCTCGTGATCTCGGCGGGCACCGGGCTCTCCATGCCCGCGCTCACGGTCGGTGTCGTCACCTCGCTCCCGCCGCACCAGACGGGCCTCGGCTCCGGACTCGGCACCTCGGCCCGCGAACTCGGAGCGGCCCTGGGTGTGGCGGTCACCGGCACGATCCTGGCCGCCCACCCCGATCTCGGTCACGGCATGGCCCCGGCCCTGCGCGCGGTCGCCCTGATCGTCCTCGCGACCACCGCACTCGTGATCATCGGCTACCGCGACCGCAGGACCACCACACGCACTATCGTGTCTGACGAGGAACGCGTACTATCGCGTCCAGTCCGCCACTCCTGATCGCCAACTCCCCTCACGCGCCACCCAGTTGAGGAGCCCCTGTGCCGTCCGCCCTCCTGAACCCCGTCCTCGACCTGGTCACCCTCCGAGCCACCGTCACCACCGCCGAACCGATCACCGCCCGCATGCGCCGCGTGCGCATCGAGAGCGACGCCCTCGCCGGACTCGACGTCCGCCCCGGCCAGCAGGTCCGCGTCCTGGTCACCGGCCTGACCCTGCGCACGTACTCCGTGTGGCACTACGACCCGTCCGGCGCCGTCGAGTTGTGCGTGCTGGACCACTCCGAGGACGGACCCGGGACCCGATGGGGGAGGAGCGTCGGCACCGGCGAGCAGGTGCGCCTGCGGAAGCCCGAGGGCACCTTCACGCTCCGCCCCGACGCCTCCCATCACGTCTTCGTCGGCGAGGAGACGGCCTCGGTCGCCTTCGGCGCGATGCTGGCCGCGCTGCCCGAGGGGGCGCAGATCTCCGGTTGCGTGGAGACGGAGTCGGCGGCGGACCGGCTGCCGTTGGCCCACTCCGAGCGCCTCAACTGGCTTACGAGGGCCGGGACTTCCCTCCCGGACGCGGTACAACAGCTCGCTCCCGAGCCCGGCGGCATCGCGTACGTCGCCGGGGAGGCCCGTACCGTGCAGCACGTCCGGCAGGTGCTCGTACGGGAGTTGGGCTGGGACCGGCGTTCCGTGCTCACGAAGCCGTTCTGGGCGCCGGGGAAGCGGGGAATGGAGTAGTCAGCAGGTGGTCCCCGCCGGGCAGAAGGAATCCACCGCCGCGGTGAGCGGTGCGCGGACCAGCGCGGGATCGAGGGACTCGGGGCCACTGGACCGGATCGCGTAGAGCGAACCGTCCGCCGCCTCGAAGCGGTGGTCGATCACCCGGCGGGCACCCTTGTCCTGGTCGTCGTAGCGATAGGTGAGTTCGGCCCAACTGGGGCCAGTGGCACGGTCGACGACCTGGTAACCGGGCTGCCGGACGAAGCCGTAGCCGGGGTCGTTCTCGGCGAGGTCGAGGGACTCGGCCGGGGAGTTCTCCGAGACGCGGAAGACCTGGAGGCGCCGGGTGCCGTCCGGGGAGTCGTAGGTGACCACCGGGGCCTGCGCGCCCTGCCGTTGGGTACGGGTCCAGCCCTTGGGGATGTCGACCGTGTAGCCGGTGGGGTCTTGGGCGGTGCGGTACGACGATCCGGACCCGCTCGCACTCGCGCTCACGCTCGGCCTCACACTCGCGCCCGTGTCCACGTGGTCGTGCGTACCGCGCCCGTGCGTGACGTACCAGACCCCTCCCCCGGCACCCGCGCCCAACACGACCGCGAGCGCCACCGCGAGGACCAGCCGCCAGGCACGACGGCCGGAAGCGGGCGCGGGGGCGGGAGTTGGAGCCGCAGCCGGAACCGACGGCGACACCCACGCCGGCGGGGTCAGCGAGGTCTGCGTCTCCGCCGTCGACCACACCGACCAGGGCGCCTGCCCGCGCTCCTCGCTCGGCCCGCGCCCCGACCCGTTGCCGTAGCCGTAGCCGTCCCAGTCACTCATCACGAACCCCCCGAATCACCCCACCGCGTACGCCTTCGTACCTCTTCCGAAGTTAGCGGCGGAAACGGGGAACGGGCCCCGCTCCGGCCGAAACCGGAACAGGGCCCGCGCAAGTCCGTGACAGAGCCGTCGAGAACGGCCCCGCGGGTGACTCCCCGCAGACGACTAGATGAGGCCGAGGGAGCGGACCGCGTCGCGCTCCTCCCCCAGCTCCTTCACCGACGCGTCGATGCGGGCGCGGGAGAACTCGTTGATGTCCAGGCCCTGGACGATCTCGTAGACGCCGTCCTTCGTGGTGACCGGGAAGGAGGAGATGAGGCCCTCGGGGACGCCGTAGGAGCCGTCCGACGGGATGCCCATGGAGGTCCAGTCGCCGTCCGCCGTGCCGTTGACCCAGGTGTGGACGTGGTCGATCGCGGCATTCGCGGCGGAGGCCGCCGAGGACGCGCCGCGGGCCTCGATGATCGCGGCACCGCGCTTGGCGACGGTCGGGATGAACTCCTCGGCCAGCCACTTCTCGTCGTTCACGGTCTCGGCGGCGTTCTTGCCGGCGACCGTGGCGTGGAAGATGTCGGGGTACTGGGTGGCGGAGTGGTTGCCCCAGATGGTCAGCCGCTTGATGTCGGCGACCGTGGTGCCCGTCTTCTTCGCGAGCTGGGTCAGCGCGCGGTTGTGGTCGAGGCGGGTCATCGCGGTGAAGCGGTCGGCCGGTACGTCCGGGGCGGCGGCCTGCGCGATGAGCGCGTTCGTGTTGGCCGGGTTGCCGACGACGAGGACCTTGATGTCGTCCGCCGCGTTGTCGTTGATGGCCTTGCCCTGCGGCTTGAAGATGCCGCCGTTCGCGGAGAGCAGGTCGCCGCGCTCCATGCCCTTGGTGCGGGGGCGGGCGCCGACGAGGAGGGCCACGTTCGCACCGGCGAAGGCGACGTTCGGGTCGTCCGTGATGTCGATGCCCTGGAGGAGCGGGAAGGCGGAGTCGTCGAGCTCCATCGCCGTGCCCTCGGCGGCCTTGAGCGCCGGGGTGATCTCCAGGAGACGCAGCTTGACCGGCACGTCCGCGCCGAGCAACTGGCCGGAGGCGATGCGGAAGAGCAGGGCGTAACCGATCTGGCCGGCCGCGCCGGTGACGGTGACGTTCACGGGAGTGCGGGTCATGGCGTTCTCCGTTATGACAGCTGGCGGTGGGGCGGCACTGCCCCGGGGTGCGGGACGTACAAATGATCGATCTCTTGGCATCAAGAGATCCACCGGTCAGGCTATCGCGCATCCGCGATCCCGGACTCCCGGGTCCGTGTGGCCCAGCCCACAGCGCCGGGGTCGGGGCATACAAAAGGCGGCCGTCCGGCTCGGGAGAGGAACACCGGACGACCGCCGTGGGGGGACCGGGGGTCCGGATTCCCGTGGGGGTACTTTCCGCCTGCCCCTGATCCCGGGCGGGCATCCGCACGTACACGGAATCCCCACACACGCGGATTACGTGGTGCACCCCTTCTGCCCCGACGCCAGCGTCACGCACGCCTTCGCCTCGCCGGCGTCCTTCACGGCCACCATCGGGGTGTACGCGATGGCGTCGCCGGACGCGGTGATGGTGTCGGTCTCCTTGGCGGTCCCCGCGCTGACCTGCACGGAGTCCCCCGCCACACCCGTGGTGATACGGCCCCAGGCGGCACCGCAGGTCTTGCTGTAGCGGACCTCGACGACGGTCGTCCCGACGGTCGCGGTCTTGGCGGTGGTCACCGCGCCCGCGTCCGTGGTGCACCCCATCGCCTCGGCGTCCTTGCCGGTGCAGCCCGCGCCCACGCACTTCACTCCGGCCGGCAGATCGGCGTTCGTACTGGCGGGCGCCGACGCCGAGGTGTGCGCGGCGCCGGCCTTCTTGTCCGCGCCGCCGCCGTTGTCGGTGAACAGGAACACCGCCCCGATCACGACCAGCACCCCGAGGACCCCGGCGCCGAACATCAGTGCCCGCCGCTTGGCCCCGCCCACTCCCTCGGGCGGCGCGGGCCGGGACGACCGCGAGGGTTCGCCGTACGGGACCGGCGTCTCGGACACCTCGGGCCGCACGGCGGCCGTCTCGGCACCGGCCGGCTTCGGCCTCGAATACCCGGCAATCCCCCACGAGTTGGCGACTTTCGACGGACCTTCCCTTACGTCTTTCGAAGCACCTTCCCCTACGTCACCGTCGGGCGCCGCCGGCTGCGGCGGCACCGTCGGGGACACTCCCGCCGGGCCCGCGATCCCCGGGGTCGCGGTGGCCCTGCCGCCACCCCTACGGGCCGGCTTGCCGCCCTTCGCGGGTGCCGCGGGTGCCGGGGGCGCCCCGAACTCCCCCAGCGCGGCGCGCGCCTGGGAGACCCGGATCGCCTCCATGGTCATGTCGTGCCGCATCTCCGAGCGGCTCCAGGAACGCTCGGCGAGCTCCCACATCGTGGTCAGATGTACGGGATGGGTGCCGGTGACCTCGGCCAGGGCGATGACCGCGCCCTTCGGTGCGAGGAGCCGGCCGTTGAGATAGCGGTCCCAGGACGTCTTGCTGTAGCCCGTGCGGTCGGCCACCGCCGCGATGCTCAGGCCGCTGCGGTCCACCAGCCTGCGCAACTGGCTCGCGAACTCCCTGACCTGCGGATCGAGTTCATCCGGCAAGGCCCTCCAACGAGGCATTGCTTCCCCCCTCTGCCCTGAATCGCCCACGCTAACGCGGTTGTTGGTCGCGTCGTTGCACATCCGCAAACCTGTCAATACATCGACACAAGGGCCGCCACTCCCACAACAGCCGTAAGGAGCATGAAAAGCAACAGCAACAGCGCATACCGGAGCAGCCGTCCACCGGGTTGCCCGTGCCCGCTCTCCGGCTTCTCCGGCGGGGTGTCCCACCACGGCAGGGTCGGATCGTCCCGGTACTCGTCCCCAGCCTGCCCAGCTCCCTCCCCCTTTACCGGAACCGGCTCCGGGCGGGGCCACGCCTGGACCGCCAACTCCCAGCGCACACCGATGCGTTCGGGGTCGACGCCGGCCACCCGGCACAGGGCGACGACGGCCTGCCGGGGCGGCGGCTGGGTGGCGTTGAGATAGCGGTGCCAGGAGGACTTGCTGTACGCGGTGCGCGCGCCGAGCGCCACCAGGCTCAGCCCGGTGCGGTCCTTGAGGAGGCGCAGCTGCTCCACGAAGTGCCGTACCTCCGCCGGGAGTTCGTCCGGCAGCGGCTGCCAGCCGCCCATCGCACCTCCCCGGTGTCCTCGGTGTCCCCTTGCGCCCGCTCCGAGCGAAATGACGACATCGGAAGGGGAACGGTTCCCTCGTCGCCGGGCGGTGCGGAGCGCGTAGCGAAACGGTCACCTCCCTGCCACAGCGCGCCGAGAGGTATTGAGCGGGACCCCCACCGGGCGCCACGGTGAACGCGGACGGCGGCGCGTCCTTGCTCGGGGGAGAGGACGCGCCGCCGTCGTGTGTCGCGAACTGCCGGTCGCCGCCCGCCAGTTACTTCCTACCGGCCGCTAGTTGCTGTTGACCGTGTAGTGGAGCGTGTCCTTCAGATACGGGATCGTCAGCCACGGCTTCGGCTGCGCCATCAGCGCCAGCAGGACGATCGCGACGCCGAGCACGCCGTAGGTGACGATGTCGGTGAAGCGGGAGCGTACGGCGAGCATGCCGACGTCCGGCATGACCCAGCGCAGGACGGCGCCGGCCAGCAGCGCTGCGCCGATCAGCAGGATGCCGTAGCGGAAGACGTCGAAGGCCGTCAGGAGGAGGCCGAGGCCGACCGTGCCGAGGATGGCGAGGATCGGCCACTGGCGGGCCGGGGCCGGGGCGTCACGCGGGGCGGCCCGGCCGCCGCCCTCGGGGCGGGCGGTGTCCCGGGTGAAGAGGGGGAAGCGGCGGGTGGCACGGCGCGGCTTGCCGTCGGCGTCGGGCGCGCTGACCGGGTCCATGACCTCAATGTCGTCGTCCGCGGGAGCTACGGCGGCTACGGCGTCCGCGCCCGTACCGGAGTCCGTCACCTCGGTGTCCTCCACGGCGTCCACACCCTTACTCGGACCGGGGTCCTTGCTCGCAGGGCCTTCAGGATTCTCAGGGCTTTGAGGGCTTTGAGGGCTTTCAGGCGACACTGCGCTCGGCCGCCTCGACCACGTTGACGAGCAGCTGGGCGCGGGTCATCGGGCCGACTCCGCCGGGGTTCGGGGAGATGAAGCCGGCGACCTCGGCGACGCCCGGGTGGACGTCGCCGACGATCTTGCCGTCGGCGTTGCGGGAGACGCCCACGTCCAGGACGGCAGCGCCGGGCTTCACGTCCTCGGGGCGGATCAGGTGGGCGGAACCGGCGGCGGCGACGATGATGTCGGCGCGCTTGAGGTGCGAGGAGAGGTCGCGCGTACCGGTGTGGCACTGGGTCACGGTGGCGTTCTCGCTGCGCCGGGTGAGGAGGAGCGGCATCGGACGGCCGATGGTGACACCGCGGCCGACGACCACGACCTCGGCGCCCTTGATCTCCACGCCGTAGCGGCGCAGCAGGGTGAGGACGCCGTTCGGGGTGCAGGGCAGCGGGGCGGGCTCGTTGAGGACGAGGCGGCCGAGGTTCATCGGGTGGAGGCCGTCGGCGTCCTTGTCCGGGTCCATGAGTTCGAGGATGCGGTTCTCGTCGATGCCCTTGGGGAGCGGAAGTTGGACGATGTACCCGGTGCAGGTGGGGTCCTCGTTCAGCTCACGCACGACCGCCTCGATCTCCTCCTGCGAGGCGGTGGCGGGCAGTGCGCGCTGGATGGACGCGATGCCCACCTGGGCGCAGTCCCGGTGCTTGCCGGCGACGTACTTCTGGCTGCCGGGGTCGTCCCCGACCAGGATCGTGCCGAGGCCGGGCGTGACGCCCTTCTCCTTCAGCGCCGCCACGCGGGCGGTCAGATCGGACTTGATCGCGGCTGCGGTGGCCTTGCCATCGAGAATCTGGGCAGTCATGGACCCATCCTCGCGGATGACCGGGCCTCGATTCCAATCAGGTGCCTCCGCCGCGCCTGCGGAACCTACGAAACGTACGTAATAGGCGGAATCCCGCCGGCATCGGCATGACACCCCCGCAGCGGAGGCGGCGTTCCCCATGGACCTGGTGACCCCGCTCCGCCTCGTCGCCCTCCCGCGCGACACCGCTGAGCAGCTCAGCTGTCGCATGATCCTGACATTGCGCTTACACAACACATGAGGAATGCCGCTGGACAAAATATCGCCCCGAATAGAACGATGAACGCCGCAGTACTGCGGTAGGTGTTGGGGGGCAAACCGCTCATCTCGTGATGTACCTCCGCGCAATCCGCATCGTCCCCGCATTGCCGACGGAGGAAAACCCGCTATGAGTTACGACCCGAACAACCCCTACGGGAAGCCGCAGCAGAACCCCCAGCAGGGCTATGGCCAGCCTCAGGGTCAGCCCGGTTACGGCCAGCCCCAAGGCCAGCCGGGCTACGGCTACCCGCAGGGCGCGCCCCAGGGTGTCCCGCCGCAGCAGGGTTACGGCTACCCGCAGCAGCCCGCGTACCCCGGTTACCAGCAGGACGGTTACGGCGCGACCCCGCCGTACGCGAACTGGGGTCAGCGGTTCCTCGGCACGCTGGTCGACGGTCTCATCTTCCTGGTGCCGTACATCCTGATCATCGTGAGCCAGGGCAAGGGCGTGCTGCTCGCGATCGGCGCCATCGTCATCATCGGCATAGCCATCTGGCAGCTGATCCAGGAGGGCAAGACCGGCCAGACGGTCGGCAAGAAGACGCTGGGCATCCGCCTGGTCCGCGAGAGCGACGGCCAGCCCCTGGGCGTCGGCATGGCGTTCGTCCGCCGCCTCGCCCACTTCCTCGACTCCATCGCGTGCTACCTGGGCTGGCTGTGGCCGGCGTGGGACGCGAAGCGCCAGACGTTCGCGGACAAGGTCTGCGGTTCGATCGTGATCCGCACGCAGTAACTCGCCATCCGCGTGGATGCTGTTGGCCAATCCGGTCAGTGGGCCGGGGTAGCCGTACATAGCTGAGAAAGTGTGACACTTGCGGGAAAAGTGTCACACTTTTTCGGGTGGATGGTGTGGGGGCGGGATTCGCGCACAGCGTCCACCCCGCGTGACGCGGCCCCGACGCCCCTCGGGTCAGCCGACCCACTCCACGAAGGACACCCAGGCGGAGGCGGGGATGAGCAGCGCCGAACCGTCCGGGACCTTGGAGTCACGGACGGGGACGACACCGGCGAGGTCGTCACGGATCTCGACGCATTCGCCGCCGCTGCTGTTGCTGTAGCTGCTCTTACGCCAAGCAGCGGTGCTCAAGTCAGGCCCTGTGCTTGCCATTTCTGTGGTCCTCCAAGGTGGACGGCTAGGCAGTACCGGCCCAGTCGACGAAGGACGCCCACGCGGGAGCGGCGATGAGCAACGCCGAACCGTCCGGGACCTTGGAGTCCCGGACGGGGACGACACCGGGGAGATCGTCACGGACTTCGAGGCATTCGCCGCCAGAACCGTTGCTGTAGGTGCTCTTACGCCAGCTCAAGTCATGCTCGGTGCTTGCCATTTCGGTAGTCCTCTGCCGCTTGCTCGATCATGGTCAGGGACGCGTCTGGCGGTAGCGCCGCGGCCCTGAGCAGATCGTACGACCTGCGGTAGTCCTTCACGAGGGCTGGATAGTCGATCAGTTGACCGCTGTGCAGGCCCTCCGTGTACACCACGGGCGGCGCGTCCGGGAAGGTCATGGTCCGGATCATGCCCATCATGAACGGGTGGGCCGCCGCCGTTTCCGGCAGGATCTGCAAGACGCCCTGATTGCCGTTGATCACCTGCCCGATGTGCTCCAGTTGGACCGCCATCTCCTCGGACGGCAGCAGCGGTTTGCGGATCAGCGACTCGTGGAGCACGCCCCAGAACGACGGACGCTCGTCCCGTTCCCAGAGCTTCGCGCGGTCCAAGCGAGCCGTGACCTGCTTCTCCACGGTTTCCGGCGGCAGCCAAGGCAGCGAGGTGCGGACAACTGCCCTGGCGTAACTCGCTGTTTGCAGCAGCCCGGGGACGAGCATCGGGGCCCAGTCCTCAATTGAGTCCGCGTACATCTCCAACTCCGCGACATCCGCGAAGTACTCCGCATGCCCTGCCTGCTTCGCCTTCCGGGCATCTTCACAACGCCGCTCGAAAAAGCCGTCCGTACCGAGCCGCTTGTCCACGTGCTGGGCGAGATCCAACGGCATTCGCCGCTCACCCCGCTCGATCAGGCTCAGGAACGGGATACCCCGATAGCTTCCCTCCGCCAACTGTTCGAGCGTCAGGCCCGCCGCCTCCCTCTTGAAGCGCAACTCCGCGCCGTAGAAGGAAGGGACATTCGCCGACGCGTCGGTGTCCTTGCGTGGGGGCACAACTCACCACCGTCTTTTGCCAGTTCCCGCGTGCAACCCAAACCACTGCCACGGTACGAGATTCCGCGTCACTCTGTGAGCAATTCGTCACAGAGAGAGGCGTACGGCAATGAGCAGCCCCTACACCCACGAGGCCAACAGCGAAGTGGCCGAACTCCAGGCCGCGTTGAAGGCCAACGGGATCACCCTGCCGTCCCTCGGGCTCGATCTGCCCTCCGTCGTCCAGACCTACGGTCCCCCGCTCGTCGAACTCGGGAACTGCAACCTCGACACCGCAAGGGCCCTCACCGCCGCCCTCCGCAAGGCGGCCGACCGGTGACTCCGCTCGTCCTCGAACTCCTCGCCGCCCCCCAGGTCGTGCCGGAGGCCCGCCGTGCCGTACGCGCGCACCTCGGCGTCCCGTGTCCCGAAGTCCAGCTCTGTGTCAGCGAGTTGCTGACCAACGTGATCCGGCACATCGGCGAGGGCACCCCGGTGACCCTCCGGGTGACGTGCGAGGACGGCCGTACTCGAATCGCCGTCACGGACCCGGAGCCGTACACCTGGCTCGTCGTACGCGCGGCCGGGCCGGACGACGAGAACGGCCGCGGGCTGGTGCTGCTCGACGCGCTCGCGACGCGGTGGGGCGTGGAACAGGGGCCGGAGGGCAAGACGGTGTGGTGCGAACTGCCACCGCCCGAGCCTGCCCCGGCCCCTGTTTCAACTCCCGCCGCGATCCCGGAGGATCGGGCCGATCTCAGTGGAAGAAGTGCCGCGTCCCCGTGAAGTACATCGTGACGCCCACCTTCTTCGCGGCCTCGATGGTCAGCTCGTCGCGGAGCGAACCGCCGGGCTGGACAACGGCCTTGACGCCCGCCTCGGTCAGCACCTCAAGCCCGTCCGGGAACGGGAAGAACGCGTCCGAGGCCGCGAACGAACCCCGCGCCCGCTCCTCGCCCGCCCGCTCGACGGCGAGTTTCGCGGAGTCGACGCGGTTGACCTGGCCCATGCCGACGCCGACGGAGGCACCGTCCTTGGCCAGCAGGATCGCGTTGGACTTCACCGCGCGGCAGGCCTTCCACGCGAAGGCGAGGTCGGCGAGGTCGGACGCGGAGAGCGCGTCGCCCGTCGCCAGCGTCCAGTTGGCCGGGTCGTCGCCGTCCGCCTGGAGGCGGTCCGTCACCTGGAGCAGCACGCCACCGTCGATCGGCTTCAGCTCGACCGTGTTCGACGGACCGGCCGGGGTCTTCAGCACCCGGAGGTTCTTGCGCTTGGCGAGGATCTCCAGCGCGCCCTCCTCGTAGTCGGGCGCGACGATGACCTCGGTGAAGATCGGCGCGACCTGCTCGGCCAGCTCCTTCGTCACCGGGCGGTTGACCGCGATCACCCCGCCGAACGCCGACAGCGGGTCACACGCGTGTGCCTTGCGGTGCGCCTCGGCGACATCCGAACCGATCGCGATACCGCACGGGTTGGCGTGCTTGATGATCGCGACACAGGGCTCGGCGTAGTCGTACGCGGCACGGCGCGCGGCGTCCGTGTCCGTGTAGTTGTTGTACGACATCTCCTTGCCGTGCAGCTGCTCGGCCTGAGCCAGGCCACCGCCGCTGCCGTCGACGTAGAGCGCGGCCGGCTGGTGCGGGTTCTCGCCGTAGCGCAGGGTGTTCTCGCGCTCCCAGGTGGCGCCCAGGAAGTCGGGGAACCGCGACTCGTCGACCGGGGCGTACTCGCTCGCGAACCAGCTCGCCACCGCCACGTCGTACGACGCCGTGTGCTGGAAGGCCTCCGCCGCGAGTCGCTTGCGGGTCGACAGGTCGAAACCGCCGTTCTGTACGGCGTTCAGGACGTCGGCGTAGCGCGCGGGGCTGGTGACGACCGCGACCGACGGGTGGTTCTTGGCGGCGGCGCGGACCATCGACGGGCCGCCGATGTCGATCTGCTCGACGCACTCGTCGGCGGACGCACCCGACGCGACCGTCTCCCGGAACGGGTACAGGTTGACGACCACGAGGTCGAAGGGGGCCACACCCAGCTCGTCGAGCTGCTGCCGGTGGCTCTCCAGGCGCAGGTCGGCGAGGATGCCGGCGTGCACCTTGGGGTGCAGGGTCTTGACCCGGCCGTCCAGGCACTCGGGGAAGCCGGTCAGCTCCTCGACCTTGGTGACGGGGACACCGGCGGCGGCGATACGGGCGGCGGTGGAGCCCGTGGAGACGAGCTCCACGCCCGCCTCGTGCAGGCCGCGGGCCAGCTCCTCCAGGCCGGTCTTGTCGTAGACGCTGACGAGCGCGCGACGGATGGCCCGCTTGCCGCTCTCGATGTTCTCGGCGGTCACTGGATAACTACCTTTCGTCCCTCAATGCGATAGCCGTTGCGGGCGAGCCGCCCCACGACATCGACGAGCAGCGTGCGCTCGACTTCCTTGATGCGCTCGTGCAGAGCGCTCTCGTCGTCCTCGTCCCGGATCTCGACCACGCCCTGAGCGATGATCGGCCCGGTGTCGACGCCGTCGTCGACGAAGTGGACGGTGCAGCCGGTGACCCGGGCGCCGTACGCGAGCGCGTCCCGTACGCCGTGGGCTCCCGGAAAACTGGGCAGCAGGGCGGGGTGCGTGTTCACGACCCGGCCGCCGAACAGGGCCAGGAACTCCTTGCCCACGATCTTCATGAACCCGGCCGACACGATCAGGTCGGGCTCGTGGGCGGCGGTCGCCTCGGCGAGGGCCGCGTCCCACTCCTCACGCGTCCCGAAGTCCTTCACCTTGCACACGTAGGTGGGCAGTCCGGCACGCTCGGCACGGGCGAGGCCCTCGATGCCCTCGCGGTCCGCACCGACGGCCACGATCTCGGCTCCGTACGCCTCGCTGCCGGCGGTCTCGACGGCGTCGAGGAGCGCCTGCAGATTCGTACCGGATCCGGAGACCAGCACGACGAGGCGCTTGGCCACGGGCTTGGCGGCCACGGCGGGGCCCTTTCTCGGGGGAGCATGTCGTCAGGCCGACTCGTGCGTTCATACGAATGCTTCGCGCCCCGGGATACGGGGAAGTCTACGAAGCGGCCGACCGTCAGCAACGATACCGGCACACCGGACAGCCCCCACGGGACGGGGGCGTGGCCGGAAGGTAGCGTCTGCGGAGAGCGGGTTCGGGAACGCGGTTGTCGTGCGACGCGTTCTCGGAGTGACAGCTCGTGAAATGTCGGCTCGTGAAGTGACAGTTCATGTCCGAGACGTATCCACCAAGGGGAAGACGCTCATTTGATGCCGGACCGCAGTCTGCGACTTCTCACGTTCCCGCCGCAGTCGGTGCTGCTCCGGGAGCGGCCTTCGTCGCCGCCCGACGCGCCCTCGGACGGGAAGAGCGGTGCGGGGCAGGACGACAATCCCTTCGCGCCGCCGCCCGAAGGCACCCCGGACCGGCCGTGGCAGCCGCGGCGCCCGGAGGCCGGCGAGGACGGCGACGCCCCGCAGGGTGACGGCGGTCACTCGCCGTGGGGCAGTCAGTGGAGCGACCGGCAGCCTGGGCGTTCGTCGGGCAACTTCGGCGACCGGCCCGGCGCCCCCACCGGACAGAGCGGCCCCGAAGGACCGGGCAACGGCGGCCCCGGCCAGGGCGGTATGCGCTGGGACCCGACGGACCCGGCCCAGCGCCGCGCCCGTTACGCCCTGCTGAGCGGTATGTGGGCCTTCTTCTTCGCCCTCTTCAGCTGGCCGTACGTGGCCCTGCTGCTCGGCGCGCTGGCCCTCTACTGGGGCGGCAGCGCCCTGCGCGCCAAGTCCCGCACGCCCGACCCGGACACCCCGGCGGTGCCCGAGACGCAGGCCCGCCCGCAGACGACGGCGGCGATCAGCGGCCTGGTCACCGCCTCCCTGGCGATCGCCCTGGTGGCCGCGATGTTCGCCGCGCAGCTCGCCTACAAGGACTACTACACCTGCGCCAACGACGCCCTCACGAACGAGGCGAAGCAGTCCTGCAACCAGTTGCTGCCGAAGGAGCTGCGGGGGTTCCTGGGTACCGCCAACTGACAGACGGCACCGGTCAGTTCGGCCCCTTCCTATCGGGCGGTTCCGGCTCGTCCGCGTGTTCCGACGGCTCGGGCTCAGGTGGCGTGGACGCCTCCCTCAAGGCCGCCCAGCGGGCCTCGCGGGAGGCGTCGTCGTACCAGGGAGTGGGCGCCGGCTCCGACGGCACGTCGACGGGCAGGAAGTCGTACGGGTCGAACGTGGGGTCGTGGTCGTAGGCGATGTACGGCTGGTCGACGGGAGCCTGCGCCGGTACGGGTACCGGGACCGGCTGCTCCGCCTTCTTCGGCTTGCGCGCGAACCAGCCCCGGCCGACCACGAGCGGCCTCCGGAACCAGCGTTCAGAGTCACCCGTGACGGAAGTGGGCACGGAGGCAGGGGCGATCTCGCCCTCGCGCGGCTTCCCGATCGTCGACTTCCCGACCGTCGGCGTGGGCACCCGGCGCTCCCGCAGCCGCCACGCCCGCGACCCGAGCGCCGTAGGCACCGCCACCGCCGCGATCCACGCCAGCGCCGCTCCCCCGGTCTGCCACCACACCGGCCCGAACCGAGCGAGCGCGGCACTCCCGAGCGGCCCGCCGGACAACTCCGCGAGCAGACCCAGCACTACGGCGCAGAGCGCGGCGGCGAGCAGGACGGTGGCGGCGGTGCGGCCCTGCGCCCAAGGGGCCTGCGCGGAGGGGGCGTGGGTGGAGGGGCCATGCGCGGAGAGGGCGTGCGGCGGCTGTTGGCGGAGTCCGGCACCGGCCGCCTTCCGCTTCCGCTCCTCCGTCAACTCGCCCGCGCTGTCGCCTCGTTGGCCGGCCGTGCCGCCTACCGCGACCCGTGCCACGAACCACCCGACCATCACCCCGGCCGCCACCGGCACCAGCCCGGCGAGCCAGTTCAGCGGGGTTCCGGTGCCCGCGTCCGGGACCGCCGCGAGGAGCGGGAACGGCGGGAGGAGAGGGGCCGGGGCCGAGGAGAGCGGGGCGACCGTGTGGTGGACGCCGAGCGCGAAGCCGGGGCCGAGGCCGTAGGAGGCGGACCACACCGCCGCGTTCGGGATCAGCGCGAGGCAGAGCAGCAGGACGGCGAACCGGCCCGACAGACCCTCCGTCAGCTGAAGGAAGGACATCCGGGCGGCACCGCCGTGCCAGGTCAGCGACGCCCCGAGCAGCAGCGCGCCGCCTCCGACGAGCACCGCGGTGCCGAGTCCCGCGGCGCGGACCACGGTGCCGATACGAGCCCTCGACTCACGGGCCTCCGGGCCGAGGACGAGCCGTCGCAGCCCGGCCGGCAACAGGATCAGCACACTCAGCACGGGTTCGCGCGGACGCCCGTACGCCGTCCACACGCCGGAACCGGCCGCGCCCGCGGCGAGCAGCGGCAGGCAGACCGCCGTCCAGCTCCAGGAGGGGGAGAGTTCGCCGCCGGACGCGTAGAGGGCGGCGGCGGTGCCCACGGCGAGGTAGCCGAGGGCGACGCCGGTCCAGGCGGTGCGGGCGGCGATCAGGGGCGGTGCCTCGGCGTCGTCCTCGCCGGTTTCCCCGCCCAGCACCGCGTGCCGGGCGGCCCGGTGCAGCAGCCACAGCGGCAGGGCGAGGAGGAGCAGCGGGGTGACGCCCACGGGGGCGGGGACCCCGGAGAGGGTGTCGGCGCGGACCAGTTCGACGCCGTGCGCGAGGAGCCACAGGGCGGCTGCCATGTGCAGGGCGCCGCCGGGTCCGCTGTCGGGGTACGGCGAACTGATCCACAGCACCATCACGAGCACCGCGAAGGAACCGAGCCCGAGCCCCGCCGCGACCGCGCCACCCAGGAGGCTGGCGGCCAGTCCGGGGGATCGGTCGCGCATCCGGGTGAGCAGGGGCGACAACAGCGCTCGGCGGTGGGTCATCGGCATCACGCCCGCCATGCTCCCAACGACACGCGCTTTCTCGTCGTAACAGGCGAACCTCGGAAGTGTCGCTCAATATACGTTTATGTACTTTTTCGTACGAAGGGGCATCCGGTGACGCAGAGCCCCGCATCTCCGATCCCTCCGCCCAAGGAACGCCGACGCCTGCGCGAGGCGGCGTCCCTGACGCAGGCTCAGGTCGCGACACGGGTGGGCGTCAGCCGCGAGACGGTGCGTTCGTGGGAGACCGGCCGTACGACACCACGTGGCCGGAAACGGGAGGCGTACGCGAAATTGCTCATCAGCCTGGGTGAAGAAGAGACCGTGACGGAGCGGCAGCGGGAGCAACTGGAGCCACAGGCCGAGGTGGCCGAGGTCAAGGTGGCCGAGGCCGAGGTGGTGGAGATCGAGGTGGTCGAGGTCGAGGTGGTGGACGACACCGCCGTGCTCGAACCCGTCCTCGTCCCCGCTCCCGTCCCGGTATCGACCGAGGAACCGTCCCGCGCACCCCTGACGCCCGCTCAGGCCTTCGACGCGCTCTACGCGTTCTGCGCACCCGCCCTCGTACGGCAGGCGTATCTGCTGACCGGGCGGCGCGAGTTGGCGCGGGAGTCCGTCGAGCGGGCCTTCCAGGTCGCGTGGCAGCGCTGGCCCGAGGTGGCGGTCGACCGCGACCCGGCCGGCTGGGTGCGCTCGGTGGCGTACGAGCACGCCCTCTCCCCCTGGCACCGGTTCCGCCCCAGATACCGCCACCCGGAGCCCCCGCCCCCGGACGCCGCCGACCGTGCCCTGCTGACCGCCCTCCTCAAGCTCCCGCCGTCGTACCGCCGCACGCTTCTCCTCTACGACGGGGTCGGGCTCGGTCTCGCGGAGACCGCGGCGGAGACGGAGGCGAGTACGCCGGCGGCGGCCAACCGGCTGCTGCACGCGCGCGAGGCGCTCGCCGCGCAGCTTCCGGACCTGTCCGACCCGACCGAACTTCATCGGCGGATGACTGAACTCGCCTCCACCGGGCGGCTGCACGCGGCCAAGCCGCCGACGGTTCGGTTCGTGGGCGAACGGCGGACCGTGTTCTGGACCCGGGCGGCGATCGCGTTCACCGTCGCGATCATCGGGGCGACGACGTTCACGCTGCGGGTTGCGCCCACGCATTACGAGCCGCCGGTGCCGTTGGGGGAACGGGTGGAGGGGGTGCCTGCGCGGGTGGTGCAGGGTTCCTTGTCCGAGGAGGAGGTGGCTCTGCGGGACCGTCTCCGGAACGGGATGACCAGCGGCCCGGAGAGGCTGGCACCGCTGGGTCGGTAGATCGTCGGCCGCGGGCCGGTGGGGGCTGGTCGCGCGGTTCCCCACGCCCCTAAAAGACGACCCCGTTTCAGCCGCCCTGCCTTAAGGGGCGCGGGGAACCGCGGCCCCTTAAAAACGCGGGCCGGCCCATGTCTTTAGGGGCGCGGGGAACTGCGCGACCGGCCACGACGCGCCCGCAGACGACCGACAACGCGTCGATGGGCCCGCCCCCACACGGGAACGGGCCCATCGACGTGAAGCAGGGTGAATCAGCCGGCCAGGATCTCGCGGGCCAGCTTCGCCGTCTCGGTCGGGGTCTTGCCGACCTTGACGCCGGCGGCCTCAAGGGCCTCCTTCTTCGCGGCGGCCGTACCCGAGGAACCGGAGACGATGGCACCGGCGTGGCCCATCGTCTTGCCCTCGGGCGCGGTGAAGCCCGCGACGTAACCGACGACCGGCTTCGTCACGTTCTTCGCGATGAAGTCCGCGGCCCGCTCCTCCGCGTCGCCACCGATCTCACCGATCATCACGATCAGATCGGTGTCGGGGTCGGCCTCGAAGGCCGCCAGCGCGTCGATGTGGGTGGTGCCGATGACGGGGTCGCCACCGATACCGACGGCCGACGAGAAGCCGAGGTCACGCAGCTCGTACATCATCTGGTACGTCAGCGTGCCGGACTTCGAGACCAGGCCGATACGGCCCGGCTTGGTGATGTCGCCCGGGATGATGCCGGCGTTCGACTGACCCGGGGTGATGAGACCGGGGCAGTTCGGGCCGATGATCCGGGTCTTGTTGCCCTTGGCCACGGCGTACGCGTAGAACGCGGCCGAGTCGTGGACGGCGATGCCCTCGGTGATGACGACCGCGAGCGGGATCTCGGCGTCGATCGCCTCGACGACGGCGGCCTTGGAGAAGGCCGGCGGTACGAAGAGGACGGACACGTTCGCGCCCGTCTTCTCGATCGCCTCGGCGACCGTGCCGAAGACCGGGATCTCGGTGCCGTCGACGTCGACGGACGTGCCGGCCTTACGGGGGTTGACGCCACCGACGATGTTGGTGCCGTCGGCCAGCATGAGCTTGGTGTGCTTCATGCCCGTGGAGCCGGTCATGCCCTGGACGATGACCTTGCTGTCCTTGGTGAGGAAGATAGCCATGGCTGTGTCTGTCCCTCTTCCCTTACTTCGCAGCCGCGAGCTCGGCGGCCTTGTCGGCCGCGCCGTCCATGGTGTCCACACGCTGGACCAGCGGGTGGTTGGCGTCGGAGAGGATCTTGCGACCCAGCTCGGCGTTGTTGCCGTCGAGACGGACGACGAGGGGCTTGGTGACTTCCTCGCCCTTGTCCGCGAGCAGCTGCAGCGCCTGCACGATGCCGTTGGCGACCTCGTCGCACGCGGTGATGCCGCCGAAGACGTTGACGAACACGGACTTGACGTCCGGGTCGCCGAGGATGATCTCCAGGCCGTTCGCCATCACGGCCGCGGACGCGCCGCCGCCGATGTCGAGGAAGTTGGCCGGCTTCACGCCACCGTGGTTCTCACCGGCGTACGCGACGACGTCCAGGGTGCTCATGACGAGACCCGCGCCGTTGCCGATGATGCCGACCTCGCCGTCGAGCTTGACGTAGTTGAGGTTCTTCTCCTTGGCGGCCGCCTCAAGGGGGTTCGCCGAGTCCTTGTCCTCAAGTGCCGCGTGGTCCGCCTGGCGGAACTCGGCGTTCTCGTCGAGGGAGACCTTGCCGTCGAGCGCGATGACGCGGCCGTCGGCGACCTTCGCGAGGGGGTTGACCTCGACCAGGAGGGCGTCCTCCTTGACGAAGGTGTCCCACAGCGTCACCAGGATCTCGGCGACCTGCTCCGCGACGTCGGCCGGGAACTTGGCCTGCGCGACGATCTCGCGGGCCTTCTCGATCGAGACGCCCTCGTTGGCGTTGACCGGGACCTTCGCGAGGGCCTCGGGGTTCTCCTCCGCGACGACCTCGATCTCCACGCCGCCCTGGACGGACGCCATGGCGAGGAAGGTGCGGTTGGTGCGGTCGAGGAGGTACGAGACGTAGTACTCCTCGACGATCTCGGGCGCGGTCTCGGCGATCATCACCTTGTGGACCGTGTGGCCCTTGATGTCCATGCCGAGGATGTCCGTCGCACGCGCGACGGCCTCGTCCGGGGTGGCGGCGAGCTTCACGCCACCGGCCTTGCCACGGCCGCCGACCTTCACCTGGGCCTTGACGACGGACTTGCCACCGAGCCGCTCGGTGGCTGCGCGGGCCGCCTCAGGCGTGTCGATGACTTCACCGGCCAGCACCGGTACATCGTGCTTGGCGAAGAGGTCCCTCGCCTGATACTCGAACAGGTCCACGCGCTTCCGTCCTCAGTGATATCGCGGTTCGTTGGATGCGTGGGCGTGCCGCGAAGGGCAACGTGACGTCCGCTGTCACAAGGGAGGCGCACACGGTGACCGAGCGCGCGGCATGTCCGTCTCGCAGGTTATCGCTGCTTGCAGGGGGCCCCTAAATCGAGGGTCACACCTGAGCGGTGATACCTGTCACATGATGCCGGTTCTTGTGACACGGAGTGCCGCGGGCGGGACGTTCGGGCAGGTCGTCCGGGTGGGTGCGTGATGGGTCGGTGGGTGGATGGTTCGGGCGGGGCCTCACCGGGTTGGGGTTGGCCCGGCGAGGCCCCCTACCGCGAGACGCGCTCCGGACGGACCGACGGCGTTCGGCCGTCCGGGGTCACTGCCTCACGGAGTCGGTCACTCCCAGTGCCGGGCGCGGCGCGGCTGCGCGGCAGGGCCTCTCCGGGCGCGAACAGCGCGTGCGGCCCAGGCGCCCTGGATGGCCGCGGCGGCCCTGACCCTGGACTCCCTCGGGACGGAGACGTGGGCGTCGACGAGGCGTCGTCGGAGTTCGGCGGGGGTGGGGTCGGCGTTCTGGTTCATACGGGTGCCGGCGTTCGTGCTCATGCGTGCGTCTGTTCCTCAGGGATTCCGGGGCTGGAGACATGGCGGCGTTCCGGGCAGCTCAACTGCCTGAAAGGCCCTGCCTAGCCCGGGAAAACGGGAACGTCCCGGTACCTGTCCCGCGTCTCGCCCACGTCCGCACGCGCGGCGGCACCGGGCACGATCCGCACCGGCACCAGGCTGTCCAACGTCACGGCATGCGCGTCACAGTGCCGCGACGACCCGTTGTCCGCGCCGTTCGGGTCACCGGCGGGCGCTTGCTGCCGGGCGGGAGCATGTCCGGCGGAGGGCGACGGAGCGTGCCCTACGACCGCATGTCCTACGGCGCCGAGCGCATCGGCGGTGTCCGCGGCGAAGCGCGGCCCGTACGTGGCCCCCACGCCCACCGCCGCCTCGGCAGGCCTCGCATCCGAACGATGCCCACCGCCCGAAGACCGCGGGGCGGACCGGACGGGCGTCGATACCGGCGCGGGCGCGGTGTGCGCCGGAGGCGTCGGCACCGGGACCACCGGCTGACTCGGCGCTGCGGGGACCGAGGGTGGCGTGGGCAAGGTGGGCAGCGTGGGCAAGGTGGGCAACGGAGGTGCCTCGGCCAACACCTCGGTCAGCGTCTTCGCCACCACGTCGCTCACGGGTCGCACGACCCGCTCCACGGTGTCCGAGACGGGAGCCAGTACCGGAGCCGGCACCGGGGCGAGAACGGGAAGCTGAACCGGGGCCGAGGCCGGAGCCGCAGCCGCAGCCGCAGCCGGAACAGGCTTGGCCACCGAAGCCACCACCGGAATCACCGGCCGCTGCCCCGTGTCCCCGTCCGCCGCCTGCGCCTGTCCCCCGAAGACAACGCCGAGCACGAACAACCCGCCTACCAGCAGGACGACTTGAAGCACCCGTTGACGCACACGCCGCCCAACCGCCGTACGCGTCACGCGCAGGGCGGCACCGGACAGTGCGGCGGGCCAGTTCATGAGGCGACGATCCTTGCACGGGCCGCCCTACGACGCACAACCCCCCTGTCCCCCAGGCCAGTTCATCACGCGGTGTCCGGTATCGGCAACGGCCGCTTCTCGATCGCCGCCGCCATCACCTCCGGGAACAGGTCGGGTGTACAGGCGAAGGCCGGCGCGCCCAACGCGGCCAGCGCGGAGGCGTGTTCGCGGTCGTAGGCGGGCGTGCCCTCGTCGGAGAGCGCGAGCAGGGTCACGAACTGCACCCCCGACGCCTTCATCGCCGCGACCCGCTTCAGCATCTCGTTCCGGATGCCCCCTTCGTAGAGGTCACTGATCAGCACGACCACCGTCTCGGCGGGCCGGGTGATCTGCGACTGGCAGTACGCGAGCGCCCTGTTGATGTCCGTACCCCCGCCGAGCTGGGTCCCGAAGAGCACGTCCACCGGGTCGTCGAGCTGGTCGGTGAGGTCGACGACCGCCGTGTCGAAGACGACGAGCCGGGTGTTGATCGACCGCATGGACGCCAGCACCGCCCCGAACACGGAGGCGTAGACGACGGACGCCGCCATCGACCCGGACTGGTCGATGCAGAGGATGACCTCCTTCTTCACGGACTGGGACGCGCGCCCGTATCCGATCAGCCGCTCCGGCACGATCGTCCGGTACTCGGGCAGGTAGTGCTTGAGGTTGGCCGCGATCGTGCGGTTCCAGTCGATGTCGTGGTGGCGCGGCCGGTTGATGCGGGCGCTGCGGTCGAGCGCGCCGGTGAGGGTGGCCCGGGTGCGGGTGGCGAGCCGCTTCTCCAGGTCCTGGACGACCTTGCGGACGACCGCCCGCGCCGTCTCCTTCGTGGTCTCCGGCATCGCCTTGTTGAGGGAGAGCAGCGTGCCGACGAGGTGCACGTCGGCCTCGACCGCCTCCAGCATCTCCGGTTCGAGGAGCAGTGCGGACAGCCCGAGCCGGTCGATGGCATCCCGCTGCATGACCTGGACGACGGAGGACGGGAAGTACGTCCGGATGTCCCCGAGCCAGCGCGCGACGGACGGCGCCGACGCCCCGAGCCCCGCCGAACGGTCCTTCGCCGCCCGCCCCTTGTCCTCCCTGCCGTACAGCGCGGCCAGCGCCCCGTCCATCGCGGCGTCCTGCCCGGACAACTCGCACCCGGTGCCGTCGGCCGCACCGCCCCCGAGCACCAGCCGCCACCGCCGCAACCGCTCCTGGTCGGGCTGTCCGGGCTCCGCGACCCCGCTGACCGCGACCGCCTCGGCCGCCCCGGTGGTCCCCGTACTCACCCGCGCACCCCCGTACGCAGCCCTTCCCACAGCGGTACGACCCGCACGCCCTTCGCCGGGCCGCCCTCGGCCCGCCGCCCGCGCACGCCCTCGCCCGCACCCGGCGTCTCCGGCTTCCCGCCGCCCTGCCTGCCGTTGTTCGTCATCCCGCCACCCCCACAAGTTCGTTGTCGTCCAGCCCCAACAGCAGCCGCAGCACCGGCACCACCGCGTCCGCGCGCCCGGCGTCCAGCTCCGCGCCGAACCCGGGTATCCCGGCCACCGTCGCCGTCGTACCCACCTGCTTCCCCGGACCGCGCCGCACCAACTCCCCGAGTGTCCGGCGCACTCCGGGCTCGTACGACGAGAACGTTCGCCTCAGCAGAGGCAGTACGTCCGTGAACGCCTCCGCCGGCACCCGGGTCAGCCACGCGTCCACCAGCCCGAGCAACCGCTCGTCGTGCACGAGGAGCAGTCCGCCCCCGCCGCCGACGAACCCCTCGATCCACGCGGCCGCGTCCGCCGGAGGTGTCCCCGGCGAGAGCACGAGCCCCATCAGCCGGGCCGCCTCGTCCGCCCCCAACTCCCCTTCGTCCAGGAGTAGTCGTACGGCCCGCCCGCGAATGACACCGGGGATGGTGTCCCGCGCGGAGAGCGTGCGGAGCACCGCGCGCCAACGGTCCCGCAGGTCACCGTGCCCGGGGCCGGGGCCAGGTGCGTCGCCCTGTCCAGGCGCGGAGGTGTCACCGTGCCCGGGGCCGGAGGCGTCGCCCAGCAGAGCCACCGCCCCATGCACCGCGTCCACATGCCGCCGCATCTCCTCCGCGGCATCGGCGTCGAGGGCCGCGCAGGCCGGGGGCAGGCCGACGAAGACGCGCTCGGCGAGGCCCGCGGCGACCTCCGTCAGCGCTCCGGTGTCGGTGCCGCGCACGTCGCCGTAGCGCAGTGAACGGACCAACGCGGGCAGCGCCTGGGCGAGATGGCCGACGTCGGTGTCGAGGGCCGCGCGGTCGGCGAGGACCTTCATCACCACCGGCAGCGCGTCCGGCAGTTCGGCCAGCAGGCAGTGCTCGGCGAGTGCGGTGACGTCGGCGAGGCCGGGCGCGCCGATCGCGTCCGCCTCCGCCTTGGCGGTCGCCGCCGTGAGCACGGTGGTCCCCCACACCCCCGCCTCGGCGACCCGCACCGCCAACTCCGGTTCCCAGCGCAGCCGCCAGGTCTCCCGGAACGTCCCCGTGCTCCCCCGCGACGCGGTCGGCTCGCCCCAGTCGATACCCAGCAGCCGCAGCCGGTGCAGGAGCCTGCTGCGCCCGGCGTCGGTCTCCTTGCGCAGGTCGAGCTCCAACTCCCGCTCCAGCGCCTCCGGTTTGATCCGCAGCCTGCGCTGCGACCGGTCGAGGTCGCGCTGCAACGGCACGGCGGGCGCCCCCGGCGGCACCTCGCCCAGCACATCCCCGACCACGAGCCGGTCGCGCACCAGCGCCAGCGGGATGTCCGAGCCCTCGCACATCACCGCGCGCACCGCGTCGGTGGTCTCCCCGAGCCCCGGCAACGGCCGGCCGCGCATCACCGCGAGGGTCTCCGCCAGCCGTACGGCCTCGATGACATGGGCCGGGGAGACGATCCGGTCCTCCTCCCGGAACAGTCCCGCCACCTTGGTCATCCACCGCTCGACCGGCCGGTCCGGGGCGCCGAACAGATGGCCGTACCAGCCCGGCGAGTCGATGCCCGCGCCGTAACCGCTGGCCCGCGACAGCCTGCGGTGCGTCCACGGCACCCAGGTCAGATCGACCTTGACCTTGGGCAGCCCCTTCAGCAGCGCACGATCCGCGGCGACGGCCGTCCTGCGCCGCAGCGCGGGCACATGCCAGGCCCCGCACACCACGGCCACGTCGTCCTCGAACTCCCGCTGCGCCGCCCGCACTTGGAGCCGCATATAGGCCTCACGCACGAGATCCCGCTCGTGCCCGCCGACCCCGTACGTCTCGCGCAGCGCCCCCATGGCCTCCTCCAGCGCGGTGAACGGCGCGAACGCGTCCCGCTCCCCCACACCCCGGTGCTCGACGACGTCCTCCCACCAGCGCTCGGGATCGTCGTAACCGGCGGCCTCCGCGAGGACGGCGAGGGGATCGACGCGGAGGTCGGAGCCGGAGGGCTCCGGGGCAGAAGAGGACTCGCTGGACGGGTCCTCGGCAGTCGGGGTCTCGGCAGTCAGGTCCGGCGGCTGCTCCTCCCCCGTCAACTCGCCCTCGGCGTCGTCCTTCCCCCACGCCAGCGTGTGCGCCGCCGGGAGGTCGATGAAGCGGGCCGGGACCTCGCGCTCCAGGGCCCAGCGGATCGCGACCCATTCCGGGGAGAACTCGGCCAGCGGCCAGAAGGCCGAACGGCCCGGCTCGTCCACGGCGTGGCCGAGGAGCGCGACCGGCGGCCGCATGTCCTCGTCGGCGGCCAGCGGGATCAACACGTCGGCCTCGGGCGGCCCTTCGATCAGTACGACCCGCGGTCGGGCCGCGTCCAACGCCGCACGCACGGCCCGCGCCGAACCGGGCCCGTGATGCCGCACCCCGAGCAACAGCGGCCCCGCGCCCCGGCCCCCCTCAGTACCCGCCACTACGCTCCCCTCCCCTCCGGATCCCGCTCCAGCGGCTCCAACCGGAGTCCTCGTCGACCAGCCCGCGGGAGTCGCTCACGCGCTCACCTCCCGGCAGGCCCGGTAGAAGTCCTTCCAGCCGTCGCGCTCACGGACGACCGCCTCCAGGTACTCCTGCCAGATGACGCGGTCGGCCGCCGGATCGCGGACGACGGCGCCGAGGATGCCCGCGGCGACATCGCTGGGCCGCAGCAGTCCGTCGCCGAAGTGGGCGGCCAGGGCGAGTCCGTTGGTGACGACGGAGATCGCCTCGGCCGTCGACAGCGTGCCGCTCGGCGACTTGAGCTTCGTCCGGCCGTCCGCCGTGATCCCGTCGCGCAGTTCGCGGAAGACGGTCACCACCCGGCGGATCTCGTCGACGCCCTCGGGCACGGCGGGCAGGTCCAGGGAGCGGCCGATCTGGTCGACGCGGCGGGCGACGATCTCGACCTCGGCGTCGGCGCTCTCCGGCAGCGGCAGCACCACCGTGTTGAAACGGCGGCGCAGGGCGCTGGAGAGGTCGTTGACCCCGCGGTCGCGGTCGTTGGCCGTGGCGATCAGGTTGAAGCCGCGGACCGCCTGCACCTCCTGCCCCAGCTCCGGTATCGGCAGCGTCTTCTCGGACAGGATCGTGATGAGCGAGTCCTGTACGTCGGCCGGGATACGGGTCAGCTCCTCGACCCGCGCGGTCATGCCCTCCGCCATGGCGCGCATGACGGGGCTGGGCACGAGGGCGTCGCGGCTCGGGCCGTTGGCGAGCAGCTGCGCGTAGTTCCAGCCGTAGCGGATGGCCTCCTCCGGGGTGCCGGCGGTGCCCTGCACGATGAGGGTCGAGTCGCCGCTGACCGCCGCCGCGAGGTGCTCGGACACCCAGGTCTTCGCGGTGCCGGGCACGCCGAGCAGGAGCAGGGCGCGGTCGGTGGCGAGGGTGGTGACGGCGACCTCGACGATGCGGCGCGGGCCGACGTACTTCGGCGTGATCACCGTGCCGTCCGGCAGCGTGCCGCCGAGCAGATAGGTGGCGACCGCCCACGGCGACATCTTCCAGCGGACCGGACGCGGCCGGTCGTCCTGCGCGGCCAGCGCGGCGAGTTCGTCGGCGAAGGCGTCCTCGGCATGCGGCCGCAACACCTCGTCCGACGACTTCTCGCGCGCTTGCCCAGGCGTGGTTTCTACGGACACAGTCATGGCTGAGGCCCCCTCCAGCTCGGCCGGTTCGGATCTGGTGTCCACCTTGCACGACCCCACTGACAACGCGATCCGACCTGCGAAAACGCGCTCGCGGAGACTGGTGGCATCTCAGCCCCTCCGGCGTTTGAGGACGAGGCCGTTCAGGCCGAAGGGGGGTTTGGGGGCACAGCCCCAAACTTCCACCGCGCCCCCAACTCCCGCGCCGGCGCCGCCCCCCACCCCACCCACCACCCGCTCGCTCGCGGGCCGATTGTCAGTGCTGGGATCTACCTTCGATGACATGACTCAGCAGGGGGTGCGCTGGACGGCTGACCAGGTGCTGGCACTGGCGCCTGACGCAGCGTCACGCAAAGCGGGAAGCAAGCTCGGGGCGGCGGGGCCGTGGTCCGAGGCGGGCAGTTCTGACGAGGGGACGGTGTGGGGACTGTGCAAGGGCAGTGGCAGCAAGCCGTATCAGACGGTCGTCGACATCGCGGACACCGCGGGGCCGGCGTACAAGTGCAGTTGTCCGAGCCGCAAGTTCCCGTGCAAGCACGCGCTGGGGCTGCTGCTGTTGTGGGCGGGCGAGGACGGCGCTGTGCCGTCGGGGCAGGCGCCGGGCTGGGCCGAGGAGTGGCTGGCGGGGCGGCGGAAGCGGACGGAGGAGAAGCGGGCGGCGGGAGCGTCCGGTTCACCGGCCGCCGCTGATCCGGAGGCGGCGCGGCGCCGGGCGGAGCGCCGGGCCGAGCGGATCACCGCGGGCGCGGGCGAGTTGGAGCAGCGGCTGACGGACCTGCTGCGCACCGGCCTGGCCTCGGCGGAGCAGGCGGGGTACGGGCTGTGGGAGGAGACCGCGGCCCGCATGGTCGACGCCCAGGCCCCCGGACTGGCCGCGCGCGCGAGGGAGTTGGGGGCGATCCCGTCGTCCGGGCCCGGCTGGCCGATCCGCCTGCTGGAGGAGAGCGCACTGCTCCACCTCCTCGATCAGGCCTGGCTGCGCCGCGAGCACCTGCCCGACGACCTGGCGGCGACGGTCCGCTCCCGCATCGGCCTGCCCGCCTCACCGGACGGCCCACCGCTCCGCGACCACTGGCTGGTCCTCGCCCAGTACGACACGACGGACCCGAAACTGACGACCCGAAGAATATGGCTGTACGGCACGGACTCGGGCCGCACCTCCCTCCTCCTCTCCTACGGCGCCGCGGGCCGCGCCCCCGAGTTGGCACTGCCCATGGGGCTGACCATGGACGCGGAGGTGTCCGCGTTCCCGGGCGCCGGACAGCTCCGGGCCGCCCTGGGTGAGCGGTTCGCGGCACCTTCGCCCACGACGGCCCGACCGCAGGGGGTTTCGGCAGCTCAGGCCGCCGTCCACTACGGGGAGGCCCTGCAACACGACCCGTGGCTGGACTCGGTCCCGGTGACGCTGGACCGGGTCGTCCCCACCCCGGACGGCGACTCCTGGCAACTGGCCGACGCTGAAGGGGACTTGGCGCTCCCCCTCACGCCCACCGCCCGTTCCCGCCCCAACCTGTGGCGACTCGTCGCGCTCTCCGGCGGCGCCCCGGTGAAGGTCTTCGGCGAACTGGGCCACCGGGGCTTCACCCCGCTGACGGCCTGGCCGGAGGGCGCGGGAGAACCGGTGTCCCTGTGCTGAGCCCACTCACCAACTCGACGGAAAGGCACCGCATGAACACCACCCCCGCACCGGCGCCCCCGGCGGCCGACTGGGAAGAACTCGTCACCACCGCGCTGCTCGGCACGGACCGCCGTACGCCTCCGGGGTGCGCACCGGGCCAGGACGCACCCGTGGCCCTGCTGGACGCGGCGGCCGTGGAGACCGTACGGCGGCGGGCGGGGCTGTGCCCGGCGCGGGCGGCACAGCGCCCCGAGCCCGCCGCGCCCGACGCGCGTCCGGCGCTGCCCGTCGCGGCGGCGCGCAGGCTGGCGATGCTGCTGACCGACCGCCCGGGTACGGGCGGCGGGGGCCGTAGGGGCACCTCGCCGGATCTCATGGAGTTGCTGCCCCAGTGGCTGACGGCGGCCAACGCGCGCGGTTTCGCCGCACCCGTCCAGGCCCTGCCCGCGCTGCTGGACGCGGCCCGGGGGCGTACGGATCTACGGCCGGCGGCGCTGGAGTTCGCGGGCCCGCGCGCGTTGTGGCTGGCCCGGCTGAACCCGGACTGGCGGTTCGCCCTGCGCGCGACACCGGGCGGCGGCACAGCCCTGCCGGACCTGGACGCCCCGGACCAGGTCCAACTGCTCTGGCAGGAGGGCCTTTTCGCCGAGCGGGTCGCCCTGCTCGCGGCGATACGCGCCCAACGACCCTCCGCCGCGCGCGAGTTGCTGGTCACGACCTGGGCGACGGAGCGTGCGGAGGACCGGCTGATGTTCCTCGACTCGCTGCGGATGCGACTCTCCGCCGAGGACGAGCCGTTCCTGGAGCAGGCGTTGGCCGACCGGAGCCGCAACGTACGGGCTACGGCGGCCGAGTTGCTGTCGGCGCTCCCCGACTCGGCGCTCGCCGCGCGGATGGCGGTCCGGGCGTCGGCCTGCGTGGCCGTCGACCGTACCCGCGAGGAACCGGGCCTGGTGGTCGAGGCACCGCACGAGTGCGACTCGGGCATGGAGCGGGACGGTGTGGTCGCCAAGGCTCCGGCGGGACGGGGTGAACGCTCTTGGTGGCTCGGCCAGTTGGTGGAGGCGACTCCGCTCGGGACCTGGGAGCGGCGGCTCGGTGGACGTACGCCCAAGGAGATCGTGGCGCTCCCGGTGGCGGACGACTGGCGGAGCGAGCTGCACGCCGCGTGGTGCCGGGCGGCGGTACGGCAGCGGAACGCCGAGTGGTCCCGGGCGCTGCTGGGGACGCCGTCGGCGCCCGAGGCGGGCGGGCCCGGAGCCGTGTCCCTGGCCGAGCGCGCCAAGCTGCTCAGCACGCTGGGCGGGGGCGAACGGGCCGACTGGGTGGCCGGGTTCATCGCGGCGCAGGGGCTGTCCGAGGCGTTCCAGCTGCTCGGGGTGTGTGCGGTGCCGTGGGCTGCGCCGCTTGGGCGGGCTGTCGTGGACGCGCTCAACATCGCGCGGGACGCGGGGAGTTACCCGTGGAGCTTCAGTGGGGTGATGGGACTGGCCGAGCGGTGTCTCGATCCGGCCGAGGCGAGTCGGCTCGACGGGTTGCTCGCGGTGCCGGACGAGACGGAGGACGCGGCGCCGGGAGCGGGGGGTTATTGGGCGGAGGCGTTTCAGCGGCTGGTGACTACGTTGCGGTTGCGCGCGGCGATGGCGGAGGAGTTGGAGGCGCCGTAGAGGCGGGGGGAGTTGGAGGCGCCGTAGAGGCATGGGGGCTGCGCCCCCGAACCCCCCTTCGGCCTGAACGGCCTCGTCCTCGAACGCCGGACGGGCTGAAAATGCCGGCCCGCGCCGAGAAGCGAACCCCCTCGCCGAAGACCGGCATGAAGACCCACCGGCGCCGACAAACGAAGCCCCGCTCGCCGCGGACCAGGCTGAAAAGTCACCGGCGCCACACAGTGAATCCGCGCTCGCCGCAGGCCCTACGCCCCGGCCGGCTGTCGCACGTTCTCCCGCACCCAGTCCACGATCGCCTGAGTCGTCGCGCCGGGCGTGAAGATCTCGGCGACGCCCTTCTCCTTGAGGGGGGCGATGTCCGCCTCGGGGATGATGCCGCCGCCGAAGACGAGGATGTCCTCCGCCTCGCGCTGGCGGAGGAGGTCGATGACCGCGGCGAAGAGGGTGTTGTGGGCGCCGGAGAGGATGGAGAGGCCGATCGCGTCGGCGTCCTCCTGGATCGCGGTGTCGACGATCTGCTCGGGGGTCTGGTGGAGGCCGGTGTAGATGACCTCCATACCGGCGTCACGCAGCGCCCGCGCGATCACCTTGGCCCCGCGATCGTGGCCGTCGAGCCCCGGCTTGGCGACCACCACGCGGATCGGACCGGCTGCCACACCCATCACTGCCTCCATGAAGCGACTGCGTTCATCCCTACCCACGGGTACCGCGGTACCCGCTTCAGTGCGGGAAGTGAACGAACGTTATCTCCAGCATCCCGCAACCGGCAGTTTCGCGGCGGATACCGAGGGGGAAATCACACGATGGGACACGTTCACCGCGCAGCGTTCCAGCGGGAACAAGCGCACCGGGAGCCGCAACGAGGTCGCCGTACCGCCGCGCAGCAGGCCGCGCGGCGCGGTGGTACGGCGCATCGGCGCAGGCACGAAGGGCACGCAGGGCAGGTACGGCACGACAGCGGGAAGCCTCGTCGCCAGACCGACAGGGCTCCTCGGTACGTCAACGGCGTCGGTCACGCCGTGCGCCGCGCTCACCCGGCGCTTACCCCTCGGGCACCGTCGGTGACCCTCGCCGTGGCCTCCCACGAGGGCACACGGGGGACGGAGCTGTCGTTCCGTGTGCCGACAGGAGGTCGGCCATGAAGGTCACCGGGGTCGCAGCGCCCTTTCTCCCTCTATGTCAGCGCCTCCTGCCCAGCAGGCTGGCGGGCCTCTCGATGACCCTCCTGAAAGCGACCGCCCTGGAGATCGTGATCCTCGCGGGCCACCTTCTCCTCTATCCCTCCGGCATCACCCAGGAACGCCGGGAACCCCTGCCCGAGCCGCCCGCACCCGAGGACGCGACGCGGTTGCCGACCGAGGCGAAACCGCCGGTGGTACTGCTGCACGGGTTCATCGACAACCGCTCGGTCTTCGTACTGCTGCGCCGTTCCCTGGCCCAGCAAGGCCGTCGGCAGGTCGAGTCCCTCAACTACTCGCCGCTGACCTGCGACATCCGCACCGCCGCGGAGCTGCTCGGCCGGCACATCGAGGAGATCTGCGAGCGCACGGGCAGCAAGGAGGTCGACATCGTCGGGCACAGCCTCGGCGGCCTGATCGCGCGCTACTACGTGCAGCGGCTCGGCGGCGACCTGCGGGTCCGCATGCTGGTGACGCTCGGCACCCCGCACTCCGGCACGGCCGTCGTCCCGCTGGCCAGCGCCCACCCGATCGTCCGGCAGATGCGGCCCGGCTCGCCGGTGATCGAGGAGCTGACCCGGCCCGCGCCCGGCTGCCGTACGCATTTCGTCAGTTTCTGGAGCGACCTGGACCACCTGATGGAGCCGCTGGAGACGGCCTGCATCGACCACCCCGACCTGATCGCCCAGAACGTCCAGGTCAGCGGTATCGGCCACCTCGCCCTGCCGGTCCACCCCGCCGTCGCGACCGGCATCCGCCAGGCCCTCGACACCCCGCTGCCGGAAACCCCGGCCGCGACCCGCACCGGCACCCGCGCGGACACCCGCACCGGCGGCCTGACAGTGGCCTGACCGGACACCGACAGCGGGCTCACAGCCCCCCGAAGATCGAACGCTATTCGAACCCACGGCCAAACCCGTGCCCGCCGTCCCCCGAAACACGGCCGAATGCCCGTTTCCTGCTGACGCGAAACCTGAGGAAGATTGTCGTGCCCGCATACTGCCGGGTACAGTCCACCGCACTGCTCTGGCAGCCCCTGTTGTCGAGGCGAATAGAGAAGTTGGTGAACGATCGTCACCCGTCGGGGACCATGACCACCCCGGCTCCGGCTTCCGATGCCACCTCGGCGCACTACGCGTCGTACGGCGGGCAGGACGCCCAGTACGGTGACTTCACCACGTACGGCGACCACACCGCCACGGATTTCCACCCGGGCGCGCAGGCCACCGCGAGCTTCGCCACCGACCCCCTCTTCGGCGACATGCCGGGCAACGGCCAGGGCCACGCCCACGACACCGGGTCGCACGCCACGGGCGCCTACGACTCCTCCGCCTGGTCCACGGGTGCCCAACACACCCTGAACTACGACCCGTACGCGGCCCAGCACCACGCCACCTACGACACGGGTGCCTACGAGACCACCGCCTGGTCGGCCGACTACCAGCAGCTGTCCGCCATCCCGCCGCAGACCGGCGCCCCGGACGTCAGCGGCCAGTGGGACGCGAACGCCTGGCTCCAGCCCGACACTTCGGCGCATGCCCCGGCCCCCGCCGACCAGACCCAGCAGTGGGAATGGGGTACGCAGGCCTTCGACACCGGCGCCTACGACGCCACGCAGTGGAACGCCGACGGCACCGCCGCCGACGCGACCACCACTTTTGAACAGGCGTCGTACGACGGGACGCACGAGGGCGCGTACGACGAACCCGCCCCGGAAGACGGCGAGTTGACCGCCACCGGCGAGATGCCCGCCCTCGACGAGGCCGAGCCGGAACAGAGCGGGATCCCGTCGCACCCCGAACTCCTCGACGACCAGGAGGAGTTCACCCCGAGCCCGGCCCCCGTCGGCTCGCGAGCCGCGGCCCGCAACGGAAGCCGTTCCCGGCGCCGTACACCCCCGAAGCGGTCCGCGCTGATGACCATCGCCGTACCGTCCGCGTGCGTGATGGGCGTCGCCGGGATCGCCGCCGCCTCCGTGGGCACGCTGACCGGCGGCAGCGACACGACGGCCTCCGCCTCGGACGCGACCTCGGTCAAGCCGTCCGTCGCGAACAACAAGCTGGACGCCCAGATCAAGAGCCTGTCGGCCGGTGCCGACGACTTCGCCGACCGGGCCAGCCGTACGCAGGAACGCATCGATCTCAAGGCCCAGCAGGAGGCCGACAAGAAGAAGGCGGCGGCGGAGGCGGCCCGCAAGGAGCGGCTGCGCCCCAAGTACGTGCTGCCGGTCACGCAGCGGGGCCTCAGCGCCTACTTCGGCCAGGCCGGCGTCAACTGGATGTCCGTGCACACGGGCATCGACTTCCCGGTCTCGTACGGCACGACGGTGATGGCCGCGACCGACGGCGTCGTCTCCACGAAGTGGAACAGCGCCTACGGCAACATGCTGATCCTCACCGAGAAGGACGGCACGCAGACCTGGTACTGCCACCTCTCCAGCTACCGGGTCGCCTCCGGTACGACGGTGAAGGCCGGCGACCCGATCGCGTACTCCGGGAACTCGGGCAACTCCACCGGCCCGCACCTGCACTTCGAGGTGCGCCCGGCGGGCGGGGCGGCGATCGACCCGCTCCCGTGGCTCCGCAGCCACGGGCTCGACCCGACGTAAGCCGCCCCGGCGGCCCCAACTCCCTTACGGGCAGCCCCTTTAGGGGCAGCCTGGGGCAACTCCCTTACGGGCTACAGCTTTTCCACCGGCGCGTACCGCAGCAGCAGCCGCTTCGGCTTCGGTTCCCCGAAGTCGACCGTCGCCTCGGCGTTCGCCCCCGTGCCCTGCACGCCGACCACCGTGCCGAGCCCGAACTGGTCGTGCGTGACCCGGTCTCCGACGGCCAGCGCCACGACCGGCTTCTCCGAGGTCCTGCGGGTGGCGAAGCCCGAGGCACCCGACGCCGACGAGCGCGAGCGGGACGAGGACAGCGAGGCCGCGATGCCCGAGGCGGGACCCGTCGACGGCGGGGCCGCCAGCGCGCCGGTCCGCTTCCACTCCATGTGCGCCGCCGGGATCTCCTCCAGGAAACGGGAGGGCGGGTTGTACGACGGCTGCCCCCAGGCGCTGCGCAGCGACGACCGGGTCAGGTACAGGCGTTCACGCGCGCGCGTGATGCCCACGTACGCGAGGCGCCGCTCCTCCTCCAGCTCCTTGGCCTGGCCGAGGGCGCGCATGTGCGGGAAGACGCCGTCCTCCATGCCGGTGAGGAAGACGACCGGGAATTCGAGGCCCTTGGCGGTGTGGAGGGTCATCAGCGTGATGACTCCGGAGCCGTCCTCGTCCTCGTCGGGGATCTGGTCGGAGTCGGCGACGAGCGCCACCCGCTCCAGGAAGGCGGCGAGCCCGACCGGAGTCTCGCTCTCCCCCTCGCCCGAACTGTTCTCCTGCTCGAACTCCAGGGCTACGGCGGCGAGTTCCTGGAGGTTCTCGATGCGGGTCTCGTCCTGCGGGTCGGTGGAGGCCTGCAACTCGGCGAGGTAGCCGGTGCGTTCGAAGATCGCCTCCAGGACCGTCGCCGGGCCCGCGCCGGAGTCGACGATCGTACGGAGGTCCTCCATCAGCGTGTTGAACTTCTTGACCGCGTTCGTCGACCGGGCGGCCATGCCGTAGGCCTCGTCGACGCGCTGCAACGCCTGCGGGAAGCTGATCTTCTCGCGCTGCGAGAGGGCGTCGATCATGGCCTCGGCGCGCTCGCCGATGCCGCGCTTGGGGACGTTGAGGATGCGGCGCAGCGGGACCGCGTCCTCCGGGTTGGCCAGGACGCGGAGGTAGGCCAGGACGTCCCGGACCTCCTTGCGCTCGTAGAAGCGGACACCGCCGACGACCTTGTAGGGCAGGCCGACGCGGATGAAGATCTCCTCGAAGACACGGGACTGGGCGTTCGTCCGGTAGAAGACGGCGACGTCTCCGGCCTTCGCGTCACCCGCGTCGGTGAGACGGTCTATCTCCTCGGCGACGAACTGCGCCTCGTCGTGCTCCGTGTCCGCGACATAGCCGGTGATCTGCGCGCCCGCGCCCGCGTTGGTCCACAGGTTCTTGGGGCGGCGGGACTCGTTGCGCTCGATGACCGCGTTGGCCGCGCTCAGGATCGTCTGCGTGGAGCGGTAGTTCTGCTCCAGGAGGATCGTCGTCGCGTTCGGGTAGTCCTCCTCGAACTGGAGGATGTTGCGGATCGTCGCGCCCCGGAAGGCGTAGATCGACTGGTCGGCGTCACCCACGACGCACAACTCGGCGGGCGGCAGGTCGTGTTCGCCGGGCGGGACGTCGACCGGGTGCTCGGAGGTGCCGACCAGTTCGCGCACAAGGGCGTACTGGGCGTGGTTGGTGTCCTGGTACTCGTCGACCATGACGTGCCGGAAGCGGCGGCGGTAGTGCTCGGCGACGTCCGGGAAGGCGCGCAGCAGGTTGACCGTCGTCATGATCAGGTCGTCGAAGTCGAGGGCGTTGGCCTCGCGCAGCCGCGACTGGTACATCGCGTAGGCCTGGGCGACGGTCTTCTCGAAGCCGTCGGCGGCCTGGGCGGCGAAGTCCTCCTCGTCGATCAGCTCGTTCTTCAGGTTCGAGATCTTGGCGCTGAAGGACTTCGGGGGGAAGCGCTTCGGGTCGAGGTCCAGGTCGCGGCAGACCAGGGCCATGAGGCGCTTGGAGTCGGCGGCGTCGTAGATCGAGAACGAGGACGTGAAGCCGAGCTTCTTCGACTCGCGGCGCAGGATGCGGACGCACGCGCTGTGGAAGGTCATCACCCACATCGCGTTGGCGCGCGGGCCGACGAGTTGCTCGACGCGCTCCTTCATCTCGCCCGCGGCCTTGTTGGTGAAGGTGATCGCGAGGATCTGCCCGGGGTGCACGTTGCGCTCGCCGAGGAGGTAGGCGATGCGGTGGGTGAGCACGCGGGTCTTGCCTGAGCCGGCACCGGCCACGATGAGCAGCGGGGTGTCGGAGTGGACGACGGCCGCGCGCTGGTTCTCGTTCAGCCCGTCCAGGAGTGCGGCCGGGTCGACCACGGGGCGTGGGGCGCCGTCCCGGTAGTGGGCGTCTCTGCTCGCGGGCACGTCGAACCTCCCGCCGAACAGGTCGTCCGGAATCGGCTCCGGTCCGTGCTCGTCCTCGGGCGGGGGCGGGGGCTCTCCCTCGTGGGCCCGGGGGCCCTGGAGATCCGCCAGGAAGCTGTCGTCAAAGAGGCTGCTCATCGCCTTCCGAGTTTAGGGCGCCCCACTGACAACCGACTGCCACCCCGGGAACTCGGGGAAATTCACGGACCAGAACCGGTCCGTCACGATCAGCGATGACCGGCCTCGCGCATGGCCAAGGTCACGGCCGCATATCAGGCATATCGAACATCAACCTTCACACAAACCACACGAGTTGGTTAACGTTCGATCAGGCCGTACGACCCCACGGACCTGGGGCGCGTCGGTCCAACTCCCTTTCCGGGCACGGACCGTAGGCAACAACGGCCCGCAGGACAGCAACGGCCCCGTGGGGCACCCTCTGGAAGGAGTCGCCTCCCTTGGCGTCGTCGCACCGCAAGCCGCGTTCCGCGGGCTCGCGCATCGCAGGCATATGGGGCCCCGCCGACGACGGCGACCGGAGTCCCGGCGAGGTCGAGCGGAAGGTCGACGACCTCTACCGGCAGGCGGAGTCGGGGACCGAGACGTACAACGCCACCCGGGAGAGGGCGGCCAGGCAGCGCGGACGCGTCGACACCGGCCCGGAGGACGTGCCCAAGCTCGCGCGGAAGCTCAACTCCGCGCGGGAGCGGTTGGGTTCGTTCACCGCAGCGCAGTACCGCACCGGGGCCTCCGCCCCCGACGCCTCGGCGTTCCTGCTCCCGGACACCCCGCAGGACTACTTCGAGCAGGCCCAGCTGATGAGCCGGCTGACCAGCCGCCAGAAGAACGCGGTCCGGCACGAGACGACCGAGAACCTCCGGACCCCCGACGACACGCAGAGCGACCTCAGGACGGCCAAGGCCACCGTCCAGAAGAAGCTCTCCACCGCGCGCGAGTTGCTTGCGCGGCCGACCGCGCCGAACCAGCGGACCGAGGCGACGCGGAGCGCCTCTTCCGGCTCCTCGCCCGTCGACTCCTTCTACGCCACCAAGGCCGCCAAGGCCGTCGCCTTCGCCCGCGCCCAGGTCGGCAAGCCGTACGTCTGGGGCGCCGCCGGCCCCGGCTCGTACGACTGCTCGGGCCTCACCCAGGCCGCCTGGAAGGCCGCCGAAGTGACCCTCCCGCGTGTCATCACCGACCAGGCGAACGCCGGCACCACGGTCTCCCTGGCCGACGCGCAACCCGGTGACCTGGTCTTCTTCCACGACGACAGCAGCCACGTCGGTCTCTACGTAGGCGACGGCACGATGATCCACGCCCCGAAGCCCGGCGCCTACGTGCGCGAGGAATCGATCCACCACGATGACACGGCGCCCGTCCACAGCGTGGTGCGACCGGCGTGAGCGGAGTCCGTACGCGCGCGTGAGCGTGTTTTCGAGCGCCACGCACGCGTGCAGGTGTTTTTGACGTCCCCGCGCGCGTGGCCCGTCGTCGGCACCGGGGCCGCTCCCTAGCATCGGGCCATGCCCGATACAGCTGTCTCCCGCTTCCGCGCCTGGTGGGCCCAGCGTCCGCCGGCGGCCGGGGCCGTCGTGATGGCGACCGCGATCATGTCGGTCGGCCTGCATGTCACGGGGTACGAGGTGCTGTCCCGTATCGCCTTCGCGGTGGCCTGCGCCTTCTGGCTGGGGCTGGCCGCGGACTTCGCCGTACGACTGCTGTGGGACCGGCGGCGGTGGCTCACGGAGGCGGGGACGCCCGGCGCGCTGACCGCCACGGCCGCGACCGCCGTCCTGGGGACGCGGTTCTCGGCGGCGGGCTGGCAGACGGTGGCCGAGGCGCTGCTGGCGCCGGCCGCGGTGCTGTGGCCCTGGCTGCTCGTGCGGGTCGTCCGGAACTGGCAGGGGCGGATGCCCGGGACCGTGTTCCTCGGGTGTGTGGCCACGCAGTCGCTGGCCGTGCTGGGGGCGACGATCGCCGGGGCCGAGTCGGTGGCCTGGCTCGCGCACACGGCGCTGGTGCTGTTCTGGCTCGGGCTGATCCTGTACGGGTTCGCGCTGGCCCGTTTCGAGTGGCGGCAGGTGATCATCGGGGTCGGGGACCACTGGATCGTCGGCGGCGCGCTGGCCGTCTCGGCGCTGGCCGGGTCGAAGCTGATCGCCGCCGACAGCGCGCGCCTGTACCTGTGGAACTCCGACGACCGGGGCGTCCTGCGGGCCGTGACGGTGACGTTGCTGGTGCTCGACGTGGCCTGGTGTGTCGTCCTGCTGGGCGCCGAGATCGCCTGGCCGCGACCGCGCTTCGACGTACGGCGCTGGTCGACGGTGTTCCCGTTGGGGATGACGGCGGCGACCATGTTGTCCGTGGGGACCGCCGTGGGCGTCTCGTGGCTGCGGACGCCCGGTGAGGTGGTGCTGTGGATCGCGGTGGCGGCCTGGCTGGTGGTCGCCGCGGGGACGGTCCGGTTCTACCTCGCCGCCACGTCCGGGGTCACGTCCACAGGACCGCGATGAAGATGTTCGCCATGGTCAGCCCGCCCACCAGCGCGAACTGACTCTTGTCGACCGTCTCCTCGTCCCGCTTCACATAGACGAGGCCGAGGATCACGATCAGCAGCGCGAGCTTGATGCCGATCTTGATGTTGTTGACGTGCTGATCGTCGGCCTGGTTGAGGCCGACCAGGATCGCGCCGGTGACCAGCATGGTCAGCGCGCCGTGCAGCATGCCGGGGACGAAGCGGGCCGTGCCCTGGCCCATCGCCTTCATCTGGGTGAGGAAACCGCCGAGCAGCGCGGCGATGCCGATGATGTGCAGGCCGACGAAGAGATGGATGAGTACGTCCATGGGGCCGGAGCCTAATCAGGGGCTCCGGGACCGACCGACACCGCCCCTCTGTAGCGGCCTGCATGACCTTGCATATATGCGGCCCATAGCACCGCACCGTCCCGCCCCGCGTCGGAACCGCCGCTTCGGTCAGCGCTCCGCGTGAAGGCGGCGGCCCCGGACCGCGATCAACGTCACTTGCGGTCAATTGCCGATCACCTCATGTCAGTTGTGCACATGCGTTACCGGGCCGTCACCATCAGGTTTAGCGTCCTCCACCAGGTGACCGGCTCCCCAACGCCGCCCGGACCAGGGGCGGCAGTCGGCCACCACCGCCGAAGAATGTCCGGCGGCGGCCCGCTCCCCCTGTGCGGGCCGCCGCCGGACGCGCAATCGCCCGCTCCCCCGGCGGTCGTACGAAAGGACGTGCAGTCCACGTGGCAGCGCACCGCAAGCCCCGACAGCGCTCGCTCAGCGGCAACACAGCCCGGACGGCGGCGACGATCGCCCTCGCGGGCGCGGCGACGGCGACCGGCTTCGACGGGACCTCGCACGCCGAGCCACAGCTGACACCGACCCAGGTCAAGACCAAGGTGGACAAGCTGTACCAGGAGGCGGAGGTCGCGACCGAGAAGTACGACGGCGCGAAGGAGAAGGCGGACGCGGCCGAGAAGCAGCTGAACACCCTGCGGGACGAGGCGGCCCGCAGGACGGAGAAGCTCAACTCGGCCCGGGACTCGCTGGGTTACGTCGCCGCCGCCCAGTACCGCAGTGGGGGGATCGACCCCGCGGTGCAGCTCATGCTCTCCAGCAACCCCGAACGGTATCTAGCCGGCGCCGAGTTCGCCGACCGGGTGGGCCACCGGCAGACGACGGCCGTCGAACTCGTACGGCAACAGCTGCGGGAGATCGAGCAGTTGCGCGGCGCCGCGCACATCGAACTGACCTCGCTGAAGTCGCGGCAGGCGGAGCTGGGTAAGCAGAAGAAGACCATCAACGGCAAGCTGGACCAGGCACGCCGGCTGCTGTCCGGCCTGACCCCGCAGCAGCGGGCCCAGGTCGGGGACGGCACGACCGGCGGCACGGGCCGCGCGTCACGCTCCTCCACGACGGCCCGGGGCGCCCTGGCCGCGCCCCGCTCCTCCGCCGCTACGGCCGACGCCCCCAACTCCCGTGCCGCGGCGGCCGTTTCCTACGCCTACCAGAAGCTCGGCAGCCCCTACGTCTGGGGCGCGACCGGCCCCAACGCCTTCGACTGCTCGGGTCTCGTGCAGGCCGCGTACAGCTCCGCCGGGGTCTCCCTGCCCCGCACGACCTACGCCCAGATCAACGCCGGCCAGCGGGTCTCCCGGTCCGAACTGCGCCCCGGCGACCTGGTGTTCTTCTACTCGGGCATCAGTCACGTCGGCATCTACGTCGGCGACGGCCAGATGATCCACGCCCCGAACCCGACGGCTCCGGTGCGACTGGCGCCGATCGACGAGATGCCGTTCGCGGGGGCGACCCGGGTGGTGTGAAGCTCCCGGGGAATCCCCCAAAGGCCCGGGTGAACTCCCTTACGGGTCAGACCAGTCGGCGTGCCGTCGCCCACCGCGTCAGCTCGTGCCGGTTCGACAGCTGGAGCTTCCTCAGCACCGCCGAGACATGGGACTCGACCGTCTTCACCGAGATGAACAGCTGCTTGGCGATCTCCTTGTAGGCGTAGCCGCGCCCGATGAGGCGGAGCACCTCGCGCTCGCGCTGGGTGAGGCGGTCGAGGTCCTCGTCGACCGGCGGGGCGTCGGTCGACGCGAAGGCGTCGAGGACGAAGCCGGCCAGGCGGGGCGAGAAGACCGCGTCGCCCTCCTGGACCCGGAAGATGGAGTTGACGAGATCCGTGCCGGTGATCGTCTTGGTGACGTAGCCGCGCGCACCGCCGCGGATCACCCCGATCACGTCCTCCGCCGCGTCCGACACGGACAGGGCGAGGAAGCGGACGGGCTGCTCGGCGTCACTCATCAACGGGGCGCAGCGGCGCAGGACTTCGACCCCGCCGCCGCCCGGGAGGTGGACGTCGAGAAGGACCACCTCGGGGCGGGTCGCGGTGATGACCGTGACCGCCTGGTCGACGTCAGCGGCCTCGCCGACCACCTCGACTCCGGTCTCCTCGGTGCGGCCGATCTCGGCCTGTACCCCCGTACGGAACATGCGGTGGTCGTCGACGAGGACCACGCGCACGTGACGCCCGCCCGCGCTCCCGCCGGTCGGCTCCGCCGGTTCGTTCGTCTCGGTCGCGTCGCTCATGACGTCTTCTCCACCCTCTCCATCTCCAGCTCGACCTCGGTGCCGCCGTCCGGCACCGCGCGCAGTCGTGCCGTACCGCCGTGGCGCTCCATACGGCCGATGATCGATTCTCTGACACCCATGCGGTCGGCGGGTATCGAGTCCAGGTCGAAGCCCGGTCCGCGGTCACGGACGGACACGAAGACCGTCTTCCCCTCCACCTCGGCGTAGACCTGTACGGCGCCGCCCTCGCCACCGTACTTGGCCGCGTTCACCATCGCTTCGCGCGCGGCCTGCATCTGGGCGCCGATTCTCTCGTCGAGGGGGCAGTCGCCGACGATGACGACCTCGATGGGGACGCCGTGCTTGTCCTCGACCTCGGCCGCGCTGCGGCGCACCGCCTCGGCGAGGGTGTCGGGTTCGTCGGCCTCGTCCTTGCCGGTGCCCTCCGGTTTGTAGAGCCAGGCGCGCAGGTCGCGCTCCTGGGCGCGGGCCAGGCGGCGCACTTCGTTCGGGCTCTCCGCGTTGCGCTGGATCAGGGTCAGGGTGTGCAGCACGGAGTCGTGGACATGGGCGGCGACCTCGGCGCGCTCCTGGGCGCGGATGCGCATCAGGCGCTCCTCGGAGAGGTCCTGGGTCATCCGCACGAGGTACGGGCCGGCGAGCAGAGTGATGCCGACGAGGACCGCGAGGGCGGCCTGGAGGACCGAGCCGAGGTGGTCGGCGGAGCCCTGGAGCACGAAGATCGCGGTGGCACCGGCGGTGACGAGCAGGACGCCGCCGCCCGCGCGCAGCAGGCTGAGCGTACGGCGGCGGCTGCCGACCTCGGCCCAGCGGGCGCGGCGGGCGTTGTCCGCCTGGCGCCAGACGAGGGCGACGCCCGCGCCGACGAGGACGGTCGGGAAGAGATAGGCCTTGGCGCCGTTGCCCAGGTTCACATTGCCGACGAAGACCAGCGCGACGACGACCATGAGGAGGAGCGCGACGATCTGGCCCTTGTCCGGCTTGCGGGCGACGAGTCTGCGGCGGCCGTCCGGCGAGGTCTCGGTGGAGACGAGCGACGGGGGCCGCTGACCGGCGACGCCGCCGACGCCGAGCGGCACGAAGAACCAGAACGAGGCATACAGCAACGCGCCGAGTCCGTCCGCGAGGAACAGTCCCACGAACACCAGCCGCACCCAGATCACCGGCAGCCCGAGATGCCCGGCGAGCCCCCGCGCCACACCACCGAGCCAGCGTCCGTCGCTGCTGCGGTAGAGCTTGCGCGGCGGCCGCGGGTCCTCGGCGGGCAGTGCTGCGGCTTCCGGCATGCCACCGATGTTCACACGCCCCGCCGCCCGGGGCATCAGGGTCGACCCCCGAGACTCCCCTGATCTTCGAATCCAGCGCGCTCGGCCCGCGAAAACGGCGTGCGGCGGGGGTTCTGACGGGTCGCCGGGCCGGAGGGTGAGGCGAGCGTCCGTGATCGACGGGTCGACTGCGGCTGCGGCTGCGGCTGCGGCTGCGGGGGATCTGAGCGCAACTGGCACACGAGCCGGCCGCGATACCGGCCGCCGTCGCCCGGCAGCCCGACAGCCCGGCAGGCAACCGGCCGCCGCGGTCCGTGGTGTCGCTGGCGGTTGCGGAAGATCCGAGCGCCACCGGCACACGACCCGGCCGCGATGCCGGCCGCCATGGCACGTAAGCCCGGCAGACAACCCGCCGCCGCGATCCGTGGGCCGCTGACGGCTGCGGAAGATCCGAGCGCCACCGGCACACGACCCGGCCGCGATGCCGGCCGCCATGGCACGTAAGCCCGGCAGACAACCCGCCGCCGCGATCCGTGGGCCGCTGACGGCTGCGGAAGATCCGAGCGCCACCGGCACACGACCCGGCCGCGGAGCCGGCCGCCATGGCACGTAAACCCGGCAGACAACCCACCGCCGCAGTCCGTGAGCCGCTGGCTTCTCCGGGAGATCCGACCGGCACCGCCGCACGAGCCGGTCGCGGTGCCGGTCTCGATGTCAGTCGCCGTGGCGCGGGAAGCCCGGCGGGCGACCGGCCGCCCGCGACGACCGCGTCCGCCCGGCGAACAGCTCGCGGCACCGCCCACCCCCGCGCACCGCAGCCCCTCGAACACTCCCCCGGTCCGGGTCAGGGCGGATTTCAGGGTTCGGCCAGGGTCGTCCCGACTGCCATCGGCGGCTCGCGGCGGGCAGCATGGACGCATGACAGATCACGAGCGCGCCGCGACGGGTCAGGGACCCGGCTCCGGCCCACGTCCGCAAGCGGGCGGCGGGCCGCAGGACGCCGTGCCCGGCGCGGGTGCCGCCTCTGCGCCGGGTGCCGTGCCCGGCGGCGGCATCGCGGCCGCGGCTCCGCACCGGTTCCGGCGGGACCGGCGGTCCAAGGTGCTCGCGGGGGTGTGCGCGGGGCTCGGGCGGCAGTGCGACATGGACCCGGTGATCTTCCGGATCACGCTCGCCGTGCTCTCGGCGACGGGCGGCATCGGCCTCATCTTCTACGGCTTCGCATGGCTCTTCGTCCCGTACGACGACGAGGAGGAGAACGAGGTCCGCAAGCTCTTCACCGGCCGCGTGGACGGCCAGGCCCTGGCCGCCGTGCTGTTCGCGCTGGTCGGCTGCGGCGTGTTCCTGTCGATGCTGAACAACGCCAGTGTGTTGACCTTCGCCGTCGTCCTCTCCCTCCTGCTGGCGGGTGCGGGGTACTGGTCGCAGCAGCGCGGCGCCCCCGACCCCGACCCGCTCGCCGCTCAGGCCGTAGCCGACGCCCCGCCGGAGGCCCAGGCGCCGCCGGTGGCCACCGCCTACCCCTCCTGGTGGCGTGATCCGATCGTCAAGGACGGCACACACGTCGGTGGCACGGGTTATCTGTGGGGCCCCGGCGACTCCCGCGACCGCGACATCGCGGACGTGATCGACGTCAGGCTCGCCCCCTCCTACCCGCACTGGCCCGCGGATCAGCGGGCCCCGCGCCCACTGCCCCCGAAAACGCGCGGGCCGCGCTGGATCGGCGGCTGGGTGTTCCTCCTCGCCCTGCTCGCGGGGGGCCTCGGCACCGCCGCGAAATGGGACGACCAGGCGCTCGGCACCAGCCTCCAGGCGGGCCTGGCCTGTGCGCTCGTCGTCTTCGGGCTGGGGATCGCGATCAGCGCGTTCCTCGGGCGTACGGGGGCGGGCTCGGTGTTCCTCGCGATCGTCACGGCCGGCCTGCTCGCCGCCTCGGCGGCCCTGCCCAAGGACCTCACCACGCACTGGGAGCACCTCACCTGGCAGCCCGCGGCGGTGGCGGACGTACGGCAGAAGTACGACCTGGGGAACGGGGTGGGCACACTCGACCTGACCCGGCTGCGGCTGGCCAACGGGCAGACGGTCGCGACGGACGCCGAAGTGGGCGTCGGGCAGCTGAAGGTGATCGTGCCGCCGAACGTGACGGTGCGGCTGAGTGTGCACGTACGCGTCGGGGACATCCAGTTGCCCGGTGACGACAAGAAGGACGTGGACGTGGAGCCGGGCAAGCACAAGCAGGTCACCCTGACCCCGGCGACGGGCGTCAAGAGCATCGGCACGCTGGACCTGGACCTCCAGGTCGGCGTCGGACAGGCGGAGGTCAGCCGTGCTGCGTCATGAGTTCCAGCCCGGGAAGCTGGTCGCCGGTCTCTTCCTCGCCGCCGCGGGCGTGGTCTACGCCGGGGACGCGGGCGGGCTGTGGGTGACCGAGTGGTTCGCGGTGATCCCGCTGGTCACGGTCGGCCTGGTCCTGGCCGGTCTGGTGGCGGGCGTCAACGGCGCGGTCCGCAGACGCCAAGGGGCCGGCCGCGGGAACACGGCCGACCCCGGTCCGGACATATCCGGCTGAAGATCGTCTACGAACGGGACGGACAGCCCGCCCGGAAGGAGCCCGGCGGCTTCACCGCCGGCGGCTCCCTCCTCGGGAACTACCGGTAGCCGCCCGCCCGTTGCCTTCGCCTTCCGCGGATCACCGCGTCGAAGGAGAACATCGAAGCGCCGGCGAGGACGAGGGGCAGCCAGGCCATCAGGTAGGCGAGGTCGTTGCCGTAGTAGTACGGGTCGTTGGCCCAGCTGATGGTCAGCCACAGGCTGAGCGAGATCAGCGCGCCGCCGAGTGCGGCGAGGCGGGCCAGCAGGCCGATCAACGTGCCGATGCCGACGGCTAGTTCACCGAAGGCGATGGCGTAGCCGAAGCCGACGGGGTTCTTCAGGGCCAGGTCCACCAAGGCCGGGATCGCCGCCGAGTCGCGGACCGCGCGCATCGTCTCGCCGATCGAGCCGGCGCCGGAGGACTTCATGAAGGCACTGTCGGTGAGTTTGTCCAGGCCGGCGTAGATGAAGGTGACGCCGAGGAAGACGCGCAATGGCAGCAGGGCGTATCGGGTGGCGGTGTCCCGCCAGCCCCGGTCGCCGTCTAGGTATGGGGTTTGCGTATCCATTCGAGTGCCGTGAGTCATCGCCCGTGGCCGCCTCTCGCCTGCTGTGCCGTGACCCCTCAACAGACCATACGTACGAATAGGGGGACCCGCTCAATCATGCTTCAACGAATTTTCGCGACCTTGGCACGACGCCTGCGGTGGTCGGTCCGTCGAGGGGGTCAGTCCGTGACGTCGACGACGCAGGCGTTCGTCTCCACGCCCGCCGCGGTGACGACCTGTACCTCCACGCGTCCGGGCTCGACGTCGACCGGGACGGGGACGGTCAGGAGGGTGTCCGTCGGGTTGGAGAAGCCGCCGGTGACGGGGACCAGGGGGACATGGACGTTGACCGGGCCGATGCGGACGACCATCCGGGAGAGCCGGTCGGCGGTCTGGGCACCCGGGGGGACGAAGCCCGCGCCCCGGATCTCGATGTCGTCGCCCGTGCGGATGGGCGCGTCGAGGTCGCCCGCCTCGCGGGAGCGCACCACCGAGAGGATGACCGGGCGACCGCCCTCCGCGTACTTGCCGGCCAGGTATGTCGCGGCCGAGATCAGCACGACCACCGCCAACCCCCAGGGCAGGTCGGGCAGTTGGTCGGGGCGGCGGGCCAGGCGTACGGCGACGAAGACGAGGGCGACGGCACTGATCGCGACGTACTGGATGTCGGCGAAGGTGCCGCGGCCGGCGTCGTCGGTGAGGAGGTCGGCGGCGCGGGGGCGGTCGGCGGGGAGTTTCTGGAGGCGCTGGCCCAGCACGCGCAGGCCGACGACGCGGCGGACGAGGACGGCGATCGCGCAGACCACGGCGAGGACGGTCACCACCCCGGCGCCGCGGGCGAGTTCGAGGCCGGAGATGAGGGTGTCGCGTTCGGCGTGGTCGGAGGCGGCGGCGAGGCGGCCGGCCAGGACCAGCACCGCGTACGCCACGAACAGCACCCAGGACACGGCCACGGCACGGGAGGTCGACAGCCTGTTGTCCTCACCGATGACCGGGGCCAGCGCCCCACCGCGCGCCCGGTGGAACCAGGAGGCAGCCGTCAGCGCACCGGCGACCAAGAGCGCGGCCAGCAGTCCGGCCGTGCGGGCCGCCGTCCAGCCCGCGCCGATCGCGGTGAGCGCCTGCACCAGGAGCAGCACGACGAAGGCGCTCCACACCGCGAAGGCCGTGCGGTGCCAGAGGCGGGCCAGCCAGGCGCCGCCCTCGGCGCGTCCGCGTTCGGCGACGACGTCGGCGGACTGGGTCAGTTCGTCCGAGACCCATTGTCGGGAGGCGGACACCGAGTGCGCCACCGCCGCGGGCAAGCCCTCGCCAGCCGCGAAGCCGTCCCGCTTGACGAGGAACGCGGCGACCGCGCGCCGATGCCCCTCACGTGCTCCGTGCGGGCAGTCCCCGCAGGTGCAGCCGCCTCCGTGGACACCGACGTGCTCGCCGCCCTGTCTCGCCTCCTGCACCGCCACGCCCGACGCCTGCCTTCCCCATGCCCCTCGGCCCGCGACCCCGGACCCTCACGTTCGGCGGCCGGCTCCGAAGCCTTTGGCCACCGCCTTGCAACTCCCGTACGACAACAGCGGATTGTGCCCTACGGGACACGGCCCGCGTCCGGCAGGTCTGGTCAGCGCGGGTGAAGTGACGGCCGCCGTGTTGACCCGGCTGCGAGAATTTCCCTATGGCCGAGATCATCCAGCGCGACGGGACCTGGGCCTTCGACGGCACAACGGTCCGTATCACGCCGGGACTTCACCGCTCCGTGCCACTGTTCCGGCAGACGTACGGGGAGATCGCCGTGCCCCTCGAAGCCGTCGCGGGCGTGGTCTACGAACCCGAACGCAAGCGTGGCCGACTGCGGCTGAGGCTGCGCGAGGGTGCGGACCCGCTGCTCCAGGCGACCGGCGGCCGGTTGCCGGACGCGGCGGATCCGTACCGGCTGATCGTGGACATCGACCGGTCCGGGGTGGCCGAGTACGTGGCGGAGGAGATCCGGCACGGGCTGCTCCTCGACCAGATCCCCAAGGACCCCACCAAGGCGTATCTCCTGCCGGGCCCGCCGGTGCCGGTCTCGGTGCGTTCGTCCGACGGCACGGTGTCGTTCGACGGCGCCCAGGTGCGCATCGACTGGTCCGACACCTCGGAGCGCGTCAAGCGGGCCACCGGGCCGCGCATAGTCGCCGTGGGCGACCTGGTCCAGGTGGAGTGGCTGCCCAACTCCGGTTACGAGGACGGGTTCATGCGGTTCGTTACCCGCGAGACGGTGTTCTCCAAACTGCCGCCGGAGAAGGACCCGTACGCCCTCGATCTGTGGGGCAGCACCCGCCGGGACCTGCTCACGGCGCTGGTCGCGACGGCGGTGACCGCGCGGCTGCCGCATCCGTCGGCCCGCGAACACGAAGGCGACAACGGCGAGTTCGCGGACCGGCCCCGACGGGCGGCGGTCGTCCCGCCTCCGGCCGACCATCACGACGTACTCCTGCGCAGGCTGCGGGAGTTGGGCGAGCTGCACCGGGAAGGAGTGCTCACCGACGAGGAGTTCACGATGACCAAGGCGGCGGTGCTGCGGGGTTTCCGGTAGGGGCCTCAGCTGAGGAGGTCCGGTTCGCTGCGGCTGATGTCCTGCCACAGGGGCTGGTAGTTGATCCACGCGACGAGGTCGCCGCCGGTCTGTTCGCGGGTGGCGACGGCGAGTTTGTGGTCGATGAGGAGAGGGCGGCCGGCTGCTTTCGCGAGAAGCTGGACCTGGCAGGAGCGTTCCATGGACAGGAACCACCAGGCCGCCGCGTCCACCGAGTCGCCCACGGTCAGCAGTCCGTGGTTGCGCAGGACGAGCGCCTTGCGCGAGCCGAGGGCGGTGGCGATCCGCTTGCCCTCCTCGGCGTCGACGGAGACACCGCTGTAGGCGTCGTAGAGCGCGTGGTCCTCGTAGAACGCGCAGCTCTCCTGGCTGATCGGGTCGAGGAAGTCGCCGAGGGCGGAGAGCGCGCGGCCGTGCACGGAATGGCAGTGGGCGACCGCGACGACGTCCGGGCGGGCGGCGTGGACCTGCGAGTGCACGGTGAAGGCGGCCTGGTTGACGTGGTGGCGGCCCTGGAGCACCTGGCCGTCCGAGTTGGCCAGCACCAGATCGGTCACGGTGACGTGCCGGAAGGGCATCCCGAAGGGGTTGACCCAGAAGCAGTCGCTGAACTCGGGGTCGCGGGCGGTGATGTGCCCGGAGACCCCGTCCTCGAAGCCGTACCGGCCGAACAGGCGCAGGGCGCCCGCGAGCCGTTCCTTGCGGTGCCGGCGTTCGTCCTCGACCGACTCGTGCATCGGCGGCATGGCGAACCGCAGCCGGTCGGTGGGCAGGGGGGAGGGCGGTGTCGGCCCGTGCATCGGTCCTCCAGCACTGGGTTCCTGTTACCGGCGGAAGTTACCGTCGGTGAGGCGAAAAGGGCAGTGGTGTTCTGTAAAGATGCGGCACCAAGCGTGCCCGGGTGCCTTCCGAGTGCCTTCTGGGGCCGTGCCGAGTCCCGACCGAGTCCCTCCCGAGTCCGTCCTGAGTCCTTCGCGAATCCGGACAGTGGGTGTCGGGTATCGGCGGGACAGTGGTCGTATGACTGCGAACTGGGCGGTATTCGTCGCCGCGGAACCCGAACTCGCCGCGACCGTGGAGAAGCGCTTCGGGGTCTTCACCCATCACGTCCTCGCGACACTGCGCAAGGACGGGTCGCCTCGGACGAGCGGGATCGAAGTGCGGTTCCTGGACGGGGAGTTGTGGCTCGGGATGATGCCCGACTCGCTCAAGGCGCTGGATCTGCGGCGCGATCCGCGGTTCGCGCTCCAGGCCAATCCGGGGGCGGGTACGGAGATGGGCGGCGGGGACGTACGGGTCGGCGGGCGGGCGGTGGAGGTGACGGATGCCGGGGTGAAGGGGGCGTACAGGGAAGAGGTGGAACCGCCGGAGCCGTTCCACCTCTTCCGCACCGAGGTGACGGAGGTCGTGCGGACCTTCGTCGAGGACGAGACGTATCTCGTCACTCAGGTCTGGCACCCCGGCGAGCCGGTGCGCACGCTCAAGCGGACCTGAGCCTCAAGAAGGGCCTACTCCCACTCGATGGTGCCCGGCGGCTTCGACGTGATGTCGAGGACGACCCGGTTGACGTCGGCGACCTCGTTCGTGATGCGGGTGGAGATCTTCGCGAGGACGTCGTACGGCAGGCGGGACCAGTCGGCGGTCATCGCGTCCTCGGAGGAGACCGGGCGCAGGACGATCGGGTGGCCGTAGGTGCGGCCGTCGCCCTGGACGCCGACGCTGCGGACGTCCGCGAGGAGGACCACCGGGCACTGCCAGATGTCGCGGTCGAGGCCGGCCGCGGTCAGTTCCTCGCGGGCGATCGCGTCGGCCTCGCGGAGCAGGTCGAGACGGTCCTTGGTGACCTCGCCGACGATGCGGATGCCGAGGCCGGGGCCCGGGAAGGGCTGGCGCTGGACGATCTCGTCCGGCAGGCCCAGCTCCTGGCCGACCATCCGGACCTCGTCCTTGAACAGCTTGCGGAGCGGTTCGATGAGCTGGAATTCGAGGTCTTCGGGGAGGCCGCCCACGTTGTGGTGGGACTTGATGTTGGCCGTGCCGGTGCCGCCGCCGGACTCGACGACGTCCGGGTAGAGCGTGCCCTGCACCAGGAACGCGACCTCGGGGCCCTCGTCCGCGATGATCTCGGCCTGCGCCTGCTCGAAGACGCGGATGAACTCGCGGCCGATGATCTTCCGCTTCTGCTCCGGGTCGGAGACCCCGGCGAGCGCGGTGAGGAAGCGCTCCTCCGCGTCCACGACCTTCAGCTGTACGCCGGTCGCGGCCACGAAGTCCTTCTCGACCTGCTCGGTCTCGCCCTTGCGCATCAGACCGTGGTCGACGTAGACGCAGGTCAGCTGGGAGCCGATCGCCTTCTGGACGAGGGCGGCGGCCACGGCGGAGTCGACACCGCCGGACAGGCCGCAGATGGCGCGCTTGTCGCCGACCTGCTCGCGGATCGCGGCGACCTGCTCGTCGATGACGTTGCCGGTGGTCCAGTTCGGGGTGAGGCCCGCGCCGCGGTACAGGAAGTGCTCCAGGACCTGCTGGCCGTGCGTGGAGTGCATGACCTCGGGGTGGTACTGGACGCCGTAGAGCTTCTTCTCGTCGTTCTCGAAGGCGGCGACCGGGACGACGTCCGTGGACGCGCTGACCGTGAAGCCCTCGGGGGCGGCGGAGCAGGCGTCGCCGTGCGACATCCACACCGACTGCTCGTCCGGGGTGCCCTCGAAGAGGGTGGAGGACGACTTGGAGACGTGCAGTTCCGTACGGCCGTACTCGCGGGCGCCCGTGTTGTCGACGGTGCCGCCGAGGGTGGTGGCCATCAGCTGGAAGCCGTAGCACATGCCGAAGACGGGGACGCCGGCGTCGAAGAGCTCGCGGTCCAGGCGGGGGGCGCCCTCCGCGTACACCGACGAGGGGCCGCCGGAGAGGATGATCGCCGCCGGGTTCTTGGCGAGCATCTCGGCGACCGGCATGGTGCTCGGCACGATCTCGCTGTAGACCCGGGCCTCGCGGACGCGGCGGGCGATGAGCTGGGCGTACTGCGCGCCGAAGTCGACGACCAGGACGGTGTCGGGGGCGGGGGTCGCTGCTGACACGGGGGCCTTCCGGCGGTTGGGCGGGGTTCTGGTCATCGATTCTAACGGGGCTCGGGTGGGACACCTGGTCGTGCCTGTGTGACGGGGCTCGGGTGGGGCATCTGGTCGTCCCCGAGGGCTCCGCCCCCAGACTCCCGGGCCTGTGCCATACTCCCCCCATGCTCACGCACCCGACCTCCCTCTTTACCTATGGCAACCGGTCCGCCGGCTGCCATGGTCGAGCTGCTTGAGTTACTGACGAGCGACTTTCCAGGCGCCCCGGGCCGACAAGGCCCGGGGCGCCTGTCGTTTTCCGGGGGTTGTCGGTCGGGGGTGGCCGTTCCGCGACGAGGAGATCCTCATGACCACCAGCACGCCCGAGCAGACCATCGCCGATGCCCGGGAGCGCATCGACGCCCTGGACGACCGGATCATCGGTCTGATCCAGGAACGGGTCGCCGTGTCCGCCGTAGTCCAGGAGGCGCGGATCGCGTCGGGTGGGCGGCGGGTGAGCCTTACCCGGGAGAACGAGATCCTCAGCCACTACAGTGCCGCGCTCGGCAAGCCCGGCACCTCGCTGGCCATGACACTGCTCGAACTGTCCCGGGGTCGTATCTGAGTTCGGTGCCGCTCTCACCCGTACGGCGCGTGACCGCCTCGCGAACCGCTTCGTTGGGGGTGGTGTCCGCGCCAGCCAGGGGCGGGCCCGAAAGAACCACGCGTGGCTCGGCTGGGGCGATGAGACGTACGGATCGTGCCGTGCGTCGTGGGACCTCGCTCCAGGGTCGTGACCGGACGGCAGGGGACAGCAGCCCGGTCACCCAAGAGAACGGTCGGCTCCGGGGACGCCCGGGGCCGCCCGGCGGAAACTGCAAAAATGCACAAAACCGGATCGAACGGTTGCGAAGGCCGCGTCCATCCAGCACGATACGTAGAGGGCCCTGAGGCTTCCCCGAACCCCAAGTCCCCATGCAGACAACCGCATTGCAGTGCACTGTCCCTCTGCCGGACCCCCGCCAAAGGTCGAGACCAAGCGCGCGCCCCGTGTGCGCCGGGGCGCCGACCCAGGGCACTTGAGACAAGCGGCGCAACCCCCCGGCGCCGCTCCCAGGCACCGGCGCTGCCCTGACGTCGGTGCTGACGGAGAAGGGCCCCGCGGCTCCGTCCCGCGGGGCCCTTCGCTCGTCCTCAACGGCCCGTCAGCACACGGCCGTTCACCACACGGCCGATCAGCACACGGCCGTTCACCACACGGCCGGTCAGCTCACGGCCGTCAGGTGCGTGACACCGTCCCGCACGTCTCGTTCTCGCCCTCACCCTCACCGATCCCCTTGCTCCGGTCGTACGGGTCCGTCGTCGGGCCGGACGGCGCGGCTCCCGTGGGCTCCGACGAGGAGACCGACGAGAAGGCCGGGTGGAAGTAGCCGTCGTAGACGTCGCAGGCACTGTTGCCGAAGTCCGCGTTGTAGCTGACGACGCTGAGCCGGCCGGAGGTGACCTGGTAGCGGGTGGGGTCGAGGAGTTGGAGGTCGAGCACGCGGCGGACGATGGTGCGGGTGACCTCGGTGGAGCCGTCGGCGCGGACGACCGGGTAGACGAAGGTGTAGTCGGCGTGGATCGCGACGCCGGAGTGCTCGCCCTTCTTGAAGCTGATCCGGCCTCGGGTCTTCACGACGTCACCGACGAGCCGTACGTCCTTCGGGGCGAAGCGGCTGAACATCATCAGGGGGTCGTGGGCCCTGGTCGGGGTACTCAGGGACGTGTTCAACTCGGCGATCATGCCGGGTTGTTTCGGGTCCAGCACCGAGAGCGCGGCGGTCGGGCGGGCGCCGACGATCGTCTTCGGACTGAGGTTGGCGTCGACGAGGAACTTCTCGGCCTGCTTCAGGGCGAGTTGGACCTGCCCCTTCGAGAAGACACCCACCGCCTTCGCCGGCGGCAGGACGATGCCGGCCGCGCCGTCCGCCCAGTTCAGCGCGGGTGAACCGGCGAACGGCCGGTCCAGCGTGGGGGTTTCGGGGTCCACGGCGGAGGGCGCGGCGGTCGGGGCGGCGGTCTCCGGCGCGAGCGGGGAGGCGACCGCGTCCGGGCTGTCCTTGCCGCCCTCGCCGCCCTTGTGGAAGGGGTCGCCCGGGATGAGCGACGGCTTCATCGCGACCAGCGCGACGGCCAGGGCGAGCGGGATGCCGAGGACGGCCCACGCGCGGCGCTTGCGCCGGGCCCGCCCGTTCATCTCCTGCCAGGCGGGACCGGTCCGCCAGCCCTCGGGCTCCTGGCGCTCGGCCTTCCCCTTGCCCTTCCCCTTGCCCTTCCCTTTGCCCTTCCCCTTGCTCTCGGCCTTCTTCAGCCGCTCGGTCACCTCACGGGCGCGGGCGGACGGTTCCTTCGGGGCGGAGGCACGGATGTCGCGCTCCGTGTCGCGGGCGAACTGTTCCCAGACATCGTCGGGGATCTCCGGGGTCGAGGACGGTTCCTCGGCAGGCTTGTCAGACACGTCCCCAAGTTCTAGACGTTCCGAAAGCCTGTTCACAAGGAGAACTTGGGTGTGACACAGCCCACATAAGAATCCGGTGAGAGTGGGCACAACCGTTCACTGGTTTCCCGGGTCTCACCTGCATAACCAAGGGCCACACCCGCGCCCCACACGCGGAGCCCTCCGCCCAGCGTGCTGCGCTGCCGCAGTACACCGGACTTCCCGAGGACTTCATGAAGCTGCGCCGTGCCATGGCCGCGGCGGCCGCGACGGCCGTCATCGCTCCCCTCGCCCTGCTCTCCGCGCCCGCCGCGTTCGCGGAGGAGTCGACGTCGCCGACCCCGAGCGACAGTGCGAGCGAGTCCGTCTCCGCTTCGCCGTCCGACTCGGCCTCCCCGACGCCGTCCGACTCCAACTCCGCGTCGCCGTCCGGCAGCACCCTCCCGAGCGACTCGACCTCGCCCACGGCGAGCGACAGCGCCTCCACGTCGGCCACGCCCTCCACCTCGGCCGAGCCGAGCGAGGAGCCGACCGACCCGGACGTGCCGTTCTGCGAGGACCTGGACGAGGACTTCTCCGACGCCAAGGTGTCCGCGGACATCAAGGGCCTGCCGGGCAAGATCGTCGCGGGCGACGGCTTCCACGGCTTCAAGCTGACCGTCACCAACAAGTCGAAGACCACGGTCGACGGCGTCGCCTTCTACGCCGAGGTCGAGAACTACGAGCTCGACGAGTCGAAGTTCCTGAGCCCCTACGTGGACCTGGAGTTCAAGAACCCCGAGTCCGGCAAGTGGGACCGGATCGGCAACGACGAGTGGGCCGGCGACTACTTCTTCTACATCAACGCCCTGAAGTCCGGTAAGAGCGAGACCGTCGACCTGCGCGTCAGCATCAGCGCGAAGGCCCCGGCCGGCGACGCCTACTCCTTCGGCTCCGGCGCCTACCTCGACAACATCAAGGGCCAGGACTGCATCGCCGAGGGCTGGGCCCAGTACGACTTCGAGGTCCTGAAGGCCGGCTCCACCAACACCGACCCGGGCACCGCCACCCCGAGCACCGGTGACAAGGACACCTCGGTGAAGAAGCCGCAGGGCGAGGTCTCCGACCTCCCGACCGGCAACCTCGCCGAGACCGGCTCCAGTTCCGCGCTCCCGGTGATCGGCCTCGTCGGCGGCGCCGCCGTCGTCGCGGGTGCCGCCGCGGTGGTCATGGTGCGCCGGCGCAAGAGCGGGGCGAGCGCGTAACACGCGGCTCGCCGCACAAGGAAGGACCTGCGCTCGGAGGGGGGCGCAGGTCCTTCTGCTTGTGCCGACCGTTCGAGTACCCCTGATCGGCTACGACTTGGGCGGCACCGTCGGTATCCCGAGGAACGGCAGCCTCAGCGCGCCGAACGCGCCCTCGGGGACCACGGGTTGGTTCGGCTCCACCGGCGTCAGGCGTTCGTACGACAGCCCTTGCTCCGGGCGCGGGTCCGGCTCGCCCTTGTTGGGCCAGTACGACATCGCGCGCTCGGCCTGTGCCGTGATGGTGAGGGACGGGTTGACGCCGAGGTTCGCGGAGACCGCCGAGCCGTCGACGACCGAGATGCCGGCGTGGCCGTAGAGGCGGTGGTACGGGTCGATCACACCGGTCTCGCGGGAGGCGCCGATGGGGCAGCCGCCGAGGAAGTGGGCGGTGAGCGGGGTGCCCATCAACTCGCCGACGTTCGAGCCCGCGAAGCCGTTGATCTCGGCGGCGATCGCCGCCGCGCCCTCCGAAGCCGCCCTGATCTGCTTGGGGTTGGGGGCGCCGTGTCCCTGACGGGCCGTCAACAACCCTTTGCCCACACCGTCCGGTTTCAGGTACGTCGTCAGGGAGTTGTCCAGCGACTGCATCACCAGGCCGATGATGGTCCGCTCCGACCAACGCCGGTTGGAGAGCGAACGCAGGACCAGGAGAGGGTGCTTCGCCGCGTTCGCCAGCCAGCCCAGTGCCCTCGACGAGCCCTCCGCGTAAGGGACTTGGAGGATGGAGAGGCCGCCCATCGAGTTGGAGCCCCTGCCGTAGCGGACCGGTTCGATGTGGGTGTTCTCGTCGGGGTGGATCGAGGACGTGATCGCGACCCCGCGCGTGAAGTCGACCTGCCGGGTGCCGGTCGCCTTGCGGTAACGGCGGTTGTTCGTCTGGGCGCCGACCAGCGCCTCCGAGTTGGTGCGGGTCAGTTCGCCCAACTTCTCGGAGAGGTACGGCAGTTGCCCGCCCGCCTTCATGCGGTGCAGGAGGGTCTGGGTGCCGTAGGTGCCGGCGGCGAGGACGACTTGACGGGCCTTGAAGGTGCGGCCCTCCGATGTGCGGCGCGCGTCGGTCGGCAGGGTGGCGATCGCGTAGCCGCCCTGCGAGTCGTCCGTCACCGACACGACCGTGGTCATCGGGTGGACCTTCGCGCCCGCCTTCTCGGCGAGGTAGAGGTAGTTCTCGTTCAGGGTGTTCTTGGCGCCGTGCCGGCAGCCCGTCATGCACTCGCCGCACTCGGTGCAGGCCTTGCGGTCCGGGCCGGCGCCGCCGAAGTACGGGTCGGCGGCCCGTTCGCCGGGGCGTGCCTTCGCCGTTCCCTCGGCGTCCTTGCCGTCGCCGAAGAAGACGCCGACGGGGGCCATGTGGAAGGTGTCGCCCACGCCCATCCGCTGGGCCGCCGCCTTCAGGTGCACGTCCGACGGAGTCATCGTCGGGTTGAGGCGTACGCCGAGCATGCGGCGGGCCTGGTCGTAGTACGGGGTCAACTCCTCCTCCCAGTCGGTGATGTCGCGCCACTGGGGGTCCTCGAAGAACGGCTTCGGGGGGACGTAGAGGGTGTTGGCGTAGTTGAGGGAGCCGCCGCCCACGCCTGCGCCGGCCAGGACCATGACGTTGCCGAGCAGGTGGATGCGCTGGATGCCGTACATGTTGAGCTTGGGGGCCCAGAGGTAGTTCTTGAGGTCCCAGGAGTTCTTGGGGAGCGTGGTGGGGGTGAAGCGGCGGCCTGCCTCCAACACCCCCACCTTGTAGCCCTTTTCCGTGAGGCGCAGGGCGGTGACCGAGCCGCCGAAGCCTGATCCGACGACTATGACGTCGTAGTCGTAGGTGTCCTGGGGCACGGGGTCTCCTCTTTGAGTTTCGCGTGCGGGCCGTCTGTGGCTGGGCGCGCCCACGCGGCGGAGCCGCATATCGATACAGTCCCGCGCCCCTGAAAGCAAAGGCGCCTTACCTGAGCCGGAATGCCTTCATCGCCCGGAGACTGCGGCTCATGAACTGGGCGTAGCCCTCATCCGTCATTCCCAGCGAAGGCGCCATCGGCAACAACCGCTGCTGGGCGATGGTTTGGGCCTCTGTGTACTTGAGGATGCCCTCAGAGCCGTGGCGGCGGCCCAGGCCGGAGTCCTTCATGCCGCCCATCGGGGACTGGACGCTGCCGTAGGCGGAGGCGTAGCCCTCGTTGACGTTGACCGTGCCGGTGCTGAGGCGGGCGGCGATGGCGCGTCCGCGGCTGCCGCTCTTCGTCCAGACCGAGGAATTGAGGCCGTACGGCGTGGAGTTGGCCTCCGCCACCACCTCGTCCTCCGTCGAGAAGCGGTAGACGGAGACGACCGGGCCGAAGGTCTCCTCGGCGCAGACCGCCATGGGGGCCTCGACGCCGTCGAGGATGGTGGGCTCGAAGAAGTACGGGCCGATGTCCGGGCGGGCGACACCGCCGGCCAGCACCTTCGCGCCCTTGGCGACCGCCTCGTCCACGTGCCGGGTCACCGACTCCAACTGCCGTTCGCCCGCCAGCGATCCCATGTCCGCGCCGTACGCGAGGGACGTGCCGAGGCGCATCGCCTTCGTGCGGGCGGCGAAGCGCTCCAGGAAGGTGTCGGCGATCGACTCGTGGACGTACAACCGCTCGATGGAGACGCAGAGTTGGCCCGCGGAGGAGAAGCAGGCGCGGACCGCGCCCGCCGCCGCCTTCTCGATGTCGGCGTCCTCCAGGACCAACATGGCGTTCTTTCCGCCGAGTTCGAGGGAGACGCCGATCAGGCGGGCGGCGGCGGCCTGCGCGACCTCGCGGCCGGTGCGGGTGGAGCCGGTGAAGGAGACGTAGTCGGCGTGCTTGACGACCTCGGGGCCGACGACCGGGCCCTCGCCGAGGACGACCTGGAAGACGTCGGCGGGCAGGCCGGCCTCGATGAGGAGGTCACGGGCCCACAGCGCGGTCAGGCAGGTCTCGGTGTCCGGCTTCATCACGACCGCGTTGCCCGCGGCGAAGGCCGGGAGCGCGTCGCCGACGGAGAGTTCGAACGGGTAGTTCCAGGGGGCGATCTGCCCAACTACCCCGCGCGGGTGGCGGAGTTCGGTGACCTTGGTGAGGGTCGGGACGGCGCCGGTGTGCCGCTTCGGCTTGAGGTAGGCGGGGGCCCTGCGGCCGTAGTGGCGGGCCGCGACGGCGACGGCCTGCACCTCCTCGTGCGCGTGCAGCCGTGCTTTGCCGGTCTCCAGCTGGATCAGGTCGAGGACCTCGGCCTGGCGGGCGAGGACGAGATCGTGGAAGCGGAGCAGCACGGCCGCGCGCTGCCGTACCGGCGTCCGCGCCCACAGGGCCTGCGCGGCGCGGGCCGCGTCGTAGGCCTTCGCCACGTCCTCGGGGGTGGACTCGGGAAGATCGGCGAGCTTCTCACCGGTGAACGGCGAGTGGTTGGCGGTCCGGCCGGAGCCGACCACACCCTTCGTGAGCTGGGCGACCAGCTCCGGGGTCACCACGTCGGCGGCGGTACGGGCGCCTGTGGGGGCCGGCGCGAGGGGGTTCGTGCCGGTCGTCGTTTCCGTACCGGTCTTTTCCGGGGCCTGCGAGTCCGTCATGTGCGGCAGGGTATGCCGCGAGGGGAGGTTTGGGTACCCGTCGGTAATCGGGATTCACCTAGTACTCACATCACGCCAGCGATCACTGGCAACGAATGCCCTGATCAGGGCGTTGTGCGGGGATGATCACCTCCGCATCGCCACCGGCCCGCCGCCGGATCACTTTTCCGTGAGTGTGAGCCGGGCGCGGGCGCCCTTGAAGAGCGCGGTGCCCTTCTTCTCGTCCGGGGTGCCCTTGGGCATGTCCACGCGAAGTTCGTACATACGGCCGTCCGCGGTGCGGATGATCAGGGCCATGATGCGGGTGGGGATGCCGGACTGTTGGTAGGTGGTGTCGAGGAGGACGGCGTCCTTGTTCCCGCGGAAGCTGGTCCGGGTGTACTGGGGGCGGGACGTACCGACGCTCAGGGTCTTGGCCTCGTCGAGGGGTGAACCGGTGGCCCTGTCCCGTTCGGTGAGGCGGACACGAAGGGTGCCGGTGCCGTAGACGACGATCCGGCTGCCGGCCGCCGTCCGCGCGTCGAGCCGCTTGTAGTGCGGCGGGAGGGAGAGGACGGCGGACAACGCCGTCTCCCGGTGCGCGGTCCAGGAGCTGCCGGTGTCCATGAGGTTGTCGACGACCGTGCCGAAGACCAGGCCCGCCGCCAGGAGCACCCCGACGGCGATCAGAAGCGCCCGGCGAGGCCTGCGGCGCCGGGGGCGGGACGTGGGCTCCGGTTCCGGTACGGCGTCGGGAACGGACGCGGCACCCTCAGACACCTCTTCAGGCACATCCTCAGGCACCTCCTTGGGTACCGCCTCGGACTCGGCCTCGGGCACCGCGTCGCGCGGGACCGTGATGACCGTTGGCTCCGGTACGTCCTTCCCCTCGGCCACCGCGTCCAGTACCGCGCCGACCTCCTCCGCCCCCGGCCGTTCCTCCGGGTCCCGCGCCAACATCCGTACGACCAGCGGCCCGAGAGGTCCCGCGCGGGTCGGCTCGGGTGGTTCGCCGGCGAGGATCGCGCCGAGGGTGGACTCAACGGTCGTACGGCGGAAGGGAGATGCCCCTTCGACGGCCGCGTACAGCAGGACGCCCAGGGACCACAGGTCGGAGGCCGGTCCCGCACCGGTGCCCGACATGCGCTCGGGGGCGATGAATTCGAGCGAGCCCACGAACTCCCCGCTGGCGGTGAGGGATTCCTCGCCCTGGATGTGGGCGATGCCGAAGTCGGTGAGGACGACGCGGCCGTGCGGGCCGAGCAGGACGTTGGCGGGTTTCACGTCCCGGTGCACGATCCCCACGGCGTGCGCGGCGCACAGGGCGCCGAGGACGGCGCGGCCGATGCGGGCGGCGTCGGCGGGGGCGAGGGGGCCGCGGTTGAGCAGTTCGTGCAGGGACTCGCCGCGCACCAACTCCATGACGATCCAAGGGAGTTCGTCCTCGATGACGACATCGTGGATGGCGACGGCGGAGGGATGGTCGACCCGGGCGGCGGCGCGGGCCTCGCGGTAGAGCCGGTGGGCGGCGCGCTGGAACTCCTCGTCCTCCGGGTCACCGGGCAACCGCGGCTGTTTCACGGCGACTTCGCGGTCCACGAGTTCGTCGAAGGCCCGCCATACGGTGCCCATGCCGCCGGAGCCGATCCGTTCGAGCAGCCGGTAGCGACCGCCGACCAGACGTCCGTCGCGCACCTGTTCGCCGACTTCGCTCATGCCCCATCAGTACCGCGCCCGGTACGGCCTTGTCGACGCGCGTCCTACTTCCCGAGCACCAGCGTGTCGCCCACCCGCCGCACCTCCGCGACACCGGTACCGCCGAAGTGCGCCGGAATCACCAACTCCCGCTCATCCGCAGCCCGTTCGAGCACACGCCGACGGCTGTCCGCGGCCTGCCGGGGATCGAGGCAGAAGCAGCTGCTGCACTCCGGATGCGGAATCTGGACGGGACTGTGCAGCAAGTCCCCGACGAACACGGCCCGTTCACCGCCGGAGGCGACCCGGAGCACGGACGACCCGGGTGTGTGTCCCGGCGCGGACTCCAACGTCAGCTGCTCGTCGACGCGGTGCGTGCCCTCCCACAGGGTCGCCAGCCCGGCGCGGTGCACGGGCGCGACGCTGTCCTCGTAGGTCAGGCGGTCGTCGGGCCGTACCGCACCGCCGTAGTTGTTCTCGGGCCCGAAGTGGAAGTCGTCGGCGGCAGGGAGGAGATATCGCGCGTTGGGGAACAGCGGCTCCCAACTCCCCTCCACGTCATGGGTGTTCCAGCCGACGTGGTCCCCGTGGATGTGTGTGTTGACGACGACGTCGACGTCCTCCGGCCGTACGCCGGCCCGCGCCAGCCGCCCCGGCAGGTCGCCCTGGCTCATGTGGAACAGCGGATTGCCGGGCCGTTCCCGCCCGTTGCCGACCCCGGTGTCCACGAGCACGGTCCGCCCGGCGCTGCGCACCACCCAGGTCTGGAGCGCCACGACGGCACGGTCGGTCTCCGGGTCCCAGTGATCGGGGGCGAGCGTCTCGCGGTGCTCCTGCCAGACGCCGGGCGGCAGGTCGGGGACGAGGGTGCGGGCGGGGGCGTAGGGCCGCGCCCACTCGACGACTCGGACGACTTCGACGTCGCCGATGGTGAAGGTCTGTGCGGTGTTCATCTGGGTCTGCGCGTTGTCCTCGGTCATGGAAATGAGCTTAGGGAGGTGGCATGAGTGTCTCAATGCGTGAATGACTCACTCTGATACGCATATACCTCACCACTGCTATCCCTGGCGTAACCTGGCCGCATGGACGTGGTGAGCGACGCGATCTCCGCCGTACGGACCGGGCGGCCCTCCTCCAACCGCCTTCGTGTGGGCGGCAGTTGGTGCACGCGGCTCGCGCCGTACGAGGGTGCCGGGTTCCATGTCGTGCTGGCGGGCGGCTGTTGGCTGGTGCCCGACACGGGCGGTGAGCCGGTGACGCTGGGCGCGGGGGACGTCGTACTGCTGCCGCACGGTGCGGGCCACGTACTGGCGGACTCGCCCGGGGACACGGCGCGCGCGGTGCCGTTCGAGGAGATGCGGCGGCCGGACGGTGGCGGCGGGGACGGGCGTGAGGTCGAGTTGCTGTGCGGGAAGTACCGGCTGGACCGGAGCCGGACACATCCGCTGATGGCGGAGCTGCCGGAGGTGGTCCACCTGCCGAACCGGGTCGGCCGTCACCCCGAGCTCCGGTCCGCGGTGGACCTGTTGGCGAACGAACTGGACGAACGGCGGCCGGGGGCCTGCCTGGCGCTGCCCAGTCTGCTCGACCTGCTGCTCATCTACATGGTGCGGGCGTGGATGTCCCAGGCGGAGACGGGCAGTTGGCCGTCCGTGCTGAACGACCCGGTCACCACGGCCGCGCTACGGGCCCTGCACTCCGACCCCGCCGCCCTCTGGACCAACGACCGCCTGGCCGCCGCGGCGGGGGTGTCCCGGGCGACGCTGGCCCGCCGGTTCACCGCGCTGGTGGGGCGGGCGCCGATGGCGTATCTGACGTGGTGGCGGCTGACGTTGGCGGCGACCCGACTGCGCGACACGGACGCCTCGTTGGCGGCGGTGGCGCGGGAGGCGGGGTACGGCAGCCCGTACGCCCTGTCGCACGCGTTCAGCCGGGAGTTCGGGGTGACGCCGGGCAGGTACCGGGTATCGGCGGGGGGTTCGGAGGGACGACGCCCCTAGTTAGTCGCCCTCGCGATCCGGATCGAGGTCAGGATCGTCGTCGTACTCCTCCGCGAGCCGCAGCCCGAGATCGGACTCCCACTCCAGGGCCCACCGCCGCAGTTCCGCGATCTCCACCGCGTCGAGCCCGTGCGCAGCGAACTCCTCGTCGCTCACCCAGACGACGCTCTCCAGGCGGTCGCGCAGACCGAAGAGGTCGAAGTCCGTGCCGTCGGCCCGGAGGCCCAACTGCTCCAGTTCGACGGCGGAGTAGTGGCGACGGGCCGCGTACACGTCGACCACATCGGCCGGCAGACCGCGGTCGCCCAGCGCGCGCACGCTCAGGACCGCGAGGTCGGCATCCGCATCACCGCTCACAGCGTGTCGACGTCCAGGTTCGCGATCGCCGCCTTCGCCACCTCGCGGCCACGGGCCGTGAAGTCGCCGTCGCCCGGGTAGCCGATCGTGAGGCGGTACATGTTGCCGGAGGTGGTCTTGTAGTAGAAGATCTGGACCTCGCGGGGCCGGGAGTCCAGGCTGTCGTCGGTGTCGTAGACGATCGTGTTCATGGCGGCGGCCTTACCGTGGTAGGAGTCGGTCGGCTTCGTGGCCGTCTTCGGGTTCTCCGGCATGTCGAGGCTGGAGCTGCCGCTCTGCTTGAAGTCGCCGTTGTCGTCGTACATTTGGGCCGCGGCGGAGTCCTTGATCTCGCCGAGGGTGTCCTCGGACTTCTTGACGAGGGCCAGGCCGATCGAGATGCTCCCGCTCGGGTCGGTGTACGTGATCCAGTGCCCCTTGTCCGTCTTGCGGTCGGGGGCGCCGCGCTTGTATTTGGCGGGGGTCGCGAGCGTCGCCGCCACGTCCTGCACGTGGTGCTTCTTCCAGCCCTGCGGGAGTGTCCGCGATCCGGCGAACGGGTTCGCGATCAGCAGGTACGCCGTCACCGCCGCCGCGACGACCACCGCGCCGAGGCCGGACCACGTCTTGCGGCCGGGGCGGAATCCTCTTCCGGTTCCGGGGCGTTCGACGTACCGCACCTCCTGGGTGGGCACCGGTGCCGGCGGGTTGGCCACCGATTCCAGTGCGGCGCGTACCCGGGCCGCGTTCGGGCGGTTCGCCGCGTCCTTGGCGAGGAGGGCGGTGATGAGGTCGGCGAGCGGGCCCGGGGCCGAAGTCGGGGGCGCGGGGGCGGAGTTGAGGACCGACTGGAGGGTGGCGGGGGTGTTGCTGCGGCGGAACGGGGAGACGCCCTCCGTCGCCGCGTACAGGACCACGCCGAGGGACCACAGGTCGGAGGCGGGACCGGGGCGCTGGCCCAACACCCGTTCCGGCGCGATGTATTCGGGTGAGCCGACGAAACCGCCGGTGTCGGTCAGGTTCGTCTCGCCCTCGATCTGCGCGATGCCGAAGTCGGTCAGGACGACCCGGTCGTGGCGGCCCAGCAGGACGTTGTCCGGCTTGACGTCGCGGTGCAGGATGCCCGCCGCGTGTGCCGCCTCCAGCGCGCCCAGGACCTGGAGGCCGATCCGGGCCGCGTCCCGCGCGTCGAGGGTGCCCTCCTGCAACGCGTCGCCCAGCGAGCGGCCGGTGACCAGCTCCATCACGATCCACGGCTGACCGTCGACCACGGCCACGTCATGCACGTTCACGACAGCCGGGTGGTCGAGCCGTGCCGCCGCGCGGGCCTCGCGGCGCATCCGCTCGAAGGCGTTGGCACGTTCGCGTTCGGGAAGGTGGTCCGGGACACGTGGTTCTTTTACGGCCACCTCGCGGTCCACCGTCTCGTCCTTGGCCCGCCACACCGTGCCCATACCGCCGTGCCCGAGCTTGCCGAGCAGCCGGTACCGCCCCGCTATGAGCCGTCCGGTGCCGGGGTCCGGCGCCGGCTCGGGCGATGAACTCGGCGTCGCGTACGGGTTGTTCGGGTGCGGCACCTGCGCCGGCACGGCCATACGCGGGTTCGGCGGTTGCAGGGCGAAACTCGTCGGCTCGTCGGCTCCGTGTCTGGCTCCCCCGTTGCTGCTCATGCGTCCATCCATATCGCGCCAACCGCCGCCGTATCCACCTCTGGTGCTTTCCGGTCACAGACCCGTGACCGAGGGCGCGGCTTATCTCCCGTTACGTGCCTACGGGTTCACGCGCGGGTGAAGGTGTCCAGCGCGACGTCGAAGTACTCCTTCGCCTCCCGCACCTTCCCGACCGGCGCCGACACCCAGACGTCGTACATCCGGCCGTTCTCCTCCCAGCACATGTCGTACGTGTGCCGGGGTCCCTCCGCCGTGCTGAAGCCGTTCCAGCTGAACTCCCAGAGTGCGGCGGGGTGTCCGTAGTGCGTGGTGTCGGTGACCTTGCCGTCGTGGTAACCGGGGTTCGTGGCCGCCCCGTTGGCCGCCGCGCCCTTCATCACCGCGAGCGGGCCGCCCTGTTCGGGGTCGGACATCCTGATGCCGAGCCGAAAGGTCTCCCCCGGCGACATGTAGAAGATGCGCTCACCCTGCGGCACCCGCACGAAGTCCTCCGGTACGGCGAGGGAGAAGCCGTCGGGGTCATGAGCGATGCGGTAACCGGACGGCGCGGTAGGGGTGTTGGGCGTCTCGGCACTTGCCGAGGGGGTGGGCGACGGTGACCGCGTACCGGCACTCGTGGAGGTCAACGGCGCCGAGGTGGCCGGCAGGGCACCCCCCGCACCCCCGTCCCCGTCGTCCCCCCGTATCAACAGCGCCGCCCCCGACACCCCGGCCCCCGCCATCGCCGCGACCAGCAGCGCGGTGACGAGCACACCGCGTGTGGTGCGCCGGGGCGACTGCTCCGCCCTGGCGGAAGGCGCGGGGGCGGAGGGCGCGGGGGCGGGCGGCGGGATGCTCAACCGCCCTCTCGGAACGTCACGTTGGGTCGGTGTGTAGCCCGGCGTCGGATGTGCCGTACGGCCGGGCGGCGCGGCGCGCGGTGTCCGCCCGGTGTCCAGAAAGGCTCGCAGCATCCGCTCGGCCTCCGCCGCCTCCAGCCGCCGTTCCGGATCACGTTCGAGCAGTCCCCGTACGACGGGCAGCAGCGGCCGGGCCTGCTCCGGCGGGCGGATCTCGTCGATGACGACCGCGTGCAGGATGCCGCCCAACGAGTCGCGGCGGAACGGCGATTCACCGCTCAGCACCGTGCACAGCAGCGCGCCGAGCGACCACAGGTCGGACGCGGGACCGGTCCGCACGCCCGACATCCGTTCCGGCGCGGTGTACTCGGGCGAGCCGACGAACGCGCCGCTCTCGGTGAGGGTCGTAGCGCCCGCGACCTGCGCGATACCGAAGTCGGTGAGCACGACCCGCTCGGAGTCGTCCTCGTCGGCGGCGGTCTGCAGCAGGACGTTGGCCGGTTTGATGTCCCGGTGCAGGACACCCGCCGCGTGAGCCGTGCGCAGCGCGCCGAGGAGGGCGATCCCGATCCGCGCGGCCTCGGCGGCGTCGACCGGGCCGTGGCCGGAGATCCGCTCGGCGAGCGAGCCGCCGTCGATCAACTCCATGACGATGTACGGGCGTTCGTCCTGCTCGACGACGTCGTGCACGACGATGATGTGGGGGTGGCGCAGTTGCGCGACCGCCCGTGCCTCGCGCAGGGTGCGGTCGCGCTGCTGGCGGGCCTCCTCCTCGGAGAGGGAGTCGTCCTGGGCGATCTCCTTCACCGCGACCTGGCGGCCCAGGAGTTGGTCGGTCGCCCGCCACACGACGCCCATGCCACCGCGTCCGAGCCGCTTCTCCAGTCGGTAACGCCCGGCGATCACCCGGGCGTTGTCCCCCTCGGTCCCCATGCGCACCATCATGACGCAACCGGAAGCGGTCAGCCCGAGTCGGGACTCCAGCTCTGCAGGACCGACTTGAACTGGGCGCTGGTCGTCGCCCAGTCCGCGGCCGGCGCGGACATGTAGATCGCGTACTCGACGCCGTCGCGGGACATGTACGTCTCCTCGATGGCGCGCCGCGGCCCCGGGTAGGGCGTGTCCTTCGCCTGCGCGGTCCAGGTGTAGTCCCACAGGGAGCCCGGACGGTCCCGGTAGGTGTTCGCCTCCAGGGTCACCCGGTTGTAGTCGACCAGCCGCTGGAGCTGCACTTCCAGGTCGAGTTGGTGGGCGTTCGCGGTGGGGAAGTCCGGGGAGGTGTCGATGGCTATGCGGACGAAGTGCTTGCCGTTGTCGGGCGTGTAGTCGACCTGCTTGATGCCGCCGGAGTCGCCGTAGACCTTCCGCGCCCAGCCCTTGGGGAGGGATATGTCGAAGCCCCAAGCATCGTGGTAGACCTGCCAGTTGGCGGGACCCGAACTGTGCGGGGTCGGCGTGGCGCTCTGTGAGGCCGATGCGCCCGGAGTGCCGCCCTGGTCCTGGTCCCGGTCCTGATGCCACTTCTGCAGCCCCAGTGCCGTACCGCCGCCGACGAGCGCGGCGACGACGACCACGAGGACCACCGAGCGCAGCCGGCGGCGCTTCGGCGGAGCGACCGCCACGGGGGGCGCGAGGGAGACGGGCGGTGTGTGCTGGTAGGTGGCCCCGGTCGCCGACGCGTACGGCGCCGCACCCCCGGTCGCCGACGGATACGGCGTCGCGCCCGAGCCCGAACCGAAGTTCTCCGCCAACCCGCCCTGCCGGGAGCCCACTTGCTGGGTCGGCAGCCACTCCTCCGCCGCCCGCGGGCGGCGCCCCTCGGCCGCCTCCGCGAGCATCTGCTCGGTCTGGTCCGCGTCGGGCCGTAGCGCGGGGTCCTTGTTCAGCAGCGCGGCGATGACGGGCGCGAGCGCGCCGGCGTACCGCGGTTCGCCGGCGTCCTCCTCGACGACGGCCTGCATGGTGGACAGCGGCGACGTGCGGCGGAACGGCGAACGGCCCTCGACCGCCGTGAAGAGCGTGGCGCCCAGCGCCCACAGGTCGGAGGACGGCCCGGGGTCGGCGCCGCGGACGCGCTCGGGGGCGAGGTAGTCGACGGAGCCAACGACCTCTCCCGTGCGCGTGATGGTGCTGTCGCCCTCGATCTGCGCGATGCCGAAGTCGGTGAGCAGCACCCGCCCGTCCTGCCCGAGCAGCACGTTGCCGGGCTTGACGTCACGGTGCAGGACGCCGGCGGCGTGCGCGGCACGCAGCGCGCGCAGCACCCATATGCCGATGCGCGCGGCCTCGGCCGGCTCGATCCGGCCCTGCTCCTTGACCTCGTCGGCAAGGGAGTTGCCCTCGACCAGCTCCATGACGATCCATGGGCGGCCGTCGTGTTCGAGGACGTCGTGCACCGTGACGACGGCGGAGTGGTTGATCCGCGCGGCGGCGCGCGCCTCGGCGCGGGTGCGCGCCAGCAGCCTCGGCTGGTCGCTCTCGGACACATAGAGCGCGGCCGTCAACTCCTTGATGGCGACAGTCCGGTGCAACACCTCGTCGTGCGCCCGCCACACCCGGCCCATACCGCCGCTGCCGATCGATTCGGCCAGCCGATAGCGCCCCGCGAGGAGCAGGCCCTGCATCTGATTCACGTTTCCCCGCAATGCTCTTGACAGGCTCAGCGTAAGGACAGGGCCTCGTCCAGGGAACCGGCGGGGTACCACGGAGACCGCACTGTGACGGTTGTCGCTTCTGCGCCCGAACGGGAACCGCGGGACCTCGGCGCGCCGCCTCCGCAGGTCACCCGGTGTACTGATAGGTGGACGACGCCTGCTCGTACAGCCGTGTCACTTCGTCCCGTTGAGCCTCCGGGCCGCGCACCTGCACGATGTGGTACCGCCCGTTGATGAGGTACGCCATGTTGCGGACGAACAGGGCGCCCCCCTGACTGTCCGTCCAGGTGAACTGCCCCTCGGCCATGGTCTTTCCGCCCACCGTGATGGTCCGCAGCCCGGTCGCGGTGGCCCAGCTGGACGCACGGTAGGGCGCCAACTCGGCCTCCTTGTCCCGCTGGTAGACCATCGGGTCGCTGCCGTCCGCCGTGGCACTGTCCCGCCCCGCCACGACGATCAGCTCGAAGTCGCCGTGGGAGTAGACGATTTGACCGCTCCCGTTCTTCGGCGTGCGGGTCCACCCCTTGGCCACGGCGATCTTGAACCCGGCGGGGTCCTTGCGCAGTACGAACCCGTCGGCGACGTTCGGGTCCGTCTGCGTCTCGGTCGAACTGGCGGAGTTCGAGGGGCTGTTGTGGGCACTGGGCGAGGTCTGATCGGGCTGCGGCTGACTGCTGGCCCCGGCCGAGGACTCAGTGGGCGCGGTGCTGACTTCCCCCGCGGCCCCGGTCCGATCCCCTTGCCCCGCCCCGGTGTTCTCCCCGGACCTGGGCATGAAGAGCATGGCGTACGCGACCGCGCCGGCCAGCAGCAGGAAGATGAGGATCAACAGGGTCCGGCCAAGTCGGCGCGGCGACCCGCCGACCTCCTCCTTGGCCCGCTTGTGCCGCCCGTGCGGACTGGTCGCGGGCAGCCCGGCCCGCCGCCTGCGCACCAACTCGCCGCGCCGGCGCACGATCGGCAGCCGCCGGGGGTCGGTCGGCGGGGTGGCGACGACATACGTACCGGCCTCGGGCTCGGGCGCCGAACGCACCAACGACCGCAGCCAGCCCCGCAGTTCCTCGAAGTCGAGCCGCTCGGTGGGGTCCTGCCGCAACAGCGACTCCACGACCGGCCTGAGCGGCCCGCACTCCTCGGCGAAGGCGGGCGGCTCCGCGCACACCAGCTGCACCAGCTCGGCGGTCGCCTCTTCGGGATACGGCGCATGCCCCTGCACGGCCCGGAAGAGCAACGCCCCGAGCGCCCACAGGTCGGTGGCGGGCCCGATCGGCGCGGCCAACTGCCAGTTCTCATGCACCGGTACGGCCTGCTCGGGCGCCCACCGCTCGGTGACCGGCCCCACCACCGTCATCCGCACCTGCCGCGCGCGCTCGGCGGCGAGCGCGGTGGCGGGGCCACGGTGGGTGGGTGCTCCCGCGGAGGCCAGCTCGTCCCAACGGGCGGGAGAGCGAGGGGAGTTGCCGGGAGCGGCTGCGACGGCCTGCCCTGGTGGGACGGGGCGGTCCAGGCCGGGGGTGCGGGGAGTTCCGGTGGAGGGCGCGGTGGGGTGACCGGTGGCGGGGGTTAGGGCGCCGTAGGTGGAGGGGTCGGCGCTCTGGGCCCCGGTGTTCGCGTTGTAGGGACGGGGGTCGCCGCCACGGGCCGGGGCGTTCGCACCGTAGGAACGGGTGTCCCCGCCGTAGGGCGGGGCCTCCGGCCCGTAGGCCGACGCGTCCGCACCGTAGGGACGAGCGTCGCGGCCGTGGGCCGAAGGGTCCGCACCGTAAGGGCGAGTGCCGGAGGCCGGGACGTCCGGGCCGTACGCCGAGGCGCCCTGGCCATAGGGGCGGGCCTCTCCGTCGCGGGCCGGGGCATCCGCGCCGGGGAACGTGCCTGTTCCGCCCGGGGACGGTGCACCGGCGCCGCCCTGCTGCGGAGGAGACTGCCGGTCGCCCTGCGCGGCCGGGACCGTACCGCTGGCGCCGGGGCGCGGTGTCGCGCCGTGCCAGGCGGTGTTGCGGACGCCGTAGGGGTCGGCTATCTGGCCCGGGGGTGTGGTGTTGGGCGGGTGCTGTTCCACGCCGTTGCCGCCGGAGTACGGCAGTTGGGCCGAACCATTGGCCTGGGCGGTGCCGCGTTCGCCCTCGGCCGGGGACCGGGCACCGGGGAGTGCCGGTTGCTGGGTCTCCTGGACCCGGGCGGCGGCTCGCGCGCCCGCCCGGTACGCGGCGATCGCACCGGCACGCGCGGCCCGCACGTCACCACCGACTTCCGCTTCCCTGCGGGCCAGCGCGGCGGAAGGCCCGCTCCCGCCACCGCCCTCCGCACCGGCTGCGGGCAGCCCTCCGGCGGCCCGCGCCTCGATCGCGGCCCGCCGGGCGGCCTCGGGGTCCACAGCGCCGGGGCCCACGGCCGCCGCGTCCGCGCCGGTTCCGCCACCCGCGCCGCCGAAGCCGATCGCGCCGCTGCCGCGGGAGTTACCGGGGAGCGCGGGGACCGTAGAGCCGCCGGGAGCCCTGGGACCGGGCGGAGTCGTCGAGCCCGAGGATGACAAGGAACCGCGCGGGGCCGTGGAACCCGCACGCGGTACAGCACCGCCGCCCTGCGCCCGGAAACTCGCGGGTACCGCTGCCCCGCCGCCGTGCTGCCCCTGCTCCCCGCGTCCGTCCTCGTCGCCGTCCTGGGGCGGCACCGGGTCGTAGCCGCACAGTGCCTCCTCCGCCGCGCCGACCGCGAGGCCGGTCAGCATCACGCGGCCGTCGTCGCAGACGAGCACCGTGCGGGCGGTGATGTTCCGGTGGACCCAGCCGTGCGCGTGCAGGACCCGCAGCGCCATCAGCACGTCGGCGGCGACCTCGGCCGCCCGGTACGGCGACAACGGTTTCTCGACGAGCAGCGTGGCAAGCGTCTGGGCGGACACCAGTTCGCTCACTATCCACAGCGAACCGCCCTCGGCGAACACGTCGAAGACCTGGTCCAGCCGGGGATGGTCGGGGATCCGCGCCGCGGCCTGCGCGGCCTCGACCGCGCGCCGTACCGCCGGATCGGAGGGCCGCCGCGTCGCGGTCCGCGCCGCGGCCGGCCGCGGCGCCCCGCGATCACGCGCCGTGAACCCGTCGGGCAGCCCGTCCTCGCCGAGCACCTCCGCCTCGACGACCTCAGGCAACGGCACCTGCCGTACCAGGACTTCCTGCCCGCTGTAGGTGTCGAAGGCCCGGGTCTCGGTGAGTTCGTACTCGTCGGAGGGCGGCAGCGGCAGGCGGTAGCGGTCGGCGAGCACCCGACCCGCATAGTCGTCCACGTTGCCTCCCCCGGCCGCCCGGTTGGTCAATTCCGTTCGCCTTGCGCGCCGTTCCGCCCACATTCCTGGATGCGTACGGTCCGCGACAACTCACGATACGTGCCGGAGGCAACCCGCAAAGAGGGGTTGACGGATCTGGCGCGCCAAACCAGGACCCACCCGTCTCAGGACTTCGGTTCGAACGTCTTCGTCAGGGTCGTCCAGGTGTCCTTACGAAGCTCAGTACCCCAATTGGCCGCCTTCGCGGTGTACATGAGCGCATATCCGAGATGGTCGTTGACGACGAACCCGCGGTCGATGGTGCGGTACTGCGTCCCGCCGTCCTCATAGGTGAACTCCCAGTCGGCCGTGTTCCAGCTCCGGTAGTCCACCTTCTCTATTCGGATCCGGTGGTACCCGGAGCGCGTCATGTACTGCTCCTGGTTCTTCCAGTCCGCCACCGCATCGCCCTTCGGCGTACTGGTCCAGGCGATCAGCAGCTTCTGCCCGTCGGGCCCGGTCAGCCGGACCCCGGCGGAGTCGGTCGACTGGTACGACCACCCGGCGGGCAGACCTATCGAGAAGCCCTGGCTCCCCTTGTACGTCTTCACGACCGCGGCGCCGCCCGAGGAACCGTCCGTCTCGTCACCGCTCCCGCCCGACGCGTTCGTACCCGAACTCGCCGTACCCCCCGAGGCCGTTGCCGTCGCCTTGGAGTCGCTCTTCGAACCGCCCGTGCTCCCGGTGTCGCCGTCGTCCTTCTTGCTGTCGGTGCTCGAACTCGCGCTCGCGCTGACACTGCTGTCCGCCTTGGCACCGCCGGTGTGCTTCGACCCCTTGGAGTCGTCGTCATCGCCACCGAGCGTGAACGCCAGCACGACACCGATCACGGCGAGCGCGATGACGACGGCGATGATCACCAACGTCCGCTTCGGCACCACATCGGTGAGCGGCGCCCTCGGTACCGGCCGCGGCGGCAGGTCCGGCGGCGTCATCACGGGCCACCCAGAACTCCGCGCACCCGAAACGGAGTCGGCCGACCGAGTACTCGACTCGCGCGTCGCGCCCAGGTCCCGGGGAGCGGAGTCCCCCAGTCCCGTCTCCCGCAGCCCGGACGCCTGCACACCCGGATCACGCGTACCGGGGTCACGTGCACCCGCCGAGTCACGCGTACCCGAGTCCGCCGCACCGGCCTTCGCCGCCGAGCCACCCGCAGCACCGGAACCGGCCGCAGTCCCGGAACCGGCAGAAGCGCCGGCGCCGGCCGCAGTTCCCGCACCGGCCGACGTCCCGGAACGGGTCGCCGAACCAGAAGCACCCGCCGACCGAGCCGAAGGCACCCCGGGCGTCCGAGGCCCGGCAGCAGACCCTGAACTCCCGCCGCCAGCAGCGTCCTTCGCGCCACCGGAACCAGCGGTCCCAGCAGCACCGGAGCCACTCCTGCCCGATGCACCAGCCACGCCGGCCGAACCGGTCCCGGCCGCAGCCGCGCCGGCCCCAGTACCCGCACCCGAGCCACCCGGCTTACCGGCAGCGGGAGTTGAAGCCCCGCCAGAACCGGAACCCGTGGCCGGACCCGCAGCCGCACCGGGGCTCGTGGCAGAACCCGCAGCAGCCGAAGCCGCGGCAGCCCCGGCCCCCGCCGAACCGCCCGCAGCCTTCCGCATGGACCGCAACGCCCCACGCAACCGCTCGGCCCCCGCGGAAGGACCCGAACTCCCGCTACCGCCACCGCTCTTCTTGCCGCCGGACTCCGCGGGCCCCGGCTGCGCGGGCAACGGAACCACCCTCGTCGCGTCCGCCGCCGGCTCCGGCTCGGCCGCCTTCGGCTCGCGCGCGTGGATCACCGCGTTGAGCATCGCCCGGGCACCCGTGTCGTCGAGACGCTGGGCCGGGTCCTTGTTCAGCAGGCCGTAGATGACGTCCTTCAACGGCCCGGCGTTCTTCGGCTCCTCCAACGGCTCCGTCATCACCGCGGTGAGCGTGGCGATCGCGGAACCCTTGTCGTACGGCGGTGCGCCCTCGACCGCCGCGTACAGCAACCCGCCGAGCGACCACAGGTCGGCCGCCGGACCCGGCTTGTGCCCGCGGGCCCGCTCCGGGGATATGTAGGAGGGCGCGCCGACGAGCATGCCGGTGGACGTGATCGACGGGTCGCCCTCGACCTGCGCGATACCGAAGTCGGTGAGCACGACCCGGCCGTCCTCGGCGATCAGCACGTTCGACGGCTTCACGTCGCGGTGCAGGATGCCCTCGCGGTGCGCGGACCGCAGGACGTCGAGGATCGCGAGCCCGACCTCCGCGGCGCGCCGCGGCTCCAGCAGGCCGTCCTCCCGGATGGCCTCGGCGAGCGACTTGCCCTCGACCAACTCCATGACGATCCACGGCCGGTCGTCCTCGTCGACGACGTCGTAGACCGTCACCGCGCTGGTGTTGCGGATCCGCGCGATGGCCTTGGCCTCGCGCAACGTCCGCGTGATCAGCCGACGTTTCTCGTCCTCGTCGATGCTGGTCGGGAACCGCAGTTCCTTGACGGCGACCGTCCGGCCCAAGGTCTCGTCCTCGGCACGCCACACCGTGCCCATGCCTCCGCGGCCGAGCACTGCTCCCAACCGGTACCGCCCGGCGAGGAGACGTTCGCTCTTGTCCTGACGGGATGTCCCCGCCCGCTCCGCCTCCGACATGCGTCCCCTCATGCAACCCGCCCTGACAGAGCCTCCATTGTCCCCCACCGAACAAGTGCCCAACGCCCAGGGGGCCTCTCCCCGCGCACCGACGGCACATCCGGTCCCGTATCCACCGCAGGTCACACAGCCAAGCCGGGCAGGATGACCGGTGAGAACGGAGGATCACGATGCCCACACCTCGGACACTGCTCGCCCTTCCGGTGTCCCTGGCCCTCCTCTGCCTGTCCGCGGCCGCCTCCCAGGCCCACCCCGCACCGGACACGAACGCCCTGGTCAGACTGCTGGTCGCCCGAGGCAGGGCCCCCGCCGCGGCCCTACTGGCCCACGACAGCACGGGCTCCGGCAGCACACCGAGCGGGACCGGTGACGCGCGGGCCGGGACGGACAGCGCCCGGTCCGGATCGGACTACGCACTCGGTACGACGAAATACGCACAGGCCGGAAAAGGCATCAGCCGCGCCGACCACTTCCGCGCCGGCAGCATCACGAAGACCTTCATCGCGACCGTGATCCTCCAACTCGCCGCCGAACACCGGCTGTCCCTGTCCGACACGGTGGAGCGACACCTGCCCGGTCTGGTACACGGAGCGGGAAACGACGGGCGCGCGCTGACCCTCCGTTCCCTGCTCACCCACACCAGCGGTCTGTACGACTTCACCGCGGTCACCGGGGGCACGGTCCCCGTCTCCCCAACTCAGGCCGTCCGTACAGCAGTCACCCACCCTCCGGCCGATCGCGGCCGCTTCTCCTACTCGAACACCAACTACGTGCTGCTCGGCCTGGTGATCGAGAAGGTCACCGGCAACTCGTACGCCACCGAGGCCGAGCGCCGCATCATCGCTCCGCTGCGTCTGACGGGCACCTCCTTCCCGGGCTCCCGCACCACTCTTCCCTCGCCGCACGGCCGCGCCTACGCGACCGACGGCTCCGACGTCACCGACCTCGACCCGCGGGTGGCCGGCGCCGCGGGCGAGCTGGTGACCACACTCGCCGACCTGGACCGCTTCTACTCGGCCCTGCTCGGCGGCGAACTCCTGCCCCCGCACTGGCTGCGCGAGATGCTCGACACCCGTACCGCACACGGCTCGTACGGCATGGGCCTGTTCCCCGTGAAGCTCCCGTGCGGCACCACGGTGTGGGGGCACAACGGCCGGATCTCCGGCAGCTACGTGCGCACCGCGGCCACCGTCGACGGTCGTCGTGTCCTCACCTTCCGGGTGAACACGAGCGAGATGGCCGACCCCGGTCTCGAACCGGCCCTGCTCGCCGCCGAGTTCTGCCCCCGCACCTCGTAGAACGGCCGGGTTCCAGACAAAGATCCCAGTTCGCGACACTCGTTCGAGTGAAGCGGGCGGGGGCTGGGGCGGACTTCGGGCGAAGCCGGCTCCGGGCGAAGCCGACCGCGCCCGGGGTCGCTACAGCGGCGCGATGTCCGGCGCCCCCAACCGCGCCGCGTCCGCCGTCAGGTCGTCGGGCTGGCGTTGCGACTCCCGCTCGGCCTCCACCCGCTTCTCGTAGTGCTCGACCTCGCGCTCGATCTGGTCCTTGTCCCAGCCGAGCACCGGTGCCATCAGCTCGGCCGCCTCACGGGCGCTGCGCGTGCCCCGGTCGAAGGTCTCGATCGAGATGCGGGTGCGGCGGGTGAGGACGTCGTCGAGATGCCGTGCGCCCTCGTGCGAGGCGGCGTAGACGACCTCGGCGCGCAGATAGTCGTCGGCGAACTGGAGGGGTTCGCCGAGCGCGGGGTCCTTGGCGATGAGGTCGAGGACCTCCTCGGCCATCGAACCGAAACGGTTCAGCAGGTGCTCCACGCGCACCACGTGGATGCCGGTCTTCGAGGCGATGCGTGCCCGCGCGTTCCACAGCGCCCGGTACCCCTCCGCGCCGAGCAGTGGCACGTCCTCGGTGACGCACTCGGCGACCCGCATGTCGAGCCCGTGCACCGCCTCGTCCACGGCGTCCTTGGCCATCACCCGGTACGTCGTGTACTTGCCGCCCGCCACGACGACGAGCCCCGGCACCGGATGCGCGACGGTGTGCTCGCGCGACAGCTTGCTGGTGGCGTCGGACTCGCCGGCCAGCAGGGGCCGCAGTCCCGCGTACACGCCCTGGACGTCGTCTCTGGTCAGCGGTACCGCGAGCACCGAGTTCACGTGCTCCAGCAGGTAGTCGATGTCGGCGCTGGACGCGGCCGGGTGGGCCTTGTCGAGGTCCCAGTCGGTGTCGGTGGTGCCGACGATCCAGTGCCGGCCCCAGGGGATGACGAACAGCACGGACTTCTCGGTGCGCAGGATCAGCCCGCTGGTGGAGTTGATGCGGTCCTTGGGGACGACCAGGTGGATGCCCTTGGAGGCCCGGACGTGGAACTGGCCGCGCTCCCCGACCATCGCCTGGGTGTCATCGGTCCACACGCCCGTGGCGTTCACGATCTGCTTGGCGCGGATCTCGTACTCGCCGCCCGCCTCGACGTCCTGCACCCGGGCGCCGACCACGCGCTCGCCCTCGCGCAGGAACCCGGTCACCCGCGCGCGGTTGGCGACCTTCGCGCCGTAGGAGGAAGCCGTGCGCACCAGGGTGGCCACATAGCGGGCGTCGTCCATCTGCGCGTCGTAGTACTGCAGGGCGCCGACCAGGGCGTCCTTCTTCAACGCGGGTGCCACGCGCAGGGCGTGACTGCGGCTCAGGTGGCGGTGGGTGGGCAGGCCCCGGCCGTGGGCGCGGGCCATGGACATCGCGTCGTAGAGCGCGACGCCCGAGCCGGCATAGAGGCGCTCCCAGCCCTTGTGCTGGAGCGGGTACAGGAACGGCACCGGCTTCACCAGGTGCGGGGCGAGCCGCTCCAGGAGCAGTCCGCGTTCCTTGAGGGCCTCGCGGACGAGGGCGAAGTCGAGCATCTCCAGATAGCGCAGACCTCCGTGGATGAGCTTGCTCGACCTGCTCGATGTGCCGGACGCCCAGTCGCGCGCCTCGACCAGTCCCGTGGACAGACCGCGCGTCACCGCGTCGAGAGCGGTGCCCGCGCCGACCACACCTCCGCCCACCACGAGCACATCCAGTTCGCGCTCGGCCATTCCCGCCAGTGCCTCGGCTCGCTGCGCCGGACCCAGTGTCGCTGTCCTCACCGCTGCCTCCCGCTATCGGTAGCGCCGGCCGCACCCGTTCGGCGAAGCCCGGTTCGTATCCCTCCTGCCCAAATTCTGACCGGGTTGCCCGACTTCAGCCACCACTCGCCCCCAGCCTGTGGACAACAATCACAGGACTGCCGAAAAACACAGCCGTCCAATCCCGCATAACGGTCATATTTACTCCTAGTCTGACATTGCGCTCGCTCGTTCTGTCCACAGGGCTTGCGCACCTGTCCCACTTCGGTTATCTGTCCCGCTTCGGTTATTGGGAAGGACGGCCCACGCCATGCCCGCAGATCTCGCCGTCATCGGACTCGGTCCTCTCGGCCTGCCCCTGGCCCAGGCCGCTGTCGCCGCCGGTATCGCCACGGTCGGCTTCAAGACCGGTCCTGAGGCCGGCTCCCTCAGCCCCGCCGAACTGCGCCGGATGCTCTCGGGGGGCTTCCGGCCGGCCACCAACCCCGCCGAGCTCGGCCGCGTACGCACCGCCGTGATCTGCGCGCCGACCCCCCGGGACGCCGACGGCGGCCTCGACCTCAGCCAGGTGGAGACGGCCGCCCGCGCCCTCGCGGCCCACCTGCGCCCGCACACCACGGTGATCCTGGAGTCACCGGTGCACCCCGGCACCACCGAAACCTTCCTGCGCCCGCTCCTCGAAGAGGGCTCCGGCCTCCGCGCGGGCCGCGACTTCCACCTCGCCTACTCCCCCAGCCGTATCGACCCCGGCAACCGCGACTTCACCCCGGCCAACACCCCCAAGGTGATCGGCGGCCTCACCCCGGCCTGCACCGAGTCGGCCGCCGCCTTCTACGGCCGCCTCACCGACAAGGTGGTACGCGCGCGTGGCCTGCGCGAAGCGGAGACCGTGCAGCTGCTGGAGACCAACTTCCGGCACGTCAACATCGCCCTCGTCAACGAAATGGCCGTCCTGTGCCACGACTTGGGCGTCGACCTCTGGGACGTCATCCGCTGCGCCGAGACCAAACCGTTCGGCTACCAGGCCTTCCGCCCCGGCCCCGGCGTCGGCGGCCACGCCGTCCCCCAGGACCTGACCGGCCACGGCCCCCGCCCCCTGCGCATGGTCGAACTCGCCCAGCAGGTCAACAACCAGATGCCCCGCTACGTCATCCAGCGCGCCGCCACGCTCCTCAACGAACACGGCAAGTCCGCGCGCGGGGCCCGCGTCCTGCTCCTCGGCGTCACCTACAAGGCCGACCTCGCCGACCAACAGGGCACCCCCGCCCAGGAGATCGCGATCCGCCTGATGGAACTCGGCGCCTCCGTCAGCTACCACGACCCGCACATCCCGTCCTGGAGCGTCCTGGACCGCCCGGTCCCCCGCGCGGACTCCCTCTACGAGGCGGCGGCCGACGCCGACCTGACGATCCTGCTCCAGCAGCACCGGACGTACGACCTCCAGGGCCTGTCCGTGAAGGCTCAGTTGCTGCTGGACACGCGCGGGGCCACACCGACGGGCGCGGCACACCGGCTCTGAGCACCAAGGCACACCGGCTCTGAGCACGAAAACGACTGGTCACAGGGGCACATCGACCTGCTAATCTCCCCCCACTCGTCGCACAGCTGTCGCATATCCGCGCGCACGCGACTCCGCTTCACCTTTCCTGTCTTCACATCCCGTGGGGGGATTTCTGTCATGAGCCAGTCAGCCACGCCACCGCAGCAGCCACAGCCACAGCCCGGGGCCCAGCCGCAGGCACCCGCGCAGCCGCAGCCGGTCGACGGCAACCCGTACGCCCAGCAGCCCGGCGCCGTACCGCCGCCGCCCCCGGCCCCGTACGCCTCGCCCGCTCCCCAGCGGAACACCATGGTGCTCGGCCTGCTGACCGCCGTCGCCGCGGCCCTGGTCGCCGCCGGCATCTACGGCGTCGTCATCGGCACCACCAAGCACGAGATCGGCTGGGCGGCGGTCGGCGTCGGCTTCGTGATCGGCCTGGCTGCGGGCAAGCTCGGCGGGCGCAACCCCGTCCTTCCCGTGTTCAGCGCGGTCCTGGCCCTGGGTGCGGTCTATCTCGGCCAGCTGATCGGCGAGGCGATGATCGGCGCGGACGAACTCGGCGTGAACTTCAGCAAGGTGTTCTTCGACCACTTCGACGTGGTCCAGGACGCCTGGAAGGCCGACGCCGACCCGCTCACCTTCGTCTTCTTCGCCATCGCCGCGTTCGCCGCGTTCTCCGGCGCCAAGAAAGCGGCGCTCTGACCCCGGCGCGCGGGTTGTGCAGGGGGGCGCTTGAGGCGGGGTGTGCGTCGGGGGCTGGTGGCGTGTGACTCGCGGCGCCGGTACCGTACGGAAGCAGGTGGAGTCGACCGCAGCGGGCACTGCGGCAGGCTCGTGGAGGATTACGGAGTGTTCGCCCCTGGTTCTTGCAGGGACGGCCGCTCACCTTCCGCCGACGAGGTGGAGCCCACCGCAGGGCCTACTGCGGTGAGCTCCTGAAAGTGAACGGAGTGTCCACCCCTAGTCTTTATAGGGGTGGCCGCTCACTTTCCTCCATAGATCCACAAGATGCACCTCCTCCGGAACTTCACCAGCCGAAGCCACGTTCGGTCCCATCGGGTGGGCTTGCGGTGACGACCCATGGGTGCGCCCCCTTCCGCGACGCCACCCATTGGCCCGGTAGGCGGCTCGTCGGAACTCGGGCCGGGCCCCGAGAGCCCGGGTCCGGAACCATGTCCCTGGAAGGGGGCGACCCAGAGAACTGGGGCGCCGATCAAGGACACCAGCCGCCCGACACGGCCAAACGGCTCACCATCACCCCGAACGCAACCGTGCGCCCCCCAATCCCAATACGCGCCCCACCAGCCCCACTTGGGCACGCGAAAGGGCCCGGACCACCCAGGCCCGGGCCCCTCGAAGCGTCGTAGAACCGCCTACCGCCTACCGCTTGTGCTGCGAGTCGGCCACCGTGACCTCGACCCGCTGGAACTCCTTCAGCTCGCTGTACCCGGTCGTCGCCATCGCCCGCCGCAGCGCCCCGAAGATGTTCATCGAGCCGTCGGGGATGTGGGACGGGCCGGCGAGGATCTCCTCGATCGTGCCGACCGTGCCGAGGTCGACCTTCTTGCCGCGCGGGAGTTCCTCGTTGACCGCCTCCATGCCCCAGTGGTGGCCCTTGCCCGGTGCGTCGGTCGCGCGGGCGAGCGGGGAGCCCATCATGACCGCGTCCGCGCCGCAGGCGATCGCCTTGGGGAGGTCGCCGGACCAGCCGACACCGCCGTCGGCGATGACGTGCACGTACCGGCCGCCGGACTCGTCCATGTAGTCGCGGCGGGCGGCGGCGACATCGGCCACCGCCGTGGCCATCGGGACCTGGATGCCCAGCACGTTGCGCGTGGTGTGCGCCGCGCCGCCGCCGAAACCGACGAGGACGCCCGCCGCGCCGGTGCGCATCAGGTGCAGGGCCGCGGTGTACGTGGCGCAGCCGCCGACGATCACCGGGACGTCCAGCTCGTAGATGAACTGCTTCAGGTTCAGCGGCTCGTGCGAACCCGACACGTGCTCCGCCGAGACCGTCGTACCGCGGATGACGAAGATGTCCACGCCCGCGTCGACGACGGCCTTGGAGAACTGGGCCGTGCGCTGCGGGGAGAGCGCGGCGGCGGTGACCACGCCCGAGTCGCGCACCTCCTTGATGCGCTGCCCGATCAGCTCCTCCTTGATGGGAGCGGCGTAGATCTCCTGGAGGCGGCGGGTCGCGGTGTCCACGTCGAGACCGGTGATCTCGTCGAGGAGCGGCTGCGGGTCCTCGTAGCGTGTCCAGAGGCCTTCGAGGTTCAGCACGCCGAGGCCGCCGAGCTCGCCGATGCGGATCGCGGTGGCCGGGGAGACGACCGAGTCCATGGGGGCGGCCAGGAAGGGCAGCTCGAAGCGGTAGGCGTCGATCTGCCAGGCGATCGAGACCTCCTTCGGGTCCCGCGTACGGCGGCTGGGGACGACGGCGATGTCGTCGAAGGCGTACGCCCGGCGGCCGCGCTTGCCGCGCCCGATCTCGATCTCAGTCACGTCTGTGGCCTTTCCTCTGCGTTTCAGCGTCTTCCAGTATCGCCGACGGGTACGACAAGGGCGGCCCCGGTGTGTCCGGAGCCGCCCTTGAGGAAGCCTGCCGACTACTTGCTGCGGCTGTAGTTCGGTGCCTCGACCGTCATCTGGATGTCGTGCGGGTGGCTCTCCTTGAGGCCCGCCGAGGTGATCCGGACGAAGCGGCCCTTGGTCTCCATCTCCTCGATGGTGGCCGCGCCCACGTAACCCATGGTCTGGCGCAGCCCGCCGACGAGCTGGTGCAGCACGTTGGCCAGCGGGCCGCGGTAGGGCACCTGGCCCTCGATGCCCTCGGGCACGAGCTTGTCGTCGGAGGCGACCTCGGCCTGGAAGTAGCGGTCCTTCGAGTACGACCGGCCCTGGCCGCGGGACTGCATCGCGCCGAGCGAGCCCATGCCGCGGTACGACTTGAACTGCTTGCCGTTGATGAACTGCAGCTCGCCCGGGGACTCCTCGCAGCCCGCGAGGAGGCTGCCGAGCATCACCGTGTCGGCGCCGGCGGCCAGCGCCTTGCCGATGTCGCCGGAGTACTGCAGGCCGCCGTCGCCGATGAGCGGGACGCCGGCCGCGCGGGCCGCGAGGGACGCTTCGTAGATCGCGGTGACCTGCGGGACGCCGATACCGGCGACGACACGGGTCGTACAGATCGAGCCGGGCCCGACGCCGACCTTGATGCCGTCGACACCGGCGTCGACCAGGGCCTGGGCGCCGTCGCGGGTGGCGACGTTGCCGCCGATCACGTCGACGTTCACACTCGACTTGATCTTCGCCATCCAGTTGAGGGCGTTGCTGTTGTGGCCGTGCGAGGTGTCGACGACCAGGAAGTCCACACCGGCCTCGGCGAGCGCCTGGGCGCGCTCAAGGGCCTCGGGGCTGGCGCCCACGGCGGCGCCGACGATGAGGCGGCCCTCGGCGTCCTTGGCGGCGTTCGGGTACTGCTCGGCCTTGACGAAGTCCTTGACCGTGATGAGGCCCTTGAGGATGCCGGCCTCGTCGACGAGGGGCAGCTTCTCGATCTTGTGGCGGCGCAGCAGCTGCATGGCGTCGGCGCCGGTGATACCGACCTTGCCGGTGACCAGGGGCATCGGGGTCATGACCTCGCGCACCTGACGGGAGCGGTCGGTCTCGAAGGCCATGTCTCGGTTGGTGACGATGCCCAGCAGCTTGCCGTTGCCGTCGGTCACCGGGACGCCGCTGATGCGGAACTTGGCGCACAGCGCGTCGGCCTCGCCGAGCGTGGCGTCCGGGTGCACGGTGATCGGGTCGGTGACCATGCCGGACTCGGAACGCTTCACGAGGTCGACCTGGTTGACCTGGTCCTCGACCGAGAGGTTGCGGTGCAGGACACCGACACCGCCCTGGCGGGCCATCGCGATCGCCATCCGGGACTCGGTCACCTTGTCCATCGCCGCGGACAGCAGCGGGATGTTGACACGGACGTTGCGCGAGATGCGGGACGAGGTGTCGACCGCGTTCGGGAGCACGTCGGACGCGCCCGGCAGCAGCAGCACGTCGTCGTAGGTCAGCCCTAGTGTCGCGAATTTGGCGGGCACTCCGTCGACGTTGGCAGTCATGACACCTTCCCCAAATGGCCTTGATCGGTGCGGATGTCCATGCTAACGGGAAGCGCGGTCACCTCATTCCACGATTCCACGGCTACGACCCGCTCCGGGCTTCGTATGTTCGTACGTACGCCGTCGCCCGGCTGTTCACGAAAGGCGTCGCGGCTCAGGGCTCAGCCGTCGAGGGCAGTGCACGTACCGGAGTTACTGCTCGGCCAGTGCCCGCAGTCGGCTCAGCGCGCGGTGCTGGGCGACCCGGACCGCGCCGGGTGACATTCCCAACATCTGGCCGGTCTCCTCGGCGGTGAGGCCTACGGCGATGCGCAGCAGGAGCAGTTCGCGCTGGTTCTCCGGGAGGTTGGCCAGGAGTTTCTTGGCCCATTCGGCGTCGCTGCTGAGCAGGGCGCGCTCCTCGGGGCCGAGGGAGTCGTCCGGGCGCTCCGGCATCTCGTCGGAGGGGACGGCCGTAGAACCGGGGTGGCGCATCGCGGCGCGCTGGAGGTCGGCGACCTTGTGGGCGGCGATGGCGAAGACGAAGGCCTCGAAGGGGCGGCCGGTGTCCTTGTAGCGGGGCAGTGCGAGGAGGACGGCGACGCAGACCTCCTGGGCGAGGTCCTCCACGAAGTGCCGTGCGTCGCCCGGGAGTCGGGACAGCCGGGTGCGGCAGTAGCGCAGGGCCAGTGGGTGGACGTGGGCGAGCAGATCGTGGGTCGCCTGCTCGTCTCCGTCGACCGCGCGAAGGACGAGTCCACCAATCGCCCCTGGGGCTCTGGCCGCCTCGTCGTCACGCATCGGTCCATGGTGCCTTGCGGCCGAAGGGTCCGTGGCACCGCGTCCGTTGTTGTGCACCGAAGCGTTATGAGCAGGTGCGCCGGAAGTCATCTCCTGCGCCCTCCCCTCCCGCTCGACCGACTCGTCCCCGAGGAACTCCACACCTCAAGGATGCGGCATCCGCGGCGAAACGAGCAGCGGGTGCCCGGCGGGCCCCTTCACCGTCCCCGCCCACCCGGTGGCGGGCGGGGATTCTCGTATCCCCGCTACGACCCACTGACCTGGTCCTAACGGACCAGACCCCACCGGAAACCGAGCGCCACGGCGTGTGCCCGGTCGGAGGCGCCGAGTTTCTTGAAGAGGCGCCGTGCGTGTGTTTTGACGGTGTCCTCGGAGAGGAACAGCTCACGGCCGATCTCCGCGTTGGAGCGGCCGTGGCTCATCCCTTCGAGGACCTGGATCTCGCGCGCGGTGAGCGTCGGTGCGGCGCCCATCTCGGCGGACCGCAGCCGGCGCGGGGCCAGTCGCCAGGTCGGGTCGGCGAGGGCCTGGGTGACCGTGGCCCGCAGTTCGGCGCGCGAGGCGTCCTTGTGCAGATAGCCGCGGGCGCCGGCCGCGACCGCGAGGGCCACGCCGTCCAGGTCTTCGGCGACGGTGAGCATGATGATGCGTGCGCCCGGGTCGGCGGACAGCAGCCGCCGCACGGTCTCGACACCGCCGAGTCCGGGCATGCGTACGTCCATCAGGATGAGGTCCGAACGGTCGGCACCCCAGCGGCGGAGGACTTCCTCGCCGTTGGCCGCCGTCGTCACGCGCTCGACACCGGGCACGGTCGCGACCGCGCGGCGGAGCGCCTCTCGGGCAAGCGGGGAGTCGTCACAGACGAGGACGGATGTCATGGCCGCCCTCCGCAACTGATGCGCGTCACCTTGAGCCTCCAGGCTGGTACGAAATCGTCACCTGTGCGGTCGACCGACTCGGACGCCTGCCCGAGCACTTGTTGTTTTCAACCGCCTCGCACTCTCAACGACGGTCACTCGAAAGAGTTACGGGGCCGTGTGCCATCTTCGGCACTCTACGTGAGGGTGCGGACACGGTGGAGACGTGCGCGGCCGACCCACAAGCTTTCATCACAACCGGTGCCCCATTCAGCCCTATTTCTTCCCTTTTGCTGGTGTCTGAGGCTAGATTCGCAATGAGTCATATTTTCATCTCCTTAGATCGTAGTTGTACGGTCGTGGACACCGTATCCGCCCATAACGGCTACAAGGGGTCACGCAATGGCAGATTTCTCCCGCCTTCCCGGACCGAACGCGGACCTGTGGGACTGGCAGCTCCTGGCTGCCTGCCGAGGGGTCGACAGCTCGCTCTTCTTTCATCCCGAGGGCGAGCGCGGTGCGGCACGAAGCGCTCGTGAGAACTCGGCCAAAGAGGTCTGCATGAGGTGCCCGGTCCGCGCACAGTGCGCGGCGCACGCGCTGGCGGTGCGCGAGCCGTACGGCGTCTGGGGCGGCCTGACCGAGGACGAGCGCGAAGAGCTCATGGGGCGTGCCCGCAACCGGCTGGTGTCGGCTTCGGCCGCCGGGGACATGGCTTCGAACAACTGAAGGAACGTTTCTCCAACTAGCCCTCAGCCAAGGGCACACGCAGCTCTCCACCAGGGGTACGCGCACGCGTGCCCCGCTATTTTTCGCGGGCCTGCTGGTCGCGGGCCCGTTTGTCGCGGGCCTGTTTGTCGCGGGCCGCCCGCGCCAACTGGTCGAGGGTCGCCGCCACCGCCGGTACCCGCGCCAGGTCGGGCAGGGTCAGCGCGACGATCTCCCGTCGCACCGCCGGTTCCAGCCTCACCGTCCGCGCACCCCGGGGCCGTACGGACTCGATGGCGAGCTGGGGCAGGACGGCGACGCCCAGCCCCGCGCTCACCAGGCCGACGACCGCCGGATAGTCGTCGGTCGCGAAGTCGATGCGCGGGGTGAAGCCGGCGGCCTCGCACACCTCGACCAACTGGCCCCTGCAGCGCGGACAGCCGGCGATCCAGGGATCGTCGGCGAGTTCGCCGATGGCGACCGACCGCACACGCGCGTGCCGGTGTTTTTCCGGGACCAGGGCGACCAGGCGGTCGCTGAGCAACGGTCGCACCACCAGGTCGGACCAGTCCTCCGCGCCGGCCGCCGCCTCGTAGCGGAAGGCGAGGGCGATGTCGCAGTCGCCCTCCCGGAGGAGGTCGACGGAGTTCGGCGGCTCGGCCTCCTCCAGGGAGACGCGGGTGCCGGGGTGGGCGGCGCGCAGGGCGGCCAGTGCGGTGGGGACGAGCGTCGAGCTGCCGCTGGGGAAGGAGACCAGGCGGACCCGGCCGGCGCGCAGGCCGGCGATCGCGGCGACCTCCTCCTCGGCCGCCGTCAGACCGGCGAGGATGCCGGCGCCGTGCCGGACCAGGGCCTCGCCCGCCTGCGTCAGGCGCATCTCGCGGCCGGTGCGGATCAGCAGCGGGGTGCCGACCGAGGTCTCCAGGGCCTTCATCTGCTGACTGACGGCGGGCTGGGTGCAGCCCAGTTCACGCCCGGCCGCCGAGAAGGAGCCGGTGGCGGCGACGGCGCGCAGCACACGGAGATGTCGGGCCTCGATCACGCCCCGAGCATAAGTGCTTCTTTGCTACGGCGACGAATAATGCGCCGCACCTTTGGGGTGCTCTCGTCTACCGTGCCGTCATGAAGCTTCTCTCGCTGAATCTGGGCCGGGCCACGGCCGTGCCGTACACGGACCAGCCCGACGGCGTGACGGGCATCGACAAGCGGCCGACCGACGCGCCGGTGCGGGTGAGCGCGCCCGGGCCCAAGGGCGTCGCCGGGAGCGGTCTGGCCGGGGACGCGGTGTGTCACCGGCGCCACCACGGGGGCGACGACCAGGCGGTGTACGCGGTCGCGCGCGAGGATCTCGACGACTGGGAGCGGGAGTTGGGGCGCCCGCTGGCCAGCGGTTCCTTCGGGGAGAACCTGACGACCCTGGGGCTCGACGTGTCCGGGGCGCGGATCGGTGAGCGCTGGCGGATCGGTCCCGAGGTGGTCCTTGAGGTCACCTGCGGGCGGATCCCGTGCCGTACCTTCCAGGACCATCTGGGCGAACGCGGGTGGGTGAAACGGTTCACCGTGAAGGGTGCGCCTGGGGCCTATCTGCGGGTGATCGAACCCGGTGAGATCCGCGCGGGCGATCCGATCGAGATCGTGCACCGGCCCGACCACGACGTGACGGTGGCCCTGCAGTTCCGGGCGGTGACGACCGAGCGGGAGCTGCTGCCGCGGCTGCTTCCGGCGGGCGAGGCGCTGCATCCCGAGTTCCTAGCGCAGGCCCGGAAATATGCCGCGGAGTACCAGGGCTGACCAGCCGTCACAGCCTGTTCGACATGTTGTTCGACACGTGTTCGTCACGGATCGGGAGGGCCTGTGCAGAGATCGGACCGGCTTGCTCAGGGTCACTAATCTTGCGCCATGACAACGGCATTGATTACGGGATCGACCGCGGGGATCGGTGCCGCGTTCGCGCGGCGGCTCGCGGCGGACGGACACAACCTCGTGCTGGTGGCGCGGAACACCGCGCGGCTCGGGGAGCAGGCGACCGAACTGCACGACCGGCACGGCATCGAGGCGGAGGTGCTGACCGCCGACCTCGCCACGGACAAGGGCATCGACACGGTGGCCGCCCGCCTCGCCGACCGCAAGAACCCCGTCGACCTGCTGGTCAACAACGCGGGCTTCGGCAACAAGGGCCACTACCTCGACGTACCCATGGCCGACGAGCTGAAGATGCTCAAGGTGCACTGCGAGGCGGTGCTGCGGCTGACCAGCGCGGCGACCGAGGCGATGCGGGAGCGTGGCCGCGGCGGGGTCGTCAACGTGGCGTCGGTGGCGGCCTTCGTACCGCGCGGGACGTACGGCGCGTCGAAGGCCTGGGTCGTGCAGTTCACGCAGGGCGCGGCCAAGGACCTGGCGGGTACGGGCGTACGGCTGATGGCGCTGGCGCCCGGCTTCGTGCGGACCGAGTTCCACGAGCGGGCCGGGATGGGCACGGACAACATCCCGAACTGGATGTGGCTGGACGCGGACAAGCTGGTCGCGGCGGCGCTCGCGGATCTGGCGCGCGGCAAGTCGCTGTCGATCCCGGACCCGCGCTACAAGGCGCTGATGGGTCTGGTGAAGGTCACTCCGCAGGCGGTGCTGGGCGGAATCACCTCGAAGACCGGGCGGAAGTACGGGCCGCGGTGACGGCGACCGCCCCCGCGGGGGCGGGCTCGGTGACGAGGATTCCGGTGGAACGCGAAGGCCCGGCGCCCCCTGAGGGGTGCCGGGCCTTCGACGTACACGTCCTACGGGTTCACCGACTCGCGTCAGTGGGAGTGGCCGTGGCTGTGACCACCGGCGGCCGGCTCCTCCTCTTCCTTCTTCTCGACGACCAGGGTCTCGGTCGTGAGGAGCAGGGAGGCGATGGAGGCGGCGTTCTCCAGGGCGGAGCGGGTGACCTTGACCGGGTCGATGACGCCGGCCTTGACCAGGTCGCCGTACTCGCCGGTCGCGGCGTTGAAGCCCTGACCGGGCTCCAGGTCGGCGACCTTGGCGGTGATGACGTAGCCCTCAAGGCCCGCGTTCTCGGCGATCCAGCGCAGCGGCTCGACGACCGCGCGGCGGACGACCGCGACACCGGTGGCCTCGTCGCCGGTCTTGTCGAGGTTGCCCTCAAGGACCTTGGCGGCGTGCACCAGAGCGGAGCCACCACCGGAGACGATGCCCTCCTCGACCGCGGCGCGGGTCGCGGAGATGGCGTCCTCCAGGCGGTGCTTCTTCTCCTTCAGCTCCACCTCGGTGGCGGCGCCGACCTTGATCACGCACACGCCGCCGGCCAGCTTCGCGAGGCGCTCCTGGAGCTTCTCGCGGTCCCAGTCGGAGTCCGTGTTCTCGATCTCGGCCTTGATCTGGTTGACGCGGCCCGCGACCTCGGAGGAGTCGCCGGCACCGTCGACGACGGTCGTGTCGTCCTTGGTGACCGTCACGCGGCGGGCGGAGCCCAGCACGTCCAGGCCGACCTGGTCGAGCTTGAGGCCGACCTCCTCGGCGATGACCTGGGCACCGGTGAGGGTGGCGAGGTCGCCGAGCATCGCCTTGCGGCGGTCGCCGAAGCCGGGGGCCTTGACCGCGACCGCGTTGAACGTGCCGCGGATCTTGTTCACGACCAGGGTCGACAGGGCCTCGCCCTCGACGTCCTCGGCGATGATCAGCAGCGGCTTGGAGGCGTTGGCCTGGATGACCTTCTCCAGCAGCGGCAGCAGGTCCTGGATGGAGCTGATCTTGCCCTGGTGGATCAGGATGTACGGGTCTTCGAGGACCGCTTCCATGCGCTCCTGGTCCGTCACGAAGTACGGCGACAGGTAGCCCTTGTCGAAGGCCATGCCCTCGGTGAAGTCCAGCTCCAGACCGAAGGTGTTGGACTCCTCGACGGTGATGACACCGTCCTTGCCGACCTTGTCCATCGCCTCGGCGATGAGCTCGCCGACCTGGCTGTCCTGCGCGGACAGACCGGCCACGGCGGCGATGTCGGCCTTGTCTTCGATCGGCCGCGCGGTGGCGAGCAGCTCGTCGGAGACGGCCTTGACGGCGGCGTCGATGCCCTTCTTCAGGGCGGCCGGGGAGGCACCCGCGGCGACGTTGCGCAGGCCCTCGCGGACGAGCGCCTGGGCGAGCACGGTGGCGGTGGTGGTGCCGTCACCCGCGATGTCGTTGGTCTTGGTCGCCACCTCCTTCACCAGCTGGGCACCGAGGTTCTCGTACGGGTCGTCGAGCTCGACCTCGCGGGCGATGGTGACGCCGTCGTTGGTGATGGTGGGGGCGCCGAACTTCTTGTCGATGACGACGTTGCGGCCCTTGGGGCCGATCGTCACCTTGACCGTGTCGGCAAGCTTGTTGACGCCGCGCTCGAGGGCGCGACGGGCGTCCTCGTCGAACTTCAGGATCTTCGCCATGGGAGCGGTTCAGCCCTCTCGGAAAACGTGGGTGAAACGAACTACGCCCCTGACGCCCGGCTTCATAAGGTCGCGGGGGCCAGGGGCGCAGCTCACTGCAAAACTGGGTGAATTACTTCTCGATGATCGCGAGCACGTCGCGAGCCGAGAGGACGAGGTATTCCTCGCCGCTGTACTTCACTTCGGTGCCGCCGTACTTGCTGTACAGCACGATGTCGCCGGTCTTCACGTCGAGCGGAAGACGCTCGCCGTTCTCGAAGCGGCCCGGGCCAACGGCCAGGACGACGCCCTCCTGGGGCTTCTCCTTGGCCGTGTCCGGGATGACCAGGCCAGAGGCCGTGGTCTGCTCGGCGTCGAGCGGCTGGACCACAATGCGGTCCTCAAGCGGCTTGATGGCAACCTTGGAGCTGGTGGTCGTCACGATCCGACCTCCCCCTTCGGAGATCTCACGGGGTTAACTGTCTGAGGTGGCGACCAGGTGGATCCGTCGTCGCGGGTGCCGGACCTGCCCGTCGCTATTGGCACTCTCCAGGGGGGAGTGCCAGGTCTGAGACTATGACTGCGATTAGCACTCGGTCAAGCGGAGTGCCAATGCCCGCGGCGCTTGAGCGGAATTTCTCCGTCGCCCTGAGCTGTCCGGCGGGCCTGTGCCGGTGCTGCCGTCTTGGGGGCTGTGCCCCCGAACCCCCCTGCCGGCCTTCGGCCTCGTCCTCAAACGCCGGACTGGCTGGATCGGCCGGCCCTCACTCCATCGCCTCAGAGGTAGTCCTCCAGCCGCCCCACCGTCAGCCCCCGCCCCTGGATGCCCCGCAGCAGCCTGGCCGTGCTGTCGGCCGGGCCCACGCGGACGATGTCGCCGGGGGCGAGGTGATGGTCCCCGCGGGCGTAGGTCAGGGTTCCGGTCGTCGTGGAGGCGCGCCAGAGGACCAGGGCGGAGACTCCGCAGTCGGCCGCGGCACGGCGGGTCGTCGTGTCGTACGTGCCGTAGGGGGGCCGGAGCAGCCGGGAGTCGGGCCGGGGCCGGTGGCCGCAGATCTCGCTGCGCTGGGTGGCGTAGGGCTGGCCGGCGAAGTGGCCGTGTCGCGGTGAGGTGGGGAACACCGTGACGGGGAGCCGCAGTTCGCGGACCAGGTCGGCGAACCTCGGGTCCCGTCGCGTGTCCGCGCCCGTGCCCTGGGCGTCGTAGGTCAGGAAGACGACCCTGTCGTGGGTGCGGACGTGGTCCACGACGGGTGGGAGGCCCGGGCCCGCCGAGCGGGCGGCGGGCCGGAGGGAGGGCTTGGGGGCGGGGGCCAGCGGGGCCGTCAAACCCCAGTGGCGGTACGGCTGTTCACGGGACGGGCCGTGCGGGTGGACGCGTTGGGCGGCCTTCTTGCCGAGCCGTTCGATGGGGTCGACGGACTGGGCGCAACCGGTGAGGAACAGCAGAGCGGCCGCCGACGCGACGGCCACCGGTACCCGCAGACGGCCCGCCCGCCTCACAGGTAGTCCTCCAGGCGGGCCACCGCGTAGCCCTCGGCCGTGACCTTGCCCAGGAAGCGGCGCATGTCGTCGACCATCGTGCCCTTCCAGTCCTCGCGGCCCCGGAAGTGCGTCAGGACGATGTCGCCTGGGTGCAGGGACCGGTCGTCCTCGCGGTACTCCCAGTGGTCGACGAACACCTCCTCGTCCCAGATCGGGGCGTACTTGACGCCGCAGGACTTCGCGGCGACGAGGGTGTCGTGGTTGTAGTTCCCGTACGGCGGCCGGAAGACCGTCGGGGCCTTGCCGAACTGCTTCTTCATGATGTCCTGCATCCCGCAGATCTCGCGCTTCTGCTCGGCGTAGGACAGGCCCGGCAGGTACGGGTGCGTGAGGGTGTGGTTGTTGATGGTGTGGCCCTCGGCCTGCATCTTCCGGAAGTAGCCGTAGTCGTCCTTCACCAGGTAGTTGCTGAGGAAGGCCGTGTACGGGATCTTCAGGTCGCTCATCATCCGCAGGAACGCGGGGTCCTTGTTCTCGCCGTCGTCGATCGTGAGGAAGACGATCTTCTGCTTCGTGGGGATCGTCGTGAACACCGGCGGGAGGTTCAACTCCTCCTGGTCGTCCACCTCGAAGCCCTTGCGCGCGGTGATCTCCGGCTTGTGCGCGGGCGCCGGCGGGGCCGTGAGCGGCACCTTCGCCAGCCCCCAGCGCTTGGCCGCGGCGACCCGCGCGGCGTACGCGGCGCGCAGCTTGGTCGCGTAGGAGTCCAACGCGCGGGCCGGGGGCGCGTGCAGCGGCTGCGCGCCCTGCGCCGGGTGCACGGCCGCACCCGAGCCGGGCTGTCCGCACCCGGAGACGAGAGCGGCCAGCGCGAGGGCGGCGAGCGCGCCACGGGCGCCTCCCGTCATCCGACCCCGGTTGCCGCGGTCGTCCCGGGTTCCCCGATCTTCCCGGCCCCCACGCGCCCGATTGATGTCATTTTGTACGACTACTCGCATGGGGTCGGATCTTTTCAGCCCCTGGCCCCGATCCCGCGCCGACACCGCCAACACACCGCGACCGGAGGCACACCGTCCACCGACTGGCCCACAATGACCCGGTGAACGACCCCGTACTCGCCTTCGCCGCCCTGCTCACCCCCGAGGGCCGCGCCCTCCTCGACGAGGTCCGCGGCACCGACCCGGCCAAGGAACTCGGCGTCGCCACCCGCCTGCGCCGCGACCACCCCGCCGACCTCGTCTCGGCGGCCCTCGGCCAGGCCCGGCTGCGTCAACGCGCGGCAGCGGCGAAGTTCACGCCCGAGGACGCCGACCGGATGTTCTTCACCCCGAACGGCTTCGAACAGTCCACCCGGACAAGCGTCGCCGCCTACCGCGCCACCCGCCTCCTGGACCTCGGCGTGACCTCCGTCGCCGACCTCTGCTGCGGAATCGGCGGCGACGCGATCGCGCTGGCGCGAGCGGGGGTGCGCGTCCTGGCCGTGGACCGCGATCCGCTGACGGTGGCCGTGGCACGGGCCAACGCGGAGGCACTCGGCCTCGCCGACCTGATCGAGGTGCGCGAGGCGGATGTCACCGACGTCGACACGTCCACGTACGACGCCGTGTTCGTCGACCCCGCACGGCGCGGCGGCCGCGGCCGCATCTTCGATCCCGAGGCGTACTCACCGCCGTTGTCCTGGGCCGTCGGCGCCGCTACGACGGCCCCGCTCGCCGCACTGAAGATCGCCCCCGGGGTACCGCACGAGGCGATCCCGGCAGCGGCCGAGGCGGAGTGGATCTCGGACGGGGGTGACGTGAAGGAGGCGGTGCTGTGGTTCGGGACGGGGGCACGGCCGGGAGCGGTACGGGCAACCCTGCTGCCCGGCCCACGAGTTCTGCACGGACGCGGGCTTCCCGACCCCGAAGTCCGTTCCGTGGGGCGGTACTTGTACGAACCCGACGGCGCCGTCATCCGCGCCCACCTCGTCGCCGAGGTCGCGGAGGAGGTCGGAGGCGGACTCATCGACGAGACCATCGCGTACGTGACAGCGGATGAGCCACGGCCGACCGCCTATGCCTCCGCCTACGAGATCACCGATCAACTCCCCTTCGGCGTCAAGAAGTTGAAGGCGCTGCTACGGGAGCGGGAGGTCGGCGTCCTCACCGTGAAGAAGCGGGGGTCGGCCGTCGAACCGGAGGAACTGCGGCGGAAGGTGAAGCCCCAGGGGCCCAACTCGGCGACGGTGTTTCTCACTCGGGTGGCGGGGGCGCCGGCGATGTTGATCGGGCGGCCTGCCTAGGACGCCTCCAGGTCGCCTCATCCACCCGGCGCAGCAGCAGTTGGCGTTCGCGTTCGTTGCGGGCGAGGGAGGCGGCCCGGGTGAACTCCTCCTTCGCTTCCGTCCTACGGCCGAGGCGGAGCAACAGGTCGCCGCGGACGCTCGGTAGCAAGTGGTAGTCGCGCAGGGCCGGTTCGGAGGCGAGGGTGTCGACGATCTCCAGTGCCGGGGCCGGGCCCTCGGCCATCGAGACAGCGACCGCGCGGTTCAACTCGACGACCGGGGAAGGGGATCGGGCGGCGAGGAGGGCGTACAGGGTGGCGATCGTCTGCCAGTCGGTCTCGTCGTAGGTGTACGCGTGGGCGTGGCAGGCGGCGATGGCGGCCTGGAGGGCGTAGGGACCGGGGGCGCCGGTGGACGTGGTGTCCGCGCGGCCCAGGGCGGTGATGCCGCGGGCGATGAGGAGGCGGTTCCAGCGGCGGCGGTTCTGGTCCTTGAGGAGGACGGGGTCGCCGTTCGGGGCGGTGCGGGCGGCCGAGCGGGAGGCCTGGAACTCCAACAGGGAGGCCAGGGCGTGCACTTCGGGTTCCTTCGGCATCAGGCCGGAGAGGAGTCGGGCCAGGCGGAGGGCGTCCTCGCAGAGGCCGGGACGGAGCCAGTCGTCGCCGGCCGTCGCCGCGTACCCCTCGTTGAAGATCAGGTAGATGACGTCCAGGACCGAGCCCAGGCGGGCCTCGCGGTCGGGGCCGTAGGGGACCTCGAAGGCGACGTTCTTGGTGGCGAGGGTGCGTTTGGCGCGGACGATGCGCTGGGCGATGGTCGGCTCGGGGGCGAGGAAGGCGCGGGCGATCTCGGGGGTGGTCAGGCCGCCGAGGAGGCGCAGGGTGAGGGCGGTGCGGGCCTCGGCGGAGAGGACCGGGTGGCAGGTGGTGAAGACGAGGCGCAGGAGGTCGTCGTCGATGTCGTCGGGGGCCGGGGGTTCCTCGGGCGGGGCCGTCGTCTCCAGGGTGCGGCCGATCTCCTGGAGCTTGCGGGCGTAGTTCTCCCGGCGCCGGATCAGGTCGACGGCTCGGTGCCTGGCCGTGGCCATGAGCCAGGCGCCCGGGTTGTCGGGCACCCCGTCCCTGGGCCACTGCTCCAGCGCGGCGACGAGCGCGTCCTGCGCGAGTTCCTCGGCGATGCCGACGTCGCGGACCAGGCGGGCGACGGCGGCGATGATGCGGGGGGACTCGATGCGGAAGACGGTCTCGATGGTGCTGTGCGGGTCCGTGGCGTTGCCGTGCGGGTCTGCGGTGGGCTGTGATTCCGGAGTCACAACCCACCATGCAACACCCCAGGCGGCCTCAGACCAAGGAAGACCGGCGGGACGAGCGGTGCCGAGGAAGGCTCAGCCCTCCGCGATCTCCCGCACCTCGCACGTCACGGTCCAGAACTCCTCGTGCACCTTCAGGAACCGCTTCGTCCACTCGATCGCCTCGGCCATGTCCTTGCACTGCATGAGCGCGTAGCCGCCGACGACCTCCTTGGACTCGGTGAACGGGCCGTCGGTCACGGAGATCTTGCCGCCCTCCCAGTGCACGCGGGCGCCCTGCGCGGTCGGGGTGAGGCCGGCGGTGTCGAGCATGACCCCGGCCTTGGTGATCTCCTCGATCAGCTCGCCCATGCGCTGCATCAGCTCGGGGCTGGGGCCCTCGGCGGGCGTGGTCTTCTCGTCGATCTGCACGAGGGAGAGGTAGCGGGGCATGGTGACTCCTCGGTTCGTTCGCTGGCGTTCTCCGGCCGGGCTCCTCCCGGCCTTTCAACCATGCGTCGAACGAGGGGCGAGCGGATCGACACACTCGCCGGAAAACCCCGAAGATTTTTTCCGCCCACCCGTTTCCGCAGGTCAGCCGATCCCCTCCCTACGATCGCTCAACGCAGCGACTCCCACAGATCGCTCGCCGCGGGCTCCTTCGCCACCACCCGGTTCGGGTCGGACGGTGCCGTGATGTTCGGCATCGTGACCGTGGTCACCGCCTCCGCCGACAGGCTCTTCAGGCTCTGGCCGAGGCTGATCAGTTCGCTGAGGGAGTCGAGGCCGGTGTCGGTGGTGAGGCTGTCGGTGACCGCGTCGGTGACCTCGTAGAGCTTGGTGGGGTCGGTGAGGAGGTCGTGGGTGGAGATCTGCGTCAACAGGGCCTTCACCAGCATCTGTTGGAGGCCTATACGGCCGAGGTCGCTGCCGTCGCCTATGCCGTGCCGGGTGCGGGCGAGGGCCAGGGCCTGCTTGCCGTCGAGGTGATGGGTGCCCTTCTTCAGGTGCAGGTGGCTGTCGTCGTCGTCGATGTCCTGCGTCGTGGTGACCGTGACGCCGCCGAGCGCGTTGACCAGCTTCGCGAAGCCCGCGAAGTCGATCTCCAGGTAGTGGTCCATGCGGACGCCGGTGATCGACTCGACCGTCTTGACCGCGCAGACCGGCCCGCCCACCGAGTACGCCGTGTTGAACATCGCGTTGTACGCCACCGACGTGGACCCGCCCGACGACAGCGGGCACGACGGCCGGGTGACGAGCGTGTCGCGCGGAATGCTGACGATCGTGGCCTTCTTACGGCCCGCGTCGATGTGCACCACCATCGCGGTGTCGGAGCGGGCGCCGGAGCTGTCGCCGCCGCCGAGCGCCTTGTTCTCCTTGCCGCTGCGCGAGTCGGAGCCGAGGACCAGGATGTTCAGGGAGCCGGTAGGCACGGGGACGGCGGACGCTGACGCGGACGGTGTCGTCACCGCTTTCGCGGGGCGGTCGGTGCCGAGCGCGCTGTCGATGTCGACGCTCTTGATGTTGCTGTTGAGGTGCCAGTAGGCCCAGCCGGCCGTGGCGACACCCAGGACGAGGGCGCCGGCCAGAGTGAGGCCGGCGATCTTCAGCACTCTCGACCGCCGGCCAACGCGTCTGTCCTCGTCAACGTTCTCTGTGTCCGTCACGGGGAGGAACGTAAGTCCGAATTATTAGGAGAAAGTTAGGGGAGACGTCCCAGGACGGTTTTCTACGGAAAATCTCACGGTTCTCAGCCCCGCTTCACTCCCCCGAAGCTCCCCCGCGCGCCTCCCCCGCCTCCCTCAGCCCAGGGTCACCACCGGCACCGGATTGCTCCCGCTCCACGACGCGTTGAAGCCGAACGTCACCGAACCGCCGTCCGGGACCGTCCCGTTGTAGCTCGCGTTCGCACAACTCACCGCCGTGCCCGACTGGGTGCAGGCCGCGTTCCAGGCCTGGGTGATCCGCTGGCCCGCGCCGTACGTCCAACTCACCTTCCAGGACGACAGGGAGGCCCCGGAGCAGGCGATCGTCACCTGTCCGGTGAACCCGGTGTTCCACTGACTGCCCACGCTGTACGTCGCCGAGCACGCCCCGGTCGGCGGCGGGGTGGTGGTCGTACCGCCGAGCGCCTCCGAGAGGCCGTAGTACGCCGGTTTCGGCGCGTAGTTGGCGTCGTACGGTGTCGCCGCGCCGTAGCCGGGGAACGTGCTGTCGACCCAGGAGTCTGAGTCGGTGAAGCCCCAGACGGTGACGTTCACGCAGCGTGTCACCGCCACGCAGGCGGCCATGACGCTCTTGAAGTCGGCCTTCTGCTGCGCGAGTTGCGCGCTGTCGGCCGGGAGCGCCATCCGTACGTCCAGCTCGGTGATCGCCACGTCCACGCCCAGGTCGGCGAAGCGCTGGATGTTCTGCTGGAGGGTGGCCGGGACCTGGCCGAGGATGAGGTGGGCCTGGAGGCCGACCCCGTCGATCGGAACGCCCGCCGCCTTCAGGGACTTGACCAGGTTGTAGAGGGCGGTGGACTTCGCGTTGACGCCCTCGACGTTGTAGTCGTTGATGTACAGCTTGGCGGCCGGGTCGGCGGCGTGCGCCCAAGTCAGCGCCTGGGCTATGTAGTTGGCGCCGAGGCCGTTGTACCAGAGGGTCGAGCGGTACGTGCCGTCCTCGTTGAAGGGTTCGTTCACCACGTCCCAGGCGGTGATCTCGCCCTTGTAGCGGCCGACTTCGGTACTGATGTGGTTCTGCAGCAGGCTGCTCAACTGGGCCGACGTCCAGGTGCCGTTGGTCAGCCAGCTCGGGTTCTGGCTGTGCCAGACCAGGGTGTGGCCGCGCACCTGCTGGTTGTGGGCCTGCGCGAAGGCGACGATCTGGTCCGCCTCCGACCAGTTGAAGCTGCCCTGCGTCGGCTCGACCGTCTCCCACTTCATGGCGTTGCCGGGGGTGAGCGAGCTGAACTGACCGCCCGCGATGTCGCCGTACGTGCCGGTGAGCTTGGAGCCGGTGACCGCGGTGCCGATGACTTTGCCCTTCGCGGCGGCGAGGTCGCGCAGCGGGGTGTCGGCGGCGTGCGCGGCGGGTGCCGCGAAGAGCAGGACGGCGCCGGTGAAAAGGGCCGCCAGGGACAAGCCGGTTCTCAGAGATCTCATGCGGGTGCCTCCGAAAGTTTCGGTTGTGCAACCGATTGGCTTCGGAGGAGTGTGGGACGGCTCACCCCACTCGTCAATACGTCACCTTCCGGCCACGTCCGTCACTCACGGAAGCGGGAACGGCCTTACCGCGCAGGTCATTTCGCCGAAGCCGGCGCCGCCGTACTGCTCCGCACCACCAGGCTCGTCGCCAGTTCCACCCGCCGCGCCGCCGAGGTCTCCTGCTCGCGCCCGAGGTCGAGCACCAGTTTGGCCGCCGCCTCGGCCATCTCGGTGAGGGGCTGTCGTACGGTCGTCAGCGGCGGGCCGACCCAGCGCGCCACCGGCAGATCGTCGAAGCCGACCACGCTCAGGTCCTCCGGGATGCGCAGCCCGAGTTCGCGCGCGGCCTCGTACAGGCCGAGGGCCTGGAGGTCGTTGCCGGCGAAGACGGCGGTGGGCCGGTCCGGGCGGCGCAGCAACTCCAGCCCCAGCCGGTAGCCGGCCTCGTGATGGAAGTCGCCGGTGGTGATCAGCGAGGGGTCGACCGGCAGCCCGGCCGTCTCCAGCGCGGCCCGGTATCCGTCCACGCGGGCGCGGCTGCACATCATCCGGGACGGTCCGCTGATCGCGCCGATCCGGGTGTGGCCGAGTTCGACCAGGTGCCGGGTGGCGGCGAGCCCGCCCTGCCAGTTCGTCGCGCCGATCGACGGCACGTCGGCGCCCGGGTCACCGGCCGGGTCCATCACCACGAACGGGATGGAACGGCTGGTGAGCAGCGCCCGCTGGGACTCGTCGAGCCCGGAGAGGACGAGGATCACGCCGTGCGGGCGGCGGGCCGCGACCTGGTCGGCCCAGGTCCGGCCCGGGGTCAGCCGCCCCGCGCTCTCGCTCAGCACCACGCTCAGCCCGGAGTCCCGGGCCACGTTCTCCACGCCCCGGATGACCTCCATCGCCCAGGCGCTCTCCAGCTCGTGGAAGACCAGGTCGATCAACGGGGAGCGGGTCGCCTCGGCGCGGCGGCGCCGGTAGCCGTAGACGCGGAGCAGGTCCTCGACGCGGGTGCGGGTCGCGGGGGCGACGTCGGCACGGCCGTTGAGGACCTTCGAAACAGTCGGAGCCGACACTCCGGCCTCGCGGGCGATCTCGGCGAGCGTGGCGGTCTGCGTCGGCCGACCCGCTGTCTGGGTTTCGGCGGAATCCGGGGCTGTCATGGCGGCGATCGTATCCCTGCGCGACCTCTTGACGAACCCCCCAGCGCGCCTTAGGTTCCCGGAACATTCGTAGAACGGCTCGAAACATTCGCACGAGAGGTGCTGTCCATGGAGCCCAACACGTCCAACGGCGGGCGTACGTTCAGCAGGCGCTGGGTGCTCGGCGCCGGTGCCACCACCCTGCTCACCACCGGGCTCACGGCCTGCGGCTCCAGTGACAGCACCGGCGGCGGCAGCACGGTCACCGCCTTCACCTACGGCGACGACGCGGCGAAGGTGCAGGCCGAGGCCGTCACCCGGTTCAACGCGTCGGCGGCGGCCAAGAAGGCCAAGGGCAGGATCAAGCTGGAGAAGGTGCCCGGCACCGACTACCCGGCCAAGCTGCGCACCGCGATGGGCTCACCGAACGCGCCGGACGTCTTCTTCAACTGGGGCGGCGGCTCGATCAAGGCGTACCAGGAGGCGAACCAGCTGGTCGACCTCACCGACACCATCAAGAGCGACCCGGTCCTCAAGGACGGTTTCCTGCCGTCGGTGCTCGCGGCGGGTGCGCTCAAGGGCAAGAACTACGGCATACCGATGCGCGGCATGCAGCCGGTGATCCTCTTCTACAACAAGACCGTCTTCGCCGCGCACAAGCTCCAACCGCCCACCACCTGGGCCGAGTTGCTCGACATCAACAAGAAGCTGAAGGCGGCGGACATCACGCCGTTCGCGCTCGGCGGGGCCGACATCTGGCCCGAGTTGATGTGGCTGGAGTACCTGGTCGACCGGATCGGCGGGCCCGAGGTCTTCGACAAGATCAAGAACGGGGACGCGTCCGGGTGGGGCGACCCGGCTGTCCTCAAGGCCGCCGAGACCGTCAAGCAGCTCATCGACGACGGGGCGTTCGGCAAGGGGTTCAGTTCCGTGTCGTACGTCAACGGGGGCGCGCCCGCGGTGTTCGCCAAGGGCAAGGCGGCGATGCATCTGATGGGGTCGTGGGAGTACTCGACGCAGCTCGGGAAGTTCCCCGACTTCGCGAAGAACAACCTGGGGTGGTCCGCGTTCCCGAAGTACGAAGGCGGCGCCGGTGATATCCGTAACGTCGTCGGGAACCCCACCAACTACTGGTCCGTGAACGCCCGTACGGGCAACAAGGACGCGGCGATCGCGTTCCTCCGTGACTGTGCGTCGGAGGCGTATGCGAAGGACCTGGTCGCCAACGGAGATATTCCGACCACCTCCAACGCGGAGAAGCTCCTGGACTCCTCGCCCAACCCCGAGTTCGCGAAGTTCCAGTACCAAATGGTGCAGCAGGCACCGGCGTTCACGCTGAGCTGGGACCAGGCGGTGGATCCGGATGTGTCCACGCCGATGCTGACCGAGATCAACAAGCTGTTCGTGGGAAAGAGTTCGCCCAGCCAGTTCGTGTCCGCGCTCAAGGGGTTGAAGTGAGCGAGCGCTCCGCAGGTGGGGTGGTTCGTCGGGTGCCGGTGCGTCGTGGCTGGTCGCGCCCCGCGGCGGAGCCGCGAAAAGACACAGCCCCGCGCCCCTATCGGAGCGCTCCAGCACAGCGGAGTTCATCAGCGCACCGGAATTCACCTCACGTCGTGTGGGCTGTGCCCGGGGTTCTCTTCTTCGTCTTCTTCGCTGTTGCGCCCATGGTGTTGGCCGTCTACCTCTCCTTCACCACGTGGAACGGGCTCGGCGACCCCAAGCCGGTCGGGCTTGCCAACTGGCAGAAGCTGCTGCACGACTCCCGCCTCACCCAATCCCTCACCGTCACCGTCCTGTTGACGGTGACCAGCTGGGCCTTCCAAACCGTCGTGTCGCTGCTCCTCGGTGTCTGGGCGGCCGGGCGGCAGCGCAACCGGGCCATCCTCTCCGCGATCTTCTTCGTGCCGTTCCTGCTCTCCTCGACTGCCATCGCGCTGCTCTTCTACGCGTTGCTCGACCCGAACTTCGGCGTGATCCACCAGGACACGCTCGGGTCGACGAGCGGTGCGTTTCTCGCGATCGTGTTTGTCGGGGGGTGGCAGTTCATCCCGTTCCACACGCTGATCTATCAGGGCGGGGCCCGGCAGATTCCCGAAGTGCTCTATCAGGCGGCGGCGATTGACGGTGCGGGACGGTACCGGCAGTTCTTCTCGATCACGCTGCCCCAGCTCCGCAATACGGCCACGACGTCCAGCGTGCTGATGATCGTCGGCTCGCTCACCTACTTCGAGACCGTCCTGATCCTCACCCAGGGCGGTCCCGGCACGGACACGGCGATCCTGCCGTACCTGATGTACGAAGCCGGCTTCAAGAGCTACGACTTCGGGTACGCGAGCGCGATCGCGACCTTCCTGGTCGTCATCGCCACCGCGCTCTCCCTGGTCCTGGTCAGGCTCACCGGTTTCGGCGCCATGCGCAGTACCCGCGAAGGGATGTGACGGAGTGTCACACGACACGTTGCCGCGTCCGGTGAAGACGGCGGAGGAGCCGGTGGAACCCGCCCGAACGCGAAGGCGCCGGCACTGGACCAAGCGCCCCAACCCCGTCGCCGGCCTCGGCTCCCTCCTCTGGCTCGCGGTCGTCATCATCCCGATCTACGCGATGATCTCGGCCTCCCTCACCCGCCAGGACAAGGCACTGGGCAACAACGCCCTGAAACCGCCCACCGATCCGACCTTCGCCAACTACAACACCGTCCTGCACAACGGCTTCGGCCACTTCCTCGCGAACACGGCACTGGTCGCGGCGGCGGTCGTAGGCATCGTGCTGGTGCTGTGCGTGCCGCTCGCCTACGTGGCCGTCCGCACGAGGACGGTCTGGTCGACCGGCGCCTTCCGCCTGTTCCTGATGGGAGTGGCGATCCCGGCGCAGGCGGTCGTGGTCCCCCTCTACCTGATGATCGCCAAACTCGACCTGTACGACAGCCTGTTGGCGGTGATCCTCCCTACGGCGGCCTTCGCGATGCCGGTCTCCGTGCTGATCCTGACCGGCACGCTGCGGGACATCTCGGAGGACCTGTACGAGGCGATGGCGCTCGACGGCGCGTCGGCGACGCGGATGCTGTTCCAGTTGGTCATCCCGATGACCAAGGGCGGTATCAGCACGGTCGTCATCTACGCGGCGCTGCAGGCCTGGAACGGCTTCCTCTTCCCGCTGATCTTCACCCAGTCCGACGGACCGAGGGTCCTCACGCTCGGACTCTTCAACTACGTCAGCCAGTTCGGCGTGAACATCCCGGCCCTGCTCGCCTCGGTCGTCCTCTCCGGTATCCCGATCTTCGCCGTCTACCTGGTGGCCCGGCGCGCCCTGGTCGGCGGCCTGATGGGCGTGGGCGGCAAGTGAGCTGCCCCAACTCACCCTTTCCGAACGGAGTTTCATGACCACCGCCCCCTGGCGCGACCCCGCCCTGCCCGCCGCCGCCCGCGTCGACGACCTGCTCGCCCGGATGACCCTGGAGGAGAAGACCGCCCAGCTCTACGGCGTCTGGGTGGGCGCCGCGACGGACGGCGACGGGGTCGCCCCGCTCCAGCGGGAGATGACCTCGGAGTACGACTGGGACGAGCTGATCACCCGGGGTCTTGGCCAGCTCACCCGTTCTTTCGGTACGGCGCCGGTGGACCCGGAGCTGGGCGCGCAGGCGCTGGCCCGCGCGCAGCGCCGGATCGCGGCGGCGGGGCGTTTCGGCATCCCGGCGGTCGCCCATGAGGAGTGCCTGGCGGGGTTCACGGCGTGGGGTGCGACGGCGTACCCGGTGCCGTTGGCGTGGGGTGCCAGCTTCGACCCGGGGCTGGTCGAGCAGATGGCCCGGCGCATCGGCGCGGACCTGCGCGCGGCCGGCATCCACCAGGGTCTCGCCCCGGTCCTGGACGTCGTACGGGATCCGCGTTGGGGCCGGGTGGAGGAGACGATCGGGGAGGACCCGTACCTGGTGGGGACCATCGGTACGGCGTATGTGCGGGGGCTGGAGTCGGCCGGGGTCGTCGCGACGCTGAAGCACTTCGCCGGGTACGCGTCGTCCGTGGGGGCGCGGAATCTGGCGCCGGTGCGGGCGGGGGTACGGGAGTTCGCGGACGTCACTCTTCCCCCCTTCGAGATGGCGCTGCGGGAGGGCGGGGCGCGCTCGGTGATGGCGGCGTACAACGAGACGGACGGCGTGCCGGCGTCGGCCGACCCCGCGCTGCTGACCCAACTCCTGCGCGAGGAGTGGGGGTTCACGGGAACGGTGGTCGCCGACTACTTCGGCATCGGCTTCCTGGAGACGCTGCACCGGGTGGCGGGCAGCCCGGCACAGGCGGCGCGGGCGGCGCTGGAGGCGGGCGTCGACGTAGAACTGCCGACGCTGAAGTGCTACGGGAAACCGTTGGTGGAGGCGGTGCGGGCGGGGGAGGTCCCGGAGGCGCTGGTGGACCGGGCGGCGCGGCGAGTGCTGGTGCAGAAGGCCGAGTTGGGGCTCCTGAACGAGGACTGGTCCCCGGAGCCGACCGGGCGGATCGACCTGGACTCGACGGCGAACCGTACCCTGGCCCGCCAACTGGCCGAAGAGTCAGTCGTGTTGCTGGACAACCCGGACGGTCTGCTGCCGCTGGGGGCGGACGCGCGCATCGCCGTGGTCGGCCCGCGGGCGGCGGACGCTCTCGCCATGCTCGGCTGCTACTCCTTCCCGTCCCACGTGGGTACGCACCACCCCGAGGTGCCGATGGGCATCGAGATCCCCACGGTGCTGGAGTCGCTGCGGGCCGAACTCCCGGACGCCAAGGTGACGTTCGCGGAGGGGTGCGACGTCTCCGGCCCGGACACCTCGGGTTTCGCGGAGGCGGTGGCGCGGGCGACGGAGGCGGACGTGTGCGTGGCGGTGCTCGGCGACCGCGCGGGCCTGTTCGGACGCGGCACGTCGGGCGAGGGCTGCGATGTGGCGGACCTCCAACTACCCGGCATACAGGCCGACTTGCTGGACGCACTGGTCTCGACGGGCGTCCCGGTCGTCCTGGTCCTGCTGACCGGCCGCCCCTACGCGCTGGGCCGCTGGCACGGCCAACTGGGCGCGGTGATCCAGGCGTTCTTCCCTGGGGAGGAAGGCGGCCCGGCAGTGGCGGGAGTGCTGTCGGGCCGCGTCAACCCCTCCGGCCGCCTCCCGGTGAGCGTCCCGCACGCACCGGGCGGCCAGCCCTGGACGTACCTCCAACCTCCGCTGGGCCTGGCCGACGAGGTCAGCAGCCTGGACCCGACCCCGCTGTACCCCTTCGGCCACGGCCGCTCGTACACGACGTTCGAGTGGGAGCCCGCCGAATCAGGGGAGTTGGAGATCGACACGGACGGCTCCTACGACCTGCCCGTCACCGTCCGCAACACGGGCGACCGCACCGGCACGGAGATCGTCCAGCTCTACCTCCACGATCCGGTCGCCTCGGTGACCCGCCCGGACGTCCGCCTGATCGGTTACCAGCGACTGGAGTTGGCCCCCGGCGAGGCGACACGGGTGACCTTCCACTTCCACGCAGACCTGTCGGCGTTCACGGACCGCTCGGGCCGCCGGGTCGTCGAACCGGGCGCACTGGAACTGAGGTTGGGGGTGTCCAGCGCGGAGGTGCGGCATACGACACGGGTGACGCTGACGGGTCCCGTGCGGGTGGTGGGGGCGGAGCGGCGGCTGCGGTGCGAGACGGAGGTGCGGCGCGAGGGGTGAAAACCGCCGTTACCCGCCCACCGACTCGAACCGCCACCGGTGCACCGCCCGAGTCACCAACTCCCCGCCCGGCTCGGGCAGTTCAGGCAGGTCCGCGTCGTACTCCGCATCCCACCAGGTGATGACGAGCACCCGGTCCCGGGGTGCGCGCAGGAACTCCCGGCGCAGCGGCTCGGCGGGAAGTCGCTGTGCTCGCGCCCAGGCGAGGAGTTCCGCCCCTCGCCCGTCCGCCGCCCGGGCCTCCCACATCAACGCGACCGTCGTCACGAGTACAGGTTCTCCTTGCTGACCTCGTGCACGTGGTCGTGATCGTGGGAGTGGCCGGGGACGTGCGGGTCCGTCACCGGGAGGGAGGAGTCCGCGGACAGGTCCCAGTCCGAGGGGATCCGGTTCCGCGCGACCATTTCCGCGCCCAGCGCGGCGACCATCGCGCCGTTGTCCGTGCACAGCTTGGGACGCGGGACGCGGAGGCGGATGCCGGCGGCCTCACAGCGTTCCGCAGCCAGGGCGCGCAGGCGGGAGTTGGCCGCGACGCCGCCGCCGATCATCAGGTGGTCGACGCCCTCGTCCTTGCAGGCACGGACGGCCTTGCGGGTCAGGACGTCGACGACGGCCTCCTGGAAGGACGCCGAGACATCGCGGACCGGCACGTCCTCCCCCGCGGCCCGCTTCGCCTCGATCCAGCGGGCCACGGACGTCTTCAGTCCGGAGAAGGAGAAGTCGTACGCCGGGTCGCGCGGACCGGTCAGGCCGCGCGGGAACGTGATCGCCGTGGGGTCGCCCTCCTTCGCGTACCGGTCGATGACCGGCCCGCCCGGGAAACCGAGGTTCAGGACGCGGGCGATCTTGTCGAAGGCCTCGCCCGCCGCGTCGTCGATCGTCGCGCCCAGCGGCCGTACGTCCGAGGTGATGTCCGAGGAGAGGAGGAGGGAGGAGTGGCCGCCGGACACCAGGAGCGCCATCGTCGGTTCCGGCAGCGGGCCGTGTTCGAGCTGGTCCACGCAGATGTGGGAGGCGAGGTGGTTGACGCCGTAGAGGGGCTTGCCGAGCGCGTAGGCGTACGCCTTGGCCGCCGAGACGCCGACCAGCAGGGCGCCGGCGAGACCGGGCCCGGCCGTGACCGCGATGCCGTCCAGGTCCCGCGCGCTCACCCCCGCGTCCTTCAGCGCGCGCTGGATCGTCGGGACCATCGCCTCCAGGTGGGCGCGGGACGCCACCTCCGGTACGACCCCGCCGAAACGGGCGTGCTCGTCGACGCTGGACGCGATCGCGTCCGCCAGCAGGGTGGTGCCGCGGACGATGCCGACGCCGGTCTCGTCGCAGGAGGTCTCGATGCCCAGGACGAGGGGCTCGTCGCGTGAGTCAGTCATGGATCTCGGTTCCTTGTACGGAAGTTGACCCCGCAGCGGAGCTGCTGTCGGGATCTGTGGTCAGGCGCATCACCAGGGCGTCGACGTTGCCCGGCTGGTAGTAGCCGCGCCGGAATCCGATCGGGGCGAAGCCGAAGCGCTCGTACAGTTTCTGCGCGCGGACGTTGTCGACGCGGCATTCGAGCATGACCTCGGCGCACTCGAACTCGCTTGCCGCGCTGAGGAGTTCGGTCAGGAGGGTGGAGCCGAGGCCGGTGCCCCAGTGGTCGCGGGCGACGGCGATGGTCTGGATGTCGGCCTGCTCGCCGGTGGTGGCGAGACCCGCGTAGCCGATGACCCGCACGCCGCTCTCGGTCTCCGCACCGTCCACCTCGGCCACCAGGTACCGCCGGGTCGCCTCAGCCCCCCGCGCATGCGCCAGTTCGGACCAGAACATGCCCCGGGACCAGGCGTCCTCGGGGAAGAGGTCCTTCTCCAGCTCCAGCACGGAGTCGATGTCCCACCAGCGCATCTCGCGCAGCCGAGGACTCAGGGATTCGGTCACTTGGGGGTGACCACCTTGTAGTTCTTGGGCACCTGGGCGTCGGGACGGCGCAGGTACAGCGGCCGGGGCGCGGGCAGTTCGACGCCCGCCGCGAGTCTCTCGACGGCCAACGCGGCGAGCGCGGCGGCGGAGACGTGCTCCGGCTCGTGGGCGGACGGGAAGGTGTCCGGGTAGAGCAGCGCGCCGGCGCCGACGGCGGGCAGTCCGGCCACCCGCTCCGCGATGTCGGCGGGCCGGTCCACGGCCGGGTCGGTGAGGCGGGTGCGGGAGTCGGCGTAGCGCGCCCAGTAGACCTCCTTGCGCCGCGCGTCCGTGGCGACGACGAAGGGGCCGTCGAGGTCGGCGGCGTAGGCGAGGCCGTCCAGGGTGCACACACCGTGCACGGGCACGCCGAGCGCGAGTCCGAAGGTGTCGGCGGTCATGAGGCCGACGCGCAGCCCGGTGTAGGGGCCGGGGCCGATGCCCACGACGATTCCCGTGACGGCGTCGAGCGTGAGCCCCGCGTCGGCGAGCACGTGGTCGACGGCCGGGAGCAGCAGTTCACCGTGGCGGCGCGCGTCCACCTGACTCGACGAGGCGATGACGGCCTCGCCGTCGTGCAGGGCGACGGTGACGGCTGGGGTGGCGGTATCCAGAGCGAGCAAGAGCACGCAAACAGCCTACGGCTCCGGCGCCGCGAGCACGGCCGCCCCGGTCGGCCCGGCCCCGGCTGCTACGGTCACCTGGGGTCACCGGACTTACGGGACGTAAGGGACCGTACGGGGCTGTACGAGGCACCGTCACAGGACGTAGACGTATGAGACGCGGAGGTGGGCGCTGATGGCCGGCAGCAGCTCGGGAATCGTGGCCGGGCTCACCGTGGCGGCCGTCGCCACGGTCGGTTTCCTCGCCTATCAGGCATCGGCGACCGTCCCGCCCGGACTGGCGGACAAGGCCCGTGCGAGCGCCTCACCCGTGGCGGTGGCCACCTCGAAGGCCCCGCGCGACAAGAAGAACCCCGCCGCGCTGCCCGCCGCCTCCGGCAAGGGCGAGCGGGTCGTGTACTCGGTGGACGACGACCGGGTGTGGCTGGTCGCCGAGAACAACAAGGTCAACCGCACGTTCAAGGTCACCCCCGGCACGGTGGACCCGCCCACGGGCACCTATCCGGTCACCTCCCGCTCGAACGCCATCACCGGCACCGACGGGATCCCCATCCAGCACGTCGTCCGTTTCACCAACGCGGACAACGTCGCCATCGGCTTCAGCGCGGCGGTCAGCGGCGCGACGGACGCCCCCGACCCCACGAACAAGTCGGGCGGCATCCGCGAGTCGCCCGAGGACGGCGCGGCAATGTGGGAGTTCGCGACGATCGGCCAGAGCATCGTCGTAATCCGCTGAGCAATTCAACTGGGGGCAGCGCAACCCACCAGGGGCGCGGGGAACTGCGCGACCAGCCACGACGCGCCCGCAGACGAACGACTACGCCGCTTTACGCTGACGCTGCTCGCCCGGCACCTCCACCGGCTCCGGCGCGCGAGGAGGCGTCGAAACGGCCAGCGCCGCATCCCCCGCCGCCAACAGCTCCCGCATGGACACCCCGGCGAACGCATACCGCCGCGCCTGCTCGCACTGGTTCTCTGCAGCCGACATGGACGCCTCCTGGGAGCCGGGGGCAGACGTAGTTAGGTAGACCTAACTACGAACTGGATACCATGTGACCACGCGCGAGACCCGGAACGCAACATCTTGCCGACACCTTGTCGGAACCCACACCCCTCGCACCCCCGGTCAGCCGCCGAGCACGCCCAGTTCCACCGCGGCCCACCGCGCACCGAGCCCGGTGACAGTGACGTGCCGTACCTCGTCGGTCGTATCCCCGACGGCTCGGTGGATGACGAGCGACAGCCGGTCGTCGGTCAACTCCTCGACCTTCCCCTCGCCCCACTCCACGACGATCACGGACTCGGGCAGCGACACATCGAGGTCGAGGTCCTCCATGTCGTCGAGCCCGCCGCCCAGGCGATACGCGTCGACGTGCACAAGCGGCGGCCCGTCCCCCAGCGACGGATGCACCCGGGCGATCACGAAGGTCGGCGAGGTGACCGCGCCGCGGACCCCGAGCCCCTCCCCCAGCCCCCGGGTGAGTGTCGTCTTGCCGGCGCCCAGCTCACCCGTGAGCATCACGAGGTCGCCCGCGCGCAGCAATTCGGCGAGGCGGCGCCCCAACTCCCGCATCTGCTCGGGGGAGTTGACGGTGAGGGAGACGGACAGGGGCTCAGCCGCGTTGTGCGGTGCTGCTGGTGCTTCCATAGCCACTTACGGTAGCCCCTGCCGGCACGGCACCCGCGCGGGTGAGCAGGTCGGCGAGGCGGTCCGTCACCACTTCGGGGTGCTCCAGCATCACCAGGTGCCCGGCGTCCGGCACGAGCACCAGCTCGGCGTCCGGCAGCAGGTCGGCGATGGCCTCGCTGTGCTCACTGGGCGTGACGAGATCGCCGATCCCGGCCAGCACGAGCACCGGCATGTCCTTGAAGTGGGTCAGGGCGGCCGTCTTGTCGTGGTCGGTGAAGGCCGGATAGAACTCCGCCACGACATCGATGGGCGTGCCCTCGATCATCCGCTCGGCGAACCGCGCGACCGCCGGATCGACGTCCCGCGAAGCGAACGAGTACCGCTTGATGATCCCGGCGAACAGATCGGCGGTGGCCCGTCGCCCCCGCTCCACCAGCGCGGCCTGCTGTCCGAGCGCCTTCAGTACCTCGGGCAGCACCCGCCGTACCGCGTTGACCCCCGCGACGGGCAGCCCGAAGTTGACCTCGCCGAGCCGCCCGGAGGACGTACCGACGAAGGCCGTGGCGACGACCCGGTCGCGGATCAGGTCGGGGTACTGGTCGGCGAGCGCCATCACCGTCATGCCGCCCATGGAGTGCCCGACGAGCACGATCGGCCCCTCGGGCACGGCCGCGTCGATCACGGCCTTCAGGTCGCGCCCCAACTGGTCGATGGTGAGCGGCATGTCGTCTTCCAGCTGCGCCACCCCGCGCGCGGAACGCCCATGGCTGCGCTGGTCCCAGTGCACGGTCCGCACGACCCCGCGCAGGGCGGCCCGCTGGAAGTGCCAGGAGTCCTGGTTGAGGCAGTACCCGTGGCTGAAGACGACCGTGACGGGGGCCGGGGCCTTCCGCCCGAAGAGCCGTCGCCGCTTGGGCGTGACGGCGACCTCCGGCTCGATGTCGTCGACCTCGTAGTACAGCTCGGTGCCGTCGTCGGCCTGTGCCGTGCCGGGGGTGCCGCGCAGCGAACCGTACGGTCCGGTGGAGTCGAGCGCCAGCCGGGCCCGCTCGCGCATCCCACGCCCGACGGTCATCCGCTCTATGGCGACACCGGCCGCGGCCCCGGCGGCGATCACCCCTATCGCGGCGCCCGCGATACCGGTGACCTTCCGCCAGTTCCCGCCCGCCCCCGCGGCGGCGGAGGCGACCGCGGCAACCGCCTCCGCACTGCTCTCGCTCACGTGCCGCTCCTCTTCACGTCAAGACCCTGCGCTACGTCGTCTCCCTCATACCCGGGGACGACCTCGGAGACGACCTCGGGGCCGCCCCCGGAACCGCCCTCACCGGCGACCTCATTGACGTAGACGCGGGGAACGCGTGTTCCGATGCGGGTCACGATCTCGTACGCGATGGTTCCGGCGGCCTGCGCCCAGTCCTCGGCGGTGGGCTCACCACGGTCACCGGCCCCGAACAGAATCGCCTCCGCCCCGGCCTCCAGCTCTTCCCCACCCAGGTCCACGACGAACTGGTCCATGGCGACCCGTCCCGCGACGGTCCGCCACTTCCCGCCGACGAGCACCGGCCCGGTACCGGAGGCGTGCCGCGGGATGCCGTCCGCGTACCCGACGGGGATGAGTCCGAGGGTGGTCACGCCCGGGGTGACGTAGTGATGCCCGTAACTGACCCCGTGCCCGCCCGGCACCTGCTTCACCAGCGCGACGGACGCCTTCAGGGACATCACCGGCCGCAGCCCGAAGTCGGCCGAGGACCCCACCTCAGGGCTGGGCGAGATGCCGTAGACGGCGATGCCGGTGCGGACGAGATCGAAGTGCGAGTCGGAACGGGTGAGCGTGGCGGGCGAGTTGGCGATGTGCCGCACCTCAGCCCGCACCCCACGCTCCTCCGCGTACGCCACCATCTCGCGGAAGAGGGCGAGTTGGGCATCGATGGAGGGATGCCCCGGTTCGTCGGCGCAGGCGAGGTGGGACCAGAGCCCGGTAATACGGAGAAGCCCGTCGGCCTCCGCGCGGAGAGCAGCGCCGACCAGCTCGGCCCAATCTTCACCGGGCTGGCACCCATTACGACCCAGCCCGGTATCGGCCTTGAGCTGCACGCGCGCGGGAAGCCCGACAGCACGAGCGGCCGCGACGACCTCCTCCAAGGCCCACATCCCGCTCAAGGACACATCGAGGTCGGCCTCGATGGCCTCCCGCCAGGGCCCGCCCGGGGTCCACAGCCAGCACATGATCCGCACGCCGTCGGGCAGCCCGGCGCGCGCCCGCAGGTCAAGCGCTTCCTCGGGCGTGGCAGTACCGAGCCAGGTGGCCCCGCCCTCCACGGCGGCACGCGCACAGGGCACCGCCCCATGGCCGTAGGCGTCGGACTTCACCACGGCCATGAGGGCCGCGCCCGGCGCGAGGGCGCGCAGGGTCCGCACATTGGCCCGCAGGGCGCCCAGATCGATCTCGGCGCGGGCGCGCAACGGTGCGGTGGGCTGTGTCGCTGTCTCATTCATGGCACCCCCAGTGTCTCAGAGGGGACCGACACCCCCTCTGAGCCCTCCTTGTTCGCTAGTTCCCGGGCCGGTGCCCCCACACATACACACGGTCGCCCTTCTTGAGGACACCCCAGAGCTTGCGGGCGTCGGCCAGCCGCAGATTGACGCAGCCCCAGGAGCCGACGGTGGTGTAGATGCTGCCGTAGACGGCGTGGAAGGCGATGCCGCCGTCGAAGAACTGGGCATACGGCATAGGGCTGTTGTAGAGCGTCGACCAGTGGTTCTTGTGCTTCCAGTAGATCTTGTGCCACCCGCCCCGGGTCACGTGCCCGGTCCGCCCACTGCGCATGGGCACGGGCCCGAAGACGACCTTCTTCCCCTTCTGCACCCAGGTGAGCTGCCGGTCGAGATCGACACAGGCGACGCGGTACGAGCGGACGGGGCATTTCCGGGCGGCGTTCGGATTCCTCTTGGCACCGATCTGCTGCATACGAGCCCAGGTGACAGGCCCGGCGAACCCGATAGCGGGCTTGATGCCCTGCTTCTTCTGAAAGGCACGAATGGCCGTGCAGTCGCGGCCCGACTGCTTCCCGTCCACCGTGAGTTTCAGCCACCGTTCGACGCCCCGCTGATACGGTCCGGTCTGCTTGCTGCAGCTCACCTTGGCGACGGCGTCCGCGATCGGCACGTACTCGACGAGCGCGTAGGTCCCCACGGCGGCGTCGCGCGGCTCGACCCGGTCTTCTTCGGCGGTGGGCGTGTACACCGCCGGCGGAAGCGCCTGATCCGGCGTATCGATCTGCCACGGCTGATACGGCCCCGGCGGCACCCCCGGCACCAACTCGCTCTCCCCCGGCCCCGCCGCCGGCGGCACCGGCCCGTCCGCCCAGGCACTACCGGCCCCGACGGGGAGAGCGATCACCGCGGTGAGCAGCACCGCGATACTTCTGTGCGCGATTCGTGTACTGATCATGTGATCAGAGAAACGCGACGGTACGACCGGAAGTGGGTGCCGCGCGGAGGGGTCACCCTTATTGACGAGCGCGGATGCGTGCGGCGGGGGTACGGCGCTTTCAGCACAGGCCAGTCATATCCAGCCCGTCCGGCGTTTGAGGACGAGGCCGTTCAGGCCGACGGGGGCGAGAAGAGTCAGCCCCGCACATCCCGCCAGGCAAGCCGAACCGCCTCAGCCACATCATGCGCCCCCACAGGCGCCCCATCCGCGGCCAACCTCCCCGCCAGCCCATGCAGATACGCCCCCACACTCCCCGCGTCGAACGCCGACAACCCCGCCGCCAACAACGACCCGCAGAGCCCCGACAACACGTCCCCACTGCCCGCCGTAGCCAGCCACCCCGTTCCCGTCGCATTGACCCGCACAGCCCCACCCCCCGAGTCCGCGACAAGCGTGGTCGACCCCTTCAACAACACGGTCGCCCCGTACCGCCCGGCCAACTCCCGCACGGATTCCAACCGAGCCCCCTCAACGTCCCCCCGAGGAACCCCGAGCAACGCAGCCGCCTCCCCCGCGTGAGGAGTCATCAACGTCGGCGCCCGCCGCCCCCGCACGGCACCCGCATCGACCAACCGCAACCCGTCCGCGTCAATGAGCACAGGCACATCGGCGGTCACCACATCAGCCACGGTCGAGGCGTCATCACCACCCCCGGGCCCCACGACCCAGGCCTGCACCCGCCCGGCCTTGAGCGGACCGCCCTCCGACACCAACACCTCGGGGAACCGGGCGATCACCGCGTCAGAAGCCGGCCCGACATACCGCACGGCCCCCGCCCCACCCCGCAAGGCCCCGGCGACAGCCAGCACAGCGGCCCCCGGATACCGCCCGGACCCGGCGGCGATCCCCACAACTCCCCGCCGGTACTTGTCGCTCTCTGCCCCCGGCACGGGCAACAGCCGCGCCACGTCCGCGTGTTGGAGGGCCTCCAGGGCAGGCCCGTCGGGCAGCTCACCCCCCAGCCCGATGTCAACAAGCCGCACGGCCCCGGCGTAGTCCCGCGCAGGATCGATCAACAACCCAGGCTTGTGCGCCCCGAAGGTGACGGTGACATCGGCCCGCACGGCAGCCCCCCGCACCTCCCCGCTGTCCGCGTCGACCCCGCTGGGCAGATCAACGGCGACGACAATCCCCCGTGCCTCCGAGGCAAGCCCGGCCAAGCGCGCGGCATCGGGCCGCAGCCCACCCTTGCCGCCGATCCCGACGATCCCGTCGAGGACAAGGTCGGCACGGAGAAGCAGCCCCTCGGCATCACCGGGCGCGACGCTCCGCCCACCGGCCCGCACCAACGCCTCAAGCCCCCCGGCATGGGCCCGCTCAGCCGCAAGCAGCACAGCCACCACCCCGGCCCCCCGCCGCGCGAGCCGAGCCCCCGCGTACAGGGCATCACCCCCGTTGTCCCCGCTACCCACCAGCAGCACGACCCGGCTGCCGTAGACCCGCCCCAACAACTGAGCACAGACAACGGCCAGTCCGGCGGCGGCCCGCTGCATGAGCGCACCCTCCGGAACCCGCGCCATCAGCCGTCGCTCGGCGGCCCTTACCGTCTCCACGCTGTACGCAGTACGCATACGTTCGAGTCTGCCCCGCAAGCCCCAAAGCCGCAGCCGCCGACGGCGATCGGCCCCGACAGGGGCACCCGCACCCGGGCGTCACCCCCGAGACCCGCCCCCCAAAAAAAGCCGCACCCGCCAACGGCGATCTACCCCCACAGGGGCCACCCGCAACAGACGACGAAAGCCGCACGGGCGGTGCGGGTGGGAATCAAAAAAGGCCGAAGGTGAAGCCGGGGCCGTACAGCCCCCACCCGCCCGTCACCCCTCCGCAATGACCACCGCCGAGGCCACCCCCGCGTCATGGCTCAACGAAACATGCCAGGAGCGCACCCCCAACTCGGCCGCCCGAGCCGCGACAGTCCCGGTAACCCGCAACCGAGGCCGCCCGCTCTCCTCGACGTACACCTCGGCGTCCGTCCAGTGCAGCCCGGCCGGCGCCCCCAACGCCTTCGCCACCGCCTCCTTCGCCGCGAACCGCGCGGCGAGAGACGCCACCCCCCGCCGCTCCCCGCTCGGCAACGACAACTCGCTGTCCAGGAACAGCCGCCGAGCCATGCCCGGCGTACGCGCCAGCGACGCCGCGAACCGGTCGATCTCGGCCACATCGATACCAACCCCGATGATGCTCATGCCGAGCACCCTACGACCGCGTACACCCCCGTCCCCCTTGTCACATACGGCTGCTAACCTGCGGCAACTCACATCACACGCATGACACCACTCACGTTCGCGCGCCCTGGGGGGCCAGTAGCCGCGCCGTGGGTTCAGGATTCGCCAGGGGGCGGAGCATGACCACCACCAGCACGACGACGGACGACGACGAAAGACCCGTAGCCCTGTCGGAACCGGTCACGGACCCGTTCACCACGCTGCCCGACCTCACCCCGCTGCGGGACGCGGCCCAGGCAGGCGACTGGCAGGCGACGCAGGCCTTCTTCACCACCCTCGACTCGACCGAGAACCCGGTCGAGAACCCGGTGGAGAACTCCGTGGAAAAGATGTCCTTCGCGGCAGGCCAACTCGCGGGCCTGGACGGCGTGGAGACCTACCTGGAGCAGGCGGCGGCCGACCACCCCGCCGACCCCCTCCCCCGCACCCTCCTCGCCGAGCGCTACATCCGCATCGGCTGGGCCATCCGCAGCCGCGCCCGCGCGGAGCGCGTGTCGCGCGACCAGTTCGCCCAGTTCCACGACTGGCTGGGGCGGGCCGAGCGCCTGCTGATCGACGTGTGCGCCGAGCAGCCCGGCAACGCCGCCGCCTGGACCGCCCGGCTGCTCACCGCCCGCGGCCTGGAACTCGGACACGCCGAGGCCCGCCGCCGCTACGACCGCCTCTCCGCCCACCACCCCCACCACTTCCGCGCGCAGTCCCAGCTGCTCCAGCAGGTGTGCCCCAAGTGGAGCGGTTCGTGGGAGGCGGCACACTCCTTCGCGCAGGAGTGCGTGGCCGCGGCCCCCGCCGGTTCGCACGCCGGGGCGCTGGTCGCCGAGGCGCACATCGAGCACTGGGCGGACCTGGACGGCGTCGAGCAGCGCACATACCTGCGGAGTGTCTCCGTCCGCAACGAACTGCGGTCCGCCGCGCGGGAGTCCGTGCTGCACCCGGACTACGCCCCCGGGTGGAACTGGATCGCGGCGGACAGCGCGTTCGCCCTGGCCTTCTCGATCGGCGGCCATGCCGAGGACGCGGCCGCGCACTTCGTCTCCCTCGAAGACCGGGTGAACGAGTACCAGTGGCAGTACCTGCCCGGCTGGCAGGCCGCGTTCGTGAAGTACCGCAAGTCCGCGCTCGCGACGCTCTAGGGGGAGCCGACGATGAAGACCACCGAGTTCGCGCCGGAGGCCCTCGCCGGCCTGATCGGCTGCACGACCACCCAGGGCATTCCCACGCTGTACGCCCCGCGCCAGGGCGGCGAGGTCACGGCCGGCCTCTTCTTCCGGGTGGGCCGCGCCGACGAGACGCTGGCGACGTCCGGGCTCACCCATCTCGTCGAGCATCTGGCCCTGCACCGGCTCCAGTTGACCGACCTGCACTACAACGGCGCGACGGCGAACGCGTACACCCTCTTCCACGCGACCGGCGACGAGGACGAGGTCGTAGCGCACCTCAACAGTGTCTGCGCGGCCCTGCGCGAACTGCCGCTGGCCCGGCTGGACACCGAGCGGGAGATCCTGCGCACGGAGGCCGCGGGCCGCGCGAACGGCGCCAACTCCCAGCTCCCGCTGTGGCGTTACGGCGCTCAGGGCTACGGACTGTCCAGCTACAGCGAGTTGGGAACCTGGGGCGTGACGCCCGACCAGGTCGGCGAGTGGGCGCGGACCCGTTTCACCCGTGAGAACGCGGTGTTGTGGATCACGAGCGAGTCCGTCCCGGAGGGCCTGGACCTCACCCTGCCGTCGGGCACCCGTTTCCCGCCCCCCGCGGCGACGAGCACCCTCCCGACGACCCCCGCGTACATCTGCGGCGAGGACGGCCAGGTGGTCCTGACCTCGGTCGTACGACGGTCGACGGCGGGCGCGGTCTTCGCGGACGTGCTCGGCCGGGCGCTCTTCCAGGACCTGCGCCAGGAGGGCGGTTACTCCTACTCGGCGCAGGCCGACTACACCCCGCGCGACGCCGACTTCGCCACGCTCACCGCGTACGCCGACGCGCTGCCGACGAAGCAGGACGCGGTGGTCGGCGGCTTCGTCGACACCCTCGCGCGCCTCCGCAACGGCACCATCGCGCAGTCCGAACTGGACTCCGTCCGCGGCAAGAAGCTCAAGATGTACGACGCCCCGGACTTCGCCGCCGCCTCCCTCCCCGGGTACGCCCTGAACCTCCTCCTCGGCCATCGCGTCCTCTCCCCCGCCGAGCACCGGGCCGAGCTGGAGGCGGTCGCGGTCGCGGACCTGCGCGAGGTGGCCCGCGAGGTGTGGGCGTCCGCCCTGCTCCAGGTCCCGGGCCACCGGGGCGTCGACTGGGCGGGCCTGACCCTGGCCCCGCAGTACTCCGGGACCACGGTCACGGGGAGCCGCCACCAGTCCCTGGAGAACGAGAACGTCACGCTGGTCATCGGCGAGGAGGGCGTGAGCGTCACGACCCCGCGCGGCGCGGTGACGGTCCCCTACGACACCTGCGTGGCGATGACCACCCGCCCCGACGGAGCCCGCGGCCTCACGGGCCCCGACGGCTTCGTGGTCACCGTGGAACCGACGCTGTACCTCGACGTGACCCCGGACCGGATCGCGACGATCGACGCGGCGGTCCCGGCGACGGCGGTGGTACGACTGCCGGCCCGCGCTCCGCACCACATCCCGCGACCGCGGCAGGGGACGCCGGGGCCCCGGCCGTCCAGGGGCCCCGGACCGGCGACGTGGGTCCCGACGTGGCTCCGGACCGTCGGCGGCTGGCTGCTCGCCGCGGTGGCGGCCGCGTGGGTCCTGATCGGCGGAATCACGATCGTCCGCGACTTCATCGGGCCCGACGGGGACTTGGGTGGCGCGTTCGCCGTCGCCCTCCTTGAGGTCCCACCGTTCATGCTCTTCCGGAGGCTGTACCTGGTGCATCGCGCGCGCCGGCGGCGATGACCGGCCCGGCCTGATCCGGTCCGATCCGGCCGGTTCACGCGGCGTCGAGGGCCCCGGTGATCTTGCGGACCATCTCCAGCATGACGGGGCCGGGCTCGCCCTTCTTGGGCCGGACGGCCGCTTCGAGGGCGACGAGAACGGTACCGCGGAAGTTGTCGGCCTCGGCCGGGTCCTGCTTCTTGAGCAGGCTCATGGCGGTGGTGAGCGCCGGCAGCACCTGATCGGCGATCTCGGCGACGGACTTCCCGTTCAGGTTCGGGATCTTCGAGTTCTCGGCGAGCACGTACCCGACCGGCCCGGTCGCCGAGGCCAGGGCGAGGCTGCCCTGGGTGGCGATCCGGTGCGGCGAGCCGGTGGTGGCACCGGCGGCGGCCATGAGCGTGATGGCGCCGTACGCGGCGGTACGGAGGGTGAGCTTGTCCTGGTCGGTGAGGTTGATGCCCATGATGATGTGCTCCTGTGTTCGTCGGTTCCGCATCGGCTTCCTTCTGACACAGAGCCTGCACGCACCCGGTTTCACGACGCCCTCAGCACGCTTTCAGCGAACCGCAACCAGCCTGAAGGCCATGCGTCGGTCCCGAAGCCGCGACCGGCGGCCCACTCATCACGCGGGGACGGCCCAACACCGGGTTCCGGCCCCGGCAGTTGAGATCGAGGGGCCGACGTGGTGATCGTCGGCTCCTTCTCCGGCGGCGCCAAGAAGATGACGTTGCCCCATTCCTCGCGAACTCTCCTGACCTACGGCAGGGTTCGCGAGGCGGCGACACGCCGCGAGCGGACGAACGCCGACGCGGCGGTCTTCGTGGGCGGCCTGACACAACGTCAATGTCGCTTACTGCCAGGGATGTTGGGTGCCCGGCTGTAAGCCCTGCCGATGCCCTCGCATCCGCGACTCAAAGACCCCGGCCAGGGCCACCCTCACGTTCCCGGCCGGAGCCTTCACCCCTCTCAGGGAAGCCCTGAGGAGCGAGTCCTACTCCACGGTCACCGACTTCGCCAGGTTCCGAGGCTGATCGACCTCGTTTCCCCGAGCCGTGGCCAGCTCACAGGCGAACACCTGCAACGGCACGGTCGCGACGAGCGGTTGGAGCAACGTCGGTGTCGCCGGGATCCGGATCAGGTGGTCGGCGTACGGGACGACCGTCTCGTCCCCCTCCTCCGCGATCACGATGGTCATCGCGCCCCGCGCCCTGATCTCCTGGATGTTGGACACGATCTTGTCGTGGATAACCGACCGCCCACGCGGCGACGGAACCACGACAACGACCGGCATCCCCTCCTCGATCAGAGCGATGGGCCCGTGCTTCAACTCCCCCGCCGCGAAGCCCTCGGCGTGCATGTACGCCAACTCCTTGAGCTTCAGGGCGCCTTCGAGAGCAACGGGATAACCGACATGCCGGCCCAGGAACAGCACGGTGTTCTTCGACGCCACCGACCGCGCCAACTCCCGTACAGGCTCCATCGTTTCCAGCACCCGCTCGACCTCACCGGAGATCTGCGACAGATCCCGGATGACGGCCTGAATCTCGTCCCCCCACTTCGTGCCCCGCACCTGACCGAGATACAGCGCGACCAGATAACACGCCACCAACTGCGTCAGAAACGCCTTCGTCGACGCCACGGCGACCTCGGGCCCGGCATGCGTGTACAGCACCGCGTCCGACTCACGGGGAATCGTCGACCCGTTGGTGTTGCAGATGGCCAGCACCTTCGAGCCCTGCTCCCTCGCGTGCCGTAGAGCCATCAGCGTGTCCATCGTCTCGCCGGACTGGGAGATGGCGATGACCAGGGACCGCGCGCCGAGGATCGGATCCCGGTACCGGAACTCGCTCGCCAGCTCCACCTCGCACGGAATCCGCGTCCAGTGCTCGATGGCGTACTTGGCGATCAGCCCGGCGTGGAAGGCCGTACCGCACGCGACGATGACGACCTTGTCGATCTCCCTCAACTCATGCACGGGGATGCGGACTTCGTCCAGCGTGAGCAGGCCCGCCGCGTCGATCCGGCCCAACAACGTGTCGGCGACCGCCTTCGGCTGCTCGGCGATCTCCTTGAGCATGAAGTAGTCGTAGCCGCCCTTCTCCGCTGCGGACGCGTCCCAGTCGACGTGGTACGAACGCACCTCGGCCGGAGCCCCGTCGAACCCGGTGACGGTCACCCCGTCCCGGCGCAGCTCGACGACCTGGTCCTGCCCCAGCTCGATCGCGGAGCGCGTGTGGGCGATGAACGCGGCGACGTCGGAGGCGAGAAAGGCCTCCCCTTCCCCCACCCCGACCACGAGCGGCGAGTTCCGCCGCGCGCCCACCACCACATCCGGCTCGTCCGCGTGCACGGCGACCAGCGTGAACGCGCCCTCCAGCCGCCGGCACACCAGCCGCATCGCCTCCGCCAGATCCGCGCACCCCGAGAACTCCTCGGCCAGCAGATGCGCGACCACCTCGGTGTCCGTGTCGGAGGCGAGATCGTGCCCGCGCTCCGCCAACTCGGCCCGCAGACAGGCGAAGTTCTCGATGATGCCGTTGTGGACGACCGCGACCCGCCCCGCGTTGTCGAGATGCGGGTGGGCGTTCGCGTCCGTCGGCCCGCCGTGCGTGGCCCAGCGTGTGTGCCCGATGCCCGTCGACCCCGCCGGCAGCGGCTGATCGACCAGTTCCTTCTCCAGATTGACGAGCTTCCCCGCCTTCTTGGCCGCCGCCAGCCCCCCGTCCGCGAGCACGGCGACCCCCGACGAGTCGTACCCCCGGTACTCCAGCCGCTTCAGCCCGGCCATCACCACATCGAGCGCCGACTGCGACCCCACGTATCCCACGATTCCGCACATGCGCCGCAGCCTAGGCGCCGACCCCCGTCCGAACACGGCACTCCGTGCCCGATTTCGGAAATTACGGCCACCGGCCGAAGGGCCTGATAGAGCGTCCGGACACCCCACGTGACGCACCCCACCCACCACCCCGTTCAAACTCCGTTAACAATGGACTGTGATCTCTCCGGTCTCCCCGATGCCCCGGAGCGCCCACCGGCACAAGCCGGAGGCGACTCCCTACGTCGACCTCACCCGAGCCGAGTGGAGCGCGCTGCGCGACAAGACGCCGCTGCCGCTCACCGCCGAGGAGGTCGAGAAGCTGCGCGGCCTGGGCGATGTCATCGACCTCGACGAGGTGCGTGACATCTACCTCCCGCTGTCCAGACTCCTCAACCTCTACGTCGGCGCCACGGACGGCCTGAGAAACGCGCTGAACACCTTCCTGGGCGAGCAGGGCTCCCAGTCCGGCACCCCGTTCGTCATAGGCGTCGCGGGGTCGGTGGCCGTAGGGAAGTCGACCGTCGCGCGGCTTCTCCAGGCGCTGCTCTCGCGCTGGCCCGAGCACCCCCGCGTCGAGCTGGTCACCACCGACGGGTTCCTGCTGCCCACGCGGGAGCTGGAGGCACGCGGGCTGATGTCGCGGAAGGGGTTCCCCGAGTCGTACGACCGCCGCGCGCTCACCCGCTTCGTCGCCGACATCAAGGCCGGCAAGGACGAGGTCACCGCGCCCGTCTACTCCCACCTCATCTACGACATCGTCCCCGACCAGCGGCTCACCGTCCGCCGCCCCGACATCCTCATCGTCGAGGGGCTCAACGTGCTCCAGCCCGCGCTCCCGGGCAAGGACGGCCGGACCCGCGTCGGGCTCGCCGACTACTTCGACTTCAGTGTGTACGTCGACGCGAGCGCCGAGGACATCGAGCGCTGGTACCTGAACCGGTTCCGCAAGCTGCGCGCCACCGCGTTCCAGAACCCGGACTCGTACTTCCGCAAGTACACCCAGGTCTCCGAGGAGGAGGCCGTCGACTACGCCCGCACCCTCTGGCGCACCATCAACAAGCCCAACCTGGTGGAGAACATCGCCCCCACCCGGGGCCGCGCCACCCTCGTCATCCGCAAGGGCACCGACCACAAGGTCCAACGGCTCAGCCTGCGCAAGCTGTAGCCCCGCAGACCCACACCCGCGGCCTGTTAAAAAGGCGTCATGCTGCACCTGCGCCTCATCACCCCCGCCGACAGGACCGACGACGTGGTCCGGCTCATCGAGACGACCGTCGGCACCGCACACCTCATCGTCATGACCGGCGCCGCCCGCAACCCCGTCGGCGACGTCGTCATGTGCGATGTCGCCCGCGAGGCCGGTGACGAACTCATCGGCGCACTAAGGGAGTTGGAGCTGGACCGGACCGGCTCGATCGCCGTCGACAACATCGACCTGTCCCTGTCGGAGCGGGCCGACCGGGCCCAGGACGACGCACCCGGCGAAGGTGCCGACGCCGTGCTGTGGGAGCACCTCGCCGACGCGACGCACGAGGAGTCCACCCTCACGGTCACCTACGTCGCGTTCCTGACCGTCGCCACCATGCTCGCGGCCTGCGGTGTGATGCTGGACAACGCGATCCTGATCGTGGGCGCGATGGCCGTAGGACCGGAGTTCGGGCCGCTCGCGGGGATCTCGACGGCGCTGGTGCGGAAGGCTCCGCAGTTGGTGTGGCGGTCGCTGTGGGCGCTGCTCGCGGGATTCGCCGCGGCCATGGTCCTTACGGTGGGCTTCAGTTGGCTGCTGGACACCCTCGGGCTCTTCGAGAAGTCCATGGTGGAGGCCGCGCGGCCCAACACCGCCTTCATCTGGAAGCCCGACTGGATGTCCTTCGTCGTGGCCTTCCTGGCCGGCATCGCGGGCACCCTGTCCCTGACCTCCGCCAAGTCCGGCGCCCTGATCGGCGTGGCCATCTCGGTGACAACCGTCCCGGCCGCCGCGAACGCCGCCGTCGCCTTCAGCTACCGCGACTACTCCCAGACCTGGGGCTCCACCTGGCAACTCCTCGCCAACCTCGGCGGCATCGTCCTGGCCGGCACGCTCACCCTGCTGACCCAGAAGTGGTTCTGGACCACCCAACGCGAGCGCACCACACAACTCACCTGACCAGGCGCCGACTTCACGGCAGCACCCGCTCAACTCACCGAACCGGACACCGGCTTCACGGCACCCGCCCAGCCGGACGGCGACTTGACGACGTCCGCTCACCTCACCCGACCGAGCACCGATCCCACGGCACCGACACAACTCACCCAGCCGAGCACCGACTCCACAACATCGACTCGGCTCAGCCCACCCAACCGATCGCCGCCTCGACGACACCCGCCCGGCTCACCCGGCCAAGCACCGATCCCACGGCACCGACACAACTCAGCTCACCCGACAGAACGCCGCCTCAACGGCACCGGCTCAACCCACTGAACCGGACGCCACCCCGACCGCACCCGCCCAAGCCACCTACCCCAGCGCCGACTTCACCGCATCGGCCAACCGCCCCGCCACCGACCGGGCACGGCACCGACCCAGCTCACCCGACCGAACGCCGCCTTCACGGCACCAGCTCAACCCACTGAACCGCACGCCACCCCGACGGCACCCGCCCAAGCCACCTACCCCAGCGCCGACTTCACCGCGTCGGCCAACCGCCCCGCCACCGACCGGGCCTGGTCGATGTCAGCGGCCTCGACCATCACGCGTACCAGCGGCTCGGTACCCGACGGACGCAGCAACACGCGCCCCGTGGAGCCGAGTTCACGCTCCGCCTCGGTGACCGCGGCGGCCAGGTCGGCGGACGTGCCGACCCGTGTGCGGTCCACGTCCGGCACATTGATGAGCACCTGCGGCAGCCGCGTCATCACGGACGCGAGGTCCTTGAGCGTGCGGCCCGTGTCGGCGACGCGAGCCGCCAGCATCAGGCCGGTCAGCGTGCCGTCGCCCGTGGTCGCGTGGTCCAGGATGATGACGTGGCCGGACTGCTCGCCGCCCAGCGCGTAGCCGTGCTCCTTCATCTCCTCCAGGACGTAGCGGTCGCCGACCGCGGTCTGGACGAGCTTCAGGCCCTCGCGCTCCATGGCCAGTTTGAAGCCGAGGTTCGACATGACGGTCGCGACGACGGTGTCGGAGCGCAGTGCGGAACGCTCCCGCATCGCCAGCGCGATCACGGCCATGATCTGGTCCCCGTCGACCTCTTCACCGGTGTGGTCCACGGCCAGGCAGCGGTCGGCGTCACCGTCGTGCGCGATGCCGAAGTCGGCGCCGTGCTCGACGACGGCGGCCTTGAGCAGACCCAGGTGGGTCGAGCCGCAACCGTCGTTGATGTTCAGCCCGTTGGGATCCGTGCCGATCGTGATGACCTCGGCGCCGGCCCGCGAGAACGCCTCCGGGGAGACCCGCGCGGCGGCACCGTGCGCCTCGTCGAGGACGATCTTCAGCCCGTCGAGCCGGTTCGGGAGCACGCCCATGAGGTGGGCGACGTACTGGTCGAAGCCCTCGTTGTAGTGCCGGACGCGGCCGACGCCCGAGCCGGTCGGGCGGTCCCAGGGGGCGCCGGTGCGGTGCTCGTCGTAGATCTTCTCGATCCGGTCCTCCAGCTCGTCGTCGAGCTTGTGCCCGCCGCGCGCGAGGAACTTCACACCGTTGTCCGGCATCGCGTTGTGGCTCGCGGAGAGCATCACACCGAGGTCGGCGCCCAGCACACCGGTGAGATACGCCACCGCGGGGGTGGGCAGCACACCGACGAGCAGTACGTCCACTCCCGAGCTGGCCAGGCCCGCGACCACGGCGGCCTCCAGGAACTCCCCGGACGCGCGCGGGTCCCGCCCGACCACGGCCGTAGCCCGGTGGCCCGCGAAGGTGCCCGCCTCGGCGAGTACATGCGCCGCCGCGACGGAGAGCCCGAGGGCCATCTCGGCCGTCAGATCCACGTTGGCGACACCGCGCACGCCGTCCGTGCCGAAGAGTCGTCCCACTTGTCCTCCTGAGGAAGGCGAAAGTCCTGCATTCCAGGCATACGATGCCTGTTCATCCGATCACACAAGCCTTTGAGCGTCTTGTGCCGTTATACGCCCCCGGCTGTGATAAACGAACGCCCCGACGGCACAAGTGGCGTGCCGACGGGGCGTTCGGAGTACAGACAGCAGGCGCGATTTAGCGCTTGCTGTACTGCGGGGCCTTGCGGGCCTTCTTGAGACCGGCCTTCTTGCGCTCGACCGCACGGTCGTCGCGACGGAGGTAACCGGCCTTCTTGAGCGCGGCGCGGTTGTTGTCCACGTCGGCCTCGTTCAGCGCGCGGGCCACGCCGAGGCGCAGGGCACCGGCCTGACCGGAGACGCCGCCACCCGAGATGCGGGCGATGACGTCGTAGCGGCCGTCGAGTTCGAGCACCTTGAAGGGCTCGTTGACTTCCTGCTGGTGGACCTTGTTCGGGAAGTAGTCCTCAAGCGTGCGCCCGTTGACCTTCCACTTGCCGGTGCCGGGCACGATGCGAACGCGCGCGATGGCGTTCTTGCGACGGCCCAGGCCGGCGGCCGGCTGCGGGTCGCCGAAGCGGCCGGCGAGCGACTCCGACGTGTACTCACCCTCGACGGGGACGTCGGACTCGGTGGTGTAGCTCTCGATGTCGACGAGCTCGGTCTCAGTCTCTTCGACCGGCTGCTCAACGGTGGTCTCGGCCACGGTTCTCCTCAGATTCTTTTCTGTCTTAGGGGGTGTGTGGCCGGAACTACTGCGCGACCTGGGTGATCTCGAACGGCACCGGCTGCTGGGCAGCGTGCGGGTGCTGGTCGCCCGAGTAGACCTTCAGCTTGCTGATCATCTGACGGCCCAGGGTGTTCTTGGGGATCATGCCCTTGATGGCCTTCTCGACGGCCTTCTCGGGGTTCTTCGCCAGCAGCTCGTCGTAACGGACGGAGCGCAGACCACCCGGGTAACCGGAGTGGCGGTACGCCAGCTTCTGGGTCTTCTTGTTGCCGGACAGGTGAACCTTGTCGGCGTTGATGATGATGACGAAGTCACCCATGTCCATGTGCGGGGCATAGGTCGGCTTGTGCTTGCCACGGAGGAGGTTCGCAGCAGTGGTAGCCAGACGGCCGAGGACGATGTCCTGGGCGTCGATGACGTGCCACTGGCGAGTCACATCGCCGGGCTTGGGGCTGTACGTACGCACTTCGCAGCCTTCTTCTTCAGTGGATGGGTGCTGACACATGGCATCACTGAAGCGATCGTGCAGTTGGGGACGACAATGGCCGGGGACGATGCCCGTATGCCGCCCACTGGAAACTGCTCCAGGGAACCTACGTAAGGGCCTCTCGCCTGAGAGCGACCAAGCCGATACGCATAACAAACCGTAAGAGTACCCGCGCGGCCCCGGACGGGTCAAAACGCGGTCGGCGCCACCGGAACAGGCACGGAACGCGGCCAGAACAGATGCGCAAAGCAACGGCGGAAATACTTACCGTGACATCACCAACGTCAGTCGCCACAGGCCTCATTGAGGCGCACCGGTACCGCCGTCACCCCGTCTAGGATGCGACCCATGAGCTTCGGACAGGGGGGACCCCAGTCCCAGTGGGATCCCTGGAAACCCAATTCGCAGCAGCCGTGGGGCGGCAGCGTCGACGACGACACGCCTGACTGGGCCGCGCTCGCCGACCAGGCGGAGACGCGCAACAAGCGCAGGAGAGTGCTCCTGATAGGCGGCGGCGCGCTCGCGACGGTGGCCGTCGGGACAGCCGTGGCGATGGCCGTCATGTCGGCGAACGACGACACGAGCGCGTCGGGCAAGCCCACGAACCTGCCCGCGAGCGCCTCCGTGCCCAGCGCCGACGCCACCTCGCCGTCCTTCGCGCCGACCAGCGCGCCCCCGCCGCTGGACCCCAAGGAGTTCATCTCCAGCAAGGCGAAGGACACGGCACCACTCAGCCCCGCGACCCTCTTCCCGGGCACCCAGCTGACGGTCGCCTCGACGGTGTACAAGAAGGGCCCGACGGCCGACACCGCGAACTGCGCCACGGTCGCCTCGGGCACCCTCCCCAAGGTCCTCACCGCGAACGGCTGCACCCGCCTCATGCGGGTCTCCTACATCAAGGACAACGTCGCGGTCACGGTCGGCGTGGCCATCTTCGACACCGAGGCCCAGGCGACGAAGGCCAAGGGCCAGGCGGACACCAAGAGCGCCGTCAGGTCACTGTCCGGCAAGGGCGTCAAGCCCTTCTGCGACGGCGCGATCTGCCGCACGACGACCAACGCCTACGGCCGCTACGCCTACTTCACCGTCGCCGGTTTCACCAACGGCACGGACGTGACGGCGAAGGACACCAAGGTCTTCTCGATCGGCGACGACCTCGCCAAGTTCGCCTTCGACCAGATCCACGCCCGCGGCGAGGCCCAGGCTTCCGCGGCGGCGCAGTAACAAGCTGGGCGCCACCGGGAGTTGGCGCCCAGCGCGCCCACCCGGCCGGCCCTCAGTGCACAGTCCCCCGCACCCGCCGGGCCAGCAACTGCCGCTCCGCCAACAGCCCGTCCGCCGGATACGCGACCTCTTCCAGCGTCAGCCCGTGCGGCCGTACGACATGCACGGCACTGTCCCGCACCCGCGCGTCCAGCACCTTCCGCGGCCACTCGGCGCCCCGGTGCCCATCGCCGACGAACACCAACGCGCCCACCATGGACCGCACTTGGTTATGGCAGAAGGCGTCGGCACGCACCTCGATCTCGACGACACCATCAGCGCGCCGCCGCACCCCGAAGTCGAGGATCTCCCGAACGGTCGACGCGCCCTCGCGCTTCTTCGCATAAGCGGCGAAGTCGTGTTCCCCCACAAGGGACTTGGCGGCGGCGTCCATCACATCGACGTCCAACTCCCAGTCGTGCCACAGCACATGATTCCGCAGCAACGGGTCCACGCCCCCCGGCCGGTCCCCCACCCGGTACACATAACGCCGCCACAGGGCCGCGAACCGCGCGTTGAAGCCCTCGGGAGCCTCCGCAACGCCCCACACCCGCACATCCTTCGGCAACCGCCCCGCAAGCCGCTTCAGCAGCTTCTCGCGGTGCTCCGCCCACAGCTCCCCCGGCAGATCGACATGCGCCACCTGCCCCCGAGCATGCACCCCGGCATCGGTCCGCCCCGCCACGGTCAGGTCGTACGCCACCGCCCCCGACCGCGTCACGGTCCGCAGAGCGTCCTCGACCTCCCCCTGCACGGTCCGCCGCCCCCCGGCCTGCTTGGCCCACCCGGAGAACTCGGTCCCGTCGTAGGAGAGGTCGAGTCGTACGCGTACAAACCCGGCCGCTACTTCATCACTCACACCGAGATCCTTTCACCTACACAAAAGCGGGCCCGCCCCCAGAAAGGAGCGGACCCGCCACACGCCCTGCTTCCAGAGGCGCGGGGAACTGCGCGACCAGCCACGACGGACCGGCAGCCAAGAACGGTGTTACGCGTCCTTGGCCTCTTCGTCGGCCTCAACCTCAGCCGGCTTCGCGTCCTCGACGACCTCAACCGGAGCCGCAGCCTCGGTGTCCTTCGCGGCACGCTTGGTCGCGGCCTCGGCCTCACCCGTCGCAGCCTGCGCGACGGTCAGCGCCTCGACCAGCTCGATGACAGCCATGGGCGCGTTGTCGCCACGACGGTTACCGATCTTGGTGATACGGGTGTAGCCACCGGGACGGTTCTCGTAGCGCGGGCCGATCTCGGTGAAGAGCGTGTGGACGACGCTCTTGTCCGTGATCACCTGAAGCACCTGACGGCGGTTGTGAAGGTCGCCCTTCTTGCCCTTGGTGATCAGACGCTCGGCGTACGGCCGCAGCTTGCGGGCCTTCGCCTCGGTGGTGGTGATACGGCCGTGCTCGAAGAGCGCCTTCGCGAGGTTCGCGATGAGCAGCTTCTCGTGCGCGGCACTGCCGCCCAGACGGGCACCCTTGGTGGGCTTCGGCATGGTCGTTCTCCTCAGTGTCTGCCCCGGCCGTATCAGGTACCGAGGTCAGTGTCCGAGCGGGCGATTGCCCGTCGGAGACCCCGCACCCCATAAGGGGCGCGGGGAACTGCGTGACCAGCCACAGCCGGTCCGCAGCCAAAAATCCGGCGTCCTCGCGGAGCGCCTAGTACTGCTCGGTCTCGACGAACCCGGCGTCCACGTCATCGTCCGCGCCGAAGGCATCCGCGGCAGCGGTCGGGTCGAATCCGGGCGGGCTGTCCTTCAGGGCCAGGCCCATGCCGGCCAGCTTCGCCTTGACCTCGTCGATGGACTTCGCACCGAAGTTGCGGATGTCCAGGAGGTCGGCCTCGGAACGAGCCACGAGCTCACCCACGGAGTGGATGCCCTCGCGCTTGAGGCAGTTGTACGACCGAACGGTGAGCTCAAGCTCCTCGATCGGCAGGGCGAGATCAGCGGCGAGGGCGGCGTCCGTCGGGGACGGGCCCATGTCGATGCCCTCGGCGTCGATGTTCAGCTCGCGGGCGAGACCGAACAGCTCCACCAGGGTCTTGCCGGCGGACGCCATGGCGTCGCGGGGACGCATGGCCTGCTTCGTCTCGACGTCGACGATGAGCTTGTCGAAGTCGGTCCGCTGCTCGACACGCGTGGCCTCGACCTTGTACGTGACCTTCAGCACCGGGCTGTAGATGGAGTCGACCGGAATCCGGCCGATCTCCTGGCCCACCTGCTTGTTCTGCACGGCGGAGACGTAACCGCGGCCACGCTCGACCGTGAGCTCCATCTCCAGCTTGCCCTTGCCGTTGAGCGTGGCGAGGACGAGGTCGGGGTTGTGCACCTCGACACCGGCCGGGGGCGCGATGTCGGCGGCGGTGACCAGACCCGGACCCTGCTTGCGCAGGTACATCACGACCGGCTCGTCGTGCTCCGAGGAGACGACCAGCTGCTTGATGTTGAGGATCAGGTCGGTGACGTCCTCCTTGACGCCCGGCACGGTGGTGAACTCGTGCAGAACGCCGTCGATCCGGATGCTGGTGACAGCCGCACCGGGGATCGAGGAGAGGAGCGTACGGCGCAGGGAGTTGCCGAGGGTGTAGCCGAAGCCCGGCTCCAGCGGCTCGATCACGAACCGGGAGCGGAATTCGTCGACGACCTCTTCGGTCAACGAGGGGCGCTGAGCGATCAGCATGAAGTGAGTCCTTCAGTCATGGACACCCACTATTTGATGTCCTGCTGTTACTGCAAGGGTACGGGCGATACGTCTCCGAAGAGTCGTACCGCCCGAAAACCCGGAACTACCAGCCGTGCGTCAGACGCGGCGGCGCTTCGGCGGACGGCAGCCGTTGTGCGGGGTGGGGGTGACGTCCTGGATGGAGCCGACCTCAAGGCCAGTGGCCTGGAGGGAGCGGATCGCGGTCTCGCGACCGGAGCCCGGGCCCTTCACGAAGACGTCGACCTTGCGCATGCCGTGCTCCTGCGCGCGACGGGCAGCCGACTCGGCGGCCATCTGCGCGGCGAAGGGGGTGGACTTGCGCGAGCCCTTGAAGCCGACATGGCCGGCGGAGGCCCAGGAGATCACGTTGCCCGAGGGGTCCGTGATCGAGACGATCGTGTTGTTGAACGTGCTCTTGATGTGCGCGTGGCCATGAGCGACGTTCTTCTTTTCCTTGCGGCGCACCTTCTTGGCAGCGCCCTGACGACCCTTGGGGGGCATCTATTACTCCTACGGGGAGGTGGTCGGTCCTACAGCGAAGACCGCTGGTGAAGCGTTGTCCGCTGTGGACTACTTCTTGCCCGGCTTCTTCTTGCCGGCGATGGCGCGACGCGGACCCTTGCGGGTACGAGCGTTCGTGCTGGTGCGCTGACCGCGTACGGGCAGACCGCGACGGTGACGGAGACCCTGGTAGCAGCCGATCTCCACCTTGCGGCGAATGTCGGCCTGGATCTCGCGACGGAGGTCACCCTCGGTCTTGATGTTGGCGTCGACGTACTCACGAATCGCGACGAGCTGCTCTTCCGAGAGGTCGCGAACGCGGGTGTTGGGGTCGATACCGGTCTCGGCCAGCGTCAGCTGGGAAAGAGTCCGACCAATGCCGAACACGTAGGTGAGGGCGACCTCCACGCGCTTTTCGCGCGGGATGTCGACACCGGAAACGCGTGCCATTCAATGGCTCCAGTTGATCTTCGGAGGTCTTCCGCAGAACCGGATCCCAGCCGCCGGCCTCTTCTGTCGAAGATTTGGTACGGCGTGGGTCCCCAGCCTCCGAGCCGGGGGTGTCGGGCGCCTACTACGCCCGGGTCCTGCGTATGAACATGTATTGCTCGCGTCGCGCGAAACTCTGCGAAAGATGCAGAGGGAAGGTCGTGCGTCAGCCCTGGCGCTGCTTGTGGCGCGGGTTCTCGCAGATGACCATGACCCGACCGTGACGGCGGATCACCCTGCACTTGTCGCAGATCTTCTTGACGCTCGGCTTGACCTTCATTGGTGAGGTTCTCCGGGTCAGTTGCCTTCGGCGCCGCTTGCGCGGAACCTGGGCAAGATCTACTTGTAGCGGTAGACGATCCGGCCACGCGTCAGGTCGTACGGAGACAGCTCCACCACGACCCGGTCGTCAGGGAGGATGCGGATGTAGTGCATACGCATCTTGCCGCTGATGTGTGCCAGGACCTGGTGGCCGTTCTGGAGCTCCACCTTGAACATGGCGTTCGGGAGAGACTCGACGACAGTGCCTTCGATCTCGATGGCACCTTGCTTCTTGGCCACGCTTCGCCCTTCGAATCGACTACCTTGATCGACTCGGTGCGTTCCCCTTGCGGGGTGCATGCGGACATGCGGGTGCACGAGAGCCGACGAGTCAGTCTACGTCAGGCCACTCGGAAAGACGAATCGAGGAAGGATGCCCCGGAGCGGAGATCACTAAGCATGCGGAGGGCTTTTGGGGGCGCGGGGCTGTGCCATTCGCGGCTCCGCCGCGTGGGCGCGATCAGCCCCCACCGGGCCTGCGGACAGAGAACTACGCGAGCGGATCCGGCGCGGCCGTGATTCCATACTCGGCCAGCTTCGCCTTACCACCATCAGGAGCCGTGAGCACAAGCGGCCCCTCCTCGGTCAGAGCAACCGAGTGCTCCCAGTGCGAGGACCACGTCCCGTCGGTCGTAATGACCGTCCAGTCGTCGGAAAGCACCTCGGTCTTAGGTGTACCCAGGGACACCATGGGCTCGATCGCCAGGCAGAACCCCGGCACCAGCTTCGGCCCCTTGCCCCGCCGCTTCTCGACGTAGTTCAACAGGTGCGGATCCATGTGCATCTCGGTACCGATGCCGTGACCGCCGTAGTCCTCGACGATCCCGTACTTGCCCCCACCCGGCTTCGGCTGCCGACGGATGTACGTCTCGATGGCCCGGGAGATGTCCACGAGCCGGTTGCCGAGCTTCATCGCGGCGATCCCGGCCCACATCGACCCCTCGGTCACCCGCGACAGCTCAAGAAGCTCCGGAGCGTGCCCCGAGCCGACGAACGCCGTGTACGCCGCGTCGCCGTGCCAGCCGTCGATGATCGCGCCGCAGTCGATGGAGATGATGTCGCCGTCCTTCAGCACCACGTCCTCGGACGGGATGCCGTGGACGACGACCTCGTTCACCGAGGTGCAGATCGTCGCGGGGAAGCCGCCGTAGCCGAGGAAGTTCGGCTTCGCGTCGTGGTCGGCGAGGACCTTGCGGGCGACCTCGTCCAGATCCTTCGTGCTGGCGCCGGGCACGGCCGCCTCACGCGTGGCCGCGTGGATCGCGGCGACGACCAGCCCCGCCTCGCGCATCTTGGCGATCTGCTCGGGGGTCTTGATCTGCACCATGGGGGCCTGCGCTCTCCGTCTTCCGCGACACAAAGGAATGGCCGTACACAAAGGCCGTACACAAAAAGGCTGTACACAACAGTACGACCGCGGCACCCCTGCGGGCACCGCGGCCGGATCTGTCGGATGACTACTTCGCGCTCTCGTCCTCGCGCTGCAGCGCGTCCAGCGCCCGCTGCGTGATCTCGTCCACGGGACCGAGCGAGGAGATCGTGACCACCAGGCCCTGGGCCTTGTAGTAGTCGATGATCGGCTCGGTCTGCGTGTGGTAGACCTCCAGCCGGGTGCGGACCGTGTCCTCGGAGTCGTCGTCGCGCTGGTACAGCTCGCCGCCGCAGACGTCACAGACGCCGTCCTGCTTCGCCGGGCTGTACGTCACGTGGAAGACGTGACTGGAGTCCTTGCGGCAGATGCGGCGGCCGGCGATGCGCTTGACCACCTCGTCCTCGGAGACCTCCAGGTCGAGGACCGCGTCCAGCTTGATGTCCTCGGTCTTCAGCAGCTCGTCCAGCGCCTCGGCCTGCGACACATTGCGCGGGAAACCGTCCAGCAGAAAGCCGTTGACGGCGTCCGGCTGCTCCATGCGGTCCTTGGCCATCGCGATGGTGACCTCGTCCGGGACCAGGTTGCCCGCGTCCATGTAGGACTTCGCCAGTTTGCCGAGTTCCGTGGCCTGACTGATGTTGGCACGGAAGAGGTCGCCCGTGGAGATGTGCGGGATGTGCAGCGTCTTGGCGAGACGCACAGCCTGCGTTCCCTTACCGGCACCCGGCGGCCCGACGAGGACGATTCGCATCAGCGGAGGAACCCTTCGTAATTGCGCTGCTGGAGCTGGCTCTCGATCTGCTTCACCGTCTCAAGACCGACACCCACGATGATCAGGATGCTGGTCCCGCCGAACGGGAAGTTGCCGCTTGCGTTGAAACCGACCAACGCCATCGTCGGTACGAGAGCGATCAGACCCAGATACAGCGAACCCGGCCAGGTGATCCGGTTGAGTACGTAACTCAGGTACTCAGCGGTGGGCCGGCCAGCCCGGATGCCCGGGATGAAGCCACCATACTTCTTCATGTTGTCCGCGACTTCCTCGGGGTTGAACGAGATCGCCACGTAGAAGAACGCGAAGAAAACGATCAGAAGGAAGTAGCTGACCAGGTAGATCGGGTGGTCACCCTTGGTCAGGTTGGTCTGGATCCAGGTCTTCCAGGTGGACGTACCGCCGGAGAACTGAGCGACCAGAGCCGGGATGTAGAGCAGCGACGACGCGAAGATGACCGGAATCACACCGGCCTGATTGACCTTCAGCGGGATGTAGGTCGACGTACCGCCGTAGGAACGGCGGCCGATCATGCGCTTCGCGTACTGGACCGGGATCCTGCGCTGCGCCTGCTCGACGAAGACCACGAGGCCGACCATCACCAGGCCGACGAGGATCACGGTGCCGAACTCGATCCAGCCGCCGGCCAGCGTGCCCTGCTTCTTGATGGCCCACAGAGCGGACGGGAAGGTCGCGGCGATCGAGATGAACATGAGGATCGACATGCCGTTGCCGATACCGCGGTCGGTGATGAGCTCGCCGAGCCACATCACGACGCAGGTGCCGGCGGTCATGCAGACCACCATGGTGACGGTGGTGAAGATCGACTGGTCCGGGACGATCTGATTCGCCGCCGGGCAGCCCGAGAAGAGGGCGCCGCTGCGGGCGGTGGCCACCAGACCGGTGCCCTGGAGGATGGCGAGCGCCACGGTCAGATAACGCGTGTACTGCGTGATCTTCGACGTACCGGCCTGCCCCTCCTTCTTGAGGGCCTCCAGACGCGGGATCACCACGGTCAGCAGCTGCAGAATGATGCTCGCCGTGATGTACGGCATGATGCCGAGCGCGAAGATCGTGATCTGGAGCAGCGCGCCACCGCTGAACATGTTGACCAGACCGAACAGACCCTGGTTGCCGTTCGAGACGTCGATACAGGTCTGGACGCTCTTGTAATCGACGCCCGGGATCGGGATGTGCGTACCGACGCGGTACACCACGATGATCCCGAGCGTGAAGAGCAGCTTCTTGCGCAGGTCGGGTGTCCTGAACGCCCGGGCGAACGCGGTGAGCACGGTGCCTCCTGCGACCCCCGCGTGTACGCGCGTGAGGTGACGACTAAGTGTGGTTGATGGCCTGTGGAACGAGATTACGGCATGCCAAGACGACGCTGGGTACCAGCCGCACAGCCTACCTACATCAACGCCCCCAGGGGATACCGATCGAACGTCCCATGAGTCACGACTACTGAAAAAACGGCCGGGGCCGACCCTCCAGAGAGGGCCGACCCCGGCCGCTGATGCTGACGTCGGTCAGGCTCGGTCCGAAAAATCAGACGAGCTCGGTGACCGTACCGCCCGCGGCAGTGATCTTCTCCTTGGCGGAGCCGGAGACGGCGTCAACCGAAACCTGCAGCGCCACGGAGATCTCGCCCTGGCCGAGGACCTTGACGAGGCTGTTCTTGCGAACCGCACCGTTGGCGACGAGACCCTCTACGGTGACCTCGCCACCCTCCGGGTACAGGGACGCCAGCTTGTCGAGGTTCACGACCTGGAACTCGGTCTTGAACGGGTTCCGGAAGCCCTTCAGCTTCGGGAGACGCATGTGGAGGGGCATCTGGCCACCCTCGAAACGCGCCGGAACCTGGTAACGGGCCTTCGTGCCCTTGGTACCACGACCAGCCGTCTTACCCTTCGACGCCTCACCACGACCCACACGGGTCTTGGCGGTCTTGGCGCCCGGGGCGGGACGGAGGTTGTGGATCTTGAGCGGGTTGTTCTCCGCCATGATCAGTCGACCTCCTCAACCGTCACGAGGTGGCGGACGGTGTGCACCATTCCGCGGAACTCGGGGCGGTCCTCCTTGACGACCTGCGTGTTGATGCCCTTGAGACCAAGGGAGCGCAGGGTGTCACGGTGGTTCTGCTTGCTGCCGATGTACGACTTCGTCTGCGTGACCTTGAGGCGAGCCATTACGCACCCGCCCCGGCACGTGCACGAAGGAGAGCCGCGGGAGCGACGTCCTCAAGGGGCAGACCGCGGCGGGCCGCGATCTCCTCGGGACGCTGCAGGCCCTTGAGGGCCGCCACGGTCGCGTGCACGATGTTGATCGCGTTGGACGAGCCGAGCGACTTCGACAGGATGTCGTGAACGCCGGCGCACTCCAGGACAGCTCGCACCGGGCCACCGGCGATGACGCCGGTACCGGGGGAAGCAGGCTTGAGCAGGACGACGCCCGCGGCCTTCTCGCCCGTGATCGGGTGCGGGATGGTGCCCTGGATACGGGGGACCTTGAAGAAGTGCTTCTTGGCCTCTTCAACACCCTTGGCGATCGCGGCCGGCACCTCCTTGGCCTTGCCGTAACCGACACCGACGGTGCCGTCACCGTCGCCCACCACGACGAGCGCGGTGAAGCTGAAGCGACGACCACCCTTGACAACCTTGGCGACGCGGTTGATCGCGACTACGCGCTCAACGTACGCGGTCTTCTCGGCGGCAGCAGCGCCGCCGTCACGGCCCTTCCGGTCCCGCCGCTCGCCGCCACCGGCACCGCTTCCACGGCGCTGGGGTCCAGCCATTGGATTACCTCTCTCTTTCCGCTAGCTACGGAAGCGACTAGAACTTCAGTCCGGCTTCGCGGGCGGCGTCCGCCAGGGCGGCGATGCGCCCCGCGTACTGATTGCCGCCGCGGTCGAATACGACAGCCTCGACACCGGCGGCCTTGGCGCGCTCGGCGACCAGGGCGCCGACCGACTTGGCCTGCGCGGACTTGTCGCTCTCGCCGCCGCGGATCGAGGTGTCCAGGGTCGACGCCGACGCCAGGGTGTGACCCTTGATGTCGTCGATGACCTGGGCCACGATGTGGCGGTTGGAGCGGGTCACGACCAGGCGCGGACGCTCAGCCGTACCGGAGATGTGCTTCCGGATGCGGATGTGACGACGCTTGATGGCAGCACGCTTGTAAGCGTCGCCCTTAGCGATCTTCGTACCGTATGCCATGGCTTACTTACCCGCCTTTCCGACCTTGCGCCGGATGACTTCGCCCTCGTACTTGACGCCCTTGGCCTTGTACGGGTCGGGCTTGCGCAGCTTGCGGATGTTGGCCGCAACCTCGCCGACCTTCTGCTTGTCGATGCCCTCGACCGAGAAGTGCGTCGGGTTCTCGACCTTGAACGAGATGCCCTCGGGCGCCTCGACCGTGATCGAGTGGCTGTAGCCGAGCGCGAACTCAAGGGTGGAACCCTTGGCCGCGACGCGGTAACCGACACCACTGATTTCGAGCTTCTTCACGTAACCCTCGGTCACGCCGGTGATCATGTTCGCCACCAGCGTGCGGGACAGGCCGTGCAGGGCCTTGTTCTGACGCTCGTCGTTGGGGCGGGTGACGCTGAGCACGCCGTCCTCACCCTTGGCGATGTCGATCGGCGCAGCGACGGTGTGGGTCAGCGAGCCCTTGGGGCCCTTGACCGAGACCGTACGGCCGTCGATGGTGACGTCCACGCCGGCGGGAACCGTGATGGGGAGCTTGCCAATACGCGACATAGCTTCTTCCGTTTCCCTTCCGCTACCAGACGTAGGCGAGAACTTCTCCGCCTACGCCCTTCTTGCCGGCCTGCTGTCCAGTGAGGAGACCGTGCGACGTGGAGATGATCGCCACGCCGAGGCCACCGAGCACCTTGGGCAGGGAGGTGGACTTCGCGTACACCCGGAGACCGGGCTTGGAGATCCGCTTGATGCCCGCGATGGAGCGCTCACGGTTCGGGCCGAACTTCAGCTCAAGGACGAGGTTCTTGCCGACCTCGGCGTCCTCGATCTTCCAGCCCGTGATGAAGCCCTCCTGCTGGAGGATCTCCGCGATGTGCGACTTGATCTTCGATGCCGGCATCGTCACGGAGTCGTGGTATGCCGAGTTCGCGTTCCGCAGACGCGTAAGCATGTCTGCGATCGGATCAGTCATGGTCATGAATTGGCCTTCGGCCTCTCTCGCCGGGGTTTCCAGGTGCCCATCCCTCTCCTCGATCCGAGACGAGGCGGGTGCGGTGCGGTGGACCTACGGCGTAGTAAGTCGTATGGGCGGCAATCAGGCGCCCAACCCTCCTAGCCTATGCCATGGAGAGGTGGGCACCTGACCGTGCCCTCTGCTTACCGAGAGCTTCGGGAGTCCGGAACTACCGGACTACCAGGAGCTCTTGGTCACGCCCGGCAGCTCGCCACGGTGAGCCATCTCACGAAGGCAGACGCGGCACAGGCCGAACTTGCGGTACACGGAGTGCGGACGGCCGCAGCGCTGGCAGCGCGTGTAGCCACGTACTCCGAACTTGGGCTTACGAGCAGCCTTGGCAATCAGAGCCTTCTTCGCCATCTCGCTTACGCCTCCTTGAAGGGGAAGCCGAGGTGACGGAGAAGGGCACGGCCTTCGGCGTCGTTGGTCGCCGTGGTCACCACGGTGATGTCCATACCCCGGACGCGGTCGATCTTGTCCTGGTCGATCTCGTGGAACATGACCTGCTCGGTGAGACCGAAGGTGTAGTTGCCACGACCGTCGAACTGCTTGGGAGACAGACCGCGGAAGTCGCGGATGCGCGGAAGCGCGAGCGACAGGGTGCGGTCCAGGAACTCCCACATGCGGTCGCCACGGAGCGTGACGTGGGCACCGATCGGCTGACCCTCGCGCAGCTTGAACTGCGCGATGGACTTGCGGGCCTTGGTGATGGCCGGCTTCTGACCGGTGATCGTGGTCAGGTCACGGACGGCACCGTCCATGAGCTTGGAGTCACGGGCGGCGTCGCCGACACCCATGTTCACCACGATCTTGACGAGGCCGGGGATCTGCATGACGTTCTCGTAGGAGAACTCCTCACGCAGCTTGCCCGCGATCTCGTCGCGGTACTTCGTCTTGAGACGCGGGCTGGTGGTGGTAGTCATCAGATGTCCTCACCCGTCCGCTTGGCAACGCGAACCTTGTTGCCCTCGTCGTCGAAGCGGTAACCGACACGCGTGACAACCTTGTTGCCGTCCTTCTCAACGACCAGCTGGACGTTGGAGACGTGGACGGGCGCCTCGGTCGTGACGATGCCGCCGGCCTGCGAACCCTTGGCGGTGGGGCCGGCCTTGGTGTGCTTCTTGACCCGGTTGACACCCTCGACCAGGACGCGGTCCTCGCGGGGGTAGGCCGCAATGACCTTGCCCTGCTTGCCCTTGTCCTTGCCGGTGATGACCTGAACCGTGTCACCCTTCTTGATCTTCATGCTTACAGCACCTCCGGAGCCAGCGAGATGATCTTCATGAACTTCTTCTCGCGCAGCTCGCGCCCGACCGGGCCGAAGATGCGGGTGCCGCGAGGGTCGCCGTCGTTCTTCAGAATGACGGCGGCGTTCTCGTCGAAGCGGATGTACGAGCCGTCCGGACGGCGGCGCTCCTTCACGGTGCGAACGATGACCGCCTTGACGACGTCACCCTTCTTCACGTTGCCACCGGGGATCGCGTCCTTGACGGTGGCGACGATGACGTCACCGATGCCCGCGTAGCGGCGACCGGAGCCACCGAGCACACGGATGCAAAGGATTTCCTTCGCACCAGTGTTGTCGGCGACGCGCAGTCGCGACTCCTGCTGGATCACGTCTATCTCCTGATCGTCTGCCGGTTCCCCGGGGGCCGTTCAGAGAACGGCCCCCGGAGCCTGGCGGAACTGACCTGCGGGTTTGCCCACAGGCCGCATTCATTGGAATTCCCTTGCGGGAATTACCTACTTGGCCTTTTCGAGGATCTCGACGATGCGCCAGCGCTTCGTCGAGGACAGCGGACGCGTCTCCATCAGGAGGACGCGGTCGCCGACGCCAGCGGCGTTCTGCTCGTCATGGGCCTTGAGCTTGTTCGTACGGCGGATGACCTTGCCGTACAGCGCGTGCTTCACGCGGTCCTCGACGGCGACGACGACGGTCTTGTCCATCTTGTCGCTGACGACGAGACCCTCACGGGTCTTGCGGAAGCCGCGGCTCGCGGTCTGCTCTTCAGTCACGTTGCTCTCGCTCATCAGGCGCTCTCCACCGTCTCGATGCCCAGCTCGCGCTCACGCATCAGGGTGTAGATCCGCGCGATGTCCTTCCGGACGGCCTTGAGCCGACCGTGGTTCTCGAGCTGACCGGTCGCCGCCTGGAAGCGGAGGTTGAACAGCTCTTCCTTGGCTTCGCGGAGCTTGTTGAGAAGCTCCTCGTCACCCAGTTCGCGCAGCTCGGACGCCTTGGTACCGGCCGACATCACGCTTCACCTGCCTCGCGCTTGACGATCCGGCACTTCATCGGCAGCTTGTGCGCTGCGCGAGTGAGGGCCTCACGGGCGATCTTCTCGTTGGGGTAGGACAGCTCGAACATGACCCGGCCCGGGTGCACGTTCGCGATCCACCACTCGGGAGAACCCTTACCGGAACCCATGCGGGTCTCGGCGGGCTTCTTCGTGAGCGGGCGGTCCGGGTAGATGTTGATCCAGACCTTGCCGCCACGCTTGATGTGGCGGGTCATCGCGATACGGGCGGCCTCGATCTGGCGGTTCGTCACGTACGCCGGCGTGAGGGCCTGAATGCCGTACTCGCCGAACGAAACCTGCGTACCGCCCTTGGCCTGACCACGGCGCTTGGGGTGGTGCTGCTTGCGGTGCTTGACCCTACGGGGGATCAGCATTTCGGTCAGGCCTCCGTTCCACCGGTAGAAGAGGGCGCGGCCTCGACCGGAGCGGCAGCCGCCGGAGCCTCGGCCTTGGGGGCCTCGGCAGCGGGAGCGGCCTGCTGCGGCTTGCGGCCGCGGCCGCCACGCTCGCCACCGCGGCCACCGCCGCGGGCCGGGCGGTCGCCGCCCGGGCCGCCACCGCGAGCCGGGCGGTTACCCGCACGGGCAGCGGCGTTCTCGGCGCGGACCTCGGCGATGTTCTTGACGTCGCCCTTGTAGATCCAGACCTTCACACCGATACGGCCGAAGGTCGTCTTGGCCTCGAAGAAGCCGTAGTCGACGTTCGCGCGGAGCGTGTGCAGGGGCACGCGGCCCTCGCGGTAGAACTCCGAGCGGGACATCTCGGCGCCGCCGAGGCGACCGCCGCACTGGATCTTGATGCCCTTGGCGCCGGCCTTCATCGACGACTGCATGCTCTTACGCATGGCCCGACGGAAGGAGACGCGGGAGGAGAGCTGCTCGGCGACGGCCTGGGCGACCAGCTGGGCATCGAGCTCGGGGTTCTTGACCTCGAGGATGTTCAGCTGGACCTGCTTGCCGGTCAGCTTCTCCAGGTCGCCGCGGATGCGGTCGGCCTCGGCGCCGCGGCGGCCGATGACGATGCCCGGGCGAGCGGTGTGGATGTCCACACGCACGCGGTCACGGGTGCGCTCGATCTCCACCTTCGAGATGCCGGCGCGCTCCATGCCGGACGTCATCATCCGACGGATGGCGACGTCTTCCTTGACGTAGTCCTTGTACAGCTTGTCGGCGTACCACCGGGACTTGAAGTCCGTGGTGATGCCGAGCCGGAACCCGTGCGGGTTAACCTTCTGGCCCATTACCGGGTTCCTTCCTTGCTGCTGACGACCACGGTGATGTGGCTGGTCCGCTTGCGGATCCGGTAGGCACGGCCCTGGGCACGCGGCCGGAACCGCTTCAGGGTCGGACCCTCGTCGACGTAGGCCTCGGAGATGACGAGGCTGCCGGCGTCGGTGTGGTCGTAGTTGTGCGCGGCGTTGGCAATGGCGCTGTCAAGCACCTTGCCGACCGGCACGCTCGCGGCCTGCGGGGCGAAACGCAGGACCGCCTGAGCCTCCGTGGCATCCATGCCACGGATGAGGTCCACCACGCGGCGGGCCTTCATGGGCGTGACGCGGATGTACCGCGCCTGGGCCCTGGCTTCCATGGTTGTCCCTTCAGTGTTTGTCATGGTCAGTCACCCCGCGCTAGCGGCGCTTCGACTTCCGGTCGTCCTTGACGTGACCCCGGAAGGTGCGCGTCGGCGAGAACTCGCCGAGCTTGTGGCCGACCATCGACTCGGTGACAAACACCGGGATGTGGATCTTGCCATTGTGCACCGCGATCGTGTGGCCGAGCATGGCCGGGACGATCATCGAGCGGCGGGACCAGGTCTTGATGACGTTCTTGGAGCCGGCCTCGTTCTGTACGTCCACCTTCTTGATGAGGTGGCCGTCGACGAAGGGCCCCTTCTTGAGACTGCGCGGCATCTAAACCCGCTCCTAGCGCTTCTTGTTCGTCTTGCGGCGGCGGACGATGTACTTGCTCGATGCCTTCTTCGGCGAGCGAGTACGACCCTCCTTCTGACCCCACGGGGAGACCGGGTGGCGACCACCGGAGGTCTTGCCCTCACCACCACCGTGCGGGTGGTCGACCGGGTTCATCGCAACACCGCGGACGGACGGGCGGACGCCCAGCCAGCGCTTGCGGCCTGCCTTGCCCCAGTTGATGTTGCTCTGCTCGGCGTTGCCGACCTCGCCGACCGTGGCGCGGCAGCGCTGGTCGACCAGGCGGATCTCACCGGAGGGCATGCGGAGGTGGGCCATGGTGCCCTCCTTCGCGAGCAGCTGCACCGAGGCACCGGCGGAGCGGGCGAACTTGGCGCCGCCACCGGGACGGAGCTCGATCGCGTGGATCGTGGTACCGACCGGGATGTTGCGGAGCGCCAGGTTGTTGCCCGGCTTGATGTCGGCCCCGGGACCGTTCTCGACGCGGTCGCCCTGCGACAGGTTGCGGGGGGCGAGGATGTAGCGCTTCTCGCCGTCCGCGTAGTGCAGCAGCGCGATGCGCGCGGTGCGGTTGGGGTCGTACTCGATGTGCGCGACCTTCGCCGGCACGCCGTCCTTGTCATGGCGACGGAAGTCGATGACGCGGTAGGCGCGCTTGTGTCCGCCACCCTGGTGGCGAACGGTCACACGACCGGAATTGTTACGGCCGCCCTTGCTGTGCAGGGGGCGAACCAGCGACTTCTCCGGCGTGGACCGCGTGACCTCGACGAAGTCGGCGACGCTGGAGCCACGGCGGCCCGGCGTAGTCGGCTTGTACTTGCGGATTCCCATTTCTCAGTCCTCGTCCGATATCGGACGATCCGACCCGCTTACGCGGCCGGACCGCCGAAGATGTCGATACGGTCGCCCTCAGCGAGGGTCACGATCGCGCGCTTGGAGCCCGCGCGCTGACCGAAACCGGTCTTGGTGCGCTTGCGCTTGCCCTGGCGGTTGATCGTGTTGACCCCGGTGACCTTGACCGAGAAGACCGCCTGGACGGCCTGCTTGATCTGGGTCTTGTTGGCGCCCGGGGCCACGATGAAGGTGTACTTGCCCTCGTCGAGGAGCGCGTAGCTCTTCTCCGAGACGACCGGCTTCAGCAGCACGTCACGGGGGTCCGTGAACGACTTGCTGATCGGCGTCTCGACGGTGTTCTTGCCCTCGGTCTCGTGGCGCTTCGCCTTGGCGATGCGCGCGACCTTCTTGGCCTTGGCGGCCTTCGAGGCGATGCTCGGGTGACGCGTAGCCATCAGGCTTCGCTCCCTTCGGTGTCAGCGGCCTGGGGGCCAGACACGAAGGACTCGAAAGCGGCCTGGGTGAAGACCACGTCGTCCGAGACGAGAACGTCGTACGTGTTCAGCTGGCCCGGCTCCAGGATGTGGACCTGGGGCAGGTTGCGCGCGGAAAGCAGCGCGGCCTCGTCGGAGCGCTCGATGACCAGGAGCACGTTCTTGCGCTCGCTGACCTTGCCGAGGAAGCTCCGGGCGGCCTTGGTGGAGGGGGTCTCGCCCTCGATCACGCCGGTGATGACGTGGATGCGAGCGTTGCGGGCCCGGTCGGTGAGGGCGTGGCGCAGGGCCGCGGCCTTCATCTTCTTCGGGGTCCGCTGCGAGTAGTCGCGCGGCGTCGGGCCGTGCACGACACCACCGCCGGCGAACTGCGGGGCGCGGGTCGAACCCTGACGGGCGCGGCCGGTGCCCTTCTGGCGGTACGGCTTCCTACCGCCACCGCGGACCTCGCCACGACGCTTGACCTTGTGCGTGCCCTGACGGGCGGCGGCCAGCTGTGCGACGACGACCTGGTGAAGCAGCGGAATGCTGATCTTCTCTACGTCGAAGATCTCGGCCGGGAGCTCAACGGTCCCGGCGTTGTCGCCGGAGGGCGACAGAATGTCAATGGTGCTCATGTCAGGCCCCCTTGGCGGCGGTACGGACCAGGACGAGGCCGCCGTTCGGACCGGGGATGGCTCCCTTGATGAGGAGCAGTCCCTTCTCCGCGTCGACAGCGTGAACGGTCAGGTTCTGGGTGGTGACCCGCTCATTGCCCATACGGCCCGCCATGCGCATGCCCTTGAAGACACGGCCAGGGGTGGCACAGCCACCGATGGAGCCGGGAGAGCGGTGCTTGCGCTGGACACCGTGGCCGGCGCCGAGGCCACGGAAGTTGTGACGCTTCATGACACCGGCGAAGCCCTTGCCCTTGCTCTTGCCGGTCACGTCCACCTTGACGCCGGCCTCGAAGGTCGCGGCGGTGATCTCCTGGCCGAGGGTGTACTCGCTGGCACCAGCGGTACGGATCTCGACGAGGTGACGACGGGGAGTGACGTCGGCCTTGGCGAAGTGACCCTTGAGGGGCTTGTTCACCTTGCGCGGGTCGATCTCGCCGAAGGCGATCTGGACCGACTCGTAGCCGTCGGAGTCATTCGTACGGACCTGGGTCACGACGTTGGGGCCGGCCTTGACGACGGTGACGGGAACAACACGGTTGTTCTCGTCCCACACCTGCGTCATGCCGAGCTTCTCGCCCAGGATGCCCTTGATCTGCTTAGCCATCTTCAGCTCACCGGCCCCTAGAGCTTGATCTCGATGTCGACACCGGCCGGGAGGTCGAGTCGCATCAGAGAGTCAACGGTCTTGGGGGTGGGGTCGAGGATGTCGATCAGGCGCTTGTGCGTGCGCATCTCGAAGTGCTCGCGCGAGTCCTTGTACTTGTGCGGCGACTTGATGACGCAGTACACGTTCTTCTCAGTGGGCAGCGGCACCGGGCCCGCGACCGACGCACCAGTGCGCGTCACCGTCTCGACGATCTTCTTCGCCGAGGAATCGATGACCTCGTGGTCGTAGGCCTTGAGCCGGATGCGGATCTTCTGTCCCGCCATGGCTACTCAGTAGTCCTGTCTCTAGTAACGCTCTGCACCCCGGTAAGTCCTTCTGCTCTCTGCGATTCCTCCGACCCACGCGGTCGGGTGTGTCGCGCTCTCACCGACACAGAAGTCCTATATACGGAACTTCCCTACTGGGAAAGCACGGCCCTTCCGGAACCGCAAGCCGAGGGCGAAGAAGCCCACCGGGTGCCTGGCCGGCGCCGCACTGACACTTCCCGAAAGATTCCCGTACGTCCGCCCCAGCGCTGCCCGTAAGGCAGTTGGGACGACGAGTACCGTGGGACTCGCTTCCGGTCCTCCCGACGGGAGGCGCGCAGCATCAACACTCGACCGAGCAACTCCGACAGTCTGCCATATGGCGCAGGCGGCTGGCCAATCGGGGCGTAGAGATTACCCCTGGAGTGACGTAGGTCAAACACATGCTCCCGGCGCGCACCCACGACGGCCGCCGACCGGGGGTTTCCCTCACCCCGATGCGCGGGTGTGCCGGATGGCGGGGGTGACGGGCTGGCGGCCAGGGTGATGAGGCACACAGATGTGCGCTGTCACGTCACGGGGAGAACAGAACGTGCGTATCACCACCGCGTCCACCGCCGCCGCCCTGACCCTGCTCCTCACCGCGGGACTCGCGGCACCGGCCGCGGCCTCCCGCGGCCCTGGCCGGCCCTCCGTCGACGGCTTCTGGCGCATGGACGGCTACGGCACGGTCGTCGCCGTCGGCCACGGGACCTATCAGGAGTACCAGACCACCGCCGTGAGCTGTGTGAAGGGCGACACCGCCCGGCGGACGGGCCCGGGGACGTACACGGTGGGCGGCGATGTCCTGACGGTGCGGCTGGGCGGGGACGGGAACCGCGCGTCGGTCGCGACGGCCAGTTCGGCGGGCCACAAGCAGCTCCACCGGATCAGTTCCCTCCCGGCGGGCTGCGCCAGGCAGCCGCCGAAAGACCCCCTGACCTCCTTCGACGTCTTCTGGCGGTCCTTCGAGGAGAACTACCCCTTCTTCGCGGCCAAGGGCGTCGACTGGCGGGCGGTGCGGGCCGAATACCGCCCTCAGGTGCACGCGGACACGACCAGGGCGGAACTGTTCGACATCTTCAGCCGGATGGTGCGTCCGCTGCACGACGCGCACGTCGCGGTCCAGGACGGCGACCAGGTGTTCGCAGTCGGCCGCCCCGGCACGGAGCCGCCGAGTCCCGAACTGGACGCCAGGACAAAGGAGTTCATCGAGCGGCATGACCTGGCGGGCGCCACGTACCACCGGGACTTCGCCAACGCCCGCATCACGTACGCGGATCTGCGGGGCGACGGCGGCCACCTGGGCTACCTCCGCATCTCCGGCTTCGGCGGCTACCTGCCGCAGGAGCATGCCTCGTACGCGTCCCAACTGGCCGAGCTGGACCGGGCGTTGAACACGATCCTCACGTCGGAGCGGGTGAGCCGGCTGCACGGCCTGATCATCGACGTACGGATCAACGGCGGCGGCTCCGACGCGATGGGCCTCCACATCGCGTCCCGCCTGACGGACACCCCGTACATCGCCTACGCCAAGCGCGCCCGCGACGACCCGAAGAACCCGGCCCACCACACCCGCCCCGAACCGGTCCCGGTGCTCCCGGCCCACGCCCCCCGCTACACCGGCCCGATCGCGGTACTGACCGGCGGCTCGACGGTGAGCGCGGGCGAGACCTTCACCCAGGCCCTGATGAACCGCCCCGGCGAAACCCTCCGCATCGGCCAGCCCACCCAGGGCGTCTTCTCGGACACCCTGACCCGCCGCCTCCCGAACGGCATGGCGGCGTGGCTCCCGAACGAGGAGTTCCTGACCCACTCGGGCCATACGTTCGACGGCACCGGGATTCCGCCGCGGGTGCGGGTGCCGGTGTTCACGGAGGAGGAGTTCGCGGCGGGGCGGGATTCTGGGTTCCGGAGGGCGGTTGGGGTGCTGGGGGATCACCGGGCCTGAAGGTCTGGAACAACGTCACTTACACCCCAAGGTCTTGAGCGTCGCCGGGAAGTAGGCCCGCATGAACCTCTCGATGTCCTTGCGGTGGGTCTGGTCCATCAGTTTGATTTGGGGGACTTGGAGGGTGAGGGTGAAGTATTTGCCACCGTTGGTCTTGCACCGGTCGATCGAGATGGCCCCGTCGGTGCCGACGATCGACTTGTAGCCGAGGTTGATACTCTGCGGTTCCGTGACGCGGGAAATCGACCCAGAACCCGTCGCCAAGTACATAAGGTCCGTTGCCGTGTCGTCCCACGAGAAACGGAACTCAAGGACGGGGTCGTGCTCTGACAAAAGGATGCAGGGTGCGGTGATTGCATCGGAGCGATCGACTCGGTTGTACTCGTGGAACTCCTTCGTGGACGTCACAAGCAGCCGAGTGAGAGCGGGATCGATGGGAGTCCCGCAAATCGCCTTCGGAACCTCGTGATATGTGGAACTACCGCAGGACATCACAAGGATGGACAGCAACAACACGACCAGGATCCGGCGAGCGTTCATGTGGCTTGCTCTCCGGACATTCCAGTGGCGTGCGCCATCCCGTCTCGGGCGGCCCTACCGATCTCCTCTTTGGCGTTGTAGTACGGATTACCGTCCAACTGATGAGTCTTCTTCCACTCGTTCGCGAGGGCCATCAGCTGGCCGTTCCGCCTGGTGTACGCCTGGATGTTGTCCTCCGCCTGCTTGCTGTCCAGACGCCGCTGCTCATCAGCCAGCCACTGGTCCGTCACATAGTCGAACCCCGTCTGCACATCACCGCTAACCACGGGGATGTAACTGATCGCCTTGTCAAAGAACGGCTTGGTCTCGAACTCGGCCACCTTCGGATCCCCCGCAGCCTGCACCCGCGCCTCCTCCAGGAACCCCACGGTCCGGCCGGCCCCGCTCAGGGAATCGGCCGAGTGCGAGTGGTCGTTGTGAATGGCTGACACCATCGCCTGGTTCATCCCACCGTTCAAAACCCCATACGCACCCTCATCCTTGGACACCTGCTTCGCAACCTCGAAAAGCCGATGCTGATCCAAGGGGGAATTAGCGACATCGACCTCGCTCATAGCCGCATGCACCGCATCCCCATGATTGACAAGCACGTTGGCCATCGGCCTCCGCAACGACGGCGGAAAATCATCCCCACTGTCCGCCAAATACGTGAGCGCCGACTTGAACACCGCATCGTGCGTCGCCCGATCCCCCACCCGAACCCCACCCGGATCCGCCGGATCGATCCCCGTCGCCCCCGCCTGCAACGCCGCCCCGAATCCAGCCCGATCGTCCCCGTCCAATCGCGGCACATAGTGCCCGCCCTTGGAAACCCCCTCGTCGTTCAGGGTGACATTCCAGTCCCGGTCCTTCATGAGGTACTTCATGTGGGCGTCGGAATGGAGATACCGCGCCGCCCCCGCCGGATCACGGCTCATGATGCCGAGCATGCCGTCGACGGGGTCATTGGCGAACCAACCGCCACGCGCCCCGGCATACGTGCCCTTCACCTGCCAGATCCCGGGGTGTTTCTTCTCCGCGGCGATCATGTCGTCGGTGAGGTCCTCGACCATCGCCGGGGCGTAACCGTGGCCCTTCTGCATCAGCGTGACGAGGGACTGGTAGCCGACGGCCTTGTCCAGGTGAAGGCCCTGGGCGTCCGTGGCGTAGTGCGCGAGGCCCGCGTGCCGCATGGCCGTGCGCCACTTCCGGTACCAGTCCGACTTCGTGTGCTTCGTGGCCGTGGCGAGGGTGTTCGCCAGGCCCGTCTCGATCGACGAGTACGTGCCCGCGCCCGCGCCGCCCTGTACGTGGATGCGGTCGTTCAGTTCGTTCGTGAGCTTGAGCGTGCCGGTGGGGCCGAGGTCGTCCAGGACCATCCGCGAGAAACCCTCGTCCTCACTGTTGTCGCGGAATGAGCGTTGCAGTTCGGTGAGTTGAGTTGTCGTCAACTCCGCACCCCGGTTCAGTTTTTGGAGGTACCGCTCCGTCTCCTCGGCCTCGTACGCCTCGATGTCGCCCAGCGCCCTGCCGTTGAACCCCCGTCCGCCGGCCAGCAGTTCGGAGTCGATCACCACCGCCGCCAGCGCGACCCGGACGCCCGTGTCCGCGTCCGTGACATCGCGTACCGCCTTGTTGATCCCGTCCTGCCACGGCTGTGCGGCATGGGGAGCGGCGGGGGTGTCCGGCTGGTCCGAACTCGGGCTCACCACGCCGGACTCCGAGACCCGCATGCCCGCCCGGACCGCGTCCCACCGTGCCGCCACCACCCGGCCCCGTAACTCCACGAACCGGTCGTGCGCGTCCCGCAGCAGCGCCGCGATCCCCTTGGCCTCGGTCTGCGCGTACTGGAACTCCTTGAGCGTGACGTCGAAGCGGGCGTTCGCCGCGTCGGCGCTGAGCCCGGTCCACGACGTGCCCATGGAAATGCCGTGCACATCCCGCCGGTACGCCGTCTCCTGCTTCTCGAACTCACCCGCCATGCCCTCCCAGCGCTCGGCCGCGGTGGTCAGCGCGGCGAGGTCGGTGGTCATGATCTCGTGATACGTCGGCATATGCCCAGTTGCCCCAATAGCTCCGCTGACCCAATAACTTCGCTGACCCCAACGCCCGTTGGCCCGCTGACCCGAAGGCCCGTTGGCCCGTTGGCCAGTCGGCCCGCTCGCCCGCTCGCCTCAGAACGTGTCCAGCGCGGACCGCTCCCGCAACGTCGACCCCACCGCCAGATCCGTGCTCGTCAGCACCGCGTTCCCGCTCCGCAACGCGTCCCGCTCCGCGCCCAGCCGGTCCATCAGGTTCTTCACCTGGTCCGCCCACGCCCCGTGTGCCTTCTTCAGGGCCGCCGACGTCACCCACCCGTCCCCGTCCCTCGCGGCGAACTCCCGTACGGCAGCACCGTTCTCGTCGTCCGCCCACCGCCCCGCCGCGCGCGTGCCGGGTTCGATGTGATCCTCGATCGCCCGCGCCGCCGCCCGTTTCTCACCCGGGGAGGAAGCCAGGTCCCGCCGCGCCGAGACCCCTGGCGTACTCGGCACCCCCGAAACGTCCAGCACATCCGGCACGCCACCCAGCCCACCCGAAACGCCCGTCACGCCCACCCGTAACCCTCCGCCCTCCGCCGCGCGTTACACCCGCCGGCTCTCCAACGGCCCCAGGTACAGCGCCGGCAGACCCCCCGTGTCGATCACGAGCCGCTGCAGCACCACCGTCGGGTCCACCATCCAGAACTTCAACCGGTGGACCCCGGCCTTCGTCACGGAGTGTTTCGTCGCCGTCGCGTTGACGTTGTCGGAGGTGTGGCGGGCCCACACCGCGTTCAACAACCCGTCATCTGCGCCGACGTTGATGTCGACGGTCTCGATCGGCCCGCCGTCGACGGAGACGCCGTAGCGCAGACCGCCGGTCGGCAACGCAGGGTTACGAGGGGACAGGTACGCCCACACCGTCACCTCCCCAGCCGCCAGAAGACTCACCTCGTACTCCAGTCGCGGCGAATGCACCCCACCCGGCGTCTGCCTGGGCAGCGTCACCGGCCACGGCGTCATCCCCGCCCCGGTCCACCCCGTACGACCCGTACGACCCGTACGACCAATGCCGTCGATACGACGCCACCCGCCGACCGCCCGGTCGTAGTGCTCCCCGTCGATCGCCACGTAACCGCCCGCCTCCACGAAGCCCCGCAGTCCCCGCCCCGACGGCCGCTCGGCGACACAGCCGACGGTGACCGATCCCCCGGCACCGGTCACCGTCAGCTCCCCCTCGGCGCGCCCGACCGGCACCCGCGCCCAGTCCACCCCGACCTCCACCCGCACCTGCCGCTCGACCCGCCCCCGCGGCCGATCCAGCACCAGCCACGGCACCGACACCTCGATCCGGTAATCGAAGGCCGTGCGCCCCCGGTTGAACACCTCGACGAACTGCTGCGGCCGTGTCTGATACGGACTGAACGCGGGGAGTACGGCCGCCACCCCCGCCGCACCCCCCGGCCACCACGCCCCCGACTCCGACCCCGCTGCACCGTCCACCGCCACCCCGAGGTCCGCGGCCCCCGGTACCCCGATCCGCCGCACCGCCGGGAACAACACGTCCGGCAACGCCACGTTGTCCTTCTCCGGCTGCTGCCACCCGGCGTTGGGCCCGTACCGCTCCACATCCCCGTAGTCGATGTGCGGCTGCGTCTGGAAACCGGCCCATTTCCCGCCCGCCACCGCCGAGTTGAAACGTTCGGCCAGTGCGAGGTCCCGCTCCAGCCCCGCCTCCGCCGCATCCGCGAGGTCGTTCGTCGCGGCCCGGCCCTGCGCCGCGTAGAGCAGGTTCGTGAACTCGGCCGACCGCAGCCCGTACAGGTTGGCGGTGGCCTGCACCTCGTACCCGACGAGTTCGAACCACGCGTCCCGCACCCCGGCCGGCAGCCGCCGCCCGATCCGCTCGGCCCGGCGCGCCAACTCCCGCCACTCCTCCGTGACCCGCTCCAACTCCCGGTGCCCGAAGGCGAATGGGGTCTGCTGATCGTCGTAGAGCACCTGGCCGTCGACGAGAGTGATCCGCCGGTTCAGCAACTCCGGCTTGCGGCGGGCCTGCAACTGCCCGTACGCCGCCAGCACCGAGGCGATCTCCTGCGACTGACCCGCCCCGAAGTTCTGCCGCGCGTAACGGAGTTCCCAGCCCGGAAGCGCGTCGGCATCCCAACCCTCAGGGTTCCAGGCGTAGTTGAGGAAGAACTCGGTCGGCAGCTCGTTCCCCTTCAGGTCGCCCACGTTCGCGACCCACAACCCGCGATTGCCGTACGCGTACGCCGCGTGCAGCTGCTCCCACACGTTCCGCAGGTTCGCCGTGTCCACCCACTTGTAGTTCCGTCCGGCGCCCACGTAGTCGAAGTGGTAGTAGAGGCCGTAGCCTCCGACGCGCCCAGGCTCCGCCGCATCCGGATGCTTGCGGACGTTGCCCCAGTTGTCGTCCGTGAGGACCACTGTCACGTCGTCCGGCGCCCGCAACCCCCGGTCCCAGTACCGCTGGACCTCCTTGTACAACGTCCACACCTGCGGGGTCTCCGCCGCCGGCCGACCCGTCACCTCCTCGATGATCTGCCGCTGCGCCGCGATGATCTCCTGCATCAGCTCGATGCCGTCACCGTCCGGCAGGCTCGTGTCGCCGTTCCCGCGCATGCCGAGCGTGACGACGCCCTCGAAGCCCTGGTCGACCATCCGCTGCACCCCGGCCCGCCAATAGGCCCGTATCGCCGGGGAGTTGAGCCGGTACGACCACTCCCCCGTGCCGCCGTACGGATCGTGCCCCGGCGTTACGATCGCGCCGGAGGAGTCCCGGACGGCGGCGACCGCATGCCGGTTCCACTCCTCGATCCCCCGCATCATCGGCGCCTCGTGCGACGTGCCCATGACAATCCCGTACTCCGCGGCCCGCCGGTGGTTCTCCGGGTCGTCCTCCGCGAAGGCCCGCCCCCACACCGCCGGCCAGAGGTAGTTCCCCTTCAGCCGCAGCAGCACCTCGAAGACCCGGCCGTAGAAGTCCGCGGTGAAGCCGCCCGGATACCCCGCCGCCTTGCCCGGCCCGAAGTAGGCCGGCGCCCACGTCCCCAGCGCCGGGTTCTCGTCGTTGATGAAGAAGCCCCGGTACTTCACCACCGGCGTCCCCTGCGAGTACCGCCCGGGCCGCACCCACACCTCGTCGCGATGCGTCGGCGGCACGTCGTCCCACCAGTGCCAGGGCGAGACCCCGATGCCGTACGACACGTCGTACGCGCCGAAGATCGTGCCGCGCGGGTCGCTCCCCGCGACGACGAACGCCCGCTCCACACCCGGCATCGGCCGCTCGACCACCGTCTGCAGCGAGGTCTCCCACCGGCCCCGCACCCCGGACACGTCCAGCTTCCCGGCTGCCACCAGGCCGTCGATCAGCGCGCTGCGCCCGATCGTGCCGACCAGCACCACCTCACGCGCCCGCGCGAGCGTGCTGCCGGGGCGGACGCCGGTGACGCGTTCGATGTCGTCCCTCAGGTCCCCTGCCACCCGTGCGACTCCGGGGTGATCGTCAGGGTCCACCACGACCGGGGCGCCGACGAGGGGGAAGGCACCCGTCGTACGCGAGAAGGAGATGTACGCACCCGCGTCCGCGGGCCCCGATGCCTTCGACGACCCCACCCCCGACAGCACCGGCACCGCGGCAACTCCCGCACCCAGAACGGCCCTTCGCCTGACGGACGCAGACATGGCACACCCCTCCACACCTAATTTGGTCAGCGGCATGACAAATGGTGGGGCGAGTGGAGGGAGGGAACAACGGGTCGTACGCGCCGAATAGTTTCGTAACAGCAGCCGGGGAACAGCAAAGGGGCCCGTACGACCGAAGTCGTACGGGCCCCTTCGAGACCTACCGGTCAGAGACCGGTCGGATCAGCCAAGACTACTTGTTGATCTTGGTGACCTGGCCGGCGCCCACCGTGCGACCACCCTCGCGGATGGCGAACTTCAGGCCCTCTTCCATGGCGACGGGCTGGATGAGCGAAACCGTCATCTCAGTGTTGTCGCCCGGCATGACCATCTCGGTGCCCTCGGGGAGGGTCACGACGCCGGTCACGTCCGTGGTGCGGAAGTAGAACTGGGGACGGTAGTTGTTGAAGAACGGCGTGTGACGGCCACCCTCGTCCTTGGACAGGATGTACGCCTGGGCCTCGAACTCCGTGTGCGGGGTGACCGAGCCGGGCTTGATGATGACCTGGCCGCGCTCGACGTCCTCGCGCTTGATGCCACGGAGGAGCAGGCCGACGTTCTCGCCCGCCTGGCCCTCGTCGAGCAGCTTGCGGAACATCTCGATGCCGGTGACCGTGGTGGTGGTCTTCTCCTGCTTGATGCCGATGATGTCAACGGTCTCGTTGACCTTCAGGACACCACGCTCGATACGGCCGGTGACGACCGTACCGCGACCGGTGATCGTGAAGACGTCCTCGACGGGCATGAGGAACGGCTTCTCGGTGTCACGCGGCGGGGTCGGGATCGCCTCGTCGACGGCGGCCATCAGGTCGAGGACCGTCTGACCCCACTCCTTGTCGCCCTCAAGGGCCTTGAGCGCCGAGACCTTGACGACCGGCAGGTCGTCGCCCGGGAACTCGTACTCGGAGAGGAGCTCACGGACCTCAAGCTCGACGAGCTCCAGGATCTCCTCGTCGTCCACCATGTCGGCCTTGTTCAGGGCGACGACGATGTACGGAACGCCGACCTGGCGGGCCAGGAGCACGTGCTCCTTGGTCTGCGGCATCGGGCCGTCGGTGGCCGCGACCACGAGGATCGCGCCGTCCATCTGCGCGGCACCCGTGATCATGTTCTTGATGTAGTCCGCGTGACCGGGGCAGTCGACGTGGGCGTAGTGACGCGTCTCGGTCTGGTACTCGACGTGCGCGATCGAGATCGTGATACCGCGCTGGCGCTCCTCAGGAGCCTTGTCGATCTGGTCGAAGGCCGAGGCCTCGTTCAGGTCCGGGTACGCGTCGTGCAGCACCTTGGTAATGGCGGCCGTGAGGGTCGTCTTACCGTGGTCGATGTGACCGATGGTGCCGATGTTGACGTGCGGCTTAGTCCGCTCGAACTTTGCCTTCGCCACTGGGGTCCTCCTGCGGAGTGGTTCTGGTACGCCTTACTCATCGGCGCCAGGTGATCTTTGCTGGGATGCCGCCCGCCGGGGTCTGCCCTCCCGGGTGAGCCCCGGCGGTCGGTGTCAAGCCTAAAGCGTGCAAACGGTGTGTGTTACTCGCCCTTGGCCTTCGCGATGATCTCCTCGGCGACGTTCCGGGGAACCTCGGCGTAGGAGTCGAACTGCATCGAGTAGCTTGCGCGACCCGAGGTCTTGCTGCGGAGGTCGCCGACGTAGCCGAACATCTCCGAGAGGGGCACGAGGCCCTTCACGACACGTGCACCGGCACGCTCCTCCATGGCCTGGATCTGGCCACGGCGGGAGTTGATGTCGCCGATGACCTCGCCCATGTAGTCCTCGGGCGTGGTGACCTCGACGGCCATCATCGGCTCAAGGAGCACGGGGGACGCCTTGCGCGCGGCCTCCTTGAAGGCCTGCGATCCGGCGATCTTGAAGGCGAGCTCGGAGGAGTCGACCTCGTGGTAGGCACCGTCGAGAAGCGTGACGCGGACGCCCGTCATCTCGTAGCCGGCCAGGATGCCGAACTGCATGGCCTCCTGCGCACCGGCGTCCACCGACGGGATGTACTCCCGCGGGATACGGCCACCGGTGACCTTGTTCACGAACTCGTACGCCGGGCCGTCCGACTCGGTGATCGGCTCGATCGCGATCTGCACCTTGGCGAACTGACCGGTACCACCGGTCTGCTTCTTGTGGGTGTAGTCCACGCGCTCGACGGCCTTACGGATCGTCTCACGGTACGCGACCTGCGGCTTGCCGACGTTGGCCTCGACCTTGAACTCGCGCTTCATACGGTCGACCAGCACCTCAAGGTGCAGCTCGCCCATACCGCCGAGGATGGTCTGGCCGGTCTCCTCGTCCGAGTGAACGTGGAAGGAGGGGTCCTCCTCCGCGAGACGCTGGATGGCAATACCCAGCTTCTCCTGGTCACCCTTGGACTTGGGCTCGATGGCGACCTGGATGACCGGCGCCGGGAAGTCCATGGACTCCAGGATGACCGGGTTCTTGTCGTCGCACAGCGTCTCACCGGTGGTGGTCTGCTTCAGGCCCATGACGGCGACGATGTCGCCGGCGCCCACCGCCTCGATCTCCTCACGCTTGTTCGCGTGCATGCGGTAGATCTTGCCGATGCGCTCCTTCTTGCCCTTGACGGAGTTCAGCACCGCGGTGCCAGTCTCCAGGCGGCCCGAGTAGACCCGGACGAAGGTGAGCTTGCCCAGGTGCGGGTCGCTCATGATCTTGAACGCGAGCGCGGACAGCGGCTCGTCCACGGACGGCTTGCGCTTGACGACGACCTCGGGGTCCTTGACGTCGTGGCCTTCGATGGCCTCGACGTCCAGGGGAGTCGGCAGGTAGCGCACGACCGCGTCGAGCAGGGGCTGGACGCCCTTGTTCTTGAACGCGGTGCCACAGAACACCGGGGTGACCGTGATGCCGTTGGACTTGCCGGACGCGATGGTGACGCGACGGATCGCGGCGTACAGCTGCTCCTCGGTGGGCTCGATGCCCTCCAGGAACAGCTCCATGATGTCGTCGTCGTTCTCCGCGACGGCCTCGACCAGCTTGCCGCGGTACTCCTCGGCGGCCTCGGCGTGCGTGGCCGGGATGTCGACGACGTCGTACATCTCGCCCTTGGCGGCCTCGGCGGACCACACGAGCGCCTTCATGCGGACCAGGTCCACAACGCCCTTGAAGTCCATCTCGGCACCGATCGGAAGCTGCATGATCAGCGGTACCGCACCGAGGCGGTCCTTGATCATGTCGACGCAGCGGTGGAACTCCGCGCCGGTCCGGTCGAGCTTGTTGACGAAGCAGATGCGGGGCACGCCGTAACGGTCGGCCTGACGCCACACCGTCTCGGACTGCGGCTCGACACCGGCGACACCGTCGAACACCGTGACGGCACCGTCGAGGACGCGCAGCGAACGCTCCACCTCGACGGTGAAGTCGACGTGCCCCGGGGTGTCGATGATGTTGATGGTGTAGTCGTCGTCCTCAAGCGGCCAGTGACAGGTGGTGGCAGCAGAGGTGATCGTGATGCCACGCTCCTGCTCCTGCTCCATCCAGTCCATGGTGGCGGCGCCGTCGTGGACTTCACCGATCTTGTAGCTGACGCCGGTGTAGAAGAGGATCCGCTCAGTGGTGGTCGTCTTGCCCGCGTCGATGTGAGCCATGATCCCGATGTTGCGGACCCTGGCCAGGTCAAGTGAAGTGGTAGCCATAAGGCTTCGGTCTTCTCTCGGTCTCGTCGTGGGTAGCGACTACCAGCGGTAGTGCGCGAAGGCCTTGTTGGACTCGGCCATCTTGTGGGTGTCCTCGCGCTTCTTGACGGCCGCACCGAGGCCGTTCGAAGCGTCCAGAAGCTCGTTGAGCAGACGCTCGGTCATGGTCTTCTCGCGACGGGCGCGGGAGTAACCGACCAGCCAGCGCAGCGCGAGCGTGTTGGCGCGACCGGGCTTGACCTCGATCGGAACCTGGTACGTCGCACCGCCGACGCGGCGGGACTTGACCTCAAGCGTGGGCTTGATGTTCTCCAGCGCGCGCTTCAGCGTGATGACCGGGTCGTTGCTGGTCTTCTCGCGCAGGCCCTCCATGGCGCCGTACACGATGCGCTCGGCGGTGGAGCGCTTGCCGTTCAGCAGCACCTTGTTGATCAGGGAGGTGACAAGAGGAGAACCGTAGACCGGGTCGATGATGACCGGGCGCTTCGGGGCGGGGCCCTTACGAGGCATTTTCTACTTCTCCTTCTTGGCGCCGTAGCGGCTGCGGGCCTGCTTGCGGTTCTTGACACCCTGGGTGTCAAGCGAACCGCGGATGATCTTGTAGCGAACACCGGGCAGGTCCTTCACACGACCGCCACGCACGAGCACGATGGAGTGCTCCTGCAGGTTGTGTCCCTCACCCGGAATGTAAGCGGTGACTTCGATCCCGCTGGTCAGACGCACACGCGCGACCTTACGCAGGGCCGAGTTCGGCTTCTTCGGGGTGGTCGTGAACACACGCGTGCAGACGCCACGACGCTGGGGCGAACCCTCAAGCGCGGGCGTCTTGTTCTTCTCGACCTTGTCCTGCCGGCCCTTCCGGACCAGCTGCTGGATCGTAGGCACTACTTCTCCGGTTTCTGTGTGCCGATGGTGAAGCTAACCTGGAACGTCGCCGACCCACGCGGTCGGGTGTGTCGAATCCCGCAGACTTTCGCCGGTGAGCAAAAGGGGCGCAGATTGCGGTGGCCAGTGTCGGCTCCCTTAGTGCGGTTCAAGGCACGCACGGGAGCCAGGGCACACCCCAGGCACAAGGTAGGAGCGTACCTACCTCATTCGCTGCGGTCAAAACAAATGGGTCCCACCCACGGCTCAGCACGGGCGACGCCGAAGCCGGGCGCCGTCCGCGATCTTCGAATCTACGGCGGATAGGGGGTGGTCCGGAGACGGGGGTGGGGGATTCCTGCGGGGCGGGGCTCTCGAAGCTGCGGGGCGGAGGGCGGGGAGGGGCGAGGCCCGCGGAGCTGCGGCGCAAAGGCCTCGGATCCACGGCACGGGCCGCTCGGGTCTACGGCGGGGGCCTCGGATCTGCAGCACGGGCCGCTCGGGCCTACGGCGGGCGGGGTCCTCGGATCTGCGGCACGGGAACTCGGGCCCACGGCGGGCGGGGGCCTCGGATCAGCAGCACAAGGACTCGGGCCCACGGCGGGCGAGGTCCTCGGATCAGCAGCACGAGGACTCGGGCCCACGGCGGGCGAGATCCTCACATCAGCAGCACGAGGACTCGGGCCCACGGCGGGCGAGGTCCTCACATCAGCAGCACGAGGACTCGGGCCCACGGAGTAGCGGGCTCGGAACTTCGACGCGGGGTCCTCGGGCCTACAGCGCGAGGCACTTCGGATCTGCGGCGTGGGGTCATCAGACCGAACCCGCAGACCGACCCCTCGGACAGTGCCCTCAGCTGGAGACCCCAACCGGAGTCCCCTGACGGAACCTCGGCCGGAGCCCCCAGGTCACCCTCAGCCGGAGCACCCCTCCCGGTCACCCTCAGCGGGAGGCGTCACGTCGAGCTCGCCGTCGCCGCGATCATCAGCAGCAGCATCAGCGCCCAGCCCGTGACGGCGAGCCAGCCGAAGATCAGGCCGGTGAGCGCGAGGCCGTCGCCGCCCTGGTCGGTCCGCTGTATCTCCGCGCGGGCGGTGTGGCCGAGGATCACCGCGGGGATGCCGGTGAGGCCCAGCGTCGGCACGATGAGCAGGCCACAGACCAGCGAGCCGACCGCCTTGCCGTTGGTCGGCGGCACCGGGGGCGGCAGGAAGGGCGGCGGCACCGGCCGGAATCCCGGCGGCGGCCCCTGGAGGACGGGCGCCACCTGCGGACCCTGGGGCAGATCGGCGACCAGCAGCATCAACTCGCCCACGGTCCGGGAGTCGTAGGCCCGCGCGACCCGCTTCTCCAGCTCGTCCTCGCGCAGCCGCCCCTCGGCGAAACCGGCCCGGAGCACGTCCACCGCCCGCTCCCGGTCCGCGGTCGCCGCCAGCATCGACGCCCCGGCCTGCGCCGGCGACGGCTGGTGCGGTCCTGGCCACTGCCCCTGCCACGGTGTCGGGTACGACACGGAACACCTCCCCCGGCGCCGGAGACCGAATGCCTCCATGATGCTCCAACGCACCGAAAACGGCACCGGTTCCCCACAGGGACCGAAAGAGGTCGGCCACCCCGCCCTCGTATAGAGGGGAGCGGAGTGGCCGGTGTCAGCGAGAGCGGCGGACGGTGCGTTCCGCGGCGAACACGTCCTCCAGCCGGAACAGTTGCGCACGCCCCGCCCTGCCGACCGGTGTCAGACGCCCGAGCTGGACCCACTTGCGGATGGTGGCGGGCGCGACCCCGGCCTCCCGCGCGGCGAGCGGCCCCGGAATCAGCGTCGGCAGCCCACCCCTGGTGAACGTCGTCATCGGTCCCACTCCCCCTCGTTCCAGGTGTGCCGGTAGGCCGGGTCGTCCTGGCAGCCGCAGTCCGGCACCGAGCAACGGCAGGCCGGATTCACACAGAGCACCGCGCCCCGGTCCGGGAAGGCCCGCAACGACACCGAGTCACACCACGGACAGCGCCCCGACACCCGTACGACGGTCTCGCTGTCCCCCAGCGCGCGGGCACAGCGCCGCGCCATCCGCCGGGTCTCGTCCCGCACGTGCGCCGCGAGTACGGCGTCGGCGGCCACCTCGTCGAGCAGCCCGGCGATCCGCCGCAACCGCTCGGGCACGGCCGCCCGCCGCGCCCGCGGCAGCCCGAGCCGCTCCCGCACGGCCTCTTCCAGTTCTACGACGCCGTCCGTGATGTCCCGGATCGTGTCGGAGATGTGCAGGCGCAGCGGGGCCGCGCTGTGGCCGGGGGCGACGAGTCCGTGCCGCTGCTCCAGGAGGAGGGCCTCGGCACGTTCCTCGCGGAGCCGGTCGGCGAGGTCGGGCGGGGGCGCCGGGGCGGGCGCGCGGTGGGCCGGGGAGGTGCGGCCGGGGGCGAGTTCGACGGCGAGTTCGGGGAACTGCTGGAGCAGCGTGCCGATCCAGAGAGCGGCGTGCGCGGTCGGGCCCGTCGCGGCGGACGCCTGACTCGGGTCAGGCAAGGGAGCCTCCCCGCGGAGCGCGCATAGCCGGCAGCACCGGCCTGGCCCGCCTGGCCGACCGTGCGGTTGGGACCGCCTGAGCGGTCAGGCCGGTCCGTGCGGCCGGTGCGGCCGAGGCGGCCGAGGCGGCCGGTGCAGCCGAGACAATCGGCGTGGTCGGGGGGATCGGCGCGATCGTGGCGATCGGCGCGATCGACGCGATCGTGGCGGTCTGGGCGGTCTGGGCGGTCTGGGCAGCCGAGGCGATCGGTGCAGCCGAAGCAATGGGTGCAACCGGAGCGGCCGGTGCAGCCCAAGCAATGGGTGCAGCCGGAGCGACCGGTGCAGCGGGTGCAGCCGGCGCGATCGGCGCAGCGGGTGCAGCGGGTGCGACCGGTACAGCCGAAGCAGCAGGTGCAGCAGGCGCGACCGATGCAGCCGAAGCAGCAAGCGCAACCGAGCCGACCGGTGCAGCCGGCATCAGGTGCGCGGGGATCTCGACCGCGCGGCCGGAGCGGTAGAGCCGGCCGCCGCAGACGCCGTCGAACCAGTTGTCGGCCGGGGCGACGATCCGCTCGCAGTTCCGCCGTACCGGGCAGCGGGCGCAGGCCCGCAGGACGGGGGCGGCCTCCTTGACCTTCTTCGAGAAGACCGCCTTGGGCGGGAGTCCGGCGCAGGCGGCGGCGTTCTGCCAGCCCGCAGGTTCGTCGTAGGGGCGCGGTGGCGGGCAGGAGTCGGTGGACATGGGGCCTCCCTGTCGGACGGGTGTGGCACAGGCTTTTGGCACGTGCCATCCGGCCGTCCAGGTTTACAGATTGCGCGCGCGCCCGCAACTTAAACTCTGGTCACTCACCTCACAGCCGTGACGACAACCCGTCACGAAACCGGCCCCTGCGCCCCCATCTCCACCGAACCTCCGCCTAATTGGACGGATTTTCCTCGGTGCTTGCACGCGAGCACGTAATTCCGTGCGCGCAAGCAAGCTAAACTCGCTGCCATCCAAAGGAAGCGAGCACACAGATGACCAGCCAGGATCTGGACGCGTTCGCCGCGTGGGTCGAGGACCTGATGCGCGACCGCGGCTACGACATCGACAGCCCGCGCGGCGGCGGCAAGTCCCGGATAGCGGACGAGGCGGGAGTCCACCGGGCCGCCGTCACCCGCCTGCTGCAGCGCCAGAGCATGCCGGACCTCGAAACCACCCGCAGGCTCGCCCGCGTGCTGGGCGTGCCGGTCCGCGACATGCTCATCCGCTCCGGCCGGCTCACCGCGGAGGAACTCGCCGACCCGCACGACTACTTGGCCTCCCCCGCGCCCAGCGCCGAGTTCGGCCGCCGACCCACGCTGGAGGAGGTCGCCGACCTGCTGGGGGTGCCGGCCGACCGGAGGGAGATGTTCGTGCGCGTGGCCGAACAGTTCCTGCCGAACGACGTGCCCGCCGCAGAGCACGCGGAACACGTGGAACACGAGAACGCACGACTGCTGATGACCGACTGACCGGCCCCCTCCGGTCACCGGTTCGCCGGTTCGCGGTACGAGGGAACTGGTCCCTCCCTCGCCGCCCCCAGACTTCTCCCCCCACCCCCTCAACCTCCCCCACTCACCCGACTCTCGGCTTTTAGTTGCGTGCGCGCACGCTCGTCTGTCACAGTTGGCGCAGCGGCGGAGCTGCGCCCGCAGGCCGGCCGCTCAGTGCCTCGTCGCGGTGTGCAGGTGTACCGCCGCGTCCCGCACGCTCTCCCGAAGCTGCCCCGAGGTGACCCGGCATGACCACACCCACTCCACCGAGCGCCTTCCCGGACGTCGAGGCGATGATCGTCGACATCCTGGAGGACGACCCCCGGCTCTCCGGCGCGATCGTCGCCGTACAGGCGCCGACCGGCTTCGACGGCACGGCCGCGGCCGTGTTCGTCAACCGGCGCGGCGGCGCCTGGGTCGGCGAGCGCCACGTCGACCAGCCGCTGATCGAGCTGGAGGTGTACGGCCCGACCAAGCAGGCCGCGCACGTCCTGGCCAACGACGCCCGGCAGGCCGTACTGGCGATGGCGAACAACAAGTACGGCACGAACCTCGTCACCGAAGTCGAGGAGCAGGACGGCCCGCGCTGGCTGCCCGACTACCTCTACTCCGCGGCCAACCGCTACGTCACGGTGATGAAGGTTTACGTGGACGTCTACTGATCCCCTCCCCCGATCCGCTCGGACGCTCCACGCCCCACGGACCGAAGGCCCCGCCACCCCCCGGCGGGGCCTTCTTCGTACCCGGACCTCCCGAGTACGGCAGCACCACAGCCCCAACTCACCTGGAAATCAAGGAGATTCACCATGGCAGGAACCAACTCCTCCGAGATCCGCATCGCCGGTGTCGGCCGCCTCTACGTCGCCCCGGCCGACACGGCCGTACCGTCGACGTTCTCCGCCGACGGGGCGACCGACTGGTCGACCTGGAAGAACCTCGGGTTCACCTCCGGTGACGGCGTCACCTTCAGCAAGAAGGACAAGCTGGAGCCGGTCGACGTGTGGCAGGCCGTCAGCCCGGTGCACTTCGTGTACTCGGACCGCGACCTGACCCTGAAGTTCTCGCTGATGCAGTTCAACGAGGACACGCTGCCGTTCTTCATGGGCGGCGGCGGGGTCGACGCGGTGACCGGTTCGACGGGCGTCTACCAGTACGACATCGCCGACCGCCCGTTCGCCGATGTCCGCGCCCTCGGGCTGGAGTTCACGGATGTGCGGGCGAGCGACGGCTCGACCGTGACGTACCGCTTCGGCATCCCGCGCGGCCAGGTCACCGCGTCGGACGACATCAAGCTGGCCCGCAAGTCGGCGGCGCAGCTCGGCATCACGTTCAGCGCGATGTCCGCGGCCGACGGTTCGCCGCTGGCCAGCTTCCTGATGAAGGACGCCGCGTACGCCGCGTCCTGACCCACCGGGGTGGGACGGGCAAGCGCGCCCGTTCCACCCCGGTCCCCAACTCCCCTTTTCCCAAGCACCTGTTCGTCAGTCAAGGAGCGCTCATCACCATGACCCGTTTCGACGTCAACGCGGCCCGCGCCCAGCGGCTCGAAGCCCTCGGCCGTACCTGGTCGTTCGAACTCGACACCGAGAGCTACACCCTCCCCACCGAGCTGACCCGCGCCACCGCCAAGGCGCTGCGCAAGCTCGACGACAACGACGTGGACGGGCTGCTCCAACTCCTGCTGGGCGAGAAGCAGTTCACCCGCTTCGAGCAGCACGAGGTCACGATGCAGGACATCGCCGCCATCCTGGAGGCATACGGCAAGGAGACCGGGCTCGGCCTGGGGGAAGGCTGAGCCTCGTCGGGTTCGTCGACGAACACGCCGAGGCCCTCGAAGCGGACCTGCTCCGCTACTACGGCATCGATCTGCTCGACTGGCACCGTGACCGGCTCTCCGCGCGCCGACTCACCGTGCTCATACGGCAGTTGCCGCACGACAGCGCCCTCAACCGGGAGCTGCACGGCGAGGTCGCCGACTGGTCGGTGACCGACCATCTGCTGGCCGCCGCCGTGGACCATCTCGCCGCCGCCAACTGGATGTTCGCCTCCGCCAACTCGGAGGAGGGCGACCAGCCGGACCCCCCGGCACCGGTACCGCGCCCGTCGTACGACGACGACACGGACACCGGGGGCGGGGAGACGCCGGGCGGAAGCGAGCCGGAGAAGACGGCAGCGGCGGCGGACGCAACGCCGTCGACGGTCCAACTGGCCCGTTTCTTCGGCTGATCGGAGCGGCGGTGCCCTCGTCGAGGGTGCCCGCCGACTCCCGTCGGCCGACCGGGTCCTCCACGGGCCCCGGCTCCTCGTCCCGCCGCCGCCCGGGAGCTCGCCCCTCCAACTCGTCAGCGAGGGCACGGGCCTTGGCGGAGAGCCGGGAACGCCTCTCACCCCGGCCGCCGTCGGAGGAGGGGAACGGTGACCCTTCGGACGACTCCGTCGCTCTACGTCCCTTCTCGCGTCCGACGCCGGTGGTGAGCGGGGGCACGCCGGGCCGCCCGTTGCGCCGTACGACCGGACGCCGTTCGGCGGGCGCGGTGCGCTTCTCCCGCAGATCGCGGGCGGTGACAAGGGTGTCGGGGTCAGGATCGGGTTCCACCTGGTCCTGGTCCTGGTTCCGAGGGCCGTCCGCCACCGCCCGCTCCCCGCGCTCCTCTACCCGCGTCAACTCGGAAGGAGGGCGGAGCAGTTGGACGTCAGGCAACTGGATGACCTCACCGCCGCCACCCCCGAACTCGCGCTCCCGGCGCGGTCGGCGTCCGGTGCGGGCCTCCTCCTGGCCCTGGAGGTAGGCGGCGGTGATGCGTTGCTCGTACGCCCGCCGGACGGCAGGGAGTTGCTCGTCGACGACGTCGGCCCAACCCGCGCTGTAGGCGGCCAGTGCACGCCGGTCGAGTTCGGCGCGGGGAAGGATGACGAGGTCGTCGGGAGCGTGGCCGAGCCGTAGGGCGAGTTCGGACAGTCGGGCGATGAGGTGAGGGAGATCGGGGGCCTGTTCGAGCCAGTCGATCACCTGCGTCTGCCGCGCGTCGCTCGCGTTCCCATCCACCCCGTAGGCCTTGCTCTCGTCCCTGCCCCACCGCGCCCCCCAGCGCGAGGACGGCCGCCCTGTCGCCGCCCACCGTCGTACACAGGCCCCCAAATGCCGCACCGGGCCTGGTCATTCACCTTTCGTTCACCGACGGGAGAACGGCCGGACCGTACTTCACCAAGCTGGCACAACCGCCACCGCACCCCACATCACCGCAGGTCCGGACCGCACTGCGGGCAACTGTCTTCGGCAAACACGAAACACCACCACAGGATTACTCGTACACTAGTTCGAACCGACGCTTCGAGCGCACCAGGAGCGCCACCTGTACCACCAGCCGAGCGGACAGACAGGAAAGCAGGACGACGACATGGCGACTGGCACGAGTCACTCCCCGCACCAGCCGATCGACACCTACGCCCACCTCGCCCACCTCCTGCGCTCCCCCGCGCCGAACCGCGAGGCCCTGCTCGACCGGCTGTACGAGGAGTTGCTCACGCGCGAGTCGCGGGCGTACGCGGCGGGCTGGACGGACGCGCTGACGGAGGCGGGGCGGGGACGGGGCGGCCGGCCGTAAGCACCGGTCACAGCTCACGGGCTCACGGACTCACACGGCGAACGTGCACCAGACCTGCTTCTCGTCGAACCCCGTGCGGTGCCACCCCCACCGCCGCGCCAACGCCTCCACGAGCCGCAGCCCCCGCCCGCCCTCGTCCAACAGGTCGGCGCACGCGGGCAGTTCGGGTACTCGCCCGGGGGCGTGGTCGGTCACCATCACCCGCAGGAACGGCGGAGCGAACTCCCGCCCGGCCCCGAGCGTCAGTTCCAGCCCCGCCAGCCCACCGCCGTGCCGTACGGCATTCGTGCACAGCTCCCCCACGGCGAGCTCGACGGAGTCGGCCAACTCGCCCAGTTTCCAGTGGTCTTGAAGCCAGACGCGGGTACGGTGCCGGGCTTCGGCGACGGGGCGGAGGGGGTCGAGGGCGGAGGTGTCCCAACCGACGCGGGTGGGGGTGGTGTTGAAGGGAGGGAGGTCCATCGTTCACCTCGCGGGAAGTCGATGAGTGGCTTGCAACACAAGCTACTAGTGGAACTAAAACGCGTGCTACCTAATTCACTAAAACGAGTACTATCCTCGAACGAGGTGGACGCCCGGCTCGCAGGTCGGCAAACTGTGCGCGCGAGCGAGGAGTTGATCCATGGCACCCCGACAGACCCCCACCATTCGCCAACGGCGCTTCGGCGCCGAGCTGCGCAGACTGCGTGACGGCGTCGGCATGACCGCCCCGGTCGCGGGCGAACGGCTCGGCGCCGACCGGACGATGATCTCCAACATCGAGGCCGGCCGTTTCGGCATCAGCGAGGAGCGCCTCCGTCGCCTCGCGAGCATCTACGAGTGCGACGACACCGAACTGATCGACGCCCTCGCCTCGATGACCGGCGGACGGTCGAAGGGCTGGTGGGACGAGTACCGGGGCAAAATCCCGCCGGACTTCCTGGACCTGGCGGAGCTCGAACACCACGCCACCGGCCTGCGCACGCTGCAGACCGCCCACATCCCCGGCCTCTTCCAGACCGAGGAGCACGCACGGGCACTGTTCGACCTCTTCGTCCCGGCACTGCCGCGCCTGGAGGTCGAGTTGCGGATCGCCCAGCGCCTGGCACGTCACACCGTGGTCGCGGACGCCCCGGGCGTTCCCTACATCGGCCTGGTCCACGAAACGGCGCTGCGCATGCGCACCGGAGGCCGCCGGGTCGCCAAGGCCCAACTCGGCAGGCTGCTGGAGGAGAGCGAGCGCCCCAACGTCCGGCTGCTCGTGATCCCGTTCACCGCCGAGGGCTTCCCCATGGCAGGCGACACGATGATGTACATCTCTGCCGCCAGCGCCCACCTGGACACGGTGGAGGTGGACTCCCCCATCGGCGCGGTGTTCTTCGACTCACCGACCCAACTGGCCAACTTCCGACGACGGCTGGACTTGGTCGAACAGGTCGCGTTGAATCCGAACAAGTCGAGAGACCTCATCCTCTCGATCGCCGACGACCTGTAAGAGGTACCCCCGTGTCCGAGCCGAAGTGGCGCAAGTCCTCGTACTCCGAGGCGTCCGCCAACGCCTGCGTCGAGATGGCTGAGACCGGCCCCCTCATCGCGCTCCGCGACTCGAAGCACCCGGATCTCCCGTGGGCGACGGTCAGTCGGAGGGCGTGGGCGGAGTTCACGGGGGCTCTGAGTTCGGGGCTGCTGCACCCGGAGGCGTAGCGGCCGGCCGGACCCTTGCGTCCGCCAGGAGCCGCGCCCCAAGATTCTCGCCATGTACAAGAAAAGGCGGGTGCTCGGCACATGCCTGGGCGTGGCGCTCGCCACCCTCCTGCCCGGTGTCGGCCTGACGACTGACGATCCGTCATGGGTGCCGATCGTGCTGGGCAGTTGCGTCTTCCTCGTCCTGAACCAACTGATCTACACCTACCCGAACGACATCCGAAGCGCTCCCCCGATCCCGCTGCTGCTTCAGGCCGTGATCGGCATCGTTCAGGACACCCTGATCTGGCTGCTCGTCTCCTGGCTCAACTCCCAGATGTACTTGGGCCTCCACGTCGACGGCCTCCTCACGGCCCTGCTGGCCGGCACCGTCGTCCGCGTATCGGTCCTGGCGCTCCTGCCCCTCGGCCCACGGCCGGCCAAGGAAACCGCGCAGTAGTTCTTCTCACCGACGGCCAGGTCCGTCTCAGCCTTGACGGCTGCCATCGGCCGGTGAGCGGCCGGTATCGGGCGGGTCGGGAACGGGTACGGTCCGGGCATGACAATCGAGCGGCTGGCAGGCGGTATCGGCGCCGCCATCACCGGCGTCATCTGCATAGGTTTCGCATTTGAGGTTCTACGTCGCTGCCGCCTTCGGTTGCGCGGAATCAGAACGACGGCCGAATTGGTCAGGTTCCGCACGGAGACAGCCGAGGACGGCAGTCCGACATATTATCCCGTGGTCGTCTTCACTCTGCCGGACGGAACAGAGATGACGGCCGAGGCGGGAGATGGAGTTCCCTATCCGCCCCTCGGCTCGAAGGAAGGAGATCGCACCGAGGTCATATACGACCCAGCAGCACCGAGCAGCATCAATCTCCCCTCCCTCTTGCCAGGGAGACTCAAGACGAGTGAGATCCTCGGGTTGGGCGCCGGCTGTGTCGGCCTGGCTTTTGCGACCTGGCTGATCCTGGCGGAAACATTCTGACACAAGTAACCAGAACCACATCACACCCGAATTGGGCCCGGCTTCGGAAGCCGGGCCCTTCTTGCTGCCCAAGGAGGACGCATGCCTCGAAGCCTGGCACAGGTCGACCGAGATCTGGAGACAGCCGAAAACAACATCAGGGACATCAAGGCCGAACTGGGCAAGGCTCCGCCGAACAAGCCGAACGTCATGACCACACTCTCCGACCTCGAGAAACTGTCACCGACAGTTTCGCAGCTCAGGGCGGACGTGGACGCCACGGGCGTCACCATCAAGGAGATGAAGAAAAACTACAAGGAATTCCGACTGATGATGATCGGCCTCGTCGTCGGCCTTCAGTTCTTCAAGGTGGACATACAGGCACTGAAGCTGGACATCACACTCTTCAAGGAGTGGAAGAAGAACGACGCCTCAAATTTCCTCAAGTCCGCAGCTCAGTTCACCAAGGAGTTGTTCGACAAGCAGGGCAAGCAGACACGGCTGCAACTTGCGGCACAGGAAAAGCAGAGGAAGAAAGACGAAGAAAAAGAGAAGAAAGAGCTGGAAGCAAAACTCAAGGGAATCCCCGGAAGGGTAGACCATCTTGAGGGGTCGGTAAAGACCGCTTCCTTGCGGAACGACCTCGATCGCTTCTACTACCAGAAGTCCCACGCCGAAGGACTGCACAAGGGCATTCACCGCGCCCAGGAATCCGCGGACAAGGCAACCCGCGAGATCGAAAGTCTTGTCACCAGACTACGCAAAGCCGGTACGGACGCTTCGAGCGCCAGAGGGTCAGGAAAGAACGCGAAGAAGAACATCAACGACTTGAAAGCATCCGTCACCGCTCTGAGTCAGGCCCTCGCAGGTATCTGAGCGCGATCGGTCGAAATGGACCAGGTGTGACCCAGAGCGGCGAAAGGATCGGATAACACATGTCTCTCGTGCAGGCACTCTCCAGAACGGCTACCGGACTCAAGAACTTCCAGACCCAGGCGGCCACGGCCGGTACCGCCGTGAAGGGCGTCGGTGACCAGGCGAAGTCCGGCGAAGGTCAGCTCAAGCAGTTCAAGACCGCCGCCCAGGGCTCCGGAAAGGAACTGAAAGACCTCAAGACCGCCTCCGACCGCGCCGAGGTGTCCCTCGCCAAGGCCGGCAAGACGGGTTCCGGTGCCGGTGCCAATCTCGGCAAGTACGAATCCGGGGCGGGCAAGGCGGCCACCGGCCAGGACAAGATGAACAGGTCGATGAAGGGCAACTTCTTCGGCATGCTCATGAGCCTGCTCCAGCCGCTCATCTCAAAAGTCATCGACATGGTGGCCAACTCGAAGACCATGCAGAAGGTCCTGAAGCAGGCCTTCGAGGTCATCAAGTCCGTGATCAGCAGCGTCATGAAGGCCATCGGGCCGATCATGAAGAACGCGGGCAAGCTGATCAAGTCGGTGTGGAGCGGCATCAAGACGGCGATCACGAACATCGTCAAGGCCGTCGCCACGGTCATCAGGACCTACGTCAACGTATGGAAGTCGATCATCACCGGCGTCCTGAAGGCGATCAGCACGGTCGTCTCGAACGTCTGGAAGGGCATCAAGGCCGTCATCTCGCCGGTCGTCAGCTGGGTCAAGTCCGCGATCCCGGACGCCTTCCGGGCCGTGAAGGACCGGCTGTCCAGCATCTGGGGCGGCTTGAAGGGCATCGCCGGCCGGGCCTTCGACGGCATCAGGGGCGCGGTCCGCGACCCGATCAACGCGGTCATCGGGCTCGTCAACCGCGCGATCGGCGCCCTCAACGGCATCCACGTCTCCATCCCCGGCTGGGTCCCGATGGTCGGCGGCAAGACCTTCGGCGTCAGCCTGCCGAGGATCCCCGCGCTGGCCTCCGGCGGTGTCGTGATGCCCCGTTCCGGCGGTGTCCCGGCGCTCCTGGCCGAGGCCGGTGAGGCGGAGGCCGTCCTGCCGCTCAGCAAGCTCGACCGGCTGCTCAAGGCCGCGGCCTCGCGCGGACAGGCGTACGCAGGGATGTCGGGCACGGACGGCAGCGCGCTGCACATCGAGAACTACTACGCCGCCCAGACCAGCACCCCGCAGAGCACCGCCGACGCGCTGATGTTCCTGGCGAAGGCGCGCGGATGAGCGGCGCGGTCGCCCCTCTCCGCGATCCCCTCGCCGGTGCGGCCCCCGCCCTGCGTTCCTTCCGGACCAGGGTCGACCAGGCCCAGTCGGGCGTACGGTCCTTCGCCCAGCGCGTCACGGGCGCCGCCACCGACCTCGACCGCGTCGCCGCCCCCGTGGCCCAGGGCGCCACCGCCGTACAGCAGATCAGGACGAACGCGGACACCGCGGCCCGCTCGGTCACCAGAACCGGTCAGAGCGCGACCACGGCGGCCTCCGGCATCAAGTCGGCGGCCACCAGGGTCAGTTCCGCCAGGAAATCCCTCGGCAGGCTCAGCACCGGCCTCGGCGGTGTCTTCGCCATCGTCGGGACCCTCATCGCCGCGTCCGGGGTGCTGGGCGGCCTGCTCGACACCTTCGGTACGGCGATGACGATCGGCTCCGGCGTGATGATCGTCGTCAACGCCCTCACGCGCGCCAACCCCCTCGGCTTCGTCGCCGGCATCCTGCTCCCCCTGGCCGGCTGGCTGCTGGACATCGCCCTGAACTCCGAGACCGGCCAGCGCCTGATGGACCAACTGGCCACGCTGATCCTGAAGTACGTCCAGAACTACCTCACGATCCTCGGCCCGATCCTGAAGCTGATCGCGGGCGCCGTGAACACGTACGTCACCGGCTACCTCACCCTGATCACCACCACCCTCTCCGTCCTCGGCACGGTCATCGGCACCGGCTTCGCCGTCCTCAAGGCGCTGACCACCGGCGACACCCGCGCCCTCAGCGGCAAGGTGTCCGCGATCTGGAGCGGCTTCAAGAGCGCCGTCAAGCCGGTCCTGAACTGGATCACCAAGGACATCCCGGCCGGCTTCACCCGGATCAAGAACGCCACCACCAACACCCTGCGCGCAATGGGCCAGTTCGTCACGACCGGCGCCCAGACCGTGGCCGGCGTCGTAAAGGGACCAATCTCCGGCCTCGTCGCCTTCGCGAACTGGGTGATAGACGGCCTGAACAAGCTCAGTTTCAGCGTCCTCGGCAAGAAGTTCGGCGTGAACCTCAGCAAGATCCCGATGCTCGCGGAGGGCGGCATCGCGATCCCCGGCGCCCGCACCGGCAAGGTCCTCTCCCTCACGGCCCTCGACCGCCAACGCGCCCTCGCCGCCCGCAGCCGCACCCCCCGGCACACCCAACCCACCCACCACATCGAGCAGTTCCACGAAACCCACGGCACCGGCGCCCACGGCACCGCCACCGACCTCCTCTTCCTGACCACGGCCCACGCAGGCGCCCGCGCGTAGACCGGAACGATTCAGCCCCGGCCCAGCAACACACCCACGGGCGCGGGGCTGTACCCATCTGCGACTCCGCCGCGCAGGCGCAACCACTCAACCCCGCCCCAGCCCCACCCCCTAGGGGCGCGGGGAACTGCGCGACCAGCCACAACGCACCCGCAGCCGACGAACAACCTCCCGGCGAAACCCCCTTACCCCACCCACCCCAACGAGGTGACGCCCCATGGCCGAACTCACGACCACCCCATCCACCACCACCGACGACATCCCCCCCGGCACCCTCATCACCCGAGACGGCCAACTGCAATGGGCCGGGCTGCTGCTCGGCCCCGGCACGCCGTACGAAATCGGCAGTGACGGACTGACCGGGTGGGAGGACCTGCCGGACTACGACACGACCGACGCCGATCACCCGACCGCGCACGGCGCCTGGCCGGGCGCGCGCTACGCCAAGCCCCGTAAGGTCGGCGGCTCGGTGTGGACCCTCCCGCCGAGCGACGACACCGCGTCCTCGCTCGCCGCGATGCGCGCCCTGCGCCAGTCCCTGCTGCTCGGCGACTCCGAACGCTGGCTCGCGGTACGGCTGCACGGCGAGACCCTGGCCGTCCGGGCCCGGGTGAGTCAGCGCGTGCTGGCCGCCGACCGGACGTACACCACGCAGGGCGTCTCCAAGTCGTCCGTGCAGTGGTACGCCACCGATCCGCGCCGGTACACCGTCGACGAGCAGACCGCCGTCACCGGCGCCCCGCAGCCGGAGAGCGGCCTCACCTGGCCGCTGACCTGGCCGCTGTACTGGGGCCAGGCGTCGTCCACGGGAGACCTCGGCGCCGACAACTCCGGTTCGGCACCCACACACCCGGTCCTGACCTTCACCGGCCCCTGCACCAACCCGACGGTCACCGACCGGACTTCGGGCCGGCGCCTGCGCTACGAGATCGGTCTCGCGACCGGCGACGAACTCGTCGTGGACACGGCGGCCGGGACAGTCACCCTCAACTCCACGGCCTCCCGGCGCCACACCGCGGCAGCGGACAGCAGCCCGGAAGAACTCTTCGCCTTCGAACCGGGCCGCGCCGAGCTGGCGTTCCGCCCCGACACCTACGACACCGGCGCGCAGCTGTCCGTGCGCTGGCGCTCGGCGGAGTGGTGATCGCATGACGGTCAGAGCGGCCTGGCTCACGCCGGGCGACCAGACCCGTGAGGACACCCGGCTCACCCTCTCCGGCCTCCTCACCATCAACGCGGGCGCGGCCGAGAACGTCCCCCTGAAGGCACGCGGCGGCATCGTCCCCGGCGGCTTCGCGCTCACCGGCGCCACCGGGACGATGACGTTCACGATCGGCACCGGCCGGGCCTTCGTCCAGAGCGCCCGCATCCTCCAGGGCACCTACCCGGTCGCGGTGACCGACCCCGAGACCCTGACCGTGCCGGACGGCGACGCCCAGTACGGCCGGATCGACCTGGTCGAACTCGCCGTACTGGACGACGACTACGACGGGACGGGGGCAACTACCGCACTGCTACGGCTGGTTCAGGGCACTCCGGCGGCCATCCCCACCGCCCCCGCCACCCCGAACGGCAACGCCATCCCCCTCTACCGGATAGCGGTCCCGGCCGGCGCCTCGGCAGGGAACGGCGGCCTGTCGTGGAGCACGGCGGTCACCAACCTCCGTTATTCCACGGCCGCGTTGGGCGGCATCGTCCCGGCGTCGGGCTTCGACGGCGCCTATCCCGGCCAGTACCGCGACACCCCCGGCACGTTCCAGCGCTGGGACGGCTCGGCCTGGGTGTCGTACCCGAAGGCGGTCGGCGGCATCGCCCCCATCGGCGCGCTGACCACGGGCAGTTACGCCGGCCAGTACCAGGAGAACGCGGCCGGTCTGCTCCAGCGCTGGGACGGCTCCAACTGGCAGTACGCGGAGGGTCGTTCGAAGATCCTGCTGAGCGTGGAGCAGACCACCGCCCAGTCCGTCACCTCCGGCCCCTGGACGCAGATCACCCTCCAGACGACCGACGTCGACGACGTCACCGGCTGGTCGGGGTCGAACACCTACACCGTCCCGAGGGCGGGCTGGTGGCGGGTGAGCTGCACCCTCACCTGGTTCAACGAGTCGACGACCGGCTCACGCGGCGCCCGGATCTACCAGAACGGCGCCGGCGTCCCCCGCGCCACCTGGCTGGTGGGAGCAGGCCCGGGCGCGACCAGCGTCACCGGCACGGCCCTCCTCAAATGCGCGGCGGGCGACAAGCTCGCCCTCTACGGCCTCCAGAACTCCGGCACCACCCTCACCACCCTCGGCGGCTCGGGCTACGCCACCAACTTCACGGCGGAGTGGCTCCGCACCTGAACCAGCGTGCACCCAGGGCCCGTTGCCACGGCCGGGGATCGATCGGGACGGCCCACGCACCGCACAGCCCCATCACCTCACCCCACCCACCACAGGAGCCCCGTACATGAACCTCCGCAGCGCATGGGTGGCCGAGACAGGCCAGACCCGCGAGGACACCCGCCTGACCCAGCTCGGCGCGACCACCCCCGTCAACCCCCTGGAGGTCCGCTCCGGCATCCTCCCGGGTTCGTACGACGGCCTCTACCGCATGTCCGGCTTCTGGATGGAGGGCGCGGCGGGCGCCATGTCGGCGACCGTCCACGAGGGCCGTGCCGTCATCGCGGCGGGCGCCACCCAGGGCGCCTACCCGGTCACCCTCCCCGAGCCGTCCGGCCTGGCCTTCACCGACGGCGACGCCACCAACCCCCGTATCGACCTGGTCGTCCTGCGGATCTACGACTCGCTCTACGACAACTCCGGCCAGACGAAGGCCGCCCTGGAGATCGTCAAGGGCACCCCGGCGGCCACCCCGGTCGCCCCGGTGATCCCCGGCATCGGCCTCGCGCTCTACCAGGTCAGGGTCGCCGCGGGCATCAGCGCGGGCAAGGGCGGCATCACCTGGAGCACCGACGTCACCGACCTCCGCACCCCCGTCGTGGCGGTCGGCGGCATCCTCCCCGCGTACGGCGAGACCGGCAACGGCGCCTACCCGGGCCAGTTCCGCGACTCCGGCGGCGCGCTCCAGCGCTGGGACGGCTCGGCCTGGGTGTCGTACCCGAGCGCCCTGGGCGGTATCGCCCCGGCCGGCGCGGTCACCACCGCGAGCTACACCGGCCAGTACCGCGACACCTCCGCCGGTGTGCTGCAGCGCTGGAACGGCACGGCCTGGGTGAACTACCTGCCCGCGCCGACCTGGACGGACTACACCCCGGTGTGGGGCGCCGAGACCGGCACCGGGCCCGTGATCGGCAACGGCACGCTGGCGGGGTCGTACGCGAAGCTCGGGACGGTCGTGCACGTCCGGATCTATCTGAAGATCGGCTCGACGACCAACCTGACCGCCCAGGACGCCAACGCGAACTGGACGTTCCGGCTGCCGTTCGCACCGAACGGCACCGCGTGGAAGCTCGACGGCCGGGTACTGAGCGCGGAGGCCTACGACTCCTCGACGCTGCTGTTCTACCAGGGCAGCGGCCTGCTCGCGTCGGCCGGCGGTGTCGGCTACGTCCGCTCGATTCGCGACACCTTCGCCACCAGCAACGGCATCTGGGACAAGTCGCTGCCCTACGTCTGGGCGGCCGGTGACGTGCTGTCGATCCACGGCACGTACGAGTCCGTGTCGTGACGGTTCGTTGCGGGTGGCTGTCCCCGGACGGCCAGACGCGGGCGGACACCCGCCACACCGCCCTCGGCGCCACCACCCCGGCCGGCCCGCTGCGGAGACGCTCGGGCATCCTGCCGGGCACCGACGACGGGCGGTACCGGATCGGCGGCCTGGGGATGGCCGGCACGACGGGCACGATGACGGCCGTCGTCCACCCCGGCAGGGCCGTCGTCCAGGGCGCCTGTCCGGTCACCCTCGACGAGGACGTCACGGTGACGTTCGCCGCCGGGGACGCCCAGTACGGCCGCGTCGACCTGGTCGTCCTGCGTGTCCACGACGACGAGGCCGACGGCTCCGGCCGCGGCGAGGCCGCCGTCGAGACCGTCCAGGGCACCCCGGCCGCCGTGCCCGCCGCACCGGCCGCCCCCGGTCCGGCGCTGCCGCTGTTCCAGGTCTCGGTCCCGGCCGGGACGAGCGCGGGCACGGGCGGCATCCCCTGGGCCACCGCCATCACCGACCTGCGGACCACGCTCGTCTCGGTGGGCGGCATCCTCCCGGTCCACAACAACGGTGCGGTGGCGGGGAGTTACCGCGGCCAGTACCGGAGAACGAGGGCGAGGGCTCCCTCCAGCGGTGGAGCGGCACGGCCCGGGTGCCGTACCCGAAGGCCGTCGGCGGGATCGCCCCGGCCGGTGTGCTCACCACCGGCGGCTACAGCGGCCAGTACCGGGACACCGCGGCCGGTCAACTCCAGCGCTGGAACGGCGGTTCGTGGCTGCCGGCCGTGCCGGGCCCGGCGTTCACGCAGTCGCTGGACGCCGGCTCGACCACCTCGACGACGTACACGGCGACGCTCGCGGACACCGCGGTCACCGCGCTGACGCTCAACTTCACTGCCCCGCCCTCCGGTTCGGTGATCATCGGCGTCGGCGCACGCGTCGACACGGCGGGCAGCGAGACCACGACCGCGCACATCTCCCCCAGGTCACGCTGGGTTCGACGGTGATCTGGGCAGCGGACGACGAGCGCGCCGCGTCCGGCTCGGGCGCGGTCAGCAAGTCGGTCTCGACCCAGCTGCGGCTCAACTCCCCCACCGCGGGCGCCACTTACACGGTCACCGCGATGCACAGGTCGACGTCGTCGAGCGTCACCTGCTGGTTCGACACCGTCCACCTGCGCGTGGACCCGCTCGCCTGACGCACACACCCCCAACTCCCCACACCCTGAATGGAGTTAGCCATGCCCGTCCGCTCCGGCTGGCTGTCCCCGGACAGCCAGTCCCGCGAGGACACCCGGCTCGTCTCGCTCGGTGCCCTCACCCCGACCTCGCCGATCGCCACCCGCTCCGGCATCCTGCCGGGCTCCCCCGACGGCCAGTTCCGCATCACCGGCTTCACCCTGACCGGCACCGCGAGCAGCATGACCGCCTCGGTCAGCCCCGGCCGCGCGGTCGTCCAGTCCACCGACAGCCGCGGCGCCTACCCGGTCGCGCTGACCGAGTACCTGAACGTCACCTTCGCCGACGGCGACGCCCTGTACGGCCGGATCGACCTGCTCGTCCTGCGGATCTACGACGACGTCTACGACGGCTCGGGCCGCAGCGAGGCCGTCGTGGAGATCGTCCGGGGCACCCCCGCGGCCACCCCGGCGATCCCGGCCACCCCCGACCTCGCGATCCCGCTGTACCAGATCAGCGTGCCCAAGAACACCAGCGCGGGCACCGGCGGCATCACCTGGTCCACCGCCCTCACCGGCGTCCGCAACGCGACGGTCGGCCTCGGCGGCATCCTCCCGGTCACCACCGACACCGCGAGCGGCGCCTACCCGGGCCAATACCGGGACGTGGGCGGCCAGTTGCAGCGCTGGAACGGCACCGCCTGGGCCGACTACCCGGTGCTGCCGACCTGGCAGAGCTGGACCCCGGCCTGGACCACCAACAGCGGATCGGCGACCCCGTCCTTCGGCAACGCCTCGGTGAGCTGCCGGTACGTCAAGTCCGGGACGACCGTGCACCTGAACTTCCAGATCACGTTCGGCAGCACCACCGGCTTCGGCACCGGCCCCACCACCAACGACAACTGGCGCTTCTCGCTGCCGGTCGCCGCCGCCGCGACCCGCCTGGGGATCGGCTTCGCCGAGATGTCGGCCAACACCGCGGGCAACCGCGCCATGGCCCGGCTCTCCCTCACCACCACCGGCGCCTTCGAACTGGTCATGTCCTCCGCCCAGGCCAACGCCACCGCCGTCACCAACACCGGCGGGGTGGACTCCCTCAGCCCGTGGACCTGGGCGAGCGGCCACACCATCATCGGCACCGCCACCTACGAGGCCGCCGCATGACCACCGTCAACACGCCCTACCGGGCGATCTTCTGCGACCTGCGCACCGACAACACCATCGACATCCTGCCGCTGCGCGATGTCACCGTCGACGACTACATCGGCAAGGCCGGCTCGCTCTCGGGCACCATCCCGGTCCCGGACGCGGCGATGGCCGCCCGGGTCCGCCGGATCGAGGAGGGCCGCACCTCGGTCTACCTCCAGCGCGGCAGCGACCTGTGGTGGGGCGGCATCGTCTGGACGAGCACCCTCCAGAGCGACGACAAGGGCGTCCTCACCCTCGGCATCCAGGCGGCGACCTTCGAGTCGTACGCGGGACGGCGCCTGATCCGGGCGACCACACCGGAGTACGACGAGGACTACCAACTGGCCCTCGACGGCGACCAGTTGGACGTGGCCCGGACCCTGTGGACCGACCTCCAGACCGCGCTGCCCGGCGGCGACATCGGCGTCACCTACGGCACCGAGACCTCCGGCGTGACCCGCTCGGCGAGCTACCGCGACGGCGACGAGACGGTCTACCTCGACGCGCTGGACGCCCTGGCCGCGCTGGAGAACGGCTTCGAGCACTACATCTCGGTGTACACGGACCCGACGACCGGCGCCCGGGTGCGCCGCCTCCGGCTCGGCAGCCCGAAGATCCTCACCGGCGCCACCGACCTGGTGATGGACCGCCCGGGCACGATCCTGGCGTACTCCTTCCCGCGCGACGCGACCCGCGGCGGCACCACCGACCGCGCCCGCGGCGCCTCCACCAACACCGACCAGGCCAGCGAGTCCCGGCCGCTCTGCTCGACCGTCGCGGTCGCCGACGACCTGATCGGCCAGGCCGGCTACCCGCGCATCGACCTCACCTCGGACCACAACGACATCACCGACACGGCCACCCTCACCGCCCTCGCCCGCACCGAACTGGCCGCCGCCACCGGCGCGGTGGTGATCCCCGAGATCAGCGTCCGCCTCGACGACCTGGTCCCGTCCGCGCTGATCGGCCGCACGGTCCGCATCCGGATCACCGACGAGTGGTACGCCGAGGGCCTCGACACCCGCTACCGGATCATCGGCGTCAAGGTCAGCCCCGCCCAGCGAGGCCGCCCCGACACCGCCGACCTCTACCTGGAGGAGGTCTGATGCCCCAGCTCCCCGAAGACATCATCGACCGGCTCACCCAGATGGAGCGCCGCATCCAGCAGCTCTCCACCGCCGTCAACACCCGCCCCGCCCTCAACACCGTCTCCGGCGGCACCCTGGAGGTCGGCCCGGCCACCGGCTCCCCGATCTTCAAGGTCGGCAAGTGGCCCGGCACCAGCGAGTACCGCATGGAACTCCGCCGCCAGACCGGCACCCGCGCCATGAGCATGTACAACGGCGACGGCACCGCCACCTCCGCGCAGCCCCTGCGCATCTACGACATCGCCGAGCGCGAGCTGATCTCCGACGACGTCGCCACCGGCGGTCTCGCCCGGCCCTGGCTGAACCTGCTGCCCCCGCAGGACGCGACCGTCACCCGCTGGCCGCAGACCACGGCGACCACGATGACGACCATCGCGATGTCCTACAACGTCGTCTGGCAGCCGAAGATGCGGCTCCTCATGAACACCCGTGCCAGCTCCGGCGCCACCGGCTCCGTCCAGCTCCTCGTCAACGGCGCCCAGTGGGGCACCGTCGTCGCCGCCGGAGCCGACTTCGACCAGTCGGGCCCGGTCGCCTCCGACTTCTCCGCGGCCTACGGCGGCCTCCTCAAGGTCGAGGTCCAGGCCCAGGTCACCAGCGCCTCCGGCACCGTCTACGTCAACCCCGTACTGATGTACGGCCGCCAGACCTGAGGAAGGACAACCCATGGACATCGACCCCACCCAGCCCTGGGGCCTCGCCATCGACTTCGCGGGCCGCGCCACCATCACCGAGGCCGGCCACACGGTCTACGTCAACGTCTCCGACTCCAGCTACAACACCGTCATCGCCCCCGACTCGGTCACCGGCCTCTACTCCCCGGTCACCGTCACCGCCCAGTTCACCGAGTCCGGCCCCAACTCCACAACCCTCCGCGGCAGCGGCCGCGTCACCGTCCCCCCGATCGGCACCAACCCGGTGGTCCCCGACCCCACAGCACCCCAACAGGCAGTAGCCGCAGCCCTGGCCAACTTCGTGGACAACACGGCGGCGTACACGGCGCTCTGCGCCAAGTGGACACCACCGGAAACGGGTTCAGGAGACGAAGACAGCGCCACCGAACCAACGTCAACGGCAACCCCCTAGGAGCGCGGACCCGTATCGAACATGCGGCCACCACCCCGCGAACGCGACCACCCTCCGCATCCCGCCCACCCCAACCCCCCTTAGGGGCGCGGGCCCGTATCGAACATGCGGCTACCACCCCGCGAACGCAACCACCCTCCGCACCCCGCACACAACCCGAGCCCCCACCCCCGGCTCGGGTTTTTTCATGCCCACCCCGCCGACCAAGAAGGCACCCCATGGCCACACCCCTCTCCCCCGACACCCTGATCGCAGCCCTCAAAGCCGAGGGCATCATCGTCATCGAACACCCCGGCTGGCGCACCAACAACCGCAACAGCAAAGGCAGTTGGGGCCCAGTGAACGGCATCGTCATCCACCACACCGTCACCACCGGCACCACCCCCTCCGTCAACCTCTGCTACAACGGCCACTCAGAACTCCCCGGCCCCCTCTGCCACGGAGTCATCGCCAAGGACGGCACAGTCCACCTCGTGGGCAACGGCAGAGCCAACCACGCGGGCAGCGGCGACGGAGACGTACTGAAGGCGGTCATCGCTCAGAGCCCCACCCTCCCCGCCCCGAACCAGAACAACACGGACGGCAACGTCCACTTCTACGGCTTCGAGTGCGTCAACCTCGGCGACGGCAAGGACCCCTGGCCCGCGGTCCAGCTGGACGCGATGGTCAGGGCCTCCGCCGCACTCTGCCGAGCGCACGGCTGGAACGCCCACTCGGTGATCGGCCACAAGGAGTGGACGAACACCAAGATCGACCCGCGGGGTTTCACGATGGCCGACTTCCGCACCCGCGTGGCCACCCGCCTCGGCACCAAGGTCACCCCGCCCGCCAGGCCGACCTACCAGCCCTTCCCCGGCGCGGACTGGTTCAAGAAGAACCCCGAGTCCGCGATCGTCACCGCGATGGGCAAGCGCCTCGTCGCCGTCGGCTGCTCGGCGTACACCGCCGGCCCCGGCCCCCAGTGGACGGCCGTGGACAAAGCCTCCTACGCCAAGTGGCAGCGCAGGCTCGGCTACACCGGCACCGCCGCCGACGGCTGGCCCGGCGCCACCTCCTGGGCCGCGCTGAAGGTCCCGTACAACTCCTGAACCCCTCGGAAAGGCAAGGTCCACCCATGTCAGAGGCCGCCAAGCACACCCTCCGTACCATTCTCCAGACCGCTGTCGGCCTGTGCGTCCTGCTGCCGGCGGTCGTCGACACCGCCGGTGTCCCGGACACCCTGCCCTGGGTGGCCGCGGCACTGGCCGTGGCCGCCGGAGCCACCCGGGTCATGGCCCTGCCCGCCGTACAGGCACTGCTGCCGTCCTGGCTGCGCACCGACGTGCCGGCGGCCGGGGACGGCGCGCTGCTGAAGCCGGTCAAGGCCGAGCCGGGACGGGAGGACGCGTGAACGAACCCTCCTCCCTGTCCGACCCGATCGCCGTCGCGGTGGAACTGGAACGGCTGCGCGGGACCGTAGAGGCCGGCTTCGCCCGGGTCGACGGCTCGCTCGCGCTGCTGGTCCAGCGCAGCGACCAGACCGACCGCCAACTCGCCGACCACGAACAGCGGTTGGACGCCCTGGAACGCTCCCGCTGGCCGCTCGCCAGCATCGGCGCCCTGGCCGCGATCGCCACGGTGGTGGTCACCGCCTGGGAACTGACACCGCACTGAGCGGCATCCGGGAACGCCGAAGGGCGGCACCCCGTACGGGGTGCCGCCCTTCAACGCGTTTCAGCTACTCACTGGTTGTACGGACCGTAGTCGTAGTCCTCCAGCGGTACGGCCTGGCCGGAGCCCGTGCCGAACGGCGAGTAGTCGATGTCGTCGTAGCCGACGGCCGAGTACATCGCGGCCTTGGCTTCCTCGGTCGGCTCGACCCGGATGTTGCGGTAGCGGGACAGGCCCGTACCGGCCGGGATGAGCTTACCGATGATGACGTTCTCCTTGAGGCCGATCAGGGAGTCGGACTTGGCGTTGATCGCCGCGTCCGTCAGAACCCTGGTCGTCTCCTGGAAGGACGCCGCCGACAGCCAGGACTCCGTGGCCAGCGAGGCCTTGGTGATACCCATGAGCTGCGGACGACCGGAGGCCGGGTGACCGCCCTCCTGGACCACACGACGGTTCTCCTGCTCGAAGCGCGAACGCTCGACCAGCTCGCCGGGCAGCAGCTCGGCGTCGCCGGACTCGATGATCGTCACACGGCGGAGCATCTGCCGGATGATGATCTCGATGTGCTTGTCGTGGATCGACACACCCTGCGAGTTGTAGACCTTCTGGACCTCGCCGACCAGGTGGACCTGGACGGCACGCTGACCCAGGATGCGCAGCACGTCGTGCGGGTTGGTGGCACCCACGGTGAGCTTCTGGCCCACCTCGACGTGCTCGCCCTCGCTGACCAGGAGACGGGCACGCTTCGAGATCGGGAACGCCGTCTCGTCGCTGCCGTCGTCCGGGGTGACGACGAGCTTCTTGGTCTTCTCGGTCTCCTCGATCCGCACGCGGCCCTGGGCCTCGGAGATCGGGGCGACACCCTTCGGCGTACGAGCCTCGAAGAGCTCGACGACACGGGGCAGACCCTGGGTGATGTCGTCACCGGCCACACCACCGGTGTGGAAGGTACGCATCGTCAGCTGGGTACCGGGCTCACCGATGGACTGGGCGGCGATGATGCCGACCGCCTCACCGATGTCGACCAGCTTGCCGGTGGCCAGCGAGCGGCCGTAGCACATGGCGCAGGTGCCGACGGCGGACTCGCAGGTCAGGACCGAGCGGGTCTTGACCGTCTCGATGCCGTGCTTGACCAGCTCGTCGATGAGGACGTCGCCGAGGTCGGTGTTGGCCGGGGCCAGCACCTTGCCGTCGACGGTGATGTCCTCGGCCAGCGCACGGGCGTACACGCTGGTCTCGACGTTGTCGGCCTTGCGCAGGACACCGTCCGCGCCGCGCTCCGCGATGTGCAGCTTGAGGCCGCGGTCGGTGCCGCAGTCCTCCTCGCGGATGATGACGTCCTGGGAGACGTCGACCAGACGACGGGTGAGGTAACCCGAGTCGGCGGTACGCAGAGCGGTGTCGGCCAGACCCTTACGGGCACCGTGGGTGGAGATGAAGTACTCCAGCACGGACAGGCCTTCACGGAAGGACGCCTTGATGGGACGGGGAATCGTCTCGTTCTTGGCGTTCGACACCAGACCACGCATACCCGCGATCTGACGCATCTGCATCATGTTTCCTCGGGCACCCGAGTCGACCATCATGAAGATGGGGTTGGTCTTCGGGAAGTTCGCGTTCATCGCCTCGGCGACCTCGTTGGTCGCCTTGGTCCAGATCGCGATGAGCTCCTGCGTGCGCTCTTCCTTGGTGATCAGACCGCGCTCGTACTGCTTCTGGACCTTCTCGTCCTGCGCCTCGTAGCCCTTGACGATCTCCTTCTTCGCCTCGGGAACGACGACGTCGGAGATGGCCACGGTGACACCGGAACGGGTCGCCCAGAAGAAGCCGGCCGCCTTCAGGTTGTCGAGCGTCGCCGCCACGATGACCTTGGGGTAGCGCTCGGCCAGGTCGTTGACAATCTCGGAGAGCTGCTTCTTGCCCACCGAGTAGTCGACGAACGGGTAGTCCTCGGGCAGCAGCTCGTTGAAGAGCGCGCGGCCCAGGGTCGTCTTCAGGCGGAAGGTGTCACCCTGCTGCCACTCGGGCTCGCCCTCCTCACGGACCGGCGGCACCCAGCCACGCGGCGGGATGGTGCCCACCGGGAAGCGGATGTCCACGGCCGACTGGAGCGCCAGCTCGCCACCGTCGAACGCCATCGTCGCCTCGGCCGTGGAACCGAACGCGCGGCCCTCGCCCTTGACGTCACGGAGTTCACCGTCGGTGGTGAGGAAGAACAGACCCAGCACCATGTCCTGGGTCGGCATGGTGACGGGACGACCGTCGGCCGGCTTCAGGATGTTGTTCGAGGACAGCATCAGGATGCGGGCCTCGGCCTGCGCCTCCGCGGAGAGCGGCAGGTGTACGGCCATCTGGTCGCCGTCGAAGTCCGCGTTGAACGCGGTGCAGACGAGCGGGTGGATCTGGATGGCCTTGCCCTCGACCAGCTGCGGCTCGAAGGCCTGGATGCCGAGGCGGTGCAGCGTGGGCGCACGGTTCAGCAGAACCGGGTGCTCGGCGATGACCTCTTCGAGGACGTCGTAGACGACCGTGCGACCGCGCTCGACCATCCGCTTCGCCGACTTGATGTTCTGCGCGTGGTTCAGGTCCACCAGGCGCTTCATCACGAACGGCTTGAAGAGCTCCAGCGCCATGGCCTTCGGCAGACCGCACTGGTGCAGCTTCAGCTGCGGACCGACGACGATCACGGAACGCGCGGAGTAGTCCACACGCTTGCCGAGCAGGTTCTGACGGAAGCGACCCTGCTTGCCCTTGAGCATGTCGGACAGCGACTTCAGCGGACGGTTGCCGGGGCCCGTCACCGGGCGGCCACGACGGCCGTTGTCGAAGAGCGCGTCGACGGCCTCCTGAAGCATGCGCTTCTCGTTGTTCACGATGATCTCGGGTGCGCCGAGGTCGAGAAGCCGCTTCAGGCGGTTGTTGCGGTTGATCACACGGCGGTACAGGTCGTTCAGGTCGGAGGTCGCGAAGCGGCCACCGTCCAGCTGCACCATCGGGCGAAGGTCCGGCGGGATGACCGGGACGCAGTCGAGGACCATGCCCTTGGGGCTGTTGGAGGTCTGCAGGAAGGCAGACACGACCTTCAGCCGCTTCAGCGCACGGGTCTTCTTCTGGCCCTTGCCGGTGCGGATGATCTCGCGAAGCCGCTCGGCCTCTTCGTCGAGGTCGAAGGACTCCAGGCGCTTCTGCAGCGCCGCGGCACCCATCGAACCGTCGAAGTACGTGCCGAAGCGGTCACGCAGCTCGCGGTAGAGGAGCTCGTCGCCCTCCAGGTCCTGGACCTTGAGGTTCTTGAACCGGGTCCACACCTCGTCCAGGCGGTCGATCTCGCGCTGCGCACGGTCGCGCAGCTGCTTCATCTCCCGCTCGGCACCTTCGCGCACCTTGCGGCGCACGTCGGCCTTGGCGCCCTCGGCCTCCAGCTCGGCCAGGTCGGTCTCAAGCTTCTTGGCGCGGGCTTCGAGGTCGGAGTCACGCCGGTTCTCGACCTGCTGACGCTCCACGGAGACGTGCGCCTCCAGCGAGGGCAGGTCACGCGTACGGCGCTCTTCGTCGACAAACGTGATCATGTACGCCGCGAAGTAGATGACCTTTTCGAGGTCCTTCGGGGCGAGGTCGAGCAGGTATCCCAGCCGGGACGGGACACCCTTGAAGTACCAGATGTGGGTGACGGGGGCGGCCAGTTCGATGTGGCCCATCCGCTCACGGCGCACCTTCGCGCGGGTCACCTCGACGCCGCAGCGCTCACAGATGATGCCCTTGAAACGAACGCGCTTGTACTTGCCGCAGTAGCACTCCCAGTCCCGGGTCGGACCGAAGATCTTCTCGCAGAAGAGTCCGTCCTTTTCGGGCTTGAGCGTGCGGTAGTTGATGGTCTCAGGCTTCTTGACCTCGCCGTGGCTCCACTGACGGATGTCGTCAGCGGTGGCCAGACCGATCCGGAGCTCATCGAAGAAGTTGACGTCGAGCACTATGCGTCAATCCCTCTCAGGGTTGTAAGTCTTGGGGTCTGATACGGGGGTCCTGGGGCCGGAGACCTGCGTGGCGCAGGTCTCCGGACTCCCGTCAGACCTCTTCGACGCTGCTCGGCTCACGCCGGGACAGGTCGATGCCGAGCTCCTCCGCTGCGCGGAAGACATCCTCGTCGGTGTCACGCATCTCGATGGACATACCGTCACTGGACAGCACCTCCACGTTCAGGCAGAGCGACTGCATCTCCTTGATGAGCACCTTGAAGGACTCGGGGATGCCGGGCTCGGGGATGTTCTCGCCCTTGACGATGGCCTCGTAGACCTTCACGCGGCCGGTCACGTCGTCGGACTTGATCGTCAGCAGTTCCTGGAGGGCGTAAGCGGCGCCATAAGCCTCAAGCGCCCACACCTCCATCTCGCCGAAGCGCTGACCACCGAACTGCGCCTTACCACCCAGCGGCTGCTGGGTGATCATCGAGTACGGACCGGTCGAACGGGCGTGCAGCTTGTCGTCGACCAGGTGGTGCAGCTTCAGGATGTACATGTAGCCGATCGAGACCGGCTCCGGGAACGGCTCGCCGGAGCGGCCGTCGAACAGGTTGGCCTTGCCGGAGGGCTTGACCAGCCGGTCGCCGTCGCGGTTCGGGATCGTGGCCTGGAAGAGACCGGAGATCTCGTCCTCGCGGGCACCGTCGAAGACCGGGGTCGCGACGTTGGTACCCGGCGCGACCTGGTCGGCGCCGATGACCTGAAGGCGCTTCGCCCAGTCCTCGCTGAAGCCGGAGACGTCCCAGCCGCGGCTGGCGAGCCAGCCGAGGTGGATCTCCAGGACCTGTCCCGGGTTCATTCGGGACGGGACACCCAGCGGGTTCAGGATGATGTCGACCGGGGTGCCGTCCTCAAGGAACGGCATGTCCTCGATCGGCAGGATCTTGGAGATGACACCCTTGTTGCCGTGGCGGCCGGCCAGCTTGTCGCCGTCGGTGATCTTGCGCTTCTGCGCAACATACACCCGGACCAACTGGTTGACGCCGGGCGGCAGTTCGTCGCCCTCCTCGCGGTCGAAGACGCGGACGCCGATGACCTTGCCGATCTCGCCGTGCGGCACCTTCAGCGAGGTGTCGCGCACCTCGCGCGCCTTCTCACCGAAGATCGCGCGGAGCAGGCGCTCCTCGGGGGTCAGCTCGGTCTCGCCCTTGGGCGTGACCTTGCCGACGAGGATGTCGCCGGCGACGACCTCGGCACCGATACGGATGATGCCGCGCTCGTCGAGGTCGGCGAGGACCTCCTCGGAGACGTTCGGGATGTCCCGGGTGATCTCCTCGGGGCCCAGCTTGGTGTCACGGGCGTCGACCTCGTGCTCCTCGATGTGGATCGAGGAGAGGACGTCGTCCTGTACGAGGCGCTGCGACAGGATGATCGCGTCCTCGTAGTTGTGACCCTCCCAGGGCATGAACGCCACGAGCAGGTTCTTGCCGAGCGCCATCTCGCCGAACTCGGTCGCCGGGCCGTCGGCCAGCACCTGGCCGGCGATGACCCGGGCGCCCTCGTCCACGACAACCTTCTGGTTGACGGAGGTGCCCTGGTTGGAACGGGAGAACTTCGCGAGGCGGTACGTGGTGTACGTGCCGTCGTCGTTGGCGGTGGTGATGTAGTCCGCGGAGACCTCCTGGACCACACCGTCCTTCTCCGACTTCAGGACGTCACCGGCGTCGACCGCGCAGCGGTACTCCATACCGGTGCCGACCAGCGGCGCCTCGGACTTGATGAGGGGCACGGCCTGACGCATCATGTTCGCGCCCATGAGGGCACGGTTGGCGTCGTCGTGCTCCAGGAAGGGGATCATCGCGGTCGCGACGGACACCATCTGGCGCGGGGAGACGTCCATGTAGTCGACGTCGTCACCGGGGACGTAGTCGACCTCTCCGCCACGACGGCGGACCAGGACGCGGGACTCCTCGAACCGGAAGTCGTCGCCCAGCGGCGCGTTGGCCTGCGCGATGACGAATCGGTCCTCTTCGTCGGCGGTCAGGTAGTCGACCTCGTCGGTGACGACACCGTCGGTGACCCGGCGGTACGGCGTCTCGACGAAACCGAACGCGTTGACCCGGCCGTAGGAGGCGAGCGAGCCGATCAGGCCGATGTTCGGGCCTTCAGGGGTCTCGATCGGGCACATGCGGCCGTAGTGCGAGGGGTGCACGTCACGGACCTCGAAGCCGGCCCGCTCGCGGGAGAGACCACCCGGGCCAAGAGCCGACAGGCGGCGCTTGTGGGTGAGACCCGACAGCGGGTTGTTCTGGTCCATGAACTGCGACAGCTGGCTGGTGCCGAAGAACTCCTTGATGGAGGCGACGACCGGCCGGATGTTGATCAGGGTCTGCGGCGTGATCGCCTCGACGTCCTGGGTCGTCATCCGCTCGCGGACGACTCGCTCCATACGCGCCAGGCCCGTACGGACCTGGTTCTGGATGAGCTCGCCGACGTTGCGCAGACGACGGTTGCCGAAGTGGTCGATGTCATCGGTCTCGACGACGATCGTCGTGCCGTTGTCCCCGACCGTCTCGGTCTCGCCGGCGTGCAGCTTCACCAGGTACTTGATCGACGAGATGATGTCCTCGACGGTCAGCACACCGGCGTCCAGCGGGGCCTCGCTGCCCAGCTTCTTGTTGACCTTGTAGCGGCCGACCTTGGCGAGGTCGTAGCGCTTCGGGTTGAAGTAGAGGTTCTCAAGAAGCGTCTGCGCGGCCTCGCGGGTCGGGGGCTCGCCCGGACGCAGCTTGCGGTAGATGTCGAGGAGCGCGTCGTCCTGGCCCTGGGTGTGGTCCTTCTCCAGGGTGGCGCGCATGGACTCGTACTCGCCGAACTCCTCCAGGATCTGCTCGGTCGTCCAACCGAGAGCCTTGAGCAGGACGGTGACGGACTGCTTGCGCTTGCGGTCGATGCGGACACCGACCATGTCGCGCTTGTCGATCTCCATCTCCAGCCAGGCACCCCGGGACGGGATGACCTTGGTGGAGAAGATGTCCTTGTCGGACGTCTTGTCGATCGAGGAGTCGAAGTAGACGCCCGGCGAACGGACCAGCTGCGACACGACGACACGCTCGGTGCCGTTGATGACGAAGGTGCCCTTGTTGGTCATGAGCGGGAAGTCGCCCATGAAGACCGTCTGGGACTTGATCTCGCCGGTCTCGTTGTTGGTGAACTCAGCGGTTACGAAGAGCGGGGCGGCGTACGTGAAGTCGCGCTCCTTGCACTCGTCGATGCTGTTCTTGGGAGGTTCGAAACGGTGGTCGCGGAAGGTCAGCGACATCGACCCGGAGAAGTCCTCGATCGGAGAGATCTCCTCGAAGATCTCCTCCAGACCGGACTTCGTGGGGACGTCCTGACCCGACTCCAGAGCCGCCTCGACCCGACTCTGCCAGGCGGAGTTGCCGAGCAGCCAGTCGAAGCTCTCGGTCTGCAACGCGAGCAGGTTGGGAACCTCGAGGGGCTCCTTGATCTTTGCAAAGGAGATGCGCAGCGGGGCGGTGCTGGCGCCGTTGTTCATATTCGCGGTCGAGGCAGTGCGCGAGGCGGCCAAGAGGGGGTCCTTCCGAGGGCTCGGACTCACTACGCGCGTACCGGCCCCTCGCAGGGGCAAAGAGACATGGACTTCCTGAGACGGCCCGGAAAGGCCAGGTCAGAGTTGGTCCGGTCATCGATGCTCAAGTGAGGGCATGCCCCTGGTGACGGGCAGGGAGCAGCTAACAGGCAGCGCAAAGGGTCAGTGTAGCCACTTGGCGCACTGATGTCCAGCCCCGCTTTTTTGAGACCCTCGTCGTGCTCAACACCCTCGGCAAGCTCACGTCCTCAACGCGTTGATACTGCCCTCTTCGCCGCCGATCCATGCCTCGGATTCGGATCGTTGTGACGACGCGTCCTGAGAATTGCGCGCTGCGTGCGGTTCGTCAAGGCCTCCATGGCCTACACCACATGCCACCAGGGATGCTCGGAGGCCCGAAGAAGATCACCATACTCCGCGAACCCCTGATCGCAAGGCTGCCGCTCACCCGACCCAGGAACGCCGAAGAGCGACCACCCAGATGGATGATCGCTCTTCAGTGCTGAGGCGTTACAAGGTCCTTGGGACCTCGTTCACGACCTCGACGGTGTTACTTGACCTCGACCGAGGCGCCGGCGCCCTTGAGGGACTCGGCGGCCTTCTCGGCGGCGTCCTTGGCGACCTTCTCGAGGACCGGCTTCGGAGCGCCGTCCACGAGGTCCTTGGCCTCCTTGAGACCCAGCGAGGTCAGCTCACGCACGACCTTGATGACCTGGATCTTCTTCTCGCCGGCGCCGGTGAGGATGACGTCGAACTCGTCCTGCTCCTCAGCGACCTCGGCAGCGGCGGCCGGGCCGGCCGGCGCAGCGGCGACCGCGGCGGCGGCGGTGACGTCGAACTTGTCCTCGAACGCCTTCACGAACTCGGAAAGCTGGATGAGGGTCATCGTCTCGAACTCGGCGAGCAGTTCGTCCTGGGTGAGAGCCACGATGGCTTCCTTCCACTAATTTCGGCTGGTGCCGGTGTGTACATGTCTGGCGGGCGTACGTTCGGCCCGCTACGACCGTTGCCGTGGGGCGCGGAGCCTCAGGCGGCGGTCATGCTGCGAGCCGAATTACTCGGCACCGCCCTGCTCTTCTTGCTTGGCGCGAAGGGCGTCCACCGTGCGGACGAGCTTCGACGGAAGCGCCTGGAAGAGCTGCGCAGCCTGAGTCTGCTTGCCCTTGAAGGCACCCGCCAGCTTGGAGAGCAGAACCTCGCGGGACTCAAGGTCCGCGAGCTTCTTGATCTCGTCGGCGGACAGCGCCTTGCCGTCAAGGACACCGCCCTTGATGACGAGGTTCGGGTTGTCCTTGGCGAAGTCACGAAGACCCTTCGCCGACTCCACCGGGTCACCGGTGATGAAGGCGACCGCCGTCGGACCGTTGAACAGGTCGTCGAGCGTAGAGATCCCGGCCTCGTTGGCCGCAATCTTGGTCAGCGTGTTCTTCACCACGGCGTACTGGGCGTTCTCACCGAGCGAACGACGCAGCGTCTTGAGCTGCGCCACGGTGAGACCCCGGTACTCGGTCAGCACGGCGGCGTTCGAGTCGCGGAACTGGTCCGCGAGCTCGGCTACCGCGGCAGCCTTGTCGGGCCTTGCCATAGAGCGTCGGCCTCCTTCCGGGTGATGAGGACCGCTCAGAAGGGGCTGGGACAGAAAAAACGCCCCGGCGCAGGCGCACGGGGCGTAGCTCGACCGGAAACAGCATTTCCGGGAACACATCCAGTTCACCTGCGCGGGTCGTCCACTGTTCAGCGGATCCTTCGGTCACCACACCCTTTGACAGGCACGGCAACGACCAGCGGTCTTTGGCTTCTGGACCACCGTACGCGAGCGCCACGGACGGAAGCAAATCCGCCCGTACGGCTCAGCCCCGGGCATCCTTCATCAGCTCGGCGACCGTCATGTCGAGCGCGCCCTTGTCACCCTCACCGCGCATCCGGAACGGCCTGGTGCGGCCGTCGCCGTCGACCCGCAAGTCCAAGGTCAGCCCACCGGCGCCCATCCCCGCGCACCGCTCGACGCTCGCCTCGCGCCGCTCCCCGGTGACCTTGACATCGGCGAGGGCGACCTTGCCGACGTACAGCGCCGCCCGGCCCTTGCCGGCGCCCTTCTCGGTCTCCTTCGCCGCCGTAGCGAAGGCGACGAGCAGGGCGGCGAGCCCGGCGAATTCCCGTGCGCCTCGGCAAGCTCCCGTTGGCCCCCCGAAGTCTCTTGGCCCCGACCGGAGTCGGCCCTGGCCGGACTCGCGCCCGGCCGGAGTTGTCGTCCGCTCAGGAGCTCGTGCCGGACCCCGTCGCCGTGTCGGCGCTGCCCGGTGTCAGGCCCTGCTGCTTCAGCAGGGCCGTGAAGTCCTCGGTGTCGCTCGCCGGGGGCACGGTCGCGTCGACCTTCACGCCGTAGTCGCTGTAGTAGGCGGTCTGGCTGTACTGGCCCGAGGACATCTGGCCCTTCTCGACCTTCTTGACCAGCAGGTTCTGGGCGTCGACCCAGATGTCGACCTGCTCCGTGGTGACGCCGGCCGCGGTGAGCTGCTTCTTGAGGCCGGCGAGCTGGCTGGCGGTGAGGTTGGAGTTCTTGGCGGCGAGGTCGGCGACGTTCACCGTGCCCGAGTAGTGCGTGGCCTGCCGGCCGCGGACCGACTCCGTACCGACCTTCTTGACGTCCCCGGAGGCGAGCAGGAGCTTCACCGACTGGTTCGGCGTCGAGTTCTGCATCTGGTCCTTGAGGTACGCGCCGGAGCTGCCGCCGAGCTTGGCCAGGTCGTCGTACGCGTACTTCAGCCAGTGCTTGCCGCCCGCCTGCTCGGCGAACTTGTCGCCCATCTTCGCGTAGTAGGCGTCGGGCAGATAGCGGGCCTCCATCGACGTGCTGCCGGCCGCGCGCATCGTCTGGGCCATCGTGCCGCCGGTGTACGTCATCGTGAGGACGCCGGTGATGCCGTCGCCCCAGCCGAGGCTGCCCTTGGCGTCCATGGACATCAGGGAGCCCATCACGGTGGAGGACTCGACCTTCGCGGAGTCCGCCTTGTCGGTGGACTGCTCGGCGCTGCGCAGGGCCGCTATGGGGCTCACCCGGGTCGAGCCCTTGCCCACGGCCTTGTCGTCCTTGCCGGAGCCCCCGGAGGACCCCGAGGAGCCGCAGGCGGCCACCGAGGCCAGCGCGGTGGCCATCGCGATCGAGAGACCCACCCGGCGCACGGTCGTGCTCTTCATTCGTCCCCACCCCTATGCGATTGCTGTGCCTGCCGGAAACGCTAGCGCAGCGCACTGACACCCCGTCCGAAAAGAGGACGAGCCCCGCAACCCGAAGGTTGCGGGGCTCGCTGAATCCTGACGCGCGCTGGACGCGGCTACCGGAGTGAGCGCGGGGCTCAGACGGAGGCCGGGTCCTCCTCGACGAGGAGGTTGCGGGTGCGGTTCGGGTCGAGCGGAACGCCGGGGCCGATCGTGGTGCTGATCGCGGCCTTCTTGATGTAGCGACCCTTGGCGGCGGACGGCTTCAGACGGAGGATCTCGTCCAGGGCCGCGCCGTAGTTCTCCACCAGCTGGGTGTCGTCGAAGGACGCCTTGCCGATGATGAAGTGCAGGTTCGAGTGCTTGTCGACGCGGAACTCGATCTTGCCGCCCTTGATCTCGTTGACGGCCTTGACCACGTCCGGCGTCACGGTGCCGGTCTTGGGGTTCGGCATCAGACCACGGGGACCGAGCACGCGGCCCAGGCGGCCGACCTTGCCCATGAGGTCCGGGGTGGCGACGACGGCGTCGAAGTCCAGCCGGCCCTTCGCCACCTCGTCGATGAGTTCGTCGGAACCGACGATGTCGGCGCCCGCGGCGAGCGCGGCCTCGGCACGGTCACCGGTCGCGAAGACCAGGACCCGGGCGGTCTTGCCGGTGCCGTGCGGGAGGTTCACGGTGCCACGGACCATCTGGTCCGCCTTGCGCGGGTCGACACCCAGACGGAAGGCGACCTCGACGGTGCCGTCGAACTTGGAGGTGGAGGTCTCCTTGGCGAGACGGACGGCCTCGAGCGGGGCGTAGAGCTTCTCCCGGTCGATCTTGGCGTCCGCAGCGCGGAGAGACTTGCTGCGCTTGCTCACTACTGCTCCTGTGTGTGTTCTTGAGGAGTCGTGGTGTGGGCCGAGCAGGCCCTGCCACGGTCTTTCCTACGAGGTGAAGGTCAGCCCTCGACCGTGATGCCCATGGAACGGGCGGTGCCGGCGATGATCTTCGACGCGGCGTCCAGGTCGTTGGCGTTCAGGTCGGGAAGCTTGGTCGTGGCGATCTCACGGACCTGCGCCTGGGTGATCTTGGCGACCTTGGTCTTGTGCGGCTCGCCCGAGCCCTTCTCGACACCGGCGGCCTTGAGGATCATCTTGGCGGCCGGCGGAGTCTTGGTGACGAAGGTGAAGGAGCGGTCTTCGTAGACCGTGATCTCCACCGGGATCACCCAGCCACGCTGCGACTCGGTCGCCGCGTTGTAGGCCTTGCAGAACTCCATGATGTTGACGCCGTGCTGACCGAGCGCGGGGCCGACCGGCGGGGCCGGGTTCGCCGCACCGGCGTTGATCTGGAGCTTGATGAGCCCCGTGACCTTCTTCTTCTTGGGAGGCATTGCTCTCCGGGTCCTCTCGTTCGGGTCCTGCCTGCACCCGGGTTGTTCTCCCGCACGCAGGCATACCGCACAACAATAACGGGTAAGGGGCCGTGCCCAAAAACGAGAAAGGTCAGGGGGTCCACTGGGAACCCGCCTGACCTGACCCACCAGGGGCGCGAGGCTGTGTCGATATGCGACTACCGTCGCGTGGTCGCGACCAGCCCCCACGCACGCGCAGCCGAAGTACTAGTTCTTCTGGATCTGGTCGAACGAAAGCTCCACCGGCGTCTCGCGGCCGAAGATCTCGACGAGACCCTTGACCTTCTTCGAGTCGGCGTTGATCTCGTTGATGGTCGCCTGCAGCGTCGCGAACGGACCGTCGGTGACGGTGACCGAGTCGCCGACCTCGAAGTCCAGCACCTGGACCTCGACCTTGCGCTGCGGAACGGGCTTGCCCTCGGCCTCGGCCGCCTCGCGCGCGGCCTTCTCCTCGGCCTCCGGGGCGAGCATCTTGACGATCTCGTCCAGGGTCAGCGGGTACGGGTCGTAGGCGTTGCCCACGAAGCCGGTGACACCGGGGGTGTTGCGGACGACGCCCCAGGACTCGTTCGTCAGGTCCATGCGGACCAGGACGTAGCCCGGGAGCTTGTTCTGCTTGATCGTCTTGCGCTCGCCGTTCTTGATCTGCGCGACCTCTTCCTGCGGCACCTCGGCCGCGAAGATGAAGTCCTCGACGTTCAGCGAGACGGCGCGCTGCTCCAGGTTGGTCTTCACGCGGTTCTCGTAACCGGCGTACGTGTGGATGACGTACCACTCGCCGGGCAGGAGACGCAGTTCCTCACGCAGGGCGACGACGGGGTCGACGGGCTCGGCCGGTTCGGCCTCTTCCTCGTCGTCCTCGGCCGTGGCCTCGTCGTCCAGGTCCTCGGTCGCTTCCGCGTCCTCGTCCTCGACGTGTACGGCGACTTCCTCGGCCGGCTCGCCCGCGTCGGCGTCCGCAGCCTCGACCTCGTCCAGCTCCTCGTCCGCGCCCTCGACGATGTCGAGTTCGTCTTCCACGGACTCGTCCGGCTCGACGGCCTCGTTCAGGTTCGGGTCAGACACGTGGCTGCTTCTTCCTGGATACATGGGGGTGGAACACGCGAAAGGGGCGCCGGTCAAGGCGCCCTTCGCTTCCGGCCTCAGCCGAAGACGTACTTCGCGGCGTGATTGAGTCCATAGTCAATCACGGTCACGAGACCGATCATGATGACGACGAAGACGATGACGACCGTCGTGTACGTCGTCAGCTGGTTACGGGTCGGCCAGACGACCTTGCGGAGTTCCGCGACGATCTGGCGGTAGAAGATGCCGAGGCGCTTCAGCGGGCCCTTCTTGGCGCGCTTGCCACCCTTGCGGGCCTTCTTCTTGGACTCCGACACCTCGTCCTGGGCATCAGGCATGTCGATGGAGCCCACGGCGTCCGCCATTCATCCTCACCTGTTCCCGGGTCGTGGCCGTGCCGCGCCCGGTCTGAGCCGCACGGCGGTGCATTGCTGTACGTACATGCGCTGCGCACACATCCTGGTGAAGGTGTGTGTAGCAGGGCCGGAGGGACTTGAACCCCCAACCGCCGGTTTTGGAGACCGGTGCTCTACCAATTGAGCTACGACCCTTTGTGACGTCCCCAACGTACCGCATCCGCCCGAGTGCTCGGTGTGCACCTGATAGGGCGCGGCTGTTGAAGGCCAACGAGCTAGGAGTGTACGTGCTCCGGGGCCGGTCGTCGAACAGAAAGTGCCTGTCCGGGGATTGCCGGAGGAAGATCGCCCAGGCCGGGGCGGGAATCCGGACGGTTGTTCAACGCTCGCCCGATCCTGTTCAGTCTGTGAAACCGGTGTGCCGGGCGGGTTTCCGGTCTGAAACGATGGGCCCCATGAGCGCCTCAACCCCTCCCACCGAGCGCCGGGTCTCCGCCCGAGTCGGCGCGATCTCCGAGTCCGCCACCCTCGCCGTGGACGCCAAGGCAAAGGCCCTCAAGGCCGCCGGACGTCCGGTGATCGGCTTCGGCGCGGGTGAACCGGACTTCCCGACCCCGGACTACGTCGTCCAGGCCGCCATCGAGGCCTGCTCGAACCCCAAGTACCACCGCTACACCCCGGCCGGCGGTCTGCCGGAGCTGAAGGCCGCGATCGCCGCGAAGACGCTGCGCGACTCGGGCTACGAGGTGGACGCCTCGCAGATCCTGGTCACCAACGGCGGCAAGCAGGCCATCTACGAGGCCTTCGCCGCGATCCTCGACCCGGGCGACGAGGTCATCGTCCCGGCGCCGTACTGGACGACGTACCCGGAGTCGATCCGGCTCGCGGGCGGTGTCCCCATGGACGTCGTCGCCGACGAGACGACCGGGTACCGCGTCACGGTCGAGCAGTTGGAGGCGGCCCGCACCGAGAACACCAAGGTCGTCCTCTTCGTCTCGCCGTCCAACCCGACCGGCGCCGTCTACAGCGAGGCCGAGGCCGAGGCGATCGGCCGCTGGGCCGTCGAGCACGGCCTGTGGGTCATGACGGACGAGATCTACGAGCACCTCGTCTACGGCGACGCCAAGTTCACCTCGCTGCCCGCGATCCTCCCGGAGCTGCGCGACAAGTGCATCGTGGTCAACGGCGTCGCCAAGACGTACGCCATGACCGGCTGGCGGGTGGGCTGGATCATCGGCCCGAAGGACGTCGTCAAGGCCGCGACCAACCTCCAGTCGCACGCCACCTCGAACGTCTCCAACGTGGCCCAGGTCGCCGCGCTGGCCGCCGTCTCCGGTGATCTGACGGCCGTGGCGGAGATGCGCGAGGCCTTCGACCGCCGCCGTAAGACGATCGTGCGGATGTTGAACGAGATCGACGGCGTGCTCTGCCCGGAGCCCGAGGGCGCGTTCTACGCGTACCCGTCGGTCAAGGCGCTGCTCGGCAAGGAGATCCGCGGCAAGCGCCCGCAGGACTCGGTCGAGCTGGCCGCGCTGATCCTGGAGGAGGCGGAGGTCGCGGTCGTCCCGGGCGAGGCCTTCGGGACCCCCGGTTACCTGCGGCTGTCGTACGCCTTGGGTGACGAGGACCTCGTCGAGGGCGTCAGCCGTATCCAGAAGCTGCTGGCGGAGGCCAAGGACTGACGTTCCTCGTGCTCCACGCGCGTGTGCGGGCCGTTTCCCTCCGGGGAGGCGGCCCGCTGCTTTGTGCGAGCAAGACCACGATCGAGGAAAGTGGTACCGGAACGGCGGAAACGTACGGCAGGATTCCCAGATGGAGCGTGTACGTGATGTCGCTGAACTGCCGAAAGCCCATCTGCACCTGCACTTCACCGGGTCGATGCGGCCGACCACCGTGCTGGAGCTCGCCGACAAGTACGGCGTACGCCTGCCCGACGCCCTGACCGAGGCGCTGACCAGCGGGGAGCCGCCGAGGCTGCGGGCGACGGACGAGCGGGGCTGGTTCCGTTTCCAGCGGCTGTACGACGCGGCGCGGTCGTGCCTGCGGGAGCCCGAGGACATCCAGCGGCTGGTCCGCGAGGCCGCCGAGGAGGACGTCAGGGACGGCTCGGGCTGGCTGGAGATCCAGGTGGACCCGACGTCGTACGCCCCGCGCCTGGGCGGGCTGATCCCGGCGCTGGAGGTGATCCTGGACGCGGTGGAGACGACCTCCCGCGAGACCGGGCTCGGGATGCGGGTGCTGGTGGCCGCGAACCGGATGAAGCACCCCCTGGACGCGCGCACGCTGGCCCGGCTGGCCGTGCGGTACGCGGACCGTGGAGTGGTCGGTTTCGGCCTCTCGAACGACGAACGTCGCGGTATGGCACGGGACTTCGACCGGGCCTTCGCGATCGCCCAGGAGGGCGGTCTGCTGTCGGCGCCGCACGGTGGCGAACTGGCCGGCCCGGCCTCGGTGCGGGACTGCCTGGACGACCTGCACGCGACCCGGGTCGGCCACGGGGTGCGCGCGGCGGAGGACCCGCGGCTGATGAAGCGGCTCGCCGACCGGGGCATCACCTGCGAGGTGTGCCCCGCGTCGAACGTGGCCCTGGGCGTCTACGAGAAGCACGAGGACGTCCCCCTGAGGACCCTCTTCGAAGCGGGCGTCCCGCTGGCCCTCGGCGCCGACGACCCCCTCCTGTTCGGCTCCCGGCTGGCCGCCCAGTACGAGATCGCCCGCCGCCACCACTCCTTCTCGGACCGCGAACTGGCCGAACTGGCCCGGCAGTCGGTCCGCGGATCGGCCGCCCCGGAGGACATGAAGACCAAGCTCCTGTCGGGCGTCGACGACTGGCTCAGTGCCCCGGTCTCTTGAAGTGGGCGTAGGGCGGATACGGCTTGAAACAGATCGCGAGCTCGGGGTGGCGCGAGCCGTCCCGGTAGGGGACCAGTTCGCCGCCCAGGGAGGTCATGAACGCCGACCGCCCCTTGACGACCCCCTTCTCCCGCGGCCCCCAGCCGGCCGCGTAGGCGAAGGACATGGCGGTGGCGGCGAGGACGTCACGGTCGCCGATGAGGAAGTACGTACGCGCGCGCGTGGTGTGCCGCAACTGTCCACGGTCGTACGGCCGCTCCTCCCACGCGCGCGCGTGGCGCTCGGTACGGGCCTCGTCCGTGCGCACGGTGAGCGGCGTACCGTGCCCCAGCGCGCGGCGCAGTTCGGGCCACTTGGAGGGGCGCAGGCCCGCCTCCTGGTGCGCCACGACCAGATCGACCAGTTCCCCGCACCCCTCGTCGGGCGGCACCCCGTCCCGCAGCGGGACGTGCACGACGGTGTGCCGGGAGTACGCGGCGAACGAGAACAGCCCGGCCAGCCGGCTCAGCCCGTCGTGGTCCCCCAGGAGCATCCCGTACGGCGCCGGGTCGCGCAGTGAGGTGTGGCGCAGGGGTTGCCCGGGCTGGACGACACGGTGTTCGTGCGGGCCGAACCGGGGTCTGAACTGGCGGAGTCTCAGCTCCATATGGGGTGCCTCATGGGGCAACGGTCCCGGTCAGGAGGGGTTCTCGGCAACGGAGATTCCGCCCAGCAGCGTCCGGGCCAGGCGGGGCGCGAACTCGTCCACGGGCGGCCGTAGGCCGGTCCCCGCGGCCTCGTAGGCGAACGCGCGCTGTGCGCAGGCGCCCAGGAGGAGCGACGCGGCCGCGAAGGTGTCCGCGTCGGGGTGGACGCGGCCGACGGCCTGTTCGGCGCGCAGATAGGCGTCCAGGGCCTCGATCGGCTTGTGGGGGCCCGAGCCGAGCTGCCGCAGGGCCTCGTCGTGGCGCCGCTTGAGCTGGGTCTCGGCGTACAGGGAGGCCGCGATCGGGAAGCTCTGCTCGTAGAAGAGGGCCGCCTGGCGGGCGATCTCGGTGAGGTTGTCCTCCAGGGAGTGCTGTCCGGGCTCGGCGGCGAGGCTGCGCAGGAGTGGCGTCAGCTGGGGCAGCCGTTCCGTGAGGACGCGGATGAACAGCTCCTCCTTGCTGGCGAAGTACTTGTAGAGCGCGGCTTCGGAGCAGCCGGCGGCCTTCGCGATCTCCTTGGTGGTCGCCTTGGCCAGGCCGACGGTGAGCATCAACTCGTGGGCGGCGTCGAGGACGCGGACCCGAGCGGGTTTCTGCGCGGCGGGCTCCGGGGCCTGTTTCTGCTGCATGGGGCCCAAGGATTCCATGACCGGTCCGTTCGGGCTTGACGGGTGGGTGAGTGCTTACTCACTCTAGAGGGAGACAGGGGTGAGTAAACACTCACCCACCTCGTCCAGGGGCAGGAGTGCGCCATGAAGCTCACCGTTTTCGGTGCCACCGGAGGCATCGGCCAGGAGATCGTCCGCCAGGCACTGGCCTGTGGCCACGAGGTCACGGCGGTCGTACGGGACCCGGCACGGCTGACCGCGCGAGGCGCGGGCCTGGAGGTGTTCCGCGCGGACCTCACCGACCCGGAGGCGGTACGCCCGGCGGTCGCGGGCCGGGACGCGGTCCTGTCCGGGCTCGGCGCGCGCAGCCGCAAGGACGCGGGGATCGCGACCCGGCTCACGCGGACGGTCCTGACGGCCATGGAGGCGGAGGGAGTGCGCCGGGTGCTGGTGGTGAGCGCCGGTCCGATCGGCCCGGACCCGGAGGGCGCGGGGCTCCTGGACCGCACCGCGCGCGGGCTGATCTCGGCCCTCCTGAAGGACGTCTACGACGACCTACGGGAGATGGAGGCGGCCCTCGCCGCCAGCGCCACGGACTGGACGAGCGTCCGCCCGCCACGCCTGCAGAACAAGCCGGTGACGGGCACGTACCGCACGGTCGTGGGTGGCTTCCCTGACAAGGGCCGGTTCATCGCGCGGGCCGATGTCGCCCACGCGATGCTGACGATGACGGACGACCCCCGGACGGTGAAACAGGGCGTGGGGCTGGCCTATTGAGGCCGGCCGAGGGGGTTCTACTGGCTGTCGAGGCTGACGCCGACGGTCACCGGTTCGTTGACGAGTGTGACCCCGAAGGTGTCGTGGACCCCGGCGACGACCTCACGCGCGAGGGCGAGCAGGTCGGCCGTGGTCGCCTCACCCCGGTTGGTGAGGGCGAGGGTGTGCTTGGTGGAGATCCGGGCGGGTCCGCTGCCGTACCCCTTGGTGAAGCCGGCCTTGTCGATCAGCCAGGCGGCGGAGGTCTTGGTGTGCCCCTCCCCCGCCGGGTACGCGGGCGGCTCCACGCCCTCCCCGAGACGCTCCGCCACGCGCGCGTGGAACGCGGTGAACTGCGCGTCGGTGAGGATCGGGTTGGTGAAGAAGGAACCGGCCGACCAGGTGTCGTGGTCCTCGGGATCAAGAACCATGCCCTTCCCGGCACGCAACGCGAGCACGGTCTCCCTGGCCTGCGCCAACGGCACCCGATCACCGGGCTCGACCCCGAGGACACGGGCCGTCTCGGCGTACTTCACGGGCGCCGACAGCCCGTCCGCGTCCTCCAGTTCAAAGCGGACGCGGAGCACGACATACCGCTCGGGCTCGGCCTTGAACCGGCTGTGCCGGTAGGAGAAGGCGCACTCCTCGTTGGTGAGGGTGACCGTCTCGCGGGTGGTGCGGTCGTAGGCGACGACCTCGGTGATCGTGGCGGAGACTTCCTGCCCGTACGCCCCCACGTTCTGGATCGGGGTCGCACCGGCCGACCCGGGAATCCCGGCGAGGCACTCCACACCGGCAAGACCGGCCTCCACAGTGCGGGCGACAGCGTCGGTCCACACCTCACCGGCCGCCAACTCCAGCCGCGTACCGTCGAGTTCGAAGCCACGGGTGGCGATCCGCAGGGCTGTGCCCTCGAACCCCTTGTCCCCGATGACGAGGTTCGACCCGCCCCCGATGACCAACAACGGCGTCCCCGCGTCGTCGGCCGCGCGCACGGCGTCGATCACCTCGGCGTCGGTGCTCGCGGTGATCAACCGGGTCGCGGGACCACCCAGCCGGAAGGTGGTGAGGGGGGCGAGGGGAGCGTCGTGAAGTTCCTGCACGGGGCCAAGAGTACGAGACGGGACTGACAAGGCTGGGGGTGGCTGGGTCGGGCTGGTCATTTGGGTGGGGGGTGGGGGTACGGGCCCGGTGGCAGTGCGGGTGGTGCGAGCGGGGGTGGTGCATCTGATGGAGGCGGGGCTACGCGTGCGGGACAGGCAGCGTGGAGCGGGCTTCCAGCGCCGAGGCGCGCAGGGCACCAATGGGGCACAGGTACGCGTCCGGCGCCAGGCACCACGTCTGCTGCCGGGCAGGGGGCCGGCACCAGCAGCGCGTGACATGCAGGCGCACATCCAGCACTGGTGCCGAACCCGGTATGAGGCACGCCTCCGCCACAGGGCACCGCCTCTGCGGCCAGGAGAACGCCCGGCACCGGCAACCCACCCGGGACACACCCGCCCAGCACGAGTCAGGCATCCGGTACAGGACACGCGCCAGACGCGGGCAAGAGACCCCACCCGGAACAAGGCAACACGCCTCAGCACAAGGCAAGTGTCCGGCCCGGGTCCCCCAACCGCCGTCGAGCGGGCGCCCTACAGCACGTGCGCCGCGCAACGCGCGTCCGGCACCGGCACGGCCTCCGGGCACGAGACACCCGCCCAGCGCGATGCACCGCATCCGCCACTGTCCTCCGCCCCCACCCCGGCCACGCGTCCCCACGCGGCCGACTCCCCGGCCACCACCACCTCAGCGCCCGCGGCGAAGCCGAACGCACCCACCCGTAGAACCCCACCACCGAAGCCGGACGCCCGCACGCACGCGTGGAGCCCCACCCACAATGCCGACCCCACGCGCGCGTGAAGCTCCCCCGGCAACAGCAGACGCCTGCCCAGGCAGAACCCCACCGACGAAGCCGCTCACCCGCACGAAGCCCCGCCACCGAGCCCGCCCACCTACACAGCCCCACCCACACAGCCCCGCCAACCAAGCCGCACGCACGCGTGAAGCCCCACCGACAACGGCGGGGCCCCACGCGTGCGTGCACAGGCATCCCGGTCAGCGACCGGCGTTCTCCAGTACCGAGTCGGACTCGGAAGCCCCCACCGACTCAGCGGACGCGGACGTCGCCGCAAGCTCCGCCGCCCGCCGCCGGGTCGGGATCAGCAGCGTCGCGACTCCCGCGAGGGCGACCACCGCCGCCCCGGTGACCAGCGCGGGCTTCAGGCCGTCGACGAAGGTCTGGGCCGTCTGGTAACCACCCTGGGCCGAGAAGATCGAGGCCATGATCGCGATGCCGAGGGCGCCGCCGACCTCGCGGAGCGCGTTGTTGGCGCCGGAGGCGATGCCCTGTTCCTGGGGGCGGACGCTGGACATGACCAGGTTGGAGGCCGGTGCGAAGAACAGGGCCATGCCGATGCCGCTGAGGATCAGGCCGGGCAGCTGGGCGCCGTAGGAGACGTCGGTGGTGACCACGTAGGACATCCAGCCGAGGCCGGCCGCCTGGAGGAAGAGGCCCGCGGCGACGACCGGGCGGCCGCCGATGCGGTCGGAGAGGATGCCGGCGACGGGGGCGACGAGCATCGGCATGCCGGTCCAGGGGAGCATCCGCAGGCCCGCCTCGGTGGGCGAGTAGCCGAGGACGCCCTGCATGTACTGGCTGAGCAGGAAGATCGACCCGAACATCCCGAGGAACATCAACAGGCTCGCCGCGTTGATCCCGGAGAAGGCGCGGGAGCGGAACAGCCGCATCGGGAGCATGGGGTTCTTGGCGTTGACGCTGTAGATGATGAACCCGGCGAACAGCGCGCCGCCCGCGAACAGCCCGGTGAGGACGAGCGAGCTGGTCCAGCCGTCGGCGGGCCCGCGGACCAGGCCGTAGACGATCCCGAAGAGGCCGCCGCTGGCGAGCAGGGTGCCCGGGAAGTCGAGCGGGGCGCCGGTGCCGTGGGACTCGGAGAGGCGCAGGCGGGCGAGCGGGATCAGGGCCAGGCCGAGCGGAACGTTCAGCCAGAAGATCCAGTGCCAGGAGATGTGCTCGGTGAGGCTGCCGCCGATGAGGGGTCCTGAGGCGACGGCGAGCCCGTTCACCGCGCCCCATATGCCGAACGCCATCCCGCGCTTGGCGGCGGGTACGGCCGCCGTCAGCAGGGTCAGGGTCAGCGGCATCATGATCGCCGCGCCGACACCCTGGACCGCGCGGGCCGCGATCAGGGAGTCGATCCCGGGCGCCATGGCCGCGGCGGCGGAGGCGACGGTGAAGACGGTGATGCCGACGATGAAGAGCCGGCGGCGCCCGAACCGGTCGCCGAGCGCCGCGCCGAACATCAGCAGGACGGCGAAGGTGAGCGTGTAGGCGCTCACGGTCCACTCCAGGTCGCCCAGCGCGCCCCCGAGGTCCTTGCGGATGGACGGCAGGGCGGTGGTGACGACGAGGTTGTCCAGGGCCGCCATGAACCCGGCGACACTGGTGATGACGAGGGCCCAGACCATTCCCCCGCGCGGTGCGGTTGGCTGTGACATCGCTCCCCCAAAGGGTGCTCGTACCGATGATTAGTTATTGATGACTAACTTCGCCGGGCACGAAGAGGCGCAGAATCCGCCCCTTGCCCGCCACTACGACTTCTCCAGCCGACCGGTGGTACGGGCCTCCGGATACAACCCTTCCCAGACCCGGTGCTCGGGCGAAAAACCCATGGCCACAAGGGTGTTGATCAGCATTCCGTACGCCATGAAGGTCGTGGTCTGCTCGATATCCGCCCCCAGGGGCAGATGCACGACGTCCCAGAGCCTCATCCAGCCCGTTCGCACGGCCTCGCCGAACTCGTGGTCGCCCTCCGCCTCGGCGGCGGCCACGGTGATGTACGTCTGCATCTGCATCTGGAGCTTCTCGGGATGCTCGGTGATGAGCCGCACATAGGCGTCGGCCATGGCATGCAGGGCATCCTCGCCCTCCAGCCCCTTCGACGCCTCCTCCGCGACCCGGCACACGTCCTCCACGCACCGCAGCGAGGCCGCCGCGAAGATCGCCTTCTTACCCGGGAAGAGCCGGAAGAGATACGGCTGCGAGACACCGACCCGCTTGGCGATCGCCTCGGTGGAGGTGCCGTAGTACCCCCGCTGCGCGAACTCGGTGATCGCCGCGCGGACGACGCTCTCGCGCCTCTCTTCTGCGCTCATCCTGACCATGCGAGAAAGTTAGTACTCAATCACTAACTACGTCAAGGGGTGGCTTCGACGGAGTTCCGGGACGGGAACGGGAGGCGAGAGGTCGTTCGATGTGCGGCACGACACACGGGCGGGCGGGCTCCGAGGCCGCCGACGTCACTGCCGGTGACCGAGTCGGCCCGGCCGACCCATGCGTAAGGGGCGCCCGCAGTGGCGGACGCCCCTTACTTCAGCTCACGCCAGTCGTACGACGGCCCGTGACATGCCGAGCACCTTCTGGCCTGCGCTCATCGCCACCAGGTCCACGCGGACCGTGTTGTCGTCGAGCTTGGCGGCGACCTTGGCGCTGACCTCGACGGTCGCGCCCTGGTCGTCGTTCGGGACGACGACGGGCTTGGTGAAACGCACGCCGTACTCGGCGACCGCGCCCGGGTCGCCGGTCCAGTCGGTGACCACGCGGATCGCCTCGGCCATGGTGAACATGCCGTGCGCGATGACGTCCGGGAGCCCGACCTCCTTGGCGAACTTCTCGTTCCAGTGGATCGGGTTGAAGTCCCCGGAGGCGCCCGCGTACTGGACGAGGGCGGCGCGGGTCACGGGGAAGGTCTGGGCGGGCAGCTCGGTGCCGACCTCGACCTCGTCGTACGCGATCTTCGCCGTCATGTCAGCTCCCCTCCGCCGCGCGGGCCACGAGCTTGGTCCAGGCGGTCACGACGTGCTCGCCGGCCTCGTCGTGGACCTCGCCGCGGATGTCCAGGATGTCGTTGCCCGCCATCGACTTGATCGCCTCGATGGTGGAGGTGACCGTGAGGCGGTCGCCGGCGCGCACGGGGCGGACGTAGACGAACTTCTGGTCGCCGTGCACGACGCGGCTGTAGTCGAGGCCGAGCTGCGGGTCCTGGACGACCTGTCCGGCCGCCTTGAACGTGATGGAGAAGACGAAGGTCGGCGGGGCGATCACGTCGGGGTGCCCGAGCGCCTTGGCGGCCTCCGGGTCCGTGTACGCCGGGTTGGCGTCGCCCACCGCCTCCGCGAACTCGCGGATCTTCTCCCGGCCCACCTCGTACGGGTCGGTGGGCGGATAGGTCCGCCCTACGAAGGACTGGTCGAGCGCCATGGCCCGGTACCTCCTGATGTTCCTGCTGCCGTGTGGCCTGCTGTCCGGCCTGCTGTGTGGAGAACGACGCGAGGCCGTCCCCAGACTTCGGGGACGGCCTCGTGTACGAGCCTGATACTTATCGCGTTTCGCGATGCGCGGTATGCGCATTGCAACGCGGGCAGTGCTTCTTCATCTCAAGACGGTCCGGGTTGTTACGCCGGTTCTTCTTGGTGATGTAGTTCCGCTCCTTGCACTCCACGCAGGCCAGCGTGATCTTCGGGCGGACGTCGGTGGCAGCCACAGGAGTGCTCCTTGACGAACGGATGGGACTATGAACGCATAACAGAGTAGCCGATCGAAGGACCGACCCCGCAATCGGCTACTGTCAGTAGCGGTGACCGGACTTGAACCGGTGACACAGCGATTATGAGCCGCTTGCTCTACCGACTGAGCTACACCGCTGTGATGCGATCGGTTCCCATCTTGCGACGAGAACCTTTCACACCAGAGCCCCAATACGGAATCGAACCGTAGACCTTCTCCTTACCATGGAGACGCTCTACCGACTGAGCTATTGGGGCGAGCGATGAAGACATTACACGCTCGGCGACCGTTCGCCCAAATCCGTTTCGCGGCCCCGCTCCAGCCGCTTCCACGGCCCTCCCAGAGGCCTCAGAGCCCCCTCCCGTATGGGGGACCACACCGGTACGACTATTGCGCTCCTCCCGGCCGTGAGCGGATCACCGCCCTAGGCTCGACTCACTCTGCGTGATCTTGCGCCCCTTTGCGCAGTCCCCGGTCCTGAGCCCCGAAGCCCCGAGCCCGCGAAGCCCTGAGCCCCTGGAGCGCGATGCCCGACAGTCAGCCCCAGCCGTCCCACTCGTCGTCCGGCCCGTCGGGTTCCTCAGGCTCGTCGGGACCGGCCGACCCGGCCGCGCTCCTGCTGTGCGGGGCCCGGCTGACCGACGGCCGGACCGTGGACGTACGGCTGGGCGGCGGGCGCATCGAGGCGGTCGGCACGGCCGGCAGCCTGGCGACGGACGCCGCGCGCGCGTGCGGCGCGCGCGTGGATCTCAGCGGCTATCTCCTCCTCCCGGCCCCGGCCGAGCCGCACACGCACAGTGACACCGCCCTGTCGGCCGAGAACGGCGGACCGGTCTCCTACGACCCCCAGGACGTCCAGCGCCGCGCCACCGAGGCCGCGCTGCTGCAACTCGGGCACGGGGCGACGGCACAGCGGGCACACGTGCGCGTGGGGGACGTTCAGGGGCTGAGCGCGCTGGCCGCCGTACTGCGGGCGCGGCGGGCGCTGCGGGGCCTGGCGGAGCTGACGGCGGTGGCGATGCCCCGGCTGCTGACCGGGGTGGCGGGGGCGGACGGGCTCGCGATGTTGCGGGACGCGCTGAAAATGGGTGCCTCTGTAGTAGGTGGTTGTCCAGATTTGGACCCCGATCCGACGGGGTATGTGGAAGCCGTCCTGGAGGTCGCGTCCGAGCACGGCTGTCCCGTCGACCTGCACACGGACGCCGCCGACCCGACCCGCCTGGCCCGGCTGGCGGCCGTCGCGGGCGGGATGCGCCCCGGGGTGACGCTCGGCCCGTGCGGCGGCCTGGGGCGGCTGCCTGCGGACACGGTCACACGGATCGCGGACCAACTGGCCGCCGCCGGCGTGACGGTGGTCTGCCTGCCGCAGGGCGGCTGCGGCGGCGTCGACCGGCGGGGGACGACTCCCGTACGACTGCTGCGCACGGCCGGCGTCCAGGTCGCCGCGGGCAGCGGCGCCCTGCGGGACGTGTCCAACCCGGTGGGCCGCGGGGACCCCTTGGAGGCGGCCTATCTGCTGGCCTCACGGCACGGGATGCGGCCCGAGGACGCCTACGACACGGTGAGTTCGTCGGCACGCGCGGCGCTCGGCCTGCCCGAGGTCCGGGTCGAGGCGGGGTTTCCGGCCGAACTGCTCGCGGTGCGCGGCGACCGGCTCGCGGGCGCGCTGTCGCTGGCGTACAGCCGGATCGTGGTGCACCGGGGGCGCGTGGTGGCACGGACCAGCGCGGTGCGGGAGTACTGCAACACGGCGGCGGGCTCGGAGTTGGGGCTGCCCCGGCAGGGACGGGGCGAGTTGTCGTGAGCGGCTGTCAACGCGCCGGGGCGTACGCCTGAGGCGCCATGGCTCGGGTCCGCGCGCCCGGCGCGTCCATCGCGAGTGTGCGCCGCTGGGACGCGGCTGAAGTCATGCGGCGCGTGCGGCCGTCCGGGCGTACGGTCGAAGGCATGCGCATTGTCATCGCTGGAGGTCATGGTCAGATCGCGCTGCGGCTGGAGCGCCTGCTCGCCGCACGCGGTGAAGAGGTCGCGGGCATCATCCGCAACGCCGAACAGGGCGACGATCTAAGGGCGGCCGGCGCCGAACCGCTGCTGCTGGACCTGGAGTCGGCCTCGGTCGAGGAGGTCGCGGCGCAACTGCGGGGCGCGGACGCGGCGGTCTTCGCGGCCGGCGCGGGCCCGAACAGCGGCACGGCCCGCAAGGACACGGTGGACCGGGGTTCGGCGGTGCTGTTCGCCGACGCGGCGGTCCTGGCGGGCGTACGACGGCATGTCGTCGTGTCCTCGATGGGCGCGGATCCGACGCACGCCGGGGACGGCGTCTTCGACGTGTATCTGCGGGCCAAGGGCGAGGCCGACGCGTATGTACGCGGGCTGGACGCCCTGGACTGGACGATCCTGCGCCCCGGTTCGCTCACGAACGACGCCGGCACCGGGCTGGTCCGACTGGAGGCCCACACCGGTCGCGGCGCGATCCCGCGCGACGATGTGGCCGCCGTACTCGCGGAGTTGGTGGAGACCCCGGCGACGGCCGGCCTGACGCTGGAGCTGATCGGCGGGTCCGCGCCGGTGTCGGTGGCGGTGAAGTCGGTGGCGGGGAACTGAGGATCTGAGCGACTGGGGTTCCCCGGCGGCGGGGTGGGCCGCCGTTCAGAAGAGTGGCATCTGGCCGGGGAACTCCGGAACCACGTATCCGTCCAACGCGGGCTGGGCCGCCCCGAGTTCCGCCTGGCGGCGGGACCCGGGGCACGACACGAGGTCCCCGCTCTCCCGGGCGCCGGGCGGATCGTGCCGCGCGAACCGGCCGGCCACGACGGCGATTTCACGACGGCACTCGGGGCAGCTTCTGCGGCGTGACGACATGGGATCAGTCTGCCCCGCCGCAGGCCGGGTCGGCTGTCGAGGCTCGCTCAGCTGTGGGCGACGGTGAGGCCGTAGAACGCGACGCGGGCGCCCTTGGTGGTGCTGTCCGAGGACGACTGGTTGTACGAACCGGCCTTGAAGTACTGCTTGTAGGCGTTGAAGGACGACGGGATCGCGTAGTGCGTGGTGCTCCCGTTGACCGTCAGGTTGATGGTGTTTCCGCCCGAGACGCCGATCGTGTAGCTCCACGTCTTGCCGACCGACACGTTGCCCACGGTGTGCAGGGTCTGGCCGCCCGAGGGCGAGTTCTCGGTGCCGAGGACGATGTCGCCGCTGGAGCGGTAGTACAGCTCCAGCAGCGGCTTGGTGGACGTGCCGCCGCTGCCGAGGTGGATCTGGCCGACGCAGACGTTCGACGTGACGGAGACGACTCGGAGCGTCGCCTTCATCGTGTGGGTGCCGCTGAGCGACCAGTCGGCGGCGCTGCCGCTGCGGTTCATCTCCCGCAACTCGGAGCGGGCGTAGTTCGAGTTGGGGGTGGTGACGCCCTTCTCCGGCGCCCAGAAGGTCATCGCGCCGTCGCGGGTGTCCGTGTAGAAGTACGAGTCCTGGAAGCCGTTGGCCCCCTGGAGGCGGGACGACGAGATCGTCGTGGGTGAGCCGGGGGACCCGATCGGCTCCTGGAGCTGCCACACCCCCAGGTCGAAGTTCCCGCCGGGTGCGACGGAGGGGTCGGCCAGGGGGGCGGCGACGACGTGGGCGGCGCCGGTACTGCCCGACGCGGCGGGCGCCGTGAGGGCGAGGCCGCCGGTGACGGCGACGACGGTGGCCAGGGAGGTGAGCAGCGTACGCATGCGCATGGGGGGTGCCTTCCTGTCTGCTCTGTGGACTCGACTCGGTTGGCGGAGCAGGCGTTCACGTGTATGAACTATATGTTTCAACGTGAACGCGGTGCCGCGACAGTAGGGCTGTGGCACGGGCACGTCAAGGTTGGCGGCAGGGCGGAGGGGGCCGCGGGGATGCCTCCGGGGCGACTTCGGGATGCCGCGGGAAGACCCCGGGAACGACGAAAGGGTCTGTGATCAGCATTACTGCTGATCACAGACCCTTTCGATCTTGTGGCGGCGCCAGGGTTCGAACCTGGGTAGGCTAAGCCGGCAGATTTACAGCGGGCTCCATTCGTCGCCTGTGACCAGGGGTTTCTCCAGAAAGCGCAACCGCCGGGGGACGCCTGGGGGAAACGGCCCTACTGGTCAGCCTCTTCCAACACTGCAATCAGGGTCGCAGGGTCACCATCGAAGGTGATGTGCGGTTCGTCCGACTCGGGTGGCACGAATCGGGTGCGGTAGCGCTGGAGATCACTCTCCGAGAAGTAGACCGAGTTGGGATCGTGCTCATGGTCCGCGTTGCGCTTGTTGATCCTTGACCAGAGTTCATCGTGGCTTGCTTCGAGGTAGACGAGTACCGGAGTTGCGCCGACGTCGGTCGCGATAGTTCGCCACCGGGTGCGGTCATCCGGGGTCCAAAAACCATGATCAACCACAACATCGCGCCCCGCCATGAGGTGTTCGCGAAGTTCAGCCGCGACGTCCTCAAGCACCGGACGCTCAAGGGTGGGGAAAGTGCCTCGCGGGAAGTCCACCCCGTACACACCATGGCGGCGGTACATCTCCTCATCCGGGCACAGGCGCACGAACCCGCGATCAGTGAGAACACGGGCAAGAGTGGTCTTGCCGGAGCCGGGGAGTCCAGCCATCAGGACACAGAACGGTGGGCGCAGGAACATCGGTCTCGTCAGAGTCTGGGAGATGGCAGTCATCTCGGCTTCAGCTTCAGGGGTGAGCAAGCCGTCACGGCGAGCGGCAAGCAGGTTACCCATGCGGACTTCGAGCACGCTCATGAGCGTGTCGTCCATAGTCCTCACTGGGAAACCTCCGATTCGGTCCGCCAGGTGCGACCAGGGCCTCCAAGGTCGACACCGTACTCGACGACATTCCCCTCGCTGTCGATGAACTTCGCAGTCATCACGACCACGGGTTCCGCCGGCGGGTTCTCAGAGTTCAGTTCCAAGAGCTGAGCATCCTCCGCAGTCAGCAGCCGCGCTGAGGCACTGTCGATCCGATGACTGATCGGGAGGCCCGTCGCCTCTGAGATGAGCTGGAGGGATGTTCCCCCCGTCAGTCGCTCGCTGTTGGCCAGTTGCGGGATCAACCTCCCGTACTGAGCGGGAATCCAAGACGTACTGTGCGCCACGATGCCGTGCCGGTCTCGGTACACCCGGCATCGGCGGATTACGTCGGATTGTGGGTCGACGCCCAGGGCTTGGGCCACCTCTGGGGGCGCAGGAACGATGGCGGCCTGATGAGAGTCGGACCTTTCGCCTGACCCCCAGCTTGATCCGGTACGGCGGCCCCGATCCTGGCGCTGAGATCCCGAGGACATCGACGAGGGCCGGTCAAGGACTTCAGTCCCGATGCCGTGAATCCCCCTGACTAGACCCTCGTTGCGCAGCTTGCGCAGCGCCTTCTCAGCCGTTGCAGTGCTCACGCCCCACTTCTCCGAGAGGTTCTTGATGCTCGGCAGAAGCTCTCCGGGCGACATCTCACCGGACTCGATCAACTCCGTGTAGTGGGCGGCAATTTTCGCGTACGGCGCCCGATTGTCGGCCTGACCTGCCATGTCGCCTGCTCCCTCTCACCAGTTCCCTGCGGTTCCCTACCCTACCGCTTGACACCGCAGGGAACCCTAGGGAACCTTAGGGATGTGCCCGCCGGTCGGAACGTCGACCGAGGGTCATCGTGCCCAGGTATGCCCGCATTGATGACGGGCGTACCGGCTCGGAGCAGCGTCAACGCCCGGAGGAAAGCCCGCAGGGGTGAGTACGAAGGCAGCGTCAGTTGGTTGAGAATTCAATAGGGATTCAAGTTCGACGGGGTTCAACTCCCCGTCCCCGCGACGGCCCGGGTGACGGCCGTTGGCGGCCACTTCGTGGCGGGTGAACCTTTCCCGCCCTGCGTGTCAGCTCTGGAGAAACGCCCCGGGGATCGGTGGGAACCGACCTCCGGGCGCGCCACCTGATACGCGCCGCCCTGCTGGCGTCAGAGCAGTGACGATGACGCACCCGATTCACCGGCTCGGGACCTGCGCTCCGTGGCAACGGCGCGCAGGTGAAAGCCGTGTCCCAGCTACTCGCGGGAGGTCGGCATGAGCCGACGACATACCCAGGCGCCGCCGCATGGACCGGCCGGCGGCGCCACACCACCCCCTGATCCGGTCCGTTCTCGGCTTCGCAGCACGAACGCTGCGGCCGGCTGCCTCTCCTGTCCGTCCGACCCTCGCTGTGTGCGGTGGTCGTACGGACAGGAGCGCGGGGAGTCGGATACCGACTTCGACGGCACGCGGCCCCCGGAGGTGCAACTCCGAGGGCCGCTTTTCGGGCCGTTCACCCTTCGAGAGGAACCACGACCCATGAAGCACATCGGTGCACTTCAGGTGGTTGTTACTGCCGACGAGTTCGACCGCGAACCGACGTTCGCTGAACTGGACGCGATCAACATCGAGTTGCCCGTCATCCTGGCGGACGTCGACCTGATCGACGCGCAGATCATGACCTTGGACCGCACCCCCTCCGAGCTGGACCGGCAGCGCATCCGCCGGGCCCGGCGCCGCCTGCTCACCGCCCGCCGTGAGCTGGCCAACCGCTCCGAGCTGGACGGGGTGGGCGCATGAGGACCACCGCCCCCGCCCCCGCGATCCTGTCCGACCACACGGGCAAGCCCCGGCCGTGGCTGGACATGCCGCTCTCCTACGAACAGGCCCGTCTCGGTATGGCCTTCCACGAGGCCGGCCACGCGGTGCTGTCCATGGCCTACGGCATGCACGTCATCACCTCCGAGGTCATCGCCTGGGAGCCGGCGCCGGGCCAGTGGGCGGTGACCGGCAACACCGCGCACCAGACGCAGGACACCCCGCCGTGGCACTACGCCGCACAGTGCGCGGCCGGCGAACTCGCCCACGTCACCTACCTGATGGCCTACGGCCTGTGGACCCCGGAGCGCGCCGCCGCGTGCGCCGCCGCCCATGACCGTGAGCTGGCCATCGACGTCCTGCGCCAGTTCGGCCATCGCCTCGGTCGCACCCGCGTCCCCGAGGGCGGCAAGTCCTGGGGGATGGTCCAGGGCATGGCGCGGCGCAAGGTCGGCCACCTGTGGCGCGAGATCCGCACCGTGGCACACGCCATGGACGAACGGACCGTGCTGACCGGCGACGAGATCGCCGCGCTGACCGGTCTGGTCAACCCCTCGTTCGAGGGAGGCGACCGGTGAACCGCTTCGGGAAAAGCCTGCTCATCACCGCGCTCGTCGTGGTGGTCGGGATGGCGTTCCGGGTGTCGTGGAACGCGCTACGGGACATCGCGAACGCGATCGGCGCGGACCACACCGCCGCCACCCTCTACCCGTTCGTGGTCGACGGCCTGATGGCCCTCGCCCTGGTCGCCACCCTCGTACTGGTCGGCAACGACCGGAAGTTCGCACTGCGGGTGCTGGGCACCTACACGGGCGCGTCCCTGGTCCTCAACTACGTTCACGGCCTCGTTCCCGCGCTGCACGGGGCCACGGTCGACTGGGGACGCCTTGCCGACTGGGACCCCGCCAACTGGGCTTTGGTCCTGTTGGCCACGTCGCTTCCGGTCGGGTCGATCTACTTCGGTTCCGATCTCGTCGCGAAGGTGCTTCACCACCAGCCCGCCCCGATCGTGGCCTCGGTCGTGAATGCGGAGGAATCTACCGAGAACACAATGAAACGGTCTACGGCTGACCTGCCGGAATCGACCCCCGCGCCGATCACCGCGTCCGCCGTGGCGAACCCGGTACGGATGCCCGATCCGCTGCCGGTCGGCTTTCTGAAGTCGGCTCTCCCGCTCAAGCCCGTACCCGCCATCGGGTCGGCCCCGGTCACGTCGATCGGGTCGACTCCCCAGCGCACGGTCGCGGCGGCATCGACCCGCCCGCGTGCGGCGACCGGTCGGGTTCCCAACGTGGTCCGATCGCCCCAACCCAAGCGCACGCAGGCGCAGTTGCTCGACGAGGCCCGCACCGCGACCACGGGACTGCCGGACGCGAAGGTGACCGCTGAGGGCATCCGCCGCGCGATCCACACCTCGCCGGCCAACGCCCGGATGCTGCGGGATGCGCTGCTTGCCGAGCGCATCGCCACTGTCGGGACGCCGTGATGTCCGCCGCGTTCGGCAAGTGCTACGACCCGAGCGGGGCCCGCTACGGCATCCCCACCTTCCCCTGGAAGTACGCCCCCAGCGACGAGCAGTACGCCACCCGCCGCCAGTTGAGGGCGCGTGGCCTGCGTCCCGGGGGTCAGCCGATAGCGGCGCAGGTCATGCGCATCAACCGCCGCGCCGGCACGGTGCGGGTCGCCTACCTCTACCGCATCGACCTCGCCAAGCCCGTACGGCCGATGACCTCGCGGAAGTGGGGCGCCCTCGCGCTGGCCATGCTCGCCCGCCAGACCTGCCCCGTCTGCAAGGTCACCTACAGCTACTGCATGCCGCGCTCCCTCGGCATGTGCGTGCTCTGCGCCTACCCCACCAACACCCCCTCCCCGAACGGGAGTTGAGCATGTCCAAGTCCGAGATCCGCCGCCTGGACCGCGAGATCGAGAAGACCGCCGCGAAGCTGGAAGCGGTGAAGCGGGGCGAGTGGTGGCCGCTGAACGGCTCCGAGCGCCGCGCCATGGCCCGCGCCATCGCGGGCGGCTCCTACCAGGTCGTACGCGGCAGGAACCCCGGCCGTGCCGAGCGGCAGATGGACACCACCGGGTCCGCCGCCGAAGCCCGACTGACCGCCGAACTCACCGCCCTGCACGGCGAGAAGCAGCGCCTGCTCACCGAAGCGGCCCGCGCCAAGGCCGCGAGGAAGTCTTCCCGCTGGCTCTGACCAGCCAGGCGCCGGGGTGCCCGCCTCTTTCCACGGACACCGGCACCCCGACGCCCTTTCTCCAACTCCCGCCCCCAAGAGGGCAGTCAGGAGCAACACCAGCATGACCGAGAACGTCGTACGCCTCGTCAAGAACCTCCCGACCGATGCCGAGTCGGACGGGACGCCCACGGTGCTGACTGTGGTCCCCGACGCCCCGCCCGCGCCCCTGGTCCCCCTGTGGGTGCGCTCCGGGCGGGCCGTGAAGCACGCGGTCACCCACGACACCACCAAGTCCGCTGCCCGCGCGGTCGCCCGACACAGCCTCTACACGTTCAACGGCGGGCGGATCGTGGCCCGCCGCACCTGGGACGGCAAGACCGGGGCCCGCTACGAGCGCATGATCCGCGCGGCGGAAGTCGCCGGGAACCTTGAGCTGGCGGAGGAGTGGGAGGACCGGTTGCAGCGCTTCCGCCAAGCACGCCACCACCGCCGCATGGACCTCCTCCACTCCCCCGTGGAAGCGGCCAAGGGCGTCGGGGTCGGCGCCGCCATGAGCGTCGGGGTGCTGGTCGCGCTCGGGGTCGTGATGGCCATCAACAACCACGACATCCGCGACGTGATCACGCCGTTGAAGGCGACCATCGAGTTCATCGCGACCCTGATCCGGATCGTGCAACTCGTCTGGCCCACCGCTGTGATCCTCGGTCCGCTGTTCGCCCTGCTCGCCCTGTGGACCGTGGGCAGCAAGCAGCAGGCCGCACCCCAGTGGGCGCTCCCCGCCAACGTCCGCAACGGGGAGGGTGAGCCGATCACCCCGTCCATCGTCGTCAAGGCCCTGCGCGACCTCGGGGTGCCCGCGCTGCGCAACGCCATCAAGGAGATGGGCGACGCCGGCGCGTCCATGCTGGGTCCGATCCGGATCGCCGGGTGCGGTGTCGAGGTCGACGTGACCCTGCCCTCCGGGGTGTCGACGAACGAGGTCCAGCAGCGGCGCCGCAAGCTGGCGGAGAACCTCACGAGGCACGAGCACGAGGTGTTCATCACCATCCCGGAAGCGGCCCGCACGGTCCGCCTGTGGGTCGCCGACTCCGGGGCGCTCGATGAGCCGATCGGCCCGTCGCCGCTGGTCACCGACGAGACGATGACCGCGAACTACAAGACCGGCCGCGCCCCGTGGGGGCAGGACCTGCGCGGGGACGGTGCCGCGCTGTCGCTGTATCAGCGCCACCTGCTCATCACCGGTCTGTCCAACCAGGGCAAGACCGCCGCCCTGCGGGCCCTCGCTCTGTGGGCCGCGCTCGACAAGAGTGTCGAGTTCCGGATCGCCGACCTGAAGGGTGCCGGGGACTGGGCCATGTTCGAGGGCCTGGCAACCATCCTGATCCAGGGCCCGACCGACGAGGACGTGATCGCGGCGACCGAGATGGTCGAGGGCCTGGTCGACGAGATGGAACAGCGACTGGAACAGCGCCGCCGCGACCCCGCCACGGTCTTCGAGCCGCTGATCGGCATCGTCGATGAGGCGCAGGTCGCGTTCATGTGCCCGGCCAAGGACGACGAGAAGCGCCCCTACGGCGGCTCGAAAGCCACCTCCCGCTACTTCATGGCGGTGCGCAAGGTCCACAACCAGGGCCGTGTGGTCGACGTGCTGATGTGGGAGGGCACCCAGGACCCCACCGACCAGAACCTTCCCAAGCTGGTCCGCGAGGGCGCCCACACCCGGGCCTCACTCGCCCTGGGCACCGAGTCGCAGGCCGTCATGGCGCTCGGGGAGAAGGCCGTCAACGGCGGCGCCGCCCCGCACCTGCTCCGCCAGGGCCTCGACAAGGGCACCCTCGTCGTCGCCTCGGACGGGATCGCCATCCCCAAGGGACAGTCCTCCATCACGGTCCGCACGCACTTCATCGACGACGCCGGAGCCGACGCCATCACCGAACGAGCGAAGGCCCTGCGCTCCGGAGTCACCACCCTGCACGCCATCGACCGAGGCGAGACGCGTGACCCGCTCGCCGACATCGACGCGGTGGCCGGCGACGGGAAGCGCGCGTTCACGCAGGACATCATCAAGCGGCTCGCCGCGCTGAGCGAGGACGCCTACGGCGCCTGGTCGTTCGGCGACCTCAGCCGCGTGCTGGAGTCCTACGGCATCGAGGCCTACAAGTCCCACGGGCGGATGGTCGTGCGCCGCGACGACATCACCGCCGCCCTCGCCGAACGCGACACGGACGGTTCCGCTTCCGCTTCCTGATCGCGGGGAGGCGAACCCTCCCGTGGCGGGGAGGCGGGGAGAACTCCCCAACCGCCTCCCCGCCCCGCCTCCCCCGCGTTGATCAGGGGAAACATCGTTTCGGGGAGGCGGGGAGGCACCCCAGGTCAGCCCTCGAAAACCCCCTCCACAGCACCCCCTGAAGGGGGTGTGTCCGCCTCCCCAGCCCATGTTCGGAAGGGATTCCGTATGTACCCCGAGACACCCCGTCACGTGCCCGCCGAACGGGCCGTGACCGTCCACCAGCCCACCCCGCTCGCCCCCGCCGCCGCCATGGCGCCGGCACCCGTCGTTCCGATGCAGCCGGGCAGCATCCCGTCCGTGGCGAGCATCGTCCTGCCGGACGGCCGCGTCGTCACCGGCTACGCCATCAACCCCACCCAGCCCGAACCCCTCGTCGCCAAACCGCCCGTCTCCCGCGCGGCGGTGAACGTCGCGCTCGGGGGCGTCGGGTTCCTAGCCGTGTGCGGCGGACTGCTGATGCTGACCGCGTTCATCACCGCCCTGACCGCGCTCATCTCCCAGCTCATCACCCTCGCGGCCGTGATCTTCGGTGGGTGGATCGCCGTGCAGGTCTTCAGCACACGCGGCCACGGCGGCGGGAGCACGGTCAACATCCGCAAAGCGATCTTCAAGCGCAACCACTTCCACGGCTGACAGGAGACCAACCACCGTGCTTCGACTCCGCTTCAGGGTCATCTGTGGCACCCGCCAGACGCTGGCCCTCATCGACACTCCCGCCCCCAACTGCCCCAACTGCCGGGGAGCGGGCGGCATCGCGCACGACTACGGCCACCCCGCCACGGGCGAGTACGAGGGCACCGACTACGAACTCTGCCCGTGCTGGACCACGTGGTGCCTGCCCCTGCTGCCCCTGCCGCGCTGGCTGCGCCGCACCCCGCGCGGCTACAGCAGCGAACCGCCCTTCTAGCTACGCCAAGGGCGGCCCCCGTCTCACCAAAGTCCGGGGCCGCCCTTGCCCAACCAGCCCTCAACAGACCTGTTGGAGGTCTCCAGCATGACCCATGACGCCCGCTGCGCGCTGCTGCGCGCAGCGCTGGACACCGCCGAACGCGGCTGGCACGTCTTCCCCCTCCGACCCGGCACCAAGCGCCCCGCCCTGCACGGGGAACGGTCCTGCACCGGTACCGGGCCGTGCGCGAGCGGACACCGGAAGTGGGAACAGCGCGCCACCACCGACCCCGACCGCATCCAAGCCGCCTGGTCGCAGGCCCCGTTCAACATCGGCATCGCGTGCGGACCCTCAGGCCTGCTCGTCGTCGACCTCGACATGCCCAAGACCTCAAGCACCAAGGGCAGTTCGGACGCGCCTGACGGCACGGCAACCTTCGCAGCGCTCTGCGAGCGCGCCGGGCATCCCGTCCCCGCCACCTACCGGACCCGGACCGCGAGCGGCGGACAACACCTGCACTTCACCGCCCCATCGGACGTCCGGCTGACCAACACCGCAGGCACCGTTGCCCCGTTGGTCGACACCCGCGCAGCCGGCGGGTACGTCGTCGCAGCGGGCAGCATCACACCCGCCGGACCCTACGAAGCCCTCAGTGCCCCTGTAGCGGCCCCGGTGCCCAGATGGCTGCTGAGCATCCTCAAACCGGCCCCCAAGCCTCTACAGGCACCCCCACGGGCCGTAGCAGGGCAATCTAGCCGATACGCGGATGTAGCGTTCGACAACGAGGTCCATAGCGTCGCCACCGCCGCCGACGGCACCCGCAACGCCACACTGCTGCGCGCCGCCCGCGCTCTGGGACGGTTCATCGCGTCCGGCGACCTCACCCGCGTACGGGTTGAGGACGCTCTTAGAGAGGCAGCGGGGGCCAACGCCACACAGCCTCAGCGCTACTACGACGACGTGATCCGACGTGCTCTCGACTGGTCGATCACCCACAACTCGCCCCGGGGCAGGGCCGCATGAGGACCCCCTCCCGCTCTAAGAGCCTCATCCCCGCCCGGACCCCTCTCCGCCCCGCCGAACTCCCTTTGCCACAGGCGAACTTGGGCGAACCGAAGGGCGTCGCCGAAGGCGTCCCCACAAGCCCTGACCCGCAGACGACCGACCCGGACAACCCCACACCGCAACGGCCCGGCATCCGCATCTACGCCCCGCCCGTCTACCGCCACCACTACGACGGGGCCCGCTGGTCCAAGCGCTACGGAGACACCCCCACCGCCGCATACGCCTGCCGGTGCGGCGAGACCGCCACCGCCACCGGCCGCGACGAGGTGGCCGAACTCGTCGACGACTACGACTACCACCGCGCAGTCACCTGCCGGCTCCGCACCGCGCAGGAAGGAAGGGCCGCCGCATGACCCAACTCATCGATGGGGCAGTGCTGTTGGACGAGGTGGAAGCCTTCCACCGCCGGTTCAACGTCTTCCCCACCCAGTCCGCCTACGTCGCCGTGACGTTGTGGGACGCGCACGCCCACCTGATCGAGTGCTTCGAGACCACACCCCGCATCGCGTTCCTCTCCCCGGAACCCGGATCGGGCAAGTCACGGGCACTGGAGATCGTGGAACTCCTCACGCCGCGCCCCGTCACCACGGTGTCCGCCTCCGCCAACGCCCTGTACCGGCTCGTCGACTCCGCCGCAGGTCTGCCCACCGTGCTGTTCGACGAGGTGGACACCATCTTCGGACCCAAGGCCGGCGCGGATGAGGCCCTGCGCGGGTTCCTGAACGCCGGATGGCGCCGCACTGCCGGCGCCCTGCGCTGCGTCGGGGAGGGCTCCAACCAGAACGCGCAGATCTTCAACTCCTACTGCGCCGTGGCCATGGCGGGACTCGGTTCGCTGCCGGACACGGTGCTGACGCGCTCGGTCATCATCCGCATGCGCAAGCGCGCCCCGAACGAGAAGGCCGAACCGTACCGCCAGCGCACCCACGAGAAGCAGGGTCACGCCCTGCGCGAGCGCCTCGCCAAGTGGGCCGACACCGTGCGGGACCAGGTCGCCAACGCCTGGCCCGACATGCCCGAAGGCGTCACCGACCGCCCCGCCGACATGTGGGAACCCCTGCTCGCCGTGGCCGACGCCGCCGGCGGCACCTGGCCCGACCGGGCCCGCACCGCCTGCCTGGAACTGATCAGCGCCGCGCACGACAACGACGAAGCCTCCCTCGGGGTCCGGCTGTTGACCGACCTGCGCGACAAGGTGTTCTGCGGCGACGACCGCATGCCGACCGCCGTGATCATCGAAAGCCTGCTCCACATGGAAGACGCGCCCTGGGGAGACCTGGACGACAAGCCGATCAACTCCCGTACCCTCGCACGGCTGTTGGGCCAGTACGTCACCCCGTACAACAAGCCGATCAAGCCCCGCACCTTCCGCACCCCGTCCGGGACGCCCAAGGGCTACTACGCGGAAGACCTCACGGACGCCTGGACGCGCTACTGCCCCCCGCCCTCCGGGGAATCCGCAACAGCCGCAACGTCCGCAACACCGCAGGTCAACAGCGGTGAACCTGTTGCGCCAACCGCCACCCCGAACCGCAACACGGCACCCGAGTCCGCAACACAACCCGCTCTCGCAGGCTGACCCACCCCGGCATCTCCCCCACCGCCACACACCCCAGTGTGGCGGCACCTATCCGCAACACTCCCGCCATCCGCAACAAATCCGTCGCTCTGACCTGCGGTGTTGCGGTGTTGCGGCTGTTGCGGATTCCCCAGAAGAGAAGGAAGACGAAGGAGTAACCGCCTTGGCCCGCCCCAAGATGCTCAAGCTCCCCGAAGTCCTCGAAGAGATCGAGATGAGCCGCGCCGCCTTCTACCGCATGCGCGCCCGTGGCAGGGCTCCGAAGCTCATCAAGCTCCCCAACGGCCAGATTCGCTGCCGCCGCACCGACCTCGACGCGTGGTGGTCATCCATGGAAGCCGCCGCCTGACCACCTCCCGCACACACGAGACACGAGGGGCCCGCTTCCGGCGGGCCCCTCTGGAGTTCATATGTCACTGACCTACGACGTTCGCCTCTACTCCATCGAGGTCCGCAAGGATCGCCCGAAGCCCTACCGCCTGCGCTGGCTGGTCGGGGAGCGCAAGCACTCCAAGAGCTACACACTCAAGGTCCAGGCCGAGGGACGCCGCTCGGAACTCATGTCCGCCGTGCGACGCGGCGACCAGTTCGACGAGGAAACGGGCCTGCCCGTATCCGAGTTGCGCGCCAAGCAGGGCTCCATCACGTGGTACGAGCACAGTCGAACGTACGTCGACCGCAAGTGGGCGCTGGCACCGGCGAAGTCGCGAAAGAACTACGCCGACGCACTGGCAACTATCACGCCCGCGCTAGTGAAGACGAAGGCAGGGATGCCCGACACCGCACTCATGCGTCGCGCGCTGTACGGGTGGGCGTACAACCGGAACCACTGGGACATGACCCCGCCGGACGATGTGACCAGTGCCCTTGCCTGGATCTCGAAGAACTCCATGCCGGTCTCCGCGCTGGAAGACCCGGCGACGGTACGCCTGGCCCTGGACGCGCTGTCCCTACGGCTGGACGGGAAGGAGGCATCGCCGCGCACCGCGAAGCGCAAGCGGGCTTGCCTGAGCGACGTTCTCGGACTCGCTGTGGAAGAGCAGTACTTCAGCATGCCGGTCAACCCGATCAGGGCCGTGAAGTGGACCGCCCCAAAGTCTGTGGAAGCGGTGGACCCCGAGAGCGTCGCCAATCCCCGCCAGGTCCGCGCGCTGCTTGCCGGCATCCGTGAGCAGGGCCCGCGCGGGCGGCATCTCGAAGCGTTCTTCGGGTGCCTGTACTACGCGGCCATGCGGCCGGCCGAGGCCACCGGACTGCGCGTGAGCCAGTGCCACCTCCCGGAGGCGGGATGGGGGATGCTCACCCTGCGACAGGGCGTTGTCCGAGCGGGGCGCGACTGGACTGACGACGGGAAGGCGCATGAGGCACGCCACCTCAAGGCCCGCGCAAAGAAGGACTCCCGCCCGGTGCCGATCCCGCCGCATTTCGTCCGCCTGCTACGGCAGCACATCGCCACGCATGGCGCTGCGCCCGATGGTCGCCTCTTTCGGACGAACCGTGACGGCCTGCTACAGGAGACGGGCTATGGGGAGGTGTGGGCCAGGGCCCGAAAGGACGTGCTGAGCGAAGCCGAGACGGCATCGTTGCTGGCCCGCCGCCCCTACGACCTGCGGCACGCTGGAGTTTCGTTCTGGCTCAGTTCCGGGGTGGACGCGATGGAGTGTGCCCGGCGCGCTGGCCACAGCATCGCGGTACTGCACAAGGTGTACGCCAAGGTGCTTGACCAGACGAGGGAGCGTGCGAACAGCCGGATCGACGCAGCTCTTCGGGAGTGGAACGAGCCGGAGTGATCAAGCTCTCCCCCGGGGGACACCTGGGGGACACGCACTGATCGACAGTGGGATACGGGCGGTACGAGGTGAGACACGTCCACGCCCCGTCCACAACGAATCGAACAGAGCGAGGCAAAAGGAAACCCCCTCTGACCAGGTAAGTAACCTGGTCAGAGGGGGTCTACTTTCATGTGGCGGCGCCAGGGTTCGAACCTGGGTAGGCTAAGCCGGCAGATTTACAGTCTGCTCCCTTTGGCCACTCGGGCACACCGCCGGGGCTGCTGCCTCTCGAACCGCTTTTCGGCGGTGCTCCGTGGCAACGACGTAAACGATACCCGATGCCCAGGGGTGCTTCGCCACCCGATTGACCGGCGCTCGGAGGGGAGGGGGTGGCTACGCTTATGCGGATGCGGCCCGGGGCCTACACCGGGCTCGGCGGCTGCCCCCACGCACGCCGATACGCAGTGACACGCATCGATACGCACCCCGATACAAGGAGCCACAGGACATGGCCGACTCCAGTTTCGACATCGTCTCGAAGGTCGAGCGGCAGGAGGTCGACAACGCCCTCAACCAGGCCGCCAAGGAGATCTCCCAGCGCTACGACTTCAAGGGCGTGGGTGCCTCGATCGCATGGTCCGCCGAGAAGATCGTCATGGAGGCGAACTCCGAGGACCGGGTCAAGGCGATCCTCGACGTCTTCCAGTCCAAGCTGATCAAGCGCGGCATCTCGCTGAAGGCGCTGGACGCCGGTGAGCCGCAGCTCTCCGGCAAGGAGTACAAGATCTTCGCGTCGATCGAGGAGGGCATCTCCCAGGACAACGCGAAGAAGGTGGCGAAGATCATTCGCGACGAGGGCCCCAAGGGCGTGAAGGCCCAGGTGCAGGGCGACGAACTGCGGGTCAGCTCGAAGAGCCGCGACGACCTCCAGGCCGTGCAGTCCCTGCTCAAGGGCAAGGACTTCGACTTCGCGCTGCAGTTCGTGAACTACCGGTAGAAACAGTTCGTGAACTACCAGTAGAACTACGCTTCGCGCGTCCGCCGCGCGCTGTTACGAGGAAGGGTGGGCATCCGTCGATGCCCACCCTTCTCGCCTGCCGGTTGTGGCATGGGATGCGCTGGGGCCTGTCCGGCCGGTCAAGTCTCGGGAAGGCAGCGGCGACTGACCGGTGCCGGTGAGCGGCTGCAACGCCGCAGCTGTGCGTGCCGGGTGGCTCGCCTTCGGCGGGGTCCGCTGGACGGGTCCTAGTTGCGCGAGTTGCCGAACAGGATGCGGTAGGCGATCAGGAGGACGAGCGCGCCACCTATCGCCGAGGCCCAAGTGGCGCCGTCGTAGAAGTTCTTGGCGACCGGGTGGTCCAGCCAGCGGGCTGAGATCCAGCCGCCGATGAACGCGCCCGCGACGCCGATGATGGTCGTACCGATGAAGCCGCCCGGGTCGCGGCCCGGCAGCAGGAATTTGGCGATGGCTCCGGCCAACAGTCCCAGGATGATCCAGCTGATGATGCCCATGCCGTGAACCTGCCCTCTCACGCTGTGCCTGCACCTATCCGGAGCTGTGAATTCCGCCCGGACAGGCTGTGTTCGTAGGTCCTTGCGCACGGCCTGTGCCCTGCATGTTCTGCCGTGTCGATGAACAGGACGTCACGGATGCGTGTGGTGGTTGCAGGCATCGGTGGCCTGCGAGGACCGCTCAGGATGCCGGTGCCGTCGTGCGTATGCGGAAGTCGGTCCACGGTGTCGGTTCGGGGGCACCGTCGTAGTCCTCGTACCAACCCGTGCCGTCAAGCCAGGCGCGCAACCAGTCGGCGAGGCTGGGCGCGTCGACGTACCACGCGTGGTCGGCCTCGTCGGCGTTCGGCTCGTAGAGGAGGACCGTGGCCTGTGGGGTTCGGCAGTCCACGCACGCGTACATCGCGCAGCCCCAGTGGGATATCGGCAGGACGCCCTCGGGCCAGGGCCAGTCGGGGTCCTTGTGTCCGCTCGCGCGCTTGGCGAGGTACTGCGTGACGGCGGCGGGCTCGCCGGCCGGTGGGTCGCCGAGGAGGGGCAACAGGCCGTATTCCGGGCCGAATCCGCCGTCTCCTATGCGTGTGTAGAGCGCGGCGAGCAGCGGGGGCAGGCGGAAGCCCAGGGCGGCCTCGGCGCGGGTCACCGTGGCCTCGTCCACGGGGGCCGGAAGTGAAGTCCAGCCCGACGGGCGGGTGTTGCGGGCCTCGGCGGCCACCCGTGTCAGCAGTTGCTGCTCGTTCTCGGTCATGGCTTCATAGTGCCGCGCGCCACTGACAATCGGGCCGGCCTGTGGACAACCCTGCGGTTGTGGAAAACCGCTGGTCGTACGCTCCGGCTGCTGGCGTGGTGCGGTGACGAGCGGTCAGGCCAGCCTGACTTCGACGCGCCGTTCGGCGAGGAACGCGAGCAACTTCTCGAACGTCGGTGGGCGTCGGCCGGTGTGCGGGGTGACGCCGAGGCAGGCGCGGGCTATGGCGGCGTCGTGCCAGACGAGGGTGAAGGGAGGAGTGGCTCCCCAACTGCCGCGCAGGCAGTCATTCAGAGCGTCCAGGCCCCAACCGAAGTAACCGGCGGGGCCGTTCACCGCCTCGCCCAGGGCACAGAAGAAGCCGGATGCGTCGGTGATGTGGCTGCCGTCGAGGTGGTAGACGGTAGCCGGCGGACGGTCCGGAGCGGTGTGGGTGTGGTTCGCCAGAGCTGTGTCCAACCAGAAGCGGCGGCCTTCAGCATCGCAATCGGCCCAGCGGTTGGGCACGGAGGGGCGACCCTCACCCCACAGCTCCCACACTTCCCGGGCCGCGAGCGGTGGCCGTTCCGTCCATGGGTCGAGGGTGAGGTCGACCAGGCCCGGGCCGCGCGCGGACGGGATCCAGGCCCGTAACTCTCCCTCGGCGGCGGGCTGCACGGGCCGACCGGACGTGTCGATGCGCACCACCTTGACGTGGCCCAGGTCCTCTTCCCCGCCGTCCAGGGCCGCCCGCAGCGCGCCGCGCGGGGAGCAGCCCAACAGGCGTAGAGAAGGCTCCAGTTGTTCGGGCCGGTCCTCCTGGACGTGGGCCAAGTCCCGGCAACCGCCCCATGGTTCGCCGTCCGCGCCCAGTATCCGGTAGCCCGGGGACAGGGGCGGGCACTGCGGACAGTCGTCGGGGTTGTCGTCGGACTGTGTGCCCTCGACGGTGACGTCTCTCAACGACAGGTCACGCGCGCAGGGACGGTCGGCTACGACGCGTACGTCCTCCAGCCGCCACTCGCCCTCTCCCCCGCCGGTCTTGTCGAGGGTCTCCAGGGTGAGCGGGCCGAGCAGTGCCGAACCGTCGGCACGCGCGCATGCGAGGGCTGTTCGCAGGTTGCCCTCGGGTGCGCAGCCGAGCAGTTCGTACGTCCCGCGCGTGGGTGGGGGCGGGTCGGCGAAGAGGTCGGCGGCGTCCTGGCACAGGGCCCAGGTCTCCTCGTAGCCGTGCTCGCCGGTGGACTCGGCACCTTCGTCGTACGACAGCAGGACGTACTTGGGCGCCCCCACCACTGCCCGCCGTCAGCGGCTGGTGAACGGCTGGTCCGTGGGCACGATTTCGCGACCCAGGGGGAACAGCGAGACCGGGATCAGCTTGAAGTTGGCGATGCCGAACGGGATGCCGATGATGGTGATGCACATGGCGATGCCGGTGACGATGTGCGCCAGGGCCAGCCACCAGCCCGCGAGGACCAGCCACAGGACGTTGCCCACGCAGGAGGGGGCGCCCGCGTCCCGGCGCTCGACCGTCGTGTACCCGAAGGGCCACAGGGCGTAGACGCCGATACGGAAGGCGGCGATGCCGAAGGGGATGCCGATGATCGTGATGCACAGCAGCACGCCGGCGAGCAGGTACCCGAGGAACAGCCAGAAGCCGCTCAGGACGAGCCAGATGACGTTCAGGATGGTTTTCACTGAGGGCGACCTGCCATCTTCTCTAGCCGGGCGATGCGCTCCGCCATCGGCGGGTGTGTCGAGAACATCTTGGAGAGTCCCTGGCCCGGGCGGAAGGGGTTCGCGATCATCATGTGGCTCGCGGTCTCGATGCGGGGTTCCGGGGGCAGCGGAAGCTGCTTGGTGCCGGCGTCGAGCTTGCGCAGCGCGCTCGCGAGGGCGAGGGGGTCTCCGGTGAGCTGGGCGCCGGACGCGTCCGCCTCGTACTCCCTGGAGCGGCTGATGGCCAACTGGATGAGGCTGGCCGCGAGGGGACCCAGGATCATGATCATCAGCATGCCCAGGATACCGGGGCCGTCGTCGTCGTTCGAGCGGCCGATCGGGATCAGCCAGGCGAAGTTGACCAGGAACATGATCACCGAGGCGAGGGCGCCGGCGACCGACGAGATCAGGATGTCGCGGTTGTAGACATGGCTGAGTTCGTGGCCGATGACTCCGCGCAGTTCGCGCTCGTCCAGGATGCGCAGGATGCCTTCCGTGCAGCACACGGCGGCGTTGCGCGGGTTTCGGCCCGTCGCGAAGGCGTTGGGGGCCTCCGTGGGCGAGATGTACAGGCGCGGCATGGGCTGGCGGGCCTGGGTGGAGAGGTCGCGGACCATCCGGTACAGGGCCGGGGCCTCGAACTCGCTCACCGGGCGGGCGCGCATCGCGCGTAGCGCCAGTTTGTCGCTGTTCCAGTACGCGTACGCGTTCGTGCCCAGCGCGATCACGACCGCTACGACGAGCCCCATACGGCCGAAGAAGCTGCCGATGACGATGATGAGTGCGGACAGTCCCCCGAGGAGAACTGCGGTCCTGAGCCCGTTGTGCCGGCGGTGCACGGTACGCCCTCCAAATCGTGCAGCAGGGGAACCCTTTGCTTGCTGATCTCTGATGCCACCGGTGTCGTGGTGTCACGTCCAGTGGACCCTCCCGTACTGGTCAACGCCAGGCGGGGGGCTCTAGTTCCCTTGTGCGTACGACGCCGGGGGTGGGCCGTCCGGGTGAGGACGGTGGTATGTGCCGGTGGCTCAGAAGAGTCCGGTGCCGGCGAAACGCAGGACCAGTTGGGGTGCTCCGGAGAGGGCGATTCCGAGGGCGCCGGTGAGGGCGAGCGCGGCGGTGAGGGGCGCGGGGACGCGGTGTTCGGCGTGCTCGCCCTCCGGGGCGCGGAACAGCAGGGCCGTCCACTGGAGGTAGTAGAAGAGCGCGATCACCACGTTGACGGCCATGACGACCGCGAGCCAGCCCAGGCCCGCGTCGACGGCCGCCGAGAAGACGGTCACCTTGGCGAAGAGCCCGATGACGCCCGGCGGCAGCCCGGCGAGGCACAGCAGGAAGAAGGCCAGGAGCAGTGCCGCGAGCGGGTTCGACGCGTAGAGGCCGCGGTAGTCGCTGATGCGGTTGAGGGCTCTGCTACGGCCCACCAGTGCGGCCACCGCGAAGGCTCCGAGGTTCACGGCCGCGTACATGAGGGCGTAGGCGACGGTGGAGCCGATCGACTTCTGGGCGTCCTTGGAGTACGCGGCGGCGGCGATCGGTACGAGGAGGTAGCCGGCCTGGCCGACAGAGGACCAGGCGAGCAGCCGTACCGCGCTGTACGCGCGCGTGGTCTGTTGGCGCAGGGCGCCCAGGTTGCCGACCGTCATGGTGAGGGCGGCCAGCGCGGCGAGTGCCGGGCCCCACACGTCGGCGTACGACGGGAAGGCGACGACGGTGACGAGGATCAGGCCGGAGAAGCCGACCGCCTTGCCGACGACCGACAAGTAGGCGGCGATCGGGAGGGGCGCTCCTACGTAGGTGTCGGGTACCCAGAAGTGGAAGGGGACGGCGGCCGTCTTGAAGGCGAAGCCGATGAGGGTGAGGGCGACGCCGGTCTGGGCGAGGGTGTGGAACTGGCCGTCGACGTGCTGGATGCGGTCGGCGATCCGGGTGAGGTACAGGGTGCCCGTGGTGGCGTAGACGAAGCTGACGCCCATCAGGCTGACCGCGGTCGCGGTGACCGAGGACAGGAAGAACTTGAGGGCCGCTTCGGCGGACTTCCTGTCGCCGTGCCGGATGCCGACGAGGGCGAAGGCGGGCAGGGAGGCGACCTCCAGGGCGACGATCAGGGTCGCGAGGTCGCGGGAGGCGGGCAGGAGCGCGGCGCCCGCGGCGGAGGACAGGAGCAGGAACCAGTACTCCCCTTCGGGGAGTCCCTTGTCGGCGTCCTTCAGGGTGGTGATCGACAGGAGGGCAGCCAGTAGGGCGCCGCCGAGGACAAGGAGCTGGATGACCAGGGTGAAGCGGTCCGCCGTATAACTGCAGGCGGTCGCGTCGCCGGGGAGGCAGAAGGTGGCGCGGTCGCCGTCCAGGAGGGGCAGCAGCATCAGCGCGGAGGCGGCCAGGCCCGCGACGGACACCCAGCCCAGGAGGGCTTTCCTGGCCTCCTGGAGGAACAGGTCGGCGACGAGAACCACCAGGCCGACGACCGCCGTGATGGTCGGCGGTGCGATCGCGAGCCAGTCGACGGACTGGACCATCGACTCCGCGAGAGGCTGGGCCAGGGCGCTCATCGGGTGCCTCCTGAGAGGAGCTGCTGCACGGCCGGGTCGGTCAGGCCGAGGAGTGCCTTCGGCCACAGGCCGGCGGCGACGGTGAGGGCGACGAGCGGGGTCCAGGCGGCGAACTCGTACGTCTGGACGTCGGCGAGTTTCGGCGCTTCCTGCGCCACGGCGCCCATGCAGACGCGGCGGACCACGGCGAGCATGTAGGCGGCGGTCAGCAGGCTGCCGAAGGCCGCGATCGCCATGAAGGTGAGGAACGCCGGGCGGCTGAGGTCGGCGGCGGGCTTGAACGCGCCGAACAGCGCAAGCATCTCGCCCCAGAATCCGGCGAGTCCGGGCAGTCCGAGCGAGGCGACGGCGGCGAAGGCGAGCAGGCCGCCGAGGCGCGGTGCCTTGCCGTAGAGGGCGGCGCCGGTCTCCTCGGCCAGGGTGTCCAGGTCGGTGGTGCCCGTGCGGTCCTTGAGGGCGCCGACGAGGAAGAAGAGCAGGCCGGTGATGAGGCCGTGGGCGATGTTGGCGAAGAGCGCGCCGTTCACGCCGGTCGGCGTCATCGTCGAGATGCCGAGCAGGACGAAGCCCATGTGACCGACGGAGGAGTACGCGATGAGGCGTTTGAGGTCGCCCTTAGCGCCCTGTTTCGCGAGGGCGAGGCAGGCCAGGGAGCCGTAGATGATGCCGACGACGGCGAAGGCGGCGAGGTAGGGCGCGAAGGTGTGCATGCCGTCGGGGGCGATCGGCAGCAGGATGCGGACGAACCCGTACGTGCCCATCTTGAGCAGCACGCCGGCGAGCAGGACCGAGCCGACGGTCGGGGCGGCGGTGTGGGCGTCGGGCAGCCAGCTGTGCAGCGGCCACATCGGGGTCTTGACGGCGAGTCCGATCCCGATCGCCAGAACGGCGATGACCTGCACGGATGTAGTCAGCGACCGGCCGTTGTCAGTGGCGAGTGCCACCATGTCGAATGTGCCCGCCTTGATTCCGATCAGGAGCAGGCCGAGCAGCATGACGACGGAGCCGAGCAGCGTGAAGAGGATGAACTTCCAGGCGGCCTGGGTCCGTTGGGCACCGCCCCAGCGGGCGATGAGGAAGTACATCGGGATCAGGACGGTCTCGAAGGCGAGGAAGAAGAGGATCAGGTCGAGGACGGCGAAGGTGGCGAGGGTGCCGGACTCCAGGACGAGGATCAGGGCGACGAACGCCTTCGGGGACGGGCCCGTTGGCATCTTGAAGTAGGAGTAGAGCGCGCAGAGGAAGGTCAGCAGCGCGGTCAGCAGCAGGAGGGGGAGGGAGATGCCGTCGATGCCGAGGTGGATGCGCACGTCGAGTGCGGGGATCCAGCTGATGTCGGTCGTGGCCTGCATCTTCGAGGGATGGTCGTGGTCGAAGCCGAGCGCGAGGACGATCGCGGCGATGAGGATCACGCCGGTCACGGTCACGCCGTGCCGTAGTACGGCCTGGTCGGGCGACTTCCCCTTCAGTCCCGGCGGGGCGGGCAGCAGAGCGGTGACGGCGCCGAGGAGCGGGCCGACGACGATGAACGCCAGAAGGACCTGCATCACGGACTCGTTGATATCGATCACGCCTGCTCACGCTCCCGTGGCGACGAGGAGGACGGCGACCGTCAGGACGACGGTGCCGGCGAGCAGCGCGCTCACATAGGTCTGCATATTGCCGGTCTGGGCGCGCCTGACGGCGGCTCCGAGCAGGCGGGGCAGGGTGCCCGCGCCGCGTACGTAGGTGTCGACGACCTCACGGTCGAGGAACCGGACGAGACTCGCCGCGGCCATCACCGGGCGGACGAACAGGTCCGTGTACACGGCGTCCAGGTGGAAGCCGGAGGCCGCGTGGCGGTGCAGCGGGCCGAGTAGCAGGCGGCCCGGGTCCGCCGGGTCGGGTGCCGAGGCGACGTCCCCGTAGGCCGGTGTGTGGCTCGCGATGGCCTCGGTCTCGACGAGTCCGGCGTCGCCCTCCGGGTGGGCCGCGACCGCGCCCAGCGGTGTGCGGGCCGCGAGCGCGGTGGTGTGCCGCCAGGCGCCGTAGGTGACGATGCCGCCGACGAGGGCGACGCCCGTGCCCAGCACCGAGGTGGTGAGCGTCGGGGTGAGGTCGCGGCCGTCGAACCAGTCGGGGAGCACGCGGTAGGCGAGTCCGCCGAGGGCGAGGGACGGGACGGCGAGCACCCACAGCACGGCGTTCATCGCCACGGGCTGCCTGCCGTGGTCGGGGGCCTCAACTCCCCGTCCGTGGAAGGCGAGCAGCCACAGGCGTGTCGCGTACGCGGCGGTGAGGAGGGCGGCGAGCAGGCCGGCGACGAGGACGATCCAGCCCGCGACGCCGGGGATGTGCGCGGTGTCTCCGGTGGCCGCGTGTTCGGCGGCGCCGAGGACGGACTCCTTGGAGAAGAAGCCGCTGAAGGGCGGGATCGCGGCGAGCGCGAGGAGCGCCACGGTCATCGTCCAGAAGGCGTCGGGGACGCGGGCGCGGAGGTTGCCCATGCGGGACATGGCGGCGAGCGAGTTGGTGCCGGAGGCGTGGATGATCACGCCGGCCGCGAGGAAGAGCAGCGCCTTGAAGGCGCCGTGGGACAGGAGGTGGAAGACGGCGGCACCGCGGTCGCCGACGGCGAGGGCGCCGGTCATGTAGCCGAGTTGGCCGATCGTCGAGTACGCGAGGACGCGCTTGATGTCGTCCTGGGCGAGCGCGGCGAGACCCGAGCCGGTCATCGTCACGGCGGCCATGACGGCGAGAACGACCATCGCGGCCGAGGACGCCTCGAAGACCGGGAGGAGACGGGCGACGAAGTAGACACCGGCGGCGACCATCGTCGCGGCGTGGATCAGCGCGGAGACCGGGGTCGGGCCCGCCATCGCGTCGGGGAGCCAGGTGTGCAGCGGGAACTGCGCCGACTTGCCCGCCACGCCGGCCAGGAGCAGCAGGGCGATCAGCGTCGGGTGGTGCAGCCCGCCGTTCGCGACCGTGCTGAGGATCTTGGTGATGCGGAAGGACCCGGCGTCGGTGGCGAGCGCGAACAGGCCGATCAGGAAGGGGACATCGCCGAGCTTGGTGACGAGGAAGGCCTTGATGGAGGCGGCGCGGGCCTCCGGGGTCTCCCAGTAGTGGCCGACGAGGAAGTAGGAGCAGATGCCCATGACTTCCCAGCCGACCAGCAGCACGATCAGGTCGCCGGAGTAGACGACGAGGAGCATCGCGGAGGTGAAGAGGGAGACGAGCGCGGCGTACGAGGGGTAGCGCGGGTCGTCGCGCAGGTAGCCCGTCGAGTAGATCTGCACACAGGTGGCGACGAAGGCGGCGAGTACGGCGACGAGGGCGGCGAAGCCGTCGATGTGCAGGGCGAGTTCGACGGGGACCGAGCCGGTGGGCGTGAGTTCGGTGGCGGAGTCGACGGCCGCGTCACCGCCCTGCCGTACGGCGACGACCGCGGCCAGCGCGAGCGCGGCGAGCGACGGCAGGACGGCGAGCGGGCGGACGAAGCCGGGGGCGGTGCGGCCCAGGAGCAGGCCGGCCGCGGCGCCCAGGAAGGGGAGAAGGGGGACGAGGACGGCGAGGGTGGTCGTGGTCACGCGGTGGCCTCAGCCTTCTCGGCCGCGGGGGGCTCGGTGCCGTTGCTGTGTGAGCCGCTCGGGTTGGGCATGCCGGTGCTGGGCCCGCCGGTGCTGTCGGAGCCGCCGGATCCGTCGGGGCCACTGAATCCGTCGGGGCCGTCGGTTTCGTGGCCCTCGGCGGTGTCGCGGAGTTTGTCGATGTCGGAGGTGCCCCGGCCTCGGTAGACGGCGAGGACGATCGCCAGGCCGATGCCGATCTCAGCGGCGGCGATGGCGATGGTGAACAGGGTCAGAGCCTGGCCGGAGTGCAGCTTCTCCTCGGCCGTCCTGCTGAGCCAGACGTCGAAGGCGACCAGGTTCAGGTTGACGGCGTTGAGCATCAGCTCGACCGACATGAGGACGAGGATCGCGTTGCGGCGGGCGAGGACGCCGTAGATGCCGGTGCAGAAGAGGAGGGCGGCGAGCACGGCGGGATAGACCAGGTGCATCAGCGGGTTCCCTTCTGCTCGGTGGGGCTGTTCTGCGCGGTTGCTTCGCTCTGCTCGGTTGCTTCGCTCTGCTCGGTTGCTTCGCTCTGCGCGGTTGCGTTGTTCTGCGCGGTCTGGCTCTGCTCGGTCGGGTCGTTCCGCTCGGTCCGGTTGTCCCGCCGGGTCGGATCGTTGCCTTGAGAACGGCTATTTCGCCTGAACGTGTGATTGCGGGAATCCGGGACGGATGGGGAACTACCGGTCGCACCCCGGGAGTTCACAGGGGGAGAGCTCAGCTCCGACTTCGTCTTGCGGGACAGGACGATCGCGCCGACCAGTGCCGCGAGGAGAAGGACGGAGAGGGCCTCGAAGGGGAGGACCCAGTTCTGGAACAGGCTCGCGCCGGTCACCGCGGTCGAGCCGGCGGCCGGACCGTCCAGGTCCATCCAGGTCGCGCGGAAGGCGTCGACGACGACCCAGACCAGGGCCGCCGCGGCGGCGACGGCCACGGCGAGGGCGGCCCAGCGGTTGTCGGAATCAGCGTCCGGGGAGCGGCCGATGGGGGCCTTGGTGAGCATCAGACCGAAGAGAAGGAGGACGACGACGGAACCGACGTAGATGAGGACCTGCACCCAGGCGATGAACTCGGCGGTGAGGAGGAGGTATTCGACGGCGAGACCCCCGAGGGTCACCACGAGCCACAGGGCGGCGTGCACCAGCTGCTTGGTGGTGACGGTGACGAGGGCGGCGCCGAAGGTGACCAGGCCGACGAGGAGAAAGGCGATCTCGACGCCGGTCGGGGAGAGGAAGCCGTGGGTGTGGGGGGCGGCGAGGGGTGCCGTGGCGTTGACAGTGACGGCGACGGTTTCGGCGAGGGTCACGACTGGCCCTCCGGCGGATCGGTGGGGTTGGGCTTCGCGGCTTCGGTGGGGTTGGGCTTCGCGGCTTCGGCGGGGTTGGGCTTCGCGGCTTCGGCGGGGTCGGGCTTCGCGGCTTCGGCGGGCCTGGTCTGCTCGGCCCCGGTGACCTCGGCGGCTGGAGTGGCGGCTGCGGGCCCTGCAGTTTCCGCAGCCTGCGGGGACTCTGTGGGCTTGGTCTGCGCAGCCTCGGTGACCTCTACGGCCGGCGTAGCCTTCGCGGACTCCGCGGCTTCCGTGGACTGTGCGGCACCTGCGGGCTTGGTCCGCGCGGTCTTTGCAGGCGCCCCGGTCTCCGGAGTCTGCGTGGCCTCCACGGTCGCTGCGGCTTCCGTGGACTGTGCGGCACCTGCGGGCTTGGTCCGCGCGGTCTTTGCAGGCGCCCCGGTCTCCGGAGTCTGCGTGGCCTCCACGGTCGCTGCGGCTTCCGCGGCCTGAGTTGCCTGTGCTGCCTGTGCTGCCTGTGCTGCCTGTGCTGCCTGTGCTGCCGCCAGCTTCTCGGCGGTCTTGTGGGCGGCGGCGATCTCCTTGGGTTCCTCGGACTTGGGGTCGAGGGCCGGTGGAGCCGGGACGGTCCACATCCACTCGCGGAGCTTGTCGCGTTCGTGGGTGAGTTCGTGGATGTCGGTCTCGGCGTACTCGAACTCCGGGGACCAGAACAGCGCGTCGAAAGGACAGACCTCGATGCAGATACCGCAGTACATGCACAGGGAGAAGTCGATGGCGAAGCGGTCGAGGACGTTGCGGCTGCGCTCACGGCCGCCGGGGGCCACCGCCGGGACCGTCTCCTTGTGGGAGTCGATGTAGATGCACCAGTCGGGGCACTCACGGGCGCAGAGCATGCAGACCGTGCAGTTCTCCTCGAACAGGCCGATGACTCCGCGGGTGCGGGGCGGAAGGTCGGGCTGGGTGTCCGGGTACTGCTCGGTGACGGTCTTCTTCGTCATCGTGCGGAGGGTGACGGCCAGGCCCTTGGCGAGACCGGAGCCGGGGATCGGGGCCATCAGAGGAACACCACCTTCACGATGCCGGTGAGGGCGATCTGAGCGAGGGAGAGGGGGACGAGGAGGGTCCAGGAGAGTTTCTGGAGCTGGTCCTCGCGCAGGCGGGGATAGGTGACGCGGAGCCAGATGACGACGAAGGCGAGGACTCCGGTCTTCAGCAGGGTCCACACCCAGCCGAGGCCGTCCGCGCCCCAGGGGCCGTGCCAGCCGCCCAGGAAGAGGACGGTGGTCAGGCCGCACAGGACGACGATTCCGGCGTACTCGGCGAGGAGGAAGAGGGCGAAGCGGAGCCCGGTGTACTCGGTGTAGGCGCCGAAGATGATCTCGGAGTCGGCGACGGGCATGTCGAAGGGGGGCCGCTGGAGTTCGGCGAGGCCGGCGATGAAGAACACGATCGCGCCGACGATCTGCCAGGGCAGCCACCACCAGTGGAAGGCGTCGAGGATGCCGGGGAGGGAGACCGTGCCGGCTGCCATCGCCACGGAGGCGGCGGTGAGCAACATGGGGAGTTCGTAGGCGAGGAGTTGTGCGGCGGTGCGGAGGCCGCCGAGGAGGGAGAACTTGTTGGCGGAGGCCCAACCGGCCATGAGTGAGCCGAGGACGCTCACGCCCATCACCGCGAGGACGAAGAAGATGCCCGCGTCCAGGACCTGGCCGACGGCGCCCTCGCTCGGGCCGATGGGGATCGCGAGGAGGACGAGCAGGTACGGGAGGAGGGCGACAGCGGGGGCGAGTTGGAAGATACGGCGGTCCGCGCCCGCCGGGACGATGTCTTCCTTCTGGGCGAACTTGACGCCGTCCGCGACGAGTTGGGCCCAGCCGTGGAAGCCGCCGGCGTACATCGGGCCGAGGCGGCCCTGCATGTGGGCCATCACCTTGTGCTCGGTCTGACCGACGATCAGGGGGAAGGTGAGGAAGACGACGAAGACGATCAGGAGTCGCAGGGCGACGTCTGGTACGTCGTTCACTGCGGGCCTCCTGTGGGGGTGTCGGGCGTTGGGTTTTCGGGGGTGGGGGGTGAATCGGGCCCTTCAACTGCGTCCGTTTCCGGTGCAGTTGTGTCCGAGTCGGGCTCGGTCTCCTCGAAGGCTGGGCGGGCGTTGTGCCACGGGGCGTCCGTGCTGCGGGGAGCGGCGGAGGGCTGGGTGGCGTCGCCCTCTCGCGTTGATGCCGGTCCCTGTGACGGTTCTGCCGCAGGTGCCGATTCCGGCGCCGGCGCCTGTTGCGATGCCGAACCCTCGCTCGCGCTACGCGCCCGGCGCGGCCCAGCAGGCGGTACCACAGGGGCACGAACGCCCTCGGCCGACCGAGCCGGGCCCTCGGTCGCGGGCACCGTGCCCTCACTCGCCGGTGCTGCGCCCTCAACCGGCGAGGCCTCGCTCCCGGCGGGCGCCCCTGTCGACCCAGCTGATGACGCCCCACCCGAAGCAGACGGCGCCGCACTTCCCATCGGCGGCACCGCACCTTCCTCCGAAGGCACCGCACCCCCAGCCGGCGCCCCCTGACTCACCGACCCCTCCGAAGCCGAGCGGGCCCGCCGCACAGGGCGATCGCCGGCCGCCGCATGTGCCGGACCGTCACCGGCCGCGCGGGCAGGAGGTTCACCCGCCGCACCTGTCGCACGGTCACCCGTTCCACGCACCGGACGCTCACCCGCCGCACGTACCGGACGCTCACCCGCAGCCCGTCCCGCCCCCCGCGCAGGCCGCGTCGGGGCCGCCGGAAGCTGGCCCTTCAACGGGCCCCACTCGTTCGGGTCGGGGACGCCCGGCGGGAGCATCTGGCGGCGTTTCGGGCCGCCGTGGTCGGACTCACCCGGTTCCTTCGCTCCGGGCCAGGCCTTGGCGACTCGGGCCGCGAGGACGAAGTCCTTGCGGAGGGGGTGGCCTTCGAAGGTTTCCGGGAGGAGGAGGTGGTCCAGTCCCGGGTGGCCCTCGAAGTCGACGCCGAACATTTCGTGGGTCTCGCGTTCGTGCCAGGCGGCGCCCGCGTAGACGTCGACGGCGGTGGGAAGTGCCGGGGTCTCGTGCGGGACGGTCGTACGGACGAGGAGGCGGCGTACCGGTGCCAGTGCCACGACGTGGGCGGAGACGCGGAAGCCGGTGCCTGGTTCGTCGACCGCGCTCAGCCAGTCGAAGTAGGTGCAGCCCAGGTCGTCGCGGGCGGTGCGCAAGGCGGCGAGCCAGGTGGTGGTGGGTACGTCGACCGTGAGGAGGTCGTAGGACTCCTCGGCCGTGGCCTCCGTGCCGAACAGTTCCTCGACCGGTGCGGGCAGCCAACCGACGGCGGTCATCGGGCGTCCCCCGAGCCGGAGTTGGAGCCCGAGTCGGTGCCCGAGCCGGAGTCGGAGTCGGTGCCCGAACCCGAGCCCGAGTCGGTGCCCGAGCCCGAGCCGAAGTCGGAATCGGAGTCGGGGTCGGAGGACGGACCGGCACCGGCACCGGCACCCGCACCCGCACCCGCACCCGGCGAGTCCGCACCCGCACCCTTACCCGCGGAACCCCCACCAGCCACTGCCGCCGGCGCCGTCACCAGCCCGCTCTGCAGCGCCGCCGTGGAAGCCCGGCTCCCGGCCACCCCGTACCGCTCCCCCAGCGACTCCCGGGCGATCTTCTCCTGGAGTTTGAGGATGCCCTGGAGGAGGGCCTCGGGGCGGGGCGGGCAGCCGGGGACGTAGACGTCGACCGGGATGATCTGGTCGACGCCCTTGGTGACCGAGTAGGAGTCCCAGTACGGGCCGCCGCAGTTGCTGCACGCGCCGAAGGAGATGACGTATTTGGGCTCGGGCATCTGCTCGTAGAGGCGTTTCACGGCCGGGGCCATCTTGTCCGTGACCGTGCCGGAGACGACCATCAGGTCCGCCTGGCGCGGGCCGGGCGCGAAGGGGATCACGCCGAGGCGGATGAAGTCGTGGCGGGCCATGGACGCGGCGATGAACTCGATGGCGCAGCAGGCGAGGCCGAAGTTGAAGACCCAGAGGGAGTAGCGGCGGCCCCAGTTGAGGACCACCTTCATGGGTTCGGGAGCGAGGCGGGCGAGGGCGCCCAGGCGTTTCGGCTCCGGCAGCATCACGGGCTCGGGGGTCACGTCCATGCCAGGACGCCCTTCTTGTATGCGTACAGCAGGCCCACGGTCAGGAAGCCCAGGAAGATGAACATCTCGACGAGGGTGGTCGCGCCGTAGCCCGGCGCGGCGAAGACCGTCGCCCAGGGGAAGAGGAAGATCGAGTCGACGGCGAAGATGACGTACAGGAACGCGTAGACGTAGTACCGGACTTGGGTGTGGGCCCAGCCCTCGCCGACGGGGTCGACGCCGCACTCGTAGGTCAGGAGTTTCTCGGGGGTGGGGACGACCGGGCGCAGCAGGCGGCCGGCGCCGAAGGCCACGGCGACGAAGAGGACGCCGACGACGGCGAGCAGTCCCACGACGGAGTAGGACCGGAAGTAGTCCGCCGAGTCCGCCGCGACGACCACGGTCGGCTCCCGCAAGGTTCCCGGCAACATCTCCCGCAAGTCCGACCCCTCCTCCTCGGCACGGGCTTCCCCACGGCCCGCTCCGGTGACCCGGTGCCCCCGTGACCCATGTGAACTCTGTGTTCGACGATCTGTACGCACGGGAGTCTAGGCCCTGTTAAAGGGACGGTAAGCAGCCCGTCACGCCTTGACCTCACCCGAGATGCCCCTGATCTCCCCCTGAGATCCCGTGGTGGGGTTTTCCCCAGCAGACCCGGGCGGCGGACCTCATGGCGCTGAAGCGCGTCGCGGGGCACGCTGGCCCATATGACCGTACGCATCCCCTACGCCGACCCGGCGGCACCCGGCGGCGAGCTCGACGAGCCGCTGCCGCCGGCCCGCTTCGCCTACGACCGACACACCTGGAAGGAGATCGCGCATCTCCTGACGAATCTGCCGGTGTCGGTGTTCGGCTTCGTCTATGTGGTGACGATGCTGTCCATCAGCGGCGGGCTGACCGTCACCGTGGTCGGGTTCCCGCTGCTCGCGCTCGGGTTGATGGGCGCCCGGCTGATCGGAAGGTTCGAGCGGGGCCGGGCCCGGCGGCTGCTCGGGGTGCGGATCGACGAGCCGAGCCCGTTGCCGTGGCGCAAGGGCGGCGGGCTGCTGCAACGGGTGTGGATGGCGCTGAAGGACCCGGTCGGCTGGCGGACGGTGCTGTACGACGGGATGCGCCTGCCGTGGGGCATCGTCACCTTCACCGTCACGCTGACCTCGCTGTTCGTGCTGTGGCCGGTGCTGCCGTTCATCGCGCGCGGGCTGGCGAACGCGGACCGGGCGATGGTGCGCGGCCTCCTCTCCCCCTCCGACGAACTGGAGCGCCGTATCGCCGAGTTGGAGTCCGACCGGGGTGTCGTGGTCGACACGGCGGCGGCGGATCTGCGGCGGATCGAGCGCGACCTGCACGACGGGGCGCAGGCCCGGCTGGTCAATCTGGCGATGGGCCTGGGGCTGGCCAAGGAGAAGTTGCTGGAGGGCCAGGCCGACGAACAGGTCGCCGCGATGGTCGACGAGGCGCACGGCGAGGTCAAGCTGGCGCTCCAGGAGCTGCGGGACCTCGCGCGCGGGATCCATCCCGCCGTCCTCACCGACCGCGGGCTGGACGCCGCCCTCTCCTCCGTCGCCTCGCGCTGCACGGTGCCGGTGAAGGTGACCGCCGACATCGGCGCGCGCCCGGCCGCGGCCATCGAGGGCATCGCGTACTTCACCGTCTCCGAGCTGCTGCAGAACATCAGCAAGCACAGCGGCGCCCGTTCGGCGTCGGTGGACGTGTGGCGGTCGGACGACCGGCTGCTCATCCAGGTCTGGGACGACGGCCGCGGCGGCGCGAACCTCGACGGCGGCACCGGCATGCGCGGCCTCGCCGACCGACTCGGCGCGGTCGACGGCCTGTTCGTCCTCGACTCCCCGCCGGGCGGACCCACGACCGTCACGGCGGAGCTGCCGTGGCGCGAGCGTGACCGGACCACCGAACCGGGCCGGGGGTAGGGAAAACCCCCCTCCCGGGAGGCCGACGGACTCCATGGCCCACGGACCTGCGGTCGAGCAGTCTGGAGATACGACGGCACGGCCGGCACGGCTGCGGATAACGAGTAGAACGGGACGACGTCAATGGCCACGGAGTACGGGCAGGGGTACGGAACGCACGGCACGTTCGACCTCGACGAGCGGCGCCGGCGGCGGCACCGGCTGCCGACCGCGCTGCGCGCACCCTTCGAGGCGCGCAGCTGGCGGGAGTTCGGCTATGTGCTGCTGAGCCTGCCGATCAGCATCCTGCTCTTCACCTACGCCGTCACGATGGTGTCGCTGGGCGCGGGCCTGCTGATCACCTTCCTCGGCGTGCCGGTCCTGGCGGGCGCCCTGGCCGGCTGCCGCGGCTTCGGCGCGCTGGAGCGGGCCCGGGCGCGTCGGCTCCTCGACCTGGACGTCGCCGCCCCCGAGCCGCTGCGCATGAAGAAGAACGGCCCGATGGCCTGGATGGGCGCGGTCCTCAAGAGCGGCGTGTCCTGGCGCCATCTGCTGTACGCCCTGCTGCACCTCCCGTGGGCGGTCTTCTCCTTCGTCGTCGGCCTCAGCTTCTGGACGTACGGCTGGGCTCTCCTGACGTACCCGCTGTGGTTCTGGGTGTTCCCGATGTACGGCGGTGGGGGCGGCCTTCAGCTCTACGGCGACGAGCACCACCGGATCTACCTGGACAACCCCTTCGAGATCACCGTGACCGCGCTGGTCGGACTGCTGTTCACGCTGGCCACGCCGTGGATCGTGCGGGCACTGACGATGGTGGACCGGGTGATGGTGCACGGGCTGCTCGGCCCGTCGACGCTGGCGACCCGGGTCGTGGAGCTGGAGTCGGACCGGGGTGTCGTGGTCGACACGGCGGCGGCGGATCTACGGCGGATCGAGCGCGACCTGCACGACGGGGCGCAGGCCCGGCTCGTGGCCCTGGCCATGGATCTGGGGCTGGCGAAGGAGAAGCTGACGGAGGACCCGCAGGCGGCGGCGCGGATGGTCGGCGAGGCGCACGGCGAGGTCAAGACGGCGTTGCAGGAGCTGCGGGATCTGGCGCGCGGGATCCATCCGGCGGTGCTGACCGACCGGGGGCTGGACGCGGCCCTGTCCTCCGTGGCCTCGCGGTGCACGGTGCCGGTGCAGGTGGACGTGGATCTGCCCGCGCGGCCGGCCGCCGCCATCGAGGGGATCGCGTACTTCACCGTCTCGGAGTTGCTCCAGAACATCAGCAAGCACGCGAAGGCGACCTGGGCCGCGGTGGACGTGTGGCGGGTGGAGAACCGGCTGATGTTGCAGGTCGTGGACAACGGGGTGGGCGGCGCGGACGCCTCCGGCGGTTCGGGGCTGGCCGGTCTCGCCGGGCGGCTGGACGCGGTGGACGGGATTCTGGTGGTGGACTCGCCGGTGGGTGGGCCCACCCGGATCACGGCGGAGCTGCCCTGGCGGGGTTGAGGGGCGAGAGGTACTGGACAGGCCGGACGCCTCCACCCCACCACCTCCACAGGCTGGGGTCCGTTCTAACCACTCAACACACCTGACAGCGGTTAGATTTACCCCCAGCCTCCAGCACGCCCCCAACCCCCGATTCCATCCCCTCGCCCGCACCGGGTCGCGAACCCTGGAATGCTGGACCTGTCGTATGGACGGACGCGGACCGACGCGGGCCGGCAGGGCGGGCAATGGGGGCCGAACATCGTGGAGGACAGGGTGCGGGTGGTCATCGCCGAGGATTCAGTGCTGCTCAGGGAGGGCCTGACCCGGTTGTTGACCGATCGCGGGCACGACGTGGTGGCCGGGGTGGGCGACGGGGACGCGCTGGTGAAGACCATCACCGAGCTGGCCGGGCAGGGCGCGCTGCCGGACGTGGTCGTGGCCGACGTACGGATGCCGCCGACGCACACCGACGAGGGGGTGCGGGCGGCCGTGGAGTTGCGCAAGGCGCATCCCGGCCTCGGCGTGCTGGTGTTGTCGCAGTACGTGGAGGAGCGCTACGCCACCGAACTGCTGGCCGGTTCCACGCACGGCGTCGGCTATCTGCTGAAGGACCGGGTGGCCGAGGTGCGGGAGTTCGTCGACGCGGTGGTGCGCGTGGCCTCGGGCGGTACGGCGCTCGACCCGGAGGTGGTCGCGCAGTTGCTCGGGCGCAGCCGTAAGCAGGACGTGCTCGCGGGACTCACCCCGCGGGAGCGCGAGGTGCTGGGGCTGATGGCCGAAGGGCGGACGAACTCCGCGATAGCCCGGCAGCTCGTGGTGAGCGACGGCGCGGTCGAGAAGCACGTCAGCAACATCTTCCTGAAGCTGGGCCTGTCGCCGAGTGACGGGGATCACCGACGTGTTCTGGCCGTCCTCACCTACCTCAACTCCTGACAGAATCCTGCCAAACTGACACCGTGTCAGCTGTCCGGCCGCCGACCGGCGGTTGTTCACCGCCGTCAGCCATCTGTCAGCCGGGTCCGAGAACCAGTCAACACAACGGGAGCGTCTCCGAGGGAAGTACCGGGGGACGAGAAATCATGACAAGTCAGGGCGTCAGGCCGTCTCAAAACAGCGTCCATCATGCGAACGACCCAAGGAAGGCGACCCTTACAGACGTAGGGTTGATCCTGGGAGGGTCGGCGTGACGACCATGCCCGGACAGCGTCCTCGAAGAGGAGGTCCAGTTCAGTGACCAGCCAGGTCAGTAGCCCAGCGGAGCAGGCCGACGGAGCCGTCGTCGGGGAACAACGCAAACCGGCGGGGGTGAAGGACGTCCACCGCCTGGACCGGGTGATCATCCGGTTCGCCGGTGACTCGGGTGACGGGATGCAGCTCACCGGTGACCGCTTCACCTCGGAGACGGCGTCCTTCGGGAACGACCTCTCCACACTGCCGAACTTCCCGGCCGAGATCCGCGCCCCCGCAGGCACCCTGCCGGGGGTTTCGTCGTTCCAGCTGCATTTCGCCGACCACGACATCCTGACCCCGGGCGACGCGCCCAACGTGCTGGTCGCGATGAATCCGGCCGCCCTGAAGGCGAACATCGCCGATGTGCCGCGCGGTGCGGAGATCATCGTCAACACGGACGAGTTCACCAAACGCGCGCTGCAGAAGGTGGGTTACGCCGCCTCACCCCTCGACGACGGGTCGTTGGACGGCTACAGCCTGCACCGCGTGCCCCTGACGACCCTCACCGTCGAGGCGTTGAAGGACTTCGGCCTGACCCGCAAGGAGGCCGAGCGCAGCAAGAACATGTTCGCGCTGGGCCTGCTGTCGTGGATGTACCACCGGCCGACCGAGGGCACCGAGAAGTTCCTGAAGTCGAAGTTCGCCAAGAAACCCGAGATCGCGGCGGCCAACATCGCGGCGTTCAGGGCGGGTTGGAACTTCGGCGAGACGACGGAGGACTTCGCGGTCTCCTACGAGGTCGCCCCGGCCACCACCGCGTTCCCGACCGGCACCTACCGCAACATCTCCGGGAACCTGGCCCTGTCCTACGGCTTGGTCGCCGCGTCCCGACAGGCGGACCTCCCCCTCTTCCTGGGCTCGTACCCGATCACCCCGGCCTCGGACATCCTGCACGAGCTGAGCCGGCACAAGAACTTCGGCGTACGGACCTTCCAGGCCGAGGACGAGATCGCGGGCATCGGCGCCGCCCTGGGCGCGGCCTTCGGCGGCTCCCTCGCGGTGACGACGACGAGCGGCCCGGGCGTGGCACTGAAGTCGGAGACCATCGGCCTCGCCGTATCCATGGAACTCCCCCTCCTCGTCCTGGACATCCAGCGCGGCGGCCCCTCCACCGGCTTGCCCACCAAGACCGAACAGGCCGACCTGCTCCAGGCGATGTTCGGCCGCAACGGCGAGGCGCCGGTCCCGATCGTCGCCCCCTGCACACCGGCCGACTGCTTCGACGCGGCGATCGAGGCCGCACGCATCGCGCTCACCTACCGCACCCCGGTGATGCTCCTCTCGGACGGCTACCTGGCCAACGGCAGCGAGCCCTGGCGCGTCCCCGACATCGACGAACTCCCGGACCTCACCGTCCAGTTCGCGCAGGGCCCGAACCACACCCTGGACGACGGCACCGAGGTCTTCTGGCCCTACAAACGCGACCCGCAGACCCTGGCCCGCCCCTGGGCCATCCCCGGCACCCCCGGCCTGGAACACCGCCTCGGCGGCATCGAGAAGCAGGACGGCACGGGCAACATCTCCTACGACCCCGCCAACCACGACTTCATGGTCCGCACCCGCCAGGCCAAGATCGACGGCATCGACGTACCGGATCTGGAGGTCGACGACCCGCACGGCGCGCGGACGCTGGTCCTCGGCTGGGGCTCGACGTTCGGCCCCATCACGGCAGCGGTACGACGCCTGCGGGCATCCGGCGAGTCCATCGCCCAGGCCCACCTCCGCCACCTCAACCCCTTCCCCCGCAACCTCGGCGCGGTCCTGAAGCGCTACGACCGGGTGGTGATCCCCGAGATGAACCTCGGTCAGCTCGCCACGCTGGTGCGGGCGAAGTACCTGGTGGACGCGCACTCGTACAACCAGGTGAACGGCATGCCGTTCAAGGCTGAGCAGCTCGCCACGGCTCTCAAGGAGGCCATCGATGGCTGAGACGTCCACGGAAGGCACGGGCACGATCGAAGCACTTTCACTCGTCCCCAAGGCCGAGGCAGTGCAGTCCATGAAGGACTTCAAGTCCGATCAGGAAGTGCGCTGGTGCCCCGGCTGCGGTGACTACGCGATCCTCGCGGCGGTGCAAGGTTTCATGCCGGAGCTGGGCCTCGCCAAGGAGAACATCGTCTTCGTCTCCGGCATCGGCTGCTCCTCCCGCTTCCCGTACTACATGAACACGTACGGCATGCACTCCATCCACGGCCGTGCCCCCGCGATCGCGACCGGACTGGCCGCGTCCCGGCGGGACTTGAGCGTCTGGGTCGTCACCGGCGACGGCGACGCCCTCTCCATCGGCGGCAACCACCTGATCCACGCCCTCCGCCGCAACGTCAACCTCAAGATCCTCCTCTTCAACAACCGGATCTACGGCCTGACGAAGGGCCAGTACTCGCCGACCTCCGAGGTAGGCAAGATCACGAAGTCCACCCCGATGGGTTCGCTCGACGCCCCCTTCAACCCGGTGTCGCTGGCGATCGGCGCGGAGGCGTCCTTCGTGGCCCGCACGATCGACTCGGACCGCAAGCACCTGACCCAGGTCCTGCGCGAGGCGGCGGCCCACCCCGGCACGGCGCTCGTCGAGATCTACCAGAACTGCAACATCTTCAACGACGGCGCCTTCGACGCCCTGAAGGACCGTCAGCAGGCCGAGGAGGCGGTGATCCGCCTGGAACACGGGCAGCCGATCCGGTTCGGCGCGGAGGGTGCGCGGGGGGTGGTCCGGGATCCGGCCACGGGCGACCTGAAGGTGGTCGACGTGACCCCGGACAACGAGTCGCAGATCCTGGTCCACGACGCCCACGCGACCTCGCCGACGACAGCCTTCGCCCTCTCCCGCCTGGCCGACCCGGACACCCTGCACCACACCCCGATCGGTGTGCTCCGGTCCGTGGAACGCCCCGTCTACGACACACAGATGGCCGACCAGCTCGACACGGCGATCGTGCAGAACGGGAAGGGTGACCTGGCCGCACTGCTGGCGGGCGGGGACACCTGGACGGTTGTGGGCTGACGGTTCCGCTCACACGGAAGGGCCGGGGTGCGGTTCTCGCACCCCGGCCCTTCCGTCACTACGCCGATCAGACGTCCGGGGTGTCCCGCTTGACGTGTTTCGCCCGACAAGGAGCCTCGTCGGCGGGGAGAGGCGCCGAGGCGCCGGACCGGGTGAGCCGAAGACGCCTCGCCGCGCGACTCCCGTGCCGGTCCCCCCAGCCACCACTCGTCCGGACCGCACCGCGCACAAGGCAGGACCAGGGCCTGTCCGGGGGATCAGGTCGCAGGAAATGAAGGGCACCTGATCAGCGCCGGTGAGCGGAGTGTGGTGCGTGCGGCTGCAAGGCGGAGGAGGGAGTCGACGCGGTGGAGGCACCTCCCGGCCGAAGGCCGGGGGACGTCGGCGGCCGACGACAACGCCGCTGGGGGTCCCCCACGCCTTTAGGGCAGCGGGAGAGGGCGTGCCAGGCCCCGCGTCTGCGACAGGATCCGCCGGACAGACCCTAGAGCCCCCCGGCGGTACCCGCTCGCCCCTTCGCCGTGTCGTACGCCTCCCGCGCCTCCAGCACCCGCCCCATCCGGTCCGTGGCCCACAGCGCCAGCCCCCGTACCTGTTCGGCCGCCTCGCGGCCCAGGTCGGTCAGGGAGTAGTCGACGCGCGGCGGAATCACCGGCTGTGCGTCGCGGTGGACCAGGCCGTCCCGCTCCAGCGTCTGCAGGGTCTGGGCCAGCATCTTCTCGCTGACCTGCCGCACCTCTCCGATCGCCCGGCGGAGTTCGCTGAAGCGGTAGGGGCGGCCGAGGAGTTCGATGAGGACCAGGACGCCCCAGCGGGACGTGACGTGTTCCATGATCAGGCGGTGCGGGCACATCGCCTCGCCCACCGCGCGGCTGCCGCCGGCCACCTCTGCACTTACTGCCATGCCAGTACCTTACTTCAAAGTGGGTACTTTCCACGAGTTAGCGCCTCCCCTAGGGTTAGTGGCACGCACCGCATCGCATCACACCGCACCACGCCGCACCCCTACAAGGAGTCGTCACCATGAGCATCGTCGTCACCGGAGCCACCGGACACCTCGGCCGTCACGTCGTGGAGCAGTTGCTGGAGAAGGTTCCGGCCGACCGGATCACCGCCGTCGTACGGACGCCGGAGAAGGCCGCCGACTTCGCCGAGCGCGGCGTGAAGATCGTCGTCGCGGACTACAACGCCCCCGAGACCTACGACACCGTCTTCGCCGCCGGCGACAAGGTGCTGCTGATCTCCGGCAACGAGTTCGAGAAGGGCCGCGTCGGGCAGCACAAGGTCGTCATCGAGGCCGCGAAGGCCGCCGGTGTCGCGCTCCTCGCCTACACCAGCGCCCCCGGCCCCCTCGCCGCCGCCCTGGCCGACGACCACCGCGGCACGGAGGAGGCGCTGCTGGCGTCCGGAGTGCCGTACGCCCTGCTCCGCAACGGTTGGTACAACGAGAACTACACCGAGAACCTCGCCCCCGTCCTGGAGCACAACGCCGTCGTGGCCGCCGCCGGTGACGGCCGGGTCTCCTCCGCCTCGCGCGCCGACTACGCCGCTGCCGCCGTCGCGGTACTGACCGGCGAGGGCCACGAGAACCAGACGTACGAACTGGGCGGCGACGAGGCGTGGAGCTTCGCCGAGTACGCGGCCGAGCTGAGCCGGCAGACCGGCAAGGAGATCGCCTACAACAACGTGCCCGGCGAGACGCTGATCGGCATCCTCACCGGCGCCGGACTGCCCGAGGCGTTCGCCGCGATCTTCGCCGGTGTCGACGCGTCCATCGCGCAGGGTCAACTGGTCGTGTCCAGCGGCGACCTGTCCCGCCTGGCGGGCCGCCCGACCACGCCGATCAGCGAGGCGATCGCGGTCGCGCTGAAGGGCTGACCCACCTCCGGACGGCCTCTTCCCCCGGGCATCACGGCGTGACGATCGGGAACCCCTTGTCGGGCCTCGTGACGTGGGAGAAGAGGCGGGCCAGCAGGGACGCGTCGCCCTCGGTCGTGACACCGTCGAGGCCCTTGCCCGCGAGGACGCCCAGGAGTTGGGGCTTCGTGAGGGTGAGGGTCAGGGCGGCCTGGGTCTTCGGGGTGTCCAGGGTGCGGTGGGTGAGCGCGCCGTTGTGCAGGGTGAGGCGGTGGCGGCGGTCCTCGTCGGTGAGGACGAGGTCGATGGTGAGGTCGTCGTCCCAGGCGCGGGGGCCGTCGACGCGGACGGCGACGGAGTCGAGCAGCATGTCGGTGGTCAGCGCCATCGCCATCTCCGGGTTGCCGGTGTCGAGGGCGATGGTGTTCACGCCGTGGCGCAGCTCCATGGCGGAGGTCAGATAGAAGTTGCGCCAGGTACCGTTCTCGGCGCCGTGGCCGAGCAACTCGTAGACCTGGGCGAGGAGTTCCTTGGCGTCGGTGCGCAACGGGTCGGCGAAGACGATGTGGTTGAGGAGCGTGGCCGCGAACCGCGGATCACCGGCGTCGACGTAACCGCGCGCCCTGCGCAGAGCCTCGTCCGTGCCGCCCGCCAACTCCACGTACCGCTGGGCGAGTTCGACCGGCGGGTGTTCCCACAGGTGAGCGACGTTGCCGTCGAACCAGCCGAGGTAACGCTGGTAGATCGCCTTGACGTTGTGGTTGAGGGAGCCGTAATAGCCGCGCGCGTGCCAGGACTTGGCCAGCGCGGGCGGCAGCTCCAGCCGCTCGGCGATCTCGGGACCGGTCAGACCGTCGTTCAGCATGCGCAGCGTCTGGTCGTGCAGGTAGGCGTACAAGTCCCGCTGCGCGGCGAGGAATTGGACGACGTTGTCGTGCCCCCAGGTCGGCCAGTGGTGGGAGGCGAACGCGACGTCGTAGGCGTCGGCGAAGTACTCGATGGCCTCGTCCAGGTACCGCGACCAGACCCGGGCGTCGCGGACGACGGCGCCGCGCAGGGTCAGGATGTTGTGCATGTTGTGCGTGGCGTTCTCGGCCAGGCACAGGGCGCGCAGCTCGGGGAGGAGGAAGTTCATCTCGGCGGGCGCTTCCGTGCCCGGGGTGAGCTGGAAGACGATGCGGACGCCGTCGAGCGTCTCCTCCTGGCCGGTGCGGGTGATGTCGTGGGTCGGCGGGATCAGGCTGACGGTGCCGTTCGAGGTCGTCATGCCGAGGCCGGCGCTGATCTGCCCCTCGGCCGACTTCGGCAGTCGGTCGCCGTACATGAAGATCGCGCGGCGGGTCATGGCGTTGCCCGCGTAGACGTTCTCGCTGACCGCGTGCTCCAGGAACCCGGCCGGGGCGAGGATCGGAACGCCCTCCTCGGTACCGGGCGGCAGGACACCGCGCGAGCCGCCGAAGTGGTCGGCGTGCGAGTGCGTGTAGAGGAGCGCGGTGACGGGACGGTCGCCGCGGTGCTTCCGGTACAGCGCGAGCCCGGCGGCGGCCGTCTCCACGCTCAGCAGCGGGTCGATGACGATCACCCCTCGCTCCCCCTCGACGAGGGTCATGTTCGACAGGTCCAGGCCACGGATCTGGTAGACGCCCTCCCTGACCTCGTACAGGCCCTGCCGGGAGCAGAGCTGCCCCTGGCGCCACAGGCTGGGGTGCGCGGTGTCCGGGCAGTCCCCCTGAAGGAACGCGTAGGCGTCGTTGTCGTAGACGACACGGCCGTCGGCCCCCGTCACGACCCCCGGATCGAGGGCGTCGACGAAGCCCCGGTCGGCGTTCTCGAAGTCGGCGGTGTCCTCGAAGGGAAGGGCGGTGTCAGTCATCAGGGGCTCCGTTCCAGGGCTCCGGCGTGCACGCGACGGGGGCACGGGCCGACACAGGGCGCGTCGATCCATCTCAGCACCGGCCGGGCGGGACCGCATGTCAGACGCCCGCCCCTTCCCCTGTCATGACCGTATGGCGATACGGCCATGACAGGCGGGGCCGCTCGGCGCTACCTTCGTGCTGGCCGCATCGACGCGGCAGGGCGCGTACGAAGGAGGGGCCCGTGAGCGGGAAGCCGAGCGGGAGGCCGAAGGGCGACCAGCACCACATAGGACTGCTGAACGGCTTCGCGGCATACGGCATGTGGGGCCTGGTCCCGCTGTTCTGGCCGCTGCTCAAGCCCGCGGGCGCCGCCGAGATCCTCGCCCACCGCATGGTGTGGTCGCTGGCCTTCGTCGCCGTGGCCCTCCTCGTGATCCGGCGCTGGGCCTGGGCCGGTGAACTCCTGCGCCAGCCCCGCAAGTTGGGCCTCGTCACGATCGCCGCGGCCTTCATCACCGTGAACTGGGGCGTCTACATCTGGGCCGTGAACAGCGGCCATGTCGTCGAGGCCTCGCTCGGCTACTTCATCAACCCCCTCGTCACCATCGCGATGGGCGTCCTGCTCCTGAAGGAACGCCTGCGCCCGGCGCAGTGGGCCGCGGTCGGCGTGGGCCTGGCCGCCGTGATCGTCCTGGCCGTCGGCTACGGCCAGCCGCCCTGGATCTCCCTCACGCTCGCCTTCTCCTTCGCGACGTACGGCCTGGTGAAGAAGAAGGTGAACCTCGGCGGCATCGAGTCACTGGCCGCGGAGACCGCGGTCCAGTTCCTGCCCGCCCTCGCCTACCTGCTGTGGCTCGGCGCGCACGGCAGGGCGACCTTCGCCCAGGAGGGCGTCGGCCACGCCGGCCTCCTCGCCTCCACCGGCATCGTCACCGCGATCCCCCTCGTCTGCTTCGGCGCGGCGGCGATCCGGGTGCCGTTGTCGACCCTGGGCCTGCTCCAGTACATGGCGCCGGTGTTCCAGTTCCTGCTGGGCATCCTGTACTTCCACGAGTCGATGCCACCCGCACGCTGGGCGGGCTTCGCGCTCGTGTGGCTGGCCCTCATCCTCCTGACGACGGACGCGTGGCGTACGGCGCGGAGGGGCAGGGCGGCAGCGGCGGCGCTCCCGCAGAAGAGGCCTCCGGCCGGAAGCCCGAACCCGGTGGACACGGTGGAGGCGTAGCCCAGCAGGCGCGCGGCACCGATGCCAGAGTGAAGGGCATGACACAGACGCCCGCACCCACACCCATCCACTGGAAACTGGTCATCGACGCGGCGGACCCGCACGCCCAGGCGGACTTCTGGGCCGCGGCGCTCCACTACGAGCCCGAGGACAACAGCACCCTCGTCCAACAGCTCCTGAAAATGGGCGCGTTGCCCGAAGCCGCGACCGTCGACTTCCACGGCCGCCCGGCCTTCCGCGACCTGATGGCCGTACGCCACCCCGACGACCCGTACGACAAGGACCGCGGCACGGGCCTGGGCCGCCGCATCCTCTTCCAGCGCGTACCCGAGCCGAAAACCACCAAGAACCGCCTGCACCTGGACCTGCACCCGGGCCCGGACCACCGCGAGGCCGAGGTGGAACGCCTGACGGCCCTCGGCGCGAGCGTGCTGCGCCGGGTGACGGAACCGGCCGGCGCCTGGATCGTGATGACGGACCCCGAGGGCAACGAGTTCTGCGTGGCCTAGGGGCCGGGCCTCACTCAGCAGCCCGACGGGCGCGCTCCGTCAGACGCCCCATACGGGCGCGGGCGGACTCCAGTTCCTCGATGTCCTCTGCGGCGGGGCCGTCCTCGGTGGTGAGTCCGGTCCACAGGTCGATGAGGTCGCGGCCGAGGGCGAGACCCTGCTCCGGGTCGCGTACGGCACGCCAGGCGGTGGCCGCGCTCTGGACGTTGCCGTAGGCGGCCTCCGCGTCGTGGGTGCGGTGGCGGATGCGGGCGAGGTCGAGGGAGAGGTGGAAGGCGCGGACCGGGTCACCGGCCAAGTAGGCGATGTACGCGGCGAGTTCGCGCAGCCGTAGGACTTCGGAGTGCTCGGGGCCGAGAGCGCTCGCCGCCTCCGCGACGGTCCGCTCCGCAAGGCCCGCCGCCTCGTCGATCCGCCCCGCCTTGACGGCCTCGTTGATCCGCACCATCGGCTCGATGAGGAACGCGGTCCCCGCACCGTCGGTCGTCACCGGTTCGTCCCCCAGCACGGCCTCGGCCACGGCGTCGAACCCCCGCGCGGGCGTCGGCTTGGGGTCCGGTTCCGGGGCGGTGAGCGCGAGGTCGGGAATGGGGATGGCGGCAGGACGGGAGGCACGTTCCGGAGCGGCCGGCGGTACGTCCGCGACCGGCGCCGCGTCCATCACCGGCGGCGGCCCGAACGCTCCCGTGGGCGCCTGGACCGACCCCAGCGGCGCACCCCCCTCGGCCGACTCCGGCACCGCGTGCAGCGGAAAGGTCGGCGCCGACTCCCCCACCGACTCAGGCACGGCCCGCAACGGAAAGGTCGGAACCACCTCCCCCTCCACCCCCGGAGCGGACACGGCCCGCAGCCGATGAGTAGCCGGATCACCGCTCCCCCCACGGCGATCCTCAGGTTCCCGGGACAATTCCGGTTCCGGTCCTACGGCGTCCGCGGACACGGCCGGCGGCAGCGCGGGGGGCGGCGGCGGAAACCCGACCGGGGCAGCCCCTTCCCCTGGGCCGGCCATGGCCCACGGCTCCGCCGAGAAGTGACTGGACCCGTCCGGATCGATCTGCAGCGGAACGACGTACCCGATCCGGTCGTCGTGGACGGTCGCGCGCACGGGGTGGCCCGTGGCCGAGGCGATGCGATGAAGCTGAGTCAGAACCGCCTGCTGGATCTCCTCGCCCGCGGCCACGGCCACCGGCACTCCCCCGATCGACGCACCCCCGGCGCCCGTGCCGTCCACGGGGACGCGTACCTCGAAAGGGGACGCGGCGGGTGCCGAGCGTGCGGCTCGCTTCTGTTCCCGCTTCTTCTCGCGGCTGAGTCGAGTCATCGGTTCCCTCACTCGCATGCGTCGGGGAGGCGGCCCGCGTTCCCCAGCGTCAAGATCCGTTCGTACGCGTACTGTTGAGTCTCGCCGTTCCCTTCAGGTTCTCAGGTAACCGCGACGTCACAGCCTCGTCCCAGGAGTTCCGTGAGGACCGGTGGGACCACGACGGAGGAACTCGGTCATGCAGACAGGTGGACGGCAGGGCCCGGAGATCTGGCTCCGCGGACCGGTACCGCTGCCGGTGGACAACGGCCCGCACGCAGAGGCACCGAAAACACCCGAGCGCCCCTCCAGTATCCCCACCCGCATCGCCACCGCCCCACGCCGCCGCTTCTCCTGGGTCGCCACCCACGGCGGCACCGGCGTCACCACGCTCGCCGAGGTCTACGGCGGCCAGGACTGCGGCCGCGACTGGCCGGGCCCCGAGGACCCCCCGTCCATCCTGCTCGTCGCCCGCACGCACGCCGCCGGGCTGGCCGCCGTCTCCCGCGCGCTGGAGGTCTTCCGGCGCGGCGAGGCCCCCGCGGGGCTCGACCTGGACGCCGTGGTCCTCGTAGCGGACGCCCCCGGACGCCTCCCCCGCCAACTCGCCCAGCACATCAAGGCCATCGAGTCGGTGATCGACGTCTACCGCGTCCCCTGGGTCCCGTCCTGGCGCATCGGCGACCTCACCGGCGACCCACCCCGCGAAACAGAAGCCCTGGCCCGCCTCACAGGCACGATCCGCCACCCACGCTGAAGCACGCACCCCACCCCCCGCGACCCCGACCCCACCCACACACCCGCGGGCGACCCCACCCGGACCACCCCGCCCCACCCCACTGGCACCCCATGGACAGATGGTTGCGTGCGCATATAATGCATACGGCTACAATCACCGCACGCCGATTACCCCTGGGGGACCCATGACCCGCCGCTTCCTCTTCGTGCTGGGCAGCGCCCGCCTGGACGGCAACACCGAACTCCTCGCCCGCAGGGCCGCCGAGCAGCTGCCCCCGGACGTCGAGCAGGAGTGGATCCGCCTGGCCGACCACCCGCTCCCCGACTTCCTGGACATCCGGCACGACGGAATCGTCGGGGCGGTCCAGCCCACCGAGAACGACACCATCCGGCAGCTCCTCGACGCCACCCTCGCCGCGACGGACATCGTGATCGCCTCGCCGGTCTACTGGTACTCGCTCTCCGGTCTCACCAAGCGCTACCTGGACTACTGGTCCGACTGGCTGCGCGTCCCCGGCGCCGACTTCAAGGCGACGATGGCCGGCCGCACGCTCTGGGGCGTCTCCGCCCTCGCCGACGACGAACCCGTGGTCGCCGACCCGGTGATCGGCACGCTCAACAACTCGGCCGCGTACCTCAAGATGCGCTTCGGCGGAGTCCTGCTCGGCAACGGCAGCGCCCCCGGCGACGTGCTCAAGGACACCGAGGCACTGACCCGAGCGAAGACGTTCTTCACCCAGGAAGCCCCACTCGCCCGCTTCCCCTTCGAGGACTCGGCCTCGTAGCAACGCCCTACGCCGTGATGTCCTACGCCGTGATGTCCTTCGCCGTGAACCGCGCCCAGGCCGCCGACCCGAACACCGCCGCGTACAACGCCTGAAGACCCAGGTTCTTCACCAGGTCGTCCCAGTACACGGGCTCGCGCATGAGGTCGGCGAAGGACAGCCAGTAGTGGGAGAAGAAGTACGGCTGAAGCGCGTGCAGTTGGGGGATCTGGTCGAGGATCTGGACGGTGATCAGCAGCCCCACGGTGGTGGCCATAGCCGCGATCCCGCTACTGGTCATCGTCGAGATGAACAGCCCCAGGGCCGCGATACCGACGAGCGACGCGGCAACGGCCAACGCGATCAACAACGCCCGTCCCAGCCCCTCCGCGAAGCTGATCTGCGTACCGGAAATAGTCGTCAGATCACCCAACGGGAAGAGCAACGCCCCCACCGTCAACGCCGAAAGCGCCACGACCAGCGTCGCCACCACACAGAACGTCAGCACCGTCGCGTACTTGGTGAGCAGCAGCCGGGTACGGCCGGCCGGAGCCACCAGGAGATACCTCAGGGTCCCTCCGCCGGCCTCACCCGCGATCGCGTCCCCCGCGACGACCCCGATGGCCATGGGCAGGAAGAACGGAAGCGTGGCGGCCAACGCCGTGAACACCAGGAACAGCCCGTTGTTGGTGATCTGCGCGATGAACGCGGGCCCACCACCCCCGTCCCCACGCCCAGGGCCGGCCCCGTCCTGGGTCTCCAGCTTGACCGCGATCCCGACCAGGATCGGCACGGCGGCCAGCACGCCGAGCAGCGCGAGCGTGCGCCACCGCCGGAACGTCGTCACCAACTCGCTGCGCAACAGCCCGAAGGTCCAGAGAAACCGGGGCGCACGCACGGCGACCGGCCCGGAACCAGCGGAAGCAACCACCTCAGCCCGCGACATCGAACCCCTCCCCCGTGAGCGCCACGAACGCGTCCTCCAGGGAAGCCCGTTCAACCCCGAAGCCCCGCACCCGCACCCCGGCGGTCACCAACGCCACGTTCACCTCGGCGAGTTCACGGTCAGGCGGCTCCGCGGTCACCCGCTCCTCCGCCACGACCACATCCGCCAGCCCCAGTTCCTTCAGCACCCGCGCCGCGTCCCCGGCATCAGGCGTGGTCACGAACAGCCGCCCCCGCGTCCCCGCCGCCAGCTCGGTCACGGAGCCCTGCGTGATCAGCCGCCCCTGCGCCATCACGGCCGCATGCGTGCAGACCTGCTCGATCTCGTCGAGCAGATGGGAAGACAGAAAAACGGTCGTACCGTCCGACGCCAACTCCCGGATCAGAGACCGGATTTCGCGCATGCCCTGCGGATCGAGCCCGTTGGTCGGCTCGTCCAGCACAAGCAGCTCACGGGGCTGAAGCAGAGCAGACGCAAGCCCCAGCCGCTGCTTCATCCCCAGCGAGTACGCCTTCGCCTTCTTCCCGGCGGCAGCCGTCAGCCCCACCCGATCCAGCGCGGCGGCGACACGATCCCGCCGGGTACGCGGATCGGCGGTCGGGTCGGCGGCGTCGTAACGGAGCAGGTTGTCGCGACCGGAGAGAAACCCGTACAGAGCGGGCCCCTCGATCAGCGCACCGACACGCGGCAGGACCGTACGCACGGACCTCGGCATGGGACGGCCCAAAACCCGCGCCGTCCCGGATGTGGGCTCGATCAGCCCCATCAGCATGCGGATGGTGGTGGTCTTGCCCGAGCCGTTGGGCCCGAGGAAGCCGAAGACGCTGCCCGCCGGGACGGTCAGGTCGAGACCGTCCACGGCGAGCTGCCCGCCGCGGAAGCGCTTGGTGAGACCACGGGTGGCGATGATGCCGTCACCAGCGTCCACCTGTTCCGGCACTTCAGCGGACGGTCCGCCCATCGACTCCCTCGATTCGCCGTGCCCCTACGGCAGTTGATCAGCCGTCGGTACCTACTTCGCCGCGTCCGCCGCCTTGACCAGCGCGCTCTTGGTGACCGCGCCGACGTAGACCTTGCCGTCGTCCGTGACGAGGGCGTTGACCAGCCGGGTCGAGAACACCGTGCCCTTGCCGAAGTCACCCTTCACCTGGTCACCGAGCGAGCCGAGGAACCCACCGAGGTCACCGCCACCGGCCGAGGAACCGGTCGGAACACCCTCACCGCCGGTGTCGAAGGTGGCGATCGAGTTCCAGCCCTTGCCGAGAACCGTCGGGTCGTCGAGCCCCTTGCCGAGGTCCTCGTCGGACTTGCCGGCCTTACCGGACGCACCGGAGTGATCCGGGGTCGGAGCCCCCTTCGTCGCGCTGTCCTCCGTGGTGACCTTCGCCCCCTTGGGCGTCTTGAAGTCGAAGGTCGAGGCGGCCGGCTTGCTGAGGCTGAGCTGGGTGAAGCCGACGTCGACGACGGCCGCGCCGCCGCTCGCCGGGGTGAGCGTGAACTTGAGCGGCAGGCCGGTCTTCGCGTCCACCGCGATGCTGATCGCGCCGACCGTCGTACCGGTCTGCTTGGGCTTGATCAGCAGCTTGTAGGCGTCCCGCCCGGCAACGTGCTCCGTGCCGTCGACCGTGACGGACGTCGTGTCGTCGACCGACTTGAGCGCCTCGTCGGTGAGCCCCTGGGGCGTGGCCCGGGTCTCGTCGCTCTTGGAGGCGTCGGCCGCGGTCGTGCCGTGGAAGACCTCGTTCGTCTGACTGTCGTAGCCCCAGACGTCCTTGCCGTTGTGGATGAGGCTGTACTCCGCCGCGTTCTCCAGCAGGGAGACCTTCTGCTTGTCGGGGCCGTCGGCCGCGACGCGCAGGGTGTGGGTGCCGCTGGCCAGCTCGGTGAGCTTGGTCGTCGGGTCGGCGGAGGAGCCGTCGCCGGACTTCGTGGCGCCGGACAGCATGCTGCTCTCCAGGCCGCCGAGGTCGGGCAGGCCGAGGTCCGTGCTGATCTTCACGGTGCCGGACAGCTGCTGGACGTCCGACTTGGCGATCTTGTCGATGAGCTGCTGAGCGGTGACCTTGGGAAGGTTCGGGTCGCCGGAGTCGGCGAGCGCCGGGACCAGTCCGATGGTCGCCGCCGCCACCCCCACCACGGTGACCGGGACGATGTACCGCGCCGCCCTGCGCCGCCCGGCCCGGAGTTCGTCGCGCTCTCCGGTGTCCGTGCTGTCGTCGGTTTCGTACGGTGCCATGTCTGCCTTACCTCCGTCGTCGGCGGCGGCCAGTCCGTCGTGCACTCGTCCCACCCTGAGCCGCCATTCTCACCCGATTCGGTGAGGAGTGGTGTTTTCCGTGTTCTCCATCTGACCAAATCGCCGGGAGATAAGCGTCAGACCCGGGAGCCAACTCCGCGTACGCCTGGGGTATGACACACGGAGGCGGCGCCTCCCCAAACCCTTAGGGGGAAGACGCCGCCTCCGTACAGCAGTTGCTCAGGGCCTCTTGCCCAGGGCCTCAGCCCGCGCGGTGCACCACCGCGTCGCACATCTCCAGGAGGGCGACCTTGGCGTCGCACTCGGGGAGCGGGGCGAGGGCCGCGCGGGCGTCCTCCACGTAGCGGACGGTGTCGCGGCGGGCCTGCTCCAGGGCCGGGTGGACGCGGAGCAGGGAGAGCGCCTCGGCGTGCCGGGCGTCGTCCGTGAGGTCGGAGTCGAGCAGTTCGCACAGGGCGATGTCCTCGGCGAGACCCAGGCGGGCGGCCCGCTCGCGGAGCAGCAGCACCGGCAGCGTGGGGATGCCCTCGCGCAGGTCCGTGCCCGGGGTCTTGCCGGACTCCTCGCCGTCGGAGGCGATGTCCAGGACGTCGTCGGCGAGCTGGAAGGCGACGCCGAGCCGCTCGCCGTACTGGGTGAGGACGTCCACGACGGTGTCGTCGCAGCCGGACATCATCGCGCCGAAGCGGCAGGCGACCGCGACCAGGGAGCCGGTCTTGCCGCCGAGCACGTCGAGGTAGTGCTCGACCGGGTCGCGTCCGTCGGAGGGGCCGGCGGTCTCCAGGATCTGGCCGGTGACGAGGCGTTCGAACGCCTCGGCCTGCACCCGGACCGCCTCGGGACCGAGGTCGGCCAGGGTGTGCGACGCGCGCGCGAACAGGAAGTCGCCGGTGAGGACCGCGACCGAGTTGCCCCAGCGGACGTTGGCGCTCTCCACCCCACGGCGTACGGTCGCCTCGTCCATGACGTCGTCGTGGTACAGCGTGGCGAGGTGGGTCAGCTCGACGACCACGGCCGAGGGCACGACACCCGGCGCATAGGGGTCGCCGAACTGCGCGGCGAGCATCACGAGGAGCGGCCGGAACCGCTTTCCGCCCGCGCGCACGAGGTGCTGGGCGGCCTCCGTGATGAAGGGGACCTCGCTCTTGGTGGCTTCGAGCAGACCCTCCTCGACGGCCGTCAATCCGGCCTGGACATCGGCTTCCAGAGCCTGGTCCCGCACGCTCAGCCCGAACGGCCCGACGACGGTCACGAGGGGTCTCCTGTCTGCTGGTGTCCCTGGGCGGTCACACGGTTTGTCGATAGGTCGCTGGCATCACTCAAGTCAGCGTATCCGGTCAGCTTTCGATCACCCATGCCGCCCACCCCGTCCAGCAGGGGCGGTATCGGATCACGACCGGTATGTTTTCGATCACCTGATAAGAACGGATATTTATCGACTTACGCGGAAGTGGTGGATGGTGTCTCGAACCGCACTGGAAGCCGAACCCGACGACCAACCGCCCCCCGAGGACGACCACGCCTTCTTCGGGCAGCCCAAGGGGCTGCTCACGCTCTCCGGGCTTGAGGTCTGGGAGCGTTTCTCGTTCCTCGGCATGCAGGCCATCCTCGTCCTCTACTTCGCGGATACCGTCGCGCACGGCGGCATGGGCATGTCGTCCGGAACGGCCGCGTCCGTGTCGGCAGCCTACGGAACGTTGGTCTATCTCGTCTCGGTCGCGGGCGGCTGGCTCGCGGACCGCATCCTCGGTTCGTACCGCGCGGTGCTGTGGGGCGGCGTCCTGATCGCCTGCGGGCACTACGCGATGGCGGTCCCCACCCCCACGATGACCTGGGTGGGCCTCGGCCTGATCAGCGCCGGCACCGGCCTGCTCAAGCCCAACGTGGCCACCATGGTCGGCAAGCTGTACCGCACCGACGACGAGCGCCGTGACGCCGGTTTCGCGCTCTACTACATGGCGATCAACATCGGCGCCTTCGCGGGCCCCCTGATCACCGGCTGGCTCGGCGACCACGAGGGCTGGCACTGGGGCTTCTCGGCCGCCGCGGTCGGCATGACGTTCGGGCTCATCCAGTACGTCGCCGGCCGCCGTCACCTGGCCGGTCGCAGGAACACCGCGGAGTTCGCGCTCGCGCCGGACGCGCTGCGCCGCGCGGTGAGGCTGATCGTCCTGGGCATCCTGGTGGCCGCCGTGCTCGCGACCGGGCTGGCCACCGCCGGCTGGCTGACGATGGGCCGCTTCGTCGACCTCCTCACGGTGATATCCGTGATCGCGCCGGTCGTGTACTTCGCGGTGATGTTCATGAGCCCGCGCGTGAGCCCCGAGGAACGCGGTCGGCTGCGCCCGTACATCGTGCTGTTCCTGGCCTCCACGGTCTTCAACTTCATCCTCTTCCAGGCCTATTCGACGATGATGCTGCTGGCCGCGTCGAACGCCGAGACGACCATCCTGGGCTTCGACTTCCCCGCGAGCTGGTACGCAAGCGCGCTCGGCGCCTTCGAGGTGGGTCTCGCGCCCGTGGTCGCCGCGCTCTGGGTCCGCATGGGCCGCCGCCAGCCGCACGCCTCCAACAAGATCGCGATCGGTGTCGTACTCGGCGGACTCTCCTTCCTGCTGATGGTCCTGCCGACCAGCGGGCACAGCGGCGACGCCTACCGGATGTCCGCCTGGTGGATCGTCGGCTCGTACTTCCTGCTCGGGCTCGGCGACATCCTCCTGGAGACCTCCGGCATGTCGGCCACCACGAAGCTCGCCCCGGCCGCCTTCTCCAGCCAGACCATGTCCCTCTGGTTCCTGTCCCTCGCCCTCGCGAACGGCATCCAGGCCCAGACGGTGAAGCTCTACGACGACGTCTCCAAGCCGGCCTACTTCGGCGTCAACGGCGCGATCGCGGTGGCCGCGGGCCTCGCGGTGATGGCCGCCGCGCCGTGGCTGCGCCGGACCATGCATCCGGTCCACTGAACCCAGGGGTCCCCTCATGCGCATCCGTACGTCCTTCCCCCACGAGACGACCCACGAGGACATCCGCATCCCGCTCGCTGGGGGCACCTCCCACGCTTGCGGCAGTGAGGGAGGAACACACCTCTACGCGCGCGTGTGGCGCCCGGTGACGGACGAACCCGTCCCCGCGCTCCTCGAATACCTCCCGTACCGATTGACCGACTGGACCGCGCCCCGGGACGCCCAGCGCCACCCCTGGTACGCGGGCCACGGCTACGCCTCCGTCCGGGTCGACGTGCGCGGGCACGGCAACAGTGAGGGTGCCCCCGGCGACGAGTACGACGCCCAGGAGCTCGCCGACGGCGTGGAAGTGGTCAACTGGCTTGCCGCGCAACCCTGGTGCACCGGCAGGGTCGGCATGTTCGGCATCTCCTGGGGCGGCTTCAACTCCCTCCAGATCGCGGCCCTCGCACCCGAGCCGCTCAAGGCGATCGTCACGGTCTGCTCGACGGACGACCGCTATGACAACGACGTGCACTACATGGGAGGTTCCGCCCTCGCCGTCGACCTGCACGCCTGGGCGGCCACCATGCTCGCCTTCGTCGCCCGCCCGCCGGACCCCGAGTACGCGGGCCTGGTCTGGCGCGACATGTGGCTCAAGCGCCTCGAACGGATCGACCCGTTCATCCACACCTGGCTCGCCCACCAGATCCGCGACGACTACTGGAGGCACGGCAGCGTCTGCGAGGACTACTCCGCGATCGGCGCGGCCGTCCTCGCGGTGGGCGGCTGGCACGACCCGTACCGCGACTCGGTCCTACGGCTCGTCGAACACCTCCCGCCGGACCGCGTGCGCGGCCTCATCGGCCCGTGGTCGCACCAGTACCCGGACCGCGGCCTGCCGCCCGGCCCCGCGATCGGCTTCCTCCAGGAGACCCTCCGCTGGTGGGACCACTGGCTCAAGGACAAGGACACCGGCGTCACGTCCGACCCGCTCCTACGGGCCTACGTCAGCGACTCCCACCCCCCTGCCACGGTCTACGACACCCTCCCGGGCCGTTGGGTCGGCGAGCCCGCGTGGCCCTCACCGCACGTGAAGACGACGACGTACGGCCTCCGGGGTGCGCCCGCGATCGTCCGCTCCCCCATGCACACCGGTGTGGACGCGGGCCGTTTCTTCCCCTTCGGGAACGACGCCGATCTGCCGCCGGACCAGCGGGACGAGGACGCGCGGTCGGCCTGCTTCGAGTTCGAGGTGCCGGCCGAGACATGGGTGCTGGGGCGGCCGAGGGTACGGCTGCGACTGACCTGCGAGGTGCCGCGCGGGCAGGTGATCGCCCGGCTGTGCGACGTGGCCCCCGACGGTGCCTCGACCCTGGTCACCCGGGGTGTGCTGAACCTGTCGGCGCGGCACGGGCGGGACCGGGCGGTGCCGTGGACGCCGGGCACCACCGAGGACGTGACCTTCGAGCTGAACGGCATCGGGCACGCGTTCCCGCCCGGGCACCGCATCCGGCTCGCGGTGTCGTCGGCGTACTGGCCGTGGATCTGGCCGCAGCCGGAGTCGGCGGCGGGGTTCACGCTGGACCCGGAGGGAAGCGCGCTCGAACTTCCCGTGCGGGAGCGGGAGTTGACGGAGGGCATCCGTTTCGAGGAACCCGAGGAGGCCGAGCCGCTCGGGGTCAACCACCCGGCCACGCTGGACGAACCACGCCCCGAGCGGCTGGTGGTACGGGATGTCGCGAAGGGGGAGTGGCGGCTGGAGGTGGATCCCCGGTACGGCGGCACGCGCGTGTACCCGGACGGTCTCGAATTCACCGAGGACGCGTTGGAGACGTACACGATCGACGAGTCCGACCCGCTGTCGGCGCGCACCCGGTCGGACTGGTCGATCCGGCTGCACCGGCCGGAGCTGGGATGGGACACGACCGTACGGACGCGGTCGGAGATTACTTGCGACGAAACGGAATTTATTACCTCGAACGAGGTCATCTGCACCGAGGGCGAAGAAGTGATCTTCCATCGCACATGGGAGAAAAGGATTCCGAGAACTGCCAGTTGAGGATGAATGCCCGATTTGCCGTTCTTAATCCTCCCGTGACTTGGGTCACGCGTTTCTGTGCGTGACCTGTGTCCTGGTCTGCCCGCGTTTTCCCTTACGGCATTTGACAATTGACCCTTGGCTCGCGCAAAGGATCAAGTGCCCCATACGCCTCAGACCAAGGTCAATAGGGGTTAGGTGTGATTCCGCCACTTGTTCCGGACATGTGCTCTCGCATAGTTTCCCGGCCTGTCGAGCGGAACGCCGAATCCTGCCGCCGCCCGGCATCCCAGTCACGAACTTCTCGCACGGCAGGAGCGGGGGAACCAGGTAGGTCGCCGGGCCGGTCGTCACGACCGGAACGGCTTGGGGTTAAGTCACGTCCGCAAGGGCGCGGCCGGGCACCTCCCAGCCCGAACCCGACAGCTCACCTCGCAGGCGACGGAGAGGAACCTCGTCATGCCTGCAACCGCTCAGTCCCGCCGTGCCCGCCTCGTCCGCCGTGTCGTCGTCGCCGGTACCGGTGTCGCGATCCTCGCGCTGCCCGTCGTGGGTGCGACCACCGCGTCCGCGGCCACCACGTCGACCACCACCGCCTCGACCACGCTCGCCGGGTACCCCAACACCCTTGACGGGTGGATCCGGGAGTCGCTCGCGATCATGGCGCAGAAGGGGATTCCGGGTACGTACAACGGGATCTACCGGAACGTGATCCGTGAGTCTTCCGGGAACCAGTACGCGATCAACAACTGGGACTCCAACGCGGTGGCCGGTACGCCGTCGAAGGGGTTGCTTCAGGTGATCGACCCGACGTTCAACGCGTATCACGTTGCCGGGACTTCGTTCGATCCGTATGACCCGGTTGCGAACATCACCGCCGCCTGCAATTACGCCGCGGCCGTGTACGGGTCCATCGACAACGTGTACGGCGCTTACTAGAAAATGTTGGATCAGCCACGACGGGTTGTCTGTTCGGCTCTCGCGCTGTCGTGGCTGGTCGCGCCCGCGCGGCGGAGCCGCACATTGATACAGCCCCGCGCCCCTAAAAACAGGGCGTTCTAGCTGAAGAGTCTTTCCAGGACCAGCGCGATTCCGTCGTCCTCGTTCGACGTCGTCACCTCGTCCGCCACCGCCTTGAGTTCGGGGTGGGCGTTGGCCATGGCCACTCCGTGGGCCGCCCAGTCGAACATCGGGATGTCGTTCGGCATGTCGCCGAAGGCGATGGTGTCGGACGGCGTCAGGCCCAAGTGGCGGGCGGCGAGGGCCAGTCCCGTCGCCTTGGTGATGCCGAGTGGCTGGAGTTCGACGGTGCCGGGGCCCGACATGGTGACCGAGGCCAGGGAACCGACCACCGAGCGGGCCGTGGAGGCCAACTCGTCGTCCTCCAGGGCGGGGTGACGGAGCAGCACCTTGCTGATGGGTTCGCACCAGAGGTCGTCGCGCCTGCCTACCCGCACGGCGGGGAGCGTGGGGTGCGGCATCAAGTAGCCGGGCTCGATCAGCGTCAGGCCGTCCACGCCGTCCTGGTCGACCGCCGCGTACACCTGGCCGACCTCCGCCTCGATCTTGCCGAGCGCGGTCTCCGCCAACTCCCGGTCCAGGGTGACCGACCAGAGCAGACGGTCCGCGCCGGCGTCGTACAACTGCGCGCCCTGTCCGCACACCGCGAGCCCTCTGGAGCCGAGGTCGTCGAGGAGGGGCCGCACCCTCGGGGCGGGCCGACCGGTGACGACGAGGTGCCGGGCACCGGCCTCCGCCACCCGCCGCAGTACGGCGCGGGACCGGTCGGAGAGCGTGTCGTCGCCGCGCAGCAGCGTTCCGTCCAGGTCGGTGGCGATCAGTGCATATGCGAGGGGTGCGGCCATGATCAGAGAATACGGATGGAACGCCCCACCGACTCGACACGAACCGGACGGCTGCTGCCTTCACATGCGTGTACCCGTGTTCCGGTTGGTTTGACAATTACGACCGTTATGCCGACTCCCGTACCACCAGTTCCGTAGGCAGAATCACGCCCGCCGTGTCCTCGCCGGCGATCTGGGCGAGGAGCATCCTCACCATTTCGGCGCTGATGCGGTCGTAGGGCTGGCGCATGGTCGTGAGGGCCGGGGTGATGGAGGTGGCCGCCGCCGAGTCGTCGAAGCCTCCGACAGCGATGTCATCCGGGACCGAACGGCCGGACTGCTGGAGGGTGTTGACGACTCCCAGGGCCATGAGGTCGGAGGCCACGAAGACCGCGTCTATGTCGGGGGCCTGGGCGAGGAGTCTGCGGGCCGCTTCCTCTCCGCCCGTGCGACGGTAGTCGCCCTCGACCACGAGGGTCGGGTCGTGGGGCAAGCCCGCCTCCGTGAGGACGTCCCTGTAGCCCGCCAGGCGGTCGGGGCCTCCCGGTGCGTCGAGTGGGCCGGTGACCATGGCGATGCGGCGACGGCCCGTGGCGATGAGGTGGCGGACCATCTCCTGGGCACCGTCGCGGTCGGCCGCGGCGACGTAGCTGTACTTGGAGGCGGTGCCCAGCGGTTTGCCGCAGGCCACCAACGGGATGCCCGCGTCCCGGAGTTCGGCCGCCACCGGGTCGCCGCTGTGGTTGGAGACGAGGAGGACGCCGTCCACGTGGCCCGAGGTGATGTACCGGGTCAGGCGGCGGCGTTCGTCCTTCGACGAGGCCAGCATCAGCAGGAGCGGGATGTCGTGGCGGGCCAGGTGTTCGGTGCAACCCCGCAGCAGGACATTGAAGTTGGGGTCCTCGAAGAACTTCTCCTGCGGCTCGGTGAGGAGGAACGCCACCGAGTCCGACCGTCCGGTGCTCAGGGAACGGGCGTGCCGGTTGACGACGTACCCCGTCTTCCTGATCGCCGTCTCCACCGCGGTGCGAGCGGCCGGCGAGACGTAGTGACCGCCGTTCAGGAACCGGGAGACCGTGCCCCGCGACACGCCCGCCTCGCGGGCAACGTCGTGGATAGTGGGCGGCTTGCGGCGGCCGTTCGAGCTGGTGGTCATGTTCCTCGTTCGGGGTGGGGGGCGGTCGGCTGTGGGGAGCCGCCCGGTTCCTGGGCAGGTCGTGCGACGTCAGCAGTGGTCAGGCCGCGCCCCAAGGGTCGCGGGGAACGGCGCGACCAGCCACGACGGCGCCGCGGACGAGCAACGGCCCATCACGGCGTTTCCAGCGGAGCGCTCACGCCTTGACCGATCCGCTCAGCAGGTCCAGGGACCAGAACCGCTGGATCACCAGGAACAGCGCGATCAGCGGCAGGATCGCGAGGAAGCAGCCCATGATGACCAGGGTGTAGAGCGCGGGCTGTGAGGCGCCCTGGTTGAGCAGGGTGTAGAGGCCGAGCGTGAGCGGGAACTTGGTGTCGTCCGCGAGCATCACGTACGGCAGCAGGAAGTTGTTCCAGATGCCGACGAACTGGAACAGGAACACCGTGATGAGCCCCGGCATCATCATCGGCACCGCGATCCGCGAGAAGATCCGCCACTCGCTCGCGCCGTCCATGCGGGCGGCTTCGAGGAGTTCGGCGGGCACGGACGCGGCCGCGTAGATCCGGACGAGGTAGACGCCGTAGGGGGAGAGGATCGACGGCAGGAGCATCGACCAGTACGAGTCGGCCAGGCCCAGCTTCGAGAGGAGGAAGTACTGGGGGACGGTCAGCACGATGCTCGGGACGAGGACGCCGGCCAGCATCAGCTTGAAGATGAACTCCCGTCCCCTGAAGGCGAATCGGCCCAGCGCGTAGCCGCCGGCGGCCGAGACCGCGGCGGAGAGCAGGGCGCCGCCGCCCGCGTAGAAGAGGGAGTTGACCATCCACTGCCAGTAGATGCCGTCGCGGTACGCGGTCAGGTCCTTGATGTTGTCGAGGAAGCCGGAGCCGGGGGCGAAGGTGAACGTGGAGAACAGTTCGCCGCGGCCCTTGCTGGCCGCGATGACCACCCAGACCACGGGGATCAGGCAGTACAGCGAGCCGATGACCAGCACCAGGGTGGGCACCCACGCGGTGCGCCTCGGCTTCGCGGGGCCCGGGCGGGCGTCGGTGGCGGTGAGGGTGAGGGGGGTCATGCCCGGTCCTCCCGGGTGTAGCGGTCGGAGACGCGCAGCAGGGTGAAGGAGAGCGCGAAGGTCGCCAGGGCCAGCACCACGGCGGTGGCGGAGGCGCCGTAGATGTCCGACCTGAGGAAGGCGGCGTCGTAGATGGCCATCAGCGGACTCCAGGAACTGGAGAGGCCGTTAGTCAGCGGCTTGAGTGCCATGGGCTCGGTGAAGACCTGGAGCGTGGCGATGACCGAGAAGAAGAACGTGAGCACGAGGGACGGCATCACGATCGGGATCTTGATCCGCAGGGCGATCTTCAGGTCGGAGGCGCCGTCGATGCGGGCGGCCTCGTAGATCTCCTGCGGGATGGAGCGCAGGGCGGTGTAGATGACGATCATGTTGAAGCCCGTGCCGCCCCACACCGCGATGTTCGCGAACGACAGGTACAGGTTGCCGCCGTCGAACAGGTCCGGCTGCGGGAGGTTGAACTCGCGCAGGAGGTAGTAGAACGGGCTGACCGTCGGCAGGTAGAGGAAGCCCCACATCAGGGCGGCGATGATGCCGGGGACGGCGTACGGCAGGAAGATCGCGAGGCGCGCGAACTTGGCGCTGCGGGCCTGCGGGGTGTCCAGCATCAGCGCGAAGACCAGGGCCAGACCGAGCATCGTGGGGATGACGATCAGGCCGTAGCCGAAGGCGCGCAGGACGCTGTGGCCGAACTCGGAGTCGTGCAGGACGTCGGTGTAGTTCCCGATGCCGTTCCAGACCTGCTGGCGGGCGCCCTTGCCGAGGCCGATGCCCTTGACCTGGACCTTGTGGAGACTGAGCCACACCGCGTACCCGATCGGTACGACGGTGAAGGCGGCGAACAGGAGCACGGCCGGTACGAGGAACCAGTACGGCGCGCTGCGGCCACGGCGACGGAGGCGGCGGGGGCGGACGGAGGTGGCGGTGCCGTCCGCCAAGGGCCCGACCGTCGACCGGTCGGCGCCCTTGAGCGGAGTGCTCGTCATGCCTCGGTCACCTTGAAGCCCTGCTTCTTCATGTCGGTGAAGGTCGACGACTGCATGGTGGCGAGCGCGGTGTCGAACTGCGCCGCCTTCTTCGCCTTGGTGGCCTTGCCGAACGCGTCACTGAAGGTGTCGTAGGCGACCTGGACGTTCGGGCCCCAGGCGGACGCGGCCGTGGTGGCGGCGATCTTGGCGGCCGTGTCGTAGAAGTCGGTCTGGTTCGGGAAGAACTCGGGCGTGGTGAGGACCGAGCCGGACTGGCCCTTGGTGGCCGCCGGGTAGATGCCGGCCTCCTTGACCAGGGCGGCGAGCGCCTCCGGGTCGGTGTTCAGCCAGTTCGCGAACTTGGTCGCGGCCTCGGCGTGCTTGGAGTCGGTGGAGACGCCGGTGGAGGAACCGCCCCAGCTGCCGGTGACGTCCTCGCCCGCGCTCCACTGCGGCAGCGGCGCCATGCGCCACTTGCCCTTGGTGTCGGGGGCCGAGCTGACCAGCACACCGGGCGCCCACACGGCGGAGACCCAGCCGAGGTGGGTGCCCTTGTTCAGCGCGTTGTTCCAAGCCGGCGTGTACATCGGCTGGTTGTCGATCGCGCCCTCCTGGACGAGCCCGCCCCAGAAGTCGGTGACCTTCTTCGTGGCCGCGTCGTCGATGCCGACGGTCCACTTGCCGCCGCTCTCCACGGTCCACCACTTGGCACCGGCCTGCTGCGCCAACCCGGCAAACAGACCGGGGTCGTTGGAGGAGAACGTCGTCAAGTAGGCGTCCGGGACAGCCTTCTTGGCGGCGCGGGCGGTCTTGGCGAAGTCGTCCCAGGTCGCCGGGACCGTCAGGTTGTGCTTCTTGAACAGGTCCTCGCGGTAGAAGAACATCAGCGGTCCGGAGTCCTGCGGTATCGCGTACACCGCGTCGGTGCCGAGCGTCACCATGCTCCAAAGACCCTCGGCGAACTCGGACTTGGCGGACTTCGCGTACTTCGAGATGTCCGCGAGCACGTCGTTCGAGACCAGCGTCGGCAGCGACTGGTACTCGACCTGGATCAGGTCGGGGGCGTTGCCCGCCTTCTTCGCGGTGATCAGCTTGGAGACGATGTCCTTGCCGGCCGCCTGCTTGGACACGGTGACCGTGATGTCCGGGTTCTTCTTGTTCCAGATCGCGGCGACCTTGTCCATGTTCGGCGCCCAGGACCAGTAGGTCAGCTTGACGGGCCCGCTGCTCTTGCCGGAGTCGTCGTCGGAACCGCCACAGGCGGCGAGGGTGCCCGTGAGGCCGACAGCTGCTGCCCCGGCAAGGATGCTGCGCCTGCTGAACTGGTGGCGGTGGATCGACATCTTCATCTCCCCTGACTGAGTGCGAGCCGGTCCCCGATGTCCCCATCGGATGTCCCACATGCTCCGCACGGCTCTGTGACCGTGCACAGTAGAGAATTGTTTCGGACCCTTGTCAATGGATGAACCGTGGGGTTACCTACTTGTTGCTGAGGGATGGACGCTGCAACCATCCATGTGCACGATCACAGAAACAGCCGACTTTCTCCTCCGATGCCCGGGAGTGAACCCATGCCGTCCCCCGCCCCGCACGACCGTCTGCCGCTCGCCTTCGGAGGTGACTACAACCCCGAGCAGTGGCCGCAGGAGGTCTGGGAGGAGGACGTACGGCTGATGCGGGAGGCCGGGGTCACGGCGGTCTCGCTCGGGGTCTTCTCGTGGGCCCGGATGGAGCCGCGTGCGGGTGAGTACGACTGGGAGTGGCTGGACACGGTGATGGGCCTGCTGCACGCGGCGGGCATCGCGGTGAACCTCGGCACGCCCACGGTGGTGCCGCCGGCGTGGTTCTATCGAGCGCACCCTTCCGCGCTGCCGGTGACGCGCGAGGGCGTCCGCCTCGCCTTCGGCTCGCGGGGCGCGATCTGCCACTCGAACCCGGCCTACCGTTCGGCGGCGGCCACGATCACGACGGCGCTCGCCGAGCGCTACGGCAGCCACCCGGCCGTGGTCCTGTGGCACGTCCACAACGAATACGGCGCCCCCGTGCTCGCCTGCTACTGCGATGTCTGCGCGGCAGCCTTCCGGGGGTGGCTGCGTGAGCGCTACGACACCCTCGATGCCCTCAACCACGCCTGGGGAACGGCGTTCTGGGGCCAGCAGTACGGCGACTGGGAGGAGATCACTCCGCCCCGGGCGACCCCGTCCGTATGCAATCCCACCCAGCAACTCGACTACCACCGCTTCGCCGACGCCCAGGCCCGCGCCAACTTCGTCGCCGAGCGGGACATCCTGCACCGCCTCTCCCCCGGCGTCCCCGTCACCACCAACTTCATGGTCGCGCCGAGCCAGGGCCGGACCGTCGACTACTGGGCCTGGGCGAAGGAGGTCGACCTCGTCACCAACGACCATTACCTGATGACCGACGGCCGCCGTACGCACGTGAACCTGGCGCTGGCGGCGGACTTGACCCGCTCGGTGGCGGGCGGTGGCCCGTGGCTGCTCCTGGAACACGCCACGTCCGGGGTCAACTGGCAGCCGTACAACCCGGCGAAGCGCCCCGGCGAGATGGCGCGGAACTCGCTCGGGCATGTGGCCCGGGGTTCCGAGGGCGCGATGTTCTTCCAGTGGCGGCAGTCGCAGTCGGGGGCGGAGAAGTTCCACACGGCGATGCTGGCGAACTCCGGTACGGACAACCGGGGTTGGCGCGAGGTGACGGAACTCGGCCGCCGGGTGGGTGAGTTGAGCCGGGCCGGTCTGCGGGGTACACGGACCCGGGGTGACGTGGCGATGGTGTGGTCGTGGGACTCCTGGTGGGCGCAGAGCCTGGAGTGGCGGCCGAGCCAGGACCTGGACGCGCGGGAACGGTTGGATTCGTTCTACGAGGCCCTGTACGACCGGCACTTGACGGTGGACTTCGTGCCGCCGACGGGACTGTCCGACCTGGACCCGGAACGGTATCCGCTGCTGGTGGTACCGCAGTTGTACGCGGCGCCGGTGGGGGTGGGGGCGGATCTGGAGCGGTACGTCTCGCGGGGCGGGACCGTGCTCGTCTCCTTCTTCTCCGGAATCGTCGACGAGAACGACACGCTGCATCCGGGCGCGTATCCGGGCGCGTTGCGGGACGTACTCGGGCTGACGGTCGAGGAGTTCGACCCGTTGCTGCCCGGGGAGACGGTGTCGGTGCGGGGTGCGGACGGTTCGTCGTACGAGGCGGATCTGTGGTCGGAGGTGGTGGTGCCGGGTGCGGGGTGCGAGACGGTCGCCGTGTTTGCCGATGGGCGTACGGCGGGTGGGGCGGCGCTGACTCGGCACGCCGTGGGGTCGGGGGCGGCGTGGTACTTGGCGACGCGGCTGACGGGGGCTGACCTGGCCGCCGTCGTCGACCTCGCCCTCGCGGACGCCGGGATCACGCCGGTCGATCTGCCCCGCGATGTCGAACTCGTCGTACGGGAGGGCGAGTCGGGGACGTTTCGCTTCGCGGTGAACCACACCGGGGGCGAGGTGAAGGTGGTGCTGCCGGACGGGAGCCGGGCGGCGGTACCGGCGGGCGGGGTCGAGGTCTTCCGGGACCCGCGCTGACCTCCAATCGGCTCAACTCGGCTCGGCTCAACTTGCTTGTTTCTCTGGTCACTTACTGAAGGGAAGCTTCGTGATGCGCAGACGCAGTGTTCTTACGGCGGCGGGGGCGGCGGCACTCGCGGTGCCGGTGTTGGCGGCGGCCCCCGCTGTGGCGGGTACGGGGGGCGGGTCGGACCGGCGCCGGTTGGAGATCCGGGGGATGGACATCTCGTCGCTGCCCAAGGACGAGGCGTTCGGTGCCGTGTACCGCCTGGCGGACGGTCGCCGGGACGATCCGATCCGCATCCTCGCGGACGCGGGTGTCACCCACGCCCGCCTCAAGGTCTGGGTGAACCCGGCCGACGGTTACAACAACAAGCGGCACATCCTGCCGTTGGCGAAGCGGTTGCGCCGGGCGGGGATCGGCATCTGGGTCGACTTCCACTACTCCGACACGTGGGCCGACCCGTCCCACCAGACCAAGCCGGCGGCCTGGGCGGACCTGGACGTGGCGGGCCTGACGCGCGCGGTCTACGACCACACGGCGGACGTCCTGGGCGCGTTGCGCCGCCAGGGCACCCCGGCGGACCTGGTCCAGATCGGCAACGAGATCAACGGCGGGCTGCTCTGGCCCACGGGCAAGAACTGGGGTGACGACGGCGGGGGTTGGGGCAACCTGACGACGTTCCTCAAGGCGGGCCTGAACGCGGCGCGCGACACGACCCCGCGCATCCGCACGATGCTCCACATCGCCTCCGGCGGCGACAACGGTACGTCGCGTTGGTGGTACGACAACGTGGTCGCCGACGGCGTCGACTTCGACATCATCGCCCAGTCGTACTACCCGTTCTGGCACGGCACCCCGGACGCCGCGGCGGCCAACTTGGCCGATCTGGCGGCCCGTTACGACAAGCCGGTGCTGATCGCGGAGACGGCGTATCCCTTCACGCTGAAGAGCGAGGACGCGACGAACGACATCATGTACGACCCCTCGCAGCTCACGGCGGGCTACCCGGCAACCCCGGCCGGCCAGTCGGCGTGGCTCCGCACGGTGGCCGACCTGATGGCGAACGTGCCCGGCGACAAGGGCCTGGGCTACTGCTATTGGGAGGGCGTGTGGACGTACCGGGCCGGCGACGGCTGGGACCCGACCGACCCGACGTCCGGCAACGCGTGGGAGAACCTCGCCCTGTTCGACTTCGACGACAAGGCGCTGCCGGGGTTGAGGACGCTGGGCCGCTACCGGTCGTAGAGCCAGCTGCTCGTGGCACGGGCGAGGTCGGGGATCGCCTCGGCATGCCGCCGTGCCCCGCGCCGGCGATGACGACCGTGTGCCCTGTGGTCTGAGCTGCTCGGGCCACAGGGCATCAGAGGGGGAGGTGACCGCTGCCGCCGGCAACCGTTCTCCCTCCTGCCGGTCAGCACTCCAACCCCTCGGAGTGCATCATCGAGACATGTTCACTCCCGAACAACGCGACCGCGTCCGCGCCCGACTCCTCGCCCACGCCGAGGCCGACGACTCGATCACCGGCCTCGCCCACACCGGCTCGCTCGCCATCGGCACCGGCGACCGCTGGTCGGACACGGACGTCGTGATGGGTGTCCGCGGCGAGGCCGGGGTCGCCGACACCGTGAACCGATGGACGGCCTGGATCCACGACGAGTTCGGCACCCGGCACCACTGGGACCTGCCGGTGCCGGGTCCGAGCGTCGTCCGGCTGTTCCTGCTGCCCGGCTGGGTGGAACTGGACATCACCTTCACGCCGGAGGCCGGGTTCGGCCCCCGGGGCCCACAGTGGCGAACCGTGTTCGGCCGGGATCAGCCGGTCGAGGCGTTCACGCCGCCCGGCGCCGACACGCTCGCCGGACTCGTCTGGCACCACGCGCTGCACGCCCGTAACTGCCTGGTACGCGGCCGGACTTGGCAGGCCGAGCACTGGATCAGCGCCCTGCGCGACCATGTGATCACCCTGGCCTGTCTGCGTCTGGGCCTGCCCACGGCCGACACGAAGGGCGCCCATCTGCTGCCCGAGGAGATCACGGCCCCACTGGAATCCACCCTGGTCCGCTCCCTCACGGAACCGGAACTCCGCCGCGCGCTGACCGCGACGATCACGGTCGCGACAACGGAACTCGACCACTCCGACCCCGAACTCGCGGCCCGGCTGCGGCCGATGTTCACGGAACTCACGTAAGGCATGGCCATGGGCGCGACCGCACACATCGACCTCACCCCCGTCCCATCCGGCCAGGTCACCCTCAACGACCGTCGCACGCGACGCAGTTGGACGGTCGACCTCGCCCCCTTCCGCCTCGGCACCCTCCCCGTCACGCAGGAGCAGTACGCCCAGGTCACCGGGGAACGGCCGAGCACCGCACGGGGCAGCGACCACCTCCCCGTGGAGACCGTGTCGTGGCAGGACGCGGTCCTCTTCTGCAACTCCCTCTCCCAGCAAGAGGAGTTGAAGCCCGCGTACGTCTTCGACGCCCACGGCGAGGTGGCCATACCGCCGGACCCCTCCGCCGACGGGTACCGCCTCCCCACCGAAGCCGAGTGGGAGTACGCGTGCCGGGCGGGGACGAGCGGCCCGCGCTACGGCCCCCTCGACGACATCGCCTGGCACCGCGGCAACTCCGCCGAGCGCCCCCACGAACCGGGCGCCCGACTCCCCAACCCGTGGGGCCTGCACGACATGCTGGGCAACGTATGGGAGTGGTGCTGGGACCTCTACGACCCCGAGGTCTACGGCGCGTACCGCGTCCTGCGCGGCGGCGGCTGGTTCGACGAGCACTGGAGCTGCCGCGCTTCCGTACGCCGCCGAAGCCACCCGACGTTCCGCGTGGACGACGTGGGCTTCCGCGTCGCCCGGTCCGTCACGAGCTGAGCCCCCGTCGCGACCACCCGGTCGCCAACTACCCGTGCGCTGACGCCAGATGCTTCGCCAGCCTCGGCGAAGCGAACTCCGTCCCGCACACGAACCGCATCACCGGCCCGTACGACGACGCCGACGGCAGCCCCGTGAAGTACACGCCCGGCACGGACGACACATACCCGGCGCCGAGTTTCGGCGTACCCCGGCTCACCGCAAGCTGGGTGCGCAGCTCGTGCCCCAGGAAGTCCATCGCCGCGATGTCCACCCGGTACCCCGTCGCGGATATGACGTGATCGGCGGTGAGTTGCTGTGTATCCCCGCCGGGCGTCGCGACGGTGAGTACCGGGCCGCCGTTCGCCGCGCCCGCGCCGCCGTCCGCCTCCGCCCGTACGATCCGCTCGACCTCGCTGACCTGTACCTTCCCCTCGAACCGCTCCCGCAGCCACCACGCCCCGAGCGGTCCGAGCACCCGGCGGACCAGGTAGTGCCGGGTCTGCTCGGGGAGGTGGCGGTACGGCTGGGGGTAGTAACTCAGCGCCCACAGCGACCACGCCCGCCCGAACGGCGACTCGGGACGCAGCTTCGGCTGCTTCCACGGAGGCGCGCCGAAGGCGACCCGGCCGTGCCCGCGCGAGACGATCCGCACGTTCGCGCCCGCCTCCGCCGCCAACACCGCTGTCTCCAGGGCGGATTGACCGGCGCCGACGACGATCAGCTCCTTGCCCTTGAACGCGCTCAGGTCGTGGTGCTGGGAACTGTGCGAGACGGGACCGGTGGGCGCGGGCCCGTCGACCGCCGCCTCGGCCAGCTCCGGCGGGAGGTGGGCGAGGCCGTACAGGCCGGTCGCGACCACGACCGCCCTCGCCGTGAACAACTCCCCCGAGTCCAGCTTGAGTTCGAAGCCGCCGCCCGTCTTCCGGTCCACGGAGACGACCCGCACCCGCTCCAGCTCGGGCACCAGCTTCTGCTGGAACCACTCGCCGTAGGAGATGAAGGTCTCCACCGGGATGATGTCCTCGTCGGTGACCAGGCGGGGGATGCCGGCCGCGTCGCAGTAGTCGACGAGGTTGTGGCCGGGCTGCGGGGCGTCGAGGCTGGAGGCGGCGGGGGTCGACTTCAGGAGCATCCCGGCGGGCATGTGGTCACGCCAACTGACCATGGGCTCGCCGAAGACACGGACCGGAATGCCGCGCGCCCGCAGATGCGCGGCGGTGGACAGGCCGAACGGCCCGGCGCCGATGACTGCTACCGGTTGAATCACGAAGTCCCTCCCCAGGACGTCAATTCGTCACTTCGTGCCGGGGCCGCTGCCTGAACTCGCGTGCCCCTTGCGCTATTTGCTCGCTGCTGGAGTTACTGCTTGCCGCTACTGGTGCTGCTGCCGCGCCGGTTGGTGCGCCACAGTTGATACAGATGCTTCGCGCCCGGCCGCACGAAGCGGGCCAGCATCGTGAAGAACGGCCGCAGGTCGTCACCCGCGAGCCAGGCCAGCTCCGTCCCGCTCGCCCGCGCCGGTGCGTGCGGCGTCGTATAGCCGCTGCGGCGGTAGGCGAGGAGGGCGGGCAGGTCGATGTTCTCCACGATGTACCGGTGGCCGGCGCGCTGCTCCCCCTCCGGGACGGGGCGGCCGGTCAGGTCGAGGTGCATGGCGCGGACCACGTCCACCCCCGACTCGTTCTCGAAGAGCCGGAACTGGGCGCCCATGCGGGGGTTGAAGTCGAGCAGTTTGTACTGACCGTCGCGCCGGTCGAAGCGCAGGTCGAGGTCGATGACGCCGGTGAAGTCGATCTGTTTGATGAACCGTGCGGCGAGGTCCGCGAGTTCCGGATTGTCCACGACATACGCATGTGCCGTCATGCCCGCGTGCGGCGGCCAGGAGCGCACCTTCACACCGGTGAACATGGCGAGCGGGGTCGAGTCCTGGTCGAAGTACGCGTGCACGATCCAGTCCTCGGCGTCCTCCCTCGGCAGGTACTCCTGGAGGATCACCCCGGGGTGCGCGCCCCAGTCCCGGGCCAGCGTGAGCAGCCCCTCGCGGGTGGCGATCTTCGTCGTACCGTTCACAGCCGGCTGGGAGCGCCGTACGAACGCCTCCCTGTTCTTGGCCACGATCGGGAAGCACGCCTTCTCGGCGAAGTCGACGATGTCGTCGTACGACTGCGGGAAGGCCGCCGCGGGGCTGGGGATGCCGTGTTCCACACAGAGCTCGTGCAGGCCCTGCTTGCTCGCGAGGTGACGCGGCAACTTCGGTTCCACCCGCGGGAAGAGGAAGCGGGAGCCGAGCACGTCCTGGTGCTCGGCGATCAGGACGGCCGCCTCCTCGTCGGTGGGGATGAGGACCGTGGGCCGGCCGATACGGCGCCCGATGCGCAGCAGGCCCTCCACCAGTCGCCCGGGTTCCTCCGTGCCGGTCGTCGGCCACACGAACGCGCGCTCCAGGTAACGGGACGCGGCCGCCGGCGTGTAACGGTCCTCCGTGATCGCATACATCGGCACGCCGAGGCGGCCCAGACTCCGGATCGCGCCCACCCCACCGTGATGCAGCGGATAGTCGCCGAACTTCACGATCAGGCCCGGCACTTCGCGGTCGGCCTCGAAAGGCACACCGCTGGTGCGCTTGGCCACGGGTCCCCCCACGTGTCCCCCCTACGGACCGGACCCACCCCGTCCATGTCCCCCAAAGGACGCTAAGCCGGAATTGCCTCTTCCGACAAGACCTATTCGGACATTGCGAACTCTTTAGACACTGCCGGTTCCCGCAACTCACCCGTAACGTGTGGCGCGGCCACATGCGAGTACGCACGAGAGTGAGGCAGCACCCATGCCCCCCTTCGATCTTCCCGAGGGCGACCCCTTCGGCCCGCACAACCTTCCCTACGGCGTCTTCTCGCCGGTCGGTTCGGACGAACGGAGGGTCGGTGTCCGGCTCGGCGACCACGTGCTCGACGCGGGCGCGGCAGCGGAGGCCCTCGGCTCGCCGTACGTCTCCCTCCTGGCGCACCCGACCCTCACCCCGCTGCTCGCGGCGGGCCACACGGCCTGGTCCGACGTCCGGCGCGCGCTGACCGCGTGGGTGACGGTCCCGTCCCACCAGGACACGATCGCCCCGTACTTCCACCCGCTCTCGTCGGTGACCCCGCACCTCCCCTTCGAGGTCGCGGACTACGTCGACTTCTACGCCTCGGAGAACCACGCCCGGAACGTCGGCCACATCTTCCGCCCCGACGCCCCCGACTCCCTGACCCCCAACTGGAAGCACCTGCCGATCGGTTACCACGGCCGCGCCGGCACGGTCGTCGTCTCGGGCACGGAGGTCGTACGACCCTCCGGCCAGCGCAAGTCCCCGGCCGACCCCGCGCCGGTCTTCGGCCCGTCGGTCCGCCTGGACATCGAGGCGGAGGTCGGCTTCGTGGTCGGCGCGCCGTCGACGATGGGCAGCCCGGTGCCGCTCGCCGACTTCCGCGAACACGTCTTCGGCCTGTGCCTCCTCAACGACTGGTCGGCCCGCGACATCCAGGCCTGGGAGTACGTCCCCCTCGGCCCGTTCCTCGGCAAGTCCTTCGCCACGTCGGTGTCGGCGTGGATCACCCCGCTGGACGCCCTGGAGGAGTCGCGGGTAGCCCCGCCGGAGCGCACCCACGACCTCCTCCCCTACCTGGACGACGCGGCCGAGGAACCCGGCGGCTACGACCTCCGCATCACCGTCGCGATCAACGGCCACACGGTCTCCGAGCCGCCGTTCTCCACGATGTACTGGACCGCCGCCCAGCAACTCGCCCAGATGACGGCCAACGGCGCCTCCCTCCGCACCGGCGACCTCTACGGCTCCGGCACGGTCAGCGGCCCGACGGAACGCGAGCGGGGTTCCCTGCTGGAACTGACCTGGAACGGCCGCGACCCCCTCGAACTCCCGGACGGCAAGCGGACGTTCCTGGAGGACGGGGATGTGGTCACCCTGTCGGCGTGGGCCCCGGGCGCGGACGGCACGCGGGTGGGCCTGGGCGAGGTCACGGGGCGGATCGTGGCGCGGGACTGAGGCGACGGGGTTGGCGGGCGGGGCTGGGGCGCGAGGGCCGGCGGGTGTGATGAGTCCGGTGGTCTCTGTACACCTGACTCCAGCCGCCCGTGCAGTCATACTGACGGCGGGCGACACAAACGTCATGTGCCGGCCCTCGGGTACAGCCGCACCCGCGCTTTCAGGTCCCCCCAATTGTTCCGTTCGTTCCGCTGACCAGGATCCGGAGCCCATGGCATGACTGTCTGCCTGCTCCTGCTGAGCGTCGTCGCCCTCTCGGCCGCCGTGCCGGCTCCGCGCGCGCTGACCCGGGCGCTGTGGCCCGAACGGGAACCCGTGATCGGCCTGTGGGTGTGGCAGTGTCTGGTCGCCACGGTCCTGCTGTGCTGCCTGGCCGCCCTGGTCCTGGGCGCCGCCGCCGTCTTCCACACCGTTCGCGATCATGTCTTCGCCCCCGCTCCCCCGGCCGTCACCGCGGCCTACGACCTCTCCGCCGCCCCCGTCTGGGCGGTCGCCCTCACGCTGTCCCTGGCCTGCGGCGCCGCCTGGACCACCGCGATGCTGGCCCGCGAACTCGCCGAGGCCCGCCGCCGCAGAGGCCAGGCCCGCGCCCGCCTCCGCGAACGCGCCCCCGACCTACCGGCCGGCCTGCCCCCGGCGCGCGGCCCCCTCCTGGTCCTGGAGGACGAGTACCCGGACGCCTGGTGGATGCCCGGCCACCCAGCCCAACTCGTGGTCACCACAGGCGCGTTGCACCGCCTCACCGGCCACCAGCTGGACGCGGTCCTCACCCACGAACGCGGCCACGCCCGCGCCCACCACGACTGGCTCCTGCACCTCTCGACCGCCCTGGCCTCGGGCTTCCCGCACGTCCCCCTGTTCGCCCACTTCTGCGACCAGACCCACCGCCTGGTCGAACTGGCCGCCGACGACACGGCCTCCCGCCAATGCGGCCACCTGACAACGGCGTTGGCCCTGATCGAGCTCAACAACCACCGAGGCGTCCTCTCCTGCGCCTCCAGCCACCGCCTCCTCGGCGAACGCGTCAACCGCCTCCTGGACCCCCGCCCAAGACTCGGCCGCCGCCACCGGGCCCTGACGACGACGGTGGCGACCCTGGTCCCGCTGCTGCCCCTGCTGATCGTGTTCGCACCGGGGCTCACGGCCTTGGGCTGAGGGCCCTGACTCTCACCCCGGGCCCGAGAACCTGAGCTCACGCTCCTGCGCCGGCGCACCCGGGCCGGCGGCACTGGGTAGGTGGCCCCGGGTCAACGACCGCGTGGCTGACCGCAGTCGGCCGACGGCACCAGCCGGCACCGCTTACCTGACGACAACGGCCCGACCTCAGTGCCTGACGGCAACGGCAGCCAGCCCCGGCCTCACGGCAGCAGGCTGGCGCTCCCGCCCGACGCACTGCCCCAACGGGACGGCCAAACAGCGCCCACCCGAACGCACTTGAGCTACGGCCCCGGCGCTGCGGGGCCTGGCCTGAGGAGCCCGGCCCGAGGAGCCTGGGCTCACGGCCCCGCGCTGACGCCCCCGGCCTGGCCCCTGGGCTGAGGACCGTACCGGGGACTACCCACGCCCCTGTCCGGGCCCCGACACCCCAATCCCGCCCCCTACATCCAGTCCTCGGGCTCCGGCTCCTCATCCATCTCCGGCCAGTAGTCCGCACCGGGGTCAACTTCCTTCGCAGCCCGGCCTGGCGCGGGTGCCGACGCCTGTGCCCGCGCCGGTGCCCGCGCTGGTGCCGGTGCTGGTGCTGGTGCTGGTGCTGGTGCCGGTGCTTCCACCGCAGCCGGAGTCGGAGTGGGAGCCACGGCCGGAGCCTCGCCCAGCCCCGCCAGTACCCCGATCACGCCCTCCCCGTACGTCGCCAGCTTCTTCTCGCCGACGCCGCTGATCTCGCCGAGCTGCGCCACCGAGGTCGGCCAGATCGTCGTGATCTCCCGGAGCGTGGCGTCGTGGAAGATGACGTACGCCGGAACCCCTTGCTCGCGAGCCTGTTCCGCGCGCCAGGCTCGCAGGGCCTCGAAGGCGGGTTGCAGCGATTCGGGCAGCTCCACCGCCGCGGCCTTGGCCTTGCGTTCGCCTCGGCCCGAGGAGGACGACCCGGACCGCGAGGAGCCCGCGGGCTTCTTCGGTTCCTTGCGGAGCGGCACTTCCCGCTCGCGCCGCAGCACCGTGCCGCTCGCCTCGGTGAGTACCAGCGTGCCGTACTCCCCCTCGACCGCGAGCAGCCCCTGTGCCAGCAACTGCCGTACGACGCCCCGCCATTCGCCCTCGGCCAGGTCCTGGCCGATGCCGAACACGGACAGCTGGTCGTGGTCGAACTGGATCACCTTGGCCGACCGGCGCCCCAAGAGGATGTCGACGATCTGCAGGGCGCCGAACTTCTGGCCCCGCTCCCGCTGGAGCCGCACCACCGTCGAGAGGACCTTCTGCGCGGCGACCGTGCCGTCCCAGGTCTCGGGCGGGGTGAGGCAGGTGTCGCAGTTGCCGCAGCCCGCCGCGTCCGGGTCCTGGCCGAAGTAGGCGAGCAGTTGGCCGCGTCGGCATTGCGCGGTCTCGCACAGCGCGAGCATCGCCTCCAGGTGGGAGGCGGCCCGGCGGCGGAACGCCTCGTCGCCCTCGCTGGACTGGATCATCTTGCGCTGTTGTATGACGTCGTTCAGGCCGTACGCCATCCACGCCGTGGAGGGCGATCCGTCACGCCCCGCACGACCCGTCTCCTGGTAGTACCCCTCCACCGACTTGGGCAGGTCGAGGTGGGCGACGAACCGTACGTCCGGCTTGTCGATGCCCATGCCGAAGGCGATGGTCGCCACGACGATCAGCCCGTCCTCGCGCAGGAACCGGGACTGGTGTGCCGCGCGCGTGCCCGAGTCCAGGCCCGCGTGGTACGGCACCGCCTCGATGCCGTTGCGCGACAGGAACTCGGCGGTCGTGTCCACGGACTTGCGCGACAGGCAGTACACGATGCCCGCGTCGCCCGCGTGCTCCTCGCGCAGGAAGCTCAGCAACTGCTTCTTGGGGTCGGCCTTCGGCACGATCCGGTACTGGATGTTGGGCCGGTCGAAGCTCGCCACGAAGTGCCGGGCGGTCGGCATGTTCAGGCGCTGGGTGATCTCCTTGTGCGTCGCGTCCGTGGCCGTCGCCGTGAGCGCGATCCGGGGAACGTCCGGCCAGCGCTCACCGAGCACCGAGAGGGACAGATAGTCCGGGCGGAAGTCGTGACCCCACGACGACACACAGTGCGCCTCGTCGATCGCGAAGACCGAGATCTTGCCGCGCGACAGCAGGTCCAGCGTGTTGTCGAGCCGCAGCCGCTCCGGCGCGAGATAGATCAGGTCCAGCTCGCCCGCCAGGAACTCCGCCTCGACCACGCGCCGCTCGTCGAAGTCCTGCGTCGAGTTCATGAACCCGGCGCGCACCCCGAGCGCCCGCAGCGCGTCCACCTGGTCCTGCATCAGGGCGATCAGCGGCGAGACGACAACTCCCGTACCGGGTCTGACCAGGGACGGGATCTGGTAGCACAACGACTTGCCGCCGCCGGTCGGCATGAGGACGACGGCGTCGCCGCCCGCCACCACATGCTCGATGACCTCTTCCTGCTCGCCGCGGAAGCTGTCGTAGCCGAAGACGCGGTGGAGCGTGGCCAGCGCCTCGCTCTCGCCCTGTGCCGCCGGCGTCCGTACTTCGGTCGTCACAACCGTCCCGCCCATCCCGTGCATCGCTCGTCCCCCGTACGTCGTCCCTCGACCACTGCGTCCACGATAGGCGTCCGCGCTGACAGCGTCGGAGTTATCCACAGGCTGGTGGCGGTGACCGAATGTGGTCATTCGATTGGCTCCCGTCACATGGCGCGACGGATACGGCCGGAACATGCTGCTCGGGCGGGACCGCGGAGGCCCGCCACGCCCCGAACGGACGGCGCGCCGTGCGTGCGGACGCCTCCCGAAAGTCCAAGGAGCCCCACCATGTCCCCTCGGTCCTCGCGGTCCCCTCGGCCCCTGCGGAGCGCCGTCAAGACCACCCTCGCGGCGGCGACGGCCGCGGCCTTCGCGCTGACCGCCGCCCCGGCCCAGGCCGCGCCCGACCCCGACCCGTCCGTGTGGAACCAACTGAGCAGGACGACTCAGGCCACCGCCAAGTACGGGTACGAGGGGTTCGCGGCGGCCGGCGGATACGCGCGCACCGACACCTGCGTCGCCGACCCGGCCGAGGGCGGCATGGGCTACCACTACGTCAACCCGGCGAACGTCGGCTCGGTCGATCCGCAGAAGCCGGCGGCCCTCGTGTACGCGGACGGGTCCGACCTCGCCGACGGACGCAAGCTGGTCGCGGTGGAGTGGGTCGTGAAGGACACGGGCCGGGCGAACGCGCCGGCGCTGTTCGGGCAGACCTTCCAGAAGGACCAGCTCCCCGGCTACTTCACCCTGCACGCCTGGCTCTACAAGCCCAACTCGGCGGGCCTGTTCGCCGCGTGGAACCCCGAGGTCGTCTGCCCGACGGCCTGACCGCGCATGCGCGAAGGCCCCGGCTCGCTCGAAGCGAACCGGGGCCTTGCGCATGGGCTCAGCGGCCTGTGCTCAGCGCACGAACACCCCGGCCTGGTTGGCCAGGTGCAGGAAGTACTGCGGGGCCACGCCGAGGACGAGTGTGGCCGCCACGGCCACCCCGATCGTCGCCATGGTCAGCGGGGACGGGACCGCGACGGTGGGACCGTCGGGCCTCGGCTCGCTGAAGAACATGAGCACGATCACGCGGATGTAGAAGAACGCCGCGATGGCGGAGGAGAGCACACCGACCACGACCAGCGGGGCCGCGCCGCCGGCCGCCGCCGCCTTGAACACGGCGAACTTCCCGGCGAAGCCGGCCGTCAGCGGAATGCCCGCGAAGGACAGCAGGAACACCGCGAACACGGCCGCGACCAACGGCGACCTCCGCCCGAGCCCCGCCCACTTCGACAGGTGCGTCGCCTCGCCGCCGGCGTCCCGTACGAGGGTGACGACCGCGAACGCGCCGATCGTCACGAACGAGTAGGCGCCCAGGTAGAAGAGCACGGACGAGACGCCGTCCCGGGTGGTCGCGATGACACCCGCGAGGATGAATCCCGCGTGCGCGATCGACGAGTACGCCAGCAGCCGCTTGATGTCGGTCTGGGTGATCGCGACGATCGCGCCGCCCAGCATCGTGATGATCGCCACGCCCCACATGACGGGCCGCCAGTCCCAGCGCAGGCCCGGCAGCACGACGTAGAGCAGGCGGAGCAGCGCCCCGAAGGCGGCGACCTTGGTCGCGGCGGCCATGAAGCCGGTGACCGGGGTCGGTGCGCCCTGGTAGACGTCGGGCGTCCACATGTGGAACGGGACCGCGCCCACCTTGAAGAGGAGCCCCATGACGATCATCGCGCCGCCGATGAGCAGCAGCGCGTCGTTGCCCATGGTGTCGGCGAGGGCCGGGTTGATGTTGGTGATGGAGCCGTCGACGACCTGCGCGATCGTGGAGTACGACATCGAGCCCGCGTAGCCGTAGAGCAGCGCGATGCCGAACAGGGTGAACGCGGAGGCGAAGGCGCCGAGGAGGAAGTACTTGACCGCGGCCTCCTGCGACAGGAGCCGCTTGCGGCGGGCCAGGGCGCAGAGGAGGTAGAGCGGCAGCGAGAAGACTTCCAGGGCGACGAACAGGGTCAACAGGTCGTTGGCGGACGGGAAGACGAGCATTCCGGCGACCGCGAAGAGCAGGAGCGGGAACACCTCCGTGGTGGTGAACCCGGCCTTGATCGCCGCCTTCTCGCTGTCGCTGCCGGGCACGGACGCGCCCTGTGCGGCGAACGAGTCGACCCGGTTGCCGTGCGCCTCGGGGTCGAGTCGGCGTTCCGCGAAGGTGAAGAGGCCGACCAGTCCGGACAGCAGGATCACGCCCTGCAGGAACAGGGCCGGTCCGTCGACCGCGATCGCGCCCATCGCCGCGATGTGCGCCTTGGTGGTGCCGTACCCGTCCGCCGCGAGCGCCACGACCGCCGCGAAAGCGGCGCAGAGCGCTACGGCGGACACGAACACCTGGGCGTAGTAACGGGACTTGCGCGGGACGAACGCCTCGACCAGCACCCCGATGAGGGCCGCGCCGAGGATGATCAAGGTGGGCGACAATTGCCCGTACTCGATCTTCGGCGCGTCGATCTTGGAGATCGGGTCGGCCGCGGTTGCCGCCGTTGTCCACAGGCTGTGGACGGCTGTTGCGCTCACTTGGCCGCCTCCACCGAGGGCTTGGGATCCTTCTTGTGCACGTCGGACAAGGTCTGCTTGACCGACGGGTTCACGATGTCCGTGACGGGCTTCGGGTAGACGCCCAGGAAGATCAACAGCACGATCAGCGGGGCGACGACCAGGAGTTCACGCGGGCGCAGGTCCGGCATCGAGGCGACCTCGGGCTTCACCGGGCCGGTCATCGTCCTTTGGTAGAGGACCAGGGTGTACAGCGCGGCGAGGACGATGCCGAAGGTCGCGATGATCCCGATCGCCGGGTAGCGCGAGAACGTGCCGACCAGGACCAGGAACTCGCTCACGAAGGGCGCGAGTCCCGGCAGCGACAGCGTGGCCAGACCGCCGATCAGGAAGGTGCCCGCGAGCACCGGGGCGACTTTCTGCACCCCTCCGTAGTCGGCGATCAGACGCGAGCCGCGCCGCGAGATCAGGAATCCGGCGACGAGCATCAACGCGGCCGTGGAAATGCCGTGGTTGACCATGTAGAGCGTCGCGCCGGACTGGCCCTGGCTGGTCATCGCGAAGATGCCCAGCACGATGAACCCGAAGTGCGAGATCGACGCGTACGCCACCAGCCGTTTGATGTCCCGCTGTCCGACCGCGAGCAGCGCGCCGTAGATGATGCTGATCACGGCGAGGACGAGGATGACGGGCGTCGCCCACTTGCTGGCGTTCGGGAACAGCTGGAGGCAGAAGCGGAGCATCGCGAAGGTGCCGACCTTGTCGACAACTGCCGTGATCAGTACGGCGACCGGCGCGGTGGCCTCGCCCATCGCGTTGGGCAGCCAGGTGTGCAGCGGCCACAGGGGCGCCTTCACCGCGAAGGCGAAGAAGAAGCCCAGGAACAGCCAGCGTTCGGTGTTGGTCGCCATGTGCAGCGTGCCGTTGGCCCGCGCCTGCGCGATCTCCGCGAGCGAGAAGTTCCCGGCGACTACGTAGAGGCCGATCACGGCCGCCAGCATGATGAGCCCGCCGACCAGGTTGTAGAGCAGGAACTTGACGGCCGCGTACGACCGTTGGGTGGCCGCCGCCTCGTCGCCGTGCTCGTGGGCGCTGTCCCCGAAGCCACCGATGAGGAAGTACATCGGGATCAGCATGGCTTCGAAGAAGATGTAGAAGAGGAAGACGTCGGTGGCCTCGAAGGAGATGATCACCATCGCCTCCACCGCAAGGATGAGGGCGAAGAAGCCCTGGGTGGGCCGCCAGCGCTTGTTGCCGGTCTCCAGGGGGTCGGCGTCGTGCCAGCCGGCCAGGATCACGAACGGGATCAGCAGGGCGGTGAGCGCGATGAGCGCGACCGCGATGCCGTCCACACCCAGCTCGTAGCGGACCCCGAAGTCGGCGATCCAGGCGTGGGACTCGGTGAGTTGGTAGCGGTCGCCGCCCGGGTCGAAGCGCACCAGGATGACGATGCCCAGCGCGAGCGTCGCCAGCGAGACGAGCAGCGCCAGCCATTTCGCGGCGGTGCGCCGGGCGGCCGGGACGGCGGCCGTGGCCACCGCCCCGAGGGCCGGGAGCACCGCCGTCGCTGTCAGGAGGGGAAAGGACATCGGTATCAGACCGCCCTCATCAGCAGGGTCGCGGCGACGAGGATGGCCGCACCGCCGAACATCGAGACCGCGTACGACCGCGCGTAGCCGTTCTGCAGCTTGCGCAGCCTTCCGGAGAGGCCGCCCATGGAGGCCGCCGTGCCGTTGACGACGCCGTCGACCAGGGTGTGGTCGACGTAGACCAGGGAGCGGGTGAGGTGCTCGCCGCCGCGCACCAGGACGACGTGGTTGAAGTCGTCCTGGAGGAGGTCGCGGCGGGCGGCCCGGGTGAGCAGTGAGCCGCGCGGGGCGACGGCCGGAACCGGCTTGCGCCCGTACTGCGCCCAGGCGATCCCGACGCCGATGACCAGGACCACCATGGTGGCCAGGGTGACCGTCAGGGCGCTCACCGGGGAGTTGCCCTCCTCGTGGCCGGTGATGGGCTCCAGCCAGTGCAGGAAGCGGTCACCGATGCCGAAGATGCCGCCGGCGAAGACCGATCCGAAGGCCAGCACGATCATCGGGATCGTCATCGTCTTCGGGGACTCGTGCGGGTGCGGCTCGTTGCCGTTCTCGTCGGGCTGCCAGCGCTTCTCGCCGAAGAACGTCATCAGCATCACGCGCGTCATGTAGAACGCCGTGATGGCCGCGCCCAGCAGGGCCGCGCCGCCGAGGATCCAGCCCTCGGTGCCGCCCTTCGCGAAGGCCGCCTCGATGATCTTGTCCTTGGAGAAGAAGCCGGACAGGCCCGGGAAACCGATGATGGCGAGGTAGCCGAGGCCGAAGGTGATGAAGGTGACCGGCATGTACTTCCTGAGGCCGCCGTACTTCCTCATGTCGACCTCGTCGTTCATGCCGTGCATGACCGAACCGGCGCCGAGGAACAGCCCGGCCTTGAAGAAGCCGTGCGTCACCAGGTGCATGATCGCGAAGACGTAGCCGATGGGGCCGAGGCCCGCGGCGAGGACCATGTAGCCGATCTGCGACATGGTCGAGCCGGCGAGGGCCTTCTTGATGTCGTCCTTCGCGCAACCGACGATCGCACCGAACAGGAGCGTGACGGCACCGACGACGGTGACCACCAACTGTGCGTCGGGGGCGGCGTTGAAGATCGCTCCGGAGCGGACGATCAGGTACACGCCCGCGGTCACCATGGTCGCCGCGTGGATGAGGGCCGAGACCGGGGTCGGGCCCTCCATCGCGTCGCCGAGCCAGGACTGCAGCGGCACCTGGGCGGACTTGCCGCAGGCGGCGAGCAGCAGCATCAGGGCGATGCCCGTGAGCTTGCCCTCGGAGGCGTCACCGACGTGGCTGAGGACCGGGCCGAAGGCAAAGGTCCCGAACGTCGTGAACATCAGCATGATGGCGATCGACAGGCCCATGTCGCCGACCCGGTTGACCAGGAAGGCCTTCTTGGCGGCGGTGGCCGCGCTGGGCTTGTGCTGCCAGAAGCCGATCAGCAGGTAGGAGGCGAGACCGACGCCTTCCCAACCGACATACAGGAGCAGGTAGTTGTCGGCGAGGACGAGGATCAGCATCGCCGCGAGGAATAGGTTCAGATAGCCGAAGAAGCGGCGCCGGCGCTCGTCGTGCTCCATGTACCCGACCGAGTACAGGTGGATGAGCGAGCCGACACCGGTGATCAGCAGGACGAAGGTCATCGACAGCTGGTCGAGGCGGAAGGTGACGTCCGCCTGGAAGCCCTCGACGGGGACCCAGGTCCACAGGTGCTGCATGAGCGTCCGGTGCTCGGCGTTCTTCCCCAGCAGGTCGGTGAAGAGGACGACACCGATCACGAAGGAGGCGGACGACAGGATCGTGCCGATCCAGTGGCCGACGGCATCGAGCCGCCGGCCGCCGCACAGCAGGACGACCGCTCCGAGCAGAGGCGCCGCTACCAGCAGCGCAATCAGGTTCTCCACGATTCAGCGACCCCTCAGAGCTTCATCAGGCTGGCGTCGTCGACCGAGGCCGAGTGGCGGGAACGGAACAGCGACACGATGATCGCGAGCCCGACCACGACCTCCGCGGCGGCGACGACCATCGTGAAGAAGGCGATGACCTGACCGTCGAGGTTGCCGTGCATCCGGGAGAAGGTGACGAACGCGAGGTTGCAGGCGTTGAGCATCAGCTCGATGCACATGAACACGACGATCGCGTTCCGTCTGATCAGCACGCCGGTGGCGCCGATCGTGAACAACAGGGCGGAGAGATAGAGGTAGTTGACGGGGTTCACTTCGACGCCTCCTCGGTCCGCTTGAGGTTCGCCGGTGCGATCTCGGTGCGCTCCAGGCGCTCCTCGGATCGCTGCTCCAGGGCCCGCAGGTCGCCCAGCGCCTCGCTGGACACATCGCGGATCTGGCCGCGGTCACGGAGCGTCTTGCTGACCGTGAGCTCGGACGGGGTGCCGTCGGGCAGCAGGCCCTGGACGTCCACCGCGTTGTGCCGGGCGTAGACGCCGGGGGCGGGCAGCGGCGGGAGGTGCTTGCCCTCGCGGACGCGTTGCTCGGACAGCTCGCGCTGGGTCTTGGGCCGCTCGGTGCGCTCGCGGTGCGTGAGCACCATGGCGCCGACGGCGGCCGTGATCAGCAGGGCGCCGGTGATCTCGAAGGCGAACACGTACTTCGTGAAGATGAGGGCGGCCAGGCCCTCCACGTTGCCGTTCGCGTTGGCCGTGCTCAGGCCGTCGAACTGCGTGAGCGAGGCGTTGCCGATGCCCGCGAAGAGCAGGATGCCGAAGCCGAGCCCACAGAGAAGGGCCAGCCAGCGCTGGCCCTTGATGGTCTCCGTCAGGGAGTCCGCGGCCGTGACGCCGACCAGCATCACCACGAAGAGGAACAGCATCATGATCGCGCCCGTGTAGACGACGATCTGCACGATGCCCAGGAAGTAGGCGCCGTTGGCGAGGTAGAACACCGCCAGGATGATCATGGTCCCGGCGAGCGAGAGCGCGCTGTGCACCGCCCTCCTCATGAGGACGGTGGACAGGGCGCCGATCACCGCGACCGTGCCGAGGACCCAGAACTGGAAGGCCTCGCCGGTGGAGGTGGAGTAGGCGGCGGCGAACTGCGCGCTCATGCCTCCACCCCCTCTTCTTCGGGCTTCTCGCCCTTGGAGACGGCGACTTGAGGCACCGTGCCGGGTGCGGCCTCCGTCACCAGGCCCCGGTAGTAGTCCTGTTCGTCCATCCCCGGGTAGATGGCGTGCGGGCTGTCGACCATGGTGTCGTCGAGGCCGGCCAGCAGCTGTTCCTTGGTGTAGATGAGGTTCGCGCGGCTGGTGTCGGCCAGCTCGAACTCGTTGGTCATCGTCAACGCGCGCGTGGGGCACGCCTCGATGCACAGGCCGCACAGGATGCAGCGGGCGTAGTTGATCTGGTAGACGCGGCCGTACCGCTCGCCCGGCGAGTAGCGCTCCTCGTCGGTGTTGTCGGCGCCCTCCACATAGATGGCGTCGGCGGGGCAGGCCCAGGCGCACAGCTCGCAGCCGACGCACTTCTCCAGGCCGTCCGGATGGCGGTTGAGCTGGTGCCGTCCGTGGAACCGGGGGGCTGTGGTCTTCTCCTGCTCCGGGTACTGCTCGGTCAGCCGCTTCTTGAACATGGCCTTGAAGGTCACGCCGAAGCCGGCCACGGGGTTCTGGAAACCGGGTTTGGTCTCCTTGGGCTCCTCAGCCATCGGACGCCTCCTTTCCATCCAGAGATCCGTCACTGCCAGTATCCGAGCCACCACTGACAATCAGCTCCCGCTCGCGTCGCGAGGGGCGCCGAGGCACCGGTGGCAACTCCTGTCCCGGCAGCGGCGGTACGGGGAATCCGCCCGCCATCGCGTCGAACCCGGCGGGTTCCTCGGCCAGTTGCGCGTCGTCCCTGGCCTTCTGGCGGAACATGTCCGCGATGAAGGACAGCAACAGCAGGACGAGCACACCGCCGCCGATGTAGAGGGCGATGTCGGCGAAGTCGTAGTTCTCGTTCTTCAGGGTCCGTACGGTCGCGACGAGCATCAGCCAGACCACGGAGACCGGGATGAGGACCTTCCAGCCGAGCTTCATCAACTGGTCGTAGCGCACGCGCGGGAGCGTCCCGCGGAGCCAGATGAAGAAGAACAGCAGCAGCTGGACCTTGATAACGAACCAGAGCATCGGCCACCAGCCGTGGTTCGCGCCCTCCCAGAAGGAGCTGATCGGCCACGGGGCCCGCCAGCCGCCCAGGAAGAGCGTGGTCGACACCGCGGAGACCGTCACCATGTTCACGTACTCGGCGAGCATGAAGAGCGCGAACTTGATGGACGAGTACTCGGTGTTGAAACCGCCGACCAGGTCGCCCTCGGACTCCGGCATGTCGAAGGGGGCGCGGTTGGTCTCGCCGACCATCGTGATGATGTAGATGATGAAGGAGACCGGCAGCAGGATGATGTACCAGCGGTCGTGCTGTTGTTCAACGATCGTCGAGGTCGACATCGACCCGGAGTAGAGGAACACCGAGGCGAACGCCGCGCCCATCGCGATCTCGTAGGAGATCATCTGGGCGCAGGAGCGCAGGCCGCCGAGCAGCGGGTAGGTGGAGCCGGAGCTCCAGCCGGCGAGGACGATGCCGTAGATGCCGACCGAGGCGACCGCGAGGATGTAGAGCATCGCGATCGGCAGGTCGGTGAGCTGCATCGTGGTGCGATGGCCGAAGATCGAGACCTCGTTGTCGGCGGGCCCGAAGGGGATCACCGCGATCGCCATGAAGGCCGGGATGGCCGCGATGATCGGCGCGAGGACGTAGATCACCTTGTCCGCGCGCTTGACGATCAGGTCTTCCTTGAGCATCAGCTTCACGCCGTCGGCGAGCGACTGGAGCATGCCCCAGGGGCCGTGCCGGTTGGGGCCGATGCGCAGCTGCATCCAGGCGACGACCTTGCGCTCCCAGACGATCGAGAACAGCACGGTGATCATCAGGAACGCGAAGCAGAACACCGCTTTGACGACGACCAGCCACCACGGGTCGCGGCCGAACATCGAGAGGTCTTCGGCAGCGAGGTACGGGTACGGGCTCATGCCTCCACCTCCTTGGGGGCCTCGCCCGCGAGCGTGGCCGGGCCGATGCGGACGAGTGCGCCGGGCAGCGCCCCGGTGTCGGAGGCGACTCCCCCGCCGATGGAGTTCAGCGGGAGCCAGACCACCCGGTCGGGCATCTCCGTGATCCGCAGCGGGAGTTCGACCGTTCCGGAGCCGCCGGTCACGGCGAGCGCGTCGCCGTCCTTGACGCCCGCCTCGGCGGCCGTGGCGGCCGACACGCGCGCGTGGGCGGCGTGCCGGGTGCCGGCGAGTGCTTCGTCGCCCTCCTGGAGCGCGCCCTGGTCGAGCAGCAGCCGGTGCCCGGCGAGCACCGCCTCCCCGGCGGCCGGCCGGGGCAGCACGCCCGCGGTCTCCAGCGGATCGCTGGCCCGCGGCCCGTCCCAGGGCCCGAGCCGGTCCAACTCCGCGCGCGTGGTGCGCAGATCGGGCAGACCCAGGTGTACGTCCATGGCATCGGCCAGCATGTGCAGCACGCGCGCGTCCGTGGGAGCGAGGGTGCGGGTCATCTGGTCGGGCTTGAGCGCGGCGTCGAAGAAGCGGACCCGGCCCTCCCAGTTGAGGAAGGCGCCCGCCTTCTCGGCGACCGCCGCGACCGGGAGAACCACGTCCGCGTGTTCGGTGACCTCGCTGGGCCGCAGTTCGAGCGACACCAGGAAGCCGACTTCGTGCAGTGCCGCACGCGCGCGTGCCGGGTCGGACAGGTCGCCCGGCTCCACACCGGCGACGAGCAGCGCCCGGAGTTCACCACCGGCGGCGGCCTCCACGATCTGGCCGGCGTCGCGGCCGTAGCGGTGCGGGAGTTCGGCGACGCCCCAGGCGACGGCGACCTCGTCACGCGCGCGTGGGTCGGTGGCCGGACGTCCGCCCGGCAGCAGCGACGGCAGCGCGCCCGCCTCGATCGCCCCGCGTTCCCCGGCCCGGCGCGGAATCCACACCAGCCGGGCACCGGTCGCGAACGCGGCCCGTACGGCGGCGGTGAGACCACCGGCGACGGCGGCCAGCCGCTCGCCGACGACGATCACGGCGCCCTCGGTGCGCAGCGCCTCGGAGGCGCGGGCGCCGTCGTCCTCCAGACCGAACCCGCTGGCGAGCGCGTCCAGCCACTCGGTCTCGGTGCCGGGAGCGGCCGGCAGCAGGATGCCGCCCGCCTTGTCCAGTCCGCGCGTGGCATGGGTGGCGAGCGAGAACACCCGCTGCCCGTGCGTGCGCGAGGCCTTGCGCAGCCGCAGGAAGACGCCGGGCGCCTCCTCCTCGGACTCGAACCCGACCAGCAGGACGGCGGGCGCCTTCTCCAGGGAGGTGTACGTGACGCCGTTGCCGTCGAGGTCCCGGCCGCGGCCGGCGACCCGGGCGGCCAGGAAGTCGGCCTCCTCGCTGCTGTGCACGCGCGCGCGGAAGTCGATGTCGTTCGTGTCGAGCGCCACGCGCGCGAACTTGCTGTACGCGTAGGCGTCCTCGATGGTGAGCCGGCCGCCGGTCAGGACACCGGTGCGGCCCCGCGCGGCCGACAGTCCCTGGGCGGCGGCCTCCAGGGCCTCCGGCCAGGACGCGGGCTCCAGGACGCCGTCCGCGTTGCGCACCAGGGGCGTCTGCAGCCGGTCGCGCTGCTGCGCGTACCGGAAGCCGAAGCGCCCCTTGTCGCAGATCCACTCCTCGTTGACCTCGGGGTCCACGGCGGCCAGCCGCCGCATGACCTTGCCGCGCCGGTGGTCGGTGCGGGTCGCGCAGCCCGCGGAGCAGTGCTCGCACACGGAGGGTGTGGAGACCAGGTCGAAGGGGCGGGAGCGGAATCGGTACGCCGCCGAGGTGAGCGCGCCCACCGGGCAGATCTGGATGGTGTTCCCGGAGAAGTACGACTCGAAGGGGTCTCCCTCACCGGTGCCGACCTGCTGGAGCGAGCCGCGCTCCAGGAGCTCGATCATCGGGTCGCCCGCGATCTGGTTGGAGAACCGGGTGCAGCGGGCGCACAGCACGCACCGCTCGCGGTCCAGCAGCACCTGGGTGGAGATCGGGACGGGCTTCTCGTAGGTCCGCTTCCTGCCCTCGAAGCGGGATTCGGCGTTGCCGTGGGACATCGCCTGGTTCTGCAGGGGGCACTCGCCGCCCTTGTCGCAGACCGGGCAGTCCAGCGGGTGGTTGATGAGGAGCAGCTCCATCACACCGTGCTGGGACTTCTCCGCGACGGGCGAGGTGAGCTGGGTCTTGACGACCATGCCGTCCGTGCACGTGATCGTGCAGGACGCCATCGGTTTGCGCTGGCCCTCGACCTCGACGATGCACTGGCGGCAGGCGCCGACCGGGTCGAGGAGGGGATGGTCGCAGAACCTGGGGATCTCGATGCCGAGTTGCTCGGCGGCGCGGATGACCAGAGTGCCCTTGGGCACGCTGATCTCGGCGCCGTCGATCGTCAGCAAGACGAGATCCTCGGGCGGGACCGCCGCTTCGCCCCCTCCTGAGGGGGCGTTCGTGGTCACCGTCATGCGTTCACCTCCGTGCGGTCGGCCCAGGCCGTGGACTTGGCCGGGTCGAAGGGGCAGCCCCGGCCCGTGATGTGCTGCTCGTACTCCTCGCGGAAGTACTTGAGCGAGGAGAAGATCGGCGAGGCGGCGCCGTCGCCGAGGGCGCAGAAGGACTTGCCGTTGATGTTGTCGGCGATGTCGTTCAGCTTGTCGAGGTCGGACATGGCGCCCTTGCCGGCCTCGATGTCGCGCAGCAACTGCACGAGCCAGTACGTCCCTTCACGGCACGGTGTGCACTTGCCGCAGGACTCGTGGGCGTAGAACTCGGTCCAGCGGGTGACGGCACGCACGACGCAGGTCGTCTCGTCGAAACATTGCAGAGCCTTGGTGCCGAGCATGGAACCCGCGGCACCCACTCCTTCGTAATCAAGAGGGACGTCGAGGTGCTCGTCGGTGAACATCGGCGTGGAAGACCCGCCAGGCGTCCAGAACTTGAGGCGATGCCCGGCCCGGATCCCGCCGCTCATGTCGAGCAGTTGGCGAAGTGTGATGCCGAGCGGCGCCTCGTACTGACCGGGACTGGTGACATGGCCGCTGAGCGAGTAGAGCGTGAAGCCCGGAGACTTCTCGCTTCCCATCGACCTGAACCATTCCTTGCCTTTTTGCAGAATGGCGGGAACTGACGCGATCGACTCGACGTTATTCACCACAGTCGGGCACGCATAGAGGCCCGCGACGGCGGGGAAAGGGGGGCGGAGCCGCGGTTGACCACGGCGACCTTCGAGCGAGTCGAGCAGTGCGGTCTCCTCACCGCAGATGTACGCGCCCGCACCCGCGTGCACGGTGAGCTGGAGGTCGAGCCCGCTGCCCAGGATGTTCTCGCCGAGGTAGCCCGCGTCGTACGCCTCGCGTACGGCCTCGTGCAACCGCCGCAATACGGGGACGACTTCACCACGCAGATAAATGAAGGCATGCGACGACCTGATGGCATAACACGCGATGACAATGCCCTCGACGAGGCTATGCGGGTTGGCGAACAGGAGCGGGATGTCCTTACAGGTCCCGGGCTCCGACTCGTCGGCGTTGACAACTAGATAGTGTGGTTTTCCATCCCCTTGGGGAATGAATTGCCATTTCATTCCGGTGGGGAAGCCGGCGCCACCACGACCGCGCAGACCGGAGTCCTTCACATACGCGATGAGGTCGTCCGGAGACATGGCGAGCGCCTTGCGAAGCCCCTCGTATCCCTCGTGCCTCCGGTACGTGTCCAGAGTCCAGGACTCGTCCTCGTCCCAGAAGGCCGACAGCACGGGTGCGAGCAGCTTCTCGGGGCTGTGGTCTTTCAGTTCGGGTGCCAAGGTCATCACTCCCCCTCCTCGGCGACAGGCCCCGCCGGGTGGGCGGGATCCGAGGCCGACGTGTCCTGCGGCGCATCGTGCGAACTGAGGTGCTCGGTCGTCGGCGACTGGTCCTGCGGCGCTGAGGAGCCCCGCGGATGGACCACGCGCGCGGGTGCGGTCTCTCCCCTGGCCAGGCGGAGGCCCACCAGCGACGCGGGTCCCGCACCGCCGCTCGCCTCGACGGCCCCGGGCCGCTCGTCGGGGAAGCCGGCGAGGATCCGCGCGGTCTCCTTGAAGGTGCACATCGGCGCCCCGCGCGTGGGCTCCACCGGAGCCCCCGTGCGCAGGTCGTCGACGAGGCGCCGGGCACTGGCCGGGGTCTGGTTGTCGAAGAACTCCCAGTTGACCATCACCACCGGCGCGAAGTCGCAGGCCGCGTTGCACTCGATGTGCTCCAGGGTGACCTTGCCGTCGTCGGTGGTCTCACCGTTGCCGACGCCCAGGTGCTCCTGGAGGGACTCGAAGATCGCGTCGCCGCCCATCACCGCGCACAGGGTGTTGGTGCAGACCCCGACCTGGTAGTCACCGCTCGGCCGGCGCCGGTACATGGAGTAGAAGGTCGCCACCGCGGCGACCTCGGCCGTCGTCAGGTCCAGCAGGGTCGCGCAGAACTGCTGCCCGGTGCGCGTGACATGCCCCTCCTCCGCCTGCACGAGGTGCAGCAACGGCAGGAGGGCCGAGCGGGAGTCCGGGTAGCGGGCGATGATCTCCCGCCCGTCGGCCTCCAGTCGGGCCCGGACGTCGTCCGGGTAGGCGGGCGCGGGCAGTTGGGGCATGCCCAGACTGACGCCCTGCTCCGAAGAACTGGTGGTCACCGGTCGACGCCTCCCATCACGGGGTCGATGGACGCGACGGCGACGATGACGTCGGCGACCTGGCCGCCCTCGCACATCGCCGCCATGGCCTGAAGGTTGGTGAAGGACGGGTCCCTGAAGTGGACCCGGTAGGGGCGGGTGCCTCCGTCGGACACGGCGTGCACCCCGAGTTCGCCCTTGGGCGACTCGACCGCCGCGTACGCCTGTCCCGGCGGCACGCGGAAGCCTTCGGTCACCAGCTTGAAGTGGTGGATCAGGGCCTCCATGGAGGTGCCCATGATCTGCTTGATGTGGTCGAGCGAGTTGCCCAACCCGTCCGGCCCGAGCGCGAGTTGGGCGGGCCAGGCGATCTTCTTGTCGGCGACCATGACCGGGCCGGGCTGCAGCCGGTCCAGGCACTGCTCGACGATCCTCAGCGACTGGCGCATCTCCTCCAGGCGGATGAGGAAGCGGCCGTAGGAGTCACAGGTGTCGGCGGTCGGGATGTCGAAGTCGTACGTCTCGTAGTCGCAGTACGGCTGCGCCTTGCGCAGGTCGTGCGGGAGGCCGGTGGAGCGCAGGATCGGCCCGGTGGCGCCGAGCGCCATGCAGCCGGCCAGGTCGAGGTAACCGACGTCCTGCATACGGGCCTTGAAGATGGGGTTCCCGGTGGCGAGCTTGTCGTACTCGGGGAGGTTCTTCTTCATCTTCTTCACGAACTCGCGGATGTGGTCCACCGCGCCGGGCGGCAGGTCCTGGGCGAGTCCGCCGGGGCGGATGTACGCGTGGTTCATCCGCAGGCCCGTGATGAGCTCGTAGATGTCGAGAATCATTTCACGATCGCGGAATCCGTAGATCATGATCGTGGTGGCGCCGAGTTCCATGCCGCCGGTGGCGATGCACACCAGGTGGGAGGACAACCGGTTCAGCTCCATCAGGAGCACCCGGATGATCTTCGCCCGCTCGGTGATCTGGTCCTCGACGCCGAGGAGCTTCTCGACGGCGAGACAGTAGGCGGTCTCGTTGAAGAAGGACGTCAGGTAGTCCATGCGCGTCACGAACGTGGTGCCCTGCGTCCACGTGCGGTATTCGAGGTTCTTCTCGATACCGGTGTGGAGGTAGCCGATGCCGCAGCGGGCCTCGGTGACCGTCTCGCCGTCGATCTCCAGGATCAGACGGAGCACACCGTGCGTGGAGGGGTGCTGGGGCCCCATGTTGACGACGATGCGCTCGTCGTCGGCCTTGGCCGCGGACTGGACCACCTCGTCCCAGTCGCCACCGGTGACCGTATATACGGTGCCCTCGGTGGTCTCCCGGGCGGATGCTGACTGCGTGCTCACGAGTACGACCTCCGCTGGTCCGGAGCCGGGATCTGGGCGCCCTTGTACTCGACGGCGATGCCGCCGAGGGGGTAGTCCTTGCGCTGCGGGTGGCCCGGCCAGTCGTCCGGCATCATGATCCGCGTCAGCGCCGGGTGACCGTCGAAGACGATGCCGAAGAAGTCGTAGGTCTCGCGCTCGTGCCAGTCGTTGGTCGGATAGACCGGGACCAGGGACGGGATGTGCGGATCGCTGTCCGGGGCGCTGACTTCGAGGCGGATCAGCCGGTTGTGGGTGATCGAGCGCAGGTGGTAGACGGCGTGCAGCTCGCGGCCCTTGTCGTGCAGGTAGTGGACCGCGCTGACGCCGGTGCAGAGTTCGAAGCGCAGGGCCGGGTCGTCGCGCAGGGTCTGGGCGACGCGGACCAGATGCTCGCGTTCGATGTGGAAGGTGAGTTCACCGCGGTCGACGATCGTCTTCTCGATCGCGTTGCCGGGCAGCAGGCCCTGTTCCTCCAGGGCGCCCTCCAGCTCGTCGGCGACCTCGTCGAACCAGCCGCCGTAGGGCCGGCTCGTCTCGCCCGGCAGGCGGACCGAGCGGACCAGGCCGCCGTAACCGGAGGTGTCGCCGCCGTTGTTGGCGCCGAACATGCCGCGCTGGACGCGGATCTCCTCGCCCTCGCCGCGCTGGCCGGGGAGGTTGGAGTCACCCGGGTCCTGCTCCGGGTCGGCTCCGTTGGTGCCGTTCGCGTCACTCACCGCAGCAGGCCCTTCATCTCGATGGTGGGCAGTGCCTTGAGCGCCGCTTCCTCCGCCTCACGGGCAGCCTCCTCGGCGTTCACACCGAGCTTGGAGGTCTGGATCTTGTGGTGGAGCTTGAGGATCGCGTCCATCAGCATCTCGGGCCGTGGCGGGCAGCCCGGGAGGTAGATGTCGACCGGGACGATGTGGTCGACGCCCTGCACGATCGCGTAGTTGTTGAACATGCCGCCCGACGACGCGCAAACGCCCATGGAGATGACCCACTTGGGGTTCGGCATCTGGTCATAGACCTGCCGCAGCACCGGCGCCATCTTCTGGCTGACCCGGCCCGCGACGATCATCAGGTCCGCCTGGCGGGGAGATCCGCGGAAGACCTCCATGCCGAAGCGCGCCAGGTCGTAGCGTCCGGCGCCGGTCGTCATCATCTCGATGGCGCAGCAGGCGAGTCCGAACGTGGCCGGGAAGACGGACGCCTTGCGCACCCAGCCCGCGGCCTGCTCGACGGTGGTCAGCAGGAAACCGCTCGGCAGCTTTTCTTCGAGTCCCATGAGTTAAAGGCCCCTCAGTCCCATTCCAGGCCGCCGCGCCGCCATACGTACGCGTACGCGACGAAGACGGTGAGCACGAAGAGCAGCATCTCCACGAGCCCGAAAACACCCAGGGCGTCGAAGGTGACGGCCCAGGGGTAGAGGAAGACGATCTCGATGTCGAAGACGATGAAGAGCATCGCCGTCAGGTAGTACTTGATGGGGAAGCGCCCGCCGCCGGCCGGCGTGGGGGTCGGCTCGATGCCGCACTCGTACGCTTCGAGCTTGGCCCGGTTGTACCGCTTCGGACCGATCAGCGTGGCCATGACCACGGAGAAGATCGCAAAGCCTGCCCCGAGGGCTCCCAGTACGAGGATGGGCGCATACGCGTTCACCGCTCCTCGCTCCTCTCAGTCGGCACTGACTGCTGGCGATGGCATCGGGTCCGTGTCCGGCTCACGCGCCGCCCAACCCCCGTTCGTCCAACGAAGATCGAGAACATGTGAAGCAGGTCACAAGCCCAACTGCCTCGCATCTTATGCCCGGCGCTCTGTGATCTGCGACACGGGGTATTACACAAGCTTTGTGATCTCCACCACCTGACGGTGGATCATCAAGTCGGGCGAGCGGTGATCTTCGCACGCGAAGCGTCCGACTGATCACGAGAGGTGACATTTCCGCTCGTCATCGCAGGCCGAGGGCGGCATCTCAATATCAAGAGGCTTCCCTTGCATGCAAATTGGAGTTGGACGTGGCGGCTTGATAGTGGAAGCCCGTTCACACATCAGAGGGAGGCGCGCGGCACGGTGTGGACGCGTGCACACGTTCACGAAGTCACCCGCTCGCGGTACCCACGCAGGACGCACGCATTCCGGTAACCGTTCCGTGACCTCCGCCACACTCATGAGAGGCGCATGAGAACGGGGCTTGGCCACCTGTCCCAACAGGTGGTAGGTGACGGGCAATTCGGGCGTACCGACGAAAGACCGTGATCACGGGCCTGATCGCCCAGGTCCGCAATGTCCGTTACGGCGTCAATAAGGAACGACACACCCGGGGTTGATGGCACCCGTTGAACAATTGTGGCGCAGCACACGTTTCTTGAAGGTATGGAGGAGCCCCTGATACCGGTTGGTCTCATGTCCCACACCGCTCACATACGCAGCCATCGGAAACCCCGCCGCAGCGCGACGACGAACATCGCCGTGCGTGCCGGAGTTGCCGGTGGCGTTCTCAGCATGGCGGCGGCTGGTGCAGCCTCGGCCAACGCTGCCGAGACGACGCAGACCCTGCAACTACCCACCCTGACGGCCGATCTGTCCACGCAGGTCGCCCAGTCCGCCGAGGCCACGCAGCAGGCCGCGGCGAACTACCAGCTGCAGGCCGAGCGCGACACGGCAGCCGCAAACGCCGCGAAGCAGGCCAAGGCGGACCTCGCGGTCGCCAAGAAGAAGGCGGAGGCCAAGAAGAAGGCCCAGGAGGCCGCTCGCAAGGACGCTGCGGCGCAGGCAGCCTCACGCAGCTCGCAGAGGACCACCCTGGCCTCTACGGCGACCACGAGCGCCTCCACGAGCACCAGCTCGTCGACGGCGACCGGTTCGGCCGCGACCATCGTGGCCTTCGTGAAGGCGCAGATCGGCAAGTCCTACGTCCTGGGCGCCACCGGCCCCAGCGCCTACGACTGCTCCGGACTCGTCGGAGCCGCCTTCAAGCAGGTCGGCATCAGCCTGCCGCGTGTCTCCCAGGACCAGTCGACCGCGGGTACTCAGGTGTCCCTGAGCAACCTTCAGGCCGGCGACATCCTGTACTGGGGCAGCGCGGGCAGTGCCTACCACGTGGCCGTGTACGTGGGCGACGGCATGTTCGTCGGCGCGCAGAACCCCTCCACCGGCATCGTGGAGAGGCCGCTGTCGTACGACATGCCGACCGGCGCGGTGCGGGTGCTCTGAACCCGCGCACGACGCCGTGAGCATGGGGCCGCTGCCGCTCGGGGGCAGCGGTCCCCTCGGTGTACCCTCCGCCACCCCCGGACCCACGGGGCGTTCCCACTACCGGAGTTCGCGGCTCTCCTGAAAGGCTCTCTTCTCAAGGTTCTCAAGTTCGGCTAACCAGACGGCCGGACGCCAAACATGAGAAGAGCGAGCCATGCCACGTGTCTTCGTCCAGGGCAGCCCCGTCGACTCCTATCCCCGGCCCGCACCCGAGGCCCGGCGCGGGTCCGTGCGACGCGTCACCGAGGTAGGCGAAGAGGTCCTGCACCGGCCGAGCCGGGACGTCACCGAGTTCGGGCCCGACCTCGCCGCGCTCATCGACGACATGTTCCTCACCATGTACGTCGCCGAGGGAGCCGGCCTCGCGGCCAACCAAGTGGGCGTCGATCTGCGCCTGTTCGTGTACGACTGCCCCGACGACGACGGCGTCCGGCATGTCGGACACATCGTCAATCCGGTCCTCGACCCGCTCACCCCGGCCGGGCGCCGACTGATCGACGAGGGCGAGGGCTGCCTGTCGGTACCGGGCGCCGTGATGGACGTACCGCGTCCGGACCGGGCCGTGGTGCGCGGGCTCGACAAGGACGGCAACGCGCTGGTGATCGAGGGCACGGGGTACTTCGCGCGCTGCCTCGCCCACGAGACCGACCACGTCAACGGTCAGGTGTACCTGGACCGCCTCTCCAAGCGGGACCGCAAGGAGGCGCTGCGGCAGGTGACGGACCGGCGTGACGAGGTGTTCGCCCGCCGGGCCGCCAAGACAGCCGCGCTCAGCGGCTGATCGCACCCACGCTCACGCCTTCGGCGCCACCTTGCTCAGCCCGTTGATGATGCGGTCCATCGCGTCGCCGCCCGTGGGGTCGGTGAGGTTGGCCAGCATCTTCAGGGTGAACTTCATCAGCAGGGGGTGCGTCAGGCCGCGCTGGGCCGCGATCTTCATGACCTTCGGGTTGCCGATGAGCTTCACGAAGGCGCGGCCCAGCGTGTAGTAGCCGCCGTAGGTGTCCTTGAGGACCTGCGGGTAGCGCTGCAGGGCGAGTTCGCGGCTCGCGGGGGTCGGGCGGGCGTGGGCCTGGACGATGACGTCGGCGGCGATCTGGCCGGACTCCATGGCGTAGGCGATGCCCTCGCCGTTGAAGGGGTTCACCAGGCCGCCGGCGTCGCCGACCAACAACAACCCCTTCGTGTAATGGGGTTGCCGGTTGAAGGCCATCGGGAGGGCCGCGCCACGGATCGGGCCGGTCATGTTCTCGGGGGTGTACCCCCAGTCCTCGGGCATGGACGCGCACCAGGCCTTCAGCACCTCGCGCCAGTCCAACTCCTTGAAGGAATCAGAGGTGTTGAGGACACCGAGGCCGACGTTCGAGGTGCCGTCGCCCATGCCGAAGATCCAGCCGTAGCCGGGCAGCAGGCGGTCCTCCGCGCCGCGGCGGTCCCACAGTTCCAGCCAGGACTCCAGGTAGTCGTCCTCGTGGCGGGGCGAGGTGAAGTACGTCCGGACCGCCACGCCCATCGGGCGGTCCTCGCGGCGGTGCAGGCCCATCGCGAGGGAGAGGCGGGTGGAGTTGCCGTCGGCGGCGACCACCAGGGGCGCGTGGAAGGTGACTTCGCGTTTCTCCTCGCCGAGCTTGGCGTTGACGCCGGTGATCCGGCCGGTGCGCTCGTCGACGATCGGGGCGCCGACGTTGCAGCGCTCGTAGAGGCGGGCGCCCGCCTTCTGGGCGTTGTGGGCGAGCTGTTCGTCGAAGTCGTCGCGCTTGCGGACGAGGCCGTAGTCCGGGAAGGAGGCGAGTTCCGGCCAGTCCAGCTGGAGGCGGACCCCGCCGCCGATGATGCGCAGGCCCTTGTTGCGCAGCCAGCCGGCCTCCTCGGAGATGTCGATGCCCATGGCCACGAGCTGCTTGGTGGCGCGCGGGGTGAGTCCGTCGCCGCACACCTTCTCGCGCGGGAACTCGGTCTTCTCCAGCAGGAGTACGTCGAGTCCGGACTTGGCGAGGTGATAAGCGGTGGCGGAGCCGGCTGGCCCCGCGCCGACGACGATCACATCGGCGGTGTTTTCGGAGAGGGGCTCGGTCACGGCGGGATCTCCCCAAGTTCGAAATCTGCGTGCCGACCGGCACTGGACATGGGCAGTCTATTCAGCGCCACTGATCACCAGGCTGAAGGGCTGCCCCGTGAACCGAGCTCTCCCCGCAGTACGACTGCGTGTCCCGACCGACGAGGACGCCGTGGCCTGGCACCGGGCCTTCGCCCACCCGGACGTCATGGAGTTCCACGGCGGGAAGGCCGCCGAGCTGTCCGTCTACGAGGAGCTCACCGCCCGCCAGCGCCGGCACGACGCGGAGCGCGGTTTCTGCCTGTGGACGATGCTCGACGAGTCGGACCGCGTCATCGGCTTCACCGGCGCCCAGCCCTGGCCGCAGGACTGGGGACCGAAGGGTGAGATCGAGATCGGCTGGCGGCTGGGGCGGGAGTTCTGGGGCCAGGGGTACGCCACGGCAGCCGCCGAGACGACCCTGGAGCGGGTGCGGGCGGCCGGGGTGCCGAGCGTGGTGGCGATGGTGCTGGCCCGCAACACCCGGTCCATCGCGGTGACCCAGCGGCTGGGTATGCACCTCGCCGAGGTCTTCACCACGCCCTCGCGCGAGGAGGAGGGCCACTGCTACCGACTCGAACTGTGACGCAGAGTAACTATCCGCTACAGAACGACACTTGACGCTTCCGGTCGGGGCCGGACCGGGGTTACCCTTCCGGTACCGCTGGGGGTGACATCTGTGCGTATAACGCCCAAAACACCTGAAGTGCGCGTGCCACGGCTCGTCGGCCTGATGGCCGTGGACGCGCGCGAGACGGCCCAGTCGCGCGGGCTGTTCATCAACTCGCCGGACCGGCCCGACCTCCATCTCGCCGTCGTCGACTACGTCGTACGGCAGTACCCGCAGCCCGACGCCGAGGTGCCGCGGGACTCCGTGATCTACGTCTGGTTCGACTTCGGCGAGGGGGACGGCGGGGGCGGTATGCGCGAGCCGCGCATCCCCCGGCCGCCGAGCGGCGGGATGCAGCGCGAGCTGGACGAGCCGCCGGGCGGCGACGCGTTCTTCGAGGCGATCAGGTAAGAGGGGCCGGGCAGCGGGCCAAGAGCGGCCGGGCGGGCGCGCTCGGGCACTTCGGCGCCGCCCACCCCCGAAGCACTACTCAGGGCTCCGCACCCGAAGCACTGCTCAGGACCCCGCGCTCGCAGCCCTGCTCGGGACCCCGCTCCCCGCAGCCGCAATCAGACCTGCTTGAAACCCCGGTGCAGGGCCACGATCCCGCCGCTCAGGTTGCGATACGCGACCTTCGACCAGCCGGCCTTACGGAGCCGCTCGGCCAGTGCGGGCTGGTCGGGCCAGGCGCGGATGGACTCGGCGAGGTAGACGTACGCGTCCGGGTTCGAGGAGACGGTCCGGGCGACCGGCGGCAGCGCGCGCATCAGGTACTCGGTGTAGACCGTGCGGAACGGCGCCCACGTGGGGTGCGAGAACTCGCAGATCACCACCCGGCCGCCGGGCTTGGTCACCCGGTACAGCTCGCGCAGCGCGGTGTCCGTGTCCTGCACGTTGCGCAGCCCGAAGGAGATGGTCACGGCGTCGAACGTGTCGTCCTTGAACGGCAACCTGGTCGCGTCGCCGGCCGTGAGCGGCAGCCAGGGGTGGCGCTTCTTGCCGACCTGGAGCATGCCGAGGGAGAAGTCGCAGGGCACGACATAGGCGCCGCTGCGGGCGAAGGGGAGGGACGAGGTCGCCGTACCGGCGGCGAGGTCCAGGATTTTCTGCGCGGGGCGGGCGTCGACCGCCTTCGTGACCTCCTTGCGCCATCGGCGGTCCTGGCCGAGCGACAGCACGTCGTTGGTCAGGTCGTACCGTTCCGCCACGTCGTCGAACATCGAGGCGACTTCGTGCGGCTGCTTGTCCAGGGATGCGCGGGTCACGGGCCCATTGTGGCAGTACGGACCGGGCACACCGAAGGCGCCCGGCCCGTACCGCCCGTACCGAAAAGGAATCTCACGACGGCAGGAGTCTCGGTTTCTTCTTCGCCGCCACGTCCTCCACCCAGCCGCACAGCACGATGAAGACGGCGATGAGAATCCAGCCGATGCCGAACATGAACCACTGACTGCCCAGCGGCAGCCACTTCTCGAAGGCGGGCACCTTCCAGAACTGGTCGGTCAGCGGCACCGCGAGCACCAGCGCGATCTCGTGCCAGAGATAGATCGTCACGGCCCGCGAGTTGAAGATCGTGACGATCCGGTCCAGCTTCTTGAACCGGGTCAGCCAGGCGAAGTCGATGTCGAAGTAGGCCTTGGCCCACATCAGCAGCATGACGTAGCCGGCCGACCAGTACGTCTGGGCGAGCGGGTTCTCGTCCAGGTCGTACGTCCCGGCCTCGGCCTGGTGCGTGAAGGCGTACCAGCCGCCGAAGACGATCGCGGCGACGGACAACGTGACCACCAGGAAGGGCTTCAGCTTCTGGAGCACCCCGTCGCGGTGCGCGAAGCCCAGGATCCAGCAGAAGAGGTACGTCGACAGGTCCCACAGCGCGTTGCCGAAGCGGTTGTCCGGCCCCGCCCACACGTACTTGAGGACGACGATCGGCACAAGTGTCAGCAGCAGCACCGGAATCGGCGCCTTGCGGAAGATCCACAGCAGCACCGGCGACAGCATCACGAACCACAGATACGTCCGCAGGTACCAGAGGATCTCCCAGGCCTGCGTGCCCCAGGCGTTGCCCGGCGGATCCCCGACCGGCACGATCCAGAAGACGATCTGCCAGCCCGGCATCCAGTCGTGGATCATCATCGCCACGAGCACGAAGAAACCCCAGAACCAGAACGGCGGCAGCAGCCTCCGCATCCGGCTCTTGACCACCTTGAACGCGGGCCGCTCCAGCGACTTGGCCATCAGCGTCCCGGCCAGCCCGAACATGATCCCCATCGAGGGGAACACCATCCCGCACCAGGCCCACCCGAAGGTGTGGTAGGTCACGACCCGGACCAGCGCGACGGCCCGCAAGGTGTCGAAGTACCGGTCCCGGCCCACCTTTTGAGGCACGGGCGCCGGCACTTCGGCAACCTCTTCGACCACCGGCTCCGGCTCGGGCGCCGACTCCGGTTCCGGTTCCGGTTCCACGACGGGCAGAGGCGCCGTCGCGTACTGCTGCGGCTGCCCGTGGTCGACGAACTGCTGCTGCTCGTAGGGATGTTGTACGTAGGGCTGCGGCTGGCCGTACGGCTGAGGCCGGCCGTATCCGTCGTATCCGTCGTATCCGTCGTAGCCGTACGGCTGTTGGGGCTGCTGGGGTTGTTGCGGTTGCCCGTAGCCACCCCCGTACCCCTGCTGTTGCTGTTCCCAGCTCATCAGCTCGCCCCCGCCGGTGTGCCGACCTCGCCGGTGCGCTTGAGTTTCTGCCAGCGCAGCCGGCCGCCGGTCAGGGCGGTGATGCTGGAGTGGATGAGGACGAGGTACATCATCTGGCGGTAGGCGAGTTGCTGGAGCGGCATCATCAGCAGATAGCGGTACTTCTCCCGGTCCAGCCTGAACGCGTAGGCCGCGCACAGGAGTTGGATACCGAGCACCGCGAACCACATCGCGAGAGACGCCCAGAAGTCGACGAAGATCATCGAGTAGACGGTGAAGACGTCGATCAGCGGGGCGAAGACCGGCGTGATGATCTGGAAGATCACCACCAGAGGCATGCCGACCCGGCCGAATCGGCCCGAAGGACCCTTGTCCGTAAGGGACTTGCGGTGCTTCCACAGCGCCTGCATGGTGCCGTAGGACCAGCGGTAGCGCTGCGACCAGAGCTGCTTGAGGGAGGCCGGGGCCTCGGTCCAGGCCTTGGCGTGTTCCTGGTAGACGACCCGCCAGCCCTCGCGGTGCAGGGCGATGGTGATGTCGGTGTCCTCGGCGAGGGTGTCCTCGCTCATGCCGCCGACGGCGAGCACGGCCTCCCGGCGGAACGCGCCGATCGCGCCCGGGATGGTGGGCATGCAGCGCAGCAGGTCGTACATGCGGCGGTCGAGGTTGAAGCCCATCACGTACTCGATGTGCTGCCAGGCGCCGATGATCGTGTTGCGGTTGCCGACCTTGGCGTTGCCCGCGACCGCGCCGACCTCGGGGTCGGCGAAGGGCTGCACGAGGTGCCGTACGGTGTCGGGCTCGAAGACGGTGTCACCGTCCATCATCACGACGATGTCGTAACTCGCGCTGCGCACACCGTTGTTGAGGGCGGCGGGCTTGCCCGCGTTCTCCTGGCGGATGACCCGGACGTTCGTCATGCCGAAGGAGCGGGCCGCCTCGCGGGCGATCTCGGAGGTGCCGTCCGAGGAGCCGTCGTCGACGACGATGACCTCGATCGGGTGGGTGCTCTTCGCCAGCGACTCAAGGGTGTTGGCGATGCACTCCTTCTCGTTGTACGCCGGGACGATCACCGTCACCGGGCGGGTGACCGTCGGTCCCCAGCTGAACCTGCGTTTGTTGCGCTGTCTGTAATGGCGCCGGGCGAGGATCAGCATCATCCCGAAGCGGCTCATGACGGCGACGCCGACGACGGTGAGGCCGGCCGCGAGTCCCGGCACCACCCACTCCGCGACGGCGACGGCGTAGATGAGCGCCTTGCCCTCGTAGAGGGTCATGCCGGTGGCCTCGCGGTGGGCGCCCTGAAGGACCGAGGTCTGCCGGGTGCCGTTGCGGTTGTTGCCCGTTCCGGTGCCGCCGACGGCCGAGTCGACCGGGGTCCGGCCGGTGCCGCCGGGTGCGGCGGACGGTGCCGCGGACGGCTGGGCGCCGGCCTCGACCGTGCCGGTGCTCGTCCCGGCGGCCGTGCCCGCGCCCGCTCCGGCACCCGCGCCGGTCCCGCTCGCCCGCTCGGTGGCGGCGTTCTTGGCGATGGCGCCGCTCACCGTGGTGAACGTGTAGCCCTTCGCCTTCATCTTCGCGATGTACGTGGGCAGCGCCTTCATGGTCTGCGAACGCACACCACCGGCGTCGTGGAACAGCACCGAGGAACCCGAAGTCCCGGACGGCGTGGCCCACTTGATGATCTTCGCGACGCCGGGCTGCTTCCAGTCGTCGCTGTCGGTGTCGACGAAGACGCTGGTGTAGCCGGACGCGCCGAGCTTCTTGTAGACGGGGTAGCTGTAGTTGTCGATGGCGTCCGTCTCCGAGGAGTACGGCGCGCGGAAGAGCGTGGTGGTGATGCCGGCCGCGCCGGCGAGCGCGAGCTGGGTCTGCTCCATCTCGCGCTTGATACGGGCGTCGCTCTGGTAGGAGAGGTCGACGTGGGTGAACGTGTGGATGCCCACCTCGTTGCCCTGCGCGACCATCTGCTTCACGATGTCCGGGTAGCGCGAGACCATCGAGCCCACCAGGAAGAACGTGGCGGGGACGTCGTACTTCTTGAGGATCTTCAGGACCGTGGGCGTGTAGGTGGGGTTCGGGCCGTCGTCGAAGGTGAGGACGATGGTCTTCTTCGGGATGGTCTGGGTGACCGGCTTGCCGTTCCGGAAGGTCAGGATCGGGCCGCCGTTGAGCACCTTGTCGGGGACCTTGCTGGCGCTCGCGCCGTCCCGGACGCGTTCGTCGCCGCCGACTTCCGCGCGCAGGTAGCCGTCGAGCAGCATCACGCAGGTGAGGCCGAGGAGAAGCAGCAGGGCGAGAATCACCCGGGGTCGCTGGAGCGCGGAGGCCTTGCCGGCCGCGCGTTCCATCCGGGTCGGGGCGCGTCGGCGCCCGCGCGAGGGAGTCGTCGTAGTCATGGCTGCGGGGGCGCTCCGGTCAGTGTGCGGTGGCTGAGGACGACGGGGCCGCACCCGTGGGGGTGCCCGAGGGGATGTCGGTCGGGGCGCCGGTCGGAACACCGGAGGGCGCTACGCCGCCTCTGCCGCCGTTGGGGCCGTAGCCACCGCCGGGAGCCGAACCGGCCTGGCCGCCGCCGAAGGGCAGCAGCGAGGAGGGGTTGAGCGAGATGCCCCAGCCCATGAACGCCATGCCGAGTACGAACGCGTACCCGAGGCAGACGGTGCCCATGAGGAGGCCGATCCGGCGCAGCACCTTTGACCGGCGGCCGGAGTTGTCAACGAACACGGGACCGTCTACGGACCCGTTGCCGCCTTTGCGGCGGCGACTCCGCGCAGAGGCGCGGTTTTCGATGGCGGACTCGGATTGCATTCCCCAGACATTAGGCCGCCTTTATGTGACCAAAACTCTGATTCTCTTGTGAGCCCGCCCAGAGAAAAGCCGCAACCTGTGCCTTCCCTTAGAGAACCCAGGAAAAGCCTTATGAGCGGCCGGTGTCAGTAGTGTCCCCAATTTTCCGCTTCGCCGCCCGGCTTGACCGTTTCGCGCAACGATACTCGTGGGTTTCCTATGTTTTTTCTGTCTTCGTGAGACACAGCCCCATGTGCTTCATTTAGCCTTCGGAAACCGACTCTGTTTCCATCCTGAGACAGAAATCACCGTCCCGAGACGGAAAGGGTGCATGCTCATATGAGGAGTTTCCTGAAACCGGCGGCCGGGCTCACCTGCTTGTTTGCCCTCGCGGTCACCGGATGCTCCTCCAGCTCCGGTGACTCGTCGGACTCGTCCTCCGGAGGCACGGAGAGCGCTCCGTCCACACCGTCGTCGACGCCGTCGTCGTCCGCCTCGGCGGGCTCGTCGTCGACCACGGCCTACGCCCCGTACGTCAGCGCCACGACGGCCGCGGACATGGACGGCAAGGGGTCGCCGTCGACGTACAACCTGTCCTTCGCCATCGCGAGCGGGAGCACGTGCACACCGACGTGGAACGGTACGACCGCGATCGGCGACTCGGCCGTCAAGTCCAGGATTTCGGCGCTGAAGACCTCCGGGGCCACGGTTCGGGTCTCCTTCGGCGGGGCGTCCGGCAAGGAGCTGGCGGAGACCTGCAGCAGCGCGACCGCCCTCGCGAAGGCGTACGGCGAGGCGCTGGACGCGGCGGGTTCGTCCCAGGCCGACTTCGACATCGAGGGCGACGCGCTGACCGATTCCACGTCGGTCGCCCTGCGCTCCAAGGCGATAGCCCTGCTCCAGAAGGAGCGCACCGGCCTCAAGGTCTCCTTCACCCTGCCCGTGATGCCGTCCGGCCTCGACTCCGACAGCCTGGCGCTGCTGGAGTCCGCCAACGACAACGCGGTCGAGGTCTCCACGGTGAACATCATGACGATGAACTACGGCGAGTCGTACACCGGTGACATGGGCGACTACGCGATCACGTCCGCCACGGCCACGCACACCCAGCTGAAGAAGGTGTTCGGGTTGTCGGACGCGGGGGCCTGGCAGGGGATGGCGCTCACGTCGATGATCGGGGTGAACGATGTCTCCGGGGAGACGTTCTCGCTCTCGGACGCGGCGCAGGTGCGGACGTTCGCCGAGTCGAAGAAGGTCGCGTGGGTGTCGATGTGGTCGACGTTCCGGGATCAGCAGTGTGAGAGCGGTGGTTCGGACGACGACGCGGCTACGGACTGCAGTGGGGTGACGCAGTCTGCGGGGGCGTTCGGGGAAGCGTTCGCCGGGTGACGGTGCGTTGTTGGCTGACGGTGCGTCGTGGCTGGTCGCGCAGTTCCCCGCGCCCCTGAAGGATGGGGGGTCGGGGTGAGCGCCGCTGGTCGCGGCCTCGCGGCGAAGCCGCACGACGGCACAGCCCCGCGCCCCTAAGGGCGTTGCCCCTAGCGGCGTCGGTGAACCAACCGGCCCGCACACACCGTTGCGATGCAGGTGCCGGTCTCGTCGAATACGGCCAGGTCGGCTCGGCCAAGGTCCGAAAGGGCCGTAGGGCGCGGGGCGGCCAGGATCACGACATCGTTCCGCTGCGCCGCCGTCCGGAGTTCGGGTGAGTCGACGTGTTCCGCCAGGACGGCGGTCGCGCCTGTCTTCAGTACGGCGTGGATGCGTTCGCGGGGGCTCGGGGCGTCCGGGAGGGGGCCCTCGTGGACGCGGGCCGGGCCCAGCGCGCCGGGCCAACTGCGCACCCGGGCGCCGGGAAAGCGGTCCCGGATCTCCGCCAGGGTCCCGGCACCCACGATCCGGGCGCCCTCGACGGCGACGGCCCCGCCCTCGTCGGCCGTGTGAATCGTCAGCACAGCAGGCCTAGTTGGCGGACAGCAGCTTCAACTCCGGGTGAGCCGTGCCGCCTTCGATCGCCGTGGACGAGATGTGGGACATCACGCGCTCGTCGACCGGGTCGTTGGCCGGGTCGTCGTGGACGACGATGTGCTCGTACGTCGTGGCCCGCTGGGCGGGGACGCGGCCCGCCTTGCGGATGAGGTCGATGATCTCCATGCGGTTGGAGCGGTGCTTGGCGCCGGCCGAGGAGACGACGTTCTCCTCCAGCATGATCGAGCCGAGGTCGTCCGCGCCGTAGTGCAGGGAGAGTTGGCCGACCTCCTTGCCCGTCGTCAGCCAACTGCCCTGGATGTGGGCGATGTTGTCCATGAAGAGGCGGGCGATGGCGATCATCCGCAGGTACTCGAACAGCGTGGCCTGCGTGCGGCCCTTCAGGTGGTTGTTCTCGGGCTGGTAGGTGTACGGGATGAAGGCCCGGAAGCCACCGGTGCGGTCCTGCACGTCACGGATCATCCGCAGGTGCTCGATGCGCTCGGCGTTGGTCTCGCCGGTGCCCATGAGCATCGTCGACGTGGACTCGACGCCCAGGTTGTGCGCCGCCTCCATGATCTCCAGCCAGCGCTCGCCGGACTCCTTGAGGGGCGCGATGGCCTTGCGGGGGCGGGCGGGGAGCAGTTCGGCACCGGCGCCCGCGAAGGAGTCGAGACCGGCCGCGTGGATGCGGGTGATGGCCTCTTCGACGGTGACCTTCGAGATCCGGGCCATGTGCTCGACCTCGGACGCGCCGAGGGAGTGGATGACCAGCTGGGGGTACGCGCCCTTGATCGCGGCGAAGTGCTCCTCGTAGTACTCGACGCCGAAGTCCGGGTGGTGTCCGCCCTGGAACATGATCTGCGTACCGCCGAGTTCGACGGTCTCCGCACACCGGCGCAGGATGTCGTCGAGGTCCCGCGTCCAGCCCTTCGCGGTGTCCTTGGGGGCCGCGTAGAACGCGCAGAACTTGCACGCCGTGACGCACACGTTCGTGTAGTTGATGTTCCGCTCGATGATGTACGTCGCGATGTGCTCCGTACCCGCGTACCGACGTTTGCGTACGGCGTCGGCGGCGGCGCCGAGCGCGTGCAGCGGGGCGTCGCGGTAGAGGTCGAGCGCCTCTTCGGGGGTGATGCGCCCGCCCTCGGCGGCACGGTCGAGGACGGACTGAAGCTCGGCCTTCTCGGTCACCGGGAGGTCCCTTTCGTCAAGGGTTGCGGACAGGCAACGGTTGCTGACGGACCTGGCCAGCCTACGCCAGCCGTTTCTGTCGCCGGACGTCAGGCGGATACCGCCCGCACCTCAGGCCGTGTACGCGCCGACCAGCAGTCCGAGGAACGCACCGGCGAGCAGAAACGGCCCAAAGGGGACGACGATCCCCCGGCCGTCCCGCCGTCGCCAGGCCGCGAACCCGCCGTAGACCGCCCGCAGCAGGAACCCCGCGAACGCGCCCAGCATCACCGTCGGCCACCCGTACCACCCGAGCACGACCCCCGCCCCGACCGCGAGCCTCACCTCGTCGATGCCCAGACCGCCACCGCTGCCGGAGTCGATACGGCTCAGCGCGAAGTACCCGCCGCCGAGCACGAGGGCGCCGAGCAGCGCGGTCGTCCAGTGCCCGGCGTGCTCGGGCAGGAGGGCGACGAGACCGAGGAGGGCGAGGGCGGCACCGGCGAGGGGAAGCGCCGGGCCGACGGTGCCGGCGGACAGGACGGCGACGGGCGCGAGCAGCAGCCAGACCGCCAGCTCGGGCCTGATCCCGGTGGCGGCGGCGAGGGCGACACACATCAGCACGACGAGGAGAGCGGTACCGGCACCGCGCCGGCCGACCCGCGCCACCACCGCTCCCGCACCCGCGCCCCACACCCCCGCGAGGGCGATCAGCAGCTGGTCGTAGTCCACCCGGCGGCCCCGACGCCCTACTTGACCTTGGACAACCGCGCGCTCGGGGAGCCCTCGGCCGAACTGTCCGACGCGTACTTGAGGTCGTCGCCGACGGGGGTGAGGGTGACCGTGTGGGCGGCCTGGTTGCAGACGTCACGGTTCGACGTCGCGCCCGCGGCCGAGGCGACGAGCCGGGTCTTCGTCACCTGCTTCAGGGTCAGTACGTCGTCACAGACGCCGCCGAGCTGGTCGGTCTGGCGGAGGATGCCCAGCCGCTGCCCCACGCCCACCTTGGCGATCGTGATCCGGAAGGTCCCGTCGGGGAGCGTGCCGTCGAGGGCGGTGCCGTCGCCCTGCCAGGTGCCGAGGTAGGAGTCGGGGATGGACGGGAGCGAGGAGCCGTCGCCCGTGCCCGGCGCCCCGCTCGCCGTGGCGGAAGTCGTGGACGAAGTGGTCGGGATCGCGCCCGCCGAGGAGTCCTTGCCCTTGTCGTCCGGCCGCATCCAGTACAACAACGCCGGCACCAGCGTCACCACCGCCAGCGCCCCGGCGACGGACAGCGCCACCGCGCAACCGACCCTGCGGCCACGCCCGTTGGGCCCGGGGGCCGCCGTCGCCGCGACGGAGACGGACACCTTTCCGGGCCGCTGACCGGAGGCCGGGGGGACGGTGTCGTACGGGGCCGCGTCACGGGGTTCGGGGACGAACCCGGTTGGCCCCGCAGGTGACTTGGGCATCACCGGCGCCGGTCCGAAGGCCCCGGCCCCCGCCCCCACCGACGGACTGCTGAACCCCACCGGCCCCGAGGGCACCCCTTCGGCGACCCCCGCGGCCTCAAGATTCAGCAGCTGTACGGCACTTCGGCTGACCTGTTCCACCAACGCCCCCGGCAGCCACCCCCCGGCCACCAGCCGGGCCGCTCCGTCCGGAGCGAGCCACCGACCCACCTCACCCGGCGTCGGCCGCGCGGCGGGATCCTTCGCCAGACAGGCACTCGCGAGCTGCCTCAAGTCCCCGTCCATCTCGCCGAGTTGGGGCTCTTCGTGGACGACCTTGTAGAGGAGCGCGGCGGAGGAGTCACCGGGAAAGGGGGATGTGCCCGTGGCCGCGTAAGCCAACACAGCCCCCAGCGAGAAGACATCAGACGCACCCGTCGCGCCCTTGCCGAGGATCTGCTCGGGGGCCATGTAACCGGGCGAGCCGATGGAGACACCGGTGGAGGTGAGGGAGGCGGTGCCCTCCGTGGCGCGGGCGATCCCGAAGTCGATCAACAGGGGCCCGTCGAGGGTGAGAAGCACGTTGGACGGCTTCACGTCCCGGTGCACGAGTCCCAACTCGTGCACCGCCGTGAGCGCTTCGGCGAGCCCCGCGCCGAGCGCCCGTACGGTGGCCGTGGGCAGCGGCCCGCCGTCCGCGACGGCGGCGGACAGGGAGGGCCCGGCGGCGTAGGCCGTAGCGACCCACGGCACGGAAGCCTCGGGATCGGCGTCCAGCACAGGGGCAGTCCACGCACCCCCCACCCGCCGCGCGGCGTCGACCTCGCGGCGGAAGCGGGCGCGGAACTCCTCGTCGAGCGCGAAGTGCGGATGCACGATCTTGACCGCGACCGTACGACCGCCCGCGCTGCGCCCGAGATAGACCCGGCCCATCCCACCGGACCCGAGCCGCCCGAGCAGCCGGTAGGGCCCCACGACCGTGGGTTCGTCGTCTCCGAGCGGCTGCATGCCGTCCACCCCTCCCCCGCACGACTTCCAGCAGGGTAGTGCGCCACACCCCACCGGCGATGACGGCTGGAGCGGATCCGCGTTCTACGGCCTCTGCCTTCTATACGGCTATTACGGCTGGAGCAGTTCCACGTTCACGTCGGCCGGGAATCCGGTCGTGGGACCGACGCGGCGGGCGAACTCGGCGACGGCGGCGAGCTGGGGCGCACCGAAACGGAAGTCGAGGGTGGTGAAGTACCGCTCCAGAACCTCCTCGTCGAAGTCCTCCCAGCGGGAGGCCTGTTCGGCGACCTTGCCGACCTCCTCCAGGGAGAGGTTGCGGGAGTCGAGGAAGGCCTCGTGGACCTTGCGGGTGATGACCGGTTCGCGCTCCAGGTAGTCGCGGCGGGCGGCCCACACGGCGAAGACGAACGGCAGCCCGGTCCACTCCTTCCAGAGCGAGCCGAGGTCGTGCACCTCCAGGCCGAAGCGGGGCCCGTCGAGCAGGTTGGCGCGCAGGGCGGCGTCGCCGATGAGGACGGCGGCGTCGGCCTCCTGCATCATCAGGCTCAGGTCGGGCGGGCAGGTGTAGTAGTCGGGCTGGACGCCGTAGCGCTCGGCGAGGAGGAGTTGGGCGAGGCGTACGGAGGTCCGCGAGGTCGAGCCGAGGGCGACCCGGCGGCCGTCCAGCTGGTCCAGCGGGACCTGCGAGACGATCACGCAGGACATCACCGGGCCGTCGCAGCCGACGGCGATGTCGGGGAAGGCGACCAGGTCGTCCGCGTTGCGGAGGAACTCGACGAGCGTGATGGGCCCGATGTCGAGGTCCCCCTGCACCAGCTGCTCGCTGAGCTTCTCCGGGGTGTCCTTGGTCAGCTCGAAGTCGAGAAGCGTGCCTGTTCTCGCGAGCCCCCAGTAAAGGGGCAGGCAGTTCAGGAACTGGATGTGGCCGACGCGCGGCCGGGTGCGAGAATTGTCCACAACGTGAGGCTAGACCTCATGCGGTACGCTCCATACTTCGGCCCCACAGTCAAGCCTTTGGCGATCTTCAAACGTCCGGGTGATGTGATCTTGGCCTCTATTGCTTCCGGCTGCCCGCGTGCTAGGCTCGCCGCAAGTTGCAGTTTGGTTTCCCTTGCAGTACAGAGCCTGCGGAGCATGTAACCGCAGGCTCTAGTCGTTTTCAGACGTATGCAGTAGTGCGGGACTTGTTTTCACACTTGCAGGGTTCTGGAGCAGGGCAACCCTTTGGGCCCAAGGAGGGCTTATGGCTACCGGAACCGTGAAGTGGTTCAACGCCGAAAAGGGCTTTGGCTTCATCGCCCAAGAAGGCGGAGGCCCCGACGTCTTCGTTCACTACTCCGCGATCAACGCGAGCGGCTTCCGCTCGCTGGAGGAGAACCAGCAGGTCTCCTTCGACGTGACCCAGGGCCCGAAGGGCCCGCAGGCGGAGAACGTCACCCCCGTCTGAGTCACCTGATCGCAGTCCTTCGGTCTCGGAGCCTGGTGCTTTGATCCGGAACAGATAGCAATACCCAAGGAGCCCCGCGCCGTCAGGCAGCGGGGCTCCTGCCTTTGCCTCCGGCGGTTGGGCGGGCTTTGTCGTCGCCGGGTGGGTGTTGTCGGGCGCACTCGGCTCGGCGGGTCGTCGTCGGGCGAGAGGGGTTGGTTCGGCGGGTTGTCGTCGAGCCGGTGTCGCGTGCACGGCTCCGTGTCGCCGGTGGGGGTGGTTGGCCCGAGCGGTTGTCGCCAGGCAGGTGTCGTCGGGCGGGTGTTGGAGCCCTGCCGATTGGCCGCTGGGCGGGTGCAGTGGGCCTGGCTCGTTGCCGGCAGGCGGGTGTCCTACGTCCGGCCGAGTGTCGACAGACGGGGGCGGTCGGCGCGGCAGGTTGTCATCGGGCGGGGGCAGGTGTCGGGTGCCCGGGCTCGTTACCGACAGGCGGGTGTCCTACGTCCGGCCGAGTGTCGACAGACGGGGGCGGTCGGCTCGGCGGGCTGTCATCGGGCGGGGGCAGTTGGGCGGGTGTCGGGTGCCCGGGCTCGTTGTCGACGAGCGGGTGTCGTAGGTCCGGCGGGTGTCGTCGGGCGCGTGTTGGAAGCCCGGCTGGTTGCCGGCGGAGGCGGGTGCCCTGGGCCTGGCGGTTTGTCGTCGGGGGAGTTGAGGGTCCGGCGGCTTGTCGTCGGGCGGGTCTCGGAAGCGCGGCCGGTTGCCGGCGGGGCGGCTGCCATGGGCAAGACTCGTTTTCGTCGGGGGAGTTGAGTGTCCGGCCAGTTGTCGTCAGGCAGGCCTCGGAAGCGCGGCCGGTTGCCGGCGGGGCGGCTGCCATGGGCAAGACTCGTTTTCGTCGGGGGAGTTGAGGGTCCGGCCAGTTGTCGTCAGGCAGGTCTCGGAAGCGCGGCCGGTTGCCGGCGGGGCGGGTGCCCTGGGCCTGGCGCGTTGTCGTCGGGGGAGTCGAGGGTCGGCCAGTTGTCGTCGGGCGGGGCTCGGAAGGGCGGGGTGTTGTCAGTGGGGGTCGGTAGGGTCCCCGGCCATGACATCGATGCCCGCCAACTCCACCTCTGCCGAAGCCGACTTCGTGGCCAGTACCCGGATCTTCTACGACGCCGTCGCCGAGGACTACGCGGAGATGTTCGCCGGGGAGCGCACCACGCCGCGGGACGGGGCGGTGCTGGTCGGCTTCGCCGGGTTGGTGAGTCGGGGCGGGGGCGGGCAGGTGGCCGACCTCGGCTGCGGGCCGGGCCGGACGACCGCGCACCTCTCCTCCCTCGGCCTGGACGTGTTCGGGCTCGACCTGTCCGAGTCGATGCTCGCGATCGCGCGCCGAGAGAACCCGGGGTTGCGCTTCCGGCAGGGTTCGATGCTGGAGCTGGACATTCCCGACGGGGCGCTGGCGGCGGCCATCTCCTGGTACTCGTCCATTCACACGCCTGTGGACCAACTCCCCTTCCTCTTCGCCGAGTTCCACCGCGTACTGGTACCGGGCGGGTATCTGCTCCTCGCCTTCCAGGCCGGGGAACAACCCCTCACCCTCGACCAGCCCTTCGGCCACCCGGTGACCCTCGACTTCGAACGCCGGCGACCGGAGTTGATGGCCGAGCTGCTGGAGGCGGCGGGGTTCGAGCTGCGGTCGCGGACCGTGCGGGAGGCGGAAGAGGAACTCGGGGAGTCCTCAGCGCAGGCGTTTCTGATCGCCCGGAAGCCGGCGGAGGCCGACTGAGGCTTCCAGGGCTCGGCGGGCGCCGACCTCGCTCGGGTACTCGCGGACCGTGAGCATGGCGGCGCCCCAGCCCACGGCCCACGCGGCGAGCGCCGGCATGACGGGAGCCGCGATCAGTACGGCCGCGCGGCCGGCGAGCGCCAACCCCGTGGAACGGCGGGCCTCGTCACGTTTGCGGCCGCGGAACTCGTCGGGAGCGGGCGGGTCGAGGAGGTCCTTGTGGTGGCGTCGGCGCTGCACCATCCAGCCCCAGACGGGCGCCCCGCACGAAGCGACCACCTGCGCCCAGTCCCACACCGTGCGTGCGGTCGGCGGCAGCACCGTCCGGAAACCCCGGTAGAGGCTGATCGCGGCGAAGCACACGAAGGCCATGACGATCAGGAGGACCACAGCGGTACGCACCCGCCGCAGCCAGTAGCGCGTCCCGCGCTCGTACCAGGTCGTGCCGAGACCCGGCAGGACCGGAATCCTGGCGGGGGTTGGGGAAGCGGAGGCTTCAGAAGAGGCTCGTGACCCCATGCCACACGTCCTTTCCCAGTCGTTCGAAGTCCTGCCCTGTGTCCGACAGGACGTTTCCCGTCCCGTGCAGCACACCGCCGACCACACCGTGGTCATGGATGTCCTCGCTCCAGTGCTCGTGGAACGAGTGGTCGATCACCCCGGTCGCCCCGATCACCACCAGGCCACCGACCCCGGCCACCACGGCCACCGGGAGCTCCACGGGCAGGGCGGCCACACCCACCGCGGTGAGACCCACGCCGACCGCCAGACCGGCGATATTGGCACCCCCGTCCACCGCCACGGAATGCTGCCAGGACCACCCCTTGTCATGGTCCTCGGAAGCCTCCAGCAACCCGCAGGCACCGGCCGCGGCGACGTCCAGGACAGGGACCTCCTTGAGGAAGTCCGGCAGCTTGTCCAGGCTCTCGCCCACGCGCAACGCGTCCGCGGCGTCGGCCAGTTTGACGTTCAGGGCACGGTCGTAGGGCAGCTTGGTGCTGCCGTAGTCGGCGCGGGCGATGTCCTCTTCCAGCGACTGGACCCTGGCGACGGCATCGGCGTAGGCACCCTTGGCGGGAAAGTCCTTGGGGAGTGAGCGGCCGGCCTTCTGGAACGCCTTGCGTTCGGAGCGGAGTTCCTTCTTGGCCGCCTGCGCCTCGGACTTGGCGTCGTCGATCTTCATGCGGGCCTTGGCACCGTCGACCCGCGCGTCCTCGGCGTCGTAGGCGTACAGACCGCGCAGGTAGTCGACGACGGTGATCTTGTCGCCGGAGGTCACCTCCGCCTTGCCGGTCACCTCCGCGTACAGCGCCTGCAACTGGTCCGCCGCGGCCAGCCGCGCCTTTTGCGCCGTGTGCAGGACCTCCTTGCGCACGGTGTCGTACTCGCTCATCGCGGAGATCGTCTTCTGTTCGTCCGCGCCGGGCGGATTCGAGGTGACCAGCGGGAGCGGGACCCCCTTGTCCCCCGTCGAGACGCCCTTCCTCGTCGCCACGTGCTCGGCGTTCTGCAGGGCCGTCTCGCACGTGGAGAGCGCGTCGGCGAGCGTGTCCAGGATGTCGCCCGCCTCGTGGACGAGGGCGGCGAAGGCACCGGCGGTCACGGCGTCCTCGGTGTACGTGGCACGGAAGGACTCCGCCGACTCGCCCTTCCAGCCCGCGTCGTCGACCAGGGCGTCCACGGCACGCGTGAGCGGAGTGATGACGTCGTCGAGCTTGTCCTTGGCGTTCTTGTACGTCGTGGCCATCGTGCGGAGCCCGCCGATGTCGCCGCCCACCCAGCTGTCGCCCATCAGCCCTCACCCACCATCAGGTCGCCGAACACGCCGTGGACGTCGATGTCGTGCCGGTGGAAGGAGTCGCGGGCGTACGCGACCTTGTCGCCCCGGTCGTCCAGCCGGTCGGCGAAACCGATATGGAGGGCGACGATGAGATCGGCGACCTCCTTGATGGCATGGTCGAGTGCGGAGTCCCCGCCGCTCACCACCGGCGGGGCCACCTGGTCGTGCAGCTTCCGGTAGTCGGTGGCCTGGTCGTGGAACGTCGTGGCCATCGACGTGAGGTCGCTCAGCACCGCCTTGAAGTCGGCCGACATCAGCGCACCTCCCGTGCGTAGGCGGCCAGGTCGGCGGGCCGCCAATTCGGCTGGCCCTGGGCGACGTTCGGGTCGAGGACGACGGTGCCGCCCCGCTCGCCCATCGCCTCGGCGAGCGGCCCGATCGAGGTCCCGACCCACGGCTGGGCCTCCCCGAACGCGGCCACCAGCTTCTCCACCGTGCTGAACGCGTAGGCCGCGGTGCGGTGCGCCGGATGCTCGAACAGCTCGTAGACGACGAACGGCACCCGGACCGCCCGCCCGTCCTCGTCCACCCCGTCGACATACCGCGGATGCGCGGGCACGAACACCGGCGTCTCGTACGGCGGGACACCGGGCCGGGGTCCGGGCCGCCCGTCGGCTGTCGGAGCGGTCCGGGGCGCGGCCTCGGCGTAGTCGAGCAGACTCGACCGGCGCGTCTCGGGCACCCCCGCCGTCGGCCCCTGTGTGTAGTCAAGAAGGCGTGAACGGTTCGGCTCCCCCACCGCCGTCTCCTCTTCCCCGTAAGTGGTCGTCAGTCGTCATGGTCGCTGTGGACGCATTCGCGCCATCACAGTAGCCACCGACCCAGGGCCCAAATCCGGCTATGTCAGCCCTCCGAACCCGTTGCATGCGCAATGCATACGGCCGCTTGGTCCCGGCCTGGTCATCCCTTGACCGACTGATGACCAGGCCGAACCGGCCGCCCTACGACCGCTACAGCGCTCCCGCCAGATCCATCGCCGCCACGTACCCGAACGTCATCGCGGGCCCGATCGTCGAACCCGCGCCCGCGTAGCTGTGCCCCATCACCGCCGCGCTCGCGTTCCCGGCCGCGTACAGGCCGGGGATCACCGAACCGTCCGCCCGCAGCACCCGGGCCCGCGCGTCCGTGCGCATGCCGCCCTTCGTGCCGAGGTCGCCGGGGACGATGCGGAAGGCGTAGTACGGGGGCAGCCAGAGGGGGGCGAGGCAGGAGTTGGGGAGGACGGACGGGTCCGTGTAGTAGTGGTCGTAGGCACTGTTGCCGCGCCCGAAGTCCGTGTCCTTGCCGTTCGCCGCGAGGGAGTTGAAGCGGCTCACCGTGGAGCGGAGGGCTGCCGCCGGGACCCCGATCGACGTGGCCAGGGCGTCCAGGCTCCACGCCTTGTACGCCGCCCCCGAGCTGTACCAGTCGTCCGGGAACGTGAACGTCGGCAGAACGTCCTTGAAGAGGTACCGGTTGCGGTAGTTCTGGTCGACGATCAGCCAGGCCGGGATGTCGGGGGCGGCGGCGTCGCGGTCGTACATGATGTGGACGACGTCGCTGTACGGCGCGGCCTCGTTGACGAAGCGGGAACCGGCCTGGTTGACCAACAGGCCGCCGGGGAGGGTGCGTTCGGCGAGGCAGAAGTACGGGTCGCCGGGGATGGGGATGGTGGGGCCCCACCAGGCGTCGTCCATCAACGCCAGGGACGCGCCCGCCCGTTGGCCCGCCTGGATGCCGTCGCCGGTGTTCTCCTTCGCGCCGACGGTCCAGTCCGTGCCGATGGGTTGGCGCTGGTACTGGGCGCGCATCGCCGCGTTGTGCTCGAAGCCGCCGGAGCCGACCACGACCCCGCGCCGGGCGCGTACCAGCCCGGCGGTTCCGGCCCGCGTGACGACCGCCCCGGTGACGGCACCGCTCTCCAAGTACAGGTCGGTGAGCGGGGTGTTGAGCCACACCGGCACCTGCGCCGACTGGAGTCCGGCGCGCAGTCCGGCGGCGAGGGACTGGCCCATGGTGAGCGGCTTCTGGCCGAGCAGTGCCGCCTTGGTCCCCCGGGCCAGGCACTCGGTCGCGACCGCCGCGCCCTTCACGCTCACCGCCGCCAGGTCGAGCCACTTGTAGTCGGCGCTGAAGACGACCATGCCCGAAGGGACGGCCAGGTAGGGCGGGTTGAGGTGGGCGAGTTCGGTGCCGAGGATGTTGCCGTCGAGCTGATCGGGTTCTATGGAACGGCCGTTGGGGAGCCCACCCGGCAACTCCGGGTAGTAGTCGCTGTATCCCTCCATCCAGCGGAAGCGCAGCGGGCTGTTCGCCATCACGAAGGAGATCATGGCGGGGCCGTGGGCGAGGAACGACTGCCGGCGGTCGGCGGGGACGTCGGTGCCGACGACCGCGGAGAGGTAGGTGGCGGCTTTGGCGGGGGTGTCGGGGACTCCGGCCGCCAGGATCACCGGGTTGTTGGGGATCCAGATCCCCGCCCCGGAACGCGCCGCCGATCCCCCGAACGTCGGCGCCTTCTCCACCACCACACAGCTCAGCCCCTGCTGGGCGGCGGTCAGCGCGGCCGTCATCCCGGCCGCTCCCGCACCGATCACGACGACGTCGTAGGTGCCGAGGAGGGGAAGGTCGGCGGCGCGGGCCGAATGCTGCACCCCGGCGGCCACACCGAGCGCCGCAACCGCACCACCCGCCAACACACGTCTTCTACCGGGGAGTTGTACCTGTCCGTCCGTGCTCGGGGTCATGGCCGCTCCAGCCCGACGGGGAATGGGCTGGGAATGTCGCGCGGGGGTCTTGGGAAGTCAATGACCAGGTCCGCACCAAATTGCCCCGAACGGCGGCTAGTTCGCGTACAGCGCCTCGATGTCCCGCGCGAACTCCTGCATGACGAACTCCCGTCGCAGCTTCATCGACGGCGTCAGATGGCCGGCCGCCTCCGTGAAGTCCACCGGCAGGATGCTGAAGCGGCGGATGGACTCGGGGCGGGAGACCAGCTTGTTGGCGTCGTCGACCGCGCGCTGCAGGACCCCGATCAACTCCTCGTCGTTGATGAGGAGTTCGGCGGGGACCGGGTGTTTGCCGTTCATCTGGCGCCAGTGGGTGATGCCGTCGAGGTCGAGGGTGATGAGGGCGGCGACGTAGGGGCGGCGGTCGCCGACGACCATGCACTGGGCGATCAACGGGTGGGAGCGGAGCCAGTTCTCCAGGGGGGCCGGGGCCACGTTCTTGCCGCCCGCGGTGATCAGGATCTCCTTCTTGCGGCCGGTGATGGTGAGATAGCCCTCGTCGTCGAGGCGGCCGATGTCACCGGTCGCGAACCAGCCGTCCTGGGACGCGGGGATCACCCCGTCGCCGTGCGGGTCCCAGTAGCCGCGGAAGACCTGGCCGCCGGAGAGCAGGATCTCGCCGTCCGACGCGATACGGACCTTGGTGCCCGGCATCGGCCAACCCACCGTCCCCAGCCGGGGTTTGAGCGGCGGGGTGCAGGTGGCCGCCGCCGTCGTCTCGGTCAGGCCGTAGCCCTCGAAGATCTCGATGCCCGCGCCGGCGTAGAACGCGGCGAGCCGGCGGCCCAGCGGGGAGCCGCCGCAGATGACGTAACGGAGCTTGCCGCCGAGGGCGTTGCGGATCTTGCGGTAGACGAGCGGGTCGTAGAAGGCGCGGGCCGTCCTCAACGGGCGGGTCGGACCCGGCCCCTTGCCTGACTGGCGCGCCTCCAACGCCTCGCCGTAGCGGCGGGCGATGTTCGTGGCGCGGTCGAAGACCTTGCCCCGGCCGCCCTTCTCGGCCTTCGCCCGGGCGTTGTTGAAGACCTTCTCCAGCATGTACGGGATGGCCAGCAGGAAGGTCGGCTGGAAACTCGCCAGGTCGGCCAGCAGGTCCTCGGACTTGAGGCTCGCCGCGTGGCCCAGGCGGACCCGGGCGCGGATGCAGGCGATCGCGACCATGCGGCCGAAGACGTGGGAGTAGGGGAGGAAGAGGAGCGTGGAGGGTTCTCCGTCGGCCTTGTTGTTGAAGACGCCGTAGAGGAGTTCGATGGCGTTGTCGATCTCCGCGAGGAAGTTGCCGTGGGTGATCGCGCAGCCCTTGGGGCGACCCGTAGTACCCGAGGTGTAGATGACCGTGGCGAGCGTGTCGGGCAGCAACACCCCACGCCGTACGGAGACTTCCTGGTCCGGGACGGTCCGGCCGAGCTCCGCCAGCCGGTCCAGGTGCCCCTTCTCGAAGACCCACATGTGGCGCAGGTCGGGCAGCCGGGGCGTCTCCGGACCGAGCGCCGCCGCCTGCGCGACCGTCTCGGCGGCCATCGCCACCGCGCCGGAGTCCTGGAGGATCCAGCGGATCTGGAAGAGGGAGGACGTCGGGTACACCGGGACGGTGACCAGACCGGCCGCCCACGCGGCGAAGTCGAGGAGCGTCCACTCGTACGACGTCCGCGCCATGACCGCGATCCGGTCGCCCGGCGCGAGCCCCTCCGCGATCATCCCCTTGGCGACGGCCTTCACCTGCTCGGCGAACTCCGTCGCCGTCACATCACGCCAACTCCCGTCCTCGTCCTGCCTGCTGAGGACCACGTGCTCCGGCGCCGCCGCCGCGTTCTCGAACGGCAGGTCGGCGAGCGAGCCGTGCGTCGCCGGCGGCACCAACGCCGGTACGGACACCTCCCGCACCACGCCGTCCAGCCGCCGGATCTCGGGCTCGACGAGCACGGGCGCGCCGTCGTAGTCGTAGCCGGACGGATAGACGAGGGACATGGCAGCTCCTGTGGCGTGCAGCTTGTACCGCTCTGCTGCATTAGGTACGCATGGTGCGTACCGAGGTGTTCATCCCGGCCCGCGGCAGGGGTGTTACCTCGGGTTAGATCGGAGATCGTACGGCGCCCCCGTGGGGACTTCGTGCTGGTTCGGGGGTGGTACGGAGCCGGGCCTGTGCAACCTCGGCGGGTTCGCACGGCTTTGTCGGCCGTACGTCAACCCTGCGTCGCCTCTGCGCCGGCCATGCGCCGGCCATGGACCGCCCGGCTCGCCCCACTTGGCCTTACCTGCGGTAACCTTACTGCGAAGTAAGCCGAAAAGAACCGCCCAGGAAGCCACCCGGGAGTGGGACATGGCCAACCCCTATCCGCCCCTCACCGACACCCCCGCGCTCACCCCGCTCCTCCTCCGCGGCGCCCTCCTCTCCCCCTTCAAACGGCCCCGCCCCGACGCCGATTTCCCCCGCACCCGCCTGGTCCTGCCCGGCGTCCGCGTCGACCTGGCCAAGCTCGCCGCCTACGAACGCGTCTGCGGCTTCGCCACCGGCGACGACGCCCTCCCGATCACCTATCCCCACGTCCTCGGCTTCCCCCTCGCCATGCGCCTGATGAGCTGCCGGGCCTTCCCGCTCCCCCTCCTCGGCCTGGTCCACACGTCGGTGGAGATCACCCGGCATACGGCGGTACCGGCCACCGGGGGCTACGAACTCACCGTCTACGTCGACGAGTTGACCCCGCATCGACGGGGCACGGAGGCGACGGTCACGACGGAGCTGCGGGCCGGCGGCGAGTCCGGGGGCGCGGGCAAGGTCGTATGGGAGTCGCGGAGCACGTATCTCGCCCGGCACCACCGTGCCGACGCACCCGCACGCGAAGTCCCGCACGCACAGCCGCCGTTGCCCACCCTCGCCGAGTGGCGCCTCGCCGAGGACGTCGGCCGGCGTTACGGTGCCGCGTCCGGTGACCGCAACCCGATCCACCTCTCCCCCCTCACCGCCCGCCTCTTCGGCTTCCCCCGCGCGATCGCCCACGGCATGTGGACGGCGGCCCGGTGCCTCGCGGCGCACGGGACGCCCGAATCGGCTTACGCACGGGCCGAGTTCAGGGCCCCGGTGCTGTTGCCGGGAGTGGTGGAGTACGCGGCGGAAGGCGGCCGTTTCCAGCTGCGGAGCGGCGAGCGGACACACGTGGACGGGTTCGTCCGACCGCTCCCTCTATGAGCCGACGGACGCTCACCAGCTCACCAGCTCACCAGCTCAAGATCCCGTGAGCGCTACGGCGCCCAGGGCCGCCCCTCCATCAACTGACCCAGCCCCGCCCACGCGAAGTTCATCAGCGTCGCCGCCGCCTGCTTGGCGGTGACACCCGGGGTCACGTTCGACCAGGCCGCGAGGGACTCGGCGGCGCCGACCAGCGCCTCGGCCAGACCGGCGACCTCGTGCTCGGGGAGGTCCGGGTCGCGGTGCGCCTCGCGGGCGGCGACCGCGATCAACTCGGTGACGAACGCGACGAGTTCGGCGCGCATCGCGGCCACCTCGGCCGCGAAGGGTTCACCGTGGGTGCGGGCCTGGAGGTGCAACACGGCCCAGCCGTCCGGGTGTTGCGCGGTGTGGGTGAAGAACGCCCGCAGCCCGTCCCAGAGTTGGCGGTCGGCGGGCGACCCCGTGTCCACACCGGCCCGTACCGACTCGGTGAGCGCCTGGCCCTCGCGCCGGATGCACGCGGTGAACAGGTCTTCCTTCGAGTTCAGGTAGAGATACACCAACGGCTTGGACACGCCCGCGAGTTCGGCTATCTCGTCCATCGACGCGGCCATGTAACCGCGCTGCCCGAAGGTCCGCACGGCGGCGTCGAGCATCTGCTGCTCACGGACCGCGCGCGGCATCCGTTTGGTCTTCACGGCACCCATGGGGGCAAGGGTAGTTGGGCCCAGGTGTCAGGAAGTCCGGCCCTGCGGACCGGCGGCGTCCACCGTCTCGTCCTCCTGGCTGCGGTTGGCGTCCAGGTTGGCCTTCATCCGGTCGACCCGCTCGACGATCTGCACCGAGGCCCGGTCCCGCACCCCGCGCAGCACCACGAAGCTGATCGGCGCCGAGATCACCAGCGCCAGCAGCACGATCCACATGCCGTTGGACTCGCCGAAGCCGCGCGGGAAGACGCCGAGGTAGACGAGGCCCCAGACGACGCCGAGGCAGCCCGCGAAGACTCCGAGGCGCCACAGTGTGTAGCGGAACATCCCAATCCACTCTTCCGTAACGAACAGACTCAACCGAACAGTCCTACTCAGTGAAGCACGCGCCCCCACCGATCTTCGGGCGGGGTCGGCGGCTCACAGCAGGGGCAGCAGCATGAAGATGTCGTCCCGGTCGTCCCCGGGGGCGACGCGGATCGCGCCGGGCACCCGCCCGACCTCCTTGTAGCCGCAGGAGCCGTAGAACCGCTCCAGACCATGGCCACCCCGGCAGGTGAGGCGGATCGCCTCGATGCCGTCGATGCCGCGGGCGGCCTCCTCGGCGGCGGCGAGGAGGTCGCGGCCGTAGCCCCTGCCCTGGTGGCGGGGGTGGACCATCACCGTGTAGAGCCACAGCCAGTGCAGCATCAGGCGGTGGGTGTTGAACGCGAGGAACACGGTCGCCGCGACCGTGCCCGTCTCGTCCCGGCCGACCAGCAGCCGGGTGCGGCCCTCCGCCATGGCGACGAAGTGCCGGACCAGTTCGGGCCGTATCTCGTCCACCGCCACCGGTGCGACGAAGCCGACCGAGCCCCCCGCGTTGGAGACGTCCGCCCAGAGGGTGAGGATCTCCTCGCGCAGGGCAGGGGTTATCGCGGGGTCCAGTTCAAAGGTCAGTGACATGGTGCCGTGTTCGTCTCACAAGGTGGTCGTCACAGGAGGTCGTCGTCACACCCGCATCGGCTGCGGGGACTCGCGCCGCGCCGGGTCCGGGCCGTCGTACTCGCGGATGATCTCGTAGCGCGTGTTCCGCTCGACCGGCTGGAAACCGGCGTCGCGGATCAGGTCGAGGAGGTCGTCGCGGGTCAACTTGTTCGGGGTGCCGTAGTTGTCGGCGTCGTGCGTGATCTTGTACTCGACGACCGAGCCGTCCATGTCGTCCGCGCCGTGCTGGAGGGCGAGCTGCGCGGTCTGGACGCCGTGCATGACCCAGAAGACCTTGACGTGCGGAACGTTGTCGAAGAGCAGCCGGGAGACCGCGAAGGTCTTCAACGCCTCGGCGCCGGTGGCCATTTGGGTCCGCGCCTGAAGACGGTTGCGGACCTTCCCGTCCTTCATGTCCACGAAGTCGTGCTGGTAGCGCAGCGGGATGAAGACCTGGAAACCGCCGGTCTCGTCCTGGAGCTCCCGCAGCCGCAGCACGTGGTCCACGCGGTGACGCGGCTCCTCGATGTGGCCGTAGAGCATGGTGCACGGGGTCTTGAGACCCTTCTCGTGCGCCAGGCGGTGGATCCGGGACCAGTCCTCCCAGTGCGTGCGGTGGTCCACGATGTGCTGGCGGACCTCCCAGTCGAAGATCTCCGCGCCGCCGCCGGTGAGGGATTCGAGGCCGGCGTCGATGAGCTCGTCGAGGATCTCGCTCGCGCTCAGCCCCGAGATGGTCTCGAAGTGGTGGATCTCGGTGGCCGTGAAGGCCTTCAGCGAGACCTCCGGGAGGGCCTTCTTCAGCTCGCTCAGCGACCGGGGGTAGTAGCGCCAGGGGAGGTTCGGGTGCAGGCCGTTGACGATGTGCAGCTCGGTGAGGTTCTCGCCCTGCATCGCCTTCGCGAGCCGGACGGCCTCCTCGATGCGCATCGTGTACGCGTCCTTCTCGCCCGGCTTGCGCTGGAACGAGCAGTAGGCGCAGGACGCGGTGCACACGTTGGTCATGTTCAGGTGGCGGTTGACGTTGAAGTGGACGACATCGCCGTTCTTCCGCGTCCGCACCTCGTGCGCGAGTCCGCCCAGCCAGGCCAGGTCGTCCGACTCGTACAGCGCGATGCCGTCCTCACGGGACAGCCGCTCACCGGAGCGGACCTTCTGCTCCAGCTCGCGCTTGAGCCCGACATCCATGCCCATACCTCTTCCTAAGACAGTCTCGACAAACCGTACGCCTACGTCGTCACGCCTCTTCGGGCAGCTCTCCGACCCGGTTCTCCCACTTCGTGGAGAGCACGATCGTCGTACGGGTGCGGGAGACGCCCTTGGTCCCGCTGAGCCGCCGGATGGTCTTCTCCAGGCCGTCCACGTCCGGTGCCCGCACCTTCAGCATGAACGAGTCCTCGCCCGCGATGAACCAGCAGTCCTCGATCTCGCCGAGGTCCTTCATGCGGCGCGCCACGTCCTCGTGGTCGGCGGCGTCGGAGAGCGAGATGCCGATCAGGGCGATGACGCCGAGGCCGAGGGAGGCCGAGTCGACGGTCGCGCGGTAGCCGGTGATGACACCGGCCGCCTCCAGCCGGTTGATGCGGTCGGTGACACTGGGTCCCGACAGGCCGACGAGGCGCCCCAGCTCCGCGTAGGAGGCCCGGCCGTTCTCTCTCAGGGCCTGGATGAGCTGCCTGTCCACCGCGTCCATGCGATCGATTGCCTTCCGGTGATGACGATGAAGGTGATGCCGAGAATGTGCTGCCGATGAAGATGGATGAAGAAGCGGGTGCCGTACGTCAGTTGGTGGTGTCGGCGGTGCGGAAACCGGCGCCGAGGTCGCCCTTCCACCGCCGGTACAGGTCGTGCTCGACGCCCGCCGAGTCCAGGACCCGCCCGGCGACGAAGTCCACCAGGTCCTGGATGTGGGTGGCCCCGGCGTAGAACCCGGGCGAGGCGGGCACCACGGCCGCGCCCAGGTCGTCCAGGGTCACGAGGTGCCGCAGCGTCTGCCCGTTCAACGGCGTCTCGCGTACGGCGACCACCAGCTCGCGCCGCTCCTTGAGGGTGACGCTCGCCGCCCGCTGCAACAGGTCCTTGCTCAGCCCGAGGGCGATCCCGGCGACGCAGGCGGTCGACGCGGGCACGACGATCATCCCCTTCGCGGGGTACGACCCCGAGGACGGCCCCGCGGCGAGGTCGCCCGCGCTCCAGTGCCGTACGGCATCGGTGTCGATGGCGGGCTGGAAGGTGCCGGGCTTGCCGTCGGCGCCGCGGGCCAGCCATTCCCGCAGGTCGTCCTGCCAGTGCGCGTCCCGGAAGGCGATCCCCGTCTCGTCGAGGAGCGTGAGCCGGGACGCGCGGGACACCACGAGGTCGACGCTCTCGCCGGCGTCGAGGAGCGCGCGCAGCACGGCAGCCGCGTATGGGGTGCCGGAAGCGCCGGACACCCCTACGATCCAAGGCGTACGCCGCGTCTCTCCTGGCTTGACTGGGTTCACGACACCGAGCCTAGCTGGCGTCGCGGGACGGGAACCGGCCAAGGGTGCCGGGGCGTTCTTCTGTGGGGACGAGTGGACTCTGGGGGGTGCCATGTCCGGTACGGAGTTGGAGTGGTCGCAGAGCGACCGCGCGAAGGCCGCGGCCAAGCTGATGGTGGGCTGGGTCGCGCTGTTGTGGCTGCTCGAAGTGGTGGACGTGGTGGCCGGCCACGCCCTCGACAGCCTCGGGATCATCCCGCGCGAGCCGTCCGAGCTGATCGACATCGTCCCGGCCGCGTTCGTCCACTTCGGCTTCGCGCATGTCGCCGCGAACAGCGTCCCGCTGCTGGTGTTCGGCTTCCTGGCGGCACTGGGCGGCATCCGCCGTTTCCTTCTGATGTCCGCGCTGATCATCGTCGCGGACGGCCTCGGGGTGTGGCTGATATCCCCGGCCCACACGAACACGGCGGGTGCGTCGGGCCTGATATTCGGCCTCTTCGGCTTCCTGCTGACCAGCGGCTTCACCGAGCGCCGCCCGCTGGGCATCGCCGTCGGCCTGCTCATCGGCGCGGTCTGGGGCACCTCGATCCTGTTCGGCCTGGCACCGACCCAGTCGGGGGTCAGCTGGCAGGCCCACCTGATCGGGCTGGCGGCGGGGGTGGGAGCGGCGTTCGTGTTCCGCCGCAGGCCCACCCCGAGCACCGCGCTGACATCGTGAGCCCGCCGCTCAGACGGTGAGCCCACGCACCAGCAGATCCAGCAGCGCACACACGAACAACGCGATCCCGATGAACCCGTTGACGCTGAAGAACGCCCGGTTCAACCGCGAGAGATCATGCGGCCGGACGATCGAGTGCTCGTACACGAACGCGCCCGCGACGATCAGCAGACCGAACCAGAAGAAGGCGCCGGCGCCGGTCGCCGCGCCGTACCAGGCGAGGAGGGCCGTCGTGATCGCGTGGCAGACGCGGGCGCCCCAGATCGACGCCGGGATGCCGAAGCGGGCCGGGACCGACATGACGCCGATCTCGCGGTCGGTCTCGATGTCCTGGCAGGCGTAGATCAGGTCGAAGCCACCGATCCAGATGCCGACGGCGAGACCGAGGATCACCGCGTCCCAGGACCACTCGCCGGTGATCGCGAGCCAGCCGCCGACCGGGCCCATCGCCTGGGCGAGACCGAGGATGGCCTGCGGGAAGTTCGTGAACCGCTTGCCGTACGGATAGACCACCATCGGGATCACCGCGATGGGGGCCAGCGCCAGACACAGGGGGTTGAGGAGAGCCGCCGAGCCGAGGAACACGACCAGGGCGACGAGCGCGCCCGTCCACGCGTGCTTCACCGACATCGCGCCGGTGACCAGCTCGCGGTGCGCGGTGCGCGGGTTACGGGCGTCGATCTCGCGGTCGATGATCCGGTTCACCGCCATCGCGAACGTCCGCAGCCCCACCATGCAGATGGTGACCAGCAGCAGCCGCGCCCAGTGGATGTTCTTGTCCAGCTCGAACATCGCGGTCAGCGCCGCGATGTAGGCGAAGGGCAGGGCGAAGACGGAGTGCTCGATCATGACGAGGCGTAGGAACGCCTTGGTGCGCCCCGGCTGCGGGATCGCGGCTGATGCGCTGCTCACGAAAGTCCGTACTCCTTCCACCGGCGGTCGACCTTCGCCGCCGTCTCCGGGTCGGACAGCACCATCTCGGGCCAGCCGCCGTCCCGCGTGTACCCCTCTTCGGGCCACTTCCTCGTCGCGTCGATCCCCGCCTTACCGCCCCAGAACTGCTGGTAGGAGGCATGGTCGAGATGATCGACGGGTCCTTCCACGACCGAGAGATCACGCGCGTAGTCCGTGTTGCCGAGGGCCCGCCACGCGACCTCGTGCAGATCGTGGACGTCGCAGTCCGAGTCGACGACCACGATCAGCTTGGTCAGGGACATCATGTGCGCACCCCAGACCGCGTGCATCACCTTCTGCGCGTGCTTCGGGTACTTCTTGTCGATGGAGACGATCGCGCAGTTGTGGAATCCGCCCGCTTCGGGCAGGTGGTAGTCCACGATGTCCGGCACGATGATCTTCAGCAGCGGCAGGAAGAACCGCTCCGTGGCACGCCCCAGCGGTCCGTCCTCCGTCGGAGGCCTTCCTACGACGATCGACTGGAGCAACGGCCGCTTCCGCATCGTCACGCAGTCGATGGTCAGCGCGGGGAAGGGTTCCTGCGGTGTGTAGAACCCCGTGTGGTCCCCGAACGGCCCCTCCGGCAGCATCTCCCCGGGCTCCAGCCACCCCTCGATGACGACCTCGGCCTGCGCCGGCACCTGCAACGGCACGGTCTTGCAGTCGACCATCTCGATCCGCCTGCCCGCGATGAACCCGGCGAAGAGGTACTCGTCGATGTCACCGGGAAGCGGCGCGGTGGAGGCGTACGTCACGGCGGGCGGACACCCGAAGGCGATGGCGACCGGCAGCCGCTCGCCGCGCCGCGCCGCGACCTGGTAGTGGTTCCGGCTGTCCTTGTGGATCTGCCAGTGCATGCCGATGGTGCGCTTGTCGTGCCGCTGGAGCCGGTACAGCCCGAGATTGCGGATCCCGCTCTCCGGGTCCTTCGTGTGCGTGAGCCCGAGGTTGAAGAACGATCCGCCGTCCTGCGGCCAGGTGAAGAGGGCGGGCAGCATGTCCAGATCGACGTCGTCCCCTTCGAGGACGACCTCCTGCACCGGCGCTTCCTTGACCTTCTTCGGCGGTACGTGGGTCATCGCGCCGAGCTTCCCGAAGGCGTCCCGCACCCCCACGAACCCCTGCGGCAGCTCGGGCCGCAGCAGCCCGCCGATCTTCTCGGAGATGTCGCCGTACGACTTCAGCCCGAGCGCCTTCAGCAGCCGCCGGTCGGTTCCGAAGACGTTCATGGCGAGGGGCATCGAGGACCCCTTCACCTTCTCGAAGAGGAGCGCGGGTCCGCCGGCCTTCTGCACCCGGTCGACGATCTCCCCGACCTCCAGATACGGGTCCACCTCGGCCTTGATGCGCTTGAGGTCTCCCTCGCGCTCCAGTGCCCTGAGCAGGGAGCGAAGATCGTCGTAAGCCATGTGTCCAAGTATCGGGCACCCGCTAACCTGACCCCGTCACCGGGGCCGTCCCACCACTCAGGAGAATCTCGCCGCCATGCTCAGGTATCTGCCCTTCCTGCTGGTCCTGGCTCTGTGGATCTACGCCTTCGTGGACTGCCTGAACACGCCCGAGGAGGACGTGCGGGGCATGCCGAAGCTGGCGTGGGTGTTCGTGATCCTGCTCTTCGGCGAGGTGCTGGTCGGTCCGATCGCGTGGCTGATCGCGGGCCGGGCGCGGCGCACGGCGGACGGGGCGGCGGACGCGCCGGGCCGGTGGATCGCGCCGGACGACAACCCCGAGTTCCTGAAGTCCCTGAACAAGGACGACCTGAAGGACGACCCCAAGCCCGAGTGACGTCACGCGATACGTGCAGGTTGTACGCCGGTGAGCGGCCCGGTACGGACAATGCGCCTCTGGGCCCGGACCGGCGGGAACCGGACACTTACCTCGCATGACGACTGCTCCCGCCGACGCGACCGGCACCCTCGCCCCCGAATACGGTGACAAGGTCATCGCCGTGGAGACGGCCGGTGCCGAGCCCATCCCCGACGCCGAACGCCACGGCAGCCCGCTCCAGCTGCTCTGGACCTGGGCCTCCCCGAACATCGAGTTCGCGACCGTCTACATCGGCGTGATCTCGGTCCTCTTCTTCGGCCTGAGCTTCTGGCAGGCGACCGCGGCGATCGTCCTGGGCACGGGCCTCGGCGCGATCACGCAGGGCTTCCTCTCCCTGGACGGCCCGCGCTTCGGCGTCCCGCAGATGGTGATCGGCCGCTTCTCCTTCGGCTTCCGCGGCAACATCATCCCGTCGGCGGCCAACGGCCTTGTGGCGGGCGTCGGTTGGTTCGCGGTGAACAGCGTGAGCGCGGCGTTCGCGCTGAACACGCTCACCGGTCTACGGCCGCTCCCGTCCCTGCTGCTGGTGGTCGTGGCGGAGATCCTGATCGGCTTCATCGGCCACAACTTCGTGCACACCTTCGAGAAGTACGCGTTCCCCGCGCTCGCGGTGATCTTCGTGCTGGCCGGTGTCTGGACGTTCAAGGACGCGCACCTCGGCGGGGGCGGCACGGGCGGCGGCGTCGGCGGCTTCCTGCTCGCCCTCAGCGCGGCCTGGGGTTACGCGGCGGGCTGGAACCCGTACGCCACGGACTACGCGCGCTATCTCCCGCGTACGGCGAACAAGTTCAGGACGGTCCTGTACCCGGCGCTGGGTCTGTTCGTGTCGGTGACGTTCGTGGCGGTGATGGGAGCGGCCTCGGCAACACTGCTGGCCCCCAAGGACGCCACCCCGACGGCGGCCTTCACGGGCCATCTCCCGTCCTGGCTCGGCAACTTGGTCCTCCTCGCGATCATCCTCGGCGCGATCTCGGCGAACGCCCTGAACGTCTACTCCGGCGCGATCTCCCTCACGGCGCTGGGCCTGAAGCTCCCCGCGTGGCTGAACCGCAGCGTCCTGGTCGTGGTGTCCGGGGTGGCCGGTACGGCGGCGGCGTGGGCGTCGCTGTCCGACGCGGGTTCGGCGTACGAGGCGTTCCTGTTGGTGATCGCGTACTGGGTGGCGCCGTGGCTGGGCGTGGTGCTGGTGGAACGCTGGTTCCAGTCCCGGGCCACGATCACGACCGAGGAGCTGGCCCCCCGGCTGACCGACCCCACCTTCACCAACTGGCCCGGTCTGGCAGCCCTGTTGATCGGCATCGGGGTGTCGGTCCCGCTCTTCTCCAACCAGGAGGACTACGTCGGCTACGTCCCGAAGCACTGGCCGTCCTTCGGCGACAGCACGCCGATCGTGGGCTTCGTGCTGAGCGCTGTGCTGTACGTGGTGTTCAACCGCGTAGCGGGACGCACCTCGACGACCGCGTCGGCATCGGCGTCCGCGTCCACGTCCACGTCCGCTCAGGCCGAGGCCTGACGGTTGTAGAACGGGACGGTCCGGTCCCACTCCTCGCGCAGGGTCTTCTCCATGAAGCTCTCCAGCAGGCCGCCGACGCCGAAGATCTTCGCCTCGTAGGTGAAGTCCAGGCGGAGGCGGCTGCGGACGGCGTCGACGTCCTCGACCCTCAGATGACCTTCGTGGCGGATCTTGTCCGCCTGACTGCTCGGCGTGACCTTCCAGGTCCACAGACGGTCGGCCTTCTCGAAGGTCCCGTCCTCGACCTCGCTGAAGTCCGCGCCGAGCAACTTGGCGACCGGAGCGGGCAGTTGCATCCCCCGCTGGAACACGGTCCGCCGGACAACCCGCTCGTCGCTCTCGCGCCGCCCCGACATCGCGTAACTCCTGTACTTCAACTCGCCCTTGTACAGGTCCTCTTCACGCGCCGAATCAAGAAACCAGACGAAGAACCCGTCGGGAGCACCGGCCACGTCATAGGTAAGGGTGAACTTCATACACGCAAAGTATCAGCCTGAGCACTCGCTGTAATCACCCTTCAACGTACGCCAGAGCGCGCGAAGTTGACGACGTCGAGGTCCTCCCTTGTTGGTAGGTGGACGTTGGGCCACTCGCTTCTTGGTCAGTGTCGGGCTTCCGCGGCCCGAGTAAAGGGCGCTCCCTGCGGTCGCGTCGGCTACGCCGATTCCGCTGCGCTCCACCCTTGACTAGGGCCACTCCAGCCCGTTCCAGAAGCGAGCGAGCGGCCCGGAAGGACGGGTGGCCAAGGTGGGCGGGCCCCTGTCTGTACTACGTCGCGGGCCGGTGTAGAGGGGACGCGTCCGCGCCTCGCCAGCACGCCGGGTCGGCTCAGCGGCCAACCCTGCGTGGGTGGGTGCTGGAAGCTGGGGGTGAAACTAACCACCGTCGCGGTCTTTGACCGGTTAGATGAAGGCCCCGGTTTCCGGAGAAGGCGGGGGCGCGGGGGCGCACCGCCCTCTCGCCAGCACGCCGGGCCGGCTCAGCGGCCAACCCCCGGTGGGTGGGTGCTGGAAGCTGGGGGTAAATCTAACCACCGTCTCGACCTTTGACCGGTTAGAAATGAACCCAGCTTCTAGGGAGGGCAGGGTCACCACGGGAGGTTTCCGGAGTGGTCGATGAACTGGCCCGTCGGGCCGTTGGGGTCGATCGTCGCGAGGGTGACGATGGGGGCTGCGCCTTCGGTGACGCTGTGGCCGAGGCCGCCGGTGAAGTCGGTTGCGGTCTGGCCGGGGTCTGCGGCGTTGACCTTTATGCCCTTCAGTTCCTTGGCGTACTGAGTCGTGAGCATCGTGACCGCGGCCTTCGAGGCGGAGTAGAGGGGCAGGGCGTACTGCGACTCGATCCGCGCCGGGTCCTGGGTCATGCCGAAGGAGCCCATCCCGCTGGACACGTTGACGATGACGGGGTTCGGCGACGTGCGCAGCAGCGGGAGGAAGGCATGCGTGACGCGCACGATCCCGACGACGTTCACATCGAGTACGGCGGTCATGTCGGCCGCGGTGTAGTCCTCGACGGGGCCGACCTTGCCGAGGACGCCTGCGTTGTTGACCAGGACGTCGATCGTTCCCTCGTGCGCGGCGACATCCTCGGCCGCGGCCCGGACCGAGTCGTCGTCGGTCACGTCGATCTGGACGAACCGGGCGCCGAGCGAGTCCGCCGCTGCCTGACCGCGCTCCCGGTCCCGGGCACCGAGGAGGACGGTGTGCCCCGCCTCGACGAGCCGACGGGCGGTTTCGAGACCGAGGGACTTGTTGGCCCCGGTGATGAAGGTGGTGGTGGTCATGCCTGCTCCTCATGGCTCCGAACAACACGGTCGTGCGCTGTTCACGCACTTCATGCTGGGTCCCCAGAAGGGGTGGCGGGAGCTACGGGACTTCCTGGTACAGCGCGTACCACCCGGCGGCCTGGTCGGCCCATCGGAGGAGGCTGCCGGGTACGCGGGCACTCATTCCTTGTGGAGCCATTCCCTGGACCCTTGTGGAGCCATTCTCTGGAGCCCTGTGGAGCCATTTCCTGGAGCCCTGTGGAGCCATTCTCTGGAGCCCTACGGCCGCAGGCTCTGGACCCCGATGGCCGCGAGGAGTTCGAGTTTGCTGCGGGCGTCGGTGTCCGGCTGCGGCGTGTACACCACGAGGCGGAGGTTCGTGTCCTGGGTGGTGAGGATGTCGGAGTTCAGGACGACGTCTCCGACCTCCGGGTGCCGGACGAGTTTGTGCGCGCTCTGGTGACCGCCCACCGCCCGGCGGCTCCACAACTCGCGGAACCGTGGGCTGGGGTTCAGCCTCGACACCAGCGCCGCGAGGTCGGGATCGTCGGGGTACCGGCTCGTCGTCGCGCGCAGGTCGGCGACGAGGGACTCCTCGAACGCCGCCCGCTCGGCCGCCGTCTGCCGGACCCGGGGGAGTTCACCCAGGAACTGCCAGACCAGGACGTTGCGGTCTCCGACACCGTGGACCGTGGGATCGCCGAACGTGGCCGCGAACAGCGGATTCCAGTGCAGCAACTGCCAGGTGGCGTCGTAGATCGCCAACGGGTTGCCGGCGAGCTGGTCCACGATCCGGTACAAGCTCCCCGGGATCAGGCGCGGGACACGGGCCGGATCCGCCGCGTGACCGGCCATCCGCAAAAGATGAGCGTGCTCGTCGTCGGACAGGTGCAGGGCACGAGCCAGGGCCGAGCAGACCTGCGCCGAGGGCGTCGCCACCCGTCCCTGCTCCAACCGGACCACGTACTCGACCGAGATACCGGCCAGCGTCGCCAACTCAGCGCGCCGCAGACCGGGGACCCGCCGGGGCGAGCCGTACGCGAAACCCACCGTCCCGGGATCCAGCCGGTCCCGCCACGCCCGCAACGCGGCACCGAGTTGATCCATGCCCACCATCCTCCCGCACACCCCGCCCCACCGGGTGATACGCGCTGTACCAGGAAGTCCCGCAACTCCCGCCACCGCTCCCCCGAACCCAGTGCCGAGTCGTGAACGGCCGACGCCCGACCACACAACCGCGCCGCGGGAACCCCGGGCCAAACCAGACTCCAAACTCCAGACTCCAGGGTCAACCAGCCACGTTCGTCATCGTCCAACGCTGGGAGACCCGCGAGGCCCTCGAAAACCACCTGCCCGCACCCCGGCTCATCGAGGTGGGCTTGAGACCTGATCGCGGTCGATGTCGTACACGAGGCGGCCGAGCAGCGAGACACGAACGACAGCGCACGCAACCACACCCGACCACACTCGACCACACCCGGCCGCAGGCAGCCGCACGCAGCCGCACGCGAAAAACCCGGCGACGCAGACGACCACCCCCGGGATACTGGGCGCCCATGGATGAGGTCGAAGTCGTCGTCGCCCATTCCGAGCGCGCGACCCTGCGCGTCGGCGACATGTTCTTGAAGGTGGACGGCGATCAGGCGCGCATCGACGCCGAGGTCGAGGCGATGGCCCTGGCGCCGGTCCCGACCCCGAAGATCCTGTGGCACAAGCCGCACGTGCTCGCGATCGCCGCACTCCCGGGAGCGACACTCGGCCGCCTCGGCGGACCGTCGACCGGATCACCGACGGCATGGGCCGCAGCCGGGGCCGCCATCCGAAAGCTGCACGACGCACCCCTCCCTCCCCGCCCCGGCCAGGCCGGCCGGAACATCGTCGCGCTGACGGCAGAACTCGACGCCGAGTGCGAGCAGTTGGTGACGAGCAACGTCCTGCCCGCCAACCTGGTCACCCGCAACCGCCAGGTCGCCGAGGCCGCACTCCGTCCATGGCCCCCGGCATTCACCCACGGCGACCTACAGATCGCCCACATCTTCGTCGACGACAACGACGAGGTCACCGGCATCATCGACTGGTCCGAGGCAGGCCAGGGCGACGCCCTGCACGACCTAGCCACCTTCACCCTCGGACACGAGCAACATCTCACCGACGTCATCACCGGCTACGGCACCGACGTCGACGTCGACCTCGACGTAATCCACGCCTGGTGGTCACTACGAAGCCTGCTGGTAATCCGCTGGCTAAGCGAGCACGGCTTCGACCCCTTCGCCCCGGGCTGCGAGGTCGACGTACTGAAATCCCGCATGTGAGCCCGCTCTCCGACCTTGCCACCTCTGAAGGCTGGGACCTTTTCTAACCGGTCAAAGGACACAAAGATGGTTAGATTCACCCCCAGCTTTCGGCAACTACCCACCGGGGGTTGGCCGCTGAGCCGACCCGGCGTGCTGGCGAGAGGGCAGCGCGCCCCCTCACTCCCCGCCTTCTCCGGAAACCGGAGTCTTCATCTAACCGGTCAAAGACCGCGACGGTGGTTAGTTTCACCCCCAGCTTCCAGCACCCACCCACGCAGGGTTGGCCGCTGAGCCGACCCGGCGTGCTGGCGAGGCGCGGACGCGTCCCCTCCACACCGGCCCGGAACGCAGTACAGACAGGGGCCCGCCCACCTTGGCCACCCGTCCTTCCGGGCCGCTCGCTCGCTTCTGAAACGGGCTGGAGCGGCCCTAGTCAAGGGTGGAGCGCAGCGGAATCGGCGCAGCCGACGCGACCGCAGGGAGCGCCCTTTACTCGGGCCGCGGAAGCCCGACACTGACCAAGAAGCGAGTGGCCCAACGCCCACCTACCAACTCGCCAGGCATCAGCAGACCCCCGCCTCAGGACACACCAAGAACGCAGAACTCGTGCCCCTCCGGATCCATCAGACACGTCCACGAGACATCACCCTGACCGAGATCGAGATCACTCGCCCCAAGCCCCTTCAACCGCCCCACCTCCGCCGCCTCGTCGTCACCGGGATACGGCATCAGATCAAGATGGATGCGGTCCGGCACGGCCTTAGCACCAGCCGTGCGGAGGAACTCCAGATACGGCCCGACACCCCCGGCGGAGCGCAACGACGCCTGATCGTCGGAGACTTCAAGCACAGCCCAGTCCATAGCCTCGCCCCAGAACCCCGCCATGGCACGCGGATCCACACAGTCGACAACCACCGCGGCGATCGGCCCGGTGTCCCGATAGATCTCCCGAGGCTCCAGCACACAGAACTCGTTGCCCTCCGGATCGGCGAGAACGGTCCACGGAACGTCGCCCTGGCCCACGTCGACGGGCGTCGCGCCGAGAGACCGTAGACGCGCGACCAACTCCGCCTGGTGGGCCGTAGAGGTGGTCGCGAGATCGAGGTGCAGACGGTTCTTCGTCGGCGTCTTGGATTCCGGGACGGGGATGATGTCGATGCCGAGCCCGACCGGTTCGGGCCAGACGAGGCCGCCGCCCGGGCCGACGTACGTGGTCACGCCGGGGCTGAAGACACTCCAGCCGAGCGCCTCCGCCCAGAACCGGCCGACCGCCAAACCGTCAACGGCCTTGATGTTCACCTGAACAGGTCGCAGCGCCATGCCCGTGATCCTATGCACCACCGGACCCACGGCCATCCGTATCCCCCGAAACGGACGGACGCGGGCCCGGCCACCACCAAGTCTGGACCGCCGGATAGCCAGACCGGAAGGGTATTCCAGAAATATGCTCTAGAAATTCACTCTAGAAATGAGTTCCCCATACGCTGTCCCGCATGAGCCCCAAGCAACACCGCGGCGAGGTCACCGCAGACCTGCTCCTGGACGCCGCGCTGCACCTGTTCGCGGAGCAGGGCGAACAGGGCCTCACCGTCAACGCCGTGACCAAGGCCAGCGGCGTCAGCCTCGGCAGCCTGTACCACCACTTCGGCAGCCTGGACGGCCTGTTCGACGCGCTGACGGAGCGCTGGCTGAGCCGACTGCTGGGTGAGTTGATCACCGCGCTCCAGGCGACCCGCACCGCCCGCACGGGCATCCGCGCGATCGTCCGGACGCATCTCGCCTTCGTCCGCGAACACCGGGACGCCGCCCTGCTGTTGCACTCCGCCAGAACCGACCAGCGGAACATGATCCAGGCCAGAGAACTCCGCGACTCCCAGGAGGCCAGACTCTCGGTGTTCGCCACCTGGGTCCAATCCCACGTGGATTCGGGCGAGTTGGCCCCGCTGCCGCTCCCCCTGCTCGAATCCCTCGTCCTGGGCCCACTGGTCGGCGTCGTCCGCCGCTGGCTCTCCGGCGTCGACGACATCGAACTCGACCTCGACCAGGCCGCCCGCGTCCTCCCGGACCGCATCTGGCGCTCGGTCGCCGCGGACCCGAAGTGACGTAACCAGTCGAGCAGTTGGTGAAGTGACCCTGGACAATCCGGGGCGAATTTTGACACGGTCGGCGTCATGCCCCTCAGCGCAGACCTCGACTTCTACGCCGCCCAGAGCGCGTACTCCGACCCCGGCGCCCTCGCCCACCTCTACGCCGGACTCCCCCGCGACCCGGCCCAACTCGCCCGCATCACCCGCGACTTGCTCATCCACCGCCTCGAAGGCGGCTTCTACGACCACACCCACCCCACCGACCGCCTCCACAACGACGCCGAGACCCGCTACATCGACGACATCCTGCGGATCCTCGTCGACCGCGACCCCGCCCCACTCACCGTGCGGCGCGAACCCGGCGACCGGTTCGTCGGAGTGTGCCGGGACTTCTCGCTCCTGCACTGCTCGTTCCTGCGGCAGCTGGGCGTCCCGGCCCGCATCCGTTCCGGTTTCGCCGACTACTTCACCTCGCCCGACACCGACGTCTCCAGGCCCTTCCACGGCGACCACGTCGTCACCGAGTACTGGCACGACGACCGCGGCTGGCTCCTCGCCGACTCCCAGCTCACCGACCCGACCGTCACCCCCCACTGGAACGTCGACTTCGACCCGATGGACGTACCCCGCGACCGTTTCCTCGTCGCGGGCGAGGCCTGGCAGGCCATCCGCACGGGCGGCGCCGACCCGACGACCTTCGGCCTGCACCCACCGGAGGAGGGCCCGTTCTGGGGCGAACGGTTCGTCGCCGGCAACATCCGCCTCGACCTCGCCGCCCTGAACAAGGTGGAGACCCTGTTGTGGGATGTGTGGAGCGAGGACGAGGGCAAGCCCGGGGAGCCGCTGCCGGAGTCCTCGCGCGAGTTCTACGACCGTGTCGCCCCCGCCGTCAGCGGCGAGGTCTCCTTCGACGCCGTACGGAAACTCTTCACCGAGGACGACACCCTGCGCACCCCACCGACCGTGACCTGCTACGCCCCCTTCAACGGCCCCAGCGAAGTCACCCTCCGCCGAAGCTGAATCTCACGCCACCGTCCGCAGCCCCCGCACCTGAGCCGCCCCCATCCCCCGCACCACCCGATGCGCGCACACCGCCGCCAGCAACTCGCCCAGCAGATCCGGGTCGTCGATCTCCAGGCCGAGCAACGACTCGATGCGTTCGAGGCGTTGGTAGAGGGACTGGCGGCCGATGTGCAGGAGGGCCGCCGTGCGGGTCGGGGAGCAGCCGTGGCGCAGGTGCACCTCCAACGTTCGTACCAGGTCGCTCGGGTGGGCCGCCTCCCACGCCAGGAGCGGGCCCAGGGCGTGTTGGACCAGCCGCGCCAGGCGGTCCCGGTTCGCGTCGACGCCGCCGCGTGTCAGCTCGCGCTCCAGGGCCAGGGCTCGCGCCGAGGTCACCAACGGGCCCTCGGGGAGGGCGGGTTCGGCCGCCGGGACCGTCAGGGCCAACTCCAGGGTCGTACGGGCCGCCCGCAACGTGTCGCTCCAGCGCAGCCAGCCGCTACCGGCCTCCACCGCGTGCCCTACCGCGACCGTCAGCCCGGGGTCCGCAGCCGTACGGAAGGCCTCCTGGACCGCCCGGATGGGGTCGCCCATGACAGACCCCGGAAGCGCTAGCAGGGCCAGGACGTCGCCCGGGAACGCCGCCCGGAGCACGCTCGCGCCACCCAGGAGTCGTACCGCCCGGTCCACCGCCGTCACCTCGCGTGCGCCGTGGACGGAGACCCCGATCAGACGGGCGCCCGGGCCGGGGTGGAAGCCGGCCAGGGCGGACCTCGCCTCGACCTCGGGCTGGTTCAGCGCGGCGCGATCCGCCAGGTCGGCCAGGAGGGCGGCCGTGTGGTCGTCGCCCCACGGTCGTACGACGGAACGGCCGGACAGGCCGCGGGCGACGATCGCCCGGTTGGCGGCCTCGGTGATCCGCACGAAGGGGACGACCCGGTGGAGGGCGAGCAGGGGAAGGCCCAGGCGGCGGGCCTCGTCCGTGACCTCCTCCGGCATCGTGGGGAGGGAGCGGCCGATCTCGACCGCCAGGCCGGCGGCACCCCGGGCCGCGAGTTCGCGGACGTAGCGGCGGCGGATCTCGGCGTCCGTGTCGGTGAGGCCGAAGCCGTTGGTGAGCAGGAGTTCGCCGCCGTCGAGGAAGTTCGCGCCCTCGTAGACCTCGCTGGAGTGCACCCAGCGCACGGGGCGGTCGAGCGCGGCCTCGCCGGCCAGGAGTTCGGGCTCGGTGGCACGCACCGGGTCGAGAGCCAGGACCTCACGGAGGGTGAGTGCGGGCACGGGCACCTCCAGGGGCGCTGACAGTTCGTCCGGGTACGGGTTGCGGGGAGAGTACTTTCCGCACGTTGCCCTCGTGTTTCGGCCACAGGAGAGTGGGAGCCATGAACCGCATCGATCAGGCACAGGCACGGACCTGGCTCGGCACCGCCGTCGCGGAGGCCCGCACCGGGCTCGCCGAGGGCGGCATCCCGATCGGCGCCGCGCTCTACGGCGCCGACGGCACCCTGCTGGGTCGCGGCCACAACCGGCGCGTCCAGGACGACGACCCCTCGATGCACGCGGAGACGGCCGCGTTCCGGGCGGCGGGACGGCAGCGGACGTACCGGGGGACGACCATGGTCACGACCCTCTCGCCCTGCTGGTACTGCTCCGGGCTGGTGCGGCAGTTCGGGATCTCGCGGGTCGTCGTCGGCGAGGCGGCGACCTTCCACGGCGGGCACGACTGGCTCGCCGAGCACGGTGTGGAGATCGTCCTCCTCGACGATCCCGAGTGCACCTCGCTGATGCGCGACTTCGTCAAGAACAACCCGGAACTCTGGAACGAGGACATCGGTGACTGAGCCCCAGACCCAGCCCCAGCCCGAGACCGAGCCCCGCATCCCCACCATCGACCTGGAGCCCTGGATCTCGGGGGACGAGCGGACGCGGAAAGACATCGCCCGTACCGTCGACGACGCCCTCCAGACCGCCGGTTTCCTGCTCGTCACCGGGCATGGGGTCGACCCGGGTCTCCGGTCCCGGATCCGGGAGGCCTCCCGTGCCTTCTTCGCCCTCCCTGTCGATGTGAAGGAGGCCTACTCCGCCAAGGTCGGCGGGCGCGGCTGGCTCGGGCCCGGGGCCGAGGCCAACGGGTACTCGGAGGGGACCGAGACCCCGCCCGATCTGAAGGAGTCGCTGACCTTCGCCACGCACCGGCCCTTCGAGGACCCGGTGATCAACGCCGAGTGGTACGCGCCCAATGTGTGGCCGGCCGAGGTGCCCGAGCTGCAGGCGCTCTGCGAGGAGTACCTCGACCGGATGGGCGAGTTGGAGAAGCGGTTGCTGTCGCTGCTCGGGGTCGCGCTCGGGCTCGAACCCGACTTCTTCTCCCGGCACATGGACCATCCGACGTACGGGTTCAACATCAACTGGTACCCGGGGGTGGAGGTCGTCGGGGAGCCGGAGCCGGGGCAGTTCCGGATCGGGCCGCACACCGACTTCGGGACGGTGACGATCCTCGACCGGCAGGCCGGGAAGGGGGGACTCCAGGTCTTCACCGATGAGGGCGGGTGGGAGGACGCCCCGTTCGATCCGGAGGCGTTCACCATCAACATCGGTGATCTGATGGCCCGTTGGACCGGCGACCGGTGGCGGTCCGGGCGGCATCGCGTGCTGCCGCCGCCCGCCGACGCGCCCGCCGAGGAGCTGATGTCGCTCGTGTACTTCGGCGAGTGCACCCCGGGCACGCTCGTGGAGTCCGTGCCCGCGCCGGTCGGGCGGGTGGCGTACGAGGCCGTCGACTCTCACGTCTATCTGCGGGAGAAGCTGGACTCGATCACCGTCGACTGAGACCGCCGCCTTCTCCTGTCGGTCATGTCCACTGTTCCGACATTTTCGTAACACAACGGACACCATGCGATCTGGTCCGAAACAACTCCCCCTATTTACCCTGGTGTTGATAGACAGGTTCCGGTGCCGGGCGACCGCTCAGGGGGAGATGCGGTGGGAAGAGGGCTGCACGGACGCGGAGCGCTGTTCGAGGCACAGCCGCCCGGTCTCGCCTCACGCCTGATCGGCCTGCGGCCGTACGAGCTGCTCACCTCGCCGTACGAACATCCGGAACCGCCCTTCGTGGTGTTCGCGGGCGCGCGCGGGCTCGGCAAGAGCATGGCGCTGGCCGAGTTGCGGAGCGCGTACCGCGGGCACACGCCGGTCGCGCTGATCGACTGCGAGGCCGACCGGCTGACCCGGCTGCCGGACGGGCGGCCCGCCGCGACCTGGTCGCCGGTGTGGCAGGCGCTGGCGACCGTCGCGGAGCAACTGCGGGAGCCTGTGGTGCACGGGGCCGGGAGCATCGACTTCCCGCGCCTGGAGGCCGGGTTGCTCGCCGTGTGCGCGACCGGGTGGGGCTCGCGGGACGAGGACAGTGCCCGCGAGGAGGCCCGGCGCATCCTGCTGCTGAGCGATCCGGCGCGGCGCTGGGCGGTGATCGCGCAGGGCTGGGCCGGCAAGGTCGCCTCCCGGCTGATCGCCAATCTGTCGGGGACGGGGCCGGTCGGCCAGGCCGTCATCGAGGCGACCCTGGACACCCTCTTCGACCTGGTGTGGACGCCGAACGGGCTGCTCAAGGCGGGCGCGGACTGGTACAGCGCCTACCCGGGCGCGAGCGGAGACGCCAAGCGCGGGCTGATCGAGATCGCCCGCGACTTCCGCGCCGACGGCACCTCCCGCGCGGACGCCGAACGCTGGTTGCTGCGCGCCTTGTTGGCCGATCTGGGCGACACGTACCGGCGCCGGTGGGAGCGGATGCGGCGGGTGGGGCGGCCCGTTGTGCTCGTCGACAACGTGCAGTCGGGGCCGGGTCCGGGGCTGATGAAGGCCGTGCTGAAGGAGCGTGCCGACGGTGTCGGGGACCAGGTGGTCTTCTTCGCCGGGCTGCGCGGCCGGCGTCACCCCGAACTGCCGGACGCCGTACGGCATCCGCTGCCGGAGGTGGCGCGTGCGAGCGGGTGGGTGCCGGGGGCCTCGCCCTCCTCGCGTGCTCTGTTGGTGACCTTGCCCGCGCTGACTCCCGAGGAGGCGCGGCGCGTCATCGCCGACATGTGCGCCACCGAGGCCGACGCCGACGGCGCTACGCGTGTCGAGGTGCCGCCCCAACTGCCGTACGCCATCCACCGGTTGACGGCCGGAAGTCCGCTGGGGGCCGCGGTGCTCGGACAGGCCGTACGGCAGAACCGGCCCGCGGGGGCCGTCAGTCCGGGCGAGTTGCTGACCGCCGGGCTGAAGCCGGACGGGGACGCGGAGGGTGAACGGCGGCCCGTGTACCGGGAGTTGCTCGACCGGCTGGTGCCGCCGGGACTCGCGGAGGAACTCGCCGTGCTCGCCACCGCGCACGACGGGGACTCGGCGCGAGCCCTGGCCGAAGCCCGGCTCGGGGACAGTTTCGGGGCGGCCGGGGTGAACCGGCTGCGCACCCAGCTCACCGCCGAGGGACTGCCCCCGGCCGAGGGCTACTTCGTCGGCGACCCCTTCCTGCGCACCCTGCTCCTGCTCCGCCTGCACCTCGACGACGCCGACCACGGCCGCTGGCGTGCCGTGCACCGCTCCCTGCTCTCGCACTACGACGGCCTGCCCGGCAACCCGGACACCCCGGCCCGCGCCCGCTACCGCCTGCACCACGAACTCGCCCTGGGCGACACGGCGGACGCGGTCGCGTACCTGCGGACCACCTTCCGCACCGTCACGCCGTACGCCTGGCTGGAGACGCTGCTGTTCGTCACCTCCGCGCCCTACTACCACGCGCACGATCCGCACGGCCGGGACATCGGCGCGCCCGGCGACCACCGCAAGGCGGTCGCGCTCGCCCGCACCGACGCCGAGGAGGACCCCCCGGCCGGCGTGGACCCGGCCCTGCATCTGACGGTACGGCGGCTGTTGCACGCGGTGTGGCAGGTGACGGATCCGCTCGTGCTGCCGGACGAGGAGGTCGCGGGGCGGATGCACTTCGATCTGGAGCAGTTGTCGAACATCTGGCCCGCGGGCAGCGAACCGCTGTGGCGGGCCGCCCAGCAGTGGCCCGAACAGGCCCTGGCCGGGCGCCCGTTGAGGGTGCCGGGCGGCGACGACCGAGACGGGGGCGGGCGATGAGAGCGTGGCCGCACGAACTGGTCCAGCGGATCCGGACGATCCCGATCTACCGCTACACGGCCCTGGTCGTCGCCGCCGCGCTCGTCTTCGGGCTGGTCCAGCTGACCCGCACCCTCCTGCACGACGACCGCGCCTGCGCGGCCGGGGTGGCCCGGCCCGAGGACAGCTCCGAGTGCGTGGGGGTGTCGACCTCCGCGTTCGACTTCGGGCAACGTCAGTTCGCCGACACCATCAGGGCGATGGACCGCGAGAACCGCTCGCTGAAGGCGGGCACGTACGTCACCGTCGCGCTCTTCGAACCGTTCACCGCGACCGACGCCGACACCATGAACGACGTACGGCACGAGCTGCAGGGCGCCTATCTCGCCCAGTACCAGGCCAACCACGACGACAACGGCGAGACCCCGTACATCCGGCTGGTGCTCGCCAACCCCGGTTCCACAGGCGCCTATTGGGAGCGGACGGTCGACCGGATAGTGACGATGACGACGTCGTCCGACCGGCTGCGCGCGGTCACCGGCATAGGGACCAGCACCGACAACAACAAGAAGGCCGTGGCCGAACTGACCCGGCTCCACGTCCCGGTCATCGGCACCTCCATCACCGCCGACGACCTCGCCAACGGCCAGCAGGGCAAGGACCCTTACCCCGGCCTGGCCCGCGTCTCCCCCACCAACACCGACGAGGCCCGCGCCCTCACCGCCTACGCCAAGGTGACCGCCGACCGCGCCCTGCTGGTCTACGACAAGCCCGGCGACCCGTACACGAAGACGCTCCAACAGGCCTTCGCCACGCTCCTCAAGGGCTCGCCGTACGGCTCCTGGCCGTTCACCCCGCCCGCCGACCGCAGCCAGGAAGGCAGCACGCCCAACACCTTCCGGCAGATCACCGACCTCGTCTGCGACACGGACGCCAAGCTGAACACCGTGTTCTTCGCCGGACGGCACACCCAACTCCGCCAGTTCATCAACGCGTTGGGCCGGCGCGGCTGCCAGTCCCGCACGTTCACCGTGCTCACCGGCGACGAGGGCTCGTACCTCACCGGCGACAAGAAGCTCGACCGCACCGCCCTCCAACACGGCGTCGCCGTCCGCTACACCGCCCTCGCCCACCCCGACGCCTGGGTCGACAAGGCCCCGGCGACCGGCGGTTCGGCCCAGGACACCCAGGACCTCGACAAACTCCTGACCACCGCCAAGACCTCCCCCGTCGGCCCGATCGGCCCGGTCTCCCTCGACGACGGCCAGGCGATCATCGCCTACGACGCGATGCGCCTCGCCGTCCACGGCGTCCGCGAGGCCACCCCCGACCAGCAGAAGATCCCGCCGCTGGCCGATGTCGGCCTCCAATGGCCGCAGGTGAAGGGCTCGTTGCGGGTGAACGGGGCGAGCGGCTGGATCTGCCTGGACGTCCACGGCAACCCGTACGACAAGGCCGTACCGATAGTGGAACTCACCCCGAAGGGCGGCTCCCGCTTCGTGAGGATCGCCTGGCCGGAGAACAGGCCTCCCGGGAAGGAATGCCTGCCTCCGGCCTGAACACCCCTGCTGCCTATGGTCGTTCGCCCGTCCTGTCGACGATCGCTCGGCGCAGAACGGCGGTGTTCGCCGTGACCGTGCCCTTCTTCACGCCCGCGTTGTCCTTGGTGGCCACCTCGCGCTCACCGAGGAACTCGTACGTCTTCGCGTCGAAGATCCACTCGTCCCGGGTGGGGTTGTCGGGATCGTCGCGACCGATGGCGACACCGGTCCGCCCTGCGGCGTCCTTCACCCCCTGGACCGCCGTCACCCCGGGAATCCTGGCCACGGCCCGGAAGAGGGCCGCGCTCTGCTCCGGCGGCACGATCGAGTCGTGGAGCAGATCGCCGACCAGTACGAACATCGCCTGGTACTTCTCCTGACCGCTGTACTTCGGGGCGGTCCTGGCGAGGTACTCGTACATCGCGTCGGCGTCGGTCGGCAGCGTCTTGACGTGGTTGTAGTAGGACGAGACCTCCCAGCCACCCTTGCCCGGCTTCAGCCAGTCCGACTTCACGTCGACCGGGATGACGAAGGGCCTCTCGCCCGCCTCCAGCTTCAGCCCCTTGTGTCGACCGTCCACCGTCATCCACACCTCCTGCCGGTGCGGCGGCGCGATCTTCGCCTTCTCGCCCTCCTCGTACGCGGCGTAGGACACCTTGCTGTCCACGTACACGAACTGGTCGTCGCGGACCGTGCCGTAGGACTTCTCGTGCTCGGCCGCCAGCGCGATGTGCTCCAGGAGCGCGACCGTCGACCTGCTCGGCGGCTGCGCGGTGGCCGAGGAGGAGCCGGAGGACGGCAGGACGACGAAGGTGACGGCGGCGGCGGCGACGACGGCGGTCGCGGCGAGCGCGGGCCGCAGCCACTTGTTCCGCCGGGGAGCGGGCGCGCTCTCCTGGACGGCTGCGGTGACAGCCGCGGTCTCGTGCCGGATCTCGGTCATCAGATGCTCCTTGAGGAGTCGGTGACGGCCCGGCGGAAGGTCCCTCTCGGGAAGTTCCGGGAGTTGATTCATCGTTGTCCCTCCCTCAGGGGCCCGACCGCACTGCCGCGGTCACCTTTCAGCTGTCCGTCCCGCAAGGGGAGTTCCACACTTTTCAGATGTTTCGCGAGCTTTGCGCGCGCCCGCGAGAGCCGCGACCGTACGGTCCCCACGGGCACCCCGAGCGCCTCGGCCGCGGCCCGGTAGTCGAGGCCGGACCACACGCACAGGGCGAGCACCTCGCGCTCGGGTCGGCGCAGGGTGGCCAACGCGGCGCGTACGAGGGCGAGTTCGGCGGTGTCGTCGAGGCGGGCGGCGACCTCGTCGGCGAAGTCGCGCTCGACCTCGTCACGGGGCAGCCGGGAGACGGCCGCCGCGTGTCTTCGGGCGGCGCGGCGGGAGTTGCGCGTGACGTTGGTCGCGATGCCGAGCAGCCAGGGCCGTAGCGAACCGCCCTCCTCGTCTACCTTGCCGCGCAGGCGCCAGGCGTCCAGGAAGGCCAGCGACACGATGTCCTCGGCCTGCGCCCAGTCGCCCGTGAGCCGGAAGGCGTGGTTGTAGACGGAGCGTGCGTACGCGTCGAAGAGCTCGCCGAAGGCGTCGTGGTCCCCCGCGCGGATGCGTTTCCTCAACCGCAGATTCGTATCCACACCCCTCTACCTGTCCGTACGGCGAAGGCCGGTTCCGGTGACCCATGTCACACGGAACCGGCCTTCGCCGTACGGGAGTTGCGGCTTACACGCCGGCGTAGGAGTGCTTGCCGCCGACGAAGATGTTGACGCCGTAGTAGTTGAAGATCCAGCAGCCGAAGGCGATCAGGGCCAGGTAGGCGGCCTTGCGGCCCTTCCAGCCGGCCGTGGCGCGGGCGTGCAGGTAGCAGGCGTAGGCGACCCAGGTGATGAACGCCCAGGTCTCCTTCGGGTCCCAGCCCCAGTAGCGGCCCCAGGCCGACTCGGCCCAGATCGAGCCCGCGATGATCGTGAACGTCCACAGCGGGAAGACGGCCGCGTTGACGCGGTAGGAGAACTTGTCGAGGTTCGCCGAGGCGGGCAGCCGCTCCATCACGGAGGTGGCGAAGGCGCCGGGCTTGCCGCCGTTCGCGAGCTTGCTCTCGTACGAGTCCTTGAAGAGGTAGAGCAGCGTGCCGACGGCGCCCACGTAGAAGACCGCGCCGCAGATGATCGCCGTCGAGACGTGGATGTACAGCCAGTACGAGTGGAGGGCGGGAACCAATTGATCGCTGGCGGTGTACAAGACAGTGACGGCGATGCCGAGATCGAGGAGGACCGTCGTGACCAGGAACAGGCCGAGCCAGCGCACGTTCTTCTTGAGCAGCAGCAGCGTGAGGTACACGCCGACGGCGACCGTGGAGAAGGTGATGTTGAACTCGTACATGTTGCCCCAGGGCGCCCGCTCCACCGAGGCCGCGCGGGCGAGGACGCCGCTCAGCTCCACGAGGAACGCGAGAACGGTGAGGGACACGGCGATACGGCCGTAGAGGTCGCCCTGTTCGTCCCCGCCGTGCGCGCCGGGACCGTCCGGTACATCGCGCGAGCCGGACGCGGCCCGGACGACGACCTTCGGCCGCTCCAGCACGGTGGTGGTGCCGGCATTCTGCACGGTGACGGCGGGCGCTGCCGCCTTCTTCGCGTCGGCACCGGTCAGCGCGGCGGCCGTGCGGCCGATCTTGCTGCGGCTGCCGAAGGTCCATTCGGCGATGTACGCGAAGAAGGCCAGGGTGTAGACGGCCATCGACGAGTAGATCAGCGTGTTGCTGAGGTTAGCCAGATGCTCGTTGGTCGCGGCGGCCAGATTGGTCACGGAGGCGATGTCGTGTGCGGCGGCGAGAGTCACTTCTCAGCCCCTTCGGCGGGTACGGGCGGTTCGACGCCGGAGTCGGAGTCGTGGGTGTCGGCGTCGGAGGTGGGGGTCTTCGGGTCGTCGTCGGTCTTCGTCGGACCGGCGCCGGGCGCGGGTGAACCGGTGTCGGACGTGGTCGAGCCCTCGCCGGTCCTCGTCGGACCGGTGCCGGACGTGGGCGAGCCGGTCTCGGACGTGGTCGAGCCCTCGCCGGTCCTCGTCGAGCCGGTGCCGGACGTGGGCAAGCCTGTCCCGGACGCGGTCGAGCCCTCGCCCGTCTTTGTAGGGGCCTCGTCGGTCTTCGCCGGGCTCTGGTCGGACTTCGTCGAGCCGACGTCGGACTTGGTCGAGCCCTCATCGGTCTTCACCGAGCCCTGGCCGGACTCAGTCGAGCCCCCGTCGGACTTCGTCTGGCCAGTGCCGGACGTGGGCAAGACGGTCCCGGACACGGTCGAGACCCCGGCCGTCTTCGTCGGGGCCCCGTCGGACTTCGCCGAGCCCTGGTCGGACTTCGTCGAGCCGACGTCGGACTTGGTCGAGCCCTCATCGGTCTTCGCCGAGCCCTGGCCGGACTCGGTCGAGCCCTCGCCGGTCCTCGTCGAGCCGGTGCCGGACGTGGGCGAGCCGGTCCCGGACACGGTCGAGACCCCGGCCGTCTTCGTCGGGACCCCGTCGGACTTCGCCGAGCCCCCGGCCGTCTTCGTCGGGGCCTCGTCGGACTTGGTCGAGACCTCGGCCGTCTTTGTCGGGGCCCGGTCGTGTACCAGGGCGGACAGGTCGCCGAGTTCTTCGGGGAGTTTCGCGGACTCGCTGCGGCCGAGGCCGGCCATTTCGACGACCGTCACCCCGTCGGCGCCGCGCGTGGCCCGTACCCAGACGCGGCGGCGCTGGATGAACAGGGAGCCGGCCAGACCGACGATCGCGGTGAGCGCGCCGGCCAGGGCCCAGGTGGTGCCGGGCTGCTGGACGACCTGGAAGCCCGCCCACTCCTTGATCTGTTTGTCGAAGGTGATCGACCCGGCGCCGTTCGGCAGCTTCATGGTCTCGCCGGGGAGCAGCTGGGCCTTGAGGATGTTGCCCTTGGCGTCCTTGAACTGCTTCAGGTTCTTCGTGTCCAGCTGGTACACGTTCTGCGGGACGCCCGAGTTGACGCCCAGGTCGCCGTGGTAGCCGGTCACGTTGAGCACCGGGTAGTCGAGCCCGGGGTACTGGGAGAACATCGTGCCGCTGCCCTTGGCGTAGGTCGGCACGAACAGGGCGGCGAAACCGAGCTGTTCGGCGACGCCCTGGGTGTTCTTGTAGCCGTCGAGGACCTTGATCGCGCCCTGCGAGGTGACGTTGGAGTCGATCGGCAGCATCGGCACGGCCTGGTGGAGGACCACGTTGCCCTTGCCGTCCCGGACGGTGACGACCGGCGCGTACCCGTGGCTGACGAGGTAGACCTTCGAGTCGCCGATCTCCAGCGGCTCGTTGACCTTGATCGTGTGCTTCTCCGCCTTGCCGTAGGCACCGAGGCTGTAGGTGATGTCGGCCTGGAAGGTGCTCGGGGTGCCGCGGTTGGGGCCGGTGCGCTCGTAGGTGCCGACGAAGTTCTTCAGGTTGAAGCTGAACGGCACGAGGTCGTCGTCGCTGAAGAGGTTGCCGGACTTGAAGTCGTCGTACTGGGTGAGGGTGTTGGAGAAGCCGTCGCCCTCGACGATCAGCTTGTCGCCCTCGGACTTGAAGAGCTGGCCCCAGGCGAAGGCGATCAGCATCACGATCAGGGCGAGGTGGAAGAGGAGGTTGCCGGTCTCGCGCAGGTAGCCCTTCTCGGCGGCTACGGCGTCACCGTCGACGTGGGCCCGGAAACGCCGCTTCCGCAGCGTCGCGAGGGCGACCTCGCGGACCTCCTCGGGCTCGGCCTCGGTGCGCCAAGTGGCGTACGCGGGAAGGCGGTCGAGGCGCTTGGGCGCGCCCGGCGGGCGGCCTCGGAGCTGGCCGACGAACTGCCAGGTGCGCGGGATGATGCAGCCGATGAGGGAGATGAACAGCAGGACGTAGATCGCGCCGAACCAGGCCGAGCCGTAGACGTGGAAGAGACCCAGCTTCTGGTAGATCGGCCCGAGCGTCTTGTGCGCGTCCTGGAACTCGGAGACCTTCAGCGCGTCGGTGCCGGACTGCGGGATCAGCGAGCCGGGGACCGCGCCGAGCGACAGCAGGAACAGCAGCATCAGCGCGACCCGCATCGAGGTCAGCTGCCGCCAGAACCAGCGCGCCCAGCCGAGCACTTCACGACCGGTCCAGGCGAGCCAGCCGGTCGGGCCGGGGGCACGGTTGCCGCCGAAGGAACCGGGCATGGCGGTCTCGACGGGGGCCGTGGAGAGCTGGGAGCCGGCGGCGCCGAGGTCCTGGTCGTCGCCGGAGGGGTCGGCCCGGGGCGTCTCGGCGGGCGAGTCGGCGGTCGTCTTGCTCATCGATCAGATCCCTACAGTGAAGCCGTCGGACCAGCTCTGCATGTCCTGCACCAGCGCGTCCCAGGCGCCTGTGAGCAGCAGCACGCCGGTCACGATCATCATGGTGCCGCCGACGCGCATCACCCAGACGTAGTGGCGCTTGACCCAGCCGAAGGCACCGAGGGCCTTGCGGAACGCGACCGCGGTGAGGACGAAGGGGACACCCAGGCCGAGACAGTACGCGACGGTCAGTATGGCGCCGCGCCCGGCACTCGACTGCTGCGAGGAGAGCGCGATCACCGAGGCGAGCGTGGGGCCGATACAGGGCGTCCAGCCGATCCCGAACAGCGCGCCGAGAACGGGTGCTCCGATCAGCCCGGCGGCCGGCCGCTTGTGGAAGCGGAACTCACGCTGGGTCAGCCAGGGCATCATCCCCATGAAGAAGACGCCCATGAGGATCATGACCACGCCGAGCACCTTGGTCAGGACGTCCTTGTTCTCCTGGAGCGTGTACCCGAAGTAGCCGAACAGGGCCCCGCCGGAGACGAACACGGCGGTGAAACCCAGGACGAAGAGGGAAGCACCCATAACCATGCGGCCCTTGCGGGCGTCGCCCAGGTCGGTGCCGGTGACTCCCGTGACGTAGGAGAGGTAGCCGGGGACCAGCGGCAAGACGCACGGGGAGAAGAAGGAGACGAGCCCGCCGAGCACGGCAATGGGCAGCGCCAGCAGCAGAGCCCCGTCGCGGACCGTGCTGTTGGGTTCGGTGATGGCGGCGGCGAGCAGCACGTCAGCTCACTTCTCCGCGATGACCGGGTCGAGCATCTCGCGGAGCTTGTCCTCGCTGAGTGCCTGGAGTGCGCGGGCCGCGATCTTCCCGTCCCGGTCGATGACGATCGTGGAGGGGATGGCCTGCGGGTTGAGCGTGCCCTTCTTGAAGCGAAGCATCAGCCGGCCCGTCGGGTCGTAGAGACTCGGGTACGGGACCTCGTACTTCTTCTCGAAGGCGACGGCCGGTTCGGTGCTGGTGTCACGGGTGTTGAGGCCGACGAACTGGACGCCCTTGTCGGCCGTGGCCTTGGCGACCTGGACCAGGTTGTCCGCCTCGGCGCGGCACGGGGAGCACCAGGAGCCCCACACGTTGACGACGAGGACCTTGCCCTTGTAGTCGGCGGTGTTGAGGGTCTTGCCGTCGATGGTCTTGCCGGACAGGTCGGGGGCGGCCTGGCGGTCGCCCTTCTTGACGGTCGCGATGCCGTCGGAGCCGGTGATGAAGTTGGTGTTGCCCGAACCTCCGGAGGTCCCTCCGGAACTGCACGCGGACAGCACCAACGCGGCGACGGCTACACCGGCGGTCGACAGGACGGCGCGGCTACGGGCGCGACTGGCGGCACTCATGTGAAAAGTTTCGCATGCCCGTTCTGGGGATCTTGCGCGCCCCCCTCACGGGCGGAAAACCGCATTTCAGGCGACGTTTCAGACAGCGTTTCAGGCAGCGCTTCCGGTGGCCGACGAGGAACTGCTTCAGGCAGCGCTTCCGGTGGCCGACGAGGAACTGCTCGGGCTCGCGGCCAGGAACGACTTCCAGCCGCCGGACGGGGCCTGGCCGACATCGAGGGTGCGCAGCTGGGCCAGCACCTCGGGCTTCTGCACGTCGATCCAGTCGGTGAACTGCTTGAAGGAGACGAGCCGTACGTCCTCACCCTTCTCCTTCAGCTGGGCTATGTGCTTGAAGGCCTTCTCGACGGCGTCCATGTAGATGCCGCCGTTCCAGTGCTCGAAGTGGTTGCCGATGAAGAAGGGGGCACGGTTCGACTCGTACGCGCGCTGGAAGCCGGATATGTAGGCCTGCGCGGCCTGGGTACGCCAGCCCGGGTAGTTGTAGGCGGGCGCGTTGGTGGAGTTGACCGACTGGTTGGCCAGCATGTTGTAGTCCATCGAGAGGACCTCGAAGCTGTGCCCGGGGAAGGGGACGGCCTGGAGCGGGTAGTCCCACACGCCGTTGCGCTTCACGGGCCAGACCTGGCGGCCGCCGGGCGAGGAGGCGTCGTAGCGCCAGCCGAGGGAGCGGGCGGTGGGCAGCAGGTTGTCCTGGCCGAGCAGGCAGGGCGTGCGACCGCCGACGAGTTCCTTCTCGTAGTCGAAGGGCAGGGACGGCAGGTCGTGCCAACCGGTGTTGGTGCGCCACTCCTTGACGAAGGACTTGGCCTGGTCGATCTCGCTGCGCCACTGCTGGGGCGTCCAGTTGCCGACCGTGCCGTAGCCGGAGCAGAAGTGGCCGTTGAAGTGGGTGCCTATCTCGTGGCCCTCAAGCCACGCGCGGCGGACGTTGGTCAGGGTCGCCTTGACGTGTTCGTCGGTGAGGTAGCCGATGTCGGACGCGCCGCGCGGGTTGTTCGGCGGGTTGTACAGGCGCTTCTTCGACTCGGGCAGCAGATAGATGCCGGAGAGGAAGAAGGTCATGCTCGCGCCGTGCTGCTTGGCGAGGTCGAGGAAGCGGGGGAACAGGCCGTTGCCCACCTCGCCCGCGCCGTCCCAGGAGAAGATCACGAACTGCGGCGGGGTCTGCCCCGGCTCCAACGGCACGGGCTTCGCGGGCTGCTTGGGCTGCGCGCCGGTGAAGGACGTGGAGCCGTCACCGATGGGCTTGGCCCGGGGTTCCATGGACTTGGTGGGGCCACCGGAGGAGCCCTTCCCGGAACCGCTGGAGGAGCCGGAGGAGTTCGACCCGTGGGAGCCGAGCGTCCCGCACCCCGCGAGTCCTGCGGCCGCCGCGGCGCCCGCACCGACTCCGAGCGCTCCCCGTCGAGTGAGACTCCGCATTGCTTCCCCATCCGTCGCGTCCTCTGTGGTCTACCTGTGAGAGGACGCGACGGGCAAGAAAGTTCGCCTTGAACGGTGTGGGTTGCGAAACAAATGTCACAGAGCTGTCCCGACGACCGGCTCCGAGGAGTGAACGGACCGCGATTGTCAGGCGCCGAACGCTTTGTCCTTGCCCTTGACGGGCTTCGCGCCGGCGAGGAGGTGGGCCGGGACGAGATCGCGGGCCGGCTCGGTGTAGCCGACGGACACGATCTTGTCGCCGCGGTAGGTGAAGGTAGTCAGGGACGCGAGCGTGCACTGCCGCTTGCGCGGGTCGTGCCACAGCCGACGCCGCTCGACGTACGACCGCACGATCCAGATCGGCAGCTGATGGCTCACCAGCACCGCCTCGTGACCGCGCGCGGCGTCCTTGGCGGCGTCCAGCGCGGCCATCATGCGGACGACCTGGTCGACGTAGGGCTCGCCCCAGGACGGCTTGAACGGGTTGACGAGGTACTTCCAGTTGTCCGGCTTCTTCAGTGCCCCGTCGCCGACGCCGAAGGTCTTGCCCTGGAAGACGTTGTCGGCCTCGATGAGCCGCCCGTCGGTCGCGAGGTCGAGCCCGTGCGCCTTGGCGATCGGCGTGGCCGTCTCCTGCGCGCGCTCCAGCGGGGAGGCGACGACGTGCGTGACGTCGCGGGAGGAGAGGTGCTCGGCGACCCGGTCGGCCATCTGCCGCCCCAGCTCGGAGAGGTGGTAGCCGGGGAGACGGCCGTACAACACCCCTTCGGGGTTGGCGACTTCGCCGTGCCGCATCACGTGGACGACGGTGATGTCGGTGTCACTGCTGGTCATCGGGTGGCCTCCGCCGCCGCTTTGGCCGCCGCCGGGAGGGCGTCGGCGATCCGCTGGATGGCCCGTTCGTCGTGGGCCGTGGAAACGAACCAGGACTCGAAGGACGAGGGGGGCAGATAGACCCCGCTCGCCAGCATCGAGTGGAAGAACGCGGCGAAGCGGTACGACTCCTGCGCCTTGGCGTCCTCGTAGTTGCGCACCCTCCGGTCGGTGAAGAACACGGAGAACATGTTGGAGGCGTTCTGGATCCGGTGCGCGACACCTTCCCTGGTGAGCGCCTCGGTGACGAGCGACTGGACCTGCGCGGACACGGCGTCGATCGTGTCGTAGGCCGCGTCGTCGAGAAGGCGCAGCTGGGCGAGGCCGGCGGCGGTGGCGACGGGGTTTCCGGAGAGGGTGCCGGCCTGGTAGACGGGCCCGGCGGGGGCGAGGTGCGCCATGATGTCGGCGCGCCCGCCGAACGCGGCGGCGGGGAAGCCGCCGCCCATCACCTTGCCGAAGGTCATGAGGTCGGGCGTGACCCCGTCGATCCCGAACCAGCCGGCCCTGCTGGTGCGGAAGCCGGTCATGACCTCGTCGGAGATGAAGAGGGCACCGTTCTTCCGGCAGGCGTCCTTGAGCCCCTGGTTGAAGCCGGCCGTCGGCGGCACGACGCCCATGTTCCCGGGCGAGGCCTCCGTGATGACGCAGGCGATCTCACCGGGATGCCGGTGGAAGGCCTCGTTGACGGCTTCGAGGTCGTTGTACGGCAGGACGATCGTGTCGCCGGCCTGGGCCCCGGTGACGCCGGGGGTGTCGGGCAGCGCGAAGGTGGCGACCCCGGAACCGGCGGCGGCCAGGAGCGCGTCGACGTGACCGTGGTAACACCCGGCGAACTTGATGACCTTGGGCCGTCCGGTGAAGCCGCGGGCGAGCCGGATGGCGGACATGGTCGCCTCGGTGCCGCTGCTGACGAGCCGCACCTGCTGCACGGGCTCGACGCGGGCGACGATCTCCTCGGCGAGCGCGACCTCGCCCTCGCCGGGGGTGCCGAAGGAGGTGCCGCGGGAGACGGCGTCGTGGACGGCGGCGATCACGTCGGGCTGGGAGTGCCCGAGGATCATCGGACCCCAGGAGCAGACGAGGTCGACGTACTCGCGCCCGTCCGCGTCCGTCAGATAGGGGCCGTTGCCGGAGACCATGAACCGGGGCGTGCCGCCGACGGCGCGGAAGGCGCGCACCGGGGAGTTCACGCCGCCCGGTGTGACGACCGACGCACGGTCGAAGAGAGCCTGCGAGACGGGCGCATCGTATGGATAGGGCAGGGCGTGCGGCGCTCCGCTCGCCCCTCCGCTGGGCGTTTCGCTTGGCGTTTCGGTCATGACCTGCGACTTCTCCGGCTTCTCGGGCTTCTCGGGATGAGCTGGGGCTCCGGTGACTCAGTGATCTCATCAGGGTAGGCGGCGGGAGACCGGGCAGGGGCCCCCACCCGTCTGCGAGACTGGGACCTGATACACACAGACACACACAGCTCATGCGGGCGACGGTGTTCAGGGCTTGCGCAGATCCTGCGGACAGGTGTTTCAGCGCACGTTTCGGCGGGCGGCCGTGGGGGAGGTCACTGACACGATGATCGGGTTGCGCGGCGAGGGTCACGCGTCCTGGAAAAGCAGTCGGGTGGAGATATGCATCGCGGTGGCGGACTGGGCGAGGGGACTGACGACCTGGGTCCTCGGCGTGCCCGGCGGGGGAAGCACCGGCGCGACGAGGAGGAAGCCGCCGAAGCACGGCGGGGCGGGCCCGGATCGGGCCTGGGTCCGGGTGCGGGTTCGGGATCCGGCTTGGGTTCGGGTGAGTCGGATCGGGATGAGCGACGTATCGAACGTCGGATCGATCAGTTGCGGGCGGGGAGCAGGAATGGTGGTCGGGTGGGGGTGACCTACAAATACTTCGGCGCGCCCGACGGCGCGACCGCGGCCCGCGTCCCGATCTCGATGCGCCCCGAGGAACTCGGCGGCGACGAGCTCGGGATGAACGGCATGTTCACCAAGATCAAGCCGGAGACGATGGCCGCGATGGTCCTCACCGGCATCGAGGGCGTCCCGCTCAACAAGGTGCCCCCGCTGGAACTGGTGGTCCTGCACCCGGACTACGCGGTCGTCAAACTCCCGATGACGGTCGTCGACCCGCTCCGCGGAATCGGCGAGGAGGCGGTCGGCGCGGCGGCGTTCATCTGGTCGACGGTGCCGGACCGGGGTGGTCCTCGGGACGCGTTCAACGTGTACCAACTGCTGCACGAGTGGCAGGACTTCAGCCATCGGCTGCATGAGGCGGGGCATCAGCCCTATTGCCTGGTGTGGCCGTGAGGTGAGAGTTCGTGGTGTGGGTGGGGCGGGGTTCTCGGACCCCGCCTTCTTCATGTCCCGGGAGGGACCGTCGGGCGACCGATCAGTGTGTCGAGGGCCGGTACGTGACCCCGAAGCGGAACTCCCGCTGCCGGCCGGGTTCCAGGGACAGGGCGTCGGCGTGTTCGGGGCGGTTGTAGGCGTCGGTGGGGGCCTCGACGGGTTCCAGGGCGATGGAGGCTCGCCGGTCGCGGGCCAGGGTGTCGCCGGTGAAGACGTGCATGTAGCCGCCGTGCTGCCACACCCGTAGTCCGGCTCCGGTCGCGGGGTCGCCCAGTACCGTCTCGCTGCGGCCGTCGGGTCCGGGGGCCAGGTCTGCGAAGCAGGCGTCGATGACCGCGTCGCCGAGCCTCCTGGGCGTACGGAAGTCCAGGTCGGGGCAGCGGCTCAGGGGCAGCAGGGCCTCCTTTCCGCGCAGGGGGACGAGGGACGCGTCGGTGCGGATCAGGGTGTGGGCGGGGATCTGCAGGACGAGTTCGTCGACGGGGCGGGACAGGGTGAAGTACGGGTGCCAGCCCGACGCGTAGGGGGCGGTGGTCTCCCCCACGTTCGTCGCCCGGATCTCGATGCCCAGCTCGCGGCGGCCGATCGTGTACTCCACGTCGAGGTCCAGCGCGAACGGGTAACCGGGGTACCTGTCCGGTCTGATGCTCGTGCTGCGCAGCAGCAGCCGTGCGGAGTCGAGCGTCGTGGTGGCCCCGACGAGCCGGAACGGCGCTTCGCGTGCGAAGCCGTGGTAGATCGTGCGGTCACCGAGACGGCCGGGCAGCAGGTCGTGGTCGTGGCCGCCGTAGTGGTAGCGGCCGTCGGCTACGCGGTTGGAGAACGGGGCGAGGAGGCCCGCCCGTACGCCGTCCTGCGACCGCAGTTCCGCCTCGTCGCGGTAGCCGTCCGTCAGCTCAGCCAGTTCAGTCGGTTCAGTGAGCTGCCCGGGTGCTTCGCGTGCGACCTGCCAGCTCAGCAGCGTCGCTCCGCGCAGGGCGAGGACGGCGCGTGCGGCACCGTCGGGCGCGGAGACGGTCACGGTGGGTTCGTCGCCGAGGCGGCCTTCGGCGATCCGGTACTCGTCGGGCATCCGGTACTCGTAAGGCATCCGATGCTCGTAGGGCATCCGATGCTCGTCGGGCGTCCCGCCCCCGCCTGTCACCGGGCCTCCGGAACGAGCCTCTTCACCACCGTCACGACCCGTCACCCGGCCTCCGGTACGAACCTCTTCACCCCCGTCACGACCCGTCACCCCGCTTCCGGAACGAGCTTCTTCGCCCCCGTCATGATGGCCACCGCGTCCTCCATCGAGTGCGACCGCGGGGTGATGACCCCGGCGCAGCCGCCGAGGCGCTGGATGTGGATGCGGTCGGCGACGTCGAAGACATTGGGCATGTTGTGGCTGATCAGGATGACGCCGAGGCCCTGGTCGCGCAGGTCGCGGACGAGTTTGAGGACCTGGCCGGTCTCGCGGACGCCCAGCGCGGCGGTGGGTTCGTCGAGGATGACGACCCGGCCGCCGAAGGCACCCGCGCGGGCGACGGCCACCGACTGGCGCTGGCCGCCGGAGAGTGTCTCCACGGCCTGGTTGATGTTCTGCAGGGTGCTGATGCCCAACCGCTTGATGTGGTCGGCCGCCTGACGCTTCATCTCACCGGTGTCGAGCATGCGGAACACCGAGCCGAGCACACCCTTGCGGCGGATCTCGCGGGCGAGGAACAGGTTGCTGGCGATGTCCAGCGCCGGGGCCACGGCGAGGGTCTGGTACACCGTCTCGATGCCGGCCTCGCGGGCGTCCTGCGGGCGTTTGAAGTTCACCTCGGAGCCGTCGACCAGGATGCTGCCCCGATCGGGGACGAGCGCCCCGGAGAGGCACTTGATCAGGGTGGACTTGCCGGCGCCGTTGTCGCCGATGACGGCGAGGACCTCGCCGGGGTAGAGGGTGAGGTCGACGTCGCTCAGACCGACGACCCGGCCGAAGACCTTGACCAGGCCCTTGGCCTCAAGAACGGGGGCAGAGACAGGAACAGGGGCAGGGACAGTCGTCATGACTTCACACTCCTTATCCACTGGTCGACGGAGACAGCCGCGATCACCAGCACGCCGACCGTCAGGACTTGGTAGTTGGGGTCGATCCCGGCCAGCGCCAGCCCGTTGACGAAGACCTGGACGATGAGCGCGCCGATCAGCGAGCCGAGCACCACACCGCGTCCGCCGAACAGACTGGTGCCGCCGATGACGACGGCGGTGATGGACTGCAGGTTGGCGTTGAGGCCGCTGTTCGGGTCGCCGCCGCCGACCCGGCCGACCAGGATCCAGGCGCCCACCGCGATGGCGAACCCGCCGACCACGTACGCGCTCAGCAGCACCCGGTTGACGGAGATGCCGGCCAGGCGGGCGGCCTCGATGTCGTCGCCCACGGCGTACAGGTGGCGGCCCCAGGCGGTGTAGCGCAGCGCGTAGCCGATCACCGCGTACAGGGCGATCATGAGCAGGACGCCGGTGGTCAGGTTCAGTTGCCCGATGGAGACCGTGTCCGCGCTCCACATGAGGATGTTGCCGGGTTGCAGGGAAACGGTCTGGCCCTTGGCGTAGATGAGTGTGATCGCGGTGAAGATGCTGAGGGTGCCGAGCGTGACGATGAACGGTGGCAGCTTGATCTTCGTCACCAGCAGCCCGTTGACGGCCTGCGCGGCGATCGCGACGGCGGCTCCCGCGAGCAGGGCCAGGACGCCCGGCAGGTGGTTGTCCGCGACGAGCTTCGACATCAGCAGCGAGGCCAGCACCATGACCGCGCCGATGGACAGGTCGATGCCGGCCGTGAGGATGATGACGGTCTGGCCGACGGCCAACGAGCCGATGACGGCCACCTGTTGGGCGACGAGCGACAGGTTCTGCAAGGCGTAGAAGCGGTCGTTGACCAGGGAGAACACGATGGCGGCGAGCACCAGGACGATCGCCGGGCTGAGGGCCGGCTGACGGTGCAGCACCGACTGGATGCGCTGGGCCGGCGTGGCGGGCCGGTTGAGGAAGTCCTCCGCCGGCGCCGGTGTCGCTTCACTGTCCACGTGGGTGGTCACAGGGGGTCCTTCCGCTTCTGTCCCTCGTGCGGGCCTTCGTAGGAACGAACTGATGAGGTACGGGCCATGAGAGGTACCGGCTCATGCGATACGAGCCATGCGGTACGAGCCGTGCGGTACGAGCCATGCCGTACGGGCTCGTCGGCTCGTGCGGTGCGGGTGCGCCGCCGGTGCCAGGACGGCTGTCGGCACCGGCGGCGCACCCGGCCGGCCGGGTCAGCTGCCCCAGCAGGCGGAAGCGGCCTGCGACGGGGACTGGACCGTCAGACCCCCGAGGGGCTTGGCGGCGGCCAGCGCGGTGCCGGTGTCGTAGAACGACTTGCCGTTGGTGACGCTGGGCTTGCTGCCGCCGCGGGCCAGCTTCGCGATGGAGCTGACGCCGAGGGCCGCCATCTTGCCGGGGTACTGCACGGCGTCGGCGGCGAACTTGCCGCTGGTGACGTTCTTCAGGCCCGAGCAGCTGCCGTCGATCGCGTAGATCGCGACGCTCTTCTCCTTGTTCGCCGCCTTCAGCGCGTTGTACGCGCCCTCGCCCGCCGGCTCGTTGATCGCGTAGACCACGTTGATGTCCGGGTTGGCCGACAGGCAGTTCTCCATCGCGGTGCGTCCGCCGTCGATGGCGCCCTGGGTCGGCTGGTGGCAGGCGATCTTGTACGTGCCGCCCGTACCGCCGGTGTACTTCCCGGACTTGGCCTCCTTGCCGTTCTCCGTCTTGCTGCCCGGGTCGATGCCCATGCCCTCCAGGAAGCCGTGGTCACGGTCGATGTCCACCGAGACGACCTGGTTGTTGAACAGGTCGAGCATGGCGATGACCGCGGGCTTGCCGTTCAGGGCCGCCGCCGCGTACTGGCCGTCGAGCTTGCCCGCCTGCTCGTTGTCGGTCGCGTAGGTGATGTCCGCGACGTTCGCCGGGTTGGGCGCGGTGTCCAGGGCGATCACGAAGAGGCCGGCCTGCTTGGCACGCTTCAGCGCGGTGTTCACCGCGTCGCCGTTGGTGGTGATCAGGATGCCCTTGTCGCCGCGCGAGACGGCGTTGTCGATGGCGGTGATCTGGGTCTGGGTGTCGCCGTCCGAGGTTCCCGCCGCCACCGTGAGGCTCACCTTGTCCTTGGTGGCCTGCGTCTTGGCGTCCTTCTCCATGCTCACGAAGTACGGGTTGCTCAGCGTCTTCAGGATCAGTGACACACCCACCTTCCCGCTGCCGGACGACGAGGAGCCCGAGTCGGAGGAACCGCAGGCCGCGAGGGTGGCGCCGAGGCAGAAGGTGACGCCGACGGCTGCCGCCCGGGTGCGCCGACTGCGGAGGCCCGACGCCTGGCTGGAGGAGAGGTTCATGACGTGATCCCTTTCGAGCCGTCGCTTGGTCGACGCTGAGACAACGTTGACTCGACGGGATAGTGGTCCCGTATGGACGAGCGCGTCAAGGCACTGGTAAACATGCGTCGGCAACGAGTCGGTAACGCAGAATCGGTTGGAGACAACGATGACCCTGGGCGAGCCGCCGTCGCGGTCCCCGCGCAGCCGCCCCACCATGCGCGAGGTGGCGGCACTGGCAGGCGTCGCCATCAAGACGGTCTCCCGCGTGGTCAACGAGGTGCCCACCGTCGATCCGGTCATCGCCGCCCGGGTGCGTGACGCGGCCGACAAACTGGGCTACCGGCCGAACCTGACCGCCAGCAGCCTGCGGCGCGGGGACGGCCGTACGGCCACGATCGGGATGCTCGTCGAGGACTCCGCGAACCCCTTCTCGGCGGCCCTGACCCGCACCGTCGAGAACGTGGCACGGGGGCGCGGAGTGCTCGTACTCGTCGGAAGCCTGGACGAGGACCCGGCCCGGGAACGGGAGTTGGCCCGCGCTCTCATCGACCGGCGGGTCGACGGCCTGGTGATCGTGCCGGCCGGGCGCGACCACAGCTATCTGATCAGCGAGCAGCGGTCGGGCACCCGTATGGTCTTCGTCGACCGCGAGCCCAGCCTGCTCGACGCGGACACCGTCGTCTCCGACAACCGGCAGGGCGCCCTCATCGCCGTCGACCACCTGCTGAAGGCGGGCCACCGCCGCATCGCCTACCTCGGCGACCGCGCGACCATCTCCACCGCCGGCCAGCGTTTCGACGGCTACCGGCACGCCCTGGAAATCGGGCACATCGCGTACGACGACGAGATCGTCCGGCACACCGGGGCCAGCGAGGAGTCCGCGATCGCCGCGACCCGGCGGCTCCTGGCGCTGCCGAACCCGCCCACCGCGCTGTTCACCAGCCAGAACCTCGTCACCATAGGAGCCGTACGAGCCCTGCGCGCCCTCGGCCTGCAGGACACCGTCGCCCACGTGGGCTTCGACGACTTCCCCCTGGCCGACATCCTCAGCCCGGGGATCTCCGTCATCGCCCAGGACGTCGAGCAACTGGGCAGGACAGCCGCCGAGATGCTCTTCCGCAGACTGGACGGCGACCAGTCACCCACCCGCACCGTCACCATTCCGACCCGACTGATCGAGCGGGGCTCCGGCGAGATCCCGGCGGGAGAACCCCACCAGGACTGACCCGCTACGGCTGCCCCGCCGCCGGCCGGCGACCGGTGAAGCCCTCATGAAAGGCTGCGCCGTCCAGACTAACTACTGTCCGGCCTGCGATTGGTTAGAAGTGACCCCACCCCGGCAACAAGAACCTTCGTCAGGCCGTGGTCACCGTCAGGCCCTCCGGCGCCGTCACCTGTGCTGTTCCGTCTGCCGGGACCGTGATGGCCAGTCGGTCCCCGTCGACCTGGAGGCCGTTCACGGTCAGTGGGCCGTAGACGCGGGCGAGGGTGGGGGGCGCTGCGATCGTGCCGGCCGGGACGTCCGCGGTCAGGCCGAGGGCGGACTGGAGTACCAGGACCGAGGACGCCGCCGCCCAGGCCCGGGGGCGGCAGGACGCGGGGTAGGGGGGCTGCAACGGGGCCCACCTCGGTGCCGTGGCCGGCGAAGAGTTCGGGGAAGACGGGCGTCGAAGACCGGGGCGGCCGGGCGGCGTTGGGGCATGAACTCGTCGACTGCCTGTGGTCGGTGGTGATTCTCGCGCACCGCTACGAAGTCGATCTGGCAGCCGCGTTCCGCCGCACCATGAGGGAACTCCACGTGTCCGTCAGCGCTCAGCTCGACCGGCAGCGACTGACGGAGGCCTGAGGGCCCGAGCCGGCGGCGGATTCGGCGCCGGTCCGGCCAGCGTGCCTGAACTCCGGCCAGGGCAACTGTCGCGACATCACCCGGCATCCGGACACCCGGGCGGCCGGAGCCCGCCCCGAGCCGCGATGCGTGCACGGATACCCCGTTCTCCGCCATCAGCGCGTGGAACTGCTGCCGCTCGTAGGGCACACCCGGCGGCAGACCGGCGATGTGCCAGTGCAGATGCGCGTTGCCCTGCCGGCTCCCCAGCGAGTACAGGTACGTCCGCTCGGCTCCCACGCAGTCCTCCACCGCGAGGGCGATCTCGCGGACGACGGGCATGGGCCACCGGTCGAGGAACGCGATGTGGTCCGCGTCCTCGAAGACCGTGTGATGCCCGTATCCGGGGTGCCCCGACACGAAGGCGCACACGAAGCACGGCCCCCGACGGGCCCTGTCCTCATAGGCGTCCAACTCGGCTCGCCACCCTTCCCGTTCCGCGGAGTTCGTACGGGGCATGGTCGTCCACCGAGGATCACGCCCCCGGAGTGACCGTCCGGCGCCCTACGGCCGGAAGCAGTCGATCGCGAGTTCCATCAGGCGGTCGGCCTGGGCCACACCCTCGGGGTTGTCGGGCGTGTGCCACAGGCAGCTCAGGAGCATGATCACGGTCGACGCCGTTCACGCAGGAGGACTGGACGAACGTCGACGCCGACATCGCGTCGTACCAGAGGTCGAAGGGGTCCCGCCCTCGGGCCGGACGATCTGCGGTCGCTGCGGATCGTCCGGGGCGTGCTCGACGGTGAGATGGCCATCTGCCCGCCGTCCGGGACGTGGCGGACCTCCATCTGCGCGCCATGACCGACCCCGCGGCGGCCGGTGAGCGCCGGCTCGGCGCCCGCACCGCCAAGGCACCCACACGTGAACTGCCCCTGCCGCGTTTCCTCGGCCGGTTCAACCCCCAAACTCCGGAGAGCCTCCTCGCACGCGGCCCGGCAACGGGGACGTGAGACCACTCCCGACGGGCGGCGGAAACACTTCGGAACTTGGGGAACCGTATTGCCCGGTGTGGCCCTGACCCCGACGGCAGGCGTGTCAGGATGATGATCTGACAGCGACTCTTCAAGACGGAGCCTGGCCTCATGACCTCTCCCAGCGGGGACGGCAGTGGCACGCAGCCACTGATCATCGACACCAGCAAGCCCCACCCGGCCCGGATGTACGACTACTTCCTCGGCGGCAAGGACAACTACGAGGTCGACCGGGAGGCCGCCGAGCAGTTCATCAAGGCGGCGCCGGAGGTGCGGGAGGGCGTGCGGGCCAACCGGCGCTTCATGCACCGGGCCGTCCGGCACGTCGTCGAGGAGGGCGGGGTACGGCAGATCCTCGACATCGGCACCGGCCTGCCCACCGAGCCGAACGTGCACCAGATCGCGCACGCCATCGCCCCGGACACGCGGATCGTCTACGTCGACAACGACCCGATCGTCAGCACGCACTCGATGGCCCTCATGGAGGACACCGACACCTCCGTCATCCTGGCCGACCTGCGCGACCCCCGCTCGATCCTCGACCACCCCGAGGTCCGCAAGGCCATCGACTTCGACCAGCCGGTCGCGGTCCTGCTCGTCGCCGTCGTGCACTTCCTGTCCGACGAGGGTGACGACCCCTACGGCATCGTCGCCACCCTGCGCGACGCGCTGCCCGCCGGTTCCTACCTCGTCCTGTCGCACGCCACGGGCGATGTCCACGAGGACGGCCGGCACGACGCGGCGTCCGTCTACAACCGGGCCACCGCCACCCTCAACCTCCGCGCCCACGCCCAAGTCCTGGACTTCTTCGGCGACTTCACCCTCGTTGACCCGGGCCTGGTCCGCGTCACCCACTGGCGGCCCGAGGAGATCCCGGCCCCCGGCGCCGCGCCGATCGGCATCTACGGCGGGGTGGCCCGCAAGGACAACTGACCACCGGCGCCCCGCAGTCAGTCACCTATCGTGATCGTCCTGCCCTCCCGACCCGGCAAGGAGAAGCCCAGCACGGTACTCGTGTCGCGCAGGGTTTCCGGGAGGGCGCCCGCCGCGCCGATGCCTCGGGCTCGTTCGAGGCGCTGGGGTCGGGTCAGGGTGAGGCCGAAGTCCTTCGTGAGGCCGGCGCCGTCCAGCAAGTCGCAGAGGAACAGCATGTGTTCGTCGAGCGGCACCTGTTCGGCGCGGACGGCACGAACGCCGTTGAGCAGGGCGGTACGGAGGACCGGGTCCGGGTGATGGCGGGTTCTGGTGAGGAGGGCGCCGGGAGTGTGGCGCAGCACCCCTCGTTCGGTGAGGGCGGCCGTGTGCAGTGCGAGTGCCTGCCGGCCGCGTTCTCTGAGCCAACGGGTCACCGTCAGGGGGCGGGGGGCGAGGGTGGCGGTACGGGCGCGTAACGCGGACAGCAGGTCGTCTGCCCAAGTCAGCCCCGTACCAGGCGTGTTGGACAGGTCGGGCGTGCTGGACCTCAGCTCGATCTCGCCCCGCAGCCGGTAGATCTCCAGGCCCATTTTTCTCGTCTTGCTCGGTCTGACCAACAGCCTCCTCCGCAGGGCCAGTTCGCCGAGTTCCGCCGCCGCGCAACCTGCCGCCGTCTGGGCCGAGTTGGGCACCCTGCCGTTCTCCCCGTACGACAGCAGGGTGAACTCCTCGGGCAGGGACAGGCGTTGGAGCGAGGCGGGTCCGAACATGCGGTGCATTCTGCATGCTGCGGCGGCCGTCCGGGGTCAGCTCGCGGTACCGGACAGATCCTGCCGCCGGTGAGCGCGTTCACCAGGTACAGACCCCGGCTGCCGGTGTCCCAGCGTTCCGGCGTCAACTCCGTCGGCGGGCCCGTCCCCCAGTTGGACACCGTGCAGACCGACACTGGGCACGGTGCCGCATTCCTGGACTCCAGGGCCCAACTGCACCGCCACGGGGGCCTTTTGGAACGCGTCACCGGCCCCCCATCGCCCTCCACGCCCACCGGCGTGATGGTGGGGCCAGCTGCACCCCCAACTGGGCAGCTCACCCCCTCGTGGCGGAAGCCCGGCGACGGCATCGTTGATCTCGCAAGGTCAAGGTCAACGACTCGCCGGAAGGACACCGACCGCCATGCCTCACACCGCCGTCTCCCTCACCAAGGACGCCCGCACCGCCCAGCCGTCCCCCGCCCGGCACACCCCGCACACCACCCCTCGCGTGATGCCCCTCTGGCAGGCGATGGCGCACCTGTTCGCCCCGGCCGACGGCACGGTGCGGCCGTGAATCCCCGCGTCACCCGCCCCTACTGAGACGCGCCCGCCGCACCTCCCACTCCCGTTCGGCCACGGCGAGGCTCCGCTCCAGCGTCTCGACGAACCCCGCCCGGGTCACCGTCGCCACCGACTCGGTACCCGCGGCCGTATCCCCGTCGCCGTGCGGCCGGCAGGCGAGGTGGATCCAGTCGCCGTCGGGGAAGGCGTACGCCCACACGTCGTTGGTGTACTCCCCCCACTCCAGGAAGTCGCAGGCGAAACCCGCCGGTCGCGCGCCCGGTGTGCGGAAGCGCCGCAACTCGTCGGTGAGCTCCTTGACCAGCAGGGGCGGGTAGAAGGCGTTGTCCCACGTGGTCACGTGCAGCCCGCCGACGAAGACATCGACGCACAGCAGATAGGCGTCCCCTTCGAGGTGGAACTCCAACCCGAATCCGGCCCGCGTCCCGAACAGCATGCCTGCCTCCCCCTATCCGACCCGGCAGCCACACATACCCCCCCCCGCCTCGACCCGACCCTACTGATCCACTCGCGGCGCACAGCCGACAAGCGCCGACAAAGCGCCGCGAAAGCCAGGCCCCCGTAGTCACCCCCAGTGCACCCGGCGTTCACGTCCCCCGCGAAACATGCGCCACATGAGACGTGTCACTCCCGCCCTGGTCCTCGGCATGACCGCGCTGCTGGCCACTCCCTTCGCCGCCCAGGCCGCCCCCGGCAACAACGGCGGTGCCCACACCGACAGTTACGGCACGAAGGCCGTGTACGCGCCGGAGCAGAACTCCCGCTCGTACCAGAAGGTCCCGGCCGGCTTCACCCCCGTGTTCACCGAGAACGTGTCGCGGCACGGGTCCCGTTCCGCGACCGACAGTTCGGACGGGGACCTGATCCTCGCGCTCCTGGACAAGGCCCAGGTCGAGGGCCAACTCACTGCGAAGGGGCGGGAGTTCGGGCCGAAGGCGCAGGCCCTCGAAGCCGCCATGAGTGCCGTCGGGTACGGCGACCTCAGCGCGCGCGGCAAGGAGGAGCTCCACGACACCGCCGTACGGATGGCGAAGCGGCTGCCGACCCTCTTCGCGTCGATCGCGAAGAACAAGGAGCCCATAGATGTGGTCAGTTCGGGGCAGGGGCGTGCCGTCGACAGCGCCAACCTCTACGGCGCCGCCCTCGCGCAGACCGACCCCGACCTGGCCTCCCTCATCGGCGCCACCCGTACCGACAAGGACCTCCTCTACTTCCACAAGGCCGACGGCGGGGCCGCGTACCGCGACTACATCGCCAACGACAAGCGCCTCGCGGCCACTCTCAAGGCCGTCACCGACCAGCCCGCCACCCACCGCGCGGCCCGCGACGTACTGAAGAAGCTCTTCAAGCCTGCGTTCGTGGACCGCATCACGGCGGGCGAGTTCGCGTCGATCGGGACCGACGTCGAGGCCGCCACCGCCGTCTACAACCTGCACGCCATCGCCCCCGCGATGAGCGAGGAGAGCCCGGGCGGCAAGGGCTGGGGCATGGACCGGTACATCTCGGCACGCGACGCCGACTGGTTCGGGTACATCTCCGACGCCGAGGACTTCTACGAGAAGGGACCGGGCTTCGCGGACAGCGACATCACCTACAAGATGGCGGACGTCCTGCTCGACGACTTCTTCAAGAAGGCCGAGGCCAAGCGCGACGGCACGAGCGACCTGGGCGCCGAACTCCGCTTCACCCACGCCGAGGAGATCATCCCGCTGGCCGCGCTGATGGGCCTGCCCGGCAGCACGAAGGGCGTCACCACGGCCAGGCCGTACACCTACGGCAGCAACCCGTGGCGGGGCGCGGCCGTCGCGCCCCTCGGCTCCAACATCCAGTGGGACGTGTTCCGCAAGGGCAACACCTACCTCGTCCGCATGCTCTACAACGAGAAGGAGACCGCCTTCAAGGCCGGCTGCCGCCCCGTCTCGAAGGGCAGCAAGTTCTACGACCTGAACGAGTTGGAGCGTTGCTTCGGGCGCACGGGGTCGACCGGCTGACCGGCCGTACGCGGCACGGGGGATGCCCCTCCCGCCCCCACCACCCCCTGCGTAGAAATGTGACACTCACCCACCCGAGTGTCACATTTCTCCAGAACACCCTCCCGCCCCGAACCCGTCAGACCCGGCCGCGTGGCCCGGTTCCCGGGCCGGTCACACCGCCCACCGTGAACCCGATCACCGACCCGCCGCCCTCCCGCCGTAGCGCGAACGGTGCTCCCCCGTGAGCCAGGGCCACCTCGCGGACGATCGAGAGGCCGAGCCCTGAGCCGGGGAGCGAACGGGCGTCGGCCGCGCGGTAGAAGCGGTCGAAGATGCGGAAGAGGTCGGTCTCGGAGACTCCGGGGCCCCGGTCGAGGACCTCGACGCGGACCGTTCCGGGGCGGGCCGGGCCCGAGATCGAGATCTCGATCGGGGTCTGGCCCGCGCGGTCGAACTTGGCCGCGTTCTCCACGAGGTTGGAGATCGCGCGCTGGAGCATGCCGGGGCGGCCGTCGGTCGTCGTGTCGCCGCTCGCGCGGACGGTGATGTCACGGCCGGTACGGCGACGGGCGACGCCCGCCACGTCCTCCGCGATGTCCGCGAGGTCCACCTGCTGGGGCGGTTCGGTGTCGGACTGGCCCGCCGCCAGGTCCACCAACTCGTTGACCAGGTCCGTGAGTTCGCGGGCCTCCTGCGAGAGATCGGCGACCAGTTCCTCGCGGGTGGCGGGCGGCAACTCGTCAATCCGTCGCAGCAGGGAGATGTTGGTACGGAGCGAGGTCAGCGGGGTGCGGAGTTCGTGGCCCGCGTCCTGGATCAGGCGGCGCTGGTCCTCCTCCGACTGCGCGAGGCGGCCGAGCATCCGGTCGAAGGCCCGGCCCAGGCGGCCCACCTCGTCGTAGCCGGTGACCGGGACCTGGACGCCGAGCCGACGGGTGCGGGCCACGTCCTCGGCGGCGGCAGTGAGGATGATGAGACGGCGGGTGATGCGCCGCGCCAGCCACCAGCCGCACAGCCCCGCGAGCACGACCACCGCCGCCATCAGCACGAACGTCCGCTGCTGCAACGCCCGCAGCAGATCCTCCGTGTCGCTGAACTCCTGCGCGACCTGCACCGCGCCCCGCCCGGAGCCGAGCGAGACCGTCGCGATGCGGTACACGTCCTCGGCGACGGCGACGTCCTTGTGCTCCACCGTCTTCCCGGCCACCCGCTCGCCCGCGATCGCCCGGTCGTCGCCGGTGACGGGCAGCGCGGGGCTGCCGCTGTCGAGGACCCCGCCGTCCCGCCCGAGCACCTGCACATCCGTACGGGCCGGCCGCACGATGTCGTGGCCGGGCGCGGACGAGGAGAAGTCCTCGGTGGTCATCCGGTGCGTCCGCACCTCGTCCTGCAGATCCTGGACGACCTGGTCGAACACGGACTCCTGGTCGACCCGGACCAGCCGGGCCGCCGCGCCGTACGACAGCACGCCGACGAGCAGAGTGACGGCAGCCGTCACCGCCGCGAAGGACAGCACGAACGTGGTGCGGAGCGAGGCCAGCCTGGGCCGCCGGCTCACCACCAGCCGCCGCAGGCGTGCGCCCACTCAGTCCTCCCGCAGCACGTAACCCACGCCGCGCACCGTGTGGATCAGCTGCGGCGCGCCGGGCTCGTCGAGCTTGCGGCGCAGGTAGCCGACGTAGACGGCGAGGTTCTTGGAGCCGGGGCCGAAGTCGTAGCCCCAGATGCGGTCGTAGATCGTGGAGTGGTCCAGGACGATGCCCGCGTTGCGCACGAGCAGTTCGAGGAGCTCGAACTCGGTCCGGGTCAGCTCCAGTTCACGCTCGTCGCGCCAGACGCGGCGCGCCTGGAGGTCCATACGGAGACCGGCCGCGGTGATCTGCTTGTCGGCGGGCGTGGTCGTGTACGTCGTCTGCGGGCCATCCCGTAGTACGTCCGTGGCGGCGCCGGAGGTGATGGACGGGCCGGGGACGCCGTTCGCCGGGACCGGGCTGGTGCGGCGGAGCAGGGCGCGCAGCCTCGCGAAGACCTCCTCCACGTCGAAGGGCTTCACCACGTAGTCGTCGGCGCCCGCGTCCAGGCCCGCGATGCGGTCGGCGGTCTCCACGAGTGCCGTCAGCATGAGGATCGGGGTGCGGTCGCCCTCGGCGCGCAGCACCCGGCAGACCTGGAGGCCGTCGATGCCGGGCATCATCACGTCGAGGAGCAGGACGTCCGGTGGAGTGCGGTGCGCCTGCGCGAGCGCCTCGACACCGTCGGCGACCGCGGTCACCTGGTAGCCCTCCAGGGTCAGGGCCCGCTCCAGGGCATGACGGATGGCACGGTCGTCTTCGGCGAGCAGCACAGTCTGGGGCACGTCACCCAGTGTGCCAAGGCCTCCGGCGGTTGACCGGTGGGGGCAGGTCTACGATCACCCTTTTTACCTGGCTCTCACCGAGGTGGGCGCAACCCGGGCCTTGCTCCTACCGTCTTCTCACGGTCGGGTGCGGCCGGTGCCCCTGGGGGCTGCGCCCCCAGACCCCGCTTCGGCCCTGAAGGGGCCTCGCCCTCAAACGCCGGACGGGCTGATGTTCAGCGCCGCCAGTTGGTCCGTGAACGGGACGACCGTCGGCCTGCTCGCTGGGCGGGCTGTCGACAAGCCCCTCATCAGCGCCCCCAGCTCCCGCGCCGCCCGTTCGATCCGCTCCGGCAATCCCTCCGCGCCCCAGTCCTCGGACGCGGCGTAGACACCGGTCGGGACGACAACGGCGCGCAGGTAGGCGAAGAGCGGACGGAGGGCGTGTTCCAGTACCAGGGAGTGGCGGGCGCTGCCGCCCGTCGCCGCGATGAGCACCGGCTTTCCGACCAGCGCGTCCTTCTCCAGCACATCGAAGAAGGACTTGAAGAGTCCGCTGTACGACGCCGAGAACACCGGCGTGACGGCGATCAGACCATCCGCCTCCGCGACCGCGTCCAGGGCGGCCGCCAGCTTCTTGCCGGGGAAGCCGTTGGTGAGGTTGTGGGCGATCTCGACCGCGAGGTCGCGCAGTTCCACGACCTCGATCTCCGTCGGCGCAACGCCCGCCGTGGCGGTCGCCAGCCGGTCGGCCAGCAATCTCGTGGACGACGGGACACTCAACCCCGCCGAGACGACTACGAGCTTCATGCGACGGTCACCTCCTGGACGGACTCGGCTGCCTTGGCGGCCTTGAGAGACTCGTGCGTCGGCGCCTCCGGCACGTCGGCCGGACGGTTCCCCGCGAACTCCTTGCGCAGGACCGGTACGACCTCCTCGCCGAGCAGGTCGAGCTGCTCCAGGACCGTCTTGAGCGGCAGGCCGGCGTGGTCCAGCAGGAACAGCTGGCGCTGGTAGTCACCGGCGTAGTCCCGGAACGCGAGGGTCTTCTCGATGACCTCCTGCGGGGAGCCGACGGTCAGCGGGGTCTGGTCGGTGAAGTCCTCCAGGGAGGGCCCGTGGCCGTAGACCGGCGCGTTGTCGAAGTACGGGCGGAATTCGCGCACCGCGTCCTGGGAGTTGCGCCGCATGAAGATCTGGCCGCCGAGTCCGACGATCGCCTGCTCCGGCGTGCCGTGCCCGTAGTGCGCGTACCGCTCCCGGTACAGCTCGACCATCCGCTTGGTGTGGTCGGCCGGCCAGAAGATGTTGTTGTGGAAGAAGCCGTCGCCGTAGAAGGCGGCCTGCTCGGCGATCTCGGGCGAGCGGATCGAGCCGTGCCAGACGAACGGCGGTACGTCGTCCAGCGGACGCGGCGTCGACGTGAAGCCCTGGAGCGGGGAGCGGAACTTGCCCTCCCAGTTGACGACGTCCTCGCGCCACAGGCGGCGCAGCAGGGCGTAGTTCTCGATGGCGAGGTTGATGCCCTGCCGGATGTCCTGCCCGAACCACGGGTAGACCGGGCCGGTGTTGCCACGGCCCATCATCAGGTCGACCCGACCGTCGGCCAGGTGCTGGAGCATCGCGAAGTCCTCCGCGATCTTCACCGGGTCGTTGGTGGTGATGAGGGTGGTGGAGGTGGAGAGGATCAGCTTCTCCGTCCGCGCCGCGATGAAGCCGAGCATCGTGGTGGGCGACGAGGGCACGAACGGCGGGTTGTGGTGCTCACCGGTCGCGAAGACGTCGAGCCCGACCTCCTCGGCCTTCAGCGCGATGGCGACCATGGCCTTGATGCGCTCACGCTCGGTCGGCGTCCGTCCGGTGGTCGGGTCCGGTGTGACGTCGCCGACGCTGAAGATCCCGAACTGCATGGTCGTTCACCCTCCAGGTTGTTGATTATTCAACTATACCCTCCAACGGCCACCCCACCGCACATATTCCGACCGGCAGCGCCGCCGCCCTCCGGCCGTTGTCAGTGGCACGTCCTACGATCCCCTCATGGCCGCCCCGGACCGTGACACCCGAGGAATCGTCGACCCCGCCGAACTCCTCGCCCGCGTGCACTTCCGCCGCCCCGAACCCGCCGAGGCCCTCCGCCCGCACATCGAGCACTACTGGCTGATCGACTGGGACCTGACCGAGCCCTACGTCTCCCACGTCGTCCCGCACCCGGCCGTGCACATCGTCTTCCAGCACCTCGCCGGCGAGGACGCCTTCGTCGAGGTCGCGGGCATCCCGAACGGCCTCTTCGCCCAGAAGCTGGAGGGGCGGGGACGCGTCTGCGGCATCAAGTTCCGGCCGGGCGCCTTCCGTACCGTCACGCCGGACCGGCCCGTCTCGGAGTGGACCGGGCAGCGGGTCCGGCAACCCGACGTGTTCCCGGACATCGACCCCGCCAGCGTCCTCGACCTGCCCGACGAGGCCGCCCGCATCGCCGCCCTCGACACCTTCCTGCTCACCCTCGACCCCCAACCCGACCCACAGGCCGAACTCGCGGCCACCCTGGTCGACCGCATCCGCACCGATCGCACGATCCGCCGCGTCACCGACTTCGCCCACGCCGAAGGCCTGTCCGTACGGCTGCTGCAACGCCTCTTCGCCGGGTACGTCGGCGTCGGCCCCAAGTGGGTCATCCTGCGCTACCGCATCCACGAGGCCCTGGAGCGGGCCGGCGCCGAGGAACCCGTGGACTGGGCGGGGCTCGCCGCCGACCTCGGCTACGCCGACCAGGCCCACCTGGTCCGGGACTTCACGGCGACGGTCGGGGTGACACCGACGACGTACGCACAGGGCGTGCAAGGCGCTCAGGGCGTGCGCTGACCAACGCATCGCGTCAATTCGGTTGACCGGCGAAGGGCTCCTCCCGCACATTTATCTGCGTGACACAGACAATGCACGACGCAAGCAATGACGCCGAAGAACCCGAAGGCCACGGAGAACCCGGGAAACCCGGGAAACCCGATGGCTCCGAACGTCCCGAACATCCAGAAAAACCTCCCCTCCCCGCCCGCACCCGCTGGGCGATCCTCGCCGTGATCCTCGCCGCCGACGTCCTCGACCTCCTCGACTCGACGATCACCAACATCGCCGCCCCGACCATCGCCGGAGACCTCGGCGGCGGCCCCGCCCTCGTCCAGTGGCTCGGCGCCTCCTACGCGCTCGCGCTCGGCGTCCTCCTCGTCCCCGGCGGACGGCTCGGTGACCGGTACGGGCGGCGGCGGGTGTTCCTCGTCGGGCTCGCCGGGTTCGTCGTCGCCTCCCTGGCCTGCGGTCTCGCGCCCGGCCCCGTCCTCCTGGTCGTCGCCCGGCTCGTGCAGGGCGCCTTCGGGGCGCTGCTCATCCCGCAGGGCTTCGGCATCCTCGGGGCGAGCTGGCCGCGCGACCAACTCGTCAAGGCGTTCAGCCTGTTCGGACCAGTGATGGGGCTGTCGGCGGTCGGCGGGCCGATCCTCGCCGGGTTCCTCGTCGACGCCGATCTCGGCGGCCTCGGCTGGCGCCCCATGTTCCTCATCAACCTCCTCCTCGGCGGCGCCGCCCTCCTCGCCGCCCTGCGCCTCCTCCCCCACGACACCGGCGACGGCACCGCCCGCGTCGACGGCCCCGGCTCCGCCCTGATCGCGGGCGCCATGCTCTGCCTCCTCGGCGGCATCATCTACGGCTCCGATGGGGGCACCCCCTCCGGGGGAGGCTGGACCGGACCCGCGCTCGCCCTCCCGCTCCTCGGCGTCGCCCTGTTCGCCGGGTTCTGCCACCGCCAGCGGACCGCGCCCGAACCGCTCATCCGCCCCTCCCTCCTCCGCAACCGCGGCTTCACCGCGGGCCTCCTCCTCGGCGTCGTCGCCTTCGCCGCCGTCGCCGGACTCCTCTACGTCATCTCCCTCTACTTCCAGCAGGGCCTCGGCCGCTCTCCCGCGGGCACCGCCCTCGGTCTCGTCCCGCTCTCGGCCGGCATCGTCGTCGCCTCGATCGCCTGCTACCGGCTCATCCACCGCCACGGCCGCCGCCTCGCCGCCACCGGCCTGCTGATCATCCTGACCGGCTGCGGCTACCTCACCGCGCTGGTCGCCAACTCCGGCACGGGAACCGGTGGTTGGGCTCTCGTCCCGCCCCTCCTCCTCATCGGCCTCGGCATGGGCACCTGCTTCGGCACGATCTACGACGTCACCATCGGCGACATCGAACCGTCCGAGGCGGGCAGCGCCGGCGGCTCGCTCAACGCGGTGCAGCAACTGGCCAACGCGATCGGCGCGGCGGCCGTAACCACCGTGTATTTCGCGGCAGTTGGCGACGGTGGCACGACCCACGCGCTCCTCGTGAGCCTGGGTGTGGTCGGCGCGGCCGTCGTCCTGTGTCTGTGTCTCGTACGGCTGCTGCCGCGCGCGGCGCCGGCCGACCATGGTCACTGAGCGCCGACGGCCACACCCGCACGCTGGTAGCTTTCGCAGCGGTCGGACGACGACGGCAGTCACCGTCCCCGGAACAGCGACAGTCACAGAGACAGCAACAGCAACAGCGGGAAGAGAGCCCCCGGTGAACCGAACTCAGGGCGTCGTTCGGTGGTTCACGGCGGACAACAACCCCATCCAGGTCTTCGGCACCGTCGCCGCCATCGCCGTCGGCGCGATCGCGGTGCGGCCGATCGGGTTCTCCGGGACCGGGCTCGCGGTGCTGTGTCTGCTCGTCCTGGTCTCGCTGATGACGTGCACGCGGCTGATCCCGGAGGGGCGGCTGGCGCCGGGGCCGCAGTTCGCGGTGCTGTGCGTCTGGGCGGCCGGGGCTGCCGCGCTGATGGGACTGGACCGCTCCGGGGCCTCGGCCCTGTTCGCGTACTTCGTCACCGGGCATGCCGGATACCGCTTCGACAGCCGCCGCTCGCTGCCCTTCGCCGCGTGCACCAGCGCCCTGTGCGCGGGGGTGCTGCTCCTGCCGTGGGGCAGCCACGGCACCTCGTGGCTCGTGGGCGCCTTCACCGGTGTCAGCGTGCTGGTCGGGCTCTCCAACCGTGCCCACACGGCCGCTCTGCGCTCCGCGCGGGCCGCCGCCGAGCAGGCGGAGCTGGCCTCGCGGGCGGAGGCGCGGGCCGAGGCGCTCGCCGAGCGGGCCCGGATCGCCCGGGACGTGCACGACGTGCTGGCCCACTCGCTGGCCGGCGTGAACATGCAACTGGAGGTCACCGACGCCCTGTTGGAGTCCGGTGACGTCGAACGGGCCCGGCAGGCGGCCCAGCGGGCGCAGAGCCTGGTGCGGTCGGGGCTGACCGAGGTGCAGCGCACGGTCGGGGACCTGCGCGAGGACGCGCTGCCGCTGGTGGAGACCCTGCGGTCCATGCTCGGCTCCGTGTCCGACGCCGGTACGCTGACCGTCGACGGGCCCCCGCGTGAACTGCCCGTCCGCCTCGCCCAGGTGATCGTGCGCTGCGCCCAGGAGGCGCTGACCAACGCGCACAAGTACGCGCCCGGCGCCCCGGTCCGCATGCGCCTGGAGCACCTCCCGGACGAGACGGTCTTCGAGGTGGTGAACTCCGCGCCGCCGCCGGGTTCGCGGCCGTTGGCCGGTGCGGGGAGCGGGATGGGGCTGGTCGGGATGCGCGAGCGCCTCGATCTGGTGGGCGGCACGGTCACGGCCGGGCCGATCGTGGACGGCGACGACGCAGGAGGTTGGCGAGTGCGCGTGGTGATCCCGGGATGAGCGACGAGCAGCGGGGCGAGCAGCAGCCCCTGGTGCGGGTGGTCGTCGCCGACGACCAGACCGCCGTCCGAGAGGCGCTGGCGACCGTACTGGATCTGCAGCCCGGCGTGGAGGTCGTGGCGACGGCGCGGGACGGCGGGGAGGCCGTGCGGGCCGCCGAGGAGCATTCCCCGGACGTGATCCTGATGGATCTCAACATGCCGCGGATGGACGGGGTCGAGGCCACCCGGCTGCTCGCCGAGCGCTTCCCGCGGATCGCCGTCGTCGTGCTGACCACCTTCGCCGACGAGGAGTACATCCTCGCCGCGCTCGGTGCCGGTGCCCGCGGCTACCTCACCAAGGAGTCCGGCCGGCAGGACATCACCCGCGCGGTGCGGGCCGCGGCGGCCGGGCAGTCCGTGCTCGACCCCGCCGTACGGGACCGGCTCGTGGCGGCCGCCGCGCGGGGCGGCGCCCCCGTCGAACGGCCGGGAGCAGGACTCGCCCCGGACCTCACCCCCCGGGAGGTCGAGGTGCTCACGCTGATCGGCGAGGGGCTCACCAACCGGGGCATCGCCGAGCGGCTGGTGGTGAGCGAGGCCACGGTGAAGACTCATATCAACAACCTCTTCTCCAAGGCGCATCTGCGGGACCGGGCGCATGCCGTGAAGTACGCGTTCATCCACGGACTGGTGAAGACCCCTGGGTGAGCGGCGCCCCCTGGCCCCCGGCCGGCAGCAGCCGCACGCGGGCCAGCAGCAGGAACACCCGGGTGAGGACCATGGCCAGCGCCATGATGACGAAGAACGGGGCGATGGCGTCCTGGACTATCTGGTGATCGGCCATGAACGTGCCGAGGTGGTCGCGGAACCAGGTGTTGTGTTCGGCGAGGTAGATGAACGCGACGCGCAGCCCGACCACCGCCGTCCAGATCGCCACGAACCCCGCGCCGCACCGGGTGTGCACACGGCCCGAGGCCGGGTCGCGCTCCACGCCGGTCGTGAACGTGGCGACGGCACCGCAGGCCAGCCCGATCGCCGCGCCCACCAGATAGACGACCACGTCGACGTGCTGGGTGGGCATCCCCCGCAGATAGAAGTACCCGACCGCCGACACCGTGCCGATCGGCAGCAGCACCTTGTGCAGGTCGTACTTCCGGCGCCCGTACTGCGTCAGCATCATCACCGCGAAGATGCCCCCGCTGATCGTCAGCGCCTGCTCCATGTCCGTCATGACGTCCCACTCCTCGGTCCCCGGCGGTGTCCCCGCCTCGCGTTTTCCTGAGTCCGACTCTCCCGCCGAAGCCGGGAAAGCTCCCGGACCCAGGGGTGGATTTCCGGGTGGAGACGCGAGGTGGAGGCTCCCCCTAGGGGGACCTCGGGGCCGGTCCGGCGGGATCGGATCCCGCCGGACCGGCCCCGAGGCCGGGGAGGGGCTCAGCGCTTCAGCGTGAAGGTGAAGTCGCCGGTGAGTCCGGCGCCCAGCCGGACGGCCGACACGAGACTCCCCTCCTCGATCAGCCTCCCGACCTCGGCCCGCGACAGACCGCACCCCTCGGCGATCAGCCGCACCGGCCGGACCGGTATCCGCGCCGCGAAGCGCACCCACACCTCGATCACCTCGCGGTCCGGGAAGTCCGTTCCGCCGGTGTCGAGACGCCAGGCGCCGTCCCAGTCGAGGGCGATGCGGTTACGCCGTCGCAGCACCGGATCCTGGAGCAACTCGGCTGCCAGGACAGGGTCGTTGGCGTGCAGGCGGTCCAGCAGACCGGGGCGTACGGAGCGCACGTTCGCCCGCTCCAGGACCGTGAGTCTCGTGGTGTTCCCGCAGCCTGTGCAGAGCGCGAGGAGCCACGCGTCGATGAGCTTGTGATGGGCGTTGACGCGGAACTTGCCGTTCGCCCGGAAGCGTTCGGACGCGCACGCGTGGCAACGTCGGAGGACGAGCGGAAGGCGGGTGGGCATGACAAACCAGGTGGCGAGCACAGAAGTACACCGGTTCCAGTGAGAAGTCCGCAGCGGAAAGGGGCGCGGCGCACAGGCGCGACGCGCGACAGATCAGCACTCGGGGGGTCTCACACGGTGTACAACGGCACGTCCTTGCCCAGACGACTGGATTCGGCAGGACGATAACGGCGCACGACAGCGCCGCTCAACGGGTTTTCGGCGCCTCCGGCGCTACACGTCCCCCGCGCGCAGTCGCGCGATCTGCTGCCCGCTGAACTCCACCGTCCGCCTCATGTGGCCGACGATCACGGCGAGTTCGGCGTCGCCCAGCTCGTCGAAGAGGGTGAACCAGCCGCCGCCGAGCCGGTTCCACATGCGCCCGAACTCGGTGATCTTCTCCGGCACGGTCGCCACCAGCACCCGCCGCCGGTCCTCCGCGTCCCGCTCCCGGACGACGTACCCCGCCCGCTCCAGCCGGTCCACGAGCCGCGTCGCCGACCCCGTCGTCAGCCCGGTCAGCTCGGCGACCCGGCCCGTGGTGACGGGCCCGGCCTCCAGCGTGAGCAGGTTCAGACACTGCAGATCGGTGGGGTGCAGTCCCAGCCGGTCGGCGACGGCCTGGTTGAACAGGGCGTACGACGCCATGTACCGGCGCGATACGGAGGACAACTCGTCCAGCAGCCGCGCCCGCGCGTTCCCGGACATGTCGTACCCCTCGTCGCCTGTGCCGTTCCGCACGTGCCGTACGTGCCGTGCGGAGATCGAGATCGTACGACGCGCCCGCGGGCGTGGCTCCTCGGTACTACGGGTGTGGCTCAGAAGTAGTAGGTGTCACCGGTGTCCAGGACGAGCACCCGCTGCTGGTCGTTGGCCCGGTTCCCGTCCACCGCGCCCCCGCCCCACACCGTGTCCAGCTCCAGCAGCACCTCGGAGGGCGCGTCGCGCAGCCGTACCCGCACCTCGATCCGCTCGCCCACCGCGTCCGCGGCCAGCGCCCCCGTCCGGCACACCACCACCCGCTCCCCCGACCGCGCACACCCCTGCGGCAGCGTCTGCGCGTCCGCGAGCGGCTTCGACCAGCGCAGCCGTACGGTCGCGTCGGGCACCGCGGACGGACCGTGGTTGCGCGGGGTGAACCGCACGTCGACCCGGCCGCCGGTCATGGTGGCGGAGCCGTGGTAGGCGAGATCCGCCTCCGGGCCCGGGATGTCCGGGTGAGCGGGCAGACCCGGGGCCGCGCCCGTCACCGCCAGCGCGGCAGCCCCTACGGCAAGAGTCCGTAGTACCCCTAGTACCCGCATGTCATCCGCTCCTCAGTACGCCACGCCTCCACGGCTGCACCCCGCCGCGGTGGTCGTACGGATGTATCCCACGCGGAGCGTGCGACAGGCGCCGTCCATCAGGTGACAGCCCGCGTGATGTGATGGCGGGCATGCTCGTGCTCCGCTCCGCGGCCCTCTTCGTCGTCGCCGCCGTCTTCGAGATCGGCGGCGCCTGGCTGGTCTGGCAGGGGGTGCGCGAACACCGCGGCTGGCTCTGGATCGGCGGCGGGATCATGGCCCTCGGCGTCTACGGCTTCGTCGCCACCTTCCAGCCCGACGCCCACTTCGGCCGCATCCTCGCGGCCTACGGCGGGATCTTCGTCGCCGGTTCGCTGGCCTGGGGCGCGGTCGCGGACGGCTACCGGCCCGACCGCTGGGACATCACCGGCGCCCTGATCTGCCTGGCCGGGATGGCCGTGATCATGTGGGCGCCCAGGGGGAACTGACCCGGAACCACGCCCCCCTATCCTGGACGGAGTCGTACATACGAACTCGTTGATCCGTCTCATTGACGTGTCTTGTTGATCCGTACCGAGGAGCAGCCCATGGCCACCGCCGCACCTTCCGCCGCCTCCCGCATCGCGGTCGTCACCGGGGCGAGCGGTGGAATCGGCGCCGCCACGGCCCGGCAGCTCGCCTCGGCCGGCTACCGCGTCGTCCTCACCGCCCGCCGCAAGGACCGTATCGAGGCGCTCGCGGAGGAGATCAGCGGGAACGGCGGCCAGGCCACGGCGTACGCCCTGGACGTCACCGACCGCGCTGCCGTCGACGAGTTCGCGACCGCCTTCAAGACCATCGGCGTCCTGATCAACAACGCGGGCGGCGCGCTCGGCGCCGACCCGGTCGCGACCGGCGACCCCGCCGACTGGCGCACGATGTACGAGACGAACGTCCTCGGCACCCTGAACATCACCCAGGCCCTGCTCCCCGCCCTCACCGCGAGCGGCGACGGCACGGTCGTGGTCGTCTCCTCCACGGCCGGACACGGCACGTACGAGGGCGGCGCGGGCTATGTCGCCGCCAAGCACGGCACGCACGTCCTCGCCGAGACGCTGCGCCTGGAGATCGTCGGCACCCCGGTGCGGGTCATCGAGGTCGCGCCCGGCATGGTCAAGACGGACGAGTTCGCGCTGACCCGCTTCGGCGGCGACGCGGAGAAGGCGGAGAAGGTCTACGCGGGCGTCGCCGAGCCCCTCACGGCGGACGACGTGGCCGACACCATCACCTGGGCGGTCACCCGCCCCAGCCACGTCAACATCGACCTCCTCGTCGTCCGCCCCCGCGCCCAGGCCTCGAACACCAAGGTCCACCGGGAGCTGTGATGCCCGACGCCGAGGGCGACCCGGCCGGCCCGGACAACTCCCAACAGGCCCTGGACCGGCGCCGGTTGGCCGAGGAGACCAGGAACGAACGCAAGGTCTGGTACTTCCTCGGCTACTTCCTCTTCGGCATCCACCTCGTCGCGTTCGTGATGATCTACGCGGTGATGCACGCCCCGAACAAGTAGGCGCGGCCGACCAGTCGGTCTTCCGCCGCGCGAAGATCCACGCCCGGATGTCCTCGATGGCGTAGGCGATCGGCCAAGTCGATTTGTGTTCAGGGGCGTTGGGGTTCTGCTTGGCCTGGGCCTCGGTGAGGGTCGTGCCCCTGAGGAGGGCCGAGTCGTTGACCGTGGTCGACTTGGCCTCCAACTCCTTGACGTCCGTGGCGAATTGGGCAGCGGTGGACCTGCCGTTCCAGACCGCACGGCCGACCTTCGTACCGGCCTGCTCGATGACCTTGGTGATGGCGTTCTCGCCGGGGTAGGCCTTGGTGTCGCCCTGGGAGACGGTGATCCAGAGGTTCTTCTTCGCGAGGGAAGCGGCCTGGTCGGCCGGCCACTGACCGGCGACCACGAACGAGGCCGCGAGGAGATCCGGGTACGTGATGTTCAGGCCGAGGGTCATCATCGCGCCCATGGACTGGCCGGTGGAGTACAGCCGGTCCCGGTCGATCCGGTACTTCGACGTCAACTCCTCGACCAGATGGGCCGTCGCGTCGAAACAGGCGGTCGGCTTGTAGTCAGCACACCGCGCCGAGCCCCTGCACGAGGGTCGCCTTCACGGTGGTGCTGACCACGCTCGCGTCGTGCGTGAAGAGAACGAGCGGGTACGACTCGGCGGTGTCGTTCTTGTCGTGGCCCTTGGGGATGTAGAGGTTGTACGGCAGGGACCTGCCGGTCTTCGGGCCCTTGAACGTGAACTGCTCGAAGTCGTCCACGATCGGGTTGACGGCCCGAATGAGGAAAGCGCGCAAGCAATGCTTTCGCTGATGGAGCGTGTGAATGGAGCACGCATTTGACGTGCGACGGCGACGGAAATCCACAGCGACAGGCCGCGAATTCACAGCGCTCTCAGAGGAGTCGCGGAGCCGCGGGGCTCAGCCCTTCACACAGACAACCTGCTTCAGTTTCGCCACCACCTCGACGAGGTCCCGCTGCTGATCGATGACCTGCTCGATCGGCTTGTACGCGCCCGGGATCTCGTCCACGACGCCGGAGTCCTTGCGGCACTCCACACCCCGTGTCTGCTCCTCCAGGTCCTTCGTCGAGAAGCGACGCTTGGCCGCGGTACGGCTCATGCGCCGACCGGCGCCGTGCGACGCGGAGTTGAAGGACTTCTCGTTGCCGAGGCCCTTCACGATGTACGAACCGGTACCCATCGAGCCCGGGATGATCCCGTACTCGCCGGAGCCGGCGCGGATCGCTCCCTTACGGGTGACCAGCAGGTCGACGCCCTCGTACCGCTCCTCGCTCACGTAGTTGTGATGGCACGAGATCTCCTGCTCGAAGGTCGGCTTCGCCTTCTTGAACTCCTTGCGGACCACGTCCTTCAGGAGCGCCATCATGATCGTGCGGTTGTACTTCGCGTACTCCTGCGCCCAGAACAGGTCGTTGCGGTAGGCCGCCATCTGCGGGGTGTCCGAGATGAAGACGGCGAGGTCGCGGTCGACCAGGCCCTGGTTGTGCGGGAGCTTCTGGGCCGTGCCGATGTGGTGCTCGGCCAGTTCCTTGCCGATGTTCCGGGATCCGGAGTGGAGCATGAGCCACACCGAACCGTCCGAATCAACGCACACTTCGCAGAAGTGGTTCCCTCCCCCAAGTGTGCCCATCTGCTTCGTGGCCCGGTCCTCCCGGAACTTCACCGCGTCCGCGACCCCCTCGAACCGCCCCCAGAAGTCGTCCCACCCGCCGGTGGCGAACCCGTGCAGCCGCCCCGGCTCGACGGGGCTGTCATGCATCCCCCGCCCCACCGGAATCGCCTGCTCGATCTTCGACCGCAGCCGCGACAGATCGCCGGGAAGATCGTTCGCGGTGAGTGACGTCTTCACCGCGGACATTCCGCAGCCGATGTCGACCCCCACCGCCGCCGGACACACCGCGCCCCGCATCGCGATGACCGAACCGACCGTCGCGCCCTTGCCGTAGTGCACGTCCGGCATGACCGCGAGGCCCTTGATCCACGGCAGGGTCGCGACGTTGCGCAACTGCTGGAGCGCGCCCTCCTCGACCGCCGCCGGGTCGGCCCACATGCGGATCGGTACCTTCGCGCCCGGCATCTCCACGTACGACATAGCGTCCTCATTCCCCCGGAAGCAATCAAAAAAGTCAAAAGTCATACATCGCAAAACTGGCGCCAAGGTCAACGAAAGGGACAGCGGACCGGCGTCCACGGCTGTGCGTGCGATAGACATTGTCTCCAGGGGGTCCCCCGGTGCGGCAAGCGATTAACCAGCGGGGACACTGGCAGACCTTGGATCGTTCAAGGGGTCGAGGGGCACGGAACACCGCCGGCACCCGACACCCGACACCTACCCGACAGACCGTCGAGAGGAGCCCGACCGTGCAGCGGAAGGCGTACGTACCCGGCACCGCCGCGCTTCTCGTGGCGTTGCTGGCCGGCTGCACGAGCGGCTCGGCCGACAGCGGTACGACGGACGACGCGAACCCGGGCGAGGCCGGCACGGCGACGGCGGTGGCCCAGCCGGGCAAGTACCGCACGCTCCCGGAGCCTTGCGGCGCGGTCGGCCACGGCACCCTCGACTCCCTGCTCCCCGGCCTCCAGCAGATCACCGACCCGGAGCAGCGCGAGGCGGCGTACGCGGGCGACGCGACGCTGACGTACGACACGGACCGCAAGGTGGGCTGCCGTTGGAAGGTCGAGTCCACGGACGCGACCGACCATCTCCTGGTCGACTTCGAGCGGGTGGTGTCCTACGACAACGCCGTGAGCGACGACAGCCAGGCGCGGACGATCTTCGCGACGAAGGAGACGGCGGCGGATCTCCCGGAGCCGACGGCGAGCGCCACGGCGTCGGAATCGGCCTCCTCGGATTCCACGGCATCGGATTCCGCGACGCCCTCCGGCACCCCCTCTGCCCCCTCGTCCTCCGCGTCCACCTCCGACTCCGGCTCACCTTCCGCCACCGCCTCCCCCACCGGTCTCGAACCCCGCGCCCTCTCCGGTCTCGGCGACGAGGCCTTCCTGGACGACGCGTTGAGCAGTTCCGGTTCGACGGCTCAGCAGCGCACGGTGACTGTGGTGTTTCGCACGTCCAACGTCATTGTGACCATCGAGTACGAGGAGCAGCCGGCGACGGTCGGTGTCGTGCCGGACAGCCAGAAGATGCAGGACAGGGCGCGGAAACTGGCCGCGCAGCTGGCCGATTCGCTCAACGGTTAGGGCGTTCGGGAGGACCGTTCACGGGGTCGCGCAAAGCCCGTGAACGGAGACCGCACAGGTGACTCACCGCGTACCGTGGCCCCTCGGACCCGATCCGACGGCAGGAACCACGAGCGTCATGAGTGAAGGAACCATGCATCAACCAGCACAGCGAGAGCACAGTGACCAGCAGCGGGCGAAGCGTCTGGGTCGCCTCCTTGTCTGCGCGGCCGCCGTCCCGGTGATGCTGATCGCGGCCGGCTGCTCCTCGGACTCCGGCTCCGACGACGGCGCGGGCAAGGACACGACCGGCCCCGGTGCGACGACGTCCGCCGACGCGACCGCCGCTCCGACGGTGCAGGCGGCGGCGTACAAGAAGCTGCCCGAGCCGTGTGCGGTGCTGTCGAAGAAGACGTTGACCGATCTGGTGCCGAAGGGCGCCAAGTCGGGCAAGGAGGGCGCGTCCAGCGACACGGCGTCGCGCGGCAGTTGCTCCTGGACGAGCCTCGACAACAACGGGGTCAAGGGTTCGCAGTTCCGCTGGCTGAACGTGTCGTTGCTGCGGTTCGACTCCTCGCAGACGCAGGGCGAGGGCGACAAGCTGGCCGCCGCGTACTACGCGAAGCAGGTGCGGGAGGCGCAGTCCGTCGCCGGCGCGAAGAACGCCAAGTCGGAGCCGGTCGCGGGCGCCGGCGACGAGGCGACGGCGGTGCGCTACGACCTGAAGAAGAAGGAAGGCGCCTTCAGGCAGCAGACGGTGGTGGCGCGCGTGGAGAACGTGGTCGTCACGATCGACTACAACGGCGCGGGCCTCGCGGGCGACAAGGCGCCGAGCGCGGACACGCTGACGAAGGCGGCCGAGAAGGCCGCGAAGGAGGCCGTGGCGGCGGTCACGTCGGCCAACGGCACGGGTGCGGGCGCGGGTTCGGGCTCCGGCTCGGGGTCGGGCGGCGCGGGCGGCACGCCGTCGAAGTCCCCCTCCAAGTCGCCCTCCAAGACCGCTTCCCCGTCCGCCTCCGCCTCCAAGTCCGCGGCGAAGTCGGACGCGAAGGCCCCGGCCGCCACCGCCTCCTCCTCCGCCTCTTCCGCCGCCGACAAGAGCTGACGGCAGATTTCACATCCGGTCCGTTCACGGACCTCAACTCGCAGGTCAGCACAGGCCGTTGACGGAGCCCGGCCCCTTCGCGGACCGGGCTCCCGACGGACCGGCACCCAGGACGCCGCACACATGTGCCACCCTGTTGCGCGCAACAACATGTAAGGGGAGGGGAGTCCGGGTGTCCGCACCCATTCAGCTCACACGTATGCACCGGGTGCTCATCGGTGTGGTCGTCTCCGGTGCGGTCGTCATCGCCGGTATCGGCTTCGCCGGTTCGTACGCCGCAGTGCGCGAGCTCGCCCTGAAGAAGGGCTTCGGGAACTTCGCGTACGTCTTCCCGATCGGCATCGACGCGGGCATCTGTGTCCTGCTCGCCCTCGACCTGCTCCTGACCTGGATCAGGATCCCCTTCCCGCTGCTGCGCCAGACGGCATGGCTGCTGACGGTCGCGACGATCGCCTTCAACGGCGCCGCGGCCTGGCCCGACCCGCTCGGTGTCGGCATGCACGCGGTGATCCCGATCCTGTTCGTGGTCTCGGTGGAGGCGGCCCGGCACGCGATCGGCCGCATCGCCGACATCACGGCCGACAAGCACATGGAGGGCGTCCGGCTCACCCGCTGGCTGCTCTCCCCCATCCCGACGTTCCTGCTCTGGCGCCGCATGAAGCTCTGGGAGCTGCGCTCCTACGAGCAGGTCATCAAGCTGGAGCAGGACCGCCTCGTCTACCAGGCCCGCCTCCACTCCCGCTTCGGCCGCGCCTGGCGCCGCAAGGCTCCGGTGGAGTCGATGATGCCGCTGCGCCTGGCCCGCTACGGCGTCCCCCTCGCGGAGACGGCCCCCTCGGGCCTCGCGGCGGCGGGCATCGAACCCGTACTGCTGCCCCCCACCCCGCAGTTGGAGCCGGCCCGCGAGCAGGAGCAGCTGCCGGCACCGGCCGTCCAGAACGCCCCGGCACCGGCCCGCGAGCAACTCCCCGCCGCCGAGGGCAACGAACGGCACGAGCAGTCGCAGGACCAGGCCGAGCCGCAGAACCCGTGGCTGCACTCACGGGACCCGCAGACGGTGGCGTACCAGGGCGGCTACGACCCGACGTACGACCCGGACACGGCCTACCGCCAGTGGTACGCGGAGCAGCAGCAGGCCGAGCAGTTCGAGCAGTACGAGGAGGAACAGCAGCGGTTCGAACAGCAACGGCGGTTCGAGCAGCAGCAGCAGTTCCCGCAGCAACAGGCGTTCCAGCAGGAGGAGCAGCCCGCCCCGGCTCCTGAGCCCTCCATGGAGGACACCGGTACCTTCCCGATCCCGTCGGGCCCCGGCCGTACCCGTGAGATGGGTGCCGGCGGTGGCACGGAGCTGACCGAGGACGAGTACTACCAGGTCTTCAAGAAGTCGATAGACGGCAGCTACCCGACCTCGGGCCAGTTCCGGGGCGACGTGGAGGCCACGTACGGCATCACGCTCCCGCAGCGCGAGGCCGAGCGGATGGTCACCCGCTTCACCAACCGTCACACGACGCAGCTTGAGGAAGAGCACATCGCCTGAGACGGGAGAACGACGAAGGGCCCTCGGAAGAGGGCCCTTCGTCGTTGCGGTGTGTCTACTCCCCCAGCAGCCTCCGCACCCGCTCCTGTCCCACGGCCAGCAGCAACGTGGGCAGACGCGGCCCGGTGTCACGACCGACCAGCAGGTGGTAGAGGAGGGCGAAGAACGTGCGCTGGGCGGTCTTGATCTCCGGCGGGAGTTCCTTGGCGGTCGCGTCGGCGGAGAAGCCGGCCTGGACCTTGGGAACGCCGTAGACGAGGTGGCTCAGGCCGTCCAGGGACCAGTGGTCGGCGAGGCCGTCGCGCAGGAGTCGTAGGGACTGCTGTGAGGGCTCGTCGAGGGACGTGAGGAGTTCGGTGTCGGGTTCGTCGCGCACGATGGTCCGCTGGTCGGCGGGGACGTGCGTGTTGATCCAGGCCTCGGCCCTGTCGAGCCGGGGGCGGACCTCGTCGAGGGTGGACAGGGGGTCGGCCGGGTCGAGTTCGCTGAGGATGCGCAGCGTCTGGTCCTCGGCTCCGGCGGTGATGTCGGCGACGGACGCGAGGGTCCGGTACGGCATCGGCCGGGGCGTGCGGGGCAGTTCACCGGTGGCGGTGCGGACGGCACGGGCGTGCGCGGCGAGGTCGGCGGGAAGCGCTGACCCCTCCGCGACCTTCCCGTCCAGCTTGTCCCACTCGTCGTAGAGCCGCTGGATCTCCTGGTCGAAGGCGATCTTGAAGGACTGGTTGGGGCGGCGGCGGGCGTAGAGCCAGCGCAGGAGCTGCGGTTCCATGATCTGGAGCGCGTCGGCCGGGGTGGGGACCCCGCCCTTGCTGCTGGACATCTTGGCCATGCCGCTGATGCCGACGAAGGCGTACATGGGCCCGATGGGCCGCTCGCCGCCGAAGATCCCGACGATCTGCCCACCGACCTGGAACGAGGATCCCGGGGACGAGTGGTCGACACCACTCGGCTCGAAGATCACGCCCTCGTAGGCCCAGCGCATCGGCCAGTCGACCTTCCAGACCAGCTTGCCGCGGTTGAACTCGCTGAGGTGGACGGTCTCGGTGAAGCCGTCCTCGGTGCAGACGTAGGTCAGCTCGGTGGTGTCGTCGTCGTACGCCGTGACGGTGGTGAGGTCCTTGCCGCAGCTGCCGCAGAAGGGCTTGTACGGGAAGTACCCGGCGGAACCGGAGCTGCCGTCGTCCTCCTCGGCCGCGCCGGAACCCGCCTCGGCCTCCAACTCGGCGTCGTCGACAGGCTTCTGCGACTGCTGCTGCTTCTTCGCGGGGGCCTTCTTGGTGCGGTACTGGTCGAGGATCGCGTCGATGTCACCGCGGTGCTTCATGGCGTGCAGGATCTGCTCGCGGTACACGCCGGAGGTGTACTGCGCGGTCTGGCTGATCCCGTCGAACTCCACGCCCAGCTCGGCGAGGGAGGCGACCATCGCGGCCTTGAAGTGCTCGGCCCAGTTCGGATACGGCGAGCCGACCGGGGCCGGTACGGAGGTCAGCGGCTTCCCGATGTGCTCGGCCCAGCCGGCGTCGGTCCCCTCCACCCCGTTGGGCACCTTGCGGTAGCGGTCGTAGTCGTCCCAGGAGATGAGGTGCCGGACCTCGTGGCCCCGGCGGCGGATCTCGTCGGCGACGAGGTGCGGGGTCATGACCTCGCGGAGGTTCCCGAGGTGGATGGGCCCGGAGGGGGACAGCCCGGACGCGACGACGACAGGTTTGCCGGGGGCCCGACGCTCCGACTCCTCGATGACCTCATCCGCGAAACGGGAGACCCAGTCGGTGGTCTCGGTGCTCTGAGCCACGATCGGCACGTCCTTCTTTCTGACACGGGGCAGCCGGTACGGTCGCACGACTGACCGCTCTATTGTCCCAGGCGACCTCACTTCCACGAAAACGCCTTTTCCAAGCCCGTGACTGTGGGGGACACGGGGACCCAGGCCTGGCGCGAGGGGACGCGGGGGCTGAGGCCTGGCGCGAGGGGACGCGGGGGCTGAGGCCTGGCGCGAGGGGACGCGGGGGCTGAGGCCTGGCGCGAGGGGACGCGGGGGCTGAGGCCTGGACGGTGGCGCAGTCGCCTTCAAGGGGCGCGGGGCTGCATCGGGTATGCGGCTTCGCCGCGGGGCGCGACCAGCCCCCACCGGGCCCGCACCCGAGAAACTCGCTTTACCCCCCGTGGGATACTGACCGTGTCTACCAAACCCACGAGGAGAACGGCTCCCACCCCATGACCTCGGTCACGTCGCTCACCGACCTAGTCCACCAGCGCCTCGCGAACGCCCTCACGGCAACCCTGCCGGAGGCCGACGCGGACCCCCTGCTGCGACGTAGCGACCGCGCCGACTTCCAGGCGAACGGCATCCTCGCCCTCGCGAAGAAGGCCAAGGCCAACCCCCGGGAGCTGGCGACCCAGGTCGTGGCGAACGTGACCACCGGCGACGTGATCAAGGACATCGAGGTCTCCGGCCCCGGCTTCCTGAACGTGACGATCACCGACCGCGCGATCACCGAAACCCTCGCCGCCCGCTACGCCGACGACACGGCCCGCCTCGGCGTCCCCCTCGCCCCCCACCCCGGCACGACGGTCATCGACTACGCCCAGCCGAACGTGGCGAAGGAGATGCACGTCGGCCACCTCCGCTCCGCGGTGATCGGCGACGCGGTCGTCCAACTCCTGGAGTTCACCGGCGAGTCGGTGGTCCGCCGGCACCACATCGGCGACTGGGGAACCCAGTTCGGCATGCTGATCCAGTATCTGGACGAGCACCCGGGCGAGTTGGACCACGCCGACGCGGACGTCACCGGCGAGGAGGCGATGTCCAACCTCGACCGCCTCTACAAGGCCGCGCGCAAACTCTTCGACTCCGACGAGGAGTTCAAGACGCGGGCCCGCCGCAGGGTCGTGGACCTCCAGGCGGGCGACCCCCAAACCCTCGCCGCGTGGCAGAAGTTCGTGGACGAGTCGAAGATCTACTTCTTCTCCGTCTTCGAGAAGCTGGACATGGAGATCCGGGACGCGGACATCGTCGGCGAGTCGGGCTACAACGACATGCTGGACGAGACGTGCCGCCTCCTGGAGGAGTCCGGCGTCGCGGAGATCTCGGACGGCGCGCTGTGCGTGTTCTTCGACGACATCAAGGGCCCGGACGGCAACCGCGTCCCCCTGATCGTCCGCAAGTCCGACGGCGGCTACGGCTACGCGGCGACGGACCTCTCCGCGATCAGGGACAGGGTCTTCAACCTGAAGGCGAACTCACTCCTCTACGTCGTCGACGTCCGCCAGTCCCTGCACTTCAAGATGGTCTTCGAGACCGCACGGCGGGCCGGCTGGCTCAACGACGACGTCACGGCGTACCAGCTGGCCTTCGGCACGATCCTCGGCAAGGACGGCAAGCCGTTCAAGACGCGTGAGGGCGTGTCGGTGAAGCTGGAGGACCTCCTCGACGAGGCGGTCCAGCGCGCCACGGCGGTCGTCCGCGACAAGGCCGAGAAGGTCGGCCTGACCGAGCAGGAGATCATCGACAACGGTCGCTACGTAGGCATCGGCGCGGTGAAGTACGCCGACCTGTCGACGTCCGCGGTCCGGGACTACAAGTTCGACCTGGACCAGATGGTCTCCCTGAACGGCGACACGGCGGTGTACCTCCAGTACGCCTACGCCCGCGTCCAGTCCATCCTCCGCAAGGCCGGCGAGTCCCGCCCCCAGGCCCACCCGGAACTCGAACTGGCCCCGGCGGAACGTGCGTTGGGCCTCCACCTGGACCAGTTCAGCGAGGTGGTCGCGGAGGCAGCCAAGGAGTACGCCCCCCACAAACTGACGGCGTACCTCTACCAACTGGCCTCCACCCTCACGACGTTCTACGACCAGTGCCACGTCCTCTCCCCGGACAACGCCCCGGAGGTCGTCGAAAACCGCCTGTTCCTGGTGGACTTGACGGCACGGACGCTGCAGCGGGGCATGGCCCTGCTGGGCATCAGGACACCCGAGAAGCTCTGACCCGTAGGCCGGTTCGGCGGGCAGCCCGGCCTGCCCGCCGTCGGCCCTGGTCGCCCTTGAGCCGCATGCAGATGGCGCTCCTGCACGTCCCCCACGGTAACGAGAACGCAGAACCGCGGGCTGTCCCTCCCCCGTGGGGGACAGCCCGCGGTAGTCAACAACGGTGATCACGCCTGCCGTTGAGAACCTGATACGGCGTTGGCTCAGCCGCCGTCGGCTCAGATGCCGTTGGCGAAGTTCTTGAACGCGGCCCGGGTGCCGGAGCCCGCGTCGCCGTCGATCGCGCCGGTGTAGCCCCAGTTCTGCAGCAGCCGCTGGAGCGCCTTGATGGTGTTGACGCCGGGGTCGCCGTCGATGGCGCCGGTGTAACCCCAGTAGGTCTGGAGGTTGCGCTGGAACGCCTTCCAGCTGTTCGTGCCGAGCTGCCCGTCGATGGTGTCGGTGTAACCCCAGTACGTGTGCAGCCAGTTCTGCACCTTCTTGGCCTCGGCGGTGGAGAGGCCGAAGTTCTGCGTCGCCTGGATCGAGACGTCGGAGGCCTGTACGGAGGCGGCCGGCGCGGCGAAGCTGGGAGCGGCGAACGCGACGCCCCCCACCGCGATGCCGGCGACGGCGGTGAGGCTGACGAGGGTCCTGGCCACGACATTCGGTCGCATGCGTTCCTCTTTCAGGTAGTCGGTCGTCGTGCTGGAACGAGACTGCGGCCCGCCCGGGCCGCCCGGCCACCATCGGCGCCGAACTGACGTCCCGACGGGACGCCACCACCTCTGACCTGCGGGGACACCGACAGCGGGGACGGCAGAACGGGACGACTGCCGCCCCCTCGCGGACCATGGCTGATTCCGTTCATGCGCGGGAACCGAATAGCCGTGCGAAGCGGTGTCAGTGATGCAGAATGCGACGCGACAGGGACCCGCTGACCCGGGCCCTGAACGCGAAGTGGGGGGTACACATGTCGCGTTGGAAAGTGCTGCCCGCGGAACTGGATCCGCGCGTGCGGCAGTTGGTGGTACGCCTGCGTCGGCTCAAGGACCACAGCGGCCTGAGCATCCGGCAGTTGGCGGCGCGGACGGGGTACAGCGCGAAGTCCTGGGAACGGTATCTGGGCGCCCGCTCCCTGCCGCCCGCGGAGGCGCTGAAGGCCCTGGCCCTGGTCTGCGGCGAGGACCCGACCCGCCTGCTGGCCCTCCGGGAGGTCGCGGCGGAGGGCTGGACGGCCACGCCCGAACAGCCCCCGGCGGCAGGCCGGTTGCCGTCACCGGAGACCCCCCGGTCCCCCGAGCGCCGCGCCCTGCGCATCGCGCTCGTGGCGGGCTCGGTGACCCTCGTCCTGGCCGTCTCGTCGGCGGTCCTGGTGACGGTCCGCATCATGAACGCCGACAACACCGGCAGCCCTACGACTACGGCCCGATCGGCGACGCCACTCCCCGCGCCGACGGCCGCGCCGCCGTACTCCTGCCGTATCCAGCAGTCCGACGGGCGCTGGTACGCGGGCAACAGCCGTACCCAGCAAGAGAATCTGGCCGTAGGCAACACCGGACCGGATGTCGCCGAGGCGCAGTGTCTGCTGCGTCGGGCGGGCATCTCACCGGGCGGCATCGACGGGATCTTCGGCCCGCTGACGGAACACGCGGTCAAGGCGTTCCAGAAGCAGTCCGGCCTCGTCGTGGACGGCATGGTCGGCCCACACACCTGGAAGGCCCTCAGGGGATGAACCAACTGGCTGCCGCGATGCGGGAGTTGAGGTCGGCGACCGGCCTGAGCCTGGCGGGCCTGGCCGCGAAGACGCCGTACAGCAAGTCGTCCTGGGAGCGGTACCTCAACGGCAAGACCCTGCCGCCGAGGGAGGCGGTGGAGGAGCTCTGCCGTCTCGCGGGCGAACCGGTCGGTCGGTGTGTGGCGCTGTGGGAGCTCGCGGAGGCGGCGGGAAGCGGCCGAGCGGCGACAGCTGAGGCGGCGACACCGGCGGCACCATCCCCTACGGTGACGCCCCCACCGCCGCCCGTCCCCCCGCCCCCGCCCCCGGTCCCGGAGCAACGCGGCGTCGTAGCCCTCGCGGTCCTCGCCTCCATCTGCGCGGTGGCCGTGACCGCCGTGGTCCTCGCCCTGCTCCTGCTCCCCGACTCCCGCGCCTCCGAACCCCTCTCCCCCACCGCAGCCACCACCGCCACCCCCGTCGGCCCGGGCTGCCACGGCGCGGCCTGCGAGGGCCGCAGCCCGATGGCCATGCGCTGCGCCGCCCAACCGGACACCGTCGCCCGCCACCGGACGGCCACCGGAGCGTGGATGGAACTGCGCCACAGCAGGGAGTGCGGCACGACCTGGGCCCGCACCTGGGGCGGCCGCATCGGCGACCGGATCGAGCTGAGCGTGCCGGGACGGGCGGGGGCGGTGCACGGCGCGGAGGTGGGCAACGCCGTGGACGCGGAGTCGTACGTCTACACGCTGATGGCGGTGACGGGGCCGGGGACTGTGGTGCGGGCGTGCTTCCAGCCGGCGGCGGGCGGCAAGCGGGAATGCTTTGACGGGGCTGTGAGGTAGCTGTGCAGGGTTCATGAATGCCCAGAGTCAAAGTCAGCGTGATCGTTCCCGTCCACAACACCGGGAAATACGTGGACGAGTGCGCGCCGTCCCTGCTGGGGCAGAGCCTGCCCGCCGACGAGGAGACCCACGGGCTGCTGATGTCTATGATCTCCGATCGAGTACAGCCGGTCAGCGGTTCCGAGGGAGTGCGGTCCGGCCGATGTCCGTGACGAACTCGGCCCACACCACCTTCCCGAAGTCCCGTTCCCCCACGCCCCACTTGTCGGCCAGCGCGGCGACCAGCAGCAGCCCGCGCCCACCCTCGTCCGTATCGCGAGGGCGGGTGTCGACGCGCGGGACACCACCTCCGCTGTCATGCACCTCGACCCGTAACGAACAGCCGTCGCACCGCAGCAACAACCGGAACTGGCGCCCCGGCGGCACCCCGTGCACCAGTGCGTTGGTCGCCAACTCGCTTACGCACAGCAGCACATCGGCGCCGCGCTCGGTCCCCGCGAGTCCCCACTCGGCCAAGTACGCGTGGGTGAAATCCCTGGCGGCGGGAACGGACCGGCGTTCGCGCCGGAAGAACTTCTCACTCAGGTTCACGGGACAAGAGTTGCGTAACGTCACTACCGTTGACAGTGCGTGAGACCTGGATCCGTTTTTGTACGGGCGGAGTACGGGTTCGTGCGGGGTCCGACACGGGTGGATATGGGGAGCACCACAGCATGAACTCCAAGAAGAACCGCTCGACGATGCGACTACTGGGCGCACAGGTGAAAGCGGCCCGCACGGCCGCCGGGTTGACGCAACGCCAACTCGCCGAGCGGTCGTTGGTCGACGAGGAGACCATCGCGTCGGTCGAGCAGGGCAGGCGCCGGCTGATGCCCCCGCTGGCGAAGTCGCTGGACAGGATCCTCGACACGAAGGGGACGTTCGAGGCGGGCGTCGACAACCTCCCGGAGATCGACCAATTCCCGCTCTACGCCGAGGAGTACATGCTGCACGAGCGCGAGGCCATATCCCTGTCCTGGTACGACAACGCCGTCATCCCCGGTCTGCTCCAGACCACCGAGTACGCCCGCACGGTACTGGCGGAACGCATTCCGGCCTACGACGAGGACGAGATCGCGGCGAAGCTCGCGGGCCGTATCGAGCGGCAGGAAATCCTTCAGCGCAAGTGTCCGCCGACGATGAGCTTCGTCATCTGGGAACCCGTGCTGCATCTCGGCATCGGGACGCCGGAGGCCCGCCGCGAGCAGCTCCGGTTTCTGCGCACATGTGCCGAACTCCCGGGCCTCGCGCTCCAGTTCCTGCCGATGAACACAGCTGCGCACGCTGGTCTCGACGGCCCCTTCACGCTCCTGGAGACACCGGACCACCAGCCACTGGCTTACACAGAGGGACAGCGTGGCAGCCAGTGGGTCGCGGACCTCGATGAGGTATCCAGGCTGGCGCGCAAATATGCGATGCTGCGGTCACAGGCCCTGACGCCCCAGGAGTCCAGGTGCCTGCTCGATCGTCTGCTAGGAGATCAATGAGCACCGCACTTGAGTGGTTCAAGTCGAGCTACAGCGGCAGCGAAGGCGGCCAGTGCGTCGAGGTCGCCACCTGCCCCCACACCATCCACATCCGCGACTCCAAGAACGCGGAAGCCGACGGGGCCACCCTCCAACTCGGCCCCGCTGCCTGGGCTGCGTTCACCGCCACCCGGTAGTCGACGCTCCCCCCTCCCGCACAGCGAGCCCCAGAAATGTGACACTCCGCGCCAAAGTGTCACACTTCCACCAACAGGGTCCGGTCCGCAGACCGTCTGTCAGTGCCCGCCTCTACAGTTTTCGACATGGCGACCCTTCCCAACCCGCTGCCGACGCTGGCGGCCGACCCGAGCGGCGGCTCGCTCGGGCTTGAACTCCCCGCCGGGAGTCTGATCGACGTGACCGCCGAAGGCCCGGCGGACGAACCGTTGTTGTGGTGTGCGGACAAGCCGGCGAGGCCCGGGGACTACGACGCCCTCCAGCCCGCGCGCCGGGCGGCAGGGCTGCTCCCCGTGCTGCTGGACCTGGGCGGCGACCAAGGCGCCCTGGACGAATGGCAGTTGCTGCCCGACGAGGCGTCGTACCCCGGGGACCACGACGCCGAAGAGGTCCTGGAGGAGTTCTGGGAGGAGTACGCGGCGGACGAACTCGCCCCGGACACGGACTACCCCGCCAAGGAAGCCGTCACCGAGAACTTCGGTGAGCGGGCGACGTACGACGGGACGATCGCGCCGTACGGTCCCGAGTGGCCGGGGCTCGCGCCCGCCACCGAACCGGAGTCGGCGGTCGACCCCGACGTCCGCGCCGCCGAGATCGTCGACTCCCTTACGGAGAGCGGCTCTTGGCTCAAGGAACCGCGCCTCGCGCTGGTACCGGCCCGGCGCAGCGCGGACATTCCGGCGGCGATCGGCTGGTCGGGGCAGATCAACTACGAGGGGGACGTGGCCCGGCTGTGCGCCGTGCTGCGCTCCTGGGAGGACCGCTTCGGCGTAAGGGTCGTGGCCCTCACCTTCGACCAGTTGGTGCTGTCGGTGGCGGCCCCGCCCACGACCCAGGAGGAGGCCGAGGCGGTGGCGGCCGAGCACTTCGCCTTCTGCCCCGACAACGTCACCCAGGGCCATCACGAGACCCTGCGCGCGTACGCCCAGCAGGCGGTGCTCAACCAGCAGACGTGGTCCTTCTGGTGGGACTGACCTGAGCTCAGCTGAGCAGCTTCATCCCCTCCGGCGCCTCGATCCCGAACTCCTCGTCCAGCAACCGCCGCACCTCCCCCTCGTCCGTCAACTCCCGCTCGCCCACCGCTCCGTCCGCCCGCGTCTCCGTCAACACGCGGCCGTGGAGCAGGAGATGACGGTCAGGGGTGACACGCTGGACGAACAGGCCCTTGGTGAACGGGGAGCGCGGGTTCGTGGCGATGTGCCAGTTGATGACCTCGAAGTCCACGTGCTCGAAGGGCTCCAGCGTGAAGGCGTACTGCGACTGCCAGGCACCGTCGCCGTATGCCTGAAGGACAAGGAGCTCCAACGGCCCCCCGTGCGGCACCCGGACGAACCGGTGCCTGCGCCCCGCGCCCTCGGACTCCCCGCCCACCACCACGGGCACCGGCTCCAACAGCCCCCCGACCGCCCCGAACCCGACATCGGCCAGGTACCGCTGCGGGTCGCCCGGTACCTCCACCAGCAGCGCCATGTGGGTGCGCGGGCGGCTCTCGATCCGGTTCGCGCCGACGATCACCCGGGCCGCCAGCAAGGTCACCCCGAAGCCCAGTGCCCGCAGCGCGGTGGCGAGCAGCGTGTTGTGCTCGTAGCAGTAGCCACCGCGCCGGCTGTGCACCAACTTGGCCATCAGGTCCGGCAGTTCGAGCGAGGGAGCCGTACGCCGGAGCGCGTCCAGGTTCTCGAACGGGATGCCCCGCAGGTGCGCGAGGTGCACGCCCCGCAGCGTCGCCAGGCCGGCCCGCCGCTCACCCTCCCAACCGATGTGCGCGAGGTATTCGTCCAGGTCGAAGGCGCCGCTGTCAGACATACCTCCACCCTACGAAATCACCCGCCCCGCTCCACCTCACTGCTGCGTCGCCGGCTCCAACGCCTCCACCGCCGCGGCCGCAGCCGTCGAGTCCTCGCCGTAGAAGATGTCGATGTCGACCTCCTCGCCGCCCATCGTCAGGGTGTCCCACGCCCCGCTGAGGACGAGCATGCGCAGGGTGCGCGACTCCAGCGTCTGGAGGCGTTCCAGGATCGCCTCGTCGTCCGGCATGCCGGGCAGGCGGGGGGCAAGCCGGTCACGGATGGCCCCCATGCGCGCCAACAACGTTGCCGTGTCCGCCTCGCGGTCCGGCTCCTCCGCGATGCCGTCGATGCCGTGGTCGATGATGTCCTTGATGGCCCAGGTGACGCCCTGGTCGTCGGTGGTGACCATGGCCTTCCAGGCGCGGCTCTTGTGCCGGTACTGGAGCATCGACATGGCGGCTTCGTGCCGTAGGAAGTCCGCGTCCCGGAAGGGGCGGCCGTTCCAGGCGCTGTTGAGGGAGCGGGCCAGCGAGATCGCCGACGCCAGGCCGCTGTTGAGGCCCCGTCCCGGCCAGAAGTGGATGGCGTTGGCCGCGTCGCCGAGCAGGAAGCCGTACGTACCCGGCGAGTTGACGGTCGGCGGCAGCAACTCGGCCGAGAAGCGCGGGCGTTGCACCATGTCCAGGCGGAAACTGGTGACCGCGCTCAGATCCTGGTCCGAGACGTCGAAGAGCCGCAGGCCCTCGTGCACGCGCTTCCACAGGGGCGATCCCTTGATGAGCGCCGGCAGGAACAGCGTGCCGTGGGTGGCGCACTGGAAGTCGCCGTGCTCGTCGCGGTTCATCAGACACGGGCGGGAGGCGATGCACTCCTCGAAGACCCGGCGGACCGGGTCGATGCCGATGACCTCGCCCAACTCGGCATCGGTCAGCCGCATGTTGAGGAAGCCCTCGCCGCGCAACGAGTTCAGCAGGAACCGGTTCTGAGCGACCGTCAGCACGATCGCCATGGGGTCGGGCAGCTCCGACTTCACCCTCAGCCCGAGGACCACGTCCCGCAGATGGACGCCGTCGAGGGAGTAGATCGACTCGTCGGCCTTGCCGAACCGGGCCCCGAAGTGCTCCCGGGTGCGCGACCGGCCGCCGTCACAGATCGCGAGCACATGCTGCGAGGCGAGTTCGTCGCGCTGTTCCGCCGGGTCGAACTTGGCCGGTATGAGCCGTATTCGGTCCCGCTTCTCGTTCGCCAGCTCCAGCAGCTTGTCCTCGATGTAGGCGATCCGCATGTTGCGCGGGTGATGGTCACCGATCGAGTCCGGGCCCGACGGCCACATCTCGGTGTAGTGCTCGGGGTCGAAGAGCCGCGCCTGGACGTACTGCGGCCAGGCGAGGTACTGCCGGCTCTGCACGGTCACCACCTGCTGGCGCCGCACGTTGCCCTCGGCCTCGCTCTTCCAGACGACGCGGCGGCCGTCCTTGCGCCACCGGCCCTCGTAGACCGTGATCTTCACCTGGGCGCCGAGGAAGTGCTCAAGGAGCAACGCCATGGACAGCCCGACGGGCCCCCCGCCCACGACGGTGACCCGCAACAGCGAGCCCTCTTCCTCCGGGTGGGTCACGGAGCGGGGCAGGTTGAGCGCCATGAGGGTCTGCATGGCGTCGGCGACCTCGAAGCGGAACTCCTGGTCCCCGATGGTGATTTCGTCACCGGGCTGGAGCAGGCGGGCCTCCACCTCCTCCCCGTTGACCTGCGTGCCGTTGCTGCTGTCGCAGTCGCGCAGGACGTAGCCCTCGTCCTGGTCGAAGACGATCTCCGCGTGGAAACGCGAGACGCTCGGGCTGGCGATGACGACCGTGTTCCCCGCGTTGCGTCCGAAGGTGACGCGGGTGTCGACGATCGGTATGCGCTCTCCCGCCAGCAGACCCTCACGTCCGACGAGCACCGGTGCCATGGCATTTCCTCCCAGGGTTCAACTCGGCGCTTTTCCAAGGGGATTCACCGATTCAATGGCCTTCGGCCACCATAAGCGCACTACCCCGAGATGGAATCCCCCAGCCCTTCCCTCAGTCCCTCCCCCAGCCTCCTGAGCCCCTCCCGGATCTCCTCCGGCGTCTGCGTCACGAAGCACAGCCGCATCGTCGACCGCTCGGGCTCCCCGGCGTAGAAGGGCGCCCCCGGCACGTAGGCCACGTCCTGGCGCACCACCCGCGCCAACAGCTCCGTCGTGTCGTACGACTCCGGAAGCCGCGCCCACAGGAACATGCCGCCCGCGGGACGCTCCCAACTGGACTCCTCGGGAAGGGCGTTGGCAAGGTCGGCGAGCATGGCGTCCCGCCGTTCCCGGTACACCCCGGCCACCCGCGCCACGTGCGCGTCGAGGTCGTTGTCCGCCAAGTACCGTGCGGCGGCGAGCTGGTTGACGGTCGGGGTGTGCAGGTCGGCGGCCTGTTTCGCGACAACACAGGCCCGTAGCAGGGCGGCCGGTGCGCGCAGCCAGCCGAGCCGCAGCCCCGGCGCCATCACCTTGGAGAAGGAACCGAGCAGCACCGTACGGTCCGCCGCCCCCTCCTGCGCCGCGATCCACGGCAACCGCTCGCCCTCGAAGCGGAGTTCGCCGTAGGGATCGTCCTCCACGATCCACAGCCCGCGCCGTGCGGCGACCGCGGCGACGGCGGCCCGGCGGTCGGCGGGCAGGGTGCGGCCGGTGGGGTTCTGGAAGGTCGGGACGGTGTAGAGCAGCTTGGGCCGCTCCCGCGCGACGAGTTCGTCCAGCGCCTCGGGGTCGACCCCGTCCCCGTCCCCCGGCACGGCGACGACCCGCGCACCGGCGAACGCGAAGACCTGAAGTGCCGCCAGATAACAGGGACTTTCGACGAGGACGACGTCCCCGGGCTCCAGCAGCGCGGTCGCGAGCAGCGAGAGCGCCTGCTGCGAACCGGTGGTGACGAGGAGGTCGTCGGGTCCGGTGGGCAGCCCGCGCACCGAGGTCCGCGCGGCGAGCGCGGCACGCAGCACCGGTTCGCCCTCGGTCGTCGCGTACTGGAGCGCCCGCGCGGGCGTCTCGGCGAGCACCGCCTGGTACGCCGCCGCGATACCGGTCGCGTCGAAGAGTTCGGGGGCCGGGAGCCCGCCCGCGAAGTTGATCACCTCGGGGCGGGCGGTGACGGCGAGGATGTCCCGCACCGGCGAACCCCCGATCGCACGGGCGCGCGCGGCGAGCGGAGGCAGGGGGACAGCGGGTGTCTCGGTGAGGGTCATGGCGCGCAGCTTAGAAACGTACGTGCCGCCTACAAGCACCTTTCCACGATCCGGACGCCCGCCATCTCCTCCTGGCTGGGCTCAGGCCTTCTTACCGGTCGCCCCATAGACGTTGATGTCGTCGTCCGTCACATCATTGATGTCGCGATAGGTGATCTTCTCGATGTCGTCGAGGCTCTCGAAGTACGCCTGCTCCACCACCGGCGGCGCGGGCGCCGGACCGGGGTGCCACTTGTGCGCCGGGACCACACCGGGCTCGTCCAGGGTGACGCCCGGGGTCTCGGTGAAGAGCCGCTCGACCTCGTCCTTGGATCGGAACACGAAGGTGAAACCCCGCTCCGTGTATGTCCGTTGGACCGCACGCGCCGGAACGGGATGCATCTCGTCGGTGAGATGGCTGAGCACCAGATGACTGCCGGACGGCAGCACATCCACCAGCTCACGCACCAACGGATACGCCTCCTCGTCCTCCACGAAGTGCAGGATCGCCACCAGCAGCAGGGCGATCGGCTCGTTGAAGTCGAGGGTCTTGGCGGCCTGTTCGAGGATGTCGTCCGGGCGGCGCAGGTCGGCGTCGATGTAGTCGGTACGGCCCTCGGGGCTGCTGGTGAGCAGCGCGCGGGCGTGCGCGAGGACCACCGGGTCGTTGTCGACGTAGACGATCCGCGACTCGGGCTCGATGCCCTGGGCGATCTGGTGCACGTTCTCCGCGGTGGGCAGCCCGGTGCCGATGTCGAGGAACTGGCGCACCCCGTGCTCCTGCGACAGCCGGGTGACCGCGCGGCGCATGAAGTCCCGGTTGTGCCGTACGTCGAGGTACCCGCGCGGGTTGGCGGCGAGCGCGGCGGCGGCGGCCTCGCGGTCGACGGGGTAGTTGTCCTTGCCGCCGAGGAAGACGTCGTAGACGCGGGCCGGGTGGGCCTTGCTGGTGTCGATCCTCCTTCGCAGCTCGGCGGGGTCTTGGCTGAGGGCGTCACCGGGCATGCGCGTCTCCCAGAAGAGGTCGGTCATCCGAAGGACGACCGGAGCAGTGCTCAAGAGCGGTGGCCAAGAGCAGTGGTCAACAACCTAACTCCCGCCGGGACTTGATGGTGCCCAGTCCGAGGGACGGGCGGCGCCGGCGTGGCCACGGGGTGCTCGGCCCCCTCCCCGCGTCCCACGACGTGCCCGAATCCGCCGACATCCCCGCAGGTCAGCGCGGGCGGGACGGTCCCGGCGTCCCGAATCCGGCGACAGCCGTAGACCCCGCCCCGCGCGACCGCCCAAGCTGCACCCGATGACGCTTCGCTTCCACGGGAGGAACCCATGCCGGGCCGCACCACCCGCACCCGCATCCGTGTCCGTGTCCTGGCCGTCGCCACGGCCGTGCTCGCCGCGGCGCTGCTGCTCTCGGGGTGCAAGGACGGCATGGGCGTACGCGACGAAGGCCCGTCCGGCGTGAGCCCCTCGTCGTCGATGTCGACGGGGTCCACGCCCTGACGGGCCTCGTGGTGTGTGCGATCAGGCGTGCGCCGGGATCCCGCCGACTTCCTTCGGGTTCGGGCCGTACTGGTTGGCGCCGGGCTTGCCGTCCGTGCAGGTGAAGACCAGCAGGATGATGCCGCCGACGAGCGGGACGAGCCCGATGAAGATCCAGCCGCCCGAGCGGCCCGTGTCGTGCAGTCGGCGGATGGTGACACCCAGGCCGGGCAGCAGGATCGCGAGGTAGAAGACGATCACGAGGTACGGGAACTTGATCACGACACCGATGACGCCGAGGACGATCGCGATGATCCCCGCAAACAGGGCGAACATCCAGTACTCCGTGCGACGCGCGCGCCCGCTGAATACCGCGTACTTCTTCAGTGCCTCGATGAACCAGCTCATGGTGTCCCCCAGGGATCGACGTCCAGACCATCCGGAACGGATCAGGCCAGGCGCAGAAGGTAAGGACACTGATGCGGACGCGTCAAATCCACATAAGTGCCGGACACCGAAGCTTATTTGGGGTCACATCCATCCACACCGACCGTCGATTTCGCGCCAGAACCCGTAACCGCCCCGGACCGAGATCCCCCCGACGCCGGAACGATCTCGAAGCGTTGTCTATTGACGGGATGTCAGCGGGCATTGGGCGGGCGGTCAGCGCAGCTTCTGCGCCACCTCCACCGCCCAGTACGTGAGGATGTTCTGCGCCCCGGCCCGCTTGATCCCGGTGAGCGCCTCGAAGATCGCCTTGTCCCGGTCGATCCAGCCCTTCTCGGCGGCGGCCTCGATCATCGAGTACTCGCCGGAGATCTGATAGGCGGCGACGGGCACGTCCGAGACCTCGGCGACCTTGGCCAGGATGTCGAGGTAGGGCCCGGCCGGCTTGACCATCACCATGTCGGCACCCTCCTCCAGGTCGAGCGCCAACTCCCGCATGGACTCCCGTGCGTTGGCCGGGTCCTGCTGGTACGTCTTGCGGTCCCCCTTGAGCGAGGAACCCACGGCCTCACGGAACGGCCCGAAGAACGCGGACGCGTACTTGACGGTGTAGGCGAGGATGGCGACATCCTCCCGCCCGATCTGATCGAGCGCGTCCCGGACGACCCCGATCTGCCCGTCCATCATCCCGCTGGGCCCGACGACATGGGCCCCGGCATCGGCCTGCACCTGAGCCATCTCGGCATACCGCTCAAGGGTGGCGTCGTTGTCAACGCGCCCCTGATCATCGAGCACCCCGCAATGCCCATGATCGGTGGTCTCATCAAGACACAGATCAGACATGACGAGCAGCTCGTCCCCGACCTCGGCCCGCACATCCCGCAGCGCGACCTGAAGAATCCCGTCGGGGTCGGTCCCAGGCGTCCCGAGAGCGTCCTTCTTGCTCTCCTCCGGCACCCCAAACAGCATGATCCCGGAGATCCCGGCGGCAACAGCCTCAGCGGCAGCCTTCTTCAGACTGTCCCGGGTGTGCTGCACAACCCCAGGCATGGCCCCGATCGGCACCGGCTCACTGACCCCCTCCCGCACAAACGCGGGAAGGATGAAGTCAGCAGGGTGCAACCGGGTCTCGGCAACCATCCGCCGCATGACGGGGCTGGTCCGCAACCGCCGGGGCCGCGAGCCGGGAAAGGATCCGTACGTCGTCATGCCATCTACGCTACGCCCGCCTCAGGGGCACCTTTGCCGACGGTGAGTCGGCGCACATTTCGGCATACATCGCGAGCACGTCAGCACGCTTTACGCGTTCTCGGGCACACCGACACCTTTCCAGCACAGACCGCGATCCCTCAGCCCGCCCGGCACCTTTCCAGCACAGACCGCCATCCCCCTGCCCGCCCGGCACCTTTCAAACACAGGCCGCGTTTTCTCAGCCCGTCCGGCGTTTGAGGACGAGGCCCTTTCGGGCCGAAGCGGGGTGTGGGGGCGCCGCCCCCACGGACGCCCGCCCCCACTCACCGCAACCTAGATCTCAACCTCAGGTCGTACGCCGCCGCCGAGCCCCCGGCCGACGCTCACTCGGCCGGGTAACCGGATCCCCCGCCTCCTGCGCGGCAGCCCTCCGCCGAAGCCCGAAGTTCGCCAACGCCTCGGCCAACTTGTGCACAGACGGCTCCGGAGCCATCACATCCACCCGCAGCCCATGCTCCTCGGCGGTCTTCGCCGTAGCCGGACCGATACACGCGATCACGGTCACGTTGTGCGGCTTACCGGCGATCCCCACCAGGTTCCGCACGGTGGACGACGACGTGAAGAGAACGGCATCGAAGCCACCCCCCTTGATCGCCTCCCGCGTATCCGCCGGCGGCGGCGACGCCCGCACCGTCCGGTAGGCGGTCACGTCATCGACCTCCCACCCGAGCTCGATCAGCCCGGCGACCAGGGTCTCCGTGGCGATGTCCGCACGCGGCAGGAACACCCGGTCGATCGGGTCGAAAACGGGGTCGTACGGAGGCCAGTCCTCCAGCAACCCGGCCGCGGACTGCTCCCCGCTCGGCACCAGGTCCGGCTTCACGCCGAAGGCGATCAGCGCCTTCGCGGTCGACTCCCCGACCGCCGCGACCTTGATCCCGGCGAACGCCCGCGCATCGAGCCCGTACTCCTCGAACTTCTCCCGCACGGCCTTGACCGCGTTCACGGAGGTGAAAGCGATCCACTCGTAGCGCCCGGTGACGAGCCCCTTGACCGCCCGCTCCATCTGCTGAGGCGTCCGCGGCGGCTCGACGGCGATCGTCGGCACCTCGTGCGGAACGGCGCCGTAGGACCGGAGTTGGTCGGAGAGCGAAGCCGCCTGCTCCTTCGTCCGCGGCACGAGCACCTTCCAGCCGAACAGCGGCTTGGACTCGAACCACGACAACTGGTCGCGCTGCGCGGCGGCGGACCGCTCACCGACCACGGCTATCACCGGCCGGCCACCTTCCGGGGACGGCAGCACCTTCGCCTGCTTCAGCGTCTGCGCGATCGTCCCGAGCGTCGCGGACCAGGTCCGCTGACGAGTGGTCGTACCAGCCACTGTGACCGTCATCGGGGTGTCCGGCTTACGGCCCGCGGCCACCAGCTCACCGGCGGCCGAGGCCACGGAGTCCAGCGACGTGGAAACCACCACCGTGCCGTCCGACGCCCCCACCTCCGTCCAGCACCGGTCCGACGCGGTACGGGCGTCCACGAACCGGACGTCCGCCCCCTGCGCGTCCCGCAGCGGGACACCGGCGTACGCGGGCACGCCGACGGCCGCCGCGACACCCGGGACGACCTCGAAAGGCACACCCGCGGCGACGCAGGCGAGCATTTCCTCGGCAGCGTACGTATCTAGTCCGGGGTCCCCGGACACCGCACGTACGACCCGCCTGCCGCCCCGCGCGGCCTCCATGACAAGATGTGCCGCATCCCGCACAGCGGGTAGGCCAACGGTTGTTGACGCACCGTCAACAACCGTTAGTTGAGGCGTGCCTGTGCCCGGGAGCGAGCCCGAAGAAGGACTCGGATCCGGATGCACGACGGCTACGCCGGGTCGGGCGTGCGCACGTACGACGTCGAGCACCTCGTGCTCGGCGACGAGAACGTCCGCGTTCGCCAGCGCCTCTACGGCGCGCAGTGTGAGCAGTCCCGGATCTCCGGGTCCGGCACCCAGGAAGGTGACGTGCCCGTGTTCAGGACCGGCGGCGGGAAGAGTGGTGGGGCTCACTTGGCTTGCTCCCCCATCAGACCGGCCGCGCCCTGGGCAAGCATCTCGGCGGCGAGTTCGCGACCGAGCGCCAGTGCTTGGTCATGCGTCTCGGGCACGGGACCGGTGGTGGACAGCTGCACCGTACGCGAACCGTCGGTCGTGCCGACTATTCCGCGCAGGCGCATTTCCTTGACAATCTGCCCGTCGGCCAGCAGGTCGGCCAGCGCGCCCACAGGGGCGGAGCAGCCGGCCTCCAGGGCGGCGAGCAGGGACCTTTCGGCGGTCACGGCGATCCGCGTGAACGGGTCGTCGAGTTCGCCGAGCGCCGCGATGAGGTTCGCGTTGTCCGCGACACACTCGATCGCCAGGGCCCCCTGGCCGGGGGCGGGCAAAATCGTGTCGACCGACAGGAAGTCGGTCACGTCGTCGAGCCGGCCGATCCGGCTCAGTCCGGCGGCGGCCAGGACCACGGCGTCCAGCTCACCGTCCCGCACGAAGCCGACCCGGGTGTCGATGTTCCCGCGGATCGGGACCGTCTCGATGTCGAGGCCGTGGCTGCGCGCGTACGCGTTCAGCTGGGCCGTGCGCCGCGGGGAGCCCGTACCGATGCGCGCCCCGCGGGGCAGGTCGGTGAACTTCAGGGCGTCCCGGGCGACGATCACGTCCCGCGGGTCCTCGCGCTCGGGTACGGCGGCGAGCACCAGTTCCGCGGGCTGCGTCGTCGGCAGGTCCTTCAGCGAATGAACCGCGAAGTCGACCTCACCGCCGAGCAGCGCGTCCCGCAGCGCGGTCACGAAGACCCCGGTGCCGCCGATCTGGGCGAGGTGCTCGCGGGAGGTGTCGCCGTAGGTGGTGATCTCGACGAGCTCGACGGGCCGTCCGGTCACCTGGCTCACGGCGTCCGCCACCAACCCGGACTGGGCCAGGGCGAGTCTGCTCCGCCTGGTCCCGAGCCTCAAAGCCTTGCTACTCATGCTGGCCCTCGGTTCTTGCTGATCTCAGAGTCTTCTACGGCCCGGGAGACGGAGGCCACCGTCTCCTGGTCGAGGTCGAACAGGGTGCGCAGCGCGTCCGCGTACCCGGCGCCGCCGGGCTCGGCCGCGAGCTGCTTGACCCGTACGGTCGGCGCGTGCAGCAGCTTGTCGACGACGCGTCGCACGGTCTGGGTGATCTCCGCGCGGTGCTTGTCGTCGAGGCCGGGCAGCCGTCCGTCGAGCCGGGCGATCTCGCCGGCCACGACCTCGGCGGCCATGGCGCGCAGGGCGACCACGGTCGGCGTGATGTGCGCGGCCTGCTGGGCTGCCCCGAAGGCCGCCACCTCGTCGGAGACGATACGCCGGACCGCGTCCACGTCCGCCGCCATCGGGGCGTCCGCCGAAGCCTCGGCGAGCGATTCGATGTCCACCAGCCGCACCCCGGCCACCCGGTGCACGGCCGCGTCGACGTCCCGCGGCATCGCGAGGTCGAGGAGCGACAACACCGGCGCGGGGCGCGGGACGTGGGCGACGGGCTCGGGCCTGCGACGCTCGGGGATCCGCCCGACCGTGGCGGCCAGGGCGGCGAGTTCGGTGATGAGTTCGGCCTCGGCCTCGGGCGTACGCCGGGCCGCCTCGCGGCGGTCGACGGCGCTGCCGCCGACCCAGGCCGCGTGCTGCTCCAGCGTCGCCGCGTCCATCCCGGCCACGGCGGCCTCCCCCATCACGGAGAAGCCACTCGCCCCCTGCACCGCGGACAGGTCCAGCGGACACCCGTCCTCGCTCCCGACGGACGTCGGCGGAAGCTCGTCCCGCACGACATCCGCTACGGCCGTACGACCGATCGCGGCATCCTGCGACACCCGGCCCTCGACCGCGTCCGCGACCGTGTCGGCCGTCAGGACCAGCCCCGTCGCGCCCGTGCAGGACACGGCCACATCGGCACGTGTCAGCTCGAACGGCACCGAACCCATCGGTACCGCGCGGGCGGACACGTCCGTTTCGGGGCTCTCGGTGATGATCTGGGCGAGCCGCTCGGCGCGGTCGGAGGTGCGGTTGGCGACGACGATCTCGGCGACCCCGGCCCGCGCGAGGGTCGCGGCGGCCAGCGACGACATGGAGCCGGCGCCGATGACCAGGGCCCGTTTCCCCTTGGCCCAGGCCTCAACCGCCGTGCCGGAGGAGAGCTGTTGAAGGCCGAAGGTGACCAGGGACTGGCCCGCGCGGTCGATGCCGGTCTCGGAGTGGGCGCGCTTGCCGACCCGGAGGGCCTGCTGGAACAGCTCGTTCAACAGCCGCCCGGCGGAGTGCAGTTCCTGCGCCGTGGCGAGGGAGTCCTTGATCTGGCCGAGGATCTGGCCCTCGCCGACGACCATCGAGTCGAGGCCGCAGGCCACCGAGAAGAGGTGGTGGACGGCCCGGTCCTCGTAGTGCACGTAGAGATAAGGAGTGAGCTCGTCCAGGCCGACGCCGCTGTGCTGGGCGAGCAGCGTGGACAACTCCGCGACGCCCGCGTGGAACTTGTCCACGTCGGCGTAGAGCTCGATGCGGTTGCAGGTGGCCAACACCGCGGCCTCGGCGGCCGGTTCGGCGGCGACCGTGTCCTGGAGGAGCTTGACCTGGGCGTCCGCGTTCAGCGTGGCCCGCTCCAGGAGGCTGACCGGCGCGCTGCGGTGGCTCAGCCCGACGACGAGGAGACTCATGCCGGCATCACGGCGGGGACGTCCCCGTCAGGGCCCTGCTCGGCGGAGTCGCCGCGGCGCGCGGCGGTCGGGTGCGCCGCCTGGTTGGCGGCCTCCTCGCCGGCCTTGCGCTGCTCGTGGAAGGCGAGGATCTGCAGCTCGATCGAGAGGTCGACCTTGCGGACGTCGACGCCGTCCGGGACGGTCAGCACGGTCGGCGCAAAGTTCAGGATGGACGTCACACCGGCGGCCACGAGGCGGTCGCAGACCGGCTGGGCGGCACCGGCGGGGGTCGCGATGACGCCGATGGAGACGCCGTTGTCGCTGATGATCTTTTCCAGCTCGTCCGCGTGCTGCACCGGGATGCCCGCGACGGGCTTGCCGGCCATCGCCGGGTCGGCGTCGATGAGGGCGGCGACGCGGAAGCCGCGGGAGGCGAACCCGCCGTAGTTGGCGAGTGCGGCGCCGAGGTTTCCGATACCGACGATCACGACCGGCCAGTCCTGGGTGAGGCCCAGCTCGCGGGAGATCTGGTAGACGAGGTACTCGACGTCGTAGCCCACACCACGGGTGCCGTAGGAACCCAGGTAGGAGAAGTCCTTGCGCAGCTTCGCGGAGTTGACCCCCGCGGCGGCGGCGAGCTCCTCGGAGGAGACCGTGGGCACCGAGCGCTCCGAGAGTCCGGTCAGCGCGCGGAGGTACAGCGGGAGACGGGCGACGGTGGCCTCGGGAATCCCTCGGCTACGGCTCGCCGGTCGGTGAGTTCGGCCAGTTGCCACGGTGCTCCTGCGGGTAGAGCGGGGCTGTGGGCGGTCACACGTACCCAGACCGCCCCGTCGAAAGCAGGCTATGTCTTTGTGAACGCGTGCACAAAGATGGTGTCCGATTTGCCCGGCCAACGTGACCGGGGTCACGCACACGCGTCCCAGGCGTATTCCAGGGGGCAAAACCGCCACACTCCTCGTAATTCCCGCCCCCGAGACCAAACCGCCGTCGATCCTAAGCGACGTTCGGGTGCGCGTTGAACTACTTGGTCAGTTCCCGGCGCAGCCGGGCCTCGTCCACCCGCCAGAAGGTGTGCTGTTTCCCATCGATGAGGACGACCGGAATCTGCTCCCAGTACTCGTCGTGCAACCGCTGGTCCTCGGTGATGTCCTTCTCCTCCCAGGGGACCCCGAGATCGGCGCAGACCTTCTCCACGACGAGCTGCGCGTCCTCGCACAGATGACAGCCGGGCTTGCGGACGAGAGTGACGAGATGACTCATGCACACCATTCTCGCGCCACCGGTGCGCTTCTTTAACGGCCCGGTCGCGGAGAGTTCACAGCCTCCGAACCTCTCGGCTCCGGAACCACCGAACAAACTGGCTATGCTCACGACATGGCCGCTCTCGGATGGCTCACTCCCCGTAGGCGCTCCGCCACGGCGCGGAGCGTGTTGGCAGGCGAGGCCTCTGCGGAGGCAGCGCGCAAGTCGTCGCAGGACGCGCAGGACATACAGGATGCCCTCGCGGACGAAGAAGCGGCGGAGGAACCGGAGTTCCCGGTCCTCGGCGACGACAGAGCCGCGGCCTTCTTCGACCTGGACAACACCGTCATGCAGGGCGCGTCGATCTTCCACTTCGGCCGCGGCCTGCACAAACGGAAGTTCTTCGAGACCCGCGACCTCCTCAAGTTCGCCTGGCAGCAGGCCTGGTTCAGGCTCGCCGGCTCCGAGGACCCCGAGCACATGCAGGAGGCGCGCGACTCCGCGCTGTCCATCGTCAAGGGCCACCGCGTCGCCGAACTCCAGTCGATCGGCGAGGAGATCTACGACGAGTACATGGCCGAGCGCATCTGGCCCGGCACCCGTGCCCTCGCCGAGGCACACCTCGCCGCGGGCCAGAAGGTGTGGCTCGTCACGGCGGCCCCGGTGGAGATCGCCAACGTGATCGCCCGCCGCCTCGGCCTCACCGGCGCGCTCGGCACGGTCGCCGAGTCCGTCGACGGCGTCTACACCGGCAAGCTGGTCGGTGAACCCCTGCACGGCCCCGCGAAGGCGGAGGCGGTAAGGGCGTTGGCGGCGGCGGAGGGCCTGGACCTCTCGCGCTGCGCCGCGTACAGCGACTCGCACAACGACATCCCGATGCTCTCGCTGGTCGGGCACCCCTACGCCATCAACCCGGACTCCAAGCTGCGCAAGCACGCGCGCGAGCTGGACTGGCGGCTGCGCGACTACCGGACGGCCCGCAAAGCGGCCAAGGTCGGCATCCCGGCGGCGGCCGGCGTGGGCGCGGTGGCGGGCGGCACGGCCGCGGCGATCGCTTTGCACCGCCGACGCCGGTGACGCGGTAAACACAGCCAATCCACGGGTCGTACCCGCGTAACCCCCTGTCCAGTCACGTTGGCTGCACACGGCCACAACACGCCCCGGTCCCTGACTGAATTCGGACCGTTCTGATCAACAACCGGTCACTCTGCGGTACTTGATCGGGCGTCAACCGGTTACGGAAGCGACGTAATCGATGATTTGAGCAACTGGGTGTAGCAGCGCCTGCACGAAGCGTTATTCTCCTCAGACGCAATCCGGTACCCCTCCGTCGCTACGACGGGTGAATGTTCCGGTACTGCACGTGATGGAAGCTCTGCCTCTGGGAGTCCCGTGTACCCACACGTCGGGGTTGACGCCTCGGGCCTGGCTACGCTGCGCGCAACGGTCCAAGACCTGTTGCGCGGCTTCGTCCCCACCGCGTACGCCGTCCCCGCCGCCTTCGCCACCACCGCACCCGTAGGCCCGTGCTACGCACTGGCCGACGGCGGCGCGGCTGTTGGCAGACGAGGGCGCTCGGCCGGCGCCGCCACCGCACGCCGTCCGGCCGCTGACAGCGACAGCGCCCGGATGATGGACCTCGTGGAGCGTGCCCAGGCCGGCGAAGCCGACGCCTTCGGCCGCCTCTACGACCAGTACAGCGACACTGTGTACCGGTACATCTACTACCGAGTGGGAGGCAAAGCCACCGCCGAGGACCTCACCAGCGAGACCTTTCTGCGCGCCCTGCGCCGCATCGGCACGTTCACCTATCAGGGTCGTGACTTCGGCGCCTGGCTCGTGACGATCGCCCGCAACCTGGTGGCCGACCACTTCAAGTCGAGCCGCTTCCGGCTGGAAGTGACCACCGGCGAGATGCTCGACGCCAACGAGGTCGAGCGCTCCCCCGAGGACTCCGTCCTGGAGTCCCTCTCGAACGCCGCACTGCTCGACGCCGTACGGCGGCTCAACCCGCAGCAGCAGGAGTGCGTCACGCTCCGCTTCCTGCAGGGCCTCTCCGTCGCGGAGACCGCCCGGGTGATGGGCAAGAACGAGGGTGCGATCAAGACCCTCCAGTACCGGGCCGTGCGCACCCTCGCCCGGCTCCTCCCGGACGACGCCCGCTGACGGCACACGCTCGGTAACGCCCAACTCGCGCTCAGTGAAAGTCCGTTGAGTTCGCGGTCGGATCATCCGTCGTCCGTAACCCAAGTGCCGCGCCACTCGTTGTGCGGGATACAGGCTCCCTGTGGTCACGACCTGGCCCTCTCCGATCACTCGATCGTGTGGATGCGGTCAGGCTGTGCAACCCTCAGGACCCCCTGGGGAGTCGACCGTCATGACGCGAGAGGAGGTGCCGCCAGTGATCGCGAACGTATCGGCGCACCGGCGGGCGAACGCCTTCGCCCAGGCCCTGGAAGAGGAGCTGTCCGACCAGGGCACGGCGGCCGAGCAGTCCGAAGGACCGGCCCCGGCCCCGGCTGCTGCGGAACAGACCGAGCAGGGCCGCATGCTGGCCTTCGCCACCGGTCTCGGCGAGCTGCCCAAACCCGTGCTGGACCCCGAGGTCAAGGTGGTCCAGCGGGCTCAGCTGGTCGCCGCGTTCGAGGCCATGCTGCAAGGCGAGGCACCCGGACCCTCGGTACCGGAGCAGCGCTCCCCCCGGTCCCGGGGTGCGCACCGGGCCACCGGTCTGGGCAAGCTGCGACCGCGCACCCGGCTCACCAAGGGCCTCGCGGCCGGCGGACTGAGCGTCGGGGTCGCGGCGGGTGCCTTCGGCGGAGTGGCCGCGGCGAGCTCGGGCGCCCTGCCCGGTGACTCGCTCTACGGCCTGAAGCGCGGCATCGAGGACTTCAAGCTCAACTACCTGTCCGACGGCGACGACCAGCGCGGTGTGGCCTACCTCGACCAGGCGTCCAACCGCCTGAGCGAGGCACGCCGGCTGATCGAGCGGGACCGCAGCGGCCACCTCGACCACGAGCAGCTCGGCGAGATCCGCCGCACGCTCGCCGGGATGACCCACGACGCGTCCGAGGGCCACCGCCTGCTGCACGAGGCGTACGAGCAGGACCCGAACTCGCTGGGCCCCATCCAGGCCCTCTCCGCGTTCTCCCGCTCGCACCGCGAGGCCTGGGGCGCCCTGCGCGACCGCCTCCCCGTCCAGCTCGGCGACGTCAGCGACCAGGTCTCCTCGGTCTTCGACGCCATAGACGAAGAGGTCGCCCCGCTCCAGTCGCTGCTCCCCCAGCCCCCGGCGACGACCCCCGGCACCGGCAAGCACCGCGCTCCGGGTACGACGTCCACGGGCGGCTCCGCCGACACCCACCGCTCGACGACACCGAGCACCACCGACGGCTCCGCGGAGACCAGCCACTCCAGCACCCCCACCGAGTCCGCCACCACCGGCGACGGCCTCCTCGGCGGCAACACGGGAGGCCTCCTGGACCCCCCGAAGACCTCCGGCACGGAGTCGCCGTCCGCGAGCAAGCCGTCGATCACCGAGCCCGATGTCACGCTGCCACCGCTGCTCCCGGGCTTGCTGCCGGGCCTGGGCATCGACAGCGAGGACGCGAACTAGCTCCGCCGGTTCTGCGGTTCTTTGGCTGCGGGTCGGTGGGGGCTGGTCGCGCAGTTCCTCGCGCCCCTAAAGACGATGGGGCACCCCTCCTGCGAGGGGTGCCCCATCGTCGTACAGCCGAAAAACTAGAAGAACACCGACCTCCGCTGCACCAGCAACTTGTACAGCGTGTGCTGGATCTGCTCCCTCACCTGGTCCGTGAGGTTGAACATCAGCATCGGGTCCTCGGCCGCCTCCGGCGGATAGCCGTCCGTCGGGATCGGCTCGCCGAACTGGATGGTCCACTTCGTGGGGAGCGGGATCGCACCCAGCGGGCCCAGCCACGGGAACGTGGGCGTGATCGGGAAGTACGGGAAACCCAGGACGCGGGCCAGCGTCTTGGAGTTGCCGATCATCGGGTAGATCTCCTCGGCCCCCACGATCGAGCACGGGATGATCGGGGTGCCCTTGCGCAGGGCGGTCGAGACGAAGCCGCCGCGGCCGAAGCGCTGGAGTTTGTAGCGCTCGCTGAACGGCTTGCCGATGCCCTTGAAGCCCTCCGGCATCACGCCGACCAACTCGCCCCGGCCCAGCAGCCGTTCGGCGTCCTCGGCGCAGGCGAGGGTGTGGCCGGCCTTGCGGGCGAGTTCGTTGACCACCGGGAGCATGAAGACGAGGTCCGCCGCGAGGAGGCGGAGGTGGCGGCCCGCCGGGTGGTTGTCGTGGACGGCGATCTGCATCATCACGCCGTCCAGCGGCAGCGTCCCGGAGTGGTTGGCGACGATCAGCGCGCCGCCCTCCGCCGGGATGTTCTCGATGCCCTTGACCTCGACCCGGAAGTACTTCTCGTACAGCGGGCGCAGCGCCGGCATCAGGACCTCGTCGGTGAGCTCCTCGTCGTAGCCGAAGTCGTCGACGTCGTAGTCCCCGGTCAGCCGGCGGCGCAGGAACGACAGGCCGTGGGCGACCCGGCGTTCCAGGGCGCTCTGGAGGCTCTGGATCTCCTCGTCCTGCGGCTTCTCCGGCTCTTGTTCCTCACGCGTCACAGGAACATCATCCTGCGCGAAGTCCCGGCCCGGCAGGGGCTGGACCTCACGGACCAGCGCGGGTTCGCCGTTCTTGCGCCGGTTCCCCGTGCTCCGGCGCCGCTGCGGCCGCTGCACGCCGTTCGCGCGGGACCGGTCGTCGTCGAACGGAATGACCTTGGCATCCGCCATCGTTGATGCGCTCCTCAGTTGGCGCTCGGCGTCGGGGGGTGGCCACCGTCCGACTTGGACAGCGCGGCGATCCGGTCGACGGCCCCCGCGAGGACCTCCGGCGGCAGCAGCCCCGGGCCCTGGCTGCGCGCGAAGTCCGCGAAGGTCTCGGCGGTCGTGTACTTCGGCCTGTACCCCAGCGTCTCGCGCATCTGGACCGTCGACACGACCCGACCGTGGGTGAGCAACCGGATCTGCTCCGGGGAGAAGTCCGTCATCCCCAGCGTACGCACCAGGGAACCGGCCCAGGTGACCGCGGGCAGCAGCAGCGGCACCGTCGGGCGGCCCAGGCGCCGCGAGCACTGGGAGAGCAGCAGGACGCCGTCCCCGGCGATGTTGAAGGTGCCGCTGTTGAGCGTGCCCCGCTCCGGATCGTGCGAGGCGATCCGCAGTACGTCGATCACGTCGTCCTCGTGCACGAACTGCAGCCGCGGGTCGTAGCCGAACACGGTCGGCAGGACCGGCAGCGAGAAGTACGACGCGAGCGGTGAATCCGCCGTAGGACCAAGGATGTTGGCGAAGCGCAGCACGCACACGGCGACGTCGGGGCGGCGGCGGGCGAAGCCGCGGACATAGCCCTCGACCTCGACGGTGTCCTTCGCGAAGCCGCCGCTCGGCAGGGACTTCGGCGGGGTGCCCTCGGTGAAGACGGCCGGGTCGCGCGGGGCGGAGCCGTAGACGTTCGTACTGGACTTCACCACCAGGCGCTTGACGACCGGTGACTTCTGGCAGGCGCCGAGCAGTTGCATGGTGCCGATGACGTTGGTCTCCTTGACCGTGGTCCGGCTGCCGCTGCCCAGGGCGGTGCCCGTCACGTCCATGTGGACGACCGTGTCGGCGCCCGACTCGGCGAGCACCCGCGCGATGGTGGGCTGCCGGATGTCGGCCTGGATGAACTCCGCGCCGCCGAGATGGTGTCCGGGCGCGACCGCGTCCACGGCGATCACCCGGTCGACCTGTGGGTCACGCTGGATCCGCCGTACGAACCGGCCCCCCAGCTGACGGGCCACTCCGGTCACGAGCACGACCTTCCCCAAGATCAGCGCCTTCCTTCCGAGTTACCCGTGTGCGGCCAACCTAGCGGTTGGGTGTTGCGCTGTGATGACCGCATGACCGCCTGACCGACGGAAGTCCTGAACAAAACTGTGGCCCCCCACCGAATTCGGTGGGGGGCCACAGGAGACGCTCTCGCGGCGCCGCGTCGCCTACTTCTTGTTACGACGCTGCACGCGCGTGCGCTTCAGCAGCTTGCGGTGCTTCTTCTTAGCCATCCGCTTGCGCCGCTTCTTGATAACAGAGCCCACGACTACCCTCGCTCACTTCTCATCACTCGGTGCTGGGCATCATGGGCCCATACGACCTACAAGGGGCCAGCCTACCCGTCCGAGAGCTGAGGTCGTAATCGAGGTATCGCCTCAGGCTGTCTCCACCCCCACATAACTCTCGCGAAGGTACTCGTGTACCGCTTGCTCGGGGACGCGGAAGGACCGCCCCACCCGGATAGCGGGCAGATGACCGCTGTGCACCAACCGGTACACGGTCATCTTCGACACTCGCATCACCGAGGCGACCTCCGCCACGGTAAGGAACTGAACCTCGTTCAGAGGCCTCTCGCCAGCTGCAGCCATGACACACCTGAACCTTCCGCACTCGACGGTCACCGGCTTCCCCTTCCGGTGACTCTTCGTCGTTGCGTGCTCACTCCCCAATGTAGGGGCGTGTGATGCGAGTGGGGAAGAGGTGCACCCATCGGCGGCCTACTGTGACAGACACGCTCGATTGAGTACGTAGCGGGTAAGCGGGCGGTAGTAAGCGGACCGCACGGCGTCATCAAGTGGAACGACGACGGACACCGACCCCTCGGCCTCACCCACGAACAGCGCGGGGTCGTCGGTATCCGCCAGACCAATGGCCTCGAACCCCAGCTGACCTGCTCCGCAGACCCATCCGTGGTCCCCGATCACCAGCTCCGGAAGCACCCCGCCGGCCTCCGCCGCCGCACCCAGCACGGTACGAACCGGGAGCGGTGAGTGCGTGTGTGCGCCGGGCTCACAACCGGTGCGTTCGGGGCCCGGTTCACGGACCAGCCCGACCCCCTGGACGTAGTCAAGGTTGTACGTGCGTAGACCGAACCGGGTCGTTATGTCGACAGAGAGACCCTGCGCTGGGGTGAGAACAGCACATCCCGCCGCCGACAAGGCGTCCGCCAACGCGGCGTAGAACCCGAGCAGCCGATGCGGATGCCCGGTCCCGAGAAGCACGGCCCCACTCCGCTCCGCTACCTCCCCCAACCGATCGGCGAAGGCGTCCAACGCGGCCAAAGTCCGTTCCGGGTCGATCACATCATGCCCGGAAGTGTGCGTCGGGTCGGCCGAAACCCCGCACTTGTCCGCCATCAGCCGGATCAAGTCCCCCTGTTCCCAAGTCCATTCGGGATCAAGACCGATCAACACCCGGGGATCCCGCGCGGCGAAGGCCCGATAACTCCGCAGACTCTCCTCCCGCGAGGTGGCCACGGGTCCGGCCAGCCGGGCGGCCAGCAGATGCGCACGGAGGGCGCCGGTGCTCAACACGGGAGCGATGCTGACGGACCCGGCACCCGGGCACGACGAAAACCCCGGAAACACCGCGCGGTTGGCGTAACACCGGTGACAGGAGAGTGGCAAAAGCACCCACAACTACCGTACGGATTCCCGGGTCTCACCTTGCGTGGACGGAACGACCAACCGTCCCAGGCAAGTTGACCGACACCTCACCAACTGGGGGAACACCGTCATGCTCAAACTGTCCCGCCGCACGCACGATCCTGCCCCTCGGCCAACTCCGGCAAGAACCGCGCCGTGACCGTCCGCTCGGACGACCCTGCTGTCGACTCCGGTACGTAGACGAGCTACGCCGGCCCGGTCTACGTCGACGGCCGCGACTCCTCCATCGCGTGGGGCGGCACGATCGGCAACGCGTCGGCGGAGGACTCGGGACACTGCGGCTGACGTGTGAAGAGTGAGCGCCGGGGCCGCCTTCGACACCGGCCGGCGTCAACCAGCGCGCACCAGATCCAGCCCGTCCGGCGTTTGTCGACGGCCGCGACTCCTCCATCGCGTGGGGCGGCACGATCGGCAGCGCGTCGGCGGAGGACTCGGGGCACTGCGGCTGACGTGTGAAGGGTGAGCGCCGGGGCCGCCTTCGACACCGGTCGGCGTCAACCAGCGCGCACCAGATCCAGCCCGTCCGGCGTTTGCGGACAAGGCCGTTCAGGCCGAAGCGGGGGTCCGGGGGCGCAGCCCCCAGTGATGGGACGGGTAGGGGCGGCGGGGGCGAAAAATCCCCGCGCCACCACCCCCACCGACCCGCACGTCCATCGCAGGTCTACGCCAACAGCCCCCGCAACGGAAACACCGCCCGCCGAGTAGCCACCACCGCCTGATCAAGACGATCCCCGGGGTCATACCCCGACTCCCAGTCGGCGTAGGCCACCGGCCACCGCCCGTCGGTCATCCGCTGTGGCCCCAACTGCCGCGTCCGAGCGAACACTTCCTGCCGCCACCCCTCAGGAATCACCGCCTCCGGCGCGATCTCCCGCCCCGCGGCGATAGCCACAAGATGCGTCCACGACCGCGGCACCACCTCCACCACGGCATAACCGCCCCCACCGAGCGCGACCCACTTCCCGTCCGCGTACTCGTGCGCGAGCTCATGACACGCGACCTGCACGGCCCGCTGCGCATCCAGCGACACAGCGAGATGAGCAAGCGGATCCTCGAAGTGCGTATCGGCCCCGTGCTGAGTCACCAGCACCTGCGGCCGGAAATCCGCGATCAACTCCGGTACGACAGCGTGAAACGCCCGCAACCACCCCGCGTCCCCGGTCCCGGCCGGCAACGCCACGTTGACCGCCGAGCCCTCCCCCTTCCCGGCCCCGGTCTCCTCCGGCCACCCGGTCTGCGGGAACAACGTCCGAGGATGCTCATGCAGGGAGATCGTCAACACCCGGGGGTCCTCCCAGAACGCCGCCTGGACCCCGTCCCCGTGATGCACGTCCACATCGACATACGCGACCCGCTCGGCCCCCAGCTCCAACAGCCGGGCGATGGCCAACGAGGCATCGTTGTAGATACAGAACCCGGAAGCGGCACCGGGCATCGCGTGATGCAGCCCACCCGAGAAGTTCACGGCGTGCAGCGCATCCCCGGCCCACACAGCTTCCGCCGCCCCCACCGACTGCCCCGCGATCAGCGCCGACACCTCATGCATCCCGGCAAAGGCGGGATCATCCATGGTCCCGAGCCCGTACGCCCCGTCCGCCGAGTCCGGATCGGCCGAGGCCTCCTTCACCGCCTCGACGTAGTCCTCCCGGTGAACCAGCCGCAACGTCGAATCGCCGGCGGCCTTGGCCGCCACCACGTCCACGTCCTTGTCGAGCCCGAAGGCGTCGACGAGTCTCCGGGTCAGGGCGAGCCGGACCGGGTCCATCGGATGGTCCCGGCCGAAGTCATAGCCCGTTACTGCCTCGTCCCACATCAGCTGTGCGCGCCCGCTCATGCCCGTCACGGTACCGGCCCTCCTCCGGCGCGAACGAGCGGGCGTACACCAACGTCACCAGCACCAACACCATCGGCACGAGCATCGCCCCGCGATAACTCCAGGCGTCACCCAGCGCCCCCACCAACGGCGAACCGATCAGAAACCCCACGTAATTGAACACATTGAGCCGCGCGATGGCCGTATCCGAAGCCCCCGGGAACAACCGCCCGGCCGCCGCGAAGGTCTGCGGCACCAGCACACACAACCCGAGCCCCACCAACGTGAACCCGAGCATCCCGACCCCGGCCCCCGGCGCCACGGCCACCACGGCGAACCCCACCGCGGCCACCACCGCCCCCAGCCGCACCACGGCCGCCGCCCCGAACCGCCGCACCCCGAGATCCCCGATCCCCCGCCCGACCAGGCACATCACCATGTAGACGTTGTACGGAACGGTCGCCACCTGCTCCGAACTCCCCAGCACGTCCTTCAGATACTTCGCGCTCCAGTTGGAGACGGTCGAGTCCCCGATATAGGCGAAGGTCATCACCAGACACAACGGCAGCAGCAGCTTGAAAACCAGCGGCCCGGCCTCCGCGCCCTCCGCCTCGCTCCCCGGCGCACCCCCGTCGACGTACCACCGACTCCCCACAAAGGCAGCCGGCAACAACACAGCCACCACCGGCAGATACGACACCCACAACGCCAGATGCCAGTGCGCCCCCGCCCAGGCCAGCGAGGCCCCCACGATCCCGCCCAGGCTGTACGCGGCGTGGAAGCTGAGCATGATGCTTCGTCCGTACGTCCGCTGCAGACTCACCCCGAGCATGTTCATCGAGGCGTCCAGCGCACCCACCCCGAGCCCGAACGCCCCGAGCGCGACGGCCAGTTCGGCCATGCTGTCGCCCGCCCCGACCCCGAGCAGCGCCAGGAGGACGACGGGCTGGGACCAGCGCAGCAGCACGCTGGGCCGTATTCGCTTCACCAGGTGCTCGGTGGTCACACTCCCGACCCCGGCGAGGATCGGCACGGCGGCCAGGAAGACGGGCAGCAGCCCGTCCGAGACCCCGTACCGGTCCTGGATCGCCGGGATACGCGTCACGAGCAGCGCGAAGGTGGCGCCCTGAGCGAAGAAGCTGAACGCCAAAGAGGCCCTACCGCGCCGCAGCACATCTGTCATGGCGGCGAGCGTAAGGGCCCCGGCGTACTCGTGGGTAGATCCAGCCAAAGATGAATTCCGCTCAGCTTTACCGAGCGACGGCCAGCGACGGCACAACCGCAGGTGAGGGGGCATCCCCGGCCTTCAGCTCCGCGTCGATCATCTCCGCCATCGGCCCCACGGCGACACCGCCACTGACCACGGACGTCACGGCGATCGTGCCGATCATCACGACCGTACCGAGCCACACCATGGTGTCGACGGGCAGTGTGTACACCCCGACGATCCGCGCGACACACTCCGCGAGCAGCATCACACCCCACACGAGCGAGAACCGCCGCTCGGCCCGCTGGAACGCCACAGACCCGCTCAACAGCCGCTCGAACACGGCCTCCCGCTCCGGGCTGCCCTTCACCAGGAAGGGCTTCATCCCGGCGGTCATCATCGGCTTCCCCATCACCACGGACACGAGGATCCCGATCCCGACGGCACTGCTGATCCCACTGTCCTTCGCGAGCATCAACCGCGGATCACCGGCCACGAAGCTGAGCACCAGCCCGACAACATTCACGAAGAGAATCAGCGCGGCGAAGGCATTGATCGTCCGCTCGGCGACAACCCCCCACACGGTCCGCACCGCCGGCACGACACTGCTCCACCCCAGCGCCGCCACCGTGCCCATCCCGAACCCGCTCTTCAGCAGGTAGTACGACCCGATCGGTACCGCCACGTCCGCGAGGAGCGGCCCGAAGTTCTTCTTCATGGAGCCCGTGTTCGTCGTCATGCCCTCAGCCTGCCGCGAGGCCCCGGCCCGCCAGTAGAACCGATCGTCCGGACCTCGGCATGACAAATGTCAGCGCCCCCACCCTGCCCGAGGTCATTCCAGCAGATCAGCCAACTGCCCCATGTCACCAAAGAGTCGAGTAGCCCCCACAAGCCGCTCAGCAGGAGTCATCCCGATGAACCCATACACATCCATACCGGCCGCAACACCAGCCCGCACCCCCAACGGACTGTCCTCTACGACGACACACCGCTCCGGCGCCACACCCATCCGCTCGGCCGCGTACAGGAACAGATCCGGCGCGGGCTTCCCCCGCCCCACGTCCTCGGAGCTGAACACCCACTCGTCCTCGAACCACTCGTCCAGCCCCGTCGTCCGATGCCCCACCCGAATCCGCTCATGGCTCCCGGACGACGCCACGCAGTACGGCACCCCGTCCGCGACCAGCCTCTCCAGCACGTCGACGGCCCCGGCGACCGGCTTCAACTCCCGCTCGAACGCGGCGAACACGCGGGCATGGAAGACATCGTCGAAGTCGTCCGGCAACCGCTGCCCGGTCCGCTCCTCGACGAGATCGTGGACACGGTGCATCGCGGCGCCCATGTAGTCACGGAGGGACTCCTCGTACGAGGTCGGGTGCCCGAGCTCGGTGAGATAGCCGGCCAGGAGCCTGTTGGAGATCGGCTCGCTGTCGACGAGAACACCGTCGTTGTCGAAGATCACGAGGTCATAGCGCATACCACTGAGCCTAAACGCAGAAAACCCCCGTACCGAATAAACGGTACGGGGGTTTTCGCAATATTTGTTCGGCGGCGTCCTACTCTCCCACAGGGTCCCCCCTGCAGTACCATCGGCGCTGTGAGGCTTAGCTTCCGGGTTCGGAATGTAACCGGGCGTTTCCCTCACGCTATGACCACCGAAACACTATGAAACAGACAACCGCACCACACCCGGTGGCCCCGGACATGGGGTTGTTCGTGGTTTCAGAACCAACACAGTGGACGCGAGCAACTGAGGACAAGCCCTCGGCCTATTAGTACCGGTCACCTCCACCCATTACTGGGCTTCCAGATCCGGCCTATCAACCCAGTCGTCTACTGGGAGCCTTAACCCCTCAAGGGGGTGGGAACACTCATCTCGAAGCAGGCTTCCCGCTTAGATGCTTTCAGCGGTTATCCCTCCCGAACGTAGCCAACCAGCCATGCCCTTGGCAGAACAACTGGCACACCAGAGGTTCGTCCGTCCCGGTCCTCTCGTACTAGGGACAGCCCTTCTCAATGTTCCTGCGCGCGCAGCGGATAGGGACCGAACTGTCTCACGACGTTCTAAACCCAGCTCGCGTACCGCTTTAATGGGCGAACAGCCCAACCCTTGGGACCGACTCCAGCCCCAGGATGCGACGAGCCGACATCGAGGTGCCAAACCATCCCGTCGATATGGACTCTTGGGGAAGATCAGCCTGTTATCCCCGGGGTACCTTTTATCCGTTGAGCGACGGCGCTTCCACAAGCCACCGCCGGATCACTAGTCCCGACTTTCGTCCCTGCTCGACCCGTCGGTCTCACAGTCAAGCTCCCTTGTGCACTTACACTCAACACCTGATTGCCAACCAGGCTGAGGGAACCTTTGGGCGCCTCCGTTACTCTTTAGGAGGCAACCGCCCCAGTTAAACTACCCATCAGACACTGTCCCTGATCCGGATCACGGACCCAGGTTAGACATCCAGCACGACCAGACTGGTATTTCAACGACGACTCCACCCACACTGGCGTGTGAGCTTCAAAGTCTCCCAGCTATCCTACACAAGCCGAACCGAACACCAATATCAAACTGTAGTAAAGGTCCCGGGGTCTTTCCGTCCTGCTGCGCGAAACGAGCATCTTTACTCGTAGTGCAATTTCACCGGGCCTATGGTTGAGACAGTCGAGAAGTCGTTACGCCATTCGTGCAGGTCGGAACTTACCCGACAAGGAATTTCGCTACCTTAGGATGGTTATAGTTACCACCGCCGTTTACTGGCGCTTAAGTTCTCAGCTTCGCCACCCCGAAGAGTGACTAACCGGTCCCCTTAACGTTCCAGCACCGGGCAGGCGTCAGTCCGTATACATCGCCTTACGGCTTCGCACGGACCTGTGTTTTTAGTAAACAGTCGCTTCTCGCTGGTCTCTGCGGCCACCCCCAGCTCAAGGAGTAAATCCTCTCACCGGTGATGGCCCCCCTTCTCCCGAAGTTACGGGGGCATTTTGCCGAGTTCCTTAACCATAGTTCACCCGAACGCCTCGGTATTCTCTACCTGACCACCTGAGTCGGTTTAGGGTACGGGCCGCCATGAAACTCGCTAGAGGCTTTTCTCGACAGCATAGGATCATCCACTTCACCACAATCGGCTCGGCATCAGGTCTCAGACTTAATGAGCGGCGGATTTGCCTACCACTCGTCCTACACCCTTACCCCGGGACAACCACCGCCCGGGATGGACTACCTTCCTGCGTCACCCCATCACTCACCTACTACCATCTTGGGCCGGCGGCTCCACCACTTTCCATTCCCCGAAGGGTCCGGAACGGCTTCACGGCCTTAGCATTAATGGGCTCGATGTTTGACGCTTCACAGCGGGTACCGGAATATCAACCGGTTATCCATCGACTACGCCTGTCGGCCTCGCCTTAGGTCCCGACTTACCCTGGGCAGATCAGCTTGACCCAGGAACCCTTAGTCAATCGGCGCACACGTTTCTCACGTGTGTATCGCTACTCATGCCTGCATTCTCACTCGTGAACCGTCCACCACTAGCTTCCGCTGCGGCTTCACCCGGCACACGACGCTCCCCTACCCATCCATACAGGCGTTGGCCCTATTGTATGAATGACACGACTTCGGCGGTACGCTTGAGCCCCGCTACATTGTCGGCGCGGAATCACTAGACCAGTGAGCTATTACGCACTCTTTCAAGGGTGGCTGCTTCTAAGCCAACCTCCTGGTTGTCTGTGCGACTCCACATCCTTTCCCACTTAGCGTACGCTTAGGGGCCTTAGTCGATGCTCTGGGCTGTTTCCCTCTCGACCATGGAGCTTATCCCCCACAGTCTCACTGCCGTGCTCTCACTTACCGGCATTCGGAGTTTGGCTAAGGTCAGTAACCCGGTAGGGCCCATCGCCTATCCAGTGCTCTACCTCCGGCAAGAAACACACGACGCTGCACCTAAATGCATTTCGGGGAGAACCAGCTATCACGGAGTTTGATTGGCCTTTCACCCCTAACCACAGGTCATCCCCCAGGTTTTCAACCCTGGTGGGTTCGGTCCTCCACGAAGTCTTACCTCCGCTTCAACCTGCCCATGGCTAGATCACTCCGCTTCGGGTCTTGAGCGCGCTACTAAATCGCCCTATTCGGACTCGCTTTCGCTACGGCTTCCCCACACGGGTTAACCTCGCAACACACCGCAAACTCGCAGGCTCATTCTTCAAAAGGCACGCAGTCACGACTGTATGTGCAAGCACATACAGCGACGCTCCCACGGCTTGTAGGCACACGGTTTCAGGTACTATTTCACTCCGCTCCCGCGGTACTTTTCACCATTCCCTCACGGTACTATCCGCTATCGGTCACCAGGGAATATTTAGGCTTAGCGGGTGGTCCCGCCAGATTCACACGGGATTTCTCGGGCCCCGTGCTACTTGGGTGTCTCTCAAACGAGCCGTTGATGTTTCGACTACGGGGGTCTTACCCTCTACGCCGGACCTTTCGCATGTCCTTCGCCTACATCAACGGTTTCTGACTCGCCTCACAGCCGGCAGACTGTGAAAGAGAGATCCCACAACCCCGCATACGCAACCCCTGCCGGGTCTCACACGTATACGGTTTGGCCTCATCCGGTTTCGCTCGCCACTACTCCCGGAATCACGGTTGTTTTCTCTTCCTGCGGGTACTGAGATGTTTCACTTCCCCGCGTTCCCTCCACTTGCCCTATGTGTTCAGGCAAGGGTGACAGCCCATGACGACTGCCGGGTTTCCCCATTCGGAAACCCCCGGATCAAAGCCTGGTTGACGACTCCCCGGGGACTATCGTGGCCTCCCACGTCCTTCATCGGTTCCTGGTGCCAAGGCATCCACCGTGCGCCCTTAAAAACTTGGCCACAGATGCTCGCGTCCACTGTGCAGTTCTCAAACAACGACCAACCACCCATCACCCTGCCTCTTACGGCAAGTTCACTGGGGCCGGCACTGAAGGCAGCCTCACGGCCGTGCCCTCAGACACCCAACAGCGTGCCCAATATCCCCGTCACTCGTGGTCAGCTTTCCACGCCCCGAAGAGCAGTACTTGCAGCCCGAGATGAGCGGCGACACCGAATAATCAACGTTCCACCCTTGAGCAACCAGCACCGGACGTTCGCCGATGAACTGGCCTCTGACCTCACCCCGGAGGGATCGGTGAGAAGTGCTCCTTAGAAAGGAGGTGATCCAGCCGCACCTTCCGGTACGGCTACCTTGTTACGACTTCGTCCCAATCGCCAGTCCCACCTTCGACAGCTCCCTCCCCACAAGGGGGTTGGGCCACCGGCTTCGGGTGTTACCGACTTTCGTGACGTGACGGGCGGTGTGTACAAGGCCCGGGAACGTATTCACCGCAGCAATGCTGATCTGCGATTACTAGCAACTCCGACTTCATGGGGTCGAGTTGCAGACCCCAATCCGAACTGAGACCGGCTTTTTGAGATTCGCTCCACCTCACGGTATCGCAGCTCATTGTACCGGCCATTGTAGCACGTGTGCAGCCCAAGACATAAGGGGCATGATGACTTGACGTCGTCCCCACCTTCCTCCGAGTTGACCCCGGCGGTCTCCTGTGAGTCCCCGTCACCCCGAAGGGCACGCTGGCAACACAGGACAAGGGTTGCGCTCGTTGCGGGACTTAACCCAACATCTCACGACACGAGCTGACGACAGCCATGCACCACCTGTACACCGACCACAAGGGGGGCACTATCTCTAATGCTTTCCGGTGTATGTCAAGCCTTGGTAAGGTTCTTCGCGTTGCGTCGAATTAAGCCACATGCTCCGCTGCTTGTGCGGGCCCCCGTCAATTCCTTTGAGTTTTAGCCTTGCGGCCGTACTCCCCAGGCGGGGAACTTAATGCGTTAGCTGCGGCACCGACGACGTGGAATGTCGCCAACACCTAGTTCCCACCGTTTACGGCGTGGACTACCAGGGTATCTAATCCTGTTCGCTCCCCACGCTTTCGCTCCTCAGCGTCAGTAATGGCCCAGAGATCCGCCTTCGCCACCGGTGTTCCTCCTGATATCTGCGCATTTCACCGCTACACCAGGAATTCCGATCTCCCCTACCACACTCTAGCTAGCCCGTATCGAATGCAGACCCGGGGTTAAGCCCCGGGCTTTCACACCCGACGTGACAAGCCGCCTACGAGCTCTTTACGCCCAATAATTCCGGACAACGCTTGCGCCCTACGTATTACCGCGGCTGCTGGCACGTAGTTAGCCGGCGCTTCTTCTGCAGGTACCGTCACTTTCGCTTCTTCCCTGCTGAAAGAGGTTTACAACCCGAAGGCCGTCATCCCTCACGCGGCGTCGCTGCATCAGGCTTTCGCCCATTGTGCAATATTCCCCACTGCTGCCTCCCGTAGGAGTCTGGGCCGTGTCTCAGTCCCAGTGTGGCCGGTCGCCCTCTCAGGCCGGCTACCCGTCGTCGCCTTGGTGAGCCATTACCTCACCAACAAGCTGATAGGCCGCGGGCTCATCCTGCACCGCCGGAGCTTTTAACCCCCACACATGAGTGCGGGAGTATTATCCGGTATTAGACCCCGTTTCCAGGGCTTGTCCCAGAGTGCAGGGCAGATTGCCCACGTGTTACTCACCCGTTCGCCACTAATCCCCACCGAAGTGGTTCATCGTTCGACTTGCATGTGTTAAGCACGCCGCCAGCGTTCGTCCTGAGCCAGGATCAAACTCTCCGTGAATGTTTTCCCGTAATCGGGATCGCATACACGAGAGCGGAACAGTCAGGCGGAATAAGCCCGACCGTTCACAGCGTCCTCGCTGTATGTTTTCTTCAAAGGAACCTCGCCCCAGACATCGTGATGATGCTTGGAGACGGGGTATCAACATATCTGGCGTTGATTTTTGGCACGCTGTTGAGTTCTCAAGGAACGGACGCTTCCTTTGTACTCACCCTCTCGGGCTTTCCTCCGGGCTTTTCCCTTCGGTCTTGCGTTTCCGACTCTATCAGACCGTTTCCGGTCCCGATTTCCTCGGTGCTTTCCAGGTTTCCGCTTCCGCGTTTCCCTTTCCGGCGGTTCCGACTCTACCAGATCCTTTCGGGCCTGATTCCCAGTCAGAGTGGGTTGCCTTCCCGGCCGTTGGGCCGTTCCGACGAGTGAGACTTTAGCGGACTCCTGAGCCCCGAGCGAATCGGGGGGTGCGTCCTTTCGAACGTGGATTCCTCATTTCGCAAATACGCATGGCAATACAACGCGACGACGGATCGTCGATTGTTTGTAGGTACTTGCGGAATGGCTGTCCGGGGACCGACCGGGGTCGGCGCTCACGTCGGACAACTCGGAGAACACTACGTACGCGGTAGGGGCGTGTCAACTCCGCTCCGGAGAGCACTGCGGAGGCGTACGCTGTGTGACGTGACTACGCATACGTGCACCCAGCAGTGGTGGGCCGCCTGACGGCGGCCGTACACACGTATGTACTCAACGGCCGCCGCATCGGCGGCCGTTCGCGTTTCTCCCTCCAGAGAATCGGCCGGCCGGGTGCGGCGGTCCCGACCAGGAGGTAGAGAGATGACGCGGGTCTTCAGTGGGGTCAAGCCGACCGGGCATCTGACGCTGGGGAACTACCTGGGCGCCATCCGGCGGTGGGTGGATGTCGATCAGCGGCAGAGCGACGCCCTCTTCTGTGTGGTCGATCTGCACGCGCTGACCGTGGACCACGATCCCGCGCGGGTGCGCAGGCTCAGTCGGCAGGCGGCGACGCTGTTGCTGGCGGCGGGGCTGGATCCCGAGCTGTGCACCGTGTTCGTACAGAGTCATGTGGACGAGCACGCGCGGCTGTCGTACGTCATGGAGTGTGTGGCCACCGACGGTGAGATGCGGCGGATGGTCCAGTACAAGGAGAAGGCCGCGCGTGAGCGGGAGCGGGGCGGGAGTGTGCGGCTGTCGTTGCTGACGTATCCCGTGCTGATGGCGGCGGACATCCTGGCGTACGGGACGGACGAGGTGCCGGTCGGGGACGACCAGACGCAGCATGTGGAACTGACCCGGGATCTGGCGGTGCGGTTCAACCAGCGCTACGGGCACACGTTCGTCGTCCCTCGGGCGACTCGGCCGGGGGTGGCGGCCCGGGTGATGAACCTGCAGGAGCCGACTTCGAAGATGGGGAAGTCGGACGACTCCGGGCCGGGCATCGTCTATCTGCTGGACGAGCCGGAGGCCGTACGGAAGAAGGTCATGCGGGCCGTGACCGACAGTGCGGCGGAGGTCGTCTACGACCGGGAGGCGCGGCCGGGGGTGGCCAATCTGCTGGAGATCCTGGCCGCTTGCGGTGGTGGGAACCCCGAGGACCTGAGCGGTGTATATGAGTCGTACGGAACTTTGAAGAAGGACACGGCGGAGGCCGTGGTCGAGCTGCTCAGGCCCGTGCAGGAGAGGCACAAGGAGTTGTGCGCGGATCCCGCTTATGTGGAAGGGGTGTTGCGGGATGGGGCGGAGAAGGCGAGAGAGATGGCGAAGCCGATGGTCGACAGCGCCTATCGGGCCATCGGGCTTCTGCCTGCGTAGCGGACCGGCGCCGGCTGACCGGACAGCCAGCCATCTGTCCAGCTAACTAGCTGTTTCCGGAGGCCAGTTCGCGGCTGCGGTCGCGGGCGGCTTCCAGGGCGGCGATGAGTGCGGCGCGTACGCCGTGGTTCTCCAGTTCGCGGATGGCGTTGATCGTCGTGCCGGCCGGCGAGGTGACGTTCTCGCGGAGCTTCACCGGGTGCTCACCGCTGTCGCGGAGCATGACGGCGGCACCGATCGCGGACTGGACGATGAGGTCGTGGGCCTTGTCGCGCGGCAGGCCGAGCAGGATGCCGGCGTCCGTCATGGCTTCGACCAGGTAGAAGAAGTACGCCGGGCCGGAGCCGGAGAGGGCGGTGCAGGCGTCCTGCTGGGACTCGGGGACGCGGAGCGTCTTGCCCACGGCGCCGAAGATCTCGTCGGCGTACGCGAGATGGGCCTCGGTGGCGTGGCTGCCGGCGGAGATGACGGACATGGCCTCGTCGACGAGGGCGGGGGTGTTCGTCATGACACGGACGACGGGGGTGCCTGCGGCCAGGCGCTCCTCGAAGAAGGAGGTGGGGATGCCGGCCGCGCCGCTGATGATCAGGCGGTCGGCGGGGAGGTGCGGGGCGAGTTCGTCGAGGAGGGTGCCCATGTCCTGCGGCTTGACCGTGAGGATCAGGGTGTCGGCGGTCTTCGCGGCCTCCGGGTTGGTGACCGGGGTGACTCCGTGGCGGGTGCGGAGTTCTTCGGCACGCTCGGGGCGGCGGGCGGTGACCAGGAGGTCGGCCGGGGCCCAGCCCGCTCGGATCATTCCGCTGAGCAGGGCCTCACCGATCTTGCCGGTGCCGAGGACTGCGACTTTCTGGCTCATGGGCCCATCCTCGCACCGGCCGTGGGAAGGGGTGGTGGCTGTCCGGCTGGCGGAACGAGACCTCCGTACTCCTCACTCCTCTAGGCCGTACGCCTTCTCAGGGTGGCCGCGCCCAGGCACAGCACCAGTAGCGCGCAGCCGGCCACGATCAGGGCGTCGCGGACGAAGGTGGCGGTCATGTCGGTGTGCCTGAGGACCTCGTTCATGCCGTCGACGGCGTACGACATGGGCAGGACGTCGGAGATTGCCTCCAGGGCGGGGTGCATGTCGGAGCGGGGAGTGAAGAGGCCGCAGAGGAGGAGTTGGGGGAAGATCACCGCCGGCATGAACTGGACGGCCTGGAACTCGGACGCCGCGAAGGCCGAGACGAAGAGGCCGAGGGCGGTGCCGAGCAGGGCGTCGAGGAGGGCGACCAGGAGGAGGAGCCAGGGACTGCCGGTGACGTCGAGGCCCAGGAACCAGACGGCGAGGCCCGTCGCCAGGGCGGACTGGATGATCGCGAGGATGCCGAAGGCGAGGGCGTAGCCGGCGATCAGGTCGCCCTTGCCCAGGGGCATGGCGAGAAGGCGTTCGAGGGTGCCGGAGGTGCGTTCGCGCAGGGTGGCGATGGACGTGACCAGGAACATCGTGATGAGGGGGAAGATGCCGAGGAGTGAGGCGCCGATGCTGTCGAAGGTGCGCGGGCTGCCGTCGAAGACGTAGCGCAGCAGGACGAGCATCACGCACGGGATGAGGATCAGCAGGGCGATCGTGCGGGGGTCGTGGCGGAGCTGGCGGAGGACCCGGGCGGCGGTGGCGGTCGTGCGGGAGGCGCTGAGGGCGCTGGTCGGTGCGGGGGTGCCGGTCGTCGTGGCGGCCGTGTTCGTGGCCGTGTTGGCGCTCATCGGGTCGTCTCCTTCTGGCGGGCGGTGGCTACGGCCTCGTCGACCAGGTGCAGGAAGGCCGCTTCGACCGTGTCGGAGCCGGTGCTGGTGCGGAGGGCGTCCGGGGTGTCGTCGGCGAGGATCTCGCCCTCGCGCATCAGGAGGAGCCGGTGGCAGCGCTCGGCCTCGTCCATGACGTGGGAGGAGATGAGGAGGGTCGCGCCGCGGGATGCGGCGATGTCGTGGAAGAGGGCCCAGAGGTCGCGGCGGAGTACGGGGTCCAGGCCGACGGTGGGTTCGTCGAGGACGAGGAGTTCCGGGGTGCCGAGGAGCGCGACCGCGAGGGAGACGCGGCTGCGTTGGCCGCCGGAGAGATTGCCCGCGAGGGAGTCGGCGTGGGTGGTGAGGTCGACGTCGGTGATGGCGCGGGTGACGTCGTCGTGACGGCGGGTGGCTGCGGTGCGGCCGGGGTCGAGGATCGCGGCGAAGTAGTCCAGATTCTGACGGACCGTCAAGTCGTCGTAGACGGAGGGGGCTTGGGTGACGTAACCGATGCGGGTGCGGAGGGTGGGGTGCCCCGCGGGGCGGCCGAGGACGTTCAGGGTGCCGGTGACCTTGGCCTGGGTGCCGACGATCGAGCGCATGAGCGTCGACTTGCCACAGCCGGAAGGGCCGAGCAGTCCGGTGATCTGGCCGCGCGGGACGGTGAAGTCGAGGGCGCGGAGGACGGTGCGGGGGCCGCGGGCGACGGTGAGGGCTTCGGCTTGGACGGCGGGCTCGGGGTCCGTGCCCGGTGGGGTGTCCGGTGATGCGGACGGGCCGGGGAAGTAATTCATCATGTGATGAATAATGCTCCGGTACGGCATGGCCGTCAAGCGGGTGCGGTGGTGTCGTGCAGCGAGTTCGGTGGTGCCGTCGCACCGGGCGCGGTGATGCCCCGCGGTGGGCGTATGGGGCGGCGCAGGCGCGTGGTGGGGTGATCGGAGTGGGGTGCTGGGTGGGTTGCGGCATGTGGATCATGCGTGTGCGGCGGCGTTGGACGGGTGGGTTGTTGGGCGGGAGAGGGGACGGGGGCCGGGACCGGGTAAGGGGGTAACGGCTCTGAGGGGGGCGTGAGTTGGGGAGTCGGCGGCTGTTGGGGTGTGGGGTGGGGAGTTGGTGGCCGTCGAGGGTGAGATGTGGTCGCCGTCGGGTGACTGCCAGGGCGTGACGCGGTGAACGGTGGTTGCCGAGGGGTGAGGTGGGCTGAGCGGGGGTGGGGCCCGGGGCGAGATGTGGTGAGTTGGTGACTGCCGGAGGCGTGCCGGGGTCAGCGGGGGACCGCCAGGGGCGGGTCGCGGCGAACAGTGGCTGCCCCAGGGGCGAGATGCATTGAGTCGGGGACTGCCGAAGGCGTGACGGGGTGAGGGGTGGCTGCCAGGGGCGGGTCGCGGTGAACGGTCACGGCGGGGCAGGGGGCGGTGGCTGCCGGGGGCGACGGACGGGGTCGGGGTCGGCGGGGCAGGGGGCGGTGGCTGCCGAGGGCGACGTGACGGGGTCGGGGTCGGGGTCGGGGTCGGGGTCGAGGTCGGGGGGTCAGGGCGTGAGGGCTACGACGAGTTCCACGACGTAGGTCTCCTCCACGACCTCGTCCGGGAAGACGGTGCGTAGGTGGTCCCGTTCCTCGGTCAGGAAGGCGTCGGTGCTCGCCTTGTCGTGGACCAGGAAGGCCGAGTGGCTGCCGATGTTGGCCAGGTGGGTGTCGATCGGGACGTGGCGGCTCCAGCGGACCTTGCGGTGGGCGAAGTCAAGTCGGCCGGTGGGGTCGGCGAGGGCGGAACGTACGCCGCTGCCGTTCTGCTCCACGACGCGGTTGATGCCGAAGTGGATCCTGATGCGTTCCGACTGCTCGGAGATCCACGGAATGTCGAGGGCGTGGGTGTTCCACCACAGCGTCAGCGCGCCGCCCGGGCGCAGTACGCGGAGCGCTTCCGGGACCGAGCGGGTGGGGTCGGTCCAGTGCCAGGCCTGGGCGTAGGTGAGGAAGTCGACGGAGTGGTCGGCGAGGGGGAGGGCGTTGCCGTTGCCCCGGACGATCGGGACGTCGGGGAGGGTCCGGCGGAACTGGGCCGCCATGCCGTCACCGGGTTCGACCGCGACGACCTCGGCGCCGCGGGCATGCAGCAGGGCTGTCGCGATGCCGGTGCCCGCGCCGACGTCTGCGACGCGGGCGCCGGTGAGGGGGCGGCCGGCGAGTTCCTCGATCGCGTCGAAGAGGGCGGGCGGGTACGAGGGGCGGTTCTCGGCGTACTGGGCTGCGGCGGCGTTGAAGGAGTGGGCGCGGGTGGTGGGTGAGGGGGGATTGGGAGACGTCGTCATACGGCCATGGTTGCTGGGGTCGGTGCGTGGTGCAGGTGAATTTTGATGAGAAATGGGGGTGGGGGTGGGGGTGAAGGTGGGAGGGGAGCAGGCGGGTGGTGGGGTGGGGGTGGTTCGGCGGTGCGGTTCGGCGGTCCGGTTGAGCGGTCCGGTTGAGCGGCTCGGTCTGGTGGAGCAGTTCGGTTCGGTGGAACGGCTTGGTTCGGTGGAACGGCTTGGTTCGGTGGAACGGCTTGGTTCGGGGGGGTGGGGTCGCCCGCAGGTGTGTGGGTGGGGTCGGGGTCGCGGCGGTACGGCGAGCCCGCCGCTTGCGGGGCCCCACTGGTGTTGTCAGAGTTGGACGGGTTGGTGCCGGGTACGCGGCGGGCTGCGCCGTACCGCCACGACCCGCTCCCGGTTCGTCGGCGACTGCGGGCGCGTGGGGCGAGCGCTCCGAGCACGCGGCGTCCCTCGAAGCGTTGTGCCCGGGGGCGTGACTGTTCCGGCCGAAGTCACGCGGGCCCGGGGTGTCGGTGTCCAGGGTGCCGGGGACCGTGGGCAACCGGCTCGCGCTAGCCGTGCGTATCCGGAGGACGTAGGCCCCCGGGGCGTCGGAGACCGTGCGCGCCCGGCGCGCCGCGAGCCATGCGCGCTCAGGAAGACGCACAGCACAGGAAATCGCGCAGCGCAGAAAGCCGCCGTTACAGCAGCAGAGCCGGGAGTTGCCGTGAGCCATGCGCGCCCAGGGAATCGCCGCTACCCGCAGAGCCGCGAGCTGCCGTACGGCCGACTCCCACGCACCCCAAGTTCCGCGTCCCCGGAGAGTTCCGCGTCCCCGGAGAGTTCAGCGTCCCCGGAGAGTTGCCGTACCTGAAGAGCTGCCCGTGTCCGGAGAGCAGCCCGTGCCTGGTGAGTCGCCCGTGCCTGGGGAGTCGCCCGCATCCGAAGACCTGCCCGTACCCAGAGCCTCGCCTCGCCGCTCCTCCGGCACCCGTGGCCCCGTCTCAGGCCCCCCGCCGCTTCTTCGACGGGTTGCGGGTGCGGCGGGATGCGCGCTTCTCGTACTGGGTCAGGGCCGTGTCGTACTCCTGGCGGCGGAGTTTCTCGCCGGGAGCCTCCACCAGGGAGCGGGCGAAGTAGGCGAGGAGGGAGCCTACGAAGCCGATGGCCAGGAGGCCTCGGAGGGAGGCCTGGCGGTCGGGGTCGGGGCGTTTTTTGAAGGATTCCCAGGTGTGGCCGAAGGCGAGGGCGCTGCAGATCGCGAACATCACGATGACGAGGAGGGTGACGAAGCCGCCCACGTTGGCGATCTGGATGCCCTGGTAGGCGAAGCGAAGGATCAGGCAGGCGGCGGCTGCGGCGGCGAGGGAGCCGACGGCCGTGGCGACGCGGCGTGCGGTGTAGCCGTCGTCGTGGTTCACCCAGGTGGTGCCGAAGAAGCGGAGGGGCTCGGGGCGAGGGCCTGTGGCCGTGCCTTCGCCTGGGGAGCCCGCGGGGGTGTCCTGGGTACCGGTCGTCTCGTCGTTCACGGGACGATTATGGCTCCGAGGGTGTCCGCGGGCTCCCGTTGGGGCTCAGGCGCGACGGGACGCTACGTAACCGTCGCTACCGGTGTTCACGTAGGCGTCCGCGATGACCTCGCCGTTGCGGATGGTGACGGTGACCGCCGATGGTGACGGTGACGTCGGCCACGGCCGCGCGGCGCCGGCCCGGGTGGTGGCGGTGCGGTCAGGAGCAGTGCGGGCGGACGTAGCCGTCGCTGCCCGTGTTCACGTACGCGTCGGAGATGTACTCGCCGTCGTCGATGTTGTCCCAGATGTTCGTCGTGCCGTAGTAGCCCGTCACCGTGGTGCCCGGCGTCTGACAGTAGATCGGGACCTGGGAGCCCTCGGCCAGGACGCGGACGATGGTGTAGCCGGTGCCGGGGCCGCTGCGGACGTTGACGCGGGTGCCGGGTGCGATCGAGTAGTAGTGCAGCGCGGTCGCCGCCGTGGTGGTGACGGCCTCCGGCGTGCCCTCGCCCCCGACCTCTTCAATACGGTCAACAGACATGAAAAACCTCCCCCGTTGGACCCCATGACTGCCATGGGGTCCCGTTCATTCCCCTAAAACACGCCATGAAACATATGTGCTCACCTCGCACCCGAAGGCTGGCGAGCCACCTCTGTCCCGTAAGGGTCATCGACTAGGCTCCGTGCGTCGCGCGCGCGGACGATCAGCACGGGGGTGGTTCCATGGCGCCACAGCGCAACACCGGAGCGGGCGCGGAAGCGGAACTTCCCGAGTACGCCGGTCACTACCGCCTGGAGTCCTGCCTGGGCTCCGGCGGCATGGGCGTGGTGCATCTGGCGCAGAGCACCTCCGGGATGAAGGTCGCCGTGAAGGTCGTCCACGCGGAGTTCGCCCAGGACCCCGAGTTCAGGGGGCGGTTCCGGCAGGAGGTGGCGGCGGCCCGGCGGGTGAGCGGGGCCTTCACCGCGCCGGTGGTGGATGCCGACCCGGAGGCCGAACGGCCGTGGATGGCAACGTCGTTCATCCCCGGGCCGACCCTGTCCGAGCACGTGAAGCGGAACGGGCCCATGGCGCCCGGCGAGCTGCGCCGGCTGATGGCGGGACTGGCCGAGGCGCTGCGCGACATCCATCGGGTCGGCGTCGTCCACAGAGACCTCAAGCCGAGCAACGTGCTGCTCGCCGAGGACGGGCCGAAGGTCATCGACTTCGGCATCTCTCGGCCAAAGGACAGCGAACTGCGCACCGAGACGGGCAAGTTGATCGGCACACCGCCGTTCATGGCACCCGAGCAGTTCCGCCGGCCGCGCGAGGTCGGTCCGGCCGCCGACATCTTCGCGCTCGGGTCCGTACTGGTGCACGCGGCGACGGGGCGCGGGCCGTTCGACTCCGACAGCCCGTACGTCGTCGCCTATCAAGTCGTGCACGACGAGCCGGACTTGACCGGGTTGCCGGAGAACATCGCGCCGCTGGTGCTGCGTTGCCTCGCGAAGGAGCCCGAGGACCGGCCCACGCCCGACGAGCTGATGCGTGAACTCCGGTCCGTGTCGGCCTCGTACGACACGCAGGCGTACATACCGGCACAGCGGGCAAGTGTCGGGCCGCTGCCGGAGCACCGTACGGACGAGCCCGAACAGTCCGAACGGCCGCGCGGGCGGAGGCTGTTGGGCAAACGGTTCGCCCTCGGCGCGGGAGCTATCGGCCTGGCCGCGATCGGCACGCTCGCCGCGCTCCAGCCGGCCGACGAGGGCGAGGCGACGGCGAAGAGCGCCACCCCGCACACCACGCCCAGCACCGGGTTCGGCGAGTGGAAGGCGACGCCGGTCTCCAGGAAGAGCACGCCCCAATGCTCGTACGGGGCAGGGAAGTTGCTCTGCGCGCAGCCCGGGGTGGTGTTCGCGCTGGACCCGTCCGACGGCCGTGAGCTGTGGCGGCACTCCGTCGCGACGACGCACCGCGGCGGGCCGCCGGTCCTCTCGGGCGGCCTGGTGCAGCCCTCGTTGGACACCGGCCGGCGTCTGGAGGCGCTCGATCCCGCCTCGGGCAAGGTGCGTTGGCAGAGGACCGTCCCCGCGTACACCGGGCTCGCGGACGCCGGCGGCATGCTCCTGCTCACCCACGCGGACGGCACGGTCACCGGCGTGGACGGCGCCTCGGGCGTCACGAGGTGGAGCCACCGGATCACGGGCCAACAGGCGCCGTACTTCACCTCGTTCGCCGGGGACACGACGGCGTACGCGACGAACACCTCGGACGACGGGACGAGGACCCGGGTGACGGCGGTCGATCCGGAGACGGGTGCGGTGCGCTGGGACGCGCGGCTGAAGGGGTCGTTGAAGCCCGTCGGCGCGGCGGGCGGGTCCGTGTATCTGCTCTCGGTCGACGCCGTCTACGGGGCCACGGAGGCCGTGGTCCGCTACACCCCGGACACCGGGGCCACGCGGCGCGTGACGCTGCCCGTGAGAGTCGACCAGGCCCACGGGACCGTCCACGGGAACGTCGTCTACCTCATGGGGGCCGGCGGATCGCTGAGGGCCGTGGACATGGCCGCGCGGAAGCAGTTGTGGAGCCTGGAGACGGCCGTGGCACGGAGTTCCGCACCGGTCGCGGACGGACGGCAGGTGTACGTCACCTCGGGCGACGGGCGGCTCCTCGCCGTGGACGCCCGCGCGGGACGACTCGTCGGGCAGACTCCCGCCCGCCTCGACTCCAACTCCGACCGGGTCAGCGCGGCGCTGCCCGAACCCGTCGTAGCGAACGACCACGTCTACGCCGCCGCCCCCGACGGCACGGTCTTCGCCGTCAACTCCCTTGCTCCGGGCGCCTGGTAGCGACCGTAGGCCCAGCAAGCCGAAGGGCCGTCCCGCGAAGTGGGGACGGCCCGAGGCCCAACGAGCTGCGGTACTGCAGGAGTTACGAACTCAGCCCAGCTTGCTGACGTCCCGCACGGCTCCCCGGTCCGCGCTGGTCGCCATCGCCGCGTACGCGCGCAGCGCCGCCGACACCTTCCGCTCGCGCTGCTTCGGGGCGTACTGCCCGTCCAGCGCGGCCTCGCGGCGGGCCAACTCGGCGTCGTCGACGAGGAGTTCGATGCTGCGGTTCGGGATGTCGATGCGGATGCGGTCGCCGTTCTCGACGAGGGCGATCGTGCCGCCGGACGCCGCCTCGGGGGACGCGTGGCCGATGGACAGGCCCGAAGTGCCGCCGGAGAAGCGGCCGTCGGTGATCAGGGCGCAGGTCTTGCCGAGGCCGCGGCCCTTGAGGAAGGACGTCGGGTAGAGCATCTCCTGCATGCCGGGGCCGCCCTTGGGGCCCTCGTAGCGGATGACGACGACATCGCCGTGCGTCACCTGTTTGTTGAGGATCTTCTCGACGGCCTCTTCCTGCGACTCGCAGACGACCGCCGGGCCCTCGAAGGTCCAGATGGACTCGTCCACGCCCGCCGTCTTCACGACGCAGCCGTCGACGGCGAGGTTGCCCTTGAGGACCGCGAGGCCGCCGTCCTTGGAGTAGGCGTGCTCGGCGGAGCGGATGCAGCCCTCGGCCGCGTCCTCGTCGAGGGCCTCCCAGCGCTCGGACTGGGAGAAGGCCTCGGAGGAGCGGACGCAGCCGGGCGCCGCGTGCCACAGTTCCACGGCCTCCGGGGAGGGCGAACCGCCGCGCACGTCCCACGTCTTGAGCCAGTCGGCGAGGGACGGGCTGTGGACGGAGTGGACGTCCTCGTTCAGCAGGCCCGCGCGGTGCAACTCGCCCAGCAGGGCCGGGATTCCGCCCGCGCGGTGGACGTCCTCCATGTAGTACGTGCGGCTCTTCGCGACGTTCGGGGCGACCTTCGCGAGACACGGCACCCGGCGCGAGACGGCGTTGATCTCGTCCAGGCCGAACTGGATGCCACCCTCCTGCGCCGCGGCCAGCAGGTGCAGGATCGTGTTGGTGGAGCCGCCCATCGCGATGTCGAGGGCCATGGCGTTCTCGAAGGCCGCGAAGGTGGCGACGTTGCGCGGCAGGACGGTCTCGTCGTCCTGCTCGTAGTAGCGGCGGGTGATGTCCATCACCGTGCGGGCCGCGTCCTGGTACAGGCCCTTGCGGGCCGTGTGGGTCGCGAGGACCGAGCCGTTGCCCGGCAGCGACAGGCCGATGGCCTCCGTCAGGCAGTTCATCGAGTTGGCGGTGAACATGCCGGAACAGGAGCCGCAGGTCGGACAGGCGTTCTCCTCGATGTTGAGGACGTCCGCGTCGGAGACGCTGTCGTTGGCGGCCTCGACCATCGCGTCGATCAGGTCCAGCGTGCGGACCGTGCCGTCCTGCAGCGTGGCGCGCCCGGCCTCCATGGGACCGCCGGAGACGAAGACCGTCGGGATGTTCAGGCGGAGTGCCGCCATGAGCATGCCGGGCGTGATCTTGTCGCAGTTGGAGATGCAGATCAGGGCGTCGGCGCAGTGCGCCTCGACCATGTACTCGACCGAGTCCGCGATCAGGTCGCGCGAGGGCAGGCTGTAGAGCATGCCGCCGTGGCCCATCGCGATGCCGTCGTCCACCGCGATCGTGTTGAACTCGCGCGGGATGCCGCCGGCCGCGGTGATCGCCTCGCTGACGATCCGGCCGACGGGCTGCAGGTGGGTGTGGCCGGGCACGAACTCCGTGAAGCTGTTCGCCACCGCGATGATCGGCTTCCGGCCGATGTCCGCACCGGGTACACCGGAGGCGCGCATAAGGGCGCGTGCGCCCGCCATGTTGCGGCCGTGGGTGACTGTACGGGACCTCAGCTCGGGCATCGTCGATCGCTCCTTCAGACAGATAGGGCTGCTGACGAGCGTACGCCGGTCATCCAGGGGTCGGACACGGTGTCCGCATCGCGGGACGAACATCTCACCACGACGACAGGGCTACGGCCCCGTCAGATGCCCCTGCACCACCGGCGCCACCCGCGCGATGATCTGCTCCACGTCCGCCGAGGCCAGCGGCTCCACCTTGATCACGTACCGCAGCATCGCCGTACCCACCAGCTGCGCCGCCGCCAGCTCGGCGCGCAGTTCGGCGTCCGGGAGGTCGAGCTGGGCGGCGACCCGGCCCAGCACCTGGGCGACCACGAGCCGCCGGAAGACGGCCGCGGCGGCTTCGTTGTTGACGGCGGAACGGACGACCGCCAGCAGGGGCTTACGGGTGGCGGGGTTCTCCCAGACGCCGAAGATGAAGCGGGTCAGCCGCTCGCCGACCCCGTCCAGCGGCCCGTCGGCCACCGCCGCCGGCGCGTTCGTCGCCGGGGCGAAGGCGACCTCGATCGCCGCCTCGAAAACGTGCTCCTTGGTACCGAAGTAGTGGTGCACGAGCGCCGAGTCGACCCCGGCGGCCTTCGCGATCCCCCGCACGGACGTCTTCTCGTACCCCCGCTCGGAGAACTCCTCGCGAGCCGCGGTCAGGATGCGGTCGCGGGTGTCGGCGGACTCCGTACGAGGGGGCCGGCCCCGGCGCTTGGCGGTGGCGTCGGTCACCGCCGGGGCACCTTCACGGCCGAGGCCAGATGCAGCCGCGTGAAGGCGAGCGCCTCCGCCAGGTCGGCCTCGCGTTCGGCGCTGGACATCGCGCGCCGGGTGTTGACCTCGATGACGACATGGCCGTCGAAGCCGGTCGTCGCGAGCCGTTCCAGCAGCTCGGCGCAGGGCTGGGTGCCGCGGCCGGGGACGAGGTGCTCGTCCTTGTTGGAGCCGTTGCCGTCCGCGAGGTGGACATGTCCGAGACGGTCCCCCATGCGCTCGATCATCTCGGTCGCGTCGGTGCGGGCGGTCGCGGTGTGGCTGAGGTCGATCGTGAAGTGCCGGTAGTCCTCGCGCGTGACGTCCCAGTCGGGGGCGTAGGCGAGCATCTCGCGGTCGCGGTAGCGCCACGGGTACATGTTCTCTACGGCGAACCGCACATCCGTCTCGTTCGCCATCCGCCAGATCCCGCTGACGAAGTCCCGCGCGTACTGGCGCTGCCAGCGGAACGGCGGATGCACCACGACCGTGCTCGCGCCGAGCTTCTCGGCGGCCGTCTGGGCGCGCTGGAGCTTGATCCACGGGTCGGTGGACCACACCCGCTGCGTGATGAGCAGGCAGGGCGCGTGCACGGCGAGGATCGGGACCTGGTGGTGGTCGCTGAGCCGGCGCAGCGCGTCGATGTCCTGGCTGACCGGGTCGGTCCACACCATGACCTCGACGCCGTCGTAGCCGAGGCGCGCGGCGATCTCGAAGGCCGTCGCCGTCGACTCCGGATACACGGACGCCGTGGACAGCGCGACCTTCGCATCCGGGATGCGCACGACTGGTTCTGCCACGGAGGACAGACTACGGGTCGGCGCTTTGCGCGAGGGAGCCGGTTGCTGTGGCCGAGCTGTGCGGGAGACGGCAACCGGCCATCTCCGGCGCGGGGCCGCGTTGTGGCGATACTTCATGCGGATTCGATACGTCCCGTACCGTGCGGGCGTTCAGTACAGATGGGCTGTGCCGGGTGCCGGGCCGACGTCCGGTGCGGGCACGCGCGTGTGCGGCACGGGGGCGGTACCCGCGCGTGCGTCGCGGCCGAGCGGGCGGCGAGCGGCGCCGACGCGGAAGGCCACGCGCGCGTGCGCCGCGACTACATGCCCACACCTCCGCCACGGCCACACACGCAGGCCCCGACGGACAACTACGCGCGCCCGCACCTCCGGCAACGGCCACGCACGCGTACGTTCACGAACGGCCACGCGCGCGTGCACCGCGACTACATGCCCACACCTCCGCTACGGCCCCACACACAGGCCCCGACAGACAACTACGCGCGCCCGCGCCTCCGGCAACGGCCACGCGCGTACGTTCACGAACGGCCACGCGCGCGTGCACCGCGCCCGCCCTTCCCCGTACGTACCCGCACGCGCGCCTACGCCGACGGCATCTGATCCAGCCGTCGCAAAATGACGCCCTCGCGCAGCGCCCAGGGGCAGACCTCCAGCGTCTCGACGCCGAAGAGGTCCATCGCGCCCTCGGCGACCATCGCGCCCGCCAGGAGCTGTTCGGCGCGGCCCTCGGAGACGCCGGGGAGGACGGCGCGCTGGGCGGTGGTCATACCGGCGAGGCGAGGGACCCACGCCTCCAGGGACTCGCGCTTCAGCTCGCGTTGGACATAGAGGCCGTCGGCGGAGCGGGCGGCGCCGGCCAGGCGGGCGAGCTGCTTGAAGGTCTTCGACGTGGCGACGACGTGGTCGGGGGCGCCGAAACGGCTGAACTCCCCCACCGTGCGGGCGATCTGGGCGCGCACATGGCGGCGCAGGGCCCTTATCGCGTCCGGTTCCGGCGGGTCCCCGGGGAGCCAGCCGGCGGTGAGGCGGCCCGCGCCGAGGGGCAGCGAGACGGCCGCGTCGGGCTCCTCGTCGATGCCGTAGGCGATCTCCAGGGAGCCGCCGCCGATGTCGAGGACGAGCAGCTTGCCCGCGGACCAGCCGAACCAGCGGCGGACGGCGAGGAAGGTGAGCCGGGCCTCCTCGGCGCCGGTGAGGACCTGGAGTTCGACGCCGGTCTCGGTCTGCACGCGCGCCAGGACGTCGTCCGCGTTGCTGGCCTCGCGGACGGCGGAGGTGGCGAACGGGAGGAGTTCCTCGACGCCCTTGTCCTCGGCGGCCTGCAGCGCCTCCTGGACGACGCCGACGAGTTTGTCGATCCCCTCGGGGCCGATCGCCCCGTCCTCGTCGAGGAGTTGGGCAAGGCGGAGCTCCACCTTGTGCGAGTGCGCGGGCAGCGGGCGTGCGCCCGGGTGTGCGTCCACCACCAGCAGATGCACCGTGTTCGATCCCACGTCGAGGACACCGAGTCTCATGTACGGAACGCTACTGCCACCTGCGGCTACCTCGGTCCCCGGAGCGGTGTCTCGGGCCGCCCCGGGCGACTTACCCTGGACGCGTGCCAAAGACGAAAAAGGCGAAGACCGACAAGGCGGCCAAATCACCCGGCGATTCTTCGCCGGTGACGTCGGCCAAGCCCCCGAAGCCGTCGAAGAAGGCCCTGAAAGCCGACGAGAAGGGGCTCGACTTCGCGCGCGCGTGGGTGGAGTTCCCGGACCCGGCGGACGAGGAGCAGCTGTTCCGCTGCGATCTGACATGGCTGACCTCTCGCTGGAACTGCATCTTCGGAAGCGGCTGCCAGGGCATCCAGGCGGGCCGCGCGGACGACGGATGCTGCACCCTGGGCGCGCACTTCTCGGACAAGGACGACGAGAAACGGGTCGCCGGGCATGTGGCGAGGCTCACGCCCGACATCTGGCAGCACCACGACGAGGGCGTGGCGAACGGCTGGATCTCCAAGGACGAGGACGGCGACCGCCAGACCCGCCCCTACCAGGGCTCGTGCATCTTCCAGAACCGCCCCGGTTTCGCCGGCGGCGCGGGCTGCTCGCTGCACATCCTGGCCGTCAAGGAGGGCCGCGAGCCCCTGGAGACCAAGCCGGACGTCTGCTGGCAGCTGCCGGTGCGGCGGACGTACGAGTGGATCGACCGCCCGGACGACACGCGCGTGCTCCAGGTGTCGATCGGCGAGTACGACCGCAGGGGCTGGGGTTCCGGCGGCCACGACCTGCACTGGTGGTGCACGTCGGCGACCTCGGCGCACGGCGCGGGCGACCCCGTCTACGTGTCCTACGGCCCGGAGCTGACCGAGCTGATGGGCAAGGCCGGCTACGACCGTCTGGTCGAGCTGTGCGAGCAGCGCCTGGCCTCGCAACTCCCGCTGCTGGCACCGCATCCCGCGGACCCGGTCGCCTGAGGGACCGCGCCTAGGACGAGCTCGGGTCGCCGCCGTCATTGGGAGGCGGCGTCGAGCCCCCCGGGTCGGCGGAGGACGAGTCCGTCGCGGTCGGTGTCGGGGTCGGGTCGGCGGACGAGGGCGGCGGGTCGCTCGGCGGCGGGTCGGTCGGTGCCGTGCTCGTGGGCGTCGGGTCCGGGCTCGACGGGGGCGGATCACCGGGGTCGGTGGGGTGCGTGGGGTTGCCCGGGTCGGTCGGCGTGGGCGCGGTGCCGTAGCCCTCGATCGAGACGATGGCTCCGGCCGGTGAGACGGCCACGCGCGCGGTCCAGTGGCCGGAGGGCTCGCGCAGATGGTCGACGTACACCTTGATCGTCAACGCTTCGCCCGGGGTGAGGGTTCCCGAGGACTGGCTGAGGTAGAGCCAGGGTGCCGCGGTGGTCGCGGACCAGCGGACCGGGGCCGAGCCGGACGCGGTGAGGGTGATGAGCGTGGTGTCACTGCTGTTGGCGGCCGAGACGGCGAGGTGGCCGGCGCCCTTCTGGCCGGCGCCGGTGACGCTGATGACCTCTACGGAGACATCGTTCTTGCCGTTCTTGCCGTTCTTGCCGGGCCGTGGGCCGGCGCCGGCGTTGCCGGTGTTCTCGTAGCCGCCGCTCGCGACCTCGCCCTCCAGGCTGCCGGGTCCGTGCTGCTCGCTCGCGGTGACGGCCCGGCCCTCGGCACCCTCGCCGGTCGGTGTGCCCCGGTAGGCGGCCCACAGGGCGAGGACGGGCGCGGCGATGACGGTGGCGACGACGGTCGTCGTGACGGCACGCGCGCGTAGGCGGTCCCTTCGGGCGGCACGGTCCTTCGGGTCCATCGGGAAACCGCGCCGGTCGAAACGCGGTGCGGCGGCGCCACGCGCGCGTGGGAGATGCGCCATCGCGACATGCAGGTCCGCGCGGGGTGCCTCCAGGACGGGCAGCTCGGCGGGCGTGACACTCGCCCCGGGCCAACTGCCGGGCGCCGCGCGCTCGGCGGTACGGCGGCAGTGCGGGCAGTCGTCGACGTGCCGGACGAGTTCACGGCGCAGGGCGCTGCTGAGCACCAGTTGATGGTCACCGGTGAGGCGGGCGACGCTCGGGCAGCTCCCGGTCTCGACGACGGCGAGGGCGGCACGCGTGCGTTCCACCTCGCAGGCCGCGGCCGCCAGCAACTCCCGCGCACCGGCGAGGTCCATGCCGAGTACGGCGGCGACCTCGTGGGCGGCGAGCCGGTGGCGCACGGCGAGTTCGAGCGCCTCGCGCTGCTCCGGGGTGGTCCCGGCGGCCTCGGGCCAGGCGAGCAGGGCGAGTTCACGCCCCCGCCGCTCCCTCGACTCCTCGGAAACAGCGGGCTCCTCCACCTCGCCACGCCCCGCCGCGTGCGTGCCCTGACGTTTCTGCTTGGCCTCGGCGAGCTTGCGCAGGCAGGCCCAGCGGGCCAGCGCGTACAGCCAGGCCCGACGGTCACCGGCCGTCTCCGGCACCCGCGCGCCCCGGCGTTCGGCCAGCGCGAGCACGTCCCCCAGGGTGGCGGTCGCCGCGTCGTGGTCGCAGAGCACGGACAGGCAGTACGTGAACAGGCCGTCCAGATAGGGCTCGTAGCGCGCGGGCGGGCGCTGCGCCAGCGTGCGCGCCGCAGCGCGGTCACGCGCCTCCCGATGCGCCCGGTGTGCGCCGGTGGTGCGGGTCGAGGTCTCCGGACTGCTGCTCATCACCCGTGCGACCGTAGGCGGCGGGCGATGCCCCCTTCCGCCCCCTTGAGTACATTTAATCCGTACGGGTGAAACGATCCCTCAAAAGGGGACAGGCGTCCTTACCTGCATGGCTCGTTCCTGACGGCCGGTGGCCGGATACGCAAGAGGCGCGACCCGACCGCCGCCCGCGTTGTCAGTGCAGGCGGTTACGGTTCACGCATGGCTGCCCGTACGAAGACCACCAAGGACCGACCGTCCTACCGCTGCACCGAGTGCGGTTGGCAGACGGCCAAGTGGCTCGGCCGCTGTTCCGAGTGCCAGGCCTGGGGCACGGTCGAGGAGTACGGCGCGCCCGCGGTCCGGACGACCTCCCCCGGCCGCGTCACCACCTCCGCGGTACCGATCGGCCAGGTCGACGGCCGCACGGCCACCGCCCGCTCGACCGGCGTCCCCGAGCTGGACCGGGTCCTCGGCGGCGGCCTGGTCCCCGGAGCCGTGGTCCTCGTAGCGGGCGAACCGGGCGTGGGCAAGTCGACTCTCCTCCTCGACGTGGCGGCCAAGTCGGCGAGCGAGGAGCACCGCACGCTCTACGTCACCGGCGAGGAGTCGGCGAGCCAGGTCCGCCTCCGCGCCGACCGCATCAAGGCGATCGACGACAACCTCTACCTCGCCGCCGAGACCGATCTGGCCACGATCCTGGGCCACTTGGACGCGGTGAAGCCCTCCCTCCTGATCCTGGACTCCGTCCAGACGGTGGCCTCCCCGGAGATCGACGGCGCACCCGGCGGCATGGCCCAGGTCCGCGAGGTGGCCGGCGCCCTGATCCGCGCCTCCAAGGAGCGCGGCATGTCCACCCTCCTCGTGGGCCACGTCACCAAGGACGGCGCGATCGCGGGCCCCCGCCTCCTGGAGCACCTGGTCGACGTGGTGCTCTCCTTCGAGGGCGACCGCCACGCCCGCCTCCGTCTCGTACGGGGCGTCAAGAACCGCTACGGCACGACGGACGAGGTCGGCTGCTTCGAGCTGCACGACGAGGGCATCACGGGCCTGGCCGACCCGAGCGGCCTGTTCCTGACCCGCCGCGCGGAGCCGGTCCCGGGCACCTGCCTGACCGTCACCCTGGAGGGCCGCCGCCCCTTGGTGGCCGAGGTCCAGGCCCTCACGGTCGACTCCCAGATCCCCTCCCCCCGCCGTACCACTTCGGGCCTGGAGACATCCCGGGTCTCGATGATGCTCGCGGTCCTGGAACAGCGCGGAAAGATCAGCGCCCTGGGCAAAAGGGACATCTACTCGGCGACGGTGGGCGGAGTGAAACTCTCCGAACCAGCGGCAGATCTGGCCATCGCGCTCGCCCTGGCCTCCGCCGCAAGCGACACCCCCCTCCCCAAGAACCTGGTGGCGATCGGCGAAGTAGGCCTCGCGGGCGAGGTCAGAAGGGTCACGGGCGTCCAGCGCAGACTCTCCGAAGCACACCGTCTGGGCTTCACCCACGCCCTCGTTCCGAGCGACCCGGGCAAGATCCCGGCAGGCATGAAGGTCCTCGAAGTAGCCGACATAGGAGACGCTCTCCAGGTCCTTCCAAGGTCCCGTAAGCGAGAGGCCCCACGGGACGCCGAGGACCGCCGGTAGACTTTGCCCTGGTCTCGCCTGTCCGTACGAACCAGGTACGCGAAACGGGAGCACCGGAAAAACCTGCGACCGGAGGAGTGCAGTGGCAGCCAACGACCGGGCGTCAGCTCCCGGAAAGTCCGGCGGCGATGGCCTGATGCGCGCCTCACTGAGCGCCGCGGCCCCTGGCACGGCCCTGCGCGACGGCCTGGAGAGAATCCTCCGCGGCAACACGGGCGGCCTCATCGTGCTCGGTTCCGACAAGACCGTAGAAGCGATGTGCACAGGCGGTTTCATCCTGGACGTGGAGTTCACGGCCACGCGCCTACGAGAACTTTGCAAGCTGGACGGCGGCATCGTCGTCTCCTCGGACCTCTCCAAGATCCTCCGAGCGGGCGTCCAACTGGTCCCCGACCCCAACATCCCCACCGAGGAGACGGGCACCCGTCACCGCACGGCGGACCGAGTGAGCAAACAGGTCTCCTTCCCGGTGGTCTCCGTCTCCCAGTCCATGCGCCTGATCGCTCTCTACGTAGACGGCCAACGCCGCGTGCTGGAGGACTCGGCGGCGATCCTGTCCCGCGCCAACCAGGCTCTCGCCACCCTGGAGCGCTACAAGCTCCGCCTGGACGAGGTGGCGGGCACGCTGTCGGCCCTGGAGATCGAGGACCTGGTGACGGTCCGAGACGTGTCAACGGTGGTCCAACGTCTGGAAATGGTCCGTCTGATCGCGACCGAGATCGCCGGATACGTCGTGGAGCTCGGCACGGACGGCCGCCTGCTCGCCCTCCAGCTGGAGGAGTTGATCGCGGGCGTGGAACCGGAACGTGAGCTAGTAGTACGCGACTACGTCCCCGAGCCCACGGCCAAACGCTCCCGCACGGTGAACGAAGCCCTGGCCGAACTGGACGCGCTCTCCCACGCGGAGCTCCTCGAACTCCCCACCGTGGCCCGCGCGTTGGGCTACACCGGCTCCCCCGAGGCCCTCGACTCGGCGGTGTCCCCCCGAGGCTTCCGTCTCCTGGCGAAGGTCCCGCGCCTCCCCGGCGCGATCATCGACCGCCTGGTGGAGCACTTCGGAGGCCTGCAGAAACTCCTGGCGGCAAGCGTCGACGACCTGCAGACGGTGGACGGCGTGGGCGAGGCAAGGGCACGCAGCGTCCGAGAGGGCCTCTCCCGCCTGGCGGAATCGTCGATCCTGGAACGCTACGTATAACCCGACCGCGTAGACCCAACTGCCCCTAGTCGCTGGCCAGTACGAACGAGGTCTGCGCCTTGGCGAACCCGGAGGCCTGTGCCTCCACCAGATAGGTCCCGGCCCCGGCCGAACCAGCGGCCGGAGTGGCGCACTCGGGCGCACTCGGCTTGCGGTCCCACTTCAGGGTGTACATGACGTCGCTGCCGGCGGACACCCGGTAGTAGACACTCCCGGCGCTCTTCGGGCAGTCGGCCGAGGACCAGAAGTCAGCGCTGCCCCCCGCCTCCGTAATGGTCAACACAGCGCTCTTGGGCCCGAGATCGACCTTGCAGTCACTGCCGGAGGAGTTCTTGGCGGTGAGCACGAACGTCGGCGTCTGATCCGGCGAGTACGAGTTGTGCAGACTCCGCAGACTCAACTGCACAGCGCCGGCGGTGCAGTTGGGAAGCGTCGAGTCGGCAGGAACCGTGGTCCCCGTACTACTACCGCCGTTGGACCCACCGGACCCACTGCCACCACCGTCACCACCACCGGACCCGGCACTCGACCCACCGGAGGCGGACCCATCCCCACTACCACTCCCGGAGCTTCCACCGCTTCCGCCGCCCGAGTCATCGCGGCCACCCGGGTGTTGACTGATGGCGGGACCGGATCCCGACGGCCCGGCAGTGATCGTAGGAGCGGGAGTCTTTCCGTTCTTCGCCCCATCGGCACCGTTCTTGCCGCCCCCGCCACCGGAGTTGACGATCCAGGTGATCAGCAGCGCCAACAAGGCGACCACGGACACCATGAGGACCCTCCGTCGCCAATAGATGGAGGAGGGAAGCGGCCCGACCGGATTGCGCAGTGATCCCACGGCGCAAACTGTACGAGAGATCGGCGAGTTACCTCGCCCCACCCGCCGCCCCCGCCCCAACTTTTCCGGATCATCATTCCGGCAACCCCGCCTGGAATGGCCCGGGATGGATTACGAGCCCGCAGCCGCTACGAACCGGGAGCGGGTCGTGGCGGTACGGCGCAGCCCCGACCCCCCACCGGCCGTGGCAGGATCGGAACGCCATGACTGCGCCCACGAAACCCCCGCACGCCACATCCGCCACCACACCGGACGGAGGAGAGAACGGAGGTGTCCACCTCCACACCCCCGTCATCGACTGGTTCGAGGACAACGCCCGCGACCTCCCCTGGCGCCACCCCGACGCCGGCCCCTGGGGCGTGATGGTCAGCGAGTTCATGCTCCAGCAGACCCCGGTCAACCGCGTCCTCCCGGTCTACGAACAGTGGCTCGCCCGCTGGCCCCGCCCCGCCGACCTCGCCCAGGACGCCCCCGGCGAAGCCGTCCGCGCCTGGGGCCGCCTCGGCTACCCCCGCCGCGCGCTGCGCCTGCACGGCGCCGCCACCGCCATAACGGAACGCCACGGCGGCGACGTCCCCACCGATCACGCCCAGCTCCTCGCGCTCCCCGGCATCGGCGAGTACACGGCGGCCGCGGTCGCGTCCTTCGCCTACGGCCAGCGCCACGCAGTCCTGGACACGAACGTCCGCCGGGTCTTCGCGCGCGCGGTCACCGGCACCCAGTACCCCCCGAACGCCACGACCGCAGCCGAACGCAAGCTGGCCCGCGCGCTGCTCCCCCAGGACGACGACACCGCGGCCCGCTGGGCCGCCGCGTCCATGGAACTCGGCGCACTCGTCTGCACCGCGAAGAACGAGACGTGCCACCGCTGCCCCATCTCCGCCCAGTGCGCCTGGAACCTCGCCGGCAAGCCGGAACACGAGGGCCCGGCCCGCAAGGGCCAGACGTACGCGGGCACGGACCGCCAGGTCCGCGGCAAGCTCCTGGCCGTACTGCGCGAAGCGCACACCCCCGTCCCCCAGTCCGCGCTCGACCGCGTGTGGCACGAGCCGGTGCAGCGAGCGAGGGCCCTGGACGGCCTGGTGTCCGACGGCCTCGTCGAACCCCTCCCGGACGGCCTGTACCAACTCCCCGCGACCCGAGCCTGAAACAACCGGACACAGCCCGTCACGACCTGACGCACGGTCACTTCACAGACTGAGCCCCCGCCCCGACCCGCCCCACAGCCCACACCAAGCTCTTGCAACACTCCCGCACACCCACCCCGCCAGGCAAAACACCCCATAACTACACCAACAACCCACCCCCCTTACCCCGGACCTACTTCCGTTACACAACCGACGGACAGCCGAGCGCTCTCCGCAGGCTGCTCCGCACAGTGCCGTGACAACCCCTCCGTAACTTCATTTGTGTACCGCAGACCGGCGGGACAGCAGCAGAGGACAACCGGCAGCAGGCGGGTCGGAAACGGGGATGGAGGCGGTTGATCATGGCGCAGGGCGAGGTGCTCGAATTCGAGGAGTACGTCCGCACCCGACAGGACGCGCTGCTGCGCAGCGCCCGCCGGCTGGTGCCGGACCCGGTCGACGCCCAGGACCTGCTCCAGACGGCGCTGGTACGGACGTACGGCCGCTGGGAGACCATCGAGGACAAGCGCCTCGCGGACGCGTACCTGCGCCGCGTCATGATCAACACCCGGACCGAGTGGTGGCGGGCCCGCAAGCTGGAAGAGGTCCCCACCGAGCAGCTGCCGGACGCGAGCGTCGACGACGCGACCGAGCAGCACGCGGACCGGGCGCTTCTTATGGACATCATGAAAGTTCTCGCTCCGAAGCAGCGCAGTGTGGTCGTCCTGCGACACTGGGAGCAGATGTCCACCGAAGAGACGGCCGCCGCCCTGGGCATGTCGGCCGGTACGGTCAAGAGCACGCTGCACCGGGCGCTCGCCCGGCTCCGGGAGGAGCTGGAGGCCCGCGACCTGGACGCACGCGCGCTGGAGCGTGAGGAGCGGGAGCGTTGCGCGGCCTGAGCGGCGACACCCCTGGGCCCGGCCCGAGCCACGACCCCCCGGGGTCGGGCCCGAGGGCGACCGCCGGGCCCGGGCGGGTGCGCGGGAGCTTGGAGGCGGCGTTCACGGCGATGGCCGTGCTCGCCGCCCTCGCCCTGTTGGTGTCCGGCTGCGCCACGGGCGGCACCGGCGCCCGTGACGAGGGCCCGGCGCACTCCGACTCGGTGGCGGGTGTCGCGGAGGCGTCCGCTCCCACCCCCTCCGCGACCGCCGACGACCACGTGAACGCGGTCAAGCTCGTCATGGACGACCCGAAGGTCTCGGCGGCGGTCAAGCACGAGCTGAAGCCGTGCGTCGCCGACGAGTACGCGGTCGACGTGTCGTACGGCGTGCTGACCGGCGGCACCGCGAACGATGTCGTCGTCAACGTGATGACCTGCGGCGATGCGGTGGGGATCGGCTCGTATGTGTATCGCGACACGGGCGGGACGTACGAGAATGTGTTCAAGGCCGAGGAACCCCCGGTCTACGCGGAGATAGACCGCGGCGATCTGGTCGTCACCAAGCAGGTGTACGAGAAGGGCGACCCGGTGTCGAGTCCCTCCGGGGAGAACGTGATCACGTACCGCTGGACGTCGGGCCGTTTCGCCCAGGAGTACAGCACCCACAACGAGTACAGCAACGCGGTCGGGGGCGACGCCTCGCCCGCTCCGAGCAAGAACTGAACGGAACCGAACCGGTCGGGACAGAACCGATCGGCCGCCCCGATCCGATGCTTCAGTGAACGCGGACGCCGTCCCAGGCGTCCCATGCTTGAGAACGACCCACACGAGGACTGAGAGCACCGGGATGGCAGACCAGACCCACGTCCTGTTCGTCGAGGACGACGACGTCATCCGCGAGGCCACCCAACTCGCCCTGGAGCGGGACGGCTTCGTGGTCACCGCCATGCCCGACGGGCTGTCGGGCCTGGAGGCGTTCCGGGCCGACCGCCCCGACATCGCGCTGCTGGACGTGATGGTCCCGGGCCTGGACGGGGTGAGCCTGTGCCGCCGTATCCGGGACGATTCGACGGTCCCGGTGATCATGCTGTCGGCGCGCGCGGACTCGATCGACGTGGTGTTGGGCCTGGAAGCCGGGGCCGACGACTACGTCACCAAACCCTTCGACGGCGCCGTCCTGGTAGCCCGCATCCGCGCGGTGCTCCGCCGTTTCGGACACGCGAGCGGCAGCGACCGTACGACGGACGCGGAGGCGGCCCCGGAAGGCGGCGGGGTGCTGACCTTCGGCGATCTGGAGATCGACACCGAGGGCATGGAGGTGCGCCGGGCCGGGCAGCCGGTGGCGCTGACGCCGACCGAGATGCGGCTGCTGCTGGAGTTCTCGTCGGCGCCGGGCACGGTGCTGTCCCGCGACAAGCTGCTGGAGCGGGTGTGGGACTACGGCTGGGGCGGTGACACCCGGGTCGTGGACGTCCATGTGCAGCGGCTGCGGACGAAGATCGGCCAGGACCGGATCGAGACGGTCCGCGGCTTCGGCTACAAGTTGAAGGCCTGAGCAGGGGTATGCGGGGGAATTCACGGCGCAGGGTCCCGTCGTTCATGGACAGAGCGGGCATCCGTACCGGACTGAGATGGAAGCTCAGCGCGGCCATCGCGCTGGTCGGCACGCTGGTCGCGATCGCGCTCAGCCTGGTCGTGCACAACGCTGCCCGGGTCTCGATGCTGGACAACGCGCGCGACCTCGCGGACGAGCGCGTCCAGATCGCGCAGCGCAACTACGAACTGTCCGGGCGGCCGAACTTCCCCAGCATCAAGATCGACGACCCGCGTCTGCCGCCGGCGCTGCGCGAGAAGGTCGGGGAGGGCCGCCGGGCGACGTACGTCACCGACCGGCCGCACGGGGTGCCGGACATCTGGGCGGCCGTACCGCTCAAGGACGGTCACGTCATGTCCCTGCACACCGGGTTCACCGACCGCAGCACGGACATCCTCAAGGATCTCGACCAGGCCCTGGTGATCGGCTCGATCGCGGCCGTGCTCGGCGGCAGCGCGCTCGGTGTCCTGATCGGCGGCCAGCTCTCGCGCCGGCTGCGCAAGGCGGCGGCCGCGGCGAACCAGGTCGCCAAGGGCGAGACGGACGTACGGGTGCGGGACGCGATCGGCGGTGTCGTACGGGACGAGACCGACGACCTCGCGCGCGCGGTGGACGCGATGACGGACGCGCTGCAACAACGACTTGAGGCCGAACGCCGGGTCACCGCGGACATCGCACACGAACTGCGCACCCCGGTGACGGGCCTGCTGACCGCGGCCGAGCTGCTCCCCCCGGGCCGCCCGACGGAACTGGTCCTGGACCGGGCGAAGGCGATGCGCACGCTGGTCGAGGACGTGCTGGAGGTCGCCCGGCTCGACGGGGCGTCCGAGCGGGCCGAGTTGCAGGACCTCATGCTGGGCGACTTCGTGAGCCGCCGGGTGCTCGCGAAGGACCCGGACGCGGTGGTGCACGTCGTGCACGAGTCGGAGGTGACGACGGACCCGCGCCGCCTGGAACGCGTCCTGTTCAACCTGCTCGCCAACGCGGCCCGCCACGGCAAACCGCCGATCGAGGTCTCGGTGGAGGGCCGGGTCATCCGCGTCCGCGACCACGGCCCCGGCTTTCCCGAGGAACTCCTCGCGGAGGGCCCGAGCCGCTTCCGCACCGGCAGCAAGGACCGCGCGGGCCACGGCCACGGCCTGGGCCTGACCATCGCCGCCGGCCAGGCCCGCGTCCTCGGCGCCCGCCTGACCTTCCGCAACGTCCGCCCCGCGGGTGCACCGGACCACATCCCGGCGGAGGGGGCGGTGGCGGTGTTGTGGCTGCCGGAGCACGCGCCTACCAGTACGGGAAGCTATCCGATGTTGCCGTAGGACTTTCAGGGGGCTGCTCGGGACCTCTGACACCAGCCCCCTCACGTACTCCCCACCATCACCTCCTCCCCCCGAGACGGCGCGGCCCCCTCCACCCGGCCCCCGAAATACCGCTCCGCAAGCTCGACGGCGGGCACATGCCGCACGTCCCGGAACCCGCACTCGCGCCCCAGCGCCAGCATCTGTTCCGGGGTGAAGAAGCTCAGGAACGGGGTGCCCGCGGCCCGGGCCCCCCGCATCGCGACCTCCAACTGCGCGCGCTGTTCCGGCTCCACGTCGTCCACGGGTCGTAGGAACGTGGTGACCAGGGTGGAGCCCGGGGCGAGGCTCGCGACCCGGCGGAACATGGTGGTGATCGCGTCCAGGGTGAGGTACATGGTCACGCCGGTCGCGGCCACCACGGCGGGGCGCCCGGTGTCGAGACCGGCGGCGGCCAGCTGCCCCCACCAGTCGCCCTCGAAGTCGACCGGTACGAAGCGCAGCCAGTCCGGGATGTCGTACCCCAGTTCCGTCAGCCGCCGCCGCTTCCAGGCCTGCGTGCCGGGCTGCTCGACCTCGAACACCCGGAGTTTCGCGCCGAGTTCGGGCCGCCGCTGGGCGAAGGTGTCGAGACCGGCGCCGAGGATGACGTACTGCCCCACACCCCTCCCGGCCTGCTCCTCCACCACGTCCTCGACGAAGCGCGCCCGCGCCACGATCGACGCACGGACCCGGCGCGTGGCCTCGACGTCCATGTCGGGACGCTCCCGCCAGTCGTCCCCGGGGTCCGCGAGCCGCAGTCCGACCTCGTCCTCGATGACATGCGGCGGCGGATCGGCCTGGACGTGCAGGGCCCGCCACAGCGCGACCCGCACCGCCGTGTGGTCCGGCTCGACCTCGGCCACCGGCTGCTCCCGGGTCATCCGAAGTCCTTCGAGAAGTCCAGTTCCGCGCTGCGCTCGGTCAGCGAGTACCAGTTGCCGCTGTCGTCGCGGAAGATCGCCTCGATGCCGTACGGCCGCTCGGTCGGCTCCTGGAGGAACTCGACCCCGCGCGCCTTGAAGGTCGCGTGATCACCGCGGCAGTCATCGGTGGTGAACGCCCCGGCACCCAGCACCCCCTTGCTGATCAGCTTCTTCAGCGCCTCGGCGGACTCGGGGTCGAGGCCCGGCCCGTCCAGGCTCATCAGCGTGAGCGCGACCTCGGGCTGGTTCTTGGCGCCCACGGTGACCCACCGCATGTCGCCCATCGAGATGTCGTCGCGGATCTCGAAGTCGAGTTTCTCGGTGAAGAAGGCCTTCGTGCGCTGCTGGTCGAAGGTCCACACGGTGGCGATGCCCAAGCCTTGGATCATGACTCCGCACTCCTGTCGAACGAGGTTGATGTCGAACCGGCTTCCTGCTCATCACCGTAGGCAGGACGGACATCACGACGCTTCTTCAAAGTTGCGCTGGGGAAACCGCCGGCCCAGAGCATCGCGTAACACCCTGGGATGAGCGCGGCCCCACGCCCCACATGCTTGGCCCGGTACTCACTCGGCGTCAGCCCGGTCCGCGCCTTGAACCGCGCCGAGAACGTACCGAGGCTGCTGAACCCGACCAGATTGCAGATCTCCGTCACCGACAGATCGGCGCTACGAAGCATCTCCTCGGCCCGCTCGATCCGCCGATGCGTCAGATACTGCCCGGGCGTCTCCCCGTACGCCTCCTTGAAGGCCCGGATGAAGTGGTACCGCGAATACCCGGCATGCGCAGCCACCGCTCCCAGGTCGAGCTCCGACTCGGCCCAGTCACGATCCATGGCGTCCTTGGCAAGACGCAACTGCCGCATTTTGTCCATGCCCCCGATGGTGGCACGCGGCACTGACATCGACACCGGGCCGATGAATCCGACGGCTCTGGGGGGGGTGGTTACAGGTCCGAGAGACTTCACCGCTCCGGGGCGTTGCGACGGGTCCGACAGACCGATAGACCTGGCGCTCCGGGGTGTGGTGACACGTCCTACAGACCGAGAGACCTGGCGCTCCGAGGCGTGGTGACGGGGGTCCGACCAACCCGGGGTGTGGTGACACGTCCGACTGACCCGACCGTTCCGGGGTGTTGCCACAGGGTCCGACTGACCCGACCGCTCTGAGGGGTGACCGATCCGACCAACCCGGCCGCTCCGGCGGTGGTGCCAGATCCGACTGCCCCGGTCGCTCCGAGGCGTGGTGACGGGAGTCCGACCCACCCGGGGTGTGGTGACACGTCCGACTGACCCGACCAACCCGAGGCTCAGCGACGCCGATCCACCCAACCCAACCCAGCCCGACCAGACCCGACCCGGGGTGCGGTGACTGGAGTCCGACCGGCCCGACCGACCCGAAGCTCAGCGACGCCGATCCACCCAACCCAGCCCGACCCGACCCGGGGTGCGGTGACAGGAGTCCGACCGACCCGACCGACCCGAAGCTCAGCGACGCCGATCCACCCAACCCAGGCCAGCCCAACCCAGCCCGACCCAGGGTCTGTCGACACCGACCGGCCACACCGGCCGCCCGGCACTCGCCGGTACCGGCCCGCAAAACCCAACCGCTCCGGCACTCCCCGACACCGGCCGCAAAACCCAACCGCTCCGGCACCACCCAACACGGCCCCGCAAAATCAGCCCGCCCAGCACCCCTCCAACACAGCCCCTCCAGCACAGGCCGACAAAATCAGCCCGTCCGGCGTTTGAGGACGAGGCCCCTTCAGGGCCGAACGGGGGCCCGGGGGCAGAGCCCCCGGCAACGGCCCGGCAGCCGAACGCACAACCCAACGCCCGCCCCACACCGGCACCCACACCCGCACCCGCAGCGGCACCCCCACCCCCACACAAAAAGAAGGCCCCCCAGGGCGGACACCAACCGGGGGACCTCCAGCTCACTGGCGGCGCATCACACAGCCTCGACGATCGACGCCGGCGCCACCGCTCCCGCATCCTCGTCGCGCGCACCGTCAGACTTCGGCCCCGCGCCCTTCAGCGGAACCTCCTTCACGAACACCGCGGCCACCAGCGCGACGACAGCGACGATCGCCCCCAGCAGGAACGCGGAGTGGACCCCCGAGGACACCGCGTGCTGATACGCCTCCCGAGCCACCGCCGGCAGCTTCGCCAGACTCGCCGCGTTGAGCGTCGCGGACTGCTCGGTCACCTTGGACCCCAGCGCACCCGCCCGCTCGGTCATGACGTCCTGCACCCGGTTGTTGAACAGCGCCCCCATGATGGCGACACCGAACGACGACCCGAGCGTCCGGGACAGGGTGCTGGTGGAGGACGCGACACCCATGTCCTTCATCTGCACACTGTTCTGCGCGACCAGCATGGTGATCTGCATCAGGCAGCCCATGCCGAGCCCGACGACGGCCATGAACACACCGGACATGAACCGGGTCGTGTCGGTGTCCATGGTCGACAGCAGATACAGCCCGACCACCATCAGCACACTGCCGACCACCGGAAACACCTTGTACTTACCGGTGTTGGTGGTCACCCGCCCCGCGACCATCGAGGTCACGAGCATCGCGCCGAGCATCGGCAGAAGCAGCAGCCCGGAGTTCGTGGCGGACGCGCCCTGCACGGACTGCTGGTACAGCGGCAGGAACAGCGTCGCACCGAACATCACGAACCCGGTGATGAACCCGATGATCGCCATCAGCGTGAAGTTCCGGCTGCGGAAGATGTGCAGCGGTACGACCGGCTCGGCCGCCTTGGTCTGCCAGAACACGAACCCGACGAGCGCGGCCACACCGAGCCCGATGAGTTCCATGATCCGCGCGGACGTCCAGTCGTACTGCGAACCGCCCCACGTGGTGACGAGCACGATCGAGGTGATGCCGACGGTCAGCAACCCGGCACCCAGGTAGTCGATCCGCGCCTCCGACCGCTTCTTCGGCAGGTGCAGCACCGCACTGATCGCGGCCAGCGCGACGACACCGAGCGGCAGGTTGATGTAGAAGGACCAGCGCCAGCCCCAGTTGTCGGTGATGGTGCCGCCGACCAGCGGGCCGCCGATCATCGCGAGCGCCATGACGCCGGCCATCATGCCCTGGTACTTGCCCCGCTCACGCGGCGGGATGAGGTCGCCGATGATCGCCATGACGCCGACCATCAGACCACCGGCGCCGAGCCCCTGAATGGCCCGGAAACCGATCAACTGCCCCATGTCCTGCGCCATACCGCTCAGCGCGGAACCGGCCAGGAAGATCACGATCGACGTCATGAAGGCGCCCTTGCGCCCGTACATGTCACCGAGCTTGCCCCACAGGGGCGTCGAGCTGGCCGTGGCGAGCGTGTACGCGGTCACGACCCACGACAGGTGCTCCAGCCCGCCCAGCTCACCGACGATCGTCGGCATGGCCGTACCCACGATCATGTTGTCGAGCATCGCGAGCATCATCGTGATCATCAGCGCGAGCAGGACGACCCGCACGCTCTTCGGCTGTTTGCCGTCCACCTCTGACCCGGGCGCCCCTGGCCCGGCCTCGACCGTCTGTGTGTCCGCCATCTTTCCCACTCCCCTTGATACCGCTACCGTCCGGCTACTTACTTGCCGCCCGGCTAGTTGACTACACTCAGGGAAAGTAGACCCGTAACTAGCCGGGCGTCAAGTAAGTTTGCTGGAGCATGAAACGAATGGGCGGCACCATGGACGGCACCAAGCGGCAGCGTCGCGGAGACACCCGCCAGCGCATCCAGGACGTCGCGCTCGAACTCTTCGCCGAGCAGGGCTACGAGAAGACCTCGCTGCGCGAGATCGCCGAGCACCTGGACGTCACGAAGGCGGCGCTCTACTACCACTTCAAGACCAAGGAAGAGATCCTCGTCGGCATCTTCGAGGATCTGACGAAGCCGATCGAAGACCTGATCGAGTGGGGCCGCGGCCAGCCCCACACCCTGGAGACCAAGCAGGAGATCGTACGGCGCTACGCCGTCGCGCTCGACGGCGCGACCCCGCTGTTCCGCTTCATGCAGGAGAACCAGGCGACGGTACGGGACCTGCGCATCGGCGAGCGCTTCAAGGAGCGCATGAGCGGTCTGCGGGAGATCGTCATCGACCCGGAGTCGAGCCTGGTCGACCAGGTGCGTTCGCTCAGCGCGATCTTCACGCTGCACGCCGGCATGTTCGCCGTGCAGGACCTCGAAGGCGACCCCGAGGACAAGCGCAAGGCCGTCCTGGAGGTCGCCACCGACATGATCACGCAGGCCCACGCGGGCACGGCGCCCGCTCAGGACGGGTCCTAGACGGACACACCCTTGCCGCGCAGGAACGCGACCGGGTCTATGGCCGAGCCGTAGTTGGCGGTCGTACGGATCTCGAAGTGCAGGTGGGGACCGCTGGAGTTGCCGGTGCTGCCGGACCGCGCGATGTGCTGACCGGTGCTGACGACCTGGCCGACCCGCACGTCGATGCGCGAGAGGTGGGCGTACTGGGAGTACGTGCCGTTGCCGTGCTTGATGACGATGGCGTTGCCGTACGCGGCACCGTCACCCGCGCCGTTGCCGCCGGCCTTGACGACGGTCCCGCCGTGCGCGGCGACCACGTTGGTACCGCTGGCCACGGCGAAGTCCTGCCCGCTGTGGGTGGACTGCCACATGCTGCCGGCCTGGGCGAAGCTCGCGGACAGCGTGTACTTCTTCACCGGGTCGACCCAGGAGGCGGCGACCTTCGCACTGACGGCCTTCGGCGCGACGGTCGAGGAGGCGGCGCTGGCGACCCCGGTCCCCAGCACGGCGGTGGCCCCCAGTCCGACGGCCATGACGGCCACACGGGTACGGAGCGAAGACGTACGGGAAGAACGGGACGTGGCGCGCTGGAACATCGAAACCTCACGGGGGACGGGGACAGAAAAACCACCCGGCACGCATACGGCCGCCGGACGGCACGTTCATTGGTAACCCCGGACCTCGCGGACCCCCAAACCCCTCTTCTACGACGGAACCTAGTACTTCACCACAAAACTTCAGACTTCTTGACAGAGCACCCATCCATCCCGATTCAGCCCCCTGGAGGGCGAAATCGGTCATTCGGTTCCATGAATCCGAAGAAAAAAGTCCTTTTTGCCCCGATCGAGGCGTACGACTACCTCCCCTAGTAGGGGCCGAATCGCCTGTGCGGCTTGTCACCGGCGGGGATGATCGCCGGGCGCGGAAATGTGGCGCAGACCTCTATACACCTACCGTTCAGTAACCTTACGGTTCCCCTCACGCCACCCTCGCCCGCGACCATGCCTTCTGCACCGACCGGCAGCGCACCGACGTGAGAGGAACCCCCACCCCCATGACGAGACGACGCCCCTGGGCCCGCCGTACTGCCACAGTCACCGTGACCGCGGCCGCCCTCGCGACGCTGACCGTCCCCGCAGAAGCCGCGACGACGACCGGCACCACGGCCGCCGAGACCGTCGACTACGCCACCTGGCAGGCCGACTGCCAGACGGTGATGAACCAGGCCCTGCCCTATCTGAAGCAGCGCATCGCGGCCACGAAACCGGGCGAGAAGCAGGCGATCGTCTTCGACATCGACAACACCACCCTGGAGACCGACTTCGGCTTCAGCTGGCCGCAGCCCGCCAACAAGCCGGTCCTCGCGGTCGCCGAGTACGCCCAGGAGCACGGCGTCTCACTGTTCTTCGTCACCGCCCGCCCCGGCATCATCTACCTGCCGACCGAGTACAACCTCGAACACGACGGCTACGACGTCGACGGCCTCTACGCACGCGGCCTCTTCGACCTCTTCAAGGACGTCGCCGACTACAAGACGGCCCAGCGCACCGCGATCGAGAACAAGGGCTACACGATCATCGCGAACATCGGCAACAGCGCCACCGACCTGTCGGGCGGCCACGCCGAGCAGACCTTCAAACTGCCGGACTACGACGGCCAGTTGTCGTAAGACGTTAGGCTCCGTCCGTTCGCGCGACGACGGGGGTGGGGCGGCGGATGGAGCCCGCGGTACTCGGTGGCAAGTTGGCGTCAGGCCTGATCACACCGCTGCTGAAGAAGCTGTTCGTGCCCGCCGCCCCCGGTGCGGGCCTGGTCGACAGACCGGTCCGCCTCTCCTCCCTCGTCTCCTTCAAGGGCGAGAAACGCACCCTGACGGAGAAGGACGTCCACAAGCTCGCCGCCCACCTGGTCGCGCGGGCGGTGGACTCCCCCGGCGAGGCCCCCTTCCCACCCGACGAACAGACCGCCGTGGCCGACGCGTTGGCCCGCCGCCTGCTCGCCCTCGGCGACCTGGACATGGACGACGTCCAGGCCGTACGACTCGGACACCGGGAACTGGCACGGAAGTTGGAGTACGGCACCCCCGCCCCCGCCGGACTCTCCACCGACGCCCGCTACTTCCTCGGCAACGCCACCGAGTGGGCCTGCCTCCAGATCCTGGAGTTCTTCACCCGCCGCTCCACCTTCGTAGCCCGCACCCTGGTGGAACAGACCCGCACCCAGGCCGAACTGATCGCCCGCATCGACGAGTTGATGGCGCGCAGCCCCCGTCCCGGCTCCCAGGACCGCACCTTCGAACGCCGCTACCTCCCGTACGTCGCCGAGCGCCACAACCACATCACCATCTACGGCATCGACCTCCACGACTCCCCGGACCGCTGGCCCCTGGAGGTCGCGTACCTGAGCCTGGAGGCAACGGCGACAGAGGAACGCCACCTCCCCGACGAACACCCCGGCGCCTCCTTCACCGTCCAACTCCCCGCCGAGGAAGCCCTGTCGACCCACGACCGGGTCCTGCTGCGCGGCGACGCGGGTTCCGGCAAGACGACGCTGGTGCAGTGGCTGGCGGTGACGGCGGCACGGGACGGCGACCGCATCCCGTACGTCCTCCCCCTGCGCACCCTCATCCGAGCCGGCCAACTCCCGTCCCCCGCAGCCTTCCTGTCCTCCACCGACTGCCCCCACACCCCACCCGAGGGCTGGACGGAACGCGTCCTGACCGCCGGCCGAGCCCTGGTCCTGGTCGACGGCCTGGACGAAATCCCCTCGGCCGACCGCCACCGCACCCGCGACTGGCTCCTGTCCCTGATCCGAGCCTTCCCGGGCAACCGCTGGCTCCTCACCTCCCGGCCCACGGCAGTCCGCCCCGACTGGCTGGCAGGGGAGGGCTTCCGCGAACTGACTCTCGCTCCGATGCGCCGCCCGGAGGTGAAGACCTTCGTCGAGCGCTGGCACACGGCGGCACAGGCCCCGGAGTACGAGGGCCCACTCCTGGACTCCCTGCGCACGAAACGGGACTTGGCGCGGCTAGCCACCAACCCCCTCATGTGCGGGCTGATTTGCGCCCTGCACAGGGAACGGAGGGGCTATCTCCCCACGGGTCGCAAGGAGTTGTACGACGCGGCTCTGACGATGCTGCTGGCTCGGCGGGACCTGGAGCGGGGGATGAGGTCGCCGGGGGAGGTAGAACTGGGCGAGGAGGCGCAGCGGGAGTTACTACAACGGCTCGCGTACGCGCTGGTGTTGAGCGGTCGCACGGAGATGGGACTCGGCTCGGCGGAGGACATCGTGGACCGCTGTCTGCCGACGGTGGCCTCGGCTGCGGGGCAGGGCGACGCAGAGACGGTGCTGCGACGCCTGCTGCTGCGGAGCGGCCTGCTGCGCCAACCCGCCGAGGGCGTCATGGACTTCGTACACCGGACTTTCCAGGACTATCTGGGGGCCCGGTACGCGGTGGAAGAGGGGCATCTCGACGTCCTCACCAGTCATGCGGACGACACTCAGTGGGAGGACATGATCCGGCTGGCAGTGGCACATGCACGGCCCCGGGAACGGGCCCGTCTGCTGAGGCGGTTGCTGTCCCGAAACACCCCCAGGCTGACCCTGCTGGCGCTGGCCTGCCTGGAACATGCCACGACCCTGGATCCAGGAACTCGGGCGGCAGTCGAGTCGCAGGCTGCCGCGCTGATCCCGCCCCGTACGGCGGAAGAGGCGAAGACCCTGGTGGAGGCGGGGCCGCTGGTGCTGGAGCTGTTGCCCGGCCCGGAGGGACTCACGGACGAGGAGGCCAAGAACGTCACGGTCACTGCCTCGCGCCTGGGTGCGGAGGAACCAGAGGGCTCACTCACGGTGCTACGGCGCTTCCGAGGACACCCGCATATCGACGTACGACGTCAACTGGCGGGTACCTGGGACCGGTTCGACACCGCGGAGTACGCGGCCGAGGTTCTGGACCATCTGGAAAGGACGGAGCTCTTCCTCACGTGCAAGTCGGCCGAGCATCGTTCGGCCATCGCCCGGATGCGGCCCTGGTACTGCCTGTCCTTCCTCGGCCCGCACCAGGCCGAGGAGATTCTGGCCGCTGTGCCAACGCCGGGGACCGTGACGAAGCTGGAGCTCAGGGACAACCCACTTCTCACCGATGTCGGCGCCCTGCTCGGGTTCGACTCGCTCCGTGAGCTGTGGCTGTCGTACTGCCCGGCGGAAGGGCTGAACCAGCTCTCATCACTGTCCCTCACCCACCTCAGCTGCAACGGCGTCGGCGACGTGACCGGACTGCGTGTGCTGCCGTCGATCCGCCGCCTCACCCTCACCCAGGAGCTGCCGGGCACCGAACTCACCGACGTGCTGCCGGTCCTCTCGCCGCTGGAAACCCTATTCCTCGGCCGAAACAGCACCGACAACACAGGCCTGCGCGGGCTACGACACTGGTCCGGACTGCGCTCACTCAGCCTCGGTCCACTCGCCACCGAGCTGACGAACGCCGACTGGCAGGAGGTCGCTGCACTGCCGGAACTGACCCACCTTCACCTGAACGCGGGGATCATCCGGAACTTCCCCCACTCGATCCACACCATGCCTGAGCTACCCGGCATCGAAGCGCTGTCGGTGAACTCGATGCGCACCGCCGAGGACCTTTCAGCCCTGGTGCCACGACTGCCCGGGCTGCGTTCGCTGACCCTCGCGGATGACAACGGCCAACCGATTCCGGTGGACCGCTATACAGGGCTCTTCCCGGACGTCGAGATCACCGTGCATGAGTCCTGACAACGGCAAAGGGGCCGGTGCCCAAAAGGCACCGACCCCTTTCCCAGCCGTAAAACCCAAACCGCTGAGCCTTACGCCTCCTTGCTCAAATTCGGACCCGCGCCACCGGCGGCGGCATCCTCGATCGGCGGCACATCGGGAAGCGCCGACTTCTCCTCACCCCGGAAGGTGAAGGTCTTCGCGTCACCCTCGCCCTCGACGTCCACGACCACGATGTGACCGGGACGCAGCTCGCCGAAGAGGATCTTCTCCGAGAGCGTGTCCTCGATCTCGCGCTGGATCGTGCGCCGCAGCGGACGCGCGCCCAGCACCGGGTCGTACCCCTTCTTGGAGAGGAGCTCCTTCGCGGCCGAGGAGAGCTCGATGCCCATGTCCCGGTCCTTGAGGCGCTCGTCCACCTTGCCGACCATCAGGTCGACGATCTTGAGGATGTCCTCCTGCGTGAGCTGCGGGAAGACGACGACGTCGTCGACACGGTTGAGGAACTCGGGGCGGAAGTGCTGCTTGAGCTCGTCCGAGACCTTGTTCTTCATGCGCTCGTAGTTGGACTTCGTGTCACCCGTGGCCGCGAAGCCCAGGTTGAAGCCCTTCGAGATGTCACGGGTTCCAAGGTTGGTCGTCATGATGATGACCGTGTTCTTGAAGTCCACGACCCGGCCCTGGGAGTCGGTCAGACGACCGTCCTCCAGGATCTGGAGAAGGCTGTTGAAGATGTCCGGGTGGGCCTTCTCGACCTCGTCGAAGAGGACGACCGAGAACGGCTTGCGACGGACCTTCTCCGTGAGCTGGCCGCCCTCTTCGTAGCCCACGTATCCGGGGGGCGAACCGAAGAGCCGCGACACTGTGTGCTTCTCGCTGAACTCCGACATATCGAGGGAGATCAGCGCGTCCTCGTCACCGAAGAGGAACTCGGCGAGCGCCTTGGACAGCTCGGTCTTACCGACACCGGACGGGCCGGCGAAGATGAACGAACCACCGGGACGCTTCGGGTCCTTGAGGCCCGCACGCGTACGACGGATCGCCTTCGAGAGCGCCTTGACGGCGTCCTTCTGGCCGATGACCCGCTTGTGGAGCTCGTCCTCCATGCGGAGGAGCCGGGAGGACTCCTCTTCGGTGAGCTTGAAGACCGGAATGCCGGTGGCGGTCGCGAGGACCTCGGCGATCAGCTCGCCGTCGACCTCGGCGACGACGTCCATGTCGCCGGCCTTCCACTCCTTCTCCCGCTTGGCCTTGGCGGCCAGGAGTTGCTTCTCCTTGTCGCGGAGGGAGGCGGCCTTCTCGAAGTCCTGCGAGTCGATCGCGGACTCCTTGTCGCGGCGGACGCCGGCGATCTTCTCGTCGAACTCGCGCAGGTCCGGCGGCGCGGTCATCCGGCGGATGCGCATCCGGGAGCCGGCCTCGTCGATCAGGTCGATCGCCTTGTCCGGCAGGAAGCGGTCCGAGATGTACCGGTCGGCCAGCGTGGCGGCCTGGACGAGGGCCTCGTCCGTGATGGAGACACGGTGGTGCGCCTCGTAGCGGTCGCGCAGGCCCTTGAGGATCTCGATGGTGTGCGGCAGGGACGGCTCCGCGACCTGGATGGGCTGGAAGCGGCGCTCAAGGGCCGCGTCCTTCTCCAGGTGCTTGCGGTACTCGTCCAGGGTCGTCGCACCGATGGTCTGGAGCTCACCGCGGGCCAGCATCGGCTTCAGGATCGAAGCGGCGTCGATGGCGCCCTCGGCGGCACCCGCACCGACCAGCGTGTGCAGCTCGTCGATGAACAGGATGATGTCGCCGCGGGTGCGGATCTCCTTGAGGACCTTCTTCAGGCGCTCCTCGAAGTCACCGCGGTAGCGGGAGCCGGCGACCAGCGCGCCGAGGTCCAGGGTGTAGAGGTGCTTGTCCTTGAGGGTCTCGGGCACCTCGCCCTTGACGATGGCCTGGGCGAGGCCCTCGACGACGGCGGTCTTGCCGACGCCGGGCTCACCGATCAGGACCGGGTTGTTCTTCGTACGGCGGGACAGGACCTGCATGACCCGCTCGATCTCCTTCTCGCGCCCGATGACCGGGTCGAGCTTGGACTCACGAGCGGCCTGGGTGAGGTTCCGGCCGAACTGGTCGAGGACCAGGGACGTCGAGGGGGTGCCCTCCGCAGGGCCGCCGGCGGTGGCGGTCTCCTTGCCCTGGTAACCGGAGAGCAGCTGGATCACCTGCTGCCGCACACGGTTGAGATCAGCGCCCAGCTTGACCAGGACCTGGGCGGCGACGCCCTCGCCCTCACGGATCAGGCCGAGCAGGATGTGCTCCGTGCCGATGTAGTTGTGGCCCAGCTGAAGGGCCTCGCGGAGCGAGAGCTCCAGGACCTTCTTGGCTCGGGGAGTGAAGGGGATGTGACCGGACGGAGCCTGCTGGCCCTGTCCGATGATCTCCTCAACCTGCTGGCGGACCGCCTCAAGCGAAATGCCGAGGCTCTCCAGGGCCTTTGCGGCGACACCCTCACCCTCGTGGATCAGGCCCAGGAGGATGTGCTCGGTGCCGATGTAGTTGTGGTTGAGCATCCGGGCTTCTTCCTGAGCCAGGACGACAACCCGCCGCGCGCGGTCGGTGAACCTCTCGAACATCGTTAATCGCTCCTCAGAGCGGTCAGGCAGTAAGGGGACGCTCCCCTCCCTGTCCTTCCGCAGCTTAGTCCCGCAAGCGGGGACCGCTCATTCCAACTGCCGACACCGGACCGAGAACCAACACTGCCTCCTGAACCCGAACGCCGACATCTGCTCCAACCTGATGGTGCGAGACGATGTTCCCGCAGGCCAGGCAGTTACCCTCACCATGAGTACGCCGATGGCGAACGTGAGACGCCCTTTTCTGCGTGTCGCCCCCTCCCACTAGGGATTGTCTTACCCGTACGGACTGACACTCCATGCCGTTCGCACCGGTTCCCTCCGCTACGGGCGAACAACCTTGCGCCGCGCCGCACCCCCGAACGCCCCCGTTTCCAGTACCCAGCGCATTCGTTGGACCACCCAGCGTAACTCCCGGCCCGCTTCGGCGGTTGCTCTTGGCATGGTTCGCACAGTCCCCCCTCCCGGCACGGTCCCGCTCCCCCGCCGCCCGCTGGATCCGGACGACCGGCAGCGGCACTGGTACGAGAACGAACTGGGGTGGCGCACGGTGCCCGGAGAGCCGCTACGGCTCGTCACGGGCCTGCGTTTCGACGTCCTGGACGTGCCGGTCGAGGCCGGTGTCGCGGCGCTGTGGCGGCTGGGGCCCAGCTCTCCGGTGGCCGTACGGGGCGACCGGATGCGGCTGCTGGTGGCCGCGGGCAGCGCGGAGGAACTTCCGGGGCTGCTGGACTGGCTGGAGTGGGGCGCTCTGGCGCCGGCGCTGGATCTGGTGGCGCTCGGCGAGGGCGGGCACATGGAGGCGCCGCCGTTCCCCGGGGCGAGGCCCGCGGGGGCGCCGCTGCCGGGCTCGGGGATCGCAAAGGCGCAACCGCTCCCCGCGGGCGGTCCGCGTCCCTTGCAGGGGGCCGCCGTATGGCTGCGACCCCCCGAGCCGGGGTGCGAGGTCGAGGCCTCGCTGCCGACAATGCCGGCCGTGGGGGGCGTTGGGCGCGCCCCTGATCTCGTACGACTTGTGGACACGGTGGCCACACAGTGCCACCGGGTACGGCTGCGGCGCTCGTGCGCTCAGCCGTTGGCCTTCTCGTAGGCCTCGCGAATGGCCGCCGGAACACGGCCGCGGTCGTTCACGTCGTGGCCGTTCTCCTTGGCCCACGCGCGAATCTGCGCGGTGTCCTGGCTGCCACCGGTTGCGGCGCGTGCCTTTCCACGACCACCCGAAGCGCGGCCACCGGTACGGCGCCCACCCTTCACGTAAGCGTCGAGAAGTCCACGGAGCTTGTCCGCATTCGCGGTGGTGAGATCGATCTCGTACGTCTTGCCGTCCAGCGCGAACGTCACCGTCTCGTCCGCCTCGCCGCCGTCGAGGTCATCGACAAGAAGGACCTGAACCTTCTGTGCCACCGGATTTCCTTTCATCGATTACTTGCGGGTCTGGGGTCTGCGGCGTCCGCCGTTTCGCCGTCCCCTGTTATATGCAGTACTGCAGTACGTCGGAAAGCAAACCGCTTTTGCTGGAAAAACACAAACCCCTGGGAGAGACCGAGCGACCTCCATCGCCCAGAAAGATGCGCGTTTCGGACATAGGGAACCTGGGCAGGGCGACCCGGCAGAATTGGGGGCCGCGATCACAGATGCAGAAGCATCCGGCTGTTGCCCAAGGTGTTCGGTTTCACTCGTTCGAGACCGAGGAACTCCGCCACGCCCTCGTCATAGGAACGCAACAGCTCCGCGTAGACATCGGTGTCGACAGGTGTCTCACCGATCTCCACGAAGCCGTGCTTCGAGAAGAAGTCCACTTCGAAGGTGAGACAGAAAACGCGACGAACGCCCAGCCAGCGAGCCGTGTGCAGCAACTTCTCCAGCAACTGATGGCCCACACCGGCACCCTTCAAGCCGGGCTTCACCGCGAGAGTGCGGACTTCCGCGAGGTCTTCCCACATGACATGCAGTGCCCCGCAGCCGACGACCTCGGCGTTGTCGTCCCGCTCGGCGACCCAGAACTCCTGGATGTCCTCGTAAAGAGTCACCGTCGCTTTGTCGAGCAGGATGCGACCGCGGACGTAGGCGTCAAGGAGTCGGCGCACCGCCTCGACATCGCCGGTCCGGGCCCGCCGGACGGTGATGGCTTTCGCGGTGACTTCGGGGTGCTCTGCTGACATGAGCGGACGCTATCGCCCGCCGCCCGAGGGTGCGGAGCCGGGGTTCTGGACGCCATCCGCGGGTTCGGGTGTTTCCGGTCCCTGGACGATGCGTACGGCGCTGCGGAGGGCCTCACGCTGTTCGTCGCTCATCATCCCGAAGAAGGCGACGAGAGCGGCCGCGGGGTTGTCGCTCTGGGACCAGGCGTCGTTCATCAGGGCGGCGGAGTAGGCGGCCCGTGTGGAGACCGCCTCATATCGATAGGCCCGGCCTTCCGCCTCACGACGCACCCAGCCCTTCTGATGGAGATTGTCCAAAACGGTCATCACCGTGGTGTACGCGATGGACCGTTCCCGCTGAAGGTCTTCCAGGACTTCTCGAACGGTCACCGGGCGGTTCCACTTCCACACCCGCGTCATGACCGAGTCTTCGAGTTCTCCCAATGGGCGAGGCACAGCTCAGAACCATAGTGGAAAAGGAACAAAAAGGGCGTACGACTCGGAAAGCACGCGTGCGCGTGCGGGAGTCGTACGCCCTGGAAGGCGCCGCGGAAAACGGAAGGTTCAGGCGTCGGCGGCCGAAGAGGCCTGGCGGGCGCTCTCCGCGCGCGCGATGGCGGCGTCGACGGCCGCGTCCTCCTTGGCCTTCATGGCCCCGCCCTGGGTCTTCACGATGACCCGGATCAGTCCGATGAAGAACACGGCCATGACGACCGGGGGCACGAGCGCGGAGACATAGTCCATGCCCTCCAGAGTAGCCACGGGCCCCCGGGAGGACGGGGCGGGGTCGGTTCAGCCGGCGGCGAGTTGCTCCGACGGGTTCGCGGGAGGCGGTGCCGGTTTGCGCCGGGGGAAGACCTCGCCGGGGGTGGGGATGGGCCGGGACGGCTTCGGCTCCGAGGGCGAGGGTGCCGGCGCGGGCCGCTCAACGGGCTTGCGCACGGGCTCGTTGGCGGCCTCTCCGGAGAGGCCTCCGGGGAGCGCCAGGAGACGGGTGCGCGAGGCGGGGACGGTCGGGGCGACGGCCCTGGCGGTCGTACGGCGGGCCAGGCGCGCGCGTACGTCCTGTTCGGCGAGAGTGAGACAGCGGTCCAGGAGAAGGGCGGCGGAGGGGTTCCCACGCAGCGCTCTCAACGCGGACAGGTCGTCGACGTCCGGGCGGTAGCCGGCGCCGAGCGCCTCCTCCAGGAGCGTGAGGTAACCGGCGGTGGTGCCGGGCAGGGCGGCGCGGTACCGGGCGAGGTCGGCTACCAGAAAGGCACGCAGCCGAACCCCCTCGCGTACCGCCTCGTCGAGCGATTCGGCGAGCCGAAGACAGTCCTGGACGTCCTCGGCCGAGGCGGTTCTGGGCTGAAGGGCAAGGGCGAGAGCGCGACGGAGCACACGCAGCTCCTCCGCACCGAACGCCATGCCGCCGCGGGATCCGTATGGCGTGGGCATGCGCCGACGATACGCGCTAATCAGACAAATTCGACATAGGGGGTGGGTGTGGCGCGGGGATTTCGCTCGGGGGCTGGCGGCGGGGGCTCCGCCGCGCGCGGGGCAGGGCGAGCGCACTGGGGCCCGGCACTAAGGCTCCGTCGGGCCCGACGGTGTCCTGCTGGGGGTGGAGGCGGCGGGGCTCCTTACAGGGGCGTGTCTGAGTGACGCCCAGGGGCGGGGTGTGGGCCCGGCGGTATCACGGCCCTCGCCAACGCGGCAGAGCTGTCAACGGCGACACCCTGTGGGCGGAAGCGGCGGGCGCTGCCCGTTGGCGCGTGCCGGGGCGATGCCCACGGGGCGGCGGCCCCCTCGGCGGACGGAAACTGCGGCGACACCCTCGGGCGCACGTGAGCCAGGCCAGCGCGGTGGGAAGCTGCCCGCCCTGAGCGACGGCTTCATCTCGCCCCAGCAGCCGCCGTCGGACACGAGGACACCCCATGGGAGCAAGCAACACCCACCCTGCGTAAGCGCGCGCTTGAGCGACGCCGACAGGGCGCTCACCCGCCAGTCATACGGCTCCGTCGAGCCCGGCGGCCGTCGTCAAGCGCGACGGCACCCGGTGGGCACAAACGGCGCCGGTACCTCGTGGGCGCCTGGAGGACACCGGCGGGAGCGGGGCGCCGCCCGCCACCAGGCAGCCTCGTCCGGCGCCCCGGTGCCGCGTCACATCCGCGAGACGTTCCTCTCGTAGACCAGTCGCAGGCCGATCAGTGTCAGCCAGGGCTCGTGTTCGTCGATGACCGAGGCTTCGCCGAGGACCATCGGGGCCAGGCCGCCGGTCGCGATGACGGTGACGTCCTCGGGGTCGTCGGCCAGTTCCTTGGCCATGCGGGTGACGACGCCGTCGACCTGGCCGGCGAAGCCGTAGACGATGCCCGACTGCATCGCCTCGACGGTGTTCTTGCCGATCACGCTGCGCGGCCGGGCGACCTCGATCTTGCGGAGTTGGGCGCCCTTGACGCCGAGTGCCTCGACCGAGATCTCGATACCGGGGGCGATGACACCGCCGATGTACTCCCCGCGCGCGGAGACCGCGTCGAACGTGGTCGCCGTACCGAAGTCGACGACGATCGCGGGGCCGCCGTAGAGCTCGACCGCGGCGACCGCGTTGATGATGCGGTCCGCGCCGACCTCCTTGGGGTTGTCGGTGAGGATCGGGACGCCCGTCTTGACGCCCGGTTCGACGAGGACGGCGGGCACGTCGCCGTAGTAGCGGCGGGTGACCTCGCGCAGTTCGTGCAGGACGGACGGGACGGTGGCGCAGATCGCGATGCCATCGATGCCGTCGCCCAGCTCCTCTCCGAGGAGCGGGTGCATGCCCATCAGACCCTGGAGGAGGACGGCGAGTTCGTCGGCGGTGCGGCGCGCGTCCGTGGAGATGCGCCAGTGCTCGATGATCTCCTCGCCGTCGAACAGGCCGAGGACGGTGTGCGTGTTGCCCACGTCGATCGTGAGGAGCATGACTACTGCGCCTCACGGAGGTCGAGGCCGATGTCCAGGATCGGCGCGGAGTGGGTCAGGGCTCCAACGGCGAGGTAGTCCACCCCGGTGTCGGCGTACACCTTGGCGTTGTCCAGGGTGAGCCGGCCCGAGGCCTCCAGGGCGGCGCGGCCGTCCACGATGCCGACGGCCTCCGCGCACTCCCCGGGCGTGAAGTTGTCCAGCAGGATCAGGTCGGCGCCGGCGTCCAGGACGTCGCGGAGCTGGTGCAGGGTGTCGACCTCGACCTCGATCGGCACGTCCGGGAAGGCCTCCCGTACGGCCTTGAAGGCCTGGGCCACGCCGCCCGCGGCGACCACGTGGTTGTCCTTGACGAGGGCCGCGTCCGAGAGCGACATGCGGTGGTTGACGCCACCGCCGCAGCGGACCGCGTACTTCTCCAGGGAGCGCAGTCCGGGCGTCGTCTTGCGGGTGTCGCGGACCTTCGTCTTCGTGCCCTCCAGCGCGTCGGCCCACGCGCGCGTGGCGGTCGCGATGCCGGAGAGGCGGCACAGGATGTTGAGCGCGCTGCGCTCGGCGGTCAGCAGGTCACGCGTGCGCGTGGTGACCGACAGAAGCTTCTGTCCGGCCTCCACGTGATCGCCGTCCTCCACGTGCCGCTCGACCTCGAACTCGTCGGTGCAGACCACGGAGACCACCGCTTCGGCGACCCTGAGGCCCGCCACGACACCGGCCTCGCGCGCGGTGAAGTCGGCGGTGGCGACGGCCTCTTCGGGGATGGTCGCCACGGTCGTGACGTCGACGCCGCCCGCCAGGTCCTCCTGGATGGCGACATTGGCGATGTCCTCGACCTCCAGGGGGTCGAGTCCGGCGTCGGCCAGAAGCTCGGCGAGCGCGGGGTCGAGACCGCACACGGCGTACTCTGCGGCCTCGGCATCGTCGCCCGCGCCACAGGCACAGCCGTCGCCGCAACCACCGCTGTCGACGAGGGGAAGGTCGTGGGTGCTCACTTCTGTCACTGCTCCTGGGGACGGTGCTGCCGGGTCGGGGGGAAGTCTGCGGTGTCCGTGGTGTGTACGGCCAGCGTGCGGTCGGGATTCAGCCGTACGACGATGTGGCGGCGCCAGGCGGTGTCGTCGCGCTCGGCGTGGTCCTCGCGCCAGTGACAGCCCCGGGTCTCCTCGCGCCGCTCGGCGGCGGTGACCAGGACGCGGGCCACGCACAGGAGGTTGGTGGCCTCCCAGGTGTCGACGCCGGGCTCGGCGGTCTTGCCGTTCTCGTCGAGGGCGTCACGGGCGTCGCTGTGCAGCCGCTGGAGCTGTCCGGCGGCCCTGGCGAGGGAGTCGGCGGAGCGCAGGACGCCCGCGCCCTCGGTCATGATCCGCTGGATCGCGAAGCGGGCCTCGGGGGCGAGCAGCGGGTGCGCGGGCTTCTGGGGGTGCGGGACCGGCTCGGGCACGCGCGCGTGGAGGGTGTTCTCGGCCTGGCTCCCGGTGATGTCCGCGACGATCCGCTCGGCGTAGACGAGGCCTTCGAGAAGGGAGTTGGAGGCGAGCCGGTTCGCGCCGTGCACGCCGGTGCAGGCGACCTCTCCGCACGCGTACAGGCCGGGGACGGTCGTACGGCCCCGGGAGTCGGTGCGGACGCCGCCGGAGGCGTAGTGGGCGGCCGGGGCGACCGGCACGGGCTCGGTGACCGGGTCGATGCCGTGGCTGCGGCAGGCGGCGAGGATCGTCGGGAAGCGGTGCTCCCACATGTCGGCGCCGAAGTGCCGGGCGTCCAGGAACATGTGCTCGGCGTCCTGCTCCTGCATGCGCCGCATGATGCCCTTGGCGACGATGTCCCGGGGCGCCAGCTCGGCCAGTTCGTGCTGGCCCAGCATGAAGCGCACGCCGTCGGCGTCGACCAGGTGGGCACCCTCGCCGCGCACCGCCTCGGAGACCAGGGGCTGCTGGCCCTCCGCGTCGGCGCCGAGGAACAGCACGGTGGGGTGGAACTGCACGAACTCCAGGTCGGAGACCTCGGCGCCCGCGCGGAGGGCGAGGGCGACCCCGTCGCCGGTCGACACGGACGGGTTGGTGGTCGCCGAGAAGACCTGCCCCATGCCACCCGTCGCGAGGACCACGGCGGGCGCGTGCACGGCGCCCACACCGTCGTGCTGGCCCTCGCCCATGACGTGCAGGGTGACGCCCGCGGTACAGCCCTCGGCGTCCGTCAGAAGGTCCAGCACGAGCGCGTTCTCGATCGTGCGCAGCCCACGCGCGTGTACGGCCTCGACGAGTGCCCTGGAGACCTCCGCGCCGGTCGCGTCGCCGCCGGCGTGCGCGATACGGCGGCGGTGGTGGCCGCCCTCGCGGGCCAGCTCCAGTCCTCCTTCGGAGGACTCGTCGAAGTGGGCACCGGTCTCGATGAGTCGTCGCACGGCGTCGGGGCCCTCGGTGACGAGGATCCGTACGGCCTCCTCGTCGCACAGGCCCGCGCCGGCCACCAGGGTGTCGTCCAGGTGCTGTTCGGGGGTGTCGCCCTCCCCGAGGGCCGCGGCGATGCCGCCCTGGGCCCAGCGGGTGGAGCCGTCGTCGAGGCGGGCCTTGGTGACGACGACCGTGCGCAGCCCGGCCGCCTCGCAGCGCAGGGCGGCGGTCAGGCCGGCCACTCCGGAGCCGACGACCACCACGTCCGCGTCGATGGACCACCCGGGGGCGGGCGCGTGCAGTCGTATGCCTGTGCTGGTCACGAGGCGGCTCCGAGGGTTCCGAAAGCGAGTGGGATGTTGTCGATCAGCCGGGTCGTCCCGACCCGGGCGGCGACGGCGAGGACGGCCTCCCCGGTGAAGTCCTCGTCGACGTCCGTGAAGTCGGAGGGGTCGACCAGGGCGAGGTAGTCCAGGACGAGCGGCGGGTCCAGGCGGGCGGCGTCGTCCAGGACCAGGCGGGCGGCGGCGCGGACGGACGCCGGGTTGCCCGGACCGGGGGCGGCCTTGGCGACGGCGTGTGCGTCGGCCGCCGCGCGGGACTCCCCCAGGGCGCTGAGCGCCTCGGCACGCGCGTGCGTGGCGGGCACCTCACGGGCCCGCGCGCGGAGCGCCTCCTGGGCGGCGTGCCGGTCGCGGCCCGCGAACAGGGCCTGGGAGAGGGCGAGCGCGGTGCGCCGCTCCCGGGGGGACAGATAGCGGTTGCGGCTGGACAGGGCCAGGCCGTCGGTCTCGCGCACGGTCGGCACGCCGACGATCTCCATGCCGAAGTTCAGGTCGCGCACCATGCGGCGGATCAGGGCGAGCTGCTGGGCGTCCTTCTGGCCGAACAGGGCGGCGTCGGGACGGGTGAGGTGCAGCAGCTTGGCGACGACGGTGAGCATGCCGTCGAAGTGGCCGGGGCGGACCGCGCCCTCCAGGCGTTCGCCCATGGGGCCCGCCGAGATGCGGACCCGGGGTTCGCCGCCGGGGTAGACCTCGTCCGCGGAGGGCGCGAACACGACGTCCGCGCCCGCCTGTTCGGCGATCTTGAGGTCGGCGTCCAAGGTGCGCGGGTAGCGGTCGAGGTCCTCGCCCTTGCCGAACTGCAGCGGGTTCACGAACACGGTGACCACGACTTCGCCGTCCGGTCCGGCGATCTCGCGGGCCGTGCGGACGAGCGTGGCGTGGCCCTCGTGCAGGGCGCCCATCGTCATCACGACGGCGCGACGGCCCGTGCGCGTGCGTGCGTGGAGTTCGTCGGCGGTGCGCAGCAAGGTGGTGGTCATCCGGCATCTCCCTCGGTGCCGTTGGCGAGCACCCCGAGGAGGTCCTCGGCGAGCTCCGGCTTCAGCAGCCCGTGGGCCAGGGCGCGGTCGGCGGTCGCGCGGGCCATCGCCAGATAGCCGGCGACGGTCTGCGGGGCGTGCTTGCGCAACTCGGTGACGTGCGCGGCGACGGTGCCCGCGTCCCCGCGCGCGACGGGGCCGGTGAGGGCCGCGTCGCCGGAGCGCAGGGCGTTGTCCAGGGCGGCGCCCAGCAGCGGGCCGAGCATCCGGTCGGGGGCCTCGACACCGGCCGTGCGCAGGAGCTCCATGGACTCGGCGACCAGGGTGACCAGGTGGTTGGCGCCCAGGGCGAGGGCCGCGTGATAGAGCGGGCGGCTCTCCTCGGCGATCCACTCGGGCTCGCCGCCCATCTCGATCACCAGGGCCTCGGCGGCCAGCCGCAGTTCCTCGGGCGCGGTGACCCCGAAGGAGCATCCGGCGAGCCGCTGGACGTCCACAGGAGTGCCCGTGAACGTCATCGCGGGGTGCAGGGCCAGCGGCAGCGCGCCGACCCGCAGAGCGGGGTCCAGGACCTTCGCGCCGTACCGCCCGGAGGTGTGCACGAGCAGTTGCCCGGGGCGTACGGCCCCGGTGTCGGCGAGGCCCTCGACGAGCCCGGGCAGGGCGTCGTCCGGGACGGTCAGCAGCACCAGGTCCGAGCGCTCCAGCACCTGCGCGGGCGTGACCACTGGCACGTCCGGGAGCATCAGCGCGGCCCGCCGCCTGGACGCGTCCGACACCCCGGAGACGGCCACCGGGCGGTGCCCGGCCAGCTGGAGCGAGGCGGCCAGCGCGGGGCCCACCCGGCCGGCGCCGACGACACCGACGGCGAGCCGCGCGGGGCGGTCCTTGGGCTCTGGCTGTTGGAATGTACTCACGCGACGGCGGCCTTCCCGTTCCAGTCCGCTCCGGGTACCGGACGATTTCTCGTCATGTTAACGCGATCGGTTCGAGAGGCGTCCGGTTGTCCACAGGCTGTGGGTTGTCGCACAGCCGCGCCGTACCGGAAAGCCTGTGGAAATCCAGGTGCTCCGTCGGACCCGCGCCGGGCATCATCCGGAGCATGAGCGATACGGCGGAACAGGGCGAAGAGCAGGCGGAGCAGGGCGACCAGGGAGCGGAGCCGACAGCCGACGAGGAACGCGTCCTGGCGCTCCGCAAACGGCGCCTCAGCGCGAACCGGAACGCGGAGCGTGCCCTCGCGCGCCTCGGCTTCCTGGGCACGCTCCGGGAACGGCTCGACTTCGTACAGGAGGCGGCCGAGCTGTACGACCTCGACGAGACGTCGGACATGTACGGCGGCGGCATCGTCGAGACCCTGGAGAAGCGGGTCGCCGAACTGCTTGGCAAGGAGGCCGCGGCCTTCTTCCCCACGGGCACGATGGCGCAGCAGGTCGCCCTGCGCTGCTGGGCCGGCCGCACCGGCAACCCGACCGTCGCCCTGCACCCGCTCGCCCATCCCGAAGTGCACGAACGGGACGCGATCAGCCAGGTCAGCGGGCTCCGCCCGGTCCATGTGACGAGCGAGCCCCGACAGCCGACCGCCGACGAGATACGCGACTTCCCGGAGCCCTTCGGAACGCTGATGCTCGAACTGCCCCTCCGGGACGCCGGTTTGGTCCTGCCCTCCTGGGAGGAACTCTCCGCCGTCGTCGAGGCCGCCCGCGAACGCGACGCGGTGGTCCACTTCGACGGCGCCCGCCTCTGGGAGTCCACCCCGCACTTCGGCCGGCCGCTGGACGAGATCGCCGACCTCGCCGACAGCGTCTACGTGTCGTTCTACAAGTCCCTCGAAGGCCTCGGCGGCGCCGCGCTCGTCGGCCCGAAGACCCTGATCGACGAGGCGAAGACCTGGCGGCACCGCTACGGAGGCATGGTCTTCCAGCAGTTCCCCACCGCGCTGACGGCCCTCGCGGGCCTGGACCGGGAACTCCCCCGGCTCCCCCAGTACGTGGCCCACGCGCGCGTGGTCGCCGAGGCGCTGCGCGAGGGGTTCGCGGCGGCCGGGGTGCCCTGGACACGCGTCCACCCCGAGCAGCCGCACACGAACGAGTTCCAGGTCTGGCTGCCGTACGACCTCGGCACCGTCACGGAGGCCGCGATCCGCCAGGCAGAGGAGACGAAGACCGCCCTCTTCTCCAATCCCTGGGACGCGAAGGGCCCGGGCCTGGCGGTCACCGAGGTCTACGTCCGCGCCGCCGCCCTGGAGTGGACGGCCGACGACGTGAAGGCGGCGGTCGCGGACTTCGTGGTCCGGCTGAAGGAGGAGACGGCCGGCTAGGAGGCGGCGGGGCGGATCAGCGGCGGATTGCCGGAACGGCCGCCCACGAGGGTGTGGGCATTGCGGTCGAGGGCTGTCAGCCGACGGGACGCGAGCGCGGGCGGGTCATCTGCGGGCGGCACGCGCGCGTTGTCACCCACCGGCACGCAGGGGCCGACGGCCATGAAGGCGTGCGGAGCACGAGAAAGCCGTCGGCAGGCGGGCCGCGGAACCGGCCGACAGCAGGGCTGCACGCAGACTCCGGTGCCGGTGGCCGAACTACGCGCGCGGGCCGACGGCAGCCGGGACGCCGACGCTGATGTCAGCCGGGCCGAACGCAAGCGAGGGGGCCCATGGTCGGCACGTGCGCGGGTCGTCACGCGTTGCACGTGGACGTCTCGTGGACCCGGCGCCATGGTCTCCACCCGTGCGTGCCGTCAGGCGTAGCACCTGAACGTCTCGTGGACCTGGCGCCGTGGACTGCACGCGCGCGTGGCCTCACCAAGCGGAACGCGCCCGCGGGCGCAGCCACCGGCCCAGAGCCCGCCGTAGCCGACCGTGAGCCGGGCGTTCCGCGACGACCGCGCGGAACCGCCGGTAGCCGCGCAGCTCGCGGGCCGTCCGCCAGTCGTGGGTGCCGGGCGGGGGCGGCGGGGTCTCGCCGAGGCGTTGGGCGCGGTGGGTGTCGAGGAAGTACTGCTGGGTGATGCTCACGACTCCACGCTGCGCCGCTCCCCCGTGGCTGTCGCGTCGATTGACGGGCGCTGTCAAACGACGGGGCGTTGTCAGTGGCGGGGTGCACGATTGGGGACATGAGCGTGCACATCGACATCACCGGGCTGCGGCCGGAGCGGATCACCTTCGCGCCCTCGCCGCTGGGCGAGCTGTGCATGGCGCTGCACGCGATGTCCGAGCCGGGGCACCACCCCGGCCTCCAGGCCTGGGTCACCGGCGTCACCGCCCGGCTCGATCCGCATCTGGCCGACCGGATGTGCGAGGCGGACTTCCTGTGGAGGTCGACGTTCTCCGACCTGTTCCTGCCGTACGCGGGCATCCCGGGCCGGAGCACGCTCCCCGGGGCCACGCTCGCCGAGGAGCTGGACCTGCTGGACAAGCTGACGGACGAGCAGTTCGTCGACGCGGCGATGGAGTTCACCACCTGCGCGATCTCCTACAGCACGGGCGGACCCGGCCCGCTCACCGACGCCGGGATCCGGCGGCGCGCCCTGGAGCAGGCGGCAGCGCGCGGGCCGCATCAACTGGCGTTCACCGAGCGGCTGTTGGCCGACCCGCCGCGGACCAGGGCGTGGCTGCGGCAGTTCCTGGAGGACTGCGACGAGGCGTTCTTCGCGGAGACCTGGTCCCGGACGCACCACCAACTCGCGGCCGACGCCCGCCACAAGACGGACCTCCTGCACCACAAGGGCCTGGCGGAGGCGCTGACCTCGATGTCCACCGCGGTGACCCTCGACGAGAGCGCCACCCGTATCACGATCGACAAGCTCGGCACCGGCCGTACGGCGACCAAGGACGGCGGCCTCCTCCTGGTGCCCACGGCCCTGGGCTGGCCGCACCTGACGGTCCTGTACCGGTACGGCTGGCAGCCCGTCGTGCACTACCCCGTGCACAACACCCCCAAGATCACCGCACCGACCTCCCTGGAGCAGCTGACCCTGCGGATGACCGCCCTGTCCCACCCGGTCCGCATGCGCCTGTGCCGCAGCCTGGCCCGCAGCGCGTTCACCACCAGCGAGCTGACCCAGGTGCACGGCATGACCGCCCCCGAGATATCCCGCCACCTCGGCGTCCTGAAGAAGGCCGGCCTGATCACCACCCGCCGCCGCGGCCGCTACGTCCTGCACCAGCTGGACGTCACGATGGTGGCCCGCCTGGGCAGCGACTTCCTGGAGGGCATCCTCAGATAGGCGGCACCGGACGGACAGCGGCCCCGTGTCGCCGTAGACCGTCGGCGGTCTCCTCGGCCGTCAGCCGTGGCCGCCCGCCCGTACCAGCCCCGTCTCGTACGCCAGGACGACGACCTGCACCCGGTCCCGCAGGCCGAGCTTGGTCAGGATGCGGCCGACGTGGGTCTTCACGGTCGCCTCGGACAGCACCAGGCGGGCCGCGATCTCGCCGTTGGACAGGCCCTGGGCGACGAGGATCATGACCTCGCGCTCGCGCTCGGTGAGGCGCTCCAGCTCCTTGTGCCGGGGCTCCTTCCCGGTGGCGGGCAGCATCGGGGCGAAGCGGTCCAGGAGGCGGCGGGTCGTCGAGGGCGCCACCACGGCGTCCCCGCTGTGCACCGAGCGGATCGCGGTGAGGAGTTCGCCGGGCGGCACGTCCTTGAGCATGAAGCCGGAGGCGCCGGCCTTCAGCCCGGAGAAGGCGTACTCGTCGAGGTCGAAGGTGGTCAGGATCAGCACCTTCGGCGGGTTCTCGCCCTGGCAGATGCGGCGGGTGGTCTCCACCCCGTCCAGCTTCGGCATACGGACGTCCATCAGGACCACGTCGACCGCGGTCGCGGCGAGCACCTGAAGGGCCTCGACGCCGTCGCCCGCCTCGGCGACGACCTCCATGTCCGGCTGGGCGGCGAGCACCATCCGGAACCCGGTGCGCAGCAGCACCTGGTCGTCGACGAGCATCACGCGGATCGCCATCGGGTCCTCTTCCGTTCCGTCAACAGGATCGTTCAACAAGTGGTTCAACAGGTCGTTCAACAATTCGTTACAGGTGTCACTGCCCGGCGTACGACAGGTCAGTGCGCGGGTTTCAGCGGCAGCAGCGCGCTGATACGGAAGCCGCCACCGGGCCGCGGTCCCGCGTCGAGCGTGCCCCCGACCATGCCCACCCGCTCACGCATACCGATCAGACCATGCCCCTGGCCGTCGGCGCCGCCCTCCTCGTACAGCTCGTGCGGGGCGCCCTTGCCGTCGTCCTCGACGAGCAGCCCGAGTCCGTCGTCGAAGTAGACCAGCCGCACACTGGCACCCGTGTTCGGGCCGCCGTGCTTGCGGGTGTTGGTGAGCGCCTCCTGGACGATGCGATACGCCGTCAGCTCGACGCCGCTGGGCAGCGGGCGCGGGGTGCCCTCGACCTTGAAGTCGACGGGCAGTCCGGACGTACGGCACTGCTCGACCAGGTCGTCGATCTGCTCGACGTCCGGCTGCGGCACGTACTCGCCGGCCTCCTTGTGCTCGCCGGTGCGCAGCACGCCCAGCAGGCGGCGCATCTCGGCGAGGGCCTGGCGGCCGGTGGAGGAGATCGTCTCCAGGGCCTTCTTCGCCTGGTCCGGCGCGGAGTCGAGGACATAGGCGGCGCCGTCGGCCTGGACGACCATCACCGACACGTTGTGCGCGACCACGTCGTGCAGCTCGCGTGCGATCCGGGCGCGCTCGGCGGCGACGGCGACCTTCGCCTGCGCCTCGCGCTCCTTCTCCAGCCGGGCGGCACGCTCCTCCAACTGCGCGAAGTACGCGCGCCGGGTGCGCATCGAGTCGCCGAGCACCCAGGCCAGCGCGAACGGCACCGTCTGGAAGATCGCCAGCGCGACCAGCCCGGCGGAACTGGTGTGCTCCTGCGGCCAGCGGATCTGCGCCAGGGTCGCCGCGGACAGACCGGCGGCCAGGGCGAAGCGGGAGGCCCAGCGGGCACCGATCGCGGCGACCGTGTAGACGATCACCAGCATGGCGAAGTCGGCCACCACGGGCTCGACGTCGAGGACCAGTTGCGCGAGGCCCGTCGCACTGGCCAGGACGAGCATCTTCTCCGGCCAGCGGCGGCGCAGCGCGATCGCCACACACATGACGGCGGACGCCGCGATCGCCCCGGCGGTCGTCCCGTGCCGGCCCGACTCGTAGCTGGTACTCGCGATGCTCACGCCGCTCAGCCCCAGCAGGAAGACAGCCCAGAAGGTGTCGACCCATGTCGGGTGTCTGCGGAGGAAGTCGTAGAGGCGCTGCACGTAACCCAGCGTAGGGATGCGTGCAGTGTGCCGGGGTCAACCGGAGGATCGATCCGTATACGTCCGGCGTACTCCCCAAGGTGGAGGCCCCGTTGTCCTGTGCACTTAGTCTGACCACGTGACGGAAGACACCACGGGCCGGTGGCGCGGCTGGCGGACGGCGGCCGAGGAGGCCCTGTACGGGCCCGAGGGCTTCTACCGCCGGCCCGAGGGACCCGCCGGACACTTCCGTACGTCCGTGCACGCGTCGGCGCTCTTCGCGGGCGCCGTGGCACGGCTGCTGTGCCGCGTGGACGAGGCCCTCGACAAGCCCGCCGCGCTGGACTTCGTGGACCTGGCCGCGGGCCGCGGTGAACTGGTGACCGGCGTGCTCGCCGCGCTGCCGCCCGAAGTGGCCGCACGCGTGCGTGCCTACGCCGTCGAGATCGCCGACCGCCCCGTAGGACTCGATCCCCGCGTCGAGTGGCTGACCGAGCTCCCGAAGGGGATCACCGGGCTGCTGTTCGCCAACGAGTGGCTGGACAACGTCCCCGTGGAGGTGGCCGAGGTCGACCCCACCGGCGTACCGCGTCTCGTGCTCGTGCGGGAGGACGGGACCGAGCGGCTCGGGGACCCCCTCTCCGGTGCGGAGGCCGAGTGGCTCGCCCGGTGGTGGCCGCAGGCGCCCGAGGAAGGGCTGCGCGCCGAGATCGGCCTCCCCAGGGACACGGCCTGGGCGTCCGCCGTCGCCACCGTCGACCGGGGGCTCGCGATCGCCGTCGACTACGCGCACACCCGGGACACCCGCCCCCCGTTCGGCACCCTCACCGGCTTCCGCGAGGGCCGCGAGACGGCGCCCGTACCGGACGGCTCGTGCGACATCACGGCGCACGTCGCCCTGGACGCCTGTGCGGAAGCGGGCGCGACGGCGGCCAATGTGGCAAGCACGCTCCCCGGTGCACGCCTGCTCACCCAACGCGCCGCCCTGCGCGCCCTCGGCGTCACAGGCACGCGCCCCCCGCTCACGCTGGCCTCCACCGACCCCGCGGCCTACGTCCGAGCGCTCGCGGGCGCCGGTGAAGCCGCCGAACTCACCGCGTCGGGCGGCCTCGGCGACTTCGGCTGGCTCGTGCAGTCGGTTGGAGTTCCGGACCCGCTCCAGGAGCCGTAACGCGCCCCAATGGCCGCCGATTTCGCCTACTTGTCGATGTCTCCGACCACGAAGAACAACGACCCCAGGATCGCCACCATGTCCGCCACCAGCGTCCCCGGCAGCAGCACCGCGAGCGCCTGGATGTTGTTGTAGGACGCCGAGCGCAGCTTCAGCCGGTACGGGGTCTTCTCGCCCTTGCTGACCAGGTAGTAGCCGTTGATCCCGAGCGGGTTCTCGGTCCACGCGTACGTGTGCCCCTCGGGCGCCTTCAGGACCTTCGGGAGCCGCTGGTTGATCGGGCCCGGCTCCAGCTCGGCGAGCCGGTCGAGGCAGGCGTCCGCGAGGTCGAGCGCGTTGTGGGTCTGCTCCAGGAGCACCTCGAAGCGGGCGAGACAGTCGCCCTCCTGCCGTGTGACGACCTTCAGGGTGTCCTGGAGTTCGCCGTACGCGAGGTACGGCTCGTCGCGCCGCAGGTCGAAGTCGACGCCCGTGGCGCGCGCGATGGGCCCGCTCACTCCGTAGGCGTGCACGGCCTCCGCCGACAGTTCACCGACCCCGCGCGTGCGGCCCCGGAAGATCTCGTTGCCGAGCACCAGGTCGTCGAAGCGGTCCATCCGGGAGCGCACGGCGGCGACGGCCTCACGCGCGCGTACCGTCCAGCCCGCGGGGACGTCCTCCTTGAGGCCGCCGACACGGTTGAACATGTAGTGCATGCGCCCGCCGGAGACCTCCTCCATGACGTTCTGGAGCACCTCGCGTTCCCGGAACGCGTAGAACACCGGGGTGATACCGCCGAGTTCGAGGGGGTACGACCCCAGGAACATCAGGTGGTTGAGCACCCGGTTCAGCTCGGCGAGCAGGGTGCGCGTCCACACCGCGCGCGGGGGGACCTCCATGCCGAGCATGCGCTCCACGGCGAGGACGACGCCGAGTTCGTTCGAGAAGGCCGACAGCCAGTCGTGGCGGTTGGCGAGCATGATGATCTGGCGGTAGTCGCGCGCTTCGAAGAGCTTCTCGGCGCCGCGGTGCATATAGCCGATCACCGGCTCCGCGTGCTGGATGCGCTCGCCGTCCAGGACGAGCCGCAGCCGCAGCACACCGTGCGTGGAGGGGTGCTGGGGGCCGATGTTGAGCACCATGTCGGTGCTCTCCGCGGCGCCGCCGATCCCGACCATGGTCTCCGTCGTGGGAGTCATGGGCACAGTCTCTCGTACGTACGCTTGCGCCATGGAAACGGGGACTGCCGCGCAGGACGGCGCGGCGCGCGAGCCGGTGTGGACCGGGCTGCCGCCGGGGCTGCTGAAGATGCGACGGCTGTTGCTGGTGGTGTGGCTGGGGCTGCTGGCCGTGGCCCTCGGGGTGCCACTGGGGCTGTTCGCCGGCTCCGGGTGGGCGGCGTTCGCGCTGCTGCCGCTCGCCCTGATGGCGTGGGGCTGGGTACTCCTGGGCCGCAACTGGCGCTCCTGGAAGTACGCCGAGCGCGCCGACGACCTGCTGATCAGCAGGGGCGTGCTGTGGCACCACGAGACGATCGTGCCCTACGGACGGATGCAGCTCGTGGAGGTGACCTCGGGGCCCGTGGAGCGGCACTTCGGGCTGGCCAGCGTGCAGTTGCACACGGCGGCCGCGGCGACCGACGCGACCATCCCGGGGCTGGTACCGGCCGAGGCCGAGCGGCTGCGCGACCGGCTCACCGAGCTGGGCGAGGCCCGATCGGCGGGGCTGTGACGACGCCGGGCGCCGACAAGGACGCACCCGGGGCCACCGAGGCCGTACGGGAGCAAGTGCCGGTCGTGGAGCGGCGGTTGCATCCGGTGACGCCGTTGCGCCGGGCGTGGGCGCCGGTCGCCGTCATCATCGGGTGGGCGGTGCACGACCCCAACCAGGCGCAGGAACAGCTGACGAGGCTGACCACCATCACCCTCCTGATCGGGCTGGCCGTGATCGTGCCGGCCGCCGGTCTGTACGGCTTCCTGACCTGGTGGTTCACGCACTTCGCGGTGACCGACACCGAACTGCGCATCCGTACCGGGCTGTTGTTCCGGCGCACCGCGCACATCCGGCTGGAGCGCATCCAGGCCGTCGACGTGACACAGCCCCTCCTCGCGCGCGTGGCGGGCGTCGCCAAGCTGAAGCTGGACGTCGTAGGGACCGACAAGAAGGACGAACTCGCCTTCCTGGGCGAGGGCGAGGCGCGGGCGCTGCGGGCCGAACTCCTCGCGCGGGCGGCCGGGTTCGCGCCCGAGACCGCGCACGAGGTCGGCGAGGCGCCCGCGCGGCAGCTGCTGCACGTGCCGGCCGGGGTCCTCGCGGTGTCCCTGGTGCTGACCGGCGCCACCTGGGGATCGCTGGCCGCCGCACTCGTCGTACCGCCGCTCCTGTGGTTCGCCACGCACAGCGTGTGGACGGTCCTCGCGACCGCGCTGCCGCTGCTGGGCGCGGCGGGCGCGAGCAGTGTGGGGCGGTTCGTCGGCGAGTACGACTGGACGGTGGGCGAGTCCCCGGACGGGCTGCGCATCGACCACGGGCTGCTGGACCGCACGCACGAGACGGTGCCTCCGGGCCGGGTGCAGACCGTGCGGATCGTGGAGCCGCTGCTGTGGCGGCGGCGCGGCTGGGTGCGGGTCGAGCTGGACGTGGCCGGGTCGTCCAACTCCGTGCTGGTGCCGGTCGCCCCGCGCGAGATCGCCGAGGCGGTCGTCGCGCGCGTGCTGCCCGGCGTGACCGTGCCGCCCCGCGAGGCGCTGTCCCGACCGCCGCGACAGGCGGGCCGGTGCATGCCGTTGTGGTGGCGCGGCTACGGCATCGCGGTCACCGACACGGTCTTCGCGTCCCGGCACGGCCTGCTCCGCCGGAGCCTGGCGCTGGTACCGCACGCGAAGGTGCAGAGCGTACGGCTGGGCCAGGGGCCCTGGGAGCGCCTCTGGGGGCTCGCCGAGGTGCACGTGGACACGGGGGCCAACAAGACCGTCACCGCGCGTCTGCGGGGCGCGGAGGAGGCCGCGGAGCTGCTCCGCGGCCAGGCCGAGCGGTCACGGACGGGCCGCAGGGACGCGCGCCCGGACCGCTGGATGGCCTGAGGGTCGGTCAGGAGGCGGCGCTGCGCAGCCCGTGGAGGTTGATCTGCTCGGTCTCGTCGTGGGCCGTCAGGTCGATGACCTGGCCGGCGCCGACATCGCGCGACCGCTCGTCGGCCGGCTTGAACTGCGCCTCCGCCTCCGCCTTGTGCACGGCGAGGGCCTCCTCGCCCACCACGTCGGCGAGATCCTGGTTCTGCACGGCGTCCATCGCGGCGGACGTCGTGCCCTTCTGCATGCCGAAGAAGTCGAAGCCCCCCTCGATCATCGGGCGCCGTACGGGAGACGCCGGTACGACCGCCACCGCGGTCGGCACGGTGAAGTGCCCGGACGGCTTTGCGGAGGGGGCGGGCGGTGCGGGCTTCGCGGCCGGGGGAACGGCGGCCGCGTGCTCATGCCCGTCGACCGCCTCGGGCTTCCCCTCCGCCTCGTCCTCCTGCGCGGCCTCCGACCCGGTACCGCCGCTGTCGGCCCGCACCGGGGCGGGCTCGGGCCGCGCGGAGTCGTCGTCCTTCGGAGCGAGGTCCTTCGGCGCGGGGTCGCTCGGCGCGGAGCCCTTCGGCGCGGGCGCCGGCGTCTCTTTGTCGTCGTCGAGCCGGACCAGCGCCGCCTTGGCGCGCAGGAACAGCTTGGACCCCTCCGGGGAGAACACCGTGGACTCCGCGGGCTTCTCCGCTACGGCCTCGGAGTCCGCGACGACGTCGGCCGCCTCCGACTCGTCGTCCTCGGTGTCACCCTCGGCGTCGGTGTCGGTCTCGTCGTCGGAGTCCGTCTCGTCCTCGGAGTCGACCGAAGCAGCCACAGCCTCGGTGTCGTCCGTCTCGACATCGTCGTCCTGGAGCTCCAGGTCCGCGTTCGCGTCCACGTCCGCCGAGGCGTCCTCGTCGCCGTCCGCCGGAACCGGTGGCAACGCGCGCGCGGGTTCCGCGGCCTCTATCTCCAGCAGGCGGCGGCCCTCCAGGGCGCTCGCTCGCTCGGTCTCGGCCGTGGCGTACCGGCGCAGCAGGGCCGCGTGTTCGTTGCGCAGGCCCGCCAGCTCCGTGCGCTTGGCGCGCAGCTTGTGCTCCAGCTTGACGCGGAGTTCGCGCGACTCGTCGAGGTCGGACTCAAGCTCGGCGAGCCGCTCCTCGTAGCGCCACTCGTCGCTCGTACGCGCGCGTATCAGGTCGGCCACCTGCTTGCCCGCCTGTGTGTCCCAGCGGCGCATGAACGCCGCCCCGACGAGCGCGGTCGCGGCGGCGATCGCCGCGACTATGCGGAGCGCCGCCGGCTGCGAGAAGACCCAGGGCCCGAAGGCACAGACGAGCGACACGCCTGCGATCGCCGAGGGGGGCAACAGCCGGTGCAACGGCGGGGAATGGCGGTGACGTCCACGTGGCATGGCCAGAAACTTACCGCGCGTAGGCGAATCATGGTGCCCCGCCCGGTAAAAACACAGCCACCCCTATTCCCTCACACGGATTCAGAGGTCACTTCCACCAGTCGGTGAGCCGCCCGCTGATCCACTGGAGGGCCGGCGGGATCTCCCGTCGCCAGGTGTTGAAGTTGTGCCCGCCGCTGTCCAGGATGATCGACGCGATACGGGTGGAGTTCTTGGCCTTCACCTGGTCGATGAATTTCAGGGTGTCTTTGTAGTTGTGTTCCCCGATCCTGCTGCTGGTGACGAGCAGTGAGGTGTCGGGCGCCGGCCGGTGCTTGAGGTACCACGACAGGTTCGCCTCGTTCCGCAGCCTGCCGTTGCCCTGGAAGAGGTCACCCGTGGTGGGGTCGCTCGGCGCCTTGTAGTACGGCGACAGGCCGACCCCTGCGGCGTACACCCCGGGGTGGTGCATGGCGAGCTTCAGGGCGCAGTAACCGCCCGTGGAATCGCCGATGATGCCCCAGCTCCCGGGCTTTTTGCCCACCCTGTAGTGGGCCGCCACGGCGTCGGGAAGGTCCTTGGCGAAGAACGACTCGGTCTGCGGCCCGCCCGGAACGTCCACGCACTCCGTGTCGCGCGGCGGCGCCACCGTGGGCCGCATCATCACCAGGATCATCGGCTGCATCCGGCCCGCCCTGGCCAACTGCAGGGCCGTGCGCGGGTAGTTCAGCTTGTCGACGAGCGCCTGGGCGGTGCCCGGGTACCCCGTGAGGACGACCGTCGCCGGGAACGAGCGCGTGCGGTACTGCGGCTGGAAGTACTCCGGCGGGAGGTACACGTACGCGGGGGTGGCGATGTGGGTCGTACGACCGACTATGTCGACCCGCTGCACCTGGCCCACGCTCTGCGGCCGCGAGGAGCCGCCCGGTGCGTCCACCCGCCGGGTCTCGACCACTTGGACCGGTCCGCCCGCGCCCTGGAGCGCCGAGTTGTCGACGACCACTCCCTGGTCGGTCTCCTTGCCGAACAGGTCGGCCCAGCTGGCGTAGAAACCGAAGGCCTGGTTGGCGCCGAGGCCGACCGAGACGAAGACCACCAACTGCGTTGCCAGCAGCAGGCCCACGCGTCCGCTGACGGCCCGCCAGTTGCGTCTGGCCAGGCGGGGCCACAGCCATACTGTGCCGATGAACAGCAGCACGGCGCAGACGACCGCCAGTACCAGCACTTTCCTGCTCGTGAGTCCCATCAGCTGCCCCGCCTGCGCTTTCCGCCCATGGCGCACGCAAGTTTCGCGAACGCTTGCCCCGGGCTTTCCTCTGCCTTTGAACCGGCTTTTCGGTGAGGAAGGAACCTCCTTCCCCTAGACACCGTCCTAGAGGGCGCAATGTCGCCGGATGCCCGAATCGGGCCCGGATCCAAGGTCTCTCGCAGAACTACGGGATGCGATGTCTGTCAGGATAGATGGGGAAATGTCGGGTGGGGTTCCGAGCCGAACAGGTCGGGTCCGGCGCATAGTCCGAGGTCCGCGCCCCGAGGTCGTTCCCACGCTCGTCGCCAGGGCCTGCGCCCTCGTCGGCCTGCTGGACATCGCCGCGGGGGTGTTCCCGCGCTTCCGGCACAGCCGTATGCACACCATGGCGGAGGTGCTGCCGGGTGCGCTCGGCCCCTTCGCGGCGGCGCTCTCGCTCAGTGCCGGCGTGCTGCTGCTGCTCCTCGCGCACGGGCTCAGGCGGCGCAAGCGCCGGGCCTGGCGGGCCGCCGTCGCGCTGCTTCCGGCGGGCGCGGTGGCGCAGTTCGCGTACCGGCACTCCCTCATAGGAGTCGTCATCTCGGCGGCGCTGCTCGCGCCGCTGCTGCTGCACCGGGACGAGTTCCGGGCGCTGCCCGACCCGCGCAGCAGGTGGCGCGCGCTCGCCAACTTCGTACTCATGGGCGCCGGTTCCCTCGTCCTCGGACTGGTCATCGTCAGCGTCCACTCCAAGCGCATGGTCGGCGACCCGAGCCTGGCCGATCGGATTACGCACGTCCTGTACGGCCTGTTCGGCTTCGAGGGCCCGGTCGACTACGAGGGCAGCACCTCCTGGACGGTCGCCTTCTCACTGGGCGCCCTGGGGCTGCTCACCGCCGTGACGACGATCTACCTCGCGTTCCGGCCCGAGCACCCGGCCGCGCAGCTCACCCCGGAGGACGAGACGCATCTGCGCGCCCTCCTGGAGAAGCACGGCCGGCGCGACTCGCTCGGTCACTTCGCGCTCCGCCGCGACAAGGCCGTCGTCTTCTCGCCCAGCGGCAAGGCGGCGGTGACGTACCGCGTCGTCTCCGGAGTGATGCTCGCCAGTGGTGACCCCATCGGCGACGTGGAGGCCTGGCCGGGCGCCATCGAGCGCTTCATGGACGAGGCGAAGGCCCACTCCTGGACGCCCGCCGTGATGGGCTGCTCGGAGACGGGCGGCGAGGTGTGGACCCGTGAGACCGGTCTCGACGCCCTCGAACTGGGCGACGAGGCGGTGGTCGACGTGGCGGATTTCTCGCTCGCCGGGCGCGCGATGCGCAACGTACGCCAAATGGTGAAGCGCATCGAGCGGGCCGGCTACGAAACCCGGGTACGGCGTGTACGTGACCTCGGAGAGGGCGAGTTGGAGCGCATCCGGCTCGCCGCGGAGGCCTGGCGGGGCACCGACACCGAGCGCGGCTTCTCCATGGCGCTCGGCCGTATCGGCGACCCCGAGGACGGCGACTGCTTCATCGCCACCGCCCACAAGACGGACGAACAGCCGGGCGAGTACGGCGACTTGAAGGCGATCCTGCACTTCGTGCCCTGGGGCACGGACGGCATGTCGCTGGACCTGATGCGCCGCGACCGCGCGGCGGACCCGGGGATGAACGAACTGCTGATCGTGGCCTCACTCCAGGCGGCACCGAAGCTCGGCATCACGCGCGTGTCGCTCAACTTCGCGATGTTCCGCGCGGCGCTCGCGCGGGGCGAGAAGATCGGCGCGGGCCCGGTGCTGCGCGCCTGGCGCGGACTGCTCGTCTTCCTGTCCCGCTGGTTCCAGATCGAGTCCCTGTACAAGTTCAACGCGAAGTTCCAGCCCCGCTGGGAACCCCGCTTCGTCGTCTACCGCGCCTCCGGCGACCTCCCCCGCATCGGCTTCGCCGCGATGCAGGCGGAAGGCTTCGTCAACCTGGCGCTCCCCCTCCCGCGCTTCCTCCGCCGCCGCACGGTCGCGGCCCCGGCCTGCACCCACGGGCTGGCGGAACGGGATGTACGCGCGGCCTGACCCACAGGCGCGGCCCGAGCGGGCCCCTCAGCTCCGGCTGGGGGCACCGCTCGGACCGCGCCGAAGGTTTCCGCCCGACCGCCCCGAAGTCCTCTGCAGGGACCACGGGGCCCTACGGCGACGGGCACGCTCCGGTCCGCCGAGCGTAACGGGCGACGACGGCAAGGGCCGGCAGCCACCGTCAGGCACTCCAAGGCCGCAGGCCGGTACCGCCAGGACGGGCCACCACAGGACACCGTTCCACGGCCCAGGACCCCACTCACCGGCTCTCGTACCCCTCCCCCCGAGGAGCAGGCCGACCGCCGGAACGCTGTTCACTCCGCCGAAGGTCGCGGGGGACCACAGCAACGGCCGACACCCGCCGACACCCGCTCCAAGGCCGCAAGCCGGCACGACGCACCCGCACACCACCACCGCGAAACCGGCCCACGGGCGGGGACCCCACCGACAACCCCCCGCGCGCCCCTCAACCGCACCGACCCACACCCCGCCCCACCCCGAAGTCCCCCTCCCCCACCGGACCAGCCCGCCTCCACCCCGCCCGCAGGGCCGTGCCCCCTCCTCCTGGGCCTACGCTGAACGTATGAGCAAGCAGAGCGGGCGCGGGCGCGTCACGGGCCTTCCGGAGTGGGACCGGTGCGCGGTCATGGGGGTTGTGAACGTCACCCCTGACTCCTTCTCCGACGGCGGCCGCTTCTTCGACACCACCGCGGCCGTGAAGCGCGGCCTCGACCTGGTCACCGAGGGCGCCGACCTGGTGGACGTCGGCGGTGAGTCCACCCGCCCCGGCGCCTCCCGCGTGGACGAGGCCGAGGAACTCAAGCGTGTCATCCCCGTAGTGCGCGGCCTCGCCTCCGAGGGCGTCACCGTCTCCGTCGACACCATGCGCGCCTCCGTCGCCGAGCGCGCCCTCGCCTCCGGAGCCGCCCTCGTCAACGACGTCAGCGGCGGCCTCGCGGACCCCGCGATGATCCCGGTCGTCGCCGCCTCGGGCGCCCCCTTCGTCGTCATGCACTGGCGCGGCTTCCTGGAGGGCGGCAACGTCAAGGGGGTCTACGACGACGTCGTCACCGAGGTCGTCGACGAACTGCACGCACGCGTGGAGGCCGTTCTGGCCGGCGGTGTCGCCCCCGACCGGGTCGTCGTCGACCCGGGCCTCGGTTTCTCCAAGGACGCCGAGCACGACCTCGTCCTCCTCGCCCACCTCGACCGCCTGCTCGCCCTCGGCCACCCCCTCCTGGTCGCCGCCTCCCGCAAACGGTTCCTCGGCCGCGTCCTCGCAGGCCCCGAGGGCGCGCCCCCGCCCGCGCGCGAGCGCGACGCCGCCACGGCCGCCGTCTCCGCGCTCGCGGCGCACGCCGGCGCGTGGGCGGTGCGCGTCCACGAGGTCCGCGCCACAGCAGACGCCGTACGCGTCGCCCGCGCCGTCGAGGGGGCGCGCGCCCCCGGCGCCCGAGCTGCTTCGCACACCAGCTCCGAGGGAGCCCTGTGACCGCCCCGCACACCGACGTCGAGCAGGTGGAACTCGCCAACACCGCGTTCTACGAGACGCTGGAGCGCGGTGACTTCGACGAGTTGTCCGCGCTCTGGCTCACCCCGGCCGACCTCGGCGTCGACGAGGAGTACCACGACCCGGCGGACAGCGGCGTGATCTCCTGCGTGCACCCGGGCTGGCCGGTGCTGACCGGCCGCGGCGAGGTCCTGCGGTCGTACGCGCTGATCATGGCGAACACCGAGTACATCCAGTTCTTCCTCACCGACGTGCACGTCTCGGTGACCGGCGACACCGCGCTGGTCACCTGTACGGAGAACATCCTCAGCGGCGGGCCCTCCCCCGACGACAGCGACGAACTGGGCCCGCTGGTCGGCCAGCTCGTGGTCGCCACGAACGTGTTCCGGCGCACCCCCGAGGGCTGGAAGCTCTGGTCGCACCACGCGTCCCCCGTTCTGGCCGAAAACGACGAGGACGACAGCGAGGACACCCCCACCTGAGTGGGTAGGCGCCCCCCGAGGAGAACCCGCCCGACCCCCTTCCGCCCCCGTTCGGGTCCCGTCGCAACCCGTCGAGACCAAGAAGTGGTTGGAATCACGAACCCCGGGGTAGGGGCGGCTACCGACCCATGAGCCACCGGGTTCCCCAGGGGAAACGCTCGTTGAACCCCCTGGCCCCGGACAGTGCCCGCGCCCCCGTGGCCCGGCATTGTCAGTGCCCGCAGGTAGATTCGTTCGAGGCCGGGGTACCGCCCGCACACGGTACGAACCGGCCACCACCGACGATTGCAGGAGTGATTCGCGTGGATCGTGTCGCGCTGAGCGGCCTGAAGGCCCGCGGGCACCACGGCGTGTTCCCCAAGGAGCGCGAAGAGGGCCAGACCTTCATCGTGGACATCGTCCTGGGCCTGGACACCCGGCCGGCCGCCGCCGACGACGACCTGACGAAGACCGTGCACTACGGCATCGTGGCCGAGGAGGTCGTGGCCGTCGTCCAGGGCGAGCCCGTCAACCTCATCGAGACCCTCGCCGAGCGCATCGCGCAGACCTGCCTGAAGCACGAAGGGGTCGAGGAGGTCGAGGTCCGTGTCCACAAGCCGGACGCCCCGATCACCGTCCCCTTCGACGACGTGACCGTCACCATCACCCGGAGCCGAGTATGACCTTCTCGTTCACCGAGGGTCACAGCGACCCGACCGTCCAGCCGGTGCCCGCCTCCGTGGTGCAGCAGGTGGACGCCGCCGACACCACCCTCAGCAACCCGAAGCGCGCCGTGATCTCCATCGGCGCGAACCTGGGCAACCGCCTGGAGACCCTCCAGGGCGCCATCGACGCCCTGGAGGACACCCCCGGCGTCCGCATCAAGGCCGTCTCGCCGGTCTACGAGACGGAGCCGTGGGGCGTCGAGCCCGGCAGCCAGCCGTCGTACTTCAACGCGGTCGTCGTCCTCAAGACAACCCTGCCCCCGTCCTCCCTGCTGGAGCGGGCGCACGCGGTCGAGGAGGCCTTCCACCGGGTCCGCGAGGAGCGCTGGGGCGCGCGCACGATCGACGTCGACATCGTCGCGTACGCCGACGTCGTCTCGGACGATCCGGTCCTGACGCTCCCCCACCCGCGCGCCCACGAGCGGGCCTTCGTGCTCGCGCCGTGGCACGACGTGGAGCCCGAGGCGCAGTTGCCCGGCCGCGGCCCGGTGGCCGTTCTCCTCGACACCGTCACGCGAGACGGTGTCGCGCCCCGCAAGGATCTGGAACTCCGGCTGCCCGAGTAGTCGTTAAGGTCGAGACGACCACTACGCCCGGACAGGGCACGGGGAGCTGAAGGGACACCGTGAGAGAGCTGCGGATCAGGGTGCTGGCCGGCGTGTTCGTGATCGCCGGAGTGCTGTCCTGGGCGGGGGCCCGGCTGTGGAGCGCGGTGGGGACCCTGCCGAGCGTCCCGCTGGCCGCGCCCATCGTCCTCGCCGTGATCGCCGTGGTCCTGCTGGCCACGGCGCTCTCCCTGCGCGCCCGCCTCAAGGCCCAGCGGGAGCGCCGCGCCGGCGCCAAGGGCGTCGACCCCCTGATGGCCGCCCGCTCGGTCGTCTTCGGCCAGGCCAGCGCCCTGGTGGCCGCCCTCGTCGCCGGCATGTACGGCGGCACGGGCGCCTACCTCCTGGAGTCCCTGGACATCCCCGCCCGCCGCGACCAGGCCATCTACGCCGGCTTCTCGGTCCTGGCGGGTATCGCGGTCATAGTGGCCGCCCTCTTCCTGGAGCGCGTCTGCAAGCTCCCGGAGGACGACGACAACAACGCGGCAGGGGCAACCCCGGTCACCTGAGGCGCCCCAAAGGGGCGCGGGGAACTGCGCGACCAGCCACGACGAACCCGCACCCGACCGACAACCCGCCACGGTCCTTCCAGCGAGGCGAACCGTCAGCGAGCCATGATCAGGCTCATCGCCTCGTTACGCGTGGCCGGATCCCGCAACTGCCCCCGCACCGCGGACGTGATGGTCTTGGCGCCGGGCTTCCGCACCCCCCGCATCGACATGCACATGTGCTCGCACTCGACGACGACGATGACCCCCCGCGGCTCCAGGATCTCCATCAGCGAGTCCGCGACCTGCGTCGTGAGCCGCTCCTGCACCTGCGGCCGCCGCGCGTAGACGTCCACCAGTCGCGCCAGCTTCGACAACCCGGTGATCTTCCCGTCGGCGGACGGGATGTAGCCGACATGGGCGACACCCACGAACGGCACCAGATGGTGCTCACAGTTGCTGAGGACCTCGATGTCCTTCACCAGGACCATCTCGTCGTGCCCCAGGTCGAACGTCGTCGTCAGCACATCCTCCGGCTTCTGCCACAACCCCGCGAATATCTCCTTGTACGCCCGCGCCACCCGCGCCGGCGTCTCCCTCAGCCCCTCACGGTCCGGGTCCTCGCCGACCGCGATCAGCAGTTCGCGTACGGCGTTCTCGGCGCGCTTCTCGTCGAAGACGCCGATCGCTCCCTCGCCGTCGAGCGTCACGGGGTCGGTCATGTCGGTGCCTCGTTCCTGTGCGGGTCGCGCGTGTGCGGACACACGCCTCAGTTGCGGGCATATGGAAAAGCCGCGCCCCCCAGGCTAAATCCAGGGGGGCGCGGCTTCCATTTCGGACCGTGTGAGACTCGCGTCAGTTGTCGGTGCGGTCCTCCGGGGCCTTCTCCAGCGTGGGAGAGGACTCGGTGGTCGCACCGGCGGTGATCGCGGGACCCGCGCCGTTCGTCCCGTTCGTCAGTGACAGCTCCTTGGGGGAGAGCACCGGCGGGCGGGTGGACGGCGTACGGCGGGAGGAGCCGGTCCAGGAGGGACGGGCCGGACGCCGGATGATCGGAGTGAAGACCTCGGCGATCTGCTCCTTGTTCAGCGTCTCCTTCTCCAGCAGCTGGAGCACGAGCGCGTCGAGCACGTCACGGTTCTCGACCAGGATCTCCCAGGCCTCGTTGTGCGCGTTCTCGATGAGCTTCTTGACCTCTTCGTCGACGAGCGCGGCGACCTCTTCCGAGTAGTCACGCGGGTGCGACATCTCCCGGCCCAGGAAGGGCTCGGTGTTGTCGCCGCCGAACTTGATCGCGCCGAGGCGCTCGGTCATGCCGTACTGCGTGACCATCGCGCGGGCCGTCGCGGTGGCCTTCTCGATGTCGTTCGCGGCGCCCGTGGTCGGGTCGTGGAAGACCAGTTCCTCGGCCGCGCGACCGCCCAGCATGTAGGCCAGCTGGTCGAGCATCTCGTTGCGCGTGGTCGAGTACTTGTCCTCTTCCGGCAGGACCATCGTGTAGCCCAGAGCACGGCCTCGGGAGAGGATCGTGATCTTGTGCACCGGGTCGGAGTTCGGGGAAGCCGCCGCGACCAGGGCGTGTCCGCCCTCGTGGTACGCGGTGATCTTCTTCTCCTTCTCCGACATGATCCGGGTCCGCTTCTGCGGGCCCGCGACCACACGGTCGATCGCCTCGTCCAGCATGGAGTTGTCGATCAGCTTGCGGTTGCCTCGGGCGGTGAGCAGGGCGGCCTCGTTGAGGACGTTACTCAGGTCCGCGCCGGTGAAGCCCGGCGTACGACGCGCGACGGCCGACAGATCGACGTCCGGTGCGACCGGCTTGCCCTTCTGGTGGACCTTGAGGATCTCCAGACGGCCCTGCATGTCCGGGCGGTCGACCGCGATCTGGCGGTCGAAGCGGCCGGGGCGCAGGAGGGCCGGGTCGAGGATGTCGGGCCGGTTCGTCGCGGCGATGAGGATCACGCCGCCCTTGACGTCGAAGCCGTCCATCTCGACGAGCAGCTGGTTCAACGTCTGCTCGCGCTCGTCGTGACCACCGCCGAGGCCGGCGCCGCGATGGCGGCCGACCGCGTCGATCTCGTCGACGAAGACGATCGCCGGAGCGTTCGCCTTGGCCTGCTCGAACAGGTCACGGACTCGGGAGGCACCGACACCGACGAACATCTCGACGAAGTCGGAACCGGAGATCGAGTAGAAGGGCACCCCGGCCTCGCCCGCGACGGCGCGCGCCAGCAGGGTCTTGCCGGTGCCGGGGGGGCCGTACAGGAGTACGCCCTTGGGGATCTTGGCGCCGACGGCCTGGAACTTCGCCGGCTCCTGGAGGAACTCCTTGATCTCGTGCAGTTCCTCGACGGCCTCGTCGGAGCCCGCGACGTCCGCGAACGTCGTCTTCGGGGTGTCCTTGGTGATGAGCTTGGCCTTGGACTTCCCGAAGTTCATGACTCGGGAGCCGCCGCCCTGCATCTGGTTCATCAGGAACAGGAAGACGACCACGATGAGGACGAAGGGGAGCAGCGACAACAGGATCCCGACGAAAGCGTTCTGCTTCGTCGGCGACACCGTGTAGCCGTCCGGAATCTGCTTGTCCTGGTACTTGGTCTGCAGCGTGGCCGCGAGGTCCACGCCTTGGTCGCCGATGTAGCTCGCCTGGATCTTGGAGCTGCCCTCGACCTTTACGCCGTCCTTGAGCGTGGCCTTGATGGTCTGCTCGTCACCGGTGGTGATCTTGGCCGACTCGACCTTGTTGTCATTGATCGCCTGGACGATCTGGCCGGTGTCCACCGTCTTGTAGCCGCCGGACGAGCCGACGACCTGCATCAACACGACCACGGCAAGGACGGCCAGCACGATCCACATGACCGGCCCACGGAAGTATCGCTTCACGTCCATCCATACGGAGCGAGAACGCTCCGTCCCTCCTGCCATAGTGAGTTTGATAAAGACAGTTCTTCTGACCGTACCCCAGCCATGTTGCCCGAAGTCGCACGGGACGGCTGGGAGACGCGTCTGCATGCTCCAACGGCGCGAGGCCCGCTGGGGTTCCCGATCGTCTTACGGGGCTTGGGCCGAGTGGCTCTAGCCGCCGTAGACGTGCGGCGCGAGCGTACCGACGAACGGCAGGTTGCGGTACTTCTCGGCGTAGTCGAGGCCGTAGCCGACGACGAACTCGTTCGGGATGTCGAAGCCGACCCACTCCACGTCGATGGCGACCTTGGCCGCCTCCGGCTTGCGGAGCAGGGTGCAGATCTTCAACGAGTCGGGCTCGCGCGAGCCGAGGTTGGAGATCAGCCAGGACAGGGTCAGACCCGAGTCGATGATGTCCTCGACGATGAGGACGTGCTTCCCCTTGATGTCGGTGTCGAGGTCCTTGAGGATCCGCACGACACCGGAGGACTGGGTGCCCGCGCCGTACGACGACACGGCCATCCAGTCCATGGTGACGGGGGTGGACAGCGCCCGGGCGAGGTCCGCCATGACCATCACCGCGCCCTTGAGGACGCCGACGATCAGCAGATCCTTGCCCGCGTACTCCGCGTCGATCTTCGCGGCGAGCTCCACGAGCTTCGCGTCGATCTCTTCCTTGGTGATGAGCACCGACTGGAGGTCGTCACCCATGTCTTTCGCGTCCACCCGCATCACTTTCGGTCGTCCAACCGGCTACTACCTGGCCCCTCCCCCGGAGGCCCGGAGGGGGTGTCGATTCAGCCTTGCCGAATCACCAGTCTGCCACCCTGGCGACGGGCGACGACCTTGCCCGGGAGATTGATGGCTCCCTGGCCGCGCCAGCCGGTGATCAGGCGGTCGACTTCCTCGATGTGACGGGCGAACAGCGAACCGGCCGGGGCGCCGGCCTGGATGGCGGCCCGGCGCAGGATGCGACGGCGTACGGCGGGCGGCAGGGCGTAGAGCTTGGCGCACTCCAGGAGGCCGGTGGCGTCCCGTACGGACGCCTCGGCCTGGCTGGCCCAGGTGTCGAGGGCGTCGGCGTCGTCCCGGGAGAGCTGCGCCGTACGGGCGAGCGCTTCCACGACCCCTTTGCCGAGCGCCTTCTCCAGGGCCGGCAGGCCTTCGTGGCGCAGACGGGAACGCGTGTACGCGGGGTCGGCGTTGTGCGGGTCGTCCCAGACGGGCAGCGACTGGACCATGCAGGCCTTGCGGGCTGTCTGCCGGTCGAGCTGCAGGAAGGGGCGGCGGTAACGGCCGTCGGCCCCCGAGACCGCGGCCATCCCCGACAGGGAGCGGATGCCGGAGCCGCGGGCGAGGCCCAGCAGGACGGTTTCCGCCTGGTCGTCGCGCGTGTGGCCGAGCAGGACGGCGACGGCGCCGTGTCGTGCGGCGCAGTCGTCGAGGGCTGCGTAGCGGGCGTCCCGGGCGGCTGCCTCGGGGCCGCCCTCGCGGCCCACGGTCACTGAAGTGGCTTCCACGGGGTCCAGGCCCAGTTCGCGCAGGCGCAGGACGACCTCGTCGGCGCGCAGGTCGGAGCCGGCCTGGAGGCCGTGGTCGACGGTGATGCCGCCGGCCCTGATGCCCAGCTTGGGGGCTTCGAAGGCGAGGGCGGAGGCGAGGGCCATGGAATCGGCGCCGCCGGAGCATGCGACGAGCACGAGCGGCGAGGGCGGGCGCTCGTGCGAGGTGTGCCGGGAGGCGCCGACGGTCTGCAGGGCCTCGTGGTCGGTGAGGATGTCGTGGAGGACGCGGCGGACCGCCAGGCGTATCGCCGCGACCGCAGGATGGGGACCCATGTCCGGTTCCCTTCATGAAGTTTTCGGGGGGTTGGCCCGAGGTTCGGTCACTCAGAGTGTGTAGATGGTGACAGAACCGGGGCGTTCCCCGAGCATCGCACGCCTACCCATCGCTCACGGTCCCTCGGACGGGTGATTGCGGGGGCGTTCGCCTGCCGTCGGCCGAATCCCTTTCACCACATCCGCGACCGGTTCACGACTCGGCCTTGCGGTGCACCCGCGCGACCCAGTCCGCCGGTTTGGCGATCTCCGTCTTCGTGGGCAACGTGTTCGGCGAGGTCCACACCCGGTTGAAGCCGTCCATGCCCACCTGTTCGACGACCGCGCGTACGAACCGCTCGCCGTCCCGGTACTGCCGCAGCTTGGCGTCGAGGCCGAGCAGCTTGCGCAGCGCCGAGTCCAGCCGGGAGGCGCCCTTGGCGCGGCGCTGCTGGAACTTCTCGCGGATCTCCGCGACGCTCGGCACCACGTCCGGACCGACGCCGTCCATCACGAAGTCGGCGTGCCCCTCCAGGAGGGACATCACGGCGGTGAGCCGGCTGAGGATCTCCCGCTGCGCGGGCGTCTGCACGATCTCCACGAGGGACCGGCCCTCGTCGTCGTCCTCCTCGCCCTCGGGCCGCCCGCCCGCCAACGACTGGGCGGCCTCCCGGATGCGCTCCAGGACCGTCATGGGGTCGACCTCGGTCTCCCCCAAGAACGACTGGATCTCGCCCTCCAGGTGGTCACGCAGCCAGGGCACGGCCGTGAACTGCGTGCGGTGCGTCTCCTCGTGCAGGCACACCCACAGGCGGAAGTCGTGGGGCTGTACGTCGAGTTCGCGCTCCACGTGCACGATGTTCGGCGCGACCAGCAGCAGCCGCCCGCCCTTCGCTCCCGCCGGCAGCTCGCGGGACGCCGGGGCGAACGTCTCGTACTGGCCGAGCACCCGCGAGGACAGGAACGACAGCAGCATGCCCAGCTCGACGCCGGTCACCTTGCCGCCGACCGCGCCGAAAACGGCGCCCCCGGGGGTGTTGCCGCGCCGCTCCTGCATCTTGTCGAGCAGCGGCTTGAGGACCTCCCGGAACCCGGCGACGTTCGCCCGCACCCAGCCGGGGCGGTCGACCACCAGGATCGGGGTGTCGTGGATGTCGTCCGTGCCCATCCGGGTGAACCCCCGGACGTGTTGCTCCGAGGCCTTCGCATGTCGGCGCAGCTCCGCGACGACGGCCCGGGCCTCGTCACGGCTCACCTCGGGGCCCGGCCGCACAAGTCGGGTCGCGGTCGCCACCGCGAGATTCCAGTCGACCATCTCGGCACCACCGATGCTCGTCATGCGTCAACCGTACGTGAGCGCTGCCGCTTGGGGCAGGCTGCGAGGTCGGTCAGGTGAGCGTCTGCCTGAACGGCACCCGGTTACGAGCTACAGCCGCAGGCCGCCAGTGCCGTCGCCGTGTGGTCCAGGGCCGCCTGGGCCTCCAGGGTGTTCGTCGTGTTGGAGGCCATGAAGGCGAAGGCGAGGAGTTGGCCGTCCTTGTCCACGACCGTGCCCGCGAGGGTGTTGACGCCCGTCAGGGTGCCCGTCTTGGCGCGGACCACCCCCGCCGCTCCCGTCGCGTCCGTGTAGCGGGTCGTCAGGGTGCCGGTGAAGGCGGCGACGGGGAGGCCGGTGAGGACCGGGCGGAGTTCGGGGTGGGCCGGGGAACCGGCCTTGACCAGGAGGGCGGTCAGGAGGTCGGCGGTGAGGCGGTCGTCACGGTTCAGGCCGCTGCCGTCGTTGAACACGGCGCCCTTGACCGGGAGTTGGAGCTTTGTCAGCTGGGCCCGGATCGCGGCGGCGCCGCCGTCGAAGTCGGCCCGCTCGCCCGTCGCCACGGCGGTCTGGCGGGCCAGGGCCTCCGCGATGTCGTTGTCGCTGTTGGTCAGCATCCGCTCGACGATGTCGGAGAGCGGGGGCGAGGAGACCGTGGCGAGGGTGGCGGCGCGTCCGGTCGCCTTGGAGGGGCCCGGGGACGACGTCGTAATGCCGTGCTTCTTTAGGAAGCCCGCGAATTTCTCGGCCGCGTCCGCCGCCGGGTCCGTCACGCGCCGCACCTGGCCGCTGGACGAGTCGTCCATACGGCCCTCGTCGGCCATCAGGGCGCTGACCGGGGCGAGGTTCTCGTTGGCCCCGATCGGGTGGAGTTCGGCACCGGAGTACAGGGTCTTGTCGTACGACAGCGTCACCTCGCTCAGGCCGCGCTTCTTCAGGGCCACCGCCGTCCTGTCGGCCAGGGTGCGCAGGCTGGCCCAGCCCTCGGCGTCCTTGTGGGCGGTCAGCGTCGGGTCGCCGCCGCCGACCAGGACGAGTTCCTTGGTGTCGGGCTCCAGGGCGGCGCGGGTGGTGAGTCGGTGGTCGGCGCCCATCGCGGAGAGGGCGGCCGTCGCGGTGGCGATCTTCGTCGTCGAGGCCGGCGTCAACGCGTCGTCGGCGCCGACTCCGTAGAGGCGCTTTCCGGTCGAGACGTCCACCACGGCGGCCGTGTGGCGGGTGCCGAGCGCCGAGTCGCCCAGGAGCGGCGTGAGGGCGTCCGCGAGGGCCGTGCCGGTCGGGGCCGACTTCACGGTGCTGGCGGCGCCGCCGAGGCCGACGAGGACGGATGCGGCGCTGGGGGCGGGTCGGGGCGCCTTGGCGGACGTATCGGAATTACGTCCGTGATCTACGCCACCTGACTGTTCCTGTGCGGCTGCGTAGTCCCGCTCGGCCGTACGCTGACCCGAGGAGTCCCAGGGACCGGCGGCGGTCACCACACCCGCGGCCAGCGCCATTCCGGCGGTGGCGGCGACGGCGGTGAACTGCCAGGTCCTGTTCGGCCGCGGCAACTTCGCGACCTGAGGTGACACGGATCCGACGAGCCGGGCGACCTTCGGTTTCACGGCTTCGGTGAGCCGCGTGGCCTGTGGTCTCGCGGCTTCGGTGAGCCGCGAGACCTGCGGCTTCACGGCCTGCGTGACCCGCGTGACCTGCGGTTTCACGGATTGCGCGGCCCGCTTGAGACGGGGCCGAACGGCTCGCGCGACCCGCGCCATCTGCGGTCTCGCGGCCTGCCAAGGCCTCAGCTCCGGCACGACCACCAGCCCCTTTCGCGATCACACACCTGCGTGAGGGACACTTAACCACCAGAAACATGTGCTGATCATGGAGGAGCCACCGGTGGAGTTCGACGTCACGATCGAGATCCCGAAGGGTTCGCGGAACAAGTACGAGGTGGACCACGAGACCGGTCGGATCCGCCTGGACCGTCGACTCTTCACCTCGACCAGTTACCCGGCCGACTACGGCTTCGTCGAGAACACTCTCGGCGAGGACGGCGACCCGCTCGACGCGCTGGTCATCCTGGAGGAGCCGACTTTCCCCGGCTGCCTCATCAAGTGCCGTGCGATCGGCATGTTCCGGATGACCGACGAGGCCGGCGGCGACGACAAGCTGCTGTGCGTCCCGGCGTCCGACCCGCGTGTGGAGCACCTGCGTGACATCCACCACGTGTCGGAGTTCGACCGCCTGGAGATCCAGCACTTCTTCGAGGTCTACAAGGACCTGGAGCCCGGCAAGTCGGTCGAGGGTGCCAACTGGGTGGGCCGCGTGGACGCCGAGGCGGAGATCGAGCGCTCGTACAAGCGACTCAAGGAGCAGGGCGGCCACTGAGCCCCCGGCGCACTGACGGGCCGCACGCACACGCGTGCGGCCCGTTTCCATGTCTGTGCGCATACTGAGGATCACTGGAGGTGTCGTACAGGGAGTGCTACGGAGTGACGGAAGCCGAGGACCGCAAGCCGCAGTCGGACGAGGCCAGGAGTGCCTTCACGGCTCCGGTGGGCGTCGAGGCGGCGGTCGTGGCGGCAGCTGACGGGGAGTCGTCCACGACATCGGAGTTCGCCGTTCCGAGCGGGCTCGACATGACGCCCGCGCCGGCCGTCGAGGACTCCGAGGGGTCGGCGTTCAGTCCGCCCAGCCTCTACAGCGCGCGCAAGGCACCGCCCGCCTTCACCCCGCCGACCGGGATCCCCGTCGTCAGTCTCACCAAGGACGTGCCCTGGCAGGACCGCATGCGCACGATGCTGCGGATGCCGGTGGCCGAGCGGCCCGCCCCGGAGCCGGTGCAGAAGCCCGACGACAGCGGCCCCGCCGCACCGCGCGTGCTCGATCTGACGCTCCGCATCGGCGAGTTGCTGCTCGCGGGCGGCGAGGGCGCCGAGGACGTCGAGGCGGCGATGTTCGCGGTCTGCCGTTCCTACGGCCTCGACCGCTGCGAGCCGACCGTCACCTTCACCCTGCTCTCGATCTCTTATCAGCCCTCCCTGGTGGACGATCCGGTGACCGCGTCCCGGACCGTACGGCGCCGGGGCACCGACTACACGCGGCTCGCGGCCGTGTTCCGGCTGGTCCAGGACCTCAGCGACCCGGAGACCGCGCTCTCCTTGGAGGACGCCTACCGGCGGCTCGCGGAGATGCGGCGCAACCGGCACCCGTACCCCGGCTGGGTGCTGACCTCCGCCAGCGGGCTGCTCGCCGGCGCCGCCTCCGTGCTCGTCGGCGGTGACATCATCGTGTTCTTCGCCGCCGCGCTCGGCGCGATGCTCGGCGACCGGCTGGCGTGGCTGTGCGCGGGGCGCGGGCTGCCGGAGTTCTACCAGTTCACGGTCGCCGCGATGCCGCCCGCCGCGATAGGGGTCGCCCTCACGGTCGCCAACGTCGATGTGAAGGCCTCCGCGGTCATCACCGGCGGGTTGTTCGCCCTGCTGCCCGGGCGGGCGCTGGTGGCGGGCGTACAGGACGGACTGACCGGCTTCTACATCACTGCGGCGGCCCGGCTCCTGGAGGTCATGTACTTCTTCGTCGGCATCGTGGCCGGCGTCCTGATCGTCCTGTACTTCGGCGTGAAGCTCGGCGCCCAGCTCAATCCCGACGTCGCCCTCGGCAACTCCGACCGGCCGCTGTGGCAGATCGGCGCGTCCGTCCTGCTGTCGCTGACCTTCGCCGTACTGCTCCAGCAGGAACGATCCACCGTGCTCCTGGTGTCCCTCAACGGGGGTGTCGCCTGGTCCGTCTACGGGGCGATGCACTTCGTCGCGGGGATCTCGCCGGTTGCCTCTACGGCCGTTGCGGCGGGGTTGGTCGGGCTGTTCGGGCAGCTGCTGTCGCGGTACCGGTTCGCGTCGGCGTTGCCCTACACGACCGCGGCGATCGGGCCCCTGTTGCCGGGGTCCGCCACGTACTTCGGGCTGTTGGCCATCGCGCAGAACGAGGTCGACAAGGGGCTGGTGTCGTTGGCCACGGCGGCGTCTCTCGCCATGGCCATCGCCATCGGGGTCAATCTGGGGTCGGAGATCTCGCGGTTGTTCCTGCGGATTCCGGGGGCGTCCGCGGGGGCGCGGCGGGCGGCCAAGCGGACTCGGGGTTTCTGAACGCCTCATAGCTCGCGATGAGTTGTCCGTTGGCGGGTGCGGGTCCGTTGTGGCTGGTCGCGCAGTTCCCCGCGCCCCCATGGGGCGCGCTGTCGCTAGCCCTGTGGGTAGCCGTTCTGGGAGTAACCCTGACCCTGGCCCTGGTTGTCGTACGGGGGGTACTGCTGGTTGCCGTACTGCTCATTGCCGTACGGCTGTTGCTGCTGGGGCTGGTACGTCTGCTGGGGGTACGGCTGCTGCTGTTGGGGCTGCGCGTAGTACTGGTCGTAGCCGTTGTTCTGGTCGTATCCGGTGTTCTGCTGGGGCTCTTCCACTCGCCGGAGTTGAGTCGTCGAGTCGTCCATGATCACCGGGAACGGCTGGGTCGCGGCCGGGTCGCCGGGCTGTTCCTGGGGGTCACGGGGGCCCTGGGGGTTCTTCTTGGCCTTGGAGCGGGCGCGCAGGAACTCGATGATGATCGGGACCACGGAGATCAGGACGATCAGGATGAGGATCGCTTCGATGTTCTTGTGGACGAAGTCGATGTTGCCGAGCCAGGAGCCGAGCAGGGTCACGCCCGCGCCCCACAGGACACCGCCGATCACGTTGAACGTGATGAAGGAGCGGTACTTCATGCCGCTGACGCCGGCGATGATCGGCGTGAAGGTGCGCACGATCGGCACGAAGCGGGCCAGGACAAGCGACTTGGGGCCGTACTTCTCGAAGAACTCGTGCGCCTTGACCACGTTCTCCTGCTTGAAGAGGCGTGAGTCCGGGCGGTTGAAGAGCGAGGGGCCGACCTTCTTGCCGAAGACGTAGCCCGCCTGGTCGCCGAGGATCGCGGCGACGCAGATCAGCGCGACGGCCGCCCACAGTGGGAAGTCGAGGGTGCCCGCGGTGATCAGCAGGCCGCAGGTGAAGAGCAGGGAGTCACCCGGCAGGAAGAACCCGATGAGCAGGCCGGACTCCGCGAAGACCACGAGCAGGAGGCCCCAGATCCCGAACCGGTCGAGCATGGTGTTCGGATCGAGCCAGCTCGGGCCGAGGGCGAGCGTCATCACGGTTCCGGGCTCCTGAGGGGTGGAGGGAGGTGCCAGCGTCCAGGTACAGCCGCACAAAGCTATCAACGCGATGTGTCCGTCCCAGGTTCCACCGGTGGCTCCAGGATGCACTGTGCACCCCATAGGACAAAGCTGTGAGCCATGGGTATCGAAGAGTACGGCGGTGGCCAGGGGCCGCAGGCCGATGTGTTGGTCGTGACGACGAACGACGTCCCGGGCTACCGGGTCGAGCAGGTGATCGGCGAGGTCTTCGGGCTGACCGTGCGCTCACGGCATCTCGGCAGCCAGATCGGCGCCGGTCTGAAGTCGATGGTCGGCGGTGAGCTGAAGGGGCTCACCAAGACCCTCGTGCAGACCCGCAACCAGGCCATGGAGCGGCTCATCGAGCAGGCACGCGCGCGTGGGGCCAACGGCGTCCTGGCGTTCCGCTTCGACGTGACCGAGGCGGCGGACGTGGGCACCGAGGTGTGCGCCTACGGGACGGCGGTGGTGCTGGCCCGGGAGTAGCGGCACCCCCGGGCCGGGCTCCTAGGAGGAGGTGTGCCGGGACGCGTTCGCCAGGATCGCGTCCCTCAGGTGCTCTGCTACCCCCGGGGCCATCGCGTCGTAGAACGCCTTGAAGCGCTCGTCGGAGACGTACATCCCGGCGAGGCAGATGTGCATCTCGTAGGAGCACGCGTAGAACCAGCGGTCGATGTGCAGGCGGTGTTCCTCGGCGAGGTCCATCGCCTGCTCGGCGGTGGGGGGTTCGCCCGCGGTCACCAGGGTGGCGTAGCGCTCGCTCCAGGCGTCGACCTCGGCCTGGAGGCGTTTCCAGTCGTCCTTGGTGTAGCGGGCGGCCCTGCGCTGCGACTCGGCGTAGGCCTCGGTGCCGCCCCAGCGTTGTTCGGCCTCTTCGGCGTACCGCTCGGGGTCCTTGTCGCCGAAGACCTCGAAGCGTTCCTCGGGGGTGAGGTTGATGCCCATCGTGCGTGCCTCCATGGCGTGTTCCACGGCCTCGGCCATCTTCTGGAGCTTCTCGATCCGGGCGGTCAGCAGCTCGTGCTGGCGGCGCAGATGCGCGCGCGGGTCCGTCTCCGGGTCGTCGAGCAGGGCCGCGACCTGGTCGAGCGGGAAGCCGAGTTCCCGGTAGAACAGGATCTGTTGCAGCCGGTCGAGGTCGGCGTCGCCGTAGCGCCGGTGACCCGCGTGGCTGCGCTCGCTGGGGACGAGCAGACCGATGTCGTCGTAGTGGTGCAGCGTGCGCACGGTGACCCCGGCGAACCCGGCGACCTGCCCTACGGAGTAGCTCACTTTCCGCTCCCTTCTTGTGTCCGCGCTCCACGCTGAGGCCTCACGCCACGTGAGGTGCAAGCCCTACAAGCCTCACGGCCCCCGCAGTGCTCGCCTTCTCAAGATGTTCGGTCCGTTTTGCCCGCTTATGGTGAGCCCGTGGCCCAGGACAGCGCGCAACAGGCACCCGTTGCCCCTACGACCCCGGCGCGCACCCTGCTGCCGTTGATCGTCCCCGCTCTCCTCGTGGGCGTGCTCGCGAGCCTGCTGTTCATCGGGGTCAGCGAGGCGGCCGAACAGCTTCAGCACCTGCTCTGGAAGAACCTGCCCGACGCCCTGGGCATCGGCCGGTACTCGGTGCTGTGGATGCTCGTCATGCTGACGGCCACCGGAATCGTCGTCGGACTGGTGGTGTGGAAGGTCCCCGGGCATGCCGGCCCCGATCCGGCGACCACCGGCCTGGAGGCCGTACCGCTGCCACCCATGGTGCTGCCGGGGCTCGTCCTGGCGACCGCGCTGATGCTCGCCGGCGGGCCGAGCCTGGGTCCCGAGAACCCGATCATCGCCGTGAACGTGGGGCTCGCCCTGTGGGCGGGGCGCAAGTTGGCGCCGCGGGTGCCGGGCGGGGCGTGGGGGGCGCTGGCCGAGTCGGCGACGATCGGGGCGCTGTTCGGGACGCCGGTAGCGGCGGCGCTGCTCATCTCGGAGGCGCTGGCCGGGCGGAACACCAAAGGGGCCCTCTGGGACAACGTGTTCGCGCCGCTCGCCGCGGCCGGTGCGGGCGCGATGACGACCACCCTGGTGGCCCATCCGACCTTCGACCTGCATCTGCCCGCGTTCGGCAGGCCCGGCTGGGGCGACCTGCTGACCGTCCTGGTCCTGGCACCCCTGGCAGCCGCACTCGGCATGGTGGCCGTCTACCTCTTCCCGTACGCCCATGGCGCCTTCTCCCGCCTCAGGCACCCCATGCTGGCGTTGCCGGCCGGTGGACTGGTCCTGGGCCTTCTGGCGGCCGTGGGCGGCCATCTGACGCTCTTCAAGGGGCTGGACGAGGTCGGGGAGCTCGCGGCCGACCCCGAGGGCTGGTCGGCGGGCCAGTTCGCGACGATGACGGTCGTGAAACTCGCGGCGCTGCTGGTGGCCGCGTCCTGCGGCTTCCGGGGCGGCCGCATCTTCCCTTCCGTCTTCATCGGCGTCGCGTTCGGCCTGTTCGCCCACGCGGTCGTACCGGCCGTGGACCCGGCACTCGCGGTGGCCGCGGGCGTCCTGGGCATGCTCCTCGCGATCACCCGACAAGGCTGGGTGAGCCTCTTCACGGCGGCGATCCTCGTGTCCTCCCCGGCGATCCTCGCCCTCCTGTGCATCGGTTCGTTGCCGGCCTGGCTGCTGGTGACCGGGAGACCGCAGATGCAGTTGCGCGCGGACGGAACTCCGGTTCGCTAGTACCCGTTGGTTCTTTTGATCCTTATCGGAGGCACGCCATGCCGTTGCACCAAGGTCCCGACCAGCCCGCCGAACGCCCCATGTCCGTGAACCCCTTCTACGGGGAGGCCAATCCGGTCGGCGGCATGACCGAGGCCCCGCCCAAGCACCGGCTCCCGGACACGCCGCTGCCCCCGATGACGGCGGCCCAGCTCGTGCACGACGAGCTGATGCTGGACGGCAACTCCCGCCTGAACCTGGCGACTTTCGTCACCACCTGGATGGAGCCGGAAGCCGGCGTCCTGATGGCGGAGTGCCGGGACAAGAACATGATCGACAAGGACGAGTACCCCCGCACCGCCGAGTTGGAGAAGCGCTGTGTGGCGATGCTCGCCGATCTCTGGCACGCACCGGATCCGTCCGCCGCCGTCGGCTGTTCGACAACCGGCTCCAGCGAGGCCTGCATGCTCGCCGGCATGGCCCTCAAGCGCCGCTGGACACAGCGCAACAAGGACCGCTACCCGGCGGCCCGCCCGAACCTGGTGATGGGCGTCAACGTCCAGGTCTGCTGGGAGAAGTTCTGCAACTTCTGGGAGGTCGAAGCCCGCCAAGTCCCCATGGAGGGCGACCGCTTCCACCTCGACCCCCAAGCGGCGGCCGAACTCTGCGACGAGAACACGATCGGCGTCGTCGGCATCCTCGGCTCCACCTTCGACGGCTCCTACGAGCCGATCGCCGACCTGTGCGCCGCCCTCGACGCACTCCAGGAGCGCACGGGCCTCGACATCCCGGTCCACGTGGACGGCGCGTCCGGCGCCATGGTCGCGCCCTTCCTGGACCCGGACCTGATCTGGGACTTCCGCCTCCCGCGCGTGGCCTCGATCAACACCTCGGGCCACAAGTACGGCCTGGTCTACCCGGGCGTCGGCTGGGCCCTGTGGCGCGACAAGGAGGCCCTCCCGGAGGAACTCGTCTTCCGCGTCAACTACTTGGGCGGCGACATGCCCACCTTCGCCCTCAACTTCTCCCGCCCCGGCGCCCAAGTAGTGGCCCAGTACTACACATTCCTACGCCTGGGCCGCGAGGGCTACCGCGCGGTCCAACAGTCCACCCGAGACGTGGCCCGAGGCCTCGCCGACCGCATCGAGGCCCTGGGCGACTTCCAACTCCTCACCCGGGGCGACGAGTTGCCGGTCTTCGCCTTCACCACCGCCCCGGAGGTCACGACGTACGACGTGTTCGACGTCTCCCGCCGCCTCCGCGAACACGGCTGGCTGGTCCCGGCGTACACCTTCCCGGCCAACCGCGAGGACCTCTCGGTCCTCCGGATCGTAAGCCGCAACGGATTCTCGGCAGACCTGGCCGAACTGTTCCTCGACGACCTGACCCGTCTCCTCCCCGAACTACGCCGCCAGCCCCACCCCTTCACCCGCGACAAGGGAGCGGCAACAGGCTTCCACCACTGATCCGGGCGGCACGGCCGGCCCCCCGCGTACGGCGAGAAGGCGACGAGTCGGGGGGTGTCCGCCCGCAGCGGTTGGCGCGTCAAACACGGGCGAGCCGGTAAACAACAGCCCCCGCGCCAGTCCGAGGACGGACACCCCCCGGCGCGGCGCCACCCCCCAACGCACCACGGGCGAACCACAACGCACCCGCACAGAGCCACAAGTCGGCACCCCCACCCACCCAGGGGCGCGAGGCTGTGTCAATGTGCGGCTCCGCCGCGTGGGCGCGGCCAGCCCCCACCGGCCCGCACCCGACAACTCACCCTCCAAGCCCCCGAAACCGCCGCACAGCCAGCGGAAAGAAAACAGCCAGCAAGCCCATCGGCCAGACCACAGCGGCCCAGACATGCCCCGCCTCTCCCCCGGGCCCACCAAAAAGCTCCCGCACGGCAGTCGCGGTCTGAGACATCGGATTCCACTGAACAACCACGCCCAGCCACCCAGGCATGGCAGCCGGCGTAGCCAACGCATTGGACAGAAACCCAACCGGCCACACCAGAATCTGCACGGCCTGCACCATCTCGGGCCGCCCCGCCACCAACGCCAGACAGATGCCGACCCACAACATGGCGAACCGAAAAAAGAGCAACAGCCCCACGGCGCCCAGGAATTGCCCCGCCCCGGCATGCGGCCGCCACCCAAGCCCGAGCCCTACGCCGATCAGCACGACAAGACCAATCGCCGACTGCAACATGTCCGCAGCCGAACGCCCCACCAACACCGCCCCGTCGGCCATCGGCATCGACCGAAACCGATCGATCACTCCCTTGTTGAGATCCTGCGTGACGGCGACCATCGTCCCCTCAAGACCGAAGGCCATGGTCAACGCAAGCATCCCCGGCACCAGGTAGTCGACGTACGCACCCTCGACGGCCCGCCCACCCCCGATCAGATACCCGAACATCAACAACAACATCACCGGGAAGACCAGACTCACCACGACCTGCACGGGCTGCCGCGCCCAGTGGGCGAGTTCACGCCGGGTCATGGTCCACGAATCGGTCAGAGCGTAGGCACTCACACGGCCTCCTTCACGTTCGCACGATCGTCCGCACCCGCACCCGCCCCGTCACCGTGCCCCGTCAGATGCAGGAACACCTCGTCCAGAGTCGGCCGCCGCAACGCCACATCCTCCGCATCGATCCCACCCTCCTCCAGCGCCCGCACAACCCCCGACAGCGCCGCCATCCGGTCGGAGACCGCCGCACTGAGCAGCCGCCGATCGGCATCGACCCGGATGTCACCGGCAGACAACGGCAACAGGGCGACAGCCGCCCCCAGTTGACCCGCGTCACGCAGAACGACGTCGATACGGTCACCACCGGTACGGGACTTCAACTCGTCCGGGGTCCCGTCGGCGATGACACGGCCCCGGTCAACCACCGAGACCCGATCGGCGAGTTGATCGGCCTCCTCCAGGTACTGCGTGGTGAGCAGAACCGTCGTACCGCCCCCGACCAGGGAGCGAACCGCCGTCCACACCTCGGCCCGGCCGCGCGGATCGAGGCCGGTCGTCGGCTCGTCCAGGAAGAGGATCTCCGGTGCGGTGACGAGCGAGGCGGCGAGATCCAGCCGCCGCCGCATGCCACCGCTGTAGTCGCGAACCGGCTTACGACCGGTGTCGCCGAGATCGAAGCGCTCCAGAAGTTCATCGGCACGCACACGCGCGGGACGGGCACCGAGGTGATGGAGACGGCCGAACATCTCCAGGTTCTGCCGACCGCCCAACTCCTCATCCAGCGCCGCGTGTTGACCGAGCAGCCCGATCCGGAAGCGAACCGCGCGGGCCTCGCTCAGCACGTCGTACCCCGCGACCTCGACCCGACCGGAGTCGGGCCGCAGCAGGGTGGACAGGACACGGACCAGGGTGGTCTTGCCCGCGCCATTGGGCCCCAGCACCCCGTGCACGGTGCCGCGCGCGACCCGCAGATCGAGCCCGTCCAACGCCTTCTTGACCCCCTTGGAGCCGTCACCCCCCTCACCCCCCTCAGCCCCCTGAGCCTTCCGGCTCTTCTTGCCCCCGTACGTCTTGTGCGCGTCCTCGACGATGATCGCCGCGTCGGCCACTGGACACCCCTTCGCTAGTCAAACTTGACTACATCCTCGAAAGTAACGCCGAGGGCCTCGTTAGTCAAACTTGATTAGCGAGCATCCCCCGGGTGCCGCTCCCCCGTCGCGTACGGGTTCTCCTCGTCGTCCCGCAGGACGCCGACGAACGGCTCGCCCTCCCCCGCGAAGGTGTACGCCCCACCCTCGATGCGCTCGATCAGCCCCTGGGTCCACGCGGCCTCGGCGTCGGCCGTGTGGATCCAGAGGTTCATGATCTCGCCGATGTGGCCCAGCTGTTCGGGCCCGTCCTCGGGGATGTAGTGCTCGGTGACCGAGGCCCGCCACTGGTCGATGCCCCGGGTGCGCTCCTTGAGCAGCGCCACCGCCTCGGCCCTCGGCAGGTCCACGAGGAAGCCGATCGCGGCGGACTTGACGTCCATCTGCTGGTCGTAGGACGTCAGCGCCTCGCGCAGCAGCCGGAAGTACTCCTCGGTGCCCCCGTCGGTGATCTCGTACTCGGTGCGGGGCGGGCCCCCGACGGTGGACGGCGCGACCTCGTGGGCGTGCAACAGGCCCTGCTTGGCCAGCTGCTTGAGGGCGTGGTAGATCGAGCCGGGCTTGGCGTTGGACCACTCGTGCGCGCCCCAGTACTCCAGGTCGTTGCGCACTTGGTAACCGTGGGCCCGCCCGTGCTGGCGCACCGCGCCCAGCACGAGAAGACGGATCGCTGACATGGGGCCAGCGTAGAACCCGCGAGGTCAGCCCCCGGTCGTGCCCCGTTCCTTCACGAACAGCTCGTAGGCGGTGGCCCCGTCCAGGGACTCGCGGATGATGTCGGCATGGCCGGCGTGCCGGGCGGTCTCGCGGATCAGGTGCAGGCAGAGCCAGCGCACGGAGACGCGGCCCTCGGGCGGGAACCAGGGCTCGCTCGGGACCGGGAAGGTGTCGTCCAGGCTGGGCACCGAGCGGATGTACGCCTCGGTCTCGGCGGCGACCTTCTCCCAGTACGCGAGCTGCGACTCGACGGTCTCGCCGTCGACCAGTCGGAACGCCTCGTGCCAGTTGGACTGGTCGCGCTGGACGGCCGGCGGTTCCTGCTTCGCCCGGGCGATCCAGCCCTGCTCGACGTCGGCGACATGCTTGAGCAGCCCGGAGAGGGAGAGCTCGCTCGCGCTCGGCCTGCTCGCGGCCTGTTCCTCGGTCAGCCCGAGCAACGACCTGCGGATACCGCCCCGTTGGTCCTCGATGAACGTGAGCAGCGACCCTCGCTCGTCGCCCTGTGCGTCCGCGGACACGTGCGTGACCATGGCCTTCGCCTTTCGTCGGTGCCGGCCGGGAGCCTGTCCCCCTGCCCGACGTCGATGAAGCTACGGGCCATTGAGGTCAGTTTCTGTCCTCAATGGCCCGCCGGAAGCACATGTCTAGAAGGGGAACCCGCTCCGCCCGTGCTGCACGGAAATCCACTTGAGGCTGGTGAACGCGTCCAGCATCGACTCGCCGTTGAGGCGGCCCACGCCGGAGGCCTTCTCGCCGCCGAAGGGGACGATCGGCTCGTCGTGGACGGTGCCGTCGTTGACGTGGAACATGCCCGTGTCGATCTGCTTGGCGAAGTTCACACCGCGTTCGATGTCACCGGTGTGGACGGCGCCGCTGAGGCCGTACGGCGTGTCGTTGACGATGCTCACCGCCTCCTCCTCGCCGTCGAACGGGATGAGGAAGGCGACCGGGCCGAAGACCTCCTGGCGGAGCAGGTCGGAGCCGGCGGGGACGTCGGTGAGGATCGAGGGGGCGACGAGGTTGTCGGTGGTCGTGCCGTGCAGCAGAGCCGTCGCACCCTCGGCGATCGCCTGCTCGACGACACCCGAAAGGGCGTCCGCCTGCGAGGAGTTGATGACCGGGCCGATGACCGTCTGCGGGTCGCGCGGGTCGCCGACCTTGAGGGACTTGACCTTGGCGACGAACTTCTCGGTGAACTCGTCCCGGATCGACCGGTCGACGAGGACACGGTTCGCGGCCATGCAGACCTGGCCCTGGTGGACGTAGCGGCTGAAGACCGCCGCGTCGACGGCGTAGTCGATGTCGGCGTCGTCGAGGACCACGATCGCGCTGTTGCCGCCGAGTTCGAGCACCGTGCGCTTGAACTGCGCGGCGCAGACGGTCGCGACGTGGCGGCCGACCTTGTCGGAGCCGGTGAAGGAGATGACCTTCGGGATCGGGTGCTCGATGAACGCGTCGCCGATCTCGGCGATGTCCGTGATGACGACGTTCAGGAGACCGCCCGGCAGGCCCGCGTCCTCGAAGATCTTCGCGACCAGGGAACCGCCGACGATCGGGGTGTTCTGGTGCGGCTTGAGGACCACGCCGTTGCCCAACGCCAGTGCGGGGGCTACCGACTTGAGGGAGAGGAGGAACGGGAAGTTGAAGGGGCTGATCACGCCTACGACGCCGACCGGGACGCTGTAGACGCGGTTCTCCTTGCCGTCGACCGGCGAGGGGATGATCCGGCCCTGGGGGCGCAGCGCGAGGTGGATCGCCTCGCGCAGGAACTCCTTGGCGAGGTGCAGTTCGAAGCCGGCCTTCAGGTGCGTGCCGCCGAGTTCGGCGATGATCACCTCGGCGATCTCCTGCTCGCGGTCCTCGATGAGCCGCAGGGCCTTCTCGAACACGGCACGGCGGGCGTAGGGGTTGGTCGCGGCCCACGCCTTCTGCGCGCGGGCGGCCGCCTGGTAGGCCTCGTCGACCTCGTCGACCGTGGCTATGGTGATCGACGCGAGCTTCTCGCCGTCGTACGGGTTGAAGTCGATGATGTCCCAGGAGCCGGTGCCCGGGCGCCACTCACCGTCGATGTACTGCTGAGCCAGGTCGGTGAAGTAGGACGACATGTGATCCCTCAATCGCTCAAATCGTCAGCAGACACGATCAGTTGCAGACACGATCAACAGCAGACCGGGCGATCCCTCACGATCATCACGGTCTGATCACACGTCATCGTACTTGTGTTTCAAGAGAGTTGGAGCAGTCCCCGGAGAAGATCCCGGCTCTCGTCCGGGCCCGGACTGTCCTGCTGAAGCTCCTTCAGCGCCTTCTCGTACTGGGCCACGTCCTCGGCCTTGTCCAAGTAGAGCGCGCTGGTGAGCTGTTCGAGATAGACGACGTCCGAGAGGTCGGACTCGGGGAACGACAGGACCGTGAAGGCACCGGACTCGCCGGCGTGCCCGCCGAAGCCGAACGGCATCACCTGGAGGCGGACGTTGGGGTGCTCGGAGACCTCGATCAGATGCTGCAACTGACCGCGCATCACCTCGCGGTCGCCGTACGGGCGGCGCAGGGCGGCCTCGTCCAGGACGATGTGGAAGTCCGGCGCGTTCTCGTTCACCAGGTACTTCTGCCGCTCAAGTCGCAGCGCCACCCGCCGTTCCACGTCGGCCTCGCTCGCGCCCTTCATGCCGCGCCGGACGACCGCGCGGGCGTAGGCCTCGGTCTGCAGCAGGCCGTGGACGAACTGCACCTCGTAGACGCGGATGAGGGAGGCGGCACCCTCCAGGCCCACATAGGTGGGGAACCAACTGGGCAGGACGTCCGAGTAACTGTGCCACCAGCCCGCTACGTTGGCTTCCTTCGCGAGGGAGAGAAGTGAGATGCGCTCCGCCTCGTCCGTGATGCCGTACAGCGTCAACAGGTCCTCTACGTCCCGGGTCTTGAAGCTCACTCGCCCCAGCTCCATGCGACTGATCTTGGATTCGGAAGCGCGGATCGAGTACCCCGCGGCCTCCCGGGTGATCCCGCGTGCTTCCCGCAGTCGCCTGAGTTGCGAGCCGAGCAGCATCCGCCGCACCACCGATCCGGGCTCTCCCGCGCTCACGTTCGCCTGCCTCCCCAACCGTCTTCAGGGGCCGCAGTCTGCCACTAAAACACTTCGAGCAGTACTCGTTCGATTACAGAAATGGAAAGAAGAGGCACCGGTTCACAGGAAGTTGTCAGGAAGACGTCAGGAAGAAGCAAGGCCGGAGCGCGAGAACGGCGTGAAGTTGGCGGAAAAAATGGCCAACAAGCGGTACGGGAGGGTCCAATTCGGTCAACTGCACGTGCATCTGCCCTTGCATCTGCTGTACGCATCCGAAACCATGGTCTCGCGCCACCGCTGCATCGCAACGACCGCGAATTCCCGGGAGTGCCTCGCATGGGGACGAATGGATCGACCATGCTCAAGCCGTTACGGCAGGGCCTTCCGCCACTGGACCCCTCGGCCGTGTCCAGCGCCGCGTCGTGTGCCCTGGCCGCCCGCTACGAAGCGGTGCGCGAGGCACGGCAGTTCACCCGCCGCACGCTCGACCAGTGGGACATAGGCGACCGCTTCGACGACGTCTGTCTGGTCGTCTCCGAACTGGTCACCAACGCGCTGCGGCACGCCCTGCCGGCCAACACCCCACGCGTCCCGGAGCAGAACCCGCCCGTGCGGCTGCACCTGATGCGCTGGACCGAGCGGCTGGTGTGCGCCGTGCGCGACCCCAGTCACGACAGTCCCGTCGCCTGCGAGTCGGAGGACTTCTCGGCGGAGTCGGGCCGCGGCCTGTTCCTCGTCGAGTCGTTCGCCGACGGCTGGGGCTGGCACCCGCTGGCGGGCACGCTCAGCGGCAAGGTGGTCTGGGCACTGTTCCGGCTGCCGGGCGAGGCCGCGCAGCAGAACGCGTGAGAAACCGCGGCTCTTTTTTGAGGCCGCGGTTCTACGCGCGTTGCCGCCGTTTGCGCAGGTCGGCCCGGTGTCCGGCTATCCCGCTATCAGGTGGTCGAACTCGCCGTCCTTGATGCCCAGGAGCATCGCCTCGATCTCGGCGCGGGTGTAGACGAGCGCCGGGCCGTCGGGGAAGCGCGAGTTGCGCACCGCGACGTCGCCGCCGGGGAGCCGCGCGAACTCCACGCAGGATCCTTGCGAGTTGCTGTGCCGGCTCTTCTGCCAGGCCACTCCGTCCAGCTGCGTGGCAGCCATGCCGTTGTACACGTCGAACCCCAAGTACACGCTGTCAACGCGGTGGTCCACAGGTCGCTCCCGGTTGTGCACTGGCTGGTGTGGCCATTGATGCAGTGGTCAACTGTTCCGGATCATAGCCCTGTTCATGTGCAGATGCATGGGCAGATGCACGTGCACGGGGGGTGGTCCTCCGGTTACAGCTTTGACGACTGCTTTACCGATGCCGTTCCAGCGTCTGCCCAGGACCGGGCAGGACATGTACTAAGGAAGACGTGTGCGGGGCCCCGCATGTTCCATGTGACGGGCAACTATCGGGTCGAGTACGGCAACAATGCCATCTCCCGGGCGTTCTTGATCGCAGCCGCCAACTGCCGCTGCTGCCGCGCCGATACGCCGGTGACCCGACGGCTGCGGATCTTGCCGCGATCGGAGACGAAGCTCCGCAGCAGCGCGGTGTCCTTGTAGTCGACGTACGTGACTCCGGCCGCGTCCAACGGATTACGACGGGACTTGGCAGGCCGGCGCGCGGACTTGAGGTCGGGCTTGCGGGGCACGGTCAGATCTCCAGAAGGGTGTCGAAGGCGGACGGGATGCGCTTCCAGGCGCTACGGCCCGCCGCGTACTCGGTGTCGGTCAACAGGCAGGACTCCAGAAGCAGTTCGAGCCCGTCCCGGTCGAGACCGGGAGACGTGAAGACAAGGTGCTGGCAGCAGTCCCCGTGCTCCGGATGCCAGTCGAGCGCGGCGGCGGCGCGACGCACCGCCGGCACCAACTCCCAAGCGGCATCCGGCAACGAGGCCAGCCACGGCCCCGCACTCTCCACACACAGCGCACCCCCGGCCGCGTCCCAGTGCAGCAACGAGTCCGGCTTGTCCGCCAGCCAGAACCGCCCCCGACTCCGGGCCGCGGCACAGGTGATGTCCTCAAGTGCCGCGTACAGCCGCTCCGGATGGAAGGGCCGACACCGGTGCCAGACGAGCGTGGTCACGCCGTGGGCATCGGCCTCGACGGGGAGGAGGGCGCAGGCGGGGTGTTGGGCTGCGGCTGCGGCTTCTACGTCGAAGCCGGCGAGGGCCGCGCGGGCGAGAACGCTGCGTGGGGGTGGGGCGGGGTGCCGGGTCGGGGGTGGGTGGTTCGGGTTGTGTGCGGAGTGCGGGTGGGTCGGGGCCGGTCGCGCAGTTCCCCGCGCCCCTGGGGGGTTGGGGGTGGGCGGGGTGGGAGCGTCTGCCGGAGTGGGGGCTGGGTTGGCGGGGTCGTCGCTCGGAGGCGGGGCGGGAATCACCCAGTCGCCGCGCGGGGGCGGGGCGGGATGCGCCGGGGCGTCGTGGCCGCTCTGGGTGCTTCTGCTCCTCGGCAAGTCACCTCCCCCGAGCGGTACTTGGCGGGCTGTCGGGTGCAACTGGCCCAGTAGCTCCCGGTCTTCGTCGTCGGCATCGGGCGAGTCGAGGACGGCGAGGATCGGGGCGTACTCCAGTTGGCGGGCGAAGGTGTCCGCGACGGTTCGCTGGTCCGTGGCTGCCGCCGCGAGGCCGGTTTCGGCGAGGTCGTCGCCGTTGCCGAGGTACGGGAGGAGCAGGGACGGGTCCACGGCGGTGATGACGGCGGTGACCGTGAGGCCGCCGGCGGTGATCACCTCGGCCATCGCCTTGGGTTCGACGGAGTCCCACAACTCGACCACGGCGAGCCGGACTTGACCGGCCGCGGCGAGTCGGCGGAGTTCCGGGACCAGGTCCTCGCGGAGGGCGCAGCACGCGCAGTCGTTGACCAGCGGGGTCTCGCCGGCGTCGAGGATGCCCGTGGCGTCCCTGACCGTGCGGACGACCGTGCCGGCGGCGGCCGTAGCGAGGTCGTGGTGGAGTACGACGCTGCCGGGGACGTCGTGGAGGAGTCGGGCGACGGTCGCTCTGCGGGCGTCGGCGTGCAGGCCGGCGACGATCGCGACGGAGAGGTCGGACACCGTCAGGCCTGCTTCCCGTACCGGCGCTCGAAGCGCTCCACGCGGCCGGCCGTGTCCAGGACGCGGGCCGTGCCGGTGTAGAAGGGGTGGCTGACGTTCGAGATCTCGACGTCGACGACGGGGTAGGTGTTCCCGTCCTCCCACGCGATCGTCTTCGCACTCGTCATCGTCGAGCGGGTGAGGAAGGCGTGGCCGGCGGCCCGGTCCCGGAAGACGACGGGGCCGTAGGGCGGGTGGGTGTTCTCGCGCATCTCGGTCAGCGCTCCTCTCGGAAGTCGACGTGGCGGCCGGCCGCCGGGTCGTACTTGCGCAGGGTCAGGCGGTCGGGGTCGTTACGGCGGTTCTTGCGGGTCACGTAGGTGTAGCCGGTACCGGCTGTGGACCTGAGTCCGATGACCGGGCGGAGTTCGTTGCGAGCCATGCCTGATACCTTACTGAAAATGACTTCCATTAGCAGTACCGGCTACGGCCCCGATCGAGGAGAGGTACGTCACTCGTGTCCGCCCACTGCATGCTGACCGGCGCACAGCCCGGTTTCGGCAACCGCATCTCCCACTCCCACCGGCGCACCTCGCGCCGTTTCGACCCGAACATCCAGTCCAAGCGCTACTGGCTGCCCGGCGAGGGCCGGTACGTACGGCTGCGGCTGAGCACGAAGGGGATCAAGACCGTGGACGTGATCGGCGTCGAGGCGGCCGTGGCCAGGATCCGCGAGCGCGGGGTGCGGATCTGATGGCGAAGAAGAGCAAGATCGCGGCGAACGAACGGCGGCGGGAGATCGTCGCGCGGTACGCGGCGCGGCGGGCCGAGCTGAAGGAGATCGTCCGGCGACCCGGTTCGACGGAGGCCGAACGGGCCGCCGCGCAGCGGGAGTTGCGCAGCCAGCCGCGCGACGCGAGCGCCACGCGGGTCCGCAACCGCGACCAGGTCGACGGGCGGCCCCGGGGCTACTTCCGTGCCTTCGGGCTGTCCCGGGTGAATCTGCGCGGGCAGGCTCACAGCGGATACCTACCCGGTGTCCGCAAGTCCTCCTGGTAACCACTGGTAGCTTGCTGCGGTCGTTCCGGCCGAGGCCGAGTCCAGGGGCCCGAGGCCAAAGCCCCAGGCCACGGCCGACCGGGCGACCGTCCGCGTCCGGCTACAGCTTGGGAGCTACGAGTGACTACGGCGAATTCGACGGTGTCGGCGGCGTCCAGGGTTTCGGCGGTACGGATCGTGGCCGTCGCTGCCGGTCTGGCGGGGACGCTCGTGTTGACCGCGTGCAGTGGCGGGGACTCCAAGGACGACTCCTCGTCCACGCCGAACGCGTCCGCGACGTCCACGGCGTCAGCGGGCTCCGGAAGTTCCGGGGGTTCCAGCAGCGGCCCGTCGGCCGCGTCCGACGGGTTGCAGGGCAGTTGGCTGGCCACGACGGACGGCAAGGCGGTGGCGCTGGTGGTCACCGGCAAGCAGGCCGCGATGTTCTCCACCGGCGGGAGCGTGTGCAGCGGGACCGCCGGTAAGGAGGCGGGCATGCAGATGATCCACCTCAAGTGCACCGACGGCAGCAAGACCCGGGCCACCGGAATGGTCGACTCCGTCAGCAAGTCGGCACTCGCCGTCACCTGGTCGGGAAGCCTCGGCAAGGAGACGTACACGCGCTCGGAGAGCGGACAGTGGCCGTCGGGGTTGCCTACGGCGAGCTTGGGGTCGTAGGGGTGAACCCCTGAGGGTGCGACTGGGGTGATCCCGGGGTCGTAGACCCGTCATGGCCCTGAGGTTGTAGGCCTTGGGGTGGGGGCCGTACGTGGCTCCCGGGGTGTAGGCCGGTCGGCGGAGGGGGGTTCGGTGCGGGATGATCCCCTCATGCGCACTGTTCCCCTCGCCGTCGCCGCACTCGCGTCGGCTCTGCTTCTGACCGCCTGCGACAGTGGCGGCGGCGGTGGTTCCTCCGACAGCAAGAACGGGTCGGCCTGCTCGTTCGACGGGGTCGCCGTCCAGGTCGGGCCGGCCAGTACCGCTCCGGCCGCCGGTGACACCGGTGAAGTGCCCGTCTCGCTCACCAATCAGAGCAAGCCGTGCGACCTGAACGGGTTCCCGGGTGCCACGCTGGAGGGCGGCGGCACCAAGGTCGTCCTCTCCACCCAGAAGGGCGCCAAGGCGCAGAAACTGAAGCTCGCCAAGGGCGACGCCGCGTCCTTCACCATCACCTACGTGCGCGGCAAGGCGGGCGACAAGCTGAGCCTGGCCGCGACGAAGGTCGTCATCACGCTGCCCGGCAGCAGCGACACCGCGAGCTACAAGTGGTCGTACGGCCCCGTCCAGGGCAAGGCCTCCGTGAGCGACTCGGACGCCTCGGTCAGCGCGTTCACACAGGCCGGCGACTGACGTCCGTCAGTCCAGGGGCGGCCGGGCCCTGACCTGGGCCCGGTCCGCCGCCTCGGCGCCCTGTGTCCAGCCCGCCTCGTCGGTGACGCCGCGCAGGCGGGTCGTGGTGGTCTCCGGGAACATCGCGTCGACGCGGTCGGTGACGGCGACCTCGCGGGTGGCGAGCACCGGGAGCAGGTCGTCGGTCACCTGCGTCCCGGCGGCCCGCGCCAGCCGGTCCCCGATGCGGTGGGCGTAGGCCGCGAGGAAGGACTGCCGGAAGGTCTTGGTCCGCCGGCGGCCACCCGCCCGCTGGGCCGCCTCCGCCCGCGTCATCGCGGTCGTGGCCTGCACGAGGAGCGAGGTGTAGAGGAGTTCGACCACCTCCAGATCGCCCTCGAAACCGACGACGGTCGAGAAACCGAAGGCCTCGTTCCAGACCGCCCGACAGTGGTTCGCCCCGGCGACCGCGTCCAGCAGCACCGCCTTCGCCTGCTCGTACGGCGCCTCGACGCCGATCCGGCACGCGCCGGGCGCGTCCTTCGCCGGCGCCTGCGCGTCGAGCAGCGCCTCGTCGATACTGTGCCGCGCCATCAACTCCTGCGCCTTGGCGCTCAACGCCTCCGCCTCCTCCGGAAACCCGGTCGCCTCCGCCTTCGCGAGCAGCGCGCGGATGCGGGTGAGCATGCGGGAGGCCGGCCGACGGTTCTCGTGCCGTTTCGGCTCGTGCTCGTCGAGGGGTTCGAGGCTCGGCAGCCGCAGCAGCAGGCGGTACAGCTCCAGCACGGTGGTGGCGTGCGTGAACCGGTCCGTGCGGGCCGGCTCCTCGGCGCTCAGTTCGTCGACCTGTGCCGCCCAACGGGGGCCGCGCGCCCGGTCGTCCGGAGCCTGCGCACGGATCAGCGCCGCGACGAGCCGTACGTGCACGTCGTCCAACTCCCGCCGAACCAGCCGTACGACGTCCGCGGGCTGCCAGCCGCGCCGCCATGCCGCCGCCACGAACTCCCTTCCTCGGCCGGCCAGTTCGGGGTCCGCGGCGGGGTCGGCGGCGAGGATCGAGGCGCCTGCGTCGAGCGCGTCATGGGTGTCGGTGTAGAGGGCGGCCTCGAAGGCTCGCTCGACGGTGGTGGTCTTGCTGGTCACGGTTTGATCGTGTCATGGGGTGGGAGGGTTCCGTCCCTTGCGGTCGTCGGGCGGACGGCAGTAGCGGTGGCGCTCACTCGGGCGTTGATCACGCGCCGGGCGGTCCTGTTCGAGGGCGGGTCGGCGGAGGTGCTGAACTCAATCAGTGGCGACCAAATACTTCTGTAGCCAAGGGAGTTGGCAGTCGACTTGCTCGTCGGCGAGCGGTGAGCGGCGAGCGGTGAGTTGCGCGCGCCGTTCGCGGCGGAGGCGGCGGCGCGCCTGGCGGGTCTGGCGGGAGTGCCGTGCTGGTCTGCCGTACTGAAGCCCACCCGTCCACACCCTGTGGACAACTAACTCCTAGTGGAAATCGGAGCGTTGGGCGGGGTACGGATGGACGGTGGTGGGTGAGCAATCGCAACCGGGATCGACGACGAGGGCGACCTCTTCGGGCTGATGCACGACGCCGCCGTAGAGGAGACCCTCGTAGGGGACGTCTCCTACGACCGACGGGAGGCATTGCGGGAGTTGGATACAGGCGGTGCCGTTCCGCGGGCGCTCATTCTCGGTAGCGGCTCACACAGCGGGGTTCCGCGACCACTCACCACTACACGCCTCTAGAAGGCGCTCGCGGCCACCGCTTCCGCCTCCGGCAGCAGGTCCTTGCTCTGCTGGATCATTCTCTCGTACGTGCGGTCGTGGTCCGCATTGTCGAGAGCGAATCGCAGGAGGGAGCCGGACCAGTCGTCGAAAAGGGCGAACGTTCGGTCCACCATGCGTTTGGATTCCTCGCGTTGGGCGTCGTCGAGGGAGGGCAGGCTCATTTCTGCGATTTCCGGTGATTTGATGCTGTGCGACGCTTCCGCCATGTAGTGCTTCGTACCGAAGAATTCGCATTCACCGCCGTCCCGCAGAGCGATTCCGCGGCAGTGGGTGAAGATCGTGATGGAGACGGCCTCGATGGACTCGACCATGGCGAAGACGGCGTACGTGGGCGCGTCGGCCGCGAGTGCGGCCAGTTCCAGGACGAGGCGTCGGGAGTGCTGGAAGTCCGCGCTCCACAGGACACGGGTGGCGTCCGACAGGGGCATCGCCCGGTCGGCACCCAGCTTCTCCAGGTCGGCCAGCATCCACTGCCAGTGGAAGTCCTCCTCGTACGTGTGGGCGTTCAGCAGGGCCTGCAACCGGTCGAGTTCGGCCTCTTCCTCGCCTTTGCGGAAAACGTACTTGTTCAGGTCGGAGTAGCCCATGATGAACGGAATCACACTGGGGCCCCACGCCAGGCGCTTTTCGCCGGGGAGCGATTCGTCGGCCAATAAGTCGGTGAAGAATTCATGCCCTTCGTACGATTTCCGGCATTCCTCTATGTAATCGATGACCTTTTGCACGAGAACTCCGTTGGGGAGGCGGGATGTCGGGGGTGACGACCCGCCATATCTATCATTGTCGAAATCGCCGCAGGTCGGCTTTTACTTGATCACACCCTCACCTTCACCCCACGGACAGGTGTCAACCCAGGGTTGACACCTGCATCCTGTCAACCTAAGGTTGACACATGACGACGAACCCGAACATCACCTCATCCGTACGTCTCGACGACCTCATCGCGGCCATCAAACTGGTCCACCCCGCACCGCTCGACCAACTCCAGGACGCGGTCATCGCCGCCGACCACCTGGGCGACGTGGCCGACCACCTGATCGGGCACTTCGTCGACCAGGCCCGGCGTTCCGGCGCGTCCTGGTCGGACATCGGCAAGAGCATGGGGGTCACCCGGCAGGCCGCCCAGAAGCGCTTCGTGGCGAAGGAGTCCGCCGACCTCGACCCCAGTCAGGGGTTCGGCCGGTACACGCCGCGCGCCCGCAACGTGGTGATGGCCGCCCACAACGAAGCCATCGCCGCCCGCAACCCCGAGGGCCGCCCCGAGCACCTGGTCCTCGGCCTCCTCGCCGAACCGGACGGCCTCGCGGCCAAGGCGATCGTCGCGCAGGACGTCCTCCTGGACGCCGTACGCCAGGCGGCCACCGCCGCCCTCCCCCCGGCCGCCGCCGAGGTCCCGGAACTCGTCCCCTACGGCCCCGACGCCAAGAAGGTCCTGGAACTCACCTTCCGCGAGGCCCTGCGCCTGGGCCACAACTACATCGGCACCGAACACATCCTGCTGGCCCTCCTGGAGCACGAGAACGGCGAGGGCGTCCTCAACGGCCTCGGCATCGACAAGCCGACGACCGAACAGCGCATCGCGGAGATGCTCAGCGGGTTTCAGGGCTGAGACGGGCAGCCCGCCGCTCGGGTCGGAACTGGCTCGTGTCGAGGTCGAACCCGAGCGGCTCGGGCAGCGCCACGGTCTTGGAGATCTCGATCTCGGCGGCACGCGTGTAGCGGTCGCCGGTGGGCTCGCTGTAGACGATGACCGTCCCGGCCTCGCGGTCGATCAGCAGGTAACAGGGGATGCCGGCACGGGCGTAGCCACGGAGTTTGGGACCTCGGTCGTTGTGGGCGGTGGACTCGGAGGTCACCTCGCCGACGAGCACGATGGGCGCGGGGTCGTGATAGCGCTGATCGTCGGCGAAACTGCCCTTCGGGGCGATCACCAGATCGGGGACGACCTTGCCGGTGAGGGACGCGTCCGGGACGTCCAGGCCGATACCGGTGTACGTACGCAGATCGCCGTCGTGACGGTTCAGCGTGACCTGCTCCGCCGTCTCGGACACGATCTCCTCATGCTCCCCATTGGCCGAAGGCACCACGTGGATCTTCTCTTCGATCAACTCCACGCGCCAACCCTCCGGGGCAGCGGCGTCGAACATGTCGAAGGCGGCCTCGACCGAAGCGTCCATGCGCCTCTCCTCAGTCGGACTCGGATGAGGACTCATCGGACTCGGATGCGGATGAGGACTCGGTCGGCGTTCCGGGGCGGTCAGTGCCACGGCGGACCTCCTTCGTACGGAGCGACCCTGTCAGCGTAGGCGAGAGGGCCGTCCGTGATCTCGTGACGCGTCAGCCGTACGAGTGTGCGCGTGACGTTTCTTCGCTCGGAGACGCTGTGCGGGCGACGCGATTCGCGCAGGTCGGGGGCGTTGTCAGACCCGCGTGCCACACTCGCCAGCATGACCGATCGCTGGGCGCTCGCGCCGGCCGAGGGTGGTGGTGTGGAGGTCGCCGCCCTCGGTCCTGACGGGCTGCCCACGGGGGTGGTGGGGCGGGAGGCGGATCTTGTCGAGGCCGTGCGGGGGCGGCCCGACGTGGGGCGGTGGGTGTGGCGGTCCACGGCCGAGGTGTATCCGGCGCTGCTCGCCGCGGGGGTGCGGGTGGAGCGGTGCTACGACGTCGAGGACGCCGAGACGCTGCTGCTCGGGCACGAGGGGCGGCACGGTGAGCCGCGGTCGGCGGCGGCCTCGCTGGCCCGGTTGCGGGGCGTGGCCGTACCGCCGGATCCGCCGCAGCGGGCCGCCGAACCGGGCGCGCAGCCCTCGCTCTTCGAACCGCAGAGTGTCCATCTCCCCCTGGCCGACCTGCTCGCCGTGTACGCCGAGCAGCAGCGGCGGCACGACGCCACCACGCACCCCGACCGGATGCGGCTGCTCACCGCCTCCGAGTCGGCGGGGATGCTGGTCGCCGCTGAAATGAACCGGGCGGGGCTGCCGTGGAGCGCCGACGTGCATCGGGAGATGCTGCACGAGTTGCTGGGCGAACGGTACGCGGGCGGGGGTGAGCCGCGGCGGCTCGCCGAGCTGGCGGACGAGGTGTCCGTCGCCTTCGGGAGACGGGTGCGGCCCGATCTGCCGGCTGACGTCGTCAAGGCGTTTGCCGAAGCCGGGATCAAGGTCAAGTCCACTCGGCGCTGGGAGATCCAGTCCCTCGACCATCCGGCCGTGAAACCGCTGCTGGAGTACAAGAAGCTGTACCGGATCTGGGTGGCGCACGGGTGGTCCTGGCTGCAGGACTGGGTGCGGGACGGTCGGTTCCGGCCGGAGTTCCTCGCGGGCGGGACGGTCACCGGGCGCTGGGTCACCAACGGCGGGGGCGGGCTGCAGATCCCCAAGATCATCCGGCGGGCCGTGGTCGCCGACCCGGGCTGGCGGCTCGTCGTCGCCGACGCCGACCAGATGGAACCGCGGGTGCTCGCCGCGATCTCCCGCGACCCCGGGCTGATGGAGGTGGCCGGCCGCGCCACCGACCTCTACCAGTCCGTGTCCGACCGCGCCTTCTCCGGCGACCGCGACCAGGCCAAGATCGCCGTGCTCGGCGCGGTCTACGGCCAGACCTCCGGCGACGGCCTCAAGAACCTCGCCGCGCTCAGACGCCGGTTCCCCAAGGCGGTGGCGTACGTCGACGACGCCGCGAAGGCGGGCGAGGAGGGGCGGCTCGTCCGGACCTGGCTGGGGCGGACCTGCCCGCCGGTGGCCGGGGGCGAGGACGCGGCGGAGGAGGCGGGCATTCCCCAGGACGACCCCGTCACGGCCCCCGCCGACCAGGGCTGGGTACCCGGTTACGCCTCCACCAACTCCCGCGCCCGGGGCCGTTTCGCCCGCAACTTCGTCGTCCAGGGCAGCGCGGCGGACTGGGCCCTGCTGATGCTGGCCGCGCTCCGGCGGTCCTGCGCCGACCTTGCGGCCGAGCTGGTCTTCTTCCAGCACGACGAGGTGATCGTGCACTGCCCGGAGGCGGAGGCTCAGACCGTCGCCGCCGCGATACAGGAGGCGGCCGACCTCGCCGGGCGGCTGACGTTCGGGGAGACGCCGGTGCGGTTTCCCTTCACGGTGGCGGTGGTTGAGTGTTACGCCGATGCCAAGTAGCGCGAGGCAGGGATTCGAGTCGTCAACGCGCGTCACGCTGCGACAACAGCTCGCCGAGTTCCTGCACGACGGCCTTCTCGTCCGTCCCGTCGAGCGCGTCGAGGGCCGCCCGCCATTCGTCGTACGCCTCCTCCGCACGGCCCTGTTCCCGTAGCAGCAGGCCGAGTTGGTGCCGGGCCAGGCCGCCCATGCAGCGGTCGGCGCGGGCGTCCGCGCGGCGGAGCAGTTCGGCGCGTTCGGTGCCGGCGCGTCCGGTGCCGGCGCGTTCGGTGCGGGCCTGTGCGGTGCGGGCCTCTGCGGTGCTCCGAGGTGCTCCGAGGTGCTCCGGGGCCCACGGACCCGTCAGATGACCGGCGGGCGCCCCAGCCGCGTCAGCCGCCACACCGTCCGCCACCGCATCGCCCGCCGCTCCCCCGCCGGTTCCCGCACACCCTCCACGAACCCGCCGAACCACGCCCGCAAGCCGGCGACCGACCGCGTCCGTACGAGCGTGAGCAGCGTCCAGATGCCCAGGTGGACCGGGATCAGCGCGAGCGGGAGCCTGCGGCGGACCAGCCAGACGCGGTTGCGGGCGGTGACCCGGTAGTAGATGGCGTGCCGGGCGGGCGAGGTCTTGGGGTGCTGGAGGAGCAGCTCGGGGGCGTACAGGATGCTCCAGTCGGCGTCGGCGGCCCGCCAGGCGAGGTCGGTCTCCTCGTGCGCGAAGAAGAACTCGGCCGGCCAGTCCCCCGTCTCGGCGAGCATGGCCATGCTCAGCGCGTGCCCGCCGCCGAGGAACCCGGTGACGTACCCGCCCTCCATGGGATCCCCCGCGCCGACCCGCGGCACATGGCGCCGCTGGGTCTCCCCGTGCTCGTCCGCGATCCTGAACCCCACGATGCCCAGGCGGGGTTCGGCCGCGTACAGATCGCGCACGCGACGCAGCACGTCCGCGTCGACGAGCAGTCCGTCGTCGTCGAGTTCCACCACGACGTCCACGTCACCGAACGCGCGGAGCCGGGCCAGACCCACGTTGCGGCCGCCGGGGCAGCCGAGGTTCTCGTCGAGGTCGATGGTGGTGACCTCGCCGGGGAGGGAGAGCCGGTCGGTGAACTCCGGGAGCCGGCAGCCGTTTCCGACGATCACGATCCGGGTCGGCGGGAGGTCCTGCTTGGCCACGGATTCGAGCAGCGCGTCGACCTCGGCGGGCCGGTTTCCCATGGTCACCACGGCGACGGCGATCCTCGGTCCGACCACGTCGCTCACTCCATCCGGCACGTCTCTCGCTCCATCCGGCCATCCGGCGATGCCCGCGCCCTGACCGCGCAGCACTCGCCGTTCACCAAGATGTTGCCTCAGATCGGCCGGTTGCTCCGACCCAAGTTCATTTTGCGGGACCTTTGTTGTGGCTTTGCCGGTTTTCCATCGGGCGCCACACAGACGCAGACCGGCGACATCCTTCTACCTTCTACGGCAACGACGGCGCCCCGTCTCGATCGAGACGGGGCGCCGCATCTCAAGTGACCGCGTGCCGGGGTCAGCCGGCGATGTCGAAGGTGGCCGCCTTGGACACGAACGTCGTGTCGCCGTCCTTGGCGGTGGCGAGCGCCGAGACGTACCAGGTGCCCTGGGCCGCCTCGGCCGCCTCCTTCTTGGTGACCTTGAACGTGTAGACGCAGCGGGAGGTGTCGTCCGAGGTGCTCTTGCACGTCGCGGACTCCGCGTCACGCAGGTCCGCCTCGGTCGGCTTCAGCTTCGAACTCGCGGGCCAGGCAACGACCTTGAGGCCCTTGATGCCCGAGTCGTCGCTGACGTCCACGGTGTAGGTGAAGGAACCGGCGCCGCTCGCGGACGGGGCGGTGTAGTGCGCCGAGCCGTTCTGCAGGGCCGGCTTGTCGGGGGCCGCCGAGGCGGCGGACGCGGCGAGACCGCCGGCGACGACTCCGCCGACAGCGGCGACACCGGCGAGCGAGAAGAGGAGAGTGCGCTTGGTCATGGACATGGGAGATCCCCCTGTGTGGTGTGGATGGTGTGGGAGGCGGTGGTCGATCGCTTCCCTCGATGTGATCGAGCCTAGGAGCGGGCCGGGGTCCGGTCCTCGGGCTGAAGAACGGTTGCCGCCTTGAACCAGAGATAGAGAAGGGCGGGGCCGGAATCCCCCCTCGGCCTGAGCCGGGCCGTTCACCTGCGCCCATAGCCTTTGAGGGTCATGAAACGAACCGACGACCGGCTGCTCCCGGTCCTGCTGATCTGCGCCCAGGCCCTGGTGTGGCCGGTGGCTCCGCTGCTGCGCGGCACCGTGCCGACCGCGGCCGACCTGCTCGTGGCCGCACTGGTCGCGGGAACCGTGACGGCCGCGCTCGCCCTGCGCCGGACCCGCCCGGTGATCACGCTCATCGTGGTCGCCGCGGCCTGCGCGGTGGGCGCCGGCCCGCTGCCCACCGGGGCGATGGCGGTCTTCGGCACCGCGGGCGTCGCGCTCGCCCTGTTCACGGTGGCGGCCGAGCGCGACACCTTCACCACGGTCCTGTGCGTGGTCACGCTCGCGCTCTGGCAGTTCCTGCAGAACATCACCCTGCACGGACTCAGCGACAACAACGGCCTCGACCTGGTCCTGATCACCCTGCTCTACGCCACCGCGTGCGGCGCGGGCTTCTCCGTACGACGCACCCGTCGCGCCCGGCAAGCGGCCGAACTCCAACTGAACCGCGCCGAGACCGAGCGCCACCGACTCCCGGCGGCCGAACGGCGCCGTATGGAACGGGAGTTGCACGACGTCAGCGCCCACCATCTGACCGCCGTGGTCGTCACCGCCGGCGCCGCGCTCGGCCTGCGCGAACGCCGTCCCGAACTCGCCGCCGAGGCACTGGAGTTCGCGACGGAGACCGGCCGCGAGGTCACCCGGGCACTCGGCGCGGTCCGCGCCCCGGCCCCCTCCCGCGAGGAACTCCCCTCCCTCCAGGAGCGGTTGCACTCCCTGATCGCCGGCTTCCGCCGCCTCAACCAACCCGTCGAGTACGAGATCGACCCCCTCCCCGACGGCACCGTGGCCGACGCGGCCTACGGCATCGTCCGCGAGGCCCTCACCAACGTGGCCCGCCACGCCCCCGGCGCCCACACAACGGTGACCGTCCGCTACGGCGACACCCGCACCGACGTCGTCATCACCAGCGCGGCCCCGCCGTCCGGCACCCCGGCCCACGGCGCGGGCCTGGGCGGCGGCAGAGGCCAGGGCTTCCTCCGCTCCCGGGCCCGGGAAACAGGCGGCAGCCTGACCACCGGCCCGACGCCGGAGGGCGGTTGGGAGGTACGCGCCATCCTCCCCGGCCGCACGGCGGCCCCGCTGGAACACTCCCTCCCCCGCAGCTACCGCGCGGCCCAGGTCGTCGCCGCGATCGGCCTGTGCTTCCAGCCCCTGCTACCGGCCCTGATCATCCACGCGGACTCGACACCGACCGGCGCGCAGGTGTCGGCGGGAGTCCTGTTCACCTTGCTGGCAGCGGCCCAGGCGGTGGCACTGCTGTGGCTGCGCAGAGCCCCGAGGACTGTCCAACTGACCTTGCTGGCATTGGCGTTGCTGTGGCCGATGGCAATGTCGGTGGGCCACTACACCGGCCCGGTGCTGCTACCACCAGCACTGAGCGCCTTGGCGACATGCGCGGCAGTGATCTCCCTTAAGGGGCGCGGGGCCGTATCGATTTACGGCTCCGCCGCTGGGCGCGACCAGCCCCCACCGGCTCGCACCTACCGGCTACCTCAGGCCCCTCTCTCCGTCTTCCCCGTCGCAGCCACAGCCGCACACACCACCGCCCTGACGATCGCCATCCTGCACCGAGGCACGACCACCCCCGCCTGGGCGGTGCCCACGGCAGCAACTACCGCTGTAGCACTGGCAATTGGCGCGTCCTACTACGCCGGATCCCTGATCGCCCAACGCAACCGGGCAACCCAGGGCGCCCAATCGGAACAACTGGCCACGTGGACCGAGGAAGCCGTAAGAGACGCCTGGGCAGAACGGCGTCGCATCGCAGCGGGACTGGAGACCACCGTCCTGGCCCGCACCGCGGACATGATCACCGAGGCAGAGGCAGGCCACCTGGACGAAACAGCCACCCGCGCCCGAGAGGCCCTCGCGGCGATGCGCGCCCTCCTGGACGCGGTCCGGGACGGCGACGAAACGACAACCCCCGCCCTACGCCCCCAACCCACCGTCCAGGCCCTCGACTTGCTGGCCCACCAGTGCCGAGCCACCGGCCGGGACGTACGGATACGCGTGACGGACCGGGTACCGGAAAGGCTCCCCACCGAAGTGGACCTCGCCGCCTACCACGTCACCGAGACCCTCCTCGCGACCGGCGACAACGACCCCGCCGTACTCGAACTCGACGCGGACGGCAGTACGTTGACGATCACGGCCACCGGCGCACCCCGCGCCACCGATCCCGCCGTACAGGCCCGCCTGACGGCAAGGATCGCGCCGCTCGGCGGCACCCTGACGGCCGGCCGCCCACCGGGCACGGTCCACCTCCGGCTGCCGCTCACGGCGCCGGACGACGAGGAGAGAGAACGATGAGCCTCAGGGTGCTGGTCGTCGACGACCAGGGCATCGTCCGGGCGGGCTTCGCCGCCGTGATCGACGCCGAGGACGACATGACGGTCGTGGGCGAGGCCGCCGACGGCGCCACCGCGGTGGTGCTGGCCGCCGAACTCGCCCCGGACGTGGTCGTGATGGACGTACGGATGCCCGAACTCGACGGCATCGCCGCCACCCGGATCATCACCGGCAAGGAGAACGCGCCGCGCGTCCTGGTGCTGACCACCTTCGACCTCGACGCGTACGTCTTCGACGCCCTGCGCGCGGGCGCCTCCGGCTTCCTCCTCAAGGACGTGCACGCCTCCGAACTCCTGGCAGGAATCAGGGTGGTGGCGAGCGGCGAGAGCGTGCTCGCCCCGTCCGCGACCCGCAGGCTGATCGGCCACTACGCGTCCGGCGCGGGCACGGGTTTCCGTTCCGACGCCGAGAACGGTCCGCGGGAGCTGGAGAGCCTCACCGGCAGCCAGCGCAATGTCCTCGCCCTGCTCGCCTCGGGCCTCAACAACGCGGAGATCGCGGCGGAGTTGGGCATCACCGTCGGCACGGTCAAGTCCCACGTCAACGCCCTGCTCCGCAAACTCGGCCTGCGCGACCGCGTCCAGGCCACGATCCTCGCCTACGACCTCGGCATCACCCGCCCGAACCCGCCGGGCACCGACCACCTCTGACGCTCCGTCACCATCCGCGCCCGTCCAACAACCTTTTGCTCACCGCCACTCAGGAGTACAGCCATGCCCAGTACCGACGCCAATGCCGCCCGTTCCCCGCTCCACCGGCTCGGCCGGAACCTCCGCGACCCCTTCGCCCTCGGCTACCTCGGGATCTGCGTGGCCACCGTCATCTGGATGGTCGTCGTGACCGTCATGGACGACGAGGGCGGGTCGATGGCGGCCGTCGTCCCCCTCCTGGCCACCGCCCCGGCCAGCCTCGTGGTCCTCGCACTGCCGGGCGGCAAGGCGACGTTGATCGTCGCCGTCGTCATCGGCGCTCTGGTGAACGCCTCGATCATCGGCTGGTGCGCCCGCGCACTGAAGCGCGGCAACCAACCGGACACGACCCGCTGAGCCCCGGGCAGGACTAGGCTGGGGGCGCGGTGTTCGCCCTGCTTCGCATCGGGCACAACCACCGCGTCGAAGGACTGCGGCATGAGGCACGCGCCCCGCACCACGTACCAGCCGACCACCCATGAAGAACGGCCCCTACGCCCCCTGTTGACGGCCGTTCCCCCTCCCCCCGACTCGGACCTGCTGACCGAACTGGTCCAACTACGCGCCCAGAACACCCAGTTGGCGCTGGCCCTGGAGACCCGGGCGGTGATCGACCAGGCGCGCGGCATGGTGATGGCCCTCGCACCGTGCACCGGCGACAGAGCCTGGGACCTGCTGGTGGGCGTCTCCCAGCACTGCAACATCAAGCTCCGGATGGTGGCGGCGGCACTGGTCGCCACGACGGAGGATCAGACGCTCCCGGCCGACATCCAGCGGGAGTTGCGCCGCGCACTGCGCCGCCTCCACGCGGCCGAACGGCCGTAACAAGTACGGAGCTGGGTCGGCACCGGGAGCTGTGGTTCCAACTCTCCGGTGCCTTCGTCCAGAACGGCCGACGGACGCCCCTGCTGGGTAGCCCGGCCCGGCGAACCTAAACAGTTCGAGAACTACGTGAACTGTGGGACCCGCCCGGGACCTATTCCGGACGTTGCGTCCGGTCGTTGTGCGCCAGCCCGTCCGGATGGTCCTCCGTACGCTCGCCGAGCGGAAGTACCAGTACCCGTACGGGAGTTGCGTCGTCCTCGCGCTGTATCCGACCGACTTCCCGCCATCCCCAGCCCTTGAGGGCGGCCAGGGTCCACCGGGCGGACTCGTCCACCAACGTGACGCCCAGCGAGGCCTGGTGGTCGGTGAGCAGCCGCTCCTGCATCAGCCGGGCGAGGCCGCGCGCGTGCTGGTGCGGATGGACGAGGGTCTCCAGGATCGCGAACACATGCCCGGACGCGGTGAGTTGCTCCAGGTTCTGCGGCAACGGTCCCTCGAACCCCTGCCACCACGATCCGTCGCGCGCCACGGAGAAGCCGCAGACACACCCCGCCAGTGCCTCCGCCTCGGCGACGAGCATGTCGAAGCCGGGCAGTTTCACGTCGTCGGCGAGCCGGAGCAGGAACTTCTGCCGGTCGTTGAACTCCTCACCGGCCTCGGCGTCGGAGGACTCCACGTACAGGTCCGCGAGATCCTCCCGCAGGCCCTCGGCCTGCCAACGGTTCAACCGGCGGAGCCGCACCGTGTCCATGGCGTCCGCCACGCCCATGACGGTCGGCTCCGGCTTCTGGCCTTCGGGTTCGTGCGCTTGCAGCGGGCTGCTCATGAGACGCCTCGGTTCGGAAAGACCGGGAGGGATACGGGCGATGCGGCGCCGGGGTCCGGGACGTCTGTACACCAGCATAGCCACGGGTATCACGAAAACCCGTTCGAACGAGCCTGTTTGAAAGCTGTCCCCCCGGGCACTCGTCCGGTGTGCTTCGGACCGGAGGCACCCCCGTGGGAGCGGTGTTCGCTGCTCCCCAGTGTGCTGCGGTCTGCCGACCCCACGGTGAGTGACACCACCGAAGAGGGAGCACGTCCCCATGCAGGCCGACCGCACCCGTAAGACCCGTACCACCAAGCGTTCCTACGACGACTCCCCCGACACCTCCGAGTCGTTCCAACGTATCGCCACCCTGCCGAACGGTCCGGAGCGGGCCGCGCTGTGCCAGGAGGTGGTGTGCGCCTGGATGCCGATGGCCGTACGGCTGGCCCGGCGCTTCCGGCACCGCGGCGAGTCCGCCGAGGATCTCGCGCAGGTCGCCCAACTCGGCCTGGTCAAAGCGGTGTCGAGGTTCGACCCGAGTCTCGGTACGGCCTTCCCCAGCTTCGCGATACCGACGATCCTCGGCGAGGTGAAGCGGCACTTCCGTGACGATCTCTGGGTCGTGCACGTCCCGCGCCGGGTGCAGGAGCTGCGGGGTCAAGTCCGTTCCGCCGACCACGAGTTGAGCGCCACGCGGGGCGGGACGATCTCCGGCGTACAGGAGATCGCCGCGCACACCGGGCTGACGGAGGCCGAAGTACGGCTGGGCCAGGGGGCGTTGGAGGCGTACACCGCCTGGTCCCTGGACGCCGTACCCGGCCATCCCACGGACGGCCACCCGCTGACCGACACCCTCGGCGACGTCGAGCCCGACTTCGACCTCATCGTCGACCGCGAGGCCCTGCGCCCCCTGTTGCGCGCGCTGCCCGAGCGGGAGCGCGAGATCCTCTACATGCGGTTCTACTGCGAGATGACCCAGGCCCGCATCGGCGCGCGGCTCGGCGTCTCCCAGATGCACGTCTCCCGCCTGATCACCCGCACCTGCGCCCGCCTGCACGACCAGGTGATGGCCGAGCCACGCGCGTTCAGGAAGGCGTCGTAACGACACTCGGCATGTCCGCCGCTTCGGCGACCAGCTCACTCCCGGTCGACGTACGCAGCGGATCGCTCGCGGCGGTCATCAGCCAGGCCGCCGTGGTCGGGTCCGTCTCAGGAGGTACGACCAGCAGGTCCCAGCGGCTCGTCCGGTACGACAGGAGCAGCAGCTGATGCGGATCCTGCTCGCCCAGGAACCAGCCCACCTTCACGATGTGCCCGTCGACCGGCACCTTGCGCGGGAAGTCGGACGGCCAGTGGGTGGGATTCACGGTGACCCGAGTGATCCGCCCCCACAACGAGTCGAGCACGGCGACCAGTGAGGGAAGCTCCGCGGCGAGATCCCGGGACCGCGGCCACCAGGCCCCGTCGAGCACAGCCGGCGCGGAATCAAGGGGGGCGAGCGACATACGGAGTGCGGGGGCGGACGAAACGGGGGCAACAGGCACAACGGGCGCAGTCATGACGCGAACCCTGCTCTGGGCCGATCGCAACCGGCCCGGCGTAATCAATCGCCGAAAACGACACGGGCATGGAGGCCGGTGCGCGAAATACCCTCGGTGACTTCGAGCGTACTCCTCAGGTACTCACCGACCGCCGTCCGTTCCCGGCACTCCGCCTGCTCAGACACCTCCCCAGCCGGTCGAGTGGTCGTCCGGGTCCCCGGTCGCGTACAGGGCGGGACCGAGGCGCGCGGCCAGGGTGTCGCCCGCGATGTGCGTCCGGGTCACCGTCCCGTCGTCGTTCGACGTCAGCTCGGCGTAGTACCCGAGGGCTACCCAGTCCGTCGGACGGTGGAAGAAGAAGTCGACCGTGTCGTCCTGGTACTCGCCGCGAAGCAGCGGAAGCACGGTCTCCAGGTCGTGCTCCGCACGCTGCCCGCTGATCACCACGGCCACCCGCCCCGGCTCCGTCCGCCACACCCGCACATGCGCCTGGCCGGACCACCCCGGGCGGGACGACAACGCGTCCTCGTCACGGATCTGGCCTGCCGGATGAACACCCTCAACTGCCATACAGGGCAACCGCTTTCGACCATGTCGTCGTCTCCCGTACGACTACGGTACGGATGCCCCGACAAACAGCGACAGCCCGCCGAACGGCCCTCGTACTTCCGGCCGATGCCCGGCCCCGCAACCGGCCGCCCGGCCGAGGCGGCGGGCACCCGCGCGGGAGGAGGCTCTGAGAACAGCAGCCGGTGAGGACCGGCCGCACCGCGAATCGAGGAGCTCCGCATGAAGCGCATCGTCATCGCCCTGGCCGCGGCCGCCGTCCTGGCCGGCGGCGTCGTTGTGGCATGGAACGTGTTCGACAACTCGTCGGTCGCCACCGCGAGCGGCCCGGACCACACGGTGCCGCGCGCCGAGGTCGAGAAGCAGGCCAAGGAGAACTACGCCATCCCCTTCGTCCAGGACGGCCCGCAGTCCGTGAGCTGCCCCGGCGGGCTGCGCGCGAAGATGGACTACACCGTGGAGTGCACCGCCGTCTTCAAGGGCGAGACCAAGAAGATGCTGATCTCCGTCACCGGAGTGCACGGCGACCGCGTTAGCTTCGACTACGGCCTGGCGAAGTAGGCAGCGTGGCAGGGAGGGTGGTGTGGCGAGGCAGGTTCGTGTGACGGCGGGTTGTTGTGACGCGGGGCCACCGCGACCGACCGGCTCAGCGGTCGCCGACCACGCCGCACCGCCACGCCCAGGCGGCGATCTCCACCCGGTTCCGCAGCTTCAACTTGCCCTGGACGCTGGCCATATGCGTCTTGACGGTGGAGAGCGACACGAACAGCTCGGCGCAGATCTCCTGATTGGTCCGCCCTTCGGCGACCAGCCGCACCACATCAAGTTCCCGTCCTGTCAGGGGACTTGAGGACGCCTCGGCCCGCCGGGCGGCCTCCGCCGCGGGCCGTTGCTCACCGATCCGCTCCAACAGCCTTACGGTCACGGCGGGCGACACCAGCGCGTCACCGCGCGAAGCCGCGCGTACGGCCTCCACCAGCAGCCCGGGACCCGCGTCCTTCAGCAGGAACCCACAGGCGCCCCCGTGCAACGCCCCATAGACGTAGTCGTCTTGGTCGAAGGTCGTCACGACCACCACCCGCAACGGATCGACGGCCTTCGGCCCCGCGAGCAACCGGGTCACCTCCAGCCCGTCGAGCTTCGGCATCCGGATGTCGACGAGACACACGTCGGGCCGCAGTTGCCTGGCCAGCTCCACGCACTCCGCGCCGTCCGCCGCCTCGCCCACCACCTCGATGTCGGGCTGGAGTTGGAGGATGAGCCGGAACCCGGTGCGCACCATCTCCTGGTCGTCGGCGATCAGAACCCGGATCCGCCGCCCTGAACCACCCGCGCCGGCACCGCCATTGGCATCGGTCATGCAGGCGATCCTGTCACAGCCCCGCGCAACGGAAACTCCGCCGTCAGCCGCCACCCCCCGTCCTCCGCCCGGCTCGCGTGCAGCGTGCCCCCGACGGCCTCGGTCCGCTCGGCCAGCCCGACGAGCCCCAACCCGCCCCGCCCACCGAGCGGTTCGGCGTTCGGCGCGGCCCGCCGCGAGGACGGCGCGTTGTGCACCTCGACCCGAAGCCGCCGCGCGTCCCCGTCCCCCTCACCCGCCAAGGCGACCCGCACGGACACGGACGGTGATCCCGAGGCGTGCCGTCGTACGTTGGTCAGTCCCTCCCGCACCACGTTCCGCACGGATGTCTCCACCTCGGGATCGGGCCGCGCCTGCCGCGCCTCGGCAGCGATCTGGAGGGTGGCGGGGGCATCGCGTTCGGCGAACGCGGCGACCAGTTCACCGAGTTCGGCGAAGAGATCCCCCGGCCGCACCGCCCGCCCGTCGTCCTCGCGCAGCACCCGCACCAACTTCCGCATGGACTGAAGGGTTTCGGACCCGGCCCGCTCGATATGCCCCAACAACACGTCCACTTGCTCGGGCGCACTCTCCCGAATGACCCGCGCGGCCTGCGCCTGCACGACGATCCCGGTGACGTGATGAGCGACGAAGTCATGCAGTTCCCGGGCGAGTTCAAGCCGCTCGCTCTGCCGCACATCGGCGACCGCACGCCTTCTACGGTCGTCGAGGCTCCGCAGATGGCAACCGAGCCCGACGGCGGCACCCGTGGGGAAGGTCAGCAGGAAGGAGAAGACGACCCCGTTCACGTCCAACCGCATCGGCGCCGCGATCACGGCAACTCCAAGCGCACCGCTCAGAGTTGCCGCAGCCCAGGGCGACGACACGTCCTTCGCCGTACGGACCAACAGGAGCAGCAGACACAGCGTCTCCAACAACCCCCAGCCACCGAACGTCGACGTCACGGACCCGAACATCCCCACCGTGACCGCCCAGGAGACGAAAACGGCGACCTCCGCACCCCAGGTCCACGCGCGCACCTTGGCACCGGGCAACAACAGCGCCACGGCGGCGACAAGACCGGGCACCACCCGCCACCACACCCCGTTCCCTTCGAGCCCGGCGGTGGTGACGACGGAGGTCACATCGAGCACCCACAACAACGCCATGACCAGGGCCAACGCGGTGAGCGCGGTACGGCGGGACAGCCGGGAGAGGGGCGTCTGGTCTTCGGCCAGGTTCTGATTGCTCGGGTTGTGTCCGCGTGGGTTGTGTCCGCGCAGGTTGCGTTCGTCCAGTTCTCGCACAACTCGCAGCGTAGGGGCGTTCGTTGCCACCCGGCCTCGGCCGAAAGGACGACGCGAGGGACGCGAACCGGTCGCCCGGCCGAGGCGAACTGCCGTAGCGGAGAAGCATGTTGGACACATGAACCCCACCCCACCCCCTGTTCCTCCGCCGGTGTTGCAGGGCATCGCACTCTCCAAGTCCTTCGGGTCGACGCACGCGCTCGACGCGGTGGACATCGCGGTGCGCGCCGGCGAATCCGTGGCCGTGATGGGCCCTTCGGGTTCGGGCAAGTCGACGTTGCTGCACTGCCTGGCGAACATCGAACGCCCCGACAGCGGACGGGTGTTGCTGGACGGCGAGCGCATCGACCAGCTGCGCGAGCCGCACCACAGCGAGTTGCGCCGCGTCCGCTTCGGATTCGTCTTCCAGTTCGGCCAGTTGCTGCCCGAACTCCCGGCGGTGGAGAACGTGGCCCTCCCCCTGATGCTCGGCGGCACCCCTCGCCGCGAGGCGGAACGCCAGGCGCGGAAATGGTTCGCACCCCTCGGCCTGGACGGCAAGGAGAACAGCCGCCCCGGTGAACTCTCCGGCGGCCAGGCCCAACGGGTCGCCCTGGCAAGGGCGTTGATCACCGGCGCCGGGGTCGTCTTCGCCGACGAACCGACCGGCGCCCTCGACCAGACGACGGGCCAGGAGGTGATCAGCCTGCTGGTGAAGGTCACCAAGGCCCAGAACACCGCGCTGGTGGTGGTCACCCACGACGAGTCGGTAGCCCGCTGGTGCGACCGCACGGTACGTGTACGGGACGGCCGGATCGTAGGCGATCCGGCCGCGCGGGTAGCCGTAGCGCACACAGGAGCCCGCCCATGAGGACCCTCAACAGCACGACATGGACGCTGACTTGGCGCCTGCTTCGAGGCGGCGGGCGCCACGGCAACCTCGGCGTGGCCCTCTCCGTAGCCGCCTCGGCCCTCTGCACCACGCTCCTCTTCCTCTGCGTAGCCGCCAACTTGGGCTTCGGCGCACGCGCCACCCACACCGCCTGGCGCACCCCCGCGAAGTCCGACCTCTCCCACTCGGTCGCGATCCAGGCCGTAGCGACCACGTTCGTCGACGGCGCCCCGGTGACGGTCGTGGACGTAGCCGCGGTGCCGGGCGGGCGGACCAGTCCCCCCGCACCACCGGGCATGCCCCGCTTCCCCAAACCGGGCGAGGTGTGGACCTCACCCGCGCTGGCCGAACTACCGGGTTGGCAAGGCGTGTTGGGTCTATCGGGGCTGCCAGGGCCGTCGTCCAAACCCACCACTGGCACCTTGGGCCGAGCCGCACTGGCAAGACCGGGCGAGCTGGTGGCGGTGGTCGGTTACGCGGCCGACTCACCGACGATGACGACGAATCGCGGCACAGATCCCCGCCGCCCCGGGGACATGGTGACGCCCACCCCCATAGCAAACTTCAAGGGAGCACACCCAACGGACGGCATCACGGCCCAGTACCAGGACCTGACAAAACTCACGACAGCCCTGCTGATCATCCCCCTCCTGCTCCTCGGCGCCTCCTCCGCCCGCCTGTCCGTCTCCCGCCGAGACAGCAGGCTGGCCCTCCTGCGCCTGCTGGGCGCGGCACCGAGCCGAATAGCGGGAATGGCGGCGGCGGAGGCGGCACTGACGGCCACGGCAGGAGCGGTAACGGGCGCGCTGGGCTACGCGGCGTTGCTGCCCGTGGCCTCCAACATCCCGGTGGCAGGCGGCAGTTGGTACGTCTCCGACCTCTGGGTAGGCGCGCCGATCCTGCTCGCGATCCTCACGGGCGTGGTCCTGATGGTGACGATCAGCGCGCTGGCGGGCCTACGCCAGGTGGTCGTAGGCCCGTTGGGAGTCGTACGGCGTTCCCGCACCCCCCGTCTGAAGGCCGTACGCGCCCTGCTGTTCGTCGCCGTCCTCCTCGGCTACTGGCAACTCTCCAAGGGCCGACCGTTGGACATCAACGCGGTGGTGTACTGCTGCGCGGCGGTCTTCGCCGCGCTGTCGGTGATCGGCCCGTGGGTGGTAGGCACGTTGGGCTCGCTAGTGACAGACCTGGCCCGCCGCCCGACGACCCTCCTGGCCGGCCGCCGCCTACTGGACGACCCCAAGTCGGTCTGGCGCGCGGTCTCGGGCCTGACCCTGGCCGGCTTCGTAGCCGGCTTCTTCGCCCTGTTCAGCATCGCGGCGGGCTCCCCGTGGGCCACCCCCGGCCAACTCTCGCTCGCCGTACCGAGCGAGCGGGTCGCGGCGGTGCGTGAGCTGGCGGAGACGCGCTTGAGGCGGGCGGGGATCGGGGCGACGGTCGGTGTGACGACGACGTGGGTGGCGACGGGCACGGGGGCAAGTGGCGGGGGCGGCAGCGGAGTTGGAGGCGCTGATAGGGCTGAGGGCGACGGCGCGGATAGCGGCCCAGGCGGTGGCGGTGGCGGTGGCGGTGGCGGTGGCGGTGGCGGTGGCGAACGCCAGCTCACGGCAACCGTCACGGACCCGAGCCGCCTGGACGCGGCCCGCGTCGCCCTGACCGGCCTCACCCCCGGGCAGTACCCCCTCACTGGCACGGACATCGACTGGCAGTCACGCGAGTTCGACCACGACTTCCACCTCGCAACCCTGACCGTCCTGGCCGCCAGCTTCACGATCGCCATCGCCTCAACCGGCATCACAGCAGCGTCCTCAGTCCTGGACCGCCGCCGCACCTACGGCCTGCTCCACCTCGCCGGCACCCCCCTCCGCGTCCTGGACACAGCGAGGCGCACGGAGTCGGTACTGCCGGGCGCGGTACTGACGACCGGCGCGGTACTGACGGGGCTGTTCTGCGCGGCCCCTCTGACCTTCGCCGGCGGCACCCCACATCTGGACGCCCGCGGACTGGCCCTCCTCGCCGGTTGCCTGGCGCTGGGCTTCGCGGGGTTGGCGGGCGCGAGCGCGGCTAGTCGGCCGTTGCTGCGGGAGGTGGTGCGGGGCGCGGGGCCACGCCCGGACTGACCCCGGCCAAAGCAAAAGCCCCAGGTCACGGCGAGTGAGTCCTGAGGCTTCCACAGAGCCGCCTTCGGGATTCGAACCCGAGACCTACGCATTACGAGACCACGAGCGTTCGTGTTGTGCGATGCCTCGCCGTGCTGCCGAATGACGTTCTGCCTGATCAGACGATGCACCGCAGGTTGGCCTGTACCACCCCGTGACGCACCGTCCAAAGGCGTCCGGCCACCGGGCGGCCACCACAAGCACTATGGCCACGCGCACTGCCGCCTCCGCTGCCCGCCACACCAGTTGTGACAGACCTACAAGTCCCGGAGAATTCACGCTCCAGCGCTCGGCCTACGAATCTTGCAGCGAGCGGCATCGGCGGGAGTTCACCGGACGTCGACGTAGTCGGTGACCCGGGCGCTTCTGAGGTAGTGGTCTCCGGTCTGGCGGTCGAAGGCAACGGCCCAGGTGCCGTCCTGTTTCGCGGTCTCCGTGTCGTTGAGGTGGCCGTGTTTGTCGGTACCCAGGTCGGCGACGAAGCGGTAGGTAGTGGAGCCGCGGGGCTTGAAGTAGAGGGCGGGTGATTCGCCGAGCGGCTTCCAGGTGGTGCCGTTCTTGTACTGGAGGGTGCCGGTGAACCGGATGGGCCGGTTCTTGTGGACCGGGTCCGGGGTGGCGTGGAAGCCGGTGATGCGGGTGGCGTAGCGGTAGAGGCGGACGGGTTTGGTGGTGTTGGTCGCCAGGTCGGGGTTGCCGTCGAAGCGGGCGCGCCAGTAGGCGTTGGTGTTCGTGGTGGTGAGGGTGCGGGCGAAGTCCTCAACGGACAGGGGCTTGTTGTAGCGGAGTTTGATGGGGACGGTGGCGGCGTTCTTCCAGCCGCTTTTGCCGTCCTTGGAGTACTGCAGGGTGATGGTGGGCTTGGCGGGCCAGTGGGCACGTGCGTCTTCGTAGTAGACGTAGCCGGAGACCTTGAGGGACGAGGTGTCGGTGAGGTCCGCGCTCATGTCGAGGTGGGTGGCGTAGGCGACATGGAGGCTGAAGGGTTCGGTGGCGAGCTGCTGGAAGGGCCTGTCGCCGTTGCCCGCCATGAGTTCGGCTGCCGGGGCGGCGTTGTAGGAGGAGACGTGCAGCGTGTAGGAGCCGTGGCTGTCGGTGGTGGTCTCGCCGACCTCGAAGGAGGGAAGGTTGCGGGCGTCGAGCCCGGCAAGGCTGATCGTCGTGTTCGGCAGCGGCTGCCAGCCGGCGGTGGTCTGGATCTCGGCGCGGCCGGTGACCGTGCCGGTGGCTCCCTGCTTCAGGTTCAGGGCGTGCGTGCTCGCGGTGAAGCGGACCGGTGCCTGGGTGGTGTGCAGGTACTGCTTGGGGCTCAACAGGTCGATCGCGCCCGGGTAGTTGACGGAGGCCCCGGGTGCGGCCGTCAGGTCGACGGACGTCTGGACGGGGACGAAGGCGGCGGTGAAACGGCCGTCGGCCGCGGTGGTCGCGTCCACCCGCCCCCGCCCGGTCTCGATGTCGACGGGCACGCCGACGGCAGGGGTGGGGGTGTCCGGGTGGCGGGGGTCCGTGGCGACGGCGGTGCCGCTGACGGAGACCTGCTGATGGAGGTAGTCCGGCACAGCGGGCGTGGCGGTCAGCTCGGGGATCCTGACCAGGGTCTGGTACCGCAGGGTGTGCGGGGAGAGGGCGCCGGTGACGGTGGCGCCGGAAGCGTCCTCAAGGTCGACGGTCACCCGGTAGTCGCCGAGATCGGCCAGGTGGACCGGCGCCCGCCAGACACCTGACGTCGCGTCCTGCCCGGTGTACTGGGTGAAGTCCTCGGTCGATCCGGCCTCCGGGTCCCCCTCCGGTGCGTCCAGCGGATAGAAGTGCGCCGTGATGTGCGTGAGGGGACTGTCGGAGTGGGCGGTCACGAAAATCAGCCCCGGCTCGTCCCAGCCGTCCGCGTCGGACAGGACAGGTCCGCCGGTGGCGGTGTCCGCCCGGGCCGGGGAGAGGCCCGCGATGAGGGTGGCGGACAGGGCGGTTGCGGTGGCTGCCGCCAAGAAGGTGCTGCGTCTCAAGATGGTTCCCCCTGGGAATCGGACGACTTCGAGCGTGGGCATGAGGATCGAGAACTTTAGTGACGTGCTCTGACGGGGCAGTGCTTGGGGCGCTGTCGGGACGGTCGATCAATCTGACAGCCCATCAGTGCGAGGCGCTCGCCCAGGAACTGCTTGGGCGAGCGCCTGAACGCCCTTTGTGGATCAGCCGAGTTGGCTGACAACAGGGTTGTCGCCCTTCGCGGCGGCGTCGGCGGGCGGCAGGGCGGTGTCGTAGATGTGGATGTCACTGACCTTGCCGTTGGCGTACTCGCCGTAGATGCCCTGGTAGAGGCGGCGACCGATCTGGACGGGACCGGCGGCGTTCCAGGAGGTGCCGCTGTAGGTCTTGGTACCGGACTGGCGGCCGTTGACGTAGAGGGTGAGCTGGCTGGTGGAGGCGTTGTAGACGCCGACCAGGTGGGTCCATTGGCCGATGGTCGGGGTGCCGCCGTAGACGGCCGTGAAGGACGTACTGGTGGTGTCGTCGTTGTGGCGGCTGAAGGCCCAGGCCTGTTTGGCGGAGGAGTAGTACAGCTGGAGTCCGTTGGCGTTGCCCGCGCTGTCGGACTGCGAGAGGAAGGTCGAATTGGCCGTGAGAGACGCGGGGTTGACCCACACCGAGGCGGTGAAACTCTTGGAGGTGTCGACGGCCGGTCCGCTTGTGGCGGCGTATCCGGTGGTGGCCGTGAGGTTGAGGACCTTGCCGCGGGTGGTGTCGGTGGCCCAGGAAGAGGCGCCGCTCAGGGTGGCGCCGAGGGTACCGACGCTGTCCTTCGCGGTAGTGTCGGTGCCGTCGTCGAGAGTCCATCCATGGGTGGCGGTGTTGGTGACCGTGCCCAGAGAGACGGGGTCACCGAAGATGTACTGGGGCGGGGAGACGAGGACCCTGCTCCGGATGTACGGGTATTCCGTGAGCTCGCCGTGGGTGTCCACGGCGTACAGGTCGGGGTTGCCGTCGGGTCCGCCGGTCGGGCTGTTCAGGTCGCCCGGTGAGGCGACGACGGGGTAGGTGCTCGGTGACAGGGTCAGCGGCAGGTTGGCGTGTGTGGAGGCGTGCAGGAGCGCGGGCAATCCGTTGGCGTCGACGGTGAGCGGGTAGCTGTAGAGCGCCCCGGTGGAGTTGTCCCGTGCCCACAGGGTGGGCGTGCCCTGGAACTTGCCGGGCGCGATCAGCGTAAGGCCTGACCAGTCGCCGTCACCGAGAAGGATCGGGTCGGCGAAGTGCTTGCCGTTGTCGGTCTGGTATATCCACAGCTTGCCGTTCTCCACCGTGATGACGGCCGGGTGGCCCTGCTGGTTTCCGTAGACGTCGCCGGGTGCGATGAGTTGGGTGATGTTCCAGGGCGTGGTCGGGTCGTATCCGGCGCCCGCGCAGCGGCTGTCGGAAACCGTCGGCTGGCAAGGGTCCTTGGTCACGGGGTCGCCGGCACGCTTGCCGATGTAGCCGGGGAAACTGGACCAGGGGACGAGCTGGGCGGCGCTGTCGTCCTTGGGATCGAGGTCATTCGGGACGACGTACAACTGGGATGTCTTGCGGTTGTAGGCGAAGAGGTCGTCGACGTCCGCGCCGTGCAGATTGCCCCGGTGGGCGATCAGGTAGTTGTTCCAGCTGGTTCCGTCGGGCGAGTCGGCCGGGGTGGAGACGAGTGCCGGGCCGTTGATCGCGGGAGCAGTGCTGACCTGCCCGGTCTGGGCAGGGGTGGCGCTCTGGGCGGGGTCGGTGTCGCCCGGTATCAGTTCGAGGTCGCCGCTCTTGGTGGTGGCGAGCAGGTCGGGTACGCCGTCACCGCTGATGTCACCCGGTGTGATCTTGGTATCCGGATTCCAGGGGATGGTGAAGGTATAGCTGGCGGGGGCTTGAGAGAGGTTCCCGGCCGCGTCGACGGCGGCGACATAGAGAGTGTGGACCCCCCAGTTGGTAACCGGAACGGTAACTGTGCCGGTCGCGGTGCCTGAGTTGTCGCTGCTGGTGACGGAGGCTGGGGTGCCGGTGGTGGCACTGGGTTGGCTGTCCACCTGCCACAGGAAGTGGTCGACGCCGCTGGACAAGCAGGCGTTCGGGGTACAGCTGGTGTCGGAGGGCGCGCCGTCGGCTGCTGTCGCGGTGAAGCTCGTGGTCTTGTCGGGCTCGGCGTGGACCACCGGGTCGGCAGGGCCAGTACCTACGGGTGGGAAGGAGCTGTTCGTGGCGATGTTGGGAGTGTCCGGAGGGGTGAAGTCGGTCTTGAACCAGCAGTGGTCGCTGATGTCGGAGGTCAAGCTCAGGGTGGAGTTGTTGTCCTGGGCGTAGACGTCCCAGCCGTATTCGTGGCCGTCCTTGAGCGTGAACCCGACCGGCATGTCGGCGTCCGAGCCCGAGGCAACGTAACCGCTGTCCGGGGTGGAATCGCTGTAGGCGTTACCGCTGGAGTCGAGGACGGTGCGGTCCCAGACGTGGTAGTGGGCCTTCACGAGTTCGCCGGAGACGTTCGCTTTCACGGTGGAGTGCAGTTGGACCTTGCTTCCGGCATCGGAGGAGGTGACCGCACCGATCCAGCCGTCGCCGCTCGTGACGCAGGAGCCGTCGGCGCCGGTGGCGGGCGGCGTGGTCGTCAGGCTCGTCGGGACGTCTGGGGGGATGTCGAATTTCACGGTCATCGTGAGTTTGTTGGACATCCGCAGGTAGTCGTCATTGCTGGACGAGATGCTCTCGTTGCCGTAGAGGGCGACCGTCCAGTAATCGCCACTGGAGCTGTGGTAGGTCGCTATTCGCTGCGCCTGATCGAGAACCTTGAAGGACGCGGTGTGGTCGCTGCAACTGCTGCCGGAGTTGGCCGCGCTGGGGATCGTGGTCTTGACGGGGTCGTAGCTGTTGTCGACGGGGAGGGGCTTGTTGTTCCAGTCGGTGCTGGAGTCGATCGATCCGGTGGTGTGCAGGGTGATCGGCTGGTCTTGTGAGCAGTCCCAACTGGCCGCGTAGGTCGAGCTCACCGTGATGAGAGCGTCGTAGACCTGCATGGAGGGATCGAGGCTACTGGTGGGGATGGCGTAGTACGAGCGCTCCAGACCTGTGCCGCAGACTCCGCCCCAGCGCTGGTAGCCCACGCCTTCGCCGTCGGTCTGCGGCTTGTCGTACTGCGGACTGTCGGAGCAGGTGGAGCTGGAGTAGACCTCGTCGTAGTGGCCGGAGGTCTTGGTGTCCGGGTTGTCGAACGGGTCGATGTACACGGGGTACGTCGTGCCCGGGTCATTGAGCACGGTCGGGTCCGGTGCCAGCGTGACGCTGCTGGAGGTCGTACTCATCGGGACCCTGTCGACATTGGCTCCCTCTCCGGGGCCGTCGACGGACGACGTGGCGGGGGCTCCACCGGTCGCGCCGGGGTTCACTGTAGGCGCGATTCCCGTCAGCGCCTCGGGAAGGGTGCTGGAGTCCCACATCAGCGGGCGGGGACTGGTGTAGGCGACGGTGCCGTCGGCGGCAGTGGCGTTCATGCCCCCCGAATCCGTGCCGGAGAGGGTCAGGCCCTCGGTGGAGGCGGCCTCGGTAAGCTGCTTGATGTGCGGGTCGGCGGCGGCCGTTGCGTCGTGGACGACCAGCACATCGCTGAAGCCGCCCTGGTCGGTGACCGACACGGACAGATCCACGCCGGGCAGCACCGACTTGTACACGGCCGTGTCGTCGCTGACGGTGGGCGCGGGCAGGGCGAAGGGCATGGTCAGAGCCATGCTGTGCCCGTCCTGGTTGGTGAGGGTGACCAAGGGCCCGCTGCCGCCGCTGGACAGGGTGACACCGTTCGGCGTGGCCTTGGGCGACAGCGTTCCGTCCGGATTCGCGCCGAGGGTGGCGTCGACCGGTGTCCAGACACCGCCCTTGAGGACCCGTACCGGCATGACGTTGGTGGTGGAGGTGAACATGCCGTCGGGGTTGGCGGTGACGGTGGAGGTTTCCGTCGTCAGCGACTCGACGGGCACGTCGTGGCCGCCGGCGACGGCGTCGCTCTGGGCGGCCAGCAGCGGATCGGTCGGCGCCGGATCGTCGGCACGCGCCGAAACGGCAGGAACGGTGAGCAACAGGCCTGTCAGCACGGGCATCAGCGCCAGCCGGCGTATCAGCTCTCTTCGCTTACCCGGCTTTCGGGCGTATCCGGACAACACGAAACAGCTCCCCCTCTATTTGCCAACACTTTGCATTCGTGATCTTCATCACGTTTAAGGATGTTGAGGATGTGACGTGCAATGCACGTGGTGTCTGGTTTGTCGCTAGGTGATGATGTTCGCCCTTCATGGAAAGGGCACACCAGCCACTCAGTTGGCATACGTGATCGCCACATGGTCGGCACAGGGTATTGAGTTGCCCCCTTCCCATCAATAGCCTCCCGTCGATCACGCTTCCCGCGTGATCGGGGTGGGACGGTCTGTCAGGGCCGCTGGTCATGGGGGAAATGAGTGAGCGGCAAGCGGCGTTGGTTTGCGAGCGTCCAGTACCGGATCTGGGGCAGAGCATTGACTCTTGCCACGGCGTCCGTCGCGCTGTTGGCGCTGCTGGTACCCATAGCGGTGGCCCAAGGTGCGGTAGTGGGGCCCTACCGTTTCAAGGGCACGGTGTGGAACCCGAAGGCCCTGCCGAAGACTCCGGCGGTGGGCAGCCATGCCTTGCACAAGCCAACTACCGCTCATCCCAAGGGCTACAAGGCCGTTAGCAAGTACCGGTCCGTCAAGCCGGTGTGGCCGACGGCCGGCACGAAGACGGTGCCCCTGACGCACACCACCCAGTCCGCCGACGCCGCGTCCACCACCGCTGCGTCGCCGGGTTCGTCATCCAGCCCCGCCGACGCTTCCGGCGCGGCCACCAAGTCGGTATCCACTCCTTCGCCGAGCACTCGTGTCGTCCCGGTGACGAAGCCCGTCAAGGCAGGCGCCCTGCCGGTATGGGTGGCTCCCGTGCCGGCATCCGGCCAGAAGTCCGGCTCCGGCACGGCAGTTGGCCCGGCTTCGGTACAGGTGAAGGTGGCATCACACACCCAGGCGCTGAAAGCTGGCGCCGACGGAATGCTGCTCGCCTTCACCCGCGCCGACGCTAAGTCCGGCAATGGCCGGGTGCGGGTGGTCATCGACTACGCGTCGCTGGCCAAGGCGTATGGCGGCGGCTTCGGTTCACGGCTGCGGTTGTACCAGGTCCCGGCCTGCGCGATGACCACACCTCAGCTGAAGCAGTGCGGGACGCGGACCCCCATCACCTTCACCAACCGGGCGACCGCGGACCAGTTGACCGCCACGCTCACGCTCGGCTCATCCGTCGAGTCGGCATCGCGTGCCGCGAGTAGCACGACCGAGGCGACGACGATGTCCGCGGCCACCACGGCAGTGGAGGTCACCTCGGGCAGCTCCGGCTCGCAGGGCAGCTACGCCGCGACTTCACTGAATCCGTCGGGAACTTGGCAAGCCTCCGGGACCGGCGCCTTCACCTACTCCTACCCGATCGACGTACCGTCCACGATCGGCGGCAACGCCCCGTCGGTGGCCTTCTCCTACGACTCGCAGTCCGAGGACGGGGAGACCTCGGCCCGTAACTCCCAGGCGTCCTCGATCGGCGACGGCTGGAGCTACCAGCCGGGCTTCGTCGAGCGGACGTATCGTTCCTGCGGCGGCCTCCTGAACAGCAGCGGGAACAAGATCCTCAAAGGGTCGGGGGACGAGTGCTGGGCCGGTGACAACGCCACGATCTCCTTCGGCTCGCACTCCGGACAACTGGTGCCCGACGGCACCGACTCCACCGTGCCGGGCGAGATCAAGCAGTGGCGGCTGACGGGCGACGACGGAACGCTGGTCCAGGAGCTGTCCGGCGCCGCCAACGGCCTGCAGGACGGCGTCTACTTCCGGGTCCTGACCACGGACGGCACCGCCGCGTACTTCGGTGCCGACCACTCCCCGACCGGCGCCGGCCCGTCCGGCGCGATGCAGTCCGGCACACCCGGCGACTCCTCGACCGATGCCGCCTGGGGCGTGCCCGTGCTGCATCCGGAGTCGGGTGACCCGTGCTACGACTCGGCCAAGGGCAAGGCCTCGCAGTGCGACAAGCACGAGGGCTGGCGCTGGAATCTGGACTTCGTCGTCGCGCCGAGCGGGTTCGTGCAGCGCTACGACTACACGACCGAGAGCAACTACTACGACCTGGGCGGCGGACAGGCCGCGACCGGTGACTCGGGCACCCTGACCTCGTACGTCCGTGGCGGAAAGCTCGACAGCGTCTCCTACGGCTACAAGCTCGCCGACGAGCAGACGGGGCGCACCCCCGCCGGTCAGGTCGCCTTCGCGTCCAAGCAGCGCTGCCAGACCACGGCCACCTTCACCGACTGCTCGGCCGGAAACCTCGACGACAACACGGCCCCGCACTGGCCCGATGTGCCGTGGGACCTGCACTGCGACTCCACCGACAGCACCACCCTGCCGTCCGGGTCGACCTCGGTACCGACCAACGTCTGCATCACAGCGGGACCGACATTCTGGTCCACCACCCGCCTGGACAGCATCGCCACGAAAATCCACGTCAAGGACTCGTCGACGGACGCTCTCGTCGACGTCGACGGCTATCAACTCGGGCAGGTGTACTCGGATTCCGGCGGCACAGTCGACCCGGTCACGGGCACGACCGTCGACCCGAAGGACGCGGGTTCCCTGCAAGCCGTGATGTGGCTGCAGTCGATCCAGCACACCGGCAAGGACACGTACGGCAACGGCAACAGCGACATCAAGCTGAACCAGGTCTCCTTCACCGGTACGGAGATCGACAACCGGGTCAACGACACCTCCCCTTCCGCGCCGCCGCTGTACCGGCCGAGGATCTCGTCGATCCAGACCGAGACCGGCGAGTCCATCGCCGTCGACTACAACGCCAACCCGTGCACGAACAAGACGCTGTCGATCTCGGCCGCGGACGCGAACACCAACTCCTGCTATCCGGTCTACTGGACGGTGCCAGGCGCGTCGAAGCCAATCGCGGACTGGTTCAACAAGACCACCGTGCACACGGTCACCGCGTCCGACCTGACGATCGCGTCCCAGTACAAGCCGAACTCCCAGAACATACCGGCGGGTTCGGAGATACAGGTCTCCACCTACAGCTACGCCGGCCCCGCCTGGCACCGGGACGACTCGGCACAGACGGACGACCAGTACCGCACCTGGGACCAGTTCCGCGGCTTCCGCACCGTCACGGTGCAGACCGGGCAGGCTCCCGAGCCGGTCACCCAGCAGACCACCACCTATCTGCAGGGCATGGACGGCGACTACAAGTCCCACGGCACCCGCCGCTCGGTCAGTGTGGACGCCAAGGTCGGCGGCTCCACGGTCCAGAGCGTCACCGACGCCGACCAACTCGCCGGCACGGCCCTTCAGAGCGACACCTACACGGCGGCCGGCGGGACCATCGACGCCGTAACCGTCAACGGCCCCTTCGCCTACACCACCACCGCGCACACCAACCAGACCCCATGGACGGACTGGACCCAGGAGGACAACCCCGGCGACACGAAGCCAACCCTGTCGACGCTGCCCGACCTGACCGCCTACCGCGTCAAGACCGCCCAGTCGCACGGCTACACGCTGCTCGCGAACGGGACATGGCGCCACACCCGGACCGACACCACGTACGACAGCCAGGGCCGGGTCTCCACCGTCGACGCACACGGCGACGTCAGCGTGGCCGCGCAGGAGAAGTGCGCCACCACCACCTACGCGACACCGTCGTCCAGCAACACCATGACCCTGTCCTACCCGGACCAGGTCACCTCCGTCAGCGGACCGTGCGGCACCGCGGCCTCCGCCGGCACACTGCTGGCGGACAAGAAGATCTACTACGACGGCGACGGCACCCTCACCAACCTGGGTACCTTCGGACAGCTCGACCAGACCGCCAGCACCGCCATCGGCCAGGCCAGCGCCGTACGCACCGCCACCGGCTACACCGACACCACCGAGAACTGGCAGACCAGTTCGGCCATGACGTACGACGGCGCCGGCCGCATCACCGACGCCCTCGACGCCACGGGCCAGAACACCCACACCGCGTTCACCCCCGCGTGGTCCCTCCTGGGCGGAAACACCAACCCAACCAGCATCACGACCACCAACTCCCAGAGCTGGAAGGTCACTTCCACCGTCGACGCACTGCGCGGCCTGCCCACCGAGAACGTCGACGCCAACAACCGCAAGACCGACATTACCTACGACGCACTCGGGCGGCGCACGGCGGTCTGGCTCCCAGGCCGCGACAAGGCCTCGGGCCAGAGCGCGGACGAGACCTTCGCCTACTCCATCAACCCCGGCGCGGTCGCTGCCCCCGGCGGCACCGTCACCTCACCCGGTGCCCCCTCCGCGGTGACCACGAAGACGCTGCGCGAGGACGGCACGTACGCCTCGTCGATCACGATCTACGACGGGATGCTGCAACCGCGCCAGACGCAGGCCACGGCCGACGGCGACACCAACTCCGGCCGGATCATCTCGGACACCTTCTACGACTCGCACGGCTGGCAGACCGCCTCGTTCGCGCCGTACTCCGAGCCGAACAACAACCCGTCCACCACCCTGTACGCGGCGAACGAGAACCAGATCCCGTCGGAGACCACGACCGCCTACGACGGCCAGGGCCGCCCGGCCACCGGCACGCTGTGGCACCAGGCGGTCCAGCAGTGGCACACCACCACCAGTTACCCCGGCGCCGACGAGACCGACAGCACCGCTCCGGCAGGGGGCCGTTCCACCGCGAGCTACACGAACGCGCTGGGGCAGGCCACCAAGAGCGTGGTCAAGAACACCGGCAGCACGGTCAAACTCACCCAGGGCCAGGTCATCCCGTCGGGCACGTCACTGACCTCGGACAGCGTGCGGCTGGCCATGCAGGCCGACGGCAACCTGGTGCTGTCCTCCCTCGCGACCGGTAAAACCCTGTGGTCCACCGGCACTTCGGGCAATCCGGGGGCCTTCGCCACCTTGCGGAGCGACGGCAACTTCGTCGTCTACAACGCCGGTGCCACCACAGCCCTCTGGTCGACCGGAACCACCACCGGCACGACGCTGCAGATCCAGAACGACGCCAACACGGTGCTCTACGACAGCACCGGCGCCACCATCTGGAAGACCGACACGCTGAACCAGGCCGGCGAGGCCGACGCCACCACCGCGTACACCTACACCCCGGCCGGCCAGGTCGACACCATCAAGGACAGCGCCGGCAACACCTGGTCCTACCACTACAACCTGCTGGGCCAGAAGACCTCCCAGACCGACCCGAACACCGGCACCACCAGCTACGACAAGTACGACACCGTCGGCAACCTGCTCCAGACCACCGACGCGCGCGGCCAGGTCCTCTCCTACGCCTACGACTGGGACAACCGCCCCACCGCCGAGTACAACAGTGCGTGGTCGGCCACGCCCGACCCCTCCAAAGAGCTCTCCTCCTGGGCGTACGACACCCTGGCCAAGGGCTACCCGACCTCGTCCACCCGCTACGTCGGCGGGACGACCGGATCGGCGTACACCCAGGCGGTCACCGGCTACAACACGGCCTACCAGCCGACCGGCACCACCCTGACCGTCCCGGCCACCGACGGCTTCGCCGCGGCCGGCCAGTCCACCGCACCCGCCAGCGGCACGGTCACCTACACGGCGTCCGCCTTCTACACCCCGACGGTCGGACTGCTGTCCACCCTCCGCTACCAGGCGGACGGCAACCTGCCCGCCGAGGACATCGACTACGGCTACACCCAGCAGGGCAACCTCGACGGCATCGGCGGTTTCATCACCGCGGCCAACACCCCTGACTACCTGGACACCGCCGTCCACGACCCCTTCGGCCGGGTCCTGCAGACCAACTACGGGACCACAGGCAAGGAACTGGCCACCTTCGCCCAGTACGACGCCACCACCGGCCGGGTCACCCAGACGTCCAGCATGCTGCAGACGTCCACCGCCGCCCTGGACGTGGCCAACTACCGCTACAACCAGGCCGGCGAGATCACCGCGATCGACGACCTGCAGAACAACACCACCCACGACACCCAGTGCTACGCCTACGACTCCTTCCAGCGCCTGACCGCCGCCTGGACGGACACCGCAGGCATCACCAACTCCTCCAGCGCCCCGGTCGGGAGCGTCGGCGGCTGCAACACCAGCTCCGTACAGACCACCACCACGGCCCCCGTCACGACCAGCACAGTCGGCGGCCCGGCGCCGTACTGGCAGACGTACACCTACGACCTGCTCGGTGACCGCACCGGCATGGTCAACCACGACACCGCTGGCACCGCGGCCAACAACACCACGCAGTCCACCGCCTACACCGGCACCGACGGCACCACCAGCGCGACCCTGCCCGACCAGTCAGGCGCCACGACCAGCAGCAACCCGACCACCGGCACCGCCACGTGGACCCCGACCTATACCGACCCGGCGTACAGCAACAAGAACGCCGGCGACACCATGACCCGCAAGGTGTCCACCACCGGACCCGTCAACACCGGCTTCGCCCTCTCCGGCGGCGGCAAACTCTGCATCGACGACGCAAGCGCCTCCACTACCCCCGGCGCGGTGGTCCGCACATACACCTGCAACGCCTCCGCCGCCCAGAACTGGACGATCGGCACCGACGGCACCATCAAGGTGCTGGGCACCATGTGCCTGGACACCACCGGCAACGCCACCACCGCCGGCACCCTCCTGGTGCTCGACACCTGCAACAGCGACGCCACCCAGAAGTGGAAGGCCACCAGCACCGGCACCCTGGTCAGCAACGCCAACAGCGCGATGTGCGTGACCGACCCCGGCGCCAGCGCCACCATCCGCACCCAGCTCACCCTCGCCACCTGCGGCAGCGCCGGCCAGACCTGGACCACCGCCGGCACCGGAGCCCTCCCGTCCGGCCAGACCCAGACCCTCACCTACAACGCCGAGGGCCGCACCGCCACCGTCGCCACCGGCTCGGGCACACACACCAACACCAGCAAGTACCTCTACGACGCCGACGGCAACCTGCTGGAACAGAGCAGCGCCGTCGACGGCACCGACAAGACCCGCATCCTGTACCTCTTCGGCGGCACCGAACAGATCACCCTGAACGTCTCCGCCAAGACCTGGACCGGCCTGCGCAACATCACCGGCCCCGACGGCACCACCATCACCCGCTCCAGCAGCGGCACCGTCACCTACCAGGTCGCCAACGCCCAGGGCACCGCCACCACCGCCATCGACGCCGGCACCATGGCAGTCACCCGCCGCTACTACGACCCCTACGGCAACTCCCGCGGCACCAAGCCCACTTCATGGGTATCCGCAGACGAGAACCACGGCTACCTGGGCCAGCCCACCGACGCAACCACCGGCCTCGACCTTCTCGGCGCCCGCAATTACGACCCGGCCCAGGGCCGGTTCCTCACCCCCGACCCCCTCTTCGAGGCGGGCGACCCCAACCAGATGGGCGGCTACACGTACGCCGGAGACAACCCGGCTTCGGGAAGTGACCCGACAGGGACGATCCTGGTCAACTCTGACGGCACGCAGTGCAGCGGCGGTTGGGGGAAATGCGGGGGCCAGGGCGGGGGCGAAACCTCGGGCGGCGGAGGCTCGGGCAACACAGGGAATTCCAATGGCAACACGACTGCCGCGCCGTCCACCACCCCCGCGCCTCCCACAGGTTCGGTCCCCTCATCTACACAGACCCCAACACCGACTCTCGGCGAGACTCCGTGCCAACCGGCTGACTTCGGCACGAACCGGTGCGAGAGCTACGCCGGCGGCAAAGTCTTTCTAGGCACTGCAGCCGCGTTTGGAGCTGCGGGTTTGGCCGCCGGTGTCTTCATGTGTGTGGACTCCGGTGTCGGCGAGTGTCTATCCGGTCTGGTCCTGGGAGCCGGGGACGCCGAGGCGGGCGGGAGTCTGCTCCTCGGTAGCCGCATCATCGTGGGCCTGGGCGGCGCTGCGGCCGAGGCAACCGAAGAATACGCCGACGAGTTGGCGGCCGAGAGCGGAGCAGCCAAGCAAGCCAACAAAGATGCCTCAGCCGCCAAGGCTGCCGCAGCCAAGAAGGCCGACCCACAGGCCGAAGCCGGACACGCCAACGCCGCTGCGACCAAACCGGACACCCCCGCCAAGGGTGCGAGTGGCTCCCCCAAGGGTTGCAGTTTCTCGCCCGACACCCCCATCCTGCTGAGCGGCGGCAAGACCAAACCGATCGGCAAAATCAAGACCGGCGACAAGGTCGAAGCCGCCAACCCCAAGACCGGCAAGCACCAAGGCGCCCGCACCGTCCAACACGTGTGGATCAACCACGACCACGACCTGCTCGACCTCACCATCGTCACCGAGGACGGCCACACGGCCACGCTCCACACGACCGCCAACCACCCGTTCTGGAACGACACCACCCACACCTGGGCCCCCGCCGGCAAACTCCACAAGGGTGACGCCCTCAACACTGTTGCCAACGGTCACGCCTTCGTGGTCACGACACAGTCCACACCTGGTGCGGCAAACCGCTGGAACCTGACTGTCCAGCAACTCCACACGTACTATGTGATGGCTGGCACCACGCCGGTGCTCGTCCACAACACCAATTGTGGTCCTGTTGACTACGGGTCCATTCAGGGACCTGCACAGCAACGCACAGGGATCCAAGCAACCATAACTCAGAATTCGCTTGACAACCCTGGATTGAAGGTTCCTCGCTCGGTTAAGCCTCCGGGATTTGAAGGGGAGGCGGCGGGGCACACGCGTGGACACCTGCTTGGGCGGCAATTCGGTGGGGATAATCGCCTTCCTCAGAATTTTGTGACCATGTTTGATGGGGCCAACAATGAGGCTATGAGTGACGTGGAGGATGAAATCGCCAAAGTCGTTAGGGGTGGGCAAACGGTGAACTACTCTGTCATTCCAAATTATGATAACGAGTTCTCCGAGATTCCATCCACGATATCAATTTCAGCTCGAGGCGATGGCGGATACAGCATCGATGTCACGATTCTAAATCGCCAATGATAGATTCATGCGATCCCATCAGCGTGCTCCTGTCACTGTGCCCGCCTCCCCAGGACGGAGAGGCGAGTGAGCCCCTGGCACGCACCGAGGAGGCCCTGGGGCGCCGACTCCCGGATTCCTATCATCGACTCGTTGAAGCCTATGGAACCGGATGCTTCGATGAGTTCATATGGATCTACGGAAATTCACCCGAGAATAACAATCTGGACATATGGCACAGGAGTCAAAAGGCGCGAAGGGTTTTCCTGCGTTCGGCTAGTGTGAATTTGAACCTTGCCCTTAGCGGGCTGGGTGCCAGTCGAGACGATATCATTTCCTGGGGAGGGACAGATAACGGCGATCTGTGTATCTGGGTGGCAGTGGGCCCGTCGGACCAGTGGCCAATCCTCGTCATTGACGCACGGGAAGACATCTGCATCAAATTTGACGGAAATGTCACCGAGTTCCTTTTGGCATTTTTGCAGAAATATGTGACGAGCGATATATTCCCCGATGACTTCCCGAGTGCAAATCCAGAATTTTCCCGGAATCCATATAGTGGCGCTTAGTTAGCGGCATTGGGCCTTGACCCAATGCCGCGCTCGAGTTCCCGGTAATCGCGCTCGACGCGCCAGCGGATCTTGGCCAAACGTATCGCCCTGACTCCCCACAAGCCCGCCCCGTGTGGCCGCGATCCGGGCCAAGCGGCGCGGGCCCGGATTCCAGTCGGCCGCAGTGCCAGGAAGTGCGAATATGTCAGTCCGCAGGAGCATTCCCGTCAAGTCGCCTCGGTGAACACCTGCCGCCCACGGCCAGCCGCCAGCACAGCCACCAAGAACGGCTTCCTCCGTGAGCGGAACCGCGGCCGGTTCCAGACCACGCCAGCTCGGTGGGCTGCGTGTGAACCATCGCGTCCGTCCCAGCGTCGGTTCTGCACTGCAGCACCGCCGTCGAACCCCGAGCTGAGGCTGTTGAGCGCAAGCTGTCGAAGGCACAGGCACCGCTCAACGAACGGGTCATCGATCGTGTCCCAACGGAGCGCGTTGATCATGGGATTGTCCGGATGACACAATTATGCGGCCCCGAGCAGGCCTGTGACCGCACGGCGGATCGGGACCTGTTTGCACGATCGCTGCACACTTGGCCACCACATGGCCACCGCACCGAACCCGGCAGGCCGAAGCCGACCGGCGGTACGGAGCAAAAGGCCAGCTCACAGCCCTGCGAGGCGAAACACCCACTGACGGTCAACCTCAGACCTACGCATTGTGATGCGTAACCCGCCAGTGCCCGATTAGCCCGGATTCCAAGGTCACCCGGAAAAAGAAACCCCAGGTCAGAGGCCTGACCTGGGGTTCACCACAGAGCCGCCTTCGGGATTCGAACCCGAGACCTACGCATTACGAGTGCGTTGCTCTGGCCATCTGAGCTAAGGCGGCGCGCTGTCCACACCATGGTGCGATCAGCAACGTCGGAAAGTCTACACAGTTTCTGAGGGTGCTCCGTACACCCCCTGGACGCACCCCCGAAGCACCCCGACCGCAGCCGCGCGGAGTCTACGAACAGCGCTTCCCCTCCCCCGGCGCCGCCCCCCGGAGCAGATACCTGTCGATCGCGGAGTCGATGCACGCACTACCCCGCCCGTACGCGGTGTGGCCGTCCCCCACATACGTCAGCAGCCGCCCCGACGAAAGCTGACGGGCCAGACCCTGGGCCCACCGATACGGCGTAGCCGGGTCCCGGGTCGTGCCGACGACCACGATCGGGGCGGCGCCCTTCGCCTCGATGCGGTGAGGCTCGCCCGTGGCCTTGACCGGCCAGTACGCGCAGTTCAGGGAGGCCCAGGCGAGGCCGTCGCCGAAGACCGGGGACGCCTTCTCGAAGGCGGGGAGGGCCTGCTCGACCTGGTCGGGGGTCGAGAACGCGGCCGGGAGATCGAGGCAGTTCACGGCGGCGTTGGCGAACATCAGGTTCGAGTAGCGGCCGTCGGCGTCACGCTCGTAGTAGCTGTCGGAGAGGACGAGCAGGCCCGCGCCGTCGTTCTCCTTCATCGCCGAGGTGAGCGCCTCGCGCAGCTGCGGCCAGGCCGCCTCGTCGTACATCGCCGCGATCACGCCGGTCGTGGCGAGCGCCTCGCCGAGCTTGCGGCCGTCCGCGTCGCCGGTGGGGACGGGGTGCGCGTCGAGCTTCTTGAAGAACGCCTTCAGGTTGTCGCCCACCCGATCGGGCTTCGTACCCTTGCCGCCGAGCGGGCAGTCGGTCTGCCGTACGCAGTCCTTCGCGAAGGACTGGAACGCCGTCTCGAAGCCCGCCGTCTGGTCGAGGTTCATGCGGCGCGCGGGCAGGGACGGGTCCATCGCACCGTCCAAGACCACTCGGCCGACCTTGTCCGGGAACAGCCCTGCGTACGTCGCGCCGAGGAACGTCCCGTACGACGCCCCGACGTACGTCAGCTTCTTGTCCCCCAGCACCGCCCGGAGGATGTCCATGTCCCGCGCCGCCTCGATCGTCGAGACATGGCGCAGGACATCGGGCGAGTGGGCGCCGCAGCCCTCCGCGAACTTCTTGTACTCGCCCACGAGTTCAGTGGTCTCGCGCTGGTCGTCGGGGGTTGTGTCGGTCTGCGTGAACGTGTCCATGGCCCGTCCGCCGAGGCACTCGACGGGCTCGCTGCGGGCGACGCCTCGGGGGTCCATCGCGACCATGTCGTAGCGGGCGCGGACCTCGGCCGGGTAGCCGATCCCGGCGTACTGCTGGAGATAGCCGACCGCCGAACCGCCCGGCCCGCCCGGGTTCACCATCAGCGAACCGAGCGCTTTGCCCTTGCCTGTGGCCTTCTTCCGGGCGACCGCGAGCCGGATGTCCCCCGCGGTGGGCTTGGCGTAGTCCAGCGGCGCCTTCATCGTGGCGCACTCGAAACCGGGGACACCGCAGGTGTGCCAACTGAGCTTCTGCCCGTAGTACGACGTCAGGGTGGACGGCGTCGACCGCGGCAGCGCGGCCAGCGCCACGTCCGCGGCCGGACTCGTCGCCGTCGTCGAACTCCCCGGGGAACACGCGGACACGAGCAGCGCGGCTACGGCGAGCAGGGTGCCGCCGGTCCGACGGGTGCGGTGGCCGCGGTGACTTTCGAGGCTTCCGCGGCTTCGACGGTCCTGGCTGGGCTGACTCGGCTGGCTGGGCTCGCCGGGCCGGCGGAGAGGGCGCCTGATGTGCATCGACCGAGCGTAACCCTGCGCGATCACGCGAATGCATTGCGCGCACTATCCGCCCCGGACGAGTTACACCGTCAACCTCACACCCAGAAGATCAGCCCCCGTGCGACCCACTGTGCGGCCCGTTGCTCGGTCCGCTGATCAGCCCACCGCTCAACCCGCTCTGAGCGCCAACGTCATCGCCTCCACCGCGAGCAGCGGCGCCACATTCCGGTCGAGCGCCACGCGGCACGCCCCGATCGCCTCGATACGGCGCAACGTGGACTCCGGAGATCCGGCCCGCGCGAGCCGCTCCAGCGCGTCCTCGGCATCCGCGTTGGCGATCGCCACCCGGGAGCCGAACTGGAGGGCGAGCACATCCCGGTAGAACGCGGTGAGGTCGGTCAGCGCGAGGTCGAGGCTGTCGCGCTGCGTACGCGTTCTCCGGCGCTTCTGCTTGTCCTCCAGGTCCTTCATCACACCGGCCGTGCCGCGCGGCATCCGGCTGCCCTGGCCGCCGCCCATCGCGGTCTTCATCTCCTCGGTCTCCTTGTCGTCCACCTCCTCCGCCAACTGCTTCGCGTCCTCGGCCGCCGCGTCCACCAGCTCCTGGGCGGCCTTGAGGCACCCGCCGACGTCCTCGACGCGCAACGGCAGCTTCAGCACGGCGGCCCGGCGCGCGCGTGCGTCCGGGTCGGTGGCCAGCCGGCGGGCCCGGTCGACATGGCCCTGTGTGGCGCGCGCCGCCCCCATCGCCACGGCGGGCTCGACGCCCTCCCGCCGTACGAGCAGGTCGGCGATGGCCTCGACCGACGGCGTGCTCAGGTTCAGGTGGCGGCAGCGGGAGCGGATCGTGGGGAGGACGTCCTCGATCGAGGGGGCGCAGAGCAGCCACACCGTGCGGGGGGCGGGTTCCTCCACGGCCTTGAGGACGGCGTTCGCCGACTTCTCGTTCAGCCGCTCGGCGTCCTCGACGAGGATGATCTGCCAGCGGCCGGTCGCCGGCGAGGTGAAGGACTTGCGAACCGTGTCCCGCATGTCGTCGGCGAGGATCTGCGTGCCCACCGCGGCGACGGTGGTGACGTCGGCGTGGGTGCCGATCAGCGCCGTATGACAGCCGTCGCAGAAGCCGCAGCCGGGGCTGCCGCCGAGCGCGCGGTCGGGGCTCACGCACTGCAGCGCGGCGGCGAAGGCCCGTGCGGCCTGGTTGCGTCCCGCGCCGGGCGGCCCCGTGAACAGCCAGGCGTGCGTCATCTTCGACGCCTCCGGCGGGGCCGTACCGGTGGTCGCCGCGGTGACGAAGGCGTCGGCGTCCCGAGCGGCGGCGTCGAGCTGCTCGCTCACCTTCTCCTGGCCCACCAGGTCATCCCACACGGTCATGGGTCACCGGCCCTTTCGTCACGTTTCGAGTTACGCGATCCATTGTGCGGGCCACCACTGACAACGAGGGTCGGGGAGCGGCTCGGGAGGGGCGAAGCGCGGGTCACCGACCCCGCTGCCGTCAGCCCCTGCGCCCCCGACCGCGTCCCGGGCCACGACCGGTGCCGTCGTCGTCCCGGTCGAAGTCGCCGTCCTCGCGCGGACCGAGCAGTTCGTCGGCCAGCGAGGGCAGGTCGTCCAGGGGAGTCTCCTCGGCCCAGTCGGGGCGCGGCCGGCGCCGGGGCGCACCCTGCTCGTCGACCTGGGGCAGCTCGCGTGTGCGGTCCTCGCCGCCCTCGGTCCGGTCGGCCGAAGGCTCGTCCCGGAAGAAGCCCGCGGGCACCCGGTCCGACGGCCCCTGCCCACGCACCGGCGGCAGCACAGCGGTCTCGTCGGCGGCACCGGACGGTACGGGTGGCAGTACGGCCGTCTCCTCGGCAGCCGACACCGGGGGCAGTACGGCGGTCTCGTCCGCGGCCCCCGCAGGAGCGGGCGGTTGCGGCAGCTCGGCCGTCCGCTCGGAGTCGCGCACCTCGGAGTCGCGCGCCTCGGAACCGGACGCCCCGGAAGCCCCGGACACCGACCGCAGTACGGCCGTCTCGTCGCCGGAACCGGAACCGGAACCGGAATCGGAACTCACCGGCCGCAGCACAGCCGTATCCTCCGCCGACCGCCCACGCCCGCCGGAACCCGCACCGGCACCCGGCTTGACCACCGGCGTCGGCACGGTCGACGCCTCAGGCCTGCCCGCCGGAGCCGAAGGAGCGGCCGGCACCGGAGGAGCCGTCGGCTGTCGAGCCGCCAGTTCCGCTGCCGCAGCCGCCTCCGCCGCCAAGCGGCGGGCCTCCTCCGCTGCGAGCAGGGCCGCCTCGGCCTTGCGCTGCTTCTCCAGCCGCCGTCCCTCCGCCTCGGCGCGCAGCCGGGCCTCGTCCTCGGCCTGCTTGCGGAGCCGGTCGGCTTCCGCCCTGCGGCGGGTCTCCTCGGCGGCGCGGGCCTCTTCCTCGGCGAGGAGGCGGGCCTTCTCCTCCTCGGCACGCCTGCGTGCGTCCTCGGCGCGCTGCCGGGCCTCTTCGGCCTGGCGCTCCGCCTCGCGGCGCTGGGCCTCCTCCAGCTCGCGCCGCTTGCGCTCCTCCTCCTCGGCGCGCAGCTGGGCGAGCTGCTCCTGACGCTCGCGCTCCAGGCGCTCCTCCTCGGCCTTGCGGGCGGCCTCTTCCTCCGCCTTGCGGCGGGCCTCCTCCTCGGCGGCCTTGCGCGCCTCCTCCTGGGCCTTGATCTCGGCCTCGGAGAGCGGCAGGACGGTGTCGAGGCGGTGCCGGATCACCGTGGTGACGGCCTCGGGCTCCTGGCCCGCGTCGACGACCAGGTAGCGGCTCGGGTCGGCGGCGGCCAACGTGAGGAAACCGGACCGTACGCGCGCGTGGAACTCGGCGGGCTCCGACTCCAGTCGGTCCGGCGCCTCCGTGAACCGCTCGCGGGCGGTCTCCGGGTCCACGTCCAGGAGGACGGTCATGTGCGGGACGAGTCCGTCGGTCGCCCACCTGTTGATGCGGGCGATCTCGGTCGGGGAGAGGTCACGGCCGGCGCCCTGGTAGGCCACGGAGGAGTCGATGTAGCGGTCGGAGACGACGATCGCGCCCCGCTCCAGAGCGGGTCGTACGACGGTGTCGACGTGCTCCGCGCGGTCGGCGGCGTAGAGCAGCGCCTCCGCGCGGTGGGACAGTCCCGCCGACGACACGTCGAGCAGGATCGACCGCAGCCGCTTGCCGACCGGTGTCGCACCGGGCTCGCGGGTGAGCACGACCTCGTGTCCCTTGCCCCTTATCCACTCGGCGAGGGCCTCGGCCTGGGTGGACTTCCCGGCGCCGTCGCCGCCCTCCAGGGCGATGAAGAAGCCGGTGTTCGCGGGCACGGTGTCGGGGTCGTCGCCGCCGAGCAGCGCGTCGCGCAGATCGTGCCGCAGCGGCACTCCCGCGCGGTCGTCGACCTTGGCCAGGACCAGCGCGGCGACCGGCAGCAGCAGGGCGCCGACCAGCATCAGCGTGAACGCGGCACCGCCGTGCGCGAACACGAACTTGCCGTTCTCCAGGCGGTGCGGGCCGATCAGCGCCGCCACCAGGGGGGCGATCAGCGCGCCGAGCGCCACCGCGACCCGGACGACCGCGTGCAGGTGCTCGGTGGTGCGGGCCCGCCGGTAGTCCTCGGCCTCCTGGTCGAGCAGGGTGTGCCCGGTGTTGGCGGCCACGCCCGCGCCGATGCCGGCGAGCGCGACGATCAGCAGCACGGTGGTGACGTCCGGGACCAGGCCCGCGGCGAGCAGCGCGATGCCGGTGAAGGCGATGGCGAGGGTCAGCAGGCGGCGCCGCGACAGCGTCGGCAGCAGGGCGGGCGCCGTACGGATGCCGACCACGACCCCGCCGGTCAGTCCGAGGACCAGCAGCCCGAAGGTCACCGGGCCGCCGTGCAGGTCCTGAGCCTGGAGCACGGACACGGCGACGGCGGCGGAGATCGCCGCGGCGACGGCCGCGCAGGCGACCACGAGCAGCGCGATCGCGCCCGTACGCCCCTTGTCGACGCCGGTGCCCGTCCGGGGGCGGCGCAGCCCTTCGAGCGGCGACCGCGCGCGCGGGGTGCGGATTCCGGGCAGTTCCAGGGCGGTCAGGACGGAGAGGGACGCGGCGAACAGCCCGGCCGCGACGTACGAGCCGAGTGCGGCGTGGTGCTGGTCGAACCAGGCGACGCCCGTGCCCAGCAGGTTGTTGAGCAGGGCCGCCACGACGAGTGCGGCGGCCGCGAGGGGGATCGCCACGAAGCTGGTGCGCAGCGAGAGCCGGCGCAGCGCGTCCATGTGGTCGGGCAGCGGCCGGACCGTGGCGCCCTCCAGGGGCGGGGCGGGCAGCAGGGCGGGCCCGGCGCTCTCGCGGCACACCGTCCAGAAGCGCTCGGCGACCCCGGTCACGAAGGCGGTCACCAGGAGCACGGCCAACGCGTTGTCCGGAGTCCAGTCGATCCACAGCGGGGCGACGATGAGCAGCGCGGCCCGCAGACCGTCGGCGCCGACCATGGTCCAGCGCCGGTCGAGCGGACCCTCCTGGGAGGTGAGCGAGGTGAGCGGGCCGAGCAGCACCGCCCCGAAGAGCAGCGTCGCCAGGATGCGCGCCCCGAAGACGGTCGCCACCGCGAACGCCACACCCCGATAACCACCACCGAACGAGCCCTGGGCGATGGCCGCCTGGAAGGCGAGCACGACCAGGACCAGCAGGGCGAGGGTGTCACCGACACCCGTCACGAGCTGTGCGCTCCACAACCGCTTGAGCTGCGGCTGGCGCAGCAGGGCGCGGACGGCACGCTCGCGGGAGTCCGCGACAAGGGCGTCGTCGGGGGCCGGCTGGTGGGCCGTTGGCTGCTCGGCTGGCGTCATGCTTTCAGCCTATCGGCAGCCACCGACAACAAGCCGCGCCCGCCCGGACCTGCGCACGCCCCGACACCAAAGTGATGCCGGGGCGTTCGTTTCGCGACCCTGTGGTGCAGGAAGCGTGCGGGTCAGTCCTCGGACGTCACCTTGGAGGTGGCCGTCTTCTTGGCCGTCGCGGTCTTGGCGGCGGTGGTCGTCTTCTTGGCGGCCGTCGTCGTCTTCTTCGCCACGGCCTTCTTCGCCGTCGTCGTCTTCTTGGCGGGCGCCTTCTTGGCCGCCGTCTTCTTCGCCGGGGCCTTCTTCGCCGTCTTCTTGGCGGGCGACTTGGCCCGCTTCTCGGCGAGCAGCTCGTAGCCGCGCTCCGGGGTGATCTCCTCGACGCTGTCGCCGGAGCGCAGGGTCGAGTTGGTCTCGCCATCGGTCACGTACGGGCCGAAGCGGCCGTCCTTGACGACGACGGGCTTTCCGCTGACCGGGTCCTCACCCAACTCCTTCAGCGGCGGCTTGCCGGCTCCCCGCCCGCGCTGCTTGGGCTGGGAGTAGATCTCCAGCGCCTCTTCGAGCGTGATCGTGAAGAGCTGGTCCTCGGCCGTCAGCGAACGGGAGTCCGTGCCCTTCTTCAGGTACGGCCCGTAGCGCCCGTTCTGCGCGGTGATCTCCACGCCCTCGGCGTCCTTGCCGACGACGCGCGGCAGCGACATCAGCTTGAGGGCGTCGGCGAGCGTCACCGTGTCGAGGGTCATCGACTTGAACAGCGAGGCCGTCCGCGGCTTGACGGCGTTCTTCCCGGTCTTCGGGGTGCCCTCGGGGAGCACCTCGGTGACGTACGGGCCGTAGCGGCCGTCGCGGGCGATGATCTGGTTGCCCGACTCCGGGTCGGCACCGAGCTCGAAGTCACCGCTCGGCTTGGCGAGCAGCTCCTCCGCGAGGTCGACCGTCAGCTCGTCGGGGGCCAGGTCCTCCTGCACGTCGGCGCGCTGGTGGTTCTCGGAGTCCTTCTCGCCACGCTCCACGTAGGGGCCGTAGCGGCCGACGCGCAGCATGATGTCGTTGCCGACCGGGAAGGACGACACCTCGCGGGCGTCGATCGCGCCCAGGTCGGTGACGAGTTCCTTGAGGCCGCCGAGGTGGTCGCCGTCGCCGTTGCCGGCCTCGGCGGCGCCCGTCGCCTCGCCCTCGCCGAAGTAGAAGCGCCGCAGCCACGGCACGGCCTGCGCCTCGCCGCTGGCGATGCGGTCGAGGTCGTCCTCCATCTTGGCGGTGAAGCTGTAGTCGACGAGCCGCCCGAAGTGCTTCTCCAGGAGGTTGACGACGGCGAAGGACAGGAAGGACGGCACCAGGGCCGTGCCCTTCTTGAAGACGTAGCCGCGGTCGAGGATCGTGCCGATGATCGACGCGTACGTCGACGGGCGGCCGATCTCGCGCTCTTCGAGCTCCTTGACGAGGCTGGCCTCGGTGTAGCGGGCCGGGGGCTTGGTGGCGTGCCCGTCGACCGTGATCTCCTCGGCGCTGAGCGCGTCGCCCTCGGCGACCTGGGGCAGCCTGCGCTCGCGGTCGTCCAGCTCGGCGTTCGGGTCGTCGGCGCCCTCTACGTAGGCCTTCAAAAAGCCGTGGAAGGTGATCGTCTTGCCGGACGCGCTGAACTCGACGTCCCGGCCGTCGGACGAGGTGCCCGCGATCTTCACGGTGACGGAGTTGCCGACCGCGTCCTTCATCTGGGAGGCGACGGTCCGCTTCCAGATCAGCTCGTAGAGCCTGAACTGGTCGCCGGCCAGGCCGGTCTCGGCCGGGGTGCGGAAACGATCACCCGAGGGGCGGATCGCCTCGTGCGCCTCCTGGGCGTTCTTGACCTTCCCGGCGTACACGCGCGGCTGGGCCGGCAGGTAGTCGGCGCCGTACAGCTGCGTCACCTGGGCGCGGGCGGCGGTGATCGCCGTCTCGCTCAGGGTCGTGGAGTCCGTACGCATGTAGGTGATGTAGCCGTTCTCGTACAGCTTCTGCGCGACCTGCATCGTGGCCTTCGCCCCGAAGCCGAGCTTGCGGCTGGCCTCCTGCTGGAGCGTCGTCGTACGGAACGGGGCGTACGGCGAACGTCGATACGGCTTCGACTCGACGGACCGGACGGCGAACCGCGTGTCCTCCAGGGCGGCGGCCAGCGCGCGGGCGTTGGCCTCGTCGAGGTGGAGGGTGTTCGCGCCCTTGATCTGGCCCAGGGAGTCGAAGTCGCGACCCTGGGCGACGCGCTTGCCGTCGACGGCCTGGAGGCGTGCGACGAAGGTCGACGGGTCGCTCGCGTCGCCCGCCCGGCCGGTCCCGAAGGTGCCGGTCAGGTCCCAGTACTCGGCGGAACGGAACGCGATGCGCTCGCGCTCCCGCTCGACGACGAGCCGGGTGGCGACGGACTGGACACGGCCGGCCGACAGGCGCGGCATGACCTTCTTCCAGAGGACCGGCGAGACCTCGTAGCCGTAGAGGCGGTCGAGGATGCGGCGGGTCTCCTGGGCGTCGACCAGGGGCTGGTTGAGGTCGCGCGGGTTGGCGACGGCGGCGCGGATCGCGTCCTTGGTGATCTCGTGGAACACCATGCGCTTGACCGGGACCTTGGGCTTGAGGACCTCAAGCAGGTGCCACGCGATGGCCTCGCCCTCGCGGTCCTCATCGGTGGCCAGGAAGAGTTCGTCGGAGTCCTTGAGGAGATCCTTGAGCTTCTTGACCTGGGCCCGCTTGTCGGCGTTGACCACATAGATCGGCGCGAAGTCGTGGTCGACGTCCACACCGAGGCGGCGGACCTCGCCGGTGTACTTCTCGGGCACCTCCGCGGCACCGTTGGGAAGGTCGCGGATGTGCCCGACGCTCGCCTCGACGACATATCCGGGGCCGAGGTAGCCCTTGATCGTCTTCGCCTTGGCGGGCGACTCGACGATGACGAGTCGGCGGCCGCCGTGTGCGGTCTCGCTGGTCGGGGACAACTTCGCTCTTCTCTCCGGTCGACGCTGGGGCCTCCCCCGGGGCAAGCGGCTCCGGGAGGAGCAGGTGCGTTTCCGCGTCGTTCGGTACGTGCTCTCGGTGATCCGGTGGGAGGTCCTCGTAGCGGGGCTACCAGGGCCTTCGACCGGTGCGGCGAGACTGCGTGCCGGGCGGCGTGGGGACGTGCCTGCATCTCCCCGGGGGTGCTTGGTCCCGAGGTCGGGTCATGGTGACGCTGCGGAGTGTGACGGTACATCCCGCCCCCGTGTCAAACGGGAAAAGCCCGCAACGGCCACTCGAACGGTAACCCGACTACCGCCATTCCTGCCGCCCGGAGTCCCCACCGGCCTTTTCGGAGCCATCCGGAGGGTGATCTCTTACCTGCCCGCGCCGCAGCTCCGCCGCGCTGCTCAGACGTGCAGGAAGCACCAGGTACCGAGGAGCAGGGCGGCGACCGCGGCGAGGCTCGCGAGGGTCGCCGATGCGACCGGGTTCACACCCTGGGCGACGGGTTCGCGGTGCCGGACCCTGACCGCCGTCCACACCAGCAGCGCGGCTCCGAACAGGGCGAACACCGACCCCGCGAAGATCGCCGGCCCGCTCTCCATACGTGTCCCCTCCCGACCGGATGCCCCGGTCCGGGAGGCTGGCAGCCGGAGGCGACGGGCAGACCAACCCCGGGTGAACTCGCGGCGGACAGCCCTCAGGCGGTCGTGCCGGAGGACGATATCGCCCCGGTCGTCCGGGACCGATCGGTCTCCCCGACGGTGCACACGACCGAGTCGAAACCGGCCTTCCAGTTGGTCTCGTCGGACAGATACCCGAAGACGGAACGGTCGGATCCGGGCGCCCAAGTCGACTCGAACTTGTTGCCGCACAGCTTGTTCCCCTGCCGCAGCGCCTCCTGGAACGTCATCGTCCGCGGGGCCGTCACGAAACCGATCACCTGGTCGGTGTGCTGATCGGCACAGTCGGTCAGGGTCGCGGTGAAGTACGTCTTGTGGTCGACGTACAGCCAGCAGTCGCCGACGCTCATCTCGGTGGTCCACACGTTCGAGCCGGTGCTACGGAAGCGCCCTATCTCCCCGCCGATCGGTACATGCCGGCCGAGCACGAGGCAGGCCGTACCGCCCCCGGCCGCGCCGAAGCCCGCCTCGGTCGGCGTGAGGGCGTAGACCCCCGCGTCGGCCAGGGCCCCTGCCGTCTCCCCCACCTTCCCCGCGCACCGCTCGCCCCCGTGGTCCCGAGCGTCGGCGAAGTCGCGCGCCGCGTCGACCGCCATCACCTGCCCGTCCGGAACGTCGTGCGCACAGCTCACGACCCCCAGATTGGGCCGCGACGCGAACGCCGCCCCGGTCCACACCGCGTGCACGCAATCGCCGGTCTGCAACGCCTTCTTGAGCCCGACGTCCTCGCCGTACGGATACGCGGAACCGGCCGACGCGGACTCCGATTCCGCGGACGGGGAAGCCTTCTTGGTCGCCGCCGCACCCTTGCCGTCGTTCATCGAGGTCACGGCCCATACCCCACCGGCGACCACCATCAGGACGGCGACGACAAGGGCGACAACCGCCCCGACCGGCCTCCGATGCCGGCCCCCGCGGGGCGACCCGCCGCCGATCGCCCCCGGGCCACCGGGATACGTCGGCCCCTGACCGCCCGCATAGGGGGGCGTCGGCGCGCCGCCTTGGTAGGACATCGTGGGGCTGTTCGCGTACGGATTCCACTGCCCGTACGGCCCACCGCCGGGCGAACCGGCCTGTCCCTGTGGGGAGTACGGCGACTCGGCGCCCGCCGGGGTATTCGGCGTGTCGGGGGTCGGCGGGGTGCCGGGGTTGTTCGGGGCGCCCGGAGTCTCCGCCGTCCCGAAGGCCTCCGGTGTCCCCGAAGTGGACCGGCCTCCGGGCGTGGAGCCCCCGAGGACGGCCGGGAGCCGGTCACCGTACGGCGCCGGGCCCTGATGGGTGGCCCCGGACCCTCCCGGGGTCTGCGGGGCGTAGGGACCGCCCACATAGGGGCCGCCCCTGGCGTATCCGGGCTGTTCGCCCGGGACTTGACCCCGAGGTCCGCTCGCCACACGACCGGGTGGATCGCCCTCGGCATAACCGGGCCGACCGCTCCCGACGTGGCCGGGCGGACTGCTCCCGACACTGCCGGGCGGACCGTCGGCGACACCCCCCGGCGACTGATCTGCCGTGGGCCGACCGCCCTGGGCCGGTCCGAAGCCGCGCGGTGCCGGTCCGAAGCCCTCCGGCGGCGGCCCGAAGCCGCTGGGCATCAGATCCGAGTCACCCCGCCCCCGCTCGCCCCCGTCCGGCGCCGCACCGACCCGCCGCCCCACCCGCTCCAACCCCCGCGCCGCGGTCTCCGGCGCCGACCTCAACACCGGGTCCTTGACCAGCAACCCCTGGAGTACCGGCGCCAGTTCACCCGCGCGGACGGCCGGCGTCGGCTCCTCGCCGAGCAAGGCCGTGAGCGTCGCGAAGTCGCCGTGGCGGTCGAAGGGGCCCCGGCCCTCGACGGCGGCGTACAGCGTGGCGCCCAGGGAGAACAGATCCGCGGCCGGGGTGGGCGGCTCACCGCGAGCCCGCTCCGGGGCCAGGTAACCAGGCGTGCCCAAGATCCCGGCGGTAGCCGTGAGGCGGGGTTCGTGGGACTCGGGCTGGAGGGCGATGCCGTAGTCGGTGAGCAGCACGCGCGCGTACGGATCGCCCGAAGCGTCCGGCGCCAGAAGGATGTTGGCCGGTTTCACATCCCGGTGCAGGATGCCGATGCGGTGTCCGGCGGTGAGCGCGTGGAGGACGGCGAGCCCGATGCGGGCCACCCGGGCGGGCGGCAGCGGGCCCGAACGCCGCAGGACCGCCTGGAGGTCGACGCCGTCGGGGACGTACTCCATGACGATCCAGGGCAGGCCCTCGTGGATCACCACGTCGTGCACGGTCGCCACATGCGGATGCCCGCGCAGCCGGGCCGCGTGCCGCGCCTCGCTCCGGGCCCGCGCGATGCGCTGCGCGCGCTCGCCCGCATCCCCCGAAGCGTCCAGGACGTCCGGCAGCGAGATCTCCTTGACGGCGACCTCGCAGGCCAACTCCTCGTCGTACGCGAGCCATACGCGCCCCATGCCGCCCGCGCCGAGCATCCGCAGCAGCCGGTAGCGGCCGTTGACGACCCTGCCCTCGCCCTGTTCCGGCGTATCCCCGGCCATCACGCCTCCCCCGAGACGGCGCGCCTCCCCCGAGGACGCGTGGAACCTGTCTCTGAAAGTAGCCTCGCACCCGCCACTGACAAGAGGGCTTTTCCGCCCCGATCCGAACAATCTCGCCGGATGCGGGCACACGCGGCTCAGCGGTACGGGCAGGCCTCAGGCGTGACAGGCGCGGTGAGGGGCTGGGGCGCGGTACGGCAGAGCGATCGGCGGATACGGCGGGCGGGCGGTCTACGGCGCGGAGGATGGGCCGGCCGTAGGCACCGTGGACGGCGCGACAGCCCGGTCCGCCGTAGACACGGTCGACGGCCCGAGAGCCCGGTGGCCGAATCGCGGTCGACCGCCTCAAGCAGCCGGTCGGCAGACGCGGGGTGCCGACCGAGAGCAACCACCCGACCGGGACCAACTCCCCTCCAGGAGCGGCCAGTCGACCCGAGCGCGACAGACCCGCGCCACCCTCGGAGAAAGGCCGGACGCCGACAACCGCTCACCGCCCGACGCCAGCCAGCCGTCCCCAACTGACCGTCGCTCCAAACCCAGTCAGCCGTCCGCACCCGATCGTCGCCCGCACCAGCCGGCCGCCGGCACCAACCACCCCGCCACGCCGGTCAGCCGCCGGACACCAGTCACCCCACCGGCTCCAGAAACCCCTGCTCCACCAGCAACCGAATCTGCGCCGGCGTCCGGTCACGCAGCAGAACCGGGTCCTCGCCCACGAGTTGGGCGATGGCGTCCAGGATGCGCCCCGCGCTCAACGTGCCGTCGCAGACGCCCGCGAAACCCGCGCCGACCGTGTCGACCTTGGTCGCCCTGCGCATACCGCGGTGCTGGCGCAGGACGACGTGCTCGGGGTCCTCGGCACCGGGCAGACCGACCTGTTCCTGGATGACCTCGTCGGCCAGCCTGAAGTGGGCGGCGAGCAGGGCCGCGTCGTCCCGGGCGCGCAGATAGTCGACGCGGTCGAAATGCTCCCGAACGGTGTCGCCGAGCGGCTGCTCGACCGGGTGCGGCCACTCCTCGACGGTGATCGAGGGTGCGTCGGAGTCCGTCCTGCGCAGGGTGATCCAGCCGAACCCCACGGCCTTGACCTTGCGCGCCTCGAACTCGTCGAGCCACGCGTCGTAGAGCGCCTCGTACGCGGCCGTGTCGCCCTGATGGTCGCCCGCGTCCCTGAGCCACAACTCGGCGTACTGCGTGACGTCCTGGACCTCGCGCTGCACGATCCAGGCGTCGCACCCGCGCGGCACCCAGGAGCGCAGCCGGTCCTGCCAGTCCTCCCCCTCCACGTGCTGCCAGTTGGCGAGGAACTGCGCGAATCCGCCCTCGCGCAGGCGATCGCCCGCCTGCTGAACGAGCGACCGGCACAGATCGTCCCCGCCCATCCCGCCGTCGCGGTAGGTCAGCCGGGCGCCCGGCGAGATCACGAACGGCGGGTTGGACACGACGAGTTCGTACGTCTCGTCGTCCCGGACCGGCTCGAAGAGCGAGCCCTCGCGGAGGTCGGCGGCCGGGGCTCCGGACAGCGCGAGGGTGAGCGCGGTGATGTGCAGGGCGCGGGGGTTGAGGTCGGTGGCCGTCACGCGCGTGGCGTGCCGGGCCGCGTGCAGCGCCTGGATGCCGGACCCGGTGCCGAGGTCGAGCGCGGCGGAGACCGGCGTCCGTACGGTGATGCCCGCGAGCGTGGTGGACGCGCCGCCCACCCCCAGGACGACGCCTTCCTCCCGGCTGCCGATCCCGCCGGCCCCGCCGACCGCGCACCCCAGGTCGGACACGATGAACCAGTCCTCGCCGTCGGGCCCGCCGTACGGCCGTACGTCCACGGTCGCGGCGACCTCGTCGGTGCCTACGGAGACCAGCCACCCGCTCTCCAGGCACTCGGCGACGGGCAGGACGTCGGCCACGCGTGCGTGCGGCACGGGCTGCTGGAGGAGGAACAGCCGGACCAGCGTCTCCAGGGGGGTGTCGCCTCTGGTCGCCCGGAGGGCCGGCACGGTCTCGCTGCGGGCCAGCGCCGCGTACGCGGGGGCACCGAGCAGGTCGAGCAGTCCGTCGGCGGTGAAGGCGGCGCCGAGCAGGGCGTCCCGGAGCCGGGCGGCGACCTCCAGGCGGTCGGATGCGGGCAGGGTGGGCAGGGTGGAGTTACTCACACCCCCATTGTGGCCGCTCCCACCGACAACACGCGTGGCACCGACCGACAAGGCCCCCGCACACGCGAAGGCCCCGGCACGCACGCGTACCGGGGCATCTTTCAGCAACTGAAAGATCGCTGCCTACAGGGAACGCGTCAGGCCGCCGACGACGAAGCCACCGGAGTGGCCGTCTTGCAGGCCTCCTGCTTGGTCATCGCCTTGCCGACATCGCCCTCTTCGAGGGTCTTCAGGGCGTCGTTCCCGCTCGTGCTGAGCTTGTCCAGCGAGGTCGCGATGCCCTTGAGGCCGTCCGCGAACTTCGCCTGGTCCTTGGTGTTCAGCGCGTCCACCTGCCCCTTCAGGGTGGCGTACGACGTGGAGATGCCGTTGAGCTCCTTCACCGCGTCCTGCTGCTTCTTCGCGCCGTTGTCGACGTCCGGTGCCCCGGCGGTGTTCACGGCGGCCCCGATCGCCTTGTAGGCGTCGGACATGTCCTGGAAGGCCTGCGAGTCGGTCTTCTGGACCTCTTCCGGGGTGCTGTTGTCCGAGGTCTCCTTCTGGATCGCCGTGTTGGCTGCCTGGATCTTCTTCGCCTGCGGCTGCACCGCGACGCAGACCTGCTTGGCCCAGGCGTCCAGCTTGGCGTCGCTGTCGTCGCCACCGCCGCCGCATCCCGACAGCGCCAGTACCAGTACCGCACCGCCGGACAGTGCGGCCGCGAGCTTCTTGTTCACCGGGTTGGTCCCTTCCATGGCTCTCGGCCCCGGAACATACACGGCGGACGGGCCGCACCTCCGGGCCTAAGGTCCGATAGGAGACCTTTTGAAGCCATTTGCACCAAGCGAGAGAAGGCTCACGACCAAGGCCTGAACACAGACAGAACGGGCGGGCGGCGCCCACAACTCGCGCCACCCGCCCGTCCGTTGAGCAGGACTTCGTAGAACCGCCTACGAAACGACCGCCGGATCCGCCGACTTGGCCGTCCGGTCGGTGTCGTCGCCGTCGTCCCCCACGGCGATCCCGCGCCGCTTGGAGATGTACACCGAGACGGCGATCACGAGGAACGCGAGGACCGCGATCGCGATCCGCACCCCGGTGTTCTTGTCGTCGCCGTAGCTGAACTTGATGACCGCGGGCGCGATGAGCAGCGCGACGAGGTTCATCACCTTCAGCAGCGGGTTGATGGCCGGGCCCGCGGTGTCCTTGAACGGGTCGCCGACCGTGTCGCCGATCACCGTGGCGGCATGGGCCTCGCTCCCCTTGCCACCGTGGGTGCCGTCCTCGACGAGTTTCTTCGCGTTGTCCCAGGCACCGCCCGAGTTCGCGAGGAAGACCGCCATCAGCGTGCCGGTGCCGATCGCGCCCGCCAGGAACGAGCCGAGCGCGCCGACGCCTAGCGTGAACCCGACCGCGATCGGCGTGAGCACGGCGAGCAGACCGGGCGTGGCCAGCTCGCGCAGCGCGTCCTTGGTGCAGATGTCGACGACGCGCCCGTACTCCGGTGTCTCGGTGTAGTCCATGATCCCGGGATGCTCGCGGAACTGCCGCCGCACCTCGTAGACCACGGCCCCCGCGGACCGCGAGACCGCGTTGATCGCCAGCCCCGAGAAGAGGAAGACGACCGCGGCGCCGACGATGAGGCCCACCAGGTTGTTGGGCTGGGAGATGTCCATCATCAGGTTGAGTGGCGCGCCGGGTCCCGAGACCTTCTCGCCGACGTCGTTGGCGGCGGTGAGGATGGCGTCCCGGTACGACCCGAAGAGCGCCGACGCCGCCAGGACGGCGGTGGCGATGGCGATGCCCTTCGTGATGGCCTTGGTGGTGTTGCCCACCGCGTCCAGGTTGGTGAGCACCTGCGCGCCCGCGCCCTCGACGTCGCCGGACATCTCGGCGATGCCCTGCGCGTTGTCGGAGACCGGCCCGAAGGTGTCCATGGCGACGATCACACCGACCGTGGTGAGCAGACCGGTACCGGCCAGCGCCACCGCGAACAGCGCCAGCATGATCGAGGCGCCGCCGAGCAGGAACGCCCCGTAGACCGCGAGACCGATCAACAGGGCGGTGTAGACGGCCGATTCGAGGCCCAGCGAGATCCCGGCGAGGATGACGGTGGCGGGACCGGTGAGCGAGGTCTTGCCGATGTCCATCACGGGACGACGGTTGGTCTCCGTGAAGTAGCCGGTCAGCTGCTGGATCAGCGCGGCGAGCACGATGCCGATGGCCACGGCGACGAGGGCGAGGATCCGCGGATCGCCGTCCTTGGCCTTGATCGCCGCGTCGGTGACCCCGTCGAGGTCGGCGTACGACGACGGCAGATAGACGAACACCGCGACCGCCACCAGCACGAGCGAGATCACCGCGGAGATGAAGAACCCCCGGTTGATCGCGGACATGCCGCTGCGGTCGGTACGGCGTGGCGCCACCGCGAAGATGCCGATCATGGCGGTGATCACCCCGATCGCCGGCACGAGCAGCGGGAAGGCGAGCCCGGAGTCGCCGAAGGCCGCCTTGCCGAGGATCAGCGCGGCGACCAGCGTCACGGCGTACGACTCGAAGAGGTCGGCCGCCATGCCCGCGCAGTCGCCGACGTTGTCGCCCACGTTGTCGGCGATGGTCGCGGCGTTGCGCGGGTCGTCCTCCGGGATGCCCTTCTCGACCTTGCCGACCAGGTCGGCGCCGACGTCGGCGGCCTTGGTGAAGATGCCGCCGCCGACCCTCATGAACATGGCGATGAGGGCGGCACCGAGGCCGAATCCCTCCAGCACCTTGGGCGCGTCGGCCGCGTACACCAGCACCACGCACGAGGCGCCCAGCAGACCGAGCCCCACCGTGAACATGCCGACGACGCCGCCCGTGCGGAAAGCGATCTTCATTGCTTTGTGCGAGACGGCGGTGAGATCCTTTTCGGGCTCACCCTCCGCCGGGGTCGCTTCCCGGGCCGCCGCGGCGACACGGACATTACTGCGTACGGCGAGCCACATGCCGATATAGCCGGTGGTCGCCGAGAACACCGCACCGATCAGGAAGAAGATCGATCGTCCGGCGCGCTGATTCCAGTCGTCCGCGGGAAGCAGCAGAAGCAGGAAGAAAACGATCACGGCGAATACGCCGACCGTGCGCAACTGCCGTCCCAGATAGGCGTTGGCGCCCTCCTGGATCGCCGTCGCGATCTTCTTCATGCTGTCGGTGCCCTCGTCGGCCGCGAGGACCTCGCGGACCAGGATGCCCGCGACCACGAGCGCTGCCAGCGCCACGAGGCCGATCACCATCACGAGGATGCGGTTGTCGTCGGTCAGGACCGCGGCTGCGAAGGTTGTGGGGTGGTCAAACTGCTGAGGGGTAGAAAGCCCCGCCATTCGTCCTCCTTGACGCCTGTGCTGAGCTCAAGATGTGGACGGATTGTAGGTACCGGAACCTGATCAAAACAGTGCGCGGCAAACGGAATTGGCCTTCGCATAGTAATGCCTTAAAAGCATTGATGCTTGATCAAATTATCGGGGCGCTGATCAAGGCGATGATCGGGACGTCGATCCGCATTGATCGTGAATTGATTCACGAATTCTTTCGCACCGGAGAAGCCCGGTCGTCGCACTGTCGCGGAACTCACCCGGAAATGCCGAAGGGCCCTGCTCAGCAGGGCCCTTCGGCTGTGGTGTGCGGCGATTTCTCAGGAAAGCGGGGTGGCCGGCGGGGTCGTCGGCCAGGTCATACGGATCGATCCGCCGTGCTCTCCCGCGGTGACCTCGACGTCGTCGACGAGCCCGCTGATGACAGCGAGACCCATCTCGTCCTCCTCGGTCTCCGCGTCCGGATCGTCGCCCAGGGACCCGGGCGCCTTGTCGCCGGGAGCCGAACGTGGTGCCTCGTCGCCGACCTCGATGGAGAACTGCTTCTCCTCCTCGATCAGCAGCACCTTCACCGGGGCGGTGATCCCACTGCTCTGGTGCAGCCCGACGGCACGGGTGCAGGCCTCACCTACGGCGAGTCTGACCTCGTCGAGTACGGCCTCGTCCACTCCGGCCCTGCGCGCCACCGCTGCCGCCACCAGTCGGGCGGTCCTGACGTGCTCGGGCAGCGCGCTGAAGCGGAGTTCAACGGTGGCCATGCATCCCCCTCGGGACTACGGGCGTGCTGTCGGAGGGCCGGGCCGCCGAAAGCCCGGTCCACCGGTCGTCTATACGGCCGATCGGGGAGCGGTCACACGCCGCTCCCGAAACGGTCGGTCAGTCGGTGGCCGCCACCGCTTCCTCGACCGAGGTGTGAATCGGGAACACCTTGGTGAGGCCGGTGATACGGAAGATCTTCAGAATGCGCTCCTGGTTGCAGACCAGGCGCAGCGAGCCCTCGTGGGCACGCACCCGCTTCAGGCCGCCGACCAGCACACCGAGCCCGGTGGAGTCGAGGAAGTCGACTCCCTCCATGTCCACGACGAGGTGGAAACTCCCGTCGTTCACCAGCTCGACCAGCTGTTCGCGCAACTTGGGCGCGGTATATACGTCGATTTCGCCACCGACCTCGACGACCGTACGATCGCCGACGGTACGGGTCGACAGGGACAGGTCCACGGATCCTCCAGCACCTTGCTATCGAGCGGTCATCCCATGGGACACCTCGGCAGAGCCCCCAGGACGGTTCGCCAGCCGCGATGGCATTCAATCACTTACCGCAGGGCGTGCACGACGCCTTGGCTCCATTGTCCGTCACGCCAGTGACACACTCGGTGCCGATGGCCAAGAATCAGCGAACCGATCGACCCTCGGCGGACCCCGTGTCCGGCCTCTCGCCGAGCACGGTTCTGGACCGGCTGGCGTCGGGACCGAGCCGGGCTTCGCGCATCACTCATACGGAGCACTTGCCCCCGCGCGAGGGCCGCCATGCCGTCTGGCCTGACCGGATTCGCGCGGAGGTGATCGCCACCGTCCAGGAAGCCGGTATCGAACACCCCTGGGCCCACCAGGCACAGGCCGCCGAGCACGCCCTCGACGGCGAGTCAGTGATCGTTGCCACAGGCACCGCCTCGGGCAAGTCGCTGGCTTATCTGGTACCGGTCCTCTCCGCGCTCCTCGACGGCTCCGAGGCGCCGAACGGCCGTGGCACCACCGCGCTCTACCTCGCGCCCACAAAAGCCCTGGCAGCGGACCAGCTCCGCTCCGTGAAGGAACTTTCACAACCTCTGGGCAATGCCGTTCGCCCGGCCGTGTACGACGGCGACACTCCGTTCGAGGAGCGCGAGTGGGTACGCCAGTACGCCAACTACGTCCTGACCAACCCCGACATGCTCCACCGCGGCATATTGCCCTCGCACCCGCGCTGGTCCTCCTTCCTGAAGTCCCTGAAGTACGTCGTCATCGACGAGTGCCACACCTACCGGGGCGTCTTCGGCTCCCACGTCGCCCAGGTGCTGCGCCGTCTGCGCCGCCTCTGCGCCCGCTACGGCTCCTCCCCCGTCTTCCTCCTCGCCTCCGCCACCGCCGCCGAGCCCTCGGTCGCCGCCCGCCGCCTCACCGGCCTCCCGGTCGTCGAGGTCGCCGACGACGCCTCGCCCCGCGGTGAACTGGTGTTCGCCCTCTGGGAGCCCCCGCTCACCGAACTCCACGGCGAGAAGGGCGCACCCGTCCGCCGTACGGCCACCGCCGAGACGGCAGACCTCCTCACCGACCTCGCCGTCCAGGGCGTCCGCTCGGTGGCCTTCGTACGGTCCCGGCGCGGCGCCGAGCTGATCGCGCTGATCGCCCAGGAACGCCTCGCCGAGGTCGACCGCTCGCTGGCCCGCCGGGTCGCCGCCTACCGCGGCGGCTACCTCCCCGAGGAACGCCGCGCCCTCGAACGCGCCCTCCACTCCGGCGAGTTGCTCGGCCTAGCCGCCACCACCGCCCTCGAACTCGGCATCGACGTCTCCGGGTTGGACGCGGTCCTGATCGCCGGCTACCCCGGCACCCGCGCCTCCCTCTGGCAACAGGCGGGCCGCGCCGGACGCTCCGGCCGGGGAGCGCTGGCCATCCTGGTGGCCCGCGACGACCCCCTGGACACGTTCCTCGTCCACCACCCGGAAGCCCTCTTCGACCAGCCGGTGGAGTCCACGGTCCTGGACCCCGACAACCCGTACGTCCTGGCCCCGCACCTGTGCGCGGCAGCGGCGGAACTCCCCCTGACCGAAGGGGACCTGGACCTCTTCGGCCCGGCGACGGCGGACCTGCTCCCACAGCTGGAGACCGCGAAGCTGCTCCGCCGCCGGGCGAAGGCCTGGCACTGGACGCGCCGCGAACGGGCCGCCGACCTCACCGACATCCGCGGCGGGGGCGGAAACCCGGTCCAGATCGTCGAGAACGGCACGGGCCGCCTCCTGGGCACGGTCGACGAGGCCGCCTCCCACACGACCGTCCACGAGGGCGCGGTCCACCTCCACCAGGGCCGCACGTACCTGGTGCGTTCCCTTGACCTGGAGGACTCGGTGGCCCTGGTCGAGGAGGCCAACCCGCCCTACTCGACGGTCGCCCGCGACACCACGGCGATCTCCGTCCTGGAGACGGACATCGAAGTCCCGTGGGGCCAGGGCCGGTTGCGCTACGGCTCCGTCGAAGTCACCAACCAGGTCGTCTCCTTCCTCCGCCGACGTGTCATCACCGGCGAAGTCCTCGGCGAATCGAAACTCGACCTCCCCCCTCGCACCCTCCGCACCCGCGCCGTCTGGTGGACGGTCACGGAGGACCAACTGGACGCCGCCCGCATCAACCCCGAGATCCTCGGCGGCGCCCTCCACGCCGCCGAACACGCCTCGATCGGCATGCTCCCCCTCTTCGCCACCTGCGACCGCTGGGACATCGGCGGCGTCTCGGTCCCGCTCCACCCCGACACGCTGCTCCCCACGGTCTTCGTCTACGACGGCCACCCGGGCGGCGCGGGCTTCGCGGAACGCGCCTTCCACACGGCCCGCAGCTGGCTCACCGCCACCCTCCAGGCCATCGCCTCCTGCGAATGCGACGCCGGCTGCCCGTCCTGCATCCAGTCCCCCAAGTGCGGCAACGGCAACGACCCGTTGCACAAGCGGGGGGCTGTGCGGCTGCTCAGGGAGCTCTTGCGGGAGGCACCGGAGGTACCGGCGCCGGTAGCGGTACCGGCCCCGCAGGGCCCGCCCGTGACCTGACCTCCGTCGCGAACGGTCCCCGGCCCGCCGACGCCGTCACGTCCGACGTCTCGCCGACGACCGCGCACCGCACGAGCCGCGTCCCCTGCGCACGCGCCACCCGCTCCGCCCGGGCGCAGGCCCCCGTACCGCCCTCCGCCCAGTGGTCGGCCGCCGCGAGGGCCGCGAGATCCGCACCGCCGGCCGCACGGTGCCGGGCCACGACGGCCTGCCCCAGGGCCAGTACGACCCCGAACACCACACACATCACGGCCATCGCCCCGAGGCTCCACACGGTGGCGGACCCACGGTCCGAGTGACGGGATCGCATGTGCTCCAGAGCCGGGACACGGCGTCTCGCAGCGGCCCGAACACGACACCTCATGGTCCCGCCCTCCCCTCGCCCACCGTCTCCTCCGCCAACGCCACGGCCTCCTCCCGCACTTCGAAGGGCAGCCCGCTGAGCACCGGCGGTTTCGCGACCACGACGACGTGGACCTGGTCGCCCTCTCGGCCAACGGTGACCTTCGCACCACGCGGGGCCGTGTCCCGGACCACCCGGACGACCGCGTCGGCCGGGTCCTGCCGAGCCGCGGCCCGGGCGCCGGAGCGGGCCGCGTCCACGCACTGGATCTGCGCGGCCATCACCAACAGCCCCCACACCAGCGCCATCGCGAACATCACCAGCACGGGCAGCACCACGGCCGCCTCCGCCGTCACGAACCCCGCGTCCCCGCCCCGCCGTTCACACCTTCGCATCGAGGGCCCGCTTCACGATGTCCTGCAACTCCGCGCTGACCGCCCCGCTGGTCACCACCTTGTAGAGCACCACCGCGAACGCCACGGCCGCGACCAGCCCCATCGCGTACTCGGCCGTGGCCATCCCGGCATCCCCGCGCACCGAGCCACCCATCCGCACCCGTACCCGCACCGCTCGCACGGCCCGGACCGCTACTGCCTGCATTGCCTGCACTGCCTTGTACATCTCAACCCCCGTGTGGTTCCTGTCAGTTCACTTGCTCGATAGGCCGTTCTTCGTCATACGTCGGTCACCGCTCGCTCCTCCCGTCAGCCGCCACCCCCTCCCACCGCCCCGCCCGCGAGCCCGATCACCACGGGCAGCACTCCGACCGCGATGAACGCGGGCAGGAAGCACAGCCCCACCGGTGCGGTGATCAGGACGGCCGCCCGGCGGGCCCGTGCCGTCGTGGTGCGGATCCAGTCGGCACGGGCCTCCGCCGCGAGCCGTGCGACCGGTCCGGCGGCGGGGAGCCCCGACTCGTCGGCCCGTTCGAGCAGCCGGGCCAGCGGGCCGGCACCCGGAAGCGAGGCCAACCTCCGCCAGGCATCGGCCGGTTCACCACCGAGCCGCACCTCCGCCGCCGCACGCGCCAGCCGGTCCCCCAAGGGCCCTGAGAGGGCCTCTCCCACTGCCTGGGAGGCGATCACCGGCGAGGCTCCGGCGGCGATGCACGCGGCCAGCAGATCGGCAGCGAGCGGGAGTTGGCGGGCGGCGGTGGCGGCATCGCGCTCGGCGACGGCATCGCCGGCCACCTGCCGACGCCGCCACTGCCACAGCCCGACGGCGACGACAGCACCCACCACAACCCCGACGGACCCACCGACCAACACCCACCCGGCCCCCACCACACCCACCGCGGGCAACCACCTCCGCGCAACGTCCCGAGCCTCGAACCGCCGCCCGGCAGAAGCCACTTCCCGAGCCTCCCGAACTTCCCGAACTTCCCGGAGCAGCAGCCCGGCCAGCCGCCGCCGCGCCCTCCGCTCACACCGCACCCCGTCCAGCCACCGCACCAACCACCCCATGACCGACACCGCCCCCAAAACGACCCCCAGCCTGTGGACAACTTCCGCACTCACGCCGCCTCCTCTCTCCGACTCCGGCCAACATCCGCTTCCACGCCGACTTCGCTCCGGTCCCTCACCGAGCACCGGATCCCCTCAGCCCCCGCGACGACCAGGCGATCCCCCGACACCCCGCCCACCCCGATGTCTCTGGGGGCGCGGGAGGGGCGTGCGGCTGTATCGGGGGCATGCGGGCTCCACCGCGAGGGCCCGCCCACCCACACCCCTCACCCCGCGAACCCCGATGCCGTTAGGGGCGCGGTGCTGTATCGATATGCGGCTCCGCCGCGCGGGCGCGACCAGCCCCCACCCACCCGCACCCCGCACACAATCGAAACCACCCACCCCCAACCCGGCAACGGCAACCCCCACCCCCGCTCACGCCGCCTCCACCCCCCGCACAATCCGCAGCGCCCACCACAACCCCAAGCCCTCCAACAACCCCCCGACCACCAGGCACCCCAACCCCGCCCCGCTGTGCAGCAACACCCGCAACGGATCCGCACCCATCGCCGCGCCCAGCAACAACCCGAGCACCGGCAACCCGGCGAGCATCACCGCGGTGGCCCGCGCTCCCGCCAACTGGGCTCGGAGATCGGCCCGTTGGTCCCGGTCGGCACGCAACGCCCCTTCGAGCCGGTCCAGTCCCGCCGCGAGCCCGGCCCCCTGATCCACGGCGACCCGCCAGCACGCGGCCAGCCCCAACAGCCCCTCCGCGCCCGGCTGTCGCGCCGCCGAGGTGAGCGCAGCCGGCACATCCCCGCCGAACCGCGCCGCCGCCAACACCCCGGCCTGCGCCTCGCCGAGCCCACCGGAGTCACTCGCCGCCCGCAGCAACGCCTCCCCCGGCTGCCGCCCAGCCCGCACCTCCCCGGCCAGCGCCGAGCACAGCGCGATCACCGCGTCTCCGCACAACTCCGCCGCCCGCCGCGCCTCCCCGGCCAACCGCACCCGCCGCAGCAACGGCACCCCGGCCGCCCCCGCGACAACCGGAATGACCGAGGCCCCCAACACCGCCAGCACGAGCCCGACACCCAGCGCCCACCACTCGCCCCGCAACCGCCTCCGGACCCGCCGAAGTTCACCCACGACCCGCTCCCACGAGGGCGGCGCAACGCCCACGCCCCCACCGCCCGCAAACAGCAACTCGGCCCGTCGAGCCCCGGATCGCCGCCCACCCGTCAACCAGACCAGTCCCCCGACGCACACCGCGACCGCCCCGACCGACACGTCACCCATCACCACACCCACCACCGCTCCCGCTCACCGTCACCGCGACCCGTCCCGCACCCACGCCCATCACCACTCCGACCCACTTGCCGCTCGTCCCACGCGGAGCTCATGACCACTCCGGCCCACCTACCGCCCGTCCCACGCGGAGCTCATGACCACTCCGGCCCACCTACCGCCCGTCCCACGCGGAGCTCATGACCACTCCCACCGCCCAGCGCCCGCCCCTCGCACGCCTCCAACTCACCGCTCAGGCCCACCCACCGGCCGACCGGCACGACACCCGTGACGGTTGCGTCACGCCGACGGCCCGCCCCACCCGCACACCCGTCACCGCCCCGACTCCCGCCCGGCCGCCCGCCGGCAATCCGCCCCACCGATACCCACGACCACTCACTCCCGTCGGCCCTTCCGCACCTCGCCCCAACCCCCGTCACCCCCACCCCGAATCAACTCCCGCAACCGCTCCCACCCCCGCTCGTACGCGAACGCCTCCACCCCCCATCGCAACGCCGGCACCGTCCGCACCAACCCCGATGGATCCCGCTCCAGGACATGGACCTCGGCGATCCGTCGCCGCCCCGCCCGGTCCCGCACGAGATGCAGGACCACCGACAAGGCCGCCGCCAACTGGCTGTGCAGCGCCGCCCGGTCGAGGCCGGCGGCCGTACCCAGGGCCTCCAGGCGGGCCGGCACATCGGCCGCCGCGTTCGCGTGGACGGTCCCGCAGCCGCCCTCGTGGCCCGTATTGAGGGCCGCGAGCAAATGAACGACCTCAGGCCCTCGCACCTCACCGACAACCAGCCGGTCCGGCCGCATCCGGAGTGCCTGACGGACCAGGTCCTGGAGCGTGACGAGCCCGGCGCCCTCCTGGTTGGCGGGTCGGCTCTCCAGCCGTACGACGTGCGGATGGTCCGGCTTCAACTCCGCCGAGTCCTCCGCCAGCACGATCCGCTCACCCGGTCCGACGAGCCCGAGCAGAGCGCTCAGCAACGTCGTCTTGCCGCTGCCGGTCCCGCCGCTGATCAGGAACGAAAGCCGCGCCTCGATCAACGCCCGCAGGATGCGGTCCCCGCCCGGCGGCACCGTGCCCGCCGTGACCAACTCGTCCAGCGTGAAAGCGCGCGGTCGTACAACCCGCAGCGACAGGCAGGTGCAACCGACGGCGACCGGGGGCAGTACGGCGTGCAGGCGCGTCCCGTCGGGCAGCCGGGCGTCGGCCCAGGGGCGGGCGTCGTCCAGTCGCCGTCCGGCCACCGCGGCGAGGCGCTGCGCGAGGCGTCGTACGGCTGCCGCGTCCGGGAAGGAGACGGCGGTCAGCTCCAGGCCGCCGCCCCGGTCGACCCAGACCCGGTCCGGGGCCGACACCAGGACGTCGGTCACGGAGGGGTCGGCCAGCAGGGACTCCAGCGGACCGCTGCCCACCAGCTCGGACCGCAACTGCTCGGCGGCGCCCAGCACTTCGGCATCCCCCAGCACCCGGCCCTGCTCCCGCAACGCCTGCGCCACCCGCGCGGGCGTCGGCTCACCCCCGCTCTCGGCCAGCCACCGCCGCACACCGTCGAGCAGTCCGACGGGCATCCCCGCCCCGCCACTCGGCCCGCCGTCACGCGAAGCCCAGCGCCCCGAAGCACCCACCGAGCCCCGCACCCGATCGACCCCGACGGCCCCACTCGCCCCGACCTCATTCGAAGCCCACCGCCCCGAAGCCCCCACCGAATCCCGCACCCGCTCACGCCCGATCGCCCCACTCACCTCGACCTCACCCGAATCCCCCGCCGAGCCCCGTGCCCGACCGACCCCGGCGGATCCGTCCACCCCGCCCCCACCCGAAGCCCACCGCCCCGAAGCACCCACCGAGCCCCGCACCCGTTCAACCCCGACCGCCCCGCTCCCCGGGACACCCGCCGAACCTCCGTCTCCCGAAGCCGCGCCCCTCGACGCATCCACCGAACGGCCCATCCCCGCCGACCGACGCACCTCGCTCCCCCGAACCCCCGCCGCACCACCCCTCTCGGAGTTCCCCGCACTCCGCACCAGCTGCCTCATACGCCACCCACCTCGACCAACGCCCGCTCCAGGAACTCCCGGCAGAACCGCGCCAACGGCCCCCTCCCCGCCGTCCCCGGCGGCGACTTGCTCTCGTGCGGCCGCAACAGCCCTGATTCGACCGGCACTTCGCCGGCCAGCGGCAGGCCGAGGAGTCGGGCCACCTCACGGTCGTCGAGGCCGGGGGCGTAGGGCCCGCGTACCGCCACGCGGAGGTCGCGCAGGACCATGCCGACGGCGGACGCGACCCGTCCGGCCGCCGCGACGGCGCGGAGTTCGGCGGGGACCACGAGGAGGCCGACGTCGAGTTGGGCGAGGGCTTCGGCGACCCCGTCGTCGATGCGGCGGGGCAGGTCGACCACGACCGTGCCGCCGCGCCGTCGGGCCGCGGCGAGCACCGCCCGCACCGCCTGGGGCGGGATCGCGACGCAGTCGCCGCGGTCCCAACTGAGCACTCGGAGCGAGTGGAGTTCGGGGAGGGACTCCTCCAGGGCACCGCCGCCGACCCTGCCGCGCGAGGCGGCGAACGCGGGCCAGCGCAGGCCCTCCGCCGTCTCACCGCCGAGGAGTACGTCGAGTCCGCCGCCCAGCGGATCCGCGTCCACCAGGAGCGTGCGCAGACCCTCACGCGCGGAGGTGACGGCGAGGGCGCACGCGAGCGTGGACGCTCCGGCCCCACCGCGGCCGCCGATGACGCCCACGGTGAGCGCGGGGCGGCCGACTCCCTCGGCCACGTCCGCGATGCGGTCGACCAGCCACTGTTCGCCGTCGGGCAACATCAGGACGTGGTCGGCGCCGATCTCGACGGCACGCCGCCAGACCCCGGAGTCGTCCTGGTCCCGGCCGACCAGCACCACCCCGCGCCGTCGGGCGGCCCCGCGAACCCGGCGGGCCGCGTCGTCGCCGACCAGGACGAGCGGCGCCGTCTCCCAGCCGCCCTGGCGCTCCGGCACCCCGTGGTGGACCTCGGGTGTCGCACCGGCCGCCGCGCACAGGCGCAGCAGGTCGTCGAGGAGTTCGGCGTCCTCGGTGACGATTAGCGGTCCGCCCTGTCGCCCGCCGGCGGCGTGCGGCGGATCGTGTGTGACGGTTCCGGCCATGTTTTCCATCCCCCATCGCTGTGTCTCTCGCGTCACCCCTGCGGCCCCGCGATTTCCAAAGGTGTGGAGAACCGGCGACCGGCCCTCCATATGCATGGCCGACAGAAACCGGCCAAACGCGTCCGACAAACGGAACGGGCCATGAACTCGCCGCGAGCGAGGACGCGTTGGAATCACGGTGCGGGCATCGCGGAAATCGTGTGGATCTTGGTCGAAAACTGTGGACAACTCAGGGCCTGTGAATATCGCCTTCACCCATACCGGTGACCCCTGTACTCACCTCTGTACGAGTTCCACAGCGCAGTCCGGCAGCTACGCACGGTGACGAGTTCTGGGCATGAAAAAGAGGCGGCCTCAGCCGCCTCGGGTTGGCCTCACGACCACGTACAGGGAGGAAAACGCGTCCGGACATGCGACGACCCCCACCGGGGGGGAGAGTGGGGGTCGCCTTCACGGCCGACTCGGGGGGGGAGGAGCCGGACCGCGTTAGCACGGTCGCGAACGATCCGTGACTTCCATGGTGTACCCGAGAGGCCTCTCAGGCAAACCCACGCGCCTCACCTTACGCCGAATGGGCTGCGCCTATGCTCTGGGTTGTGGAAAACCACTCCTTGCCCCGCACAGCAGCCTTCTTTGACCTGGACAAGACGGTCATTGCGAAGTCGAGCACGCTCACCTTCGGCAAGTCCTTCTACCAAGGCGGACTGATCAACCGTAGGGCCGCGCTGCGAACCGCCTATGCGCAGTTCGTCTTCCTCGCCGGCGGCGCCGACCACGACCAGATGGAGCGGATGCGGAAGTACCTGTCCGCACTCTGTCGCGGCTGGAACGTCCAACAGGTCAAGGAGATCGTCGCGGAGACGCTGCACGACCTGATCGACCCGATCATCTACGACGAGGCGGCCTCCCTCATCGAGGAGCACCACACCGCCGGCCGGGACGTGGTGATCGTGTCCACGTCGGGCGCCGAGGTGGTCGAGCCGATCGGTGAACTCCTGGGCGCGGACCGGGTGGTGGCGACCCGCATGGTCGTGGGCGACGACGGCTGCTTCACGGGCGAGGTGGAGTACTACGCGTACGGTCCGACGAAGGCCGAGGCGATCAGGGAGCTGGCGCAGTCCGAGGGGTACGACCTCGACCGCTGCTACGCCTACAGCGACTCGGCGACCGATGTGCCGATGCTGGAGTCCGTGGGCCACCCCCACGCCGTGAACCCGGACCGCGCGCTGCGCCGCGAGGCACTCGCGCGCGGGTGGCCGATTCTGGACTTCAACCGCCCGGTCCGGCTCAAGCAGCGACTGCCCGTGCTCTCCGTGCCGCCCCGCCCGGCGCTGGTCGTGGCGGCGGCCGTGGGTGCCGCGGCGGCGACGGCGGGGCTCGTCTGGTACGCGAACCGACGCAAAGCGGTGACCGTTTAAGCCGGTTGGTAACCCTTTGAACGTAAAAGTAAAGAACCGCGACCAGGGGTTCCGCTTCCCCCAGGGCTGGAGTACAAAGGATTCAACGGCCCGCGAGACCAAGGACATCCGAAAGGATCACCTTATTACCGCATTTGGCCCCACGGACCGCGCATGACCATCGAGCACCCACGCGACGTCGACCCGTCGATTACGGGCCAGCCGCACCAGGTGACGGGCAACGTTCCCGACCTGATGGGCAATATTTCGAGGACGCTTGGTAACCCGGTGGAACATGCCAGCGGCGGTACGAATCCTCGTACCGCCGCACCTCTGTAACGGCCCCCCAGTAGGGGCCTTTTTCATATTGGCGCTCGCTACTAAGCGGCCCCGCGCTGAAGCGCCTCGCACACCGCCGTCGACTCGCGTGCCCCCAGCTCGACCGCCCTGCCGCAGTGCGCGATCCAGGCGGCCATGCCCTCCGGGGTGCCCGACACGTAACCGTCCAGCGCCGCCAGATAGGCCGCGCGCCCCAGTTCGGCGTGGCCGACCTCCGCCGGGCACACGGACTTCGGATCGAGGCCGCTGCCGATGAGGACGATCCGCTCGGCCGTGCGCGCGACCAGGCCGTTGCGGGAGGTGAAGGGGCGCAGGGCGAGCAGTTCGCCGTGCACGACGGCCGCGGTCACCAGCGCCGGTGCCGAGCCGCCCGCGATGACCAGGTCCGCGAGTCCGTCCAGGCGCCCGGACACCTCGGCCGCGCCCGGCAACGGCAGTTCGACGAGCGGCTCGTCGACCGGCTCGCCCTGCTGTCGTGGCCGGCCGATCGCGTCCTCGTTGCTCGCGGCCGCCACCAGGTGCAGCCGGGCGAGCACCCGGAGGGGCGACTGCCGCCAGATGGACAGCAGTTGGCCCGCCTCGGAGGACAGCCGGAGGGCCGCGCCCATCGTGCGGGCCTCCGCGTCACCACTGAAGTCGGTACGCCGGCGCACCTCTTCGAGTGCCCAGTCGGCCCCGGACAGCGCCGCCGAGCCCCGCGCGCCGCGCAGTGCCGCCTCGGCGGTGAGCTCGTTGCTGCGGCGCCGCATGACGCGGTGCCCGTAGACGCGGTCCACGGCCTTGCGCATGGACTCGACGGACTCGGCCACTCCGGGCAGCGTGCCCAGGGCCGCGAGCGGATCGGCGGTCGCACCTGTCGTACTCATGAGTACGACAGTAGCCATCCCAGGGGCGCGCCCCACGATTGAGTGGTCTTCTTCACGCACACCTGCCACACACAGCTACACCGCGACTACGCTTCGTGAACATGAAAATTGCTTTCGTCGGGAAGGGCGGCAGCGGGAAGACCACCCTGTCCTCCCTGTTCGTCCGCCACCTCGCGGCCACCGCCCAACCGGTCGTCGCCGTCGACGCGGACATCAACCAGCACCTGGGCCCCGCCCTCGGCCTGGACGAGTCCGAGGCCGCCGCACTGCCCGCACTCGGCGAGCACCTCCCCCTGATCAAGGACTACTTGCGCGGCACCAACCCGCGCATCGCCTCCGCCGACACGATGATCAAGACCACTCCTCCCGGCGAGGGTTCACGACTGCTGCGGGTGCGCGAGAACAATCCCGTCTACGACGCCTGCGCGCGACCGGTGGAACTCGACGGCGGCGCCGTCCGTTTGATGGTCACGGGCCCCTTCACCGACGCCGACCTGGGGGTCTCCTGCTACCACTCCAAGACGGGAGCGGTGGAGCTGTGCCTGAATCACCTGGTGGACGGGCGCGACGAGTTCGTCGTGGTGGACATGACGGCGGGCTCGGACTCCTTCGCCTCCGGCATGTTCACCCGCTTCGACATCACGTTCCTGGTGGCCGAGCCGACCCGGAAGGGGGTCTCCGTCTATCGCCAGTACAAGGAGTACGCCCGTGACTTCGGGGTCGTCCTGAAGGTCGTCGGCAACAAGGTGCGGGACCAGGACGACCTCGACTTCCTCCGCGCCGAGGTCGGGGACGACCTGCTCGTGACGGTGGGGCACTCGGACTGGGTGCGCGCCATGGAGAAGGGCCGGCCGCCCCGGTTCGAGCTCCTGGAGGACGCCAACCGCCGCGCCCTGCGCCTGCTGGAGATCGCCGCCGACGCGACGTACGAACTGCGGGACTGGGAGCGCTACACACGGCAGACGGTGCACTTCCACCTGAAGAACGCGCAGAGCTGGGGCAACGAGCGCACCGGGGCCGACCTGGCTGCGCAGGTCGACCCCGGGTTCGTGCTCGACGAGAGCGTCACCGCCACCGCGTGAAGCGCTGCGTGAAGCGCGCTCTCCCCGAACTACCGCTCACCGCTTGACCGGTAGCGCCTACTGCTTGACCGCCGGCGCCCCGGGGACGCCCTTCGGGGCCGGGGCGGGGCGGCCGGTCAGGAAGGACGTCCAGCCCGGCTTCGGTGCCTCGCCGACGTTCAGGGTGCGCAGCTTGGCCAGAGTCTGCGGGTCCTGGGCGTCCAGCCAGTCGGACAGCTGCCGGAAGGAGACGCAGCGCACCTCGGACTTGTTGCAGACCTTCTCGATGACCTCGTCGAGGGCACGCATGTAGGTGCCGCCGTTCCAGGACTCGAAGTGGTTGCCGATGACCAGGGGCGCGCGGTTTCCGTCGTAGGCGCGGTCGAAGCCCTTGAGGAGGCCGTCACGCATCTCGTCGCCCCACTGGTCGAACTTGTCGGGGTCGCCCTGGGTCTGCGTGCCGGACTGGTTGACCATGAAGTTGTAGTCCATGGTCAGCTGCTCGTAGGTGTGGCCGGGGAAGGGGACGAGCTGCATGGACAGGTCCCACAGCCCCTCCTTCTTCTTGGGCCAGATCTGGTCGTTGACCCCGCTGGTGTCGTATCGGAAGCCCAACTGGCCGGCTGCCTTCATGAAGTTGGCCTGGCCCTCCAGGCAGGGCGTGCGGGCGCCGACGAGTTCCTTGTCGTAGTCGAAGGGCAGTGAAGACGCCTTCTTCATCCCGGAGTTGGTCTTCCAGGTCTTCACGAACTGCTTCGCCTGGGCGATCTCGCTCTTCCACTCGGCGACCGACCACTCGCCGACCCCGCCGTTCTTGCCGCAGAAGTGACCGTTGAAGTGGGTGCCGATCTCGTTGCCCTCCAGCCACGCCAGGCGCAGCTGCTTCACGGTGTCGGCGATGCCCTGCTCGTCGTTGAAGCCGATGTCCGAGCTGCCCGGCGAGTGCTCCGGGGGCTTGTAGAGGTCGCGCTTGTCCTCCGGCAGCATGTACACGCCGCTGAGGAAGTACGTCATGTTCGCGTGGTTGGCCTTGGAGACCTTGCGGAAGTGGGAGAAGAGCTTCTGGCTGTCCTCGCCGGCGCCGTCGAAGGAGAAGACCACGAACTGCGGGGGCTTCTGGCCGGGCTTGAGCCGCTCGGGTCTGGGCAGATGCGGCTGCGCCCCGGTGTACGACGTGGAGCCGTCCCCGATCAGCCGGACTCCGCTCTTGGGTGCCGGGGCGGGCGCCGCCTTGTGCGGACCGTGCGCTCCCTGCGGGGAACCGTTGTCACCGATCGCGCAACCGGCGAGCGACGCGGCACAGGCCGCGGCGATCACGGCGCCCGCGGTGATCCTCTGGGTGGCGGCCATGTCCGCCCACCTTCTTCCTTCGTTCGGACCGACGCCGGTCAGGGCGTTTTCTGGTGATGTGCCGGGAATCCCGGCAGCGCCGCCAAGGTCGCATGGGGCCGAAGGTGGGATTAGTACGACAAGCCGATGAAATTCTCAATTCACTCTCTATAGTGACTTATTAGCCCATTTGCTCGTAAACCCTATGCTTGACCTTTACTCTGCATTACGATCCATTTACCGAGCGTTGAGATATCCCGCCGCTGCACGCCGTGACCCCACGGCCGCGACCGACCCCCGCCATCGACGGGGACCACCAGTTCCGCGACCGCGCTGCCCCGGAGGAGACGGGAAGACATGTCAGCCTGCGTACCCACCCGCGCCACCGACTCGAACGCGAACGCGCATCGGACGAAGCGCGTCCACCCACCGCACAGCCCGCCACCGCCCCCGCGCCGCCGGTTCCGTGTCGCCGGCGCCGATGTGTCGGCCTCCATCGCGGTCTTCCTGATCGCCCTCCCCCTGTCCCTCGGCATCGCCCTCGCCACCGGCGCACCCCTGCAGGCCGGCCTGGTCGCCGCCGCCGCGGGCGGACTCGTCGCCGGTCTGCTCGGCGGCTGCCCCCTCCAGGTCAGCGGCCCGGCCGCCGGACTCACCGTGGTCACCGCCGACCTGATCCACCGTTACGGATGGCGTACGACCTGCGCGGTCACCGTCCTCGCGGGCCTGGCCCAACTCGCCCTGGGCTGCGTGCGCGTGGCCCGCACCGCGCTCGCCGTCAGCCCCGCGATCGTGCACGGCATGCTCGCCGGCATCGGTGTCACCATCGCCGTCGCCCAGCTGCACATCGTCCTCGGCGGCACCCCGCAGAGCTCGGTCCTCGCCAACCTCCGCGCCCTGCCCGCCCAGTTGGCCGACCTGCACCCCGCCGACGTGGCGATGAGCGTGCTGACGCTGGCCCTCCTGCTGCTGTGGCCGCGTGTCCCCGGCCGGCTCGGGCACCTGATGCGCAAGATCCCGGTCGCGCTCGTCGCCGTCGCCGGGGCCACCCTCACCGCCTCCCTCGCCGGGCTGAGCCTGGCCAAGGTCGACCTGCCGTCCTGGAGCAGTCACGCGCTGGCCGGACTCCCCGAGGGGCCGGTGCTCGGGATCGCCGCCGCCGTGCTCACCACCACCCTGGTGTGCAGCGTGCAGTCGCTGCTCGGCGCCGTCGCCGTGGACAAGCTGATCGCCGGGCAGCCCGGGCTCTCCGCCCGCGTCGGCCGCTCCGACCTGAACCGCGAACTGCTGGGCCAGGGCGCCGCGAACATCGTCTCCGGCGCACTCGGCGGACTGCCGGTCGCGGGTGTGGCCGTACGGAGTTCGGCAAATGTGCAAGCCGGTGCTGTGAGCCGGAACTCCACGATGCTGCACGGCGTTCTCGTAGTGGTAGCCGCGCTGCTGATGGTCCCGGTGCTGGAGCTGATTCCCCTCGCTTCGCTCGCCGCACTCGTGATGGCCGTCGGCATCCAGATGGTGTCCCTGCACCACATCCGCACGGTGACCCGCCACCGCGAAGTCCTGGTCTACGCCGTCACCACCCTCGGCGTGGTCTTCCTCGGCGTCCTGGAGGGCGTGCTCCTCGGGGTCACCGTGGCTGTCGCCGTCGCCCTCAACCGCCTTGCCCACACCCGCATCACGCACGACGAGAAGGAAGGGGTCCATCACGTACACGTCCGGGGGCAGTTGACGTTCCTCGCGGTGCCGCGGCTCAGCCGCATCCTGCATCTCGTACCCCAAGGCACCCACGCCGTCGTGGAGTTGGACGGTTCGTTCATGGACCACGCGGCGTACGAGTCACTGCAGGACTGGCAGAACGCGCACACCGCGCGCGGAGGCTCCGCCGAACTGACCGGGCGGCGTACGGCAGTTCGCGCCACCGAGCCGGGCCGCACCGGGGACGAAGCGACACCGGCCGACACCCCGGCCGGCACGACGACCGGGGCTCCCGTCCTCACCACGCCTCCGGCCCGCACCACGGCCGACGCTCCGGCCGGTGCGCCGACGACGTCGACCGCCTGCCGCTGCCACCCCTGGACGCCCTGGCGCAACCACCAGTGCGACCACCCGCGGTCCGCCCCGCCGGGCGGACACCCGGGCGAGCCCACGGACCGTCCCGCACCCGGTGCCGCCACACCGGGCGACGCAGGCACCGGCACGGACACCCACCCCGGCACCGGCAAGGACACCGGCCCCGGCGGTCACCAACTGGCCCGTGGCATCAGCGCGTTCCAGCGCAACACCGCCCCGCTCGTGCGAGGCGAGCTGGCCCGGCTGGCCAGGGAAGGGCAGCGGCCCTCGCAGCTCTTCCTGACCTGTGCCGACTCGCGGCTGGTGACGTCGATGATCACCTCAAGTGGTCCCGGCGACCTGTTCGTCGTGCGGAACGTGGGCAACCTCGTGCCGCCGCCGGGCGAGGAGAGCGGGGACGACTCGGTGGCCGCCGCGATCGAGTACGCGGTGGACGTGCTGCGCGTGAGATCGATCACGGTGTGCGGGCACTCCGGGTGCGGGGCCATGCAGGCGCTGCTCAACTCCGAGCCCGGGGGCGCGCAGACGCCGCTCAAGCGGTGGTTGCGGCACGGGCTGCCGAGCCTGGAGCGGATGGCCGACGACGGCCGGCCCTGGGCGCGGTTGACCGGGAGGGCACCGGCAGACGCCGTAGAGCAGTTGTGTCTGACCAATGTGGTGCAGCAGTTGGAGCATCTGCGGGGGCACGAGTCGGTGGCTCGGGCGTTGCGGGAGGGGGCGTTGGAGCTGCACGGGATGTACTTCCATGTCGGTGAGGCGCAGGCGTACTTGCTGACCGGGGAGGAGGGGGACGACGTGTTCGACGGGGTGGGGGTGGCGGATCTGTCGGCCTGAACCTTGTTCACCCGGCGTCCGTGGGTACGAACGAACCCCGTCACGCGCATCGCCCAGCGGGTCCGATGACAGGTCTAAACCAATATTTCGGCGACCCTTGTCATCGGACCCCCGGGTCTGATGAGCTGGCCCGGGACACAACGGACACCCCGGGAAAGGCAGATGCCGTGAGCAACGAAAGCCTGGCCAACCTGTTGCGCGAGGAGCGCAGGTTCGCACCCCCCGCCGACCTGGCGGCGAACGCCAATGTCACGGCGGAGGCGTATGAGCAGGCCAAGGCTGACCGGCTCGGCTTCTGGGCCGCGCAGGCCCGCCGCCTGAGCTGGGCGAAGGAGCCGAGCGAGACGCTGGACTGGTCGAACCCGCCGTTCGCCAAGTGGTTCAAGGACGGCACGCTCAACGTGGCGTACAACTGCGTGGACCGGCACGTCGAGGCGGGCAACGGCGATCGCGTCGCCATCCACTTCGAGGGCGAGCCCGGCGACAGCCGCGCGATCACCTACGCGGAGCTGAAGGACGAGGTCTCCAAGGCCGCGAACGCCCTGCTGGAGCTGGGAGTTCAGAAGGGCGACCGGGTCGCCGTCTACATGCCGATGATCCCGGAGACCGCGGTCGCGATGCTGGCCTGCGCGCGCATCGGCGCCGCGCACTCGGTGGTGTTCGGCGGTTTCTCGGCGGACGCGCTCGCGACCCGCATCCAGGACGCGGACGCCAAGGTCGTCATCACCACGGACGGCGGCTGGCGGCGCGGCAAGCCCTCCGCCCTGAAGCCGGCCGTGGACGACGCCGTCGACCGCGCGGACAGCGGCGTCGAGCACGTGCTCGTGGTCCGCCGTACGGGCCAGGACGTCGCGTGGAACGACGAGCGGGACGTGTGGTGGCACGAGATCGTCGAGCGGCAGTCGGCGGAGCACACGCCCGAGGCGTTCGAGGCGGAGCAGCCGCTGTTCATCCTCTACACCTCCGGTACTACGGGTAAGCCCAAGGGCATCCTGCACACCTCCGGCGGCTACCTCACCCAGGCCGCGTACACCCACCACGCGGTCTTCGACCTCAAGCCGGAGACCGACGTCTACTGGTGCACGGCCGACGTCGGCTGGGTCACCGGGCACTCGTACATCGTCTACGGCCCGCTGGCGAACGGCGCGACCCAGGTCATGTACGAGGGCACCCCCGACACCCCGCACCAGGGCCGCTTCTGGGAGATCGTCCAGAAGTACGGGGTGACGATCCTGTACACGGCGCCGACCGCGATCCGTACGTTCATGAAGTGGGGCGACGACATCCCCGCGAAGTTCGACCTCAGCAGCCTGCGCATCCTGGGGTCCGTCGGCGAGCCGATCAACCCCGAGGCGTGGATCTGGTACCGCAAGCACATCGGCGCCGACAGGACGCCGATCGTGGACACCTGGTGGCAGACCGAGACCGGCGCGATGATGATCTCGCCGCTGCCGGGCGTGACCGCGACCAAGCCCGGTTCCGCGCAGACCCCGCTGCCCGGCATCTCCGCGACGGTCGTCGACGACGAGGCCAACGAGGTCCCGAACGGCGGCGGCGGTTACCTGGTCCTGACCGAGCCGTGGCCGTCGATGCTGCGCACCATCTGGGGCGACGACCAGCGGTTCCTCGACACGTACTGGTCGCGGTTCCCTGGCAGGTACTTCGCCGGTGACGGCGCGAAGAAGGACGACGACGGCGACATCTGGCTGCTCGGCCGCGTGGACGACGTGATGCTCGTGTCCGGGCACAACATCTCCACCACCGAGGTCGAGTCGGCGCTCGTCTCCCACCCCGCGGTCGCCGAGGCGGCCGTGGTCGGCGCGGCGGACGAGACGACCGGGCAGGCGATCGTCGCCTTCGTGATCCTGCGCGGCACGGCGAACGCCGAGGACGAGAACCTCGTCGCCGACCTGCGCAACCACGTCGGCACCGTCCTCGGCCCGATCGCCAAGCCCAAGCGGGTCCTCCCGGTGGCCGAGCTGCCGAAGACCCGCTCCGGCAAGATCATGCGCCGCCTGCTGCGGGACGTGGCGGAGAACCGGCAGCTGGGAGACGTCACCACCCTGACCGACTCCACCGTCATGACCCTGATCCAGGACAAGCTCCCGGCCGCGTCGAGCGAGGACTGACCAGGACAGCGGACTGACCTGCGCATACGACGACGAAGGGCGCCCGGCGGCGAACATGCCGGGCGCCCTTTTTGCGCCTACCGTGAAACGCGCCGGACGCATCCCGCCGCACCCTGGGTAAGGTATGCGGAGCGTCAAGAACGCGCCAAGATCGTCTAGGTGTGCCGGGAAGTCTGGTCGGCAAGTGCTCCGCGCTGCCCACCGACCGGAGGTCTCCCCGTGACCGCGCCCCGCCCCACCACCGCCCGCAAAGTGCTCGGACGGCTGTCCCTGCCCGAGCGGAACTTCGTCGCGGACGCGCTGCGCACCGAGACCGTCGGCGGTGTCCTCCTCCTGATCGCCGCGGTCACCGCGCTGATCTGGGCCAACGTCCCGGCGCTGCACGACAGCTACGAGAGCGTCAGCCACTACCACTTCGGCCCCGGCGCCCTCGGCCTGCACCTCTCGGTCGCCCACTGGGCCGCCGACGGCCTCCTCGCCGTCTTCTTCTTCGTCGCCGGCATCGAGCTCAAGCGCGAACTCGTCGCCGGCGACCTGCGCGACCCCAAGGCCGCCGCTCTGCCCGTCGTGGCGGCCCTGTGCGGGATGGCCGTACCGGCACTCGTGTACACCCTCACGAGCCTCACCGGCGGCGGCTCCCTCCAGGGCTGGGCGGTACCCACGGCCACCGACATCGCCTTCGCGCTCGCCGTCCTCGCGGTCATCGGCACCTCCCTGCCGAGCGCCCTGCGCGCCTTCCTGCTCACCCTCGCCGTCGTCGACGACCTCTTCGCGATCCTGATCATCGCGGTCTTCTTCACCGCCCGGATCGACTTCGTGGCGCTCGGCGGGGCCGCCATCGGCCTGGCCGTCTTCTGGCTGCTGCTGCGCAGGGGCGTGCGCGGCTGGTACGTCTACGTCCCGCTCGCGCTCGTGATCTGGGCGCTGATGTACAACAGCGGCGTCCACGCGACGATCGCCGGTGTGGCGATGGGCCTGATGCTGCGTTGCACCACCCGCGAGGACGAGAAGCACTCCCCCGGCGAGCACGTCGAACATCTCGTACGACCCCTGTCGGCGGGCCTCGCGGTGCCGCTGTTCGCGCTGTTCAGCGCCGGGGTCGCCATCTCGGGCGGCGCGCTGGGGGACGTGTTCACGAAGCCCGAGACGCTCGGCGTGGTCCTCGGACTGGTCGTCGGCAAGGCGGTCGGGATCTTCGGCGGGACCTGGCTGACGGCCCGTTTCACCCGGGCCTCGCTCAGCGACGACCTCGCCTGGCCGGACGTGTTCGCGGTCGCCTCGCTGGCCGGCATCGGCTTCACCGTGTCGCTGCTCATCGGGGAACTCGCGTTCGACGGCGACCAGGTACTCACCGACGAGGTCAAGGCTGCCGTCCTCGTCGGCTCCGTCGTCGCGGCCCTCGGCGCGACCGTGTTGCTCAAGCTGCGCAACGCCAGGTACCGCAGGATCTACGAGGACGAGGAGCGCGACGAGGACCTCGACGGCATCCCCGACATCTACGAGCAGGACGAGCCGTCGTACCACCTGCGCATGGCGGAGATCCACGAGCGCAAGGCCGCCGAGCACCGCAGGCTCGCCGAGGTGAAGGCCGCCGAGCGACGCGGGCTTGCCGAAGTGGCGGGCGGGGCAGGCGAGGACGACGACGGTCCGGCATGATCTGACCAGACGGTACAAACACATGCAGATGAGGGAGTACGCGATGAGCGCACCCGACGGCAGCCCGGTCGGCGCCGAACGCAGCATCGGCCAGTTGTTCGCCTCGGCGACGACCGAGATGTCCGCGCTGGTGCACGACGAGATCGCGCTGGCGAAGGCGCAGCTCAAGCAGGACGTCAAGCGCGGGGTCGCGGGCGGCGGCGCGTTCACGGTCGCCGCGGTGGTCCTGCTGTTCTCCCTGCCGATGCTCAACTTCGCGCTGGCGTACGGCATTCGCACCTGGAGCGGCTGGAACATGGCCCTCTGCTTCCTGCTCTCCTTCGCGGCGAACGTGCTGATCGCGGTCGTCCTCGTGCTGGTGGGCGTGCTCTTCTTCAAGAAGGCCGCGAAGAGCAAGGGCCCGCAGAAGGTGGCCGCTTCGGTGAAGGAGACCGCGGGCGTCCTGGGCAACGCCAAGCCGCATCCCCGCGCGGCGATCGAGGACCGTGTCCCCGAAGCCATCGAGGCTGTGGCACGCTCGTCCTCATGACGGACCCCGCCAATCCCTGGGCGCAACCTGCTTCGGTCGTACGGCTCGACATTCCCGGCGGGCGCGAGGTGACCCACCGGGATGTCGCGGCCAACGGCGCCCGCTTCCACATCGCGGAGGTGGGCGACGGACCGCTGGTGCTGCTGCTGCACGGCTTCCCCCAGTTCTGGTGGACCTGGCGGCACCAGCTCGGCGCGCTGGCCGACGCCGGGTTCCGGGCCGTCGCCATGGACCTGCGGGGCGTCGGCGGCAGCGACCGCACCCCGCGCGGCTACGACCCCGCCAACCTCGCCCTCGACGTCACCGGCGTGATCCGCTCGCTCGGCGAGCCGGACGCCGCGCTGGTCGGCCACGACCTGGGCGGCTATCTGGCGTGGACGGCGGCCGCGATGCGCCCCAAGCTGGTGCGCCGGCTCGCCGTCTCCTCGATGCCGCACCCCCGGCGCTGGCGCTCCGCGATGCTCTCCGACGTCAGGCAGTCGACCGCGAGTTCCTACATCTGGGGCTTCCAGCGTCCCTGGCTCCCCGAGCGGCAACTCCTCGCCGAGGACGCCGAGTTGGTGGGCACCCTGATCCGCGACTGGTCCGGCGCGAGCCTGCCCGACGACGAGGCGGTCGAGGCGTACCGGCGGGCGATGCTGATCCCGTCGACCGCGCACTGCTCGATCGAGCCGTACCGCTGGATGGTGCGGTCGATGGCCCGCCCGGACGGCATCCAGTTCAACCGGCGCATGAAGCGGCCGGTGCGGGTGCCGACGCTGCATCTGCACGGCTCCCTCGACCCGGTGCTGCGCACCCGCAGCGCGGCGGGGTCCGGGGAGTACGTCGAAGCGCCGTACCGCTGGCGGCTGTTCGACGGTCTCGGGCACTTCCCGCACGAGGAGGACCCGGTGGCCTTCTCGACCGAACTGGTCAACTGGCTGCAGGATCCCGAACCCGACCGCTGACCGGCCGCCGACCGACTGATGACCCGTCGATCACCCATCGATGACCGGCCCGTGGCCGATCCACCGCACCCGGTGTCCGGACCTGAACACCTGTACTACGAACGGCTACTTGCCTCGCGCATAGGCCAATTGGGGCCCCAAGGGGTGGTTATCGACCTTGGGGCAGGGGCAGACGTCGGGGTATGGGCTGGACGCACGACTACAGTGACGCAGCACGCAATCGCCGCTCGGACCACGGTCTGAGCTCCCACCAACGGGGCGCCCCGCAACTCCAGGGCACAGACCTCAGGGTGGGGATCCCGCGCATTCTGCGCCGCCGGGCCCGCTGGGTCTCGGTACGGCTGCGTCATCCCCGAGGCTGACGCACCCACCTCCTACAGCGCGCAACTGTCGCTGTCCACCTGCTCGTTCGCGGTACGCCCCTTGACGATGTCCGGCTGGATCTCGTCCGCGGTGAGCGCGTACCCGGTGTCGGGGTCGTCGAGGGACTTCGCGAAGACCACGCCGTACACCTTGCCCTCGGGCGTGAGCAGCGGACCGCCCGAGTTGCCCTGGCGGACGGTCGCGTAGAGCGAGTACACGTCGCGGCGGACCGTGCCGCGGTGGTAGATGTCCGGGCCGTTGGCCGTGATGCGGCCACGCACGCGTGCAGCACGGACGTCGTACGACCCGTTCTCCGGGAAGCCGGCGACGATCGCGCTGTTGCCGCTGGTGGCGTCCTTGGTCGCGAACTGCAGGGAGTGCGCCTTCAGGTCCGGTACGTCGAGTACGGCGATGTCGCGGTGCCAGTCGTAGAGGACGACCTTGGCGTCGTACTTGCGGCCCTGGCCGCCTATCTGGACGGTGGGTTCGTCGACGCCGCCGACGACGTGCGCGTTGGTCATGACGCGGCGGTCGCCGAAGACGAAGCCGCTGCCCTCCAGGACCTTGCCGCAACTCTGGGCGGTACCCATGACCTTGACGATGGACTGCTGGGCGCGGGTGGCGACCGCGCTGGAGGCGAGGGCCGGGTCGGGCGGCTGGACGTCGTTGATCGGCTCGTTCGCGAAGGGGCTGAAGACCTGCGGGAAACCGTTCTGCGCGAGGACCGAGGAGAAGTCCGCGAACCAGGTGTCGGCCTGCGAGGGCAGCGCCCGGGAGACCCCCAGGAGCACCTTGGAGCTGCGGACCTCCTTGCCGAGCGTCGGCAGGGTGGTGCCGGCCAGCGCGGAGCCGATCAGCCAGGCGACCAGGAGCATCGCGAGGACGTTCACGAGGGCGCCGCCGGTCGCGTCCAGGGCGCGGGCCGGGGACCAGGTGATGTACCGGCGCAGCTTGTTGCCCAGGTGGGTGGTCAGGGCCTGGCCGACGGAGGCGCAGACGATGACGATGATGACCGCGACGACGGCCGCGGTGGTGCTGACCTCCGACTTCTCGGTCAGCGCGTCCCAGATCACGGGCAGCGTGTAGACGGCGACGAGACCGCCGCCCAGGAACCCGATCACCGACAGGATGCCGACGACGAACCCCTGGCGATAGCCCACGATCGCGAACCACACGGCGGCGACCAACAGCAGGATGTCCAGCACATTCACGACGGACACCTTGTCATGACCGCCAGTCGAGGGGGACCTGCTTCTCACGGTCCCACGGCCGCTCCCAACCGGAGTAGTGCAGGAGGCGGTCGATGACTCCGGCGGTGAAGCCCCAGACGAGGGCCGATTCGACCAGAAATGCCGGACCCAGGAAGCCGCTGGGGTGCGTGACGGTGACCCTGTTGGCCGGATCCGTGAGATCCGCCACGGGGACCGTGAACACGCGTGCCGTCTCGTTCGGGTCGACCACGCCCACCGGTGTCGGCTCGCGCCACCAGCCCAGCACCGGCGTCACCACGAAGCCGCTCACCGGGATGTACAGCTTGGGCAGCACCCCGAAGAGCTGCACCCCGGCAGGGTCGAGCCCGGTCTCCTCCTCGGCCTCGCGGAGAGCGGCCCGCAAGGGCCCGTCGCCCGTCGGATCACCGTCCTCGGGGTCGAGGGCGCCACCGGGGAACGACGGCTGCCCCGCATGCGACCGGAGCGAACTCGACCGCTCCATGAGCAGCAGCTCGGGCCCCTGATCGCCCTCCCCGAAGAGGATCAGCACCGCCGACTGCCGCCCCGCCCCGTCCTCCGGCGGCAGGAACCGGCTCAACTGGAGCGGCTCGACCGTCTCCACGGCGTGCACCACCGGATCGAGCCAGCCCGGCAGCCCGTCCTTGCTGAGCACCGCACCCTGGGTATTGCTCGCGCGTGTCATCCCCCACCCCCGTTCCCACTGATCAACGCCCGATACCTCCGAGATCGTTCCGTCATCCGGCCCCCGATGCCACACCGATTCCCGTCACGCCGAGCCCAGCGGCGGCGCCGGTTCGCCGCCCGCGTCCAGATAGGCCTGCGGCGGGTTGAGGCGCTGGCCCGGATAGCCGCCCTTCTCGTACTTGAGCAGCTTCTTCGCCTTCTCCGGGTCGGTCTCGCCCTCGCCGTACGCCGGGCAGAGCGGGGCGATGGAGCAGGCGCCGCAGGCGGGCTTGCGGGCGTGGCAGATCCGGCGGCCGTGGAAGATCACGTGGTGCGAGAGCATCGTCCAGTCGCTCTTCGGGAAGAGCGCTCCCACGGCGGCCTCGATCTTGTCGGGCTCGGTCGCCTCGGTCCACTTCCAGCGCCGTACGAGCCGCTGGAAGTGCGTGTCCACGGTGATGCCGGGCCGCCCGAAGGCGTTGCCGAGCACCACGAAGGCGGTCTTGCGGCCCACACCGGGCAGCTTCACGAGATCTTCGAGCCGTCCGGGCACCTCGCCGCCGAAGTCCGCCACCAGGGCCTTGGAGAGCCCTATCACCGACTTGGTCTTGGCCCGGAAGAACCCGGTCGGACGGAGGATCTCCTCGACCGCCTCCGGGTCGGCGACGGCCAGGTCCTCGGGGGTCGGGTACTTGGCGAACAGGGCCGGCGTCGTCTGATTGACCCTCAGGTCGGTGGTCTGCGCCGACAGGACCGTGGCGACCACGAGCTGGAAGGGGTTCTCGAAGTCGAGTTCCGGGTGGGCGTACGGATAGATCTCGGCCAGTTCGCGATTGATCCGGCGGGCACGACGGACGAGGGCGGTGTGCGATTCGCTCTTCACGCCGGCCATCACTTTTGCCCCCTTTGTCGCTTTCCTGCCGCCACCCTTGCCGCCGTCAGGGCCCTGTTCGCCCACAGCGGAATCACGAGGTACAACCATCCGCCCAGCCCCCTTGGCCTGTGCTCTCACCGGCGATTTGGACACCCGGCCAGCCTAGAGCCCACCACTGACATCCGCCCCGGACCCCGAAGATCAGCCCCCAATTGGACCCCTGCCGCTTACCTCGGGACACCAGTGCGGCATCCTTGTGACAGATCACACTGTTTGGACGGTCCAGCAAAATGGGGAGCACGGTCCCCTGGTACCAAGGGGGAGCACCATCCCCTGAGCAGGTCGACAAGGAGAGAACTCGTGGACGACGTTCTGCGGCGCGCCCCGCTCTTCGCGGCGCTCGATGACGATCAGGCCGCGGAGCTGCGCGCCTCCATGAGTGAGGTGACCCTCGCGCGCGGGGACTCCCTCTTTCACGAGGGCGACCCCGGCGACCGGCTCTACGTGGTCACCGAGGGCAAGGTGAAGCTGCACCGCACCTCCCCGGACGGCCGCGAGAACATGCTGGCCGTCCTCGGCCCCGGCGAGCTGATCGGCGAGCTGTCGCTGTTCGACCCGGGCCCGCGTACGGCGACCGCCAGCGCGCTGACCGAGGTCAAGCTGCTCGGCCTCGGCCACGGCGACCTCCAGCCCTGGCTGAGCGCCCGCCCCGAGGTGGCCTCCGCGCTGCTGCGCGCGGTCGCCCGCCGACTGCGCAAGACCAACGACGCGATGTCCGACCTGGTCTTCTCGGACGTCCCCGGCCGCGTGGCCCGCGCCCTGCTGGACCTCTCCCGCCGCTTCGGTGTGCAGTCGGAGGAGGGCATCCACGTGGTGCACGACCTCACGCAGGAGGAGCTGGCCCAGCTGGTCGGCGCGTCCCGCGAGACGGTCAACAAGGCACTGGCGGACTTCGCGGGGCGCGGCTGGCTGCGCCTGGAGGCCCGTGCGGTGATCCTGCTGGACGTGGAGCGGCTGGCGAAGCGCTCGCGCTAGTCACAGCGTTTCGTACGACTTCGAAGGGCCCTGCTCGTACGGCGGGGCCCTTCGCGTATCGCCAGGGGTGGGGATGTACGAGGACAAGGCGTCGGATTCGGCCTGGAAACACTCCTGGTGGCGAAGATCGGCGCGCCGGCTGTGGAGAACGCCCGACGAGAAGGGCGACCTCGGCGGAAAGCCGCTGGGCCTGTGGCTGACGGACGACACCGTCGTCATCGCCCGCGTCGACGGCGTTCAGGCGTTCCGGGCCACCACGGGCGATCCCCTGTGGACCTGGCGACCGCCCGGCGACCAGGTCGTCGGGCTGGTGTCCGCCGACGCCGAGGACGGCGTGGGGGTGGTCATGCACTACGAAGTCGCCCGCCGGGACGTGAAACGCGTCGGCCTCACCTCGCTGGCGATCGGCACGGGCGAGGTCGTACGACGCCGGAAGCAGGACGCGGCCCAGCTGGGGCACATACCGTCCAAGGTCGCCCTCGGCGGGGGTCTTCTCGCGACGGCCGGGGAGTCCTGGAAGGACTGGGAGACGCGGCCGGTGATGCGCGCCCTCGACGTGGACACGGGCGAGGTCCGTTGGAAACACGAACTCACCGACCCGCGCGTGGAGAGCGCGTCCGTCATCAGCGCCCGCCCCTTCGTGGCCTCCCTGAGGACGCGCGGTGTGCGCGGCGGGCACAGCCTCCTGGTCCTGGGCGACGACGGGACGGGCGCCGTGACACTGGTCCTCCCGGAGGGGTACGAGAGGTTCGGCGAACAGGTCGCCGTGGCCGGTGACGTCCTGGTGGTCGGTCTGGTCCCCAAGGACAGGGCCGAGCTCGACCGGGGCAACCGGCTCGGGGCGTACTCCGTCTCCTCCGGCGAGTTCCTGTGGGAGTGGCACGGCAAGGAGACGTACCAGGACGGCGTCTTCGCCCACCGGGGCCGGCTGCTGGTCGTGCACGAGTACGGCGGCCGCCTGAGCGTGCTCGACCCCGCCGACGGCAGGGTGGTGGCCCGGCGCAGGCTGCCGGGCACGGCGTTCGACTCGCTCGTAGCGGCGTCCGGCGACCTGGTCGCGGTGGGCTGCGAGGCCGGCGACTACAGCCACGGGTTACGGGTGTTCCGCTGGAGATGACCCCGCCCGACGGCCGGAAAAGCCCTCCCTGGGGACCCGTCTCCCGGCACAGTGATCCCATGGCCGGAACCGTTCCCCACAGAGGGCTCGACGCCCAGGGATACATCGAGCGCGAGGGCTCCTTGGTGCTTGTCCCGCCCGCCTTCCGCCCGGTCGTCGCCGCCGCGCGTGACCGGCTGATCGACCTCTACGGGGGACGCCTCAACAGCGCGTACCTCTACGGGTCGATCCCGCGCGGCACCGCGCGCGTGGGGCGCAGCGATCTGGACCTGCTCGTGGTGACCCGGCGGGAGCCGACCGAGGAGGACCGCTCCGGGGTCCGGAACCTCGGCGAGGCGCTCGACAAGGAGTTCCCGGAGATCGACGGCGTCGGCACGCTGCTCTACGGCCGGGCACGGCTGCTGAGCGAGCCGGAGACGTACGACCTGGGGTGGTTCGTGGCGTGCCTGTGCACCCCGCTGCTCGGCGAGGACCTGGCCGAGGACCTGCCCCGCTACCGCCCCGACGCGCGGCTGGCCCGGGAGACGAACGGCGACCTGGGGCTGCTGCTGCCCCGCTGGCGCGAACGCATCGCCACGGCCGAGGACACGGACGAGGCCCGCCGGCCCCTGGTCCGCTTCATGTCCCGCCACCTGGTCCGCACCGGCTTCACCCTGGTCATGCCCCGCTGGAACGGCTGGACCAGCGACCTGCGGGAGATGGCAGAGGCGTTCGCCGCGTACTACCCGGAGCGGGCGGAGGCCCTGCGCGAGGCGGCGGAGTCCGGATACGACCCGCCGGGCGACGCGAGCGTCCTACGGTCGTACGTCGACGACCTGGGCCCGTGGCTGGCCGGGGAGTACGCGCGCGTGCACGGCGTGAAGGCGTCACGCCCCGCTGACTAGATGAGGCCGTGTTCCGTGAGGTAGTCCAACTGGGCCCGTACGGACAGTTCCGCCGCCGGCCACAGGGAACGGTCGACGTCCGCGTACACGTGGGCGACGACCTCGGACGGGCTCCGGTAGCCGTTCTCGACGGCCGTCTCGATCTGGGCGAGCCGGTGGGCGCGGTGGGCGAGATAGAACTCGACGGCACCCTGGGCGTCCTCCAGGACGGGCCCGTGACCCGGCAGGACGGTGTGGACGCCGTCGTCGACGGTCAGGGACCGCAGCCGCCGCAGCGAGTCCAGGTAGTCCCCCAGGCGGCCGTCAGGATGCGCCACGACGGTCGTACCGCGCCCGAGGATGGTGTCTCCGGTCAGGACGGCCTGATCGGCCGGGAGATGGAAGCACAGGCTGTCCCCGGTGTGCCCGGGCGTCGACACGACGACCAACTCCAGCCCGCCGACCCGGATCACGTTCCCGGCGGCGAGCCCCTCGTCCCCGAGCCGCAACGCCGGATCCAGCGCGCGCACCTTGGTGTCCGTCAGCTCGGCGAACCGCACGGCACCTTCGGCGTGATCGGGGTGCCCGTGCGTCAACAGGGTCAGCGCGACCCGCTTCCCCGCCTTCTCCGCCGTGTCGACGACATTCCGCAGATGCCCCTCGTCCAACGGCCCGGGATCGATCACCACGGCCAACTCCGAGTCCGGCTCCGCGACGATCCACGTATTCGTCCCGTCCAGCGTCATCGCAGACGCGTTGGGCGCGAGCACGTTGACGGCCCGAGCGGTGGCGGGCCCGGTGAACACCCCGCCACGTGGCTGACCGGGGAGGGCGACTGCGTCGGTCATACGGGGGCGCCTTCCGTGGGGCGGGGGGTTGGCTGGGCGGTCATGTAGGGGTGGGTTTCGGCGGGGCGGGTGGGCGGAGGGTGGCCCTTGCCGGGCTGGTCGCATGGGCCGGCCACGCGGAACGTGGCCTTCCCCGGGGCAGCCGCAGCCGCACAGAGGGCGTTCCCCTTCGAACCCGTCACACGGAGGACACCTTCCCTCGGGACGGCCATGCGCGAAGCGCCCCTCGCCGGGCCGGTCCTACGGAGGGCATCTTCCGCTGAAGCTGCCCCACAGGGCCCGCCCTCCAGCGAACCGATCACCCGGCGACCGCCAACACGGCAACCCCTCTCCACCGAACGGGTCATGCGGGCGCCCCGCCCAAAGGAATGTGCTTCGTGAACTCCCCGTGGCCCGGCCAGGTCAGGACGACCTCGTCGGCCTCCAGGCTGGCCTGAGCGAGGACCGGAGTCAGGTCGCGTTCCGAGGCCGCCGACAGCGCCTGCGCCGCGCTGTCGTAGGGGATCAGGCCGCGCAGGGTCGCGATGGTGGGCGGCATCATCGTCAGGTCGCCCTTGTCGTACGACGTTGCCGCCTCGCCGGGGGTGATCCACACCGTGCGGTCGGCCTCGGTGGAGGCGTTGCGGGTGCGCTGGCCCTCGGGGAGGACGGCGACGAAGAACCAGGTGTCGTAGCGGCGGGTCTCGAATTCCGGGGTGATCCAGCGGGCCCACGCGCCCAGCAGGTCGGAGCGCAGCACCAGGCCGCGGCGGTCGAGGAACTCCGCGAAGGAGAAGTCACGGGCGACCAGGGCGGCGCGGTCCGTCTCCCAGTCGGGGCCCGTGGTGTCGCCGACGACCGAGTCGGGGGTGGGGCCGGCCAGGAGGACGCCCGCCTCCTCGTACGTCTCCCGTACGGCCGCGCACACGATCGCCTGGGCCGCCGTCTCGTCGACGCCCAGCCGGTTCGCCCACCACGCGCGCGTGGGGCCCGCCCAGCGGACGTGATGGTCGTCGTCGCGCGGGTCGACACCGCCGCCCGGGTACGCGTACGCGCCCCCGGCGAAGGCCATGGAGGCGCGTCTGCGCAGCATGTGGACGGCCGGACCGGTGTCGGGGCCGGTGTCCCTGAGGAGCATCACCGTGGCCGCGCGACGGGGCTCCACCGGCGTGAGCCGGCCCTCCGCGAGCGCTCTGATGCGCTCGGGCCACTCCGCCGGGTACCACTGACCGTTCGCCATGGGCGGAGGCTATCCCGTAGCGCGCGGATGTTCGAGAGGCAACAACACGTACCCCTGGTCAGCGATTACGCCCGATCCCGCACCCGGGACAGCGACCGCACCCGCCTGTCGGCGGCCACGCCGATCACCCGCCCCGGGACGGCGACAGCGATCACGCCGGCTCGTCGTCCACCCCGGGACAGCGGCTACGCCTGCGTCAGCTCCACCTGGATCTCGACCTCGACCGGTGAGTCCAGCGGCAGGACCGCCACGCCGACCGCGCTCCGCGCGTGCACGCCCTTGTCGCCGAGGACCTCGGCGAGCAGTTCGCTGGCGCCGTTGATGACACCGGGCTGGCCGGTGAAGTCGGAGGCCGAGGCGACGAAGCCGACGACCTTCACCACGCGCGCGATGCGGTCGAGGTCACCGGTGACGGACTTGACGGCTGCGAGGGCGTTCAGCGCGCAGGTGCGGGCCAGCTCCTTCGCCTCCTCCGCGGTGACCTCGGCGCCCACCTTGCCGGTGACGGGGAGCTTGCCGTCCACCATGGGCAGTTGGCCGGAGGTGTAGACGTACACCCCGGACTGCACGGCGGGCTGGTACGCGGCGAGCGGCGGGACGACCGCCGGCAGGGTCAGACCGAGCTCGGCCAGCCGGGCGTCGACGGCGCTCATGCCTTCTCCCGCTTGAGGTAGGCCACCAGTTGCTCGGGGTTGTTCGGCCCAGGCACGACCTGGACGAGCTCCCAGCCGTCCTCGCCCCAGGTGTCCAGAATCTGCTTCGTGGCGTGTACGAGAAGCGGCACTGTCGAGTATTCCCACTTGGTCATGCGGCCGACTTTAGCCGCTGCCGACCACCCCTCCGCCGCCGCGTTATCCACAGCCTCTGGCTTGGTTCGGGCGCGGACTGGTTAGGCTCGAAGACGTGAGCAGGCTCCAGGTCGTCAGTGGCAAGGGCGGTACCGGCAAGACCACGGTGGCCGCGGCCCTCGCGCTGGCCCTGGCCACCGAGGGGAAGCGGACGCTTCTCGTCGAGGTCGAGGGTCGCCAGGGCATCGCGCAGCTCTTCGAGACGGAGACGCTGCCCTATGAGGAGCGGAAGATCGCCGTCGCTCCCGGGGGCGGGGAGGTGTACGCCCTGGCCATCGACCCCGAACTGGCCCTTCTGGACTACCTCCAGATGTTCTACAAACTCGGCAGCGCGGGCCGCGCCCTGAAGAAACTCGGCGCGATCGACTTCGCCACCACGGTCGCGCCCGGACTCCGGGACGTCCTCCTGACCGGCAAGGCCTGCGAGGCCGTACGCCGCAAGGAGAAGAGCGGCCGGTTCGTCTACGACTACGTCGTGATGGACGCGCCGCCGACCGGCCGCATCACCCGCTTCCTGAACGTCAACGACGAGGTCGCCGGGCTCGCGAAGATCGGCCCGATACACAATCAGGCGCAGGCGGTGATGCGGGTGCTGAAGTCGCCGGAGACGGCCGTGCACCTGGTGACGCTCCTGGAGGAGATGCCCGTCCAGGAGACCGCGGACGGCATCGCCGAACTCCGGACCGCCCGGCTGCCGGTGGGCCGGATCATCGTGAACATGGTCCGCCCCGAGGTGCTGGACGCGGCCGACCTCGATCTCGTACGGGCCGTCCCGCGCACCGCCGTAGCGCAGGCGTTGTCGTCCGCGGGCCTCGGCGGGGCCCGGCGCGGCGGCAACGCCGAGAAGCTGGTGGATCCGCTGCTCGCGCAGGCCGAGGAGTACGCCGCGCGGTACGCGCTGGAACACGACCAGCGGTCCGTGCTCGGCGAGCAGGACCTGCCGTTGCACGAACTGCCGTTGCTCGCCGAGGGCATGGACCTCGCGGGCCTGTACGAACTCGCCACCGAGCTGCGGAAGCAGGGGATGTCATGAGTCCGGACCCGGCCCGCGATCAGGACCCCGCCCACGACTCCCGTTCACAGGGCACCGACCGTTCACAGGAAACCTCCCGCTCCCACCACATCTCCCACGCGCGCGTGCTCGACGTGGATCCGCTGATCGACGCCCCGGAGACACGCATCGTCGTGTGCTGCGGCTCGGGCGGGGTCGGCAAGACGACCACCGCGGCGGCGCTCGGGCTGCGGGCCGCCGAGCGGGGGCGCCGGGTCGTCGTCCTGACCATCGACCCGGCACGCAGGCTCGCCCAGTCCATGGGGATCGACTCGCTGGACAACACCCCGAGGCGCGTGAAGGGCGTCGACGGGGACGGCGAGCTGCACGCGATGATGCTCGACATGAAGCGCACCTTCGACGAGATCGTCGAGGCGCACGCGGACCGCGAGCGGGCGGCCGTGATCCTCAACAACCCCTTCTACCAGTCGCTTTCGGCGGGCTTCGCGGGCACGCAGGAGTACATGGCGATGGAGAAGCTGGGCCAGTTGCGCGCCCAGCACGACTGGGACCTGATCGTCGTGGACACCCCGCCGTCCCGTTCGGCGCTCGACTTCCTGGACGCGCCGAAACGTCTCGGCTCGTTCCTGGACGGCAAGTTGATCCGGCTGCTGACCGCGCCGGCGAAGCTGGGCGGCCGGGCCGGGATGAAGTTCCTCAACGTCGGCATGTCGATGATGACCGGCACGCTCGGCAAGCTGCTCGGCGGTCAACTGCTCAAGGACATCCAGACGTTCATCGCCGCGATGGACACCACCTTCGGCGGCTTCCGCACCCGCGCGGACGCGACGTACAAGCTGCTCCAGGCGCCCGGCACGGCGTTCCTGGTGGTCGCGGCCCCGGAGCGGGACGCGCTGCGCGAGGCGGCGTACTTCGTGGAGCGGCTGGCGGCCGAGGAGATGCCGCTGGCCGGTCTGGTGCTCAACAGGGTGCACGGCAGCGGAGCCGCCCGGCTGTCGGCCGAGCGGGCACTCGCCGCCGCGGAAAATCTTGAAGAGCCCCGCATTGTCGATCAGGTGGGCGGGAAAGCTGGACTTCGTAACTCTCCCGACACGTACGGCAGTTCAGAATCTCCCGCTTCACCGCCCGCCACCGAGGCAGCAGTTCGCGCCACAACTCCTGACGAAGGCTCCCCCGCCGACACGGACCAGGAGCGGTCCGCCGCCACGGACGACACCGACGATCAGCCGACCGACGACGAGCGATCCGTCGACCAACTCACCGCGGGCCTGCTCAAGTTGCATGCCGAGCGGATGCGCCTGCTCGCACGTGAGCAGCGCACACGCGACCGCTTCACCGCGCGCCACCCGGAGGTGGCCGTCGCCGAAGTGGCCGCGCTGCCCGGCGATGTACACGACCTCGCGGGGCTGCGGGACATCGGGAACCGGCTCGCGGCCGGTCGGCCGGAGCTGCCCGAGACGAAGGTCTGACGCGTACCCCGGGGATCGCCCGGGGTAGATCGGCCCCTACGGGACCGGCGTCAGCCCACCGCCGCGTAGTTCTCGTAGATCTCGTCGTCGTCGAGGGGGATGATGCCGACCCCTCGTTCGTACTCGATACGCGCGGTCTCCAGTAGCCGGCGCCATGAAGTGACAGTGGGCCGCCTGCGCAGCAGTGCGCGGCGCTCCCGCTCCGTCATTCCTCCCCACACGCCGAATTCGACGCGGTTGTCGAGCGCATCCGCGAGGCACTCCGTGCGAACCGGACATCCGGTGCACACTGCCTTCGCCCTGTTCTGCGCTGCTCCTTGAACGAACAGTTCATCCGGATCGGTAGTGCGGCAGGCCGCCTGCGCACTCCAGTCGGTAACCCAGCCCATACCGGCGCCGTCCTCTCCCGAATCGAGGCTCCCCCACGGCGGCAGCGGCATATTCACCGCCGCCAGTTGAGGACGTTACGGAAGGTGGGCACAGCGCAACACCCCCTTCGGGCCCAATCTTGAATGGCCCGAACGGACTATGGGTAAGCGGCAGATCACCCGGGGGAGTGAGCTGACGACATGCGTGACTTTCCCGGCAAAGCGGGACAGTTGACATGCGCCACAAGGGGCACCAGGTGACACAGGAGGCGGATTCGGACACGCCTCCGACAAAAAATCCGGGAACGACCGGAACGATTCGGGGTCGCCGGACGTATTGATACGTGACCGCGCTGCTGTGACAGTTGAGAGCAGCTTAGGCCAACGCCTATACACGTGTCCGGCGAATGAGAACGTAGGCTGCCCCCATGCCAAAAAAGCGCTCGGGTGGTGGTCTGTCCCCCCTGCAACAGACCGCCAAGTTCCTCGGTGTCAGTGTGCTCGCCGGTGCCGTCATGGCCGGAATCGCGATGCCCGCGGCCGGCGCGCTGGGACTAGCGGCCAAGGGGTCGGTCCAGGGGTTCGACGACATCCCGGACAGTCTGAAGAGCCCTCAGCTCAGCCAGCGCACCACGATCCTGGACAGCAAGGGCAACCAGATCGCCTCGGTCTACTCCCGTGACCGCACGGTGGTGGAGCTCAAGGACATCTCGCCGTACATGCAGAAGGCGATCGTCGCGATCGAGGACTCGCGCTTCTACCAGCACGGCGCGATCGACCTGAAGGGCGTCCTGCGCGCCCTCAACAAGAACGCGCAGAGCGGCGGGGTGTCCCAGGGCGCCTCGACCCTCACCCAGCAGCTGGTGAAGAACTACTTCGTCGAGGAGGCCGGTGACGACCCGACGAAGGTCGCCGAGGCCACTCAGCAGACGCTCGGCCGCAAGGTCAAGGAGCTGAAGTACGCGATCCAGATCGAAGAGAAGCTCGGCAAGAAGAAGATCCTTGAGAACTACCTGAACATCACCTTCTTCGGAGAGCAGGCCTACGGCGTCGAGGCCGCGTCCGAGCGCTACTTCTCCAAGCACTCCAAGGACCTGAACCTCCAGCAGTCGGCACTGCTTGCGGGCATCGTCCAGTCGCCCACGCGCTACGACCCGATCAACGACGAGGCCGAGGCCAAGAAGCGGCGCAACACCGTGCTGGCCCGCATGGCGGAGGTCGGCGACATCTCCAAGGCGGAGGCCCTGGCGGCCGAGAAGACCGACCTCGGCCTGAAGGTCAGCCAGCCGAAGAACGGCTGCATCACCGCGGTCAAGGGCGCCAGCTTCTTCTGCAAGTACGTCGAGAACGTCTTCCTGAGCGACCCGGTCTTCGGCAAGACCAAGGAGGCCCGGGCGAAGATCTGGAACCAGGGCGGCCTGACGATCCGTACGACGCTGGATCCGCAGGCGCAGGACTCGGTGCAGGCCTCGCTCAAGGACCACATCTACAAGTCGGACTCGGTCGCCGCGGCGGCCACGCTGGTCGAACCCGGCACCGGCAAGATCCTCGGCATGGGCCAGTCGAGGCCGTACGGCTACGGCAAGAACGAGACCGAGTACAACTACTCGGTCAACGCCGACATGGGCGGCTCGAACTTCGGCTTCCCGACCGGTTCGACGTTCAAGCCGTTCGTCGCGGCGGCCGCGCTGGAGCAGGGCCTGCCGGCCACCCAGCAGTACCCGGCGCCGTACTCGATGGACTACCCGAGCCCCGTCTCGACCTGCAGCGGCAAGAACTGGGTCAACACGGGCGGCGCGACGGTGGAGAACGAGAGCGAGTCGGAGCACGGTCCGTACGCGCTGAAGGAGGCGATGGCCAAGTCGGTCAACACCTACTTCGTGCAGATGATCTCCGACATCGGTCTGTGCCCCGTGGTGAGCATGACCAACAAGCTCGGGGTCGTGCAGGGCAACGGCGACAAGATCCCCGAGGTCCCGGCCATCGCGCTCGGCTCGAAGGGCCTCTCGCCGCTGACGATGGCCACCGCGTACGCGTCCTTCGCCAACGAGGGCACCTACTGCACCCCGATCGCCATCGAGTCCATCACCCAGAAGGTGGGCAACGAGCAGAAGTCGCTCGCCGTCCCCAAGTCGACCTGCACGCGCGCGATGAGCAAGAAGACCGCCGACACGATCAACACCGTGCTGCGCGGCGTGGTCGACTCGGGCACCGGCCAGGAGGCCGGCCTGACCGACCGCGAGAGCGCCGGTAAGACCGGTACGACGGACGCGCGCAAGAACGCCTGGTTCGTCGGCTACACCCCGAACCTGGCCGGCGCGGTCTGGGTCGGCAGCCCCAAGCAGAACGTCGAGATGACCAACATCCGCATCGGCGGCGTCTGGCACGACGAGGTCTACGGCGCCGACACCCCCGGCCCGATCTGGAAGGACGCCATGTCCGGCGCCCTGGAGGGCAAGCAGGCCCAGTCCTTCCAGCTCGTCAACATCCCCGACCCCGTCAAGAAGGACAAGGGCAACGACGGCGGCAAGAACCACGACAACGGCGGCAACGACAACGGCGGCCTGACCACCGACGGCGGCACCACCGGCACGACCGACGGCGGCACCGACCCGACCCCGACGTTCTCCTTCCCCGACGGCTTCATCCAGGGCACGTCGAACGGCGGGAACAACGGCAACGGGAACGGCGGCAACAGGGGCTGACTCCCCGTCGGTCACCCGCTGTTCAGGCTTTTCGTCTACGACGACGGGGGCGCCCCTTTTCACAAGGGGCGCCCCCGTCGTCGTAGAGAAATGCGATTCTCCGGACGGATTTCTCCAGAGTGGCGGCTCAGCCGGCGAGGAGCTTCTTCACCACGGCGGCGACGCGGCCGCCGTCGGCCAGGCCGGCGACCTTCGGGTTCACGATCTTCATGACGGCACCCATCGCGCGCGGGCCCTCGGCGCCGGACGCCTTGGCCTCCTCGACGGCCTGGGTGACGATCGCGGTCAGCTCCTCGTCGCCGAGCTGCTTGGGCAGGTACTCGGCGAGGATCTCGCCCTCCGCCGTCTCCTGCGCGGCCGACTCGGGGCGTCCGCCCTGCGCGAAGGCGTCCGCGGCCTCGCGGCGCTTCTTCGCCTCCTTGGTGATCACCTTGAGGACCTCGTCGTCGGAGAGCTCGCGCTTCTCCTTGCCCGCGACCTCCTGATTGGTGATCGCGGAGAGCGTCAGCCGGAGCGTGGAGGAGCGCAGCTTGTCCTGCGCTTTGATCGCGGCGTTGAGGTCTTCCTGCAGCTTCGACTTGAGCGTGGTGGTCATGGGTCCGATTCTCGCAGGTGCGTGAGTCCGCCCGCCCGCGGATTTAGGGGCCTGCCTGAGGAGCCGCTCAAGGAGTCTCCCAAGGAACCTCTTAGGTGGCCGCGGCCGACGGGGTGTCAGTGCGGTCTGACACGATGGCGGTATGCGCGCACGATACGGAGTACCTCTGGGAATTGCGGCGGCCGGTGCCGCCGGTGTGGTCTATGCGGCGGCCTTCGAGGTCCGCTCCTTCCGTCTGCGCCGGGTGACGGTCCCGGTGCTGCCGGCCGGCATGCGCCCGCTCAGAGTCCTCCAGGTCTCCGACATCCACATGGTCGGCGGCCAGCGCAAGAAACAGCGCTGGCTGCGCTCGCTGGCGGGCCTGCGCCCCGACTTCGTGATCAACACCGGCGACAACCTCTCCGACCCGGAGGCCGTCCCCGAGGTCCTCGACGCGCTCGGCCCGCTGATGGACTTCCCGGGGGCGTACGTCTTCGGCTCGAACGACTACTACGGCCCCACGGCCCGCAACCCCGTCCGGTACTTGTTCGAGAAGACCGCGGGCCGCCACGGGCTGAACGGCAACCCGCCCGTCGTAGGAGCCGTCCACAACCCGTGGGAGGACCTGCGGGACGGTTTCGACGCGGCGGGCTGGCTGAACCTGACGAACACGCGGGGGACGCTGAAACTCGAAGGCGCGTCGGTGGAGTTGACCGGCCTGGACGATCCCCACATCAAGCGCGACCGCTACGCACGCGTGGCCGGTGGCCCGTCCGACGACGCCGACTTCTCGATGGCCGTGGTCCACGCGCCGTATCTCCGAGCGCTGGACGCCTTCACCGCGGACGGCTATCCCCTGATCCTCGGCGGCCACACGCATGGGGGCCAGCTGTGCATTCCGTTCTACGGCGCGTTGGTCACGAACTGCGACCTGGACACGGACCGGGTCAAGGGGCTGTCCCGGCACTCGGTGGAGGGGCGGACGTCGTATCTCCATGTGTCGGCAGGGTGCGGGACCAATCGGTATACGCCGGTGCGGTTTGCCTGTCCGCCGGAGGCGACTTTGTTGACGTTGGTGGGGCGGGAGTAGGAGGCAGGTACCGGGGCTGCTGCGGGAGTCCTCGTGGGGCGCGGTCGCTGAGGTAGCCCGTCCAGCCCACCCGTATCGCCCGATTCGTCCAAGTTCCCTAGCGTGAGGGCATGACCGCCCCGATACCCAGGGACATCCCGGACCTCCCCGCGGTACCCGGCATGCCCGCGCTGCTCGCCTCACCCGTTCCCGCCACCGCGGTGGTGGCCCCGTACCGTCGCCCGCTGACGGCGACGTACCGACTGCTGGTCGCGCTCGTGGCGGCAGCGGCGGTGACCGTCGACCTGTTCCTCGGCAGCCCGATCCGGGTGCTGACATACTTCACGATCCAGAGCAACATCCTGCTGGCCCTGGTCATGATCGCCACGGCCCGCCGCGCCTGGACGGCCCGTCGCCCCCTCTCCCCCCTGGTCACGGGCGCGGCACTGCTCTACATCACGATCACCGGCCTGATGTACCACCTGATCCTGGCGCACGCGTCGAGCCCGTTCGCGATGACGGGCGGAACGACGGCTCCCACGGGCTGGCAGGCGGTGACCAACCAGGTGCTGCACACGGTGACGCCGATCGCGGCGGTGATCGACTGGCTGTTCCTGACCGCCCCCGGCCGGCTGCACCTGCGGATGGCGGCGACGTGGCTGCTGTACCCGATGACGTACCTGTCGGTCTATCTGGCCCGGGGCGAACTGATTCTCCCCGGCACACCGGGCCGCTACCTCTACGCCTTCCTGGACGTCGAACAGCACGGCTACAAGAGCGTCCTGGGCAACGCCCTCCTCCTCGGCCTCGCCTTCTACGCCCTCTCCGTCCTCCTCGTGGCCCTCGACCACGCCCGCCCCAACCCGATCCGCCACCGCGCCAAAACCGGATTTCGTCTCCGGCCACCGGTGGGCTAAAGTAAACGACGTCGCCACGGTGAGCAGCAGCTCAGGCAAGACAAGTGGCGACATCGGGGTGTAGCGCAGCTTGGCAGCGCGCTTCGTTCGGGACGAAGAGGTCGTGGGTTCAAATCCCGCCACCCCGACAGTGAAGTACCAGGTCAGGGGCCTGATCCGCAGAGCGGGTCAGGCCCCTGAGTGGTTCCTGGAGATCGCTTGGGAGAAATCTGGGAGAAGATCTTGGTCGGCTTCTCTCAGGAGCAGTCTCCAGTGCCGCAGGAAGAGCGGTGCTCGCGCGCCCTCGGACCTGCGCGTTCGCGAATCCAGGGCTCGTAGCTGACCAGGTACACCCGTGCGGGCCACGTCAACGGTCGTTAGGAACACCGCACATGGCAGGTCCTCGCTCAGCACCATCCCAAGACCATGCTCGCGTGCTCGCTCAGCGGGTTCGTGCGTTACGGGAGGACCGCGGGTGGACGCGGGAACGGCTGGCGAAAGAGGCAGGCGTCACCGTCGGGACGCTAAGGCGCCTGGAGAGCGAGGGAGCGATCCAGCCAGGTTTCTTCACCGTCGGCGCTGTGGCCGAGGCTCTTGCGGTCTCCCTTGACGACCTGTTCCGGGCGGCCCGAGTCCCGCCCGTCACACCTGGTCTATGGTCCGCCGGATACGAAGGTCGCGACATCGATTCGTTCGTCGCCTCGCTCCTCGACAGTCGCATCAGCGTCGTGGCGGACGTACGACTCACCCCGATCAGCCGCAAGAAGGGCTTCAGCAAGACCCGCCTCGGGGAGGCCCTGGCCGAGGCCGACATCGAGTACGTCCACCTGCGTGGCCTGGGGAATCCCAAAGACAACCGGGCGCCGTTCTGGGAGGGACGCCTCGCCGAAGGCAAGGCGAAGTTCCGCGGTGTGATGCGTTCCGACGAGGCCCAGTCGGACCTCGACCGTCTCGCTGCGCACGCCAGGCAGTCGCGTGTCGCGGTGCTGTGCTTCGAGAAGGACGAGGAGCGCTGTCACCGCCAAGTGGTTCTTGAGGCAGTCCGCAAGCAAACGTCGCTGCCCGTAACGGCGTTGGCCTGACTTCAACCATCACGCCCATAGGCGCTCTTGCCGGAGGCGAATGCCTCGCCTCCAATCGACCGGGGGGCGAACCGGCAAAGGGGGCGCAATGGGCGGAGCGTGGCAACGGGCGCGAATAATGATCACAGTCAAGACGTATCCGGAGCTGTCGGCCAAGTACCGCGAGACCAGTTGCGTGGCTGGCGTACGGCTCGACCAGGGGCCGCCAAGGCACGTGCGCCTCTTCCCTGTCCCTTTTCGACTCCTCGATGAGGGCAGCCAGTTCGCGAAGTACTCGGTCATCGAGGTCGACGTACAACAGCACAGCGGGGACAGGCGGCCTGAGAGCCTTCGCCCCAACCTCGACACACTGCGGGTCGTGGACCACGTCCCGCCCACCGACGGGTGGAAGCAGCGGTACTCGTACATAGAACCGCTCGTCGTGACGTCTCTGTGCGCCATCAAGAGAGACCAGGAAGCGCACGGGACCTCCTTGGGTATCTTCCGTCCCGCCGCGGTCACCGGCTTCCGGCTTGCTTCGGCCGAGCCGTGGCCGGCGTCCAAGGCCGCCTTGGCCGACCAGTTGGATCTGTTCGAGCAGGATCTCAACAGACTTGAGTGGGTGCCACTGGAGTTCCGTTACAGCTTCCGCTGCGTCGACGACGATTGCCCGGGGCACGACATGGGGTTGAAGGACTGGGAAGCCGGCGAGTCGTATCGCAAGTTCCTGCACAAGTACGGCGAGAGCGCTGTCCGCGACAAGCTGCGCGAGCGCTGGTTCGACCGCATGTTCACCGCAGACAAGGCCGTTCACTGCTTCGTCGGCAACATCGGCGCGCACCCAAAGACCTTCATGTTGCTGGGCCTCTTTTACCCGAAGACGAAAGTCGTCCAGTACGTCCAGGACAGCCTTTTCGGCAACTGACGCTGTTGAGTGGCGGTGCCTCGCCACTCCTTCAGCTTGTTGATCAGTCGCTAGACGGTGTTCCGCTCCTTTTCCTATAAGGGTCGGTGTCGTAGGCCACGGGCCAACCACCCTTGCTGCCCTCCTTCTTGCGGTTGGCAGCCTGATCCGTCTGACACAAGGTCCGCTCAACTGGTTGAGTGGGAGGTTCAGTTGGGCCATGACGACCGATGGAGTTCAAGGCATGGCAACAGGTACCCCCGACGGACCGGATCCGGCAGCAGCCGTACCTGGGCAACGCGTCCTCGACCTCCTGGACAAGGCACTCGCCATCCAGAGCCCACTGGTGCGCAAGAACATCGCCCGGGCCCGCCAGCGGAACCCAGAGGCGACACCAGCACAAGTGATCCGCAATCTGGAACGGATGTACGTCAGTGCCCTGACCGGGACGGGCGCCGCAGTGGGAGGAGCCGCAGCCGCGCCCGGCGTCGGCACGGGAGTCGCACTGGCGCTGTCGGCTGGCGAGGCCCTCTCGTCTCTTGAGCTGAGCACCCTCTTCGCGCTCTCGATCGCCGAAGTCCACGGGATCCCCATCGACGAGATCGAGCGCCGCCGAACCATCGTGATGGGCATCCTGCTCGGCGGGAAGGGCTCCGAGACCATTACCAAGGTCGCCCAGCGTACGGGGCAGCACTGGGGACGTCAGGTCGTAGCCAAGGTGCCTGTCGAGACGCTGCGTCAGATCAACAAGATCTTGGGGAAGAACTTCGTCACGAAATACGGGACCAAGCAGGGAATCATCGTTCTCGGACGGGTGGCACCGTTCGGTATCGGCGCCGTGATCGGTGGTGGCGCCAACGCCGCCCTCGGCACTCTGGCCGTGAGAGCCGGTCGTCGCGCCTTCGGCACGCCCCCTACATCGTGGCCGGGGCTGACAGACGGCGCACCGCCGACGTCCGAGAACTCGCATAACTGGCCCTCGGTGCACTGAAGGGCGTCGAACGCAGGCAGGCACTGCCATTGGCGCGGCCGTTTTCCGGCTCGGTGGTCGGCCACCAGTCTCGCCGCCGCTACTGCCCCGTCTGGGCGCCTGGGGCTGAAGACTGCGGGGAGCGGCGCGTGCCCCAGGCGGTGATTGGCCTCAATACCCACCGCTGCCGTCAACCCGTCGTAGGCCGTGAAGCCTGTCTCCGCAACGGCCGTGAGCCGCTACGGGGAAGCCTGCGAAACCACGGAACACACCTCACTGCGCCGCCCCCTCGGGTTCGTCCGCCGCAGACGGGTGGACGTACCTGCCCTCGTTGAAGGGAGTGAACCACGCCTTGAACGCCATCGGTGCGACGCGGAGAGCCGCTCCGACGGCGCTCTCGTCGATGCCGTCCATGGAGTCGTCGTAGAGCCACTCGTGGTCCATGTCCTCGTAGACATTGTCGGCGAACGAGTCGAGCGCGGCCGAGACGCCGTCGTCGAGCAGCCCGAAAGTCTCCAGGGTCACGTTCGTCTCAGTCAGTAGCAGCTTCAGCGCGAGTTCCTCTGCGACGCAGCTCAGCTGCTGGAAACTGCCGTCCGTGAAGCGGGTGGTCATGGCGATCACCGTCACCAGGAAGCGGCGAGCGAAACGGGCGTCGTACTGGAGGGCATATCGCTCGGGAAGATCCTCGAAGTGCCACAGGGGACCATCGCATTCCGCAACGGTGGTGTCCTCCTCCGTCAGGGTCTGCACATCTTGGAACAGCTCGTCCACCAAGATGTCCGTCGCATATACCAAGGCACCGGCAGCGAGTTTGGCGTCCTCCGGCGAGACGGCGAACTCGGTGTCGCCGTCTTCGTCCTCGTCGTCTTCGTCGTCCAGGACACCGAACATCACGGGCGGGAAGGAGCGCAGATCGTCTGCCAGTGCCAGCATCTGACCGCGTACCGCCTCAGCTTTCGCCTCGGCGTCGTAGCCCTCGCTGTCGTCCTCGGCTGTGGAACGCTCGATGTGCCGAGCCTTACGGTCAGCCGGATCATCGGGCGGGGCATCGGGACCGTCGGCGGCGGCGAGACTCTCCTGAGCGAGCTCCGGGTGCAGTTCGACCTCACAACGCTCGATCTGCCAGTCAGCCAACAGCTCGGACCGTTCCAGCAGTTCACCCACGACTGACCGCACGGACTCCTCGGCGAACTCCAGAGCCGGAGCATCCACAAACACTTTCAGGAGCGCTCCGCCCGGGTAAACGGCCACGATGGTGTCGAGGAGATCGACTTCCATGCCGTCGGGTCCCTCGATGGCCTCGACGGAGTCGAAGCCATCCTCGATGAGCGCCACGGCGCCGGCGCGTTGAAGTGGGTCCATCTCCGGAGTGCTCTCCGAGATGTGGGCATCCACAGTCACTACGTATGTCACGCTTCCGATCCTGGCAGGGGTATGCCAGGCGATGGGTAGGAATTCGACTGGGAGGACTGGGGTAACGCGCCGCTGGGGCTGGATGCGGCCTCGCTGTGGGCGAGTTCCCTTGCTGTCCCGGCTCTGGCCGGTCGTGTACGGCACGAGCGTCAAGCTGACTTCGAGAGCCGGGACGGCAAGCTGATGACGTTGTTCGCCTGCTCGAAGATCTTCGGTCCGTACGCGCATCCGGAGGATCCTCGGCTGGAACCCGCCCGGTGCATGGTCGAGCAGGTTATCCAGGAGCTTCAGGCTGGCTGACCGCCCAAGCGGTCTTGCAGGAGACTCCAATACCCCCGGATCAACCGCTCCGCGGCTTCGAGTTCGTCGAGATGGGTGGGTTCATCGGTCTCGCGGTGCCGAAGCCGACCCGCGGGAGGTAATAGACGGCGCTGAACGCCGCCTATGTACGGGAGAGTTGGCTACCGCCCCAGAGGATGACGGCAGCGCTCCTGGTCGCAGGGCCCCTGCACCACCCGTCTTCGATGGGCGCGGCCAGCCTGGGCGACCGCGTCCGCCCGCGTCAGTAGGTGATGGCGAGCCGCACCGAAGGCCGGTCGATCACGGCCGCGTCGGCGAGTTCGCTGTCCGGTGTGTCCGCGGGGTAGGCGGTGATTGTAGGTTCAACGGTCCTGGCCAGGCTCCAAGCACCGATCTGCGTGCAGATCCGCTCGGCGAGATCAGCGCCGGCCGGGCCGTAGCCGACGGCACCGAGTCGGAACCGGGGTTCGGCACCCGAGTCTTCGGCGGTGCGCTCCAGGGTGAGGTACGCGATCGAGTCGCCCTCGACGAGGGCGGGGCTCAAGGCGGGTGAGGCGGGGCGGTGAAGGCCGGCCTCCATCGCCGCGGGCTTCGCGGTGATACGACAGGTCGCTCGCTCAGTGGCGCTCAGGCGCAGCCATACACCGTCGAAGGACTCGACGGGGCCGACCATCGCGTCGGTCCAGACGACCGACTTCGGTCGGGTGAGGGCGTCGCGCAGGAGTTCCGGGACGATGGGTTGGTCCTCGTCCCAGTAGAGCCTGACGAGCCGGTCATCGTCGATGTAGTCGTTCCGCTCTCCGTCCTGGCCGATCACTGGGAGGAAGCCGCACATCTTCACGGAGTCGGACGTCATCCGGTCCTTCTCGCGTCGGAACGCCACGGACCGCGACAGCCCGCGCCATCGCAGCGGGACCACGAGGCGTCCGCCGACGGCGAGTTGGTCCCACCAAGTTCCGGGGAGGTCCCACATGCCGACGGCGGCGATCATGCGGTCGTAGGGGCTGAACTCCTCGGCGCCGAGGGCGCCGTCCCCCGTGACCACGCGAACGTCACCGTATCCGTTCGCATCCAGCATCCGACGGGTGTAGGCGGTCACATCGGGGGCGATGTCACACGTAGTGACCTGCCCCGACGGTCCGGCGAGGTGTTTGAGCAGGGCGGCGTTGTAGCCGGTGCCGGCCCCGATCTCGAAGACGTTGCCCCCTTCGCGGACCGCGAGTTGGACCAGCATGAAGTGCACGACGTCGGGCTGGGAGGCGCAACTCAGCGGGAGTGCGTCCTCGTCGGGGTTCTCCTTGATCGTGACGCTCTTGTTGGCGTACGCCTCCTGGAGGGACGCGTCGGGGAGGAAGGCGTGGCGGGGTACGGTCCGCATGGCGGTTTCGACGCGTGCGTCGCGGAGGCCGGAAGGGTCCTGTTGCAGGATGGCGTCAACCAGGCGGTTGCGCAGGTCCTCGGGGGAGGCGCCCGTGTCCGTGTTCATCGCGTCCTTTCGGAAGGTGCCCGGCCGTGCGTACGGCGCGGGCAGAGCGTACTCATTTGCTCTGGTGTGCGGGTGTCGATCGCGACGTCATCCAGCGAGAAGCAGGCAGTGGTCCCAGGGGACCGAGACCGCCGTGTTGACGGCGGTGGTGAGACGGACCAGGTGGATGCCTGCCGTGCCGTCCATGAGACCGGCTCCATGTGGTAGTCCGTTGTGGTCCAGGTGCTCCTCAAGCCGGATATTCAGGTGGGGCAGACGCGCCGCGAGTTCGTCGTCGATGGCGTCGGCGGCGGCACGGGAGACGGTCTGTACGAGCCCCGCCCAGCCGTGGCAGACGGATGCATCCGTCAGCTGGGCGAGCTGCCGATCGTCGGCCAGGCATCCCGAGAGGGCCTGTTCGGCCTGACGTTGCCGGTCGCGGTCGCCGAGGGCGAGGCCGGCGAGTTGTTGGGCGCGGGCGATGCCGGGGGTGCCGTAGCACCAGGACGGGCGTGTCGGTCCTGGGCTCTGGAGCTTGCCGCGCCGGTGTTCGTCGCGGGTGATCAGGCCCGGCCACCAGGCACGCGAGCCGGTGCCTGTGCGCCAGCGATCCAGCCAGTCGCAGATCCGAATGATGGCTCGCGTTTGTCCGGGCACCGTGTGACCGCGGCGCAGAGCCGTGGCCAGCAGCGCAAGTGGTCCGGTGATGCCGTGGGCGACGCCGAGGTTGCCGTGCCCGCCAGGCCATCGTGGCGAAGGTTTCAGATCGGGGCTGTCGCTGGTCCACCAGCCTGGCAGCGGCTGGGCGTCGACGGTGATCGGTTCGGTGAGTCGCACCAGGTAGGCAAGGGTGTCTCCTAGTTCCGCCTGGTTGCTGCGGTGCAGGTGGTACGCGCCCAGCCCGGTCAGTCCGCTGATGAGGTCGTACTCGCCCAGGGTAGGCAGGGCACCGCCGTCTATGCGGGTGTGTGCCTGCCCGAGGCGGTCGCGCGTGACATCGGCGAGGTACCTGTCCAGGGTCGCCAGGGAGCGCTCAGCGGTGTTCGTGTGCGAGAAGCTGAGGACGTAGGCAACAGCTGGTGCACCCTCGTAGAGTCCGCACGCTTCGGGGACTGCCTGGATCGGGCCCTTGAGCATGGCGGCGGCCCACGGCCGGAGCGCGTCCGGATCCTCTTCACCGGTGTGCGCCCTGACTGCGTGCAGCAGGGCGACTCCCGCCGCGCCTGAGTACAGCGATTGGCCCCAGCCCGACCGGGTAGGCGTCGGCAACGCGTCGATGTTCATCGACTGCTCTCCCCCGGCCAAGCGGCCCATGCGACGGCGGACTGCCGTGCGAGGCGCCGGCAGATCCTTTCGTCCTCCCGATCCACGCCGCGCAGACGGTTGTGGTGCATGTGGAGGAGAGACTCCAGGACGGAGTCGAGGTCCATGCTCTCGGCAAGGCGTTTGCGGTATAGGGCCAAGGCAACGGTGCGCCGGTGCCACGCCTGGGCGAGCGCGTCACCCCAGCCGCGGGCACGTGGCGTGCTGCGGCGAACGAGGTCGATGGCCTGGTCGCTGGCGTCTCGTTCGACGTGGGCGGGAGAAGCAGGGCGGTTCGTCAGCCACCGCATGCCCTCGCCGGGGCCGAGCAGGGCGCAAGCGATATCCACCATGCCGGCCGCGGCCAGCGCGCGACCGTCCACGCCGTCGGTTCCCAGGCTCTGTAGGGCGGCGAGGACGTAGGCCGAGTCAGCCGCGAACACGATCTCGGCACTGCGCAGGGCGGCGCCTGGGCCGTAACGGCCGATCTCCGGGGTGTACGTGTCGAACACGAGCCTGCTGCTGAGTCCCTCGCGGCGCAGCCCGGCGGCCCATCGGGCGACCAGCTCGGTGCAGGTGGTGTACTGCCCGGGGCTACGGGTGCGGATGCGCAGTCGCAGGTGGTCGAGGTCGTGCGGAGCGCGGTAGCGGACGAACCACCACTCCGGTGCGTCGGGGAGCTGGGCCACGAGCCCCGCGAGGTGAGTGCCGATCAACTCCTCGAACTGGTCGGGGTGGGTGTAGATCTTGGCGTTCAGCCAGGGTGCCTGCCCCGACCCCGGTACGGGTCCGAGGGTGCTGTTGGTAAGCACGGACAGAAAGCCGGCGAGCGGGTCGGGGGCCGGTGGGTGAGTGCTGGTCAGCGGCAGGGCGATCTCGTGGACGTGGCCACCGATCCAGCCGTAGCTCTCCTCGGGCGGCGCCTCTGTGAGCACGGCCTCGCCTTCGCGGTCCAGGTGGGCTCGCAGGACGGCGGCGTGGGCCGGCACGTCGAGCTGAAGCCGCCGTGTCCGGTCGTCCTCCCTCAGCTCGACGGCACCGTGGCAGTGCCACCGCTTCCTCCACCGGCCGAGGGCGTCCGCCCACTCCCCCGTGTCCGCGCCACGGCCCGGCAGCGCGTCGGCGGTCAGGTTCCAGCGGCTGGGAGAGAGGATCACCCGCCTATAGCGGACGCGCGGCAGGAACAGCAGCCGTGCGCCGTGCGGCCCCCAGTCGAAGCCGGTCCAGGCAGGGCCGAAGGCGCGGGTCAGGTGGGCAAGGAAGCGGGCAAGGGGCGGGGGTTGCTTGTCCAGGGCCATGGCGTGGAAGACCTGCGGCTCCACCACACGGCGGCGGGAGATGCTGACCAGGTAGAGGCGGGTGTGCGTGGCCGTGACTGCGAGGTCGTCGACGTCGATGAGTGTCGGCGCAGTCTCGTCGAGGCCGCGGTGCTCGCCCAACGGGATCACGTGCGGGAGATACGCGGGGACGCGGGCGACGTTCTCGGTATGCGGGTACAACGGCGGGAAGGACAGCTGCGCGGTCAGCGCGTTCTCGACGCCGACGGGGACTCGGCGGTACAACTCGTCCAGTCCCGTGCCGGTGGCTACCGGAGTGAACCGGGAGGTGAGCGTTCCCGCGGAGCGTGCCGGTGTCACCGTGAGCATGAAGTTCCCGCGCTCCAGGGCGGACAGGCTGTCGGCGTGGAGGCGCGCACACATCTCCACGTGGGGCGGTGCGTCCTGCCAGGTCGGCCCATCGTCGGCAATGCGGTCGATCAGTTCGTCGGTGAGGACGATCTCCCTGCTGCCGTCGGCCAGTGCCTGCCAAGCCAGTGCCAGCAGCCTCTCGTCTCGCCCGGAGAGCTCCGGTGGCGGCGCGGTCATACGGCTGCCGGGGTACTCGGCCGGGTATCCGAGCCCAGCCGCCGGGTCGACGACCTCCTTCACCGGCACGAGGGTGCCGGTGCCGTACCGCTCCCAGAATGCGACCTGGTACTCCTTCCATACGCCCTGGCCCGTCGGCCGACGCGTCAACCGCAGCAGCACGTCGGCCGCCCTCTCCATCTCTTGCGCGACGCTCTCGGGGATCCGCGCCTCCGCGTCCAGCACCAGATCGACGGCCAGAGGGCTTCGACCCGCGTCGGAGAGCCGGCGCAACTGCGCTGCCAGCGCCTGCCGTTGGGGCTCCTGGCGGTTCGCAGGCAGTTGGTTGTGCTCGTGTACGGCGCGTTGCACCGCTTCGAGCTCGTGCAGAACCTGTGCGGCTTCGGGAACCGTGTCCGCGTCGGCGCCGTGTAGCCGCGCGATCAGGTAGGCGAGCGGATCGGTGTCCGTCATCGGCGCGCGCAGGTTGGTAATGAGGAACTTCTCGCGTACCAGCGCGCCGAGCAGGGTGCCAATGGTCTTCGGCTCAGTTCGGGGGAAGGAGGCGGCCAACTGCTCGGCGAGAGCGGCGGAGCGGACCGGCCCGCATGCAACGTCCTCGATCACACGGACCGCGCTGGTGCGTCGGACGGTGGCCCCCATCGGTCCGCCGTGCGGAACGTGCAGGCGTCCGCCGCGACGCACCACCAGGTTGTTCAGGACCACGTCCAGACGCTCCAGCAGGGCGGGGCACGCCTCCAGGCGGACGATGACGTCGTCCAGCCACTCCGTGTCCACCCGCGCCACAGCCCGGTGCGTGTCTCCCCATCCCACGTACGGTCTGGAGCCCACGCTGACCGGGGCCACCCCCGCGAAGAGGCCGAACGGAGTCGGCCGCCCCGCGGCGCGCAGCACGTAGCGGACGGTGGCCATGGCGGCGCGCCGGACCTGCTTGGGGCGTGCCAGCTGTCCGGCGCAGATTGCGTCGACGCGCGTGGCGAGATCACCGCTCGCCTGCCGGACTGCGTCGGCGAACCGCGCATCGGCCCACACCTGCATCAGCCACCTGACGCACGCGTCCGTATCGGACGGATCGGGCCACCATCCCGGTAGATCCGTCAACGGCATCGCGGCGGCCCGGAGCAGGGCGGTGCCCGTGTGCTGGTAGAGCTTTCCGTCGCGTCCCATTTCCAGTTCCTCCGCCATCAGTGCTGTGAACTTGCGGGGTCGGGAGCGGCAGCGCTCCCGACCCCGTACCCAAGCCGCCGTTAGACGGCGCTCGCGCAGGACGAGGCACAGGACGGCTTACATCCGTCACCGGTGCCACATGCCTTGGGGAGCAGGTCGGAGTCGATCTCCGTGACGATGGTCAGGTCGATGTCGAATGGGTCGGCGGGCAGCTCGAGAACGGCCGTCACAACAGACGCCTCGGTGGTGGCGGTCGTGATCGGGCTGAGCGTGGTTGCAGTCATTGCAGTTCCTCTTCTGTCGGGATGATCCGAACGGTTCGTTGTGCTGCCCGGCCGACGTGCGTCATCGACCGTCTCCCAGCCGGCATCGGCGACATACCGCTGTGTGCTGGCCACGCTGTGGTCGGCGGCCTTACCGAGCGACGCGGGCAGGCATAGAGCACCAGGCGCGCGCCCGAGGGCACCTCGTGTGGTGCGGTCTGCTTCGCACTGCTGCTCATCCCGCGTTACCTCCAGCCAGGTGGTGCACAGACGCCAAGGGTCGGCGCCTCGGAGAAGAGCCTCGCCGGGGGCAGTCGGCGGCGGTACGCCGTCAGCACGCCGTTCGTCCGCCGTCCGGCGACGCGCGAAGGGCGGAGCCGCGGCGTACCGCCGCGGCTCACGCGTGACGAAGCTGATCGGTCCAGTGCCTACCGGAAACGAGAAGCGGCGATGGACGCGGTAGATGAAGAGCGCCTCTGCAGGCGGACACCACTACGACGCCATTGGGTGAAACTCGCCGACTGCGCCGAGCCTTCGGGCCTCGCGCGCAGGCACGTACGCGAGATCCTTGAGGGATGCGCTTTGCCGGAGCGAGTCGACGACGCCGTTCTGGTCGCCTCGGAGCTGGTGGGCAACGCGGTCAGACACACAGTCGGTGGGCCGGACTGCATGTGCGTGGAGGTCTACCGAAACGTGGCGGTGCTGCGGGTCCACGACGCAGGACGGGATGTCTCCAGGGTTCGGGCACGGTCGGCGGAGGAGGCACTGGATGACCTGACGGACAGTGGCCTCGGACTGCTGCTCGTCGAGGAGTTGGCAGCCGGGTGGTCGGTCCGGCCGACCGCGATCGGCAAGGAAGTGGTCGTGTTCCTCCCTCTGGATGCCTGTGGACTACCTGAGCAAGACGCTCTTCCGCACGTCCCACCGGTACGTCCGCCCCTCGCGGCGAAGCTCCACCAACTGGACGGCAGCCACGGAGAGTTCGACGGCCGGGAGAACACGGAGTCCTGAAACCGCATCCACGACAGGGGCGGCGGGACGCCGACGGTTGTTGTAGGCAAGGCTCAGATGCGGGCGGAAGGCGGACGTCGGCTTCTTCGGCACGAGACCGGCGCTGTTTCCGGCATTGGCCAGCGCGTGGTGCAGCCAAAGCAGGGGTTCCCACGGGCCGAGGGACAAGCGGACGGCACCGCGGGAGCCGGCCAGCGGCATGGCGCGTACGGAGAACGCGGAGGGCAACAGCGCCTCGGCGTCCCGCGCCAGGTTGTCCAGCTGATCGGGGGCGACTGCGCCCGGCCTGCCCACTCGGGCGAGGGTGATGTGCAATCCGTCCGTCGGTACCGGGTCGAGGCCGAGGGGCGCCAACTCCTCCTGGCAGTGCCGGGCGAGGGCAGCGAGCGGCTGGTCGTCCGGGAAGGTCAGCATCCAGTAATACGCCCGGCTGCCGTCCGACCAACCAGGGCGTGCCCAGTGGTCGGTCATCTCGTCGAGTGCGCGGAACGCCGCCCAGTCGTGGGCCGCCGTGACCGCCGGATCGTGCGTGTCGGCGGGGGGCTCTGCGGGGAACGCGGCGGGGTCGGTGCTGAGCAGGGGCACCCGACGTACTCCTTCGGCTTCACACTGCCCCGGAGTACGACGACACCGACGGCGCCTACGACGCAGATGACGCCATGGCCAGGGCCGCTGGCTGCGAGCTCCAGGTCCGGAACTCGTCGCCATAATCGCGTACCGCCGGGTGATCACGCCATGGCCCGGCCTGTTCGTGCAGGTCGCGGGAGCGTTGGTAGACGGAGCTGATCGGCGTATCTCCGCACAGCCGCAGGGCCTCACGGCCCAGCGCCATCGAGTGATTGATGTCGGGCGGGCGCTGCTGCAGCAACGCAGTGGCGACGTCGAGGCGTACGAGCGAACGGCTCCAGGAGGAGGCCGAGTGCTCCACCAGATCATCGATGTGCTCGGCGTCGCGCAGTACCTGGGCCGTGTTGCGTAGCGCCACATGTGACGTGACGGCATTGGCCAGCGTTCGGGCCCGTCCGTAGGGCTCGAAGGAGATGCAGGAGGTCAGCCCAACGGGTACCTCGTGGAGGTCGGAGAGGCGGAGTGCCTGTCCGATGGCTTGCTCGACGGCCCGGCGGTCACCGGTCTTGGCAAGGGCCCGGGCCCGTCCGTTGGCCAGCAGGCGAATGGACTGGGCATGGCCTGGGGCGCGTTCGACGGCCGTGGCGGCGCAGGTGTCCGCCTCGTCGTACCGGCCGGCGTAGTAGAGGCCGAAGGAAAGGGTGCCGGACGCCCACAACTCGGTGTCCAGGTCGCCGATCTCGCGGCTGAGATCCCGGGCTTCGGTGCAGTACGCCTCCGAGAGCACGAAGTCGCCCGTGTTCACCGCCATGTAGCCGAGCAGGCCGGAGGCCCGGGCGGCGAGGCGGAAGAGTTCCCGGCGCGTGCGTGGGGGCTGGCGGCCGTCGAGCAGAGTGTGGGCGAGCTGCCGCACCTGGCGGGCTTGGGGGCGAAGGACGTACGGCCCGTCCTGTTCGTACCGGCTGGTGATGCCTTCCAGGGAGGAACCGAGGAACGAGAGCGTCGCGTCGTCGGCGTTGCTGGCAGTGAGCTGCCGGGTCCGGGCGACGATATCCAGTGGGTTCTCGTCGTCCTCGCGTGGCGAAGGAAGACTGGGCGCCGGCCCACGCCCGTGCGACTCCAGGGAGAGGTCGGACCCCGAGTCGTCGGCGTACGCCGTGGAGAACAGCTCTGACACGGGTCTGCCCAGCATGTGTTCCAGCACCCGGCAGGCGTCAGGGCGGGGCAGAGTCAATAACTCCCCGCCGTACCACCGGTCGAACTGCCGTGGAGAGACCTGGAGGGACGCCAGGCGGGGGTCGCGGTCGAGCTCCGCGAGTCGGACGGCGGATCGCTCGTACTGGGCGGCGAAAGCCTCGTGCGTAGTCAGGTGCCGCTGCTGGAGCAGCTGCCGAAGCAGCGTTGTCCGTGGCATGGCCCACCCTCCTGGTGCGGCGTGCGGGACCGACGCGGAGGCGCGTGCCGGTAGTGGAATCGTGGCGATGCCTCGCCCGTCGGTCGGCTGCGGCGGATGCATGTACGAACCGCGCGCCGCGACTCCTGACAGCATGCCGACGCAACCACCAACTAGGCAATATGTCTTGCGAAGTTGACCCGTATGGGTTGTAGAGGCGTCCTCGGTACGGAGAGACTTCCGGCATGGCCTTGAAGAGAAGCCTGGTCCCGCGGTCGGTGTACCGGCGACAGCTCGCGGCACGGCTGAAAGAGCTGCGTGACGCGACCGGGCTCACCCTCACCGAGGTCGCCGATCAGCTGGAGATCAATCAGGGTTCACTGAGCCGGATCGAGAACGGCGAACGCGGTACTACACCGGTCCTCGTCCGGGCCCTGCTGGACCTGTACGGCGTCGTCGAAGACGACCGGCGTGCCGACGTGCTCGACCTCGTGCGGGCGGACAAAGAACAGCAGAAGCCCTGGTGGCGGAAGTACTCCACGGTGCTCACCCCGACCCGCTACGACGGGTACCTCGCGCTGGAGGCCGACGCGACGCAACTCGCCAGCTACCAGCCGATGCTGGTGCCGGGGCTGCTCCAGACCGAGGACTACGCGCGTGCCGTGATCTCCCAAATGAGGAAGGACCTCTCCCCACCACAGGTCGAGTCCCTGGTCAGGGTCCGCATGGAGCGGCAGAGCAGCCGCCTGGGCGGAGAGACCCCCGCCAGACTCTGGGCAATCCTCGACGAAGCCGTGCTGCGAAGGACGGTCGGTTCCGACGAAGTGATGCGCAACCAGATGCGGACGCTCGTGGAGGCGAGCGGGCAGCCGAACGTCACCGTGCAGCTGCTGCCGTTCTCACTCGGAGCGCATCCCGGCCTGTACGGCCCGTTCGTCATCCTGACCTTCCCGCACCCCACGCCAGACCTGGTGTGGCTGGAGAATCCCAAGAACTCCGTGTACCTGGAGTCCCCAGAGGACGTGGACAACTACACGGACATTTTCGACCAGTTGAGGAGCACCGCTCTCGACCCGTCGGACACCAGCACCCGCATCGCACGCATCAGCAAGGAGCTCGAAGAGTGAGCACGCCCAACATGGCCGCCCGACACGACGTCACGACAGCCCCACACGGCGTCGATCTCGCGCACGCGCGGTGGCGGAAAAGCTCGTACAGCGGGGGTGCCAACGACTGCGTGGAAGTCGCGGAATTGGGCAAACACGCCGCAGTGCGCGACTCCAAGGACATCGGCCGTCGTCCGTTGCTGTTCTCGAAGGCGGCGATGTACGCGCTGGTCGGCGGGATCGCCTGCGGGTCTATGAGTGAGCATTGGGGCTGAGAAGAAGGCCGAGGTCCACAGGGCAGCGGTACTGTCGCACAGCTCAGTAGCATCTCCTCTCATGATCGCAGTGGTCGTCACGATCGGGCTGGCGTTCGTTGGCTACATCGCCACCTATGTAAACGGCCTTCGCCTGGCACAGCGCCAAGAACGCCTCGCCCGCGTGAACCGGCAACTCAGCAACTTCTACGGCCCACTGTTCGCCCTAACAGAAGCCAACAGCCGCACCTTCGCGGCGTTCGCCGCGCGCAACGTCCGGCCCGACGGCCGATCACCTTTCGTCCACGAGACGCCGCCCGCGGAGGAAGAACTCGCCGAATGGCGGCTCTGGGTCACGACCGTCTTTCTGCCGAACATCCAAGCCATGCGTGACCTCGTCATCCGGCACGCCGACCTTCTGAGCGAACCCGAGATGCCGCCGCTTCTGCTGCAACTCTGCGCGCATGTGTCGGGTTACGAGATCACCGTCGCCAGGTGGGCGCAGGGCAGCTACGACCAGCACCAGTCGGAGGTGTCGTTCCCCAGCGAGGAGATCGGTGTGTATGCGCGGGAGGGGTTCGCCCGGCTGAAGAGGGAACAGGCCCGCCTGCTTGGACGGCGAGACGACGGCTGACCACACAAGCGCCAAGTGGGACGGCATCTCTCCAGGCTTTACTCAACGTCGTCGTACGCCGCTACGGTGAGCGGCGCGTCGGCGGCGAGGGAGTCCAGTCCGAGCCGGGAGCGGGCGGCGAGCAGCCACTCGTACGCGCCGCGCTCGTCGTAGGCGGATTCGACCAGGTCCTCGGCGAGGCGGGCGAGTGGGGCCGCCGTGGCGTCGATCGCGCGAAGCTCGCGGAGTACGAAATCGTCTTCGGCGTCGACCCGTTCGGCTCGGCGCAGCAGCGCGGACCAGAGGGCCTCGTCAGCTTCGGCGTCGGGAGGGGAGGCCGGGGAGACGTTCGCATCGTCGGCCAGAGGCCGGCCGTCGAGCCGGCGCAGGCACAACAAGCTGCCCAGCGTCTCGACCAGCTGCCACGGCGGGAAACGGTCCCGCAGCGCGATGATGCCGAAAAGGGCCAGCTCGGATCGGAGTTCTTGCGGGGCAGCGTTGCCAAGGCCGGAGGCGATTAGCCAGTCGGTCACCTGTGCGCCGTCGAACAGCGGCCGTCCCGAGTTCTCGGACATGGCGGCGGGGAAGTCCGGGTGGCGTCGGCGCCAGGTGGACACGACAGGGCGCTTCACCCGGGCGAACGTCGCGATGTCGGACATCGACACCAGGAGGGGCAGCGGCCCTGGGAAGCGGAGTACCGGGTCCGGCAGACCAGTGACCACGGTGCGCATCCCTCCCCCGCTCATCTATCGTCACATCAGCCGCTTCGGCCATCAGGCCGAGCCTTGTCTTGCGTAACGGCTCCGCTTGCAGTGGATTTTCGCCCGACGCCACAAGACGATACGCCGACCCCGGCTACGCGAGTGCACCTCCATTTGATAATGACGGTTATCAGACATGGATGCAGATTCACCCATCGGGCTGTCCCATCCGGCTGGGTGATTCACATCCGAAGTGCCTCTGCCTCCCGAGAGATGCGCCAGAATGACGGATCAGTTTCCCGACTGAACAGCACTGAGGGGGTGGCAGCGGGAAATGGTCGAGCACAGCCGCGGACTGTCTTGCCGCAAAGGGCTCACTGCGCAGCGCACCCACCGGCCAGCGGCGTTCAGCTGCTCTCGGTCCGATGGTTGAGCGCATGGTTGCTGTCGGTGGGAAGAGGCAAACATCGGAGCTCGTGGACGGACCGGGCTGGAGCCGCCCCGGACTGGACGTCGCCGCGGGCCGTTATCCGCTCTCGGTGGAGCGGCATGTGGGGCGCATGGTCGATCACCTGGTGCCAGGGGTGACCACGTTGACTCCGCATGCGCGTTACTACGCTCTGCACGGGCTGGTCGCAGCGCAAGCCGATGCGGAAGACCTGACGGTCCCAGCCGCCCAGACTCTTCTGCGCCGCGCGGAAGTGGCGTTAGCCGCCGTGTCGTTCGCGCATCATCCGCAGGCTCTGGAGTGGCTGCCGCGTGCTCATGGGGTCGATGCCCTGGCCCGGCGGCTGCACGCCGGCACGGTCGCCATGTTCGAGGCTGAGGTCCCGGGCAAGGACGGGTATGTGGGCAACTCGTGGGGGTTCTGGGCGCCGTACGCCGGATCCGAGGTCGCGCTCGGCATCCTCGGTGCGGGCCCCATGCCGGTTCCCGGACCGCGGTTGGAGACCACGGCACTACGAGCTGGGCTGGGTGGGCTGCTCGAACTGGCCGCCGAGGACTCGCTGAACGTGGATGATCTCGTCTCTTTCGGGGACCGGCTGTGCGTGTGCGTGGGCGGTGAGCATCCTGACGGGGCGTGGCTGGCGAACCTCATGTGCGAGCCCAGTGCACCGGCCGAAGCAGGCTCCCGCTCGGCAACGCGACGACAGACGATTCAGCTTCTGGCTCGTGTGGTCGCCACACATCCCGTCCGATATTTCACCCGCGACATCGGCCATGTGCTCGCTTTCGGCGACTTCCTGACCACCGATCCCGTGACCAGCGGCATCGACGCGGCCGGCGCCTGGCGCGGAGTGGTGCTACGCAACTACTCCGTCGGAGCCTGGCGCCGCCTGTGGTCCTGGCTCGTGGAACAGGTCGACGGACTGCTACCGATCGAGGAAGTGGCGGACCGCTTCGCCGCAGAGCTTCCCGACATGACGGTGGACGCGTTCCTGTCCTCTCTTCCCGCGACGCAGAGCACGACCGGAGCGCCGTTGCCCGCCGAGCACGACCTGAGGTGGGCGGGTGATTCCTTGCCCCTTTCCGAACTGCGAGTGCTCGCCGCCGGTGCCCGTCGGGTGGACGAACTTACCGATCGGGTCCGGGACGCGTTTCTAGGCCAGCGCGGTGTCGAGCTCGGCCCGGAATGGGTCCAGCGGCGGCTTGACGAGGCGCGGCCCATGAAACTGCGCGATGTCGCCCGCCGACTCACCTACGACCTGGTGGCGCGGTCGCAGCGGATCGCGCTGGCCAAGGCCCGCCGACGTGCTGACGGCACACTGTGGTTACCGACCCGGCTGCACGAGCGGGGCGGGCTGCTGTACCGGACAAGCCAGGAGGGGCGCGGTGACGTCGGGCTACGGCTGGACCAGCTCGGGACCGTCCTGGCCACCTGCGGCGTACTGCACTACGACGACCAGCACTGGTCGGTGACCAGTAGCGGGAGGGCTCTCGTTGACTGAGACCGCACCGGCACCGGTCGTGGTGGAGCCACCAACCGCGTTCGCCTCTCCGTTGACCCTCATCCTCGACGAGGAACGCACGGGCGGACGGAACCTGGAAGAAGCACTCTTCCTCAGCTTCACCGCCGATCTCGGCTTCTTCGAGGAGGTCGCCCTCGGCGTCACCCAGGCCACCGGCGCACGCGTCACGGTGGCGGGAGACGTCTCCATGGCCCGGAACGATCCCCGCTCCGTCCGGCGGGCCGGCCGGAGCTACCTCGCCGGTCTGGCATACGCCCACGGTGCCGCGTTCCATCCCAAGCTGATCGTCCTCGCCGGACCGGAACACGCCATCATCGCCCTCGGCTCCGGCAACACCACGCTGGCCGGCTGGCAGGCCAACGCCGAACTGTGGACGGTTCTGCGGGTGGACGGTGAGCAGAGTCCCACCGCGACCCCGGAGATGTCGGCCTGGCTGCGTGACCTCCCGGAAAAGGTGAGATTCTCCGCCGGCGTGCCACAGGCGCTGCACCGGGTCGCAGCGCTGCTGGACCGACTCCACCGCGACAGGACACCCACAGCGCCGCAGGTCCGCGTCGTCAGCAGTCTGCGTTCGCCGATCATCGATCAGCTGCCGCAGGGACCCGTCGATGAACTGGCCGTGTTCGCGCCCTTCTACGACCGACGCTCGATGGCACTGCGGCGGCTGCTCGAACGTTTCCGTCCGAGTCGGTTCACCCTCGCCTACCAGCCCGGGCTCAGCGATCTCGACGGTCCGTCGGTCGCCGCCCTGGTGAAGGAGTACGACGGACGCGTCATCAGCGACAACGGCCAGCGGTACCGCCACGGGAAACTCGTCGAGTGGGTCTCCGCAGGGCAGCGTTGGGCCCTGACCGGCAGCCCGAACCTCTCCGCGGCGGCCCTGCTGCTTTCCCAGGGCGATGGCGGCAACTGCGAACTCGGCGTCATCACCCCCATCACCGCCACCCTCCTTCCGGACGGCACCGACGAGCCCGCCGCCCGGCTGCACACGGCCCCGCCTCTTCCCCGCCCTATCGCTGGCAGTGGGCCGCTGCTGCTTGGTGCTCTACGCGTATCGGACGGCCTGGAGATCAGCATGGCCCGGCCTCTCCCCGACAGCGCTCACCTGGAGTTGTCTCAGGCGGCAGCACCACCGGAGTCATGGGAGCGCGTCGCCGAAATCCCGCCCGAACAAGCCACGCTGACGGTGACGGCTCCGGCTGATGCGGGCAGCCGTGTGCGCCTGGTCGTAGTCGACAGCGACGGCGTACCGAGCTTCGGCAACATCGTGTTCGTCGTCGACCCTGACCGCGCCCTGCGCCGAATGACCCCGACCCAGTCCCAGGCCCCCACGACACGGCCACCCGACCTGTTCACGGATCCCCGGCTCGCCGAACGATTCCTGGGCGACCTGGAGACCCTTCGTACGGGACTGCCCCCCACCCCAGCGGGCGTATCCGCGAGCAGCAGCACCGGCGGTGCCGCCGCGACGGCCCCGCTGGACGGCGACGAGGACGGCTGGGAGCGCTATCTGGACGAATGCGCCGGACGCGTCGGACACCCGCTCACGCGCTTCGCGCTGGGGCTCGCCCTGCCCACCGACATCAGCACGCCCTTTCAGGACCTGCTGCCCGTCTCCTGGGACGAGCGGTTCACCGACGACACCGAAGCCGCCCTCGACGATGACGACACCGAGACCATGGCGGCAGAGCACGATCCCGAGGCAGCCGATGCCGAAGCGAGCAGCACCGCCACCCTGCCCGACCTCCGGCAGGCCGACCAGGAAGTCCGCCGTAGATACCGGCGCTGGGTGGAGCGCCTCGTCGCCCTCGCTCCCCACCTGGGCCCTCCCGAGCGCATGCTCGTCGTCCGGCTGACCCTGTGGACCGTCGCGGCCGGCGCCTGGTCTCCAGCACAAACCGACTGGCTGCCGCTGCTTTCCCAAGCCGTCCGCGCACTGAACCGAAACGATCTCCCCGAGCGGATCGAGCCCCAGGTCGGCAGCCTCGCCGCAGTCGCCCTCGCCGTGCTCCGAAGCCATGCCCCGCGCTACGAGATCACCCCTGAGACACTCGCCTTCAACGAAGCCTCCCAGGCAGTCGGCCACCTGCTTCCCGCAGTGGACTCCGCGTACATCGCGGAATACACGGCGCTGCTCGACACAGCCTTCGGCCCGGCCGTCGACCAAGCCGCCGTGCTCGATGTCGCGTCGGACGTCGTCCAGGACGATCCCCTCGCTGACGCCGTATGGTCCCTCACCGAGAAGGGGCGCGACGTACACCGCCACGGACGACTCCTGCTCCATGTCACCGGCCGCTTCAGCAACCCCGCGCTGGTGGCACTCGAAGCAGTCGGCTCCGCCGAGGATGCGCCCCTGGTCGGGGCCTGGGCCGACTCGGGCTCGGAGTCCGGCGGGGGAGGTTGGGCGCTGGTTGTCTGGCGTCGACCCGACCTCATCGTGGTCGATGCTCGCCGGCCGATTCCCCTCTGGCGGCATTACCGGCTCACCGGACTTGTAGGCCCCCGAGCTCTCGCCGCACAGCGCAGCTTCGAATCCGCTGCCTCCGTACCCCACGGCCCCCGGAACCAGCCATTCGAACTGGCTCACCAAGTCCTGTCGGATTTCGGCCTGGTCGGACCCCAACCACCGCAATGTGAGCCATAGCCTGGGGAGTTTCTACATGTCCATCGCGGAAGATCCGCGTCACGGACACTCAATCACCGCGCACTCACGGTCAGTCGAGACCAAGGTGCAAGCGGCATCGACAACAGTATGTATGTCGATGCTGCGTCTCAGCAGCGACACCGCCCGCGTTCAGATCCCGGCGTGCAAGTGGGCCGCCCAGAGGTAGGGGGACTTGGGATAGCGATCACGGACCTTGCACACAGTGTGGTGCAGAGCAAGGGCCGCTGCATCCGTGTCGAGGCCACCATGCTGGTCGGTGACTCCGCCGAGCTCAGCATAGAAGTCAGCTGCCATATGCGAGGCCACCTCGTCGTTTATCTCCCAGAGGGTGCCGATGACGTGGGGAAAACCCGCGAGCTGAAAGGCCGATGTGAGATGGATGGCCTCGTCGATCAGCTCCACAGATTCCATGAACGCTGTTCGGCACGCTGACAGGTACGCCAGTTGGGCCGAGTCCATCTTCATTCTTGCAAGGCTCGCCACCGTGAGCGGATCACGTTCGTGGTCGTGCAGAAGCAACAGGCTCTGGGACGGGTCGTCGGGGTCGTGGGCACCGTGGCACGCGAAATGAACGATCCCGCAATCGAAGAGGATCTTCAGGACCTGGGCCTTGGTCGGCCCGGTCTCCGGCCCGGGGACTGTCATGCCGTCAGCTTCTGCACCCGGCGCCATGAGGAGCGTCGGCTCGGGCAGCAGGCCGCACAACAGTGCGGCTTCTTCCGAGACGTGGTCCAGGCGACCTGGAACGCCCGGAGTTGTGGGCATGGCCACGATCAGTGACCGGCTCACGGACGGCGCGGAGGTGTGACGACGGCGCGCGTGGTGCAGTGCGCGGATCGTGGTGGTGTACGAGGAGACGACACGGTCCATGACTGTCGGCGGTTCCCCGTCTCTCAAGTCCGCCCGGAGCGACTCGGAGTGATGGCCGGCAGCGTGCAGAGGTAGCAGCGAGAGGAGCCCGCCAGGCGCCCACCAGACGCGGGGCCACGACTGTCCGGGAGAGGGCTCACCAGTGAAACCAAGGCTGCGCAAGACCGGTTCGGCCGCCGCGTCCCACAGCCACTCCAAGACAGCGTGAAGCGTCGCTTGCGCCTCCTTTCGCGTGAGAGGCGACATGCGCGGATCCGCAACGGTTTCCAGTGCCCTATGGAAAGTCTGTATCTGGTCGATGACGAGGTCGTACGTAAGGTCGGGCAGGTTCAGGGACTCGATTCCATCGGACGTCAACAGCAGTGCGTCGCTGCGGTAGCGGCTGACGTTGAAGCTCACCACCGGGCCGGAGGTGGCTTGTGCCAGGAGCTCACTGACGGCGGGGGGACGAGCGAAGCTGGCGAATCCGTCCTGCGCTCGGATATTGCCCAGCGTGGCCTGAAGTTGGTCGGCGCGGCCGCGTCGTTGCTCCTCGGCATCGACCGCACGTACCGCGGCGCTGACTTGTCCGTCGGGCTCCGTGAGGGAAGCCAATTCCATCGGCCGGTCCAGCTCGTCCCGAAGTACCTCGAAGCGATGGGCCAGGTCTGGATGGCGCTCGCGAAGCTCTGCGAGATCGCTCCGCAAGTCCAACGCCTGGCTGTGGAGGACACCGCGACCCACCTCGATCAACTGCAGTGCTCGCGCTGCCCGTTCAGCGGGTGTGCCTTCGCGAGAAGCAAGAGCTAGTGCCGCCGCATCTCCGGCCAGCCCGGACCACTTGCCCATGGCGTGCTGCTGGTCACCACGGCTCAGTCGGCGGTCTGCCACTTCGGGCAGCAGGTGTACGGCACCGGCCAAGAGATCGGCTGCGAGATCAGGATCCAGCCGTCCGGTCATTGAGGCCGCTGCCTGAGCGGCCCGAATCCGAATCGAGGGCCTGGCACCGTCGGCTCGCGCGCCTTCCGTGTGGGCGGCCAGTGCTCGGTCAAAGTCGCGTCGCGAGTGAGTCTGCTGATACCGACGATGCAGCGCCGCCCCAAGCTGGAACAGGTAGTCAGCCCGCTCCGGATGTTCCGCGGACGAGATGTCGAGCGCGGCCTGGCACGCAACCACCGCGTCATCCAGATCCGCTATGGACCTGGTCCTCGCGAACCTGACGGTCAGCACACCCCCCAGCAAGGACAAGTACCTGGGGCGCTCAGGGTGGTGGGACGGAACGGTGGCGGTCGCGTCATGTCCCGCTGCGACCGCGCCGTCCAGGTCCTCAAAGCCTCCAGTGCGCTGGAAACGGGTGTGCAGGGCGGTGCACAGATTCGCGAGAAAGCGAGGGCGGTCAGGACTACTTGCATCCGTAATGCCGAGGACCTCGCGGTTTCTTCGGACTACCTCGTCGAGGTCTTGAGGGTCCCCGTTCCGCTCGTAACGTTGCAACAACACTGTGCCGAGATTGGACAGCATCGCCGCCAAGGCGGAGTGTTCACGGGGTGCCGATTTCACGGCTCCGTGCGCGAACTCGATCGCGGCGTTCAGGTCCGACAACGCCCCGGTGTGCTTGAACCGAGTCCACAGCATCAGACCGACGTTGGACAGACGGGTCGGCCGGTCGACGTGACCGTCTGCGGTGGCCCGAGCGGAAGCACGACTGGCGCTGATCGCCTCGTCCAGGTCGTCCATGGCACCAGTGCATTCGAAACGCTGCCCGAGGGAGATGGCCAGGTTGTTGAGAACTGCGTTGAACTCGGTCTGATGCGGGGTAATTTCCCGGGAAGCAGCGCGGTTCATCTCGATCGCCGTATCGAGGTCGGATCTGTCGCCGCCGATGCGGTATCGCACCAGGAGAGCTTGACCCAGGCCAGAGAGACGAAGACCACGAGCCCGGTGCCCCGGCGGGAGCATCTCCAGAGCTTCCCGGAACGCAATAACAGATCGGCCCAAATACGCTGTTTCACCAGTGCGCTGGAATCGAGTCAGCGTGACGGTGCCGAGCCCAGACAGGAACATGGAGCGCGCAGGATGTTCCTCGGGAGCCGCCTCGACTGCGGCCTGGCAGCACTCGATCGCGTTGTCGAGATCCGCCAGCGCGCCGGTGCTTTCATATCGGCCGTGCCAGGCGGTCCCCAGATTGTGAAGAACTCCCGCCTTCTCGTGGTCCTCGGTACAGAGGGCTGAGGCTTCCTGGAAGGCTTCGATCGCCGCGTCCACGTCCGACAGGATGCCGCTCTCGGTGAACCTGGTCTTCAGCGCGGTACCCAGGTTGTTGAGCCCGCCAGCTTTGCCGACAGCGGAGCCCACAGAAGCTTGGACTGCTAATCGGCCGGTCTCGATCGCACCGTCCAGGTCCGCCGCGGCACCTGTAAGAGTGAAGCGCGACATCAGCACACCTGACAAGTTGGACAGCATGCCCGGCTTTTTCGGATGCCCTGTTGCCGTGCTTTCCACTGCGCCCAGGGCCGCGTCGATCGCCGCGTCCAGATCCGCCAGTTCGCCACCCGCGTCGAAGTGGGAACTCAGGATGACGGAAAGATTGGACAGCGTTTCCGCGTACTCGCTTTTCCCACGGGGGATAGCGGCCGCGATACGGCGCAGGAGATCGGTCACTCTTGCGCGCAAAGCCGGGCTCGGCGAAGCACTCATCCCTTGCTGGATCCTCCAGACGAAGCCGAGCGCGCGCTGGGCCACATCTGGAAGGAGTTCGTCCGGCAGATCCTCCTCATCTGCGCCGAACACGAAGCAAGGCGTGAACTTCGCGACGGCTTCCTCTCTGTCCCGATGCCCAGCCCCTTCGGGAAGTGCCTTGTACCTGGAGACATGCAACCAACCGAGGAGGTAGTAACCTTCCAGGTCGGACTCGTCATCGTGGAGTATCGAGGCAAGCTGACGGGCTTCGACCAGTGCTTCCGGCTCCAGCACCACCCGAGGATCTTGTTCGCGGGCGAGCCGGTCCAGCCGTAACTCCACTACGGTAATGCGCTTCTCCACTTCGCTTTTCCTTGCGAAATCCTGCTCACGCCCCTGCATAAACCGTCCTGTCACTTCCCGATCTCCGTCTCCGGTAGATCTGATTGCCGCACCGCCCAGGAATGCCGAGGCGAGCCTCTGAATTCGACGGAGCTCACGAAGCCGGTTCCGCCGCAGGCGCCGGGCTGCTCAGCCGTCGCATGACCGCGCCACCGAGCAGAGGACCCATCGGCTGTTCCTCGATGCGCAGCTTGTCGGCCAGGTCCGCCAGGTGAAGGCGCACAGATGCCTCCAGCAACGTGCCGTAGGTGTCCGACGCAGCACGGAGGCGACGTGCCGAGACGACCACCATCGTGGCGGCCAGCGGCGCTGCAGGCCACCACCACCAGGCCAGAGGCAGATAGAGCAGGGCCCATCCACCGAGGACGGCAGTTCGCGCCAACGCGGCGCGGGACCTGCTGATCTCGCCACGTATCTCTTCCGGCAGCACTAGCCAAAGGTGTGGCCAGAGGATGAGGAGATTGATATGTGCATCTCGGTCCAGCCGAACCGCCGTGGCGTGGATCCGGTCACCACTCCAAGTCGGCCGTTCAGGCCGCTCCACGGAGATACGTTCATACCTGTGGGCAGCGCGGTGACGCTCCCGGGGCCTGGGACGGTCAGCCGGTCGCGGAGCGCGTTCCAGAAGCCGTAGAGCTTCGTACTCCGCCCGTGCCGCGTCCCAGCGACGCTGCCGGCGTGCCACGTACCGCTCAGCCAACTCACCGAACAACCACGGCCATGCACCCCAGCCGGCAGCCAGGGTCACACGCTCGACAACGGAGCCGAGGGACTGGGCAGCAAGACCAGCGGCGGCCGCACCGGCCAAGATGGCAGCAAGCAGCACGACCTGGCCGCCTACCGCAGTCGCCACGGGAGCCCGGGCAGCGTCCGAGATCGCGTGAGTAAGCCGCCCCACGTCCAGCGCAGCGCTCTGCCCGAGAGTGTGTCCGGCTGCGGCGACCGCCAAATAGAGCGCGCCTGGGAGTACGAGGAGAGTCAGCCACCGCTCGGCGAGCTTCTTGCTGAGTTCACCGAGCAGCCCTCCCACTACGGGAGCCTCTCCCGGATCAGCGCCGTCGCGCCGGGGGCGAACTGGCAGCGTGGCACGTCGCCGTCCACTTCCTGACCGGATCGACCGATACACAGCTGCAAGGGACACCGGTACACGACGTCCAAACCAGCAACACCGGCCGACATCACGCTGCGGCCCATTCCCCCATACACCCCCGATGGATCGCCTGCGCATCGAACTGCTGCGTGCAAGGCGTCCAGAAGGGTAGTGAGCGAGACGTCTGCGGGCGGCCTGCCGACTGCTGCTTCGACAGCACGCAAGGCGGCGTCGTCCTCATCAAGCAGCGCGGCGAGTTCGTCCCGATGCCCACACACGTACGACAGCGCCTTGGCGATCCTCAGGCCGCCTACTTCCACCTGGCTCGTCATACAGAACTTCGCCCCCTGCGCCTTGTTGATCTACCAGGCCGCCATTCTTGCTCCAAACGTGCAGATACACCCGCGGGTTCGGCCAACTCCCTCAGCCAGAGCAGAGAGACGTCGAGGTACTTGAAAGGACGGTTCCAACCGATCCTCTGCGCAAGCAATGCATAGACGGTGGTACGCCATGCGCCGTGCTGCCGCTGACGGCGTACCGCAGCATGCAAATTCGCCTTCGTAACGCGACATCCTGAAGCAACTGTCACGCTGTCACCCCACCGCTTGGGAGAAATCTGGGAGAAGATCTTCTCCCAGAGCCCTCGCGGCACCACCCGAGACCAACGGCCACCAACAGCCTGACCTGGGCATACATCCTTCGCAGCTGGTGGGCAACATGATCGGACCTAATTCGGGACGAAGAGGTCGTGGGTTCAAATCCCGCCACCCCGACAGCCAGATAGCAGTTCAGTGGGCCGGTACTCATCCCAGTACCGGCCCTCCGGCGTTCTCGGCGCCCCCGTCCCCGGTACTCAGTCCGTCAGTAAGTCAGCGCGTCCTGCGCATCCGACACCCAGTAAGTCACCTTCAGCGAGTCGTCCACGTACACGCCCTTCGCCGGGAGGGCCGGGGTCGCCGCCGGGCTGATGCTGTTGTTGTCGCGGTCGAAGAAGTAGACGGAGAGGGACTTGGCGGTGCGGCCGTTGGTGCCCGTGCCGTTGTCTCCGCCGGCGAGGGCTATGCCGGCGTAGCCCGACTGGCCCGGGGACAACGTGGTCACCGCCTGGGGCTGGGAGTCCTTCATGCCCGGCGGTACGGACTGGGCGTCGTCGAAGTTGACGGCCGGGTAGTAGTAGAGGTCGCAGGTCTTGGAACCCGTGTTGGTGACGGTGAGCAGCATGTGGTTGATGGGGCGCGAGACCGTCTGGGCCGTCACCTTGGTGTTGGCGCCGTTGCACGGGACGCTGCTGCTCGCCGAGGTGCCCGAGCCGGAGCCCGATCCCGCAGGAGAACCCGAGGCGGAACCCGAGGCGGAACCTGAGCCGGAGCCCGTACCCGATCCCGAGCCCCCGCTCGTCCTGCCGCCGCCCGAACCCGTGTTGCCGCCCGAACCCGTGTTGCCGCCCGTCGAGGAGTTGCCCGACGACGAACCGCCCGACGTCGAGCCCGTGGAACCTCCCGGCTTCGTCCCGGACGGTGCCGGCGTCCCCACCGTGGAGGAGGTCGGGTCGGCCGCGCCCTCGTCCTGTACTCCCAGCTTGTCGTTGCACGCCGTGAGGGAGAGCGCGGCGAGGGCGACGGTGGCGGCGGCGAGGAGGCGGGTGCGGGGACGGGCGGTGAACGCGGACATGGCTGTTGTGCCTTTCGGGAGGAGGGATCAGGTGCCGCCCAACCTGTCGGCGGGCTGCGTGCTTTGATGACCGCAGCTTGTGCCGCCTTCCGTCCCAGGCGCCACGACGGCCAGGATGTACGGGAACCTGGAACGTTCGCACCGGCTCTTACCTGGGGGAACATCGACTCCCTGGAACGCTCGACCGGAATGGGGGCAGGGTGGCAGGGCCTGAGGAGACCGCTGATTTCGCGGCGCTGATACGGGAGTTCAAGGACCGGTCGGGGCTGAGTTACGGCGTGCTCGCGAAGCGGCTGCACATGAGTACGTCGACGTTGCACCGGTACTGCAACGGCGATGCCGTGCCCACCGAGTACGCCCCCGTCGAGCGGTTCGCCCGGCTCTGCAAGGCCACCCCGGACGAGCTCGTCGAGGCCCACCGCCGGTGGATCCTGGCCGACGGTGCACGCCAGCGGGAACGGAAGGCTGCCGCCGGTACAGCGGCAAACACAGGGACAGAGACGGGGGCAGGGGCAGGGGCAGGGACACCGGCGGCTTCGGGGCCGAGCGCGACCCCCACCCCCACGCCCACCCCCGACGCACCCCACCCCGAGCCAGGCGAGCCCCCCAGCCGCACCCCCGAACCCAACGCCACCCCCGACCCAACCCCCCGCAACACCAATCGCCCCCGCCCCCGCACCACCCTCCTAGCCGCCACCGCCGTAGCCGTAGTCCTCGCCGCCACCGCCCTCGTCCCCCGTCTCGTCTCCGGCGGCGACGGAGGCAATGGAGGCAATGACCGCAAGCAGGACGCCGGAGCCGTGACCTCCACCGGACACGGTGCCTCCTCCCCCTCCGACCCGGCGAAGTCAAAGGCGAAGGCGACCTCCTCCCCCTCCACCTCGCCATCCGACAGCGCGGACCCCTCCAAGTCCGCCGCGGCGAGGACCGGCACGTCCGTCACCCCGGGCGACAAGGCCGGCGGCGGCGCGGCGACCGCGGCCGTTCCGCTCACGGTGACCTCGCGGCCGTACGCCTGGGAGAGTCCGTGCAGTCAGACCTATCTGGTCGACGAGGACGCGGCGAAGGTGCCGCCGCCGCCCACCGAGCAGGACGCCCCGAGCTGGGTGAGTGCGCTGGGGGCCGTGTCCGCGGACAGTCAGTATCTTGAGCTGACGGTTCAGGGCACCGGGCAGGAGACCGTCGTACTCCAGTCGCTGAATGTGCGGGTGGTGCAGAGCGGGGCGCCGCTGGCCTGGAGCGCGTACACCATGGGGTATGTCGGGGTCGGCTGCGGTGGTGGGGTGCCCACGCACTCCTTCGACGTCGGGCTGGACGCGACGCGGCCGGTGGCGACGGCGAAGGCGGGGCAGACGGGGCTGCCGTACAAGGTGAGTGAGAGTGATCCCGAGGTCCTGTACGTCACCGCCGCCGCGGCCTCTCACGACGTGCGCTGGTATCTGGAGCTGAACTGGACCAGCGGGACCCGCCACGGGGTACTGCGCATCGACGACCAGGGGAAACCGTTCCACACCAGCGGGATGAACGGGCGTCCGCGCTACGGGTATTCGCTGGACGACAGCGAGTGGGTACCGCATCAGGGCGACTGAGGCAGGCAGAAGGCCGAAATCGGTATCCATTAGCTGGAAACGGCTCCCGGCACATGCCTTTCCGGCAGTAGGGTCGTCGTACGGCAGCCCCGGACCCCGGCCCTCTCCGTGCAGTCTCGTTCCGCGCAACAGAGGCCCTGCGCAAGAAGGCGAAAGCCACTCTCTTACAGGGGAGATGGGGCACATGGGCCCGCATCCTGATCTGTTCGACGGACCAGGCGGACGACCCGACGGACGACCCGACGGACTACGCGTGGTGCGGGCGAGAGGTGAGCTCGATCTGACGACCGTTCCGGCCTTCGCGCGGGAGCTCAAGGAGGCCCTGCAGGGGACGGGGCGGCTCTTCGTCGTCGTCGATCTGCTAGACGTGACCTTCATGGACGGCAGCGTTCTGGACCCGTTGGGCGCGGCCTGGAAGGAGTGTCGTGGGCGGCTCGGGTGGCTGCGCGTCGTGCACTCCCGGCCGGGGCCGTTGCTGGTGTTCCGGGCCGCCGGTCTGGTCGAGCGGTTCCCCCGGTATGCGAGCGTGCGGGACGCCTGGAAGGGCGTGCTCGCCGATCGCGCGTTGGAACGCCGGGCCACGTAGGGTACGGCAGACGTCGGTCGCCGCATCGACTCGAAGCGCCCCGGCGGTCGCGGAACGGAGCTCGGTGATCAGCGACGGCATGGCCGAAGTCCTGCGGTCGCTGCGCCTCGGTGAGGGCGGCGATCCCGCGCAGGCCTGCGCCCGGGCGCTGGGTGCCGAGGGCGTCGCCCTGTCGCTGCTGGTCGGCGCCGCCCGCACGGCCGAGCCGCTGTGGTGCCATCCCGGGCTGAGCGCCCGTTTCGAGGAGCTCCAGTTCACGCTGGGCGAGGGCCCCGGCCCGGAGGCCGTCCGCACCGGCACGCCCGTGCTGGAGCCGGACCTGGACCGGGTCCGCCCCGAGCGGTGGCCGGTGCTGCTGCCGGCCGCGCGCGACATGGGCGTCCAGGGCGTGTGCGGGTTCCCGCTGGGCATCGGCGCCATCCGGGTCGGTGTGCTGACCGTGCTGTGCGCCGGGGACAGACGGATGAGCGAGCGGCAGTACGCCGACGCCACCGCCCTGACGGCCGCCCTGACCGGCGCGTTCCTGAACGGCAACGGACACGCGAACGGCACCGCACCCGGACCGGACGCGATGCCGGACTGGCCGACCGGGCTGAACCGCCCCGTCGTGCACCAGGCGACCGGCATGATCAGTGTCCAGCTGGGCGTGCCCATACAGGAGGCCCTCTTGCGGCTGCGGGCCCACGCCTACGGCAGTGAACGCCCCCTCGGAGAGGTCGCGGCGGACGTGGTCGCCCGCCGACTGCGCTTCGGCGACGAATTGGACGACGATATGAGCGGGCCGTATTCGCCCGACAGTGGAAAGGGATGATCGCCATGGCCCGCGAACAACGTCTGGCCGAGATCTTCGTGGAGGTCGCGGACTCCCTGGTCGAGGACTTCGACGTCATCGACCTGCTGCACCGGCTGTCCGCGCGCTGCGTCGAGCTGCTCGACGTGTCGGCGGCCGGCATCCTGCTCGTCGACGCGCACGGCGAACTGCAGATCATCGCCGCCTCGGACGAGCACACCCGCCTGCTGGAACTCCTCGCGCTCCAGCACGACCAGGGCCCCTGCGTCGAGTGCTACCGCACCGGCGCCGCCCGCACCAACATCGACCTGACGCGGGCCGAGGTGACCGCGGCCTGGCCGCGCTTCGCGACACAGGCCCGCGAGACCGGGTACGTGACCACGCACGCCATTCCGCTCCGGCTGCGCAACCGGGTCGTCGGCGCGCTCAACCTCTTCCAGACCACCCCGCACCACCTCGGCGACGACGACATCGCCCTCGCCCGGGCCCTCGCCGACGTGGCCACCATCGCGGTGCTCCAGCAGCGCACGCTGGAGCAGTCGCACGTCGAGAACAGCCAGCTGCAGAACGCGCTCACCAGCCGCATCCTCATCGAGCAGGTCAAGGGTGTGCTGGCGGAGCGCTGGAACACGTCCGTGGACGACGCCTTCACCGCCTTCCGCTCCTACGCCCGCGCCCGCCATCTGCGCCTGTCGGATCTCGCGGCGCAGATCATCGGCGGCGACTTCGACACCAGGACCATCCCGGCACCACCGCGCGCGTCGTAGCCGAGGCCGGGTCAGGCGCGGCGGGCGGCGACCCGGTCCGCGGACGGCCAGTGCACGTCGTAGGCCCAACCGGCGCGCTCCATCAGGCGGATGACGGCGGCGGACGGGTCGATCTGGCCGCGGTCGACGCCGTGCCGGGCGCTGGTGGGGTCGGCGTGGTGGAGGTTGTGCCAGCTCTCGCCGAAGGAGAGCAGGGCCAGCGGCCACAGGTTGGTGGCGCGGTCGTGGCGCCGGGTGCGGAAGGGGCGCTCACCGATCATGTGGCACAGCGAGTTGACACTCCAGGTGACGTGGTGGAGCAGCGCGATGCGCACAAGTCCCGCCCACAGCAGGCCTGTTACGCCGTACAGCCAGCTGCCGCCGATCGCCCAGCCGAGGCCGAACGGCAGCGCGAGCGTGACGAAGCACAGCAGCGGGAAGGCGCGGGAGACGGCCCGGATGTCGGGGTCGGCGACGAGGTCGGGGGCGTAACGCTCGGGCGGTGTCTGCTCGTTGCGGAACAGCCAGCCGACATGGGCGTCGAACAGTCCGTGCAACTGGCCGCGCAGATGGGTGCCGTAGCGGTACGGCGAGTGCGGGTCGCCGGGCCGGTCGGTGAAGGCGTGGTGGCGGCGGTGGGTGGCGACCCAGCCGATGACGTCGCCCTGGAAGCTCATCGACCCGGCCACCGCGAGCGCGATGCGCACGGGCCGGATCGCGCGGTACGAGCCGTGGGTGAGCCCGCGGTGGAAGCCGACCGTGACGCCGAGACCGCTGATCGTGTAGAGGACGGCCGCGAGCACGATGTCGACGGGGTGGATCAGCCGCCCCCACAGCAGCCAGCCGGCCAGGCCGAGCCCGACGAACGGCAGGACGACGATCGCCGCCGTGACGCCGACGTATATCCGGTCCCCGCTGTCCCGGACGGGCGCGGGGCCCTGGTCCGGCGGGAAGGGGGAGGTGCCGTCGTAGGGCGGGGGCGGCGGGCCGGTGCCCGCCGGGATTCCCGTCGTGGACGGGGTGGAGAGGGTGGACATGACGGACTCCTCGGCCTCGCTGCGGATGGCGCGGCCGGGGTCACGGGCTGCCCCTGTGAAGGGAAACGCGAGGACACGGCGCCGGAGCGGGACATCGGCACGCGAAGGCCTCGGTCCTTCCACGGTACTCCGGCACGCACCGGAACGCGGTGGCCGGGAGCGCGTGACCGCCGCGTTGACACGAACCGTCGCCGCACGTTGACTGGCAGCACGGCGCAGGGCAGTGGCCGGTGCACGGACGATCCCAATAACGCCTTCGGGCGGGACGGAAGCGACTCCCGATGATGTACGACCAGACACGCGCCCAACAACCCGCGGGCCAGAACCGCACCCCCTCCGAACGTCGCACCCCGGGCCCCGAGCCGCTGCTCCCGTCGAGCGAGCGGGACAAGGTCCTCCAGCGGCTGCGGCACGCCCTCAACACCTTCGCGGACACCCCGCGCGACGCCCTGGAAGAGGCGGAGAGCGCCTACGACGAGGCCACCGCCCAGCTCGTGACCGCGCTCGCCGCCCGCCGCGACCTCCTCCGCGCCGCCTGGGCGGACCAGGACCCCGAGTCCCCGTCCGAGGCCGAGTCCGAGGAGTTCCGCAACGCGCTGCGGCAGTACCGCGAGATCACCCAACGGCTGCTCCAGCTCTAGCAGTTGGGCGGGGATCGAGGATCGGTGGGCATCATCCCGGGCCGCTCGCCCGGGTGATCGCCGACTCCACCGCCCCGATGCGCTCGGCCAGCACCCCGAGGGCGGCCACCGCGCGGCGCAGCGGTTCGTCCTCCGCCGCACCCCGCTCCCGCACGTACGCCGCCTTCAACTCACTCCAGCGCACGGCCTGTTCACCGGTCAGCGTGCCGCGCAGCTCCCCCAGCTTCAGCAGGTTCGCCTCGGCGCCCGCCCCCAGGGTCTGCGCCTCGGCGGTGTAGTGGTCGTCCAACACCGCCGACAGCTCACGGGAGTTCATCACCGGCTCGACGCGCTGGGCGATGCGGTTCATGGTGCGGTACGACCCCTGCAGCCGGAACGGCGGTTCCGTGCGGGCCGTTTCCGTCGTCGCGGCCGACGCCATGTACGCGGAGTTGACCGCCAGGACGATGTTCCGGGCGGCGATGAGGTGCCTCAACACGCCTACGATCCGGGCGAGTTCGGCGGGGTCGCAGGCGTAGGACAGCCGGTCCGCGCGGGCCGTCGCGTCGCCCTCCGCCAGCCGGATCAGCAGGTCCAGGTCGGCGCGGTCGCGGCCGGCCAGCGGGGCGAGGACCGGGTTGGAGGTCAGCGCGTTCTCCAGGAAACTCAGCGCGAACACCGCCTCCTTGCCGGTCAGGACATCGCCGAGGTTCCAGACGTCGGCACGGTTGGCGAGCATGTCGGGGACCCGGAAACGCCCGCCCGACTCGGTGTAGGGGTTGCCGGTCATGCAGACGGCGAACCGTTTCCCCCGTAGGTCGTATGTACGCGGTACGCCCTCCCACACGCCCTCCACCCGCCGCGTCGCATCGCACAACGGAATGAATTTCTGCAGGAGTTCGGGCGAGGTGTGCTGGATGTCGTCGAGGTGGAGCAGCACGTTGTTGCCCGCCGCGAGCGCGAAGTCGATCTTCTCCACCTCCTGCCGGGCGGTCGCGTTCGGCGCCTCGGCCGGGTCGAGGGAGGTGACACCCTGCCCGAGGGCGGGCCCGCTGACCTTGACCAGCACCAGCCCGAGCCGGTCGGCGACGTACTCCATGAGGGTCGTCTTGCCGTACCCCGGCGGCGAGACGAGCAGCAGCAGGCCGCCCGTGTCGGTGCGCCGCCCCTCCCCCGTCGTACCGATCTGCCGGGCCAGGCTGTCGCCGACCAACGGGAGATACACCTCGTCGACCAGACGCCCCCGCACGAAGGACGACAGCACACGCGGCCGGTACTCGTCGAGGCGCAGCCGGGCCCGTTCCGCTGCCACGAGTGCCGTACGGCGGCGCTGGTACGCGCGATGGCCGGGGACGTCCGACGCCCTGAACTCCCCGGTCCGGGCGAGGAGTTCATCGACCCGAAGCGCCAACGACCCCGCCTCGACGCGCGGGTGCGTGCCCAGCAGTCCCCCGACCGTCTCCGTCAGCCGCGCGTCCGACTCGTAGCGCCGTGCATCCGGGCAGAGTTCGGCGGCCACCGCCTCCGCGAGGTCACCCGGATCGGCCTCGGTGCCGGACGCCGTCGTGTACGCCGTCAGCCACGCCTCCACCAGCTGGCGGCGGGCGGCCGGGTCGTCGACGGCGAGCACATCATCGTCGTAGGCAGAACTCCCCACCGTGCGGCGGAACTTGTCGAGGAGGGTGCGTGCGGCGGCGCTGATCACGAAGCCCTCGGGGCCGGTGGTCAGTTCGTCGAAGAGGTACGCGGCGGCGGGCTCACCCGTCCGTCCCGCGAGTTCCGTCAGGAAGTCGGCGACGGCCGGGGTCGGTCCGAAGGTGTCGCGGGCCCGCGCGAGCGAGCGCGCCCGGCGCGTCCAACTCGCGCGCTCCTCCGGGCTCGTGCCGTGCGTCCAGAACAGCAACGCCCCTGCCCGGGCCGCCGGTTCGTGCCGCAGCAGGCCCGCGCCCTCGTACCGGCGGAGCAGCGCGGCCAGGATCGCGGTCGCGTCGTGGTCGTGCACACCCCGTTCGTAGCCTTCGTCGTACGACTCCTGCGCGGCCCGGCGGACCAGGGTGGCGAGGTCGGGCTCCTGGGCGAGGGCCTGGGCGCCGTGTTCGTCGAGGAGGCGGGCGGCGAGGTGTTCGGCGCGGTAGACCCGCGGCGACTCGGAGGGCAGCGGGCGGTCCCAGAAGCGACGGGTTTCCGCGAACTCCGGGTCGGTGACGGGGGTTCGGTAGTCCGTGCCGGTGAGGGCGAAGGCGAGGCCGTCACCGGCGGGGACCAGGGTGAGGTCGAGGGGCTCGGTGTTCACGGCGAAACGGTGGCGCCCCAGGCGCAGGGTCCGGCCGCCGTCCGTGGAGAGGTCGGTGCGGTCGCGCAGGGAACGGACCGCTTCCTCGCGCGCCGCCGCGAGCCGTCCGGTCAGCTCCTCCGCCCGCATCCGGTCGCCCAGGTCCCGGAGTTGGCCGGCGGTGCGGCGGATCTTCGTCACCATCGGGTCGGAGGCGAAGTACGTACTGACCGCGTCGGCGTCGGCGAGCGTGGCCGCCCGGCGCGCCACCGTCTCCAGGACCCGGGTGGCCGAGACCGCCAGCTGCTCGGCCCTACGGGCACGTTCGTCGGCCAGCGTCTGCTTGCGGGCGGAGAAGGTCTCGTAGATCTCGGTGCGTCTGCCGGTCAGTTCGGCGAGGAAGTCGTCGAAGTCCGCGAAGCGCGCTTCCAGGTTCTCCAACTGGACCAGCAGGCGAGCGAGTTGATCGTCGCAGGCCTCCGGTGTCGCCGCGTCAGCGAGCGCGCCGGTCACCGCCTGGCCCAGCAGCGCGAACTCGGCCGCGAACTCCGCCCGGCCCTCCCGGTCCTGAAGCTCCCTGCGTCGGGCGTCCAGCGTGGCACGGGCCCGGTTGCCCCCGCCCAGCACCTCGGCGATCCGCTCCAGGATCGACGTGCGAACCATGGCGTCACCGATGTCCAGCCCGGCGATCACCTCGGTCACCGTCCGCAGCCCGTCGGTGAGTTCGTCGAGCCGGGCGGCCACCGGTGCCGACTCGGCGACCGTGGCCAGCTCCCTCGCCTCCGCGATCAGCTCGCCGATCAGCTCATGGTGTCCGGCGAACGCGCCCTCGCCCGCCAGGAACGCGACCGCCCGCTGTCCGAACGCCCGGAGCTCCGTCTCCGCCCCGGCCGCCGACTCGTCGATCCGCGCCGTGTCCGCGTACCGCATCTCCTTCAACGTCAACAAGTGCCCCTGCGCACGCCGGAGTTCGGTCAGTCCGGCGACCCACCCGGCCGCGTCCCGGGGCGCCTCGCCCCGCAACCTTCGTACGAGCCCGGTGAGCCGGCCGGTGGCATCGTCAAGGGCATCGGCCGCACGGGCGGTGAGCGTCCGGACGGTCTCGAACTCGGCCAGGACCTGTTCCGCCGTGACCCGGACGTCCGCCAACGGACCGCCCAGGTCACCGAGTTCGGGGTCCCCGAGCCAGTGGTACGAGTCCGCCGCCCGGACACAGGCACCGACCAGCGCCTCGTACACCTCCGCCGTGGGCTCCATCCCGGCCACCGCACCCGCGAGGGACAGACAGTCGGAGATGCCGCGCACGAGATCGGCGTTCCCGACACGGAACAGCGGCCCTGAGCCGACGAGTCGATCGGCGGCATACGTGTCCGAGACGTACGGAGTACGCCACACCCGCACCGGATGAACGCGCGCCGCCTCCCCCTCCCCGACCGCGCGCAGCACCGTCAACACACCGTCGTCGAAGAGCGCCCAGCCCTGACAGGACAGCGGGTTGGCGACCTCCTTGCGGATCATGTTGTACGGCAGCAGCAGGCTCCGCCCGGGCACCCGCGCCCGGTACGCGAACAGCACGTCCTCGCCGTTGGGCGAGCGCACCACGCGCTCCAACTCCAGCCCGCTGGTGTCCACTTCGAAGGTCTTCCACACCCCCGTGGCCAGGCAGTACCCGCCCGGGAACACGATCCCCCGCTCCTCGGGCAGCCGCTGACACGACAGCCCGATCCCGTCGAGCCGGACGACGGACTTCGTGAGCGTGTTGAAGACCAGGTAGCGGTGGGCCTCCTCCTTGTAGGGACACACACGCAGCAGCACCAGCGCACCCACCCGCGCATAGGCGATCTCCGCGTCGGCCGCCGACTGCAACGGCTCGTCCACCGGCTCGGAGTAGATCCCCTCCCCCGTCTCGGTGTTGTCCTCCACCTTGACGGTGAGCGTGCCGCCCACCGTGTCGACGTACAGCCCGTCCTGGATCCGGACGTGCGGATGCCGGCCGGGGACGAGGTCCTCGCGGGTCGTCGCCGTCCAGTCGACGTCGTACGGCGGCGGGAAGACGTGGTCGCGTTCGCCGTGCGCGTCCAGGAAGGTCGCCGAGCGGCCGTCGTCCGTGAGGGCCCAGCGCAGCACCCGGATGTCGTCGGCCTTCTCGCCGGTACGGAAGACGGCCAGCAACTTGCCGTCGAGGCAACGGAGTTGGAGCAGGCGGGCTTGGCGGTAGTACCGGTGCAGGGCCGTGAACTCCCGCATGAAATCCGGGTCGTCGAGGAGTCCGGGGACCGCGTTCTCGGGCAGTCGGCGCAGGTCGTGTCGGTCGTGCAGGGCGAGGACGTCGGCGACCGTCGTCTCCCGGGTGACTCCGAGGGAGACCTGGCGGCCGAAGAGGAGGGTGTCTCCTACGGCGACGAGGTCGCGCGGCGCCGCCGGGTGCTCGGTGTCGAGGCGTTCGGTGCCGGTGAGTTCGAGGCGGGTGGAGCCGAACTCCTCGGTGCGGCGGGTGTTGAGCTTCTCCGCGCGGCGGGCGAGTTCGGCGGCCTGTGCGGCGAGGCGGTCGCGCAGGACCTCGTAGGTGCCGGTGTCCAGGCCGGTGGTCATGGTCCCTCTCAGATTCTCAGGGGGGTGAGTCCGGAACTGCCGTCCCCTGTGCGGCAGTTCCGGACCGTGGGTGGGGTCAGGCCTTCGCCGGGTGGCCGTTGAGCGCGGCCAGCGGGGTATCCGCCAGGCCCAACTCACCTGCCTTGTCCAGCAGTTGCCGTACCTGACCGGCGTTCGCCGGGTCCGAGGTCATCAGCTTCATCAGCAGCGCGGAGACGGTGAGGTTCCGTACGTCGGCCGTGGAGACCGGGCCGAGGACGCGGGCGAGGTCGTCGGCGATGTTCGACGTGCCGTCCAGCCAGGGACGCGCCAAGGCCTGCGCCGTCTGGGAGTTGGCGACGAAGCCGTCGACGCTCTTGCCGAAGGAGATCGACGACATCAGCCGGTCGAGGAAGACCGAGTCGCCGCCGACGATGTCGATGTCGGCGTGCTCCAGACCGGTTGCAAGGACCGTGGCCTGCGCCTCGGCGACCTGCCGCTGAACGTCGAGACCCGCGAGCCGGATCTCCTTCTCGGCCTGCAACCGCAGCCGGTACTCCTCGTGGCCGCGCGAGGAGTCGTCGAGGGCGGCCATCGCGGCGGCCTTCTCGGTGAGCCCTTCTGCCTCGGCCTTGAGCTTCTCGCCGATGCCGGTGGCCTCCGCGAGCGCGTTCGCCCTTAGGCCCTCGGCCTGCGCGAGGACCTTGGCCTGCGCACCTTCGGCCTCCGCGAGCGCGTTCGCCCGCACACCCTCCGCCTCCGCAAGCACCTTCGCCTGCACACCTTCGGCCTCCGCGAGCGCGTTCGCCCGCACACCCTCCGCCTCCGCGAGCATCTTGGCCCGGGTGCCCTCCGCCTCCGCGAGCACCTTCGCCTGCGCACCTTCGGCCTCCGCGAGCGCGTTCGCCCGCACACCCTCCGCCTCCGCGAGCACCTTGGCCCGGGTGCCCTCGGCCTCGGCGCGCAGCCGGGCCTCGGTGCCTTCCGCCTCCGCGCGCAGCCGCGCCCCCGTGGCCTCGGCCTCGGCGCGGCCGGCCTTCACGGTGACCTCGGCCTCCTTGTCGCGGACCTGGACCTCGGCGAGTCCGGCAGCCGCCGCCTCCGCCTGGATGCCCTCGGCGAGCCGGAGCTTGGCACGGGCGTCGAGGTCGGCGGACTTCAACCGGGCCTCGGCGAGGGTGAGTTGCTCACCGGCACGGTGCTTGGCGGCGGCCTCCGCGGCCTCGGCCCCCTTGATGTCCTTGACCAGTTTCTCCTGCGCCTCCGCCTCGGCGGCGATGATCACGGCCTGGCGGGTGCGCTCGGCCTCCTCGACCACCCGCAGCTTCTTGATCGCCTCCTCCTGCTCGGCGACCGTACGGTCCACGGCGATCCGTTCCCGGACCACGTCCGCGACCTCGCGGCGCTCGGCCTCGACCTCCTTGTCCTTGGCGATCCCGGACAGCGAGGTCTCCCGTTCCCTGGCGATGACTTCGAGGAGCCGGTCCTTCTCGATGCGCTCGTTCTCGACGGCGATGACCCGCTCGCGGTTCTTCTGCGCGACGGCGATCTCGCGGGCCTGGTTCTCGCGCTGGACGCCGAGTTGCTCCTCGGTGCGGAGGAACGCGGCCTGGGCGCCCAGCCGTTCCTCCTCCTGCACCTTCGCGGTGGCGGCCTCCTCGCGTGCCCGCAGGACCTCCACCTCACGGCGCTGCTTGATCTCCGCCTCGGCCTGCCGGCGCTCCAGCTCCAGGATGGTCTCCCGGGCGTCGACGTTCTGCCGGGTGATCTCCTTCTGTTCGGTGCGCTGGAACTCGTTGGTGCGGACGTGCTCGATGGTCGTCAGCTCGGTGATCTTGCGGATGCCCTGCGCGTCCAGGATGTTCTGGTTGTCGAGCTGGGTCATCGGTGTCTGTTCGAGGAAGTCGATGGCCGCGTCGTCGAGGTGGTAGCCGTTGAGATCGGTGCCGATGACCTGGATGATCCGGTCCCGGAACTCCTCGCGCTTGGTGTAGAGATCGACGAAGTCCAGCTGCTTGCCGACGGTCTTGAGCGCCTCGGAGAACTTCGCGGCGAAGAAGTCCTGGATCGCCACCGGGTCGCTCGCGGTCTGGGTGCCGATGGCCTGCGCGACCTTGATGACGTCCTCGACGGTCTTGTTGACCCGCACGAAGAAGCTGATGTGGATGTCGGCACGGATGTTGTCCTGGCAGATCAGACCCTCGCGCCCGGTGCGCCGGATCTCGATGGTCTTCACCGAGATGTCCATGAACTCGGCCTTGTGCAGCACCGGCAGCACGACCGCCCCGGTGAAGGTGACGTCGACCTTCTTCGTCTTGGACACGATCAGCGCCCGCCCCTGCTCCACCTTCCGGAAGAGCCGGCCGACCACCAGGAGCAGGGTGAGCGCGATGAGCAGGACAACGGCGACGAACACACCGATGCCGACGGTGATGGCGTTCATGACATGGGTCCCCAAGGAATGAGAAGGGTGAGGAAACGGGCGTGGGCCAACAGGAGTTGACCAACAGGCGTGGGCAACGGCCGTAGGCCAACAGGAGTTGGCGGCCTATCCCGTCGTGCCGGGGCCGGTCCTCGGGTCGAGCGCGCTGTCGTAGGGCGCGACCCAGAAGAACTCGCCGGTCTCGTCGTAGGCGTAGAGCAGTCCGGTGCTTCCACTGGCGAGGACGCCCTCGCCGGAGCCGCCGCCCGTCTGCCGGACCTGGACCACCGCGGCCGAGCCGTCCGCGGACCTGACCTCGGCCTGGCCGAACCCCGCGTCGACCCACCCGGTGCGGATCGTGCAGGTCAGCCCGACGAAGTCCAGCCGGGACGGCCCGTGTTCGTCGGGGAACAGCCGGTGCAGGGGTCGTACGAACAGCTTGGTCGCCCGCCAGGAGACGTACACCGTGCCGATCAGCACGGCCGCCCCGACCAGGACTCCGACCGGGCCGGACGGGACGAGCAGCACGCTCGCGCAGTAGCTGATCAGCCAGCCGACGGCGGTGAACAGCGAGAAGGCGAGGGTCACCGGAACTCCGCCGAGCCCCCAACCGTCGCCGTGCGCACGGGAGTTGAGGTGGGCATGGGCGTGTCCGTGGGCGTCCGCCGCGCCCAGCGCGACCAGCAGCCAGAACAGGACGACCACGGTGAGCGCGGCGGTGAAGACGACGGTGGGAAAACCGGTCGCGGCAGCGAAGAACGCCCCCATGATCCCGGCCCTCCGTCCCCTGTCCGCTGTGTCCACGACGCGTTAAGACTTCGGGGATCCGCGGATCGTGGTTCCGGTGCCGACCACCTGCCGGTGTCCGGCACCGGAACCTTCCGCGGTGCTCCCCTGCCGCCATGGTGCACGCGGGGTGCACGCCCGCGCATTGCCGGAACCCGGCAGTGTTCATTAGGGTCTTGATGCCGATGACGCGCTAAGAAAGCGTCACCGGGGCGTCAAGAAAACAGGGGGCGGAGTTGTCGGAGCGCGAAATACCTGAGCAGTATCTGGCGGGGTATGCGCGGCTCCTGGCGGACGTCGCCGGCACCGGACGCCGCCTGACCCGGGCCGAGTTGGAGGCCCGCCGCACCCTGGGCGAGCAGGCGGCCGAGGCCGGTCACGGACTGCGCGCCCTGGTGAACGCCCATCTCACCGCGACCCGCGCCGCCTGGCCGCAGACCCCCGGTTCCGCCGACTGCGCCCTTGCCGCGGTGCAGCAGGTGGTCGACGCCTTCGCCGAGGGGTACGAACGCGCGCAGCGGCTCGCGGTACGCCAAGAGGAGGCGGCGCGGCGGGAGTTCATCGACGACCTGCTCTACGGCCGCAGCGATCTGGGCCGGCTCGCGGAACGCGCCGAGCGCTTCGGCCTGCGCCTCTCCCACTCGCACGCGGTCGCCGTGGTCCAGGGTCCGACGCCGTACGACGAGAGCGCGCCGGTGCCGCGTCAGGTGGAGCGCGCGATGATCAGCCGTTTCGGTGACCGCAACATCCTGCTCACCACGAAGGCCGGCCGGATGCTCTGTGTCGCGCCCGGCGACCAGGACGACATCCTCGCCCACTTCGCCAAGCAGTCGTACGCCGCCGCGGAGGGCACCCGCGCGGCGATCGGTCGGCCGCAGCCGGGCGCGGGCGGGATCGTCCAGTCGTACGAGGAAGCTCTCAACACACTCGAACTGGCCGAGCGGCTCGACCTGGAGGGCCCCCTCCTGCGCGCCGCCGACCTGCTGGTCTACCCGGTGCTCACGCGCGACCGGCAGGCGATGGCGGATCTGGTGCTCGACGCGCTGGGCCCGCTGACCAGGGCGCGCGGCGGTGCGCGCCCGCTGCTGGACACCCTGTCGACGTACTTCGACTCCGGTTGTGTGGCGGCGGAGTCCGCGCGCCGGCTCTCGCTGAGCGTGCGCGCGCTGACGTACCGGCTGGAACGCATCCATCAGTTGACCGGCGCGGATCCGGCGGACCCCGGCCAGCGGTACACGCTGCAGACGGCGGTCATCGGGGCCCGCCTGCTGGACTGGCCCGACAAGGAACTGTGAGGCGTCGGTACGCAAAGAGCGACCTCGCGCCCGTGGATCTATGGCGGCGTGGTCGCTCGGGGTGTGCGGGGACGTGCGGGCGGAGGCGTCAGCCCAGGGTGGTGCCGATGTACGAGGTCGAGTCCGGGCCGGAGTCCGTGGGGGTCTCCGCGGCGGGGGCCGGTGCGGGCGCCGGGGTGGCGGGCGCGGGCGGCGTCTCGTGGCAGGTGAAGCCGAGCCGGGAGAGGGCCCTGGTCACCTCGAAGGCGGTGAAGTCACGGCGGTCCTGCTTGGTGATGACCTCGCCGACCTGCTTGACCGGGTACAGCTTGCGGCTGATGACGGCGCACTGGCCGGTGACGGGCTGCTCCGGGCGGATGCCCTTGAGCATCTCCTCCACCTCGCTCTTCGTCAGATCGAAGGGGTAACGGGCGATCACGCAGCGCATGGTGCCTCACCAAGGGGTTTCGAGCGGGAGGAGAGGGGAGGATTTCTCCTCGGGGAAAGCCGGGGATGCCGGGAAGCCGAGAACGGCCGGGGAACAGCAGGTAAATGAGCAGATACGAAAAGGGACCCGCACCCAAGGTGCGGGCCCCTGTTTCGCAGCTTCGCGTGCTTAGGCGGGAACGATGTTCTCCGCCTGCGGGCCCTTCTGGCCCTGCGTGATGTCGAAGGTCACCTTCTGACCTTCCTGCAGCTCGCGGAAGCCCTGGGTGGCGATGTTCGAGTAGTGGGCGAAGACGTCAGCGCCGCCGCCGTCCTGCTCGATGAAGCCGAAGCCCTTTTCCGCGTTGAACCACTTCACGGTACCGGTGGCCATGTCTTAACTCCTAGGCAGTGCACGAGATCCGCACTTTACGAATCTCCTCCATCGCCGTGATGATCACCTGCACCGGAGGTCCGGTTCAAAATTGGCAACCACAACTGCAACTGAAGTCAGCCTAGCACGGAACCCATTTTCGCGATGAGGGAATTGGGCGAGAAAAGGGCCGCCCGAAACGGTGAATTTCTGTTTCGGGGACATCAGATTTTCTACCGATGGGATGAGCGGCGCAGCTCCTCATTGACGCGCAGAGCCTCGTCCAGCCGGTCCTCCAGGCTGATGATGCGGCACGCGGCCTCGATGGGCGTCCCCTGGTCGACCAGCTCGCGCGCGCGGGAGGCCGTGCGGAGCTGACGGCGCGAGTAGCGGCGGTGACCGCCGTCCGACCGCGTCGGGGTGATCAGCCCGGCCTCACCCAATGACCGGAGGAAACCGGGGGTGGAGGAGATCAGCTCGGCGGCCCGGCCCATGGTGTAGGCGGGGTAGTCGTCGTCGTCGAGCCGGTCGGCCGTGGGCTGCTGGCTTTCTGCGGGCATGTACACCTTTCCTGCGGGCCGCCCGGGGCGGGATCGGCCTGCCGCGGGAGCTGGTTCCCCCGTACGAGAACTCTAGTCGCACCCGGGGAATCTCTGTCGCGGCGAGCACAGATGTCCTGACGCCGGTTGACGCTCTCAGGGGCCCAGAACCAGCACCCGGCAGGTGCCCGGAAGCCGTGGATCAAGACCGCCGGGGCCCCGCAGGGAGCCCCGTTCGGGTGCTCGCCCGGGGTCCGACGGTGCTCCCGCGACGTCCTGCCAGCCCCATGCCCGGTAGGCCGACAGGGTCTCGCTGTCGGTGCGGGGCACCAGGGTGACGCCGAGGGTCGGCGCGTGATCGGCGAGCAGCCGGCGTTGCAGGCGCCGGGCGAGGTTCCACTCCCGGTCCTGGTAATGGGTGCGCACGCGGGGCGGGACGACGATCCCGGAGACCGCGAAGAGCCCGCCCGTGACCGCGAGGCCGTGCAGCGGCCGGGGCAGCCGGGTGTCGTGGCCCTGCCACCAGGGATCGGCGGCGCGGACGGGGAAGCCGTAGGCGCAGGCCGTCAGGGTCGTGTTCTCGGCGATCAGCAGGGTGAAGCCGGGGCGCCGGACGTCACCGGCCAGGCGTCGCAGGAAGGCGGTGCGGGAACGGTTGCCCCTGCGGTTCCCGCCGCAGGTCTCCTCGTACAGCACGCCGAGATCCTGGAAGCGGTCCTCGATCTGGCGGCGGCTGAGGGGGCGGACACGGTCGCCTTCCCAGGGCGACGGGCCGCGCTCACGGTTGGACGTGCCTCGCTCATGGCCGGACGTGCCGGGCTCGTGGCCGGATGCGGGCCACGTCCTCTCCCAGCTCGCCGTACCGGCACCGCCGTGTCCGGCGGGGGCCGCGGGCGCGTCCGCGGTCACCGTCACCGGCCGACCGGGCACATTCACGGTCATGGGCTGAGCCCTGCCCCGGGCGCGGACACATCCGCCCCGGCGTCGTGGTTCGCCGAGAACGGCACCGGTGCGATCCGGTGCACGAGAGATCCTCGGTCCTTTCACGGTACGCCCGCGGACCGCGGAGGGCCTCGGAGTGCCTCCGGCGCAGGCCGGTCCGCCCGGGCCGGGAGTACGGTGAGCGGTACCGGGAGTTCTCCGCACCTCGGCTCTGGAGCCGTCGTCGTTCCCAGTGCACCACAGCACCGGACCGCCGCACGACGGACGGCCGGGGACAGGGACCGCGACATGAACGCGCCCACGGACACCCACAGTTCGCCCGCCTCGGACACCAACGCCTCTTCGCCGGACGTGGAGCAGAGCGCCCCACCCGCCCTCCGGCTGCGCCTCGCCGCGCACACCGCCGTACCCCGCCGCCTCGACGGAGCCTGGTGGCCGCACTCCTACGACGTCCTCACCGAGGTACCGCGCCTGCTCGCCGGGCTGCCCCGGACCTGGGGGCACATCGTCAGCGTGATGGTGAACGGACGGGTCTGGTCGACCGCCCCGGGCCGGATGCTCGTGGCCAACCAGGTCGTACGGCTGCACCGGACCACCGCCGTGCACGCCCCGAACACCGTCGTCCTGCTCGCGCCGGGCCGCGGCCGCTGGGACCTGCTGGTCGTACCGCCGGAGCTGACCGAGGTGGCGGCCGAGCCGATCATGGCCGCCGCGGTCGCCAACCTCCTCTGAAACCGGGCCAGTTACTGGTTCCAGCTCTCGTCGTACGGGTCCTTCGGCGTCGGGACCGGCTTGGCCTGGGCGACCTGGAAGTAGGGGATCGGGCGGTTGTTGATGGGGTCCTTGGTCTGCTGGGGGGTGTAGGTGCCGGTGATCTCCAGCCAGGTGTCGGGCTGAAGTACCGGCGGGATCTTGCCGGTCAGGGCGATCTTCACCGGCTGGGCGTCCGCGGCACAGCAGTTGAGAGCCATGCGGACGAGGAACGGGGAGCCCGACTTGTCCAGCGCGACGAAGCCGGTGACCTTCAACTGCCGGGTGCCCAGGGACCGTCCGTGGTCGTAGACCGCACGGCTCGCGTAGTCGACCAGGCCGAGGGTGAGCGGATTGCTGTCGGGGAGCTTGAGAAGGCCGTACGGCTGCTGGAGGGCGGTGCCGGTGCGGACCGCGCTGTAGGAGCCGAGGGCCGGCGGGGCGACCAGGATCAGGGCGAACAGGGGGAGGATCAGGAGCCAGGAGATACGGGGTTCGCGGTGGACGTGTCCCTCGTGAGCCTCTTCCTCGGTGTGGTCCTCCAGGTGGGCCTCCGCGTGCGCCGCGTGCGCTTCCGCCTGGGCCTTCTCCAGCCGCGTCCGGCGCCACTCGTACCAGGCCGTGGCCAGTGCGGTCACGATGAGGACCGCGCCGGAGAGCAGGAGGAGCGGTTGGAGGCCTGCCTTGACGTAGCGCAGATAGAGGTTGGTGAAGCCCGCGTGCAGGAGGGCCGCGCCGACGAGGAACAGGACGGCCGCCTGTGCCTGCCGGTTCACAGGAGCACCGCCCCGGTGACGACCGCGCCCGCGATGGCGAGGACGAAGGTGGCCGGTGCGAAGCGCATCGCGAAGCCGCGGCCGAAGGTGCCCGCCTGCATGGCGAACAGTTTCAGGTCGATCATCGGGCCCACCACCAGGAACGCGAGTTTGGCCGTGAGCGAGAACTGGGTGAGCGACGCGGCGACGAACGCGTCCGCCTCCGAGCAGATCGACAGCAGCACGGCGAGGATCGAGAGGGCGAGGATCGCGACCACCGGGTTGTCGGCGGCCGTGCGCAGCCAGCTTGCGGGTGCCACCGCCTTGAGCGTGGCCGCCGACATCGCGCCGAGGACGAGGAACCCGCCGGCCTGCATCACGTCGTGACGTACCGAGCCCCAGAACGCGGCCCCCTTGGTCTCCCCCTCGTGCGGTTCGTGGGCGGGCAGGCGCAGCCAGTCGGTGCGGCCGATCCGCGTCCACAGCCAGCCCATCACGCAGGCCACGAGCAGGCTGCCGACGAACCGGGCGAGCACCATCTCGGGGTTGCGCGGGAACGCCACGGCGGTCGCCGTCAGCACGATCGGGTTGATCGCCGGGGCGGAGAGCAGGAACGCGATCGCCGCCGCCGGGGTGACGCCCCGCCGCACCAGCGCCCCGGCCACCGGCACCGACGCGCACTCGCAGCCGGGGAGGATCGCGCCCGCCATGCCGGCGATCGGCACGGCCAGCACCGGGTTCTTCGGCAGCGCACGGGTGAAGAACGTCGCCGGTACGAACACCGCGATCCCGGCCGACAGCAGCACGCCCAGCACCAGGAAGGGCAGCGCCTGCACGACCACGGCCACGAAGACCGTCATCCAGCTCTGCATCACCGGCGCGGACAGCGCCTGGCGGATCGGGCCCTGCGCCAGGACGACCACGAGCAGCACCATGGTCAGCACGAGCGGCGAGTTGAACTGCCAGCCGTCCTTCGCCGCTTCGGCGGGCGCGACCGGTGACTCCTGCGCGGGCACGTCCGGCTTCGCGTCCGGCTTCGCTTGCTGATTCAGGCGCGGTTCCGGCGGCGTCTCCGTGGTCGGCGCGGCTGGTTCGGTGGTGATGGCCACGGGTGAGGTACCTCCGGCAGACGCCTGGTTTCGCGAGTTTTGCTCCCTGTCTCTGCATACGGCAGTCGGGGCACGGGTGTTCAGCGGAATACTGGAACCACTCGCCTCCTTGGGGCAGTCTTTCCCCTCGTGGCGAGCACCGTTCCGAATCAGACCCCTCCGGGCAGCGCCCGGGCACACATGGTGGTGTGCGGCGACGACGCGCTCGTACACCGGCTCGCCGTCGAACTCCGCAGTGTCTACGGTGAGCAGATCACCCTCGTCGTCCCGCTCTCCGACGCCTCCGCCCGCCCACCGGTCGTCGGCCGCGCGCGTGCCGCCTCGGCCGCGCTGCTCGACCGGGTCAACGCGGCGGTGGGCCGGACCAACGGCAACGGTGGCAGCGGCAGCGGCGCACCGGTCGCCCCCGAACCCCCGCGCGGGGAGCGGGTGTTGGAGGTCGCCGAGCTGACCGAGGCCGTGTTCGCCGAGGCGGGCGTGGACCGGGCGACCGCGCTGGCCCTCGTCCATGACGACGACGAGACGAACATCCGCGCCGCCCTCACCGCCCGCCGCCTCAACCCCCGTATCCGGCTGGTGATCCGCCTCTACAACCGGCGGCTCGGCCAGCACATCGAGGAACTCCTCGACCAGGCCGCCGCGTTGGCGACCGGTGACGGAGCGGGCGGCGGGCCCGGCTCCGGGTTCGACGCCTCGACCACCGTCCTCTCCGACGCCGACACCGCCGCGCCCGCGCTGGCCGCGACCGCGCTCGCCGGGACCAGCAAGGTCGTCCAGACCGACGGGCTGCTGCTGCGCGCGGTGGAACGGCCGCCGCCGGGACCCGGGGAGGTCGCCGATCCTGGCCTTGCCACGCTCGCCCTGCTGTCGGCGACGAGCAGTGACCCGGCCGGCGCGGACGGCTCCGAGGGCATGGGCGAACAGGGCCCGCGCCTGCTCCCCGACGCGGCGGCCGTCGCCTCCGCCACCGGGCGCGGGACCGTCGTCCTGGAGCAGGTGTCGTACGCCGGGCCGCAGTTGCCGGTCGGGCGCAGGGGCGGTGTCGTCCCGGCGTGGTCCTCGCTCTTCTCGCGGCGGCTGCGGTGGTCGCTGGCGGGCATGGTGGCGTGTGTGATCGCGCTCGCCGTCTCGCTGTGGCTGGTGACCCACATCCATCCGCTGACCGCCTTCTATCTGACGCTGCTCGATCTCTTCGCGATCGACGACCCCGCGATCGGGGCGCCGCTGGGGCGGCAGATCCTTCAACTCCTGTCCGGGCTCGTCGGGTTGCTGATGCTGCCGGTGCTGCTGGCCGCCGTGCTGGAGGCGCTGGGCACCTTCCGTACGGCGTCCGCGTTGCGCAAGCCGCCGCGGGGACTCGGCGGGCATGTCGTGCTGCTCGGGCTCGGCAAGATCGGCACCCGGGTGCTGACCCGGCTGCGCGAACTCAACATCCCCGTGGTGTGCGTCGAGGCCGACCCCGAGGCCCGCGGGCTCGCGGTCGCGCGCCGGCTGCGGGTGCCGGTGATCCTGGGTGACGTCACCCAGGAGGGCGTCCTGGAATCCGCCAAGGTCAACCGCGCCCACGCCCTCCTCGCGGTCACCAGCTCCGACACGACGAACCTCGAAGCGGTGCTGTACGCCCGGTCCGTGCGGCCGGATCTACGGGTCGTACTCCGGCTGTACGACGACGACTTCGCGACCGCCGTGTACCGCACCCTGCGGGCCGCGCACCCCGGTGCCCTGACCCGGAGCCGGAGCGTGTCCCATCTGGCCGCGCCCGCCTTCGCCGGGGCGATGATGGGCCGGCAGATCCTGGGCGCGATCCCTGTCGAGCGGCGGGTGTTGCTGTTCGCGGCGATGACCGTGGGCGGGCACCCCCAGCTGGAAGGGAAGACGATCGCCGAGGCGTTCCGGGCGGGGTCGTGGCGGGTGCTCGCGCTGGACACGGCGACGCGGGACGCCTCCGAGGACGTACGGCGGTCGGGGTTGGTCTGGGACCTCCCCGACACGTACGTCCTGCGGGACGCGGACCGGGTTGTGCTGGCGGCGACTCGGCGGGGGCTGGCGGAGTTGCTGGGGCGGCGGCCCCGGGACCGGGCGGGGACGTAGGGAGCGGGGAGTTCGGATCCCCGCTCCTCACGCGACTCCCGAGAAGATCAACCCTTCGGGAAACCCTGCCTACTTCCCCAAATGCCGCTCCGCGAAGTCCAGTTCCAGCTTCACCTGCTTGATCCGCTCGTCCACCACCAACGACCCGTGCCCCGCGTCGTACCGGTACACCTCGTGCACGGCACCCCGCGACTCCAGCCGCTTCACGTAGTTGTCGATCTGGCGGATCGGGCAGCGGGGGTCGTTGACGCCGGCGGAGATGTAGACCGGGGCGGTGACCTTGTCGACGTAGGTCAGCGGGGAGGATGCCTCGAAGCGGGCCGGGACCTCTTCGGGGGTGCCGCCCAGGAGGGTGCGGTCCATGGCCTTCAGGGCTTCCATCTCGTCGTGGTAGGCCGTCACGTAGTCGGCGACCGGGACCGCCGCGATGCCCAGGGTCCACGCGTCGGGCTGGGTGCCGATGCCGAGGAGGGTGAGGTAGCCGCCCCAGGAGCCGCCGGTGAGGATCAGGCGGGCGGGGTCGGCGAGGCCGGAGGTGATCGCCCACTCCCGGACCGCGGCGATGTCCTCCAGCTCGATCAGGCCGACGCTGTACTTCAGGGCGTCGGTCCACGCGCGGCCGTAGCCGGTCGAGCCGCGGTAGTTGACCCGGACGACCGCGTACCCGTGGTCGACCCAGGCCGCCGGGCCCGCAGAGAAGGAGTCGCTGTCGTGCCAGGTCGGGCCGCCGTGGATGTCGAAGACCGTGGGGAGGGGGCCGGTGGCGCCCGCCGGCTTCTGGACCAGGGCGTGGATGCGGCCGCCGGGGCCCTCCACCCACACGTCCTCCACCGGGACCGAGCCGGGTGACTTCAGACCGGGCGGGTCCAGGACCACCTCGCCCGTCGTCGAGCGCACGGCGGAGGGTTCCGCGGCCGACGACCACAGGTACTCCACGCTGCCGTCCGGCCTGGCCGTCGCGCCCGAGACCGAACCGGGCGGTGTCGGCACCTTCTCCAGTCCGCCCGAGGCGAGGTCGTAGCGGAAGACCTCGCTGCGGGCCTCGAAGCTGTGCGCGATGAGCAGGGCCGAGCCGTCCGGGTACCACTCGGCGCTGACGTCGCCGGGCAGGTCCAGGGACAGGTCCGTCTCGCCGCCCTTGACCACGTCCCACACCAAGGGCTCCCAACGGCCGCGCCGCTGATGGCCGATGAGGAGACGGGTGTCGCCGTCGACGGGTGCGAAGCCGAGGACCTCCAGGCCCAGCTCCTCGGTGCCGCCCTTGGTGTCGTCCAGGTCGGCGACCGCCGTGCCGTCCGGGCGCAGGACGCGCAGCGCGGAGTGCATCGCGTCGCCGTGCTCCGTGTGCTCGACGGCGATCAGCGAACCGTCGTGCGAGAGGTCGCCGACGCCCGCCGACTCGCGGTGCCGGTAGATCAGCGTGGTCTCGTCACCGGTGCGGGCGAGGTGGATCGTCGTGCCGTCCTCGTCCGTCGAGCGGCCGACCACGGCGGTCCTGCCGTCGCGCGCGAGGGCGACCCCGGCCGGGTAGGACGGTTCGAGGCCGGGGACGGCGGGTTCGTCCGGTCCTCCCTTGAAGGGCTGGCGGCGCCAGACGCCGAACTCGTCGCCGTCCTTGTCGTCGAACCACCAGATCCACTCCCCGTCCGGGGAGAGCACACCGTCCGTCGTGCCGTTCGGCCGGTCGGTGACCTGGCGTTGCTCGCCCGTCGCCCGGTCCCAGGCGTACAGCTCATACGTCCCCGTCGCGTTCGACACGAACAGGGAACGGTCGGGTGCGTCCTCCGCCCAGTCGGGCAGGGACACGCGGGGCGCCCGGAAGCGCTTCTCCCAGTCCGGTGTGTTCTCGGACCCGTTGCTCTCAGTCATGGCCCCATACTGCCCGCCCACAACGACATTGCGCCGACCGGATCCTCAGCCTGTGGATAACTTCGACCAAGTCCCGGTCGGAGCATTGCCGACGCCCGGTGAACCTTCGGGCCGACCCCCGGGCCGAGGGCCTCACGACAGCCCCGTACCGTGGACGGCGTGTACCGGTTTCTGCTGACATCGCGCTGGTGGGGCATCAACGTCTTCGTACTGCTCGCCATCCCCTTCTGCATCTTCATGGGGTCGTGGCAGCTGAGCCGGTTCCAGGCGCGCGTGGACAGCAGCCACCAGGCCACCCGCCAGGTCGAGACCGACCGCACGGAAGCGGCCCGCCCGCTCGCCTCACTGCTCCCGGTCGACCAGAGCACCTCGGGCCGCCGGGCCACCACGACCGGCCACTACGGCAAGCAACTCCTCGTCCCCGACCGCCAGTTGGACGGGAAGAACGGCTTCTACGTCCTGACCCTGCTGCGCACCGACGACGGCAAGGCCCTTCCCGTCGTCCGCGGCTGGATCCCCGGCAAGCCCGACGCCACGAAGGCACCGGCCGCGCCGACCGGCGAGGTCACCGTCACCGGCTCGCTGCAAGCATCCGAGACGCCCGGCGACAACGGAGTCAGCGCCCAGGGCGGCCTGCCGTCCGGCCAGACCGGCGCGATCAGCGCGGCCTCGCTGGTGAACCTGGTGCCGTACCCCGTGTACGACGCGTGGATCACGCTCGACAAGGGCGACTCGGGGATGAGGGCCGTACCGGCGACCGCGCCCGCGAACACCGGCCTCGACCTGAAGGCGTTCCAGAACCTCGGCTACACCGGCGAGTGGTTCGTCTTCGCGGGCTTCGTCGTCTTCATGTGGTTCCGGCTGCTGCGCCGCGAGGTGGAGTTCGCGCGCGATGCGGAGCTGGGCCTCGTCCCTGAGGACGAGGAAGCGGCCCACGCCACCGTCTGACGTGGCCGGACACAGACACGGCCGGGTCCCCCGACCCGGCTGACCACCTGTGGACCCGCGGTCCGGTCTACGACCCCGCCAGCAGACCCGTCCGGTAGACGGTGCCCGCGCACGCGTTCGGCACCGTGGCCGTGACCGTCGGGGAGCCCGCCTCCGCCGTGTGCGTGACCTGGACGCTGCCGTCGAGAGTGCCGTCCTCCAGGAGCTGGGCGGACGTCCCGGCGTCGCCGCTCGTGGACCCGCTGCTGGTGCTGGCGTCCTCGCTGGGTGACGGACTGGCCGTCGAACCGCCGGTGGTGGTGCCGCCGGTGCTGGTGCCGGTGGTGGGGCAGGTCTCGGAGGGCACCCAGGCGAACTTGACCACGTAGGAGGCGCCCGCCTGGAGCACCAGTTGGGAGACCGCCGTCGACGGGTCGGGCAGGCCGGCCGCCGCGTCCCCCGAGCTGTGCTGCACCACGGTGATCTTGCTGGAGTCGGCGGCACCCACCGCGTAGGTGCCCACGGTGCCGGGGCCGCCGACGGTGCAGCTGGTGCCGGAGGTGTTGGTGACGCTGAAGGTGCCGTAGACGATGCCCGCCGAATCGGCGGCGTCCACCGTCGAGTTCGAGGCGCCGAGCTGTTCGGCCGTACAGACGAGCGTGGCCGTCCCGGTGCTGGCCGAGGGGTTCGCGCTCACGGTGCCGTGGCCGGGGGTCTTGCCCGTGCCGTCGTTCTTGTGGCCGCCCGGGTTCTGCGAGGCCTGCCCCGAGGTGCCGCCCGAAGTGCTGGAGCCGCCGTCCGGGCCCTTGCCCTGGCTGGTGCCGCCCTGCGCCTGTGAGCTGTTGCCCATGATGGACGGATCGGCGTCCGAGCCGGTGGAGTTCGAGACGTGCACGAGGGCCGGGATCGCGGTGCCGAAGAAGAGCACGGTGGCCGCCATGCCGACCAGTGCCTGGCGCTTGCGGGCCCGGCGGGCCGGTACCGCCTTGCGCAGGAGGTCCAGCGTGCCGTCGCGCGGCTCGACCTCCTGGACCGCCTGGTGCAGCAGCCGCCGTAGCGCCAGCTCGTCGGGGTCGAAGCCTTCGGAGCCGAATACGGCGGTGCCGAACACGTCGTCGCCGTGCGGGTCGATGCCGTGCGGGTCGTCGCTCTGCTCGTCGGGACCCTGTCCTCCGGAGCCCGGAGGTTCTACGGGTCCTACGGGGTGCCGTTCCTCGATGCCCTCGGAGTCCCCGGAGTTGTCGCGGTTCTCGGGGTTCCCGTCGAGGCTCGGCCCGGTGGGGCTCTGTTCGTCGGGGCCGTGGTTCACAGTTCCGTTCCCAGCATGTGTTTCGTTCGGCGGTTCCTCGCGCGCCCAGGTCGGGCCGCGCCGGATGTCCGGCTCGCGCCGTTCACGCGAGCCGTTTCCCTCGGCCGTGCCGTTTCCGTCGGCCTTGTCGCTCATGCCGTGGCCTCCATGGCGATCCGGAGGGCGGCGATCCCGCGCGAGCCGTAGGCCTTCACCGAGCCCAGCGATATGCCGAGCGACTCGGCGACCTGCGCCTCGGTCATGTCCGCGAAGTAGCGCAGGACCAGGACCTCGCGCTGGCGGCGCTGCAGTCCCTTCATGGCGTTGATGAGGGAGTCGCGCTCCAGCAGGTCGTACGCGCCCTCTTCCGCGCTGGCCATGTCCGGCATCGGCTTCGAGAGGAGCTTGAGGCCGAGGATGCGGCGGCGCAGGGCCGAGCGGGAGAGGTTGACGACCGTCTGGCGCAGATAGGCCAGGGTCTTCTCGGGGTCACGGACACGTTTGCGCGCCGAGTGGACCCGGATGAACGCCTCCTGGACGACGTCCTCGCAGGAGGCGGTGTCGTCGAGGAGGAGTGCGGCCAGGCCGAGCAGCGAGCGGTAGTGCGCCCGGTAGGTCTCGGTGAGATGGTCGACCGTCGTTCCGGCCGCGACGGCGTCGTCGACACCGTCGCGCTGGTTCGGGATGCGGGCGGGCCGCGCTGCGGGCATCGGCGCGATCACCGGCATGCCGCCGGGCGCACGGGATCCACGCGGAGGCCGGAGGGCCGTTCCGCGTGCCGCAGTGAAGTCGAGTACCTGAGCCACGCCAGTTGGACACGCTTCCCCCCTTGGGGGTTGTACGCGTCGGCCGTCACATTTACGTCAGACGAAACAAACAGTCCACACACCTGTCTGCTGTCAGCGCCCACCTGCCCGGCGTCATCACCCACCCGTCTGGTGTCAGGCAGCACAACCGGCAGTGCGTCGAACACCCTCATGCCTACCCGCTCTTCCCCTGTGTCATGAAATGTCCGGGACGTCCCCACGTCCCTTACCGCATCACCACGCGCCCACCTGAAGGGCGTTCGCAAAGACGCTCCCCGCTCACCGCGCGGTTGCGGGAAGCGGGGAGTGAAATCTTCGGATGCGGAGGTGGCTGGATTCAAGGGTTCCCAACCATTAATCCGGCCACATCGCGCACACTGATCCTACAAACTCGTGCGCCACTGGCCAGCGGATTTACGGTGGGGCAGGGGGAGTTGGGCCCGTGCTCAGGCCAGTTCGCGCGCCACCAGCTCGGCGATCTGCGCGGTATTGAGGGCCGCTCCCTTGCGCAAATTGTCCCCGCAGACGAAGAGTTCGAGCGCGGTCGGGTCGTCCAGCGCCCGCCGCAGCCGCCCCACCCAGGTCGGGTCGGTGCCCACCACGTCGGCGGGTGTGGGGAACTCCCCGGCCGCCGGATTGTCGAAGAGGACGACGCCCGGGGCCGTGGCGAGGATCTCGCGCGCCCCGTCGACGGTGACCTCGCCCTGGAAACGGGCGTGCACGGTGAGGGAGTGCGTGGTGACCACCGGGACGCGCACGCAGGTCACCGCGACCGGCAGCGCGGGCTGACCGAGGATCTTGCGGGTCTCGTCCCGCAGCTTCATCTCCTCCGAGGACCAGCCGTCCTCCCGCAGGGACCCGGCCCACGGTACGACGTTCAGCGCGACCGGCTCCGGGAACGGCCCGGTGTTGTCGCCCACGGCCCGCCGTACGTCACCGGGCTTGGTCCCCAGGTCCGTACCGGCCACGAGGGACAGCTGCTGGCGCAGGGTCTCCACCCCGGCCCGGCCGGCCCCGCTGACCGCCTGGTACGACGACACCACCAGCTCGCGCAGCCCGAACTCGGCGTGCAGCGCGCCCACGGCGACGATCATCGACAGCGTCGTGCAGTTCGGGTTGGCGATGATCCCGCGCGGACGCCGGCGCACCTTGTGCGGGTTGACCTCGGGGACCACCAGGGGCACCTCTGGGTCCATCCGGAAGGCGCCCGAGTTGTCGACGACGACCACGCCCTTGGCGGCGGCGATCGGCGCCCACTGGGCGGAGACCTCGTCGGGGACGTCGAACATCGCGACGTCGACCCCGTCGAAGGCCTCCTCCGTCAGGGCCACCACCTCGACCTGCTCCCCGCGCACGGCCAGCTTGCGGCCGGCCGAGCGCGGAGAGGCGATCAGGCGGATCTCGCCCCAGATGTCCGCATGCTGGGACAGGATCTGGAGCATGACCGTGCCGACGGCCCCGGTCGCGCCGACCACGGCGAGCGTCGGACGCACGGTCGCTCCGGTGCTGGCCATCAGCGGCCGGTGCCTCCGTAGACGACGGCTTCGTCGCTGTCGGAGTCGAGGCCGAACGCCGTGTGCACGGCGCGGACGGCCTCGTTGACGTCGTCGGCGCGGGTGACCACCGAGATGCGGATCTCGGAGGTCGAGATCAGCTCGATGTTGACGCCCGCGTCGGACAGGGCGGTGAAGAAGTCGGCGGTGACGCCGGGGTTCGTCTTCATGCCCGCGCCGACCAGCGAGATCTTGCCGATCTGGTCGTCGTAGCGCAGCGACTCGAAGCCGATGCCGCCCTTGTTCTTCTCCAGGGCGTCGATGGCCTTGCGGCCCTCCGCCTTGGGGAGGGTGAAGGAGATGTCCGTGAGGCCGGTCGAGGCGGCCGACACGTTCTGCACGATCATGTCGATGTTGACCTGGGCGTCGGAGATCGTCCGGAAGATCACCGCGGCCTCGCCCGGCTTGTCGGGCACGCCGACGACCGTGATCTTGGCCTCGGAGGTGTCGTGCGCGACACCGGAGATGATGGCCTGCTCCACCTGCTGGTCCCCAATCGGCTCACTGCTGACCCAGGTGCCCTGAAGTCCACTGAAGCTGGACCGCACATGGATCGGGATGTTGTATCGGCGGGCGTACTCCACACAGCGGTGGAGCAGCACCTTGGAGCCGGAGGCGGCGAGCTCCAGCATGTCCTCGAAGACGATCCAGTCGATCTTCTTCGCCTTCGGCACCACGCGCGGGTCGGCGGTGAACACACCGTCGACGTCGGTGTAGATCTCGCACACCTCGGCGTCGAGCGCGGCGGCCAGCGCGACGGCGGTCGTGTCCGAGCCGCCCCGCCCCAGCGTGGTGATGTCCTTCTTGTCCTGGCTCACACCCTGGAACCCGGCGACGATGGCGATGTTGCCCTCGTCCAACGCCGTACGGATCCGACCGGGCGTGACGTCGATGATCCGCGCTTTGTTGTGGACCGAGTCGGTGATGACGCCTGCCTGGCTGCCCGTGAACGACTGGGCCTCGTGGCCCAGGTTTTTGATCGCCATGGCCAGCAGCGCCATGGAGATCCGCTCCCCCGCGGTCAGCAGCATGTCGAACTCACGCCCGGCGGGCATCGGAGATACCTGCTCGGCGAGATCGATCAGCTCGTCCGTCGTGTCGCCCATCGCGGAAACGACGACGACCACTTGGTGGCCGTTCTTCTTCGCTTCGACGATTCGCTTGGCGACGCGCTTGATGCCCTCGGCATCGGCTACGGAGGAGCCTCCGTACTTCTGCACGACAAGGCCCACGTGCGCTCCTCGCTCAGTCCTGTGTGTCGGCTCAGTTTAACGAGCACCCGAAATCCGCTTCCGCGGTATCGCATGGTGAGATTCGGAAGCTTCGGACGCCCAGGTCAGCGCATGCCCACTTACGAGGTGCGGGAAAAGTGCCAAGGGTCACAGGGCACGCCTGTGAATTAAGTTTCAAGCATTAAGGTGCGCCGTGTGCGCGTACTTCTGGTGGAAGACGATGAGCCGGTCGCCGAGTCCCTGCGACGCGGACTGATCCGCTACGGCTTCGAGGTCGACTGGGTCACCACGGGCGCCGCCGCCCTGGCCCACTCCGCCCCCTACGACGTCGTCCTGCTCGATCTCGGCCTGCCCGACACCGACGGCCTCGACGTCTGCAAGGCGCTGCGCGCCCGCGGCGACATCCCGATCATCGTGATCAGCGCGCGCAGCGACGAGACGGACCGGGTGGTCGGCCTGGAACTGGGCGCGGACGACTACGTGTCGAAACCGTTCGGGGTCCGCGAGGTCATCGCCCGCATAAGGGCGGTGATGCGCCGCGCCCAGCCCCGCGCCGTCGCGGAGGCCGCCGGCCCCGACGCCTACGGCACCCGCCTCACCATCGACCGCAAGGCCGCACGGGTACGCCTGGACGGCGAGGAGATCCCGCTCGCCCCCAAGGAGTACGACCTGCTGTCGTTCCTCACCGAGGAGCCCGGCGCGCTGATGTCACGCGAACAGATCATGGAAGCGGTCTGGGACGCGAACTGGTTCGGCCCGACGAAGACACTCGACGTCCATGTGGCGGCGCTACGGCGGAAGTTGGCGGGCGCGATCACGATCGAGGCGGTGCGGGGAGTCGGTTTCCGCCTGGAGATCGCGGAAGCTACGACCGTCGAGGGAACGTCGCCGTCATGATCCGGCAGCTCATCGTCAGCTACGTCCTGCTCGTGGCCGTCGCGCTGACCGCGTTCACCGTGCCCGTCGCGTTCACGCTGACCGCCCAACTCCGCGGTGACACCGAGCAGTCGGTGGAGCGCGAGGCGAAGACGATGGCCCTCCTGTTGAGCGGCGACGCCGCCTCACGTGGCGCCCTGGACCGCATGGTGGTGGCGTACGCGCAGGAGACCCCCGGTACGGCCGAGGTCCTGCCCGCCTCCCGGGCGAAGACCGCGACGCACTGGGGCGACGGGCAGTTGGAGGTGACGGCACCGGCGAAGCGCGACGGCCGGACGGTCGGTGCCGTACGCATCACGTACCCGACCTCCGACCTCACCCGGCGCCTGGTGCAGATCTGGGGTTTCCGCGCGATCCTCGCTCTCGCCGTCCTGGCGGTGGCGGCCGGACTGGGCGCGATCGTGGCCCGCCGCCTCACCCGCCCCCTGCGCCAACTCAACGACATGGCGAGCAAGTTCAGCGACGGCGACCTGACGGCCCGCTCCCCCGTGACGGGCCCGCACGAGACCCAGACACTCGCCCGCACCCTCAACCAGGGCGCCGAACGCCTCGACACCCTCATCGCCTCGCAGAGCATCTTCGTCGCCGACGCCTCCCACCAACTCCGCACCCCGCTCACGGCGTTGAGGCTGTCTCTGGACAACATCGCGGACGGCGTGGACGACGAGTCCGTACGGGAGGACGTGGAACAGGCGACGGCGGAGGTGGTCCGGATGAGCCGCCTGGTCAACGGCCTGCTGGTACTGGCACGGGCGGAGGCGAAGGTGACGGCGGCGGAACCACTCCCCCTGCGGGAGATCGTCGCCGAACGCCTCTCGGTGTGGAGACCGGCCGCCGACGAGCGCGGAGTACACATCGCGCTCGGGGGGAGTGTCGTCGACGGCCGGCCGCTGGTGCTGGCCAGTCCTGGTCATCTGGAACAGGTCCTGGACAACGTGCTGTCGAACGCCCTGGAGGTGTCACCGGACGGCGCGACGATCACCGTGCGGTCCGAACTCCGGGGCGACGAGGTCGAGTTGACGGTCGCGGACGAGGGCCCCGGCATGTCCGACCCGGACAAGTCCCGCGCCTTCGACCGCTTCTGGCGCGGTCAGGGCCTCACCGGGCGCTCCGGTTCGGGCCTGGGCCTCGCCGTCGTACGCCAGTTGGTGACGGACGACGGCGGAACGGTGACCCTGCGGGACGCACCCGGGAACGGGCTGTCGGTGGTCATCACCCTTCGGGCATCACCGAGGAGTGGTGGTTGACGATGAGCCACGTGCCGCCGCGCTTCTCGTACTCGTAGGTGTAACGGGCCTCCACCACACGCTTCTTGCCGGTCTTCGGGTCGGTGAGCGTGATGTCGTAGGCGCCCGCGTCGATGGCGGAGTCGCTGTCGAGGACGTTGATGTACGTCTCGACCTTCTTCGCGACCGGCTTGTTCGGCAGGAAGTGCTCGAAGTAGTCGACGATCTCGGCGCGGTCGGTGCGGATCTCGTTGGAGACGGTGGGCAGGAGCACGGCGTCCGGCGCGTACCGGTTCGCGACCTTCTTCGGGTCGCCGGTCTGCAGGGCGGCGTTCCAGCCGTCGAAGAGGGCGGCTATCTGCTTCTTGCTGGGCTTGGTGTCGTGCTGGGGCCCGGCGGTCGCGGCGACGGTGCCGAGGGTACCGAGGGCGAGGGCGGTGGTGACGGTGACGACTGCTGCACGCTTGCTCATGGACCGGCGGGTCATCTCAACTCCAGTGGTACTGGTGCCTTTTGGGATGACTCCAGACTCGCTTTCCGCTGGTTAGGGCCCGTGCAGCGGACGTACAGGGGTGAGGAAGGGCTGGGCCAATTAACGCGCTGCGACCGCCTGACCACGGTCCCGGACGAGGCTGACACCGGCTCCCAGCGACACGACACCCATGCCGACGGCGGTCATCACGCCCTGCGTTCCGTCGACCACGAAGGGTGCGATCGCGGCGACGGCCAGGTTGAACAGGAAGAGGAACCAGAGGACGGGCTTGGAGGAGAGGAAGTTCTTCATGCGTCCAACGATCCCGTTTCCGAGGTGCCGCAACGAGGGAGCCCAGTCCCGAAGTAAAGGTGTAGCGGGCTACACCTTGCCCCGGAATGATGTTGCTCCACGACGGGGGACATACTGCTGGCCGCCCTCGGGATGAGTGAACACGGTGACTGTGCGGTCGTCCCGGTCGATGAGTACGTAGACCGGGATTCCGGCCGCCGCATAGCCATCAGGCTTGTCGAACCGGTCCCGTTGAGCGGCGTCGACGTCCCACGACGTCACCTCTACGGCCATCAGGGCTGTCCCCGTGTCCGACCATTGGCCGTGTCCCTTGAGGCCGCCCCGGGAAACGAGGACGCCATCAGCACGAGCGCGCCCCTTCCCACAGCTCTCCGTCTTGAGCCCGCGCTCCGCGTCCAGCGACAGGTCTGGGAGGTGTTGCATGCACACCCTCTGCAGCCCGGCGACGATCTCACTGTGGTTGCCGTCCGGCGCGCGCTTGACCTGTACCTTCCCCTTGATGAACTCCAGCCGCACGGTTTCGGGGGCATGGCGTTCCAGCTGCTCGAATCCCTCGACGGACATCTGGGGCTGCTGCCGCTTCCCTGCCGTCACGGATTCCACCGCCTCGGCGGGAGGCCGTTCGCGATGCGGTCGCGGTTGTCGCGGTAGTGGTAGTGGACGCGGTCCTCGATCGGCACGGGGCGGAACGTGTCGGGCACGGGCCCGCCCGTACGGCGTTCCAGCTTCTGCTTCAGGAAGCGGGCCGTCGTGGTTCCCAGGTAGGCGATCTCCTCGAACCCCTTCTTGATCTCCTCCTCGCTCAGATCCGGCTCCGCGCGGCATTCCTCGCAGATGCCGTTGATGATCTTCGCCGTCCGCTCGTCGGCGTCGCAGGTGGCGCAGGCCATGAGCACGCGGGTCACACGGGCACGGAGGGGGCGGGTCTCGGCGGTGTCGTTCTTCTTCGGGGGCATCTTCGTCTCCAATCGGGTGCGGGCGAGTCCGCCCGGGTTCGTGACGGTGGGTGGCAGTCCGTCGGTCAGCGCGCGGGCCATGTCGGCCGGGGTGGCGCCTCGTGTCAGCCACTCGGCGGCGAGGGGTTCGAGGGCTCGGCACTCGGCTTCGGAGAGCGACATGCGGGGTGCTGTGGCGCGGAGTTGGGCGAGTGCGCGGTACGCGGCGCTGGGCTCGGGGGTCGGGTCCGTCTCCGGGGCCGGGGCTGTCTCCCGCGTCCCGTCGCTCTTGCTCTCCGGCACCGGGGCCGGGTCTTCCGTCCTCGCCAGGCCCGGCTGGTAGTCGCGCGTGACGTCCCTGCCGTGGCGCTCACGCGCGAACTCGGCCCACCACCGCGCCGACCTGGGCGTACGCGACCAGTACGTCCGCGTCACCCACCGCATCGAGTTGTCCTCGACGGTGATGTGTTCCTTGATCCAGCGCAGGTGGCCGGCCTCGGTGAGGCTCTTGAGAGACGTACGGCAGGCCTGCTGGCCGTAACGGGGATGCTCGGCCGCGATCACCTTGTGGCCCATGGCGTGGCCGTTGTCGAGGTGGTCGATGAAGACGGCGATCTCGGCGTCTCGCGGGAGCAGATGTGCGAAGTCCGGGTCGGCGTACGGTTCTTCGTCACCCGTGGCGCGTTTTCCGTAGCCCGTATTGGCCATGGGGTGCGACGGGGACGGCAGGGCAGGGCTAGGCTGGGCGTAAGCCACGATCGAGCTTCTTTCGATCTGTAGGTCTAGGCCCCGGAGCCGGTGTTGGTAGCACCGACCGGGGCCGATCTATTTGCTGTTTGCCGTGAACCTAGAGTGACTTTACGTTGCGGCGCAAGCTGATCACGGGATGTCACCCGTTCGGGTTAAACTCCCCTCAACTCACGTACAGGCTTGGTTGGTTGGGTTGTTTTCAACCAGCCCAGAACCCAAGAAAAGAGCTCGAAGCCCGGGGCTCAAGCTCCGGGGTGAGCTGCGGAGACTCCGGAGAGGAACGCCGTCCAGGCGGGGGCGGGGAGGGCAAGTTCGGGTCCCGTGGCGTTCTTCGAGTCGCGTATGTGGACGGTCAACTGCGGTGTGGGGAGGGCGACCTCGACGCAGTTGCCGCCCTCGTCGTCGCTGTAGCCCGACTTGAACCACTTCCGCTGGTCACTCATGGCTGATCCACCATCCGTTCGATGAAACGGTCCGACTCAACGGGACTGAGAGCCTGCGCGCGGATCATGCTAAGCCGCTCGGTCACCCGGCTGACAACCTCCGGATCGGCCGACAGTTCGCTGGCGAACGGGCCCTCCGCATAGGCGAACCGCAGGGGTGGGATCACAGCCACAGGAAAGGGGGCGTGAGGGTTGTGACCCCCAACGCCCCCGCACCGAGGACTACTTCACCGGCCGAATCCCCAACGGCCCCGCGATCTCCTCCACCATCACCGCGCCCGCCTCGAACTCAAGCGTCTCGTCGCCCATGCTCACGTCCGTGTCCAGGCCGTCCAGTTCGGGGAGGGGCTGGTTGAGGCGGACGTGGGCGACCAGGGACTGGAGGGCGCGGAGGGTGGCCGAGGCAGTGGAGCCCCAGTTGGAGAAGTAGGAGAACTGCCACCACCACATGGCCTCCGTGGTGCGGCCGGCGCGGTAGTGGGCCATGCCGTGGCGGAGGTCGGTGATGACGTCGGCGAGGTCGTCGGAGATACGGGCCGGTACCGGGGCCTTGCGCGGCTCGTAGGGGTCGAAGACCTCCGAGTACACGTCGATCGGCTCCAGCATCACCGCGAAGCGCTCGCGGATCTCGTCCACGTCCGGCTCCGGGCCCAGGTCGGGCTCGTAGCGCTCGTCCGGGAGGATGTCCTCGTGCGCACCCAAACGGCCGCCCGCCAGGAGGAGTTGGGACACCTCCAGGAGGAGGAAGGGGACCGCCGAGTCCGGGTCCTCGCCCTTCGCGACCTCGAACACGGCCACCAGGAAGCTCTCGACCTGGTCCGCGATCTGGACCGCGAAGTCGTCCGGGTCCGGTGCGGTGGCATGCAGCGTGGCGTCAGACATCTAGGAGTCGTCTCCCCTCGAAGGCGCGGCCGAGGGTCACCTCGTCCGCGTATTCCAGGTCGCCGCCCACCGGGAGGCCGCTGGCCAGGCGGGTGACCTTGAGGCCCATGGGCTTGAGCATGCGGGCGAGGTACGTGGCCGTGGCCTCGCCTTCCAGATTCGGGTCCGTGGCAATGATCAGTTCCGTGACCGTACCGTCGGCCAACCGCGCGAGAAGTTCTCGTATACGCAGGTCGTCGGGTCCGACACCTTCGATCGGGCTGATCGCGCCGCCCAGGACGTGGTACTTGCCCCGGAACTCGCGGGTGCGTTCGACCGCCACGACGTCCTTCGGCTCCTCGACCACGCAGATCACCGAGAGGTCGCGGCGCGGGTCGCGGCAGATGCCGCACAGCTCTTCCTGCGCGACGTTTCCGCAGGTCGCGCAGAAGCGGACCTTCGCCTTGACCTCCATCAGGCACTGCGCGAGCCGACGGACGTCCGTCGGCTCCGCCTGCAGGATGTGGAAGGCGATCCGCTGCGCGCTCTTGGGACCGACGCCGGGGAGTCGCCCCAACTCGTCGATGAGGTCCTGGACCACGCCTTCGTACAACGGACTGCCTGCCCTTCCTGGAGTCGTGCGGGTACGTGCCGTACGTACCGTAGTTGGCCGCGGGCCGTCTTAGAAAGGCAGACCGGGGATACCGCTGCCGCCGCCGAGACCCTGCGCGAGCGGGCCGAGCTTCTGCTGCTGGAGGGTCTGCGCGTTCTCGTTGGCCGCCTGGACCGCCGCGACGATGAGGTCCGCGAGGGTCTCGGTGTCCTCCGGGTCGACCGCCTTCGGGTCGATCTTCAGCGCGCGCAGCTCGCCGGAGCCGGTGACGGTGGCCTTGACCAGCCCGCCTCCCGCCTGTCCGTCGACCTCGGTCCGCGCCAGTTCCTCCTGCGCGGCCGCCAGGTCCTGCTGCATCTTCTGGGCCTGCTGCAGCAGCTGCTGCATGTTGGGCTGGCCACCACCGGGAATCACGATCAGCTCCTGGTTTCGTACGGCTGTCGGTCATGGATACGGCCGTGGAACGGCCATGGATACGGCTGTATGGGCGAGGTTTCCCGCGCTCGGCACGAGCCTACGTGGTCCGGGCAGTCATCGCTTCAGCACTCTTTCGAGTGAGTCTTCACCGTGTCCTATACCTGATCAAGACCCACTTCCGGGCGGAAAAGAGGTGAAACCAGATCCTTCGCCACCCATTGGGCGGTAGGAAGGGTCCGGCACATCAGCATCAGGTGTCACGCGACGTAAGGGAGTGCCGGGTGGGTCAGCCGGAGATTCAGCCCGAAGGCGGCGATCTGGCCGGGCGGATGTTTCCGCTCGGGGACTGGGGCGAGCCGACGGCCCGGCTGGACGAGCTGTACCGGTGGGTCGAGCGCGGGGCGCTGGAGACGGCGGCCCGGTATCTCACCGAGCGGGTGTGGAAGCGGCGCGGGGCGCGGGTGCTGCGCGCGGGCGCGGCGCTGGGCGCGCTGGCGGGGGCCGCGCTGCCCCTGCTGGACCTCACCGGGGTGGTGGACGGGCTGGCCGCCTGGGGCTATCCGGCGCTGCTGCTGGGGGCGGCGTGCGTGGCCGGGGACCGGTTCTTCGGCATGACGTCCGGCTGGATGCGGGACGTCGCCACGGCACAGGCCGTGCAGCGGCGTCTCCAGGTGCTCCAGTTCGACTGGGCGTCGGAGGGTGTGCGGGAGTTCCTGGGGCCCGCGGAGGGCACGGCGAGCGAGGCCGCGGACCGGTGCCTGGGGGTGCTGCGGCGCTTCTCGGAGGACGTGACGGAACTGGTCCGGGTGGAGACCGCCGACTGGATGGTGGAGTTCCGGACCGGGGCGGGGCCGCTGGGCATCCAGTCGGCGGTGGTGCCCGGGAGCCGTCAGGAGGGGACCGTCGTGCAGGGCAGGTTCCCGATGCCGCCGGGGCCGGGTGGGCCGGGAGGCGGCAACCGGCCGAACATGCCACGGCAGCGGCCGCCGGAGCCACGGTGAGACGGACCGGGCGCGGGCCGACCGACTGAGCAGCGCCGGACGCGAGCCGGCCGAGTGAGCCACGCCGGGACGCGGACGACCGCATGAGCCACACCGGAACACGGACGACCGCATGAGCCACACCGGAACACGGACGACCGCATGAGCCACACCGGGACTCGCGACGATGCCGAGCACCGCCGTGCCCACGGCGACGACGTTCTCCGCGCTCAGCCAGTCCACTGCGGGCCCCCGCTCCCCAGCCGGATCGTGGGGTCACGGTACGAGCGGCACCGGACAACACGCAGGGGGCCTGAACGAAGTTCGCGTGACCTTCGACTGTCCCTGGTGTGAAGGGAGTTGTGGAGAGAGGTCAGCCCGCCTTCGTGTACGTCAGCTTCTCCCCGTTGCTGGTGCTCACCCGCTCCAGCGTGGTGGCCGACAGCAGGGTGATCTCGGTGGCGGAACCCGGGTTGCACGACGACAGCGGCTTCCCGGAGGTGACGGTGGACGCCCCGATCGCCAACGGGCTCTCGCCGCCCGGCTCTTGGGTCAGGTCGGCGGTGAACTCGCAGTGGTAGCCGGGTCCGTCCGCGACGAGGGTGAGCACCGGGGACCCCACCTTCCCCTGGCGGATGGTGAGTTGGCGGGTGTTGTGGCCCGTGGCGTTGTCGATGGACGCGTTCCAGGTGCCGAGGTAGCCGCTGGGTACGGCACCGTCGCTGGTCGATGTGGCGGACGGCGACGGTTTCCCGGTGGTCGAGGTCGGCCCCGGGGTCGTGGGCGCGGCGCTGGTGGCCCGACCGCCCGAACCGGCCTTCGTACGGCCGCCGTTGCCCCCGTCCTTCATCAACGCGTACACCGAACCGCCGGCCCCCAGCGCGACGACCAGCGCGACCACGACGAGCAGCGCGGTGGACCGCCCGTTCCTGCGCGGCGGCTGGGGTTCCCCGTACGCCGGGGCCATTCCGACCGGCCCCGGGCCGTAGGGCGGGGTGACGCCGACGCCGCTGTTGTGCGGATAGGGGTTGTACGGCACCTGCCCGCCCCAGCCGAGGAGTTGGCGGGCGGGGGGTTGGGGATAGTCGGGGGCGGCGGACGGCTGGGGGTGCTGCTGCGGGTAGCCGTAGGCCGGGTGCGGGGGTTGTGGGGGCGGCGGCGTCCTGGTGGCCCCGGCCGAGTTCGCGACCACTGTCGGGAGGTGGGTGTCCGGCGCCGGTGCGGGCGGTGTCGGAGAGGAGTCGTCTGAGGCGGGGGCGTGCTCGGGCGAGGCTCCGGAAGCGGCGGCGGGCGCTTTGCGGAAGAGGTCCGGCTTCTCCACGGCGACGGGGGCGGAATCGGGAGCGGGAGCGGGAGTGCGAGTGGACGCGGGAGGAGAAGCGGGCGCAGGAGGGGAAGCGGGGACGGGAGGGGAAGCAGGGACGGGAGGAGCCGCGGCGGAAACAGGCGCGGCGCCCTGAACCGCCTCCGGGGCATCGCTGTCCCCCCTCTCCGGGGCCGGATCCGCCCGCTCCACGTCCACCCGTTCCAGCTCCGTCGTCTCCGGGTCCTCCGTGTCCAGCAACTGCACCGCGTGGCGGCCGAGTTGGGCCACCAGCGGGCCCGGCAGCCACGGGTCCCGGGACCGCCCGCCGGAGACGGTGTCCTCGGCGCCCGTGCGGTCGAGGATGCGGTTCAGGGTGGGGCGGGTGGCCGGGTCCTTGCGGAGGCAGTCGCGGACCAGGTCGGCGATGCCCTCGGGGACGCCCGACAGGTCGGGTTCCTCCTGGGCGATGCGGAACATCAGGGCGTGGACACCGCTGTTGGCGGCGCCGAAGGGGAGCGTGCCGGTCGCCGCGTAGGCGAGGACGGAGCCGAGGCAGAAGACGTCGCACGCCGGGGTGATGCGGTCGCCCCGCACCTGTTCCGGCGCCATGAAACCGGGCGAGCCGACCAGCGAACCGGTGCGGGTGAGCCCGTCCCCGGCCAGCGTCTCCAGGGCCCGCGCTATGCCGAAGTCGATGACGCGGGGGCCGTCGATGGTCACCAGCACGTTGGACGGCTTGAGGTCGCGGTGGACGATGCCGGCGGCGTGGATGTCCTGGAGCGCGTGCGCGAGCCCGGCCGCGAGGATCCGTACCGAACGCTCGGGCAGTGCCCCGTGATCGCGCCCGACGACCTGTTGCAGGCTCGGCCCGGCGACGTACCCGGTGGCCACCCACGGCACCTCGGCCTCGGTGTCCGCGTCCAGCACGGGTGCCGTCCAGTGGCCGCCGACCCGCCGCGCGGCCCGCACCTCCTGCCGGAACCGCGCCCGGAACTCCTCCTGCGCGGCGAGGTCCTCCCGCACCAGCTTCACGGCGACCGTGCGCCCCCGGTCCGAGCGAGCCAGATACACGTGCCCCATGCCACCGGCCCCGAGCCGCGCCAACAGCCGGTACGCCCCGATCCGCTGCGGATCGCCCGCCCCCAGTTTCTCCACGACCGCGCCGCCTCCCCTGAATTCCCCGGTCACGCCCCGGTCGCGCCCCTGTGCCCAGTGCTCCGCGACAGACCGAGAATAGTGCGGGGAAACGACGGGACGGACGGAGCGGTGTCTACGGTTCCGTAACGGCGGCGCCGTGCCCGTGGGGCCGTCCACCCCCGACAATCTGTCGCGGAAACCCCCCGACCACAGACAGGACGCCGATTCCGTTTCCGCATCGCGGACATTTACGCTCAGCCGCATGACCCCTCAGCCCAACCCCCAGGCCGGCGCCGCCGTGAAGGCCGCGGACCGTGCGCACGTGTTCCACTCCTGGTCCGCGCAGGAGCTCATCGACCCGCTCGCCGTGGCCGGCGCGGAGGGGTCGTACTTCTGGGACTACGACGGGAAGCGCTACCTGGACTTCACCAGCGGGCTCGTCTACACGAACATCGGGTACCAGCACCCGAAGGTCGTCGCCGCGATCCAGGAGCAGGCCGCGACGATGACCACCTTCGCGCCCGCGTTCGCGATCGAGGCCCGCTCGGAGGCGGCCCGGCTGATCGCCGAGCGCACCCCCGGGGACCTGGACAAGATCTTCTTCACCAACGGTGGCGCGGACGCCGTCGAGCACGCGACGCGCATGGCCCGGCTGCACACCGGCCGCCCCAAGGTGCTCTCCGCCTACCGCTCGTACCACGGCGGTACGCAGCAGGCGATCAACCTCACCGGGGATCCCCGCCGTTGGGCCAGCGACAGCGCCTCGGCCGGGGTCGTGCACTTCTGGGCGCCCTTCCTGTACCGGTCCCGTTTCTACGCCGAGACCGAGGCGCAGGAGTGCGAGCGCGCGCTGGAGCACCTGGAGACGACGATCGCCTTCGAGGGTCCGGCGACCGTCGCCGCGATCGTCCTGGAGACCGTTCCGGGCACCGCCGGGATCATGGTGCCGCCGCCCGGTTATCTCGCCGGGGTCCGGGAGATCTGCGACAAGTACGGGATCGTCTTCATCCTGGACGAGGTGATGGCCGGGTTCGGGCGGACCGGTGAGTGGTTCGCGGCCGATCTGTTCGACGTCGTACCGGACCTGATGACCTTCGCGAAGGGCGTCAACTCCGGCTATGTGCCGCTCGGCGGTGTCGCCATCTCCGGCGCGATCGCGGACACCTTCGGCAAGCGGCCCTACCCGGGCGGACTGACGTACTCCGGGCACCCGTTGGCCTGTGCCGCGGCCGTCGCGACGATCACCGTCATGGCCGAGGAGGGCGTCGTGGCGAACGCGAAGCACCTCGGTACGACCGTGGTCGAGCCCGCGCTGCGGGCGCTGGCCGAGCGGCACCCGAGCATCGGCGAGGTGCGGGGCGTCGGGATGTTCTGGGCGCTGGAGCTGGTGAAGGACCGGGAGACGCGCGAGCCGCTGGTGCCGTACAACGCGGCCGGGGAGGCGAACGCGGCGATGGCCGCGTTCGGGGGCGCCGCCAAGCAGCAGGGGCTGTGGCCGTTCGTCAACATGAACCGCACCCACGTCGTACCGCCGCTCAACGTGAGCGAGGCCGAGCTGAAGGAGGGCCTCGCGGCGCTGGACGCGGCGCTCTCCGTCGCGGACGAATTCACCGCCTAAAACGTCGGGGAATACACCTCTTAACGCCCGGAATGGGCGGGTCCGTTCATCTGGTGCCCGCATTCGGGCAGGGCGGGAACCCGAACGCGTAAGGTGGCGTGCTCGTAGACATATACGAGTACGCCATCGAACGCGACGAGGGAGACGCTCCGACGATGCCCGGAGGAAGCAGCGGCAGCGGCGCCGTGACCCGCAGCACCCTGCGGCAGCAGATCGCCGACGCGCTGCGCGACGAGGTCCTGGCGGGCCGGCTCCAACCCGGTCAGGAGTTCACGGTGAAGGAGATCGCCGAGCAGTACGGCGTCTCCGCGACTCCGGTCCGGGAAGCGCTCGTCGATCTCTCAGCGCAGGGACTCCTGGAAGCCGACCAGCACCGCGGCTTCCGCGTCCACGAGTACTCGGTGGCCGACCACCGCGGGATGATCGAGGCCCGCGCCCTGGTCACCGAGGGCATGTTCCTGGCCCTGACCGGGGGCCACCCCGTCTTCGACCGCACCGACGACCCCCGTACGGTCGCCGCGCTCGCCGGTGTCCGGCGCCGCGGCGAGGAGGCGCAGCGCGCCGCCGACGCCGGTGACCTCACCGTGCTGATCGGCTACGACCTGCGCTACTGGCGCGAGTTGAGCGCCATGTTCGGCAACCCCTACCTCGGCGACTTCCTGCACCGGCTGCGCGTCCAGTCCTGGGTCTGCACGGTGCAGCACCTGCGCCGGCTGAGCGATCTGCGTGGCCGCCTGTGGTCCGAACACACCGAACTGGTCGATGCCCTGGCGCGCCGCGACACCCCGGCCGCGCGCGCGATCGTCCTGGCGTACAACACGCACTCCCTCGACCTCATCGAGCGGCTGGCCGCCCGGTGACCGGACCGGAAAGGGCCGCTCCGGCCGTGGACAGTGCCTCCGTGGACCTCAGTGTCGTCGTGCCCGCCTACAACGAGGAGCGGCGGCTCGGGCCGACGCTCGACGCGATCACCACGTATCTGGGCGACAACGAGGGCCGCTTCGGCCACTGGGAGATCATCGTCGCCGACGACGGCTCCGACGACGGGACCCGCGAGGTCGTCACCTCCCGCGCCGACCCGCGGGTGGAGTTGGTCACCAGCCCCCGCAACCGCGGCAAGGGCAACGCCCTGCGCCTCGGCGTCGCCGCCACGCGCGGGCACCGGGTGCTGGTCACCGACGCCGATCTGGCCGCGCCCATCGAGGAGTTGGAGAAACTCGACAAGGAGCTGAGCGAGGGGCACGCGGCGGCGATCGGCTCCCGTGCGGCGCCGGGCGCGACGATAGAGAGCCACCAGCACCCGATACGCGAACTCCTGGGCCGCGCGGGCAACTTCCTCATACGCCAGGCCGCGGTGCCCGGCATACGCGACACCCAGTGCGGCTTCAAGCTCTTCGAGGGCGACCGCGCCCGCGAGGCCTTCGCCGCCTCCCGGATCAACGGCTGGGGCATCGACGTGGAGGTCCTCCAGCACTTCCGCCGCGCCGACTGGGAGGTCGCCGAGGTGCCGGTGCGCTGGGCCCACCAGTCCGGCTCGAAGGTACGGCCCCTCGACTACGCCAAGGTCCTCGCCGAACTCGGCCGCCTCCGCGCCCGCTCCCTGCGCCCGGTGGACATCCTTGTCACCGTCCTCTTCCTCCTCATGGCGGTCGGCCTCTACTCGGGCCGCCTCTTCGACCCGGACCACCGCTACCTGGTCGACTCGCTCCAGGACCAGAACCAGTGGGAGTGGTTCTTCGCGGTCACGGCCGACAACGTGGCCCACCTCCACAACCCGTTCTTCTCGAACCTCCAGGGCTTCCCCGACGGCGTGAACCTCATGGCCAACACGGTCATGCTGGGCCTGTCGGTGCCCTTCGCGCCGCTCACCCTGCTGGCCGGCCCCGCGGTCTCGCTCAGCGTCTGCATGACGCTCGGCCTCGCGGCCACGGCCGCCGCCTGGTACTGGCTGATCGTGAAGCGTGTCGTACGGCAACGGGCCGCGGCCTTCGTCGGCGCCTCCCTGGCGGCCTTCGCCCCGCCGATGGTCAGCCACGCCAACGCGCACCCGAACTTCGTCATCCTCTTCATGATCCCGCTGATCATCGACCGCGCCCTGCGCCTGTGCACGGGCACGCGAGTGGTCCGCGACGGCGTCGTCCTCGGCCTGATGGCGGCCTACCAGATCTTCCTCGGCGAGGAGCCCCTCCTCCTCGCGTCGATCGGCATGGTCCTGTTCGCCGCGTCCTACGGAGTCCTCGACAGGGATGTCGTCCGGGCGTCCTGGCGCCCCCTGCTGAAGGGCCTGGGCATCGCGGCCGGGATCTGCGCGCCGATCATCCTGATCCCGCTCTACTACCAGTTCATGGGCCCGCAGAGCTACAAGAGCGTCCTGCACGGCGACAACGCCGGCAACAGCCCGCTCGCCCTGCTCTCCTTCGCCGAACGCTCCCTGATCGCGGGCAACGAGGTCCGGGCCAACGCCCTCTCCCTCAACCCCACCGAGCAGAACGCCTTCTACGGCTGGCCGCTCGTCGCCCTCGCCTTCGCCATCGTCGTACGCCTGTGGGAGCACGCCCTCGTCAAGGCGCTGGCGTTCACGGCGATCGCGGCGGCGATCCTCTCCATGGGCCCCAAGATCCGCATCCCGCTCACGGACACGATCTACCCGGGCCCCTGGGCCCTGCTCGCCCACAAGCCGCTGTTCGAGTCGGTGATCGAGGGCCGGGTGGCGATGGTCTGCGCACCGGCGCTGGGCATGCTGCTGGCGATCGCGGTGGACAAGCTGGCGGCCACACGCCAGATAGGCACGCAGTACATCGGTCTCCTGGCCGTCTGCATGGCCGTGATCCCGATCATCCCGGCACCGCTCAAGGCGGTCGACCGGGCGACGGTGCCGGCCTTCTTCACGGACGGCACCTACAAGTCGTACGTCCGCGCCGGCGAATCCATCGTCCCGGTCCCGCTGGCCGACCCGGGTTCGGCGGAACCCCTGCACTGGCAGACGGCGTCCGGGCTCGGCTTCAAGATGCCGGGCGGCTACTTCAACGGCCCCTACGGCGACGACCGCATCGGCATCTACGGCGCCTCGCCCCGCTACACCTCCAACATGCTGCGGGACGTGCGCTACACCGGCGTCGTCCCCACCATCGGCAGGAACTGGCGGGCGCAGGCCAAGGTCGACTTCGCGTACTGGCACGCGGGCGCGCTGGTGATCGCGCCGCAGCCCAACGACGACAAGCTCCGCACCGCTGTGGAAAAGCTGGTCGGCAAACCCGGTAAGTGGGTGGACGGCGTGTGGGTATGGGACCTGCACGAGGGGAGCTGACCCGGGCCGCACCGACTACTCTTCCCCCTACTCTTGCCTGACCACCATGCGAGATCCACGATGCGCAGCGAGTAACCGAGGAGCCCCCTTTTGGCCTGTGACCTGTGGCTGGTCCCGCTCGTCGACGTGTTGTGCCACACCCCCGACAATCCGTTCGCCGAGGAACTCGCGCTCTACAACTCCCTGTTGGCCGAGGCCGGGCTCCCTCCGGTGCCGGTGTACCAGTACATGCCGGGCCTGTCCGGCGAGGTCGCCCCGGTCGCGGGCTTCGACTACGACGCGCTGCACTTCCTGCGCCGGGCCTACCTCCTCCAGGTCTGCGGTCTCCCGGTGACGCCGGTGGACGACCTGGGCGGCGACTACGAACAGCTCCTGGAGATGTTCGAGACGACGGCCCAGCAGTCCCACCTGGTCTGGCACTACGACCACGCGGGCGCCTACGTCCCCGTCGACTTCCCGCATCCGCTCTCGAACGACGAACTCCTCGCGGGCGGCGGCCCGTTGGGCTCGTCCCAAACCCTGCTCCGCGAGTTGGAGTTCGTCGCCCCGACGATCGGCATCGACCCGGCGAACCCACCGGCGACCCCGGAACCCCCTTCCGCTCCCACGGAGTTGGAGGAACCGGCCGTCGCCGCACCGTACGATCCCAGCCCGTTCGCCCGGGAGCGGCACGTGTGGCTGGGCCTGCACGCGGCGGCGACCCGGAGCCTGGCCCAGGGCTCGATGATCGTGTTCAGCTAGCTAGACGGCGGTGCGTCCGGCGTCGGCCGCGAGGGTGGCGCCGGTGAGGTAGCTCGCACGGTCCGAGGCGAGGAAGAGGATCACCTCGGCGATCTCCCGCGGGGTCGCGAGCCGGCCGAGCAGGGTGCTCTTCGCGAACTGCACGGCATTCTCCTCACCCATGGTGGCCAGGACCATGTCGGTCCGCGTGGGACCCGGCGCGACGGTGTTCACGCGCACCCCGGCCGGGCTGAACTCAGCCGCCCAGGTACGCGTCAGCGACTCCAGCGCGGCCTTGGTGGCGCTGTAGACGGACAGCCCGGGCAGGCCGATCCGGGCGGCCATGGTGCTGACGTTGACGATGGCCCCGGAGCCCTTGGCGATCATCGCGGGCACCAGGGCCGCGGTGAGGAGGTACGGCGCGCGGACGTTGGCCGCGAGGGTCTCGTCGAGCGTGCCCGGGTCCTGGTCCACGGTCGGCGCTCCGGGGAAGATCGCCGCGTTGTTGACCAGGATGTCGACCGGGCCGGCCGCCTCGACGAGACGACGCAGCGCGGCCGGGTCGGTCAGGTCGGCGGCGACGAAGCGCGCCCTGCCGCCGGCGTCCGTGATCGACCGCACGGTCGCGGCCCCGCGCTCGGCGTTACGGCCGGACACGACGACCTCGGCACCGGCCGCGGCCAGCAGCCGGGCCGTCTCGGCACCGATGCCACCCGTCGAGCCGGTGACGAGGGCGACCTTGTCGGAGAGTTCCATGGTGGGTCCTTCCGGGAATCCGGCCGCACAAGGCGCCCGGAATGGGTTGGGTGACCCACACTGGTCTCAAAAAAATGGGTTGTCCAATCCATAATCTGCTAGGCTTGCGGGCATGAGTACCGAGGTACGGCGACCCCCCGAGAAGAAACTGACCCGCAAGGGCCAGGAGACCCGGCGCCGGATCGTGGCCGCGGCGGCACAGCTCATGTACGAGCGGGGCGTGACCGAGGCGACCCTGGAGGACGTGCGGGCCGCCGCCGGGGTGAGCGGCTCGCAGATCTACCACTACTTCGCCGACAAGCAGGAACTGCTGCTGGCGGTGATCGAGTTCCAGACCGAGGCGGTCCTGGACATGCAGAAACCCCTCTTCGCCGGGCTCGACACCATGAAGGGCCTACGGCAGTGGCGGGACGCGCTGGTCGAGTACCAGCTCCGGATGCAGTGCCGCGGCGGCTGCCCGATCGGCTCCCTCGGCAGCGAGATCGCCGAGACCAACCCCGAGGCACGGCTCGCCGCGGCCAGCGGTTTCCTGCGCTGGGAGTCGGCGATCCGCGGCGGCCTCCAGGCGATGCACGACCGCGGCGAACTCGACACCGACCCCGACGACCTCGCCCTCGCGACACTCGCCGCGCTCCAGGGCGGCCTGCTGCTCACCCAACTCCAGCGCCAGGTAAGGCCGTTGGAAGTGGCGCTGGACGCGATGCTCGACCACATCGAGTCCCTCACCAGGCCCGCATGAGGCGAGCACGACGGGCCTAGCGAACCTTGCCGAGACCCGCCTCGACCTCCTCCGGGTTCATCACAGGCGTGTAGGTCAGCTCGGCGCCCAGGTTGAGGAAGAGCGGCTCACTGATCGACGGGATGTCGGAGGGGTCCTTCAGATCGAAGAACACGAACGCGGTCCGCTTGCCGCCCTCGGCCGTGAAGTACGCCGCCTCGGGCTTGATCTGCTCCATGGACTCCCCGATCAACTTCCCGAGAGTCCCACTCCGAACGGCCTCGTTGGCCTTCTCGGTGTCCAAAGACGCCTTCAGCATCATGCGCATCGCAGTCACCTTCTCCGGTTGGCGTGCGCGGGTGGACAACGTCAGCATATGCCTGATATGCGGGTTATGTTCAGTGCGGGTGGGTGTCCCGGTCGGGACGCCCGACCTCTCCCAGCCCTTCCAGCCCTTCCAGCGCGGAGCGCAGTAGCAGGGTGTGCACGAAGCGGTCCGGAACCGTCGGGCGGTAGCGCCAAGTCAGCGGCCAGGTCTGGCCGTTGAGGGCCGGGACCGGGATGTACGACATGTGGTTCGGGCCGGCGGTGAGACGGGTTACTCCGGGTGGCCAGGGCCGGTGGGACGTACTGCCGACCGGGACCAGGAAGTAGACCGGCCTGTTGCCCGTCGCCTCCTCCACGACCGGGCCCGGCGCCCCTCCTGTCAGGCGCGCGAGCCTGTCCGCGAGGTCTCTGCCCTCGTCGCCGTCCACCCGTACCGCGTCGAACTGGACCCCCGCCTTGCGGAGTTGGATGCCGGTTGCGGGGATCCATTTCAGGTCACTTTGCGTATCCATGAGGAAAGTCTCGGCCGTCACAGCTACCGTCTTCCATAACTCTGCGTCGACCGTCCGCAACGGTTGGATACGAGCGCGGGGTGTTGGTGACCGGTTGAGTTCGGTTGAGTCCGGGGGTGATCGCGATGGCGCGGGCGGAGAACAAGGCGGAGGCGAGTGGTGTGGCGCGTCTCGTCGCCCTCCTCGCAAAGGCACTGCGTGAGCAACAGGGGCTCACGCAAGTGGAGTTGGGCAAGATGACCGGCTACACCGGGTCAGCGATCAGCGCGATGGAGACATGCGCGCAGCCCGCGAGCGACGAGATGCTCGTCAAGCTGGAGGAGACGATCGGGGGCGGGATGCAGGTCTTCGAGGAGGCCCGCACGTACGTCCTGCTCGACAAGTACCCGCCCCAGTTCAAGAACTTCGCGCTGATGGAGGCGGAGGCGGTGACGCTGTCGTCGTATCAGACGTACGTGGTCGGCGGCCTCTTTCAGACCGAGGAGTATGCCCGGGCCCTGATCAGTGGCGGTTTCCCCAAACTCCCCGATGCCAAGGTGGACGAGCTGGTCGAGGCTCGCGTGACCCGCCGGAAGCTCTTCGACCGTGATCCGACGGCCATGATCGAACTGATCCTCGACGAGTCGGTGTTGAGGCGGCCGTTGGCGAGTTGGGAAGTCCATCGCGGGCAATTGTGCTCGCTCGCGGAGGATGCGGAGCGGGACAACGTCAGTGTCCAAGTAGTCCCACTGGAAAGGGCGTTGCGCGGCGGGCACGCGGGAACGCGCGGCGACATGGTCCTGGTGGAGACGAAGGAGCACCGCCGTGTTGTCTACCTGGAGATCGAGGACGAGAGCATCCTGATCAGCGATCCCGCCAAGGTGGCCCAACTCTCGCACCGGTATGCGAAGATCCGTACGCAGGCTCTGAGCCCGGACGACTCCCTGAGCCTCATCCGGAAGTTGGCGGGAGAAGAGCGCGCATGACCAGCAACCTGCGGTGGTTCAAGTCGAGTTACAGCAACGACAGCGGCGGCGAATGCCTCGAAGTCGCCTTTGATTGGCGCTCATCCTCGTACAGCGACAGCGGTGGCGGCAATTGCGTCGAGATAGCCACCTGCCCCCACACCATCCACATCCGCGACTCCAAGAATCCCGACGGCCCGACGCTCACCGTCACCGCCGCCTCCTGGACCGCCTTCCTCCCTACCCTCCCCGAAGAAATGTGACACTCCCACCCCCATCTGTCACATTCAAAAAACACACCACCCCCCGGGGGGCCGTCGAGAGGCTGTCCTTGTGAGCACGCACGCCCCGCCCGGCATGGGCACCATGTATCGAGCCGTGCTGGACACCATGGCCGAGCACGGGCCACGTCAGCCTCCGATCGCGCAGATCGCGCGGCTGGCCTTCACCAACCGCCAGTTCATCTACCGGAACTGGCCCGACCTCACGGTCCTGTTCCGGGACGCGTGCGCGGCGGAACTCGACCGCCTCCTGCACCGGGCGGCCGAGGTGCCGGGCACGTGGGACGATCCGCTGCCGCCGACCTGCCACGTCATCGCGCAGATCGTGCGGGCCGCCAGGATGCTCCGCGAACACCCCGTGACCCTCGCGACCGCCCGCACCAGCCCCGACCTCTGCCTCACCGCGCTCGCCGGGCCGGTCACGCCGTTCCACACGAGCGCACTGCGGTGGGTGCGGTCCTGCCTCTACACGCCGCACTCGGGCAGCGAGCTGGAAGCCCGCGCCGAGGCCCTGTTCACCGTCGCGGCGCCCTTCGCACTCGTCCCGCCCACTTCCTCGGAACCCGCCGAACGGGCCCGACTCGACGGGCAGTTGCGCCGAGCCCTGCACCTCTGCCTGACCAGCAGCCCGGCCTGCGCCGACTGTGCCGAGAGGGCCCTCTAGAGGTCCTGAAGAATCCACAGGCAAACCGTGAGCACCGCTACCCCGCGCACGACGATCAACGCCAGGTTCGCGCTGTTCAGACGCCGCCCCCGTACCCACAGCGCCCATGTCACGGCCAGGGAAACCGCCACCGCGAGGTCCATCGCGAAGTCCGGCCGCGCGTAGGGGACGTTCCACCAGGGCCACAGCAGATACGTCCACCACACCACGGCCGCCGTACTCAGCACGGACTCCACCACCAGGGCGGTACGTGCCTCACGGGATTCGATCATCCGGCTCCTCATGCCTGCCTGAGACACCGCTGCCCGGGAGTGTCCCCGGGCAGCGGCCGAAAGTGTCCGGAGTCTAGAAGACCGCCGTCCCCGCCTGCGTCAGCTTCCAGTTGACCGAGGCGAAGTCCGCCGGGTCCAGCGCGCCCTTCGCCGTGACGTAGGCGATCATCAGGTCACGGATCTGGTCGGTGGCGCTGTAGACGGTCTCCGCGGCGGCGATGTGCGGGTAGCCGGAGCCGCCGTTCGCGCGGTAGTTGTTCACCGCGACCACGAAGACCTGGTCGTCCGTGACCGAAGTGCCTTTGTACGTGAGGTTCTTGATGCGCGAACCCTCGGCCTGCGCGATGTCGATGTCGTAGGAGACGCCCGCGGCGACGTCGTACATGTAGTCCCAGAAGCTGTTGGCGTTCGTCAGGGTCGCCGTGTCCACCTTCGTGCCCGCCGGCACCTGGTGGTAGTACTTCGCCGCGTACTCCAGGTAGTCCTTGAGCTGGGCGCCCGTGAGCTTCTTGCCGTAGAGGGTGTTGTCGTAGATGTAGAGGCCGGCGATGTCCTTGATGGTGACCGAGCCCTTGGGGATGTCGGCCGTGCGGCTGAAGGGGGCCGCGACCGAGATCAGCGGGAGCGCCGCGTCGGCCGTCGACAGGCCCGCCTTGACCGAGTCCATCTGTACCTGCTGGATGAAGTCCATGATCGGGACGTCCTTCCAGCAGGACTCCGCCGCCGAGAGGTCCTCGGTGCAGGTGCCGACCGCCGTGTTGACGTACTTCACGACCAACTCGTGGTCGGCTTCCAGGAGTTTCCTGATCTCCGGGTCCTCGTCCACCGTGTTGGGGTTGAGGGTCTGGGCCGTCTTGCTGGTGATCTTCCACTGGCCGCGGACGAGTTCGAGCTCGAAGTCGAAGACGCTCAGGCGGTAGCCCCAGCAGTACGGCTCGGAGAGGAGGACGTCCTCGCCGCTCTCCTCGTTCTTCACCGTGTACGACGGGACCTCGACGTGGGTGTGGCCCACGAGGATCGCGTCGATGCCGGGGACCTGCTCGGCGACGAGGTTGGAGGCGTTCTCGACGTACGGGAGCTCGTCGCCGTAGGACGAACTGCCGTCCAGGCCCGAGTGGTCGGTGAGGAAGACGACGTCGCAGCCCAGCGCGCGCAGCCGCGGGACGTACTTCTTGGCCTGCTCGACGAGGCCCGGGAAGACCATCTTGCCGCTGACGTTGTCCTTGTCCCACAGGGCGATGCCCGGGTTGGTGAGGCCGAGGATGCCGACCTTGATGTCCGGGGCGCCGGGGACGCGGATCTTCTTCACGGTGTACGGGGCGAAGGCGGGGCGCAGGGTCTTCGCGTCCAGCGCGTTGGCGCCGAGCAGCGGGAAGTGACACTGCTGCTCGAACTTGCGCAGGGTGTCGATGCCGTAGTTGAACTCATGGTTGCCGAGGGCGGCGGCGTCGTAGCGCATGTGGTTCATGGCCGTGGCCATCGGGTGCTTGGAGCCGCTCGTGATGGGGTCCACGCGCGCGAAGTAGTAGCCCAGCGAGGTGCCTTGGATGATGTCACCGGCGTCGACGAGGAGGACGTGCCCCTCGCCCTTCGCCTTGCGCTGCTGCTTGATGAGGGTGGCGACGCGGGCGACACCGACGGAGTTGCCCTTGGAGTCGGAGTAGGCCTTGTCGAGGTAGTAGTCCCAGTCGAAGACGTGGCTGTGCAGGTCGGTCGTGCCCAGGATGGAGAACGACCAGGTCTTGTTCGGCTTCGGGTGGGGGTGCGGCTTGGGGTGCCGGTCGGCGGCCTCGGCCGGGGTCGCCGCTGCCGTGCCCGCGACGGCGACGGCAGCGCCGGTGACGGCTGACTTCTGCACGAACTCACGGCGGTTCATGGGATTGACGGGCATTCAGGACTCCTGGAAGGGCAAAGAGAGCGGGTGTGGCGTGCGGGGCGCGGCGGGCTACCCGCGTAGATGCTGGCCTTCACCTGTTACCGGCGTAACCACGGACAGCCCAAGGGCCGGTCAAGGATTCCCAAGACCGGCCCAAGGGGGACCACTCAGCCGCGGCTCCGACAGCCGCTCTAGATGAACGAGTTGATCTCGATCGTCTCCGTGCGGCCAGGGCCGACGCCGATCGCGGAGATCGGTGCGCCCGACATCTCCTCCAGTGCCTTCACGTACGCCTGCGCGTTCTTCGGGAGGTCCGCGAAGGTCTTGGCCTTCGTGATGTCCTCGCTCCAGCCGGGCAGGGTCTCGTAGATCGGCTTCGCGTGGTGGAAGTCGCTCTGCGAGTACGGGAGTTCCTCGACGCGCTTGCCGTCGATCTCGTACGCCACGCAGACCGGGATCTCCTCCCAGCCGGTGAGGACGTCCAGCTTGGTGAGGAAGAAGTCGGTCAGGCCGTTCACGCGGGTCGCGTAGCGGGCGATGACCGCGTCGAACCAGCCGCAGCGCCGGTCGCGGCCGGTGGTGACGCCCCGCTCGCCGCCGATGCGGCGCAGCGCCTCGCCGTCCGCGTCGAAGAGTTCCGTCGGGAACGGGCCCGAGCCGACACGGGTCGTGTACGCCTTCAGGATGCCGATGACCCGACTGATCTTCGTCGGGCCGACACCGGAGCCGGTGCAGGCGCCGCCCGCGGTCGGGTTCGACGACGTCACGAAGGGATACGTGCCGTGGTCGATGTCCAGGAGGGTGCCCTGGCCGCCCTCGAAGAGGACCACCTTGTCGTCGTCCAGCGCCTTGTTGAGGAGCAGGACCGTGTCGGCGACGTAGGGCTTGAGGCGGTCCGCGTAGGACAGCAGCTCCTCGACGACCTGCTCGATCGCGATCGCGCGGCGGTTGTAGAGCTTCGTGAGCATCTGGTTCTTGACGTCGAGGGCCGCCTCGACCTTCTGGGTCAGGATCGACTCGTCGTAGAGGTCCTGGACCCGGATGCCGACGCGGTTGATCTTGTCCGCGTAGGTCGGGCCGATGCCGCGGCCGGTGGTGCCGATCTTCCGCGTTCCGAGGAAGCGCTCGGTCACCTTGTCCACCGTCACGTTGTAGGGCGTGATGATGTGAGCGTTACCGCTGATCAGGAGCTTGGACGTGTCGACGCCGCGCTCGTTCAGCCCGTTCAGCTCGGAGAACAGGACCGACGGGTCGACGACGACACCGTTGCCGATGACCGGAGTGCACTCCGGTGTGAGGATCCCGGAAGGGAGCAGGTGAAGGGCGTACTTCTGATCGCCCACGACTACCGTGTGGCCGGCGTTGTTGCCGCCCTGGTAGCGCACCACATAGTCGACGGACCCACCTAGCAGGTCCGTCGCCTTTCCCTTGCCTTCGTCACCCCACTGAGCACCGAGCAGCACAAGTGCGGGCACGCGCGTACACCCCTTCCGGGCGGGGCATGTCCAAGGTCAGGGGCGTACGCGGCACGTGTGTGCCTCGCACGCCGGCGACCCTCGTCGGTCGCGACCCGTCGGACCGGATGCCCCGGAATAGACGAAGCCCCTGGCGCAATAGCGCAAGGGGCTCTTGCACAAAGATGCTACCCGAGGAAGCGAGGCATGGCCGAGGTGGCGACTTCCGCGACTTCCGATCACCTGCTGGTCGTCATCGATCCGGTCGCCCGGCGCGCCGACCCGGAGTCCGTCCGTATCGCGAAAGACGTGCTCAGCGCGGGTGCGGCGACGAAGGTGTGCCTGCCGGAGGGGCCCGAGGAATTCGCCCGGGTCCTGGCGCGGCGGGGTTCGCGCCGGCCGGTGGTGGTCGGCGACGACCGGGCGCTGATGCGGGCGGTGTCCCTGCTGCACCGGCAGCGGGAACTGGCCGGATGTGCGCTGTCGATGGTGCCGGTGGGGGGCGCGCTGTCCCTGGCGGGGGCGCTGGGCGTCCCCACGGGGGCGGTGGCGGCGGCGCGCGCCGTGCTCGACGGGGTCGTACGGCGGATGGATCTCCTGGTCGACGACAGCGACGGGGTGGTGCTCGGCGCCTTGCGGATTCCGTCACTCCCCTTGCGGGAGGCTCCGCCGGCGGATCAGGACGATGCGGTAACGGGGGCGTCCTCGTTCGGCTCCGGCTCCGGTTCCGCGCACGCGTCGTGGCTGCGGACGTGTCAGTCGCTGGTACGGACGCTGGTGCCGGTGCGGCCGTCGCGTGAGCCGCTCGCCGGTGTGACCCGGCTCGGGCCGGCGCGGCTGCGGGTCGAGGTGGACGGGGTGACGCTCGTCGATCTGGACCAGCCCGTGGAGGGGGTGTCCGTGACGCCGGGGGCCTCGGGACTGGCCGAGGTGGTCGTACGGCCGGTCTCGGTGGGGGCGGAGGCCTCTCCGCTGTGCGCGCGGGGGCGGTCGGTCACCGTGTCCGGGGCGGATTTCCGGTACCGGGCGGATGCGCTGGTGGCGGGGCCGGTACGGACGCGGACGTGGGTGGTTCGGGAGGGGGCTTGGGGGCTTACCTTGCCGGCGGCGTAGGGGGCTCGAAGCCGGTGGTGTCGAGGGTGCAGTCGAAGGGGGCGGGGATGGGGAGTTCTTCGCCGAACGGCACCGTGCAGTGCGAGTCGTATCCCTTGTCGGAGGGCGTCCAGAAGACGGTCGCCTGCTCCTCCTGCATGTCGAGCACCAGGTAGACGGGGACGCCCGCCTTGCCGTAGACGCGAACCTTGTCGGTCAGGTCGTCGCCACGCGTGGACGAAGAGGTCAGCTCGGCGACGAAGGCGAGTGCCTCGCCTTCCAGGTGATTGCTCAGCGACTCGAACGTCCGCTGGTGTGCGACATAGATGTCGGGCCCGTAAGCCCGCTCATCACCCGGGAAGACGTATAGAAGCGGGCTGGAACCGATGCGGTGCTCCTGCGGTGCATGCGGCCTCAGCCGATCACACACCAGATCCATGACACGGAAGTAATACGCCCTCGACCACGGCGACGCGACGATGCTCCCCCTGATGATCTCGGCCTTGTAGCCGTCCGGCACATGCAGCTCGTCGAGGACGTCCAAAAGTTCCTCGAAGTCGCTGTGGGGCTCAGTGCCGTCAATCACCGGTCGCTCTGCCATGAGTGTCATGATGCGCCCTCCCCTTGATGCGGACCAGCCGCAACTTGGAGTAGTCGCTCACCTACTTCCATGTGATCGGATTCATCCTTCAACCCCACCCCCGTGATCTCCAACTCCCGCGCCCGCCCCATCAGCCCCGCCAACTTCCCCGCCGCCACCTCATACGTCAGCCCCAACGGCGGCCGGATGTTGCTCAGGCAGTTCCGGTCCGCGTCCGTAGTCACCCCCGGCTTCGGCCGGTAGGTCAGGTACGCGCCCAGCGAATCCGCCGCCGACATCCCGGGCCGTTCGCCGACGAAGACCACAACCATCGCGGCACCCATCGCCGAGGCCACGTCGTCGCCGAGGGCAACCCGTGCCTGCTCCGCCAACACCACCGGAGCCACCTGCCACGGCGTGGGCAACAGGGCCGTCGTCGCTCGGACCATCGCCGCGCCGTGTTCGTGGACCGCTCGGCTGGAGAGGCCGTCGGCGACCACGAAGACGACGTCCCAGTCGCCCACCGGGAGGTGTGCGCGGTCGGCGGGGTCCAACCGGCGGCCCAGGTCCGGGCGTTGGAGGTAGGTGAGGCGGTCGGGGGCCGCGCTGCGGACGCGGACCGTCGGTTCGCCCCGCAACGCCGCCGCCACGATGTCCGGTTCGAACGGTGAGTGGACCGCGTCCCTCGCCGCCGCGTGCGCCGCCTGCAACTCCAGGCGGTGGTAGGTGGGAAGGCCCGTACCCGCACGGCCCAGGCCGATCCTCGCCTGCGTGTGGCGACGCAGCGTCGGCCACAACTCGCCGCCCACCGACTCCACTTGACTGATCGTCATGCCGCCAATTCCCTTCCGATCGCCGTCAACGGGTGGGCCGTACCGGACACGTCCCTGATCTCGCCGCCCTCGCCCAGCAGGCCGATCGAAGCGAGCCAGGTCTCGAACTCCGGTGCCGGGCGCAGCCCGAGGACCTCACGGAGGTACAACGCGTCGTGGTACGAGGCGGATTGGTAGTTGAGCATGATGTCGTCGCCGCCCGGGGTGCAGATCACGAAGGACGCGCCGGCCACGCCGAGCATGGTGAGCATCGTGGCGATGTCGTCGTCGTCCGCGTCGGCGTGGTTGGTGTAGCAGATGTCCAGGCCCATGGGCAGGCCCAGCACCTTTCCGCAGAAGTGGTCCTCCAGGGCCGCTCGGAGGATCTGGCGGCCGTCGTACAGGTACTCCGGGCCGATGAAGCCCACCACCGTGTTCACGAGGAGCGGGTCGTAGCGGCGGGCGACCGCGTACGCCCGTGCCTCCACCGTCTGCTGGTCGACGCCGTGGTGCGCGTCCGCCGACAGCGCGCTGCCCTGGCCCGTCTCGAAGTACATGGCGTTCGAGCCCACCGTCCCCCGGCCGAGCCCCCGTGCCGCCTCGTACGCCTCGTCCAGCAGCCCCAGCGTCACGCCGAAGGACGCGTTCGCCGCCTGCGTGCCCGCGATGGACTGGAAGACCAGGTCCACTGGAGCGCCGGCCGCCATCAGGTCCATGCTCGTCGTGACGTGGGACAGCACGCAGGACTGGGTGGGGATGGCGTAGCGCTGGATCACTCCGTCCAACAGTTCCAGCAGGTCCCGTACCGCCTTCGGGCTGTCCGTCGCCGGGTTGATGCCGATCACCGCGTCGCCGGAACCGAGGAGCAGCCCGTCGAGCAGGGCCGCGGCGACACCCGCCGGGTCGTCGGTCGGGTGGTTGGGCTGGAGGCGGGTGGCCAAGCGCCCCGGGAGACCGATCGTGGAGCGGAAGGCGGTCACCACGCGCACCTTCCGCGCGACCGCGACGAGGTCCGCGTTGCCCATGAGCTTCGACACCGCCGCGACCATCTCCGGCGTCAACCCGGTTGCCACGGCGGCCAGTTCAGCCGTGTCCGCCGCCAGCAGCCACTCCCGGAACGCACCCACCGTCATACCGGCCACCGCCGCGAACGCGCCCGCGTCGTGCGTGTCGAGAATCAGCCGGGTCACGTCGTCGATGTCGTACGGGATCACCGGTTCGGCGAGGAACGCGGTCAGCGGTACGTCCGCCAGCGCCCAGCGCGCCGCGACCCGCTCCCGCGCGGACTCCGCGGCCAGCCCCGCAAGCCGGTCGCCCGAGCGCTCCGGGCTCGCGGCGGCGAGCAGGCGCGCGAGGGAGCCGAAGCGGTAGCTGTGGCCGCCGAGCGTGGAGGTGTACGTACTCATGTCGGCGACCGTACGAGGGGCGTGTTGCGGCCAGATTTCCTCAGATTTCTAAAGGTCTGGTTGACAAGCATTTAACGTCCCGCAACCCTTTCCCGACTCATTGGACATACAGAGTTCCGGTCCAGCGCACCACCCGAGCGGCACGAGAGGAACCACCCCGATGGCAGTGGACGAGTCAGTCGCCCCGGCGGCGAAAGCAAGCGAGGACGGCGCCGTTCACCGGCTCAAGCCCAACGCCATCGGCCTGCTGGGCGTGGTCTTCATGGCCGTCGCGACCGCCGCCCCGATCACCGCGATGACCGGCAACGTGCCCTTCATGGTCTCGTCCGGCAACGGCATAGGCGCCCCGGCGAGCTACCTCGTCGCAATGGTCGTCCTGGCAATCTTTTCCGTCGGCTTCACCTCGATGGCGAAGCACATAACGTCCACGGGCGCCTTCTACGGCTTCATCTCCTACGGCCTCGGCCGCACCGTCGGACTGGCCTCCGGACTCCTCGCCACGTTCGCGTACGCCGTGTTCGAGCCGGCCCTCATCGGCATCTTCTCCACCTTCGCCACCGGAACCTTCAAGGACCAGACGGGACTTGACATCCCGTGGTGGGCCTTCGCGCTGGTGATGCTCGCCGTCAACTCGATGGGCACCTGGTTCGGCGTCTCGGTCGCCGAGAAGCTCCTCGTGGTCCTGCTCGGCACCGAGGTGACCGTCCTCGCGGCGATGGCGATCTCGGTCGCCCTGCACGGCGGCGGCCCGCACGGCTTCACCTTCGGCCCGGTGAACCCGATCAACGCGTTCAAGGGGACGTCCGCCGGTCTCGGTCTCTTCTTCGCCTTCTGGTCGTGGGTCGGCTTCGAGTCGACGGCGATGTACGGCGAGGAATCCCGCGACCCCAAGAAGATCATCCCCAAGGCGACGATGATCTCCGTCCTGGGCGTCGGCGTCTTCTACGTCTTCGTCTCCTGGATGGCCATCATCGGCAACGGCGAGTCCGAGGCCGTGAAGGCCGCGTCCTCCGCGAACCCGCTCGCGCTCTTCTTCAACCCCACCGAGCACTACGTCGGCCACTGGGCGGTCGACGTCATGCAGTGGCTGATGATCACCGGCTCGCTCGCCTGCGGCATGGCCTTCCACAACTGCGCGTCCCGCTACATGTACGCCCTGGGCCGTGAGGGCGTCCTCCCCTCACTCAGGAACACCATCGGCCGCACCCACGCCCGGCATGGTTCCCCGCACATCGCGGGGCTCGTCCAGACGGTGGTGAGCGCGGTGCTGATCCTCGGCTTCTGGGCCACGAGCAAGGACCCGGCCAACGCGCTGTACGTCCTGCTGGCCATCCTCGGCACGATGGCGATCCTCGTCGTGCAGGCGGTCTGCTCGTTCGCGGTGCTCGCCTACTTCCGCAAGAACCACCCCGAGAGCCGGCACTGGTTCCGCACGTTCACCGCTCCGCTGGTCGGGGGTGTGGCGATGCTGGCGGTCGTCGTACTGCTGGTGTCCAACATGAGCGTCGCGGCGGGGTCGGAGTCCGGCTCCCCGGTCCTGAAGGCGACCCCGTGGCTGGTACTCCTGGTCGCGGCGACGGGCATCGGCTACGCCCAGTACCTGAAGCGCCGGGCCCCTGAGCGCTATGCCTTGCTCGGACGAACGGTCCTCGAAGAAACCAAGGAGCGCTGAGGTTCTTTTTCAGGGGCGCGGGGCTGTGTCGATTTGCGGCCCCGCGCCCCTTAGGTGGGTCCACCGAACCGTGTTTCCCGGTACGCCCGCCACCGCTCCATCATCGCCACGATCTCCCCGTCGACGAACTCGAAGAAGGCCAGGGTCTCAGCCATACGCCGCCCCGCCGGCGTCTCCGCACCGAGGCTGACGACCCCCTCGCTCAGCGCGGCCTCCCACCGCTTGAGAACGGCCTCGCGATTGGTCAGCGCCTCGTACCACTGGTTGCCCTGCACCCGATACCGCTCGCGCCGCGACCCGGGTTCCCGCTCGCGAGACACCATGTGCTGCTGCGCCAGATACCGCACCCCACCGGACACCGCCGCCGGACTGATCCGCAGCTGCTCCCCCAGCTCGACGGAGGTCATCGCCCCCTCGTCGGAGGACAGCAGCGCCGCGAAGATCCGCGCGGGCATCCGCTGCATCCCCGCCTCGACAAGCTGCGCCGCGAAGGACTCGACGAACTTCGACACGGACTCCGCGTCCCGCCCACCAGATGTGTCCGCCGCACCAGATGTATCCGTCATGGGCTCACCCTACCCGCGCTTCACACACTTCCTTAACTTCACAAATTTCTGAAAGAAGCGTACGTTCGGCTCCATGACGAAGGCAATCGCCGTCTCCGGACTGCACAAGGCGTTCGGCAGGACGCAAGCCCTCGCGGGTCTCGACCTGGACGTCGAAACCGGCGAGGTGCACGGCTTCCTCGGCCCCAACGGCTCCGGCAAGTCCACGACGATCCGCGTCCTGCTCGGCCTCCTCCACGCGGACTCCGGCGCGGCCCGACTCCTGGGCCGCGACCCCTGGACCGACGCCGTCGAACTCCACCGCCGGGTCGCCTACGTCCCCGGCGACGTCACGCTGTGGCGCAACCTCTCCGGCGGCGAAGTCATCGATCTCTACGGCAAGTTGCGCGGCGGCCTCGACAGGACGCGCCGCGCCGACCTGATCGACCGCTACGAGCTGGACCCCACCAAAAAGGGCCGCACCTACTCCAAGGGAAACCGCCAGAAGGTGGCCCTCGTCGCCGCGTTCGCCTCCGACGTCGACCTGCTGATCCTCGACGAACCGACCTCCGGCCTCGACCCCTTGATGGAGGAGGTCTTCCAGCGCTGCGTGGAGGAGGAACGCGACCGGGGCCGTACGATCCTGCTCTCCTCCCACATCCTCAGCGAGGTCGAGGAGTTGTGCGACCGGGTGAGCATCATCCGCAAGGGCCGCACGGTGGAGAGCGGTTCGCTGTCCGACCTGCGCCACCTCACCCGCACCAGCGTGACGGCCGAACTCACCGGCGCGCCCGACGGGTTGGCGTCCCTGCCGGGGGTCCATGACCTGGACGTACAGGGTCATCGCGTCCACCTCCAGGTCGAGGCCGACCACCTCAACGCCGTACTGCGGTCGTTGAGCGAGTCCGGCGTGCGCTCGCTGACCTCGAAGCCGCCGACGCTGGAGGAGTTGTTCCTCCGCCACTACCAGGAGACGGCATGACGGCCGCGACGCTCCCCGCACGTACCGGCACCGGAGAAGGAACCGTAAGCTCGCGCCAACTGGCCGGCACCGGCGCCCTGTTGAGGTTCAACCTGCGCCGCGACCGCGTGGTGATCCCGGCCTGGGTGTCGGTGACGGGCCTGCTGGTGCTCTCCCTCCCCGGCTCCCTGAAGACCGTGTACTCCACCCCGGCCGAACGCGCCGACATCGCCCGCCAGATGCTCACCAACAGCTCGCTGCGCGCGACTTACGGCCCCGTGTTCAGCGACTCCCTCGGCGGTCTCACCGCGTGGCGCATCGGCGGCTACGCCGCGATCCTCGCCGGGATCATGAGCCTGATCGTCGTCGTACGGCACACGCGGGACGAGGAGGAGAGCGGCCGCCAGGAACTCGTCTCCTCGGCGATGGTCGGCCGCCGGGCCCCGCTGACGGCGGCCCTGTTGACGGCGTTCGTCGCCAACTCCGCGCTGGCGCTGCTGATCGCGGCCGGTATGGCGGGCCAGGGATCGGCGGGAGCGCTGGCCCTCGGGCTGGGCATCGGCGGCGTGGGCATGGTGTTCGCGACGCTGGCGGCGATCGTCGCGCAGTTCACGGACAGCGGCCGTCTGGCGAAGGGCCTGACCGGCGGACTGGTGGGCGCGGCCTTCGTCCTCCGCGCCGTAGGGGACTCGACCGCCAACGACGGCTCCTCCCCGGCGACTTGGATCTCCCCGATCGGCTGGCTGGAGAACCTGCGCCCGTTCGCGTCCGAACGGTGGTGGGTGCTGGCCCTGTTCGTGGCCGCACCCCTCCTCCAGGGCTTGGTGGCCTACGAGTTGGCAGGCCGCCGAGACGTGGGAATGAGCTTCTTCCCGGCCCGCCCGGGCCCGGCCCACGGCCGCCTCGGCACGGCGGGCGCACTGGCCTGGCGCCTCCAGCGGGGCAGTGTCCTGGGCTGGAGTCTCGGCTTCCTCGCGGCCGGGGTCGCCTTCGGCGGCATCACGAAGGGCGCGGCGGACCTCGTCGGGGACAACGCCAAGACCCGCGAGATCATCGAGCGGATGGGCGGCCGGTCCGGCATCGAGAACGCGTTCCTGGCCACGATGGTCGGCATGTTCGGCATGCTCGCCGCGCTGTACGCGGTCTCCTCGGTCCTCCGCCTGCACAGCGAGGAGACCGGCCAACGCGCCGAACCGATCCTCGCGAACGCGGTGGGCCGCCTGCGCTGGGCAGCGGGCCACCTGGTCATCGCCTTCGGCGGCGCGGTACTGATCATGCTCCTGAGCGGCCTCGGCCTGACCCTCGGCTACGGCGCCGACCCGGGCCCCATCCTGGCCGCCACCCTGGTCCAACTCCCGGCGATCTGGACCCTGGGCGCCCTCGCGGTCCTGCTCCACGGCCTCTCCCCCCGCCTGTCCCCCCTGTCCTGGGCAGCGGCCGGCCTCGCCCTCCTCCTCGGCTGGATCGGCCCCGCGCTCGACCTCCCCCAGGCAGTCCTGGACATCTCCCCCTTCGGCCACCTCCCGAAGCTCCCGGGCGGAGACATGGCGTGGAGCCCGGTGATCGCCCTCACGGCGATCGCCGCCGCCCTGGTCGCCGCAGGGCTGATGGGTCTACGGCGCCGCGACCTCACGACCTGACCCGGGCACTGCCGGACGACTGGAGTGTCCTGTACGCCGAGTTGCCGCCGACGGTGTTGGGTGGAGTCGTGCTGTCACTCGGCGTCCGGACTCCGGTGGAGCGCGCCAGGCAGCACTCGACTGAGCCGAGAGGAACCGGCGTTGGGCACAAGCCCGCTGGAGGAAGCGGACGACGACGAAGACGCCGTCGACCTCCCGATGACCGCCGAGATCTACGGCGTGCTGCGCGAACACGCCTGGATCGGGCAGGTCAGCGCGGACCACGACCTGGACGAAGACCTCTTCAGCCTGGCGGTCAAACGGGCCGCCGCCTACGGCTGGAGTTCCACCCGTCTCAGCGCAGGTGCCGAACTCGGCGGGCAGCGCTGGGGGCATGCGGACGCGGGCGGGGACTGGTCGCAGGACGGCCGGGTGCGGCAACTCGCCTGGATCACCGTGTATCCCGCGACCGGCCTGCGCGAACAGCACCTGCCGATACTGCCGTTGACCCGGGTCATGGTCGAATCCCTCGGCCGTGTGGGCGAGTTGGACTTCACGGGGCTGACGGTGCGGGTGCCGGTACGGCTCGCGCCGGACACCCGGTTCGACCTGGTGGGCGACGCCGCCTGGTTCGCCCTGGCGGCACCGGACGCGCGGGCGCAGGCGGTCGTCTCCGTCGTGGGCCCGGTCGACACCGTGGCGGAGCGGGTGCGCGAACTGGTCGTACAGCGCGGCCACGGACTGCTCCGCGCGGAACACGTGGAACATGTCGAACACCTGGCCCGCGCCCACGACCGTACGACCTTCACGTGCGATCTGCCCGAGTGGACCCCGGACTCCGCGGCCTGGCTCGCGGAGGTCTTCGTCGACGCGTTGCGCGCGGTCGGCGTACGCGACACGGTGGAGATCGCGATCGACCGGAGCACCCGAACTCCCCCTCACAGCGCAGGAGTCGGCCGCCCATGAGAATCGGGATCACCGGACACCGCGGCCTGTCCGGCGAGGTCGAGCGGAAGGTGCGCGCGCTCATCGAGGCGGCGGTCGCGTCCTACACGCGCAGCGGCAACACGGGCCTGGTGGGCGTCAGTTGTCTCGCCGACGGCCCCGACGCCTGGTTCGCCGAGGCCGTCCTCGACCACGCCGGACAGCTCGAAGCCGTCCTGCCCGCCGAGCGGTACCGCGCCGACCTGCCCGCCTGGTACCACCCCGCCTACGACGGCCTCCTCCGCCGAGCCACCGAGATCCACCGCACAGGACTCGACGCCTCCGGCCCCGCTGCCCACATGGCGGGCAGCGAACTCCTCGTGGACCAGGTCGACGTACTCCTCGCCGTCTGGGACGGCCGCCCTGCCCGGGGCTACGGCGGCACCGCCGACGTCGTCGCCTACGCGCGGGAGCACGACGTACCCGTGAAGGTCCTCTGGCCCGAGGGCGCCACCCGCGACTGACGTGCGGGGCGAGGCGGGGCGGGGCAAGGCAGGGCGGAGCGGGGCCGGGCGGGGCCGGTGATCAGGCGGCGTCGAGAGCCGCGGTGATCTTCCGGATCATGGCCGTCTCGGCGGGCCCGGCGCCGCCCTTGTGAGCGCGGGAGGCGGCTTCCATGATCGTGGTGATGGTGGCGTGGAAGTTCTCGGCCTCGGCGGGTGCCTCGGTCTTGAGGAGGGTCATCGAGGCGGTCAGGGCGGTGAAGGTGTGGTCGGCCAGGTCGGCGATGGAACTACCGTCCAGATCAAGGCCCTTGAGCTTCTCGGCGAGGACGTGACCGACAAGACCGGTCGCTGACGACAGCGCCTTGCCGCCGGCCATACCGGAACGGGTGGAGGAGATCAGGCCGGGGTCGGCCGCCGCCATCAGGGAGACGACGCCGTGGGCCGCGGTCTGGAGGGTGAGCTTCTCGGTGGGGGTGAGGATCTCGGCGGAGGTGGTCCTCTCGGACATGGGGGTCTCTTTCGTGAGGGTGGGGTGTGGCGCAACTGCTCTATGGCAGTGGTCTGTTGGGGTGGAAGGTCAGGCGGCGGCTTCGGCCTGGTTGCCCACTGCCCTGCGGGGCAGGGCGAAGCACAGGGCCGCGCACAGGACGTAGGCGCCGATCGCCCAGGGGCCCGCGTGGGTGATGGCGTCGGTGAGGCCCTTGTCGGCGTGGGAGAAGAAGGCGTTGCCGATGACGGCGACGCCGAGCGCTCCGCCGAACTGCTGGGCGGTGGAGAGGATTCCGGAGGCGCCGCCCGCCAGGCCGCTCGGCACGGTGCTCAGGATCGTGTTGACCAGCGGGATGATCAGGAGGATCAGACCGACGCCCGCCAGGAACAGGCCCGGGACCAACGGCCAGGCCCCGGTGTGGAGTTGGGCTGCATTCTGCGCCGCGTGCCGGACCCAGAACAGGCCGCCCGCCATGACCAGCGCGCCGAGGATCAGTACCGTACGGCCGAACTTGGCGACCAGCGGGTCGACGGCGGGGGCGGACAGGATCGAGCCCGCGCTGAAGGCGACCATCAACAGGCCGGCCTGTGTGGGGGTGTAGCCCTGGCCGGACTGGAGCCAGATGGTGAAGACCAGGAAGAAGCCGGACATGCCGCCGTAGAAGAGGAGTTGGACGAGCAGACCGGCACTGAAGGCGGGCTTCCTGAACAAGTCGGTCGGGAGGAGGGGGTGTTCGATGCCTCGGCGCTTCTCCGAGAGCGTCAGTGCTGCGATCGCGGCCACGCCCGCGGCCAGGCAGAGCCAGCCCCACAGCGGCCAGCCGTTGGAGCGGCCCTGGACCAGCGGGAGCACGATCGCGACCAGGCCCGCGGCGAGGACCAGGTTGCCGGGCAGGTCTATCCGGCCCGTGAAGGCGTGGTCCTTGGAGGCGGGGATCCACTGGGCGCCGAGGACGAGGACCACGGCCGCCAGCGGGAGGTTGATGACGAAGATCGTGCGCCAGCCCCAGCCGAACAGGTCCCAGTCGGTCAGTACGCCGCCGAGCAGCACGCCCACGGCGGTGGAGATGCCGGCGATCGCGCCGTACAGGGCGAACGCCTTGCCGCGTTCCTCGCCGTCGAACATCGTGCGGAACGAGGCGAGGATCTGCGGCATGATCACGGCCGCGGCCACGCCCTGGAGGCCGCGCGAGGCGACGAGCACCCCGGCCGAGGTCGCCAGCGCGCTGGCCAGACTCGTCAGCGCGAACGCGGTGACGCCGAGCAGGAACAGCTTCTTGCGGCCGTAGCGGTCGCCGAGGTGCCCGGCGATGATCAGCGTGGCGGCGAAGCCGAGCATGTACGCGGACACGGTCCACTGCAGGTCGGCGGGGGTGGCCCGGAGGCCCTTGCCCATGGAGGGCAGCGCGGTGTTCACGATCGATCCGTCGATCATGTCCAGCAGCGCCGCGAGGATCATCACGAACGCCGCCGCCCACCGCTTGGGATAGGGCACCGGCCCGTCGCCGCCGTCAGCGGCTACGTTCATGGTGTTGGTCGTGCTGGACGACATGGCGTGGACTCCTCGGGTCGGTCAGTTCTGCTTGACTTTCATACATCTTGGCTTTCAAGTTAATAACCGATAGTTACGATGCAGGGAGATATCTCGAATGTCAAGCGGAACGGAGCCGGAGGCGGGCTCGGACACCGGCTCGGGGTCGGGGTCGGGGTCGGGGCCGGGGTCGGGCTCGGGGTCGGGGTCGGTCGAAGCGCGGCTGGGCGCGGCCGTGCAGGCCTACCAGAGCGCCGTCGACGACTTCGACCGCGAGCTGGCCCGGCTCATGGGGGTCAACGAGACCGATCTGCGCTGCCTGGAGATCCTTTTCGCGGTCGCGGAGATCACCCCGCGTGAGCTGAGCCGGCAGCTGGGCCTGACCACCGGGAGCGTCACCACGATGCTCGACCGGCTGGAGAAACTCACCTATCTCACCCGCACGCCGCACCCCGACGACCGGCGCAAGACCCTGATCCGGGTCACCCCGGAGGCGGCTCAGCGCGCCTTCGGGCTGATCGGGCCGTTCCTCGACGACGCCGGGCGGAAGGTGTTCGGCCGTTACACCCCCGAGCAGCTGGAAGTGGTCATCGACTACCTGACCTTCTCCCGCGACGTCCAGCGGCAGCACGTCGAGCGATTGCGGGAAACGCCCGCCACCGGCCCCACCCGGACGGGCGGCCGGCAGGTCCGGGGACCCCGGGGCGGGGCGGCGACGTAGGTACGACTCGGGCTGTACGGGGGTCGACTCGGGCTGCACGAGGGGCTGTCACCCCACCTCGACGCTCAGCCCCTCCAGTCCCCGGATCACGAAGTTCGGCTTGCGTTCCGGCTCCGCCGCCAGTCGCAGGGTCGGGGCCTTCTCCAGCAACGCCCCCATGGAGGCGGCGAGTTCGATGCGGGCCAGGGGTGCGCCGATGCAGTAGTGGATGCCCGCGCTGAAGCTGATGTGCGGGTTGTCCGCGCGGGTGAGGTCCAGCCGGTCGGGGTCGGTGAAGACCGCCGGGTCGTGGTTGGCCGCGCCGAACAGCATCGCGAGCTCCGCGCCGCGCGGAATCGTCGTACCGTCGATCTCGATCTCGTCCAGCACCCACCGCTCGAAGAGCTGGAGCGGGGTGTCGTAGCGCATCAACTCCTCGACCGCGGACGGGATCAGGGAGTGGTCCGCGCGGAGGGTCGCCAGCTGGTCCGGGTTGCGGAACAGCGCCCACCAGCCGTTCACCGTGGAGTTCACCGTCGCCTCGTGGCCCGCGTTCAGCAGGAGGACGGCGGTGGAGATCAGCTCCTGCTCGGTGAGGCGGTCGTCGTCCTCGTCGTGGGCCGCGATCATGCCGGAGATGAGGTCGTCGCCCGGGTTCTTGCGGCGGGCCGCGATCAACTCGCGTAGATACGACGAGAACTCGTTCGACGCCCGGACCGCCTTCGCCGCCGTGTCCTCGGACGGGCTCAGTTCGTACATTCCGCAGATGTCCGCCGACCAGGGGCGCAGCGGGGCGCGGTCCGACTCCGGGATGCCCAGCATCTCGGCGATCACCGCGACGGGGAGCGGCTCCGCCACGTCCGTGAGGAGGTCGCCGCCGCCCTTCGCCACCAGGGCGTCCACCAGTTCGCCCGCCAACCGGCTGACGTACGGCCTCAGCTGCTCGACCGTGCGCGGGGTGAACGCCTTCGAGACCAGGCGCCGGATGCGGGTGTGGTCCGGGGGCTCCAGGTCGAGCATGCCGTGGTCGTTGAGGGTGTGGAAGGGCTCGTGCTCGGGCGGGGGTGCCGTACGGCCGAAGTCCTCGTGGGTGAAGCGGTGTTGGTAGGTGCGGCCGAGGCGGCGGTCGCGGAGGAGTGCCGAGACGTCCGCGTGGCGGGGGACCAGCCACTGGTCCGTCGGCTCGTAGTAGGTGACCCGGCCCCGGTCGCGCAGTTCGGCGTAGGCGGGGTACGGGTCGGACACGAACGCCGGGTCCCAGGGGTCGAAGGCGAGGTCGTCAGCAGCTGCCATGAACGGACGCTAACCCTTGGGCGACCTTCTGACCAGGGGTGTCTTGAGTGTCGTCCACCGCCCTGTGGACTTGTGGTGAACATCGCAGGAGGGTGCACCCGCCCCCCGCCCGGACCGACGGGAGTCTGTCCCTAACCCGGTCTCACCAGCCTCGCCTCGTACGCGAACACCGCCGCCTGTGTACGGTCCCGCAGCCCCAGCTTCACCAGGACCCGGCTGACATGGGTCTTGATCGTCGACTCGGCGACCACCAGCCGCTCGGCGATCTCCCCGTTCGACAGCCCCTGCGCGATGAGGACCAGCACCTCCGTCTCCCGCTCGGTCAGATCCCCGTACGCCCCGTGCTGCGCGGCCGACATCAGACGGGGTGTCTCGGACAGCTTCGAGAACTCCGTGATCAGCCGCTTGGTGACGGAGGGCGCGAGCAGCGCCTCGCCGGCCGCCACCACCCGTACCCCGTCGGCGAGTTGACGTGCCGAGGCGTCCTTGAGGAGGAACCCGGAGGCTCCCGCCCGCAGCGCCTGGTAGACGTACTCGTCGAGGTCGAACGTGGTGAGCACGAGCACCTTCGCCGCACCGTCCGCCGCGACGATCTCCCTGGTCGCCTCGATGCCGTTCATCTCCGGCATCCGGATGTCCATCAGCACGACGTCCGGGGCCAGTTCACGCACCCGCTCGACCGCGTCGCGCCCGTTCACCGCCTCGCCGACGACCTCGATGTCCGGCATCGCGCCCAACAGGACGGAGAAGCCCTCGCGCACCATCATCTGGTCGTCCGCGATCAGTACGCGGATCGTCATGCGTCCCCTTCCCCTTCCCTCGCACCCGGCACCGGTTCGCTCGCACTCGGTACCGGCAGGAACACGGTCACCTCGTAGCCGCCGTCGTCCGCCGGGGCCGCCGTCATCTCGCCGTTCAGCATGGACACCCGCTCCCGCATCCCCGTGATGCCGTGCCCCGCACCCGGTGAGGGCTTCACCAGGCTCGGCTCGGGCATCGGGCCGTTGACTATCCGCAGGCCCAGCCCGCCCAGCACGTAACCGATCTCGACCCGGGCACTCGCACCGGGCGCGTGCCGCAGGGTGTTGCTCAACGCCTCCTGCACTATCCGGTACGCCGACAGCTCGACGCCCTGCGGGAGTTCACGCACCGCCCCCGTCACGCCCTTGTCGACGCTCAGGCCGGCGTCGCGCACGTTGGCGAGCAACGCGTCCATGTCGGCGAGGGTGGGCTGCGGGGCGTCGGGTGCCTCGTAGTCCTCCGCGCGGACCACGCCCAGGACCCGGCGCAGCTCGGTCAGGGCCGCCACCGCGTTCTCCCGGATCGTGACGAACGCGCGCTCCAGCTCCGGCGGCGGGTTCTCCACGCGGTAGGGCGCGGCCTCCGCCTGGATGGCGACCACCGACATGTGGTGGGCGACCACGTCGTGCAGCTCGCGGGCGATCGTCGTGCGCTCCTCCAGCAGCGTGCGCCGGGACCGCTCGTGGGCCGTGACCGTCAGCTGCGCGGTCACCTCCTGCCGGGCCTCCCGGCGTATCTGCCAGACCGCGACGCCGAGCAGGACCAGCGCGGAGCTGAACAGCACCTCCGCCGTGTCGGAGCGGAAATCGCGGCCGTCGGAGATGTTGCCGGCGATGAAGCCGTAGACCGCCGTCAGTGCCCACATCCAGGCGGCGGTGCGCGGCCGGGTGCGTAGGGCCACGATCGTCAGCACGAACAGATGACAGGCAAAACTGCCGGCCAGCCACGGCCACGAGTCGTCCCACTCGTTCGCCAGTATTGTGGCGACCGGGGTGGCGACCATGGACAGCCAGAACGCGCCGACCGGCCGCACCATGGTCAGCAGCACCGGCAGCAGGGCGAGCAGCGCAAGGATCGTGTTGGTGCTCGCGCCGCGGATCGCGTTGTCCGAGGCGATGAACATCGCGAGCAGGCCGGCCGCGATGATCAGGGCGTGCGGGCTCCAGGTCGCGTACTCCCGCTGCCGCCCCTTGAGGCGCCGGGTGAGCGGGCCGTCGGCGGTGGAGCGGGGCAGCGGGTGGTAGGCGAAGGCGTCGTGGAGCAGGTCGTGCCGCAGCCCGCGCAGGGCGTCCGCGGCCAGCCTGAACTCCGGGCTGCGCGGCTTGGGGGCGGCGCCTGGCGGCAACTGCTGGGTCGTCTCGGTCACGTTCAAAACGGTAGGCGGCGGGGCGGGTAGCCGTCGTCACCTGTGAGAAGGGTCCTGGGCCGTCCGTCTCAAGTACTACGGGTATGCCTGACGGGCCGGCTTCAGCGGCTTGGGTGGCTGCCGTGGTCGCCGTCGACGCCGTGGCTTCAGCGGCCACCGCCCGGCCGGACCAGCCCCGACTCGTAGGCGAACACCGCCGCCTGTGTACGGTCCCGCAGCCCCAACTTCACCAGGATGCGGCCGACATGGGTCTTCACGGTCTGTTCGGCGACGACGAGGTGCTCGGCGATCTCCGCGTTCGACAGGCCCTGCGCGATGAGTGCGAGGACCTCCGTCTCGCGCTCGGTGAGGTCGCCGACGCGTGACTTCAGCGGGGTGCGCGGGGTGCCGTTCAGCCGGGAGAACTCGGCGATCAGCCGGCGGGTGACACCGGGCGCGAGCAGCGCGTCACCGGCCGCCACCACCCGTACCGCCTCGGCCAGTTGGTCGGCGGACGCGTCCTTCAGGAGGAAGCCGGAGGCACCGGCGCGCAGTGCCTCGTACACGTACTCGTCGAGGTCGAAGGTGGTGAGCACCAGCACCTTGATCTGCGGGGTCGCGACGGTGATGAGACGGGTCGCCTCGATGCCGCCGAGTTCGGGCATGCGGATGTCCATGAGGACGACGTCCGGGGTGAGTTCGGCGACCTTGGTCACCGCGTCCAGGCCGTCGACCGCCTGGCCGACCACCTCTATGCCGGGCTGGGCGTTGAGCAGCACGGTGAAGCCCTGCCGGACCATCTGCTGGTCGTCGGCGATCAGTACGCGGATGGTGCCGCTCGTCATGGGTTCTCGTCTCCTGTCGGGAAGATGATCTCGGGGACGGGGAGTTGGTCGGGGTCGACGGGTTCGTCGGGGAGTGCGACGCCGTCCCGGGGCAGGAACGCGACGATCGCGAAGCCGCCGTGGAGTGTTCTCGTCGCGGTCAGGTGTCCGCCGAGCATCGACGCGCGTTCCCGCATGCCGAGCAGGCCGTGACCGGCGCCCGGGGAGGGCTGGACGGCTTGCCGCGGGCGGGAGTTGGTGACCGTCAGCTGCAACCCCTCGGGAAGATGGGTGACCTCGACGGCGACCGTGGAACCGGGCGCGTGACGCAGCGCGTTGCTGAGCGCCTCCTGGATGATCCGGTACGCCGACAGTTCCACGCCGGGCGCCAGCGGGCGCGCCTCGCCCCTGATGTCGCTGTGTACGTCGAGGCCGGCGGCCCTGGTGTTCGCCATCAGGGCGTCGAGCCGGTCCAATGTCGGCTGCGGGGAGTGGGGGGCGGCTCCGGTGCCGGGGGCGGCGATGGCGTACGGGTCCTCCGGGTAGTCCGGGTTCTCCGCGCGGAGCACGCCCAGGACCCGGCGCAGTTCGGCGAGGGCTTGGAGGGCGTTCTGCCGGATGCCGTCGAGGTTCTCCCTGAGCTCGTCCGACGGGTTCTCGACCAGGTGGGGCGCCACTTGGGCCTGGATGGAGATCACCGACATGTGGTGCGCGACCACGTCGTGCAGTTCGCGGGCGATACGGCTGCGCTCCTCCAGGAGGGTGCGGTGGTGCCGCTCCTCCTCCGTGATCGTCACCTGCTCGACGAGCTGGGTACGGGCCTCGCTGCGACCGCGCAGGGCGGTGCCGACGAGGACGGCCACGGCGCAGACGGCCATCGCGACCGTGCCCGTCGAGGAGTAGCTCTGGGCGCCGAGCACCCCCTGGATGACGAACGTCGTCAGCCCGGTCGCGGCCAGCGCGGCGAGGGCTCTGCGGGCGGGTACGCGCAGCGCCAGCAGCAGGAGTACGACGGCCTGGACGGTGACTTCGGTGGTGGTCCAGGGCCAGTCGGGGCCGGGGTACGGGCCGTGGTGCAGGGCGGGACGGGGGTCCAGGGCGGAACGCGCGGCCAGTGCCGTGACGGCCGCGGTGGTCAGGGACAGCGTCCAGGCAGGGAACGGGCGACGCAGGGCGAGGACCAGGGCGACGCCCTGCCCGAAGCCCGCCAACAAGCCCAGGGGTACGCCCAGTTCGTACTCGCGCATCATCTCGTCCGTGCCGGACAGGGAGAGACCCAGAGCGGTGAGGGAGACGAGGGCGTACGTGACGTGACGCAGTCGGCGGTGTCCGGGGAACAGCGTGGGCACGGTGGGCGGGGTCTCGGCACCGTCGGCGACTGCGGTCATCCGGTCAACCCTAGGCACGGTGAGGGGACTTCGCTCGGAGGCGGGTACGGAAACCGGTGCCGACCGGGTTCGGGCGCACGTCCTGCTCGTACGTACGGAACGCCGTCCAGCAGGTCGTCAGGGCCAGGGCGAACACCGGGAGCCAGGCGACTCGGGCCGCGACCCAGGTCAGGTCGTCGGGGCGGGTGTGCAGGCCGGGAAGGTGGCCCGCGGGGAGGAGCGAGGCCGTGGTGGCCATCAGGGCGGTCTGGTGCCAGAGGAAGACCGTCATCGCGGAGAGGTTGACCAGGGCCACCGCCGACCAGGCGAGCGGACGGCGCATCGTGCGGCGTAGCCGGTCGCGGAGGAGCAGGGCGAGGCCGCACTGGGCCAGGCCGAAGGTGACGGCGGCCAGGGTCGGCGGGTCCAGGTTGGAGATCGTGGTGCCGGGGACGCCGACCATCGACGCCGGGTAGCCCGCCCGGAGGACGAGCACCGCGGTCGCCGCCGTACCGCCCGCCAGCAGGACCCAGCCCGCCCTCGCGCGGTCCAACTCGCCCCGGGTCCAGGCCGCGCCCAGGGTGTAGGGCACGAGCCAGCCGGCCGCCACATTCACCCAGCCGAGCCAGGACGGGCCGCCGAGTCCGAAACGGATCAGGTCCACATGCAGTACGACGGCCAGCGGCCACAGCGGGTTCAGCCGGGTCACCAGGGGCGTGGCCGCCGTCAGGCCCGCGAACACGAGCAGGAACCACATCGGCGACAGCGCCAGCTTGACCAGGGTGCGCACCGTCTCGAAGTCCGCGCCGGACACGAGCAACGCGATCGCCGTCACCGTCCACAGGGCGAGGAGCGCGGCAGCCGGCCTGAACAGCCGGGCCAGCCGGGCGGTCAGCCATTGCCCGTACGTGGTGCCCCGGGCCCGGGCGGAGGCGTAACCCCGGGTCGCCACATGGCCGCCCACCAGGAAGAACACCGCCAGCGTCTGGAACACCCAGGAGATGGGCGCCAGCCACGGCATGTGCTGCAACGGGCTCGCCGTGTGCAAGGTGCCGCCGTCCGCGACCAGGGCCGTCACCAGCCAGTGGCCCAGGACGACACCGAGGATCGCGAGGGCGCGCAGGGCGTCCACAGCGCGGTCCCGGTCGGGCGGGGTCGTGGTGTCGACGCGGGCGGCAGCGTGCCGTATGCCGTGCAGACCCCGCCGTATCCCGGTCCCGCCCGTCGTACTGCCCAGAGTCCGCTCACGCATGGGTCACCTCCGAGGTCTCGCCCAGGACGATCCGGGCGAGGTTGGCCAGGGAGGCCGTGCCCGGGGTGAAGTAGTCGCTGTGGCCGACGTCGCCGGCCGCGAAGACATGGGCGCCGAACGCCGGGGACACCGGGTCGGTGCCGAAACCGACGGTCGTGCCGAACAGGTCCGCGCTGACGTGCGGCACACCTCCGACCCAGTCGTCGGCACCGCGACCCGCCCAGATTCGGGCCGGGGTGCGCAGGTCGGCGGCGGAGTCGACTCCCGTACCGGGGCTGCCGATCAGGGCGATGTCGGACACGGCCAGGCCGGGGGCGGCTCGGCCGCAGACCACCGTGCCGTAGGAGTGGCACACCAGCGTGATGTGCGCCGCGCGGCCGGTGACGGCGTGCAGTTGCCGTATGAACTCCCGCAGGTGCGGGGCCGCTTGGTCCGCTCTGCCCGCCGTCAGGACCGTAGTGCTCACCGTGCGCGGGGTCCGGTAGCCGAGCCAGGACACCACCGCCGTACGGGAGTTGGGGGCTTCGCGGGTCAGTTGGCGGTGCAGGTCGAGCGCGGTCGCGCGGAAGCGGTCGTACGTGTCGAGCGTGGTGTCGGAGCCCGGGACCAGGACGGCCACGCGGTCGGCGTGCGCCAAGTCGCCGAAGACTTCGGTCGCTTGGCCCTCGCCCCGGCCGTCGAAGGCGAGGAAGGTCCGGTCCGGGCCGGCCATCGCGTGGTCCACCGCGGCACGACGGTCGTCGCCGTCGGCGGCGGCCATCCGGGACGCCTCACCGGCGTTGGCCCGGTTCGCCGCGTACGCCTCGTCCAGCGTGGCCGGTGCGAGCGGGGCGAGAGCGGCGGGCGCGGGCGCGGGGATCTCCGGCTGCGCCGCGGCCGAGAGGGGGATCACGACGGCCCCGGTGACGAACGCGGCGAGAAGGGCGCGACGCCATCCGCCAGCACGGCGACGCCTACCCGCCCGCGGCCCGGACACCTCGTCGACTTCCTTACTCAGCCCGGCAGTTGCCGCCTCGGCCGCCCCCGTATCGAGCCCTGTGTCGAGCCCCGCCCCCGCACCCATCCCGGTCTCCCCTCCCGGTCCGCCCAGTTGTCGGGCTGGATCATCCGGAAGGAAAACTACGGATCCGAGGTCGTCGTCCGCGTCACGCCAGAGAGCTCACCCGCGCCGTAGCTCTCAGGTACTACGGGTATGACCGGGACGGCCGACCGACAACCGGCAGCCACCCGCCCGGTCACCCACCACGCCCCCGGTCGCTCACCACGCCAGCTGGGCGATCTCCTCCGCCACCACCGCGCACGCGTCCGCCGCCGGGTCGATCAGCGGGAAGTGGCCGACGTCCTCCAGCAGCGTGAGGCCGACGACCTCGCCCGACTTCGCCGCCGCGTCCGCGTAGGACTCGGCGACCGCCTGGGGGACGTCGATGTCGGCGCGGCCCTGGACCAGGGTGGTCGCGATGCCGGTGGGGAGGAGGAGCGACGGGTCCGCGTACGGCAGGCGCTCGGCGAACTTGGCTTCTCCGCCCAGGAGTTGACCGGCCGCTCCGCCGCACACCGCGAGCTTCTCGGCGACCGTGAAGTCGGCGATCGGGGCGAGGGCGACGACGCCGCGCAGCGCGGCGGGGGCGTCGGTGCGCCAGGGGGCGTCCTTCGGGAGGACGTGCCGGGCCGCGGCCCAGAGGGCGAGGTGGCCGCCCGCGGAGTGCCCGGTGATCACCGTGCGGCGCGGATCGGACTGCGGCAGTGCCTCCCGTACGAGCGCGGGGAGCGCGTCCAGCGCCGCCGCGACGTCGTCGAAGGTGTCCGGCCAGCGTCCCGCGACCGGACTCGTCCCGCCCTGCGCGGGCAGGGCCGCGCCCCGCCGGTACTCGACGTTGGCCACCGCGAACCCCCGTCGCGCCAGGAAGTCCGCGAACGGGGTGATGTGGCGGCGGTCGTACGGGGCGCGCCACGCGCCCCCGTGCAGTACTACGACCAGGGGTGGAGCCTCGCCCGGCATACGTTCGCCGCGCGGGGCGTAGAAGTCGATCACCTGGTCGGGGTGCTCGCCGTACGCGGCGGTGCTGTCGGGGTCGACGGCGGGATGCGAGAAGGCCGACTCCTCTTCTGCGGCGGCACGTGCGGCTGCGGCGTCCGGCATGCTCCAACCTCTCAGCGACGATGGGGGTACCTCCCAGGCTTTCGGCACTGGGGGAGGATTTGGACGGTTCGGATGTGGCGGACCTGGGGAAGGTTGCGGCCGTTGGCGGGACGCTATCAGGCCGGTGACGTGCGCGGACACGCGGATGTCACGCTCGGTGAGGGTTAAACGGTTCTGCTGTTTCGTTACGCTGACGCCGTGCCCGTCACGGCACCTCGTCAGCACCCCCAGGAGCCCATCATGTCTGCCGAACCCGACCCCGAACCCGACCCCGAGCCCGGCACCCTGCGCCCCGGTGGCCGCACGGCACGTGTGCGTACGGCGGTGCTGCGGGCCGCGGGTGACGTGCTGGCCGAGCAGGGCGTCGACCGGCTCGACCTCTCGGACGTCGCCCGGCGGGCGGAGGTCGGCAAGACCACGGTGTACCGGCGCTGGGGTTCGGTGACCGCGCTGGTCGCGGACCTCCTCGTCGACATGGCCGAACAGTCGCTGCCGCGCGAGGAGACGGGTTCCCTGCTCGGCGACCTGCGCGCCAACGCCCTGCTCGTGCAGGGCACCCTCGCCGATCCCCGACAGGGTGCCCTGTTCCGCGCCGTCATCGCCGCCGCGACCTGCGACGCCCGTACGGCAGAGGCCCTGCGCCACTTCTACGAGGTACGGGTCGCCGAGTGGACGCCCTGTGTCGAACAGGCCGTGGCGCGTGGGGAGTTGCCCACCGGTACCGATCCCTCTCAGGTCGTACGGGCCGTATCGGCGCCCCTCTACTACGAGTTGCTGACCACCGGGACCGCCCCGGACACCCCCGCCGCGGAGCGCGCCGCGCGCGCCGCGCAGGCCGCCGCCGTGGCAGGGGTGTACGTCATCGGCCTCTCCGGCGATCTAACCGCTCGCATTCCCTACGGCGGTTAGATCGAGGTACAGCTTCTAGCGGACCACGTCTCCCAGCGTCCGGGCCGCCCGCTCCACGTCCCCGAACCCGACGTACAACGGCGTGAATCCGAACCGCAGCACGTCCGGATGCCGGAAGTCGCCGACCACGCCCCGCTCGATCAGCCGTTTCATCACGTCCCCGGCGTCCGCACACCGCAGCGCGACCTGGCTGCCGCGCTCCGCGTGGGCCACCGGAGTCACCGACTCCACCCGCCCGTCGGGCACGTACGACGCCACGCACTCCAGGAAGAAGTCCGTCAGGGCAAGGGACTTGGCCCGCACCGCCTCGATCGAGACACCGTCGCCGTCGCCGTCCCACACCTCAAGGGCCGCTTCGAGGGCGAGCATGGACAGGATGTCCGGCGTACCCACACGACCGCGCAGGGCTCCGGCGGCCGGTTCGTACGCGGAGCGCATACCGAAGGGCTCGGCGTGCGAGTTCCAGCCGGGGAGCGGCGAGTCGAAGCGGTCCTGCAACTCCCGGCGCACATAGAGGTACGCGGGTGAACCCGGGCCGCCGTTCAGGTACTTGTAGGTGCAGCCGACCGCCAGGTCGACCCCGTGCTCGTCCAGCCCGACCGGCAGGGCGCCCGCGCTGTGGCACAGGTCCCAGACGACCACCGCACCCGCCGCGTGCACCGCGGCCGTGAGCGCGGGCAGGTCGTGCAGCCGCCCGGTGCGGTAGTCGACGTGGTTGAGGAGCACCGCCGCCGTACGGTCGCCGAGCGCGCCCGGCACCTCGGCCGGGGCCACCGGCCGCAGCGTGCACCCGGTCATCCGGGCCGCCGACTCGGCGATGTACCCGTCCGTGGGAAAGGTCGTGGCGTCGACGACGATCTCGTCCCGCCCCGAGCCGGCCGTCATCCGCACCGCCGCCACAAGTGCCTTGAAGACATTGACACTTGTGGAGTCGCCGACCACGATCTGCCCGGCCGCCGCCCCGACCAGCGGAGCGATCCGGTCGCCGATCCGCTCGGGCGCGGTCCACCAGCCGCTCTCGTCCCAGGAGCGGATACGCAGCTCGCCCCACTGACGCCGGACGACGTCCTCGACCCGCCCGGGAACACCGACCGGCAGCGCGCCGAGCGAGTTCCCGTCGAGGTAGACAACGTCATCGAGGACGAACTGCGCGCGCACACCGGCCAGTTCGTCACCGGCGTCCAACTTCTCGGCCTTCAGAGCGAGTTCAGACATGGGATCGCGCCGTCCACAGCTCGGGGAACACGTTCTTCTGCGCGCGCTTCTCCAGCCAGGCCACGCCCGCGGAGCCGCCGGTCCCGGTCTTCGCGCCCATCGCGCGCCGGGTGGCGACGAGATGGTCGTTGCGCCATCGCCAGACGAGTTCGGCGACATCGGTCAACGCCTCGCCGAGCCGGGCGAGTTCGTCGTCGGCGGCACCGGAGTAGAGGGCGGTCCACACCTGCTCGACCGCGTCCGACGGCTCGTACCGCAGCGTCACGTCACGCGTCAGTACGGCCTCGGGGACCGCGTGCCCGCGCCGGTCGAGAAGCCCCAACACCTCGTCGTAGAGGCTCGGTTCGTGCAGGGCCTTCTCCAGCTCGGCGTGCACGCGCGGCGCTCCGCGGTGCGGGACGAGCATGGACGCGGACTTCTCGCCGAGGAGGAACTCCATGCGGCGGTACATCGCGGACTGGAAGCCGGAGCCCTCGCCGAGGGCGGCGCGGTAGGAGTTGAACTGGGCCGGGGTGAGCTGGCCGAGGGGCCGCCAGGAGGCGTTGAGCGCGTCGAGTTCCCGTACGGAACGCTTCAGCGCGTCGATCGCGACCGGCACCCGGTCCTCGCGCAGGGCCCGCGCGGCGGTCTCCCACTCGTGGACGATGACGGTGAACCACAGCTCCATGACCTGGGTGGTGACCAGGAAGACCATCTCGCCGGGGTCGTCGGAGCGGGTGTGCTGGAGGTGGGTGAGGACGTCGGCCTGGACGTAGTCCTCGTAGGGGGTCGTCCCCTGAAAGTCGAGATGCGGGGCCTCGGGCTCCTGAGGTTCCTGAGCCGGTTGGGACATCGCTGTCTCCTGATGCGTACTCCGGGTAGCGGTCCGCCCCTGCCGTTGTCGACACGGTGGCCCCGGTCCCCAACGGGCATCCTCCCCAATCGTCCCCCGAGTCCGCAAGGTCCGCCTGGTCACACCAGGCGGACCTGCATCAACGTCCCCGGACTAGCCGAGCGTCTGGGCCGCCGTGGGCGAGGAGTCCTTCAGGAACTGGCTGCACCGCGCGTACTCCTCCTGCTCCCCGATCGCCTGCGCCGCACGGGCGAGGGCGTGCAGGGCGCGCAGGAACCCACGGTTCGGCTCGTGCTCCCAGGGGACGGGGCCGTGCCCCTTCCAGCCGCTCCGGCGCAGCGAGTCCAGCCCGCGGTGGTAGCCCGTACGGGCATAGGCGTACGACTCCACGACACTGCCGCGCTCGAACGCGTCGTCGGCCAGCAGCGCCCAGGCCAGCGAGGAGGTCGGGTACTTCGCGGCGACATCGGCGGGCGTCGCACCGCTCGCGAGGAGGTCGCGCGGCCCGGGGTCTTCGGGGAGGTGGGTCGGGGGCGGTCCCCCGAGGAGGTTCTCGTGAATCGTCATGGGTTCCAGTCTCCCCCAGGGGCGGGGATTGCCTGGCATCCCGTCCGCACGTCGACTCGCTTCGACAAGAGGTGGCTCCTGGATCGTCGTGAGTGACGACGGCAAGAGGGCAAGAGGTTCGGTGTCCATGCCGCCTCCGCGCTGTCGAGTGCGATCGCCCGCCGCGTCGGCAGCACGCCGTGGTCCGGATCATGCACGTTCACCGCGATGCCGTGGCCGAGGAGTTCGTCGCGGGTCAACGCCCTTACGGCGCGCAGGTTTTGGGGTGAGGCGTTGATGTGGGCGGCGAAACCCTGGGGGCGGGGGCGGAGGTAGTAGCCGGGGGTGGGGTGCGGGATGAGCGTAGGGATCGACGCGGGCTGCACGGGAGTGCCTCCTTGCGGTCATCGGGAACTGCTTCACCCTCACCGGCTTTCCAGCGCCCATGCCTTCCGTAGTCCTCTTGGAGAACCTCGGCGGCGCGACGTACGTTGAGGGCGACGATGCGACCCCCTTCGCCAAAGCCTTTGAACGCATCCGTGCAACGGCCCTTCCGGTGGAGGACTCGCTCGCGAGAATCGCCGAGCTGGAAGAGGGCCACCGGAAGTGAGTCACCTCAAGGCTGAGCTGTACGCGTACGACCTCACCGAGGCGATATGGCGGAAGGCCTCTGCCGGCGGCGCGGAGCACGACTGCGTCGAGATAGCCCAACTCCCGGCCGGAGGAAGAGCCGTTCGCGACTCCAAGGACCCCGGCCGAGCCGCCCTGCGCTTCACCGCCTCGGAGTGGACCGCCTCCCGGAAGGGTGTCGTCACCGGCCGGCTGTGACGCGCAAGCCATGTTCAACATGCCCTGCCGGCATGCCAGTCGGCGAGCTTGGCCGCGCGTGTGGTCGCGGTGAACTGTCCTGCGGCGGCCCCCGCCTAGGTGAGAGCGTCGCCTCCCGTTGGCGGCAGCTGCGTGTCGAGTCGGTCGGCGGGGACTCGCTCGATGCGGGTCCAGCCGCTCCAGCCGCGCTCCTTCAGAATCGCCAGCACCAGTTCGGCGCCCGGAGCGGACTCAAGCATGGTCGAGTCCATCAGGGCGACGAACTGATCGTCGAAGCCGTCGTCACCCACCTCGCCGGCCTCCACGGCGCGAATCATCAGGCGCTCCAGGATGTCGGCGATCTCGACGGTTCGTGGATCGTCGGCCGACCAGTCGAGCTCCCCGGTGAGGAAGCCGTAGAACTTCACCATGTCGGGGTCGTCCAGCTCCTCGTGCTTCTTGGCGATCACGGAGTCGATCAGGTCCGGCACCTGCGCGGCGATCATGATCCAGGCATCCCGCTCCAGCTCGATGTACCGCTCCCCGACGCCGAGACCGCGCAGCCGGTCGAGGTAGCCCACGACGCTCTGCGGCAGCGCCAGGTGCTCCCCTGCAGCGAGCCGGGCGAGCCGTCTGCGGGTGTCCCGCAGACGCCCGATCTCGGCGCGCAGATCCTTGTCGATCTCCTGGACACCCCCGGCGAACTCCTCCGGGCCGGCGTCGAGGAGTTCCTGCACCCTGGCCAGCGGTACGCCGGCATCGGCCAGGGTGCGGATCCGGATCAGTCGCACGACCGCGGCGGCATCGTAGGTCCGGTACCCGGACCGGTCGCGCTCGGGCTCCGGCAGCAGCCCGACATGGTGGTAGTGGCGTACCGCCCGTACCGTCACCCCGGCGTACGCCGCCAGCTGGCTGATGGTGAGCATGGGTCTCAGCCTGCCTCAGGCGATCTTCCGGCGATAGGCGGCCATCGCGAAGACGTACGCCACGACGAGGATGCCCCCACACCACGCGAGCGCGATCCAGATGTCGTCGCCGACCGGCTGCCCTGTGAACAGAGCACGGATCGTGTCGACGATCGACGTCACCGGCTGGTGCTCGGCGAACCAGCGCACCGGGCCGGGCATCGTCTTCGTGGGCACGAACGCCGAGCTGACGAACGGCAGGAAGATGAGCGGGTAGGCGAACGCGCCCGCTCCCTCGACCGACGACGCGGAGAGCCCGGGGATCACGGCGAGCCAGGTGAGCGCCAGGGTGAACAGGAACAGGATGCCGGTGATCGCGAGCCATGACGACACTCCCGCCCCCGTCCGGAAGCCCATGAGCACGGCGACGCCCACGACGAGCACGAGCGCGATCAGGTTGGCGACCAGAGAAGTGACGACGTGGGCCCACAGCACACCCGACCGTGCGATCGGCATGGACTGGAACCGCTCGAAGATCCCGCTCTTCACATCGGTGAACAGCCGGTACGCGGTGTAGGAGACGCCCGACGCGATGGTCATGAGCAGGATGCCGGGCAGCATGTACTTCACGTACGAGACCGACCCGGTGTCAATGGCGCCGCCGAACACGTAGACGAACATCAGCATCATGGCGACCGGCGTGATGGCGGTCGTGATGATGGTGTCCAAGCTGCGGGTGACATGGCGCAGGGTCCGCCCGGTGAGCGCGGCGGTGTCGCTGAAGAAGTACGCGGTCATCGTTGTCCTCCCGTGGTCGCGCCGCCGGCATCGCTCGTGTCGTCGCCGCCGATGACCGCGAGGAAGATCTCCTCCAGAGTCGGCTGCTTCTCGACGTACTCGACCTTGGCCGGCGGAAAGAGCCGCTTGAGCTCGGCGAGGGTGCCGTTCACGATGATCCGCCCCCGGCGGAGGATCGCGATCCGGTCGGCCAGTTGCTCGGCCTCCTCCAGGTACTGCGTGGTGAGCAGCACCGTCGTTCCCTGGCCTGCCAACTCCTTGACCGCGTCCCATACTTCGATGCGCGCCTCGGGGTCGAGTCCGGCCGTCGGCTCATCCAGGAAGATCACCGGCGAGTTCCCGACGAGGCTCATCGCGATGTCCAGCCGGCGGCGCATCCCACCCGAATACGTGGACACCCTCCGCGCGCCCGCCTCGCTCAGCGAGAAACGCCTCAGCAGGTCGTCCGCTATCGCGCCGGGGTCCTTGAGGTGGCGCAGTCTGGCGACGAGGGCGAGGTTCTCCCGACCGCTGAGGATCTCGTCGACGGCCGCGAACTGCCCGGTGAGACTGATGGATTCCCGCACGTCCGCCGGTTGGGCGGCGACGTCGAAGCCATGGACGGTCGCCGTCCCCGCGTCGGCCTGCAGGAGCGTGGCGAGGATCCTCACCGTCGTGGTCTTGCCCGCCCCGTTGGAGCCGAGCAGGGCGAAGATGCTGCCCGGCGCCACGTCGAAGTCCACACCGCGCAGCACTTCGAGCTTCCCGTACGACTTCTCCAGACCCCGCACACGCATCGCCGGACCGGCGATTGTCTGGGCCGTCATGGTCATCCGCCTCCTTCGCGGAGCTGTTCCAGGCGAGTGCGAGGAAGCTCCTGCCGGAAGGATGGAGGGTTGACCCTGCGTCAAGGTCAAGCCCGCTTTCCCGACGGGCGATGGTCGGCGTACCTGTACAGCGCCGACTCCCGCAAGGTCGCCCAGGCGCGCAGGTGGGGAGCGCCGAAGGGGATGAGGCCTGGAGCCGCTCACACCTACCCGGCGTCCAGACGCCCCTTCCCCGCCCGCGGCTCCAGCGGCGGAGCCGTCACCCAGCCGTGCGTGAGGCACTCCGGGCGGCGGCAGTCCGGGGCCGGGCGGCGGACGGTCGCGTAGGCCAGGACCGACCCCACCACCAGCACCCCCGCGCACCACAGCATCGCCCGGTCGAAGGCATGGTCGAAGGCGGAGGCCGAGCGGTACGCGTCCGGGCCCATGCCCGCCAGCAGGGGCAGGGCGGCTACCGCGATGAGGCCGGCCGCGCGGGCCGCCGCGTTGTTGATGCCGCTGGCCAGGCCCGCGCGGGCGGTGTCGACGGAGGCGAGGACCGTGGCCGTGAGCGGTGCGACGAGGGTGACCATCCCGGTGCCCATCACCAGGAGGGCCGGTACCACGTCGACGAGGTAGGAGGCGTCCGGGCCGACCCGCAGCATCAGCAGCATCGCCGTCGCGCAGAGCAGCGGGCCGACCGTGAGCGGGATGCGGGGGCCGATGCGCTGGGCCAGTTCGCCCGAGCGGGCCGAGAACAGGAGCATCAGGGCGGTCGTCGGGAGCAGTGCCGTGCCGGCCTGGAGCGCCGAGTAGCCCGCCACTACCTGGAGTTGGAGCGCGGTGAGGAAGAAGAAGCCGCCGAAGGCCGCGTAGACGCAGAGGGTGACGAGGTTGACCGCCGTGAACTGGCGCGAGGCGAAGATACCCGGCGGCATCATCGGGTCGGCGCTGCGCTTCTCGACGTGAACGAAGGCGATGCCTGCCGCCACACCGGCCAGGGCGGTCAGTACGACCACCAGCGAGCCGTTGCGCGCCTCGATCAGGGCGTACGTCACGAGCGCGAGCGACACGGCGCCCAGTGCCGCGCCGAGGACGTCGAAGCGGCCGTGCTTGCGGCCGTCCGCGGACTCGGGAACGTGGCGGACGGCGATGGGGGCGCAGATCAGGGCCATGGGGACATTGATCAGGAACACCCAGCGCCAGCCGGGGCCGTCCACCAGCCAGCCGCCCAGGAACGGGCCGATCGCCGCGCCGATGCCGCCGAAGCCGGACCACAGGCCGACCGCCTTGGCCCGGTCCCCGGGGTGGAAGGAGGCCTGGATCAGGGCGAGGGAGCCGGGAGTCAGGAGCGCGCCGCCGATCCCCTGGAGCGCTCGGGCGGCGACCAGGACACCCACGTTCGGGGCGAGTCCGCACAGCAGCGACGCCACCGCGAACCACACCACACCCAGGACGAAGATCTTGCGGCGGCCGTAGCGGTCGCCGAGCGAACCGCCGAGGAGGATCAGGCCCGCCAGCGTCAGCATGTACGCGTTGACCGTCCACTGAAGGGCGGCCAGGTCGGCGTCGAGATCGCGGCCGATGCGGGGCAGGGCGACGTTGACGACGGTGGAGTCCACCATGGCCATGCTGGAGCCGAGCACCGTGGTCAGCAGGATCCACTTGCCCTGGGGCGAGGCGAGCCGGACGTCGGAGGACATGACCCAGGTATACAACGAGCCCGGTGCCGTGGCACCGGGCTCGCAGCACACCGTATTGGTTACTTGATCTTCGTGCCCGTGGAGCGCAGGTTCGCGCACGCCTCGGTGACGCGGGCCGCCATCGACGCCTCGGCGAGCTTGCCCCAGGTGCGCGGGTCGTAGGTCTTCTTCGAGCCGACCTCGCCGTCGACCTTCAGGACACCGTCGTAGTTGCGGAACATGTGGTCCGCGATCGGGCGCGTGAACGCGTACTGGGTGTCGGTGTCGAGGTTCATCTTCACGACGCCGTTCTCCAGCGCGGTGGCGATCTCCTCCGCGCTGGAGCCGGAGCCGCCGTGGAAGACGAAGTTGAACGGCTTGCTGCCGGCCGGCTGACCGTACTTCGCGGCCACGCCCTCGTTCAGCTCCTTGAGCAGGTCGGGGCGGAGCACGACGTTGCCCGGCTTGTACACGCCGTGCACGTTGCCGAAGGACGCGGCCAGCAGGTAACGGCCCTTCTCGCCGAGGCCGAGCGCCTCGACCGTACGGATCGCGTCCTCGACCGTGGTGTAGAGGGAGTCGTTGATCTCGTGCGAGACACCGTCCTCCTCGCCGCCGGTCGGGGTGATCTCCACCTCAAGGATGATCTTCGCGGCGGCGGCGCGGGCCAGCAGCTCCTGCGCGATGGCGAGGTTGTCGGCGAGGGTCTCCGCCGAGCCGTCCCACATGTGCGACTGGAACAGCGGGTTGCCGCCGGCCTTCACGCGCTCCTCGGAGACGGCGATCAGCGGACGGACGTAGCCGTCGAGCTTGTCCTTGGGGCAGTGGTCGGTGTGCAGCGCGACCGTGACCGGGTACTTCTCGGCGACGATGTGCGCGAACTCGGCCAGGGCCACGGAACCCGTGACCATCTCCTTGGCGTACTGGCCGCCCAGGAACTCGGCGCCACCCGTGGAGATCTGGACGATGCCGTCGCTCTCGGCCTCCGCGAAGCCGCGCAGCGCAGCGTGCAGGGTCTGGGTCGAGGTCACATTGATGGCCGGGTAGGCGAACTTGCCTGCCTTCGCCCGGTCGAGCATCTCGTTGTAGACCTCGGGGGTTGCGATGGGCATCTGTCCGCTCCTTGGTATGTGCGGGTTGGCGATCTTCGCGATCTGCGTGCTACGGCCCTGACCTAGACCTTGGGTGCGACGTCATCGTCGCGCCCATCTTTCCAGACGGGGCCGGATGCTAAGAGTGGGCGGTCAGTCCAGGCCCAGTTCGTCCTTGGAGTAGGCGAAGAGATACGGCACTCCCGCACCCGCCTCGATCTTCTCGGCGGCGCCGGTCGCCCGGTCCACGATCGTCGCGACGCCGACGACCTCGGCACCGGCCGCGCGCACGGCCTCGACCGCGGTGAGCGGGGAGTCGCCGGTGGTGGAGGTGTCCTCGACGACCAGGACCCGGCGGCCCTTGATCTCGGGGCCCTCCACCTGGCGCTGCATACCGTGCGCCTTCGCGGCCTTGCGCACGACGAAGGCGTCCAGCCTCCGCCCACGCGCGGCGGCGGCGTGCAGCATCGACGTGGCGACCGGGTCGGCGCCCATGGTCAGCCCGCCGACCGCGTCGAAGTCCAGGTCCGCGGTCAGGTCCAGCAGCACCTGCCCGACGAGCGGGGCGGCCTCGCCGTCGAGGGTGACGCGGCGGAGGTCGATGTAGTAGTCCGCCTCCAGCCCCGACGACAGGGTCACCTTGCCGTGCACCACGGCCTTGTCCTTGATCTGCTGCAGCACCACGCCGCGTACGTCCGTCATGCCGCCCAGCTTAGAGGCGGGTCCACGCCCAGGTCATCGTGGCTTCCAGCGGCTCGATCGGGGTGACCAGCCGGGGCAGGGTGTTCAGGCCGTTCGGCGGGCCGGTCTGCGGTTCCACGCACACGGCGGCCTCCTGCTCGTCGTAGACGACGACCCACTCCTCCGGGCTCGTCACCTTCAGCTCCAGCTGGCCCGGCCAGGTCAGCGTGACGTCGACGCCGCCCGGCATACCGAAACAGTCGTCCCAGGGGCCCGGCCCACGGTCGACGCGCTTGCCGGTGGGCAGGTGGTCGTCGCCGCGCTCCTCCTGCCAGGCGGGGCTGAAGTCGACGGTCACGTCCTCGCCGCCGAGGTTGCGGTGGAACCACGGGTGCCAGCCGATCTGCGCCGGGAACGAGTCGTCGTACGCCTCCACCGCCATCGTGAGCGTCAGGGCGTCCCCGGTCAGCGCGACGACCTGGGTGACGCGGCCCGGGTGGGGCCAGGGCTCGACCAGGTCGTACGTGATGACCGCCTCGTCGGCCGACCTGCGGGCGGTGCGCCAGGCGCCGTCGCGGACGGTGCCGTGGATGGCGTGCGGCGGGGAGTTGAGCGGCATCTGGCGGACGGTGCCGCCGTCGAGGAAGCGGCCGTCGCGGATCCGGCCGCACCAGGGGACCATCGGGAAGCACCCGAACCGCTCGCCCTGGCGCAGGAGTTCGGTGCCGCCGACGCGGAGCCCTCCGATACGGCCGCCGTTGCCCGGCTGCACCGTCACTTCCGCGTCGCCCGCGGTCAGCGTGATCTCTTCGTTACTCACGGCACGACCCTACTGGTCGGATCAGCGGTCCGATCAAGAGGGCGTTCGGCGAAGCGTCAACGGCGTTTGCGCAACACCCTGTTGACCACGATCGCCGAGGCCACGATCACCGCAGCGGCCGGGGCCGCCCAGCGGAGGGTGGCGTTCGCCGACACGGTCTGCGGGGCGGGGACGGGGGCGTAACGGCCGCGCGGGGGTGCGTGGTCGACCTCCTCCGCGCTGCGGCCGATCATCGTGCGGCGCGCGTGCGCGGCCTCGGCGGGGGGTACGGGGGTGTCGGCGAAGGTCTCGGAGACGTGCGGTTCGGGTTCGTCCAGGCCGCCGATGCCGGCCACGGGTTCGTCGATGTCATCGACGTCGTCGCTGTCGATTTCATCGGGCTCGTCGGCCGACGAGCCCGTGGGCGGAGCCGGGATCTCGGTCGCGAGTGTCTCGAACATCGCGGTGGGATCGGTGAGTTCGGCCGCCCCCGGTTCCTCCAGCTCCCCATCCGCTTCCGCTTCCGCCCCCAGGTTCTCCGCGAACCGGTCCAGCAGCCTGGTCGTCGCCGTCCGCACCGCGTCCGGCGCCAGTTCGGTGATCCGGCCGTCCGCCGTCGCCGTACCGTCGAGGACGAGGGTGCAGCCGCCGTCGGATTCACGGACGCGCAACGTGAGCGCGAGTTTCACGGAACCGGTGCCGCGGGCCTCGGTGGCGTCGCCCTCCACGGCGTACGTACCGTCGTCCTGCGCACAGACGCGCACGGAACCCCGGTAGGTGATGGAGTGGCTGCCGACGCGGACCTTCAGGCGTCCGGCGACGGGTTCGGTACCGGCGTCCTGCTGGAAGCCGGGGACGGCGCGGGCGACCCGGGCGGGGTCCGCGAGTGCGCCCCGCAGTCGCTCGGCGGGAACCGGAACGTGCACCTCATGCTCCATGCTTGCCGAGCCTACCTAGGTTGACCGGGGGTACACCTGCCGTTGCCCGGAAGTCCCGGCGTGTTGATGCGGGCGCCGGATGATGCCGGCCCGCGCCGAAGAGCAGGCGTCCCGCCCGCGCACAGGACCTCCCGCACACAGGACCTCAGTACCGCGGATGCACCAACGTGGAAGCCGCCAGCCCCGGCACCCGGGTCCGCTCCGCCGACCGTTCCTCGCTCGCCAGCCCCGGCTCCGCGGGCACCGCCCCCCGCGCCGCCAGCACGAACCCCCAGTCGCGCGGCGCCCGGGACGTGCCCGTCGTACGGTCCGGGCCCGCCGCGAACCCCGAGGCACGGCCCCCCACCCGGTACGGGACGGGGTGGAGCCCGGCCGCGCGAACCGTCGAGACCACCGTCCAGAAGACATGGCGCCGGGAGGAGACGGGACCGGCGTGCACGACCAGCCGCCCCCGCTCCGTGAGGGCGCGGCGCGCGAGGCCGTAGAACTCCTGGGAGTACAGCTTCGTGCTGGCGGTGATGCCGGGGTCCGGGAGGTCCGCGATCACCACGTCGTACGACCCCGGGCGCACCGCGCGCAGCCGGTCGAAGGGGTCGCCCGTGGTGACGTGGACGCGCGGGTCGTCGTAGACGTGGCCGTTGAGGGCGGACAGGCCGGGGTCGTGGCGGGCCAACCGGACGACGCCCGCGTCGAGTTCGACGATGTCGACGCGGCGCACGCCCCGGTGGCGCAGCACTTCCCGCGCCGCGAGGCCGTCCCCGCCGCCGAGGACGAGCACGCGCGCGTGGGGGCCGTTCATCGCGGGGGCGACGAGCGCCTCGTGGTAGCGGTTCTCGTCGCGTCCGCTGACCCTGAGGCGGCCGTCGAGGAAGAGGTCCAGGGGGCGGCCGTGGTCGCCGCCGGTGAGGACGACCTCCTGGATGTCGGTCTGGAGCGCGACCCGGACGTCCTTGCCGTAGACCGCGTGCCGTGCGGCCCGTTCGAAGTCGTCGACGAGTACGGCGGCGGAGGCGAGCAGGCCGAGGACGGTGAGGTTGGTGATGACCAGGAGCCAGCGCCCCCGGCGGGAGAGGTCGCGGCGGAACAGGCCCAGGACCAGGGAGCCGCCGGCGACCACGTTGACCGTGCCGGTGAGCAGCGTGCCGGTCAGCTGGCCCAGGAAGGGCAGGAGGAGGAAGGGGAACGCCAGACCGCCCACCAGCGCGCCCACGTAGTCCGCCGCGAACAGGTCCGCCACCGCGCCGCCCGCGTCCTGGCGGCGGATCCGCTGGATCAGCTCCATCAGCAGCGGGACCTCCGCGCCGATCAGCAGCCCGATGGCGAGCGAGAAGGCGACCAGGAGACAGCGCGGGCCCTGGGCCCACAGGCCGCCCCAGTTCCCGGTCCAGGCGAAGACCGCGTACAACGCCATCGCGCTGCACCCGCCGATCAGCGCGAGGGCCGCCTCGACCGCGCCGAACCCGGCCGCCGCGTGCCAGCGCAGCCGTTTCGCGCCGAGCGAGCCGATGCCCATCGCGAACACCATCACGGAGAGGACGACGGACGCCTGGGTGACCGAGTCGCCGATCAAGTACGAGGCGAGGGCGACGAGTTCGAGTTCGTACACGAGTCCGCAGGCCGCGCAGACGAAGACACCCGCGAGCACCAGGAACCGGCCCGTGCCCGGGCGTACGGGCAGCCGCGCGGGGCCTGCCCACGGTGGCTGGGTACCCGGCCGGGCCGGCGCGTGCGGTTCGATCACGCTGCGACGTTACGTCACATGATGGGCACGCTTCGTCACCCACACGTGTGGAATGTGTTTACAGCGACCGGAGTTGGTGTCGACACACCGAGCCGGGACGGTGTCGGCCGCACAGGCTCGTCCGGCACCGTCCCGACCCGCACAGGCCCATCCGGCCGCCTACGGGCTCATACGGGCCATACGGCCCATGCGGGCTATACGGGCGACGGCACCGCGTGCCCCGCCGGCACCCGCACCCCCACCCGGGTCCGCGTCGCCACCAGCTGCCCGTCCTGCGGATACGCGTGCCAGGTGCGCCAGTGCACCTGCCCCTCGTGCCGCTGGGCGAGCATCGCGGTGAAGGCGTACGGGCTGCCGGGGAAGACCCCGGCCAGGCCGTTGGGGTGGTCGGCGACGAGGGCCAGGAGTTCCTGGGCGCGGCCCGCGAACTGCCCCGGGGACAGCACCTCGACCCGGGCCGCGAACTCGTACTCCCAGTCGCCGACCCGCTTGGCCACCCCGAGCGGCAGCGGTGTGCTGGAGCCCGGGATGCACGCGACCGTCTCCGAACAATTGCCCCGCTCCTCGTCCAGGAGTACCTGGTGGGACGCGCCGAGCAGTCTCAACTGGAGCTTCGCACCGGCCAGTTCGAGATCGAGCGTGGCCAGGGCGGGAAGCGGCTCGCGCCCCAGGGTCCAGGCGAGGTCGGCCGCGCGCGTATCGGTGTAGGAGGTCTTCAGGGTCGTGAGCATGGATCGGCTCCGCTGGCACGCAAAGAAAGGGGAGGTGTGGGGTCCGGCACACCCCGGCCGACACCGGGACATCGGCCCGGTCGGCCCAGTCAGGAGAAGGTGTCCGCAGGCGCCCGAGGGGCTGCGTTGGGGCTGCGTTGGTGTGTTAGAGGGAATCATGAGCGGTGGCGCCACCACAGCGTTTTTACCCAACTTCGTGGGGTTTCCATCCCTCAGGGGGCTGCACAGCTCAACTGTTCAACCAAGGCGTACGCCCAGGCGTGTCAGGCGCGCGCCGGAGCGCCCGCCGGGAGCGGTCTCCCGACGGGCGCCCCGACCCCCCGTGCCATCCCCGTCGGCGCTGCCCAGCTGCCCCGTGTCAGCTGTCAGCGCGTCCGGCTCACCGGGTCACCGCGTCCAGGCCGGCCGTTCACCGTGTCCGGCTCAGTTGCCGCCGCCGCAGCCGCCCCCACCCCCGCAGGACGACCCCCCGCCGCACGACGAGCCGCCCCCGCAGGACGAGTGCCCGCCGCCACCGCAGGAGTGGTGGCCCCCGTGGTGCCCTCCGGAGTGGCCGCCCGAGGACGACGAACCCCCGTCCCCCGCCCACCAGCTGCTGCTCGTACCGGCGGCGCTGCCGCCGTGGAACCCGGCCCGACGGCCCGATCCCTTGCTGAGCTTGTCCTTGCGCCCGGCGCGGACCACCGCGCCTACGAACGCCACTGCGACGACCGCCAGGATGATGCCGAAGAACATGACGTCACCCTCCTTCCAGTTCCCCCGAAGCGGCCCCCCGTGGGCGCCTCGTGTGGTGCGTGACACAGGGATGCCCGGCCGTCTCACCTGCCAAAGCAGAGTTGAGGAACTCCAGAGCTTGGGCGCAGGATGACGGGCATGACCTCCACCGCACGCCCCCTCCTCAACCGCCGGCTCGCCGAGTTCGGGACGACGATCTTCGCCGAGATGTCCGCCCTGGCCCTGAAGACCGGGTCGATCAACCTCGGCCAGGGTTTCCCCGACACGGACGGCCCCGAGGAGATCCGCGAGGCGGCGGTCCGCGCGCTGCGCGACGGACGCGGCAACCAGTACCCGCCGGGCCCCGGCGTCCCCGAACTCCGCACCGCGATCGCCGCCCACCAGCAGCGCCGCTACGGCCTCTCCTACGACCCCGGCACCGAGGTCCTGGTCACGGCGGGCGCTACGGAGGCGATCGCCGCGGCGCTGCTGGCCCTGGTGGAACCGGGCGACGAGGTCATCGCCTTCGAGCCGTACTACGACTCCTACGCGGCCTGCATCGCGATGGCGGGCGGCACCCGCGTACCGGTCACCCTGCGCCCCTCCGGGGGTCCCCGCGACGGAGTCGCACATCGACACTTCCACCTGGACCTGGACGAGCTGCGCGCCGCCGTCACCGACCGCACCCGCCTCCTCCTGATCAACACCCCGCACAACCCGACCGGCACCGTCCTGACCCGCGAGGAACTCGCCGCCATCGCCGAACTCGCCGTGGAACGCGATCTGTTGGTGATCACGGACGAGGTGTACGAGCACCTGGTGTTCGACGAGGCCGAGCACGTTCCGCTGGTGACGTTCCCGGGGATGCGGGAGCGGACGGTGTCGATCGGGTCGGCGGGCAAGACGTTCTCGTTCACGGGGTGGAAGGTCGGCTGGGTCACCGCCGCGGCCCCGCTGGTCACCGCCGTGCGCTCGGCGAAGCAGTTCCTGACGTACGTGGCGTCGGGCCCGTTCCAGTACGCGGTGGCGGAGGCCCTCGCGCTCCCCGACTCGTACTTCGACGCCTTCCGCGCGGACATGCTGGCCAAGCGGGACGTCCTGGCGACGGGCCTGACGGAGGCGGGCTTCGAGGTCTTCCGCCCGGCGGGCACGTACTTCGTCACGACCGACATCCGCCCCCTCGGCCCCGAGCTCTCCAGGAACGGTGACGGCTTCGCCTTCTGCCGAGCGTTGCCGGAACTAGCCGGTGTCGTCGCCATCCCGAACGCGGTCTTCTACGACCACCGCGAGGAGGGCGCGCCCTTCGTACGGTTCGCGTTCTGCAAGCGGGTGGGTGTGCTGGAGGAAGCGGTGGGGCGGCTCCGCAAGGCATTCGCGGGCTGACCGTCGTCCGCCGTTCCGGCGCTTGCCTGCACCGCAGGGACCGACGTACAATTTTCTGTACGCCGAAGGAGGTTCGACCGTGAAGACCATGACGTATTCCGAGTCGCGCGCGCGGTACGCCGAGGTGCTCAACTCCGTCACCGACGACCGCGAAGAGGTCGTCATCACCCGGGCCGGCCATGAGCCGGTCGTCATCGTCTCCCTTGAGGACTACGAGTCCCTGAAGGAGACGGCGTACCTGCTGCGCAGTCCGGCCAACGCCCGGCGCCTGCTCGCGTCCATCGACGAGCTGGAAAACGGCGGCGGCACCGTGCGCGAGCTGGCAACCGACGGTTAAGGGCCGCGAGTTGAAGATCACCTTCTCCTCCCGCGCCTGGGAGGACTACCTATGGTGGCAGCTTCAGGACCGGAAGATCCTTAAGCGCATCAACGCGCTCATCGCCGACATCACCCGGAACGGCAACGAGGGCATCGGCAAACCGGAACCGCTCAAGCACGGATTCCAGGGCTACTGGTCGCGCCGCATCAACGACGAGCACCGGCTGATCTACAAGGCCACCGAGGACGGCGTCCTGATCGCACAGTGCCGCTACCACTACGAAAGCTGACGGGACTCGGGGGGTCGGGCACAGCACCCTTGTCACACCTGACCCGCACCGCACACACATAGGCGCGCGAACACGGCGTGGGGTGGGTCACCGGCACCCCCGGACTGGTGTCGGCGGTCCGCTCGGCGAAGCAGTTCCTGACGTACGTGGCGACGGGCCTGACGGAGGCGGGCTTCGAGGTCTTCCGCCCGGCGGGCACGTACTTCGTCACGACCGACATCCGCCCCCTCGGCCCCGAGCTCTCCAGGAACGGTGACGGCTTCGCCTTCTGCCGAGCGTTGCCGGAACTAGCCGGTGTCGTCGCCATCCCGAACGCGGTCTTCTACGACCACCACGAGGAGGGCGCGCCCTTCGTACGGTTCGCGTTCTGCAAGCGGGTGAGTGTGCTGGAGGAAGCGGCGGGGCGGCTGAAGAAGCTGGCGGGCTGAGAGACGGACGGAAAAGACCGCTGCCCGTCCACAGGCTGTGGACGGGCAGCGGTGCGTTCACGCACGTCATGCGGGACCGAGGAGAACTACTCCTCGTCGTCCTCGGGCTTCTCGACGGCCTCGTCGACCTCCTCGGTGAGGCCGAGCTGCTCTACGAGCCAGCGGTCGAACTCGATCGCCGCGCGCACCCAGCTGACCGTCGAGGACACGAAGTGGTTCAGGTCGACGCCGGTGCCGATCAGCATCTGCGCCTCACCGATCAGACGGACGGTGCCGTCGTCATGGGTGTGGGTGTAGACCTTGGGCCACAGGGTGCGGCGGTTCCAGTCGTCGATCGACTCCAGCAGCTGCGGCTTGACGTCGATGTCGTGCGGGCGGTCGTAGAACGTCCGCACCGAGAAGACCAGCTGGTCGTCCTCACCGCGGAACATGAAGTACGTACGGAACTGCTCCCACGGCGCCGCGAGGTCACCCTCGTCGTCGACGACATACTTCAGCTCCATCTGTTCGAGGAGCTGCTTCACGAGGTCCTGATCCGGGACGACGGGGCCCGCCGGTCCTTGGGGGTTCGGCTCGGGCTGGCCCCCGAAGTTCGGAATCGAGGACGGGTCGATGCTCACCGTGTATTTCCCTTCGTACGGATTCCGCCATCCTCCCCCATCCGGGGAGGGGGGTGGCAACCCCTGCCGGGACTGTCCGCCCTGGGCTGACCTGATCCGGTCGGCGATCCGGTCGAACCGGTCGGCCCAGGGCCCCACGGTGTCACCTACAGCGTCTTGCCGGTCGCCGGCCCCACGATCAGACCCTCGCCGAACGCGTCCACCCGCACGGTGTCCCCGTCCTTGACCTCGCCCGCCAGGATCTCCTTGGCGAGCCGGTCGCCGATCGCCGTCTGGACGAGGCGGCGCAGCGGGCGCGCGCCGTAGGCCGGGTCGTTGCCGTTGTCCGCGAGCCAGGCCAGGGCCTCGTCGCTGATCTCCAGGGTGAGGCGGCGTTCCGCGAGGCGCTTGGCCAGGCGGCCGATCTGGAGCGCGGCGATGCGGCCGAGCTCCTCCCGGTTCAGGGCGGAGAAGACCACCAGGTCGTCCAGCCGGTTCAGGAACTCCGGCTTGAAGGACGCCTTCACCACCTGGAGGACCTGGTCCTTCTTCTCGTCCTCGCCGGTGACCGGGTCGATCAGGAAGTTGCTGCCCAGGTTGGACGTGAGGATCAGGATCGTGTTGCGGAAGTCGACCGTGCGGCCCTGGCCGTCGGTCAGGCGGCCGTCGTCCAGTACCTGGAGCAGGACGTCGAAGACCTCGGGGTGCGCCTTCTCGACCTCGTCGAGCAGGATCACCGAGTACGGGCGCCTGCGCACCGCCTCCGTGAGCTGGCCGCCCTCCTCGTAGCCGACGTATCCGGGCGGGGCGCCGACCAGGCGGGCCACGCTGTGCTTCTCGCCGTACTCCGACATGTCGATGCGGACCATGGCCCGTTCGTCGTCGAAGAGGAAGTCCGCGAGCGCCTTGGCCAGTTCGGTCTTCCCCACGCCCGTCGGGCCCAGGAAGAGGAACGAGCCGGTGGGGCGGTCCGGGTCCGCGATGCCCGCGCGGGTGCGTCGTACGGCGTCGGAGACCGCCCCTACGGCCTCTCGCTGGCCGATGAGGCGGCGGCCCAACTCCTCCTCCATGCGCAGGAGTTTCTGGGTCTCGCCCTCCAGGAGGCGGCCTGCGGGGATGCCGGTCCAGGAGCCGACGACGTCCGCGATGTCGTCGGGGCCGACCTCCTCCTTCACCATCGTGTCCTTGGATGCCTCCTCCTCGGCCTCGGAGGCTTCCTCCAAGTCCCGCTCCAGGGAAGGGATCTCGCCGTAGAGCAGCTTGGACGCGGTGTCGAAGTCGCCGTCGCGCTGGGCGCGTTCGGCCTGGCCGCGCAGTTCGTCGAGCTTCTCCTTCAGCTCGCCGACCCGGTTGAGGGACTGCTTCTCCTTCTCCCAGCGGGCGTTGAGGCCGCGCAGCTCCTCCTCGCGGTCGGCGAGGTCACGGCGCAGCTTCTCCAGGCGTTCGATGGAAGCCGCGTCGGTCTCCTTGTCGAGCGCCAGCTCCTCCATCTTCAACCGGTCCACGGAGCGCTGGAGTTCGTCGATCTCGACGGGGGACGAGTCGATCTCCATACGGAGGCGGGACGCCGCCTCGTCGACGAGGTCGATCGCCTTGTCGGGGAGGAAACGGGAGGTGATGTAGCGGTCGGAGAGGGTGGCGGCGGCCACCAGCGCGCTGTCCGCGATGACGACCTTGTGGTGCGCCTCGTAGCGTCCCTTCAGGCCGCGCAGGATCGCGATCGTGTCCTCGACGCTCGGCTCCGCGACCAGCACCTGCTGGAAGCGGCGCTCCAACGCCGGGTCCTTCTCGATGCGTTCGCGGTACTCGTCGAGGGTCGTCGCGCCGACCATGCGGAGTTCGCCGCGGGCCAGCATCGGCTTCAGCATGTTGCCGGCGTCCATCGCGGAGTCGCCCCCGGCGCCCGCGCCCACGACGGTGTGCAGCTCGTCGATGAAGGTGATGATCTGGCCGTCGGAGTCCTTGATCTCGGCGAGGACGGTCTTCAGCCGCTCCTCGAACTCGCCCCGGTACTTCGCGCCCGCGACCATCGCGCCCAGGTCCAGCGCGACCAGCCGCTTGTTCTTCAGGGACTCCGGCACGTCCCCCTTGATGATCCGCTGCGCCAGCCCCTCGACGACGGCGGTCTTGCCGACGCCGGGCTCGCCGATGAGAACCGGGTTGTTCTTCGTGCGGCGGGACAGCACCTGGACGACCCGCCGGATCTCCTGGTCCCGCCCGATGACGGGATCGAGCTTGCCCTCGCGCGCGGCGGCCGTGAAGTCCGTACCGAACTTCTCCAGCGCCTTGTACTGCCCCTCGGGGTCGGGTGTGGTCACCCGGCGCCCTCCCCTGCTCTTCTGGAACGCGTCCAGCAGCTTCTTCGCGCCGGCCCCCTGCTGGGAGAGTACGTCCCCGGCCGCGCCGCCCTTCGCGGCGATCCCGATCAGCAGATGCTCGGTCGAGAGGTAGTCGTCGCCGAGCTCCTTCGCGCGCTCACCGGCGTCCGCGATCACCGCGAGCAGCTCGCGGCTGGGCTGCGGGGGCGCGACGGTCGACCCGGTCACGCTGGGCAGCGAACCGAGCACCCGCTCGGCCCCGGCCCGTACGGCGGCCTGGTCGGCGTCGACGGCGGCCAGCAGGTCGGTGATGTTCTCGTTCGCTTGTCGGCCTCGCCCCTCAAGCAGCGAGAGCAGCAGATGCGCCGGGGTCAGATCGGCGTGCCCCCCGGTCACGGCACGGTTGCTGGCCGCGTTGATCGCGTCCCGGCTCCTGTTGGTCAGCTCGGCGTCCACGTTCCGGTACTCCTCCTCCTACGACCTTCGTGCACGGAATGACACGGTCAACGTGCACAAAGTTGAGTCTATTCCACTCAAGGCAATGGCGGGGAGGATCGAGGGACTAAGTTCCGGGACCATGGCCGCATATCCGGTGGACCCGGGCGATCCCGACCCGTCGTACCTCAGCTTCTGGCGGGAACGGCACCTGTGCACGCTCACCACCCCGCGCGCGGACGGCAGCCCGCACGTCGTCCCTGTCGGAGTGACATACGACCCGGAGGCACGCCTTGCTCGGGTCATCGCGAACAAGTCGAGCAGGAAGGTGGCGAACGTGCTGGCCGCCGGCCCCGAGGGGGCACGGGTCGCCGTGTGCCAGGTGGACGGGCGGCGCTGGGCGACGCTGGAGGGCCGGGCCTTCGTACGCGCCGAACGTGAGCGGGTCGCCGAGGCGGAGCGCCGGTACGCGGAGCGTTACGAGCGGGCGCCGTCGCCGAACCCGTCCCGGGTGGTGATCGAGATCGAGCTGACGCGGGCGATGGGGAAGGCGGTGGGGAAGCCGCCGGGGGCAATGCCGGGGCAGGGCTGAAGCGCCGATTTTCAGCCACCCGGGATCGTCCGATACCTGGAGATTTCGCACAAACTGCAGCGGCGTCACCGTGTTCAGGTCACGGTGACGCCGCTGCGGGGGGAAGCACCTGAGCGATCTTGTTACGACGGGGGAATCGCGTCAGGCACTGCGGGGGGTGGCTGAGATGGTCTGGATGTCGGGGGCATCCGGTTCCACCAGCCGGTGGTCTCGTTGGTCAAGATTCACAAAGATCATTCCGTACCGGATGGCACATCGCACTGGCTGCGGCGCCCCCCGGGGCCGTCGCAGACACCGGTACGCCCGTACGTCCTCGTCCTCGTCCCGCGTCACGACGACCGGCTCACCGAACACGGTCACCATGAGCGAGTCACCGCTGTGGGGGATGGCGGTGGCCAGATCGATGAAGTGCCAGCCGGACCGGTAGGCCGTGGCCATTTCTCGGCGGAAGCTGCGGTCGTCGGGAGGTGTCGTCATGTCACGACCATTGGGTGTCGCCGGGCGTGGCCACGACGTCGTCGATGGCGGCGTCGGCCCTCACCGATGACCATTGAGTGTCCCCCGCCCGCATGTCGCTCTTCGCACCAGAAAGGCCACTCAGCGTTCCGAAGGCCACAACGGCGGAGAAGGCGGCGACAAGCACCGAGCGAAGCATTCTCTTACGCATAGTCGGCTTCGTCCTCACTTGAAGGTCCCCTCTTCCCCCGTCTGATAAGACGATGGCTCATTCAGGCACGTCGTGACCACACAATGAGTGCATCATGTTCCTGCATGTTCAGGACCCTGGGGGGTGGAGATTTGACGACAAATCCGACAGAAGCGACACATCCCCACACGATCGCTGAACTGTGTGAGGAAGGAAGGCGCGTATACGCCAACGCACTGCGCACGGGACGCGTGGCACGCGTGGACGTGGAGGACGCTCCCTGCCTGATGGAGTTCGCCCTCCTCCATGCCGATCCGGACGACGAGAACTGGCTCCGGCCGGTACCCCCCTCGGTGGCGCTGTCCCTGCGGCTGAACCCGCTCGAACGCGAGATCTCCGAACGCAGGCGCACGTCCATGGAGCTGGCCGAGGTCTTCGAGCCGTTCATGACGCTCACCGTCCAGGGATCGGCCCCGGAGCACTCGATCACGGTGCTGGAGGGTCTCGACCGCATCAACGGTGCCCTCGACCTGGCGACGGACCAGTGCCGCAACGAAGTACTGACGGTCCAGCCGAGCGTCCGCCATCCCGAACGCCGGATCATGGAGGGCCTGGAACGCGACAAGACCCTGACCGATCGTGGCGTACGGATCCGGACGCTGTACCAGCACACCGCCCGGTACATCCCGGAGCGGCTGGCCTACGTGGACCAGTTCGCCAACGGCAAGGTGGAGTACCGCACCATCGACGAGCTGGTCGAGCGCCTCGTCATCTGCGACGAGACCGTCGCCTTCATCCCCATCCGGGACGACCGTCAGGTCGCCCTGGAACTGCGGCACCCCGGTCTCGTGAGCTACCTGATCAAGGTCTTCGAGTTCATGTGGAGCCGCGCGGTACCGCTGAGCGCCGGCAGCCCCTACGAAACCGCCGCCGACGGCATCACCGACATCCAGCACTCCATCGCCAAGCTCCTCGTCGAGGGCCATGTCGACGAGGCCATCGCCCGCCGCCTGGGCATGAACGTGCGGACGTGCCGGGCCCACATCGCCAAGCTCGCCACGGCCCTGGGCAGCGGCAGCCGCGCCCAGCTCGGCTTCCTCATAGCCCAGTCCGGAATCCTGCAGAAGGACGAGCCGACGCAGGAGGGAGAAGGGCAGCCGTGACCGAGGCGCACACGCACGGGGCGGAGGAACTGTGCGCGGAGGGCCTGGGCCTGTACGTCCGCGCGCTGCGCGACGGGCGAGTGGCTGTCGAGGACGCGGAGAAGTCACCCTGCCTGGTCGATCTCGGGCTGCTGCACTCCGACGTGGAGGATCCCGGGTTCCTGCGACCGGTCCCGCCCGCCTCCGTGCTCCATCGGCTGCTGCGGCGACGGCGGAGCGCATCGCGGACGAGCGACGGCGTGAGGAACGCCTGGAGTCCGTCTTCGAACCGTTGACGCGGCTCGACGGTTCCCGGACGGCGGCCATGGGCACCCCCATGATCACGGTCCTCGGTGACATGGAACGCATCAACCAGGCCATCACCGAGGCCATGGCGGACGCCACGGGCGAGCTCCTCACCATCCAGCCCGACCTCACCCCCCGCAGTCCGGAGGCCCAGGCCGTCGCGCTCGACCGCGACCAGGCCCTGCTCGACCGCGGCGGCCACATCCGCGCCCTCTACCAGCACACCCAGCGCCACCGGCCGCTCGTCCTGGCCCGCTACGAGCAGCCGCGGGGCGACGCGGAGGCCCGCACCCCGGACGAGGTCACCGACCGTCTCATCGTCATCGACCACGCGGTCGCCTTCATCCCCGCCAGCAGGGACCGCAGCCCCGCCCTGGAAATCCGCCACCCCGCGCTGATCGACTGCTTCGCCAACGTCTTCGACCGCCTCCGGCACCTCGCCACCCCGATGCACCCCACATCCGTCCGACGCCTCTCCCCCGACGTCGTCAGCCGGCGCCGGCGCGCCATAGCCGGCCTCCTCGTCGAGGGCCACACCGATGCCGTGATCGCCGACCGCCTCGGCATGAACATCCGCACCGCCCGCGTCCACATAGCCGGACTCGCCGCCACCCTCGGCAGCGAGAGCCGGGCCCAACTCGGCTACCTCATCGGGCGGTCGGGGATTCTCGATCCGCCGGGGTGAGCTGGACGGGGACGTCCGGGAGGCGGGACGAGGCGCCGTCCAGGCCGACTTGGGCTATCCGTACGCCCAGTTGGGTACGGCTCGCCGCGCCCAGGGTCTCCGACAGCCGGGCGATGTGCGCGCGGCAGGTCCGCACGCTTATGCCGAGCCGTTCCGCGATCACCGCGTCCTGGTGGCCGTCCGCGAGCAGGGCGGCGATGGACTGTTCGCGGTGCGAGATGCCCTCGATGCCGGTGTCGGGCAGGGGCGCCGCCACCGGGATGGCGAGGCGCCACAGGCGGTCGAAGACCGTGACGAAGTACTCGATCAACGCCGGGTGGCGCAGCTCCAGGGCCATCGTGTGGTCGGCGTTGGCGGGGATGAAGGCGACCGTGCGGTCGAAGAGGATCAGGCGGTCGACGACCTCGTCGAGCGTCCTCGCCTCCACCGCGTCGCCCATCAACTCCAGGTAGTTCAGGAGTCCTTGGCCGTGGCGGGCCACGTGGGTGTACAGGTCGCGCATCCGTACCCCGCGTGAGCGCAGGGCGACCGCCCGGTGCAGGCCCTCGGTGAGTTCCGGTTCGCGGCGGATGCCGCCGGGCTGGACGGTGAGGACCTCGCCGGTGCAGGCCTCGGTCGCGTCGTCCATCGCCGCCTGGATCCGGGAGAGCCCGTCCAGGACGCGGATCGCGGCACCGCCCTCCAGCGACACCGACGCCATCGCGGACGCCTGGATACGGCGGCCGAGACCGGCGTACCACTCGAAGGCGGCGACCGCCGAACCCACCCGCCGGTGGCTCTCGCTGACCTCGTCGTAGACCCCGCGCAGCAGCCGGGTCATGACCTCCTGCGGGGCGGTCGGGACCAGCCAGTCCATGTCGTCGGGGTCCGGGTGGAGGAGGGCCAGCTCCAGCAGGCACGGCACCGGTTCGGCGTCCGTGCGCGGTACGCGGCCCCTCCGTACGGCCCGGGAGTACACGCGGTCCCCGGCGTCGCAGAGTCGGTCAGCACCGTGTGGATGCTCGTCCGTCCCGTGCCCGGCCATCGCCCATCCCACCCCCGGTTCCCGGCTCTTTGCAGCGCAACTATGCGCGGACAGATCCTGCTCCGCAACACGGCTCCCCCTCGAACAGGCCCCGAAAACCTCCGATATCAACCACTATCTCCCGGCCTCCAGTGCCTCACCTTGCAACAAGCTGGGGGGTGTCCGGCCAGTAGCATCGCGTCTCTCGTCGTATCCCTTTCCGCGTGAGCTGCCGGAAATCACTCAGAGATCGTCGTGTTACGTATCGCACTTAACGTCCCCTCATGGCGGACATATTTGACGCATACGCGTTGGCCGATGCGTGGGACGAGATGTTTGTGCGGCCGGGTGAGGTCAGAACCGCCTACGAGCCGGTACTGGCGGCACTCCAGCCCATCGAGCCGAGTGAACTGCGCTTCCGCGCGGACCAGATGGCCCGCGCGTTCACCGACCGCGGCGTGACCTACGCCTTCGCGGGCGAGGAACGGCCCTGGCCACTGGACCTGGTGCCGAGGATCATCGACGCGCTGGAGTGGGACCTCATCCAGCGCGGGGTGGCGCAGCGGGTGCGGGCGCTGGAGGCCTATCTCTCCGACGCGTACGCACACTGCCGTGCCTTCGAGGACGGTGTCGTGCCCTGGCGGCTGCTCCTCAACTCGGCTCACTTCCATCGGGCCGCGCAGGGGGTCGAGCCACCGGGCGGGGTCCGCATCCACGTCGCCGGCATCGACCTCGTGCGCGACGAGGCGGGCGACTTCCGGGTCCTTGAGGACAACGTGCGGGTCCCGAGCGGGGTGTCGTACGTCATCGAGAACCGCAGAGCCATGACGCGGATCTTCCCCTCGCTCTTCGCCGAGCAGCACGTGGTCCCCGTCGACGGGTACGCGGGGCGACTGCTGGCCGCTCTGCGGGCCGCCGCGCCCACGGGCACCCAGGATCCCCGGGTCGTGGTCCTCACCCCGGGGCCGGGAAACGCCGCCTACTTCGAACACGCCCTGCTCGCCCGGCTGATGGGCGTGCAGTTGGTGGTGGGGCACGACCTCACCTGCCGCAACAACCGGGTGTGGATGCGGACCACGCGCGGCGAGGTGCCCGTCCATGTCGTATACCGACGGCTCGACGACGACTTCCTCGACCCGCTGCACTTCCGCCCCGACTCGGTGATCGGCTGCCCGGGCATCATGAACGCCGCCCAGGCCGGGAACGTCACACTCGCGAACGCGGTCGGCAACGGGATCGCCGACGACAAGCTCCTCTACACCTACGTCCCCGACCTCATCCGCTACTACCTCTCCGAGGAACCGATTCTCCCCAACGTGGAGTCCTACCGTCCCGACGAGCCAGGGCAGTTGGAGGCAGTCCTCGACCAGATCGACCAGCTGGTCGTGAAGCCGGTGGACGGCGCGGGCGGCATGGGCATCGTCATCGGGCCCAAGGCGGACGCGAAGACCATCGAACGCACTCGCAAAGCCGTCGCCGCCGACCCGCGCGGCTGGATCGCCCAGCGCCCCGTCGCCCTGTCCACCTCCCCCACCCTCGCGGGCGAACGCATGGCACCGCGCCACATCGACCTGCGCCCGTTCGCCGTGAACGACGGCACCGATGTCTGGGTGCTGCCCGGCGGCCTCACCCGCGTCGCCCTCCAGGAGGGCAACCTGATCGTCAACTCCAGCCAGGGCGGCGGCTCCAAGGACACCTGGGTGCTCGCGGAGGGCCCCGCCGAACAGCCCGGCCCGAGCATCCCGGAAGGCGCACTGCCCGAGGTGGCACCCCGTCAACTCGGCCCCGACGGCAACCCCATGGTCGTCCAGGAAGGGGCGCAGCAGCAGTGAACGACGTGATCCTCTCCCGGATAGCCGAGGCCCTGACGTGGACGGGCCGTTATGTCGAGCGCGCGGACAACACCGGGCGCATCCTCGACGCCTATCTGCACCGCCTGCTGGAGGACCCCTGGCGCGACGAGGACGTGGCGTGCCGGTCGCTGTACGCGATCCTCGGGGTCGACGCGGGCGGTCAACGCGTGCACATGCAGCAGGTGTTGGACCAGCTCGCCTTCGACGCCCGGTCCACCTGTTCCATCGAGGGCGCGCTCGGCGCCGCCCGGCTCAACGCCCGCAGCGCCCGGGAAGCCGTCTCCTCGGAGATGTGGGAGTGCCTCAACTCCACCTGGCACGCCCTGGCCGACCAACGCCTCGCGGCCCGCCGTACGGGCCCCTACGCCTATCTCGAACTCGTGCGCAGACGCGCCGCGTTGTTCTTCGGCCTCGCCGACTCCACGATGAGCCGCGACGACAGCTGGCGTTTCGTCGTCCTCGGCCGCAGCCTGGAGCGGGTGGACATGACCGTACGGCTGCTGTCGGTACGGGTGTTGGACGCGGCGCACGCGCCCGACTGGCCGACGCTGCTGAGCGCTTCGGGCGCCGACGAGGCGTACGCGCGGGTGTACGGCGGTTTCGGCGACACCCCGCGCGTGGCCGAATTCCTGCTGCTGGACCGGGACTTCCCGCGTTCGGCGCTGCACGCGCTGACGACCGCAGAGGAGTGCCTCACCGCGCTCGGGCGGCAGCGGCAGGACCCGGCCCGGCGGCCCATCGGCCGGCTGCGCACCCGCCTCGAATACCTGGACTCGCACGCCTTGGAAGAGCAACTGCCCGCCCTCCTCAAGGACTTGCAGCACGCCTGCATGGCCTCGGCGGAGGCGGTCGCGGAGTTGTTCTTCCCGTACCAGGGGCCCGTCGAGTGGGCCCAGGAAGGAGCCTGAGATGACCCGGAGGCTTCGCATCCGCCACACCACCCGCGTGTCGTACGCGCAGGCGGCCGTGTCCTCCCACAACGAGGTGCGGATGACACCACTGACACTCCCCGGCCAGACCACGCTGGACGCGCGCGTGACCGTCAACCCGACGACGCCGACGTGGTCGTACTGGGACTACTGGGGCACCCAGGTCACCGGCTTCGACCTGATGGACCCGCACGCGGACCTCACGATCACCGCGTCGAGCCTGGTCGAGACGTCTCCGCCGGAACTGCTCGGCCCCTCCCCCGGCTGGCAGGAGGTGACCGAACGGACCACGAACTCACGCCTGTTGGAGTTCATCGGCCCCACGGTCCGTACGACGGTCCCGCCCAAGCTGCTGAAGAAGGCGCGCAGGGCGGCCGGAGGACTCGATCCGCACGGGACGGCGGTGGCGGTCTCCGCGCTGGTCGCCGACCGGGTCGCGTACCTCCCCGGTGTCACCGGCGTGAACACGTCCGCCGCCGAGGCCTGGGAACAGGGCGCCGGCGTCTGCCAGGACATCGCCCATGTGACCATCGCGCTGCTGCGGGGCCTCGGTCTGCCCACCCGCTACGTCTCCGGCTACCTCCACCCGGAGCGCGAGGCGGAGCTGCACCGCCCGGTGGCCGGGCAGAGCCACGCCTGGATCGAGTACTGGGCGGGCGACTGGTGCGGCTACGACCCCACCAACCGGACCCGGCCCGACGAGTCCCATGTGGTGGTGGGGCGGGGGCGCGACTACGACGACGTGACCCCGCACAAGGGGATCTACCGGGGGGTGGCGGGCGGGCCGCCGGAGGTGACGGTGGAGTTCACGCGCGTGGCGTGAACTCCGTGGCGGGGCGGCGGGCTACTTCAGCCCGTGCGCCGCGCACGCCGACTTGTAGTCGGCCGTGCAGATGTCGGAGATCTTGTAGATCCCGTCCGCGACCACCGTCGACTTGATGTTGTCCCGGGTCAGCGCGACCACGGACACCAGCTGCGAGGGGATCTTCTTGTTCGTGGGGCTGTCGACCGTGTCACGGGTGAGGGCGTCGAACTCGATGTCCCTGCCCTGGACCTTGGCGACCGCGATCTTCGCGGCGGCCTCGGCGAGGTCGGGGTACGGCTTGTAGACGCTCATGTACTGCTCGCCGGTGACGATCCGCTGCACGGCGGTGAGTTCGGCGTCCTGGCCGGTGACGGGCGGGATCTTCGTCAGGCCCGACGCCTTCAGGGCCTTGATGATGCCGCCGGCCATGGCGTCGTTCGCGGAGTACACCGCGGCGATGTTGTTCTTGCCGAGCTTGTCGATCGCCTCGGTCATCTCCTGCTGGGCCACGACCGGGTCCCAGGCCTTGGTGTTGTAGCTCTCGGCGATCGTCACCTTGCCCTGCAGCTCGGACAGCGCCCCGCCCTTGAACACCGCGGCGTTGGGGTCGGTCGGCGAGCCGTTGATCATCACGATCTTGTCGGAGGTGTCCACGTTGCCGCCGAGCGCCTCCAGCAGGGAGCGGCCCTGCACCTCGCCGACCAGTTCGCCGTCGAAGGAGACGTACGCGTCGATCGGGCCCTCGGCCAGCCGGTCGTAGGCGATGACCGGGATGCCCGCGGTCTTGGCCTTCTTCACCATGGTCCGGATCGCGTGCGAGTCGACGGCGTCGAGCACGATGATGTCGACCTTCTCGTCGATCATCTTCTGCATCTGCTTGTCCTGCGTGGCCGCGACGCCGCCGGCGTTCTCGTAGTCGGCCTTGCCCTTGTTCGAGGTGAGTTCCTGGATCTTCGCCTTCATGATCGGGAAGTCGAACTCCGCGTACCGCGTGTTCGTCTTCTCCGGCATGAGCACACCCACCGTGATGTCGTTGCCCTTCGCCGGAGTCGCGTCCGTGCTGCTCCCCGACGAGTTGAGCACGCCACAGGCGGCCAGGGGGAGGGCCAGCGAGGACGCGGCCACGGATATGGCGATACGACGCATTGGGAGCTCACTTCTGGTGCCGTGCGGACGTGGGTGCAGCATTGCAACCCAGGTGACTGAAAAGCCAACGCGGCCACGACCACCGGCGTCAAGCGGAACTACTTAACGAGATGGCAACGCCACGTTCCGTTTGGTATGTGGAGACGCTGCGGAACCCCATCCAAACGCTCTTTACGGACCCTCCACTCAACGGGAGTTCATGAGAAGGCAAAGATCAGCACAACCAACTCCTTCCGAACATCCTGAGCACGCGGAAGGGGCCCGGAGGTGCAGCCTCCGGGCCCCTTCCGTGAGTGAGTGGACGTCAGTCCGAGGACTGCCGCTTCGGCCGCCACACCACCAGCGCGCTGGTCTGCTGGACCTCCTGGTACGGGACCAGGTCGCGGCGGTACGACGCGTGCACCGCGGCCTCGCGCTGCTGCATCGTCGCCGCCGCGCCCTCGACCGCCGACTGGAGTTCCGAGACGCGCTGCTGGAGCGCGACCACCTGGTTCTCCAGCTCGATGATGCGCTTGATGCCGGCCAGGTTGATGCCCTCGGTCTGCGACAACTGCTGTACGGTGCGCAGCAGTTCGATGTCGCGGGCCGAGTAACGGCGACCACGCCCGGCCGTGCGGTCCGGGGAGACCAGGCCGAGGCGGTCGTACTGGCGCAGCGTCTGCGGGTGCAGGCCGGAGAGCTGGGCCGCCACCGAGATGACGTAGACCGGGGTCTCCTCGGTCAGCTGGTACGGGTTGCGTCGACGGCCGTCCATCACTCTCATGCTCCCTTCGCGGCCTGGAACAGCTCCGCCCGCGGGTCCTCGCCCGCGGTCGCCTCTCGATATGCCTCCAGTGCGTCACGAGCATTCCCCGTGACGTCCGTCGGGACACTCACCTCGACGGTCACAAGGAGGTCACCCCGGGTGCCGTCCTTGCGGACCGCGCCCTTGCCGCGGGCGCGCATCGTCCGGCCGTTGGGCGTGCCCGGGGGCAGCTTCAGCGTCACCGGGGGTCCGCCCAGGGTGGGCACCCTGACCTCGCCGCCGAGTGCCGCCTCGGCGAACGTCACCGGGACCGTCACCGTGAGGTTGTCTTCCTTGCGGCCGAACACGGGGTGCGCGTCGACGTGCACCATGACGTACAAGTCGCCCCCGGGACCGCCCCGTTCACCCGGAGCGCCCTTGCCGCGCAGCCGGATGCGCTGGCCGTCCGTGACCCCCGCGGGGATCCGGACCTGCATGGTCCGGGAGGACTTGGCGCGCCCGCTGCCCTTGCAGTCCATGCAGGGGTGCTCGGCGATCAGGCCGCGGCCCTTGCAGTCCGGGCACGGGTCCGTGAGCGAGAAACCGCCGCCGGAGCCGCGCGCAACCTGCCCGGTGCCGACGCAGGTCGGGCACACGCGCGGTGTGCCGTTCTTGTCGCCGGTGCCCGAACAGGCTTTGCAGGGCTGCTGCGAGGACATCCGCAGCGGCACCGTGGCCCCTTCGATGGCCTCCGTGAAGCTGAGCGTGACCTCGGACTCGATGTCCTGGCCGCGCCGGGGCTGGGTACGGGTCGTGCCCGTGCCGCCGCGGTTGAACAGGCCGCCGAAGACGTCACCGATCCCGCCGCCGAAGCCGCCGGCTCCCCCGGCGCCACCACCGCCCTGGGCGCCGCCTCCGAAGAGGTCGCCCAGGTCGAAGTTGAAGTTGCCGCCGCCCGCGCCGCCCGGCCCCGGGCGGTAGCCGCCGTTGCCGAAGAGGGAGCGGGCCTCGTCGTACTCCTTGCGCTTCTTGGGGTCACCGAGGATGTCGTGGGCCTCGGAGATCTCCTTGAAGCGCTCCTCGGCCTTGGCGTTGCCCTTGTTGGCGTCCGGGTGGAACTCGCGGGCGAGCTTCCGGTACGCCTTCTTGATCTCGGCCTCGGTGGCGTCCTTGGGGACGCCGAGGACCTTGTAGTAGTCCTTCTCGATGAAGTCCTTGGTGCTCATCCTCGACGTCCCTCCTTCGGTCCGCTCGGTGCGTCAGCTGCGTCAGCCCTCTTCAGGGCCGTTGTCCTTCTCCTCGGCGGCCTCGGACTCGTCCTCCGCCTTGCCGGTCTGCGCGGCGCCGGGCTGCGGCTCGGCTACGGCCACCCGCGCGGGGCGGATGGTGCGCTCGCCGATGCGGTACCCGGGCTGCAGGATCGCCACGCAGGTCGTCTCGGTGACGTCCGGCGCGTACGAGTGCATGAGGGCCTCGTGGATCGTCGGGTCGAAGGGCTCGCCCTCCTTGCCGAACTGCTGCAGGCCCATCTTCGACGCGGCGGTCTCCAGCGACTCCGCCACCGACTTGAAACCGCCGACGAGTTCACCGTGTTCCCGCGCGCGGCCGATGTCGTCGAGCGTGGGCATCAGCTCGGTCAGGAGGTTCGCCACGGCGACCTCCTTGACCGCGATCCGGTCGCGCTCGACCCGGCGGCGGTAGTTCTGGAACTCGGCCTGGAGCCGCTGGAGGTCCGCGGTGCGCTCTTCGAGCGCCTTGCGCACCTGGTCCAGCTGGGCCGTCAGACCGGCGATCTGTGCACTTGCGTCCCCTGCCGGGGCCGCCCCCTCCCCACTGCTGGAGGGGGAGGCGGCCTGCGGCTCGGCGTCGTCGGGGGTGGCGCCGGAGGGGACGTCGGGCTTCTCGTCGAAGCCCGGGGTCTCCTCCGTCACGCGGCACCGTCCTTGCGCTCGTCGTCCACGATCTCGGCGTCCACCACGTCGTCGTCCGCCTTGGGCGCCTCGGCACCCGGGGCGTCGCCGCCCGCGGCCTGGGTGGCCTGGGCGTCGGCGTACATGGCCTGGCCGACCTTCTGCGAGACCGCGGCGACCTTCTCGGTGGCGGTGCGGATCTCGGCGGTGTCCTCGCCCTTCAGCGCGGCCTTCAGCTCCTCGACGGCGGCCTCGACCTCGGTCTTGACCTCGCCGGGGACCTTGTCCTCGTTGTCCTTGAGGAACTTCTCCGTCTGGTAGACGAGCTGCTCGCCCTGGTTGCGGGACTCGGCGGCCTCGCGGCGACGGTGGTCCTCGTCCGCGTACTGCTCGGCCTCCTGGCGCATGCGGTCGACCTCGTCCTTCGGCAGCGAGGAGCCGCCGGTGACGGTCATCTTCTGCTCCTTGCCGGTGCCGAGGTCCTTGGCCGTGACATGCATGATGCCGTTGGCGTCGATGTCGAAGGAGACCTCGATCTGCGGGACACCGCGCGGGGCCGGCGGCAGACCGGTCAGCTCGAACATCCCGAGCTTCTTGTTGTACGCCGCGATCTCGCGCTCGCCCTGGTAGACCTGGATCTGCACGGAGGGCTGGTTGTCCTCGGCGGTGGTGAAGATCTCGGACCGCTTGGTCGGGATCGTGGTGTTGCGCTCGATGAGCTTGGTCATGATCCCTCCCTTGGTCTCGATACCGAGGGACAGCGGGGTGACGTCGAGGAGCAGGACGTCCTTGACCTCGCCCTTGAGGACACCGGCCTGGAGGGACGCGCCGATGGCGACGACCTCGTCCGGGTTGACGCCCTTGTTGGCGTCCTGGCCGGCGGTCAGCTCCTTGACGATCTCGGCGACGGCGGGCATCCGGGTGGAGCCACCGACGAGGACGACGTGGTCGATCTCGTTGATGGAGATGCCGGCGTCCTTGATGACGTTGTGGAACGGCGTCTTGCAGCGCTCCAGCAGGTCGGCCGTCAGCTGCTGGAACTGGGCGCGGGTGAGCTTCTCGTCCAGGTGCAGCGGGCCCTCGGCGGACGCCGTGATGTAGGGCAGGTTGATCGAGGTCTCGGTGGAGCTGGACAGCTCGATCTTGGCCTTCTCGGCAGCCTCACGGAGACGCTGCAGAGCCATCTTGTCCTTGCCCAGGTCCACGCCGTGACCGGACGCGAACTGCTTCACCAGGTAGTCGACGACCCGCTGGTCCCAGTCGTCACCACCGAGGTGGTTGTCGCCGTTCGTGGCCTTCACCTCGACGACGCCGTCGCCGATCTCCAGGAGGGACACGTCGAAGGTGCCGCCACCGAGGTCGAAGACGAGGATCGTCTGGTCGTCCTTGTCGAGGCCGTACGCCAGCGCCGCGGCGGTCGGCTCGTTCACGATGCGCAGGACGTTCAGGCCCGCGATCTCGCCGGCCTCCTTCGTCGCCTGACGCTCGGAGTCGTTGAAGTACGCCGGGACGGTGATGACCGCGTCGGCCACCTTCTCGCCCAGGTAGGCCTCGGCGTCGCGCTTCAGCTTCTGCAGGATGAAGGCGCTCATCTGCTGCGGGTTGAAGCTCTTGCCGTCCAGCTCGATCTTCCAGTCCGTGCCCATGTGGCGCTTCACGGAACGGATGGTCCGGTCAACGTTCGTGACCGCCTGGCGCTTGGCCACCTCTCCGACGAGCACCTCGCCGTTCTTGGCGAAGGCGACGACGGACGGCGTGGTCCTGGCGCCCTCTGCGTTGGTGATGACGGTGGGCTCGCCGCCTTCAAGAACGCTGACGACGGAGTTAGTCGTGCCCAGGTCGATGCCGACCGCACGTGCCATGGTTGATTCCTCCAGCAATGACTTGAGTGGAACGGACTCAAGTGTGCACGACACTCACCGCTGGGTCAACAGAGCTGAGTCGACCAGACTCAACTCTTATCCGTTCCTTACACGCAACTGCGCCCTGACCTGCGTGGACGCTGCACGTCGTGCCCCGTAGACACTCACTTTAAGCAGCCCGAACACGACGACCAGGGCCCCGCCCACCACCCACACGACGGCGGATTCACCGATCCACCCGTTGTGCACGAGCACCCCGACGAGCACTCCGGAGAACCCCCCGACGGCCAGGACCACCACCGCGCCCTGCGGAGTGAGCCCCAACCGCCGCAGCCGATGGGCGAGATGGTCGGGCCCGCCCCGCAGCAACGCCCGCCCGGCCAGCCGTCGCGACAGCAACACCAGTACGGCATCCGCACTCGCGACGGCGGTGAGCGCGAACAGCACCCCCGCACTGGACGCGAACCCGCGCCCGGCCTGCGTGACCACGGCGGCCGAGGCGAGCACGAACCCCGTGAACAGCGACCCGCACGCGCCGAGCGCGATCCGCGCGGGATGCCAGTTGTGCATCAGGAACCCGGTGAGCGCGGCGGCCAGCACACTGAGCAGCACCGCGAGCCCGTCCATCACTTCCATCGCGGCACAGGCCCCGACCCCGAAGGCGGTGACCACCCCCACGGTCCCCGCGAGCCCGTCGGCGTGATCGAGCCCCTTGAAGGCACCGGCGACGAACACGATCCAGACCGCGGCCAGCGCTCCACCGGGCACCCCGATCTCGCCGTACGGCACGACGCAGGCCGCCGCCACGGCCGTACCGAGGACCAGGAACCGTGTCTTCAGCCGCCACACGTCGGCGACGAGCCCGAGCGCGGCCACGGCGGACCCGGCGCCCAGCAGCCCGCCGACGCCGTCGCCGAGCGGGGCGACGCCGGTCCAGTGGCACGCCCAGGTCACCGACACGACGGCGAGCGCGACGGCGAGTCCCCCGAGCAGCGGTACCGGACGCGTCCGCCGTCTGCGGTCGACGATTCGCGCCCGCAGTGCGGGCACCCGGAGCAGTGCGGCAAGGAGGGCGGAGAGGAGCAGGGCGGTCGTGGCGGCGAGAATCCCGTAGAGCACGGATCCAAATTAGACGCAAATGTACCAATTCAGTACGAATAACACGATCAGACCGTAACAAGCTCGGGAACAAGCCCGGAGCAGGTCTTTTTAGGCAACCCTCAGCGACACACATCACCGCACGGCTGGCTACAGTGCGACGCAAGATAGGGGTAGTCTCGGTCGAACCGATTAAGTTACCGCTTAGTAATGTGCTGGGTGGTAATGCCATGACCCCTCGCAGGCCCGAGGAGCCCTGAAATGCAACTCGCCGCGATCATCGTGTCGCTGGTACTGATCGTGGTCGGTGTGGCGCTGTTCGCCCGCGCCGTCCTGCAGATCTACACCTTCATGCGACTCGGCCAGAACGTGCCAGCGGGCACCCGCACCGACGAGCCCGTCCAGCGCACCGTCACCGTGGCCAAGGAGTTCCTCGGCCACACCAGGATGAACCGCTGGGGTGTCGTCGGCGTCGCACACTGGTTCGTCGCGGTGGGCTTCTTCTCGCTGCTGCTGACGATCGTCAACGCCGTCGGCCAGCTCTTCCAGGCCGACTGGCTGCTGCCGATCATCGGTGAGTGGGCGCCGTACAACGTCTTCGTCGAGTTCATCGGCACGATGACGGTCCTCGGCATCCTCGCCCTGATCGTGATCCGCCAGCTGAGCAAGCCGAACAAGCCGGGCCGCAAGTCCCGTTTCGCCGGCTCGAACTTCGGCCAGGCGTACTTCGTCGAGGCCGTCATCCTCATCGTCGGCGTCTGCATCTTCATGCTGCACGCGCTCGAAGGCGCCCAGCACCACGTCGACGGCTACGAGGCGTCCTTCTTCATCTCGTACCCCGTGGTCTCGGCCCTGCGGCACCTGGACGTCTCGACACTCCAGAACCTCACCTACTTCTTCGCCGGCCTGAAGATCGCGACCTCCTTCATCTGGATGATCACGGTCGCCCTGAAGACCGACATGGGCGTGGCCTGGCACCGTTTCCTGGCGTTCCCGAACATCTGGTTCAAGCGGAACGCGACGGGCGAGACCTCCCTCGGCGCCCTGCTCCCGATGACGTCGGGCGGCAAGCCGATCGACTTCACCGACCCGGGCGACGACGACGTCTTCGGTGTCTCCCAGGTCGAGCAGTTCTCCTGGAAGGGCCTGCTGGACTTCTCCACGTGCACCGAGTGCGGCCGCTGCCAGTCGCAGTGCCCCGCCTGGAACACGGGCAAGCCCCTCTCCCCCAAGCTCCTGATCATGTCCCTCCGCGACCACGCGCACGCCAAGGCCCCGTACCTGCTGGCGGGCGGCGGCAAGTCGATGGAGGGCGAGGAGAAGGCGACGGAGGAGCAGCTGAAGGACGTCCCCGCGGCGGCTCTCGCGGAGGCGGAACGCCCGCTGATCGGCACCCTCGAAGAGAACGGGGTCATCGACCCGGACGTCCTGTGGTCCTGCACCACCTGCGGCGCCTGCGTCGAGCAGTGCCCGGTGGACATCGAGCACGTCGACCACATCGTCGACATGCGCCGCTACCAGGTGATGATCGAGAGCGCGTTCCCGTCCGAGGCCGGGACGATGCTCAAGAACCTGGAGAAGAAGGGCAACCCCTGGGGCCTGGCGAAGAAGCAGCGCCTGGAGTGGCTCAAGGAGGTCGAGTTCGAGGTCCCGGTCGTGGGCCAGGACATCGAGGACCTGTCCGAGGTCGAGTACCTGTACTGGGTCGGCTGCGCGGGCGCGCTGGAAGACCGCGCGAAGAAGACGACCAAGGCCTTCGCGGAACTCCTCCACATCGCGGGCGTCAAGTTCGCGATCATGGGCGGCGACGAGAAGTGCACGGGCGACTCGGCGCGGAGGCTCGGCAACGAGCCGCTGTTCCAGGAACTCGGCATGGAGAACGTCATGGCCCTGAACATGGCGTTCGGCGAGGAACTGGACGACGACGGCAAGGTCGTGGCGGAGTCCGCGAAGCCGAAGTCGGCGAAGAAGATCGTCGCGACCTGCCCGCACTGCTTGAACACCATCGGCAACGAGTACCCGCAGCTCGGCGGTGACTACGAGGTCATCCATCACACCCAGCTGCTCCAACACCTCGTCGACGAGGGCAAGTTGGTCCCGGTGACCCCGGTCGAGGGCATCATCACCTACCACGACCCCTGCTACCTGGGCCGCCACAACAAGATCTACACACCCCCGCGCGAGATCATCGCCAGCGTCCCCGGCCTCCGCAACGAGGAAATGCACCGCCACAAGGAACGCGGCTTCTGCTGCGGCGCCGGCGGAGCGCGCATGTGGATGGAAGAGCGCATCGGCAAGCGCATCAACAACGAACGCGTGGACGAAGCCCTCTCCCTGAACCCGGACATCGTCTCGACGGCCTGCCCCTTCTGCCTGGTCATGCTCACCGACTCGGTCAACGGCAAGAAGAACGACGGCAAGGCCAAGGAATCGATCCAGGTGGTCGACGTGGCCCAACTCCTCCTGGACTCGGTCAGAAAGCCGTCGGACGACGAGCCCCCGGCAGGCACCGAGGAACCGGAGAACGCCCCGGAACCCCAGCCGGTGAAGTAACCAGCCGGTCTTCTACGACGACGCCCCGCACCCTTGCCAAAGGGTGCGGGGCGTCGTCGTAGGGGGTGGGGTGTAGCGGGCTACACCCCTGATCCGGGAGAACGGTCCCTCGTGACGGCGAGCGCGCGACGGAATCGTAGAGGCAAGAGAACACGCCCCCTCCGATGCCTCCGATGCCCTCCGATGCCCTCCGAAGGAACTCCCGTGAAGTCGCTGCTCGCCACCATGAAGTCGCTCGTCGCCAACCTGCTGCTGTGGTCGTTCTTCGTCGGCGGCCTCGCCGCGAGCACGGCCTCCGGGGCGGTGCTGGACGGTACGGCGAAGAACGCCGCCACCTACACCGGTATCGCCGTCTCGCTCCTGGCCGGCTCCCGCATCGCGAAGAAGCCGAAGATCAAGGCGTTCCTGTCGAAGCGGTCGACGCTGTGGTTCCTGTTCCTCTTCAACGGGGGTGTGGCCGCGTTCTGTTACTTCTCCATGGACGGCGTCAAGGGCATCGCGACCGCGGCGGGCATGGGCCTGGTCTCCCTGGGCGCGGCGGGCGGCCTGCTGGCGAACCGCCGCGAGCCGACCACCAAGGCACGACTGGAAGAGCCCTGGGCCTGACCCCACCTCGATCGCCCCGCGTACCCCCAGCCGGAACTCCCCTCGAAGGACCCTCCCATGCCCCCGAACCGCCGCACGGCCACCCTCGCCACCACAGCCGCAGCCATAGCCCTGACTGCCGGGCTACTGACGGCCTGCGACCCAACCACCCCCGCTGCCTCCTCCGACGCCTCCAACTCCCTGACCTGCCTGCAGAACTGGAACACGATCTCCGACAGCCTCAAGGCCATCCACGACAACGAATCCATCGCCAAGATCGACGCCGACTCGGACAACACCAAGTTCAACAAGGCAGTCGACAACCTCAACAAGGCGATCTCCGACTACAACAAGTCCATCCTGAACGGCGACACCACCCCCGACCCCAGCAAGATCGACACGGCGGCAAGCCAACTCAAGAACATCTGCACGCCGTAAAACACAAGGCGGGGAAGGCGAACGCGGCTTGACACATGAACATTGGGCCACTCGCTTCTCAGCCAGTGTCGTGCTTCCACGGCCCGAGTAAAGGGCGCTTCGCTGCGCTACGCGTCGCCTTCGGCGATGGCCCTGCGGGCCACCCTTGACTAGGGCCGCTCCAGCCCGTTCCAGAAGCGAGCGAGCGGCCCGGAAGGACGGGTGGCCAAGGTGGGCGGGCCCCTGTCTGTACTGCGTTCCGGGCCGGTGCGAAGGGGCGCGCTCGCGTCTCGCCAGCACGCCGGGCTGGCTCAGCGGCTATCGGCCGGTGGGGTGGGAGGCGCGGGTGGTGACCGCCGCCTTGGGCTGATCCGGGCCGGTGCGCGGGGACGCGCTCGCGTCTCGCCGGCACGCCGGGCTGGCTCAGCGGCTATCGCCCGGTGGGGTGGGAGGCGCGGGTGGTGACCGCCGCCTTCGGCTGATCCGGGACGGTGCGCGGGGACGCGTCCGCGTCTCGCCGGCACGCCGGGCTGGCTCAGCGGCTACCCGTCGGTGGGGTGGGAGGCGCGGTGGGACTGCCCCCTCTTGGTTAGATCCGGGCCGGTGGGACGGGACGCGTTCGCGTCTCGCCTGCACGCCGGGTGGGCTTGGCGGCTACCGACCGGTGGAGGGGGAGAGAGCACGGGGGTACGGGACATGGGGGCGTGTTGCCGTCTTGCCAGTACGCCGCCTCGGCTCAGCGGCCGACCCCGGGTGGGTGGGTGGGTGGATGGGTGCTGGAAGCCGGGGGTAAATATAACCACTGTCGCGACCTTTGCCGGTTAGAAAAGACCCCAGCCTCCCTAGGGGGCAGGGCTGGAAGTCGGAAGTCGGAACCAGGAGGGGGGAGGTGGGTCCGCGAAATGTGACACTTCCGCCTTGACTGTCACATTCTGCCGACCGAGTACCCCGGGGCCCGGGGCCCGGGGAGAGCCGACCGGCAAACGGGGGGACGGCCATCGCCCGGGCCACCACCCACACCATCGCCCGGGCCGCCGCCCGGAACCGGTCCGGAGTCTCCCCCTGTCCATGCCCGTGGCCCGGAACTGCCCACCACCCGCGGCCTGTTGCCCATGACCCGATGCTCGTGACGTTGGTCCCCGTCCGGTGCACTCTGCACCCCCACCCGGAGTCCTGATGCACGCCCGAGGTACAGATCCGCAGATCACCCTCTCTCCCCCCGACCACGAACTCCCCAGCACTCCTTGCCACTTAGCCTCCTGCTCAGCAAGTCCCCGCCAGGCGGCAGCCGCTGAGCCGGCCCGGCGTGCTGGCGAGACGCGGACGCGTCCCCTCACCCCGGCCCGGAACGCAGTACAGGTGGGGGATGCGTACTTGGGCCGCCCATCCCTCGGGGCCGCCCGCTCGCTTCTCGCAGTCCTGACACTGGCCAAGAAGCGGGCGGTCCGACGGTCACGTCACGACGTACGCAAGTGGCAGTTCCGGGTAGCGAGTTGAGCCCCAGCTGTTGTCATCGCCGCACCCGCCCCGAGAACCCCGCCCGCCTCCGAAGTCACGTACAACCTTTACGCACCACGACAGGTCTCCTGATCGCCAACCACCCGTGAAGCCAGGGACAACTCCCGGCAAACATGGACGGTCCGCAACCACATCGACGCGGATGCCCGCCACGCATCCCCCGCATGCCGCAGGAGAACCCCGCATGCACCAGAAGCATCACCCGCACCTGCGTCTCGCCCTGGCGACAGCCGCCGCGGCCGCGCTCACGGGCGGTCTGCTCACGCTCTCGGCGACGACGGCCAGCGCCGCCGACTCGTTCAAGGTCGCGAAGGCCGACTTCAACGGCGACGGATTCGGCGACGTCGTGGCCTCGGCCCCCGGCGCCTATGTCAGCGGCCACGCCAACGCCGGCCAGATAGTCGCGCTGTACGGCAGCGCCTCCGGCGTGACCTCGGCCAAGCGCTCGGTCATCAGCCAGAACTCCGGCACCGTGCCCGGCACCGCCGAGGCCGGCGACTGGTTCGGCGGCGCGACCGCGTACGCCGACTTCAACGGCGACGGGTACGACGACCTCGCCGTGGCCTCGCCGAGCGAAAAGGTCGGCACCGACACCGACGGCGGCGCCCTCGCGATCCTGTGGGGCTCGGCGAGCGGCCTCACCGGCAAGAGCAGCGACGTACCGGACCCGGCCGTCTCCTCGCACGACTACTGGGGCCTGTCCCTGGCGGCCGGCGACTTCGACGGCGACGGCAAGGCGGACCTGGCGGTGGGCAGTTCGGCCGCCACCCTCTATGTCTACAAGGGCGGTTTCAGCAGCTCCACCGGTCGGCCCGGCGGCCGTTACACCGTCAAACCCCCGATCCAGCCCGGCAGTTCCGGCTACCCGTACGGACCCGAGCAGCTCACCGCCGGCGACGTGAACGGCGACGGCCGTACCGACCTGGTGGTCGACGGCTACGAGACGCAGACCGACAACGGCTGGAACACCAACTACTACCTGCCCGGCAGCGCGACCGGCCTGAGCGTCGCGGGCGTCAAAACCCTCAAGCCCGGCATCGTCACCGGCATAGGCGACATCAACGGCGACGGTTACGGCGACATCGTCACCGGCGCCGACTGGGACGCGACCACCAGCGACGGCCAGACCATCCCCGACTCCGCGAACGGCGGCAAGGCCAGCATCACCTACGGTTCCGCGTCCGGCCCGGCCTCGACCACCGGCATCACCCAGAACACCGGGAACGTACCCGGCAGTTCGGAGAAGGGCGACGGCTTCGGCTGGGACCTGGACCTGGGTGACGTCAACGGCGACGGCTACCAGGACCTCGTGGTCTCCACCCCGGCGGAGGACCTCGGCAGCGTCTCCAACGCCGGCATGGTCACCGTCATGTACGGCTCCGCGAGCGGTATCAACACCTCCACCGGCCTCCAGTCCTTCGCCCAGAGCACGGCGGGTGTCCCCGGCACGGACGAGAAGAACGACCTGTTCGGCGAGGACGTCAAGCTCGACGACGTCAACGGCGACGGCAAGGCGGACCTGATCATCGGCCAGGCCGAGGACGGCGGCGACGGAGCGGTGACCTACCTGCCCTCCACCGGCACGAAGATCGGTACGATCGGCTCCCGCGCCCTCTCCGTGACCTCGGTGGGCGTCTCCACCTCGGGCACGGCCCAGTTCGGCTCCCTCTTCGCCGACTAGGACCCGCCTCGACCTGTACTTCTTCTCCGCCGGGCCCGCGCCGACCGACCACCACGGCCGACACGGGCCCGGCCCCTGTCACCCCCTCAGGGCTCCCGCCTGACTCCCCTTAGGGGATGTCACAGCTCGGCAGCAAAGCCCCGGCCGAAAGCCCCGGCCCGGCACGTGTCTCCGCGGAACCAGGTACGTTCGATGACGTGGCTGGATTCAGGATCGGACGCGGCGGCCGGGACGGCAGGGCCCCGCAAGCGCGCCCTCAACAACCTCCGTACGGGCAGCAGGCACCCCCGGCGCCGCAGGGACAGCCGTACGGCTACCCCGCGGCTCCGCAGCCGTACCCGCAGCAGCAACCGCAGTACGGAAGTGCTGCGGGCGGCGGCCGGCAGTGGTCCCAGGGGAACGGCGGGAACGGCGCCTACGGCGACGAGCCGGAGTACTTCGGCGGCGGCGGGTACGGCCAGGGCGCCCACCCGGGCACCCCCGACCCGTACGCGGCGAACAACCCGGGCAGCACCCAGGCCTTCGCCGTAGGGGAGGACCCGTACACCCAGGGCGGTACGTACCGCGCGGGCTCGGCCCAGGCGCCCACCGGCCCGGTCGGCCCCCGCCTGCACTGGAAGGACCTGCTGAGAGGCATCGTCCTCGCCCCCCAGCAGACCTTCCTCCAGATGCGGGACTACACGATGTGGGGCACCGCCCTGATCGTGACGTTCCTCTACGGCCTGCTCGCGGTCTTCGGTTTCGACGGCGCCCGCGCGGACGCGATAAGCGCCACCCTGGCGAACGCGGTCCCGATCGTCCTGATCACGGCCGTGGCGATGGTGTTGTCGTCCTTCGTCCTGGGCGTGGTCACCCACACGCTGGCCCGCCAGCTCGGCGGCGACGGCGCCTGGCAGCCCACGGTCGGCCTCTCCATGCTGATCATGTCCCTCACGGACGCCCCCCGCCTGGTCTTCGCCATGTTCTTCGGCGGCGACGCGACCTTCGTCCAAGCTCTCGGCTGGGCCACCTGGGTAGCGGCCGGCGCCCTCCTCACGATGATGGTCAGCCGCTCCCACGACCTCCCCTGGCCGAAGGCCCTGGGCGCATCGGCGATCCAACTCATCGCCCTGCTGTCGATCGTGAAACTGGGCACGTTCTAGAGGCTCCTCGGCTACGACAGTTCCTCCGCTACGACGACGAAGGGCTCCCGGTTCACGCCGGGAGCCCTTCGTCGTCGTAGAAGATGCCTCCATGACAGACGATTCAAGGCGTCCCATGATGCGACCCGCGCGTGCGCTGCTTCCCCTTTTCCTGCTGCCAGTTCTCCTCACGGGATGCGGCTCGGACAAGAACGGCGGGACGGCTGCCGACAGCGCCGACCTCGACGCAGCCGCGCGCAGCTGGGGTGTGGCACCGGAACTCGTCTATGTCACCGAGGTCTCCGGCTACACCGTGTTCCAGGCGTCGGTCGGCGAGTACGAGGACGAGTTCGTCACCGCGTACCGGTCGGAGGAAGGTGCCAGCAAGTTCGGCCTCTTCGCAGGTCACGGCACGCTGACAGCGGAGAGCTGCCCCAAGCAGCCGCTGGGCGAGGTGACGGACAAGCCGGTCACCTGTGAGCACGACGGCGACGCCTGGTACCGCACAGCGGGTGAAAGCCACGAATACGCGGTGCCCATCGACGCCGTGGTGGTCCATCTGATCGCGGACGCGGACAAGGTCGACCGCGCCGTTCTGCGCAAGGCGGCCGAGGCGGTCCACCGCCCGGACGACAGCGAGTTGGCGGCGCTCCTGCCGACCCCCGATGACGCGGACACATGAGAGCAGGGGCCGGGTTGGCTGAGTCAGGAGTAGAAGCGCGAGAGATCCCCAGGTCACGCCCCCGACCGTCCAACCTCGGTCCCAGAGCAGTGACTCCCTGACAACCAGCGGCAGCACGTCGATCAGCCCTGTGCGCACGGGCCGGCCATGTTCGCCGACGAGTTGCACCGCGCCCGCACATCGGGACAGCAAGAGAGTCCCTCGCCGATCATCTGGCAAGGGACTCTCTCAGGGACCTGGAGAAGGCGCAGGTCAGAGCGCTTCTTTTGACGGCGTGGTCGGCTCGCCCGACCTACGTACCACTGGCAGCACACTCCACGGGAAGTTGATCCACTCGTCGGTGCGCTTCCACACGTACTCGCACTTCACCAGGGACTGCGACTTCTCGTAGACGACCGCGCTGCGGACCTCGGCGACGGCGTCGAGGCAGAAGTCGCGGACCAGTTTGAGGGTCTTGCCGGTGTCGGCGACGTCGTCGGTGATCAGGACCTTCTTGTCGGAGAAGTCGATCACGTCCGGGACGGGCGCGAGCATGACGGGCATGTCGAGGGTGGTGCCCACGCCCGTGTAGAACTCGACGTTCACGAGGCTGATGTTCTTGCAGTCGAGGGCGTAGGCGAGGCCGCCGGCGACGAAGACTCCGCCGCGGGCGATGCTGAGGATGATGTCGGGCTCGTAGCCGTCGTCGGCGATGGTCTGCGCGAGTTCGCGCACGGCGACGCCGAACGCCTCGTAGGTCAGGTTCTCCCGCACACCGCCCACGGTCACACCTGCGTCCGGTGGAAGTTGAGGAAGGAACGGGAGGCGGTCGGGCCGCGCTGGCCCTGGTAGCGGGAGCCGTAGCGCTCGCTGCCGTAGGGGAACTCGGCCGCCGAGCTGAGCTGGAACAGGCACAGCTGGCCGATCTTCATGCCCGGCCAGAGCTTGATCGGGAGGGTCGCGAGATTCGACAGCTCCAGCGTCACGTGGCCGGAGAAGCCGGGGTCGATGAACCCGGCGGTGGAGTGCGTGACGAGCCCGAGCCGGCCGAGGGAGGACTTTCCTTCGAGGCGCGAGGCGAGATCGTCGGGGAGGGTCACGACCTCGTAGGTCGAGGCGAGCACGAACTCGCCGGGGTGGAGGATGAACGGCTCGTCGCCCTCCGGCTCCACCAGCCGCGTCAGATCCGCCTGTTCGACGGACGGGTCGATGTGGGGGTAGCGGTGGTTCTCGAACACCCGGAAGTAGCGGTCGAGGCGCACGTCGACACTCGACGGCTGCACCATGGATTCGTCGTAGGGATCGATCCGGACCCGCCCGGCGTCGATCTCGGCCCGGATGTCCTTGTCTGAGAGAAGCACGCCCCGAGGATACGCAAGACGCGCGGACCGACCACAATCGGACGGACCCGCGCGCCAGCGACTACCGCGATACCGCTGCTGATACCGCTACTTCTCCTGCCGGTTCTACGGCAACTGCTACTGCTACTGCTGGTTCTACGGTTACTGCTACTGCTTCTCCAAGGTCACCAGCACCACACTCCGGAGCCGGGCACACCGCGGACACCGCACGAGTCGGCCGGGGCCGAGCCGCTCCGCCTGCTGCATCGGGAACGAAGCGGTACTGAACACGTGCCCATCGGCACATCGGACGACGGTGCGCTCCATCAAGTCCATGAGTCCCTTCCCCAAGAGCCGCGCCCGACTGCTGCTCGCCGGACGCCAAATGCCACATTACGGGATGAAAGGAACGACTCTCCAGGCGGCACTCCGGTCCCACCCAGACCCTCTTCCACGCCTCCACCGTACGCCCCAACTCCGGCCCACCGCAGCCGCGTCCGCCCTGCGGAACACAGCCGGGCCCCCATGGCCTCAGCGCCGGGGAGCGGACATGCGGTACAGTGACGGGGCGTTCCGACACCGGTTCAACCGGCGTTTTCGCGGGTGTAGTTTAGTGGTAGAACATCAGCTTCCCAAGCTGAGAGTGCGAGTTCGATTCTCGTCACCCGCTCCAACACGAACCCCCAGGTCGATGACCCGGGGGTTGTTTGTTGTCTGGACCAGTGGGCGGGGTGCGCACCACATCCGCACCATAAGGGCGCTGCTGCAGATCTCTAACGGTGCGCGTTACGCCAGTTCGTGGCGTTTGGTGTGGGCCGCGCTATTCCGGAGGGATGAAGTATCCCGATGGCGGTGGGCCGACGAGCCGGCTCGGCGCGAGCAGGTCCGGCTCGCAGCCGCTGCTTGATCGAAGCAGGGGCCAGTGACGGGGAGGTGGCCCGGCGGCTCCGGGTAGGCGGCCCAGGCCCGAGGCCGCCGGAAGGCTGTCCCTTGGGCCGCTGCGGCCAACCCCGGTGGTACGGGTCACTGCCAGGCACCAAACATGTCTCGATGGCTGCGCTGATCTGCACCAAAGCCGACCGCCGACTGCCGCTGATCTATCGCATCCACCTCGACCGCAGCCCCGCCAAGGGCCGACGCAAGGGCTTCATCGAAACCGACTGCGGCCGCCTGCTGGATGCCGTACACCAGACAGCTCGGCGGCCCCGTCGTCCTGGTGCGGGACAACTTGAACACGCACGTCAGCCGCACCACGCGGGAGCTGATCGCGGCCCGGTTACGGCTGACCGTCTACCAGCTGCCGCCGTACGCTCCCGAGTTCAACCGGGTCGAGGGCGTGTGGTCGCACCTGAAGAGGTCACCGGCCAATGTCGCCAAACACAACCTCGACCAGCTCACCATGCTGGTGAAGACCCGGCTCAAACGGATGCAGTACCGACCCGGCCTCATCGAGGGCCTCGTCGCCGAGGCCGAACTCGACCTCCAACCGCCGTCACCCAGCCCTTGACGATCTCTAGCTGCTCGGCGGGCGCGTCCGCTGCCTTTTCCGCTCCACCAAGTAGCCGACCGCGGTTGTGCCCAGTAGCACCAGCCCCATGAAGACCCCGCTGAAGAGCCAACTGACCGGAGTGCCTTTCGCTCTTTCCATACTCCAGAAGACCACCGCCAGCACGCCCCAGGACGTACACAGGTGCGCAAAGGCCCGTCCGAGGCCACCAGTGCGCGGACGGTGCGCAGGCAGACGGGCGGCGGCGCCGTAGCCGACACGCTCGTAGTGCAATTGAGTCAGGCGCTCCAACCGCAGAAGCAGTGCGAAGAACAGTGTGAACCCAGCGCCCAACAAGACCGCTTGCAAAAAACGCCCCCCATCGGTGAACGCCCCGAAGGTCGCGCCGCCCAGCGCCGCGAGCGGCACGGACAGGACAGCCGCGGAGCGCAGTGGGCGGCTGGTGACACGCACCGCGATGGGCGCCGGAGGCCCGTACCTCGCGCCCATGCCGAGAGAACGATCGGCTTTCAGGACCGCCGTAAGCAGCAATATCTCCGCCTTCCGCAATACCTGCAGTACCCGCTTCATAGGTCCCTCGCACGTCGACGATGCCAAATACACACGATGGACCATCCGCAGGGCGGCAAGGTTGCCGTCGCTGTGCGATTCAGTCGGCCGCGGCCGCCCAGCAACCGCACGCCACCACGTACGCATGACGCCGAACCCCCGCTGCCAGTGCAGGGGGGTTCGGCATGCAGTATCGCCCAGGCTTCAGCGAGGGACTCGTAGCCAAGACCGGACTCGACTTCCGACCGCTAACCCCAGCCCTCAAAGATCCCTAGCTGCCAGTGGGCTTCTCCTTGTGGTGCGAGCGGTCGTCGACGTGATGCTTCGCACGTTCGACGCGGACCATGTCGTCGAGTCCGGCGGCCAGGTCGCGCTGCCGCTCCTCGTCGGAGTGCTGATAGGTCAACGCGGCCTTTTCGGAGGACTGGCCGGCGCGCACCATCGTGTCCTTGAGAGTGGCGCCCGAGCGGGTCGCGAGTGTGTGTCCGGTATGGCGGAGGTCGTAGAAACGGAAGCCCTCCGGGAGGCCGACGACCGTACGGGCCCGACGCCACTTTCGGCCGAAGGAGGTGCGGCGGAAGGGGCTCCTTTCTCGCCGACGAAGAGCAACCCGTCCGCGTCACGCTCGACGGCCCGTCTGGCCGGCACCTGGCAGGAGAAGCCGTGCCGCATCAACAGCTTGCGCACCCCCTGCGGGGTGTAGCTCTTGTGGAACCGACGGCCGATCACGGTCTTGATCCGCGACAGCGTCCACCGCTGGTCCGGCCAGCCGTGCGCGACCGGCCCCTTCGCCAACTCCCGCTCCAGCTGGGCGAACTGGGCCTCGCCCAACCGGGGCACAGAAGCAGCTCCCGCTGACCGCAGGGCCCGCGGACCTGCCTTGTCCCATAACCTGCGCCACCGCTGGATGGACCGGACGCTGACCCGTAACTCCTTCGCGATCGCCGAGCTCGGCTCACCGGCAGTGAACCGTTCGGCGGCCATCATGCGAATGCCCTCGCGGAACTGCCGGCGTTCGTCCGACAGTCCACCACCCTGCGCGTACCTCATGACAACGACGTACCGCGAGGATCAAGCCCTGTCAGCAGCTACGACAACCCAAGTTCAAGCTCAGTACCCACCAAGCGATTGACTCACCCGGTGTTTGCGGGATGGCTTGTAAAAGGTGCGTGCGCCACAGGGACCTCACGTCGTTCGACGAGCGCCTGCACTCGCCGCACCAGCCCAGCCGAGGGCCCATGCATCGTCCGTCACGGGCTGGCCGTCGCGGCTTACTCTGCTCGACGACACAAGCCAGTAGCGTGGCTGAGGCCGGTGGGGGTGCAGCGAGGCATATGCGTGCGTGGTTGGTCGGCGCACCCGCCGTCGTGGCGTACTGTCGTCTGCTCAGGCTCAGACTGGGCGCGCTGAAGGTGCCGACCGTCGGGCGAGCGCGGCGAAGCTGGGCCGTCCCTGGGGGGAGGTTGCGTGCAGGCCGTACCCGAGTTGGGCGTTGAGACCCTGCGAATCCGGCTTCACCGGCGTGCCCGCCAGGTGCCGTAGAGCCCGACGACGGCGCTGGTGATGACCGTGAAGCCCGCGTCTCCGACTGCAAGGTACACGGTCGCGGTGACGCCCAACAGGGCAACCAGGGCCGCCAGATCCACCAGCCGGCGCTTCTGTGATGTCTCCTCGGGCGCCTCGGAGGGTGCCGATGTGGGGCCGTTGGGGGCAGGGTCCGCCGTGCGGTTGGTGTCGTCCATGACTACAGAAGACCGGTACGCACGATCGGGGAGAAGCGGACCGGACGGGCTCGCACCAACCCGTATGCCGACAGTCAACGACTGTACGACTGCACGCTGTTGGCGAACGACGACACCGTTCAGGTTTGTTCAGGAGTTTCCGTGGACGTTCGACACAGCGAGTACCTAACGTAGGTTCATACGACGCTACGGGGGGACTTGGTGACACAGGCGGCTCAGGATTTCGACGAGGATGACGTCGCAGCCGCGGCCGTGTACGACGCAGCTCTGGCGGAGTTCACCGATGCCCTCAACCGTCTGCACATCGAGTTCGGAGCCCCCTCCTACAGCGAGATCGTCAAGGCATCGGAACGTCCGAAGCTAAGCAGGGCCGGCATCAACGAGGCCCTGTCCGGCAAACGTCTGCCTTCCCTGGACGCCCTCGTCGAATTCGTCCGCGTCGTCACCAACTCCGGCTCTCAGACGCGCAGTACGGCGCCGGGTCACGCGGCCTTCCCAGAACGTGTCGGCGAATGGCGCGAGCGGTGGCGAGAGGTCAAGTACCGGCAGCGAGAAGTCCAGGCTCCGGCACGGCGTGTTCGGCGTGCCACCAAGACACTGGTCGCAGAAGCTCTCGCCGAAGCCGAGTCGGTCAGGGCGCAGGCACATGAGCAGGCGGAACGCATCAGGAATGAGGCTCTTGCCCAGGCGGATCACGTGTCCAGCCAGGCACGCCAGGACGCGGTCACCATGAAGCAGCAGACCGATGAGCTGTGGTTCCGCGTCGAACGCGAGGTCGAGGAGTTGCGCCAGCGAACACGGAACGAGTCGGCGCAGCTCCTTCAGGACGCCGGCAAACGCGCCGAAGAGATCATCCGGGCGGCGAACGACCGGCTGTCCGAGGCCGAGGTCAGGGCCCAGGAGATGTTCCAGCAACCGAAGGGCAGCAAGATTTGGCCTCCTGCGGTCAGGAGGTCCGAGGCTCTGCGTCAGTTGCGGGACGCCGCCCAGCAGGTTGTCCGCGGGGAGCTATACATCCTGATCGATGCCCTGTCCAGGTCGGATCCACAGCACGTGGATGTCTCGGTCAAGTCCGTGGGCACCTTCTCCAATGGAGAGATCAACCAACTTGCCCGGACGTTTGACGAAGTTCTCCGGGAAGCCGTACGGCTGGCAGCCGAGCAGGCGCTGCTACGGAACAGCGTCAACGCGATGTTCATCAACCTCTCGCGCCGCTCCCAAAGTCTGATCCAGCGTCAGCTCTTGCTCATCGTCGAGTTGCAATCCCGCGAGGCCGACCCGGGCCAGCTGTCCTCGCTCTTCAAACTCGACCACCTCGCGACCCGCATGCGTCGTAACGGTGAGAACCTTCTATTCCTCGCCGGTGAAGAGCCCGGCCGCCGCTGGACCAGCCCGGTCACGTTGGTCGACGTGCTCCGCGCCGCCGCCTCCGAAGTGGAGCAGTACGACCGCATCGAGTTGGTCTCCATACCGGCCACCGGAGTGGCCGACCGGGTCGTCAACGACCTCGTGCACCTGCTTGCAGAACTCCTTGAGAACGCGACCTCCTTTTCCCCGCCGCACACCACGGTGAAGGCCACAGGTCACGCGCTGCCCGACGGCCGCGCCCTGATCGAGATCCACGACACCGGTATCGGCCTCTCTCCCGAGGACCTCATGGCGATCAACGAGCGGCTCGCCTCACCACCCGTCGTGGACCTCTCGGTTTCCCAGCGCATGGGACTTTACGTGGTCAGCCGACTGTCCCAGCGTCACGGGATCCGCATCCAGTTGCGCCCGTCCGGTACAGGTGGAATCACTGCGCTGGTCATGCTGCCTGTTGATGTCGTGGCAGTACCGCCTGCGCCTGAGTCCCCCGCACCGGGACCAGCGAACTAGGCACCAGCTGCGCCGGTCTCTCCGTGCCGTCTCATCCGCGCCGATCCGCTTCAGGTTCGCCTTCCCCGTCGACGATCGGCCCAAGGGACAGCCGGAAGGCGTCGGCAATGGTGGCGTACCGGGCAGCAACGTCCAGTTCGGGTCCGCCGATGATGTCTGCGGCTTTGACCTGCGCCTCGTAGAGGAAGTACTTCACCCTCTCCAGGCAGAAGGCACGGACCTGGGCGTCGGTCATGTTGAGGATGTCGGCTCCCTTGTACCGAAAGACGCCGATGACGTCTTCGGTCTGGGGAACATCGGGGACTTCCTTGGGTTGCGGCCGGTCCCACGGCCTTTTGTCCTTCGTCATATCAGGCACTTTTCCTGCACCGGGACGATGGCGCGCCAGTGCGGGGCACGGCTGTCGACCGTGCCCCGCTCGCCCACACACGCTCATACCTCGGTCTCGGCCTCCGCCTGGAGCTGGGCCAATTCCGCTTCGAGGTGGGCCATCGCCTCGCCGCCGGCCATGAGGTCGGTGATCTGCTCGCGGGTGCGCTCGCCCTTGCGGAAATCGTCGGCCTTCTGGCCGCGGATGAAAACGGCGAAGTGGTCGCCGACCATCATGGCGTGGCGCACGTTGTGGGTGACGAGGATGACCGCGACGCACTCGGCGCGGGCCTGCATGACGATCCGCAGGACGTGGGCGGCCTCCTTCTGTCGTCGGCTGAGGCTCAGACACTCCGGGGCGCAGCTCCGCCAAGGGACGTTCGAGGCGGAGGGACCGTGCCATTCGCGTGCCAGATCATGCGGGGAACCACGGGGAACAGCGGAGACTGGCCCAAGATGCGGCTAGGGCTCCAGCACCGCTCCGCCGCAAGTCAGTACAGGAACCGCCGCCAAAGGACCCGAGCTTCCCAAGCTCAGGGCTCAGTCCGACAGAATGCGGGGGTGTCCCTTGATGCCATTGACTCCGTGGACTGGTCGGCGATACCCAACCCGACGTGGGACCAGTGCGACGAACCGGAACGGGTTGCTCACGCACTACGGCTGCTGGCGGTGTCCACCACGGCCAACGAGACGGGCGACGCCGCGTCTCTGCTTGCCGGTGGGGGATTCGTCTGCAGCCACGCCGCCATGGTGTTTCCGGCGGCCTACGCTGCCACCCCGATCCTGCTGGACCTCGTCGAACACGGCCAGCGACCGCGCATCAAGCAGGCAGCCCTCGGGCTCCTGGCAGACGCACTGGGCTACTTCCCGACCGCCGGCCACAACCGGGTCGACACCCCCTACGACACCGACGTCCCACTCTGCTGCGCCATCGCACGCCTCATCCGCGGCCGTCGCAGCGCTCTTCTCGTCCATGGGAATTACGGCAAGCGACTCCTGGCAGAAGCGGAGCTTCACTGGCGGATGACCATCGAGGAGACAGAACTCCAGCCTGACGGCACTCTGACCGCCCTCGCCACGCTCGAAGGCACACCCTTCGAAACACCGGGCGAGGCCGAGTTCCACAGCCCGCTTTCCGAACGACCTGAAGCCTCCGTGTGGATCGACGCACTGACGGCCGACCTCTCGGGCGCCGCGTGCATCCAACTCGGCCGCATACAGTACGACGCCCTCCCGGGTTCGGTCCTCTACCCGGCTGAGTGCGGCCGACGCGAGCACTGACCGCGTTGCCAAGTCTCAGCGGTCGCACCACAACCGCACCAGATCGAGCGGGAGCAGCGGGGAACTGCGGTGCAGGCGGCCTGGGTCGGAAAGGCCTCACCGTGACCGTTCGCGCAGATCAGCGGCCGAACTCCAACAAATGCTCGCTGCCTCCCAATCTCGGAGCGCGCACTGCTGTGTTGACGATCTCGACAACCCGAACAGCGTCACCGAGGATCACGATGTGACCGACGACGAACTCATCCTGGCTACCCGTGCACGCGTGGCCAGCCGGAGGCTGCCAGGTCCCGCGTCCGCCGAGGACGTCACCAGGTTCGAGCGAATCGTGGGCCACCCGATGCCCGAACTGTTGAAGCGGATGTACCTCGAAGTCGCCAACGGCGGCTTCGGCCCGTCGAAAGTGCTGTCCCTCACCGACACGGGCAAGTGGTTCGGCGACCGCGCGGACACTGCCATGGCCTACGACGACTTCGCCGCCGACCCCGATCACCCACTCCCGCCAGGGATCGTGCCTCTCATGAATCGCGGCTGCGCCATGTGGACGCTGATCGACTTCCGTACCCCAGACGGGCAGATGTGGGACTGGGATCCCAACCTCTGCTGTCTCCAGCACGCCCTCGCCCCGCTCGAACAGTCACTGGCCCAGTGGCTCGCCGACTGGCTGCACGACGTCATGCCCGATGGGCCCTACCCACACCGCGAACTGTCCAGCTGGGATTGCCCGCACTGGTGACGTCCGGGACGAGTACGCCGTCTCACTTTCCGTCTCATTCAGCACCGTTCACGATCGTTCAGGCGAGACCCGAAGCCGTCTCCGCAGCGGCGACCGACCGCCCATGAACCCAGGTGAACGCCCCCGAATACAACCCCGCTCCCCACCACCACAGTTGGAAAGCGTGTTGGGGGCAACCCCTCACGAGTTCGAATCTCGTATCCTCCGCCAGTGCCTCACCGGGCACGATGTCGAAGGGCCCCACCGTTCGCGGTGGGGCCCTTCGTCGTGCACTGGTTGCATTTCTGGTTGCATTCATAAGCTTCGATTTCAGACATTCCGCCGACCTGTCGGCCCTCTCGCCCCGCAATTGAGACGGATCACGGGGATACGCCATCCTTGAACCCGGCCCCGCTACGAAGCTCCCTGGTCTGACGAGGTGCACGTCGCATGAAGTCCCGATCAACGCTGGCGACATGGCTCGGCAGCCTCGACAGCTCTCGTCTGGCACGTGTGCTCGGGGCACGGCAGGACGCCGTGTCGCTTCCGGAGCCGCGTTCGTTGGGCGAACTGGCGGATCGGCTTCAGCGCCCGGGATCGGTAGCGCTGGTCCTGCCGCGGCTCGCGCTGCCGCACCTCCAGGTGGCCGAGGCGCTGGCGGCACTGGGGTCGCCCGCATCGCGCGATGCTCTGGTGGAACTGCTGGGAGCTGTCGACGACGCAACCACCCGTGAACTGGACGCTGTCCTGGAGGTGCTGGCCGATCAGGCTCTGGTCTGGCCGGACGGCGCGGGGCAGCTCCGTATGACCGGATCGCTGCGGCAGGCATGGGACACCCCCCTAGGGCTGGATGCTCCGCTGGAGGAACTGCTCGCGGGCACGACCTCCGACGAACTGCGCGGCATGCTGGTGGCACTGGGCGTCAAGCCGCCGGGCACCAAGCCGCAACGACTGGCCGCCCTGGTGGAGCATCACAGCGACCCGGAGCAGGTCGCCTCCGTGGTTGCGAAGGCCCCTGCGGCTGCCCGGGAACTGCTCGACCGCCTGGCGCGGAACGCGGCGAAGCAGCCGCAGTTCGTCGTGTCCGGGTTTCCTGGGCCCGACCTCGAACCGGGCGCACGATGGGCACTGGACCGGGGGCTCCTCATCCAGGACCGGCACCGATACGGCCCGGCGCGTATGCCCGCCGAGGTGGCACTCGCGCTGCGCGGACCCGGCTGGCACGCCCCGTTCGATCCTGTCCCACCGTGCCCCCGGCTGGCATCCGTCACCCCGGCGGAGACCGATCGCGAAGCATCGGCCGCGGCTACGGTCTTCGTCACCCATGCCGCCTCGGTCCTGGCGGCCTGCTCGGCAACCGCACCAGCCCGGTTGAAGTCCGGTGGGGTCGGTGCGCGGGAGCTGGCCCGGATCGGCAAGGCGGCCCAGGCCGACGACGCCGTCGTACGCATCACCCTGGAGACCGCGTACGCCGCCGGGCTGCTGGGTCCGGACGGCGGCCTCGTGGCCCCCACCGAGGCATACGACGCCTGGGCGGAACAGGAACCCCCGGAACAGTTCGCAGTGCTGGTCCAGGCGTGGCAGAACCTGCCGCTCACCCCCACCCAGGCACGGGACGAGGACAACAGAGCGCTCCCCGCCGTCGCCGGAGCACCACCCTGCGGCGGCTGTGTGCAGGCCCGCCTCGGGCTGTTGGCCGCTGCGGCACAGCTCCCGGCAGGGCAGGGCGCGCGAGTCTCCTCGGATCTGGGACCACTGATCGCCTGGCGCCGCCCCCTCGCCGACTCGTCACCCCAAGACGGAACGCCGTTCGCCGGCGTGATCCGTGAGGCCGAACTCCTCGGAGTACTCGCGCGTGGCGCCCTGTCCGCTCTCGGCATCCACCTGCGGACCGGCGATACGGAGGGGCTGAGCATCGAGTGCCGGCGGCTGATCCCCTCGGCCACGGCAGTGGCTCGGATCGGCGCCGACCTCACCGCAGTCGTCACCGGCACGCCGTCCACGCGACTGACCGCGCTCCTGGATTCCGTCGCCGATCGAGAGACCAGCGGCACGGCATCGGTGTGGCGGTTCAGCGCCAGGGGCATCCGCCGGGCTCTGGATGCCGGCCGCATCCCTGAGGACATCGCAGCCGACCTGGCCGCTGTCGCCGGCGGGCCCCTGCCACAGCCGCTGTCGTATCTGATCGCCGACACCGCGCGCGGCCACGGACGCGTGCGCATCGCCCCTGCCGCCTGCGTCATCCACGGCGACGAGCCGGTGCTCCTGGCCGAGCTCGCCGCCCACCGAGGGCTCGCCGCACTCCGGCTGCGGCAGCTGGCGCCGACGGTACTCGTCAGCCGCAGCCCGATCGACACGACCCTCGCCGCGCTCCGGGCCGAGGGTTACGCCCCTGTCGCCGAGACGGCCGAGGGCACGGTACGCATGGAGAAAACCCGGCCTCAGCGGGCCGCCGCTCTCGTTCCCACTCCACGCGGCAGCAGCGCGCGGGACAGCGGCCGCATCGCTGTCGCTGCCCCGCGCGCTAAGGCACCCGCCGCCGTCGACCCGAACACCTTGGCGAACCGGCTTCTGACCGCACCGCCCACGACTCCCGAACCCGCGCCGTTCGACGGAGGAGTTCCCTTCGCCACGGACACCGAAGAAATCGTCGCGGGGTGGGCGAAGCGCCTGCCGTACAGCGACATCCGCCAGCTCGCGCATGCCATCGATGCCGGTCAGGCCATCACCGTCGAGTACGTCGCCACCTCGGGCAGCCGGACCGTGCGCACCCTCAGCCGCCTCGCACTCGACCCGCCCTACCTGGAAGCCTGGTGCCACCTTCGGGAGGCCGAGCGCGTTTTCACCCTCTCGCGCATCCACAGCGTCATGAGCGTCATGCCTGAATGAAAGGGTGATGGTATCGGTAAGGATAGTATCTCCAGCGATACCATCACCCTTGGAAGGCTTGCCATGCGTCGCTTCATCGGGCGGGACCGTGAGCTGAACGTGCTCGGCAACGCCTTGCAGGCGGTTCATGATGCCGCCGGGTCGGCGAAACCGGGCCAGTGCATCCTCATGCGCGGCCGGCGGCGGGTCGGCAAGTCCAGCCTCGTCGAGGAATTCCTCCAGCGCACCGAGACGCCGTACCTCTTCTTCACCGCGGCGGGCGGCACGGCGGACGACGAGCTGACGGAGCTGCTCGACGCCGTCGCCAGATCCACCCTCCCGGAGCGGGGACTGTTCTCGGAGGAGGCCCCGGAACAGTGGAATGCGGCATTCAGACTGCTTGCGGAAGTCCTGCCCGACGACAGCCCGAGCGTGGTCGTCATCGATGAGGTTCCGTATCTCATGGACCGAATCGACGCGTTCGAGGGGATGTTGCAACGGGCCTGGGACCGGCTGCTCAGCCGCAAGCCCGTGCTCCTCCTCCTGGTCGGATCCGACCTGTCGATGATGGAGGCGCTGAACAGCTACGACCGCCCCTTCCATCAGCGGGGCCGGGAAATGGTCGTGGGGCCGCTGAACCCGGCCGACATCGGCGAGATGCTCGACCTGTCGCCGGCGGTCGCCTTCGACGCCGCCCTGATCACGGGCGGTCTTCCGCTGATCTGCGCGGAGTGGCGGGCCGGAGCGGACGTCTGGGAGTTCCTCCGCGACTCGCTCGACAACCCGATCTCGGCGCTGCTGGTCTCCGCCGAACGTTCACTGGCCGCGGAGTTCCCACCGCAGGCGATGAGCAGGGAAGTCCTACGGGCCATCGGAGCCGGAGAACGAACCTTCACCAACATCGCGCGCGCCGCCGGCGGCATCGCCCACACCACGCTTACCCGGGCAACCGAAGTCCTGACCGAGAAGCGGGTGGTGGCAGCCGAACTGCCCCTCTCCCTGCGCCCGTCGAAAGAACGCCGCTACCGAGTGGCGGACCCCTACCTGCGGTTCTGGCTCGCGTTTCTGGATCCGCACATGGCTGAGATCGAGCGGATGCGAGGAGATCTCACACTGAGCCGGATCAGGGAGCGGTGGACGAGTTGGCGGGGCCGCGCGATCGAGCCCTTGGTCCGGGAATCCCTCGCCCGTCTCCTGCCGGACGGGCTCCTGCCCGCCGCCCCGGCGATCGGCGGTTACTGGACCCGCAGCAACGACGTCGAAATCGACTTGGTGGGCGCCGACCGGCAGCCGGTGGCCAAGCAGTTGCTCTTCCTCGGCTCGATCAAGTGGCTGGAGAACTCCCCGCTCGACAGCCACGACCTATCCGCACTGCAGAAGCACCGGGCGGCGATCACCGACGAGCCTGTGCCGCTCGTGGCAGTTTCCCGAAACGGAACCAGCTGCACTGGGCTTCATGCGGCGTACGGGCCCGACGAACTGCTCAGTGCCTGGCGCAGAATATGAGCATGAGCAGCGGCTGAGGTGCCGTGGTTGCAGTTCTGGTTGCGTTCACCTGCCTACGGCACTGTCCAGAAGCCCCGACCACCCCCACTCCATCGCAGGTCAGAACACTCCCGTACGCCCCAGAACCCTCAGACGAACATTTGGAAAGCGTGTTGGGGGCAACCCCTCACGAGTTCGAATCTCGTATCCTCCGCCAGTGCCTCACCGGGCACGATGTCGAAGGGCCCCATCATTCGTGGTGGGGCCCTTCGTCGTTGTCCGTGTTGGCCGTCTCAGTTTCCGTCCGGGTCGGCCTCCGCGGAGTACCAACCGGGGGCGCTCTCCTTGGTGACGACCGGCTCCGCCCAAGCCGCGACCGCGAGGGCGTCCCGCTTCGCCATGCACCCGTCGACGACCTCGTAAAGCAGCCGCCGCACTCGTGGCCCGAGCCGGACCACGTACCGAACGCCCGCTCATGATCCGAGTAGGGCGTCACGCCACCCACGCGGGCGATGATCTCGACAGGGTCCGTCCGCTTGTCCATGGTTCCTCCCCCGCCTGTCCCCTCCCGGACGGGGGACAGGCGATCCCGGATCCTGGCAGCTGCCTTCCATCGGCGCCCCAAAGCGCCTCTCCGGCCTGCTGGGCGGTCCTTTTCAACACCGCCCCGGTGACATGCATGTTCCGGGCCCGCATACGGGCCGCTCCCCGGGCCCCCATCCCATGAACGCGTCGACCACGACGTCCGTGCTCTCGGGAGCCGTGGGCTACGTGGACTACATGGGCTATTCAGTAGGAGGCATAGCGTTCAAGACCGTTGACGAAGCGCGGTGTTCCTCACAGACAGCCCACCAACTGTCGCCGCCTTTGTCCCTCACGTGAACGCTCCACATCGCTTCGCGTCCGCAAGGAGCGCCCCAAGCGCAATGCCGCTGATACGACTCCTGGCCGGAGGCATGGTTCCGCCGGTCCCACTTGATCGGTGGTTCGAGGAGTTCCACGCGACCAGTGAAGCGCGTTTCGCCGGTTCCCACAGGCAGTTGTGCGTCGAAGCCGGAAGCGGTGGGGGCGCACTGAGTGACTTGGCAGGTCAGGCCGTACGGCGCGCTACAAGCGCCAGGCGTATTCGGGTGCCTGGTCGCATCCCCGCGGCGCCCCTCCCAAGTCGCTTCGGGACGAAGCGGTCAGGCATCTGTTTCTTGTGGACCGACATCGCGGAAGACGGATCTGTGGTCACCGCTCCGAACTAGGTCGTCGACGACATCGACCATCCCGGGAATTCCTCTGTCGCGGACGATCAGCCCATCCCAGACGGAGAAGAACCTGCCTCCAAGACATTCGCCGGTCTCTCGCCAACGGTCCATGTCGCGATGGACGACATCCAGGGTGTAGATCGTCCCCGACCACCGTTCCCCCTTGTCGAAGATCACCCACATGTCGACGTCATCCATCTCGTCGAGGGGCACTCCGGCATCGGGGACGAAGCAGATCTCGTAACCCTTGCGCTGGACGCGGTAGAACGCCCCGTCCCACATCCGGTGTCCCCCAACCCCTTGGCCGCTCACAGCAGATGTCAGCCCACCTGGCCCGGCTCGAACGGGCTGGTCCCCTCCACAACGGGCCGGTGTCGCGGGTCTACGACTGCCGGCCGACGCAGGCGGGGCGATCGTAGGACAGCGCCGCACGGTCCGGCACCGGAGTTTCCCGCACGATCCGTCTCGTTCAGAGGTGGTTGGCGTTGGTCCCCTCTTCACGACCCGGAATTCCACCATGGCAACACATACTCCGGTGGTTCATCCACAAAGGCCGTCTCCCCGCCGATCTGTCGAGTGCGGGCGCCCTCGGGATCGTCCAAGTCGTACGCCGACCGCCCAGGACACCATCCGCAGGGAACCCCTCCATGCGCCGATGAGTGCGTCGCGGGCCGCGCGGTGTTCCGGGGTGTCGACGTTCAGGAAGGTGGGTTACTCGGCGGCGGTAGACGGCATCGGAGAGGAAGCGGGTTCGTGGATCGGACAGTTCGGTGGCCGGGGCGTTGGACTCTGCGTTGGACGGGGCGTTGGACGGGGCGTTGGGCTGGTCGGTCGGCGCGTCCGGTGCTTCGTGGCTTCGGTACGCCTTCAGCAGGTCACTCGGGTGTTGTACGCCCGCCCGTTCCACCTCGGTCAACAGGGCCTGTTCCCATGCCGGGTGCTGTCCTTCGGTCGGCTGGTGACCCGTCCGCTGAACGGCCCCGTTACGGTGCGGAAGTTGGCGGTCTGCACGCCGCGTACGCCTGTGCTGCCGTCGGCGTCCGCCTATTTCCCTCAGCGGCTTCTGGATACCGCGGCTGCTGAGCATGATGGTCCGGGGTCGGTTCGGTATCCCGCCGACGGGCGGGTAGGCGATCGCGAGGGCGAGGGGGAGAGACGTGTCCGAAGAGTCCGGTGGTGGTGGTGTCGTCGTCTACTGGCGGCCCATGTGCCCGTACTGCATGCGACTTCTTACCCAACTCCGGTTCACGCGGCTGGAGTTCAGCAAGGTGAACATCTGGCGGGAGCCCGACGCGGCCGCGTTCGTCCGCTCCGTCGCGGACGGGAACGAGACCGTGCCGACGGTGACTGTGGCGGGGCGGGCGATGGTCAATCCGTCGAAGGGGGAGTTGTTGGAGGCGGTGGCGGCTTATGCGCCGCATCTGTTGGCGGAGAGGGAGGGCGGCTGAGCGATCCGACCGCCCTGTTCATACGGCGTCGTCGGTTCATAACAGCCTGTTCATACAGCGTCGCCGGTTCACATGACGTCGCCAGTTCCTACGACGTCTCCGGGTCATGCGGCGTCTCCCGGTCATGCCGCGCCGAGGAAACCCGGGTCTGGATTTGGGCGTCGGACATTCGTTTCACGTCGGCGAACCGGTCGTCCTGGCGGGTTCCGGCTGCCAGGTCGCTCAGGGCGTACGCCGTGTACGTGAACCCGTCCGTCGTGTGGAACTGTGCTCCCCAGTTGCCGAGGGTCACCGCGGTGACCCGCGACCAGGGCAGGTGTTGGGTGCCCCAGGGGTTCACCATGACGATCGTGTCCGTGGTGAGTTCCAGACGTACGCGCAGCAGCACCCACCAGGCGAAGAGGACGAGGACCAGTGCGAAGGCGGTCGCTGCTCCGGCGGATTCCGCGTTCTGCCTGTCCGGGTGGGAGAGAACACCCCACCATGCGGACAGCGCCCCGCACGCCGGGCCGACGGCCAGCAAGTAGCCCCCGAGCCGACCGAACCGACTGACCCGCCAGACGCCTATGACTCCGTCCCGTACATCGCCCACGGTACGAATGATGCCCGCGTGGGCGCAGGTTCGTCGCCCTGTTCTGAACGGGTTCCCTTGCGGGCGAGTGCCATGGCTCCTGCCTCTGCTCCCTCTTGGTGACTCAACCCTGTTCGCGGCTGGGCTACTTGGGCGGGACGAGCGGGTCCCCGTCCCGGGTCGGTGGGGTGTTCCACCAGGCCGGTGGGGGTGGGATCGGGGTCCAGTCGGGGCCTCGGTGGGTCTGCCACCACGTTTCTATCGTGTGGAGCTTGTCCTGGAAGTGGCGGTCCCAGGACAGGAATCCGGTGGTGGGTGCCCGGAGTTCGGTGCTGCGGCCGTTCGCCTCGTGGAGGACGATCGACTTGATGCCCGCGGAGGACTGGACCTGGACGGCTTGGATGTCGGACCAGGGGATGGTTCGGCGGCGCACGTTGCGGACCACTGCCGCGGACGGGGTGAGGGTGATGCCGAAGCGGGAGGGGAGGAGGTTGCCCAGCACCAGCAGGGCGATCCAGAACGCCACCGCGCCTGGCACTCCGCCCGGCGGTGAGATGTCGGTCCCGGGTGCGGCGTAGAAGACCGCCGTTATAACGGCCATGGGCAGGAAGGGTGTTATCCGTTGCCACACCGCCATACGGATGCGCACCTCGGCCGGCGACGGTCTCCCGCTCGGCGAACTGTCCATCACTGCACCCCCGTTGTCCCGTCGCGCTGTTGTCCCGCTTGTCCGGTGCCGTGATCCATTGTCGCCGTTGTCTCTGTGTTTGTCGTTGAAGAAGTCTCCCGGGACGTGACAACCTCCCTGGCCTGTAACCCCGTTCCTCAGGCATGACGTACTTCTCACCGTGCGGCGCGCCGGTGCCGGGTGGAGGTGGCCTGTGATCCGGACGGCGGTCTGGCAGGACGTCTCCGATGGCGGTGCTGCCCGCGATGACCGCGATGCCCGTGGAGTCGGGCTCGACTTCGACGACTTCGCCCGTAGTCGGCAGGCGCATCTGCGGCGCACGGCCCATCTGCTGTGCGGGGACTGGCACTTGGCCGAGGACCTGACGCAGACGGCGCTGGCGAAGCTGTACGCGGTGTGGCGTCGGGTACGGCAGTTGGAGTCGCCGGACGGGTACGCGCGGCGGGTGCTGTACCGGACGTTCATCGACGAGACCCGGCGACGGCGCTGGTGGGAGCGGCCGGGGGCGGCGGCGGACCAGGCGGAGGTCATGGCACCCGCCTCCGATCCGGATCTGCGGCTGACCCTGCTCGATGCCCTACGGCAACTGCCGCCGCGTGGGCGGGCGGTGCTGGTGCTGCGGTTCTGGGAGGACCAGAGCGTGGAGGCCACAGCGGCGGCGCTGGGATGCAGCGTCGGCACGGTGAAGAGCCAGACCTCCCGGGGACTGGGCACCCTGCGCACCATCCTGGCCGACTCCGGCAAGGATCTCGGCAACGACTTCGGACCTGGCAGCACAGGCGCTGGAACCGGCTATCTGCGGGCGGAGTGGTGAGCGTGAGCGGGAAGGCCGGTGACGACTTCACGGATCGGACGGACCAGGCGGGCCAGGCGAACCAGGTGGACCAGGTGGGCCAGACGGACCAGACAGACCAGACAGACCAGACAGACCAGGCGGACCAGGCGGACCAGGCGGACCAGGCGAGCCAGACGGACCAGGTGGACCCGCAAGATCCGACGGACCAGTACGCGTACGAGTCCGCGCTGGTCGACGCCCTGGGCGGGCTCGGTTCCGGGGTCGAACCGCCCATGCCCGATCTGGTGCCGGGTGCCGTCGTGCGCGGTGCGCGGATCCGTCGGCGGAGGCGGGTCGGCGCGGCCTTGAGCGCCGCCGTCATGGCGGGAGCACTCGTGCTCGGCGGGCACGCCCTGCTCTCGCCCCGGCCGGAGAGTGCGCCGACACTTCCCGCCGGGCAGCCCTCGGTCTGGCAGCCGTCGCTGGAGTTGGTGCGGACGATCCTCTCGGCCGGCAACGGCGGCAGTGGCGATGCGGGCGCGACCGTCTCGGCCGAGCAACCCCGCCAACCCCTGCGCCCCGGGCGCTACTTCAAGATGACCACCGCCGACGGCAGCGTCAACGACCTTTACGTGAGGGTCAGTCGGACCGTCACGGACCCTTTGTACCCCCACCCCACCCGGGCCTGCGCGGACAGCAACGGCCGTCTGCTCGCCTCCCCTTGGAACGGCCTGATCACCCGGTGCGCCCTGACCGAGCACGGGTCGGGCAGCCTGTTGATCTACTACGTGGCCGACGGATCTCTGGGCACCGGTGTCACCTATCTGACCCCGGGTGGATGGACGGTGCAGGTCATCGCGGGCACGCTCGACGAGGCCGCCACCGGCCGGAGCCGCAGTCGTCCGCGCATGGGTCCGCTCACCCAACTCGCCACCGATCCCCGCATCTTCGACGCCGTGAAGGGGAGCGGCGGCGGCTGAACCGGCACATCGCCGACTGAGTGAAACACCCCTTACCCACACCCTGATCAACCCTGAAGGAGTACATGGCATGGACATGCCTAAATTTGGCGCGCCCGGAATACGTACATCCGCCCTGGCCCTCGGCCTCGGCCTGCTCCCCCTCCTCGCCGCCTGCGGAGGCGGTTCAAACAGCAAGTCGGCCTCCAGCAACGCGAGTTCGGATTCGAGCCCGGCCACGACGTCAGTCAACGGCGCCACCCAGCTCACCGTCCCGGACGGCGTGGACGAGGACACGAAGAAGCAGTACATCGAGGAGAACGCCATCGCGGTCTGCATGAAGAAGCAGGGCTTCACCTACACCCCGCACGTGCAGACCTCGACCGCGACCGATCCGTACGCCTCGCTCGACGGGGAGGACTACGCGCGGGCCAAGCAGTTCCGACAGAAGTACGGCTTCGGGTACTACGCCGGCGCCGTCTACCCGAACGACCCCAACGTCCCCTTCAGCAAAGCCGCGACGGCCAAGCGGACCTCACCCCAGGACCAGGACGAGGTCGGTCTGACCGACGCCCAGAAGAAGGCGTACGACATCGCGCTGACCGGTCCCCCGGCCAAGACCAAGGCGGAGGAGAAGGTCGGCGGGTGCTCGGAGACGGGGCGGGTCGCGGCGCACGGGCCGGCGCTCAGCGCGGCGGCCGAGAAGAACGCGGAGAAGGCCCGCGACGACCAGAACCACGCCAACGGCCTCGCGCTCAACGGTGACGCCCAACTCGTCCAGCTCGCCCAGCAGTTCGCGAGCTGCCTGACCGGCCAGGGCATCTCGGTCAGCACCACCCAGCCGACCGGCATGGTCGACATGGTCCGCATCGACATCTCCCGCCAACTGCCGGAGAACTTCATGTCGATGAGCAAGGAAGCCGCGCTGCCGCTCCTCAACAAGGACATCGGTATCGCCCTCAAGGACCTGGAGTGCGGCAAGAAGTTCCGCGCCGCCTACTTCCCCAAGGAGAAGGCCAAGCCCTACTACGGGGAGAACGGATGAGCCGCCCAGGGGAAGACGCGATCAGCCGAATCGGCGGCGGTCGTAGGCGACTTGGGGTAGCCGTCTCGGCGGTCGTGCTGGTCGGGGCGGGTGGGTGGTTCGCCGGTACGCAGGTGCAGTCGCCCGCGGACGCCGCCGCCGCGCATCAGGCACCGAAGGCCGGGCCGGTGACCGTCGCGGTCGTACGGCAGTCGCTCACCGCGAGTGTGGTGGCGACCGGGTCGGTCGAGTTCGCGTCACCGCGGCCGTTGTCGCTGGCCGGGCCGGTCGGCAGCGGGGCGGCGGCCGGTACGGACGGCGAGGGCACCGAGCAGCGGGTCACCAAGGCGCCGGTGGCCGGTACGAAGATCAAGGAGGGCGACGTCCTGATGACGGTCAACGGCCGTCCGGTGTTCGCGCTCGGCGGTTCCGTACCGATGTACCGCACGCTGGGGCCCGGCACTTCGGGCGATGATGTGACGCAGCTTCAGAAGGCTTTGAAGCGGCTCGGGTTCGACCCCGGCGGCACCAGCGGGACGTACGGGCAGGGAACCGCCACCGCCGTCGCCGACTGGTACAGGAGCGAGGGGTACGACGCCCAGGAACCGAGCTCCGCCGATCAGCAGCAGCTCGGCTCGCTCGAACAGGCCGTCTCCGCCGCGCAGGAGGCGCTTCTCACCACCAATAGCGCTGCTGGTGAGGAGAGTTCCAGTGAGACCGGGTCGTCCAGCACCCCTGCCCCTCAGACCAGCACGGACAAGCAGGTCCACGAGATTCAGGTCGAGTCCGCCCAGAAGGCACTGGACTTGGCGAACGGCGCGCTCAGCGGCTTCAAGGCCACCTACGGTACGAAGGTCCCGGCCGGCGAGGTCGTCTTCCTGCCGAAGCTGCCCGCGCGGCTGGACAAGGTGAGCGTGAAGACGGGCGACACCCCGTCCGCCCAGATCGGCACGGTGACCAGCTCCGACGTGGTGGTGCAGGCGGCCGTCCCCGGCACCGATGCCCAGCTCCTGCGGCACGGCATGACCGCCCGACTGACCACGGCGGACGGCGAGTCGGCACAGGGCACGGTGGACGTCGTGGCGGACGCTTCCGACTCCACCGCCGCCGTCCAGGTACGGATCACCGTCCCGGAACCCGGGCCGCTCGCCGGTGAGGCCGGGGCCGCCGTGAAGGTGACCATCAAGGTCGGGGCCTCCGACGGCAAGGTGCTGACCGTGCCGATGGCCGCGATCCACACCGCGTCGGACGGACGGGCCCGGGTCAAGGTCGAGCGCGGCGACGTCGTGACCGACGTCCATGTGACCGTCGGGCTCTCCGCCGCCGGGGTCGTCGAAGTCAAGCCGGACGGAGGCGCGTTGAAGGCGGGCGAGAGGGTGGTGGTGGGCGAGTGACCGACATAGCGGTCGGTGCCGAGGTCGATACCGTCATTCAACTCACCGGTGTGGAGCGGACGTTCCCCTCCGACCCGCCCGTGCACGCCCTGCGTGACGTCCACTTGGCCGTACGGCGTGGCGAACACCTGGCCATCGTGGGGCCGTCCGGTTCGGGGAAGTCGACGCTGCTCAACACGCTCGGGCTGCTGGACCGGCCCACGGCGGGGTCGTATCGGCTGGACGGGGTGGAGACCACCGGGCTCGGCGATCTCGAACGAACTTCCCTGCGGGGGAGCCGGATCGGGTTCGTGTTCCAGTCCTTCCACCTGTTGCCGTACCGGACGGTCGACGAGAACGTGATGCTGGCCGAGGCGTATCGCAGACCGCGGCCCGAACGGGGGCGGGGTGGACGGCTCGCCCGGGCCCATCGAGCCCTGGAACAGGTGGGGTTGGGGCACCGGGTGGGTTTCCGGCCCGACCGGTTGTCCGGCGGTGAGCGTCAACGGGTCGCCATCGCACGGGCGTTGCTCAGCGACCCGGCGCTGCTGCTCTGCGACGAGCCGACCGGCAACCTGGACACCGAGAACACCCTCTCCGTACTGGAACTCTTCGACGACCTGTGTGCCCAGGGCATGACCCTGGTCGTGATCACCCATGACGAGGCGGTCAGCCGGCGGGCGGGGCGGCGGGTCCGGATCACCGACGGATGTCTGGCCGAGGAGGCCAAGTGAGCGTCGTAGAAAGGGAGATGGAGGCGACGGCGCGGGTCGAGCGGCCCTGGATGGATCCCCGGGACCTGTGGACGGAGGCCCTCGCGGGGGTCCTCGCCCGGCCGGTGCGGTCCGCGCTGACCACGCTCGGCACGGTCCTCGGCATCACCACACTGGTCATCACCATCGGGGTCGCGTCCACCGCGGGCAACCAGATCGTGGGCCGGTTCGACGCGCTCACCGCGACCTCGGTGACCGTGACCGTGCCGGAACCGCTGCCCGGTGCGGAGGACGCCGGGCCGTTGGTGCCGTGGTCGGGGACCGACGCCGTGGCGCGGCTGGCGGGGGTGGAGTCGGTGGCCGCGCTCGCCGACTCGGACGCCACCGACAGCGTGCTGGTGCGGGCCGACGACGTGACCGCGCCCGGCGACCTGTCCGGCCAGACCCTCGCCGTGGTCGCCGCCTCGGCGGGGCTGCCCGCGGCCGTGCACGGGCGGATGACCGCGGGACGGTTCTACGACGCCGGGGACATCGCCCGGCGCGACCACGTCGTCGTGCTCGGCGACCAGGCCGCGCGGCTGCTCGGCATCAAGCGCGTGGAGGACGCGCCCGCGGTCTTCTTCCGCGGGCAGTCGTACACCGTCATCGGCGTCCTCGGCGGGATCCGGCGCGAGGCGCGGCTGTCCACCGCCGTCATGGTGCCGCCCACCACCGCGGCCGACCGCATCGGGCTGCGGAACGTCACCCGCGTGCTGGTGAACACCGCGCTGGGCGCGGCCAAGCAGGTCGCGCGCCAGGCACCGATCGCGCTCGCGCCCGGGCACCAGGACTCGCTCGCCGTCGTGGCCCCGCCCGACCTGTCCAAGGCCCGCGCCGGCGTCCAGAACGACACCGACAGCCTCTTCCTCGTCCTCGGCCTCGTCTCCCTCGTGGTCGGCGCGATCGGCATCGCCAATGTGACCCTGGTGACGGTGATGGAACGGGTCGGCGAGATCGGGCTACGACGCTCCCTGGGCGCGTCACGGCGCCAGGTGGCCGGACAGTTCCTGCTGGAGTCGACGACCATCGGGCTGCTGGGCGGAGTCGTGGGCGCGGTCCTGGGCATCGCGGTCGTGGTGTGCGTCGCCGTGTTCAAGGAGTGGACGCCGGTGCTGGATCTGCGGCTCGCGCTGGGTGCGCCGCTCGCGGGTGCGCTCGTCGGGCTCCTCGCTGGGCTGTATCCGTCGCTGCGGGCGGCTCGGATGGAGCCGGTGGACGCGTTGCGCGCACCGTCGTAGGACGATTCCGCCGTCGAAGGGGGCGGGTCCACGGCGCGGCGTTCCGCCGCATAGAGTGCTGCGGCAGATCCGGCGAATCCGGCAATCCGTGGAGGTAGATCGCGATGGAGACCCCGCCGCAGCTCACCCTGGGTCGGCTGTTCTCCTCGTGGCAGGCGGACGTCCCCGCGCTGCTGGTCGTCGTACTCCTCGGCGGCCTGTACGGCTGGGGCGTCCTGCGGCTGAGGCGGCGCGGCGAGGCCTGGCCGGTGGCGCGGACCCTCGCGTTCGCGCTGCTCGGGCTCGGCACGATCGTGGTCGCCACGATGTCCGCGCTCGCCGTGTACGACCGCGTGCTGTTCTGGCCGGCCGCCGTCCAGAACGTCCTCCTCGACCTGATCGCCCCGCTCGGCCTGGCCCTGGGCGATCCGCTACGGCTGGCTCTGCGCGCCCTGCCCGAACGTGCCGCGGGCCGCGCGCAGGGGGCGATGACCGGTCGACTGTTCCGGCTGCTCACGTTTCCCCTGGTCAGTACGGCCCTGGTGCTGGCGACCGAGCTGACGATCTACTTCACGCCGTACTTCGAGACGGCCCTGGCCGACAACTGGCTGCACCAGCTGATGTACCTCCATCTGCTGCTCGCCGGGAGCCTGTTCGTGCTGCCGGTGCTCACCCGGGAGGAGGCGCTGCCCGCCTGGTGCACGCATCCGGTGCGGGCGGGGCTGGTGTTCGTCGACGGGATCATCGACGCGGTACCAGGGATCGTGGTGATGACCCACGGCACGCTCATCGCCGGGTCCTGGTACCTCAGCCACTCCCCGTCCTGGGCCCCCGACGTCCAGCACGACCAGCAGCTCGGCGGCGGCGCGATGGTCAGCATCGCCGAACTGGTCGCCCTCCCCTTCCTCCTCGCGATCCTCGTCCAGTGGGCCCGCACGGAACGCGCCGAGACTGTGGCGCTGGACCGGCGGCTGGACACGGAACTGGAAGTGGTCCGGGCGACGCCCGCGAAGGCCTCGACGGGGACGGCGGCGGGGGCTGAAACGGGGACTTCTACTGAAGGGCCCGATCTCGTACGCCCCTGGTGGGAGACCGAGAACAGCGAGGTCGCGCAGCGCATCCGGGGTCAGCGGTAGCGACCGGCTCTCAGACCCGGCTGTCCAGACCGTCCAGGCTGTCCAACTCCCTGATGAGCCGGGCCCCTTCACGGGTCATGATCTCCGGGTCACGCAGGGCGTTGGAGAGCAACGACATGCCCTGATAGGCGCCGATCAGGGTCAGGGCGAGGCCCTCGGGGTCGGCCGCGCCGAGCTGCCGGTACTGCTCCGCCACCCAGTCCACCAACCGCCGTATGACCTGCCCCGCCGCGAGATCGAGGCCGTCCTCGTAGCGCTTGTCCAGCTCTACGGCGAGCGTGCCCATGGGGCAGCCGTGGCGGGCCGCGGTGTCCTTCTGGTCGACCCAGCCGCCGATGAGCGCCTTGAGGCGTTCGCGCGGGTCGGGGAGCCGGTCCAGCTGTGCGGTCAGGGTCTCCAGGTTGCCGGTGTGCTCGGAGAGGGCCGCCTCGATCAGCTCGTCCTTGGTCTTGAAGTAGTAGTAGACGTTGCCCGTCGGGACGTCGGCGGCACGGGCGATGTCGGCGATGGTCGTGCGCTCCACGCCCTGCTCGTGCAGGACCCGGGCGGTGGCGGTGGTCAGACGCTGCCGTTTGCCCGCGGCGGTGGGCCGGGCGGGCCTGGTGGGCTGCGCGGGCCGGGCCGGCCCGGAATCCTTTGAGTCAGTCATCTGACTAACTATAGACAACCGCAGGGTCGGTCGTGCTAGCTTCTCCTCAATGGAGTTAGTCAGCCAACTAACTCACGCATGACATGACGGGGGTAACGACATCATCGTGGTGACAGGGGCGACCGGGAACGTGGGACGGACGCTGGTGCGGATCCTCACGGAGGACCAGGTCCCGGTGACGGCCGTGGCCCGGCACATCGACGAGGCCCAAGTGCCGCCCGGGGTGCGGGCGGTGGCCGCCGACCTGGCCGAACCGGACGGTCTGCGGGGCGCGTTCGAGGGGGCCGAGGCGCTGTTCCTGCTGGTGGCGGGCGAGCGGCCGTACGACATTCTGGACGTGGCCGAGTCCGCCGGCGTCCGGAAGGTGGTGCTGCTGTCCTCGCAGGGCGCCGGGACCCGTCCGGAGGCGTACGCGCATCCGCGCCGATTCGAGGCGGCCGTGCGGGAGTCGGGGCTCGACTGCACGATCCTGCGGTCGGGCGGGCTGGACAGCAACGCGTTCGCCTGGGCCGAGTCGATCCGCACGAGGCGCACGGCGAAGGCACCCTTCGGTGACATGGGCCTGCCCTTCGTGGACCCCGACGACGTGGCCGCGGTCGCCGCCACCACGCTGCTCACCCACGCCCACACTGGCGCGACGTACACCCTCACCGGCCCCGCGCCGACGACACCCCGCGCGCGGGCGGCGGCGATAGCGACCACGCTCGGCGAGCCGGTGACCTTCGTGGAGCAAACCCGCGCGGAGGCACGTGAGTTGATGGAACGGTTCATGCCACTGCCCGTGGTCGAGGGCACGTTGGCGCTGCTCGGCGAACCGACCGGGGAGGAGCAGCGGGTGAGTCCCGACGTCGAGCGGGTGCTGGGGCGGGCACCGGGCGCGTTCGCGGGATGGGCCGAGCGGAACGTGGCGGCGTTCCGGTGACCGCCGCCGTCCGCGCGGCCCGCGTCCTCGACTCGACCATGTCCTACCGGGAGTCGGGCACCGGGGCGCCGATCGTCTTCCTGCACGGCAACCCGACCTCGTCGCACCTGTGGCGGAACGTCCTGCCGGGGGTCGCATCCGGGCGACTGCTGGCGCCGGACCTCATCGGCATGGGCGACTCGGGCAAGCCGGAGATCGCGTACTCCTTCGCCGACCATGCCCGGTACCTGGACGCCTGGTTCGAGGCGCTCGCGCTGCGGGACGTGGTGCTGGTCGGGCACGACTGGGGCGGCGCCCTGGCCTTCGACCGGGCCGCGCGCCATCCGGACCGGGTGCGGGGCATCGCGTTCACCGAGACCATCGTCAAGCCGATGAGCTGGGCGGAATTCCCGGAAGGGGGCCGGGAGTTGTTCCGGGCGATCAGGACGGAGGGCGTCGGCGAGGCCATGATCCTCGACGAGAACGCCTTCGTCGAGCAGGCCCTGCCCGCCTCCTCCGCGACCCCGCTCACCCCGGCCGACCTCGCCGTCTACCGCGAGCCGTACCCGACCCGGGAGAGCCGACGGCCCCTCCTGCGCTGGGCGCGTTCGCTGCCGTTGGGCGGTGAACCGGCCGATGTCGTGGCCCGGATCGAGGCGTACGACCAGTGGCTGGCGGCCGGCCCGGAGGTACCCAAGCTGCTGCTCACGTTCACTCCCGGAGCGGGGACGATGATGGGCGAGGACGTCATCGCCTGGTGTGCGGCGAACATCGCCGCCCTGGAGATCGAGCACGCGGACGCCGTCGCCGGCCACCACACGCCGGAGGACCAGCCCGAGTTGATCGCGGCGGCGATATCGGGCTGGGTGGAGCGGCTCGGCCTTACGTACGGTCACAGAACGATCACGAGGTGAGACTCTCGGGTGAGCGTGTCGCGGAACGGCGACAGAATGTGACTCTCCGTATGTGCCGGGTTCGCCCGACGACGTGGGACGGGGCTCCGTCGTCCGGGCCAGGGGGTGGGGTCAATGAGTGCTTACCGGTTCAATCCGCCACCCGGCTGGCCCGTGCCGCCTCCGGGCTGGGCGCCGCCGCCGGAGTGGGTGCCCGACCCGACGTGGCCGCCGCCTCCGGAGGGGTGGCAGTTGTGGGTGCCGGAGGGGTCTGCTCCCGGGACCGTCACGGTGGCCGCACCGGAGCCGGGCGCACCCGCCTCCCCGAACTCCTCCGTCTCCGCCACCGCCCCGACCGCTCCCGCCGTACCCGCGCCGCGTAAAAGCGGCCTCTTCGGCCGTCGTCGTGCCGACGCCCTGTCCGAGGCGGACGAGTTGCGGGCCTGGATCACCAGGACGCAGGGGCTGGACGCCGTACAGGTGGCCGATCTGGTGCGGCGGACCGAGCTGGAGGCGGGCGAGCTGCGGGAGCGGCTCGGTGCCGAGGCCGCCGCCGAGGCGCAGGGGGTGTTGAAGGACGCCCGGGACACGGCGAAGGAGATCCTCGACGACGCGCGCCGGACCGCGAAGGAGACCGAGCGGACGCGCAAGGACGCCGACCGGCAGCGCAAGGAGGTGTTCGACGGGGAGCGGCGGCTCGCCGAGCTGCGGGCGCGGATCGTCGTCACCGAGGAGACCGTGATGCTGCAGGAGGCCGGGGTCTACGCCTACCGGCACGCCCTGCACGACGCCATCGCCTACCGCAGCCGGCTCGACACCCTGCAGACGGACATCAAGAACCTCGCCCGCACCGACCGGGCCGTGCTCGCCATCACGGGCTGGACGGTCAACGGCTCCACCCGCGAGGGCCAGAAGATGGTCCGCGACTTCTCCAAGCTGATGCTGCGCGCCTACAACGCCGAGGCCGACTACGCGGTGCGGACCATGCGCCCGCACCGGCTGCGCTCGCTGGTCGACCGGCTCTACAAGAGCCGCGAGACGATCGCCAAGCTCGGCGCGACCATGCACATCCGCATCAGCGACGAGTACCACAACGCGCGGGTACGGGAGTTGGAGCTCACCGCCGACTTCATGCAGAAGAAGGACGAGGAGAAGGAGGCCCAGCGCGAGGCCCGCGCCAAGGAGCGCGAGGAGGCGGCCGTCCAGCGCGAACTCGACCGCCAGCGGGAGAAGTTGAACAAGGAACTCGGCCACTACCAGGTGGCCCTCGACCGGCTCCGCGAGCGCGGCGACGAGGCGGCCATCGCGGAGATGGAGGCCAAACTCTCCGAGATCGAGGGCGCGTTGCAGGACGTCGAGACCCGCGCGGCGAACATCCGCACCGGTTACGTCTACGTCATCTCGAACGTCGGCGCGTTCGGCGACCGCGTCGTGAAGATCGGCATGACCCGCAGGCTCGAACCCCTCGACCGGATCTACGAGTTGAGCGGCGCGGCGGTGCCGTTCCGCTTCGACGTCCACGCGCTGATCTTCAGCAAGGACGCCGTCGGCCTGGAGTCGGAACTCCACCGGCAGTTCGCCCCGCGCCGGGTGAACCAGGTCAACAGCCGCAAGGAGTTCTTCTACGCCACCCCGACCGAAGTGCGGGACGCGCTACAGCCGTTCACCGGCCAGCACCTGATCGAGTTCACGGAGGAGCCTCAGGCACTGGAGTGGCGGGCCGGCAAACAGCCCACCTGAACCAGCTACCTCACGATCCGTACCTGCCGGGACACACTCACCTGGTCCACGTCCGTCGTCCTGACCGTGACCTTCATCGTCCATGTCCCGGCGATCGGCAGGTTGAGGGAGTTGGTCCCCCAATAGCCGCCCTCGTCCTTGACGTTGGCGTCGAGGGGGCCGATCTTCTGGGCCGCGAGGGTGAAGGAGAGCCGGAGTTCGGGGACGGTCGCGAAACCGCCGTCGGGGCCGTAGACGACCGCCTCGACGGAGTTCTCGCCGACGCGGCCGGGGTCGAGGGTGATCTGTACCTTGCCGCCCGCGTTTCCGACGCGGAACGGGACGGTGGTGACCGAGGCCGCCGGTATCCCGGCCGAGGTCGCCGTCTTCCGCGCGTCCGCCGCGGCCCGGCCCGGGAGGGTGTTGGTCAGGAGCGTGGTGATCACCAACACCACGACACCGACGCCGACTTCGAACAGCACCGAGCGCCGCAGACCGCGCCGGTACCGGTCCTTGGGGCCGTCGCCCCGGCCCTGGGCACCATCGCCCCCGTCCTTGGAACCGTCACCGGGATGCGAGGCGCCCTCGCCCGCACCTCCCGAAGGCTCCCCCGAAGCCACCGCCCCATCCGCCCCCGCCCGCACCAACTCCGGTACCCGGAGCCGCACTTCCGTCTCCACCAGCCGCCCCGTCCACCGCCGCGACCACCCCGCCACCGCGAGCAGCAGCGTCACCGCGCCGAGCTTCACGAGCAGGATGCGGCCGTACGACGTCCCGGTCAGGGCGTTCCAGGAGCCGAGGCCGCGCCAGGACTGGTAGATACCGGTGACGACGAGGACGGACACCGAGGCGAAGGCGAGGCGGGAGAAACGGGCGACCGGGGCCGCGTCGAGGTCCGACGAGCGGTAGAGCACGGTGAGCAGGGCCGTCAGACCGCCCAGCCACACCGACATCGCGAGCAGATGCAGCACCGCCGAGGTCATCGCCACCGGCACCTGGATCCCGGCGGACGCGTGCTCCGCCGACGCCCAGGTCAGCGCCAGCCCGACCGCGAGGACGGCACCCGTCCCCAGGGCCACCCGCCCGAACCGCTCCCGCCCCCGAAGTCGTAGGAGAAAGAAGGCTGTTGCGGCGATCAGGACCACCCGGGCCGCAAGTGCCAGGCCGGGGCGGGAAGTCAGCGTCTTCGGGATCGCGGAGGGTTCGAAGGCGGTGGCCAGGCCGGTGCCCGCTTCGTAGGGGGCGCGGAGGATCAGGAGGACGACCGTCGCCGCCAGCAGGGTCCACCAGCCCATCAGGATCGGCTTGTTGAGGACGGTCGGGTTCGGGGGGCGGCACAGGGCGACGAAGGTGGCGGTGCCGATGAGGAGGGCCGCGGCTATGTACGCGAAGTAGCGGGCTATGTCGTAGAGGCTGCCGGTGAGGGGTTCCTCGGTCGGGGCCGTGGTGATGGCGGTGGTGGTGGCGGAGGGTTTGCCGATGGAGAAGGTGAAGGCGCCCGAGACCGGGTGGCTGTCGGCCGAGACCACCCGCCAGGCGACCGTGAAGGTGCCGGTGCCGAGCTTGGCCGGGAGGGTCACACTCGCCGTGTCCCCCGCGTCCTTCGCGTGGTGCGCGGAACTCGTCCTCACCCGCCGGTTGTCGGGGTCGTAGACGCGGAAGGAGTCGTCGAGGAGGGCGACGGACTCGGAGAAGGTGAGGGTGAGGGTGCGGGGGGCGGACTTGAGGACGCTGCCGTCGGCGGGGTCGGTGGATTCGAGGGCGGCGTGCGCGGACGCGGTGCCCGCGGTGCCGAGGAGGAGCAGGACCAGCAGGGAGCCCAGCAGCACCAGCCCCTGAACTCCTCGCCGGCCGCCCCGTCCGCCGCGTCCACGTCCTTGTCCCTCATTCCGTCGTCGGCGCACGTCACATCTCCGTCTTCGGACTTGCAGGTCTGCGGTTATGTACGGAGGAAACACACGTCTCGCTCACCAGGTGGGCCGCGCCAACACTCCGCCGTCCACGACCAGGTCGTGCCCGGTGACCCAGGAGGCGAGGCGCGACGCCAGGAACACACACGCGTCCCCGACGTCCTCCGGCCGCCCCAACCGCCCCGTCGGCGCCGCCTCCCGCCACCTCCGCACCCCGTCGGGCCACGCCTCCGCCAGCCCCTCCCGGTCGATCAGACCGGGCGAGACCGTGTTGACGCGGATGCCGTACGGGCCGTACTCCAGGGCGGCCGACCGCGCGTGCATGACGACGGCGGCCTTGGACGCGGAGTAGTGCGCGTGGAGGGCTGCCGGGGCGCTCGCCTCGATGGACGCGATGTGCGTCACCGTGCCACTGACGCCGTGTTCCGTCATCGCCTCGGCCGCCGCCTGTGTGCAGGCGAAGACGCTGGTCAGGTTGGTGTCGACGACCGTCCGCCAGTCCGCCGCGGTCATGCCGGGCAGGGGTTGGGTGGGCTGTACGCCCGCGTTGTTGACCAGTGCCGTGAGCCGTCCGCCGCTCCACTCGACCGCCTCGCGGACCAGTCCGCGGCAGGCGTCCTCGTCGGTCAGATCGGCTTGCAGTACGACGGCACGGGCGCCCGACTCCCGCACACGGGACGCGACTTCACCGGCCGCCTCGACAGCCGTACGGCAGTGGAGCACGACCCCAGCCGCACCTTCCTCCGCGAACCGCAGCGCGATCCCCCGGCCGATGCCGCCGCTCGCGCCCGTGACCAGGGCGAACTGGCCCTCCAGCAGGCGGCTCACGGGCGGCACAGCCCGGTGATGCGGGCGGCCTCGGACGGGGTGCGGGCGTAGCGGGCGGTCAACTCGCCCGCGTCGCCGTGCTCGTAGCCGTCGTAGGTGAAGCCGGGTGCCGTCGTGCAGCCGAAGAACGACCACACGCCGCCCGCCACCACCCGCGCCCCCATCCAGGTGCCGCCGGGCACGGTGAACTGGACGTGTTGGCCGTGCAGCGGGTCCGGCCCGAGGACCGCCGTGCTCGACGTGCCGTCCGGGGCGAGGAGCAGGAGTTCCAGCGGGTCGCCGAGGTAGAAGTGCCAGACCTCGTCGGCGGGGAGGCGGTGCAGCGCGGAGAAGTCGTCCGCCGTGAGCAGGGCGACGATCGCGGTGCCCTCCGGGCGGCCGTCGGGCCGCGTCGGGCCCGCCCACGTCCGGCGGAACAGGCCGCCCTCGCGGGGGATCGGCTCCAGGTCGTAGTGGGCGACGAGGTCTTCAGGGGTCACTCCGGTCACTCCGGCAGGCTACGGGAAGGCCACTTCGCGAGGGAGAAACGCCAGTTGAGCGTGCTTTTCGGGGAGGAAGACGTCCGGTATGTCCACCTCCGGGAGGACGACCCTCGGCCCCGCCACGAACCCCTGCCGCAGGAACCGCGCGATCGCCTTCTCGTTCCGCACGTCCGGATCGACCACGACCCGGCGCCGGTCCAGCCCGAGCAGCACGTAGGAGGCGAGGACGCCCATCAGCGTCGCCGACCACCCGGGCCGGTCGCCGTCCGGTCCGGCGGGTGCGAGGAGGAGGTGGATGCCGATGTCTCCGGGTGCTACGGCGTAGCAGTCGCCGACGCGGTCGGCCGCGGGGTCGTAGGTCTGGAGGAGGGCGACGGGTTCGGAGTTCAGCCGCACGAGGTGGGCGTGGTGGGTGTCGAGGGTGTCCATGTGGGCGTAGATCTCGGTGACTTGGGCCTGGGTGAGGCCGTTCATGCCCCAGAACGCGGCGCGTTCCTCACTGACCCAGCGGTGGATCGTCCCGGCGTCGGCGACGGGGTCGAGGGGGAGGATGCGGATGGTGCCGAAGCCGGTGATGTGTTGTGAGTGCACGTGCTCGCGAACGGGGGCGGTCTCCTCGTGGAGTTCGAGGCGGGCGAGGTCGGTGACCACCGGGACCAGATCTCCCTTGAGCCACAAGGGCAGTTGATCGCGATGGTGCGGTGAACCGGGCATGCCCGACGCCCCCAACGGCACCACCCACAGGCTGTCCTCCCGCCGGGCCAGGTCCCACACGAAGCGGGCCGCCGGACCCCGCGCGCTGAGATCGGTGAGCCCGGGTACGGCGGAGGTGCACAGCACGCAGTCGTGGTCACCGGACAGGCCGGGACCGGGAGTTGGGGTCCCGCCGAACGCCCGCCAGGGAGCGAGGCGATGGGTGTCACCCCATGTGCCGACCGGCTCGGCGGCAGCCTCCTCGACCGCCGCCCGCACGATCTCCGGCCGGTCGATGCCGTACAACTCACGCGCGCTCAGCAGGTGTTCGAGCGCGAAGGCGACGCGGGGGAGCAGTGCGAGCCACGGCGCGAACACCTCCGGGTACGCGGGTGGTTCGGCGAGCGCGGCGAACGCGGGGTGGGCCGCGAGCCGTCGTACGACCGCGCCGCGCACGGCGGCGTAGGCGGCGGCGTCGGTGCTGTCGGCGTCCATGCGGCGGTCCCAGGCGAGCAGCCGGTCGCGGAGTGCGGAGGCCTCGGGGGTGAGGTTGGTGAGTGCGGTGAGGTGGTCCAACAGGGGTGTGGCGGAACCGAGATGGGTGTCCATGTGGATGGCGGGCATGTCGGCGGCGGACCACTTCTCGCGTTCGGCGAGCAGCGCGGTGATGCGGTCGGCGCGGTGGCTCGGGGCGAACTCGACGCCGAGCGGGGTGGCGGGGCCGCGTTGGTTGGCCATGACGGCGATGCCGTCGTCGGTGAGGTGTCCGCGGGGCGGTTGATGCCAGCCGTGCCACTCGTGTCCGGGTTCCCAGGCGGGGACGAGCCGGGTGCGGTTGGCCTCGGCGCGGATCGGCACCCGGCCCGCGACCCGGTGGAGCAGGCCGCCCTCGGTGTCGGCGGCCTGGACGACGTTGACGGGTTCGGCCCAGTCGTCGAACGCCCGGTCCACGTCGGCGACTTGGCGGGCGCGGAGGAGGGGGAGGAGGGCGGTGAAGCCGAGGTCGTCGGTGACGCGGGGTGGGTAACGGAGGCTGACGGCGAGGGGCGGGGTGTCGGGCGGGGCGCTGATGCCTCCGTCGAGCCCTACCGGTTCGCCGACGATGCCTCCGTCGAGTCCTTCCACCCTGCCGACGATGCCTCCGTCGAGCCCTACCGGTTCGCCGACGATGCCCCCGTCGAGTCCTTCCGGTCCGCCGATGACGACGGGTCCCCGCTCGGTCTCGATCACCTCGACCTCGACGGGCGCCTCCCCCGCCACCTCGATGATCTCCGTGTGCCGGGCGGCGCGCCGCCAACTGCCGTCCGGGCCAAGGGCCTCGACACCGGCGCCGGTGCGGCGCAACCGTTCCCGGTAGAGGTCCTGGTAGTCGGCCATGGCGTTGGTGATGGCCCACGCGACCGTGCCGGTGTGCCCGAAGTGCGCGATACCGGGGACACCGGGCACGGCGAGGCCGACGACGTCGAACTCCGGGCAGGAGAGGTGGACTTGCTGATACACGCCGGGGTCTTCGATGAAGCGATGCGGATCCCCGGCGAGCACGGCCCGCCCGGTCGCGGTCCGTTCCCCGCCCACCAGCCAGCCGTTGCTGCCGGAGGTACCGGGACCGTCGGTGGCGAACAGCCCTACGGCGTCCGCACCGAGGTGCCGTATCGCCTCCTCGCGCCAGAGTTTGGCGGGGAACCCGGCGAAGAGAATGTGGGTGGCCAGCCAGATGCCGAGGGGGGTCCAGGGGGCCCAATGGGCGGGGGCTGGGCCGGAGTTGGCGAACTCGGGGGCCGGGGTGACTGTCTTGTCCGGCGTGGGGGCGGAGGTGACTGTCCTGTCCGTCCCGGAGGTGGGGGTGCCTGCCCGGTCCGGCCCTGCAGCGAAGATGTCCGCGCTGCCCGCGCCGGAAGCGGAGATGTCCATCCCGCCCGACCCCGAGGCAAGGACGCCTGTTCCGCCCGCGCCGGAGGTGGGGGTGCCTGTCCGGTCCGGCCCGGAGGTGGGGGTGCCCGTCCCGTCCAACCCCGAGGCGGGGACACCTGTCCCGCCCGCGCCGGAAGTGAGGGTGCCTGCCCGGTCCGACCCGGAGGTGGGGGTGCCCGTCCCGCCCGACCCCGAGGCGGGGACACCTGTCCCGCCCGCGCCGGAAGTGAGGGTGCCTGCCCGGTCCGACCCGGAGGTGTGGGTGCCCGTCCCGCCCGACCCCGAGGCGGGGACACCTGTCCCGCCCAACCCGGAAAGTGAAGCGTCTCCCATTCCGGCCACGGAAGCGGAGGCAGGGCCGGAAACGGCCCCCTCGTCACCCCCGGAGCCCGAAGTACCCACTCCCAGACCCTCATTGACCCCGTCGACATACGCCCTAACCCAGCGCGCGGTCTCCGGATCCCGTCGCTCCAGGGCCTCGAAACACCGCCTCGCCGTGTCGTCGAGGCGGGCTCGTCGTGCGAAGAGATCCCAGGGCAGGGCGTGGACGCCGAGGAAGGAGGCCGACGTGCCCTGGGCTCGATGGCGTTCGACCTCGATCTGCCGGCCGCGGTCGAGGGCGGTGACGCGGCCCTGGGCGCGGGCGAGTTCGTCGGCGCTGTCGGCGCGCAGGTGGGGGATTCCCCAGGCATCTCGGTAGATCTGGGCTGTCACCCGGCGACCTCTCTGTATAGCGGCTGTTTTTTAGGTTAGCCTTGCCTAAGTTACTCGTGGGGAAAGCGTACGCGAAAGGTGAAGAGGCGATGGTGCAGGGGCGCGGTTGGGAGGGCGCGGTTCTCAGACTGCTGCGCGCCAAGGACTTCGAGTTCACGGTGACACGGGCCGAGGACGTCACCCCGCGCTACCGCCGCCTCCGCCTCACCGACGGCGGCATGCTCGCGGCGACCGGCGTCCACCCGACGATGTGGGTCCGCCTCTGGTTCGACAACGCGGGCAAGCCCCACCAGCGGGCGTACACCCTGGTCGATCCCGACCCGGCGGACGGCACGTTCGGCCTCGAATTCGCCCTGCACGAGGGGTGTGCGAGCGACTGGGCCCGGGCCGCGAAGCCCGGTGACACGATCGACGCGACGGTCCAGGGCACAGGGTTCGAGACGCCCGACCCGGCCCCCTCCCACCTCTTCGTGATCGGCGACCCGGCATCGCTCCCCGCCATCAACTCCCTGCTGGGGACGGTGGGTTCGACGGTCCCGGCGACGATCTGGTTCGAGGGCGAGTCCGACAGCCTCCCCTTCCGCACCGACCCGTCCCTCCACGAGGTCCGCCACCATCCCCGGGGCCAACTGACCGACCGGGTACGCGTGGAACTCCCCGATCTGCTGAAGGGCAGCGCCGACCCGTACGTCTGGATCACCTGCGACACGGCTACGACCCGGGGGCTGTCGTCGTACGTACGCAAGGAGCTGGGGGTGCGGCGGGAGCGGGTGCACGCGTTGGGGTACTGGCGGGCATAGCCGCAGGTCATGACCGCAGGACGCGACCGACGGACGTACAACCATTCGAACGCCTCGCGTGTCCAGGCGTACGCCTGTCGTCCCGACCGAGGAGTCCCCCTTGCGCAGAGCTGTCACCGCGGCCGTCGTGCTCGCCGCCGTCGCCGTCCCGCTCACGTCGGCGTCGTCGTCGGCCGCCTCGCCCTACAAGGGGGCCAACACCGCCACCGTGCAGGACGACTTCAACGGGGACGGCTACCGGGACCTGGCCGTCGGTGCGCCGAGCGCCGCCAACGGCGCCGTGGACGAGGCCGGCGCGGTCGTCGTGCTGTACGGGTCGGCGTCGTCGGTCACCGCCACCCGCAGGACGGTCATCACCCAGGCGACGGCCGGAGTTCCCGGCGACCCGGAGGACGGGGACGACTTCGGCAGAAGCGTGGCCGGCGCCGACCTCGACCGGGACGGGTACGCCGACCTGATCGTCGGCGCACCGCGTGAGACCGTCGGCAGCAAGGAACTGCGCGGGACCGTGACCGTCGTGTGGGGCGGGCCGAGCGGTCTGAAGGGCGGTTCGACCATCTCCCCGCCGACCGGCTACGGCGAGGGCAGGACGTACTGCGCCTTCGGGAAAGCCCTGGCCACCGGGGACATGAACGGCGACGGCGCCCCGGAGCTGAGCGTCGGCTCCGGCTGCGACGCCGCCACCTACACAGGGCCCTTCACCCGCACGGGCAGGGCGACCCACGCCGTCGGCGACATCCAGCTCGGGGACGCCCGCGGCGTCGTGATGGGCGACGTCAACGGCGACGGCAGAGCCGAGCAGTTCTGGCTGCCCGGCCCCACGGACCTCGACCTGCGCGGCCCCGTGCTCTTCTATCCCGGCACCGCCACCGACAACCCCCTGCCGTCAGCGCCCAGGCCCACCGAACTCCCCTACGCCGACGGCCACGCCGGTGCGATCGGGGACGTCAACGGCGACGGCTACGGCGATCTCGTCACCGGCATCTCGTACGACGACTCCATGTCCGGCGGCCCGGCCGGCTGGGCCCACCGCGGCGGCGAGATCCAGGTCCTCTACGGCAGCGCGAAGGGCATCACCGCCGACCAGAAGCCGGTGGTCTACCAGCAGGACACCGCCGGCGTGCCCGGCGCCGCCGAGAACGGTGACATGTTCGGCCAGTCGATCAGCATCGGGAACGTCGACGGCGACAAGTACGCCGACGTCCTCGTCGGCGCTCCCGGCGAAGCCGTCGGCACGCACAGGACGGCGGGCACCGCGGTCCTGCTGCGCGGCTCCGCCACCGGCCTGACCACCGCCAAGGCCGCCGGATACACCCAGGACACGGCGGGTGTGCCCGGCGCGGTCGAGACCGGGGACCAGTTCGGCGCGGCCGTCCACCTCGCCGACCTGAACAAGGACGGCAAGGCCGAGACGGTCGTCGGCGCGCCCACCGAGAACAGCGACGGCTGCGTCTGGGTCGCCCGCGGCTCGTCCTCCGGCCCCGTGACCAACGGTTCGGCCAACATCTGCGGCAAGAGCGCCGGCATCACCGTGCACGGCGTAAAGGGCTACTTCGGCGCGGCGTTCGCCAGTCCTCACGTGGAGCTCTGACCCGCGCGGAGGCATCATCGGGGTCATGGACGCAACCCTTCACCTCGCCCAGGACCCCGCCGCCGACGAACTCCTCGGCCGTTCCCCGCTCGCCGCGCTGGTGGGGATGCTGCTCGATCAGCAGGTGCCGATGGAGTGGGCGTTCAAGGGGCCGCGGACGATCGCCGACCGGCTCGGGGCCGCGGATCTGGACGCGCAGGAGATCGCGGCACAGGACCCCGAGGCCTTCGCCGCGCTGCTCTCCGAAAAGCCTGCCGTGCATCGCTATCCGGGGTCCATGGCCAAGCGGATCCAGCAGCTCTGCCAGTACCTCGTCGAGCACTACGACGGGGACGCGAGCGGTGTCTGGGAGGGCGTCGGGACGGGTGCCGAGCTGCTCAAGCGGCTTGAGGAGTTGCCCGGGTTCGGGAAGCAGAAGGCGCAGATCTTCCTCGCCCTGCTCGGCAAGCAGCTCGGGGTCACGCCGAAGGGCTGGCGCGAGGCCGCGGGCGCCTATGGCGAGGCGAAGTCCTACCGTTCCGTCGCCGACATCACCGGGCCCGAGTCGCTGGCCAAGGTCCGCGCCCACAAACAGGAGATGAAGGCCGCGGCCAAGGCGGCGAAGGCAGCCGGCGGCAAGTAACCGCGTCAGCCAGGTGGCCCGCCCCGGTGGCGGGCAGTCCGCCCCCGGTCAAAACATGGACCATGACCGAGGCACCGAGCGGCCCCTCGTGGGGCCCGGAGTTCGACGACCGCCGCGCCCACGACACCCGTGTCCCGCGCGCCCACCATGACGAGCCGGAACCGGAATTCGAGGGGCCCCTCTTCGCCCTCTCCAAAGCCGCCTGGCAGGTCGTCCTGCTCACCGGCGTCGCGTCCCTCGTCCTCGGCGTGCTGGTCCTCGTATGGCCCGGCGCATCCCTCTTCGCCGCCGGGATCCTCTTCGGCGTCTATCTCCTGATCAGCGGTGTCTTCCAGCTGGTCGCCGCCTTCGGTACGCACCGGGCGACCTCGCTGCGCGTGCTGGCGTTCATCAGCGGCGCGCTGTCCATCGTGCTGGGCCTGTTCTGTTTCCGCGGGCCGATGCAGTCGATCCTGCTGCTCGCCCTGTGGATCGGCATCGGCTGGCTGATCCGGGGCATCACGCAGACCCTGGCCGCGATCCACGACCGGACGATGCCCGCGCGCGGCTGGCAGATCTTCCTCGGGATCGTCACCTTCGTCGCCGGCATCGTGCTGATCGACTCCCCGTTCCGCTCGGTCGCCGTCCTCACCCTCGTCTGCGGCATCTGGCTGGTCGCGGTCGGTGTCGTCGAGATCGTCACGGCGATCCGGATGAGAAGTCACGCCAAGCAGGTGCCCCAGTCCCTGTGACGCTCGTTGGTAGGCCGTGCGGGCGGTTTACGCGCCCGCCGCGATGATCGCCGTACGGCCGCTGGGAGATGACCTTCCATGAGCACGAGGGTGCGCCCCGCACACAGCCTTCCCCGCAGCCGCGTCTGGCTGCGGGGCCTCGTGCTGCTGCTCGCCCTGCTCGTCCCGGGCACCCACGCCGAGATGCGCGCGACGCCGGTCGCGCCCTCGTCCGTGGAGACGACCATCGAGTACGACGTCCTCGACACGGCTGCCGCTGCCCCACGGCCCCTCTCGCTCGCCGTCCACCGGCCCGCCGTGCCGCTGCGCCCCGCGCCCGGCCCGGCGTCCTCGGCCCCCCGGGTGCGCTCCTTCCCCGCCCCGGCCCGGCCCCCGTACACCCTCCGCGCTCTGCGCACCGTGGTCCTGCGCTGCTGACGGACCGACCGCCCCCCAGGTCAATCCGTCACCACGACGCTAGGAACACAGCCATGCCCATCGACCCGTACGCGGTCCTGCGCGCCCTGTTGCGCGCGGAGGCCGTCCGCAACGCGCCCAAGCCGGAAGTCCGCCGACCCGAGCCGCAGCGGCCCCCGGAGGAACGGGCGCGCTGACCCGCCGTAGGCAGAACGGCCCGGCGGGGGCTACGGCCTGTCCGGCGGATCAGGTCGCGGGAAAGTGACAGTGCCTGATCAGCGCCGGTGAGCGGGGTCTGGTGCGTCCAACTGCAAGGCGGAGGAGGGAGTCGACGCGGTGGGGGTACCTCCCGGCCGAAGGCTGGGGGACGTCGACGACCGACGACAACACCGCTGGGGGTCCCCCCACGTCTTTAGGACAGTGGGGGAGGGCGTGCCAGACCCCGCGTCTGCGGCAGGATCCGCCGGACAGGTCCTAGCGCTTCCGCCGGGCCGTGCCGAAGAGGGAGCGGGTGATCTCGCGGCCGATCTGGGTGCCGACCGATCGCGCCAGGGACTTGAACATGCCGCTGCCCACGACCTGTTGGACCATCGACTCGTCCTCCTTGGCCGACTTGGGGGACTGTTTGGCCGCCTTCGATGTCTCGGGGGCCGACTGCCGCTCCGCCGTCGTCAGCTTCTCGTACGCCGACTCGCGGTCCACGGCCTGTGCGTAACGGCCGTACAGGGACGAGGACTTGACCGCCGCGTCGAGCGTCGCCGCGTCGATCGGGCCCATCAGGGACTCGGGGGCACGCAGGCGGGTGACGGCGACCGGGGTCGGGGCGCCGTTCTCGCTCAGGACCGTGACGACGGCTTCGCCGGTGCCCAGGCCCGTGAGGATCTCCTCCAGGTCGTAGGAGGAGTTCGGGAAGGTCTTCACCGTTGCCTTCAGGGCCTTCTGGTCGTCGGGGGTGAAGGCGCGGAGCGCGTGCTGGACGCGGTTGCCGAGCTGGGCCAGAACGTCGCCGGGTACGTCCTTCGGGGTCTGGGTCACGAAGAAGACGCCGACCCCTTTCGAGCGAATGAGGCGGACGGTCTGCGTGATGGAGTCCAGGAAGGCTTTTGAGGCGTCGTTGAAGAGCAGGTGCGCCTCGTCGAAGAAGAAGACGAGCTTCGGTTTCTCCGCGTCCCCGACCTCCGGGAGGTCGTGGAAGAGGTCGGCGAGCATCCACATCAGGAAGGTCGAGAAGAGCTGCGGTCTGTCCTGGACGGCGGGGAGTTCGAGGACGGAGACCGTGCCCCGGCCGTCCGGCGCCGTGCGCAGCAGCTCGCTCGTGTCGAAGTCCGGCTCACCGAAGAAGTCGGCCATGCCCTGCGCCTCGAAGGCGGTGAGGGAGCGCAGGATCACCCCGGCCGTGGCGGTGGACAGGCCGCCGATGTTCTTCAGCTCCGGCTTGCCCTCGTCCGAGGTCAGGAAGGTGACGACCGCCCGCAGGTCCTTGAGGTCGATCAGCTCCAGGCCCTTGGTGTCGGCGTAGTGGAAGATCAGGCCGAGGGACTGTTCCTGGGTCTGGTTGAGCTGGAGGACCTTGGAGAGCAGGACCGGGCCGAAGCCGGTGATCGTGGCGCGGACGGGGATGCCGTGGCCGATGCCTCCGAGGGCGTAGAACTCCGCCGGGAAGCCGGTCGCCGTCCACTGCTGCTTCACCTCGGCGGCCCGGCCCGCGACCTTGTCGTTCGGGACGCCCGGCGCCGAGATGCCCGACACATCGCCCTTCACATCCGCGAGGAACACCGGCACGCCCTGCGCGGAGAGCTGCTCGGCGATGAGCTGGAGGGTCTTGGTCTTGCCGGTGCCGGTGGCGCCCGCGACGAGGCCGTGGCGGTTGAGCATCGGGAGCGGGATGCGGATCTGCGCGTCGGGCAGACAGGCCCCGTCCCACAGCAGGGCCCCCAGGTCGAGTGCAGGTCCTGTGAAGGCGTACCCGGCGGCGATCGTCTCGCTGTCACTCATATCAGGCCTCTGTTCCCGTTTTGCCCGGCTTTACGGCATCTTTTCCAGCGTCGCACTCCGTCTCCATGGCTGCGCCCGGAACGTCATGACCGGTAGGCTTTCCGTGTGATCTTCAAGCGCATCGGAAACGGCCGGCCGTACCCCGACCACGGCCGGGAGAGCACCCGGCAGTGGGCGGATGTCGCGCCGCGCCCCGTCCGCCTCGATCAGCTCGTGACGACCAAGGGCCAGCTCGACCTGGAAACCCTCCTCGCCGAGGACTCGACCTTCTACGGCGACCTCTTCGCGCACGTCGTGAAGTGGCAGGGCGACCTGTACCTGGAGGACGGCCTGCACCGCGCGGTCCGCGCCGCGCTGCAACAGCGCCAGGTGCTCCACGCGCGTGTTCTAGAGCTGGACTAAGCGCCGACCCGCTGGTGCGTTGACCCTTTCGGGTTGGTCTCGGCGCTGTCGAATGATCATCTAGTAGGCATCGCCGCCCAGGCGCACTACGCTGCGCTCATGAGCATGCTGACTCCCCCAGGCATGGGCGGCCAGTACCGGATCACGGGGGACAAATACCCGCGTATGCGCCGTCCGCGGCGCCGCGGGAGGCTTGTCCTCATGGTGGTCGCGTCCGTCGCCGTACTGGGTGTGGGCGGGTGGGGCACGTTGCAGCTCATCGACGTCTTCACCGGTGGCGGCAAGCAGGCCGCGGCGGCCGGTTCCAAGGCCGCCTGCGCGTCCAAGGCGAGCCCCTCCGCGAGCCCCGACTCCGCCGTACCGAAGCCCGCCCAGATCACCGTGAACGTCTACAACGCCACCCCCCGCAGCGGCCTCGCCAAGTCGACCGCCGACGAACTCAAGAAGCGCGGCTTCAAGATCGGTGACGTGGGCAACGCGTCCGCGCAGTGGGACAAGAAGGTCAAGGGCACCGGCGTACTGCTCGGTCCCGCCTCCGCCCTCGACACCTCGCTGCCCGTCCTCGCCACCCAGCTGACCGGTGCCGAGCGCCGCACCGAGGCCACCCGCAAGGGCACCGCGGTCGACCTGGTCATCGGCACCGCCTTCAAGAACCTCACGGCGAAGGTGGCAGCCGACAAGGCCCTGGCCGCGCTGGCCGGACCCGAACCGACGGCCAGTGCGTCCCCGAAGGCGTGCTCGTAGCCGTACGAGAGCAGAGTCGTGGGAGAGCAGCCGTACGAGGGCCGCGTACGACGACACCCGATTCCCGTACGGCAAGGTAAGAACCGTACGGGAATCGGGTGTTGACGGAGGTCCTACTCGGCCGCGCCGTAGAGGCGGTCGCCCGCGTCGCCGAGACCCGGGACGATGTAGCCGTGCTCGTTCAGGCGCTCGTCGACCGAGGCCGTCACGACGGTCACCGGGGTGCCCGCCAGTTCGCGTTCCATGACCTCGACGCCCTCGGGGGCGGCGAGCAGGACCACGGCCGTCACGTCGTCGGCGCCGCGCTTGATCAGCTCGCGGATCGCGGCGACCAGGGTGCCGCCGGTGGCCAGCATCGGGTCCAGGACGTACACCTGGCGGCCGGAGAGGTCCTCCGGCATGCGCGTGGCGTACGTGGAGGCCTGGAGGGTCTCCTCGTCGCGCACCATGCCCATGAAGCCCACCTCGGCGGAGGGCAGCAGCCGGACCATGCCGTCCAGCATGCCGAGGCCGGCCCGCAGGATCGGCACGACCAGCGGGCGCGGATAGGACAGCTTGACGCCGGTGGTCGGAGAGACCGGCGTCGTGATGTCGACCTGTTCGGTGCGCACGTCGCGCGTGGCCTCGTAGGCGAGCAGGGTGACCAGCTCGTCGGCGAGGCGGCGGAAGGTCGCGGAGTCGGTGCGCCGGTCGCGCAGCGTGGTGAGCTTGTGGGCGACCAGGGGGTGGTCGACGACGTGGAGACGCATGTCCACAACAGTAGCCGGGGCCCGCGGTAGCCGTGGCCCCCGCCCGCACCGGCGGTGATCAGACCGCCCACCGGCCCCGATCTCGCCCGCACCGGCATCAAACCGCCCGTCCGGGGGAAAGTGGGAGGGACGGAAACGGGGTGGTGAACCGATGCCTGACCGTGAGTCCCACGAGGACCCGTCGCAGTCGAGGGAACCGGCGAAGAGCCGGGGTACGGACCGGGAAGCGACCCGGGAGACCGAGGCCGAGCGCAGGCGGCGCCGGGCCCAGTTCCTGCGCGAGCTGACCGAGGCGCGCGAGCTGCGCGACCGGGTCCAGCCCCGCCGCGCCAAGGTCGCCCGGCTGCGCCACGCCATGCGTATGCGCACGTTCCGCTGGTAGTCGAGGCCTGTCTCACAGCGGCTTGTAAGGCCAACCGGGTGCGTGCGTAAGGGGATCGCCGCGTACGATCCCGCTGGTGGTCGATCAAAACGGGCGGACACAGGGAGCCGAAGACGTCCCCTGAACGCCTTGTTTCTGCCACGATTCCGAGTGGGTGGGGCTCGGAGCACGAGCTCTCCCCGCCCGCAGCCTCAGCCGGGGGGACCCCCAACCGGCACACCTATGACCAGTGGGAGAGTCACGGTGTACTTCGCCGCACTGCTCGCGCGCACCGAAGACGGGTGGGAAGCGAGCGACACAGAGCTCGACGATGTCGAGAGCCTGTCGGACCTGGCCGAACTGGCCCGTGAAGCCTCGCCCGAGGACGACACGGTGCTGGTGCTCATCGAGCAGGAGGACGCCTGGTTCGGCGTCGTCCGCGTCGACGGCGAGGACGACCCTCGGATCTTCGTCTCGGACGCCGCTGCCGCAGCCCGCAGCTCGTACGGGGAGATCCTGCTCACCGACGAGCTGCTCGGACGGGATCCGGACGACGACGACGCCGTCGATCTGGACTCCCTCGACCTCGACGGCACCGAGGACGGTGACACCGAGGAGGAGGACGACGACGAGGACGGCACCTCCTCGGCCGAGGCCGTTCCGCACAGCCCGGTCGGTGACCGCCAGATCCTGGACGACCTGGGCGTCGGCGAGAAGGAGCTGCTGCTCCTCGACGCGGACGACGCGCTGAGTTCCATCGCCGAGGCCCTGGGGGCCTCGGAGGTCCTGGAGACCGTCCGCTGACCACAGCACGCACAGAAGGGACTCCGGACCCGGTACGCGACCGTTGGCGGCCCGCGATGCGGCTCGCCCTCGACGAGGCCGGACAGGCCGCCCGGGGCGGCGACGTCCCGGTCGGCGCGGTCGTGCTGTCCCCGGACGGTACGACCGTGCTCGCCACCGGGCACAACGAACGCGAGGCCACCGGCGATCCGACGGCGCACGCCGAGGTCCTCGCGATCCGACGGGCCGCCGCTCACACAGGTGAGTGGCGGCTGTCCGGCTGCACACTCGTCGTCACCCTCGAACCCTGCACGATGTGCGCGGGCGCGCTGGTGCAGTCCCGGGTGGACCGGGTCGTCTACGGCGCCCGCGACGAGAAGGCGGGCGCGGCCGGCTCGCTCTTCGACGTCGTACGCGACCGGAGGCTCAACCACCGCCCCGAGGTGATCGAGGGCGTCCTCGCGGACGAGTGCGCGCGACTGCTCACGGAGTTCTTCCGGGACCGGTAGCGGGACCGGCGGCAGCCCCCGTCCCGGGCCTCCGATTACCGATTTCAAACCACGCCCCACCTTGTTGTAAGGTCTCTCTCGGTAGCGTGTCCGAGCGGCCGAAGGAGCTCGCCTCGAAAGCGAGTGTGGCGCAAGTCACCGAGGGTTCAAATCCCTCCGCTACCGCTTCTGAAGGGCCCCGTCGAGAGACGGGGCCCTTCGTGCGTGAGGTGGGCAACCGCCTTTCACCTGCGGGCCGTTGATCCCTGATTGATCCAAAAAAGGGCGCTGAAGGTTACACTCACCGCCGGCAACAGGGGGCCCACGGGCACGAAGTCACACGGGAGGCCGCGATGGCGGTGAACGCCAAGAAGATCGTCGTCTACTTGCTCGTGGTCTTCGCGCTGTACGTGATCATCACGGACCCGTCCAAGGCGGCCGACTACGTCCAGATAGGCTTCGAGGGCATATCGGACGCCGCGAAGGCCATCGGCGACTTCATGACCTGGCTGGCCGACGGGGCGCAGTAGCCGACCACCACCCGGGAGCCGCAGATGATCCGCCACCTCGTCCTCTTCAAGCTCAACGAGGGTGTCGAGCGCGACGACCCGCGCGTCGCGGCCGGCGTCGAGGCCTTCCGCCCGCTCGGCGACCTGGTCGACGAACTGCGTTTCTGGGAGCTGGGCTGGAACATCGGCGACCGCCCCATCGCCTACGACTTCGCGATCAACTCGGCGGTCGACGACCCCGATGCCCTGAAGCGGTACATCGAACACCCCGCGCACCAGGCCGGCGTCGCGCTGTGGCGCGAGTTCGCCACCTGGATCGTCGCCGACTACGAGTTCTGAGCGCCCCCGAAGAACCCCGAAGCGCCCCCTCCTCAAAGCCCCTTGCCGTCACGGCAAGGGGCTTTTGTTGCTCAACACGGCATAACACGGTATTAGGCGGTGCTTGCACACAGTGCACATGTCTTGTGATGCTATGACCGCTTTTGACGGATGAGTTGACCTATTGAAGAGGTGTGGCGTTGACCTTGTCGGCCAGTACAGCGCCGCCCCAGGACGAGGCGCCCGCCCAGACCCCCGTGGCAGCCGCTCCGCCGCGCAGCCGCGGCGCGGACACCCGGGCCCTCACCCAGGTGCTCTTCGGCCAGCTCAAGGGGCTCCAGCCGGGCACGCCGGAGCACAACCGGGTGCGCGGGGCGCTCATCGAGGCGAACATCCCGCTCGTGCGCTACGCCGCCGCCCGCTTCCGCTCCCGCAACGAGCCGATGGAGGACGTCGTCCAGGTGGGCACCATCGGTCTGATCAACGCCATCGACCGTTTCGACCCGGACCGGGGCGTGCAGTTCCCGACGTTCGCGATGCCGACCGTGATCGGCGAGATCAAGCGGTACTTCCGTGACAACGTCCGTACGGTCCATGTCCCGCGCCGGCTGCACGAGTTGTGGGTGCAGGTCAACGCGGCGACCGAGGACCTGACGACCGCCTTCGGACGCACTCCCACCACCGGCGAGATCGCCGAGCGGCTGCGCATCGGCGAGGACGAGGTGCTGTCCTGCATCGAGGCCGGCCGGTCGTACCACGCGACCTCCCTGGAAGCCGCCCAGGAGGGCGACGGACTGCCCGGCCTGCTCGACCGGCTCGGCTACGAGGACCCGGCCCTGGACGGCGTGGAACACCGCGACCTCGTCCGCCACCTCCTCGTCCAGCTCCCCGAGCGGGAACAGCGGATCCTGCTGCTGCGCTACTACAGCAACCTCACCCAGTCGCAGATCAGCGCGGAACTCGGCGTCTCCCAGATGCACGTCTCCCGCCTCCTCGCGCGCAGCTTCCAGCGGCTGCGCTCCGCGAACCGCATCGAGGCGTAGAAGCCACAGCGGAAGCCGTATCGGGGCACAACCGAAAGCACGAGCGAGCTGTCACCGGTACGAACGAATCGCTCATGGGGCCATTTCCCGACAGTTCTGCGCTGAAATGCCGTCAGACCCCCTGTTTCCAGGGCTGTTTCGTCACAGACATGTCGACATGTCACTACAGCGTGTTGCCGACATGTGACATTCTGCGGGAAGCGCGTTTGCCGTGGCTCCGGCTCCGGTATTCAGGTGAAGGCACCGCTCCCCAGACGGGGGCGATCGCCGCGACCGTCCCGCGACCCAAAGGGGGTGGCATGTCCGCAGACCAGGGCAGCTCGAAGGTGCTCACGCTCACCAAGAGCGACGCCGAGCCCGCACTCGACGCCGTTACGGTCCTTGAGGCCGTACCCGCCGTACCGGCCCCGGCCCTCCCGACCACGGGAGCCATCGACACCCGCACCCTGTCCCGCTCCCTCTTCCTGCGGCTCGCCGCACTCGACGTGAACAGCCCCGAGCGTGGTTACGTCAGGGACACCCTCATCGAGCTCAACCTCCCGCTGGTCCGGTACGCCGCCGCGCGTTTCCGCTCCCGCAACGAGCCGATGGAGGACATCGTCCAGGTCGGCACGATCGGCCTGATCAAGGCGATCGACCGCTTCGACTGCGAACGCGGGGTGGAGTTCCCGACGTTCGCGATGCCGACCGTCGTGGGCGAGATCAAGCGCTTCTTCCGCGACACGTCGTGGTCGGTGCGCGTCCCGCGGCGCCTGCAGGAGCTGCGGCTGGCCCTGACGAAGGCCAGCGACGAGCTCTCCCAGAAGCTGGACCGGTCGCCGACCGTCCCCGAACTCGCCGTGGTGCTGGGCGTGTCCGAGGAGGACGTCGTCGACGGCCTCGCGGTCGGCAACGCGTACACGGCCTCCTCGCTCGACTCCCCGGCCCCCGAGGACGACGGCGGCGAGGGCTCGCTGGCGGACCGTCTCGGCTACGAGGACACGGCCCTGGAAGGCGTGGAGTACCGGGAGTCGCTCAAGCCGCTGCTCGCCAAACTCCCGCCCCGTGAGCGCCGGATCATCATGCTGCGCTTCTTCGCCAACATGACCCAGTCGCAGATCGGCGAGGAGGTCGGCATCTCCCAGATGCACGTCTCCCGGCTCCTCACGCGCACCCTCTCGACCCTCCGCGAGGGCCTGATCTCGGACTGACCCCCAACAGGGTCCCGAGGGTTCCTATTTGACGGAGTGTCAGCCACCATGGCGCGATGCCTCGTTCGACATGGACAGCTGGCCGCCGAGGCGCCCTGTTGGGCGCGTCGGCGGCCGTCGTCTGCGCGACACTGACCGCGTGCGGAGACACCGGCGACGGCGGCTACGTGGCGGTCGGCCCGCCCCGGCCGTCCACTACGGCGGTACGCCCGACCGGAAGCGTCACGCTGGTGCCGCTGGACAGCCCGAAGTCACCTGCCGCGAGCGGGACTTCGGGAACCGCGACCACACCGGCGCCGGCGTCCACCCCGATGGCCTCCTCACCCACGGGCGCCAAGTCCGGCCGTAGCAGCACGCGTTCACCGTCACCGACCCCGACTGCCGCTCCTACGACGGCTCCCGTCACCCCCGTCACCCCCGTCACCCCCGCCGCCCTCACCTGGGGCGCCCCCGCGCACAAGGCCACCGATCACCGCTGGTGCGAGGACGTCACCCTGAGCTTCCGCAACTCCGGGGGTACGGCGGTGCGTTCGGGCACGGTGACGTTCGGGACGCACATCATCGGGGCCCTCGGGATCGACTGGGCGACGATCGGGTCGGCCGAGCCGCTTCCCGTGCCGGTCGCGGCCCACGCGCGCGAGGACCACACCTGGACCGTGTGCGTCGACGCCTGGCGCGTGCCGTTGGGGATGCACATCGAGACGCGGGACGTGTCCGTCGTGTGGAAGTAGGGCGGGCCCGGGACGGTCGATAGGCTCCGCGGCATGGACGTTCAGGTGGAGATCGCGCGCGAAGCGACCGGTGAACTCGTGGACGCGTTCGGGCGGTTGCTGCCGCAGTTGTCCGCCACGGCCGAGCCGCTGGACCGGGCCGCCGTGGAGCGGATGGTCTCGTGCGCGACGAACACCGTACTGGTCGCGCGGGACGAGGGCACGATCGTCGGCACTCTGACGCTGGTGATGTCCCCCGTGCCGTCCGGGTTGCGCGGACGCGTCGAGGACGTCGTCGTGGACGGCGCGGCCCGGGGGCGGGGGATCGCCGCGCTGCTCATCGAGCAGGCGCTGCGGATCGCCCGGGAGGCCGGGGCGCGGACCGTCGATCTCACCTCGCGGCCGGACCGGGCCGCGGCGAACCGGCTGTACGAGCGGCTCGGCTTCCGGGTGCGGGAGTCGACGGTCTACCGGTTCCCCCTGGAACCGGACCGGTAGACCGTGAGTTGAGCAAAACGGTCGGTACTACTCGGAGAGTTACATGAAGGCCAGGTAGGCCACCGCCGCCACGACCAGCACGGCGACGACGACGCCGACGATCAGGCCGACTCGGGGTCCGGCCGAAGCGGTGGGCGCGGCCTGCGGTCCGCCGCCCTGTGGGGTCTCGTCGACGAAGGCACGGAACATCTGGGTGCTGCCAGCGGGGTCGTAGTTGCCCTCGGGGCCCTGGGTGTTTGCCATGGGCCGAGACACTAGCGAATCCCCGGGTGACACCCAAGTGCGGGGCCTCGGACGAGCTTCCTCACCTGCGGGTTTACGTTCACAAATGCTTGCCTTTGCCAACTTTTTATGCCGCACCTACCCATTTTATTTGCCTGTAGCAACCAACCTCTCTTACAGTCTTATGGTTGCCCCAAGCAACGAATATGGCACGAGCACGGGAGGTGTGATGGCGGAGCGGACGCAGTACGAGGAGCTGATGCGTCAGTTCAGTGCCTTCGGCGCCGTACGCAGGGAGTTGGGGCGGATCATGCCGTCCGACTGTCCCGCGGGCTCCGCGGCCGTACTGACCCTGCTCGACCGGTACGGCGACATGCGGATGAGCAAGCTCGCCGAGCTGCTCTCCGTCGACATGTCCGTGACCAGCCGCCATGTCGCGCACGTCGTCGACCGGGGCTGGATCGAACGGTCCCCCGACCCCGCCGACAAGCGCTCCCGCATCCTGCGCCTCACCCCCGGCGGCCGGGCCCAGGTGGGCGAACTGTCCCGGCGGACCGCCCAGTTGCTCGCCGACCGGCTGAGCGACTGGAGCGACGACGAGGTCGGGCAGCTGATCGAGCTGATGGCCCGGCTCCGGGCGAGCTTCGGCGACTGCCGTACCGCACAGCCCCCGCCCATGCCCCCTCCCGCGCGCCCTCCCGTCGCGGCCGAGACCCCCCGCACCAGCGACTCCCCCCACCACGAACTCGAACACACCACCCGTACACCCGCATAAGCACGGAAGAAAAGGAAGCCCATGGCAACGACCACACCAGCCGGTGTGCGGGCTCACGCCAAGCACGGAGGGGCCTCCCCCGCGGCCCCCGACGGCGCTCCGATGACGCACCGGCAGATCATGGAGGCGCTCTCCGGGCTGCTGCTCGGTCTGTTCGCCGCGATCATCTCGTCGACGATCGTCACCAACGCCCTGCCGACCATCATCGGCAGTCTGGGCGGCGGCCAGGAGGCCTACACCTGGGTCGTCACCGCGGCCCTGCTCTCCATGACGGCCTCGGTGCCGCTGTGGGGCAAGATGGCGGACCTGGTCAGCAAGAAGGCCCTGGTCCAGATATCCCTGGTCATCTACATCATCGGCTCGGTCGTCGCCGGCCTCGCGCAGAACCCGGCGATGCTGATCGGCGCCCGTGTCATCCAGGGCCTCGGCGCCGGCGGTCTCTCCGCCCTCGTCCAGGTCGTGATGGCCGCGATGATCGCCCCGCGCGAGCGCGGCCGGTACTCCGGCTACACCGGCGCCACCTTCGCCGTGGCGACCGTCGGCGGTCCGCTGCTCGGTGGCGTGATCACCGACACCTCGTGGCTCGGCTGGCGCTACTGCCTGTTCGTCGGGATCCCCTTCGCGCTGATCGCGCTGGTCGTGCTGCAGAAGACGCTGAACCTCCCGGTCGCCAAGCGGAAGGTCAAGGTCGACTGGACCGGCGCCTTCTTCATCACCGCCGCCGCCTCGCTGCTGCTGGTCTGGGTGACGTTCGCCGACGACAAGTACGAGTGGCTGTCGTGGCAGACGTACGCGATGGTGGGCGGCACGGTCGTGCTGGCGCTGCTGTTCGTGTTCACCGAGACGCGGGCGAGCGAGCCGATCATCCCGCTGCGCCTGTTCCGCAACCGCACCGTCTCGCTCGCCTCGCTGGCCTCCCTGTTCGTCGGGGTCGGCATGTACTCGGGCACGGTCTTCTTCTCCCAGTACTTCCAGCTGGCCCGCGACAAGTCGCCGACGATGTCCGGTGTCATGACGATCCCGATGATCGGCGGGCTGTTCGTCGCGTCGATGGTCTCCGGCCGCTTCATCACCAAGACCGGCCGCTGGAAGGGCTGGCTGGTCGCCGGCGGTCTCTTCCTCACCGCCGGTCTGGGCCTGCTCGGCCTGATGCGCTACGACACCCCGTACTGGGAACTGTCCATCTACATGGCCCTGTTGGGCATCGGCGTCGGCACGATGATGCAGAACCTGGTCCTGTCCACGCAGAACCAGGTCACCCCGAAGGACCTCGGCGCCGCCTCCTCCACGGTGAGCTTCTTCCGGTCCCTCGGCGGCGCGGTCGGCGTCGGCGTGCTCGGCTCGGTCATGTCCGGCCGGATCACGCACTACGCCAAGGACACCGTCGCCTCCCTCGACCCGCAGTCGCAGGCCGCCGCCGCCAAGGCCGTCGGCAGCAGCGCGCTCCCCGACATGGACGCCCTGCCGAGCACGGTCCGCACCTGGCTGGAGGGCGCCTACGGCCACGGAATCGCCGACGTCTTCCTCTACGCGGCCCCCTTCGCGCTCATCGCGTTCATCGTCGTGATGTTCATCAAGGAGGTCCCGCTGCGCACCTCCGGCGGCCTGGCGCAGGCGGCCGAGGAGGCCGTGGGCGTGCTGGACGCGGGCGAGTTCCCCGCGTCGGCCGAGGAGAAGGTCCCCAGCTGGGCGGCCAGTACCGAAGGAACCGAGCAACTCGCCGCCGTATCGACGGTGGTGGGGGAGGAGACCGCACCCGTGACCGCATCCGACTCCGTATTCGGTCCCCTGTCCGATCCCGTGTCCGCTGGGATCCCCGTCCGCGGTCACGTCCGCGGCGCCGAGAGCGCGCCCGTCCCGCAGGCCGCCGTCACCCTGATCTCCCTCGGGGGACGCCAGTTGGGCCGCTCGGTCACGCAGGCGGACGGCTCCTACGCGCTGGACGCGCCGAGCATGGGCTCGTACGTCCTGATCGCCTCCGCCGACGGCTTCCAGCCGCAGGCGTCCACGGTCGTCGTCAACGGCCACGAGCCCGTCTCCTACGACGTCCTGCTCAGCGGCACCAGCGGCCTGAACGGGCTCGTCCGGGCGGCCGGGACGGGGCTGCCCGTCAAGGACGCGATGGTCATCGTGACCGATGTGCGCGGCGACCTTCTCTCCACCGGAATCACCGGTGAGCAGGGCGAGTTCGCGTTCGCCGAGCTGGTGCCGGGGGCCGTGACCGTCGCGGTGAACGCCGCCGGGTACCGGCCGCGCGCGCTGCCGGTCGAGGTCGGCGGCACGGGGGTCACCCGGGTCGAGATCGACCTGGACTCCGGCGCGCAGGTCCTGGGCGTGGTCCGGGCCCCGCACGGCCCGCTGGCCGACGCCCGCGTCACCCTCGTGGACGCGGCGGGCAACGTGGTCGGCACCGCCACGACCGGTTCGGACGGGGCGTACGCCTTCACCGACCTGAGCGGCGGCGAGTACACGGTGATCGCGACGGGCTACCCGCCGGTCGCGACCGCCCTCACGGTGAACGGCCGCGGCGCCGACGGCCACGACATCGAACTCGCCCACCCCGGCGAGTAGTTCACCACCCGCCCCGGCCCGTGGAGTGTGTCCCGAGCGGAGGCACACCCCACGGGCCGGTCCCCGTTGTACCGATGGACCGGTTCACGGCAACAAGGCTTTACGGCAAGGGAGTTCAGAGAGACATGGGACTGACCGCGAAGATCCGTACCCGCGACGGATGGGCCGTGTCGCACGCGGTCGTCACGGTGACCGACATGACCGGGGCGCAGGTGCTGCGGGCCGAGGCGGACGCGGAGGGGGCGGTGCGGGACGTGAACCCGCTGGCGCCCGGGCCGTACACCGTGATCGTGACGGCCGTCGGGTACGCGCCCGCCGCCGCCACCGCGATCGTCACCGCGAGCGGGCGGGCCGAGGTCGGCGCGGTGACGCTGGCGCGGCAGGGCGGTACGGAGCTGCCGCCGCCGGGGCCGTGGACGGTCGACCCCGCGCACTCCACGGTCGGCGCAGTCGCGCAGCACCTGGGGATCTCCAGCGTGCGGGGCCGTTTCACCGACTTCGCCGCCACGGTCGAGATCGCGCCGGACGACATCGCCAAGTCCCGGGTGGAGGCGGTGATCCGGGCCGCGTCCATCGACACGGGGAACGGCATGCGCGACGACCATCTGCGCTCGGCCGACTTCCTGGACGTGGCCCGCTACCCGGAGATCAGCTACTCCTCGACGGGTCTGACACCGGCCGGTTCCGACCGCTGGACGGTCTCCGGCGAGCTGACCCTCCACGGTGTCGTACGACCCGTCGACCTCGACCTCGCCTACCTCGGCACCGGGGCCGACCCCTGGGGCGGTACGCGCGCGGCGTTCCGGGCGACCACGGAACTGCACCGCGAGGACTTCGCCATGAACTACAACCAGGTCGTGCAGGCGGGGATCGCGGCGATCGGTACGACGCTCAGGGTCGAGCTGGACGTGCAGGCGGTGCAGGGGGAGTCGCTGCCGCAGGCGTAACGGGGTGGGCTGCGCCTAGGCTGACCGGTATGGCACCGAACATCGCGAGCAACACCTCTGTGTCCCTGGCCGAGCTGCTGGACTTCGTACGGCCCCGGCACCGGGCGATCCTGCTGACCCGGCGGGCGGACGGCAGCCCGCAGGGTTCCCCGCTGACCTGCGGGGTCGACGACTCGGGGCGGATCGTCGTCTCGACCTACCCCGAGCGCGCCAAGACCCGCAACGCGAAGCGGGATCCGCGGGTCAGCCTCATCGTCCTGAGCGACGAGTGGAACGGGCCGTGGGTCCAGATCGACGGCACGGCCGAGGTCATCGACTCACCGGAGTCCGTGGAGCCGCTTGTCGAGTACTTCCGGAACATCTCCGGGGAACACCCGGACTGGGACGAGTACCGGGCGGCGATGGTGAAGCAGGGGAAGTCGATCGTCCGGGTCACGCCTGAGAAGTGGGGTCCGGTCGCCACCGGCGGTTTCCCGGCGCACCTCGCCGAGGGCTGAGCTGGTGCCGGGGGCTCCGCCCCCAGACCCCCATCGGCCCTGAAGGGTCCTCGTCCTCAAACGCCGGACAGGCTGAAAAATACCGGCCTGAATTAAAAGAGGCGGCGGGTGCTCAGGCCGGGGACCGGCTGGTGGTGCCGGCCCGGCTTGAAAGGCCCGGCCGGTCCTCAGATCCGTGACCGGCCGGAGTGGAAAAGGCCGAGCGGTGCTCAAGCCCGCGGCGGATGGAGATTCCGGGCCGACTCGAAAGGCCCGCCCGGTACTCAGGCCGGGGACCGGCTGGTGGTGCCGGCCCGGCTTGAAAGAGGCGGCCGGTGCTCAAGGCAGCGACGGGCTGTCGTTGCCGCCGTCGCTCTTCGTCCCGGACGGGCTGTCCTTGCCGCCGTCTCTCTCGACCATCGCCTCGATGCCCGCCACCAGTAGGTCCAGGGCGAAGGTGAAGTCCCGGTTCATCATGTCCGCTACCGTGTCGCCGCCCCGGGCCGCCATGAGTTGCTTGGATTCCTGTACGACCTCGGCGGTTGTCGGGGCGCCGTCGAACGTGGTCATGGCGTGTTGGAAGTAGTCGTCGGGGGTCAGGCCGGTGTCGGCGACGCGGGCGAAGAAGTGGCCCTCGATGGTGCCGTAGCCGTACACGAACTGGAAGACCGCCGAGATCGCCCCCGTCAGGCCGTGGTCCGGCAGGCCGGTTCGGCGGATCACTCGCTGTACGACGCGGGAGAAGGCCAGCGAGTTCGGTCCGATGTTCAGGAAGGTGCCGGCGAGCGGTGACAGCCAGGGGTGCCGGACGAGCAGGGTCCTGTACTCCGTTGCCAGCATGCGGAGTTGGTCCCGCCAGTCCTCGCCCTCGGACTCCGGATCGGGCAGCCGCAACTCCCCGAAGACGGCATCCAGGGCGAGTTCGAGGAGGTCGTCCTTGGTGTCGACGTACCAGTAGACGGACATCGCGGTCACGTTCAGCTCGGCCGCGAGCCTCCGCATGGAGAACTTGGCCAGGCCTTCGGCGTCCAGCAGTCGTACGGTGACTTCGGTGATGCGGGTGCGGTCGAGTCCGGGCTGCCCTCCAGCGCCGCGCCCGCTCCGGCGCGTCTTCGTCCCAAGCCAGACGCTGGTGCGCGCAGAACGCCCTGACGGCGGCGATGTCTTGGCCATGACGCACCTTCCTCGACTTCCCGATCCCGGCCACTGTAGGCGCCCCATCAGGGGCGCGGGGCTGTGACATGTGCGGCTCCGCCGCGTGGGCGCGACCAGCCACAACGGACCGACAGCGGCCAACGCACCCCCGCCACCCGAGCTAGTGGGCGACCACCATCTCCGAGTCTGCCCGCTCCGCCCGCCACAACAACGCCGCCGCAAGCAACCCCCCGACCAAAACAGCGACCGCCCCCACCAACTGACTGACCTCCAGCGCGGAAGAGAAGGAATCGGTCACCCTCCTCCTCTCCTCGGCCGACGACGCCGCCGCCAAGCCGACCGGCAGGGACACCGCCGCGAACCGAGAACTCAGCACCGCACCAAGAACCGCGACGCCCAACCCGTTCCCGAACTCCCCCAACGTGCCGTTGACCCCGGCCCCGACCCCCGCCTTCTCCGGAGGAATCGCACTCATGATCGCGTGAGCCATCGCCGGATTGGCGATCGCCGCCCCCGCCCCGATCAACACCAGGCCCACCAACGTCCCCGCATACCCCCCGGTGGCGAACGACGCGATCGACACCAACCCCGCCGACATCAACACCATCCCCAGTCCGATGGCCACCGGCGCGCCGAGCCTCGCCGTCCACTTCGCCGCCAGCCCCGAGAAGTTGAGCGCGACGATCACCAGCGCGAGCGGCGCCGTACGGACACCCGCCTCCAACGGGCCGTAGCCGAGGACGAACTGGAGGTGCTGGGTGAGCAGGAAGAGCGAGCCGGCCATGCCGAAGGTGATGAGGACGACCCCGGTGACCGCGCCCGTGAAGCGGCGGTCGCGGAAGAAGTCCAGGTCGAGCATGGGGTGGGGGACGCGGTTCTCCCAGTACGCGAAGGCCGCGAGGACCGCCACCGCCACCGCCACCGTCAGCAGCGCCCGCCCTGACGTCCAGCCGTGCGCCGGGCCCGAGATGATCGCGTAGACCAGCGCGGCCATGCCGACGGTCGAGAGCAGGGCGCCCAGGAGGTCGGGGCGGTCACCGCGCGGGTTCTTGGACTCGGGGACCAGGGCAACCGCCGCCACCAGCGCGAGTGCCGCGACCGGGATGTTGACCAGGAAGATGGCGCCCCACCAGAAGTGGTTCAGCATGAAGCCGCCGAGGAGCGGGCCCGTCGCGAAACCGAGGGCGTTGACCGCGGCCCAGATACCGATCGCCCGCGGCTGTTCCTCGGGGGTGAAGATCTGCATCACGACGGCCAGGGTGGTCGTGATGAGCAGCGCACCGCCCACGCCCATACCGGCCCTCGCGGCGATCAACTGGCCGGTGGACTGGGCGAGTCCGGCGAGCAGCGAGCCCGCGCCGAAGAGCACGAGTCCCGCGATCAGCATCTTCTTACGGCCGTAGCGGTCGGCCGCGCTGCCCGCGGTGAGCAGCAGTCCTGACTGCACCAGCGAGTACGCGTTGATCATCCACTGGATGTCCGCGGTGCCGGCGTCGAGTTCGCGGGTGAGCGAGGGGATCGCGACGTTCAGGACGGTGTTGTCGAGCAGCACGGTGAGCTGGGCCAGGCAGATGACTCCGAGGACGATCCAGCGCTGGGGGTGGCCCTGAAGGGCTTGGGGGCCTGGGGAAATCGGCATGCTGTACACCGTAGAACAGTTCCTGTACGGCGTACAACGGAGATGTCGCGGACACGAAGAGGGGCGGTGACCTTGTGGTCACCGCCCCTGCTCGGTGGAGAACCGTCAGCTGCTCGTCTTCTGCGTCAGGTCGTAGAAGGTGGCCGAACCGACCGTCACCTTCTTGTAGTTCTTCTCGACCCACGAGGAGATCTGCGAGGAGCTGCCCGTGCTGCTGCCGCCGCCCATTCCGGTGCTGCCCGAGATGAAGTAGTGGATCTTGCCGTCCGCCACGTACTTCTTGAACTGCGCCAGCGTCGGCGACGGGTCGGTGCCGTTGAAGCCGCCGATCGCCATCACCGGGTCGCCGGTGGCGAGTTGGTAGCTCGCGGCGTTCTGCGAGCCGATGGACGCGGCGACCCAGGTGTACTCGCCCGCGTCCGTCTGGAGGAGCTTCTTGGCCGCCGAGGTGACCGTCGCGCCGTTGAGCAGGCCGCCGACGCCACCGCCGCCGCCCATGCCGCCGTCGCCGCCGGTCTGGCCGCCGAAGCCGCCGCCCCGGTTCTGGGTGGTGCCGCCGCCGGGTGCGGTGCCCGTGCCGCCGCCGGGCATCGTGCCCGTGCCACCGCCGGGGAAGCCGCCGCCCTGGTTCTGGGTGGTGCCGCCGTTGCCGCCCTGCTGACCGGGCATCGTGCCCGTGCCGCCGGTGCGGTTGCCGCCGCCGAAGCCGCCTCGGCCACCGCCACCGCCCGGACCGCCACCGCCGCCCATCATGCTCGCGCCGGCCGGACCGGCCGTCGGGATGGAGCCGGTGTGTGCGGAGTCGACCGTCGAGAGGGTGTACGCCGCCGGGCCCGCCAGGCCCGCCACAATGCTCAAGCCGACTGCCGCGAGGGCGAGTTGGCGGCCGATCTTCGCCACGAAGATCAGGCCGAGCGCACCGGCCAGGGAGCCGAGGAGGACCAGCCACTTCAGCCAGGGCAGGTAGTCGGAGGTGCGGTCGAGGAGGACGTAGCCCCACACGCCGGCGGCAACTACCGCCGCGGCAAGCGTGATCGACGCCCAGATCTCGCCGCGCTTCTCCCACAGGGAGCCGGCGCCGATGCCGATCACGGCGGCCATGTAGGGGGCCAGCGCGATCGTGTAGTACTGGTGGAAGATGCCGGCCATGTAGCTGAAGACGACCAGGGTCGTCACCAGCGAGCCGCCCCACACGAGCATCGAACTGCGCCTGACCGAGGTGCGGTTGAGCTTGCGCGTGGCCACCAGGCCCGCGACGAGCAGGATCAGCGCGGTGGGCAGCAGCCAGGAGATCTGGCTGCCGATCTCGTCGTTGAACATGCGGTTCCAGCCGGTGGCACCCCACATGCCGGTGCCCGTGCCGCCACCGCCGCCGCCGACACTGCCGGTCTCGTCGCCGCTGAGGCGGCCGAACCCGTTGTAGCCGAAGGTCAGTTCAAGGAAGCTGTTGTTCTGCGAGCCGCCGATGTAGGGGCGCGAGGACGCCGGCCACAGCTCGACGAGCGCGACCCACCAGCCGGCCGCGACGACCAACGCTCCGGTGGCCAGGCCGAGTTGGGCGAACCTCTTCTTCACACTCACCGGCGCGCAGACCGCGTAGACGATGGCCAGCGGCGGCAGGATCAGGAAGGCCTGGAGGGTCTTCGACAGGAACGCGAAGCCGATCGCGACTCCGGCCCACACCAGCCACTTCGTGCGGCCGTCCTCCAGAGCCCGGACGACGAGGTAGCAGGCCGCCGCCATGAGCAACGCCAGTGCCGCGTCAGGGTTGTTGAAGCGGAACATCAGCGCGGCGACCGGGGTGAGCGCCAGCACGGCGCCCGCGATCAGACCGGCCTGGGGGCTGTGCCGACGGCGTACCGCCGCGTAGACGACCGCGACCGTGCCGACGCCCATGAGGACCTCGGGGACCAGGATCGCCCACGAGTTGAGGCCGAAGATACGGACCGAGATCTCCATCGGCCACAGGAACGCCGAGGGCTTGTCGACGGTGATCGCGTTGCCCGCGTCGAGCGAGCCGAACAGGAACGCCTTCCAGCTCTTGCTCCCGGCCTGAACCGCCGCCGAGTAGAACGAGTTGGAGTAGCCGGACGCGCTCAGGTTGTAGAGGTAGAGCAGCGCCGTCGCCAGCAGCATGCCCCAGAACGCGGGGCGCGCCCAGCGCGGGTCCTCGGGCCGGCCGCGCCACAGCCGCCGTCCGAGCGGCTGCTTGGGCTCACCGGACTGGGGGGCCAGGCTGTCCGCGGGCGCCACCGGCTCGTGTACGGCCGTATCCCCGCCGGTGTCGCTGTCACCGGTAGGCGGCCCCCAGGACGAGGGGCTGCCTCCTCCCGGATAGGTCGTCTGATCGGTGTCGGTGGTCATCGGGGGTCCCTCGGATCGGTGTCGTGGGGACGCACCGGCTGCAACCGCATCGTCGCGTCCCTCCAGGTGCCGTCCGCGGCTTCACCGGCGCGGAACTGGGTGGTGGTGTCGTACGACCCCTGGTGGGCCTGGGGCTGCTGCCGCTGGGGCAGCGGGGCGTACGAACCGGGGTAATGCGGGTTGTGCGGGTGCTGCGTCGCCGCCGTCGAACAGGTCGGCGACGAAGGGGAGTTGAGGGCTGCGATGGTCGCGTCCTCGGCGCTGTCGTCGCGGTCCGGGAAGACCCAGGCGCGGAAGAGCAGGAAGCGGAGGACGGTCGCGGCGAGGTTGGCGGCCACCAGGACCGCGAGTTCGGTGGAGTGCGCCGGGTCGCTGCTGGCCGCGTTCAGCGCGGCGAGCGAACCACTGGTCAGCGCGAGGCCGATGGCGAAGACGACGAGGCCCTGCGCCTGGTGGCGGACGGCGCCGCCCCGGCCACGGACCCCGAAGGTGAGGCGGCGGTTCGCGGCGGTGTTGGCGACCGCCGAGACCAGCAGGGCGAGCGCGTTGGCGACCTGGGAGCCGCCGAACTGCCGGAAGGCGCTGTAGAGGACGAGGTAGAAGAGGGTGGAGAGACCGCCGACCACGCAGAACCCGACGAGCTGGCGGGCCAGCCCCTTGGGCACGTCCTGGATGTCGCGGTCGCGCGGGTCGTCGCCGAAGGGCCGCGTGACGCGGTCGAGCGGCAGCGAACCGGAGGCCAGGGCCTTGCCCACGCGCCACACTCCCTTCAGGTCCTCGGTCGCCGTCCTGACGATGTGGACGGTCGAGTTCGGGTCGTCGACCCAGTCGACCGGCACCTCGTGGATACGGAGTCCGGCACGCTCGGCCAGCACCAGCATCTCGGTGTCGAAGAACCAGCCGGTGTCCTCGACGAGCGGCAGCAGCGCCTGGGCCACATCACGCCGGATCGCCTTGAATCCGCACTGGGCGTCCGAGAAGCGGGCCTGCAGCGAGCCGCGCAGGATCAGGTTGTAGGTCCGGCTGATGAACTCGCGCTTGGCGCCACGCACGACACGCGACGAGCGGGCCAGCCGGGAACCGATCGCCAGGTCGGAGTGACCCGAGATCAGCGGCGCCACCAGGGGGAGCAGCGCGTTGAGGTCGGTGGAGAGATCCACATCCATGTAGGCGAGGATCGGGGCGTCCGAGGCGGACCAGACGGTGCGCAGTGCTCGACCGCGCCCCTTCTGCTCCAGCCGGAACGATTTGACCTCGGGGATCTCCGACTCCAGCCGCGCGGCCACCTGAGGGGTGGTGTCGATCGACGCGTTGTCCGCGATGGTGATGCGGAACGCGTACGGGAACGTGCGCTTGAGGTGCTCGTGCAGTCTGAGCACACATGGCTGGAGGTCCTTCTCCTCGTTGTAGACGGGGATCACTACGTCCAGGACAGGCGTACCGGCGTCTCCGGCCGGGAGGTGCTCCCGCGCCGGCAGGGTGCCGGGAGAAGAGTCGGTTCGCATGCCCCGACTCTCGTCAAGCGCCCTGTTGCACCCATGTGGTGGCACTGTGCTGTGCCTGTGAGTGCGATTGCCAATTCGTTTCGGGGGCGGGCGTGGGCACAGCGGGTGCCAGCGCGGGCAGATGCACGGTGAACACAGTGCGTCCGGGAACGCTGTCCACGGTGACGGCTCCGCCGTGCGCGGTCGCGACCGCCTGCACGATGGCGAGGCCCAGACCCGTCGATCCGGTGGAGCGGGAACGCGCCGAGTCGCCGCGCGCGAACCGCTCGAAGACATGCGGCAGCAAATCGGGCGGGATGCCCTGGCCGTTGTCCTCGACGTCCACGCACATCCACGGGCCGCGCCGCTGCACGCGTGCGGTGATCGTCGTACCCGGCGGTGTGTGCTTGCGGGCGTTGCCCAGCAGGTTGATGAGCACCTGCTGGATACGGGCGGCGTCCGCGGACACGAGGGCCGGTTCGTCGGGCAGGTCGAGCCGCCAGTTGTGGTCCATGCCGGCCGCGCGCGAGTCGCTGATGGTGTCCACGACGAGCGGGATGAGGTCGGTCTGGTCGAACTGCAGCGGTCTGCCCGCGTCGAGCCGGGCGAGGAGCAGCAGATCCTCCACGAGGAGGGTCATGCGACCCGCCTCCGACTCGATTCTCCCGAGCGCGTGCTTGGTGTCGGGGCCGGTCTGTTCGCGCCCGCGCCGGGTCAGCTCGGCGTATCCCCGGATGGAGGCGAGGGGCGTCCGCAGCTCATGACTGGCGTCGGCCACGAACTGCCGTACCCGCATCTCGCTCTGCTGTCTGGCGTGCAGGGCGCCGTGGACGTGGTCGAGCATCCGGTTGAGCGCGGCGCCGACCTGGCCGACCTCGGTGTGCGGGTCGGTCTCGGACTCGGGGACGCGTTCGTTGAGGGTGACTTCGCCGGTGTGGAGGGGGAGTTCGGAGACCCGGGTGGCGGTGGAGGCCACGCGGCGCAGGGGGCGGGTGGCCACGCCGACGAGGACGTAGCCGGCGATGGCGGCGGCCACGAGGCCGGCGCCGGTGACGCTGAGCTCGACGAGGATCAGGGTGTTGATGGTGTTGTCGACCTCGGCGGTCGGAACGGCGACGTAGTAACTGCCGCTGTCCCCTGTCTTGTACTCGACGCGGAAGTCGCCGACTCCCGGGATATCCACGGTGTGCTGCTTGTTGTCCTGGGGGACGGAGCCAAGCGCGGCGATCTGGGCCTTGGTGAGCGTCTTCGGGGTCATCTGCAGGTCGCTCGTCTGCTTCACACCGCGGCGGGCGTCGGTGATCGAGCCGTTCACCACCTTGGCGATGATCGTGCCCTGGGGCTGCGGGCCCTTGGTGACGAAGTCCGTGAGGGAGGTCGAGTGGGCCTGCGCCTCCGCCCGCGCCTGCGCGCCCGTCTGCGTCTTCCCGCCGGGCGCGCCGAGGCCGCCCTTGGGCTGCTGGCCGCCGGGCGGCCCGAAGGAACCGGACGCACGCGAGGCCGACTCGTTCAGCTGATCGTCCAGCTGGCCGTACAGATGGGAGCGCAACGCGAGCGTCGTCACCGTCCCGATCACCGCACACACCACCGCGATCAGCGTCACGGACGCGACGACGAGCCGGGTCCGCAGGGTGCGCGGCTTACCCGCTCGTTTCTTCTGCGCACGCGGCCGTCGTCGCCCGCTCATGAGGCCGCGGGCTTGATCAGGTAACCGGCACCGCGCCGGGTGTGGATCATCGGCTCACGACCGGCGTCGATCTTGCGCCGCAGATACGAGATGTAGAGCTCGACCACATTGGCCTGCCCACCGAAGTCGTACGACCACACACGGTCGAGGATCTGCGCCTTGCTGAGTACACGCCGGGGATTACGCATGAGGAAGCGCAGCAGCTCGAACTCGGTCGCGGTGAGGTGGATGCCCTCCCCAGCCCGCGACACCTCGTGGCTGTCCTCGTCGAGGGTGAGGTCACCGACGATCAGCACGGAGTCCGAGCGGCGGTCGGCGGCACCGGAGCGGCGGATCAGTCCGCGCAGCCGGGCGACGACCTCTTCGAGGCTGAAGGGCTTGGTGACGTAGTCGTCGCCGCCGGCGGTGAGCCCGGCGATACGGTCCTCGACGGCGTCCTTCGCCGTCAGGAACAGCACCGGCACCTCCGGCAGCTCCCGGCGCATCCGCCCGAGAACGGTCAGGCCGTCCATGTCCGGCAGCATCATGTCGAGGACGACGGCGTCGGGCCGGAACTCGCGCGCGGTCTGGATCGCGCCGGTTCCGTCACCCGCGCTTCTGATCTGCCAGCCCTCGTATCGGAGGGCCATGGACAGCAGCTCGGTGATCGACAGCTCGTCGTCCACCACAAGCACTCGGACGGGGCTCCCGTCCGGCCTCAGCAGTTCGGTGCGCCCCTGGGGCGAGGTCGTGGTCATAGTGGACACCTTGTCGGAGCCCCCTAAGAACACGCTTTCCGGAGTCTGTGATTTTCCTGAGAAACTCACAGCCGCCACTCAGGGAACGCCTTGGAACCGCTTTCCCAGCGCTCATCCAACGGTCATGGAGCCGTGCATCCCGCCTGTATCCGCCCCGGTCTCCCCTGTATCCGCACGTTCTCCACGCATCACCCGTACCTGCGGGACTCTCAGCTCGCCCTCACCGTGCGAACAGCCGCGCCCCGTTGTCGTGGCAGACCGCGCGCAGCCAGTCGTCGCCGAGGTCCAGTCGCTCCAGGGCGTGCAGTTGGTGCAGGTAGGGATAGGGGATGTTCGGGAAGTCGCTGCCCAGCAGCACGCGGTCGCCGAGGGCGGCGAGCCGGGGGAGGGCGGCGGGCGGGAAGGGCGCGAGGCGTTCGCTGAAGTCCGTGAACGACATCGTCGTGTCCAGCCGCACCTCGCCGTACCGCTCGGCCAGGTCCAGGAAGTCCTCGTACTCCGGCATCCCCATGTGCGCGATCACCAGCCGCAGCCGGGGGTGCCGGGCCAGCACCCGCCCGACCGGCTCGGGCCCGGTGTGCTTGCCGGGCGCGGGACCCGACCCGCAGTGGATCACCACCGGCGTCCCGCTCTCGGCGAGCAACCCCCAAGCGGGGTCGAGGAGTTCGTCGGCCGGGTCGTACGCCCCGACCTGCACATGTGCCTTGAACACCCGTGCCCCGGCATCGAGGGCTCGCCGAACGTAGTCCTCGACTCCCGGCTCCGGGAAGAGAGTCGAGGTGTGCAGACAGTCGGGCGTCCGCGCGGCGAAGTCGACGGCCCACCCGTTGAGCCACTCGGCCATCCCGGGCTTGTGCGGGTAGAGCATGGCGGTGAAAGCGCGTACTCCGAACTCCCTTATCAGCGCGACCCGTTCCGCCTCTTCCTTCCGGTAGGTGATCGGCCACTCCAGCACTCCGCCGGTCGCCGGCCCGAGCGCGTCGAAGTAGTCCCAGACCTTGCGCAGCACCCGCTCGGGCATGAAGTGGGTGTGCACGTCGATCAGCCCGGGGAGCCCCAGCCGCCGCCAGAACGCCCGCACTTCGAGCGCTTCGGCAGCTTCACCTGCTTCGGCAGCTTCACTTGCTTCGGCCGCTCCAGTCGCCTCAGCCGCTTCGGCATCCACGTCTTGATCCTCCCTATCGCACCGGGCCCTGCTCATCCACATGGAAGTCGGGCGTCCCCAGAAACACGTCGGCGGTCACCGGCCCATAGGCGATGTTGAAGGTGTCGAGCCAGTACGACCAGTCCTGCATGCCGGCCGCGCTGCTGAAGCGGTAGTTGAGCTGCCACCGGACCCACTGCCCCGGCAGGAGCCGCACCGCCGGGGGTCTGCGGGGCCTGGGCGGCAGCCCGAACAGCGGCTCCACGCGGGGGAGTACCCGCAACCGCCCGTCCACCCGGCGGAGTTGGACGTCGACGTTCTTCAACTCCGCTCGGCCCTCGACCGGCGTGAAGTCCTCTCCCTCACGGATTTTGACGGTATGGGCAAGCGGTACCCGCTTCTCCAGCGGCGCCACCCCGCCCGGCAGGGCGAACCCGACCGGCACCGCGTTCCTCCGGGCGGCGGCCTCACCGCCACGCGACCGCTTCGTCCAGGAGGTCCGGACCCACTGGACGGTGACGGGGACTTCCGGGCCTTTCATGACGACTCCCTCCGCGCCCGCTTCCCGTACTTCCCGATACCTACTTTGGCTGCCCGCTGCCCGCTTCCCGCACAGCCCGGCGACTACGGCGGCTGCCCGATCCCCCTCTCCCCCGTCATGTTCTTCGCGGTTCCGCAATGGGGCCGCTGGCCTGCACGATCCCGCCTCCCACACCTACCACGACAAATGCCGGGCCCGGGGGAAAGCCTCACACGCAAGCCCTCCTCCGCCTTGCCCGACAACGCGTCAACGTGCTGTTCGCGATGCTCCGCGACGGCACCTTCTACGAACCCCGCCTCCCCGAAACCGCCGTCGCATGACCAGCTCAGCCTTGACGAAGGACATAGGGGCACCCCCACCGTCCGATGACCACCCCGGCCGCCGCCCCATAACCCCGGTCACCGCAGCCCGGCCTCAGAACAATCCCTCCTGCACCCCCGGCACTTCCCGCCTGAACTCCCGTACCGGCACGGTGAATCCACCCGTGTCACCCTCGGAGGAACCCGCCGGGATCAGCTCCCATCCCGTCATCAGCCGGGTGTCCAGCACGACCACACCCCGCTGGGTCGCAAGGTGGAGGTCAGGTCCCGCCGCCGCGACGACCTCCCCGCTCACCATCCCGCCCGCGACCAGCCCGCTCACCTCGCCGACGGGGGCCGGGAGTCCCGCGAGGCCGAAGGCGTCGACGTGGTCCACGGGTCGGTACGGCTCGCGGTGGAGCGACTCCGGCCATTCGGGCAGCGCGAGGGCGCGGGCGTGCAGGTCGGCGATCTCGGCGGCCCGCTCCACGGCCGAGGCCGGCAACGCGGAACGGACGGCACGCTTCTCGCCGTAGGGAATCCGGTCCGGGACCCGTAGGGCGGCGCGCAGCAGTTCCTCCGAGCGGCGGGCCGCCATCAAAGGGCCGAGGCCCAGCCAGCTGAAGCAGACGGCGCCCTGTTCAAGGAGCCGCGCGGAGCCGCGTTCTTCGGCGGTGATGCCGACCTTGAGCAGGCCGGGGCCGAACCAGGCCAGGTACACGTGGTACGGCCGCGGGTCGTCCGCGATGGTGTCGGCGGCCACCGAGTGCGCCCGGTCCAGTCGCGCGCACTCCTCGCACCGCGCCCCCGTACTCCGCTCCGGCACGGCCGCCCGCACCGGGCAGGCGTGCCCCCGCGCCCCCACGCATGTCCGCCCGCCCCCTTCCGCGACCTCGAAGGCCACCCGCTTCCCCCGGGGCAACGGGCTCCCGCGCCCGCCGTCCCACTTCAGCTCAGGACCGTCCACAGCCCACCGCAGTCCCGAGCACTTCCATGTCCGTGCCATCGCTCACGAGACTAGACGGCGGCACTGACAACCGCGTCAGCCTGCGGTTTCACCGGCCGGGGCGGACCCGCGAGGCACGACCGCGATCGCGCGCTCCTCGGCCGTGTACTCCTCGGCCGGCCGCCCCCGCCCCGCCAGCCGGCACCCGACACACCCGGCATGCCCCGCCCGCGCCGACGGGTCCCGCACCCGCATCCCCCACTGCTCCCGGTCCCGCCGCCCCGGCGGCTTCCCCCACCCGGTGAGATGGAGCGCCCACGTCACCAGGACGCTCACCGCGACGATCCCCAGCCCGACCCCGATCAGCGGGGCGGAGACCGCGCACACCCCCACCCCGGCGACGGTCGACCCGACCGTCGCGATACCGAATCCGGTCCAACCCGCGACCGTATGCCCCTCGTCATACTGATGTGCGCTCATGCGTCGACCTCCCTGGAACTCCGAACGGGGCCCCGCAGACCCCATCGGGATTTATCTCATCACCTAAGAAGTTTAGAGCAGAAACCTCTCACGAACTAAGGCAATAACCATGCAAGCCAAGCCTCGCCCCACCTCCACCCCGGCCCAGGCGCTGGACGCGATGGACTCCCTCATCGCCACCGCGCAGCTCGGCCAGCAGGAAATGGCCGAGCGGCTGGGCCTGAACGTCACCGATCTCGTCTGTTTCGCCTACGTCATCAGGTCCGGTGAGCACCTCCTCACCGCGGGCGATCTCGCCGCACACGTCCACGTCACGACCGGCGCGGTGACCGGCATCCTCAACCGCCTGGAGCGCGCCGGTTTCATCACCCGCGTCCCCGACCCGGCCGACCGCCGCCGCGTCCGCGTCGCCTCGGTACCGGCCGCGGTGACCCGTGTCGTCGCGCTCTACGGCCCCTACTACGACCGTCTCAACGCCCAGTTCGCCGACTACTCCCCCGCCGAGATCGCCGTACTGAACGACTGGTTCACGCGGACGTCGACGCTGGCGCAGGACTACATCGAGGAACTCCGGGCGCGGGACAGGGGGGTAAACCCGACCCCGTAGGTACAGCCCACTCCCCCCACGGTCCGGGAGACCGCTCCATCGTGCCCGGAACCGTACGACGGCATCGTTGACCTCAGCCGGTCAAGAGGGTCGGCGCAGGCCCAACAGCCGCCGTACGGAGGGAAATCCCATGAAGCCCGCCCCGTTCGCGTCCTTCGTCAGGTTCGTGGCGTGCGGCGGCGGTGTCGGGGTCCTGTCCAGCGCGGCGGTACCGCTACTGGCCGCGCTGATGCCCTGGGCGGCGGCGAACGCCCTGATCACGATCGCCTCGACCGTCCTCTGCACCGAACTGCACGCCCTGTTCACCTTCGGCACCGGCCGCCGCCCCGGCTGGCGCGAGCACTGGCAGTCGGCGGGCTCGGCCACGGCGGCCTACGCGGCGACGTCCGCGGCGATCCTGATCCTCCACACCGTCCAGCCCACCCCCGGCATGCTCACCGAACAGGCCGTCTACCTCACCGCCTCCGGCCTCGCCGGCATCGGCCGCTTCCTGGTCCTCCGCCTGTTCGTCTTCGCCGACCGCGGCGCCTCGACCCCGGTCACGATCGCGGTACGGCCGACGGTGGCAACCCCCGCGTTCAGCCCGGCCGCGTGAGAACCCCGGCACACCAACGGAAATGCCCGTCCCCACTGTCCGACGAGAACAGGTCGTAGGTCGCCAGCGCATACGCCCGCCGATAGAGGACGAGCGTCTCGGCCGAGTACCGGAACTCCTCGGCGAACAACCGGGTGAGGGCGGCGGTGTGCCGTTCCGCGTACGGCCCGTACATGTCCCACACGGCGGCTGCCACGGCGGCCTCGAAGGCGGGATCCCCGGCGGTCGTGAAGAACCCGAAGTCGAGTACGGCCGTAGGAGCGCCCGCGTCGTCGACGTGGATGTTGGGCGGCACGAGGTCACCGTGCACGACACTGACCGGCCCGCCGCCCGGAAGCGCCCGCAGGGAGTCCACGGTCGCGCGCACGATCCCCGCGAGGTCGGGAACCCGAGCGGCGAGCAGCCCACCACGCCGACGAACGGCCCGCAGGACGAGGTCGGCGAGCGCGTCGGGAAACCGGGCGTGCCCCTCCCAGAGCGCCCGATCGTCCCCCTGCACGACAAGCCGCCGCATGACCTCGGTACCGGGCACAGCGGCCAGGCCACGCAACACCGTCAACAGGGCGTCGGTGTCCCGCGCGGCCAACTCCCGCCCCGGCGCCACGACCGCCGAGTCGGCACGCAACGGGACGCCGGCTGGACGTGTCCGTGACCCCGGTCTGTGAAGTAGCGGATCCAGTGGGCGGTGTGTTCTTGGCGGTGGGTGACCATGACTGAACCGGACCCCCTGAGGGTGTCAATGGGCGGGCGGGTGAAGGTCGTTCGGGGAGGGGGGCTCTCGGCGTCGCCAACTGCCCGGTGGTTCCCCGTGGTGGCGGGTGAACGCTGCCGCGAAGGCGTAGGGCGAGGTGTAGCCGACCGTGCGGGCGATGGCCGTGAGGGGGAGTTCGCCGGTGCGGAGGTGGTCGCGGGCCAGGGCCATCCGCCAGTCGGTCAGGTACTGGATCGGGGTCTGGCCGAGGACGTCGCGGAAGGTGCGGGCGAAGGCCGCCCTCGACAGGCCGCTGATCGCGGCGAGTTCGGGGACCGTCCAGGGGTGGCCGGCGTCCTCGTGGACGGCCTGGAGCGCAGCGTTCAGGCGGGCATCCGCGCAAGCCCGGTACCAGCGTGGCGCGTTGGGGCTGTGCCGGAAGTCGGTGCGGATGGCCAGCACCAGCAGGACGTCCAGGAGCCGGTCCAGGACCGTGGGCCCGCCCGGTTCGCCCGGCGCCGGTGTCGCCAACTCGTGGGACAGCAGCCCGATCACGTCCCGCAACGGATCCCCCACCGCCGCCGACAGCGTCAGCACCTGCGGCAGCGCCTCCAGCAACCCGGCACCGACGTCCCCCGAGAACCGGTACGCCCCGCAGAGGAACACCGTCGCCCGCGGATCCTCCGAACTCCCGCCCGGGGCATGCCTGTTGCGGAACTCCTCCGGTTCGAGGCAGTCCGCGCCCGGCTCGTGCCCGATGTGGTGATCGGGGCCGCCGCGCACGAGCGTCACCTCACCCGGCACCAGTTCCACCGCGCCGCCGGGATCGTCCAGCCACAGCCAACCCCGTCCCCGTACGACGGTGTGCACGGCCAGTTGGATCGACCCGGCCAGCCGGAGTCCCCACGGCGGCTCGGCCACCGTCCGCGCGAAAACGGCACCGGAGGCGCGGGCCCGCGCGAGGCGATCGTGCAGTATGTCCACCCGATCAGTATCCGCGAGGCGACCGCACAGCGGCTCTCTTCGAGCGTCTGACGTAATGAATCAAGCGATTCACACATTGATCCGCCACCGCCCCGCTCCCACGATGGAGCCATGACTGGATCACCTCCCACCGCCCTCGTCCTCGGCGGCACCGGCCGTACCGGCTCCCTCGTGGCGCGCCAACTCGCCGGACGAGGACTGCCCGCCCGCACCGCCGCCCGCCACGGCGCCGACGTGCCCTTCGACTGGGACGACCCGACCACCCACCCCGCCGCCCTCGCCGGCGTCGACCGCCTCTACCTCGTCACCCCCGTCCTGCGGATCTCCTACGCCGACCAGGTGGCCGCGTTCCTCGACCTCGCCGTGGCCGCGGGGGCACGTCACGTCACCTACCTGAGCACCTACGGCGGTCAACTGGCGCCCCCGGACGTCGACATCAGGGCCGTGGAGGACGGTCTCGCCGCCCGCGACACCCTCACGCACACGATCCTGCGTCCGGCGTGGGTGATGCAGAACTTCGGCGACGCGCACCTGCCGGTCGTCGACGGTGTGATCACGGTGTCGACCGGCGGCCACAGGGAGGCGTTCGTCGACGCGGGCGACATCGCGGCCGTCGCGGTGGAGACGCTGCTCGATCCCGAGGCCCATGCCGGGGCGTCGTACGCGCCGACCGGGCCGCAGGCCCTCACCGTCGCCGAGGTCGCCGACACCATCACCACGGTGACCGGCCGAACCGTCCGGCACCAGGACATCGACCCCGAGGCGTGGATCGGCGGTGCGGTCGCGGCCGGGCTCGTCCCCGCCGACTACGCGGTGATGCTGCGCTGGCTGACCGGCGCCATCGTCTCCGGGAACGGTTCCACGCCCAACGACGACATCGAGAAGGTCACCGGCCGGGCGCCGGCCGGCTTCGAGGACTTCGCGCGGCGCAACGCCGGCGTCTGGGCACACCCGGCGGGGGTGAAGTGACCATGTCCGTACCCGTACCCGTACCCGTACCCGCATCCGCATCCGCCGAGAACGCGGGCGAGTTCGCGGCGCTCGATCCGTTCTTCCGGATCGTCCAGGAGGGGCTCGCGGGGCTCGTCGACGGCGAGCACTTCTTCGATCTCCTGGCCGAGGACGTGGTCGTCGAGTACGTCGTGTCCGTGCCCGGCTACCCGCGCCGGGTCGAGGGACGCGCGGCGGTGGCCGACCTGTACCGCGGCTACGGCGACGTCATGATCCTGCACAGCGCGGACGGACTGGCCGTCCACCGGGACCCCGGGACGTCAGTGGTCGTGCTTGAGTACGCGGTGCACGGACGGGCTGTGCGGACCGGGATGGCCTACGACAACCACTTCGTCTCCGTGATCACCGTCAGGGACCGCGAAGTGACGCACTGGCGCGACTACTTGGATCCAGTCGCCGTCTTCCGGGCCGTCGGATGGCCGGCGAAGGATCACTGAAAAACCGCTGGGGAACTGGCCCATGGCTGACGGGCTTCGCCGGACAGCGCCATGGAAGCCCAGCCCGCCCTGACTAGCCCGCCCTGCGGAAAGCCTCGTCCATGTCCGAGAAGGGTGCCTGCCCGTCGTCGAACGGCAGCGTCTCGTCCTCCCCGAAGTCCGGGGCCTGGAAGGGGTTCGTCGCCGGAGGGGGCGATCCCGCGCCGGACAGGCGGGTCGCCCCTTCCGGGGCGGAGAACAGCGAGGTCAGGTCGATGAGAGGTCTCCCGTTCGTTACAGGCCGCTAGGACCTGGTGTGCCGTGAACCGGGCACAGCGGTCCTACAGCTTGCTCATCTTGGAGTACGGGCTCAGGATGCGCTCCTGGACCGACCCGAAGTCGACGAGCACCGCGATTCCGTCCTCGATGCCGATGACCCGGCCGAGGCCGTACATGTCGTGTGTGACCTGGTCGCCCACGGCGAACTGCTTGGGTGCCGCCGCGGCCGGGGCCTTGAAGGGACTGGTGGGCAAATAGCGCTTCGGTGCAGCTGGCTTTGTCATTGACTCCAGTATGGGCCTAGACACGCCACTCGCTGAGGCCGTCCACATCGCTTGTTCATCACAGATCGAGCAACCGGGAACCACGGAGCCGCCCCGGACGTACCCCTCACGCCCCTGACCTGGCCCTTCCCGGACTCGTCCCGGAACCGCCGCGGGCCATCGAAAAACAGCCGTCGGGGTACACGCGAGAGGCCCCGGATCACTCCGGGGCCTCTCGTCAGATGTGCACTCGGCAGGATTCGAACCTGCAACCTTCTGATCCGTAGTCAGATGCTCTATCCGTTAAGCTACGAGTGCTTGTTTTCTCTTGTTTTCCTTCGTCGCTCCCGGCCCTTCCGGCCCGCTCGCGGCGACAGGAAGAACATTACATGACTGCCGCCGCCATGTGAAATCCGTTAGCCATACCCCTTGTGAGCTGCGAAAACGGGCTTACGGAGGGGTTCCGGGAACGACCGAAGCCCCGGTCGCTCGGACCGGGGCTTCGGTGTGGTGCGGAGGCGGAGGGATTTGAACCCTCGATGGGACTTACATCCCAAACCGCATTAGCAGTGCGGCGCCATAGACCGGACTAGGCGACGCCTCCAGCACAACCACCCGCGCGAGCGCGGAAGGTGCGTGCAGATGATGACACAGACGAGCGCGGTGTCACCAATCGCCTCCCACGGTACTAGGCAGGCGGCCCGCAGAGCAAAGCCGTTGATGCCGGCCGCCGGGTCCGCAACGTCCGGGGGCGGCGGGCGTTAGTCAGGTCATGTTGCAGGTCAACCGTCTCCTCGTGATCGCCGCCGCGTCCGCCGCCACCGTCGGCTCGCTGGCCGCGGTGCCCGCCGAAGCCCGCGTGCAGGCCGCCCCCGCCGCGCCCCGCACCCTCGCGCCACCGCCCGTCCGCGACGAGGACCGGTCCGGCGGCGACCACCTCACCGTCACCGTCCGGCACGCGGGCGGCGCGGCCGACGGGACGCACGAGCTGTACTGCCACCCCGGCGGCGGCACCCACCCGGACGTGACCGGCGCCTGCGAGGCCGTCGGCCGCAACACCCAGTGGGGAAGGGACCCCTTCGCGCCGGTCCCCCCGGACAGCCTGTGCACGATGATCTACGGCGGCCCCGCCACCGCCCATGTCACCGGCACCTGGGCCGGACGCCCGGTCGACGCCACGTACGACCGGAGCGACGGCTGCGAGATCTCCCGCTGGAACGGGATGGTCCCGCTGCTGCCGGACCTCGGCGCCCATCGCTGAAGACGCCGGGGATTGGTGGTCGGTCACACGTTCTACGTCACTTCACCGTGCGACCTCCCTCTCATCTCACTCCGCGAGCACAAGGACTGCCCTTAGACTCCCTCGCGTGACACGTCGCGGGCAGGTTGGCAAGATGGCCTCCGCGGTCGGCAAGGTGCGGTAACAGGGAGGAAGCGTCTCGTGAGCAGCAGGCCATCCCGAGGCGCTGCTCGCCTCGCAGCCATACTCGACGCGCTCCCGGACGCGTTGGTCCTGGTCAACGCCAACGGAACCGTCGTCAACGCGAACACCATCGCGCTGGAGGCCTTCGAGGCGCCGGGCACCGCCCTCGTCGGGCGCGGACTGCTGGACCTGCTGCCGGAGTTCGACTCCCGGCTCATCCCGGGTTCCATGCGCCGCCCCGACTCGATGGACCCGCGCGGCCGGACCAAGCCCACCCGCATGACCGCCCGCCGCACCGACGGCTCCGAGTTCCCCGTCGAGGTCACCAGCGCCAACCTCGAAGACGGCCAGCAGGCCTACGACGGCTACGGCTACACCTCCGACGAGCTCCTGATGCTCGTCGTGCGCGACCTCTCCGGGACCGTGGACACCGAGGCCGAGCTGGCCCGTTCGCAGCGGCAGACCGAGATGATCCTGCGTGCGGCAGCCGAGGGCGTCGTAGGAACGGACACGGACGGGCGGGTCGTGCTCGTCAATCCGGCCGCCGCGCAGATCCTCGGGTACCGCGCCAGCGACCTCGGCGGCAAGGAACTGCACAACCTCGTCCTGCACTCGCGCGCGGACGGCTCCCCCTTCCCGTACGCGGAGTCGCCGCTCGCCGACACCCTGCGGTCCGGGCGCAAGCACCGGGTGCGCGGGCAGGTGCTGTTCGCCAAGAACGGGGACCGGGTCTCCGTCGACCTCACCACCGCGCCCGTGCGCGACGGCGACCAACTGGTCGGCGCCGTGATGACCTTCACCGACCGGCGCCCCTACGACTCGCTCGCCGAGGAGAAGGACGCCGCCGACAAGCTGCACCGGGACGAGCTGGAGCGGCTCGACGAGGAGCACGCCTCCGAGCTGACCTCGCTGCGCCAGAAGCACATCACCGAGATCGAGGAACTCCGGGAACGGCACGAGGAGGAACTCGCCGCGAACGAGGAGCGGTACGCCGCGCTCGGGGAGCGGGAGAAGGACCGGTTCGAGGAGCTGGCCGGACGCCACGAGCAACTCCTCACGCTGCTCGGGCGGTCGTTGCGCGGGCCCCTCGACGAACTGCGGCGTGAACTGGCCGCGTTGGCCGCCGATGACGCGGGGCAGCTGTGGCCCGAGGCGAATCAGGTTCTCCATCACCTCTCGGCGGGGTACTCGCGCATCACGCAGCTCATCGACAACGTGCTCGGCTATCAGCGGCTGGAGACCGGCGACGGGGAGCTCAACCGTACGAAAGTGATGCTGGACGCGGTGGTCGCCGCCGGTGTCGACGGGGCCGTGGAGCTGATCGGTCCCGGGCGGGTGCAGTTCGCCGTGCACGCGCCGCCCATCGAGGCCGAGGTCGACCCGGTGCTCCTCGCGACCGCGCTCGCGCATCTCGTCGCGGATGTCGCGGGTGTCGACGCGACCGGCAACTCGCCCGCGTCCGCGGGCGGTTACATGGACAACACGGTCGTCGTGGCGGCGGCGCAGCGCGGTGAGGTCGTACGGATCGAGGTGCGCGGGCCGTATGCCGGGGGAGACCCGGTGCACGAGCCGATCGTGCGCGGGATCGTGCGGGCGCACGGCGGTGTGCTGCAGACGCACGACGTGCCGGGGATGAGCGGCAGCGCGTATGTGCTGGAGGTGCCGATCGGGGGCGGGGCGGGGGCCGTCGCGGCTCCGGCCGCGACCGGTGGCGGCGCCGAACTCGCCCTGCCCGAACAGGCGTCGGCCAGCAACGGCCGTCGGCGGGCCCGACGGTCCTCCGTGGACGCGTTCCTGGAGAGCGAGGTACCGGACGGTACCTCCGAGGACACCGGCGGCGGCGAGGCCGCCGTGCCCACCGGGCGGCGCAGGAGGCGTGCGGGCGAGGAGTCCGCGGCGGTCGCGGTGGCCGGTGAGGCGGGCGGCGACGGTGCGTCCGGCGGTACCGGGCGACGGCGTGGGCGGGCGGCCGAAGGCGCGGCCGGTGAGGCGTCCGACGGTGACCCCGAAGGTGTGTCCGGGGGTGTCTCCGAGGGCGCTGTGATGACGGCGGCGGAGCATGCCGCTGGAACTGCCGCTTCCGGTACGGGACTTGGTGGCACCGTGTCGCCGCGAGGTGTGCCCGTGGGCGGTGAACGGCAGGCGTTGCCGGCCGCGTTGCCCGCGAGCGGCTCCGCCGATGCCGCCGGTGACTCCGACTCCGTTGGCGAGGACGGGCAGCCGACCGGGCGTCGCAGGCGGGCCTTGGCTGCCGCGGCCGAGCGGGCCGCGGCGCAGGAGGCGGGGGCGCGGACCGTGTTCGCGTTGCCGCCGGCTGAAGCTGATCGGACGCCGGAGGGTTCTGGGGCTACGGCCGCGCAGCCGCCCGGAGTTGCCGTCGCGCCCGGGGTTCCCGTTGTGCCCGGGCAGGCTCCCGGGGGTGTTCCTGGTGGGCATCCCGGTGACGACGGGCGGCACGATGCCGTTCCGGTTGATCAGGGTGACGATCACACTCCGCCTCAGCCGCATCCCGCGAGCGCCCCGACTGGGCGGCGGCGTCGGGCTGTTGCCCAGCCGCAGCCACAATCTCAGGCGCAGGCGCAGGGTGTGGAGTCGGTGCAGGCCGGGGCCCCGGTTCAGGCCGGTGTCGCGGTGCAGGGGCAGGGGCAACCTGGTGCGGTGGTTCCGGCGCAGGGGGCGGCCGGGCAGGGGCAGCAGGGGGTTCCGGCGCAGGTCGCCGCGGGGCAGGCGGTTCAGCAGGGGCAGGGTGTTCCCGTCGGTGTGCCGGGTCAGCCTGTCGCCGGGCAGGGGGTTGCCGGGCAGCCCGGTACCGCCATGCAGCTCGCTCCCGCGCAGAGTCTTCCCGCCCAGGGGCAGGTGCCGGCGGGGCAGCCGTTGCCGGCCGAGGCGGTTCCTGGTCAGGGGATTCCGGCTCAGGGCATTCCCGGGCAGGGCAACCCCGGTCAGCCGGTGTCGCCGCAGGGGATCCAGGCGCAGGGAGCGCAGGGGCAGGGACTTCCCGGCCGGCCTGTCTCTCCTCAAGGGATCCCGGGGCAAGCCCCCGGTGTTCCCGGGCAGCCGATTCCGCCTCAGGGCATTCCCGGGCAGGCCGTGCCCGCGCAGGGGCAACTCGTCTCTCCGCACGGCATTCCCGGTCAAGTCGCCCCGGTTCAGGGGCAGTCCGGTGGGCCGGTGCCGCCGCAGGCTCTGCCCGCCGCGCAGCCGAACCCGGCCGCGGGTGCGCCCGGTGGGGCTCCGGCGCCCGTGGCGGCGAACGGCGCCGAGACCGCCGTAGCGCCGAACACGGCACCGAACCCGCAGCCGAACGCCAACCCGAACCCGAATGCTCCCGTACCCGGTACTCCCGTCGCCGCGCAGGCTCGGGTCGCTCAGCCGCTTCCCGCCGAGGCCGCTGCCGCGCCCGTTGATCCCAACTCGACTCAGGGGCGGGCGATCAGTGTGCGGACGTTGGGGCAGGGGGTGCCGTTCACGCGGCAGGCCGCTCAGGTGCAGGTGCCCGCCGCCACGCCCACGCCTCCGCCGCATCAGTCGGGTGGGGGTGGTCGGCGGAGGAAGCTGGGAACGCGGCCCGAGCCCGCCGGTGCGGTGGCGGAGCAGAGTGAGCGGGCTCAGCCCTCCATGGCCGGGCAGTCACGCCTCGCGCAGATGACCGAGGGGGCCGGGCGGTCGTACGCCATAGGGGCACCGGACGAGAACGCGGCCGAGGGGCCGGAGCCGTTGGACGGGCCGGGCGGGGCCGTCGAGATCGCGGACACGCCCAGGCCGCAGCCGCTCGACGACGAACTGCCCCCGGAGCCGCTCGACAACCCGCGCCGGCTGCTGGTGTGGCCCGCGCCGGACGTGACGACCACACAGGCGCTGAGCGACCGCGGGTACCGGCCCGTCATCGTGCACTCGCGCGAGGAGGTCGACGCGCAGATCGCCGCGTTCCCGGCGGCGCTGTTCGTGGACCCGTTGACCGGGCCGATCACCCGTACCGCGCTCCAGTCGTTGCGGCAGGCGGCGGTCGCTGCCGAGGTACCGGTGCTGGTGACGGCCGGGCTCGGGCAGGCCACGCGGGAGGCGGCCTACGGCGCCGATCCCGCCGTCCTGCTGAAGGCGCTCGCGCCGCGGGACAGCGAGCAGCATCCGCCGCGGGTGCTGCTGATCGAGGAGCACGCGGAGATCGCGCTGGCGCTGACGGCGACGCTGGAGCGGCGCGGGATGCAGGTGGCCCGGGCCGCGAGCGATGCCGACGCGGTGACTCTGGCTGGGCAGTTGCGGCCGAACCTGGTGGTCATGGACCTGTTGCAGGTGCACAAGCGGCGGGCCGGGATCGTCGACTGGCTGCGCGCGAACGGGCAGCTCAACCGCACCCCGCTCGTCGTGTACACGGCCGCGGTGGACGAGGCCGACCTGCCGCGGCTGGCCTCCGGGGAGACCGTGCTCTTCCTCGCCGAGCGGTCGACGAGTACCGAGGTCCAGTCGCGGATCGTGGACCTGCTCGCCCGGATCGGCACCAACTAGCCGACCACACGGGCCACTTGACGGCCGTAGCCAACTACCTTTCGGGCGCGGCTACTTGGCGATCAGTCGCCGTGCCGCCTCCTTGATCGACTCGCGGAGGCGGTCCCGGTCCGGGTCGTCCGCGCCCACCAGGACGCGGCGCATCTGCGGTACGACGACACCCCAGTTGGCCATCGCGACCAGCAGGAAGAGCAGGTCGCGGGCCGGGATCGCGTCGCTCACGACACCCCGGTCCTGGCCGTCCTGGAGCGCGGCGACCTTGAACGCGTAGTGCTGCTGGCGCTCGGCCTCGTCGGGCAGTTCGGCGGTGCCGTACTCCAGGCCCTCCCAGAAGAGGAGGCGGAGCAGTTCGGGGTGGGCCTCGTGGTAGTCCATGAGGCGGTCGATCCAGCCCTCGATGTCGTCCGGGTCGACGGGGAGCGCGACGGCCAGGTCGAGCATGGACCTGCCGAGGACCCGCGTGAACAGTTCCGCCTTGTTGCCGAAGTAGGCGTAGATCAGCTGCTTGTTGGCCTTGGCCTCGGACGCGATGCGGTCGATGCGGGCGCCCGCGATGCCGTGCCGGGCGAACTCGGCGACCGCCGCCTCGAAGATCCGGGCCTTGGTGGCCTCGGGGTCCCTGACTCCCATGGGGCCAGGGTACTCGGCGGGGGGCGGTAACCAACTGTTTGGTTGACAGGGAATTCCGATGCGCCGCATGCTGTTCCAGCTTCCAACCAAACAGTTAGTTGCAAGAGCCGACCCGGAGACTTCGCGGGTGGCTCGCGAGTCCCGCAGGTCTGAAGGAGTGCCGCCGCTCATGTCCTCCGCAACCACCGACACCACCGTCACCCGGACATCGCTCCAGAAGCCGGGCGTCCCCAGCGCCTCCGGCCGCCTCTTCCTCGTCCTCATCGCCGTCTGTACCGCCGTGACGGCCGCCAACATCTATCTCGCGGGTCCGCTGCTCCCCCTCATCGCCCACGACTTCGGCTCGACCCCGTCCGCCGTGGCGTGGATCGCGTCGGTCGCGCAGTTCGGCTACGCCACCGGCCTCCTCTTCTTCGCCCCGCTCGGCGACCGCGTGAACCGGCGCCCGCTGGTCGCAGCCCTCTCCCTGGCCACCACGGCGGCCCTGCTCGTCGGCGCCGCGGCCCCCGGCACCGCCGCCCTCGCGGTCGCCGTCTTCGTCGCCGCCGCCGCGACCGTCGTACCGCAACTCCTCGTCCCGCTGGTCGCCGAACGCGCCCCCGCCCACCACCGCGCCCGCCATGTCGCGGCCGTCATAGCGGGCCTGTTCACCGGCATCGTGGCGGCGCGCGTGGTGGGCAGCCTGGTCGGCCAGGCCTACGGCTGGCGGGTCGTGTTCGTCGGCTCGGCCGCCCTCACGCTCGTCCTCGGCCTCGCCACCGCGTACGTCCTCCCGTCCGAGAGGCGCCGCGGCTCCGGCCCGCTGTTCGCCGGCCTCGCGGCCCTGCCCGGCCTGGTCCGCACCTCGCCCGACCTGTGGCGCGCGTGCCTGCGCCAGGCGGGGATGTTCGGCGCGTGGAGCGCCCTGTGGACGACCCTCGCCCTGCTCCTGACGGGCACGACGGGCGGTTCCTACGGCTTCTCGACCGCGACCGCCGGGCTGTTCGGGCTCTTCGGGCTGGCGGCCAGCGCGGTGGCTCCGCTCGCGGGCGGGTTCGTCGACCGGTTCGGCGCGGGAAAGGTCGTACGGTCCGCGTATGTGCTCGCGGCCCTGTCCGTGCCGCTGTTCTGGCTGGGCGGGCACGTGCTGTGGGCGCTGTTCGTCGCCGCGATCGCGATCCACGCGGCCCTGGTCGCCTCCCACGTCGCCAACCAGACCCTCGCCCTCACCACCACCTCCACCCCGGCGACCGCCAACACCGCGTACGTCGTCGCCGGCTTCACGGGCGGCGCGCTCGCTTCGTCGCTGGCCGGACCGGCGTTCAGCCACTGGGGCTGGGGCGGGGTGTGTGTGGTGGCGGGGGTGTGGCTGGTGATCGGGTGGGTCTCGACGGCTACGGGCGCGCGGCGCCGGTGAGTTCTCCGCCTGCGCGACGGTGAGTTCTTCTGCTACGACGACGACGTGGCCGTACGCCGGGCAGGGGCCGTGGGGCGCCCTGTCCGGCGGATCGGCGTGAACGGGTGGGCGGGTGGACGGGTGGACGGGTGGACGGGTGGGCGGTCAGAGCTTGGTGACGTCCAGGTCGCCCTCGGCGTACCGCCTGCGCAGCACCTTCTTGTCGAACTTGCCGACGCTCGTCTTCGGGACCGACTCGATGATCGTCCAGCGTTCGGGGAGCTGCCACTTGGCGATCTTTCCCGCGTCGGCGAGGAAGGCGCGCAGGGACTCGAAGTCGGCGGTGGAACCCTCCCGCAGGACGACGGTCGCCAGCGGACGCTCACCCCACTTCTCGTCCGGTACGGCGACCACGGCGGCCTCGGTGATGTCCGGGTGGGACATCAGGGCGTTCTCCAGGTCGACGGAGGAGATCCACTCGCCGCCGGACTTGATGACGTCCTTGGCGCGGTCGGTGAGGGTGAGGAAACCGTCGGCGGAGATCGTGCCGACGTCACCCGTCTTCAGCCAGCCGTCCTCGCTGAACTTGTCGGCGGGGCGCAGGGGTTCGGCGTCCGGGCCGTTGTAGTAGGCGCCCGCGATCCACGGACCGCGCACCTCCAGCTCGCCCGCCGACTCGCCATCGAAGGGCAGCCGTTCGCCGCCGGGGCCGGTGAGGCGGGCCTCGACGCTCGCCGGGAAACGGCCCTGGGTCAGCCGGTACTCCCACTCCCGGTCGGTGCCGACCGCCTCGGCCGGCGGGCGCGAGACCGTGCCGAGCGGGGAGGTCTCCGTCATGCCCCAGGCGTGGCAGACCCGCATGCCGAGCTTGTCGAAAGCTGCCATGAGGGCGGGCGGGCAGGCCGAACCGCCGATGGTGACCTGGGTGAGCGAGGAGACGTCGCGGGGCTTCGCGGTCAGTTCGGCGAGCAGGCCCTGCCAGATGGTGGGCACGGCCGCCGCGTGCGTGGGGCGCTGGCTCTCGATCATCTCTGCGAGCGGGGCGGGCTGCAGGAAGCGGTCCGGCATCAGCATGTTCACGCCGGTCATGAAGGTGGCGTGGGGCAGGCCCCAGGCGTTCACATGGAACTGGGGGACCACGACCAGCGAGGTGTCCTGGTCCGTGAGTCCCATCGACTGGGTCATGTTGACCTGCATGGAGTGCAGGTAGATCGAACGGTGGCTGAACATCACGCCCTTGGGGTCGCCCGTGGTCCCGGAGGTGTAACACATCGCGGCGGCCTGGCGTTCGTCCAGTTCGGGCCAGTCGTACGTGGTCGGCTTGCCGGCGATGAGGTCCTCGTACTCGTGCACGCGCGCGTGGGCGCCGTCGAGGGGGGTGCGGTCGCCGGGGCCGGAGACGACGATGTGCTCGACCGTCGGCAGCTTGGGCAGCAGCGGTGCGAGCAGCGGGATCAGCGAGCCGTTGACGATCACCACCCGGTCCGCCGCGTGGTTGACGATCCAGGCCAACTGCTCCGCCGGAAGACGGAGGTTGAGAGTGTGCAGCACCGCGCCCATGGCGGGGATCGCGAAGTAGGCCTCGACGTGTTCGGCGTTGTTCCACATGAACGTGGCCGTGCGCTCGCCGTCCACCACGCCCAGGTCCTCGCGCAGGGCGTGCGCCAGTTGGGCCGAGCGGGCACCGACCTCCGCGAAGGAACGGCGCTGCGGCTCTCCCTCACCGGTCCAGCTGATCACCTGCGATGTTCCATGGACCGTCGACCCGTGGGTCAGGATCCTGGAGATCAGCAGCGGTACGTCCTGCATGGTGCTCAGCACGGCGTCCTCCCGGGGCGACATTGCCTACGCGGTAGTAAGGGATGCGCTGATTCTGCGCACATACCGCACGGTATGTCACTAGGGGCGGGTGATCGATCACGTCACCTTGCCAGGCGGGAGGTTTCATGGCCGACTTCGACGACGGCCGGGTGACTTGAATCTGATGCCTTGATGGCCTGATGGCCTGATGTCTTGATGCCTCAGTGCCTTGATGCCTCAGTGCCTTGATGCCTCGGGTGCCTTGACGCCTTGACGCCTTGGTGCCCTGATGCCTTGGTGCGCTGATCCCCTGATGCGCTGATGCCCTGATGCCCGACTGGCCTCCGGCGGGCTGACCTCAGCGGGCGACAACCAGCTCGGGGTCCTCGCGCAGCTTGCCGAGCGCCCGCGACACCGCCGACTTCACCGTGCCCACGGACACCCCGAGCACCTCGGCCGTCTGGACCTCGCTGAGGTCCTCGTAATACCTGAGGACGACCATCGCCCGCTGCCGCTCCGGCAGCTTCGCGATCGCCCGCCACATCGCGTCGTGCAACGCCTGCTGCTCGGCCGGATCCTCCGCGCCGCCGACCGTCTCCGGCTCGGGCAGCTCGTCGCACGCGAACTCGTCGACCTTCCGCTTGCGCCACTGCGAGGTCCGCGTGTTCAGCAGCGCGCGACGGACATAACCGTCCAGGGCGCGGTGGTCCTCGATCCGCTCCCAGGCGACATACGTCTTGGTCAGCGCGGTCTGCAACAGGTCCTCCGCGTCACACGGATTCGCCGTCAGCGACCGCGCGGTGCGCAACAGCACGGGCTGCCTGGCCCTCATGTACGACGAGAACGAGGGGTACGTGACCGCCTGGGCCCGAGCCTGCCCCGGGGCCGGGGTCCCGGTCGAGGACTGGACCTGAGACTGGGGTTGGGGTTGGGGCTGGGGTTGGGACTGAGGTTGGGGTTGAGCCTGGGTCTGCGTGGCCCGCGCGGCGGGCCGGGTGACTGTCCGCGTGGCAGGCCGTGCGGCCGGCCTGGGTGCGGGCCGGGTGGCAGACCTGGTGGCGGCTCCGGCGGCGGCCCGTGCGGCGGCGTTCGACGCGCTGGTGCAGACTGCTGTGGTCATGTCTCCACGCTATGAGTGACCCCCACACCTCCGGATCGGCCGCAGGTCCCGAAGCAGACTCCGCCTCAGGTTGTAGGGGTGGGGCTGGCTCCACCTCCTGAAGGTGGACGAGCGCCTGACATGTACTGCGGGTTTACCCCTGGGGGTCACCCGTCTGAGGTATGAGGGGTGGGGGCGGTAGGGGTGGTGGGGCTGTTGAGGCGGCAGGGGTTTTGAGAGCGGCCGGGGTGGCGGGGGTGGCCGGGTCTGCGAGGGCGGTGGAGGTCACCGGGGCCGTGAGGGCTGTGGCGGTCGCCGGGGCCGTAAGGGCTGTGGCGGTTGCGGGAACTGCGGGGCTGGTGGAGGCCGCCGGAGCCGCAAGGCCGATGGAGGTCACCGAGGCGGTCAGGCCGGCGGCAGTCGCCCGAGCTGCGCGGCCGGTGGAGGCGGCAGGGGCGGCAGGGGCGGCAGGGGCTGTTGCGAAGCCGACAGGATTGGCTGGCGCGGCAAGACCTGCAAGAGCTGCTGCCAAGACGACCGGGGTCGCCGGAGCCGCAAGGCCGTTAGAGATCGCCGAGGTGGAAAGGTCGGCGGCAGTCGCCGGAACTGTGGCGCCGATGGAGATCCCCGGGGTGGCAAGGGCAGCGGAGGCTGCTGCCAAGCCGTCAGGTGTCACTTGCGCAGCAGGAACTGCTGCCGAGGCGGCCAGGGTCGTCGGAGGCTCAAAGCCAGCAGACTCTGCTGCGAAGCCGGCCGGGGTCGCAGATCCCGCAAGGGCGACGGGAGTTGCTGCCAGCTCGGCCGGGGGCGCCGGAGCCGCGAGGGTCGCAGAGGCTGCCGCGAAGGCGGCCGGGATCCCAGGCCCCGCAAGGACGGCAGGAGTTGCTGCCAAGGAAGCCGGAGCCACAGGCCCCGCAAGGCCGGCAGGGGCTGCTGCCAACTCGGCCAGGGGCGCCGGAGCCGTAAGGACGGCGGAGGCTGCCGCGAAGGCGGCCGGGGGCACAGGCGCCGCGAGGCCGGTGAGTACCAGCCCCGACGTGGGCACCCCTGTCCCCGCCGTCACCAGAACCCGCTCGGCTCCCGGTATCTGGTTCACGGCCGTGCCGCGCAGCTGGCGGACCCCTTCCGCGATGCCGTTCATCCCGTGGAGATACGCCTCCCCCAGCTGGCCTCCGTGCGTGTTGATCGGCAGTCGCTCCTCGGCCACGAAGTCCGCCGCCTCCCCCTTTCCGCAGAACCCGAACTCCTCCAGCTGCATCAGCACGAACGGCGTGAAGTGGTCGTACAGGATCGCCACGTCCATGTCCTCCGGGCCCAGCCCCGCCGTCCGCCACAACTGCCGCGCGACCACGCCCATCTCCAGCAGGCCGGTCAGATCGTCGCGGTAGAAACTGGTCATCTGTTCCTGCGCCCGCCCGGCACCCTGCGCCGCCGCCGCTATGACCGCGGGCGGACGCGGCAGGTCGCGGGCCCGCTCCACCGACGTGACGACGATCGCCTGGGCCCCGTCCGTCTCCTGGCAGCAGTCCAGCAGCCGCAACGGCTCCACGATCCACCGCGACGCCGCGTGCTCGGCGAGGGTGATCGGTCTGCCGTGGAAGTACGCCGCCGGGTTCGTCGCCGCGTACTTGCGGTCGACCATCGCCACCTGTCCGAACACCTCCGGCGTCAGCCCGTAGGTGTGCAGATACCGCTGCGCCGCCATCGCCACCCACGACGCCGGTGTGAGCAGCCCGAACGGCAGCGCCCAGCCGAGCGCCGCGCCCTCCGCCGACGGCTCCCGGTGCGTCACCCCCGAGCCGAATCTGCGCCCCGACCGCTCGTTGAAGGCGCGGTAACAGACCACCACCTCCGCGACCCCCGCCGCCACCGCCAGCGCCGCCTGCTGGACGGTCGCGCAGGCCGCGCCGCCGCCGTAGTGGACCCGGGAGAAGAAGGACAGCTCACCGATCCCGCAGGCCTGGGCCACGGTGATCTCCGGGTTGGTGTCCATCGTGAACGTGACCATCCCGTCCACGTCCGCCGGCCTCAGCCCCGCGTCGTCCAGCGCGGCCCGCACCGCCTCCACGGCCAGCCGCAGCTCACTGCGCCCCGAGTCCTTGGAGAACTCCGTCGCCCCGATCCCGACGATCGCCGCCTGCCCACCCAGCGTGTCGCGGGTACGGGTGCTCATTTCCCGGCCTCCCTCGTCCTCGGCACGGTGACCGTGACCGTGCCGGTCACATGCCTGCCGACGCCGTTCGCCCCGAGCACCCGCACGGTCGCGGTGTCGCCGTCCGTCTCCTCGATCCGCCCCGTCAACACCATCGTGTCGCCGGGGTAGTTGGGCGCACCGAGCCGTATGGCCACCTTGCGGAGGACCGCTCCCGGTCCGAAGTGGTCCGTGATGTACCGCCCCACCAGGCCGTTCGTCGTCAGGATGTTCATGAAGATGTCGGGGGAGCCCTTCTGCCGCGCCGCCTCCGCGTCGTGGTGCACGTCCTGGTAGTCCCGCGAGGCGACGGCTCCGGCGACGATCAGGGTCCGGGTGATCTCGATCTCCAGCGGGGGCAACTCCTCACCTGCCCTCATGACCGCACCTCCTCACTCACGATCAACTCCCCCAGTTCTTGCAGTACTTGGCCTCCGCCACCCAGGTACGCGTCCAACTGCCGGCCCCAGAGAAAGTGCCGGTGCACCGGATGGTCCAGGTCGGCCCCCGCCCCGCCGTGCAGATGCTGACCCGCGTGGACGACACGCTGGCCCGCCTCGGACGCCCACCAGGCGGCGGTCAACGCGTGCGTGGCGTACGGCAGCCCCGCGTCCCGCCGCCAGGCCGCCTCGTACGCCGTCACCCGTATCGCCTCGATGTCCATGTGCGCGTCGGCCGCCCGGAGTTGGACCGCCTGCCGCGTCGCCAACGGGCGCCCGAACTGCTCCCGGGCATTCACATGCGCCACAGCCCGAGCGAGCGAACCGGCACACACCCCGGCCTGCAACCCGGCGAAGGCGGTACGGGCGGTAGCCAGAACGTCGGCGTAGGGGGAGGGAGTCGAGGAGCCCGGGCGGGGCAGGAGCGGCTCGGCCTGGCCACCGAGGTCAACGCCCGCCGCGCCCAGCCGCTCCGCCGATGCCCCGTCCAACGTCAGTCGCCCCGCCGACCAAGGTGCCGTCAGCTCGACCGCCTCGACGCGCGCGGCCTCCGTGACCGGGGTCAGCCACAACCCCCGCTGATCGTCGGCGACAAGGACATGCGTGGCATCCCGCAGCCAGGGGACGACGGGGATCGTGCCGGTCAACTCCCCTCGCGTGGAAGCCTGTTCGTCCTGACCCTGTTCAACTTCCCCTCGCACTTCGCTCGCCCGTACACCCCCCTGCGCCGGAAACGCCCCGCACACCACCACCGACCCGTCCTCGATCCCCGGCAACAGCCGCTCCCGCTGCTCGGGCGAACCATGCGCCGTCACCGCCAGCAGCCCGTACACGCAGGTCGACGCGAAGGGCACCTGGGCCGTCGTCCGCCCCTGCTCCTCCAGGAGCAGGACCAGGCCGAGCAGGCCCAACTCCTCGATGGCGCCCACCAGTCCGGCCGCGCACAGGGCCTTCCACAGTTCGGGATCGCTGTCCGTCCCGGCCGCCGTGAGCCGCTCGGGTGTCGCGAGGTCGCCGAAGATCCGGGTGGCGAGATCACGGGCCGCCGCCTGCTCCTCCGTGGGTGTGAAGTCCATGTCAGCCCACCTCGTCCTCTCGGCCTTCCTGGACCCGGAAGACGGGGAGCACCAACGGGCCGGCCTCGTCGCCGGACCCCTGCGGTTCGTCGTACCGCCGGAATTCGAGCCGCACCGGCAGCCCGATGCGGACCTTGTCGTACGGCACCCCCACTACGTTGCTGACGATCCGCACGCCCTCGGCGAGTTCGATGAGTCCGACCGCGTAGGGAGGATCGAAGGCGGGGAAGGGCGGGTGGTGCATCACCACATACGAGTAGACGGTCCCCTCCCCACTCGCCTCGACCGTGTCCCAGTCCAGGCCGCCGCAGGCGTTGCAGCCCGGCAGCCAGGGGTGGCGCAGCGTCTCGCAGTTCGTGCAGCGCTGGATGAGGAGTTGGTGCTGCTCCACGCCCTCCCAGAAACCGGCGTTGTCCCGGTTGACGACGGGCCGGGGCCGCCGCGCGCGGGCTCCCTTCCCCTCCCGTTTCCCCTCCCGATTCGCCTCCTCCTTCTCCTTCGCCTTCTCCTTCTGGCGTGCGGGGGCGTACTTGAGGATGCGGAAGCGGTGGGTGCCGACGAGGTCCAGTCCCACCCGGACGTCCATGCGTGTCGTGACGAAGTACCCCGTGCCCAGCTTCGTCGTCTTGCGGTCCGACACCGACTCGATCACCGCGTCGAACGTGACCTCGTCGCCCGGCCGCAGGGGTCGTAGGTACTCCTGCTCGCAGTCGGTGGCGACCACCGAGGTGCAGCCCGCCGCGTCGAGGAGGTCGAACAGCTCGTCGTAGGCCTCCGTGCGTCCCGTGTGGCCGGAGAGGCCGCCCATGGTCCAAGCCTGGAGCATGGTGGGCGGCGCGACGGCGTCCGGGCCCGCGTACGCCGGATCGGTGTCGCCCATGGCCTCGCACCAGTGCCTGATCATCGGCTCGTTGACGGGATCCCTGCCCCGGCCCGCGACGGCCGCAGCCCGCCCCTCGTACGTCCTGAGCCGCGCCCCCAGTTCGTCGACCACTGTGCTCACCTCCGCCCCCTCGTCATCCCGAGCCGCATCGTCGCGACGATCTCCCGCTGCACCTCGCTCACCCCGCCCCCGAACGTGTTGATCTGCGCCGCCCTGTTCAACCGCTCCAGCTCGCCGTCCCCGAAAGCGCCCGGCGAGCCCGAACGCACCAGTCCTGCCAGTCCCGCCGGTCCGTCCGCCCCGGCGATGTGCTGACATATCTGGTACACCGCGACCGTCGATTCGGTTCCCACGACTTTCACGCCGCTCGCGTCGCCGGGGGCCAGCCGGCCCGCCCCGACATCACCCACCAAACGCCAGTTGAGCAGGCGCGTTGCCGCCAGCCGGGCGTGTGCCTCGGCCAGCTGTGAGCGCACCCACGGCTCGTCAACCCGGCGCCGCCCCGTCACCGGATCGGGCGTGCGGGCGGCGGTCAGCACCGCGGCGTAGAACTCCTCGGCCTGCATTCCGGTCGCGGCGAGGGCGACCCGCTCGTGGTTGAGCTGGTTGGTGATGAGGGACCAGCCCTCGTTCTCCGCGCCGACGAGGTTGCCGGCCGGGACGCGGACCCCGTCGTAGTACGTGGCCGTCGTCCGCTGCCCGCCGACGGTCTCGATCGGGGTCCACGAGAAGCCGGGCGCGTCGGTCGGGACGAGGACGATCGAGATGCCGCGGTGCTTGGGTGCTTCGGGGTCGGTGCGGCAGGCGAGCCAGATCCAGTCGGCGTTGTGGGCGTTGGAGGTGAAGATCTTCTGCCCGTCGATCAGCCAGCCCCGCTCGTCGCGTACCGCGCGCGTCCGCAGGGACGCGAGATCCGTGCCGGCCGAGGGTTCGCTGTAGCCGATCGCGAAGACGAGTTCCCCGCGCAGGATGCCCGGCAGGAGGGCGGCCTTCTGTTCCTCGCTGCCGTACTTCATGAGGGTCGGTCCGACGGTGTTCAGGGTGACCATCGAGACGGGCGCGCCCGCGCGGTAGGCCTCGTCGAAGAACACGAACTGCTCGTCCGCGCCCCGCCCTTGACCGCCGTACTCGACCGGCCACCCGAGTCCGAGCCAGCCGTCGCCGCCGATCCGGCGCAGCAGGGCCCGCTGGCCCTGGGGGTCGTCCGCGCCGGGTGGTCCGTCCGGCATCAACTCGGCGAAGTACGAGCGGAGTTCGGCGCGCAACCGCCGCTGGCGGGGGGTGGGGGCGAGGTGCACGGCGGCGGACCTCCGGGGCGACGTGGGTGTCGTGGGCGTCGTACGGACGAGGGTTTCTGACTGTCCGTCAGATGCCGTGCACTGTCAAGGTCGGTTCCGGAGAAGGGAGATCACGGAAAAACGTCTGCGCGGCGGTGCCGTGGCACCACCGCGCAGACGCGTCACAACCCCGGAGAGCACACCTCACACACCCCCGCGCATCCCCACGCGGAAGTCGGGCGCGGCTACCAGAAGTTGGCGAAGTTGACGGCGACGTTCTCGTTTCCCTGGTTGATGGCGGTGAACGCGGACCCGTTGACCTGGGCGGTGTTGCTCTGGTTCGAGGCCCCCGAGCCGACCGCCTGCTGCTGTGTGGTGGACGAGTTGCCCTTGTTGTCGTGCCCGACCCCGCTCCCGCTGACGGTCGCCACACCGGCGTTCGATCCGTTGCCCGCGATGGCGCCGTTGTCCGCCGCCGCGACGCCGGTGAAGAGGGCGGCTGCCAGCGGGAGGGCGGAGACGGCGGCGATGACGCGGGCGGTACGGATGCTTGCCATGTTGTTCCTCCAGAACAGGTTGCGTACGGCTTCGTAGCCGGACGCACATGAAGTACGGCTTCTACCAGGGCAGTTGGCCGACCGCCTCGGTGTTGTGCACGACGTCGCGGAACCAGAGTTGCCCACCGAATCCCCGGCGAACCAGACCGGAAGCGGTTATTCCCCCTGAAGCGTGATGACAAGTCGATAAACCCCTTCACCTACCTTCAAGCCGCAGTTCAGGGCAGTACGGACAGCCCGCCCCAGGCGCCCCAAGGGGCGAAGCGTTCCGCCAGATTTCCGGCCAATCCGCCCGCGTCGGCGAGTCGCCGCCTCCCCCTCTTCCCTTTTTCGAACACTCGTACGAACATGGAGGTATGGCCACCACAGACCGGCAGGCCACGACGCTGGCCCTCGCACACGCCCTGTCAGCCGCCGAACGCGGACTGGCCGTGATCCCCCTGTCCCGTACGAAACTCCCGGCCCTGCGCTCCCCGCACCGCGACGACCCGTCGCCCCCGGCGGGCGAGGCGGGCACGGTGAACCCGGCGGGCCCGCGCTGCCACGGCGAGTGCGGACGCCTCGGCCACGGGGTGTACGACGCCTCGACCGACCCGACGCGCATCCGCGAACTGTTCGCCGCCGCCCCCTGGGCCACCGGCTACGGCATCGCGTGCGGACTGCCGCCGCACCACCTGATCGGCATCGACCTCGACACCAAATCCGGCACGGACTCCTCGTCCGCCCTGCGCGAACTCGCCCTCCGCCACCTGTTCACGATCCCCGAGACCGTCGTCGTCCTGACCCCCAGCGGCGGCCGGCACCTCTGGCTCAGCGGCCCGCCCGACGTGGTCGTCCCCAACTCCGCGAGCCGGCTCGCCCCCGGCATCGACATCCGCGGCGCCGGCGGCTACCTGGTGGGCCCCGGCTCCCGCACGGACCACGGCCTCTACGGCGCCGCCCCGGCCACCGCCCACCTGGCCCCGGCCCCCTGCCCACCCTCGCTGCTGCGCCTCCTGCTCCCCCCACCCCGCACGGACCACCCCACGCCCACCTCGACCGGCCAACACGGCCAGGGCCTGGTCCAGTTCGTCCTCGCCGCCCACGAGGGCCAACGCAACACCCGCCTCTTCTGGGCAGCCTGCCGCGCCTACGAGAACGACATCGGCCCGGCGCTGATCGACCCCCTGGTCGAGGCGGCCCTCGGCACGGGGCTGTCGGAACGGGAGGCCCGGGCGACGATCGCCTCGGCGGCCCGGATGACGGGGCATCGGCCGTAAGCCCGGTCCGCAACACCCGTAAGAAAGACATGCGTAAGGGGTGTCCTCCATGGAGGACACCCCTTACAGACACCGCGGTGGGTGTGGGATTTGAACCCACGGTCACATCGCTGCGACGACGGTTTTCAAGACCGTTCCCTTAGGCCGCTCGGGCAACCCACCTGCGCACACGCCCACCAGGGACGGAGCGGGTACAGCGTACCGGCACCGTGGGGTTCGCGGGTGGCGTGGTCCGGCTTCGTCGGCCAGGGTCGGCTACTCCGCCGCCCCATCCGAGAAGTCGTACACAGCCCAATCGCTGATCCGGACATACCCGAGCCGTTGGTAGAGGGCGTTGCTGGTCGGGTTGCCCGGGTCCGTGAAGAGGACGACCTCCTTCGCGCCCGTGGCCAGGGCGGCTCTCGTCACCTCGGTCGTCACGGCGGCGGCGTAGCCGCGGCCACGGAGGTGGGGCGGGGTGTAGACGGGGTCCACGCGGACCATGTCGCCGATCCTCGCGGTTGAGCCGGCGATGGAGACCGGGGTGCCGTCCGCGGTCTCCCAGAAGGTGAAGTGTTTGTCCGCGAAGCGGGTGTCGGCCCAGGAGGTGGGGAGGACCTCGTCCACGGCGGCGGCGAACTCGTGGCACCAGTGGACGACTTGGGCGTGCTCCTCCTCGCCGGCGACCCGGGCGTGGCCCTCCGGGAACGGTTCCGGAGGAGTGAGGGTGCCGAGTCGGTACAGGTGGAGGCGGACTCGGAGTTTCGACGTCGCGCCGGTGTGCCGTTGCCATGCCTCCGCGAAGGCCGTCGCGGTGTTCTGGTCCGCCGTGACGTAGGGCAGGGAGTGCCCGAGGGCCGCCAAGTGGGCGGCAAGGCCGTCGGCCTGCTCGGGGGTGAGGGGGGTGGGGGCCAGGCCGCGGGACGGGAGGCGGTAGAAGGTGGCGTCGACCTTGCCCGCTCGTTCCAGTCGGCCGAACAGGGTGGCTCCGTCGCCGTATTCGGCCGACCCGCGCGTGCGCAGTCTCTCCATCACTGTCAACGGCGAGGTGTGCAGGGCCGGGCGCGAACGCAGGAACTCCCCGCCTCCGGCGAGGAAGTCGTCCAGGTCTTCCGTGAGGTGCCAGTCATCCGGTCGCATGGTCCATGATTTCCCGTGCTGTCGGCGTGCGCCCGTGATTTGCTCAGCGATCCTCGCCGAGTACGCGGGCACCCCGCCGACCGGCACGTCACGTCCTCCCTACGGCCGCTGCATCACCCGGTCCACCAAGGCGTTCACGGCGACGTACGACCGCTGTTCGTCCGTCGTCCCGCCCGCCGTGCGCCGATCGTGCATGCCGAGGTAGCGGTACGTCTTCGCGTCGAAGACCAGGACCGTGCCGCACTTCGCCCAGGGGGTTCCGGCGGGTCCCACGTACTGGAAGCCGATGCCCACGCGGCCGTTCGCGTCCTTCTGGTGGGGCAGGACCTTGATGCCGGGGACGGTGGCGAGCGCCTCGTAGGCCGCGTAACGGTGCACCGAGTCGGCGTGGCGGTCGAGGAGCACGGCGAATGCCTCGGGCTTCTCCCACGACCGTTCGATCACCGAGGCGTCGCTGTCCTGCGCCACGCTGACGCCTGGTCCGACGGTCATCGGGACTCCTCTCGTCCTCGCGAACACGCTGATGAAGATTGGGCTTTCACCCGTACTTCGCCGCAGGGAGGAATCCAGTTCCCGACTCGGGGTCCGCGAGTCGGGGTCCCAAGTCGAGGTCCCGAGTGGCGTTCAGCCGCATGCACACGCGCGTGGAGGACGAGAAACGATCGGGCCGGGCAAGGATTCCCTTGCCCGGCCCGCCGGTTGAGCGTCTTCGTCCGGCGCTAGGTCAGCTGTCGCCGACCCTCGACCCCAGGGTCAGGTCGGTCGTGTGCTCCGAACCGCCGCGCTTGTACGTGATCTTGACCTTGTCGCCCGGCTTGTGGGTCCAGATCTCGCCGATGAGGGTCGGGCCGCTGTCGATCACCGAGTCGTCGAGCTTGATGATGACGTCGCCGGCCTTGAGGCCCGCCTTGGCGGCGGGGCCGCCCGCCTCCACCGAGGAGGAGCCGCTGACGCCCTCGGCGGTGATCGTCGCTCCGGAGGTGCTGTCCTCCAGCGAGACGGAGGCGCCGATCTTCGCGTACACCGGCTTGCCGGTCTTGATCAGCTGCTGGGCGACGTACTTCGCCTGGTTGATCGGGATGGCGAAGCCCAGGCCGATCGAACCGGACTGGCTGGTGGAGCCGAGGCCGCCGCTGCTGGTCGACTGGATCGCCGAGTTGATGCCGATGACCGAGCCCTGCGCGTCGAGCAGCGGGCCGCCCGAGTTGCCGGGGTTGATCGAGGCGTCGGTCTGCAGGGCGCTCATGTAGGACGCCTTGCTGGTGGAGCTGCCGTCGCTGGAGGCCACGGGGCGGTTCTTGGCGCTGATGATGCCCGTGGTCACCGTGTTGGACAGTCCGAAGGGGGCGCCGATCGCGATCGTCTCGTCGCCGACGGCGATCTTGTCCGAGTCGCCGAGGGCGAGCGGCTTCAGGTTGCTGGGGGCGTTCTTGAGCTTGATAACCGCGACGTCGTAGCCCTGGGCGTGGCCGACGATCTCGGCGTCGTACTTCTTGCCGTCCGGGAAGGTCGCCGTGAGCTTGCCGCCGTCGACCGCGTCGGCGACGACGTGGTTGTTGGTGACGATGTGGCCCTGGGTGTCGAACACGAAGCCTGTGCCCGTGCCGCCCTCGCCGCTGGTGCTCTCGGCCTCGATGGTGACCGTGCTGGGCAGGGACTTGGCTGCGACGCCCGCGATGGTGCCCGGGTCGCGCTTCACGGAGGCGCTGCTGCCGGTGTCGGCGGAGACGGTGGTGGAGTTGCTGTTGTCGTCGTTGTCCTTGGCCAAGGTGTACCCGAGGCCACCGCCCAGGCCGCCGGCAACCAGCGCGGCGATCAGTACGGCGGCGATCAGGCCGCCGCGTCCGCCACCGGGCTTCTTGGGCGCGGGCTGCTGGTACGGCGTGCCCCAGCCGCCACCGGCACCGGCGCCGTCACCTCCGTAGCCGTCGCCCCCGTATCCGCCGACGCCCTCGCCGCCGTACGCGCCCGCGCCCGCGCCGCTGTCGGCGTACGACGGGGTGGCGGGCGGCGGGGGCGGCCAGGCGGCGTCGGGAGCGGATCCCGGGCCCTGCTGGGGCGCTCCGGCGTACGCCGGAGCGGGACCCGCGTGCAACGTGTCCTGCGGGGCGCCCGGAGGCACCGGCGGGAGCTGCGTCGTCGGCGCGCCCCCCTCGGCCGCGGCCGCCTGCGGGGAAGCTGCGGGAGATTCCACCGGCACAGGAGGTGCAGACGGGGCCGGGGGTACCTCAGTGCCCTCGTTCTCGGTGCTCACAGCTCTTCTCCTCGGTCCACGGCTGTTGTTCTCGGAAGCATGCGGTCACACTCTTCACGCTTGTCGATCGGTCCGGCGCGAAACAGCTGTGCATGTGCTTTTGTATGCCGTCAGCTTTTCCCACCGGCCGTCAGAGCACCATAAGCGGTGCCTGTGCGTTCATGGCGAACCTTTATAAGGGACCTGTCGGGCTAACAAGACATAGCCCCTATGAGCCGTCCACGACCCTTCGGTTCCACGCCTTCCCCGTCACGGTGGCACCATGACGCGGTGACCCTCGCACGGCAGCACCGGATCCAAGTCGTCGCCCACCGCGGAGCCTCCGAAGAGGCCCCCGAGCACACCCTCGCCGCCTACAAGAAGGCGATCGAGGACGGCGCGGACGCCCTCGAATGCGATGTACGGCTGACCGCCGACGGCCATCTCGTCTGTGTCCACGACCGCCGCGTCAACCGCACGTCGAACGGGCGCGGGGCGGTCTCGGCACTGGAGCTCGCCGATCTGGCCACCCTGGACTTCGGTTCGTGGAAGGGTCGCGACTCCCGTACGACGCGGGACGAGGAGCCCGACTGGGAGCACCTCCCGGAGGACCGAGAGGACACCTCCGTGCTCACCCTGGAGCGGCTGCTCGAACTCGTCGCGGACGCGGGCCGGCGGGTGGAGCTGGCGATCGAGACAAAGCATCCGACGCGCTGGGCGGGCCAGGTCGAGGAACGGCTGCTGGTGCTCCTGAAGCGCTTCGGCCTGGACGCCCCGGCCACCGCCGAAGACTCCCCGGTACGGGTCATGAGCTTCTCGGCGCGCTCGCTGCACCGGGTGCGGGCGGCCTCCCCGACGCTGCCGACGGTCTACCTGCTGCAGTTCCTCTCGCCCCGCCTGCGGGACGGTCGACTTCCGGCCGGTGTCCGGATCGCAGGCCCCTCGATCCGGATCGTGCGCAATCACCCTGCGTACATCGAGCGGCTGAAAACCGCCGGTCACCAGGTGCACGTGTGGACGGTCAACGAGCCCGAGGACGTGGATCTCTGCGTTGACCTGGGCATTGATGCCATCATCACCAACCGGCCGGGGGCCGTTCTGAGCCGGCTCGGCCGAGCACGGTAAACAACCTCATAAAGACCGCCAAACACCCCTTGACCCGGCCACCTCACCTGCACCATCCTCCAAACCCGGCCACACCGTCGAAAACAAGCCACTCAGCTACAGGGAGTGCACCGGCGCGTTCGGTCCGTGTTCGATCGTTGCGAATGCGTCACTGAACGTGGATTGGCCGGTTTCCGGTACAGGCCAATGGGGCATCCACACCGTGGCGTGGGGCGAAGGAGGTCTCGGGGGTGGCGTTGGTGGTGGCACAGGAGGTGCCCACGTCGTCGAGCATGGCCGTGTCCCATGGCCCTGCGGGCGTGGGACAAGCAAGACATCGCATGCGCGACCAGCTGCGCACGGGCGGTGTGTCGGAAGCGGTCATCGACGACGCCGTACTGATCCTCTCCGAACTGCTGAGCAACGCGTGCAAGCACGGCCGGCCCCTGGGCGACGCCCTGGCCGGTGACGGCGACGTCCGGTGCGCCTGGCGCGTGGACACGGGCGGCCGGCTCACGGTCGAGGTGACGGACGGCGGCGGCCCGACCCGCCCGGCCCCGGCCACCCCGTCGGTGACGGCGCGCGGCGGACGCGGCCTGAACATCATCACCGCGCTGGCCGACGACTGGGGCGTACGGGACGACACCCGGGGCGAGGTTACGGTGTGGGTCGTCGTACAGGACGAGGTGCATGATCCGGATGCCGGGCACCGACGCGACGACTTCGCTACGCGCGTCACGGCTCCCACGGTGTCGGCGATCCCCCGGCTGGAGTTCGCGGACGCGTTCGACGACCTGGACTGACCCGCCGGCCCGTACCTGTCCACGTCGCCCGTACCCGCCCGCGTCGCCCACCGGCCGCCGTCCGCACCCGCCGGGTTGTCCACAGGCTCCCGTCGGTCATGGCGTGAACGGCTAGGCTCCCGCCCGTACGAGACGAGCCGTAACCGGGAGACACCCACGATGGCCAAGAAGCGCCCCCAGACCACGGCCAAGCGGCCGCAGCTCAGCGACGCGGAGGTCCCGGTCGTCGGTGCCCGCGAGCCCTGCCCCTGCGGCAGCGGCCGCCGCTACAAGGCCTGCCACGGCCGGGCCGCCGCCCACGCGGTGACCGAGCTGGTGCAGCGCCCCTTCGAGGGGCTGCCCGGCGAGGGCGACTGGGTGGCGCTGCGCGAGCTGGTGCCCGCGGCCACGGTCGCGCTGCCGCTGAAGGGCGGTCTCCCCGAAGGGGTCCCGTCGGTCACGCTCGCCACGGTGCTGCCGATGGCCTGGCCGGCCCTGCGCCGGGACGACGGCTCGGTGCTGCTCGGCCTGCAGAACGACACGGCCTCCGGCGACATCAGCCGCGACCTCGCCGACACCCTCCAGCGCGCGCTGGTCGCCGAGCCGGGCACTCCGGTGCAGGCCCGCCGCGCCCCGGCCGAGGGCCCGCGACTGCAGGATCTGCTCGACCCGGAAGGCACGTTCGAGCCAGTTGTGCACCCGGGCTTCGAATTCTGGGTCCCGGAGGCGGAGAACGCGGCGCCGGAGGTGACCGCCTCCCTGGAGCGCGCCAACGCCGCCGCCATCCCGACCGTGAAGCTCCAGGGCGTGGACGCCGCGTACTGGTGCGAGACCCCGGACAAGAACCATCTGCGCTGGGTCATGCCGTACCCGGAGGAGCAGCTTCTGGACGGACTCGCCCGGCTGCACGCCGCGGGCCGCTCCGGTCTCGGCGAGGGCACCCGTCTCGTGGGGTCCTTCCGTGCTCACGGGCTGACCGTGCCCGTCTGGGACCTGCCGAGCGGGCTCGGCGCGGACGACATCGAGAAGCCGGCCGCCGAGTTCGCCGAGCGCCTCACCGCCGCGCTGGCCACGGAGACACCGCTCACCGCGGACGAGCGCCGCGCGCGGGGCGGCCTCACCAACCGGCAGGTCACGCTGAGCTGACACCCGGAATGGGCCAAGGGTTCGACTGAACGACGGTTCAGCCGCAACAGGCCTGTTCACTCCGGTGACTCCTGTCACAACTCCCCGTTGTGAAAGGGAAGTCGGTGTCCGAATAGCCGAGATCGAATTTGCTAACCGCCGATCTCTTGTTACCGTTCGAGTAGCCCGGTTGCTGGTGCATCCCCCGTCGCCAGCAACCGGGTCTTTTCATGCCCGGCCCGTGTGTACGGAACGATGTCGTCCGTCAACTCGCGGTAGGCGCTGAGGAGTTGCTCCCCGAGCGCAGCAACAGCGGCCCGCTCCCGTTCCGCCCCGCGAACTCCGCCACGGCCGTGTAGGCCGCCAGCTCGCCCTGTGTCCGCTCCCGGGGTGTCTCGCACAGCGCGGGCTCGTCCTCGGCCGCCACGACGCAGTGCATCCGCACGGTGCGGTCCGCCGGACCCATGAGGCTCAGCACCGAGTCCAGGTCGTCGCCGGTCGCGTTCCGGTAGTAGGTGCGCGCCCAGGTGTCCTCACCCTGCGTCATGACACAGGTCTGCGCCTCGATGCCGTCGGGGGAGGAGAGCTCGGGTCCGCAGCGGGCCGCCGTAGCCAGCCCCAGGCCGAGCGTCAGCGGGGAGCGGGCCGGAGAGGGCGCGACGGAGGGCGCCTTGGCGTCGCCTTCGGAGGAGCCGGAGGAATCCGAGGAGTGGACCAGGGACCGTACGACCGCGTGACCCTCGTCGCGTACGGGTCCCGCGGACGCCACGGCCAGCGGCAGCGCGACCGCGCACACCGCGACGCCCACGAGGGCGAGCAGACGAAGGTTCATACAGCGGAAGATAACGACCAACTACGGGCGCCTTGTCCCGCGCACGCCCGACACCCCTACAACTCGGGCGCGCTCACACCCGTACGAGTGAGGGCCTCGACCACGGCGTCGACCACGGCCTCGACGTCGGGCACCCAGGGCGAGGACGAGCCGGGCAGTGGTGCGCGCTCCCAGCGGATCTGGCCCTGGCCGGTCTCGGAGGGGGGCAGGGCGAGATAGCCGCCCTCGCCGTGGAAGCGGAGCGAGCCGGGGACGTGGTCCTTGGCGTAGAGCAGCTCGCCCAACTGCTCCAGGGAGTACGGCTTGACGAGCAGCGACCAGCGGGTCGGCGCGGCGACGACCGGGCCGAGGCGCATGCCCTGGCGGTCGAGCGCGGCGAGGGCCTGGGAGGCCGCGGGTGCGGGCAGGCTGACCGCGCAGGGAGCCTTGTCGCCGGTGGCGAGGACGATCGGCGCGGCGGGCCGGTTGCCCCACCACCAGCGCACCATGCGGGCGTCGGTGGTGGCCGCGAGGAGGCCGGGATCGAAGGGGTGTGCACCGGGCACCGTGCAGTCGGGGTCCGGACAGCCGCAACGGGCCCGGCCCTGAGGGTCCGGTGCCACGCCCGGGAGTACGGGCCATTGCCATTCTGTCGCGAAGGTCAGGGCCGCGCTGAGCATCTCAGACCTCCTGTTGTCTCGCCTGGACAGGAGCCTGCGTCGCTTTCCGAGGATCTCGCGCATGAGCGCTCGTTCCTTTCCGTTGCACCGCTGGCAACACCGAGGACCACATCACATCATGTGTCGATCACTTCACTGTGCGTACCTGTTGGCGCATCACACCCCTGCCTTCGGCAAGGGGAACCCGTGCGTGCTTGAAAAGCATGGGTGTGGCGATTGGGGGTGGCGAAGTCTGGCGTTTTGCCGTCCCGCGTAGTTCTCTCCGCCTCCACCACGGGAGGATGGGTCACGATCGTCGGTGGTTAAGACGCCCGGGTCCTTCACCAGGTTCCGGGTGGCCCCCAGCCACCCCTGGCCTTCTCCGAGTACGTACCCATCACGACCGCTGTGACGCTCCGTCGAGCAAACCCAGTCGACCGCAATGGACCGTCCCCTGATGCAGTTTTAAGCCAACTTTGCCAATCCGCAAGGGGAGAGCGAAATAGCACCCGTAAACCCATGGACACCAGGAATCCCGGCAGGACAATGCTGGACATCCCCTCACGAGTGCGTGTACATGTGGAGACACTGCCAGCAGCGCAGAATGACATGGGGGTTTGCGATGCTTTTGAGCAATACGCACCGGTCGGAAAGCCGGACGCCATGAACGCCCCGCACCCTCCGAAAGTGGCTGGAATCGATTCAACGGTTCCCTCGCCCGCACAGACTGTCGCGCCCGCGCCTGCCGCCACCGATACCCCTCCGGGCCCCTCCTCGAACACCCAGAACACGCCTGACACCGCTCCTAACGCGCCAGGTGCCCTGCTCCAGGACCGGCTCGCCGGCTGGGTGTCCGATCTCACGACCCTCCATGAACTCACGGAGCGGCTGGCACGCACGGACGCACTCGACGAAGCACTCCAGGAGCTGCTGCGCGCCGGAGCCGCCCTGGTGGGCGCCCGCCGCGGACTCGTCGTCCTGGAACCCGGCGACGGCCTGGGCCCCGCCACCACCATCGGCCTCGGCCTCGCCCGCTCCGACCTCGGCCACATCGAGACCGTCCCGCGCGGGGCGATGTCCTACGGCCAGCTCCTCGACAGCCCTGTCGACGCCCCGGGGGGCGAGGGCGGCGAGATCGTCCACCCCGACCTGTTCGCCGAGGACGCCCTCGACCCGCGCCACCGCGAGGTCGCCGTACGCCTCGGCTACGCGGCCAGTTACGCGCTGCCCCTGGCGACCGACGCGGCCGGACGCCTGGGTGCCGCCGTGTGGCTGTACGACGAGCCCGCCGAGCCGGTCGAGCGGCAGCGCCACCTCGTGGGTCTGTACACCCGGTACGCCACCGAGCACCTGGCCCGGGTCCTCGAAGTCGAGCGCACGCGCGCGTGCATGACGACCATCGCCGAGGAGCTGCTGCCGTCCCGGCTCCCCCGCGTGGCCGGTGTGCAGCTCGCCGCCCTGCACCGCACGGGTCCGCGCGGCGGCGGCGACTGGTACGACGCGCTGCCGCTGCCCGATGCCGCGCTCGGCCTCGCGGTCGGCTCGGTGACCGGCTCCGGGCCGAGCGCGATCGCCGCGATGGGCCGGCTCCGCGCGTCCCTGCGGGCGTACGCGGTGATGGAGGGCGAGGACCCGGTCGCGGTCCTGTCCGACCTCGAACTCCTCCTGAGACTCACCGAGCCCGCCCGCTCGGCCACCGCCCTGTTCGCCTACTGCGAGCCCGCGCTGCGCAAGATCACCCTGGCCGGCGCCGGACACAGCCCGCCCCTCCTGGTCGGCGAGCGGCGCACGGAGTTCGTGGAGACCTCCGTGTCCGCGCCCCTGGGCATGCTCGCCTGCTGGGAGGCGCCGAGCGTGGAGCTGGAGGCGGAGGCCGGCGAGACCGTGCTGCTCTACACCGACGGGCTGCTGCACCGCACCGGCGACCCCATGGACCGCGCCTTCGCCCGCCTGCACGCGGCGGCCGCGAGCGTCCCCAAGGCGCTGCGCGAGGACCCGGCCGCGATCGCCGACCACGTGCTGCGGACGGTCCTGCCGGACGGCCTCGACACGGCCGACAGCGACGAGGACGTCGTCCTCCTGGCGGCTCGCTTCGAGTAGTCGCCGGACAGCCATGTGTAACAGGCCATACGGCCCTGGGCCCCCTTCCGTACGACCGTACGATGGACGGGGTCCAGTGCCGTATCTAGGAGGATGACCGTGGCCGACGAGCTCAATCCGGAGACCCCGGAAGCGGAGCCTGAAGAGCCCATCAAGAAGCGGAAGAACGGCTTGTACCCCGGCGTGTCCGACGAACTCGCAGACAGCATGAAGTCCGGCTGGGCCGACACCGAGCTGCACGACCTGCGGCCCGTCGAGCAGGCCGAGGACACCGCCCGCCGCCGTGCCGCGCTCTCCGCACGCTTCCCGGGCGAGCGCCTGGTGATCCCGGCGGGCAACCTGAAGACCCGCTCGAACGACACCGAGTACCCCTTCCGGGCGTCGGTCGAGTACGCGTACCTGACCGGCAACCTCACCGAGGACGGCGTCCTCGTCCTGGAGCCGGCCGCCGAGGGCCACAAGGCGACGATCTACCTCCTGCCGCGCTCCGACCGCGAGAACGGCGAGTTCTGGCTCTCCGGCCAGGGCGAACTGTGGGTCGGCCGCCGCCACTCCCTCACCGAGGCCGAGCAGCTCTACGGCATCCCCGCCTCCGACGTCCGCGAACTGGCCGCCGCCCTGCGCGAGGCCACCGGCCCCGTGCGCGTCGTCCGGAGCTACGACGCCGGCATCGAGGCCGCGCTGACCGACAAGGTCACCGCCGAACGCGACGAGGAACTGCGGGTCTTCCTCTCCGAAGCACGCCTGGTCAAGGACGAGTTCGAGGTCGGCGAGCTGCAGAAGGCCGTCGACTCGACGGTCCGCGGCTTCGAGGACGTCGTGCGCGTGCTCGACAAGGCCGAGGCGACGAGCGAGCGCTACATCGAGGGCACGTTCTTCCTCCGCGCGCGCGTGGAGGGCAACGACATCGGCTACGGCTCGATCTGCGCCGCGGGCCCGCACGCCACCACCCTGCACTGGGTGCGCAACGACGGCCCGGTCCGCTCCGGCGACCTGCTCCTCCTGGACGCCGGCGTCGAGACGCACACCCTGTACACCGCCGACGTGACGCGCACACTGCCGATCAACGGCCGCTTCACCGAGGTCCAGAAGAAGGTCTACGACGCCGTCTACGAGGCCCAGGAAGCCGGCATCGCGGCGGTGCAGCCGGGCGGCAAGTACCGCGACTTCCACGACGCGGCACAGCGCGTGCTGGCCGAGAAGATCGTCGAGTGGGGTCTTGTCGAGGGTCCCGTGGAGCGCGTCCTGGAGCTGGGCCTCCAGCGCCGGTGGACGCTGCACGGCACGGGTCACATGCTCGGCATGGACGTCCACGACTGCGCCGCCGCGCGGACCGAGACGTACGTCGAGGGCACCCTGGAGCCCGGCATGGTCCTCACGGTGGAGCCCGGCCTGTACTTCCAGGCGGACGACCTCACCGTCCCCGAGGAGTACCGCGGCATCGGCGTCCGCATCGAGGACGACATCCTCGTCACCGAGGACGGCAACCGGAACCTGTCCGACGGCCTGCCCCGCACCTCGGCCGAGGTCGAGAGCTGGATGGCGTCTCTCAAAGGCTGACAGTCGATGACTGCCAGCTGATACAAGACTGATGGCCGGGCACACCTGCTGTGCCCGGCCATTCGTGTGCCGATCGCATGCCCAGGGGGAGGCTTTTTTCATGAACGTGCCTAGGGGGAGGGCTTTTTCGTGAACGACTTCTGGTCCGGCGTCGGCGTCGACCTGCACCTGGAACCCGACCCGGAGGGAGGCCGCCGGGTCGGTCTCGAACGCGCCCTCCGGGACGCCGTACGGGACGGCCGGCTCGCCCCGGGGACCCGCCTCCCCGCCACCCGCCGGCTCGCGGCCGAACTCGGCGTCTCCCGGGGCACCGCGAAGGCCGCCTACGACCAGCTCGTCGCCGAGGGCTACCTGACCGCGCGCCAGGGCTCCGGCACCCAGGTCGCGCTGCTGCCCTCCGTCGACGCGGAGGCCCCGGGCGCGGCGGCACGCGCGCGTGTACCCCGTTTCGACCTACGGCCCGGCAGCCCGGACGTCGGCATGTTCCCGGCGGCGGCCTGGCTGCGCTCGCTGCGCCGCGCGATCGCGACGGCCCCCTCCTTGGCGTACGACTACGGGGATCCGCGCGGTCGCATCGAACTGCGCACGGCGCTGTCGGGGTACCTGGGGCGGGCGCGCGGGGTGATCGCGCCGCCGGAGCGGATCGTGATCACGTCCGGGTACGTGCAGGGACTCGCGCTCCTCACGCGCGTGCTGGACGCGGCGGCGGGGCGCGGTGTCGCCGAGGTCGCCATGGAGGACCCGGGGCTGCCGTTCCACCGGGAGGTGGTGCGGCACAACGGCGGGCGCGTGGTGCCCGTACGGGTCGACGAACGGGGCGTCCGCGAGGAGGAGTTGGGGAACGCGGCGGCCGTGGTGGTGACCCCGGCCCACCAGTACCCGACCGGCGTCACCCTGCACCCGGAGCGCAGACGGGCGCTGACCGACTGGGCACGCGCGCGTGGCGGCCTGGTCGTCGAGGACGACTACGACGGGGAGTTCCGCTACGACCGGCAGCCCGTGGGCGCGCTCCAGGGGATGGCGCCGGGCCAGGTCGTGTACCTGGGGACCGCGTCCAAGACCCTCGGGCCCGCGCTGCGGCTCGGCTGGATGGTGCTGCCGCCGCACCTGGTCGACGCGGTCGCCGACGCCAAGCTGCACAGCGACCACCACACCGAGACCATCGGCCAGTTGGCACTCGCCGAACTGATCGACAGCCATGCCTACGACCGTCACGTGCGCGCGTGCCGGCTGCGGTACCGGCGCCGCCGCGACCAGTTGCTCGGCCGGCTGGGGGCGCACGCGAACGTTTACGGCATCGCTGCGGGGCTGCACGCGCTGGTGGAGGTCTCCGACGAGGAGGCGGTGCTGGCGCGGGCCGAGAAGGAGGGGCTCGCGGTCGGGCGGCTGGGTGAGCACTGGCATGCGGCGGACGGGGACGAGGGGCGGCCACAGGGGCTTGTGGTGGGGTACGGGACGCCTCGGGAGCGCGTCTATCCGGAGGCGCTGGAAGTGTTGGGCCGGGTGCTGGAAGGGGCGTGAGGGAGGCCGGCCGAGTACCGGGCGGACTGCTGAATTGGGCCAATGACAGGGCGACCGATTGGGCCTTCTGGCAGGTCCAACCGAGCTCTACCGTCGTACACATGACGAACTCACTCGTCCCGCCCGCGGGCCCGCAACGCACCCTCGCACTAGCCCAGTTGACCAACTCGGTCGGCGACGGCGCCTACTACGTGACCTCGGCGCTGTACTTCACCCACGTCGTCGGGCTGGCCCCCGCGCGCGTGGGCCTCGGGCTCACCCTCGCGTGGGCCGTCGGTTCGCTGGTCGGGGTGCCGCTGGGGCGGCTGGCCGACCGGCGTGGGCCGCGCGGTACGGCGGTGCTGCTGGCGCTGGCGACGGGGTTCGCGGTGGCGTCCTTCCTCGTCGTCCGGGGATTCGTGCCGTTCGTGATCGCCGCGTGTGCCTATGCCTCGGCGCAGTCGGGGCTCGCGGCGGCCCGGCAGGCGCTGCTGGCGGGGCTGGTGTCCGCCGGGGAGCGGACCGGGCTGCTGGCGCATCTGCAGTCCACGCTGAACGCCGGTCTGGCGGTGGGCGCGGGTCTCGGCGGGCTCGCGCTGCGGGCGGGGACGCGGTCGGCGTACCTCGGGGTGTTCGCGCTGGACGCGGTGAGCTTCCTGGTGTGCGCGGGGCTGCTGGTGCGGCTGCCGTCGGTGCGGGGCGTCCAGGTGCGGAAGGCGGGCGGTCTCGGGGTGCTGCGGGACCGGCCGTACGTCGTCGTCACGCTGCTCAACACCGTGCTGCTGCTCAGGATGCCGTTGCTCAGCCTCGGGCTGCCGCTGTGGATCGCGGAGCGGACGGACGCGCCGACCTGGCTGGTGTCCGCGCTGTTCGTGCTCAACACCGGTGCGGTGATGGTCTTCCAGGTGCGGACGGCCCGCGGGATCACGGGGCTCGCGTCGGCCACGCGCGCGGTGCGGCGGTCCGGCTGGATCATGCTGGCGGCCTGCGCGGTGTTCGCGCTGTCGGCGGGCGCGTCACCGTGGGTGGCCGTGGGGGCGCTGGTGGTCGGGGCGGTGCTCCAAGTGGCCGCCGAGATGGGGCAGTCGGCGGGTTCCTGGCAGCTCTCCTTCGATCTGGCCCCGGCCGACCGGGTGGGCGAGTACCAGGGCTTCTTCGGCACCGGCGTCACCGTGGCCAGGACGATGGGTCCCCTGGTGCTCACGTCCCTCCTCCTGGAGTGGGGGACGCCGGGCTGGCTGCTGCTGGGCGGGGCGACGGTCGTGGCGTCGTACGCGATGGGACCGGCGGCGCGGCGGGCGGCGGGCGCGGGTCGTGCGGCGGACGAGGGGGCGGGCGATGCGGGCGGGGTGAACAGGTGCCCCGAACTGGCGAGTTGACCGGTATCGGCCCTCTACGGGTTCAGGCGACCCACGCCGGTGACTTGACCGGCAGAGAGTCCAGGAACAGAGCGCCCGCCAGGAGCCCCGCACTTCCGCGAGGGCTCCACGCGCGTGCGTGCAGGTCGGTGTCGAAGGCGGTCAGGGCCTCCGCGCCGGCCTCCGTCGCCGTACCGCCCGCCTCCAGGACACCCCGCGCCCCCGCCTGGACATGTCGCAGGCCCAACGGGCCCACGGCGTGCAGGAGTTCGGTGTCCTGGAGGGTGGACATCACCGTGAGCAGGGCGTCGAGGCGGGCCTGTGTCTCCGTCGCCCCGGCCGCGCGGGTCGTGGCGAGGGAGTCCAACGCCCGCCGTACGTGCGGGAATCCGGCCTTCGCCTCGCCCCGCGCACCGGCCGCGCCGTACTTCGCCGAGATCGACGAGCCGCGCGAGGGCCTGCGCGGAGCGCGGCGGTCGGGGTGGGCGGCGATGCGCTTCGCGGTCGCGGCGACGTCCTTGGCCCCCGCGTCGGGGTCCAGGGCGGCTGCCGCGACCAGGAGGCCGAGGGCCCACAGCGCGCCGCGGTGACCGCCACCGGCGAGTGCGACGGAGTGTTCCGTGCAGCGGCCGATCGCGCCGAGTTCCGCGCGGAGCACGGGAGTTGGCTCGCCGGTGCGGCGGGCGGCGGCGGCCATCGCCGCGAGGCCGGGTGTCAGCGCCTTGGCGGACCAGCGCAGAGCGCTGTGGTCCACGCGGGTCGTACGGGCGGCCAGGTCGCGCGGGTCGGGCAGGCCCGGCTTGGGAGCCAGTGCCAGTTGCCCGGTGAGCGCGTCCACGGCGGCCCGCGCCAGTCCCTCGTCCTCGCGCCTCTGCATCGTCGTACCTTACGAGGAGGCGGAGGCCGAAGGGGAGGGGCTGTCGCCGGGCGGGGTGCCCGTCGGGGCGTACCGCCTCCGCCGCCGCCCCTCACACCGCCATCAGCGGCGCGTCCTTCCGCCACTTCAGGATCTTGTCGAAGCTCACCACCGCGCCGCCCACGCCCGGTTTGTTGCCGATGTGGACGTGGTCGGCGAGCTCCTGGATGAGGCACAGGCCGCGGCCGTTCTCGGCCTCGCTCGGAGCGGGGCGCACGGACTGCGTGCGGGCGAAACCGGGGCCCGAGTCCGCGACCTCGATACGACACTTCTCGCCGTCGAGGTACGCGGTGACCCGGTACGCCTCCGTGGGCGCGCCGTGCGCGGTGTCGCCGCCGTGCTCGACGGCGTTGGCGCACGCCTCGCTCAGGGCGACGGAGAGGTCGTAGGAGATGTCCGGGTCGACGCCCGCGGTCTCCATCGTGCCGAGGAACAGTCGCCGGGCGAGTGGCACGCTCGCGGCCTCGCGCCTCAGATGGAGTGACCACCAGATGCTCATGCTCCAGCCTCCCGGCCGCGGCTCGACATAGTGATACCTATTGCCGCCAGTGCCCCTGTGTAAGCACGGAGTTGACGTGATGCCGCCCATATGGGCGATGCGTCCCAAACGTAATTGGTGTATCCGGAGGTAGCTCACGCCGGAGAGTGATCTTTGTGAGCTACGACACACTATGGACTGGATGTTGCGGACCTGCCGTATGGCGGCGCCGGAGCCGGTGCGATGATGAGCCCGCCATGACTGCCCCCCACCCACGTACGGCGCGCTCCGGAGGTGAACTCCGGGTCCTGCGGGCCGCGGTGTTCGCCGCGGTCTGTGTCGTGCTGGCCGCGGCCGGTCACGCGATCGCCTCCTGCGCCACCGTTCCGCTGTGGACACTGGGCGCGGGCTTCCTCGCCACCTTCCTCGTCGTGGCCCCGCTCGCCGGGCGCGCGCGCTCACTGCCGGGGATCGTGGTACCGCTCGCGGTCGGACAGACCGTGCTGCACACGCTGTTCGGGCTGGGGCAGACGGCCGTCACCCCATCGTCCGACTCCCTCTCGGCGTCCGACGCCACGCTCGTCGCGCGCGCCGCGCATCTCCTGTGCGGGACCACCGCCGCGGCGATCAGCCCGGCGCAGGCCCACCAGATCCTCACCGACGCGCGGCTGTTGCCCGCCTCGGGCGCTGCGGGCTCGATGAGCGGCATGGGGTCGATGCATCACCCGGCGGACGCCATGTCCACCTCCGCCGCCTCCTCGATGTCGCTGTTCCCGTCCCTGTCCATGCTGCTCGGTCACGTCCTCGCGGCGCTCGCCGCGGGCTGGCTGCTGCGGCGCGGGGACCTGGCGCTGCTGCGCCTGATGGAACTCTCGGCGCACGGAGTCGCGGAAGGGGCGCTCGTACGGTCCCTGCGCGGTGCGCTCGCCCTGGTGCGCGCTCTGCGGGCCGGGCTGCCGGGGGCGCCCGAGGCGGGCCCGCGTCCGCTCCGTAGCGCCCTGTTCGCGCCGCCCGCGCCGCACACCACCGCACTCCAGCACTCGGTGATCCGCCGCGGCCCGCCGGCCGCCGCCGCACACACTCTCGCCGCCTGACGCGACGCGACCAGTACTACTTCCACCGAGCACAGCTCTCCGGGAGAGGCGGCCGCCGTCGTGCGGCGCACGCGCGTGCCACGCGCCCCCTCTTCACCACCGGAACTCACTCGAACTCGAAGTGGAGTGCTCCTTTCCATGAAGACCTCTCGTATCGCCGCCGCCGCTGCCGTCGCCGGCTCGGCCGTGCTCGTCCTGTCCTCCCCCGCCTTCGCGCACGTCTCCGTGCAGCCGGAGGGCGCGGCGGTCAAGGGCGGCTACGCGGTCGTCGACTTCAAGGTCCCGAACGAGCGTGACGACGCCTCGACCACCAAGCTGGAAGTGAACTTCCCGACCGACCACCCGCTGGCCTCCGTGATGCCGGAGCCGATCAGCGGCTGGACCGTGAAGGTCACCAAGTCGAAGCTCGCCAAGCCCGCCGAGATGCACGGCGAGACGATCACCGAGGCCGTCACCAAGGTGACCTGGACGGCGACCGGCAAGGGCGTCGAGCCCGGCTACTTCCAGAAGTTCCCGGTCTCCGTGGGCATGCTGCCCACGGACGCCGACCAGCTCGTCTTCAAGGCGCTCCAGACGTACTCCGACAAGCAGGTCGTGCGCTGGATCGAGGTCCAGAAGGACGGCGAGGAGGAGCCCGAGAACCCGGCTCCGACGCTCGCGCTGACCGCCGCCTCCGCCTCCGGCGCGACCGCCGAGGACGCCTCCGACAAGGCCGCGAAGACCGAGACCACCGCCGCCGACTCCACCTCGTCGTCGTCCGACACCACCGCCCGAGTCCTCGGCGTGGTCGGCATCGCCGTCGGCGCGGCGGGCGTGGCGTACGGCGTTCTCGCCGGCCGACGGCGTACGACCGTCTGAGGCCCGTCACTCATGGCGCGCACAGGGGTCCGTGCGACTCTTTCGTACGACCCCGGTGCGCGCCGGAGCTCTCACAACTGGGACATTTCTCTATGCGCAAGAAGACGTTCGCGGCGGCCGTTCTGCTGGCCGCCGCCACCCTGACGCTCTCCGCCTGCGGCAGCGGCGACGACGGCAAGAGCCCCGTCACCGTGGTCTCCGAGGACACCGCGACCCAGGCCGCCACCGTGCTCGACACCCCGTTCGAGAAGCCGGACCTGGTCCTCACGGACACGCACGGCAAGAAGTACGACCTCCGGGCGGAGTCCAAGGGCCGGCCGACGCTGATCTACTTCGGCTACACCCACTGCCCCGACATCTGCCCGCTGACGATGAACAACATCGCCGTCGCCAAGAAGTCGCTGTCCAAGGCCGAGCAGGACAAGTTGCTGGTCGTGTTCGTGACCACCGACCCGGCGCGGGACACCCCCTCCGAGCTCGGCAAGTGGCTCAAGGGCATCGACACCCAGTTCGTCGGCCTGACCGGCGACTTCGCCACCATCCAGGCCGGCGCCCGCTCGATCGGCATCTCCATCGAGCCGACCTCGAAGGACAAGAACGGCAAGCTGGTCTCCGTCCACGGCACCCAGGTCGTCGCGTTCTCCCCGAAGACCAACGGCGGCTATCTGCTCTACGGCCAGGACACCACCGTCGACGACTACACCAAGGACCTCCCCAAGATCGTCAAGGGGGAGACGCCGTGAGGCGGTTCGCCGTACCCGTCGCGGTGCTGACCGGCGCGCTGGTCCTCACCGGCTGCGGCGGCTCCGACGCGAAGGCCCAGCTGTCCGTCAGCTCCGCCTACATGCCCCAGCCGGTCTCGGACATGGCGGCGGGCTTCCTGGACATCGCCAACAAGGGCGGCGCGAAGGACGAGTTGACCTCCGTCACCAGCGACCTCGGTCCGGTCTCCGTGCACGAGACCGTAGGCCAGGCGATGGAGGAGGTGAAGTCCCTCGATGTGCCCGCACACGGTCAACTCGTGTTCAAGAGCGGGGGCAACCACCTGATGTTCGACAAGCTGAAGCACACGCTCAAGCAGGGCGACCACGTGACCGTGAAGCTGCACTTTGCCAAGTCCGGCCCTCTCACGGTTGAGATGCCCGTGAAGTCGGCCACGTACAACCCCACGACCGGGCACTGAGGGAGGGACCCCCACCTTGAAGACGACCATCACCCCCCGCGTCCGCAATCTGGTGCTGCTGCTCCTGGCTGTCACCGGCATGCTCTTCGCCGGGGCGGGCACGGCCTCCGCGCACGCCGCGCTGACCGGCAGCGACCCCAGTTCGGGGGTGGTGGTCGACAAGGCTCCGACGCAGATCTCGCTCACCTTCTCCGAGAAGGTCGCGACGAACGACGACTCGCTGCGCGTGCTCGACCCGAAGGGCAAACGCGTCGACATCGGCAAACCGTCCAACATCAGCGGGACGACCTACGCCACCCAGGTCCGCAGCGGCCTGCCCGACGGCACCTACACAGTGGCCTGGCAGGTCGTGTCCGCCGACAGCCACCCGGTCGGCGGCGCCTTCACCTTCTCGATCGGCTCCCCCTCGAAGACCGCCGTCTCCGTGTCGGCCGAACAGGACGTCGGCGGCGGGCTCGTCGGCGGGCTGTACGGCTTCGGGCGCTACATGTCGTACGCCGGCTTCATCGTCATGATCGGCGGCGCCGCCTTCATCCTGGCCTGCTGGCAGCGCGGCGCCGGAGTGCGCGCCCTGCAGCGGCTGGTGGTCTCCGGCTGGGTCTCGCTCACCGGGGCCACGCTCTGGCTGCTGCTGGTGCGCGGCTCGTACACGACGACCGGGAAGTTCGGCGACATCTTCGACCTGAACCTCCTCGGCCAGGTCCTCCAGACCAAGACCGGCGCGGCCCTCGTCTCCCGGCTGCTGCTGCTCGCCGCCGCCGCGCTGTTCATCGCCGTGCTCTTCGGGGCCTACGACAAGCGGGAGGACGAGGAGAAGCGGGACCTCACCTTCGGTCTCGCGATCGGCGGCGGTGTGGTGGCCGCCGGGCTCGCGGCGAGCTGGGCGCTGGCCGAGCACGCCTCGACCGGGCTCCAGCCGGGCATCGCGATGCCCGTCGACGTCGTCCACCTGCTGGCCGTCGCGATCTGGCTCGGCGGCCTCTCCGCCCTCCTCGTCGCGCTCTACCGGGCCCCCGCCGACAACCTGGTCGGGCGGACGGCCGTACAGAACTTCTCGCGCATCGCGTTCGGCAGCGTCCTCGCGCTCGTCGCGACCGGCATCTACCAGTCCTGGCGCCAGCTCGGCTCCTGGTCGGCGTTCACCGACACCGGCTACGGGCAGCTGCTGCTCGTGAAGATCGGCCTCGTGGCGCTGCTGGTCGGCATCGCGTCGATCTCCCGCCGCTGGACCGCCCGACTGGCGGAGACCACCGCGACGGCCGGGACGGCCGTCGAGGAACACGCGCCGGAGAAGGAGAAGGCACACGCCAGCGCGTCCACGAAGACCGCCGACTCCAGCGCCACGACCTCCGCCGCGGCCAGTGCCTCCAGCGCTACGACGTCCACCGCGGCCGGTACCTCCAGCGCGTCCGCCAAGGCCGGCATCTCCGGCGCCACGACCTCCGCGAGGACCGGCGCCACGACCTCCGCCGAGGGCGATTCCGATGCGGCCGCGTCCGCCGACGACGGTGACTCCGAGGCGCCCGGCGGTTCCAAGCGGGCCGCCCAACTCGCCCGCCAGCAGGCCGCCGTGGACTCCACCCGAAAGAAGCGACTTCGGGACGCCGACCCGATCCGCTTCGGGCTACGTCGGTCCGTGCTTGCCGAGGCCGCCGTCGCCGTCGTCGTGCTCGCCGTCACCACGGCCCTGACGGCCACCGAACCGGGCCGCACGGAGGAGGACGCCAAGGCGGCCAAATCGTCCTCCTCGTCGTCTTCCTCGTCGTCCGCCGGCGCCCTGACCCTGGACATGTCGTTCGACACCGGGGGCACGGACGGCAAGGGCGTCATACGGCTCGACCTCGACCCCGCGCGCGTGGGCGGCAACGAGATGCACGTCTATGTGCAGCGCCCCAACGGCCGGGCCTTCGACGTCCCCGAGGTGAAGGTCGCCTTCACCCTCGCCGCGAAGAAGATCGGCCCGCTGCCCGTGACGCCGGACCGCATCGCCACCGGGCACTGGGCCGCGAACGGAATCCAGATCCCCATGGCGGGCGACTGGAAGATCTCGGTGACCGTGCGGACCTCCGACATCGACCAGACGACCGTCGACAAGAACGCGCAGATCGGCTGAACCACGCCATGCCTGACCAGTCCATTCCCCAGGCCCGGACCGTAGAGGCACCTCCTGGAGAGGCCGTTTCCGAAAACACCTCCCCCGGGGAGGGCATTTCCCGCCGACGGCTCCTCGGTACGGCCGGTGCCACCGGGCTCGTGCTCGGTGCGGCGGGCGGGGCCGTGGGGTACACGTCCGCGCCCGCCGGGGCCACAGCTCTGACCTCGCTGGGCGAGGACATGGCAATGTTTCACGGGAAACATCAGCCCGGCATCACCGAAGGCCTCCAGGCGCGCGGTCATCTCGTCGCCTTCGACCTGGCGGCGGGCGCGAGCCGCAAGGAGGCGGCGGCCCTGCTACGCCGCTGGTCGACGACCGCCCAGCGGCTGATGGCGGGCGAGGCGGCGGCACAGGACGACACGGAGGTCGCCCGGGACGCGGGACCCTCGTCACTGACGATCACCTTCGGCTTCGGCAACTCCTTCTTCTCCCGTACGGGACTGGAGAAGCAGCGGCCTGTCTCCCTCGATCCGCTGCCGGACTTCTCCTCCGACCACCTCGACAAGGCACGCAGCAACGGCGACCTGTGGGTGCAGATCGGCGCCAACGACGCGCTGGTCGCCTTCCACGCCCTGCGCACGATCCAGAAGGACGCGGGCAGCGCGGCCAAGGTCCGCTGGCAGATGAACGGCTTCAACCGGACGCCGGGCGCGACAGCCCACAAGATGACGGCCCGCAACCTGATGGGCCAGCTCGACGGCACCCGCAACCCCAAGCCGGCCGAGTCCGACTTCGACAAGCGGATCTTCGTGCCGGCGTCCGGTTCGACCGACCCGGCCTGGATGGCGAACGGCTCCTACGCCGTCGTACGCCGTATCCGGATGCTCCTCGACGACTGGGAGAAGCTCTCGACCGGCGCCCAGGAGAACGTCGTCGGGCGCCGCAAGTCCACCGGGGCGCCGCTGTCCGGGGGCGGCGAGACGACCGCGATGGACCTGGAGAAGACCGACGCGAAGGGCGCCCTGGTCGTCCCCATCAACGCGCACGCCCGGATCGCCCGGCCCGACCAGAACGGGGGCGCCGCGATGCTCCGGCGCCCGTTCTCGTACCACGACGGCATCGCCGCGGACGGCACCCCGGACGCCGGGCTCCTCTTCGTGTGCTGGCAGGCGGACCCGTTGCGCGGCTTCGTCACCGTGCAGCGGAAACTCGACCGCGGGGACGCCCTGTCGACGTACATCCGGCACGAGGCGAGCGGCCTGTTCGCGGTGCCGGGCGGGGCGGCGGAGGGCGAGTACGTGGGGCAGCGGTTGCTGGAGGGGTGACCCGTCGCCCGTTGGGATGGCCGGTTCGAGAAGGGTGTACCGGGTTTCGCAAGGCCCATTAGGGTGAGGCCATGCCAGCCAGCTACGCGTATCTCGGCCCTGAGGGCACCTTCACCGAAGTCGCCCTGCGGACGCTGCCCGAGGCGGCCACCCGGGAGCTGATTCCGTACGTGTCGGTGCAGTCCGCGCTGGACGCGGTGCGCACCGGCGAGGCCGAGGCCGCGTTCGTGCCGATCGAGAACTCCGTCGAGGGCGGCATCACCACCACCCTGGACGAGCTGGTCGCGGGCGCGCCGCTGATGATCTACCGCGAGGTGCTGCTGTCGATCACCTTCGCGCTGCTGGTCAGGCCGGGCACGAAGATCTCCGACATCAAGACGGTCTCCGCGCACCCCGCCGCCCAGCCGCAGGTCCGCAACTGGATGAAGGCGAACCTCCCGAACGCCCTGTGGGAGTCGGCGGCCTCGAACGCGGACGCCGCCCGGCTGGTCCAGGAGGGCCGCTACGACGCCGCGTTCGCCGGTGAGTTCGCGGCCGCCCGGTACGGTCTCGAAGCGCTGGAGACCGAGATCCACGACGCGGAGAACGCGCAGACCCGGTTCGTGCTGGTGGGCAGGCCCGCCCGCCCCGCCGCCCCGACCGGCGCGGACAAGACCTCGGTCGTGATCTGGCAGCGCGACGACCACCCGGGCGGGCTGCGCGACCTGCTGGGCGAGTTCGCCACCCGGGGCATCAACCTCATGCTTCTCCAGTCCCGCCCGACCGGCGCCGGCATCGGCAACTACTGCTTCTGCGTCGACGCCGAGGGGCACATCTCCGACCGCCGGGTCGCCGAGGCGCTGGCGGGGCTCAAGCGGATCTGTCTCCAGGTGCGTTTCCTCGGTTCGTACCCGCGCGCGGACGTCGGCGTGGACGGGGTGCGGCCGCTCTTCCCGGCGACCTCGGACGCGGAGTTCCTGGCCGCGGCCGACTGGGTCGCGCACTGCCAGGACGGCCGTTTCTGACCGGTAGCGCCTGCGTCGCGTCCCGGTACTACCTGCGTATCTTCGTTATCCACAGAAGTTATCCACAGGTCCGCTTCTCGACCTGGGGACAAGTCGACAACGACATGCGATCCGGTCGACAAATCTCCCTACAGGCCGCCCGCGCGTCCACCGGCGCGTAGGTCACTCTTCGTCCACCTGTTTCCTACGGGCAATCCTTTGGAGCGACGCATTTCCACCCGAAAGTGGGTGGGAGGTGCGTTTAGGACAGGAAATACCCGTCGCGCGAAACTTTTTGGAAATGATCGTTTTCGATGTCCACAGATCTTTCGCACACCCTGTGGATAACTCTTCCGGGATGTGGATTCCTGTGGACAACCGCGACCTCAAGTCCCGTTTCCCACAAGGGATTCGGGTCAACAGGCCGCCTCGCGGCTGCCCCGTTCCAGGGAGCGGGACGCCTTTTCATTGACATGCGCCGCCACCCGAGAACACTCTGCGCAATTACCCCATAACTGGACGTAAGCCATAGTTCGGAATACCGAGTCGTGAGCCGGAACTCCGCACCGGTAGCCTGTTCCGCGTGATTGACCTTCGCCTGCTCCGTGAGGACCCCGACCGTGTGCGCGCCTCCCAGCGCGCCCGTGGAGAGGACGTCGCGCTCGTCGACGCTCTCCTGTCCGCCGACGAGCGGCGCAGGTCGTCCGGCGTCCGCTTCGACGAGCTGCGCTCCGAGCAGAAAGCGCTCGGCAAGCTCATCCCCAAGGCCTCCGGCGACGAGAAGGCCGAGCTGCTCAAGAAGACGGGCCAGCTCGCCGCCGACGTCAAGGCGGCCGACGCCGAGCAGCACGAGGCGGACGAGGCGACCAAGCGCCTCGCGCTCCAGCTCGGCAACCTCGTGCACCCGGACGTGCCCGTGGGCGGCGAGGAGGACTTCGTCGTCCTGGAGACGCACGGCACGATCCGCGACTTCGCCGCCGAGGGCTTCGAGCCCAAGGACCACCTGGAGCTCGGAGAGGCGCTCGGCGCCATCGACGTCGAGCGCGGCGCCAAGGTCTCCGGTTCGCGCTTCTACTACCTCACCGGCGTCGGCGCCCTCCTGGAGCTGGCGCTCGTCAACGCGGCGATCGCGCAGGCCACGGAGGCCGGCTTCATCCCGATGCTGACCCCGGCGCTGGTCCGCCCGCGCGCCATGGAGGGCACCGGCTTCCTCGGCCAGGCCGCGGAGAACGTGTACCACCTGGAGAAGGACGACTTCTATCTCGTCGGCACCTCCGAGGTCCCCCTCGCCGCGTACCACATGGACGAGATCCTCGACGCGGAGAAGCTGCCGCTGCGCTACGCGGGCTTCTCCCCGTGCTTCCGCCGCGAGGCCGGGACATACGGCAAGGACACGCGTGGCATCTTCCGCGTGCACCAGTTCGACAAGGTCGAGATGTTCTCGTACGTCCTCCCCGAGGAAGCGGAGAACGAGCACCAGCGGCTCCTGGACTGGGAGAAGCAGTGGCTCACCGCCCTCGAACTGCCCTTCCAGGTCATCGACGTGGCCTCGGGCGACCTGGGCTCGTCCGCGTCCCGCAAGTTCGACTGCGAGGCGTGGATCCCGACCCAGGGCAAGTACCGCGAGCTGACCTCGGCCTCCAACTGCGACAGCTTCCAGGCCCGCCGGCTGTCCGTCCGCCTGCGTGACGGCAAGAAGGTCCAGCCGCTGGCCACGCTCAACGGCACGCTGTGCGCCGTACCGCGCACGATCGTGGCGATCCTGGAGAACCACCAGCTGCCCGACGGTTCCGTGCGCGTGCCCGAGGTGCTGCGTCCGTACCTGGGCGGCCGTGAGTTCCTGACGCCGGTCGCCAAGTGACCACTGCGTCTGCCTCCGGGGGGTTCCCCTACCGGCTGATCGCGACCGACCTCGACGGAACGCTTCTGCGCTCCGACGAGTCGATCTCGACACGCACCCGTGAAGCCCTCGCCGCGGCCACCACGGCGGGCGCGGCCCACATCGTCGTGACGGGCCGCGCGGTCCCCTGGACCCGGCACATCCTCGACGACCTCGGCTACGACGGCCTCGCGGTCTGCGGCCAGGGCGCGCAGGTCTACGACGCCGGGGAGCACCGCCTGCTGACCTCCGTCACCCTGGACCGCCAACTGGCCGGGGTGGCGCTCGCCAAGATCGAGGCGGAGGTCGGCCCGCTGTACCTCGCGGCGAGCCGGGACGGCCTGGACGGCGAGGTGCTGGTCGGCGACGGGTACGCGGTGACGGGCACGCTGCCGTCGACGCCGCTCTCGGACGTGTCCGAGCTGTGGGCGGCGCCGCTGAACAAGATCTACATCCAGCACCCGACCCTCACGGACGACCGGCTCGCCGAGGCGGCACAGCTGGCCGCGGGCGGTTTCGTCTCGGTCGCGATGGCCGGCGCGGGCATCGTCGAACTCCTCCCGCTCGGCCTCTCCAAGGCCACGGGCCTGTCCCTCGCGGCCCGCCGCCTGGGCCTGAGGTCCGCCGACACGATCGCTTTCGGCGACATGCCCAACGACATCGCGATGTTCGCGTGGGCGGCGCACGGGGTGGCGATGGCCAACGCGCATGAGGAGCTCAAGGCGGTGGCGGACGAGGTGACGTCTTCGAATGAGGAGGACGGGATCGCGGTGGTGCTGGAGCGGTTGCTCGCGTAGGTGTGGGCAACCGCCCCAGCACAGAATGCCCCCGATAGCGAGGGCGAAAGGGAGGGCGGCCCACGCGATAATGAGTCGCGTGCTCGAAGCGGCCGCCCCGGGCAGCTCCCCGTGGTGGGCGACTCGACGGAGGGTAACTACTCCGGAGACCGCCGCGGGCTGCCCTGAAGGGAGTTGGACGTCCTGTCGTGCATCGACATCGTCCAGCTCCTCTCCCAGTCAGTGGCGCCGGCTGATCCGGCGTCGACACAACAACTGTGCCTGTACGCCGAGTTGGACGCCACCGAATAAAAGCGCGGCCGTGCGACGCCTACCGCCGCCGCCACTTCCGCCGCCGCGCCTTGCTGAAGAACCACCCCGCGGGGGGCTCGTCCGAGCGCCAGGGCTGGGGCTCGGGGGACTCGGCACGCCAGCGCGCCGCGAGCATCCGCGCGCGGGCGGACGGCTCGGCCGTCTCGGCGGACCGTACGAAGTCGTCGTCCAGGACCAGCTTGTCCCAGCCGTCCCCGGACTCCGCCTGACCGCCGCCGTACGTCGCCTCTCCGGCCATCCCCGTTCCTCCTAGCCGTCCGTCCTCTTTGCCCAGTGTGCCCGGACGGAGATGAAGCCCCCGTCAAGATCAGGACCTGTCATTCCTCGCCGGCGAGCTTCAGCGAACGCAGCTTCTGCCCGGCGAACCAGGTGGCTCCCGCGGTGACCACGACGAGGAACACCGTGGCCGTGGTCAGTCCGACGTCCGAGGTGACCAGGTCTCCGCCGGCGACCTTGTGGGCGACGGCCAGGGACCACTGCTGGACGCTGAGCGTGCGGGCGCCGGCGACCAGGGAGCCGAACAGGGCTTCCCAGACGAGGGCGTAGACGAGTCCGAAGACCACCGCGTGCCGGGAGACCGTGCCGAGCAGCAGGAAGAGTGCCGCGTAGGCGATGGAGGCGACCAGGGCGGCCACCGTGTAGGCGACGGCGATCTGCTGGCCGTTGCCGTTGAGGATGAGGCCGGCGATCAGCATGGGGACCGCCGAGAACACCATGGTGACGGCGACCGCCACGATCAGCTTGGTGAAGATGATCGTGGGCCGCTTCAGCGGCTTGGACAGCAGGTACACCACGGAGCCGTCGTCGATCTCCGGTCCGATCGCGCCGGTGCCCGCGATGACGCCGATGATCGGCACCATCGTGGCGAGGCCGAGCCCGCCCAGGACGTCCACCGCGGTCTGGTCGTCGGCGCCGGTGAGGCCCCGCACCACCACGGAGATCATGATCAGCAGGAAGGGCAGGGCGCCCAGGATGAGGGCCCGGCGCCGACCGAGCAGGGCCCGGTAGGTGAGTCGGGCGACTGTGGGGTCGTACATCTCTTGGCCTCCTACGCCGCGACGAGATACGAGAAGACTGATTCGAGCGACTCGTCCGACGGCGAGACCGTGAGCAGCCGGATGCCGTGGTCCTTGGCCACCCGGGGCAGCAGGACCGTGAACCGGCCGAAGTCGACGGCCTGGATGCGCAGCGCGCCCTCGGCCAGGTCGACCTCGATGCCGGACGTCGACGGGTCGGCGATCAGCGCGGCCGCGAGGGCGCGGTCGTCGCTGGAGCGGACCAGGTAGCGGTGCGGGCGGTCGGTCATCAGGCGGCGGATCTTGCGGAAGTCGCCGCTGGCCGCGTGCCTGCCGGCCACCACCACCTCGATGTGCCAGGCGAGTTGCTCGACCTCTTCGAGGATGTGGGACGAGAACAGCACGGTGCGGCCCTCGTCGCCCATCCGCCGCAGCAGGTCCATGAGCTGCATGCGCTGGCGCGGGTCCATGCCGTTGAAGGGCTCGTCGAGGAGCAGGAGCGAGGGGTCGTGGACCAGGGCGGACGCCATCTTCACGCGCTGCCGCATGCCCTTGGAGTATGTGGAGATCTTCCGGTCCTGCGCGTACTCCATCTCGACCGTGGCCAGCGCCTTCTGGGCGGCCTTGGCGCCGAGGCCGTGCAACTCGGCGTTGGCGACGACGAATTCGCGTCCGGTGAGGAAGTCGTACATCGCCTCGCGCTCGGGGACGATGCCGATGTGCTTGTAGATCTGTTCGTTGCGCCAGACCTGCTGGCCGTCGAGGGTGACGGTGCCGGTGGAGGGGGCGAGGAAGCCGCCCATCATGTTGATGAGGGTGGACTTTCCGGCGCCGTTGGGGCCGAGGAGTCCGGTGACGCCGGGGCCGACGTTCATGGTGATGTCGTTGACGGCGACCACGTTGCCGAACCAGCGGGAGACGTGGTCGATGGAGAGCGTGGTCACAGGCCCACCTTCCGGTAGCGGCGGATCAGGAGGCCGTAGGTCGCGGCGATGAGGCCCAGGACGGCGAGGACGTAGACGACGCCTTCCGCGTGGCTGGGGCCGACGCCTCCGGGGAACGCCGAAGTCGCGCCCAGGAAGGCCGACTGCAGGCCGTCGATGAGGGTGACGGGCGAGAAGAGGCCGATCCAGGGGATGGCGCTCGTGGAGTTCTGCGCGTCGGCGATCGCCTGGAGGGTGGAGACCGCGCCGGAGGAGATGGTCAGGACGGCGATGACGGCCGCGATGCCGAAGCCGCGGCGCGGGGTGACGGCGGCGATGACCAGGCCGATGCCGGAGAAGAGCAGCGAGAGGAGGGTCACGGAGACGAGTCCCTGGGCGAAGCCCTTGGTCTGGTCGGCGAAGTCCAGCTTGGCGAGCAGGGCGCCTACGTAGAGCACGATCAGCGGAGCCCCGGTCAGGATGAACATGGCCGAGGCCAGGGCCGCGAACTTGGCCCGCACGTAGTCGGCGGTCTCGATCGGCCGCGAGAAGTACAGCGGCACGGTCTTGAAGCGCAGGTCGCGCGAGACCGACTGGGGTGCCTGTGAGGCGACGTAGAGGCCGATGACGGCCTGCATGATGATCGCGTAGCGCGTGTAGTCGACGGGCAGGTCCTTGGCCTTCGTGGCGACCGCGACGGCCACCATGATGGCCGCGGGCACGCACATGACCACGAACAGCAGCATCGGCAGCACCTTGGACTTCACCGAGCGGCCGAGGCCGTAGGAGCCGCGCAGGGACTGCGAGTAGAGGGAGCGGCGGGCGTAGGCGCGGCCCAGGCGGGGGCCGTCGTAGTGGCGGTAGCCGATGTTGTGGATACGGGTCTGGTCGCCCGGCTGGGGGACCAGGGGCTGGTCAATTGCCATGGCCTACGGCCTCCTTCCGCTCTGCGTCGTGGCCGGCGCCCGTGTCGGTGCCGGTGTCGGTGAAGACCTCGGAGATGTGGTGCCTGCGCTGTTCCATGCGCACCAGGCCGATGCCGAGGTCCGCGATCACGTCCCGGACCACGTCGTACGTCTCCTCGCCCGTGGCCGTGAGGAGGAGGACGTGGCCCGCGCCCGGCAGGCCGCTGCTGTCGTGGGTGTCCACCCCCCGCGCACGGAGCGCGTCGCGCACCGCGCGGCTGCCGTCCGGGTGGTCGTCGGTGTCGGTGACCTCGATCGCCAGGGTCGTCGTGATCTGGGTGAAGTCCGTGGTGGAGCTGGAGCGCAGGAGCTTGCCGCCGTCGACCACGATCACGTGGTCGCAGGTGCGCTCCAGCTCGCCCAGCAGGTGCGAGGTCACCAGCACCGAGATGCCGAAGTCCGTGTGGATGCGGCGGATGAGGCCGAGCATCTCGTCGCGGCCGACCGGGTCGAGGCCGTTGGTCGGCTCGTCCAGGAAGACCAGCTGCGGGTCGTGGACGAGGGCCTGCGCGAGCTTGACGCGCTGCTTCATGCCCGTCGAGTAGCCGCCGATGGGGCGGTAGCGCTCCTCGTACAGACCGACATGGCGCAGGGTGTCCGCGGTGCGCTCGCGGGCCGCGGTGGGCGGCAGGCCGGACATGCGCGCCATGTGGACGACGAACTCGGTGGCCGAGACGTCGGGCGGCAGGCAGTCGTGCTCCGGCATGTACCCGACGCGCTCGCGGATGTCGGCACCCTTGGTGGCGACATCGAGGCCGAGCACTTCGGCTCGGCCCTCGGAGGCGGGGGACAGACCCAGCAGGATCTTGATCAAGGTGGACTTGCCGGCTCCGTTGGCACCGACGAGCCCCGTCACACCGGGGCCGACGTCCACGGAGAGCCGGTCAAGCGCGGTCACCCGCGGGAACCGCTTGCTCAGGCTTTCGGTCGCGATCACAGTCACGTCTACGAAGGTAGTGACGCGGACCACTGCGGTCGTCACCCCGCAGAGCTGTCCTCACGTCAGACTCCAGACGTACGGGTCCGTAGGGGATCCCCTGCTTGAGAGCTACGCGGCGTCACCCTCGCAGTTGTCCACAGGTGGAGATCACGCCTATTGACGCAGCCTCTAACAACTGTCACATTCACGAGTGTCAAGTTACGAGCACGTACCGCAGTCGGTGTGGACAGGTGGGGCGGTGGCATGACTACGGCGGTGACACGCGAACTCTCCGCGGAACTGCGGGGGTTCAGGAAGGTCCAGCGGCTGGCGTACGAATGCGCCGAAGCCGTCGCGGCCCGGCTGGAGCCCGGGGTGACCGAGCGCGACGCGGCGCGGATGCAGCGGTCGTGGCTGCGCGCGCGGGGGGTGAGCGACTGGTTCCATCTGCCCTTCGCCTGGTTCGGCGACCGCACGGCGTTCACGGACTTCCGGGTGCCGCTGCAGTTCTTCCCCACGGGCCGCCGTCTTGAGCCCGGGATGCCGTTCATCCTGGACATGGCCCCCGTGTACAAGGGCTTCACGGCCGACATCGGGTATTCGGGCTCCCTGGGCGCCAATCCGGTGCAGGACCGGCTGATGGCCGACTTGGAGGCGCACCGCGCGCTGCTCCTGCGCGAGGTGCGCGAGCGGCGCCCGCTGCGCGAGATCTACGAGGACGTGGACCGCCTCATGGTCCGCCAGGGCTACGCCAACCGGCACCGCGCTTACCCCTTCGGCGTGATCGCGCACAAGGTCGACCGGGTCGCCGAACGCCCTTGGTCCCCAAGGCTGTTCGGGTTCGGCACGCAGTCCCTGAAGGGCCTCGCGAGCGACGCGCTGCACGGCCACCGCGACGGCTGGTCGCCGCTCTGGTCGCCGTACCGCTTCTCGGACCATCCCCCGCACCCCGGCCTGTGGGCGGTCGAACCGCATCTCGGATTCCGGGGCACGGGCGCCAAGTTCGAGGAGATCCTCGTCGTCACCGACTCCGAGGACCCAGAACAGAGCGCCTTCTGGCTGGACGACGATCTGCCGCACGTGCGGCGCTGGGCGGAGGACAAGTGACGCTTGAGGGTGCGCGCGAGCGCTGGGTGCGGACGGGTGGAGTCGAGCTGTGCGTGGCCGAGTTGGGGGATCCCTCGCGCCCCACGGTCGTCCTGGTGCACGGCTATCCCGACAGCAAGGAGGTGTGGTCCGAGGTCGCGTCCCGGCTCGCGGACCGCTTCCACGTCGTGCTCTACGACGTCCGGGGCCACGGCCGGTCGACGGCACCGGAACCGCTGCGGGGCGGGTTCACCCTGGAGAAGCTCACGGACGACTTCCTGGCGGTCGCGGACGCGGTCAGCCCGGACCGGCCCGTGCACCTCGTAGGGCACGACTGGGGCTCGGTGCAGTCCTGGGAGTTCGTCACCGTCGAGCGCACGGTGGGCCGGATCGCCTCCTTCACGTCGATGTCCGGGCCGTCCCTGGACCACTTCGGGCACTGGATCAACAAGCGCCTGACCCGGCCCACCCCGCGCCGCGTCGGCCAACTCCTGGGCCAGGGCGCCAAGTCCTGGTACGTGTACCTGCTGCACACGCCCGTGCTCCCCGAACTCGCCTGGCGCGGCCCCCTGGGCAAGCGCTGGCCGAAGATCCTGGAGCGCGTCGAGAAGATCCCCCGCGGCGACTACCCGACCTCCTCGCTCCCCACGGACGCGGCCCACGGCGCCTGGCTGTACCGGGACAACGTCCGCGCCAGGCTGCGCAGGCCACGCCCCGACGCGTACGCGCACGCGCCCGTGCAGCTCGTCACGCCCCTGGGGGACGCGTTCCTGTCGGAGCGGCTCTACGACGAACTGGAGCTGTGGGCGCCCGGGGCGGTACGCCACACGCTGCCCGCCAAGCACTGGATCCCGCGCACACGCCCCGACCAACTGGCCTCCTGGATCACGGAGTTCGTGACCATCCATGAGGGCGAGCGCCCCAGGCCGACGCCGGCGACCGGCAAGTACGTCGAGCGGTTCGGCGGGCAGCTCGTGCTGGTCACGGGCGCGGGCAGCGGCATCGGGCGGGCCACGGCGTTCGCCTTCGCCGAGTCCGGCGCGCGCGTGGTGGCCGTCGACCGGGACACCGAGAGCGCGGCCCGCACCGCCGAACTCGCCCGGCTGATCGGCGCCCCCGAGGCCTGGGCGGAGACGGTCGACGTCTCCGACGAGCAGGCCATGGAGAAGCTCGCCGCGAAGGTCGCCGCCGAGTACGGCGTGGTGGACGTCCTGGTGAACAACGCCGGAATCGGACTCTCCGGTTCCTTCTTCGACACCACCCCGGAGGACTGGAAGAAGGTCCTGGACGTCAACCTGTGGGGCGTGATCCACGGCTGCCGCCTCTTCGGGAAACAGATGGCCGACCGCGGCCAGGGCGGCCACATCGTCAACACCGCGTCGGCGGCGGCGTTCCAGCCGTCAAAGGCACTGCCCGCCTACAGCACCTCCAAGGCCGCCGTACTGATGCTCAGCGAGTGCCTGCGCGCGGAACTGTCCGGCCAGGGGATCGGCGTCTCGGCGATATGCCCCGGCCTCGTCAACACCAACATCACCTCGACCGCGCACTTCGCCGGGGTCGACGCCGCCGAGGAGAAACGGCGCCAGAAGAAGTCCGCGCGGCTCTACGGGCTGCGCAACTACCCGCCGGAGAAGGTCGCCGACGCGATCCTGCGGGCCGTCGTACGCAACCAGGCCGTCGTGCCCGTCACCCCGGAGGCGCGCGGCGCCCATCTGATGTCCCGGTTCGCCCCGCGCGCGTTGCGGGCGATGGCCCGCCTGGAGCCGCCGCTGTGACCTCCGCGCACGAACACCACGCGATCGCCCCGCGCCGGGTCGCCTTCGACTGGACGCGCACGCCTCTGCACTGGATCCCGGACGAGCCGACCGCCACCCACCTCATCAACGTGCTGCATCTGCTGCTGCCGGCGGGGGAGCGGTGGTTCGTGAAGGTCTTCAAGGAGAGCCTGCCGCTGATCAGGGACCCCGAACTCCTCGCGGACGTCAAGGGGTTCATGGGCCAGGAGGCCACCCACAGCGTCCAGCACGCGCACGTGCTGGACCATCTCGCGGCCCAGCGGCTCGACACCACGGACTTCACCCGGCACGTCGACTTCCTCTTCGAACGGCTCCTCGGCGCACGCCCGCCGCTCGGCGCGCCGGTACCGGAGCGGGAGTGGCTGCGCTTCCGGCTCGCGGTCGTCGCGGCGATCGAACAGTTCACGGCGGTACTGGGCGACTGGATCCTGACCGCGGAGGGCCTCGACCGGGCCGGCGCCGACGAGATCATGCTCGACCTGCTGCGCTGGCACGGCGCCGAGGAGGTCGAACACCGAGCGGTCGCCTACGACATGTTCCAGCACTGCGGCGGCCACGGCCTCCCCCGCTACGCCCGCCGCCTCGCCGGCATGGCGGTCACGGCTCCCGTGATGCTCTCCCTGTGGGCCTGGGGCACGGCCTACTTGATACGCCACGACCCCCAACTCGCCCGCCGCGTCCGCTACTCGCTCGCCGAACACAACAGGGCCGTACGCAAAGGCCTGTTGCCCACCTGGCGCTCACTCGGCGCGGCCGTCCCCCGCTACCTGCGCCGCTCCTACCATCCGTCCCGGGAGGGGTCGTTGAACCGGGCGGTGGAGTACCTGCGGAGGTCACCGGCGGCACGGGCGGGGGTTGCGTGAGGTCGGGGACGGGTGGGGCCAGGTCCGGTTCAGGCTCCGGCTCCCGCTCCGCTTCAAGTCCCGCCCCCAACCCCGCCCAGAACCCCGGCCCCGTCCCCAACCCCGGCCCCCGCGAAGCCGCCTACCGCATAGAAGACCTCGCGCATCTCAGCGGCGCCACCGTCCGGACCATCCGCGCCTACCAGGACCGCGGTCTGCTCCCCCGGCCCGAGCGGCGGGGCCGGGCCAACGTGTACGCCGACGTCCATCTCGCCCGGCTCCGGCAGATCGCGGACCTGCTCGACCGCGGCTACGGCCTGGCGTCCATCAAGGAGTTGCTTGACGCCTGGGACACGGGCCGGGGGCTGGGCGGGGTGCTCGGGCTGGCCGCCGAGGTGGACGGGCCGTGGACCGACGAGCAGGCGGTGCGGATCTCCCGTGCCGAGCTGGAGCGGCGCTTCGGCGGCAGCCCGGACGACGCGGCCGTCGCCGAGGCCGTCGAACTCGGCGTGCTGGAGCCGGTCCCCGGAGACCCTGACTCCTTCCTCGTGCCGAGCCCCCAAGAGCTGGCGGTGGCCGTCGAGTTGTACGCCTCCGGGGTCCCACTGCCCGCGATCTCCTCCCACCTGCGGGAGTTGAGGGTCCAGGTCGAGCACATCGCCGCCCGTTTCCTGGAGTTCACCACCGAGCACGTCTTCGCCCGCTACCTCGACGGTTCGCACCGTCCGACCGACGCGGACGCGACCGAAGCGGCCTCGCTCGTACGACGACTGCGGCCCCTCGCGCAGCAGACGGTGGACGCCGAACTCGCCCGGGCGATGCGGCTGTTCGCCAACCGGTCGCTTCGCCGACACCTCGGCGCCGCCGAGTCGTCGCGGCCCGTGTCCTCGTCACGTTCCGTGGCCGTGCCTGAGACGACAATGCGGGCCGTGGAGGGGTTGGTCGGGCCGGAGAAGGCGGGCGAGTTCATCGCGCTGGCGGCCGAACGGGAGCTGCGGGCAAGGGCGTTGGATGCGCTCATGCCAAATGGTGTACCCCCAGGCGATCTTGACGAACAGGGGTGACATGACAGGGAGTTGTCCACAGAAACGCCAATTCCCCTGTGGATAACTACAGTTGGTTGTGGATCAAACATCGGCCGCAAAATAAAGTGCGTGATCCACGTCTCTCCCGTCATGCTGACCGGATGGATGAAAGACGCACCGTGAAGGTGTCGAAGTACCTCTCCAAGCATCTGCGCCACCAGCCCGAGCGGATCGGGCTCACCCTCGACGAGGCCGGCTGGGTCGAGATCGACACGCTGATCGCCGCCTGCGCCGCACACGGGTTCCGGTTCGACCGCGCGGAACTCGACCACGTGGTGGCCACGAACGACAAACGCCGCTTCGCGATCGAGGGCACCCGTATCCGCGCCAGCCAGGGCCACAGCATCGAGGTCGACCTCGGACTGCCCCCGGCCACCCCTCCGCCGTACCTCTTCCACGGCACGGTCGCCCGCAACCTGGACGCGATCCGGGCCGAGGGGCTCCGGCCCATGAACCGCCACGCCGTCCACCTCTCCGCCGACCGGGAGACCGCGACCCGCGTCGGCGCCCGCCGCGGCCGCCCCGTCGTGCTCTCCGTGGACGCGGGCGCGATGCACAAGGACGGCCATGTCTTCCGGGTCAGCGAGAACGGGGTCTGGCTCACCGAGTCCGTACCCGTGCGGTATCTGCGGTTCCCCGCCCCTCACTGACCCCGCACGGCCCGAGGAGTACCGCCCCGGTAGGGCCCCGGCCGCGCCACCCCCGGCATGATCAGCGATATGGACCACTTCCCCAGCACCGAGGCCGCCGTCACCGCCCTCCGCGCCATCGCGTCCGAGTACGCGCGGGAGATCGAGGTCACCCATGACATCGGCGCCGACCAGACCTCCCGCCGCACCTCCGCGGGCTTCGGCGTCACCACGGACCCGGACGGTTCACTCCCGCACGAGGCCTTCGCCGAGTTCGGCGGACTGCCCCGGGTGAGCGTGCGGCTCTATCCCGAGGACGACGCGCTGATCACGATCGAGGGAATCGACTGCCCCGACATCGCCCGCGACGACGTCCCCGCCTTCCTCCGCTCCGTCTTCGACGGCCACGCCCACGTCAAGGCCCGCCGTTTCCCGCCCAGTTGCAACCTGGTCGTCCCGCTGCCCGGCGACCGGACGCACAAGGAGTGGATCTCGATGATCGCGCTCACGCCGTGGCTGAACAGCCGCATACGGTGACGGTTTCACGTGAAACACGGACAGCCGCATAGCCTGGGAATCATGAGCCTGCGCCTGAGCACCGTGATCCTCCCGTACCGCCGCTGGAACGAGGGGAGCCGCGAATCCTGGCAGCGCGCGGAGCAGCTCGGCTTCCACACCGGCTTCACCTACGACCACCTGTCCTGGCGCACCTTCCGGGACGGCCCGTGGTTCGGTGCCGTACCGACGCTGACCGCCGCCGCGGCCGTGACCGAGCGGATGCGTCTGGGCACCCTCGTCACCTCGCCGAACTTCCGGCACCCGGTGACCCTCGCCAAGGAACTCATCTCGCTTGACGACGTCTCCGACGGGCGGGTCACCCTGGGCATCGGCGCGGGCGGCACCGGCTTCGACGCCACCGCGCTCGGCCAGGAGTCGTGGACCCCGCGTGAGCGTGCCGACCGGTTCGGGGAGTTCGTTCCGCTGCTGGACCGGCTGCTCACCGAGGACTCGGTGTCGTACAAGGGCGACTTCTACTCGGCGCACGAGGCGCGCAACATCCCGGGGTGTGTCCAGCGGCCCCGGCTGCCCTTCGCGGTGGCGGCCACCGGACCTCGTGGGCTGAAGCTCGCCGCCCGGTACGGACAGGCGTGGGTGACCACCGGCGACCCAAAACTGTTCGAGAACGGCACCCCTGAGCAGTCGGTTCACGCCATTCGCGGCCAGGTCGACAAGCTGGCCGACGCCTGCGCCGCGATCGGCCGGGACGCGGCCGGGATCGACAAGATCCTGCTCACCGGGTTCACCCCGGACCGCGGCCGTCCGCTGGAGTCCCTCGGCGCCTTCGTCGATTTCGCGGGCCGGCACCAGGAACTGGGCTTCACCGACCTCGTGATCCACTGGCCCATCCCGGACTCCGACTTCGCCGCGGACGAGAAGATCTTCGAGCAGATCGCCATGGAGGCTCCGACACAGCTCCGCTGAGTCCGGCACTGCGGCTCGGCCGGGATCGGGGAGTGCAACGCCCCTGGTAGGGGCGTTAACCACTCACCTGTGCACTCTCCCGCACAGTCGTGCGGACATATGCGGGAGAATGGCCCGGTGACCTCAGCTACTCGACAGCCCGAGACCCCGGCCTCCGCCGTCCCGCCACGGCTGATCGCCACCGACCTGGACGGCACCCTGCTGCGCGACGACAAGTCGGTGTCCCCCCGCACGGTGGCGGCCCTGGCGGCAGCCGAGGAGGCGGGTGTCGAGGTCTTCTTCGTCACCGGCCGCCCGGCCCGCTGGATGGACGTCGTCAGCGACCACGTCCACGGCCACGGCCTGGCGATCTGCGGCAACGGCGCCGCCGTGGTCGACCTGCACGGCGGCCCCGGCGCCCACCGCTTCGTGAAGGTCCGCGAACTGGCCCGGGAGAACGCCCTCGACGCCGTACGCCTGGTGCGCGAGGCGGCGCCCGGGACGGTGTACGCGATCGAGCAGACGTACGGCTTCTACCAGGAGCAGGCGTATCCGAAGCTGCACATGGAGATACCCGACAGCCTCGCCACCGCCGAGAAGCTCCTCGCGCCGGACGCCCCGGGGGCCGACGAGCCGGTGCTGAAGATCCTCGCGTTCCACCCCGAGCTGGACCCGGACGTCTTCCTGAACCTCGCCCGCCTCGCCCTCGGCGACCGCGCGAACGTCACCCGCTCCAGCCCCAGCGCCCTGCTGGAGATCAGCGGGCCCGGCGTCTCCAAGGCCAGCACCCTCGCCCTGTGCTGTGCGGAGCGCGGTATCGCGCCCGAGGAGGTCGTCGCCTTCGGGGACATGCCGAACGACGTCGAGATGCTCACCTGGGCGGGACAGTCGTACGCGATGGGAAACGCGCACCCCGACGTGCTCGCGGCGGCCTCCGGGCGGACCGTCGACAACAACGAGGACGGTGTGGCGGTCGTGATCGAGCGGATGCTGGCCGAGCGACACCTGCTCTAGCCGACGGAGACTCCCCGCTGGGCGAGCCAGGGCAGCGGATCGACCGCGGATCCCATGTCCGGGGTGACCCGTACCTCGAAGTGCAGATGTGGGCCGGTGGAGTTGCCGGTCGTGCCGGACTGGGCGATCCACTGGCCGGTGGTGACGCGGTCCCCCTGGTCGACGGTGACGGCGGCGAGGTGGGCGTACTGCGTGCAGTAGCCGCCCGGGTGCTCGATGACGATCTCGATGCCGAAGGCGCCCCCGCAGGAGACCCGCACCACGCGGCCCGCCCCGGCCGCCCGGACCGGCGTGCCGATGGGGACCGCGAAGTCCTGGCCGGTGTGGCGGTTCGCCCAGCGGGAGCCGCCGCTGCCGAAGCCCGCGGACAGTTCGGCGGTCTCCACCGGCGCGACCCACGGGCCGGTGACCCGGTTCGGCGGCTGGTCGAGGCGGACGGCGCCCCGGCAACTGCCCGCCGCGACCGAGGCGTCCGCCTGGCCCTGCAGCTGGCCGCGCGCCTCTTCGAGTCTCCGCTGGATGTCCTGCTTCAGGTCGGCGAGTTCGGCGTTCCGCTTCTCCAGCGTCCGCCACGCCGACGCGGCCTTCGCCTCGTCACCGGCGAGCCGCACCTCGGCCCGGTGACTCCTGCCGATCGCGTTGCCCACGGCCAGATCCGCCTGGGAGAAGACGTGCTGATCGCGCATCAGATCCTCGGGGCTGTCCGCGAGGATGATCCGGGCCGCCATCGGGACACCACCGCCGCTGCGGTACTGGGCACGGGCGATCCGGCCCAGGTCCTCGTGCAGCCGGGCGATCTCCCGCCGTTCGCGCTCCAGTTGACCCTCGACCCGCTGGGCGCGGACCCGTTGCGCGTCGGCCGCCTGCCGCCCCGCCTCGTACCGCTGCGCCGCGACGGCCGCGTCCAGGTACAGCCGCGCCACCTCCGCGCCGGCACCGGCGGCGGTGTGGGTGTCGTCGTCGCCGGGGCGGGCCGCCAGCACGGCGAGCGCGCACAGCAGCACCGGAACGAGCAGCGGATGACGGCGAGATGAGCGCATGTCAGCGATCGTGACCCGCGCGACCGACGAGGGCCCTGTTCAAGTCGTACGCATGGGGGACGCGTTGCTGCGAACGGCTCAGCGGGAACCATGGCGGGCGGGTGTCTGACCGGGCTCAGCGGAAGCCATACCGGACGGGTGTCCGACAGGGCTCAGCAGAAGCCGAACCAGACAGAGTCCCGCCAGAGCCCAGCAGAAGCCGAACCCGACATCCCGACCGGAGCCCAACGGAAGCCGAACCCGACAGGATCCCGCCGGAGTCCAGCGGAAGCCGCACCGGACACAGTCCCGTCCGGGGCTCAGTGGGGCGCCTGCCACACCACCGTCGTGCCGCCGCCGTCCTCGCCGATGCCCGGCCCGTACCAGCTGTCGCCGCCCAGGGATTCGGCCCGCCGCTTGAGGTTCTGCAGGCCGCTGCGGCGCCCGCCCGCCGGGATGCCGACGCCGTCGTCCGCGACGGTGAGCCGTACGCCGGGCCGACCGTCCGGCAGGGTCGCGGTCGCGTCGACGACGACCTCGATGCGCGCCGCCTCCGCGTGCCGGAACGCGTTGGAGAGGGCCTCGCGCAGGGCGGCGATGAGGTTCTTGCCGGTGAGGTCGCCGACCGTCGTGTCGACCGCGCCGACGAAACGGTGCCCGGGCTTGAAACCGAGCGGCACGGCCGCCATGTTGATCTCCCGCAGCACCCGCGTACGCAGCCCGGAGGGCGCCTCGGCGGGGCCCTGCTGGAGCGCGAAGATCGCGGTGCGGATCTCCTGGATGGTGACGTCGAGTTCGTCGACGGCGTTGGCCACGCCGTGCCGCACCTCGGGGACGAGCGACCCGCGCTGGGCGCTCTCCAGCATCATCCCGGTGGCGAACAGCCGTTGGATGACCAGGTCGTGCAGGTCACGGGCGATCCGGTCGCGGTCCTCGTACACCGCGAGCCGCTCCCGGTCGCGCTGCGTCTCGGCCATCATCAGCGCGAGCGCGGCCTGCGAGGCGAACTGGATCGCGAGGGTGCGCTCAGTCTCCGTGAACGGCCGCTCGCCCTGCGCGCGCGGCGTGACCAGGGCCCCCAGGACGCGCCCGCCGCTCTGCAGGGGCAGCGCCATGATCGGCCCGTACTCACGCGCGAGGGCGCTGAGCATCCGGGGATCGGTGGCCGCGTCCGCCACGAACACCGGCCGTCCGTCGAGGAGTTGCGCGATGACCTCGCTGTCCGGCGCGACGACCCTGCCTAGCTGGTCCGACGGCTGCTCCGAGGACACGGCGACGATCTCCATGCCGCCCTCGGCCGCGGGCAGCAGCACGATCCCGGCCGCCGAACCGGACAGCCGACGGGCGCGTTCCGCGACGACCTGCAACGCGTCCTCGGCGTCCCCGCCGGACAGCAGCGCGGTCGTGACGGCCACCGACCCGTCGATCCACCGCTCGCGCTGCTTGGCGGCCTCGTACAACCGGGCGTTGCCGATCGCGATACCGGCCTCGGTCGCCAGCACCCGGACCATGTTGACGTCGTAGTCGTTGAAGAGGTCCCCGCCGCGCTTCTCGCCCAGATAGAGGGTGCCGAAGACCTCTCCCGAGACGCGGATGGGAACGCCGAGAAAGCCGCGCATCCGTGGGTGGTGGTCGGGGAATCCCCAGGACCGCGGGTCCTCGGTCACATCCACCAACCGCACCGGCGCCGACTCCCGGACGAGCGCGCCGAGCAACCCCTTGTGCCCGTCGGGGAACCGCCCGATGCGCCGCGCGGTCCCCGCGTCGACCCCGTGGAAGACGAAGTCGGCGAGCGCGTCGCCGTCCTCGTCGACGACGCCGATCCCCGCGTACCGGGCGTCCGTCAGCGTGGCCGCCGCCTCGCAGATCCGCTCCAGCGTGGAGTGCAGTTCGAGCCCGCTCCCCACGGAACGCATCGCCTCCAGCAACTGCGGCACGCGCACGGCCAGTTCGGCCGAGAGTCCCGGGGAGGGCGGCGGCGGGGGATCAGGACGCGGGGCGGCTGACATACCCCGAGCCTAATTAGTACTCTTTATCCCGGAAAGTCGAGCGGTTCGACCACTGGACCCCTAACCAGCCGCCACCAACAGCTCCGACGCCGCCTCCCGCTCCGCCATCCCCCGCAACGGCCCCTCCACCGAGGCCAGTCCGGCGTACGGTCCCCGCTGCACGACCCGTCCCTCGTCCAGCACGATCACCTCGTCCACGTCCTCCAGGCCCGCGAGCCGGTGCGTGATGAGCAGTGTCGTACGGCCTTCCGTGGCGGCCAGGAGATCGGCGGTGAGCGCGTCGGCGGTCGCCAGGTCCAGGTGTTCGGCGGGCTCGTCGAGCACGAGCACCGGGAAGTCGGCGAGCAGCGCGCGAGCGAGCGCGAGCCGCTGCCGCTGTCCGCCGGAGAGCCGGGCCCCGTGCTCACCGACGAGGGTGTCGAGGCCGTCGGGCAGCCCGTCGGCCCAGTCGAGCAGCCGGGCACGCTCCAGCGCGGCCCGTAGTTCGTCCTCGGTCGCTTCCTTCTTCGCGAGGAGCAGGTTCTCGCGCACCGAGCTGTCGAAGAGGTGCGCGTCCTGCGCACACAGCCCGACGAGCCGTCGTACGTCGTCGCCGTCCAGGGCGTACGCGTCCACGCCGGCCAGCGTGTACGAACCCGCGTCCGCGTCCAGGAAGCGCAGCAGCACCTGCGCCAGCGTCGTCTTGCCGGACCCGGAGGTGCCGACGACGGCGACCCGGCGGCCCTTCTCCAGCGTCAGGTCGAGCCCGGCGAGCGCGTCCCGGTCCTGCCCGGTGTGCCGGGCGGCCAGTCCCTGTACGACGAGCGGGAAGGGTGTCGCGGGTGCCTGGCGGGGCCGCTCCGGTTCCCATACGGGCTCGGGGGCGTCCAGCACCTCGTAGACGCGCTCGGCGCTCTTGCGGACCCGCTGCCGGTACTGCACGGCGAGGGGCAGTCCGAGGACGGCCTCGAAGGCGGCGAGCGGGGTGAGAACGACGACGGCCGTGAGGACACCGCTGAGTCGTCCGGCGGCGACGGCCTGGGCGGCCACGAGTGCGGTGGCGGCGACGGTCAGGCCGGAGATCAGCGCGGTGAGGCCGTCGCCGAGCGCGGTGGCGGTGGCGGCGCGGGAGGCGATCCGGGTGAGGGTGCCGTCGGCCCGCTTGGCCTCGGCGGTGCGGGCGGGCAGCGCGCCGGCGACCGTCAACTCCGCGGTGCCGGTGAGCAGTTCGGTCACGCGGGTGGCGAGCACTCCGCGGGCGGGGGCCAGTCGCCGTTCGGCACGGCGGGCCACGGCACCGGTCACGAGGGGGACGCCGACGCCGGCCGCGAGGAGGCCGACCGCGAGGGCGGCACCGGCCTCGGGGAGCAGCCAGGCCGTGAAGCCGACCGTCGTGGCGGATACGGTGACCGCGACCCCGGCGGGCAGCAGCCAGCGCAGCCAGTAGTCCTGGAGCGCGTCCACGTCGGCGACGAGCCGGGACAGCAGATCGCCGCGCCGGGTGTCGCGCAGCCCGGCGGGCGCCAGCCGTTCAAGGCGCCGGTAGACGGCGACCCGGGTGTCGGCCAGCATCCGCAGCACCGCGTCGTGCGACACGAGCCGCTCCGCGTACCGGAACACGGCCCGCCCGATCCCGAAGGTCCGGGTCGCGGTCACGGCCACCATCAGGTACAGCACGGGCGGCTGCTGCGAGGCCCGCGAGATCAGCCATCCCGAGGTGCCCATGAGCCCGACGGCACTGCCCAGCGCGAGACTTCCGAGCAGCAGCGCCAGGGCGAGACGCCCACGCCGGGCACCGGACATGGCACGGACCCGGGCGAGGACGCCACCCGTGTGGGCCGCGAGCCGTGTCTCGGGCTCGTCGGGAGCTACGGAACCCACCGACGCCTCCGACGAGACCGGGTTCGTATCGGCGAGTGTCGGCGCGGCCTGCCCGTGGATCGCGGCCACGCCCTCCGTCACCCGCACCACCCGGTCCGCGACCGCCAGCAGGGCCGGTCGGTGCACCACGAGCAGGACCGTCCGCCCCACCGCCAGCCGCCGTACCGCCTCGACCACTTCGGCCTCGGTCGCTCCGTCCAGCGCGGCCGTGGGTTCGTCGAGGAGCAGGACGGGCCGGTCGGCGAGGAAGGCCCGGGCGAGGGCGAGCCGTTGCCGCTGCCCGGCGGACAGCCCGGCCCCGTCCTCGCCGAGCGCGCTCCTGATGCCCTCGGGCAGCGCGTCCACGAAGTCCAGGGCGCCGGCATCGGCCAACGCCCGCCGTACGGCGGTGTCGTCGGCGTCGGGGCGGGCCAGCCGTACGTTCTCGGCGATCGTCCCGGCGTACAGCTGCGGCCGTTGCGGCACCCAGGCGATCCGCGCCCGCCACCGTTCCAGGTCGACGTCGGTGAGATCGACTCCCCCGACGCGCACCCGGCCCTCGGTGGGCCGTACGAACCCCAACAGGGCGTTCAGCAAAGTGGACTTGCCCGAGCCGCTCGGGCCGACGAGGGCGACCGTCTCTCCGGGGTCCACGGTGAAGGACGTCTCCGATACGGCGTCGGCGGACCGCCCGGGGTACCGGACCGTCACGTCCTCGAAGGCCAGGGCGTCCGACGGCACTTCGGTGGTGCCTGAGGCCGGTACCGGTGTCTCCAGTACCGAGAAGATCTCCTCGGCTGCGGCGAGGCCCTCCGCCGCCGCGTGGTACTGCGCGCCCACCTGACGCAGCGGCAGGTACGCCTCGGGTGCCAGGACGAGGACGACGAGACCGATGTAGAGGTCCATGTCGCCGTGGACGAGGCGCATGCCGATGGTCACGGCGACGAGGGCCACGGAGAGCGTGGCGAGGAGTTCCAGGGCGAAGGAGGAGACGAAGGCGATCCGCAGGGTCCGCATGGTCGCCTGCCGGTACTCGCCGGTGATGCGCCGGATCGAGTCGGCCTGCGCCTTGGCCCGGCCGAACACCTTCAGGGTCGGCAGCCCCGCGACCACGTCCAGGAAGTGCCCGGAGAGCCGCGACAGCAACTGCCACTGGCGGTCCATCCGGGACTGGGTGGCCCAGCCGATCATCACCATGAAGAGCGGGATGAGCGGCAGCGTGCCGACGATGATCGCCGCCGACACCCAGTCTTCGGTGACGATCCGCGCCAGCACCGCCACCGGAACGACGATCGCGAGGCCCAACTGCGGGAGGTAGCGAGAGAAGTAGTCGTCGAGGGCGTCGACACCTCGGGTGGCGAGGGCGACCAGCGAACCGGTCCGCTGCCCGCTCAGCCAGCCCGGGCCCAGGTCCACGGACCGCTCCAGCAGCCGTCGCCGTAGCTCCGACTTCACGGCGGCGCTGGCGCGGTGGGCGGCGAGTTCGGTGAGCCAGGAGACGAGGGCGCGGCCGACGGCGACCGACGCCAACAACAGCAGGGGAGTGCCGAGTTCACCGACGGACATCCGGTGCTGGAAGGCACCGACCACGACCTCGGCGATGAGCATCGCCTGCGCGATGACCAACAGCGCCCCGACGGCACCCAGGCCGACGACCGCCATCAGGAAGAGGCGAGTGGCGCGGGCGTACCGGAGCAGTCGCGGGTCGATTGGTTTCACGTGAAACACACCCTCTTCTCGGGAGGTCCCGGCTTCTCAGTGGGTCCCAACGGGGCATGTTTCACGTGAAACATGCCCCAAGTCGGACTCAATGCTCGAACTAGGAGCGCAGAGTCAGTGCGCGGCTTCGGCGATGTGCTGCGTGCCGATCCGCTTGCGGAACACCCAGTACGTCCAGCTCTGGTAGAGCAGCACGATCGGCGTGGCGATCCCCGCGCACCAGGTCATGATCTTCAGGGTGTACGGGCTCGACGAGGCGTTGGTGACCGTGAGGTTCCAGTCCGGGTTGAGCGAGGACGGCATGACGTTCGGGAAGAGCGACAGGAAGAGCATCGCGACGGCGACCACGATGGTGAGGCCGGAGAACGCGAACGACCAGCCCTCACGCCCGAGTTGGATCGCCCCCAGCGCCGCGACCAGCGCGACGACGGCCACGACCAGCGCGACCAGACTCTTGCCGTCACCACTGTCGACCTGAGTCCAGATGAGGAAGGCCAGCGCCAACAGGGCGGTGACTAGGCCGACTTGGAGGGCCAGCTTCCGCGCCCGCACCCGGATGTCCCCGACGGTCTTGAGTGCCGTGAACACCGCGCCGTGGAAGGTGAAGAGCGTCAGCGTGACCAGGCCGCCGAGGATGGCGTACGGGTTGAGCAGGTCCCAGAAGGTGCCGACGTACTCGAAGTTCTTGTCGATCTTCACGCCGTGCACGATGTTGCCGAAAGCCACGCCCCACAGGAACGCGGGGAGCAGCGAGGTCCAGAAGATCGCCGTCTCCCAGTTGCGCTGCCAGTTCTCCTCGGGCCGCTTCGCGCGGTACTCGAAGGCGACGCCCCGGACGATCAGACAGACCAGGATGATCAGCAGGGCGAGGTAGAAGCCGGAGAAGAGGGTGGCGTACCACTCGGGGAAGGCGGCGAAGGTCGCGCCGCCGGCGGTGAGCAGCCAGACCTCGTTGCCGTCCCAGACCGGGCCGATCGTGTTGATCAGGACCCGCTTCTCGGTGCGGTCGCGGGCGAGCAGCTTGGTGAGGATGCCGACCCCGAAGTCGAAGCCCTCCAGGAAGAAGTAGCCGGTCCACAGGACGGCGATGAGGACGAACCAGACGTCGTGCAGTTCCATGACTGTTGCAGCTCCCTCGGCCTAGTACGAGAAGGCCATCGGCTTGTCGGCGTCCTGGGAGTCGCCGCCGATCTTCGTGGGCGGGTTGAGGTCGGCCTCGGTGAGTTCGGGCGGGCCGGCCTTGACGTACTTCGCGAGCAGCTTGACCTCGATGACGGCGAGGACGGCGTAGAGCGAGGTAAAGACGATCATCGAGGTGAGGACCTCGCCCTGGGAGACGCTGGGGGAGACCGCGTCACGGGTCTGGAAGAGGCCGTAGACGACCCAGGGTTGGCGGCCCATCTCGGTGAAGATCCAGCCCCAGGAGTTGGCGATGAGAGGGAAGCCGAGGGTCCAGATCGACACGAGCCAGTAGAGCTTGGTGAGTTTCGGGCCGAGGGCCTTCTTCTTGAAGAGGACGACGTTCGGCACTTCGTCCTCGGCGACCCGCAGATGCTGGGGCAGCATGAACTTCTTACGGGTCAGCCAGAGTCCGGCCAGGCCGATGGCGAAGGACGCCATGCCGAAGCCGATCATCCAGCGGAACGCCCAGAAGGTGACGGGGATGATGGGCCGGTAGTCACCGGGACCGTACTTGGCCTGCTCGGCCTTGTTGGTGTCGTTGATGCCGGGGACGTACGAGCTGAAGTCGTCGTCGGCGAGGAAGGACAGTATCCCGGGGATCGACAGCTCGACGCTGTTGTGACCCTTGCTGACGTCGCCGTAGGCGAAGATCGAGAACGGCGCGGAGTCCTGGCCGTCCCACAGCGCCTCGGCGGACGCCATCTTCATCGGCTGCTGCTTGAACATGACCTTGCCGAGGGTGTCGCCGCTGACGGCGGTGAGCAGACCGGCGATGGCGACGGTGATCAGGCCCAGCCGCAGCGAGCTCTTCATCACCGCGATGTGCTTCTTGCGGAACAGGTGGAAGGCAGCGATGCCGACCATGAACGCGCCACCGGTCAGGAACGACGCGGAGAGCGTGTGGAAGGCCTGCGCGAGTGCGGTGTTCTGGGTCAGCACGTGCCAGAAGTCGGTGAGTTCGGCACGGCCCTTCGCCTTGTTGATCCGGTAGCCGACGGGGTGCTGCATCCACGAGTTGGCCGCGAGGATGAAGTACGCCGACAGGATCGTGCCGATCGAGACCATCCAGATGCAGGCCAGGTGGATCCGTTTGGGCAGCTTGTCCCAGCCGAAGATCCACAGCCCGATGAAGGTGGACTCGAAGAAGAACGCGATCAGCGCCTCGAAGGCGAGCGGGGCCCCGAAGATGTCACCGACGAACCGCGAGTAGGCGGACCAGTTCATGCCGAACTGGAACTCCTGCACGATGCCCGTGACGACACCCATGGCGATGTTGATCAGGAAGAGCTTGCCCCAGAACTTGGTGGCCCTGAGGTACTTCTCCTTCTCCGTACGCACCCACGCGGTCTGCAGCCCGGCCGTGAGAGCGGCGAGCGAGATCGTCAGGGGGACGAACAGGAAGTGGTAGACGGTGGTGATGCCGAACTGCCATCGCGCCAGTGTCTCCGGCGCCAGAGCCAATTCCACGTCGTCAGTCTCCTTACGTCGCCGTGGTACAGCGGCAGTTTGCCCCTTTTGTCGCACACATCATGGGACGAACCGGGACACGCTTGTGAACGCGTTCACATTCACAAGCTATTATGACGTACGGATTTTCGACAGAGGAAGGGGGGTCCCACTCGGAGGCCCATTACGGAGGGGGGTCCCCTTGAGGCAACCCCCCTGACGTCACTCGTTACGAACCCTCACTTCGGCAGGCGTGACGAACCACACCGCCGGCGAATGCCGGAGCGGCTCCGCGGCGACGGCTAGAGCTCCTTGCGGAACCCCTCCGCCACCTTCAGGAAGATGTCGTTGCCCTCGGTCTCCCCGATCGTGATCCGCACGCCCTCGCCCGCGAACGGCCGCACCACCACGCCCGCCTGGTCGCAGGCCGCCGCGAAGTCGAGCGTGCGCTCCCCCAGCCGTAGCCACACGAAGTTGGCCTGGGTCTCCGGGACCGTCCAGCCCTGGGCGCGCAGCGTGCCGGCCACCCGGGTGCGCTCGCCGACCAACGAGCCGACGCGGCCGAGCAGTTCGTCCTCGGCGCGCAGCGAGGCGACCGCCGCGTCCTGCGCGAGCTGGCTCACGCCGAAGGGCACGGCCGTCTTGCGCAGCGCCGCCGCCACCGGCTCGTGGGCGATCGCGAAACCGACCCGCAGCCCGGCGAGGCCGTAGGCCTTGGAGAAGGTCCGCAGGACGCAGACGTTCGGCCGGTCGCGGTAGAGCTGGACGCCGTCCGGCACATTCATGTCGCGGATGAACTCGCGGTAGGCCTCGTCCAGTACGACCAGCACGTCGCCGGGCACCCGGTCCAGGAAGCGCTCCAGCTCGGCCCGCCGTACGACCGTGCCCGTCGGGTTGTTGGGGTTGCAGACGAAGATCAGCCGGGTGCGCTCGGTGACGGCGTCGGCCATCGCGTCCAGGTCGTGCACGTCGCCCGGGGTCAGCGGCACCTGCACGGCCGTGGCGCCGCTGACCCGCGTGATGATCGGGTACGCCTCGAAGGAGCGCCAGGCGTACATGACCTCGTCGCCGGGCCCGGCGGTCGCCTGGATCAGCTGCTGGGCGACGCCGACCGAGCCGGTGCCGGTGGCCAGGTGGGAGACGGGGACGCCGAACCGTTCCGCCAGCTCGTTCATCAGGCCGGTGCACGCCATGTCGGGGTACCGGTTGAAGTTCAGGGCCGCCGCGGTGACGCTCTCCATCACGCCGGGCAGCGGGGGGTACGGGTTCTCGTTGGAGGACAGCTTGTAGGCCACCGGACCGTCCGCCGAGGCAGGCTTGCCCGGCTTGTAGGTGGGGATACCCTCCAGCTCGGCGCGCAGCTTCGGGCTCGTCTCGCTCACCGCAGTCCTCCTTGTGACCACCACCGGCACCACCGGCTATCAATACTGCTCACCTTATGAGGATTCGCCGCCGGGGCGAACAGGTCCGGCGCGGGTGAGCGGTCACCGGCGTACGGGGAACGCGTCATCGGCGTACGGGTGAGGAACCATCGGCGTCCGTGTGAGCGACCTCGCGGATCCGCGCGAGCAGTCGCCGGGTGTCTGCGTGAACAGTCGCCGGGTGCCCGTCAGGAGTCCGTCCGGATCGCCCCACGTGTCACATCCGCATCAGGGGCAACACCGTACGAAGGCGTACGAACCGGGGGCGCGCTGTACATATATCTATGCGCCGGTAGCTCGCGCCGTGGCGCGCATCCCTCGTGCAGGTGAGTTGAGACCTCTTCGAAACATGGGGGGCTTGGCAGGCCCATGCGCGCCGACAAGTCACGTAATGCCATCGCATCGTTTAACTGACTTTGTTTCTAAGGTAGTTGACGCCTTTTGACCTTGCAGAAACGTGCCTGTCAACGCGTGCATATGCGTCCGCACTACCCCACCGCATGAGCCCTACTATCGGCTCGCCATGACAGCAGCAGGGAAGCACCAGGTGAGCCGCGCGGAAACCTCTCGTCGAGGAAGCCGGCCGGGCCGGGCGGGAATCAGAGACGTGGCCGCCGCGGCCGGAGTCTCCATCACGACCGTCTCCGACGCCCTCAACGGCAAGGGCCGGCTCCCGGACGCCACCCGACGCCATGTCCGCGAAGTCGCCGACCGGCTGGGCTATCGGCCCTCAGCGGCGGCTCGCACACTCCGTACCGGCAAGTCCGGCCTCATCGGCCTGACCGTGACGACGTACGGGGATGAACCTTTCACCTTCACCGAGTTCGCGTACTTCGCCGAGATGGCGCGGGCCGCCACCTCGGCCGCGCTAGCCCGCGGCTACGCCCTCGTGATCCTCCCCGCGACCTCGCGCCACGACGTGTGGTCGAACGTCGCCCTGGACGGCACGGTCGTCATCGACCCGTCCGACCAGGACCCGGTGGTCAGCGAGCTCGTCCGGCAGGGTTTACCGGTCGTCTCCGACGGCCGCCCGGCCGGCTCGCTCCCGGTGACCGCCTGGGTCGACAACGATCACGAGGCCGCGGTCCTGGGCATCCTGGACCACCTGGCCGATGCCGGCGCCCGCCGGATCGGCCTGCTCACGGGCACGAGCACGGACACGTACACGCACCTCTCGACGACGGCATACCTGCGTTGGTGCGAGCGGGTGGGCCAGGATCCGGTGTACGAGTCCTATCCGGCGCACGATCCGTGCGCGGGGGCCGTCGCCGCCGACCGGTTGCTCGCCCGACCCGACCGGCCCGACGCGGTCTACGGCCTGTTCGACCCCAACGGCACGGATCTGCTGGCGGCGGCCCGTCGCTACGGCATGCGGGTGCCGGAGGATCTGCTGCTCGTGTGCTGCAGCGAGTCCACGGTGTACGCGAACACCGAGCCGCCGGTCACCACGCTGTCGCTGAAGCCGCGGCGGATCGGTACGGCGGTGGTGCAGCTCCTCATCGACGCGATCGAGGGGGTCGAGTCCGACCTGCCGATCGAGCAGGTGATACCGACGGAACTGATCGTGCGGACGTCGTCCCAGCGACGCCCGCCGAGGACGACGGTGAGTCCGCCTCGGTCGCCTGAGGGGAAGTAGGGGGGCCGGGGTTACCCCGGGGGCAGGGGCTGTGCTGGCGCCGGTGTCGGTGTCGGTGCTGTTCCGGTGGGTGCGGGATTCGGGGGCCCGGAGTTCCGTCGGGGGCAGGGTGAGGGTGGGGTCGGTGCCGTCCAGGTGGGTGTGGGCTCGGGCCGGGCGACGGTGACGGGGTGAGGGTGTCCTGGGTTGCGTCGGGAGCCGTGGTCGGACGGAAGCGGGGGCCGCCGGGTTCGCTTCGGGCACGGTGACGGGATGACGGGGTACCGGGCGGGCTCGGGGGTTGGTGGCGGTCGGGGCGGTGCCTGGGCTTCCCCAGGGTGGCGTGGTCGAGCAGGCGGAAGCGGGGCCGGGTGCGCTCCGGGGTCCGTGGACGGGCGCGGACGGGGGCTGAGTTGCTCCGGTCGCTGTGGACGAGTGGGCGTAGTAGCGGTGCCCGTAGACGGGCGGAAGCGAGACCGGACTTGCTCCGGGTGCCCGTGAAGTTCGGTGCCCACGCGCCCGTCCAGTTCCGCGTCGGGCGCCCGGCGTCGAGACCCGCCTCGGGCGCCGTCGCAAGCGGAACGGGGTCGGGACTCCCACCCGCCGCCCCGGTCCGGCCGAGGCAGGACCCGGAGTACGCGCACCGGGTGCCCCGAGCGCGGCCGAAGCGGTACCGTCAGGCGCCATGGGGCTGGCCGGAGCGCTACCGGGGGCTCCCCTCGGCCCGCAGCCCGCAGGACCCCCTCAAGTGCCCGCGGCGGGCCGAACGGCGCCGGGACTCCACCCGGCGCCGGGCCGGGGCCGACAGGGCGGGCGGTGAGGCATGCGCCCTCCCGGGCAGGGCTGGCGGCGGGGCCCGTACCGGCGCCGGGCAATCGGTCAGTACCGGGGCGGGACTGACGGTCGTACCGAAGCTGGCAGGGCGGACTGCGGAACCGGCACCTTGGCGGGCAGGGCGCTGTGGGTACCGGCAACGGAACGGGCGCCCGTCAGAGCGCTGGGCGCGCGGTCGACACCGGTGCCTGGACCGACGGTCCGGCGATGAGACCGGCAGCGCGGCGGGCAGTGCGCATACCGACCACCGCCAAAGCACAGGCACCCCAAACCCCGCGCCCCGCGCCCCGCGCCCCGCGCCCCGCACCCGCACCCGCACCCGCACCCGCACCAACCCGATATCGGCACCGAGTCAGGCAACCGGTACCACGGCCAAACAACCGACCACCAACCACGCCGGACAGGCAGCCCCCGCCGCCCCGGATCAGCCGGCCCCCACCAGCCCCACCCAAGCAACCCACACCGCCTGCCCCGAACAAACCCCGCCCCACCAACCCCACACAAGCGCCCCGCAAAGCCCAGTACCCCGCAGAGCCCCTACTCGCCCCACGCACCCGCAGCCGCCGACGAACCGGGAGCGGGTCGTGGCGGTACGGCGCAGCCCGCCGCGTACCCGGCACCAACCCGTTCAACTGCGACAACACCAGAGGGGCGCAACAAGCGACGGGCTCGCCGTACCGCCACGACCCCGACCCCACCCACACACCTGCGGGCGACCCCACCCCGACCCGCCCTCACCCACACACCCGCGGGCGACCCCACCCCGACCCGACGCCCCATCACCCCGCCCAAGCGATCGCCCCCGCCCCCAACCAGCCAGACCCCCACCACCCCCGACCCCCGCACCCCCACGCACCCCACCGCAACGAACAACCACCAACGATTTCCAGCCGCCCAACGGCGCGAACCAACCCCCGCCCACCCCCCGTCAAGCAGAAGGCCACCAGCCGAACCCCTGCCCAATCGGGGCGAAAGCCGCGGTGGGCCGGAGTCCTGGTCCGATTCAGCACCCCTGGGTCATCACATGGCGCGATCCGCATTCCTATGATGGGCCCACGACACCGCGGGCCGCTGCGACCAGGCAGTCCGACGCGGTGCAGCTGCGGCGCGATGGTGGAGGGGTCGATGACTCAGGGGGCCGGTCAGGGACCCGAGACGGAGCGGACGGCGACGTTGCGCGACTTCCGGGTACCCGCGTACGTCCACGAGACCGGTCCGTACGCCGACAGCGCGCAGCCAGGCGAGACCGTACGACCCGACGAGGAGGCCTTTGACGAGGCCTTCGACGAGGTCTATCCGCAGGGCTACACACCCACGCAGCGCGATCTGCCCGTCATCCGTCGGGGTGACACGGTTCAGGTCGCGGTGGACCCGGCGTCGGCGGCCGTCCCGCAGCAGACGGAGGGCCCCGGTCCGCTGTTCGTCGTAGGGGACGTACACGGCTACCTGGACGAACTGGTGGCCGCCCTGCGGGAGAAGGGCCTGATCGACGCGGCCGGCAGCTGGTGCGCGGGCGCCGCGCGGCTCTGGTTCCTCGGCGACTTCACCGATCGCGGACCCGACGGCATCGGCGTCATCGACCTCGTTATGCGACTGTCCGCCGAGGCCGCCGCGGCCGGCGGCTACTGCAAGGCGCTCATGGGCAACCACGAGCTGCTCCTGCTCGGCGCGAAGCGGTTCGGCGACACCCCCGTCAACTCCGGCGCGGGCACCGCCACCTTCCAGGCGGCCTGGCTGCTCAACGGCGGCCAGAAGACCGACATGGACCGCCTCCAGGACGTCCACCTGCAGTGGATGGCCCGCCTGGACGCCATGGAGCAGGTCGACGGCCACCTGCTCGTCCACTCCGACACCACCGCCTACCTCGACTACGGCGACTCGATCGAGGCGGTCAACGACAACGTCCGCGAGACCCTCACGCGCAACGACGCTGACGAGGTCTGGGACGTGTTCCGCAAGCTCACCAAGCGCTTCTCCTTCCGCGACGAGGGCGGCGCCGAGCATGTCCGTTCCCTGCTCGACATGTACGGCGGGACCCGGATCGTCCACGGCCACAGCCCGATTCCCTATCTCCTGGGCGACGTAGGGTCCGAGGACGGCGAGGACAGCGCGGGTCCCGTGGTCGAGGGACCGCACGTCTACGCCGAGGGACTGGCCATCGCGATGGACGGCGGCGTGACCATGGCCGGAAAACTGCTGGTCCAGCAACTGCCCCTGGATATCTGAGCGTTTATCGGGCAGTCGTCCCCTCCGGAGGACCGGCGGACGACAGCGCTGGCCAGGGGCCAATTTCTGGAAACCCCCTGTCACCGTGTGCCGTCGCCGCTCTACCATCGGCTTATCCGTAGCAGGCTCCCCTCCGTTTCTGCCCGACGGCTCGTTGGCATGCGAGCCCCAAGCCCTACGGAGCATCGGGGGATGCACATGAACAGCGTTCCGCAGCACCTGCACAGCGAGGACCGCCAGGAGTACGAGCGGATCCTCGACGAGGCGCTGCGCTCCGCCCCTACCCGCCCGGAACTGGCCGCTGTCGGCAAGCGGCTCAACCCCGAACAGCTGCGCACCATGGCGCTGAACGCCACCGCGCTCATCACGGCGGCCGCGGCGACCGAGTACCAGCACTATGTGAAGGTCCGCGAGGAACTGCGCCGGCCGGCGTCGTCCACCCCCTCGGCCGTCCACGAGACCGACTCCGCGGAGCCGGGCGGCGTGGGCGCGATGGGGCTCGCCACCACCCTGGGGGAGGCGGCCGAGGGTGCGGGCGCCATCGCCGTCGCCGCCGTCCTCACCCCCGTCCTCGCCGGCACGGCCGCGGCGATATTCCTGCTCGTGGGCTACATCCTCAAGATGCTCAGCCCCGAACCGGCGTTCGCCAAGACCATGCTCACCGCCGGCTGGGTGTTCGGCGCCATGACGGCCGCGGCGATCCTCGTCGCCGCCGTCGGCCTGCTGCTCACCGCCCTGCGCAACAGGCCCTCGCTCGACACCGGCCCCTACGGCGAGTCGGGCGGCGAAGTGGCCCGCGCCAGGGATGCCTGGCACGACGCCCTCCTGGAACGCGGCATCCTGCCGTTCCTCCAGGAGGCGCTCGCGGCGCCGAGCACGGCGACACTCCGCCGTACGACACCCCCGGCCCCGAGTCGCATGCCGAACCTCGGCTACGACAGCCCGGGCTTCTCCAGCCCGGACGACGGCCCGGAGCCGGGTCACCGCCCGAGCTTCTCCAGCCCGGACTTCAGCAGCCCGGACTTCGGGGGGCCCGAGCACCAGCCGGACTAGCCCCTCGGCTTGCGCCCCCAGCCAGGGGAGCGCAAGCCGAACGCCCGGTCACCGGGTGACCAGGTCACAGGGGCGGCCGAGTGCTGGGCGCCTCGAACGGCAAGTCCCCCAGGACACCCCGTCGGTAGGCCCTGCCGGGACTCCTCTCAGGACGCCTTCTCGGAGAGATCGATGACCGCGATGCTCTCGGCCTGCGCGACAGCCAGCCGCCGGCCGTCCGGGTGCAGGGCCGCGACGGGCGTCGGGATGTGGGTGATCCCGTAACTCCCCTCCCTGCTCGGCACCTCCACAGCCGGCCACTCCGCCATCGACGCCCCCGTCGTGACATCGATCAGCCGCGGATGCCCGTACAGCGAGACGAGCGTGTCACCCCGTGGGATCAGCGTGCCGATGCAGAAGTCGACCTTGTTGCGATGCACCCACCGCTTCCCGGAGAGCGACCACACGCCCAACTGCCGTTTGCCCAGGTCGTCGGTCTCCGCGCTCTGCTCCTCGTCGGCGAACTCCTCCCCGGTCGCCACCGCCACGCGGTCACCATCGAGCCAGCAGGCCGAGATCACCTCGGAACTGTTGCCCGGGTTGAAGGACGGCACGCCACGGCCGTCGAGCACGGCGGGGTCCCTCAACGCCCGGTCCAGGTCGAAGACTTCGACGATCCCGTACGGATGCCACACCCAGCCCGCCGACAAGAGATGAGTCCCGCCCGGAGACACCGCCAGCCGCGAGTGGAGGACGTCGTTCTGCGTACGGTCGCCGACCGTGAGCCGTTCGCCCGTTTCCGCGTCCTCGATCTCAAGCAGGTCGTACTGGTCCGGGCAGTGCACCAGTACCTCACGGCCGTCCGGCAGCACCCCGAGGGCGACCGGATAGTCGAAGTCCTCGGCGTAGTCGTCATTGCGCTCCAGCTCACGGACCGGCCGGTCGCCCTCCAGCAACAGTGCCCCGGTGCCCCGCTCGTCGTAGACCACGGTGAAGCGGCCGGACGGAGAGCTGACGCTCCGGTCGAAGGAATACCCATGATCGTCCGCGACCTGGCGCTCCACCCCATCGGGCCCCCACCGCCGACCACCCACGACATCGACCAGATCATCGCCGTCCCACGCCAGCGACTGCGCCTCGTCCGTCACCTGCAGAAGAATCACGGTCCCCATCCCCCAGTCTCCCAACCCACAACCCACAACCCAGCATCCCCCGGAGCGGTTCCACTCCACGGACGAATCTACGGGCGGGGGCAAACCCGTAGGCCGTAGGGGGGCCAGGTGCACCCCCCATCCGGAGGACAGTCCCATCCCCTCGCGCCGACAGATCCGGTTGGCTGGTGATCGTCACCGACCAGGAACCGAACACCGGGGGATACGACCATGCAGATGCCGTCGTCGAAGAAGACCGCCGCAACCGTGCTGACAGCAGCGCTCCTCGCCCTGGCCTCACCCCTGGCAGCGACCGCCGCCACCAGCGGACAGAACGCATCGACGCACACCTACAGCGAGGCCACGCTCCAGCACGACCTCGCAGCCGTACGAAAGGCCGGCGGCGGTGACGTGAACGTGCTGGCCAGGGTCGACGGCCCGAACGGCGCCCCGCTCATGGCCCGCATCGGCACCCGCACGGCCGACTCAACGGCCCCGATCCCCTGGAACGCGCACTTCCGCGTGGCCAGTACGACGAAGACCTTCGTGGCGACCGTCGTCCTCCAACTCGTCGCGGAGAAGCGCCTGTCGCTCGACGACACCGTCGAACACTGGCTGCCCGGAGTCGTCGCCGGCAACGGCAACGACGGCAGCCGCGTCACCGTCCGCGACCTCCTCCGCCAGACCAGCGGCCTGTACGACTACATCGACGACCCGGAGATCCAGGACGCGCTGATCAACCACTTCGACGAGAACCGCTACGACACCACCCCCACGGCCGACCTGGTCGCGGTGGCGATGAAGCACCGGCCGGTGTTCGTACCCCGGCCGGGCGGGCCCGCCCGGTGGGCGTACTCCAACACCAACTACCTGCTGGCCGGGATGATCGCCGAGAAGGCCGGCGGCGCGAGCTGGCAGGACCTGGTCGCGCACCGGATCATCGCGAAGCTCGGCCTGCGGAACACCTCCATTCCCGGGCTCAACCCGTTCCTGCCCGACCCCCATGTGAACGCGTATCTGACGATCGCCGACGGCAAGCGTCTCGACGTCACCGAGCACAGCTACCAGCACACCGCGGACTCCGGCGTGGTGAGCACCACCGCCGACCTGAACACCTTCTTCCGCGCCCTGGCCGACGGCCGGTTGCTGCCCGCCGAGCAGTGGCGCGAGATGCGGCAGACGGTCCAGCGCACCGACGACCCGGAGGACGTGGCCGAGATGCCCGAGGGCACCTACGGCCTCGGCCTCCGCAAGATCCCGCTGACCTGCGGCGGTTTCTACTACACGCACGAGGGCGACGGCCCTGGCGTCAACACCCGCCCCGCGGTGAGCGCGGACGGCCGGCGCGCGGTGACGGTCTCCATCACGACCACCACCGCATCCCCGGACCTGACCGCCCTCAACCGCGCGACAGGCACCCTCGTCGACCACGCCTTGTGCGAGAAGCCCGCCAAGAACTGACCGAGAGCCGAGCGGGAGCTGAGCAAGACCCGACCGAGAGCCGGGCCGGTCGCCGTCAGTCGGCGATCGGCAGGTACACCCGGTTGCCCGCCGCGGCGAACTCCTTCGACTTCTGCTCCATCCCGACCTCGATCTCCTCCCGACTCCCGCCGTGCTCACGCCGGATGTCGTGGGAGATCTTCATCGAGGACTTGATCAAACCGGACAAGTCAGCGTCGAGATCGTGGCTTGTGGGACGAGGAGTTCTCCATCTAGTCTCTGCCCCTCATTTCACGCCTCTGGGGGGTACATGCCAACGGCGAAACAGCTGACAAGAACACCGAGCGTCATCATGTTCGGGGCACTGCTGGCAGGATCGTTGTGTGTGAGCGCCTGCGGGACGGATCGGGAGTCGAGTGCCTCTGCCGGGACTCCGCGGGCAAACGCCTCCGTCCCGAAGACCGGGCGTCCCCTGAGCGTGAGCGAACTCAAGACCCTCACCTTCCGGGAGGGAGAGGTGCCCCAGGCGTACGAGGGTGCGATCCCCGTCCTCGACCGTAAGTCAAAGACCAGCCGCTCGACGTTCCCTCCGGTCTCGGACCCGGCATGCGAGCAGGTCTTGGACATCACCAACGCCGAGGGCGCGTCCTCTGTCGTGGATCAGATCTTCAATTGGAAGGACAACGTCCTCCCCGGCGGATCGACCCTCGCCGCATACAAGGGAGCGGAAGCACAAGCCACCTTCAACCGACTCGGCGAGGGACTCACAGCGTGCAGAACTTTCACTGGGACCAGCTATGCCGGCAAGTACCGATCGACGCTGGCAGTCGAGAGTTCACCTCGTGTCGGAGACAAGGCCGTGCGGTACAGACTTGAGTCTCCGATGGACGACGGCCGTGTCCGCCACGATGACCACGTGGTGGTCCAGGTGGGCAGCGCCATCGCATTATTCACCGCGACAGAAATCGACAAACAGGCAGCCTTCCCACCCGATCTGATCGCAAAGCAGGTCAAGCGCCTGCAGAACGCTCAACGGCAGTGAGCAGGAGGCGGTGCTCCGGGTGCGCCACACTGTGGAGCACCGCCCTCTCCCATCGTCAGTCGGCCATCGGCAAGTACACCCGGTTCCCGCTCGCCGCGAACTCCTTCGATTTCTGCAGCATCCCCTCAGCGACCTCCTCAGCCGTCGCCCCCGCAGCCGCCGTACCGCCGAACTGCGCTGTGATGCTTTGGCTAATCTTCATCGAGCAGAACTTCGGCCCGCACATGGAGCAGAAGTGCGCCGTCTTGGCCGGCTCCGCCGGAAGCGTCTCGTCGTGGAACTCCCGTGCCGTGTCCGGGTCGAGGGCCAGGTTGAACTGGTCCTCCCAGCGGAACTCGAAGCGGGCGTCGGACAGCGCGTCGTCCCATTCCTGCGCACCGGGGTGTCCCTTGGCGAGGTCGGCTGCGTGGGCGGCGATCTTGTAGGTGATGACGCCGGTCTTGACGTCGTCACGATTGGGCAGGCCCAAGTGCTCCTTGGGAGTGACATAGCAGAGCATGGCCGTGCCCCACCAGGCGATCATCGCGGCACCGATGCCGGAGGTGATGTGGTCGTACGCGGGCGCGACGTCCGTCGTCAGCGGGCCGAGCGTATAGAACGGAGCTTCATCACAGATCTCCTGCTGAAGGTCGATGTTCTCCTTGATCTTGTGCATCGGGACATGTCCCGGGCCCTCGATCATGGTCTGTACGTTGAAACGCTTCGCGATCGTGTTGAGTTCCCCGAGCGTCCGCAACTCCGCGAACTGCGCCTCGTCGTTGGCGTCCGCGATCGACCCCGGCCGCAGGCCGTCGCCGAGCGAGTACGTGACGTCGTAGGCGGCGAGGATCTCGCACAGCTCCTCGAAGTTCTCGTAGAGGAACGATTCCTTGTGGTGCGCGAGGCACCAGGCCGCCATGATCGAGCCGCCGCGCGAGACGATGCCGGTCTTGCGGTTCGCCGTGAGCGGTACGAACGGCAGCCGCACGCCCGCGTGGACGGTCATGTAGTCCACGCCCTGCTCGGCCTGTTCGACGACCGTGTCCTTGTAGATCTCCCAGGTCAGCTCCTCGGCACGGCCGTCGACCTTTTCGAGCGCCTGGTAGAGCGGCACCGTGCCGATGGGGACGGGGGAGTTGCGCAGCACCCACTCACGCGTGGTGTGGATATTGCGGCCGGTGGACAGGTCCATGACCGTGTCGGCGCCCCAATGGGTCGCCCAGGTCATCTTCTCGACCTCCTCCTCGATGGAGGAAGTGACCGCGGAATTGCCGATGTTGGCGTTGACCTTCACCAGGAACCGCTTGCCGATGATCATCGGCTCGATCTCCGGATGGTTCACATTGGCCGGCAGCACCGCCCGCCCGGCCGCGATCTCCTCCCGGACCACCTCGGGCGAAACCTTCTCCCGTACGGCCACGAACTCCATCTCCGGCGTGATCTCACCCCGTCGCGCGTAGGCGAGTTGCGTGACCGCCGTGCCGTCCCGCCCGCGCCGCGGCTGACGCGGCCGCCCGGGGAACACCGCGTCGAGGTTGCGCAGTCCACCGCGCGGTGATGTGTGCTTGATCCCGTCGTCCTCGGGACGGACGGGACGGCCCGCGTACTCCTCGGTGTCGCCGCGGGCGATGATCCAGTTCTCCCGCAGCGGCGCCAGGCCCCTGCGGACGTCGGTGTCGACGAGCGGATCGGTGTACGGGCCGGAGGTGTCGTACAGCGTCACCGACTGCCCGTTGGTGAGGTGCACCTGACGAACCGGCACCCGAAGATCGGGGCGTGAGCCCGCAACGTACCCCTTGTGCCAGCCGATGGACTGCTCGGCCTCCGTCGGTCCTCCGGCCGCCGTGGGCTGCTCGGTCCGCGCGAACTCCTCGCCCGGAATGGGCTGTTCGTCCTGGCTGAAGGCAGACGTGTGTGCGTCCTTGTTGGTCATGAGACCTACTCCCTACGCCGGCATTACCCGGTAACAGGTTCGGCGGTCGACGCAGCGGCTTCCGTCAGTCGATGTTTCATGTGAAACATCACTCGATTCAGGTGACGTTTCACGTGAAACAGCGCAAAGACGAAGGTCAGCGCCCTCTCAGCCCGGTGCTCCGAGCTCCCGCGTGTGCAAAGGTGACTCCACGCTAGCGTCATAAGTGGCGCGGTGAACAGTGGGCCTCCGGCGTTCTTGCGATGATCGGGCGGTGACCACCACACAGCAGCCCCCGTACCCGCCGACCGGGCCGCCGCATGGCCACGACCACGGGCCCGGCGACGACCACGGCTCGGGTGGGGACGGTGGACACGGCCCGGGTGGCGACGGCGGGCACAGTTCCGGGGCAGGCGGTGGAGGACACGGTCACTCGCACAGCCATGGCCCCGCGGCCCCCGTCTCCCGGCATCTGCGGAAGGTCATCGCGGCGATCCTGATCCCGTTCACAGTGGCGGTCGTGGTCGGCATGGTGGTGCTCTGGCCCGGCGGCGCCCCGTCGCACAAACGCACCGGGGTCGGTTTCGACCGGCAGACACAGCAGGCGACGGTCACCAAGGTCATCAGCGTGAGCTGCGCCTCGGTGAACGCCTCGGGTGGGGGCTCGACCGGCGACACCTCCACCGCCGAGGGCTCCTCTGCGGCACAGGAGGCGGCCGGCACCTGCAAGAAGGCCACGGTCACGGTCTCCACCGGCAAGGACAAGGGCCGTACGTTCACGGAGATCGTGCAGCCCGACCAGTCACGGCAGTTGCATCAGGGCGAGAAGGTCGTGGTCGCGTACGAACCCTCCGCGCCCAGGGACCTGCAGTACTCCGTCACCGATGTGAACCGTAAGTTCCCGATGGCACTGCTCGCCGGTATCTTCGCGCTGGCCGTCGTGGTGGTGGGCCGACTGCGCGGTGTCATGGCGCTGGTCGCACTGGCCATCAGCTTCATGATCCTGAACTTCTTCATCCTGCCCGCGATCCTGCACGGCTCGAACCCGCTGATCGTGGCGGTGGTCGGATCGAGCGCCATCATGCTCATCGCCCTGTACATGTGCCACGGGCTGTCGGCCCGAACATCGGTGGCGGTGCTCGGCACCCTGATGTCGCTGGTGCTGATCGGCGTCCTGGGCTCGGTGTTCATCGGCTGGGCCGCGCTGACCGGCAACACGGACGACAACACGGGCCTGATCCACGGGCTGTACCCGTCGATCGACATGAGCGGTCTGCTGCTCGCCGGCGTCATCATCGGTTCGCTCGGCGTGCTCGACGATGTGACGGTCACCCAGACATCGGCGGTCTGGGAGCTGCACGAGGCCAACCCCGCGATGGGCTGGCGCGGGCTGTACCGCGCCGGCATCCGCATCGGTCGCGACCACATCGCCTCCGTCGTCAACACGCTCGTCCTCGCCTACGCGGGCGCCGCCCTGCCCCTGTTGCTGCTCTTCTCCATCGCACAGAGCAGCGTGGGCGCGGTCGCCAACAGCGAGTTGGTCGCCGAGGAGATCGTGCGCACGCTGGTGGGTTCCATCGGCCTGGTCGCCTCGGTACCGGTCACCACGGCCCTCGCGGCCCTGGTGGTCTCGGCGGACCGACCGGGGCGCGAGGCGGGTGCGGCTGGATCGGGCTCGGCTGCGACAGCCGCGTCGGCCATGGAGACGCCGAGTGCCAAGCCCGCACCGGTGCGCGGCGGGAAGGGCCGGCGCCGCAAGCACTGAGACGTCGCAGGCGCTGATTGATTCACCGCAGGCACTGCGGCGGGCGGCGAGAACCGCCCCAGGGAGCCACGCAGAAGCGTTACTGCGGATCCCCGGACCGGCAGGACTTCAACCTCGACCGGGACCTTCAGAACTCCACAGGGCCCTTCAAGGCTCCCGGCGCTGTCAGTGGCTTCACGGCCCGTGCGGCTTCAGAGCCCGTGGCGAAGCGTTACGCCAACTCCCGACCCCGCCGCCGGCAGAACATCTCACCCCGCGCTCTGCTCCTCCGCCAGGATGCGGTCGAGCGCCTCGTCGAGGTGGGTGTCGAAGTCCGCGAGGGCACCCTCCTGACCGAGCGGAACCAGCCGGTCGGTGCGGTCGAGGAACGCCACGAGCGGCGCCGCGCCGGTGCGGAACAGCGCCTGGTCGCTGCCCACCTGAAGCCGGATCAGCACCTCGCCCAGCGTCTCGGGGTCGACGGGCTCGATCCGCACGTCGCCCTCCCCGCACGCCATGCCCACCCCGTCGATCAGCAGCTCCCGGCCGAAGGTCCAGGTCACCGGTGCGTCCCCCGGCAAATGGAAGGTCAGCCGCACGGCGTACGGATCGCACGTCTCGTAGCCCAGCTCGACCGGGATACGGAAGGAGAGCTCCTCGGAAACGAGGAAGCTCATCATGACCTCTGCCTGTACGGACTCGCGCATCGCCTATCCCGTCAACTGCCGTCGCTTGGCTGGGAATGATCCCCGTGACACTGAAGGAATATTGCTTAACGTACACGTTAGATCACAAGGAGTAAGTTTTCAGATACTGATAGAGAGCGCGAGCGACCCCAGAAGCCTGCCGACCTCGGTCTGCAACTGCCGTGCCGCGCCCGGCAGTCGGTCGGCCTGATGCGCGGGCAGGGACAGGGCCATCGTGGCGGCCGTTGCGCCGAGCGTGATCGGAATCGCCGCGCACACCGTCCCCAGCGCGTACTCCTGACGCTCCACCACCAGCTCCGTCCGCCGCATCCGGTCCAGGCGCCGCACCAGGGCATGACCGTCGCGCACGGTGTACGGGGTGAGGGACCGCACAGGGTAGCGGTCGAGGTGGTCGCGGCGGACGTCCTCGTCCAACTGGGCCAGCAGACACTGCCCGATCGCGTGCGCGTGCCCCGTCTCACGGAAGTCCGCCCACTCCTCGACCGCCGGACTGCCGGAGGTGTCGGAGACACACAGGACCTCGATCTCGCCGTCGCGGTACATCGCGTAGTAGACCGGTGCGCCGATCAAATCCCGCCACTGCGCCAACGCGTCGACGATCGTGCTGCGACGTTTCTCCTGCGCCCCGCTGCTGCTCAGCCGCTCGGCCGCCTCCCCGAGGAAGAACAGCCCCTTGTCTCGCCGGAGATATCCCTCGTGCACGAGGGTGCGCAGCAGGTGGTACGCCGTGGGAAGGGCGAGGCCGGTCTCGCGGGCCAACTGCTTGGCGGGGGCGCCGTGTTCGTGCCCGGCGACGGACTCCAGCAGGCGCATCGCCCGCTGGACGGAGCCGATGAGGGTGGCGGCGGACTGCTGCGGGCCGTCGGCCGTCGCGGAGCGCCGCCGGTCAGAGGCTGCGGCGAAGGGCTGCTGGTCGGTGGCCCTCGCGGAACGCTGCCGCGGCGGAGTCGGCACCGGGCGCTGCTGTACCACCGGCCTTGGCTGTGACACCGGGCGCAACGGTGGCACCGGCCCCGACCGTTCCACCGAACCCGGCTGAGCCACCGCACCGGACCGTTCCACCGGACCTGGCTGCGCCACCGGCCGCAGTTGTGCGGGGACCGCCACCGAACGCGGCCATGTGGGCGCGACGGGCAGGGTGGGGCGTGCATGTGGTTCTACGGGTGCGGTGTCAACCGTGGCCAAGGGTCACTCCCGGAGCGCGAGGGGGCAGCCCGTGCGGGGAACACGGGGAGGGGGTGCGCCGCCCGCGGGGTTCGTCCCCGCGTCGAATTCCGGACTTTAACCGCCCGTCACCGCCCGCAGACGGCCTGTCCGGGAAACTTCCCCCACCCGAGGGAACCGGTGATTCCTGTTACCGATCACCGGTCGCCCCCGCGGGACATCACCAGTCGCTGCGTGAGGAGGAACTCGACGTGAACTTCCGCACGACGTAGACCAGTCCGCCCACCAGGGCCACGAAGACCAGTGCCTTGAAGAGCAGTCCGATGACAAAGCCCACGACGGTCGCTATCAGCCCGCCGAACACGACCAGGGCGATGACCGGCACCGCGACCCACTTCACCCACCACGGCAGTCCCGCGAAGATCTCTCGCATTGTCCTCGTCCTGTACCTCTCCGCCCGTCGCTCGCACCGGGTCCGGTCTGTGTCCGGTACTCCCGTACCGGATCTCTGATGTCCTGCTCTCGATGCTAGGGCGGGCGAAGACGAAACGGGGGCCTCGCATCCCTTGTCCTCCCCTGACCGTTCCCCTAGGGAACCCTGAGACGCGGGTCAGGCTTCGGGTGGAGAGTCAGGCCTCCGGGGGCGAGAACACCACCAGCACCCGCAGGTCCTCGCTGATGTGGTGGAACTTGTGGGCCACCCCGGCCGGCACATACACGACGCTGCCGCGCGCCACCTGGGTGGTCTCCATGCCGACGGTGATCGCGGCCCGGCCGCTCACCACGAAATACACCTCGTCCTGGTTGTGCGGCTGCTGCCGGTCGTGCTCACCGGAGTCGAGCGCGTACAGGCCGACCGACATGTTCTTCTCGCGCAGGAACTGCAGGTACGCACCGTCGTTGGCGGCGCGCTCCGCCTCCAGTTCATCCAACCGGAATGCCTTCATCGCCCTCGTCCACGCTCGGAGTCGATCTCTTCTGTCACGATCAGACACATGAAGAATTTTCTAGTCAAGACGATCGCCAACGCGGGTGCCCTGGCGGTCGCCGTATGGCTGCTCGACAAGATCACCCTGACCGGTGACAGCACCTTCAAGAAGGTCTGGACGCTGCTCCTCGTCGCCCTGGTCTTCGGCCTGGTGAACTTCCTGGTCAAGCCGATCGTCAAGCTGCTGACCTTCCCACTGTTCATCCTGACCCTCGGCCTGATCACCCTGGTGGTCAACGCGCTGATGCTGATGCTCACTTCATGGCTGGCCGACAAGCTCGACCTGAGTTTCCATGTCGACGGCTTCTGGACCGCCGTCCTGGGCGGCCTCATCATCTCGGTCGTCTCCTGGGCGCTCAACGTCGTCCTGCCCGAAGGGGACTGAGCGCGCGATGACGTACCGCGTCAGCTTCGTCTGCACCGGCAACATCTGCCGTTCGCCGATGGCCGAATCGGTCTTCCGCGCGCGGGTGGCGGAGGCCGGGCTCGACGGCCTGGTCGAGGTCGACAGCGCGGGCACGGACGGCTGGCACGAGGGCGACGGCGCCGACCCGCGCGCCGTCGCCGTCCTGGAGGAGCACGGCTACGGCACCGACCACGTAGCCCGCCGCTTCCAGGCCTCCTGGTTCGCCCGCCTGGACCTCGTCATCGCCCTCGACTCCGGCCACCGCAAGACCCTGCGCCGCCTCGCCCCCACCGAGCAGGACGCCCAGAAGGTCCACCTGCTCCGCTCCTACGATCCCGACGCCGCCGACGACCTCGACGTACCGGACCCGTACTACGGGGGCCTGGACGGCTTCGAGGAGTGTCTTGAGATGGTGGAGGCGGCGAGCGACGGTCTGCTCGCCGTGGTGCGGAACGAAGTGGAGGGACGAGCGGTATGAGTGATTCCGCTGCAGACAAGGGCATAGGAGACGGCACGCGGGCGGTGCGGGCCGGTCTGCCCGAGCCGGTCAAGTACGAACCGACGCTCCCCGGGCCGGTGTTCGCCGCGCACTTCCATCTCCCGGGCGAGGCGACGGGCCCGTACAAGTACGGCCGCGACGAGAACCCCACCTGGACCCACCTGGAGCACGCGATCGGCGAGCTGGAGGCGCCCGGGCAGGACGGCGTCGAGACGCTCGTGTTCGCCTCCGGCATGGCCGCCATCTCGTCGGTGCTCTTCTCGCAGCTGCGTGCGGGCGACGCGGTCGTCCTGCCCGACGACGGCTATCAGGTACTGCCCCTGGTGCGCGAGCAGTTGGAGGCGTACGGCATCGAGGTGCGCACCGCGCCGACCGGCGGGGACGCCCAGCTCGACCTCCTCGACGGCGCCAAGCTGCTGTGGCTGGAGACGCCGTCGAACCCCGGGCTCGACGTGTGCGACGTACGACGGCTCGCGAAGGCGGCACAGGCGCGTGGCGCCCTCGTGGCCGTCGACAACACCCTCGCCTCGCCCCTGGGGCAGCGCCCGCTGGAGCTCGGCGCCGACTTCGCCGTGGCGAGCGGTACGAAGCAGCTCACCGGGCACGGGGACGTCCTCCTCGGTTACGTCGCCGGGACCGACGCCGCTGCGATGGCCGCCGTACGGCGCTGGCGCAAGGTCGTCGGCGCGATCCCCGGGCCCATGGAGGCCTGGCTCGCGCACCGCTCGATCGCCACGCTCCAGTTGCGCGTCGACCGACAGAACGCCACCGCGCTGGTCCTCGCCCAGGCCCTGCGCGAACGGGCCGACGTGACGGGGCTGCGCTATCCGGGGCTGCCCGACGACCCTTCGTACAAGATCGCCTCGCAGCAGATGAGGCGCTACGGGTGTGTGGTTTCGTTCACGCTGCCCACGCGCGCGCGTGCCGAGCGTTTCCTCGACGCGCTGCGGCTCGTGGACGACGCGACGAGCTTCGGCGGGGTGCGGTCCACCGCGGAACGGCGGGGCCGCTGGGGCGGGGACGCGGTACCGGAGGGCTTCGTTCGCCTTTCGGTCGGCGCCGAGGACCCCGAGGACCTGGTGGCCGATGTGCTGCGTGCGCTGGACGAGTCGGCGCGGTGACCGCTCTACGTACCGTCGGCCGGTGTCCGGCTACGCACGGCGGACGGTCCGAGCCTCCCCCCTCGTGGCTCGGACCGTCCTCGGTTCTCCGCGCGAAGAACCGCGCGCACAAGGCTAGTTGACTCTGTGTCAGTGTCCAATCACAGTAGCGACAGAGGCCTATCGACTTATTTATAGTTGGGCCCTGCCCAGGGCCGGAGGAAGGGTGGGGAAAGGAGAGTGCGTGCCATGGATCTGGCCTTGCTGCGCACCTTCGTGACCGTGCACCGGGCCGGCTCCTTCACCCGCGCCGCGGCTCTGCTCGGCCTCTCCCAGCCGGCGGTGACGTCCCAGATCCGCACCCTGGAACGGCAGTTGGGCCGCCCCCTGTTCCTGCGCCAGGCCCGTGGAGTCACCCCCACGACCATGGGCGACGAACTCGCGCACAAGGCCGCGCCCCATCTCGACGCCCTCGTGGAGATAGCCGAGACCGGGCCCGACAACGACGCCTCGCTGCGCACCCTGCATCTCGCCGGTCCCCCCGAGTTCACCGCCGAACGGGCGCTGCCCGCGCTCACAGAGCTGACCGGCGACGACGGCCAGGGCTTCGCGCTGCGCGCGTCCTTCGGGAACGCCGAGGAGACCCTGGAGGGACTGGCCGCCGGACATCATGATCTGGCCATCAGCACGGCCCGTCCGCGAGGTGCTCTGCTCACCGCGACAACCCTCTGCGACGAGGAGCACGTCCTGGTCGCCGCCCCGCACCGGGCCGATCAGATCTGCTCCGCGAAACTCGGCCCCAAGGACCCGCCCGTCCCTGACGACCTCCCCGTGATCGAGGTCCACGAGTCGCTGCCGTTCGTCTCCCGGTACTGGGCCTCCGTCTTCGACTCCCGCCCGGCCGCCCCGGGCACCGTGATCGTGCCGGACCTCCGCGCGGTCCTCGCCTGCGCGATCGCGGGCGCCGGGCTCGCGGTACTGCCCCGCTATCTGTGCGCCCTGGCGCTGAAACGCGGCGAGGTCGTCCCGCTTTACGAACCCGCGGTTCCGCCGCTGCGGACGTATTTCCTGGTGGTCCGCACCGGCACTCTCGCGATGCCGCACGTCGCCCGCGCCCACGAGTGGCTCCATCGTGCCGCCGCTCACTGGGGCTGACCAGGCACTTTGTCGCGGTTCCGCGGCGAACCCGCTGGTTCCACGTGAAACATCACGCTCCGAACCGTCAAGGTGACGTCTTGCGATGTTTCACGTGGAACCAGCCGGGCCACATTTCTCCCATGACCGTCCGACCCGTGGTCAAGCGCACCGCACGTGCCGTTCTCCTCGACGGCGACGCCCTGATCCTGATCAAGCGCACCAAGCCAGGTGTCGATCCCTACTGGGTCACGCCCGGTGGCGGGGTCGAACCCGAGGACACCACCGTCGTCGACGCCCTGCATCGGGAGGTGTACGAGGAGCTCGGCGCCAAGATCACCGACGTGGTGCCCTGCTTCGTGGACACCGTCGAGCACATCGGCGCGGACGCGGCCTCGACCGGCGTGAAGGTGCAGCACTTCTTCGTCTGCCACCTGGAGTCCATGGACCCGGCGCTGCGCCACGGCCCCGAAGTGGACGAGCCCCTCGGCGAGTACGAGATCGTCAGAGTGCCGTTCAACCGCGTCGGCATCGCGTCCGTCCACCTCGTGCCCCTGTCCCTGCGGCACTACCTGGACGGCAACATCGAAGGAGTCCTCGCGATGCACGCTCCCGACCTGGGCTGACACCTCCGGCACCGGGTCAGTCCCCGGCGGCCACCAGTTCCTCTACCGAGTCGTGCCGTATGCGCTCCGTCGGGATGCCGGCGTCCCGCAGGGCGTGGACACCGCTGCGGATCATTCCGGGCGGGCCCGAGACGTAGGCGTCGTACTCGTTCCACGGACCGTACGTGCGTATGGCGTCCGGGAGTTGGAGGTTTCCCTGCCGGTCGACGATCGGCCGGACCGTGAGCCACGGATGCGACTGCTGGAGCCGGAGCATCGTGTCGATGTCATAGAGGTCGTGGTCGGTGCGGGCGCCGTAGAACACCTCCACCGGTCGCCGCTCGCCGCGTTCGGCGACGTCCTCGACCAGTGCCTTGATCGGCGCTATGCCGGTGCCGCCGCCGACGCAGAGCAGTCCGCTGTCGGTGGTGTGGTCCACGGTCATCGAGCCGGTCGGCGGGCCGAGGCGGATGACGTCGCCGGGTCGGGCACGGTGCACCAGCGCGTTCGAGACCCAGCCCGCCGGGACGGCTTTCACATGGAAGGTCAGCAGCCCGTCCGAGCGGGGCGCCGAGGCGAAGGAGTAGTGCCGCCAGATCCGCGGCCACCAGGGTGTCTCCAGGCTCGTGTACTGCCCGGCGAGGAAGGGATAGGGCTGGTCCGGGCGGAGGGTGACGACGGCGATGTCCCGGGTCCTGAGGTCATGGGTGACGACCTCCGCGTGCCACCAGGCCGGGGCCCGCAGTTCGTCCGCGGCGGCCGCGTCGATCATGACCTGCGAGATCGTCGTGTACGCCCGTACCCAGGCCGCCTCCGTCTCGGCGTCCCAGACGGCCGAGGCGTACTTGTTCAGCGCACCGATGAGGCACTCACCGACGGCCGGGTAGTGCTCGGGCCGGGTGCCGTACTTGCGGTGCCCGCGGCCGAGGTTCTGCAGATACGCGACGAGGACCTCGGTGTTGTCGATGTGCTCGGCGGCGGTCAGCAGCGCCTTGAGCAACCGGTCCCGTTGGGTGTCCATCGCCGCCGGGAACAGCGACCGCAGATCGGGGTGGCGCACGAAGAGCAGCGCGTAGAAGTACGAGGTGACCTTGTTGGCCACGGGGCCGACTTCGGCCATCGTCCGGCGGATGAGTACGGCGTCCGGCGAGGCCTTCTCGGTGGCGGGGCCGGACGAACGCTGGGCGGGCACGCGTACCGGGGCGGGTGCCGAGGCAGCGGCGGCCCGGGCAGGCTCGGCGGCGGCTTGAGCGGGTGCGGCGGGCTGTGGTGCGGGAGGCGGGGGTGCTGCCAACACGGGGGCGGGAGCCATGGGCTGGGCGGGAGTTGAGAACTGGGCAGGGGACGAGGACTGCGGGGCGGTCACGGCCGCCGGTATTCGCTGCTGTGCGGGCGCCACGTCCCGCTGAGCGGCGTGGCCGTCCGCATGGGACGCGGCACCCTCACCCCTCGGAGCCAGCGGGGCGGGTGGCACCGCTGAGGCCGGTGGCGGGGCCGCTGAAGTCGGCGGAGCCGATGGAGCCATTGGGGCCGGCGGAGTCGTTGGGGCCGAACTCGCCGTGGGCGGAAGGTCTTTGCTCCCCGCCGCCGCACCCCTGCGGACCGGACGCAGCACGGCCGGACGCCGTCCCGCCGTCGTCCGACGCTCTTCGCCCGGAGGCACCTCCGGCTGCTTGCGCGGAGTGAACCAGCCGCCTCCGCCCGACGGGCCGTTGTCGGCCGACGGGGTGGTCGGAGCGTCCATGGTGTGCCTCGCCTCGAACATCTTTCGGTCGGTCTGCGCGCTTCCTCAGCCGGAAGCTGCCTGCTTCCGCGCGGACGGCTTACTTCTCCCCGTTCGGTCAAGCTGCCGATACAGCCATATCCAACCCACATTCCCACTGCGTACGGACAAGTATGGCGAGAGTGTGACATTGCCCGCAGTACTCTCACGCGGAGCCCAGCGCCGGACTGGAACCGGAGTCGACCCTACCGGGCCGTGCTCCGCGCACAAATGTCGCCTCGTTCCCCCGCGAACAGAGGGACGAGCGAACCATCGATTCCCTCAACTACCGGGCGCCGCGCACCAATTCGTAGGCATCCCACAGATCCCGCCCCTCATAGGAGTGGGTCGCAAGGCCCGACAGATGCTGATCCGCGTTGACCGCGACGGAGAGGGGCACGACACCGAACAGGTCCTTGTCCGACATCGAGTCGCCGTACGCGACGCAGTCCGCCCGCGTCACCCCGAATTCCTCACACAGTCGATCCGCGATCACCACCTTGGCAGCGGAGTTGAGGACTCCGGCCAGGTCCATGGACGGCGCGGTGAACGGCACGGCGGGAAACAGCGATCCGTGTGCCGCGTGGGCACCCCAGCCCGTGAGCCGTTCCACAAAGAAGGAAGGCGAGAGCGATACGACGGCGCAGTATTCGCCGGCGCTCCTGATCTCGGCCCAGACCTCACGGATCCGCGCCAGCCAAGGGGCCTCTTCGAAGGCTGCCGCCACATGCGCCTCGGTGAGATCCGCCCACAGCGTGTATACCCGGGTCGCATACTCCGGCGGTCCGATCAGCCCGGTCGAGATCGCCTGCTCAAGTTCCACCGTCTCGGATTCCAGGCCGAGTTGACGGGAGATCTCCAGGGGCGCGCTGGTTCCGTGCAGCAAAGTGCCGTCGAGGTCGAAGAGATGAAGTCTCGCCATGAACCACGAGGTTAGTGGGCGGAACTGTGACACCTTCCGCGAGGCTGCCGGATGCTGGCCGTTCGCCGGTGTTTCACGTGAAACATCCGGCTTCAGTGGGTGCGTTGTGCCGCTGATCACGACATGGCCAAAAGCACGTACGTCTCATCGGAAACAGGTGGACGCCGACAACGCACGTCAGACAGCCTGACCTGCGTGCCGACTCCTTCCCTCGCCGCTCTGCCCATCCGCCGGCTGACGCTCCGCGATCGTCTCGCCTGCGCCGACTTGTCCGAGGACCGGGGGTGGCCACGCGAGGAACACAAGTGGGGCTTTCTCCTGAGTGCCGGGAAGGGCTATGGCATCGACGCCCCCGAGGGCGGACTCCTAGCGGCATGCGTCACCACGGAGTACGGCCCGCAGGACCGCCCGGATCTGGTTGCCATCGGCATGGTCCTCGTCGCCGAGCGGTACGCCCGTCAGGGCGTCGGACGCCGCCTGATGCGCCACCTCATGTCAGAGATGGCCACCACACCACTGACTCTGTTCGCAACCCCGTACGGCCGCCCGCTCTACGAAGAACTCGGCTTCAAGGCGACCGGCCGGGCCGAGACGCTGCGCGGCCACTTCACATCTGCCGGACCTGAGTCCCCGATCGCCACCCGCGCGGCCACGGCCGGAGACCTCACCGGCATCCTGCGCCTCGACGAGGCGGTGTTCGGTACCGATCGCACGCCCCTCATCACCCGACTGCCCGCCTTCTCCGACCAGTTGCGGGTCGCGGAGGGGAACGGCCGGATCATCGGCTACGCGGCCGCCTGGCCCAACATGGACACCCAGGTCGTCGGCCCACTGATCGCACAGGACACGGAGACGGCGAAGGCCCTCCTCGCCTCCCTCGCCGTCCGCACCGACCGTCCCCTGCGCACCGACATCGACGTACGCCACGAAGACCTGCTGTCCTGGGCGAAGGAACACGGCCTCGTCTCCTCCGCCTTCAACTCCGTGATGACGTACGGCATCGCGGAACTGCCCGGCGACTGGACACGCCGCTTCGCCCCTCTGACGGTCGCAGCCGTCTGACGGTCTCCGGACACACAGAACGCCGGTTCCCGACCTACCTCGTCGAGAACCGGCGTTTCCATCCCCTGCAGACGTCAGACAAGCGCCTCTACGGCGGCCTGGGCGAAGCCGTGGTCCTGCGCGGGCGCGCCGCCACCGACCCCGATCGCTCCGATCAGCCGGCCGTCACGGTGGACCGGGATACCGCCCGCGATGAACAGCAGCGGCCGGTCGAGCGCGGTGGGCAGGGTGTGGAAGAGGCCTCCGGGCTGGACGGCGTCGACGAGGTCGGCGGTGGGCGCGTTCAACTGCAGCGCGGTGTACGCCTTGCGGGTGCTGGTCTCCCCGGAGATCAGCACGGCCCGGTCGTCCCGCCGGAAGGCGAGCAGATGGCCGCCCGCGTCCAGCACGGTGATGCTCACGGTGACCCCGGCGGCCTCCGCGGCGCGGCGGGCTTCGGCGACGAGCGCTTCGGCGTCCTGGATGGTCAGCGGGGCTACGGCGGTGATGGTGCTCATCAGTGTTTCTCCTTGCGGGTGTTGCTGTTCTGATGGTGGTCGGACAGCCGAGGTCGGCTGGTGGTCGGGTGGCCAAGGCCGGCGGGGATGCGCGGGGACGGCCCTGGCCCCGCGTCTCCCTGCTCCGGCCGGGCGGGGTCAGTGGTGGACGGCGGCCCGCTGCCCGTTCGGCGTACCGGCCGCGACGACGGCGCCGCGAGCGCTGGTGCGGCGCTCCAGGGCGGCCGAGAGGATCGCGAGGACCAGGGCGGCCGCGGCGAGGACGGCGCCGACCCAGTTCGGGGCGGTGTAACCGAAGCCGGCCGCGATGACGATGCCGCCGAGCCAGGCGGACAGCGCGTTGCCGAGGTTGAAGGCGCCGATGTTCACGGCCGAGGCCAGCGTCGGGGCGCCGTGTGCCTGGTCGAGGACCCGCTTCTGCAGTGGCGGCACGGTGGCGAAGCCCAGGGCGCCGATGAGGGCGATGGTGACGGCTGCCGCGATCTTGTTGTGCGCGGTGACCGTGAAGAGCGCGAGCACGACGGCCAGGGAGCTCAGCGAGACGTACAGCATGGGCATCAGGGCACGGTCGGCGAACCTGCCGCCGACGAGGTTGCCGCCGACCATGCCGAGGCCGAAGAGGACTAGCAGCCAGGTGACGGAGCCGTCGGCGAAGCCGGCGACGTGGGTCATCATCGGTGCGATGTAGGTGATGGCCGCGAAGACGCCGCCGAAGCCGAGGACGGTCATCGCCATGGCGAGCAGGACCTGGGTGTTCTTGAAGGCGGCCAGTTCATGCCGGAGCCGTACGCCCTCGGGCTTGGGCAGGTCGGGCACGAGCTTGGCGATACCGGCCAGGCCGATCACACCGAGGCCCGCGACGATGGTGAAGGTGACGCGCCAGCCGATGGACTGCCCGACGAGGGTGCCCAGCGGGACGCCGACGACGTTGGCGACGGTCAGTCCGGTGAACATCATCGCGATGGCTCCGGCCTTCTTGTCCGGGGCGACCAACTCGGCCGCGACGACCGAGCCGATACCGAAGAAGGCACCGTGGGCGAGCGAGGCGACCACGCGGCCGATCAGCATCACCGAGAAGCTGGGGGCGACGGCGGAGAGCAGGTTACCGACGATGAACAGGCCCATCAGCAGCATCAGCATCCGCTTGCGGGGGACCTTGGTGCCGAGCACGGTCATCAGCGGGGCGCCGATCACCACACCCAGCGCGTAACCGGTGACCAGCAGTCCCGCGGTGGGGATGGAGACCCCGAAGTCACCCGCGACCTGGGGCAGCAGGCCCATGATCACGAACTCGGTCGTTCCGATTCCGAAGGCCCCGATCGCGAGGGCCAGAAGCGCGAGAGGCATGTGGAGGTACCCTTCCCAGAAGATTGCAGGAGCTCTTTGCCTGCGTTCACAATAGTTGCAGACGCGGGCTATATGCAAGCGCGGACTATTTCATCTGTGCTCTATCCTGGGTTCAGCCGCTCCGGGACGGAGGAAACGCCAATGACAGCGACGGACCCCGCACTCACCGCCCTTGCCCAGGGCTGGTGCGCCCTCTCCTTGTTGCACGGAAGGATCGAGGCGCACATCGAGCGCGCCCTGCAGGCCAAGCACGACCTGAGCATGCGTGAGTACTCCCTGCTCGACGTGCTCAGCCGGCAGCACGACGGTGACGGAGGCCATCTGCAGATGCGGCAGGTCGCCGACGCGGTCGTCCTCAGCCAGAGCGCCACCACTCGCCTGGTCACCCGGCTGGAGAACCGAGGCCTGCTCGCGCGGTACCTGTGCCCGACCGACCGTCGGGGCATCTACACGAACGTCTCCGAGGCCGGCCTCGCGCTGCTCGAAGAGGCCCGCCCGACCAACGACACCGCCCTGCGCGAGGCACTCGACGCGGCGGCCACGAACCCCGAACTGGCGCCACTGGTCCGGGTCGTGGAGTCGATGAACGTGCCCGCTTAGGGGTCCGCCCCGCGTCCGCGCACCTCTGCCTAGGGTGTGGTCATGGGAGATCTTGAAATACGAGCCGCGGTCACCGAGGACGTCCCCGCCATCGTCGGCATGCTTGCCGACGACCCCCTGGGTTCCCAACGCGAGTCCCCGGACGACCTGACGCCCTACCTGGCCGCGCTGGACCGTCTGACCACCGACCCGAACCAGCACCTCGTCGTCGCCGTCCGCGAGGGCCGCGTCGTCGGCACCCTCCAGCTCACGGTCATTCCGGGGCTGTCCCGCAAGGGCGCCACACGCTCGATCATCGAGGCCGTACGCGTCCACGCGGACGAGCGGGGCAGCGGCCTGGGCACACAGCTCATCGAGTGGGCGATCGCCGAATCACGCCGCCAGGACTGCCAGTTGGTCCAGCTGACTTCCGATGTCACCCGCACCGACGCCCACCGGTTCTACGAACGCCTCGGATTCACCGCCTCACACGTGGGCTTCAAGCTCCCCCTCTGAAGAGACCTCTCCTCTGGAAGAGACCCCTCTTCCGAAGAGAGAACGAAACGTCCGTCCCGGCCGACAGCGGGAGGCGTCGTGTTTCACGTGAAACACGACGCCTCCCCGCCTACGGCGGCTAGCGGATCCCCCGCCATCCCTCCGGGTCCACCCCACCCGGCACGGAAGCGCTGTCGTCGTACGGCTGACGCGTGAAGACGAACGATCCGAGGTCCAGGTGGCTCAGGGACCCGTCCGGGCGTCGTACGGGCCGCAGGAGCTCTCCGGCGTAGTAACCCTCCAGCCCGGTCCAGGTGCCGTCACCGTTGGCCCGGAACCGCGAGCGGCGGCCGTTGCCGCCCAGCGGCTCCAGCGAGGCCCCTCCGTCGGCCGTCAGGCGCAGGGCGAACCCGTGCGTCCCCCAGTACCACTGCCCCGCCAACTCAAGCGCGGCAGTGTCGACTTCGGGCATCGGGCGCCATGGTTCAGGAATCCTCGGCTCGGCCTCGGCGACGATGCGGACGAGATCGGCTGCCACCGATGCCAGCAGCGGCCCGGAGGTGCAGTTGGCCAGTACCACCGCCGAGACGTCGTCCGTGAGGCTGATGGTGAGGCTCGCCAGGAAGCCGGGCAGCGATCCCCCGTGGCCGATGAGCAGCCGGCCGTCGCGACGCTGGACCTGCAGGCCAAGACCGTACGCGGAGCCGTCCACGACGTCGGAGGCCTCCGGCGGTGCCGCGGGGGTCCGCATCTCCCGCACGGACTCCGCACTCAGTACGCGATCGTCTCCATCGGCGAGGAACACGGCGAACCGCGCCAAGTCTCCGGTGGTGGACCAGAGTTGACCGGCCGACGCCATAAGGCCAAGGTCCTCGGATGGTTCCGGCAACATCACATCGGCCCAGGGATGCACCGCCCAGCCACCCGCGTGTGGTGCCTGCGGCTGAGCACTCGTACGGTCGAGGTCCAGGGGTTCGAGCACTTCCCGCCGGAGTACGTCCTCCCACGGAGCGCCCCGCAACTGCTCGACGAGCGCACCCAACACCGAATAGCCGGGATTCGAATAGTGGAACCGACGGCCGACCGGATGCAACGAGGGCTGCTCACCCAGCACATCACGGAGTTCAGGACGCAGAGAACCCGGCGTCCGCTCCCACCAGGGCGCGGGTGACTCCGCCGCCAACCCGCTTGTGTGCGCGAGAAGTTGGGCGATGGTCGCCTCCCCCGCGCCGGTGCCGGGCAGATGCTTCTCCAGCGGGTCACCGAGGTCGAGGGCGCCCTCGTCGCGCAGCCGCAGGACCAGGACGGCAGTGAAGGTCTTGGTGATCGAGCCGATCCTGTACTGCACGTTCTCGTCCGGGCCGTGTCCGTCCACCGAGGTCCGCGCGCCGTGCCACACCGCCCGCCCGCCGCGCACCACCGTCGCGACCAACGACGGCGCCCGCCCCTCGGCCTGGGCCACGGCGATCCGATGCAACAGCGCCCGGCGGGTACCGGGGAGCAAGTCGTCCTGAGATGTCGTCATGCCCCCAGTCCATCCGGCGGGACGGCCGTACGTCGAGCACATTTCTCGGGACACGGCACCGGGTCTGCCCCCTATAGCCGCCCGGTCAGGTCTGCGCCATGTCCACGAAGCGCGAGTAGTGGCCCTGGAAGGCGACGGTGATCGTCGCCGTCGGGCCGTTACGGTGCTTGCCCACGATGATGTCGGCCTCGCCAGCGCGCGGCGACTCCTTCTCGTAGGCGTCCTCGCGGTGCAGCAGGATGACCATGTCGGCGTCCTGCTCGATGGATCCGGACTCACGCAGGTCGGACACCATCGGCTTCTTGTCCGTGCGCTGCTCGGGACCACGGTTCAGCTGCGAGAGCGCGATCACCGGGACCTCCAGCTCCTTCGCCAGGAGCTTGAGGTTTCGGGACATGTCCGAGACCTCCTGCTGACGGCTCTCCTGTCGCTTGGAGCCACCGGCCTGCATCAGCTGCAGATAGTCGATGATCACCAGCTTGATGTCGCTGCGCTGCTTGAGCCGACGGCACTTCGCGCGGATCTCCATCATCGACAGGTTCGGGGAGTCGTCGATGTAGAGCGGTGCGGACGACACCTCGGGCATCCGGCGTGCCAGCCGCGTCCAGTCCTCGTCGGTCATGGTGCCGGACCGCATGTGGTGCAGGGCGACCCGCGCCTCGGCGGACAACAGGCGCATCGCGATCTCGTTGCGCCCCATTTCGAGGGAGAAGATGACGCTCGGGAGGTTGTTCTTGATCGACGCCGCGCGAGCGAAGTCGAGCGCGAGTGTGGACTTACCCATGGCGGGACGGGCCGCGATGACGATCATCTGGCCCGGGTGCAGACCGTTGGTGAGCGAGTCGAGGTCGGTGAACCCGGTGGGCACACCCGTCATCTCGCCGCTGCGTGAGCCGATCGCCTCGATCTCGTCGAGCGCACCCTCCATGATGTCGCCGAGCGGAAGGTAGTCCTCGCTGGTCCGCTGCTCGGTGACCGCGTAGATCTCGGCCTGGGCCCGGTTGACGATCTCGTCGACGTCGTCGTCGGCCGCGTATCCCATCTGGGTGATGCGGGTGCCGGCCTCGACCAGGCGGCGCAGGACGGCGCGCTCGTGGACGATCTCCGCGTAGTACTCCGCGTTCGCCGCCGTCGGAACGGTCTGGACGAGCGTGTGCAGATACGATGCGCCGCCGACCTTGTTGATCTCACCGCGCTTGGTGAGTTCGGCGGCGATGGTGATCGGGTCGGCCGGCTCGCCCTTGGCGTAGACGTCGAGGATCGCCTGGTAGATCGTCTCGTGTGCGGGCTTGTAGAAGTCGTGGCCCTTGAGGACCTCGACCACGTCGGCGATGGCGTCCTTGGACAGGAGCATGCCACCGAGCACGGACTGCTCGGCATCGAGATCCTGCGGCGGCACGCGCTCGAAGGCCGAACCCGCGCCTTCCCACTCGCCGCCCTCCCTGCCACGGTCGTGCTGTTCGTCCCGGCCGCGGCCTCCGTCACCTCGTCGTCGGGAAGCGGGCAGACGATCACTGGGACCGCTCTCGGCCCACGGGTCGTCCAAGGGCTCGGAAATACTCACCGAGCCACCTCCTCCCGTCCGTCGAGCGGACCTCGCCGTGCCCCTTATTTCTACGGCACGGCACTGACAAATGAAGCGCCCAACTCCGGTACGGGCGCGTCGGTTTTGTGATGGTTCTCGGTCCGACGGACGGGGCGGGTACCGGTCCACCGTAGGCCTCTGGGCACCGTCAGCCAATCTGGTTATCCACAGGCCATGTGGACGACGGCCCGGATGCTGTGGAGAACCTGCCAAAACCTGTGCACGACCCGGTGGACAGCCCTGTGAACAAGCCCTCGCCACTTCCGCCGTAACTAATCTGACCTGCGCCTTTCCCATCCACCGGCTGTGCAGGAGAAAAACTTTCCACATCGGAACAAGATCGCTTCGAACAGTGCGCGAGAGGACACGAGGCGAGATCAGAGGTAAGGGTCACAAAGCAATTGCATCTCTTACCTGTGGACGATTAGATTAGTGCTCATGACACAGGCTCCCGCGGCCACCAGGGCCACCCGACGACAGCACGACCGAGAGATCGTCATGCTGGCCGTCCCGGCCTTCGGCGCACTCGTCGCCGAGCCCCTCTTCGTCATGGCCGACAGCGCGATCGTCGGCCATCTCGGCACGGCACAACTAGCCGGACTCGGCGTCGCATCCGCCCTCCTGACGACAGCGGTGAGCGTCTTCGTCTTCCTCGCCTACGCCACCACCGCGGCCGTCGCCCGACGCGTCGGCGCGGGTGACCTCCAAGCCGCCATCCGCCAGGGCATGGACGGCATCTGGCTCGCTCTGCTGATCGGCGCCACCGTCATAGCCGTCGTCCTCCCCTCGGCACCCGCCCTCGTCGGCCTCTTCGGCGCCTCGGACACCGCCGCCCCCTACGCGACGACCTATCTGCGGATCTCCTCCCTCGGCATCCCGGCCATGCTGATCGTCCTCGCCGCCACCGGAGTCCTCCGCGGACTGCAGAACACCAAGACACCGCTCTACGTCGCCGTCTCAGGCTTCGTCGCCAACGGCGTCCTCAACGTAGGGCTCGTCTACGGCGCCGACCTCGGCATCGCCGGTTCCGCCTGGGGCACCGTCATCGCCCAGTGGGGCATGGCCGGCGTGTATCTCGTCGTGGTCGTCCGCGGAGCCCGCCGGCACGGCGCCTCCCTCAGTCCGGACGCCGCAGGGATACGGGCCTCGGCCCAGGCCGGCGCACCTCTCCTCGTGCGCACGCTCTCCCTGAGAGCGATTCTCCTGATCGCCACGGCCGTCGCGGCCCGCCTCGGGGACGCCGACGTCGCCGCGCACCAGATCATCCTGTCCCTGTGGTCTCTGCTGGCCTTCGCGCTCGACGCCATCGCGATCGCGGGCCAGGCCATCATCGGCCGCTACCTCGGCGCGGACGATCCCACGGGCGCCCGCGCCGCCTGCCGTCGCATGGTGCAGTGGGGGATCGCCGTCGGAGTGGTGCTCGGTCTCCTGGTGATCCTTTCCCGCCCGCTCTTCCTTCCACTGTTCACCAGCGACCCCACCGTCAAGGACACTGCCCTGCCTGCCTTGATGATGGTGGCGCTCTCCCAGCCGATCTGCGGCGTCGTCTTCGTCCTGGACGGGGTGCTGATGGGCGCGGGAGACGGGCCGTATCTCGCCGGGGCGATGGTGGTGACCTTGGCCGTCTTCGCTCCAGTGGCCCTGCTCGTACCGGTCCTCGGCGCCGGACTGACCGCGATCTGGGGAGCGATGACCCTGATGATGACGGTGCGGATGCTGACGCTTCTCCTGCGGGCCCGTTCGGGGCGCTGGGTCGTCACGGGCGCGACCCGCTGACCGTTTCACGTGAAACACCGGTTTCACGTGAAACACCGCCTGCCACATCGTCACGTTTCACGTGAAACATGGGTGCCGGAGCGGCGTCCCTCAATCCGGCACACCGGCCCGACGTCCCGCCCTCCCGGACACAGCAGAGGGGCCGCACCCGTACGGGTGCGGCCCCTCTCTCAGCTGTGCCGAGTGCAGCGATCAGGCTGCGATGACCTCGATGTTGACCTTGGCGGCAACCTCGGGGTGCAGACGCACGGACGTCTCGTGGGCGCCCAGGGTCTTGATCGGGGCAGAAAGCTCGATACGACGCTTGTCGACCTCGGGGCCACCGGAAGCCTTGATCGCCGAAGCGATGTCGGCCGGGGTGACGGAACCGAAGAGACGACCGGCGTCGCCGGAGCGGACGGCCAGACGGACCTTGACGCCTTCGAGCCGGGCCTTCACGGAGTTGGCCTGCTCGATGGTCTGGATCTCGTGGATCTTGCGAGCACGACGGATCTGCTCGACGTCCTTCTCGCCACCCTTGGTCCAGCGGATAGCGAACTTCCGCGGGATCAGGTAGTTGCGAGCGTAACCGTCCTTGACGTCGACGACGTCACCCGCGGCACCGAGGCCGGAGACCTCGTGGGTGAGGATGATCTTCATTAGTCGGTCACCCTTCCCTTATCGCGCGGTGGAGGTGTAGGGCAGCAGTGCCATCTCACGGCTGTTCTTCACAGCCGTGGCGACGTCACGCTGGTGCTGCGTGCAGTTGCCGGTCACCCGGCGGGCACGGATCTTGCCGCGGTCGGAAATGAACTTCCGCAGCATGTTCGTGTCCTTGTAGTCCACGTACTGGACCTTGTCCTTGCAGAATGCGCAGACCTTCTTCTTCGGCTTGCGCACAGGCGGCTTCGCCATGGTGTATCTCCTGTGTGATCAAGAAGTGTGGGTACGACCCACCCTCGGCCCGAGGGCCTAGAAGGGGGGTTCGTCCGAGTAGCCGCCGCCACCGCCGCCACCGCTGGCGCCGCCGGAGTTTCCACCCCAGCCGCCGCCACCGCCGCCGCCCTGGTTTCCACCGGCAGGAGCGCTGGTGGCCCACGGGTCCTCGGCGGGAGCGCCGCCGGCCGGCTGACCGCCGCCGGAGTTTCCACCCCAGCCGCCGCCACCCTGGCCACCGCCACCGCCACTGCCGCCGCCGAAACCGCCGCCCTGGCCACCGCGAGCGCCACCGGCGGTCTTGGTGACCTTGGCCGTGGCACTGCGCAGGCTGGCGCCGACTTCTTCGACGTCCAGTTCGTAGACCGTGCGCTTGACGCCCTCACGGTCCTCGTAGGACCGCTGCTTCAGCCGGCCCTGCACGATGACGCGCATGCCTCGCTGGAGCGATTCGGCGACGTTCTCCGCCGCCTGACGCCAGACCGAGCAGGTGAGGAAGAGGCTTTCGCCGTCCTTCCACTCGTTCGTCTGGCGGTCGAAGGTGCGGGGAGTGGACGCGACACGGAACTTCGCGACCGCCGCACCGGACGGGGTGAAGCGCAGCTCGGGGTCGTCGACAAGATTGCCGACGACCGTGATGACGGTCTCGCCTGCCATGGGGGAACCTCTCGGCGGGTTTGCTGCTGGCTGCTTGGTGCTGCTACTCGAATCCCGAGATCAGCTGAGCTGGATGCTCAGTGGGTCTCGGGGCGGAGGACCTTGGTCCGGAGGACCGACTCGTTCAGGTTCATCTGGCGGTCGAGCTCCTTGACGACCGCAGGCTCGGCCTGCAGGTCGATGACCGAGTAGATGCCCTCGGGCTTCTTCTTGATCTCGTACGAGAGACGACGACGGCCCCAGGTGTCGACCTTTTCGACCTTTCCGTTGCCCTCACGGACGACGGAGAGGAAGTTCTCGATCAGGGGGGAGACAGCGCGCTCCTCCAGATCGGGGTCGAGGATGACCATCACTTCGTAGTGACGCATGTGGAACCCACCTCCTTTGGACTCAGCGGCCACGGTCGATCCGTGGCAGGAGGGTTGTGATGCGTAAGCAACAGTGTGTGCCAGTAAAACAGCCGCCACTGACATCGGATGCCCCTTGTGGGGATTCCGGGTCGTGACATGGGCAGACACCAGTGCAGAGGGTACAGAGTACCCGCACACCGGCTTCCGGTTGAAATCCGGTGGCGGAGAGCGTCAATCTGTACACATCGGGTGCGTCCGGCGCGACGATGCGCCGCCTTCCGCAGGAGGTGCCACATGGCACAGGCATTGCGACCCAACACCGCCGGTTCTCTCTTCGCCACCGACGGCAAGCCTCATCCGCTCCAGGACACGCTGCTCGCGGTGACCCTGGTGCTCGGGCTGACCGCGTTCATCACGGGCTTCTTCCACAACCTGCATCTGCTCAGCTCCTGGGCCGGTCTGGTGGGGATCCTCACCGGCGCGTACGGGCAGTGGATCTCCGAGACGACGAGGGAGCGCTTCGGCCTGATCCTGGGTCTCGGTGCCGCGGGCGTCGGATTCTTCCTCGGCATGGCGCACGGCGGCCTGTTCGGCGGCGTCATCAACTGAGGAGCCGGAGTCCGCGGTCCGAACTCCGGGTAAAACAGCACGGAACGCCTTGGCGGCCAACAGGCCGAGGCGAAGGTTGCATACGCCCAGTCGGGGCGCTCGTAAGGCGCAGTAGGCTTCGGCGCGAGAGCCGGAGCCCCTGTACCCATGGGGACACCCCAGCCCGAGGAGCGCCCCGAATGAGCCTGACCCTGAGGACCATCAGCCGTGAGCAGCATCTGGCATTCATCCAGAGCCTGCCCTCGGCGAGCCACATGCAGGTCCCGGCCTGGGCTGACGTGAAGGCGGAGTGGCGCTCCGAGAGCCTCGGCTGGATCGACGAGAAGACCGGCGAGCTGGTCGGCGCGGGCCTGGTCCTCTACCGCCAACTCCCGAAGATCAAGCGGTACTTGGCCTATCTGCCCGAGGGCCCGGTCATCAACTGGTTCGCGCCGAATCTGGACGACTGGCTCCAGCCGATGCTGGCCCACCTCAAGCACCAGGGCGCCTTCTCGGTGAAGATGGGCCCGCCGGTCATCATCCGGCGCTGGGAGGCCGTCTCCATCAAGGCCGGCATCCAGAACCCCGATGTGAAGCGACTGCGGGACATCGAGGCCGACTTCATCGAACCGCGCGCCTTCGAGGTGGCCGACAAGCTGCGCCGCATGGGCTGGCAGCAGGGTGAGGACGGCGGCGCCGGCTTCGGCGACGTCCAACCGCGCTACGTCTACCAGGTGCCGCTGGCGAACCGTTCTCTCGAAGAGGTCCACAAGAACTTCAACCAGCTGTGGCGCCGCAACATCAAGAAGGCCGAGAAGGCCGGTGTCGAGGTCGTCCAGGGCGGTTACCACGACCTTGAGGAATGGCAGCGGCTGTACGAGATCACCGCGGTGCGCGACCACTTCCGGCCCCGCCCGCTGTCGTACTTCCAGCGCATGTGGACGGCCCTCAACACCGAGGATCCCAACCGGATGCGGCTGTACTTCGCCCGGCACGACGGGGTGAACCTGTCGGCGGCGACAATGCTCGTGGTCGGCGGGCACGTCTGGTACTCCTACGGCGCCTCCGACAACATCGGGCGTGAGGTCCGGCCCTCGAACGCGATGCAGTGGCGGATGCTGCGCGACGCCTACGCGCTCGGCGCCACCGTCTACGACCTGCGCGGCATCTCCGACTCGCTGGACGAGACCGATCACCTCTTCGGTCTGATCCAGTTCAAGGTGGGCACCGGCGGGCAGGCCGCCGAGTACCTCGGCGAGTGGGACTTCCCGCTCAACAAGCTGCTCCACAAGGCGCTCGACATCTACATGTCGCGCCGCTGACCTCACGGTCCTCGCTTCGATAACGTCGACAGCTTCCATACTTCTGATACACCGCAGCCACCCGAAAGGTTCCAGGTCCGGTCATGGCGCTCACGCTCTACGTCGACACCGCGCGCTGGCGGGCGCATCACAAGCACGTTGCCGGGCAGTTCCCGGGGCTCGTCCCGGTCTGCAAGGGCAACGGCTACGGCTTCGGGCACGAGCGGCTGGCGGAGGAGGCGACGCGGCTCGGCGCGGACGTCCTCGCCGTCGGCACGACGTACGAGGCCGCCCGGATCAAGGACTGGTTCGGCGGTGACCTGCTGGTGCTGACGCCGTACCGCCGCGGCGAGGAGCCCGTTCCGCTGCCGGACCGGGTGATCCGCTCGGTGTCGTCCATCGACGGCGTGTACGGCCTCGTGGGCGCCCGTGTGGTCATCGAGGTGATGTCCTCGATGAAGCGCCACGGCGTGAGCGAGCAGGAACTGCCGCAGCTGCACTCCGCCATAGAGAACGTGCGCCTGGAGGGCTTCGCCATCCACCTCCCGCTGGACCGCACCGACGGCTCGGACGCCGTCGAGGAGGTCATCGGTTGGATGGACCGCCTGCGGGCCGCCCGGCTGCCGTTGCACACGATGTTCGTCAGCCACCTCAAGGCCGAGGAACTCGCCCGGCTGCAGCAGCAGTTCCCGCAGACCCACTTCCGGGCCCGTATCGGCACCCGGCTGTGGCTCGGGGACCACGAGGCGACTCAGTACCGCGGTGCGGTCCTGGACGTCACCCGGGTCTCCAAGGGCGACCGCTTCGGCTACCGGCAGCAGAAGGCGGCCTCGGACGGCTATCTGGTGGTCGTGGCGGGCGGTACGTCGCACGGGGTGGGCCTGGAGGCCCCCAAGGCGCTGCACGGCGTCATGCCGCGGGCCAAGGGCGTCGCCCGCGCCGGCCTCGCCACGGTCAACCGGAACCTTGCTCCGTTCGTCTGGGACGGCAAGCAGCGCTGGTTCGCCGAGCCGCCGCACATGCAGGTCTCGATCCTGTTCGTACCGGTGGAGGCGGCCGAGCCGAAGGTGGGCGAGGAACTGGTGGCCCATCTGCGGCACACCACCACGCAGTTCGACCGCATCGTGGATCGCTGAGCCCTTCTGAACAGCCGAAAGGCCGTACACGGAACCTTCCTGTGTACGGCCTTTCGCTTGGTCGCTCCGTGTCCGGTCGACGACTGTTCGCTCAGAGCGAACGGTCGGCCGGCTCCTCGCTGCCCCACTCCACCTGCGGTCCGTCGAAGGGTGCGGCGTGCCGCCCGGGACGGGCCGCGGCCCCGAAGACGAAGACGTCCTCCGCCCTGTCGAGCACCCCGCCCGAGGGGTCGTCGTCGCCCGCCAGGCGCACCACGTCCCGCTCCGGCATGAGGATGTCGCGCACGATCACGGCGCACAGGTAGAGCGTGCCCAGGATGTGCAGGCCGATGGCCCAGTGGTAGCCGTCGGTCGGCAGGCCCTTGTGGGCGTCTCCGCTGGTCGTGTACGCGAGGTAGAACCAGATCCCCAGGAAGTACGCCACCTCGCACGCCTGCCAGATCAGGAAGTCCCGCCACTTCGGCCGGGCGAGCACCGCCAGGGGAACCAGCCACAGCACGTACTGCGGCGAGTAGACCTTGTTGGTCACGATGAACGCCGCGACGATCAGGAAGGCCAGCTGGGCGAAGCGCGGCCGGCGCGGAGCGGTCATCGTGAGCGCCGCGATGCCCGCGCAGCAGAGCAGCATCAGCAGCGTGGCGAAGGTGTTGACGGTGTCGGTGCTGAGCGGGTCGCTGGAGTTCTGGGCGAGGATCAGCCAGAAGGACCCGAAGTCGACGCCCCGTTCCTGACTGAACGTGTAGAACTTCGACCAGCCGTCGAAGGCGAAGAGCATCACCGGCAGGTTGACCGCCAGCCAGGCGACGGCAGTTCCTCCGAGCGCCTTCCCGAAGTCCCGCCACTTGCCCGCGCGCCAGCAGAGCAGGAACAGCGGGCCGAGGAGGAAGACGGGATACAGCTTGGCGGCCGTGGCAAGGCCCAACAGGACGCCGAACGCGAGGGAACGGCCCCGCGACCACATCAGCATCGCCGCGGCCGTCAGAGCGACCGCCAGCAGGTCCCAGTTGATGGTGGCGGTCAGTGCGAAAGCGGGTGCCAGGGCGACCAGCAGACCGTCCCAGGGCCGACGAGCGTGCGTACGGCTGACGCAGACGACGATGATGGCCGCGCAGACCATCAGCATTCCGGCGTTGACCATCCAGTACCACTGTTCCTGGTGCTGGATGCTGCCGCTGCCCGGCGTGAGCCAGGCGGCCACCTCCATGAACACGCCGGTCAGCACCGGGTATTCGAGGTACTGCATGTCACCGGGCAGCTTGTCGAAGTACGGCACGAGCCCGTCGGCGAAACCGCGGCCCTGATACAGGTGCGGGATGTCCGAGTAGCACGCGTGTGTGTACTGCGAGCTGGCCCCGAAGAACCAACCGCTGTTGTAGCAGGGCGCCTTCTGGACCAGGCCAAGGGCGAACATGCCGATCGCCACCAGCGCGACGACCCGTACGGGAGTCCACCAGGACATCCCCAGGAGAGCGCGCCGGCCGATGGGGCCACCGATCAGTTCACTCCCGGCGGCGGCGACCTCGTCGTCCTTGGTCGGCCGTACCGGATCCGGCTCGTGCACGCTCGTGGGCGTCAGTTCTGCACTGGGCATGGGGCACATCCTGCCGTACGGACCTGGGTGTACGCCGAGGGCCGCCGCACCTCGTGGATGCGGCGGCCCTCGTTTCACGTGAAACATCCGGTGAAGGGCGTTTCACGTGAAACACCCTTCATGAGCGATATGGCAGCTAGCCGGTTGCGCCTCCGAAGATGCCCCCGTTGTCGCCACCTCTACTGGTGCCACTGGATTCCGTAGCAGTGGCCGTGTCCGTCGGAGTGGACGTCACCCCTCCGTCGGTGCCACCGTCGTCGCTGCACTGCCAGCTGAACCGGCAGGACTCGGTGGCCGAAGGTGTCGAACTCGGCGTCTCGCTGGGCGTCTCGCTCGGTGTCTCGCTGGGCGTCTCACTCGGCGTCACGACAGGCGTCGGAGTGGGAGTCGGGGCCTCGTCCTCGTTCGACACCTTGTCGATCTTGGTCGCGTCCGGGAAGCCGAGGTCTGACTTGCCCTTCAACGCGCCTTCCATGTACTCGGTCCAGATCGACGTCGGAATGTCACCACCGTGGATGGACGCCACCCCTGCCGTGCCGTTCATGGAGAGCAGTTCGGCGTCCTTGGGGTTCTCCCTGAACATCGCGATCGATGTCGAGAGCTGCTGGGTGTAGCCGACGAACCAGGCCGACTTGTTGCTGTCGGTGGTACCGGTCTTGCCGGCCGCAGCACGGCCCAGAGCCTTCGCGCTCTTGGCCGTACCGTTCTGGATGACGTTCTCCAGCGTGTTCGTGACGTTGTTCGCCACGTTCTCCGGAATCGCCTGCTTCGCGACCGGCTTGGCGAAGCCGGACACCGGCTGTCCGTCCTGCTTGACGGCGGTCACCGAGTACGGGTCCGCCTGCTTTCCCGAGGCGGCGAACGTCGCGTAGGCGTCGGCCATACGGATCGCACTGGGAGTCGACGTACCGATGGCGAAGGACGCGTTGAGATCTCTCGCCATACTGTCGCCCAGGATGCCCGCAGACTTGGCGACATCCCGCACCTTCGTCATCCCGACGTCCATACCGAGCTGCACGTACGGCGTGTTGATGGACTGCTCCATCGCCTTGCGCAGCGTGATGTAGCCCCAGGGATAGTTGCTCTCGTTGTTCTGGTAGAAGATCGAGCCGTCCTTGTTCAGGACGTTCGTACCGTCCTGGTTCTGGACCTTGAGATGGTCGTCGCCGTTGTACTTGCTGAGCGGCGAGATACCGACGCCGTCGGTCTTGTACGTGCCGTACTCCATGGCGGCGGCGAGCACGAACGGCTTCCAGGTAGAACCCACGGGGACACCCGAGGTGTCGGCGTTGTTGGTGAAGTGGCCGTTCTCGTAACCGTCACCGCCGTAGAGGGCGACGATCGCTCCGTCCTTGGGCACCACCGACGCCGCGCCGAACTGGACGTACTTGTCCAGATTGCGCTTCTTCGGGTCGATGCGCTCCTTCTGGACCTTCTTCACGGCCGCGCTCAGCTCGTTGACCTTGTCCTTCTGGAAGGTCGTGTAGATCTGGAAGCCGCCCTGGTCGAACTGGGTCTGCGAGATGTTCGAGTGGTTCAGGACGTACTTCTTGGCCGTGTCCACCAGGTAGCTGATCTGGCCGGTCATGCCCTTGGTCGCCTTGAGCCCCTGGGGCATGGGGTACTTCTTGATGGCCGTCTGGTACTCGGCGTCCGTGATGTGTTTGTCGTTGTGCATCTGCTCCAGGATCCAGCCCCAACGAGCCTCGGAGCGCTTGCGGTTGGCATCGGAAGTCGCCGCGGGATCGATGTTCGTGGCACCGATGGGGTCGTAGTACGTCGGGCCCTTCAACAGGGCCGCCAGGAAGGCGCACTGGCTCGGCGTCAGCTTGACCGCGTCCACGCCGTAGTAGGTCTGCGCGGCGGCCTGTATGCCGTACGCGCCGCGGCCGTAGTACGAGGTGTTCAGGTAGCCCTGCAGCACCTGTTGCTTGCTGAGCGACGTCCCCACCTTGATGGAGATGAACATCTCCTTGAACTTACGGGTGACCGTCTGTTCCTGGCTCAGGTAGGTGTTCTTGACGAACTGCTGGGTGATCGTCGAACCACCCTGCGTCTGACCGCCCTTGGCCATGTTGGCCAGGGCCCGGGCGATACCCATGGGGTCGACGCCCGAGTCCGAGTAGAAGCTCTTGTTCTCGGCCGAGATCACCGACCACTGCATGGCCTGGGGAATCTGGGCGATGGTGATGTTCTGACGGTTCGCCCCGGTGCCCGTGGCGACCATCTGGTCGCCGTTGGACCAGTAGTAGACGTTGTTCTGCGACTTGGCCGCGTCGTTCTCGCTGGGGATCCCGACCATCGCGTAGCCGACGCCGACCGCGGCCACCAGGCTGCCGAAGAAGAACAGGCACAGGCCGGAGACAAGCTTCCAGGAGGGCATCCAGCGGCGCCATCCGTACTTGTCGAAGCGCGGATAGTCGATAAACCGCTTCTTGCCGGACGCGGGAGCGCGTCCTCTGCCCCGGCCGGGCCCGTTCGGGCCGCCGGGACCTTGGCCGGCGGGCTCTCTGCGACGGCCGCCGCTTCTCTGGGCAGCCTTGCGTGCTTCGGCGCGGCTGCCGTACTGGCGCTCCTCACCCCCCGGCTCTGCGGGGTTCGACCCATAGGAGTCGGAGGGAGACCCGGTGGTGGCGCCTCGCGGTGCCGCGCGGCGGCCGGAGGTCGGTCCGGACTGGCCGCGTCGGTCCGCGGCACGTCCGCCTCCCTGCGGCTGCGGCGGTTTGCGACGGTGCTCGCTCATCGAACGATTACTCCTCGGGCAGGCGCATCCGTGCGCGCCTGGAAACGGCGGCTGGTTTCCGGTCCCCCCGAAGTACGGATGTGGTCGGTTCTGCATTCATCCGTACCGCACCGGGGACGTCGACGCCCCCACGCGTCACTTGGTTCCCGGTGGTGTGCATGCCGCACAGACTACGCACCGTCAAAACCTGCTTAGCCCCGAAGTTCACCCCAAATCAGGCAACTTGATTCCAACGAATCAGTGATGTGACGCCGCTCACCATCTCCCCACTTGTCGCATCCGGAAGGCCGTTCTATCGTCTGGATGTATCGAGTCGATACATCAGCTCGGCATAAAGGCCGTCACGGCCGGACCACGGACAGGAAGGGGGCGACGATGAGCAAACGCTCCGGCATCCTTGAGTTCGCCATCCTCGGCCTGCTCCGCGAATCCCCGATGCACGGCTATGAGCTGCGCAAACGACTCAATACGTCACTCGGTGTGTTCCGTGCGTTCAGCTACGGGACGCTCTACCCCTGCCTCAAGACGCTGGTCGCCAACGGCTGGTTGATCGAGGAGACGGGAAACACCCCCGAGGACGCCCTCACCGCCACCCTCGCCGGACGTCGCGCCAAGATCGTCTACCGGTTGACGGCGGAAGGTAAGGAGCACTTCGAGGAACTGCTCTCGCAGACGGGGCCCGACGCGTACGAGGACGAACATTTCGCCGCTCGTTTCGCCTTCTTCGGGCAGACGTCACGCGACGTACGCATGCGCGTACTGGAAGGTCGCCGCAGCCGGCTGGAGGAGCGCCTCGACAAGATGCGCACCTCCCTGGCGCGGACCCGGGAGCGCCTCGACGACTACACGCTTGAGCTGCAGCGCCACGGAATGGAGTCCGTGGAGCGCGAAGTGCGCTGGCTGAACGAGCTCATCGAGAGCGAGCGAGCCGGACGGGACCTGAAGGGTCCCGCCTCCGGCGGCTCCGCTCAGCAGGACAGCACATCTGGGGAGTCGGGCGGCCTGCCCCGGCTCGGGGGCGCCACCCCCGGGCCGGATCCGTCCGACGAAACCACCACATGAGGTCCAGTCAGGGCCTCACCTCGCACACACAGGGAGCAACCGGAATGGGTTCGGTTCGCGTAGCCATCGTCGGCGTGGGCAACTGCGCCGCGTCACTGGTACAGGGCGTCGAGTACTACAAGGACGCCGACCCGGCGGCCAAGGTGCCCGGCCTGATGCACGTCCAGTTCGGCGAGTACCACGTCGGTGACGTCGAGTTCGTCGCGGCGTTCGACGTCGACGCGAAGAAGGTCGGCCTCGACCTCTCCGACGCCATCGGTGCCAGTGAGAACAACACCATCAAGATCTGCGACGTCCCGAACAAGGGCATCACGGTCCAGCGCGGGCACACCCTCGACGGCCTGGGCAAGTACTACCGCATGACGATCGAGGAGTCCGACGAGACTCCGGTCGACGTGGTCCAGATCCTCAAGGACAAGCAGGTCGACGTCCTGATCTGCTACCTGCCCGTCGGTTCCGAGGACGCGGCGAAGTTCTACGCCCAGTGCGCCATCGACGCCAAGGTCGCCTTCGTCAACGCCCTCCCGGTCTTCATCGCCGGCACCAAGGAGTGGGCGGACAAGTTCACCGAGGCCGGCGTCCCGATCGTCGGCGACGACATCAAGTCGCAGGTCGGCGCCACCATCACGCACCGTGTGATGGCGAAGCTGTTCGAGGACCGCGGTGTCCGCCTTGAGCGCACGATGCAGCTCAACGTCGGCGGCAACATGGACTTCAAGAACATGTTGGAGCGCGACCGCCTGGAGTCCAAGAAGATCTCGAAGACGCAGGCCGTCACCTCGCAGATCCCGGACCGCGACCTGGGCGAGAAGAACGTCCACATCGGCCCGTCGGACTACGTCCAGTGGCTCGACGACCGCAAGTGGGCCTACGTCCGCCTCGAAGGCCGCGCCTTCGGTGACGTCCCGCTGAACCTGGAGTACAAGCTGGAGGTCTGGGACTCCCCGAACTCCGCGGGTGTCATCATCGACGCCCTGCGCGCCGCGAAGATCGCCAAGGACCGCGGCATCGGCGGCCCGATCCTCTCCGCGTCGAGCTACTTCATGAAGTCCCCGCCGGTCCAGTACTTCGACGACGAGGCCTACGCGAACGTCGAGAAGTTCATCAAGGGCGAGGTCGAGCGCTAGGACCCGCCACCGGTCCGTTCGTCGAGGGTCCCCGGGCATTGCGCCCGGGGACCCTCCTCGTATGTGAGGCTGTGCCCATGGCCGTCGTCCGTGACCTGCGCATCCTCCTGCGCTTCCAGGGCTTCCGGCGCCTGCTCGCCGTACGCCTGCTCTCCCAGGGCGCGGACGGCGTCTACCAGGTCGCACTCGCCGCCTACGTCGTCTTCTCCCCGGAGAAACAGACCTCGGCCACCGCGATCGCCTCCGCGATGGCGGTCCTGCTCCTCCCGTACTCCCTCATCGGCCCCTTCGCCGGCGTCCTCCTGGACCGCTGGCGCCGCCGTCAGGTCTTCCTCTACGGCAACCTGCTGCGCGCCCTGCTGGCCGCGGCCACCGCCGTCCTGATGCTGAGCCACGTCCCGGACTGGCTCTTCTACGTCTCCGCCCTGTGCGTCACCGCCGTCAACCGCTTCGTCCTCGCCGGCCTGTCCGCCGCACTCCCGCGCGTGGTCGACGACGAACGTCTGGTCGTCGCCAACTCCCTTTCCCCCACGGCCGGAACCCTGGCGGCGACGCTGGGCGGCGGTCTCGCCTTCCTCGTACGGCTGCTGGTCGCGGACACCGACGCGGCGGTGGTGCTGCTGGGAGCGGCCCTCTACCTCTGTGCTGCCCTCACGTCCTTGCGCATGGCCCCCGAACTCCTCGGCCCCGACCGCGCGTTGACCCACCCCCGACTGGCCACAGCGCTAGCCGGCACCGCCCGGGACCTGACAGCGGCCGTACGGCATCTCGCCGCCCCACAACGCCGGGAAGCGGTCTGGGCTCTCGCCGCGATGACGCTGATGCGCTTCTGCTACGGCGCCCTTACCGTCCTGCTGCTCATGCTCTGCCGCTACGCCCTCTCGTCGACCCCGGACGACGGACTGCGCCTGCTGGGGCTGGCGTTGGGGGTGTCCGGCGCCGGCTTCTTCGTGGCGGCCGTGGTGACGCCCTGGGCCGCTGGACGACTCGGCCCCGGCCCCTGGATCGCCGTGTGCGCCGCGGGCGCCGCCCTCCTGGAACCGGCCCTCGGCCTCCCCTTCACCACCGCCCCCATGCTGGCGGCAGCGTTCGTCCTGGGCCTGACCACACAGGGCGCGAAGATCGCCACGGACACGATCGTGCAGTTCTCGGTCGACGACGGCTTCCGCGGCCGCATCTTCTCCGTCTACGACGTGCTCTTCAACGTCGCTTTCGTCGGCGCCGCCGCGATGGCCGCGCTGATGCTGCCACCTGACGGCCGCTCGACGGTGCTGGTGCTCACCGTGGCCGTCGTCTACGGAGCGGTTGCTGTGACTATGGCCCACTTTGAGCGCCGGACAGTGTCACATCACTGATACGGACCCGCTCCGGGCCGCAGCGGTGTCAGTGGGGGCAGGTAGCTTACGGGCGTCTTATTTCGCATCATGCCGCACGCCAGACCATGGGTCATGCCGTGTGCCATGCGTCCACGTTCCAGGGGGGACCCCAGTGACTACTCCGCCGCCTCAGAGCCCGAACCCATACGCCCAGGACCCCAACCCGTACGCCCAGGACCAGCCGCCCTACGGCCAGCCGCAGACGCCGGCGCCGTACCCGCCGCAGGCTCAGACTCCGGCCCAGGCCCAGGCTCCCTACCCGCCGCAGGCCCAGGCGCCGTACCCGCTTCAGGGCGGCTACCCGCAGCAGCCCGGCCAGCCCGGCTTTCCGCCCCAGGGCGGTCCGTACGCTCCGGTCCCCCCGCAGCCGAAGCGCAAGTTCAGTCCCAAGATGATCAGGCTCGGCGTCATCGTCCTGATCGCTGCCGGCGCGGCCATCTTCAGCTTCATATCGAGCCAGGACGACGCCGACACCGCAAAGGTCGGCGACTGCATGCACCGCGGCAGCACCAGCGACACCAACCCGGACCTTGAGGTCGTGAAGTGCAGCGACTCGAAGGCCGAGTACACGGTGCTCGCCAAGATCAGCGGCAAGTACTCCGAGTCGGAGGCCAACGCCAAGTGCACTGCGGCCGCGAAGGACTTCCAGTACTCGTACACCGAGAGCGGTGACGGCAGTAACTTCCTGCTCTGCCTGAAGGACTACTCGAAGTAAGGCAGATGTGGCGAGGGGCGGTGTCTCATGTTTCACGTGAAACACCGCCCCTGCTGCTGTCCGGGGGCATGTTTCACGTGAAACATGACCCCGTTTCACGGCCTCAGCTCTCCGAGGCCCACCACTCCTTGAGCGCGGCCACCGCCGCCTCATGTTCCATCGGCCCGTTCTCCAGCCGCAGTTCCATCAGGAACTTGTAGGCACGGCCGATGACCGGCCCGGGGGTGACGCCCAGGATCTCCATGATCTGGTTGCCGTCGAGGTCGGGACGGATCGAGTCCAGCTCCTCCTGCTCCTGCAGCTGGGCGATGCGGTCCTCCAGACCGTCGTACGCCCGGGACAGCGCGGCGGCCCTGCGCTTGTTCCGCGTGGTGCAGTCCGAGCGGGTCAGCTTGTGGAGGCGGCCGAGGAGCGGGCCGGCATCACGGACGTAGCGGCGGACCGCCGAGTCGGTCCACTCGCCGGTGCCGTACCCGTGGAACCGCAGGTGGAGTTCGACGAGCCGTGAGACGTCCTTCACGAGGTCGTTGGAGTACTTGAGCGCCAGCATGCGTTTCTTGGTCATCTTCGCGCCGACCACCTCGTGATGGTGGAACGAGACCCGGCCGTCGTTCTCGAAGCGACGGGTGCGCGGCTTGCCGATGTCGTGCAACAGCGCGGCGAGGCGGAGGGTGAGGTCGGGGCCGTTCTCCTCCAGCTCGATCGCCTGCTCCAGAACGATCAGCGTGTGTTCGTAGACGTCCTTGTGCCGGTGGTGCTCGTCGCTCTCCAGGCGGAGGGCGGGAAGCTCGGGCAGGACGTGGTCGGCGAGTCCGGTGTCGACCAGCAGGGCCAGCCCCTTGCGGGGGTGCGCGGAGAGGATCAGCTTGTTCAGCTCGTCCCGCACCCGCTCGGCCGAGACGATCTCGATCCGCCCGGACATCTCCGTCATCGCCGCGACGACCTCGGGAGCGACCTCGAAATCGAGCTGTGCGGCGAAGCGCGCCGCCCGCATCATCCGCAGGGGATCGTCCGAGAAAGACGCCTCGGGAGTGCCCGGGGTCCGCAGCACCCGGGCCGCGAGGTCGGCGAGGCCGCCGTGCGGGTCGATGAACTCCTTCTCCGGGAGCGCGACAGCCATCGCGTTCACCGTGAAGTCGCGCCGGACGAGGTCCTCCTCGATGGAGTCGCCGTACGACACCTCGGGCTTGCGCGAGGTGCGGTCGTACGCCTCCGACCGATAGGTGGTCACCTCGATCTGAAAGCGTCGATCGACGTCTCCGACGCGGGCGTCCTTCTGCACTCCGACCGTGCCGAAGGCGATCCCGACCTCCCACACGGCGTCCGCCCACGGCCGGACGATCTTCAGTACGTCCTCGGGGCGGGCATCCGTCGTGAAGTCCAGATCATTGCCGAGCCGTTCGAGCAGCGCGTCCCGAACCGAGCCGCCGACCAGGGCGAGAGAGAACCCGGCCTCCTGGAAACGGCGGGCAAGGTCGTCGGCGACGGGAGCCACCCGCAGCAGCTCGCTCACCGCGCGGTGCTGCACCTGGCTCAGGGCACTGGGGTTGTCTTCGTTGGCGTTCGGCACAACAGAAAAGGGTACGTGGCCCCGGCCACCGCGAGCGCCTCCATTAAATGTGCACGGACACGTCCGCCGATACCAGCGCAAGCACTGCCCTTGCGACGTACCCCAGCGCTCCCCTATATACGGACACATACGGGACGGTCCGCCGCTGTTCTCCGATCTTGTGGACCAGTCCGCGGCACTTCCCCTCAGCGCGCATCGTTACCATGCGTGGACGCACATTGCGACGACCACTGACGATGACGAGGGACGGGCGAGCGCGTGGCCGAGGCGGCAGACTTCCAGGGGACGAGTCCCTCACCTGCCCGCCGGTGGCTGCGGCGCACCGGCGTACTGCTCGCCGGGGCGCCTCTGCTGGCCGGCCTCCTCCAGCTGTCCGCAGTCGCGCCCGCCGGTGCGGCCGAGCGGACGGCGGCGAAGGCCGCCTCCGGCTCGCAGACGGTGTCCATCTCCCTGGACACGCTCAGCCCCGGCATCCCCACGGACGGGGACACCCTGACCGTCTCCGGGACGGTGACCAACAAGGGCAAGCAGGCGATCACCGACGCCCATGTGGGCCTGCGCCTGGGCCAGGCGCTGAGCACCCGTTCGGCGATCGACAGCGTCGCCAAGCGCACCGACTTCATCCAGGGCGTCGACGGCTCGGAGGTCGGCGACAAGTACACCGAGCAGTTCTCCAAGCTCACTCCGGGCGTCGCCGAGCCCTTCACCCTCTCCGTGCCGGTCGACAAGCTGGATCTCGGTGACGACGGCGTCTACCCGCTCGGTGTCTCGCTGTCCGGCCAGACCTCGGCGCAGCCGTGGGAGCAGGTGCTGGGCATCCAGCGGACGTTCCTGCCGTGGCAGCCCGACGAGGCGGACACGAAGACGAAGACGACGTATCTGTGGCCGCTCGTCTCCGGTGTCCACATGACGGCGCAGACGGGTTCCAACGAGCAGCAGACGCCGGTCTTCCTGAACGACGACCTGGCCAAGGAGATCGCTCCGGGCGGTCGCCTCGACCAGATGCTGTCGCTGGGCAGGGATCTCGACGTCACCTGGGTGATCGACCCGGACCTGCTGGCCTCCGTCGACGCGATGACCCGCAGCTACAAGATCCAGGGGGACGGCGGCACCACGACGACGGGCACCCACCAGGCGGTCGCCAAGGCGTGGCTCGCCGAACTGCAGTCCGCGGTGGCTGACAAGGAGGTCGTAGCCCTCCCCTTCGCCGACCCGGACCTGGCGTCCCTCGCCCACAACGGCACCAGCGTCACCGGCTCGCTGAGCCACCTCAAGGACGCCACGGACGTCGCCGCGAGCACCGTGGAGACGGTGCTGCACGTGACGCCGAACACGGACTTCGCGTGGCCGGTGAACGGCGCCGTGGACCCGTCGATCATCAAGGTCGCCACCTCGGCCGGCGCCGACAAGGTGATCGCCCGCAGCGACAGCCTCCAGGAGACCGGCAGCCTGTCGTACACGCCCTCCGCGGCCCGCCCCATCGGCGGCGGTACGACGGCGGTGGTCGCGGACGCACGGCTCTCCACGGCGTTCGAGGGCGATCTGACGAAGGCCGGGGACGCCACGCTCGCCGAGCAGCAGTTCCTGGCCCAGAGCCTGGCGCTCGACCTGCAGACGGACAAGCAGCGCAGCGTCGTCGTCGCCCCGCAGCGGATGCCGACCGGGAGCCAGGCCCAGACGATGGCCGAGGCACTGACGACCCTCCAGGGCAGCACCTGGAGCGAGTCGCAGGATCTCGCCGCGGCGGCCAAGGCCAAGCCCGACCCGAGCGCCACCACGAAGATCCCGTCGTCCTCCTCGTACCCCTCCTCGCTGCGCAGGCAGGAGCTGCCGAAGTCGGCGTTCGAGCAGATCGCGGCCACCCAGGACCGGCTCGACAACTTCCGGGTGATCCTCACCGACGAGTCCCGGGTCGTGACCCCGTTCGGGCGGGCCATGAACCGTGAGATGTCCACGTCGTGGCGGGGGCAGGCGGGCGAGGCGGCGAACTTCCGCCAGAGCGTGCTGAATTACCTCGAAGACCTCACCGACCAGGTGAAGCTGATCGACAAGTCCGAGACCAAGCTCTCGGGCCGCAGCGCCACGATCCCCGTGACCGTGCAGAACAACCTGGTGCAGGGCGTCGAGCACCTGGTGCTGCGCCTCACCTCGACGAATCCCACGCGGCTGAAGATCGGCGGCAAGGCCTACTGGGAGCAACGGGTCACGGTCAACGGCGGGCACAGCCAGTCCGTGAAGTTCAGCACGTCGGCGAATGCCAACGGCAAGGTGGGCGTGATCGCGCAGCTGTACACGGAGGACGGCCAGGAGTACGGGCAGGCCGTCAACTTCGATGTGAAGGTCACCGAGGTCACGGCCACCGTCATGCTGGTCATCGGTGGCGGCGTCCTGCTGCTCGTCCTCGCCGGCTTCCGGATGTACACGCACCGCAAGCGTGCCGTCGCCCGCCAGGCGGAGGAAGAGGGCCCCGACGGACCCGACGACGAGGCGGCCGGGGAACCCGACGGCCCGGAGAACCCCGAAGGCCCCCAGGACCGTCTCAAGGAGGAGTCCGGCACTCCGTCCCGGGCAGACGACCCGGGGCACCCGAGTGACCCGACACCGGACACCGCACCGGAAAGCGCCGACCCGTCCGGCACGGGTGAGAGAGTGGACCGTTGAGCGATGTCGTGGCCGGTGGGCCCGGGGACGATGAGGTGGGGTAACCATGAACGCGCCGTACGACGGTGACCGCGGTCAGGGCGCGGGCGGCTCGGGCTACCCCGAGGGCCCGCCGCCCGAACACGGCCAGGTGCCGCCGCAGCCCCCCGCGGACATGTACCTCCAGGACGCCTACGACCAGGACCCCTACCGGGCGCAGGACCTCTCCGCCCAGGACCCGGTCGCCGAGGCGCTCTACGACCGTGCCGCCCACCCCCCGCCGCCTCCGGGCACGTACCAGCCGCAGCCCCCGCTCTACGCCCAGCCGCCCCAGTCCCCGTACGCCCCCGACCCCCGCGTCTGGGCGCAGACCCCGGCACCCGAGCCGGAGGGCCCGACCCAGTACCTGCCGTACGGCGACGACGCCCGGACGACCCAGTTCGTGGGCGTGGACGACCTGGTGACCGGGGCCGGCGAGGAGCACCACGAGCCGGACGCCTTCGCGCATCTCTTCCGGGACCAGGGCCAGGGCGGCGGACGTCCGCAGACGGACTCCCCGGCGGTCCCCGGCCCGTCCCCGGCCCCACCCTCGGGCCAGGCGCCCCCGGCGCCGATGTCCGACGCCACGATGCAGCTCACTCCCACGGCACCGGCGCCCGCCGCCGCTCCCAAGAAGAGCGGGAAGGCCTCCGGCCTGCTGAAGTCGAGTGCCGTGATGGCGGCGGGCACGATGGTCTCCCGCCTGACCGGCTTCGTCCGCTCCGCGCTGATCGTCGCGGCGCTGGGCACGGCTCTCCTCGGCGACACCTTCCAGGTCGCCTACCAGCTGCCGACGATGATCTACATCCTGACCGTCGGCGGCGGCCTCAACTCCGTCTTCGTGCCGCAGCTCGTGCGCGCCATGAAGGAGGACGACGACGGCGGCGAGGCGTTCGCCAACCGTCTGCTGACCCTGGTCATCGTGGCGCTCGGAGCACTGACCGCGCTGGCGATGTTCGCGGCGCCGCTCCTGGTCCGCCTGCTGTCGGTGAAGGTCGCGAACGACCCCGCGGCCGACAGCGTCGCCATCACCTTCACCCGCTACTTCCTGCCCTCGATCTTCTTCATGGGCATCCACGTGGTGATGGGCCAGATCCTCAACGCACGCGGCAAGTTCGGCGCGATGATGTGGACCCCGGTCCTCAACAACGTCGTCATCATCGTGACGCTCGGCATGTTCCTCTGGGTGTACGGCACCTCGGCGGACTCGGGTATGGGCGTCCAGAACATCCCGCCGGAGGCCCAACGCCTCCTGGGCATCGGTGTTCTGCTCGGCCTGGTCGTCCAGGCGCTGGCGATGATCCCGTACCTGCGCGAGACGGGGTTCAGGCTGCGGCTGCGGTTCGACTGGAAGGGCCACGGCCTCGGCAAGGCCGCGATGCTCGCCAAGTGGACCGTCCTCTTCGTCCTCGCGAACCAGGCGGGTGCCCTCGTGGTCACCCAGCTCGCCACCGCGTCGGTCGCGGACACGAACATCGCCGGAACCGGATTCAGCGCCTACGCCAACGCCCAGCTCATCTGGGGTCTGCCGCAGGCCATCATCACGGTGTCCCTCATGGCCGCCCTGCTGCCGCGTATCTCGCGCTCGGCCGCCGAGGGCGACGGCGGAGCCGTCCGCGACGACATCTCCCAGGGTCTGCGCACGACCGCGGTCGCGATCGTGCCGATCGCCTTCGGTCTGCTCGCCCTCGGCATCCCGATGTGCACCCTGATCTTCGGCTCCTCGGGTACCGGCGCGGCCACCAACATGGGCTTCATGCTGATGGCCTTCGCCCTCGGCCTGATCCCTTACTCGGTGCAGTACGTCGTCCTGCGTGCCTTCTACGCCTACGAGGACACCCGGACGCCCTTCTACAACACCGTCATCGTGGCCACGGTCAACGCGGGTGCCTCGGCGGTCTGTTACTTCGTGCTCCCGGCCCGCTGGGCCGTGGTGGGCATGGCGGCCTCGTACGGCCTCGCGTACGCGACCGGTGTCGGCGTCGCCTGGAACCGGCTGCGCAAGCGGCTGAACGGCGACCTGGACGGCGCTCGCGTCATGCGGACGTACGCTCGGCTCAGCATCGCCTCCGTGCCGGCCGCACTGCTCAGTGGTGCGGCTTGCTACGGGATCGGTCATACGCTCGGCCAGGGGGTCGTCGGCTCGTTCGCCGCCCTCCTGGTGGGCGGTGCCGTACTGCTCGGAATCTTCTACGTCGCGGCCCGCCGCATGCGCATCGAGGAGCTCAACTCCCTCGTGGGCATGGTGCGCGGGCGCTTGGGGCGCTGAGGCGGGGGCACACGCACAACCATCGTCCGCCGCTGTGTGTCGTGCATAGCGGCAGACTGTGGGCACAATTGGTTTCGGCGTCGAACAGCGTGCAACGGATGGGGAGGCAGGAGCGACGGTGGCGGAACGGAGCACGGCTGCCGTCGACGTGGCAGACAACAGCGGCGACGAGCCGCTGACCGCCAAGGCGGACCAGTCCACGGCCGACGGGGTGGCCCAGAACCCGGAGCGGGACACGGAGAGCGACAAGGCACAGGGGAGCGGCGGGATCGAGGAAACCGAGAAGGCCTCGCCTCCCGAACTGCACAGCGGTCACAAGCTCGCCAGACGCTATCGCCTCGAAGAGTGCGTCACCCGTCTGGACGGCTTCAGCAGTTGGCGCGCGGTGGACGAGAAACTCCGCCGTGCCGTCGGCGTCCACATCCTGCCCGCGGACCATACGAGGGCCCGCTCCGTGCTGGCCGCGGCCCGTTCCTCGGCGCTGCTGGGCGATCCCCGCTTCGTCCAGGTCCTGGACGCCGTGGAGGAGAACGACCTCGTCTACGTCGTCCACGAATGGCTGCCCGACGCCACGGAACTGACGGCGCTTCTGGCACCCGGCCCGCTGGAGGTGCACGACGCCTACCAGATGGTCAGTCAGATCGCCTCGGCCATGGCCGCAGCGCACCGTGAGGGCCTCGCCCATCTGCGCCTGAACCCGAACGCGGTGCTGCGCACCTCGTCCGGCCAGTGGCGCATCCGCGGTCTGGCCGTCAACGCCGCGTTGCGCGGCATCAGTTCGGACACCCCGCAGCGCACGGACACGGAGGCGATCGGCGCCCTGCTGTACGCGGCGCTCACCCAGCGCTGGCCGTACGAGAGCGATGCCTACGGCCTGTCCGGGCTGCCCAAGGGCGTCGGTCTCATCGCCCCCGACCAGGTGCGTGCCGGTGTCCACCGCGGTCTGTCGGAGCTCGCCATGCGCGCGCTCGCCAACGACGGTGCCACGGCCTCCCGGCACGAGTCGGCGTGCACCACGCCGGAGGAACTGGTGAAGGCGATCGGCGAGATGCCCCGCATCCGCCCGCCGGAGCCCGCGTTCACCGCGCCGCCCGAGTACCAACGCACGACGTACCAACAGGGCACGTACGGCCGCCCGTCGCCGCCCGGTGCCACCCAGGTTCTGCCGCCCCCGCCGCCCCCACTGCAGAGCCGCACCGGCAAGGCCCTCAAGTGGGCCGTGTCAGCGCTGCTGATCGCCGCACTGGGCCTGGGCAGTTGGCAGCTCGCGGACGCGCTCATGGACCAGGGCAACAAGTCCGAGGACACGAAGCAGACGCAGACGACGGACGGGAACGACAAGACCGGCGACAAGACCAAGCCGGTCAAGACGCTCGCGATCCAGGGCGCCAAGGAGTTCGTGGCGAAGGGCGACCCGCAGCATCCGAACGACGTCGCCAAGACCTACGACGGCGACACGTCGACGTACTGGCGGACCTCCAGCTTCATAGGAGGCCCGGTGCTCGCGCCGTACAAGCCGGGCGTGGGCATCGTCTACGACCTCGGTTCGGTCCAGGACGTCTCCACGGCGACCATAGGGCTCTACTACAGCGGCGATCACACGACGGTGCAGCTCTACGCGACCAACTCGCTGTCGCCCTCCTCGCTGGACTCCATGACGCGGCTCGGTACCGTCACGACGACCGGGACCAGTGCCGCGGTGAAGGTCACCAAGCATGTGAAGAGCCGGTACGTTCTTGTCTGGCTCACCGCTCTGCCGCACGCGGCCAGCGACCAGTACAGCGACGCCGGCTACAAGCAGGCCATCACCGACGTGAAGTTCACGGGCTGACGTCTCACCGGAGGGGGAGGGGGTCCGATGGCGGAAGGCGCCGGATACGACGAGACGAGCGATCAGGATCTGCTCGCCCGCCATGTCGAAGGCGACCCGGACGCCTTCGGTGAGCTCGTACGACGGCACCGGGACCGGCTCTGGGCCGTTGCCCTCCGCACGCTGGGAGACCGCGAGGAGGCCGCTGACGCGGTCCAGGACGCCCTCGTCTCCGCCTACCGGGCCGCCCACACCTTCCGCGGCCAGTCGGCCGTCACGACCTGGCTGCACCGCATCACCGTGAACGCCTGCCTGGACCGCGCCCGCAAGGCAGCCTCCAGAAAGACGTCCCCGGTCGACGACACCGAGCGCCTCGAACAGCTCCTGGAACCGCACGAGTCGGCCTCGGCTCCCGCGGAACGCAACGACCTGCACCGCCAGCTGCTGGAAGCCCTGGGCACCCTCCCGCCCGACCAGCGCGCCGCCCTCGTCCTCGTGGACATGCAGGGCTACCCCGTCGCGGAGGCCGCCCGCATGCTCGATGTGCCGACCGGCACGGTGAAGAGCCGCTGCGCGCGCGGAAGAGCCAGACTGCTGCCGCTGCTCACCCACCTACGGCCGGAAAGAGCCGATGACGGCAAGGAACCGGGCGCAGGACGGAACCGGGCGCAGGGGACATCCGTCCCACCGGCAGCGGGACCTCGCGACGAGGGTCTCGAGGATGCAGGGCCGAGCGATTCAGCTGCTGTGAAGGGCGGAGGTGGGCGAGCGTGACATCCACGACAGACACGGCCGGACACCCGGACGTCGCGGAGATCTCCGACCTCACCGAGGGCCTTCTCCCGCCATACAGGGGAGCCGAGGTACGACGGCATCTGGACGAGTGCGAACTCTGTGCCGACGTCCACGACTCGCTGGAGGAGATCCGGGGTCTGCTGGGCAGCATGCCCGGCCCGCCGCGCATGCCCGCCGAGGTCGCGGGCCGTATCGACGCAGCCCTCGCCGCGGAGGCCCTGCTGGGCTCCACCGCACCCGAGTCCCTGGCCGCACCAACGTTGGTGAGCGCGTCCCGGGCCACATCGGGCGGGGACAGCGAGGACAGGGAACCCGCCGAGGCGCATGTTTCACGTGAAACATCGCCCACGGCGGCCCGCCCGTCAGGACACGCACACGCGGCGACCGGTCCCGGACGCAAGGATCGTAAGGAACACAAGAAGCAGACTCGCGGCGGACGTCGCGGGAGGATCGTCCTGGGGGCCGTGTTCACCGCGGCCGTTCTGGGAGCCGGTTCTCTGTTCATCCAGTCGCTGGGCGACCACACGTCGTCCGACGCGGCTCAGGGAAACGCGACCAGCTCTGCGGACACCTTCTCCAAAGGGAAGCTGGAGACCGAGGTCTTGAATCTCCTCTCCACCAAGTCGTCCACGAGTCAGGGCGCCAACAGTGCGAAGCCCTGGAACGTCGCGTCCGATCCCGGCGGCGCGGAGTCTTCCAGCAAGACTCCCAAAACCCTGATCGAACCGTCCGGCTCCATCCCGGACTGCATCCGGCAGGGCGTCGACCGCGGCCACACGGATGTCCTCGGTTTCAAGAAGGGCACCTACAACGGGACCGCCGCCTATCTCGTGGTGCTGCCCAACGCTTCCGACAACAGCCTCGTCACGGCCTACGTCGTCGACGCGGCCTGCGTGAGCAGCCAGACATCCACCCCTGGCAAGGTCCTTCTGACACGGTCGTTCCCGCATTCCTGACTCCGGGCTCCTCCTCTCCGTCCGTCATGGCGATTCCCTGCCGTGTGCCGTCTCCGTGCGCCCGGACACAGCGGGAATGCGGGCCCCGTAGGATCCGTTGGGTGGTGTGGAGGCTTCGACAGGAGACTCCCGCCGGTCGTACTGACGCAGTCCAGAGACGAGGAACCAAGCCGTGAGCGACGTCCGAAACGTGATCATCATCGGCTCCGGGCCCGCCGGCTACACGGCGGCGCTCTACACCGCGCGCGCGTCGCTGAAGCCGCTGGTGTTCGAGGGTGCCGTCACCGCCGGTGGCGCCCTGATGAACACCACCGAGGTGGAGAACTTCCCGGGCTTCCAGGACGGCATCATGGGCCCCGAGCTCATGGACAACATGCGCGCCCAGGCCGAGCGCTTCGGTGCCGAACTGATCCCGGACGACGTGGTCTCCGTCGACCTGACCGGTGAGATCAAGACCGTCACAGACACCTCGGGCACTGTCCACCAGGCGAAGGCCGTCATCGTCACCACCGGCTCGCAGCACCGCAAGCTGGGCCTGCCGAACGAGGACACGCTCTCCGGCCGGGGTGTCTCCTGGTGTGCCACCTGTGACGGGTTCTTCTTCAAGGACCAGGACATCGCCGTCATCGGCGGCGGCGACACGGCGATGGAGGAGGCGACCTTCCTCTCCCGCTTCGCCAAGTCCGTGACCATCGTCCACCGCCGGGACAGCCTGCGCGCCTCCAAGGCGATGCAGGAGCGGGCCTACGCCGACCCGAAGATCAAGTTCGTCTGGGACAGCGAGGTCGCCGAGATCGAGGGCGACCCCAAGCTCGCCGGCCTCAAGCTGCGCAACCTGAAGACCGGGGAACTCTCGGACCTGGCGGTGACGGGCCTGTTCATCGCGATCGGTCACGACCCCCGCACGGAGCTGTTCAAGGGCCAGCTGGACCTGGACGGAGAGGGCTACCTGAGGGTCGAGGCGCCCTCGACCCGCACCAACCTGACCGGTGTCTTCGGCGCCGGTGACGTCGTCGACCACACCTACCGCCAGGCGATCACCGCTGCCGGTACCGGGTGCTCCGCCGCTCTGGACGCCGAGCGTTTCCTCTCTGCTCTCGCGGACGAGGAGAAGGCGGAGCCCGCGAAGACCACCGTCTGACCTCCATCCTCCCCACCGCACGATCAAGTTAAGGAGCCCGCCGTGGCCGGCACTCTGAAGAATGTGACCGACGCTTCCTTCGACGAGGACGTCCTCAAGAGCGACAAGCCCGTCCTGGTGGACTTCTGGGCTTCCTGGTGCGGCCCGTGCCGCCAGATCGCTCCGTCCCTCGAAGCCATCGCCGCCGAGCACGGCGACGCGATCGAGATCGTCAAGCTCAACATCGACGAGAACCCGGCGACGGCCGCCCGGTATGGCGTCATGTCCATCCCGACCCTGAACGTCTACCAGGGTGGCGAGGTGGCCAAGACCATCGTCGGCGCCAAGCCGAAGGCCGCGATCCTTCGCGACCTCGACGAGTTCATCGCCGCCAAGTGATGTTTCACGTGAAACCGTGTTTCACGTGAAACATGAAGGGGCCGACTCTCCGGAGTCGGCCCCTTCGCGTTAGAGCGGTCGAAGCGCTGGTTCCTTCTGTACGGCTCCCAGCAACCGGTCGAGCGCCATCTCCACGTCTTCCTTCCAGGAGAGCGTCGTACGCAGCTCCAGCCTCAGCCGTGGATAGGTGGGATGCTGACGGACCGTCTTGAAGCCCACGGCGAGCAGATGGTCGGCGGGCAGGACGCAGGCGGCCTCTTTCGCGCGGGCATCACCGAAGGCCTCGATCGCCTTGAAGCCCCGCCGCAGCAGATCCTTGGCCACCGTCTGGACCATGACCCGGCCCAGCCCCTGCCCTTGGTAGCCCGGCATGATGAACGACGTCATCAGCTGTACGGCGTCCGGTGAGACGGGACTCGTGGGAAACGCCGTCGAGCGGGGGACGTAGGCGGGAGGCGCGTAGAGAACGAACCCCACCGGCACGTCATCGACGTAGACGACCCTCCCGCAGGAGCCCCAGTCCAGGAGGACGGCGGAGATCCAGGCTTCCTTCTCCACGGACGCCGTGCCCGCCTTTACCGCGGCTTGCCCTCTGACGGGGTCCAGCTCCCAGAAGACGCACGACTGGCAACGGTTGGGAATGTCCGGGAGGTTGTCCAGCGTGAGCGGTACGAGCCGACGCCCCATGAAGGCTGATCCTCGCTTCCTTCGCCCGCAGCGCCACGGGCGGCTGTCAGAGCGCTGTGTTCCCTGAGCAGACTGCCGACGAACCCGCCGATCGCCCCCAGGCCCAGACCCGCGCTCACCAGTCCGGTGCGGCTCACCGTTCGCATGGCCCCCGCCTCCCCTAAGAGGTGCTGCCAGGTTGATGCGCCATACCCGAACGCATCGTATCGATGATGCGATTGCATCGATACCGACAGAAAGCAAAGAGCGGGCCGCGTTCCGGTACACACCGGACACGGCCCGCTCTGCTGGTCGGACGGACAGGACGCCTGCCGTCGCCAAGACGGCTCAGGCCTCGTCCTCCGAGTCGTCATCGAGCAGACTCCGCTGCAGGACCGGCCCCTCACCCGGAGCCAGCGAACCGAGGATCCGCTCAAGGTCCTCCATCGAGGCGAACTCGACAGTGATCTTGCCCTTCTTCTGGCCCAGGTCGACCTTCACACGGGTCTCGAAGCGATCCGAGAGACGCGTGGCGAGATCGGACAGTGCCGGGGAGACCAGGGCGCCGGCCCGTGGTCCCTTGGAGCGCTGAGCCGTCTGGGGCCGCGAATCCATCAGGTGCACGATCTCCTCGACGGCCCGCACCGAGAGCCCCTCGGCCACGATCCGGTGGGCCAGCCGCTCCTGCTCCTCCGAGTCGTCGACGGAGAGCAGCGCCCGGGCATGACCGGCGGAGAGGACCCCGGCGGCGACACGGCGCTGGACCGAGGGTGAGAGCTTCAGCAGACGCAGGGTGTTGGAGACCTGCGGGCGCGAACGACCGATGCGGTCCGCCAGCTGGTCGTGCGTGCAGTTGAAGTCCTTGAGCAACTGGTCGTAGGCAGCTGCCTCTTCGAGCGGGTTCAGCTGGGCGCGGTGCAGGTTCTCCAGGAGTGCGTCCAGGAGAAGCTTCTCGTCGTCCGTGGCCCGCACGATCGCCGGGATCGCCTCCAGGCCGGCCTCACGGCAGGCCCGCCAGCGGCGCTCGCCCATGATGAGCTCGTAGTTCGTCGGGCCGATCTGCCGTACGACGACGGGCTGGAGGAGGCCGACCTCCTTGATGGAGGTGACGAGCTCTTGCAGCGCGTCCTCGTCGAAGACCTCACGCGGCTGACGCGAGTTCGGCGTGATGTCGTCGAGGGGCAGCTCGGCAAAGTAGGCACCGACGGGCGGCGCGGGCGTCTGCAGGATGCCGTACGACAGGTCCTCTGTCTCGTAGGAGACCGGCGGCAGCGTGGTGACCTTCGCCGCGGCCACCCCTCGGTCTCCGGTGATGACCGGAACAGCAGTCGGGGACGCGGAACCCATGGCAGCCGGAGCCACCGTCTTCTCCCCGGTCGGGGCTGCGGGGATCAGTGCGCCGAGCCCACGGCCCAAACCCCTCCGTCGCTCGCTCACTGGATACCCTCCACCATGCTCTGGTCGCTCTGAGCGCCGATGTGCGCATGCGGAGCGTCGTAGCTGACGCCCACACCCTTCAGCGCGATTTCCCTTGCTGCCTCAAAGTAGGAGAGGGCACCGCTCGATCCGGGATCGTAGGTCAGTACCGTCTGCCCATAACTCGGTGCCTCGGAGATACGGACCGAGCGGGGAATGCTCGTCCGTAGCACCTCGTCGCCGAAGTGACTGCGCACCTCGTCCGCGACCTGGGACGCGAGACGCGTCCGGCCGTCGTACATGGTGAGCAGGATGGTCGACACATGCAGGTTGGGGTTGAGGTGCCCCCGAACCAGGTCGACGTTGCGAAGCAACTGTCCGAGGCCTTCCAGTGCGTAGTACTCGCACTGGATCGGGATGAGAACCTCCGCGCCGGCGACCAACGCGTTGACCGTCAGCAGGCCGAGCGAGGGTGGACAGTCGATGAGGATGTAGTCCAGCGGCTGCTCGTAGGCCTGAATCGCCCGCTGCAGTCTGCTCTCACGGGCCACCAGGGACACCAGCTCGATCTCCGCACCGGCGAGATCGATCGTGGCGGGGGCACAGAAGAGACCCTCGACATCGAGGACCGGCTGCACGACCTCGGAGAGAGGCCTGCTGTCGACCAGCACGTCATAGATGGAAGGAACTTCCGCGTGGTGGTCGATCCCCAGTGCCGTGGACGCGTTGCCCTGCGGGTCGAGGTCGACCACCAGAACACGGGCACCGTGCAGTGCCAGCGAAGCGGCAAGATTGACGGTCGTCGTCGTCTTGCCCACCCCGCCCTTCTGGTTGGCGACGACCATGATGCGGGTCTGCTCAGGACGCGGCAGACCCTCGCCGGCACGGCCTAGGGCTTCCACCGCCAGTTGGGCAGCACGACCGATGGGAGTGTCGTCCATAGGGGGCGGTGTTTCACGTGAAACATCCTCCCCCATCGACTCGGTACGGGGACCGGGGACCGGATCGGTCATCGGTCCCGCGATGTTGGCGTCGGACCGCAAGGATTCACTCTCCTCGACTTCAGGCTCGCAATGAACAGAGCCTCCCATGTCTTCAGGGTCGTGAACCAGTGAGGCCTGTTGTTCTGTGGAGAATTCCACCTCTGTGGACAACTCCGTGCCCTCTCCGAGTGATCCGAGAGGCTTCCGGTCGCGGGGTTCGGCCGCGGCGCGGGTGCGACCGATGATGCCGTGTAGCAGTGAGCGACGTTTCACGTGAAACACGATGCACAGCCGCCGAGGCCGAACTGTCGACGACACTCCGGCATGAGTAGGTTTGGCAGCTTGTGTGGAGTAAGTCTCGTCGTCAGGACGGATCAGCGACGGGCTTCACGCGCTGGCACCGATGTACTTCAAGCGCTGAGACCGACCCGTCCCAGCGCTGACACAGCCTCAACGACGCCGACGTGTACGGCCCGTACGAGCCGCCTTGGCCCGCTTCGCCGCGAAACGAACCCCGCCGGGGCTCTCTCCGACCTCGACACGCACCACCGTGGACAGCGGATCGACGATGCCCTCGCCGACATGCAGGATGGACGTCTCCACGGCTCCGAGCTTGCTGAGTACGGTCCCCGCACTCTTGAGCTCCTCCTCGGCCGTGTCCCCCTTGAGGGCGAGCATCTCGCCGTAGGGCCGCAGCAGTGGGATGCCCCAGGTGGCCAGTCGCTCCAGCGGAGCCACCGCCCGGGCCGTCACCACGTGGACCGGCTGCAGGGTGCCCATGACCTCCTCGGCGCGCCCGCGCACGACGGTGACGTGGTCGAGGCCCAGGAGCTCGACGACCTCGGTGAGGAAGGTCGTACGGCGGAGGAGCGGTTCAAGGAGGGTGATCTTGATGTCCTCGCGAACCAGGGCCAGGGGAATGCCCGGGAGTCCGGCGCCGGAGCCGACGTCGCAGACCGTCACTCCGTCCGGCACGACCTCCGAGAGGACCGCGCAGTTCAGCAGGTGCCGCTCCCACAGGCGGGGCACCTCACGCGGGCCGATCAGGCCGCGCTGCACACCCGCGTCGGCGAGCAGCTCGGCGTACCGGACCGCATCGTCGAAGCGATCGCCGAACACCTCGCGCGCCTGCTCGGGCGCGGGGGGAAGCTCCGCTGCCTCCGTCACGGGGGACCGTCCTTCCGTACCGCAAAAGCGCATTGGGCGCTGACCACCAGGACCACCAGAACTACAGGACTATCAGGCTGACAAAGTTCGGCCCCGTCTGCTCAACAGACGGGGCCGGTACAACGCGGGGACCGATCAGGCGGGAAGCACGACGACGAAGCGCTGCGGCTCCTCGCCCTCCGACTCGCTGCGCAGTCCCGCGGCCTTGACCGCGTCGTGCACGACCTTGCGCTCGAACGGGGTCATCGGGTTCAGCTTCACCGGCTCGCCGGTGTTCTTCACGTCGGCCGCGGTCTTGGCACCCAGCTCGGAGAGCTCGGTGCGCTTCTTGGCGCGGTAGCCCGCGATGTCCAGCATCAGCCGGCTGCGGTCCCCGGTCTCCCGGTGCACGGCCAGGCGGGTGAGCTCCTGGAGTGCTTCCAGCACCTCACCGTCACGGCCGACGAGCTTCTGGAGATCACGGCCGCTGCTGTCGCTGATGATCGAGACAGCGGCGCGGTCGGCCTCGACATCCATGTCGATGTCGCCGTCGAGATCGGCGATGTCCAGCAGACCCTCAAGGTAGTCCGCCGCGATCTCGCCCTCCTGCTCCAGGCGGGACAGGGTGTCTGCACCCTCGGCAGCGGCGGAGGTGATGCCTTCCGTCACGGGATGGACTCCTTCTTTACTTCTTGGACGGGGACTTGGGCCGCTGCGGACCCTTGCGCTGTCCGGACTGGGCCTTGCTGCGGGTGCCGCCGGCAGGCTTCGGGGCGGGCTTCTTCGCGGCGGTGGCGGGCTTGGCGTCCTCGGGCTCGTCCGACTTGGTCAGCGAGGTCTTCGGCTCGTCGGCGTCGTCAGCCTCGTGCTCGGCGTTGTCGTCGGCCGCCTTCGCGGCGGCGGACTGGCGCTGGGCCTTGGTCTGCCGCTTGGGCTGCTGGCGCCGGGGAGTGGCTGCCGGGGTCGGCGTACCGTCCTCGGACTCCACAGCCGCGCTCTCGCCCTTGGCCACGGTGCCGTCCGGCTGGGCCACGAGGCCCACCTTGGTGAGGCTGTTGATGAACTTGCGCTCGAACTCGTTGCGATCACGGCCCTTGGAGACGATCGCCTTGACGATGGCCTTCTCACCCCGGCTGCGGGTCTTCTCGTGGTGCGTGACGTGCTTGGTGAGGCGCTCCAGGTAAGCGGCCTGGGCCTTGGAACCCGGGGTGGGGTTGTTGTGGATGACGTACATCTGCTGACCCATGGTCCACACGTTGGTGGTCAGCCAGTAGACGAGGACACCGACGGGGAAGTTGATGCCGAAGATGGCGAACATGACCGGGAAGACGTACATCAGCATCTTCTGCTGCTGCATGAACGGCGTCTTCACCGTGGTGTCGACGTTCTTCGTCATCAGCTGGCGCTGCGTGTAGAACTGCGACGCCGACATCATCACGATCATGATCGCGGTGACGACCCGGACGTCGGTCAGCGTGGCGCCGAGCGCCTCGACCTTGCTGCTGCCGTCGGTGAACTTCGCGGCGAGCGGGGCGCCGAAGATGTGCGCCTTACGCGCGCTGGCGAGCAGCGAGTCGTTGATGACGCCGATCGTCGAGCCCGTCGCGATGCCGTTGAGCACGTGGTACAGCGCGAAGAAGAACGGGGACTGCGCCAGGATGGGAAGGCACGAGGAGAGCGGGTTGGTACCCGACTCCTTGTACAGCTTCATCATCTCTTCGGACTGACGCTGCTTGTCGTTCTTGTAGCGTTCCTGGATCTTCTTCATCTCGGGCTGCAGGGTCTGCATGGCCCGGGTCGCCTTGATCTGCTTCACGAAGAGCGGGATCAGACAGATGCGGATCAGGATCACCAGGGACACGATGGACAGGCCCCAGGCCCAGCCCGTGTCGGGACCGAAAACCTTCCCGTACACCGAGTGGAACTGGACGATGACCCAAGAAACGGGTGTCGTGATGAAGCTGAAAAGACTGGCAATCGTGTCCACTAATCATGCTCCTTGGGCATGGGACGGTGTCTCTGCGGCCGGGCTCGAAGGACTCAGCCCTTCAGTGGCCGTTTCGGCGGCGGAGGTCCCGCCCTTGTCTGCGCGCCGTGCGCCCCGCAGCATCTCGTGCCACCGCGGGCGCTTGCGCGGTGGGACATGGTCCACACCGCCGAGCGACCACGGATTGCAGCGCAGGATGCGCCAGGCCGTGAGCGCTGTGCCCTTGATCGCGCCGTGCCGGTCTATGGCCGTGTAGCCGTAGTGGGAGCACGACGGGTAGTACTTGCAGACCGGCCCGAGCAAGGGACTGATCGTCCACTGGTAGAGCTTGATCAGCGCCAGTAGTGGGTACTTCATCGCGCGCCCCCTCCCAGCAGCCGCTGAACGGCGGCATCCAGGTCTTGGGCCAGCTGTGCATGGTCGGCGTCGCCCGCTCCGGGCAGCGCTCGTACGACTACCAGGCTACCGGGGGGAAACAGGGCGACTCGCTCGCGCATCAGATGACGGAGTCTGCGCTTCACCTTGTTGCGCACCACGGCGCCGCCCACCGCCTTGCTGACGACGAAACCCGCACGCGTCGGGGGAGCGCTCTCCCCTGGCGCGTGCGGGTCCGTGGCACCGCTACGAAAGTGGACGACGAGAAGCGGGCGGCCGGCCCGGCGACCCCGTCGTACCGCGGTCGCGAAGTCCTCGCGCCGCCTCAGCCGATGCTCGGTAGGCAGCACGACGTCATGACCTGATCGGGATCAGGCGGACAGGCTGGCGCGACCCTTGCCACGACGGTTCGCGAGAATCGCGCGACCGGCACGGGTACGCATCCGCAGGCGGAAGCCGTGGGTCTTGGCACGACGACGGTTGTTCGGCTGGAAGGTGCGCTTGCTCACGAGGGGGCTCCAGAAATAAATCGGTGGTGGCGGGTGCCGTCCTGGCTGTCACCGTGCGCCCACGAGTAGCTCGCAGTTACGCCCGAGTGCACCGCTTCCCGATCACCTCGAAGCGATCTGTGCCCATCGGAGGCAGGCGGCAGCAGCCATCGACAACTCGACCTGGTCACGGTACGCGGGGCTACGCCATCCGGTCAAACCAGCGGTCACGAGGAGACACTATCCACAGGCTGGGGACAACAACTTGAACCGCACCCGTCGCCCTGACTACCGTGGCTGGACTCCGATTCGTTCCTTTGTCCCCCGCCCCACACCTTTTTCCCGAGCGCCCCACCCGATGTACATCCCGTCCCGTCCGCGAACCACACGTTCGTGGGACCCGTGAGAGAGCGTGCCCTGTGGCTGACGTACCTGCCGATCTTGCCGCAGTGTGGCCACGAGTGCTGGAGCAACTTCTCGGTGAGGGGCGTGGGCAGGGTGTCGAGACCAAGGACGAGCACTGGATCCGGCGCTGCCAACCCCTGGCACTCGTCGCCGACACCGCCTTGCTCGCCGTACCGAACGAATTTGCGAAAGGCGTGCTCGAAGGCCGCCTCGCCCCGATCGTCAGCGAGACGCTGAGCCGCGAGTGCGGCCGACCGATCCGCATCGCGATCACCGTCGACGACTCCGCCGGCGATCCCCCCGGCCCGCCGGCACCCCCCGCCCAGCCCCAGCGGCGCTACGAGGAACCCGAGCAGAGCCGGGACCCCTACGAGGGCGGCTACGGCCGTCATCGCGCCGAGCCGCTCCCGGGCGGCCCCGGCGACCAGCTGCCCACCGCCCGCCCCGCCTATCCGTCGGAGTACCAGCGCCCCGAGCCGGGCGCCTGGCCGCGTCCGTCGCAGGACGACTACGGCTGGCAGCAGCAGCGGCTCGGCTTCCCCGAGCGGGACCCGTACGCGTCGCCGTCGCAGGACCAGTACGGCCCGCCGTCCCAGGACCAGTACGGGGCACCGGCGAAGGACAAGTACGGTCCGCCTCAGGACTCGTACCAGTCGCAGCAGGACCAGTACGCGCCGCCGGCGCAGGAGTACCGCCCGCAGTCGATGGAGCGTCCGTCCTACGAGCAGCAGCGCGCCGAGTACGAACAGTCGCGGGCCGAGTACGAGAAGTCCCGCGAGCACTACAACCAGCGCGACGCGCGCCGCGACCTGTCCGACTCGCACTCCGGCCATGTGCACCGCGGTGGTCCGGGGTCGCCCGGACCGCTGGGCTCGAAGCCCGCGCCGGCGGCGGGCCCGGGTGAGCCGACCGCGCGCCTGAACCCGAAGTACCTCTTCGACACGTTCGTGATCGGTGCCTCGAACCGCTTCGCGCACGCGGCCGCGGTCGCCGTCGCCGAGGCGCCCGCGAAGGCGTACAACCCCCTTTTCATCTATGGGGAGTCGGGGCTCGGCAAGACGCACCTGCTGCACGCGATCGGGCACTACGCGCGGAGCCTGTATCCCGGCACGCGCGTGCGGTACGTCAGCTCCGAGGAGTTCACCAACGAGTTCATCAACTCGATCCGCGACGGCAAGGGCGACAGCTTCCGCAAGCGGTACCGCGAGATGGACATCCTTCTGGTCGACGACATCCAGTTCCTCGCGGACAAGGAGTCGACGCAGGAGGAGTTCTTCCACACGTTCAACACGCTCCACAACGCGAACAAGCAGATCGTGCTCTCCAGCGACCGGCCGCCCAAGCAACTGGTCACGCTGGAAGACCGGCTGCGGAACCGTTTCGAGTGGGGACTGATCACCGACGTCCAGCCGCCCGAGCTGGAGACCCGTATCGCCATCCTTCGTAAGAAGGCGGTGCAGGAGCAGCTCAACGCCCCGCCGGAGGTCCTGGAGTTCATCGCCTCCCGCATCTCGCGCAACATCCGCGAGCTGGAGGGGGCGCTGATCCGGGTGACGGCGTTCGCGTCGCTCAACCGGCAACCGGTCGACCTCGGTCTCACCGAGATCGTCCTCAAGGACCTCATTCCGGGCGGCGAGGACTCCACACCGGAGATCACGGCGACGGCGATCATGGGCGCGACCGCCGACTACTTCGGCATCACGGTCGAGGACCTGTGCGGCAGTTCACGCGGCCGGCAGCTGGTCACGGCCCGGCAGATCGCGATGTACGTGTGCCGCGAACTGACCGACCTCTCCCTGCCGAAGATCGGCGCGCAGTTCGGCGGGCGCGACCACACGACGGTCATGCACGCCGACCGCAAGATCCGCGCCCTGATGGCCGAGCGCCGCTCGATCTACAACCAGGTCACCGAACTGACCAACCGCATCAAGAACGGCTGACAGCCGCGGAGTTACGACACCAGAGCTACGACACCCAAGGGCGCCCCGGATCTCTCCCGGGGCGCCCTTCGGCTTGCCGGGAAGCGGTCGGTACGGCGCGCACGAAGGGGGGCCGGACGGCGCTTCTCCGGACGCCGGGAGCGGGCGCAGGGGAGTCGAAGAAGAGCGTCCCGAAGGTGTGCGGAGGTGTCAGAGGCGTCCGGAGACGATCCGCAGCCGTTTCCGGACCCGTTCCGGAGCCTCTCTTGGGCCTGTCCGAAGCCATTCCGAAGGTGCTCCGACGCGGTTCGCGGCCGATCCTCAGCCCCTCCGGGGGCGATCCAGAGCCGATCCGGCAGCCGTTCGCCGTCGTCTCAAACCCACGGACCGCGTCCCCGCTGTTCGAATACCCGCCGGGTTACGGCCGTCCTCCACAGATTCGGCGACTTTCTTCCGTCCACATCCTGGGGACTGTGAAGTTGTCCAGATCGTGTCCACAGGCGCGGCGGGTGCGGGACGATCAGACCAGGTCAAGTGCTTGTGGATTCGTGGACAAAAGATATCCACAGGCTGTGGACAGATCTTTGATCCCCAGCCTGTGGATCAAGTTGTCCACCGACAACCCACAGGCTGGGGCCGGTTGTCCCCAGCGATCTCCAGCTTCTCCACACCGCTGTCCACTGTTCGGCAACGCAACGCGCCATCTCACCGTGTCGAGTGAAAGGCGTCACACGAAGGTGCCGGGTTGGGCTGTGGGAAAGGCGGGTAAAGCTGGGGACGGCGCTGGGGAGAAGTGGCCCTCGGCTGTGCATGGGGTGTGCAGAACTTTCCGTTCTCCACAGAAACCCGAGGTTGTCCACCGCCGTCGCCCACAGGGCCGGTGGACAAAATTCCCGCCCTGAGCTGCGAAAACGCGGTTATCCACGGTATCCACAGCCCCTACTACTACTAGCAACTAGAGAGAGCTGGGAAACCGTTTCGAAGCGGGGCCTGTGCACAACTCTCGCTTCGTCGCCCGACAGCCCCTCGTCACGACTTGACCCCGATAGGCACCTACTGTCAGTGCCGTGCGTCAGACTGTTCCCCGATGTCCTTCCCCTCACAGGGACCGACGACACCGAGACAGACGACGAAGCCAGGCAGGCCGAGAAGCGCCGGCAACAGCAGGAGGCGGCAACAGTGAAGATCCGGGTGGAACGCGACGTACTCGCGGAGGCAGTGGCCTGGGCCGCACGCAGCCTCCCGGCCCGTCCGCCGGCGCCGGTCCTCGCCGGCCTCCTGCTGAAGTCCGAGGAGGGGCAGCTGAGCCTGTCCAGCTTCGACTACGAGGTCTCCGCGCGCGTGTCGGTCGACGCGGAGGTCGAGGAGGAGGGCACGGTCCTCGTCTCCGGCCGACTGCTGGCCGACATCTGCCGCGCCCTTCCCAACCGGCCGGTGGAGATTTCCACAGACGGTGTACGGGCGACGGTGGTCTGCGGCTCCTCCCGCTTCACCCTGCACACACTGCCTGTGGAGGAGTACCCGGCGCTGCCGCAGATGCCGGGCGCGACCGGCACCGTCCCCGGTGAGGTGTTCGCCTCGGCGGCCGCCCAGGTGGCCATCGCGGCCGGCCGTGACGACACACTGCCCGTCCTCACCGGTGTGCGCATCGAGATCGAGGGCGACACGGTGACGCTGGCGTCCACCGACCGCTACCGCTTCGCGGTCCGTGAGTTCCTGTGGAAGCCGGAGAACCCGGAGGCGTCCGCGGTGGCCCTGGTGCCCGCCAAGACGCTCCTGGACACCGCCAAGGCCCTCACGAGCGGCGACAGCGTCATCCTGGCGCTGTCCGGCTCCGGCGCGGGAGAAGGCCTCATCGGCTTCGAGGGCGCCGGCCGTCGTACGACGACCCGTCTCCTGGAGGGCGACCTCCCGAAGTACCGCTCGCTGTTCCCGACGGAGTTCAACTCCATCGCGGTGATCGAGACCGCCCCCTTCGTGGAGGCCGTCAAGCGCGTGGCCCTGGTCGCCGAGCGCAACACCCCGGTGCGGCTGAGCTTCGAGCAGGGTGTGCTGATCCTGGAGGCCGGTTCCAGCGACGACGCACAGGCTGTGGAGCGCGTCGACGCGAACCTTGAGGGCGACGACGTGTCGATCGCCTTCAACCCGACGTTCCTGCTGGACGGTCTGAGCGCCATCGACTCCCCGGTGGCCCAGCTGTCCTTCACGACCTCCACGAAGCCCGCGCTGCTCAGCGGCAAGCCGGCCCTGGACGCCGAGGCGGACGAGGCCTACAAGTACCTGATCATGCCGGTTCGCCTGAGCGGCTGAGAATCTGAGTCGGCTCGCCCTGGAGGACCGCTGGGCTTGTGGGGGTTATCCCCCACAAGGTCGCAGTATGCCGGTTCGCCTGAGCGGCTGATCCTGTACCGACGAGAACACCGCAGGTCGGGGCATACGGCTCGGTACTTCTGAGCGCGTATGCCCACAGGTGTGCATGACCGTCCGGGTCTAGGCTCGGACACAGGTACGCAAGTGCCTTCATGCCACGTCGCACCCTAAGGAACAACTGATGGAGCTCGGTCTCGTCGGCCTCGGCAAGATGGGCGGCAACATGCGCGAGCGCATCCGCCGCGCAGGCCACACCGTCATCGGATACGACCGCAACCCGGACCTCGCCGATGTCCACAGCCTGGAAGAGCTTGTGGGCAAGCTCAAGGGCCCGCGCGTGGTCTGGGTGATGGTCCCGGCCGGCGCCCCGACCCAGGCGACCGTCGACGAGCTGGCCGGGCTCCTGGAGCCCGGAGACGTCGTCGTGGACGGTGGCAACTCCCGCTGGACGGACGACGAGAAGCACGCGGCGGAGCTGGGCGCCAAGGACATCGGCTTCGTCGACGCGGGCGTCTCAGGCGGCGTCTGGGGCCTCCAGAACGGCTACGCCCTGATGGTCGGCGGAGACGCCGAGAACATCGCCAAAGTCCAGCCCGTCTTTGACGCGCTCAAGCCCGAGGGCGAGTTCGGCTTCGTTCACGCAGGCAAGGTCGGCGCGGGCCACTTCTCCAAGATGGTCCACAACGGCATCGAGTACGCCATGATGCAGGCCTATGCCGAGGGCTGGGAGCTGCTGGAGAAGGTCGACTCGGTGACGGACGTCCGCGAGGTCTTCCGGTCCTGGCAGGAGGGCACGGTCATCCGCTCCTGGCTGCTCGACCTGGCCGTCAACGCCCTGGACGGCGACGAGCACCTCGACAAGCTCAAGGGTTACGCCGAGGACTCCGGCGAGGGCCGCTGGACCGTCGAGGCCGCCATCGACAACGCCGTGCCGCTCCCCGCGATCACGGCCTCCCTCTTCGCGCGGTTCGCGTCGCGCCAGGACGACTCCCCGCAGATGAAGATGATCGCGGCGCTGCGCAACCAGTTCGGCGGCCACGCGGTCGAGACGAAGTAGTCCACAACGGCGAAGTAATCCACAGATCCGCAGATGCACGGGCCGCGGCCCGTGCATCCACAACCTGGGGGAGGTCGGCGAACGACCATGCACGTCACGCATCTTTCGCTGGCCGACTTCCGCTCGTACGCCGGGGTCGACGTCCCGCTCGACCCCGGCGTCACCGCGTTCGTGGGACCCAATGGGCAGGGCAAGACCAACCTCGTCGAGGCCATCGGCTATCTCGCCACCCTGGGCAGTCACCGCGTCTCCTCCGACGCCCCCCTCGTCCGCATGGGCGCCGAGCGCGCGATCATCCGGGCGCAGGTCAGACAGGGCGAGCGGCAGCAGCTGGTCGAGCTGGAGCTGAACCCCGGCCGCGCCAACCGCGCCCGCATCAACCGGTCCTCGCAGGTCAGGCCCCGTGACGTGCTGGGCATCGTACGGACCGTGCTGTTCGCGCCCGAGGACCTCGCCCTGGTGAAGGGTGATCCCGGGGAGCGGCGGCGTTTTCTGGACGAGCTGATCACCGCGCGGTCCCCGCGTATGGCCGGGGTCCGTTCCGACTACGAGCGGGTGCTCAAGCAGCGCAACACCCTGCTGAAGTCGGCCGCGTTGGCGCGGCGGCACGGTGGGCGGTCCATGGACCTGTCCACGCTCGACGTGTGGGATCAGCATCTCGCGCGCGTGGGCGCCGAGTTGCTCGCCCAGCGGCTCGATCTGATCGCCGCGGTCCAGCCCCTCGCCGACAAGGCGTACGAGCAACTCGCCCCCGGGGGCGGCCCGGTGGCCCTGGAGTACAAGCCGTCGGCGCCCGGTGAGGCACACACGCGTGAAGACCTCTACGAGCAGTTGATGGCGGCGATCGCGGAGGCGCGCAAGCAGGAGATCGAGCGGGGCGTCACCCTCGTAGGACCGCATCGGGACGATTTGATTCTCAAACTCGGTCAGTTGCCCGCCAAGGGGTACGCCTCGCACGGGGAGTCCTGGTCCTACGCGCTGGCGTTGCGGCTCGCGTCGTACGACCTGCTCCGGGGTGAGGGCAATGAGCCGGTGCTCGTGCTCGACGACGTGTTCGCGGAGCTGGACACGCGGCGTCGGGAGCGGCTGGCCGAGCTGGTGGCGCCCGGCGAGCAGGTGCTGGTGACGGCCGCGGTCGACGACGACGTACCGCATGTCCTGGCGGGGACGCGGTACAGCGTGGCGGAGGGGGCGGTGGAGCGCGTATGACGACGGACCAGCCCGCGGGCGGGGAACCCGCGCCCAAGAAGGCCGTCGAGCCCTCCGGCGTCGACCTCGCGCGCGTGGCGTTGCGCGCCGCGAAGGAACAGGCACGCGCGCGTGGGGACGCGGCGCAGCAGAAGAAGCAGGCGCGGCGCGGTGGCCTGCGCTCCGGCGCGCGCGCCGACGGCCGCGACCCGATGGCCCTCGGTGCTGCGATCAACCGGCTGCTGAACGAGCGCGGCTGGGAGACGCCGGCCGCGGTGGGCGGGGTGATGGGCCGCTGGCCGCAGATCGTCGGCGAGGACCTGGCCAATCACTGCGTTCCCGAGAAGTACGACGAGGACGAGCGGGTCCTGATCGTGCGCTGCGATTCGACGGCCTGGGCGACGAACCTGCGCCTCCTCGCCCCGCAGTTGGTGGCCCGGCTGAACGAGGACCTGGGGCACGGCACGGTGAAGCTCCTCAAGGTGAACGGCCCCGGTGGGCCGCCCCGTCGCTACGGTCCCCTGCGCGCTCCTGGCAGCACGGGTCCCGGCGACACCTATGGGTGACTGACATCACAGCGCGGGTTCCGGCGGGTGAACGGACGCGGTTGCGAATACCGACCTGACCCCGGAGTAGCAAAGGGTTGACACCCGGAAGCGCTGAGTGCCTCCGTGAGCCTCTTTGAGCCCCGTTCCGTATATGGGGAGTCGGGAGAGACCGGTTGAGGGCGGCACATGAGGACTCAGGTACCGGCAAACCCCCATCCATGTCGGCGCTACCGGTAGACTGGGAGCAATCCCGCCCCACTTGTGGGACAGACACCGAGCAACGCTGACTAAGGCTTACCAACGCAACACGCCGCAGCCGCTCCGGCCACCAGCCTGAGCCTGGCTTGTGCTGTGCCAGAAAGGGCGCTTCGTGGCCGATTCCGGCAACCCCAACGAGAACATCCCCTCCACCGACGCCGGCGCCAACGGCGGGGCTCACACCTCGAACGGCGAGGTCACCGCCTCGTACGACGCCAGCGCGATCACCGTCCTCGAAGGGCTGGACGCGGTCCGCAAGCGACCCGGTATGTACATCGGATCGACCGGCGAGCGCGGCCTGCACCACCTCGTGCAGGAAGTCGTCGACAACTCCGTCGACGAGGCGCTGGCCGGGCACGCGGACACCATCGACGTCACGATCCTTCACGACGGTGGCGTGCGCGTCATCGACAACGGCCGCGGCATCCCGGTGGGCATCGTCCCGTCCGAGGGCAAGCCGGCCATCGAGGTCGTGCTGACGGTGCTGCACGCGGGCGGCAAGTTCGGGGGCGGCGGTTACGCGGTCTCCGGCGGTCTGCACGGCGTGGGCGTGTCCGTGGTGAACGCGCTGTCCAGCAAGGTCGCGGTCGAGGTCAGGACCGACGGCTACCGCTGGACGCAGGACTACAAGCTGGGCGTTCCGACCGCCCCGCTCGCGCAGCACGAGGCCACCGACGAGACCGGTACGTCGGTCACCTTCTGGGCCGACCCGGACGTCTTCGAGACCACCGAGTACTCCTTCGAGACGCTGTCGCGGCGCTTCCAGGAGATGGCGTTCCTCAACAAGGGTTTGACGATCAAACTCACTGACGAGCGCGAGCTGGCGAAGGCCACGGCCGGTGCCGACGAGGCGGGTGCGGACGAGAAGGACGACGTCAAGACCGTCACGTACCACTACGAGGGCGGCATCGTCGACTACGTGACGTACCTCAACTCCCGCAAGGGGGACGTGGTGCACCCGACCGTCATCGACCTGGAGGCGGAGGACAAGGACAAGAGCCTGTCCCTTGAGGTCGCGATGCAGTGGAACAGTGGTTACAGCGAGGGTGTGTACTCCTTCGCCAACATCATCCACACGCATGAGGGCGGCACGCACGAAGAGGGCTTCCGGGCCGCGCTGACGTCGCTGATCAACAAGTACGCGCGCGACAAGAAGCTGCTCCGCGAGAAGGACGACAACCTCACGGGCGACGACATCCGCGAGGGTCTGACCGCGATCATCTCGGTGAAGCTGGCCGAGCCGCAGTTCGAGGGCCAGACGAAGACCAAGCTCGGCAACACCGAAGCGAAGACCTTCGTACAGAAGGCGGTCTACGAGCACCTCAACGACTGGCTCGACCGCAACCCGAACGAGGCCTCGGACATCATCCGCAAGGGCATCCAGGCGGCCACCGCGCGCGTGGCGGCCCGCAAGGCCCGTGACCTCACCCGTCGCAAGGGCCTCCTGGAGACGGCGTCCCTGCCGGGCAAGCTGTCCGACTGCCAGTCGAACGACCCCACCAAGTGCGAGATCTTCATCGTCGAGGGTGACTCCGCCGGCGGCTCGGCCAAGTCCGGCCGGAACCCGCAGTACCAGGCGATCCTCCCGATCCGCGGAAAGATCCTCAACGTCGAGAAGGCCAGGATCGACAAGATCCTGCAGAACCAGGAGATCCAGGCACTGATCTCCGCCTTCGGCACCGGAGTCCACGAGGACTTCGACATCGCCAGGCTGCGCTATCACAAGATCATCCTGATGGCGGACGCCGACGTCGACGGTCAGCACATCAGCACCCTGCTGCTGACCTTCCTGTTCCGCTTCATGCGGCCGCTGGTCGAGGCCGGGCACGTGTTCCTGTCGCGTCCCCCGCTGTACAAGATCAAGTGGGGCCGTGACGACTTCGAGTACGCGTACTCGGACCGTGAGCGCGACGCCCTGATCGAGCTGGGCAGGCAGAGCGGCAAGCGCATCAGGGAAGACTCGATCCAGCGCTTCAAGGGTCTCGGCGAGATGAACGCCGAGGAGCTGCGCATCACCACGATGGACCAGGAGCACCGCGTCCTCGGCCAGGTCACCCTGGACGACGCCGCGCAGGCCGACGACCTGTTCTCGGTCCTCATGGGCGAGGACGTCGAGGCGCGCCGCCAGTTCATCCAGCGCAACGCCAAGGACGTCCGCTTCCTCGACATCTGAGTCGGTCTCAGCTGACCGCATCAGGAAGGATCTTCACCAGCAATGGCCGACGAGAACACTCCCAGTACGCCTGAAGAGGGCGTCATCACCCAGCGCGTCGAGCCCGTAGGGCTTGAGACGGAGATGCAGCGCTCGTACCTCGACTACGCGATGTCCGTCATCGTGTCGCGAGCCCTGCCCGACGTCCGTGACGGCCTCAAGCCCGTCCACCGCCGCGTCCTGTACGCCATGTACGACGGCGGCTACCGGCCCGAGAAGGGCTTCTACAAGTGCGCCCGTGTCGTCGGCGACGTCATGGGCAACTACCACCCGCACGGCGACTCCTCGATCTACGACGCGCTGGTCCGCCTCGCGCAGCCGTGGTCGATGCGGATGCCGCTGGTGGACTCCAACGGCAACTTCGGCTCCCCGGGCAACGACCCCGCCGCCGCCATGCGCTACACCGAGTGCAAGCTGGCGCCGCTGTCCATGGAGATGGTCCGTGACATCGACGAGGAGACCGTCGACTTCACGGACAACTACGACGGCCGCTCCCAGGAGCCGACCGTCCTGCCGGCCCGCTTCCCGAACCTGCTGATCAACGGCTCGGCGGGCATCGCGGTCGGCATGGCCACCAACATCCCGCCGCACAACCTCCGTGAGGTCGCGGCGGGCGCCCAGTGGTGCCTGGAGAACCCCGAGGCCTCCCACGAGGAGCTGCTGGACGCGCTGATCGAGCGCATCAAGGGCCCCGACTTCCCGACCGGCGCGCTCGTCGTCGGCCGTAAGGGCATCGAAGAGGCGTACCGCACCGGGCGCGGCTCGATCACCATGCGCGCGGTCGTCGAGGTCGAGGAGATCCAGAACCGCCAGTGCCTGGTGGTCACCGAACTCCCCTACCAGACCAACCCCGACAACCTCGCGCAGAAGATCGCCGACCTGGTGAAGGACGGCAAGGTCGGCGGCATCGCGGACGTCCGCGACGAGACGTCGTCCCGTACCGGCCAGCGCCTCGTCATCGTCCTGAAGAGGGACGCGGTCGCCAAGGTCGTACTGAACAACCTCTACAAGCACACCGATCTGCAGTCGAACTTCAGCGCCAACATGCTGGCCCTGGTCGACGGGGTGCCGAGGACCCTCTCCCTGGACGCGTTCATCCGGCACTGGGTGGCGCACCAGATCGAGGTCATCGTCCGCCGGACGAAGTTCCGGCTGCGCAAGGCCGAGGAGCGGGCGCACATCCTGCGCGGCCTCCTGAAGGCCCTGGACGCCATCGACGAGGTCATCGCGCTGATCCGGCGCAGCGACACCGTCGACATCGCGCGCACGGGCCTGATGGGCCTCCTGGAGATCGACGAGATCCAGGCGAACGCGATCCTGGAGATGCAGCTCCGCCGACTGGCCGCCCTGGAGCGCCAGAAGATCATCCAGGAGCACGACGAACTCCAGGCGAAGATCACCGAGTACAACGCGATCCTCGCCTCCCCGGTCCGCCAGCGCGGCATCGTCAGCGAGGAACTCGCCGCGATCGTCGAGAAGTTCGGCGACGACCGCAAGACGATGCTGGTGCCCTTCGACGGCGACATGTCCATGGAGGACCTGATCGCCGAAGAGGACATCGTCGTCACCATCTCGCGCGGTGGTTACGTCAAGCGCACCAAGGCGGACGACTATCGCTCCCAGAAGCGCGGCGGCAAGGGCGTCCGCGGCACGAAGCTCAAGGAAGACGACATCGTCGACCACTTCTTCGTGTCGACGACCCACCACTGGCTGCTGTTCTTCACCAACAAGGGCCGCGTCTACCGCGCGAAGGCGTACGAACTCCCGGACGCAGGACGGGACGCGCGCGGGCAGCATGTCGCGAACCTGCTGGCCTTCCAGCCGGACGAGGCGATCGCCGAGATCCTCGCGATCCGCGACTACGAAGCGACGCCCTACCTGGTCCTCGCCACCAAGGGAGGCTTGGTGAAGAAGACGCCTCTGAAGGATTACGATTCGCCCCGCTCCGGTGGTGTCATCGCGATCAACCTCCGTGAGACGGAGGACGGTTCCGACGACGAACTGATCGGCGCCGAACTCGTTTCGTCCGAGGACGATCTGCTGCTGATCAGCAAGAAGGCGCAGTCGATCCGGTTCACTGCCACGGACGACGCACTGCGTCCCATGGGGCGTGCCACCTCCGGTGTCAAGGGCATGAGTTTCCGTGAGGGCGACCAACTTCTCTCGATGAATGTTGTTCGACCCGGTACGTTCGTGTTCACTGCCACAGACGGCGGGTACGCGAAGCGGACCGCCGTCGACGAGTACCGCGTCCAGGGTCGCGGCGGCCTGGGTATCAAGGCCGCCAAGATCGTCGAGGACCGCGGTTCTCTCGTCGGCGCGCTGGTGGTCGAGGAGACCGACGAGATCCTCGCCATCACGCTGTCCGGCGGTGTGATTCGTACGCGAGTCAACGAGGTCAGGGAGACGGGCCGTGACACCATGGGCGTCCAACTGATCAACCTGGGCAAGCGCGATGCCGTCGTCGGTATCGCTCGTAACGCCGAGGCGGGACCCGAGGCGGAGGAAGTCGTCGGCGACGAAGCCGTCGACGAGACCACCGAGGGTGTCGCGACCACCGGCACGGACGAGGGTGACGCACCCTCGGACGAGTAGCACGAGGAGAGAGTCATCGTGAGCGGAGCCACGGGCGCCGGATCGACCGGTACGGACACGGACGGCGGCGGCCGTGGCTCCGCCGCGAACGCGACAGATCCGCACACGACCCAACTGCGGGCGATCGACGTGAAGAAGACGGACGCGCACTCGCCCGACACGCATGGATCCCAGGGGGGAACTGTGACGGACACCCGAGGTCCGCAGACCCAGCAGCAGTCCGCTGGGGCGGGCCCGGCCGCGCCGGGCGCCAAGGCGCCGGCCCAGCCCGCCGCACCGGCCGCGCCGCCGGGTTCCCCCTTGCCGGGCGAGCGTCAGCCGCAGCAGACGGCGGGGCCGTACCACCCGCCGCAGGCCTACCCCACGCAGTCGCCCGCCGCCGCCCAGAGCGGTGCCGTACGCAGGCCGCGCACGGGCGCTCGGACCGCGCCGCGCACCCGCAAGGCGCGGCTGCGGGTGGCCAAGGCCGACCCGTGGTCCGTGATGAAGGTCAGCTTCCTGCTCTCCATCGCGCTGGGCATCTGCACGGTCGTGGCGTCCGCGGTGCTGTGGATGGTCATGGACGCGATGGGGGTCTTCTCGACGGTCGGCGGCACGATCTCGGAGGCGACCGGCTCGAACGAGTCGAACGGCTTCGACCTGCAGTCCTTCCTGTCCCTCCCGCACGTCCTGACGTTCTCCGGGATCATCGCGGTCATCGACGTCGTCCTGGCCACGGCCCTCGCGACGCTGGGTGCGTTCATCTACAACCTCTCCGCGGGCTTCGTCGGCGGCATCGAGCTGACGCTCGCCGAGGACGAGTGAGAAGGCGGACGACACGACGGGCGAGAAGCCGGGTGAACGCGGGTTGAAACCCCTGCCGACGGTCCTGTGACTATCGATTTTGGGACTGCCCGTGTCGTGCGCTAATCTTCAGGAGTCAGCGCGCGGGACACACTCCGCAAAGCGCGGCGGGGCTATAGCTCAGTTGGTTAGAGCGCATCCCTGATAAGGATGAGGCCACAGGTTCAAATCCTGTTAGCCCCACCAGCACGAAGACCCCCAACCGGTTGCGGTTGGGGGTCTTTGGCGTCTACGGGCAGGGCGATCAGGCCCGGCGGAATTTCGGTTGCCGTGTCCCCCTGGTGGCCGCTGATACTCGCCCATGAGCAGATTCGCCGAGGTCGTCGTGTTGGCCAGGGACGCACGAGACATCATGAAACCGCTGACCGAGCGGGACGAAAGCCGCCCGTGGACAGGTGAGTTCGTCGACGTCGGCCACGGCATGTTCGACGGCTGGGCCATCGAGTTCGTACGACGGAGCCGATGGGCCGGGCTGCTGGGGCACCTTGAGTCTCTGCCCTGGCCGTCGCCGCACACCGTTCAGGTGCTGATCCACGACGAGGAGGACGACTGCTTCGGCGTGTGGATGATCCATGACGGCCGGCTTGTGGAAGTGCCGTTGCCGCGCACCCGGCGGGACTTCTGGACCAATCACTACACGGGGGTGGTCGATCCGGATTGCCCCGGGATTCTGGTCCGCACGGACGGGCCGTTCGGTGGGGCCGGGGAAGGCTGAGCCGCGCGCACGCCGGAAGACCCCCGGCCACGGTGGGCCAGGGGTTCTCGGGGTCCTCTGTGTTGTCTCTGGAGCTTTGTACGCAAGTTCGCCGCTGTGTCAGAGAGGGCGGACGGTCGGGCAAGTCGGGCAGGTCGGGCAAGTCGGGTAGGGCCAGGGAGGCTCGCGGGCCTGGGTGTCGGCGCGCAGGTCAGTGCTGGAGGGGCCGGAGGCAGCGCTGGACGGGCCTGAGGTAGTGCTGGGGGGCTGGGCCTGAGGCAGTGCTGGCGGGGGGCCCGGAGTGCTGCTGGAGGGACTCCGGTCAGCGCTGGAGCGGGGCTCCCGGCTCGGCGTGGTCCGTCTCCGTCGCGTCGGCCGTCTCCGCGGTCTCGTCCGTGTCCGTCGGCGGGCGGTGGCGGCAGCTGGGGGACTTGCCGTGGGCCTCGGCGCGGATGCGTTGCTTCATCGTGGGGGGCAGCGACCTGGTGAAGGACCAGGGGGAGGCCGCCGGTGTCGTGGTCTCGGCGACCGCGCTGGTGCTCGCCGCCTCGGTCCGCGGAGTCGCGGCGGCGACCGTCGCGGTGACCGTGATGAGTCCGAGCGCCGTGCACAGTGCCAGGAAGCCGGTGACGAAGGCGTTCCACAACTTCTGGACCTTGAGCTGGGCCATGGCCCCTCACTTTCAGGTTGGGCGATTTGCGTACTTTCCTCATGATGTGTATGGGGGTCGCGAAGTGGTGGACCGACGCCCATGGCGCGTCGATGTTCTGATGAACACCACTCGGATGGGCGCAAGAGGCCACAAAACGGCCGAATATGCGCGAAAGAAGGGCGAAGTAACCCTCCGTGGGGATGTGATCACCCTCAGATCGGAGCGGTCGCGTCCGCTCCTACTGCGCTGTCCCGGGCGGGAGTTGACCCCGGACGCAGGTCACTGATCGGTCTCGGTCGGTGTGTATAGTCGGGCGACAGAGGTCCCCTACGTCAAGGAAAGACGAGGTCGCGCGGTGAAGAAGCTTCTCCTGGTCGCACTGGCCGCCATCGGCGGGCTCCTCGTGTACCGCCAGATCCAGGCGGATCGCGCCGAGCAGGATCTGTGGACGGAGGCGACCGACTCCGTGCCCACGGGTTCCTGAGTACCGAGAACGAGTTCTGATCAAGCCCCGACCGCCTGGCGGTCGGGGCTTTGTGTTGCGCCCCTGCCCCGGTGCGGGTACGGCCGCCACGACCCAGGCGTTTCGGACACGCGTCCGCATTGCCGGGATGCCACGCGCGCGTGCGGGGCAGGATGGGCCACGTCCGGAGCAACGACGAGGGGTGGCGCGTGATGGGGCGGCGTACGGCGTGGTGGCGGACGACGCGGGCACAGGGCGGCCGTACGCCCGTCGCCGGGGCCGTACGACGTGTCGTGGTCCTCGCCGCGGTCCTGTGCGCGACGGCCGCCCTCACGGACCGGCCCGCCATGGCGGCCGGGTCGTCCAGCTCCTACGGCTACGACAAGGGCGACCGGGTTGTCGACGGAGCGACCGGCATCGCGGACGCCGAAGACCTGAAACCCGGTGGGACGTACAGGAGTTCCCTCTCGAAGGGGGCCGGCGTCTACTACGGCCTTGATCTCGACGCCACGTCGAACGCCTATGTCTCCGTGACCGCCGTGCCTCCGGCGGGCACCACCGTCGCCGCCACCGACGGCATCAAGGTGTCGATGCGGAACGCCAAGGGTTCCGGCTGCACGTACCGGAGCGCCACCTTCGGGGCCGGCCGGAGTCCCCACCCCGTGACCGCTTGGGCCGTGCGGGAGGCGGGCAAGGCGCTGTGCAAGGGGAGCGGCAAGTACTACGTGCTCGTCGAGCGCGTCGACGCGTCGGATTCCTCGTCGGACACCTGGGGGCTGGAACTCACCGCGGTGTCGGAACCCGCGCTGGCCCAGGCCGGCGCGACCGACGCGCCCCAGGTCTGGGACTCCGCGTCGCCCGAGGCCGTCACGGGGGAGGCGCGGCGCCGTGCGGGCGGTTCGGGCTTCGCCGGGGCGGTCGCCGTCGGGCAGGGCGCGTGGCGGGACGACATCGGGCCCGGCCGGACCCTCTTCTACAAGGTGCCGGTCGACTGGGGCCAACAGCTGTCCGTCACAGCCGAGTTGGGCGCTTCGGACGGCGGCAGCGGCTATGTGAACCGCGCGCTGGACCTGGCGCTCTACAACCCCGTACGCGCCTCCGTCGACCAGGCCGGCCTCGGTTACCGGGGCAGCGAGAGGTCGGTGGCACTGGAGCCCCTGCCGCCCGTCGAGTACCGCAACCGCTACTCCGTCGTCGACCACGAGAACGGGATGCGCTTCGCCGGGTCGTACTACCTCGTCGTGCACCTCGACGCGCAACTGGCCGACGACTTCGGCCAGGGACCGTTCCCGGTGACCCTGCGCGTGCGCGTCGCCGGTACGGCGCACGGCGGTCCCGGGTACGCGGGCCGGCCCGAGCCCCGGAGCATCTTCGACGTCACCGCACAGGACCAGGCGGCGGCCGTTACAGGGAGCGCCGGGGGAAGCGGGGGAGGCGGGGGAGGCGGCGACTCCGCGATGAAGGTGCTCGCGGTGGCCGGGATCGGCGCGGGCACCGTGCTGCTGGCCACGCTCGGCGTGTGGACGGTGTCGGCCCGGCGTCGGGAGCGGGACCGGGTTTCGACGGCTGCCCTGTAGCCGCCCTGCCCCTTCCCCGGTTCGGATTCCCGGTTCAGATGCGGGTCAGCGCCCAGAACCCCACCGCGTAGCAGGCCAGCGCGAGCAGCAGGACCGGGATCGCCACCCTCGCCGGTGGCCCGGGACGCCGCCGGGCCCGCCTGCCGCGGTGCTGCGGAACCGGCGGGGCCGACAGTGGAACCTGCGGGACCTGAGCGGTGTATGAAGCAGTAGAGGGATCAGCACGCGGCTGGGGGGAGGACAGGACATGCGTGAGGTCGTGCGGGGAGGAGTACTGGGGCGAGGGGGACATCGGTGGCTGGTACTGGCCGCCCTGGTGGGGCTGGGCTGTCTGATGTGCGGCCTGGCGTTTCTGCTCCGCCTGCGCATGGTCCGCCTGTTGTCCGTACGGGGCCTGCGGGGGCGGCAGATGGAAGCTGCCGGTGTCCGACATCGGGGGCGGGGACAGGGAAGGGGGCGGGGAAGTCGGCCGGGCCGGAGTCGGGGTGGGAGTTGGGGGCGGCGTCGGCTGGGAGGCGATGCCCTGGCGTGGATCGACGGGTACGGAGTCCGTGCCGGGCCAGGCCGAGTCGAGACCCTCGCCGCTGACACTGCCGGCATCGCCGACACCCCTGACACCGGCCCCCAGGCCGTTCTCGGGTTCGGGAGACCTGGACGACGAGGGAGTCGTCGTCGACCCCGTGTCCACCCCGGAAGCCCGCTTCAGCGGACCCTCGGGCGCGAACTCCGAAGGCAGGGGCCCGATTTGGTCGAAGATCTCGATCAACTCGTCGTCGGGGCCGGGCTCGGGCAACAGCTCCGCGGCTGCGGCAAGCGCCTTGCGTGCCCCCGTGGCCGTCCGGAAGCGGGCCTGCGGATCTGGCTGCAACAGCATCGCCACGACCTGCCACAGCGCCTCGGGAATGCCCTTGGGCGCCCCCGGAGTCCCATGCTCCGCGAAGTACTGCAGCAGCGCCTTGGAGTCCGGCTTGGCCCCCTCCAGCAGATACAGCGCCACCAGTCCTACGGCGAACAGGTCGGCGGGGAAGTCCGGCTCCGCTCCCATCATCTGCTCGGGCGCGAGGTAACCCGGCGTCCCGACCACGAGGTTGGTCTCCGTCAGGCGTGCCTCGCCCAGCCGCATCGCGATGCCGAAGTCGGACAGGCGCAGGCGGGGGCGGGCCGTGCCGGTGGCTTCGAGGAGCAGGTTGGCGGGCTTGATGTCACGGTGCACGACACCTTCCGCGTGCACCGCGGCGAGACCGGAGAGGAGCTGGTCGAGCAGCGTGCAGACGAACGCGGGCGGCAGGGGACCGTAGTCGCCGATGAGGTGGACGAGCGAACCGCCGGCCACCAGATCCATGGTGAACAGGACCTTGTCGTCGTCGGCGGCCCAGCTGGCCGGTGCGAGGACATGGGGGTGGTCGATGCGCAGTGCCTGTTCCCGGACGAAGCGCAGCAGGGAGTGCGCGTCGCTCTGCTGCAGGACCTTGGCGGCCACATAGCGGCGACGCCGGTGGTCCCAGGCGCGCCAGACCGCGCCGACACCGCCGCGTCCGATCGGGTCGACCAGTTCGTACCGGCCGGCGAAGACCTCACCCATGGCTGTGCGTCGCTCCTCCCCCTTCGGCTACCTCGGTTGCTTCCCCCGGGACGAGCGATACAACTCCCCCTCACGGCAGTTCCTCATGGGACTCCCTCGCGGATGTTCCGCACGTGCTCCCGGTGAGCGGCACGACCCCCCTCGTGCACCCCACCGGCCGCGTGCCCGGCTGCCGAACCCCCGATCGGCGGCCGGGCCGTGTGGCTCAGCTCTGGTGGGACTGGTAGTGCGCGACCGCGTCCGAGGTGCGGCCGGCGCCGTACACCCGGAGGAACTCTGCCAGTTCGGGGTGGGTCGGGGCGAGGGTGTCCGCCGCGTCGATGATGTCGCCCGCGGCGGCCACCGAGCGCAACAGCGACTGGATCTCGCGGACGACCCGCTTGACCGTGGGCGCTCCCGAACTGCTCGTCGTGGTCGTGGTGTTGCTGAGCACCGAGCCCCCCTGGGACTTCTTGATCTCGTCCATGCGCTCGGTCGCCTCGGCCGCGCTCACGCTGCCGTCCGCGACCTGTCCCGCCAGGTCCTGCAGCAACTGCACCCGCTGGACCACCGCGGGATTGCCGATCTTCGCCCGCTGACCGCTCATCAGCTGGGACAACATCGGCGCGGACAGTCCCAACACCCCCGCGAGACGAGCCTGGTTGAGCCCAAGATCGTCGATGAGCTTACGGAAGAGCGCCCCCAAAGGCTCCCCGTACCAATTCCGCTGCAGCTCCCGCGCTCTGGCGGTGGCTTCCTGCTGTGCGGCGTCCATTGCGTCTCCCCATCGCTTCCCCAAAACCGCGGTTCGCTCTAGCGAACCACGCCGAGCATCTTACGGAGAGTGGTCGTTCACCGGGACCCCCAAATTTTTGCGAGATACCCGGGGTGACCCGGTACGCTGGTCTCCGAAGCCCGCCGGTGTGTGGTTCTGCCGGTCGGACGCTTCTCTAGCGGGGCCTTAGCTCAGTTGGTAGAGCGCTGTCTTTGCATGGCAGATGTCAGGGGTTCGACTCCCCTAGGCTCCACATCCCGCACCGGCCGGTCGCCCTCAGTGGCGCCCGGCCGGTGTTTCTTTGTGCCCAGGAAGTGACGTGCGTCACGTAAAGGGCGATTGTTCGTTGCAGTTGTTTGCGCAAATATCGATGCCGGGTGGAGTCGGGGGTCTCGGACCGGCTGTCGGCGCGATGTGGGGATGGCGTGCCCGTGTGTGCGGGAGGTGTGTGAGCTGGTGTGAATACGGACGCGTAATCAGGGGTGTGCGGTCCGTTAAGGGAGTCTGTGCGCTGCTTGTACACCTAAGGCGTTGCAAACGTCATCGCGGCAACTTGCGTAAATCAAGAAGTCAAGGGCGTTCGATCCGGCCCCGGGACTGTTCCACGTGAAACATCGCCGCGGGGCAGGAGACCCTCAAGTCTCCTGCCCCGCGGCGATGTTGACGGTGTGTCGGACGTCAGCGGTGTTCGTCGCTCTCGGCGGCCTCGTCCTGGGCCTGCTTGGCCTCGACCTCGGGGTCGAGCACGGCCTCGGGGCTGCCGTCCACCGAGGTGAGGTGTCCCGTCTCGGGCACCTCGGTCGCGGCGGGCGGTTCGACCAGCCAGTCGGGGTTGGCCTGCTTGTCCCACCACTTCCAGGCGGCGAAAGCGCCGCCCGCCAGGATGCCCACAACCGCCAGCCCCTTCGCGAGCCGGCCGGCCCTCGCCCGCCGCTCGTGCTTGCGGACCAGCTTCTGGATCTCCTTGGGCGAGACCTGGCCACGTAGCGCGGCGAACGCGGCCGCACCACGCGCGGCGGCCTCGTCCCTGACCGGGCCCGCGGCGGCGACCGCCTGCTCGATCCTCGGCCGTGAGTACTCGGCGGCCTGCTGGGCAGCCTTGCGGGTACGGACGGCGGCGTCCTGGGCGGCCTGGTCGACCTTCGGCGGTACATGGGTGCGGGCCTGTTCCAGGCGCGGCACGACGTGGGCGTCGTACTGGACGCGGGCCTGGTCCGCGGCCAGCGACACCTTGGGCGCGAGACGTACGCGTGCCTCATGGGCGTAGTACGAGGCCCTGTCCTTGGCCGTGTCGGCGTAGGGCGCCACCACTTCCGCGGCGTGCAGCACGCTGTCCTTCGCCGAACCGGTCGCGGAGCGCACGCTGTCGATGCGGGTCACGAGTTCCTCCTCCTCGGTGGCGTACGGTTCTTCGTCTATCCACCCAATTACGGATCATGCCTGTCAGAGAGCGGCGAGGCATGTGAGGGCGGGCATCCGGGTCACGATCACGTGCAATAACGGATGAATACGCGGGAACGGGGGGTTGTCATCGACAATGCCACGGATCCCCGTGCCATGCCCCTGTCCCGGACCCACTCGGCCGGTTTTCCGCAAGCGGATCCTGTGGAATTGCCCCGAGAGATGGCCGTCGGGCGACGGGGTGCGGCGAGCGTGCGAGGATCTGGGGGTCACAGGAAGACAACGGAAGGCAGATCGTGGCCGAGCAGCTCTACGCCACCCTGAAGACCAGCCTCGGCGACATCGAAGTCCGGCTGCTGCCGAACCACGCGCCCAAGACGGTCAAGAACTTCGTCGAACTCGCCACGGGTGAGCGGGAGTGGACCAACCCCACCACCGGTGAGAAGGCCGCGGCCAAGCTCTACGACGGCACGGTCTTCCACCGGGTGATCAAGGGCTTCATGATTCAGGGCGGGGACCCGCTGGGCAACGGCACGGGTGGTCCCGGCTACCAGTTCGAGGACGAGTTCCACCCGGATCTGCGTTTCGACAAGCCCTACCTGCTGGCCATGGCGAACGCCGGGCCGGGCACCAACGGCTCGCAGTTCTTCGTGACCGTCTCCCCGACGGCCTGGCTGACCCGCAAGCACACCATCTTCGGTGAGGTCACCGACGCGGCGAGCCAGAAGGTCGTGGACACCATCGCGGCCACCGACACCAACCCGCGCACCGACCGCCCGGTCAACGACGTCGTCATCGAGTCGGTCGTCGTCGAGACCCGCTAGGGCCGGACAGGTCCTGGGGCCGGACGGGCCCGGATCCCAGGGTTGACACCAGTACTTACCGCCGGGAACCAAACGCCCCGCTCGTCCGTAAGGATGGGCGGGGCGGTGCATTGCGTACGAAGGATTGAGGGGACCCCATGGACCAGGCGTCAGGCAGCCCGCAGGGCCCGGAGGAACAGCGGCCCCAGGATGCCCAGAGTCTGCCGGTCTGCTACCGGCACCCGGACCGCGAGACCGGCGTCCGCTGCACCCGCTGCGAGCGTCCGATCTGCCCCGAGTGCATGGTGAGCGCCTCTGTCGGTTTCCAGTGCCCCGAGTGTGTCCGCGGCGGCTCCGGTACGGGGCATGCCCCGACGGCGGCCCAGCCGCGCACGATCGCCGGGGGGACGGTGGTGGCGGATCCGCGGCTCGTGACCAAGATCCTGATCGGTCTCTGCGTCGCTGCGTATCTGGTGCAGCGGGTGGTGGGCGACCGCTTCACCGAGCACTTCGAACTCCTCGGCCAGGCGTACGTCCCGCTCTTCGGCTCCGTCGAGGGCGTCGCCGAGGGCCAGCCGTACCGTCTCCTGACCGCGATGTTCCTGCATGCCAGCCCGATCCACATCATCTTCAACATGATGAGCCTGTGGTGGATCGGCGGGCCTCTGGAGGCGGCCCTCGGACGTGCCCGCTATCTCGCCCTGTACTTCGTCTCGGGCCTCGCGGGCAGCGCGCTCACCTATCTGATCGCCGCCCCGAACCAGCCCTCGCTCGGTGCCTCCGGCGCCATCTTCGGGCTCTTCGGCGCGACCGCCGTCCTGATGCGCCGGCTCCGGTACGACATGCGGCCGGTCATCGCCCTGCTGGTGATCAACCTGATCTTCACCTTCGGCTGGGCCAACATCGCCTGGCAGGCCCACATCGGCGGCCTGGTCGCCGGTGTGATCACCGGGTACGCGATGGTGCACGCCCCGCGTGAGCGGCGGGCCCTGATCCAGTACGGCACCTGCGCGGTCGTACTGGTCGTCGTCGTGGTGTTGACGCTGATCAGGACGGCTCAGCTCAGCTGATATCAAACCGTTGTCCACAGTGCGTGGCGGATCTTGTGCATACCGTGGAGAACAGCTGTGCCCCCTGTCACTGACCCGTGTTTATGCAGGTCAGGCAGGGGGCGAACAGGCTTACGGTTGCCGGTGTGTCAGTCACACCAGCGTCAACGCCCAGTGGGTTATCCACAGATCGTCGTTCTTTTTCCCCAGGCCTGCTGTGGATACTTCTCTGGCCTGTGGATAACTCAGCGGAAAGTCGTGGGCAGAGCTGCGTTCACCGGGCGGTGGCCGCAGCTTCGCCCGCTGCTCGCGGTGCTACTTCCACTGTGTGGAGACGCCGAACCCGGCGGCGATGAAGCCGAAGCCCACCACGATGTTCCAGTTGTCCAGGCTGTCGATGGGCATGGAGCCGTCGGTGACGTAGAAGACGACGATCCACGCCAGCCCGATGACGAACATGGCCAGCATGACCGGAGCGACCCAGGCACGGCTGTTCAACTTGATGGCGGTCGCCGCTTTCGCCGGCGGCGGCGTGTAGTCGGCCTTCTTGCGGATACGTGACTTCGGCACGAGGGTCTCTCCTGTCGATGCGCTGCGTGGCCGCGCAGGGAACTGGGGCGGGCTCCGGGGCAGCGTACAAGGGGACACTGAGTGCTCCCCCGGGCGTCCGTTAGCGTAGTGCTTCCGCGGCGCCGAAGGAGATAAGGGTACGTTGAGCAATTCTGCCGACTCCCCCGGGACGGGTACCAGTCCCACCCGTATCCGCCGTTTCCGTCCCGTGCGGATTCTCACGGTGGCCGTCTTCGCCCTCGCGGGGCTCATCTTCTTCACCAGTTTCAACACGGCCAAGGGCACCAACATCCGTACGGACGCCTCCTTGCTGAAGCTGTCCGACCTCATCCAGACCCGCAGCCAGAAGAACGGCCGGCTGAACGACGCCAACGGGGTCCTGCGCGACGAGGTCGACGCCCTCCGTAAGGAGGACGACGGCAGCACCGGCGCCGACGGCAAGAAGCTCACGGCACTGGAGCGGACCGCGGGCGCGCAGCGGCTCAAGGGCAAGGCCGTCACCGTCACCCTGAACGACGCCCCGCCCAACGCCACCGCCAAGCTCCCCGGCTACCCCGAGCCGCAGCCCGACTACCTGGTCATCCACCAGCAGGACCTCCAGGCCGTGGTGAACGCCCTGTGGCAGGGCGGTGCCAAGGGCATCAAGGTCATGGACCAGCGGCTGATCGCGACCAGCGCCGTGCGCTGCGTGGGCAACACCCTGATCCTCCAGGGCAGGGTCTACTCACCGCCGTACAAGATCACGGCGGTCGGGGACCCGGGGAAGCTGCAGGCGGCGCTGACGGCGTCCAAGGCGATCCAGAACTACAAGGTGTACGTCGACGTCTACGGGCTCGGCTGGAAAGTGACCGACGACGGGACGGTGACTCTTCCCGGGTACTCGGGCACAGTGGATCTGCACTACGCGAAGCCAGTGGAGTAGAAGCCAGTGGAGTAAGCGGCCGTACGGGAGCTGCCGGTGCGCGTGATCGTCAGGAGCGTAAGCGAACTCTGCATCACCGTAGGCACCTTGATCGTCCTCTTCGTGGTCTATGTGCTGTTCTGGACCGGTGTGAAGGCCGATCGCACGATGAGCGACCAGATCCACCAGCTGCGGAACCAGTGGTCGCAGCAGACCGCGCACCCCAAGGCATCCCCCGCGCCGGCGTCCGCCGCCTCGCCCGCTCCGGCGAGACCGGCCGCGTACAAGGACGGCAGGCCTTTCGCGATCATGTACATCCCGCGGCTTGGTTTCACGTGGAACAAGCCGGTCCTTGAGGACACCGCCGTGAGCACCCTGGAGAAGGGTCTCGGGCACTACGCCGGCACCGCGCGGCTGGGGCAGGTCGGCAACTTCGCGGTGGCGGGGCACAGACGGACGTACGGCAACCCCTTCGTGAACTTTCCGAAGCTGCGCGTGGGTGACGCGGTGGTGCTGACGGACGGGACCACCTGGTTCACGTATCGGATCGACAAAGGGCCTTACAAAACCGTTCCCACCGACATTGAGGTGATCGATCCTGTGCCACGTAAGTCCGGGTACACGGCCTCGGGCCGCTATCTCACGCTGACCACGTGCGATCCGGAGTGGGGGCACAGCCACCGGCTGATCGTCTGGGCCCATCTCGACTCCACACAGCCTGTGGAGGCCGGGAAGCCGGACGCGCTGCGCCGTTAGTCTGGTGACGTACGGCGTGAGTCTGGTGCCGTGGCGCGACGGAAGGGACGGCATGTACGGCTGGATCTGGCGGCATCTGCCGGGCAACGTGTGGGTCAAGGCGCTCATCTCGCTCGTCCTTGCCCTGGCCGTGGTCTACATCCTGTTCCAGTACGTCTTCCCGTGGGCCGAACCGCTGCTGCCCTTCAACGATGTGACGGTGGACAACCAGTGAGTGCACGGATTCTCGTCGTCGACAACTACGACAGCTTCGTCTTCAACCTGGTCCAGTACCTGTACCAGTTGGGCGCCGAGTGCGAGGTGCTGCGCAACGACGAGGTGTCGACGGCGCACGCCCAGGACGGCTTCGACGGCGTCCTCCTCTCGCCCGGCCCCGGCACCCCCGAGGAGGCCGGCGTCTGCATCGAGATGGTGCGGCACTGCGCCTCGACCGGGGTTCCCGTCTTCGGCGTCTGCCTCGGCATGCAGTCGATGCAGGTGGCCTACGGCGGTGTCGTGGACCGAGCCCCCGAACTGCTGCACGGCAAGACCTCGCTCGTCGAGCACGAGGGCAGGGGCGTCTTCGCCGGACTGCCCTCGCCCTTCACGGCGACCCGCTACCACTCGCTGGCGGCCGAGCCGGGGACGGTCCCGGCCGAGCTGGAAGTCACCGCCAGAACGCACGACGGCATCATCATGGGCCTGCGCCACCGCGAACTGCCCGTCGAGGGCGTCCAGTTCCACCCGGAGTCGGTGCTCACCGAGCACGGCCACCGGATGCTGGCCAACTGGCTGGTGGAGTGCGGCGACCAGGGTGCCGTGGCGAGGTCGGTGGGGCTCGCCCCGGTGGTGGGCAGGGCCACGGCGTGACCGCGCTGCGCCCCGAGCGCGAGTCCGAGGCCGCGTACGGGGAGCAGCCGTACGCGCAGCCGTCGTACGGGGAACAGGGTGGGTTCGACCAGTGGCACGGCACGCAGGCTCAGGGCGCGTCCGGGGTGCCGTACGGACCGATCGACGAAGAGACCGTCGCGCTGCGGATAGTGGACCTCCCACAGGAGCGGACGGGCCACGGTCGGTCCATATCGGCGCCTGACGCCTCATCCGCCTCCTCTGCCACAGGAACCCCCACGGGTGGCCGTGCGGCCCGCAGAAAGGCCGCCAAGGGGCGGCACGGGCGTCATGGGGCCGGCGGAGCGGCGGAGGAGACCACCGAGACCTCGTCGGCAGCGGCCTCGTCCGGTGCCGGCGCGTCCCTCTCGCGGGTCGAGGCACGGCGGCGGCAGCGGGCGAACAAGCCGGGTGCCGCGGTCGTCGCGAGCCGGGCCATCGGCGAGGTGTTCATCACCACCGGCGTGCTGATGCTGCTGTTCGTCACCTATCAGCTGTGGTGGACGAACGTACGGGCGCACGCGCAGGCCGGCAGCGAGGCGAGCCAGCTCCAGAACGACTGGGCGAGCGGCAAGCGCGCGCCGGGAGAGTTCTCGCCGGGGCAGGGCTTCGCCATCCTGCACATCCCCAAGCTGGACGTGGTGGCGCCGATCGCCGAGGGCGTCAGCAACAAGAACGTGCTCGACAAGGGGATGGTCGGGCACTACAGCGAGGGCACCCTCAAGACCGCGATGCCGGACGCGAAGACCGGCAACTTCGCGCTCGCCGCGCACCGCAACACCCATGGCGAACCGTTCCGGTACATCAACCAGCTCAAGCCGGGCGACGAGGTCGTGGTGGAGACCCAGGAGACCTACTACGTCTACAAGATGACGAAGACGCTGCCTGTGACGGCGCCGAGCAACACCAGCGTCATCGACCCCATCCCCAAGGGCTCGGGCTTCACCAAGCCCGGCCGCTACATCACGCTGACGACCTGTACGCCGGAGTTCACCAGCAAGTACCGGCTGATCGTCTGGGGCAAGATGGTCGAGGTACGGCCGCGCAGCAAGGGCAAGCCGGATGCGCTCATCGAGTAAGGGCAGATGAACGTGGCAGCGACCACCGACGACACCGAAGAGCAGACCGACACGCCCGCCTCCCCGCCGGACCGCCCCCGCGGTACCGGCCCGGTCGCGACGGCGGTCAGCCTCTTCGGTGAACTCCTCATCACGGCGGGCCTGATCCTCGGCCTGTTCGTCGTCTACTCCCTGTGGTGGACGAACGTCGTCGCCGACCGCACGGCCGACAAACAGGGCGACAAGGTCCGGAACAACTGGTCCAAGGACGAGGACACCGGTCCCGGCGCCCTCGACACCAAGGACGGCATCGGCTTCCTGCACGTGCCCGCCATGAAGAACGGCGAGGTACTGGTCGAGAAGGGCACCGAGACGAGCGTCCTCAACGACGGCGTCGCCGGCTACTACACCGACCCGGTCAAGGCCGCCCTCCCGACCAACGGCAAGAACGGCAACTTCACCCTCGCCGCCCACCGCGACGGCCACGGCGCCAAGTTCCACAACATCGACAAGCTCAAGAAGGGCGACCCGATCGTCTTCGAGACGAAGGACGACTGGTACGTCTACAAGGTCTACGACATCCTCTCCGAGACCTCGAAGTACAACGTCAAGACCCTCGCCCAGATCCCCACGGAGTCCGGCAAGAAGAAGGCCGGCCACTACATCACGCTGACCACCTGCACGCCGGTGTACACGTCCCGGTACCGGTACGTGGTGTGGGGCGAGTTGGTCCGCGTCGACAAGGTGGACGGTGCGCGGACACCGCCGAAGGAGCTTCGCTGACGGCGGGGTCGTAGCGCACCGTCCCGTAGCGCACCGGACGTACGAAAGAGCCCCGGCACCCTTCTGAGGGTGCCGGGGCTCCGTCATGTCGTAACGGTGTGCCGCCTATCCGGAGTTGCCCCCGAAGAAGCCGCCGCCACCGTTGTTGTTGCCTCCGTTGCCGGTGCCCACGCTGGTGAGGGTGACCTGCGTGTTGCCGGGGTCGTCCACCTGGTTGCCCGAGCCCGGGTCCTGCTGGGTCACGATCGCGTTGTCGCCCTGATCGCTGTTGTCGGCGAACTGGATGTTGGTGAAGCCGTTCTGCTGCAGGATCTGCTTGGCGTTCGCCACCGTCTGGCCGACGACGTTCGGGACCTGGGTCTGGGAGACCTTGCCGATCTGGATGTTGACCGACGAGTTCTTGTCGACCTGCGTCCCGGCCGTGGGAGAGGTCGAGACGACCTTGCCGTTCAGGTTGTTGTCGGTGGTCGTCACCTCGGTGCAGTTGCCGACGAGGTTGTTCTGCTGCATCTGCGCCTTGGCGTCGTCACAGCTCTTGCCGCTGACGTCCGGGACCGTGGACTTCGCCTGGGCCTTGGCGACGGTCAGGGTGACGGTGGTGCCCTTCTGGACCTCGGCGCCGAGGGCGGGGTCCTGATCCAGGACGGTGCCGGGGTCCTCGCCGGACACCTTCTCCTTCTTCTCCACCTTGAACTGGTACTTGTCGCCGGTGAGCGTCTCGGAGGCGTCGTCGAAGCTCTGGCCCACGACACTCGGTACGACGACCTTCGGGGCGCCGGTCGAGACGACCAGATTGATGGTGTCGCCCTTGTTGACGTTGGTGTTCGGCTTCGGGTCCTGTGAGCAGACGCTGCCCTTCGGCGCGTTCTCGCAGGCCTTTCGGGTGGGCTCGGCCAGCTTCAGGCCGGAGTTGACGGCCATGCTCTGCGCGCTGGCGTAGGTCTGGCCGACGAAGTTCGGAGCCGCGAACGGTTTGTCCGCGCCCCCGTTCCCGCTGAACGCCCACTTCCCGATCAGGATCGCGCCCACCAGCACCAGGACCGCCGCCACGACCAGCAGGATCGTCGAAGTGTTCGACTTCTTCTTCTGCTGGCGGCGCCGGTCGGGGCGGTCGTCGTAGCCGAAGCCGCCGTCGTCCGGGTTCATGGGGGGCAGCATCGTCGTGGCGCCGGCGCCCGCGTCGGAGCGCAGGGCCGTCGTCGCCTGGTCGTCGCCGTAGCCGCCGTAGCCGACCGAACCGAGCGCCGCCGTCGCCGCGACCGGCTGGCCGTCGAGGCAGGCCTCGATGTCGATGCGCATCTCGTCGGCCGACTGGTAGCGGTAGTTGGGGTCCTTGACCAGGGCCTTCAGGACGATCGCGTCCATCTCGGGCGTGATCTCGCCGTCGAAGACGGACGGTGGCTGCGGCTCCTCGCGTACGTGCTGGTACGCGACCGCGACCGGGGAGTCGCCCACGAAGGGCGGCCGTACCGTCAGCAGTTCGTAGAGGAGGCAGCCCGTCGAGTAGAGGTCCGAGCGGGCGTCGACCTGCTCGCCCTTCGCCTGCTCCGGGGAGAGGTACTGGGCGGTGCCGATCACCGCGGACGTCTGGGTCATCGTCATGCCGGAGTCGCCCATCGCGCGGGCGATGCCGAAGTCCATCACCTTGACCTGGCCGGTGCGCGTCAGCATGACGTTGGCCGGCTTGATGTCGCGGTGCACGATGCCGGCCCGATGTGAGTACTCCAGGGCCTGGAGGATCCCGATGGTCATCTCCAGCGTGCGCTCCGGCAGCAGCTTGCGGCCGCTGTGGAGGAGCTCACGGAGGGTGGAACCGTCGACGTACTCCATGACGATGTACGGGATCGAGACCCCGTCGACGTAGTCCTCGCCCGTGTCGTAGACCGCGACGATCGCGGGATGGTTGAGCGAGGCGGCCGACTGGGCCTCCCGGCGGAACCGGGCCTGGAAGGAAGGGTCGCGCGCAAGGTCGACGCGCAGCGTCTTCACCGCCACCGTGCGGCCGAGGCGTGTGTCATGGGCGAGGTAGACCTCCGCCATGCCACCACGGCCGAGCACGTGGCCCAGCTCGTACCGGCCGCCGAGGCGACGCGGCTCTTCCATAGTTCCCTACCAGCCCTCTCCGTCGGTCCCGATCCGCACGGGTGTGCGGTCGGAGGCTAGCCGTCCGGGCCTACCGTACCCGGCTGGCTTTGTGTGACCTGGCCAAGCCCGTCACCCGATACAGGACCGGTATCGCAACGTGCACCGATGTGAGGGGGACGTGAGCGGAGTCACTTCTTGCTGTCGATGACCGCCTCCATAACGCTCTTCGCGATCGGGGCCGCGAGGCCACCGCCGGAGATGTCGTCACGGTTGGCCTTGTCGTCCTCGATGACCACCGCCACGGCGACCGGCGAACTTCCGTCGGCGTTCTTGGCGTAGGAGAGGAACCAGGCGTACGGGTTCTCGCTGTTGTTCTCGCCGTGCTGGGCGGTACCGGTCTTGCCGCCGACGGTGACGCCGGGGATCTTCGCGCTGGTGCCGGTGCCCTTCTCGACGACCGTCTCCATCATCGACTGCAGGATCTGCGCGTTCTTCGACGACAGCGGCTGGCTGAGCTCTTCCGGCTCGGTCTGCGCGATGGTGTCTAGGTTCGACGACTGGAGCTTGTCGACCATGTACGGCTTCATCAGCTTGCCGTCGTTGGCGACCGCGGAGGCGACCATGGCCATCTGCAGCGGGGTCGCGGCGGTGTTGTACTGGCCGATCGAGGACAGCGCGGTCTGCGACTGGTTCATGTTGTCGGAGAAGACCGAGGAGCTGGAGCGGATCGGCGTGAACTGCTCGGCGTCGAAGCCGAACTTCTTCGCCTCGGCCAGCATCTTGTCGTTGCCGAGGTCGGCGCCGATCTTGCCGAAGACGCTGTTGCAGGAGACGCGGAGGGCCTCGCGCAGGGTGGCGTTCTTGCAGGGCAGGTTGCCCTCGTTCTTCAGCGCGGTCGTGGTGCCCGGCATGATCCACGGCAGCGGCGAGTTCGTGGCCTCGTCGGCGGACGAGTACAGGTTGTTCTCCAGGGCGGCGGACGCGGTGACCACCTTGAAGGTGGAGCCCGGCGGGTAGGTCTCGCGCAGCGCCCGGTTCAGCATCGGGTCGTCCGGGTCGTACTTCTTCTGGAGCTTCTGCCAGGCCTTGGAGTCCGTGGAGGTGGAGTTCCCGGCGAACGACGAGGGGTCGTACGACGGGTAGGACGCCAGCGCCAGGATCTTGCCGGTGGACGGGTCGAGGGCGACGACGGCGCCCTTGCCGCCCTGCTTCTTGAGCCCGCTCCACGCGGCCTTCTGCGCGGCCTCGTTGAGGGTGGTGACGACGTTGCCGCCCGACTTCGCCTTGCCCGTGATCATGTCGAGGGTGTTGCGGAAGAAGAGCCGGTCGTCGGTGCCGGAGAGGATGCCGTCCTCGATGGACTCCAGCTGGTTGGCGCCGAAGGCCTGCGAGGCGTACCCCGTGACCGGCGCCCACATCGAGCCGTTCTTGTACGTCCGCTTGTACTTCAGGTCGTTCAGACCGCTGGTGCTGGTCTCGGTGGAGCCGGTGATCGGGTCGCCGTCGACGATGATGTCGCCGCGCGGTGTCGCGTAACGGGCGATCGTGACACGGCGGTTGTTGTCGTCGTCCTTGAGGCTGTCGGCCTTGACGTACTGGAGCCAGTTGTCGCGCAGCAACAGCGTCAGGACCAGGAGGCCGCAGAAGAGCGCGATCCGGCGCAGGGGCTTGTTCATGACGGGCGGACCACCTGGGTCATCTCGGCGTCGGGGCTGGGGGCCGGCGCGGGGGCCGGACGGCGGGCGGTGTCGCTGATGCGGATCAGGATGCCGATGAGCGCCCAGTTGGCGATGACGGAGGAACCGCCGTACGCCACGAAGGGCATCGTCATACCGGTCAGCGGGATCAGGCCCATCACGCCGCCCGCGACGACGAAGACCTGGAGGGCCATGCCGCCGGAGAGACCCACGGCGAGGAGCTTGCCGAAGGGGTCGCGGGCGGCGAGGGCGGTGCGGACACCGCGCTCCACGATCAGGCCGTAGATGAGCAGGATCGCCATGATGCCGGCGAGGCCCAGTTCCTCGCCGAAGGTGGCGAGGATGAAGTCGGAGTTGGCGGCGAACCGGATGAGGTCGGAGTGGCCCTGGCCGAGACCGGTGCCGAGGGTGCCGCCGGAGCCGAAGGCCCACAGGGCCTCCATCGACTGCGCGGAGTGGCCCGCGACGGTCTTGCTGAGCGTGTACTCCTTCATCGGGTCGAGCCAGGCCTGGACGCGCTGCTGGACGTGCGGTTCGAAGGTGGCCACGCCGACCGCGCCGGCCGCGGACATCAGCAGACCGAAGACGATCCAGCTGGTCCGCTCGGTGGCGACGTACAGCATGATGATGAACATGCCGAAGAACAGCAGCGAGGTTCCGAGGTCGGTCTCGAAGACCAGGATCAGGATCGAGATGAACCAGACGACCAGGATCGGGCCGAGGTCGCGGCCACGCGGCAGGTACAGGCCCATGAAGCGGCGGCTGGCCAGCGCGAGCGCGTCGCGCTTCACCATCAGGTAGCCGGCGAAGAAGATCGCCAGGACGATCTTCGCGAACTCACCCGGCTGGATGGAGAATCCGCCGACCGAGATCCAGATCTTCGCGCCGTAGATATTGGCGCCGAGGCCCGGCACGAGCGGCAGCAGCAGCAGGACGATGGCGCCGACCATGGAGATGTACGTGTAGCGCTGCAGGGCGCGGTGGTCCTTGAGGAAGATCAGGACGACGGCGAACAGTCCGATGCCCATCGCGGTGTACAGCAGCTGCCGCGGCGCCGCGTTGCCCGCCTGGTTGATGGACTGCAGCAGCTTCGACTGGTCGAGCCGCCAGATGATGACGAGTCCCATGCCGTTCAGCAGCGTCGCCAGGGGCAGCAGCAGCGGGTCCGCGTACGGCGCGAACTTGCGTACGGCCAGGTGCGCGACGCCGGCCAGCAGGCCGAGGCCCAGGCCGTAGCTCAGCAGCCCGGCCGGCACCTGGTCGTTGATGGCCAGGCCCACGTTGGCGTAGGCGAACACCGGGATGACGACCGCGAACACCAGGAGCGCCAGCTCGGTGTTGCGCCGGCTCGGTGCGCCGATGGAGCCGATCGTGGACGTGTGGTGCGACGGCGTGTTGGTAGAACTGCTCATCGTGTGACGGGGCCTCTCACGGCTTGCCTATTACTTGCTGCACTGCGAGACGACCTGCTGCTCTTCCTCCGAAAGGCTGGGACCGGGGCTGGGAGTCGCAGACGGGGTCGGGGACGGGGACACCGAGGTCGAGTTCGAAGGATTCGGCTTCGGCGTGGCCTTGGACGTGAGCGAGGTGCTGGTGGTTCCCGTGGTGCCACCGGGCTTGGTGGCGGCACTCTCGCGCTCGGACTCCTTCTTGCACGCGGAGGCCTGCACGGAGAGGTCGGCGATCTTCTTCTGGGCGTCCTGGAGACCGCCCTCGGCGATCGTCGCCCTGACCTGCTTCTGCTGGTAGGGCGGCAGGTACTTGAGTTCGATGTCGGGGTGGTCCTTCTCCACCTTCGACAGCGAGACCCAGGCGAGGTCCTGGCTGATGCCCCGGTACAGCGCCACGTGTTCGCCGTTGGCGCCGACGAAGTACTGCGTCTGCGTCCAGCGCCAGCCGCCGTAGAGGCCGCCGCCGATGACCGCGAGCGCGAGCACGGTGTAGAAGGATCTCTTGAACCACCTGCGGCCCTTGGAGGGCTTCACGAAGTCGTCGTCGGAGTAGTCCCCGAAGCTGCCCTCGGGGGCGTAGCCGGTGGTGTCGCCGGAGCCGGGCGGGCCGAACTCGCCGCCCCCGCCGTTCTGTCCGGGCACCTGGCGGCCGAGCCCGGAGGCGCGGCCGGCCGGGGTCTGCATGATGCCGTTGTCGTGCTGGTGGAGCTGGTTCTCGGCGACCGCGCCGACGATCACCGGGGTGTCCGAGAGCTGCGCGGCGAGGGTGTCGCCGGTGTCGAGGTCGAGGACGTCGGCGATGATCACCGTGATGTTGTCGGGGCCGCCGCCGCGCAGGGCGAGCTGGATCAGCTCCTGCACGGTCTCCTGGGGGCCCTGGTAGCTGGCGAGGGTGTCCTCCATCGTCTGGTGGGAGACGACTCCTGACAGCCCGTCGGAACAGATCAAGTACCGGTCGCCGGCGCGGACTTCACGGATCGACAGGTCCGGCTCGACGTGGTCGCCACTGCCGAGCGCGCGCATGAGGAGCGCGCGCTGCGGGTGGGTGGTGGCCTCTTCCTCGGTGATCCGGCCCTCGTCGACCAGCCGCTGCACCCAGGTGTGGTCCTGGGTGATCTGGGTCAGCACGCCGTCGCGCAGCAGGTAGGCGCGGGAGTCGCCGACATGGACGAGGCCGAGCCGCTGCCCGGTCCACAGCAGGGCGGTGAGCGTGGTGCCCATGCCCTCCAGCTGGGGATCCTCCTCGACCATCATCCGCAACTGGTCGTTGGCCCGCTGCACGGCGGTGCCCAGCGAGGTGAGGATGTCGGAGCCCGGCACGTCGTCGTCGAGCGAGACGATGGTCGAGATCACCTCGGAGGAGGCCACCTCACCGGCGGCCTGACCGCCCATCCCGTCGGCGATCGCGAGGAGACGTGGACCGGCGTAGCCGGAGTCCTCGTTGCCCTCGCGGATCATGCCTTTGTGCGATCCGGCGGCGAAGCGCAGTGACAGACTCATGCGCACCTCGCCCGTCGGCTCCGGGTACATCCGCACGGTGCCCACCCTCCGGTCGGGAGCGCGCCGGGGTCCGCCAGGCGGTCCGCCGCTGCGTGCTCGCTCCGCTCGCTCATTTTCGTACTACTTCCGCAGCTCGATGACGGTCTTGCCGATGCGGATCGGCGCGCCCAGCGGAATCGGTGTGGGGGTCGTCAGCCGGGACCGGTCCAGGTACGTGCCGTTCGTGGATCCGAGGTCCTCGACGATCCACTGGCCGTCGCGGTCCGGGTAGATCCTGGCATGGCGACTGGACGCGTAGTCGTCGTCCAGCACGATCGTCGAATCGTGCGCCCGGCCCAGGGTGATGGTCTGGCCCTGGAGCGCGACGGTGGTGCCGGTGAGGATTCCCTCACTGACGACCAGTTTGGTGGGGGCGTTACGGCCCCGCCGGCCGCCCCCGCTCGGCTGCTGCTGGCGCTGCTGCGGAGGTGCCGCCTGCCGGGCGGCCTGCTGCTGCGGTCGTCCGGCTTCCCGTCGCGAGCCGCGCTGTGTGACACGCGTTCCGAACAGGTCGCTGCGGATGACCTGCACGGCCACGATCACGAACAGCCACAGTACGGCCAGGAAACCCAGCCGCATGACCGTGAGGGTCAGCTCTGACATTGCCCCCGCTTCACCCTTCGGCTTGCCGGTAAATGATGGTGGTGCTGCCCACGACGATCCGCGAGCCGTCGCGGAGCGTAGCGCGGGTGGTGTGCTGTCCGTCCACCACGATGCCGTTGGTGGACCCGAGATCCTGGATCACCGAGGGCGTTCCGGTCCGGATCTCACAGTGCCGGCGGGATACGCCGGGGTCGTCGATCCGCACGTCGGCTTCGGTGCTGCGGCCCATCACCAACGTCGCGCGGGAGATCTGATGGCGGGCGCCGTTGATCTCCACCCAGTACCGCATCCGTGCGCCGGCCGCCGGGGCGGCGGGCGCGGACTGCAGGTACGGCGCCGAGCCGCGGCCGCCGGGCGGCGGTGCGGCCGGCATGGGCGGCGGGGCGCCGGCGGGCGCGGCGGCGGGCGGGTAGCCGTAGCCGCCGGGCCGTCCCGCGGCCGGCGGTGCCGCCGGTGCGGGGGTGCCGGGAGCCTGCTGGTTGGTGGAGGAGGCGAGCGTACGGCTGCGCACCCGGTACAGACCGGTGTCGAGGTCGTCCGCCTTCTCCAGGTGGACCTTGATGGGTCCCATGAACGTGTAGCGCTGCTGCTTGGCGTAGTCGCGCACCATGCCGGCGAGCTCGTCACCGAGCTGTCCGGAGTAGGGGCTGAGCCGCTCGAAGTCCGGCGTGCTCAGCTCCACGATGAAGTCGTTGGGTACGACGGTCCGGTCGCGGTTCCAGATCGTCGCGTTGTTGTCGCACTCCCGCTGGAGCGCGCCGGCGATCTCGACGGGCTGGACCTCGGACTTGAACACCTTGGCGAAGGTGCCGTTGACCAGACCTTCGAGGCGTTGCTCGAACTTCTTCAGGACTCCCATGGGGCACCTCCTCCGTCGTTGCCGCACTGGCTGTCGTACCGACCGCCGTGCCGGCTGTCGTGGTGATTGTCGGGCCGATTGTCGTGCTGACTGCCTTGGTACTGCTTACTGATCGTATCCACGCGCCGGTAAATCGGCTGGTTCCCCCTTGTCGGCCCGGTCGAACTCCTTCTGCCACTACTCCTGCCGGTACTCCTGCCCAGGATCGTAGAGGGGGCCGCAGACAAGTGTCCCGCACCTGACTGTGGACCTTGCCCGCCTCCTGGGGAGATGGCCGTTACCGGTACGAGGTTGATACGTGAACCGGTCCACGTTGGTACGTGGCGGGGGACGGGAGGTGTCCGGTGGGGCGGGGTGGGGTGTTTCGGAGGGGGCGGCGGGGGTCGGGGAGTGCGGGGAGCGGGTCGGGTGGGAGGCGCAGGTGGGAACCGGTGACCCCTGATGGGGGCCTCGCGGGGGGTGTCCCGCTCGGGGGAACGGGGGGTCCTGCCCAGGGGAAAGGGATGTGAATCCACCCCGTGCACCGTGCTAATCTTCTGCATGTCGGAAGGCGCCAGCCCCCTGGGGCAAGGGCCTGAGGACACACCCAATGCGCGGGTGGCGGAATAGGCAGACGCGCTGGATTCAGGTTCCAGTGCCCGAAAGGGCGTGGGGGTTCAACTCCCCCCTCGCGCACAGACAGAAGCCCCTCAGGTCTTTGATCTGGGGGGCTTCTTTGTGTCTGCGGTGGCTTCGGTGAGCGCCGGGTCTGGTGAAGTCTGGTGAGGACAATCACAGGTCGGCGGAGACCGGCGGAGGTGTGGGCTGACGGCGGGCGCGGGGTGGTGCGGCGGTCGGACGGTGTGGGTGGCAGGGTCGTGGTTCCTCGTCCGGCTGGGCCCGCTGCAGGACGAGTTCGTCGGTGGCTCAGGCCGGTGCTGTGGGGTCGGCTCCTGTCCGGACCTTCGAGTACAGCGTCGGCGGCATGACGGTGAGGATTCCGACCGGGTGCCTGTTCACGCACATCGTCCGAGGCGGCGGGAAGAGGATCACCTACCAGAACGCGGGCGTCGACTGCGCCTTCGTCGGCGCGCTGAGCAGCGGGTTCTGCAACTGGCGTATCGACTTCACGTATGCCGACACCAGCAACAGGACCTATCGGACGTCCCGAGGGCGAACCCGCCCCGAGTGCAAGATCGATCAGCAGCAAGGGCGGGAACAGTCCGGGGAGGCGCGACGGCGGTCGGCCGGGATCGCCGCATTCGTGGCGGGCCTTGTGGTGACTCTCGCCTTCTTCGCCTTCTGGCCCGGGCTTCCGCACGTCATCGACTGGGGGGCCATCGTCGTCGCGGTGCTGGTGGGAACGCTCGCCCGATGGATCTGCCAGTCCTGGATGGGGAAGAGGGACAAGGGGGGCGAGTGAGCTCCGGCACGGTGTCGCCGTATCCCCCGTATCCCCGCGCCGCCGTATAGCGGCAGTGCGGGGAACCATCCCGGCGCAGGCTTCCTTGACGTCCCGGTGATCGCCGCCTCGGGTGAGGACAATCACACGCTGTTCTCACCTGAGACGGAGACGGAGGTGGAGACCTAGGTGGGGGAAGAGGTCGAGGCCGTGTGGTGGGTCAGGCCGCGAGGCGTTCCGCCAGGGTCTTGGCCTTGGTGGCCGCGTCGCCGAGGGCGCGCTCGCGGGATGCCTCGTAGAGCGGGACCAGGTCGGCCATCGCCGGGTTCTGCGGGGCCATGGTCAGCTCCGGGACGATGAACTCGGCGTCCAGGCCGAGGGCGTCGACGAGGATCGCCTTCAGGTAGTTCTGGACGTAGTCGTAGCCCTCGCGCGGGGTGCCCGGCCCGTACGCGCCGCCGCGGCTGGCGATCACGACGGTCGGGATGCCCTTCACCTTCGAGTCCTCGGTGCCCGCGGTGCGGCCGATGAGGATCACGTTGTCCAGCCACGCCTTCAGGGTCGAGGGAATCGTGGCGTTGTACATGGGGGCGCCGATCAGCACCGCGTCCGCCTGCTCCAGCTCCTCTATGAGCTTCACGCGCTCGGCGAAGGCCGCCGCCTGCTCGGGCGTGTGCGTGGCCGGGTCGGCGAAACCGGCGGTGTGGGCGTGGACGGTGATGTGCGGAACGGGGTTCGCGGCGAGGTCGCGGTGGATCACCGTGCCCTCCGGGTGCTGTTCCTCCCAGGACGTGCGGAACGCGTCGGCCACGGCGCGGGAGGCGCTGGCGCCGGCGGGGAACACGGACGAGTCGATGTGCAGGAGCGTGGCCATGGGGGTCTCCAAGAGATGTCGAGCGACGTGCTGAGTGAGGTGTCGAGCGGGTGCCGGGCGCTTGCTGGGCGCAGCAGTCCCGTCGCGTTGCTCAGTAGCTAAGTTTTCGTACTCGACTATGAATAACACAGGTACTTACTTTTTTTCATCCCCGTACGGGAGGGCAGTACCCTGAGGGCATGGCGGTCGAGCAGAGTCACGGCACGGAGCAGTGCAAGAAGGTCGACGACGGCATCACCCGTGTCTTCCAGCTGTTCGGAAAGCGCTGGACCGGGCCGATCGTGGCCGTCCTGATGGCGCAGCCCGTCCACTTCGCCGACCTGCGCCGGGCGATCCCGGGCATCAGCGAACGCATGCTCTCCGACCGGCTCACCGAACTCGGCGCCGCCGGGCTGCTCGTCCGCGAGGTCGACGAGGGCCCGCCGCTGCGCGTCTCGTACCGGCTGACGGAGTCGGGGAAGGCGCTGGGACCGGCACTTCGGGAACTCGGCGCGTGGGCGCAGGTGCATCTGCGCGAGGGGTGGCAGTCGGGCGGGTGCTAGGCCGAGGCGGGGCGCAGTAGGCCGAGGTACGTGGTTCGGGGTGGGGCGGGCGGGACAGGTGCCGGGTTGGGCAAGGGCGCCGATCGCCGAGACTTCGCCTGCATCGCTGAGATTTCGCCGGCATCCCTGAGGCTTCGACGACGTCGACGAGGCCTTGATCGGCACCGGTGAGGGCTCGTTCGTCACCGGTGAGGCCTCGATCCGCACCGGTTTTCCACAGTCGCCGAGTTGTCCACAAGGTCTGACGTGTTTTCGCCGCCGGTTGTACGGTCGTCGCGAGTTGATGTTCGGACGAGCGCACGTGTGAGCGTGGGTGTGTGTACGGGGGAGGCGGTCGGCATGACCGAGGCCGGTATCGGTGTGGGGCGCAGGCTGCCCGGGGTGCGGGGGTTCGCCACGTGGCCCGTGGAGGGGTCACCCAAGGAAGAGGGAAAGGCGCTGCGGGCGAGCGTTCCGCGCAGCGCGCACGCCGCTCTCGACCCGGACGTTTCCCGCCCCGACGCGGTGACTGCGGTCGAGGAGTCCGGCCGCGGCCGCATCCCCGGGCTCACGCCGATACGGGTGGGCAGGATGGCGGCCACGCCCTTCGCGTTCCTCCGCGGTTCGGCGGGACTCATGGCCTACGACCTCGCCCGCACCCCCATGACCCGGATCGGCGCCCAGATCTGCGGCGACGCCCACGCGGCCAACTTCGGCCTGTACGGCGACGCCCGTGGCGGCCTGGTCATCGACCTGAACGACTTCGACGAGACCGTGCACGGCCCCTGGGAGTGGGACCTCAAGCGGCTCGCCGCCTCGCTGGTGCTCGCGGGCCGGGAGGCCGGCGCCGACGAGGACACCTGCCGTACGGCGGCGCACGGCGCGGTGGGTTCCTACCGCCGCACCATGCGACTGCTGGCCAAGCTGCCGGTGCTGGACGCGTGGAACGCCATCGCCGACGAGGAGTTGGTCTCCCACGCCGACGCCCGTGACCTGCTCGGCACGCTGGAGCGGGTCTCCGAGAAGGCGCGGGGCAACACCAGTGGACGGTTCGCGGCCAGGTCGACCGAGGCCGCCGAGGACGGCGGGCGCCGTTTCGTCGACGCCTCGCCGGTGCTGCGGCGGATCCCGGACGCGGAGGCCGCGGCGGTGGCGGCGTCCCTGGAGGAGTACCTGGACACGCTGTCCGAGGACCGCCTCCCGCTGCTCGCCCGGCACACGGTGCACGACGTCGCCTTCCGCGTCGTCGGCACGGGCAGCGTGGGCACACGGTCGTACGTCGTGCTGCTCCTGGACCACCGCGGCGAACCGCTCGTCCTCCAGGTGAAGGAGGCCCGCCCCTCGGCGCTGGTGCCGCACCTGCTGACCGCCGGGTTCGACGCACCGTCCGTGGCGCACGAGGGCCGGCGCGTGGTGCTGGGGCAGAAGCGGATGCAGGTCGTCAGCGACATCCTGCTCGGCTGGACGACGGTCGACGGACTCCCGTTCCAGGTACGGCAGTTCCGCAACCGCAAGGGCAGCGTCGACCCCGCCGCCCTCGCCGCCGACCAGATCGACGACTACGGCCGCATGACCGGCGCCCTCCTGGCCCGGGCCCACGCCCACAGCGCCGACCCGCGCCTGGTCGCCGGCTACTGCGGCAAGAACGACGAACTGGACGAGGCGATAGCCACGTTCGCCGTGGCCTACGCCGACCGGACCGAGGCGGACCACGCGGAGTTGGTGGGGGCGGTGCGGGCGGGGCGGATAGAGGCGGAGATGGGGGTGTAGGCGGTTGGGTGCGGGGTGCGGGGTGCGGGGTGCGGGGTGCGGGGTCCGGGGTCCGGGGTGCGGCGAGCGGCGGGCGGGGTGCGGCGGGCGGGAGACGGCTAACGGCTAGCCGGGAGCGCAGAGCCGATGCCCGCTGTGATCGCGGGCGGGGGAGCTGATCACTGCGAGGTACCTCGGGCCACTTGCCCTCGGACCTGCTGCCCTCGGACCACCTGCTCTTGGGGCGAGACCCGCACCGGCGACGCCATGACCCGCAGCTCAAAAGGCACTGCCGGCACAGCCGATGCCCCACCCTCGGCGAGGTCACTCGCCGTCCACAAGGCCCCAGCCCAACCGATGCCCCATAGCCCGTCGGGCCGTGGCCTACGCTGGGCGGGTGACGACCCCGGAAGCTGAGCAGTCCCAGTCCGCGCCCGTTGGTGAACCGGTGCCGGAGCAGACGGGTGCCGAGGTGCCGTCCGCCGCCGGAGCCGTGGCGGGTGACGGTTCCGCGAGCGACGGCGGCGAGGGCACCGAGGGCGGTGCGGCCGACGTAGGTGGCGCCGACGCCGGCCCGTCGGAGGCCCACCCGGCCGACTCCGCCCACCCGGCCGACTCCGCCCACCCGGCCGACTCCGCCCACCCGGCCGACTCCGCCAGCCCCGCCCAAGGTGCCGCGCCCCGGCCCGAGGAGCGGCTGGAGCGGGCCGTGCGCGCCGCCGAGCAGGCGTTGATCGAGTACGAGATCGCGGTGGACACCTTCCGCATCGAGGTCGAGAACTTCTCTCGGCTGCACCACCAGAAGCTCGGCCCGATGTACACCCGCCTCGACGAGCTGGACGCCCGGATCGCCGAGGCCTTGGCCGAACGCACCGGCAACCCCGAGGACATCCGCAAGGCGGACGAGGCGCGGGCCCGGGTGATGCCGATGCCCGCGGTCGAGGAGCTGTTCCACGGCTGGATGGACGGCGACGGCCTGTTCCCGGAGGCCGCGGCGATGCTCACGGACCAGCCGGTCCGGCCCCCGCAGCGGGTGCGCCCCAGCGAGGAGGCCCGCAAGCTCTACCGCGAGTTGGCCCGCAAGGCCCACCCCGACCTGGCGCAGGACGAGGACGAGCGCAAGCGGCGTGAGGAGTTCATCACCCGGGTCAACGCCGCCTACAGCCGCGGCGACGCCCCGTTGCTGCGCGAGCTGGCCGAGGAATGGGCGGCGGGACCGGCCCCGGTGGAGCGCGGCCCGAGCCCCAGCGAGGAGCTCTACGCCCGCCTCGAATGGCTCGCCCACCGCAAGGAACTCCTCACCCTCGTCGCCCGCGAACTGGAGGAGGGCGCCATCGGCTCCATGCTCCGGATCGCCCCGGACGACCCGGACCGTCTTCTCGACGAGATCGCCGAGCAGTTGCTCGCCCAGGTCTCCGAGCGGGAGGCCGAGCTGGCGAACCTGCTCGCGCAGCCGCACGCGTCGGAAGGTCCGTCGGGTAGCGTCGGGCCATGAGTTTCGGAACTGGTGTGCCCACGGTCGAGGTCGGAGACCTCAAGGACGGCGACTTCCTGCTGGACGTCCGCGAGGACGACGAGTGGCAGGCGGGTCACGCCACGGGGGCGCTGCACATCCCCATCAGTGAATTCGTCGCCCGGTACGGCGAGTTGACCGAGGCCGCGCCGCAGGACGGCAGAGTCCATGTGATCTGCCGCTCCGGCGGGCGTTCGGCCCAGGTCACGATGTACCTGGCCCAGCAGGGCATCGACGCCGTGAACGTCGACGGCGGCATGCAGGTGTGGGCCGCCGCGGGCCGGCCCGTCGTCACGGACGAGGGCCAACCGGGTTTCGTGCTGTAGCTGTAGCTGTAGCTGTAGCTGTAGCTGTAGCTGTAGCTGTAGCTGCAACTGCAACTGCGGTCCGCGCGGGCGGGGTTCAGCCCAGCGGATGGGCCGCGAGCAGATCCCCCAACGCCTCCTCGTGTGCCGCCGCCGGGCCGAGCGACAGCTCCAGGTGCTTGGCCCACGCGTGGTACCGGTGCAGGGGATATTCGGTGTCGGCGCCGAACCCTCCGTGCAGATGCTGCGCGGTCTGCACGACCCGTCGTACCCCCTCCGCCGCCCAGATCTTGGCCACGGCCAGGTCCGCGGCGGCGGGCAGCGTGCCCGATGCCCCCGAGGAGATCCGCCACGCGGCCTGCCACAGGGTGGCCTCCATCGCGCGCAGGTCGATGTAGCGGTCGGCGGCCTGCACGGCGACGGCCTGGAAGGTCGCGACGGGGAACCCGAACTGCTCGCGCCTGCTGGTGTATTCGCCGGTCATGCGCAGCACGGCGGTGCCGAGCCCGAGGGCCAGCGCGCAGGTGCCGGCGGTCAGCAGGTCCCGCAGCCACTCCCAGGCACCCTCGGCGTCGATGACGTCGACCCGCGCGATCGGCACGGATTCCAGGCGCAGTTCGCCGAGCCGCTCGCCCGTGGTGGAGATCTGCTCGGCGAGGACGACGCCCTCGCGGTCCGGGGCGACCAGCGCGAGGACGGTCAGGCCGGCGTCCGTGTGCGCCGGTACGACGACCAGGTCCGCGTTGTGCGCCCACGGCACCGCCGTCTGCACCCCGTCCAGCACCCACCGGTCCCCGTCCCGCCGTGCCGTCACGGCGAGTTCGGCCGGGTCGTGACCGGTACGGCCGTGCGCGGCGACGGTCAGCACGAGGTCGCCGCGGCCGGCCCGGGTGAGCAGGGCGGACCTCAACTCCTCGCCGCCGTAGGCCTGTACGGTCGCCGCGGCCGCGCTGCTCTCCAGGAGCGGCACCCTGGCCAGCACCTTCGCCGACTCCCGGAGCACCAGGCACAGCGCGATCGCGTCCAGACCCGCGCCGCCGTACGCCTCGTCGAGCAGCAGGCTGAGCAGGTCCGCCTCGGCGAGCCTGGTCCACAGCGCGCGGTCGAAGTCGTCGGCCACGGCGCCCGTGGTGTCGGCCGGACTGGGCACGCCGTCCGGTGCGACATCGGCGAACACCCCCGCCGCCGCCTCGGCCGCCGCCTGCTGCTCCTCGCTGAAGGTGAAGTCCACGGTCCCTGCCCTCCCGCACGCGCACACCGGCCAACAGCCGGGCGTCCGACCAGATCTGACGGAGCGTCAAGATAGAACAGGTTCTAGAAGAAGGGAACGGGTGCACCTCCGGGGTATGCGGTAGCGGTCGAGGGGGCGTTCGGTGTCCGGCCGCGGGGTCGGTGGACGACCGATCGTTCGGTTCGGGGATTCCATGGTGGGATCCGCCGAGGAGAGGTGTCAACGGCTGTGGATAACCTGCGGGCAGCCGCTGTGGACAACCTGTGCGGCCGGTGAGGCAGGGGACTGTGCCCGGGGCGTGCCCCTGAGTACCGTTCCGTGCGGCGCCGGGGAGTGGTAGGCGTGGAGCGCCACCGGGCCCCGCGGCCGGCCGGGCGGGCGCGGTGGACGGTGGCCGATGGACGGACGGGACTCGGAAACGGGGCGGAATGGACGCGAACGACGGAGGCTCGAACGCCCCCGAGGCGGGCGAGCGCACGCCTGCCTCCCCCGAGGGGCCACGCCCGCCTGCCTCCTCCGGCGGGCCGCACCCGCCCGCTGTCCCGGAGGACTCGCACCCGCCCGCTGTCCCGGAGGACTCGCACCCGCCCGCTGTCCCGGAGGACTCGCACCCGCCCGCTGTCCCGGAGGACCCGCACCCGCCCGCCGTCCCGGAGAACCGGCACCCGCCCGCTGTCCCGGAGAACCCGCACCCGCCCGCCGCCTCCGGGTGGCCGCGCGTGCCCGCCCAGCAGCCCCCTCAACCGCCCCCGCCCGAGCCCCGGCCGCCGGCACGGTCGCAGCCGTCGCACGACCCCGTGGACGCCCCCACCGCCGTCCCCGCGTATCCCGACGCCCGGATCGGTGTGGCCGCGCTGTCCCTGCGCTATCAGGTCGGTGCCGCGCTCGCGGTCGCGGTCGTCGCGGTGGCCGCCCTCGTCCATCTGGGGATGGTGTTCCTGCACGTCGCGCCGTCGAACACGGTGACGAAGCAGCACGGCAAGGCGATCGACGAGTGGATCTACCCGGAGTTCGAGCAGAACTGGAAGCTCTTCGCGCCGAACCCGTTGCAGCAGAACATCGAGGTCCAGGTGCGCGCGGATGTCCGTGGCGCGGACGGTACGACCCGTACGACCGGCTGGTACGACCTGTCGGCCGAGGACGGCGCGGCCATCGACGGCAATCCGCTGCCGAGCCACACCGAGCAGAACGAGCTGCGCCGGGCCTGGGACTTCCTCACCGCCACGCACGACAACGCCAACCGCCCGATCGGCCTGCGCGGCACGCTCGCGGAGACGTATCTGCGGCGCATCGTCGTGCTGCGCCTGGACCGGGACGACGCGGCCGGAAAGGGCGGTGCCGTCCAGCGCGTCCAGGTCCGCTCCCGCACCACCAACGTGCCCCCGCCCGAGTGGAGTGACGAGCAGGTGTCGACCACCCCCCAGTACCGCCTGCTGCCCTGGTGGGCGGTCCCGGCGGACGAGGCCGCGGGAGGCGTCCGGTGAACGGTTTCGCCCTGTCGGTGTCCCGAGGCATCGCCCGCGTCACCGAGTCGGCCCTGGGCCCCTACCAGAGCGCCGTGATCCGCATCGGCTTCGCCGGCACCTGGCTGCTGTTCCTGCTCCGCGAACTGCCCCACCGCCAGGAGCTCTACGGCCCCGACGGACCGTGGAGCTGGGACCTGGCCCGCCAACTGATCGCGGACAACGGCGCGTTCACCGCCCTGATGTGGTGGGACGGGCAGTTCTGGTTCGAGGCGGTGTACGCGCTGGCCGTGCTGGCGAGTGTCCTGCTGCTGCTGGGCTGGCGTACCCGCACGATGTCCGTGCTCTTCATGGTCGGCGTGCTGTCGCTGCAGAACCGCAGCGTCTTCATGGGCGACGGCGGCGACAACGTCCTGCACCTGATGTCCCTGTACCTGGTGTTCACCCGCTGCGGCCGGGTCTGGTCCCTCGACGCACGCCGGGCCACACGTGCAGGGGAGGCACGCGCGCGTGGGGAGTGGATTTCCGACCGGGTCGGGCCCGTCCTGTGGGTCGTCCTCGGAGCGGTGCTCGTCGCGGTGACCTCGGGGGGCCGGTTCGACAGCGAATGGTTCGTGCCCGCGCTCCTGTGGGGCGTCTGGCTGGCACAGGCCCTGTGGTGGGTCATCGGGCGGTACGCGAAGTCGTACGAGCCCCGGGTGCTGCTCGACATCGTCGCGAACGTGATCCACAACGGCGCGCTGTTCGTGATCGCGAGCGAGGCCTGTCTGATCTACGCGACGGCCGGCTGGTACAAGATCCAGGGTTCCCGCTGGCAGGACGGCACAGCCGTCTACTACCCGCTCCACCTCGACTACTTCTCCCCCTGGCCCGCCCTCGCGAACGTGCTGGCCGGCAACGGCACGATGGTCATGCTCGTCACCTACGGGACCGTGATCGTCCAGGTCGCCTTCCCGTTCACCCTCTTCAACCGACGCGTCAAGAACGTCCTGCTGGCCCTGATGATGGCCGAACACGCCGCGATCGCCGTACTCCTGGGCCTGCCGTTCTTCTCCCTGGCGATGATCGCGACGGACGCGGTCTTCCTGCCGACGTCGTTCCTGCGGAGACTGGGCGGCTGGGCGGCACGCGCGTGTGGACGGGTGTTTGCGGAGCGCGGCCCAGCCTCGCTCCCCGAAGGGGGCACCGTGCCGCTCGCCGACAGCGGTTCTACGGTGGCCTCCGCGTCCGGTTCCTCGACGGGTCCCGAAGGCGGCCACGAAGGCGCCCCCTCGCCGCGTCGGCGCCCCGAGGAGTCGGCCGTAGCCCCGGAGGACGCCGGCGCCCAGGAGAGCCCTGGCCCCGCGCCCCGGACGACCCCGAGCACGCCTACGTAGGGCCAGAGGGCGCGGTACGCCCACGTAGGCTGCACCCCATGACCGCCCCTGTCGCAGCCACCTGGCACCGGCTAGCCGAGACCTCCGTGCTGCTCGACGGATTTCACGCCCTCAAGCACGCGCTGCGCTTCGGGGCCGAGGTGCCGGTGGCGGTCGCCACGGACCGGCAGGCGGCCCTCGCCCTCGCCGACGAACTGGCCCCCGACGTACGGGACACCCTGGACGCGCTGCTGACCGAGGTCCCGGAGGACACCTACCGGTCATTCGTGTCCCGCCCGCACCCCACCGCGGTGGCCGCCCTGGCCGTACGCCCCGCGCGCGAGGGCAGTATCCGGAAGCTCGCGCACACGCCCCGCACCGCGCCCGTCGTCGTCCTCGACAACCCGCGCAACCTGGGCAACGCCGGGGCCGTGATCCGGCTCGCCGCCGGTTTCGGAGCGACCGGGGTGGTCACCACCGGGACGCTCGACCCCTGGCATCCGACGGTCGTGCGCGCGGGGGCGGGCCTGCACTACGCGACCGCCGTGGAGCGGCTGACCGTGGAAGAGCTGCCCCCGGGCCCGGTGTTCGCCCTCGACCCGGAGGGCGACGACATCCGGGGCCTCAAGCTCCCGGACGACGCCGTCCTCGCCTTCGGCTCGGAACGCAGCGGCCTGTCGGCCGAACTACGCGCCCGCACCGACCACTTGGTGTCCCTCCCGATGCGCCCCCAGGTCTCCAGCTACAACCTGGCGACGAGCGTGGCAATGACCTTGTACCACTGGAGCACTGGAGCGCCCTGAAGGGCCGCGGGGCTGTGTCGATGTGCGGCTCCGCCGCATGGGCGCGACCAGCCACAACGAACCGTCAGCCGCACAACAACCGCACCCCCCGAGCTCTTAGGCGTCCCGACGAACCTCAACAACCCGGAACCGGTTCGCGACAAACGCCCCATCACACAGCGCAGCGTTGGCCGCCGGGTTGCCACCAGACCCGTGGAAGTCGGAGAACGCGGCGGTCTGATTGACGAACACCCCGCCCGTCAGATTCAGCGACAACTGCGCCGCCTCCTCCAGGCAGACCTCCTCCACAGCCCGCTCGACCCCCTCGTCGGTGGTGTACGCCCCGACAGTCATCGCCCCCTTCTCACGGACCGTCCGCCGCAGCAGCTCGACCGCGTCGGAGGCCGAGTCGACCGCGACGGCGAAGGACACCGGCCCGAAGCACTCGCTCATGTAGGCCGCCTCGTCGTCCGGCTTGGCCCCGTCCAGCTTCACGATCACCGGCGTGCGGACGACCGCGCCCGGGAACTCCGGGTTGGCGATCTCCCGTGAGGCGAGGGCGACTTCACCGAGGCCGGCGGCAGCCTCCAGGCGGGCCTTCACGTCCGGGTTGACCAGCGCGCCCAGCAGACCGTTCGCGCGCGCGTCGTCGCCGAGGAGACCGTCCACGGACCGCGCGAGGTCGGCGACGACCTCGTCGTAGGACTTGGGGCCCTGGTCGGTGCCGATGCCGTCCCGGGGGATCAGCAGGTTCTGCGGGGTCGTGCACATCTGGCCGCTGTACAGCGACAGCGAGAACGCCAGGTTGGACAGCATCCCCTTGTAGTCGTCGGTCGACTCCACGACGACCGTGTTGACGCCGGCCTTCTCCGTGTAGACCTGAGCCTGTCGGGCGTTGGCCTCCAGCCAGTCGCCGAAGCCCGTCGACCCCGTGTAGTCGATGATCCGGATCTCGGGGCGGGTCGCGAGCGTCTTGGCGATGCCCTCGCCGGGACGCTCGGCGGCCAGCGCCACCAGGTTCGGGTCGAAGCCCGTCTCGGTGAGCACCTCGCGCGCGATCCGCACCGTCAGCGCGAGCGGCAGCACCGCGCGCGGGTGGGCCTTCACCAGGACCGCGTTGCCGGTGGCGAGGGAGGCGAACAGGCCCGGATAGCCGTTCCACGTCGGGAAGGTGTTGCAGCCGATGACCAGGGCGGTCCCACGCGGCACCGGCGTGAACTCCTTGTTCATCACCAGGGGATCGCGCTTGCCCTGGGGCTTGGTCCACTCCGCCGTGCCGGGGGTGCGGACCTGCTCGGCGTACGCGTACGCCACCGCCTCCAGGCCGCGGTCCTGGGCGTGCGGGCCGCCCGCCTGGAACGCCATCATGAAGGCCTGGCCGCTGGTGTGCATGACCGCGTGCGCGAACTCGTGCGTCCGGTCGCTGATCCGCTTGAGGATCTCGATGGAGACCACGGCACGGGTCTCCGCGCCCGCGTCCCGCCACGCCCGCTGCCCGGCGCGCATGGCCGGCAGCAGCACGTCGAGGTCCGCGTGCGGGTACGTCACGCCCAACTCGATCCCGTACGGCGACACTTCGCCGCCCACCCAGTCGTCCGTGCCGGGCTGGCCGAGGTCGAGGCGGGTGCCCAGGAGGGCGTCGAAGGCGGCCTTGCCCGCCGCCGCGTCCAGGCTGCCGTGCTCGCCGTAGGCCTTGGGGTGTTCGGGGTGGGGGGACCAGTACGCGCGCGTGCGGATCGCTTCCAGCGCCTGGTCGAGTGTCGGCCGGTGCCGGGCGATCAGCTCGGGTGCGGTCAGTTCGGCGGCCATGCGGGACCAACTCCTCGTTTCAAGAACTCGTCTGCGAGCTCATGACCTGGGCAGGAACAGGGAAAGGATCAGGGGCGGAAACAGGCGGTCAGAGTTAGAGTAACCGAACGATCGGTCGGGACAAGGGGGTCCGCCGCATCTGTGGAAAACCCTGTGCGGGAGGATCGCGTACATGACAGCACTGGACCTCAGCAGCCCCGTGGCCGTCGTCGGCACCGGCACCATGGGCCAGGGCATCGCCCAGGTCGCGCTGACCGCGGGCCACGTCGTACGGCTGTACGACGCCGTCCCGGGACGGGCCGGGGAAGCGACCGCCGCGATCGGCGCCCGGCTCGACCGGCTCGTCGAGAAGGACCGGCTCAGCGCCGCCGACCGGGACGCCGCACGCGCCCGGCTGCTGCCCGCCGAGGCCCTCACCGACCTCGCGGACTGCGCCCTGGTCGTCGAGGCCGTCCTGGAGCGGCTGGACGTCAAGCAGCAGCTGATGCGCGACCTGGAGGACATCGTCGGCGAGGACTGTCTGCTCGCCACCAACACCTCGTCCCTGTCGGTGACGGCCATCGGCGCCGCCCTGCGCAACCCCGGCCGCTTCGTCGGCCTGCACTTCTTCAACCCGGCCCCGCTGCTGCCGCTCGTCGAGGTCGTCTCCGGGTTCGCCACCGACGTCACGTCGGCCACGCGCGCGTACGAGATGTCCCGCGCCTGGGGCAAGACCCCCGTGGCCTGCGCCGACACCCCCGGGTTCATCGTCAACCGCATCGCCCGGCCCTTCTACGCCGAGGCCTTCGCGGCCTACGAGGCACAGGCCGCCGACCCGGCCACCATCGACGCCGTCCTGCGCGAGTCCGGCGGCTTCAAGATGGGCGCCTTCGAACTGACCGACCTCATCGGGCAGGACGTCAACGAGTCCGTCACCCACTCCGTGTGGCAGTCCTTCTTCCAGGACGTGCGCTTCACGCCCTCGCTCGCGCAGCGCCGCCTGGTCGAGTCCGGTCGTCTCGGCCGCAAGACCGGGCACGGCTGGTACGACCACGGGGACGACGCCGAGCAGCCCGAGCCGCACACCGCGGAACCGGCCCAGGCGCCCGCGTACGTCGTCGTGGAGGGTGATCTGGGCCCCGCGGCCGAGCTGGCCACGCTGATCCGCGAGGCGGGCATCGTCGTCCGCGAGGAGGACGAGGACCACGGCACCCGCATGGTGCTGCCGGGCGGCGGTCAGCTGGCGCTCGCCGACGGACAGACCTCCGTGGAGTTCCGGGACGTCGTCTACTTCGACCTCGCCCTCGACTACCGCCGGGCCGGCCGCATCGCCCTGTCCGCCTCCCAGGACACCGCGTCGGGGACCCTCTCCGAGGCGATCGGCCTCTTCCAGGCGCTGGGCAAGAACGTCAGCGTCGTAGGGGACGCTCCCGGGATGATCGTCGCCCGCACGGTGGCCCGGATCGTCGACCTGGCGCACGACGCCGTCGCCAAGGGCGTCGCCACCGAGGAGGACGTCGACACCGCGATGCGCCTGGGTGTCAACTACCCTCTGGGTCCGTTCGAATGGAGCCGCAGGCTGGGCCGCAGCTGGGCCTACGACCTCCTGGACGACCTGCACCTGCGTGATCCGTCGGGACGGTACGCGCCGTCCCTGGCGCTCTACCGCCACGCGTACGCCACCGAGAAGCGGGAGGGCACCCCATGACCACCGCCAAGCGCGACACGTACACCCCGGAGACCCTGCTCGACGTCGCCGTCCAGGTCTTCATCGAGCGCGGCTACGACGGCACCTCCATGGAGCACCTCGCCAAGGCGGCCGGTATCTCCAAATCGTCGATCTACCACCACGTCACCGGCAAGGAGGAACTGCTCCGCCGCGCGGTCAGCCGCGCCCTGGACGGCCTCTTCGGGATCCTCGACGAGGAGCACGCGCGCGTGGGGCGTGCCGTGGAGCGGCTGGAGTACGTCGTGCGGCGGATGGTCGAGGTGCTGACCTCCGAGCTGCCGTACGTGACGCTGCTGTTGCGGGTGCGCGGCAACACCGACACCGAGCGGTGGGCGCTGGAGCGTCGGCGCGACTTCGACCACCGGGTGGCCGACCTGCTGAAGGCCGCGGCGGCCGACGGCGATCTGCGCGGTGACGTGGAGGTACGGCTCGCGACCCGGCTCGTCTTCGGGATGATCAACTCCGTCGTGGAGTGGTACCGGCCCGACGGGCGGGGCATGGGGGAGCGCGAAGTGACCGACGCGGTGGCCCAGTTGGTGTTCTCCGGGTTGCGCGCCCAGAGTCAGGGCTGAGCCGCCGCGGGCTCTCGGGCCGGGTCAGCCCTGGGGCTCCAGGTCCTCCTCCTCGAAGACCAGCAGGGTGCGCGTGCTGAGCACCTCGGGGATCGCCTGGAGCCGGTCGAGGACCAGCTCGCGCAGCGACCGGTTGTCCAGGGTGTGCACCAGCAGCAGGACGTCGAAGTCCCCGCCCACCTGCGCGATGTGCGAGGCCCCCGGGAGCAGCCTCAGCTGCTCGCGGACCGTGCGCCAGGAGTTCTGCACGATCTTCAGGGTGATGTACGCCGACGTGCCCTGACCCGCGCGTTCATGGTCGACCCGAGCGCCGAAGCCGCGGATGACGCCGTCCTCGATGAGCCGGTTGATCCGCGCGTAGGCGTTGGCGCGGGAGACGTGCACTCGTTCGGCGACCGACCTTATCGAGGCGCGGCCGTCCGCCTGGAGCATCTGCAGGATGTCCTGATCAATGGCGTCGAGCGGGCGCGGGGGCGGCAGGGCGTTGCCCGCCTCCGGGCCTTCGGCCATTTGTTCAGGTGCCATGTCCCCCCGCCTCTCTACCATGGACGTACTGCGTTCATTTCAGGTTGTGGAGAACCGTTTGTCCACAGCCTGGAGGTGCCTGTAGCCAAAATGTGCCGACGACCGAACAATCGGTAGGGAGGCGCGGCACGTCCGACGCGCCTCTTCGAGCCACTCCCCCGAGGAGGTGCCGTCATGACGGTCATGGAGCAGCGGGGCGCGTACCGGCCCACACCGCCGCCCGCCTGGCAGCCGCGCACGGACCCCGCGCCGCTGCTGCCCGACGCCTCGCCGTACCGCGTGCTCGGCACCGAGGCCGCCGCGCAGGCCGATCCCGCGCTGCTGCGCCGGCTCTACGCCGAGCTGGTGCGCGGCCGCCGGTACAACGCGCAGGCCACCGCCCTCACCAAGCAGGGCCGGCTCGCCGTGTACCCCTCCACCACCGGCCAGGAGGCCTGCGAGGTCGCCGCCGCGCTGGTGCTCCAGGAGCAGGACTGGCTCTTCCCCAGCTACCGCGACACCCTCGCCGCCGTCGCCCGCGGCCTCGACCCCGTACAGGCCCTCACCCTGCTGCGCGGCGACTGGCACACCGGCTACGACCCGCGCGAGCACCGCATCGCCCCCCTGAGCACCCCGCTCGCCACCCAGCTCCCGCACGCGGTCGGCCTCGCCCACGCCGCCCGCCTCAAGGGCGACGACGTGGTCGCGCTCGCCATGGTCGGCGACGGCGGCACCAGCGAGGGCGACTTCCACGAGGCGCTGAACTTCGCCGCCGTCTGGCAGGCCCCGGTCGTCTTCCTCGTCCAGAACAACGGCTTCGCGATCTCCGTCCCCCTCGCCAAGCAGACCGCGGCCCCCTCCCTGGCCCACAAGGCCGTCGGCTACGGCATGCCCGGCCGCCTGGTCGACGGCAACGACGCGGTCGCCGTGCACGAGGTCCTCGCCGACGCCGTACGGCACGCGCGCGAGGGCGGCGGTCCCACGCTCGTCGAGGCCATCACGTACCGCATCGAGGCCCACACCAACGCCGACGACGCGACCCGCTACCGCGGCGACACCGAGGTCGAGGCCTGGCGGGCGCACGACCCGATCGCCCTCCTGGAGCACGAACTCACCGAGCGCGGGCTCATCGACGAGGACGGCATCGAGGCCGCCCGCGACGCCGCCGAGACCATGGCCGCCGAGCTGCGCGCGCACATGAACCAGGACCCGGTGCTCGACCCCATGGACCTGTTCGCCGACGTGTACGCCGAACCCACCCCCCAACTGCGCGAGCAGCGCGAACAGTTGGCGGCGGAGCTGGCGGCCGAGCGGGAAGGGACGCACTGATGACCACCGTCGCCCTCAAGCCCGCCACCATGGCGCAGGCCCTCACGCGCGCGCTCCGCGACGCCATGGCCGCCGACCCCGCGGTGCACGTCATGGGCGAGGACGTCGGCACCCTCGGCGGCGTCTTCCGGGTCACCGACGGACTCGCCAAGGAGTTCGGCGAGGACCGCTGCACCGACACCCCACTCGCCGAGGCGGGCATCCTCGGCACGGCGGTCGGCATGGCGATGTACGGCCTGCGCCCGGTCGTGGAGATGCAGTTCGACGCCTTCGCCTACCCGGCGTTCGAGCAACTGATCAGCCACGTCTCCCGCATGCGCAACCGCACCCGCGGCGCGATGCCCCTGCCGATCACGATCCGCGTCCCCTACGGAGGAGGCATCGGCGGCGTCGAGCACCACAGCGACTCCTCCGAGGCCTACTACATGGCGACCCCGGGCCTGCATGTAGTCACACCCGCGACTGTCGCCGACGCCTACGGCCTGCTGCGCGCCTCCATCGCCTCCGACGACCCCGTCGTCTTCCTGGAGCCCAAGCGCCTCTACTGGTCGAAGGACACCTGGAACCCCGACGAGCCCACCCCCGTCGACCCGATCGGCAGCGCGGTCGTACGCCGCCCCGGCCGCAGCGCCACGCTCATCACCTACGGCCCGTCCCTGCCCGTCTGCCTCGAAGCCGCCGAGGCGGCCATGGCCGAGGGCTGGGACCTCGAAGTCGTCGACCTGCGCTCCCTCGTCCCGTTCGACGACGAGACGGTCTGCGCGTCCGTACGGCGCACCGGCCGCGCCCTCGTCGTCCACGAGTCGGGCGGCTACGGCGGCCCCGGCGGCGAGATCGCGGCCCGCGTCACCGAGCGCTGCTTCCACCACCTGGAGGCGCCGGTGCTGCGCGTCGCCGGGTTCGACATCCCGTATCCGCCGCCGATGCTGGAGCGGCACCATCTGCCCGGCGTCGACCGGATCCTGGACACCGTGGGCCGGCTTCAGTGGGAGGCGGACAACTGATGGCGCAGGTGCTGGAGTTCAAGCTGCCCGACCTCGGCGAGGGCCTCACCGAGGCGGAGATCGTGCGCTGGCTGGTCGAGGTCGGCGACGTCGTCGCCATCGACCAGCCGGTCGTCGAGGTCGAGACGGCCAAGGCGATGGTCGAGGTGCCGTGTCCCTACGGCGGTGTCGTCACGGCCCGCTTCGGCGAGGAGGGCACGGAACTGCCCGTCGGCTCCCCGCTGTTGACGGTCGCGGTGGGGGCGCCCGCATCCGATGCGGGGGCCGATGCCGAGACCGAGACCGAAGGCTCCGGGAACGTGCTGGTGGGCTACGGCACGGGGGCGCCTCCGGCGCGGCGGCGGAGAGTACGGCGGCTGGCGGCGGACGTAGTGACGTCGGTGGCGGACGCCCCTGCCCCCGCCCCGGCTCCCGGCACAGCTGAGACCGGCGGTCGTGGCGACGGTCCCGTACCCGTGATCTCACCCCTCGTGCGGCGGCTCGCGCGCGAGAACGGCCTGGAACTGCGGGAGTTGACGGGTTCCGGGCGGGACGGGCTGATCCTGCGGGCGGACGTCGAGCAGGCGCTTCGTGCCACGGCGACGCAGGAGGCGACAGCCCAGGAAGCGACACTCCTTCCTCCGACCACACTGCCCTCGACGACGCTTCCCCCGGCCACGCTCCCCACCCCCGCGACCATGACGTCCCCCACGACCGACGGAGTCACCCGCACCCCCCTCCGCGGCATCCGGGGCGCCGTCGCCGACAAGCTGTCCCGCAGCCGCCGGGAGATCCCCGACGCGACCTGCTGGGTGGACGCCGACGCGACGGAGTTGATGCGCGCTCGCGCTGCGATGAACGCCGCCGGTGGGCCCAAGATCTCCGTGCTCGCCCTCCTCGCCAGGATCTGCACGGCCGCGCTGACCCGGTTCCCCGAGCTCAACTCCAGTGTGGACATGGAGGCGAGGGAGATCGTCCGGTTCGACCGGGTCCACCTCGGCTTCGCCGCGCAGACCGAACGCGGGCTCGTCGTGCCCGTCGTACGGGACGCGCACGTGCGCAACACGGAGGCGCTGAGCGCGGAGTTCGCCCGCCTGACCGAGTCGGCCCGGACCGGGAGCCTGACGCCCGGGGACCTCACCGGCGGGACCTTCACGCTGAACAACTACGGGGTGTTCGGCGTCGACGGTTCCACGCCGATCATCAACCACCCCGAGGCGGCCATGCTCGGCGTCGGCCGCATCGTTCCCAAACCCTGGTTGCACGAGGGCGAGTTGGCGGTACGGCAGGTCGTCCAGCTCTCGCTCACCTTCGACCACCGGGTGTGCGACGGCGGCACGGCGGGCGGTTTCCTGCGGTATGTGGCGGACTGCGTAGAACAGCCGGCGGTGCTGTTGCGCACCCTGTGATCACGGCGGCGCGGACAAGTTCCCTGTGATCAGAGCGGGACGCATACTCGGGGGGTGACCGCGCACGAGCCCCCCGACACCCCCGACACTGCCAACGGCTCCGCGCCGGGCGCCACCGGGTCCGCGTCGGGTGCGGTTGTCGCCGTCCCGGGTGCCGCCGTGGCCGTGCTCGGTGGCGGTGCGAGCGCGCCGGGTATCACCGGCTTCGCGCCGGGTGCCGCCGATGCCGTATTCGGTGAGATGCCCGGCGGGGTGCGGGAAGCCACGCCTTCGGTCACCCATGCCGTCCTGCCCGGCGGGGTGCGGGAAGCCACGCCCGCCGTCACGCCCGCCGTCTTGCTCGGCGCGGTGCCGCCCGCTCCGCCCGGGACCGCCGCCGACGGCCCGCCCGGCGCCGTACTCGATGCCATGCCCGCCGCCGAGCGGGACGCCGCTTCCGGGGCAGCACACGCCGTCCTGCCCGACGCGGCGCCAGCCGCCCAGCCCAGCGCCAACCTCGATGTCCCGCACGGAGCTGTCCTCTGCGTCGCACCCAGCGCCGGCCTCGACGCGCTGCCCGGTGTCGGCCTCGGCGCCACACCCAGCGCAGGACCCGACGTCCCATCCCGTGCCGCCCCCGACGCCCAGCCCGGTACCGACCCCGACGTCCCACCCAAAGCCAACCCCGGCGCCGCCCCCGACTCCCCGCCCAGGACCTCCCCCGACACCCCCCACGACGCCATCGTCCTCGCCGGCGGCGCCGCCCGGCGGCTCGGTGGTGCTGACAAGCCCGGTCTACGGGTCGGTGGCCGCGCTCTGCTCGACCGGGTGCTCGGCGCTTGTGGCGATGCCGGTACCACGGTCGTCGTGGCCGATCCGAGGCCCACCGCACGGCCGGTGTGCTGGGTGCGGGAAGAACCGCCCGGCGCGGGTCCGGTCGCCGCGCTCGGTGCCGGACTGTGCCGCGTCACCGCCGAGGCCGTCGTGGTTCTCTCCGCCGACCTGCCGTTTCTCGAAGTGGCCACCGTACGGCGGCTGTTGACCGCTCTGCGGAGCAGTGGTGCCGAAGGGGTGCTGCTCACCGACGCCGACGGGCGGGATCAGCCGCTCGTGGCCGCGTACCGCGCGTCGGCGCTCCGTCGGGAGCTGGCCGCACTTGCCGACGAGCACGGCAGTCTCACCGGGCTGCCCCTGCGCCGGCTGACCGGCGCGCTCGAACTCACCCGCGTCCCCGACCCCGTCGCGTCCTTCGACTGCGACACCTGGGACGACCTCGCCACCGCCAGGGCACGCATCAGGGAGCATGGCCACGTGTTGGATGAATGGATTTCCGCAGTCAAGGACGAACTGGGCATCGACCTGGACGTCGACACCGGCATCCTGCTCGACCTCGCCCGCGACGCAGCCCACGGGGTGGCCAGGCCCGCCGCACCGCTGACCACCTTCCTGGTCGGTTACGCGGCGGCGCAGGGCAAGGGCGGCCCGGAGGCTGTCGCCGAGGCGGCTCGCAAGGCGGTGGCCCTCGCGCTGCGCTGGGCCGACGAGGACACCGCGGAAGCCCCGTCCGATGCCAAGCCCGACGCCAAGCGCGATGCCAAGCCCGATGCCGACGGTGACCCCACCTCCGGTCGCAAGGCCGACGCCCCCGGGTCCGCCCCTGGTCCGGACGTCGCCGGATGAGCGCGCGCGGTGTTCACGCCGGCGGGCACGCCCAGGACGCCGAGGATCTCCTCGACGTCGAGGAGGTTCTCGCCCTGGTGAACGAAGGCAGCACCGGCTCCGGCGACCCCGCCGTGCCCCCACCCTCGGCCTCCCCCTCGCACGCGCCGCAGGGCACCCCCCGCACCCCCCGCAAGCCCGGCACCGACCAGCACAAGGCCACCCCCTGGCCCGAGGCCCGCGCGATCGCCGGGCGCGCCGCACGCACCGGTTCCCGCCGGGCGCCTGTCTCCGTGGCCCTCGAATCGGCCCTCGGACTCGTCCTGGCCGCGCCGCTCGTCGCCCTGAGCGACCTGCCCTCGTTCGACACCTCCGCGATGGACGGCTGGGCGGTCGCGGGCCCCGGCCCCTGGGCCGTACGCGAGGACGGGGTGCTCGCCGGGCACGCGGAGTCGGAGCCGCTGAGCGACGGCGAGGCCGTGCGGATCGCGACCGGCGCACGCGTTCCCGCGGACGCCACCGCCGTCATCCGCAGCGAACACGGCCGTACCGACGACAAGGGCCGGCTCCACGCGGCCCGGGACGTCGGACACGGCCAGGACATCCGTCCGCGCGGCCAGGAGTGCCGTAGCGGCGACCATCTGCTGCCCGGCGGCACGCTCGTGACCCCGGCGGTGCTCGGCCTCGCCGCGGCCGCCGGGTACGACACGGTCACCGTCGTACCCCGCCCCCGGGTCGAAGTCCTCATCCTGGGCGACGAGTTGCTCACCGAGGGGCTGCCCCGGGACGGGTTCATCCGGGACGCGCTCGGGCCGATGCTGCCGTCCTGGCTGCGCGCGCTCGGTGCCGAGGTCACCGCGGTGCGCCGGCTCGGCGACGACGCGAAGGCGCTGCACAAGGCCATCACGGGCAGCACCGCCGACCTCATCGTCACCACCGGCGGCACCGCCTCCGGCCCGGTCGACCACGTCCACCCCACCCTGCACCGCATCGGCGCCGAACTCCTCGTGGACGGCGTGAAGGTACGCCCCGGCCACCCCATGCTGCTGGCCCGCATCAAGGACGACCAGCACCTCGTCGGCCTGCCCGGCAACCCGCTCGCCGCGATCTCCGGCCTGCTCACCCTCGCCGAACCGCTGCTGCGGACCCTGTCCGCACGCCCCGCCCCGGAGCCGTACGCGCTGCCCCTCCAGGACGCGGTGCACGGGCACCCGTACGACACCCGGCTCATCCCCGCCGTGCTGCGCGGCGACTCTGCCGTGCCGCTGCGCTACAACGGCCCGGCCATGCTGCGCGGGATCGCGGCGGCCGACGCGCTCGCGGTCGTACCGCCGGACGGTGCGCGGCAGGGACAGCCGGTGGAACTCATCGATCTGCCCTGGGCAGCCGCCGGGATCGGGGTGTGTTTCACGTGAAACAGTCGGGCCATGATGCGATCGCCCGCCAAGCGGACGAACATCTCGTGACCCATCGGGTGGAACTCCCGAAGAAAGTGGTCGAGCACCCCTTTCAACAGGTCGCCAAACGGCTGTCCATCGCGCTGTTCCTGCTGGTCGCGACGGCGTTGATCGTCTATGTCGATCACGAGGGCTACAACGACAACTCGGACGGTTCGGTCGACCTGCTCGACGCCTTCTACTACGCCACGGTCACCCTCTCGACCACCGGCTACGGCGACATCACCCCGGTCAGCGACGGCGCCCGGCTCACCAACATCCTCGTCGTCACGCCGCTGCGCGTGCTGTTCCTGATCGTCCTGGTCGGCACCACCCTCGAAGTCCTCACCGAACGCACCCGGGAGGAATGGCGTTTGAACCGTTGGAGGTCCACCTTGCGGGATCACACCGTCGTCATCGGTTTCGGGACGAAGGGGCGGTCCGCGATCCAGACCGTGTGCGCGACCGGGCTGAAGAAGGAACAGGTCGTCGTGGTCGACCCGAGCGGCAAGGCGATCGAGGCGGCGAGCAGTCAGGGCTACGTCGGAGTCGTCGGGGACGCCACCCGCAGCGAGGTCCTGAAGCGCGCCGAGGTGCACAGGGCACGGCAGATCATCATCGCCACCCAGCGCGACGACACGGCCGTGCTGGTGACCCTCACGGCCCGGCAGCTCAACCGCGGCGCGAAGATCGTGGCCGCCGTGCGCGAGGAGGAGAACGCGCCGCTGCTCAAGCAGTCCGGCGCCGACGCCGTCATCACCAGCGCCAGCGCGGCCGGCCGTCTGCTGGGCCTGTCCGTGCTCAGCCCCGCCGCCGGCATGGTCATGGAGGACCTCATCCAGCAGGGCAGCGGCCTCGACATGACCGAACGCCCGGTCATAAAGGCCGAAGTCGGCAAGTCGCCGCGCGACACGGACGACCTGGTGGTGAGCGTCATCCGCGGGCACCGGGTGCTCGGCTACGACGATCCGGCCATCGGCACCCTTCAGCTGACCGACCGGCTCATCACGATCGTGCGGGTGTCACCGGGTTCGCAGGTCGCGCCGGACACCCGGCCGCTGCCGGAGTGACCCGCCTCCGACCGCCGCCTCGGTGGCCCGCCTTCGGTGGCCGGCCGTGGGGCGAGGAGTAGCGTCGGCCCCATGCATGCGATCACGATTTCCGAACCTGGTGGGCCCGAGGCACTGGTGTGGGGCGAGGTCCCCGATCCGGTCGCCGGTGAGGGCGAGGTACTGGTCGAGGTGGTGGCCAGCGCCGTCAACCGGGCCGACATCATGCAACGCCAGGGCTTCTACGACCCGCCGCCCGGCGCGTCCCGCTACCCCGGCCTCGAATGCTCCGGCCGGATCACCGGGATCGGCCCCGGGGTGTCCGGCTGGTCGGTCGGCGACGAGGTGTGCGCGCTGCTCGCGGGCGGCGGTTACGCCGAGAAGGTCGCCGTTCCGGCCGGGCAGTTGCTGCCGGTGCCCGCCGGCATCGACCTGAAGCAGGCCGCCGCGCTGCCCGAGGTGGTCTGCACGGTGTGGTCGAACGTCTTCATGGTCGCCCACCTCCGCCCCGCCGAGACACTCCTCGTGCACGGCGGCTCCAGCGGCATCGGCACCATGGCGATCCAGCTCGCCAAGGCCGTCGGCGCGAAGGTCGCCGTCACCGCCGGCACGAAGGAAAAGCTGGACTACTGCGCCGAGTTGGGCGCCGACATCCTCATCAACTACCGCGAGCAGGACTTCGTCGCCGAGATCCAGCAGGCCACGGGCGGTGCGGGCGCCGACGTCATCCTCGACAACATGGGCGCCAAGTACCTGGACCGCAACGTCCAGGCCCTCGCCGTCAACGGGCGGCTCGCGATCATCGGGATGCAGGGCGGCATCAAGGCCGAGCTGAACATCGCCACGCTGCTCGGCAAGCGGGCCGCGATCAGCGCGACCTCGCTGCGGGCCCGCCCGCTCGGCGAGAAGGCGGCCATCGTCGCCGCCGTACGCGAGCACGTGTGGCCGCTGATCGAGGGCGGTCACATCAGGCCGGTCGTCGACCGGGAGCTGCCGATGAGCGAGGCCGGGACCGCGCATCAGGTGCTGGAGGACAGCGGGCACATCGGAAAGGTGCTGCTCGTCGCGCCGTAGGGCCGGACTGTCCGCCGTAGGCCCGGCAGTTCCTAACTACGGCGCACCCGGAGGCCGATGAAGGCGAGGCCCAGGCCGAGTCCGATGAGGATCAGGCCGCTGCCCAGCGGCAGGATCCGCAGCACGGGCTCGGCGGGGTCCTCGGCGTGGGTGACGGTCTGGCGCACGGGCTGGAGCGGCGGGGAGGTCGGCACGGGTGCCGCCTCCTGGGAGGACGCGGAGTCGGCGGGCGCGGGAGTGGCGGAACCGGCGGAACTGTCCGAGTGGCTCCCGTCGCCGTCCCCTGTCATCCCGGCTGTGTCATCGCCGTCGCCCCCGCCTCCGCCCCCGCCTCCGCCTCCGCTTTCGTCCTCGTCCGCGGTCGGCCCCGCGGTACGTCCCGGCCGTTCCCGCCCTTCGCCCGCCTGGCTGCCGGCCCGGGACGGTTCGGCGGAGGCACGGGCGGGGTCGGGACCGGCGGCAGGCCGCAAGGCGGAGGCAGGCGCCGTAGCGGAGTCCGTGGCCGAGGCCGAGGCGGACGGGGACACGGGTGCCGTGACCGCGACGCGACCACCCCCGACACCACCGGCGCTCGCACCGCTTCCGGCCTCCACCCCGTACGCCGGAACACCCCCGCACGGACTCACCACCGCGCCCGTGCCCAGCACGAGCAGCAGTCCCGTTGTACGCAGCCATGGAGTCACGTCCGTGACCCCCTCCCGAGCCGAGGCGGCAAGATCGACGCAACCAGCGTCACACCGGGTGCGCGCTCCGGCACTCCGGGTTCGGCCATGCGGAAACGGTCGATCACCCTTCGAGGGGGGGGGCACCACAGTGGTGAGGTGTACGAGTGCGAGAGAATGGCGGCATGGAGATGCCGAGGAACGAAAGGTCACCGGAGAAGCCTCAGATCCTGGTCGTGGGACAGGACGGGATGGCGCTAGGTGGCACCGGGGACGAGGACTCCCGCGAGATCCCGGTGACGGAGATGGTGGAACAGCCGGCCAAGGTCATGCGGATCGGCAGCATGATCAAGCAGCTTCTTGAGGAGGTGCGTGCGGCTCCCCTCGACGAAGCCAGCCGGGCCCGGCTCAAGGAGATCCACCGCAGCTCCGTGAAGGAGCTGGAGGACGGTCTGGCGCCCGAGCTGGTCGAGGAGCTGGAGCGGCTGTCGCTGCCGTTCGCGGACGACGTGACGCCGAGCGACGCGGAACTGCGCATCTCGCAGGCCCAGTTGGTGGGCTGGCTGGAAGGGCTGTTCCACGGGATCCAGACCACGCTGTTCGCCCAGCAGATGGCCGCGCGGGCGCAGCTGGAGCAGATGCGCCGGGCGCTGCCGCCGGGCAGCGGCGACGGTGCCGAGGAGGGGCAGCCGGGCGGCGGTCGCGTGGGCGGCCCGTACCTGTAGGGCCCCGGGCCCGTATCTGTAGGACCCCCGACCCGCACACGAGCCCGTACCGACATGACAAAGGGGCCCGGCAGCCGATGCTGCCGGGCCCCTCCACATCACCGGGGTCGCGACGGGTCGCTCTCCGGCGTCAGGACGGGTTGCCCGTGGACACGCCCAGCTGGATCTGGGGCATGTCCTTGGGGTCCACGTCCGTGCCGGCCGCCGGGAACTGGTCCATGACCGTGCCCTGGCCGTACGTGTTCTCGTCCTCGGACTTGACCTTCACCTTCCAGCCCGCCTCGCGGAGGCAGGCCTTGACCGAGCTGACGTACTTGAACTGGAAGTCCGGGACCTGGATCTTGCTGGGGTCGTTGTACGACTCCTCGGGCTCCGTGCACGCGGTCGTCGCGATCGTCTTCGACGTGTCGCCGTCGCGGTGCCCCTCGACCGCGGTCGCCGAGGTGCTCGCACTGCTGTCGCTGCCCTTCGCGTCGTCGTCGCTGCCGTTGTTCATCGACAGGGCGACGATCAGCGCGCCGACCGCGACGACGGCGACGACCGCGGAGCCGATGATCACCGGCTTGTTGCTCCTGCCGCCTCCCCCGGAGGCCGGCGTCGGGTGCTGCGGGGTCAGGTTGTACGGCGGCGGGGTCGAGATGCCCTGCTGCCCGAACCCGACCGGGTGCTGCGGCTGGTACCCCGCCTGTTGCGGATAGCCGTAGGCCGGGGCGGGCGCGGGCGTGCCGCCGTAGGGACCCGGCTGGTACGGCGTGTGTACGGGGCCGGTGGGGGCCGGGGCCCCCTGGTCGACCGGCGGGAAGACCGCGGAGCCGACGCCCGCGCCGCTCTGCGCGGGCGCGCCCGGCACGATGCTCGGGGCGGCGGCCTGGAGCGAGGACGCGACGCGCAGACACTCGTCGCGCATGGCCTCGGCGTTCGGGAAGCGCTCGTTCGGGTTCTTCTTCAGCGCGCGGGTGATCAGCGCGTCCACGCCCGGCGGCAGGGAACGGTTGATCGAGGAGGCCGCGACCGGCTCCTCCTGCACATGCGCGTACGCGATGGCCAGCGGCGAGTCCGCGTCGAACGGCAGCCGCCCGGTGACCAGTTGGAACAGCATGATGCCGACCGAGTACAGGTCGCTGCGCGCGTCCACGCCCCGGCCGAGGGCCTGCTCCGGCGAGAGGTACTGCGGGGTGCCGACGACCATGCCGGTCTGCGTCATCGAGGTGACACCGGACTGCATGGCGCGGGCGATGCCGAAGTCCATGACCTTGACGACCCCGCGCTTGGTCATCATCACGTTGCCCGGCTTGATGTCCCGGTGGACCAGGCCCATCTCGTGGCTGATGTCGAGGGCGGCCAGCACGTCCGCGGTGATCTTCAGCGCCTTGTCGGCGGGCATCGCGCCGAACTGCCGTACGTCCTCGTCGAGTACGGAGCCGAGCGGGCGGCCCTCGACGTACTCCATGACGATGTACGGCATCGTCGTGCCGTCGAGGGCGTCCTCGCCGGTGTCGAAGACCGAGACGATGTTGGTGTGGGTGAGCTTGGCCACGGCCTGGGCCTCGCGGCGGAAGCGCTCGCGGAAGGCCTGTTCCCGGCCGAGTTCGGTGTGCAGTGTCTTGATCGCGACCTGGCGGTCGAGCACCGAGTCGTACGCCAGGTGCACCGAGGCCATGCCGCCCTCGCCGAGCAGGTCGCGCAGTTGATAGCGGCCACCTGCGAGCGCGCGCCCCGCATATCGGCCCTGTGCGCCGTCCTGACTCATGTCCCGTGTCCCCCATCGGCGCCGGCTCAGTGATCGAAAGTGCCATTCCCGGCCAAGTCTGCCGGAGGGCACTGACACGTCAAGCGCGGTGCCCGATCCGTGACCGTACGCGAAGGAAGAGTCGTGGAAGCGTTACAGGTGCTGTACCGGCGGTACACAGAATTTGCACGACGCCCCGTGATACCGATTTGATGATCGGTCCGTCTCCGGACGATTCCGGCACTGATCCCGGACCGGAGGCTTGCGCCGAGCCTGTAGCGTGGCCGACGGAGACCGTGACAACACCGCGCGCACCGCGGGCAGAAACGACGGCGAGGACTGATGGCACAGCAGCACGCTCAGGGCCCGTCCGACCCCGAGGCGGCTGGCGGCGGAATGTCGGACGCACCGGAGCTGTGGGGTAACGGCGGACTGGTCGGCGACGGCCGGTACCGGCTCACCCACAGACTGGGCCGGGGCGGTATGGCCGAGGTTTTCGCGGCCGAGGACGTACGGCTCGGGCGCACGGTCGCGGTCAAGCTGCTCCGCTCGGACCTGGCCGAGGACCCGACGTCCAAGGCCCGCTTCACGCGCGAGGCCCAGTCGGTGGCCGGCCTCAACCACCACGCGATCGTCGCCGTGTACGACTCCGGCGAGGACTACGTGGGCGGCATGTCCGTGCCGTACATCGTCATGGAGATCGTCGAGGGCCGCACGATCCGCGACCTCCTCCTCAACGCCGAGGCGCCCGGGTCCGAGCAGGCCCTGATCATCGTCTCCGGCGTCCTGGAGGCGCTCGCCTACTCGCACCAGCACGGCATCGTGCACCGCGACATCAAGCCCGCGAACGTGATCATCACGCACAACGGCGCCGTCAAGGTCATGGACTTCGGCATCGCGCGCGCCCTGCACGGGGCGTCCACGACGATGACGCAGACCGGCATGGTCATGGGCACACCCCAGTACCTCTCCCCGGAGCAGGCGCTCGGCAAGGCCGTCGACCACCGCTCCGACCTGTACGCGACGGGCTGCCTCCTCTACGAACTCCTCGCGCTGCGGCCCCCGTTCACCGGCGAGACGCCCCTGTCGGTGGTCTACCAGCACGTCCAGGACATCCCGGTCCCGCCGTCCCAGACGTCGAACGGCGTCTGCCCGCCGGAGCTCGACGGCCTCGTCATGCGCTCCCTCGCGAAGGACCCGGACGACCGTTTCCAGACGGCCGAGGAGATGCGCGGGCTCGTCCAGTACGGCCTGCAGATGCTCTACGACCAGGGCGGCCACACCGGCACCTGGAACACCGGCCCGGTGACCGTGGCCAACGGGCAGGGGACCCCGCCCGGCGGTTTCGCCGGTACGACCGTGATGCCCCAGGACTCCTCCGGCACCACGCAGATCCCGCAGCCGATCCTGCCGGGCGGTTACGGCAACGGCGACGACGGCGGCTTCGAGGGGCACGGCAACCAGGGCAGCGGCCGCGGCAAGCTGTGGATCCTCGCGGTGCTCGCGGTGATCGCCATCGCGGCGGGTGTCGCGCTGGCACTGAACACCACCGGGAACGGCAGCGGCGGTTCGGGCACCACGCCGTCGCCGACCACCTCGCAGACCGCGACCGACGACACGGCCACCGAGACGCCGAGCGACGACGCGACCGCCTCGCCGTCCGACACGGACACGGACGACAGCGGCACGACCTCCGGTTCGCAGTACACGCCGACGTCGAAGCCCTCGTACACCCCGACGGAGTCGGCCACCGAGAAGCCTTCGAGCACCCCGTCCGCGACGACCTCCGAGGAGCCGTCGGACACCCCGTCCGCGACGACCTCGCCGGACCCGACGGACACGGGCGGCACCGGCGACGACGGGGGCGACGACGGCGGCGGCACCGTCGCGGGCGCCCTCGGCGGCTGACCCGGCCCGGATCACCGGCACCGAAGCACTCACGCGCGCGTGCGCCCCGTAACAGGGGTCCACGCGCGCGTGCTGTTTTTCGCTGCCCTGGGGGCGCCCTCCCCTTTTCGCTGCCTTAGGGGGCGCCCTCCGCGAACGCCTCGCACACAGTGTCGTACTCCCTGGTCCACCACACGGCGAGCGCCGACGCGGCCGGGAACTGGGGGTCCGCGCGGGTGTCGCCCCGCTCGTAGTGCCAGCGCAGCATCCAGAAGTCGTTGAGCCGCTCCCACCACACCCGGTGCACGGCGGCGGCCAGTTCGGCGGTACCGGCGCCCGCCGAACGCCGGTACGCGTGCGCGTACGCCCGCACCTTGGGCAGGTCCAGGGCCCCGTCGGGCCGTACGAAGAAGATCGCGGCGGCGCGTACGGCCTCCTCCGCGCGGGGCTGGACGCCGAGGCGGTCCCAGTCGACGATCGCGGCGGGGGCGTCGCCCTTGTAGAGCAGGTTGAACGGGTGGAAGTCCCCGTGCACCCACCCCACGGAGGCCCCGCGCGGCGGCCGTCGGTCCGCGTGCCGCTCCAGCAGCTCCCGGCGTTCCAGGAGCCGGTGGCGGGCCAGTTCGTCGAAGGCGTCGGCCGGTCGGTGCCGGCGGACGTGCCCGAGGAGGTCGTCGATGAGGGCGAAGGTGTCGGCGGGGTCGGCGCCCGGCGCGCACTCCTCCCGGCGCCCCGGCATGACCCGCTCCAGGCTCGCGTGGACGACGCCCAGGAGCGCGCCGAGGCGTCCGCACTGACCGGTGGTCAACTGGCCGCCGTGGCGGTGCCTGCCGTCGATCCAGGGGTGCAGGGCGTAGGCGTGCCCGCCGACGACGGCGACCGTACGGCCGTCGCGGGCGGGCAGTGGGGGAGCCACGGGGACGCCGAGGTCGGCCAGCCGCCGGGTCGCGGTGTGCTGGCGGGCGATCGCCGCCGGGTCCGCGGTCTCGGGGTCGAAGTGGTGCTTGAGGAAGTAGCGGCCCCGGGTGGTGCGGAGCCGGTAGCCGCGGTTCAGCAGGCCCTGCTCGACGGGTTCGCAGGTGACGGCGGACCCGGCGGCGTACTGGCGGAGGAGGGCGCCCAGCGGGGGCGCGTGGGGCACGGGGGGTGGTACACGTAAGGGCGGCACGCGGCCGATGCTAGGGCACGGGATGCGCCCTTGAGCTGCGGTTTGTCACAGAAAGTCACCGCTCGGTCGTCGATGGTCGCTTTCGGTCACAGGATGGGCCCGAAGTGCCGTTCCAGACCGCCGTCCGCCGAGTGCACGGTGCTCAGCTGCGGCTCGATGCGCAGATAGACCGGCTCGTACGACTCGCCGTCCACCGTGGCCGGCGCGGGGCCGAAACGTTCGACCTGGTCGGCCGTCGGGTCGTAGCTCTCGCACGCGCCCACGACCTGCACGGACCACAGCCCCTCGCCCGGCCCGGCGGAGCCCAGGTTGTCCGCTCCGTAGGCGACGACGCTGCCCACGCACGCGTGGTGGTAGCCGTGACTCCGGGGCATGCGCAGCAGCAGCCGGCCGTCCTGCACGATGTGGCTGGCGAAGGCCAGGAAGGGCAGCGCCCGGAGGGTGGTGGCGACCCTGCCGTGATCGGTGCGGGAGAGCAGGTCTACGGCGAGTTGTTCGGCGCCGGGGCGTGCGTCGAGGGACATAGGAACACTGTCGGCCGCACCGCATGCCCAGGGGAGGGGTCTTTGGTCCCTAATGACGCTGCTGCTCGACCTGTCTCCGCGCAACATACGCAGCCGCCTGCGAGCGCCGCTCCATACCGAGTTTGGAAAGCAGACTCGACACGTAGTTCTTGATGGTCTTCTCCGCGAGGTGCAGCCGCTCGCCGATCGCCCGGTTGGTGAGCCCCTCCCCGATCAGGTCCAGGATCCTGCGCTCCTGGTCGGTGAGGGACTCGAACCTGTCGTCCTGCTGCGGGCCGCCGTTGCGCAGCCGCTCCAGCACCCGGGCGGTCGCCACCGGGTCGAGCAGCGACTTGCCGGCCGCGACGTCCCGTACGGCACTCAGCAGCTCGTTCCCCCGGATGGCCTTCAGGACGTACCCGGAGGCGCCCGCCATGATGGCGTCGAACAGGGCCTCGTCGTCCGAGAAGGAGGTCAGCATCAGGCACTTCACGGACTCGTCCCGCGCGCGGATCTCGCGGCACACCTCGACCCCGCTGCCGTCCGGGAGCCGCACGTCGAGAATCGCCACATCCGGGCGCACGGCCGGGATCCGCACCAGCGCGTCGGCCGCCGTGCCGGCCTCGCCGACCACCTCGATGTCGGTCTCGACCGAGAGCATCTCGTGGACACCCCGGCGGACCACTTCGTGGTCATCGAGGAGAAATACGCTGATTTTTCCGTCTCCGGGCACGCGGTAAGTCTCACATACGGCCTCTTCCCGTGCCCGAGGTGAGCGGGATAACGTGCCGTTGTTCCGGCTCCCTGCAAGGCTGTGACCAGGACTTGTTCCCGACTTTCGCGATTTACTTGGAAATCCAAGCAAAATCGCAGGTCAGGAGGGGTTTCACAGAATTGTGGAGCACTGGGTAACGTGCCTTTTGCAGGGCGCTCGCCGGGGCACCTGTCACGCCTGCTCCCGACGAACCGCACCCACCCTGTGCGTCCGTGGGGCGCAGGTGAGCCGCACTGGCACCCGGCGAACCCGGGGAGCCGGACCGACGGAGGAGCACACGTGACCGTGGAGAGCACTGCCCCGCGCAAGCCGCGACGCAGCGCCGGAAGCAAGGCCAAGGGCGCCGACCCGGACCTCGTCCAGCTGCTGACGCCCGAGGGCAAGCGAGTCAAGAACGCGAAGACCGCCCCGTACGACAAGTACGTCGCCGGCATCACCCCCGATGAGCTCCGCGGCCTGTACCGCGACATGGTGCTCACCCGCCGCTTCGACGCCGAGGCCACCGCCCTCCAGCGCCAGGGCGAGCTGGGCCTGTGGGCCTCGCTGCTCGGCCAGGAGGCCGCCCAGATCGGCTCCGGGCGGGCCACCCGGGAGGACGACTACGTCTTCCCGACCTACCGCGAGCACGGCGTCGCCTGGTGCCGCGGGGTCGACCCGACCAACCTGCTCGGCATGTTCCGGGGCGTCAACCACGGCGGCTGGGACCCGACCACGAACAACTTCCACCTGTACACGATCGTCATCGGCTCGCAGACCCTGCACGCCACGGGCTACGCGATGGGCGTGACCATGGACGGCGCCGACAGCGCCGTGATCGCGTACTTCGGGGACGGCGCCTCCAGCCAGGGAGACGTCGCCGAGTCGTTCACCTTCTCCGCGGTCTACAACGCCCCGGTCGTGTTCTTCTGCCAGAACAACCAGTGGGCCATCTCCGAGCCCACCGAGAAGCAGACCCGCGTCCCGCTCTACCAGCGCGCACAGGGCTACGGCTTCCCGGGCGTCCGCGTCGACGGCAACGACGTCCTGGCCTGCCTCGCGGTCACCAAGTGGGCGCTGGAGCGGGCCCGCAACGGCGAGGGCCCGACGCTCGTCGAGGCGTACACGTACCGCATGGGCGCGCACACCACCTCCGACGACCCGACCAAGTACCGGGCCGACGAGGAGCGCGAGTCCTGGGAGGCGAAGGACCCGATCCTGCGCCTGCGTACGTACCTCGAAGCCGCGCATCACGCGGATGAGGGATTTTTCGCGGAACTCGAAACAGAGAGCGAAGCGTTGGGCAGACGAGTGCGCGAAGCGGTCCGTGCCATGCCGGACCCGGACCGGTTCGCCATCTTCGAGCACGTGTACGCGGACGGGCACGCGCTCGTCGACGAGGAGAGGGCCCAGTTCGCCGCCTACCAGGCGTCGTTCGCGGACGAAGAGGGGGGTAAGTGACATGGCGGAGACCGCGATCTTCAAGAACCTGCCGCTGGCCAAGGCGATCAACGAATCGCTGCGCGCCGCCCTGGAGTCCGACCCCAAGGTCCTCATCATGGGCGAGGACGTCGGCAAGCTCGGCGGCGTCTTCCGCGTCACGGACGGCCTCCAGAAGGACTTCGGCGAGCGCAGGGTGGTCGACACCCCGCTCGCCGAGTCCGGCATCGTGGGCACGGCCATCGGCCTCGCGCTCCGCGGCTACCGCCCGGTCGTGGAGATCCAGTTCGACGGCTTCGTCTTCCCGGCCTACGACCAGATCGTCACCCAGCTCGCCAAGATGCACGCCCGCTCCCTGGGCAAGGTCAAGCTCCCGGTCGTCGTCCGCATCCCCTACGGCGGCGGCATCGGCGCGGTGGAACACCACTCGGAGTCCCCGGAAGCCCTGTTCGCGCACGTCCCGGGCCTGAAGATCGTCAGCCCGTCGAACTCGTCGGACGCCTACTGGATGATGCAGCAGGCCATCCAGAGCGACGACCCGGTGATCTTCTTCGAGCCGAAACGCCGCTACTGGGACAAGGGCGACGTCAACACCGAGGCGATCCCCGACCCCCTCCACAGGGCCCGCGTGGTCCGCGAGGGCACGGACCTCACCCTCGCCGCCTACGGTCCGATGGTGAAGCTCTGCCAGGAGGTCGCCGACGCGGCCGCCGAGGAGGGCAGGTCCCTGGAGATCCTGGACCTGCGCTCGGTGTCCCCGCTGGACTTCGACGCGATCCAGACCTCGGTGGAGAAGACCCGCCGCCTGGTCGTGGTCCACGAGGCCCCGGTGTTCTTCGGCTCCGGCGGCGAGATCGCGGCCCGCATCACGGAGCGCTGCTTCTACCACCTGGAGGCCCCGGTGCTGCGCGTGGGCGGCTATCACGCCCCGTACCCGCCGGCCCGCCTGGAGGAGGAGTACCTGCCGAGCCTGGACCGGGTGCTCGACGCCGTCGACCGCGCTCTGGCGTACTGAGGAGAGGGCCGTGACGACGATGACAGAAGCGTCCGTACGCGAGTTCAAGATGCCGGACGTGGGCGAGGGCCTCACCGAGGCCGAGATCCTCAAGTGGTACGTCCAGGTCGGTGACACCGTCACCGACGGCCAGGTCGTCTGCGAGGTGGAGACGGCGAAGGCCGCGGTGGAACTGCCCATCCCGTACGACGGGGTGGTGCGCGAACTCCGCTTCCCGGAGGGGACGACGGTGGACGTGGGGACGTCCATCATCGCGGTGGACGTGTCCGGGGGCGCGGCTCCCGAGGAGACCCCGGCCGCCCCCGTGCAGGAGGAGGCGAAGCCCGCGGCTCCGGCCCGCACACCGGTCCTGGTGGGCTACGGCGTCTCCACGGCCGCCACGAAGCGCCGTCCCCGCAAGGGCGCGGAGATCCCGGCCCAGGAGGCGTCGGCGGCGGTCCAGGCGGAGCTGAACGGCCACGCGCCAGAGCCAGTTGTGAAATCCCGCCCCCTCGCCAAGCCGCCGGTGCGCAAGCTGGCGAAGGACCTGGGCGTCGACCTGGCGACGGTGACCCCGTCGGGCCCGGACGGCGTCATCACCCGCGAGGACGTGCACGCGGCGGTGGCACCGGCCCCGGTGCAGGCGCAGCCGCAGGCGTCTGAGCGGGTGGCGCCTCCCACGCCTTCCCTGCCTGTCGCGGACTCGACGCGCGAGACCCGCATCCCGGTCAAGGGCGTCCGCAAGGCGACCGCGGCGGCGATGGTCGGTTCGGCGTTCACGGCACCGCATGTCACGGAGTTCGTGACGGTGGACGTGACGCGGACGATGAAGCTGGTCGAGGAGCTCAAGCAGGACAGGGAGTTGCAGGGCCTACGGGTCAACCCGCTCCTGCTGATCGCGAAGGCCCTCCTCGTCGCCATCAAGCGCAACCCGGACATCAACGCGTCCTGGGACGAGGCCGCCCAGGAGATCGTCCTCAAGCACTACGTCAACCTCGGCATCGCGGCGGCGACCCCACGCGGCCTGATCGTCCCGAACATCAGGGACGCCCATGCCAAGACACTGCCCCAACTGGCGGAGTCACTGGGCGAGTTGGTATCGACGGCGAGGGAGGGCAAGACCTCCCCGGCGGCGATGCAGGGCGGCACGGTCACCATCACCAACGTCGGCGTCTTCGGCATCGACACCGGCACACCGATTCTCAACCCGGGCGAGTCCGCGATCCTCGCGGTCGGCACGATCAAACTCCAACCCTGGGTCCACAAGGGCAAGGTGAAGCCCCGTCAGGTGACGACGCTCGCGTTGTCCTTCGATCACCGTTTGGTGGACGGGGAGTTGGGCTCGAAGGTGCTGGCTGACGTGGCGGCGATTCTGGAGCAGCCGAAGCGGTTGATCACCTGGGGGTAGTGGGCGGGGGCCGCGCGTCTCTGTGAGCTGGGGATGCGCGGCTCAGTTCTGGTCTGCCGGGTTCCCGTAGTCGGCGCGCGGCGTGGTCAGCCGGTCGGCGACGAGCGCGAGCCAGCCGCTGGGTGAGTACGGCGTCGGTGGGTCGACCTCCATGCCCAACTCGGCGACGGCGAGGGCGTAGTCGGACTCGTCGAGGTCAAGGGCGAGGAGTTCCTGGAGTTCGCCCGTGAGGCGGGCGACGAGGTGTGGATCGGTCGCGGTGCGGTAGTCGTCGGTCGCCGCGTCGTGGTCGTCGAACTCGTCCGGCATGTCCTGGGAGAACCAGCCGCCGAGGAACTGGCCGAGTTCGGGGAAGCGGGCATGCCATTCCCAGTGGGTGGCGGGAGCGGCCGGGGGCGGGACCTCGCCCTCCTCGACGCTGTGCTTGACGTGATCGGCGAGGCAGTACAGCCACTGCTGGAGCTCGGCCTCGGGGAGCCCCACGTCCGGGATGGCGTAGAACTCGCCCAGCCGCAGGCGGAGTCGGCCCGGCGGATTGCCGGCGTACTCCCGTAGCTGCCGCTCCGCGACGGCGAGGGCCCACGGTCGGCTCTGCCAGGTGTGGCGCAGGTAGGCGACCAGTGCGTCGCTCGGCCTGTCCGGGGTGTCGTCGGCCGGCTGCCCGGCGTAGGCACGGATCACCTGGTCCAACTCGCCGTAGCGGCGGTCGTGTTCGAGGGGGCTCAGGGGCACGGGGATCAGCCTCTACGGGTCGTCGTCACAGGTACATCGGAAACGTGGCGTGGACGGCGAAGCCGTGCGGCCGGGACGCGTCCCGCTTCAGGATCACGCGGGCCGCGTGGACATCGACGGGGTCTCGCCCGGCCAGCATCATCGCCTGGAGCAGGACCCGGCCGACCGGCTCGGGGCGGGAGGGCCACGTCGCCTCGATGGTCAGACGGGGGCGGGTGGACTGGGCCAGCCAGCGGTGGATGGCCTGTTCGTTGGCGGTGACGGTCTGTTGGGTGGCCCATTGGGCGGTTTCTCGGTCGGGGTAGGTGGCGGTGCGGGTGCGCATGCCCAGGCTCCTGCCGGTGCGAATCACGCGGAAACCCAGTGCGGCGGGTGCTCTTCGCGCATATGGGAGGTGAAGGTCTCGACGATGAGAGGCAGCCAGTCCGACCAGGCGAGGGTGCCTGATCCCAGGCCGTTTTCGACTTCGAAGAACCGGTGCAGTGATTCCTCGCTGTGGAAGATGGCCAGTGCTTCCGTGCACTCTGCCACGAGAGGCGGGAGGCACCACAGACAGATGGGGTGGCGGTGGCATTCCTCGATGAAAAGGAGGAGTCCCTCGGACTCGGTCATGTCGTCCTCGGTGGCGATTCCGTCCTGGCCGTAGTAGTTCGCCAGGAATTCGCTCAACTGAGGGAAACGGGAGGCGAGTTCCGGGCTTGTCGGGACGGCTCGGGAAAGTCTGGCCACGAAGCCCGATTTCCAGGACTCGGTGTGCGTGGCGATACCCCGCAGTACCGTCCATGGTTCCTCCGTCTCCCACCCCGTCGCCATCTCTCTCAGGTCGTCGGGCACCACCGTGGGGCCGACGGAGCCCGGCTCCAGGGCGTCGGCCATCAGACGGACCTCGGCGGCGACCTCGTAGAGATTCCTTCCGCCTCTCTCGCCCGCGAGCCACAGTGACCGCAGCGTCGGCTCCAGCGCCGCCGCGTGTTCCGCGACCGGATCGGGGGCGCGATGACGGAACGCCGACAGGAGCGTCCGCGCTCCTGAGAAGCGGAAGTAGTTGATCGTCTCTTCCTCAAGCATGCTGTTCCGTCGTTCCTCAGGTGTCTGTGGGCGTGGAGGTGATGAGCGTGAACGGTGGATCCATGCCCGGGGCGGGTTTCACTCGGATCTGCACGCCGTGGGACTGGACCACGTTCGGGTCCCGCTGCGAACCGAGTGCTTGCTGGTACTCGTTCTTGGTGATGCTGCTGCCTGTCACCGGGCCTTGGGAATCACGGTAGGTGAAGGTCCTGCTCGCCTGCTGATACGGAGGCCCGCTGTTCAGGTAGTCCCTGATGGCGTCCTGATTCTTGTCGATGGTCAGCTGCGTGAACTTCTGGGCGTCAGCCATATTCTTGAAGGTGGATGCCGCGGGGATGTTGGTCTGGTCGCGCAACCGCTGCACGAGCTGTGCGTCGGTTTTCCCGATGTGTTTGTCGACGCCGTGCGAGTTGTCGATGTATTCCTGGTTCGCCAGATCGAGCGGATATCTGTGGTTTCCCGCCGCGTCGTTCGGCACGGTCCACTTGTGTTCCTTCTTGAAGTCGTTGAGCGCACGCGCGCCGAAGGCCTCGGCCCTGGCCTCCTCCGCGTCGAACGTGGGCGCGCTCCGGAGCGCCTCGTCCAACTCCCAGTCCAGTTCGAGGAGTTTGGTACCGGCGTCGCTGAAAGCCTGCTGGTAGATCTCGACGGCCTTGTCCGCGGCCTGCCGGTCCATGTGCCTGCGGAACGCCATCACAAGCTCGCCGAACATGTCGGTGGCCGCGAGTTTGAACAGTTCCAGCGGGTCGAGTCCGGTCGTCAGGTCCACGACCATCCCGTTGGCCGCCGTCTTGGCGAGGTTCTCGGTGGTCGTCCGGCAGGTGCGCACGACCTGGGCCAGGTCGTCGCAGGTCTTCTGGACGGTGTCGGCGGTGTGGTGCAGCACCTCCAGGACCGGGCGGCGTTGCGCGGGCGCCACCGTTGCCGAGGTCTTCCAACTGCGGCCGCCCTGCTGCGCGATGTCGCCCTGCGCGTCACGGTTGCGGCCCCAGGCGGTGGTCCCCCAGATCGCCTGGCAGAACGACTTCATCGCGCCTTGCCACTCGCTGTTCCCCTGCGGATCGGTCATGTAGTCGATGGCGGCGGTGAAGTTGTCGCCCGCCTTCAGCACGGTGCCCGCCGCCTCCCGCCATGCGGTGGCCATCCCCTTGAGGTCGTCGTCGCGTGCGCCCGGGGTGATCTCGTGGGTCTTGCCGAGGTTGAGCCCGTACTCGACGGCGGGCCGGATGACGTCCGCGAGGAAGTCCGGGATCTCACCGAGCGCGCCGGAGATGGCCCAGGAGTCGGCGTCCTCGCCCGTCCCGGACCACTTGATGTCGTTGATCTTCCCGTAGTCGGGCTGTCTGTCGATGACGGCCGGAGGGGTGCGGCGGGGCGGCGGTCCGTACATACCGCGTGAAGACCAGTCCGCTGCTTGGTAGTTGTTGGCGGTCACGGTCAGGCCGACCGCGACACCGCCGACGCTCAGCACACTGGTCGCCCAGACTTCGACGAACTTTCCGGCGATCTGCGTGTAGGCGTTGGCGAAGGAGTCCGGGCCCCATCCGGTGCCGGCCGACTGGCTGTACTCGTTGAGTGCGCCGACCAGCCGGGCGGCTCCCCTGTCGTAGTCGAACTGTCCGTCGCGTACCACCGCCGACGAGTAGTACAGGTGTGGCGGCTGTACGTCGAAGCCGCCGTCGGCGTTCGGTGCGGCCGTCTTCAACTGGTCCCGTTCCGCCTGGCGTTCGGCATCGCCGGGCCGCTCTGCCATCAGCCCGCTCCCCAGCCGCGCAGCACCGCCCGGTGCGCCGCCGCGTAGTTCGCGTGACCGGTGGTGACGTAGGCGTGCAGCCACTTCTGCGCGGCCTGCAGATCCTGTGCCGAGCGGTCCCACTCGTCGAGCTTCTGGACGAAGACCTCGCGGGCCTCGCCCTTCCACGACAGGACGACCGGTTCGGCACGGTCGTAGAGGTCGTCGAGTTTGGTGTTGAGCTGCTTGAGGATGTCCTCCAGCTCGGCGGTGAGGTCGTGGAGCGTGGCGAAGGAGACGGTTATGTGGTCGTCGGCGGAGGCCCCGGTCGACATGATCCCCCTGGATATCGGTCGGTAACTACGACTGGGAAATGGGCACTTGACGGCTCGCGGGCGGAAGGACCAGAAGGGTCAGAAGGAGTCGAGGCTGCTGCGGGGAGGCGGCGCCGGCGTATCCCCTGCCGTCTTCACGTCGGGCGTGGACAGCTTGTCGACCTCGCTGCCGACGTCGACCTGGATCGTCCGCATGTGCTCCAGCACGTCGATGTCGTTCGCGGAGAAGCCGTCCCGGCTCATCCGCACGGCCTGTTCCAGCAGCTTCATCACTTCGCGGATGCGTACGGCGTCCTCGGTGGCCGCGCGGTGGAACTCGCGGTACGCCGTCGCCGCCGGGCCGCGCCAGCCGGCTTCGACGCGGTCGACGATCGCGTCCATCCGTCTGACCTGCTTGTCGAGGTGGTCCTGCATGTCGTCGAGGTCACCGGCGAGCTTGGTGAGGTCGGTGGAGGTGACGTGCAGGTCGGGGCCACCGCCTCCACCTCGCGTTCCACCTCCGCCCGCACCGATTCCAGGCACTGTCATGCCGTATCCCCGTCCCCGTCTCCGTCACGTCGGCATCACATGTCACTTGCGGTTGCAATGATCCTACGGTCGACAGGGATTTCGGAAGCCTTCAATTCGGCGTGGGGCGGGCTCCGTTGGTTTTTTCGGGATGTCCAACTCCGCCCAGGCGGTCTTGCCGACGGTGAGCTTCTCCACGGCCCAACGGGCGGCCGGCGTAAGGACGATGAGGAGACCTCGGCCGAACTGGTCGTCGGGGGTGGCGGTTTGGGGGTGTACACCCCGTACCCGATCGCCCTGGAGGACATCGCGACTGGGGTCCGTACCTGGCAAGGCGCCTTTGTCCCGGGCCTGTCGCAGACCTCGGACCATGCACGGGCCCTCGCGCTCGGCACCCGTGGGCAGTTGTGGGTGAGGGGGCGTTGCGTCAGCCCGTCGGCGGCCGGGAGGTCATGCGGGTACAACTGGCGCGTCTGGCGGAGGTGGCCCGCCTGCCCGACATCAGGCTTCAGGCCCGTGGCTGGAGAGCGAGGCCGACGCCGCGCGCAACATCCCCACCGCCATCGCCGTCCGGGACTCCAAGGAATCCGGCGGGCCGGTACTCCAGGTCGCTCCCTCGGTCCGGGCCGCGTTCGCGGTGCAGGTGGGGGTCTCCTCCGCGGAAGTGTGACACTTTCTCACCGAGTGTCACACTTCCGCGCCTCACCCTCCCGAGCACCGAGGCGCGCCCGTGCGCCGCCGGACTACGACGAAGGGCCCGCCGCTGGCATGCGGCAGGTCCCCGGTGCTGATGAACAGCAAGCTGACTGGACGTCAGCCGATCGTCGCGAAGCCGTAGTTGAGCAGCTTCGTCGCGTCCGTCGAGCGCTGGGTGACCGAGGACGACGCGAGGACCGTGCCGATGACCGTCTTGCCGTTGCGGGTGGCGGCGAAGACGAGGCAGTACTTGGCCTCGGGGCCGGAGCCGGTCTTCACGCCGATCGTGCCGCTGTAGCTGCTGAGCAGGGTGTTCGTGTTGGTCCAGGCAGCCATCGTGCGGGTGCTGCCGGTCTTCGTGATCGTCTTGGCCTTGTACGACTTCGTCTTGACGACCGTCTTGAACGTGGCGTTCTTCATCACGTTGCTGGCGAGCTTCGTCAGGTCGCGCGGCGTCGAGTAGTTGTTGCCGTTGCCGATGCCGTCGAACGAGTCGAACTTGGTGTTCGTCAGGCCGAGCGACTTCGCCGTCGAGTTCATCTTGCCGATGAACGACTTCACGCGCGCGGCCCGCGTCGAGCCCGCGCCGTACTTGTCGGCCAGCGCGTACGCCGCGTCGCAGCCCGACGGCAGCATCAGGCCGTAGAGGAGCTGCCGGACGGTGACCTTGTCGCCGACGATCAGGTGGGCGGAGGAGGCGGTGTTGGCGACGATGTAGTCGCTGTAGGCCTTCTGGATGGTGACCTTGGCGTCGAGGTTGAGGTTCGACTGGGAGAGCACGACCTTCGCGGTCATGATCTTCGTGGTGGAGCCCGTCGACCGCTTGGTGTCCGCGGCCTTCGTGTAGAGCGACTTGCCGGTGGCGTTGTTCATCACAAAACCGCCCGCGGCCACGATGGTCGGCTTCGTGACGGCCTGCGCGGGTGCCGCGGTCAGGGCGCCGGTCGCGAGCACGGCGCCTGCGGTCACGGTGACCGCGGCGGCTCTGCGGAAGCGGCTGCCCTTGATGCCGGTAATGGCAGTAATCAACTGAGGTACCCCGAATACGTTGAATGCCCCTGAGGAACGGCCCAGTTGGAGGGGGGAAAGAGAGGGCCGCACGTGTGTGACACGTAAGTAGCACAGAAGGTTGTGCGGTTGCTGGGCCGGGTTCCCCGAATGTGTGAAACGCCCCCGAGAACCGGCCGCGGAAATGCACCTCCGTAGACGCACGCCGGGCCCCGTTCGGTTCCGTCCGGATCCTGGACGCCCGTCCTCATGCGTACGTGTTGTATCTATGCTGTCCTCATGCCGTTCGCGTCCCCCGCTCCGTCCCTCGCCAGCACCGATTCCGCCCCTCTCGCCGTCAAGCAACCCCCCGCCGCCGACCGTGTCTACGCCCACGTCAAACAGGGTGTCCTGGACCGGCGTTACGAAGGCGGAACCCTGCTCACCGAGGGCGAGTTGGCCGAGGCCGTCGGAGTGTCACGGACCCCCGTGCGCGAGGCGCTGCTGCGCCTGGAGGTCGAGGGGCTGATCAGGCTCTACCCGAAGAAGGGCGCCCTGGTCCTGCCCGTCTCCTCGCAGGAGATCGCGGACGTGGTGGAGACCCGGATGCTGGTCGAGCAGCACGCGGTCCGCAAGGTCGTACCGGCGTCGCCGACCCTCATCGCCCGGCTCGAAGAGCTCCTCGACCGGCAGAAGGAGCAGGCCGCCGCGGGCGACCTGGCCGGCGCCGCCGTCACCGACCGCTGCTTCCACGCCGAGATCGTCCGCAGCGGCGGCAACGAGATCCTCTCCCGCATCTACGACCAACTCCGCGACCGGCAGCTGCGGATGGGCGTCGCCATCATGCACTCGCACCCCGACCGCATCGCCAAGACGCTCACCGAGCACGCGGCGATCCTCGACGCGCTGCGCACCGGCGACGCCGAGGCCGCCGCCGGGATCGTCCACCAGCACGTCGACTGGTTCTCCCACCTGGCTCGGGGCGAGGTCCGATGAGCAGCGGTAGCAGCAGTGGTTCCAGTTCCGCCCTCTCCCTTCCCGGTGATCCGCCCGGTGGCCGCCGCGCCCTCGCCGTGTGGGGCATCGGCGTCTCCGTCTACTTCGTCGCCGTCATCTTCCGTACGTCCCTCGGGGTCGCGGGGCTCGACGCGGCCGAGCGGTTCCACGTCAACGCCTCGGCCCTGTCGACGTTCTCGATCCTCCAACTGCTGGTCTACGCGGGCATGCAGATACCCGTCGGCCTTCTCGTCGACACCCTCGGCACCAAGAAGGTGCTGACCATCGGGGTGGTGCTCTTCACCGCCGGCCAGCTCGGCTTCGCCTTCTCGCCCTCCTACGGCACCGCCCTCGCCTCCCGCGCGCTGCTCGGCTGCGGTGACGCGATGACGTTCATCAGCGTGCTGCGGCTCGGCACCCGCTGGTTCCCGGCGCGGCGCGGCCCGATGGTCGCCCAGCTCGCGGGCCTCGCGGGAATGGCCGGAAATCTCGTCTCCACCCTGGTGATCGCGCGCCTGCTGCACGGCATCGGCTGGACGGCCGCCTTCGCGGGCAGCGCGCTCGCAGGGGTCGTAGTCCTCGTCCTGCTTCTTCTGTTCCTGAAGGACCACCCGGAGGGCCACGAACCGGCCCCCTTCCCGCACCGCGGCGCGGCCTACGTCCGCCGTCAGATCGCCGCCTCCTGGCGCGAACCGGGCACCCGCCTCGGCCTCTGGGTGCACTTCACCACCCAGTTCCCGGCGATGGTGTTCCTGCTCCTGTGGGGCCTCCCGTTCCTGGTCCAGGCACAGGGCCTGTCCCGCGCCACCGCCGGCGAACTCCTCACCCTCGTCGTCCTGTCGAACATGCTGGTCGGCCTGGTCTACGGCCAGATCGTCGCCCGGCACCACACCGCGCGGCTGCCGCTGGCGCTCGGCACGGTCGGCGCCACGGCGCTGGTGTGGGCGGTCACGCTCCTCTACCCCGGTGACCACGCGCCGATGTGGCTGCTGATCGTGCTGTGCACGGTGCTCGGTTCCTGCGGGCCCGCCTCGATGCTCGGCTTCGACTTCGCCCGCCCGGCCAACCCGCCGGAGCGTCAGGGCACCGCCTCCGGAATCACCAACATGGGTGGTTTCGTGGCCTCGATGACGACCCTGTTCCTGGTCGGCGTGCTCCTCGACGCGACCGGCGACAACTACTCGATCGCCTTCTCGGTGATCTTCGTCCTCCAGGCGGTCGGCGTCAGCCAGATCCTCCGGCTACGGCGCCGGGCGGCCCGCCGCGAGAGCGAACGGCTCGTGGCGAGCCGGGTGGAGACGGTCCACGTGCCGGCGTAGCCCTGCCGGGGTGGAACGGGTGACGGCTGCTGGTGTCGCCCGGTGCCCCGTCGCCAACTGCCCCTTCTCGCACCGCTCTCACACGACTTTCTTACGCCGGTACGAGGGGTATGAGGGACAGGCGGAGGCGTCGGGCAGCCACATGGCGGCCAACTCGGCCGGGGGCGGAGGGCGTTGCCGGAACCCCGCGTTGATCGCGCACACTCCTGCCGGCGACTCCTCGACGACCCGAACCGAACTCGCCCTGCCGTCCCGCCGGTTCGTGATTCCCGTCCCGCTACTTCGTGACCGTGAAGTTCCGCAGTATCGAAGCCGACAGCTCCGGATCGCCGTCCGCCTTGACCTTGTCCGACACCGAGTCGACGGTGACCCGCCCGCAGGCCAGCCGGACGTACGTCTCCCAGTCGAGGATCAGGGTCGCGGCGGGGCCGAGCGCGGGGGCGGTTTCGAGGGTGCCGCGGCCCTGGATGTCGACGCGGATCGTACGGAGGAACTCGATCGGGCCGTGCACGTCGAAGACGACCGCCGAACTGCGCGGGGCGCCCGAGTCGTCGGCGACCACCTTCGGGAGCGCGGCGAGGAGCACGTCACGGGCGACGTGGGCGCCGGGTGAGTCGAGGTTGCCGGGGCGGCCGAGGGCGGCGCGCAGGTCCTGCTCGTGCACCCAGATGTTGAACGCGTGGGTGCGCATGGACTCTTCGAGCGTGACCTCGGTGCTGACGTGGCCGCGCACCTTCCGGCCGGGTTCCCGCGACTCGTTGCGCAGTTGCCGGTTGCGGCGGATGATCGTGTACTCCAGCTCCGACGTCATCTCCGGCGCCGTGTGGTGGCGGCGTACGTCGACCTGCATCTCCATGTAGCGCTGGTGCTCGTTGCTGACGTGGTAGAGGTCGCGCGGGAGGGTGTGGATGGGGCGCGGGTCGCCGAGCATCTCGTTGTCCAGCCCGATGACATGGGAGACCACGTCACGCACCGACCAGCCCGGGCACGGCGTCCGTCGGCTCCACTCTCGCTCCGGGAGGGGCATCACCAGCTCGGATATCGCTTCGATGGAGTGGGTCCAGGCGTCGGCGTAGGGCTGGAGAGTGGGATGCAGACTCACGGAACGGGACCCCTCGGCGGTCGGTACAGGTCGGGTGGCGGGCGGCGTTGCCAGCGGGAGGTGGCTGTCGGCGGCGTCTTGAAACTTCCCCAATTCTCGGCTGCGCTCGAATCGGGGGGACCCCCAAGTTACGCTGCTGTGAGACACCCCGGCAGTGCTTTCGTGTGACGATCGTAGGCCTGTGTGAACGGCTCGAATGCCAGGACGGTGGTAGTGTGCGCGCCTCTCTCCTTCAAATCGCCGTAGAAGAGGGCGAATCGGCCGATTCTCGCCGGGTTCGGGTGGCGTCCCTCGTCCGTGACCAGGCCGGTGCCGACCTCGTCGTCCTGCCGGAGCTGTGGACGACCGGTGCGTTCGCCTACGAGCGGTTCGCCGAGGAGGCGGAGCCTCTCGAAGGCCCGACCTACGAGGCGATGGCCAAGGCGGCGAGCGACGCGGGCGTGTGGCTGCACGCGGGCTCGATCCCCGAACGGACAGCATCTGACAGCGGCTCCGCCGCGGGCTCGGGCCCCCTCTACAACACGTCCCTCGTCTTCTCCCCCTCCGGTGAACTGGCCGCCGCCTACCGCAAGATCCACCGCTTCGGCTTCGACAAGGGCGAGGCCGTGCTGATGGGCGCGGGCAGCGAGCTGGTGACGGTCCGTCTGCCTCGGACGACCCTTGGTCTTGCCACCTGCTACGACCTCCGTTTCCCCGAACTCTTCCGCGGCCTCGTCGACGCCGGCGCCGAGACCCTGGTCCTCCCCGCCGGCTGGCCCGAGCGCCGCCGCTCCCACTGGACCCTGCTGGCCCAGGCCCGCGCGGTCGAGAACCAGTCCTTCGTCCTCGCATGCGGAACGGCCGGCACCCACGCCGGAGTTCCCCAGGCGGGTCACTCGATCGTGATCGACCCCTGGGGCGAGGTCCTCGCGGAGGCGGGCGCGGGGGAGGAGATCCTGACGGTGGACTTCGACCCGGGGAAGGTCGCCGTGACCCGGGAACAGTTCCCGGCGCTGAAGGACCGGGTGCTGGGGCTGGAGCGTCCGCGGGGCGCGAGCTGAGCGACAGAATGAACAGAACGAACAGGACGGACCCTGGCCGCACTTGAGCGCCTGCGGCGGAGTACCCGCAGGGCCGCCGACCAGGACGGTCCCCGAGCCCCGGCAGGCCCCGGATCCGCCGGACAGGCCCTAGTCCTCCCGCTCCTTCTCCGCCAGGTGGATCACGCAGACCGCCACCGCGATCAGCAGCGCCGCGTCCGCGTCCTCCCGGACGATGTCGACGCCGTAGGTCTCCCGGATGTGGAGCCAGCGGCGGGAGATCTGGGCGAGGAGTTCGCCGTCGTAGTCGACGCCGAACTCGCGGTCCAGGATCTTGCCGCTGACGTCCAGTTCGGTGCCGTCGACCAGGGACACCTTGTAGTGGTTGCGCAGCAGGGAGAACCGCTTGTGTCTGATGGTCGCCAGGGGCTCACCGTCCCGTTCGATGACCATCGTGTCGCGCAGGGCGAGCATCTTCTTGTGGATGTCGATGAGCACGCGCCCGTGCGTGTCCTTCAACTCGAAGGTGTCCCGGATGCGCATGGCCTTGCCGTCGACCAGGAACACCTTGTTGCCGTTCTGGTCCTCGATCCAGTAATCCTCACCGAAGCCGAGGATCCGATCGCGTACGAGGAATCTCATGACATTACGGCTTCCCCGGCAGCCGGTCCGAAACGCCGCCGATAGGCCGACGGGCTCAATCCGGTCTCCTTCCGCAGCCGTACGCGCAGGTTCGCCCCGGTGCCCAGACCGCACCTCGCCGCGACCACGTCGAGCCGTTCCTCCCCGCGCTCGATCAGCCGGCACGCCAGCGCCACCCGCTCCCCGGTCAGCCAGGCGAGCGGCGTCGTCCCGAGCTGCGAACGGAAGCGTCGGTGCAGGGTCGCGGGGGAGACGGCCGCGCGGGTGGCCAGTTCGGCCACCGTCAACGGCTCGCCCAGCCGCTCCTGCGCCCACGCGAGCAGCGGCGCGAGCGACTCGTCGGGCACATCGGGCAACGGCCGCTCCACGAACTGCCGTTGTCCACCGTCCCGGTGAGCCGCGAAGACCAGCCTCCTGGACACCGCGTTGGCGATCTCGGCGCCATGGTCCCGCCGTACGACATGCAGCCCCAGGTCGAGCGCGGCGGCGCTGCCGGAGGCGGTGAGGATGTCGCCGTCGTCCACGAAGAGGACGTCCGGTTCGAGCCGCACGCGCGGGTGCAACATGCGGAAACGGTCGGCCCACATCCAGTGCGTGGTCGCCCGGCGCCCGTCGAGCAACCCGGCCTCGGCGAGCGCGAAGCTCCCGGTGCACAGGCTCATGACACGGGCCCCGCGCGCGTGGGTGCGCCGGATGGCGTCCAGGACGGCGGCCCCGCGCGGTACGACGTTGTCGGGCCGCCCCGGCACGACGAGGGTGTCCGCCGTATCCACCGCGTCGAGACCGTGCGCTCCGGTGAGGGTGAAGAACCCGTGGTTCATCCGCACCTCACACGTGGGCGTGCACACCAGGACCTCGTACAGCGGCCCGGGGAGCCCGAGTTCAGGCCGGGGCAGCCCGAACAATTCGGTGGCGACACCGACCTCGAAGGGATTGGTGCCTTCGTCGACGATCACGGCGACCCGGTGCGGACGGGTGGGCGGGCGCTGAGAGGATCCTTGCGGCATGTGCGATTCCTAGCACTCGTCCGCCGGATACGACACCCCGCACGCTGACCTCATGGAACCCATCGCGCTCTCTGCCGCCCTCGCCTCCTTCACCGACCGGTGGAGCCCCCGCATCGTCACCACCGTCAACGACTACGACGTCCGCGTCGCCAAGGTCGAGGGCGAACACCTCTGGCACACCCACGACCACACCGACGAGTTCTTCCTGGTCCTGGAAGGTGAACTGCACATCGCCCTGAGGGAGCCGGCGGGCTCGGGCGAGCGCACGGTCGTCCTCCCCAAGGGCTCCGTCTTCACGGTCCCGCGCGGCACGGAACACAAGCCCTACGCCCCCGTCCCCAGCGAGATCCTCGTCCTCGAACCCACGGGCACCCTCTCGGTCGGCGACCACCACGAGGAGGTCCCGGACCACGTGGACGCCACGACGGGGCACGCGCTGGCGTGACTGTCAGTGGGGGGTGGCACTCTTGATCCATGACCGACGCATCCCCGGCACCCGCTCCCCGACGAGCCCGCGTCCGCGCCCCCCAGCTCACCGGCAAGGGCGGCTGGCTGAACACGGGCGAGAAGCAGTACACCCTCGCCGACCTGCGGGGACGCATCGTCATCCTGGATTTCTGGACCTTCTGCTGCATCAACTGTCTGCATGTTCTGGACGAACTCCGTGAGCTGGAGGAGAAGCACCGGGACACGGTGGTGATCATCGGGGTGCACTCGCCGAAGTTCGTGCACGAGGCGGAGCATCAGGCGGTCGTCGACGCGGTGGAGCGGTACGGCGTTGAGCATCCGGTGCTCGACGACCCGGAGTTGGCGACCTGGAAGCAGTACGCCGTCCGCGCCTGGCCGACGCTCGTCGTCATCGACCCGGAGGGGTACGTCGTCGCGCAGCACGCGGGCGAGGGGCACGCGCACGCCATCGAGCGGCTGGTGGCGGAGCTGGAGACCGAGCACGCGGCGAAGGGGACGCTCCGGCGCGGAGACGGGCCGTATGTGGCACCCGAGCCGGAGCCCACCGTGCTGCGTTTCCCGGGCAAGGCGATCGCCCTGCCCGGCGGCACCTTCCTGGTCAGCGACACCACCCGGCACCAACTGGTCGAGCTCGCGGCCGACGGGGAGAGCGTCGTACGGCGGATCGGTTCCGGGGCGCGCGGCTTCGGTGACGGGACCGCCGACTCCGCCACCTTCAACGAACCGCAGGGGCTCACCCTCCGAGAGGACGGCTCCGTCGTCGTCGCCGACACCGTGAACCACGCCCTGCGCCGCCTCGACCTCGGCACCGGCGCCGTCACGACCCTCGCCGGTACGGGCCGCCAGTGGATGCAGGGCGAGCCCACCTCGGGCCCGGCCCGCGAGGTCAGCCTCTCCTCCCCGTGGGACGTGGCCGAGTGGCAGGACAGGATCTGGATCGCCATGGCGGGCGTCCACCAGCTCTGGGCCTACGACCCCGCCACCGACACGGTCTCCGTCACCGCAGGCACCACGAACGAGGGGCTCGTCGACGGACCCGGCCCCGAGGCCTGGTTCGCCCAGCCCTCCGGACTCGCCGCGACCGCCGACCGGCTGTGGCTGGCCGACTCCGAGACGTCCGCCCTGCGCTGGGTGGACCCCGACGGGGCCGTCCACACCGCCGTCGGCACCGGCCTCTTCGACTTCGGGCATCGTGACGGATCCGCCGAACAGGCGCTGCTCCAGCACCCGTTGGGCGTCACCGCGCTCCCGGACGGCTCGGTCGCGATCAGCGACACGTACAACCACGCCCTGCGCCGCTACGACCCCGCGACCGGCGAAGTCACCACGCTGGCCACGGACTTGAGGGAGCCGAGCGACGCCGTGCTCGTCGGTGACGAGATCCTGGTCGTCGAGTCGGCCCGGCACCGGCTGACCCGGCTGCGCCTGCCGGAGGAGGCGGTGCGGGTCGAGTCCGTCGCCCATCGCACCCGGCGCGCGGCCACCGAAGTCGCCCCCGGCGAGCTGGAGTTGGACGTCATCTTCCAGGCCCCGGCCGGGCAGAAGCTCGACACCCGCTACGGCCCCTCGACCCGGCTGCTCGTCTCCGCGACCCCGCCCGAGCTGCTCGTCGGCGGGGAGGGCGCGGGCACGGACCTGAACCGCATCCTGACGCTCAACCCGGCCGTGCCGGAAGGCGTGTTGCACGTGTCGGCCATGGCGGCCTCGTGCGATGAAGACCCGGCCGGGGGTACCGACGGGTCGAAGACTGGGGGAGGGTACCCCGCCTGCCATGTCCACCAGCAGGACTGGGGCGTCCCGGTCCGCCTCACCGAGGGCGGGGCGGACCGGCTCCCCCTCGTGCTGGCCGGCATGGACGACCGAGGCGACGGGGCCGACCAGGACGCCTGACACGGGGCCCATAAAGACACCCGGATATCGGGAGAGGGCCCGGGGCTGCCTCTCCCCGGGCCCTCAACTGCACGAAGTCTTCACGAGGTTCGCACAATCGCGCACCGCGCAGCACGTCATGGGTTGCTCATGTTTGGCTGTTTATGTCCCATGCGGGGGATTCGACCCGAGTGTGGACTACGCCCAGGTATCCACCGCCGAGGGATCCGGTCAGGCGGGGCTCAGGCGCCGTAGCCACCGCGGTAGCCGCGCGTCTCGTCGTCCTCGACGACGGTCGTCTGACCCGGTATCACCACGCGTCGGCGCCGGGCCATGCTGGCGAAGGTCACGACCCCGATCAGCCCGACGATCATGAGAATGACCCCGACCAGGTCGAGATTGACCCCCTGCATGTGCCAGTCGGTCGCGAACGTGAGGATCGCGCCGACGGCGATGAGGATGATGCATCCGCCCAGGCCCATGAGTGTCGCCTCCCTGTCCGGTCCGGTCGGCCCGGTCCGCCTCCGGGTACCCGGGAAGGCAACACCCATGCGCCACAGGGGAGTTGACTAACCCTCCAGAAACGCCACCAGCGCGTTGGCCAGCAGGTACGGGTCCTGGTCGCCGCAGAGTTCGCGGGCGCTGTGCATCGAGAGGATCGCCACGCCGATGTCGACGGTCTTGATGCCGTGCCGGGCCGCGGTGATCGGGCCGATCGTCGTGCCGCACGGCATGGAGTTGTTGGAGACGAAGGTCTGGAACGGCACGCCGGCCTTCTCGCAGGCCGAGGCGAACACCGCGCGGCCCGAACCGTCCGTGGCGTAGCGGTTGTTGACGTTGACCTTGAGGATCGGACCGCCGTTGACCCGCGGGTGGTGCGTCGGGTCGTGCCGCTCCGCGTAGTTCGGGTGCACCGCGTGACCGGTGTCGGAGGACAGACAGACGGTCCCGGCGAAGGCCCGCGCCCGGTCCTCGTACGACCCGCCGCGCGCGAACACCGAGCGCTCAAGGACCCCGCCGAGCAGCGGCCCGTCCGCGCCCGTGTCGGACTGCGAGCCGTTCTCCTCGTGGTCGAAACCGGCGAGCACGGGGATGTACGGCAGGTCCTCGCGGGCGGCGGCGGAGGCGAGCGCGGCCACGCCGGCGTGCAGCGACAGCAGGTTGTCCATGCGCGGACCGGCCACCAGGTCCTGGTCGCGGCCCAGGTAGGCGGGCGCCTCCACGGAGTGCGTCATCAGGTCCCAGCCGGTGACCTCGCCCGGCGCGAGCCCCGACTCCTCCTCCAGGAAGGCGATCAGGTCGCCGTCGTGGACGTCGTCGCCGAGGCCCCAGATCGGCTGGAGGTGCCGCTGCTTGTCCAGCTTGAGCCCGTCCGCCGACACGGAACGGTCCAGGTGGATGGCGAGTTGGGGCACCCTGAGCAGCGGCCGGTCCACGTTCACCAGGCGGGTCGAACCGTCCCGCAGGGTCAGCCGGCCGGCGAGGCCGAGATCCCGGTCGAGCCAGGAGTTGAGCAGCGGTCCGCCGTAGATCTCGACGGCGACCTGGCGGAAGCCGTGCGCGCCGGTGTCGGGACGCGGCTTGACCCGCAGGTTCGGGGAGTCGGTGTGCGCGCCGACGATGCGGAAGGGGGTGTGGGGGGCCGCACCTTCGGGGACGAACCAGGCCACGATCGCGCCACCGCGCAGCACGTACTTGCCGCCGCTCGTGCCGTCCCAGGCGTCCGTCTCGGCGACCTGCCTGAAGCCCGCCTTCTCCAGCCGCTCGGCGGTGTTCGCCACGGCGTGGTACGGCGTGGGACTCGCCGCCAGGAAGGTCAACAGGTCGTCGGTGTGGCCGCGGTCGAAGCGGGATGGTTCGCTCATGGGATTCACCTTAACGACGTACGAGGGCCCGCCCCCGGCGTCGGGAGCGGGCCCTCACAAGGGCGATGTGGGGTTTCGCGAAGCTGTACCGGTGTTGTCCTGGAACGTGTTCCGCGGTCGCCTAGAAGGCTGCCTCGTCCAGCTCCATCAGGTCCAGTTCTACGCCCTCGGCGACCTTGCGGGCCAGGGTGAGGCCCGGCAGAACGTTGGCCGCGAAGAACTTCGCAGCCGCGATCTTGCCCGTGTAGAACGGCTTGTCCTTCGCGGAGGCCGTCTCCAGTTTCTCGACGGCGATCGCCGCGCCCTTGAGGAGCAGGTAGCCGACGACGACGTCGCCGGAGGCGAGCAGCAGGCGGGTGGTGTTGAGGCCCACCTTGTAGATGTTCTTGACGTCCTGCTCGGTCGCCGCGAGGTCGGTGAGCATCAGTCCGACGATGGCCTCCAGCTCGACGGCCGCCTTGGCGAGGTGCTCGCGGGCGCCCGCCAGGTCCTCGCCGCCCGTGCCCAGCGCGAGGAACTTCTTGATGTCCTCGGCGAGGGAGTTGAGGGCGGCGCCCTGGTTGCGGACGATCTTCCGGAAGAAGAAGTCCTGGCCCTGGATCGCGGTGGTGCCCTCGTACAGGGTGTCGATCTTGGCGTCCCGGATGTACTGCTCGATCGGGTACTCCTGGAGGAACCCGGAGCCGCCGAAGGTCTGGAGCGACTGCGCGAGCTGCTCGTAGCCCTTCTCGGAGCCGTAGCCCTTGACGATCGGCAGGAGGAGGTCGTTGAGCGCGTGCTCGGTGGACGTGTCCTCGCCCTCGGCCTCCTTGACGGCGATCGCGTCCTGGATCGACGCGGTGTACAGCACCAGGGCGCGCATGCCCTCGGCGTACGCCTTCTGCGTCATCAGCGAGCGGCGCACGTCCGGGTGGTGCGTGATGGTGACCTTGGGCGCGGCCTTGTCGCCGAAGGCCGCGAGGTCGGGGCCCTGGACGCGCTCCTTGGCGTACTCAAGGGCGTTGAGGTAGCCGGTCGAGAGCGTCGAGATGGCCTTCGTGCCGACCATCATGCGGGCGAACTCGATGATCCGGAACATCTGGCGGATGCCGTCGTGCTTGTCGCCGATCAGCCAGCCCTTGGCGGGGTGCCGGTCGCCGAAGGTCATCTCGCAGGTGTTGGACGCCTTGAGGCCCATCTTGTGCTCGACGTTGGTGGCGTAGACGCCGTTGCGCTCGCCCAGCTCGCCGGTCTCGACGTCGAAGAGGAACTTCGGCACGAGGAAGAGGGAGAGCCCCTTGGTGCCGGGGCCCGCGCCCTCGGGCCGCGCGAGCACGTAGTGAAGGATGTTCTCCTCCATGTCGTGCTCACCGGACGTGATGAAGCGCTTGACGCCCTCGATGTGCCAGGAGCCGTCGTCCTGCTGGACGGCCTTGGTACGGCCCGCGCCGACGTCGGAACCCGCGTCGGGCTCGGTCAGCACCATGGTCGAACCCCAGGTCCGCTCCACCGCGAGCCGCGCGATCCCCTTCTGTACGTCGTTGCCCTCGTCGTAGAGGATCCCGGCGAAGGCCGGCCCGGAGCAGTACATCCACACGGCCGGGTTCGCGCCGAGGATCAGCTCGGCGTACGACCAGATCAGGGAGGGCGGAGCCGTCGTACCGCCGATGGCCTCGGGCAGCCCCAGCCGCCAGTACTCGGACTCCATGAAGGCCTTGTAGCTCTTCTTGAAGGAGGCGGGCACCGGCGCGGTGTTCGTCTCCGGGTCGAAGACCGGCGGGTTGCGGTCGGCGTCGGCGAAGGACTCCGCCAGCTCGTTCTCCGCGAGGCGGGTCAGCTCCGCCAGGACGCTCTTCGCGGTGTCCGTGTCCATCTCCGCGAACGGACCGGTTCCGTACAGCTTGTCGCGCCCGAGGACCTCGAAGAGGTTGAACTCGATGTCGCGGAGATTCGACTTGTAGTGCCCCATGGCGACGACTCCGTAGAAAGATCCGTAGAGATATGTACAACGAGACGTGTACTAAGCAGTAGCTACGATGATGCTACCCGTCGGTAATAAGACGCAACCCCAAGCCGTCCATCTGTGACTCGTTACTCTTGCGGGCATGTACGGCTACGACCAGAACGTGGGTGCCCAGCAGGGGTACGTCCCGCCCCAGCAGCAGATGGCCGGCGGCGTGGGCGGTTACGGCCAGCAGCCGCCGCTCTATCCCGAGCCGTCCCCGCCCTCGCTCGCGGACGCGGTGCGCGCGTTCACCACCGGGCAGATGGCGGCCGAGGACTTCCAGCAGGTCTTCGCGACCTCCAAGGTGTACTGCCCGCGCGGCGACAACCCGGGCTTCCTCGCGCTCCACAACACCCAGCAGCCGGTGATCCCGATGTTCACCTCGCTCAAGGAACTGCGCCGTTACGCCGGCAAGGAGTCCAAGTACTTCGTGATCACCGGCGCCGAGGTCATCGACCTGCTGCCGACGGGCTACGGCTTCGTCGTCGACATGGAGGGCGAGCACCGGATGGTGTTCGACGCGAAGGCGGTCGAGCAGATGGTGGAGTTCGCGATGCGCAGGATGTACGGCTGAACACTCACGACGCACGGCCGACGTCCATCGCCCCGTCACACGGAATGCCCGGAGGGAATGCCCTCCGGGCTTCTTCTGTTGTGGGGTAGCAGAAAGTTCAACGCTCAACTAAACTCGACGCACAAGGAGGTCCCGACATGCCTGCAGTGACCGTAGAGAACCCGCTGACCCTGCCCCGCGTGGCCGCGCCGGCCGACGCCGTGGCACGTCCCGTGCTCGCCGTCTCGACCGCGCCCAGCGGTTTCGAGGGTGAGGGCTTCCCGGTGCGCCGCGCGTTCGCCGGGATCAACTACCGCCACCTCGACCCGTTCATCATGATGGACCAGATGGGTGAGGTGGAGTACGCGCCGGGCGAGCCCAAGGGCACCCCGTGGCACCCGCACCGCGGCTTCGAGACCGTCACCTACATCATCGACGGCGTCTTCGACCACCAGGACTCCAACGGCGGTGGCGGCACCATCACCAACGGCGACACCCAGTGGATGACGGCGGGCGCGGGCCTGCTGCACATCGAGGCGCCGCCGGAGTCGCTCGTCGTGTCCGGCGGGCTCTTCCACGGCCTGCAGCTGTGGGTGAACCTCCCGGCCAAGGACAAGATGATGCCCCCGCGCTACCAGGACATCCGCGGCGGCCAGGTCCAGCTGCTCACCACCCCCGACGGCGGCGCGCTCCTGCGCGTCATCGCCGGTGAGCTGGACGGCCACCAGGGTCCCGGCATCACGCACACGCCGATCACGATGATCCACGCGACGGTGGCACCGGGTGCGGAGGTCACGCTGCCCTGGCGCGAGGACTTCAACGGTGTCGCGTACGTCCTGGCGGGCAAGGGCTCGGTCGGTGCGGAGCGGCGCGCGATCCACATGGGCCAGACCGCGGTCTTCGGCGCGGGTTCGTCCCTGACCGTCCGCGCGGACGAGCAGCAGGACGGGAACACCCCGGACCTGGAGGTCGCGATCCTCGGCGGCCAGCCGATCCGCGAGCCGATGGCGCACTACGGCCCGTTCGTCATGAACACCCGCGAGGAGCTCCAGCAGGCGTTCGAGGACTTCCAGAAGGGCCGGCTGGGGACGATCCCGGCCGTGCACGGGATGGGTGAGGGCGGCCTGTAAGCCTCACCGGAGCGGAAGTAACCGGAGCGGAAGTACCCGAAGCCCCGTCCAGGTCTGGACGGGGCTTCGGGCTTGCCGGGCTCGTCGGCTTGGTTCCGGGACCGGGCGGTGCTCAGATCCATGTCGAGAACGTGCCCCCGGCTCCGTCCCAGGGGCATCAGCGGGTAGCGCGGGGAGCCCCGGGAAAAAGGGAGTGGATCAGCATGGCGATTCAACGCATGGACAACGTAGGCATCGTCGTCGACGACATGGACGCCGCCATCGCGTTCTTCGTGGAACTCGGTATGGAACTGGAGGGCAGGGGGGAGGTCCAGGGCCCCTTCGCCGACCAGTGCACCGGACTCGACGGCGTCCACTGCGACATCGCGATGGTCCGGACCCCGGACGGCCACAGCCGCCTGGAACTGGCGAAGTACCGCAGCCCCGAGGCGACCGGCGCCGGTCCGCGCGACCGGCCGCACAACATCCTGGGCACCCACCGGGTGATGTTCGCCGTCGACGACATCGAGGACACGGTCGCCCGCCTGCGCCCGCACGGCGCCGAACTCGTCGGCGGGATCGCCCGGTTCGAGGACAGCTACCTCCTCTGCTACGTCCGCGGCCCGGAGGGCATCATCGTCGGACTGGCCGAGCAACTGGGGTGAGGCCCGCACGTCCGATCGCCACGTCAAGGGGCGAGGGACGTGTCCTCCGCGCACACCGGTTCCTCCTCGACCGGTTCGCGCAGGAACGCCGAGAGCAGCATCGCGAGCACCGGCACCGTGGCGAGTACCGCGAGGGCGCCTCGGGGACCGTAGTGCGTCGCGATGAGGCCCAGCACGGGCATGAACAGTCCGCCGGCGCTCATCGCGAGGCCGAGGGTGACGCCGGCGGCGGTGCCGGGGCGGCTGGGCAGGTAGTCCTGGCCGAGCTTGATGAGGACGGCGAACGGGATGTTCGAGATCAGGCCGACCAGCAGCGCGAGGGGCAGCGCGGCGTACCTGTCGTCGCAGATCAGCATGAGCCACAGGGCGGGCAGCATCGCCGCGTTGCCGATCTGGACGGTGCGCACCATGCCGACGCGGTCCGCCAGCCGCCCGCCGAGCAGCGTGCCGGCCACTCCGCCGCCGAGTTCGAGTGTCAGGGCGAGACCGCCGAGGCCGCTGCTCGCCTCCAGGTGGCGGATCCAGTACAGCGAGATGAAGGTGTTCAGCCCGGTCGAGATGGTGGACCGTACGACCTCGACGGCGGTCAGGGCCGCGAACCGGCCCGGCCGGTCCCTGCCCCGGCGCCGGACCGCTCCGACCGCCGTGGCGGATGCGCGGTCGTGGTGGCGGAACAGGACGAAGCCCATGAGGACGGCGGGTGGGACGAAGAGGGCCGTGGCGCTCATCCCGAGGGTGTCCAGGGCCGGTGTGACCAGTGCCGGGGCGACGAAGAAGCCGACGCTGCCGCCCGCGGCGAAGTAGCTCATCGCGGTGGCGCTGCCCCCGGCCGCGCGGCGTGCGTCGCGGCCCGCGGGCGGGTGGAACATCGCGATACCGACACCGGCCGTCAGCAGGAGGGCGAAGACCAGCGGGTAGGAGGGCGTCAGTCCGGACAGGCCCGCCCCGACACCCGCCATGGTGACCCCCAGCGGCGACATCCAGCGCAGCCGGAACCGGTCGGCGAGCAGGCCGATCGGCACCTGCGGCAGCGCGCTGCCGAGCGTCGCCGCGAGCGCCAGCCCCGAAGCCTGCACATAACTGAAGTCCCGCTGCAGCACGAAATAGGGGACCGCGGCGGGTACGAGTCCCTGGTAGAAGTCGTCGACCGCGTGGGCGCTCGCCCAGATCCGCATCCGGCGCCAGTGCCCGGGCGGACCACCCGCCTCACGGGGAGTGTCTGTTTCCTGGATGGCTGTCACGCATCCACGATGGGCGGGGACACCCCGGGCGCGCTTCCCGTATTCTGCCTATCCATGTCGCAGATCCGCCACGAGCCCGTCACACCGACCACCACCCGGTTCCTCGGCGGCGGCGAGACCATCGCCCGCCACCGCCACGACGACCACCAGCTGATCTACGTCAGCTCGGGCGTGCTCGCGATCACCACGGAACACGGCTCCTGGATCGCCTCGGACGACCGCGCCGTGTGGATCCCCGCGAACACCTGGCACGAACACCGCTTCCACGGCCGGAGCCGCTTCCACACCATCGGCTTCCCCGCCCGCGGCAGGACGCCCCTGCTCGACGCCGAACGCCCCACGGTCATCGCCGTCGACCCTCTGGTGCGCGAACTGCTGATCGCGCTCGCCGGCACCACCCTCACCCACACCGAGAACCGGCACATCGAGACAGTGCTGCGCGACCGGCTGCGCCGTGTGACGGCCGAGCCCGTCGCCCTGCCCGCGGCCCGCGACCAACGGCTGGCCGACGCCTGCCGCCTCGTCGAAGAGGACCTGCACGAGCCCTGCACCCTCGCCCAGCTTGCCGACCGTGTGCACACCAGCGAGCGCACCCTCTCCCGCCTGTACCGCGACGAGTTCGGCATGACCTTCCCGCAGTGGCGCACCCGGGTCCGGATCTTCACCGCGATGGTCATGCTCGCCGAGGGCGCCACGGTCACCGACACCGCCCACGCCTGCGGATGGGCGACGACCAGCGCCTTCGTCCAGACCTTCGCCCGGACGGCGGGCATCACCCCCGGCACCTACCGCGCGGGCATGGACGGACCGCGGCGGGAGCCGTGAAGGCCTGACCCGCCGTCACCCGGGCGGCCCGTCCCGCCGGGCCCGCCCGCCCGACGCGTGATCGGGTGGGAGCGTGCAGCTACTCCCCGTTCCCGTACGGCGGTTCGCCGCCTGGTGTGCCGTCCTGCTGCTGGTCTCCGGGGTCGGCTACGTCGGGATCCGGCTCTGTGCCGAGTTGAAGACCGCGGTGACGCCCGTGCTGCTCGCGCTGCTCGGGACCGCGCTGCTCGGGCCGTTGTACAGGCGGTTGGTGAAGGCCAAGGTCAATCGGTCGGTGGCCGCCGGGGTCACCTGTGTCGCGGTCGTCGCCGTGGTCGGTGGGGCGGTGTACATCGTGGTGGCCGCGCTGATCGACACCGGGGACCAGATCGTGTCCTCGCTCAAGGACGCGGGGAACTCCCTCGCCGACCACTTCGGGGCCGCCGGCACCTCGGTGGACGACCTCGCCTCCAACGCCAAGGAACTGCTCACCAAGTTCGGCGGTACGGCCGCCTCGAACGTCATCAGCGGGGTCAGTGTCGTCGGCGAGACCATCGCGATGGCCGTCCTGGCACTGCTGCTCGTCTTCTTCTTCCTCCGCGACTCCGACCGTGCCGCCGGGCTCCTGCGTTCGCTCGCCCCGCGCGACAACGCCGATCTCGTCGAGGCCATGGCCCGCCGTGCCTTCGAGGGCGTCGAGGGATTCATGCGGGGGACCACCGTCATCGCCCTCATCGACGCCCTCTGCATCGGCATCGGGCTGCTCGTCCTGGACGTGCCGGGGGCGTTCGGCCTGGCCGCGCTCGTCTTCGTCGGGGCGTACATCCCCTACCTCGGCGCGTTCCTCTCCGGGGCCGTCGCCGTGCTGGTCGCGCTCGCCGACCGGGGTGTCGTCATCGGGCTGTGGGCGCTCGGGGTCGTCCTCGCCGTGCAGGTCCTTGAGGGCCATGTGCTCCAGCCGATGATCCAGAGCCGGACCGTGCAGATGCACCCGGCGGTGGTGATGATCGCGATCACCGCGGGCGCGTCCGTGGCCGGAATCCTCGGCATGCTGCTCGCGGTGCCGCTGACCGCCGCCGCCTTCGGGGTCGTCCACGAACTGCGGGAGCGTTACGCGTCCCAGGACCCGAACTCCGAGACGCCGGCCGGGCCTTCACCCGCCGTGTCCCCGTCGCCGTCGGACTCGTAGAGCTCGAACCAGATGCTCTTGCCCTCGCCCCTGGGGTCCACGCCCCAGGTCTCGGCGAGGAGTTCGATGAGGAGCAACCCCCGCCCGGAGGACGCCAGTTCACCGGGGTGCCGCTTGTGCGGGAGGTCGTCGCCGGCGTCCGTGACCTCGACCCGCATCCGCCGCTCACCGGCCTCGCCGGTCACCTCGGCGGTCAGCAGGGCGTCGGCGTCGGTGTGGACGAGGACGTTGGTGAGCATCTCGGAGACGAGCAGGACCGCCGAGTCGACCTGGTCGGCGCCGGTCCAGTCGTGGAGGAGTTCGCGCAGCTGCTGGCGGGCCACCGCGATCCGCTCGGGCTCGGCCTGCGCGACCGTGAGCACCGTACGGCGGATCTTCGGGGGGACGGCCGTCGTGTCGCCGCAGCCGCAGGCCTCGCCCTCGCGGGACAGCAGGAGTACGGCTATGTCGTCCTCGCGGCGGTCCGCGAGCGGGCCGGTGGTGTGGTGCGAGGAGGGCCCGTGGACGGCCTGGACGAGCGCGTCGGCGAGTTCCTCCAGGTCGCCCCTGTGGTCCTCCAGGATCGTCCGGATGCGCTGCCAGCCCGTCTCCAGGTCGTGGCCGCCGGTCTCGATCAGCCCGTCCGTGCACATCAGCATGGTCTCGCCGGGCTCCAGGGCGAGCGTGGTCGTCGGGTAGTCGGCGTCCGGGTCGATGCCGAGCGGCAGTCCGCCCGCCGTGGACCGCATCAGCACCGTCCCGTCCGCCATGCGTATCGCCGGGTCGGGATGGCCGGCGCGGGCGATCTCCAGGACCCCGGTCGCCGGGTCGGCCTCGACGTACAGGCAGGTCGCGAAGCGCGGGTCGGCCTTCTCCGCGTCGCCGTTGGTGATGCCGTGCAGGAAGCGGGACGCGCGGGAGAGCACGGCGTCCGGGCGGTGGCCCTCGGAGGCGTAGGCGCGCAGGGCGATGCGGAGCTGGCCCATCAGTCCGGCGGCGCGCACGTCGTGGCCCTGTACGTCACCGATGACGAGGGCGATACGGCCTCCCCCGGGCAGCGGGATCATGTCGTACCAGTCGCCGCCGACCTGGAGCCCGCCGCCGGTCGGGATGTAGCGGGCGGCGACGCTCATGCCCGGGATCTCCGGGCCCAGCGTGGGCAGCATCGAGCGCTGGAGGCCGTCGGTCAGTTCGCGCTCGGACTCGGCGACACCGGCGCGGGACAGGGCTTGCGCGAGCATACGGGCGACCGTGGTGAGGACGGACCGCTCGTCGGGCGTGAAGGCGACCGGGTAGGTGAAGGCGGCCATCCAGGCGCCCATCGTTCGCCCGGCGACGGTCAGGGGCAGGAACGCCCAGGACTGCCGGTGGAAGTGCTGGGCCAGCGGCCAGGTGACCGGGTAGCGCTCCTTGTACTGCTCGGGCGTGGACAGATAGACGGCACGGCCCGTCCGTACGACCTCGGCGGCCGGGTAGTCCGTGACCATCGGCATGTGCGAGAACGGGTCCTCGTCGCCCGGCTGATGCCCGTGGTGGCCGACGATCGTCAGCCGGTCGCCGGACACCCCGAACACCGCGAGGCCGTCCGGTGAGAAGCCCGGCATCGACAGGCCCGCCGCGACCCGCAGCACCTCCGCCGTGGACCGTGCCTCCGCGAGCGCCCGGCCCGCGTCCAGCAGGAACGCCTCCCGGGACCGTCGCCAGTCACCGGTGACCGCGGTCCGCCCGGCCGGTGTGCCCGGCGTGGGCTCGGTGACCTCCTGGAGGGTGCCGATCAGCTCGTACGACCGCTTCTGGGGGTTGTAGGACGGCTTGGAGCGGCTGCGGACGACGCGGATGACCCGGCCCCGCTCGTCCATGATCCGGATGCGGACCTCGGCGAGGGTGCCCTCGGCGACGGCCAGCCCGACGACCCCCGTGATCTCGTTCCAGTCCACGGGGTGGAGTCGGGCCCGTGTCTGGGCCTCCGTGAGAGTGGTCTGTTCGGGGGGCAGCCCGAGCAGCCGTGCGGCCTCGGCGTCCACCGTGACCAGCTCCGAGGCGGTGTCCCAATGCCACAGACCGGTCGCGAGGGCGGCGAGTACCTCCCCCACGGCGGGCAGGGGCTCACCAGTGCGCATTGCCCCACTCTAAGAAGAGGAGATCGAAACCTGCCACCGAGGGAGCCCGGAGTTAATGGTGGGGAGGCGATCTGTGGGTGGCCGGTACCCTTGGGACGTCCGGGCTCCGGCCCCGGATGTTTCACGTGAAACACTCCCCGATCCGCGAAGGCTGGATGAACGACGATGCATCGGTACAGGTCCCACACCTGCGGCGAGCTCCGCGCCTCTGACGTCGGCACCGACGTCCGGCTGAGTGGCTGGCTGCACAATCGGCGCGACCTGGGTGGCATCCTCTTCATCGATCTGCGCGATCACTACGGCATCACGCAGCTCGTCGCCCGCCCCGGCACGCCCGCGTACGAGGCCCTCGACAAGGTGACCAAGGAGTCGACGGTCCGCGTCGACGGCAAGGTCGTCTCCCGCGGCACGGATAACGTGAACCCGGACCTGCCGACCGGTGAGGTCGAGGTCGAGGTCGGCGAGGTCGAGCTGCTCGGCGCCGCCGCTCCGCTGCCCTTCACGATCAACACCGAGGACGGGGTCAACGAGGAGCGGCGCCTGGAGTACCGCTTCCTGGACCTGCGCCGCGAGCGCATGCACCGCAACATCATGCTGCGGTCCTCGGTCATCGCCTCGATCCGCTCGAAGATGGTCGCCCTCGGCTTCAACGAGATGGCCACCCCGATCCTCTCCGCGACCTCCCCCGAGGGCGCGCGCGACTTCGTGGTCCCCTCGCGCCTGAACCCGGGCAAGTTCTACGCCCTTCCGCAGGCGCCGCAGCAGTTCAAGCAGCTGCTGATGATCTCCGGCTTCGACCGCTACTTCCAGATCGCGCCCTGCTTCCGGGACGAGGACGCCCGCGCGGACCGCTCGCCGGGCGAGTTCTACCAGCTCGACGTCGAGATGAGCTTCGTGGAGCAGGAAGACGTCTTCCAGCCGATCGAGAAGCTGATGACGGAGCTGTTCGAGGAGTTCGGCGGCGGCCAGCCAGTCACCTCCCCCTTCCCGCGCATCCCGTTCCGCGAGTCGATGGTGAAGTACGGCTCCGACAAGCCGGACCTGCGCGCGAAGCTCGAACTCACCGACATCACGGACGTGTTCGAGGGCTCGGAGTTCAAGGCCTTCGCCGGCCGGCACGTCCGCGCGCTGCCGGTGCCGGACGTGGCGGCGCAGTCCCGCAAGTTCTTCGACCAGCTCGGCGACTTCGCGGTCACCCTCGGCGCGAAGGGCCTGGCCTGGGTCCGCGTGACCGAGGACGGCTCGCTGACGGGCCCGATCGCGAAGTTCCTCACGGAGGAGAACATCGCGGAGCTGACGAAGCGCCTGTCGCTGGCCCCCGGCCACGCGGTGTTCTTCGGCGCGGGCGAGTTCGAAGAGGTCTCGAAGATCATGGGCGCGGTGCGCGTCGAGGCCGCCAAGCGTGCCGGGCACTTCGAGGAAGGCGTCTTCCGCTTCTGCTGGATCGTCGACTTCCCGATGTACGAGAAGGACGAGGAGACCGGGAAGATCGACTTCTCGCACAACCCGTTCTCGATGCCGCAGGGCGGTCTGGAGGCCCTGGAGACCCAGGACCCGCTGGACATCCTGGGCTGGCAGTACGACATCGTCTGCAACGGCGTGGAGCTGTCCTCCGGCGCGATCCGGAACCACGAGCCCGACATCATGCTCAAGGCCTTCGAGATCGCGGGCTACGACCGTGACACCGTCGAGGAGCAGTTCGCCGGCATGCTGCGCGCGTTCCGCTTCGGCGCCCCGCCGCACGGGGGGATCGCCCCCGGCGTCGACCGCATCGTCATGCTGCTCGCGGAGGAGCCGAACATCCGCGAGACGATCGCGTTCCCGCTCAACGGCAACGCGCAGGACCTGATGATGGGCGCGCCGACGGAGCTGGACGAGACGCGGCTGCGCGAGCTGCACCTGTCGGTGCGGAAGCCGCAGCCGAAGTAGTGCCGAAGTAGCACGGTCCGGCCGCAGGTTTTCCTGTGGGAGGGGCTCGAAACCGGCGTCGGTTTCGAGCCCCTTTCGTATACGCACGGGATTCACAGCGCATTCTCATGTTCATGCCATGTCGGGCGCCCCTAGCGTCCCCGGCATGACGGATTCCCGAGTACCCCCCATGGATTCTCAGCCCCCCACGGACTCCGAAGTCCCGGCGGACAAGGGCCAGTTGGCACGCCGTACGGTCCTGGTGGCCGGCGGTGTGGCCGTGACGGCGGTGGGCGTCGCCGGAGCGCTGTCGGTGAACGCCTCGGCGCAGGAGAACGCCCCGCGTCCGCAGCCGCCGAAAGCGACCGCCTCGGGGGAGGCGTGCTACACGCTCACCTCCGAGCTGACCGAGGGCCCGTACTACATCGACGCCGACAAGATCCGCCGCGATGTGACCGAGGACCAGGAGGGCATCCCGCTCACCCTCGACCTCAAGGTGATCGACGCGGACACCTGCAGACCGCTGCGGAACGCGGCCGTGGACATCTGGCACTGCAACGCGACGGGCGTCTACTCGGGCTACGAGTCGACCGGCGGTGGCGGCCCCGCCCCCACCGGCGCACCGCCCTCGGGCACCCCGACCGGCACCCCGACGGGTGGTCCTCCGCCCGGCGGTGGCGGCGGACACCAGGAACCGACCGACGACGACCGCTTCCTGCGCGGCACCTGGCACACGGACCGCCACGGCCAGGTCACCTTCAAGACGGTGTTCCCGGGTTGGTACCAGGGCCGTTGCGTCCACATCCACGTCAAGGTCCACGTCGACGGCGAGTGGACGGACGCGGGCTACGAGGGCGGCCACACCTGCCACACCGGCCAGCTGTTCTTCGACGAGAAGTCGGTCGTCGCGACGTCGGTCCTGGAGCCGTACGACTCGAACACGGCGACCCGCACGACACTCACCGAGGACGGGATCTACCCCCAGAACGGCCACGAGGGCGGCCTGCTCTACCTCCAGTACGACAGGCGGCACATCGGGCGGGGCGTGCGGGGGCGGCTGACGCTGGGCGTGGCGCCGGACGAGACGAACGACGGGGAGGGCGGCGGGGGTCCGGGCGGCCCGGGTCCGTCGGCTTCCGCGTCGCCGTCGGCTTCGGCGAGCTGACCTGACGGACGCACGGCCTCATCCCGACCCCGTACGCCTCCCACGCCTCCCGCACCCCTTCCGGCTCACCGCCATGGAAACCTCGCAGCGGACGCACAGGAATATCGACGTGCCCGCACAGAGGCAGGGCGTGTCATGGACGTACGGGGTCGGATCCGCCCGGCCCGTGCACCGTGAAGGCCTGGAGGAAGCGATGGGATACGTCGTGCTGCTCGCACTGCTGTTGATCGCCGGGGCGGCGTCCGCCGTCGTCGTACAGCGTCGCCCGCACCGGGCGCGCGGCGACTCCGACCTGTCCGACCTGGACGCGGAGGTCGAGGCCAGCGGCTGGGTCCTACGACTCGGCGCGAGCCTGTCGGTCCCCGAGGCGAGGATCTGGGCGGGCGCCGGCGAGACGGCGACCCGGGCGCTGACCGACGCCGCCGAGTGCCACCGGGCGGCCGGTGTCCAGCTCTCCGCGGCCCACACGGCGGACGAGTACGCCAAGGCGTCGCGGGTGGCGAAGGAGGGCCTCGCCCATATCGCCACGGCGCGGGCGGCGTTGGGGGTGGCAGCCGTAGCGGTTTGAGGGTTGGGAAGGTTCAGCTGCGGCGGCCACGAGCGGCGTCCGCGGGCCTGAACGAGAGCCGGCTCACATTCAGGGCTGTCACATTCCTGGGGGCCCGTTCCGTCAGTGCTGTGTAGTCACCAGCCACGACAGAACAGAGGAGCTCACCATGAGTGCCCGACTGAACGCCTTCGCCAGTCCGCTCGCCGGCAAGGCCCTGAAGCACTTCGTCGCCGCGGGCAAGGTCATCGAGGACTCGACACTGCCCCGGGCCACGCAGGAACTCGTGAAGATCCGGGCGAGCCAGATCAACGGGTGCGGGTTCTGCACCGACATGCACACGAAGGACGCGGTCGCCGCGGGGGAGACGTCGGTACGGCTCAACCTCGTCGCCGTGTGGCGGGAGGCGACCGTGTTCAGCGACGCGGAGCGGGCCGCGCTGGAGCTGGCCGAGGAAGGGACCCGTATCGCGGACGCGGCCGGCGGGGTCTCGGACGAGGTGTGGGCGACCGCCGCCAAGCACCACGACGAGGAGCAGCTCATGGCGCTCGTCTCGCTGATCGCCCTCATCAACAGCTTCAACCGCATGAACGTCATGCTCACGATGCCCGCGGGCGACTACCAGCCCGGCCGGTTCGCCTGACCCGAGCCGGGCACCAGCGCCGCGTCCCGGGGCACGGCAACCGGACCCGCCTCCCACCACTTGTGACACGCCCCACTCCGGCTTTGCCAAAACAAAAGACTTCGGGCGCGGCCCCGATCCGTATTCCTGACTGTCCGTACCGCCGACGGGCGGTCCATGACACAGGAGGTACGGTGCGCTTTTCGCGGAACGCGACGGGAACGATGGTTGTGGGCGGTGCCCTCAGCCTGACCCTCGTCGCCATGGCCTATCCGGCAATGCTGGGCGTGACCACGGTCTCCAGCGCGCCCGCACGCGTGATCGCCAACACGCAGTGGGGGCCGCTGACCGAGGCGGACCGCGACTTCGTGGTCAAGGTGCGCGCGGCAGGGTTGTGGGAGTACCCCGTCGGCCAGATAGGACTGAAGAAGGGGGCGAGCCCGGCGGTCATCACCGCGAGCAAGCACCTCATCGACGGGCACGCGGCGCTGGACTCCACGGTCCGCAAGATCGCGCCCATGCTCAACATCACGATCCCGAACCAGCCCAGCCCGCAGCAGCAGGGGTTCATCAACACCCTGACCGGCGACAGCGGCAAGCAGTTCGACACGGACTTCGCCAACATCCTGCGGGTCACGCACGGTTCGATCTTCGCCACCATCGCGAAGATCCGCGGGACCACCGAGAACACCCTGGTGCGGATCCTGGCCAACCAGGCCAACGCGACGGTCCTGGACCACATCACGGTGATGGAGGACACCGGACTGGTCAACTTCAGCCAGGTCCTCTTCCAGGAGACGACCCCGCCGAAGCTGCCGGCCGTGGACCTGACCCCGCCGCCCCCGGCCGCCGGTCAGCCGGAGGTGGTGCTCACCCCGCCGGTGAACAGCACCACCCAGCCGCCGGTCCTGCCGGGCGAGGCGTCACCCAGCTCCACCCAGACCCCGACCGTGGGGTGAGTGCGCCACCGAGCGCGCTACGCCCCCAGCCACACGGTCGTGTCAGGCCCCAACTCACCACCCCCTGCCGCCGGTTCGCTGCTCAGCAGCACCTCCCCCGGCGGCAGGGCGACCGGCACGTCCGACAGGTTGGTGACACACCGCCAGCCCGCGGAGCGCGTGAAGTGCAGCACTCCGGGTTGACTGTCCGGAGCCCAGGTCAGCGACTCCCCTTCGAGCAGCTTGCGGCGCAGCCGCAATGCCGTGCGGTAGAGCTCCAGGGTCGAGCCCTCGGTCCCGTCCTGTGCCTCGACGGCGTACGACGCGAAGCTCGCCGGCTGCGGCAGCCACGCGGGCCCCGACCCGAAGCCGTAGGACGGACCGGCCGAGGTCCACGGCAGGGGTACCCGGCAGCCGTCGCGGCCCTTGTGGGTGTGGCCCTGCTGTTCCCAGATCGGGTCCTGGAGTGCCTCGACGGGCAGGTCGGCGACCTCGGGCAGGCCGAGTTCCTCGCCCTGGTAGACGTACGACGAACCGGGCAGCGCCAGCATCAGCAAGGTCGCGGCGCGGGCCCTGCGCAGGCCTGCCGCCGTATCGACCGGCGGGGTGCGGCCGTTCGACAGGAGCCAGGTGTTCGGGTCCGTGCCCGGGGGCAGCATCAGGCGCGAGGCATGTCGTACGACGTCGTGGTTGGACAGCACCCAGGTCGCCGAGGCGCCTGCCGCGCGGGCCGTGGCGAGCGAGCCGGTGATCACCCCGCGGAGTTCGGCCGCGTCCCAACCGGCCTCCAGGTACTCGAAGTTGAAGGCCTGGCCGAGTTCGTCCGGGCGGGCGTACAGGGCGCGGCGGGCGGCCGGTACCCAGGCCTCGGCGACCGCCATGCGGGGCGGGGTGTAGGTGTCGAGGACCGTACGCCGCCAGTCGCGGTAGATCTCGTGGACCTCGTCGCGGTCGTAGTAGGGGTGGCTGCCCGGCGGGATCGAGTCGAGGACGTCCTCGGAGTTCGCCGCGAGGGGGCCCACGTCGCGGAGCGGCTCGGTGAGGTCCTTTGCGAGCGCGTGGGCGACGTCGACGCGGAAGCCGTCGACGCCCCGGTCGGACCAGAAGCGGAGCGTGGTGCGGAAGTCCTCCCGCACCTCCTCGTTGTCCCAGTTCAGGTCGGGCTGTTCGGGCGTGAAGAGGTGCAAGTACCACTGTCCGTCGGGGAGTTGCTTCCACGCGCTGCCGCCGAACACCGACGGCCAGTCGGTGGGCGGGAGTTGACCGTCCGCACCCCGTCCGTCCCGGAAGACGTAGCGGTCGCGGGCGGCGGAACCGGGCGGGGCGGCGAGTGCCTCCTGGAACCAACTGTGCAGCCGGGAGGTGTGGTTGGGCACGATGTCGACCATGACCTTCAGGCCCAGCCGGTGGGCCTCGGCGACCATCGCGCCGAAGTCGTCGAGCGTGCCCAGGCGCGGGTCCACGTCACGGTAGTCGCCGACGTCGTAGCCGCCGTCGGCGAGTTCGGACGGGTAGAACGGGCTGAGCCAGAGCGCGTCGACGCCGAGGGCGGCGAGGTGACCGAGGCGCTGGGTGATGCCCTTGAGGTCCCCGAGTCCGTCGCCGTCGGCGTCGGCGAAACTGCGCGGATAGACCTGGTAGACGACGGCTTGCCGCCACCAGTCCGGGTCACGGGAGGACAGGTCGGTCACGTGGTCTCCTTATGAATTCCCGCTGCGCTGGCGGAAGTTGACAGTCAACTTCCGGTGGACCCACGATGTGCACACGCTGTGGCGCATGTGACCAATGGGCCCGGTGTTTCCTTCGCTGCTCAACCCCTCCACTCCTTGTCAGGCCAAGATGGGATAAGTATGTCCATAGCGAGTCGTGTCACTGTGCGTCGCCTGTTGGGGACGGGCGCCGCCTCCCTCGCCCTCGCCGCGGCATCCGTCGGCGGTGCCTCCGGCGCCTGGGCGCACGGCGGTGGCGGTGACGGCTGGGAGTCCGGTGGCCACTACCGGCCCGGCTCCGGCGCCGGCACGGTCACTGAGACCGAGGGCTGCCAGTTCTCGCTGAACGGCACGGACTTCTTCCCCTCCGTCAAGGTCGACGACCAGAACCTGAAGCCCACCGACGACGGCAAGATCCACATCAAGGTCCGCACCGCCGGCGACGCCTCCACCTGCACCGCCTCGCTCGCCTCGTACATCGCCCACGGCCCGACCTTCGCCACCTCCGGCCGGCAGGTCTTCGTCGACTTCGACACGGTGACCGTGAAGAAGGGCCAGACCGACTCGCTCGACATCGCGGTGCCGGACGAGGGCTGCTTCGCGCAGATCGACCTCTACCGCGGCGCGGTCAAGTTCGACGGCAACCCCGACGCCGGCGACGGCCTCGTCCACGGCGACCTGCCCAAGGGCCCCGACCACACGGTCATCAAGGACAAGCTGATCGCGGCCTGGAACGGCGGCACGAAGGACTGCACGAGCACCGAGTCCCAGCCCCCGACCCCGTCGGCCCCGGCCTCGGTCCCGCCGTCGGTCCCGGCGTCCACCCCGCCGGCCTCGCACTCCTCGACCCCGACCCCGAGCGCCTCCGAGTCCACCCCGGAGTCCTCCACCCCGACCCCGACCCCGACCCCGGCCGACTCCGAGTCGACCACTCCGGCGGCGGCCCCCTCGCCCAACGGCGGCGGTGGCGGCGACCTCGCGGAGACCGGCGGCGGCAGCAACACCGGCGCGCTGGTCGGCGGGGCGGCGGTCCTGATGGCGGGCGGGGCGGCGATCGTGGTCGCGACGCGCCGCCGGCGGGCTTCCCAGTCGTAACCCGCGAGAGCATGCGGTAAGCAGGACGCCGGGCCGGGACAAGATCCCGGCCCGGCGTCCGCCGTACCCCCACCTACCGTCCTACGCCTCGACCGTCTCCAGCCACAGCTTCACGTACCGCTCCACATCCACGTCCAACCCCACGTCCACCAGGGCCTGTTCGCGAGCGCCGTCATGGATCTCGGACTCGCCGTGGCGCGGACGCCGGTCGACGATCGTCTGTCCTCGGCTCGGCCCCGGGGCGAGGGAGACCTCGACCGGGAGGAGGCGGGTGGTGAGGCCGCCCGGGTCGGCGACCGCGCAGACCGCGCCCGCGTCGCCGAGGCCGCCGGTGGGGGTGGGGTCGCCGGAGGCGGCCGGATCGCGGTGGGCGAGGAGGTCGCCGGCGAGCTTCAGCCGGGGCTCCGAACTCCCCCGCAGCCGCCGCACATCGGCGGCCGGAACCTGCACCCGCTCGAACACGTCCAGCCCGTACATCGTGATCGGCACCCCGGCGGTGAGCAGGATCGCGGCCGCCTCCGGGTCGTGCCAGACGTTGAACTCCGCGACCGGCGTGGCGTTCCCGACGGCCACCGCGCCGCCCATGAACACGATCCGCTCGATGTTGTGGGTGACCTCAGGGAACGTACGCAGCAGCAGCGCGATGTTCGTCAGGGGTGCCGTCGGGATGAGCGTGACCGGGCTCGGCGACGCCAGGATCTCGCGGCGCAGCAGGGTCACCGCGTCCACGTCGACCGGCGTACGTGCGGAGTCGGGCAGCCCCATGTCGCCCATGCCGTCCTGCCCGTGGACGTGCGCCGCCGAACGCGCCGGCTCGATCAGCGGCCGGGCCGCACCCCGCGCGACCGGGATGTCACCGGCACCGGCGTGGTCCAGGACGATCAGCGTGTTCCGTACGACCTGGTCGACGTCGGTGTTCCCGGCGACACAGGTGACCGCGCGCAGGTCCAGGCCCGGGTGGCGGACGGCGAACAGCAGCGCCAGGGCGTCGTCGACCCCCGTGTCGCAGTCGATGATCACGGGGATGGGCTGACCGGTCACGGCAGGCTCCTCTCGGGGACGGTGCGGCGGATCAAGGCAGTTCGAGCAGTTCAGGACAGCTCAAGGTCGTTCAAGGTGACCTTACGCATCCGCCCACAGTGCGGTGCCGCGAGCCTCGACCCGCGCGCCGATGCGGTGCAGGAGTTCGGCGGGCGCCAGCGGCTCGATGCGCCGGCCGTCCCGCAGGCGTACGGCGACCAGGTCGTCGGCGGCTTCCCGTTCGCCGATCACGGCTTGGTACGGGACGAGTCGCGCGGCTCGGATGCGGGCACCGAGGGTGCCCTGGTCGGGGGCGGCCAACTCGGCGCGCAGGCCTCGCTGTTGGGCTCGTCGGACGAGGTCGTACGCCTGCTCCGCCTGCGCCTCCGACACCGGCAGCACCGCCAGCTGCACCGGCGCCAGCCACGCCGGGAACGCCCCGCCGTGCTCCTCCACCAGGTGCGCCACCGCCCGTTCCATGCTCCCGATGACGCTGCGGTGCACCATCACCGGCCGGTGTTTCGCGCCGTCGGCGCCGATGTAGTGCAGGTCGAAGCGTTCGGGCTGGTGGAAGTCGATCTGGACGGTGGAGAGGGTGGCCTCGCGGCCGGCCGCGTCCGCGATCTGGACGTCGATCTTCGGGCCGTAGAACGCGGCCTCGCCCTCGGCGGACTCGTGGACGACGCCGGAGGTGTCGAGGACCTCCTTCAGCATCGCGGTGGCCCGCCGCCAAAGGGCCGGATCCGCAACGTACTTGGCGCCGTCCCCCGGCAGTGAGAGCCGATGACGGGAGGCGCGGATGCCGAGGTCCGCGTAGGCGCGGGTGATGAGGTTCAGGGCGGTGCGGGCCTCCTCCACGGCCTGGTCCAGGGTGCAGAAGATGTGGGCGTCGTTGAGCTGGATGGCGCGGACGCGGGTGAGGCCGCCGAGGACGCCGGAGAGTTCGGAGCGGTACATGCCGCCCAACTCGGCGATGCGGAGGGGTAGTTCGCGGTAACTGTGTGAGCGGGACCGGTAGATGAGGGCGTGATGCGGACAGAGACTGGGCCGCAGTACGACCTCCTCGCCGCCGAGTTTCATCGGCGGGAACATGTCCTCGCTGTAGTGCGACCAGTGACCGGAGATCTCGTACAGCTCGCGCTTGCCGAGCACGGGCGAGTACACGTGCCTGTACCCGGCGGAGCGCTCCAACTCCCTTACGTACTCCTCCAGTTCGTGGCGTACGGTCGCGCCGTCGGGGAGCCAGTACGGCAGGCCCGCGCCCATCAGGGGGTCGGTGTCGAAGAGGTCGAGTTCGCGGCCGAGGCGGCGGTGGTCGTACATGGCGGGGTTCCTCGCTTTGCGGCTGGCGGGGCGAGGAATCCGGCGACGACGAAGCCCCGGGGCACTCGCCCCGGGGCTTCGACTCGGTTCAGCGGTCAGCGCGCCGGGACAGTCTCCGGCGTCGTCGTCCAGAAGGACGGGAACGGCTTGGCGCGCTTCACACGGCGGACGCTAGCAGCCGCACGAAAACTCCGGCCATCGATTTTCGGCTGCGGGCCGGTGGGGGCCGGTCGCGCAGTTCCCCGCGCCCCTTAAAGGCAGGGCGTCAACCCGTAGGCCGACTTCAGCGCCAACCCCCGGTGGTTTTTCGGGTGCGGCGCCGTAGGGGCTGGTCGCGCAGTTCCCCGCGCCCCTAGGGGGTTGGCGCGCGGGTTGGCCTCAGCGCTGATGCCCTGTCTTTGGGGGCGGGCGCTGGAGTCGGCCTCGGTGCAGACACCCAGTTTTTAGGGGCGCGGGGAACTGCGCGACCGGCTCCCACCGGGCCGGCACCCGCCCCACAACCGACGCCCCCCGTCTTTTAGGGGCGCGGGGAACTGCGCGACCGGCCCCCACCGGGCCCGCACCCGATCCACAACCCCCGCACCCCCACTCACCCGGACGGCCCGGCGCGCTGGTGAGCAGGCCTGGGCGATGGTGCCGTTGGGGGAACGATCCGGCACCCCGTCCCAGGAGGGACCCTCGATGACCCGCACCCCGGCCCTGATCCTCCTCGCCGCGGGCACACTGCTGACCGTGGCCGGCTGCGCGAACGAGGCCATCCTGCACACGGTGACGACCGCGCCCTCCCCCTCGGCCGTGCGGACGACCCCAGCCACCCATGCCTCCCCGGCCGCCGCCCCCGTCCTCACCCCGGCCCAGGCACAGGCCGCGCTGATCACGGACGCGGACCTGGGCGCCCCCTGGACCCCGACCCAGGGCACGGCGACCTGGCGGGACACCCTGCTGAAGGCGAAGACGAACGTCCCCGACTGCCAACGTCTCCTGGACGCCCTCTACGCCGACGAACTCCTCGGCACCCCCGCCACCACCCAGGCGGTGACCACTCTGGACGACACCGACGACGAGGCCCAACTCCGTTACCAGGTCGCCGCGTTCCCCCAGGCAGACGTGAACCGCACCCTGGACTGGCTCCGCACCCTCCCCCAGAAGTGCGCGAACTTCACGGCCACGACCACCCGCTCCGGCACCCAGACCGTGACGGTCACGGAAGCCACCCTCCCCACCGTCGGCGACGCCCGCGAGGGCCTCCACCTCACCCTCACCGGCACCACCCCCGAGGGCGACCGGTCCACCCTCACCCTCGACACCGCCGCCGTCCGCATCGGCGACGACACGATCACCGTCACCAACGGCGGCCTGGGGAACGTGCCGGTGGACGCGATGCAGCAGGGGCTCCAGATCGGCGCACAACGACTCACGGATGTGCAGAAGCAGGGGCGGGTACAGATCTAGGAACCGGACCTGTGTCAGTGCTCTGCGGCAAGATGACCGCCGTGGACACCGAGATACTCATAGACGTCTGGCAGCGGCTTCTCGCCGACCCTCGCAAGTCGTGGGTGCTGTTCGAGCGCGGCACGTGTGTCGTGCTGACCGCTCCGGAGGGAGACCTCGCCGAACAGGCCACCGAGCTTCTGAAGAAGTTCGGCCCGGTTCACGCCGGATCCTCGGCCGGGGACTTCGGAGTGATCGACCTCGAAGACGCCGAGGGATGGGTCGTGACCGGGCACCACAACGATGTCCTCACCTACGTCGGTCCTGACGAGCCCGGCGATCAGTCGGAGATCGCCGTCGGACTGCTCGGACGTGCCAAGCGCCATCGGGACGGCACCGAACTCCATGTCGTCCACGTCGAGGACAAGCGAGCCTCCTGAACCGAGTCGGCCTCAACGCTTGTCGTACGGGTCCGCCGGTTCCTTCACCTGCTTGACCACCGTCGCCTTGAGGATCGGCGGCCACGCCCCGTCCGTCCCCAGCTTGCCCTTGGGTACCCATACGCCCGTGGCCGTGACCCAGCTGTCGGTCTGCGGGGCGCCGTCCGCCTCGTCGCCGCGGATCTCGACCTTGCTGATCGTGGCGTCGGCCGCGCAGCAGGTGACGAGGAGGCGGGTGAGGTACCAGGTGCCGTTGGAGCCGTGGGTGACGAAGCCGGTCATGCGGAGGGTGCGGCCCTTGAGGGAGTGGCCGGTGTCGTAGATCGCGCGGGAGCTGTACTGGGCGACCGAGATGTCCAGCGGGTTCCCGGCGGGCAGCGCCGAGAAGGTGCCTGTGCCCTGTGCCGCCCGTTGGGCCTCCTCCCTGGACGCGCTGTACGAACCCAGCGCCGGGGGCGGGAAGAGCAGCAGGGCCAGGGCCGGGAGCGTCAACAGCCAGGCGATACGGGGGCCGCCGTGGGAGTGGGAGTGGGAGTGGCTGTGGGTGTTTTCCGCTTCCTCGCCCTCCTCACCCTCCTCGTCCTCCTCGTCCTCCTCCCCGTGCTCCTCCTGGTCCCTCTGCCGCATGCCCCTGACCGCCGCCGCGACCCCCAGCAGCATCAGCAGCACCCCGGACATGACGAGGTACGGCCTCAACGCCGCCTGCACGTACCGCAGATACAGCTCGCTGAAGAGGGAGATCCGTAGGACCGCGCCGCCCGTCAGCAGCAGCAGGACCGCCGAGCCGTAGCGCCTCACAGCAACCACCAACCCACCAGCGTGCTGCTGACCACCGCCACCAGCCAGGTCGTCGAGGAGAAGCGGAAGGCGAAGGCGCGGCCGAAGGTGCCTGCCTGGAGGGCGATCAGCTTCAGGTCGACCATCGGGCCCACCACCATGAACGCCAGTCTCGCCGCCGGGGAGAAGCCGCTCAGCGAGGCCGCCACGAAGGCGTCCGCCTCGCTGCACACGCACAGGACGACCGCGAGGAACGCCAGCAGGAGGAGCGACAGCCAGGACGAACCCGTGAAGACGGCCAGGACCGAGCGCGGTACGGCGATGTTGAACGTTGCCGCCGCCCCCGCGCCGAGGACCAGGAAGCCGCCCGCGTGCAGGAAGTCGTGTTGCAGGCCTGCCACGAACGCCTTCACGCCGATCGGGGAAGTGGCGGCAGCCTGCGTGCGCTTCGGGAGGCGCAGCCACTCCTCCTTGCCGAATCTCGCCCAGAGCCAGCCCATCACCACCGCCGTCGCCAGCGACGCGACCAGGCGGGCCAGCACCATCTTCGGCTGGTTCGGGAACGCGATCGACGTCGCCACCAGGACCACTGGGTTGATCGCGGGGGCCGACAGCAGGAAGGCCAGCGCCGCCGCCGGGGCCACCCCCCGTCGCATCAGGCTGCTCGCCACCGGTACCGACGCGCATTCGCAGCCGGGCAGGACCACCCCCGCCGCGCCCGCGATCGGGACCGCCAGCGCCTGGTTGCGGGGGAGGAGGCGGGTGAACACCCGTTCCGGGACGAACGCTCCGATCGCCGCCGACACCACCGTGCCCAGCAGCAGGAAGGGGACGCCCTGGACGGCGACCGCCGTGAAGACCGTCCACCAGGCCGCCACGGCCGGGGTGTAGAGGTCCATCGCCACCATCGGGCCGAGGACCGAGACCACCGTGGCGATGGCTATGAGCGCCGCGCCGCCCAGGACCGCGTAGACCATGGCGCGTACGGCCAGGCGCAGGCCGTCGACCACGGTCCGTTCGTTCTGCACCCGCACGCGCCTGTCTCATCCCGTTTCACACCACTACGGCTACGACTCGTCCGTCGCACGGTAACCGTCGGCGCTGTGCGGTATCCCCTATTTGTCAAAGAGGAGGCTGTGCGGGGGCCGGGCCCAGGGTCGTCGTGCCGGGGGCGGTGCGGTGGCCCAGGCCCGTGCGGTAGGCGTCGAGGGCCGCCTCCACCCGGCCGGTACGGCGCAGCAGGTCGCCGAGCATCCGGCACAGGTCGGCCAGGTCGCCGGCCGCGCCCGCGCGTTCCAGCAGGCTGAGGGCGCGGACGTAGTGCTCCTCGGCCGCGTCCGTGTCCCGGGAGTCCTCGGCGATGATGCCCAGGAGGCGGTGCGCGGCGGCGGAGTGCAGGGCGCCGCGTTCGGAGCTGAGGTCGCTGAGGACGTCGTGGAGGAGGGCGGCGGCCTCGTCGGACTTGCCGCGCTTGTGGAGTACGTCGGCCAGCTCGACGGCGACCTGACTGCTGTAGAGGGCCGCGCGCTTCGCCGTCAGCATGGCCAGCGCCTGTCTCAACTCGACCTCGGCGCGCTCCAGTTCGCCGTCCTGGGCGTAGACGTAGCCGCGCATCCAGTGGCAGTTGGCGAGTTCGGTACGGAACTGGAGCTGCCGGTACAGATCGGCGGCCTTGGCGAGCGAGGCGTCCGCCTCCGCTACCTTGCCCTCCGCTATCAGCGTCCGCGCCACCGACCTGTGCATACGGGCCAGCAGCGCCGGGTCCGCCACCTGCGGCGCCAGCGCGAGCGCCAACTCCGCCGCCTGGGCGGCCCTCGCGTGCGCGCCCATGTCCATGTACGGCCCGATCGCGCTCGCGTAGAGCAGCAGCAGGGCATCCGGGTCGTGCAGGCCGCCCCGGTTCAGCTCGTCGAGGGTGGACTCCAACAGGTAGACGGCGTAACGGAGTTCACCGGTGAGGTAGTGCGCCACCGCACGGCCACGGATGGCCGGGACGCGGGCCGGGAGCGGCTCGTCGGCCAGTCGCTGCTCGGCGCGCTCGAAGTGCAGGCGGGCGGCGGTCAGGTCACCGGTGTCGAGGCCGCACTCGCCGAGCCCGAGCAGTGCTATGGCCTCCTCGTCCGCCAGCCCCAGCGACACCGCTTCCTCAAGGAGGTCGGCGTACTGCTCGGTGGCCTCCTCCGACTCCCCTGTGGCCAGGGTGCGTTGGGCCTCGGTCAGGCGCAGGCGGAGTTCGGTGGCGAGATGGGCGGGCCGGCCGGTCGCCAACTCCTCGTAGGCGACGCCGAGTCGCTCGGCGAGGTGGCGCAACGCGTCGTCGGAGGGGCGGACCCGGCCGGCCTCAAGCGTGGAGATGTACGCGGGCGTGTAAGCGGGCTCGGCCAACTGCCGCTGAGTGAGCCCGCGTTCGTGCCGCAACTGCTGGACCCTGCGCCCGATGACTTCCGGGTCGTCCCGTCTCACCATGCGTTAATCATGCCAGTAAGCCGACTTACGGACTGGCCAGTAACTCAGTTACATGGAGAGCGAGTTGATGAAGTCCTCGAAGTGGGCGCGGTTGACGGTGACAACTGCTCCGCCGGGGTTCTTGGAGTCACGGATCGCGACGCAGGGGGCACCGGCAGCGACCTCTACGCAGTCACCGCCGTTGGTGCTGCTGAAGGACGACTTGCGCCACTCCACCGTGCCGATGGGGGCGCACTCCACGCACTCACCGCCGTTAGTGCTGCTGTAGCTCGACTTCCGCCACGTCTGTCGGCCGGTCCCCATAACGTTCCTCCATCACGCGCGCGATCAGGTCGGCTGAGTCCTCCACCGAGAGGGCGCAGGCTTGCAAGCGAGCATATCCAACCGAACGCTCCTTGATGACTTCTGGGTTGGCGGTCATGTGGCCCTGGTCGTAGCCCTCGGAGTAGTGGATGTCGGGGTCGTCGTCGAAGCGCAGAAGGGTGAAGGAGCCCAACAATCCGGTGTGCACGCCCACAGAGAATGGGATCACCTGGATGTTCACCCAGGGGTTGGCACGAAAGCTCACCAGACGGGCGAGCTGCTTGCGCATGACCTCATGGCCGCCGACCTCGCGGTACAGCACGGCCTCGTCGAGGACGACCCACACGGCGGGCGGCTGCTCCTTGTCCAGAATGCGCTGCCGTTCCATGCGCGCCGCGACCAACTCCTCGACGCGCTCCGGTGCTTCGACGGCCACCAGTGCGCCCGCGTACTCCGGCGTCTGGAGAAGGCCGTAGATCACCTGGCACTGATACGTGGAGATGTACGCGGCCTTCCCCTCCATCTCCGCGAACGCCTGGAACCAGTTGGGGAGTTGGCTGCGCAGAACCATGCCGATCATGCGGGTGAAGGACCCGTCCGTCATGAACGCGGCGTCGAGGCGTTCGGAGAAGTTCCGGGTCGGGACCTTCTGGGCCGTCTCGATCTGCCCGATGAGCGAGCCGGTGCAGTAGAGGATCTTGCCGAGGCCCTCCAGCGTGAGACCCGCCGCCTCCCTCAAACGACGGCATTCGTAGCCGAAGTAGTCCAACGGGGATGCGCTCGGGTCGAGTTGGCGAACGTGGACCATGCGACAGTCACCTCCGAGTAGTTACCGGCCTGTCGCCGAGAGTAACTACTTGACGCCGCCTGGGTGATGAGAATCACGAACTCTCCATAACGCTCGTAACGTACGGTGGAGAAATGTCCCCTTTGGTCAAGATCAGCGACTCGTACGCGCCGCGCTTCGCGGAGTTCGCGTTCGAGCCCGCCTTCGTGGCCGCCGTGGACCAGCACGTGGCTGAACTGCGCGAACGCCTCGCTGCGGGCGGCCCGGATCTTTCGCCCCCGCCACCGGACCGCGCCGACCTCACGGACTACGCGCTCGGGTTCCTGGACGCGCTCGCGGAACTGGACTGGCGCGAGCCGGTCGGCCACGACTACGCGGTGTGCAGGCTGACCGCCATCAGCTGGCTCGTGCACCGGCACGGGCTGCTCCCCGAGCAGCGCCACGGTGACTGAAAAAGGGTTTCCGGTGACTCAACTCGCCCTGAAGCCCTTCCCGTTGCGCACTCCGACCCTCTAAGTTAGGCACGCATTAAGCGTGTTTAATTCGCTACTGTCGCTGCTGTTGCCGTCGCTGTCACTGTCGTTGCGAGGTAGGTATGTCCGCGCGTTACGTCAGAGGATTCTGCGCCGCCGTCATCGCTGTCGCCGCCCTGATCGGAGCGGCGAACGCGAGCCCGGCCAAAGCGGCCGAGCCCGGTCCGGCCCACGAGGCCACGCGGGTTCTGCATCTCCACGCGGCCCCGTAGGGCTGCCCACGGATCTCCGCGGATCTCTACAGATCCGCGCAGGTCACATGCCTGACGACCCCGGCATGCCCGACGACCCGGGCATGTCCCGTCGTCCGTCCGTGCCCATGTCCGTCCCCATGTCCGTGCGCTCGCGCACCGGCTGGTTGGTCATCGCGTCCTGGCGGCCCGACTGGTAGGCGGTGAGGCTGCCCCGGGCGTTGGTGGTCTCGCGCTCGGCGGCCATCAGCATGCGTTCCATGCGCTGGCGCATCGGGGTGATCATGCCGCCGCCGACGCCGACGATCAGGATGCCGGCCGCGGTCGCGAGGGCCGCGTAGAGCACCGGCTGGGTGACCGAGGTGGCGATGCCCGCCTGGCCGAGGGCCGCGATCACGCCGAGCGCCATGATGCAGGCCCAGACGACGGTCGCGAGCATCTTGCCGTACGACATGGACGAGAGGGCGCTGCCCACGATGCCCCGGACCGCGTTGGCGATGGCCATCGCGACGACCACCAGGACGACGGCGACGATGCCGCGCGGGAGCCAGGCGACGATGCCGTTGATCATCGTGCTGACCGGGTTGGAGCCGAAGACGCCGAGCGCGAGCTGGAGGGTGATCAGCATCAGCGCGTAGTACACGATCTTGCAGACGATGCCGGTCATGTCGTACTTGGAGTCCCTCAAGTACCGTTCCGTACCGGCCCGTTCGGAGAGTTTCTCCGAGCCGACCTTGCGCAGCACCCGGTCCAGGACGCGGGCGATCATCTTCGACACGAACCAGCCGATGGCCAGGATGACCAGGAAGCCGATGAGTTTCGGCACGAACTGCGCGACCTTCGACCAGGCGTCGTTCAGCCCCTGGGTGAAGTTGATGGCGAGGGTGGCTTCGGGAACAGCCATGAGCGGCACTTCCTTCGGTGGGTCCTAGTGGGTACTACCGGCCCCCTTGTTTCGTATCCATCAGTGGATCAGTGCCGCGCGGGCGTGGCCGCGTGAGCTGGGCCGTACGGGTGAGTGGCATCCGGCCCGCATACGCTGCCCCCGTGACCACTTCCCCCGCCGCGCGCATTGCTCTGGAGCTCACCGCCGACCTCCCGGTCCCCGACCTGGAGGACCTCTACCGGGACCTGCACCGACACCCCGAGCTGTCGGGCCGCGAACACCGCACCGCCACGAAGCTCGCCGAGCGCCTCACCGAGGCGGGCTACGACACCGTCGAGGGCATCGGCGGCACCGGTGTCGCCGCGGTGCTCCGCAACGGCGACGGCCCGACCGTGCTGCTGCGCGCCGACATGGACGCGCTGCCGGTGCAGGAGGAGACCGGGCTGTCGTACGCCTCCTCGGTCCCCGGTGTGATGCACGCCTGCGGGCACGACCTGCACGTGACCTGGCTGGCCGGTGCCGCGCGGGCGCTGGCCGCCGGGCGGGACGCCTGGTCGGGGACGCTGGTGCTGGTGGGGCAGCCCGCGGAGGAGACGGGTTCCGGCGCGGCGGCGATGGTGGCCGACGGCCTGTACGAGCGCGTCCCGCGGCCGGACGTGCTGCTCGCCCAGCACGCGGCGCCGGGACCGGCCGGGTTCTACCCGCACGTGCCCGGCCTGATCATGTCGGCCTCGACGGACATCGACATCGTCGTCCACGGTCTCGGCGGTCACGGCTCACGCCCCGAGGCGACGGTCGACCCGGTCGTCACCGCCGCATACCTGGTCACCCGCCTGCAGACGGTCGTGTCCCGGGAGATCGCGGCCCGCGATTCGGCCGTCCTGACCGTGGGCCGTATCGAGGCGGGCACCCGGCACAACATCATCCCGACCGAGGCCCGGATCTCCCTCAACCTGCGCACCCAGTCCGACGACGTGCGGGAGCGGATGATCGCCGCGATCCGCCGTATCGCGTCCGGCGAATGCCTCGCCGCGGGCTGCCCGCGCGAGCCCGAGGTGACCATCGGCACCAGCCTCCCGACGATGGTCAACGACGCGGACACCGACCGCCGGATCGGCGCCGTGCACACCGAGGTGCTCGGCGCGGGCACGGTCTTCGACCCCGGCCCGGCGACGGGCAGCGAGGACTTTCCCCTGCTGGTCCCCGAGGGCGTCCCGTACTCCTACTGGTTCGTGACGAGCACTCCGGCGGACGTGTGGGACGCGGCGCCCGGCACGGACCTGATGGAGAAGTTCCATGCCGTGCCCAGCAACCACAGCCCGAACTTCGCGCCCGACCTGGTGACCGTCGCGCCGGGCGTGCGGACCCTGGTGTCGGGCGCGCTGGCCTTTCTTACCGGCTGACTCAGTTGGGCAGAGCCTTCTTCAGCGCGGTGTCCAGCCTCTTCGCCAGTGTCGCGTCGCTCGGCGGGTCGTCCCGGAACAGGGGGCCCAGCTGTGCGGTGAAGGTCTGTGTGAACGCGCCGTAGAGCGGGGTGCGCGGGCGCTGAACCGCCCTGCGCAGTGCGGGGAGCAGGGTGGTGCGGGCGTACGCGGGGCGGCCGGCCGCGTCGCGGGGCATGCGGTCGGTGGTCTCGCCGGTGGGGGAGGCGGACGGCGTCGGGGCGGTGCCGACGCCGCAGGTCACGTTGTTGTCCTGGTAGGCGGAGGTGCGGGTGGCCGCGAACCCCGCGTCCAGCAGGCAGCGTTCGCTCTGCCTGCCGGTGAGGTACTTGATCAGCTCGGCCGCCTTGGCCGCCCGCCCGGACGACTCGGTCACCGCGAGGTTCTGCCCGCCGAGCACCGCACGTCCCGGCAGCGGGGCGACCCCGAGCTGGTTCGCGGCGAACGACTGGTGGAGGGTGCGGTAGGCGTACGGCCACTGCCGCAGGAACTCCGTCCGGCCGTCCGCGAAGTCGCCGAGCGAGTCGGCCTCGTCGGACTTGAAGGCGTCCGGGAGGGTGTACGAGGGGTCGGTGCGGCTGCGGAGTTCGGCGATCCCGGCCGTCAACTTCCCTACGGAGGCGTCGTAGTGGCCGTTGTCGTCGGTCAACTCGAAGTTCGGGTCCGCCGACGCGAACGCCTCGATCGCGTTGACCGTGCGGCCCTCGTAGGCGCCCAGCTGGGTGGTCCAGCCGGCGACGTCGGGCAGGGCCTGCTTGACGGCGCGGCTCAGTTCCTGGAGCCGGGCCCAGCTGATGCCCTGGTTCAGGTCGGGCTGCGAGACGCGGGCCTTCTTCAGGAGATCGGTACGGTAGTAGAGCAGTCCGACATCGCTGTTGAAGGGCGCCGCGTACACCTTGCCGTCCCAACGGGCCGTGTCCGCGACGGACTTGATGACATCGGCGTCGACCGTGCCGTCGGGCAGCGGGCGGACGAGGTGCGCGGCGGCGAACTCCGGTACCCAGGTGACGTCCAGGTTGACCACGTCGTAGTCGGCGCTCCCGGACTGGAGGGCGCCGAGGAGCTGGCTGCGCTGTTCGTCGGCATTGCCGGGGAGTTCGACCAGCCGGGCCCGGTAGCCCGAACCCGCCTTCTGCTGCTGCCTGTTCCAGGCGTCGATGAGCTGCTCGCGGATGCCGCTCTTGCCGGTGACGTCCCGGCCGCTGGCCACCACGATCTCGCCCGGCCCCTCGTCGGCGGCCGGCCCGGCCGAGGTGTGGCCGCCGGTGCAGCCGGCGAGCAGCAGCAGGGTCAGCAGTGCCGCGTACCGCCGTCGGGCCATCAGTCCTCCCCCGTTCCGGTGCGCGCGACCTCGTCGTGCAGGCCCGCGCCGAGGTCCGTGTCGGCGTCCAGGCAACGGCCGCCGCTCGCACCGGAGATCCGCTCGTCCGGCTTGCCCTTGTCGCAGCCGCCGCCCACCAGCGACACCATGGCCACCGGCACCTTCACCGACCGCGCCTTCGTCAGTACGGCGTCCAGTCTCGCGCCGGTGAGCCGGTTGTCGTCCTCGTCGTCGGTGACGTAGACGATCAGCCGGGGCCGGTCGTCGTCGGCGCCGCGCTCGGCCATGTAGTCGAGGGCGGCGAGCAGCGCGGTGTGCGGGTCGGCCTGGGCGTCCTGGACTCTGATCTTGTCGATGGCTCTCTCGGCGGTGTCGCGCTTGTGCGGGCCGAAGGGGAGCACCGCCTTGTACGGCGCGTGGGTGTCCAGCCCGGAGACGCCCCACACCCCGTAGTCGTCCTGGCCGCTGAGTCCGCCGAGGGACTGCTTCACCAGGCCGGGGCCGCCGCTCGGGCCGTCCCAGAGGGCGCCCATCGAACCGGAGTCGTCGATCAGGAAGAGCACGCGGCCGGGGCCGTCGGCGTCGCGGTAGCCGGTGAGCGCGGCGTCCATGGCCTGGTGCTCGACGTCACTGGTCGGCAGGTCCGCCGGGGTGGGGTCCACGCCGGTGCCGGGCGAGCGGGGGTCCAGCAGGTCGCGGTCGCCGCCGGCCGAGCGGAAGCCGTCCGCCGCGAACACGGCCCGGCCGCCGCTCCCGGCGAGCCACCGGTGGAAGTCGTCGGCCGCCGTGTCCCGCGCCTCCCGGTCCCGGTCCGCGCCCTGCCAGCCGACGCGGACGAAGGCCGGTTCGATACCGGCCGTGTCGTCCGGGTACTCGGCGACCCGGGCCACCCGGGTCGCGCGGTCGCAGCCGACCCCGCTCTTCAGCAGGAACTCGGGGACCAGGGCGGCGGTTCGGCGGTCCACGGTCGAGTCGTCGGGCAGCGTGCACAGCAGGTCGGCGGCCGTGGGCGCGGGCGGCCCCGGCGAGCGCACCAGGCCTTCCGCGCTGCCCGCGTCCGCCCCGTGGTAGAGCCCCATGGTCGCGAGGAGTGCCGCGTCGGTGAACTCCGGGTCGGGGCGGCTCACTTCGGCGTCCGGGGCCCGCCCGCGCAGCACGGTGACGAGTTCGTTCAGCCGCAGCCCGGTCCCCGAACTTCCCTCGGCCGCAAGGCCCTTGGGCACGGCGAGCACCAGCGGCGAATAGGCGAGCGGCTTGGCGTCCGAGGTCAGCGCGACGACGGAGTCGATGTCCTGGTGGGCGGTCACCCGGGCGGTGTCGGCGACCGAGGCCGGGATCCAGATGTCCGGCTGCGGGCCGATGTCGCGCTGCGGGTCGGTGTCCTCGCCGCTGGGTTCCTGCCAGGCGTCCGACTGGCGCTGGAGCGCGGTGACGACATCGGCGGAGCCCGCGCTGTAGACGGTGATGCCGCTGCGGCGGCAGCCGTCGCCGGTGGTGTTCGCGTCCGAGGTGAGATAGGCGTCGGCGGCCGAACGGACGGTGGACTCCAGATCGGGGTCGGTCAGCACCCGCAGTTCGAGCGGCGGACCGCACGAGGGCGTGGCGGCGGCGAGGGTGTAGATGCCGTACGACCCGAGTCCCAGGGCGGCGAGGGCCAGCACCAGGGTGATCCGGGTCGCGGTCCGCGGCAGCGTCCCCCACCGCCCGAACCACCCGGCGACGACACCGCCGCACCCCCGCAGCACGCCGAGCAGCGCGTCCCGGCCCCGCCGTAACGCGGACGGCCCGCGCTCGGGACCGGCGGCCCTCCGCACCGGAGGATCAGGCCGCTCCCCCCGCACCGGCCGGGCCGACAGCAGCACGTCCTCCTCGGGCTCCCACCGCCCGCGCGGCTCCCAGGGGTCACCGCGCACGGTCCTGTACCCGTCCCGGCGCATCAACTCCCTCACCTGTCGGGAGAGTTCGACGAACCGCACCTCGCCGTCGCGGTCAAGGAGCCGGACGAGCCGCTCGGTGAACGGCGTCGGGCCCGTGCCGTCGCCCGCGTCGATCCGGTGGTTGGCCTGCACGCTCAGCTGGAGCAGCACACGGCGCTTGTCGCGGAAGTTCTCCCAGATCCAGCCGGCGTTCCCGGCGAAGCAGCAGTCGAGGACCACCACGATCCGCTCGGCACGGCCGGCGGCCAGCATGGTCAGCATCGTGGTGACCATCTCCGCGCCCGGGAACACCGCCTGGCCGCCCGCGACCACGCTCGCGTTGCGCATCTGGAGGAACAGTTCGTCCCCCGCCGCGGTGATCGCGCCGTGCCCGGCGAAGTACACCAGGAGCAGTCCCTCGGCCTCCTGGGCGGCGGTGCGCAGCGCCCGGTCGAAGTCGTCCAGCGTCGGCGACCGCAGCACCCGCACCTCGTGGTCGCCGAACACCCGGCCCCTGGGCAGCACGTCCCGCAGCAGGTTCAGGTTGTGCTTGACGGCCGGGAGATCACCGGGCACACCGAACGGCGGCACGGTGGTGTCGTACTCCGAGACGCCGACGAGCAGCGCCCGGTTGACCTTCCCCCGCGGGTCGAAGTCGGACACCGGGCTACCCGTTGCCGTCGGAGGACACCACGTCCACGTCCACCTGCGGCGGCTCTCCGTGCTCGACTTCCCGACGGTTGTCCCGCCAGGCCACGACGGCCCGTCTGATCTCCTGCACGAGCTGGTTGAAAACAGGCGCGGCAGCCGAGCTGACGAGCGCCACCACGATCTCCGAGCCGACCCCCATCGGCGCCCCGGGCTCGATCTCGCTCGACCGCGCCTCACTGATCCGCAGGGCGCCCGCGCGCACCCGCTCCTCCAGCGGTTCCTCCCGCGCCAGCCACGCCATCAGCGCGCCGACATCACGCGCGTCCGCGGTTCCGTCCAGCCGTAAGCGAATTCTTTGGTCGGCCACGCCATCCCCCTCAGCCCTGACGCACCATCATGGCACCGCCGTTGACTCCAGGGGAGGGAGATGCGGGGAGCTTCACGAGTCTTCACGAGGTGAGCGGCTGTGACTCCAACTGCCCCAGCTGCTTCCGCACATGATCCAGAGCACCCTTTCGCCGCCCCGGCACGAGCCCCCTCAACTCGGCCAGCGCGAGACCGAGTTCACGGGCGGGAACGGGATCATGAATCCGCCCCCACTGATGATGGGCTCGATCCACAGCGGCTTCGACGGCAACGGTCCCAGACGCCTGCCCCGCCGCGAGCCGAGCCCCCGCCACCGCGAGCCAGGCCCGACAGCTCCGCACCGGATCCCCCGCCAACATCGCCAGATCGGCCCGCACTTCGATCCAGTGCAGCGCTTCTTCGGAACCCCGGCCGTGCGCCCGCACAGCGGCTTGCTCGTGCTCGGCGGCGAGGGCGTCGGCGTCGGCGTGCCGACCGGCTTGGACGGCATCCGTGATGGCGCCATGGGGGTCGGCATTCTGATGCCGGCCCGGGTTGTCTCGATTCAGGCCGACATCGGTCAACCCGTCTGGGGGTCCCCCCTCTGGGGGAGTTCGAGGACGATGCCCCTTCAGGGCCGATGGGGGTCTGGGGGCGTAGCCCCCAGGGATGCCCGCCCCAACGCTCCCCGGCGCCGCAAGCACCACGTCCGCATACCCCTCCGCCCCCAGCCGCCCAACCGCCTGCTGATGCAACTGGTCCACCGGCGGACGCCACCCGCTGCGCAGGATCGTCGCGACCGCCTTCATGTACGAGGGGACAGCCACGCTGCGCCGAGCGGGAGGCGGGGCGACCCGACCGTAAACCGCGTTCGTGCGGCCGGAGTCGAGTGGGTGGGCCCGCAGCCACTGCCAGGTCTCCGCATCCGTGTGCAGGTCGAGCAGCAACGTCGTCGTCCCGGGTGCGCGCAGGCGCAACTCCTCCCGGAACCAGGCCCAGGGGAACGCGGTGTAGCGGACGGTCGCCGGGGTCGTACGGGCCAGAGCCAGGTGCGGAAGGTGCTGTTTCCGGTCGAGTTGGAGCTGGCCGGTGACGAACACGGTCAACGGACCCGGTGCCGTGGCGGCGGCCCGCAGCCGGGTCAACACGGCCTGCGGCTCCAGCGGGTCGGCGAGTTCGACAACGTTTGCGGTGTCCGTGCCGGACAGGACGGCGGGGTCGACGGCCGCGAGGACGGGGAGTACGGAGGCCGCGTCCACCAGCCGGCCCCTGCCGACCGGCGAGGCCGCGAGCAGCAGCACCGTTCCAGGCATACGCCCACCCCCGAACCGTCGAACACAGCGATCACGTCATTCACTTCGTACCTCAGCACCGTAACCTCTGCCCAACCTCTGCTGCTGCAAAGGGTGATGTCAGGACCGCCGTACCGCGAAGACCGTGGTGTCGTCGGCGAGATGCCCGCCGCTGTGCCGCAGGGTGCCGTCACGGACGTAGGCGACGAGGCGGGACGGTTCCGCGATGCCCGGACCGGCCGAAACGCCTTCCGCGACGCGGGACTTGAGCGGGTAGAAGACGCCCGCCCCGTCCCGCGCCTCCGTCACCCCGTCGGTGACCACGAGCAGGGTCTCACCGCGCGCGAGGCTGATCCGGAGCGTCGGCGGCGGCCCGTCCATGCGGGCCAACTCGCCCAGTCCCAGCGGGAGTCCGTGCCCTGGCGGCAGGGACCGTACCCCGTGCGGGCCGACCACCAGCGGGGGTTCGTGACCGAAGTTGACGACCTCGACGGTGTCCGGTTCGCCGACGGGGAAGCTCAGCAGGATGGCTGTCGCGAACCGGTCGATGCGGTCGTCGTCCTCGCGGTCGAGCGCGGCGAGATGCAGCCCGTGCCGGTGGATCCGGGTCTCCAGCCGCGCGGCGACCGTCGCGAGCTCCCGCTCGTGGTACCCCGCTTCGCGGAACGTGCCGAGCAGCGCCGCCGCCGCCTCCACCGCGTTGAGCCCCTTGCCCTGGACGTCACCGACCAGGGCGCGGGTGCCGTGCGGGCCGGGCTGGATGTCGTAGAAGTCGCCGCCGACCCGGGCGAAGGCGTCCGCGGCGAGGTAGACGGCCGCGTGGTCGAGGCCGCCCCAGCCCGGCGGCAGCGGGCGCAGCAGCGTACGGCGGGTGGTCTCGGCGACGTCCCGCATCCGCAGCATGCGGCGCTCGCCGCGGACCCGGACCACACAGGCCAGGACGGCGAGGGCGCCGCCGACGCCGACGAGGATGAAGTCGGGCAGCCCGGTCTGGTACTGGCGCGGCCAGGCGTGGTCGGCGAGGACGTAGGTGGCGAGGCCGAGCACCGCGAACACGGCCGTGCCCCGCACCCCGCAGATCGCCGCGGCGATCCCGGGCACGAGCACGATCCACGAGACGGTCCGGAACTCGCCGCCGGTCCACCAGTCGACCACCAGGATGCTGATGAGCACCAGCAGCGGCGGTATCCAGGCGACGCTCCGCCCGCGCACCCGCAGCAGATGCTGCCGCCGGATCGCGTCCGGGTCCCCGGCGCGGGGCAGCCGGTCGAGCGGGGAGCGCCCGGAGTCGCCGTGGCGCACCAGCCTGAACCCCGTTCCACGACGGCGCACGACCGTTAGTACGCGACCGACATCCGGCCGCGCGGGTGGGCGGGCCGCTCCAGCTCGTCGACGAAGGCGACCGCGTAGTCCTCGGCGCTGATGAAGCTGCGGCCCTCGTCGTCGGTCATGAACTGGTCGCCGTCGACACGGAAGCGGCCGGTGCGGGCGCCGGGGGCGATCTCGGCGGCGGGGGAGACGTACGTCCAGTCAAGACCGTCGTCGAGGCCGTCGTCGAGCGCGCGGTAGTAGGCGAGGACGTCGCGGTGGGCGCGCGCCTCCGGGAGGTAGGCCTCGGGGAAGCCGGGCTGGTCGCTGAGGGCCTGCCCGGGGGCGACCTCCAGGCCGCCGGCGCCGCCGACCACCAGGAGCCGCCCGACACCGGCCGCGCGGACGCCCGCCACGAGCGCCTCGTTCAGGGCGAGGAAGGGGCCGCGCGGGTCGCTGCCGTCACGCGGCGCCGCGCACGCGGAGGCGACCGCGTCGGCGCCGCGCGCGACCTCGGCCACCTTCGCCGGGTCCGTCGCGTCGGCCGCCGCGGCGGTGATCCCGGGGGCGGGCGACCGGCCGGAGCGGCTGACCGCCAGGACCTGGTGGCCGCGGGCCGACGCCTCCGTCGCGATCCGGCCGCCGACCATGCCGGTGGCGCCGAAGAGTACGAGCTTCATGCGCCCCAGCGAAACACGCTGCAACGGAGGCCGCACGCCGACTTGCCACCGCCTCCGCCGGGGTGTGCATTGGTAGTACGGGGAGAGAGAGGAGTGCTCTCATGGCTCATGCGGCACCCACGCCCGGCGGAATGACCGGCCCGGGCACCATCGGCGGCCCGAGCGGAACGACCGGCCGGGGCACATTCACCAGCAACCTGCCCGACATCTTCGACGCACGCGTCCACCGCGTGGCGAAGATCGCGATCCCGGTCGTCCTGGGACTCGTCTACGGCTACTGGGCGGCGGCCAACCGTCGCAGCGGTGGCCCCATCACCGGCTGGAACCTCCTGTTCGGCTTCGTCACGGCGCTCGCGTTCATCGTGCTGTGCCTGGCGGTGGCCCGGTTCGCGCCGCTGCTCAAGCGCGAACTGCACTCGCTGGTCAAGTCCGGCTTCGCGGGCGCGGCACTCGGCTTCCTCTACAGCCAGACCGGCGAGAGCGTGCTGCGCTCCGCGGCCATCGGTCTGGCGACCACGGCGGCCGTCTTCCTCGTCTTCTTCTACCGCTACTACACACGCGAGGACGGAGAGGGCAACCGCATCCGCTGACCCGACACGGCAGCAACACGTGGGCCCCGGCACCGAATTGGTGCCGGGGCCCACATCCGTTCCCGCTACGATCCCTTCGCCACGGCCGCTCTAGGGCGCCCAGCTCCAGATGCCGCCGCCGGTCGACGAACCGGAGGCGCTCCAGCTCCAGGAGCCCGAGGCGCTCGACCCGGAGGCCGACGTGCTCCACGAGGACGAGCTGTTGTCGTTGTTCCAGCCGGAGTTGTCGCCGCCCCAGTTGGAGTTGTTTCCGCCGTCCTTCCAGCCCGGACACGGGTCCGAGCAGGACGGCACGCCCTGGCCGCCGGTGTCGACGAACGCGGCGCTGGCCCAGGCCTGCGCGCCGACGAGCCAGTACCAGTCGGGGTTTCCGTTGACGCTCTGTCCCCTGACCACGCATTGGACGCGGTCCTGACTGCCGGGTGAGAGCGCGTCGACGACGGGTGAGTGGGTGGTGGGCGACTCCCGCACGTTCAGTTCCGTGCGGGACACGATGGTGCCCCAGATCGGACTGCCGCCACCGCCACCACCGCCATGTCCTTCGGCGTACGTGGTCGGTGCTGCCGCTGCCGTGGTGCCCGCCGCCGCGACGGCGAGAGTGCCACCGGTGAGCAGGGCCGCGGCCAGAGTCCGCAGGGCCGGAGTGGTGCGCATGTTCGGCCTCCTTCTCCCCAGCTCCAGGAAACACCCGTTCGGGTGAAGCCTCCACCCGAGAGCGGACTCCCCAGTTCCGCCAAGGGTTCCGGGGCCACCCCCACCCATTCGGTTTGACATCTAACCCATATGCAGTCAAAAAACCCCAACCCGCTCGCACACGACGCCCCCCGGCCGTGTCCTGAGGAGGTGCCCCCACCTCTCCGGAGCGCCCTGTCGGCCGTCCTCGTCGCCCTCTCCTGCCTCCTCACGCCCTTCGGCGCGCTGGCGGCCTGGGCGGCGTACGGCCTGACCGACTCCGGCCGCTACGTCACGACGATGGCGCCCCTCGCCGCCGACCCGGCCGTACGGGACGCGATCGCGGACACGGTCGGCGCGGGCATCCTGCGCGAGGTGCGGATCGGCGGGATCCAGGTCGGCGGAGCCAGGGTCGGCGGGGTCCGGATGAGCGCGACCCAGGGCGTGATGGCGCCGTTCGTGCACGACGCGGTCCGCTCGTTCACGAAGACCGCGGCCTTCCGCGTGGCCTGGGACGAGGGCAACCGGGTCACGCACGACGCCGTCCTGAACGCCCTGCGGGACGAGGGACGGTCCGGCACCGTCACCGTCGACCTCGCCCCCGTCACCGCCAGCGTCAAACACCAACTCGCCCACGAGAACCTCCCGTTGGCGAACAACATCCCCGTCCAGCACACCCGGGTCGAGGTTCTCCCGGCCGGTGAACTGGGCCCGCTCCGGAGGGAGTTCCACGTGCTTGAGGTCGCCGGCTTCTGGCTCCCCGTGGCCGCCGCCGTCTTCGCCGTCACCGGCATCGCCGTCGCCGTGCGCCGCCGCCGCGCGATCACCGCGACCGCGCTCGGCACGGCCCTCGGCGGCGCGCTGCTCGGCCTCGCGCTCGCGATCGGCCGCCACTTCACCGTCGCCGACCTGCCGGCCGAGCTCTCCGGCGCGGCGGGCGGCGCGATCTACGACGCCCTGACCGCGACCCTGCGCAAGGTCGCCTGGCTGCTGCTGGGCGTGGGCCTGACGGTGGCCGCGCTGGCCTGGCTCACCCGATACGCCCGCCCCGTACGGGAGTTCCTGCTCCTGCGCCTGCTGCGAGAGAGGCGAGCGTCCGCAACGCCCGCCGCAGATCGGGCACAGCAGCCGACGCAAGCCCAAGTCTGACCGCGTCCGGGGTCACCTTCGGATCGACGCCGAAGGCGGTCCCGGGCGTGACGGCGATCCCGTGCGCCGCCGCGGCGGCGGTGAAGGTGTCGGCCCGCCACGGCGCGGGCAGCTCCCACCAGGCGTAATAGGCGAGCGGATCGGCCCGTACGGCGAACCCGCCCAACTCCTCGCCCACCAGCCGCTGTCGGGCCGCCGCGTCCGCCCGCTTGGCCGCGACCAGCCGCCCCACGGTCCCGTCCCCCATCCACCGCACCCCCGCCTCCAGCGCGAACCGCCCCGCACTCCACCCACCCGACCGGATCGCGGAACCCACGGCCTCGACCCGCCCCTCCGGCACGACCAGAAATCCGACGGTGAGCCCCGGCGCGACCCGCTTCGACAGCCCGTCCACGACATGCACGAGCCCGGGCGCGTAGGCGGCGAGCGGCGCGGGGGAGTCCGGATGAAGGAACGACCAGATCCGGTCCTCGACGACGGGCAGCCCCAACTCCCGCACGACATCGGCGATCTCCCGCTTCCGCGCCTCGCTCGTCGTCACGGAGGTCGGATTGTGGAGCGTCGGCTGGAGATAGAGCGCGGAGAGGGAAGCGGTCCGATGCGCGGCCCGCACCGACTCCGGACGCGGCCCGTCCCCGTCCGCCTCCAACGCGACCAGCGTGACCCCGAGCCGCCCCGCGATCTCCCTGACCAGCGGATACGTCAACGGCTCGACCCCGACCCGGCCGCCCGGCCGGACGAGGGAGGCGAGGGTCGCGGCGATGGCCTGCCGGGCGTTGCCGCTGAAGAGGATCCGGTCGGGGGCGGGCCGCCAGGTGGGGGTGGCCAGCAGATCGGCCGTGGCCTCGCGCGCTGCCGCGGTGCCGGTCGTGGCCGCCGGGCGCAGGGCCTCGGTCAGTACGTCCGGGCGGAGCAGCGGCGCGAGGGCGGGGGCCAGCAGCTCCGACTGGCCGGGCGCGGAGGGGTAGTTGAGCTCCAGGTTCACCGGGGCGCTGGTCGCCGCCTCGACGATCGCCTGCCCGTACGGCCCCGCCGCCGCGGCCCGCACGAAGGTGCCGCGGCCGACCTCCCCCACCACCAGCCCCCGGCGCCCGAGTTCGGCGTAGACCCGCCCGGCCGTCGACCCGGCGATCCCGCGCTGCCGGGCGAACACCCGCTGCGGGGGCAGCTGTTGACCCGGCCGGAGCCGTCCGGAGGCGATGTCGTCCGCGACACGGTCGGCGATGCGCCGGTAGTCGCCCATGGAGCCACCCTCTCTACGTCTCTCGTCCTGACACATTGCACCGAGAGCAAAGATTTTATTGCACCGAGGAGTCGGGCGGACCTAGGGTCGATCACATGCCACCCCTTACTTCCCCATATCTCCCCCTTGTCCTCATCCACGGCCACCCCTTCGACCACACGATGTGGACCCCGCAGACCGAGGCGTTCGCCCCCGCTCGCCGGGTCGTCGCCCCCGACCTGCGCGGCTACGGCAGCTCTCCCGCGCCCTTCACCGTCACCCGTTTCTCGGACTTCACCACCGACATCGAGGCCCTGCTGGACGAGCTGGAGGTCGAGACATTCGTGCTGGCCGGACTGTCGATGGGCGGCCAGATCGCGATGGACTGCTACGCCCGGTTCGGCGACCGCGTCCGGGGTCTCGTCCTCGCCGACACCTTTCCGTCGGCGGACACCCCGGAGGCCGCTCGTACCCGCGAGGCGACGGCCGACCGTCTCCTCCGCGAGGGCATGCGCGGTTACGCCGACGAGGTGCTGGAGCGGATGGTGGCGCCGTCCGCTGACCCGCAGGTCAAGGCGCACGTCCACCGCATGATGACGGCCACCGACCCCGGGTCCGCCGCGGCGGCCCTGCGCGCCCGTGCCCAACGCCCCGACTACCGCGACCTGTTGACCCGGGTGACGGTCCCGGCCCTGGTGGTCGTGGGCGCCGACGACACCTACACCCCCGTCTCCGACGCGGAGGCGATGCACGCGGCGCTCCCCGACTCCACGCTCCGGGTGATCGAGGGCGCGGCGCATCTGCCGAATCTCGAACGCCCGAAGGAGTTCAACGAGATGCTGGGGGAGTTCCTGGCACACGTGGGATGATTCGGACATCTACGTCCACCGGCGGAAGGTAACCCCTTGGGCACCGCGACCACCGAGTGGACCGCCGCCGACTTCGTGCCCGAACGCCATCGCACGCGCCGCTTCTGGCGATGGTGCGCCGGGCTGCTGTTCACCGGCGTGAGCGTGGTCGTCGGCTGCCGTACGGCGGACACGGACGCCATCACTCCCGTCCCCCAACTCCTCGCGTTCCTGCCCTGGTTGCTGGCCCCGACCGGCGCCGGCCTGTTCCTCTCCCTCTTCAGCCGCTGGCGACTGGGCCTGGTCTGGGGGGTCGCGCTGCTGGGTCTGCTGGCGTGGTTCATCGAGCCGTACGGGAAGAGCGGGGACCCGAGCGGCCCGGCGATCGCCGAGTTCCGCGTCCTGACCTCGAACGTGGAGTTCGGGCAGGGGACGGGCGCCCTGGTGCCGGTGATCCGCCGGGAGCGGCCGGACGTGGTGTTCGTGGAGGAGTGCGAGTACACCTGCCAGGCCACGCTGCGAAAGGAGTTCGGCACCGAGTTCCCGTACCGGCAGGCGGTGGCGGCGGCCGGCTCGCACGGGTCGGTGATCCTGAGCCGCTTCCCGCTCAAGGGCACGAAGGGCGTCACCGGCACGATGGGCATGCCGGGCGCGGTGGCCGACGTGGCCGGTCATTCCGTACGGCTCCAACTGGCGCACCCCATGCCCCCGTTGCCGAACCAGGTCGGTCTCTGGCGCCGCGAGCTGGGCAGGCTCCGCACCTTCGCCGCCGCCGATCCCACCACCCCCACCGTCCTGGCCGGAGACTTCAACTCCTCCCAGGACCACGCGGCCTTCCGCCGCATCCTGGACACCGGTCTGCGCGACGCGGCCCGCATGGCCGGGCACCCCCGCACCCCCAGCTGGCCGGAGAGGTTCGCCCCCACCTTCGGCACCCAGATCGACCACGTCCTGCTGTCCCCGGACTTCTCCGCGAACAGCGCCCGATTCCTCGACATCGCCGACACCGACCACCGCTCCCTGCTGGTCGACATCACACTTCACCAGCACGAATAAGGAGAGGGGCCGCTCATAATGGGCGCATGTCCCGCGAGTTCCCCATCGGCCTCACACCCCCCGACTGGCTGGTGAGGAACCTCCAACCCCAGCAGGCCCCCCTCAACTGGCCGGCCATCGCCCGCGCCGCCATCGCGATGTCCCTCCCCTTCACCATCGGCCTGGCCGTCGGACAACCGGCCTACGGCGCCCTCGCCTCCATGGGCGCCCTCTCCGGCGTCATCGGCGACACCGCCGACGCGTACCGCATGCGCATCCTCAACATCGCGATCCCCCAGCTCTTCGGCGCGATCGGCGTCACACTCGGCTCCGCGGTCTACGGCCACGGCTGGTACGCGGTCGCCGCGCTCACCGGCATCGCGCTCGTCTCCGGGATGATCTCGACGATCGGCGCGGTGGCCTCCGTATCGGGCCTGCTCCTGCTCCTCAACTCGGTGATCGGCGCGGGACTTCCGCTCCCCGGCGCATGGTGGCTGGCCCCCGCCCTGATGTCCGGCGGCGGCCTCCTGGTCCTCCTCCTGGCCCTGCTGGCCTGGCCGTTGCGCTCCGGCGTCCCGGAACGATCGGCGGTGGCGAACACCTACCGCGCCGTCGCCGACCTCCTCGCGACGTGCGGCGACGACCCGACGGCGGCCTACGACGCGGCCCGCCAGGCCGTCACCCAGTCCCTGAACCAGTCGTACGACCTGGTCCTGGCCCGCCGCGCCCGCGCCCACGGCCGCAGCCCCGAACTCACCCGCCTGCTGGCCCAGTTGAACGCCATCACGCCCGTGGTCGAGGCAGCCCCCGCGGTCCACCAGTCCGGCCGGCCCCTCCCACCCGAGATCCGCGAGGCGGTCCGCCACCTGGCCCACGCCGTGGAGACGGGCTACACCGGCCCGATAGGCCTCGACCTCCCCACCCCGACCGGCGAGACCACCCGCGCGGTCGACCACGCCCTGCGCCACGCGGCGGAGGTGGTCACCGCCCCGGACGTCGACCCGAGGGGCATCGACGACCGCCTGGGCCGCCCGGCGGCACTGCGCATCCGCACGGCGAGGGCGGCGCGGAACGTGTTGCTGTCCTCGGGCTCCTGGCGCTACGGCCTGCGCCTGGCGGTCTGCATCGGCCTGGCACAGGTGCTGGTGTCGTCCCTCCCCGTCCCGCGCTCGTACTGGGTGGCCCTGACCATCACCTTCGTCATGAAGCCCGACTTCGGCTCGGTCTTCTCCCGGGCGCTGCTGCGCGCGCTCGGCACGGTGGCGGGACTGGTGATCGCGGCGGCGGTGCTGTCGGCGGTACCGAGGGGTTGGTGGGACGTCCTGGTCCTCCTCGTCCTGGCCCCGCTGATCCCGGCCCTGACCCCGCGCGGCTACGGCTACCAGACGATGGCGATCACCCCGGTGATCCTGCTCCTCTCCGACGTCCTGAACCACCAGGGCACGGCACTGCTGCTCCCCCGCCTGGTGGACTCCCTGATCGGCTGCGGGATCGCGCTGGTGGCCGGTTATCTCCTCTGGCCGGAGAGCTGGCACACGCGGGTGGGGGACCGGTTGGCGGAGGCGGTGGCGGACACGGCGGGGTATGTGGAGTCGGCGTTCGGCACAACCACCCCCGTGGCGGCGGAGGCGGACCCGGCGGCCCGTGCCCGCATGCGCCGCCGTCTCTACCGCGATCTGTCCGTCATCCGTACGGAGTTCCAGCGCGCCCTCACCGAACCCCCGCCCACCGGCCGCCTCGCCGCCGGCTGGCTCCCGCTGGTCGTGGCCGTGGAGCGGATCGTCGACGCGACGACGGCGGCGCGGGTACGGGTGAAGCACGGAGCACCACCGCCGTCCCCGGCCGAGGTGACCCAAGTAGTGCTACAGCTCCGGGAGTTGGCGGCGGGCGTACGCGAGTCGGAGGTGCTGGTGGAGGTCCGTACGGATCTGACGGGCCCGGTGGAGAGTGTGCTGGAGCCGTTGCGGCAGGAGGTGGCGGCGGCACGGGCGATCGCGTCGCCGCACTGAGGCACCGAACGGAGGGACAGAACCCAGGCACAAACAGGCAGGTGAACGGGTGAGCGAAGTGGTGGCTGAAACAGGGGGTGTTGACGAGACGCGTCTCATGCGCCTCGCCCATGCCTAAGATCGCCGTCCGAGGCCGCTAACCTTACGTGTCCGTCCTGGCCAGGGATTGACGGCTTCAACTCACGCGAAGGGTTGCGCACATGGGCATTCTCACTCTCCTGCGGAATGCGTTCGGCAGGTCACGCAAGGAGCGTGCCGCCGAGACAGAGAGTGCGGAACGCACTCCTTCGCAAGAGCAGCAGACCACGGTAGCCGCGGAACCGGACGCGAAGCTCCCGTCCCCCTCCACGGAACCCGACCTCACCTCGCCCCCGAAGCAGTCACCCACGGCAACGGCCACGGTCCCGGAACCCCGCCCGTCCTCCACCCTGGACGACGACGAGCACGAACTCGTGGCCCTGGCCTTCGACAACGTCTCCGTCCCGAAGCCGGCGACGTCGGTTGAGGGAGCGGAGGGTACCGGGGGTGCGGGCGAGCGGGAGCCGGGGGGGACGACGGAGGTTGTCGCCGAGCCGACGGTTGAGGTTGTTGGGGAGCCGGCGGCCGAGGTTGTTGCTGAGCCCGTGACCGAGGTGGCCGTTGAGCCGACGACGGAGGCTGTCGCCGAGCCGGCCCCTGAGGCTGTCGCCGAGCCGACGGGTGAGGTTGTCGCTGAGCCGGCGGCCGAGGTTGTTGCTGAGCCTGTGACCGAGGTCGCTGTTGAGCCGGTGACTGAGGTGACTGGTGAGCCGGTGACTGGGGCTGTTGCCGAGCCCGTGACCGGGGTTGCTGTTGAGCCGGTGACTGAGGCTGTTGTCGAGCCAGTGACCGAGGTCGTGGTTGAGCCGGTGACTGCGGGTGTTGTTGAGCCGGTCGCGGAGGCGGAGCCGGTTGTTGAGGCGAGGACTGAGGCAGAGCCTGAGCCTGTGGCTGAGGTGGCGCCGGAGGCAGGGGCCGAGGTTGAGCCGGTCGCGGAAGCCGAGTCGGTTGCCGAGGCTGAGGCGGGAGCCGCGCCTGCGGCCGAGGTAACGCCGGAAGCGGAGGCCGAGCCGAGCGCTGAGCCCCAGGTGGAAGCCGCGCCTGCGGTTGAGGCGACGCCGGAAGCGGAAGCTGAGCCGGTCGCGGAGGCCGAGCCCGAGGTCGAGCCGGAGGCACTCGCGGAGACCGCCCCCGAGGTGGAGCCGACCGTCGAGCCGGTGGCCGACGAGGTCGTCACCCCCGAACCCGTAGCGGAACCAGTCGCCGCGGACGCAGACGCAGACGTGGACGCGGCCGTACCCACCCCCCTTGCCGCGGTCGCCGACGGCGAGGACGCCCCACAGGGGCCACCCGCACCCGACGACGAGACCGTCACGGGCGGTGCGGGTGGGGAAATCATCGAGGCCGATGGCGCAGCCGAGGTCGTAGGGACCGGCTCCGCCGCACTCGCCCTCTCCAAGGCCAACCTCACCGGTACCCGAGCGAAGCTCTACCTCGTCCTCGACCGCTCCGCGAGCATGCGCCCGTACTACAAGGACGGTTCCGCCCAAGCCCTCGCCGACCAGACCCTCGCCCTCGCGACCCACCTGGACCCCGACCCCACCCCCACCGTCCACGTCGTCTTCTTCTCCACCGAGGTCGACGGCACGACCGACCTCACCCCCACCTCCCCCGAGAACGCGGTCGACGAGGCCCACGCAGGCCTCGGCCGCATGGGCCGCACCAGCTACCACGCCGCCGTAGAAGCCGTACTCACGCACTACGACAAGAACGCCACCCCCGGCACCCCCGCCCTCGTCGTCTTCCAGACGGACGGCGCCCCGGACGCGAAGACCCCGGCCACCCAGTCCCTCACGGACGCCGCGAAGTCCCACGCCTCCGTGTTCTTCTCGTTCGTCGCGTTCGGCGATCACGAGAACAAGGCCTTCGACTACCTCCGCAAGCTGAAGACCGACAACACGGCCTTCTTCCACGCGGGCCCGACCCCCCTGGAGCTCACGGACGCGGAGCTCTACGACGGCGTCCTGATCGACTGGCGCCCGTAACCCCAGAGCGGTACCCGCAGGACCATGTGCCGCCCGCTCCCACCCCGTAAAACGGGAGGCGGGCGGCACACCCATGTCGGCTACGATTTCAAGGTTCGCAAGACGCGTTCGCAAGACACGGAACGCACCAGCCAGACCGACCTGGGAGCAGCCCCCCGATGGCTCGACACCTCATCACCAGCGCCCTTCCGTACATCAACGGGATCAAGCACCTGGGCAACATGGTGGGGTCCATGCTCCCGGCGGACGTGTACTCCCGCTACCTCCGCCAGCGCGGCCACGACGTCCTCTACATCTGCGCGACGGACGAACACGGCACCCCGGCCGAGCTGGCCGCGAAGGAGCAGGGTCTCCCCGTAGCGGAGTTCTGCGCGCAGGCGCACGACGCGCAGAAGGCGGTCTACGACGGCTTCGCGCTGGCCTTCGACTACTTCGGCCGCAGCTCCTCCCCCCAGAACAGGGAGATCACGCAGCACTTCGCCCGCCGCCTGAACGAGAACGCCTTCATCGAAGAGCGAGCCATCCGCCAGGTGTACTCGCCCACCGACGGCCGTTTCCTCCCGGACCGCTACGTCGAGGGCACCTGCCCCCACTGCGGCTACGACAAGGCCCGCGGCGACCAGTGCGAGAACTGCACCCGGGTCCTGGACCCCACGGACCTGATCAACCCGCGCTCGGCGATCTCCGGCTCCACGGACCTGGAGGTCCGTGAGACCAAGCACCTCTTCCTCCTCCAGTCGAAGCTCCAGCACGAGGTCGAGGAGTGGGTCGCGGCCCACGAGGAGGAGTGGCCGCAGCTCGCGTCGTCCATCGCCCGCAAGTGGCTCACCGAGGGCCTGCACGACCGCGCGATCACCCGCGACCTGGACTGGGGCATCCCGGTCCCCGCCGACACCTGGCCCGAGCTGGCGGCGGAGGGCAAGGTCTTCTACGTCTGGTTCGACGCCCCGATCGAGTACATCGGCGCGACGAAGGAATGGTCGGACGCGGCCCCCGCCGGTGAGACGCGCGACTGGAAGTCCTGGTGGTACGAGAGCGACACCGGCGAGAACCCCGTCCGCTACACGGAGTTCATGGCGAAGGACAACGTCCCGTTCCACACGGTGATGTTCCCCGCCACCCAACTCGGCGTACGCGAGCCGTGGAAGAAGGTCGACTACGTCAAGGCCTTCAACTGGCTGACGTACTACGGCGGCAAGTTCTCCACGTCCCAGAAGCGAGGCGTCTTCACCGACCAGGCCCTGGACATCCTCCCGGCGGACTACTGGCGCTACTTCCTCATCGCCAACGCCCCCGAGTCCGACGACTCGTCCTTCACCTGGGAGCACTTCACGGCGACGGTCAACAAGGACCTGGCCGACACCCTGGGCAACTTCGTCAACCGGGTCCTCTCCTTCTCGAAGAAGCGCTTCGGCGACGAGGTCCCGGCGGGCGCGGTGGCGGGCGAGGCGGAGACGAAGCTGGGCGAGCAGATCGCCGATCTGGTGGCGGAGTACGAGACCCAGATGGAGTCCCTCCAGTTCCGCAAGGCCGCGGCGGCACTCCGCGCCCTGTGGTCGGCCGGCAACTCCTACCTGGAGGAGAAGGCCCCCTGGCTGGAGATCAAGACCGACCCGGAGGCCGCGGCCCTCACCCTCCGCACCGCGATGAACCTGATCCACCTCTACGCGGTCGTCTCCGAACCCTTCATCCCGTCCTCCTCGGCGGCGATGCGAGCAGCGTTCGCGCTCCCCGCCGACACGGCGACCTGGGTGTCGTCGGAAGAGGCGAAGTCGCTGACCTCCGTCCCCGCGGGCACCCCCTTCACCGTCCCCCCGGTCCTCTTCGCCAAGCTCACGGACGAGGACCTGGAGACGTACAAGGAGCGCTTCGGCGGAGACCAGGCCTGACCCGGTGGCGAAAGGGGCGCTGCGGCGCGGACCGGGGATGAGCCGATGACGTACTACGTCACCACCCCCATCTACTACGTCAACGACGCCCCCCACCTCGGCCACGCCTACACCACCGTCGCCGCCGACGTCCTCGCCCGCTGGCACCGCCGGCGCGGCGAGGACGTCTGGTTCCTCACGGGCACGGACGAGCACGGCCAGAAGATCCTGCGCACGGCGGAGGCGAACGGCGTGCCCCCACAGGAGTGGGCGGACCGCCTGGTCGAGGAGTCCTGGAAACCCCTCTGGGCCCATCTCGGCATCTCCAACGACGACTTCATCCGCACCACCGAGCGCCGCCACACCGACCGCGTCCAGGAGTTCGTGCGGGACCTGTACGACAAGGGCGAGATCTACAAGGGCGGTTACGAGGGCCCGTACTGCGTGTACTGCGAGGAGTACAAGCTCCCGGGCGAGCTGGTCGAGGCGGAGGACGGCACCAAGCTGTGCGCCATCCACCGACGCCCGGTGGAACTCCTCAAGGAGGAGAACTACTTCTTCAAGCTGAGCGAGTACGGCGACCGTCTCCTCGCCCACTACGAAGCCCACCCGGACTTCATCCAGCCCGCCTCGGCCCGCAACGAGGTCGTGAACTTCGTCCGCCAGGGTCTCCAGGACCTGTCGATCTCCCGCTCGACCTTCGACTGGGGCGTCAAGGTTCCCTGGGACGAGTCACACGTGATCTACGTCTGGGTGGACGCGCTCCTCAACTACGCGACGGCCGTCGGCTACAACGAGAACCCCGAGAAGTTCGAGGCGACCTTCCCGGCCGACGTCCACCTGGTCGGCAAGGACATCCTCCGCTTCCACGCGGTGATCTGGCCGGCGATGCTCATGGCCAACGGCCTGCCGCTGCCGGGCCGGATCGCCGCCAACGGCTGGCTCCTGGTCGGCGGCGAGAAGATGTCCAAGTCCAACCTGACCGGCATCGGCCCCGAGACCCTCACCGCGCACTTCGGCGTGGACGCCTACCGCTGGTACTTCCTGCGCGCGATCGCCTTCGGCCAGGACGGTTCCTTCTCCTGGGAGGACTTCACCGCCCGCTACACCAGCGAACTCGCCAACGGCTACGGCAACTTGGCGTCCCGGGTGACCGCGATGACGGCCAGGTACTTCGAGGGCGTCCTGCCCGCGCCGGGTGAGGAGTCCGAGGCCGAGCGCTCACTCAAGTCCGCTCTGCTCAGGGCGACTTCGGAGGCGGACCGCCGTATCGGCGACCAACTCGACTTCCAGGGCGGCATCCTGGCCGTCTTCGACTTCGTCCGGCAGGTCAACGGCTATCTGACCGACCAGGAACCCTGGAAGGTCGCCAAGTCCGACTCCCCCGAGGCCCGCACCCGCCTGGCGACGATCCTCTACACGGCCGCGGACTGTCTCCGCGCGATCGCGATCCTCCTGGAACCGGTCATGCCGGAGACGTCGGAACGCCTCTGGGACTCCCTCGGCGCCTCGACGTCCTTGGGCGCGCTGAGGGACCAGCGGGTCCGGGACGCCTCCGTGTGGGGTGCGCTTCCGCCCGGCTCACCGGTGACGAAGGGCGCGGTGCTCTTTCCGCGTCTCGATGACCGTACGGACTCCTGACCGAGCACGCTGAACGTGTCCTCCGCCCGGTCCCGCCGCGCCGCCAACTCCCAGGCGCCGTAGGCGATTTCGTCCGGGTCGAGGGTCCGGTCGCCCACGTTCCCGAACCGCTCGGGACCGCCCGTCACCAGCCGACTTCGAACCGCAGGACCTCGTCACCCTGATCTGGGCGATGTCCCAGGTGATCCGGGAGCCGATGGAGACGGCGCCCGACGCCTGGCGCCGCTGCCTGGCGTTCTTCCTCGACGGTCTGCGGGCCGGTGCGGCGCACCCGATCGAGGTGCCACCCTTGACCCAGGGGCAACTCGGCGAGGTCGCACGGTCTCGCTGACCGACCCCGTCGTAGACGTGTTCGCGCCAACCCGTAAGGTTCCGCCATGGCAGTCCCCGAGGTCATTCCGATCGCCTACGAGCCGAATCAACGCAGCGGCGCCGTCGGCCGCTACGCGGACGGCCAGTTCCTGGCGTCGGTCACCTACGCGTTCCCCCAAGGCTTCCGTCCCGACGACGGCTGGGAAGAGCAGAAACGTCTCTACACGGTGCTCCACACCTTCGACGCCGCGGGCCGCTACCGCGACTCGGAGATCTGGTGCGCCGGCACCTGGGCCGAGCAGCAACGCGCCCCGCACGGCGACGATTCGGTTCTCTCCCAGGCCCGCATCCACCTGGCGAAACTGCTCCGCGCCCTCCCCCGCCGCAGTTACACCGACATCGCGATCCGCCCCTTCCAACGGACCGTCGACGGCGTCCTGTTCGGCCTCCTGGTCGAGGAGGACGAGGAGGGGAGCTGGGCCGAACTGTTCCCGGACCGGCACTGCTTCGGGCCGCCGTGGGACGGCACGTACGACAGCTGAGCCGCAACTCCCTTGCACCTGGCTGGTGTTCTCGCTTCGGCAGATGCAAGGGCGGCTCGTTGCTCGCTGATTCCTAGGACAGGACGCCGGCGCCCGTGGTCGTGGCGAGTTCCGTCGGCAGGTTCTTGGCGGAGGTCTCCAGACCGGCCGTGAGGGTCGGCGTCCAGTTCACGGTGGTCTTCAGCTTCTTGGAGTTGGCGGCGTTGTAGGCGGCGACGAGGTCGGTGGCCGTGCCGTTGACGAGGTTGCCGCCGCCCGCGATGGACCCGGTCCCGTCACCGCTGAACAGCTTGGCGACCTTCTGACTCGCGGGAATCCTCCAGTAGTTGTCCTCGGCGACGACCTGCGCCTTGGCACGGGAGTTGACGCTGTACTGGAGGACGTACCCGTTGAGGTTCGTGGTGTCGTAGAAGTTGTTGTAGATGTGGATCTGTCCGATCCGGGCCAGCGGAGCCCGCTGCACGATCCCCTTCCACACGTTGTGGTGGATGGAGACGCGCAGCTTGCCGACGCTGTCGGTGTCGCTGCTGCCGATGAGCATCGTCTTGTCGTGGTTGGTGAACTGGTTGCGCTCGACGGTCACCAGGTCCGAGCCCTTGGTGATGTCGAGGTCGCCGTCGTGGATCTGGTACTGGCGCCCGTAGTACGTCGGGTCGGAGGTGTCGAGCCCGGGCGCGTCGGTGAACGTGTTGTGGTCGGCCCAGACGTGCGTGGCACCGCGCAGCGTGACCGCGTCGTACTGCGAGTTCCAGTTGCCGCTGTCCCCGTCCGTCGGGTCCCACTGCGGGAAGCAGTCCTGGGTGGCGGCGAAGGTCAGGTTCCGCACGATGACGTTGTCCACGCTCTGTATCTGCAGCATCCCGCCGGTGATCCCGGCCTTGGTGCCGGGCACGCCCACGACGGTGGTGTTGGCCGGCACCCGGAAGATGATGTTCTTCCCCTGCTTGGCCTGCGCTGCGGCCCGCGCCTTCTCCTGCGTCCCCGAGGGCAGCTTGGAGGTGCCGTACGTGGACGGGTCGAAGGCCTTGAGGTACGCGGCCAGCGAATAGCCGGTCCCGGAGGAGTAGTCGGCGCAGCTCACCTTCTTCCCCGAGTCGTCGGTGTTGGCGTCGATCGTCCCCTTGATCTTGACGATCCGCGGGGTGGTGTCACCGGCGGACCCCAACGCCTTCACGAGCTGCGCGCGGGTGCTGACGGTGAAGGTGTGGGCGGCGTCGGCCTTGGCGCCGCCGGTGGTACCGGTCCCGGACGACGCCCAGCCGTCCTTGGCCGCGAGCGTCTGGTGGTACAGGTCGACGGCCGCGGTGGTACTGGCCGCGTTCGCGTTGAGCACGAGGATGCCGGCGCCGATGCCCGCGGCGGCGGCAGCGGCGGTGACGACGATCGTGCGGCGCTTGCGGACGGAGCGGCGGTGGGAGGGGGAGGGAGTGGGGGTGGGGGCGGGTGAAGCGGTGGCGGCCACGGGGGAGTCCTTTGGTGCGGTGAGGGGTTACGACTCCTCAGTGGCCGTGCGGATCAGGAAGGTTGCCGCGGCCCGCCAACTTTCCTGATCGTGAGCACAGTTAACGATCTACGAGGACGCGGATGCCGATGCGGATGCGGATGCGCTCGGCTGGGTGTCCGTGCTGTCGTGGGTCTCGTCCGGGGCGACGCCCATCGTCAGGTGGGCGCGGACACCCTTGGCGATGCGCTTCTTGTCGTAGTCGAGGTAGAGCAGGCCGCCTTCGTGGCCGTTCTGCGGGTAGATCGTGTCCTCTGTGAGGGTGGTGCGGGTGGTGGTGTTCGTGGAGTACGGCGTCACGGCGGCCGACGCGAGCACGGACTTCTCGTCGAAGAAGAGCTGGCCGGTGTGGCAGGTGTGCCCGCCCTCATAACCGGCGTCCGTCCATGTCCCGTCCACGTGCACCTTGACGTGGATGTGGACGCAACGGCCCTGGTACCACCCCGGGAACACCGTCTTGAAGGTGACGTAGCCGCGCTTGTCGGTCTTCCAGGTACCGCGCAAGTACCGCTCGTCGTCGGTCGGTTCGGAGTGGCCACCACCGGTTCCGCCGGAGGGGGCGCCGGACGGGGGCTCCCCGGTGGGGGTACCCGAGGGTGTGTCGGTCGGCGTACCCGAGGGCGCGTCGGTGGGGGCGCCGCCACCCCCACCGCTGCTCATCGCCTCATACCCGGAGTAGATGCCGAGCGCGCTGCAGTGCCAGATGTCGACGGCGGCGTTCCGGAGCGGCTTGCAGGTCTCGGCGTCGATCACCTTGAGGGCGAGGGTCAGCGGAATGCCCTCCTCGTCCTCGGTGATGTCCTGCCGGATCTTGTCGGCGTCGATGTAGTACGGCCCCTCGGTGGTCTCCGAGGTGAGCGTGTAACACGTCTCGCCGCCGCTCGCCTTGCTCTTCCCGGGCGCGGTCGGGCTCACCCCATCGGCAAAGGCACTCGCGGCGAGTCCGCCACCCACACCGACCGCGACGACGGCGGCCCCGCCCGCGACGACGACCTTGCGCCGGGTCAAGTCCCGTTTGTGGGCGGGGGATTGGCTACGCGGTTGTTCCGGCGACTGTGCTGTTTCGTTTCCCGTCATGCCCGGACGGTAGGTAAGAGGCCTGTAAGAAGCATGGGTGTGGGCTGTGGTTTCCCATGAATCCTGAAGACGTCTCCTCAGTTGGAGCGGGTGCGCTGCTCGCGTATGCGGTGGAGGAGGGCGGCGAGGGTGATGGGGGTGAGGGGGAGCATCCGGGTAGGTGATTCGCTCTCTCGGAGGAGCAACTCGCCTTCACTGTCGGCTAGTTCCACACATTCGTTGCCCGCCGCGCCACCGGAGTACGTGGACTTCTGCCACTGGATCACGGCTACCGCTCCTTCCGTTGTCGTGGGTCGGCTCCGAGATGGCGCAAGAGTCCGACGAGCCCGGTGCAGGTGACGGAGAGTATTCGGGTGGGATCGTCGCTCTCTCGGAGGAGCAACGCCGCGCTGGCGCAGGCGAGTTCGACACAGGAGGACCCGTCCGAGCCGCTTGAGAAGGTGGACTTTTGCCACTGGATCACGGCTACAGCTCCTTGGTGAGACGGTGGACGAAGTCCCGCGACCGGGCGGGCTCCAGCGATGCCGACTCCACTTTACGGAAGAGTGTTCGCATCGCCTGAAGCTGCGCGGCCGCATCCACGAACGCCGCTCCGGACGGGGTGTCCTTCTGTACGGTGTCCAGCGCCGGTACGCGTCCGCCTCCGTAGAGCAGCGCAGCACTCGCACCCCCGAACCCGTCGACGTCGAACGGGATCACGCGCACGGTGACACCAGGGCGCTCGGACTGCCTTAGCAGTTGGTCGAGTTGAGCCCGGGCCACGCGCCGATCGGCGACCCGTGTCCGCAGGACGGACTCGTGCAGCACAGCTGTGTACGGCGACTCGCCGTCTCTCGCAAGGGCCGCCTTGCGGTGCATACGGTGCGCGACTCTCGCCTCCAGTTCGCTCGCCGGTAGTTCCGGCCGCCAGTAGGTGAAGACGGCACGTGCGTAGTCCTCGGTCTGCAGGGGCCCTGTGACATGCGCGGTACCGATCTCCTGGACGAAGGTCGCGTGGTACTCCAGCTCCGCCAAGTCCAGGAATGCTGGAGGGAGGATGTCCCGGTACTCCTCCCACCATCCATCGACGCGCTCCGTCGCCATCTCCACGAGCGCGTCGATCAACTGCGTGTCCGTGCAGGTGTATTGAGCCGCAATCCGCCGAACTCGCGCCTCGCTGACACCCGCGACCCCCGATTCGATCTGACTCATCGTCACCGAAATAGTGCCTAGCGACTCCGCTGCCTGACGTGCCGTAAGACCCGCCGCCTCGCGCAGCCTGCGCAACTCCCGCCCTAGCCGACGCTGTCGAGCCGTGGGCTGCTTCCGTGGCACCTGCACCTCCCTGCCTCACCACATTGGGTGACCAGGTTACGACAACAGGTTGCGCCATACTAACTTTATTCTCTACCGTCAGTGACGCGACGCACACCCTGCGGAACGCCGGGACCCCGGAAGCGCACCGCCCCGCCATGCCATGCCGGCCGCGACAAGCCACCGCCCGCCGCCCCGGCCGCCCCCTGGGAATACACCCTCACCATCCCCCACGACCCCCGCTCGGTCACCGTCTGCCGCCGCACCCTTCGCCTGATCCTGACGATGCACGGACTGATCGGCCTCGTCGACACCGCCGAACTCCTCGCAACGGAGCTGGTGGGCAACGCCGTTCGCCACACGGAGGGGCCCGCCGCGCTACGGGTCTCCTGGGCGCCCAGTGTCCTCCGCATCGGCGCCTGGGACGCGAACCCCGAACCCCCGGAACCCCCGAACGAATTGACCGCGATCACCGATCTGGAGGAGGGGCGCGGCCTCGCCCTGGTCAAGGCCTGCGCCGACCTCTGGGGCTGGCAGCCCCTGTCCAGGAACGGCCACCGGGGCAAGTACGTCCGGTGCGAACTGGGCCGCTCGACCCCGCCCCCAACGCCCTTTCGTTGACGGAATGTTGACCGGTGTATGGCACAGCATTGGCGAACCCCCGCTATACGTTCGGCCCCATGCCACCACTCCCCCCACACCCCCAGCAGCGGGCCCGTCAGCAGGCCCCCCTCCCTGTCCTCCCATACCGCAAGCCCACCAAGGGCCGTGACTACTGGGTGCTGAACGACGTGCTTCCGGATGTGGATGCCGTACGGGAGCGGTGTCTCGCGAAGGACGACTGGGTCAAGGGGTATCCGTACACGTCGGAGACCTGGCCGGGGCTGCGCACCATGCCGGGGCTTGAGCCGGCCGAACTGGGGCGGATCGAGCGGCTGGTGAAGCAGGCGATCGGGGTCAAGGAACTGTGGGTGGAGAAGGCGCCCGGCGGTGGGACGCTCAACCACAACTGCATCCAGGTCGTGGGGAAGGGCGAGAGCGAGCCCCGGCCGCACACCGACTCGCGCGCCCTGTGCCGGTATGCCGCCGTGCTCTACCTCAACCCCTCCGTGCCGAAGGACTGCGGGACCAGTTTCTACCGGCAGCATCTCCCCGGTGGACGGCTCGGTGGCAACGTCGTCCAAGCCCCGCACAACAACCTCGTCGAGGCGCTGGGGACGCGGTTCGTGGCGCCCGACGCCTTTGAAGAGGACGTGCGCGTGCCGCACAAGTACAACAGCCTGCTGCTCTACCACGCCAACCTCGTGCACAGCGCGACCGGTTACCACGGCAGCTCGCTGGAGGAGAAGCGGATGACCGCCGTCTTCTTCTGGATGGCCTGAGTACCGGGCGGTCCGAGTACTGGGCCGTCTGGCCCCGACACCTCTGTTTCTACGGCGACTTACGGCACCTTTCTCCGCTCCGTCAGCGCCGCCCCGGACACCATCCCCACCGCGATCGCCGTGACGATCGTGACCAGCTTCAGGAGGTCCCGGAAGCCCTCGATGACATGCCCGCCCGCCAGTGTCGTCAGGCCGCGCATGCCGAGGGAGCCGACGGTGAGGGTGAAGAAGCCGGGGAGGAGCAGGACCAGGCGGGGTGGGCGGTGCTCGGAACGGGCCAGCAGTGTCGCCGCCGCCGACAGCACCGCCGCCGCCACGAACGTTCCCCCGACCTCCCCCACCAGCTTCGTGAACAGCGACTGCACGCCCACCGTGACGTAGACGAGGGCGAGCAGCGGCCAGTACAGGCGGCGGGGGACGGCGAAGGCCAGGACCGTGCCCGCCGTGAACACGATCCAGCCCAGGAACAGTGCCCAGCGCGCCATGTCGGAGTCCGCCGCGATGTCCCAGAGGGAGTGCGTGGAGGTGCCTGTCGCGAACACGCCCAGCATCACGCCCAGATAGAGCTGCACCAGCAGGAACACGGCGTAGACGAGGCGGATCGCGCCGGTGGTGATGAGGCCGGCGGCCAACTCGGCGGTGGCCGCGCTCAGATAGTCGCCGGGGACGAAGAAGAAGAGGGCGGGCAGCATCAGCAGCACCGGGCCGCCGTGGGACGGTTCGCGGGCGAACACCTCAAGGGCCACCACGGAGACGACCGTTGAGACGACCAGCGGCAACACCTTCGCCAGGCGCGGGAGTTGGTCCGCCGTGATCGCCAACGCCGCCGCGATCGTGGCCAGTACCGCCGTCGACCCGACCTCGTACCAGGTGGGCTGCATGAGCGGGGCGAAGCCCAGTGAGAACAGCACGATGCCGAGGAGCTTGAGCGGCCAGGGGTAGGGGGCGGGGGCGCTCTCGATCCTGGCGAGCCGTCGGTCCGCCTCCGGCACGCTCAGGCGGCCCTTCTCCACGTCCGTGAGTAGGGGTTTCAGCGCGGTGACCTGGTCGAGGCGGAACACCTCGGGGAAACCGCGCACCGTCACGGTCCGCGTTCCGCCCCCGGCGGTCACGGTGAGCGCCGCCGCGTCCGGGACCAGGAGCAAGGACGCCTCGCCGCCCAGGGCCCGGGCCGCCGACCGCACCGACTCCTCGATCAACTCCGCGCCCTCACCGCTCGATCGCAGGAGCAGTCGGGTCAACCGGGCCAGGAACGTGGTGAGTTCGTCGAGTGCGGCGGGGGCCGCGCGCTGTCGCTCCACGACCACCTCCCTCACCGATCGCCGACCCAGCACACCTCTTGCGCAGAAATGTGACACTCAGGGCCCCGAGTGTCACATTTCCTCGGAACCCACCCCCAGCCTGGACGGTCCCCGCCCGCCCGGCATCTCGGCCCCCGGCCCTCACCCGAACGGCCCACCCGACCTGCGTTCGCCCCGGCCCCCGCCGAGTCTGGCCACACCACCTGAACGCCATCCCAGGGAGGGCCCGTGGCCTCGATGGACGTCCCCGCCGACCTGCCGAAACCGGTGCCGACGGCGCGCGCGACAGCGAGAGCGCGGCCCGCGCCCACCCTGACCTGGGTCACCCTCGCGCTGATGACGACCTCCTCGGTGGCCAGCCTGCGGGCCGCCCCGACGATGGCCGTGTACGGCCTGGCCTGCGTGTTCCTCTACCTCGCCCCGGCGGTCGTGTTCCTGCTGCCGACCGCGCTGGTCTCGGCGGAACTCGCCTCCGGCTGGAGCGGCGGTGTCTACCGCTGGGTCAGCGAGGGGCTGACGAAACCACTCGGATTCCTCGCCGTGTGGTGCCAGTTCGCGATGACGATCTTCTACTACCCGAGCCTGCTCGCCTTCGTCGCGAGCACCATCTCGTACGTCATCGACCCAGCCCTCGCCTCCAACGGCCTCTACACCGCGATCGTCATCATGGTCCTGTACTGGACGGGTGTGTGGGTGTCGTCCCGTGGGACCAAGGCCCTTGCGGGACTGTCCAGTTGGGGACTCATCATCGGAACTCTCATACCGGGCACCATCCTTGTCGTGCTCGGCATGGTCTTCCTCTCCCAGGGCAATCCGTCGGCCGCGCCGATGACGTCCAGCCATCTGCTGCCCGAGTGGACGGGCCTCGCCAGCCTGGTCCTCATCGTCAACAACTTCCTCTCCTACTCCGGCATGGAGATGAACGCCGTCCACGTCTCGTCGCTGAAGGACCCGGCGAAGGAGTACCCCAAGTCGATGTTCCTGGCGATGGGGTTGGTGCTGCTCATCTTCATCCTCCCCGCCCTGGCGATCAGTTGGGTGGTGCCGTCCGACCAGACGAGCCTCACCGCCGGTGTGATGCAGGCGTTCAACGCGTTCTTCTCGTACTTCCACATCGGCTGGATGACCCCGATCGCCGCCGTGATGCTGGTCTCCGCCTCGCTGGGCGGCATGCTCACCTGGCTGGCCGGACCGTCCAAGGGCCTGCTGGAGATCTCCCGCAGCGAGGGCTATCTCCCGCCGTTCCTGCAGAAGTTGAACCGGTTCGGGGTGCAGCAGAACATCCTCGTCACCCAGGGCGTCGTCACGACCGTCATCGCCCTCGGGTACGCGCTGCTCCCCAACGTCTCCAACGTGTACTGGATCTTCTCGACCATCACGACGCAGGTGTACCTGATCGTCTACCTGTTGATGTTCGTCGCCGCGATGAGGCTCCGGAAGACCCAGCCCGACCACCCTCGCGGCTATCGCGTCCCGGCCCTTCATCTCCTGTGCACGGTAGGTCTGTTGGCCTCGGTCGCCGCGCTCGCGATCGGCTTCGTCCCGCCCTCGCAGTTCGGCGGCGGCAGCGTCTGGTCGTACGTCGGGATCATCGGCGGCGGTCTGGTGATCCTCGGGCTGCTGATCCCGTGGGCGTTCCTCAAGTTCCGTAAACCCTCGTGGCGTACGACCGCGCGGGCGGAGGACGGGACGACGGCGGGTGATGTCGCATGAGCCCCACCAGGTTCGCCTCCGAGCACCGGTGGATCTACGTCGGCGCGATCGTCCTGCTGGTCGCGCTCGCCGTCGTCGGCGTCATCCAGTACGACAGCGTGAAGACCACCAACAAGGCCACGGACAAGGCGAATCAGCTCGCCGACGCCGCGGTGGCCGCCGGCTATCCCCGGCCCGAGACCAAGACGATCGCCCGCGCGCTCGGCACCGACGGCGGGATCGTCTGCAAGGACCCCGGCAGTGCCCTGAAGTCGGCCCTCTGGAAGATCAATGTCTCCAACGGGGCCGCGTTCGTCGGCCAGCGCCCGGTCATCGGCGACACGGCCGCGCTGCGGGCCGAGGCCAAGATCCTGGAGATCTACTGCCCGGACAAGCTGCACAAGATCCAGGACAAGATCGACGACCTGAAGACCGACGACACGGTGAGGCAGTGATCACGATGACCGAACTCGCGTCCCGTATCGCCGGGTTGATGCCTCGCGCGCAGGCCGACCTCACCGAGCTCGTCGCGATCCCGTCCGTCGCCGACCCCCGCCAGTACCCGCCCGAGGAGTGTCACAAGGCCGCCCGGTGGGTCGCCGACGCCTTCACCGAGGCGGGTCTGCGGGACGTGCACCTCGCGGAGACCCCGGACGGCAGCCACGCCGTGATCGGCCACCGCCCGCCCCCGCCCGGCGCCCCGACCGTCCTCCTCTACTGCCACTACGACGTCCAGCCCCCGCTCGACGACAAGGCGTGGACCACCCCGCCCTTCACGCTCACCGAGCGCGACGGCCGCTGGTACGGACGCGGCACCGCCGACTGCAAGGGCAACATCGTCATGCACCTCACCGCCCTGCGCGCGCTCGGCGAAGACCTCCCGGTCGGGCTGAAGTTCGTCGCGGAGGGCTCGGAGGAGCAGGGCACGGGCGGGCTTGAGCAGTACGTCGCCCAGCACCCGGAGAAGTTCCTCGCGGACGCGCTGCTGATCTGCGACACGGGCAACGCGGCGGTCGGTGTCGGCACGGCGACCACGACCCTGCGCGGGCTCGCGAACGTCGTCGTCACGGTCAACACCCTTGCGGGCGAGGTCCATTCGGGCATGTTCGGCGGCCCGGCACCCGACGCGCTCGGCGCGCTCATCCAACTCCTCGGCTCGCTCCGCGACCCGGAGACGGGCGCCACGGTCGTCAACGGCCTGGACTGTGAGGGGACTTGGGAGGGCGTCGGCTACGACGAGCAGCAGTTCCGTACGGACGCGGGAGTTCTGGACGGCGTACGGCTGACCGGCACCGGAACCGTCGCCGACCGCCTCTGGTCCCGCCCCGCCGTCACCGTTCTCGGCATCGACTGCCCGCCGGTCGTCGGCTCCGCCGCCGCCGTACCGGCGACCGCCCGCGCCCGCGTCAGCCTGCGCGTCCCGCCGGGCACGGACCCCGGCGCCGCCCGCGAGGCACTCACCAAACACCTGACGGACGCGGTCCCTTGGGGTGCGAGGGTGACGGTCGAGACGGAGGGCACCGGCTCTCCGTTCCGCGCGGCCACGGACGGCCCGGCGTACACCGCACTCGGCACCGCGATGGAGCGGGTCTACGGCAAACCCCTCGCCTTCCTCGGCCAGGGCGGCTCCATCCCGCTCTGCAACGTCCTCGCCGAGGCCTACCCCAGCGCCGAGATCGTCCTCATGGGCGTCGAGGAACCCCGCTGCCTCATCCACGCCCCGAACGAGAGCGTCGACCCTTCGGAGATCGAGCACATGGCGCACGTAGAGGCGCTGTTTCTCCGGGAGTTCGCGAAGTCCCGGCGGCACCAGGGGAGTTAGTACCGCAGCGCCGTGCCGACGTCCGCCTTCACGCCGCCCGACAGCTTGCGGTTGCTGCGGGCGGTCGCCGTAGCGGACTTGTGGGACGGGACGTCGGAGACGGTGACGACGACGGTGTCGAGGAGATTGCCGCCGTCGTCCTTGAACTCGACCTGTACGGCGAAGGACCTGGCCGAGCCGTCGGTGTTGCCGACGGTGACCTCGACGGTGCTGCGGCCGGCCGAGTCGGTGGTGGGGGTGCCGAGTCGGACGGCGTCCTTCGCGTCGGCGCCGTTCTTCACGTTGTCCAGCTTGCGGCCGGCCTCGGCGGTGGCCGACGCGATCGCGCCGGTGGCCTGGGCGCCGACGGACGCGACGGCGGAGGCGGCCCTGCCGGCGACGGAGGACGGAGTGCTGTCGTCAGAACAACCGGTCAACCCGGCCAGACCGGTTAGGCCCAGGGTGACAGCTGCCGCCACCCGCACCGCACCGCGCCTGTTCCGGGCCATGTCGCCTCCATGAGTGTCGGGTCGCCCCTCAAGCCGTCCCTCCAGTGAAGGGCCGATGCGGTACGGCCGCATGCCGGCGTCACCCGAACGGCACCGCACTGCTCGCGGCCCCGGGGCATCGGGGGTGCGCTGGCAGTCACACGCGCGGAGGAGGCAGGGGTGACGGAACTCGACCGGCTGCGGGCGCGGGTGGCCGAACTGGAGGCGGAGCGGCGGCGGGGACCGGGACGCCGGGTGCGTTCGCTGGTCGCGATCCTGCTGGTCGTCGTCGGATGCGTCCTCGCACCGCTCGGCGTCGTGGCCGCGTGGACGGCGGACACGGTCGGGGACACGGACCGCTATGTGGCGACGGTCGCGCCGCTCGCCTCCGACCCGGACATCCAGAACGCCGTCGCGAACCGGGCGACGTCGGCCGTGATGGACCACCTCGACCTCACCGCCCTGCTGTCCGGTGCGGCGCCCGACCAACGCCCGTTGCTGGAAAAGGCGTTGGGGGCGCTGGGGGGCTCCCTGGAGGACTCGGTCCGCGCCTTCGTCCACGACAAGGCGCAGGCGGTCGCCGCCTCGGACGCCTTCGCCACGATCTGGAAGGACGCCAACCGCCGTGTCCACAGCACGGTGGACAAAGCCCTGACCGGCAGCGGGGGCGGCGCGGTACGGCTCGACGACGGCGCGGTGACGCTCGACGTGGGCCCGGTCGTGGACCAGGTGAAACAGCGGCTGGTCGACGAGGGGATGACGGTCGCCGGAAAGATCCCCGAGATCCACACGTCGATCACGCTGCTCAAGAGCGACGACCTGACCAAGTACAAGACGTACTTCCGTCTCCTCCAACTCGCCGGTACCTGGCTGCCGTTGGTGGCGGTACTGCTGGTCGCGGCGGGTGTCCTGCTGGCGCGACGGCGACGGCGCGCGCTGGTGACGGGCGCGCTGGGCGTCGCCGCCGCGACGGCTCTGCTGGGCATCGCGCTACGGATCTTCCGCGCCGTCTACCTGGACGCGCTCCCGGCGGGAGTGTCACCGGCGGCGGCCGGCGCGGTGTACGACGCGCTGACCCGTTTCCTGCACACGACCGTGCGGATGGTCGTGGCGCTGGGCGTGGTGGTCGCCCTGGGCGCCTGGCTGACGGGTCCGGGCCGCCGGGCCGGTCTCGTACGACGGCTGTGGACGTCCGGGATCGGGGCGGTGCGGGCGGTCGCCGACGGGGCGGGGCTGCGTACGGGACCGGTGGGACCGTTCGTGCGCCGGTACCGGGCGTGGATCAGCTGGGTGCTGGTGGGCGGAGCGCTGCTGGCGTATCTGCTGTGGTCCCATCCGACGGGGTGGGTGGTGGTCGGGCTGGGGCTGGCGGTGCTGTTCGGGCTGGCGGTGGTGGAGTTCCTGGCGACGGAACCGGGGCCGGGGCCGGAACCGGGGGCCGCGCCGGGTGTCACCCGTTCGGCGTAACTCCCCTGGTGGAGGGGTTGCCGCGGCCGGATGGTCGAAGCACCACACACCACAGAGAGGTGGGGTACGGCCATGACCCAGCAGCCGCACTCGACGCAGCAGCCGCACTCGCCGTCCGCCGGCGACCAGGAGCGGCCCCCGGCCTGGAACGACTCCGGCCAGGCGCCCGGCACCCGAGGCCACGTCCCGCCCCCGCCCGGCGGCGGCCTCGCGATGGGCGGCGCGGTCTTCGCCGGCGTCCTGATGCTGATGAACGGCGTCATCGCCATCCTCCAGGGCATCTCCGCGCTGGCCAAGGACGACGTCTACACCCGCGTCGGCGACTACATCTACAGCATCAACCTCACCGGCTGGGGCGTCATCCTGATCTGCCTCGGCGCCGTGGGCGCGATCACCGGCTGGGGCATCCTCCGGGGCATGAGCTGGGCCCGGGTCTGCGGCATCGTCCTCGCCAGCCTCAGCGCCATCCTCCAGTTCATGTTCCTCCCGTACGCGCCGGTCTGGTCGGTCATCATGATCGCGGTCGACGTGTTCGTGATCTGGGCACTGGCGGCGTACAGCCCGGCGCGGGCCGGAGCGCAGCAGTAGGGCGGCGCGGGGCGCCGGAGGTTCTTACGAAACACGGACGTCCGGCGCCCGGAACCGGTGCGGGGAGGCATCGGCGGGGGGTGGGGTGCGACGCTGGCCCCATGCAGCAGTCGTACGAGAAGGTCGGGAAGGCCGAGGGGACGGTCGGCGCCCGGGTACTGGTCGTCGACGACGACCCGACCGTCGCCGAAGTCGTCTCCGGGTATCTCGACCGGGCCGGGTATGTCGTGGAGCGGGCCGCGGACGGGCCGGACGCGCTGGCCCGGGCCGATGCGCACTGGCCCGATCTCGTCGTGCTCGATCTGATGCTGCCGGGGATGGACGGGCTGGAGGTCTGCCGGCGGATGCGGGGACGCGGGCCCGTACCGGTGATCATGCTGACCGCTCGCGGGGACGAGGACGACCGGATCCTGGGCCTGGAGGTCGGGGCCGACGACTACGTCACCAAGCCGTTCAGCCCCCGGGAACTCGTCCTGCGGGTGGAGTCCGTGCTGCGCCGGTCCCGGTCGCCCGTCGGGTCCGCCGTACCGGTGAGCGCCGGGGGACTGGGCGTGGACCCCGCCGCCCGCCGCGCCACCAAGGACGGCGTCGAACTCGCCCTCACCCACCGGGAGTTCGACCTTCTCGCCTTCTTCCTCCGGCATCCGGGGCGGGTGTACGGGCGGGAGGACCTGATGCGCGAGGTGTGGGGGTGGGACTTCGGTGATCTGTCGACCGTCACCGTCCATGTACGGCGGTTGCGCGGGAAGGTCGAGGACGATCCGGGCCGGCCGCAGTACATCCAGACGGTGTGGGGGATCGGGTACCGCTTCGATCCCACCGGCACCGAGGGGGACTGACCGCCCATGCGCGACGCCCTCCTCATCGCCCTGTTCGCCTTTCTCGGAGCCGCCGCCGCCGGAGTGCTCGGCGCCGGTGCCCTGTGGTTGCTGCGGCGGCGGTCGCTCACCGCTTCCGTGTCCGTCGTCGCAGCGGTCGCCGTGACCGCCATGCTCGCCGGGACGCTCGCCGTGGCACAGGCGATGTTCCTGTCCCGGCACGATCTGTCCGTGGTGACGACCGTGGTCGCGATGGCCGCCGTCGTCTCCCTGCTCACCGCCCTGCTGCTCGGCCGCTGGGTCGTCGCCCGCAGCCGTGAACTCGTGCTCGCCGCCCGCGACTTCGGCGACGGCGGCGACTACTCCGCCCCCGCCCGCCCCGGCAACGCCGAACTCGCCGACGTCAGCCGCGAGTTGGCCGCCACCAGCGCCAAGCTGGCCGAATCCCGCGACCGCGAGCGGGCGTTGGAGTCCTCGCGGCGCGAACTCGTCGCCTGGATCTCGCACGACCTGCGCACCCCGCTGGCCGGTCTGCGCGCCATGTCCGAGGCCCTGGAGGACGGGGTCGCCGCCGACCCCGGCCGCTACCTCCGCCAGATCCGCACCGAAGTGGAACGCCTCAACGACATGGTCGGCGACCTCTTCGAACTCTCCCGCATCCACGCCGGCTCACTCGCCCTCACCCGCTCCCGCATGTCCCTGTACGACCTCATCGGCGACGCCCTCGCCGGCGCGGACCCGCTCGCGCGCGAGCACGGCGTACGGCTGGTCGGCGACCGCATCGAACCGGTGCCCATCGAGGTCGACGGCAAGGAGATGAGCCGGGTGCTGGGGAACCTGCTGGTCAACGCGATCCGGCGGACGCCCGCCGACGGCACGGTGGCCATCGCCGCCGAGCGGTCCGCCGACGGGGTCGTGCTGTCCGTGACCGACGGCTGCGGGGGGATTCCCGAGGACGACCTGCCGCGCGTCTTCGACACCGGGTGGCGTGGCACCCACGCCCGGACCCCGCCTGCCGGGGCCGGATTGGGGCTCGCGATCGTGCGCGGGATCGTCGAGGCGCATCAGGGCCGGGCCGCCGTACGGAACGTGTCGGGCGGCTGCCGGTTCGAGGTGACGCTGCCCGCGGCGGAGGTGTGAGCCGACCCCAGGGCGAACCTGCACGGTGCACCCCCGCACCCGCGGACCCCTGGGTCAGGTCACACGTGGCCTATGCCGCCCCCGCCGAAGGAACCGCTCCTCCCGGGCAGCCAGCGCAGCCTGCTCTGGTCCTTTCCCGTTCTCGTCCCGGAGTGATGGAGCTGGTACGGCATCAGCCGTTCCTTCTCCTCCGAGGCGACGGGCATCTCGTCGGGTTCCCGCATCTCGCGCATCTCGTGGACGGCGCCGCCCGCGGGGAGGTGGGGCTGCTCCTCGGGGAGCGGCCGTGGAAGTTCCTGGTCCCGGATCTTCATACCGAAGTGGATGGCCCAGACCAGCGCGCCCGCGATCAGCAGGCCACCGAGAAAGGCGGCGCCCACGTCGAGGGTGTTGTGCGACGCGGCCAGCAGTTCGTACGTTGCCATGCTCATACTCCGAGTATCACTCTTTCGGGGTGAATGTGGTGATTCGGGTTAGATAGTCCGCCACTTCGACCGGGTCCCGGGTCAGCAGCGCTATGTGGTTGTCGGGGCGGACCAGGACGAGGGCGGGGGCGGAGGTCCGGATGCCGTACGCGCGTCGGGCGTGACCCTCGTGGTCCCGCAGGTCGCTGCCGCCGCCGTCCACCGTGAACGCCTGGAGCAGATCGTCGTGCTCGGCCCCCAACTTGCCCACCGCGCCCGCCACTTCGGCGCCGAAGTCGAGCAGGGTGAAGCGCGGGTCCGCGTACACCTCGAAGAGCCGGACCGGGTTGCCGGACGCGTCCAGGCAGGGGGCGTCGGGGGCACGGTCGCCGGGGCGCAGGACGGCGGGGTCGCCGGTGGCCGCGGGAGTGGCGGTGGCGGCGAGGGAGCTCCAGCGGTAACCGGTGCCCATCGGCGGCGGGGCCGCGGCCTCCACGCCGGTGCCGGGCTCTTTGACCGCCTCGCGGACCCGGGCGTACAGGTCGGTGCTGATGCCCAGGGTCCAGGCGGCCACCGGGAGGCGCTCCTCCTCGTAGGTGTCCAGGAGTCCGGGGCCCGCCTGCCCGGCGGTCGCCAGGGCGAGTTTCCAGCCCAGGTTGTAGGCGTCCTGGATGCCGGTGTTCATGCCGAGGCCGCCGGCGATCGGGTGGATGTGGGCGGCGTCCCCGGCCAGGAGGACCCGGCCGACGCGCATCCGGTCGACCATGCGGACGTTGACCCGCCAGAGGGAGAGCCAGGTCGGGTCGGTCAGCGTGATGCCGGGCACCTGTGCGTACCGGTCGAAGATCCGCTGGAAGCTCTCCAGTGACGGCGGCAACGGGTCGCCGCCCGCGTCGAGTTCGGGGCCGGCCTGGAACTGGAAGGAGTTCGTGCCGGGCATGGGGCAGAGCATCACTCCGCTGCCGTCCGACGCGAACCACTGGTGCCAGACGTCCCGGCTGATCCCCTCGGCCTCGACGTCACCGACGACCATCGACTGCGTCTCGTCCGTCGTGCCGTCGAAACGCACCCCCATCGCCTTGCGCACCCGGCTGCGCCCGCCGTCGCAGCCGACGAGATAGCCGGCCCTGACGCGCTCGCCGTCGGCGATGACGGCGGTGACACCGTCCTCGTCCTGCTCGAACCCGGTGACCTCCGTGCCGGCCTCGACGGCGATCCCGAACTCCGCGAGCCGTTCGCGCAGGAGTCTCTCCACCTGCCACTGCCCGATGAGGACCCCTCGCTCGTACGGCGCGTCGGGTGTGGGGCGGGCCTCCGCGAAGGGGTCGGTGTCGTTCACGTGCGCGCCGTCGAAGTACTTGCGGAACGGCAGCCGTGTCGTCCCGGCGGCGAGGGCGCGCCCGGTGACGCCGACATCCTCCAGAACCTCCAGGGTGCGCGGCTGCAGACCCTTGCCCCGGGACTCCCGGTGCGGGGCCGGGGCCGCGTCCACGATCCGCACCCCCGCACCGCGCCGGGCCAGCTCGATGGCGAGCGTGAGGCCGGTCGGTCCGGCGCCCGCGATCAGCACACCTTCGTTCCGTACAACGTCGTCGGTCATGAGGGTCCTCTCGTTGTCCCTGTCCATGGAACATCGGCCGACGAGAAAATGCAACCCGGTCTCAGAAGATTCTCGGTCTCATCCAATCCCGAGTCTCATTATTCTGGTAACGTCGACGGCATGGACGAACCCGCCGGTCTGCGCGAGCGCAAGAAGGAACGCACGCGGAACCTCATCGCTCAGGAAGCCCTGCGTCTCTTCCGCGCGCAGGGTTTCGACGAGGTGTCCGTCGTCGAGGTCGCGGCGGCGGCCGAGGTCTCCAAGGCCACGCTGTTCCGGTACTTCCCGACCAAGGAGGACCTGGTCCTGCACCGCTTCGCGGACCACCTCGGCGAGGCGGCCCGCGTGGTGCGGGAGCGCCCGGCAGGCCTGACCCCGACCGCGGCCCTGCGCGACCACTTCCTGGCCGGACTCGCCGCCCGGAACCCGATCACCGGCCTCAACGACCACCCCGAGGTGCTGTCCTTCCAGGACCTCGTCTACCGCACGCCCAGCCTCCACATCGGCATGAGACAGCGGTACACCAGCCAGGACATCGACGCGCTCGCGGACGCCCTGCCGTCCGGCGGCGGCTCCGGCTCCGGCGGTGCGCCACCGATCGTCAGACGCCTGGCCGCGGCCCATCTGATCGCCGTACAGCAGGAGTTGGGGCAGGAGAACTGGCGGACGATCACGTCGGGACGGACCGCCGACGAGGCGTACGGCGACGCGGTCCTGGCCGCGGAGGGGGCGTACGGGCAGCTCATGACGGGGCTGGACGCGGTGTAGCCGGCGAACACGCGAGCAGCCCCGCCCGGAGGACACACGGTCCTCGGAGCGGGGCTGGCCTGCACCCGGTGAACCCCAATGCCTGGGGAAACAGGTACTAGTTGGAGAAGTACAGGTACTTCCAGCCGGTGTACGTCGTCGAGTTGACGTTGTCGCCGGACGAACCGTTGACGTACGCGGCCCGGATGCGGGCCTTGATGCCGGACTCGCCGGGGGCGCCGAGGCTGACCGCGACCTTGCCGTTCGTGTTCAGGGCGAAGTACTCCGAGTCGGAGTCGTACCACTGGCCGTTGTAGTAGACCTGCAGGTCGAGCCGCTCCTCGCGGTTCTTGTAGTAGGTCATCGTGGTGGTGACGACCGGCGCCGAGTTCTTGTGGAACCAGTAGTACGACGTCGAGCCGATCTTCGCCTTCTTGTAGTGCTTGGTGATCGCGGTGGAGACCTTGACCTTGGCGTACGCCGTGACCTTCACCGTCTTGGACGCGTTGCGGGCGTCACCGGCGAAGACCGCGCTGACGGCGGTGTCGCGGCTCATGTCCACGGTCACCGTGATGTTGCCGCTGGAGTTGACCTTGCCGGTCTTGACCAGCTTCTTCGGCTTGTCGCCGCCGAAGGGGTCCGAGTAGATCGCGACCGTGCGGTTCTTGTACGTCTTGCCGAGGTGCGCGGTGAACTTCACGTCGGCGCCGTAGGAGTACAGCTTGCCGTTGTTGTTCAGGCTCAGGGTCGTGGCCGAGCGGGAGACGGCGACCTTGTCGGAGGCGCTGACCGCCGCGTGCCCGGCGTCGCCCGCGTAGGCCACCTTGTAGGTGACGGTGCCGCCGGCCGGCGGGGTGTCCGTGAAGGAGTAGGTGCCGTTCGCCTTCACCGTGACGGCGGGCAACGCCTTGCCCTTCGTGGACTCCAGGTCGGTGCGCGTGACCTGGAGCTTCGCACCGGCGGGCAGCGCGACCGTCGCCGAGAGCTTGCCGGTGACGGTGAGCTTCTTGGCACGGGGCGCGGAGGAGGGGGCGTTGACCGTGAGGGTCGGAAGGTTCTTCTCCGGGTCGGTCAGCGCCTTGAGGGTGTAGCCGCTGTCGGACGTTCCGGCCAGTACGAAGAGGCGCGACGAGTCGGGGGCCCAGGCCAGGCCGGCCGTGCCGTAGGAGCCGACGGTGTACGTGCGGATCGCCTTCGTGGCGCTCGGACGGTACGTCGTGACCGTGTTGCCGTTGGCCTGGGCGACGAACCCGTCCCGGGCGACGTCGGCCCGCTCGGCGCCCGGGAAGGGGCTGGTGGCCTGGGTGAACCCGCCGTCCGCGTACGCGTCCACCACATGGCCGTTGACCAGCACCCGGTCCGCGCCGGCGAGGAGGTCGATGTCGGCGATGCCGCTGTTCAGCGTGTAGTCGCCCCAGTACCAGGCGGTGAGCGCGGGCGTGCCGCTCGACACGTCGACCACGGCCATCGAGTCCGTGGAGTCGCCGCCGGTCTGGCCGATGGCCAGGACACCGGGCCGCAGCGGGTCGGTGTCCAGCAGGGCCGGCCCCCAGAGACCGAACGAGGTGCCCTCCGTCGGGAACTGCGCCAACGTCACGGGATCGGTGCCGCTCGCCGGGTCCACCGAGGGATCCACGGAGCCCAGGTCGCCGTCCCACTGGTCGCCGTAGGTGAACCAGAGCCTGCCCGCGGTGAAGGCGAGGTAGCGCGGGCCGGTGGTGGTGGCGACCGGATAGCGGGCCTTGACGTCGAGCGTGGCCGCGTCGAGCGCCACGATCTCGTGCGTGCCCTGGGCCGCCGCGTACACGGTCGCCCCGTCGTCGGACACGGCCAGGTCGGAGACCCCGCTGATGCCGCCCGCCGAGGCGAGGACCTTGCCCGAGTAGTCCGTGGCCGCGACCGTCCCGGCCGAACGGTCGCCGACGAACACCCGCTTGAGGGCGCCGTCCGCGACGAGACCGCCGGGCGTGATCACGTTGGCGGTCGCCGCCGAGGCCGTACCTGTCGCTACGACGCTGAGCGCCGCCGAACCGAGAAGGACCGCGAGCGCTGTCGCGGTCGAGATGCTGCGCATCCGCACGTGCTGTTCCCCCCACAAGGAAAACCGGTCAGGAGACCGGGAGTTGAGAGCGCCGCGCAACACCCGGACGTGACCGCGGATGAGAGACGCGGTGACGCGCGGGGCGCGGCTGCTGAGAGCAGCGTATGACATGGCTGTGACAGCTGGGAAAGGAGTTATGGGGTTGTCGTGTACGCGCGCTGTTCGGGGACGGCGACCCCGGGATCGCGCTGCCGGACGGCCTGTGCGGCAAGCCGCTGCGGGGCCCGCCCGGCAGTACCGCTCGACGGCCGCCGACGGCACCCGCGTCGACGTCACCGTCGAGGTGTCCACGGTGTACGACGCCGCGTACCGGCCCGGGGCGTGGTCGCCTCCACCACGTCCTGAGCCGGTCCTCCGACGTCGGCATACGTCAGTTCTGGTGGACGACGTTCCGCCCCGGCCCGCCCGACAGGACGTCCGTGCCCGCGCCGCCCCACAGGGTGTCGTTGCCGGAGTTGCCGTAGATCGTGTCGGCGCCCGCGTCGCCGTGGAGGACGTCGTTGCCCGTGCCGCCGTAGATGAAGTCGTTCCCGGAACCGCCGTGGATCCTGTCGTTCCCGGTGCCTCCGGTCAGGCTCTGGGCGCCCGCGCCACCGGTGATGACGTCGTTGCCGGCCCCGCCGTCGGCCGCGTCGCCCACGGTGGTGATCGTGTCGTTGCCGTTGCCGCCCTGGGCGATGGTGCCCGCGGCGGCCTTGAGGGTGTCGTCGCCGTCGTCGCCCCAGCCCACCGAGTACGCGCCCAGGGTGAGGGTGTCGTTGCCGGTGCCGCCCGCGATGTAGTCGCCGTCGACGCCGCCGTCGTCGGTGGCCTTGTCGTTGCCGGCGCCCAGGTCGACCGAGGCGAAGTTGTAGGTCTGGTCGGTCCTGTTGTGGTAGGCGAGGGTGTCGTCGCCGTTGCCGAGCGTCAACTGCAGGGTGGGGTACGGGTCTTGGCTGTCCAGGGTGGTGACCGTGCAGAGGACCTTGGTGTGGTCCGAAGCGCTGGGATACGTGCAGCCCGTGCCCGCCTTGACGGTGACCACGTCGTCGATGAGATACGTGATCTTCTCGGTGCCGGTCACCCTGGTCGCGGTGACGGCCACCTTGTTGGCCTGGCCCGCGGCGGCCGTGTAAACGACCTCCTGGCCACCGGAGTTGAGCGCGGCGGTGGCCGGTGCCGTGGCCGCGTCCGCCGTCCCGGCGAGGAACAGCGGGGCGGCCAGCGCGGTGCCGAGCGCGAGTGTCAGCGCCGAGGCGGAACGCGGCGTACGGCGACGGCAGGAACGAGAGGACATCGCACAACCTCCGTGGAGCGTAAGGGGAGTTGACGGAAATCGAGGTGCCCGAAACCGGTGGGTCCGGATCCCGGCACAGCGTCTGACCGCCCCTCCGCTTCCTTGGTTGTGCGTCCTTACACTCGGGTGCCGTATCCCCGTGAAGTGTCAGCCGTGATTCAGCGCGAGTTCACGAACTGGCCCGCCGATCCACCACAACCATCGCTACGGGCGCGCCAGTTCGGTCGCGTCGCGGCGGAACGCCCACCGCAACTCCGGTTCCATGGCGAAGCGGAAGACCCGCCGCACGGGCGGGGTGCACAGCGCGGTCACGACGACGGCGGCGACCACGGTCACCGTGACCTCGCCGAGGGGGCCCCGCATCCACGAAGGGTCGTACCAGCCCCAGGACTTGGCGCCCTGCGCGACGAACCCGTGCAGCAGATAGCCGTAGAGGGTGCCCGCGCCCAGGGCGGTGAACCAGGTGCGGCGGCGCGGCACCCAGGCGAGGAAGCAGGCGACCAGGAGCGTCGAGCAGGCGAACAGGGCCAGCGTCATGAGCGGCCCTTCCCAGTCGGGCGCGCCGAGTTGCTCCGCGCTCGCGTTGTGGAACAGCCAGGCGTAGTCGAAGCGCGGCACCGACCAGTACGCCGCCGCGAGCGCGACGACGAACACCGGCACCGCCAACTGCCGTACCTCCGGCCGTCGTACGAGCTGGAAGTGCTCCGGCTTCAGACACAGCCCGAGCACGAAGTACGGCAGGAACTGCAACACCCGTTGCAGATCGAGGTCGTTGCCGATGGAGGGGGAGAGCGTCGCCAGCATCGCGATGACCAGCGCCACCGGCAGCGGCCGGCGTACGTGCTTCCAGATCGGCGTGGTCAGCCGCCAGACGAGGAGCGCCGCGAGGAACCACGTCAGATACAGCGGGTCCAACAGGCTGATGGCGCGGTCGGGTTGGTGGTCCGTCCAGCGGGTGTAGAGCGTGTACGCCGTCTCGAACACGACGTACGGTACGACAACTCCCCCCAGCAGCCGCCTGATCTGCGACGGGGTCGCCCGGAAGCTGCGCGAGAAGTACCCGGAGACCACGATGAACGCCGGCATGTGCACGGCGTACACCAGCGTGTACAACGCGGTGACGCTACGGCTGCTCGACCGCAGCGGCTCCCAGGAGTGGCCGATCGCGACCAGCACGATCGCCAGGTACTTGGCGTTGTCGAAGAAGGGGTCGCGTTGCTTTCCGGGTGCGCGCTCCGACGCGGTGGGCTCCGCCGCGGGGGCGGTGGGGCTGGGGGACGGCCCGGTACGACCGTGGGCCGGGGTGGAGCCGGGGCTCCCGGCGGAGGCGGCGGAGGCGGTGGGAGAAGCACGCATCCGTCTCGCCTCACCGCTCCGAGGTGGTTCAAACATCCCGCACGCCTCTTTTTTCTCACCCTCTTCTCGCCCTCTCCTCGCCGGGAGGCCGAGGACACCGCCGACGTGACCACTTGGGCGGCCGGCCCTACCTGGCGGTCAGGAACCGACCGCCAGGACCTGGCGGTCAGGAACCGCCCGCCAGGACCGGACGGTCAGGGCGGAGCCGCTGGTCAGCCCTCCTTGGGACCCGCCTGCTGCACGACCTCGAACGTCCACAGCGTCGAGTCCGTCGCGGCGGGCCTCGGCCGCTCGCCCTGCGGGGCACCCTCGGCAGCCGCTCCCTGGGGCCCGCCCCGGTGCGCGGCCTGCCCCATCCCCGACATCCAGTTCTGGAAGTCCTCCTCCGCGCGCCAGCGCGTGTAGACGAGGTAGGTGTCGGTGCCCTCGACGGGGCGGAGCAGCTCGAACCACTCGAAGCCGTCCGAGCCGTCCACCGTCCCGGCCCGGTGCGCGAAGCGCTTCTCCAGGGTCTCGCGCTGCTCTTCGGGGACGGTGAGTACGTTGATCTTGACGATGCTCATGAGCCCATTCTTCAACAGGCGGAGCCTCAAGGCCGTAGGCCCTCCCGGAAGGTCCGCCGGTACGCCTCCGGCGGCACCCCCAGCACCCGGTTGAAGTGCCGCCGCAACGTCGCCCCGCTGCCCAACCCACAACTCGCGGCGACCTGGTCGATCCCGTGGTCGGTCCGTTCGAGCAACTCCTGGGCGCGGTTGACCCGTTGGACGAGGAGCCACTGGAGGGGGCTGGTGCCGGTGACCGCGTGGAAGTGGCGGGTGAGGTTGCGCGGGCTCATCGCCGCGTGCCGGGCGAGGTCGGTGACCGTGAGCGGTTGGTCGAGGCGGGCCGTCGCCCAGGACAGCAGTTCCGTGAGGGCGTGTTCCGTGCCGTGGTGCGTGCCGTGCGACACCGGTGCCGGGATGAACTGGGCCTGCCCGCCCAGCCGGTGGGGCGGTACGACCAGTGTGCGGGCGAGCGTGTTCGCCACCGCAGCGCCATGGTCGGTGCGTACGACGTGCAGGCACAGGTCCATCGCCGCCGACTTGCCCGCCGAGGTGAGCACGGTGCCCTCGTCGACGTAGAGCACGTCGGGTTCGACCTGGACCTCGGGATGGCGGGCGGCCAGGACGTCGGTGTGGGCCCAGTGGGTGGTGGCGCGGCGCCCGTCCAGCAGTCCGGCGGCGGCCAGCACGAAGGCACCCGTGCAGAGCGAGACGATCCGGGCGCCGGCCTCGTGGGCATTCCTGACTGCCTCTACCAGTGCGGGTGTTGGCTCCTCGTCCACGTCGTGGCAGGCCGGGACGATGACCGTGTCGGCGGTGGCGAGCGCGTCGAGGCCGTGGCGGGTGTCCGCCCGCAGCCAGCCCCCGACCCCGGCTGCGGCCGGACCGCACACGGTCAGCTCGTACCAGGGCTCGGCGATATCCCGGTCCACGCCGAACACCTCGTAGGCGGAGGCCAGTTCGAAGAGCGGGGTGCCGTCCGCGACGGCCAGGGCCACCCTGTGACCGGCCGGCTTGTCGTCTGTACCCATGTCCGAAACTGTACGGGCATCGTCATTCCAGCCACTGGAGCGCGGAGCGCCCGACCGCCACCCTTGATCCATGCCCACGGATCACCGCACCCAGCCGAGCACCACCCCCGCAACTCCCTTCCACGTCACAGTCATTGGCGCCTACGGCCACACCGGCCGCTTCGTCGTCGCGGAACTCCGGCGTCGTGGTCTCGTCCCGATCCTGTCCGGGCGCGACCCTCGACGACTCGCCGCGCTGGGGGAGTCGTACCCGGACCTGGAGACCCGCCCGGCCACGGTCGACGACCCCGCCTCCCTCGACCGCGCCCTCGCCGGTGCGGCAGCGGTGATCAACTGCGCGGGCCCGTTCGCCTCGACGGCGGCCCCGGTGATCGACGCGGCACTGCGCGCGGGAGTGCCGTATCTCGATGTCACGGCCGAGACGGAGGTGGTGCTCGACACGATCGCCGCCTACGGCGACCGTGCTCGCGAGGCCGGTGGCCTGGTCGTCCCGGCGGTGGCGTTCTACGGCGGTCTCGGCGACCTCCTCGCGACGGCGGCGATCGGCGACTGGAAGACCGTAGACGTAGACGTAGACGTAGACGTAGACGGGCATGGGCATGGGCACGGGCACGGGCACGGACACGGACACGGACACGCGGACAGGATCAGCATCGCCTATGCCCTCAGCGACTGGCGCCCCACCGACGGCACGCGCGTCACGGGCCAGGTGTCGTCGGGCCGTCGCTCCGGCGGCCGCATCCTCTACGCGGACGGTCGTCTCCAGACCCGGGCCGGTGACGCACCCCGCGCCGAGTGGACGTTCCCGGACCCCATCGGAACCCGGCCCGTGGTCGGCGAGTTCACGATGGCCGACAGTGCGACCATCCCAACTCACCTCTCCGTACCGGACATTGACACCTGCATGACGGTGTCCGCCGTGGAGGACCTGCGCTCCGCCGACACGTCCGGGCCCGTCGCCGTGGACGACTCCGGCCGTTCCGCGCAGACCTTCCTCGTCGAGGTCGTGGCGACGCGCGACGGGGAGACCCGCCGTGCCGTCGCCTCCGGCCAGGACATCTACGCGGTCACCGCACCCCTCGTCGTGGAGGCGACCCGCCGCGTGCTCGCCGACCCGCACCGGCCGTCCGGGGTGGTCACCGCCGGTGCCCTCGCGGACGCGCGCGGCTTCCTCAGCGCGCTGGCGCCGGGGCACTTGACGCTCGACTTCACGAACTGACAGGACCCCGGGGGCGGTTGTGCGTCGAACGGCCGCCTCCAACCGCCCTCTTTCGGGTGATCTGCGAGCCACATAACAGACGTAACGTTTCCTCACTTCGCTCGCTGAGCTGCGCTTTTGCGGAAATCGGGCCGAAACTGGTCACGTGTTCGAATCGCGTCACGGCCCCGCCCCGATCTTGATCCGATCTACAGTCATGGCGCTCGTCCAAGATCACTTCCCCATCGAGGCGTGTGTGACCTTCCGACTGCCCAGCGCAGCCCCGCTCTTGAGAACGCCGCAGACGGCCGTCCTTGAGGGCATCGCCGGTTTCGTCCCCCCGGACGCGGTGCCGAACCACGCCCTGCCCGCCGCGTGGGACGTCGACGACGCCTGGGTCCGCCGACGCACCGGCATCGGCGAACGCCGCCGCGCGGCACCGGGCGTGACCACCGGCGACCTCGCGCTGGAGGCGGCCGGCCGCGCGCTCGCGGTCGCCGGCGGACCCCTGGTCGACGCCGTGATCGTCGCCACCTCCACCCCCGACCGGCCGATGCCCGCCATGGCACCCCGACTGGTCACCCGCCTCGGCCTCGGCGAGATCGCCGCGTGGGACGTCTCCGCCGCGTGCAGCGGTTTCGTCTACGGCCTCGCCGCCGCCGTCGGCGCCCTGACCTCGGGGTGTGCCGACCGGGTCCTGCTGGTCGCGGCCGAGGTGTACTCGACGCTGCTGGACCCGCAGGATCGTTCCGCCGGAATCGTGTTCGGCGACGGCGCGGGGGCGGTGGTCCTACGGCGCGGTGAGCGCGACGAGCCGGGTGCCGTGCTGGCGCTGGACCTCGGCGGCGACGGTTCGGGCGAGGAGCTGATCCAGGTGCCCGGCGGTGGCGCGCGGGAGCGTGCCCGGCCCGGTGAATTCGGCCCGGGCGACCGTTACTTCCGTATGCGGGGGCGGGAGGTGTTCCAGCATGCGGTGACCCGTATGACCCAGTCCGCCCATGCCGTGCTCAAGCGCGCGGGCTGGGCGGTCGAGGATGTGGACCGGTTCTGCGCCCATCAGGCGAACGCCCGCATCCTGTCCGCCGTCGGCGACCGCATCCCGGTACCCGGCGAACGGCACGTCACCAACATCGCGCGCGTCGGCAACACCGGCGCCGCGTCCATCCCGTTGGCCCTGGCCGACGCCGCCGCGCGGGGTGAACTCCGCGCGGGCGAAAGGGTGTTGCTGACCGCGTTCGGCGCCGGACTCACCTGGGGCTCGGCGTCCCTGATGTGGCCGGAGCTACCGACCGTGCCGCACATCGACACGACCGACGCGAATGCCGGGGCCGTACCCGTCGCCGACCTGGCCGTAGCCGCTGCCAATCCGGCCGTACCCGTTGCCGATCCGGCCGTAGCCGCTGCCGATCCGGCCGTACCCGTTGCCGACCTGGCCGTAGCCGCTGCCGATCCGGCCGTACCCGTTGCCGACCTGGCCGTAGCCGCTGCCGATCCGGCCGTACCCGTTGCCGACCTGGCCGTAGCCGCTGCCGATCCGGCCGTAGCCGCCGCTGACCTGGCCGTAGCCGCTGCCGATCCGGCCGTACCCGTTGCCGACCTGGCCGTAGCCGCTGCCAATCCGGCCGTAGCCGCCGCTGACCCGGCCGTAGCCGCTGCCGACCCGGCCGTACCCGCTGCCAATCCGGCCGCATCCGCTGCCAATCCGGCCGCACCCGTCGCCGACCTGGCCGTACCCGTTGCCGACCTGGCCGTACCCGCCGCAGACCCGGTCGTACCCGCCGCAGACCCGGCCGTACCCGCCGCCGACCCGGCCGTACCCGCCGCCGACCCGGCCGTACCCGCTGCCGCCGACCCGGCCCTGCGGACCCAGATCGCTTGAGACCCGCCCTGCTTGAGACCCACCTCGCGTGAGACCCACCCCGCCTGAGATCAGCTGTGCCTGAGACCGACCTCACCTGAGACCCGCCCTCGCTGAGACCCAACCCGCTTGAGCCCGCACCTGCCTGAGCCCAACCCCGCCCGTCCCCGAACGTGCCCGTCCATCGGCGTCTGCCCTGCAAAAAACAGGTCGGATGCCTCGGTTCCGGAACTCCACTCGCCCCTGAGCCCCGCCCTCTCGTAGCTCCCCTCACTCCCCAGCTCTCCTCACCCCGAAGTACCCCCGCTCGCCCCGTCGAAAGGACCCCCATGTCCCCCGCCCAGACCGCCGTGACCGCCGTACTCACCGAGAAGTTCGAGGTCAGTGCCGAGAGCATCCGGCCGGAGGCCACCCTGGAGAGCCTCGATCTCGACTCGCTCGCGCTGGCCGAACTCGCTCTGGCGCTCCAGGAGCAGCTCGGGGTTCCGGTCGCGGAGGAAGAGGCCGCCAAGCACAGCACCGTGGGTGAGCTCGTCGCCGCGCTGAACGCCAAGCGGGAGCGATGAAGGCTGCGTCCGCGCCCGTGTCCGTCACCGGCCTGGGGCTCATCACCCCGGCCGGGGTCGGCCGCGAGGAGACCTGGAAGGGGGTCCTCGGCGGGCGGTCCGCCGGTGCCACGGACCCCGAACTCAAGGGCTGCGCGGTGGACTTGTCCTGCCGCATCCCGCTGATGACCCCGGAGCAGGCCCGGATCGGCGGCGGCAAGGCCTGGCGCATGGGCCGGTTCAGTCAGCTCGCCGTGCTCGCGGCGCGCGAGGCCGTCGCCGACGCCGGGCTCGACCCGGCCGGGTGGGACGGGGCGCGGGTCGCCGTGGTGATCGGTTCCGGGCTGGCCGGGGCCGCGCATCTGGAGGACCAGACGGTCCGCCATCACCAGGGCGGTCCCGAGCTGGTGTCGCCCGCGCTCGTGCCCATGCTGATCCCCAACATGGCTGCCGGGGAAGTGTCGTTGGACCTCGGTGCCCATGGTCCGTCCCTGGCGACCGAGACCGCGTGCGCTTCCGGGGCCAGCGCGCTGGCTGTCGCGCGGGGGCTGCTGCTCACCGGGCTGTGCGACATCGCGGTGGCGGGCGGCACGGAGGCGGCCGTCACCCCGGTGATCACGTCCGGCTTCCAGCGGATGGGCGCGCTGTCGTCCCGGGTCGACGAACCCGGCCTGGCCTCACGGCCGTTCGCGGCGGACCGGGACGGGTTCGTGATCTCCGAGGGCGCCGCGATCCTCGTCCTGGAACGGGAGGCGGACGCCCGCGCCCGTGGCCAGCGACGGTACGCCCGTCTCGCGGGCGCCGGTCAGACCTCCGACGCACATCACCCGACCGCCCCTGCCCCGGGGGGAGTTCACGCCGAGGCCGCGCTGCGGTCGGCGCTCGCGGAGGCGGGGCTCGGGCCTGCGGACGTCGATCACGTCAACGCGCACGGGACCTCGACCCCGCTCAACGACCTGACCGAGGCGGAGTTGATCGCGCGGGTGCTGCCGCATCGGCCAAGTGTCACCGCCGCCAAGGGAGTTCTGGGTCACAGTCTCGGCGCGGCCGGTGCGATCGAGGCGGCGCTCACCGCCCTGACCGTGCACCGGTCCACCGTCCCGCCGATCGCCAACCTCACCCCGGACAACCTCCCCTTCGACCTCGACTGCGTCACGGGCACGCCCCGCGAACAGCGCGTCCGGGCCGCCGTCAGCCACTCCTTCGGGTTCGGCGGGCACAACGTGGTGCTGCTCCTCACCGCCGAGGACTGAGCCGGACCGAAGAGAAGCCGGACCGAAGGGAAGCCGGACCGAAGGGAAGCCGGACCGAGGGAAGCCGGACCGCATCGAGGAGGGACCCATGACCGTTCACAGCAGCATCGTTCACGCCACCGTCCACATCCCCGAGGGACGCCAGACCGTGGCCGCCGTGGAGGACCGGTTCCGGGCGGGCAGCCCCGCCGTACCCCTCGCGCGCGGGGTGCTCCAGCGCATGTACGGGCTGGCCGAGCGCACCGTGGCCGACGACCTGGAGCAGCCCTCCGACCTGGCCGCGCACGCGGCCCGGCGCCTGTTCGAGGACACCGGCACCGAACCGGGCGACGTCGACCTGCTCCTCTACGCCGGCATCCTCGCCGACATGGAGGAGCCGGCCACCGCCCACGTCGTCGCCGACAAACTCGGCCTGGGCTGCCCGGTGTTCGACCTGAAGAACGCCTGCAACGGAGTCCTCAACGCGCTGGAGGTCGCCGACGCGTTCATCCGGAGCGGGCAGTACCGGCGGGTGCTGGTGACCACGGCGGAGGTCAGCACCCGGGAGAGCCGCTGGCAACTGGACGACCCCGCCGAGCTGTTGACCGCGCTGCCCAGCCTCAGCACCGGCGACATGGGCTCGGCCCTGCTGGTGGCGGCGGGTGACCGGCCCGGCATCCTCGGCTCCCGGTTCTTCGCCAACTCCTGGGGCTGGCGCGCGGCGACCCTGCCCAACCCGTACGCGCAGCACCGCACACTCGGCCATCTCCGCATCGACGCGGCTCAGTTGGTGGGGTCGTTCGAGGGGCTGCCGGGCAAAGTACGGGGCGCGCTGCGGGAGTTGGGCGTTGCGGGCGACGACCTCGACCTGGTCTGTGTGCACCAGCCGTCGGTGCCGTTCACCAAGGTCGTCTGCGACTGGGTGGGTGTGGACCCGGGCCGCGTCCTGGCCACCTTCCCCACCCACGGCAACGTGGCGACCAACACCATCCCTCTCCAGCTCGCCGCCGCCCTGGACAGCGGCCGTCTCCAACGCGGCGACCTGGTGGGCATGTTCGGCTTCGCGAGCGGGGCGAGTGCGGGGCTGGTCGTGTGCCGCTGGTGACCGCCACCGGCTTCCCACGACAACTCGCCAGCCCCCGAGACCGTACGAACGTGAAGGCACCATGACCCCGACCCGCACCCCCCACACCCCCCGCATTCCACCCCTTCCACCCGCCCAATGGCCCCCGGTCCTACGGTCGTTGCTCGCCGACTCCCGGCAGGACGGTCCCGGCCGGGAGAACCTGTTCGGTACCCTTGCCCACCATCCCGTCCTCGCCCACGCCTGGCTGTCCCTCGCCCGGGTCCTCACCCACGAGGGCACCCTCGGCCACCGCAGACGCGAGTTGATCGTGTTGCGGGTCGCGCACAGTCTCGACGCGCCCTACGTCCAGGGTCGGCACCGCACACGGGCCGAGGACGCGGGACTGACGGACGTGGAGATCGACGCGACGGCGGTCGACCTGGCCTTCCACCCCTGGCAGCCGGAGGACCGGGCCCTTCTGGAGGCGGCGGACCTGCTGGCCGTCAACTCCTCCATCCCCGAAGGACTTTGGGACCGGCTCGCCCGCGTTCTCAACCCCGAGCAACTCGTCGAACTCCTGGTCCTGGCCGGCCAGACGGCCACCATGTGTACGACGCTCAACACCCTCCGCACTCCCTCCGACCGGCGGCCCTCGCTCACGGTGCTCCTGGAACGGGACCGCTGTTGCAGCGCGGGTCAGTGCGTCGGCGTGGCGCCCGAGGTGTTCGAGCAGGACGAGTCGGACGGCCGGGTCGCGCTGCTCGTACCGGAGCCGGACGCGCGGTACGCCGACGAGGTGCGCTTCGCCGCCGACCTGTGCCCCAGCGGGGCCATCACGCTCGTCGACCACGAGGAGACAGCCCACCCGTGACCGCCACGACGCTCACCGTCCCCGCCCTCAACCTCCCGGCGCCCTACGGCGGTTGCCCCTTCTCCCCGCCTCCCGCCTACACCGCCGCCGCCCGCGAGGCCGCCGTCACCCGTGCCGCGCTGCCGGACGGCACCGCGTGCTGGCTGGTCACCGGGTACGACGAGGTACGGGCCGTGCTGGCCGACGCCCGGTTCAGCGCCGACGCGCGCACACCGGGGTTCCCGTTCCTGTCCGCCGGGCAGTGTGAACTGGCCACCGCCAAGCCGAGTTTCATCCGCATGGACGACCCCGAGCACGCCCGGCTGCGCCGGATGGTCACCAAGGACTTCCTGGTCAAGCGGGTCGAGGAACTGCGCCCGGGCATCCAGGACATCGTCGACCGGGCCGTGGACCGCATGACCGAGGGTCGCACCTCGGCCGACCTGGTGGCGGACTTCGCGCTGCCGGTCCCGTCGCTGGTCATCTGCCTGATGCTGGGGGTGCCGTACGAGGACCACGACCTGTTCCAGTCGCTCAGCCGGACTCTCCTCGACAACCGCACCACCCGCCCGGAGGCGGAGCGGGCCCACACTCAACTCACGGGCTATCTGGCGGAGTTGGCGGAGCGCAAGCGTCGGGAGCCCGCTGACGACATCCTCAGCCGGCTCGCCGCCCGCGAGGACCTGACCGACCAGGAGACGGCCTCGCTCGGCTTTCTGCTCCTGGTCACCGGGCACGAGTCCACCGCGAACATGACGGCCGTCAGCGTGCTCACCCTGCTGCGTCGCCCCGGCCAGGCGGAACTCCTGCGCGCGCAGCCGGAGTTGGTGCGCGGTGCCGTAGAAGAACTGCTGCGCCACCTCACGATCATCCACCTCGGTCTCGGCCGGGCGGCCACCGAGACCGTGCGGGTGGGCGAGGTGACGATCCCGGCGGGCGAGGGCGTGATCTGCATGCTGTCCACCGCCAACCGCGACGAGCGGCTCTTCGCGTCCGGCGCCGACTTCGACCTCACCCGCGACGCCCGCCGCCATGTCGCCTTCGGCTACGGCATCCACCAGTGCCTGGGCCAGACCCTGGCGCGCGTGGAACTCCAGATCATCCTCACGACCCTGCTGCGCCGCCTGCCCGCCCTGCGCCTCGCCGTGCCCGCGGATCAACTCACCTACAACCAGGACGCCATCGTGTACGGGCTGCGGGAACTCCCGGTGACCTGGGCCCAGTTCAGGTCAGAGGACCCGCCCGAGGTCCTGCCGCACGATCGTCCGCATGCTGTGTTCCGCGAGCGCGGCGATGGTCATGGACGGGTTGCAGGCGCCGGTGGAGCCCGGGATGCGGGCGCCGTCGAGGACGTAGAGACCCTTGTGGCCGAGGACACGGCCGTAGAGGTCGACGGCGTCTCCCATCGGGACGCCGCCCAACGAGTGCCAGGTGGACGGGGCCTGGGCGTTGGTGTCGATCATGAGGCCGCCGCCCGCGGTGGCGATGTCCTGCATCTTGCCGGCGATCAGCGCCTGCAACTCGGCGTCCGTGCCGGTCGGCCAGGTGAGGACGGCGTCGTCGGTGGCGGCGTCGTAGGCCCAGGTGCCCGCGCCGTCGACGATGCCGAAGCCGACCACGGTGAGGGCGGTAACTCCCGTCTGCTGTACGGGTGATCCTGCGTGCACGACCGTCAGCGGGATCGCGCTGCTCGGGTCCCGGCCTCCGACGCAGGCCGGGCCGCCCTGCTGGGTGCCCGCGTCGCCGGTCGGGTTGATCCAGGCCCAGATGCGGTCGCCGTTGTTGCCCCACCCGGTGCCGATGGCGTCGGGCAGGTCCGGAATCAGGTTCTTGGCACGGGACTTGACCAGGAGACGGGTGGTGCCGGGCGAGCCCGCGTTGAGGAAGACCGCGTCCGCGGTGATCCGGATCCGCTCCTGGACGGTGCCCGCGGTGTCGATGCGGTCGACGGACAGCACCCACTTCTTGTTCGCGTCCATCGCGAGGTCGCGGACGACGTGCAACGGCGCGACCTGCACGAGGCCGGTCGACTCCGCCTGCGCGAGGTAGGTGACGTCGATGGAGTGCTTGCCGCCGTTGTCGACGCCGAAGGCGATGTCGCTGGTGGTGTACGTCGGGTCGTACAGACCCTCCAACTCGCCCCGGACGTAAGCCCAGTCGATGGGCAGCGGCACCTTGAACGGGGTCAGGCCCGCCCTCGGTGCGACGTCCTGGAAGAGCCGGGACGACTTGTAGGGGTCGGAGGCGAGCACGTCGTAGGGGATGGTGGAGATGCCCAGCATCCGGGAGACGGTCGGGTAGGCCCAGAGGTTGAGATCGTCGTAGAGGCCCGCCGCCCGGGGGATGGAGGTCGCGAAGTCGGCCTTCGTCGGTTGCAGGGTCATGCCGTGGTACATGATCGATCCGCCGCCGACCGCGGCCCCGCACATGGCGGTCATGCCGTTGCCCACGACGGCTTCGAGCACGCCCGTGTAGGGGGTCCAGGTCTGGGTGCCGCCGCCGACGATGGCGTGGTCGGTGAGCCAGGCGGAGCGGTTGTCCATGTTCGCGAAGCGGCAGAACGTGGTCGCGTTCGGGCCGGTCGGCCAGCGCTTGCCGCGCTCCAACACCAGGGTGGAGACGCCGGCTTGGGCCAGTCGTAACGCGGTGACGCCGCCGCCGAAACCGGTGCCGACGACGACGGCCCGTTCGCGGAGTTCGGTGACGGCGGCCCGGGTCGAGGCGGCGGCCCGGGTCTGTCCGCCGGCGGCCAGGGCGACCGCGCCGAGGGTGGTCGCGCCGAGCAGGCCGCGGCGGCCGAGGGCGGGGCGTGGGGAGGTGTGTTCGGGCATGGGGGGACTCCGGCAACCGTAGGGGGAGTGCGAGTCGCCGGGAGCGTAGCGCGTTTGGACATGGCGCTGTCAACAAATGGAAATGCAATTCTCGGAAGGGAGAGTCACGCTATCGATCGCCTGTCCCCGAAACGTGTGGTGGTTCGGGGTGGGCCCCTTCGAAGTCCGGTGAATTCGATCAGAATCCGATCACCCCCAACTGCCCGGTCCGTACACTCCGTTGCGCCCGCCTGGACGACGATCGGGCCACACGACGGCTCATGGGCGAGGCGCGCAACGCGGGCCGGCTGCACCACCCGAACATCGTGGCCGTCTTCGACTACATCGACGAGGGCACCACCTGCTGGATCGTCATGGAGTACGCCCCCTCCCACAGCCTCGCCCAACTCATGCTGGAGCGCGGCCCGTTGGCGCCCGAGGAGGCCGGGTCGATCGGCTGCCAGATCGCGGACGCGCTGGTGAAGTCGCATCGCGCGGGCGTGGTGCACGGCGATGTGACCCCGGAGAACATCCTCGTCACGGACGAAGGCGTCGTCCGACTCACCGACTTCGGGATCTCCCGGGCCCTGGGCAACGACGCCACGCAGAGCACCACCGGCATCGTGCGCGGCAAACCCCGCTACCTGGCACCGGAGTTGGCGAAGGGGCAGCCCGCCGGCGAGAAGGCGGACGTGTTCTCCCTGGGCGCCTCGCTGTTCGCGGCGGTCGAGGGGCAGTCGCCGTACGGCGAGGCCGAGCACCTCATGACCTATCTGGCCCGGGCCGTCGAGGGACGCAGCGAGCCCACCCGCCGGGCCGGTCAACTCACCGATCCACTGGCCGCGTTGCTGGCGGTGGAGCCCCGGGACCGGCCCGACGCCGCGCACGCCCGGAAGCTGCTGACCCGCGCCGCACCACCGCCCGCGCACATCCAGGAACGGCTGGACGACCGCCGCACCCTGCACCTGGAGTCCTCGACACTCCGGCTGGGCCGGGCGTCCCGCCGCACCCGGGACGTCCTCACCCTCTCGCTGCCGCGCCGCGCACGACGCCGCCCCGTGGCGATCACGGCGGTGTCGCTGGTGACGGCCGCCGCCGTCGCGGGCGGCCTCGTCCTCTTCGGCCCATGGGACTCAGAAGGCGGGCACGACAAGGGTGTTGGCCTGGCCGACGCGAAGCCCGGTCTCAGGGCTGAACGGGCATGGACCAGCAGTTGGAGGTGGTGGCCCTGCCCGCGAGGCGGTCGGTGAGCCAGGAGATCGCGGCGCCCTGGTCGGTGAGCAGGGGCGCGAAGTGGTTGAGGAGCGCGCTGCCGACACTGGGCAGGACGACGGCCTTGTAGGTGACATCACCGCCCAACGCGCACCAGTCGAGGGCCAGTTGGCGGGCCTGCGCGTGCGGGACGAGGTTGTCGCTGACGCCGGTCGCGAGCCGGACGGGTCCGGACGGCTTCAGCGTCCCGATGCGCTGCTCGTCAAGGAACTCCTTCAACGCGGGAGTTGTGGCGATGATGTCGCTGATGGACGACCCGTCGGTGGTCCAACTGCTGCTCCGGGTATAGCCGTAGCCGAGCAACGCGTCCCCGACACACATGGTCGACAGATCGGTGAGCGCGGCCTTCCCGGCATCGTTGAGATGGGCCTCGGCGAGTGGCTTCAGATCCGGGTCGGACTGCAGGAACCCGTTGAGCGACCAGCCGAGCGCGCCCGCGAGTTCGCTGCCGTCGATGGCCTTGGTGACGGAGGTCAGATCGGCGGGCGGGGCACCGGCGTACGTCCCGGCGAGGGTGACGTCGGGGGCGTAGGAGGACTGGAGTTCGGCGGCGGCTGCGGTCGCTCCGCCGCCCTGGCTGTAGCCGTAGAGCCCGACGGGCGAGTCGGCGGTGACCGAGGTGCCGGTCACCGAACGGGCCGCGCGTACGGCGTCCAGCACCGCGTGCGCCTCGTCGATCCGGTTGACGTAGGTGTGCAGCCGGTCGGTGGCGCCGAGCCCGACGTAGTCGGTGACGACGACGGCGACGCCCTTGGCGAGGAGCCGGTAGATCGCCAGATCCTCGTAACCCACCGACACCGTCTGGCTGTTGAGGGACAGCGGATGCTCCAGCCCCATGGACGCGGAGCACTGGTCGCCCTGTCCCAGGGTGCCGGGGGCGACGGCGACGAGGGGGCGCGGGCCGGTGCCGGACCAGTCGGCGGACGGTTCGATGTACGCGCCGGTGACGGCGACGGGCTGCCCGTTCGAGTCCGTGGACTTGTACATCAGCCGGGTCGCGGTGCCGGGCAGGGTGCTGCCGTCGAGGCCGGGCAGGCTCAGGGCGAGGGGGAGGGGCTCGCTGCGGACGAGGGTGCCGTCGGCGGCGGGCAGGGTGCTGGGCGGGTTGTAGAACTCGGGGATGGTGACGCCTCGGGAGATGACCTCGTCCGAGGCGCTGGTTGAGGCGGTCGCGGGGCCGGCGGTCGTGAGGGCGAGGGCCTGGGCGGTGAGGCAGGCGGCCGCGGTGATCGCGGCGGCGAGCAAGTTTCGTTTGCGTGCGGGCATGCGTGCGGGCATGGCGAACCTCCTGTGGAGCGGCCGTCCGGAGAATGGTTCGCCTGGAACTTACCTGCGGGTAAGTTACTCGTGGTACCCGTCGGTAGGTTACGTTTCGGTAATGTGACTGACGGTCAGCCGATTCTGTGAATCGGTTGTCGGCCGGCCGTCATCCCGCCGCAGTCGCAGTCGCAGTCGCAGTCGCAGTCGCAGTCGCCACCGCCACCACCCGCTCAAGCAGCTCGGCCACGGCCTGCGGCTCGCTCACCATCAGATCGGGACCGGTGTCGATGTCCCACAACCGCCCGGCGGCGCGCGCCGGTTGAGGGTCCGCCGGGTCGCGGTACGGCAGCGTCGAGGTGCATACGATCTGGGACTGCGGAAGCGCCCGTACCCCCGCCTCGTCGTGGAGCCGCAGCGGCTGGTCGAAGCATGTCCACGGATGCGGCGTGATCTTCGGCGCCAGCCAGGCGATGTCGTCCGGATCGGTCAACCCGTAGTAGGGCATGGGCCCTTCACCGGGAAAGTTGACGAGCTCGACCCCGTCGACGACCCGCCCCATGGCCCGGGACGCGGCCATCAGCCCCGGTGCCGGTTCGGCGAGGGACTGTCCGTTCGCCGGGGTGGGGGCGCCCTGTCAGTGCCGTCCCATACGCTGCGCTCTTGATCAAGCAGTCCGGATGGAGATGGACGGGGGTAGTCGGGAATGGGCGGAAACCACTGGAGACACACGGGCCCGTATCAGCGCGATCTGGCGGCTGCGTTCCGCCAGGCCCAGGAAGACGAATTGGTTCGGGACAACCACGGCTTCGAGGGCCGGTCCGTCGAGGAGCTGTGGCTCAGCCCGGACTGGCACGAGTACATATTCACGGGCGGCACGGGATCCGTGCTCGACTTCCCCCTCATGATCGAGGCTGAGGACACCGACGACGGCCCGTTCGCGCGACCGCTGACCGATGGGGAGGTGCGTGCGTGGGCTCCCCACGGCCGGCCTACCTTCGAGGAGTGGGCAGCCGCTCTCGATTCCGGACGGTTGGACTTCCCGGGTCGTGCCCAGGGGAACTGCGTAGTGCTCCACCGCGACGGCATTCCCGCGGAGATCGGCTATTGGGGGGTCACCGCCGACTAGTTCTCCAGTTGCCTTCGCGATCGTGCTGCGGATCCGGCGTCGAACCGGTGCGGCCATCGCGTGATCACCAGTTGGTGTGGGGGCGAACGAAGATCGTGCGGCGGTCGCGGACCATTGCGTAGACCCGGCCCGCCGACTGGAGATGTTCGACCAGGCCATGGCCCGGATTGCCGTCCGCTTCAACCGAGTTGAGCCCCGGGCGAGAGCCCGCGCCCATCTGCGAGAACTCCGGGTCGGCGGAGGGGTATTGCGACGACTTCACGGTGGTGAAGGTGCCGTAGTACGGCTGGCCAACGCACAGCCGCATGGCCCTAGCCCCAGGCGTTGTGGCGTTGCGCGTCGAGGGGCGGGTCCGTTGTCAGTGCCTACGGCTATGTTCGCAAGCGCGCGGCCGGCTTCCGGGGGTTCCAGCTCCGTAGGGAATGGTTGCATCCCCGACCTGTCCGGGGGCGGCCCGGAGAGCACGTCCGGGACCCAACCGACGGTCGGGCCTAGCCGATGACCAAGCGGTGACCTGTCAGCGCCGGCCGCGCACGATTTACCTCAGGGGGTAGGTCCCTCACAGGTGTTGCTTGCCCCGGCTGACAAGTCGGCTGATGGCATCGCGAGTTCGCACCCTGAGAGCGTCGAACTCGTCCCTGCTGTCGGCCTTGGGCAGCACCGTGATGTCGGCGAGTACGTCCTCCGCGGCCCGGCCCAGTTCCTCGTCATCCGTAAGCATCTGCACCCGGAACAGGGCCTCTTGGGCGTTGGAGCGCAGGTCGTAGGCCCGGATGCGTACGGTGTCGGCATCCTCCGGCGGTGGTTGCTCGTGCTCACAGAACCAGAGGTGGACCAGGCAACGGCGGTAGTTGATCAGCGCACCGGCGTAGACGGAGTAGGCGTCCAGCCGTTCCTGCCGGAGCTTCTCGCGGCGCGCGAACTGGTGACTCCTGTCGGTGGTGCGCTGCTGGAACGCCAGAGTGATCCCCGAACCGAGCAGAGTCCCCAGGACGGCTATGCCACTGGCGATGATGGTCTCCACACACCAAGCTGATCACGCGGGGCCGTCCTTGGCACGTCGTATGCCCAACCTTGGGGACCTGGCCTCCCCATGCCGGCCAAATGCGTGAGTGGGAGGCCGAGTTATGGGTGAGCAGGGGTTTCACCTGGGCCGTGGGCGGCTGGTCACCCATCCCGCCTGGGTGATGTCAGTCCTTCGTGCCACCATCCTCGCGTGTTGAAGATCCCTGGATATGAAGGCGGACCTCTGGTCGAGGGTGGTGCCCACCTGGACGATGCGTTGTTCTGGCCTGTGCACCTTGGCAGTTGTCTGCGTGGCGAGGACGCGCAACGAGCCGCGTTCGGAGCTGACTGGGACGCGGCAACGCGGCTGTACCAGGTGCTCTCCGCCGAGCGGGAGTGGCCGACGTTCAGCGTGGCTCTCCAATCCGGCCACACCATCCACGTCGTCTACCGCAACTTCGACGGAGACCGGGGCGTGGACTACCTGATCCATCACCCGACCTGGCCGAGAGCGGAAACCCTCGCTGTGGACGACGGTCACTTCATGGGTCCCGGGCTGGCCTGGCCGGAGTTGCTGTGCGCCGCTCGCCAGCCGTCGACAAAGGGTGTCGGCGACCCCAACTCCCGGCTCCTGCTGCTCTTTCCCGCACTCGGCGACGCCCAGCTTCCCGACGACGCGGCTGTTGCCCTCACCACCGCGCTCAGCACGCTCACCTGGATCGAGGAACCCGCCGACGTAGCGGGGATGCTCCTTGAGAACCAGGGCCAATGGGCTCCGGCTCACTGGACGCTGACAGACAGCGTCTGGATCAATGACGGCGGGCACTCGTACCGGAACCCCGGCAACGCCTTCGCTCTGCCCGAGGGCCGCCTTCGAGAGATCAGCAACGCACTGAACGCCGGAGAAGCGAAGGACCACCAGACATCCTGCTGAGGCTCTCGGCTCGGGAAGTCGCGATCGGCTGCGGGAGTTCGGGTGCTGACCTTCGCCGGCGGCGGTAGCGATCGGTTCCTCGTCCACTGCCTCGAACGTAGCCTCCTCGACTGACGGTGTCGCCGGCCCAGGCATCCGCGGTAGCCAACACGCTTTCCCATTCGTCGTACGCGGGTTGGTAGTCCAGCGTCTGGATGCCGGGGCTCAACTGGCTGACGAGTTCACTCAGTTGTTCCCGATGGCCATCGCTCAAGGCGACCTCACCACACGACCGCTCTCGGACTGACGGGCCGCCCCTACGGGTGTCGGCGTCGGCGTTGCCATCGGTCGAGGGTACGGAGACCTCACGTCCGAGAGAGGTGACGGCCTGCGCGGAGCGTCACCATCCCCTCGATTCGTGCGCGGTCGAACGCAGTTGGGATGGCTGCCCTACGGCGACCGGCTCCACCTCATCGGTCCTGCTGCCGTCGACTACGGTGCACCCCCGCGGCGCCGGCGACGGCGACGAGGAAAGTGCCGCCTACTGTCATGGGGAGGTTGGAGGCGAAGGGTCTCAGAGGAGGGTGTTCAAGGACAGCCCGGACGAACGCAATTCCGATCAGGGCGGCTGTCAGGGTGATCGCCCACAAGATCAGTACGAGCAACCATGTGCTCCGGGTGCTCAGCCAAGACGTCATTGGGTCATCATGCACCCGGCACAACGCCGACCACGGTCCCTCCTCGCGAAGAAGTCACGCTCAACCCGGCCTCAGTTACGGCCTGTTGGGCACCCGCTCCCCTCAAGTGCGACCCGCCCCGGCTGGTCGGCACCCGCGAACGGCGCCTCGGAGCCTGCCCGGCGGGCGAGGCACGGCTCGGGGCCCATCACCAGTTACGGCAGCCACAGGGCCCAGGTCGATGACCCGGGCCCTGGCCGTACGTGGGGGCTGGAGCGACCTCAGTCCGTCTCCCCCGGCTTCACCACCGTGCTGACGAAGTTGCCGATCGCGCCCAGCGTCGCCCCCAGCGCCTCGATCTGGGGGAAGTGGGCCGCATCGGCGATCGGGGCGAAGTGGCCGTTGGGGAAGGCGTCGGCGTAGCCGCGGCCGTACTTGAGAGGGGCTATGCCGTCCTCCTCGCCCCAGACGACCAGGACCGGGACCGTGACTCGGTGCAGGCGGCCGCGGAGTTTCGGGTCGTAGGTGAGGTGGTCGCCGCCGTAGATCGCGAGGGTCTTCTGGTTGGCGCCGGCGGCGGCTCGCTGTCCGTCGGTGAAGGAGGCGAAGTCGGGGCGGAACTCGGCCTTGGCGAAGGACAGTTGGCTGATGTCGGAGGGGGCCATGGTGCGCACGTCGACTACGCGGTTCTCGACCATGTGGGCGTGGATGCCCACCGCGTTCAGCAGGGTGAGCGCGCCGATGCGGCCCTGGTTGTCGCGGAGGGCCATTTCCGCCGCGATCCAGCCGCCGATCGAGTTGCCGATCACCATGACGCCCTTGAGGTCCAGCGTGTCGAGCAGGTCCAGGTAGGCGATGGCCAGGTCGGCGACCGTGTCGAAGCGTTCCGGGCGGGGCGTGCCGTCGAAACCGGGGTGGGTCGGTGTCACGACGTACACGTGCTCGGAGAGGGCGGAGGAGATGCCCGCGACTGTCCGTGGGCCCGCGCCGCCGTGGAGCACCAGGACGCCGGTGCCCTCGGTGTTCTCCCCGAACTCCTGGATGGTGACGGTGAGTCCGCCGGGGAGGGCGACGGTGCGGGCGGGGGTGGGGGTGGAGGCAGGGGTGGTCATGGTGAGAGGTCCTTGTCGCTTGTTCCCGCTTGCTGAGAGCTGACTCTCATGAAGGTAGGGGGTCGACTCTCTTTATGCAAGTCCACTCTCATCAAGGTGTTCGCCCAGTGCTGGGCGGGGGTGTGCGAACGCTCTTGGGGTCCGATGACAAGTACTGGGTGAGACCGTCGTCCGGCGGTCGGAAACGGAGACTCGGTGAAACCGGAGCAACCAGATGAACCGGGTGGCCGGCGACGTGGCGCTCTCCACCGTCACCGCCGCCGCGACAGCGCCCAGCGCGACACCACCGCCGAACACGGCCCCGACGCCGAGCACGGCCACCAGGTCGGCTACGGCCGCGATGCCCAACACGGTGACAGCGAGGCTCAGTTGACGCGGTCGGCGCACGGCGACTCGGCGGCCTTCACCCACCTCGTGAAGTCTCATTCCTCCGCCCTGCACGGCTACTTCGCCCGGCGGATGCCCGCCGCGTCGGAGGATCTGCTCGCCGAGACCTGGTTGCAGGCGTTCGCCGCCCGGCGCACGTTCGACCCGGCGCGCGGTTCGGCGCGGGGCTGGCTGTTCGGGGTGGCCCACAACGTGCTCGCCCAGCACCTGCGGCGGGCGGGACGGACAGAGCCCGCGCCGGGTCCGGATGTCACCGACCCCTGGCAGGTGGTGGACCAGCGGCTGGACGCCGCCGCGATGGCCCCCGCGCTACGCCGGGCACTCGCCGAACTCCCTGCCGATGAGCGGGAGTTGCTGCTCCTGATCAGCTGGGAGCAGCTCACCCCGACCGAGGCCGCAGCTGTCGTGGGCATCCCGGCGGGCACCGCCCGTTCGCGGCTGCACCGGGCCCGCGGCCGACTGCGCGACCGCCTCACGCTGCCCCGCCCGGCGGGACGGAACCTGACCGCGACGGGAGACCTCGCATGACCACGTACGACGACACGGAGGCTGACGGTATGAACGAGCGAGGCGCACTGCTGGACTTCCCCGGTGCAGATGAACTGGCCACGGCGGGTCACGTCGAGCCGCTGTCCGAGCGGGCGTTGGCCAGGGTGCTGGCCGAGGTCGAGGCGGCCGTCGCGACGGAAGGGGCGGCCGTAACCACCGAGGGGGCCACCGGCGTTGTCGTCGCGATGCCGGAACGGCGGCTGCTCGGGCGGCAGTTCGGGCGTCGCCGGGCTCTGATCGGGCTGCTGACCACAGCCGCGGTCGCGACCGGCGTGGTGACCTACGCGAACCACGGCGCGACCTCGGCGGGTGCGCACAGCGAGGCCCGCGCGAACACCGCGTCCGTCTTCCTGGACGACATCTCCACGGTGGCCGCCAGCCAGTCGGCCGCCTCGGGGAAGTACTGGAAGATGCGGACGACGGTCGGCGACGAGTACATCTCGCAGTCCATGGACGAGTACGTCGTCAGCGGCGGCAAGGCCGCCAAGAAGGGGCAGCACCCCGACTGGCAGTTCGGGCCGAAGGACCTCGACTGGAACAGCCTGGACCAACTCACCACCGAACCGTCGCAGTTGCTCGCGCTGCTGCAGTCTCCGCCGCGGCCCAAGAGCATCTCGCCCTTCGACCAGGCGGCCAGCCTGCTCACCGAATCTCCGGCGGGCCCGAAACTGCGGGCCGGGGTCTTCAAGGCGATGGCCGGGCTGAAGGGCGTCAAGCTGGTCGGCCAGGTCAAGGACTCTACTGGGCGCGCTGGTACGGCAGTTGAGTTCGCGGAGGCCAAGAGCGTCGGCCGGGTGATCGTCGACCCGAAGACCAGCGCGATCCTGGAGTACACCTTCACGTGGACCGCCGGGCCCAGCAAGGGCAAGGTCACCCACCACACGGTCCTGTCGACGGGCTTCACCGACAAGATCGGCTGATCCGGAACAGGTGGGCGGGGGCATCCTGTCCTCGCCCACCCGTGTCGGCATGGCCATGCCGTTCCCGCCCGGCACCAGCCTCCGGCCATGCGCGGCGCCTCGGTCTCCTCGGGCAGGACCGCACGCCGACTGTTCGGCTCCGAGGGCTCAGCCGGTTCAGCCGGTTCAGCCGGTGAATTCGGCGACGCCGAGAGCGAAGTCCCAGTGGCCGACCCCGTTGCCGGCGAGGCCCACCGTGACCAGGCCCATTCCTTCCAGCCAGTGCGCCATTCCCAGGCCGCCGACGTCCAGCGGGCGTAGCCCGAGACTCTCGACGAATGCGGCCACGTCCGCCTTGGCCTGCGCACTGTCGCCGGCGATGAAGACGTCGGGCCGGCCCTTCTCCAGAACACTGCGGAAGATGGTGTTGAACCCCTTCACCACGGCGGCGCCGGCCGGGGCCACCTTGGCGACTTCCTGCGCGACCGAGGTCTCCTCGCTGTGGGCCAGTCCGTCGAACGTGGCGTTGAAGGGGTTGCTGATGTCGACGATGACCTTGCCCGCGAGAGCGTCTCCGTACTCGGCGACGACCGGCACGACACCGTCGTACAACAGGGCCGTGATGACGATGTCCCCGGCCGGGACGGCGCCCCACGTGCCCGTCGTCGTGCCGCCGCCCAGCGCCCTGGCCAGGTCGTCGGCCTTGGACCCGTCGCGTCCCATGACCTCGACGGTGTTGCCGCCCGCCACCGCGAGCGTGCCGATGGTACGGGCCATGTTCCCCGTACCGATGAGGGTGATGCTGCTCATGAGGTGTGCTCTCTTCCTGGTATCCGAATTGGGTATCTGAATTGGGTATCCGAATGAAATGACGAGTGTTCGGGACGGTGAGTCCGTGTCATTTACCGACTCGTCGCGATGCGGGGCCCGGCCGTCAGCCGGCGGGGAAGTAATGGCCGTTGTCCAAATCGGCGAGCAGGCCGGGCCGAGCGGGTTCCCAGCCGAGGGTCCGGCGGGTGATGAGATGGGACGCCGGGTAATTCTGCGTGACTATGTTCGCGAGGAACCCGAAATATCCCGGCACCATCAGTACGTCCGCGGGAACGCTTGCGACGGGCAGGCCGAGACGGCTGCCGATGGCCTCGGCGATCTCGCGGAACGGGATGCCCCCGTCCCCGACCGCGTGCCAGTATTTGCCGGCCGGCCCCGTCTCCAGCGCCAAGCGGAACAAGGAGGCGACATCGCGGGCGTGTACGGCGTTCCACAGGTTCGCGCCGTCTCCGGGGTAGCCGGCGAAACCCTTCTCCTTCGCGAGCGCGATCAGCGTGGGGAGGAAGCCGGCCCGATCGGTCGTACTGTGCGCGATGTTGGCGATCCGCACGACCGAGGACCGCACTCCCTGCTCGGCGAGGCCGACCACGGTGGTTTCCACGACGTTGCGAGCCCGCAGGGTGCCCTTGTACTCATCGCCGCCGGGAAGGGCCGGGTCGTCTTCGGTGACCGGCCGGCCCAGGTTTCCCGGCGAGCCTATGCTCCCCGCCGCTACCAGCGGCTTTCCGGTTCCCGCGAGTGCCTCGCCGTACGCGAGCATGATCGGGAGCTCCGCGGCGGCCACGGCGTCGAGCCCGCCGGAGGGAAGCAGGTCCTGCCGGTGCGCGACGTGGATGACGCCGTCGGAGTCCGCGGCTGCCTCCTTGAGCCCGTCGAGATCCTGGAGGTCGCCGCGACGCACCTTCGCGCCGAGCGCGGACACCGCCGCCGCGGCGGAGTCCGACCGGGCCAGGCCGGTGACCTCGTGTCCGGCGGCGATGAGCTCGGGGATGATGTACGAACCGGTATGGCCGGTCCCGCCAGTGACGAAAACACGCATGTTGCTGCTCCTTGTGGGTGCGCTCAGCCGAGGATGCTGACGCCGAGGAAGAAGTCGGTGTGGTGGACCCGGTGGGCGACGAGGCCCAGGCTCTCGACGAACACCGACACGCGGGCCTTTGCCGGCCTCTGAATTCTTGTGCCGAATTCGCTCGGCCCCATCAGGTACCTATTCAGGCTGCCACTGGCCCGAGTTGGTGTCCAAGACCTCTTTTGGTCGCGGTGATACCCTGAATGCATCACCGGACCGGGAGGCGCCATGGAACTGGATCTGGACCTGCGCAAACTGCGTTACTTCGTCGCCGTGGCCGACCGTTTGCACTTCGGCCGCGCCGCCGATGAGCTGCATATCGCGCAGCCGGTGCTCAGCCGGCAGATCCGCGCGCTGGAGCAGGATCTCGGCGCCTCGCTGTTCATCAGGGATCGCCACGGCGTAGCGCTGACCGACGCGGGCCGGCAACTGCTGGCCGACGCCGGTCCGCTGCTCGCCTCCACGCACGCGGTCCGCCGCCGGGTGACCGTGGCCGCCCGTGGCAGCCGACGGCTGATGGTCGGTTTCCGGGCCGGCATCCCGGTCATCCCGGCGTCGCGGGCCTTCGAGGCCCGGCACCCGGACGTGGTCGTGGACGTGCAGCGGATCGAAGGGGACGACCAGGCCCCGATGCTGCTCGACGGCCGCATCGACGTCGCCTATGTGCGGCTGCCCATCGACGAGGCCGGGCTGCGCGTCACCCCGCTGTACACCGAGCCGCGGGTGGCGGTGCTGCCCACCGGTCATCGGTTGGCCGGCAAGGAGGAGGTCACCGAGGCCGACCTGGCCGGCGAACCGCTGGTCTGGCATGCCGACCCGAGCACGCAGCCCACCAGGCGCCCGCACCCCAACGCCGGGTACCTGGTGCGCGGGGTGGACGAGACGCTTGAGCATGTCGCGGCCGGCCGGGGCATCTCGTTCCTGGCCCGTTCGGCGACCGTGTTCTCCTCACATCCGGACGTCGTCTACGTGCCCATCCCGGAGCTGGCGCCCGACCAGGTGTGCCTCGCGGTGGCGGCGTCGCGCACCTCGCCGGTGGTCGATGACTTCGTCGCAGCGGCTCAGGCGGCGGCCGAGATCACGGCGGAATGCGGGAACTATGAAATGTGGCAGCTGGGAGGCGATGCCGTTTCCTAGTACTGGGCGTCTTCCTGGTCTGGGCGTCAGGTCATCGTGCCAGGCGTCGGGGAGCGAAGCCGCCAGATCCTCTCAGGTCCCGTGCACGTCCTCCCCGACCATCCCGAACTGCGTGATGACAGCGACGCATCGCCCGTCCTCGTCGTCGAGTTCGAGCGCCGAGGTCGGACCGTGGGCCGCCGCGGAACGCACGACGTGGCACGCCCGGACGGCCGCCAGGTCGATCTCCACCGACCTCTCCGCGAGCGCCGCGAACACCCGCCCGCCTACGGTCCGATCGGTGACGTGGACCCGGCCGGCGCACGCCTGCATGACCGCCGGGGCGAACACCACGACCCCGATGGGCAGTCCGACGGAACAGACGTGGTCGAGGACCGACGCCACCACGTCCACCTCGACCGGCCGGTGCTCGCCGCCGCGACAGCGGTCGAAGGCCGCACGCCGGGCGAGTCCGCCGTCCGCCAACACCGCGTCCAGCTGGGCCAGTTGGCCACCGCGCTCCCACGCCGGAACCTCGGAAGGGCTGACGCTACGGCTGCCCGCGTGCCGGCGTTGACCGTGGGCGCCAGGCCGACCAGCGGCCGGTCCCCCTCTGACAGGAGCCGTCCCTGGTGCACGGTCCGGCCCGCCGCGTCGAGCAGGCGCAACGCGACCGCGCCCGTGCCCTCGTCCCGCGCGATCACCGCCGTGTCGATCCCGTCGCCGTCGAGCCGCAGCGCGATCGAACCCGGCCGGACGGCGAACGTCTCGCCGGGCAGGCTCGGTTGGGCGTAGCCGCCCGCCTGGTCGATCCGGGCGACCGGGCCTCCGGTCACCGCCTGGACGTACTGGAAGAGCGTCGACAGGGTCAGCAGAGTGGCGATGATCACGACCACGACGAGGAACCCGCGCAGGGGGCGCTCTCCCGGTGTTCATCCGGCGGGTGACTTCGAAGCTATGAGTCGGACCGGCCGGATCTCTGGGCCCGAGGCGGCACTTCGCCGTGCTCACCGGTGCTGAGGTACCGGTGACTCTCATCCTCAGGGGCACCTCGGTCCGGGTCGGGCACTGGCTCCGCGGGGCGGGTGAGGGGGCGAAGCCGGGCGCCTGCCGCGCTGAGCACACCGGGCGGGATCGGCTACTTCCGTGCGTCCGCGCAGAGTTCGTTGTCGATCAACGCGTTCTGCGCCATCTCCGTGGACAGGTCGGACGCGCCGTCGCCCGTCGCCTCCATGACCACGGTCCGGCGGCCGTCCGCGCTGACGCCGTCGCGGGTGGTGTAGCCCATCAGGTCGCCGGCGTGGCTGTAGTAGACGCCACCGCAGGTCAGGGGGATCTCCATCAGGCCCAGACCGTAGCGGGCGCCGGGCCAGACGGGGTCGAGGGAGGTGGCTCGTACCGTCGTCTTCATCTCGGCCAGTTGGGCCGGGTGCAGCAGCCTGCCGCCCAGGAGGGCGGAGAAGAAGCGGGTGAGGTCGCTGGTCGTGCTGATCATCGCGCCGGCCGAACCGGCGACCGTCGGGTTGAGGTCGGTGACGTCGATGGTCGGGCCGGATCCGCCGAAGTCCGAGTAACCGTGCAGGTGTTGGCCGGGGATGCGGGACGACGTGTCGGGGGCGGAGGTGTCGCGCAGGCCCAGCGGGCGGATGATGCGCCGGGTGACCTCCTGCTGCCAGGTGTGACCGGTGGCCTTCTGGATGATCATTCCGGCGACGATGTAGTTCGTGTTGGAGTACTCCCAGTCGGTGCCGGGCGCGAAGTCCGGGGCGTGCCGCATGGCGATGCCCACCAGCTGCTGCGGGGTCCAGGTGGTGTACCGGTCGGCCTCGAAGCCGGCCACGGTGGCGATCGCGGGGAAGTCGGCGGTGTAGTTGAAGAGGCCGCTGGTGTGGTTCAGCAACTGCCTTACGGTGATGGCGTTTCCGTCGTTCCCGTTCCCGGACACCGTGTCGGGCAGCCAGTGTTCGACCGTGTCGTCCAGCGACACCCGTCCCTCGCCGACCAGTTGGAGCATCACCGTCGACACGAAGGCCTTGGTGCTGCTCGCCATCCGGAACCTGTCGGTCACGCGGGCCGCCCGGCCCGTGGCGGTGTCGGAGACTCCGGTGGTGGCGGAACGCCGCCCGTCCGGACCCGTCGACTGGGCTACGACGGCGACGGTGCCCGTCCTCTGGATCGCGTCCACGCTCTGCTGGAGCGTGGTGCGCTGCCGGGACTTCGTCGCGCTGGTGCTGTCCTTCGCGCTTGCCGCGGGCGCCGCCAGGCCGAGGCCGAGTGCGGCCAGTGCGGCCACGACGGTGAGGTGACGTGTCGTCAACATGGGCTGTCTCCAGGGGAGTTGGTGGTCCGGCACACCGGACTCGCGGTGTGTTCGGGTGTGTTCACCAACCTAGGGAGACGGCACACGGTGATCGATCCAGCGCGCGGGCCGGTCCGGCGTACAGCCTGCTGTACCAACGCCCGCTCACGGACGGGGTGTTACGCCAGCCGTCGTAGGTCCTCCAAGTAGCGCAGGACGGCTGCCACCCGGCGGTCCACCTGGTCCGTCGGGGACAGGTCGAGCTTGGCGAAGATGCTGCGGATGTGTTTGTGGACGGCGCCGTCGGTGACGACGAGTTTCCCGGCGATGGCGGAGTTGCCCAACCCCTCTGCCATCAGGGCGAGTACGTCCCGTTCGCGGGGGCTGAGCCGGTCGAGACGGGTGTCCTGGCGGGAACGGGTGAAGAGCTGGGCGACGACCTCCGGGTCGATCGCGGTGCCGCCGGCCGCCACGCGGTGCAGCGCGGCGAGGAACTCCTCGACCCGGCCCACCCGTTCCTTGAGCAGATAGCCCAACCCGCTCACCCCGCCGCCGAGCAGCTCCGTCGCGAAGCTCTGCTCCACGTACGCGGACAGCACCAGCACCGCCAGGTCGGGGCGTCGGCGCCGGGCCTCGACCGCGGCGACGATGCCCTCGTCGGTGTGGGTCGGCGGCATCCGTACGTCGAGGATGGCGACGTCCGGTTTGTGGACGTCGATGGCGTCCAGCGCCTCGTCGGGGGTGCCGGCCGTGGCCACCACGTCGAGCCCCTCCGCCCGCAGCAGCAGGGCGAGCCCCTCGCGCAGCAACGCGTCGTCCTCGGCGATCACGATCCGCATGGCGGTCACGCTCCACAGCTCAGGTGGCTCAAGTAGCTCAAGTTCCGCATCGCAGACTCCCGTTGCTCGTCATGGTCCCCAGCTCACCGGCCACAAGGGAGATCCGCGGTCAGGACGGTCGGGCCCCCGGGCGGGCTGGTCAGGGTGAGGTCGCCGTCGTGTGCGGCGATACGGCGGCGGATGCCGGTGAGGCCCGAGCCGCCCTCGGCGTCGGCACCGCCCCGGCCGTCGTCCTCGACGCGCAGGACGAGGCGGTCGCCGGTGCCGCGTGCCGTGATCGTGGCGTGCGCGGCGCCGCTGTGCTTGGCGATGTTGGTCAGGGCCTCGGCGACGACGAAGTAGGCCGTCGCCTCGACGGAGGCCGCGCAGCGTGCGGGTACGTCCACGTCGATCCGGCACGGCACCGCGCAGTCCGCCGCGAGGCCGGAGAGCGCGCCCGCGAGCCCCCGGTCGGCCAGTACCGGCGGCAGGATGCCGCGCGCGACCGTGCGGAGTTCGGCCAGCGCCATCTCGGCGGCGGACTGGGCGCGTTCGAGGAGTTCGTCGGCGCCGGCCGGGTCCCGGGCCACCATGCGGCGGGCGGCCCCGATCAACACGGCCACGGAGACGAGCCTGTTCTGCGCGCCGTCGTGCAACGAGCGTTCGATACGCCGGAGTTCGGTGGCGTGGGCGTCGAGGGCGGCGGCGCGGGTCGCGGTCAACTCCGCCACGCGCAGGGAGAGATCGACGTCGGGACCGGCCGCGAGGAGCCGCCGTCCAGGACCAGACTGGAGCCGGGCCATGCCGGGCGTCAGTCCCAGGATGATCGCGATCCAGCCCACGCCCAGCAGCGCCACGGCGAGGGCGTCCGGCCAGGTGTGCGCGTTGCCGATGCCGAGCGACGTGGCCGTCGTGTTCTCCGGCATGAACGTCCAGTACAGCGGGAACGCGCTGTCCCGCACGGCCGAGATCGGCAGCAGGACACCGAGCAGCCCGAGCAGCAGTCCCAGGGTGGAGTGCCGTAGCAGCCACCGCAGTTCGCGGTGGGTGGTGGGGTCTACGAGGGCGGCCCGCAGCCGGGTGGGCGGGGGCTGCGGGGCTACGACCTCGGGGCCCCAGCGGGCGAGCCGGGCACGTTCCCGACCGGCCAGGGCGTGCAGGGCGCGCAGTGACGCGGGGGCCGCCAGCAGCCCCACCCCGACCACGCTCGTCACGGCGGTGAGGGCCAGCCGGAGCAGCAACAGGGCGGCGAGCAGGGCTGTGTTGAGGCCGGAGGCGAGCTGGGCGACGGCCCGGCCCGCGGTGCTCAGGGCCCGTAGCGCGATCTCTTTGAAGCTCTCGCGCCGGGCGGTCGCTCCATCATCCGCCCCACCACTCGCCTCGCTCGTGCTCGCTGTCATGCGAAGGACCCTATGCCGTGCGGGAGTTCTTCGTGGTGGAGGAAGAGAGGAGTACAGCCTGCTGTACCCCGAACCGGGCGGGCTGCGGGATCGGCCGCGAGGGGTGCTGATCCATAGCGTCGATGACGACAGCCGGACCCCCCGGAACGCACCGTTCAGCACCACGGGAGCAGCCCCCATGCCGCAGCCGACGACCCACCCGACGACCGAGTCGACGACCACCGAACCCGACCGCCTCAGCCCCGGGGACATCGCCCGCACCCTGCTCTGGATCGTGGTCGTGGCCAGCGCGCTCACCAACATGGCGGTCTCCTTCGGCGGTGCCGACACCTGGGTGCACCTGGTGTGCGGCGCGGTCACCGTCCTGTGCGCGGGCACCCTCGTCGTACGCAACCTGCGGGGCCGGCGATGAACACCACAGCCACCGCCACGACCACCGCCGCCATCGCCCTGGAGGGCGTCAGCAAGGCCTACCCCGGAGGCGTACGCGCCCTGGACGACGTGTCGTTGACCGTGGAACGCGGCACCTTCCTCGCGGTGATGGGCCCCTCCGGCTCCGGCAAGAGCACGCTGATGCACTGCGCCGCCGGGCTCGACTCCCCGACCTCGGGCAGTGTCCGTATCGACGGTCACGAGATCGCCGGGCTGAACGAGACCAGGCGCACCCAACTCCGGCGCGAGCGCGTCGGGTTCGTGTTCCAGGCGTACAACCTGATCCCCTCCCTCTCCATCGAGGACAACATCACGCTGCCGCTCCGGCTGGCGGGCCGCACCGCCGACCGCGACTGGCTGCGCACGCTGGTGGAGCGCGTCGGGCTGGCGGACCGGCTGAGCCACCGCCCGGCCGAGCTGTCCGGCGGGCAACAGCAACGTGCGGCCGTCGTGCGGGCGTTGGTGGCCCGCCCGGCGGTCGTGTTCGCCGACGAACCCACCGGCGCGCTCGATCTGCGCAGCGCCCACGAGGTTCTCGACCTCCTCCGCGACCTCGTGAACGACCTGCACCAGACGGTCGTGATGGTCACCCACGACCCGGCCGCCGCCGCCCGCGCCCACCACGTGCTGGTGATGGCCGACGGCCGCGTGGTCGACGCCCTCAAGGCGCCGACCGCCGATGAACTGGCCGCCCGCCTGGTCGAGTTGGGGAGGGTCTGAACCATGTTCCGTCTCGCGATACAGATGGTCGGCCACCGTGTCAGCGCGCTGATCGCCGTGGCCTGCGCGGTCCTTGGCGGCGCGGCGCTGGTCACCGCCACCGGTGTCCTGGCCGAGTCCGGCCTCCGTTCCCACCTGCCCGCCGGGCGCCTCGCCGGAGCGTCCGTCGTGGTCGCGGCCGACCAGGAGTTCCACCCGCCCGGCGACCTCCCGCTCGCGCTCCCGGAACGCCGAAGGATCCCGGCCCAACTGGTCCGCGAACTGGGTGAGTTGCCTGGGGTGACCCTGTCCGTCGGCGACGTCGGCTTCCCGGCCGCTCTCGTCGACGCGCACGGTCGGGTCGTGGCGTCGTCGTCCGGAGATCCTCAGGTGTCGGGGCACGGTTGGTCCTCGACGAAGCTGCTGGCGGGGGCGCGGGTCACCGGCAGCGCGCCGACCGCCTCGGACGAGGTCGCGGTGGACAGCGCCAGCGCCGCGGCGGCCGGTGTCGAGCCGGGCGACCGTGTCCAGGTCGTCGTCAACTCCCGCCCCGCGAGCGACTATCGGATATCGGCGGTAGTCAACACGCCGGACGTCGGCGTCTACTTCGCCGATAGGACGGCCGTAGGTCTGTCCGGTCGGTCCGGCCGTGTCGACCTGGTCGGCCTCCGTACCGCGCCCGGTGCCGAGGCGCGGGTCGCCGCCGAGGTCCGTACGAAGCTGAAGGGCACCGGGCTCCTGACCGTCACCGGGGCCGAGCGGGGGGACACGGCCGCACCCGGCGCCGGAGCCTCGCGCTCGCTGCTCGTGCTGCTCGCCGGGTCGCTGTCCGGGATCGTGCTGCTGATCACCGGGTTCGTGATGGCGAGTGCGCTGGCCGTGGCGATCGGTGGGCAGCGACGGGACCTGGCGTTGATGCGGGCCGTCGGAGCGACTCCGAAGCAGATTCGGCGGTTGGCCGCCGCGCAGTCCACCGTCGTGGCCGCCGTTGCCGTGGCACCAGGGGTGGGGCTCGGGTATCTGCTGGCCGGACAGTTCCGCGGACTGCTCGCGGACCGGGGCGTCATCCCGTCCCAACTCCCCCTGACCTACAGCCCGTTGCCCGCGCTCGCGGCGATCGTGCTGATGCTTCTCGCCGTCCAGGTGTCGGCCCGTTGCTCGGCGTGGCGGACCTCGCGGATGCCGGCCACCGAGGCGGTCGCCGAGTCGCGGAGCGAGCCGCGCGAACCGTCGCGGATCCGGACCCGTGTCGGCGTGGCCGTCATCGTCGTGGCGACGGTGATGTCGGCCCTGCCGCTGTTCTCCCGCACGGTCATCGGCGCCACGGCCACGTCGCTCGCCGGCATCATCGGGGCGATCGGGCTGGCCATGACGGGACCGGCGCTGGTGCGCGGCATCGGCGGTGCGGCGGCGCGCATGACGAGGTCGGGGGCGTCCGCGCCGACCTGGCTGGCGATGGCCAACCTGCGCGCGTACGCCCTGCGCAACGCGGGGATCGTCTCCACGCTGGCCATGGCGGTCGTGTTCGTGCTGACGTACACCTTCACCCAGACCACCGTGCTGGCCGCGACCGCGCAGGACACGAGCGTCGGGACTCTGGCCCAACTACGCCTGAGTGCAGCGGGGTTGGGGGGACTGCCCGAGGACACGCTCGCCGCCGTACGGAAGACGTCCGGGGTGAAGGCCGCCGCGCCCGTCGGGACGACCACGGTGGTGTGGGAGTACAAGGAGTTCGGGGACCCGGCGGTCGACTCGGGTGCCGCGACGATCCTCACGCCGGACGCGGCGGGCGTCCTCGACCTCGACGTACGGGACGGCAGTCTGAGCCGGCTCACCGGCGCGACGGTCGCCGTCAGCGGTGATGTGGCGCGTACGCGTTCCGCGGGGGTGGGGCACACGGTGGATCTGGTGCTCGGGGACGGTACGCGCGTCGACGCCAAGGTCGTCGCCGTGTACGGGCGGGGGCTCGGCTTCGGCACGGTGGTGCTGTCCCACGACCTGGCCGCCGGGCACACGACCACGGCGCTCGACCAGTCCCTCCTGATCCGTACGGACGGCACGGCGAAGGCGCGGCAGAACCTCACGGCCCTCGCCGCCGCCCGCCCCGGCCTGACCCTCGGACCGGCCGACTCCCCTTCCACGGGCGGCCTCAAGGACGCTCCGCCCGAGGTGTGGATCAACCTCGCGACGATCGTGGTGCTCCTCGTCTACCTGCTGCTGAGCATCGCCAACAAGCTGGTCGCGGCCACGGCCCAGCGCCGGGTGGAGCTGGGTGCCCTCCGGCTCAACGGCACGACCCCGCGCCAGATCCGCGCGATGATGCGCCGCGAGGCCGCGATGACGGCGGCCACGGCGCTCACCACGGCTCTGCTGCTCTCCGCGATCCCGCTGGCGCTGCTGGGCCAGGGTTTCCTCGGCCGCCCCTGGCCGGCGGGGCCGGTCTGGCTGCTGCCGGGGCTTGCGCTGACGGTCACGGTGACGGCTTTCCTGACCATCGAACTGCCTACGCGGCAGGCGTTGCGGACACCGCCCGCGGATGCGATCCGCGCGTACTGAGCCGGATACGGGAGACAGCGGAAGGCCCGGGTCGACGACCCGGGCCTTCGCGAGGGAACCAGAAGGCTCACGCGACGGACTTGTACCCCTGCCAGCCCGACGCGATCTTCGTACGGCCGCCGAACGACCCCTTGCCGTTGCCACTGTTGCGCCACACGTTGCCACCGGTGTCGCGCGAGACCAGATCGGCCTTCCCGTCCCCGGTGATGTCGCCGACCCCGACGACCGCGTTGTACGACCCGCCCCAGGCGGAGAACACCTTCACCCGCGCGCCGAACGTCCCTTTGCCGGTGCCGTTGTAGCGGTACAGGTTGTTCGCCTTGTCCTGGACGAGCAGGTCGCCGATGCCGTCACCGTTGAGGTCGCCGGCGCCGACGACCTTCTTGTACGTCTTCCAGTCCGCGTACAGCTTCACGCGCGCCGACAACGTCCCGGTGCTGGTGCCCTTGTACAGGTAGACGGTCCCGGTCGCCGTGTTGCGCGCGATCAGGTCCGGCCGGCCGTCCTTGGTCACGTCACCGGTCGAGGTCAGCACGTCGTACTGGTTCCAGCCGGAAGTGCCGAGCGAGGTGTACCGGGTCGTCGGCGTCGGCGCCTTGCCGCAGGCGGGGTGGTAGGCACGCAGCGCGCCGCTGCTCAGCCGGACCAGGATGTCGTTGCACCGGTCGCCGTCGAGATCGCCGTACGGCACGGACTTCGCGCTCGTCGGCCAGCTGTTACCGGACACCTTGCTGCCCAACGTGCCTTTGCCGGTGCCGCGTTGGACGGTGAGGGTGCCGGAGGAGCTGAGGGTGACGAGGTCACCGACGCCGTCGTTGCCCGCGTAATCGCGCGGTGCCGCCGCTCCCGCCGTCACCGTGAGGCTGCCGGAACGGGTGAGGGCGGCGCCCTTGCCGTCGGCGGGCCGGGCGGTGAGCGTCCAGGTGTAGGTGCCGTTGGAGACGAGGCGGCCTGCGGAGTCCTTGCCGTCCCAGGCGGCCTTCAGCAGCCCGCGGGCGTCGGCGCCGGACAAGGTGCGCACGGTGGTTCCGGCCGTGTCGCGGACCGCCACCTGCCATGCGGCGGCGGGCTTCGACAGCCACCAAGTACCGGACCAGCTCGCGGTGTTGGCGGTGACCGTGGAGTCGATTGAGGTCAGCGCGGACGCCGCGAAACCGGCCGGCACGACATGGACGCGCTGCTCGGTGTCGGTGTACGCGACGCCGCCGCCGAAGCGGTCCACGGTCCAGTCGGTGCCGATCCGGCCCTTGTCCTTGCCGATCTCGGTCCAGTCGGCCACCTTGCGGCTCGGCAGATCGGTGTAGGCGCCGCTCGACGGCAGTCCGCCGTGCAGGTCGAAGAGCGTCAGCCCGCCGGTCGCCCCGGTGCCGGCGAGATGCTGGACGAAGTAGCCGTCGCCGAGCAGGACCCCGCCCTGGGGAGCGGTCGACGTCTTCTTGGTCGTACGGTCGTAGACGCCCGCGCCTCGGGAGACGCCTCCGAAGTCCTCGCAGGTCCAGTACACCCAGCGGCCCACGGCCTGGAGGTCGGCCGGGGTGCAGCCGTTGCGGGTGGTGAAGGACTCTCCCGCGCTGCCGGACGGGAGCCCGGTGGCGGTGATCGTGCTCCCGGTGGCGGTCCCGCTCCACAGGGTGTCGCCCCACACGGCGGCGGCGACCCGGTCGCGCTTCTGGAGGACCTTCGGCGCCGTCCCGTCCACGGGGAACTCGGCGACGTACTGCTGACCGGAGGATGCTCCGTCGACGATCGCGTACCGCCCGGAGAGACCCTTCAACTGCGGGGAGTCGTCGCCGGTGTCGAGGGTGGGGCCCCAGCCGGTGGCGCCGTTGGCGTACAGCATGGTCAGGCCGGACTCGGTGGAGTCCACGCGGCCGTGCCGGCCGGTGCCGTCGGCCAGCAGCTCATTGCCGTCCCGGCCGTTGACCAGGGCGTCCACACTCGACGTGACCACGCCGGGGGTGGTGCCGGTGGCGAGCCAGGTGCTGCGATACGCGCCCTCGACCGTGGACGGCTCGTACAGCGTGCTGTTGCCGGCCGTGGTGAGGACGCCGCTGCCGAGCGCGAGTCCGTTCACCGTCGCGGGCATCGGCGCCACGGCGGTCACACGGCTGCGGGTGACCGAGCCGTCGGCGCCCTTGACAATCCGGTACACGCCCCAGTCGAGCTCGCCCCGCTCGACGTACGTGTCGGCCCCCGCCACGAGGACGGAACCGTCCGGAGCCTGGACGATCTGGTGGGCGGCCGGGTCCATGACCTTGGCCATGGACGTGTCCGTGCCGTCGGAGCTCAGGGCCCACAGGGGCTGGCCCCGGTACAGGTTGTCGCCGGGAGACACCGGTTCCACGCCGAGCAGCTTGTCGCCGACGATCCCGTACGTGGCCTGGTAGCTGAGGGAGCTGGTGTCGAACGTGCGCGGTGCGGCGGACAGGTCGGCACGGTCGTACACGTCGGCCTTGCTGCGCCCGCTCCGCACCCGCACCACCGAGTCGGCGCTCAGCCGGAAGCCGCTCACCTCCCAGCCGTTGTCGGCGTCGACGCGGTCTGGCAGCGCGCTGAGGACGCCGGTGGAGAGGTCGACGAGGCCCCAGTGGCTGTAGCCGTCCCCGTCGGCGCCGGTGTCGTAGCGGAGGATGACGGATCGCGCGTCGCCGTCCTCGACCTGGATGTTGGCGGCGCTGTCGGGCAGCCCGGTGACGGCGGTCTGAGCGGCCTGGCCCCCGTCCTGGACGCGCCACAACTGATAGGCGTTCGGGTTGCCGTCGGCGGCGTCGGTGCTGGTGAGAACCGTGTCACCGAAGGTGCCCTGGTAGGTGGCGCCCTCGGGAAGCGGCACCACGCCGGTGCCGCCCGAGGTGCCCGCGCCCTTGAGGAGGGCGACCCGGCCGTCCGCCGCCGAGTAGAGGGCGACGGTGTCCGAACCGTCCCCGTAATAACCGGTCTTGAAGGAGGCGGCGTGGGTGAAGTAGCCGGTGTCGATGTCGTACGCGAGCGGGGCGTCGAGCCGTTGCTCCAGCGCGGTGGTGGTGCCGGAGGCGTAGTCCGTCCACAGGAGCCGGTCGTCGCCCTCCTGGGCCCAGAGGAAGCCGCTGGTCCCCGCGTCGAGGATCTGCGTGGCCCTGGGAACGGCACGGGGCGCGGCGTCCACCACCACCTCTCCGGCCACGGTGGCGAAGGCCGGGGACGGCAGGGCTGCAAGGGGAAGGCTGAGCGTCAGTGCCGCCGCCAGGACGGCCGCGACACGCGCCGGTGGCGGGACGAGGCGCGCCTGACCCGCCCCGAAAGAGGGTCTCTGTCTGTGCCGACGCCGGCCGAGTCGAGCCACGATTCCTCCAGAGGGCAAAGAAGAAGGCATGGCGGACGTACGGCAACGTCCTGGCATTTTCCCCCGGCCCCCGACGGCTCCCCCATGCGCGTAAGGGAAGCGAGCTTAACAGCATGGGCATGACCAAGCAGGTACGAGGTTCAGGCCGTCGGACGAGAGGCCGCGGGTTCGTCAGTGGTGGTCGTCATCGGCGCCCGCGCGGCCGTCCCCGCCGACGAAGAAGCTCGACACGGCCGTGACGGTCGAGGTGACGGCGAGCCGCAGGGCCCATGCGGCGATAGACGCCCTCAGGCCGTGGCTCGGGGTCCTGACCGCGCGGCTGGCCCGTCGTCGAACGCCTGTCGGGTCGGTCGGGTGTTGCGGCCGAACACCGGTCCGATCGAGTGGACTCGCAGGGACGCGTACCGCAGGACGGCCTCCCGCCGGACTCCGGATGGTGGCGTTGCACCCCTCAGCCCCGAACCGGAAGAAGCGCCCCCACATGCGACGCACTCCGTCCCGACGCCTGTTCGCAGCTGTGCTGCTGGTGGCGTCCGTACTGACCCCGACGATGGCGGCTTCCGCCACCGCCGCGACTCCCGCCGCCACCGCGGTCCACCTCACGAGTGTCGATCGGCACAACCACGACGACTGCCCGTCGCACGGCCTCGGCCGCGACCTGACCGCCCGCCTCGACAAGGCCATCGCGGATGTGCGCCGGACCGCCGCCATCCCCGGTGTAGCCGTCGGCCTGTGGATGCCGGGCAAGGGGTGTTACGTCCGGGCGACCGGTGTCGCCGACAAGGTCACGCGGCAGCCGATGAGCACCGACTTCTCCTCGCGGATCGGCAGTGAGACCAAGACCTTCACGGTCACCGCGCTGCTCCAGCTCGTCGACGAGCGGCGGATCGGGCTGGACGACCCGATCTCGCGCTACGTCCACGGCGTGCCGAACGGCCGCCACATCACCCTGCGCCACCTGGCCGAGATGCGCAGCGGGCTGTTCCCGTACAGCGCCGACGCCGACTTCGCGCACGACCTGCTGAGCGACCCGACCCGCACGTTCACCCCGCGTGAGCTGCTCGCGTACGGCTACAAGCATCGCAACACCGCCGCGCCGGGCAAGGCGTTCGTCTACAACAACAGCAACCTCGTCCTGCTCGGCCTGGTGATCGAGAAGGTCACCGGGCACCACATCGCCGACGTCATCGACCGGCGGGTGCTGCGCCCGGCCCACCTGGACCAGACGCTGTTCCCCGACGGCCCGAACGTCCGTGAGTTCCCCGAGCCGCACGCGCACGGCTACACCAACCAGACCCTGACCGGCGCGGTCGCCGACTCCACCGACTGGAACCCGAGCTGGGCCTGGTCGGCCGGCGCGATGATCTCGACCATGCACGATCTGCGCAGCTGGGCGAAGACCGTCGCCACCGGGGAACTGCTCAGCCCCGAGACCCAGAAGCAGCGGCTGAAGGTGCTGCCGACCGGATTCCCCGGCCTCGACTACGGCCTCGGCATCTTCGAGACCGGCGGCTGGATCGGCCACAACGGCTCCATCCCGGGCTACGAGTCCGTGACCGTCTACCTCCCCGCCCTCAAGGCGACCCTGGTCGTGCTGATCAACACCGACATCACCACCGGGGGCCAGGAGCCGTCCACCCTGCTCGCCCGCGCGATCACCCAGATCGCCACACCCGGCCACGTCTACGACGGCTCGACCCCCACGCGCTAGAGCCGTCCCGCCCGCTCGACACCACGCCCCCGGGTCTCCGACCTGGGGGTTTCGGGTCGGGCCTGGCAGCCCCACCAGCTGTTTCGCCATTCGGCCAATCCGCCGCCCGACCTGATCCGGATTACGCGTGAACCCCTGATCGACGGGAGGACACGTGACGGAGATGGCGATGGAGCGGACAGCGCGGGACGGGCGCCGGACCGCCGTGATCGGGTCCGGGGTGGCGGGGCTGACCGCCGCGTACATCCTGGGCGGCGCCGGTCACGTCACCCTGTACGAGGCCGACGACCGGCTCGGCGGGCACGCGCACACCCATGAGCTGACGTCGGCGCACGACGGGCGGGTGCACCGCGTCGACTCCGGGTTCATCGTGCACAACCGGCGCACCTACCCACGCCTGCTGCGGCTCTTCGACGAACTCGGCGTCCCCACGCAGGAGTCGGAGATGAGCATGTCCGTGCGCTGTGAGGGGTGCGGGCTGGAGTACGCCGGTGCGCGCGGCCCGGCCGGGCTCTTCGCCCAGCCCCGCAACCTGCTGCGCCCCCGCTATCTGCGGCTGCTCGCCGAGGTGCCCCTCTTCCACCGCGCGGCCCGCCGGTTGCTGGCCCGGGGCGGTGAAGAGGCTCTCACCCTGGGGGAGTTCCTCGACCGGGAGGGCTACTCCGCCTATTTCCGCGCCCACTTCGTCACGCCGATGGTGTCGGCCGTGTGGTCCTGCGACGCCGTCACCGCCCAGCGCTACCCGGCCGCCTATCTGTTCCGCTTCCTGGAACACCACGGCATGCTCTCGGTGAGCGGATCACCGGTGTGGCGCACGGTCACCGGCGGTTCGGGCACCTACGTCGACCGGATCGCCAAGCACATCGGCGAGATCCGGACCAGCACCCCCGTGCGGTCCGTACGGCGTCACGCCGACCGCGCGGACGTCACCGCCGAAGACGGCAGCACCGAGTCCTACGACGCCGTCGTGATCGCCGTCCACCCGGACCAGGCGCTCAAGCTGCTCGCCGAACCGACCGAGCTGGAACGGGAGTTGCTGGGCGCGTTCCCGTACTCACGCAACACCACGCTCCTGCACACCGACACCCGGCTGCTGCCCCGCGCCCCGGGTGCCCGCGCCTCCTGGAACCACCTGATGCCGTCCTGCACAGCCGACTCGGGGCAGGTGCAGGTCAGTTACGACATGAACCGGCTCCAACGCCTCGACGCCACCGAGACGTTCGTGGTCACCCTCGGCGGCCAGGACCGCGTCGACCCCACGCGGGTGCTGGCCCGCATGGTCTACGAACACCCCGTCTACACCCCCGAGTCGGTGGCCGCGCAGCAGCGGCTGCCCGAACTCGCCGGTGACGTCTGCGTGTTCGCGGGCGCCTACCACGGCTGGGGTTTCCACGAGGACGGCTGCCGGTCGGGTGTCGAGGCCGCGGCCGCGCTGGGGGTGCGCTGGTGAACGCCGTACCCGAGCCGGTGAGTGCCGTTCCGGCGCTGTACTCCTGCGACATCGCGCACGTGCGGACCACCCCGCGGCGGTACGCGCTGCGGCACCGCACGTACATGTGGCTCATAGATCCCGACCACCCGCCCCAAATCCCGCGAGTGCTGCGCCCCTTGGCCCGGTTCGACCCGCGCGACCACTTCACCGGCGGCGACCTGCCCTCGATCCGGGCCGGTCTCGACGCCTTCCTCGCCGAGCACGGCGTCCACCTGGACGGCGGCCGGGTGGTGATGCTCACCCACGCCCGGGTGTTCGGCTACGTCTTCAACCCGCTGACCCTGTACTGGTGTTACGGCCCCGACGCGCAGCCGCGCTGTGTCGTCGCCGAGGTGCACAACACCTACGGCGGCCGGCACTGCTATCTGCTGCACCCGGACGCCTCCGGCACCGCACGCGCCGAGAAGAAGCTGTACGTCTCGCCGTTCTTCCCCGTCGACGGCGGCTACCGCATGCGGCTGCCGCCGCCCGGCGCCCAGCTCTCCCTGACCGTCCACCTGGACCGTGAGGGCGGCCGTGCCTTCACCGCGACGGTACGGGGCACCCGGCGCGCGGCGAGCGCCGCGCGGCTGCTGCGGCTGGCGCTGCGCCACCCCTGGTCCACCCTCGCCGTGTCGGCCGCGATCCGCTTCCACGGCATACGGCTCTACCTGCGGGGACTGCCGGTGCAGCCCCGTCGCCCCGAACCCCGCACTCCGGAGAAAGCGACATGACGACAGCAGAACGCCGGATCACCACCACCGACGCGCCCGATGCCGAGGCCGGCGCCGCGAGCCGGGCCGTCCGGCGTACCGGGCCCGTGGGTCCGAGCTCCGTCGACCCCGCCCACTGGCCCGACATCGCCGCCGTACCGCCCGCCTCCCGCGTCCGTACCGCGATCACCGCGGCCCTCGTCCGACGGGCCCTCGGCCAACTGCCGCTACGGGCCCGGTTCGCGGGGTCCCCGGACCTCGGCAAGGGCGGCCCGCTGATCGACGTCCGCGACCCAGCCGCGTTCCACGCCCGCATCGGCACCCACGGCCTGGTCGGGTTCGGCGAGTCGTACATGGCCGGTGAGTGGGACGCCCCCGACCTGGTGGCCGCCCTGACCGTACTGGCCGGGCACGCGGCCGAGTTGATCCCGGACCCGCTGCAACGGCTGCGCGCGCTGTGGGCGCCGCGCCACCCGCACGCCGAGCGCAACACACCCGACGGCTCCCGCGCCAACATCAGCCGTCACTACGACCTGTCCAACGACCTCTTCGCCCTCTTCCTCGACGACACCCTCACCTACTCCTCAGCCGTATTCCGGGGCTTCCCCGCGAGCCACGACCGCCTCGCGGCGGCCCAACACCGCAAGATCGACCGGCTGTTGGACCTCGCCGACGTGGGCGAGGGCACCCGGCTCCTGGAGATCGGCACCGGCTGGGGCGAACTCGCCCTGCGGGCCGCCGCCCGGGGCGCCCGCGTCACCTCCCTCACCCTCTCCCGCGAACAACGGGACCTGGCCGTCGAACGGGTGCGCGCCGCCGGTCTCGGCGAGCGCGTCTCCGTCGAACTGTGCGACTACCGCGAGGCGGCCGGGACGTACGACGCCGTCGTCAGCGTGGAGATGATCGAGGCGGTCGGCGCCGAGTTCTGGCCGGTGTACTTCCGCGCCATCGACCAACGGCTCGCGCCCGGCGGCCGGTTGGCGCTCCAGGCCATCACCATGCCGCACGACCGGATGCTCGCCTCCCAGGACACCTTCACCTGGATCCACAAGTACGTCTTCCCCGGCGGCCTCATCCCCTCCACCGAGGCGATCGAGGAGACCGCCCGCGACCACACCGGCCTGCGCCTCGCCCGCCGCGACGCCTTCGGCGCGCACTACGCCGAGACCCTGCGCCTGTGGCGCGAACGGTTCACCGAGCGGGCCGGAGAGGCGGCGGCGCTCGGTTTCGACGAGGTCTTCCACAGGCTGTGGACCTTCTACCTCGGCTACTCCGAGGCGGGTTTCCGCTCCGGCTACCTCGACGTCCAGCAGTACCTGTTCACCAAGCCGAACTCCGCCGAGGGTGTGGCAACGCCGTGAACGGCTTCCCCTGGGGCGCGTTCGCGCTCAACCTCGCCTGGTCCGCCGCCGCGGCCCTCGCCGTCATGCTCGCCACCTTCGCCGTAGCGGTGCGGGTGGGCCTGCACCGGATCGTCGACATCGCCTGGGGCCTCGGCTTCACGGCGGTGGCCGCCGTGACCTTCGCCGTCTCCGCCGGTGAGGGCGATCCCGTACGACGACTGCTGGTGACGGCGCTGACGGCGGCCTGGGGGCTGCGGCTGGCGGTCCACATCGCCCGCCGGGGCCGGGGGCACGGCGAAGACCCGCGCTACGAGCGGATGTTGGCCAAGGCGCCCGGCAACCGGAACGCGTACGCCCTGCGCATGGTCTACCTCCTCCAGGGCGGGCTCGTCTGGCTGGTGTCCCTGCCCGTGCAGGCCGCGCAGTACGTGCCCGGCCGGCCTTCGCTACTCACCTACGCGGCCGGTACGGCTCTTTGGGCGGTCGGCATCGGGTTCGAGGCGGTCGGGGACGCCCAACTGGCCCGTTTCCGCGCCGACTCCGCGAACCGGGGCCGGATCATGGACCGGGGGCTGTGGTCCTGGACCCGGCACCCGAACTACTTCGGCGACTTCTGCGTGTGGTGGGGCCTGTTCCTGCTCACCTGCGACTCCCCGGCGGCGGCCGTCGTGTCCGTCGTATCGCCGCTGGTGATGAGCCTGTTGCTGACCCGGGGCAGCGGCCAACGGCTGCTGGAACGGCACATGGCCGACCGGCCGGGGTACGCCGAGTACCGTGCCCGCACCAGCGGTTTCCTCCCACGTCCGCCGAGGCCGGAGTGAGCAAGGAGCACCTCATCGAGCCACAGCACGACACCACCCAACACGCCGATCAGCGGGCTCCGTTGACGGTGCGCCGGCGTCCGGCGCACCCCCGGGCCGCCGTCCTCGTCCTGCACGGCGGCCAGGAGACGAGCGAACGGGCCGCCCGGCCCTGGCAGTTGGCCGCGCTGCGCATGAAGCCCGTCGTCCGCGCGGTGACCGCCGAACTGCCGTATCAGGACGTCCTGGTGGCGCAGGTCCGTTACCGCCTCCGCGGCTGGAACGGTGACCGCGCGGACGCGGCCCGCGACACCCTGCGCGCACTGGACGCCCTGGCCGAACTCACCGGCCCCGTACCGACCGTGCTGCTCGGCCACTCCATGGGCGGCCGGGCCGCCCTGCGCGCCGCCGGTCATCCGCTGGTGACGGGCGTGGTCGCCCTCGCCCCGTGGTGGCCGCGGGGGGAACCCGTCGAGCAGACGGCGGGGCGTCACGTCGTCGCCCTGCACGGCGAAGACGACCACGTCACCTCGCCCACAGAGACGGCGGACTGCGTACGCCGGGCACGGGAGGCGGGGGCGACGCGGGCGGGCCTGGCGTTCATCGCCGACGGCGACCACGGGATGCTCCGCCGCCACGGCCTCTGGCATCACACGACGGCCGCACTGGTCGCCCATCTGCTCGACCCGGCGGCTGTCCCGGACCCCTTGCCCGCGGGGGGCTACGGGGTGGGGGAGATTCCGGTGCTCTGAGCGGTGTTCCCGACGAGCCGTCGCACCGGACGCGGACCGGAATACCCTTCGCCACCGGGCAGGCCGGACCATAGGATCATGTCCATGACTGAGGCAACGCCGCCCGGCTCGGGCGGGCCCGGCGTGATCGACTCCACGACGCACATCCGTGTCGCCCGCCCCTCCCGGGACCTCGCCGCGGCGGAACGCTTCTACGTGGACGGGCTCGGGCTCGACGTCCTGTGGCGGACCACCGAGCGCGTCCGGGGTGAGCACGATCTCGTGATGGTCGGACCGCCCGGCGCGTCCTGGCACTTCGAGCTGACCCACGACCCCGAGCATCCCCTGGAACCGGCCCCGACCGAGGACGACCTCTTCGTGGTCTACCTGGGCACGCCCGTGGACGAGTCCCTGGTCGAGCGTCTGGTGGCCACCGGCGGCACCCGGGTCCCCGCGCACAACCCGTACTGGGACGAGCACGGAGTCACGGTCGCCGACCCGGACGGCTACCGCCTCGTCCTGTGCTCCCGCACCTGGGGCTAGTACTACAGCCGGACTTCTGCGTTTTTGCAGGTCAGGGCCGTTCTGGGAAGCCGGTCGGACTGATGGAGTGTCAGTTCGTGGCGGTCTCGCACGGCGCTCACCTGGCAGGATGTCGGCGTGCCGCCTGTCGCCGCGCGTATCTTCGGTGACGGCCGTGGCGAAGTCCGGCCCTAGTCACGCCTCGCGGGTCTTCGACAGCTCCGCCGCGAACTGGGCTCCGCTGAGCAGCGCGAGGTTCGACAGCCACAGCCAGATCAGGAAGACGACACTGCCCGAGAGCGAGCCGTAGAGCCTGCTGTAGGCGCCGAGCGTCGTGGCGTACGTCGAGAAGCCGGCGGAGACGATCAGCCAGAGGGCGGCGGCCAGTACGCCGCCGGGCAGGCTGTGGCTACGGCGGCGGGCGCCCACCGGGCCGGTGTGGAAGACGACCACGACCAGGAGCGCGACCAGACACAGCAGGACCGGCCAGCGCAGCAGGTCCCAGGCCCAGGCCGCGGTCTCGTCCACGCCGGCCATCCGCCCGACCGCCTCCGCGAGCGGGCCGGTCAGCAGCAGCGTGAGCGAACCGACGAGGAGCAGGCCCAGCAGCACCAGCGCGGTGAGCACGATGCGGGGCGCCTTGCGCCAGGGCGAGCGCCGGTCCTGGGTGCCGTGCATACGGTGCAGGGCCCGGCGGAACACCGCGAGGTAGCTCGTGGACGACCACAGCGCGCTGACGCTGCCCGCCACCAGCAGGGGCCATGCCGTCCGGTCGGTGCGCAGGACGTGGGTCAGGGCCGCGTGCAGTTCCGTACCGGAGTCGGCGGGGGCGTACGCCGTGACGTGGGTGACGAACTCCTCGGCCGTGTCCGGGCTGATCATGCCGAACGCGATGACCGTGGCCAGCATGGCGGGAAGTACCGCGAGGATCGCGTAGTACGTCAGCGCCGCCGCGTAGTCCGAGATGTCGTCGTTCCACAGGGACACCGGGGTGCGGCGCAGCGCCGGCCACCAGGCCGCCGGCGGCCGGAACCCGGCGATCCTGCGGACCCGGCCGACGTACGACTCAGCGGACATGGGGCGCCCGGTGCGAGGCGGTACTCAGCCGGAGCCGGGTGCGGGTCGTGTACGGGGCCGCCGCGCCCTCGGCCTCCGCCGTCACCGCGCGCAGGGCGGGCAGCACGGCGTCCGGGGAGGTGTCCGGGTCCAGCCAGACCCGCAGCTCCAGCTCCAGGCGGCGCCCGCGCCGGGGCAGCACCCGGGCATGCGTGCGGGCGACACCGGGGACGGCCGTCGCCCGCGCCGTCACCGCCTCGGCCAGCGCCTGCGGACGTACCGTGCAGCCGGGAGAGGGCAGTGCCATCCGCCGCCCCGACCCCGAACGCAGCTGCCCGAGAGCCCAGTACGCGAACAGCAGGGTCAGCCCGATCGACGCGGCCATGACCGTGGGCGTCCACCAGCCCTCGCTCCGCAGCTGCGCCAGCCGGCCCGGCTCCAACAGCACGTTATTCGTACGGGAGTCGGGCCACCAGGCCGGCAACCGGCGCGCGACGGTCCGGTCCGTGGCGGCGAGCAGGGCACCGGCGAGGAGGAGGACAAGTCCGCCCGTGCCGAGGGCGGTTCGGTTGACGGCCGTGCGGGCGGTGCGCATCACTGGTCAACTTCCTCGGCCGCAGGGGTGGTTGTGGGTACGGGGGGTGTCTTGGGTGGTTGCCACACCGGTTCCGGGGTGACGGTGACGCGTACCCGGGGTGCGCGGCGCAGCCGACAGGAGGATACGGCGGCGCGGGCGGCTGCCGTGACCGCGGTGTGCGCCCCGGCCCGGTCGCCGAAGGCGAGTCGCGCCCGTACGGTGATCCGCCGGCGGCGCACCCGGACCCGTACCGCCGTGATGCCGGGCACGTCGCCCACCGAGTCACGGACCAGGGACCCGATCGCCGAGCGGTCCACGGCGGCGTCGACGCGCCCGTCCGCCGTGCGGACGGTGGACCGGTGACGCAGACCCGGGGTGAGGGCGAGCACGATCATCCAGACGCCGAGCAGGGCCGTGAGCCCGCCCGCGATCACGACGGCCGGGTCGCCGGGCCCGTGCCCGGACAGCCAGTGCACCGCCGAGACCCGCCAGGCCGCCGCCGCCCGGTGCGCGGTGTGCACCTGGATCAGATCCAGGGCGAGCGCACCGCAGGCCAGGGCGGCCACCGAGGTGAGCAGGGCGACCGGGGTCCGGCGCGCGGACCACCAACGCCGGGGTGTGCCGGGGGAGTTGGTCTCCTCGGCCGGGAACACCGGAGCGCGGGAGTACCTCGGCGGTGCGAGCGAGGTGACGCCGACACGCGCGGTCGCCACGTCCAGACCCGTCAACTCCCGCGTACGTTCCAGCACATGGCGCTGGACGTCCCGGGCGCCGTCGGCCAGCGGGGCCGGATAGGGGAGCGTCACCCCGAGGGACACCTCGGCCCTTCCGCCCCGTACGGTCGCCGCCGCCCTGGCCGTACGGCCGGGCAGCGCCTCGGCGGTCGCCCGCTCGGCGATCCTGCGCACCGCCCGCTCCGAGACGGTGGTGGTGCCCCGTTGCGCGGCGGGTGCGGGTGCGGGGACGGCTGCGGGTACGGCCTCGGCTGGGGCGCTGGTCATCGACGGCTCCGGTCGAACGCGTCCCGTACGTCCTGGACGGTGCCGCCGCGGTCGAACCACCGGCCCACCGCCCAGCCCAGGCCGCCGAGCGCGGCCACGAGCAGGAAGGCGCCGAAGCCGCCGAACCAGCCGGCGAACGCCAGGGCCATGCCCGCGATCATCCCGACGAACGCTGTGCTCATGCCCGTCCACCTCCACCTGTCACCCGATCCACCACTCCTGCCCGTGCCCTCGACCGGCCGCCCTACTCCACCCGGGCCTCGCCGGTGCGCGCGGGCTCGTCGTCGTCGGGCAGATGGACGTCGTTGACGGTGACGTTCACCTCGACGACCTCAAGACCGGTGATGCGCTCCACCGCGGAGATCACGTTCTCCCGCACGTCCTGGGCCACGTCCATCACGGACACCCCGTACTCGACGACCAGGTCCAGATCGATCGCCGTCTGCCGCTCGCCCACCTCGACCTTGACCCCGCGCCCCACGTTGGGCCGGCCGCCGGGTACGCGGTCGCGCACGGCACCGATGCTCCGCGAGAGGCCGCCGCCCATGTCGTGGACGCCGGGGATCTCCCGGGCGGCGATACCCGCCACCTTCACCACGACGACATCGGCGATCGACGTACGACCGCGGTCGGCCGCGGGCTGGTCGGCGCCGGTGGTTCCGCCGGAGACGGCGGTGGTGGCCGGGTCCTTGCCGGTACGGCCGGTGCCGGTCCGGTCGTCGGTGGCTAGCGGTGCTGTCTGAGTGGTCATGGTGTGCCCTCTCTTCGCTGCTTCTTCTGTCGCGTTCGCCGGTTCGTGGTTGCCGATGTGCTCTCACTTCTTCAGACCCGTGCCCGCCGCGTCTGTGACGCGGCGGGCACGGGAAATCCTTCGGGCCGTCGGCCGACCGTCAGCTGGTGGGCATCAGCACCGTGTCGATGATGTAGACGTTGGCGTTGGCGGTCTTGACGTTGCCGCAGACGACCTTCGCGGAGTCGTTGACGGTGTACGACTCGCCGGAGCCGGAGGTGGTGAGCTTCGACTTCTCCAGGGTGTCGAAGGAGCCCTTCTCCAGGTTCGTGGGCGTGAGCTTCTGCCCGACCACGTGGTACGTGAGGATCTTCGTCAGCTGGGCCTTGTCGGCGAGGACCTTGTCCAGGGTGGCCTTCGGGATCTTCGCGAAGGCGTCGTTGGTCGGCGCGAACACCGTGATGCCCTGGGCGTTGTTGAGGGTGTCGACCAGCCCGGCCTTCTTCACCGCGGCGACCAGGGTGGACAGCGCCGGGTTGTTGGACGCGGCGGTGGCCACCGGGTCCTGCGCCATGCCGTCGAAGGAACCGGAACCGCTCTTCGGGACGGCCGCGCAGCCGGTGCCGAAGGGCTGGTCGGCCGTGGTGGCGTCGGAACCGCTCATGCTGTTGTCGGTGGCGGACGCCTTGGTGGAGGCGTCGGACTTCGCGGAGTCGCTGCCGCTGTCGGAGCAGGCGCTCAGGGCCACCGGCAGCACGGCCGCGGCGGCGAGGACGACGGCGGTACGGCGGATACGGGTGTTCATGCGGGTACTCCTTGCGATCGGTACGACGACGGGCGCCGGTACGCGGGGGTGGAAAGGGTGGGTGGACGGTGAGGTCAGTCGACGGTCACGACCACGGAGTGCCATCCGCTCGCGCCGTCGGGGATGGTCTTGGTCCGTCTGTCGGTCTGCACCACGCCCGTGCGGTCGGTGGCGCGGACGGTGAGGGTGTGGCCGCCCTTGGTCGCCTGCCAGGGGAAGGACCACTGGCGCCACGTGTCGCGGGTGTCCTCGGCGGCCAGCCGGGCCTCCTGCCAGGGGCCGTCGTCGACGCGGACCTCGACCTTGTCGACGCCGCGGTGCTGGGCCCAGGCGACCCCGGCCACCATCACCGTCCCCGTTTTCGGCCGGGCGAACGGCTTCGGGGTGTCGATCCGCGACTCGGTCTTGATCGGCGCCCGGCGGGCCCAGCCGCGCTTGACCCAGTAGGGGTCGTAGGCGTCGAAGGTGGTGAGCTCGATGTCCTTGATCCATTTGCAGGCCGAGACGAAGCCGTACAGGCCGGGCACGACCATGCGGACGGGGAAGCCGTGCGCGAAGGGCAGCGGTTCGCCGTTCATGCCGAGGGCGAGGAGGGCGTCACGGCCGTCCATCACGTCCTCGACCGGGCTGCCGATCGTCATGCCGTCCACGGAACGCGCCACCAACTGGTCGGCGGGGCCTCCCTCGGAGGGCGGTTTCACGCCCGACTCGGCCAGCAGATCGGCCAGTCGTACGCCGATCCAGCGCGCGTTGCCGACGTAGGGGCCGCCGACCTCGTTCGACACACAGGTGAGCGTGATGTCGCGCTCGACCAGTTCGCGCCGCAGCAGGTCGTCGAAGGTGAGGGTGAGAGGGCGTCGTACGCCCTGCCCGTGGATGCGCAGCCGCCAGGTCGTGGCATCGACCTTCGGCACCACGAGGGCGGTGTCGACGCGGTAGAAGTCGCCGTTGGGGGTGACGAAGGGGCTGACGCCGGGGACGCGCAGCCGGGCGCCCTTCGGTACGGCCCGGGCCCGGGAGGCCGGCGCCGGCAGGACCAGGTTCCGGCGGGAGGCGACCGCGTCCCGGCCGCCGGCGCCGCTCAGCGAACGGCCGAGGAGCCCGGCACCGGCGGATCCGACGGCGGCGGCACCCGCCGCGATCACGAACCCGCGCCGGTCCCATCCCGCACCGGGCGGCGCCACGGCGTCCTGGTCGGCCGCGCCCCGGGGCCGGAGCCGGCCGACCAGGACGTACAGCACCACGGCCCCGACGACGGCGCCGGCCACGGAGGGCAGCGCGTCCGTGATCCCGGTGGAATCCGGGCGGCCGGTCGCCGCGAGGGCGCCGACGACTCCGAACAGCAGCACACCGGCCGCCCCCGTACGCCGGAATCGCAGCGCGACAATTCCCAGGGCCAGCGCGAAAAGCGCGAGTACCGCGAGAATTCCCAGCTGGAGAAAGAGTTTGTCGTTCGTGCCGAAATGGCGGATCGCCCAGTCCTTCACGGCGGCGGGCGTACGGTCGATCGCCGCGCCCCCGACCGCGACGACCGGCCCGGCCTGCGGACGTACCCCGCCCGCCACGGCCTCGGCGACCGCGAGCGCGGCGAGACCCGCCAGTACGCCGCTGAGCGCGGCGAGCGGCAGCAGCAGTGCGGTGGCTGGTTTCTTCTCGTTCTCGGTCACGGGGGGAATCCGACACCGAATGGGGTGAGGATTGGTCGCCCGCCCGATCGGATGAATTTCCCTTTCCGACCCATCCGCGGCCCCTTCGGCTCCGGAAGGAGAAGAAACGGGCGCACGCGCGTCACAGACGCCGCGCGGCCGTGTCCAACCCGCAGACAGACCGGACGAGAGGAGCCGCCCAGTGGCGGGGCCCCGCACACCCGACGCACCACCGGACACCCGGGCCGAGACCGATGACGCCCTGCTGGCGGTCCGGGCCGCGGAGGGGGACGAGGACGCCTTCGCCGTGCTCGTGCACCGGCACGCCCCCGCGCTGATCCGGCTCGCCACGAGCCTGCTCGGTACCGGCGCGGAGGCCGAGGACGCCGTACAGGACGCGTTCCTCAGCGCCTGGCGACGGCTCCCGGAGTTCCAGGGGCGCTCCGCCTTCGGCACCTGGATGTACCGCATCGTCACCAACCGCTGCCTGAACGTGCTGCGTTCGCGCAGACCGGTGGCATCGCTGGAGGCGGCCGGTGACGTGGCCGCCGCCGAACACACCTCCTCCCCGGCCCGGATCGCGGAGGGCCGCGACGCGGTCCGTGAACTGCGCGCCGCCCTCGACCTCCTCTCGGCCGAACAGCGCGCGTGCTGGGTGCTGCGCGAACTGGACGGCCGTTCCTACGAGTTCATCGCGGACGCGGTCGGCATCAGCCAGGAGGCCGTCCGCGCCCGGGTGTTCCGCGCCCGCCGATCTCTGACCCAAGCACTGGGGGCCTGGCGATGACCGACCGCACCGACCAGCCGAACACCACGCCCGCCCAGGCCGACGACGAACTCCTGCCCTGCGGACGGCTGTTGTCGCGGACCTGGGACGACTGGGAGCGAGGCACGGACGACCCGCACCTCCGTACCTGCCCGCACTGCCGCCAGGCCGTGCGCGGACTCGACGACCTGGAGTCCGTGGTGCGCGGCCTCCAGGCGGAGACGGACACCACCGCCTCCGCCTACGACACCGAGCCGCTGACCCGGCGGATCATGGACGTCGTACGCCTCGAACTGCGCCCGGGGCGCCCGCTGCCCCTCGGTGAACCCGCCGAGGACCTCTGGATCATGGAGGCGGTCGCGGCACGTGCACTGCGTGCGGCGGCCGAGTCGGTCCCGGGCGTCCGGGCCGGTTCCTGCCGGCTCCGCTACGGCGGGGACGGCGACGGTGCCGACGGCGCGGTCGAGGTCCGCCTCGACATCCACGCCCCGGCCGACGCCCCGCTGCCCGAGCTCGCCGCCCGGGTCCGCGAACGCGTGTGGGAGGCGGCGGACCGTGAACTGGGCATGGGCGTCACGGCAGTCGACATCCGTGTGACGGATCTCGTGTCCACGCCGATGTCCGACGCCGACGGTGACGATGACGATGACGATCAGGAAGGCGGTACGGCATGACCGCGCAGCACTTCGAGGACTCCGCGCCGTACGGCCGGCCCGCGCACGCGACGCTGGCCGCGGAGGTCGCCACGGCCGTCGAGGGCGTCTCCGGGGTCGCCTTTCTCCGGCCGGGGCTGACCGACCGGCTGCGGTCGATGGTGCCGCGGCCCGGAGCGGCGCCCGCCGGGGTGCGGATGACTCCGCCGGACGGTGACGGTCCCTGGCGGGTCGAGATCCACGTCGTCGCGCTGCGCCGGGCCAGGACCGTGGACGTGGCACGCGGTGTCCGGGACACCGTCGAACGGCACCTGGACACCCTGGCACCGGCACGGTCCGCGCCCCGGGTCACCGTGACGGTCACGGGGCTCGTCTGACCGGCCCGGCTCAGGTCGGGAAGGTCAGCAGGGCGAGCGGGGCGGAGGTGGGGTGGGGGGAACCGCCGGCCGGTTCGACGGTGATGCCCATGCCGGACGAGTCGTCGACGGTGCCCCGGAGCAGGACGGCCTGGTCGGTGCGGGCGGGGTTCATCAGACCGGCCGACCGCATGGTCCCGGCGTCGTCGAACCACAGCTCGTAGACCTTGCCGCCCGGCGGCCGGGTCATCCCGGAGACGACGAACACGGCCCGGTCCCGACCGTGCGAGACGACGACGGTCCCGGTGGCACCCCCGGCCAGTCCGGCGGCCCGGGTCCTGGCGTCCGGTGCGGCCAGGACGGCGGCGATCTCGTCCGACGCCTGCACGGCCTGACGCGCCCGGTCGCGGGCGTCCTCGGCCCGCTGGTGCTGCCAGACCGCCGTACCGCCGAGCGCCGTGGCCCCCGCGAGACAGGCGGCGAGCGCCCAGCGGGAGAGCGTACGGGTCCGCGGGCCGGCCGGTGCGGTGCGGTTCCGGGGATGCCTGCCGGGGGTCTCCTGGCGGACGGCGGTGATCCGGCGCAGCACCTGCTCGCGCAGCGCGGTCGGCGGCGTCACGGCGACGGCGAGTCCCAGACGGGCGGCGGCCGCGCTCAACTCGGCGGTCTCCTCCGCACAGGGTTCACACCCCCCGAGGTGTCGTTCGAAAGCCGTGCTCTCCTCGTCCGGCAGCGCGTGCAGGGCATAGGCACCCGTCAGCCGGTGCAGATCGACGGTCGTCACGCGGTCACCCCCGGGTGGTCGGTCGGCGTGGGTGCGGCGTTCGGACCGGTCTGGTGGTGGGGGGTGGTGGTGGTCGTGCGGTCGGTCTCCGGACGGGCGGGCAGGGTGTGCGGCGCGGGTGGGGTGGTCGGCTGGTGCAGGTCGGTGGTGGTCGTGCGCTTGGTCTCCGGGCGGGCGGGCAGGGTGGGTGCGGCGTTCGGGCTGGTCGGCAGGCAGGGGGCGGTGGTCGTCACGCGGTCACCCCCAGGCAGTCGCGGAGGCGGATGAGGCCGTCGCGCAGTCGGGTTTTCACGGTGCCCAGCGGCAGTGCCAGCGCCTCCGCCACCTCGCGGTAGGTCAGGCCCCGGTAGTACGCCAACGTGACGGACTGGCGCTGGAGTTCGGTCAGCGTGCGCAGGCAGCGTCGTACCTGTTCGCGTTCCAGCCGGGCCTCGACGCGCTCGGCGACCTCGTCGTACTCGGGGAGCTGGTCCAGCAGCGCGGCCTTGTGGTCGCGGGCCGCCGCGGCGTCCACCGAGCGCACCCGGTCCACCGCCCGGCGGTGCGCGAGGGTGAGGATCCAGTTGACGGCGGTGCCCCGGTCGCGCCGGTAACGGGGAGCCGTCCGCCACACCTCCACCAGCACCTCCTGCGTCACCTCCTCCGACTGCGCCTGGTTGCGCAGCACCGCCCGCACGACACCCAGCACCGGCCCCGCCACGGCGTCGTAGACACCCCCGAAGGCGTCCTCGTCCCCGAGGGCCACCCGGCCGACCAGTTCCTCCAGGTCGGGCCCTGCGGCCGGGTTTCTGCCGATCTGCACTGCTTCTTTCACCGAGGGCCTCCGCGGTCGGGACATGTCCGGGCGTAATCCGTTCCCGCCGGGACCTTGGATTGGATGCGGTGCCAACGAAAGGACGGGGAGAGCGGGTACGGGTCCGGGGCCCGCCGCGGTGCGGGGGCCCCGGTGCCGGTCAGCCCGCGGCGATGCCCTCGCCGCCGACGGCGCCGGGTACGACGACCGAGCCGATCGCGGTGAGTGCCCCCTGCGGGCCGACCCGGAACTCGTCCACCGTGCCCTGGGCGCCGGTCTGGACGTACAGGTACCGGCCGTCCGAGGAGGCCGCCGCGTCCACCGTGCCGGGGTGGGTGGCCGTGTTGCCGAGTGCGGTGAGCCCGCCGCCGGAGCCGACCCGGTAGCCGGAGAGGGTGCCGCTGGCCGCGTTCGAGACATAGAGGTCGTCGCCGGCGGTCACCGCCCAGCAGGTGGCGGTCTGGCCCGTCGGGACCGTCCCCTTCGCGGTCAGTCTGCCGTCACGCCCGACCGTGAAGGTGCCCACCGAGTTCGTCCCGGCCTCCGTCACCCGGATCCGCCCGGCGGAGTCGAAGGCGAACCCGAACGGCACGGCACCGGGGGTCGAGGTCACCACGGGCCGCGCGGACGGACCACCGTGCACCCCGCCGACCGGGAAGACGTCGATGCTCTGCCCCGAGGCCTTGGTGGTGACGACGAGCTTCGAACCGTCCGGCGTGAAGGAGATCTGCCCGACGGCCGAAGCCGCCTTGTCCAGACCGAGGTCGCGGTGCCAGGACGGAACCTTCACCAGCCGTTCGCCGGTCCGCACGAAGCCCTGTACGGAACCGCCGCCGAGCGTGTTGGCGACGTAGACCCGGTTCCCGTGGAACGTGACGCCGACCGGGAAACTCCCGCCGCTGGAGATCACCTGCACCCGCCGCAGGTGCGTTCCGCGCACCGCGAAGACGGTCACGGTGTCGCTGCCCGCGTTCACGGCGTAGAGCAGCTGGTGGTGCCGGTCGTAGGCGAGCGACCCCTGCGAGGCCAGGTGGTCCGCGACGGTGCCGGCCAGCATGCCGCCCTTGCCGCCGGTGGGGTGGACGCCCTTCTGGGCGAGGGTGCCGTCGGCGGCACGGGCGTAGGCCACGACGGTGTTCGCGGCGGTGTTGTCGCTCTGCACGAACACGGTTGCGCTGCCGCTGTGTCGAGCGAGGGAGGCGGGGCCGTGGTGCGCGTCGGCGGCGACGGCGGCGGGCGCGGCGAAGAGGGCGGCCGCGGCGAGGGCGGCGCCTGTGGCGACGGTGCGGGTGGCGAGGGTCATGGGTGCGTACTCCTCTTGTGGAGAAGGGGAATTGGGGCCGGCGGGGTTCTCACGCTCGTCGCCGGACGATTCGCAACGCTAGACCGAAAGCGGAGGGACGAAACGGCCATAAGCCGCACTCCGGGTCGACGTCCCAGGTTCGTAAGAAGGCCATGGGGAGCACGGATCAGTGGACGCCGAACCGCCGTGCCCGCCGGGTGGTGCTCCCGGCACCCGTGCGGCTGTCCTTGCCGAAGAGGAAGCTCAGTACGACGGCGACGGTGAAGGCGACGGTCAGCCGCAGCCCCCACGCGGCGGCCGAACCGTCCTCGATGACGGACGCGAAGGCGGCCTGCCGCAACAGGGCGCCGCTCAACGGGAACGACCCCGCGCAGCTCACCACGTAGACCCACAGCGGCGGTTCATTGAAGGCGATGAGGACCGAGGCCGAGACGACGACGATCACACTGAGTACGACGGTGAGCGAAGCGATGTCCATGTCCAGGTCCATGTCCGTAAGCATTCCGCCGGGCCGACGACGAATCGTCGACGCGGCGGAGGAGGAGGGTCTCTATCCAAGGGTGGAGAGGCTCCCGCCTATCACCGCCCTGCCGTGGCCAGTTGCCAGATCTGGGCCGCCGTCTCCTCCGCGGACTCGGTCGGTGGTGGGTTGTTGGGGAGCTGGGCGGGGACGGTCGTGTTCTTCTTCTTGCCCGGGCGGTCGGCGAAGAGGGCGACTGTCAGGGTCAGTTGGGAGTCCTGGGTGGTGGACCAGATGGTTCGGCGGGTGATTCCGCCGCCCGCTCCGGCGGTGAAGGAGATCTGGGGGGTCGGGATCTTCCGGGGGACGGGAGTCGAAGGGATGGGGGTCGAAGGGACCGCCGCTTGGAATGTCTTCGACATCTGCGCGGTCACCGTGAACACGTCCCGCTCGTCCAGCAGGTGTCGTGTGCTGGGGTGCGCCGTGTACATCCGGCGGCCGTCCCGGGTGATCTTCGTGATCGTGTACGGGGTCGCGTACACGCCGTTCGCCGCCACCGTCGCGTAGGCCGAGGCCAGCTTCAGCGGGGTGGGTGCGGCGGTCTTCCGGAGGTCGGTCAGGGGGGCGCCGAGGAGGACCTTGCCGAAGGGGTCCAGGGCCGTTCCCGCTTCCACGGCGCCGCCGACCGCGTCGTTGAACGGTTGGCGGGCGTAGTCCGAGCCGCCGTACAGGAGCCGGACCGCTCCGTCGCCGGGTTTGATCGCCACGACCGCCGTGTGCAGGGTCGTGCCCTTGGCGTCCTTGCCGGTCTTGCCGGTCTTGAGGTTCTTCACCGCCTCCGTCGTGGCGTCCTGCAGCGCCAGGTCGAACGTGGTGTGCACGGTGTAGCCGCCGCGGGCCAACTGGTCCTCGGTGATGCCGAGTCGGTCGGCGGCCTCCTGTGCGGCCACGTCGATCATGTACTGGCGTTGGCCCTCGGTCGTGCCCGGCGGGTAGAAGCGGAAGGCCGGGAAGGTGGCGTCGGCGCGTTGCTTCGGCGTGATGGCGCCGCTTGTCGCCATCGCGTCGAGTACCCATGCCCAGCGTGCCTTGAGGGTCGCGGTCACCTTCGGGTCGGAGCCCGCCTTCTCGTAGTACGACGGGATGTTGACGATCGCCGCGAGCGCGGCGCCCTGGGAGACGGTCAGGTTTCGGGTGTCCACGCCGAAGTAGTTGCGGGCGGCTGCCTGGATGCCGGCCGAACCCCGGCCGAAGTAGACCGTGTTGAGGTAGCCCGCGAGGATGTCGTCCTTGGACCGGGTGCGGTCGAGTTTGATCGCGATCAGGGCCTCGCGCGCCTTGCGGGACAGGGACTGTTCCGGGCTCAGCAGGGCGTTCTTCACGTACTGCTGGGTGATGGTGGAACCGCCCTGGTGTTCGCCGCCGGTGAGGGAGGCCAGGACCGCGCGGGTGATGGCTCGTGGCGAGACGCCGTCGTCCGTGCGGAACGAGCGGTTCTCGGCCGCGATCACCGCGTCCTGGACGTAGCGCGGTACCTGGGACAGGGGTACCTCCTGGCGGTCGACCGGTCCGCGTCGGCCCAGGTAGGAGCCCTTGTCGTCGACGAAGACCGTGCTCTGCGTGACCGTTTCCGGGTGCGGTTCGGGAATGTCCGTGAGGCGGTACGCGACGACCGCCGCCGTGCAGAGCGCCGTGATCAGGAGCAGGACGGCGATGAGCAGTCGGCGCAGCAGGCGGCCCCGGGTGCGGCGGAGGCGCAGGCGGAGCGGGATGCGCCGCAGCTGGGCGCGGGCACGGGTGCGGATGCGGTGCTTCACTCGGCCGCCCCGCCCCGTGCGACGGCCTTGCCGGACGCGTCGTACACCGTGACGGTCGGGCCGCCGTCGACGGAACTCGACTTCAACTCCCGCTGCGTCAGCGGTGTGCGCGCGTACCAGACGCCCCAGCCGGGGCTGCCCGCCAGCGTGAGGACCGTACCGGTGATCCTTCGGCCGTCGACCGTGACCTCGACGCGGGCCGGGTCGGCGGACAGGCCTCGGTACAGGCCCGACAGGAAGTACGAGGTGTTGTTCAGCGGGTCGGGTTGTACGGAGACGGTCGGTTTCCCGCTCTCGACGCCGACCTTCGTGCCGCTCCCGTACTTGTACGTCTCCTGCTCGTACCTGTCCTGGTACTTGTTCCGGTAGGTGTCCTCGGCACCGGTGTCGGTCAGGCCGAGGAACTGGTTCGGCGCTTCCGGCGTCGACCAGTGCTTGCCGTCGCTGGTCAGCCAGACCTGTACGCCCGGTACGGCGTCCACCCGTTCGCCGGGCGCGACGATCCTGATCGGGCTCTGCGCCACGGCGGTGGCGCCTCCGCCCGACCCGTCCGTGGAGCCGCCGCCCATGAACCGGTCCGCGCCGAACACGACCCCCGGCCCGAGCAGCAGTGCGCAGGCGGCCGCGACTGCTCCGCTACGGCGCCGTCGTAGCGCTCGGCCGCGTCGTTCGACGGCATCGAGCGGGACGGCGGACGGGACGACCCCGGCGGCGGCCTCCGCGAAGCCCCTGCGCAGCCGCTCCTCGTCACCTCCGCACAGCGCCAGCCCACGCCGGGCCCGGCTCTTGACCGCACCGGCGGACCAGCCGAGCAACTGGGCGATCTCCGCCTCGCGCAGGCCTTCCCAGTGCAGCAGCACGAGCACGGCCCGTTGGGCCTTCGGGCGGTGCGACCGCCCCCGTGCTCCGCGCAGGTACTCCTTGACCAGGAACCGTCGTACGTAGAAGTCCACGTCGGCCCGAGGTATTCGGCGCCACCGGGCGCACGCCTTCACCAGGGTTCTCCGCACCAGCTCGGTCGCCTCGCGGCGGTCGCCGGGGGTGCCGGTGAGCAGGTGGGCGGTGGTGACCAGCTGGGGCAGGCTCGCGTGGGCGTACGCGGTGAAGTCGTCGGGGGAGTGCGGCACTTCGGGGTTCCTCCGGTACGGCTGTGGGGGAAGTGGATCCAGGGACGCGTGTTTGTCGTCTTTCCTGTGAGGCGTGTGGTGAGGACGCGGCCATCGGGACCTGTACGCACGGCGAGGGCGGTCAGGTTGCACGGGAATTCCAAGACTCCGGTGAGGTCATGACCGAGGACGAGTTCGACGCTTTCTACGCGGCCACGTTTCCCCGTCTGACCGGCCAGCTCTCGGCGTTCACCGGTGACAGGGAGGAGGCACAGGACGTGGTTCAGGAGGCGTTCGTACGGGCCTGGGACCGGCGCGGGGACTTTCTCGCGGACGAGGCGCCCGAGGCGTGGATCCGTACGGTCGCCATGCGGCTGGCCGTGAGCCGTTGGCGCCGGGCCAGGCGCTGGCTGGAGTTGGTGCGCCGCACTCCGCCGCCCGGGTCGGTGCCGGGACCCGACCCTGATCACACGGCACTTGTCGCCGCGCTGCGCCAACTGCCCAAGGCGCAGCGGATGGTGATCGTCCTGCACCATCTGTGTGACGTGAGTGTCGAGCAGATAGCCTCCGACACGGGGGCGCCTGTGGGGACGGTCAAGGCCAGGTTGTACCGGGGGCGGGCGGCGTTGGCGAAGCATCTGGTGGTTGACGAGGGCGATGGGGCCTACGGAGCCGGCGGGGCTGATGGGGCGGGCGGCACGGGTAGCGCGGGTAGCGCGGGTAGCACGGGCAAGGCGGGCGCGTCGGTTCGGAAGGAGAGTGGTCGTGTCTGACGAACTCTCCGAGGACGGAGTCCCCGCCGCCGGACTCCCCGCCGCCGAAATCTCCGACGACTCCGAACTCTCCGCCGCTCTGCGTGAGTTGGCGGCTCGCCATGAGGCCTTCCCGGTGCTCTCCGGCGCCGCGGTCCGTCGTCGTGCGGTGCGTCGGGGGCGCCGTCGGACGGCGGGTGTGCTGGGCGCGGGTGCGGTGGCTTGCGCCGGGGTCGCCTTCGCGTTGACCGTGGGTCTCACGCACTCCGTGGGGGAGAGGGACGAGCGTCAAGTCCCGGCCGCCACCCACGCCGACCCTGTCCCGTCGCCCCGCGTCACCTCCCCCGAGGTGACAACTCCCGTACCGCGCGGGCCCGTCACCGGCACGGTCGTCGTCGGCAAGCGGGTCCTGATCGTGGGGCGCCGGATCATGCCGATGACCTCCGGTCTCCCCGACAGCTCAACGTTGGCAGGCCCGTTGACCGTCTACAGGAAGCACGAGACCAAGGTGGTCACCGTCACCGACCTGCCCGGCGGAGTCGCCTACACCACGGAGGTGTCGGTCGCGGTCGAACTGCGCGACACCGACGACGAACCGGTCTACGTCGGCATCGCCTCCTCCTCCAAGGAGAAGAGCACCGGGAAGGACGACACCCGCGCCGGCTGGATCGGTCTGGGCTCGGCCGACGCGAAGTGGTTCTACGAGGACGCGAAGATCGGGAGCGTTCTCTCGGTCACCGGTGCCGTGTCCGCGACGCCGGGATGACCATCGGGAAACCCACCGCTCACCGCCTCTTACCGCCTCGGTCCGGCGAAGGCGTACGCCGCGGTGCCAACTCCCAGGAGCAGCAGGGCAGTCCAGGTACCTTCCACCGTTCCGGCCGGCAACAGCATCCAGGTCGCCACCCGCATCGCCGTACTCGTGGCGGCCGGGGCGAAGAACGTGAACGACAGCCAGGCGAACGGCAGCGTCCACGCGTACTGTCCGCCCGAGAGCGCCGCGCCCAGGGCGGCGAGCCCGGTCAGGCCCGCGCTGTTCCGCACCACGAACTCGGTGCCGGCCATGAACTGGGTGCTGCCCGCGGGCGTGCCCGTCATCTGTACGGCCAGCAGCACCGCCGCGACCACCGCACCGGCGAGCAGCACATGCGCCGCTCTGCGCGGCACCCAGCGGATCGCGGCGGTCCGGTCCAGCGCGAGGTCCTGACCGCTGAGCCCGACCGAGGCCGCCATCACGCCTGTGGCGAGGACGAGCACGGGCAGCCGTGGATCACCGGGCTCTTGGCCGCTGCCGCCGGTGAGTGTCCTCATCGCCGCCGCGCTGATCATCAACGCGGCGAGTGACGCGGGTACTTGGCGCGAGCGGGCGTACAGCGTCAGCCAACGCACGGGCACCCACCTCCTCGGCACCCATGGCACCGGCCCCCACGCCACCGGGCCGCTTCTCCCTGGAACCCACCTCACCGGACGCACCTCCTCGGCACCTGTGTCCCGGGCACCCGTCCTACCGGGACGTACCTCTCCGGCACCTGTCTCCTCGGCACTCGTCTCACCGGGACGTGCCTCCTCGGCACCCATGTCCCGGGCGCTCATCTCTCCGGGACCTGTCTCCCGGGCATCCATGTCCCGGGCGCGCGTCCCGCTGGGAGGCACCTCTTCGGCGCCTGTCTCCTCGGCACTCGTCTCACCGGGACGTGCCTCCTCGGCACCCATGTCCCGGGCGCTCATCTCCCCGGGACGTGCCTCCCCGGCACCCATGTCCCGGGCACCCGTCCCACCGGGACGTACCTCCCCGGGACCTGCCTCCCGGGCATCCATGTCCCGGGCACCCGTCCCACCGGGACGTACCTCTCCGGGACCTGCCTCCCGGGCATCCATGTCCCGGGCACCCGTCCCACCGGGACGTACCTCTCCGGGACCTGCCTCCCGGGCATCCATGTCCCGGGCACCCGCCCCACCGGGAGGCACCTCCCCGGCACCCATCTCCCCGAGACCCACCTCCCCGGCACCCATGTCCCGGGCACCCGTCCCACCGGGAGGCACCTCCCCGGCAGTTGCCTTCCCGGTATCCATTTCCTGGGCACCTGGCTCACCGGGATGCACTCCCCCGGCACCTGGCTTCCCGACATCCGCCTTCCGGCCCCGCCTCACCGAGCCCCCCGCCCCGACAACACCTCGAACGGATCCCCCGTACAAGCCAGCGCAGCGCCCCGCATCGCGTTGATCCGCGAGACCTGCTCACCCCGCGGAAGCGCCATGAGCTTGTTCCACACCGGGCGGGCCTTGGCGTCGGCATCCTCGCGCATTCCGGCCGTTAGGCCGGGCAGGGGCTTCAGCTCGCCGAGGACCCACCCCAGCGCGACAGCCTGCGCGTACTGGTCGTCGCCGAAGCTGCTCCAGCCGGTCGGGGTGCAGCCCGGGACCAGGCCCTTGGCGAGCAGGGACCAGGTCAGCTGGTCCCTGCCCTTCGCCGCCGTGACGAGGTCGTCGTCGAAGTCGAACAGCACAGTCGTGCGGGACCACTTCGGCGTGGAACCCTCTGCCTGCACGGCGGTGTTCTCCCGCGCCGAGACCGGTGCCCGTCCACCCAGCGCGCCACGCAGCAGCCGTAGCGCTTCCTTGCCGGGACCGGCCAGTTCGGCGAGCCGGTCCTCGTGGGTCCTCGTCACGCACACCGGGCCGTCGCACACCAGCTCCGCGGCGGTCCTGTCGACGACGTACATCCGGCTCGGGTCGGACGGGAGGACGAGCAGGGCGAGGACCGCGCCCGCCAGGACCGGGGTGAGGGCGAGCAGTCGGGTGCGCCGGGTCGCGGCGATCAGGAGGGCGAAGCCGGTCGTGGCCATGCCCAGGACCCAGATCGTCTGGCCGATGTGCACGGAGGCGGAGAGCGTGACGAGGGCGCTGTGGACCTCGTCGACCTCGGGTGACAGGAGGGAGACGCGGTTCGGATGCGTGATCGGGAATCCCCCCGCCGGGTCGGTCGTCGCCGTCCGGCCGAGCGACAGGTGCATGAGGGCGGTGAACGCGAAGGCGCTCATGGCCAGCAGGGGCGGGGTGAGCGCGGACGGCAGGGCCCGGCCGACGCCCATGCCCAGCAGGGCCCCCGCTACGAGGAACAGCGCTCCCACGAGGGAGATCGGGAGCCAACCGGCGTGTGTGTAGGCGGTGTTGGCGAGTACCTGGACCCCGCCGACCAGGATGAGGAGGGCGTAGGCCGAGGCCAGTGTGATCGCTGTCGCGCCCGCCGGTACGGCCGCGCGGTGCCGGGCCGGACGCGGTGTGCTCGTCAGCAGCTCGACCATCCTCGAACGGTGGTCGCGCAGACCCTGCAACGCCCCGAACCCCACGGCGAGCGGCCACAGATAGAACAGCAGGCTCCGGGACCACAGGGCCAGGGACGTCCACTGGGCCGTCCACGCCGTGGTGCCGGTCCACCAGCTGCCGTTCACCAGGTACAGGAACGCCAGCGCGCTCGTCAGGATCACGCCGCCGGCCCAGGGGGCGACGGAACGTCTCAACTCGGTACGCAGGACACGGAAGTTGACGTCGACGCGCGGGACACGGCCGTTCACCAGGAGCCCCTCTCCCGCTCGGGGTCCGACAGCAGCGCCGAGTAGCCGCGCTCCAACGGGCTGTCGCCCACCTGCTCGGGACCACCCGTCGCGGCCAGCTCGTCCGGGGTGCCCTGGAAGACCAGCCGCCCCTCGGCGAACAGCACCACATCACCGCACGCGGCGGCGACGTCCTCGACCAGATGGGTCGACACGACCACACACGTGTCCGCGCCCAACTCCTGCAACAGCTCCCGGAACCGCAGCCGTTGGGCCGGATCCAGCCCGGCCGTGGGTTCGTCGAGCAGCAGGATCGCCGGGTCGTTGACGATGGCCTGCGCGATCCCGACCCTGCGCACCATGCCACCGGACAGCGCCTTCATCCGGTCGTCGGCCCGGTCGGCCAACCCCACCCGTTCCACGGCCCGTTGGACCGCCCCGGGGATCTCCGCCTTGGGCACTTCCTTCAACCAGGCCATGTACTCGACGAATTCACGCACGGTGAACCGCTTGTAGTAGCCGAACTCCTGCGGCAGATAGCCGATCCGCCGCCGCAGCGCCCGGTGCTCACCCATCCCGCCCGCGGACTCGCCGAGCAGTTCCAAGGTCCCCTCTGCGGGCCGCAGCACGGTGGCCAACGCCCGTATGAGGGTGGTCTTTCCGGCTCCGTTGGGGCCGAGCAGCCCGTGCACACCGGTCCCCAACGACAGATCCAGTCCGTCGACGGCCATCCGTTTCCGACCGACCCTGACCTTCAACCCCGTGGCCCGGATCTCCCAGGCGTAGGGCGTAGGCGCGATGTCGGCCGCGCTCACCGCGGGCATCATGTGATGGTCCTTTCCAACGGAATCCCCCATGGCCTTATGGCCTTTCTCATCGATCTCTCGCCGGTCACCGGTGGGCCCCCAGCACGGAGTACGCGCCCCGGCGGACGACCACGACCCCGACGCCGACCGCGAGAACCAGGCCCCACACAGCCAGCCCGCCCGCCTGCAGCGCGAAGGTCGCACGGTCGGCGACCACGGTCGGTGCCAGAACCACGGCGGCCCATACGCCGACCACCGCCACGGCGGCACGGGTCACCCCGACAACACCGCCGAGCGCCAGGGTCGTAGAGGTGAACGCCAGACAGGGCAGCAGCCACTGCGCGGCCGTCACCCCCGGCACCCCCGTTGCCCAGCCACCCACGAGCAGCGCCGGAACGACCACGGCGATCACGGACGCCGTACGCCGCAACACCAGCTGAAGCCCGGCCCTCGGCACGGAAGCCGTCAACTCGTAGGCGGGGTCGAGCCCTTGTGACCAGGACGCCGCGACACCGAGCACCGGCAGGACCGGCGCGAGCAACAACACCAGCGACACCCGGCCGACCCCGAACTCGTAGCCGCCCCCGACCAGATCGAGCAGCAGCGCGAGCAGGGTGACGCTCACGACCATCCCCAGCCACGGCACCATCGCCGGCGTCAGCCAGCTCGACACCCGCACCGACCGATACCGCCGCCGCGACACGGGCCCGTCCAGCCGAGGCCCAAGCCCGTCCCACACCCTTCCGACGAGCGCCGCCACGTCCGGCACATCCGCGGCAACGGCCGCCGCGAGCCGGTCCCGACAGACCCCGCACGTCTCCAAATGGGCTTCTACGGCCCACACTTCGTCGGCGGTGAGGTCGTCGCCGCCGAGGCCGCGCGCGTAGCTGTCGATGATCCGGGTCGACGCATGTTCCACGCTCATGTCAGCGCCCTCCGCATCGCGATCCTGGCCCGGCGCGCACGGGTCTTGACCGTGCCCTCGGGCAGTCCGAGCAGGACGGAGGTCTCCCGGACGGACAGTCCGTCGAGCACCAACGCCTGCAGTACTTGCCGGAGTTCCGGCGCGAGACAGCGCAGCGCGTCCCCGACGTCGCCGCCGACGGTCGCCGCGAGCACCTCCTCCTCGGCGCCGGGTGCGGCGTCGGCGGAAGCGGCGGCCGGTGGCGGCTCGGCGTGATGGGCCCGGCGCCGGAAGGCGTCGACGAGCCGTCGCGCCGCGATCGTCCACAGCCATCCGACGGCCGTACCGCCCACCGAGGCCCCCGCGAACGCCCCGGCCGCCCGCCACACCGCCAGATACGTCTCCTGCATCACCTCGGCGACGATCTGCTCGTCGGCACAGCGCCGGCGCAGCCGTACGGCCATCCACGGCGCGGTACGCCGGTACAGCTCGTCGAACGCCGCACGGTCCCCCCGTGCCACCAGCCGCACGAGACGCTCCTCGTCCAGCTCACCGTGTGCCTTCCTGACTGCTCTCACACCGGCTAGACGCGGGGCGGGGGGCGGAGGTTTTCTGTGTGGCGTGAGCCCCGTCACATTGCCGGGGGCGGGGGCGGGGGCGGGGGTGGGGGAGCGGCCGAGTGTGACGCTGCGAAGGGAACGACGGGCACCGTGCTGTCCGCACCGTGGTCTTCGGGGCGATGCCCCGGCTCGTGCCGATCTCCAGGTGACGGGTGAGATTTGATCATTCCGAGATGGCCGGGAGCCGGAAGCAGGGACCATCGCTGGGTACTGTCGTCAACGCGTTCGACGGCAGAACGGGGGACCGTCGGCGTGATGCGGCGAAGGCGGCGGCTCCGGAATCCGGCGTCAGGCGTTGACCAGGCGTGGTTCCGCTCGATCACGGCCCCCACTCGAGGGTTCGGACGTGTTGTCGGGCGTGAGAAGTGCGCCCGTCCGAGACAGGAGCCGTAGTGGCACTGAAGATACGGGGATCACGCGCGACCGCTGCCGCGTGCGCGGCAGTGACGGCGGTCGTCCTCGCGGTGGGCGCAGCCCTGCCCGCCACCGCCGCCGGATACCCGGCGTCGGCCGGCCCATGGGGGTCCGCGGCCGGCCTGACCGGCGCCGACGGTGAGCAGAGCCTGATCGACGTTCAGGTGGCTGGGGACGGCACAGCGTTCGCCCTGTGGCGCAACAAGGCGGCCGGTGCCGCCACTTGGGACATCCAGGCTGTCGTCAGGCCCGCGGGCAGCGACACATGGGCCGCTCCCCACACCCTGTTCACCACCGCCAACGCCACCGCCCCGGCCGTACTGACGGTGACCGCCGACGGGCACGCCGAGGTTGCCTGGATGACCGGTACCTACACCGACGGTTCGCTGGCCGCCGTCTCGGCCGGCTGGGATCCGGCGACGGGCGCGTGGTCGGATCCCAGCACGCTCACGGCCTACGCCGGACTGGACCTGTCGATGCCCCAGCTGGCCGCGGCGGCGGACGGCACCGTCACCGCTGTATGGGTCCAGGGCGACGCGTTCTGGAACTCCGAGGCGATGACCGCCACGCTCGCTCCCGGCGCGACGGCCTGGTCGGCACCGCATCGTCTCGGGTCCTTCTCCGACGGCTTCATCGAGCAGTTCTCCCTCGCGGTGGCTCCCGACGGCGCGGCCACGACGGTCTGGGACGCCTGGGACAGGACCAGCGACTCCAATGTCGACTCCATCGTGACCCGGGCCACCCCCGGCGGAGACTGGAGCAGCCCGGTCGCCCTGCCCGGCGCGGACGCCAAGTCCAGCGACGTGCAGGTGTCGATGTCCGCCAAGGGCGCCACCACCGTGCTGTGGCAGCACGCCACCAACGGGGTCGAGACGCTGAAGTCCCTCAGCAGGCCCTCCCCGACCGGCAGTTGGGGGGTTGTCCAGACCGCCGCGCCGATCGTTCAGGACAACGACGACAGCGGTCCCCTGACCGCCCCCAACGGGGATGTCACCTATGTGTGGGCGGGCTGGACCGGGAGCGCCGGCATGCCGATCGTCCAGGCCGTCACCCGCAGCGCGAGCACCGGCAGCTGGACCGCGCCGAAGACGCTGTCCACCGGCTACGTCGACCCGCAGATGGACGCGTCCATCGGCGCCGACGGGACCGTACAGGTCGTATGGCCGCAGGCACCCGGTATCGACAACGGCGAGGACCACTACCTGGAATGGGCCGTCCGGACCGGCGGCACATGGAGCAAGGCCACCGCACTCACCACCACGCCGGTCGCCTCCGTCCCCGACATGTACGCCCTGACGGCGGAGGTGGCGGCCGGACCTGACGGCCGGGCCACCGTGCTGGGGCGGACGGCCGTCCACGCCCCCGGGTCCGCCGACCGCTACACCTCGCAGGTGTGGAGCCGCTCGCAGACCCTGCTGACCAAGCCGACCATCACGAAGAAGGCCACGGTGAGCGGGACCGCCCGAACCGGTTCCAAGGTGACATGCTCCGCGGCCTGGTCCGGCTACAACGCGACCGGCGCGTGGTCGTGGTCGCGTGACGGCAGGACCATCTCCGCCGCCACCGGCACGACCCGCACCCTGACCTCGGACGACTACACCCACAAGATCGCGTGCGAGGTCACGGTCGGCAACGGCGCGGGTTCGGTCGACTCCACGTCACCAGCCGTCACGGTCGCCGTCGGGCCTGCGGCGAAGGCCACCAAGGCGCCCTCGCTCAGCGGCACCGCCGAGGTCGGGTACCGGCTGACGGCCGCGCACGGCACCTGGGCGCCGACGGCGACCTCGTACGCGTACTCCTGGAAGCGCGACGGCAAGGTCATCACCGGTGCCACCAAGTCGACCTACGTCGTGGTGAAGGCCGACAGGGGCCAGAAGATCACCGTGGGGGTGACCGCGCACCGCTACGGCTGGAGCGCCGGATCGGCGACCACCGCATCGGTCACGGTCCGCTGAGGGAATCGGCGCCCCGGCCGTAGAACGCTGTTGGTGGTCGGGGCGTCAGCCCAGAAGTCGGATTTCGACGGCCACGGCGCCGGGAGCTTCCTGGAGACGAAGCGCTGTGTCCTGGGGGTCCGGTATCCATTGGCGCGGAAACGATGAGCGTTCGTGGGAGCCGGAGCCGGAGCCGGAGCCGGAGCCGGATCACAGGGGTGGAAGCACATGACGAACCAACCGGTGTTCGTCCTGGGTGAGGAACTGCAGGCTCTGGAGCGGGCCGAGTTCGAGACCGAGGCGGAGTTCCAGGAGTTACTGGCGCGTACGGCAGCGGCTCGCCGAGGGTCAGCGACTCGTCCTCCGCCTCGCCGGTTTCGCCGTAGCGTCGGATCACGGTGCCGTGCTCGGCGACGAGCCAGGCGGAGCCGTCGCCCCGGCCGCCGTAGTAGTACGCCTGGGCCCGGCCGTAACGGGCACTGAGTTCGGTGCACAGGCGTAGCACTTCCTGGCGGCGCTCCTGGCGGCGCTCCTGGCCGTGCGGGTCGCACCAGGCGCCGAGGACGAGGGTCCAGCCGGCGAGTTCGGGGGTGACGAAGACCCGTTCGTAGCCGGTGTGTTCGTCCGTGTCGCGGCCGTGGCCGTCGGCGTCGACATCGTCGCCGAGGTGGCGCTCGGCACCGACCTCGCGTTGGACCTGGCCGTGCTGCGGGCCCGCGGCACGATCTCGGCCTACGCCAACGACGGTGGCAAGCCGGTCGAACTGGACGTGCCGCAGAGCATGGTGCTGAACGCGCGTCTGCAGTTCCTGGTGCTCTACACGGCCGGTCCGGAGGCACTCGCCGCGGCAGTCGACGACGTGGCCGCCGCAGTACGCGACGGCGCGCTGCCGCTCGGCGAGGAGCACGGCCTCCCGCTGGTCCGCTTCCCGCTCGACCGCACCGCCGACGCGCACCAGGCGGTGGAGAGCGGAACCATCGGCAAGGTCCTGGTGAGCATCATGGAGCGACCCCCGGCCGACCGCAGCGCGAACACAGCGCCGTAGCCGCCCCGCCCCGCCGTCGACACGCCACGGCCGTCCCGTGCGAAACCCGAACTGCCTTCTGACACGAACCTCCCACCCGCCGGCTGATCACAGCGGACAGCAAAAAGGCCCGGGTCGATGACCTGGGCCTTCGTCCTGGAGCGGGTGACGAGAATCGAACTCGCACTCTCAGCTTGGGAAGCTGCGGGTATTTGAGGCGGATCCCTGCTCTGACCTGTACGGACGGCCTCTTGGGTAGCTCGATGGGTGCTGGCGTCGTCCCCGTGGTTCCCCGCAGTTCCCCGCCTTATCTGGTGCGGTTGTGGTGCGCTCTTGCCGTGCTGTGGGGGAGTTCAGCTCCGAGCGGCCGAGCGTCGCGACCACCTATGCCACCGGCCTGTGAGAAGTCGGTTGCATCCCATGAGTAGTGCGAAGCAGAGCACCAGCAAGGTCAGTGCTTCGAACAGGTCGACGCTCGGGCCGCGATGGGACACGGCGAGGAACCAACAAGCCAGACTGAGAACGACGATGGCGAGCGTAAGGACGCGCGCGAAGAACACAATCAGCGGACGCAGTTCCCTCATACTCGCCTCACTCAACAGTGGTCATCCTGATTACGTCAAGTCGAGACCCTAACAGCCGAACTGCTGTAGCTGACCGCCTAGTTGAGGCCTGCGAGCACGGTTCTGCCGTCGGCTACCGAAAGCAAGCCAAGACGACGGATGCGTCGAACAAGCTCAAGTTCTCCGGGCTTCGGCATAACCCTTCCAGCTTCGCAGATCAACTCCGGCAGCCCAGGCCAGAGCAGGGTGGGGGCGGTCACCTGTGGGCTTCGGCTGTCAGCGTTGATCGGCCTCGTACGGCCCAGGGACGGCCCAGGGCGGCATTCGGTCGGACCTTCCTGGCGATGTCAGTGCCGGTGGCTATGGTGCGACGACCATCGAGCGCGACTCATCGGGGAGGGGCCATGGGAGCCAAAACGGGACTGCTCATCTATGCCGACGGCGAGGTGCCGGGCCTGCTGCGACAGGTGAAGGCGGCAGACCTGCCGCGGACGTTCGAGATGATGCGGCGCCTTTACCCGGGCTGGGAGATCGAGCAGCTCGAAGGCTCGTCACTGGGAGGCGGCGTGTATCCCCCGAAAAACACGGCATACGCCGCGAGCCGACTGGGCGTGGAGATCGTCTGCGACCAACGGGTAATGATCGACTTCCCGTCCCAGCTTCCCGAGCACCTCATCGCGGCAAGCGCCGGCCGACGGCTCGTCCTGCACGCCATGCACAGTGTCGTCGACTGGCTCGCGTTCGCAGTGTGGGAGGACGGGCGCCTGGTCCGCTCCCTGAGTCTGTCGCCGGACAGCGGCATCATCGAGAACATCGGCGAACCGCTCCCCTTCGAGCTGCCCTACTGGGCCGGGGACCGTCCCGCCGACGTCGTCCCCTGGCCGGACGAAGACGAAGAGCCGTACCCGCTGCCCTTCCACCCGTTGGAGCTGGGCGAAGACGCCCTGCGTGCGCTCTGCGGCTTCGTCCAGGAGGGCCGCCCCGAACCTGACGACATCGACGCATACAGCATCGACCTCCACGGATTCCACGTGCGGGACCCTCACGGGCCTGACCCTGCGGAGGAAGAAGCGAAGTTGAAGAGGATCATGGAAACCATGGGGCCGCCGCGCTTCTACACGCTGAGCCCCGATGGCTCGCTGATCGAGCGCGACAACCTGTAGCCCACGACCTCTTCGTCCCGAAGCAACTTGGGTGGGGGCTCTGCCTTGGGTCGGTGTGCCTCTCACCTGCTGCAACTGTCCGCAGGCGTCCGCGCTTGTCCGCCGCTGTTCGCCTGCGTTGTCACGCAATTAGACACTCACAGCCCCAGCGACCTGCCGGCGCTGGCGGCAGTCCGGGCTGGGGCATGACGCAAGGATGCCTGAGCCGCGAAGGCTCGAAGAGCCGCTAGTAGAGACTGCTGTGTACGGCCCAGACGTCGATGACAACCATCGTCAGGACCCACAGGGCTGCGACACCGAGGACGGAACGTTTGACCAGTTGGGTCCGCTGCCGCACCACGGTGGTGAGTTGCTCTGTGTTCCTGCCGTCGGGTCGTGGGTAATCCCGCCATCGGCCTGTTCCTATCCAGACTGCCGCCAAGGCCATGGCGATCCAGACGGTCCACTCTCCTAGCCGTTCACCGAGTTGGTACAGCGTCATCTGTAGACCCCCCTATCCCCAGCACAGAAGGACCCTACTCGGCCGTGGGACAACAGTTCGGTGGGGGCCGGTAGCCGATTCGAGGCGGAGAACTTCTGATCCGTGGCTCTGCAGACATCGGTCGTTGTAGGCCAGAGAGGACGTAGGCAGTGGCCTGTGGGTCGGCGTTGGGCGCTGCCGGTTGCTGGATTTCGTTGGTGTACAGCAGGATCGAAGGATGTCCCGATCAGTAGGCGCGCACACTGCCGATCCGTGTCCTCGGTGCCGTGTTGAAGCGGTCCGTCTGGGCAAGCCGATGACTGTTGGGGGATGCGATGCGGTTGGATACCACTGCGATCACTGTGCGCATGCGTGGACTCGGCAGGTTGAGGATGACCTGAACGTCTACGACATCGTCAGGGTGGACCTCCTCGACGCCACGCTCTACGGCAACGTCTGGCAGGTGGACGCCGATCGCGTCCAGGTACGCGGTGCGGGCGGTGATTGGCTGCGGTGGGTCGAGCGCTGGAGAGTGATCGTCTACTGAGGCCCCACCTCGCCTGTGTCTGACTGACCGACCGCACTCGGGAATCACCTGGCTTGCCAGTGTCGGCCGCGCATCGGATGACTGCCGCACGCGCCAGGGGTGCATGCACTCTTTCCAACTGTGGGGGTGGGGCGTTGGCGTGTGTTCAAGGCTGTTCACCTGCGTTCATAGGCGGTTGACCATTGAGCGTGCGCGGTGCGCTGGACTCATCTGAACGTCGGTGAACTTGGGTGAATGAGACGGAAACTGAGACGGCTGCCCGTGGCCTCGTCAGCGCAAGAACGGTAGGCGTCGGCGCCGGGTTCCCCCCGCTGGCCGGTCGGGCAGCCGTGCATAGCGGATCAAGGATGTTGGGCTGGCGGTACGGATCCACACTGGGGCTCCGACGATGATGCGCTGTGCTCCGAGCATGTTGCCGGAAAGGTGCCAGCGGCTTTCGGTGAGCAGGACGTCGGTGTAGATCTGAGTGAACCACTCGCTGTCATCTGTGTGAGCGAGGGTGTATCCGCGTGTCCAGGGGCGGTCTTCGTGCTCTTCTTCTGTGCCGGTGGAGCCTTGGTTCAGCGCAATGTTCAGAGCTTCCACTGACAGCTGTTCGGGATCATCCCATTGAGATGTGTTCCTGGTGCCTCGGCTCTCCAACAGTTCGGCGACGGCGTGCCAGGCGGATGAGAACCACCCGGCTTCGGGGGCGTCTGCTGGGCGCAGAATGCGGCCGGGGAAGTTGTCCATGCTGCCGAAGAGCACAAGGTCGATGTGCTGGCCTGCGCTGCTGGTCGTCCTGATGTGGAACATTGCCCCTTTGTCTCGCTCCGGCCCGCCAAGGAACCTGGCGATGTGGATCTGGCCGGCTCCCTTGGCGAAGCGAGCGGGAGGGGGCTTGTCGAGGGCGGAGGCCGCTTGGGCACCGATGTGCTTTTCGATCTTGCCGGCCTTTTCGCGGCGAGTCAGGTCCCCTCGGTTGCCGTTGCCGACCTCGACCCCGATGCCTTGCAAGGCAGCCTTGAGAGTCCAGTTCGGCTGGCCGTCCAGCTTGATGCCGTTGTCAGATGCGACCTCGGCAACGCGGCGTTCTGACCAGTACAAGTAGCTGCCCGCGTGGCCGCTTCGCATCATCAGTTCTCCATCTCACGCTGCCCTGGTGCGCAGCGTATGTTTCCACTCTCGTCGGCATGGTGGCCTTGGGCTCTTGGCTGACGCAAGCTCGGTGAGGCTGCGTGACGAGAGCATGCTGAATAGCGCCTGAGGTTAGGAAGGTTGCTGCATTTCGCTGCTGTACCGCTTGTAGCAGTACTGGGCCGGTGTCCCGCCGGTACGATGCGCGGGCTGGACGGTGTCCATGCGATGGGGGAGGGGCGATGAGGATCAAGGATCAGGCGTACCCGGCAGCGGTCGAAGCGGCTGTTGAGGTTCTGCGGAAGCGGGCCCGGCAGGGACAGGACATTACGTACGGGGAGCTGAGCGCCGAGTTGGCGGCACAGGGCTTCGACTCCATCCCGCCGCATCGCGGGATCATGACTTACCTGCTCAAGGATGTCTGCCTCTACGACAACGAGGACGGACGAGCACCGATGCTCTCGGCGATCGTGGTGAACAAGGCCAGTCGGGAGCCATCCGACCAGTTCTCAGGCCTTGCCCGAAGCCTGCCCTTCTCCCGGCCGGCCAACTGGAGCTGGCGGAACGAGCAGCAACAGGTGTTCGCTCAGCACTGCGAGGAATGACGTTGGCCCTCGACACCAGATTTAGGAGTTCGATCACGGCACGGTTCAGCCTCGGAACTGCATGGTCGGCTCGGCCGAGCCCGGCTGTAGCTGATTGCGAGCGTGCGGGGGCGTTGATGTCACTCGTGGATGTCAGGGCGGACTACCGCTAAGCGGCCCACACGGTGTAGACGGCGTGGGTGGCCGTGCTCAGGGCAGGGACGCCGGTCCACTTCTCGCGATAGCTCATTCCGGCGGGCAGGCTGTCAGGCACGTTGTCGGACGAGCCGGTGTCGCCGCCGACTACATGTCCGACGGCGTCATAGAGAACGACCTGCTGGGTGACGCCGCCGGTGAGCTCGTCGTGGGTGCTGTTAGTGACCTTCACCGTCAGGTTGTAGGACAGCGGAGCGTCCGTGTAGGTGTCCTCGTTGCCCTTGGCGAGTTTCAGCTCGCCGGTCTTGAGCATAGGCAGTTCGATGGCGCCGGCCTGTCCGAAGGCGTTCTTGGCCTGTGAGACCTGGATTTTCGCTGGGGTGCCCGTCAGGTCGGTGTCGAAGGCCCCACCGCCTCCGAGGTAGCCGAAGTAGTCGAAGGTGGTGCCGCTGGGAATGTTCGGTAGATCGTTCTGGCTGGAGCCGACGATCGTGCCGGTCTTGTCGAGGGCGCGCGCGTTGAGAGCGACGGATGCGGCTGAGTCGGCGGGGTTCTTGACGCGGGCGACATACCACACTTGGGGTTCGTCGAAGAAGGTGCCGACGTGGCTCCATGCGAGCTGGACCGTGGGGGATCCTGAGCTGGGGTGATTGAGATTGCTGGCGCCGGTGCCCTGAGGGGCTGTGCTGTGGTTGGTGTGGCTGGTGCATCCGCCGGTAAGCGCGATGGCCGCCACCATTGCGGTCACGGCCAGGTAGGCGCTGCTTCTCATGTCGATCCCCCAAGTGTGGTGCTGGCTGGCGAGATCGTCCCGCTGCCTCCGTACCGGGTCAACTCGACCGATGGCTTCAGCCGAGAGAATCGAACTCGCGCTCTCAGCTTGGGAAGCTCGGGTTCTTTGGCGGTGGTTGCTGCGCTGGCCTGCGCCGGAGTGAGGTTAGGGGACTGACCGCACGTGTGGTCAGTCCCGCTGTTGACCGTGGTTCCCCGCACGATCTGGCACGCGAATGGCACGACATTCTTGCTGTACAGAACATAGGGCTTTGCAACGTCTGGGCCTCAGCCGAAGACAGTCAGCCACGATGGTGGGTGCGTCGACCGAACAGGCGCGCGTGTGCCAGAGCACCCACCACTGAGTCTCAGCCACGCTGCTCGGTGGTGGCCGTCAGAGTAAGCCGCGCCGATGGACGCGTGGTTGTAGAGCCTCGGATCATGGGGGGGATGCTGAGGCACTGTTGAGGTTTCGTTGCAATTTTTGGACGCTGGCGTTCAATGTCGTTGCTGCGGGGAAGTAGTCCGCTTAATCCTGGGAGGCAAAGCTAATACCTCCACCCTCCTGAAGCATTTGAATGAATTTCCACATTGATGTAGAGGGATTTTTCTTCTGTATCTGCTCGCCGGGATCGAACTTCTTCTCCAGCTCTATTGCTCGCTCCAAGGCTTTGCCAATATTTGGCTCAAATTCTTCGAATTTAAAGCTCTTTCCTGTATAGGAAGGTAGCTTTTTTTCGGCGATTTTGATCATATCGCTCGTGGTCATGTAGCGGTTGTGCGGGGTGGCGTGAAGAAGTAGCCACAGCTCGAAGCATGGGTTTGATACTGCGCAGCTGATCTTGTTCTTCGAGGCAAGAGAGAGGGCCGGCTTCAGGCTTCCATGTGGGGGCGTTTCAACATCGAACAAACACCACACGTCATCGTAGGCATCTCCGGAACGCACTTCTTTGGCGCGCTTAATGGCGCTATTTACTAGACTCAGTGGTTCACCGTTTGAGTTTCCTGGGTCAATAGTAATGGGGTGTCCGCGCAGCATCCTCCTAAGGCCGTTGATGTAGAGACGCTCGGTCACCTCCCCCTCGAAGAAAACCAGGATCTTCTTGTTGGGCGGCTTACTTTGAGCTCTTCGACCTAGTGGCTTTCCGTGCCTACTCATGATCCTGCCGCCTCTACTTCGGAGATCACGATTTCCAGGAGTTCTTCATCGAAGAATGGAAGTCCGCCGTACCTGCCCCCAAGATAACGCTTTTCCACGTTCTCAATTGAGCGCACCTTGTAGTCTGTCAGTGGATACAAAGCTGTGGCGCCGTCCACTTTCTCGGTGAGCCATACTTGGTCACGCCGTAGCGTCGCCACGGCATCGGGACCCAGCAAGGCGGCGTCATGCGTATTGAACAGCAGTTGGGCGCCATGCGGATTTGTTCGCGGATCCTGAAACAGCCTGATGAACTGGGCCGCCAGATGGTGGTGCAGTCGAGCATCCAATTCATCGATCACCAGTACGCAACCGTGCATGAGCGTAGAGATGATGGGGCCAACGATGCTGAGCCATGTTCTCGTTCCGCTGGATTCAAGCTCCAGCGGCAATTTGAAATCATGGCCTTCGATTACATGGGATAGCTCTACGTCCACACCGGCGGAAATCTCATCTGGAGATACGTCGACTGCCTCTGAATCGATTTGCTGGATCAGTTCAGCAATCTTAGCTGCTTGCTCTGGGGGAAGTTTCACGTCTGAGAATGAGACGTCAGAAACTCCCAAGTCTGCATACTTAAGCAGGGCGAGAATTGACTTGGAATCATGCGTCTCAAGATAATGCCGAGTTTCCCTAAGGCGCGCATCAAAGTTGGTTTCCCAGGCAATGCGAAGATCGTCAGAGAACCAATCGAAGACAGGGAGTAGCTGCTCGTGATTGTTGGCCACTGCGGCCGACAGGAAGAGACTGTTTGGCCGGACCATCCGCTCAACCTGGACCTTCTGTCCGTGCAGAGTGGGGCCGAAGTCGATGGGGGATCCCGCTCGCCGATCGTAGATCTTACGCGGACGCCCCTCCGGGTACGAGTAAAGCCATTCGCTGAGAAACTCCTTGGAGTTGCACTGAAATCCGAATTCGTAACGAACTCCTTCCGCTACGAACTCTATAGTGAACTCGCTTGGATCATTTGCCTTCTCCGGGTCTAGGAGGAACGGGCGACGGGGGATCTCTTGCCTTGGCCGCCAGCGCTGGTGAGAGTTAAGGACCGCCCCTCGCATGAATGCAAGGGCGTGAATGAAATTACTCTTTCCTGCGGCGTTTGGTCCGAAGATGCCGGCCACCGGTAGGGCCCACTGCTGCGAGCGGGGAACTGGTTGGACAGCGAGGTCCTCGTGACGCCTATCGGAAATGACAGTCAGTTCCGTTTCGTCGCGGAACGATGCGAAGTTGGCGACAGTGAAGCGCAGCAACATGGTGACTCCTAACGTCGGGCGACTTGGCATCTCGGCGCTCCTCAGGTCAAGAATTGCCCTGAGAGGCTCTCTGATGCAACACCTAGCGGCGATTGACACTCGAATGAGAGGCGAGAGATGAGGTCTGGTTGGCTCGCTATGCGTGCCGCTGCGGACTTCAGGGGCGCGAGGGGTCGGTGTGACTATGTGGGCCGTGAACTGCTGTGTGCGGCCCGGGCGCCGACCGGGCTGGAGCGGGGCGGAGACAGGAGCGCAGGCCCGGCCGGCGCCCGGGCCGCGCGGGGAGCGGAGCGAGCCGCCTTGAACCAGTAGAGAAAGTTGTAACTCACTGGGCTGGCAGGTCGTGGTCGTGATCACTGGGGTGTGTCAGAACGGTGGCGGTTCGCTGTAGCCCTCGCTTGTGTCAACGGGACATGGGGCGCCGTCCGTTGGTGCGTCGCTGTCACAGAACAGGAAAGGGTTCTGCTGGCCTTCCAGGCCTGTGGAGTCTTCGCCCCATGTGTCGAGGGTGTCGATGGCCTGCTCTCTGTGTTGCCACCGTTTGCTGGTTCCCAGGGTCTGCCGGATCGCGGGTATCAGTGCTGCGCGGTGGTGCAGCAGGCGGGGATCGTCCAGGAGCGGAATGCATGCTGTGATCGCGGCCTCGGCTACCTGCCGGTCGGTGTCGTCGACGTATGGCACGGCTGCTGAGTGCAGCGGTGGCCGAATCCTTCGGGTGCCGACGGCCGGCGGGTAGTCGTCGAGGGGGAATCCGTGCCGCCGGCTGAGGACGTCAACCTCGTCTGTGACTGCGTCGGCCACCGAGGCGATCCAGTGAAGTAGCTCGGCGCGCATGCATCCGGTGGTCAAGTGGTGGTTCTTGTCCACGGTGCGGGTGGTTCGTGGATTCGGGAGGATTGCGGCCACGCACAGTGCTGCGGGCACCGTCGCATCGTAGAGGGTGTTTTGGTGGTGCAGGGTGTGGTGCAGGTAGTCGAGAGCCTTGGTTCTCACGGTCTGGTCCTGGGCGAGGAGTTCGGCCAGCCTCTTGGGTGCTTCGGCGGCCGACCCATAGGCGTGCCCGAGGGTGGCCCAGTTCGTTGCCGTCACTAGGACTCGGTACGTCTCCGCCTCGTTCAGGGTGGCGATTGTCCTCGGGAGGTCCGCACCGACACCGTGCGCAGTGGCGTTGGTGCCGTTCAAAGGGCGATTGTTGCTGTCGGTGCTCACAGTGCTGAGCATGCCCGATGCCTGGCCCAGCGGGGAGATTAGGTGCGAGTTGAGCATCTGGGCCAGGTGTCGAGCGTCAAGCGGACCTGTGGGGCTTGAAGTCGTTTGCGCATGTGGGGAGTTCTGCGGTCTGACGGTGCGCCAGCGGCAGGAAGTTCACTGGGCTTACGGTCCAGGTGATGAGTGTGCGGGCATGGATGACGGACACCGTCCAAGGCACGCGGCGCAACAGGGCTCGTCGGGTGTTGACGCGGTGGTCGTAGAGCCGTTCCCATGCCTCCTGGGAGGCGTCGGAGTCGAGTTCCGGTGAGATGGTGCGCAGGATCTCGGAGACCCAGTTGTTCGCCTCGGTCTCTGTGTAGGCGTCGTAGGAGCCGAAGAGCGTTGGCGGCTGGCAGTCGTCCAAGTGCCGGGTCCAGCACTCGCACCAAAAGCCCGGACCGATCGTCGTGCTCAGCACGGGTGCCCTCCTCGTCGTACGTCCGTGAAGAGTTCCGCGGTGACGGTGTGACCGCCGTCGCTGTCGTGGACCACGACCCGGTGGGCGATGGCGCTGATCATCCCCAGTCCCCGGCCGTGCTCGGCCTCGTGGTCCTGGTGCTCGGCCTTCGGGGCCGTCCCGGCGCCCCCGCCGTCGGTCACCGACAGGGCGACCACCTGCGCCGACACCGCAAGCGCCAGGTGGAAACTGCCGGTCTCTCGCCCACTCGCCGTGTGGAGGATCGCGTTCGCGCTCAGCTCGCTCACGATCAGTTCCGCGTCCTCGGCCAACGGCGACCCGCGCAGGATGTCCCGCGTCCAGCGGCGGGCCCGGCTGACCTCTTCGGGGAAACCTGGGCAAGTGAGTCCCCAGACCCGCGCAGTGCTCGTATACTCGTGCATACAAGTTCCTTCGTGCTGGTAGGCCGCCATGTGCAGCGGGTTCGGGCTAGACGAGTTTCACGCCGTCATGGGCGCGGATGGCCGGCGGAGACGCCGCGTCGAGTGCGTCCAGGACGCGGATCGCGTAGGCCTCGTCGGCGAGTTCGGATACTTCTTCGCGGGTGGCCCAGCGCAGTGCGCGGGTCTCGTCCCCGGTGGTGGGTGTGCCGTCGGCGGCCTGGCAGCGGAAGACCAGGGAGACGATCAGCCCGGTCATGTTCTTGTAGACGCCGGTGAGGGTCGCGGGAAGTGCGATCTTGATGCCGGTTTCTTCGAGGACTTCGCGCTGGAGGGCCTCGGGGAGGGTTTCGTCTCGCTCAACGACGCCACCCGGAGGTTCCCACTTGCCGTTGTCGCGGCGCTTGATCAGGAGGGCGCGGCCGTGGTAGTCGACGATGACTCCGGCGACGCTCACGGAGTGCGGACGGTCAGTGCTCACGTTCCTCGGCCCTCCCGGCTGGCTAGGCTCTCCACCGTAGCAACAACACTCGCCCACTCGTCTAGATACCTAAAGGAGTACTCGACGTGAGCCCTCTCCGTTCCGGCCTGCTCGGCGATCTCGACCCCACGAGTGATCGTGCGGTCTTCCGCCAGATCGCCGACCAACTGCGCGAGGCCATCGACCGTGGGCGATTCAAGGAGGGCGAAAAGCTGCCCTCGGAAGCTGACCTCGTCGAGCACTACGGAGTTTCCCGGATGACCGTCCGCAACTCCTTCTCCGTCCTCCAGGGCGAGGGCCTGGTGCATGCCGAGCACGGCAAGGGCGTCTTCGTCCGGCCCCGGCCGCCCGTACGGCGGCTCGCCTCCGACCGCTTCGCCCGCCGCCACCGTGAGCAGGGCAAATCCGCGTTCATCGTCGAGGCCGACGCCGCCGGCAGCCACCCCCAGGTCGACAGTCTGGAGGTCAAGGAGGAGAAGGCCAGTCAGGACATCTCCACCCGGCTCGGCTCCGTACGGCGCGTGCTCGCCCGACGCCGCCGGTATCTGCTGGACGGAAAGCCGGTCGAGTTCGCCACCTCCTACCTTCCCCTCGACATTGCGCGCGGTACGCAGATCGCCGAACCCAACCCGGGCCCCGGCGGCATCTACGCCCGCCTCGAAGAACTCGGCCATCACCTCGACCACTTCGAGGAGGAGATCCGTGCCCGGATGCCCTCGCCCACCGAGGTGAAGACGCTCCGGTTGGCCTCCGGCGTGCCCGTGATCCACCTCATCCGCACCGCGTACGACACCGAGGGGCGGGCCGTAGAGGTCTGCGACACGGTCATGGCGGCGGACGCGTACGTGCTGTCGTACCAGCTCCCGGCGACCTGATCGCGTGATGGGCGGTGGTGCGCGGGGGGATGCTTCCCGAACTCGTACACCCCAACGTGCATACTCGTATAGACGAGTGGGCAAGTTGTGTGGCAGGGTGGTCCGCACGAACCCGGAGATCGGGTTCGCGGATCGCTACATGTATAGACGAGTAGATAGGGAAACTTCCTTGCGTACCATCCGTGTTGAGACCGCCGCCGCGACGATCCTGCTGACCGAGGCCCCGGAGCCGAAGGTCCGCGACCGTCAGACCGGCGAGATTGCCAAGGACGCTGTCAGCGGCGAGGCGCTGATGACGCTCGGCGTCGTCTACATCGAGGACGGCGAGTCGTCGCTCATCAAGGTCACCGTCCCCGAGGGCGGTGTCTCCGAGGGGCTCGCGCTCGGAGCTCCGGTCTCGCTCCCGGGGCTGGTCGCCCGGCCGTGGGAGAGCGTGTTCAACGGGCAGCAGCGCCACGGCATCGCCTTCCGCGCCGCCGCCGTCACTCCGGCCGCGTTCCCGGCCGTCGCCGAGGCCGCCGCCTGATGACCGATCTGACGACGCTCCTGGAGGTGGGTGGTCCCCTCGCCGCACTCGGTGGCGGGGCCGCCTACACCCGGGCCAAGCACCCGGCCGCGTACTGGTCCACGATCGGGCTGCCGATATCTACGACCCGCCTGCTCAGCTCGTACGGTTCGGTCATGGAGGCCTGTGGCCTGACCGTCGCCCCGTCCCGGCTGCGCGTCCTCGCCGTCAAGGCCACCACCCGCCGCGAGGTCCGGCCCGTACCGCCCCGCCGGGGCGTCATCCGGCCCACGACAACCGGCCTGCGGATACGGCTGCGGCTCGCCCCGGGCCAGGAGCCCGCCGACGTCGCCGCCTCTGCCGAACGGCTGCGGCACGCATGGGGAGTTCACGCCGTCTACGTCACCACCCTCAAGCCCGGCGTCGTCGAACTCCGGCTCGTCGGCTACGACGTGCTACGCCGGGTCCGCATGCCCCGCACCCGCAAGCTCCCCTCAGGCCTCCTCAAGGTGCCGGTGGCTCTGCGAGAGGACGCCACCCCGTTCGTACGGGACTACCGCACCGTTCCGCACCAACTCACCCTCGGCGCAACCCTGTCGGGTAAGTCCATGTACCTGCGTCACCTGGTCGCCGGACTCGCCCGTCAGCCGGTCGCCCTGGTCGGCATCGACTGCAAGCGTGGCGTGGAACTGTCCCCGTTCGCTGCCCGACTCTCGGCCCTGGCCACCGACCCCGACCAGGCAGCCGACCTGCTGCCCGCGCTCATCGACGAGATGGAGGACCGCTACGACCTGATCAAGTCCCGGCAGGGCATCGCCCCCAACACCCCCGACGAGGAGATCACTTCAGACATCTGGGGCCTGCCCGAGAGTGAACGCCCGGTCCCGATCGTGCTGTTCGTCGACGAGGTGGCCGAACTCTTCCTCGTCGCCACCCGCAAGGACGAGGAACGGCGCGACGAGATGGTCACCCAGCTCATCCGCCTCGCCCAACTCGGCCGCGCCGCCGGCATCTACCTCGAAGTCTGTGGCCAGCGCTTCGGCGCCGAACTCGGCAAGGGCGCCACCATGCTCCGCGCCCAACTCACCGGCCGCGTCTGCCACCGCGTCAACGACGAAGCCTCCGCCAAAATGGCACTCGGCGACATCGCCCCCGAAGCCGTCGGCGCCGCCTGCGCCATCGCCCCCGAACGCCCCGGCCTCGCCGTGGCGGGTGACACCTCCGGCGGCTGGTCCCGCATCCGCACGCCCTACCTGTCCCTGGGCGATGCCGCCGAGATCTGCCGCGACTCCGCGCACCTGGTGCCCGACCTGCCCGACCTGCCCGCACTCAAGCGCTTCCAGCCGTACGCGCCCGCGCAACTGGTCAAGGCCCCGGGCCCCAACGTCCAGCCGCGCCCGGCAACCAACTGACCTTCACCCAGCCCGGTTTGGCGTGACCGCCTCGCGCCACGTCCCTACCCCTCCATGCCCGAACCCGGAAGGAGCCGCATCATGCGCGCCCAACTGGCCCGCGTCGACGCGGTACTCGTCCAAGCCCTCATCGCCGCTGCCCTCTCCTTCGCCCACCTGCACGACATCGCCTCGGCGGCCGGGCAGGACGGGTGGAAAGCGTGGGCCTATCCGATCAGCGTCGATCTCCTGCTCGTCGCCGCCTGGCGCCGACTGCGGACCGGACACGCGAAGGCCTCTGGCTGGTGCTGGTTCGTCATCGCGCTGACCGCGTCTCTCGGCGCGAACGTCGCCACCGCCGGCCTGCTCGACCTTGGCGACGTCCCCGCCTGGCTGCGCATCCTCGTAGCGGGCTGGCCCGCCGTCGCCTTCCTCGGCGGAACCCTCCTCGCCCACACCACAACGACCCCGGCAACCAACGACATTGAGGCCGCCGACGTCCAGGAGGACGCGCCCGAACCCCCGCCTGGAATACCTGTGCAACCGGCCATCGAGGCACCACCCGAGCGCCCTGCCGTGTCGGTCCCTGCCGCCCTGGTCGAGCACGCACGCAAGGTCGCCGCCGAGCACCACACCCGAACCGGAACCCCCATCGACACCCCGACCCTCCGCGCCCGCCTCGGCGTCCCCGCGCCCATGGCCGAAGCCATCGCCGCCCACCTCACACCGACAGGAAGTTGACCCGTGCCCCTCACCTTCAACACCGCCGCCGACTACCTCGACGCGGCCCGAGAGATGGCCCGTAGCAGCCGGTGGGCACTGGCCCGGCTCCTCGCCGAGGAAGCTGCCGACCGGACCTCGGACCCTGCCCAAGCTGCCCGCATCCTTGCCGAGTTCCCTGCACCGAACCGCCGAGAGGAGGGCTGAAGATGCCCGCCAACCGCCGCTTCCGCAACGTCATCCGCATCGGCCCCGTCCAGGTCGCCACGTCCTACGACGACCGGGGCCAGGAGAAGCACACCGCTGCCTGCACCGCCCCGCGCTGCGGTGCCTCGCACGACTACGACAGCCGTGCCGCCGCCGAGTTGGCGGCCCACACCCACCGCTGCCCCGTCCGCTGAAAGGGAGTTCCACTCCGTGACCGTCAGCCTGCCGCTCGTCGTCGTTCTCGGCTTCTTCGCCTGGGGAGCGGTCAAGTTCCTCGGTGTCCGTACCTGGATCGTCGTGCTGATCGCCCTGTTCGGCTTCTGGCTCTCGCACACCTTCCTCGCCCCCGCCATCGAGTCCGGCACGCGTTCCGGCGTGGGTGTCGTAAACGGCTCACATGACTAGACGAGTAGATGAGAAAGAGTTCGCCGTGTTCCTGCCCAAGTACCCCGACAACCCGACCCCGCCGCCCGCACACACCCACACCCCGGCCGACCCGATGCCCGCACGGCGCCCGCTCCCACCGGTCGCCATCGACCGCAACACGGTCCTCGCCCTGGTCGTCGGCGGAGTCGTCCTCACCGCGCTCCTGGCCGCCGTCGCCGTCACGGCCATCTCCGTGGCCATCGCCGCCGTGGTCCTGCGCTCGATGCTCCGCGACCACAACCGGCGCTGAACGACTCCCGGAACACGCCCTGGCCTCCGGGGCGGCGGCACACGACCAAGCATTTCGCCGCCCCGGGGCCCGTCTCTCCGGACCGAGCCAGCCAGAAGGAGCAAGCCATCTTCACCCGCCCCACCCCGGCCCCACTCCCCGAACTAGCGAACCTGGCCGCGCAAGGCACCCTCCCGGGTATCCTCCGCCAACTCTCCGGCCTCGGCGGCTGCACCAACCCCATCCGCCTCGACGGCCACCGCACCGAATACGACGTCGACACCACCACCGGCGAGATCGGCACCGTCCTCCACCACCTCAACTCATCAACGCTCCCGGCCGGCCAACTCCTCGTCCGCTGCAACAATCGCCGCACCACCCGCTGTGCGGCCTGCTCCGAGGTCTACCGCCGCGACACCTTCCACCTGATCACCTCCGGCCTACGCGGCGGCAAGGGCACCCCCGAACACGTCGCCACCCACCCCCGCGTCTTCGCCACCTTCACCGCCCCCGGCTTCGGCCCCGTCCACAACCGCCGCACCGACGGCCACCCCTGCCGCTGCGGCACCCACCACGACCAGGACGACGACACACTCGGCACCCCACTCAACCCGGACACCTACGACTACGAAGCCGCCGTCCTCTGGAACGCACACGCCGGTCCCCTCTGGCGCCGCTTCTCCACCTACCTGCGCCGAGAGGTCGCCAAGCGGGCAGGCCTCTCCCAACGCCGGTTCCGCGAACACGCACGCGTGTCCTTCGCCAAGGTCGCCGAGTACCAGAAACGCGGCGCCGTCCACTTCCACGCCGTCATCAGAATCGACGGCCCCACCGGCGGCGACACCCCACCCCCGCCCTGGGCCACCGCCGAACTGCTCACCGACGCCATCCGCACCGCGACCGCCAAGGTCCAGGTCGACGGCCCGACCATCGACGGCCGCACCCACACCTTCACCTTCGGCCGCCAACTCGACGTCCGCACCATCCGATCCGCCGACTTCAACAACGGCCAGGAACTCACCGAACGAGCCGTCGCCGCCTACATCGCCAAGTACGCCACCAAGGGCGCCGAAACCGCGACAGGCGCCCTCGACCGCCCGCTCAAGTTCGCCGCCGAACTCGCCCACCTCGACATCAGCGACCACGCCCGCCGCCTCATCCGAACCGCCTGGACCCTCGGCGCTCGCAAGAGCCTGGAACACCTCCGCCTACGCGCCTGGGCCCACATGCTCGGCTTCCGCGGCCACTTCTCCACCAAATCCCGCCGCTACTCCACCACCCTCGGCGCCCTCCGAGACGCCCGAACCGAATGGCGCCAAGCACAAGCCGCACCCGCCAACGGCCCCACCACCAACACCACGTACGTACTCGCCCACTGGGTCTTCGCCGGAACCGGCCTCTCCGACACCGAAGCCTGGCTGTCCGCATCACTCGAACCCGCCCCCGGCACGGAAGGAGAGCCCACCCGTGCCTGAGCCGCGAGCCCTGACCGCTGTCCCAGACCTCGCCGACTCATCCTTGGTCCTGCTGACCGTCGAAGAAGCGGCCCGGCGACTCCGTATCGGCCGTACAACCTGCTTCAAGCTCGTGCTCGCGGGCGAGATCGAATCGGTCACGGTCGGCAGACTCCGCCGAGTTCCGGCTGAGGCGCTGCCCGCATACGTCAGCCAACTCCGCCGCCGTCCCGCCGTAGCGGCCTGAAGGGGGGAGACGTGGCAGAGACCAAACGCACTCGCCAGCCCAACGGCGCCTCATCCATCTACCTCGGCAAGGACGGCAAATGGCACGGTCGGGTGACCGTCGGTGTCAAAGACAACGGCAAGCCTGACCGCCGTCACATCGAGCGCAAGACCAAGCCCGAAGTGACCAAGGCCGTCCGCGAGATGGAGCGGGCCCGCGACGACAAGAAGCTGCGGAAGCCGGGCAAGGGCTGGACCGTCCAGAGCTGGCTTGAGCACTGGGTCGAGAACATCGCCAAGCCGTACGTCTCCGAGAACACGTACGACGGGTAGGAGGTCGACGTACGCGTTCACCTCGTCCCGGGCCTGGGCGCTCACAAGCTCGACCGCCTGGAGCCGGAGCACCTCGAACGCTTCTACCAGAAGATGCAGGCGTCCGGGAGTTCGGCCGGCACCGCCCACCACGCTCACCGGACGATCCGAGTCGCCCTCGGTGAAGCGGTCCGGCGTGGGCACGTCGTCACCAACGCGGCCGAGATCGCCAAGGCTCCCCGTCTCGAAGAGGAGGACATCGAGCCTTACACGATCGAGGAGGTACAGAGCCTGCTCGTCGAAGCGGCCAAGCTCCGCAACAGCGCACGGTGGGTCATCGCCCTGGCGCTCGGCCTTCGCCAGGGCGAGGCGCTCGGCCTGCACTGGGAAGACGTCGACCTCGCCGCCGGGTACGTCCGCATCCGCAAGAACCGGCTCCGCCCGAAGTACGCGCACGGCTGTGGTGCCAACCCGTGTGGCCGGAAGGCGGGCTACTGCCCCAAGAAAGAGCAGACCCGCCGCGAGCACAAGTCCACCAAGTCCCGAGCTGGACGGCGCACCATCGGCCTGCCCGACCCGCTGATCAAGATTCTCCGCCAGCACCAGGAAGCTCAGGAGCGGGAGCGGATCGCGGCCGGTACCGACTGGGAGGGCAAGGGGTACGTCTTCGCCTCGCCCGTTGGCGGACCGCTGAGCACGAACACCGACTTCCACGTCTGGAAGCGGCTGCTGCGGGATGCCGACGTACGGAACGGCCGTCTCCACGACGCTCGCCACACCGCCGCGACCGTTCTCCTGATCCTCGGGGTCCCTGACGTCGTGATCGACTCGATCATGGGCTGGGAGCCCGGGGGAGCGGCCCGGATGCGCGCTCGCTATATGCACGTGACGGGGACCATGCTCCGCAAGGTCGCGCAGCAAGTCGGAGACGCGCTCTGGGTGTTGCCCGGGACCAACACCCATACCGATACCGACACCAGCGCCGAAGAAAAATCCAACTGAGACGGAAACTGAGACGGCCAACGACGAAGGGCCCCACCGCGAACGGTGGGGCCCTTCGACATCGTGCCCGGTGAGGCACTGGCGGAGGATACGAGATTCGAACTCGTGAGGGGTTGCCCCCAACACGCTTTCCAAGCGTGCGCCCTAGGCCACTAGGCGAATCCTCCGGGGCAAACAATACAAGACGTTGAGGAGTGCTCGCGAACTCGTTCCCCCCGCTCAGATCCTGTAGCCTGTGCGGAGCCCCTCACGCGGCGCTATCTGACTGAACTCCCCCAGGGCCGGAAGGCAGCAAGGGTAGGTTGGCTCTGGCGGGTGCGTGGGGGGCGCTTGCGTTCCCGGGAGTTCGCCGACGTTCCCCGCCCTTCCCCTTGCGGGGAGCGCCTCCGTGGATCTTGTCGGCGGCCCCCGTTGTCAGTGGGCGCCTATAACCTCGTACGCGTGTCGTCTCTCGCGCTCTACCGCCGCTACCGCCCGGAGTCGTTCGCCGAGGTCATCGGGCAGGAACATGTCACCGACCCGTTGCAGCAGGCGCTGCGGAACAACCGGGTCAATCACGCGTACCTGTTCAGCGGGCCGCGAGGCTGCGGCAAGACCACGAGCGCGCGCATCCTGGCCCGCTGTCTGAACTGCGAGAAGGGCCCCACCCCCACCCCCTGCGGCGAGTGCCTGTCCTGCACGGACCTCGCGCGCAACGGCCCCGGTTCCATCGACGTCATCGAGATCGACGCCGCGTCGCACGGTGGTGTGGACGACGCCCGTGAGCTGCGCGAGAAGGCGTTCTTCGGACCCGCGAGCAGCCGCTACAAGATCTACATCATCGACGAGGCCCACATGGTCACGTCGGCCGGCTTCAACGCCCTCCTCAAGGTCGTCGAAGAGCCGCCCGAGCACCTCAAGTTCATCTTCGCGACCACCGAACCCGAGAAGGTCATCGGGACCATCCGGTCGCGCACCCACCACTACCCCTTCCGGCTCGTGCCGCCCAGCACCCTGCGCGAGTACCTGGGCCAGGTCTGCGGGCAGGAGAACATCCCGGTCGAGGACGGCGTCCTGCCCCTCGTCGTGCGCGCGGGCGCCGGTTCCGTGCGTGACTCCATGTCCGTCATGGACCAGTTGCTCGCCGGTGCCAGCACTGACGGTGTGACATACGCCATGGCGACCTCGCTCCTCGGCTACACCGACGCCTCGCTCCTCGACTCCGTCGTCGAGGCCTTCGCCACCGGTGACGGCGCCGTCGCCTTCGAGGTCGTCGACCGCATCATCGACGGCGGCAACGACCCGCGCCGTTTCGTCGCCGACCTGCTGGAGCGCCTCCGCGACCTGGTGATCCTCGCGGCCGTCCCCGACGCCCTCGACAAGGGCCTCATCGACGCCCCCACCGACGTACTCGAACGCATGCAGGCCCAGGCAGGCACCTTCGGCGCCGCCGAACTCAGCCGCGCCGCCGACCTCGTCAACACCGGCCTGACCGAGATGCGCGGCGCCACCTCACCCCGCCTCCAGCTCGAACTCATCTGCGCCCGCGTCATGCTCCCCGCCGCCTACGGCGACGAGCAGTCCGTCATGGCCCGCCTCGACCGACTGGAGCGCGGCGTCAACTTCACGGGCGGCGGCGGAGCGCCCACCATGGCCTACGTCCCCGGCCCCGACGCCCACCCCCAAGCCCACGCCCACCCCCAAGCCCACACGCAGCCCCAAGCCCACGCGCAGCCCCAAGCCCAGGCTCACGCCCAGGCCCCCGTCCCGCCCGGCGGTGGTGCCGCCGCCGCGCGCGCAGCCGTACGAGGCCCAGGGGCCCCCGGCGCCACCCCGGCTCCCGTCGCGACCCCACCCGCGATGTCGGCGGAGCAGCCCCCCGCACCCGCCTACGTCCAGCCCGCGCCGCCCACCCCGGAACCCCAACAGCCGCAGCCCCAGGCACAACCCCAGGCCCCCGCCTCCACCCCCGGTGCCTGGCCCACCGCCACCGTCGCGGGCAGCGGTCGTCGCCCCGGCGGCTGGCCCACGGCGGCCCCGGCCGGTGGCGGACAACCCCCGGCCCCCGCCCACAACACCCCCGCTCCCACCCCCGTACAGGCCTCCGCACCCCAGGCCGCGGCGCCCGCCCAAGCCGCCGTCTCACCCCCGGCCGGCGGCCTCGACCCGCGCATGCTCTGGCCGAACATCCTGGAAGTGGTGAAGAACCGCCGCCGTTTCACCTGGATCCTGCTGAGCCAGAACGCGCAGGTCACCGGCTTCGACGGCACGACCCTCCAGATCGGCTTCGTCAACGCCGGTGCGCGGGACAACTTCAACAGCAGCGGCAGCGAGGACGTCCTGAAGCAGGCGCTGTCCGAGCAGTTCAACGTCCAGTGGAAGATCGACGCGGTCGTCGACCCGTCGGGCGGCGGCACCCCGCCCCCACAACCGGGCGGTTCCTACGGAGGCGGCGGTGGCGGCCCCGCGGCGGGTGGCTACGGCGGTGCGCCGTCCGGTGGCTACGGCGCCCCGGCCCCCGCTGCGCCCGCCCCCCGCCCGGCATCCCCCCAGCCCACGCCCGCCCCCACGAACACGCCCAACTCCCCCTCGGCACAAGCGACGCCCGCCCAACCCCCCGCGCCCCAGGCCCCCGCCCCCCGCACCGTCTCCGCCGAGGACGACACCCCGGAGGACGACGACCCCGACCTCGACGAGTCAGCCCTCTCCGGCCACGAACTCATCGTCCGAGAGCTGGGAGCCACGGTCATCGAGGAATTCACCAACGAGTAGCCCCCCGCACCCTTCACCCAGCCCACCCCGGTGCCGTTAGGGACGCGAGGAACTGCGCGAAAAGCCCCCACGCACCCGCACCCCGCACACAACCTGAACCACCCACCCCCACCCACCCCCAACCCCGCCCCACCACCGACCACCCCCCGCCCCAACTCCGCCCCCCACCCCCACCCCGCCCCACCCCACCCCCACCGTGACCTAGGCTGACCCCGTGAAGGTCCTCGTCATCGGTACCGGCGCCCGCGAACACGCCCTGTGCCATTCCCTGTCCAACGACCCCGACGTCACCGCACTGCACTGCGCCCCCGGCAACGCCGGCATCGCCGAGGCAGCCGAGCTGCACGAGGTCGACCCCCTGGACGGCGCAGCCGTAGCCGCGCTGGCCACCGAACTCGGTGCCGAACTGGTCGTGGTCGGCCCGGAGGCACCCCTCGTCGCCGGGGTCGCCGACGCCGTGCGCGAGGCGGGCATCCCGGTCTTCGGCCCCTCCGGGGAGGCCGCGCAGCTGGAGGGCTCCAAGGCCTTCGCCAAGGAAGTGATGGCGGCAGCCGGTGTGCCGACCGCCCGCTCCTACGTCTGTACGACCCCGCAAGAGGTCGCCGAGGCTCTCGACGCCTTCGGTGCGCCGTACGTCGTGAAGGACGACGGACTGGCCGCCGGCAAGGGAGTCGTCGTCACCGACGACCTCGAAGCCGCGAAGGCACACGCCAACGCCTGCGAGCGGGTCGTCATCGAGGAGTTCCTCGACGGCCCCGAGGTCTCGCTCTTCGCGATCACCGACGGCGTCACCGTCGTCCCGCTGCAGCCCGCGCAGGACTTCAAGCGCGCGCTGGATGGCGACGAGGGCCCGAACACCGGCGGCATGGGCGCGTACTCCCCGCTGCCGTGGGCCGACCCGAAGCTGGTGGACGAGGTCATGCAGACCGTCCTCCAGCCGACCGTCGACGAGATGCGCCACCGCGGCACCCCCTTCTCCGGCCTCCTCTACGCCGGTCTCGCGATCACGAGCCGCGGCGTCCGGGTCATCGAGTTCAACGCCCGCTTCGGCGACCCGGAGACCCAGGTGGTCCTGGCCCGCCTGAAGACCCCGCTGGCCGGTGTCCTGCTCGCCGCCGCCGACGGCACCCTCGACGACCTGGCCCCCCTGCGCTGGAGCGAGGACGCGGCGGTCACCGTGGTCGTCGCCTCGCACAACTACCCCGGCACCCCGCGCACCGGCGACCCGATCACCGGCCTCGACGAGGTCGCCGCGAAGGACGCCCCGCACGCGTACGTGCTGCACGCCGGGACCAAGTACGACGGCGACACGGTCGTCAGCGCGGGCGGTCGCGTCCTCTCCGTCACGGCGACCGGCGCGGATCTCACCCAGGCCCGCGAGCGCGCGTACGCGGCCGTGTCCCGGGTCCGTCTCGACGGTTCCCAGCACCGTACGGACATCGCGGCGAAGGCGGCGGCGGGCGAGTGACCCCAAGCGCCCGCGCGCACCGATAAACCCGACAGGCCCCGAATCCGTCTCACGATTCGGGGCCTGATCCTTGCCCTCTGTCATCCACCTTTCCCCTGAGCCATTCCATCGAGTGACCGATGCCCCCAACCGGCTGACGGGGGCCGGGGCCCCAACTATGGTGCGGCGCAAGCGTTCCGGCACTTGGCCCACCGGCATTGCGATGTCAGTGGCGGGTGCCACAGTGGGGGAGTGAGCAACGCCAGCGGAACGGGACAGCACGGAGGGGGCGAGGTCCGGTCGTGACCGGTATGGGTGTGGGTGTGGAGGCGGGCGCGCAGGCGGCGCGTTCCCGGGCCTTGGCCGTGCTGCGGATCCGCAGCCGGGCGCTGGCCGTCGCCCTGTTGCCCGCCGCCGTCGCGGTGATCCTGCTCGCGGGCGGTTCCACCGGCCATCTCGTGGGCCGGGGCTGGGACCTCTCCCGCTGGATCATGGGCGTGGCCGCGGTCGTCGTGCTGCTCGCCGCCGGCGCCATCGCGCTGGTCGTCGCGCGGGCCCGCCCGGCCGTGAGTCCTACGGTCGCGATCGCCGAGGAATCGGCCCCCGACCTGTATCGCCTGGTGCGCGACCTGGCCGACCGCCTCGACGTCCCCGCGCCGTCCGCGATAGCGCTCACCCCGGACTGCGACAGCTGGCTGGAGGACCGCACCCACCCGTCCCACGGCCCGCCCCCGCAGGAGAACCGCGACGAGATCACCGGCGTACGCGGCCTCACCCCGACGCGTTCCCGTCGTACGGCCGCCTCGCCCGTCCTCGTCATCGGCTCGCCGTTCCTGTGGTGGATGCGGGTGGGTGAGCTGCGCGCGGTGCTCGCGCCGGTCGTCGCCGGTACGGGACCCTCGGCGCACCCGGACATAGCCGCGGCCCGCCGTTTCGTACGGGGCCTGGACGCGGCGGTGGCCGTGACCTCGGCACCGCGCGGTCCCGTGTTCCGTTCGGTGCTCGCCGGGGTCGGCTGGGTCGCCCGGCTGCTGCTGCGCAGTTGCCGGGGGCACGCGGCCGAGATGGAGCGGGGCGTGGCCGCCGCTGCCGCCGAGCGCGCACAGGCTGTGGACTACGGCCTGCGGATCGTCGCGCAGGAACAGGTGGGCCTGGCGTACGCGGGCTGGGACCGACTGCTGACCCGGGTCGCGCTGCCCGCGTGGCGGATGGGCCGCTGGCCGTCCCGGCTGGACGCGGGCGTCGTGGCGGCGCTCACGGAGCTGTCCCGCCGTGACCGACTGGCAGCCGAGGGCTTTGCCTCGCGGCTCGGCGAGCGCCCCGCCTGCGACCTGCTCGAAGAGCCCGGCACGATCGACGAGGCGACCTCGCTCCTCGCCGCCCGCCTCTTCCACGGGGGCCCCGCCGAGACCGGTCCCGACTGGGCGCCGGTGAGCTGGCAGGAGTACCCGGAGGAGGTCGTCGACCGCAAATGGCGCACCGACGCGGCCCGCCTCCACCGCGTCCTGGACACCCTCGGCGTCCGCCGCGCCCCCGACCCGACCCCGCCCCACCACGACGCCCCGACCCTGGCCCGCGTGGTGGACCACCTGACGGACCCGACGGCACCGGACGGCCGTACGGACGAGCGGTACGCGGACGACCGGTACGGGGAGGCCGACGCCGTAGATCCGTATGCGCCGGACGCCACCCTTGGCGAACCGTCCACCCCCGCACAACTGGCAGCCCCGGAGCCGGAGTTGAAACCCGACCCCGACCCCGACCCCGACCCCCACTCGCACCCGGAGCCCGAGCCCTACAAGGCGATGGCGGCCGACGACGAGGAGCTCGGCGAGAGCGGATCGCCGCACAGCGCGGCCCTCGCCGCCGGACTCACCGCGGAGTTGGCGCGCGAGGAGGCCGCGACCCCGCCGCCGAGTTCGGCCCCGCCCGGGCAGGGCCCCGACACCGGGCTCTGGGACGACACCGCGCTCCCGCTCTTCCCGCTCCAACCGCCGCGCACCGGGCGGGAGTTGCTCGCCGATCACGTCACGGCGATGGTGTGCTGCGCCGCGATGGACACGGCCGGCGCGCTGCCCGGCCTGGACTGGCTCGACGGCCCGACGCTGCTGGTGAACGGCGAACGGGCGGCCGACCTCGCCCCGAGGGTGCTCAGCCTCGTGGAGGACGGCGACCCGGCCCCGCTGCGCGCGTGGCTGATCGACCTGGGCATACGCCCGGAGAAACCGGTACGCCTCGTCTGAATCCCCGAACCTCGGCGGAATCCGCACTTCCACTTTTGGTCAATTGGCAACGACCAGTGACAGGGTGCGTGCTTAATGTGATGTGCTGGGACCGATCCCGTATGCCGTCCCGTACGTGGCAAAGGCTTACGGCATACGACAGTTGGACGAAGCAACACCACGGGGGCACGAGGGAGGGGAGCGACCATGGGGTCGGAGCAGATCCGCCGCTGGGAGTCCGGAGCGCTGGCGCACGCCGTCACGGACCCCTTCGGGCAGGGCCCCGTCCCCTGGCTCCGGGGCAGCGAGACCTACTTCGACGACACCGGCCACGTCGTCCCCTGGTACGTGGACCCGACCCCGGCCCACGCCCCCCGCACCTCCGGCAGGAACGTTCCCACGCTCCCCGCCCCGCGTGCGTCCGAGGGCGGCGGTCCGCGCTCGGCCGACGACGTCCGCCGCCAGATCAAGGGGTTCACCTCGGCCAGCGCGGTCGCACCCGGCGAGGCGCTCGACTTCCACGTCACGGTCGACCCGCCCCAGGAGTTCGCGGTGGACATCTACCGCATCGGCCACTACGGCGGTGACGGCGCCGCGAAGATCACCACCAGCCCCCGGCTCTCGGGCATCGTGCAGCCCCCGCCGCTCACCGCCGACCGCACGGTCTCCTGCCACCACTGGTGGCTGTCCTGGCGGCTGCAGATCCCGAGCTACTGGAGCATCGGCGCGTACGTCGCCGTCCTCACCACCGCCGACGGATACCGCTCGCACATCCCGTTCACGGTCCGCGACAACCACCCCGCCGACCTGCTCCTCCTCCTGCCCGACATCACCTGGCAGGCCTACAACCTCTACCCGGAGGACGGCCACACCGGCGCGAGCCTCTACCACGCCTGGGACGACCACGGCCGCCTCCTCGGCGAGTCCGAGGCCGCGACGACGGTCTCCTTCGACCGCCCGTACGCGGGCGCGGGCCTGCCCCTCCATGTGGGCCACGCCTACGACTTCATCCGCTGGGCGGAGCGCTACGGCTACGACCTCGCCTACGCCGACGCCCGCGACCTGCACTCAGGACGCGTCGACCCCACCCGCTACCGGGGGTTGGTCTTCCCGGGCCACGACGAGTACTGGTCGACACAGATGCGCCGTACCGTCGAGCGTGCCCGCGACCACGGCACGTCCCTCGTCTTCCTCTCCGCCAACACCATGTACTGGCAAGTGGAGTTGGGGCCCTCCCCGTCCGGCGTCCCGGACCGCCTCCTCACCTGCCGCAAGCGCCGGGGTCCGGGCAAGCCGGTGCTGTGGCGTGAAGTCGACCGCCCCGAGCAGCAGTTGGTGGGCATCCAGTACGCGGGCCGGGTGCCCGAGCCGTCCCCCCTGATCGTCCGCAACGCCGACCACTGGCTGTGGGAGGCGGCCGGCGCCGGCGAGGGCGACCCGATCGAGGGCCTGGTCGCGGGCGAGGCCGACCGGTACTTCCCGCGCACCCAGCTCCCGCCGCACGAGGAGCGCATCCTGCTCGCCCACTCCCCGTACGCGGACGGCGAGGGCGCCCTCCGCCACCAGGAGACGTCCCTGTACCGGGCGCCGTCCGGCTCCCTCGTCTTCGCCTCCGGCACCTTCGCCTGGTCACCGGCCCTGGACCGCCCCGGCCACGTGGACGCCCGGGTCCAGCGCGCCACGGCCAACCTCCTGGACCGCATCTGCAAGCACGACTAACCCCGCGACCAGGGGCCGGTCCCGCATACGGGACAATCGAGCCAGTTGGAGAGACCCACTGGAGGAACCCGTGTCCGGATTCGTAGAAAAGCCCGAGCCGCTCCAGGTTCCGGGCCTGACGCACCTCCACACCGGCAAGGTGCGCGAGCTGTACCAGAACGAGGCGGGCGACCTCGTGATGGTCGCCAGCGACCGCATCTCCGCCTACGACTGGGTACTGCCCACGGAGATCCCCGACAAGGGCCGCGTCCTCACCCAGCTCTCCCTCTGGTGGTTCGACCAGCTCGCCGACCTGATCCCCAACCACGTCCTCGGCACCGACCTCCCGCCCGGCGCCCCCGCCGACTGGGCGGGCCGCACGCTGATCTGCAAGTCCCTCCAGATGGTCCCGGTGGAGTGCGTGGCCCGCGGCTACCTCACCGGCTCGGGCCTGCTGGAGTACGACAAGTCCCGCACGGTCTGCGGCCTCGCCCTCCCCGAGGGTCTGGTCGACGGCAGCGAACTCCCGGCGCCGATCTTCACCCCGGCCACGAAGGCCGCCGTAGGGGAGCACGACGAGAACGTGTCGTACGAGGAGGTCGCCCGGCAGGTCGGCGCCGACACCGCCGCGCAGCTGCGCCAGGCGACCCTCGCGGTCTACGGCCGGGCCCGGGACATCGCGCGCGAGCGGGGGATCATCCTCGCGGACACGAAGTTCGAGTTCGGCTTCGACGGCGAGACGCTGATCGCGGCCGACGAGGTCCTCACCCCGGACTCGTCCCGCTTCTGGCCGGCCGAGACCTGGGAGCCGGGCCACGCGCAGCCGTCGTACGACAAGCAGTTCGTGCGCGACTGGCTGACCGGCCCGGAGTCGGGCTGGGACCGCAGGAGCGAGCAGCCGCCGCCGGCGCTTCCGCAGCAGGTGGTGGACGCGACGCGCGCGAAGTACATCGAGGCGTACGAGCGCCTCACGGGCCTGAACTGGGCCTAGAGGGTACGAAAAACCCCGGTCCACCCGGACCGGGGTTTTTGCTTGGAGCGGACGACCAGGTTCGAACTGGCGACCTCAACCTTGGCAAGGTTGCGCTCTACCAACTGAGCTACGTCCGCGCTGCGCCGTGGCGCGAGAGCAACTATACCCAACCTCGCTCGCGTGCGAGACGCACTGCCGCATGACGGTTCTCGGCCCCGAGTTTCGAGACGGCGGACGAGAGATAGTTCCGTACGGTCCCCTGCGAGAGCGCGGCCCGCTCGGCGATCTCCGCGACCGGCGCACCGTCGGCGGCCAGCTCCAGCACCTCGGCCTCACGGGCGGTCAGCGGCGAGTCCCCGGCGGAGATCGCGTCCGCGGCCAACTCGGGGTCGACATAACGATTTCCGGCATGCACGGTACGAATGATCTCGGCAAGCCGCTGCGCACTGACGGTCTTGGGCACGAACCCCCGCACCCCCGCGGCGAGCGCCCGCTTGAGATGCCCCGGCCGCCCGTGCCCCGTCACGATCAACACCCGACACCCCGGCAACTCGGCCCGCAACGATGTGGCCACCTTCACACCGTCCGCCCCCGGCATCTGAAGATCCAGCACAGCCACATCCGGCTCATGAGCCCGAGCCATGGCCAACGCCTCAGGCCCGGTAGCAGCCTCGGCCACCACCACAAGGTCATCCTCCAGCCCGAGCAACGCGGCGAGCGCCCCCCGAATGAGGTGCTCGTCATCGGCGAGCAGGAGTCTTACGACGGGGGTGGTCATGGGGCGCTCCTGGTGAGGGCGGACGGGGTGGGCGGTCAATGGGGTGCCCTTGCGCACGGCCGGCAGTGGCGGTGGGCGTTCGGGGTGGGTGATCACGAGGCGACTTCCTCGACTCGCGGTGGGCAGGGGGTGACTTCCCCAGCTGGCGGTGGGCGGGGGCGGATGGGACGCGCGGTCATGAGGCGCCCCCGCTCACGCCTGCCAGCGGGCGTACGACACGGCTGCTCACGAGGCGCTCGCCCCGGGTCACGACGGGATGCGGATGTACAACGGGGCCGGTCATGAGGAACCCCGGCTCATGGCAGTCGGGGGCCGTATGACGCGCCCGGCCATAGGGCACTCCCGGTTCTCACGGCGGCTGGAGGGCGTATGACGCGCCCGGCCATAGGGCACTCCCGGCTCCCACGGCGGCCGGAGGGCGTACGACGCGCCCGGTCATGAAACACCCCCGGCTCTCACGCCGGCCCGAGGGTGTACGACGCGCCCGGTCATGAGGTCGAGCCTCCCGTCCCTGTCCCCGCGGCCCCGGCCAACGGCACCGTGGCCACCACCCGGAACCGGTCGCCGTCCACAGCCCCGGCCTCCAACTCGCCCCCGACCGCGGTCAGCCGCTCCCGGAGCCCGACCAGCCCGGATCCGCCCTTGCCGCCACCCCCATCGTCGTCACCGGCGCCGACTTCGCCTCCCCCCACCACCTTCGCCCCGTCGTTCTCGACAGTCAGCACAACCCGCCCCTCCTCCACCCGCACCCCCACCACGCACCGCCCCGCATCCCCATGCCGCAGCACATTGGTCGTCGCCTCGCGGACCACCCACCCGAGCGCCGACTGCACCTCGACCGGCAGCCCCGCCGCGTCGCCGGTCACCTCGCATTCGATGCCTGCCGCCGCCAACACGCCCTGCGCACCGGCCAGTTCGAGGCGGAGGTCGGCCTCGCGGTAGCCCCGTACGACATCGCGCACCTCCCGTTGGGACTCGCGGGCGATCCGCTGGACCTCGATCATCTGCTCCACGGCCTCGGTGCGCCCGCGCCGGGCGAGTTGCACAGCCAGTTCGCTCTTCAGCGCGATCACCGACAGGTTGCGGCCCATGACGTCGTGCAGGTCGCGCCCGAACCGGAGCCGTTCCTCGGCGACGGCGAGGCGGGCCCGGGTCTCGCGGGCCTCGTCGAGTTCGTAGACGGCGTCGAGGAGCCAGACGGAGAAGGCCGCGGTGAAGGCGAGACCTCCCGCGGTGAAGAGGACGGCCAACCCGGTGCCGAGCGCGGCCGGCGCGGCCACCCCGAGCGGGAGCTGCGCGACCAGCGCCCCGCCGACCGCACCCGCCACCACCCCGAGCACCTGCCGCCGACCCCGCACCCCCAGCGTCAACGTCCCGGCGCCGAAGCCCAGCACCCCCACGAAGAGCGTGCTCGCGGCGGCCCGCACATGGTCGTCATCGGGACCCCGCTCCCGCAGGACGAGCGCGGTGACGGCGATCAGCGCGGTCACCGCCCCGAGGAACCACAGCAGCCGTAGGGGCTGCGCCCGCCGGCCGCGCGTCCAGTCGAGCGCCCGGGACGCGGTCGCGGAGCAGATCAGCGCGTGCACGGTCACGACCGCCGCCATCCAGGTCGCGGTACCCACCCCGACCTGCGCGAACAGCGGCAGCCCGATCGCGCCGACCTCGATCACGGCGAAGAAGTGGAAGGACCAACGGGTGTACGTCTCGACCTTCCCGGGCGTGCTCTTCCGCCCCCACCAGCCCCCCGAGCCTTCGCCCGATCCTCCCGGTGTCCGCATCTCTCGGTGCTCCCCGTGCTCGCCGTGCTCCGCGTACTTCAGCGCCGCGGCTCCCACCGGAACCACCGCCGTACAGCAAACACCGCGAGGACGGTCCAGGCCAGCGCGATCAGGACGGCGCCCAGCGCGTCGTAGCCGGACAGGTCGCCGTTCCAGCCGCCGCTGATCAGCCGGATCGCGGGGGACAGCGGGAGGAATTGGCAGACGTCCGCGATCCGGTCGGGGAGGAGTTGGAGCGGGATGATGATCCCGGAACCGAGCATGGACGCGAACAGCACCGGCAACGCGGTCACCTGTGCGCTCTCCGCCGTCCTGGTGATCGTCGCCGTCAGGGCGGCCAGCGCGGCGGACAGGAACAGCCCGAACAGCAGCCCCAGGACGACGAGTTGGGGCATCGCGGGCGCCCCCGCGTCGAGCAGCAGCACGCACGCCACCGCCAGCAGCACGGACTGCGCGAACCCGACGCACACCGCCGGCAGCGCGGTCCCCGCGAGGATCTCGGAGTCGCCCAGCTCCCCGGTGCGCAACCGCTTGAGGACCAGTTCCTCCCGCCGCGAGACGAAGGCACTCACCAGCGACGAGTACACGGCGAAGAGCAACGAGAACCCGATCGCGGCCGTGAGCATCACCGCCCCGACCGACAGCCCCTCCCCCTTGAGATCCATCTGGTCGACGGCCGGCCGCACACTGAACGGCAGCGCCAACGGCACGAGCAGCGCCGTGACGACCGCACTCCGATTCCGCCCCAGCAACGCCAGCTCGGCCCGCCCGAGCGCCCGCAACCGCCGTACCGGAGTAGTCGTAGCGGCCCTCGTAGTGGCCGTCGTGGAAGTCGTCGCACTCATACCGTCACCTCCTGCTCATGCCCGTGCTCCCGAGCGATTCCCAGGAACGCCTCTTCCAGCGAAGCCGACCGCACCTCAAGCCGCCGCAGTTCGATCCCCGCCCGCTCGGCCCACACCAACAGCCCGGTGGCCGCCCGCTGCAACTCCTGCGTCTCCAGCCGTACGACCCTCCCCACGACCTCGTGCCGGGCGACCCCCAGCGGGCCGAGCGGCGGCAGGTCCCCCACGAAATAGCCCGAGGGCAGCTCGAACGAGATCCGCGACGGCCGCCCCGCCGTCACCTCGGCCGGCGTCCCGGTGACCGCGATCCGCCCCTCGCTGAGGATCGCGAGCCGGTCGGCGAGCCCCTCCGCCTCCTCCAAGTAGTGCGTGGTGAGCAGCACGGTCGTCCCGCCGTCGCGCAGCGCCCGCACCAACTCCCAGGTGTCCTGCCGCCCTTCGGCGTCAAGCCCGGTCGTCGGCTCGTCGAGGAACAGCACCTCGGGTGACCCGAGCAGCGCGAGCGCGAGATCGAGCCGCCGCCGTTCACCCCCGGACAACTGCTTCACCCGTACGTCCGCCCGCCGCGCGAGCCCGACCAGCGCGAGCGCCTCCGCCTCGGGCCGCGCCCCGCTCGTACAGCCCGCCCACATCCGCGCGGTCTCGGCGACGGTCAGCTCGGACGGAAACCCGCCCTCCTGCAACATCACCCCGGTCCGCGGTCGTACGGCGGCCCGCTCGCTGTAGGGATCGTGGCCGAGGACGCGCACCTGCCCGCCGGACGCCGGCGCGAGGCCCTCCAGAAGTTCGACCGTGGACGTCTTGCCCGCGCCATTGGTGCCCAGGAGCGCGAAGACCTCGCCGCGCCGCACGGAGAACGTGATCCCCCGCACAGCCTCGAACCCGCCCCCGTACACACGGCGTAGGTCAGTGACCTCAATCACGTGTTCGTGTTCGTTGGTGTCCATGACTTCAGCGTCGCCGCGGCGGAGGCCCGGCAGCAGTGCGCGGTGTCATCACTCGGCATGACAAATGTCAGACGGGGACGATCTGTTGACGCGCATCGGGCACAGCAAAAACCCCGGTCCACCGGACCGGGGTTTTTCGCTGGAGCGGACGACCAGGTTCGAACTGGCGACCTCAACCTTGGCAAGGTTGCGCTCTACCAACTGAGCTACGTCCGCATTGCATCCGATCGGCTTTCACCGGTCGGCGCGAGCACCACCCTACCCGATCCACAACAGTGGTCCGAACGGTGATGCTGCAGAGCGGGTGACAGGAATTGCACACTGCGCCTTCCCCCTGGAAGGGGGATGTTCTGCTACTGAACTACACCCGCGTGTACTCCGTGAGCTGGGCCTTTCGGCCTCGCCCCTCGGCGTGCTCCGAACTCTAGCTGACCAGGAGGGGTGCAGCGCAAGTCGGTTGCCCCGAGGGGCCGGTGACCGGCCGTCGGCCCAACTCATCCGGGGCCGCTCACTGGGCGGCGGCGAACGCCTCGTAGACCTTCTTGGGGATGCGTCCGCGCGCCGGCACGTCCATCTTGTTCGCCTGGGCCCAGGCCCGGACGGCCGCCGGGTCGGGGGCGACCTCGGTCTGGCGGTAGGCCTTGCCGGACCTCGACCGCTTGCGGCCGGCGTCCACGTAGGGCGCGAGCGCCTTACGCAGTTTCTTGGCATTGGCTTGATTCAGGTCGATCTCGTACGACTTGCCGTCGAGCCCGAAGGCGATCGTTTCCGCCGCTTCCGAGCCGTCGATGTCGTCAAAGAGAGTGACCACGACCTTCTGCGCCACGAATATCGGTCCCTTCGTGCGACACCGGAAACCGCACTATCCGCGGGGACGCACGGAGACGTCACGGAGGTGCGGAGATGTCGACTGTCCGCCTGTTATTGGGCAAAGTATCGGCTATTGCCAATTCATTTGTACAGTGCCCGGCAATGCAATGTGAAGCCCGACTAAATCTTCCCGCGTGTCTCCGCGCAATAGGGAACCGGGATCGATCCGGGATCTTTCCCTGAACTTTTCGTGAAGACCCCCGCCCGACACCGGATCGTGATGGTCCTCACGTAGATTCCTACAACTCTACTCGCGTAGAAATTTTGTACGGGTAGTCTGAAGTCACCTGTCGAAGACCCGCAGGAACACGCTCAGCACCACAACACCGGGAGTGCCAGTGGCACGCGTCGTAGTCGACGTCATGCTCAAGCCGGAGATCCTCGACCCCCAGGGCCAGGCGGTCCAGCGTGCGCTGCCACGCCTGGGTTTCGAAGGCATCTCCGACGTACGTCAGGGAAAGCGATTCGAACTGGAAGTTGACGGCCCGGTCGACGAGGCCGCGCTCGCCCGCATCCACGATCTTGCGGAATCCTTCCTCGCCAACACGGTGATCGAGGACTTCACCGTCAAGGTGGAAGAAGTGGCGGAGGCCGCCAAGTGACCGCTCGTATTGGCGTCGTCACTTTCCCCGGCAGCCTCGACGACCGCGACACCCAGCGCGCGATCCGTCTCGCCGGCGCCGAACCGGTAGGCCTCTGGCACAAGGACAAGAACCTCCACCAGGTCGACGCGGTCGTCCTCCCGGGCGGTTTTTCCTACGGCGACTATCTGCGCGCTGGTGCCATCTCCCGTTTCTCGCCGGTGATGGAGACGGTCATCGAGCAGGCGAAGTCGGGACTCCCCGTCCTCGGTATCTGCAACGGCTTCCAGATCCTCACCGAGGCGCACCTCCTCCCCGGCGCGATGCTCGGCAACAACCACCTGCACTTCATCTGCCGTGACCAGAAACTGCGGGTGGAGAACGCGGACACCGCCTGGACCAGCGACTACGTGTCCGGCCAGGAGATCCACATCCCGCTGAAGAACATGGACGGCCGCTACGTCGCCGACGAGCACACGCTCGACGAGCTGGAGGCGGAGGGCCGAGTCGTCTTCCGGTACCTCGACGTCAACCCGAACGGTTCGCTGCGCGACATCGCGGGCATCACGAACGCCGCCGGGAACGTCGTAGGCCTCATGCCGCACCCGGAGCACGCCGTCGAGATGCTCGTCGGGTCCGGTCGCACCGACGGCCTCCCCTTCTTCACCTCGATCCTCAAGAAGCTGGTCAACGCATGAGCCGGACGCCTCTGGACACGGTCGAGCACGCGGCCGAGACCCCCGACGTCGAGCTGCCCTGGGCCGAACTCGGCCTGAAGAAGGACGAGTACGAGAAGGTCGTGGAGATCCTCGGCCGCCGGCCCACCGGCGCCGAGCTCGCCATGTACTCCGTCATGTGGTCCGAGCACTGCAGCTACAAGTCCTCGAAGGTCCACCTCCGCCAGTTCGGCGAGAAGGCCCCGCAGTCCGACGCCCTGCTCGTCGGCATCGGCGAGAACGCGGGCGTCGTCGACGTCGGTCAGGGTTACGCGGTCACCTTCAAGGTCGAGTCGCACAACCACCCGTCCTACGTCGAGCCCTACCAGGGCGCGGCCACGGGCGTCGGCGGCATCGTGCGCGACATCATCGCGATGGGCGCCCGCCCGGTAGCGGTCGTGGACCCCCTGCGCTTCGGCGCGGCCGACCACCCCGACACCAAGCGCGTCCTCCCGGGCGTCGTCGCGGGCATCGGCGGCTACGGCAACTGCCTGGGCCTCCCGAACATCGGTGGCGAGGTCGTCTTCGACGCCTGCTACCAGGGCAACCCGTTGGTCAACGCGGGCGCCATCGGCGTCATGCGGCACGAGGACATCCACCTCGCGAAGGCCTCCGGCACCGGCAACAAGGTCATCCTCTACGGCGCCCGCACGGGCGGCGACGGCATCGGCGGCGCGTCGATCCTGGCCAGCGAGACCTTCGACGACGCCAAGCCGTCGAAGCGCCCCGCCGTCCAGGTCGGCGACCCCTTCCAGGAGAAGCTCCTCATCGAGTGCACCCTGGAGGCATTCAAGGAGAAGCTGGTCGTCGGCATCCAGGACCTCGGCGCGGCCGGACTCTCCTGCGCCACAAGCGAGTTGGCGTCGAACGGCTCCGGTGGCATGACGGTGACGCTCGACGACGTCCCCCTCCGCGACTCCACGCTCTCGCCCGAGGAAATCCTCATGAGCGAGTCGCAGGAGCGGATGTGCGCGGTCGTGGAGCCGTCGAAGGTCGACCGCTTCCTGGAGATCTGCGAGAAGTGGGACGTCATCGCCACGGTCATCGGTGAGGTGACCGACGGCGACCGCCTGGAGATCTTCTGGCACGGCGGCAAGATCGTGGACGTCGACCCGCGCACGGTCGCGCACGACGGCCCGGTCTACGAGCGCCCGTACGCCCGCCCGTCCTGGCAGGACGCGCTCCAGGCGGACGACGCCAACAAGCTTGCCCGGCCCGGGACTTCGGAGGAACTGAAGGCCCAGGTCCTGGCCCTGGTGTCGTCCCCGAACCAGGCGTCCAAGAAGTGGATCACGTCGCAGTACGACCACTTCGTGCAGGGCAACACGGTGCTGGCGCAGCCCGAGGACTCGGGCATGATCCGCATCGACGAGGAGACCGGCCTCGGGGTCGCCATCGCGACGGACGGCAACGGCCGGTACGCGAAGCTGGACCCGTACGCGGGTGCGCAGTTGGCGCTCTCGGAGGCCTACCGCAACGTGGCCACGACGGGTGCGAAGCCCCTCGCGGTCTCCGACTGCCTGAACTTCGGTTCGCCCGAGGACCCGGCGGTGATGTGGCAGTTCGCGGAGGCGATCCGTGGACTGGCCGACGCCTGCCAGCAGTTGGGCACGCCGGTGACGGGCGGCAACGTCTCCCTCTACAACCAGACGGGCGACGTGGCGATCCACCCGACCCCGGTGGTGGCGGTCCTGGGCGTCATCGACGACGTGGCACGCCGCACGCCGGTGGCTTTCCAGGAGGAAGGCCAGCTCCTCTACCTCCTCGGCGACACGCGTGAGGAGTTCGGGGGCTCGGCCTGGTCGCAGGTCGTCCACGACCACCTCGGCGGCCTGCCCCCCAAGGTCGACCTGGAGCGGGAACGGCTGCTGGCCGAGATCCTGATCTCCGCGTCCCGCGACGGCATGATCGACTCGGCGCACGACCTGTCCGACGGCGGTCTGATCCAAGCGGTAGTGGAATCGGCCCTGTTGGGCGAGAAGGGCGCACGCCTGATCGTCCCCGACGGCCTCGACGCGTTCACCTTCCTCTTCTCGGAATCGGCGGGCCGCGCGGTCGTGGCGATCCCGCGCTCGGAGGAACTCCGCTTCAACGACATGTGCGGGGCGCGGGGCCTCCCGGTCACGCGCATCGGTGTCGTCGACGGCGACTCGGTGGACGTCCAGGGCGAGTTCGCGCTCTCCCTGGAGGAACTGCGCGAGGCGCACGAGGGAACGATTCCGGCGCTGCTGGCGTAACACCCAAGCGCGGAAAGGGCGTTCGTGGGACGGTCACGCCGACCGTCCCGCGAACGCTTTTTCATGGCAGGGCGAGGGTGGCGAGGAGTCGTAGCCTCTCGTCGCTGTCGGTGTCCTTGTCGGGGTAGTAGACGACGAGGATGACGTCGTCGATGGGGAGTTTGTCGCGGTGCAGCCGTAGGTCGCCGACGACGGGGTGGTGGACGGTGGTGGTGCCGCCGTCGAGGTTGCGGACGTCGTGCCGAGCCCACAGGGTGCGGAACCGGGCGCTGGCCAGGGCGAGTTCGCCAACGAGTTCGACGAACCGGGGGTTGTCGGTGTCGTCCCCGATGGTCGTGCGCAGCGCGGCGACGAAACCGGCGGCGGCCTGCGGCCAGTCCTGGTGGAAGGCCTGTTCCTCGGGATCGAGGAGGAGCGAGCGCAGCCGGTTCTCGCCGGGCCGCAGACGCGGGGAGAACGCGACGGCCATCGGGTTGGCGGCCAGGACGTCGAAGGCCCGCCCCTCGACGAACGCGGGGATCTGCAGATGGGCGAGGAGCTGGTGCACCCGTGCAGGTACGTGCTCGGGCCGCTTGCGGCGCGGTGCCCTGGGGCGGGCGGCGCCGAGGCCGAGCAGATACGTCCGCTCGACGTCGTCCAGACGCAGGACGCGCGCGAGCGAGTCGAGGACCTGGGCCGAGGGGTTCTTGTCGCGGCCCCGTTCCAGGCGCAGGTAGTAGTCGGCGCTGATGCCGGCGAGCAAGGCGACTTCCTCCCGGCGCAGACCGGGCACACGGCGGTTGCCGCCGGCCGGGATGCCTGCCTGCGCCGGGGTGACCAGCTCACGCCGGGCGCGGAGATAGCTCCCGAGCCGGTTCTCGGATTCCTCGTCCTTCGCGGAGACGCCCATGGATACGTCCATGTCGACACGGTAATGCGGTGAGCGGATCTCAGCGGGGGCCCTGACAGGACCCCGGACGAAGGGGGCACTGCCCCGCCGGGCGGATCCCGCCAAGACTCACGGCATCTTCTAGTGAAGGGAAGACGTTGTGGATCTCACCAACCGCACCGTTCTCATCGTCGGCGGGACCTCGGGCATCGGCCGGGAACTGGCTCACCGGTTCGCCGCGGCGGGCAGCACGGTTGCCGTGGGCGGCCGTAGCGAGAAGGCGCTTGCGCAGCTGGCCGGAGAGGGCTTCGGCACGTTCACCGTCGATGTCACCGACGACGCCTCCGTCACCCGTGCCCGTGACGCCGTACTCGCGCGCCACCCCGAGCTGGACACGGTGGTGACCATGTCGGGCGTCATGCTCCTGGAGGACCTGCGCGACCCCGCGCACTTCGAGGCGGCGCGGACGACGGTCGACACCAACCTGCTCGGCACGATCCGGGTGATCGACGCCTTCACTCCGCACCTCGTACGGCGGGGCGCCGGCGTCTTCGTCACGGTCACGTCCGGCATCGCGTTCCTGCCGTTCCCGCCGATGCCGACCTACGCCGCCTCGAAGGCGGCGGTGCACGCCTACTCCGAGGCGCTGCGCGCACAACTCGCCGGCGCCGACGTGGAGGTCGTAGAACTGGTGCCCCCGGCGGTGGCCATGGTGGGTCAGCAGAAGGTGAACCCGCACGCGCTCCCGCTGGACGGCTTCGCCACCGAGGTCATGGACCTGCTCGCGGAGAACCCGACCCCCCACGAGATCCTGGTGAAGGGCGTCCACATGCACCGCTGGGCCGAGCGGGACGGCACCTACGACGACCTCGTCGCCCAGCGCTCCAAGGCCCTGGCGATGCTCCCCGGCCGCGAGGGCTGAGGCCAGGGGCTCCGTATTCCCTCCTTCGCTACGGCTGTGAAGGCTCCGCTCGTTTCGACGCGCGGGGCCTTCGGCGTGCTGGGTCGAACGGGGTTCAGGGGTGGGGCGCGGGACAATGGCGTCTGCCGCAGAAGGTGACGGGGGGCCAGAGGCCGCCGAGGGTGCTGAGGACGAGGTTCACTCATCGACCAACTCGGCGTCGACACCGGCATACCCGGAACCGACCTGCACGACGACGCCCTCGAAGTTTTCCGGTGCTTCCCGGCGGCACGTAGCTGGTGCCTTTGACTCGGTCGCCGACGAGGAAGGGGGCGTCGGTGCGGGGGCGGGGGTTGGGGGTGAGGTTCTTTCGTGAAGTGGTCATGGGACCACTGCCAGACTCCGGGCACTGACTGCGATTCGCTGGGCACGGTACGGAAAGAGGTGGACGGGGGAGGTGAGTTGGGCAGGGGCATCACGAGAGGCCAGGCGGTGAAGGGGACGAGCGTCTCCGAGTCGTCACTGCACCGCGTGGAGCGGGGGCTGACGAGTCTGCCCAGCGTCCAGGACCTCAAGTCGTTGTTGAATCGGTACGGGGTGAGCGACCCGAGCGATGTCGCGTTCTTGCTGGACATCCACAAGAACTCGCTGAACCGGGGCTGGTGGTCGGTCTACCGGACCTTCATGCCGTCCGGGTTCAACATGAGCGTTGGCCTGGAAGGTGACGCCAAGATCCTTCGGGTCTACCAACCTGAGGTGGTGTTCGGCCTGTTCCAGACCCAGGCGTATGCGCGTGCCCAGTTCGAGACGGCTAAGCCTGTCGACGAGCGCACCACGGAGTTCGTGGAGCGGAACATGGAGATTTGCATGCGGCGCAAGGAAGTGATCACGCGCTCCGAGCGGCCGGTGGAGATCCACGCGATCCTCGAAGAGGCCACGCTGTGGCGGGTGTTCGGCAGCGCCGAGATCATGCGGGAGCAGTACCGGCACCTGGCGGAACTGGCCTCGCTGGATCACATGACCGTGCAGATCCTGCCGATGTCCCGGCCCATCTACCGGGCATCGGGCAACTTCATCCTCATGGATTTTGCGCCGCCACTGCCTACCGTGGTGAGTGTGTACGCCCGCAGGTTCGACGCCATGAGGGCCGAGGCCCCCGCGCCTCGGGAGACGCCGCGATTCCTGGAACGAGCGGCACGAGACTTGGAACAGTCATGAGCAGCCACCCCAACGCCCTCGAACTGGCCCGAGAAGAGGCCTGGTTCAAATCGACGTACAGCAGCGACCAGGGCGCGAGCTGCGTTGAGATAGCCGACCTCATCCCCACCACTCTTCAGCCGGAGGCGTTTACGAGCTTCGTCGCCCACATGAAGTCGGGCCGGCCATGAAGCCAACCTGGTTCAAGTCGTCCTACAGCAACGACTAGGGCGGCAACTGCGTCGAGGTGGCCAACCTGATCGCCACCCACGCCCGCATAGTCATCCGCGATTCCAAACTGGATCGGCCATGAACTCAGCTGCGGAATCTGCCTGGTTCAAGTCCTCGTACAGCAGGGACGCGGGCGGAAGTCGCGTCGAGGTCGCTAACCTCGTTGCCGCCCAAGCCTTGGTCGCCGTCCGAGATTCCAAGCTCCCGCACGGCCCCACCCTCACCCCTTCACCGCGTTCGTGACGTCACCGACAACCGAACGCCCTTCCCCTTCGCCGGACTTGGGCAACCGCCAAGCCAACACCGCGGCCACCCGCGTCGCATCCACAGACGCCTGCACGCCGGCCGCGTGAGCCGCCCTCGCCAGGTGGGCCCGTGGCCGGCGTAGAAACGGGCCAGCACCGTGCCGAACACAGTCGTGCCCAGCGCGTTGCCGAGGGTCTGGAAGAGGCGGATCGACGTCGTGGCCACCCCCAACTGGTGGCGCGGCGCGGAGTCCTGGATCAACAGGATCAGTTGGCCGATGAGCTGCCCGAACCCCGCGCCCGTCAACAGGAGTTCGGCCCGGAGTAGCCACAGGGACGTGTCCGGTCCGATCGTCGTGGCCAGCAGGGCGAACGCGAGGGCTGGCGTTGCCTTACCGCTCAGCGTGAACGTCCGTGCCGACCAACCCCGCTCCCCCAGCGGCCCGGTGAGCACACCGGCCACCCCCAACCCCACCGCCAGCGGCACCAGGACGTAGTAGATCGCGCACATCATCGCGCCGCCGAGAATCGCCGGGGCCCGGAGTTGGCGCCGTAGCGAAGCCCAAGCCACGATCTTCGGTGAAGTCCACCCGTACCGCTTACTGCCCCAGTCCGTCATCAGCAGCAGCGCGCTGGAGAACCCGGCCGCCAGCCCCGCGCCCAAGTAGTCCAACGGGCGTCGGACATGTTGCTCGGGCAGCTTCAAGACGAAGGCGACCGTCACCAACACGGCAATCTCCACCGGCAGGTTGACGTAGAAGATCCACCGCCAACTCGCGTGGTCGGCGAGCAGACCGCCGATCCATGGGCCGATCGCCGTCGCGCCACCGGCCATCAGCCCACCCGCGTTCGTGTCCTTGCCGGAGTCCTTCCCGCCCGGGCCCCTGAGGTGGGCGATCACGATCATCGTGATGCTCATCAAACCGCCCCCGCCCAACCCCTGCAGTGCCCGCGCCGCACAACGCCGAACCCAGCAGGAACGTCGCGATCGCCGCCGACGCGAGCGCGTACGCGTTTACCAGCCACGGGATCTTGTCGACGCCGTGGGAGGGGTCGAGATCCCGGACGATCGGGACGGTGGCGGCGGACACGATCCGCATATCGAGCCGCGCCAGCACGATCGTGACGAGGCAGAAGGCGAAGCCGATTTTTCGCTGGGTCTCGGTCATGGAGCCGAGCCACCATGCAAGCCAGTTATGCCTGGAGACCGCGAGGCGGGTCATCCGGACCGCGATCGCCCTCTTCTCCGAACGCGGCTTCGACAACGCCTCCGTGCAGGGGATCGCCGACGCTTCCGACGTCTCCAAGCCCTGGACGCCGTGCGACGGCGGTTCCTGGAGATGTTCGGCACCCGCGACCCGGCGGTCGGGCTGCACAGTGAACCGTTCGCCCGCCAGCTCCGCGAACTCGTCATGGGGACACCGGCGACCTGATGCAGGCCACCATCGCCGCCGCCGAAGCCCCCGAACGAGCCGAGCGCGCCGCTCCTGAGCGCCGGGCCCGTCAGCCGCCCCTCCCCGGAGGGTACTTCGCGAAGTGTGACACTGACACGAGTAAGTGTCACACTTTCCGAACCTACCCCCCGTCCCCCGGACCCTGCCGCGGCCACGGAATAGGCTCACCGCCATGCCCACGGCCAAGAAGCGCGCGCGTACGTACGACCCCGTCAGGACCCGCACCGCGCTGCTCGCCCAGTTCGGAAACGTGCGGGAGGCCGTCCGCGCCCTGTCCGACGAGCAACTCACCCTGCCCACACGTCTGGGCGTGTGGACCGTACGGGAGCTGGTCGCGCACATCGGGATGGCGGTCACCGCCGTACACCGTTCCCTGGACAGGCCGGCCCCGCCCGCGCAGAACGCCGTGATCCTCGACTGGCCCTTCGCCACCGCGGCCAACTCCTCCGCCATCGCCGACTTCACGCGCACGCTCACCGCCCAGCACCCCGACCTCGACGCCTACCTCGCCGACATCGAGCAGACCTTCACCGAACACCTCGACACCCACCCCGGTACCCGGCTGCTCGACACCAACGTCGGCGCGATGCCCCTGGCCGACTACCTCGTCACCCGCACCGTCGAACTCTGCGTCCACACCGACGACCTCAACGCCGCCGTCCCCGGCCTGGACATCCCCTTCGACCGCCAGGCCCTCGCCGCCTGCACCCGGCTGCTGGCCGATGCCCTGGCCGTAAAGGCACCCGGCGGCTCGACCGAGGTCCGCATCCCGCCGTACGCCGTGGTCCAGTGCGTCGAAGGCCCCCGGCACACCCGCGGCACCCCACCCAACGTCGTCGAGACCGACCCCCTGACCTGGCTCCGGCTCGCGACCGGCCGGACGCGATGGAATGACGCCGTAGAAGAGGCGAGGGTCAGCGCGAGCGGCGAGCGGGCGGATCTGAGCGGACTGCTGCCGATCATGGGGTGAAGTGCCCCGGGGAATCCGGAAGGGAACCCGTCCCTCCCGTCCCACCTCCATGGACAAACAGAGATTCACTCTCGCCGTCCTGGCCATCGTCCCGCTCGTGGTGGCGTGCGACAGGGAGAAGACGACGAGCGGCAGCGGAGACTGGCAGGTGCAGAGCATCACCGTGGCCGGTTCGGCACGACCGGTGCACGGCAAGCCGCACCTCGCCTTCGACGCCAAGACCGGCGAGGTCGGCGGTCGCCTCGGCTGCAACGCCGTCAACGCGACGGCGACCGTATGCGCCGGACACATCACGCTGGGCCGCCCGTCCACCACCCGAATGATGTGCGACGCCTCACTCATGGGCACCGAACGCGCCCTGCTCGGCCTCTTCAACGGTCGGGTCGACTACCGAGTCGATCACGACACCGCCACGCTGACCAGCGCAAACGGCGCGATTGTCCACGCACGCGCCGCCAAGTGATCCACTACCGGCGAGTAACCCGAATTCGGACCAGTGGTCGATCTCGCCTACACTCGGTGCCGTGCCACGTGGTGACGGTCGACTCAGTCATGATCTGCTCCCCGGCGAGAAAGGACCCCAGGACGCTTGCGGCGTCTTCGGAGTCTGGGCTCCCGGTGAAGAGGTCGCCAAGCTCACTTACTTCGGGCTCTACGCCCTCCAGCATCGAGGCCAGGAATCCGCGGGAATCGCGGTCAGCAACGGCTCGCAGATCCTCGTCTTCAAGGACATGGGCCTGGTCTCCCAGGTCTTCGACGAGACCTCGCTCGGTTCGCTCCAGGGTCATATCGCGGTCGGTCACGCCCGCTACTCGACCACCGGCGCCTCCGTGTGGGAGAACGCCCAGCCGACGTTCCGCGCCACCGCGCACGGATCCATCGCGCTCGGCCACAACGGCAACCTGGTCAACACCGCGCAGCTCGCGGAGATGGTCGCCGACCTCCCCAAGCAGGAAGGCCGTACGCCCCGCGTCGCGGCCACCAACGACACCGACCTCCTCACCGCGCTCCTCGCGGCCCAGGTCGACACCGACGGCAAGCCGCTGACCATCGAGGAGGCCGCCCACGCGGTCCTCCCGCAGGTCCAGGGCGCCTTCTCGCTCGTCTTCATGGACGAGCACACCCTCTACGCGGCCCGCGACCCGCAGGGCATCCGCCCGCTGGTCCTCGGCCGCCTGGAGCGCGGCTGGGTCGTCGCCTCCGAGTCCGCCGCCCTCGACATCTGCGGCGCCGCGTACGTCCGCGAGATCGAGCCGGGCGAGTTCGTCGCCATCGACGAGAACGGCCTCCGTACGTCCCGATTCGCGGAAGCGAAGCCCAAGGGCTGCGTCTTCGAGTACGTCTATCTGGCCCGCCCCGACACCGACATCGCCGGTCGGAACGTGTACCTCTCCCGTGTCGAGATGGGCCGGAAACTCGCCAAAGAGGCTCCGGTCGACGCCGATCTGGTCATAGCGACTCCGGAGTCGGGCACCCCGGCCGCGATCGGCTACGCGGAGGCCTCGGGCATCCCGTTCGGCGCGGGTCTGGTGAAGAACGCCTATGTCGGCCGTACGTTCATCCAGCCTTCGCAGACCATCCGGCAGCTCGGCATCCGCCTGAAGCTGAATCCGCTGAAGGAAGTCATCAAGGGCAAGCGCCTGGTCGTCGTCGACGACTCGATCGTGCGCGGCAACACCCAGCGCGCGCTGGTGCGCATGCTCCGCGAGGCCGGCGCCGCCGAGGTCCACATCCGGATCTCCTCGCCGCCCGTGAAGTGGCCCTGCTTCTTCGGCATCGACTTCGCCACCCGCGCGGAACTCATCGCCAACGGCATGACCATCGAGGAGATCGGTACCTCGCTCGGCGCCGACTCGCTGTCGTACATCTCCCTCGACGGCATGATCGAGGCGACCACCATCGCCAAGCCGGACCTGTGCCGCGCCTGCTTCGACGGCGTGTACCCGATGGACCTCCCGGACCCCGAACTGCTCGGCAAGCAGCTCCTGGAGACCGAGCTGGCGGCGGGTCCCGCCGCCACGGCCGCGGCCGACGCGATCCGTCGCCCGTAGAAGCCTCAGGGGGTCTGGGGGTGTCCCCCAGACAATCCGAACCAACCCGAAAGATCCCAGGCAATGTCTGAGACCACTGGTGCCAGCTATGCGTCCGCCGGCGTCGACATCGACGCGGGCGACCGCGCCGTAGAACTCATGAAGGAGTGGGTGAAGAAGACCCGGCGCCCCGAGGTCCTCGGTGGCCTCGGCGGCTTCGCCGGGCTCTTCGACGCCTCCGCCCTCAAGCGGTTCGAGCGCCCCCTGCTCGCCTCCGCCACGGACGGCGTCGGCACGAAGGTCGACATCGCGCGCCGCCTCGGCGTCTACGACACGATCGGCCACGACCTGGTCGCCATGGTCATGGACGACATCGTGGTGTGCGGTGCCGAGCCGCTCTTCATGACCGACTACATCTGTGTCGGCAAGGTGCACCCCGAGCGTGTCGCGGCCATCGTGAAGGGCATCGCCGAGGGCTGTGTGCTGGCCGGCTGCGCCCTGGTCGGCGGCGAGACCGCCGAACACCCCGGTCTGCTGGGCCCGGACGACTTCGACGTCGCGGGCGCCGGTACGGGCGTCGTGGAGGCCGACCGGCTGCTCGGCGCCGATCGCATCCGGACGGGTGACGCGGTCATCGCGATGGCGTCCTCCGGACTTCACTCGAACGGGTACTCGCTCGTCCGGCATGTGCTCCTGAACCAGGCCGGTCTCGACCTGGACGCGCGCATCGACGAGCTGGGCCGCACGCTCGGCGAGGAACTCCTCGTGCCCACGAAGATCTACTCGCTGGACTGCCTGGCGCTGACCCGCACGACCGATGTGCACGCCTACTCGCACGTCACCGGCGGCGGACTCGCCGCCAACCTCGCCCGGGTCGTCCCGGACGGCCTGCACGCGATCGTGGACCGCTCCACCTGGACCCCGGCCCCGATCTTCGACCTCGTCGGGAAGACGGGCCAGGTCGAACGCCTGGAGCTGGAGAAGACCCTGAACATGGGCGTCGGCATGATCGCGATCGTCCCGGAGGAGTCCGCGGACGTGGCCCTGGAGACCCTGGCCGACCGCGGGGTCGAGGCATGGGTCGCCGGCGAGATCACCGAGCGCGGCGACCACGCGACGGGCGCGGAGATGGTCGGGGACTACTCAGCCTGATGAACGGCAGCACAAAACCCGGTCCGGCGGTGTAGCCCCGGACCGGGTGAGGTGCAGTTGTTCCGGAAATGGCGGAAACTGCTGCGAGGGACGCTGTTGCGTTACGCGCCGCGACGTTGCGACTGGGGACCGGACTCCTCGTCCTCGTCCTCGCCGTCGTCGTTATAGAGATCCGCGTACTGAGCGTACGGGTCGTCTTCTTCCTCGTCGTCGTCCTCGAACGGCTCGCCATTCGGCGGCTGGCTCGAAGTCGAAGCGCCCAGCTCATTGGCCAGACGCGAGAGGTCAGTCCCGCCGCTGCTGTACTTCAGCTGGCGGGCGACCTTCGTCTGCTTGGCCTTTGCCCGGCCGCGCCCCATGGCTCGACCCCCTCGGATACGGGGCTCCGTGGCCCCAGAGTCTTGACACGCGTTCATGATCTGGAACGGACTCTCCGTGGAGAGACCGGTCCGTAGGGCTTCCACGGTACCTGAGCCCGCGCCCATACGGTACGTCGCCCGCAGCACGTGCCGGGCTCCAGGACCCGCGAGGTGCCCTGTACTCGCTGGTCAACCGCGATTTTAACCACTTCTTGGCAGGCGACCCGCCGACGAACGTGAGAGTTCTCTCCAAGTCGTCGCCGACGGGTACCGAAGACGCCTGCCGAGCGGCTGAACGGAACCTCAGCGTCCGCGTGCGCCGACGGCCTCGTGCATCCGCTGCTCGGCGATCCGGTCGGCCGCGGCGGCCGGCGGAATACCGTCTTCCTTCGCACGTGCGAATATTGCCAGCGTGGTGTCGAAGATCTTCGCGGCCTTCGCCTTGCACCGCTCGAAGTCGAACCCGTGCAGCTCGTCGGCCACCTGGATCACGCCACCGGCGTTCACCACGTAGTCCGGCGCGTAGAGGATCCCGCGGTCGGCGAGGTCCTTCTCGACGCCGGGGTGCTCCAGCTGGTTGTTGGCCGCGCCGCACACGATCGTGGCGGTCAGCACCGGCACGGTCGCGTCGTTCAGGGCGCCGCCGAGCGCGCAGGGGGCGTAGATGTCCAGCCCCTCGACGCGGATCAGCGCCTCCGTGTCGGCGACGGCCGTCACGCCCGTCGGGTGCTTGTCGAGGATCCGGCGTACGGACTCCTCGCGCACGTCCGTGATCACGACCTCGGCGCCCTCGTCCCGCAGGTGCTCCACCAGGTGGTGCCCGACCTTGCCGACGCCCGCGATGCCGACCGTACGGCCGCGCAGCGACGGGTCGCCCCACAGGTGCTGGGCGCTGGCCCGCATCCCCTGGAAGACGCCGAAGGCGGTCAGCACGGAGGAGTCGCCGGCGCCGCCGTTCTCGGGGGAGCGCCCGGTCGTCCAGCGGCACTCGCGCGCCACGACGTCCATGTCGGCGACATACGTGCCGACGTCGCACGCGGTGACGTACCGCCCGCCGAGCGAGGCCACGAACCGGCCGTAGGCGAGCAGCAGTTCCTCGGTCTTGTCGCGCTCCGGGTCACCGATGATCACGGCCTTGCCGCCGCCGTGGTCCAGACCGGCCATGGCGTTCTTGTACGACATCCCGCGGGCGAGGTTGAGCGCGTCGGCGACGGCCTCCTCCTCGCTCGCGTACGGGTAGAAGCGCGTACCGCCCAGGGCGGGGCCCAGGGCGGTGCTGTGGATGGCGATGACGGCCTTGAGGCCGCTGGCCCGGTCCTGACAGAGCACGACTTGCTCATGACCGCCCTGGTCGGAGTGGAACAGGGTGTGCAGGACGCCGTTGTCTACGTCGGTCACGGTGGTGACTCCTGGGTAAGTGGCGGCGGTTGGAGACAGGCTCCCGTAGGGGTGGCGGGTACCTGTCGCATGAGCGTAGAGCCTGCGTCGGGCCGCCATCCGTGCAGTGTTCAGGATCACCTACCGAAGGGGGGTGTCCGTGCGACGATTTGCATAGTTTTCCCGCGCGTTCGTGAGCGGGTTCCGGAGGTTTTCCCGACGGTCGGCGGGGGAGGGAGCAGGCGTGCCCAAGAAGGTGTCCTCGGTGATCGTCCCGTACGCGACCTATCTGCGCGTCTACGAGCCGCTGGCCGCCTTCCCCGAGCCCGAGCGCGGCCACTGGACGCGTTACGCCCGCCGCCCCGACCGCCCGTCGTACCAGGACGAACTGCGCCGCGCGCTGGCCGACTTGCTGCCCACCCCGCCGGTCCCGGTGCCGGTGCACGAGAGCGCCGACGCCTTCGTGGTGGAGGTCGACGGCGTGGTCTGCGTCTGCCCCTGGCGCACCCGGCTGCGCGGCTGGCAGGCCCTGGGGGACCTCGCGGAGGAGCTTCCGCCGCCGGTCCTGGACGCCGTACTGCCGCCGCTCGTACGGGACCAGGCCACCCAGGACTACGAGCGCTGGCTGGCCCGGAACCCGGATGCCCGGCCGTGGATCCGGACGGCGACCTGGCAGGTGCCGCTGAACTGGTTCGTGCTCGTCGGCGACGAGGAGCGGCGCTACGACCAGGCCGCCGGGGACGTGCCGCCGATGCTGCGGTACCGGACGCCGATGGTGCAGGCGCGGCGGCGGGTGGCGCGCGCGCTGCGGGCGCTGAAGGAGGCGATGGACGACGGGCCGCTGATCGAGGGTCTGGTGGACGTGGGGCGCTGGCTGGAGGAGTTCCATCCGCGGTCCCTGGTCGAACTGGACTACGGCGGTCTCGTGCACGTCCTGCCGGCCGGCGAGCTGGAGGACGACCACTCGGCGGCGGACGTGGCCGCAGGCATCGAGGCGCTGCGGACCGGGGACGGCGCGGCGGCGGGCGAGGCGTACGGGCGGCTCGTGGAGCGCTGGCGGTCGGTCAAGGACCGGCGCTCGGCGAACTGACGCGGAGCCGGACGGGGGCGGGCTCGCCTTCGAACGTGGCTGACATCTTCGAACAGATGCGCATAGGATTCTTACGGTTCGTCAACACGGGACGTAGGTCCCGATCCGGACGTTTGATGCCAAGCGTGACGGACCGCACGTGCAGATGCCTTGCGCCGCTTGCCCCTCCTCATGCCAAAATAGGACAAGGAGTCCGGGGAGGACTCCATCCGTCATGCTTTGGGCGGAATCTCGGCATTGCGCGCTTTGGGGGGTCTGGATGACTCCTGATCACCCCTGTGACTGATCGTCACAGGGGTGTGACTGTCCGCTATGGCATGGTCCATCGGCTTCCGTCGCTGATGGACACCTGGGAGGGCAATTCCATCGGTTTGGCCTACGCGGTTGGACAGATGGTGTAGTTGTAGTGCCGAGGACAAGCCGTTCGTCCTATAACCGACTCGACCCGCACACGCCATTTCGGGCAACGCGGGTCAAGGTGCAGAATTTAGAGGAAAGAACCGAGAAGGTTCGGTTCTCCCGAGGAGGCCGCTCATGACCGCTCGCACCCCTGATGCCGAGCCGCTGCTGACCCCGGCTGAGGTCGCCACGATGTTCCGTGTGGACCCCAAGACGGTCACGCGGTGGGCGAAGGCCGGCAAGCTCACTTCGATTCGCACGCTCGGCGGACACCGCCGTTACCGCGAGGCGGAGGTCCGTGCCCTGCTCGCGGGCATTCCGCAGCAGCGCAGCGAAGCCTGACCAACTGAATAAGGGCACGACGGCTAGTCCCCCAACCGGCCAAGGTGCCCGACAGCACAGCTCCAAGCGACGCGGGTTCTGCCCCAACAGGGCCCACGCCCAACGCTTTTGAAGCAACTTGAACAGGGTGCGTCGTAGATCGCGCTGGACTCCGCCGGGTCCAGCGCGATCTTTTTTGTGCCTGGTCGTGGGTCTGTGCGCGGCCGACAGGCCCTGGGCGCGGGGTCCTGTGAGGGACCTTGTCGGAGTCTGGGGAGGGGTGTCGGATCTCCTGTGCGCGATCCTTCGTAGGGGTGCAATTGCACATATTAAATTGACCAGTTGTAGGTGAGTCGTAAGTTCCGACGTTTCAAAAACTTATGCGGTGACACCCGTCACATGCCAGATGGCTTGTTGCCTCTGACCTATGTGCGCTAGGAGCTTCCGCTCTCCGGGTCGTCCTCCGGCTCCCGCGGTGGCGGGGCGTCCATCGCCAGCCGCAGCAGGCGGTGGCAGATCGAGCAGTGCCGGGTCGCATGACGGTAGGAGCTGGCGGCCGACAGATGCGCACGGAGCAGGGCCCGCGTCTCGTGCCTGACCGAAGCCGCCATGTGCCACCTCCGTGGCCCTGCGTTGAACGGGGCCTGGTTTCTGGGTACCTGGAGGGTTGGGCGGCGTCAAGGGGGCGTGGGGCTCGGCCGGTCACGGGGGCTCACGGGCACCGTCCCTGGGGGCTGCGCCCCCAGACCCCCTTCGGCCCTGAAGGGGCATCGTCCTCAAACTCCCCCAGAGGGGGGACCCCCAACGGGCTGAGTGGTGCGGGCCGGTGCTGACAAGCCGCCGTACGTGCACGAAAAAACCCACCGCCCGAAGGAGGTGGGTTTCATTCACTGCGGTCCTGACGGGATTTGAACCCGCGGCCTCCACCTTGACAGGGTGGCGAGCACTCCAAGCTGCTCCACAGGACCTTGATTCGCGGCACTTGATGGTGCGTTGTGCCGCGAGATGAGACTGTACAGGAGGCGGGCCCGCCTGGTCGAACTCACTCGGTGTACAGGCGCCGTTACGGTGCGGCCGCGTCGATCGCCTTCACGATCCGCTTGTCGGAGACGGCGTACGCCGTGCCGAGCGCGTGGGCGAAATAGCTGACCCGGAGCTCCTCGATCATCCAGCGGATGTCCCGGACGGAGGACGGAACCGGGCGGCCCTGCGGGAGTTGCTCCAGCAGCCACGCGTACTCGTCCTGCATCTCGTGGACCTTCTCCATGCGGGTGGTGTCCCGCTGGACCCCGGTCGGCATCTGTTGGAGACGGCGGTCCGCGGCCACCAGGTAGCGCATCAGGTCGGGGAGACGACGTATCCCCGCCGCCGTGACGAAGCCCGGCTTCACGAGGGCGTCCAACTGGGCGCGTACGTCCGCGAGGTTGGGGAGGAGCGCGGGGCTGTGTGCCGCCTTCAGACGGCGCTCACAGGCCTGCCAGGCGGCCAGCACCTGTTGGACCTGGCCCACCGCGCGGACCGTCGTGTCGACGATCTCGGCGCGCACCTTCTCGTAGAGCTTCCGGTACGACTCCTCGTCCCACGCCGGGCCGCCGAAGTCGCCGATCAGCTTGTCCGCCGCCGCCAGCGCGCAGTCGTCGAACAGCGCCTGGATCGAACCGTGCGGATTCGCGGACAGGGCCAGCTTCTGCGCGTTCGTGAGCTTCTCGGACGCGAACTTCGCCGGATTCACCGGGATGTTGCGCACGATGAGCCGGCGCGTACCCTTCCACATCGCCTCCGCCTGCTCCTCCGCCGTGTCGAAGAGCCGTACGGAGACGGTGTCGCCGTCGTCGACCAGCGCCGGGTACGCCTTCACCGGCTGGCCGGCCCGGCGGGTCTCGAAGACGCGGGTGAGGGAGCCGATCGTCCAGTCGGTGAGGCCCGTGCGCTCCAGGGACTCGCCGCCCTCGCGCTCGGCCGTCGCCGCGGCGGCCTGCGAGATGGCCTGGCGCGCCTTCGGCTTCAGGCGGACCTTCAGCGCCTCCAGGTCCTTGTCCTCGGCGATCTTGCGGCGCCGCTCGTCCACGATCCGGAAGGTGATGAGCAGGTGGTCCGGGACCCTCGACCAGTCGAAGTCGTCGGCGGTGAAGGGGACTCCGACCATGCGCTTCAGCTCGCGCGCCATCGTCGTCGTCAACGGCTCCTGCATGGGGGTCGCCACCGCCAGGAAACGCTGCGCGAAGTTCGGGGCCGGGACGTAGTTGCGGCGGATCGGCTTCGGGAGGGAGCGGATCAGCTCCGTCACCACCTCTTCCCGCAGCCCCGGAATCTGCCAGTCGAAGCCCTCGTCCGTGACCTGGTTCAGGACCTGGAGCGGGATGTGGACCGTGACGCCGTCCGCGTCCGCGCCCGGCTCGAACTGGTACGTCACCCGGAACTTGAGCCGTCCCTGATGCCAGGAGTCCGGATAGTCGGCCTTGCTGATGTCCCCCGCGCGCTCGTTGATGAGCATCGAGCGCTCGAAGTCGAGCAGTTCGGGTTCTCTGCCTTCTTCGGTCCGCTTGTGCTTCCACCAGGAGTCGAAGTGGGCGCCGGAGACGACGTGTTCGGGTACCCGCTGGTCGTAGAAGTCGTAGAGCGTCTCGTCGTCGACCAGGATGTCCCGGCGGCGGGCGCGGTGCTCCAACTCCTCGACCTCGGTGAGGAGTTTGCGGTTGTCGGCGAAGAACTTGTGGTGCGTGCGCCAGTCGCCCTCGACCAGGGCGTTGCGGATGAACAGCTCGCGGGACGCCTCCGGGTCGATCCGGCCGTAGTTCACCTTGCGCTGGGCGATGATCGGGACGCCGTAGAGCGTGACCTTCTCGAAGGCCATCACGGCCGCCTGGTCCTTCTCCCAGTGCGGTTCGCTGTACGTCCGCTTGAGGAGGTGGCCGGCGAGGGGCTCGACCCACTCGGGCTCGATCTTGGCGTTGACGCGGGCCCAGAGGCGTGAAGTCTCCACCAGTTCCGCCGACATGACGAAACGCGGGGTCTTCTTGAAGAGGGCCGAGCCGGGGAAGATCGCGAACTTGGCGCTGCGGGCGCCCAGATACTCGTTCTTCGCGCCGTCCTTCACGTCCTTCATGCCGATGTGCGAGAGCAGTCCGGCGAGGAGGGAGACGTGGACGCTCTGCTCGGCCGCGTCCTCCTCGTTGAACTGGATGCCCATCTGCTTGGCCACCGTGCGGAGTTGGCTGTAGATGTCCTGCCACTCGCGGATCCGGAGGAAGTTCAGGTACTCCTGCTTGCACATGCGACGGAACGCGGACGAGCCGCGCTCCTTCTGCTGTTCGCGGATGTACCGCCACATGTTGAGGAACGCGAGGAAGTCGCTCGACTCGTCCCGGAAACGGGCGTGTTGCTGGTCGGCCTGGGTCTGCTTCTCGGCGGGGCGCTCGCGCGGGTCCTGGATGGAGAGCGCGGCGGCGATCACCATGACCTCGCGCACACAGCCGTTCTTGTCGGCCTCCAGGACCATGCGGGCGAGCCGCGGGTCCACGGGGAGCTGGGCCAGCTTGCGGCCGGTCTGCGTGAGGCGGTTGCGCGGGTCCTTCTCGTCCGGGTCCAACGCGCCCAGTTCCTGGAGGAGTTGGACACCGTCGCGGATGTTGCGGTGGTCCGGCGGGTCGATGAACGGGAACTTCTCGATCTCCCCGAGCCCGGCCGCGGTCATCTGCAGGATGACGGAGGCGAGGTTCGTCCGCAGGATCTCCGCGTCGGTGAACTCCGGGCGCGCGAGGAAGTCGTCCTCGGAGTACAGGCGGATGCAGATGCCGTCCGACGTACGGCCACAACGGCCCTTGCGCTGGTTGGCACTTGCCTGGCTGACGGCCTCGATGGGCAGCCGCTGCACCTTCGTCCGGTGGCTGTAGCGGCTGATCCGGGCGAAGCCGGGATCGATGACGTACTTGATCCCCGGGACGGTGAGGGAGGTCTCGGCGACGTTCGTCGCCAGAACGATCCTTCGCCCGGTGTGCTGCTGGAACACGCGGTGCTGCTCGGCGTGCGAGAGGCGTGCGTAGAGCGGGAGGACTTCCGTGAAGCGGTAGTTCTTCTTCGTCAGCGCGTCGGCGGTGTCGCGGATCTCCCGCTCCCCGGAGAGGAAGACGAGGATGTCGCCCTTGCCCTCGCCCTGAAGCTCCTCCACGGCGTCACAGATCGCGGTGATCTGGTCGCGGTCGGAGTCCTCGGACTCGTCCTCCAGCAGCGGGCGGTACCGCACTTCCACCGGATACGTCCGGCCGCTGACCTCGATGATCGGGGCCTCGCCGAAGTGCCGGGAGAACCGCTCCGGGTCGATGGTCGCCGAGGTGATGACGACCTTCAAGTCCGGGCGCTTGGGCAGCAGTTGGGCGAGGTAGCCGAGCAGGAAGTCGATGTTGAGGGACCGCTCGTGGGCCTCGTCGATGATGATCGTGTCGTAGGCGCGCAGTTCGCGGTCGGTCTGGATCTCGGCGAGCAGGATGCCGTCCGTCATCAGCTTGATGAACGTCGACTCCTGGTTCACCTGGTCCGTGAAACGGACCTTCCAGCCGACGGCCTCGCCGAGCGGGGTGTCCATCTCCTCCGCGATGCGCTCGGCGACGGTGCGCGCGGCGATACGGCGGGGCTGGGTGTGCCCGATCATGCCGCGGACGCCACGGCCGAGTTCGAGACAGATCTTGGGGATCTGGGTCGTCTTGCCGGAGCCGGTCTCACCGGCCACGATCACGACCTGGTGATCGCGGATCGCGGCCGCGATGTCGGCCTTCTTCTGGCTGACCGGCAGCTGCTCCGGATACGAGATCGCCGGGATGCGGGTGCGCCGCGCGGCCATCCGCTCCTCGCCGCGGGCCACCTCGGCCTCGATCTCGGCGAGGACGGCGGCGCGGGCCTCCGGCTTACGGATCCTGCGCGCGCCTTCGAGCCTGCGCCCGAGCCGGTGCGCGTCGCGCAGGGTCAGCTCGGTCAGGCGGGGGGCGAGGTCGCCGAGGGCGGGGGCGGAAGTGCCGGGCGCGGAGGCGGGGTGCGTAGACATACGCCGTCCAGGATCTCACCTCCGCGAAATTCCTGGCGAATGGTTTGCCGGCGGGGGGTGTGCGGGTGGGTCAGGGTGCCGACGCCGGAGTGGTGGGGGTGGGGACGGTGGGCGTTCCCGGGGGCTCCGCCCCCAGACCCCCGTCGGCCTGAACGGCCTCGTCCTCAAGCGCCGGACGGGCTGACTGCTGCCGCTCGGCGTCCTGCTGCCTGCCGGCCTCCTTGGACATCGACTGGGCCGTGTTCGACACGGCCTTGATGCCCAGGTACGCCGTCGTCAGTCCCGCCATCGCGGTGAACGCCGAGGTCAGGACACCCACGATCACCGCCCGGTCGCCGTCCAGCTGCCAGACGCCGAAGATCGCCACCGCCGTGATCGCGATGTTGCTGCCGACCACCGCGAGCAGCCCGTACCGCGCCCGTATCTTCTCCAGGTCGATGTCCTGGCCCATCGCGCCCCACCCTGTGTCGTCCGGGTTACGACGAAAGCCCCGTCCCGGTGGGACAGGGCTTTCGATCCGGTGGCTGGGGCCGGGGTCGAACCGGCGACCTATCGCTTTTCAGGCGATCGCTCGTACCAACTGAGCTACCCAGCCACGAGATTCCTCGCGGAATCTCAGCGGTCCTGACGGGATTTGAACCCGCGGCCTCCACCTTGACAGGGTGGCGAGCACTCCAAGCTGCTCCACAGGACCTTGCTGTTGCGCGCGAACTGGCGGAGCCAGTGTCGCACACGGTGTTGCGTGCCCCCAACGGGATTCGAACCCGTGCTACCGCCTTGAAAGGGCGGCGTCCTAGGCCGCTAGACGATGAGGGCTATCGGCCCGCCTGGGCGCTTCTCAGCGCGTCGGGGACGTGAGAAGCATATGGGATGGCGGGAGGTATCGCCAAAACGGTTTACGGGGCCGATGGGGAGGGGCTCGGGGAGGGGGTCCGGGACGGACTCGGGGACGGACTCGGGGACGGACTGGGGGACTGGACCGCGCCCGGCAGGTTCTCCTTCGGGAGGTGGCGGCTGACCTCTGCCGTCGTCAGGCCGAGGCCGCCGAGTTTGATCTCGTCCCAGGCCTGGAGGCGGTGGGTGTCGCGGTCGATGTAGAGGATCGACGCCTCGATCGGGTCGGGGTACTTGCCTTCCACCGCGCGCAGACCGCTGCCGCCCGTCGAGCCCTCGATGCGCAGGCGCGTGCCGTGCTTCATGACCTCGGTGCCCTCGTGGTGGAGGTGGCCGGCCAGGACGAGGGGGACCTCGCCGTCGGTCTGGCGGGCCGCCGACGGTTCGTGGACCAGGGCGATGTCGACCGGGGTGCCGGCGGTCTGCTGGTCGCGGAGGGAGGAGGCGAGTTGGTCGCCGGCGAGTTCCTCCGCGTTGTTCGCGCCCGGGGCGGTCGAGCGGTCCGGGGTGAACTGGGGGTCGCCGATGCCCGCGAAGCGTATGCCCGCGACCGTTTCCGCCCGGCCCCCGTCCAGGACGTGCACGTTCTTCATCTTCTCCAGGTACCGCTGGGTGGCGAGGGAGTCGTGGTTGCCCCTGACCCAGACGTAGGGCGCGCCCAGGTCGGCGATCGGGTCGAGGAAGCCGTTCTCGGCCGTCGTGCCGTGGTCCATGGTGTCGCCGGTGTCGACGATCACGTTCACCTTGTACTGCTCCACCAGCGACGCGATGATCTTCCAGCTCGCGGGGTTCAGGTGGATGTCCGAGACGTGCAGGACGCGGATCGTGGTCGGGTCCGGCTGGTAGGCGGGGAGGGTGGACGTGACGTCGTAGAGCTTCGTCACGTTCGTCACCAGGCGGGCCAACTCCTTCTGGTAGACGTCGAATTCGGTGACGATGTTGCGCGCGTTGCCGACCAGGGACGGGGCGGAGGAGAGCAGGCCGGAGAACTTCGGTTCGAGGATCGACTTCGGGTTCCAGGTCGCGTACGCCGTCGCTCCGGACGCCGCGAGGAGGGCCAGGGCGAGGCCGCCGGCGGCGAGGGCCCGGCGGGGGCGGCGGTAGACCGCGAGGCCGAGGGTCGTCGCGCCGAGGACCACGGCCGCGCACGACCGTACGGCGAGGTCGAGGGTGCCGTGTTCGACGTCACGGGCGACCTCGGCCTGGAGGCCGGAGATGCGTTCGGGGTGGTCGACGAGGGACTGGGAGCGTTCCGGGTCGAGCTGGTCGACGTTGACGTCCAGGCGGACCGGGGCGTGGTGGCTGTCGAGGGACAGGGCGCCGAGCGGGGACACGTTGATCTTCGTGCCGCCGGTGAGGGACGGGCGCAGGGTCATGGTCGTGTTCATGGGGCCGACCTGGGCCCGTACGTTGCCCACGATCAGCAGGCCGAGCCAGGCCCCGACCACGACGACCATGACGAGGCCGAGGGCGCGGGGCCAGGGGTGGGGCTGGGGGACGAGTTCGAGGCTGGGGCGGGGACGGCGGGCGCGGTACTGGCGGATCAGGGCGTGCTGGGTTCGGCGGAGGCGGTTCAGGGCTGCGACGGGGACGCGGGCCATTGGTCCCGTATGCCCAGAGGTGGGGGTGGGTATGCGGGGCGGGTCGCGGGAATGGGGGCAGGCCCTGTTCGAGGAGAGCGGCGGTGACTGATCGGCGCCGTTGAGCGGGGTGCGATGCGCGCCGGGAGCCCTCCGTCGTCGTAGGAAACGGGGCGTCGGCGGGGGGGCTCCGCGCCCTGGAAGGGGCGCGGGGAACCGCGCGACAAGCCCCCACCGGCGCGCGGCCGAGGAACCGCCACCCGGCGGAGCGCCTAGGGCCTGTCCGGCTGACCAGGTCGCAGGGAAATGAAGGGCAGCTGCTCAGAGCCGTTGAGCGGGGTGTGGTGCGTGCGGCCGCAAGGCGGAGGAGGGAGTCGACGTGGTGGGGGCACCTCCCGGCCGACGGCTGGGGGACGTCGGCGAGCGACGACAACGCGGCTGGGGGTCCCCCACGCCTTTAGGGCAGTGGGGGAGTGCGCGCCAGGCCCCGCGTCTGCGACAGGATCCGCCGGACAGGCCCTAGCCCCAGCCCAGTTCGTGCAGCCGCTCGTCCTCGATGCCGAAGTGGTGGGCGACTTCGTGGACGACGGTGACGGCGACCTCGTGGACGACGTCCTCGGTGGTCGCGCAGTAGCGCAGGGTCGGGCCCATGTAGATCGAGATCCGGTCGGGCAGGACGCCGGCGTACCACTCGCCGCGCTCGGTGAGCGGTGTCCCCTCGTAGAGGCCGAGCAGCTCGGGGTCGGACGGGTCGGGTTCGTCCTCGACGAACACGGCCACGTTGTCCATGACCCGCGTCAGCTCGGGCGGGATCCGGTCCAGGGCCTCACTCACCAGCTCTTCGAACGTCTCGCGTGTCATTTCCAGCACAGGCCCATTGTCCGGGACGAACGCCGGTTCGGGGGCGCGGTCGGGCCCGAAGGTCCGGGAGCAGGGCGGCTGTGCGCTCCAGTTGCTCGCGCTGACCGCGCAGATCCAGGGCGGCCAGGCGGGTGACGAGGTGCCGGGCGCCGGCGGCGACGTACCGGCTCAGACGTTCGCCGACCTGCTCGGCGGTGCCTGTGACGACCGCCTGGATCTTCTCCAGTTCGGTGCGGGGCATGCCGTAGGTGGCGCGGGCGTAGTCGTCCGTCGCCCGGTGCGCGTGCGCCGTGTCCTCGTCGTCCCCGTCGATTCGTACGGTGACGAAGAGCGCCGGGGTGACGGCCTCGGGAGCGCGGCCCGCGGCGGCTGCCGCCTGGTGGATGTCGTGCAGGCCGGTCGTGTAGTCGGCGGGGTCGGGCGGGTAGGGGAACCAGCCGTCGTAGAGGCGGCCGGTGCGGGTCAGGGCCGTCGGGGTCGCGCCGCCGAGCCAGATGGGCGGGCCGGCGGGGCGGTACGGCCGTAGGGCGGGCGGGAGGTCGGTGAAGTGGTGGAACTCGCCGTGGAAGGAGTCGGCGCCGTTCCAGAGGGCACGCCACAGCGCGACCGTCTCGTCGAGGCGGGCGAAGCGGCGGGCCCAGGGGACCTCGGAGAGGTCGTAGAAGGGGCGTCCGAAGCGGCCGGGGTAGCCCGCGCCGACCGCGAGGGTGAGTCGGCCGCCGGAGAGGAGGTCGATGGAGGCGAGGGACTGGGCGGCCTGGACGGGGCGGCGCAGGAAGGGGAGGAGGGCGCCGGTGCCGAGGGTCGCCCTCTCGGTGGCCGGGGCGAGGGCGGCGAGCATCGTGAGGGCTTCGATGCGGGGGCTGATCAGGGAGTCGTTGACGAAGAGCGAGGTGAAGCCGAGGTGTTCGGCGGTGCGGCCGAGGGCGATCAGGTCGCGCGGGTCGTCGGCCGCGTCCCACTGGGCGGTTCCGGTCGGGATCAGTACGCCGACGTCGATGGTGTCCATGGGCCGATGCTCATCGGGGGCGGGCATGGTCTCAATTCCCTGTGGGGAATGGCCGGTTGGCCCGGGTCGTCGTAGAACTGGGCCGTGGACTTCTCCCGGGTGCTGCGTGAACGTCGTACGAGTCGTCGGCTCAGCCAGCTGGAGCTGGCGTTGCGGGCCGGTACCACTCAGCGGCATCTCAGTTTCATCGAGTCCGGGCGGTCCGCGCCGGGGCGGAACATGGTCGTACGGCTTGCCGAGTCGCTCGAACTGCCCTTGCGGGAGCGGAACGAGCTGCTGCTGGCCGCCGGGTTCGCGCCGGTGTATCCGGAGAGTCCGCTGGAGGATCCGGTGCTGGCTCCGGTGCGGGCGGCGATCGGGCACATCCTGCGCGGGCATCTGCCGTATCCGGCGCTGGTCGTGGACCGGGGCGGGAACCTGGTCGCCGCGAACAGCGCGCTCGGTGTGATCACCGAGGGGGCGGCGGCGGAGCTGCTCGGGCCGGGGGCGAACGTGTACCGGCTGGCGCTGCATCCGGACGGGCTGGCGCCGCGGATCCTCAACTTCGCCGAGTGGGCACGGCACATCCTGGCCCGGCTCGGGCGGCTGCCGGAGTTGCGGGCCGAGTTGGCCGGGTACGTGCCCGAACTGGAGCCGTCGGCCGGTCAGTTGGGGTTCGCGGTGCCGTTGCGGCTGCGGTCGGCCTACGGCGAGCTGCGGTTGACGACGACCGTGACGACCTTCGCGACCGCGGTGGACGTGACCCTCTCCGAACTGAAACTGGAGGCGTTCCTGCCGGTGGACGCGGCGACGGCACAGGCGCTGACGGTCGCCGCGTCCGTGGCGGGGGATCAGCCCCCGGGGAACACGTAGTCGACCCGGATACGGCCGTCGGCGCCGAGCAGGAGCACCCCCGGACCGCCGCCGACCACGTCGCCCCCGCCGACGGCCACCGTGCCCCGGCGGACCCGGATCAGGCCGTCCGGGCGTACGGCGCCGGTGTGCGCCCGGAAGGTGAACTCCCCCCTCGCGACGAACCGTTCGGGTCTCCGTGTGACGCGGGTCTCGTGCGGCGGGCGTCGGGAAGGGGCAGTTCCCGGTCAGGAACGGGCGACGGCGGTGCGGCGCGTGTCTTCCGGTGGGCGGTGGGAGTTGAGAGGGGGACTCCCTTTTTCCGCCCTCGGAGGTGGCCCCGTGCGCCCCATCTACGTACCCGTCCGGCTGGCCGCAGCGGTCGCCGTCGTCGTCGCCGCTGCCGCCGGCTGCATGAGCGTGGGCGACGACGCGGGCGGCGGTGCCAAGCCCTCGCACTCCGCCGGGCAGCACGCCGGAGAGGCGCCGGACGGCGGTTCGGGGGCGCCGGGCGGCGGGATCGGGTTCGGCGGCTCGGCGGGCGACGGCAAGCACGGGCACGGGAAGCCGAAGCCGGGGGAGTCCACCTCGGGTTCGGCCTCGCCGAGCGCGCCGGGGGGTGCGGCGAGTCCGTCCGGCTCCAAGGCGCCCGGACCGGGCACGAGCCCGAAGCCGGGGGTGCCGACCACGGCCGCGCCGCAGCCGACCCCGACGCGGGCCAGCCCGTCCGCCGACCCGACGCCGCCCCCGACGCCGCAGTCCCCCGCCCCGACCGTCGCGGAGCCCTCGTCCTCCGCGCACGAGGACCCCGTACCGCAGCTGGTGGACCGGGTACCGGCGCCGGCGGCCGGCTCACCGGCGTAGCAACGGGTGTGACGCACGTCAATGCGGGCCGGTTTGCGTCGGGGGGTGATGGGTGCGTAAGGTGGTAGATCGTTTGATCCCATTGCCCGGCGCCACTGTAGAGCGCGCCGTGTGGCGCGTACTCTCCCTTGCCGTGGCGGACCGCATTGAGGCGGTCGATAGCGAATCACGGAGTTGACGGGCGCGTGCCGACGGATACTCCGGAAGGTTTCGCATTCGCATGTCCATTTCCAGTACTGATCACATCGTCATGCCCGAGAACGAGAACGAGGGTGACGAGACGGCCGTAGAGGCCACCACCGAGGCGGCCCCCGAGGTCACCTTCGCGTCCCTCGGTCTCCCCGAGGGCATCGTCCGCAAGCTCGCGCAGAACGGTGTGACCGCCCCCTTCCCGATCCAGGCGGCGACCATCCCGGACGCCCTGGCCGGCAAGGACATCCTCGGCCGTGGCCGCACCGGCTCCGGCAAGACCCTCTCGTTCGGTCTGCCGCTGCTCGCGACACTGTCCGGCGGCCGCACCGAGAAGAAGCGCCCGCGCGGCATCATCCTCACTCCGACCCGCGAGCTCGCGATGCAGGTGGCGGACGCCCTGCAGCCCTACGGCGACGTCCTCGGCCTGAAGATGAAGGTCGTCTGCGGCGGTACGTCCATGGGCAACCAGATCTACGCCCTTGAGCGGGGTGTCGATGTGCTGGTCGCCACTCCCGGCCGCCTGCGCGACATCATCAACCGCGGCGCCTGCTCCCTCGAAGACGTGCGCATCGCCGTCCTCGACGAGGCCGACCAGATGTCCGACCTGGGCTTCCTGCCCGAGGTCACCGAGCTGCTCGACCAGATCCCGGCCGGCGGCCAGCGCATGCTGTTCTCGGCGACGATGGAGAACGAGATCTCCACCCTGGTCAAGCGCTACCTCAAGGACCAGGTCACGCACGAGGTCGACAGCGCGCAGGGCAACGTCACGACGATGTCCCACCACATCCTCATCGTGAAGCCCAAGGACAAGGCGCCGGTCACCGCCGCGATCGCCTCCCGCAAGGGCCGCACGATCATCTTCGTCCGCACCCAGCTCGGCGCCGACCGCATCGCCGAACAGCTGCGCGAGTCCGGCGTGAAGGCCGACGCGCTGCACGGCGGCATGACGCAGGGCGCCCGTACGCGGACGCTGGCGGACTTCAAGGAGGGCTACGTCAACGCGCTCGTCGCGACCGACGTGGCCGCCCGCGGTATCCACGTCGACGGCATCGACCTGGTCCTGAACGTGGACCCGGCCGGCGACCACAAGGACTACCTGCACCGCGCGGGTCGTACCGCGCGTGCCGGTCGTACGGGCACCGTCGTGTCCCTCTCCCTGCCGCACCAGCGCCGTCAGATCTTCCGGCTGATGGAGGACGCGGGCGTCGACGCCGGGCGTCACATCATCAACACCGGTACGGCCTTCGAGCCCGAGGTCGCCGAGATCACCGGCGCCCGTTCGATGACCGAGGTCCAGGCCCAGTCCGCGGGCGACGCCGCGCAGCAGGCCGAGCGTGAGGTGACCCAGCTCACCAAGGAGCTGGAGCGCGCCACGCGCCGTGCCGCCGAGCTCCGCGAGGAGTCCGACCGCCTGATCGCCCGTGCCGCGCGCGAGCGGGGCGAGGACCCGGAGACGGCGGTCGCCGAGGCCGCCGCAGTGGTCGAGGCCGCCGCCGCCGAGCAGGCGGCCGTCGCCGAGGCGCCGGTGCGCGAGGAGTCCTCCTCCTACGACCGTCCGCGCCAGCAGCGTGACGACCGCGGCAACTACGAGCGCCGTGACCGCGGGAGCAACGACCGCGGCGGTGACCGCGGCGGCCGTTCCTTCGAGCGTCGCGACGACCGTCCGTCCGGTGGCTTCCGCGGCGGCAACGACCGTGGCGGCCGTTCTTTCGACCGTGACCGTCGTGACGACCGTCCGTCCGGTGGCTTCCGCCGTGACGACCGCGGTGGCAACGACCGCGGCGGCGACCGTGGCGGCTTCCGCCGCGACGACCGTCCCTCGGGCGGCTTCAACAACGACCGTCGGGACGGCGACCGCGGTGGCCGTTCTTTCGACCGGCGTGACGAGCGTCCCTCGGGTGGCTTCCGTCGTGACGACCGTGGCGGCAACGACCGCGGCGGCGACCGTGGCGGCCGTTCTTTCGAGCGTCGTGACGACCGTCCGTCCGGTGGCTTCCGCCGTGACGACCGCGGCACCGGCACCGACCGTCCGGCGTCGGGCGGCTTCCGCCGCGACGACCGTCCCGCGACCGGTCACCGGGGCAGCGACCGCCCGTTCAACCGTGACCGCCAGGGCGACCGCCCCGGCTTCCGCGCCGGCGGCCACGACCGTCCGGGCCACCGCGGCACGACCGGCACGGGAACCGGCACCGGCACCTTCGGCCGCCGCGACGACAAGCCGCGCTGGAAGCGCAACGGCTGACGTCAAGTGACGTAGCAGAGCAGTGAGATGGCCCCTGCCCGGGTTCAGGTGGGGGCCACTTTCTTGTGCGGGGGTTGCGGGAGTTGTCGTACGCGGGGGCGCTTTTTGGCCACATCGAGTCCTTATCGATTCCTTAAGTGGCGCATGTCACGCCCCCGGTGAGGGAATCGCTGGGGGCATGACAGATGACGCCATAGCGAGTGGGCTGTCAAAGGGAGATCCCCCCGGTCTCTCCGACGAAGAACGGCTTGCCCAACTCGGCTACACGCAGGTTCTCGCCCGCCGCATGTCGGCGTTCTCCAACTACGCGGTCTCCTTCACGATCATCTCGGTCCTGTCGGGCTGCCTGACGCTGTATCTGTTCGGCATGAACACGGGCGGCCCGGCCGTGATCATGTGGGGCTGGGTGGCCGTAGGCCTGATGACGCTGTTCGTCGGCCTGTCGATGGCCGAGATCTGTTCGGCCTACCCGACCTCGGCGGGCCTGTACTTCTGGGCCCACCGGCTGGCGCCCCCGCGCACGGCGGCGGCCTGGGCGTGGTTCACGGGCTGGTTCAACGTCCTCGGCCAGGTCGCGGTGACCGCGGGCATCGACTTCGGCGCGGCGTCGTTCCTGGGCGCGTACCTGAACCTGCAGTTCGACTTCGAGGTGACGCCGGGCCGCACGGTGCTCCTGTTCGCGGCGATCCTGATCCTCCACGGCCTGCTGAACACCTTCGGCGTGAAGATCGTCGCCATCCTCAACAACGTGAGCGTGTGGTGGCACGTGGTGGGTGTCGGCGTGATCGTCGGCGCGCTGACCTTCGTTCCGGACCACCACCAGTCGACGACGTTCGTCTTCACGAAGTTCGTGAACAACACCGGCTGGGGCAGCGGGGTCTACGTCGTCCTGCTGGGCCTCCTGATGGCGCAGTACACCTTCACCGGCTACGACGCCTCCGCCCACATGACGGAGGAGACCCACGACGCGTCGACGGCGGGCCCCAAGGGCATCGTCCGCTCCATCTGGACGTCGTGGATCGCCGGCTTCGTCCTCCTCCTGGGCTTCACGTACGCGATCCAGTCCTACGACAAGGAGTTGGGCTCGGCGACGGGGGCACCCCCGGCCCAGATCCTGCTGGACGCGCTGGGAGCGACGGCGGGCAAGCTGCTGCTGTTGGTGGTGATCGGCGCGCAACTCTTCTGCGGGATGGCGTCGGTGACGGCCAACAGCCGCATGATCTACGCCTTCTCGCGCGACGGCGCGCTCCCGTTCTCGCGCGTCTGGCACACGGTGAGCCCGCGCACGCGGACGCCGGTGGCGGCGGTGTGGCTGGCGGCGGGGGGCGCGCTGGTGCTGGGCCTGCCGTACCTGATCAATGTGACGGCGTACGCGGCGGTCACGTCCATCGCCGTGATCGGCCTCTACATCGCGTACGTCATCCCGACGCTGCTGCGGCTGGGCAGGGGGGACGACTTCCAGCGCGGGCCGTGGCATCTGGGCCGGTGGTCGCGGCTGATCGGGACGGTGTCGGTGGTGTGGGTGATCGTGATCACCGTGCTGTTCATGCTGCCGCAGGTCTCACCGGTCACCTGGGAGTCCTTCAACTACGCGCCGGTGGCGGTGCTGGTGGTCCTGGGCTTCGCGGCGGCCTGGTGGTTCGCCTCGGCCCAGCACTGGTTCCTGAACCCGGAACACGCCCGCACGAAGGCGCGGGAGGCGGCGCGGGCGGGGGCGCCCGAACCGGTGGATCCGTAGCACGGTCTGCCCGAAGCACGGTGTGCCCGAACCGGTGGATCCGTAATACTCCGGACCAGTCGGTCTCCCGTCCCGGCCCTGCCCGCACCCCGTTTCGCCGTCCGGCGCGGCCGTGTCCCCGATACCCGATCGGAGACACGGCCACCTCCCGCTATGCTCGGGGAGGCAACATCGCGAGGACCCTTAGCTCAATTGGCAGAGCAGTGGACTTTTAATCCATTGGTTGTGGGTTCGAGTCCCACAGGGTCTACGAGGTCGTTCCTCTCCGGAGGGTCTTGACCTGAGGTTTTCCGGTGCCCCGGTCGTCTTCGGACGGCCGGGGCACCGCTGTGTCCGGTGCCGCTACCGGTCGGCCGTGAGGAAGTCCTCCAGGATCTCGACGAACCGCGTCGGCTGTTCCTCGGCCGGGTAGTGGCCGCAGTCGTCGAGGACGACGCCCGTGACGTCGTCGGCCGCGAGCCGCATCGTGTGGGCGGCGTTCTCGCCGCTCCACAGCGCGCCGCCGAGGGCGAGTACCGGCAGCGTCAGCCGGGTCCTGCCGCGCTGTTCGTTCTGGGCGATCGTCTCGTCCAACGCCCGGTAGTACGCGAAGCTCGCCCGCAGCGCGCGAGGGTCCGCGGTGATCGCGTCGACGTAGACGTCCACGGCGTACTCGGGGATCGCGGTCGGGGTGGCGGCCTTGGTGGCGAACTGCCAGCCGAAGAAGAGGCGTTCACGTCCCCGGACCAGTTCCTCGTTGAGGTCGGTGAGCCGGTTGAAGCCGAACTGCCAGAGTTTCAGGTTGGCCGCGGCCGGGCCGAAGAGCGGCGGGGACGGTGTGAGGCCGGGGATCACCGCTTCGAGGACGGCGAGCCGGCCCACCCGCTCGGGGTGATCGGCGGCGAGGGCGTATCCGGTCCACGTGCCGATGTCGTGGCCGGCCACGTCGAACCGGTCGTGTCCGAGCGCGGCCATCAGCGCGACCAGGTCGGCGGCGAGCGTGCCGGCGTCGTAGCCGTCGTCGGGCTTGTCGGAGAGCCCGGCGCCGCGCGAGTCGACGGCGACGACGGTGTGCCGGCGGGCGAGCGCGGGCATCACCTCCCGCCAGGCGTACCAGGTCTGGGGCCATCCGCCGATCAGCAGCAGTGCCGGGCCGTCCCCGCCGGTGACCGCGTGCAGCCGCAGCCCGTTCACCTCCACGACGCGGCTGGTGAAGACGTCGAGGAATCCGTCGGGCAGTCGTAGCGAGCGCAGGCTTGTCATGCCGGTGACCCTACCCATCTTTGAATGATCGGTACAAGATGTGTAGAGTGACGGACCATGGCAGGCCGCAAGCAGTTCGACGTGGACGAGGCGCTACGACGTGCGATGCACGTCTTCTGGCGCTGGGGTTATTCGGAGGCCTCGATCGACCGCCTCACCGAGGGCACGGGCCTGGGGCGGGGCTCGCTCTACGGCACCTTCGGCGACAAGAGCACCCTCTTCCGCAAAAGCCTCCAGCGGTACGCGCAGACCTACCACCCGCTGTACGAGCAGGCACTGGCCGGCCCCCACCCGGGCCCGGGCGCCGTCGTGGCCGCCTACCTGCAGGTCGCCCTGAACCGCATCGCCGACCCGACGGTCCCGGACGGCTGTCTGCTCACGGTGTCGGCGACACAGCTCCCGGCGCTCGACGCGGAGGGCCGGGCGACGGTCCACGCCATGATCGACGGTCTGCGGGCGATGCTGGAGCAGGCCTTGCTGGCGGCGGGGGCCGGTGAACAGGAGGCGGCAGAGCTGGCGTTGTGCACGCTGGCGACGAACAAGTCCCTGGCGGTGCTGAGCCGCGCCGGCTTCTCGGGCGAAGACCTGGCAACCGTCGCGGCAGCCGCCGCCAAGAACGCCCAGGCTGTGCCGAATCAACCGGCCGAACCGTCGGGGCCGCGATAGACGGGAACTACTCCGTCGCCGATGGATCCGCAGAGACCCTTGGGTAGTTGGGTAGTTGGGTAGTTGGGTAGTTGGGCAGTCGGCAGCTCGGCAGCTCGGCGGGAAGTGACCCGGCGGGAAGCGACCAGGCCCAGACCTCAGGGGCTGAGCCGACCCTGGCGACGAAATCGTCCCGCCGGGGCAAGAAGTTGACCTGAGCCGCCTCGGTCTTCGGGCTCTGCAGGGCGACCTGCGCGACACGGGACGCGGGACGCGGGACAGGGGGGCAGGGGGCAGGGGACACGGGACCGTCACACCGTCAGTTCCGTGTGAGGGCACACGACTTCGTGTTCCGTGCAGGGCGGAGCCGACCGATCGGGCCGACAGGCACGGCGCATCCCCCGTGAGAGCTACCCCGACCGTCCCTGCGCGGGTGATTCGCGGATTCCGGCGGATTTCTAGCGTGGTCGTCAGGTCGGTCGCCGTCGGAGTGGCCGTCGCAGGGAGGTCACGATGAGCACGCCGTCCGCCGCACACAATGACGCAGGGTCCCGCCCGGACAAGGACGATGGCGGCCGGGGTGGTCGTCTCGGCCGGATCGTCCGCGCTCCGCTCGGCTGGATGCTGACGGGCCTGGTGGGTGTCGGCCTGGTCTCGGGGCTGACCGCGACCGGCCCCGGTCCGGTGCCGGTGCTGGGCGCGGTCGCGGCGGTCGCCGTGTACTGGGTGGTGATGCGCCGGGTCGCGAGACGCTCCACCCCGGAGATCGCCCGGCAGGGGGCCGGCCGGGAGGCGCTGTTCGGCGGTGCGGTCGGCCTGGGCTTCGTCTTCCTTTCGACCCTCCTGATCACGGTGTTCGGGGGCTACTCGTTCTCCTGGGCGGGCAACGGCTTCTTCTCCGTCGTCTGGTCCGCGGCGATGCTGCAGGCCGGCGCCGCGGTCACCGAGGAGCTGATGTTCCGCGGTGTCGCCCTCCAGGCTCTGGAAGAGCAGTGGGGCAGCCGGGCCGCCATCGTGATCACCGGGCTGTTCTTCGGCGTCGCCCACCTGAGTGCTCCGGGAGCCGGCGTGTGGAGCGCGCTCGCCATCGCCCTGGAGGCCGGTGTGATGCTCGGCGTCGCGTTCCTGTGGCGGCGTAGCATCTGGTTCGTCGCGGGCCTGCACTTCACTTGGAACCTCGCCGAGCAGCTGCTCGGCATCCCCGTCTCCGGACACACTCCCAAGGGCCTGTTCACGGTCGACACCCACGGCTCCGCCCTGCTCAGCGGCGGCACCTTCGGTCTGGAGGCATCGATCGTGCCCGTCCTCATCGGTGTGCTGCTCACCGTCCGGATGTTCGTCCTCGCCGGCCGGAGCGGCGGTCTGCGGCCCCGGCGTCTCGTTCAGCGCTGAGGCAGGCCGCCTCACAGGACACCGGCCGATCGATCGGAGGAAGAGGAAAGCGATGTTCCGTCAGGGCCTTTTGCGGACACCGTGGTTGCGGGTACCGCTGGAACGGTGGAAGGAGCAGGACGCCTTCCTCAAAGATGGTGTCCTCGCCCTGGTACTCACCCTGCTGGCCTTCGTGCCGACCCTGTCGGTCATCGGGGCGCAGATCGGCGATCTGCCCGAGCGGCCGGCGAACGCGCTGGGCCTCGGACTGATCCTGGCCCAGACCCTGCCGCTGGCAGCCCGCCGTCGCTGGCCCGCGGGCTGTCTGGCCGTCGTCGCCGCCGCGTTCGCCGTGCACCAGGCGCTGGGTTTCGCGACGACGTTCGGCAGCATGGGGCTGTATCTGGCGCTGTACTCCGCCGGAGCCCACCAGGTCCGCTTCCGCCTGGGTCTGGCGGCCGTGGCGAGTGCGGGGTATGTGGTGCTGGCCGTCGTCCTGCACCGGCTCGGCTCCCCGCAGGAGACGACGGACTATCTCGCCTTCTATCTGGTGCTGGCCGCGGTCCGGCTGGTGGGGAGCGGGGTGCGCACACGGCGCGGCGAAGAGGCGGAACGGCGGCGGCTGGCCGCCGAGTTGGCCACGGCCGCCGAGCGGGCGCGGATCGCCCGGGAGCTGCACGACGTGGTCACCCACCATGTGACGGCCATGGTGGTGCAGGCGGACGCGGCACAGTTCCTGATCACGCCCGCGCCGGACCGGGCCGCTACGGGAATGGCCTCCGTCAGCGACACCGGCCGCCGGGCCCTGACGGAGCTGCGGTATCTGCTCGGGGTACTGGAGGCGACCGGCGAGTTCACGACTGCTGGGTCCGCGACCGGCGGGTCCGCGACTGCCGGGTCCACGCCCGGTGGGTCCGCGACCGCCGGCCCCGCCCGTGAGGGCATCTCGCACGGGAGCCGGGGACCCGCCCTCGGCCGCCTGGGAGACCTCGTCGAGCAGGCCCGCAGGTCGGGTCAGCCGGTGGAGTTCAGCGAGCGGGGCGAGCGGCGGCCCCGGAGCGTGGACGTGGAGCTGGCCGCGTACCGGGTGGTTCAGGAAGCGCTCACCAACGCGATGAAGTACGCGACCGGGCAGCCGACACGGGTCCTGGTCCGGCACGACGAGGAGTGCGTCGAGATCGGGGTGACCACCGACGGCCCCGTCCCCGTCACCGCCGAAGGCCCCGTCCCCGTCACCACCCCGGCAGTCGTGCCGGCCACCCGCGAGCCGGGCCCCGAGGGCGGACGAGGGCTGGCCGGGCTGCGGGTCCGCGTGCGGATGCTCGATGGTGAACTGGAGGCCGGACCCCGGCCCGGTGGCGGGTTCGAGGTCCGTGCCACGATTCCCTCCCAGCCCCAGCCCCAGCCCGTTCAGGAGTGACCCGTGAGCGACGCGCCGCCACCGATCCGTGTGCTCGTCTGCGACGACCAGGAACTGGTGCGGACCGGCTACGTCACCATCTTCTCGGCCCAACCCGACCTGGAGGTCGTCGGCGAGGCGGAGAACGGGCACGCGGCGGTGGAAGCCGCGCGACGGCTGCGCCCCGACGTGGTCGTGATGGACATCCGGATGCCCCTCCTCGACGGCATCCAGGCGACCCGGCAACTGGCCGGCCCCGGCGCCGGGCAACCACCGAAGGTGCTGGTCGTCACCACGTTCAACGTCGACGCCCATGTCTACGACGCGTTACGCGCCGGAGCCAGCGGGTTCCTCCTCAAGGACGCGCCGCCCGCGGAACTGGTGAACGGCATCCGGACCGTCGCCCGGGGCGAGGCCCTGCTGGCGCCCGCCGTCACCCGGCACCTCATCGGCCACTACGCCGAGCACCTGCGCCCGGCCGAGTCCTCCCGGCCGGCCCGAGAGGACGTCGTACGCGCGCTGACGCCCCGCGAACTGGAGGTGCTCCGGCAGATGGCCGAGGGCCTGTCGAACGCGGAGATAGCGGCGGAGCTGTACATCACCCCCGAGACGGTCAAGACCTATGTCTCGCGCATCCTGGCCAAACTCGCCCTGCGCGACCGGGTCCAGGCGGTCGTCCTCGCCTACCGGGTCGGACTGGCGTCCGGCACACCGTGAACCGCCGGGCCGACCCGGCACGCCACCCGCACCCGCGAGGCGCGACCACAGGCACCGGCTCGGTACGGATCCACCGGTTGATGTGCGGCGGTGAGCCCGACTGCTGGTCAGTGCCTTCTGCGTGCGCGATGCGTGAGCGGACCCTGCGGCAGAAGCAGTCCGGACGTGGACCGCACCCTTACCGAATCCGTCCTGACCGGGCGGTTCCGGACACCGGCTCGGCGCACGGATCCACGTAGTACGATCCCGCCGGACCTGAGAACTTGTGTCCCGGCCGCCTTCGACCCGCCGGGGCCTCGATGTGCGTCCGGGGGGACCCGCATGAAGACGGGGCGTTTTTCGTCGCTCGCCGTTGCGGCGTCGGGGGTGGCACTGCCGATCGCGGGATTCTCGCATCTGCCGGTGGACGCCGCTCACGGGCATTTCTTCCTCAGCGAGGGCGACCCGACGACGATCCAACGGGAGCCCGGTGCCGCGGGGTCGGCGCTGTCCGACGACGGTTCCACGGTCTACGCGGCACTGCCCGACCAGGACGCGATCGCCGCGATCGACACCAACACCCTGACGGAGACGGCCCGTTACGCCATTGGCACGGGTACCCGTCCCGACTCGCCGACCGTGGCCAGGGGCACGCTCCGGTTCGGTTACGGGGGCGCGGGTGCCGGTGGCACCGGGTCGGTGGACGCGACCGGGGCGGTGAAGACGGCGCGGGGTTGCGGGAGTTGGGCCGGCTCCCCGCTGTTGGCGACCACTCCGACGTCGTTCGGCACGCTCGTCGCGGCCGTACGGACGGGAGACACCTCCGCCTCCGCCTCCGCCTCCGCCTTCGTCACGTACCGGGTCGCGGACGGCGGGCTGACCCGGCAGGCGGCCCGGGCGCTGCCCGCCCCCGACCTCCGTTACCGCTACCGCTACCGCGTGAGGGGTCACTACACCCCGCCGGCCGCGGGCGCTCGGACCGGGGCCGTGTGGAGCGGCTGGGTGTATCTCACGGTCCGGCCGGGCCGGCCATGAATCCCGCCCTCCAGCCCGCCTACTCCTCCATGACCGTCCTGGTCGCGGCCGTCATCGTCCACGACAGGGCGGCCGGTCGTGTCCTTCTCCTCCAGCGTGGTGAGAAGGCCAAGTTCGGGTGCGGGATGTGGGATCTCCCGGTCGGCAAGAACGAACCCGGCGAGCCCGTCACCGAGACCGCCGCACGCGAGCTGTACGAGGAGACCGGGGTCGTCGTGGACCCGGCCTCGCTGAAGGTCGTGCATGTCGTCCACGCCGCCCTCGGTGTCGAGGCGCCGAGCGGTTTCCTCACGGTCGTCTTCGCCACCGACGAGTGGACCGGCGAGGCCGAGAACCGCGAACCTCTCAAGCACGCGCAGGTCCGCTGGGCCCAGGTCGACGCCCTGCCCGAGGAGTTCGTGAGAGGCAATGGCCGGGCCCTACGGCACTACCTCGACGGCGTCGAACCGCAGGTGTCCCTGCACGGGTGGGTGTGAGCGCCGGGAGTAGGTTGTGCGGATGTCCACGTCGCCGGTGATCCTGTTGCTGTCGGGGAGTCTGCGGGCCGGCTCCTCCAACGAGGCCGTGCTGCGCACCGCTTGTGCCGTGGCGCCGGACGCGCGGGTGGAGACCGTGCTGTACGACGGCCTCGCCGGGCTTCCGCACTTCAACCCCGACGACGACACCGACCCGCTGCCCGCGCCCGTGGCCGCGCTGCGGGCGGCGATCGACCGGGCGGCCGGGATCCTGGTCTGCACCCCGGAGTACGCGGGCACCCTGCCGGGCTCGCTCAAGAACCTCCTGGACTGGACGGTCGGCGGCACCGAGATCTCCGACAAGCCGGTGGCCTGGGTCAACGCGGCGGCACCGGGGCGGGGCGGGGGCGCGGAGGCCACGTTGCGGACGGTCCTGGGCTATACCGGCGCCGACATCGTGGAGTCGGCCTGCGTGAGGCTCCCGGTGGACCGGGGCATGCTCGGCACGGACGGGCTCATCGCCGATGCGGGGGTACGTCGGCAACTCGCCGACGTGCTGGGCCTGTTGGCGGCGTCCGGTGTCCGATGAGCGAGCAGGGGCGACTCCGACCACTGACACCGACGTACCCCGGGGAAAGCAGACCCCGCCCCACGTACTGAACCCATGGCGCCAACAGCTGGGAAAAGTACCCGAGTCGGTCTGGCAACGCACGGAACTCCAGGTCCTCACCCTCGCGGACAACGGACTCACCGACCTCCCGCCCGAGATCGGTCACCTCCACAGCCTGACCACCCTCGACCCCGGCCACCACCGCCACACCGCGATACCCGACGAACTCGGCACCCTCACCGAACCCGTCGCCTTCCTCTACCTCCACGACAACGCCCTGTCCGAACTCCCGCCCACCCTGGGCAACTTGACTCGCCTGCACTACCTCGACGTCGGCGGGAACACCCTCACCGCGGTCACCAAGTCCCTTCAGAACAAGGGGTTTTCGGCCCACGCGGTCTCCGACCGGGTCCGCGATCTGCCCGGTCTGTTCGGTGCGGCGGATCTCGCGATGCGCATCGGGGTGCCGATCCTGGCGCTCGGCGCCCTCGCGCTGGGTGTCGTCCGGGCCGCGGACAGCGCGCGGGCACGGATCGGCCAGTTCGCCGTGCCGCGGATCCTCGGTGCCGGACGGCCCGAACTGCGCCGGGTCCTGCTCGGCGAGGCCGTGCTGTCCGGTGGGGTGGCGGGGGTGCTCGGCGCGGTCGCCGGCACGGTGCTGTCCGCGTCGCCGGCCGGCCCGCTCACTGACGTGCTCGGCCTGCCCATCACCGCCATGGACGCCCTGCCCGGCCTGGGCCGGAGCGGCACTGCTGCTGCCCGCTGCCGGCCTGGCCGTCGGTACCCTCATCGGCAGCCGGGAAGCCCTCCGCCGGGACCCCTATCTCACCGCCCGAGCGCACAGCTGACTCGACTCCGCGCTCAGTACTCCGTCGCCTGCGACTCCAAGTACCCCTTCAGGAAGGCGTACTTGGCGTCCGTGTCCGCCGCGGGCAACGGGGCGAAATGGTCGCCCAACTCCATCGACTCCGGCCTCGACGTGCGCAACGCCGGCCAGACCGGCAGCCCGTGGCCGTTCGGGTTGCCGGTTGCCGCGAAGTTCGCGACGTACGACGAGGTCCGGTCGGCGATCGCGTAGTCCGTGGCCGTCCATGGGCGGTCCGTGCCGTACAGGTTGCCGAAGAGGTAGTACTTCTCGGCGCCGTGATACGCGCCGACGCCGTCCGCCGGTTCGATCGGGTTGGTGGTGTCGTGGCCCGGGGGGACGTGGGTCCACCAGTAGGTGTAGACGGGGCTGCGGTTGGCGGCCGTCTGCCGGAACTGGGTGCCCCAGAGGAACGTGGAGACCCGTTCCTCGTCGCGGGCGTAGTTGTCGTACTGGACTGCCGCCTCCGTGTCCGTCGTCGCGGGGTAGAGGGCGAGGAAGTCGGCGGCCCGGGCGCCGAACGTCGTTGTCGCGTAAGCCTTGTACGCCGCGACCGTCATCGTCAGGGTCGGGGACGCGCCGTTCTCGTCCTTGTTGTTGCCGGTGAGGACCGGGATGTCGTACTCCGTACGGGACTTCATCGCCGCCGTGTACGACTTCGGCAGGACGTGGCCGTCCAGTACGTTGCCGAAGTTCGTGGCCGTCGACGGGGCGTCCTGTGCGTACACCTTGGCCACGATCTCGTCGGCCGCCAGGGCGCGCAGGTCCGCCGGCGTAGACGCGCCCATGTACGTCGCGAACGCTGTGCCGTTGGCCTCGGCCGCCGCCAACTGCGCGTAGCCGCCCGCCACATGGCCCAGTGCCGGGTCCTTGGTGTACTGCACGCCCGCCGAGAGCACGGCCCGGTGGAACAGGCCCCGGGCCAGCTTCGAGATCATCAGGATGTTCACGAACGACGAGCCGTGCGACCAGCCCGCGAGCGTCACCCGTTCCGGATCGCCCCCGAACGCGGCGATGTTGCGGCGGATCCACTTCAGCGCCGCGACCGTGTCCCGCACACCCCAGTTCCCGGAACCACCGTGCCCGCCCTCCGAACTCAGCGCCGGATGCGCGAGGTTGCCGAAGGCGCCCACGCGGTGGTTGTACGTCACCACGACCGCGCCCTTGGCCGCCAGGTTCGCCCCGTCGTACACCGGCTGCGAAGCCCACATGGCGCTGTTGCGGCCGCCGTAGATCCAGACGAAGACCGGGCGGAGGTCCCGGGAGGGTGTCGAACTGCCCGCCGCCGTCCAGATGTTGAGGTTCAGGCAGTCCTCGCTCAGCGGGGGCACCTTGTCGGCGGTGATGCCCGTGACCGGCTGGGGGCAGGCGGCGCCCCAGGTGTCGGCCTTGCGGACGCCCTGCCAGGAGGGGGGCGCTTGCGGGGCGCGCCAGCGGTTCTCGCCCGCGGTGGAGGCGGCGTACGGGATGCCCTTGTAGACGGTGACGCCGGGGAGGGCGGCGGGGGCGCCTGTGACCAGGCCGGACTGGGTTCTGACGGGGTGGCTCGTGTCGTTGCGCGGGGTGGCTGACGCCGGGGCGGAGGGCAGGGTGTTCAGCAGGGCCGCGCCGGCCGTGACACCTGCCGTACGGCCGAGGAAGGCGCGGCGGCCGACACCGGTGGGGGAGGAATTCACTGTGTCTCCCGATCACTTGAGGACGAGTCGCCTCATGCTGTGCCGGGCCGACCGGGACGGCCTAGCGAGTTTTCGTGACTCACAGTGTCCACGGGTGCAACTTAGGTTGCGGATACACGGGTTGACACCTTGGTTCCTGAACGACGTTCCTACAGCGCCGACTTGATCGTGTGCAGCACTGCGTCCGCCATGCCCCGCTCGCCCCGCGCGTTCGGATGCACCGGCGCCGCCGGGCTCTCCGGTACGAGCGGTTCGATCCAGCGGGTGTCCTTCGCCGCGCAGGCGTTGTGGTCGGCGGAGGGTGTGTACGTGTCGACGTAGCCCGTCCCCGCCTCCGAAGCCCGTTGCCGCAGCATCGAGTTGAGCTGCTGCTCCTTCTCGCGGAGGAAGGTCACGTCACCCGGTGCCAGGGACATCTCCCGGCCGCAGTCGGCGCTGTCGGTCGGCAGGATCGCCGGGTAGGAGACGACGTAGACCCGGGCCTCGGGAGCGCGGCGCCTGACCTCGGTCAGGACCCGGGTGAGGCGTTCGCCCGTCGTGGCGATCTTCTTCTCCACGGCGTCCAAGTCGCCGGTGACGTAGTTCCGTTCGCAGGGCGCGTCCTCGGGGACGTATTTGCCGCTGCCCGTCATCTCGTACAGCGCGCCCATCGCCACGCACCGTTTGATCATCGAGCTGAAGTCGATGTCGTTGCCGCCGATGCCGATCGTGACCAGGCGGGTGGTCGACGAAAGTGCCCTGAGTTGGGGGGAGTTGGTGCCGCCGTCCGTCTTCTGCGGGCCCGTGAGGTCGGCGGTCCTGGCGCCGCTGCAACTCACGTCGCGGAAGTTCCCTCCCTTCAGGCCGAGTTCGGCGGCGACGAGGGCCGGGTAGTTGCCGGCGGAGCGGTCGCAGCCGGCCGGGGTGCCCGTGGGGTCGGTGATGCCGGGGCCCGCGGTGTAGGAGTCGCCGAGGGCCACGTACGGGCCCTTCGACGGGGCCGAGTAGGCGATGCCGGTGTGGCTGTCGTCGTTGCCGTCGCCGTCGCGGGTGACCAGGACGACGGTGAGCAGGGTGCCGCAGGCGAGGAGCCCGGCCACGCCGGCCTGCACTGAGGTTTTCATCGAAGTGCCCTCTCTGGTGGGCGAGTTGGTGTCGTGATGCGCTGTGGACGTCCGCGGGCCCGGCGACGGGCGGGGGGAGTGCCCCGTCGCCGGGCCCGGGACTTGCGCCGGTCCCCGTCCCCACGGGATCCGGCACCGCGGGGCCGCCTCCGCTCTCGGCGGCCCCGGTCTGGGGGAGCTAGGGGACCGGAGTGAGACGGGCGGTGGGCGTGTCGGCGGCCGGTGCCGGGACCTTGCGGCTCAGGGCCTCGCCCTCGACGTCCATGCGGGGGAGGATCCGGTCCAGCCAACTCGGCAGGTACCAGGCCTTGTTGCCCAGGAGGGAGAGGACTGCGGGCACGATCGCCATCCGGACCACGAACGCGTCGAACAGCACCGCGATGGCCAGCCCGAAACCGATCATCTTGATCATCGAGGCGCCCGCGCCGATGAAGCCCGAGAACACCGCCATCATGATCAGCGCGGCGGCCACGACCACCCGGGCGCTGTGCCGGAACCCGGAGACGATCGCCTCCCCGGGCCCGTCCCCGTGGACGTACGCCTCGCGCATCCGGGAGACCAGGAACACCTCGTAGTCCATGGCGAGGCCGAAGACGATGCCCACCAGGAAGATCGGCATCAGGCTCATGATCGGGCCGGTCTGGTCGACGCCCAACAGCGAAGCCCCGTGGCCCTGTTGGAAGACCGCGACCACCGCGCCGAGCGCCGCGAGGACCGAGAGCAGGAAGCCGAGGGCCGCCTTCAGCGGGACGAGGAGGGAACGGAAGACCAGGAGCAGGAGGACGATCGCCAGGCCGACCACCAGCGCCAGGTACGGGATCAGCGCGTCCTGGACCTTCTGCGCCACGTCGATGTTCAACGCGGTGGTGCCGGTGACCTCGAAGCTCGCGCCGGAGGCCTTCGACTCGATGCCCGACCGCTCGTCGCGGATCGTCTGGACGAGCTGCTTCGTCTTCTCGTCGGTGGGGCTGGTGGCGGGAGTCGCGCTGAACACCGCTGTGTCGCCTGCCGAGTTGAAGCGCGCGGGCGATACCGAGACCACCCCGTCCGTCGCCGCGACGTCCTTCGAGATCGTCGCTACGGCGCTCTTCGCGTCGTCCGCCTTCTTCGCGTCCACGACGATGGTCAGTGGGCCGTTGAAGCCGGGGCCGAAGCCCTTCGCGAGGTCGTCGTAGGCGCGGCGTTCGGTGGTGGCCGTGGACTTGGCCTCGTCACCGGGCATGCCGAGCTGGAGGTTGAGGGCCGGCAGGGCCATCGCGCCGAGGCCTACGACGCCGAGCAGCAGGACGGGGATCGGGCGGCGCACGACGAGGCGCGCCCAACGGCTGCCGCCGTTCTCGCTGTTGGCCTCGTCCTTGCCCCGATGAGCCTTGTTCTTCCGGTCGCGGCGGGAGAGGACGGCGTTCGGCCAGAAGCCGAGGACGGCCGGGACCAGGGTGAGGGAGATCAGGACGGACAGGAGGACCGCGCCCGCCGCCGCCAGGCCCATCTTCGTCAGCATCGGGATGCCGACCACCGACAGACCGGCCAGGGCGATGACAACGGTCAGACCGGCGAACACCACTGCCGAACCCGCCGTACCTGCGGCCAGTCCCGCCGCTTCGCGCGGCGCGTGGCCCTTCCCGCGTTCCTCCCGGTAGCGGGAGACGACGAACAGCGCGTAGTCGATTCCGCAGGCGAGGCCGAGCATCGTGGCGAGTGTGCCGGTGGTCTCGGAGAGGCCGAAGGCGCTGCCCAGGGCGAGCACCGCGGACATGCTGATGCCGACGCCCAGGATCGCGGTGAGGAGGGGCAGGCCGGCCGCGGCCAGCGAACCGAAGGTGATCAGCAGGACCACGGACGCTATCGCGATGCCGATCGCCTCCGCGCTGCCGCCCGCCGCGGGCTGGGTCGCGAGGGCGTCGCCGCCGACCTCGACGGTCAGGCCCGCGTCCCGGGCCGTGTCGATGGCCCGTTCCAGATGGGTCTTGGCGGCGCCGGTGAGGTCGTCGGCCTTCACCTTGAAGGTGACGGTGGAGTACGCCGTGGACGCGTCCGCGCTCACCGCCTTCGCCGTGAACGGGTCGACGGTGGAGGCGACTTGGGAACCGTCGGCCGCCTCCGTGACCAGCTTCTCGATCGCCGCCTTGTTCTCGGTCGCGGTGACCTTCTCGCCGTTCGGGGCGACGAAGACGATCCGCGCGCTCGCGCCGTCCGCCGCGGTGCCGGGGAAGCGCTGCTCCAGCAGGTCGAAGGCGCGCTGCGACTCGATGCCGGGCATCGTGAAGCCGTCGTCCGGAGTGGCGGGGGCCTTGGCGGCGGCGAATCCGACGGCGCCGAGGACCGCCACCCACAACAGGGTGACGAACCAGCGCCACCGGAAGGCCACACGGCCCAAGCGATAAAGGAGAGTTGCCATGGCTGGGGAAGGCCTCCACGTCGGCGGTCGGTCGAGATCCAGATCGAGTGCGTGATCGTGGTCTCAAGCCTTCCGGCGGCGGCTCTCCGGCACGAGGGAGTGCCCTCCCGAATGGATGGTGTAGCCCGCTACACCATCGCCGCGCGGCTCAGCCCGCGTTCAGCTCCGTCAACTGGCCCAGCGGCAGCGTGTGGTGGGTCTGGAGGACCTTCGCGCGTAGATACCGGACGTTGTGCGGGGTGGTGAAGACACCGGTCGGCACGCGGTCGTGCACGTCGATGCCGAGCCCGCGCAACTGGTCCGCCTTGTCGGGGTTGTTGGACAGCAGGTCCAGGGACGTGATCCCGAGGGCGGTGAGCATCTGCGCGGCGGCCGTGTAGTCACGGGCGTCCTCGGGCAGGCCCAGCGCGGTGTTCGCGGCGTACGTGTCGAGGCCCTGGTCCTGGAGGGCGTACGCGTCGAGCTTGTTGTAGAGGCCGATGCCGCGGCCCTCCTGGCGCAGGTAGAGCAGGACACCGCCGCGCTCGGCGATGCGCTCGACGGCCTCGCGCAGCTGGGGTCCGCAGTCGCAGCGGGCGGAGCCGAAGACGTCGCCGGTCAGGCACTCGGAGTGCAGTCGGACGAGCGGGGTCGTACCGGGAGCGAGGTCGCCGAGGACGACCGCCACGTGTTCCTGGCCGTCGGTCAGGCCGTGGAAGGTGACGAGTTCGGCGTCGACGCCGTAGCCGTCCTGGAAGCGCAGCGGTACCCGGACGCGGGCACGCGGGGTGGCGGCGGGGAAGTCGGGCATGCGGGTCTCCGTGGTCCGGCGGCAGGTACGCGGATGTGCGTCAGTGAGGTGCTTCAGTTTTGAAGCACATCCACGATGACGGACACTACCTCATGCTTGAAATTTGAAGCAACAGAATTGTGGGACGGGTCACGGATCACACTTCACGGGTCACGTGCACGGCGAGGACGAGCGCCGGCGCCAGGGGACGTCCTCCCGTGCGGTCTCGCTCCCGTCGCCTTCCAGCGCCCGCGCGATCCCGGCGCTGATCTCCTCCATCTGCCGCACCTGCTCCGGGGTGAGGTGATCGAAGATCGCGGCCCGTACGGTCTCGACATGCCCCGGCGCCGTACGCTCCAGGACGGTCATCCCCTCGTCGGTCAGGACCGCGGTGCTGCCCCGCTTGTCCGACGGGCACCCCTCCCGCCGCACCAGACCGTCCTTCTCCAGCCGGGTCACCGCGTACGTCAGCCGGCTACGGGTGATCTTCGACTTCTCGGCGAGGTCGGTCATCCGCAGCCGGCGGTCCGGCACCTCGGAGAGGTTGGCGAGGATGGAGTAGTACAGGTGGGGCATGCCGGCCTCCTGCTGGAGCTGCCGGTCGATCGCGTCCTCCAGGAGGTGCGTCGCGGCGATGTACGCGCGCCAGGCGCGCTGCTCCTCGGCGGTGAGCCAGCGAGTCGTCATGCCCCCAGTGTAGGTTTGTTTCAAACTTGAACCAAGCCCCGCCATTCGACAAAGCCCCGCCGTTCCATCAACCCCCGCCGGGCCTCCCGCCCCGCCCGCCTCCCACAGAGAGCGCGTCGATGCCCTACCCCTACGTCCTGCTGTCCGCCGCCGTCTCCCTCGACGGCTACCTCGACGACACCGGCCCCGACCGGCTGCTCCTCTCCAGCCCGGCCGACTTCGACCGCGTCGACGAGGTCCGGGCATCGGTCGACGCGATCCTCATCGGCGCCGGCACGATCCGCGCGGACAACCCCCGCCTCCTGGTCAACTCCCCTGACCGCAGGGCGAGTCGAGCTGCCGCGGGCAAGCCGGAGTACCCCCTGAAGGTCACGGTCACCGGCTCCGGCGACCTGGACCCGGCGGCCAACTTCTGGCACACGGGCGGCGACAAGCTCGTCTATACGACGGACAAGGGCGCGGAGCGAGCGCGCCAGCTGGGCCTGACGGCGGACGTCGTGGCCCTCGGCCCGGACCTCGACTGGCGCGCGCTACTCGAACACCTGCGCGCGGCAAGGGGAGTTGACCGCCTGATGGTCGAGGGCGGCGGCACGATCCACACCCAGCTCCTCCAACAGGGCCTGGCCGACGAACTCCACCTGGTCCTGTCCCCCCTCTTCGTGGGCGACGACAAAGCACCCCGCCTCTTCGGCCCGGGCACGTACCAGCCAGGCCGCCTGCGTCTCGTCGAGACCCGCCCCATCGAGGACGTGGTCCTCATGCGCTACGAACCCACCGCCCCCGGCACCGGCGACCTCCCCTCCGCGGCCGACCACCACTGGCTCACCCTCGCCTGCGACCTCGCCGCCGACTGCCCGCCCTCGGAGACGGCGTTCAGCGTCGGCGCGGTGGTGGTGGCGGAGGACGGCACGGAGCTGTCCCGGGGCCACTCCCGCGAGGCGGGCGACCCGGTGGTCCACGCGGAGGAGGCGGCGCTGGCGAAGATCGACCCGAAGGACCCGCGTCTCGTGACCGCCACGGTCTACACGAGCCTTGAACCCTGCACCCACCGCGCCTCCCGTCCCAAGCCCTGCGCCCAACTGATCCTCGACGCGGGGGTACGACGGGTGGTGACGGCTTGGCGCGAGCCGGACACGTTCGTGGAGGGGGCGGACGGGAGCGGGGCGCTGGCCGCGCGGGGGGTCACCGTGGTCGTACTCCCGGAGAACGAGGAGCGAGCGAAGGCGCCGAACCGGCATCTGCTCGGCTGAGGTGCGCCACCCCCTCTGGAGAAATGTGACACCTCAGGGGGTGAGTGTCACATTTCTCCGGAACACCCCCTGCCTCCCCGCCCTCGCTGCTCCCCGACCGGCCCATCAGATCCTGCGCCCCACCGCCCGCCGGGTCACGCTCGCTAGGAACCGGTACGGACAAGGCGGAGGTACGGCAGATGAGGGCAGTGGGGCGGCGGCGGGCCGTGACGGTGCTGGGCGCGTCCGTAGCCGTAGGGCTACTCGCCTCGTGCGGAACGGCGGACACCGGTACCCGGACCATGGCCCGGGCACTCCCCGCGGACGCCGCGTTCACTCACCCCGGGGTGCTCGTCAGCGAGGGCCAGCTGGACGCCGTACGCAAGAACGTCGCCGCCGGCAAACAGCCCTGGCTGAAGGCGTACTTCGGGATGCGGGACAGCAAGTACGGGTCGTACAAGTACACGGCGAAGCCGTCCGCGGACGTCGACTGCCCCTGGAACGGCAAGGCCGCGCACGGCTGTGTCGAGGAGCGCGAGGACGCGATCGCGGCGTACACGCAGGCGTTGCTGTTCAGCATCACCGGCAAGCAGCATCACGCGCTGAAGGCGCGGGAGATCATGGACGACTGGTCGGCGAAGATGAAGGAGCACACCTCCGACGACGCCGGACTGCAGACCGCGTGGGCCGGGTCGACCTGGGCGCGGGCGGCGGAGCTCGTGCGGTACGCGCCGGGCGCCGGCTGGCCGGCGGACCGGGTCAAGCGGTTCGGGACGATGCTGCGTACCGCCTACGAGCCGGAAGTCACCAAGGATCTGCCGGACTACAACGGCAACTGGGACCTCGCGATGACGGACGCCGCGATCGGTATCGCCGTCTTCCTCGACGACCACAAGGCCTTCGACGCGGCCGTCAAACGCTTCCGCGACCGCGTGCCCGCCTACTTCTACCTGGCCAAGGACGGCAAGGTGCCGCTCACCCCGGTGGGGTCGAAGCTCACCACCCCGCAGAAGCTGACGACGTACTGGTTCAAGCAGACGACCTTCAAGGACGGCGTCGCCCAGGAGACGTGCCGAAACTTCAAGCACGTCGGGTACTCGCTGGCCGCGACCGCGCACATCGCCGAGACCGCCTGGCACCAGGGCGTCGACCTGTACGACGGGGTCAAGGACCGGCTCAAGGCCGCGCTGGAGTTCCACGCCCGCTACCAGCTCGGCGAGCCCGCGCCCGCCTGGCTGTGCGGCGGCAAGGTCGACCGGAACATGGGCCCCGACCTGGAGGTCGCCGTCAACCACCTGGAGGGCCGGCTCGGCATGAAGGTGCCCGCCGCGCACAAGCTCGCCGAGTCCACCCGCCCGGCCGGCAGCGACGACCTCTTCGTCTCCTGGGAGACCCTCACACACGCCGGGAACACCGCCGACTGAAACCTGTGTGACATCGGACCCCGCGAATGGCGTATAGTTGCAATCACAACGGCGCGGGGTGGAGCAGCTCGGTAGCTCGCTGGGCTCATAACCCAGAGGTCGCAGGTTCAAATCCTGTCCCCGCTACTAAGACCAAGGGCCGGAATCCAGAAATGGGTTCCGGCCCTTGGTGTTTCTCCCCCTGTCGGCCCACCCCGCTCGCCGCACTCCCCCCACCGGGAAAAACTGGACGCGTGGAGGAGGGTCCGTATGTGCGAGCCGGCGGGCGCCTCCACGGCGATCCCACGCCCGACCCGGGTCTCGGTCCCGACGAGGGACGGCGGATCTCGTACACCCTCGGCTTCGTCCGCCGACTGCCCCCGCTGCTGCTGGTCGTCGGGGCGTTCTACGACTACTTCACCCCGCAGGCCTTCACCGCGGCCCCGTTCTTCACCGCCGCCCCGCTCGTCGCCGCCCCCCTCTACTCCCGGCGCGGCACCGTGCTCACCGGCCTGGCCTCGGTCGCCGTCGTCCTCGCGATCCACATCAGGCTCGGCATCGTCCTCCACACGGACGCGATCACAGAGGCGGCCACTGTCGCGACGGTCACGGTCCTGGCCGTCCTGATCAACCTCCTGGTCCGCCGCAGCAGCGAACAGCTCGCCTCCGCGCGCGAGATCGCCGAGGCCGCCCAGCGGGCCGTCCTGCCCGAACCGGCCGAGCGGATCGGCGGGTTCGCGATCGCGGCACGGTACGAGGCGGCGCAGGAGGGCGCGTTCATCGGCGGCGACCTGTACGCGGTGCAGGACACTCCGCACGGCGTACGGCTGGTCGTCGGTGACGTGCGCGGCAAGGGCATGGGCGCGGTCGCCGCCGTCGCCGTGGTCATCGGGGCGTTCCGGGAGGCCGCCGAGCAGGAGGTGACCCTGGAGGCGGTCGCGCAGCGGCTGGAGCGGGCGCTGGCGCGCGAGGGCACCCGGCGCGACGGGCTCGACGCGTTCGAGGGGTTCACCACGGCCGTCCTCGCCGAACTCCCGCACGGCGACGGCGTGGTACGGATCGTCGACCGGGGCCACCCGCCGCCGCTGCTCCTGCACGAGGACGGCACCGTCCGCACGTTGCAGGTCCAGGAGCCCGCACTGCCCCTGGGAATGGGCGAGTTGGGGGTCTGGCCCGACCGTGCCGAGGAGTTCGCGTTCCCGGGCGGGGCCACCCTCCTCGTGCACACCGACGGGCTGTCCGAGGCGCGCGACTCCCGCGGTGTCTTCTACGACCCCGGGGCGCGGCTGGCCGGCCGGACCTTCCGTACCCCCGAGGCGTTGCTCGGCATCCTCGCCAAGGAGGTGCGCCGGTACTCCGGGGGCTGGATGACGGACGACATGGCGATGATCGCCGTACGGCATCCCTGACCGGACATCACGGGCCGTGACCGGTCTGGAGCCGTCCGCACAACAACTGATACACCGTCAATACCTGTGGGAATTCTGAGGCTTGGCCAACTCGCCCGTTTTTCGCCGGTGGTGGGCCCTTCGTCCAGCAAGGAAAGGTTAATGATCAAGCCGAACAGCTTGGAAACGGACGCCCGTGTCTATTAACGTTCGATAACGCAGCGCGGTCGTCCCAGCCGTCACAAGAGATGGCTCCGTGCGCACGCGCCGAATCCTGAAAGGGAACCGGGGAACCACCACCTTGGGGTGAATCGCTCGTCAACCGCCGTGGAAACACGACCGGTTTACGCGCGTAGGAGACCTTCCTGCTCCGAACCCGTCAGCTAACCCGGTAGGCGAGAGGGAAGGAAAGGAGCACGCCCACGTGGCGTCCAACCAGGCTGCCCCAGAAGCCCCTGTCGTCTACGGCGGTTACCGCCCCGACGAGGGCCCCTGGGAGGAGTGGAATCCCAGCGCGGAGACCGTTCTTCCCAACCGCGGCAAGCACCGTGTCGCCAAGCAGCGTGGTGGCGGAGGATTCGCCCGCAGCTCCACCGTCCTGGGCGTCGGTGTCATAGCCGCCGTCAGCGCGGGCGGCATGGCCAGCGCCAACACCGGCAAGCCGCCGGTCTCCATCTCCCTGCCCGACCTGCCCTCCGTGGGCCACCTGCTGGACGACTCGTCCAGCAGTACCCCCAAGGGTTCCGCGACCGCGCTCAGCAGCGTCGGCGTGACCACCACCGAGACCGCCAAGGGCGCCTCGGACGCGGGTGAGCTGCTGCGCAACCGGATCATGGCGCAGGCCGAGTCGCAGCAGGTGCAGGTCGACGGCAAGTCGAAGGCCGCCGTCGAGGCGGCCGTCGCCCAGCAGGTCGACGACGCCGCCGCCAAGGCCGAGAAGGACGCCGCGAAGAAGGCGGACGACGCGAAGAAGGCCGCGGAGGCCGCCGCCAAGAAGAAGGCCGAGGCCGCGAAGCTCGCCGCGCTGGCCAAGCAGTACACGCTGCCGGTCGGCTCGTACACGATCACCGGCACCTTCGGCCAGGCCGGCTCGATGTGGTCCTCCGGGTATCACACGGGTCTCGACTTCGCCGCTCCCACCGGCACGCTGATCAAGGCCATCCACAGCGGCACGGTCACCGAGGCGGGCTGGGCCGGGTCGTACGGGTACCGCACGATCCTCACCCTCGACGACGGCACCGAGCTGTGGTTCTGCCACCAGTCCTCGATCAACGTCAGCGTCGGGCAGAAGGTCTCCACCGGTGAGGTCATCGGCCGCGTGGGCGCGACCGGCAACGTGACCGGGCCGCACCTCCACCTGGAGGTGCACATCAACGGCGCCGCCACCGCCAGCGACCCGGCGCCCTGGCTGCGCAGCAAGGGCCTCAACCCCTGAGGGTCTGGAATATCCGGTTCCGGTCCGGCTGTTGAAGAGGGTCATGACTTCTCTTCGCAAGCTGGGCCGGTCCGATCTTGAGGTCTTCCCGCTCTCCCTCGGCGGCAACGTCTTCGGCTGGACCGCCGACGAGGCGACCTCCTTCGCCGTGCTCGACGCCTACGCGGCCGCGGGCGGCAACTTCGTCGACACCGCCGACTCGTACTCGGCGTTCGCGCCGGGCAACCAGGGCGGCGAGTCCGAGACGATCATCGGCAAGTGGGTCAAGGCCCGCGGCAACCGTTCCGACGTCGTCATCGCCACCAAGGTCAGCCAGCACCCCGACTTCCCGGGCCTGAGCGCCGCCAACATCAAGGCCGCCGCGGACGCCTCCCTGCGCCGCCTCGACACCGACCACATCGACCTCTACTACACCCACTTCGACCAGGTCGAGGTGCCGGTCGAGGAGATCATCGGCGCGCTGGACGAACTGGTGAAGGCGGGCAAGGTGCGGCACATCGCCGCCTCCAACATCACCCCCGAGCGCCTGCGGGCCTCCCTCGACCTCTCCGACCGCGAGGGCCTGGCGCGCTATGTCGCCCTCCAGCCGCACTACAACCTGGTCTCGCGCGACACCTACGAGGGCGAGCTGAGCGAGCTCGCCGCGCGGGAGGGCCTGGCCGCGGTCCCGTACTTCGCGCTGGCCGCCGGCTTCCTCACCGGCAAGTACCGCCCCGGTACGACCGTCGACAGCCCGCGGGCCGGGCGGGCGGCCCAGTACCTCGAATCGGAGCGCGGCCTGAACGTCCTCACCGCCCTCGACGAGGTCGCCCGGGCCCACGACGCCCCGGTCGCCACGGTGGCCCTCGCCTGGCTCGCGGCCCAGCCCACGGTCGCGGCCCCGATCGCGTCGGCCCGGTCGGTGGAGCAGCTCCCCGCGCTGCTGGGCGTGGCCGAACTGGAGCTGACGGCGGCGGAGATCGCCCGCCTCACGCAGGCGTCGGCGTAGATGTCCTTGGAGCTATGACCGGTACGGGTTGTACAGGGGAGACGCGTACGACCCGTACACCGGCGGCCACGGCGGCACCACCACCGGTACCGGTGGTGCCGTCCGTCGCGCCGCGTAGTACAGCGCGGGCCGCGCCACCTCCCGGCGCAGCCACAGCTCGTGCAGCAACTCCCTCTCCCGTACGACGAAGTCGGCGCCGGCGCGGCCCCGCGCGGCCCGGTGTCGCAGGAACGCCAGGGAGGTCGCGTGGGCCTCGTACCGGGCGACCGAGCGGGCCGCCTGCCTGCCGAGGTGGTGGCGGGCGTACTCGCGGGCCAGCCGCCGTGCCTTCATCGAGCCGAGCACGAACGGTTCGGCCGGGGTCAGCCAGCCCGCGTAGACGTAGGCGGGCAACTCCTCGCGCACACTGCGCAGTTCGCGTTGCCGGGTCCAGACGGCGAGCCAGGCCAGCAGGCCGAACACGGGGACCATGAAGAGGCCGTAGACCTCGAAGAAGCCGTACTGGCCGAAGGTGGAGGAGCCGTTCCAGATCGCGTGCATGCCCATCGCGAGGAGCAGGCCGGTCAGGGGGAGCAGGGCGCGGCGGATGTGCTGCCGGTCGGGGGAGAGGGCGGCGATGCCGAAGCCGATGCCGGTGAGGACGGTGAACAGGGGGTGCGCGAAGGGGGACATGACGATGCGCACGAAGAAGGTCGCCGCGGTGACGGAGGTGAAGCCGCGGTCGCCGGTGAGCTGGTCGGTGCCGAAGGCGGTGCCGAGGTAGAGGATGTTCTCGGTGAACGCGAAGCCGGTGGCGGTGACCCCGGCTATCACCACCCCGTCGACGATCCCGGTGAAGTCCCGTCTGCGGAACAGGAAGACGAGGAGTACGGCCGCCGCCTTCGCCGACTCCTCGACGATCGGCGCTATGACGGTCGCGCCGAGGGTGTCCGCGCTGGTCGGGTCGGCGGTCGTGGTCGCTATCCATCTGGTCGCGAAGCTGTTGGCGACGATGGCTATGAGGGCCGCGGCGCAGGCGCCCCACGCGAAGGAGAAGAGCAGGTTCCGCCAGGGGCCGGGGTCGACGCGGTCCAGCCAGCGGAAGGCGGCGAGGAGGAGGGGTACGGGTAGTACGGCGAGCCCGAGGCCGACCAAGAACCCTTCCGTGCCCGTCTGTTGGCGGACCAGCGCGAGGATGACGAGCCCGGAGAGTGTCAGCAGGGCGATCAGCGCGCCGTGGCGGACCCAGTTCCGCTGCCACCAGCGCGTCCGTGGCCCGTGCCCGGGCACACCACCGGCGGGGTGGCCGGGGTGCGGGGGGTACGGCGGAAACGTGGCCACGGCATCGACCCTAACGAGGTAAGGGCACGGCCCGCGATGGAGCCTGGCGTCAGCGCTGGTCGTCGTGGGGTACGCGACGGAAGAGCAGATCGTTCACGACATGACCCTTGTCCAGTCCCTGGCCCTCGAAACGGGTCAGCGGCCGGAACTCCGGACGGGGCGCAAAACCGCCGTCAGGTTGGCTGTTCTCGAAGTCCGGCTGCGCGTCCAGCACTTCGAGCATCTGCTCCGCGTACGGCTCCCAGTCGGTCGCGCAGTGCAGGGTCGCGCCGGGCTTGAGGCGGGTCGCGGCGAGGGTGAGGAACTCCGGCTGGATCAGTCGCCGCTTGTGGTGCCGCTTCTTGGGCCAGGGGTCCGGGAAGTACACGCGCAGGCCGTCGAGGGAGTCCGGGGCGAGCATCTCGCGGAGCAGGATGATCGCGTCCCCGTTGGCGACCCGGATGTTGGACAGGCCGTGGTGGTCGGCCAGGCCCAGGAGGTTGCCCTGGCCCGGGGTGTGCACGTCGGCGGCGAGGATGTTCGTCGCGGGGGCTTCGGCGGCCATCTGGGCGGTGGCCTCGCCCATGCCGAATCCGATCTCCAGGACGACGGGGTTGTCGTTCCCGAACAGGTCGGTGAGATCGAGGGTTCGTTGGCCGTCGATGTCCAGGCCCCACTTGGGCCACAGGCGTTCCAGGGAGTCCGCCTGGCCGGCTGTCACCCGGCTTCTGCGGGGCTGGAAGCTTCGGATGCGGCGTTCGAAGTGGGAGCCGGCGGGGTCGGGCGTCGGCCCGTCGGGGAAACGGGGTTCGCCCTTGGACCGGTTTCGCTGCGCGGGCTCGGTGGGGGTGTTGAGGGAGTCAGACACAATGGGTTGATTTTACTGGGCGTGCGCCTTTGCGTCTGCGTGGCTTGTGTTGTCTGGCGAGCGCGGGGGCGTTGGGGCTGGTCGCGCCCACGCGGCGGAGCCGCATATCGATACAGCCCCGCGTCCCTCAGCGGGGTTGTAGTTCCCGGGGTAGAGCTGCCAAGGCTCGTCTTGCTACCTCTCTGCCGATCGGTAGGGAGGCTGTTGCTGCTGGGCTGGGGGCGTTGAGGACGTGGATCGCCCGCGGGCCCTCCTTGATCAGGAAGTCGTCCACCAGGGTGCCGTCCCGCAGTACCGCCTGGGCGCGGACGCCGGCCGGTGACGGAACCAGGTCGTCCGGGGTCACCGCCGGGAGGAGGCGTCGTACGGCTGCCGTGAACGCGGTCTTGGAGATGGACCGACGGAGTTCCCCCGCGCCGTAGCGCCAGTGCTGTCGGGCCATGTGCCAGGTGCCGGGCCAGGTTGCCGTCGCGGCGACTTCCCGGGGGCTTACGACGCCCCAGTCGTAGCCCTCGCGGGCCAGGGCCGGTACCGCGTTCGGGCCGAGGTGCACGCTGCCGTCGATCCCGCGCGTGAGGTGGACGCCGAGGAACGGGAACGCCGGGTCGGGTACCGGGTAGACCAGGCCCCGCACCAGTTCGGGGCGGGTGAGGGTGTAGTACTCGCCCCGGAACGGCACGATCCGCATCTCCGGGTCGTCGCCGGTGAGACGGGCCACCTCGTCGCAGTGCAGGCCGGCGCAGTTGACCAGCACGCGGGCGCGGACGACGTCACCGCCGGTCGCGGTCACCGTGCGGACGGCGACCCCGCGCTCCGGGCGCCGGTCGATGTGGGCCACGCGCGCGCCGTAGCGGATCTCCGCGCCGGAGGCCTCGGCGAGGTGGCGGGCGACCTCGGTGTAGTCGCAGATGCCGGTCGTCGCGACCTGTATGGCCGCGAGGCCGCGCACCTCCGGTTCGTACTCCGCGATCTGGGCGGCGCCCAGCTCCCGGACCGCAATGCCGTTCTCCCGCCCGCGCTGCACGAGCGCGTGCAGGCGGGGCAGTTCCGCGCGCTCCGTGGCGACGATCAGCTTCCCGGTGACGGCATGCGAAACCCCGTACTCCGCACAGAACTTGACCATCTCGGCAGCCCCGCCCACCGCATACCGCGCCTTGAGCGACCCGGGCCGGTAGTAGATCCCGCTGTGGATGACTCCGCTGTTGCGCCCTGTCTGGTGCCGGGCGGGCCCGGCCTCCTTCTCCAGCACGGTGACGCGCGTACCCGGCGCGGCACGCGTGATCGCATACGCCGTAGACAGCCCGACGATCCCGCCACCGACCACGAGCACGTCACAGTCGAACCCGACCCCAGCCCGCACGTGCACCACCTCCCGCATCCGATAGTGCACTGCACCACTGACAGTGCCTTCAAACACAGGGAGGGCTAGTCGCCGCCAAGGGGCGCGGGGCTGTATCGATATGCGGCTCCGCCGCGTGGGCGCGACCAGCCACAACGAGCCCGCACTCGCAAAACAACACAAGCCACGCAGACGACTAGGCGGGTGCCATCAACAAGGGCCGAGCCCGCTCCCGTAGCTCAACCACCCGCGGCTCATCCCCATACGGCTCCAGCCGATGCAGAAGATCCTTCACATACTCGGTCGTACGGGCAGACGAGATCCGCCCGGCGACCTCCACCGCCCGAACCCCCTGCTCACACGCCGCGTCAAGATTCCCCGACTCCAACTCGGCGACCGCCGAGACAACGAGCCGAAGCCCGTGCGACCGCACGAACTCCTCCGTCGGCTTCGACAACGCCTGCTCGGTGAACCGCCGGACCTGACGCGGTGCCTTCAGATCCCGGTAGCACTCGGCCGCGTCGGCGGCGAACCGGTCGTAGGAGTAGAACCCGAGCCACGACGGATCGTTGTCGCCCTCCCGGGACCGCTCAAGCCACCCCTCGGCGGCCTTCAGGGCAGCGCCGGCCGCCTGCGCGTCCCCCGCCTTCGCGTGGGACCGTGCCTCGACGAGCCGGAAGAAGCTCATGGTGCGGGCGGTCGCGAGCCCCCGGTTGCGTTCCAGGGCCGCCTGCGCGAGGTCGACACCTTCGTCTCCGAAGCCCCGGTAGGTCGCCTGCAACGACATGGACGCCAGCACATAGCCGCCCAGCGGGACGTCCGCCGCCGCGCGGGCAAGACGCAGCGCCTGGATGTAGTACCGCTGCGCCGCCTCCTGTTGACCCGTGTCGAAGGCCATCCACCCGGCGAGGCGGGTGAGTTCGGCACTCGCGCCGAACAGCGCTCTGCCGACCTCGTCGGAGTACGAGCCGAGCAGCAGCGGTGCCGCCTCCACCCGGAGGCACTCGGGCACCATGGACGAACGCCAGTCGCCGCCCCCGTACTTGGAGTCCCAGCGCCTCGCGTCCTCCGCGGCCTCCCGCAGCTTCTGCACATCGCTGTGGCCGACTTTGAGCGGTGTCCCGGAGCTCTCCGCGGAGTTGGCCTCGCGCGCCACCGAACTGTCGGCCGGGGTTATCAGCCACCGTGAGGCGGGCGTTGCGTATGCGCTGACTGCGAACGACCCGGCGAGGGACTGCCAGATGCCGCCGGAGCCGGCCCGGCGGCCGGCGAGGTCGAGCCGGTACAACTCCGTTGCGGAACGCACGGCTTGGCCGACGTCCCTGGGAAAGGCGAGGCCCACTTCCGGTGCGGGATCCGCGTCCGCCAGGCCGATCTCGTGGAGCGGCACCGGGCGGCCGAGCTTCTGGCCGATGGCGGCCGCGATGAGGTGCGGGGCGGCGCCCTGGGGCACCATTCCCTTCGACACCCAGCGCGCCACCGACGTCTTGTCGTAGCGAAGCGTCAACCCGCGTTGAGCGCCAAGATCGTTGACGCGACGCGCGAGTCCTGCATTGCTGATTCCCGCGAGGGCGAGAACGGTGCCGAGTTTTTCGTTCGGCCCGCGTTGCTCCCTGGACATGCGCCACCCCTCGACACAGACGGCTGCCGCGCTGGCATAACCACCCGGCATTCGTAAACCCAGCGTAGTTCGCCGCATCCCAAGCGTTAAGGGGCATTGTTCCGGTTGGCGGGATTGTGGTCCGTACGCGAGTGCGGGGTTTGCACGCAGGGTTGCGACGTGCCCCCGTCGTGTGGCCGTGCGCCCGTGTGTGCGCTCTTCTCCGGCCATCCCGGGAGCGCTTCGATGGATCGTGCGTGGGTCGGCCCGCTGTACTGGATCCAGTGGGCTGGGGGACACCGCCGCCTACATCCCCGCGGGCGGCGGACCGGTCCGGGAGGCGTACTCCGCCTCCCGGACTGTGCGCGGTGCGAAGCGGTGCGCACGGCATGTACGGAGCGTGCGCAAGCCTGTCCTCGTAACACCGATTTGGCCGAAAACCGCCCCTGCCTCCCGATGTCCAATACCGCTCCTACCATGGGAGTTGAGGGCGCGTTAGGTGTTTTGGGGGAGCGTATCGGGGGCGCATTCGCGTCGTGGACGTAGGGTCTTCCTTGTCCGGTTGTCCCTCGTCCAGGGCGTCTTCACGCGATCTCAAGCGGCTTCTCCGGCCCTCCGGAAGGCGTCCTTCATGGCAGCATGGTGCCCAGTTCGTGCGGTGCACTGGTTGTCCACAGCCTGTGGAGGCGTCGATGCGGTGGTTGGTGGGATGGAGCAGTACCGCCGCTGGAGCCGCCGCGATCGGTTCCGCGGGGGCGACCGGCCTCGACGGTGAGACGGTGCACCCGGTCGGGTCCCAACTCCTGTGGGGCGACCCGGATCCGCTGTGGGCGGTCGGCGACTGGCGGCCCGACGAGGTGCGGGTCGTGAAGGTCGACGCCGAGACCCGCATCGCCGTCCTCGGTACGTGCGGTGCCTCCGACGAGGAGCTGCGCCTCAGCCTGTTCTCCGCGCGCGGAGGGGCACTTCGGCATCTGACGGCCTGGTCGGGCAGTTACACGGCGGTCGTCAAGGTCAACCGCCGGACCATGGTCTGCGGTGATCTCGCGGGCGCCAAGCCGGTGTTCTACACCCCCTGGGCCGGCGGTACGGCGTACTCCACGGCCGCGCTCCCGCTCGCCGACCTCATCGAGGCCAACCTCGACTTCGGCCACCTCGCCGCGCTGCTCGCCGCCCCGGACGTCCCCGCCGCGCTGCACGACTCGACTCCGTACGAGGGCGTACGGCGCATTCCGCCGGGGCATGCGCTGGTGTTGCGCGCCGGGGCGCGCGAGATCGCCGGGTACGAGCCGGTCGCCTCCCTCGCGGTCGCCGCGGCGGCCGTGGACCCGGACAGCGCGGTGGACGCCGTACGGGACGCGCTCGTCGAGGCCGTGCGCGCGCGTCTCTCCGCGCCCCGGCACGTTCCCGACATAGACCCGGGGCCCGTCCCCGGTATGGGACCCGCCGAACGCCGTGCCGCGCGCGGGATGCCCGTCCCCGGGATCGGGGCCGACCTCTCCGGAGGGCCCGCCTCCGGGACGCTGGCCCTGCTCGCCGCCGGGCTGCCGGGGGCGCCTGGCACGGTGCTGGGGCACGGCACCGGCGCGGGCGAGCGGCTCCTCGCCGTCACGTTCAACGATCTGGCCGTCCCCGGGCGCGAGTCCGAGGTGGAGCGCGCGGGCACCCTCGCGGCCAACCCGCGCCTGCACCACGTGGTGGTCACCGGCGCCGAGGACGTCCTGCCGTACGCCGAACTCGACGGTCCCCTCACCGACGAACCCGGCCCCTCCCTGATCGTCGCCGCCCGCCACCGCGCGCGGCTCGCCGCGGGCAGCGCCGACCACTTCACCGGCTACGGCGCCCGCCAGGTCCTGGACGCCCACCCGGCCCGCCTCGCGGACCTCCTGATGGACCGCAAACGGCGCCATCTGGTGCGCCCGGTGGCCGCGTTGGCGAAGGCGGACGGTTCGGTCATGGTCCCGGGGCGCGTCTACGGCGCGGCCCGCCGTCTCGCCCGTACGCCCTACGGCGCGGGACTCGAAGTGCTCGCCGACCGGTTGATGAACCAGCGTTTCGACGAGCCGGGGGGCGCCGTCGGGGCCTCCCTCGCCGCGCTCACCTGGGCCAGACCGGGGCCCGCCGCGCGCTGGCTGACCGGCGAGGCCCTGGCTGAAGTATCGGTTCGCCTGCAGAGCGCGCCCAGCCGCCAGGGCAGCGGCCCGGGCCAGCGCCCCGGCGACTTCCGCGCGCGTGCCGCCCTCGCCCGCCACGCCAACGACCTCCGCGTCCTGGAGCAGGCCGCCGAGATCCGCTCCCAGCGCCTGCACGCCCCCTTCCTCGACAACCAGGTGGTCCGCGCCTGCCGTTCCCTCCCCGAGGCGCTACGGGTCCAGCCGGGCGCCCGCGCGGCCATCCTGCGCACGGTCCTGGAGGGCGCAGGCGTGGGCGACCTCCCGCCCGGCTGGGGTGCCCCTTCCCACGCCTCGACGGCAGCCGCGGCCCGTAAGGGTCTACGGGTCGCCGCGGACTCCCTGATGGACCTGTTCGCCACGCCGTTGCTCGCGCAGGCGGGCCTGGTGGAGGCGCGCGTCGTCCGCAAGGCGCTGCGCGCGGCGGCCCAGGGCGAGCCACTGCCCCTGGACGGCCTCGCCGACCTGGTCTCGCTGGAACTGTGGCTGGGACGGCTGCTGGCCCGCCGGGGCACGTGCTGGACGGGCACACCGGCACGCGCGCGTGCGGTACCGGAGGGGATCCGGCCGCAGCGGGGGGCGTTGGCTTCGGGGGCGTGAGTGGCGGGAACTTGAGCGGGTGGGCGTGACGTCCGCGTCGGAACGGCCCGCCCCTCGACAAGCCCCCGCGGGCCTCAACTCCCCATCGCCTCCCGTACGGCGGCCACCAGTTCCGCCACGCCCCGCTCCTTCAGCACCCCGTAGTGGTCCCCCTCCAGCTCGACCACGACCGGCGGCTTCGCGGAGTACCCGGACGCGTTCTCCAGGAACGAGTAGTCGTCACCCCGCGCCTTGAAGACGGTGATCGGGGCCTCCACCCTCCGCTCCGCCAACTCCCGGAACGTGTAGTCGAATTCGTACGTCGTCGCGACGATGCGGGTGATGCGGCGGATCGTCTCCGTGTCGAGCGCCGGGAGCAACTCGCCGATGGACGACACGAAACTCTCCTCGTCCCGCGTCGCGGCGAGGCACGCGTCCAGGGCCGGGCCCTCGATGGTGCCCGCGAAGACGGAGAAGAGGATCGTCACGTACGCGGGGTTCGTGTACGACGCGTCGCGGCCCCAGGTCTGGCCGTCCGCCCGACGGATCTCCGGGTTGCCGGGGCAGATCAGCAGCAGGCGTTCGACCTTCTCGCCCGCCCGCTCCAACTGCCAGGCGGCCTCGAAGGCGACCCGGGCGCCGAAGGAGTAGCCCCACAGGGTGTACGGCCCGCTCGGCTGGACGCGCCGGAGTTCGCGGAGGTCGGCGCTCGCCATCTCGCGGATGGTGGCGTACGGGGTCTCGCCCGCGTTGATGCCGTGTGCCTGGACGCCGAAGAAGGGCCGGTCCAGGGCGACCTGGCCGCCGAGGAGACGCAGGTTCATCGGGTAGCCGCCCAGCCCGGGCCAGCAGAAGACCGGGGTGAAGCCGCCCTCGCGGGCCAGCGGGATCAGCCGGGACACGGGGGTGGTCGGGGCCTCGTCGACGCGGGCGGCCAGTTCGCGCAGGGTGGGTGCCTCGAAGAGGGCCTGGAGGGGGAGCTTCGTGCCGTACTCCCTGTTGATCCGGTTCACGAGGGCGACGGCGATCAGCGAATTGCCGCCGCCGGCGAAGAAGTTGTCCTCGGTGGAGACGTCGGCCGGGTCGGGGTACTTGAGTGCCGTTCCCCAAGTGACCGCCAGGCGGCGCTCGGTGGGGGTCGCCGGTGCGACGTACGGACCCGTCGTGCGGGCCGCGGTGACCTCGGGGGAGGTCGCGAGGGCCTTGGTGTCGATCTTTCCGTTGGCCGTCAGGGGGAGCGCGTCCAGGACGAGGACGCGGCTCGGGAGCATGAAGTCCGGGAGCGAGCGGGCGAGTTCGTCGCGGATCATCTCGGCGGGGCCCTTGGTGTGCACGGCGTCCTCGCGCATGCCCTCGCTCGCGACCTGCTCGGCGCTGACCCGGCCGCCGAGGAAGAAGTACGAGGCCCCGCCCGCGATGCCGGCTGCGCCGAGGATGTCGTCCAGGCGGCGGGCGGCCGGCAGCGGGTGGCCGGTCTTCGAGGAGTAGCCCGAGGACATGAAGCCGAAGCCCGGGGTGCGCTGGAGGTGGTGCAGCCGGGTGCCCAACTCGATGTACTCCAGCCAGGGTTCGGCGGGCCGGGCGACCGCGCTGATGCCGAAGCTCGCGCGGTCGTAGACGCCCTGGTTGATGGCGATGACGTGCCGGGGTTCGATCAACTCCTCGCCCAGCGGCTCCAGTCGGCCCTCGCGGTAGCGGTACTGGCCGCCGGGCAGGCCCTCGACCCGGCCGGGGTGGGCCTGCACGAACAGCTCGGTGGAGTCACGGCGCGGCTCACCGTCGTCCGGCGTGATCGCGAACGTGCCGAGGTAGTGGTCCTCGTCGGCGACGTCGAGCGTGTCCCTGACGGCGGGGAAGTGGCCCAACGGCCGCACCGTCAGGCCGTGTTCGGGGAGCACCTCCTCCAGGACCCCGAGCATGTGGCCGGTCTCGAATTCCAGGACCTCCTGGATGTTGGTCCTGTAGACGGGTTCGATCGCGCGCCGCTTGCCGAGGAAGTGCAGGACGAGCCCGCCGTCCGGGCAGTGGCCGCTCGGGTCGCCCACCCGGACCAGGGTGTGGTCGGCGGGGTGGTGGTAGTACACGCCGGGCGCGAGGCCCGCCGCCCCGCCGGACTCGACGTGCAGCTGGGTGGCGTACAGGGCGCCGGGAGAGGCGTAGGAGTACTTGGGGAGCAGTCGCTCCTCGCTGCGGAAGGGGCCCAACCAGCGCAGAACCGACCCGAGTTGGTCCATCGAGAGGTCAGCAGGCGGGCGGGGGTGCCGGGGTGCCCGGCGCGGGGCGAGCAGGTCGAGGAGGTCGGCGTGGGTGACCGGGCCGCCCTCGTAGAAGCGGTAGGTCTTGCGGGCGAAGGCCGTGCGGCGCTGTTCGGGGGTCGCCTCGCGGCCCGGGAGGGCGATGACCGGGCGGCCCGCCAGCTCGGCCGGCTCGCGCAGGCCCGGGTTGGACAACTGCGCCTTGACCTGGAGCTTCGACGCCTTGGACTGGTGGTGGGCGCCGTGCGCGCCCTGGTCCATGACGGCGGCGGTGCGGGGGTTCAGCTCGACGCAGGCGACGAGCGCCTGGTGGCCGGTGCGGGCGTCGTCGGTGACGAGCGTGGCCGCGCGACGCACCCAGGTGTGCTCCTCGATGCGGGCCGCGACCTCCTCCAACTCGACGCGGTAGCCGCGGAGTTTGACCTGGTTGTCGGTACGGCCGACGAACTGCAGCGTGCCGTCCGGGTTCCACAGGCACACGTCGCCGGTGCGGTACAGGCGCTCGCCCGCGGCGAACGGCGAGTCCACGAAGCGTTCGGCGGTCTGCTCCGGGCGGCCGAGATAGCCGCGGGCCAACTGGATCCCGCCCAGGTGCAGTTCACCGCTCTCGCCGATGTCGACGGGCGCGCGGTTCTCGTCGAGGACGTAGGCGCTCAGGCCGTCGACGGGGACGCCGATCGGGACGGTCGCGCTCGCGCCGCCGCCCAGGTCGTCGGGGTCCACCTGGTGGGCGGTGGCGTTGATGGTGGTCTCGGTCGGGCCGTACAGGTTGATCAGGGAGACCCCGGGCAGCTCGGCGAGGACGTCGCGGGCGAGCCGGTGGGTGAGCGCCTCGCCGCCGGAGAAGACCCGCTCCAGCGAGGTGCAGGACGCGAACTCCTCGGTGTCCAGGAGGGCCTGGAGCAGCGTCGGCACGCACTGGAGGGTGGTGACCCCGCCCGCCCGTACCGCCGCGAGGACGGCCTCGGGGTCGCGGTGGATGCCGGGGGCACCCATCACCACCCGGGCGCCGACGGCGGGGGCGAGGATCTCCCACTGGGCGGCGTCGAAGCTCATCGGCGTCTTCTGCAACACCGTGACCTGCGGCCCGAGATGACCGCAGTCGGCCAGCCAGCGGAGCTGATTGACGACGGCCCGGTTCTCGATCATCACGCCCTTGGGGCGACCCGTACTGCCCGAGGTGTAGATGACGTAGGCCAGATGGTCCGGGGCCGACGCGGACGCGGCCGGGGCCAACTCGCCCTCGGGCGGCGCGTCCTGCGGGGTGAGGACCGTCGTACCGCGCGGCGCCAGGGCGGTGACCCGGTCGCGCAGATGGGGCTGGGTGACGACGACCGAGGTCCCGGAGTCCTCCAGCATGTAGCGCAGCCGGTCCTCCGGGTAGTCCGGGGACAGCGGCAGATAGGCGGCGCCGGCGGCGAGGATGCCCCAGGCGCCGACCATCAGGTCCAGGGACGGTTCGGTGAACAGGCCCACACGGGTGTCGGGGCCGATACCGAGACGGGCGAGTCGCTCGCCCAAGTCGCGGCTACGGCGGTGGAGTTCGCCGTAGGAGAGCCGTGTGTCGCGGTGGTCGACCGCTGTCGCGTCGGGGCGCAGGGCGGCCTGGTGCGACAGCAGGTCGGGCAGGTTGCTGCCCGTGAGCGGTATGCCGGACGTCAGTGCACTCGCGGTCTTCATTGGCGTGGTTCCCCCTGTTGATCAGCCGTTGATCAGGGTGCGGTCGGGGGCTACCGAAGGCTTCCCGTGCCGGTACCGCCGGGCGCGGGACCGGAGCGGGACGGGTTCGGGACCGGTGGGAGTCAGGCTCGGTCACAGCCGAGAACTGAGGGGCAAGCCGCCGTGACCAAGATCGTGCTCATCTCCGGGAGCGTCCGCCGGGACTCGCTCAACGCGTCCGTCCTCGCCACCGTGCGCCGCCTGCTGACCGAGCGGTCGGACGGGGACACGTACGAGATCGAGTCGCTGTCCGTGGGCCTGCTCCCGCACTTCGACTGGGACGTCGAGCAGACGGACGACCCGCCCGCCGTACGCGGCGCCAAGCAACTCGTGGGCGAGGCCGACGCGTTGTTCATCAGCACCCCCGCCTACAACGGCGAGATGCCGGGCGTCCTCAAGAACGCCCTCGACTGGCTCTCCCGCCCCAACGGCGCCAGCGCCCTGACCGGCGGCACCGTCGCGCTCACCAGCGCGTCCCCGGGCGCGCGAGGCGCCGTCGACGCGCAGACCGCACTCGCCCGGGTACTGACCCGCTGCGGCGCACACGTGGTGGACCACGAGCCGGTCTCCGTCGGCCGCGCGGCCCAACTCCGCACCACCGAGGGAGATTTCACCGATCCGGAGACCGTCGCGGCCCTGAGTGGCCTGATCGACGCGACCCTGGCGGCGCTGCGCGAGCCGGCGGGAGCGAGCGCATGAGGAACCACGGACGTGGCGTCGCGCCGTCGGCGGAGGGGTTGCACGGATCGCCCGTCCCGGCTTCGGCGAACGGCCTGCGCGGCCCCACTGCCCCGCGCCCGACGGACGGCCCGCACGAGGCCGATCTCCCGCGTCCGGCGGACAGCTCGCAGGACCCCGCCCACCTCCGACCGGTGGACGGCCTGTGCGGCTCCGCGGCCCCGCGTCCGGTGGGCGGCTCGCACGAGGGCGATCTCCCGCGTCCGGTGGGCGGCTCGCAGGACCCCGCCCACCTCCGACCGGTGGACGGCCTGTGCGGCTCCGCGGCCCCGCGCCCGACGGACGGCCCGCACGAGCCCGGCCTTCCGCGCCCGGCGGACGGCCCGCACGAGGCCGATCTCCCGCGTCCGGTGGGCGGCCCGCAGGACCCCGCCCACCTCCGTCCGGTGGACGGCCTGCGCGGCCCCGCGGCCCTGCGTCCGGCGGACGGCCCGCACGAGGCCGATCTCCCGCGTCCGGTGGGCGGCTCGCACGAGCCCGGCCTTCCGCGTCCGGTGGGCGGCTCGCACGAGCCCGGCCTTCCGCGTCCGGTGGGCGGCCCGCAGGAGGCCGATCTTCCGCGTCCGGTGGGCGGCCCGCAGGACCCCGCCCACCTCCGACCGGCGTACGGCCTGCTCCGCTCCCTGGGCGAAGACCTCCGCGTGGTCGTCGAGCGCGACCCGTCCATCCGAAGTCGCCGCGAGGCGCTGCTGCATCCCGCGCTGCCCGCCCTGTGGACCCATCGGGTCGCCCACCGCCTGCACCGCCGCGGGTACCGCATGACCGCCCGGCTGCTGGCCTACGGCGCCCGGCGCGCCACCGGTGTGGAGATCCACCCCGGCGCCGAGCTGGGCCGGCGGGTGTTCATCGATCACGGCGCGGCCGTGGTGATCGGGGAGACCGCGCAGGTCGGGGACGACGTGACGATCTACCACCAGGTGACGCTCGGCGCGGTCGGCTGGTGGAGCGATGTGAAGCGGCCGGAGGGCGAACGCCGGCACCCGCGCGTCGGCAACGGTGTCGTGCTCGGCACCAACGCCACCGTGCTGGGCCCTGTCACCATCGCCGACCACGCCGTCATCGGCGCCCAGGCGCTGGTCAACAAGGACGTGCCCGCATACGCCAGGGTCCTCGCGCCGACCGCCGTCATCCGGGCCAAGGGGCACCAACCCCGCCTGATGGAGGACCTGTTCGCGGTGACCGCCTCGGCGGGGTCCTGGTGACCGCCCGCACCGCTCCCCGTCCGCTTCCCACCGAGGACCGCCCATGTCTCTGGCCGTAGTCGACAGCATCGCCGACCTGGTCGGCTCAACTCCCCTCCTGCGTCTGCCCCTTGAGGGCACGGACGCCCGGGTGCTCGCCAAGCTGGAGTGCGCCAACCCGCTGTCCAGCATCAAGGACCGGGCCGCCCTGTTCATGCTCCGGGCCGCCGAGGAACGCGGCGAACTCCGGCCCGGCGACACCGTGGTGGAGTCGACGTCCGGCAACACCGGTATCGCGCTGGCCGCGTTGGCGGTCGCGCGCGGCTACCGGTGCCTGATCGTGCTGCCCGACAACGCCACCCAGGAGCGCGTCCTGACCCTGCGCATGCTGGGCGCCGAGGTCGAGTTCACCGACCACACCCTCGGATTCGCGGGCTGTGTGGAGCGCGCCGAGAAGCTGGCGGCCGACCTCCCCGACTCCTGGTACGCGAGCCAGCACACCAACCCCGACAACGTACGGGCCCACTACACGACCACGGGCCCGGAGATCTGGCAGGCCACCGAGGGCCAAGTCACCCATCTGGTCTGCACGGTGGGCACCGGCGGCACCCTCACCGGCACCGCCCGCTACCTGCGCGAACGCAACCCGGAGCTGAGGGTCGTAGCCGTAGAACCCACCGGCTCGGCGCTCCTGTCGGGCGGCGCGCCCGGACCGCACCGCATCCCCGGTCTCAACGGCGGCTTCATCAGCCCGGTCACCGACGTCGACCTGATCGACGAGGTGATCGCGGTCTCCGACGAGGACGCGGCGGCCACCACCCGCGCGATCGCGGCCCGCACCGGACTCCTCGTCGGCATCTCCTCGGGCGCCGCCGCCCACGGCTGCGCCGAACTGGCCCGCCGCCACGACCTGTTGGACGCCACCGTGGTGACCGTCTTCCCCGACACCGGTGAGCGGTACCTCAGTTGGTGGCCCGAGGAGCCCACGGACGCCGAGGCCGACCGGTGAACCTCAAGGAGCTGCACCCCAACCTTCGGCTGCGCATAGCCGTCGCCTTCGTCCAGCGGTTCTTCGACATCATGCTCGTCCCGCTGATGGTCATCCACTTCGCGAAGCTCTACGGCGCCGCGACCGCCGGCCTCATGACGCTGGTCGTCGCGCTCGCGGCCATCACCTGCAACCTCGTCGGCGGCCACCTCTCGGACACCTACGGCCGCCGCCCGGTCCTGCTCGGCGGCGAACTCGGCGCCTGCCTCGCGTACTTGGGCCTCGCGTTCGTGGCCTCCCCGGCGGGCGGCGACAACGGCATCGTCATGTACGTCCTGTACCTGTTCGCCGCCTGCTCGGCCGGCACCGCACTGCCCGCGAACGACGCGATGCTCGTCGACGTCACCACCGTCGAGTCCCGCACCGCCATCTACACGATCAACTACTGGTCCACGAACATGGCGTTCATGCTGGGCTCGCTGGTCGGCGGCTTCTTCTACGGCGGCTACTTCTTCCAACTCCTCGCGGCGGCGGGCGTATGCCTCGGCGCGGTCTTCACCACCACCTTCCTCGGCATCAAGGAGACGGCACCCGAGGACGGCGTCGAGAACCCGCGCGGGGTCAAGTCCGCGCTCACCGGCTACCTCTTCGTCGTCCGCGACCGCGTCTTCCTGCGGCTCATCGTCGCCGCCCTGCTGATCCGCTCCATCGAGGTGCAGATCTCGTCGTCGATCGCGGTACGGCTCGGCGACCACTTCACCACCCAGGACCTCATCGACCTCGGCTCGTGGCACGTGCGCGTGAACGGCGTCAACATGCTCGGCATCATGCGGGCCGTCAACACCCTGCTGGTCGTGTGCTGCGCGCTGTGGGTCGGCAAGCTGCTCGGCAAGGTCGGTGAACGGCGCCGGCTGATGGGCGGGATCGTCGTGTTCACCGCGGGCTACATGGTGTGGGCGGTCAGCGGCGACGCCTGGACCCTGATCGTGGCGACCTTCGTGGTCACGGCGGGCGAGCTGATGAACGCCCCGGTGAAACAGACCCTGTTGGCCAACTCGGTGCCGGACGCCTCCCGCACCAAGTACATGGCCGCGTACGGCCTCCAGGTCCGCCTCGGCCTCCTCGTCGGCTCGCTCTGCGTGACCGTCAGCGCCCTCGTCCCGCCCTGGGGGATGGCCGTCGTCTACGCCGTCTTCGGCCTCGCCGCGATGGCCCTGTACCAGTCGCTGTTCCGCGCCCAGGACGCCCGCACGGCCGCGGTCGCCCAGCCGGTGCCGACCGCCGGCTGAGCAGTGACCGCCGTGTCCCGCACACCTCCTGCGCATCTTCCTGAAAGGGCCCAGCAGTGACCGAGAACAACCGGATCCTCATGGTCCAGCCGTACCGCCAGCTGGTGGAGAAGGCCGTGGCCGCCGGCTTCGAGGTCGTCTCGATCTGGGACCCGACGCTCCAGTCGGCGGACTATCTCCGTGAAGTGGCGCGCCACTCGCGTGAGTTGGTCCACGCCGACTTCACCGACGAGCCGGCCCTGCGCACCCTGATCCGCGAGACGGCCCTCGCCCACGACGTGGCGCACGTGCTGCATCTCGGCAAGGAGTCCACGATGCTCCCGGCCGCGCTGGAGGCCGACGCCCTGGGCCTGGCCCTCAACCCGCCCGCGGCGGTCCGCCGCCTCAACGACAAGGCGGCGATGCGCGCCCTCCTCGCCGAGCACGGCCTCTCCCCGATGCGCAGCGCGGTGACCGAGACCCCCGCCGAAGTCCCCGCACTGCTGGGGGACTTCGGCTACCCGGCGATCGTCAAGCCGACCCGCCTCCAGGGCAGCGCGGGCGTCCGCCTGGTCCGCACCCCCGACGAACTCCACTCCTGGCAACGGGAGTTGCGGACCTTCGCCTACGACGGTCCCGTGGTCGTGGAGGAGTTCCTCGACGGCCCCGAGTTCAGCGTCGAGACGCTCAGCGCGGCCGGCGTCCACCAGATCGTCGGCATCACCGCCAAGCAGGTCACGGACGGCCCGCTGTTCGTGGAGACCGGCCAGCTCTTCCCCGCCCCGCTGCCCGCCGAAGCGGCAGGGGAGATGGGCGAGTTGGTGACGGCACTGCTCGACGCGGCCGGACACCGCTTCGGCCCCGCCCACACCGAGATCATCCTGACCGCCGACGGACCGCGCATCGTCGAGTCGCAGGCCCGGCTCGGCGGCGACCGCATCCCGCACCTGATCCGCGTCGCCACCGGCTTCGACATCGAGGCGGCGATCTTCGAGGCGCTCGCGGGCCGCCCCTTCGCACCGGGAGCCGCCGACCGCTCGGCCGCGATCTCCTTCTTCCAACTGGAGCCGGGCCGCATCGAGAAGCTCGAAGGCGAGGACACCATAGGTGAGTTGGCGTACGTCCACGACATGCGCCTCCCCTATGGCCCCGGTGACGAACTCCCCGTCACCGTGCACTCCGGAAGCCGCCACGGGTTCGTCGTGGTCGAGGGAACCGACGCACAGGAGACGGAGGAACGGGCGAGTACGGCCAAGGAGTTGCTGCGGGTGACGTACACGTCGGCGCTCCTGAACGCCGTACGGACACAGCCCGCGCAGCCGATGGTCCCGGAACGCACCCTGCTCCTCCTCGGGCATCTCACCGAACCACTCCGCCTCGCCAAGTCCCTCGGCCTGAACGTGATCCTGATCCAGCACAAGGACAAGTTCGACCCGGAGCAGGCGCGGCTCGCCGACGTCACCTTCGTCGCCGACTTCACGGACTGGGCCGTGGTGGAACCGCTGGCCCGGGCCGCCCACCAGGTGTGGAACTTCGCCGCGGCACTCTCTCTGACCGAGCCGGGACTGGAGATCGCGGGCCGGATCAACGACCTGTTCGGCCTCGGCGGAACGAGCTACGAGACGGCCCGGCTCCTGCGGGACAAGCTCGCGATGCGCCGCCATCTCGCGCACGTGGCACCGGAGTTCGCGATCGGCGCCGGCCCGCTGACCGACCGGGAGAGCCTCGCCGCGTTCGGGCCGGCGCACGGCTACCCGTTCGTGGTGAAGCCGGTCGACCTGACCGCCGGATTCGGCATCTTCAAGGTGTCCGGACCCGAGGACGTCGACACGGTGTGGCAGCACATCGAGGCGCTGCGCACGGGCGGGGTCGACCGGGGCACCACGCTCTACCAGGTCGGCGGCTACCTCATGGAGGAGTACATCCCGGGCCCCGAGTTCAGCATCGAGTCCCTCAGTTTCGCCGGCCGGCACGTCGTCGTCGCGATCACCGAGAAGCTCGTCGACGAGACCCACTTCGCGGAACTGGGCCACGCGATGCCGGCCAGGCTGAGCGCGGACCAGGAACGGCGCATCGAGGAGGCCGTGGCAGCGTTCCTCGACGCGGTCGGCCTCAAGGACGGCCCCGCGCATACCGAGTTGAGGCTCTCCCCGCGCGGACCCCTCGTCATCGAGGGCCACAACCGCAACGGCGGCGGCCGCATCCAGACCCTCGTCCGGGCGGCCTACGACATCGACCTCGTCCGGTACACCCTCGCCTGGCCCTTCGGCCTGGCCGACCCGCTGCCCGCCCGCCCCGAGGCCCGCGCCGCCGGCTGCGTACGCGGCCTGCTCGGCCGCCCCGGCACGGTCGCCGAGGTCACCGGCGTCGAGGAACTCCGCGCCCACCCCGACGTCCTCGCCGTCGACATCGCCGCCCGCAAGGGCTCCGTACTCCGCGCCACCCGCGACAACTGGGACCGCCTCGGCCTGCTCGCCGTCACCGCCCCGACCACCGACAAGGCGGTCCTGCTCTGCGAGGAACTGGTCGCGACCGGGCTGACGGTCCGCATGGAAGGGGAGGACCGGGCATGACGGTCGTCGTACTGCACCGGCGGTCCCTGGGGGATCCGCCCTACGGGGAGTGGCTGGGCGGGGACGCGATCGTGGTGGACTCCTCCAGCACCGCCGCCGACTCCGCCTCCGCCACCGCCGAACTCGCCGTCCTGAGTCTCGCGTCGAACACGCACATCACCGCCCTGGTCGCCCTGCACCCCGACGACCAGATCCGCGCCGGTTCGCTCCGCGATCACCTGGGTCTCGCCGGGCAGACCCGGGACGAGGCGGTGGTCGGCGCCGACGCGATCCGCGCGGCCGAACTGCTCGGCGCCGCCGGTGTGCCCGTCGTACGGCGGGCGCCCGCCGCCACGATCCCCGACCTGTACCGGGCCGCCCACGCCTGGGGATATCCCCTACGGGTACGGCGGAGGCGCGGCCCCGAGCGGGCGGTCGTCGCCGACCTCGGGGACGAGACCGCGCTGCGTGCCTTCGCCCGGGGCGGACTCGCCGAGGGCGACACGGCCGCCACCGCGGGGCTCACCGTGGAACCCGCGACGAGCGGACCCGGGCACCACGGCCCGGGCAACCCCGCCACCGACGCGGCCCTCGCGGTGCTGCCCGCCGTAGCGGGGCATCCGCTCGAAGTCGCGGCCGTACGCGACGAGTTCGGCACCTGGCGCGTCGACTCCGTCCGCTACACGGGACGCACCACCGACGCACGCCGGCTCGTGTGCGCACAGGCACGACGGCTCGAAAGCGTGGAGGCGGTCTGAATGAGCGTGCTCGTCCTGCACCAGGTCGGATCGCTGCAAGCGGTCCCCTACGACACCTGGTTCGCCGACCACGACGGTGACGTCCTGCTGCTCGCCTCGCGCGAGAACCTCGACCGGGTGGGCGAGCAACTCCCCCTGGCGAGCGCCGGATACGCGCACACCGAGGCGGTCCACGGCTACGACACGAGCGGCCGTCTGGAGGAACGCGCCCTGGACCTCGCCCGCGAGCACGGCGTCACCCACGTCGTCGCTCCGCACGAACGGGACCTCGAACGGGCCGCCGTACTGAGGGAGATACTCGGACTGCCCGGCCAACGCACCCAAACCGTGCTGCCGTTCAGGGCCAAGTCCCTGATGAAGGAGCTGGCCGTGGCGGCCGGGGTGCGGGTGGCCGCGTACCGGGAGATGGAGACGGCGACCGACATCGTGGCGTTCGCCGACGCGCACGGCTTCCCCGTGGTCCTCAAGCCGCGCGACAGCGCGGGCTCGGTCGGCCTCCATATCCTGGGCACCCGCGAGGAGTTGGACACCTACCTCGCCGAGGACTTCGGCCTCTACGGCCCCGACCTGCCGAACCTCATCGCCGAGGAGTACGTCCCCGGCCCGCTCTGCCACATCGACGGCCTGGTGCTCGGCGGCCGGCTCGCGCTGGCCTGGCCCTCGCAGTACCAGTACGCCCTCGCCACGTACGCCACCGACACCGGTCCCCGCATCGACCTCACCCTCGACGTCGACGACCCGCTGTCCCACCGGCTGCTCGCGTTCACGGAGCGGCTGCTCGCGGCGCTGCCAGGACCGGAGAACTTCGCCTTCCACGCGGAGGTCTTCCACACGCCCGACGACGAGCTGGTGCTCTGCGAGATCGCCTGCCGCACGGGCGGTGCCGCGATCCGCGACATCGTGACGCTGCTGTTCGGCGCGGACCCCACGGAGAGCTGGCTGCGCGCCGAGGCCGGCCTGCCGGTGGCCGTCGGGCGACCGGCGTACGGTGATCGGCCGTTGCCGCGCACCATGACCGGCCAGTTGGTGCTGATGAAGCGCCCGGGTCGGGTGGGCGCCGTACCGGACGCCGTACCGCCGGAGTTCCCCTGGGTCGAGCGCTTCCGGGTCTTCGTCGAGCCCGGACAGACCATGACGGCGGCCCGGACCTCCTCCGACTTCCTGTGCACGGTGCTGGTCTCGGGCCCCGACCGCGCGGCCGTGGAGGAGCGGTTGCGGCAGGTCGAGACCTGGTTCCTGGAGCACCTCGTGCTCGAAGACGCCTGACCCACTCCTGACACCCTTGAGGACACCGTGCCCCAGCCCATCGCCGACAGCATCGCCGACCTGGTCGGCTCAACTCCCCTGATCAGGTTGCGTATTGACGAATGCGCCGACGACGTAAGGGTGTTGGCCAAGCTGGAGTCCGTGAACCCGCTGTCCAGCATCAAGGACCGGGCCGCCCTGTTCATGCTGCGGGCCGCGGAGGAACGCGGTGAACTACGCCCCGGCGGCACGGTCGTGGAAGCCACCTCGGGCAACACGGGCATCGCGCTGGCCGCCCTCGCCGCCGCCCGCGGCCACCGCTGTGTGATCGTGCTGCCCGACAGCGCGACCGCCGAGCGCGTCGCCCTGCTGGGGGCGCTCGGCGCCGAGGTCGTCCGCACCCCGCGCGAGACCGGCTACCAGGGCGCGATCGCCCGGGCCGAGGAGATCCACGCGGCCACGCCCGGTTCCTGGTTCACCCGCCAGCACGAGAACGAGGACAACGTCCGCGCGCACTACGAGACGACGGGCCCCGAGATCTGGGCGGACACCGGCGGCCGGGTCGACGTCCTGGTGTGCGGGGTCGGCACCGGAGGCACCCTGACCGGCATCGCCCGCTACCTCAAGGAGCGGAACCCGGCGGTGCACGTCGTGGCGGTGGAGCCGGAGAACTCCCCTGTGCTGTCCCGCGGTTCGGCCGGCCAGCACCGCATCCCCGGCCTCAACGGCGGCTTCGTCGCCGCCACCACCGATGTCTCGCTCATCGACGAGGTCGTCACCGTGACCGACACGGACGCCCTGCGCACGGCCCGTGAACTCGCGCGCGGCCAGGGCGTGTTCGTCGGCGTCTCGTCCGGCGCGGCCGTGCACGCCTGTACCCGGCTCGTCGCCAAGCCCGAGTACGCGGGCCGGACCGTCGTCACCGTGCTGCCCGACACCGGCGAGCGCTACCTGAGCCTGTGGCAGGACGACAGCACACCCAACACCCCCGACAGCAAGGAGCAGTGACATGCCGGTGATCACCGTCGACTGGTGGCAGGGCAACGACCGGGCCGCCCGCGCCGAACTCGTGGCCGAACTGACGGCCACCGCCTCACGCATCGCGGGCTGTCCCAAGGAGGCCGTGACCGTCCTCGTCCGGGACGTGGCGCACGACCACTGGGGCAGCGGCGGCACCCTCGCCGACGAACTCGTCGGACCGGACCGGTCGCCGGCCGGCACATGAGGTGCGGAGCCGACCGGCGGCTGCTCCTCGTCCAGCCCTGCCACACCTCCGTGGTCAGGGCCGTGGCCGCCGGGTTCCAGGTCTGGTCGGTGCAGGACCCGGCGCTGTGCGCACCGCACTGCCTCGCCGAGACCGAACGGCTCTCGCAGGCCCTGCTGTTGACCGACACCGGCGACCCGGCGACCCTCGCCGCCCTGCTGGGCAGGACCGCCCGCCGGCACGGCATCGCCCAGGCGCTCCACCTGGGCGACCGGCGCCGTAGGGCCGCCGCGTTCGCCGCCGCCGACGCGGCGGGACCGTCGACGACCAGCCCGCAGTCCGTGCGGCGGATCCGCGACCGCACCGCGATGCGCCGCCTGCTGAACGAGGACGGCCGTTCGGTGGTGCGGGCCCGGGAAGCTTGTTCGGTGGCGAAAGTCCCGGGTCTGGTACGGGCGTTGGGGCTGCCGCTGGTCGTCAAGCGGACCGACGCGACGGGCGGGCACCACGTCACCCGGATCGGCTGCCCCGGAGACCTGGCGGCCTGGACCGCCCGCCGGGAGGCGGACGCGGCGCCGGGACCCTACCTGGTGGAGGAGTATCTCGCCGGGCCCGTCTTCGGGGTGCACACCCTGACGGTCGACGGCGCCCACCACGTCCTCGCCCTCACGGCCCGGCATCCCGCGGGCGGACCCGTCACCGAGCTGTACCCGGCGCCGCTGGACACCCATGTGCGGTCCGAACTACGGGCGGCGGCACGGGCGTTGCTCGACCTCGCCGACTACCGCTCCGGGCCCGCGTACACCCGGCTGGTGCTCACCGAACGGGGCGCCCGCGTGGTCGCCGCCGAGGCGTCCTTCGTCTGCCGCGAACCGCAAGTCCCGCGCGTCGGCGGGGGGTTCGATCCCGATCTGTGGCTGTTCCGGGCCCTCGCACAGGAACAGCCGGTGACCAGTGGTACTCGCACGGTATCGCTTCGGGATCGCTCGGCTGCACCATGAGGGACGTCGAACGACATCACCACCACAGGGGGGAAGAGCGATGCGCAGGAAGACGGTCGGGCTCATAGGGATCGTGGCGGCGGTTCTGGTACTGGGCTGGGGGACGGCCACGGAGGTTCCGGCGAACAACGGGGGCCCCGACAGGGTGGCCGCGGCCCCGCTGAACAACGGCGGCCCGGACTTCGTCACCGGCTGACCGCACGCCTCCGGCACGACAGTGCCCCGCGCCCGTACGTCCGGGTGCGGGGCACAACCGTAGGCCCACCGTGGGTAGTTGAGGGTCAGCCGAGCCCGTCGGACATGGCGGGCATGTCCATCGACGCGAACAGCTCGTCCGCCTGTGTCCGGTGCAGGCGCGCCGACGCGCCGTCGCCGAGCGCGGCGGCGGCGTGCGCCATCCCGTCGTGGGCGCGGGCCAGTTCCACCCGGTACTCGATGGCACCGGCCCGCCGCGCGGCGCTCCGGTGCAGCTCCAGCGCCTGCGCGTGCGCGCCGCGCTGCCGGTGCATCCGGCCGACGATGTTCTCGACGTCACAGCACCGCAGCGCCGTACCGCGCTCCCGCACCAGGTCCAGGGCCTGCTCCGCGTACGCCGACGCGGCGCGCTGCCGGCCGAGACGCTGCTCGGCGTCGGCGGCGAGCGCGAGGGTGAGCGCGAGGTCCTCCGGGAACGAGGACTCGTCACCGGCGGACATCGCCTCGCCGAGGCACGCCCTGGCCCGCTCGGGCTCGCCGAGGCCGAGCAGGGCGATCGCCAGGTCGTTCAGGGCCGGGATCTGACTGACCGGCTCACCGTGCGCGCGGCGCAGTTCGACGGCCCGCTCGGCCGCTGCCGCCGCCTCCTCGTAGCGGCCGAGCCAGGCGCAGACGGTACTGAGGTTGCACAGGGCCATCTCCTTGCGCAGCGCGTTCTCGTGCAGCTCGATGCTGCGGACCAGGCTGTCCCGGCCCTCCTTCAGATGGCCGAGGCAGCTGTGCAGCAGCCCCAACTGGTCGAGACTGACGGCCTGCCCGTGCAGGTCGCCGGCCGACCGCGCGATCCGCAGCGCCTCCTCGGCCGAGGCGAGGCCGTCGCGGAACTTGCCGAGCTTCCAGTGCGAGGACGTCAGGTTGGACAGGCCGGCGCGCAGCGCGGAGGGGTCGCCGAGCCGGCGGGCGGAGGCCACCGCGAGGACGGCCACGTTCTCGTACTCGTCGAAGGAGCCGCGCAGGTTCAGATAGAACATGGCGTTGCGGGCGAGCTGGCCGGTCTGCACGTCCAGGCCCTGTTCATGGGCGACCGTCACCGCGGACAGCAGCGCCGAGTGCTCCTGGTCGAACCAGCCGCGCGCCTGCTCCGCCCCGTGCAGCGGCGGCAGTACGGCCACGTCCGCGGGCGCCGGCGTGGCATGCCGGGCCCGGCGCGGGAACAGCACCGCGCACGCCTGCTCGGAGGCCGCCACGTAGTAGTCGAGGACCCGCTCCAGCGCGGCGTGGTCCGTGGCCCGGGCGGCGTCCGTGCGCAGACTCTGCGCGAAGCTGCGCACCAGATCGTGCAGCGTGTACTGGCCGAGCGTGTGCTGCTGCACCAGATGCACGTCGAGGAGCCGCTCCAGGACGTCCTCGGCGGTCCGCCGGTCGGTGCCGAGCAGCGCGGCGCCCGAGTGGACGTCGACCTCCGTCCCCGGATGCAGCCCGAGCAGCCGGAAGGCCCGGCGGTGTTCCTCCTCCATCGCCTGGTACGACAGCTGGATCGTCGCCGCGACACTGCGCTCGCCAGAACTCAGCTCGCCCAGCCGCCGCGTCTCGTCGCACAGCCGGTCGACCAGGTACTGCACGGTCCAGCGCTGGCGGTTGCGCAGCCGGGCGCTCGCGATGCGCAGGGCCAGCGGCAGGTGACCGCACAGCTCGGCCAGTTCGGCGACCGCCTCCGGCTCGGCCGCCGCGCGCCGCTCGCCGAGGGTCTCCGCGAGCAGCGTCACGCTCTCCTCGGACGGCATCACCCCGAGCGAGATCCACTCGGCGCCGTCCAGGTCCATCAGCCGCGCCCGGCTGGTGACCAGCACCAGACAGCCGGGCGAGGCCGGGAGCAGCGGCCGGACCTGGGTGGAGTCACTGGCGTTGTCCAGCAGGAGCAGCACCCGCCGGCCCGCGAGGGTGGCCCGCCACAGCGCCGCCCGGCCGCCCTCGTCCTCGGGGACGCGCTGGTCGGGGACGCCGAGGGTGCGCAGCAGCGCGCCGAGCACGGCGGTCGGCTGCTGGGGCTCCTCGCCGGGCGAGTAGCCGCGCAGGTCGAAGCAGAGCCGCCCGTCCGGGTACTGCTCGGCGAGCTGGTGGGCGGCGCGCACCGCGAGGGAGGTCTTGCCGCTGCCGCCCATGCCATCGACGGCCACGATCCGGGTCCCGTCACAGGGCTCGGCGGCGTGCCGCAGCAGGGTGCGCAGCTCCTCCTCGCGGCCGGTGAAGTCCGAGAGGTCGTAGGGGAGCGTGGACAGCGACGGGGCGGTGACGGGGGCCCGCGGTCCTGCGGCGGCGGGCAACTGCGGCTCGGGGCCGGTCAGTTCGTCGCTGTCGCGCAGGATCGCCTCGTACAGCTTGGTCAGCCGGGGGCCCGGGTCGATGCCGAGCTCCGCGACGAGCAGGTCGCGCACCCGGCCGTACTCCTCCAGGGCCTCGGCGGCGCGGCCCGAGCGGTACAGGGCGAGCATCAGCTGGCCGCGCAGGGTCTCGCGCAGCGGGTGTTCGACGATCAACTCGCGTAGCTCGAACACGAGTTCGCCGCTCTCGCCCTGGTCGAGGCGGAGCTGGAAGAGCTGCTCGGCGGCGGCCAGCCGGCGCTCGTCGAGGGCGGTGGCCGCGGCGGCGAGGGTGGTCCCGCCGGAGCCCGCCAGGACCGGGCCGCGCCACAGCGTGAGCGCCCGGCGCAGCAGGTCGGCGGCCTGGGCGGCGGCGCCGGCGGCGAACTGCTCGCGGGCCTCGCCGGTGAGCCGGGTGAAGCGGCTGAGGTCGAGCTGCTCGTCGGCGACGGCGGCGCGATAGCCGGGCCCGTCCGTGACCAGCAGTCCGGCTCCGCCGGGTATCCGGCGGCGGAGGTCGGCGACGGCCTTGCGGATCTGGTGGACGGCCGTCGCGGGCGGCTCCTCGTTCCACGCGGCCTCGACGAGTCGCGTCACCGGCACGACCCGTCCGGGCTCCAGCAGCAGGGTGACGAGGACCCGTTCCTGGATCGGCCCGCCGAGCCGCAGCCGCTGCTGGTCGGCCCAGATCTCCAGCGCGCCCAGGATGTTGAAGTGCACAGCCTGCGGTGCTGCTCCGGTCAACGCGTCCCCTGCCCCCAAAAACGTGCCGAAGCCCAGGTAGGGGCTTCGGCTGCGCAGCCTAGGCCCATGTGAAGGCTTTGGCTGTATACGGACATTAACTGTTCACAGACAGTCGTTGTACCGATCCGGGAGGTGATGGGCAGCACACCCCAAACCACCCCATCCGCCCGCCCCGCGGCGAAACCCCGTGCCCCCGCCCCGCCCGCCCGGCGACAATGGTCCGGTGCGGTACAGAATCCTGGGCAGCACCCGGGCGGACGACGAACAGGGCACCGGCGTATCCCTCGGCGGTGCGCGCCTGCGCGCCCTGCTCGCGGCACTCGCCCTGCACCCGGGCCGGAACATCCCCTTCGGCACCCTGATCGACGAGGTGTGGGCAGACGACCCGCCCCAGGACGCCCCGGCCGCCCTCCAGGCCCTGGTCGGCCGTCTCCGCCGCACCCTCGGCAAGGACGCGATCGCCTCCGACCCCGGCGGCTACCGCCTCGCGGCGACCCGGGACGACGTCGACCTGTTCGTCTTCGAACACCTCACCCGCAGGGGTACGGCCGCCCTCGACCGCGGCGACGCGACCACCGCCGCCCGCGACCTCGCCGACGCGCTCGCCCTGTGGCGCGGCCCCGCGCTCGCCGACCTCCCGGACCGGTCCGCCGCCGCCCGCCCCGACGCGCTGCGCCAGGAGGCCACCCGCGCGCGGGCCGAGGCCGACCTGCTGCTCGGCCGCGCCGCCGACGTCGTACCGGAACTGCGGGAACTGACCACCGCGCATCCCTACGACGAACCCCTGCACGCCCTCCTGATCCGCGCGCTGCGCGCCTGTGGCCGAGGAGCCGACGCCCTCGCCGCGTACGAGGCGGCCCGGCGCGCCCTCGCCGAAGGGCTCGGCACCGACCCGGGTCCGGAACTCCGTGCGCTGCACGGGGACTTGCTCACGTCGACGGCGCCCGCGAGGACGCGGCCCCCGGCGCCGGGGCCTCCCGAGCGCAATGGCAACCTGCGTCCGCGTCTCACCTCTTTCGTGGGCCGGGAACCCGAGATCGCCGCCATCCGTTCCGATATGCACAGGGCCCGCCTGGTCACGCTCACCGGACCGGGCGGCTCCGGAAAGACCCGTCTCGCCGAGGAAGCCGCCGCCGGGCTCCCGCAGGCGTGGCTCGTCGAGCTGGCCCGGCTCGACCGGCCGGAGGCGGTGCCGGGCGCGGTGGTCAGCGCCCTCGGTCTGCGCGAGACCGCCCTGCTGACCACCGAGCTGATGACCACGCAGGACGACCCGGTCGCCCTGCTGGTGGAGTACTGCGCCTCGCGCGGCCGACTCCTGATCCTTGACAACTGCGAACATGTCATCGACGCCGTGGCCGACCTCGCCGAGACCCTCCTGACCCGCTGCCCGGGGCTCACGATCCTCGCCACCAGCCGCGAACCCCTCGGCGTCCCCGGCGAGTCCGTGCGCCCGGTCGAGCCCCTCGTCCCCGACCAGGCACACCGCCTCTTCACCGAGCGCGCCACCGCCGTCCGCCCCGACGCGCGGGCCGTGCTCCAGGACACGGAGGCCGTCGCGGAGATCTGCCGCCGCCTCGACGGCCTGCCCCTGGCCATCGAACTGGCCGCCGCCCGGCTCCGGTTGCTCACCCCGCGCCAGATCGCCGACCGCCTCGACGACCGCTTCCGCCTCCTCACCTCCGGCAGCCGTACGGTCCTGCCCCGCCAGCAGACCCTGAGGGCCGTCGTCGACTGGTCCTGGGACCTGCTCGACGAGGCGGAGCGGACGGTGCTGCGCGAGGTCTCCGTGTTCGCCGGCGGCTGGGACCTCGCGGCGGCCGAGGCCGTGTGCACCGGCCCCGCGGCCCACCTCATCGGCTCCCTGGTCGACAAGTCCCTGATCGTGGCCACCCCGGGGGACACGGACGGCGGCATGCGCTACCGCATGCTGGAGACCATCCACGAGTACGCCGTCGAGCGCGCCGCCGAGACCCCCGAGCCGCGCGCCGCCGCCGAGCGCAGGCACCGGGCGTGGGCCCGCGCCCTCGTCGAGGAGGCCGAGCCGCTCCTCCGCTCGGGCGACCAACTCCCGTGGATAGCCCGCCTGGAGACCGAGCTGGACAACATCCGGGCCGCCCTCGCCCGCTCCGTCGCCGCCCGCGACGAGGCGGAGGCGGGCGCCCTGGTCCTCGCCGTCGGCTGGTTCTGGTGGCTGCGCAACTACCGCACCGAGGGCGCGGAATGGGTGATCCGCGTCCTCGCCCTGACCGTGCCGGCCGGGTCCGCCCTGGACCCGTACGAGGCCTACGTCGCCGACCCGGAGGCGGACGTCCGGCACCCCCTGCACACCCGGCGGATGGACCTCCGGCTGCTGAACCTCTTCCTCAGGGCCGAGACCGAGCTCCTGGGCCGGACGGAGGACGGCCTGCGGGACGAGTGCATGTGGCAGTACATGCGGCTGGTCCAGGACCACTTCGCCGCCGGCGGCCCGCAGTCGGCCCGTATGCCGGGGCTCATCTGGCCGCTCACCGCCTACTTCCTCACCGAGTCGATGGACATCCGGCCCGCCATGGAGGCGGCGGTCGTCAACGTCCGTGCCCACGGCGGCGACTGGGAGAACGCCGTCCTGCTGATGTTCCGCACCCACCTCCTCGTCGACTCGCCGGGCGGCATGGCGGGCATCGACGAGGACCTGAAGACGCTGAAGGTGCTCTGCGGGCGCGTCGGCGACCGCTGGGTGCGCGCCCAGCTGGCCAGCGCGGTCGGCGAGGCCGCCATGGTCCGAGGCCGCTTCGAGGAGGCGCGGACGGAGTACGAGGAGGCACTGGCGCTCGCCTACGAGGTCGGCGCCAACACCGAGACCCCGTTCCTCATCGCCCGCCTCGCCGAACTCGCCTTCCGCGCGGGAGACCGCGACAGCGCGCTGGCGGGCCTGGACCGGGCGACCGCGGAGTCCGACCGGCACGGCGTGTCGGACGCCCGCACCTTCGTCCTGATGCTGCGCGCGCACATCGCCCTGGAGGACGGAGACGTCGCCCGCGCGCGGGAGTTGAGCGACCTGGCCACGACGGAGAGCCGGAAGGGCACACCCCCACCGCAGTTCAAGGCCGGCCTGAGCGCGGTCGCCGCCCTGGTCACCGCCGCCGAGTCCGGCCCGGAGCGCGGCCTTGAGCTGATGACCGCCACCCTGCGCGAGGCCGTCGACCAGAACTGCGCCGACGCGCTGATCGCGATGCTGGTCGACCAGACGGCCCTGCTCTCCGCCGACCTCGGCGAACTCCCGCGCGCGGTACGGCTGTTGGCCGCGGGCGACCACTGGCGCGGCGGCCACCCGCGTCCCATGCCGGAGCGCGCCCGCGTCGAGCACACCGAGGCCGTCGCCCGCACCGACCTGGGCGCCGAGCGCTACGCCGCCGAACGCGCCCGCGGCGAGCCCCTCACCCTGGACGAGATCCTGGCGGAGCTGCCCGCCCCGGCGTGACCTCCTACCGGCAGGTGAACTTGGAGGCCGCCCAGTCCGCCAGCGCCAGGTTGTCGAAGGAGCTGTGCGGTTCGACCACCAGCCGCACGGTCTTGCGCCCGGCGATGTTCACATGGACGGGCACGGCCGGGTCCCCGCCGTCGATCTCCCCGGACTGCCACAGCCGGACCCCGTCGGCGTACACCGCGAAGTACACCTTGCCGATCCCCAGCATCATGTCGTCGACGCCGACCGTCGCGTCGTAGGAGACGCACGGGCGGTTGAGGTCGATCGTGACGGAGGAGCGGCCGTGCACGGTCGCGCCGTGGGCGTACCGCGTGCCGCCGATCGAGACGCCGTAGCGCTGCCACACCCAGCTGCTCTCGCCGAGCTGGATCTCCGGCGCGGTGCCGTCGCCGTTGACGTTGTACGAGAGCTCGCTGACCTGGAAGATCGTCGGCGCGGGTGGGGGTGTCGGGGTCGGCGTGGGGGTGGGCGTCGGGGTGGGTCTGGGGGTCGGCCTCGGGGTCGGGGTGGACTTGGGCGTCGGTGTGGGCTTCGCCCGGGGTGCGGGCTTGGGTGTCGGGGTCGGAGTGGGTGTCGGCTCGGGCTTCAACACCGCCGGTTCCGGGGCCGGTTGCTTCTTCGGGGGGGTCGGGGGAGTCGACTCGGGCTTGGCGATCGGGGAGGACGAGGGCGCCGGTTTCGCCTCGGGCTTCTTCGCGGGGGTGTGGGTGCTGCCGGCCAGCGCGAGGGCGATCGCCGCCGCTGCCGCCGTGGCGACCACACCGGCCGCGATACCCGCCTTCACCGGGGCGCCCAGGCCCTCGGAGGCAGCCGCGCCCCCGGCACCCGCACCGCCGGACGAACTCCCGCCCGCGGCGGCTGCGGCGCCCGCGGCACCGGCAGCGCCCGCTCCCGCGCCGCCCGCGATGAGCGCGACCGCCTTCGCGTACCCGGCGACGCCGAACCAGCCGATGACCGCGACCGGGACGACCGCCGGGATACCGCTGGCGACCTCCTCGATCTGCAGCGCGGCCAGCCGGCACTTGGCGCACTCCTCCAGGTGCTTGCGCAGCCCCCGTTCGGCACGTGTGCGCAGTCGGCGGCGGGCGTAGGTGCCGAGCTGGTCGGCGTAGCGCGCGCACTCCTCGTCGTCGGTGAGGGCCGTGCTGACATGGGCCTGGAGATAGGCCTGCTTGAGCCCCTCGCGGGCCCGACTGGCCAGCACGCGCGTGCCGTTGGCGTCCAGCCCGAAGAGCGTGGCGACCTCGCTCGGCGACTCGTCCTCGACCTCGGTGTGCCACAGCACGGCCTGCCACCGCTCGGGCAGCGACCGGAAGGCCTGCATAGCCATCGACTGCTCGGCCACGTGCATGGCCCGGACGTCGGCGCCGAGATCGATGGTGTCGTCGTCGGACACCTCCGACACCCGCGCGGACTGCGCGGCGAACACCGCGAAGTCGTCGACGAGTTGCTCCCGCTTCGCCGACTTCGTCCAGTTCGCGGCGACGCGCCGGACGGAGGTCAGCAGATAGGCGCGTACGGCGTGCTCGGGCCCCGAACCGCCGCGCACCGCCTGCAACATGCGGGCGAAGACCTCGGCGGTGAGATCGTCGGCGGTGTGCCCGTCCCGGCAACAGGTCCGGGCATACCGGCGCACGGCGTCCGCGTGGCGCCGGTACAGCTCCTCGTACGCCGTGTCGTCACCGGCGCGCATCCGCTCGATCAGCGAGGCGTCGGCCGCCGGCATCTCCCGCGGCGGCAGCGGCGGCGGCAGCACACTGCCCTCGCGCTGTGGCGGGACGCTGCCCTCGGCGGGTTCGAAACCCGGGGGGACAGCACCCTGGGGGACACCACTGGGCCCGCCCTGACTCGGCACCTGTGGTGAGGTCAGCCCACCGGCCTCCGGGGCACCGTCACCCAGTGACTCGTCACGCCCGTCAACGCTCATCGCGGAAAGCCCCCGCCGCCTGCCAAGCCAGTCCAACCAGTCCCGAACACCGGCTCAGCGTAGCCATATTGGCTTTTGTTCAGGACCCGGTCGTACGGATCATCCACTCATCCGTGGGGACTTGCCGTACCGCAGTACTAGCGTTCACCCCTCCGGGGAAGGATCAACTGTCGCGCCCGGAAAGGGAGTTGACGAAGGTGACTGAAATGCCCGGAACGCTCCTGGGCATCACGAGGGGCGCGGGCACCAGGGCACCCCCGCTCCACAGTCACCTATTCGAGTCACCCTGCCAACGCGGGCGGGCAAATTCAGCCCGTCCGGCGTTTGAGGACGAGGCCCCTTCAGGGCCGATGGGGGTCTGGGGGCGCAGCCCCCAGAAGACGCCCGCACCAACGCGGGCCCACCCTCACAACGGCCGCGACCGCAACCCCTCCAGCAGAATGTCCAGCAACCGCGCAGACGCCGCCGCCTGCTGCGCGGCATCCGGCAACGAGGGCGCCGCCGTGGCAATCACCAGCAGCACGTCCGACACCGAAACGTCCGCCCGCAACTGCCCCGCAGCCCGCGCCCGATCCACCAGCTGCCCCACGACCTCCAGCAGCGCGGTCGCCCCGGCGTCGTACTCCGCGGAACCCACAGATCCCGCCGACTCCTCCGGAACCAGCCGCAGTTCACCCGCACCCGGCTGCGTCCGCTGCTGCGGCACCCGCGCCTCGTCGAGGAGGTCGGCATCCTCACCCTCGTCGGCGACGCCGACCCGCAGCACCTGCGGCGGCAGCAGCCGCCCGGCACCCGAGGCCACCGAGGTCCGCAGGAAGCGCGACAGCGCCGACCACGGCTCGTCCTCCTGGCCGAGCGCCGAACGCGCCTGGTCGGTCAGCCGGGAGGTCTCCTCCTCGGCTATCCGCCGCACCAGGACGTCCTTGCTCGGGAAGCGCCGGTACACCGTGCCGACACCGACCCGCGCGCGTCGCGCCACGTCCTCCATCGGCGCGCCGTAGCCCAGCTCGCCGAAGACCTCACGTGCCGCCCGCAGCACGTGCTCCAGATTGCGCTGTGCGTCCACCCGCAACGGCGTCGTCCGCGAGGAGTCCCCGCGTCCGTTCGCCGCCGCTCCGACCGCGCCGCCGGATGCGACGGCTGACGCGGATGTCCAATGAGAATCCTGAATATGCATACACGTTCCCCCGGTTAATGACGTCTCCCCCCGGAGACTCCCCGCCATCGGCAGCCGGAGCATCGTGAGACAAGCCCGGTTCGCGAGCCCCGCTCTTCGCGGACTCGCTGAGCACATCCCCCTTCACCCCGTCGACACACGAACATAGTTGAGAGGGGGTCAATTCAGAAGGGGCAGGTTCCGCACGGAGCGCCCCCCGATCGGAGTACGGGTCGCATACGCCCCTATTGCACCCCGGGGCACCACCCCGAGCACCCTCGCTGACCTGCGAACCTGCCCTCAACGACGGCACTTTTGGCGCCCTCGCGCACCCTCCGCCGCCGGTCACACAATTTGTCGAGGCTGTGGACAAACTCCAGCGCCGGGTGCGTCATGGGATGGTGAAGGAACGCGCGCGCATTCTCGTTGTCGGTGGCGGCTACGTCGGGATGTACACAGCCCTGCGCCTTCAGAAGAAGTTGAAACGTGAAATCAAGCGCGGGCAGGTCGAGATCACCGTCGTCAGTCCCGACCCTTACATGACGTATCAGCCGTTTCTCCCCGAGGCCGCCGCCGGTTCGATCTCCCCCCGCCACGTCGTCGTCCCGCTGCGCCGCGTCCTCGGCCAGTGCCGGGTCGTCATCGGCGAGGCCACCGCCATCGACCACGGCAAGCGCACCGCGACCCTCAGCACCCTCGCCACCGAGGAAGAGGGCACGGGCACCGAGGAGTTGGCGTACGACGAACTCGTGCTGGCCCCCGGCTCGATCTCGCGCACCCTCCCGATCCCCGGCCTCGCCGAGCACGGCGTCGGTTTCAAGACCGTCGAGGAGGCCATCGGCCTGCGCAACCACGTCATCGAGCAGATGGACATCGCCTCCTCCACCCGCGACCTCGCGATCCGCGACGCGGCGCTGACCTTCGTCTTCGTAGGAGGCGGTTACGCCGGCGTCGAGGCGCTCGGCGAACTGGAGGACATGGCCCGCTACGCCGTGCGCTACTACCACAACGTCGACGCCGACGACCTGAAATGGATCCTCGTAGAAGCCTCGAACCGCATCCTCCCGGAGGTCGGCGAGGAGATGGGCACCTACACGATCACCCAGCTGCGCCGACGCAACATCCAGGTCCTCCTGGGGACCCGCCTCGAATCCTGCGTCGACCGCGTCGCCGTCCTCAGCGACGGCCAGCGCTTCCCGACCCGCACGCTCGTGTGGACGGCCGGCGTGAAACCCCACCCCGTCCTCGCCGCCACCGACCTCCCGCTCACCACTCACGGCCGCCTCAAGTGCACCGCCCAGCTGACGGTCGAGGGCGCCGCGCACGCGTGGGCAGCGGGAGACGCGGCGGCCGTCCCCGACGTCACCGCCGCCGAACCCGGCAGCACCACCGCCCCAAACGCCCAACACGCCGTACGCCAGGCCAGGATCCTCGGCGACAACATCGCGCACTCCCTGCGCGACGAGCCACTGGAGACGTACGCCCACAAGTACGTCGGCTCGGTCGCCTCCCTGGGACTGCACAAAGGCGTCGCGCAGGTCTACGGACGGAAGCTGAAGGGCTACCCTGCCTGGTTCATGCACCGCGTCTACCACCTGAGCAGGGTGCCCACCTTCAACCGCAAGGCCCGTGTGCTCGCCGAATGGACCCTGGCGGGGCTCTTCAAACGGGAGATCGTCTCCCTCGGATCACTCGAACACCCCCGAGCGGAGTTCGAACTCGCGGCCGGTGGACAGCCTCCGCACGACCCGAAGGGGTCGAACTGACCGGACCGAGGAACTCCACCGGCCGCCGAGGCGTCTGACGAATGTCGGCCCGGTCGGTCACACTGCCAGACTGGTCCACGACTTCGGGCGGGCCCGCGCCCGCCCTTCCCACCCAAGAGGCTTTCCCCACTGTGCTGCATCCCCCGGGGGGCCGACCCCCGGACCCCCGGCAGGGTCCGGAGCGGGCCGACAACACCTACACGAGGCAAGGATTCGTGAACTTCACGCGCTGGAGCGCCCGGCTCCCCGGAACGCAGCGCCGCGCCGCAGCGCGGACCGACCACACGGTCACCCCGGACCGGCGGGGAGAAGGCTCCGTGCCCGCGGCCCGCGCCGAGCAGCTCACCGACGAGCCGCCGCAGGTCCCCGCCGTCGAGGACCTGCCCGTCCGCGAGGTCCTCGACCGCGTCCCGGCCCTCGTCGCCCTGGTGCACGGCCCCGACCAGCGCATCGCGTACGTCAACGACGCCTACGTGGCGGCCTTCGGCACCCGCCCCCTGGGCGCACCGGCCCGCGAGGCCCTCCCCGAGTTCGACGAACTCGGCCTGCTCCCGCTCCTGGACCAGGTCCTGCGCAGCGGCAAGCCCCGCACCCTCAAGTCCCGCAAGGCGCCCGGCGGCCGCTCGTACACGTTCACGTGCACCCCGGTCGCCGAGAGCGCCGACAGCGCCGAGGGCGGCGTCCTGATCTTCGCCACCGACGTCACCGACCACGCCGAGGCCGCCGAACGCCTCCGCGCCAGCGAACGCCGCCAGCGCGAGACAGCTGTGACCCTCCAGCGCTCCCTGCTCCCCCAGGAGCTGGAGGAGCCCGACGACCTGCGCATCGCCGCCACCTACCAGCCCGGCGGCACCGAGGCCGCGGTCGGCGGCGACTGGTACGACGTGATCACCCTCGGCGGCGGCCGCACCGCCCTGGTCATCGGCGACGTCATGGGCCGAGGTGTCCGGGCGGCGGCGGTCATGGGCCAACTCCGCACGGCGGTACGGGCGTACGCCCGCCTCGACCTGCCCCCGCACGAGGTCCTCCAGCTCCTGGACGGCCTCGCCACGGAGATCGACGCGAACCAGATCGCCACCTGCGTGTACGCCATCTTCGACCCGAACGAGGGCCGCCTGGTCTACGCGTCCGCCGGCCACCTCCCGATCCTCGTCCGCGACGAGACGGGAGCCGTCCAGCGCGCCGACGAACCCACCGGCCCCCCGCTCGGCACCGGCGGCTGGATCCACTCCTCGGGCTCGATCCCCCTCAGCCCCGGTTCTACGGCGGTCCTCTACACGGACGGCCTGGTGGAACGCCGGGACGAGGACCTCGACGAGGGAATCGCCTCCCTGGAGCGCGCCCTGGCCGGCGCCACCGGCACCCCCCAGGTCGTCTGCGACCGCCTGGTCCGCTCCCTCGGCGTCACCGCTGACCACGACGACGACGTCGCCGTCCTGGTCCTCCAGCACCCGGCCCGTACCGGCCCGGCCGGCGACCTCTTCCGCAACGCGGCCCTGGAGCTGCTCGGTGGAGTGGAAGCGGCCCCACGCGCGCGTGCGTTCGCCTCCGGAGTGCTCACCAGCTGGCGCTTCCCCACCGAACTGCACGACCTGGGCGTCCTGGCGGCAAGCGAGCTGGTCGCCAACAGCCTCCAGCACGGCACACCGCCCATGCGCCTACGCCTCCGCCGCACCGACCGCCGTCTCATCGTCGAGGTCACGGACGGCGACGACCACCTGCCCCGCCGCCGCCGCGCGGAACCGGCCGACGAGTCGGGCAGAGGCATCGCGATCGTGGCGACCATCGCCTCGAACTGGGGCTCCCGCCGCACCCCGGGCGGAGGCAAGGCCGTCTGGTGCGAGTTCGTACTCCCCAAGACACCCCCGGCCTGACCTACGCCTCGACCCCTACGGGCTCCACACTCCCGCGAGCGACGACCAGACTCCCCTTCGCCCGCCAAGGCTGATCCTGCGCAGCGGTCAACTGCCGCCCCAGCTTCACCGCGAGCAGACTGATCCCCAGCGAGAACAGGAAGAACGTCACGACATACGGCCCCGGCAGCGAAGCCCCCAACGGCCCGCCCACCGCGGGCCCGACAGCCAACGCGAGCTGCTTGACGAGGGCGAAGGCCGAGTTGTACTGCCCGGCCATCCCCTCGGGCGCCAGATCGGCCACCAGCGGAGCGACGGTCGGCGACAACATCGCCTCCCCCAGCCCGAACAGCGCGTACGTCGACACGAAGGCCGCCGTAGCCATCTCCTGACTCCCGTGCCCAAGTCCCGCGAACCCGGCCGTGACCCAAGCCAGCGCCCAGATCATCCCTACGGCCGCGATCACCCGCGAGCGCCGACGCCGCTCGACGAACTTCAGCACCGCGAACTGCGCGACGACGATCATCGCGGTGTTGGCGGCCAGCGCCGTACCGAGCGCGGACGTCGAGATACCGGCGGCCTCGACCCCGTACGCACTCAACCCGGACTCGAACTGCCCGTAGCAGGCGAAGAACAGCACGAAACCGAGCACGCTCAGCTGCACCATGGCCCGGTTGCCGAGCAACTGCTTCCAGGCGCCCTTGGCCGACTGCGAAGGAGCGTCACCGATGGCAGGCGCGTGCGGCATCCGCACGGTCGCGATCACACCGGCGAGCACCAGGAACATCGCCGACTCGATCCCGAAGAGCAGCGTGAACGAGGACGCGCTGGTCGTGTCGACCAGATGACCGCCGATGAGCCCGCCGACACCGAGTCCGAGGTTCTGCAGAAAGAACTGCATGGCAAAGGCACGCGAGCGCGTCTCGGCCGTAGAGCAGTCCACGATCATCGTGGCGAGCGCCGGCTGCATCACGGCCTGCCCGGCCCCGAGCGCCGCCGCCGACACCAGCACGGCCGTCGCACTGCCCGCCAGCCCCAGGCTCATCGACCCCAGGGCGGCCAGAACCAGGGCGACGATGAGAACCGGTCGGGGACCGCGCCGGACGATGGCCCGCCCGGCGAACGGCAGCACGATCAACGCGGCCACGGCGAAGACGGCGAGTACGAGACCCGCCGTCATGGCCCCCAGTCCCCGCACCTGCGCCACAT